>NZ_WJIB01000010.1 GCF_019400745.1 Cohnella sp. CFH 77786 | reverse complement strand
CGCGGGCGGCGGAGGGGGTTGTCCCCGCGCCGGTGCGCGGCGGGGACGCGGGAGCCGGCGCCGGCGCGGCGCGGGCGCGCAAGGCGGCGGCAGCCGCTCCGGCGGAGCAGGCGGCTGCGGTGGAGGCGAAGGCGCCGCGGACAGGCGGTCGCGGGGCGAAGAAGGTCGACATGTGGGGGCTTCCCGTGTCGGGCATCGGCCTCAAGGACGACGGCGGCGAGAAGGAAGCCCTGGCCGAAATGCGCCGGGAGGCTCGCCGCCAAGGAGGCGGCCGCCGCAAGGGCGGATCGCCTTCCGGCACGGACAAGGCCGGCGGCGGCGACAAACCGGCGGGCCGCAGCAGGCGGGGCAAACCGAAGGAATGACGAGCAAAGGGCCAGCCGGGCATTGACAGGCTGGCCCTTGCGTCTGCAAACGCACCAACGGATGGGATTCCGCCGAATTAGCCTCTCAGCGACACTAATTTGCGCCACTTGGTGGGATTCCGCCGAAGTAGCGTCTCAGGGACACTATTTTGCGCCACTTGGTGGGATTCCGCCGAAGTAGCGTCTCAGGGACACTAAATTGCGCCATCTGGTGGGATTCCACCGAAATAGCGTCTCACGGACACTAATTTGCGCCACTTGGTGGGATTCCACCGAAATAGCGTCTCACGGACACTAATTTGCGCCACTTGGTGGGATTCCGCCGAAATAGCGTCTCACGGACACTAATTTGCGCCACCTGGTGGGATTCCGCCGAAATAGCCTCTCAGCGACACTAATTTGCGCCAACGGGTGGGATTCCGCCGAAGTAGCGTCTCAGGGACACTAATATGCGCCATCTGGTGGGATTCCGCCGAAATAGCGTCTCACGGACACTAATATGCGCCACGGGGTGGGATTCCGCCGAAATAGCGTCTCACGGACACTAATATGCGCCACGGGGTGGGATTCCGCCGAAATAGCGTCTCACGGACACTAATTTGCGCCACTTGGTGGGATTCCGCCGAAGTAGCGTCTCAGGGACACTAATTTGCGCCACTTGGTGGGATTCCGCCGAAATAGCATCTCAGGGACACTAATATGCGCCACGGGGTGGGATTCCGTCGAAATAGCGTCTCACGGACACTAATTTCCGCCACCCGGAGGGATTCCGCCGAAATAGCGTCTCACGGACACTAATCTGCGCCACCTGGTGGGATTCCGCCGAAATAGCGTCTCAGGGACACTAATTTGCGCCACTTGGTGGGATTCCGCCGAAGTAGCGTCTCAGGGACACTAAGTTGCGTCACCTGGTGGGATTCCGCCGAAGTAGTGTCTCAGGGACACTAATCTGCGCCACCTGGTGGGATTCCGTCGAAATAACGTCTCACGGACACTAATTTCCGCCACCCGGAGGGATTCCGCCGAAATAGCGTCTCAGGGACACTAATCTGCGCCACCTGGTGGGATTCCGTCGAAATAACGTCTCACGGACACTAATTTCCGCCACCCGGAGGGATTCCGCCGAAATAGCGTCTCAGGGACACTAATTTGCGTCACCTGGTGGGATTCCGTCGAAATAGCGTCTCACGGACACTAATTTCCGCCACCCGGAGGGATTCCGTCGAAATAGCGTCTCACGGACACTAATTTGCGCCACCCGGAGGGATTCCGTCGAAATAACGTCTCACGGACACTAATTTGCGCCATCTGGTGGGATTCCGCCGAAATAGCGTCTCAGGGACACTAATTTGCGCCACCTGGTGGGATTCCGTCGAAATAGCGTCACACGGACACTAATTTGCGCCATCTGGTGGGATTCCGCGGAAATCGTGGGTCCGAAGTTAGCACTTTATAACAGGACGAGCGGCAGAAGCCATTTTACAATTCCGGCCGTATCTTATAGGATAGAAAATAGTGTGTACGGAAGAGTCGGAGAGGGTGCGTGAGCATGGATTTGAATCGGGATCGCAAGCTGTATCATGTACTGGGTGCCAAGCAGTTCGACCGTGCGGAGCTGGAACGCCTGTTCGCGGCTTCGCAGGAGATGGAAGGCGTGGTGTCCGCGGGAGGCGACAAACGACTGTCCGGCAAAATCATGACGACGCTGTTCTTCGAGGCCAGCACGCGTACGCGGCTGTCGTTCGAATCGGCGATGCATCGGCTGGGCGGCAGCGTCATCGGCACGGAGAATGCCGCGCAGTTTTCGTCGGCGATCAAGGGAGAGACGCTCGAGGACACGATCCGGATCGTGACGGGCTACAGCGACGTCATCGTCATGCGGCATACGGAGATCGGCGCGGCCAAGCGGGCGGCGAAGGTCGCCGGAATCCCGGTCATCAATGCGGGCGACGGAGCGGGGGAGCATCCCACCCAAGCTTTGCTCGATGCCTATACGATCAACAAGGAGTTCGGCCGCATCGACGGACTCAAAATCGCGATGGTTGGCGATCTCACGTATGGACGGACGGTCCACTCGCTCAGCTACATTTTGGCCAATTACCAAGATGTCATGATCTACTTCATTGCCCCCGAGAACGTGCAAATCCCGGGTTACGTCAAGCAGTATCTCGACGAGATGGGCATCCGGTACCAGGAAACGAACGATCTGAACGCGGTCGCCGGCTCCGTCGACGTCGTGTACCAGACGCGCATCCAGAAGGAACGTTTTCCGTCGGTCGAGGAGTACGAGAAAGCCGCGGGCAAATACATCATCGACCTGGCGCTGCTGGACCGCATGCGCAAGGACGCCATCGTGCTCCATCCGCTTCCGCGCGCGGGCGAGATCGCCGAAGAAGTGGACGCGGACCCCAGGGCGGCGTATTTCCGCCAGGCGCATAACGGCCTGTACATCCGGATGGCGCTCATCGCCAAATGTTTGAATCTGGCGGATTGACGATACGGCGTGCTATAATAAATCTCCGGCTATATTCGTAGAGAAGGAAGGTGAAGGAAAGTGGGCAGCAAGAACAAAGACCAGTTCGACAAGCCGTTGGCGCAAAACAAGAAAGCCTCCCACGACTACTTCATTGAAGAAACCTATGAAGCCGGGATGGTGCTGACGGGTACGGAGATCAAATCTCTACGCCGCGGCCGCGCCAATATCAGCGATGCCTTCGCGACCATCCGCAACGGAGAGATGTTCATCCACAACATGCACATCAGCCCGTTCGAGGAAGGCAACCGTCATAACACCGATCCGACTCGCGCGCGCAAGCTGCTCTTGCATCGCCAGCAGATTCATAAGCTTCTGGGCGAGACCAAGCGGGAAGGCTACACGATCGTTCCTCTCAAGATTTACACGCGCAACGGCTACGCCAAGCTTCTGATCGGCCTAGGAAAGGGTAAAAAGCAGTTCGACAAACGCGCCGACGCCGCGAAGAAAGACGCCCAGCGCGACATCCAGCGGATCCTGAGGGAGAAGCAGAAAGTCAGCTTTTAAGCGTCTTGCCAGGCTTACCAGCAACAATCATGCGGATATCAAGCCCTCCGTGTGGTATAATATCTTTAGTTCATCATGCTCCATAGCTGCCGTCTGGATAGGCAGCGCCCTTCGATTGCAGCCGCTGGTGGGCGGCATCAATCCTTTTCGGGGGCGTTTATGGATTCGACGGGGACAGTTCGAGCATGGGTAGCGGGTAGTAGGGCTGCGTCTGCTTCATCAACGCGGAAAGCCTATAAACGGCAACAAGCAACCTTCTCTGGCTCTGGCCGCCTAATAACGGTCACCAGGCTCTTACTCTCCATCGCCCATGTGGCGGGATAAGGGCTCAACTTTAGTGGGATACGCTGTCTAGTCTCCGCCTGGGGCTAGCTGAAGAAGATAATCAGGCTGACCCAACGCGAAGCCGGTTCCGGGGCGTTGCTCGGGTGACATCAAAACTGGGACTACACCCGTAGAAGCCTATGTGGCGTTGTCTTCGGACAGGGGTTCGACTCCCCTCGCCTCCACCAAATCAAGAAAGCCGACCGCATGAGGTCGGCTTTCTTGCGTGGAGCGCGGGGTTGGAGGGTCGCCCCCAGCAAGTATAACCTTCCTTCGGTTAAAATTTCCCGTTCGTATTTTTCCATTGATCCTTCGGCGGAATCGTCTCAATGACATCCCAGTGCTCGACGAGCTTGCCATTTTTCACCCGAAACATATCATAGATGGCATTATGGATGCCGTTAAATGTCGCTTCGCTTACGACCAGTACGAAATCGCCTTCGCCGATGACCATATGGATCTTATCGAAGCTCACCTTAACGCCTTGTTCGGCCATTCCCTCAAACGCCTTCATCACTGTCGACAAACCATCCCCAAACATCGGGTTATGCTGCGTATACGTTTCTCCGTCGATATAAGTGGGCATCACCGCAATATTGCCGCCCATAAATACATCATTTACAAATTTCTTGACAATTTCCTTGTTTTCTTCCGTTTTGTCCAAATCCGTAATCTCCGTCGTTCCATCTACCATCGTATGCCCACTCGGATTCGGCTCGGCGAGCTCCTGCAAGTTATCCCAGTGCTCTACGATTTTCCCGTTCTCGAACCGGTAGATATCGAATACGGCGAATTTCGAACCGAACAGGTTCACAAGCGAATGAACGGCTACGTAGTCGCCGTCTTCAATAACCCGCTGGACATCATAGGTCACGCCCGCTCCTTTCAACTGCCTGATTGCACCGACCAAAGTCTCTCTTCCGTCTGCAAAAGCAAGATTGTGCTGAATGTATTTGTCGGCGCTGATCCATTTCAAAGCTGCGGCAGGGTCTCCGGTCTCAAGGCCTTTTAATACCTCTACCACTTTATCTTTATTGCTTGTTTCAATTGACACAGCTTTAGAAGATGCATTCCATGTTACCCGTTGGCCTAACGCCTGCCCGATAAAATCCGCGGGGACATAGGTTATCCCGCTCTTGGAAACGAACGGCGCAACGGACAACTGTACGGCCTTGCCGCCGATATTTGCCTCCGTTCTGCCTATGCGAATATATATTTTCGTATCGCCTTTTTGCAGCGTAACGCTTCTTTCCGGCGAGCTCCAGACGATATCTGCTGCTCCGAGATCCGCCGCAACGGCTCTGAGAGGTAGGAATACTTGGTTCTTTTTCACGATTGGGGCATCTGCGTAAGCTTCCTCCACCCCGTTAATGACGATTCTAATCCCGTTATCCTTCTTTGCATCCGCTGCTGCAATCACGGGCAGCGAAGCGGACACTGACAATAAACCGACCAGAATCATAGAAGCGACTTGTTTTTTCATCCTATTACCTCCCCTAATTTATCATAAGCATACTTGTAACAAATTTAGTTACATCTAAGTGTAAAAAAAAGCGACTGGGTGTCCAAGTAATCCGGATTGCCGTTTTACGGGTTCACTCCTTCCTGCTGTCTTGTTACAATAAGAGAATAATAAATACCTATATTTACAACAAGTACTATTATTTTTTGTAGGTAGTATCAAAAAAGATAGTATTGGAGTGTTACAAATGGCCAAGTACGAAGAGAAATTTATGAAGTGTCCGGTATTTACGGTTCAAAGCCTGATCGGAGGAAAGTGGAAGGTTTATATTTTGTGGCAGCTGCATGACGGAGCAAAACGGTTCAGCGAAATTCATCGGGCGCTTCCTCACGTCACCCAATCGATGATTACGAACACACTCCGCGATCTGGAGAATGACGGCTTGATCCACCGCGAGGTGTACCGTGAAGTGCCGCCGAAGGTGGAGTATTCTCTCACCCCGATTGGCTTGAAGTTAATTCCCTGTCTGGGGCAGTTCGTCGAATGGGGCGTCGAATATATGAGCCACATGGGCAAGATGGACGAGGAAGAGGCGAGCGGTTAGAGCAGTAAGAGCGAGATAATGAGTAAACCCTTATCTTTCCACAACCTCTCATATGCATTTTCAATTGTTGCTGTGTTCGAGTTCGAATATTTCGGGGGAGCGCATCCGTCAAATAAGCCGTTCGCCTGGGCAAAGCATTTGGTTGATTTGTAACCAAATGCTTTTCTATTTTTCGAGGAGAGTATTGGAATGGGAACAGCGAAAAAAGTAGCGGTGCTGGTATATGATCAAGCGGATGCTTTGGAGGTAACGGGGCACAGCCCCAAACTTGGCAGTTGTCCAAACCGGAAACGGACTGCGGACGCACCAACTAGCCAAGAATCCCACGGCTTTAGCCGTGTGGAGTGTCATTTTTTTCTCATCCATAAGCTTCCGCCGCCGTTGCCACGGTATGCAAGCGGCGCCCGAAACACGTCATCCAGCAGTGTCCTGTGTTTCATGAAAGCGTATTTCGATGAAAATACGATTTCAAATTGATCGTTATACATCAAGAAAGCATGCAGCACATATTGCTCGTTCCAGAACAAATTCAAATCGTTAACCCAATCCTTCGGCATCTCTTCGGGAAGAAAAATATCATGTACATGAACGTATACGCCGCTGTTGAGTGCCGGCAGTATTTGAAAAAAGAAATGATTAACATCGGATCCATATTTCGATACGTGCGTACCATCAAAAAACAAGATATCGCCGGCCTGAAGTTTTTGGAACGTCTCCAAGTCTGTGTCCTGTAAGGTTTGCTTCCGGATTTGTAAATCGAACTGGTCCGACATCGTTGCCAAATCCTTCGAAGGATACGGCTCGATCACGGTTAAAGTATCCCCGAGGTTGCGCTTTCCCAACGCCTGCAACGCTTTGACGGCCATTTTCGTAGAATTTCCCGCACCGATTTCCAATACTTGCTTCGGCTTGAGCAACCGGATCAGCGAATAATAAAAGGCTGCGTCCGTATGGGAGAACGCTTCGTTATCCCAATAATACTCGACATTGTTTCTTCTCTGCACCGGTGTATCCATCAAGTCCCGCTGGGACTCCCGGCTTCTCTCCATGAAATCGATCTGAACAGCATCATTCCAATCGATTCCTTCCGCTCCATTTTTCGCGTTGTATTTCTGGATTTCTATCTTGGTAGGAACGGGAGCATAAAAATGCGTAGGCAGCAGAAACAAGCCCTTATTTTGCGCCATTTCCATCAGCTTGTTATCGGGATGATAAACAGCCGGGTTTCTGTTGATGTAATTTTGGGATAACCATTGAAAGAAGCTTCCCAAAAACTCCTCTTTTTGTTCATCATTCATGTTTTCGATGTTCTTCATCATTTCTTGAGGATCCATGAATCGCCAGCCCCTTCGAATACGTTACGACCATCATACTGACTTGGGGAAAAAATGGTGAATCGACTTCTCTTTGGAGCACCTGCTGGGTGTTCTTTTGTTGATCATTCAGAATCAAGATTCACGTCTTTTCCTTTCTAAATGATCTTCGATAAAAACGACATTCTCTGTTCCTTGAGGACGACGAAGTCGTTTTTACTTGGCATGTTCCGCCTTCGTCCATGCAATTCATTATCGCCACTAATAACATGGGGAAAGAGCAAGTACACGATAAAGCATGGCGAGGTGATAAGGATTGTGTCCAATACCCATACGGCGCTGAACGAGATCCACTCAACCTTGCGTAAATGGAAGCCCCAATCCAACGTTTCGAAACGCAGAAAAAGACGGCTCTTGCGCACCATTTCCGTTTGGCTGGAATCCAAACGAAAGAGGTCGCGAAGGAAAGGCCGACGGTCGCATGATCTCGCGAGAAAGGAAGCCGCTCGTCCCGATTCCGTCCCATTTTCTATTCCCCAACAGTGGCCGGACATCCCCTCTTCGGAAGACCTCAAGTACGACGTGTTCCGTTTTCCCATCATCGATTGGCATTATCGCTGGCAAAGGCCGCAACATCTGTCTACGAAGTGGGCTGAGGATGGCCACCGCGTTTTTTATTTCACCATGCAGACGAAGACGATCAAGCAGGAAGACGCCACCTTCAGCGACATCGCCAGTGCCATGGAAGTGAATCCGCTCGGCAATCATATATGGTCGGTCACACTCTGCTCCCATAAGCCTGTCGATCCCTATCATTCCGTCATCTCTCACCCATTGGACTATCAGTATATGCTGTGGTCGATACAGGCGCTGAAAAGTTACTTCAACATTCGCCAAACCTTATCCGTCATCGATTTACCTTACTGGTACCAGCTGGTTCAGCATTTCGACCGGACCAGCAACAAAATTCTGTACGACTGCATGGACGATCTATCGGGGTTTGGGGGCGTTAGCCCCAAGATACTTGAATTAGAGGATGAACTCGCGGAAAAGGCCGATGCCGTAACCGTAACCTCACGGGTTTTGATGCACAACAGGAAGAAGCAAAACGAGAATGTGTTTTACTTGCCAAACGCATGCGAATATTCGTTTTTCTCCAAGGCTCCGGATACCTTGGCCCCTGAACTGGCCTTGCTGCAAAAACCGATTATCGGCTTCTACGGCGCGATCTCGAATTGGTTCGACGGGAACCTCATCAATCAACTGGCCGAACGGAATCCGGATTGGCAGTTCGTGTTGGTGGGACATTACTACAGAGAATTGGTAGAAGCCTTCGACTCACGGTCCAATATCCTGCTTCTCGGAGAGAAGCCGTACTCGGACTTGCCGAAATACCTCTACGCCTTCGATGTATGCCTCATCCCGTTCAAGCAAAACACGCTCACGACCGCGACCAATCCGGTCAAAGCGTACGAATATCTCTGCTCGGGGAAGCCGGTCGTCTCGACGAAGCTGCCCGAACTCGAGGCCCTTTCCAGTCACATCTACTTGGCGGAGGGCGTTCGGGAGTTCGAGTCCGCCATTCTGAAGGGGCTGCATGAATCCGGCAAGGAGGCGCGCTTGCGGCAAGAATTTGCTGCCTCGAACACCTGGGACGAACGCTACGCGGAGTTGAAAGCGATCGTAAGCGCGGTCCTCTATCCGAAAGTCAGCGTCGTGATCCCCGTATTCAATCAATGGAGTTTGACGGAAGGCTGCCTGAAAAGCCTGTTGAACTCTTCCGGACAACATCATGTCGAGATTATTGTCGTAGATAACGCATCCACGGACGGTACAAGGCAGGCTCTGGCGACCCTCCAACATCCTGCGGTCCAGGTCGTATCGCTTACAACCAACCGAGGTTATGCAGGGGCCGTCAACATCGGATGCCAACTCGCCACTGGCGAATACTTGGTCTTACTGAACAATGATACGCTCGTGCCCCAGGGGTGGCTCGACCGACTCATTCGGCCTTTGCGCGAACAGGAGGAGATTGGCATTGTCGGTCCCATGTCCAATCAGATAGGCAACGAACAGAAGCTGGATTTCTTCGCTTCGGGAGATACGCAAGCATGGAACGAGAAATGGCTGGATCTTTTCTATGCTGTGAACAAGGGAAGCCTGAGGGATACCGACCGGCTCGCTTTCTTCTGCGTAGCGATGAGGAGAGAAGTGTTCGACCGGATCGGGGATCTGGACAGCAGATTCACCGTGGGCATGTTCGAGGATGACGATTACTGCGAGAGAATCGCCCGGGAAGGCTATCGCCTTGTCATCGCGGAAGACGCCTTCGTGTACCACCATGGGAGCGCCACCTTCAAGAGCATGAACCAGGAGCAATGGCAGCAGATATTCAACCGCAACAAATCGCATTTCGAGAAGAAGTGGAACAGGTCGTGGAAACCTTACCCATGGCCGGAAAACATCTTCGACACGGCGTCGAACGGACGGGAAGCCGCCGAAATCGTACGCGCCTCCGGGTTACGGTGCAGCATCGTCGCGGGGAAGCCGGATTGGACGGAGTCGCCGGCGCATTGGAAGAAGCTTGTGCGTACTTTGCTGGACGAAGGCCATTTGGTCATCGTGTACGCCACGAGCTTCTGCAATCAGGCGATCCAAGGTTTCAAGCGAATCGGTCCGCACCTGTATCTGACGAACGAATCGGATTGGATCGCAACCATCAAACATTCGGTCCCGGAAGTCGCCTGGATCGAACCGCAATGATCGGGAACAAACGAATATCACCGGTTCCTCTAGGGCGGAACCGGTGATTTGTTGCGGTCAACGCCCAAGCTGATCCAGGTATCGCCGGACGACAGCAGGGTGGGTGCCGTTGAAGGGTTCCGTGATGATCGGGTATTCTCCGTGATTGTAAGTCCAGTCCGGTTCCCCTTCGTTCGTCCAGACGTTCAAGTCGCCTCTGCGATTGTCGTTGAACTTGATCCGATTGCCGAGGGCGTAGTGGTAATGGTAGAGGGGAATGTCAACACGGGTTCTTCGGGCGGACCAGATCGGTTGTCCGTCGGCGGTTTGCAAGGTGCAATGGTGTTTCCTGGATTCGTATCGTATGCCGATGCCATGCCTCCATAACCGGATGATATCGTTTGACCATCTTTCGTCGCTGGGGGCGTTCACGCGTATTTTCCACGGGTTCTCCCAGAAATTAATAAAAGGAAATTGATAGACGTCGAAATCGGCAGTGTGCATTAATTGCGGCAGCACGCCGGCAAAACGATCGTCAAACACTTCGTCCGCGTCGATATTGGCGATCCATTGGCCGGTTGCCCGATCGATCATGAAATTGCGGACAAGCGACTCGTTCCAGTCGTCCGAATACGGCATTCCGGTCTGTTTGATCTCGAACAAATGAATGTTATGCCTTTTTTGATACTGTCGAATCAGCTCTAAGCTGTTGTCGGTACTGCCGCCGTCGACGATGATCACCTCGTCCGCGAAAGAGGTGACGCTATCCAGATAGAACGGCAGGAAAGCGGCTTCGTTCAAAACCGGAGTCATGACGGTCAATTTCATTTCTTTTCTCCGTCCTTTACCAGAGAATTGTTCTCTAATCGTCAGGCGAAAGCCTTGGTGACAGTCCGGTGGCATGGCCATTGGATCCGTTGATCGGTTCTCTGCCCATTTATCCGGCCCCGTGCGTTTATATCAATCACGCCAACTCGCCCTGAATAAGATGTTAAAGAAGGAGTGAGGCCAATGAAGCTTAAAGAGCTTGCCGGTTCCTACGATCTCATCCTAAGCATGGGCTACAATTGTCAGCCCGCGTTTCAATTGCGCGCGAATCAAGTTCGCAGTTTCACGGGGCCGGTAGACTGGGTCATCACCAACTCCATCCCCAACCTAATCCAGCTCCTGGACAACGGATTCAAGGATTACATGAAGCTGGAGAATCTCCAGATTATCGGGTCCATCTATGGCCATTACTCCGCGGAGGATGTCGCGACAGGGACTCTTTCGTTCCACGACTTTCCGGTACCCGCGGATCAATCGCGCCGCATCGACAATTACCCGGAGTTCCGGCAACAGCTCGACCGTCGAATCGAAAGATTCTACGAACGCGCCCGAAGCAGCAGAAAAGCCTTATACGTTCGAGAACGCGCCAGCTTGCCGGAAGCGATCAGCCTTCGGCAGGCATTGATGCGATTGTCCGGCGGGGATGTCTATTTATTGGTCTTGAACGACGCAGATGGCGCGCCCCTGCACGATGCCGATTGGGACGAGCCTTTCATCGCGGCTGCAGGACTCCCGAAGGAAGAGTCAGAGTGGACGGACGCATGGAAAGAGCTTTTAAAGGGAATCGCCTTGGAATGAAATTACGGCGGTTTCCCGCGGTTTGCCGGCCATCCGCTTCGCTCCCTCCCCCTGCTATGTAGCTAATGTATGCGCCGGGTGTTCAAGCGTGTCAAAGACAATGTGGAATTGATAAGCCGCGTTTCGCCTCCAACATAAAAACTCTGACCGCGTGAGGTCAGAGTTTTTTATTTAGAACTATCTCTCATTCATCCTTCGCCGTCACGAAAGTCCTGTAGAGCTGCTCCAGTATCGCTTCCCGCGAATACCCGCGAACGTCCCGCTGGAATATATAGGAGTCGCTGCTCAGGGCGGTCAGCAGCATATCGGCGCGGAAGACGCTGTCGGGGGGCGTCCTCTCGACTCCGCTTGCGGCCATTTCCTCATACAATTCGACGAGCAGCTTGTGCAATTCATGGTAAATCGGACCGCGCGTGCGGGTCTTCGATCCATTGGAAGATACGGATTCCTCGACTCCGGTCAGCAACTGCAGTTTTTTCTCCCGAAAAGCCAAGAATATCCGCAGCACGCCTCTCAAACGCAGACTCGGGGGTTCTACCCGGTTCTCCTCCAAGTAAGCCTCGATGTCCCCGAATAGAAGATCGACATGATCCTTGATCAGATCCAGGCAGAGCTCGCTCTTGTTGCGATAGCGGCGATAGAGCGTACCCGGACCGAGCTGCGCTTCCGCGGCAATCTGATTCATGCTGACCTGATCGACGCCATACTGCTCGAACAGCCGAATGGCCGCATTCAGGATCCGTTGTCGATTCTCCGCGGCATCTCTGCGCTCCGCACGAAAGGGGGGGATCTCCGCCTCGCTCATGACTCCCATCTTCCTTTCCATTATCCTACTCTGCCATTGACATGCGGAGAATTCTCCGCTTATATAAAGAGGAGAGGTCTCCGCTTTATCCTAACATGCGATTGAGGAGGGATCAACACATGACAAGCGAGCTTCGGAACACCGCTCTCCTGGTTATGGACCTGCAGAACGGCATCGTGTCACGGTTCGCTGCCATGCAGGAGTCGCTGCTTCCGTTCAAGCAGGCGATCGAAGCCGCGCGCGGCCACGGCATCCAAGTTATCTATGTCCGGGTCGCCTTTCGTGAAGGCTATCCGGAAGTCAGCCCGAACAACAAGTCTTTTGCGGCGATCACCCGTTTCGGAGGCTTGACGGAATCGGACGAGGCGGCGCAAATTCACCGTTCGGTGCAGCCGCAACCAGGCGAGCTGCTGGTGACGAAGCGCCGCGTGAGCGCCTTCACCGGCAGTGACCTGGAAATCGCTCTCCGCTCTCGAGGGATCGACACGCTTGTGCTCACCGGCATCGCAACGAGCGGCGTCGTGTTGTCGACGCTGCGGGAAGCGGCAGATAAGGATTTCGCGCTTAAGGTTCTCTCGGATGCGTGTCTCGACGCCGATCCCGAGGTGCATCGCGTGCTCATGGAGAAAGTGTTTCCCCGTCAGGCTGACGTGATGACAGCGGGCGCTTGGATCGAAAGCTTGAACGAATCATGATGAAATGGAAACGAACCTTATGGATATTATGGACATCCAATTTCATCGCGGTGGCGGGGGTCAGTTTGATCATACCCTTCTTGCCCTTATATATCGAAGAGCTTGGTGTTCATCAGCTGAGAGACGTAAATCTATGGTCGGGATGGATCTTTGCCGCGCAATCCGTGACGGCTGTGATTTTCCAGCCTTTATGGGGGGCGATGGCCGACAAGTACGGACGCAAAGCAATGCTTTTGAGGGCGGGAATCGGCATGGCGATCATGACAATCCTCATGGGTTTTGTCAGCGCGCCCTGGCAATTGCTTGTGTTGCGGCTCATCAACGGCGTTTTTTCCGGCTTTATCTCGATGTCCGTTTCTTTGCAGGCGTCGGTCACCCCGGATAAAGATGCCGGAAAGGCCTTGGGTACATTACAGACAGGCCAAATGGCAGGAAGCTTGATTGGCCCTCTGATCGGAGGCATTCTAGCTGAAGCATTCGGGTTTCGCGATGTATTCGTCTTGACTGGGCTGCTTCTCCTTGCGGCCAGTATCGTCGTGATGATCTTCGTTGACAAAGGAGTGCCTGTACGAGCCAAAGAGAATGATAATGCTCGCGGAGCGGGCCATTGGCGGACGATGACTCCGTTGATTCCGATCTTTGTCGCAACAATGGTAACCCAAATTGGGATGATGTCTATTCAGCCGATCCTATCCATCTATACGAAACTGCTTTATCATGGCGTCCATCTTGAATTTATAGCGGGGCTGGTTGTCTCCATCACCGGTGTCGCCAATTTGATTGGTTCTCCCCTGCTCGGGAGGTTCGGTGATCGCGTCGGTCAGCGGAAAATCCTCATTTTTTCACTGGTGATGTCGGGTTTGACTTTCATACCGCAGGCATTAACCGACAATATCACAGTGCTTTTGATCGGGCGATTCCTGCTCGGGCTGTTTGTCGGCGGGATGCTTCCGTCTCTCAATGTCCTCGTGAAGAAGCTGGCTCCGCCGGATGTTCAGGCCCGGGCTTTCGGCTACAATTCTTCCGCCAATTTCTTGGCAACCTGTTCGGCCCTCTATTGGGAAGTACGGTGTCCGCGGTATTTGACATCCGTTACGTTTTCTATATCACCATGAGTATCCTTTTCGCGAACGCATTGATGTTACTATTCAATCGCAAGTTAGAACAAACGATCGCTAATAAAGCCTGCTCCTGACTGCAAACATCCGAATCATTACGCAGAGGCGGCAGCCGGAAGCGTAAGCGATCGCCTCGTTGAATCGCGCCAGCGGGCAGGTGACCGGCCGGAACCCGTCCAACTTCAGCATTCCGGCCCGGATCATCCGGGCGATTTGCGTCGGCGTCGCTTGGAACCGGCTAGCGTGCGCGCGGCAAGGAAGAAAAACTCCCCCGGATCACGGATCACGGGAGAGTTACTTACGCTCTAACGTCCAGAAGGCGCCCAAGATTGGGGTCGAGACTTTGCTGCATCATCCTCACAAGATCCTGGCCTTGTTGCACGGCTTGGTCTTTCGCCATAGACAGAACTCTAACTCCCAGTACAGTGGACAACGTCGATTGACTCATTGCCATAGATGCGGCAGCGATATCCATGATATCCCTCCTCTACAGTCATATATCGGTTTCCGCCTATTCACAAGTTCACTATTTACGCTAAATCCGTCGCGATCGATTTGTTGAATAAATAAGGTCCCGGATCCGATACTAACTTTCACATGGTGTGTGATTGAACGGAGTCACGGCTTCGCATGTTCCATCGTGATGACGACGTTTCCCTTTTTACGTCCTTGGTCGACATACCGGTGAGCTTCGACGATTTGTTCGAAGGGATAACATCGGTCAATGACGACTTTCATCTTCCCCGCTTCTGCCAATTCCTTGAGGTAATTCAAGGCTTCAGCCGTTTCGGGTGAGTTTTGGCCCAGAATCAATTTCTTTCCGCTCGTTAATTGAGTCCAGAGCATTCGAACGCTTGGTAACGGTTCAGTCGCATTTAAATAGATTCCTGTTTTCTTGAGCGATTTCATGCAAGCGGTGAAGGAACTTTTGTTTACCGCATCGAAAACAACATCGAAAACCTCTCCGCGATCAGAGAAATCCTCCGCCGTGTAATCAATGACCTCATCGGCTCCAAGGGATTTCACCAATTCCAAATTCGCGGTACTGCAAACTCCCGTAACCTTGGCTCCGAAATGCTTGGCAAGCTGCACGGCATAAGTGCCTACGCTGCCTGAAGCCCCATAAATGAGAACTTTTTGTCCGGTTTGAATGTTCGCTTTGCTAAGGTAATACAATGCCGTTCTTCCCCCAATGGGAATGGCCGCCGCTTCCTCGTAAGTCAGATTGTCGGGTTTGATGGATATCGGCCCGTCTTCAGGCAGGCACCTGTATTCGGCATAAGCACCATAACCGGCCAGCGTGGCTGCGAATACCGGGTCCCCTTTTTTGAACCGCCTTACATCTTTTCCAACCGACTCTACTACCCCGGCTAACTCCATCCCCAAAATCGCTTTCTTGGGCTTGATAATCCCTAAGGCGATTCGGGCAGGCAGCCAGAAAGAAGGAGGAACCGTAAAACTCCGCACCCGAACATCCGCCACGGTAACCGTTGTCGCAAAGACTCTGACAAGTATTTCATTGTCCTTGGGAACCGGTTTTGGAACCTCTTGGAACCGAAGAACGTCCGGCGGGCCATAAGTAGAGTAGACGACTGCTTTCATGCGTACACGCCCCAATCGCTTAGTGAAATGACAATCCCGCAGAAATTCCTGTTTTATCTATACTTTTTTAAGACTTCTCCCTATACCGCTCTTCTCCTGCAATCGACTTGATCCTGAAATAAAGAAAAGTCCTCCCGAGCATGGAAGAGCTTACGCTCCATTCCTTATTCTCCGCTTTCAAACGGCGATTTCCGAGTTAGGGTCATCTGCAGATGCGGCCGCCCGTTCGAATATGTACAATGTAATTATATGGAGATTGAAACGGGCGGAGTGAGCTTATTTGCAAGGATACCAGGTCCAAATGCTTGGAACGTTTCATTGTTTATACGAAGATCGGCCGTTACCGAAAATGCCGACCGGCAAGCTGCAGATCCTGTTTGCCTATTTGCTGCTCCATGCCGATACTCCGATCAACCGGAAGCACCTGGCTTTCCAGTTTTGGCCGGATTCCTCCGAGGCGCAGGCGCTGACCAATCTCCGCAAGCTGCTCTATGATCTGAAGAGGCTACTGCCATCATCGGGCGACGATCTGGAGCTGAGGGACGGTCAAGTCGTATGGAACGCGAACGGGGCATGCCGGGTAGACGTGCTGGAATTCGAAAAACAACCGTTGGAGAGCCTGCAGGTAACGGAACTGGCGGAAGCGGCGGCCATGTACCGGGGGGAGTTATTGCCGGGGGTTTATGACGAGTGGGTCGTCAACCGGCGCGAAACGCTTTCCGGACGATACGCAACCCTGTTGGATCAAATCATTTTCTTGCATGAGCAGAAGAGAGAGTTCGATTCGGCATTGCCTTACGCGATGAGATTGATTCAGCTGGACCGCTTTTCCGAATCGGCCCATTTGAAGCTGATCCGCCTGTTTGCCTTAAGCGGCGAAGTGACGGCGGCTCTCAAGCGTTATGAAGAAATGAAGGCCTTATTCGAAGAAGAACTGGGCGTATCCCCAAGCGAAGAGACGCAAGAGATTGTCCGGCAGCTGCTCGATTCGAGAAATACGGTTGAACCGCCCGTTGCGCCAAAACAGAAACCGCGGCTCATCGGCCGCAAACAGGAGTGGGAATCCCTTCTGAAGGCATGGGACCGGGCCGTTCAGGAGCGATCTCTCCTTGTCGAGCTGGAAGGGGAAGCCGGGATCGGCAAAACCCGCTTGGCGGAAGAGTTTGCCTACTGGGCGCAAAGCCAGGGAATCCGTACCCTCATCTCGCGTTGTTATGCCCCCGGAGGGGCGTCCGCGTACGAACCGGTCCTGGCTTGGCTGCAGAAGGTTTCGTTTGACCACCTGGACCCGGCGGAGTTAATCGAAATCTCAAGGCTCATGCCTGAAGTGAAGGAGAGGCATCCCGGACTGGAGGCCCCGGGCCCGCTGCACGAAAGCTGGCAGCTGCGCAACTGGTATCACGCCAATCAGAAGGCGCTTTTCCAAGATCAGCCGACGCTCCTCGTGCTGGAAGACCTTCAGTGGTCGGACCGGGAGACGCTGCAGATGATCGAGTACTTTCTTCGTACGGATCATCCCCATCCGCTGCTTATTCTTTGTACGATCCGCACGGAAGCCGGGGCTCGCGACGTTTCCGTCCGGGGATTGCTCCATGCCTTGCGGACGCGGCGCCAGTCCGTTCATATTGCCGTGAATCCCCTGCAGGAGGCGGAAACCGGGGAATTGATCCGATTGTATTCGGACAGGGGCGCTCTCCCCCTTCCGGTGAAACACATTCACGAAGAAAGCGGAGGGAATCCGTTATTCATCCATGAAATCGTTCGCTCCGGCACGGGTTCCATTCCGGAGGGCTACGGCTCAAGCCTCTTAACCATGATGGTCCAACGGCTGGCTGAGCTGCCCTCCCTGTGCCAGAAGGTCATCAACCTGATGACGGTTGCGGGAAAGCCCGTATCCCTCTCTTTCCTAACCGGTCTTGCCGATTCGGTGGAGCAGACGTTGGAGCAGTTGGAGCTGCTGCAGCAGCTGCGAATCCTCAAACGGCTGGAGAACGGCGAGTTGGATTTTTTCCATGAACGCATGAGAGAAGCGGCCCGACTCCGCATGAGCGAATCGAAAAAGCAGCTGCTCCACGGCTTGGTTGCAAGAGCGATGGAAAGCAGCGACAATCTGCGCCGTTATCCGGCTGCCGAAATCGCCTATCATCACGAGCATGCGGGCAACCGGGAGGAAGCCGCGTTTCGTTACGAACAAGCCGCCCTGGAAGCCAGGCAGGTGTTCGCTCATGAAATGACGATCCGTTATTGCCTGAAGGTTCTCTCCATGGCGGAGCCGAAGTCGAAACTCGAAATTCTTTCCTGTCTGGCGGAGGCTTATCGCATATCCGGGAATTGGGAATCCGCCGAAAAAACCTACCGAACCTGGCTTCAATTAAGCGAATTGAACGAGCCGTTAGAGCGGAAGGCGATGCATCAAGCCGCTTTAGGCAATTGCCTGCGGCTGCAGGGAAGGTATGCGGAGGCGCTTCTTCACTTTAAGCAAGCTTCCCAATTATTCGATACGCTGGAGCATCGCGAAGGATTGGCCGAAGTTTACGGGTATTTGGGGATCGTCTATCAGTACACGGGCGAGTACGACGAGGCCGAGAGTTGTTTGAAGAAACGCATCACGCTCAGCTCGGAGGACGGAGAAGACGGAAAATTCACGGGGATTTTGGGCAACGTTTACTTCGAGCAGGAGCTATATACGGAAGCCATGAATGTCTTCAAGAGGCAGATCCGGATCGCGAACGGCAATGGCGACAGGCACTCCTTAGGCCAAGCGTTCGGCGGTATGGCCTTGACTTACTTGGAATGGGAACAATTCGACTGGGCCTTCCATTCCGCGAATGAAAAGCTGAGCATCAGCAGCTCCCTTGGCGATCGGATGAACGTGGCCAACTCCATCGGCATCATGGGGAAGATCTATATGAGGGCTGGTTATCATCCGGAGGCCCGTTCCTGTCTTCTCTTCTGCCTGCAAGAGGCGCTTCAGATCGGAGACGTTCGGGTCATGGCTATCGTGCTCAGCCTGCTTGGCCATACATTGGACGAACAAGGGAATGAAGAAAGCGCATGGCGGGTCCTCGTACAAGCGGAGCGGATCGCGGCCCAATTCGGCATTCCCTATTACCTCTGCGACACGTTATATTACATGGGGCATCATGCCGTGAAACGAATGAGGTGGGACGAGGCGCAGCGGTGCATTCATCAAGCCATGGCGCTAGCCGGCAAGCAGCGTCGGCAGGGGTTATGCTGCAAGTTGGAGCTGCTGTTGCTGCGAACTTATTCCGGAAAAGAAGAGATCACGATGCAGAAGATTGCGGAGCGGCTGCAGCAGCTGCTCAGTCAGCATCCCGACCGCAAAGAGCAAGCGATGATCCATCTTGCGTCGTGGGAGCTGTGCGGATCCGAAGAAAGCCGCGTTCATGCAACACGGTTGCTTGAAGAATTGTACCGAAACGCTCCCGTCCCCACTTACGCGAAGTGGGAAGCGGTTCTTCGCACAAAGCTCCAAGGAGTCCCGCGAGGCGCGCCTCCGATTCCGCGGGAAGCGGCACAATGCGAAACTCGGATGGAGCAGTTGTTAGATGCGGTTGCGAGACTCACGTAATTTCACCTTGCGCCTTGTGATCAAGGCGTATTTTTTTTGTCTCTGAAACGGTGTCCTTTTTTCGCGAAACGGATTTGAAACGCAGGCTGCGATAAGATCCGAGTGTGATCACAAATCAAACTATTTTCCAAGGAGGAGCAGGATGAAAAAATGGATTCTCGCCATGACCTTGCTCGTGGCAGCGGCAGTGCCGGCAGGGGCGGCATTCGGACATCCGAATCACGGGAGCGCGCACGCGAAATCGGAGGTATCCGTGTCGGTGAACGGAGTGAAGGTACCCTCGGTGAAAAGCGCGGGCGGCAAAGTTTTCGTATCCGTTCAGGTTTTTGCCGGTTTATTCGGGGAGACGGCGCAAGTGGATGAGAAACGTAAAACGGCGGTGTTCCGCAACCGTACCCTTACGCAAGTGATCGTGAATCAGGGAGAAGCATACGCCTGGATTCGCGATTTGGCGGATGCGGTACAAGCGACGAAAGTGACGTGGGACCCGAAGGAAAACGAGGTCTATGTGCTCGTATTGCCCCAAGGAACGATTCAGCTCGAGCCGGTCGTCGTTCCCGCCATGGGCGAGCATTGGGCGAATCCCGCCGATTTGCCGACAGGTCCGATCTATGGCGTTTACAAAGACAAACTCGTTTTTATCGAATACATGATTTCGCAGCAAGACTTCAAGGAAGGCAAGTCCTTCGATAATTTGCAGGGGATGAAGGGACTGCCTTCGCCCGCGATCGTGCAGTCGGATATCGGCTTCATGCCGGAAGGCCATCCGGGTTTCGAGGTTCCGCATTACGACTTGCATTACTACTTTATTTCCGACGCGGAACAGCAGCAAATCAAATAAAAATAGGAATCATGGAGGAATGAACGATGAAAACGGAAATGAAACCGAAAATCCTGTCCCGCGAGGAAGGAGATCACATGTGGTACCTGGGCAATCTGTCCACCGTGAAAGCGAACGCGGAGCATACCGGAGGGCAGTTCAGCTTGGTCGAGGACCTCATGGCGCCGGGCTACGAGACCCCTTACCACATTCACCGCAAGGAAGACGAGACCTTCTATCTGCTCGAAGGCGAGATGGAAATCATTCTGGATGGCCGCAAGTATCAGGCGAAGGCAGACCACTTTGCTTTCTTGCCGAGAAATATCCCCCACGGCTTCCGGATCGTAGGCGATCGGCCCGCCCGCATGCTGGTCATGATCCATCCGTCAGGATTCGACCGATTCTTCGCGGAGCTTGGCGAGCCGGCACAGCGGCTGGAGCTGCCGCCTCAGGTCGAACCGGACATTCCGAAGCTGCTGGAGACGGCCAAGAAGTATGAAGTCGAAATCCTCGGCCCGTTGGACTTGTTTATTACGGAATGAAATCCTGATCCGGTACCCGATCGCAATATCAGCCCTCCCGAGCATGGGAGGGCTTACGCTCCAGCCAACGCTTCATTCGTAATCTGAGCAATATCGACGGGTGCTCTCGATCCTTCGCGGACCATATCGGGTAAAATGTTGTCTAGAAAATAATCGACGCAATGGAGCTTGATTCCTTTGATCTTGATCAGAGCGGAACGATACATGACGATAAATTCCTTATCCGTATTGCCTCGTAGCAGCTCGGCGAAGGCTTCGTAGATCTGATCCAGCTTATCGGCCACTTCCAAGATGAGTCCTTCCACCGAATCGTCTTTTCCCTCGCGCAATTGCCTGCGGAAAATGGGCTTGAATTCCTCCGGAATGTGCTCGTCTATGAAATGAGCGACCATCCCTTCCTCTACTTGCAGCAGCATGGCTCGAAGCTCGAGCGAATAGTGCTTGACGGGCGTTTTGATATCCCCGATAAATATTTCTCCGTAATCATGACTGCTTGTGATCTCGTACAGCTTTTTCCAATTCACGGCGACACCGTTGCTTTCCTCGATATCCGCTAAGGTTTTGGCATACTGAACAACCTTCCAAGAATGAGCCGATACACTATGCTCCTGAAACTTGAATTTGCCAGGGCAACGGATAATGCGCTCCAGATCGGTGAGAGACTGAAAATACGTATGAATGCCCATTGTCGTGGATTCCTTTCATGAAATCATGTTGGCAAGGATGTACGAGTAGTATAAATTTTGTTTGTCATTGGATGATTAACGTGTATCTGGAAGTTGCTGCATTGATGCGAAAAAAACCCCAACTTGAAGTGGAGGGGATTCCGCTGCATGATTTGTTTTATGAAGGTCCCAATGTCATGACCCCGTACCTGGCCAGAGGCGACTCGTTATAAAGGTTACAGTTTACAGTTCTATGGTTCAGGTGAGGTAGCAATTAAAATATACGGTGGTTTTATCGGATCGCGAGAAATACATATCGAGACCAACGCTGTAAAGAACAACCGGACGATTTACCTCTACAGCCAAGGGCAGGTTAGGACCAATCAAGTATGGCCCGAGGCTACCTAGAATGATTCAACAAACGGATAACAGTAGGTTCCAGTAATCGATGAGACGAAGAGGGGGAATCCGAAATGAAGACGATCAAGTGCATGATGGACCACTTGTACTGGGCGGACGAACGCATCTTGGACGCGCTCGAGGAAAGTGAGACGAAGAACAAGGACCTTCTGAAGCTGGTTCGTCACGTCGCGGTCGCGGAACGAGTCTGGCTATCCCGATTACAGGGCAAGGGTAGCGCGCAATATTCATTGTGGGAGGAAGCGGAAGACCTGACGGCGATTCGGACGATGTTCGAAGAAAACGCCGAGCAATTTCGCGTCTATATCGAAGGGCTCAAGGAATCCGAGTTGGACGAGATGATCGACTATGCGAACCAGAGCGGGGTTCCGTTCCGAACGTCCGTCCGGGACATCCTGTCGCAGGTCATCTTACATGGGCAATATCACCGGGGACAGATCAACCGGGCACTTCGGATCGAATCGGCAGAGCCTGTCCAAGTCGATTACATCACGTTCGTGCGGCTCTAACTGGGCCTAATTATCACCATTACTCGGAATAGGATTGACATTGAACTCTCTCGGGGAACAATTGTTCAATAACACAAAAGCGAGGCGGCCGGCAGTAAAAATCCGGTCGCCTCGTTCCGTTATCGGGCAGGATAGTTGAATCTCATCGACGAACTTAGAGAATGTTTGAAAGGATTGGAGATGATCAGTCTGCCTTGGACTGTGCACATTAGCAATCCATGAGAAACCGGACATGCTGTTGGATGATAAAATCTTGATGATGAATGTGCGAGAAAACCAGGGAGGAGAGTCAGTCGAATGGCAAAGATCGTTTTCGCATTGAACCAGTCTCTGGACGGATTCGTCGACCACACGGCATTCCAGCCCGACCCCGTGCTATTCCGTCATTTTATCGACGACGTGCGCGGCTTGGCGGGCTGCCTGTACGGGCGCCGCATGTACGAGACCATGCGGTATTGGGACGGAGACCATATTGAATGGGATGCGCCGGAACGGGAATACGCAGCGGCGTGGCAAAGCAAACCGAAGTGGGTGGTGTCGAGGACGTTAAAGTCCGTCGGTCCGAATGCTTCTCTGATCGAGGGTGACCTCGCAGCGGCCATACGTGGGCTGAAGGCTCGGCATGAAGGGGAGATTGAAGTTGCCGGGCCGGAGTTGGCGCATAGTCTAACGGAGCTCGGTCTCGTTGATGAGTATCGACTCTATCTCCATCCAGTCGTGCTGGGTCACGGCAAGCCGTTCTTCGCCGGTCCGCGGCCGCCGCTGCGCCTCGTGGCAAGCGATCGAATTGGCGAGCAGGTGATCAGGTTGACCTACGTTCCAGCTTAGTTGTGCGGTTGACCAAGCGGCCTAGAGGGATACGATAGTTCAGCATAGATGACGGCAGCCGGCCGGATGCTCGGCTGCCGTTGTCTGTTGAAATAACGGGCAGCATAACGTGGAAGGTGTTCCCATTTAATTAGGAGTAAGATAAAATTGTTGATGACCAGACAAACTCTATTGGAGTGAACCTTTCCGGTAGGTGATGCTTGTGAGAGGATATGTGTAGCGACATGAACTTGCTAGAATATGCGACATAGACATGCGGAATATTTTTGACATTCGAGGCTGGTCGTCCATGTTGAATTAATCGGGGGAAAACGCAGTGAAATACTATTATTACTGGATTGCGCTTGTCGTGTTTGTATTGGACCAGATTACGAAGAAAATCGTCTCTGGCAGCATGGACGTAGGCGATCAGATTTCAGTGATCGGCGAGTTTTTCAAAATTCATCTGTACAAGAACAACGGCGCGGCATTCAGCATGCTGCCCGACCAGCTGCTGTTCTTCATAATAATTACGATCGCTGTCGTGACCGGCATCATATGGTACATTCGGAGGAAGCGGAGTTCGGGCAGAACCCTGCTTCTGGCGGCGCTGGGATTGATTCTCGGCGGCGCGATCGGAAACCTGCTCGACAGGGCGCTGTACGGGGAGGTTGTCGATTTCTTCAAGCTGACATTCGGCAGCTATATCTTCCCGATCTTCAACATTGCTGACATCGGAATCATAATGGGCGTGATACTCATCCTGCTCGATACGATTCTCGACGTGAAAAATCAAGGAGCCAAGGCTCCAGGGATCGGCTGAGACTAATAAGTGGGGGCTGCCCGCCGGGGACTGTGCTTGAGTTATTCCATAACTTTCAGAGACCGCTGCAAATGGAGAAAGGCGATATGCAATTAGGGCATCTCCTAACGCATGGCAACGCTATTGTAGAATTGAAACAAGCTTTTTATGTACTCGACAACCTCGATCCGGCCTTTTACGCAAGAATCAACATTTTGACTGATGCAAATACACTCGAGCAAAATCGGGTTGAAGCCGATTCGTCTATTACAGTAACCGAGTTGAATCCATTGGAGCCATCTTACTGGGAACAGGCATTAGCTGAAATTAGGCATGGCCATTATTATTAATATGCGTACAGTTATCTAAGACTTTGCAGAATGTCGGGCCGGAGTCCATCCGATATGCGATCGTTTCAACGTATTCATTGAACGGCTTGTGTTTGAACCGAAAGTACGACAGTTCATTCAACTAACGAAAACGATAGCTCAATTAACCGCCTTTTCACAAAGGCGGTTTTCTTATGGCTACAAATCAACATTAGAATTTAACATAGCCAAAGATTAATAAAGAAGCAGTTGGCGCAGAACTTCTTCCGCGGCAGCTGCTTGTTCTTTCTTGAGCAGTTGTCTAGGCACTGGCGATTGACCCTACCCATGTCATTGTCGGGATGAAGATTCGGTTCGGTTGCGCTTAGAGATGCTGGTGAACGGCAGTCCGGTCCGCAAGATGATGTAGCTATTCTCGTAGAAGCAGATACGGAATTAACGCAGGCACAGATCGATATTCATTGTTGTTCAGAACTTGTTGAGTTATGTTTTGCTATAATTGCCCGTTGGGAGAACGACATTTCCAGAGTGGGAGTCTTTTGCTGAATACTCGGGAATGAAGAAGATTACTGCAGAGAAAAAGGAGACAGAGAACATGCTGTTTCAACGAAATTTAAAACTGCTCGTAGCTTTTGGGGTTTTGTGTCTGGCGGTACTATTCACCGCTCATCGCCAGGCGGCAGCGGAAGGCAGCCGAGAGTTGGTGAGCAATGGCGGGAACCGGCCGTTCCTGGAGTGGTTTCCAACCGGCAATATCTCCGGTATTCAACGCACGACGGAACTATTCGTGTACGTGAAATCAGGAGAGACGATCAATTTGGGATCCAATGTGCACACTTCATACGACAACAAAGACATCGTACTCACAAGCCCTTCCAATCAAGTGCAGGTTCTTGATGTTAATGCGTCGACGGGCGCCGGTAAAATCAGCACCGTCGCCCAGGAGACCAGTGGCCCTCTGCCTAATGCGGGAGGTTATACGCCGCTCACCGTGACGGCCGGAGAGGAAGGCTGGTGGAAGGTGGAATTCCACGGTCCGGCTTCTTCCGGGAATCCGACGACCATCACAACAACAGCAGCCTTGCCGGGGGGCGGTGACGCCACCGGAAGCGGTGATTCCGTCGCAGCATGGGACGTCACCATCCGAGATGCGGGCGGCGTCGAGAAGAAGGGGAGAATGTTCACCTACTCACTCGCGCTCAACATGGGGAGCAATGGAACGAGTACTACCCCTGTGGAATTAAAGTCAAAGGTTTATATCCTTACCAAAGACGGCTATCAATACCTGACTAACATGAACGGCATCGATCCGTTCGGCTTCATCTTCTTCTCCAATAACCGGGGGTACATCGACGGAACCAATAACAAGACGCTGTATCATTCGGTTCCTTTGCCACTGCCCGGGGGAATTACGGTGCAAAATCCGAAGTCGGCGGATACGGCCACGGCTGTAACGCACCGCGTTTTCTTCAATGAGCCGAGCAGCGACCTGCCTGCGAGTGTGCCCACCACGCCAATCGTGCCGCCAACTCCGGTGAACCCAGGGTTTACAAACGTTGCGGGAACCGGTCCGATCGCACAGGTAGGACAGGGCGGGAGCTTTACATTCGAACTCGCACGCGCTGCGACATACCAGTTGATTATCGATACGAATCAAGACGGGGTATTCGATCCGAGCGTAGATACGTTGACTGAGAATATTGCCTCATCAGGGTTGAATACATTCCAATGGAACGGGAAGAACCGTTCCGGAGTCACAGTCGGCGTTGGCGAGTATAAAGCCAAGCTGCTCATCAAGGGCGGGGAGTACCATTTCCCGCTTCTCGATGTGGAGCATGCGCCCAACGGGGTCGTCATTCAGATGTTAAACGCGCCGGGCGCTTTCCCTTCAGGGACGTCGGCATCTACGGTTTATTATGACGATTCCAACTACACGACAGCTAATGGAACTGCGGTGAATCTCGATCCGTCGACAGGAATGTCTGCTGCCAATCCGAGGAATGCGAGCATGGGCATCGACAGTACGGGCGGAGCGCACAATTACAGCGGAAATTACGGCAACGATAAGGCCATGGATACATGGACGTACTTTCCAGGGCCGACTTCCATTATCAAATTCTCCATTACGGACAGCACGGTAAGCGGCGTCGTCTTTAACGATCTGGATCAAGACGGTATGCAAGATCCGGGTGAACAAGGAATTGCCGGCGTGAAGGTCCAAGTGACCGACTCGGCCACGCAAGACGGAGCTTATAACGGCGGCACTTATACGGTAACAACGGATGCCAATGGGAACTATACCCTCCCTATCCATGCCGGCAATGTGACTGTGAAGATAGATCGTTCCGCCAATCCGGGCTTGAACGGGATGGCGTCGACGACAGGAGGATCGGAGAAGAGCCTGATCGCGGTTGCTGGAACGAATCAAGTGAACTTCGGTTATGTAACTCAACCAAATCAAACGCCGACGGCAACGAATGCAACGGCGACGACGCCGGTAGACACGCAGCTGACAGGCCAGCTTGCGGGAACGGATCCGGATGGCGATACGCTGACGTACGCGAAGGCGAGCGACCCGGTGCACGGAACGCTGGTTGTGAATGTGGACGGGACTTATACGTATATGCCGACACCCGGCTACACCGGTCCTGACAGCTTTACCTTCACGGTGAATGACGGCACGGCGGATTCGGCTCCGGCATCGGTGAGCATTACGGTGACGGCGGAGAACGGGGTACCGACGGCAACGAACGCAACGGCGACGACGCCGGAAGGTACGCCGCTGACGGGCCAGCTTGCGGGAACGGATGCGGATGGCGATACGCTGACGTACGCGAAAGTGAGTGACCCGCAGCACGGTACGGTGGTTATGAGCGTGTACGGGTCTTACACATATACGCCGGAGGACGGCTACACCGGTCCGGACAGCTTTACCTTCACGGTGACTGACGGCACGATGATTTCGGATCCGGGAACGGTGAGCATAACGGTAACGGAGCCGGAATACCTGGAAGGATGGGTCGGCAGCCGGACGCTCGAAGATTCGACAAAAACATGGACGGTCGCGCCTGGACAACCTCTCAAGTTGTCAGCTCGCACGTCCCTGAATGCAACCAGTGTCACGGCAAGCGTGTACCTCGACGATCAGAAATTCGATACGGTCACGCTGAAGCTGGCGAACCCGGGTACCTTTATTCAAGACGGATACAAGCTGTGGGAGAACGTTACCTATCGTCTGCCCGATGACGTAACGGCAGGCTCTCATCTGGCAACTTACACGGCTAAGCAAGGCGATGTGGTGCTGCCGGAAGAACCAAGCAACAGGCTGGACAACAACCGCTTTTCCGTCATTAAGAAGATTAACCTCTCCGGAACGATTACGGACCGCGATAGCAGCCAGCCTATTGCAGGAGCCAAGGTCACGCTATATGATCCGACCGGGACGACCAAAGCGGCTGGGATCGAACCCGTGATTACCGGGGCGGACGGCAAATACAGCTTCCCGGACATCCCGACGGAGCAGTACCGCATCGTGGTAGAGAAGCAAGGCTACGCTTCCCAGAGCCGCGTAGTGGACACGCTGCCGAAAGATCCTAACGTTACGACGATCACGCAAGATTTCCAGCTCGTGAAATACGTGCTGAAGCTGACGGCGAATCCCAGCTCCATCGTGGGCGACGGCAACTCGACGTCGCAGCTGACAGCCGTACTCACCGACGTGAACGGGGTACCGCAAGCAGGTGTGCCGATTCGGTTCACGGCTCCACTGGGGACCTTCGAAGACTCGGATCAAACGGTAGTGACAGACACCGACGGTAAAGCGAGGATCGTATACCGGTCGGCTCAGATCGAAGGCATCGTCTCACAGAGCATTCCGGTCACGGCCACCGCCGACGATTCCGCCAAAGGCTTATACGCCCAGGAACAAATTATCGTCACCTTTGAACCTGCTTCTATCTACGGCGTCATCACGACGATCCAAAACGGCACGAAAGTCGTTGTTCCAGGGGCGGTCGTTAAAGTAACGAAGGACTTCAATGGAGACGGAGTCGTGGATTTCGCCGCTGAAGCCGTCACGGACGCGGACGGCAAGTATTCCATCGCTGTACCGCGCGGCGACACGAATTACGAGATCGAAGTGACGAAACCCGTTCAAGTCGGCGGAGAAACGAAGGAGCTCGCATTCAAGCAAACGGTGGAAGTCGGTCCGGTTAACGGCGCCGGCGGGGAGAATTTCGACTCCTCCAAGACGGCATCCGGATATATCCTGACCCAGCTGCCGAATGGACAGAAGAAGTTGTTCGACGACGGAAATGCGAACGAGCAGAATATCCTCGGACAACTGAAGGTTCGTATTAAGGATCCCGCAACCGGCAATTACATTACGATCAATGGGAATAGCTATTTCGACTTCACGAATGACGGCGTGTTCAATGTGCCGGGTCTGGTCAAAGACAAAGACTACGAGCTGGCGGTCGTGTACCGTGTTCCCGATGCCCAGGGCAACGGACCGGCCAAGGACATTATTGTCAATGCGTTGAACAATACGGGCACGCTGCCGACGTTCAGAGTCACGGCAGACGGGGAAATGAACATCCTGGACGCGCTGATCGACCCTTACGGCGATATTACCGATGCGATTACGAATGCTGCGATCGATGGAGCGAATGTCACTCTCTATTATGCGGATACGCCGAGGAACGTTGCGGGCGGCATCACGCCTCATACCGTAGTGACGCTGCCGATCATTCCCGGGTTTGCTCCTAATGACAACGCGAACCCGCAGACAAGCAGAGATGGCGGCAAATACGCGTACATGGTTTATCCGACGACGGATTATTATATCGTGGTTACGGCTCCAGGTTATGATTCGTATACCAGTCCGACCATCCCGGTTGAGTTCGCGATCGTCAGACACGACGTAAAATTGAATCCGAGATCCGGAGGATCGGCATCAACGCCTGCAACAACGCCGGCTCCTGCAGTCAAACCGAATTTGACGGTGAATCTGACCAGCGATCGCAGCTCTTATGAAGAGAACAGTACGGCAACGATCGTATTAGATTACATCAATGACGGTAAAGCTTCATTGAAGTCCGGCGAAGTCTCCGTTACCCTGCCGGAAGGCGCCCTCGTTATCGACGCCGATGGCGGAGCGGTGGCCGGAAGCAAGATCACTTGGAAAGTCGCCGATCTGGGCGTGGCCCAAGGCGCTCAGCACAAGATCAAGGTGCAATGGCCTACGCTGACGGCAGCGGAGAAGCTGGTTGACGTAGCAGCGCAAGGTACCTCGGATAGCGAGTTTGCCAACCCGGAGAATGCGCGTGCCTCCCTGAAGCTAATGTTGTTCTCCAATCGCTATGGAGAAGTTCAGCACATCCGCTACATCCTGGGATACCCGGATGGCAAGTTCCATCCGGAGAGAACGCTCACGCGAGCTGAGCTTGCGGCGATCATTGCGCGTCTGATCAATGGCGGCGGAACGAACGAGAAAGCGAATTACGCCGACGTGCCTGCCAATCATTGGGCCAGCGGGTACATTCGGATCGTGACGGATAACGGCATCTTCACGGGATTCGACGACGGAACCTTCCGGCCGGACATCCCGGTGACGCGCGAGCAGATCGCTATCGTCATGGTCAAATACCTGAAGCTCAAAACTCCCGCACCGATCCGTTCGAACTTTGCGGATGCACAGGGACGTTGGTCTTCTTCCGCTGTTGAAGCGTTGTTCCGCAACGGCCTGATTACCGGCTACCCGGAAGGCACGTTTAAGCCGGGTAACAGCATCCTTCGCACGGAGGCAGTCACGCTGATCAACCGGCTGCTGTTCCGCGGACCGTTGACGAATGTTGCGCCCTCATTCCCTGACGTGCAAGCCGACCATTGGGCGTTCGGGCAAGTGGAGGAAGCGACCCAATCCCACCTGTCAACGCGGAATGTAGACGGCAGCGAAGTGTTCGTGAAGAGGATCGACGACAATGTGAAATAAGCTTCACCCGCACCTTATGCCAATGCCCGAATCGGTCTTCTATGACTGGTTCGGGTATTTATTTTGAGACCCTTCCGAGCAAACAAACGCCCCAGTTTCACTTCTTCGCTCTTGGCAAGAGACGAAGGGTCATTTTTTGTCGTTTACCTAAAAAATGGTTGACGATTTTTATAAATGTCATTATGATAATCTCAAACAGAGGTTATGAAACTTGAAATCGGTACTGAACCTGTCGAAGCGAGGAGCGTGACCGGGTTGATTCTATTAAACGGACAGCCGCTGGAATTTCGGAACTTTCCCAATGGCGAAACGTTGGTGAACGGCGAGCAAATACTGACGCTTGCGGGAGTCAGTAATCTACTTAGCTTGAAATACGAGAACGACGGCGATTTGATCAAGCTGATGTTCGTGAAGAATTTCCTCGACGATCACCGGTACCAAGCTTCTCTTATCCTTTACTACATGCCTTATAGTCGGATGGATCGGGTGGAAGGCTCGTCCGTATTTACGCTGAAATATACGGCGAATTTCATTAACGCGATGAATTTTGAAGAGGTAACGGTTGTTGAGCCTCATTCGGACGTTTGTATGGCGTTAATTCACGGGAGCCGCGCGAAATACCCGTCGGTTGAGCTGCTGGATCAAGTGATTCAGGAGACGGGTTTTAACCCGGATCAGGACTACTTGTTCTTCCCGGACGCAGGGGCTCAGAAGCGTTACGGCAAGGTCAAAGGGTTCCGCCAACTGGTAGGCTTTAAAGTACGGGACTTTCAAACCGGTCAAATTCAAAATTTGGATATCGTCGGCAGCGTGGAAAAACCGGGCTTCAAAGTCATTATCGTAGACGATCTCTGTTCCTACGGCGGAACTTTCCTGTTAAGCGCGGAACGGTTAAGGGAGATCGGCGCTTCGGAAGTCTACCTGCTCGTCGGTCATTGCGAGAAATCCGTTTTCCAGGGCAAAATTCCGCATTCGAACTTACTGGATCGCGTGTTTACTACGGACACGATGCTGGATCAAACCGACTCGGATAAATTCCAAATATACAAAATCGGAGGAATGTAACATGGCAAACAAATTCGTTTATCCCGCCTCGTTGCTTTGCGATTTCTACAAGGTTAGCCACAAAAACCAGTACCCGAAAGGTACGGAGCTCGTTTATTCGACCTGGACGGCACGTACGAGCCGCGTTGCGAATATCGACAAAGTCGTTGCATTCGGTTTTCAGGCTTTTATCAAGGAGTATTTAATCGATTATTTTAACGATCTTTTTTTCGGAAGATCCAAAGAGGAAGTAGCGGACGAATATAAGCGGGTCATTCAATACGCCCTTGGCGTGACGAGTCCGGATGCCTCCCATATCGAACAGCTGCACGATCTGGGGTATCTGCCGATCAGAATCAAAGCGGTGAAAGAAGGCACGTTGGTCCCGATCAAAGTCCCTATGCTGACCATTGAGAACACGAAGCCCGAGTTCTTCTGGTTGACGAACTATTTGGAAACGCTCATGTCGTGCCAGCTGTGGATGCCTGCAACCAGCGCCACCTTGGCTTACGAGTACCGCAAAATCCTGGAGGCGTATGCCCGTGAAACCAATGGCGACACCTCGTTCGTTCCGTTCCAAGGGCATGATTTCTCGATGCGGGGCATGAGCTCGCTCGAAGCCGCCAAGTGCAGCGGGGCCGCACACTTGATTTCGTTTACGGGTACGGATACGATTCCGGCCATTCTCTACCTCGAAGACCATTACAATGCCAATATGGAGAACGAGCTGGTCGGTACGTCGATCCCCGCTACCGAACACAGTGTCATGTGCGCGCACGGAAGGGATGAAATGGCTTCGTACCGGTACTTGATCAAGGAAGTATATCCGAGCGGATTCGTCTCGATCGTGTCGGATACATGGGATTTGTGGAGCGTGCTCGATGTGGTTATCAGGGGATTAAAAGACGATATCCTGAGCAGAGACGGCAAGGTCGTCATTCGTCCGGACAGCGGGGATCCCGTGAAAATCGTGTGCGGGGATCCGGAATCGGAGAACGAGTTTGAGCGCAAGGGGGTCATCGAGCTGTTGTGGGACATTTTCGGCGGCACGATAACCGAGCGCGGATACAAGCAGCTCGACAGCCACATCGGGGCGATCTACGGTGATGCCATCACGATCGATCGCTGCCGGGAAATTTGCGAGAAGCTCGCGGCCAAAGGGTTCGCATCGACGAACATGGTATACGGGATCGGTTCTTATACGTACCAGTACAACACCCGCGATACGTTCGGGTTTGCGCTCAAGTCGACTTTCGCTATCGTAAACGGTGAAGAACGCAAAATTTACAAGGATCCCGCAACGGACAGCAACAAATTCAAGAAATCGCAAACCGGACTGGTTCGGGTTGTCAAAGAAGACGGCAAGATGACTTACATCGATAATCTAAGCCGGGAGCAATACGCTCAATATGCCGATGCCGATTTGCTCGAAGAGGTGTTTGTGGACGGGAAGTTGGTCCGCGAGCACACGCTTGGCGAAATCCGCGCCGAGTTGTTGGGAAACCTGTAGGAAACTCGAATACAAGGTGATTGAGCATGGACGAACAGCACGCTAACAGCCATTACTCTCCGAGCCGATTCCGCACGCCTGACGGAGCGCCGACGGATATCGTCGTGTTTACCATTACGTCGGAAGTGAAGAAGGGCGTGAAGAAATCGCTCCCGAACCGCACCCTGCGGGTGATGCTGATTCGGCGCAAACAATGGCCGTTCGAAGGACAGTGGGCATTGCCGGGCGGGTTTACGAGGGAGACGGAAACGGTCCAAGCATGCGCCAGGCGAGAGTTGCTGGAGGAGACGGGGGTTTCCGACGTCCATTTGGAGTATTTCAATGTATACAGCTCCCTGGGCCGGGACCCTCGCGGTTGGATGATTTCACATGCTTTCTTCGCGCTTGTGCAGGAAGGATATCTCGCCGGCCGGACAACGTCGGACGAAGCGTCGGAGGTTCATCTGTTTCCCGTTGACGAGGCGTTATCGATGGCACTGGCGTTCGATCATCGAATCATCCTTCAAGACGCCTTGGATCAAATACGCCGGAAAATGTTGACGACGGCCATCGCGAAAGAGTTTCTGCCCGAACAATTCACGATCAGCGAGCTGTACCAGGTCATTCGGACCGTTGTCCCGACTTTCGAGGAACGGAACTTCATTCGGAAAATTACGTCCACCCGAAGCCGTAAAGGCATCCTGGAGGAAGTCCTCGATCGCAATGGACAGCCCCTGATGTCGAACCGGTACTCCCAACGGCCGGCACAGTTGTACAGGTTCACGGATTATGCACCGGAGCTGTCCATTTACGGCTAAGGTAATTTATAGGGAGGAAATGATGGAGAAGTTTACTTTTTTCTGGCGGACGGAATCTCCTTTTTCCCAGTGGCATCCGGCGCGTTTCGAGGCAGCCGGAATTGTCTTTCAGTGCGCCGAACAATACATGATGTACGAGAAAGCGAAACTTTTCGGCGATGAAGACGTTGCGAGTCAAATTTTACGGACAAACTCTCCGGTCGAGCAGAAGAAACTTGGCCGCAAGGTCAAAAGTTTTGATCAAGCCAAATGGGAAGCGGAATGCAAACGGATCGTGTACGAGGGGAATTATGCGAAATTCACGCAAAACCAAGCGTTGCTGCAGAAGCTGCTTCAAACTGCGGGTACTACATTGGTGGAGGCCAGTCCGGTGGATTGCATCTGGGGGATCGGATTAGCGGAGGACGATCCGAGAAGCAGGCATCGAAAGACGTGGCGGGGAAAAAATTGGCTTGGAGAAGTGTTGACTCAGCTTAGAGAGGATTTGCTAAACAAAGAGGGCTCGTCGGAATAAAACTTGGACGATGCTCGTCCTTAAACGAGGTGCTTCGGAAATTCAAGAAGTACTGCGGATTGGGGGAGTTTCTGTGGAATTGATGAACCGGATCAAAGGCGGTCTGTTTGGCGTTGCCGTGGGTGATGCGCTGGGCGGTACGACGGAGTTCATGTCACGCCGCGAGGTCAGGGAAAAGCATGGTTATCTTACTGACATCATAGGCGGCGGCGTCCTTATGCGTAGCAGAAGGTATTTTAGAAAGTCCTCACGACCCCATGCATGCGATTGGGCGAAGGTTTCTGCAATGGTTTGAGTCCAAGCCCAAAGATGTCGGAAATATCATCAGACATGTGCTTGGTAAGTTTGACGGCAACTGGTTTGAGGCCGCCCTGCTTGCCGACTTGGATCTGGGGCAAAGCGCAGGGAACGGTTCTCTTATGCGTTGCCTTCCGGTTGCGCTATGTTACCCGGAGCTTGGCGACGTGGAAAGAGTTTCGCGCATTCAATCGAAGATGACCCACTACGACGAACGATGCAGTCAGGTATGCGAAGCGTATAACCGAATTGCATTTCGAATTCTCAACCACAATGAAGCAATAAAGGATGCGATTGAAGCTGAAATTCGTCAAACCGGATATGAATCATCTCTGTACGCAGAGCCGAACTGTGAGCCAAGCGGTTTTGTCGTGCATACGTTCCGGTGGGTGCTGCATATCCTCATGACCTCAAACTCATTCGAAGAAGTTGTACAGAAAGCAGCCAATTTGGGCGGTGATGCGGATACGATTGCGGCTATAGCTGGCGGCTTGGCGGGCGTATATTACGGGTATAATGGCATTCCCGAACGATATTCGAGCCAAATTATCATGAAGGATCGATTACATGTCGCGAGTTGCCGCATACATGATTGGAGAAATGAGTTAGGCAGATCGTGATCATATTTTCGGGAATTTGAAGTACCTCACTACGACGTTCACGCGTACCTTATTTCCGACGAAGAGCAGCAGAGAATCAAATAAGAGACGGCTGTGCACCGCAGGCTGCCCCATTATTTGGGTCAGTCTCTTTGTCGTCCCTTCGCGAAATGTGTAGTAAAATGAAACTGCCGATGCTGGCGCATGTCCTCATCGACGGCTCCTACTATACGGAAAAGAATGTGATGACGAGTTGAGGCAGCTGCAAGCGAAGAGTATGGGGACGGGCTTGTTGGAGAGGTACTTGTCCGGCGCGTCCATGGACTACCGGAAAGTGATCGCGCTGTTTTTGCCCATTCTGATCGACCAGGCATTCATCATCGGTCTTAATCTCGTCAATACCGCTTTGATCAGTTCTTCCGGAGTGGAGGCGGTCAGCGCGGTAAGCACCGTCGATTCGCTGAACGTGTTCCTGATCAACGTCTTCGTTGCCGTAGCGACCGGGGGGACGGTCGTCGTCGCGCAGTATAAGGGAAGCGGGGATCGCTCCATGGTGTCCAGGTCGTCCGCCGGGACGATCGCGGCCGTTTCCTTGTTGGCCTTGGTCATCGGCGTTGCGGTGGCGGCGCTGCACGTGCCCGCCTTGAATGTGCTGTTCGGCACGGCGCCTGATGACGTGTTCGACCATGCGAGAGTATACTTAATCGGTAGCGGTTTGTCTTATTTGGGCATCGGCATCGAGCAGGCGGTGTGCGGCGTGATGCGGGGCATCGGAAAAACCCGCGTGGCGCTCGTTCTTTCGCTCATTATGAATCTGCTGTACGTGCTGCTCAATTTTCTTTTCATCCATGTCCTGGATATGAGCGTGCTCGGCATGACGATCGCGATCAATATCGCCCGTTACGCGGCTGCTTTCTGTTCCCTCTACTACCTCTTCAAAATGGAGAGTTCGCTTCATCTGAGACTGCGGGAAATGTTTCTGGTACCGTGGGCGATGCTGCGGAAAATCATGGGGATCGGTATGCCTTTCGCGGCGGAGCAGGCGTTCTTCAACGGCGGGAAAATGCTGACCCAGGTATTCATCGTTAGCCTGGGGACTCATGCCATGGCGACGAATGCGATCGGCGGCACGATCGCGATGGTTTACCAGATTCCCGGCGCCGCTTTGTCGCTGACGCTCGTCACGGTCGTAGGCCAATGCATCGGGGCGCGAAATGTCGCGGATGCGCGCAAGTTCATCCGCTCGTTCCTCTGGCTGTCGACCTTGTCGTTCGTTCTCATGACGGCGATCCTCATGCCGCTGTTCCATCCGCTCATCCGCCTGTTCCATCCTCCGGCCGACATCGTCGACGATCTATTCCGGTTGACCCTGATCAACGCCATCGCGCAAATCCCGCTATGGTCGCTCAGCTTCGTGCTGCCGGCCGGCCTCCGCGCGGCGGGGGACGCCAAGTTCACCTCCATCACGTCGATGCTGACCATGTGGTTGATCCGGGTGGGGTTAGCCTATTTGCTCGCCATCGTGCTCGGTTTCGGCATCATGGGAGTGTGGCTGGCGATGAACTTCGAATGGGGCGTGCGAGGCGCGCTATTCCTGTGGCGGTATCGCGGGAACAAGTGGCTTGCGCATCGATTGGTGTAGGATGATAAAATAAGAGTGTAGCCCGAAGCGGGCGCGTCATACGATGCATTGTTTCCGAATTCGCTGAACGAAGAGGGGTTCATTCTCATGGACAACCGGATGCTAAGGACCAAGTATATGAGGGTCATCATGACGTTAATTGTCGCTGCCGTATCGGCCGGTCTTTATCTGATCGGAGTCAGCCATTACCGAAATCAAAGCTACCCGCATCACCTGCTGAATCCAGGCCCAACCCGGCGGAATTCCGGTTCGACCGATCGATTGTCGGACCAGGACGAGAAACCGCTATTCCATCCTGTCACAGGAAAGATATATTATCAAAACAAAGTCGCCGTACTCACTTACCATCACCTTGATTCCGCCGAATCGTCCGTTACCATCACGCCGCAGCGGTTCAGATCCCACTTGGAGGCGTTGAAGGAGTATGGTTTTCATGTCATCTCGATGGACGATTTCGTTGCTTTCCTGGAGAAGAAGAAACCCGTTCCCCCGAACGCGGTCGTAATCACCTTCGATGACGGTTACGAATCCGTATATAAGTACGCCTATCCGATTTTGAAATCGGAGGGCATGACCGCGACCGTGTTTCTCATTGTCGGCTACATTGAGGACGGAGCCGTCCACCAGCCGCTCATTCTGAACTGGAAAGAAATCATGGAGATGCACCGCGCCGGCTTCAGCTTCTATTCCCATTCTTATCGCTCCCACCAGGATGTGAAGGTCAATGGGATACCGACATCGCCATTGGTCGCCAAGCTCTATAATCCCTCTGCGAATCGGCTGGAGACCGAAGGGGAATACGAAGCCAGAATACGCGAAGACCTGAGCGAAGCGGACGACATCCTGGACGCCAGATTGGGAAACCGGATCAACCTGCTTTGTTTTCCCCACGGCCGATACAACAGCACCCTGGTCAAGATTGCGCGCCAATCGGACATTCCATACCTGTTCACGGGCAAAGAGGGATTGAACACAAACCGGAGCACGCTCATCAACCGCATCAATGCCGGCTCTCCGTACGTTTCCGCTCAGCGGCTGATCGGCCGGCTCTCCGCATTCACCATGACGGGACATTTTAGCCATTGACGAAGAGAAGGAAACCCGATCGAATACGGTCGGGTTTTTTGATTCATCATTCAGAATTTATAAGTTTCACGCCTATTGGTTTCCAGTGAGTGGTTTTGGGAAAGCGGGAAGGGAGCCGTTTTTACGGCACTGGCGCTCCCGTTGATGCTTTGTTCATCTTGCGAAGCGGATTTTGTGACTTGTCTTCCGGTGTCTGCATCCCCACTCCGCTCCGCCGAAGCAAACCTAGAGAATTCGGAGCATGCCCGAAGTCGCACGCATGAGCGTCGTACGGCAGGTCCGGCAAGTCTCCGAACGGGTGCTCAGATGACGCGGCTGTCGCGCAGTCAAGGCGATGAAAGGGAAAATTGCCCTCTATTTTTGCGTATTACCCATAAGCGAGTGATTAGAAGGAAAACCTCCCTCTAATTCCGGCTATATCCCCTCAATTGAGGTATTTCACCGAGATTAGAGGGAGGTTTTCCCTCTAAATATCCCAAATTCTCGAAATCACCGAGATTAGAGGGAGGTTCTCCCTCTAAAGTTGACCGGCGGGGCGAATCCGGCATGCGGTTTCACGAAACTGCCTTATCCGGTCGGTATCCCAACAAAGGTATCCTTTCGTTAGGATCTTTCCAGGAATTCATTATTTGGCGGAACGTATTTCGGTTCCCTTTACTCGTATACCTGTCAGGACGGCGTCAGGCGTTTTACTTGTGATAGGAATTGTTGGAATTCGGGGTTAGCCGCTATAATAACGAAAGGAAAGAACTTACCACTTGGAGGCAGCCCGTGAAAAAGTTCATTACGTTCATCATCAGCCTAACCTTACTGTTCCCTGTGGCGTTAACGAAGAACGAAGTCCATGCAGCCGGTTTTCCGGATATTCAGAATCATTGGGCGAAGAAGTACATCTTGACTGCGTTGGATAAAGGCATTGTTTCCGGGTACCCCGACAACTCCTTTCAACCGAATAAAGCGGTCTCCAGAGCGGAAGCGGCGGCCATGCTGAACAAGATCACGAAATTGAAGCCCGATTCCGCAGCGCCGCCGAACGTGTTTCCCGAGTTGGAAACCCACTGGAGCAAGGAGGCCGTGCGGAACCTGGCCGCGTTAGGCGTCATCCTGCCGGGGGATTACGCCAAAGGATTCCGCCCGGACGAGAAAATCACCCGGTTTGAGGTCATGAAGTGGCTTGCCCTCGGTTTGGCGAAGTCGGACCCAGATTTCTCCAAGGCTCTCGACGATACGCGAAATACGCTTCTGCCGACCCCGGAGGTATACAAGGGTGGGATCGAGTCCGGTCAAATCCCTTATATCGCCCTGATGAAAGGCACGGGCATCGTATCGGGGTTCCAAGACGGCACCTTCCGGCCGAAGGAATTCGTAACCCGGGCGGAGTTGATCGTCAGTCTGCTGAAATACGAGACGGTGGAAGGGACGGAAGCCGCGACGTATCGCGACTTGAACGAGCTCCGGGAGGTCGGGTTAACCGGGACGAACATTACGAGTTTAACTCCGTTTCGATTCGCGCGAATGAACCTCTACGACGATAAGGGGCGGATCAAGGCGAGTTTGAGAAACGTGATCCGAAACCTCGGAATCGATACAAGGGATTTCATGACCTACGATACAGGGAAGCTTCGTTATATTTTCGATGTTCAAGGCGCGAAACCGTATTTGTCTCTACCCGACACTGCGCTTATCGTGTATTCCATGGCTGATGGTAAGATCGCCGAGATCCTGGACCTTCCGCAGGACCCGTCGGAAATCGTGCGAATCACGCTGCAAGCGTGGGACAACCAGCAGAGCGTGCTCCTGGGTCCCAAGGATCCGAAGGCCATCACGGATCAGGAATACGATCTCTATCGATCCAGCCCGAAGCTCGTCCTTTCCATCGACAAGGATAAAGTTCCGTTCCACCAATTCGCCGACGTGGCCGAAAAACCGACCCAGCTGGGCAAGCTTGCGACCGTGACGCTTCACCGGATGATCGTCGTCGATGCGACAGGCAAAGCCGGAGAGAAGGGAAAGGGCGTTTACGCCAACTTCTTCATGGACAAGATCGAACCTTGGATGACCGGATACGGCCGCTCGCCGACTTCCGATCTGTACCTGGTTTTCTCCGATTTCACGTACGAGAGTCATGCCGACAAGCTGGACATGCGGGCACTGCTGAATGCGCCGGGCAACGCCCGAGGAACCTCGTTGTTGTCCTTCCAACGGGTCGATGACGACTTGGCGGCGAAGAAGGGCATTCCGACCGTACCTTACCGGAATTTCAGCCAAGCGCTGTCGAAAGGCAAAAGCGTCCGATTTTGGACGCTCAGCTCGTTCAAGAAACACGAGAACTACGGCCCAAGCTTCGATACCGATCCAGACGGCACTCTGCATATGTACAATTCGTTGAAGGAATGAGCGAACGATGAGACGAAAGAATCCGTTTTTGCCGGAGCCTGAAATATAGGCTATTCTTAGAGCCGCCGACGATATCATCGATACCGCTACTTGTTCGATGAAACGAATCCTGAGCATTACTCGAGTGACGGGCTGCGGTTCCCGGAGAGGTGTCCGCGCTGCTCTGGGTAACGCTATAAGTGGCATACGGATCGAATGGAATAATTCGAGAATAACAAACGCCCGCAACCGCGAGGATCTCTCCTTGCGTTGCGGGCGTTCCGTTAACCGTCGTCTTATTCGTTCGTTTCCGATGTCACGAATCAGATCCTTATGTTCTGATCGACAATCAGCCAGGTGATCTGCGCAACAATTCTCTTAATGGGAACGTCTGATCATTACGTACAATCATTAAGGGGTTAACGAAATGAGAATTAAAGGGATCCTTATGGTCTTCTTGCTGGTTCTGGTTGCCGCCTGTTCATCGAAGAGCGTTGAAACGAAAGACATTGAAATGAAAGACGTTGAAACGAAAGTTCCCGATGTTAAAAATTGTCCGGATGCGGAAATTGACTATATTGACGCTTTCATGTGGAATGACATCAACTACGTCCATGTCGGAGAAACAGCTTCGATTCCCTCGCCGGATGCCTCCAAGGTCGCTAAGGGCAAGGAAGTCGGTGAAATCGGTTATACTTTGACGGGCCACGCGTGCATGGGATATCAAATGCAGAACGGGGATGCAACCTTCCTGCCAATCGGTACGAAAGTGTATGAAGCGGCGGGCTATAAAGGGTCCTTCAGGCTTCTCGCCGGCGATAAATTGTATCAAGCGAATGGAAACCCCAAAGCCAAAACCGTTTCGGATGTATACGACATGAAAGGAAGAGTATCCCGAGTCAGCTTCGAAAGCACGAACGACGGTCATCTGATATCGTATTTCTCCGAAGAAGCGTCGAAGGAATTCATCGACGAATACCTTGCGTTGGAGTATATCGGCTTCGACGAAATCTATAAAATGGGAAACGGACTGGGTGACGAAGGAAAGGAGTTTCTTCGCATTCATTTGAACGATGGCACATCGTTCCGAATCAGCTATTGGACAAAGGAGAACCTGATCAGCCCCGGCGCGGCGGGAACGGAAAGGCTAAAAACAATCACGTTGCAGCAAGCCAGTAGACGGTAGAGCGAACGAGAATGAATTACGCTCGGGAGCTCTTCCGCAAGGCGGGAATGACTCCCGAGGCGGCCGAGCAGAAGTCCCATATTTGGGAGGGGTACGAGATGGTAAACGTGATCTCTTGGATCGTGGGAGCAATTTTGTTTCTGATCAGCGGCATTCATCTGTATTGGATGGCAGGCGGGAGAAAAGGAGCGTTGGCCGCAATACCGAGCGCAGGTTCGGAACCGGTATTTCTACCGACGAAGATTGCGACAGGCATCGTGGCTGGAGCATTGGCTTTGTCGGGATGGTTCGTGTTAGAGCTGGGCGAAGCGATCGAGCGGCTGCTTTTTCCCGATTGGTTACTGACGTACGGAGGCTGGACCTTGGCCGGCGTATTCCTTATCCGAACCGTCGGGGATTTTCGCTGGGTCGGCTTCTTCAAGAAACGGAAAGGAACGTTATTCGCCAAGTGGGACACCGTTCTGTATTCCCCGTTGTGTCTCTTCCTCGGACTCGGTTTGATTTACGTCATGAATGATTAACCGGGCTTGATTTTCCACCGAAAGCAATCGTACGATCTTATGTTTTAAATATTCCGATCGGAAAGATAATGAGCCCCCAAGGAGTTACGGCTTTAACCGCTGAAGGCGGCCGACCGGAGCGGGGTCCATCCGTAAACAAGCCCGCAGGCTGTGAAGACAGCTTTGCGGGCTTGCGGCATTTCATGGCGTAAGGAAGGATTTATCCGTTCAATCCGCCAAGCGTTTCTTTCTCCTCGTTCAGCTGCTGGGACAGGGCACCGGCGTTGCCGCTATCCTCCGCTTGCCGGACGGCGATTTCAGCATGGGCGACGGCGTTGTCCGCTTCTTCGATTTTGTCCGACGAAGGATGGGATTGCGCTTGGTCTACGGCATGCTGCAGGGCATCCAGCGCATGTTCGGCTTGCTTCGTTTTCTGTTGCTCGCTCATGTTGGGGGGATCTCCTCCTTGGATGGGTGACTTTTCCTTTTCAATATGCATTCTTCTGCTTCGGATTATTCGCGCCTCGTCGGTTGGCTTCCGTAACACCCGCTCGCAACACGGCATGTCCAATTAAGGCCGCCTCTGAAGCTTAAGCTGGAACAAGATTGCACCGGGCTTGCAGAAGCGGATCTGCAGGCACCGGTGCTTTATTTGACATGTTAGAAATTATAAGTTTTCAGAGAGTGGTTTTGGGGAAGCGAGAGGGGATCCGTATTCGGTATTGGCGCTCCCGTTCTTGTTCTGCTCGTCTTGCTGCGAAACCCTCCACAACAAACAACAAACGCTGTAGTGACTTCCGGAGACGTTATTTTTGCGAAATCCCCGACTATGGGCGCTGTAGTGACTTCCGGAGACGTTATTTTTGCGAAATCCCCGACTTCGAGCGCTGTAGAGACTTCCGGAGACGTTATTTTTGCGAAATCCCCGACTACGAGCGCTGAAGTAACTTCCGGAGACGTTATTTCTGCGAAACCCCCGACTACGAGCGCTGTAGTGACTTCCGGAGACGTTATTTTTGCGAAATCCTCAACTACCAACGCTGCAGAGACTTCCGGAGACGTTATTTCTGCGAAACCCCCGACTATGGGCGCTGTAGTGACTTCCGGAGATGATGTTTCTGCGAAACCCTTAGGTGAGCTGTAGGTATAATAGAGGAAGCAGAACCGCGCAAGCGGTCTTTTTTGTCTCGACATGAGAAACGGTCCCCGACCCAAAAACTCGGAAAATTAGAGGAGAAACATCGGTTTTTTAGATTACGGCAATCGCGGCCGGGAGGGATAATGATAATCAGAATTGTAAACGCTGTCAATTCAATTCGGATACGGGGGGATTAAGCGTGAGGAAGCGATTGGTCTCCGTTCTAGCTCTGGTGATGGCCGGTGTCATCGCCGGCTGCGGCAACGGGGGCGGCAAGGGAACCGCAGAGCCGTCCGCGAGCAGCGGCGAAACCACGGCGAAACCGGCAACGTCAACCGCGCAAGCGAGCAACGAGGCAAGCAAGGAGGCAGGCAAGGATCCGGTCAAGCTGCGCATGACCTGGTGGGGGGGACAATCCCGCCACGACTACACCATGAAGGTCATCGAAATGTACGAGAAGGACAACCCCCATGTCAACATAGAGCCCGAATATGCCTCCTGGAACGACTACTGGAAGAAGCTCGCGCCGCAAGCGGCGGCCAACCAGCTGCCCGATATCATTCAGATGGACTATGCGTACTTAAGTCAATATGGCAGCCGCAATCAACTGCTCGACCTGACGCCGTATACGAAGAACGGCCTGCTGAACGTGGCCGATGTCAACCCGAATGCGCTCGACTCCGGCAAACTGAACGGCAAGCTGTATGCGATGAACCTCGGCGTCAATGCGATGGGACCCAGCGTCGATATGGAAATGCTCAAAAAAGCCGGTATTGCGGAATTGAAGCAGGATTGGACATGGGACGATCTGGATGCGATTGCCGCGAAGCTGAAGGCAAGCGGGAAAATGTTGGGCGGCTTCGGGCTCGACCACGACGGGATGCTCGGCTATTATCTGCGCACGTTCGGCCAGATGCTCTACAACAAGGAAGGAAACGCGCTCGGGTATGCCGACGACCAATTGTTCATCGATTTCTATAAGCGCTATCTGCAATGGTACGACAACGGCTATGTGCCGACGTGGGATAAAGAATTGCAGCGGAAAGGCACGCCGGAGGACGACGAGTTGTCGCTCGGCAACGCGGCGGTCTCGTTCCTCTGGTCGAACCAGTTCATCGCCCTCAGCGATGCCTCCAAACGTCCGCTCGAGCTTCGTCCGATGCCGGGACCGAATCAGAGCAAGGGACTGTTCCTGAAGCCGAGCATGTTCTTCTCCGTCTCGGAGAACTCGAAGAATAAGGAAGAAGCGGTCAAATTCATCGACTATTGGACCAATAACATCGAAGCGAACAAGGTGATCAAGGCCGAGCGCGGCGTGCCGGTTTCGTCCAAGGTGAAGGAGGCGCTGGGACCGATGCTCACCGACAAAGAGAAGCAAGTCTTCGATTATATCGCCTGGGTGGAGAAGAACAGCAGTCCGCTGGACCCGCCGAACCCGGCCGGCGCCCCGCAGGTGAAGCAAATCTTGCGCGATTTGACCGAACAAATGCTCTACAAGAAAATATCGGTCGAGGAAGCCGCCGCCAAATTCCGCAAGGGCGCGAACGAAGTGTTGGCGAATACCAAGTAAGCCGCGATCGGACCGGTTCCAACTGGAGCTGGTCCTCTTTCTACCCCATGCAAATCCTATGAGCGGGGAGTTGAACCACATGAAGCCGCAAGCATGGAAGGTGAATGACCATCTGGTCGGTTATATTTTCGCCGCTCCGTTCGTCCTGGGCTTTCTTATCTTCACGTTGTATCCGATGGCCTCGTCCCTCTATTATTCCTTTACCGATTACAACCTGATGGATCCGCCGCGCTGGATCGGATTCGGCAACTATTCCAAAATGCTTCACGACGACGCGAAAATCGGCAAATCGCTTCAGGTGACGTTCATCTACGTGTTCGGCAGCGTGCCGTTCCGGCTTGCGTTCGCGCTCCTGGTCGCCCTCATGTTGAACGCGGCAACCAAGGCCGTCCGGTTATACCGGTCCGCTTATTATTTGCCCTCGCTGATTGGCGGCAGCGTTGCCGTTTCGATCATGTGGTCGCAAATTTTCGGCGAGAAGGGATTGCTGAACTCGGTGCTCGGCTTGATCGGCATTCAGACGAACGTGAATTGGATCGGCAATCCCGGCACCGCGCTGTGGACGCTGGTCGCGCTCTCGGTCTGGCAATTCGGCTCCTCCATGCTGATCTTCCTGGCGGGGCTCAAGAACATACCGGCAACCTATCAAGAAGCGGCCAGCGTAGACGGGGCCAATGCGCTTCGCCGGTTCGTCAGCATCACGCTGCCGCTGCTGAGTCCGATCATTCTGTTTAACCTGATCATGCAGACGATCTCGGCCTTCCTCACCTTTACGCCGGCGTATATCATTTCCAGAGGGGAAGGCGGCCCGCTCGACAGCACGCTGCTATATTCCCTGTACTTGTACCGGAGAGCGTTCCAGTTCTTCGAGATGGGCTATGCTTCCGCGATGGCCTGGGTGATTCTGCTGATCATCGGGCTGATTACGCTGGCGATCTTTAAAACCTCGTCCCTCTGGGTTCACTACGAGTCGAAAGGGGAGAGCTGAGATGAGCGCGAACCGGAAATTCACGAGCGCGGCGCTCTACCATTTGCTCGTAGGCGGGCTGGCGCTTCTCGTTCTCTACCCGGTTTTCTGGATGATTTCCAGCTCCTTGAAGCCGAATTCGGAAATCTTCGCGCAGGCGTACTCCCTGATTCCGAGCCGCATCGAGTGGAGCAACTACGCGTCCGGCTGGAAAGGGTTCGGGAATATGACGTTTGCGACCTTTTTCACAAATTCGCTTATTCTGGTCACGCTGTCCACGATCGGAGCGGTCTGTTCGTCCGCCCTGGTCGCGTACGCGCTGGCTCGGATTCCTTTTATCGGCCGCGGGTTCTGGTTTGGCTGCGTCTTGATGACGATGATGCTGCCCACCGACGTGACGACCGTCCCGCAGTACATCATGTATACCAGTCTGGGCTGGGTGTCCACGTTCAAGCCGATCATCGTGCCCAACTATTTCGGATTTCCCTTCTTTATCTTCCTGATCATGCAGTTCATCCGCACGATTCCCCACGAGCTGGACGAAGCGGCGAAGATCGACGGCTGCAGCAGGTTCGGCATCTTCTTCAAGGTCGTTCTTCCGCTGATCAATCCGGCGCTCATGACGTCCGCGATCTTCTCGTTCTATTGGAGATGGGACGATTTCATCACGCCGCTGCTGTATTTGAACAAGCCGGAGATGTATCCGGTGTCGCTTGCGCTCAAAATGTTCCTGGATGCCGATTCGGTCAACAATTGGGGGGGCTTGTTCGCCATGTCCACGTTATCCTTGGTGCCGATCCTGATCGTTTTCTTCACTTTCCAGAAGTATATCGTAGAAGGTATCAGCACGACCGGCTTAAAAGGATAGCATAGCCTGGCCTCGGAAGCGGTGTTATACTTTGGAAAACGGCTTGTCTGGGAGGGATATCCTATTAAACCGGTTTTCCCCACCCAATGGAAGTTTGGCAGGCTGCGGATCAAACACAAGGTTTTCGCTCTCATTTCGCTGATTACGGCGGCCGGGTTTGCCGTTACGTACGCCTCGCTTTCCTACGCTTATGCCACCTATGACGAACAATTGTATGTCAAATCGTCGCAAGTGCTCCATTTGTCGTCCCAAGCGATCGAGAACGAGCTCAAGAAGATCGAGCTGCTTTCGTATAACATCGCTACCGACGCAGGGATTCAAGCCGATCTGATCGGACTCGCCCAGCCCCGCTCCGATTACGATCGAACGATGTTGTCCGTCGATCTCATGGATCGGTTGATCAAGTATGCCGGGAACGGCAATGATATCGATTCCGTCGAGATTGTCAGCAACGGCGGCAAGGAATTCCTCGCCGGGCAGCTCGAGCCGATTCCTCCGGAAAGATTGCAGCATATCCGACTGGAAGCGGCCCAAGCCCTGGGCGGCCTGCGCTGGATTTATCCGGATCAAGCGAACGACGAGCTTCTCGCAGCCCGGACGATCCGCTCCTACGCGAATCTCGAACTGAAGCCCATCGGCACGTTGATCGTGCAGTTTCGGCTGAATCGGATTGTCGAGGATGTCCTGCGCGGGACGGAACTGCAATCCGGCGAGCTGCACATCGTGGCGGGAGGGAAGCCGGTTTATTCGTCCGGGGGACGGGATATGGCCATTGCTGATTTCAGCGGCTTTAAGGGGAGCGGGTATCAGATTCTTCAGACCCGGGAGCCGTCTTTTTTGTCTTATTTTCAATCCGTGACCTACCGGTGGATGTATTACTCGGTCATTCCGTTCGACCGGATCTTCGACCGGATCGTGTGGATGAAACGCGTGCTGCTGATCAGCTTCGCCGCCAGCCTCGGGCTGCTGTTCTCCGTTTCGATTCGTTTCGCGCAAGGGATTACGCGCCCGATCGAGGATTTGATCGAACGGATGAAGCAGGTGCAGAAGGGCAATTATTCCTTAACCGAAATGGAAGCGCTGCCAATGGACGAGGTCGGGCAGCTTCATCGGGCATTCCGCATGATGATCCAGGAGATCGATCAACTGATTCACGAAAACTACGACAAACAGCTGCTGATCCGGGAGACGCAATTCAAGGCGCTTCAAGCGCAAATCAACCCTCATTTTCTGTACAATACGCTCGACTCGGTCATCTGGCTGGCGAAGATCAACGGGCAGAGGCAAATTGCCGACATCGTGGAGGCGCTGGGACAATTGTTCCGCAGCTCCATTTCGGTGAAAGAAACGTTGATCACGGTCGGCGAAGAGCTCGAGATTGTCCGGCATTATGTCACGATCCAGAAGTTCAGGTTCCGGGACCGGCTGCATTTCGAGATGCACGTCGACGAGTGCTATTCCGGCTGTCCCATTCCCAAAATGTCCCTGCAGCCTCTAGTAGAAAACGCGATCCACCACGCGCTGGAACCTTCGGATATGCCGTGCTATATCCATCTCTACGCCATCCCTGGACCCAAACGGCTGACGATCGTCGTCGAAGACAACGGACCGGGCATGGGGGCAAGCCTGCTCGAACAGGTTCGCGTCGGAGAAGCCCGCACCCGCGGCCAGGGGATCGGTTTGATGAATATCCGGGAGCGGCTCGAGATCGCATTCGGCGATTCCTACGGAATTCGCATGGAAAGCGAGGAAGGAGCGGGCACCCGGGTCTATGTGGACATCCCAATGGAATCGAGGGAGATGCATGCATAAAGTCGTGATCGTGGACGACGAACCTCTCATCCTCGAAGGCATCACGCAGCTCGTCGACTGGGAGGCGGAGGGAACGGTGCTGGTCGGCCAAGCCCGCAACGGAGCGGAGGCTTTCGATATCATCGTCCGGGAGCAGCCGGACATCGTCATCACGGACATCCGGATGCCGCGGATGGACGGTTTGCAGCTCGCCGCCAAAGTAGCGGATACGTTTCCTCGGATCGCGATGATCATGTTGTCCGGCTTCAGCGATTTCGATTACGCCCAGACGGCGATGCGCCACGGCGTCAAACATTATTTGCTGAAGCCGTGCAACGAGATCAAGATCACCGAAGCGCTGCGCGAGGCCGCAGCGGAGCTGAAGCGAGCCGATCTGAAGGAGCAATTCGTCCGCTCCGTTCGGGAGGAACTGGCCAAAGTGCTGCCCCATGTCAAGGAGCAGGTGCTTAAGGAATTCCTTACTAACAAAACGTATGGAAATCAAGATTGGGAATATTACCGGAGGCTGTTCGATCTGCGGCTGGACAACAAGCGGGTACGCCTGGTTCTGTTTCAATTGGAACCAAGCGAGGTCGAATTCGAACACGTCTTCGCGGTCCAGAATATCGCCAAGGAATTGCTGCCTAAACCCGTATTAAGCACGACCGTGGGCGAACATGCGCTGATCGTGGTGGAAGAGAGCGGGGACTTGCCGTCCTTGGAGGAGCGCATCTTCCAGGTCCGACGTACGTTCCGGGACTATTATAAAATCGATCTGACGATCGCGCTCAGCGATCCCGGCGAGATGGCGGAGGCGCGACAGCTCTATAAGCAGACGCGGGAGTGTCTCAAGCACCGGTTCTATTTGGCCGAGGGCAGCCTCATCACCGGCCGCGACATTGCCGATGCGCACGGGAGCGGCGGCAAGGAATTCGTCTTCGACAGCGAGGATTTGCTCCTCCAGATCAAGACCGGACGCTGGAGCGATGCCGCTTCGGCGATTGATCGCTACTTCGAGCAGCTTGGCGAGCTGCGATTGGACATACAACAAGCCAAATCGTACGTGATTGAGCTGTATATGGCCATGATTCGGCTGGAGGATTCGAGCGGACATAAGCCCTATATGGAGAAGCTCCTCGAATTGATCGATCTGGACACGTTGCAGGCGATCCGGGCCTTGTTCAAACCGCTGGCCGAGAAGATCGCCAATCGGCAGTACGAGAGACGAAGGAAAACCTATTCGGCGGTCGTCTCGAAAGCGATCCGCATCGTGGAGGAGCAGCTTGGGAATTCCGAGCTGTCCTTGAATTGGGTGGCGCAGCGGATGCTTTATTTGAATCCGGATTACCTCGGCAAGCTGTTCAAACGGGAAACCGGCGAGAAATTCTCCAATTACGTACTCCGGCGTAGGATTACCCAGGCGATCGATTGGCTCCGGGATAACGAAGATATGAAAATCGTCCAGCTGGCCGAACGGCTCGGATACGGCGATTATCCGCAATACTTCAGCCAGGTGTTCAAGAAATACACGGGGTGCACGCCAACCGATTATATCAAGGTTATGCCCATCAACGCCGGGAAACCTCAATAATCCACTTCCAATTGTCTCTCCTTTGTCTTGCTCTCGTTGAACAGAATGATCAATAGCTGTTTTCCGTCCACGGTGATATATTGTTCGCCGGTGTTCTTGCCATAAGGCAGCTCGTCGATCCGCAGCTCGTCGAATTTCTCGAGCAGAGCCTGCTTCAGGCTGGGGAGCGCGTAACCTCTCTCCTTCCCGATGATGGCGGCAATCAAGTCCAGCTTAAACTCGTCTTTGCCGGGCATGTAATTGACTTTAATGCTTGTCGGAAGAGATTCGTCCCTGGCATATGTCCCGCCGTCTTCCTGCGGGAGGAAATAATCCCAATATGCCAGTAATTTATCATGATCATATACGAAGTAATGCTCGCCGATGTCGCTCTTGCCTGCAAGGGTCCGATACCCTCTGTCATAGAATAAATATTTGACCGCCGCGGAATAAGGCGTATTCGCCAAATACTTCTCGTAAGCACGCCATACGTATGCATAGGCTTCCTCGCGGGAGACGGCCTCGCTTGGCCGGATTCGGTCCGGCTCGTCCTTGAGCAATCCCGCCTGATCCAAGTATTGCAGCGCTTCCTTTGCTTTGGCGCTCACTTCGCTTACGTCCGCATAAGGTTGGGTCCATTGCTGCGGAAGAGGATCAAGCTTTAAGCCGGACGCCTTCAGCACGCGATAGACGCCGGTCAAGAAATCCTGCCTCGTCATCGGCTCGTAGATCCCGAACTTGTCTTTGGAAAAAGGTTCGATGAAACCCGTTTGGTATGCGATGATCGGGTCGCGCGAGTATAAATCGTCGTAAGGCCTGTCTTTCCGCTCCGTAATCGTATCCCAGGATAACGAATCGTACAGCTTGACGAGCAGTCTGGCCGCCAATTGACGGGTCACGTCCGATTTATAGAAGCGAAGATCGTCATCTTGAATCAGCTCATGCTGCCTCGCGAGCGCCATCTCCGAAGCTGCCCGATCGACAGGCTTCGTCTGAGACACTTCCATCGGAATTCCGAACATATCGAACGACACTTCAGAGGACTGTCCCATCAGGATCTGTCCGCTTCCATTACTCCCCCAGCCCCAGAGGGACCCGTCTTTTTTCTTCACCATGACGTGCTTCGCACCCGCCGCATGCTTGGCGATCATGCTCCAATCGCGATCCAAGCCGATTTGACGCGGTTTATTGTCGTATTGTTCTCCCCATGCCCAAAGCGTTCCATCCTTCTTCAAGGCGAAGCTGTTGAAATCGTTAGCCGAAATCGCAGCCCAATCGCTCTCCTTGCCGATTCGAATCGGCTTCAGGACATTCTTATTCGTTCCGATGCCGATCTGCCCGTATTGATTGTAGCCCCATGCCCATAGCGAGCCGTCGGACTTCAAGGCCAGCGTGTGGGTGCTTCCCGAAGAAAGCGACTTCCAGCTTTCTTTGCCGATTTTCGCCGGGGTCGTCTGATATTGCGTCGTTTTTCCGTTGCCGATGGTGCCTAATCCGCCCCAACCCCACGCATAGGTCGACCCGTCCTTTTTGATGCCAATCGTAAAAAACTCCCCTGCGATTACCCGGTCCCAGTCCTTGTCTCTGCCGATCTGTACCGGCTTGGATCGGTTCCTTCGATCGCCTGTTCCGAGCTCTCCGGTCGGATTGAATCCCCAAGCCCAGAGCGTGCCGTCCCGAGCAATCGCGGCGCTATGAGCGTAATTGCTCGATACGGTTTTCCACTTTTTGTTCGCGCCAATCCGGGTCGGTTTCTCAACGTTTTTGGTCGTTCCGTTTCCCACTTGGCCGACGTCGTTGAAACCCCAACTCCACATCGTTCCGTCTTTTTTTATGGCTGTAATAAAATAAAGTCCCGCGCTGACTAACGCCCATTCTTTCGCTTTTCCAAACACGGGAACGTAATCTTTGCCGTTCATGCCTTCCAAGGTTCCCCAGATAGACAGGGTACCATCGCTTGACAAAGCGGCCGTAAAATTGCTGCCCGCCTCAATCTGCGTATAATCGTTTGCCCGAGCAGCCGCTTGGACTTCGAGCCGACTGGGCCATGCGGAGAAAGTGAGTAAAATGGACATTAGCGCATATACGAATTTTCGCTTCATTTCGACATCTCCTTCCAAACTATCAATCATCGTATCATGTTTGGCTGATTGTTGATAGTTCGGAAGCACCGTGCCTGCAGAACCTTAACTGCGGGTACAGCTGCTTTTCTATTGGCCGCTCCATGGGGAGCATGGTCGTTTAATGTCACCTCTCATGGGTCCGCAGACGCATTACGATTTCCATTACTGCCATCACTATCCGTGACATACAACCCATGTTAATATGATACACATCGTATAGTGCCAGAAACGATATGTATCTATTTAACGGAGGTTAGCGCTCAATGAATCGTGGCTTGAAGAGTTTGTGGAAGAAAGGAATGGCACTTCTTCTTGCTGCCGTGTTAATGCTCACGGATCTTACGGCGGTATCGGCAGCGGAGTCCGGCGATCCGCGGGCGGACGAGAATGCTGCGTTCGTCGACCTATTGAACTCGGTCTATTCCTCATTGGGGGTCGAGGGCGGCAAGCTTTCCAAGGCAGTCGCACCCGTCGTACCGGCGGCGGACAACGGGTCTTCGTCCTGGAATTCGCTGTCCAAGGTGGGCCGGAGTCTGGACGAGGCCGTGATTCATCCGGACCTCTCGAAGCTTAAGCTAAGCGAGGACGGGCAGTACCTCGGCTTCATACGGTACGAAATCTTTCGGGAGCCGGCAGCCGTCAAACCGTCCATTAACGTGTTTGACCGTGTGACGGGAGTCACGGACAGCGTGTACGGCTTTGGGCAGTATGATCAACCGCTTCAATTTGACCTCAGCGGCGACGCGCGTTACGTCGCGTTCTCCATGGCGCAAGGTTATAACCTTCCGCAGCCGACGACGAATGTATTCCTGTTTGACAGGGAAACGAGGAATCTGACCGCGATTACGGCGAATTCCCCGGGCGCGTATGATCCGATGGACGGCTCGAATACGGTATCGATCAGCGCGAACGGCCAATACGTCGTCTTCGACTCCGCCGCGGACGGGATTGTGCCGGAAGATCATGACGGCATTCGCGACGTGTTCTTGTATGACCGCGGGAATGGCTCAATGGCGCGGATCAGCTCGAGAGACGGGATGGAAGACCCAGACCGCGGCGACAGCAAGGCTCCTTCCATCAGCGCGGATGGGAAATACGTGGTATTCCAGACGCAAGCGAAACTGGCGGATGACGATACCTACGGCATCGAAGATATTTACGTTTACAACCGGGAAGGCGGCAACTCTCCCTTACAACGGATCAGCGTCGGTTCGAACGGGCTGGAGGCGAATGGTCCCAGCGGCCTTCCGACGATCAGCGCCGACGGCCGATTCATCGCGTTCGAATCCGAGGCCGACAACCTCGCAGCGGACGACGTGAATGGACGGAAAGACATTTTCGTGTACGATCGCAATACGAATTCGACGAAGCTGGTGTCCGTAGGCCCTGGCGGCACCTCCTTCAATCGCGATAGCGAGAAACCGGAGATCAGCGACGACGGGCTGTTCGTCGGATTTCAATTGGCGTATGAATGGGTGCCGGATACGGACAACGATCCCGACAACGATGAGGAGAACGATCTCCCTCAAGAGGCTTATGTCGCGAACGTAGCCGCGCATACGACGGAACGCGTAACCGTTCCGAACGCGCCGTACCGGCTGCTCTATCCGAGCCAAAAGCCGGTCGTCGGCCGAGGGGGAGCATTGGTCGCTTTTTTCTCCCAGCATGTGTTGGAAGTTAACGATGAAACGTATGAGCTTCCCGGGATTTTCCTTGCTACCAGCGGGGCGGCTCCGGTCTGGCCCGAAGGCAGCGAGCTGCAGCCTTCCGATCAGACGGAAGACAGCGTCACGTTAAGCTGGCCGGATGCCGCGGACGCGAAGGGCATCCTCGGCTATCATGTCTACCTTAACGACAAGATCATCGGTTATGTTCCGTACGGGGGTGCCGGCGGCTCCTATACCGCAACGGGGCTGTTGCCGGGCGTCCAGAATTCGTTCCAGGTCGAAGCGGTGAATCGGGACTACCAGGAAAGCTATGGCGGTCCGACCTATAAGCTCGACGGCGGCGGCGGCACCCCCGGCAGTACGCTGCGGATCGGGTGGGATGCCGAGAAATCAACCGTCATGGGTTTGCCGATGGCGGGCAGCAAGCTGAACTTCTACGCGCACGGAAAGCCAGGCCAGCAAGTAACGGGAGAGTTGACCTACAAGGCGTGGAAGGACGATTCTACCCAAGAAACGCATACGGTGCCGCTGACGTTGTCGGAGAGAGCGGCTTCCCCGGGGAAGTACGAAGCCTTCTGGGAGATGGCGGAGAATACGAGCGAAATCACCTCGTTGACGATCAAGATGACCGATCCCGCGTCGCCGGGTACCGTCACGGAGAAGCAGGCCGCCGATCTCCCCGTTCAGGTAACGGGAACCGCGGTCATAACCTTCGACAATCCCGGTTCGGACAGCTTGAAGGGCGGGATTCTGTCCTTGTCGGGCGGTCCGTATGGCGAACAAGTGACCATCCTTACCGGGGACGATCCCGTCACCCTGGAAGGCCTTGCGCCCGACCAAGAGTACACCATCGTCCTCCGATCTCCGGATTTCCGTTATATCTGGGCGGAGCAAGGCCAAGTGAAGGCAGGGGCCGGCCGGAAGACCTCACTCACCTTGGCCATCGAGCAGCCGGCGAAGCTCAGATTCCAAGTGATCGATCAGACCGGACAACCGGCCGGGAACGTGCCCCTTGAATTGTTCGACGAGGAGCAGAACTACTTGGGGACGCTGTACACGGGCCCGGACGGATGGACGGATTGGGAGGAAGGCTTGGAAACGGGCAAGACGATCGTCGCGAAAGTGGACATCGGGGATCGGATGGTGGATCCGGTACCGAACCTGTCGGTCAAACTCGCGGCAGGCGCGAACGAGCGGGTCGTTCGGCTGCAAGGGCCGGGAGAAGGCGTTCTGGAAGGGGTCGTTACCGGGCCGGACGGCAAACCGGTTCGAAACGTGTACATGACGGCGACCCAAACGTACAACGGCCAGTCGATCGTCCGGAAGACGCGGACGAACGTGGAGGGAGCTTACCGCCTATCCCTGTTGGAAGGCGAGGCGAAGCTGGAGCTGTATGAGTCGTCCTATCAATACACGGCGCAAGAGACCGTCCAAATCGCGAATGGAGAGACAACCAGGAAGGATATCCCGGTGCGTCAGCCCCGTACAGGCATCATCAACTTGGAGGTCCGACTGAAATATCTGGAGGACAGCGATTTCGGCGATCCAATCAATATGGAGCAAGCGGGATTTCATACGGTCATTGAATCCAAGTTCGGCGGGATGTCGGGGTATTTCTCGAACGCCTATTCCTTCGGGGGGTATCCGGGACAGAAGGTATCGGTATGCGTCACGGGCACGAAGCCGACTTATATGACCGTGTGCGATACGGTGACGTTGGATGAGAACTCCAACGCAACCGCCAAGCTGTATTTCGAGGAGAAGGGAGGCCGAATTCAAGGAAGGCTGGCGAAGACGGATCACCGGTGGATTTCCGGAAGGCTCTACAAGCTGGATGGAGAATACAAAAGCTATAAGACGTACATTGGTGGCGACGATTTCTCGGGGGACGGCACGTTCGATATTAACGTTCCGGAGCCCGGCACCTATATCATGGAGCTGGCCAGACGTCCTATAGGCGACCAGGTCGATTACGAATATGCGAACGTCCAGTTCACGGTGGCGGATAAACAAATCCTGCCGATCGGGACGGTAACGTTCGGCGAGAAGAAGTATTTCTCCAATTATTACGGAAACTTTTACGATGCCCTGAGCAGCAGGGTACAGCCAGGAGGTACGGTAAGCTTCCGCGCCGGATTCCATAATCGGAACGAATCGGAATCGACCGGCGTCAGTCTCGTATTCGACATCCCGGAAGGCATGACGCCGGTCAAGGATGCGGGCGGCCGCATTGTCATTACCGGAGCGGCAACGGAAGGGGATGCCCGGGTCGAGGGCCAAACCTTGATCGTGCCGATCGGAACGCTGGCGAAGAACCAGTCCGGCACGATCGGCTTCCAACTGAAGGCGGATCCGGCATTTAACCAGCGTTCGCTGAAAACTTCCGCCATCATCCGCGCCAAGCTCGGCACGGAGCAGGTGGAAGAGACGATCGGAAGCATCCAGCTGGATGTGCCGGTCGTCACGCTGGAGGTACCGGAGAGAGTGTTCCGTTCGCTCGTCAAGCTGAGCGGAGTTGCGCCTGCGGGCAGCACGGTGAAGGTCTACGACGGCAAAGCGCTGATCGGCAGCGTGACGGCAGCCGCTTCGGGAATCTGGAGCCTGGAAGCGGAGCTGAACGATCCGGTCGATCCCAGCATCCATGGGCTTCGGGCAGAGACGGAATCGGCGGGCGTGACGCTTCAGTCGCCGGTGTCTTATGTCCACTATGATACGAAGAAGCCGCAGCTGCTGGAGGTCGCCATGGCCCAAGCGCCGGAGGGCAAATGGGTGACGCTCAATACCCGGGAAGGGATCTCCCGGCTTGCCTATACCGTCAGGCCGGGCAACCCGTTCCAATTCGATCTGAAGTTCGATAAGCCGGATGAAGTGGAGAATGTCTATATCTATCTGGAGGGTCAGACCGGCGATCCGATCAAGGCCGTGAGGGACGGCAACCTGTACCGCGCGGTGACCCCGACCGGCCGAGGCGCTCTCGGCGATATCTATGTCGACTATGACATCAAGCCGGAGCCGTTCGTCAACGATGGCCGATACCCCTCGCTGGAGGAGATTCGCCAGTCTCTCCCGCCGACGATGCGCGATTTCGAGGTGGAAGTGAAGTCTCCGTTCGAGCTGAAGAACGGCCGATATTCGGGGACCGTGCAGTTCACCTTCCCGCAATTGAAGGACCTGAAGGTCACGGTTACGCTGACGCTTGGACTGAATTCCAGCTATAAGGCGACGAAGGAAGAACTGGAGCTGGCCGAGCGGTCGGGGCTGCCGGTCCTGAACGCCACGTTCGGAGTGACGGAGACGGATGACGGATTCAAGAGCGTGTCAAAGGGTTATATGCCCATGAACGTGCTGTTTCCGAACGGAGCGCCGGAGGGCCTTCGTGCTTCGCTGGCAGCCGGGGACGTCCACACGCTTGACGACCCGGATCCGGTATTCGCCGACGTGGTGACGGAAACCTACGTTCAATTCATGCCCGGCGGAGAAGAGTTCGGTACGATCAACGGGCTTAAGAAGCAATATTCGGATACGATGGGATTCGCCGAGAAAGTCATGAAAATCACGGACAGAGTCCAAGCCAGCGGGCTGGATTGCCTTGCCGAGCTTCCGAAGACGGTCAAGCAGGCGGGCCATGCGCTGAAATCCCTCGTCGTCGGCGAGGTGGTCAAGTTCGGGCTCGGAGCTTGGACCGCCGCGATGGGCTTCAGCGGTCCGGGCGCGATCGCGGCCGCAGGCGCGACGGCGGCCGCCGGCAAACAAATCGATAACTACGTCGACGCGCAGATTGACGCGGTCGGTACCGGTTATAATCAGTGTCTGGACGAAGACGTCGACGAGAAGAAGCTGGAGCTGAAGCGCAAGAAAATCGCCCGTCTCCGCTGGATCTACGACCCGAGCGGCTATGTCTACGAAGCCGTTCCGTCGAACCGACTGAGCGGCGTGAAGGCGACGGTGCTCTATAAGGACCCGGTCAGCCAAGAATGGACCGTGTGGGACGCGGGGCCGTATGAGCAAGTGAATCCGCATGACACCGACGATCAAGGCAAATACGGCTGGGACGTTCCGGAAGGCAAGTGGAAGGTCGTCTGGGAGAAGGAAGGCTACGAGACGAAGACGAGCGCGGAGCTTGACGTTCCGCCGCCGCATACCGAGGTGAACGCGGGGCTCGTATCCTGGGAAGCGCCGAAGGTTCAGACGGTGACGGGAGTCACATACGATGGCGGCGGTTATGTGGATATTCAATTCAGCAAGTACGTGAAGGTGCCGACCACGATCCCGGCGCAAGCCGTGACGGTGACGGGACCGGATAACCAGGAGATGGAGGGGACTCTGGCCTTCGTCAAACCGGAGATCAACCCGGCGGATCCCGCCGGACTGGAGACGCTGTCGCCGGTCCTCCGCTTTACGCCGAAGAACGGATCCGCTTTGAAGGTCGGCTCGGAATACGCGTTGAAGGTCAAGGCGAACCTCTTCCGGAGTTACGCCGGCGTATGGATGAGCGAAGGCTATGCCGGTCCGTTCACGGTTAGCTTGCGCGACGAAACGGGGCCGGTTCCCACCCGCGCGACGGCGGAAGACGGAGGCATGATCCTCAGCCTGACGTTCAACGAACCGCTTGGAGCCGCGGTAGACGCATCCAAGCTTGCATTGGACGGCAACGCCGAAGCGATTGCCTCGGTCGTACGGTCCGCAGCTACGGGCGGCAATCAGACGCTGCTCATCAGTCTGAAGGAGCCGCTGCCGTCCGGTAAGGAAACGGAATTGAACGTGCTCGGCGGAGCGGTCGCCGACGCGGCAGGCAACGCGTCGAGCGAGGGGACGCTCACGGTTTCCAGGCAAGCGATTGGAACGAATGCTTCGCTGTCGGCACTGTCGGTAGCCGGGGGCGCGTTGACGCCGGAATTTGATCCGGGAGTACTTGCCTACACGGTGCAAGTATCGCAGACGGCGGAAGACATCCAAGTGACGGCGCGAACCGCCGATGCCCAAGCGAAGCTCGCCGTAGACGGCGTCGAAGCCGTCAGCGGCACGGCCAAATCCGTGCGGATCCCGGACGACGGGGAAATCGCCGTCCGCGTCACGGCGGAGGACGGCGTGACCGACCGCGAGTATACGTTGAAGGTTACCAGGCAAGCGGCGGGAACGAATGCCAAGCTATCGGCACTGTCGGTAGCCGGGAGTGTGTTGTCGCCGGGGTTTGATCCGGAACGTCTTGCTTACACGGTTGAAGTATCGCAAACGGCAAAAGACGTCCAAGTGACGGCGCAAACCGCCGATTCCAAAGCGAAGCTCACCATAGACGGCGTCGAAGCGGTCAGCGGCACGGCGAAAACCGTTCGGATACCGAACGACGGGAAAATCGCCATCCGCGTCACGGCGGAGGACGGCGTGACCGTCCGCGAGTATAGCCTCCAAGTGAAACGGCGCGGCACGGAACCGGAGCCGAGTCCAAGTCCGAGTCCGGGAGGCGGATCGGGCGGATCGGGTGAGTCGCCGTCCGTGACGAAGACGGAGAAGTTCACGAGCGGCAACGGCGGAACGGGATTGCTGACGACCGTCCGCAGCGAAGCCATCGCGAAAGCTTTGCAGAACGGAGCGAACGGGCAGAAGCTGCTCCATGTCGCAGAAGGTCAGCAAGCCGACGAATACGTATTGCGGCTCACGCCTGACGTGCTTGCCGAGTTGAAGAAGAACAGCGCCGGCATCGTCTATAAGCCGGGCACGTTGCAAGTCTCGCTTCCGGGCGACGTTCTCGGAGCAGTCTCGCTTCCGTCCGACGCTTCTCTGAATATCTCGTTTGCCGAGCCGTCGGCGGAGCAGATTAAGACTTCCGTCGATGCTGCGGACCGGCAGAGCGGCAAGTCGTTGAAGCCCGTCGGGAAAGCCGTCATGTTCAAGCTCGAGGTTCTCCGGGATGGGAAAGCGAGCGCGTTCGAGGTGCCTTCGGAGAAGTCGGTACGCGTCGAGCTTCCTTATGGGGCGACAGGGCAGCAAGCGCTGTATCGTTTCGATCCGACCGCCGGACGCTGGTCCTATGTGCGGGATCAGGCAACGGCTCAAGCGCCGAATCGGATCGTGTTCGATATCCGCTCTTCCGGACACTTCGCCGTGATGGAGTACACGAACACCTTCAAGGACATCGCGGGTCATTGGGCCGCGTCTGATATCGGCTGGATGGCGCAACGCCTGCTGGTCTATGGCGTATCGCCGGAGTCGTTCCAACCGAATCGGGTGGTAACGAGGGCAGAATTCACCTCCGTGCTCGTGCGGGCACTCAACCTGCCGGCTGCCGAGCTCGCCAAAGTCACGCGGTTTACCGATGTCGACGAAGACGACTGGTATTATGCCGACGTGCAAGCCGCGCTCGCCGCGGGTATTATCCACGGCTATTCGGAGGATCGTTTCGCTCCGAATGCGCCGATCACCCGGGAGCAGATGGCCGTGATCATCTGGAGAGCCTATGCCTACTTGTATTCGATCGATGATCAGGACGCCAACCTGGAGCTTCTTAAGAAGTTCGATGATAACGGCCAAATCAGCGGATGGGCGAAGGAAGTCGTAGCCCTGTCGCTTCAAGCCGGACTCGTGCACGGTACATCCGCCCATCGCTTCGATCCCAAGGGTCAAGCGACGAGAGCGCAGATGGCGGCTATGATTAAGCGGTTGTTGCTGAATAAGCCAGGATAAAGCTGAGTTACAGAGGGCAGGCGAATGATTCGCCTGCCCTTTGAACATGTCGGGGAATTACGATCAGAAGGATATATACAATCCGTATCAAATGCTGTTAACGATTGGCGAAGATATTCAATGATGGGGTGATGAACGTGCGCAACAATCGTTTGATTCAGATCGAACCGGAGGTCGGTACCCGTGACAACGCAGGCGATCCGATCACCTCATCCGCTCCAAGGGATTTCACCCATTCCATATTCGCGGTATTGCACACTCGGAACGGAATATGCCTGGCCAGGATTATAATTTTGGAGCGCCATCACGATACCGAACATCGGAACGATGCTGAACTGATACCCGGGAATCAAGCCTCCGTTAAAGAGCATGCAGAAGACCAGGATCCACATGCCTGGGGACGGCATTCTCCATGCTGGTTACCGTTCTGATGGCTTATCCGCTGGCGAGACCCCAGAGAGAATTCAAAATGCGCAATACGGCCAAAATGTTTGGCAAGCTGCACGGCGTATGTTCCTACGCTGCCTGAAGCTCCATAAATAAGAACTTTTTGCCCGCTTTGGATGTTCGCTTTGCCCCCCGACTCCACTTCCCCGGCTAATTCCAGGCTGAGTATACGACCGCTTTCATGCTTACACACCTCAATCCGTGGGTTTATCCTGGCTAATGACCATAAGAAGCCCCCAATGGGATGTACCCTTGGGGGCTTCTTATTCATACCTTATTTTCCGCTTTCAAACGGCAGTCCGGCTTCGGACCAATCTTGCTTGCCTTCGCGATATTCTTTGACATTCGTATACCCGAGCTCCACCAGGCGCTTAGCGGCGATTTCCGAGTTGGGGCACGGCAGGCTGGCGCAATATGTGACGATTTCGGCCGATTTATCCGGCAGCAGAGCAGGGGCCAATTGATCCACCTGATCATGCGGCAAGTGAAGGGCACCCGGAAGATGCGCATCTTCATAGTAATTGGCGGGTAATGCCTCGACCAGAATGAACTTTTCTCCTTTCGCGAGTTTGTCTTGGATCTCGGTACGGCTGATGCTTGTAACAACCATCGTTGTTGCCTCCCTTGGAATTGTAGTTGACTGCGCAACTATATTGAGTTGAGAATAACACGGTTTAGTTGACTATGCAACAACTTTTTTTTGGATGGAAATGAAAAGAGCCATCCTGCGATGGCTCCAATATCTAGTTCCAGACTTTACGCAATATTTTGTCGAGCAAACTATGGAGGGCGTGTACGTTGTATATCTGGAACGGATAAGGGTGAACATGGATGATTCGTATCAAGCGCATCTATGATCCGACGGAGGAGTCCGATGGAAAGCGGATTCTAGTGGATCGACTTTGGCCACGGGGCGTTTCAAAGGAGAAGGCGGCGATACACGAGTGGATGAAGGAGGTTGCGCCAAGTCACGAATTGAGGAAGCGGTTTCATGAGCATGCGAACTTCGGCGAGTTCGAGGAAAGATATCGTAAAGAGCTCATGGATGATGAATCGAAGATTCCGTTATTAAAGCAGCTGCGGAAATGGGCAGACGAAGGTACTGTAACGTTGTTGTATTCCGCGAAAGATGAAGAAGAACCCAAGCCATATTTCTAGCTGAAATGATTCGCGGAATGGATATGGATTGAAAGTTGAAGCCTGCGTGGCGTTGTCTTCGAGGAGTCGCACCGGTCGGAAGGATGACAATAAAACTCCCCCGGGCCACCGGGGGAGTTACTCACACCTTTACATCCAAATGACGCCCAACATTAGGATCGAGACTTTGCTGAATCATTTGCACAAGTCCCTGGCCTTGCTGTACCGCCTGGTCTTTCGCCATAGACAGCACCCGGATTCCCACGGCGGTAGACAACGCGGATTGACTCATTGCCACGGATGCGGCCGCGATATCCATGATATCCCTCCTCAAGGTTATATATCGGTTTTCGGCCAGTCATATTTTTCATCGTGGTCGTCTTCCATCTCTTCGTAAACAAACCGCCGCTGGGTGTAAGCTGTTCAGGCTCTTGCGATTTGTTTGGACCTCCACACCGCGTATCCCATGCCGATGTAGGCGACTCCCCAGAGCAAGGCGACGATTTTCTCGAAGATTGGGACTACGCCGATAAACAGCATGGCAATAAGCGTAATGCACGGCCATTTCGGCAGGACGCGGGCTCTAAGACTTGCGATCGGGAAGAGCAGAAGTCCAAGCATCCCTGACGCGATCTCGATGCTTTTCACGATCCCCCATTCCCACGGCGATACATGAAGCATGGTTGACCAAACCGTACAAGTGACCATGATAAGACCAAGCTCCATGACGGCGAACGAGAGAAATCCGAATTTCCCCGCCTCTTTCGCTTGCGCCAGATAGAGACCGAACGTACCGAACACCATCAGGATGTTGGCGACAAATGCGCAAATCAGTTCCTGATTGCTGTCGCCTCCCCAAATGTAGGACGAGGGGGTCATCCCGATCCGGCTCATTCCTCCGATCATGGCGACAAATGCAAACCATCTTACCGCTCTTTCGATTGTCATGTTCATCCTCCGCTTCGCGCGTCGTAATCGAATTCGCCGCCCTCCGTCGTGCAAGGCGACGTAAACAATGTATCAGCGAAGCGATCCCGCCGTCATGATTCATATTCCCGGACGGGGCGGGAAGAAAGTTCCCGAGCCGAACGGGAATTCTTCCCTTCCAAGCCGGCGAAATAGCGGTTATAGTCTAGAAAGATTGTATTGACGAGCAGAAAGAGGTGGGTTGCGCCCGTGAAGAGGGTTATCTCTGGGGTCCTCTTTCTTGGCCGGTACGCGATATGGCCGTTGTTCGCCCTTCTCTCGCTTAGCATTTTTGCGATCTCGTTATGGAAAGGTTACTCCCTGCACCAGATCGCTTGCTCAGATGGTCGGATGTGCGCCAACATTTTTTATTTGACTTCTGATCAGATCTCCCTGTTGAATCGGATCGGATTGCCGGTGTCGTTCTACAGCGGAGTGATCGGAGGTATTGCTGCCCTATCGTTCGCGAGCTTTTTCGCCGTCAGTTGGATTCTCTATCGTTATGGATCGAACGATCCCGTTTGTTATGCGACTTCCATTCTGCTCATGGCAACAGGCTCCGCCTTCACGAATGACGGATCCACCCTGGAACCATGGCCGCTCGCGATCCATGCGTTCGAATTCCAGGATATCTTATTCGGCTTGTCCTATTTGCTGCTCTTCTTGTATCCCGACGGAGTCTTCACTCCCCGCTGGACGAAGTACTTCGCCATTTACGGATTGTTTTTTGCGTTAACCCCCTATTTCGCGCCATCGACGGTTCTGGATATGTCCACGTGGCCGTTGACGATCCGGGTCGTTCAAAGCTCTGTTCTGTTCGCGCTCATCGTCTATTCCCAAATCCATCGGTATCGGAGGACTTTTTCGCCGGAGCAGCGGCAACGAACGAAATGGTTTATCGGGAGCACCGCCTTATACGTCGTGGGAGCAGCCTTCATGCTGGCCGTCGGAAGCCATCCGGTCGTCAAAATCATGCTGTGGGCCGTCATGAATATTGGGTTGCTGTCGATTCCCTTCTCCGTGGCGCTTACCGTGATCGAGCAGAGAAACGGGAAAATCGCGACCGTATTCAACCGCTCTATCGTCTATGCCGTGCTTAGCTTCGCGATCGTATCCGTTTACGCGCTCGTGACGGGAATGGTCGGCGTGATCTTCCAAACGGCGAACAATTGGCTGATCTCCATGCTGACGGTCGGATTCATCGCGATGATGTTGCAGCCTCTGCGGGATCAAGTGCAGAATGCCGTTAACCGGCTGATTTACGGTATGCGGGAGGAACCCTACCGGGTGGTCGCGAATTTAACCCAGCAGCTGGAGGCGGTCGTATCCAATCGAACCTTCTTGCCGCTCGTATTGGAATCGTTGGCACAGGCTTTACGGTTGCCTTATGCCTCGATCAGGGACCATCGCGAAGGCTCGGACATGCTGCTGGCATCGTACGGAGTACCGGTTTCCGAATGCTTGGAATTCCCGCTGTCTATTCAAAATGAGCCTGTCGGAACGTTGATCCTCGGTTCATCGGCGATTCATAACCTCATCCCTCCAAGCAAACGTTACCTGCTCGACGATTTGATCCGGCAGGTGGCCATCGCGACCCGTACGGCTCTCTTGTCGAACGAACTGCAGCGTTCCAGAGAACAGCTCGTGAGCGCGAGGGAAGAGGAGAGACGCCGTCTGCGGCGGGATTTGCATGACGGACTCGGATCGAACCTCGCCAGCATCAGCATGAAGCTGGCGGCCGTCCATGATCAGTTCGAAGAACAGTCGCCTAAAGCCCAGTCTATGCTCGCGGGCATCCAGCAGCAATTGGATGGGGCGATCGCGGACATCCGCCGGCTCGTATACGCGCTTCGGCCGCCTTCACTGGATGAATTCGGCTTGCTGTTCTCCCTCCGCGAACTGGCGGCACAATCGCAACAAGCCCATTTCCGCATCGTCCTTCAGACGCCCGAGTCGCTGCCTCCGCTCATGGCCGCGGTCGAAGTGGCCGTCTATCGAATTATTCAAGAGGCCATCGCGAACGCATTGAAGCATTCGCGCGGCACCGTATGCCATATTCAGCTCATCGCCCGCGAATCGCTTCGAATCCAAATCGAGGATAATGGCGTCGGCATGTCCGACGCTTCCCATAGAGGCGTCGGCATCCGCTCCATGCGGGAACGCGCCGAGGAGTTGAACGGACGGATGGAGATCGATTCTTCTGTCGCAACGGGAACCCGAATCGAGATCGAAATCCCATTGATGCTGCAACCCGCATCGGGCTAAGGAGGCTTCACCAATGGAGAAAATGAGAATCCTGATCGCGGACGACCATCCCCTCTTCCGGGAAGGAATCATCGCCGTGCTTCAGGGATACGGGGAAGTGGAGATCGTCGGCGAAGCGGAATCCGGAGACGAGGCCGTAAGCCTGGCAGAATCGCTGCAACCCGATGTCGTTCTGATGGACATCAGCATGCCCGGCGTCAACGGAATCGAAGCCACCCGTCAAATCACGATGACGAGCCCGCATATTCGCGTGCTGGTCCTGACGATGTTCGACGACGACAATTCCGTCTTCTCGGCGATGAGGGCAGGCGCTAGAGGTTATCTGCTTAAGGGGGCCAAGCCCAAGGAAATCATCCGCGCTCTGGTCGGCGTTGCGGACGGAGAGGCCATTTTCAGCCCCGGAATCGCAAGCAAAATGATGTATTATTTCGACACGATCCAGCGCCCGCCTCAGAAAGATATGTTCCCGGGACTGACCGCCAGGGAGATCGAAATCCTGGAACAGCTCGCCAAAGGGATGACGGTCGCCGATCTGGCCTCAACGTTCCAGCTGAGTTTGAAGACGGTTCGGAATCACGTATCCAACATCCTGAACAAGCTTCAGGTTGCCGACCGTGCCCAGGCTATCCTGCTGGCGAGGGAAGCCGGTCTTGGACGTGGAACTTGAGGCGAAGGGACGCCATGAGGTCAAAGGACGGTAGATGGGAGAGGGAATGGCATTCATGATGGATCAAATAGCTTCCACGCCGCCTGGAAGAGCGGGTCGGGCGATCGTGATCGGGGGCAGTATTGCAGGACTGCTGGCGGCGAGAGTACTTGCTGATTTTTTCGAGGAAATCGTCATCGTTGAGGCGGATGAACCTCCGGAAGGCGCACAACCTCGAAACAAAGTTCCGCAAGGTCACCATTCGCACGTATTGCTCGAGCGCGGTCAGAATATTTTGGAGTCCATGTTTCCGGGTATGATTCAGGAACTGATCCGGAACGGGAGTATCGTCACTGATTTTACCCGTGATCTGGAGTGGTTCCATTTCGGAGAATGGAAACAGCGGTTTCCGAGCGGAATCCAAGGGGTACAGCAGACGCGGCCATTTCTGGAGCAGCATATTCGTGGTCGGGTGGCCCTCATTCCCCAAGTGTCGGTTCAGTATCGTTCCCGTGTAACCGGCATGATCCTATCCGATGATCGGAGCCGTGTTCAAGGCGTCAAGGTGCGCAGCGAATCCTCTCAACACGAAGAAGAGATCCTGGCAGATTTGGTCGTGGATGCCGGCGGCGCAGGTTCTCACACGCTGAAATGGTTGGGTGCGGAGCAAGACACGAGCGAAGTCGTACCGATTGAATTGTTTTATGCGACCCGCTATTACACGACCGATTGGGTGGATCGCGGATGGACCAATCTGATGATCTCGGCCCGGCTTCCCGAGTCTCCCTATGCGGGGGTCGTCCTTCCGTTTGAAAATCAAATCATCGGCGTTACGCTCGGTGGATACTTGAGAGAGCCTCCCCGGACTGAAGCGGACTTCGAACAGATTGCCCGAATGCTGCCTCAACCGCATATCTATGACTTTATTCAGAGGGCAACCCCTGTCAGTGAAATGAAAATTTACCGAATCCCCTCCCAATCCAGGAAGCGGAAAAATGTCCTGAGCAAGATCCCCGCACGGTTCATCATGATCGGGGATTCGTATTGCCGGTTCGACCCCCTGTACGGCCAAGGAATGTCGGTAGCGGCAATGGAGGCCGAATTATTGGGTGCGGAGCTGGGCCGTTTATCTATCGGAGACAGCATTGATGCGGCAATCCGAAGCTATTGGGCTCAGTTGCCCAAGCTTACTCAAGACCCTTGGGACATGGCGCTTATCGAAGCTTACCGGCATCCTGGCATTAAGGGAACGAGGCCGATCGGTACCGGTGTGAAACAATGGTTCACCCGCAGAATCTACAAGGCATCGGCCCATGACCCCTCCGTTTATTTGCGGTTGGTGCAAGTGATGAATTTGAAACGCCCTTCAAGTTCATTTTTCCAGCCCTCTCTGTTATGGAAGCTGTTTCGCTAGACGCTTAACTGAACGCATTGATAATGAACGGTTCATGAGGAGGAGTGCATCGCGTGAAATGGAAGCTGAGCGTGCTGGATCTGGTCCCCGTGTTCGGGAACCGGGGCGACACGTACGCTCTCGAACAGGCGGCAGAGCTGGCGCGGACGGCGGAACGGCTCGGGTATACCCGCTACTGGATCGCCGAGCACCATGGCATGCCTCAGCTCGCATGCCCTTCGCCGGAAGTGCTCCTGGCGCATATCGGGGCTAGGACAGAACGGATAAGGATCGGCTCCGGGGCCGTGTTGCTTCCGCATTATCAGCCGCTGAAGGTGGTGGAGTCGTTCCGCCTGCTGGCCAGCCTCTACCCGGGGCGGATCGACCTCGGCCTGGGCCGGGCGCCCGGCGGAGCCGCCCATGTCAGCATGGCGCTGAGCGGCAATTTCCTGGAGAACGTACGGCAGGTGCCGGACAAGCTGCAGGACATCGCCCGTTTGCTCCAGGACAGCTATTCGTACGAGGGGGAACCGGTCGGTGCCCGCCCGAATCCTCCGGTCCAGCCGGAGGTTTGGCTGCTCGGCACGAACAAGAAAAGCGCGGAATACGCCGCGGCATTCGGCATGGGCTACGTATTCGGCCAGTTCATGAGCGACGTGGAAGGCGAGGAGGTGCTGCGCGCTTACCGGGAAGCGTTCGTTCCTTCTCCGCTCTGCCCGGAGCCGAAGACGATCGTCACGATCGGCGTCATCTGCGCCGATACGGAAGAAGAAGCGAAGCGGCTCGCTTCCGCCGGCTCCGCCCTGTTCCGGTCAGAGAAGACGGAGGAAGAAGCCGCGCCGTATTCGGAACGCAAGCTGCTCGTCGGAACGCCGCAAACGATCGCCGCCCGGCTCGACCGAATGTCGGAGTCCTACGGCACCGGCGAGTTCATGCTCGTCACGACGATCCCGGATTATCGCCAGCGGCTGAAGTCGTATGAGCTCATGATGCAGCACGGATGACGGGTCTGCCGAAGGCGATGGGCAAGGCACATGGCAAAGCACTACTATTCGACACACTTCCCATGTTGGGGCCTGGAGTCAACGGGCCTACCGATACCTCGGACTGTCGGAGCGGGAGCCGAGCATATAGATCGCTTCAATGAACAGAATAACCGCAGCGACCGTATGCAGTATCCAGCCAAATAACGGTATCCACCCGAGCAGCGCGCCGGCCAATCCGACGAGATTGCCCGCGATGACCATCCTCCGGTTCACCAGCAGCAGGATCAGCGCCGCGAGATGCAAAATCCCTTCAAGCAGCAATGGGGTCCATCCGTTCGCGACGATAATCGCCCCGCCCAAGAACGGGATCGCCAATACGCCTTCGTAGCCGAACGCAATCCATTTCAGTAGTTTGTTCATCATTTTGCTCCTTTGTTCGGAAACATTTAGCAATATCATAGCATGATGAATTCCGATGAAAGAAGCCTTAGTTCGGAAGCGGTAATGTACATGAGCCCGCATTGCTGCCTTCGCAGCTAGCGAAAGCGTCTTGAAGCGTATTTAACGCCTTTGGTGATTCGCCCCGGGCCGAAGGAGGACGGTGGTGTTCGCGGATGCACAATTTCATTGATCTCCTGACTCAACAGGTACGGCTTTTGTTTTGAAATCATCAAAGTACCACGTTTTGTACGCGTCGATCGGCCGATCTTTCGCTCCCTCAACACCTGGTCCATAGTATGAAGCCGTATATTCATAATCAGCCTTTTCCTTTGAAGTCCCGAAGAAACGAATGATGATATCCGGATACCTTCGGTCGTCCTTGGAATAATGTTTGAAATAGGATTCTTCAATCGCTGTCTTTCGAAACTCGGAAGAAAGAACGAGTTCTCTCGTACTCAAGAAAATATCCTCATCGGCCTCCCTGTTCGTCTTACTGGTGAGGTAGTAGTTAAACTCGATTTGGGTAGGTGCCATTTGGATTTTCATATCATGAATTTGTTTATGCTCCGAAAGAACCTTCTTCTTAAAGTCGGTCAATTGTTTGGTTTGAACCGCCTTATGAGTCATGCAACCGGATAATAGAAATAGAAGCGAAAACAACGCCGGCACCCATTTTTTCACCAGGATCCCGCCTCCTTCAAGCACAAAGGATAGCTCTATGGGGAGCCCATAGAACTATCCTTTATTTTATGCAAAATTATTGGAAATACATCACTCCGCCTTGTACCCATCCATTGGCCATCGCATCAAAATGGACCCGGTAATCGATGCTGCGGCGCTGGCCCCAAGTAGATACGGCAATCCAACGATTGTCATTCGAATCTCGGAAGTACTTGGTGATCGTCATCCAGTGCCATTCATATTCATAATCGGACCACTTTTTGGTGTTAAGCGTAGCGACCGGCGAGTTAATGCTCAGACCGGCTTTAATATAGTTTGCTACATTATCCAGAGTGAAGGATGCCGAACTTCTCACACCCGTAAGGGTAACTCCGCGGTCCTTGGCAAACCTCTCTACATCCGAGGTGAAATCGGGTCCCGAAACCTCCCCGAACATGCCGGGATCAACGTAGGAGTACAGCGTATCCATATGGGCGACAAAATCCGTTTTGGAAGTCGTGTTCCCAACGTACAGCTTCCCGTACTTTGCGGAATCCTTAATCTTGGCCAGATAATTTGTAATATTGGCAGCAGCGACCGGACCGCAGCCTCTATCCTGTTTGGTTCCGGTACTGTACCAGCCCTGGTCTCCTCCGTAGCTATAAGTGTTCGTGGCGTATTCGACCGGAACGAACATGCCATAGTCACGCTCAACGGATAATGCCACGTTTTCCGATGTGACCGCTGCCGTCGTGATGGTTGATCCCAACAACTCGCTCATGTGTTTTTTATTTTCATCGTTACGAATCCGATTGTAACCTTCCTTCAGCTTTTCTTTCTTTGGCTTCACGATATCCGTGACTTCCCGAGGTTCGTCAGCCAGGTCATAATAACGATCTTGACCTTGATCCGATACTTTAATCAGATAGTCGAACGGTGGAATATAAACGACTTCTCCCTTCCCGTTCGAATGAGCGGACTTCTCCTTCAACTTGGCCTTGATCCCGCTCACAGCCTGATCCCGGATGTTGATTTCGTAAGTGGCATAACCATCTTCAATAGCACCAACGGTGATATAGCCGATCTCCCGGTTATTTTCGAGCAGGGGGACCATGTACGCAAAGAGATTATGATCCAAATCATACAAGGGAACGAAATCCTTGGAAGCCGAAATCTTCTTATCATGAGTCTGAAGGTCAGTTTTCAGGTAGCTGTCCAAGTTCGTTTGGACGATTTGTAACACATTTTCTTGGTTGAGATGCTTAGCTTTGCCGAGAGACGGATCGTTGTTTGCAAAGGAAACACCGCTGTTCGCGAACAGGAGCAGCAAAGCGAAGGCAAATAGAGCAACCTTTTTCAAGAAGATCCCTCCGACCATTCCCGCAGCTCGTTTCATAAGCTTGATTCTCCTTTTCTCGTAAATTGGTGAATCGGTGATAACGTGGGGTTCCGACAGCCTACGCCGCACCACGATGTCTTCGTTTTCTTCGATCACCACCCTTGGAAAGTTAAATGACCCATAAAAATCCAGGTGATACACCCTTAGTATATCTCTCGCATTTTCTATTCGTCTACAAAAAATACCAAATATTTGGATTCTACGAGGATAACTTCCGAGAACTGACTGGTTAGGCGGCAAGAACAAGTAAAGGCGGATGCCTCTGGGGCGTCCGCCTTTCATCACTGGGATCTATAAGAGACGATAGGGCTTACCGGATCGGGGAGCTCCCGGAGCACTATTTTCAAAAGATGTTGTTATGTCAAGTCTAACCGTTGCAAGCGAGAGAACAGATCGCGGAGAAGTTGTTCGCTGTGATCTGTTCTCTTTTTCTTTAAGTGGAACAAGAATTCAAAAACTCAAGTTCTGTCTTTAAGACATAATCTGACAAAAATAAGAAGGAAATTGCCAGAGGAAAGTCGAAATGAGTAAAAAATCTAAAAATATGTCTATTATTTTGAATATGGAGTGATTGAGATTGGATTTCGTACCATTTACCAAAATGGAACATAGATTGATGCAAGGTAAATTGGATTCAGAAGTAACCTATATGTACGATTTGTTATATTATGGGGAAATGCTTATTAAGTTAGCAACATTAGGTATGCTTTCAGCAGTTGATAAAGAAAAAAGCGAGTATAGCTATAGATTGAAGTATATATTGGTACGGGCAAGCGGGATCGGTGATTGGGTTCAAGCTTTAAACAATCTAGTTCATGGGCCGATTTCCTCATATATAGTTGATGCCGCTCTAGACGAAAAAAGACAATTAATCGAAATGAGGAAAACAACATGGCATTTCGAAGCACTTGAGCATTTGTATTCTGCTCTTAAAATTCTCATGCCAGATATCAAAGAGAATTGGGACAGAATGAGCTGGTTTGATCTTTTCTCTAGATTTCGTAATAAAACAAGGGGGCATGGGGCTCCTACCACCGCATTAGCTGCCATGATTAATCATCATTTGGAGCCGTCAATTAATATTGTTGCAAAAGAACTTTTAATCTTTAAAAAAGAATGGGTGTACCTAAAACGTAACTTTTCAGGTAAATATCGAGTTAGTCCTATTAGTCAAGAGGGAAGGTCGTTTAACCCTTTAAAGTCTATTTCAGAAATAAATATTCCTGATGGAGTTTATATTTATTTTGGACGTCCATGCATTGTTGATTTAGTTGAATCTGATGTAAACTTAAATGATTTTTTGATTGCAAATGGTGGATATTCGGAGACAAAGTTTGAATTACTTTCATATATAACTGGTGAAGTGAAATATGGAGATCCTACACCGTACAAACACCCAATTACGGAACTGCCGGGAAGTGAAACAGAAGGATTAAGGGAATTAGATGTAAGGGGTAAATGTTTTACAAACTTACCTCCCTTACCACATGGGTATGTAGAAAGAATTGAATTAGAGGAAGATATCACAAAAATACTGAGGACAGAAGATAGGTACCCAATTATAACCTTAATTGGTCGTGGGGGGATTGGGAAAACCTCAACAGCCTTAAAGGTGATTCATGAAATCACTAGTGAAGATCGCTTTCAAGCAGTGATTTGGTTTAGTGCTAGGGACATTGATCTAACAGAGGATGGTGTAAAACAAGTTAGTCCAAGAGTTCTCACGATTCCTGACATGGCACGAGAATATTGGAGACTTGTAATGGACAATCAAGAGGCTAAAGTGAACATACAAATTGATAAATTTCTAAATGATTTAACGAAGAGTGATCTTGGACCTACCTTATTTGTATTTGATAACTTTGAGACAGTACGTGATCCTGTAGGAACTTATTCAATGCTTGATAATTATATCCGTCACCCTAATAAAATGTTAATTACTACAAGACACAGGGAGTTTAAGGGGGACTATTCTATTGAAGTAAAGGGAATGAATGAGAAAGAGTTTACAGAACTCGTTAATTCGGCTGTAGTTCGCTTATCAATGAGATCACTTTCCGACTCTGAAATGCAAACTATATATAGCAAATCTGGCGGTCATCCTTACGTTGTCAAGATTGTCTTAGGTGAAATGTCCAAGCCGAATGGAGGCAAACCTCTGGAATCAATAATTGCAAGTAGGGAAGATATTCTAGATGCACTTTTTGAAAGAACATACACATTATTATCTCCAGGTGCGAAACGAATATTTCTCACGCTTTGCAATTGGAGATCTAACACGCCGCAACTTGCAATTGAAGCAGTAATGCTAAGGTCAAGGTATCAAGATGATAGTTTTGATCCACAAGAAGCAATTGAGGAACTTAGTCGCGTATCATTTGTGGAAATCTCTGAATCGGAAACTGACAATGAATTATTTGTATCGGTACCTCTTGCAGCTGCAGTTTACGGTAAAGGTAAGTTAAGGGTTGATCAGCTTAAGCCAGTTGTTCATACTGACACTGAGTTTTTGCAGTGTTTTGGGGCAGCACAGAGTACTGATATTCGGCATGGTATTGAACCGCGTATTAGACGATTTTTTATAAATGTTCAGCAACAGATATCAAAGCGAGCTTCAAAATTAGATGAGTACCTGCCAGTTCTTGAGTTTATAGCTAGAAAATATACTCCTGCATGGTTAGAAATTGCTCGATTGATAGAAAAGTATGGACAATCAGACAAATTATCTATGGCAAAGGAAAAATACCAAAAATATCTAGAGTCAGCACCTGAATCAGAAGAAACTTTTGCAGTATGGAGACATATAGCTGATATTAGTGCACAGCTAAATGATATGAAAGGCGTAATACATGCGCTAGTTGAAAGCTGCTTTGTAGGAAATAGGCCCTTTGGTGAGATCAGTACAGTCGTTAATAGATTTAATGAATTATTACGAACAAAATCATTAGTTATTGATTATGACGAGAGGAGATTTTTGGCACTACGGTTACTCAACTTAATCGATACGCGTATTGGAGAGGCAAGTGCAATAGATTGCTCTCGTATTGCTTGGCTATCTTTAAATATTCAAGATGAATCACGCGCCTGGACTTACACTCAAATTGGCCTGGAAAAGGACTCTACTGATGAGTATTGTATTAGTTTAAAAGAAAAACTATTGGAAAGTGGAAGTGTTGGAATTTAAAAGTGTTTTATGTATTAGTCAAAGTAAGAGAAAGAAAACTGAGAATTTGCAGGAATCATCTACCACCTTGACGAATTTGTAGGAATAATGTCGTATTCCTACATTCCCGTTCAAGGTGGTTTCTTATGAGCTTACCAAATGAGCTTTCAGGAATTTTTACCTATAAGCAGAAATCCTATAAGATGGTCCTCATCATCGCCCTGCTTCAATTAATGAACGAGACGGGTCAACGTGAGGTCTCACTGGATAAGATCAAAGCCCGTTTCCTGACTATTCTACAAGACCGAGAGTCACGTAATGAGCCAGTTGATAGTCCGATCACTCCCGCAAAGCGCTGGGCAGATGTCACGCTAAGTCAGATCTCTCAAATCATTTCAACCCCGATATCTGCGTTGGAACGAATCTTGGATTTTGATTCTGGACGCCAGACATTAGCGTTCAAAGAAAGCCTCTATAGTTCTTGGGACGAAAGTGTCTTGATGGAACTCTACGACAATGCCTTCCAAGAGTTAGAGCAGTACCATCTCCAACGTCAATCACCCACTTTTTCATTAAGAGAAGCATTATCCGTTGTGCTAAACAAGTATTCGGATGCCAAGCGGGAACCATTCAAGAACAATTCGATGGGCATTTACGTCCGACAACAAATACCTACTGGGATCAAGGATTTCGATTTCATTAAGGATAATTCCGATCTGAAGGTTCAAGCATCCGCCGGGATGGGAAACTGGGCTACAATTCCCTGGATCGCGATCATGGATCGCCGTATCACAGAAACCACGCAAAACGGTGAATACATCGTATATCTGTTCGCGGAGGACATGAGCTCCGTTTATTTGACTTTGGCTCAGGGTGTTACGGAGCCGAAAAAGCATGGTACGACAGAAGCGCATAACTATCTTCGCCGCAAAGTCCAAGAAATCAGAGCTCAACTGCCACTTGAGGGGTTAAAGAAAGATGAAGAGATCTATCTCACCTCCGGTGGTTTAGGTCGGGATTATCAAGTATCTACCGTGGCGTATTACAAGTATGACCGGGACAATTTACCGCCTGAAGAGCAGCTCATATCGGATCTCCAAAATCTAGTCTCGAACTACAAGTATTACTTGGATATCGTTCTTCAAACCGCAGCCGGACAGGAGGTGCTAGCCGTGATCGATAGCACTATTGAAATAACGAATCTCAGTGACGACGAACGACTGAGTGCCATCAAATCTTACATCCGTTATAAAGGCTTCTCCTTCCCGGACAACCTGATCGAGAACTTTTACTTGTCCCTAAAAACCAAGCCCTTCGTCATCTTGGCAGGTGTATCCGGTACGGGAAAAACGAAGCTTGTCCAATTATTCGCAGAAGCGATCGGTGCGACAAACGATAACGGCCAGTTCAAGCTAATTCCGGTGAGGCCCGATTGGAGCGATCCAGCGGATTTGATCGGCTATAAGGATTTGAATGACCGTTTTCGTCCCGGTCCTCTCGCGGAAGTGTTAGTCGAAGCATCTAAACCAAACAACCGAAATAAGCCGTATTTCATTTGCTTGGACGAGATGAACCTTGCCCGAGTAGAGCATTATTTTAGCGATGTTCTGAGCATACTGGAGACCCAGAAACGTCATGGGGATCGGATTGTTACCGATGTTATTCTTCGAATTTCGGCACTCGTGACGCCGGAAGACCAGTCCACCTACGGGGATCTTCACATTCCAGACAACGTGTATTTGATCGGAACCGTCAACATGGACGAAACGACGCACCCTTTCAGTAAGAAGGTCCTCGATCGTGCGAATACGATTGAGTTCAACTATATTCAGTTGGCTCAGTATCCCGTGGGCGCTGTGGCAGAAGTTACATCCCAACCGGCACCGAATTCGTTTTTACAATCACAGTACCTGCAACTGGTGGACGCCTATCATGATGAACATAAAAGTCTGATCGAGGACGCGACTCAAACGTTAGTCCGGATCAATGACATTTTGGAAGCCATCCATGCGCACGTAGGATTCCGAATTCGGGACGCCGTGTGCTTCTATTTGATCTACAACGAGCAGTCGAAGCTTATGACGAAAGAGCGGGCGTTCGACCTCCAGTTGCTTCAGAAAATTTTACCAAGAATCCAGGGCAGCAATCGTTCGGTTAAGCGCGTGCTCTTACAGCTCCTGGAGATCGCGCTTGGCAAACGACTAAATAAAAGCGAGCTTGAAGATGATGCTTCCGAGCTGTGGGCGAACGTCGGAAAAACGGTCGAATCAGCCGTCTACCCACAGAGCGCGAAGAAAATCATCTTCATGTTGCGGAGGTTAGACGAGGATGGCTTTACCTCTTACTGGCTCACTTAACCGCGCGGTAGAGCTGCTTCGAATCGAGACGAACTGGTTTCAACTATATATTCAGGGGAAGCCATTCCACCCAACAGTGGAGACTTTGCAGCTTCATCGGGAGGAGGATTCTTCATGGGTGAATGCCAGATTTGAGCCGCAATCCCTGCACTCAGAACTGAAAATTCTCTCCGTAGAACGCTTCTCGCCGGCTGAGAAACAGTTGGCCCCCTGGGATCTGGAACAACCCAGTCCGCCTTTATTTTACGAGACGCAGACTTACGAGCTCGTGGTGGAACTGGAACCGGACATCCCGTTAACCTTTTTCCATGAAAACCTTTCACTACGTGAAGCGATTCTTCCGAAAGGGAAACGTCTGTTATCGGGGCTGCTGAATTTCCAAAATGAGGTTGGATTTACCGAACTAGAGCTACGATTGCACGGGGAACCAGTATTCCGACTGCAGCTCGAGATCTTCCCCTCGAAAATGGACTACAAGAAAGATTACGAAGCGATTCTGCGAGACGTGAACGAGCAGATCTACAATCTTTCGTTCGATTTCTTGCGAAAGACGTACAACCTAATGGGGTTAAAAGAATCACGAAATCAAAGTTTATCGGAGTTCTTCGTGATCCTTCAGCAGGTGTTCCAACAGCTGGTCCATCAGGTGGAGCTCATTCAAAGTACGCCTAACCATCGGCTCCGTATGGAAAATCGACTGGTCGATTCTGCCCGCGTGAAGAAAACGGGACGAGCGAACGTTTCCTTTCTCGCAAAGAGGCCGCATTTATTGGCGCTGAAAGAAGCCAATGGGCAGTTACATATCCAGGGTAAGTCATACACGCCGACATGTGTATTAGAGACTAGACGGCATATGGATTATGATACTTTGGAAAACCGTTTTGTCCGATGGGTACTTCTTCGAGTTCAGCAACGACTCAAAATGCTAAAGCAGCTTCTAGCACAGAGAGAACGGGTAACAGATCCAGTCCTACAGGCCAAACTGAACCGAATGCAATCTGATTTGCAGCGATTGTTGAAGTTGGATTTCCTTCAGGTTGGGGACATGACACAGCTCACGATATCGCTTGTGTTGCAAATGGCTCCGGGCTACCGCGAGGTATACCGGAACTACCTGCTGCTCATGAAGGGCTTATCCATACAGAATGAACTGTTCCGATTGTCCATGAAGGACTTGGCGCAGCTATATGAGTATTGGTGCTTCCTGAAGATCCACGATTTGCTTAGCCGGAAATACGAGTTGGTGTCCCAGAACGTGATCAAACTCAATCGCGGCGGGCTGTTCGTTACCCTGGATCGAACGAAAGACGCGCGGATGGTGTATCGGAATCCGAAAAACGGGGAACAGTTCACGCTGTATTACAACTCTCTTCCCTCGGGGGATAGAAGCCAGACGGTATCCCAGCGTCCCGACAATGTACTGACCTTGAGAAAACAACACTCGGCTATCGAATACAAGTACGTGTTTGATGCCAAGTATCGCATTAACCCAGCTTACGAGGGGACCTCGTATCGGCGGAACTATTTGACGCCGGGACCTCAGGAAGAGGATATCAACACGATGCATCGGTACCGGGACGCCATCGTGTACGAATCAAGCGAAGGCGAGGAACGCAGGGAGTACGAGCGGACGATGTTCGGAGCTTACGTTTTGTTTCCGTTTCCGAACGAAGAAGAGTACCGGCAGCATCCTTTTTATCGAAGCATCGAGCTCGTCAATGTAGGGGCATTTCCATTCTTGCCGAGTGCCACGTCATTGGTCGAACAATTCCTGGACGAATTGATCATGGACAGTCCTGAAAAAGCATATGAACGCGCAACGCAACAGCGGGGAACGAAGGAGTATTATGCGGACAAGCTTGCCGGGAAAAACGTACTCGTAGGTGCACTAAGCCATAAAGATCAGCTGCGTGATTTGCAGGAGCATCGGTTCTATCATGTTCCTTTGAAGCAATTTGCTGATCATGGAGAATTGGCAAAGCTCGAATACGTGGCCATCTATCAATCGATTGCCACCTTTGGGCGTGAGCGGGCGGGCATCTACTTATACGGACGCATCAAATCGTGGAGTGTGCTACCCCGAGAGCAAATTCGTGAAATTCCATCTCGCCGTGGGGCAACAACTGAGTTGTACGTGAAGTTCGATGTTGAGGAATGGCTCATCCGGGATCGGCCTATTTTACCGGGAAAACACGGGGTCCATCGTGTCCTTCTGACCTCGGAGTACATTTTTGGCCGAGCGGAAGAGTTAGCCGAGCTTCGTCTTGAGTCGGAGGAGCAGCTCCGAGATTGGCGAGAAAAGCGGCGCCGGGGCAAGGTGAATGTGAAATGGGATGCGTATAACGTTGATCACGCACGAGTTTTAGAGTCTTTGGCTGTTGCGGACGATGTTGAGATGAGGGAGTAATGGAGATGCAAACATTCTGGTGGTTAATTCTTATACCAATTGCATTAGGTATACTGTCGGGTATACTGCAACCCGCCAAGAAAAAGAGGAAGAAACGGAGTTCGAGTCGGAAGAAAAACAACGCTAAGACAGTTAATAAAGGGACGGATAATCGTAGATCGAAAATCTGCCGGCCCGATGAGGTGATATTAACCAGTTCGTTTAGTGACTTGAATGGCCCAGAGTTTGAGCGTCTTCTTGCGCTATATTTTCGTGATCAGGGTTATGAGGTCCGCGAAGTTGGTGTCGGTGGCAACGACGGTGGGGTTGATCTCGTGATCATTGATCGACGTGGCGAGAAAACGGCCGTTCAAGCGAAATGCTATGCGAATCATAATTTAGTTCCTGTCCAGACGGTAAGGGAACTTGGCACGGCCAAGAGAAATCATGATTGCATCCTGGCATTATTGATCACAACCTCGGATTTGACTGCCCCCGCAAAGAAGGAAGCCGAGCAATATCGCGTGGATTATTGGCACGGAGGACTCACTGAGGACAAATTAAGAAGATGGGGCAAGTGGAATCCGGGTAAGCAGAGGAAGAATGGATGACTCCTCCGGAGGGATAAGAAATGAAGAACTACGCAGAAGAGCTGGTCTACTGGTATCTCAGATTCAATGGTTTCTTCCCTTTGACCAATTTTGTACTACATAGACAGGACCTCACGAGTAATCAAAACGCGGATGCCGATTTGCTCGGGGTGAGGCCGAAGTTCGTAAGGGAGGAAGTCGGCAGGGGGCACGTAGATAAAGCATTATTCAATTCGGATAATTTGAATTTAGCCAAAAACATCGGAATCATCTGCGAGGTAAAATCCGGGATGCAGAGGCACCCAAGGATACCTTTAGATCAGGAAGATCGAATTCTATACGCGTTGAAGCGGATCGGGTTTTTCGCAGGCGAAAAATTGAGGATTCATGCCCAGACTCTTAAAAGTAATAAGGTTGCTCGTGGAGATTTCCATGAGGTAGGTAAATTATTTATCTCAGAACGAGAGGAAGATTTGCCTGGTTTTATCTGTATCACGCTAGGTCATGTAGAGAGGTTTATTTTAGAGCGAATTGATCAATTCTCGGATGAAAAGGAAGGCTCAAGACACTTTTTCGATTCCGATATGCTGCAATATATGATTTGGAAGCAAGGTCAAGGCAGACGATAAAGACCGTAACTCCAATCTTCCCTTTGATGCAGATTATTTAGAGAAGGGTATTGAATTATATGGATGTATTAAAGTATTGGAGAAATAGTTTAGCTGACGCGGATATTTTAGATCCTGATTTCGGTAAAAGAAAATCGGAAGCAGTACTCGTTGGTGTTAACGATATCGAAGAGGGCAGGATAAATCCGCACTCATTGAAACAATTGCTCCCTAATGTCAATGACAAAAAGAAAACTGTTTTGGAAGTTTTGTTGTGCCCTGCTGTAGCAAATCTGAAAAGAACACATGGCAGCAGAGTAAGTTCTCATTTACCCGATGAGATTGTCCCCTTATGGATTCCGGCACTATTGGATTTATCGGGCAAGCTAAAGCCGCATACCAGATTAGTGCCATGGTTGAGTAGAGATTATCTAGAGCCGTGCGAAGGCGAAGTTCTTTCTATCGGGTCTATTGATCAATTCGATATATATTTGTCTACTCATTCTATCGATACAGATGATTGGAATAATTATCTGCGCTATGCCAATGAGCTATTTCACTCGGTTACAGGAATGTTGCCTAGGAACTTCACACATGAACAGTACGAATTAACCGACGATTGTTACCTACTTCTTAGTGATCTTATCGTAGGGACCTCCAAATCGATACAGGATCTATACGGATATATAGAAAGAGACGGGACAATATCACCTCTGCTTCAACGATTTGCTACATTGGATAACCATCACGCTCATCTCCCCAAAGGAGAATATGAGACTGATCAGTTATCAACTCGACACTTTGGACAGATGAGCGATCAATTCTCCCTCTCCCCGTCCCAACGTCAGGCTATGCATCATACCATACTATTACGTAATGGTGATTTGCTTGCTGTCAATGGACCTCCAGGTACGGGGAAAACAACTCTTCTACAAAGTATGGTCGCTACTGTGCTTATTGAACGAGCAATGGAAAATTTGGACCCGCCGGTTATTGTTGTCTCTTCCACCAATAACAATGCCGTGACGAATGTCATCGAGAGTTTTGGGAAAATTAATGAGTTGGGACAAGAAAAGAATCCGCTGTCAGGAAGATGGATTCCGGATCTTGACAGTTACGGGGCTTATTTGAAGTCTTCTTTCAAGAATGAGGAAGTCAAGGCGAATTGGCTAACCGTATTAAAAGGCAAAGGAGGTGCAAATGGTTATTTCGATCGATTTGAAAATCGAGATTATTTAATACGAGCTTCCCAATACTATCTTGAGAAATGCGCTGCTTATACATCAGAACAGTTGAAAGATGTAGGGGAAGCAGTGGAATTACTGCATGCTCACCTCATGAGAAAAGTTCAGCAATTACAAAAAATTATCAATTTGCATGCTAATTATAGGGAATTAGAAAGAAGGTTAGATCATGAGTACCCCACTGGAGTCAACAATGTCATTCAGGAACTTGAAAAGAAATCACAGCGATTAAGTGTGACGTTAGCAGACTTAGAAAACCTGCGTCAGGATTGGAGAAAATACCAGAGTGAGGAGCAGTGGTGGATTCCTCTTCTCCTTCGGATTCCTTTACTCAAAAGTATTGCATCTAGAAAGAAGCAGCTGCGTTGCCAATATTTTTGCTCCACAAAACAGTTGCCAAACCTGCAGGACGAAGACAAAATCGATTTATGGTTCGTTGAACAGGACAGTTCGATCAAACACCAAAAGCGGGAAACAGATGGATATCTAACGGAAGCCAAGTGTAAACTGGCGGAGTTTATTGGAGCCAAAAAGAAGTGGGATGATCTGGAGAAGACATTACCCCTAAGAGATGGCGAGACATATCTAGAATACCTCGATCGAACTTATCGGTATGAGACATTCAAGCTAGCCGTTCACTATTGGGAAGGCAGATGGTTGCTAGAAACTGAGGGGATGCTGTCAAATCCTGCATATAAACGAAATAATGGAAGGCAGGGTCAGACTTTACTTTGGAGGAGACTGGCTAAACTGACGCCTTGTTTCGTGACAACCTTGTACATGCTGCCCTCCTTTTTTAGTGCGTGGGAAGGAAGGACCTTTCCTCTGTATGAGTATATTGATTTGCTTATTATCGATGAAGCCGGTCAAGTGGTGCCCGAAGCAGCGGGGGCTTCCTTCGCATTGGCTAAGAGGTCCGTTATCGTAGGAGATACTAAACAAATTCCCCCTGTTTGGAAAGTTCCGGTAGCGGTCGACATTGGAAATTTAAAACGTAATCGTATCCTCACAGAGATTAATCCATATGATTCACTTTCAAACACGGGAATTCTTGCCTCCTCCGGATCTGTTATGGATATTGCTAGAAGACAAACTCAGTTCACTTTGTCAGAGTCAGATGGGGGCCTGTGGTTAACTGAACACCGAAGATGCGTACCACAGATCATTAGCTATTGTAACGAGTTAGCATATCATGGAAAACTTGAACCCAAACGCAAGCCGCTCTCGGACTTTTTTCTGCCACACATGGGGTATGCACATGTTCCAGGTTATTCTGAGAAACGAGGGGGAAGTCTTGAAAATAAGTTCGAAGCAGAAGTGATTGTTAGTTGGATCGATCGCAACAAAGATAAACTGCTAGAAGCTTATGTCAAGGATGGATTAACTCGAATCGAGGACATTGTTGCAGTTATTACTCCGTTTGCGCCGCAAAAAAGACTTCTTCTTCAAAAATTGCGGAGTGCCGGATTAAAGGGGATTAAAGCAGGGACTGTCCATACACTGCAAGGAGATGAAAGACCAATTGTTATTTTCTCCCCGGTCTATGACAGTAACCAGGCGGGTGAATACTTTTTTGACAAGGGGATCTCTATGCTCAATGTTGCGGTTTCCAGGGCAAGGGATAGCTTTCTCGTGTTTGGCGACATGGGCATATTCTCACCCGAATCCTCTTCTCCATCCGGTTTGCTAGCCAAGTACCTTTTTGCCTCGGAAGACAATGAAATTCGAAATATTGAATTGGGGTCTTATTTTAAAACCCGTTATGGTGAACCCGTTGAACATCTTCATGAATTGGAACATCATAGACAGATGCTTAGAGACTGTATTCAATCCGCGAATAAAGAAATAAATATCATTTCTCCCTTTTTGTCATCAGTAGCCATTGAAGCGGATCAATTAGAGAATTTATTTACTGAAGCGGTCAGCAGAGGGGTAGTAGTCACGGTATACACCGACGAAGCGCTAAACTATTTTAGAAAAAGTCTTAAATTGAATTACCTCAAAGCAAAGGAATTACTTGTTAGACTGGGGGTTCGCCTTCTTCTTACCAGGAGAGTACATAGTAAAGCTCTATGGGTTGATTCAAAAGTGTTGGTTGAAGGATCCTTTAATTGGTTATCTGCGGTAAGAACACCGACAAGTCAATGGTGTCGTTTCGAGACCTCCTTGGTTTATCGCGGATCCAAAGTGCCTAATATGATCAGCAAGATAAGAAATGATTTGGAAAATCGAGTAGTAGTTCCTAAGGCAGAAAAGTGAAGGAGGAAAACAATGGAGCTGATTCAATAGAGTCAGCTCCAATTTTGTCGCCCGTTTACCCTTGAAGATGAGAATCGCCGGATCAATGCCGCAGCTCATCAGCAACTGCTCACCCCCGATTCTTTCCTGACACTGTTCAGCCTGGGCTAATCCCTCACGACTTCCGTACCGGCAATAAAATCGTGAATCGATCGTTTATCCTCTCGGACTCCGACCATAATTGCACTGACGATGACGGCGATGCCGAAGGTGACGGCATAGATGAGGCTAGCCACCAGAACGCGCAACAGCATCGTCCCCAGCCTCGGCGGCTCTCCATCGTCGACTCTCACGATACGAATGCCGCAAATCCGTTTGCCGATCGTATAACCATTCCAGAAGATTGGCGTAAGCAAAGAGTACAAAAACGTCAATGTATCCGAGAGAAATTCATCTTCTGCCTTCGAACCGGTGATCAACACCGAGATGATGGTTAGCGGTATCCCAATGATGATCGAATCAAGGATCATGGCGCCGAATCGAATCCAGAAACCGGCAGGTTCATTAACGTTCAAGGATGCATCCCTCTTCCTTAATGGAATACCTAATTGACGCATTCTTACGAGTAAAGTTTCTATCGAAGCGAATCACGATTGCCATAATCCCGGTGGTAAATGTTATGCTATTCCTCCCGTTTGCGGAATAAGAAAAAACACCCTTGTGAGGGTGTTGAATTGCCCCGATGATACTATCTCCGAACCGGCCATTACATAATTCCGCGATCCACATTAATCGATCGCGAGAACGATTTTTCCGCGACCGCGTCTGGTTTCAATAGCGCGGTGCGCCTCATCCGCCTTGTCTAACGGAAAGGTCTGTCGGATATGGATGTGAAGTTTACCTCTTGCGTGAAGCTCCGACAGTTCGGCAAGGCGGGCCGCGGAACGTTCGCCTCGAACGGAGCGAAGACCGAGCTCTTCAATCAGGTCGTGCGCGTAGAAGGTACAAATGCGGTTTCGGTCTTGTACCAATTCCACCGCCGCCCGGAGCCCCTCGCCGCCGGCGGTATCGAAAGCGGCATCGACACCGTCCGGCGCGATCGCTCGTATTCGCTCGGCTAACCCTTCCTCATACGTAATCGGGATGGCCCTCAGTGAACGGACATAGTCGTGGTTGTATTCGCTGGCGGTGCCGATGACCGTCTTCGCTCCCCATTCTTTCGCGAGTTGTACGGCTATCGAGCCAAGCGAACCCGCCGCACCGTTAATCAGGATGGTTTCTCCCGGTGCCACGCCGATTGCCTTCAGCGCCATGTGAGCGCCTTGACCGTTACCCGTCAACCCGCCGGCGACTTCCCATGGCATGGTCCGGGGTTTACTCACGATTTGGTCCGGACTTACCACCACATATTCCGCGTAGCATTTCAGCATGGCGAAACCAAGCACTTCGCTGCCGACGGAGAAGCCGGTTACGCCTTCCCCCACCTGATCCACGATTCCCGCGAATTCATTGCCCGGGATTTGGGGGAGTTTCACCGTAATCCCATAAGCAGGCGTCCAGCCGCCGCGCACGGCGCAATCGTAATGCTGGACGCCGGCTGTTTTCACGCGGACCCTGACTTGGCCCGGACCTGCTTGCGGATCCTCGAACTCCATCACGTTCATGACTTCCGGTCCTCCGAACGAAGCAAAAGCCGCTGCTCTCATACGGGTATCTCCTCCACGCATCATTTATTCATTTTGAGCTTGAACGTAAAATCTTCACGAAAATAACCCCAATCACGAGAAACAAGAGCACAACCCAAAACGTAAACCTCGCTGGATTTTGAGTCGCTGTCATCCAAAGCGGTGGAGAACTACTCTCCCAAGATTGAGGCATATGGGGGTCGAACTGACTCTGACGGTAAACGATCGCCCAGATTTGATAGATTTTCGCTGCGAGATAACCAATAACGCTACCTGTAAACCCGCCTAAATAATAGTACGGGTGAATCTGTCCTAACATGCTGCACCTTCTTCCTCGAAAGTTGCTGTCTGCACCAACAATACCATAATTTGCCGGCTGAAAATACCCAACAAGGGAAGCCGTTATCAGCAGGAAGGAATCGGTTGGCAATTGTCGAAATGTTGGATGGAGTAGGGGGAAGACGCGATGAAGGGAAAACCCGTTTATGTAGAAATCCTTATGAAAGCACCGATGGAAACCTTGTGGACCTATACCCAGACGCCTGAACTTCATCAACAATGGGATTTGAGGTTCTCGGAAATTACTTACATCCCCAAATCCCATGAAGAGCAGCCTCAGCGATTCCTATATAAGACGAATATCGGCTTTGGGCTCAGTATCGCGGGAGAAGGCGAGACAGCCGGTACGAGGGAGAAGGACGGCGTTCTTACCTCCAGTCTGAAGTTCAGCTCCGCCAATCCGATATCGCTGATCTCCGAGGGGGCTGGCTTCTGGCGTTATGTGCCGACGGATGATGGCATCCGCTTCTTAACGAGATACGATTACAAGACTCGTTTCGGTGCCTTCGGCAGCTGGATTGACCGTTTCCTGTTCCGACCGCTCATGGGGTGGGCGACTGCCTGGAGCTTTGACTGTTTGCGGCTATGGCTGGAGCAGGGGATTCCCCCGCATGTATCGATCAGGCGCTCTATGATCGCACTGATATCAAGCTTCAGCCTGTTCTTCATTTGGCTGTACCAAGGACTTGTGCCCAAACTGTTCGTACCGGACTCGGGGGAATTGGAGATTTTACGGGGAGCGGCCATTCTGAATGGTTATGAAAGGCCCCTCCTGACTCTGATGGGGCTGTGCGAAGTCGGATTCGGCCTGCTGTTTCTCATGATATGGGGAAAGCATCGGAAGGTCCTTCATAAGACGAATATCGCGGTGTTAATTCTACTTGGGCTGAGTGCGGCCGCGCACCCGGCATCGTATGTCGCGCCTTTCAATCCCATTACTTTGAATGTGGCGATGATAGTCTTGTCTGTGGTCAGCTTGCTGAACGCGTCGGAGCTTCCGAGTGCGGGAAGGTGTCTGCGAAAAAAACCTTAAGCGGAGAGAGTTTGACATCGTCAAACTCCCAATTAGAGGAGAGAGTTTAACTTCGTCAAACTCCCAATTAGCGGAGAGAGTTTGTTTAGAGGAGGGAGAAAGTATGGCCTCGATCTATGAGAGGGTCTTGGGTGAGGACTTCGCCAAACTCCACCCTCAGATCCGGAAGCGTTTCGGATTCGGCAGCGCGGATCAGATGGCTTCTATCGGAAGAGGGGTTATGGAACAAGTCTGGTATGGCAAATGGTTTACGCTGCCGTTTCTAGCCCTTGGTACATGGCGCAACATTCTATTCCCGCAGAGGGGACAAGAGGTCCCGTTCACCATCGAGAATTATGCCTACCAGGACAGCTTCGGACGCGAGACGGTGACTTGGATTCGAACGTACCATTTTCCGGATCGGGTCCGGCGCTTTGATGCCACCATGATTTACAGCGAGAACAAACGGAAAATCATCGACTATCTGGGTACGCACCAGCACTTGGCCGTGGAGATCGACATGAGCGTTGCGGAGAACGGAGGGATGAGGCTGCGGTCGGGGGAGCAATTTTTTTATGAAGGAAGGGTCGGATTCCGGTTTCCGATGATCTTCTCCGGCTATGCGGATGTCTGCGAGTGGTATGACGAGGAGACGGAGAAGTTCCGGATCGACGTGCAGGTGAACAACAAGTTTTTCGGACCGCTGTTCGGATATCGAGGTTCCTTCGAGGTGGAGTACATCTCCATGGACGGTCGTGAGATTCCTCAGCATGTGAAGCCCCTACGGGAAGAGAGAAGAGAGTAGGCAGGGGCGCGAGCAGCGAGAGCTTCGTATAAACGGTTGAATGGAATGAAGAGGTGAACGCGAATGAATAGGGATGAGAAGCTCTCATTGAAGCAAGCGTACAACAATTTCGCTGAGCATAGAGAACGAACGGAGGCTGCCCCTTGGAAATGGGAGGAGCGCGAGCAGTTCCTGGGCAGGATGAAGCAAGAGAATCGCGCTTCTCTGTTGGAGATTGGGGCCGGAACCGGTCGAGATAGCTTGTACTTCAAACAGCAGGGCCTTGAAGTCACCTCGGTTGATCTTTCGGAGGAGATGGTCAGGCTTTGCCAGGAGAAGGGGTTGAACGCCCGGCTTATGGATTTCTACGAGCTTGATTTTCCGGATTCAACCTTCGATGCGGTGTACGCCATGAACTGTCTTCTTCATGTGCCGAAGGCTAAGCTTGAGGGGGTGCTGCTTGAAATCCGCCGAGTCCTCAAATCGGATGGATTATTCTTCTGCGGCGTATATGGCGGGGAAGATTCGGAAGGAATTTGGGAAAAGGATTCCTACGAGCCCAAGCGGTTTTTCTCCATGTACGAGGATAGAGCGGTTGTGGACGTGTTTCAGCGCGTATTCCGGATGGCGGACTTTCATACCGTGAGCATGGGCGAAGGAGCACCGCATTTTCAGTCGTTGCTGGTTAGGAGGATAGATCCCTGAAAAAAGCACTTGTTGTAATCCCGGTCGGGAACATGATCCTTTTCTTGGGCGGCCGCTATAAGTTGGAACGGAATCGATAGCAAGGAGAGAAGAGTCAAAAAACTAAAGCGAGGAAACACGCATGGCTCCGAAACAATATTTTTAATGGGATGAATGATAATAGAGAAAATCTCTGATAAAGGGAGAAAACCGATGGGGCAAAGGGCGAACTTAATCATTCCTCGTTCCGATAACGGATATGACTTATATTACAACCATTGGTGCGCTAATACATTGCCGATAGATCTATTTTGGGGTCCGGAGTATGCGGAAGCTTTCATCCGCAAACAAGTGCAAGTGGATCAGTCCGGTTGGCTGAACGACATCTGGGCTGAGGGTGGCGTGGTCATGGATGCGGACCGTCGGGTCTTGCTTTTTTACGGCGGAGAGGACATTCGAGATGACATCCCGTTAAGAAAGCATTATCTGGGTTTAATGCGGAAGGTTTGGGCAGGTTGGGAGCTCAAATGGGCAGATGATGGCATTGCGGATCTGGCGGCCTATGTGGGGTTCCCGGTAGAAAAGGTGATCGCCTCGGAAGAGGACGATCGTACTGATTTAAGTCTTGCGCCTCCACAGCAATTGGACTGGACGGATACGGTTGGCAGCATTCGCTTCGAAGATGGAGAATTGCTCCTCTTTCCTCTGACCGGGGGCGTTGAAAGTTATTTGCAGGAAGGTCCGAACATGCTGCACTCTGTTCGTCGATCCTATGGCTATCCCGAGTTCGACCTCACGGAATGGACGGAGGATTTTCCCACGGATGGATTCCATATTGATGTATCTGCAAGAACGGTAGATTTATGGCATGCGGGCGTTTATACCAAACTTACGAATCGGTTGCAATCGAAATGGCTGGGCTGGAGGGTCATAGATCATCATACTGGTTACGAGAAACAACTGGAATACACGAAGGATAAATTGAAACTACCTATACGGGCCTCCCAATCCTATTTGTTTACACTGTCTCGAATGCTACTCAAGGACCGCTCGAATCCATTGAACTCCTTGACTGATATAATCGAGACGTTGACGCAGAAGGGTGAAGAAGTGAAGGTAAGCCCTTGGGCATTCGCTCACCACCAAGATCCATTACCAATCGATGTCCGAAAGGGCATCTTGCGGAAGGCTATAAATGCTACGGATCAATCGTTGCTTTAGAAGAGTGTAAAGCTCACTAGACGCAGGTAAAAAAATTATTAGGTTCATAATAAATGACACTAAACAATTGGGGACGCTATTAATGATGGATCATGAAGGTATTCGATCAATTCTGCTACGAAGTATAAGAAAATTAATAGAAAAGGACCTGTTTTTAGTAACAAACAAAGTCAAGGAAGAGTGCATTAATCATAGACTTGGTGTGTATTTAGAAAAAGCGTTACTGAGCAGCTATAAGGAAGGTCCTGATTACAACGTAGATCTTGAATACAATAAGAACTACACAAATCCCAAGGAAATTATAACTGATAAAGGTGAGCTCAGAATTCGCCCCGATATTCTGATACATAAAAGAAACAGTTTTGAAAATCTGCTTGCAGTAGAGGCAAAAAAACTTTACCCCAGCAGGTATGATAGAGAAAAGTTAGAACATTTACTGAAACCGCCGTACAACTACGAAGTAACTGCACTGGTATCGTATCTTCCTGAAAGAGAGTACATGAAGGTCACTATTCGAACGAAAGATAAAACAGATGAATTGAAGATTAGCAAGTTTGAACATGACAAAGACGAACCTTGGGGGCGAAATCTCTAGGGTCTTTTCAATACGCCGTCGCCAAGACGTCGGGAATATTCGTGTTGGACGTATCCACTTCTTGGGATGAGAAAAGTTCGCCAACTGTGTTCTTGGGCGTGAGGAAGAAATCAAAGGAGCGGCTAACCATGAGTTACCGGCTACGGTTGAATGAAATGATAAGCAAAGCAGCTAATCAGGTGTGGAGCCAACCCCATCTCGAAGGCGGGCTCTGGTTTCACGAAGATATCCGCAACAATTTCTACTATTCCTCTTACTTGGCGGCCGCCGCTCTGGATGAGAGCATTCCTTTTCAGGGGGATCGGGAGAAAGCTCTGCATACCGCCTGGGAGGTATTGCACGGTGTACTGTCGCTGCAGAACCGGAACCCGGACGATGCGATGTACGGCCACTGGCCGCTTGGCCTTGCGCCTTCGCCCGCTCAAGCAGAGCCAAACCCGTTGCCCGCGGAATTGATGGGCCTATTGATGGTATATTTCCACAGCCGGTACGGTTCGGTTATGCCTGACTCGTTAAACCGCGAGTTTACGAGGACTTTCGAAGCGCTGCTTTGCAGCTCCTTCTATCGCGTCCCGATCCAGCTGTACAATCATCATGAAGCCAAATATACGGCCGCCAAACTGATTTACGGGCACCGATTTCAAGATGACGGGCTGTTCAAGGACGGTCGGGACAGCTTGACCCGTATCCTCGAACGGTTGAGGGAGAAGGGGATGCCGGAATACGGGGGGCTGCCGTGGTTCTGGCATTGGGTCCAGGCGTTTACCTGCGTCCTGGAGTTGGTGGAAGACGCTGAAGCGACGAATGACGTGCGTGAACTTCTCGATTATCTGTGGGCGGTTAGGGCGGATTACTATTTGGGAGGGGCATGGGCGGGAGCAAGGTCAAGAAGCCTCCCCCATGATCTTCCCTGCGACCTGAATGTGGCGTTTGATTATGTGCAATTCGGCGATTTTGATTTGCCCGAACGGCTGGCACGCGTCGAGTATGCCGGGTTGCTGTTCTATCCGGCCAAGGAAGAAACTCGCCGTGTGGCGTTAGACCGTTCAGGCAAGCCGAGAGAGTTGAAGAGGGCGGTTTACCCGGAAAACCGGAGTGAGGATCAGCCTCTGCACAGCTATCTGTACAGAACGGACAAATACGCGATCGGCGGCATGTGGGAGAGGGTCAGGGAGTTCGACAACGAGCAGCATCGATGGGAGCTTACGCTTCCGCTGCGCGGCCGTGCCGGCGTTAACCGCCTGTATTTCTTCCAGCCGGGCGAGGGCTATCGGGAAGGAGATCCGAGACACGAGAGCGATGGGGGCGAAGTCCTCTATCATCAGAATGTCGTCATCGCGCTGTATCCTTCCGGTTCGGGGGGAGAGGACAGGCTGATCGGCATCCTTCCGAAGGGAAAATGGGTTTGCAGGCGTGAGGGTCTGTACGGTTACTTGGGTGGTGTTTATGTGGCCATCCATCTTCCCGAAGGGTATTCCTTATCGGAAGAAACGGACCGTTATGTCGTGAACAGCAGGGGCATGCCGAGCTATGTGGTTGTGGAGGCAGTCGACGAAGAGGAGTTGGACCGTTGGCCGGCCGGCGACTTGGAGGCTTTCGCGAACGATGCGGACCAAACGCTCCTGGATCGACTGAAACGCTCCACCGACCTCCATTCGATCGAATATGTTTCCTTGCGCGGCGATCGTCTCGCCTTAAGTGTCGGGGACGGGGGGACGCCTGCCCGTTCGATGAATGGCGTACCCATGGAAGATCGATGATCAAGGGTAGTGGTAACAAAAAAATGGTTGAGCAGAGGGCGGCATCTGCTCAAAGGTGAAACAGATAATAATCAATCATTAACGTATATATGTACAAAAGTGGATGTCTGGATTGGATATCAGTAGATGCCTGCTTGAGTCCATACGCACAAAGAAGAGCGACGGTCGACAGGATTGATCTCGCTGGACGTTCTTCACGATTTTTTTCATCAGAGGGATTGATGAATGGAGGGAAGTCTCTTGACATTACAAAAAAAGTTGCTGCTAACGCTATCAACGATATCCATCATTTTAATAGCTGCAGGTGCATTTGTTTTGTTATATAACTTCCCCAAAACGATCGACATTGAATATCCTGCGATTGAATACCTTGAGGATGATCCTTTAACTGCCCAAGCAACGACAATTCGAATACAGGGGACCTTATCCCGCCCTTTATTTCGAAATGCTACATTTCATGGTAAATTCATCATTGATAAATATGACTTTACAAAAACTTATTGGTTGATGGATGTTGTCATGAGGAACGGTTGGGGTTGGTTAACCTATGCCAATACAACAAATGGAGATACGACGCTTCAGTCGCTTGGTTCGATTTGGATGTCGGGTGATTTCGATAAACTCAAGATCGTCGTTCACGAACCGGTTTCGGGAGAATATACAAAACCATCCGTTATAAGAATTTCCGCACCCGCAAAAAACTATTACGAGGCATTGTCCATTGATCAAATTAATAAAGAGTAAGCTGCCATACTGCAGGTTGGGCTTTTTGAGAACAGAATGATCCAGTGAAACTCGGGGACAACAGCTACTGTTTGCCAGATTCATAAAGATTTGCGTAGAGAGCAATGCGTGATCCGTCAGCAACCGCTCGTGCTTCACTCGGATAACGGAAGCCCGATGAAGGGAACAACGTTGTTAGAGAAACGCGTGAATGGGTCATGCAATTTGTTAGCTGGTACAACGATGAGCATCGCCATAGCGGACTAAATTTTTATAACGCCAAGCCAACGGCACAAAGGATTAGCACACCAGTTGTTTGACGTAAAAAAGTTTATGCGGCCGCAAAGTTATGTGGTTGTGGAAGCGGTCGACGAAGAGGAGATGGACCGTTGGCCGGCCGGCGACTTGGAGGCTTATGCGAACGAGGCGGACCAATCGCTCCTGAATCGACTGAAACGCTCCACCGACCTCCATTCTATCGAATATATTTCCTTGCGCGGCGATCGTCTCGCCCTGACTGTCGGAGACGGGTCAACGGCTGCCCGTTCGATCAATGGGAATAAATCTCCATCATGGACATACATTGAATCAGAATGATATAGTACATACGACAACAGAATATTTGGAAACAGGTGCTGCTTAGCGTACTGGACGCAGTCATGCTATTCAGCTTAATAGGGAAGTTCGGTGAAAATCCGACACGGACCCGCCACTGTAAGGAGCCGCCGATCGCGGAGATCGGTCCTTTTTCCGGCATAATGTCACTGAGGAAACTTGGGAAGACGCCGGAATAAAGCTCCAAGTCAGGAGACCTGCCTGTTTTAACAACACTGTTAACCTACGAGGACTTAGGGAGGTGTTAGAGATCGGGCAGGTCGAATGAACTTGGCGATCGCTGTCAGCGGCGATTTTCGGGCTTCAAGCGATTGTTCTTGCGGAGCATTTCTAACACGTTGTGTTGGAAGTGCTTTTTTTGTTGACTTCAAAAAAAGCGGAAACGGGGAATTCGAACACATGGAATGGTTAATGTTTCCTATGGTCTTTATCTTGATGGGATTCCGGCACGGGCTCGATTCGGATCATGTCGCCGCGATCGCGGATATGGTCGGGGTAGAAACGCATAAGCGCAAACAGGTGCTGATGGGGCTGATGTACGCGCTTGGACACGGCGCCATCGTGCTCGTGATCGGCATCGCCGCCGTGCTGGTCGGAACGCACCTTCCCGAGGGCTTCGTCAAATCGATGGAGGTGCTGGTGGGGGCCAGTCTTCTCGTACTGGGCGCTCTCATCTTATTCTCGATCTTCAAGCAACGGGAAAATTATCAGTACGTGAGCCGCTTCGAGATGGTCTATCAGAGCTTGAGACGTTTGTTCGGAAGAAACGGAAGCCGTAAAAAATCGACGGACGCGGCCCGAATCGGTATCATCGGAGCGTTCGTCATCGGCATCATCCACGGCATTGGAGCGGAGACGCCTACGCAGGTCGCCCTTATCTCGTCGACGGTAGGTCTAAGCAACATTGCTGCGGCGGCCGTCCAAATCGTCTTTTTCACGGTGGGACTTCTGGTGGCGACTTCGCTTGTTACCTTTGCGGCTTCATGGGGGTTCCGGTTGCTCCGGTTCAAGAAAAGCTTGTTTCTCGCGCTCGGGTTCGTGACCGGGGTGTACAGCGTGGTGCTTGGCGCCTTGATTCTCGGCGGCGTATAACCGCAGGAAGGAAGGAGCTCGAATGAGGGAGTCCAGGGGGAAGCTTCTCATCATCGGTTTTGGTCCGGGAAGCTTCGAGCACATCACCAAACGGGCCCGCGAAGCGCTGGAGGAGAGCGACGTCGTCATTGGCTACAACACCTACGTCGATCTGATCCGGGAGCTGCTGACGGACCAGGAGATCGTCAGAACCGGGATGACGGAGGAGGTAAGCCGGGCTCAGGAGGCGGTCAGGCAGGCCGAAGCGGGGAAAAAGGTGGCCGTCATTTCCAGCGGCGACGCGGGCGTGTACGGGATGGCGGGTCTGGTTTACGAGGTGCTGATGGAGAAAGGGTGGCGTCAAGAGACCGGCGTGCAGGTAGAGATCATTCCCGGCATCTCGGCCATCAACTCCGCGGCGTCTCTTCTCGGCGCGCCGGTAATGCACGATGCTTGCACGATCAGCCTAAGCGACCATCTGACTCCGTGGGAACTGATCGCCAAGCGGGTGGAGGCGGCCGCGTCAGCCGATTTCGTCATCGCGCTCTATAACCCCCGCAGCGGGAGAAGAACCCGGCAAATCGTAGAGACGCAGCGCATTCTTCTGAAGCACCGTTCGCCCGATACGCCCGTCGGCATTGTCAAAAGCGCTTACCGCGATCGTCAGAACGTGGTGCTCTCCACGCTCGGCGGCATGCTGGAGCACGACATCGGCATGCTGACGACCGTGATCATCGGCAATTCGACGACCCGCATCTATGACGGGTTGATGATCACGCCGCGGGGCTATCAGCGCAAATATACGCTGGATGCGGACGTTCAGCCTTTGAAACCGCATCAGCGGCTGCAAAGCGAGGCGGAGCCTTGGGCCCTGAAGCAGGGGGACGACGGCGCGGACGATGACGATTACCTGTGGGAGGATTCGGAAGACGGGCAATCGGAGGAGCTTGAGGAACGATCGGAATGGCCGGGGGGGGCGGATCGGTCCGGATCAGCGGAGACGCGGGAGCGGCCGGCTGCCTCCGCGATGAAGGCGATTCATGCCACTCCGTTCGAACTGGCGGCGGAAGCGCTGAGGCTGGTTGAGCGCAGCAAAGGCATCGCCGGCGCGGACAATGCCGCGTATGCGGCCCCGTTGTTCCGGCAGGAGTCGATTCTGGAGTTCGCGCTCAGCTCCGGTCTTGCGAACAAGCAGTTCACCGCCCGGCAGATGCTGGCGCTCGCCGAGATCGCCGGAGACAAGGGCACGATCGAATATTCGCCGCATCATCACCTGATTGTGCGCGTTCCGACGTCCGAACCGGAAGCGCTCGCTTCCCGCTTGCGCGAGGAAGGCTTCGCTCTGGCGCCGATCGGCGATGTCGTGCAGATCAAGGCATGCGACTTCTGCAACATGGAAAAAGGGGAATCCGTTCCCTATGCGGAAACGCTGCAGCGGAAGCTCGGCGGCATGAAGGTGCCCAAAGAGCTGCGAATCGGGTTTAACGGCTGCGGAATGGCTTGTTACGGCGCGGTTCACGAGGACATCGGAATCGTCTACCGCAGAGAGAAGTTCGATCTCTTTCTCGGCGGCAAAACGGTAGGGCGCAACGCCCACGCCGCGCAGCCGGTGGCCGAAGGGATCGAGCCGGAGCGGCTGGTGGAGACGATCGAACGGATTGTCGCTGCCTATGCGTTGGATGGTCACCCGAACGAGCGGTTCCATAAATTTTTCAAGAGAGTGAAAGAAATCGAAGGGTACCGGCATCGGGACGTGCCGGCATTCGTGATCGAGGATGCCGTTTGCGGCGATTAAAAGAGGGGAGAATGCGGATGAATGCAGTATTGTTCGTAGGACACGGGAGCAGGGACCCGGAAGGCAACGATGAGGTAAGGGCTTTCGTGCATTCGATCGCGGACCGGCTGGCGGAACCGATCGTGGAAACCTGTTTCCTGGAATTCGAGGAGCCGGGTCTGCCCCAAGGGTTCGCCCGCAGCATCGCGCGCGGAGCGACGAGGGTTGCCGTCGTTCCGATTACGCTGTTCTCGGCAGGGCATGCCAAGCTGCATATTCCGGCGGCCATCGACGAAGCGCGGGAGCTCTATCCCGACGTGGAATTCATCTACGGCAGACCGATCGGCGTGCACGACCGGGTGCTGGATATCCTGACGTCCCGCCTGCGGGAGTCGGGGTTCGATCCGGAGGAGGGGCTGTCCGAAGATACGGCCCTTCTGGTCGTGGGCCGGGGCAGCAGCGATTCCGACGCGAACAGCGATCTGTTCAAGATTTCCCGCCTGCTGTGGGAGAAGTTGAAGGTGAAATGGGTCGAAACCGCCTTCATCGGGGTAACGTCCCCGCTGGTGGAAGAAGGGGTGGAGCGCTGCCTGAAGCTGGGGGCCAAACACGTGATCCTGCTGCCCTATTTTCTGTTTACGGGCGTCCTGATCAAACGGATGGAGCAGATGAGGGAGGATTTCGCGAGGCGCTATCCGGAGCATCGCTTCTCGATGGCCGAATACTTCGGCTTCCATCCCGAGCTGCAGCATATTTTGCTGGAGCGGGCGGAAGAGGCGCTGCGGGATGAAGTGAAAATGAACTGCGACATGTGCCAGTTCCGGCTTCACGCGATGGAGCATGGCGGCCATCATCACCATCATCACCATCACGACCACGATCATGGCCACGATCACCATCACCATGATCACGCCCACGATCACCATCACCATCACCACCATCATCATGATCACAGCCACAGCCACGATCATCATCACCATGATCACGACCACGTCCATGATCACGGCCACGATCACAACCATGATCACGACCACGACCATGATCACGACCATGATCACGACCATGATCACGACCATGATCACGACCATGATCACGACCGCCATGATCACAAACACGTTCACGTTCATGGGCTGAATCGGGGAGAATAACGATGATTCTGATGCTGTGCGGAACCAGCGACGCTCGCGAGCTCGCGCTGCGGATCCGGGAGGCGGGCCATGAGGTTCTGGCGACGGTCGTGACCGACAATGCGGCCAGAAGCCTGGAGGAAGCGGGGATCGCCGTGCGGGTCGGCCGATTGACCGCGCCCGAGATGGCGGAGCTCATTCGCGGCCGACGGATGGAGGCGGTCGTCGACGCCAGCCATCCGTTCGCCGAAGAAGCGCACCGCAACGCGATGGCGGCGGCGAAGGAAGCGGGCGTGCCGTACATCCGCTACGAGCGCGAGAACGTCTCGTTCGAAGGGCAAGGCAGCGTCATCTACGTCGACGATTACGCGCAAGCCGCGGAAGCGGCCGCGGCGAAGCGGGGCGTGATCATGCTCACGACGGGCAGCAAGACGCTGCAGATCTTCGCGGAGAAGCTGCTGCCTCTTCCCGATACAAGGCTCGTAGCCCGCATGCTTCCGCGGAAAGACAATATGGAGAAATGCGAAGAGCTCGGCATCGAGCAGAAGAATATCGTTGCGATGCAGGGGCCCTTCTCGAAAGAGCTGAACAAGGCGCTCTATTCCCAATTCGGGGTAACGCTAATGATAACGAAAGAAAGCGGCAAAGTCGGGGCGGTCGACGAGAAGCTGGAGGCCGCGATGGAAATGGGCATCGAGACGATCGTCATCGGCAGGCCGCAGATCGAATTCGGCACAATGTTTTCGGATTATGCCGGCGTGGTCGGACAGCTGGACGAATGGCTTCGGCCCCAACAACGGTAAGCTGGGAGAGATCGGGATGGATTTTCGCACGGAATTCAAGCCTTTGACCGTACAACCTCAGGAGATCGAGGAGAAGAGCTTCGAAATCATTACCGAAGAGCTCGGGGAGCATCCCTTCACGGCGGAGCAGTATCCGGTCGTGCAGCGGGTCATTCACGCGTCCGCCGATTTCGAGCTGGGCCGCAGCCTCGTCTTCCATCGCGATGCGATTGAAGCCGGGATTCGGGCGGTCCGGAGCGGAAGAACCGTCGTCGCCGACGTGCAAATGGTGCAGGTCGGCATCAGCAAGCCGCGGATCGAGAAATTCGGCGGGGACGTTCGGGTCTACATTTCCGATCCCGACGTGATGGAGGAAGCGAAGCGGCTCAACACGACGAGGGCGATCGTATCGATCCGCAAAGCGGTGCGGGAAGCGGAAGGCGGCATCTTCGCAATCGGCAACGCGCCGACCGCCTTGCTCGAGCTCATCCGGCTGGTCAAGGAAGGAGAGGCCAAGCCGGGCTTGATCGTCGGAGTGCCGGTCGGCTTCGTCTCCGCGGCGGAGTCGAAGGAGGAGCTGGCCAAGCTGGACGTGCCTTTCATCACGAATATCGGGCGAAAAGGCGGGAGCCCCGTTGCCGTGGCGGCCGTCAACGCCATCTCCCTGCTCGCGGAGCGCCGGGGGTAACCACGATGAGCGGGACGGACGGCAAACCGCTTCGCACCGGCTACACGACCGGCTCCTGCGCGACCGCCGCGGCCAAAGCGGCATTAACGGCGTTGATTCTCCAGGAGCCCCAGCAGGAAGTGACCATCCGGCTGCCGATCGGGGAGGAGGCGACCTTCCGGCTCGTGCGCTGCGAATTCGATGAGGCTCGCGCGGAGGCGGAAGTGATCAAGGACGCGGGCGACGACCCCGACGCGACCCATGGGGCGCGCATCATCGCCGAGGTCTCGTGGGCAGGGGAGCCGGGAATCGTGCTGGACGGCGGAATCGGCGTCGGCCGGGTGACGAAACCGGGGCTGCCGGTCCCGGTCGGAGAAGCGGCCATTAATCCGGTCCCGCGCAAAATGATCCGCGAGTCGGTGCAAGCGGTGCTGAACGAATTCGACATCGAACGGGGGATCCGGGTGATCGTTTCCGTTCCGGACGGCGAAGAAATCGCCAAGAAGACGCTGAACGGCCGGCTGGGCATTATCGGCGGGATTTCGATCCTGGGCACGCGCGGCATCGTCGTGCCCTTCTCCACGGCGGCGTACAAAGCGAGCGTGGCGCAGGCGATCCGCGTGGCCGTGAAGTGCGGGTGCGGGCATCTCGTGCTGTCGACGGGGGGACGAAGCGAGAATTTCGGCATGGAGACGTACCCGGAGCTGCCGGAGGAAGCGTTCGTCGAGATGGGCGATTTCGTCGGTTTCTCGTTGCTGCAATGCCGCAGGCAGGGCGTGAAGAAAGTGACGCTGGTCGGGATGATGGGCAAGTTTTCCAAGGTGGCGCAGGGCGTCATGATGGTGCATTCCAAGAGCGCTCCCGTCGATTTCGGCTTCCTGGCGCAGGTGGCGGAGGAGGCCGGCGCCGCTCCTATGGAAGTGGAGGAAATCCGCCGGGCCAACACCGCCGCGCAGGTCGGGGACATGATGCAGGAACGGGGCAACGCCCTCTTTTTCCAGAAGCTGTGCGAGGCCTGCTGCCGGGCCGGCTTGCGGGAAACGGGGGACGGCATGGAGATCGAGACGATCCTGATTTCGATGAAGGGAGCTATGCTCGGACGGGCTGGCTTGCAAGGGTAACGCGGGGAGGAGAGCTGGTGGAGAAGAACGTCAAAATCGTCGGCATCGGGGATGACGGCCGGACCGGTCTGCCGCCGCTGTATGCGGAATGGATCGAGCGGTGCGAGCTGCTGGTCGGCGGGGAACGGCAGCTGGGCTTTTTTCCCGAATACGCGGGAGAGAAGATGGCGATCAGAGGCGGCCTTGCGGAGCTGGCGTCGAAGCTGCGTTCTGAGAAGCGCCGCACGGTCGTTCTGGCGTCGGGGGATCCGTTGTTTTACGGCATCGGCGGGTATTTGGCGAGCAAGCTGGATGCGGACGTATACCCGAGCCTAAGTTCCGTCCAGCTGGCCTTCGCCCGAATGGGAGAAAGCTGGCAGGACGCTTATTTAACGAGCGTGCACGGCCGGGATATGAAGGGGCTCGCGCAGCGGATCGACGGCAAGGAGAAGGTGGCTCTGCTGACGGACCAGGCGAACGATCCCGCCGCGATTGCCCGGTATTTGCTTTCTTTCGGCATGCGGGAGTATCGGGCGTTCGTGGCGGAAAATCTCGGCGGGGCGGAGGAGAAGACCGGCTGGTACGACTTGGAGGAGCTGCAGGACGGGCAATTCTCGCCGCTGAACGTCGTCATCTTGCGCAAGCAGGGCGACTCTCCGTTCTGGCCGCTTGGCATCCCCGACCATCAGTTCGCCCAGCGCAAGCCGGACAAGGGCTTGATTACGAAGCGGGAAGTCCGGGTGCTGAGCCTCGCCCGGCTTCAGCTGAAGCCGGACAGCACGGTGTGGGACATCGGGACGTGCACCGGCTCCGTCGCGATCGAGGCGGCCAAGCTGGCGAGAGACGGAGCGGTATTCGGCATCGAGAAGAACGAGGGGGATTTGCAGAACGCCCTGGAGAACATGCGGAAATTCCGCGCGGACATTACGTTCGTCCACGGCAAAGCGCCGCAGGGGCTGGAACGTTTCCCCGACCCGGACGCCGTCTTCATCGGCGGCAGCGGAGGCGAGCTGCGCGAGCTGCTTCAGCAATGCTGCGGCCGGTTAAAGCCTGGAGGCCGGATCGTGCTGAACGCGTCGACGATCGAGACGCTGTATGAAGCGACGCGGGCGATGGCCGAGGAAGGCTTCGAGACGGACGTCACGCTTCTCCAGGCGGCGCGGAGCAAGCCCATCCTGGACATGACGCGGTTCGAAGGGCTTAATCCGGTCTACATCGTGACCGCATGGCGCAAGGAAGAGAGCGGAGAGGAGGAGGAGAACGGCAGTGACTGACGCGGAAAACCGGTTGGGAACGTTGTACGGGCTGGGTGTCGGACCCGGGGACCCGGAGCTCATTACCGTCAAAGCTTTCCGGATCATGAAGGAAAGTCCGGTGATCGCCTATCCCCGCAAGAAGATGGGCGCCAAGAGCTACGCCCTGACCATTGCGGAGCTGTACGTGAACACGCAGGAGAAAGAGATGATCGGCCTGACGTTCCCGATGACGAAGGACCGGGAAGCGCTGGAGAAGCAGTGGGACAAGACGGTCCGGGCGGTTTGGGAGCATTTGAGCCAAGGCAAGGACGTCGCCTTCGTGACGGAAGGCGATCCGATGATCTACAGCACTTATATCCATCTCATGAGACTGATGCAGGAACGCCATCCGGAGGTGCGTTCGGTGGCCGTTCCCGGCATTTCCTCCGTCAACGCCTCCGCCGCCCGGCTCGGCGTTCCGCTGGCCGACGGAGACGAGCAGGTCGCGATCGTGCCGGCGACGGACGATTACGACGCGATGCGCAAAGCGATCGAGGAGCACGACTGCGTCGTGTTCATCAAAGTGGCGAAGGTGATCGATCTGATGCTGTCCGTCCTCCGCGATTTGCGGTTGGTCGGCAAGGCGTCCGTGCTGACCAAGGTGACGTCCCCGGAAGAGTCGATCTGGCGGAATGTCGAAGAGCTGCAAGGACGGGAGCTGGAATATTTGACGCTCATGGTGGTGAGAAAATGAAAATTTACATCATCGGAGCCGGGCCGGGCGATCCCGATCTCATTACGGTGAAAGGCTTGCGCATCCTGCAGCAGGCGGACGTCGTGCTTTACACCGATTCGCTCGTGAACGACGAGCTGATCGCCCGCGCCAAGCCGGAGGCGGAAATCGTCAGAAGCGCGGGGATGGACCTGGAGGCAATGGTCCGCCTCATGGCGGACCGGGTCAAGGAAGGCAAGCTGGTGGCGCGCGTTCACACCGGGGATCCGGCGGTTTTCGGAGCGACCATGGAGCAGATCGCGCTGCTGAAGAAGGAAGGGATCGGCTGCGAGATCGTCCCCGGCGTCAGCTCCGTCTTCGCCTCGGCGGCGGCTGTCGGCGCGGAGCTGACCATTCCGGAGCTGACCCAGACGCTGATCCTCACCCGCGCGGAAGGCCGCACGCCCGTGCCGGAGCTGGAGCAGCTGAAGGACTTGGCTTCGCACCATTGCACGATCGCCTTGTTCCTAAGCGCCACGCTAACGAAAAAGGTAGCGGCCGAGCTGCGGGAGGCGGGCTGGAGCGACGAGACGCCGGTGGCGGTCGTGCAGCGGGCGACTTGGCCCGATCAGGTGATCGTGCGCACGACGCTGGCGAACCTCGACGAGGACATGCGCAAGAACGGCATTCGCTCCCATGCGATGATTCTGGCGGGCTGGGCGCTCGATCCGGACATTCACGCGAACGAGCAATACCGCTCCAAGCTGTACGACAAGGCGTTCACCCACCGGTTCCGCAAGGGAGTGAAGCCATGATCCGGCTGGAGGAAGGGATCGTTCCGGAAATTAAGCCGCGTGGCGACGTGGCCGTCATTGCGATCACGAAGCATGGGGTCGAATTGGCGCGGAAGCTGGGAAGCTCGTTTTCGCATTCGGATCTGTACTATATGAGCAAGTTTGCCAAGGGGGATGAAGAAGCGCGGGGTTTCCGGCTGTTCGAAGGAAGCGTCCGGCTGCTCTTTCCCGCTTTGTTTCCGGCTTACAAAGGCATCATCTGCATCATCTCGCTGGGCGCGGTCGTCCGGATGATCGCCCCTCTGCTTCAGGATAAGAAAACGGACCCTGGCATCGTGGTGATCGACGATAAAGGGGAGCACGTCATCAGCGTGCTGTCGGGCCATCTCGGCGGGGCGAACGAGCTGACGCAGGAGGTGGCCGCGGCCATCGGGGCCAGGGCGGTGGTTACTACCGCTTCCGACGTGCAGAAGACGATCGCCGTCGACCTGTTCGGCCGGCGGTTCGGCTGGGAGTGGGAATCGGCGGACAAGCTGACGCCGGTCAGCGCTTCCGTCGTCAACGAAGAGCGGATCGCGGTCGTGCAGGAATCCGGGGAACGGGGCTGGTGGCCGTACGATACGCCGCTGCCGGGCCATATCCGCACGTTCGGATCGGTGGCCGAAGCGCTGGCGTCCGGCCCGGACGCCGCCTTGGTCGTCACCCACCGCCTGCTGTCGCCGGAAGAAGAAGCCATTCTGGCGAATGGGGTTCTGTACCGCCCCAAGGTCATCGCGCTCGGAATCGGCTGCAACCGCGGAACGCCGGCCTCGGAGATCGAAGCGGTGATGGCGGATACGCTCGGGGAGCTGGGCTTTTCCATCCGCAGCGTGAAGGCCGTCTGCACGATCGACCTCAAGAAGGACGAAGCGGGACTGCTCGAGGTTTGCGCGCGGTACGGCTGGCCGCTGGTCACGTATGCGCCGGAGCAGTTGAACGGCGTCGCCGTCGAGGAGCCGTCGGAGACGGTGTACAAATACACCGGAGCCTACGCCGTCAGCGAGCCCGCCGCCAAGCTGTACACGGGCGCGGACCGGTTGGCGCTGGTCAAGAAGAAGTCCGGCAACGTTACGATTTCGGTAGGACTCTTCCGGCACTAGTCATTTTCAGCATTTCGGAGCGAAAGGAGGATCCTGCCGGATGCCGCATCGAAGGATCATCGTGGCCGGGACGGGGAGCGGCGTGGGCAAAACGACCGTCACCATCGGACTCATGGCCGCTCTTCGCCGGAAGGGTTATCGGGTGCAGGGGTTCAAATGCGGTCCGGACTATATCGATCCGACTTACCATGCCGCGGCGACCGGAAGAGTCTCCCGCAACTTGGACAGCTGGATGTTCCCGCCCGATGTCATGAGACAAATCTACAACCGCGCGGCCCAGGATGCGGATATTTCCGTGATCGAGGGCGTGATGGGCTATTACGATGGGAAAAATCCGCGAACGAACGAAGGCAGCACGGCGGAAATCGGCATTCTGCTCGACGGCCCCGCCGTGCTAGTCGTGAATTGCCACAGTATGGCGCGCAGCGCCGCGGCGATCGTCAAGGGCTTTCAAATGTTCGATCCCCGCGTCCGCATCGCCGGCGTCATCGCCAACCGGATCGGCAGCGACAACCATTACCGGCTCGTGCAAGAGGCGATCGAGCAGGAGTGCGGCATTCCGGTCATCGGGCATTTGAAGCGGGAGGAGACTTTCGAAATACCGGAAAGGCATCTGGGGCTCGTCCCTTCGATTGAACGGGGGGACCTTCAGCCGTTGTTCGACAGGCTGGCCGAAGCCATATCGGCAACCTGCGACCTGGACCTGCTGATGCGGCTTGCGGAAGCCGGCCCCGTGGAAGCTGGAGAAACGTTATTCGCCCCTCGCTTCGGCTCTGCGGAGTATCGAGCGAAGATCGCCGTGGCCAAAGACGCCGCTTTCCATTTCTACTATCCCGAGAATTTGGAGCTGCTCGAGGCCTTCGGGGCGAAGCTTGTCTATTTCTCGCCGCTTGCCGGTGAGACGCTGCCGGAGGAAGCGGACGGTCTGTACATCGGCGGAGGGTTTCCCGAACAGTTCGCCGCCGAGCTGGCGGCCGACGATCGAGTCCAAGCGTCCATCCGCGGCAGGATCGAAGCGGGACTGCCGACGCTCGCGGAATGCGGCGGGTTCATGTACCTGACCAGGGAAATCGAAGATACGCAAGGCCGGACGTTCCCGATGCTCGGGCTTGTTCCGGGCCGGGTGAAGATGCAGACGAAGCTGGCCGCGCTGGGTTATCGTGAAATAACCGGAACGGAAGGCAACTTCTTCATTGGGCCTGATCATCGCGCGAAGGGGCACGAGTTTCATTATTCCGTATTCGAGCCCGAGGGAGAGGCGAATCCCGTTCATGCCTATGAAACAAAGGGGATGCGCGGTTTGAAGAAGGAAGGCGTCTTGTTCCGCAACGTGGTCGCAGGCTATACGCATTTCCATTTCGCCTCCGAGCCCGGTCTGGCGGAACGCTTCGTCGCGAAGTGCGCGCGTTATCGAGAGGAGAGGGACGGATGTCGATGAGGGAAATGCTGCGAAAACGCAGAGCCGTACGGAACTTGCGGCCGGAGCCGGTGGAGGAGGACAAGATCGCCGCGCTGCTGGAGGCTGCGACCTGGGCGCCGAACGACCGGCTGCGCGAGCCTTGGCATTTCTACGTGATCCGCGGGGAAGCGAAGCGGCAATACGAGGAAGCCGCGCATGCGTATCTTCGGGAGAGGTTCCCGACCAAGCCCCATTTGGTGGAAGAGTCGCTGAAGGTGCTTCTGAGCACGCCGCTCGTGATTGTCGTGACTTCGGATATCATTCCCGGCGACCCCGATTCATCGAGGGATAACGAATATGCGGCGGCCTGCGCCATTCACTCGATGTGGCTCGCCGCGGACGAGCTGGGGCTCGGCTTCGTATGGAGAACGAGAGGAATCGGGCTCGTCCATGACGATCGGATGCATCGTTTGATCGGGGCTCCGGCTAACCGCAAAGTGATCGGAACCCTCTTCGTCGGATACCCGGCGGAAGAGCCGCCTGCAACCAAGCGGACCGGTTACGCCGACAAAACGACATGGCTGCTTGAACTGGATAGTGAGAGCAGGTGAACGGTTGCCGCGTCCTCTTTCTTCGTCATGGGGAAACCACCTGGAACGCGGAACGTCGGATTCAAGGGACGAAGGACGTTCCGCTTACCGAGGCGGGGATGGCCCAAATCCGCGCCGTATGCGGCCGGTTGAAAGACGAATGCCGTCAACCGTTTGCGGGGATCGTGACGAGTCCGCTTCGGCGGGCTCGGCAATCCGCTGAGCTGTGCGGAGAGCTGCTCGGAGTTCCCGTAACGGAGAGTGCTTGGTTCCGCGAGCGTTCGTTCGGCCAACTAGAGGGTCTGACGGCCTGCGAAATCCGTCTCCGCTGCGGGATCCCCGACGTGGAACGAATTCGCGATTCTTCGTACGGCATCGAGCCGCTTCAAACGGTTACGGAACGAATCCAGTCCGGACTGGATTGGCTTCGTCAAGCCTATGGCGGCCGCACGGTTCTCGTTGTTACGCATGGAAGCGTCATCAAGCGCATTGCCGAAATCCTGGGAACGCCGGCCGGCATCATCGGGAACGGGTGTTACCGGGAATGGTTGGTGTGATGCGAAAGCTCAATTGTAAAAGAAGCAACCCCTCCGCTTAACAAGGGCTGGTGGGATTGCTTCTTTTTCGCTTTCTAGGGGAGTTCCAGCCGCGAAGTTATCCCAAAAGTAAAGAAGCGGCTTGCAAAAAAAGATGTGCTGCATATAATTGAGATATCAACAATTGATACATCAATAATTGATGTATCAATTGTTAGGGTATCATCGACTACGCAACGAGGAGGGAAAGCGAGACAGAAGCCTTATTGCTTCAGGAACGAAAAAACCGAAATGAAAGGTTGATTTCGCATGATCACGGAAAATAAAAAACAAGAAATTTTAAAAGCTTACCGGTTCAGACATGCTTGCAAGGTATTTGATGCCCACAAGAAGATTTCGGATGATGATTTTCGTTTTATTTTGGAGACCGGAAGATTATCGCCGAGCTCCTTTGGTCTCGAGCCTTGGAGGTTTGTTGTCGTTCAGGATGCCGCGCTTCGCGAAAAATTAAGACCAGCTTGCGTCGGCGCTCAAGGACAACTGCCCACTGCGAGCCATTTCGTCATTATATTGGCCAGAGGAGAAGCAGGTCTAAGGCATGATTCGGATCACGTTATGAAGATGATGAAAGAAATCCAGCATATGCCTGAAGAAACTGTACAATTCGTTTCTAAGATCTATAAATCCTTTGTCGAAACCAGACTTGAAGATAATGACCGTCTTATTTTTGAATGGGCAAGCAAACAAGCCTATATCGCATTGGGAAATATGATGACAGCCGCGGCTCAAATCGGAATTGATTCTTGTCCGATCGAAGGCTTTGATCCACAGAGGGTGATCTCTATTTTACACAAGGAAGGCATCATGAACGGCAACGATTTCGGCGCAGCCTGTATGGCCGCTTTCGGCTATCGGCAAGAGGATCCCAAACGTCCGAAAGCTAGACAGCGTCTCGAGGAGATTGTGGAGTGGAGATAATCAAAGGCCACGGGGATGCATTGCTGAGGTAAGCCGCGGCTGATGGCCAAGGGCAATTGATACCGTGTCGCGATCCCGTTGAGCGGCACGGTAGGTTGGCCGACCACAATAAAGCAGAAATGGACTTGTAAAGAAGAAATGAAGTTGTATATGATTGAATGATCAATGGTTGATACGTCAATAATTTTGCAAAAGGACTTATGCAAAAAGGAAAGAGGGGATGGTTAATGAATACGCGTTATTCACAAGAAGCTGGGATTTTTCTTCAACTGTATTGGGTAAACAAAATGATTGGCACGAAGTTCGAAGCAAGCACAGGTGCCAGCCAAACCCGCTTGGAAATACTCTCCGTGCTCTATCAAGTTGACGAGATCAGTCAAAGCGACCTTCAAAAGAAGGTGAATATCGATAGTGCAGCCATCACAAGACATGTCAAACAGCTTGAAGCGGGCGGCATGGTATTAAGAAGAAGGAAGTCTGAGGACAATCGCATCATACTTGTTTGCTTAACCGATCATGGGCGTGAACAGATCGGATCTTCTCTGGAAGTAAAAGAGCGCTTCATGAAGGAAGTGCTTGCCAATGTCAGCGCAGAAGAACGCCGGGTTCTTGAGAATGTGCTGTCGCAGATGCGGAAAAATTTGGAAAGTTTAAATGCCCAACCTGATCCCTCGCCATAGTGAGACCTATTTCAGATCTTTCAGCCAAGCCGCAAGGGCAGCACCAACATCATCCGGAGCATCTTCCTGGGGATAGTGGAGCCCCTTCACTGCGACCTCAGTTTGTGAACGCCAGGTGCGGCAAAAATCAACGTGCGATTGCGGCATCATGCCTGGCTCGCTTCGAATGAAGAGCTTGGGAACGGGACTTTGTGCCAACCAATCTCCGTAAGCAGCAACGATTTCAGACACATCCGCCGGCTCTCCATCAAACGGAAGCTGACGCGCCCAGGTTAATGTTGGCCGACGAGCTTCGCCTGGCTCTGCAAAAGGTCGACGATATTGAGCCGTTTCTTCTTCCGATAACTTGCGAATGATGGTCATCGGAAGATTGACTTCAATGAAGGAGTTTTGTTCCAACACCATTTGTTCACCTTCCGGGGACCGAAGTTTCTGAAAGATTTTGCGTCCGGTCTCCGGTATCTCGTTCCAACTTCGTGATTGGATAATCGCCTCCATGTAGACAATGCCTTTCACCGCGTTGGGATGGCGGCGCGCCCAATCGAAGCCGAGAGCCGAGCCCCAATCGTGCACCACGAAAACAATGTTTTGCTTTACGCCAAGTTGATCCAGAAGTTCATCCAGATAACGTCTATGCTCTACAAAAGTGTAAGAGCCTGGACCGCTGTCCGGGAGTTTCGCCGAGTCTCCCATGCCGATAAGATCAGGAGCAATGCAGCGTCCATGCTGTTGTGCATACGGAATAATGTTTCGCCATAGATAGGAGGAGGAGGGATTGCCATGCAGGAAAACGATCGGATCCCCGCTACCAACCTCCACATACGCCATCTCCAACCCTAAAACCTGCCGACGCTTCTTCTCATAAGGAAATCCTTCTGCGGTTCTGCCTTCCAACCTCATGTTCCCAACTCCTTTTAAAATTTGTTTGTTGTAACAACAGCGCGGCTATAATGCAAGTACTTACTTGCACCATTGGCAATAAAAAGTGCCAGGGGGACATAGCCCTAGCGAACAACCGATCACAAATGCAAGTGATTGCTTACATCCTCATTATATGCTGCCTTCCTTTTTATGTCAACCGCCAAAGTAGCTGAAATTCAGAAGTCGGCCTCAGGGAAGTCACGACCATCCAGAGAGGCATCGAGAATGCCGACTTGGACGTCAATCCTGGTTATCGTACTCGCTTAAAAACCTGAATGAAATTCTTCATTCGTGATTTTCAACATATCCGCATTAAAGTGTTGCTTGAGGTCGGCGATTTGTTCATCGTTGAATTTGCCTTTGATCTCGATTGCTTCTTCCTTGGTGTTGTATCCAACACTGTGTGAGGAATTGCTATTGTATCCGCTGAGTGTTTTGGAGAATAAGTAATCGCTAACTTCCTTTGCCGTATCTTGAAGGAATTTTGGGTTGTACTTTGCTTTCTTAAATACGACTTTATCGCGAAGCTTATCTTCCAACTCCTTGCGGATGGCTGTCATTTCTTTCGTATGTTCTTTATCGACCAGGAAAACAACCTTAAGATTATCGTTATCATAGTAATAATCGGCTTGCGCAAAGAATGCATCTCCGTAGTCTGCCTTCGGAAATTGCGCGTGCACGGCAGACTCTACAATCGGAATCACTTCTCTCTGGAATTCCAAGATGGGGTCCGATTGCTGTGTTTGTGAGGAAGGAGCATCTTGATTCCTTTCGACTTTGGAGGCAACGAGATCAGGTCGATTCCCGCAAGCGGATAGCATTAAAATAGACAACCCGATCCACCAAATTCTTTTCGGATTCATTTAACTTCTCCCATTCCGTTGAGAAATGTGTGTCTACATAATAGACGAAGGGCAAGCCGAAATGTTGCCGTGTTTCATTTCTCCAGATTATGGGGGGAGAAAATCAATCTTGCTAGGAGACGAATACGCGGTGGCCATCACCTAAGCCAAAATAAAAAAGAGCTGACTCCAACGAATCAGCTCTCAAATCGCAGTAAGTTTGGCCTTTTATTCAGCCGCTCCATTACCCCTTCACGGCCCCCGCCGTCATCCCCTCGATCAGAAACCGCTGCAGGAACACGAAGATGAGGACGACCGGAATAACGCACAGCACCGAAGCGGACATGAGGGAACCCCAGTCGGTCTGGAATTGGCCCCGGAACAGGCTGATCCCGGGCGTCAGCGTCCGCTTCGCTTCATCGTTGATGAAGACGAAGCCGAACAGGAACTCGTTCCAGGCGTTCAGGAAGGCGAACAGCGACGTGGAGACCAGGCTGGGCAGCGAGACCGGCATCAGGATTCGGAAAATGATCCCGGTTCTCGAACACCCGTCGATTTCCGCGGACTCTTCCATTTCGAGCGGCACGGAGTCGAAGAAGCTCTTCATCATGAAGGTACAGAGCGGGACCGTGAACGTTGTATACGCGAGAATCAGCGACCAAGACGTATTCAGTAAATGCAGGTTCTTCATCGTCAGATACAGCGGAATCAGCAGCAGCACGCCGGGAATCATCTGCGACAGCAGCATCGCGAAGCTGACGGCTTTGATACCGTGGAACCGCATGAACCGGCTCAGCGTGTAGCCCGCGAAGATCGAGACGAGCAGGGCGGCCAGCGTCACGGTCACGCTAATGACCATGCTGTTCTTGAAAAACGTGAGAAAGGACGAGCGAGTGAGCACGTTGTCGTAATGTTCGAACGTCGGATGGGGGACCCAGAAGCTCGGATTCGTCGACCGGATCAGGTCCGTCGGCTTCAGGGAGGTGACGACCATCCACAGAAATGGAAACAGGCAGTAGGTCGAAAAACCGACCAGAATCACGTAGGTCGCGATCGTCAGGAAACGTCGTTTGCCGCGGCTCATCAGCATCCGCTCACCCCCGGTTCTTCCTGACGCTGATCAGGTAGTATAGGATAAATCCGCTCATCATGAAGCCGAGCATCATCGATGCGAGCGCGGAGGCATTGCCGAAGTTGTATTCCTCCATGGCGTAGCGGTAGATCATGATGGGCAGCGTCTCCGAAGAATGAAGCGGCCCGCCTTCCGTCATGATGAAGATGAAATCGAAGTTGATCGCCGTCCAGATGACATGGATGAAAATAATCGTCAGGGACACGGTCTTCAGCTGGGGCATCACGATCCGCCAGAACCGCGTGCGGATGCCGGCGCCGTCGATGGCGGCCGCCTCGATGATATCGCGCGACACGGATTGCAAGGCGGCGAGCAGGCTGATCGTGTAGAAGGGGAAGCTCCGCCATATATTGACGAAAACGACCGTCAGCAGGGCGGTATTCAGTTCCCCGAGCCAGTAATAAGGCTCCTTGAGCAGGCCCAGCTTGACCAGCCAGAGGTTGATCACGCCGTAATCCGGCGTCAGCATCCACGTCCAGGTCAGGCCGGCAATGAGGATCGGCACGACCCATGGCACGATGATGAAGGCGCGGAACAGCGTGCGTCCCTTGACATTCTGATTCAGCGCGAGAGCGGTGATGATCCCGAAAAGATATTCGCCGGCGACGGACAACACGGTCCATACCACAGTATTCCAAAGCGCGGTACGGAAATATTCGTTGTGGACAACCTCCCGGTAATTCGCCAGTCCGGCGAAGCCGGTGAGCGTCTTGTTCACGAGCGACTTGAATTGAAAGCTGTCCCACAAGACGGTGATCAGCGGGTAAGCGTTCAACAGAATAAAGAACACGACGGCAGGCAGGATGTACAAGTACGCGATTCGTTTGAACCGTTTCTCTCTCGGGCTGATCGAGCTCCGCAGCCGGATGGCCGGGAGCGGGCGCTTTTCCGTTTCGGCCCTGTGCATGTCTCTCACCACTTTTTCCGCGGGATGCCAAGAAGGAGGCGAGTCCGGAAACGCGGATCGTCCGCGCTTCCGGACTGGTCTGTTAATCCCTGCAATCAGCTTCCGCTAAGTTCTCCCGTTTTCCTCAAGCTCTCGTTGATGGCATCGGACAGCCATTGTGCTACGACCTCCGGCTTGTCGTTCTTCAGCATCGCCCGGGCGAGGGAATCTTCCAGCGCGGTCGTGATTCCGCTGAGCGATACCGGCGGGAATACTTGACCTTGCGGCGCGAGGGCGAGGAAATCCTTGCCCCACTTGTTCGTCGCTTGGACATCGGAACGCGGGGAGTTGCCGGCATAGTTGATCTCGGTTTGGTAGTCCTTGCCGATCAGGTAGGAAGCCAGCTTCCAAGTCGCGTCCGGGTGATCCGACTTGAACGGGAACAGCATCGCGACTTCCAGGAACGTGGCCGGCTTCTCGCTGTAAATCGGAGCGGCGATCTCCACGTCCTTCATCGTATCGGGATTATCCTTCGCGCGGCCTTCCATCCACGGGCCGTTGACGACCATCGCATATTGGCCGAGCGCGAAGTTCTGGTCTTCCTCTTCCCATCCCCACGTCTTGGCGTCGGACTTGATCGTCTTCGTCGCCAGCAGATCTTGGTAGAATTTGAATACCTCTGCCGCTTTCTTCAGCTGGTCCGGATTGTCCGCCCACGTATTCTTGTATTTGCCGTCGGCTTGCCGGTCCGCGACCGTAAGGCCATTCTGGGCCAAATACATCATGAGTTCCTGTGGAGAGCGAACGCCTTTGCCGGCGATGCCGAACGCTTCCTTGCCCGTCTTCTCCTTGATGACCGAAGCCATCTTCAGCAGCTCATCCCATGTTTTCGGGGGCGCGTTGTAGCCTGCTTGTGCCAGTATATCCTTGTGGTACAGCAGCGCGCGGATTCCGAGGTAGTTCGGAAGCGCCTTCACTTTGCCGTCGACGGTGACCGCGTCCAGGACGTTCGGGAAGATTTTCGATTTGTCTTCCCATTTGTCGATATAAGGGGTCATGTCCGCCAACGCGTCCATTTTGTTCAGTTCCCCGAACCATTCGCTTAGGCCCCAGGTCAGATCCGGCGCGTCGCCGGCGTTGATGGCCGCGATCAGCTTGTCGTGCATGACGTCGTAGCTGATGATTTGGACGTTCACTTGCACGTCCTTCTGCAGGTTGTTGAACGCTTCGATCTTAGCCAGCGTCTTCTTGCCGGCTTCCGTGCTGTCGAGCGCGGCCCACATGTTCAGGGTGATCGGTTTGCCCGAGTCGCCGCTGCCGGCCGATTCGGACGCGCTCGCCGAAGCCGATGCGGATTCCGATGCGCTTGGGCTCGCGGAGGAACCGTTCTCGCTCGATCCCTTGCTGCCGCAAGCTGCCAGCAGCGTCAGAATGAGCGCCATCGCGAGGATGCCGGAGATTGCTTTTAACTTCATGGTGTAGCCCCTCTCCTTGTCTTGTGGTGGTTGCATTTCCATTGTATAAGGAACCCCGCATGAGCCGGTATGACGCAATCTTCAGCACCTTGTTCAAAATATTAAGGTTTCTCCGAGGCTCGAATCCTCTGCCGGTACTGGGTAGGCTGACAGCCTGCATGCTTCCGGAACACCTGGCTGAAATAGCGCTGGTCGCCGTATCCGACCCGGTCCGCGATCTCGTACGTCTTGAGCTCGCTTTCCGCGAGCAGCCGCTTCGCCTGCTCCATTCGCCGTCCGGTCAAATATTCCATGAAGCTCTCGCCGGTCACGCCCTTGAACAGCGAGCAGAAATAATTCTTGTTCAAATAGAACGTCGAGGCGATCTCTTCCAGCGAAACGGTACGGTAATGCGAGTCGATGTAGGCCTTGATCGTGTCCACGAGCTGCTTCCCGCTCTTGGCCTTCGGCTCTCCCGTCGCGCCTTGGAGGATCGTTTCGAACATTTTGCGGAGTAAATCGTTCACCTGGCTAATCCTCAGCTCTTGCGCGCCCAGCCGGGCTTCATGGACGAGCAGCAGCGTCTCTTCGCCGGAGGCCCGGTGCTCCAGCTTGCCGATGAGCGTCGAGACGGCCTTCCGCCATTCGGCGACGGTCAGCTGAGCCGCGGCCCGCCCGAGGAACGACTCCAGCTTGCCGAGCAGCCGTTCGCCCTCGCGTAGCCCGCCGGTGGTGAGCAGCGTGTCGGTCAGGACAACGATCTCGTCCATTCCGGCGCTGCCGCTGTCCGCGGGTTGAGGGGAAGAGATGGGCTTGCCGTAAAACGCGATCGGGTGCTCGAAGCTCAGCGGAATCGTCTCCAAGGCATGCGCCGCTTCCGCGTAAGCCGCGGGAAGCTTGCCCGGCCGCTGCTTCCAGCCGCTGACGCCGATCATCGCCTGGGCCTTGACGTATTGGCCGAGCGACAGGCGGAGCCGCTTCAGACGATCCTCCAAATCGCGGGCAGAACGCGGCGTCCCGGGGTACAGGAACACGAATTCGGATGTCCGGTGCAGATTGCGATAGACGACGGAGGCGGGGCCAAGCATCTCGTGCATGACGTTGCGCACGGCGAAATAGAACAAGCCGCGGTCGCCGTCGTAGCGCTGGTAGACGTGTTCGTCGAGATCGGGAAAATGAACCAGCACGGCGGCGTATCCTTCGTCAGGCAGCGTGAGGAGCAGCTGTTCGGCGCGAACGATCATCTCGTTCTCTTCCAGGGTCGTATCCCCGACAATCCGGGAGAAGAATTCGTCCCGCATCAAAGTCAGCCCTTGGTTGAGCACGGCCTTGTCGTTGATCCGGTCGGCCATCGTGCGGGAATCCCGGCGGATCTGCTCCACGGCCTTGCTCAGCGCCATCAGAAGCTCGGCTTCCTGGATCGGCTTCAGCAAATAATCGTACGCCCCGAGCAGGAAAGCCGACCGGGAGTATTCGAAATCCCCGTAACCGCTGAGCACGATCACTTTGGCATTCAGGCCGGATTGCTCCAGCCATTTCATGAACGACAGGCCGTCCATCAGCGGCATTCGGATATCGGTGATGACGAGATGGGGGCGAAACGCTTCCACAAGCTGACGCGCCTCGTCTCCGTTGTAGGCATGGCCGGCGATCTCCCAACCGAGCTCATCCCATGGGATGAGCAGCCGAAGCTGTTCATGTACGGTCGATTCATCGTCCGCGATAATGACCTTGATCATTCGTCTGCCTCCTTCAGGGGAAGAGTGAACGTGACGCAGGTGCCGACGCCGCGGCGGCTCGTCAGGCGCAAGCCGCAAGACGGGCCGCAGATGAGCCGGATCCGGGCGTGGACATTGGCGAGCCCGATGGAGGCCTGCTCGTCCTGCTGTGCCCGCTGCACCGCCGTTGCGTGCGGCTCGAGCCCGGAATCCAGCGCGAGGGATGCGGCATCCTCTATCCCGGCGCCGTTATCCAGGATGTGGATCGTCAGCATGCCGTTCGCCCGGTCTGCGCGCACGGACATGCGAAGCAGCTTACGCTTGCGGGATCCGGGGATCAGTCCGTGCTCGACGGCATTCTCCACGATCGGCTGAAGGATCAGCTTCGGAATCCGCCAATCGGAAGCGCCAGGTTCGGTATGGAGGCGGAAGCGGATCGCGCCGGCGTAGCGCTTGTTGATGATCGCCAAATAATTGCGGATGTGCATGATTTCGTCGCGCAGGCGGACCCATTCGCGGTCGATGTCCATGTTGTACCGGTACATGTTGCTGAGCGATTGGCAGATCATCTTAAGGTCCGGCACCCGGTTGAACTCCGCGATACCCGCCATCATTTGCAGCGTGTTGAACAGGAAATGCGGCGAGATCTGCGCCTGCAGCGCTTTGATCTGCGTCTCCTGGTTCATCAGCCGCAGCTTCAGGTCGTGCTCGACCAACCGCTGGATTTGCTCGGCCATCCGGTTGAACTGGTTGCCGAGGAACCCGATCTCGTCCTGCGTCTTCACGTCTACCCGCGCGTCATAGTCGCCGATTTGGATCCGGCCCATGTTCCGGTGGAGATGGACGATCGGCTTCGTGATATTGAAGCTGAGTCCGAGCGAGAGGAAGATCGCGAGCAGCGCGGCGACGCCGATCATCGCCGCGGCCAGATTGCGGTACAGGATTTGCTCCGGATCGATCTGGTAGCGGTACAGGAGCGTCCAACCCGACTTGTCCAACGTCGTCTTGATCTGGACGGTTCGATGGTCTGCGGGCGAAGCCGGCGGCAGCGCTTGGCCGACCTTGGCCGGATCGGTATCGTACAGCGCGACGCCGCCGGACGACAGAAGAGCGACCTCGCCCCGGTAGAACGCGTTATACCGCTCAATCTGCTGACGGAACGTTTTCTCCTTGAGATCGATCACGAGCAGGCCGCTCGGCGCGCCGCGATATCGCACGGGGTAGAGGAATTGGATGGCCGGCTCGCCGTACTCGCTTTTATAATGGATCAACATGAGCGGTCGGTACCCATTGTTTCGGACCCGGGCAAGCAAATCGTCGTAGTAGGCTTGTTCGTAACTCGGATGGAGGGTGGGAAAAAAGTTGCCGAGCAGCTCGCCGTTATTGCGGAGCAGGTACATGCCCATGATGTCTTTCACGCGGGATTGGTAATATACGTCGAAGAAGAATTGCTCGATGTCCTTCACCGTGTCGTACGTTCGGCTTTCGGTCTGAAACTCTTTGTCGAGCGCGATCGTCTCGATCAGATCGGAATTCGAATAAATTTGGTAAGCGGTTTCATTAAGATCCTCGAAGAATCCCTCGATCCGGTCCTTGATATCCTGCTCCACCCGGATCTTGGCGAAGGCCTGGTCGTCGTCGATGCTGCGCGAAACTTGGTAGAAAATAATAGTGGACGTGATGCCGAGCGGAACGGCCGTCGCCGCGATCATGGCCAGGAAAATCTTCATGCGAATCCGAATGAACTTCATCGTCTCGTCCCCGTTTCCATCCGCATATTCTCGTTGAGAGCAACGGTGCTTTTATTTTGGAATGGAAAGAGGCCCTTGTCTAGCATAATTGCTTGGAAGTCGGACGGCACTCTCATAAGCAGGAAGGAAGTAATCCTTAGACGAATTCAAGAAGAAGGGAAACAAAGATGGATGTCGAAGTAAGGGGGGCCAATCCGACCGGGATGAGTTCAGCGATTCTCCACGCGAAGAGCACGGTGCAGCACCGAACATGGTCGACAGCAACGGCCATACCTGTCTTTTCATGATGATAACCGGGAGATTATCGAGCTCTTCATCGAATGCGGAGCGGACGTTAACGACAAGCAGGAAGGCGGTGTATCGGCGATAGCCATCGCGAAAGATCGAGGAAAAGGGAATGTGGTCGCGGTACTGCGGGAAAGAGGGGCCGCGAATAAGCTGGAACGCTTGTGATTTGGCGGCATGAAGAAGGAGGGGCAGGTGCCTCTCCTTTTATCATTGATACGGGTAACGTGTATCAAGGCTGGGGTGCCCTCAAATGGTCAGTTCTCTCGCAGCCGCGCGATTAGACGGAAAACCTCCCTCTATTTTTGCGCTTTGGCTGCAAATGGAACATTAGAGGGAAAACCTCCCTCTAATCTTAGCGTTACACGCTCAATTTGGGATTTCCCGCGATATTAGTGGGAGGTTTTCCCTCTAATCATCCAAAATCTGCGAAATGATTGAAATTAGTGGGAGGTTTTCCGTCTAAATTGGATCGACGGGCGAATCAGGCACGCTGACTCGAGAAAAATGCCGCATCTGGATCGGGTCCCACAAAGACAAGACATCAGGTAACGACGTCGCTGCGCCATTTCCAGCATAACGACTTGGCCGAATAGGATATTGAAGCTTAGCCGTAGTAAACGGAACGAATATTCATCGCCAATCAAACTGGACAGTCTTTCGATAAGGTCGAACGTGATACTGGTCGAGTGGTTGTAATGTGGCAGTTTTGGTCATTTTTTTTGTAATCCTTATGAACCTTTTTCGGGTAAGGTTGTCCAATAGAAATAGAGAAAGAAAATTCAAGGCCGCAGCCGACTGTGACCATGATCCAATTTCTACTCACGTACGGAGCGCGAGGGGATAACCGAAAACATAATAATCTCTTCGACAATGGAGTATTAACGCAAGACACATACAACACCACCTATTGAAACGTTTCCAAACCTGTGCTATACTCGAATCAATTCAAATGAAACGTTTCCAAATCGGATGAAACGTTTCCACTCAAAGGAACCGGATGGCCTGGAGGTCGATCGAACATGTCCAGCATTAAGCAAGTGGCCGATCGGGCCGGAGTCGCGGTGGGGACGGTGTCGCGGGTGATCAACAACCATCCCGCCGTCAAACCCGAAACCCGGGACAAGGTGTTGGCTGCAATTGAAGAGCTTCAATACATTCCGAACGAAGTGGCCAGAAATTTCAAAATGCAAAAATCGAATATCGTCGCTCTCCTGCTTCCGACCATCTGGCATCCTTTCTTCTCGGAGCTGGCTTACTACATCGAGGATGAACTGGACCGGAACGGCTATAAATTGATCCTCTGCAACAGCGACAGAAAACCCGAGAAAGAGCTGTACTACTTCGAGACGCTGAACCAGAACAAGGCGGCGGGCATCATCGGGATCACGTACAACGATATTCAGAATCGGATTACGGCCAACATTCCGATGGTGACCATCGATCGTCACGTGAAAGAGGAGATTTCCTGCGTAACCTCGGACAACTACGCGGGAGGACGAACGGCGCTTGCTGAACTCGTCGGTGCAGGCGCCAACCATCCGGCCTACTTGGGATTTATCTCGCAGTCGTATGCGCATAGTGAAGTCGATCTCAGGAAACAAGGCTTTACGGACGCGGCGAAGGAGCGGGGAATGCCCATTCGCATTTATGAGATCCCATCCGATGAAGACCTCATGGAAACTTCTTTTGCGAAGCTGTTCGCTTCCGAAGAGTTCCGCGGCACCGACGGATTATTCGCCAACGGAGACCTGCTGGCCGCCCGGTATGTGAAGCATGCCCGCGAGCATCGGATTCGGGTTCCCGAGGACGTCAAGGTGATCGGCTATGACGGGATCCAGAATAACGATTGCTTCCATCCCGTGTTATCCACGATCCGGCAGCCCGTGGAAGAAATGGCCCGAACCTCCGTACAGCTCCTGATTCGCAGGATCGAGGGGGAGGAACTGAAGCAGGAGACGTACCGTCTGCCCGTCCATTTCAGGAAAGGCGAGACGACTTAGCGGTTGAAGAGGTTGGCTGCATAAGGTTATCGGGCCGGGCAGCCCCTTCATTTACAGTGCAAACACTTACTTTGTCATCTATGGATAAAGGAGGGTTCTATTTGTCATGGAAAAAAACCTGAGGACGCACTATTGGATCATGCTGATTCCGGCCTTGATCTGGCTCGTGATGTTCCAGATCGCGCCGATGTTCGGAATCGTCATGGCGTTCCAGGACTTCAATCCGGGGGCGGGCTTCCTGCATTCGGAATTCGTCGGTCTGGAGAATTTCCGGTACATGTTGGAACTGAGCGACGTGCGATCGGTCTTATGGAATACGCTGGTCATCGCGTTCGGCAAAATCGTCGGGAATCTCTTCGTGCCGCTCGTGTTCGCTTTGCTGCTGAATGAGCTTAGGAAAAAATACTTGGTCAAGTTCATCCAAACGAGCGTATATTTGCCCCATTTCTTATCTTGGGTGATATTGTCGGGCATTATGCTTCAGATCTTCGGCATCAACGGTCCGGTGAACCACGTCTTGGCGTTTCTCGGGCTCGAGCCCGTACAGCTGTTCCAACGAGCGGACTTGTTCCGGGGTTTCATTATCGGATCGGACGTATGGAAGAACTTCGGGTTCAACTCGATCATCTATTTGGCTGCCTTAACCGGCATCGACCACACGCTCTACGAAGCGGCGGAGATGGACGGGGCGGGACGCTGGAGGAAAATGTGGCATGTCACCTTGCCGGGCATTCGCACCACCATCGCCCTTCTCGCGATTCTATCGCTGGGCGGCATTCTGGACGCGGGATTCGACCAAGTGTACAACATGTACAATCCGCTCGTTTACAGCACGGGCGATATCATCGATACCTACGTTTACCGTTCGGGCTTGCAGGAATTGGACTTCAGCATGGGTACGGCCGTGGGATTATTGAAATCCGTAGTCAGCTTCATTCTCATTACGACGGGTTATTGGTTGGCGAAGAAATTAGTCGGTTACCGGATTTTCTAAAGTGGAGAGAGTTTTAACTCCGTCAAAACCCCTATGTCAGGAGGGAGAACAGTGGTACAAAATCGGTCGCTCGGGTCCAAAGCGTTCGATGCCTCGAACATCGTCCTGCTCCTTGTCGTGACCCTGCTATGTTTGTTGCCGATCTGGTACTGCCTGATGATCGCGTTAAGCGAGAAAGCGGCCGTACAGGCGGGAAGAGTATCCTTCTATCCCATCGGCTTCAACCTGTATTCGTTCCAGGAAATCCTGTCCGATCCCAAATTCTTCCTTTCGCTGTGGGTATCCTTCCAGCGGGTCTTGCTGGGAGCGGCGTTCACGATGCTGGTGTTGTCGCTGGCCGCGTACCCGTTATCCAAAACAAGCAAGCAATTTCCGGGACGCAATCTGCTGATGTGGGTGTTCGTCTTCTGCATGCTGTTCAACGGCGGCTTGATCCCTTGGTTTATCACCATGAGGAACTACAACCTGCTGGACAGCGTCTGGGGCTTGGTTTTATGCGGCGGAGTTCCGATTTTTAACCTCATTCTGATTACGAACTTCATCAAGAACCTGCCGGAAGAAATGGAAGAGGCGGCAAAAATCGATGGAGCGGGCCCGTGGAGATTCATGTTCCAAGTGCTGCTGCCACTCCTGAAGCCCGTATTGGCGACCGTCCTCTTGTTCACGATGGTCGGGTACTGGAACGATTTCTTCCAAGGGATGGTCCTGTCTACGAGGGAGGAGAGCTATCCGCTGCAAACCTATATCCAACAGCTGGTCGTATCGACGAACTTGCAGAATTTGGCGAACATGTCTGTGGAACAACTGAACCGCATGTCCAAATTGAATAACGATTCCTTGAACGCCGCCAAGATTTTCGTCGCGATGATTCCCGTGCTGTTGATCTACCCCTTCTTGCAGAGGTATTTCGTGAAAGGGATTACGCTGGGATCCGTGAAGGGCTGATCGGTTTGTCCGCGTCGTCGTTGTCCGAGGAGTTTCTCCTTCGACATAAATTGAAGATAAAAAAGGGGAGTAAGAGTATGTTGAAACCAAGCATGAGAAAAGCGAGCGCAGCCGTATTGTCCATGACGCTTGGCGTTGCCTTGCTCGCGGGGTGTACCGGCAAGGGAGGCGAGGCTCAGCCTTCCGCCGAGAGCAAGCCTGCGGCTTCGGCTTCGGCTTCGGCAGAGACGAAGGCGGATCCGCTCGGCAAGCAGCCCGAGCTGACCGTCGTGACCCGGGGAGTGTCGCTGGACCCGAACCAGAAATACCCGGACGGCCAATCCTTGGACGATAATGCGTACACGAGAATGCTGAAGGACAAATTCAACATCCAGATCGAGAACGCCTTCAGCGCGGCCGGCGGCGAGGATTATCAGAAGAAAGTGGATTTGGCGATCGCAAGCGCCAAAATCCCGGACTACATGACGAACCTGACTTATACGGAGTACAAAGCGATTGTCAAAGCCGGCTTGGCCATGGACATCTCGGACGTCTGGGAGCAATACGCAAGCCCGAAGACGAAGGAAGTGTACAACTCCAACAAGGCGCTGTTCGACAGCCTGGTCAAGAAGGACGGCAAGATGTACGCCATTCCGTCCTCCAACCCGCTGCCGGATTTCTTGTCCGTCATGTGGATCCGTCAAGACTGGTTGGATAAACTGGGTCTCAAGGCGCCGACGAACCTGGACGAGCTTGCCGCCGTGGCGAAAGCGTTCGTGGAGCGGGATCCGGACGGCAACAACAAAGCGGATACGGTCGGGATTGTCGGCCCCAGCGTAAACGGAAAGCTGTATCAGGATATGGCCAACACGAACTTCAGCCTGCATTTCGACCCGATCTTCGCGGCCTTTAACGCCTTTCCCGGCATCTGGGTCAAGGACGGCGAAGGCAAGGCGGTTTACGGCTCCATCCAGCCTGAGACGAAAGCGGCGCTTCAGAAATTGGCCGATATGTACAAGCAAGGATTAATTTCTCCCGGCATGATCATGTCCAAGACGGAAGAATTGATCGCGAATAACAAAGCCGGCCTGTTCTTCGGGACATGGTGGAACCCCTTCGCCGACATCGGAAACAGCTGGAAGAACGACAAAAACGCCAACTGGCAGCCTTACCTGCTGCCGTCCGGTTCCGACGGCATCTACTTGGCGAAAGGCGGAAACGCGGCGCAAACGTTCACGGTCATCAGCAAGGATGCCAAAAACCCCGAAGCGGTCATTAAAATGCTGAACATCTTCAAAGAGGGCCTGAAAAACTACGTCGACGAGAAGGATCAGACGGTTCTGGGAGACGGCGCGTTCCCGATGTACCAGACGTTCTCGATCGCGGACGGTCCCGCCATGGTCATGCAGGAGCTGAACAACTACTACGCCGGCAAGAAGACGGCCGACGAGATCCACGCTTACTTCAACAACTATGACGCGTACCAGAACCAGGCGTTTGACAAGATCATCGCTTCCAAGACGAAGCCGTACGACAAAATGAACATCTCGGGTTGGGATTTCTCCGGGGACAAAGCGAATGAGTTCGGATGGGTATGGTCCTTCGGCGTCGGCCTGAAGCCGTATGTGGACGGCAAGTTCAAGTGGGTCAACTCCTTGACCTACGAGAGAACGAAGACGATGGATAAGCGCTGGGCCAACCTGACGAAGCTCGAGCTGGAAACGTTCTCCAAAATCATCATCGGCCGTGAGCCGATCAGCGCCTTCGACACCTTCGTCAGCAAGTGGAAGGATGAAGGCGGCAACCAAATCACGGAGGAAATCCAAAGCACGCTCAATCAATAAAGACAAAACGATGGGTTCTGTCTTGGTGATTCAGAAAGTATAAAATCCGCCATCCTTTTCTGAATCACCTCCGATAAAACGTCTATCCGTCCGAAAAGGACGGAGTAGCCGTTTTACTTGGACAGAACTCATCGTTGCTGCTGAGTCGCTCTTGCAGCGCTCACGGAAGCATGAGCAGGGATAGGGAGAGGGAGAGGGAGAGAGATGTCTGCTGTTCGAAATACAGAGAAGTATCGCCCAAGGTTTCATTTTACTCCTCCGGCGAATTGGATGAACGACCCGAACGGGCTCGTCTATTTCAACGGGGAATACCATCTGTTCTACCAGCACTATCCCCACGGAACGAAGTGGGGCCCGATGCACTGGGGACATGCCGTGAGCCGGGACCTGATGACGTGGGAGCACCTCCCGGTCGCGCTTGCGCCCGACGAGAAGGGGATGATCTTCTCGGGCAGCGCCGTGGTGGATTGGCACGATACGACGGGTTTCTTCGGCGGTCAGCCGGGTCTGGTCGCGATTTTCACGCATCATGAGGATCAACAGGGGGCGGCGCCGCGGCAGAAGCAGAGCCAAAGCCTGGCGTATAGCCGGGATTCGGGAAGAACCTGGGTCAAATTCGAGGGCAATCCCGTCCTCGGTTCCGACGAGTTTGCCGATTTTCGGGACCCGAAGGTGTTCTGGCATCCGGATACGAGGATGTGGGTGATGATTCTGGCTTGCGGCCGGACGGTTCGCCTGTATCGTTCCCCGAATTTGAAGGAGTGGAGCTTCTGCAGCGAGTTCGGCCATGGAATCGGCAGCCATGACGGCGTCTGGGAATGTCCGGATTTGTTCGAGCTGCCGGTCGATGGGGATCGCGGGAAACGCACGTGGGTCATGCTCGTCAGCATCGCGAATGAGCCGGGAATCCCGGAAGGCTCGAGAACCCAGTATTTCACCGGACAATTCGACGGGAATACCTTCGTGCCGGATGAAGCCTCGCGGCAGGTCCGCTGGATCGATTACGGAAGGGACAATTACGCGGGCGTGAGCTGGTCGGATATCCCGGAGGAAGACGGACGCCGCATCTATGTCGGCTGGATGAACAATTGGAAATACGCGGACGCGACGCCTACGGAGAGCTGGAGAGGCGCGATGACGATCCCGAGAGAGCTGGCCTTGGAGACGCGAAACCGCGAAGTCGCCTTGATCCAACGTCCCGTCAAGGAATGGGAAGCGCAACGGGCTCTTCTGTTCGAGGCGGAGGGGAAGTCGGTCGGCGAGCTCAATGCGCAGTTCAAGGAACATCCGCTGGAGACGTATGAAATCGAAGCCGAATTCGAGCTTGCGGAGGGGATCGAAGCCTTGGGCTTCAAGCTAAGAACCTCGGCATCGGAAGAGACGGTGGTCGGCTGCTCCGTGAAGGATCAGGCTGTATTCGTAGACCGCACCCGTTCGGGAGCCGTCGACTTTCATGAACTGTTCCCCGGCCGGCATCAAGCAAGCTTGCAGCCGGACTTGAAGCGCCTGCACTTGCGCATCATCGTGGACCAGGCATCCGTAGAGGTATTCGCGAACGACGGGCAGATCGCGATCACCGATTTGATCTATCCCTCTCCCGATTCGTTGGGCCTCTCTTTGTTCTGCGAGGGTGAAGGCGGGCTGTCTTATCGAGTGAAGATGTATAAGCCGATCTAACGAAGTCCCGCACCTTGCAATCCGCGTTAGATCGAATGCGATATAGTCGTCAAAGAAGCAGGTTCCCGCAAAGGAGCCTGCTTGCTTGTTATTCAATTCAAATCCATACTGTGGTAGAATAGGCTCGCTTAAGGCGCTGGCTGAGGAAGAGATGACCCCAAGCGGGCATCATCGCCATTCGGGGGGAGACCGGCTATGAGAACGTTGTATGTTTCCGATCTGGACGGGACTTTGTTGAATCGCGAACAGAGTGTCGGCGAGGAATCGATTCGAATCCTGAACGATTTGATCGGACGGGGTCTTCACTTTACGATCGCAACCGCCCGTTCCATGGAATCCGCGCTTCCGCTTCTGGAAAGGCTGCATTTGAAACTTCCCGGTATTTTCATCAACGGGGTCTTCATCGCCGATCTTAAGAGCGGCCAAATCATCCAGTCCCACTATCTGCCGAATTCGCTGGGAGAAGAAATCGTAGAGAGCTACCTTCAGGCGGGCCTGAAACCGGTCGTATACACCGTCGATCACGAAGGCCGGCCGCGTGTCTATTATCGCGGCATTCATAATGCGAGCGAGGAGCATTACATTGGCGACAGATTGCTTCGCCAGGATGGCAGGTTTCGATTGATCAACGATTATTCCGCGTGCTTGACCGAGAAGCTGATTACGATTAACGCAATTGACTTGCCGGAGAAGCTGGAAGACGTATACCTGAAGTTTGCGAACCGGCCGGAATGCATCCGGCACTATGGACCGGATATTTACGCGCCCGGCTATCATTGGCTGGAAATCTCGAGCGCGCAAGCGACGAAGAGCCAAGCGGTACAATATCTGAAGGAAGCCTACGGATATGAAAGACTGGTTTGCTTCGGAGACAATTTGAACGATCTGTCCATGTTCGAGATGGCCGACGAGTGTTATGCGGTGGGCAATGCGCACGACCTGGTCAAGAAGGCCGCGACTCGAATCATAGACACCCATGATCATGACGGAGTAGCGAGGTTTTTGAGGGAGCGGCATCTCATCGGTTGAAGAAGAAGGAAGGGTTCCATGAGTACCCCAGTACGAGTTCAAGCACTCAAGTACGGAAATCGCCCGCACTACGAATGGGACACCATTTTGCTGGAACGGTCGGAATCTCATATTTTCGTATTGGGCGAATACGGCCGGAAGCTTCATCATCATACGAAGCAACGGATATTTACGGTGGAGAATTGGACCCTCGAGTTTTTTCCATTCGATGCTTGGTTTACCGTAAGCGCGGATGTGGTCGGCGGTCAAATTCAACAGTATTACTGCAACATCAACGAACCGGCCAAACTCGAAGACAACACCGTTTCTTTCGTCGATCTGGACCTTGATCTCATCCATAGGAACGGAGAGTGGAGGGTCGTCGACGAGGATGAATTCGAGAGGAATTCGGTCAAGTTCGCTTACCCGGATGGGCTCATCCACAGGGCGAAGCTTGAATTAGCCAATTTGCAAAGCCGTATTCAGAACAAGGGTTTCCCTTTCGACGGTTCTCTCGAACGCTTCATCGATCGAATCGGCGTGAGGCAGCTTGCAAATGACGAGGCCACTGGAAACGAGCAAAACCGCCTTCGGAAGTGAAGGCGGTTTTTGCCGTTCGGAGGGGATGTTCCGTTACGGAACACGTTATTTGGCCGATGGATTGGCCGTGTCGATCTCCACTTTGATGGGGAGACCCGAGGATCCGTCCAGTTTCTGGGGCGAGTACTCCCACACCATTTTCTCGGCACGGAAGGTGATCTGTTCGAAAGAGGTATCGGAGCCCTCATTCTCCTGCAAATGATAACCGGTGATCGTCAGGTTCGTGAATTTGATTTTCAAAAAGGTGGGTTGTTTCACGCTTCCCCGTTGGAAGTATAGAACCCCGTTCGAAATCTTCTGGCCCGTCGCAGCCCGTTCCAGCAGCGGCAGGGAGGCGCTGTCGATGGATTTGGTAATCACGATGTCGTGAAACTTCGTTTTCTCGGCGTTGGTGCAGGGACAAACCTCTTTCGCCACGTTGAAATCGAAGGACCGCAGTTCGATCGCGTCTCTCAAGCGAGCGTCCGTGCTGTCTCCCTTGATCCCGTCCAGCACCAAAAATAATCGGGTGCCAGCGGCAGACGCGGAAACCGGCAATGCGAAGATCAGGGCGGCGGCGGTCAACAGGATGAACAACGGTTTGAACCTCTTGAATCGTAACATCTCGAGCTCAGCTCCTTTTATGATACAATTCGTATCAATAATATCATGAGCGATTCGGTTGGTCTAGTGTTTTCGTAGCAAATCCACATGGAGCAAGCCCCGCAAGTCGTAAATTCTAGTTGCGCTGAGGTGGGTAGGAAGACCAATGTCCGTGACGGCCCGGTAACTTCCTATACTCCGGTATACTCCTTACGCGGCGTCCAGAGGTTGACTATAATGAAAGTCGATGAAGGATACCGAAAACGGAGGTGCAGGTTTCATAGCGATCGATGCGAAGTTGCCGCTGAACCGACACGGATTCGAGGCGAGCCGGCTCGTGCTCGGCTGCATGGGCTTCGGCGGAGGCTGGACCCGGGATCCGCTGACGGCGGAACATCTCAAGCAGATGCACGAAGGAATGGACGCGGCGCTTTCGGTCGGCATCAACATGGTCGACCACGCGAACATTTACGCGTTCGGCAAGGCCGAGCAAGTATTCGGGCAGATGCTGAAGGAGCGCCCCGGCTTGCGCGATCAGCTCGTGATCCAATCGAAATGCGGCATTAGGTGGGCCGAGAGGGAGGGGGAGTCGAACCGGTTCGATTTCTCCAAATCGCACATCCTCGAAAGCGTGGACGGGATTCTGAGCCGGCTCGGCATCGAGTCGCTGGATATTCTGCTGTTGCATCGTCCGGACCCGCTCATCGAACCCGAAGAGGTAGCGGAAGCATTCGAGGCATTGAGAAGCTCCGGCAAAGTGAAGCGATTCGGAGTCTCCAATATGAGCGCAGGCCAGATGCGCTACCTGCAAGCATTCTTGGATGAGCCGATCGTGGCGAACCAACTGGAGCTCAGCCTGACGAAGCTGGACTGGCTGGATTCGCAGGTTCATGTCAACCAGGAGGCCGGCAAGCTTTCGTCGTTTCCGGACGGCACCCTCGAGTATTGCCGGTTGAACCATGTGCAGATCCAAGCCTGGAGCCCGCTGCGGGGACTGTTCAACGTCGACCTCGGCCAAGCGGAGCCCCGGGTCCGCGCGACGGACGAGTTGGTCGGCTCCATGGCGGAGGAGCGGGGAGTGTCCAAGGAAGCGATCGCACTCTCCTTCCTGCTACGTCATCCGGCGCGGATTCAGCCCGTGCTCGGCACTTCGCGGCCGGAGCGGATCCGGGCTTGCGCGGAAGCGATGCAGGTGGAGCTCAGCAGGGAAGAGTGGTACAAGCTGTACGTCACGTCTCGGGGACGTCCGATGCCCTGAGGCTGTGGTATGTTCGGTAAGCCGAATCGGCTAGAGCCATCACGCGCGCATTCGGGTAATTTGCTTCCATCGGTCAAAGAAAACCTCCCTGGTAATGGCGGTCTATCGCAACCGCAATTTCCAGGGAGGTTATTTCTTTTACTCAATATTCGATCTTATTCGAAGATGCTCTCCATAACTCGAACGGTGCCATAAATTGATCCGTTAGCATCCGTTTCATGCGGATGGACCGCTGCTCCATGGGGAGAGCGATTTCTTCGTAGATGAAACGATCGTCGAAGCCGATCGCGGCCGCGTCTTCTTTCGTGCAAGCGTAATATACGGCATCCGGCCTCGCCCAGTAGATCGCTCCGATGCACATCGGGCAAGGTTCGCAGCTGGTGTAGATTTCGCATCCCGTCAATTGGAACGAATTCAGGTGCCTGCAGGCTTCCCGAATCGCTTGAACCTCGGCATGCGCGGTGGGATCGTTCGAACAAGTCACTTCGTTTCGGCCTCTGCCGATAATCTTGCCGTCCTTGACGACAATCGCGCCGAAGGGGCCGCCGTGACTCGATGTTACATTCTCGGCCGCCAACCGAACGGCTTCCTTCATCAGTTCGTCATGCATGAATGGGTACCCTCCTAAACGTTGTGGTGGACATTGTCTCTTGTAAAAAAGTATACGGCGGCGATCAGCAAAACGATGGCAATCAGCTTGGATGAGGTGATGGGGATCCTGGGCGATTGGAGAAGCCCGAAATGGTCGATGACCACGCTCATGGCCGCTTGTCCGCAGAATACGAGGATGGTGGATGCTCCAACCCCGATTTTAGGTACCGAGTAAGCTAACACGATGATATAGAAGGCTCCCGCCAATCCGCCGAGCAGCTTCCACTTTTCAACATGAAGCACGGAGCTGAACTGACCATTTCCCCAAAACAGCAGGGTTCCGGCGATTCCGATTAAGCCGATGACAAAAGATACGAGCGCGGATTCCAAAAAACCGATGTTTTTTCCCAATGCCCCGTTCATGGAGCCTTGCAAACTTAATACGATTCCCGACAGCAGACTGAGCACGTAAATCATGACCCCGATCCTCCCGGCCGAATGGATGAAGATGGACTTTCTTGCGATTGCAGGAGAAGATCTCCGTATTGTTTCTCCGTAATTTGTATTTTCCCCCGCGCGATGTGGATTCGACCGGCCTGCTTCAACTTTTGCAAACTGCGGTTCAACGTTTTGACGCTGATCCCGATCTCGCTGGCGATCACGGGCCGCGTTTGGTTCAGAATCAACGGCTTGCGAGGATCCGGCGCTTCTTCCTGGCAGCGTTTGAGCAAATACAGGATCACTTTCTGCAGACCGGCTTTGTACAAACCGGCGCCCATTTCCACGGATCTTTGGAACATTTTTTTGGCGAGCGAGCCCGACACCAGCAGAAGAAACCCGTGATCCGTCTTTAAGAAGCGGATAAAGTCGCGAATATCCATTCTTAGCAAAACGCTGTCTTCGGCCGCGACGACGGTAACGGCGTTTACCGTCTGTTCCGAAAGCGCCTCCAAGTCGGAGACGAAAGAAAAAGGCTTGATTTGGGCAAACAAATAATGGTTCCCGTCCTCAAACTCCGCAACAACCCTCAATAACCCTTTGAGGACCAGATAGGCGTGGTCCGTTTGGGCATCTTTTTTGGCGACGACCGAATCTTTCGCGAAAACGGACGGCACGAATTTCGAACGGATGTACTCGGGTATTCCGGCCATAAAAGCCTGAATCTTCTCGTCTTTATTGATGGCTTCAACAGCATCCAACTGGCACTGCCCCTTTGACAAGATTATCTTAGCAGATGCTTCGGGCTGATAAAAAGGTCACATGTCCTTTTTCTCAGTTTCGCCTTGCGCCTGAAAGAAATACTTCGAAGCGGAGCGAAAGCGCCCAACGGAGTCTGTTTAATACTCCACTAAAGTACATATCGTATAATGAAACGAAAGGAGGTGACGTTCGCGATGCGCCAACTGCGCAACGATCCGCACAATCGGCTGGATAGGGTCCAAGAGCATAACGCTTCGGATAGCCGATTCGCGATGCTGCGGAACGGTCCCGTCTTATCGTTGAACGGACAGGAACGCAGGCGCAGAAACGGCGAACGTTCCTCTATGCGCGCTTATCCAGCTATCTGGGATCCGGTTTCGCATCCGCCTTGAAGGCGGAGGGGGCCGGCGACAGGTAGCTTTTTATTTTGTCGGGAAAGGAAGCAGCCAACCTTGCGAATGAGGTGAAAGCCATGAAAAAGCAATATCCGTTGATCCACGAAAAGGTATTCCGCAACCTATCCGAACGGAACATGCCGCTGGACGAAGTGTTCGATCGGATTCAAGGCTTCATGCGGGGCGTACCGCGCGCCGCCTACGAGCTCGTCATCGGAACGGACGCGCAGGTCCATGCCGGGCATACGAAGTTCGTGACGTCCGTCGTGATTTTCCGGCCGGGACGTGGAGCTTGGTTCTGCTACCGCCAGGTGATTCTGCCGCGGGAAATCCGGTCGATCCGGGAGAAGCTGACCTTGGAAACGACGTACAGCCAAGAGATCGCGGCGTACTTCGATCCGTCCAAACGCGCGCTGCTGGAGGACATTCTCCTTCCGCACGTGTATCAAGGCGCGGAGCTGCGGCTCTTCATCGACATCGACGCGGGTACCGACGAGAAGCGGAACCGGACGTCGGCGTTCGTGGCGGAGATGGTCGGAAGGATCGAGGGCATGGGATTGTCGGCCAGGGTGAAGCCGGAGGCGATCGTTGCTTCCTCCGTGTCCAACCGCTTTACCAAGACGCCTTACCGGGGCTATGCGGCCGCGGCTGGGAACTGAACGTCTCGATCCAAGGCCGGCAGTAACGTGATAATGGCCGATAATTAATGGCATAATTATATAATCATATTAATTGTGCTGTGCCACGCAAGCCAATGGAATTCCTCCGTAGCGCATGCCGCAAGTGACGCTTGACAGCGTTGTGCCGGTAGCGTAAATTACTAGCCATACGAAAAGTCATATCGAACGGCTATGACCCCAGGAAACGAAGTCCAATATCGGTCGCCCAGAGAAGAAACCCGCCGGCTGCAAGGTTTCTCGACGCGAATGGACGCTCCCCGCCTGGCGAGCCGCAGCGGAGAACCGGAGTATCCGCTGCCGGGATATTCCCGTTATCCGACGAGGACCGGGCGGCTTGCCGCTCCGGTTGAATAAGGGTGGTACCACGAACGCATTCGTCCCTGACGGATGCGTTTTTTTGTTTTCTATTTCCGCTGGTCAAGGAGGAACCTATGAAACAATCCCATTTGTTCGCGCCGACCCTGAGAGAGGCTCCTTCCGACGCGGAAGCCGTCAGCCACCAATGGATGCTCCGAGCCGGGTTCATCCGCCAGTTGGCGTCCGGCATCTATTCGTACTTGCCGCTCGGATGGCGAGTGCTCCGGAAAGTAGAGCGGATCATCCGGGAGGAGATGGACCGTGCGGGCGCCCAGGAGATGCTGATGCCTGCCCTGCAGCCGTCGGAGCTGTGGAAGGAGTCCGGCCGTTACGACGCGTACGGTCCCGAATTGATCCGGGTGAACGACCGGCACGCCAGAGAATTCGCGCTCGGTCCGACGCACGAGGAAGTCGTGACCGCTCTGATTCGGGATGAGATTGCCTCCTACAGGAAGCTTCCGGTCACGTTGTATCAAATTCAGACCAAATTCCGCGATGAGAAGCGCCCCCGGTACGGACTTCTGCGGGGAAGAGAGTTTCTGATGAAAGACGCGTATTCTTTCGATGCGAGTCGGGAAGGGCTGGACGCTTCCTACTGGCGGATGTACGAGGCCTACCGGAGGATCTTCCAACGCTGCGGCTTGAACGTTCGGGCGGTGGAGGCCGATGCGGGAGCGATCGGCGGAGAAGGCGGCACGCACGAGTTCATGGCGTTGGCCGAGTTCGGGGAAGACACCGTCGTGACGTGTTCCCGTTGCGACTACTCGGCGAATCTGGAGAAAGCGGAAGTACGCGCTTCAGGGGAGCCGGTCGTAGATACGGCGGAAACTCCAGCGGCTTATCCTGCCATGGAGAAAATCCATACTCCCGGCGCGCGGACGATCGAACAACTCGCCGAAATGCTGAGGATCGAACCGCGGGATATCATCAAGACGATCGTGGTCTCCGCCGATGGGCAGCCGGTTGCCGTACTGATTCGGGGAGACCATGAGGTGAATGAGATCAAGGTGAAGCAACAGCTGGGCGCCGCACAGGTGGAGATGGCCGATGCCGAAACTGTGGTGCGTGCGACGGGGACTCCTATCGGCTTCGTGGGGCCGGTGGATATGGGGATCCCGCTGTTGATCGATCAAGCTGTCGCTCGGATGAGCAGCGGAATTGCGGGTGCCAATGAAACGGACTTCCATTTCCGAAACGTTCGTCCGGGAAGGGACTTCCCGCTCCAGGTTGCAGGAGATTATAGACAAGCGGCCTTGCACGATCCGTGTCCTCGATGCACGGAAGGGACCCTGCAATTTCACCGGGGGATTGAGGTCGGCCATGTGTTCAAGCTCGGAACGAAGTACAGCGAGAAACTGGGGGCGGTCGTGCAGAACGCATCCGGTCAGGCGGAGCCGGTCATCATGGGATGTTACGGAATCGGGGTGTCCAGGATCCTGTCCGCCGCGGCGGAGCAGCATCATGACGAGAACGGATTGATTTGGCCGATGGCGATCGCTCCTTTCCAAGTTCACTTGATCGTCGTATCGGTTAAGGATGAGACGCAATCCGAATTCGCGAATCGGCTGTATCGAGCACTCGCGGATCGCGGGATCGAAGTGTTGATGGACGACCGGGAGGAGCGTCCCGGCGTCAAGTTCAAGGATGCGGATCTCTTCGGAATTCCCCTCCGGCTCGTCGTCGGTAAGCACGCCGGCGAAGGGTTGGTGGAATTCAAAGAACGCGGCCGGGAGGGGAAGACGGTTCTGACGGCGGAGGAAGCGATGGATCGGATTGCTAGATTTTTTCTATTTTCCGATTGACAGCCCTTCCCTGAAGCCATTATGATAAGCAGTATCTTACAACGAAAGGAGGCCGACCGGACATGACCGGAATCGTGAATCGCCGCAACGCCGCTCTGTCGCAACCGAATCGCCAGTTCATTGTCCATCGGCCTCTACGGGCCCAAGCATGGGAAAGGCAGGGGTAACGCTCGATTCAGCCGCTTGATCGGCAGAGAGGGCTAGACCTTCCATTTCACGATGCGCGAAGACCGTAAGCGAATGGGCTTGCGGTCTTTTTGCGTTCTTTTTTCATTTTAATTTATCGACTAGAGAGGAAATTACGGATTCTATGAATTCAAACGATGTTTATTACCGGCGGATCGATCTCCCCGCAGGGGACTTGCACGTATTCGCCCACGACGATCTTTACCGCGCCATGGGGGCCAAGGTGCTCGAGATGGCGAACAACAATCTGCAAATTCCGAATATCCGGTACATGAGCTACACGCCGGATGCCCATGTCGGAGTCGGCACTTGCATCGGCACGACGGCTGTATGGGGGACGCACGATGGCTTCGTATCTCCGTCTATCGTCGGAAGCGACATCGGCTGCGGGATGCGGGTACATCTGACGAATTTGCAGGTGCAAGATTTGCAAGATGTAAAGCTGCGGCGAAAACTGGTCAAAGCGATCGAGAAACGGATTCCGGTCGAGAACCATTCGAGGGGTCATTTTTCCGACATTCGCTTGGAAGACGTGCTGCTCAAAGGACTTCACGGTCTGCCGGGCAAGTACATTCCGGATGCGTATACGCCGCGAAAGGCGACGTCCTTGACACATGTCGAGAGCAGCAGGTTCCGTTACGACGAGGACGTTCTCAACCGGATCCCGGAACCGGTGTGGCACCGGTCCCACCGGCAGTTGGGCACGCTGGGGAACGGCAATCATTTTATCGAAATCCAGGCGGTCAACGTGAACGAGGATAACCGGGCAATCGGGGAGCGCTGGGGACTCACAGACGGTCAAGTGGCGGTCATGATCCATTCCGGATCCCGTTCCTGGGGCGGCGCGGTGAACCAATACAGCGGATCGGAGGTGGCGAAGACGATGCGCAAGCTCGGTCTTGGCACCCCGGACCCGAAGCTGGTGTATGCGCCTCTGGACAGCGAAGCCGGCCGGACGTACGCCAACCTGATGTATTCCGCTTTGAATTTCGCGGTTGCGAACCGCCATCTGATCGCCTATGCCGTCCGCGAAGCGTTCCGGGAAACGTTCGGCCCGCAGGCAGAGCTGCGCACGCTGTACGACTTGATGCACAACTACGCTTGCGAGGAGAGTCACGGTGACGAACCTTGCCTCGTTCATCGCAAAGGAACGACCCGGGCCTTGCCGGCCGGCCATGCGGGGAATCCGGAGGCTTACCGGGAAACGGGGCATCCGGCGCTCATCCCCGGTTCGATGGGGACGGCCTCTTATCTCATGGTCGGCTCTACGGAGGGTGCGCGAAACTACCATTCCATCTGCCACGGAGCAGGCAGGGTCCGTTCGCGGAATGCGACGAAACAGCTCGTCACGGTTGACGAGTTCGCTTCTTCTCTCCGAATCGGCCAAGAGGACGAAGTCGTGCTTAACCATCGGGCGCTCGAAGCGCTGATCGATGAGTCTCCCCAAGCATACAAGGACGTAGATCAAATTATCGACAGCGTCGTTCAGGCGCGGCTGGCCTCCGTCGTGGCGAGGTGCCGTCCGCTGGCGGCGGTGAAAGGAGTGTGAGGAGAATATGGCGAGTTCCATGAAAATGAAAACAACAGCAGAGCCGAAGTTCCTGATTCGGGCGGAGCAATCCTCCGGCCAACCGCTGGACGCGGCCAAATATTTCAATTACATCGCGGCGACCCAAACGATCGTCGATTTCCTGAGCGGGCGATTCGGGTGCGGGTTTCGACTGTACGAGCAAGAAGACGGCTGCGAAGTGTGGAACGGGCTCGAGGAAGACATCCGCAATGGATACGAGGGTGTGGTCCATATGGCCAGCCTGTTCGATTTGGTGGAGACGAATGTGTTCGAATATTCCAATGACCGCGATCCGGAACGGATCGGGTATGCGATCAGACCGGCCGTTCGCAACAATTTGTTCGTTTATCCGCAGCATCGCGTCGCGTTGGCACGGATTCCGAGGCTTACGCTGCACGGTCTCGGGTTCGAAGATCTCATTTTCGGCGAATCCGACGAGGGGCTTGTCCGGTTTCTGGAGGGGATGAGGAAGCGCCAGCGGGCGGACACCAAGATCGTCGTGTTTACCGATACGGGCGATGGTTTGGAGCAAACCCGGGAAATGCTCGCGAATACCGTTACCCGAGGCGACGTGTTCCTGGAGGAAGAGCTGAAAACGCAAATCTACCGCTCGGTCGACGAATTTTTCTCCAAGGACCGATCGTTCTTTCAAACCTACGGCATTCCATACAAAAGAGGCATTCTGCTGTACGGCAAACCGGGCAACGGCAAAACGACGCTGGTCAAATCCATCGCCTCTACCACCGGAGCCCCCGTGGCGTATTGGCAGATCACCGAGCATACGAGCAGCGGATCGATTCAAGAGGTATTCGCGTCCGCCGCTCAAATGGCGCCGATGGTGCTCGTCATCGAGGACATCGATTCGATGCCGGCCTCTTGCCGTTCGTTCTTCCTGAACACGCTGGACGGGGCGACGTCGAAGGAAGGGATCTATCTCATCGGGACGACGAACTACCCGGAGAAAATCGATCCCGCGCTCATGAACCGGGCCGGGCGATTCGACCGGGCTTACGAGGTGAAGACGCCGAATGAGCCGCTGCGCCTAGCCTATCTGGTTCATATTGGCATGGGGCGGCTCGCGGATGATGAAGCCGTTGCCGAGGCGGCCCGCAAGACGGAGGGGTTCTCGCTCGCCCAGCTTAGCGAGTTATATGCCTCCGCCGCCTTGCAGACGCATTACGAAGGGGAAGTCAACCTGGAGCGGCTGATCGCCGCCATGAAGTCGGATTTGTCCAAGGGGCGCAGCCGTGAATGGATGACGGACGCGCAGCCGCGCAGACTCGGGTTCACGCAGACGGAATAGACGCCCTACTGCTTCTGCGCCGTGGAGAATTGGATCGGGGTCTGTCCGATGGTCGGCCTCAGAACGTCCCGGAAAACATCGGCCGCGACCTGGTTGATGTTGCGGTACAGGTCGGCGAGATTATCGGCGAAATACTGCACGACGACGGCTTTGAATACGGGGAATACGGCCACGATCGGTAGGTTCCGAACGGTAACGAAGCTGAATAAGCGGTTCGTCCGGAGGGCGACTCGGTAAAGCGCTGCAATCTGGCTCGGGGTCAGGCTGCCTTGGATCGGACTGACCAGTGTCCCTTGCTGGGTACGGACCTGCACCGATATCCTAATGTTGCCGATCGTAACGGCCGGTACGAGCAAGGTGGCGAGGGCCCGCGCTTTCTGGCTGCCGCGCACCCGGATGGTGATCAGATAGTTGCCGTTCGGTAGCTGGCGCAGAGGATCCACTTGAACGAGCGGGTCGTTGCCGACCGAGTTCAGGATTTTGCTGAAGTAGATGTTCGGGGGCGGGGACAACCGGATCCGGACTTTCTTCGGCGAAGAAGGAGTTGCCATGCGTTCGATCTCCTTTCTGAACCTGCACTCCGATATCCTATTTGTCAGCGGGCGGCATAGGAACAGCGTGCGCCTATCATACGTATTTTTATCGCCATGAAGAAGCCGGAGCAGATTGACAACACGCGGCTGAAATTATAGAATGGTCACACAATTGAACATCGCGATCATGCCCATGAAGAGCATCCAACTCGGAGGCGTTTTCGTCAAGAGCAACCCCATGCGGGTTGTGTCCTAAGCTTACCGGCCTCGCCCGTTACCGCGGAACCAAGAGGATCGAACCGTGTTTAACCGCGGTTGGATCAAGTTGGGTGGCACCGCGAGCTGACGCTCCTCGTCCCAATCGGACGGAGGGCGTTTTTTTGTTGCCTACAAAACGGGAAGAGAGGTCGGGGTAAGCATGCTGGATATTTCATGGATTCGGGAACACCGGGAGCTGCTGCAGTTGACGGCGGATAAGAAAGGGATCAAGCTCTCCATTGGGGACTTGCTTGAACGGGATGATCAGCGCAAGCGATTGCTGCAGGATGTCGAGCGGCTGCGCCGGGATCGGAATCGGCTGTCCGAACGGATCGGCGAATGGTTGAAGCAGGGAAAACAGGTTGAGGCGGAAGAAGCCAAGAGGGAAGTCAAAGCAGCGAACGAGGGGTTAAGCGCACTGGAAACAAAGTCGGATCGGCTGCTGCAGGAAATGACGCGAAACGCCGAAGACATTTTGCAGCTCCTGGAATTGCCTTACCGGGTCGTAGCCGTCTGCATCGGCGACATGTCGCAGAAAACGCACAAACAATACGATATCGAGACATGGATGCCGAGCCGGCAGTCGTACGGGGAGACGCATTCCTCTTCCAACCTGCTGGATTTTCAAGCGCGACGCGCCAATATCCGATATCGGGACGCAAACGGCAAGCTGATGTATTGCCACACCTTGAACAATACGGCGGTCGCGACGCCGAGAATCCTGATCCCGCTGCTCGAAAACCATCAGATGGAAGATGGATCCGTATATGTGCCGAAGTCGCTGCGGCCTTATTTGAACGGGGTGGAGTCGATTCGGCCAAGCTGAATGCAGAAAAAAAACTACCGTCAGGACAGTGCCTGCGGTAGTTTTTTAGTACGCGAATTTTGCGGGATCGACGGCAATGACCGGATCCCCGTTCACGGTGACCCAGCAGTAGTAGTAGTTGTAGTCTACGCCAGTCGGGCTGAGCGCAGGATTGATCACGTTGGTGTACAGCGACTGTTGCGTGTCAAACGTCAGGCTGCCCGTATTCGTCTTCGGAAGCGATACCGGAACGTTGAGGTTCACGTATTTATCGTCGGAAGAGCTGTACTTCGCCGCGCTGGCCATTCCCGCGAACAGCATTTGGCAAGCCAGAATCAGGGCGCCGATGAGAAGCGTGCGTTTCATTTCGTTTCACCTCCAGGGTTTGAAAAAAAAAAAAGCCCCCTTTCGGCAACTGGCTGCCATCCGTCCGAGACGGGAAGGCCCTGTAGTTTTGCGCCCTTGTCTTTCGACAAGTTTGCCATTATCGTGAAGTGCTCCGTTCTCATTAACTCTTACCAAAACTTACTAGATTCACTATAAGGGTTTTTGTCGAAACAGTCAACCATTTTTTAGGTACAAAAGCATAATCCCAAAGTCATGCAAGCTGATCTCCTATGGAAAGGAAGACCTTGACGATCTCCGGATGATACATCGACCCGCTGCACCGCTCGATCTCTTGCAACGCAACGTCCCGCGGCCGTCCTTTCTGATAAACGCGATCAATGGTCATCGCATCGTAAGCATCGACGATCGAGATGATCGCCGCCGGCTTTGAAATTTGGTCTCCCTGCAGTCCGTGAGGATAGCCTTTGCCGTCGTACCGCTCATGATGCTGTTCGACCACATCTCCCACGATTCGCAAATCGGGCATACCCGTATCGTGCAGCAGCTGTTTGCCGTAAGTCGTGTGCAACTTCATCTGCTCGTACTCTTCATCCGTGAGTTTATTGGGTTTATTGAGGATGTGCTCCGGGATTTGCGTTTTGCCGATATCATGCAGGAAACCAGCCAAACTCAGAATGTACATTTCATAAGGGGAGAGCCCCAATCTCTCTCCAAGCAGCACGGACAAACGTTTGATCCGATCGCAGTGGTCGGAGGTGTAGCCGTCTTTTTCTTCTATCTTTACAGCAAGATCGAACAGCTTCTGGATAGAGCCGCTGTAATTATGAAAATAGGGCCGGGAAACGACGTAGAGAAACTCAGTGTCCTTTGAAGCCACAAACATCGCCATCTCGGTAATCATATAGGCGGAAATGGAGTCTCCGGGTCGCAGCACGACGTCTTCGTCCTGCTTTTTCCACACCAATTCTCCCGCGAGAATATGAGCGTACTCCAGCGCCAGCCAGCCCTCTTCGGGCGCAATATACCACCTGAAGCCGGCTTCCAGTTTATGATGAATGACCTCGGTCCCGTCACCGGAACAAATGTGAGAAATAACGAGGCCTTTCGTTGAAAATCTCTCGATATATTCGCCGGACCGAGTGATTTTGATATCCATGCCGTCTCCCACATCCCTTATTGGGCGCTTTGCTATTAGTATAACACTCTAACAACGAAGGAAGGGGGAAAATTGTTGCATTTTGTCGATATTAAACTGTCCAGTGTAGAGGGGAAATCGATATATAATCAAGAGGCAATAATATGAACTTGAGTATCGGAAAATCCATTCTGACATGAAAGCGGGGCGTTTTCGATGAACAACCTCACGAAAATGAAAATCATGAAACCTGCGAATGAAGTGTTCGAAGCGGTGGTCGATCCGGAGAAGATCGGCAACTTCTGGTTCACATCGAGTTCCGCAAGATGGGAGCAGGGCAAGACAATCACGCTGAGATACGATGAATACGATGCGCAAGGCGATATCCAAGTTCTGGAGATCGAGGACAATCGGAAAATCGTTTATCGATGGGGCTATGAAGACGGCGGGGAAGGAAACGTGGTTACGATTACGCTGAACGAGTCGGAAAACGGCGGTACGATCGTGGAAGTTAACGAGGAAGGGTTCGACGACAACGACGAAGAACTGTTGAACCAAATGATCGGCAATAAGGAAGGCTGGGTGTACATGCTGACCTGCCTAAAAGGGTATTTGGAGTTCGGCGTCAGCGGATTGAGGGCGGCGTTGGTGAAACCATTATACGGCTAAGCTTTATCATGGCCAAGTGGCGATCCCCATGTCGTACAACATTACGCTACGCGTGTTGAGATACGACGTCCACGCTCATCCGCAGCTTTCGCAAGTTCGGCTGATGAACCTGGCCGTTCTCGATCACGACCATGGAGCGGCCGCATGCGAATCGCTCAAACGATTTGCAATTACGACTTCAGCGATTTGAAGGCCGGGTATCCGCTTCGCGGCAGTCGCGTGCCGCATTGCTTGTATATTTACCCGGCCATGTACGAGAAGTTGATCGCGTTTCAATTCCCGGGAGAAGAAATTATCGAGCGAACATGCAGCCCTAAGGAGTACCGGGAGTATTGGACGAAGGAACAAGAGCTGCGATTCCGCGGGTGGCAGATCGGTTGTTACGATAAAGAGCATCTGGAAGCCGAATTGTCCGTCTTGACCCATCACCTGGAGAAAATCATCGAGTTGGCCTGTCGGCGGGATCGCAAGGATATATGAATCTTTCCTACTTTATTCCCATGTTCAAGAAGGTGAACGGGGTGACCTCGATGGGTTTCAGAAAGAAGGGGTCGGCATCGTGACCGGCCCCCTGACGTGCATCTTCGCCCGACGTGAATTTCAGTTGGTTTTCACAACCGGCACCCACAGCTCGTTCCGGCCTTCCTCAATCGGCAAATAGCATTCGACGGCAGGCAAATTCGCCAGCTCGTAAGCGGAGGCGGGAAGCCACTCCGTGTACAGCCGTTTCCATATCTCCTGAAGCCCTTCCGGAGGCCCCGACGCTTCGAATACGGCCCAGGCCGCCTCCGGAAAATCCATCTTCACCATTCCTTCCGGCGGTTCATGTCCGCACACGATGGCGAGATAATAGTCGAAGGAAGGGTTTCGGCCCCAATCCCCGTCCGCGCAGACGCCGAGAATGCCTCCCATCGGATGGCCATCCCGGCGAACGGCCCACAGTTCCTCGAAGACGCCCCGCTCCCTCGCTTTCCTCCATACTTCGGGCACGATGCGGAAGGCAAGCTCAGTTTCAACCGTTTCCATGATCCCCGCAATCGAGAAAGCTCCGAGCGTTTCCATCCGGTAGTTCATTTCCGCGGCTCCTTTTAAGGTGAATTGAAACGAGAGAGGCGGGTACGTTTTGAGCCGGGTCCCCGCATTCCTAGCGGCTGTCGGCGTCGCCCCATGTAAGCCGTGAAATGCGCGGGTGAACGCCTCTGGAGAGTCGTAGCCGCATTTCATCGCGAGATCGACGACCTTCACGGCGCCGTTCTGCAGCTCGAAAGCGGCCAGCGTAAGACGCCGCCTGCGGATGTACTCGGATAATGAAATATCCGTCATAAACGAGAACATGCGCTGAAAATGATAAACGGAACAGCCGGCCAGCCGGGCAAGCTCCGCGTAATCGATCTCCTCTGTTAGATGGTCTTCGATATAATGAATCGCTGCATTCATCCTGTTAACCCAATCCATAACGGTTCATCTCCTCCGTGATCCACTATAGCAGGAACGGAGGGGATACGTCGTGCAGTTTGCGATCGGATCATGCAAGATCGTTCTGTTTAGGGTCATTGCGCGGGCAGGTGCGTTTCCGTCGTGCCAGGCTTGACGAGCAGATACCCCCGCTTGCCGACGGGAAGCTGATCATCGAGGAAGGCCGTGTTGGGCGTGCTTCCGATCGCCACGAAGATGAGTCATCCGGGGCGACTTCCACCAAGCCGGCGGCATGGTTCCGCACCTTCAAATAAAAGATCACATGTCCTTTTTTTCGAGAAGATCCTTTCGCGCTCGCTTAAGCGCATCCTCCAACGTTCCTTCGACGATGGTGGACGGGACGGAAATCATCAGGTTCGTCGGAAGGCCGAAATCCTCGACGCGCATGCCGTCTTTGTACAAGCCGCTGCTTTGATCGATTCCCGGCATCAATTTCTCCGCCATCGTTCGCCCGTCCGATAGAAAACCGTATAACTTCTTTCCGAGGCCGTAAGCGTAGCCGCACTCGAACACGGTTCCCGAGTCCGGTTCATTGCCCCGGAACGGATCGAGATTGGCGATGATCAGGTCCGACTTCTCGATCAGCCTCAGGTTCCCTTCGAAAATCGCCTTTGCGGTCTCCCATTTCTCCGGCAGGGGCTTGATGTCCTTGTCCAACGGAAAAATGCCCTCGAACCCGTATTCCTCGCACAGCCGTTTCATTCGCAATCCCGTCTCCGCCGCATCGTCGCGAAACACTTCGAACCCCGCCATATAGATTTTCAGCCGCATCGTCGCTCTCCTTTTTCTTCGTCTATGATTACCATTGTATCAAACGGTGAAGCCCTCCCTATACGGAGGGTTCTTCCTTGTGCATCCGGTATGTGCGCAACGGAGAGGGTCGTCCACGCGGCGCCGTCGAAGCAAGCGGCAGCGTCAGAGAGAAGGAGGTGCCTCCGTTCGAGCTTTCCCGGAAAAGGAGATCCCCGCCCTGGGCTTGCGCGATCAGCCTGCTGAACGCCAGGCCGAGACCGAGACCGCGCACGGCCAGCTTTTTGCTCTCTCCCCGGAAGAATCGCTCGAATACGAGATCCTGCTCGGATGGCGGGATGCCGCTCCCGTTGTCGTTCACGATGATTTCGGCGTAGCCGCCGTCCCGTTCGAGAAGCTCGATCCGGATCTGAAGCGGGCGGTCCGGATGCCGGGCTTGCGCGCTGTTATTGAGCAGATTCACCAGGATTTGCTGAATGCGGAGCGGGTCGCCTTGCACCTCGATCAGCTGTCCGGGCAGCGACAGCTCAGGTTCGCGAATGCTCTCGTCCTGATGCAGCGTCCATTGATACACGATTTCGGACAGCAGCGCCCCGGCGTCCAGACGGTCGCGGCTCACCTGCACGACCCCGGCGGCCAAGGCGTTATAATCGAGCAGATCGGCAATCATCCGTTCCAGCCTGTGCGTCTCTTGAAGGGCGATCTCGAGAAATTCATCCGCTTCTTCGTTTCTCACGATTTTTTCCTTGACCGCGTGGACGAGTCCTTTCACGGACGTAACCGGCGTTTTCAACTCGTGCGTCAAGCCGGCCAGCATGAAATTGCGGGAATGCTCCAATTGTTTCAGCTTGCCGGCCATATCCTTGAACGAGACGATCAGCTCGTTCAGCTCCCGCTCCTTCGCGTTCGCTTCGAGCCGGACATCATATTGTCCGAGACTGATCTCCCGGGCGGCGGATGCCACCTTGCGGATCGGACGGGACAGCTTGCGGGAGAGCCGATAAATCGTCAGCCAGCCGAGCCCGGTCAAGCTGACGAGAAGCAGGACGAGCGCCCATTGGGCTTCCGGCGGCAGATGGGCCAAGGACCGTACCGGCTGCAGCAGAGAGACCTGCCCGATCTTGTTTCCGTTATGTTCGATCGGAGCCGTAATCGCCTTCATGCCGGGCTCCCGGGCCTGATCGAGCGCAGCGGTCATCTTTCGCCGAAGATCCTCTTGCGTCAGCGGCTCGTTGGAGAACAGCAGCTTGCCGTCCTTGTCCGTCACGATCGCGCACACGGGGCCGAGCTTGAAATACTGGGCGCGTTTCTCGATGTGTTCCTTCAAGTCCCGAGGCACGGCAATCGTTCCGTCCGGACGGTCCAGACGATCTGCGAGTTCCTGCGCCAGGAGCTGGACGGTTTGCAGGCGGCTGTCCAGCGTTTCCCGGTGGGTCCACCAGACGGCGGCCGCCGCAAGCGCCAGCAGACCGGCACAGAGGATGATGAAGTATCGAATGGTCCAATACGACAAGAGGGAAGTTTGCTTCAGTTTTCGATCCAAAATTGATACCCCGTTCCCCGCAAAGTGCGAATTTCCCCTTCCTCCACAGGCCAATGGGACAGGGCCTGCCGGATCCGCTTGATGGACAAATCGACCGCGCGGTCGCTTCCTTCGTAGTCCGTTCCCCAAACGTTCTCGATCAGCTGCTCCCGGGTAAACGTCCGGTTCGGATGTTCCGCCAGGTAGAGCAGCACGGCCAAATCGCGGGGCATGAAGGTGACCTCCGCGCCGTTCAGGGTAACGCGGTGAGCCAGGAAATCGATGCCGAGCCGGCCGAAGCGTCGCTGTCTGGCGCCGTCCGTCCACTGCGACGGGCGGCGAAGCACGGCCTGCACGCGGGCAATGACTTCCTCCGGAATGAACGGCTTCGGCATGTAATCGTCGGCTCCGCCGTTGAGCCCGGTCAGTCGGTCGTCGATGCCGTCTCGCGCCGTGAGCATGATGATCGGACAACTGCTGGTTTCGCGTATCCGGCGCAGCACTTCCCAGCCATCGATATGCGGAAGCATGACGTCGAGCAGAAGGAGCGCCGGCGGTTCCTGCGAAAACAATTCCAGGGCCTGCCGCCCGTCTGCCGCCAGTTTCACGCCGAAGCCGGCTTTGCGCAGATAAGCGGCCAGCACGCGGGCGATCGCGGGTTCGTCTTCGACAACCAGTATCGTTTTCAGGATCGGACAGCTCCTTTCGTGCCGGATGCCCCCATTGTAGCAACAGGCCGTCGGCCCGGCAATCGCCGGAATGCAGGAGCGAGGCGAAATGATGAGATTTTTCCATTTTTTCAGCTTCGACATCTATTAGACATACTGGGCTGGTAGAATGGGTGAAAAATTGCGGCCGTGCCGCAATGAATGGAGGGAAATCATGAAGAAAAAGAATGTTTTGCTAGTGACGGCAGCGGCTGTAGTTGTGGTTGGATTCGGCGCATACGCGGGGCTTAACCGTTACCTCGGCAACAATGTGGAGATCGAATCGGTCATGGCTGCGCCGGCGGAGTCGCCATCGGCATCGGCTTCAGCTTCGGCGGGGAGCGGCGAGGTCTCTAATGCGGCGGGTGCCGCGGTATCGGCGGCCCAGCTGAACGGACAATGGAAGATCGCGAGCGGTTCCAAAGTCTACTGGTCGGTTACGACGTCCAAAGAAACGGTCAATTTCGTCGACGAGGCGGTAACGGGCTCCTGGACCGTCGACGTGAACGACGCTGCGACGATGAGCGGAGAAGGCGTCGTCGATTTGACGGCGCTGGATTCGGGAAACAGCCAGCGGGACGGCCACGTGAAGGAGCGGTCGGATTTGCTGGAGGTTACGAGATTTCCGCAGGCGACGTTCAAAACGAAAACCTTCTCGCAGGTGCCGGCAGAGTGGACGGAAGGAACCGAAGTTCCGCTTACGATTACGGGAACCCTTACGATTAAAGGGATCGAGAAGGAAGTGACGTTCGACTCGAGCGCGATGTACCGGAACGGGCAGCTGCTTCTGTCCGGCAAGACCCAGGTCACGTTCGCCGATTTCGGCATGACCAACCCGCATACGGTCGTCCTGGATACCGAGAACGAGTTCTCCGTGCAGCTGGAGCTCGTTTGGGATAGAGCATAATAACTTTGCGACCGCTGAGTTCAATTACAGGCTCGCTCCCCCATCGTAACAAGAACCGAAGAGATGTCATTCCATCACCCTGCGCGGCGTCCGGGCATTCCGGCACGTTTCGCAGGGTTTATCTTCTTCGGAGCATTCTCAACATTTTACAAAATTAACTTTTGGATAATGCAAATGACGTAGGATTATCGCGAAGTCTGTCGAACTCATTCACATACAACCATGTGAGATGAGGGCGATAAGGTTGGCGATCCGGGCAATTCTCGATTTCTTCCTGCTGAAAAAGGTAAAGAGCGTCAAGACGAAAACGATGTTGGTGATCGTGCCATTGGTCGTGACGGTGCTTGCGGCGCTTATCGCCGAAACGTTCGTCCTGTCCATGCGGATCATCCAGGATCAAACGGAGCAGAAAATGAAGCTCGAACTCAGCGGGATGACGAACATGATCGAAGCAAAGCTGGTTGCCCACAGCAAAGCCACGGAGGCCATGGGCAAAGCCTTTGAAGCGAACTTTCGTTCGTTTTCCTTGCCCGACTTTCAGAAGGTAACCCAGGAAACGCTTGACGTCAGTGAAAATGCGTTCGGTTTGGGCGTGTTTGCGCAACCGTTCAAAAAAGATCCGAAGGCCGAGTTTTTCTCCACTTATACCTATCGGGAGCAAGACGGGCACAAGAAAACGACCGAGGAATACAGCGACCCAAGCTACAATTATCCGGGTCAGGACTGGTATAAGATCGTAGGGGAAAAAGGCGAAAACGGAACCCAATTTACCGCGCCTTATTACGATCCTGGCACGAACGTAACGATGGTAACCGTGGCGGTTCCCCTGTTCGACGATCGGAAGAGCTTTCTCGGCGTGGCCACAGGCGACCTTAATTTGACCACCATTCAGAAGATCATTGGCGACGTGAAGATCGGCGATACGGGCTGGGCCTTCCTGATCGATGCGGAAGGAACTTACATGGCAGGCGCGCCCGAAAATAAGATCATGAAAGCGAAAATCGCGGAGGACGACAATCCTTCCTTGGCTGCGCTCGGCAAGGAAATATTAGGGAACGGCTCGGGAGAGAACGCGTTTCAAGATGGGAATGGACTCAACCATGTTTTCTACTCGAAGCTGCCCAGCGCGAATTGGTATTTGGCGGTCGTCATGCCGGACAAGGAAATGGGAGCGTCTCTCGTCTCGCTGCTCCGCACGACCGTCATCATCAGCGCGATCGGAATATTGCTTCTCATCGCGGCCGTTTACCTGTTTAGCAGATCCATCACGGGCCAGATCCGGAAAGTCAATGCACTCTCCGAGTACATGTCCAATGGAGATTTCACGCATGTCATTGACCTGAAGAGCAGCGACGAGTTCGGCACGATGTCCCGAAATTTCAACCGCTCTACCGAGATCGTGAGACAGATGCTTCGGAAGGTTTCGGAGAGCACCCTGCATGTCGCGGCGACATCCGAGCAATTGTCCGCCGGCGCCGAGGAAACCACCGGCGCTTTGGAATCGGTCGTGTCCACGATTCAAAGCGTCGCGGGCGGAGCCGAAAACCAACTCTCCGGTACGGAAGAGACGGCAAAGGCGCTCGAGGAAATGTCCGTCGGGATCCAGAGAATCGCCGAATCGGCATCCGAGGTTTCCGAATCCTGCGTAGAGGCTGCGCATCAGGCCGCGGACGGCAATGAACGGGTGCAAATGGCGGTTCGTCAAATGGGAGTCATCAGCCGGTCCGTGCAAGAAACCTCCGAAGTCGTCCGGAGGCTGGATCGCCGTTCGCAGGAAATCGGGATGATCGTGGGCGTGATTTCCGATATCAGCGCCCGGACGAATTTGCTTGCGCTTAATGCTTCGATCGAGGCGGCGCGGGCCGGGGAGCACGGCAGAGGCTTCGCGGTTGTCGCAAGCGAAGTGAAGAAGCTGGCGGAACAGACCAAGCAATCGGCCGAACAGGTCGTGGACTTGATCCGCATGATTCAAGAAGATGTCGTCGATGCGGTGCAGGTTATGAACGCCGGTTCAATTGAAGTGAGCAAGGGAACGGAAATGGTGAGCGAGGCGGGAAAATCGTTCGAAACGATCCTGATCCGGGTTCAGGAGATCTCTTCAGAGGTTCAAGAAGTGTCGGCGGCCTCCGAGCAGATGTCCGCCGGTTCCGAAGAAGTGACCGCTTCGGTTACGGAACTGGCGAAAATCGCCAAAGACGCTTCAATGGGCGCAGCCACCGTCGCCGCTTCCTCCGAGGAACAGATGGCGGCCATGGAACAGGTTGCATCTTCCGCCGTGTCGTTAAGCGGCATGGTTCAAGAACTTCAGTCGTTGCTCGTCAAATTCAAAGTGTGACTCGTCAACGCTTCCTATATGCTTGAGGACTGACTCCGTACCTTTTTTTGAACGCCTTGCTGAAATAACAAAGGTCGGGAAATCCCGCTTTCTCCGCGACTTCCTTAATCAGCAGAGCGGGCTGCTGCAGCAGCTCGCAAGCCTTTTCCAGCCGGAGCCGGTTCATTCTCTCGATGAGGGTGATACCGGTTCTTTGCTTATACAGGCGGGCAAGATGTCCGTAGCTCATGTGCAGGGATGCGGCCAAATCCGCCACGCGCAATCGATCCCCCTGAAAGTCCTCCATGTAGACTTCAACCTTTTTGATGAACGAATCCCTTGTTCCCCCAATATCGGGTAGCACGGCATCGTCCGGATCCCGGATTTTGGCGAGCGTCTCCAAGAGCCGGACCAGGAGCAGCTGCAGGGATAGAACGGACCTGCCGCCCGATACGGCCTCTTCAAAAAAATGAGCGAGCAAGCTTCCGATGCCGTCGTGATCGCGATAACCCCCAGGTTTCCAATCTTTCAGTCCGTTTAGCCGCGCGTATAAGGAACCTTCCCCTTCTTCGTCAGCGTCCCTGCGCCGCAACCGCCACCGCAAACAGATTCCCTCGTGCGGATTGCCCGGCGTGTAAGCATGGGAGTGGGTTAAACCGGGAGGGATGAGGAAAAATTCCCCCTCGCGGATCATGACGGGATCGCGTCCGAAGCGGGTCAGCATCTGTCCGGACAACACGTAGTTGAACTCGAACCAGGTGTGGGAATGAGGCGGGCAGCTTCCGGCGTTCCCCACTTGTTCGAAAATGATATCGATCCAATCGATGACGGCATCGTTGATATGGATTTCCTTGCAGATGCGATGGAAAACAGCCGGAAGTTCGTTCTTCCACCGGGAAATATCGTCCTTGTTCAACGTTATTCCTCCTGCAGTGTGCTTTTGGTTATTGTATCATAATCGGACAAAAGACGATGAGAATAGGAAATGTACACCGGAAGCCGGGTTCCGCCAAAATAAGGAGGGAAGGATGATCCTGAGGCGGAGGGATGAAGTTGAAAAGGCTGCATTTGCTTAGCAACGCGCATTTGGACCCGGTGTGGCAATGGGAATGGGAGGAAGGGGCGGCTGCGGCGGTTTCGACTTTCCGGGCGGCGGCCGAATTTTGCGAGGAGTTTGGCGGCTATGTGTTCAATCATAACGAGGCGATCTTGTACAAATGGGTAGAAGAATACGAGCCGGCGTTGTTCGAGAGAATCCGCCTGCTGGTTCGGCAAGGAAAGTGGCACATCATGGGCGGGTGGTATTTGCAGCCCGACTGCAACATGCTTTCAGGCGAATCGTTCGTTCGGCAAATTCTGCTGGGCAAATCCTATTTTCGGGAAAAATTCGGCGCGGAGCCGACGACGGCGATCAACTTCGATTCCTTCGGCCATACGCGCGGGTTGGTGCAAATCTTGCAGCTGGCGGGTTACGACTCGTATATTTTCATGCGGCCCGACGAATTCGACGTCCTGCCTGCGCAGGATTTTATTTGGTGCGGATTCAATGGAAGCGAGGTGATGGCCCACAAAATACAAGGCGGGTATAATACGCTGCTCGGCAAGGCGCACGAGAAAATCGCCCGGTGGCTGGAAGAAAACAGCGACGCGCAGACCGGGCTCGTTCTTTGGGGAGTGGGCAATCACGGCGGCGGCCCTTCCCGCATGGATCTGACGCGGATCGCCGAACGGATGGAGCAGTCCGAAACATTCGAAATCGTTCATTCGACGCCGGAACGGTATTTCCGCGATTTGAAGCAGGCTGGACCGCTCCCCCGCTTCGAAGGCGATCTGAATCCGCGGTTCGTCGGCTGCTACACCTCGATGATTCGCATCAAGCAGCGGCATCGCCGGCTGGAGAACGAGCTTTACATGACGGAGAAGATGTTGTCCGCCGCCGCGCTGCTAAATCTGCTGGACTACCCTTCCGCCGAGCTTCATGAAGCAATGCGCGATTTGCTCACCGCGCAGTTTCACGACATCCTGCCCGGCTCCTCCGTGCAGCCTGCGGAGGAAGCTTCGCTGCGGCTGCTCGACCATGGCCTCGAAATCGCGGCGAGACTGAAGGCGCGCGCCTTCTTCGCCCTTGCGGCCGGCCAGCCGAAGGCGGAGCTCAAGGAATATCCGGTGCTGGTATACAATCCTCATCCTTATCCGGTCAGAGGCGTGTTCGAATGCGAATTCATGCTGGAGGACCAGAATTGGGAGGAGCAGTTTTCGCTGCCCGTCGTCTATCGGGACGGGAAGCGGCTTCCTTCACAGCCCGAGAAGGAGATGAGCAACCTGAATCTCGATTGGCGGAAGAGAGTCGCGTTCGAAGCGGAGCTTGCTCCCTCCTCCATGAACCGCTTCGATTGCCGGATCGAGATGCTGGAGCGCAAACCGGTCCCCGAGCTCCGGGAGCGGGATGGACGGTATGTTTTCCAAACGGAAGATCTGAACGTCGTCATCCATGCGCGCACCGGACTCATGGACGAGTATGCCGTTCGGGGCGTTTCCTATTTGCGGCCGGACGCTTTCGCCCCTCTGGTCGTCCGGGACAACGAGGATCCGTGGCGGATGGATACCGACGCTTTCGGTCCGGTGATCGGCCGGTTCGAATTGATGGATGCGGAGGAAGGAACCGAATTTTCCGGCGTCAAGCAAGCCCCGCTGCCTTCCGTCCGCGTCATTGAAGACGGGGAAGTGCGGACGGTCGTCGAATCGGTGCTCCGCTACGGGCAGTCCGCGATCTGTTTGACCTATAGGCTGCCGAAACGGGGGACGGAAATCGAAGTGCAGCTTCGCGTATATTGGAATGAGAAGGACAAGATGCTGAAGCTCTCCATTCCGACTTTGTTCGCGGACGGGAAATACCGCGGCCAAACGGCTTTCGGCATCAGCGAGCTGGCGGGAAACGGCGAGGAGGCGGTCGCGCAAAAGTGGGTCGCGGTGGAATCGGCCGGGCTGGGCCGGGCGCTGACTTGCATCAATGACGGCATCTACGGTTCGGATTATCGGGCGGGAGAGATCCGTTTATCGCTGCTGAGGGGAGCAGGTTACTGCGCGCATCCGATCCTGGATCGTCCGATCCTGGTGCAGGACCGCTTTCTGCCGAGAATGGACCAAGGGGAGCGGAGCTATACGTTCTGGCTGAACGCGGGCGAACTGGACGAACGGAGGCGTCTTGTGGATCGCGAGGCGATATTCCATAACGAGCGGCCTTATGCGCTGTCGTTTTTTCCTTCCGGCAATGGACAACCGGCGGGGACATTCCTGGAGCTCGAAGACGACACGGTGCAGCTCAGCGCGTTCAAGAAAGAAGAGCGGGGAGACGGGTATATCGTCCGATTATTCGAACCGACCGGATTCTCCGGATCGACGGTTGTGTCCATCCCGTCGCTTGGCGTTCGCGAGGAGGTTCGGCTGAACGGGTTCGAATGCAGAACCTTCCGTTTGGATCCGCGGACAAGAGCGTTTACCGAAGCCCCGCTGTGCGAGATCTGATGGGAAGAGAAGCACCTCGCCAAAGCCGGACACCAACGTGTTGCTTTGTCGGGGTGTTTCAATATTTCGGAGAGAAGGATCAAGCGTAGTGGCGAAAGATCGGATAGACGGAGAGCGGTACGGCATACACGGTTTGTATGAGGGTGATGACCGGGTCTCGTCGGATAAGCTGCCCTGCGTTTCTTGTGCGATCGGCGATCTGTTTCGGGACGAGAACATCCGAAAGCTGATGTCGTCGAATTGACGGAATGTCCTTGACCGATCTGTATATCGAGCCTGATCCCGAGCAAGATGTAGCGATGCTTCGCGATATGCGTGAGCAAGATCAGGAAGGAGCGGAAACGATCATCGAACGGATGCCCGCATGGAAACGCTGGGGGTATGAAGAGGGAATTGCGGAAGGCATAGAAAAAGGCCAAGATTGACAATCTAAACTGGAAATCAGTTTCCGGAGGTCTAACCGTGGAAGACAACAAAACCCAAATGTTCAAAAACATCAACCAGTCGGCGACCCAATACGCGCAGAAGGCGATTGAAAATGTATCCGAATCGCCCATGGACGCCACGCAGAATTTGGTGAACCAAGCGATGAAAAAAAGATTGAACGAAGAGAACAACCAAATGTGAATAAACGACGAAAAAGCAAGCCTGCGGGCTTGCTTTTTCGATCATCAGAATTTATTACTCCATAGAAGGAGAATAGGGGTGAAGCGTATCTTCAAAGGGGCTAAGGGCTAAAATGCAGTTATTATTTCTCATTTCCCCTAAAATTCGATGACTAAAGGCCAAAATGCAATTAGCAGAGCGCGATACGGCAGAAGAATGAAATTTTGGCTGCCTAGAATAATTGCAATTCGGCTCTTAGTCCCCCCAAAAAGGGTCAGAATGATAAGACTAGTTGTATTTAAGCGCTTAGCGAGCGCCCTTGCTTCATGAGGATGACGAAGTCGTTTTTCTGATGACCTTTGGAACCCTTATCGTAAAGCCGCCCCCACCTCGCGCAGGTCCTGCTTCAGCAAGTCCCGCTTATCCTCGTCGCGGAAAACGGCGGAAGGGTGATAAGTCGGCATGACGCGGATGCCGTCCTTCTCCTGCCACTGTCCGCGGATCTCCGTGATTTTGGCTTTCGGATCGAGAACGGCTTGCACGGCAACGCTTCCGAGACAGACGATGATCCGCGGTCCCACCAGCTCGATTTGCCGAAGCAGGACGGGCAGCGCATCCTTCACCTCGGATATTCGCGGTGTGCGATTGCCCGGCGGCCTTATCTTGACGACGTTCGTCAGGTAGGCCTCTTCCCTCCGAATCGATGCCTCTTGCAAATACTTGTTCAGCAGCCTCCCCGCGTTGCCGACGAATGGCCGGCCGCTCTCGGCTTCCTGCTTCCCCGGAGCTTCCCCGATCAGGAGCAAACGGGCGTGCGCCGGCCCTTCGCCGAACACCGCCTGTTCTCCCGGTGCCGGCGAGAACTCGCGCAGACAGAGGTCACGCAATGCTTCCAAATCGCGGACGGCCTGCAGATCCGTCAGGACGGCGGTTCCGACAGTCATGTGGGCACGACCTCCATCTCCTTCAGCATTTCCCGAAGCATCCGTCCGTTGATTACGGCCTGCGCGCGGTAATGGTTGTTCATGCTGACGAACGTTTTTTCCGTCCGCTCCGCCAGCTTGCGAATGTTCGGGACCCAATCCTTCAGCTCGTTTTCGTTGTACAGGTAGTCATAGCGCTCGTGGGATTCTTTGTGCTGCCACCACTTTTTGTAATTCCGGCCGTGGAACCGGACGTAGCCGATCCGGCTCGTCGCCCGGACGACCGGCGGGACGAGCGTTTTGAACTGCGGTTCGTCGACGCAGACGTAGCCGAGCTCTTCTTCCTCCAACAGGTCGAAGATCCGGTCGTCGATCCATTCTTCATGCCGGAATTCGACCGCGACCGGGATGTCTCCGATCATTTCCTTGAATTCCTTCAAATAATCGCGGTTTTCGTCCCGGTTCCGGAAGCTCGTCGGGAATTGCGCCAGGATGCAGCCGAGCCTGCCCGCCTCGATTAACGGTTTCAACGCTTCTTTGAAGTCGCGGAAATGCTGCTCGTTATCCTCCCGTTTGTGGGTCATTCCGCGGTACGCCTTCATGACGAACTGAAAATGCTCGGGCGTTTTCTCCCGCATGTGGTACAGCATAAACCGGTTGGGCATGGCGTAAAAGGACGAGTTCACTTCGGTGAAGGGGAATTCCCGCGCGTAGAAGGCCAGCATTTCTTTCTTGTCGATCTCCTCGGGATAGAAAGTCCCCCGCCAATCCTCATAGCTGTAACCGGCCGTTCCGATCAGAAGCATCGTCATCCCCCAATCGCTTTGATTTTTTCCGCGACCACATGCCTGTGAGCATCCCGGTTCCGGAGGGTGCCTTCGATTAAGATGCCCCGGGGATTGAGCTCGTATAAGAAGGTTTTGTAAGTGTCGGGATAGACGACCGCTTCGATCATTTCGGTATGATCCTGGACGACGAGAACCAAGACGTATTCGCCGCCGGCCGCCGGTTGCCGTCTGCTGTGGACGATCGTTCCGCAGATTCGGATACGGGCAAGATCGCGGGAACGGCACAAGGATTCGATCGGTACGACGCGGTAACGCTGCGAAAACGATCTCCATTTCTCGGTTAACGAAGGGTTCGGCGAAAAGCCGAGCAGTGTTTTTTCCGCTTTTCGCTTTTCGGATTCGTCGAAGTCTCGGAACGCCTGAGTCGAGATCGTACCGCCAAGACAAGCTTCTTCGTCCAGTGCCGCGATCATGTGCCGGCGATTGCCGCCCAAACCGTCGCAAGCTCCGGACAGGATCCAGGCTTCGAGCACGGGGCGTTTGATTTTCTGCGGTCCCATCCGGGTCCGCAAGTCGCCGAAGGAACGGAAGGGGCCTTCTTGGAGACGGGAGCGGAGCAGCGCCGTCACGGACTCCGGTCCCGTACCGTGAATGGCGTCCATCCCCGCGCGAATGCCCCCGTCCTCGGCGTGAAATCCGAAGCCGCTGCGGTTGACGTCGGGGCCGAGGAGCGTGATTCCCATTCTAGAGAGCTCCCGAAGATACGCGCTGCGGTCGTAATAACCGCCATTGCTGCTCAGCAAGGAAGCCATGTACTCGACCGGAAAATGCGTCTTCAAATAAACCGTCCAGTAAGAAAGATGCGCATAAGAGACACTGTGGGCTTTGTTGAAGCTGTAACCGGAAAAGCGGACGAGGAAATCGAAAACGGATAAAGCTTCTTTTTCCGAAATCCCCCGTTCTGACGCTCCCCCGACAAACCGCTCCTGATGCCGCGACAGCGTTTCGATCGATTTGGAAGACAGCGCCCGCCTCAGCAAATCGGCCTCGCCCATCGAATAGCCGGCCACGGCATGGGCGATTGCCATCACTTGTTCCTGATACAGGATTAACCCATACGTCGGAGCAAGAACGGGCGTCATTGCGGGCAACGCGATTACGTATCCCTCTTCGCCCGAGCGCCTTCGCAGATACGTTTCCGCGATTCCTTCCTGCCAGGCACCGGGCCGGTATAACGCGAGAAGATCGGCCAGATCGGCGATCGACTGCGGCTGCATCCTGCTCATGAGACGGCGGATGCCCATGCTCTCCAGCTGGAAGCAGCCGAGCGTATTCCCGCTTCCGAGGGTTCGGAACGTATCCGGGTCATCCAGAGGGATGCGGTCCGTTGCGAGGAGGGTTCCGGTTCGTTCCCGAATCGCGGCGAGCGTATCGTGAATGACCGTCAGATTGCGCAGCCCGAGCAAGTCGATTTTGGGCAAGCCGAGCGCCTCGATATCCTCTTTGGTGAACGTCGTCATCAGGTCGCCGTTAGGCCGTGGCTGCAATGGAAGAGTGCTCGCGATCCGTTCGTCCCCAATGACGATGCCCGAAGGGTGGGCGGAGTGATGACGGGGCATGCCTTCGATCCGTTCCGCCAGCCGGAAAAGCGATCGAAACGGTTCCTGCCGGGTCGGGAGCTTCCGCAGCTCGGGAAGCGTACGCAGGCAATGGCGGATGCCGCCTTGGCCGGACAGGGAGGGCATCAGCTTCGCCAGAACGTCGACGTGTTTCTTCGGCATGCCCAGACGGGTTCCGGCCTCCCGGACGGCTCCCCGCGTGCCGAGCGTGTTCAGGACGCCGACGTGAATCGTGCGGTTCGGTCCGTACCTCTGCCGGAGGTATCCCAGAATCTCTGGCCTTCTTCTCTGGCAAACGTCGATATCGATATCCGGCATGGAGAGCCGGTCCGGACTCAGAAACCGTTCGAACGAAAGCCCGTGCCGCAGCGGATTGACTTCCGTGATCCCGAGCAAATAAGCCGCCAGACAGCCGGCGACGGAGCCTCTTCCCGGTCCTGCCGGAATCCCCAAGTCGCGCGCAGCTTGAACCATATCCGCTACGATCAGAAAATAATCGGAGAACCCCCGTTGCGCAATCACGTCCAGCTCCCGGTTCAGACGTTCCGTTATGTCCGGCATTTCCGCCGGTTTCATCGCGCCTGCATCCAGCCGCTTGACCAAACCGTCCCGGCACCGTTGATGCAGCTCGTCATCCGGACTTCGAGGCGGATTCGCGTTGTCCGTGCGGAAGTTCGGAAGCCTGCAAACTCCCGGTTCGGGGCGGAACCGGATACGCTCGGCGATACGGACGGTATTGGCCAGAGCCTCCGGAAGGCGCCGGAATTTCTCCTTCATTTCCAGCGGGGAAGGCAGGTAGAAAGGGCCTTCGGCATGCCGGTCAGCTGGAGGGGGAGGGACGGAACCGCGGCGAAGCCGCTCGAGCAGCCAAGCATCCTCGGGAGACGCATAATGGACGTCGTGGGTGGCGACGAGGGGGATCCCCGTACGGCGGGAGAGCTCGGCGGTGCGCTGCACGCAAGCTTCGTCGTCCGGAAAACCGTGATGCTGGACCTCCAGATAGAAGTTATCCTTCCCGAATCGATCCACGTTCGCGAGTGCTTGCTTTTCGGCTTCGTCCATGCGGCCGCTTGCGATCAGACGGTGAATGGCTCCCGTCCTGCCGCCGCTTAATACGATGACATCGCCTTGGGAAACGGGGGTGAGGAACGCCGCGCCGTTCAAATGCTCAATGATCGACCGCCAGCCTTGGTTCGTTGCAGCCAGCGCCAGAAGCGTATCGCCGGTTTCTCCGTCTTTGATTTCGCAGCCGGTAATCGGGCGAATTCCGTGCCGCCGGGCGATTTCGTAGAAGCGAAGCGCGCCGTGTACCGCTCCCTTGTCGGTGATCGCGAGCGCCTGCATGTTCCACGCTCTGGCCCGGTCGATCAAATCTTCGAGTTTGCAGGCCGCTTCCATCAGGCTGTATTCCGTATGAACGTGCAGGTGCACGAAGTCCGCAACCGGTTGTTCTTGCATAAAGGCCACCTTCCGGAACGGGAACGTTTGTTCCATCATATCGAGGACAGGCGGCCGTTGTCTATTGGAGGATGTTGGGGAGGAAGAGGAGAATCCGTTTCGCGCGTTGCAAAAAAAGAGCACCGATCTTAGGGGTCGGTACTCTTCCGCGACTGCCGAAAATGGTTTCAAACGGACAACGGCTGCCTGGCATTCGGCTCTTCCGCGAGTTTGGCCAAGCGGTCGGCCGAGCCGTCTTGGAGATCGGGCGTATAGACATTCAGGAACTGGCCGCTGCCGTCCTGCATGGGGAAGAGGTGCGTCAGCAGATTCAGCCGTCCGGCCTGGGGATGCGAGAGCACCCGCGGGTGCTGGTTCGTGCACCGAACTTCGTAGCTCTCCCACATCGCCGCAAATTCGGGGCTGCACTCCGTCATTTCCGCGATGAATTCCGGATACCAGGGATCTTCGATGTGCTGGTCGTACATCACGCGGAAATGGCCGAGCAGGGAACGGGCGAGGTCTTCCCACCCGATGAACATCGTCCGGTAGGACGGCAGCATGAACATGCGCCAGATCATATTGCGTTCGCGGCTATCCGCCGGGCCGAAGGAGCCGAAAACGGAGGAAGCGAGCCGGTTCCAGGCCAGCACGTTCATTCTCATGTCGGTAATGTAGGCGGGGCAGTGCAGCATTTGATCCAACAGGTACTGCAGCGAATGCGATACGGTTGGCTCCTCTGCCTTGGTCTGGCGCGGCGTCCGGTTCGGATTCGCGAGGAAATAGAGATGGTTGCGCTCGTCCCGGTTCAAGCGCAGAACGCGGGCCAGGCTGCCCAGCACCTGGTCGGAAACGTTGATATCCCTTCCCTGTTCGAGAGAGGTGTACCACGGCAGCGAAATCCCGGCGAGCGCCGCAACCTCTTCTCGCCGCAGCCCTTTCGTTCTTCTTCTGGTGAAACCGGCGTGCTGCAGGCCTGCGTCCTCCGGCGACAGCCGCAGCCGCCGCGTGCGCAGGAAGCGGCCCAGCTCCTGACGGCGTTGATCGTCACTCATGGACGTTCGCTCCTTTCATGCTGATACTCTCAGTATTAGGATTGGAACTTATAGAATCGGCGGCAGAAGCAGTCGCAATAGCGATACAAACACAGTTCTTCTTGGCGTATCCGGATGGAGGTAGGATGAAGCCATAGCCTGTTACGTTTCATCTTATCACATTCGGAAACCCGGAGGGATCATTCATGAGCATAGCATTTTTGGAAGCCGTCAAACAAAGACGTACCTACTACGGATTGAGCAAAGAAAAGGTCGTATCCGCCGAACGCATCCAAGAAATCGTGAACGAAGCGGTGAAGCATACGCCGTCCGCCTTCAACTCGCAGAGCGCCAGGGTCGTCGTTCTGTTCGACGAACAGTCCGACAAGCTGTGGAACCTTACCAAGGAAACGTTGCGGAAGATCGTGCCCGCCGATCAGTTCGCGGCGACGGAAGAAAGAATTAACGGATTCGGCAGCGGCTACGGTACGGTTCTCTTCTTCGAAGATCAAGCCGTCGTCAAAGGCCTGCAAGAGAGCTTCCCGACGTATGCCGATAATTTCCCGGTCTGGTCGAACCAATCCTCGGGCATGCTGCAATTCGTGGTTTGGACGGCGCTGGAGCTCGAGGGGCTGGGCGCTTCCCTGCAGCACTACAATCCGCTCATCAATGAGCAAGCGGCCCGGGAGTGGAACCTTCCGAGCGAATGGAAGCTGCTCGCTCAGATGCCTTTCGGCAAGCCGACTTTCCAGCCGGGAGCGAAAGAGTTTCAGCCGCTGGAAGAACGTATTAAGGTGTTTAAATAACGATAACGCAACGCCGAAAACGCCGGCCCTCGGGCTGGCGTTTTTTTAACATGTTAGAAATTATTAGGTTCCAGAGAGTGGTTTGGGGGAAGCGAGAGGGGTGCCGTTTTCGGTATTGGCGCTCCAGTTCTTGTTCTGCTCGTCTTTCTGGGAAATCCCCGACTACCGGCGCTGTAGTGACTTCCGGAGACGTTATTTCTGGGAAATCCCCGACTGCGGGCGCTGTAGTGACTTCCGGAGACGTTATTTTTGCGAAATCCCCGACTACCGGCGCGGGTCGTTCAATCGGAACGGGGAGCATTTTCGCTCCCCGTTTCTTCATTTTCGTCAGCGATGCCCGACCGGAAGAGGGAACAGATATTACCTATGGATTTATAGCGGAAGTAGAGGTAATTTTGATTTGGGCGGGAATCTTTATAACTAATAATCTATTTAGGTATAGAAATTACTTGAATCAGGGAAGCTATTCACCCTAAAAGGTATATAAATGAAATAAAAAGACGCCCCATGGGGATTGATTTCGTTTTCATAATGGTATATCATTTACTCATGCGTAGAAAAAGCGGTCATATAAAAAGTTATATTGTGGTCACGGGCATGGGGAAGAGGCAGAAGTGTAAGCGTTTTACCAATGGTAAAAGCGGTTTCATCTTCTCGGGGAGGTGTTCGGGGCGGGGGCCAACATCCATGAAAGGTGTCTGCATTGTTACATGCCGAACGAAGCCACAGTCCTTCAACCAATTATTAAGGGGGAACTTCCATGAACAAGAAAGTTTCGTACCTGATCGTGCTTACGATGATGATGGCTCTTATCCTCTCGGCTTGCGGCGGCGGCAAGAAAAATGACGAGGCAAGCGGCAGCAGCGAGCCGAGCGCTTCGGCCTCGCAATCGGCGCCGGCCGGCGAGAAAGCGAAGCTGACCTTGTGGTATTGGAACGGCGCGATCTCGGATTCTTCGATTGAAGCGGCGAAAGCGAAATTCCCGAATATCGAGCTGAAGGCGGAAAAGCTGCCTCCGGGCGACGAGTACAAGACGAAGCTGAAAACGACGCTCGCGGGTGGCGGGGACGGTCCCGATATCGTCGCGATGGACAGCTGGGTGACGGAAATGCTGGAGTACAGCGACAAATTCGTCAACCTCTACGACCAAGGCGCGTCCGAGATCAAGGACCAGTATTTGGAATGGAAATGGAACATGGCGGCCACTCCGGACAAGAAAACTTTGATCGCCTTGCCGATCGACGTGGCTCCGGTCGTCATGTTCTATCGCGAAGATCTGTTCAAGCAAGCGGGCGTTCCTTCCACGCCGGAAGAAATCAAAGCCAAAGTCAAAACGTGGGACGACTACATCGCGCTTGCCAAAACCGTCAAAGAGAAAACCAAGGGCAGCATGGGCACGATCGTCGACATTTACCGTAACGTCATCAATCAACTGCCGAAGCGTTATTTCGACGAAAACGGCAACTTCATCGGCGAAGACGGCCACGTGAAACAAGCGTGGGATACCGCGGTCAAGGCTTACCAATCGGGGGCGACATTCGGGATGTCCTCGTCTTCGGAAGCCAACGCGGCTCTGAACAACGGATCGATCGCGTCCACGATCGGCGCTTCCTGGGTGAAAGGCGACCTGATCGCGGCGGCTCCGGACACGGCGGGCAAGTGGCGCATTGCCTACCCGGCGGGCGGCGTGGGCAACCAAGGCGGTTCCTTCTTCGGCGTCCTGAAATCGACCAAATATCCTAAGGAAGCTTATGAAGTCATCAAGTTCCTGGTCAGCCCGGATAATCTGAAGAAAGCGTTCCTGGAATTCGGCAACTATCCTTCTACTCCCTCCGTGTACGGGGACGCGGACATGAAGCAGCCCGACGCGTTCTTCGGAAACCAAGCGATCGGCGAAGTGTTCGGGGAAGCGGCGAAGGACGTCGTCGTCTCCCATTCCGATCCGAGAGACGGCATGGTCGAGGATGCCATTATCCAGGAGCTCACTTTGGTCGACACGAACAAAAAGGATCCGGAAAAAGCGTGGAAGGACGCGCTTGAGAACGTCAAGAGAAACCTGCAGCGGTAAACGGATCGCTTAAACGGTGAAGGGCGGGGCTTTCATGGCCGCGCCCTTCCTGGATATCGAACGCCGCAATCGGCTATCGGGAGGTCGGGATCGTGGGAACGAAGGTCAGGCATACGTGGAGAGAAGTGATAAGAAGCCGGACGCAGTATTTATTCATTTCTCCGTTTTACATTTTGTTTTTGGTTTTCGGATTATTCCCGATCCTGTTCTCCGCGTATCTCGCCTTGAACAAATGGGACGGAATCGGGGAAATGAAGTACGTGGGGTTCAGGCAGTTTCAGTTCATCATAACCGATCCCGAGTTCCTGGACGCCGTCAAGAATACCTTCATCATATGGGCGATGGCCAATATTCCGCTGCTCTGCTGCGCGCTTGTGGTCGCTTTTCTGATCAACTCGGCGATGGTCCGCTTTAAAGATTTTTACCGCATTGCTTACTACCTTCCGAATGTAACCGCAATGGTGGCGGTCGTCATCATTTTCCAGTCGTTTTTCGGAAACCATTACGGCTTCGCGAACTATATTTTGCAAAAAATCGGACTGCATGAGGTCGCTTGGTTCAACTCCGCGTTGACCGTGCAAATGATTATCGCCAGCATGATTTTCTGGCGTTATCTGGGGTACAACATGGTCATTTACCTGGCGGGCCTCCAGAAAATCCCGAGCGACCTGTACGAAGCGGCGAATCTGGACGGAGCCACGATGTGGCAGACGTTCACGCGCATTACGGTTCCGATGCTTCGGCCGATCATCTTGTTCACCGTCATGATGTCGACGATCGGCGGTTTGCAGATCTTCACGGAGCCCCAAGTGCTCGCGACCCTCCAGACGCCGTACCAAGGCTCGATAACCATTCTGCTCTATATGTATCGGGAAGCGTTCAAATTCAACAATTTCGGTTATGCGGCGGCCGTATCGTGGGTGATGTTCGCCATCATCATGGTCGTCTCCTTCCTGAACTGGAGAATTTTCAAGCCTTCGGACGATCGTTAATCAGATGACGGACTCGACAATCATTTCGCGAGGTGCAAGATCATGAGAAGCGAAACTTGGAAAAAGGTGACGATCCATCTGATCTTGTTGATCGGCGTGGCCGTATCCGTATTCCCGTTCTATTGGCTGTTCGTAATGTCCACGAATACGACGAGCGCGGTGTTCGCGTTTCCGCCCAAGCTCGTTCCCGGCAACCAATTTTGGACGAACGTCCGCAGCGTTTGGGAAGCGGTCGACTTTACCCAAGCGTTCCTCAATACCGTTTTCGTCGCCGTGGTCATCACGTTCTTCCGGCTGTTTTTCGAGTCGCTTGCCGGGTTCACGTTCGCGAAGTACAAATTTCCCGGCAGCAAAGTTCTGTTCTTCCTGCTGCTCGCGACGATGATGATCCCGGGACAGCTGTCGCTCGTTCCGCAATTCATGATCATGAAGACGCTCGGGTGGCTCGGCGATTTCAAAGCGCTGATCGTTCCGAGCTTGGCGAACGCGTTCGGAATCTTCTGGATCCGGCAGTTCGCCCAGGATGCGATCCACGACGATCTCATGGACGCGGGCCGAATCGACGGCTGCAACAATTTCAGGCTTTATTTCAACGTGGCGCTTCCGATTTTGAGACCGGGTCTGGCTTTTCTCGGCATCACGGCGTTCATGGGGGTGTGGGAGGATTATATGTGGCCTCTGGTCGTGCTTACGGATTCGTCTAAATTCACGCTCATGGTCACGCTCGCCCAAATGAAAACGAGCCATACCGCGAATTACGCGATGATCATGACCGGCACGCTTCTCGCTACGCTGCCCTTGATCGTTTTCTTCCTGTTCGTCAGCCGCCAATTCATCGCGGGACTTGCGGACGGCGCGGTGAAAAGTTGAACTTGAATCGTGTAAAATCGATCCAACCTTTGGTAGAATGGTCATTATATTTGAACTAAGTGAGCAGGGTGGCGAACGCTGATGCAAGATGGCAAGCCCTTATATCTGCAAATCCTGGAAGAATTGCAGCGCAAAATCAAAGACGGGGTGTACGGCGACAACGACAAGCTGCCGACGGAAATCGAACTCGCGCAGCAGTACGGCGTCAGTCGCATTACGTCGAAACGGGCTTTGATCGAGCTGGAGAAACAAGGTCTTGTGTACCGGAAGCGGGGCAGCGGAAGTTACGTCCGAAACCAGGAGGATGCAGCCGGAACCGCGAGGGACGTTAACGCCGCCCGCTCCCGGATCATTTCCATGATTCTCCCCTGGTCCTCGACGGGCCGTCTCGATTACATCCAGGGAGCCAACGATTACTTGGATCCGAGAGGATATTTCTTAAGCATCCATATTTCGGGCTGGAGCGTGGAGAAGGAGAAGGAATTGCTGCTGAAAATGTACCATAACGGCCACAGCGGCATCATCCTGTACCCTTCGAGCTCCTCCCACAATATCGCGACGGTGAATACCCTGATGATGAACGATTTTCCCATCGTGCTGATCGACCAGCATTACGAGGGAGTGGAAATCAGCAACGTGGTGTCCGACAATAAAGCGGGCGGATATATGGCGGCCGAGCAATTGATACGCAAAGGTCATACCCGTATCGCCTTCGTTACCTCCATCGCCATCGACCTGCGCAGCACGATCCGGGAGCGTTTTCTAGGCTACTGTAAGGCGCATAAGGACAACCGTCTGCCCATTCAGCTAGATCATATCGTATCGGAAGTTTACCAAGGGATTCGGGATGAGGACCGGATCAACCGTTTGGCCTCGCTCGTCAAGGAGCTTGTCCTTCGAAACGTGACGGCCATTCAGGCCGAGCACGACGATATGGCGATCGATCTGCTCAAGGCTTGCCAGCAGGCCGGCATTCAAGTGCCGGAACAGCTGTCGATCGTCGGATTCGATAACGAAGAGAACGCCGGATATGCTCAAGTGCCCCTCACGACCGTCGGGCAGAACTATTACGAGATCGGTCAGAATGCCGCCAAAATCATCGTGGACATCATCGAAAAGAAAAACACGGGCTTCCGTCCGGTTGTCGTGCCCGTGCAGTGGGTCGAAAGAAACAGCGTCATCTCCATGGAGAAAGAATGAACCTTAAGCGTGGAACGGTGTAGTGAAACCCCAAGAGCTGGGGTTTTTTTTATGGGTCTTTTCGAGAGATGGTATAACATTTTATTCAATTTCAATATATCAAATAGCCTTGATTTTTGAAATTAGGAATATACTTTTGTTTACATCCCCTATTATTAGATATATAATTGGTATATCACAACGCCAAACGGCAGGGGGATTCATCTTGTTCTTATTGGAGGACAAAATCAAAGCCAGAATCGAAGAAATCGAGTCCTACCGCTATCGCGACGCGATTCCGATACCCGAATTCCGTTTTCTGCCCGACGAGAAGGGGGAGATCGGCGCCTTCCCGCCCGCGGTCGACGATTCCTGGTCTCGCTTGGAGATCGGTTCCCGCTGGGAAGGCAGGGATCGGTATGCTTGGCTCTCTCATGAGATCGAAATTCCTCAAGCATGGTCGGGAAAGGACGTGGTCGGCAGATTCGACTTCGGCAAAACCGACGAAGGCACCAATTCCGGCTTCGAGTCGCTGCTGTTCCTGAACGGTCGTCCCTATCAGGGCGTGGACGCCAACCATCAGGAGGTGTTCCTGCCTGCTCGGGAGGCGGGGAATACGGTTCGCCTTGATTTCCGTCTCTGGTCCGGCTTGGAGGGCGGAGGTCCGAGAACCGTACAGGTCCACCGTCTGAAGAGGGCGGAGATTTGCTGGCTGGATCGCCAGACGGACGATTATTATTTCACGGCCAAGGCGGCATTTGAAACCGCTCTCGTGCTGCCCGCCCACCAGCCGGAAAAACAGCAGCTCCTGAAAGCCGTCGACCGTTCGCTGCGGGCGATGGAGTGGCAATATCCCGGGAGCGCCGGTTTTTACCGTTCGATCGATGCGGCGCTCGGCATCCTGAAGGCGGAGCTCGGCCGAATCGAGAAGCATTCGCGCGTGACGGTCACGGCGATCGGACATACGCATATCGACGTGGCCTGGTTATGGCGCCTGAAGCATACGCGGGAGAAGATCGCCCGCTCCTTCTCGACCGTGCTTCGCCTGATGGAGCGCTATCCGGATTACGTTTTCCTGCAAACCCAGCCCCAGCTGTACGACTATATCAAGGAAGATTACCCGGAAATCTACGAAAACATCAAGGCGAGAGTGGCGGAAGGCCAGTGGGAAGCCGCCGGCGGCATGTGGCTCGAAGCCGATTGCAATATCCCTTCCGGCGAGTCCCTCGTGCGGCAAATTCTGTTCGGGACGCGGCTGCTGCGGCGGGAGTTCGGCAAGGAATGCTCCTATCTGTGGCTTCCCGACGTCTTCGGCTACAGCTGGGCATTGCCGCAAATCTTGCGGAAGTCCGGCATACGCCGGTTTATGACAACGAAGATCAGCTGGAACCAGTTCAACCGGATCCCGCACGACACATTCCGCTGGCGCGGCATGGACGGTACGGAAATTCTCGCGCATTTCATCACGACGCCCGAACCCGGGCTGCATCAAGCGGATTCCTGGCTGTATACCTATAACGGCAGACTGACCGCTTACGAGACTTACCAAACCTGGGTGAATTACCGCGACAAAGAGATCAACGAAGAGCTCCTTCTGTCTTACGGCTACGGAGACGGAGGCGGAGGCGTCAACCGCGAGATGCTGGAGATGCGCCGCCGGCTGGATGAAATGCCGGGTCTCCCGCACGTGAAGACCGGTACCGCGAACGACTATTTCGACCGGCTGGAGCAAACGGTCGACAGCTCGGACAGATACGTTCACACCTGGGACGGCGAGCTGTATCTGGAGTACCACAGGGGAACGTATACGAGCCAGGCGAAGGTCAAACGGATGAACCGCAAGCTGGAGCTGGGCTACCGCGAGGGCGAATGGCTGAGCGCGTTCGCGAGCCTGCTTTCGGACGACTGGTCCCGGTACCGGCAGCAGCGAATCCACGACGGCTGGAAAATCATCCTCCGCAACCAGTTCCACGACATCATACCGGGGTCTTCGATCCAGGAAGTTTACGAAGACGCCATGGCGGAATACGGGGAAGCGGAAGCGGCGATCGCGGAAGTCCGTTCCGAGGCGCTGGACGGCATCGCGGAGCCGGCGGAGGCGACGTTTACCGTACTCAACGGTTTGCCGTGGGAGAGGGAGGATTTGCTGCAGCTGGCCTATGGGGAAAGCCGAAGCGGGGTCTGGGTCGATCGCGAAGGCCGCGAGCTTCCGGCGCAGAAGGGTCCGGACGGATGGTCGATTCTGGCGAAGACGCCTTCCATGGGCTATGCGCCGATCCGGTTCGTGCCCAAGAACGAAGCGGAACCGGTGCTCTCGAAATTCACGTTCGGGGAAGGCGTCATCGAAACGCCTTATTACCGGATTTCTTGGAACGATCAAGGCCAGCTTACCGGCATCCGGGATATGGAGCTTGGCCGAAACGTCCTCTCAAAAGGCGGCAGAGGCAACGTGCTGCGGGTTTTCGAAGACAAACCGCTCCATTTCGACGCGTGGGACATCGACATCTTCTACAAAGACAAAGCGGCGGAGATCACCGATCTTACGTCCGTGGAGCTTCTGGAGACGGGTCCCTTGTACGCGGTTGTCCGATTCTGCTGGTCGTACGGCCGTTCGCGCATCGTTCAAGACATGAAGGTGTACGCCGGCAGCCGGAGAATCGACTTCGTCACGAATGTCGATTGGCAGGAGCACAACCAATTGCTGAAAGCCGCGTTCGAGATCGACGTCCGGGCGACCGAAGCGACGTACGACATCCAATACGGCAACGTCAAACGGCCGACGCATTGGAATACGAGCTGGGACAAAGCCCGGTTCGAAGTCGTCGGTCATCAATGGGCGGACTTGTCGGAACGCGGATTCGGCGTCAGCCTGCTTAACGACAGCAAATACGGCTACGACATCAAGGACAACGTCATGAGCCTGTCGCTGATCAAATCGGCGCGGTACCCGGATCCGGAGCAGGATATCGGGGCGCACCGGTTCACCTATTCGTTGCTGCCGCATCGGGGAGATTGGTACGAGGGCGGCACGGCGATCGAGGCGTGGCACCTGAACAACCCGCTGACGAGCCATCCGGGAACGGCGCCGGGGATCCGCCGGTCCATGTTCACGCTCTCGGCGGACGGCATCATGATCGACGCGGTGAAGAAAGCGGAAGACGAAGACGTCGTCATCGTCCGCCTGCACGATTATTCGGGAAGCCGCAGCGCCGTAACGGTTTCGAGCGATCTTGCGATCGTCTCGTGGCAGGAATGCGACCTCATGGAGAACCGGATCGGAGAGCCGGTATCGGCTCCGTCCATTACGGCCGAATTCGCCCCCTACGAGATCAAAACGTTCGCCGTCGTCATGAAGAGAAAGGATTGAAGCGGCCATGAAGCAGAGGGAGCTGATGAACCGGTATGTCGAACGCCCCGCCATGTGGCTGCGCGATTCCTCCGCCCGGGTGAGGCACTATCTGCCGATCGCGGCCGAGGACGAGGTTCTGCAATCCGTCATCGAAGGTTTGATCCGCAGGCAGCTGAAGTATATCGGGATCGATCCCTACACCGGCTATATGCACGAGGGCTTCCGTAAAGACGACCCTTCGTCGTTTACGAGACCCTGGTTTGCGTGGGCGAACAGCTTGTTCGCGGAATTCGCCGTACGCCTTGCGGAAGATTCGGAACCGGAAAGGAAGGACTGACAGATGAAAAACATTCGGATTGAAGCGGTCGTGGACGGAAAGCCGGCCTATAAATCGGTTTCGCAGCTCATCATGGGCTCGACCGATTTCCTGCGGAGAGACGATATGGATTATATCCACGCCATGTTCGGGGCTTTCCTCGAAGCAGGCGGCAATACGTTCGATACGGCCCACCAGTACGGCGGGTGCGAGCAGAAGATCGGCAGATGGCTCGAAGAAACGGGAAAGCGGGCCGAAGTCGTCATCATGACGAAAGGCGCGCATCCGAACGATCCGGAGCCCGGCAACCGCGTCGCGCCGAAATTCATTCACCGGGACGTGCAAGAAAGCCTGGAGCGGCTTCGCACCTCCTACGTGGATCTCTACGCGCTTCACCGTGACGATCCTTCCGTAGAAGTCGGACCGATCATCGAAGCGCTGAACGAGCACGTGGAAGCGGGACGCATTCACGCGATCGGCGCGTCCAACTGGAGCCATGAGCGGATCCAAGCCGCCAACGACTACGCGAAGGCGCACGGGCTGGTCGGCTTCACGTTCAGCAGCCCGAACCTGAGCCTGGCGAAGTGCCGCGTGCCGCGTTGGCCGGGCAGCATCTCGGCGGGTCAGGACATGATCGCGTGGCACCGGGCGAACGGGTTGCCGCTGCTGTCCTGGTCGTCGCAGGCCGGCGGATTTTTCTCCGGGCGTTACTCGCCCGACAATCTGCAGGACGAAGAGATGGTGAACGTTTACTACACGCCGGAGAACTGGGAGCGATACCGCCGCGCGACGGAGCTTGCGCAGAGCAAGGGCGCTTCGGCGATCCAGATCGCGCTGGCGTACGTGCTTCACCAGACGTTCCCGACCGCCGCGCTTATCGGGCCGGAGACGCTGCCGGAGCTCCAGTCGTCGATCCGGGGCATGAGCTACGAGCTGACGGAGAGCGAGATCAACTGGCTGGATTTGGTCGCCGACCACATTTGACGGGGGGATTCGGACATGCTGCATAAGTTTGCCGCCCAGCTGTATACGCTGCGGAACGAATTGAAAAAGGACTTCTACGATACGTTGCGCACCTTAAGCAAAATGGGCTGGAAAGCGGTGCAAATCGACGGATTGCACGGGTACCCGGCAGCGGAAATCGCGGCCGTCCTGAAGGAAACGGGCTTGTCCGCAGCAGGCATGCACGTCGGCCTGAACCGGATGACCCGCGAACTGGACGCGGTGCTCGAGGAAGCCCGGCTGTTCGGGACGCCTTACTTCTTCAATCATTATCTCGAGGGCGAGCTGCAGAACGAAGCCGGTTACCGGTCGGCCAAGCGCCAGTTGCTGGAAGTTTCGGACAAGGTGAAGCCGCTCGGCTTCCAGGTCGGGTACCACCACCACGAATTCGAGTTCGAAACTGAAGTGGACGGCATGCCGGCGCTCGACTTCGTACTGCAGCCGGAGGACGGCCGCGCTCTCGTTCCGGAGATCGACACCTATTGGGTGAAGTTCGCCGGCCGCGATCCCCTCGAATACCTATCGAAGTTCCCGAACCGGATCCCGATCCTGCATTTGAAGGATATGGCCGGGGACGGAAGCAAGGCGTTCACCGAGCTCGGCAACGGCGTCATCGATTTCGCGCCGATTCTTCGTTGGGGAGAAGCGAACGGAGTGCAATGGTACTGCGTGGAGCAGGACGATTGTCCGGGCAGTCCGTTCGTCAGCCTGGAGACGAGTTTGAACCATCTGAGGACGATCACGGGGAAGTGATCGTCCTTTCCGCCAATCGGTTTGCCGTTCGGAATTCGCCAGCGGCGCCTGCCTGTTCACGAGGAATGGCGGCCATGTCCGCCAGTTCCGCGAGACGATCGACGCGGGCATGCTCGGCGTCAATCTCGGCGTTCCCGCTCCGATGGCGTTCTTCCCGTTCTCCGGCTGGAAAAAGTCGTTTACGGCGATTTGCATGCGAATGGGAACGACGGCGTGGAGTTCTATACCCGTAAATAAATGGTCACCGCGCGCTGGTAAAGCGAGCGTTTGACTCCGAAGGAGGAATCGGCGTTGTCCAAATGGATCGTGGCTCCGGCGGCCGAACCGGACGGGGAAGGCAACTGGCTCGACATCACGCCGGAATCGGCCGGCTGGAGCTATGTCGGATTTCAGGTCGTCCGTCTGACCGAAGGGCAAATCTTCAAGCGGGAGACCAAGCATCGGGAAGTATGCCTCGTGCTGCTCAGCGGCAAGGCGGACGTCGTCACAGCCGGGCGCGAATGGCGGGGTATCGGGCAACGGATGAACGTCTTCGAACGGATTCCGCCCTATTCGGTGTACGTGCCGAGCGGCGACGGTTATGTAATTCGCGCCCTTACGGACCTTGAGGTCGCGGTCTGCTCCGCGCCCGGGCGCGGCGGCCATGAAGCCCGCCTGATCGCTCCCGACCAAGTCGGTTCGGAGACGCGGGGGTATGGCAACATCGAAAGACGCATCCACAATATCCTGCCCGAGCAGGAACCGGCCGACAGCTTGCTGGTCGTGGAGGTATTCACCCCGAACGGGCATTGGTCCAGCTACCCGCCGCATAAGCACGACCGTGACGCTCTTCCCGAGGAGTCGCTTTTGGAGGAAACCTATTATTTTCGCATTCAGCCGGAGCAAGGGTTCGCGATTCAACGCGTGTATACCGATGACCGTTCCTTGGACGAGACGCTGGTCGTGAAGGACGGCCAAGCCGTGCTGGTGCCGCGGGGCTACCATCCGGTATCCGCTCCTCCCGGGTACGATTGTTATTACTTGAATGTCATGGCGGGTCCGGTCCGCACGTGGAAGTTCCATAATGACCCGGATCACGCGTGGATCATGGCAAAGCCTGCCCAGCAGCGATGAATCGGGCAGGAAGGGGGATGGCGCGATGAAAACCTATGATGCCGTCGTTATCGGGGACGCGAACATCGACCTGCGTCCGTGGTCAGCGTCACATGGAATGAACACTTTCCATGATCAGGCACTACGGTTCTGTACGAAATTTCATATAGAAAATTACCGAAGGCGATAAATATGATCAATCTGTACGAAAAATCATACAGAATCTGTTCTATCCGCCCGAATCCCCACGATTCTAATCGAAATTTCATACAGATTCAGATTTACGGGCAGGCCCGTCATCTGACTCGCTTCGTTCGATTCTTCAGAGCCCTTCGCCGAGTCGGGAATCATGAATCGTGGTTTGTTAAATGTTCCGCCGTAGAAAAAAAGGAGCCTCGCTGCCGCGCGGCTCCTTGATCGCTGATCGTCTCTTCTTCAAACACCGGCTTCGCGCGGAGCCGGAACCGGGACCCGCTGCCAAGTCGCCGGAATCAATGCCTGAAGAGCCGACCTCGCGGCCGGCTCTTCTTCATGCCTTAATCTTCGATCACGCGCGCTTCCGCGAACGCGTCGCGGTACTTCTCGAAATCGGCCGATTTGCATTCCAGCCTCAGACGTGTGCCGTTCTCTTCGTACTCGGTTGCCATCACGCGCGCATGTTCGTTGAAATACGAGGTGACGCGTCCCTGATCGTATGGAATCAGCACTTCGCAGTGCACGTAGTCGCCGAAAATGCGGCCCTTGATCATGGAGATCAGCTCGTCGATCCCGCGGTTCTCCCGGACCGAGAGGTAGATGCGGTCCTCTTCCGTCCGCGGATAGGTTTCCTCCGTCAAATCCGCCTTGTTGAAGGCGTAGAGGGTCGGAATCCCGGACGCTTTCAGTTCCTTCAGGGTCTCCTCGGTGACTTCGATCTGCCGTTCGTACTCGGGGTTGGAGCAGTCGACGACATGCACGAGCAGATCGGCTTCGGACACTTCCTCCAGCGTAGAACGGAAAGCTTTGATCAGATGATGGGGCAGCTGGCTCACGAAGCCGACCGTGTCCGTCAGCAGGAACGTCTTGCGGTCGGGCAGGTCGATGCTGCGGACGGACGTTTCCAGCGTGGCGAACAGCATGTCTTGGGCGAAAACCTGTTTGTTCGAACCCGGATGGAACTTCCCGATCAGGGCGTTCATGAGGCTCGACTTGCCCGCGTTCGTGTAGCCGACGAGGCAGACGACGGGCACTCCCGTCTTGTGCCGCTGCTTGCGCTGGACTTGGCGGCGGGCGACGAGCTTCTCCAGCTCGTCCTCGAGCGCGGAAATCCGTTCTTCGATCCGCCGGCGGTCGAGCTCCAGCTTTGTTTCTCCTGCGCCCCTGTTGCGCAGCCCGGCGCCGCCGCCCTGCCGGCCGAGCGATTCGCGAAGGCCGACGAGGCGGGGCAGCATATACTGCAGCTTGGCGACTTCGACTTGAAGCTGCGCTTCCCTCGTTTGGGCCCGTTCGGCGAAAATGTCGAGAATCAGGATCGTCCGGTCGATCACTTTCCGTTCCAGATCCGCTTCCAGGTTGCGGATTTGCGAAGGAGACAGTTCGTCGTTGAAGATGACGGTCTGCGCGCCGGTCGCCTCCGCAAGCTCCGCGAGCTCCTTGATTTTCCCGGTTCCGACGTAATGGGAAGGGGTCACCCGGTGGGCGTTCTGGCTCAGTTCGCCGACCACTTCCACGCCGCACGCCGCGGCCAGGCTGCGCAATTCTTCCATCGAATAAGCGAAGTCGGGCCTGTCGTTCAAGTTGACCCCGACGATCACGGCTTTTTCCTTTTGTTGTTGTTCCACAGGTCGTTCCTCCTCTGCGGGGGGGCTCGAAATCATTAAAAAACACAGGCAAGCTGCCTGTGTTCGCATCGTCGCAGAAGAAGCTCAAGAAGAGCAGGAAAGTCCGTTAAGTACGGATTTGGCGCGGCAATTCACCGTCCTCGGGCGATGGCGCGCATCGTCTCCGCGAACTGCCGATTGCATTCCGATCCGTAACTTCCAAGACGTATCCCGGGTTGCCGCGTGACGGGCAGACCTATCCTGAGTCCTCTGCGCACAGGCAGAGCTTTGTCGCGGTACATTAGGCGCGCAAAGACCGAACCCGGATAGACTGAATCACACGTAACCCTCCGTTCCTTCAAAGTAAGTCGATCTTACCACATGGATTCAGTTGAAGCAATAACCCGATCTTCTGGGGAGAGCGCGAGATCCGGCGGCTTCCTCAGTTCGCGGACATCCTCTGCTCTCCATCTTATGAAGCGCCTTTAGATGAAGATTTATGTTAAGTTTAATAACACAAATGTTCAGGTAATAAAAGTTTTTCAAGCAAATTTCGACGTTTGTGTTATATAATATAACATAAACTTACGTCATAGGAGGCCGTCATCATGGTAGGCGCAAGAGTCCTGAAAACCTGCTTGGCCGTGATGGTCTCCGTTCTGATTGCCAATAGCTTGCACTTGCACGCCTATCAATTCGCCGGCATCATCGCGGTTCTGTCCGTGCAGCCGTCGCTGCACCGTTCCTTAAAGAACGGCATCCGACAGCTTGCGAGCGCGGTCATGGGAGCCCTGATCGGGTCGGTCGCCCTCTTCGCCGCGGGTGATTCCTTTCTCACGATGGGCATCGTCACGTTCCTGCTGATGGGGCTCCATGTTCGGATCGGGTGGACGAACTCGCTGCTCGTTTCGGTCGTGATCGCGATCAATACGATGGGGGCGCCCGGCCTTCCGTTTTGGGAATCGGCACTGAATCCGATCGCGCTCGTGCTCATCGGCACCGGCATGGGAACCTTGATCAATCTGGTCCATAAACCCGTGCACCAGGAGCGGGCGGAGGTGCTCCTCACCCAGTCGGAGGGGATGCTTCGGGCGCTGCTCTACTACATGCTGCTCGACTTGGAGAACGGACGGGTCACGTCTTACGTTTCGATCAAAGAGCAAATCGACGAAATCAACGGGTATTTGAAGAAGGGCAAGGAAATTTCCGGGCTCGTGACCGAGGATCGCAAATACCTGAAAACCGCGTATAAAAACACGTCGAACATTTTCCAAGCGTTCGAATCGATGCTGGCGCGCATCGACGACATGGCGAAGGTACTGACCCTGACCGATCCGAGCGAGGAAGAGATCGCGTTCACGGCCAAGGCGCTGAAGCTGCTGATTCGCTTGCAGGAGCAGATCGTTTCCGGCAAAAAGCCGAATCTCGCGAGTTACAAGCGGGCGCTAGAGCGCAAACGGGCGCTCATGTGGAACGGATCCGGCGAGTCGGAAGGGTTTTACAACCTGTACGGCATTATGATCGATTACGCTAGGGAAATGGAGCGTTTTCTCGTGGAAAACGCGGGAATGGTCAAGAGACAGCTGTCCTACACGTCCATTGACCGGCCCGGCCTCATCGCCGAAATTTCCGACATTCTCGGCAGGCACGGCTTCAACATTACCGGCGTTTCGATCCGCGTGAACGGCGAATTCGCGACGACCACGATGGAGGTCGCCGCCCGGGATGAAGCCGGACAGGAAGACGCGGTGCGGGACATCCGGAAGGTCCGCCACGTGCTGACGGCGAAGCTTAGATGATGAGGCTTCTGTTCGGGCGCAAAAGCAACCGGCCGATCCGGAACGCGCCCGGATGGCCGGTTTGCCATGTCATTGCAGCTTCGGAGCCGCGTACGGGAACTGACTGGAGTATCCGTTGAATTGCTGGTACGCCTGATCCAGCTTCTGCTGCTGCTCCGCTTCCAGCTTGTAGTGGCCTTTGCGGAACATGAGCTCGAACATTTCGTATTGGCACTGATGCGTCTCGTTCAGGATCGTCATGATGTCCTGGTGGAGGGCCGAGTGGCTGGCCTCCCGGGCGGCTACGTTGAAGCTGTCGGTCAAATATTTCTCCAGAGCCAGAATATCGTTGACGCGGTCGCGGTCGTTCATCTCCGGTCCTTTGACCTTCGGCTCGCCGGCCGGTTTGGGATTCTGGATCGTTTGCGGGTTCTGGTTCATGCTCGGCCTCCTGTCATTGTTGAAGCTGCGGGACGCTCTGCATCGCTTGGGTGTTGTTGTTCTGCAGATGCTTAAGCAGCACGGTGTAGTGGTGCTGATGCATTTGACCGGCTTTGTCGAGGGCCGTCCGGATTTCCTGGTCTTGGCATTCCTTGGCGAAATGGCTGCATTTCTTCATGGCGAGAAGCTCCCACGACAGCATGTCCTTCAAGTATTGGCTGTCTTTGGTCGTGATGACTTGCGGAGGTTTGGGCATCACGGCGGCGTTCTGCTGCATAGGGGGTTGCATTTGCTGCATATTCGGTCTCCTTTGGGTCGCGGAATGCGGAATGTAGCCTTATTGTTCCGCCTTTCGGCCCGGAAAATTCCATTCGGCATCCGATTTTCCATTCGCTTGAACCTTAGTCGGATACCGGCAGCGAGATGACGAATTTCGTTCCCTCGCCCGGCTCGCTCCGAACGGACACCGTTCCGTTCATGGAACGGATGAGTTGATAGGATACCGTGAGGCCCAATCCGGTGCCGTTGTTTTTGGTCGAAAAATAGATCGTTCCGAGCCGCTTCAGCTGGCCTTGGCTCATGCCGACGCCGTTGTCGTGAATGGCGATTCTGGCATGATGGTTGTCCCGGTCCAGATGAATCGAGACCTTCCCTTTGGAGACGTTGGCGCAAGCTTCGATGCCGTTTTTGATGAAATTGATGAGCAGTTGCTTGATTTCGTTGGGATTCGCGGCAATGCGGATTTCCGTCTCCGCTTGGAGCCTTTCGATCGTGACGTTGTTCATATTGGCGTATGGTGTCATGATATCGATGACGGAGTCGAGTTGAAGTCCCAGTTCGATTCGTTCCCGGGATTGCAGGGCGGGTTTCGAAACGGAAAGGTATTCGGAGAGGATGGCTTCCGTGCGTTTGATCTCATCCAGGCTGATATCGATGAAATAGCGGATTTTTTCTTTGGGGACGGAGCCGTCTCGGATTAATTTCAGAAATCCCATGACGGCGGTAAGAGGATTGCGGACCTCATGGGCGAGAGACGCGGCGACATGGCCGATCGTCTCGACTTTCTCGTTCTGAAGATAGTTCAAGTAGAGCTCTTTATCGGAAATCGCCTTGTGGAAAAGCGTAAGGAGGAGCCATATCCCCAAGCAGTTTTGAACCGGTATGATCAGAAGGTGATAGGACAGATGCTTCAGCATGTATGGCCGTTCGAGCACGAGCAACACCCCCATGGGGATGGCCGAAAAAACGATCCCCGCCGCGAAGCTTATCCATTTTCGATGGTCGGAACGGCAGTACAGGATAGACAGCAAGACGGACGCGGGATACGTGATCGCGACGATGACAAGTGCGGGCAGCAATCCGTCGCCGCCCAGCAGGATCCGGTAAACGAGGAATTCGGCCAACAGAATCAATCCTGTCGCCATGCCGCCGAATACCATGCCGAAGAACATGATGACGTAGCGGATGTCGAAGATGAATCCGTCCTGCACGCTGGAAGGAAACGTCATCGACAGCAGCAAGCAGACCGTGCATGTCAGGTTGATAAACCGTTTCGAGTAGGTGACCGCCCGGTCGCGATAGTAGATGTTAAAGAGGACGAAGGGCATCAGGGCGAACAGCAATTGCAGCAGAACGTCATTCGCATACATCAACATCCGGGTCACCCTATGCCGCGTATTCCATTACTTATTCGATAAGTGACCTGAATCTCCCTTCTTCGGAATGAGCCGAGAGCCTGATCGAAAAACATTCCATTACGGGAATATCCCTGACCGGAGTTGAACTTGAAAGGGTTCTTCTCTGCTTTTATTTGCTGCGCCGATCCGGCGAAAGGGCTCCCTTGCGGCATCGTCAAGCCATACATGGTATAATGCGGGATAAGAACCAGACGACGGAGGCCGACAATGCTCAGTTTCGAACAGAAGCTCGCGATCGCGGATTCATTCCCCGAGCTGCAGCGCAAGGACGTGTCTCTCGGACGCGTCAATTACCATTACGAAGAGAGCGCCTACGATAAGAAAACGGTGGTCTACCACCTTCATCCGAACGGCAACGGATTCGTTTACGCGGGTCAATTGGACGGCTATGAAACGGATGACAAGGGCTTCGTCAACATCCGTGATTTTGGCGCGGAAGAGCTTCGGGCCGTCATCGGCCAGTCGATCCTTTCCTTGTCGGGGCAGCCGGAAGGCGCAGGCGTGTCCCCCGGGCGGGCGCGCTCGGGCAAAGAGCGGTGGGCAAACGCGAAGAACCAGGAGCTGACGCTTGAGTTGGATGACGAAGACGGCATGTGGTACGTCTTCTCCGGATTGAATTTGGACGCGGCCTTCGACACGTACGAGGAAGCCGCGGCTTATCTTCGGGAAGAAGGGTTCGCCCGCTCGTAAAGGGAGATCGGTTATGGCCAAGCAAAAATATTACGTCGTATGGGTAGGCAACGCCCCGGGCATCTACGACAGCTGGGCGGCATGCAAAGCGCAAGTGGACGGATTTACCGGCGCCAAATACAAATCGTTCGACTCGCGAGCGGAAGCGGAACGAGCATACAAGGACGGTTGGAAACGCGCGCTGACGGCCGGACAGGCGGAAGGGAAGAAGGCGGCTTCCGGATCTCCCGGCACGGCGCCTCCCGTCGATTACGACAGCATTTCGGTCGACGTGGGAACGAGCGGGAATCCGGGGCCGATCGAGTACAAAGGCGTGGATACCCGGACGGGAGAAGTGATTTTCTCATACGGCCCCATCAGCAAAGGCACGAACAATTTGGGCGAGTTCCTCGCCATCGTGCACGCCCTCGCTTACTTGAAAAAAACGGGCAGCGACAAAACCGTGTACAGCGATTCCCGTACCGCCCTCAAATGGGTCAAGGAGAAGAAGGTCGCCACGAATCTCGCGCGCGACGAGTCGACCCGGGAAGTGTGGACACTCGTGGATCGTGCGGTTCAGTGGCTGCAGACGAACAGCTACAAGAACAAGCTGCTCAAGTGGGAAACCTCCGAATGGGGGGAAATCAAGGCCGATTACGGCAGAAAATAACATCCGGAACAGGGCCCTGCTCATGACGCATTGTCGCGTCGGAAGCAGGGCTTGTTTGGTTTGGAGGGCATTGAATTGTGACTTACAGCTGTCATGGTCAACGGTTCTGGAGACCCTAACGTCGAGGAATTTGCCAGGGCGGTAGAAGCTTTATGCAGTTTGAGCTATGCGGTGAGTATGTCTTACAAAAGCGGCGATGTACCGCCTGGATATTACGAATATACGGTATTTCCGCTTGAGGGTGTGTGGGACTTGCTGAATTGGACCGTGCCTGCGGCAGACAAAAACAATTTGAAGTACAGCATCATGATACGCCCGGATCGTTCGCGCAAAACGGGGATAATGGATGGAATAACGGTAGCATGCAACGTTGATCACGGGGGGAGCTCCAGTTGGAAACCCGCATTCTCTCCATCGGTGGAAAGGAAATCCCGATCACCAGCCCGGACCTGCTGCTGTGGCCGCAGCAGGGCATCACGAAATGGGACTATCTCCGGTATTTGCTCGCGGTCGCGCCTTTCATGATCCCATACACGAGGGACCGAATGCTCATGATTTGGCGTTATCCGGAGGGCATAGGGGGCCGCCGAATCGAAGAGCGTTCCATCCATGGGAGCGCTCCGGATTGGGTGTCCCGCACCGTCTACAACGGGAAGGAAAGAATCCTGCTCAATGATGCCGCCGTGCTGGCGTGGGCCGCGAGCCGCGGCGCGCTCGAATTCCACGTTCCTTTCGATCGTCATGACCGCAAGGATTATCCGACGGAGCTCGTGTTCGATCTGGATCCTTCGGAGGGCATGGATTTCGGAGTCGTACGGAAGGTAGCGGAAGAGCTGCGCAAGGTGCTGGACTCCTTATCCTTAAGAAGTTTTCCGAAAACGTCCGGAGCGACGGGCCTCCAGATTTTCGTGCCGATCGCTCCCGTCTATACGTTCGAACAGACACGGCAGCTGAATCGGTTCATCGCCGAGTACATGCTTCGGCATATGCCCGAAACCATTACGCTGGAGCGGGTCCCGAGCCGTAGAGGCGGCAAGCTCTACTTCGATTATTTGCAGCTGTGGCGAGGCCGCACGATGGCGGCGGTTTACTCCGTTCGGGCCAGGCCGGAGGCTGCGGTATCCGCCCCCGTCACGTGGGAAGAAGTGAAACTCGGCTTTCGCCCGACCGATTTCACGGTCGCGAGCATGCCCGCTCGTCTGATGAAGACGGGAGATTTATTCCGATTCGTTTCTGGCGTTACGGATCGGCTGAATCAGAGGCTGGACCCCATCCTGGATTTCGTTCGAGGTCATACCTGAGTCGTGTCGGGCGGAGCTGTTACGCCATCGTTTTGGCGTGCGCTGCATGCGGTTCCGGTAACGGGAGAACACTATCCGCATCCCGAACGGCAGGAGGATACGAGATGTTCATTTATGGACAGGATATACCGCTGGACGATGTCAGGTCCGAGGAGACGGCGGATTCGGGTTCGGGGCGGACGGTGGAGCCGGCGGAGTTTGCGTTCGTGTACGGGAAGGATATGGATCCGGAGCAAGCGGGCGAGTGAGCCTGCGGCGCAGAAAGGTGGTTAACCATGGGAAAGCTGCTGTATATTACGGCGAATCCCAAAGCGATCGAGCAGTCTTATTGTCTATCCGTCGGGCTCGCGTTTATCGAAGCGTACCGGAAGGAACGGCCGGAAGACGAAATCATCGATCTGGACCTTTATCAGATCCGGATCCCTTATCTCGATACCGATGTCTTCAGCGGGTGGGGCAAACTCCAGCAGGGCAAAGCGTTCGACCATTTGTCGGGCGACGAGAAGGATAAGGTCGCGAGAATCAACGATCTGACGGACCAGTTCATCTCGGCGGATAAATACGTGTTCGTTACGCCGATGTGGAATTTCAGCGTTCCTCCTCGGGTAAAGGCTTATATCGACACCATTTGCATCGCCGGGAAGACATTCCGCTATACGTCGAACGGCCCGGTCGGACTTCTCGGGGACAAGAAGGCCGTGCATATTCAGTCTCGAGGCGGCGTGTACTCCGAAGGACCGGCGAAGGAAATGGAGTTCGGGGACCGTTATTTGCGCGCGGTTTTCCAATTCATCGGGATCAAGGACGTGGAATCCGTGATCGTGGAGGGCATGGCCCAAATGCCGGATCAGGCGCAGTCGATCAAGGAGAAAGCGATCGCGAGAGCTCAGGAAGCGGCTCGCAGATTCGCGAGGGAACCCGTCCGGGCGTAGAAACAGACGGAAGGAGGGATCCGCCCTGGCATCCACGAGACAGCACCAAGAGGCTCACGGCATCGGGCAGACGGAGAAGCAGCTACGTCAGCAGTCCGAGGCGGCTGAAGCCATACAAGGCGAGAGCGAGCTCGACCGCGAAGTCGCGGAGGCGAGCCGCCGGCAGCATACGGAGCTGGACGAAGTGATCGAGTCTTAAGGCATGTATGAGCGGCCCGCAGGATGAAGGCTTCAAGCAAGCTTTCGTTCTTGCGGGTCCTTTGGGTTTCAGGGGAAAATTTCACGTTATTGATTTCCGCTCGTCCTGCCGAGTATTGGCGGAGAGACGCTAATCGGCGAGTGGTCATGCGAAATGGTTGAAATAGCGGCGGAGAGACGCTAATCGGGGCGTGGTCATGCGAATTGGCCGAAATAGCGGCGGAGAGACGCTAATCGGGGCGTGGTCATGCGAAATGGTTGAATTAGCGGCGGAGAGACGCTAATCGGCGAGTGGTCATGCGAAATGGTTGAAATAGCGGCGGAGAGACGCTAATCGGGGCGTGGTCATGCGAATCGGCCGAAATAGCGGCGGAGAGACGCTAATCGGGGCGTGGTCATGCGAATAGGCCGAAATAGCGGCGGAGAGACGCTAATCGGCCCGTGGTCATGCGAATTGGCCGAAATAGCGGCGGAGAGACGCTAATCGGGGCGTGGTCATGCGAATTGGCCGAAATAGCGGCGGAGGGACACGAATCGGCCGAAATAGCGGCGGAGAGACGCTAATCGGCCCGTGGTCATGCGAAATGGTCGAAATAGCGGCGGAGAGACGCTAATCGGGGCGTGGTCATGCGAAATGGTTGAATTAGCGGCGGAGAGACGCTAATCGGCCCGTGGTCATGCGAAATGGTTGAAATAGCGGCGGAGGGACACGAATCGGCATGTAATCATGCGAAGATATCCCTCCGATCCGCCCGGGAGCGAGCTGATATAACCAATGAACGGCCTTCTTGGCCGTTTTTTGCCGATTCTTCTATGGCATCCATTTACATCGCTTTGATTATGAGAACGCTTTACTTTTACAAAATGAGCATATATAATCATAATCGCGAACAATAAATCATTAAATGAGCATAAAACGTCACAACACTTCCGATTTATGATTCCGAAGGGGAGGTGGAGGCTGTCTTGCTGTTCGAGGAAGAACGAAAGCGGCAAATCGCGGGTTACGTCCAGGAGCGGGGCCGCGCATCGGTGCCGGAGCTGGCGGAACGATTCCAGGTGTCGGAATCCACGGTGCGCCGGGATTTGAGGGATCTGGAGGACGCGAAGCAGCTCCGGAGAACGCATGGAGGCGCGGTCGCGCTCCAGCAGGACGGTCCGGAACCTTCGTTCGTGGAGAAAGAAGACCGGTTCCGCGCGCAGAAGGAAGCGGTCGCCAAACAGGCGGTCTCTTTCATCGAGGAAGGCGATACGGTATTCCTGGATTCCGGGACGACGACGTATTATTTGGCCAAACTATTGAAAAGCTTTCAGAAGCTGACCGTCGTCACGAACTCGAACATGGTCGCCCAGGAGCTGAGTCAGGTCAAGCAGCTTCACCTGCTGCTCACGGGCGGGACGCTGCGCCACGAGACGCAGGCGATGGTCGGCCCGCTCGCGGATCGCGCCATCGGTTCCCTGAAGGTGGACAAATTGTTTCTCGCCATCAACGCCATCGACGCCGAAAGCGGGCTTACGACGCCGAATCTGACGGAAGCGGAGACGAAGCGCAGCATGATGCGGTCCGCCAGGCAAGTGATCCTCGTCACCGATCACAGCAAATTCGGGAAGGTGTCCTTCGCCAAGGTGGCTGACCTATCCGAGATCCATCATTGCGTCGTGGACGACGAGGTCGCACGCGAAGTGGTCCAGGAAATGGAAGCGGAAGGCATCAAAGTCACAATCGCAAGGAGAATCGACAAATGAAAGCCGTATACACGGTTACGATGAATCCGGCCGTGGACAAAACCGTAACCGTCGAACATTTTGCCCTCGGACAGCTGAACCGGATTCAAACGGTAAGAACCGATGCCGGCGGCAAAGGCATTAATGTAGCCAAAGTGCTGAAACGGTTTTCGATTCCCGTCGTCGCTTGGGGGATTACAGCCGGGCGCGGAGGCAGCGTGATCCAGGAGAGACTTCAAGAGGCCGGCATCCCCTCCGTCCTGCTGCAGGGGGAGGGAGAGACGCGCACCAACCTGAAGGTCGTAGACGAATATACGAAGCAAACGACGGAATTGAACGAAGCCGGGTTCCGCCCGGGTGAGGCTTTGCAGGACGAATTCGTCCGTCAGTTCGAGGCGAAGCTGCGAGAGGCCGAATTGGTCGTGCTGGGAGGCAGCTTGCCGCCCGGAGTGTCGCCCGACTTCTATCGCAAGCTGATCGGAATGGCGAACCGGGCGGGCGTGCGAACGATCCTGGACGCGGATGGCGAGGCGCTTGCGGAAGGCATCGAAGCGGCGCCGTACGCCTTGAAGCCGAACATCCACGAGCTCGAGGCGCTGCTCGGCACCGCGCTGACGACGGACGATCAAATCGTCGGTGCGGCGAGAGGGCTCATCCGCAAAGGAATCTCGCAGGTGCTCGTCTCGATGGGCGGGGAAGGTTCGATCCTCGTCACCGAAGGGGAGGCGTACCGGGCCCGGCCGTTCCCGATCGTGCCGCTAAGCACGGTAGGAGCCGGGGATTCCATGGCCGCGGTGTTGGCTTACAGCCTGCTGAACGGAATGAACCCGGAACAGACGGCAAGAATGACTTCCGCCGCGGGTACGATCACCGCATCCAAGCCGGGCACGGAGGTTGCAACGCTGGAAGAAGTGCGGCAATCGCTGGAACGGGTCGATATTACTCGAATTTCAACCATGAACCCCCTTAAGGAGGAGTAAACGATGGCGAAGAAAATCCTTGCCGTAACCGCTTGTCCGACCGGTGTCGCCCATACCTACATGGCGGCCGAGTCGCTGGCCAAAGCCGCGAAAGAGAAGCAGGTCGAGATCAAAGTGGAAACCCGCGGAGCGGTCGGCGTCGAGAACGAATTCACGGAGAAGGAGATTGCGGAGGCGCATGCGATTATCGTGGCCGCGGATACGGACGTGTTGGAATCCCGTTTCGAAGGCAAACCGGTCGTGAAGGTGCCCGTCGCCCAAGCGATCAAGGATCCGAACGGATTGATCGACCGGGCATTGGACATGAAAGCCGCGGATGCGGACGATTACCTCCGGCAGGTGGAGAAGACGAAGGCGAACCGCAGCGCCTCCAGGTCCGGTCCCTACAAGCACTTGATGACCGGCGTGTCCCACATGCTTCCGCTCGTCGTGGCGGGCGGCCTGCTGATCGCGATTTCCTTCATTTGGGGAATCAAGGCGTTTGAGGTAGAAGGAACGCTTCCGGCCGCATTGATGGCCATCGGCGGCGGTACGGGCGCATTCGGGCTCATGGTGCCCATTCTTGCCGGTTTCATTGCCTTCTCGATCGCGGAGAAACCGGGGCTCGCACCCGGACTCGTCGGCGGGATGATGGCTGCTCATACGGGTGCAGGATTCCTCGGAGGCATCCTGGCCGGCTTCCTGGCGGGCTACTCGGCGCTGTGGCTCAAGAAAGCGATCAAGCTTCCCCGCAACCTGGAGGGCTTGAAGCCGATTCTGCTCATCCCGCTGCTCGCGACGGCGTTCACCGGACTCATGATGGTATACGTGATCGGGGAACCTGTGAAAGCGATTATGGACGGACTGACGGATTGGCTGAAATCGATCGGCTCTGCGAACGCGGTTCTGCTCGGCTTGCTGCTCGGAGCGATGATGGCCTTCGATATGGGCGGTCCGGTGAACAAAGCGGCGTACACGTTCGCGGTCGGCCTTACCGCGAGCCAGGTTTACGGTCCGATGGCCGCGGTTATGGCCGCGGGGATGACGCCTCCGCTCGGCCTTTGGCTCGCGACGCTGATCGCCCGGAAGAAATTCACGCAAGAAGAGAAGGATGCCGGCAAATCGGCCGCCGTGCTCGGAATCTCGTTCATCACGGAAGGCGCGATTCCATTCGCGGCGAGCGATCCTTTCCGCGTCATCCCATCCATTATGGCGGGCTCCGCGGTGACGGGTGCCTTGTCCATGCTGTTCGGGGCTACGCTGAAGGCGCCCCACGGAGGGATCTTCGTGCTCGCGATCCCGAACGCCGTGACGAACCTGGGGCTGTACGCGCTGGCGATCGCGATCGGTACTGTCGTTACCGCGCTCATGATTTCGATTTTGAAAAAAACGGTGAACTAAGTCACCACCCAGGAGGGCATTGCGATGAACGTAAGCGAACTTCTGAGCGAACAAGCGATCTTGATCCCGCTAGAAGCGGCGGATAAATCCGAAGTTATCGGGAAAATGGTGGACGCGCTGGCCGCTTCCGGCTGCGTAACCGATTCGGCCGCGTACCTCGCGGCGGTCACGAACCGGGAGAAAACCGGTTCCACGGGAATCGGCTTCGGCGTCGCGATTCCGCACGGCAAATCCGCAGGAGTCGGCAAACCCGGCCTCGCATTCGCCAAACTGGCGCAGCCCGCCGACTGGGACTCGCTGGACGGTCAACCCGTCTCCGCGGTGTTCATGATCGCGGTCCCGGAGGCGGCGGCCGGCAACGAGCATTTGCAGATTCTGATTGCCATTTCCCGCAAACTCATTGACGAAGATTTCCGCAGCCGTCTTCTGGCCGTACGCGAGCCGGCCGAACTGACCCAGCTGCTGCAGACCATCTAATAGACAGGGAGCGACGCGTCATGGTATCCAAACAAGCCACGATCCGGAACGCGGCGGGCTTTCACATTCGCCCCGCCCAGCTGTTCACGGAACAGGCGGGCAAGTTTCAATCTCAAATCAACATCGCGGTAGAAGCGAATGGCGTGCGTGCAGACGGCAAAAGCATTCTCGGGCTCATGACGCTGGGGCTTCAGCAGGGCAGCGTCATCACGATAACCGCCGACGGCCCGGACGAGTCGGAAGCGCTGGAGGCTCTCGTGTCGCTGGTTGAGAGCGGCTTCGGAGAAGCATAATGGACACGGTGAGAGGTAAGCCGGCGGAAATCCGGATTGGGGGATTGGGCGTCTCGGAAGGCGTCAGGGTCGGGAAGGCGTTCGTCTATGCTCCGGTCCGGCTTGAAGAAGCCGAAGAGACGAAAACGGACGCCCCGGATCGCGAGATCGCCCGGCTTCACGAAGCCAAGGCCCGTTGCCTGCAAGACTTGGAGCAGCTGATCGCGCAGACGCAGGAGAAGCTCGGGGAAGAGAAGGCGGTCATTCTGAAGGGGCAAGTCAGCATGCTGAACGACCCCGTCTTCTTTCCGCCCATGGAGCAGCTGATCCGGCAGGAGCAGTGGTCGGCCGCGGCCGCCGTTCGGAAAGTCACCGAGCGTACGGCGGGCCTGTTCGAGAGCATGCCTGTCGAGTATATGCGCGAGAGGGCCGCCGATGTCCGGGACATCGGCGGCAGGATGCTGACGTACGTAATCGGCCGGGAAGTGAGCCGGTTGTCCGATATCCGGGAGGAAACGATTATCGTCGCGGATGATTTGACGCCGTCGGACACGGTTCAGCTGGACCGCCGGTTCGTGCTCGGCTTCGTCACGCGGATCGGCGGGAAAACGTCCCACACGGCCATCCTGGCTAACTCGCTCGGAATTGCCGCCGTCTTGGGAGCGGGCAGCGGTATCGATTCGATCCGTACCGGGGACTTACTCGTCATCGATGGTACGACCGGCGAGTGCGTGATCCATCCCGATCCCTCGACCGTAGAAGCCGCCCGCGAGAAAATGCGCCTGCAGGAGGAGAGCCGGCAGCAGCTGCAAGCGTACGCGAATCAAGAAGCGGTCACCGTGGACGGATTCCGCGCCGAAATCGCGGCCAATATCGGCACGCCGGAGGAAGCTGCGGGTTTGCCGGAGCAGGGCGCGGAAGCGGTCGGCTTGTACCGGACCGAATTCCTGTTCATGAGCCGAAGCGCCATGCCCGACGAGGAGACGCAATTCCAGGCTTACAAGCAGGTCGCGGAATCGATGCAGGGGCGACCCGTGATTATCCGGACGCTCGATATCGGGGGCGACAAGGAGCTGCCCTATCTGGAGCTGCCGCATGAGCTGAATCCGTTCCTCGGGTATCGCGCCATCCGCCTGTGCCTGGATCGTCCCGAGCTGCTGAGGACCCAGCTTCGCGCGATTCTGCGGGCCGGCGCGTACGGCACGCTGAAGATCATGTTCCCGATGATTTCGGGTCTGCAGGAGTGGAGGCAGGCGAAAAAGATGTGCGAAGAGGTCCGCGCGGAGCTGCATGCGGAGGGAGTGCCCATCGCGGACAAGGTCGAGCTCGGCATCATGGTCGAAATCCCCGCCGCGGCGCTGCAAGCCGATCGGTTCGCCCGCGAAGTGGATTTCTTCAGCATCGGAACGAACGACCTCGTCCAGTATACGGTGGCTGTTGACCGGATGAACGAACGGGTGTCCGGCCTGTACGATTATTTCCATCCTGCGGTCATTCGGCTGATCAAGCAGGTCATCGATGCGTCGATCCTCCACGGCAAGTGGACGGGCATGTGCGGCAGCATGGCCGGGGACCCTCTAGCCGCTCCGCTTCTAGTCGGTCTGGGACTCCACGAGTGGAGCATGTCTCCGTCCGCGATCCGCAAAATCAAACGCGAGATCACCCGGCTGAACGCCGCCGAATGCCGGACTTTGGCCGAACGGATCCTGGACATGGATACGGCGGCCGAAGTGCGGGAGGCGCTTGAAGCGTTCCGCGCTTAATCCATCCGTCATCGCCCCGGCCGCAGAAGGACGGGGTGAACGGACGGGGTCGGAAGTTCCAATTTCACGATTTTGCTTTTCCGCGTTTGCTTTTCCCGATGGAATGTGTTACGATGACATTGCTTCAAATTTTGACCTGAACTCGCATATTGTAGAGGGTTATGGTTGGGGCGAATAACCTTGTACAATATGTGAGTTTTTTATTTCTGCCGAAATAAAGAAGTCATGTACGGGAAAAAAGGAGGTGTACTGCATGTCGCAACAAGGAACGGTAAAATGGTTCAACGCCGAGAAAGGCTACGGCTTCATCGAAGTCGAAGGCGGCAACGACGTATTCGTTCACTTCAGCGCAATCGTCGGCGATGGCTTCAAGAGCCTCGACGAAGGCCAGCGCGTTGAGTTCAGCGTCGTCCAAGGCAACCGCGGCCCGCAAGCCGAGAACGTGGTTAAGCTGTAAGACCGATCGCGATTCAACGGGAAGATCGCTTGTGATCCTGCTTTCCTGGCGGGAGACCAGGCGATCTTTTTTTTTCTGAGATTGACCGTTCGGTTAGTCCGCCCCCTTTCGGCGCTTGTTTTACATTTTCGGGGTATTTTGGCGGTTCGGGGGCATGCTAGGGAGGAAGGGGGCGATTCCCATGTATTCGCGCAAAAAGACGTTCGAAGAGCTGCCGGAGGAAATGACCCCTGTCTGGTCGTGCACCCGGGAGAATTGCAACGGCTGGATGAGGGTCAATTTCTCCTTTGCCGCAGAGCCGGTCTGTCCTAGATGTCATTCCCCCATGGAGAGCGGCATGAGAAGCTTGCCTGTTCTCGTCAACACCGCCGCGATCCGAAAATATTCGAAATAGGATTTCCGATACAGGAAAACCCAACCCTCGCGGGGTTGGGTTTTTATCTGCCTTCCAGAGCGGAGCGGGCGACTATTTCGTGATCCACACGGGCGTTCCGACCTTGATCTTCTCGTAGAGCCAGCGCACGTCCTTATTGTGCATGCGGATACAGCCTTTGGATACGTATTTGCCGATGGATTTCTCATTGTTCGTTCCATGGATCCCATAGGCATAGGAAACCTGATTGCCGATCTTCACCTTCAAGCCGAGCCACCGGTCCCCAAGCGGATTCCTCGGGTCGCCGCCTTTGATTTTCTCCTTGTAGTACGGCCGGTTTTTGATCTTCTCGCGGATCGTGAACAGGCCTTCCGGCGTCGGGGTTTTCTTCTTCCCGGTCGCGACGGAGAATTGCTTCACCAGCTTTCCGTTTTCATAATAGCGGAGCACGTTATCGGAATTGTCGATGACGATGAATTGCTCTTCTTTTGCGTATTTGTCCGGAAGCGGCACGGACCCCGCCTGTACGGCGGCGATCGGGATGAAAAATAAGGCTAGGACGAGGAAGACGGCTCGAAAAACGGCGGAATTGATCGCAAGAACCTCCCTTCCTCACTATATATGCGGGAGGGGGTCTGGACCATGAGGGCGGCGTGCCCGATGCGGGCAACAAAAAAACACGCTGACCGACAGGGTGTCGGACAGCGTGCTGAAAAGGGAGGGAAAGGTTGGTTACAGAACCCTTCTGGCCGTAATGTAACGGCTGCTGTACTTGCTGAGGTCGCCGATTCGGATGCCGTTGATGTTCTTGCCGATCGTGTTGTGGATGAATTTGCCGTCCCCGATATAGATCCCGACGTGGTTGACTTGTCCTTTCACGCTTACGCTGAAGAACACGAGATCGCCGGGCTGCAGGTCGCTTTCGGCCACGTACTCGCCTTGCCGGCTCTGGGCGCGCGAGCTCCACTTGAGGTTAATGCCTTGAGACGCGAAGACGTATTTCGTAAAAGAGGAGCAATCGAACGTATAAGTGCTCGGATCGTTCACTCCGAATACATAGTGAACTTTGCCCTGCAGGGATTTCGCGAAGTTCACGATCTTATCCGCTTTGGAAGAGGCGGTCGAGTATGCCGATGTGGAAACCGTCCCGTCTGCCGCGGCGAATGCCGATCCGGCTCCGGCGCCGAACAGCTGCGCAGCGAGCAGGGACAGGCCGAGGACAGAAGCAAGGAACAATTTATTTGCCAATTTTGGAAATTTCATAATCGTCCTCCTGTTGACTGGATTTGTCGTGACAGGACAAACTATAACATGCTTTCTGGGCGTTATGTTGAATCTGAACCGATTCTCATCTTCCAAACTCAGCCATCGGAACGCCGAATCTCCTCGAATAAAGCGTCGGTGTTGCCTGTGGAGGGCGGCAGCTGCAGCTTCAGCAGGGCGAGGATTTGTTCGGCTTGGCCCCGGGTCAGCGGCTGTGCCGACTCCGTCAATTCATATCCGATCTGGCCGTTGATTTCGATCGTCGCGGTCCGGATATCGGAGAGATTGGAGATTCCGATCTCCCGGAAACGCAGCTCCAACTGTTCCGTCGTCATGCGCAGCTTGGTCAGGTTGCGCCGGATGATTTGTCCGTCGCGTATGATCAAGGTGGGCCGTCCGATGATGACCCGTTCGACCCATCGGAATTTCAAAGCGAGGAACTGAAAAGCAAGCAGAATAAGGATGAAGAGGGAAATGCACACGAGTGTCTTCCAAAGCTCGTTTTCCGTCACGGCATGTCCGATGATCGTGCCGATCGCCAAGACGGTAACCATTTCCAGCGTGGTCATCTCCGCCATCACTTTCTTGCCGGCCAGGCGGAGAGCGGCAAATCCGAAGACGATGACGCACGCTGCCTCGTACATGAATGAGAACACGGAAGAAGTCCTCCTAAGCGCTATGTATTCGTTTATGATGCCCAATACGAAGAAAAAAACCGACCCTTAAGGGCCGGTGCTCGGGTTCAGCAGTTGCCTTCGTTCTGGGCAGGCCGCGGTTTCTTGGGCCTTCTGTCCGCGTTCTCGGACCATTTGTCGCCGAACTGGTCCAGGCGGGATGGAGAGGAAGCCGGGCCGTCGTTGTCCGGTTTATTGTTGCGTCCCGTCATGCACGTCACCTCCGGGGGCGTGGATTCGTTCCCAGACAGTATGGCCACTTTCCCGGATTTTATGGCCGTGCGAGGGACTGATTATCCTGGATGAACAAGCTGGGCTTCCGCGGTACGGATAATGTCCGCGACCCGGCTTTCGAGCTCGAAAATGTCCCGTTGCCGCTCGATGATTTGCCGGGAGAGCGCGTTCACGGACGCGAGGAATCCGGCGGCCGATTTGGCGTCGCGCTTGCCGATGGATTGCGTGAAGCTCTTCCATACCGTCCAGCGGCTGTCCTTGGGGGCGGTCAAGGCGCTCTTGGCCGCTTTGATCCGGGTCTGGACGGGGGAGACGGCGGACAGGGTGTTCCTCACTTTCTTCATCTTGGCGGCCGCGGCTTTCTTGGCTGCCTGATAGGCCGTGTCCTTGTTCTTGATATCCTGGCGGGCGAGGAGCACGGGCAGCTTCAGGCTTTCCACCTGAGCGTTAAGGAGAGCCGTCAGGGTCTTGTTCTTCAGCTTCCGGGCCGCTTTCAGCCCGTCATTGGCCGAGCGGTACAGATCGAACAGATTCTGGTGCTGTTTCTTCGTCTGCTCGACCGTCAGCTTCAGCTTGGCGATCTTGTCCGCGTCGATGAGCGGGATCCGTTTGCGCAATGCCGCCATCTCGTCCGCGCTGCGGTAATGCAGGTCGGAAATCTTCTGCTCCCAGTCCCGGCTCGACACCCGCAGCGCTTCGAATTCCGCGAACTGCTGCTTGAGCTTCGTCCCCAGCGTTTCGTCCGCCGCCGCGACCGAGCGGTCGAAAGCCGTCTTCTGGTAGGCGGTGAAGTCCGGAGAGGCGGCGAGTGCAGGGCTCGCGGCCGCGGCGGCTGCCGCGACGAGGAGAAGCGGAGCCCACAGCCATGTCTTCCAATTGAACCTTGCCATATTCGATAACCCCTTCCCGGCGCCAAACGCGAAAAAGCACCCGCAAGCCAGGCGATTCGCCTTGGCTTACGGGTGCTTCCCGATGCGCGCTCGTTTATTTTCGTCCACTATAACCCGGCCCGGCCCCAAGTGTCAAGAGAACAGACTCAGGCAATGAACCCTTTATGGCGTAAAGAAAGCAAATTATAAACCGAGAGAATGACCCACATGAACAGAGTCAAGTAAATCAAGCCTTTCCAAACGACAAAACAGCGGGAGAGCGACTTCCGATCCGCGCGCGTCAAAACCTGGTCCGCTCGTTTCCCGAGAAAAATGAACAACGGGAATACGGTCAGGAAATAGCGCATGAAGCCGTGGGACGGAATGTTAACCGGCTGGATCAGGACGGAGCAGAGCGGCATCAGAATCAGTCCGAACGTATAGATCGGCTCGGACCAGCTTACGTCTTCCCCTTTACGCTGCCTCCTTGCCGTCGAAATCAAATAATCAAGGAAGATGCCGAACAAGATCAGGTGAAAGACGATGATGGGTTCAATCAGACCGTAATCCCGAGCTTGCTTGATAAACGTCAATATGTCTTCGTAGATCGGGAAGAACGGAATCGTGGAATGTCGCCCGTAATCGGGTGCCATCACCTTCAAAAACAACAAGGGATCGCCCTTCGCGATCCACAGATAAACCGGATAGACGGAAAACATCAAACCGCTGGCGGATGCCCAAGCGAAGTCCCGGACATCCCCCTTCCGGCGGATCATTCTTTCCAAGAAAAAGGCCAGGGGAATCCAGATTCCGACGATTCGGGTGAGCGCGGCCAATCCTCCGACGACATAAGCGGCCCTCCTCCTGCCTCCCTCCCATAATCGAAAAGCGAGTAAAGCGAGGAACAGAAAGAAGCTTTCGGTATAGAAAGCGCTGAAAAAATAAGAGGAGGGGAAAAACGCCAGAATGGAAAGCGTCAGAATCTTCACCCGTTCGCTGAGCCCTCTCCTGTCCATCAGCCGGTAGAAAAGCCAGAGCGAACAGGCAAAGAAAAGATTGGACAAAACGAAGCCTGCCCAATAAACGTCCGCGCCAAGCAGGTCGACGACCCCTTTGACCAGAAGAGGGAACAGAGGGAAGAACGCGGCCAGCCGATCCTCCGCATAGCCTTCCGATACCATTTGCGCATAGTTATACGAATCGTAGTAAATAAAGCGGTCGAGGACCGGATTCGCCAATTGAAACTGATGATCCAGATAATGGATCCGGTCCGGTTGACCGACGGCAAGAAACAGAAAGATTAGCAATCTGCTTCCGGCAAACAGAACGAACGTGACCTTGAGGGCTCTCATCATTACGCCACAAACCCCTTATTTCGCAAGATCATAAGGAATAAAGCGGAAAACAGCAACCAGACGACCAGGATCAAATAATGAACGGATCTTCTGGCTAGATAAGAGCGATCCGTGCGGTTCAGCCACAGGTACCAACGTTCCCCTAGAAACAGGAAAAGCGGGAAAACGGCCAAAATATATCGCATGAATCCATGGGACGCGACATGCATGGTCCTTACGACGATGGAGGACAAGGACATCGCGACGAGCCCCGAGGTGTAGATGAACTCGGACGAGGCCGCGCTGCCGCCCGCTAGATGAGAACGAAGGACGGAAACGAGATACCAGACGAAGAGGATGAACAAAATCAGATGGAACACGGCAATCGGATTCACCCAACCGGTCGCCTTCCATTTCTCGACGGCCCAAACGACGTCTTGATAGACGGGATAAAAGGGAAGGGTCGAATACCGTCCGAACGAGGCTGCCTGCACCTTCAGAAACAACAAGGGATCGCCTTTCGTTACCCACAGGTAAACCGGATAGACGGAAAACATCAACCCGCTCGCGAATGCCCCGGCAAAATCCTTGACGTCCCATTTGCGGCGGATCCCCCTTTCCAAGAAGAAGGCCAGCGGTATCCAGATCCCGACGATTCGGGTAAGCGCGGCCAATCCTCCAACGAAGTAAGCGGCCCCCCTCTTGCCGTCTCCCCATAATCGGAAGGCGAGCAAAGCCAGGAACAGAAAGAAGCTTTCGGTATAAAAAGCGCTGAAGTAATAAGAGGAGGGGAAAAAGGCCAGGAGGGACAGCGTAAAAAACCTGACTTTCCCGGGAATCCCCTTCTTCTCCATGAGACGTTCGAGCAGCCGAAGCGAGGCGATAAAGAATAGATTCGACAAGAGAAAGCCGGCCCAATAGACATCCGTTCCCGTGACGGCGGACAACCCATGGACCACCAGGGGAAAGAGCGGGAAAAAGGCGGTCAGCCGGTCTTCCGTGTAGCCTTCCGAGGCGATCTGCGCGTAATTGAACGAGTCGTACAGGATGAAACGGTCAAGCAAAGCCGGTTCGAGTTGGAGCTGATTGTCCGTGTAATGAGCATGTTCGGGCTGGCCGACGGACAAGATCAGCAAGATCAATACCCGGCTAACGGCAAAAAGCAGCAAAACGGTTCTCCAAGCTTTCATTCGGAACGCCCCCGCAGGTCCCAAACCAGTCCATAGCTTCCCTTAAAAACCGGCTTGGGCAATTGGCGAACGACTTCCTTCAAGGCGACGAGCTGCAAGGTGTTGGCCGATGGATCCGCATCCGCCATCGGAATGATCAGATAATCGGGCTTGTCCGACCGTACGACATCCATCAGATATTCGGACCGAAAGCCGTTCACGGAACGCTCGAACGCGGTCCAGCCGTGCACGCCCCGGGTAGGGTCCAGGATGAAGGGGTCGAACCGGCCGTCCGCCAGCACGTCGCCACCCCTGAACAGGACGTAACCGGAAGTTGTATACGTGGACAGCACTTTGGGCCGCTCCGAAGAAGGGAAGGCTTGCAGGATGTAATCCATTTCTTCCACCGGATACTTCGAGGCCGGATCCTTCACGTCCTGAAACATTTGCGCCGTGAAATTCACGGCTAATCCCAGGGTGAGCAGGGGCAGCACGACTTTGGGCCGGATGTAAGCCTCCGGGCTTCCGAACAGCTGCAGCCGCTTGAACCGGTCGATGGCCGGCGCCGCATAGTAGGGCAGGAAGAGCAGCAGGAACAGGAACTGCTTGTAGCTCGATAATCCGAGATACATCATGCCGATAAAGAGCAGGAAGCGAAACGGCCGGAACGGACGCTGCGTCAGGCTGTACATGGCGGACAAAATGAAAAGGATCACGCCCGCGAAAGCAAATCCGTCACCGGAATACGAGATAGGCTGCCACTCGTTGATCCATTTGGTGAAAGGGCTGTTCGATAAGGCGGCGAAATAAGTCAAGCTCCTCCAGCCCCCGAAATTCGCCAGTCCGCCGGCGATCACCCCCGCGGCGGCAAGCCAGTCGTACCGAACCAGCTTTTTCGACCAAGCGTTGTCCAGCATGTGCATGGTCAGCAGCACGAATACAACCGGCCATACGCCCGTATGGACGTTCGCCAGGACCCAGGACAGAAGGCCAAGCACGAGCGCCTTGCCCGCTCCGGCATGCAAGGCGAACCGCCTCAGCCAGACTGCGAACCATACGACCAGTCCGGCCGAGATCATTTGCGGACGAATATGGAAGTAAACCAGATAGATGAAATAAAGAAGAAACGGAAGAACAACATACACCAAAAAAGGGTGCATCCGGGGGAGGTCCATCTCCTGTCTGGAAACCTCCATCAACCGATACAACCCCCATGCCAGAAGAAAAACGGAAAACAGCGTAAAGAGATGGATAGCCTTCCATTCTCCCGCGTTATACAAGCTCCCGACGATCAGTTGGAAACCGACCTCATGCGGCACGTACGGCAAGCTCTCTCCGGCGAACGTATGGATCGCCGTGTCGATGACCCTGTGCTGCCGGATCATCTCCTTGCCGAGCTCGATATGCCAGTAGGTATCGGGATCGCCCCGGGAGACGCCGGCGTCCATGAAAATGAATAAGGCAACAAAAACGGCGGCGAATAGGCCGAATACGATGCTTTGACGGCGGCTCTTCACGTTCATAGAGTAGGGGGCCCTTTCCGCGGGTTACGTCTTCCGGCCGATCGCGGCGATCGAAACGCCGAACGGCAGTTTGGCGAACTTGAGCAGATGTCTCTCGCTGGACAAGATGCCGGCAAGCAGCTTGTTGAGCACGGGAGAGGGCAAGGTCAAGTCGTCGGATTTCGTGGTTGGTCCGAGTCTCCTCTGCAGGATCCGAACAAGCGCGATCACCGGAAACAGCCAGGTATTGAAGTAGCTGGCATGGATCGGGCGAAGGCGGCATTGCCGCATTTTATCGGTCAGCTCCCGCAATCGGTACCTTCTTTTGTGATGATGGGATTCGTCGTGGCGGCTCCACAAGAAAGAGAAGGCGGGTACGGTAATCAGCAGGCTTCCGCCCGGCTTCAGCTTCGAGGCTAAAGTCCGAAGCGCGCCGACATCGTCGTCGATGTGTTCGAGCACGTCGAGCAGAACGATGAGGTCGAACGATTCGTCGGCAAACGGAACCCCGTCCGGCAAGCTGCCGACGTATACCGATTTTCCGCTCTTCCACCTGGCGATTTCCGCCGCCCCGCGGTCCATTTCGAGGCCCGAGACCTCGCAGCCGAGCCGGGAGAGAAGGCCGAGGTTGCCGCCCGTTCCGCAGCCCGCGTCAAGGATGCGGGAATCGGAGTCGAGAGGCGTAAGCCGGGTGTGCAGAAGGCTCTCGATGATGTTGCGCCGGCCGGCGAACCACCAATGTTCTTGCTCCAGGCGGTCCATCTTCAGGTAAATCGATGGCTCCATCTATTGAACCCCCTCCAGTCGAGGTCTCTCCCTGCCGTCATCCCAGCCTGCCTTGTCTTGCACGAAGTACAGCGGCCGGCGTTTCGATTCGTTGTAGATGCGGCCGACATACTCCCCGATGAGGCCCATCGTCGTGAGCTGCACGCCGCCGAAGAAGAGGATCGCGACCATCAGGGAAGGGTAGCCGGGAACCGGGTTGCCGTGGATCAAGGTCGTGAGGAAGAGCCAAGCCGCAAACGCGATGGCGAACAGGGAAATGCCGAAGCCCGCGTAGGTCGCGACTTGCAGCGGGAGGAAGCTGAAGGACGTGATCCCTTCGACGGCGAAATTCCACAGCTTCCAGTAGTTGAACTTCGTCTTGCCCGCGTATCGCGGCTCCCTCCGGTACGTAATGCTCGTCTGGCGGAAGCCGACCCAGCTGAACAGTCCCTTCATGAACCGGTGCTGCTCGCGAAGCTCCGTCAGCGCGTTCACGACCCTCCTCGACATGAGCCGGAAATCGCCGGTATCCTTCGGAATCGGAATCGGGGTCAGCTTCTTGATGAACCGGTAAAACAAATGCGCCGTCACCTTCTTCACCGAGCTTTCCCCGTCCCGGCGGGTACGGGTCGCATAGACGACGTCATAGCCTTCTTCCCATCGGGAGAGCATTTCCAGAATGACTTCCGGCGGGTCCTGCAAATCCGCGTCGATCGGAATCACCGCTTCGCCCCGGCAATGGTCGAGACCGGCCGTCAAGGCGATTTCTTTGCCGAAATTGCGGGACAAATCGATGATCTTGACGCGGGAGTCCTTCTCCCGCAGTCCGTAAAGCTTGTCCAGCGTGTCGTCCTTGCTTCCGTCGTTGATGAAGATCAATTCGCAAGCGTAGCCGGACGGGTTCATGACCCTGGTGATGCGAGCGTAAAATTCCATGATGTTGGGGCTTTCGTTATAGACGGGCACAAGGATCGAAACCAATCGTCCCTTTACCGCTTTCCTCATGAAAACCAACCCCGCCTTTGATTGTCGATTTCAGTTCTTGGCGAATTGAAGGAATTGAATGGCCACCGGCCCGAGAAGCACGATGAAGATCGACGGGAAAATAAAGAGCACCAGCGGGAATAGCATCTTGATCGGCGCCTTCATCGCCGCTTCCTCCGCACGCTGCTTGCGCCGTTCCCGCACTTCCTGCGATTGGACGCGAAGCACCTGCACCATGCCGATCCCCAGCTTCTCGGCCTGCAGAATGCTGCTGATCAGCACCTTGAGCTCCTCCAGCACGACGCGGTCCCTCACGCCGGACAGCGCCTCCCGCCGCGTTCGGCCCAGGCGGATTTCCTCCAGGCATCGCCGGAATTCGCCCGGAAGAACGCCGTCCTTCTTGGACACGAGCTTGGTCAAGGCGGCGTCGAAGCCGAGTCCGGCCTCCAGGCTGACGGTCAACAGATCCAGAACGTCCGGCAGCTCGCGCAGCGCAAGCCTGGAGCGGGATTTCGTCTTTGTCTTCAAATAATGGCCGGGAAGAATAACCGCAATCAGCATCCCGCATAGCACCGCGAAAACGGCCCCGCCAAGTCCCAATCCGGCGGCAAGCGCGTAGAACAGAAAGAGGGCGGGCAGCGCGATGCATAGTGCCGCCTGCGCGATTCGGAAATCGACCGGCGACATGCCGAATGGCTGGCCGGCCTGCAGCAGCCTGAGCTCGATTTTCGCAACCTGCCGCTCTTCCAAGGTTTTGCCGAAGCCGCGGCGGAATTCTTTCCACACGGGAAGCAGCAAGCTCCGCCGCAGAGGGGGTTCCCGTCCGGCTGAGGCATTCGGGCGGATTTCCGCGGTGCCTCCGGTAATATGGCTTAACCTTCGTTTAAGCCGGTCCTGCCGTTCTTCGCGAAGAACGAAAAAGGAATAGACCAGCAGGGTGACCGTCAGGCAGAAAGCGACATACAGCATTCGTCACACCTCGATCGTCGTGATTTTACGGATGAGGATGAATCCGATCGTGCCCGAGACCAGCCCCGCGACGACCATTCCGATCCCGATGGGATGCGAGAAGAGCGAGCCGATGTAGGAAGGATCGATCAAATAGAGGACGAGCCCCAGCGCGAACGGCAGCGCGCCGATGACGACCCCGGAGATTCTTCCTTGCGCGGTCAGCGTGGTGACTTGGCCTTGGATGCGCACCCGGTCGCGAATGGTCTGGACGATCGTCTCGAGAATGACCGCCAGATTGCCGCCGATCTGCCTTTGGATCAAGATCGCCTGAATCATCAGATCCAGATCCTCGCTGGGCATCCGTTCCTTCCATTCGGTCAGCGCATCCTCCATCGAGGTCCCGTACTGCATCTCCTTCAGCACGGTTTCCGCTTCTTCCCGAACGGGGCCTTCCGATTCGTCGACGACGGTCTTCAGCGCCTGAGCGAAGCTGAAGCCTGCGCGGAGCGAACCGATGACCGTCGTCAGCATATCCAGGAGCCCGTCGTTGAACGCCTGGATCCGCGCGCGCCGCTTCCGGCCGATCCACCACCGGGGCAGGAGGAGGCCGGCAACCGCACCGACGGGAAGCAGGAGCCACTGGCCGGACAAGAGATAGAAGAAGCCCCCGCCCAGAGCCGTGCTGATCCATTGAAAGAGAATATATTCCTCCGGCTTCAGCGGAACGCCGGCGAGTCTGAGCATGTTTTCGAGCCGCGTGCTTTTTTTCTTCGTCAGCACGCGTTCGCGAACCGTTCGCTTGTAGAGCTGCATGCGGACGAGGAGATTGAACTTCTTTCGGTTCAGCTGCTTTTTGTCGTTCAAATCCAATAAACGGTTGAGCCGTTTGTCCAGCCGCTTGTTGGACAGAAACAGCAATTGCAGCACCGCGGCGAACAGCAGGAAGCTGCTCACCGCGAACATGGCCACGAGGATCCAGATCATGGCGGCTTCACCCCTCTTCGATAAACACGGACGCCGGAATATGGATGCCCGAGGCTTCCAGCCGCTCGTAGAATTTGGGGCGCACGCCCGTCGGCACCAGCCGGCCGATGATCTTGCCGCGCTCGTCCACGCCCTGCTGGCGGAAGGCGAATATATCCTGCAGGACGATGACGTCGCCTTCCATCCCGAGCACTTCGGTGATGTTCGTGATTTTGCGGGATCCGTCCTTCAATCTCGACTGTTGGATGATCAGATCGATCGCTCCCGCGATCTGTTCGCGAATCGCCTTCACCGGCAGATCGATCCCGGCCATGAGCACCATCGTTTCCAGGCGGGAAATCATGTCCCTCGGGCTGTTCGAGTGGCCCGTGGCCAGCGATCCGTCATGGCCCGTATTCATCGCCTGCAGCATGTCGAGTGCCTCGCCGCCGCGCACCTCGCCGATCACGATACGCTCCGGACGCATCCGGAGGGAGTTCCGCACGAGATCGCGGATGCTGATCGCGCCTTTGCCCTCGATGTTCGGGGGTCTGGATTCGAGCGACACGACGTGCTCCTGCCACAATTGAAGCTCGGCCGCGTCTTCGATCGTCACGATGCGTTCGTGGCTCGGGATGAAGGAGGACAGCACGTTGAGCGTCGTCGTTTTACCGGAACCGGTGCCCCCGCTCACGAAAATGTTCAGCTTCGCCTTGACGCAGGCTTCCAGGAAGATCGCCATGTCGCGGGTGACCGTGCCGAAATCGATGAGATTCTCGATCGTGTAAGGATCCTTGGAAAACTTCCGGATCGTGATCGTCGGTCCCTTCAGCGCAAGCGGCGGAATGATGACGTTCACGCGCGATCCGTCGGGCAGCCGCGCGTCGACCATCGGACTGCTCTCGTCGACGCGGCGCCCGATCGGCGATACGATTTTCTCGATAATGTTCATGACGTGCTCGTCGTCCCGGAATTGAACGTAGGACAGCTCGATTTTGCCGCCCCGTTCCACGTATACCTGGCTCGGTCCGTTGACCATGACCTCGGTGATTTCCGGATCCAGCAGCAGGGGATTGATCGGACCGAAGCCCGTCAAGTCATGGGTCAGCTCCTCGACCACTTTTTTCCGGTCGATCTTGCCCCGGAACGACTCGTCTTCCGAAATGATCTGAATGGCCATGGCATCGATCTTCGGAATGATGGCCTCGACGTCCCCGTCCTTCAAATCGTTCAGGATTTGTTTGTGCAGCTTGTTTTTTAGCTCTTGATGCTTGGAGATTTGCGCGGCCTGCTCTCTGGGGCGCGTGTCGGTGCCGCGGATTTGCCTGAAGGTCGTGAGCAGATCTTTCTTGGGCGGAAGAGCCCCTTCGGAAGGATCGGGGGCAGCCGCTTCCGATTCCGCTTGGACCGTTTTGGCTTGTACTTTATCCAGAAGACTCATGGGCGACCTCCCTCGGAGCGATTCTTTCGTGATTGGAAAGTAAAGGTCAAGCTTTCGACGTTTTCCGGAAAATCTGCTGAATGAACGAATTCGGCTTCGGCTTCAAGGCGGATATTTCCCGCCGGGTGACGAGCATCTCCGCCATCTTGAACACCGCCTTCGCCAAGTCGGATTTCCCTTGGTTGGACACGAAAGGAATCCCGATGTTCAGGGACTGCGAGACGAGATGGAATTCGTTCGGAATGAAGAAGGCCGTCTCGAAGCCCAGGATCTCCGGCACCTCCGATGCCTTGATCACGCTCTCCATCGTGGCCCGGTTGATGACCAGATGGATTTTGTCCCGGTATCCCAGTACTTGGAGCGTATCCAGCATGAGCTTCGTATTCTTGATGGCGGTCATTTCGAGCGTCGTCACCATCAGGATTTGATCCGCTTTCTCGATCAGTTGGAGCGTATGTTCGGGAAGACCGCCGGCGCTGTCCACGATCACGTAGTCGAATTGGGAGAGCAGCAAATCGCAAACGCGGTCGATGACGTTCGGCTTGATCAAATCGGCGTATTCCGGACGTTCCGGGCAAGCCAGCACCTTAAGGCCGCTGTTGTGATGAATGAGGAAGCCGGAAAGCGCGTATCGGTCCATGGCGTCTATGTCTTCTACGACGTCTTTAATCGTGAAAGTAGAATGAAGATCGAGCGCCAAGGCGATGTCGCCGAATTGAAAATCGCCGTCCAGAAGGCAAATCTTCACGTTTTTCTTCGTGAGGGCGACAGCCAGATTGACCACCATGGCCGTTTTCCCGATTCCGCCTTTGGCGCCGCAGACGACGATCAATTCGCCCCGTTTTCCGTTCGATGATTCATCCGTCAGCTTGTGTGCTTGGGTCATTGCCTTATCCTCCCGTACCCTATTGCTTGCAGCCGGTCCCGGCGGATTACTTCTTCGCTTGCGTTTGTTCCTTCAAGATGCGGCTGTGCAGCATCAAGCTGATGGTGCTGTCCGCATCCTCGTCGGCGTTGATCGCGCGGATCCCGTCCTCAGGCGAAAGCTCCAACGTCACCTGCGAGTATTCCGTATACGGCGTTTCCGGTTTGGCTTCCACCATGCGTCTCCCAATGGCCAGGACATGAACGTTTTCCAACAGGACTTCGGAGTTCAGCTTTTGCGCGGCTTTGTCGTTCTTGTTCACGACGAGGTCGACATAATCGCCCGGCTCGATCAAGTTGGACACGGATTGCACGATGTTGACTCCGATCGAAACGGCGCGGTACCCTTCCCGTACTTTTTTGGAAACGAACAGCGCTTCCTCCTCCTGGGTTTTCAAGTGGTTGGGAAGCAGAACCTCGCCGGCCGTCAGGTTGGAAGCCGCGATCTTGCCCTCCGCGTCCTGCGGGTTTTTGAGCGCTTGGGACAATACGCCGCTTTCCGGTATTTGTTTGATCTCGAGCATGCCTGCGGAAATTCTCGTATTGGCGGGGATTTCCTGCTTGGCCGCGACGACGCTGACGACTTTATCGTTCCGGAAGGCGGGGGTCTCTTTGGTTTTTTTCATATAATTAAAAAAGAGCACCGTCGTGGCGACTCCCATGAGAAGAGCCGCGATCAAAATGAGTTTGGATCTCATCGTTGTCACCCGTCCTAAGCGATTTGTGTGAATGGATTTACGCGATCAGCTTGATGGCATAGGCGCCTCGATTGTCGGCGCCGGGCTTGACGAAACCCGTGTCGGCGTAATTGAAAAAGACGCCGTAAATTTCCGTGTCCGTCTGAGACATCGGAGCTAAAACGTAAAAATAGGCGAAGCCCGTGACCCGAATTTGTTTGAGCTGCGAGGAGGTACCGACGGGCTCGTAGACGGGAATGAGCAGGATTCGCGGAGAATCCCGGTTGGGAAGCGTGCCCGGCTGCGTATAATCCCAGAGCGGGTAAGGGTCCGAATCGATCCGAAGCTTTACGCCGTCCCGGGTGGCTCCGGTGATGTTGCCGGTTTGGGTGTAGATTTGGTCATTTACGCTGATGATGTCTTTGTATCCGTATTTCAAGTTGTCTTCATAAGTACTGGCGCCGTTTCCGCCGAGGGCCAAGACTCCGAAATAACCGGTATCCGAACTGCCGCTGTCGACCCGGAGCCGGTACGGAGTGTTGACGTGGAGGACGATGGATCTGTCGATTCCGAGGGGCGCCGCTCCTTGCGCGCTGCCCATCGGCTGGATTTGCGCCGCCGCCTGCACCTTGACCGAGACGCTCTTGTACCCGAGCAGTCCGCTGAACGAGAGCGGCACCTCTTTCTTCAGAAACACGCGAACGGTGGAATTCATCTGAATCTCGGTTTTCGTCTTGCTGGACAGCTCATGATGCCGATCCAGAATATCGTCGACGACGGCCTCGACCTTCGACTGTTCGCCCGTCAGTTCCTGGGCCCCGGACAATGCCGCCGCATTGGCGGTCTTTTGCAGCTGCATTTTCGCCACATACACCGTGCCCCCGTCTACGACCAGACCGGCGGCAGCCAGCATTAACGTGAAAGCGAAACCGACGAGCACGATCGTGCTTCCCTGTTGTTCGCGCATCAGCTTCCTCAAGATTCGAACCATCATCGGGCAACCTCCTTATTCCACCCGAATCGTTGAATTCGTTGAAAGAACCGGGGCCGGGATGATCTTCGACATCAGCGGGGTAATAAAGGGAAGGGGGCATGAGAGCGAAACGGTCACGTTTTGCCCCGATTTACGAGTCGAATCCTGCGGCGTAATCGTGACGGTCAGTTTGGAAGGATCGCCAATCACCAAATGAGACTTGGCGTAATCGGTGATTTCCGCATCCGTTTTACCCAACCCGCCCAGTCTAACCGCTTCCTGCGCCGTCATATTGAGGCTCGAATACGCGAAGAGAAGTCTGCCTAAATCCACGATGCCGCATATGAGCAGCAATAGCAGCGGGAGCACGAGGGCGAACTCGACGAGCGACTGCCCTTTTTGATCTTTGATCATCCCGCTCCCCATCCTTTCAAACCTAAACAAATGACGGCTCCTCCCGCGATAGCAACGCCGTATGGATACGCTCCGGACGTCCAGATGCCGCCTTCCCATCTCGGCAGCATCCGAAACTGCAAGCATATAAACGTATAGCCGATAAACCGAAGCCTCTCCCGGATCCCTTTCTTGAACAAGACGATTCCAAGCGCGATCGCGGCTCCGAACAGGGCCATGTAGACAGACGTCTCGAGGACGAACCCCGTTCCTTTCAGCGCGCCCACGAGAGCCAGCAGTTTCACGTCTCCGGCACCCATCCCGCCCAGCAGATAAGGAAGGAGCAAGATGCAGAGCCCCGCGGCGAATCCAAGCAGGGAAAACACCAAACCCGCCCGGCCTTCGGTGAGGGCGTGCACGCCGATGGCCAAGACGACAGAAGGGAAAATCACGACGTTGTAGATTTTCCGGCTCTTAAGGTCGGTGATGACGCAAACCGCCAAAACGAACAAAAGCAGCCAATCAGCCCACACGACGGTTCCTCCGTTTCGAACGCTCGGACAAGTAAAACGGCTACGCCGTCCTTTTCGGACGGATAGACGTTTTATCGGAGGTGATTCAGAAAAGGATTGCGGATTTTATACTTTCTGAATCACTAAAAAGAAGGCCATACGTTGAATCAACGTACGGCCTCTTTCGCGGGAGTCGCGCCGATCAGCCCAATCCGGCAACGCCGTTGCTAATGGTGTTGTTCGCTTTCGTAAACAGGGCGGTAATTTGGCCCCTGAGCGCGATCAGGATCCCGACGACCGCGATCGCGATCAGGCCCAGGACGAGACCGTATTCCGTCATCCCTTGTCCTTGCTCGTTCGTTACCAGCGCCTTCATTTTGTTCATCATGGGAGTTCCTCCTAATAGGGTTAAACCCTCTCTGATTGGTTTTGGGCAGGTTGAAAGATCACGGTTTGTCCGACTTTCACTTCTTCCCTTGCCAGCGTCCCTGCCGGAAGCTCGACCACCGAACGGGTACCGGGAAAAGCTTTGCCGATGGTCCCCGTTCCGAGACGATGCTCGATGCCGGTGATTTGACCGTTCTCGTCCAAATGCAGCACATCGATCGGGTAGTTCATCAAGAAGGAATGCACCGATTTGCACGTTCGAATGTGGAGGCCGCATCCTTCGGGCAGCGATTCGGTCAGCATAAGCCCCCGCAAGCGCTTCCAGAAAGAACGCGCTTCGCTCATTTGGGAAGCCAACTGGCGGCCGCTTTCCCGAACGGTCAGCTTCATTCGACGATTTCACCTCCCCGCATGGTCGGATAGCCCAGATTGACCCGAAAGTGGGCACAAAAAAAACGCCCCCTGAATCTTTCGGCAGCTGGCTGGCGTAACGCGCCTTCATCGCGTCCTTAGCCCCTGTAGCTTTGCGTCCCCGGCTTTCGCCGGGTTTGCTATTGTCGAGATTCAGCGGAGCGTGTCGTCCGCCGATCCGATCTGTTGACTCCATCATAAGGGGCCGCCCGAATGTCCGGTAATCCGACGTCATGACCAATTTTCAGAATATTCTTTTCGCAGTTTCCCATCCTTCCGTCATGTGTTTCAAGTGGGAGGTAACTAGTCCGTAAGGAGGGGTGGAAAAAGAAAGACCAGGGAGCATAGCCCTGGTACGCTTGCGTGAATTAACAAAAAATTCTTAAAATATTTAAAGTTAGCTTTTTCTCTCGCATATTGTCTATCTGTCACTTTAGACAGGGGCGAATATTCCCAAGGGACTACCCCTTGGAAGCGCGTTGTCCTCGGCAGGGGCGCTACAATTCGGTTCCCACGCCTTGCAAACGGGCTTGCTTCACCAGGAGGGAGGCAACGGCCAAATCGAAGACCGCCATGCCCATAGGGCTGAACAGGACCGTCTCGGCCGGGGGAATCCCGTCAAGCGCCTGCCGGCACACCAAGTCGGCAAGCGACAAGGTTTGCTGCCGGGTCAGTCCGGTTTCCCGATGAAGGAGCTCGATATCCGTGTTTTCCCGGCACACCTCGTCCCAATCGTCGACGACGATGGCTTTGAGCTCTTGCAGCGCGCTGGCTCGGTAGTCGCGGAGGGAGACGTGCAGCAGCAGGTTGCCCGCCGGCGGAATCCTGTCGATATAGCGGCTGGCCGACACCGTGCAAGTGATGCAGACCCGGCATCCCTCGTAAGCCTCTTCCCAGCGGGAAGCCGCCGTCGTCCGTTCACGCCAGCCGTCGGGGACGGAAGAGAGATCGACGCCGCGGATATCGTAAATCGTGAAATGTTCGATCTTGTTTCCAAACAAGCCGATGCACATGTCCATGTGCGACCGGCCTACCGGCCCCCAACCGATGATGGAGACGCGGAACCGTTCTTCCGGACGGGCTGCGCGGAACTTGCGGAGCACCACGCCGCTAACGGCGGCCGTCCGAAGCTGGTTGGCCATGCCGCCGTTCAGCATCGCGTAAGGCTGGCCGGTATCCGCCCGGTTCAGCACGATGACGCCGTGCGCTCTCGGAATTCCGCGCTCGAGGTTGGCGGGAAAGCTGGCGATCCATTTGATGCCGGCTACGTCGAAATCCCCGCCCAAATAAGCGGGCATGGCGATAATCCGGTTGCGCGGGTCCCCGTAGCGCAAATACGGCTTGATCGGCTGCGCGTAGTCGCCCGCGTCCGCCACGCGCACCGCCTGCTCGACGCAATCGGTCAAGGCGGTCCAACCGGCTTCGAGCGACCGGATTTCAGTATCGTTCAAGATAAGCACCGGAATCCTCCTCAGTAGCGGCAACTGCCGGCGTGCGGCCGAATTGCCGAATCACCCATTCGTCCGAATAAACCGTATCGAGATAACGTTCTCCTCGGTCGTGCAGGATGACCGCGCACACCGCCCGGTCCGGCAGTCGGGGCAACATCCTCCGAACCGCCTCCATGACGCCTCCGGAGGAGGGGCCGGCCAGGATGCCCTCCCGCAACGCGAGCGCCCGGCATCCCGCAACCATGTCCCAGTCCGACACGCAGACCGCCTCATCCCAGAAGCGGTTTTGCCCGAACGGCGGCACGATGCCGGCTCCCATGCCGGGGAACCGCCGTTTTCCGTGCGCGCCGCCCAGGATGGCGCTCGTCTCCGAGTCCACGGCCACGATTCTGGCGGACAGTCCCCGCTCCCGCGCGTACGCGGCGCACCCCAGCATCGTCCCGCAAGTGCTCACGCCGCCGAACACATAATCCACTCGCCCCGCTTCCTCCACGATTTCTTTCATCGTTTCGCTCTGCGACCGCCAGTTGTTCTCGTTGCCGTATTGATTGGGCCAGAAGCTGCCCGGCAGCTCCGACAGCAGCTCCTGCACCCGGTTCAGCCGCGCGGGCAGAAACTCGCCGGTCGCGGGATCGGGCTGTTCCACCCGGTCGATCTCGGCGCCGAATGCCCGGAGAATGTCGAGATTGGCCTGAGCCGTCCTAGGATCGACGACGCAGATGAATTTCAGCTTCAACTGGGCGCACACGACGGCGAGGCTGATCGCCGTATTGCCCGAGCTTGACTCCACGATCACCGAGCCCGGAACGATCCGGCCGGTGCTCCAGGCTTCGCGGATCATGCGCAGGGCGGGGCGGTCTTTGGCGCTGCCGCCCGGGTTCAGAAGCTCCAGCTTGGCGAGCACCCGGATGCCGCGGGAATTCGCGAACAGGTTCGGAAGCTCGACCAGCGGGGTCCGGCCGACGGCGGACAGGATCGACGCTGTCATCGGGAACCGGCTCCTCCGTAATGGATTTTTCGCGTTTTGATGCTTTTCGGTTCCTTCTCCGTCTCCCCGGCGGGCGCGAGTGAGACTTCGATTCCATCCAGCAGGCCGCCTCGGATCATGGCTCCGATCTCCGGGATCCGGCTTTCGATCCCTCTCCGGATGGCCGGCAGCTGCCGGGATTTGAGCGAGGGACTCCGAAGCCGGACGGCAAGCTTGCGGCCGTCGATCTCGACGCGGATTTCGGCGTCGTCCGAGAATTGCCTGACCGCTTCCTCGATGTCGTAGAGACTGATCTTCTCCCCGTGTTTCAGCTCGGGGCCGATCCGTTTGACGATTCCTTCGAACGAATGCCGGGGGACTCCGCCGATTATCTCCGTCCGGAAATCGCGCACCACGTCGTAGGTGACGTAACGGACCGCGGGAAACGCGCCGCGGACGAACGAGGTCAGCACGAGAACTCCTTCGCCGGGCGGCAGCGGTTCGAAGCCTTCTTCGAGCGCCTCCGTTCCGACGCACTCCGCGTGCAGTCCCTCGGCGACCAAGTAACGGCCGAGTTCATGGGAATACGAAGCGATCGTCCCGATTTCGATGGAGCCGTACGTATCGAGAATGTCCGCGGGCGCGATGCCGAACCGTTCGGCGATCTTCTTCTGCCAGGAAGGGGGAGCGATTTCGCCGACGAGAATGATTTTGCGGACGCCGAACCTCTCCGGCCGTCCCGCGGCCCGAACGATCCGGTCCAGGATGGAGGGCATCGTGTACAGCAGGTCGGGCCGGAATTGGTCGATTTTCTCCAAATGGCGTTCCACCGGAAGCTCGAAAGACACCGATTCGCCCTGTACGCCCATGCGGTAAAAGACGTCCAGAGCGGTGCCGGCCGCATGTCCGGTGCCCATGTCCGCCAAAGCCCGATGGATGGGAACGCCGCCCGCGATCAGCCAAGAGAGGAACATCTGGGCTTTGATATCGACATACCAACGTTCGTCCTCTTCCGAATAATAAATCGTTTTGCGTTTGCCTGTACTGGTACCCGAAGTGGAATAGGAATGGAGCGGCAAGCCGAGGGCCGGATCCGGAGGAGCGGCGTAATAATGCTTCTCCAACAAGCCGGCGGTGAGAAGCGGAGGCAGAGGCAAGCCGCCCGCTTCGTCAAGGAGCCTCGCGTACCAAGGATAACGCCGGGCGGTTTCGCGCGCCTGCCGCAGCACGCTGCCGGAGTCAATCAACATCGAGCACCTCCTCTTGTACTGACCCTTCAGCATATGAGGGGGACAGGACAGCATGTTCGGGACGGATGCCGCTCAGGGACAGAAGCCAGGTTCAGATTCGTCCCCGCGCCATTATGATGAACCGATGGAAAGGAGTGGGGAAATCAATGGCGAAACCTTCGCGGAACGCCGGCAACAAGTGGACCAGACATGTGGTTTTGTGGAAGTATTCGAAGCTCACCGGCCATGTCCCGGAAATGAAGCGGATGACCATGTCCAGTCTCATCTCGATGTTGGAACGGCATGGGATGGTTTACGTGAAGCCGGTCTCGGGTTCCATGGGAATAGGCGTGATGAAGGTGGAAAAGTTCGGGAAGAGGGGAATCCGGTACCAGTCGGGGAAACTTCGGAAGTCTTTTCCCGACATCGAGTCGGGGTACGCTTCGCTCCTCCGCGCTTCCAAGGGCAAAGCTTACATGGTCCAGCAGGGAATTCATCTGGCGAAATACCGGAAACGGCCGTTCGACATCCGGCTGATGGTACAGCGGAAACCGAGGAGCGGCTGGACGGTCACGGGATGGGTTGGGAGGCTGGCCCATCCGCGGAAGATCGTGACGAACGGTAGCCAAGGGGGCACGATCTACCCGGTTCGCGTTCTGCTGCCGAAAAGCGGGAGTCTGATCAAACGAATGAAGCGGGTCGGCATTCTATGCGCGCGCAGGCTTCATGCCCAATACCCGGGCGTCATGCAGTTCGGACTCGACATCGCCGTCGACCATAAGCGGCGGCCCTGGATTCTAGAGGCCAACACGAAGCCCGACCCGTGTCCCTTCACCAAGCTGCCCAGCCGCCGAATGCTCAAACGCATCATCCGTTACGGAGCGGCATGGGGCATCCGCTATCGGCTCCATTGCGTGAAAGCCCGACGGGGAGTGTAGGCTCCGATAAGCTTCTCACGATGCGATATCACCGGTTAATATGAGGCGCGAATTGGAATAGTGTCGCAGAGGCACTATTTCGCGGGATTGCGGGAGCGCGAGGCGAAATAGTGTCGCAGAGGCACTATTTCGCGGGAACGCGGGAGCGAGAGGTGAAAAAGTGTCGCAGAGGCACTATTTCGCGGGAATGCGGGTCAACGGCGCAAAATCGTGTCGCAGAGGCACTATTTCGCGGGAATGCGGGAGCGCGAGGCGAAATAATGTCGCAGAGTCACTCTTTCACGGGAACGCGGGAGCGAGAGGTGAAAAAGTGTCGCAGAGGCACTATTTCGCGGGATTGCGGGTGAGAGGCGTGAAATAGTGGCGCAGAGGCATTATTTCGCGGGATTGCGGGAGCGCGAGGCGAAATAGTGGCGCAGAGGCACTATTTCGCGGGATTGCGGGTCAACGGCGCAAAATAGTGGCGCAGAGGCATTATTTCGCGGGATTGCGGGAGCGCGAGGTGAAAAAGTGTCGCAGAGGCACTATTTCGCGGGATTGCGGGAGCGCGAGTCGAAATAGTGGCGCAGAGGCACTATTTCGCGGGAATGCGGGTCAACGGCGCAAAATCGTGTCGCAGAGGCACTATTTCGCGGGATTGCGGGAGCGCGAGGCGAAATAATGTCGCAGAGTCACTCTTTCACGGGAACGCGGGAGCGAGAGGTGAAAAAGTGTCGCAGAGGCACTATTTCGCGGGAACGCGAGTGAGCGGCGCAAAATAGTGTCGCAGAGGCACTATTTCGCGGGAATGCGAGTGAGCGGCGCGAAATCGTGGCGCACGGACGCTAGCGCAGCGGGTCCGGACTTCCGTGTCCCGCTGCTCTTCGCCTCCCACCCGTCGCAGGCTAAGCTACCTTCTTTTCAGCTCAAAAAACTCGCAATCGGCGCGGGAGAAATAGGACAAGTCGCTGACGCCGGCTTGAATGACGACGGTCCGGTCGTCGAAGCGGACAATCGCGCCGCCGGAGTGGACGATGTGGCCATGCTCGAAAACCCGGATGCCGATCTGGCGGTCCATCGCGTCCTGCAAATCGGAATCGGTGTCGAGGCGGCGGTTTACGGCCGGCATGGGGGGTCCTCCCTTTCATGTTTGATCCACAGCTTGGAAAAATCGATCCATCCGAACGAATCGAGCGTGACCCCGTTCAGCGCCGGGTGGTAACGCGAGATTTTGCTTGGGTGATAGCCGAAGAGCAGCCAGTCCTCGTCCCGCAATCTCCATTCGATCTCGTCCATGGCCTTGATCCGCTGTTCCGGAGACGGTATCTTTACATATGCCCGCAATTTTTCCTCCAGCCAGGCATGCTGCCCGTCGTCGAAAAACCGGCGCACATAGGAGGCTTCATCGAGGAACAAGCGAAGGTACTCCCATTCCAAGTCGTCTTCAAGCGCTTCGCAGTTGATCATCAGATCCGCCTCCCGCACCGCTTCGGTCGAGTAGTATTCGATAAAAGATACGGGATGAAGGGAAACGCGAAGTCCGATGGATTCGCAGCGCTTTTGCAGCCACCCGGCATCGTCGTGAAGCGCCTTATTGTCGAAAAAGTAGAGCTTGATCGTTTGGCCGGCGTACCCGCTGTCCCGCATATGGGCTTTCGCCTCCTCCAGCGACGTGGCCTGGAAGTTTGCCAGACGGCTGCGATCGGGCATGAAGCTGTCCGCCGGCGCGTTGCGGTTGCCCTTCAGATCCCGGGTGATCGCGAGACGGTCGAATAAGAGCCTCATGGCCTTGCGGAAGGAACGGTTGCGAGCGATGCCTTCCTTCCGGAAATTGAAGACGATAAACTGGCAGCCGGTCATCCGGTATTCGATTTCGCCGCTGGGATCCGATCCGCCGTTCTTGTGCGGCGAGGCGTCCTCCCAGTAGGGAAGCTGATATTGGTCGTTCGGACCGTGTCCCGGGGTGAACCACAGCTCGACCCGGTCCAGAAAGGCTCTCTCCCCGAAGTAATCGCCATGAACCTCCAGCTTCATGACGCGGTCCGTGAATTCGGCCATCCGAAACGGCCCGGTTCCGACGATGGCGGTCCCCGAAAACTCCACGTCATGAGGCAGGATCGACATATAGTAGGAGCCGAAGAAATGCAGGAACATCCGGTTGGGCCGTTTCAGGTGGAAAGAGATGACGCGGTCGCCCCGGGTTTCGACGCGGTCGATCTCCTCATACTGCCACCGCGCCGGGGAACGGACGTCCTTCAGCCGCCGCAGCGTATACTCCACGTCCTTGGACGTTAACGTTCTGCCGTGATGGAAACGGACGCCTTTTCTCAAGTAGAACGTCCACCGGCTCCCTTCCTCGTCGCTCTCCCAAGTATGGGCGAGGGAAGGAAGGTAGGTTTTGCTCCGGGTATCGAAGGCGACCAGCTTGTCGCATATTTGTTGCAGGACATAGACCTCTGCCGCGGTGGACGCGAAAGCGGGATCAAGCGTGTCGAATTTATGGTTTATGGTGATCCGCAGGACGTCCACCGTGGAAGAGACCGTCCGTTCCACCTGAAAGCCGAACCTTTCGTCCAGCAAGCCGCGGAGCTGATCCCGGAGCGGGACGGGCAGGTCTTTATGGGAAATCAGATCCATGGCTTCTTTCATTTTGTCCTTGGCCAGCAGATCCCGAAAATATTCGTTCGTCACTTCGTCCAAATCGCGAAGGGGCGTCATTCGAGACGAATTGCCCCGGCCCATCCCGGCCTGCCAAGCGATGAACCCTTCCTCCGCCAGCTTGCGCAGGATCAGCTTCACGTTGCGCGGCGTACAGGACAGAACCTCGGTCAAATCCTCGATCGTCACCGGTACGCCGGTGCCCTTGCCCGGATTTCCCGGCAGGGCGAGCATGATGCTCAGATAATGCCTCACGGATTTCACGGCCGCTTCCCCCTTCCCCCGATCCCCTCCGGTCAAAAGGTGAAATCTTTCGTTTATCTTACTCTATTCCTTCTCCTTTTCCAAGCTGCAATTAAGCGCGCTGGCCAACTCACCGATGTTGGATTCCGCCTGGCTGACCTTCGCCATGACGCCGGTCCAGAGCGCGTGCAACGGCTTGATGAACCCGGCCGCGGATGCGATGCTGATCGACGTGAGCACTAAGGAAAGCCGCAGCTTCATGTACAGCCTCCAATATTGGGTGCGAACTTGCCGGTGGCGATCGGGGTGGGACTCGGCGGCGCGCTGTTCGCCGATCGCAGTACCCGCGCGGGCACGGATCTTCTTTTTTACATGCGGCGCCGCCTTGCCTTATAATAGGGGGATGATCGGATAAGGCCAAGGAGCGGAAAATCATGCAAATGTTAAAAGATAAAATCGTCCGGGAAGGAATCGTGCTGAACGATCAGGTGCTCAAGGTCGATTCCTTCCTCAACCACCGGGTCGATCCCGGGTTGATGCAGGCGATCGGACAAGCGTTCGCGGCAGCGTTCGCCGAATCGCGCATCGATCTCGTGCTGACGCTGGAATCGTCCGGCATCGCCCCGGCGCTGATGGCCGCCATGGCGCTCGGAGTGCCGCTCGTGTTCGCGCGCAAGCAGCTGTCGCTCACGATGAGGGACGACCTCTACGTGGAGCCTGTCTATTCTTTTACGAAGCAGCAGCAGTCTCAGGTTGCCGTATCGCGCAAATTCCTGACCGAAGGACAGAGCGTGCTGATCGTCGACGATTTCCTGGCGCACGGGGAAGCGGCTTTCGGCATGGCGCGGATCGTCGAAGCCGCCGGAGCCCGAGTCGCCGGAATCGGGATCGTGATCGAGAAGTCGTTCCAGAGCGGCCGCGCGAAGCTGACGGAAGCGGGATACCGCGTCGAGTCGCTCGCCCGTATCGCCTCGCTGTCGGGGAATCGGGTCGAGTTCGTGGAATAACGCTCCGATAACTCGAGAGCAAGTGCATGCGTTTTCGCTTATCCCGCTTGAAACTCCCTTAGGATTCGTCGTGACGGAAGCAGAATCCGCACGACGGTTCCCTTGCCGGGACTGCTCTGGATCTGCAGCTTTCCGTTGTGCTTCTCGACCACCATATAGGTGTAAGATAATCCTAGACCGAAATTATGGGATTTGTCTTTGGTTGAATAGAACATGTCCATAATGTGGGGAAGTTGATCCGACGGGATGCCCGTTCCGTTATCCCTGATCTCCAGCGCAAGTCCTTTTCCCGCTTTTCCGACGGAGACGGTGATCTCCCCGCCCTGCTCCGGAAGGGCATCCAGGGCGTTATTGAGGATATTGACGATCGCTTCCTGCAGATGAACGCGGTCGCATAACAAGATCGCATCGGCAGGAAAAGCGAGGCAAACCTTCGGATGCTTCTCTATCCGGTAGAAGGCGCACGATGCCGCTGCTTCCTGAACGATGGCGCTTAGCTTCCAGGCTTGCTCGTTCAAGTTGATTGCAGCGGTCCGGTGCTGGATCCGTTTGATCATATCGAAGAGATGGCGGGTTTCCGCGCGGATTTGATCGGCATCCCCGCGGACCGGATTGCTTGCGGCCTCTTCCGGCTGTTCCAGTATTTGATTGGCTAACAACTCGATGTTGATTAAACGGTTTTTGATCGAATGGTTCAACATCGCCGTCCCCATCGTAACCGAACGAAACGTGCCCTCCACAACCTGCCTTTCCAGACGAATCCTGATGCCCAAAAGACCCGAAGCCAAAATAATAAGCAAATACAAGAAGCAGGTTCCGGCCATCGGATAAATGGCATAAGCCTCCCATTCCGGCGAGTCGCCGAACAGATCGGGAGAGTAATGGAAGATCAGGGCAGCCAGCATATTCGGCATGATGAGGAACGCTTCGACGATCTTCCGGGTCCTCGGACGTGCCCCGCGCTTTCTGGTTAATTCCGCCGTCATCAGCACGAGCGCCAATACCAGATATCCCTTTGCCCAGGCGTAGAATAATAGATTGTCCGGATTTAACTGTCCGTCATCCAATGTCGGGACGGTCAGGAAGAGGGGGAGAAGGAGGCAGGGGCCGATCCATCGGCTGGTTATGCCGAAGAAGGACCCGTGATAAGCGGCTGCAGCCATAAGAAAAGCATAGGGAATCCCGGAAAGATGGAGAAAGGAGAAAAGCAGGGAAGCGGCGTGAGGGAAACCTGCGGACAGGTCCCCCAGCCAGTGGAGTAAAAAATGGTTCAATTCGAACAAGCTGGCACAGATCAGGCTGACGGCAAGCCAAAATTTCATGCGATCTTCCCGATCGGCCAGCAAGGAGGCCGCAAACAGCATCTCGACGAAAAAGAAAGCAGAATCCATCAACTCGCATTCTCCCCCGTAAAGAGCGAAATGGTGCCGCCTGTTAAATTATATCAAAATTCATTTCAATACGAACTCGATCATTCGTTCCGACATCGGATTCGGTTTGAATTGAAGCTTCATGACCGGGTCGTTCTTCGGATGCTCGAACGGAATGATACCGGTTACCCGTGCGCCTGGCGACAATTCACCTTCGTGAAGCTCCTCGCCATTGTCCAAAGCCGTCACGTTCAGGTCCGGTTCGGAGCCGGAGGAAAGCAGCTTGAAGCTTGCATAATGGTAACGTTTTGTTTCGGCTCCCGCATTTTCGAGCGTCACCTTCACGAGGACGAATTCCGTCCCGTCCTTCAATATTTGCTGATGATAGTCACCTGTTTTCGTCACTTCGTTCACAGTCGCCTTGATGTCGAACAACATGGCGGTTTCCCCGACCCGGTACGTTTGCTCTCCCTCCGTCATGTTGCCGGCCGCCGACGGCTTCGTCTCGGCAGGTCCGCCGCAGGCCGCAAGCAAGATCAGCAGCAGCGCCGTGACGATTCCCGCGAACCGGTTGCGCGTATTCCGTTCCAACGATGTTCCTCCCCTTTATGAACGGACTGCGGCAATAAGACCGTCCCGGCCTCGCTGGTGTCGAAGACGGGACGGATTGCCGGTTCCTTTTGTACTACAGGCTGCGATTCGTGATTCATGCGTATTTGATCGTGATCCATTCCGTAACCGAATTCCCGGCCAGATCGGTTGCCGTTACCGAAATCTGCTGCGGACGAGCCTCAACGTTGACGGTCGCTTCAAATTTTCCCCCGCCTGTCACCGAGGCTTGAACGGAGTCGACGACAACCGAATCGGCGCCGTTTGCCGTTCCCGAAATGACGGCAGAAGTCTGCCCTCCCGATACCGTAACTTCGCCGGGTACTGTCAGTAAGGGCGGCTCGGTATCCACATACTCGGTGTAGACGGTCTTTCCGGAACCCAGTTTGTAAGTGTAAAAACTCGAATCCATGAAATAAAAAACGAGTTCTCGTGACGCCGGTGAATTCAATATCGGTTTCAGAACGGCTAGATCTTCGTCGCCGTCGCTGATCAATCCGGCATCGATCGCTCCCTGGATATAATTTTCCGGCCAGGCCTTTGAGTTGTCTGCAGGAATTCCGAGAAACTTCATGATGAAAGCCATCGCTTCCGCAGTCGTAACCTTGTCGTTCGGACGGAACGTGCCGTCAGGAAATCCGACCGTTGCTCCCGTTCGCTGCATGAACTCCTTTGCAACCTCAACATAGCCGATTGCCCAGTGGCCCTTCATGTCGGAAAAAGTGCTCGCCTTTACCGATTTGGCCTCTTTATCCGCCCCGAAAGCCTTCACCATCACCGTCATCAGTTCCGCCCGGGTGATGTTGGAATCGAGCGCCAATCCGTCTTTTCCCCGCCCAACAATCAGTTTCATAGCTCTCATTCTCTCCGCGGCTTTCGTCATATTTTCCTTCGTGAGCCTCGGTTTCGGTTTCGGCGCAGGTGTCGGCGTAGGTGTCGGCGTAGGTGTCGGTGACGGTGCTGGAGTTGGTGTCGGCGTCGGTGTCGGTGTCGGTGTCGGTGTAGGTGTAGGTGTAGGTGTAGGTGTAGGTGTAGGTGTAGGTGTTGGTGTTGGAGTCGGTGCCGGAGGTGTCTCGTCATCGACTATGGTGAGCAAGGCCGTCGCCGGCGTCCCTAATGAAGCTCCCGGACCGGGATTGCTGAGCTGGATGTGAATCGTTTCGTTCCCTTCATAAACGGAATCGTCCGCGATCGGAATCGAGAAGGTTTTGACCGTTTCCCCAACGCCAAAGGCGAGCGTGCCGGAGACGGCGGTGTAGTCGCTTCCCGCTATCGCGCTGCCGTTCGAAGTGGAGTAATCCACGCTTGCCGGAACACCGGTGTTGTCGCTTCGGACTACCGTTACGGCCGCGCTCCCGCTGTTTTCGTTTACGCTCGCCGCGGCCGACTGAAGGCTCAGCACGGTCGGAAGTGCCGATTCGTCATCTGCGATGGTAAGCAAGGCCGCTGCCGGCGCCCCCAAGGAAGCTCCCGGACCGGGATTGCTGAGCTGGATGTGTACCGTTTCGTTCCCTTCATAAACGGAATCGTCCGTGATCGGAATCGAGAAGGTTTGGACCGTTTCCCCGACGCCAAAGGCCAGCGTGCCGGAAACGGCGGTGTAGTCGGTTCCCGCTGCGGCGCTGCCGTTCGAAGTGGAGTAATCGACGCTTGCCGGAACGCCGGTGTTGCCGCTGCGGACTACGGTTACGGTCGCGCTCCCGCTGTTTTCGTTTACGCTGACCGCGGCAGACTGCAGGTTCAGAACAACCGAGGGTTCGGTTTTCAATAACGCAAGGCGATTCCCGATAAAGTCTGCAACGGCCAAATCGGTTTTCGAATCCCCGTCGAACAGCCCGGATGCGATGGCGGCCGGAGTGCCGCCGCCAATGGCATAGTTGTCCGCTGCGCTTAATGTCCCGGTTCCGTTCCCAAGCAAGATGGAGACATTCTTCGAATTTTTGTTCACCACGGCTGCGTCATAATTCCCGTCCCCGTCGAAATCTCCCGCCGCGATGGCGACCGGATGCTGATCCGCCGTATAGTCGACATGCGGTTGGAACGTTCCGTCCCCATTTCCGAGTAGAATATAGACGTTGTTGCTGTCCGTACTATTGTCGGCAACGGCTAAATCAGGCCATGTATCCTCGTTGAAGTCTCCCCAGGCAATATAGGCCGGTGAAGTGCCGACCGGATAAACGTCGCCTGCTATGAACGTTCCGTCCCCGTTCCCCAGAAAAACGGCCACATTGCCGTTATTCGGATCCGTAACGGCCAAATCGAGATCGCCGTCGCTGTCGAAGTATCCTGCTGCAATCGAATATGGCGTCGCATTCGTTCCGGCCGAATAGCCGGGTCCTGCGGTGAACGTTCCATCGCCGACGCCCAAAAAAATGTAAATGTAATTGTTGTAGCTGTCCGTAACGGCAAAATCGTAATTTGTGTCGTGGTTGAAGTCGCCGAATGCGATCGAGGAGGCAAACGCATTGCTTCCGAGAGTAATAGGGGCGTCAGATTGCGTGAATGTGAAGGTGGTGGCATCCTGCTTATATAACAAGACTAACCCTGTGCTGCTGGCGTTATTGTAATACCCGACAGCCAAATCAAGCTTGCCGTCCTTGTTGAAATCCGCCGACGCCAGGGACCAAATGGAAGTAAAAGTTCCAGGCAATGAGATGCTTGGTCCATCCGTGAACGTTCCGTCTCCGTTTCCAATCAGAATGGATACGGTGCGCGGCCCGTTCAACCCCACGGCGAGATCCGTTTTTCCGTCTCCGTTAAAGTCCCCGGAAACGGTTGCAACCGGCGAAACGCCGGTACTTTGATACTGCACGTTCTGAAACAAACCGGCGGCGAAAACATCGGGCGGCGCCAGCAATGCTAAAAGTGCGGCGATGCCCATGCACAATGGCAGAAGCATCGCTTTCCTCCAACTTGCATACATGACCTCATCTCCCTTTGCCATTGATCTGTGCAACATGATAGCAAAGGGGAAAACAAAATAAACTACCCGAAATTTCGAGTAGTTTGTCAGATACGGATGGGCTGGAGAGCCTGGAGGCTCAAATCAGATGAAGCTGCTTGGCCAGCTCCAGAATTTCCTTCGAATTGTGCTTCTTCAGCCTGAGCCATTCCAGATAAGGAAACTTGCCTTTCAGAACGGACGAGATCTTGCAAAGCTCGTTGTTGATTGTATATTCGCTGTAGAACAGCATCTCCGAGATTTCCTTCCGGCTGTATCCGGCTTCCTGCAGTCTGAGGATCTGGATCTGTTTTGGAGTAATCTTCTTCTTCAGCTCCCGTTCCTGCTGCGCGCTCAAGCTGTTCAGCACTTGCCTGGCGGCGGAATGGTGGATGCTGGGCCGGCCGTAATAGGCGTCACGGACGGCGGCAGGAACGTCATTCAGATTTTGTTTCGTGATATAATTGACAGCCGAGCCGAATCCGAGCATGTGGGAAACGATTTCTTCTTCTTCGAGGGAAGACAGGACGATGACTTTAAGAGAAGGATGGCTGCGATGGAGTTCCAGCGAGATCTCGAAGCCTTCCAGCTTCCTGTCGGCAAGATTGAGATCGAGCAGAAGCACGTCGAATGCCGACGTTCTCGATGCCTCGGCGAGCTCGCTCTTATTCGCGGCGGTGCCGGCAACCGCAAGATCGGGTTCCTTGCCGAGCCGACTCAGCAACAGCCGGGTGAACACCGGATCGTCTTCGCAGACGAAGACGCGAATTTTTTTCCCTGCATCCACAGCCGATATCCTCCTTTCCTTCCTGACTTTGACTCAAATATATCATACCGATGCAGGAAATGGCTCTAAGCCGTCTAACGAAGCGGGCTGCCGCTTGGAGCCAGGAAGCTTGGCCCTGTGCGAACGCCTAGCGGCGAAACCGCATACCATGTAGCACCTACACTGCATGGTTGGAGAGTGATTCCCGGTGAGCATACAGCTGACGGCGCTGCACTGGGTTTATCTGGCTTTTATCGTCTTTATTCTGGCGGTACTGGTGAAACGCAGGGATACGACCCTGATTTGCGTAGCCGGCATTTTCACGCTGGGGTGGATCGCCACCGAAACGTTGAACGGCGCGGTATCCGGCATTTTCAACAGCTTTATCTACGCGACCAAAGAGCTGCTCGGCACGATCTTCATCATCTCGATCATCGTGGCCATGAGCCGGGTTCTTATCATTACAGGCATCAACGAAACGATGGTGAAGCCGCTGACGCGGTTTCTTCGGACGCCGGCGCAGGCTTACTGGGGAATCGGCCTCATCATGCTGGTGACGTCGCTGTTTTTCTGGCCGTCGCCGGGCGTCGCGCTCATCGGCGCGGTCCTGCTGCCGGTGGCGGTGCGGGTCGGGCTGCCGGCGCTCGGAGCGGCGATGGCGATGAACCTGTTCGGCCACGGGATCGCGCTCTCCGGGGATTACGTCATCCAAGGGGCGCCCAAATTGACCGCCGACGCGGCGGGACTGCCGGTATCGCAGGTGATGGAGGCGAGCGTTCCGCTCGTCGCCGTCATGGGCGTCGTGACGACGGTTGCCGCGTTCTGGATGATGAGCCGCGATCGGAAACGCGGCACCTGGCGCGACGGACTGGTCGGGAGGGGGGCAGTCGGAGCACTTCCGGCTGAGAGTTTGAGCGGGGTTGTACGTTCCGGGGCCATGCTGCCGAGGGAACTCAAGGGTTTCGTTGCCGTCATCATCGCGCTGCTGTTCGCGGCGGACGTCGCGGTCATGCTCGCCTTCCGTCTGCAGGGCGGAGACGCGACCGCCTTGATCGGCGGAACGGCCGTGCTGATCCTTATCGGCGTTACGCTGCTGGCCCATCGGAACCGGGGGCTAGAGGAGACGACGTCCTATTTGATCGAGGGGTTCCAATTCGGATTCCGCGTGTTCGGTCCCGTCATTCCGATCGCCGCATTCTTCTACCTCGGCGACTCCGCCTTCACCGCGCTGTTCGGCGAGCAGGCGCTCCAAGGCTCCCACGGCATCGTGAACGACCTCGGCGTCGCGCTCGCGAACCACGTCCCCGTGAACGGGGCGGTGGCGGCGGTGACGCTGACGGCTACCGGGGCGATCACGGGGCTGGACGGATCTGGGTTCTCCGGAATCTCGCTCGTCGGATCGATCGCGCACATGTTCTCGGTCTCCGTCGGCGGCAACGACACGCTGACCGCCCTCGGCCAAGTGGCTGCGATCTGGGTGGGCGGAGGCACGCTGATCCCGTGGGCGCTCATCCCGGCCGCGGCGATCTGCGGCGTCAGCCCGTTCGAGCTGGCGCGGCGGAATCTGAAGCCGGTGCTGATCGGGCTCGCGGTGACGACGGTCGTGGCAATGTTCTTGCTGTAGGCAAGATGAACCTGCCCCCATCTTGAAGACAAGGCGGGGGCTTTGTAAGCCGTTGCAGGTCCAGAGCGCGTTTCCGGTCGACTGACCAGGCAATAAAGGTTGTCGGAACACCCCGCCGAACCCGCTGCCTAAGCAGGCAGAACCTCCACCCGCGCCGAGAAGAACGTTGCTCCTCCGCCCATGTCCGCGAGGCGCTGGGGCGTCAGCGCGTTGATCGACTGCTCGCCCCCGTAGCCGTCTTCCCACCACAAGCCTTGCGTCACCAAGACGCCCGGCAGCACGTTTTCCGCCGCATCCAAGGTAATGACGACTTCGCCGCGCCCGTTGCGCACGCGGACCCGGTCGCCCGACGAGAGACCCAGAGCCGCGGCGTCATCCCGGTGCATGTGCAGCGTCGGCTGCTTCTCCAGCTTCTTCAGCTTCTCCTGGTTGGCGAACGTCGAGTTGAGGAAGCTGTGGTTCGGCCCCGCCACCAACAAGAACGGCAATTCCTCCTCATCCCCGCCGACCGGCGAGTATTCGGGAACCGGAGGCAGTCCGGCGAGACGCATCCGCTCCGAGAACAGCTCGATTTTGCCGGACGGGGTCGGGATGCGATGCTCGAACAACGACAAGCCTTTCAGCCCAGCCTTCATCCACCCGCGCTCCCGCAGCTTCTCGAACGTGATTCCTTCCAAATACGGATTGTCCGGATTGTCGAGCGCTTCCCGGATCATCTGCTCCTCCGTGATCCCGAATACGTCCGGCTCGAACCCCATCCGCAGCCCGAGCTCCTTGAACAACGTGAAGTTCGACTTGCATTCGCCCATCGGCTCGAGGATCGGTTCATGCAGCTGGACATAGAGGTGCCAGTAAGAGGTGAATAAGTCCAGGTTCTCGAAATGGCTTGTCGCCGGGAGAACGAGATCCGCGTAGCGGCACGTATCGGTCAGGAAAAGGTCGTGAACGACGGTGAACAAATCTTCTCTCATCAAACCTTCGCGCACCCGGTTGGAATCCGGCGTCACGATGGCGGGATTGCAGCTGTAGACGAACAGGAACTTCACCGGCGGGTCCTGCAGCTGCAGCAATGCGTCGCCGAGCTGATTCATGTTCACGACGCGGGTCGAACGGTTGGCGAGCAGATCCGGCCGCATCAGCCGGTTCTCGTTCATACCCGTATAGTGGCCGTTACTCTTGATCGCGCCGCCGCCCTTGACGTTCCATTGGCCGGTCAGCGCGGGCAGGCATGCGATCGTGCGGACCGCCATCCCTCCGTTGTCGTGATGCTGCAGGCCGTTGCCGATCCGAATATAAGCGGGAGATACCGTCCCGTATTCCCGCGCCAACCGGACCACGACGTCAGCGGGCACCCCCGTGATTTCCTCGACCCGCTCCGGCGGATATAGCGCCGCTTGTGCCGCCAGTTCCTCGTAACCGACCGTCCGATCCTCCAAGAACCGCTCGTCCGTCAAACCGTCCCGGATGAGGACATGCATCATGCCCAGCGCCAAAGCGGCGTCGGTTCCCGGCCGCACGGCAATGAATTCGTCCGCCCAAGTTGACGTGCGGTTGCGGTGAACGTCGATGTGGATGATTTTGGCGCCCCGCTTGCGGGCTTCCGTAGCGTACATGACCTGGTGCATATTCGTGGAGACGAGGTTGCAGCCCCATACGAGAATCAGCTTGGAGTGGACCGTATCCTCCGGGTCGATCCCCGCTCCCGCTCCCATCGTATATTTGTAGCCGACGCCGCCCGCCACGCTGCAGATCGTCCGGTCGAGCTGCGTGGCGCCCAGGCGGTGGAAGAACCGCCGGTCCATGCCCTCGGCGTTCAGATAGCCCATGTTGCCATAGAAGCTGTAGGGCATGACGGCCTCCGGCCCGCATTCCTCGATCGCCGCGTTCATCCGCCGGACGATGTCCTCGTACGCCTCCTCCCAAGTGATCCGCTCGAACGCCTCAATCCCGGAAGTTCCTTTGGGGGCAATCCTCCGCATCGGATACGTCAGCCGCTCGGGATGATGCACGCGGCCCGGCATGTTCCGCACCTTGTTGCAAATCGCTCCTTGGGTAACCGGATGGTCCGGGTCCCCATCGACGGCGACGATCCGGTCTCCTTCCAGCGTGACTTTCAAGCTGCATGTATCCGGACAGTCGAGAGGGCACACGGATCTGACGGTTCTCTGGGCCGTTTGCGGCATGTTCTCCACTCCTTATTTCAGCGCATGATTATATGTTTATTACCATGAATAACGGCGATACAACACGGCTCAACGCCGTTAACCTTCAATGTAGTATAATATTCAAAGTACCATACGGCTGTAAAATATGCATCTTCTATCGGAGTGGAAGAAACCTTTGAAAACGCTCGTCATCGCCGAAAAACCGGATATGGGACGCAATATCGCCGCCGTGATCGAACCCAAAGCGGTGAACAAACGGACCCACCTCGAAGGGGAGCGTTACGTCATCACGTGGGCGATCGGCCATCTCATCGGCTTGGCCGAGCCGGACCACTACGACGAGAAATACAAAAAATGGCGCCTGCAGGATCTCCCCATCATTCCGGAAGATTTCCGGCTGCTGCCCAATCCGCGGACGAAGGACCAGCTCGGCGTCATCAAGGAACTGGCCGCCCGCTGCGGAGAGCTCGTGAACGCGTGCGACGCCGGGCGCGAAGGGCAGCATATTTTCTCCTTGATCAAGCGGTACCTCCGCCTGAACCATCCCGTCAAGCGGCTCTGGATTTCCGACCTCACGCCCGAGACGATCCGCAAAGGGTTCGAGCAGCTCAAGGACGATGCGGAATACCTGAATTTGACCGTTGCCGCCCGTTCCCGAAGCGAAGCCGACTGGCTGATCGGAATGAACGGCTCGCGGGCTTTCACGACGAAGCACGGGGAGCTGCTGTCTGTCGGACGGGTGCAGACCCCGGTTCTGGCGCTGATCTATGACCGTCAACTGCAAATCGAGTCGTTCGACTCCCAGAAATATTATGAGGTGTACGGATTTTTCGGCCAGGAATCCACCTCGTATCGGGGGATGTGGCAGGGAGAACGGATCACCGATCCCGAACGCGCGGAGCGGCTGGCCGCCAAGGTGAAGGGTGTTTCCGCGAAGGTCGAGTCCTACGAGATCAAGGATACGAAGGAATACCCGTGGAAGCTTTACGACCTAACGCTGCTGCAGCGGGACGCGAACGGCAAGTTCGGCTTCTCCGCCAAGAAGACGCTCGACATCGCGCAGTCGCTTTACGAGAAGCATAAGGTCATTTCGTATCCCCGTACCAATTCGAACTACGTGACGGAGCAGAACATCCCGGAAATGCACCGCGTGCTCGGCTCGCTTCGGGGGTCCGAGTACGACGCCCTCGTTCAGGGAGCGAACCGGAACCTGGTCCATACGGGCAACCGGAACGTGTGCAACCCTTCGAAGGTCGAGGATCACCATGCGATCATGCCGACGTTCAAGAAGCCGGGAGCGCTGAGTCCCGAGGAACGCAAGCTGTACGACCTGATCGTCCGCCGGTTCCTGTCGCACTACTATCCCGCTGCGGAATATAAAGTACACACCGTTATGACGGTCGCCGCGGAGGAACGGTTCAAAACGACGATCAAAGAGAAGCTGTCCGACGGCTGGAAAGTCGTATACGCGGGACAAGCGGCGGATGGAGATGGCGGAAACGCAAAAGGAAAGGGCCGCGGCAAAAAAGGGGACAAAGACGACGGAGGTTCGGGACCGGAGCGGGAGGACGAGACCGAGGAGATCGAAACGCCGTTCGTGCTGAATCCCGATCTGCCGGTCGCTTGTGCGGATGCCGAAGTGAAGGCCAAGGAGACCCAACCTCCCAAGCATTATACGGAAGGCACGCTGCTGAAGGCGATGGAAAGCGCGGGCAAGCAGATCGAGGACGAGGAGCTGCGCGACGCGATGAAGGATTCCGGCCTCGGCACGCCGGCCACCCGGGCGGCCACGATCGAGCGGCTGAAGCAAGTAGGCTACATCGACATGCAAGGGAAGAAGCTGACGATCACGCGGAAAGGGCGTACGGCGATCGAGCTCATCCGCGGGGCCGGCGTGGAGCTGCTCGCTTCCCCCGAGATGACGGGACATTGGGAGCGGCGGCTGACGGAAATTTCCCGCGGACAAGCGTCGGCGGAGAAGTTCATGGAGAATGTAAAGAAGTTCGCCGTGCAGATCGTCGAGCGCGTGCGCGGCCAACAGCAGGCGGCGAAAACGGCGTTCGCAGCGGACGAGAAGCCGGTCGGCGCAAGAGGCAGAGGCAAGGCGGCGACAGCAACCCGAGCGAAGAGGACGACCGCCCCCGCGGAGAAGAAGCAGCTGCCCGCGCAGGCGTCGTCGTCGCCTGACGCCCCGGCCGGCACCGTTGCCCGCTGTCCGCGTCCGGGATGCGGCGGCCATATTTTCATGGGCCGCAAAGGATATGGCTGCAGCGAGTACAAGACCGGCTGCAAGTTCGTGATTTGGAAAGACAGCTTCGGCAGAACGCTCACCGACGCGATGGTCCGCAGCCTCGTCGAGAAAGGCAAGACGTCCAAGCTGAAGCTGAAGGATGAAGGCGGCGAATTCGAAGCGCGTCTCGTTCTGGCCGACCCCGGAACCGGGGAGCTGCGGCTCGATCGCGCGTAGGTGAGGAGAAGGGCGTGCCGCGGAAGAGAGCACGTCATGTCTGAAGGCAACAAAAGTAACCGCTTTAGACGGATGAAGTATTCTCTAATAGGTAAGCAACATTTTGCATGGTATGGGGGTTAACGATATTCATCGTGCGGGTCGAGGGGATTATCCCGAGGCTTGGATATTTGAGGGGGATTCGCCCTAACAGCGCTAGTTGAAGCGTTCCTGCTGCCGGTAAGCAGGAGTGACTAGCAAGAAGGGGAATCTCAAAAGTGAATCGTCAAATCAGTGGATTGACATACCCCGCAGGGGTATAATATGATGGTCAACAAGAGGTGATCATCGATGGAACAAACCGCACCGTCCTGCCATGACGACCACGGCGCCGAAGGCGGCGGTTCCGCTCGCAAGAGCCATCACTCGGACCAGGTGAAGGCCAATCTCATCAGCCGTCTGAACCGGATCGAAGGCCAGATCCGCGGCGTGAAGGGCATGATCGAGAAAGACACGTATTGCGACGATATCCTCAATCAGATCGCCTCCGTGCAATCCGCGCTGAATGGAGTCGGCAAGCTCCTTCTTGAGGGGCACATGAGAAGCTGCGTGATCGAACGGATTCAGGCGGGCGAACATGAAGTCATTGACGAATTGCTGGTTACGGTCAACAAATTGATGAAATAAGAGGGAGAGACCGTCCACGGTTTAAACCTGCGGGACTCGCTTAACGTGTTCGAAGAGCTGCGGTTGTCGGAGTTAAGCCTGTGAGACAGGCTTAAGGTGTTCGATGAGCTGCGGTTGTCGGAGATAAGCTTGCGAGACAGGCTTAAAGTGTTCGGTGAGCTGCGTTTGTTGGAGTTTAAGCCTGCGAGACAGGCTTAAAGTGTTCGGAGAGCCGTGGTTGTAGGAGTTTAAGCCTGCGAGACAGGCTTAAAGTGTCTGGTGAGCGGCGGTTGTCGGAGTTTAAGTCGGTGAGATCGGCTTAAAGTGTTCGGCGAGCTGCGGTTGTCGGAGTTAAGCCTGTGAGACAGGCTTAAAGTGTTCGGAGAGCCGCGGTTGTCGGAGTTAAGCTTGCGAGACAGGCTTAAAAGTGTTCGGAGAGCCGCGGTTGTCGGAGTTAAGCTTGCGAGACAGGCTTAAAGTGTTCGGTGAGCTGCAGTTGTCGGAGTTTAAGCCTGCGGGACTAGCTTAAAGTGTTCGGAGAGCCGCGGTTGTCGGAGTTAAGCTTGCGAGACAGGCTTAAAGTGTTCGGCGAGTCGCAGGTGACGGAGTTTAAGTCGATGAGACAGGCTTAAAGTGTTCGGTGAGCCGTGGTTGGCGAAGTTTAAGTCGGTGAGACCGGCTTATCGCGGTCCTCTACCTGCGATTCACATCTGCAAAGTCAAAAAAAGCAAAATCAAATACTCAAGCCCCGAAAAACGGGCTTCCTAACGTCAAAGCTCCCCGACCGGGGAGCTTTTTCCATATATTGTTCCGCCTATGCCGAAACCGTCCAACGAACCGCCTTATCCGCCGCCCCCGCCCTGCGTATCCTCCAAACCGAAATCCAGATCCGGATACACGTATGGATCGGACGCCGGCTTGATCTTCTCCGCTTTCTCCAGCTTGAGTCCCATGATCTGGTTGCCGTTGTAATCGGTCTTCTCCAGCGTGCCGGTAATCCGAAGCCACGTGTCGTTGGGATACGCATTGGCGTTCAGATTCCCGCTTGAAACCATGATCCCGTATGGGAGCGCGTCCGCGGTGCAGCATTGGACCGCGAACCGCCCGAGCACGAAGCGGTCCTTGGCGATTGTTTCATCCCGGTACACGAACCCGCTGATCGTCAGCTTCTTGCCGACGAAGTTGTCGAGGAACATGTCGAGCGTAGTGAGGATTTCCATAAAACTCTTCTCCGTGACTTCGATCGCCGGCTGGCGGTAAATCCGTTTGCCGTAATTCGCGTAAGCCTCCGAGAATTGGTCCGATGGGAACAACGCGTCCAGGTTGTCCGCCGGCTTGCCCGCGGATGATTCGCCGCCGTTCGGCTCCGCGGAAGGCTCAACCGGGGGTGCCTTCGACGGGGAAGCAGCGGGAGCGGGTACAACTCCGTTCGTCGGTTTCACCGCCGACGCGGCGGAGAGGTTCATGCCCTTCTTGCCGGCCATCGCGCTTCCGATCGTGGTGTCCGGCGTGATGAATCCGACAAGCAGCGGAACGGCGAACAAGGTGTACACCGCGGCGCTGCGCCAAAAGGATTCGGAAGGCGGATGCTCGCAGTCACATGCCGCCGCGTCCTTCTGGCCTTGCCATGCGCGGAACGCTTGGTAGAGCTGAACGGCGGCAACCAAATACAGGCCCATGGCGGCCAGCTTGACGTAGATCGTCATGCGCGGAGCGATATAGAGCGTGAGCGTGTCCAGCCGGACGAGCCGGATGATGTAGAAAGCGAAGCCGCCCAGGATCAGGGCTCGGATGAAATGATGCGCCATAAGGCTGCGGTGGGAATGAGTTTCCATAGGCCCTCCTTTTAGAGCACGAGCGTTTCGAACAGCAGGGACGCGGCGAGCACGACGACGGCGATGAGCAGCGACAGCCGGACGACGAACCGGGTGCGGAACGTGGCCAGCATCATCAGCGTGTTTTTGAAGTCGAGCATCGGGCCGAAGACCATGAACGTAAGCATCGCGCCTTTCGGGAAGGTGCCCGAGAACGAAGCGGCGATGAAGGCGTCGGAAGTCGAGCACAGCGAGATGACATAAGCGAACCCCATCATCAGCAGGTGCGAGCCGATCGGGCCGCCTCCCAGAGAGAGGAGGTCCTGCCGACTGACGAACGTCTGGATGACCGCGGTCAGGAACGCCCCGAGCACCAAGTATTTGCCCATTTCGAAAAATTCGTCCGACGCGTGGGTGAACGTTTGAAGAACGGGATTCCCTTTGCGGCGATGGTCGTGATGGTGGCCGTGGGTATGTACGTGTCCATGACCGTGATCGTGATGGTGACCATGATCGCGGCTACCGTGATCGTGACCGTGGCCATGATCGCGGCTACCGTGATCGTGACCGTGGCCATGATCGCGACCGCGATGGCCGCGAGGCTCCGTCCTCAGCGGGTTCCGCTTCGCGAACGCATACAGGATCCAGCCGATGGCTGCCGCACAGACGAAGGCCAGTCCCATCCGGTAATACGCCATTTCCGGCTGCGTCCGGAAAGCCAGGTACGTGGCCGCGTACGTGACCGGGTTGAGGATGGGGGCGGCAAGGATGTAGGTGATGCCGAGATAGGCCGGCATGCCTTTGCGGATCAGCCCGCGGACGATCGGGATCATCCCGCACTCGCACACCGGCAGCAGGATGCCGAGCAGGCAGGCGAGCAGCACGCCGGGAACCGGGTGAGCCGGGATGAGCCGGCGCAGGGCGTTGTCCGACACGAACAAGTGCAAAGCCGAGGAGACGAGCACCCCGAGCAGGATGAAGGGCAAGGCTTCCAGGAAGAGACTGACGAACAAGGTCTTCACGCCCTGCCACTGCTCCGGCCGGAACGTGAACCAAGTGACAAGGGACGAAAGGTCGCGATTGGTGAAGATCAGATACAGGAAGATCAGGCATCCTGCGGTCAGCAGGTTCAGCGTCCAACGGTAGACCGATTGAGGCATGATCCACCTCCTAATCGAAATGTTTACGTTTAGTATACGATATTCGCCTGGAACGCGATATAGACAAGTTATTTCTCCGAGGCTCCGCTTATGACCGAAGTTGTGACGTTTGTAACTGGTCATAGGATGGAAGCGCAAGTTACGATTGGAAAAGGATAGATAAGATACGGTTGGAAGGTGCGTCTTCTGAAAATGAAGTCCGAGTACGACGTCATCGTAGTGGGAGCGCGGGTTGCCGGCTCAACCTTGGCCTATGAAATGGCTCAAGAGGGGTTCGAGGTGCTGCTGCTGGACGAAAATCTGTTTCCGAGCGACACGCTCTGCATTCCGAATCTGTACGGGAATTCCCTTGCGATGCTGAAGGAAATGGGCGTGCTGGACCGGCTTCTGGAGTCGGGCTCGCCCTTGTATAGTCGGGCTCGTCTGAATATTGACGGAGCGGAAATCGAGGGCGTTATCCCGGGGGGAGCGGAAGCGTCTTCCTGTCTGTGCGTCCGCCGACTGATCCTCGATCGTACGTTGCTTGACCATGCCAAAGCCCAGGCCGGCGTAACCGTGCTCGAGGGCTTCAAGGTGATGGGGCTGGTTCGGGAGAACGGCACGGTGGCGGGAGTCGTCGGACAGAACCTGGATGGCCGAGCGGTCAGCTTTACCGCGCATATGGTCGTCGGAGCGGACGGAAGGCGTTCCCGGGTGCGCGAAATGGCCGGATGCGCTCGGAAAGCTTCGCAGCCTTCGAATGGCGCCTTCTGCGTCGCTTACGTCTCCGGCTATGCCGAGGAAGGGGAGCCGCGCTCCGAATTCTATCAGCGGCGGGACAGAACGGCGGCTGTCTATCCGGCCGGAGGCGGGCGGCATGTCATCGGGGTGACGTATCCGCTGGAGAGCTCGTCCTGGAGCCCCCGTTTTTCCGCCCATGCGGAAACCGCATTCCGGGCATTCATCTCGGAAGAGTTCGGCGATACGGCATTGCCCCGGCGGCTCGCCAAAGCGGTGTTCGAGGATCGGATTCGGGGATTGCACGGCTTCGAGAACTTCTGGTACCAAGGGATGGGGAAAGGATGGGCGCTCGTCGGAGACGCCATGACCTTCAAGGACCCCCGGCTCGGTCAGGGGATCCACGACGCCTTGTACGGCTCGAGACTGCTCGCGGCGATCCTTGCGGATTACGACCCGAAGATTTGGGGGCCGAACGGGGAGTTGATCGGACGTGTGTACCAGTCCGCCATGGAGAAGAAACTGATGTCCCGATTCCGGCAAGCTTGCCGGATTGCCGGGGGCCGGGCGTTCTTTCCGGAGAAAACCGCCGTTTACCGGTTGCTGGGAGCCGATCCGGAAGCGACAGCCACCTTGCTCGGAACGTATAACTACATGAACGACCCGGCGGACGTAGAGCGGGAAATCGACCGTCTTCTCTCCTCGGCAAACCGCATACCCTGAAAGGGAGCTATCTGCTTTTTTCTCCCGTATGCCGATATATAAGATAGATACGGACAAGGGGGTGCGGCGCATGAACGGCTGCGACATTATCGTATTCACGGGAACGAGCGGGGCGGGACGCAAAACCATCGCTCGCCTGGTCTCGCGAGCATTGGGTTACCGGCAGGTTGTGTCCGCGACCACGAGGCCACCCCGCAATCCGAATCAACCCGATTCGGACTATCATTACGTAAGCGTCCAACAGTTTGACAAGTGGGCGGAAGAAGGCGGGTTCATCCAAACGGCGGAAATCGACCGGAACCGTTACGGGGTGCTTAAACGCGAGATGGATGATGCGCTCGGCTCCGGCAAAGGAGTCAGCTTGGTTCTCAACCGGGAAGGAGCGGAAGCCGTCAAGCGATTGTATGGCGACCGGGTGGTTCGAGTGTTCATATACGTGGACAAGCAGACGGTTCGCGAGAGATTGGAAAGCAAGGGTTCGAAATACGACGTGATTGAAGCGTATCTCGGCCACTACACCGACGAGGTGACCTACCGCAAGAAATGCGAGCTCGTTGTCGAAAATGTCGACCTGGACAGCACGGTCGCCCGGATCGTTCACGAGCTCGGCGTTCTAAAGAAAGGAAACATCGAATAAACTCGACTATTCCCGCAGCGAAACGACATGAACGAGCTGGGGACCCGCTGTCACCTTGATGACCCCGTGGGCGCGGTCGTATTCGGCAAGTCCCGGTCCCACGGGCGCGGAAGGGTCGGATCCGAGCACGTAGAAGACGTCGTCGGCCAACGTTCGGAGGCAGACGGCTTTTTCGTTCTCGTCGAGATCGGTCCAGTCTCCGTCATCCATTTCGAACGTCTGGTAAAACCGGGGGATCGTCGAGATCGCGCGCGACAAGTCGTCCAATATTTTGTCGTAGTCTCTCGTGTATTTAATGCTCATGCCGACACTTCCTTTCGTATTGCTTCATTATATGTCGTGACCCCCGCTCAAGCCAACCTTCAGCCCGGCTTTAACCAACCTTTAGCCGCGCATCCAGGCGGTTCTGCTTTCATACGGCACGCTCTTCCTTTATAATAGATAGGGCCGATTTACAAAAGAGATAAACGGCCTGAGAGACGAAAAAGGGGGAACGGCCATGTGGAAGCACTACGGGGCCCGTTGGTTCGCCAAGCCGTTCGTATTCTTTTCCCTCATCATGCTGCTCAAGATCTACTTGACGAAAGCCGTGTTGTTCTCGGACGGATCGATCTGGCTGCCGCTGATCACGGAGCTGCCGGCCGTATGGGTCGTCTTCTGCCTGGTCGAATGGCTGGCCCCGAGACGCAAATTCGGCGCTTATCTCGTTGCGAATCTGATCATGACCTGCGTGTATTTCGCGGTGATCATGTACTACAAATATTTCGGGGTTGTGGTCACTTACCACGCGCTTCAACAGGTGGGACAGGTAACGGAAGTGCAGGGCAGCGTCATGTCCCTGCTGCATCCGTATTTCCTTCTGATCTATACCGATATCGTGGTGTTTCTCCTTCTCCTGGCGGTGAGCAGGAGATTCCGGCAATGGCGCATGCGGCTGGCCCGCCGGGAGCCCAGGCGCATCGTGCTCAGCTTGTTCATTCTCTCGCTGACGATCTGCCTGGCCAACGTTTGGCAAAGCCGTGAGAGCATGAACGAATTGAAGAAATCGGAGAATATGGGAATTATTCCGTATCAGACGGTGGAGATCGCGACCGGCGCGAAAGACGCCTTCGCGGCCATGGTCGAGGAGCCCGAGCCGCCGAACGACGTGACTCCGCCCGCGATCGCTTCCCTCAAAGGCATCGTCGAACCCGCGGCTCCCCAGTATCAAGGCATAGCCAAGGGCAAAAATCTGATCGTCATCCAGTTGGAAGCGTTCCAGAACTTCCTGCTGGGTACGAAGATCGACGGCGTGGAAGTCACGCCGAACCTGAACGGGCTGCTGGGCAGCTCGATCTATTTCCCCCGCTTCTACCAGATGGTCGGGCAGGGAAATACGGCGGATGCCGAGTTCGTCGTCAATACGTCGCTCTACGTGCCGCAGCACGGCGCCGCGTCCCAGGACTTCGGCGACCGGTTGCTTCCGAGCATGCCGAGAGTGCTCGCGGCGAACGGGTACGACACCGCTACTTTCCATACGAACGACGTGAAGTTCTGGAACCGGAAGGCGTTATACCGGGCATTGGGGTTCGGCCGCTATTATGACAAAACGTTTTTCGGCGATGACGACATGGTGTTCTTCGGGTCCTCCGATGAGCTGCTCTACGCGAAGACCGCCGGCAAGCTGAGCGAAATGAGCGCCGGGGGCAAGCCCTTCTACGCGCAGCTCATTTCGATGTCCGGCCATCACCCGTTTAACATTCCGGAACGCAAAATCCGTTTCAAGCTCCCGGACCGGTTCGAAGGCACGCTGGTCGGCGATTACCTTGAGGCGCAGAATTACGCGGACTACGCGCTGGGTCAATTCTTCGCGAAGCTGAAGCAGGACGGATTGTGGGACAACAGCGTGATCGTCATCTACGGAGACCATATGGGGCTTCCGATTTATTCTCTGAGCGAGCGCGAGCGCGAGCTCATGAAAGAATTGATCGGACACGAATACCGGTCCACCGAGATGATGAACATTCCGCTGATCCTGTCGGTTCCCGGAATCGCGGGCGCCCAGGTGCGGACGGAGACCGGAGGCCAGGCCGACATTTACCCGACGGTGGCGAACCTGCTCGGCATCTCCTTGAAGGATCGCATTCATTTCGGCCAAGATTTGCTGAACCAGACGTCCAACCTGCTTCCGCAGCGCTATTACTTGCCTTCCGGTTCGTTCATCAACGATAAAGGGATATTCGTTCCGGGAGAAAGCTTCGCGGATGGCACGCTCTTCGGCTTCGGAGGAACGTCGCCGGCGCCGGAAGAGGCCACCCGGGAACAGTACGAACGGGCGCTGAAGCTGCTCGACATGTCCGACCGTTATGTTCAAAGCTTGCCCAAACTGGATTAAATCGAATCCGGCATAGAGACAAAAGGGGTTGATCAAGTGTTGTTGCTGCGTAAAATCGACTGGAGAAAATATTCGCCTCTCGCTTTCATGCTCATATTCCCGTTTCTCGGCATGATGTACAAGTGGACCAACCGGGCGAACCAAGACGTATATTCGCTCGTTACGGCTTTCGACCGGGCTACTCCGTTTATTAAATATTTCGCCCTTCCTTACGCCGTATGGATATTCTATATTTACGTTTGCCTGGTCTACTTCTTCAAGAAAGACGTGAGCGTGTATTACAAAGGATTGGTTACTTACACCGTATGTGCGCTCACCTGTTACGTGATTTATGCGGTATTCCAGACGACGGTCCCGCGTCCCGTGTTGGTCGGCAACGATCCGTTCACGTGGCTGATGCGGTATATTTACGACCGGGATCAACCGTTCAACTGTTTTCCCAGCATCCACTGTTTCTCCAGCTACATGGTCATGAGACTGGTGTGGACCAGCTCTTTCCGGAACAAATGGAACGTGGCGCTGATTACGGGCATGTCGTCCTTGATTATCGTGTCGACGCTGTTCGTGAAACAGCATGTGGCGTTGGATGTCTTGTCGGGCATCCTGCTCGTCGAGTTCGTTCTGGCCATTATGCTGGTCATCGAGACGCAGGTCCGGGAATCCCGGCAGCGTCACCGCGAGAAGCGGACCTACGGAGCGTAAATCTGTGCGTGAAATCAAAGCGGGCTGTCCGGGTGGACAGCCCGCTTTACCTATTAGACGTTGGCATTCGAGACGGGAAGGTAACACATTCGGCGGTAGTGGTTCTTCATTTGTTCCTTGGTGTATCCGAGCTCCCGCTTGATGTGGAAATGGCCCACCGGCGCCATGGCGCAGATGAGCGCGTGGGCGGTCAGGACCGGGTCGGCATTCGGGCCTGGACGGCTCTCTGCGATTTCGGCCAGCAGCTCCGAGATTCTTCCCCTCATGAACAGATAAAGCGAGGACTGAAAGAAGCTGGCCGCGCGGCTTTCTTCGCTTTCGGCGCAATGATGGGCCTGGATCGTCATGATGAGTTCGGACTTCTTCTCCATCGCATCGATCCACATGTCCAATACCCAACCTAACCGGTCCTCCGCCGGCTTCTCCCGGTTCTTGGCCAAGTACCGCCCGACTTCTTCCACGAAAGCTTGAGTGTAGTCTTGAATAATGTCGAGACAGAGATCTCCTTTATGCGCATACTTGCGATATAGCGTTCCTTGGCCGATGCCGGCGGTTCGGGCAATCTGATGCATGCTGACTCCGCGGACGCCATGCAAGTCGAACAACGACTCGGCGGTACGAAGGATTAACTTTCGGTGCTCTGCAGCATCTTTCCGTTCCGCTCGGACACTCATGATCTCATTTCCCTCCTTCGATGGAAAATTCCGGTTGACAACCGGACAGATGTCCGGTAACATCGAAATGAAAACGGACAATTGTCCGTTTGCTTGTCTCTGCATCTTTCCGTAGAACCCGTATGCTCCTATATTACCGCCGTCGATGCCCGGAGGTCAATTTAGGATAAGAGAGGCTTCGCGGAGGGAATGCTTACTTCGGATAGGAGGGTATCCATGTCAACGAATGCAAGCCAGGCTCCCGCAGGAGGCGCCATGTCCATGCGGGAAATCATCGGGCCGCTTGTCGCCATCATCATCGGCATTTTCATGGTCATTCTGGACGGCACGGCCGTGAACGTCGCCCTGCCCAAGCTCATGGAAGAATTCAAGCTCACGGACTTGTCCTTGATCCAATGGACGGTAACGGGTTACGCGCTTGCTCAGGCGGCCGTCATTCCTCTCGCGGGTTGGTTGTCGGACCGTTTCGGAGCGAAGAAGATCTTCTTGATTTCGGTCGGACTGTTCACGATCGGATCGGGTCTGTGCGCGCTCTCGAATTCGGTGGAAGTGTTGATCATTTGCCGCGTTCTCCAAGGCTTGGGCGGCGGCGTCGTGATCCCGATCGCCATGGCGTTCATTTACCGGCTTGCTCCGCCGGATAAGGTCGGCCAAGTGATGGGCATGATGGGGATTCCGATCCTGCTCGCGCCGGCGCTGGGACCCGTTCTGGGCGGATGGCTGGTCGAGAAGGCGACTTGGGAATGGATCTTCCTGTTGAACCTGCCCGTAGGCGTCGTAGGGATCTTGATCGGCATCCGATCGCTTCCGAACATCGCGCGCCAATCGGTGCCGGGGCTTGATATCCTCGGGATTATCCTCGCTCCAATCGCTTTCGCGGCTCTCGTGTATGGCGTAACGGAAGGCGGAAGCATCGACCCTGTGACGCATAAATCGCAATGGACGTCGACCGAGGCGCTCGCCGGCATGATCGGCGGAGCCGTCGCCCTGGTGCTGTTCATTATCGTCGAACTGCGGCGCCAGAACCCGCTTCTGGAGCTGCGCGTATTCCGCTCCGGCAATTTCAGCAGAGGCATTATCGTACAGTGGATTTCGCAGATGGCCATGTTCGGCACCATGTTCCTCGTGCCGCTGTTCCTGCAGCAAGCGCAAGGATACTCGCCCATTAAGACGGGGCTCCTCATGCTGCCGCAAGCGCTGGCTTCCGGCTTCTTCATGCCCATCGGAGGCAAGCTGTCGGACAAATTCGGCGCAAGGCCGCTCGTACTGGCCGGCATGACGATTACGACCGTTGCCGCGCTCTTGCTCTCCAACATCACGGCGGATTCGTCCGACATGGCGATCATGTTGCCGCTAGCGATGCTTGGAGCAGGCATGGGATTGTTCATGATGCCGCTGAACACGCATCTGATGCAGTCCGCTCCGCAGAACCTGGTCGGACGCGTGACGTCGCTGACCAACGCAACGCAGCAGGTCGTCATGTCCTTCGCGGTCGCCGGCCTCACGACGCTGTCCGCGTCCCGTTTCAACGATCTCGTCATTCAGAAGGGGCCGCCGACTCCGGAGACCGCTGTCGCATACCAAGCCGATGCGTTCGGCTACACGTTCAGCATTCTCGTTTACGTAGCGATCGTCGGCGGAATTCTCGGCTTCCTGCTGTCGCGGCCGAAGCAACAGCCGTCCGAAGGCGGGCAAGTCCCGGAATTCCAGATGATGCACTGAAGTCGGTCGATGTCTACTCTATAATAATGGACGACCCCCGCAGGCTCTCGCCCGACGGGGGTCTTAGCATATGCGTAGCGTAACCGCGTGTTTTTCCGTCTGTCACTTGCACGAAAACAACGATGGCCCTGCCTCTCCATCATTCTTGCGGCTCCTAGGCCGCTCCAGGGTGAGTTCGTGTTCCTTCCAGCAGCCGATTGTTTTAAGGAACGTGTTGGGGAATGGAGGAATATTGCCCATCTTGAGGAAAAATCTGAGGGTTACTTTCTACGACGTCTTATTATATAGTAAGAAAGCCGCTGCGTCAAATCTTTTTGCATTTCCTTGCACTTCAGTTAAAAAAACAAGCGAATGTAAGCGTTCGGAAGGTGGGAACAGGCTCAAAACGAAATTTGGCTATTTTTTTTACATTTACGTATTTTTATGCAGTAATATTTTAATCGAATCGGGGCGGAGGGCCTGAAAGCCGTGAAAATACTTGATGCACTGGGCTTTTCGGCTTATGCGGCAAAATGCGCTATACGTTTGCACTAATAAAATTCCGTTCGTGTAATCGCTTCCGGTCATATTGGGGTGAGTAACCTTCACTTTATCGCGTTAAGTTACCTAACATTTGGAAAAGAATCGATTGCAGATCACGAACAATGATAGTACTATTTATTTTGTTCGATATCCTCGTTCGGAATGGTCCGGATTCCGGGACGATCGTCCCGGCATTCGGAGGAAGTCAGGCGGAACTCGAACGAAAATATTAGGAGGGGTTTGAGGAATGAAGCTTAAGAAGATTTTCACTTCCGCTTTGGCTGTCACCTTAATCGGTGCTTCCCTCGCTGCGTGCGGCAGCAAGGGCTCCGATGACGCCAGCGGCAGCCCGAGCGCCAGCTCCGGCGCAAGCGCTAGCGCCAGCGCTGGAGGCAACGGCAAGAAAGAACTCGTGATGAACTACCGTGCCGACCCGCCGGCCCTGGACGTATCGATCGCGGAAAGCGCGGCATCGTTCACGTTCCTTGGCGCGATCAGCGAAGGTCTGTATCGCTTGGATAAAGACATGAAACCGACGCCCGCGCTTGCCGCGGACATGCCGACGATTTCGCCGGACCATCTGACCTACACGATCAAGCTGCGCGACGGCATCACTTGGTCCGACGGCACGCCGGTAACGGCCAACGACTTCGTTTACTCCTTCCAGCGCACGCTGGATCCGCGTACGAAAGCGACCTACGCGTTCGTCGTCGCGTGGATCAAAGGCGGCGAAGCCATCATGAAAGCGGAAGGCGACGCCGCGATCGAAGAGGCCAAGAAAAACCTGGGCGCCAAAGCGATCGACGACAAAACGCTCGAGATCACGCTGGACCACCCGGTACCGTTCTTCACTTCCATGCTGGCATTCCTGAACTTCTATCCGCAGAAGAAGGATTTCGTAGAACCGCTGGGGGACAAAAACGGCGCGGACGCCGACAAAGTCATCGGCGCAGGTCCGTTCAAGCTCACCAAGTGGGACCACGAGCAAACCCTCGTTCTCGAGAAAAACGAGAAATACTGGGATGCCGCAAACGTGAAGCTGGATAAAGTTACGGTCAACATCGTGAAAGACACGAACACCGGCCTGAACCTGTACGAGACGGGCGCAACCGACTATGCGGACATCCGCGGCGACCAGATGGACGCTTATAAAGACAAGCCGGACCTGCGAATCAAGAGCGAGCTCGTAACCGGCTACGTGAACTTCCAAACGAAGAAAGTTCCCGCTTTCGCCAACGCGAAAGTCCGCCAAGCGTTCTCCATGGCGATCGACCGCGAAGGCTTGGTCAACACGGCCATGAGAAACGGTTCCGTAGCCGCTACGGGTTATGTGCCGAACGGCAACTCCGACGGCAACGGCGGCGAGTTCCGCAAAGTCGTAGGCGACCTGATTCCGCCGTTCGACGCCGCGAAAGCGAAGCAACTGCTTGAAGACGGCCTGAAAGAATCCGGCACGACGCTGCCGAGCAAGCTCACGATTATCGGCGACGACACCGAAATCAACAAGAAGATCATGGAGTTCGTCACCCAGCAATGGCAGACGAACCTGGGCGTAACCGTCGAAGCCAACCCGATGCCGCACAAGAACCGTCTGGAGAAAGAACTGTCCAAACAGTACGAGCTCGTGAACACGCTGTGGGGCGCGGACTACAACGACCCGATGACGTGGCTCGACATGTACGTGGCCGGCGGTCCGTTCAACACGCAAGACTGGGAAGGTCCGAAAAACGAAGAGTACACGAAGCTGGTCACTGCGGCGCAAACCGAGACGGATCTCGCGAAACGCTCGCAAATGCTGCAAGACGCCGAGAAAATCCTGATCGGCGAAGCTGCGGTCGCTCCGCTGTACTTCCGTTCTTCCCCGTTCGTCGTCAATCCGAAGCTGAAGGGCCTCATCCTTCCGCCGTACGGCCAAGACTTCGAGCTGAAATGGGCTTACTTCGAATAATAAGGTCAAATGATTCGCGATCGTTTATAATTTAAGCCAAGCAATACGTGAAGGAAGCCGTTCTTGCACGCTAGGGAGGCGGCTTCTTTCATGTTAAAACAGAAGGGAGGATTTTCCTTGTGCTGAGTTACACTCTGCGCCGGTTAATGTACATGGTGATCACCCTGTGGATTATCGTGACGCTGACCTTTTTCCTCATGAAGCTGCTCCCGGGAGATCCCTTCGGTGATGCCATTACGAAGCTGCCGCCGGAGAGCATGCAACTCTTGATCAAGCAATACGGTTTGGACAGGCCCGTATGGGAGCAATATCTCACCTATATGGGACACGTAATTCAAGGAGATCTCGGCGTATCGTACCAATTCCCGACCCGTTCGGTCGTCAGCGTCATCAAGACCGCGATCCCGGCGTCGTTCGAGCTGGGCGTATGGTCCTTGATCATCGCCATCGTTTTCGGTTTGATTTTGGGCACGATCGCCGCGCTGAAGCACAACAAAGCTGGCGACTACACCGCTTCGATCATCGCGCTCATCGGCGTATCGATCCCGTCGTTCGTCATCGGGCCTTTGCTGTCCTATTATGTAGGCGTGAAGTTGAAATGGCTGCCGCCCGGATTATGGACGGGGCCGGAGCACCGCATTCTGCCGGCGATCGCGCTGTCGCTGGGCACCATCGCGATTCTTACGCGCATGATGAGAGCTTCCATGCTCGAGGTCATGCATCAGGACTATATCAAGACGGCCAAATCCAAAGGCCTTTCGAAATCGAACATCGTCGGCAAACACATGATCCGCAATGCGATTCTTCCCGTCATAACGATTCTGGGACCGATTGCCGTTAACGTGCTTACCGGCACCTTGGTCGTCGAGAGAATTTTCTCCGTTCCGGGGCTGGGCAACCAGTTCGTGCTCTCGGTATATTCGAACGACTATACGATGATCGTCGGTTTGACTTTGTTCTACGCGGCGGTTCTTATCATCGCCATGTTCTTGACCGATATCGCGTACAATCTCATTGATCCGCGAATCCGTCTGGGAAAGGGGAAGTAAACCGATGGAAGCCATATCCAAAGAGAAGTTTCAGCCGGCCAAGAAAACGACAAGCGCCGAAGCCATCGTGCGTCCTTCCCTGAACTATTGGGTTGACGCCTGGAGGCGCTTGAGAAAAAATAAACTCGCGATGCTGGGCCTGACCGTCCTGGTCATCCTGACCCTGCTCGCTATTTTCGCTCCCATGTTCAGCTCGCACGATTACGCCACCCAGCATTTGAAGGAAACGAACTTGAAGCCCAATTCCACGTACTGGTTCGGCACCGACGATTTCGGACGGGACATGTGGACCCGCGTGTGGTGGGGCACGAGGATCTCGCTTTTCATCGGGCTCGTGGCGGCCGCGCTCGACTTGGTGGTCGGCGTTCTTTACGGAAGCATTTCCGCCTATTTCGGCGGCAAAGTCGATTCTTTCATGCAGCGGTTCATCGAAATCATCTATTCGATTCCGTACCTGCTTATCGCCATTCTTCTGATCATGGTGCTCGGCTCGGGGATCACGTCGATCATTCTGGCATACGCCATCACCGGATGGGTGACGATGGCCCGGCTCGTGCGGGGGCAGATGCTGGTCTTGAAGGAACAGGAATACGTGCTGGCTGCCCGCACGCTCGGCGCAGGCCCGTGGCGGATCATCTCCAAGCACCTGATCCCCAACGTTCTGAGCGTCGTCGTCGTGCAAATCACATTCGTCGTTCCGACGGCGATTTTCGTAGAATCGTTCCTGAGCTTCATCGGCCTCGGCATCAAGCCGCCGCTTGCCTCCTTGGGCAACCTGCTGAGCGACGGAGCCGGCGTACTTCGTTACCAGCCGCACCGTCTTTTATTCCCTACGGCCGTGTTCAGCTTGATTTTGCTTAGCTTTAACCTGCTCGGGGACGGTCTCCGCGACGCCCTCGATCCGAAAATGAGAAGATAAGGAGGCTGACGAATGAGCAAGCCGATCCTGGAAGTCGACAATTTGCAGGTTTCCTTCAAAATGTTCGCCGGTGAAGTGCAGGCCGTTCGCGGCGTCTCTTTCACTTTGAATAAAGGGGAAGTGCTGGCCATCGTCGGGGAGTCGGGCTGCGGGAAATCCGTAACCTCCCAGACGATCATGCGGCTGGTACCGACGCCGCCGAGCTATATCAAAGGCGGCTCCATCCTGTTTGACGGGAAGCATGAGATCACGAAAATGAAAGAATCGGAGATGGAGAAAATCCGCGGGAACGAAATCGGGATGATTTTCCAAGACCCGATGACCTCCCTCAATCCGACGATGACGATCGGCGATCAGATCATGGAAGGCATCCGCAAGCATCAAGGGGGCAGCAAACAGGCGGCGCGTACCCGCGCGGTAGAGCTGCTCAAGATGGTCGGCATGTCGAATCCGGTCGAACGTCTGAGGCAATATCCCCACGAGCTCTCCGGAGGCATGCGTCAACGGGTGATGATCGCCATCGCTCTCGCTTGCAACCCGAAGCTGCTGATCGCGGACGAACCGACGACGGCGCTGGACGTGACCATTCAAGCCCAGATCATGGACCTGCTGAAGCAAATCCAAGAGCAGACCGGAACCTCGATTATCCTGATTACCCACGATCTCGGCGTCGTCGCCGAGATGGCCCAACGCGTCATCGTGATGTACGCGGGCAAAGTGGTGGAGCAAGGAACGTTAAACGAAATTTTCTACGATCCCAAACATCCGTATACGTGGGGCCTGCTGCAATCGGTACCGCGGCTGGACAGCGACTCGAGCACCGAGCTCAAGTCGATCCCGGGCACGCCGCCCGACCTGTTCGCGCCGCCGAAGGGATGTGCCTTCGCAGCGCGCTGCCCATACGCGATGGAGCTATGCTTGGAGAAGGATCCGGCGCATTTCCGCGCTTCCGATACGCACAGCGCCGCTTGCTGGCTGAATCATCCGGACGCGCCGAAAGTGGAGCGGCCGGTCGAAGTGGGGGGGCGCGCGCATGTCTGACAACATTCTCGAGGTCAAGAACCTCAAAAAGCATTTTCATCTGGGCGCCAACCGGATCCTGAAGGCCGTTGACGGCCTGAGCTTCGCCATCAAACGAGGGGAAACGTTCGGTCTCGTCGGCGAGTCCGGCTGCGGCAAATCGACCGCGGGGCGCACGATCATCGGTCTGTATCAGGCGACGGACGGGGAAGTCGTTTTCGGCGGCAAGAGTACCCGGAACTTGAACGGCAAAGAGCTGAGCAAGTTCAATCAGCAAATGCAGATGGTGTTCCAAGACCCGTACGCATCGCTGAATCCGCGGATGACCGTCGGCAAAATCATCGCCGAAGGGCTCGACATCCACGGCCTTCACAAAGGCAGCAAAGCGCGCAAAGCCCGCGTCGCCCAGCTGCTGAACGACGTCGGCCTGAACGAAGAACACGCGAACCGCTTCCCGCACGAATTCTCGGGCGGTCAGCGGCAGCGGATCGGGATCGCCCGCGCGCTTGCCATCGAACCGCAGTTCATCATCGCGGACGAGCCGATCTCCGCGCTCGACGTGTCGGTGCAGGCTCAGGTCGTGAACCTGTTCAAGAAGCTGCAGAAGGAACACGGCTTGACGTATCTGTTCATTGCTCATGACCTCGCGATGGTCAAGCATATCTCCGATCGCATCGGCGTCATGTACCTGGGCAAGCTCGTCGAGGTCGCGACCTCGGAGAAGCTGAACCGGAAGCCGTTGCATCCTTACACGCAGTCGCTTCTGTCCGCGATACCGATTCCGGATCCGGAGGTCCAGCAAGCGCGCGAACGGATCCTCCTGAAGGGCGAGATCCCCAGCCCGATGAATCCGCCGAGCGGCTGCCCGTTCCGGACGCGCTGCCCGGCCGCGATGGCGCAATGCGCCGAGAAGATGCCGGAATTCAAGGAAGTCGAACCCGGCCATTATACCGCATGTCACTTGTATTGAACCGATATCGGAAACGCGAAACCCCATCCCGCCGGCTGAAGGCGGGATGGGGTTTCTATTGATCAATCAGAATAGCGGTTTGGGGAAGCGAGAGGGAGGGTTACGGTTCTGGCGCTCTTGTTTATGTTCGGCTTGTCTTGCGGAGCGGATTTTGAGACTTATCATAGGTGTCTTCAGGAGCTACGAGCGCTGTAGTGACTTCCGGAGACGTTATTTCTGCGAATTCCTCGACTGCGAGCGCTGTAGTGACTTCCGCAGGCGTTATTTCTGTGAATTCCTCGACTGCGAGCGCTGTAGTGACTTCCGGAGACGTTATTTCTGCGAAATCCTCGACTACGAGTGCTGTAGTGACTTCCGGAGACGTTATTTCTGCGAAATCCTTAGGTGTGCTGCAGGTACAGTTGAGAAAGCGGGATCGCACAAGCGGTTTTACTTGTTTTGACTGAATTATAGACGTCTCGTTTGGTATCGACTCCTCCCGGATCTGGACTCGGCTGCCTGTTTTTCCGCCGAAGCGCGGTAGAACGTGACGGCGAGCAGGGCAGCGGCGGTGACGAGATATCCCGCGAATACGGGAACGCTCTGCGTATCCGTGCCGGCAAAGATGCCGTGGAGCAGTGCCAAGAAGTAAACGGGATAGGCAAGCAGATGGAGCGCGATCCAGAGCTTGCCGTTCATCAGGAGGCGGAAGTCCGAGGTCAGCAGGACGACCAGCATCCCATAGAAGGCAAGAGAACCGATACCGTAAACGACTGGATGCTCCGGATGCGAGAACGGGATGAGCAAATCGGACCATGAGAAGGGACTGTAATGATCGATGACGAGGACCATGGCGTGGGCCAGGATAAAAAGGAGTCCCAGGTTCTGGGTTCGGGAGTGCCAGCGGTAAAAGCGGGTTTTCCAGACGCCGGTCAACTTGGGCGTCCCGTACAGGATGCCGAGGAACATGCCGGCGAAGAGCAGATAATAGGCGATCAGCCCCGTCGCCCGGGCAATCATCCAGGTCGGAAGCTGAAGCAGCCAGTCGGCCATCGGCTATTCTCCTTTCCATTTCCGGCCGGCGTCTGCGGACGGACTTCGCAGCAAGCGAATGCTGCCGTTCCGCAGCAGAATAAACGCGTCGCTGCCGGGGCAAGCCCGCCCCAGCCACTCCGCGCCCTCCCCGCTTCCGAGAAGGCATACCGTTTTGGCGGCGATTTCCGCCTCCGCGGCGTCGACGCCTGACACCGTGCATTGCAGCACGTCGGAATCCGCCGGGCTGCCGGTTCGCGGGTCGATCAGATGGTGTCTTCGTCCTTCGCGCGTATTCCAGCTTCGCCGGAGGACGCCGGACGTGGCGACGGCGCCGGACCGGAGGGCCACGACGCCCAGCGCCGTTCCCGGCCGGCGGGGATCCTCGATTTCGATTTCCCACCGCGGGGCGTCCGTGCCGCCCCACACCCGCAAGTCACCCCCGGCGTTGACCAGGCCGGCTGGGATTCCCTTGCCGATCAGCCAGTTCGCAACACGATCGACGGACCATCCTTTCACGATGCCGCCCAGATCGATCTGCGTACCGGGATTCAACCGTACGGTTTGAATCGGGGGAAACAACCTCCATCCCGCGGCCGCAACGGAAGCGGCGACGGACGGTGCCGGGGCGCCGCCTCCGGAGAGGATGTCCGAGACGCGCAAACGTTCGAAGCTTGCCGTATACCCGGCAGAGATCAGAAACGGCAGGATACAGGGGTTGAAGAGGCCGTTTGTCAATTCCCGATACCTCGCGGCCAGTTCCAGCACTTCTTCCATCGTTCGGGAGATGCGGACCGGAAGGCCGGCGGACAGATTCAGGCCGCTTAGTTCGCTGTCCGGGCGAAACCGGCTGAACACTTTTTCGGCATAGGCGAACCAGCTTCGGACCTCGCGGAAAGCCGCTTCGGCGGAAGAAGGCTCCAGGGCCAGCGACACGGTGACGTCGGCGTTCATCGCGCGGAAGCGCTCGATCGTCAAGGTGCAGGCCGCCATTAGGATTGCCCCGATCGGGAACGGAATCCGGATCCGGTATCGGAACGGCCGATGCGGTCTCCGAAGCCGGAAGGGGAGCCGCCGGCCGACGGGTCGGACAGGGAGCTGGATTGGCTCTGGTCCTGCCACTCTTGCATGACCGGATCCCGTGTAGAAGAGTCTTCCTGCGCGAGGGAAGGGGAATCCGTCGCAGCCGATTGCGCTCCCTGGAAAGCGTCGCTGTTTTTGATATTCTGCAGCAGCAAGGCAATGGACAACGTGCATCCGACGCCGACCGCCCATTTTCGGAGAGATTTGCGTATCGGAGCTCGCATGGGCCCACCTCCTGGATCGATTATCAAGAGGATAAACCTCTTACCTGAAGGGAAGATGAAACGAGGCTGAAAATCCGTTGAAAGAGCGAAAGGGTCCATAATCGTTGCATGAGGCCGGCTTGCCTCCGATATACATATCCATAAAAGGAGGCGGTATCATGAAGCAGTTTGCTTCGGTCGTGCGCGAGCTTAGGGCCTGGCTGGCCTCGTTATCCTGGATTCGCGGCTTGTTGCCGTATCACCTTCACCTGCTGTTCGGCGGGGTGGGCATCCAATTCCTCTACGATCTTCTGCTTCGGATCGTACCCTACTCCGGCTATAACGCCATCGATACGCTGTTCAACAAGATTCCGCTTTACGTGATCGGTTACTATGGATTTCTCCTCGGGATCTGGCTGACGCTCGTCTCCAGGAACGTCAGATACTTGCCTTACGGGCTGTGGGCGTATGCGTTCGTTCTGCTGTTTCCGTTCGAATACCTCGGCCTGCAAACGATTGTAAGCGCCATCCTGTACGTGCTGTTCGGTTACGCTCTGTTCCGGTATTCCGCATCTTCATACAGCGAGACCGATACGCGCAACGTGAACTTTTGAAGGAGGCGGTGACCGTTACCGCTACATACCCGGGCCTCTGAGCCGGTCCTCCCCCGCCGTCCGCGGCGGGGCTGGAGCGGATTTTTTTCGCGAAGGCAGGCAGCCCCCTTCCTTTGGAGAGGAACCCATGATCGAAGCCGCTTCCGATGTAGGCGCTTTCTTGTTAGACTTAGGGTATGAAGAGTGGAAGCGGAGGCGCCATATGGGAACGACGAAACATTCCGGCCCGGTCAAGCTGCCCGGACGCCCGAATCCGAAGCTGTGGGTGAGCAAAGTCCCGTTCGGTCTCGGCAAAATCAAACCAAAGCATATCCGCGACACAATGAAGGTCGTGTGGGAAAACCGCGACAGCCTTCCGTATGCTTATCGGATCCTTACGCGAGGCGTATGCGACGGATGCGCGCTCGGCGTCTCCGGGTTGCGGGATCGGACGCTCACGGGCCCCCATCTATGCACGACCAGGCTGAACGTGCTTCGGCTGAATACGATGCCTGCGATCAAGCCCGACATTCTTCATGCGGACATCGACGAGCTCCGGCGGCTGGACAGCTCGCAGCTGAGGAAGCTCGGTCGTCTGCCGTATCCCCTCGTCCGCGCAAGGGGGGATCGCGCGTTCCGCCGCGTTTCGTGGGATGAAGCGCTGGATCGGATCGCCGCCCGGATCCGCGGCGTCGATCCGAAGCAGCTGGCGTTCTACCTCACGGCGAGAGGGATTACGAACGAATCCTACTACGCGGCGGCCAAGGCGGCCCGTTATATCGGCACGAACAACATCGACAATGCGTCGCGCATCTGCCACTCTCCTTCGAAAACGGCGCTGAAGCGTTCGCTCGGCATCGGCGCGTCCAGCTGCACCTTCAAAGACTGGATCGGGACCGACGTGCTGGTGTTCTGGGGCAGCGTCGCCGCGAATAACCAGCCCGTTTCGACCAAATACATGTACGCCGCCAAGCGCAAGGGTACGAAAATCATCGTGATCAATCCGTACCGCGAACCGGCGATGGAAGGGTACTGGATTCCGTCGATTCCCGAATCGGCGCTGTTCGGGACGAAGCTGGCCGACGATTTCTACCAGGTGAACATCGGAGGGGACATCGCCTTCATGCATGGCGTCATGAAAGCATGGTTCGAAATGGAGGCCGAGCGACCCGGCTCGGCCGTGGACCGCGCCTTCGTCCGGGAGCATGCGACCGGTTACGAGGAATTGAAGGCGCACGTCCGGAGGCAGGATTGGGAGCTGTTGGAACGCTCTTCCGGCCTTCCGCGGTGCCGGATGCGGGAGTTCGCGGAGCTGCTCGCGCGGGCGCGTTCCGGCGTGTTCGTGTGGAGCATGGGACTGACGCAGCACCGATTCGGCACGGACAACATCTCCCAGGTCGCGAACCTTGCGTTGCTGCGGGGGTTCCTCGGCAGAGAGCATTGCGGGGTCATGCCCATCCGGGGCCATAGCGGCGTCCAAGGCTCCGGGGAAATGGGCGCGGATCCGTTCAGCTTGCCCGGAGGCGAATTCTCTGAGCGGGATGTCGATCGGCTGGAACGTTTGTGGGGATTCAACCTCCCGAGGTGGCAAGGAGATATCGTCGGCGTATCGCTTGAGAACGCGCTGCTGCCGGACGATCACGAACGCAAGCTGAAGGTGTTCTACACTTCGGGGGGCAATTTCCTCGAGACGATGCCGGATCCGGCGTTCGTGAAGCGTTGCCTCGAAAACATGGATATCCGGGTCCATCAAGACATCGTGCTGAACACGTCGACGCTCGTGGACGCCAAGGAGGAAGTGTGGGTGCTTCCGGCGATGACGCGTTACGAGCAGCCCGGAGGCGGAACGTCCACTTCGACGGAGCGGATGGTGTACTTCTCTCCGGAAATCCCGGGGCCTCGAATCGCGGAAGCGAAGGCCGAGTGGGCGATCTACGGCGAATTGGCGGCCAGGGTGAAGCCGCAGGGCGCGGAGATGGTCCGTTTCCGGTCTGCCGCCGCGATCCGGGAGGAGATCGCGAAGACAGTTCCCTATTACGACGGCATCCAGCAACTCTCTCGCCAGGGAGACGTTTTTCAATGGGGAGGGGCATGGCTGTGCGAGGGCGGCGTGTGTCCGACAGACGACGGCAAAGGGCGGCTGATCCCGGTCGAGCTGCCGGAGCTCCGCAAGCCGGAGGGGCGGTTCTATGCGACGACCCGGCGCGGCAAGCAGTTTAATTCGATGGTGTACGGAGGAATCGACCCGTTTAACGGGGCGGAGAGGTACGATGTCCTCATGTCGGCCGTGGACGCGGATGCCCTCGGCATTCGGGACGGCGACGCCGTCGTGGCTTACAACCGGCACGGAGTCTTTCACGGCAGGGCCAAGCGGGCGGCGCTGGCGCCCGGAAATATCGAGCTGTACTGGCCGGAAGGCAACCCGCTCTTCCCGAAGGGCGTTTACGAGCCGCACGCCGGCATTCCGGAATACAATGCATTCGCGGTCGTAGAGAAAGCGGAGACGTACCATGCGCGGAAAGACACCCGATACGTGGAACGCCGAATAGAAGAATTGGAGATCGACCTGCCCGGATGAGTGCCGGTGAGAGAGGAGGGGTTGCGAGATGGAAAGGCCGCCTAGCTCGACTTGGCCGACCATTAAGGTGACGGGTTCGGAAGCGTACGACAAAGAAGACGAAATCGCGGCGGAATACCCGCTCACGATCCGTCTCGACGGCGAGGAGTTTGCCACCTTGGTCTGTTCCCCGGGCGATCTGACCGATCTCGTCATCGGGTTTCTCGCTTCGGAGGGCGTCATCCGGTCGACGGAGGAGCTCAAAGCCCTCTCCCTCGACGAGGAACGCGGCTTTGCCTACGTGGACCTTCACCGTCCGCAGTCGACGGGCAAGAATTATTATTCGAGAAGGTGGATCGGCTCCTGCTGCGGCAAGAGCCGTCAATTTTACTATCATAACGATGCGCGCACGGCGAAGACGATCGTGGGGGGGACCCCCGTCACCGCCGCCGATTGCTTCGAATACATGCGGCTGCTGCAGCAAAGTTCGGCCGCGTTCCATCAGACGGGCGGCGTGCACAATGCGGCGTTGTGCCGGGAGTCCGGACTCGCCCTTGTCCGGTCCGACATCGGCCGGCATAACGCGCTCGACAAGCTGTTCGGCCACTGCATCCGCCACCGCATGCACGCCAAAGATTATGCGATCGCCTTCAGCGGAAGGTTATCGTCCGAGGTCGTGCTGAAGGCGGCCAAGATCGGCAGTCCCGTCTTGCTATCGAAATCCGCGCCGACGGATCTGGCCCTCCGGCTCGCCGACGATCTCGGCATCACCTGCGCCGGGTTTATCCGAGACGGCACCATGAACATATACACGCACCCGAGTCGGATTTTGCTGTGAGTTAAGCTTCCTCGCAATGAATATGCAATTCGGCACGCAAGGTCTCCCCCGGCTTCACGGAGAGGAGGCCTTCTTTGTCGTTCAGGGCTTCATTGAGAGCCGTCCATGGCTCCACGCAGACGAACGGTTTGCCTTCCACGGACCAGAGCACCACGTACCGGAACTGCTCGCTGTAAACCAATCGGACGGCCGCCTCCATCGACAGCGGGAACGAAATCTCCGGCCTCGACGCATCCAGCAGCGCGGCGGATTCCTTCATGCCGGTCAAATCAAGCGTACCTTCGAACGGCTTCGTTTCGTTATCGTTGTAATCCAGATAGCGGGTGGCGTCCGTGACGTAAGGGAGGTTCTTCGTCTCCGTGGCGAAATACGGATGGAATCCCGCCACCATCGGCATCGGCCGGTCCGCGAGGTTGCGGTATTCCTGTTCGATCGACAAAACGCCGTCCTTTAACCGGTACGTAAAGCGGAGCTCGAAATCGAACGGAAACTCGGCAAGCGTGCCGGAGGAGCTTCTCAGCACGAGTACGGCCCACGCCGATTCTCCGCTGCCGGTCGACTCCACCTCCCATGGACGGTTGCGGGCGACGCCGTGGTTTTTCATCCGGTACGTGCGCCCTTCCCATTCGTATTCCCCTTGGCGAAGCTGTCCGCATATCGGAAACAGCACGGGGATGCCGCCGCGGATGTTGGCCTCCGGATCGTAGAACGTCTCTTTGTCCAAGTACAGAAGCTCTCGTCCGTGCAGTCTGGCCGAGGTGACGATGCCGCCGCGTTCCGGGCAGAGGAGCACGCTGGAATCCGTCTCTCGGTCGATCAACTCGAGGATCGGGTATTGGTCCGTGAAATTGTGAATGGCGTAGCGGGATGCTTCGGTCATGGGTATTCCTCCTGCTTCATCATCGAATAGCCTTATTATAGCAAGTGAAAGACGTTCTCCCAAACGTTGCTCAACGGAAAACCGCCTTCCCAATCAAGTGAAGGCGGTTTTGATCATTTCTTGGGAAATGGTGTCGATGGAGACGTTACCGCTTGACCGCCCTGGATTTGGCCGTTTTCACGGCTGCTGCCCATTCTTTGGCGGGATCGGCTTTGGCGTTGCGGACCAACTTCGAGATCGCGTTGTCGTAAGCATCTGGTGCCGGGTACAACTCTTGGCTTAAAGCATCGGGTTTCGCCGTTTTGGCGGCTTGAGCGAGTACGCGGTTCACCTGCTGATTGCCGAAATAGGCGTCTTTTTCCGCCAGCCACTCCGGCTCGGATAAAACCTTCAAATTCGCCGGGAACAGTCCTAACTCGTGATATGCCCAATTTTGCATTTTCTCGGACGCCAGCCAATGGAGGAGATCCAAGGCGATTGCCGGTTCATGAGCATCGGCGGGAATGGCGCCCGATAATATTCCGCTGTCCGTCGATCCTTCCGGCAGGGGGGCGACAGCCCATTTTCCGGAACCGGCTTTTCCGAATCGATCTTTAATCTGATTCTCTGTGCCCGGCCATCCGATCGAAGAACCGATAGCTCCCGATTTCATGGCTTTGATTGCGGCGGGGGTTCCCGTTTCATATCTGCCGATCCAGCCGTTTTTCAATCCATTGACCACATAGTCGTAGGCTTTTTTGATTTGCGGGTTTTGATCTCCGATATAGACGCCTTTCATATTGTAGTATACCGGGCCGTTGAGTGCGAGCATGTGCCGGAAAAGTTCGGACGGTTCACCGAACAGCGCTTTTTTCGTTTTGGCTGTGAACGTTTTACCCGCTGCTTCAACCGCATTCCAGCTATTCAATTTGGCGGAAACGGCATCCGGGGCGGCAGGCAGCCCTGCTTGACGGAACAAATCGGTCCGGTAAAACCAGACGGCTGGAGAGGAATTCAGAGGGATAAACGATACCGATTGCTGACGGTACGGGGGGTTGACGGTTCCCCAAACGCCTCTTGCCAGATTGGCTTGCAGCTCTCCTACGACTTCTTCGGAGATTTGATTCATATCCGCGAACATCCCGCTCTGGGGGGCAGAGGCAAGAGCAAACTGCGGCAAGAGCCAGTTGGGAAACAGGATCAGGTCGGGAACATCCCCGGAGGCCAGCGCGATTTTCAGTTTGTCCTGGTAATTGTACAAAGGTACGGTCGCGATATGTACGGTCAATTCCGGGTTTACTTCGTCCACATAGGCTTGAATGGCAGGCGTATAGTCCCAGATGTCCGTCTGCCAGAACGTAATCTCCGGGGCGGCTGCTTCTTCTCCGCTGGATTCCTCGGCAGCGGCAGGTACCGTGCCCCAAATGAGCAACAGCATGAGAATCAGGAACGAAACTCGTTTTGCGGCGGAAGCTTTCATGCCTTGCTTTCTCTCCTTCGTGTCATTAATGAATAGATATAAAAACAGTCTATAGGCGGGATGTAAAACGAGCAAGAAATAAATGGAGCCGAAGGTCGTTGATTCTGACGTGCCCTTGGAATCTTTAGCGAATCTGCGGGTTAGGCTGCAACATGGCGGCGTTTTCAGTCGTATTAGAGGGGATGGCAATTCACCAGCAAGGGAGCGTGGACATCATGCCAGCACCATCCATCAAGACCGCGCCTGCCAAGACCGCAAGCAATTCAGCGGGCCGGACCTCGTCCAAAAGCAAGAGGCGTGCAAGCAAGCGCCGGAGATTCGGCCTCATTCGGTTGATTCGAATGACGATCCTGTCGGGGTTCGTCGGCTGTTTGCTGTTTGCCGTGTGGTTTTATCTGACGCCTTCGGGGCGCACTTTCCGGTACATGGTGGCAGACACGATCATAACGACCCAGCACCGGGAATGGGCGAAATATATCATCGGCGAGAAAGGCTTGAAGGAGCGGGTTGCGGAGTACCAATCCAGCTTCGATCACATGGGAGATGAGAGGGACAGACACCGGATCGCGGTTCCTTCGAATGTGGCTGCGGCGAATATGCCGCTTACGTCGGTGGAAAAGGTAAGCGGTGAAGGATTCCGCGGTTATTTGCTCACCGTCCGCGACCCGAAGAAAATCCGTCTCGTCGTGCCGCAGAAACCCGGCCGCGGCGAGAAGGTGACCAGCATGGTGGAACGGACCGGCGCGCTGTACGGCGTCAATGCCGGAGGATTCGCCGACCCGAATTGGCAAGGGAACGGATTTCAGCCGATCGGCGTCGTGATCAGCCAAGGCAAGATCTATTACGACGGGCTCGGGAACGACAAAAGCACGCAAATCGTCGGTCTGGACCGAGCCGGCAAAATGATCGCGGGCCGCTATACGATTCGGGAATTAATGGATCTCGGCATTTCGGAAGCGGTCACCTTCTCTCCACGCATCATCGTGAACGGCAAAGGTTTGATCAAAAACCGCGCTCAAGGGTGGGGCATCGCTCCGCGGACGGTGATGGGCCAGAAGGAGGACGGCAGCGTCATGTTCCTGGTGATCGACGGCCGCCAGCCGGGATACAGCATCGGGGCCACGTTGTACGATGCTCAGGAAATCATGCTCGAACACGGAGCAGTCATCGCCGCCAATCTCGACGGAGGTTCGTCGACGGTGCTCGTGAACAGGGACGGGGAAATCGTCAACAAGCCGTCTGCCGCGCACGGGGAACGGTATTTGCCCACGGCGTTTCTGGTATTTAATGATCCTAACAATGTGCAAGTGCCCAATGTTTGGGCAGGCCTGAATCCATCGGACATCGATCCCGGCAAATGGTAGAAAGCGCTTGGGGGGGCGCGGAGGAGGAGATAGCGTCGGAGCGCTACAATACCAGCCTTCCGATTGACGGTAAAGCTTTCCCCTTGATAAGATAGCTTTATAAACACGCGTTCACAAAAACGTGAGAAGAGGGAATCGCCGATTGAAGAAGACGGGGATCGATTCGGTCGAGATCGCGCGTCTTGCGGGCGTGTCCAGGAGTACGGTGAGCCGGGTCATCAACAATTACAGCAACGTGCCGCCGGAAACTCGGGAGAAAGTCATGCAGGTCATTCGGCAGTACAACTACGTGCCGAATGCATCCGCGCAAGTGCTGGCAGGCAAGCGGACCCGAACGATCGGGTTGTTCATGATCGAAGCGGGCCACGTATCCGCGGATATCCTGACCAACCTGATGCTGGCCAGCATCATCGAGAACGCGTCGACCCTCGGGTATTACGTGTTGACCCGCATTATCCGGAATACGAGAGATGAGGACGCGGTTCGAAGCGTGAAAGAGATTTTCTACCAGCGGCGGATCGACGGGGGGATCTTCATCGGGGCGGCGAACCGTGAACCGTTTATCGAGGAGTTGGTCGCCGAAGGCTTCATGGTCGGGATCGTCGATCAGGAGCTGTCCGGGAACGCCGAGCCGAACCGCATCGTCGCCAATTTCGACAATCATGGCGGGATGAGGCTGGCCGTCGAGTATTTGCACAAGCTGGGGCATCGCCGCATTGGAGTCTTGAACGGCGATATGAACCGGTGCTCGGGACCTTCGAAATACGAGGGTTTTCTGGCGGCCATGCGCCATTATGGATTGGAAATCGATCCGCAGCGGGTGCTGCCAGGCGGGTTCAGCGAAGAAAGCGGCTACCAATCGATGTCGCGCTTCCTGGATGAAGGGATGCCGCTTCCGTCCGCGATGATCATGGCCAACGACAGCGTCGCCTTCGGCGCGATCCGGGCGCTGCAGGAGCACGGGCTGCAAGTTCCGCGCGATCTCTCAGTCATCGGATTCGACGACCATCCGCTCAGTTCCCGGACCCACCCGGCCTTAACGACGCTCAAAGTCGATTTTGCGGATATGATGGGAACGCTGACCGCCTCTCTCGTTCGCCATATCGAGGGGGAAGAAACGGGCTATGCTCCGTTCAGCGTCCGCAACGACTTGATCGTCCGAGATTCCTGCCGGCCAATCATATTTTCCTGAAGGGAGACGGGAATGTGCAGCCAAACGTACTGGGCAACAACGTCATTACCCAAATCGGATTGCTGGTGCACGACATCGAAACAACGTCGGAGGCTTACGCCAACTTTTTCGGAGTGGAGAAGCCGAAATGGTTCTGGACGGACACGCCCGACATCGCGCAGACCGAATACCGGGGCAGCCCGACCGAGGCGCGCGCGAAGCTGGCCTTCTTCGACATGGGTTCGCTCCAATTGGAGCTGATCGAACCGGACCATCATCCGAGCACTTGGAGGGAGTCATTGGACCGGAACGGGGAAGGCTTCCATCACATCGCGTTCGTCGTGGAGGGAATGAAGGAAAAGATCTCCCTCCTGAAGCAAGGCGGCGTGCCGCTGCTGCAGAAAGGGGAATACACGGGAGGCCGTTACGCTTATCTGGACTCTTTCCGGGATTTGAAAGTGCTGATCGAGCTGCTCGAAAACGATTGACGGGAAACCGGAATGGGAGGAACCATTGGGGATGAAACGCGTGGCGGCGGTCGTCGGGGATTACTACCATCGTGCGGAAGAGAGCGGGGAGGCGCTTCAGCAAGCGTTGCGGACATGGGCCGGCGCATCGGACGTGAGCCTTCGATTCGTGGACGCGGGCCGGATTCCGGTGGCGCTCGCCGAAACGCCCGACGCGGTCGTGTTGTTCAAGGAGGACCGGGTCGCCCCGCAAGAGGACGAGAATGCCCGTTGGATGACTGCGGCGATTGCGGAAGCGATCGCGAAATACGTGGAACAGGGCGGAGGATGGCTGGCCTGGCACTCGGGGCTTGCATCCTATGAGCCGGAAGGTACGTACGTGTCGATGCTTCGGGGACGTTTTCTGTTTCACCCGGCATTGCATCAGACGGTACGTTATACGGCAGCGTCGGCGGAAGCGGGTCGGGATATCCTGGATTTAGGCGGAAAGAACGGGTTCGAAGCGCTGGACGAGCATTATTTCGTCGAGTGCGACCGCGGCCGGACCGAGGTGTTTCTCCTGTCGGAATCGGTGGACGGCAACTCGATCGCGGGTTGGAGGCATCCCTATGGCCACGGCCGCATCTGCTGCCTCACGCCGGCGCATACGCGGGAGGGATTGTTCAACCCCGACTTCCTGCGGGTGCTTGGTTCGGCGGTCCGCTGGTGCTGCGGGGAATAGCAAGCGGGGATCAAGGGGGCCTCCTGCTAGTGTCATGTAGCATAAAGGATGGCCGGCAGCGAACGGTGCATTCGGGTGTGATTAGCCGCTTGAATTGACGGTATATTCCGAACCGCCAATTCAAGCGGCTTTTTATTCGTGTTTCAGTCATGCATACAATTGGGATGGTTATACGAATTACGGAATGGCTCTTTTACGTTCAATCTTCTCACATCCCCTTAATGGATGGCGAAGGCATATCCGTATGAGGCAAGTTCCTTTTCGTAATCCTTTAACCTCAGGAAAGCATAATGCCCAGCGGACCGTTCTCGTCCAAGATTTCCTGGAGTTCGTAGACGGAAATCGGGAAGTACGGGAAACCCCATGCATACGGCACGAGCGCGTACAGAGGGAAATAGATGACCAGCGCCTTGTCGGCGATATAGAAATCCTGATCCGGGGACAAGCCCGGATAGGGACCGAGGATCGGCAGTTTACGCGCGGCGATTTGCGCCTGGATGATCGCGTTCAGGCGTTCTTCGTACCGGCTGCCGAGCTTGAACAATTCGCGAAGCGCGTAGCGTTTGCCCGTATCGGCGTCGAAAGTGAGCGAATGCTGCAGGGTGTTTCCGTGCGCTCCGCCGGAATACGTGTAGTTGATCAGCGACAGGCTGAGCACCCCTCGCTCGTTTGTTTTGATCTCGAAGCTGCCGTTCATTTCCCGAATGTAGGGGCTGGGGTAACCTTGCGTTTTCATCTCGGCATGAACGACGTTTACGATTTCGCGATTCATCTCGTTCCGCGCTTGCGGCGTTGTGCCTCCGGCCACGACCGGCGTATTGATTTTGATGTTCGGCGCGGTGAACGGCCGTACCTCCATCGGAAGCATAAGCGTGTTTCGGTTCATGGGGATCCCCGCTTTCCGCCTAGGGGCGGTTCTCCCATCAATGTATTCAGCCCGAGATTCCGCTGTTCCGGGAGCATCGCATGATATTCGAAGATGAGCGACGACGTTAAGGCTTTGATTGTCACAAAAAACGCAAGCGCGTCGTCTTCTTGGCAGTACAGCGGAGCGAGGCCGTTTCAGGCCTTCGATTCGCAAGCCAAGGAGGCGTTTGGGAGATGGAAAAGAAGGATTCGGCGGGCCGAATGTGGGACGTTGCCGTAATCGGGGGCGGGCCGGCCGGTTTGGCGGCGGCTGCTTTCGCGGCGCGCGCGGGAAAATCGGTGGTGTTGTTCGAGAAAGCGGCGGGTTTCGGTGGACGGTCGGCTTCCGTAATCGAAAGCGGAGCTGTCCTCAATCTGGGGGCGCATGCCTTGTACCGGGGAGGCTCCGCGCAGCATGTGCTCGAGCAGCTTGGGGTGGAAACGCCCGGCAAAGGTCCTGGACCGAATATCCACTGGGTACCGGGGGAAGGGCGCGGGGACATTGTGTCGACCGCGGGGCTGCTGCTCGGAAGGGCCTTGACATGGGCGGAAAAGCGCAGGTTTCTGCGGTTTTTCCTCGGCCTGCGCAGGATCGATCCGAAGAAAGCCGAGGGGATGGGGTGGACGTCGTGGCTGGCCGAAAACGGCCTGACGGGTCGGGCTGCCGCGGTGGCGGAGGCGATGGCCCGCGTGTCTTCTTACGCGGGAGACGTGGATCGTATAGATGCGGGGACGGTCCTGCGGCAGCTGCAAAAACCCGGCGTCATCTATCCGGACGGGGGATGGCAGACGTTCGTCGACGGGCTGGCGGTGAAGGCTGCGCTGGCGGGCGCGGAATGCCGCACCTCCGCATCGGTAGCTGGTGTAGATTGCCCGGAGGGAATCGGAGGGGCAGGGTGGATCGTGCGATTGGCGGACGGAGAAGCCGTTCGGACACGCACCATCATCGCGGCTGTGGAGCCGCTGCGAGTTGCGGGTTGGTTCGAGCCCTGGCTGTCGGCCGATTATGCCCGTTCGCTCAGGGAATTGGAGCCGGTTTATGTCTCTTCGCTGGATCTCCACCTCCGCCGCCTGCCCGATCCGGGCCGGCCGTTCGCGCTGGGACTGGACCAACCCTTGTATTTCTCCGCCCATTCGCAGTGGGCCCGGTTGTGCGACCATCCGGAGCATGCCGTCGTTCACGCGATGCGGTATGATGGAGGGAAGAAGGGCGATCCTTCCGCTTCGCGCGCCGAGCTCGAAGCCTTTCTCGACCGGCTGCAGCCGGGCTGGCGGGACGTCGTGGAGCGGGTCAGATTCTTGCCTCATGTCGTCGTTACGTACGGCATGCCTTCCTATGGCAGGAAAGGCGCCGCCGGCCGTCCGGCCATAGACACGGGCGCCGGCGGGGTCTATGTGGCCGGAGATTGGGCGGGAACGGAAGACATGCTTCTGGACGCCGCTCTTCACAGTGCAAGGGAAGCGGCTCGGCTGGCGGTACAGCAACAGGGAAAGGGAGTGAACGTTTCATGAACGCGGAACGGGAAACGGTGCCGGAACGTCCGGATTTGACGGAATGGTACCTTGCACACCGCCGGTATTTGCTGTCCGTGGCTTACCGGATGCTGGGCACCTGCGCGGATGCGGAGGATGCCGTGCACGACGTGTTCCTGCATCTGCAGGACCGGGATGCCTCGGCGATTCGGGAGCCGAGGCCGTATTTGACCAAAATGGTCGTGCGGCGCTGTCTGGATATCCTGAAGTCGGCCCGGAAAAAGCGGGAAACGTACGTCGGGCCTTGGCTGCCCGAGCCCGACGTCAGGCCGGCGGACGAAGAGCCGGTCAGCGGCATGCTGTTGGAGGAGACGGTGTCGTATGCGCTCATGGTCGTCATGGAGCGGTTGACGCCGGGGGAGAGGGCGGTTTTCCTGCTGCATGAGGCGTTCGGTTACGGATACGGCGAAACCGCGGCGGCGCTCGGCAAAACCGAGGCCGCCTGCCGGCAGCTGATGAGCCGAATCCGGCGCAAGCTGGACGGCGAATGGCCGGAACCGGTGCCGAAGCAACAGGCGCGGGAGCTTGTGTTGCGTTTTCTGGAAGCGGCGGCGAGCGGCCGCATGGAAAGCCTGGTGATGCTGCTTCGCGAGGATATCGCCGTGGTGACCGACGGGGGCGGGCGCGTATCCGCCGCCCTCCGCCCGCTGCTCGGAATCGAGCGGGCAGCCGCGTTCGTTCTGGGTCTCGCCGCCAAGTACGGGAAGTCGGACATCGAAGTCGTGCCCGTCCTCGTGAACGGGGAAATGGGGCTGGGGTTCCGGGAGCAAGGCGCCTGGACGACCGTGCTTGCGTTCGAGTGGCGGGACGGGAAGCTGCGGAGAATGTTTATTGTCCGAAATCCTGACAAGCTGGAGCGGCTGGTTCGGGCAGAAGATCGCCCATGGGGGTAGCACATCGAGGCTTTCGCAGCAAGGAAACTTCCGCTTTCAACGGCGCGAGTTGTTTTCCGGGTTTGTCGATTCGATGGCTGCTAAGAGCTAAAATACAGTTAGTATGTCAAAAAACACATGATTTACGTTCACTAAATGCAAATTACATTTAGATTCTTTCGATTCGGCGAAATGCAGATGTTTGGGTCTCGAATAAATGTATTTATGCTGTTAGTGCCTCCCAAATAAACGATTTCGGAAAAAATAGTTGTCTATATGCAATTAGCAAAGAATCGCGCCCCCCAATCGCAACAAATGGCAGTTTGAAGGTTAATTGGACGGTTGAGACGGTTCGCTGCGGACAGCTATTGTGCCGAGTGACGGGTCATGGCAGGCAGGTGTCAGGTGGCAGATGCCAGATGCCAGATGGCAGGTGTCAGGTGTCAGGTGTCAGGTGTCAGGTAGCGGATGGCAGATGGCAGATGGCAGGTACGGGCGGCAGGCAACGCGGCGGCCGTCGCAGGCTTCAGATGGTGCGGTTTCGACGGGCCCATGCAGTTTCCGTATGTTGGAACAAAAAGCTTTATGAATATGAATATTTGCTGTTTCGGGACCTGCATCGAGGGCCGCAGAACGAAAACACGATCCCTTCTACCGAGCAGAAGGGATCGTTCGATTAGCGGGCACTGCCCTGGACGCCGCCGTCCAAAGGCAACGCGATCATGATTGCGCGTGTCCGGTCGCGGCGGCAGCGGCAGGCGCAGGCTTAAGTGCGGTCGCGGCCGAAGCTGCCGCTGCAGGCACGGTCGCGGCTTCGGGCGGGAAGCGTTCCACTCGGACGGCTGCGATCTTGAATTCGGGCATTCGGCTGATCGGATGAAGCGCGTCGGAAGTGAGCAAGTTGACCGACTGTTCGCCGCCCCAATGGAAAGGGACGAAGATCGTCGTCGGATGGATTTCCGACGTGATTTTGCAGGCGAATACGGCGTTACCGCGCCGGGAGACGACGCGGATCCGGTCATCCGGGCGGAGCTTGATTTTCTCCGCGAGGGACGGATGGATTTCCGCGACCGGCACCGGGGATTTCTTCATCAGCCCTTCCGTCCGCCGGGTTTGCGTGCCGCTCAAGTAATGGCTGCCTACCCGGCCCGTCGTCAGCAAATAGGGATATGAGGAATCCGTCGTCTCCGCCGGTTTGCCCGGCCGAATGCCATGCAGCTTCGCCCTGCCGTCCGGATGGTGGAACGACTGCCCGAACATTCTGGGCGTGCCCTCATGTTCGGGCGAAGGACAAGGCCAGAACAGGCCTTTCTCTTGTTGCAGCCTCTCGTACGTCATGCCGCTGTAATCCGCTTTGCCGCCTTTCGTCGCCAGGCACAGCTCGCGGAAAATCTCCTCGTTGTCTGCATACCGGAAAAGCTCTCCGGCGCCGAGGCGCTCGGCCAATCCGCAAATGATTTCGTAATCCTCCAGGCCTCCCGGAGGTTTCGCGAAAACCCGGGGACGGTGAAAGACCCTGCCTTCTAGATTCGTCAGTGTGCCTTCCGTCTCGAGGAAGGAGGAACCCGGCAGCAGCCAGTCCGCGCAAGCGGCCGTCTCCGTCTCGAACAGGTCCACGACGACGCATAGCTCCAGCTTCTGCATCGCCGCAAGGACCCGGTTCGCGTTCGGACTGGAGACGACGGGGTTGGAGCCGAGCACGATCAAAGCCTTGATTTCCCCGCTCTCCATCTTCTGGAACAACTCGTACGCGGAAACCCCTTTGCCCGGGAGCGACGCCGGATCGACTCCCCATACGCCCGCCACGTATTCTCTCGCGGCCGGATCCTCGATGGACCGATAGCCGGGCAACTGGTCCGCTTTCTGTCCGTGCTCCCGTCCGCCTTGGCCGTTCGCTTGCCCTGTGACCGCTCCGTAACCGCAGCCGGGACGGCCGATCTTGCCCGTCAGCAGGCACAAATTCATGTAATTCAATGCGTGCTCGACGCCGTTGATTTGCTGCTCCAAGCCCCTCGCCGTCAGTACGATGCCCGTTTCCGCCTTGGCGAATCCGCGCGCCACGACCCGAATGACTTCTTCGGGGATGCCGGTGTAACGCTCCACGACGTCCGGCGGGAAATCCTTGACCGCGCCGCGGACCTCTTCCAATCCGTTCGTCCGTGTCTCCACGAATTTGGCGTCGTACAGCTTTTCCTCCAAAATGACGTGAAGGAGCGAATTAACCAGCACCGAATCGAAACCCGGCTGCAAGCGGATGTGGATGTCGGCGATTTTGGACGTCATTGTGTTGCGGGGGTCGATCGTGACGATGACCGCCCCTTGTTTCTTGGCGGCCAGCAAATACGGCATCATCGTCGGCTGGCATTCCGCGATGTTCGTGCCCGCCAGGATGATGTACTTGGCGCGCGGGATTTCGTCGAGCGGGAAATTCAGTCCCCGGTCGATGCCGAACGCGAGATGCTGGGCGGCGGCGGCCGAGGACATGCAATACCGTCCGTTGTAATCGATGTAGCGGGTCCCGAGGGCGACCCGGGCGAATTTGCCGAGCAGGTAGCTCATCTCGTTCGTAAGAGACCCGCCGCCGAACACGGCGACGGAATCCGGGCCGTGAAGCTTGCGAAGCGTCTTTAGTTTGGAAGCGATCTCGTCCAGAGCTTCATCCCAAGTGAACGGATTCAAGCGTTCCGGGAGATGTCCGTCCGGCTTCCGCTCCCTGCCGAGGGGAACGGAAAGCCGGTCGGGATGAAGAACGTGTCCCATGGCGTTGAAACCCTTCTGGCACAGGCGCCCCGTCGCGACGGGGAAATCGGAGCTGGGTTTGATTTCCCAGCCCGTTCCGGCGGCGTCCGGAGAAACCTCGATTCCGCACTGCATGCTGCAATAACAGCAGTGGGAGCGCAGGGGGAACCGGGTATCGGCCGGTTGGGGTTTGAGTGTGAGCATGGGTTTCCTCCTTACCATCCGGAATCGAAGCCAAGATGCTGCGACGAATATGCCGCAGCTCCCAGGTTTCCGATTCGAAATCGTTTCATGCTGTCGTACTAGGCTTGCGCTGTTGCTTCGTTAGCGGTATTGGCGCGTCCTCCTTGACCGACGAAGGAGGATTTCCAATCTTTCTGCACCGCCAGAATCGTGATGATGCAAAGGACGGCGATTCCGCCCAGGATCAAGAAACCAGTCGAGTAGCTGCCGGTGGCTTGCTTGACGTTGCCGAGAATTTTAGGGAGGAAGTAACCTCCGAGGCCGCCTGCCGCACCGACAATGCCGGTCACGATTCCGATTTCTTTCCCGAAGCGCTGCGGCACCAATTGGAACACAGAACCGTTGCCCATGCCGAGCATCATCATCATGGCAAACAGCAGGATGGTAACCACGGCCAGCGAAGGCAGTGTGGAAATGGCAGCCATCATGATGGCGACGCCTCCATACAGCATGAGCAGCATGCGGATGCCGCCGACTTTGTCGGCCAGCCAACCGCCGAGCGGCCGGAAGAAGCTGCCCGCGATGACGCATATGGTCGTGAAGTTCGCAGCCTGGATAGCGGAAAGGCCGTATTGGGTATTAAAGAAAATCGTCAGGTAGCTGGACATGCCGACGAAACCGCCGAACGTGACGCTGTAGAGCAGGTTGAACAACCAGGTGTCCCGCTTCGTCAGCACTTTGCCGTAATCGACCAGTTTGGCCGGAGCCGGTTGATTGGGACTGTCTTTGGCCAGCAGGGAGAAAACAATGAAGACGATGGCAAGCGGAATGAGAGCGAAGCCGAAGACGACGTGCCAGTCTCCGAAATAAGTCGCGATCCGGTTGGCGAACAGCGTGGTGAAAACCGTGCCGCTGTTGCCGGCTCCCGCGATGCCCATGGCCAGGCCTTGATATTGCGGCGGGTACCAGCGGCTGGCCAGCGGCAACGCGGCGGCGAAGCTCGCCCCTGCGACTCCGAGAAGCAAACCGACATAGTGGATGCTGCTCAGCGTGTCCGCGAATTGCCATCCCCAGACGAGCGGAATAAACGTGATCAACATGCCGAGCTGTCCGGTGCGTTTGGGTCCGATTCGATCCGTAAGGAAACCTAACACGAGACGAAGGATAGATCCGCCGAGAACCGGGAGTGCGACCAGATCGGCTTTCTGGGCGGCGGTCAAATTGAAATCTTTCATGATAATGACGGAAAGCGGCCCAAGCAGAACCCAGATCATGAAACTTACATCGAAGTACAAGAAAGCGCTGAGAAGGGAAGGCTTGTGTCCGGCTTGAGAAAATCCTTTTTTGTCCATAGGTGACTCTCCTCTCCAATTTGGCGACGCACTTTTGAAAACGGTTTTACTGCAATCAAAAAAGCCGGCGGCGGTCGAATGGTTCGACTGCTCCCGGCTTCATTGCCTGGTTGAGGCACGCCCTTGTGCCGCATGATGCTGCTATAGGGTCATTATATTTGTGTCCTGTTTTTATGTCAATAAATTTAACGTAATTTAGGGGAGTTTTTCCGTAGAAACAGAAAATGGTTCATTTCTGTGTCATATTATATGACATTTATACCTAAAAGAGCGTCAACTGTACCGGCCCGATGGAGGGTTCGGGCGGATTCGAAGTTCGATTCCCTTGATTCTCCCGATTCCCCTTCCCGACCGGTTCATGCGCCGACAACCCGCTGGCCGCAAGCTGACGGCGTATGCGCTCGCGCATGGGCTGCTTATACGAATCCGGGACGTAGCCCGAGCCCCAGTACAGCCTGCCGTACGTTTCCGTCAGATGGGGGTAATGCTGCCGAAGAGTCTGGAAGAACCAGCTTTTCACCTCCGAAGTCGACAAGCGCAGGAAGGAGGGCATCACGAACGCTGCGCGGACCTTCGCGCATTCGGCGAGCAAGGCCTCGATCGAGGACTCGTCGTCCGAGATGTACGGGAGGATCGGGGCGATGAATACGCCTGCCTGGATGCCGGCTTCGTTCAGCTTGCGGACGGTATCCAGGCGAAGGCGCGGGGCTGGGGTAGAAGGTTCGAACGTCCGCCATATATCCGGATCCAGCGTATGGATGCTGATATTCACGGTAGACCCGGGCATCAGCTGCAGCAGGTCGAGGTCGCGGAGCACGAGCGGAGAACGCGTGGTGATGCTGGCCGGCACGCCGTATTCGGCCAGCGCCTCCAGGCAGCCCCGGGTCAGCCGGGCTTTGCCTTCCAGCTGCTGGTACGGATCCGTCGCGGTGCCGACGGCCACGTATGGGGGCAGCCTTCCCGCCATCTTCTTCAATTGGCCGCGAAGCACGTCCGGGGCGTCCTGCTTCCAGAATACGTGGTTCCGGAAGGCGTCGTCCGCGGTTTCCCCGATGAAAGCGTGGGTGCTGCGGGCATAACAGAAGCTGCAGCCGTGCTGGCAGCCCCGGTAAGGATTGATCGACCAATCGAACGGCATCGAAGCGGCTTTGACGGGATTCAGCACCGTTTTGGGGCGGATGGGCTCATATCGGATCGGATTCATGGCGCGCCTCCGAGGTTCAATGTGGGAACGTGTGTTCCCACATATTATAACACAATCGGTGGCGTTATAAACAACAGGGATCGCTTCCAAAAGATGATGGAAAATCTCGGGAGAGGGGATGCAACCGGGAGGGCTGATAGGCGAACGAAACCTTTTCTTTACTTCTGTCGTTAAGCTATAAGGATATCAAATCCAGGTGAGGTGTGATTATGCTTTATCCTTTACGGAGTATTGCGATGATAGCATTATCGGTAACTTTAATATCAACGATGGCCTGCACTCAAAAAAACGATTTATTAACAAATGAAGAGGCGGCTAAAGTCCTCTCGGAATCTAACGAAGTTTCAAAGTCAAATATACAAGTCGTAAATGTAAGTAAGCCTTCTAAACGTGGATTTACAGTTTCCTACCGAATTAAACAAAACAACGTTTGGAATCCTCCCGGCGAGGGTGTTTTTATGGCGGAAATAAGCAGAGATAGAGAAAGTGTGACCATCTTCCGTTTCTGATCGAAACGTTCCGCCGCAGTTAGGAGTTCCTGATGTAACGGCAAAACCCGCCATTCCTTCCGGAAGGCGGGTTTATAACGGTTGAACCGGGTAGGGGCTGCGCCTTGTCGTCATGCGGGCATGGACACGAACAGAACGGCGCCGGCCTGGGAATGCTGCAGCCGGAGCTCCCCGCCCAGGCGGGAAATCCGCTCGGTTACCGATTTCATCCCGAGTTCTGCCGCTTCCTCCGGAAGCGCGATTCCGTCGCGGATGAGGAGAAAGCGGATCGCGCCGGAGGAAGCCGTGAGCTCGAAGTCGAAACAGCGGGCGGCCCCCCGCTTCACGCCGCTGGCCAAGCCTTCCTGCAGCGCCTGGAACAGGACTCTTTTCTGCAGGAAGGAGAGGGAATCCGGCAGCGGGCCGATCCGGCACTCCACGCTGCAGCCCGACGTCTGTTCCGTTTCGCGGATGAGCGCGCCGATGGCTCCCGGCAAATCGAAATGGCCGGAATCTTCCCGAAGAAGCCGCACCGATTGCCGGATGTCTTCGAGCCCCTGGCGTGCCAGGAACTGCGAAGCTTCCAGTTTCTCCTCCGCTTGCGCCCGGTCGAGCGGAAGCAGCTTTCTGGCGGCTTCGAGCTGGATGATGGCGGCCGACAGCGTATGCCCGACCGTGTCGTGGATGGCGCCCGTGATGCGATGCCGCTCCTCCAGCATTATCGTTTCGGCCATGGCTTCCGCGGACTCCTTCAGCGACGCGGCGAGGCGTTCGTTGGCGATTTCCAATTGCCGGTTGCTGGCCTGGATTTCCTCGATTCTCGACTCGACGAGCTGCTCCAATGACCGGTTGACTTCCGTGAGCTGCCGGTTCATCGCGGTGTAGCGGTACACGATGACACGGATGAGGCAGATGACGAAAGCGAACAGCCCGAGGTAAATCAAGTCTTCCGGAAGATTGTCCAAATAAGTCTGCAAACCGGGCCACCACTCGTACAGGCCCGGAGGGAGCCAGTAACGGACCACGTGCACGAAAGCGACCGCCACGAGCGACGTGAACCCGGCCATGACCCAGATCGACTCCACGTCCCTCCGGTTGCGGTAAGCCTTCCAGATCGTCCAATACGAAATGACGAACATGGACATGAAAACGGGGAGATACAGATACGACGTCCAGAAGGTATAGAAGTACACGTTTAGCGCGCCGGCGGTCGCCATCACCGAGAATCCCAGCACGATCCGGCGAAGCGTCTTCACGATCCTCCGGTTGATATCGGGAAATACTTGCTCGAGCGCGCCGACGACGGCGAAAGTGGCCCACGGCATGGCCGTTTCCTGCAGGGAGCTCACCCGGGGATCGCTCCAGAGGAATTTGATGAATTGATTCCCCACCAAGGAGGCGTAACCTCCCGCGAAAGCGAGCAAAGCGAAATAGAGATACAGCTTGTCCCGGTGGGAAGCGTACAATCCGAGGGAGACGAGGCTGCTGAAAATGAGCAAGGCTCCCAAAATGACGTTGTCGAGGTCTTTGTGGAGACTTCGATTCACGAACGACGCTTTTTCCCCGAATTCGATGGACGGATTTTGCTTGCTGAGCACGCCGTTCCGCAGCAGCAAGTCGACATGGCCGGGGACCGGAAGCGGGAGACGGGCCATGTGCCAATAGAAGCCGCTGTTCACGCGCACGCCCAGGTTGGCCGGATCGTTCTCGTAAACGATTCGACCGTCCGCGACGACGCGGTTGCCGCCCATGTGCAGCATGAACAGGGACGGGTCCTTCCACTCCGAAGGAGGGAGAGGGACGCGAAGCCAATAGTAGGTTTGCGCGACTTCTACCGGGGCGGTATACGGACGCCAGCCATCCGTCGGCGGAGATCGCTCGTTCCAGGATTGGGCGGGCGCCCACTGCCAGGCCGAGGAATCGAGTCGGACCGCGTCCGCATCCCTCTCGAAAGCGGCAAGCGCGCCGCCGGCCGCAAATAGCAGGGTGAGAATAATCGAAAACGTTCGGAGCACGCGAACGTGCCGTTTCAGAAAATTCATCGTCCAGACTCTCTCCCTATACGGTTTCTCGGCGCTGCCCTTCGTCATAGGGAAGCGATAGAAGCAGCACGCATCCGGGATGGCCCGGTTCCACCGACATGACGCCTCCCAGCTGGGCGACCCGCTCCGCCATCGCCTTGAGGCCGAATCCGAAGGACGAAGCCGAGTACGTGTTGCCGTCCGATTCCAACCGGAAAAAAACGATCGGATCCCCGTCGGTCAGAGTGAAGGAGAATCGGGTGCTGCCTCCGTGCCGAAGTCCGTTGGTTATCCCCTCCTGGAGCGCCTGGTACAACACCCTCTTTTGCAGCGTGGTGAGAGATTCCGGAAGAGGATCCATGTGCACCTCGAATCTGGCCTCCGTCGTTTGTTCGGTTTCGCGGATGAGACCGATCATGGCGTCGGCCAGGTCATATCGGGAGAAGTCGTCTTTCAGCAGCCGCACGGATTGGCGGATCTCTTCCAGGCCTCTGCGTATGAGCCCTTGGGAGGCCGTCAGCTTGTCCATCGCCAGGCGCGGATCCCTGTCCAGCAACCGTTTGGCGGCTTCCAACTGAATAATCGTGGCCGTAAGCGCATGTCCGACGGTGTCGTGGATGTTCCCCGTAATCCGGTTCCTCTCTTCGAGCACCATCGTGGAAGCGATCGACTCGGCCGTCTCCCGGGTGGTTTCCGCCAGCCGGTCGCTCGATTCCCGCAGCTGGCGGGTCCTATCTTCCAGCTCGAACGTCCGCGCCCGCACGCTTTCCTCGAGAAATTCCCCGATGTGCTGCAGCCTCCGGTTCATGAGGCCGAACCGGTACAGGATGACGCGAATGAGGCAAATCAGGAACAGGAACAGCCCGACGGTGGCGAGGTCGAACGGAAACCGGCCCAAGGCCGGCACGTATTGCTCCATTCGGACGTATGCGGCGGGGAGATACGTTTTGACAACATGAATGAGCGAGAAGAAAGCCACGATGACGAATCCCGACAGCATCCAGACGGAATCGGGCCCTTGCCGCTCCCGATAGGCGCCGCGCAGCGTACTGAATACGACGGCTGCCGTGGCGAGCAGCAGGAGCAGGAGCGGATAGCTGATCATCCATCCGAACCAAGTCGGTTCGAGAATGACGGCTCCGGCCAGCGTCAAAGCCGAATAGCCGAGAAGGACGGCGCGAAGCCGTGCCGGGAGCCGTGAACCCGCTGCGGGGAACACCTCGTTCATGATGCTGACCAGCGCATACACGCCGACGGGGAAGATCGCGAGATCCAGATAGCCGAGCCAAGGTTGGTTCCAATAAACCTGAAGGAGATCGTTCCGGACGAGCGATGAATAGAAGCCGCAGAACGACAGGAGGCCGAAATAGAGCTGGAGCCTGCTCCTCCGGATGGCGTACAGGCCGAACGCCGTGCAAGCCGTGAAGAGGAAGAGGGCGCTGAGCACGAAGCTGTAGCTGTCCTTGCGGAGCAGCTCGACGTACAAATCCCCCTTGCTGACGGCTTGGATCCATGGAGCCGGCCGGGGAGCGCCGCGATTGTCGAGCAGCAAAAAGACTTCGGTTGGCAGCGGGGTCGGCAGGGGGGCCAGATTCCAATGCGTAAACAAATTGATCCGTTGGCCCCGCCGGCCGGGATCATAGTCGTAGAGCGGACGGTCGCCGTCGAATACCCGAATGGAGACGGCATTGAAGATCCATAGCTGCGGATCGCGCGGGCTGACTGAGGGGAGGGGGATTCGAAGCCAATAGGTTCGGGATTGATTGTGCAGGTTGGTTGCGGATGCGTACGGAATCCAGCCGGCGGCCGGAGGAGAGGTTTCGTCGAACGACGAGGCGGGCGCCCACCGCCACGCCGAGCGGTCAAGCCCCCGTTCCTTGATGCCTTGCCCAACCGAGGAAAGTCCCCAGCCGATCAACGCCAGGATCGATACCAGAAAAGCCGTCGTCCGGATCAAAGGCAGATGGTTGCGCCAACTGCTGCGATACAAAAGCCATTCCTCCCTGGGTAACCAGCAATCCGTTCTTCCATTGTAGCGGGGACGAAGGCGGCATCCCAGTGACTGTTGTCATATGACAGTCATGTCTTTGAGCCAGATGACGGCTTGGGTCCGATCGTTGGTGCCGATTTTATCGTAGATGGTGCTGATGTAATTTTTGACGGTCCCTTCGCTCATGAACAGCAGCTGGGCGATCTCCCGGTTCGTTCGCCCCTCGACCATGAGGGAAATGATGCTCATTTCCCGTTCCGTGAATTTGAGCTCGGAAGTCCGGCTTCTGGCTTTGGGGACATCAGCCTCGGCGGCCGGAGGAGCGGCAGACAGGCGGGCCGCCAGCTTCACCGCTATGGCGGACGGCAGCATGATATCGCCGCGGGCCGCGTCGCGGATGGCCTGCAGCAGCTTGTCCGTCGGGATGTCCTTGAGCAGGAACCCCACCGCTCCGCTGGCCAATGCTTCGATAATGTATTCGTCTTCGTCGAAGGTCGTCAGGACCAATATTTTCGTGCCCGGCATCGTTTTCCTCAGCTGTTTGACGGCCTCGATTCCGTTCATGACCGGCATGCGGATATCCATGAGGACCAAGTCGGGGTGATGCTCACAGGCCAAGCGGCACGCCTCTTCTCCGTTCTCGGCGGTGGCGACGACTTCGATATCCTCCTCCAGCTGAAGGATCGTCTGGAGGCCGTCCCTCATGAGGGTCTGATCGTCGGCGATCAATACGCGGAGCATTCGGTTCTCCCCTTTCCTTCCTCCATTATAAGACATTGGTCCCTTTTTTACATGGCGCTTTCGACGCGATTTGAACAATTTCGTGACTATGCTCCTGACGCATGTCACTGGTCATATGACAGCAGACTCTCGTACGATAGGACTAGGACAGGGGACGCGATGCCGGCCCCGAAGAGGAAAGGAAGTGTCTTCATGATTATCATGAGAACAAGCGAATGCCGTCCGGGAATGAAACTGGGCCGCTCCATCTATACGGAACAAGGACACGTATTGGCGGGCAGAGGTTTCATCTTGACCGAGCATGCCATTTACAAACTGCAGCAAATGGGACTCCCGTTCCTGCACATCGAGGAACAGGGAACGGAAGACATCGCCCCCGACCAGGCGATCCGAGACGAGACGCTGATCGTTCTGCACGGCGCGCTGTCGCATGTGCTGGATGAGCTGTCCGCGGGAGCCAAGAGCGCCATGGCCGGGTCCGTCGTCCGGTTCTGCATGGATGCCGCCAAGCTGCTGGTGGACGACCTGCGCGTCCGGCGCAACCATCTGTGCCTTCCCGTTTATCTTAGCACTACGCTGACGGACGGGGACAAGCAGCATTTTCTCGAGCATGCGTTGAACGTGGGCGTCTGCGTGACCAAGCTCGGGCTCGAAGAGGGACTTGCCGGGGAAGAGCTGCAAGCTCTGGCGATGGGGGCCATGCTTCACGACATCGGCCGGCTCCTGCTTCCAGGCGGGCTTGCCGAAAGGGCGATGAACGGCGATATCGCGGAATACGCGAACCATGCCGAGCTCGGATTCCGCATTCTGAGAGACAGCGGTTTCCCTTCACTGACGTCCCAATGCGCGTTGTTCCATCATGAGCGCGTCGACGGCAGCGGATATCCCTTCGGCCTGCAAGGCAGCCGCATCCACCCGCTGATCCAGTGGGTGAGCATCTTCGACATGTTCGACACGCTGGTTAACGGCCGCGGCGGCGGCGCTCCGATGCTCCCGCACGAAGCGTTGGAGGTGCTTTACGGCGGCGCCGGCACGTTGTACGACATGGGGAAAGTATGCCGGTTGCGAGACAGCATGGCGCTGTTCCCGAGGGGGACGACCGTAAGGCTGAGCTCGGGCGAGATCGGCGTCGTCGCCGGCTTTCACGAAGACAGCAAGCAGCGACCCATCGTGCGGGTCATCCGCAACCCGGAAGGAACCGCGCTGGACCGCCCGTACGAAGTCGATCTGAAGCGCCAGCTCCATCTGATGATCAGCGGATTCGGCACCTCGGGTTCCGAGAACGCCGTCCCGGCGCAAGAGGTCAAGGCAGCGCCGATCCATCGGGGCGGGAGCCGCGTGTTCCACGTGGTGTAAATCCATCATCATCCAGCGAAAAAGTGCTTGACTTTTATCCGGAAAATCACTATTCTATAAAAGTGTCTTGCTGATGTAGCTCAGCTGGTAGAGCAACGCATTCGTAATGCGTAGGTCGGGGGTTCGAATCCCTTCATCAGCACCACTTTACCACAAAAACAACGGCGCGGCATCCGAGCGAATCGGAGCCGCGCCTTTTGCTTTGTCTAGAATTGAATTCGACCGGCAAGCTGCTGTTCCGCGATTTGGACCATTCGGCGGACCATGTTGCCGCCGATCGTGCCCATGTCCCTCGAAGTTTTGTCCCCGTTGTAGGCAGGGTCGAGCGGGATCGTGAGCTGCTGGGCGATTTCGAATTTCAGATGATCCAGAGCGCCGCGTGCCTGTTGGTTCAGGAGCTGGTTGCGTCTTGGCATGGATGTTCACCTCCTCCGGTTACGAAGTAGTATGCTTCCTTGTATCGCCACGTATGTAAAAGCTTTCCGATCGTCGATAAAAAAAGCGCGGTTCCCGAAGATCGGAGCCGCGCATCTGCTTCGTGATTCAAAATTTTCCGGCCAGCTGCTGCTCGGCGATGAGGATCATGCGGCGGACCATGTTTCCGCCGATCGCGCCGGTATCCTTGGTCAGCATGTTCCCGTAATACCCATCCTGGGGGAATTGAATCCCCAGCTCTTGGGCCACTTCATACTTCAGCTGCTCCAGAGCCCGGCTCGCGCCCGGAATGACAAGCTGGTTCCGATTCCGTCTCGGCATCGTAATCACCCCTTCTTTTTTTCCTTATTCTGCATTCCGGGCTCCTTCGCTATGCAAACACTTTCCAGTTCTTTTTTGATGACGGTGGGGGATCACTTAGCTGCCTTCTTTCCGTGCGGGTTCTTCGCGGGCAAGCCAGGCGTCTCTTCGTGGCCGAGAGAAGCCAGGCTTCTCTGGATGGCGGACAAGAAGTCGGCTGCGGCTTCCTGGGGCTCGGTTTCCTCCCGCGGAACCGCTTCAACGGGGATTTGACCCATCCATTTGGAATCGATCAGCCGGATCACCGCTTCGTTGTACACGTTCTTGTACGCGCCCGGCTCGAAGGGCACCGACATCCCCGATACCAAGCTTCCGAACGCTTCGAGCAATGAAGGCGTAATCTCCTGCGTATTGGCGGGGGCGGCAGCCGGGTTCGCGCGAACCTCGTCGGCATAATGAAGCGTGGAGAGCATCATTCCGTCTCTGGAGGCCCAGATGGCGGCCAATTGCTGCACGGAACGGAAGGTCACGTAGCCGATGCCCGTTCGTTTCATTTTGGTTAAACAATAATGCAAAATGTCGAATGCCTGCGCGCCAACCGTTTCGAACCCGACAAAGTAATGCTTTTTCATGTAAAAGGGTTCGATCTCGGACGAACGGACGAAATGCTCGATCCGGAAGGTTTTATCCGCCTTCGGCGCCAGATTTTGCAGCTCTTCCTCTTCGATTTCGAGGAATTTGCCGCCGCCTAATTCATAAGCTTTCCGAATTTCGCCGGTTTCGACAGGCACGTTGCAGGTCTGGCAAAATTTCAGATGAGAAATCGGCTGTCCGCAGGCTTGGTGCTGCTGGCGGAAAACGATCCCTTTGTCTTCCGACGCCGCGTAAAGCTTGGCCGGGAATTGCAATTTGGCGATTTGGATCGTGCCTTTCCAGAAAGCTTGCATCCGTTCGTTCCCCCCGTTCGGATATCGATTATTACCTTTATTTCCAAGGAAACGGGGGGAAATACGGGCGATTCGCTTCATATACAGGACCTTTTAAGCGGCGGTTTTTCTCATGAACCTCGAATCGTTAAATACATACCGGTGCAAAAACCACTCCGCGATGCCCAGAATCGCCGTGATGACGAGGATTTCCCCGAGATTCAGGTTCCAATTCATCCAATAGGCGGCGGCCCACAAATACACGATGGCCAGAACGGCATCGGCGAAGGTGGCGATCGCATTGTTCGTCGAGCGCAAAATCAACTGATCTCCGAGGAAATAGGCGACCACCGTCAAAACCGTAGCCGCCGCGATCCCGGTGAGAAGCGGAATTTCGGCATAATAAAGGAGAAGCAAGGAGACGATCGCTCCGTTGAGCAGCCATTTTACCAGGAATTTCATCCTTTCGATCACCTCGGGGTAAGGGTCCGTTACCGGCTTATTTTCCCCGTTCCGCAGGCAAATCATGCTCCGCATAAACGCTACGCAGAAGGACATCTTAGAAACGGATCAAAATCGTTTAAAAGGTGGGTACAGCATGAACAGACAGATCACAAGCGGTTTAATGGTCGCAAGCGTATCTTTGATGTTGGCCGTTCCGGCCTTTGCGCACGGTACGACGACGGGCATGACGGCGACGACGACGGGCACCGGGACGTATGCCGGTACGGGCACGACGACCGGGACGACGTACACGGGAACGGGTGTCGGCGTGAACGGAATGAACAGACCGTTCGCCAATGACGGGATGGTCACCAACCGGTACGGTACGTACGGTACGACTACGTATACGAACGACGGCATCACGAACCGGTATGGCGTGAACAATTATACGGGTTACAACACGACGGTTACCGATGGCAGATACCGGACCCGGGCGGCGACGACGAATCGCAATTACAACTGGGGATGGCTGGGGCTGCTCGGTCTCATCGGCCTTGCCGGCATGCGCGGCAGAAACCCCGAACGCGACCGCAGGTAAGCCGGCTTCATACGGAGACGGTGAAGGGTTCAAGAGCTCGCCCATGGGGCGGGCTCTTGCGTTGTGCGCTCGGCAAGCTCCGAAAGCCTTCGTGTTTGATCGCCTCTTCCCATAGAATCCGGGAGAAAATCCGCCGCTGGATCTGTTCCAGCCTTCTGCTCGCCAGCGCGGGCGTGACGCCGAACCGCTCGGCCAATGCTTCGACCGCTTCGTCCAGGTGATCGGGCAGCTTCAAGTCCCGGATCATGGAAGCGGGCATCGCGGCATAGAGCACGAAGCGGTTCGCTTCCGCCTCCTGGCTCTCGCAGAACGACTTCGGCATCAGCGTCTGGTTCCCCGCATGGCGGAGAACGTGGCACAGCTCGTGCAGGAACTCCTCCCACTGCTCCCGCCGGCCAAGCCGTTTGTCAACCAGGATGGAGCGCATCCCGAGATATTCGAGGGCCCGGCTGGTTTCGTCCATATAATGGACCCACACGTTCAAGCGCGAGGCGACCTCGTCGATGTTCAGCTGCTGGGCGGAGCGGATTCCGGCTTTGCTCCACAATTGCTCCGTCCATTGCTCGAACGGAGTCGGCCAATAGTATCGGTTCATGAGTTCACTCCGAATCACGGGAATGTATGTTCGCCTATAGGTGGAAAAGAAAAGCCCTGCCGGGCTTTTTTGGTGATTCAGAAAGGATAAAATCTGCCATGCTTATCTGAATCACTTCGATAAAACGTCTATTCGTCCGTAAAGGAACGCGTAGCCGTTTCACTTATATAAATGTTCCTCGGGATGATTTCAGGATTCCCCTTGCCGGTCTCCCGGCTTCCTCCCCTGTTCCTTCTCCCGAATGAATTCCCAGAATCTGCGCATCTCTTCCTTGCGCGCTTCCGGGGCGGCGAGATACTCCTTGAAAAAAACGCCGTGCTCTGGATCGTTGATAAAGGCTTCGAACTCCGCCTGGGAGGACGCGGACGCCGGATCGGCGCGATCCGGGACGGGATCGTCCGTCCTGCCCAGGAGGTAGTCGGCCGTGGTGTTGTAGTATTCGGCGAAACGGCTCAGCATGCCCGGGTCCGGCTTGCGGTCGCCCGACTCGTACCGGGACAGCTGCACGTTGCTGATTCCGAGATCCCGGGCCGTGTCCAGCTGCGTCTTGCCAAGCTTCTCCCTGCGCTCGCGGAGGCGAGAACCTAGTGACATCGTCGATCTTCCTTTTCGGTATCGGATGATTCTATTATAGCAAAGTTGTCGTTGCGGTAAAGATCATGTTTTGCCGTTTTGGAAATTTTATCATTGACTTTGGAAATATCATCCGCTAGGATCATGGTATATTACCGTTATGGTAAAACACTTCGCTCGATGAGGGGATCTTTTTGCGCAGGATGTAGGAGAGTCGTCGAGCGCGTTTACCAAAACGGTAAAAATGTGAGCAAGGGAGTGTGGAGACATGAACTTGAACCGTATTGTCGATCTTGGCCCCGCCAGTTTGGAGAATTATTTGGAAACCCGCCGTTCCCTGCTGCGGATCGCGAGCGATTTAACCGTGAAAATTTCGGCGATGGAGCCGGTCCGCACGATGGAGGACATGAATCGGCTGTTGGCATTGGAACAAGACCGCAAATGGATCATGGAGATGATCGCGAGCTGCTCCTATATCATCGAATGGCTGGAAACGGGGAGAATGCCGGGAAACCGAAGGGGCATTGAGAGAAGGGCCGGTTACCAGAGGGAGGTCTTGACGGACCCGTCCCGGATGCAGGCGATGCAGGCAGCCGCGCGGCAGACGGAGAGTATCCCCTCCGATCAGGAGGAATTCCGCGAACGGCTGGAGCGCGTGCTTGGCGTCCTGACGGAGAGGGAGCGGGACTGTTACGTGCTTGCGCACGGCGAGTGCTTCACGTTCGCCGAAATCGCCGGACTGCTGGGCATCAGCAAATCGAGCGTAGGTACGTACATGACCCGTGCGCAGAGGAAGATTTTGTTGGCGGTCGAGGGAGAGTGCCGGGTTGGATGAGGTTTGTCATACGATTGCCACCTAGGGATGCAAGGCCAGTTTGGAAGCGGGGAGGTGAGAGGATGAGAGAAGCGATTCGGCAGCGGTTGCGCGAGGCGATCCCGGCGCTGAACGGACAAGCGTTCGAGATGCACGAGGACGTATCGGCGGCGCAAACGCCGTATGTGGTCATCGTTCAGGGACCGGACGCCGTCGAGAACGCCTGGTCGGGGATCCGGAGAACGTACGAAATTTGGCCCTATTCGCAGGCGGGGGCCGGGTTCGGACAAGTGGACGGGCTGGTCGGCGCGATCGTCCAAGCGTTGGACGGGCAATCGTTGTCGGATGCGGTGACGGGAGAAACGTTCGTGTGCCGCTACCGGGGGACGGTGGACGGCGACAGGCTGGACGAGGCGAAAACGGCCATTACGAGGGGAATCCGCTTCGCGATTTGGGGGATTCCGGACCATTCGGCCGCGGAAACGTTGCCGGCCGACGTCTGGTTGACCGCGCTGGGACGCTGGTCCGAAGCTTGGCTGGGCGGCGGGTGGCGCGTTCATCTGGGCGTCTGGCCGCCGAATTTGGCGAGGCCTGCGGTGTTGTGGAGAATCCAAGCCGCGGAAACGCGGGAGCTCGGTTCGGCCGCGTACGAGATGCGGAAGCGAATCGTCGGGCATTTTCTCGGACCGACCGCGAACGGGGAGGCGGCCGCCGTATTCGAAGCGGCGGGACGGCTGCAAGCCGGAACGAAGATCGCGCTCGATTCCGTAGGGCGGATTTATTTGAAGGTTGCGGAAATCCAGGCGAACCTGGAAGCCGACGGCTTGACCGCCGGGCAAGTGGAGGTCGCGTTGTCCCGGAGGATGAGCCGGACGGCGGGGGCGGCCCCGCTGATGAGGAAAGTGGGCATTCACGGCATTCATACTTAAGATCATGGGGTGAGCTTACGATGGCAGGGAAGAAAACGGGAGCCGGCGGGGAGAAATACACCCGGGAAGAGCTGGCGACCTACGCGGAGGCGCTGTTCGGCGTGAAGCCGGAAGCGCTCGCCGGGGCGCTGCACGGCGTAAGGGAAACGGAATTGACCTTGGACGAAGCCCGCGGCTTCGTGTCTACATTCATGAAACGGAAGGTGATGTAACATGGCGGGAGGAACTTGGAGTCAGACGGACAAACCGGTGTTGCCCGGTTTCTATATGGCATTTCAAGCGGCGGCGGCCGCGGCGGTCCAGCCGGGATCGAGGGGCGTTATTGCGGTTCCGGTGAAAGCGCATTGGGGCCCCGTCAAGCAGTTCGTCGAAGTGACGGACGAAGCGGGCGCGGCGAATGCGTTCACGCGGGACGGCACGGATGGAGCGACAGCTTATGCGGCTTTGCGGCTGGCGCTGCTGGGCGGCGCCCGCAAAGTGCTGGCGTATCGGCTGGCGGACGGCAACGCGGCGGCTTCGTCCGCAACGCTTCAAGATACCGGCGCTACGCCCGCGAACGTACTCAAGGTGACAGCCTTGTACCCGGGTGCTCGCGGTAACGCATTCCGGCTCACCGTGCAGTCGAACCCGGTGGACGCGACGAAGAAAGACCTGCGCCTGCACGAAGGCACGACGCTCCTTCGGACGTTTACGTTCGCCGGCGGGTCGATCCAGAACGCGGTCGACGCGGTGAACGCCGACTCCGGCAACGTGTGGATCCGGGCGGAGAAGCTGGCCGACGGGAACGGAGCTTTGGCGAACGTCACGGGCGTCTCGATGGCGGGGGGCGATTCCGGTGTGGCCGGACTGGCCAATTCCGACTACGTCGACGCGTTCGCGGCGTTCGAGACGCAGCAGTTCGACGCTTTCGCGCTGGACGGAGTGTCGGACGCATCGCTGCAGGCCAGCCTCGTGGCATGGATCGCGCGTATCCGCGGAGAAGGCAAGGGCGTCATCGCCGTTCTGGGCGGGTCCGCGGCGGATGACGCGGCGACGGACGCGGTGGCGAAGGCCGTTGCCCGCAGCGCGGGTTTCAACCACGAAGGCATCGTGAGCTTGGGGACGGGAGCGCGTCTGGGCGGCGAGAGCTACAGCTCCGCGCAATTGTCCGCGTACGCAGCCGGATTGATCGCCGGACAAGCCTTGAACGCTTCCGCTACCTATGCGGCTACGCCGTTCGAAGACGTAACCCGGCGCTGGACGCGCGCCGAGCAGGAACAAGCGGTCCGCGGGGGCGTGTTCCTGCTCGTCCATGACGGGCGGCAGGTGAAGGCGCTGCGGGGCATCAACAGCCTGCAGGCTCCGCGCGCCGGACAGAACAACGCCTGGAAGAAAATCCGCACGGTCCGCGTCATGGACAGCATCAACGCCGACCTTCAGCGGACCGCGGAAGAGAGCTATATCGGCAAAGTGAACAACACCGAGGAAGGCCGCCTGGCGCTGATCGGTGCCTGCAAGCAGTATCTGCAGACGCTGGCCCAAGCGGGCGTGATCGAAGCCGACGGCTACGACGTCTTCGTCGATCCGGACCAGACGCCGGAGCCGGACCAGGTATTCCTGAAATGGGAAGCCCGGCTCACGGATGTCATGGAACAAATTTTCAGCACCTTCGTGGTGCGATAAGGACAAGGGGGAGGAGCGGACATGATGGATCCGACCAGAGCGATTCTCGGCACGTACGGGCAAGTATTCATCGACGGGGTTTGGCAGACGAACATCAACAAACTCGAGGCGTCGGTCGAGGTGGAGAAGCGGGAGCTGAAGCTCTCGGGCAAGGAATGGACGACGCACAAGCTCGGCGCGAAGAAAGGCACCGGCACGATGAGCGGGTACAAGGTGACCAGCGACATGATTTCGAGAGGGTTCGCCAAATTCGAGATCATCAACAAGCTGTCCGACCCGGAGGCGTACGGCTTCGAGCGCATCCGGCTCATGAACTGCGTGGCGGATAAGATCCAGCTCGCCAACTGGACGGCGGGAGAAGAAGTCGCGGAGGAGACGGCTTTCACTTTCGAAGGCTACGAGCTGCTGGATCCGATCGTGGCCGGTTGACGGCCGACGGGCGGTTGACGGCAGTCTGCTAATAGCAGAACGCAGAAGGCAGAAGGTTCACGGCAAACGGCTGTTGGCTGAGTCTCACGGCTAAAGAGAAGCGAAGGAGGAGGAAATAAGCGTGGATATGGAGCAATTGACGGAAGAACAAATTTTGCAGCGGCTGCTCGATGCCGACGCTGTGCCGGATCGCACGGTGCGGCTGGAGCGGCTGAACATCCCGGTCCGCCTGCGCGGCCTGACGGGCAAGCAGGTGTTCAGCATCCGCGAGCGTTCCACGGAACGGAAGGAACGGCGCGGACAAACGACGGAGCGGCTCGACGAGGAGCTGTTCAACGTGTCGCTCATCGCGGCTTCGACGGTCAGCCCCAACTGGGGGGATCCGAAGCTGCTGGCGAAATACGGAGCGAGCGGGCCGGAGGAAGCGATCAAACGGCTGCTGCTTGCGGGCGAGTTGTCGGCGCTCGGCGACGTCGTGCTTGACCTGTCCGGCTTCAACACGGAGCTGGAAGACGTAAAAAACTGATCCGATCCGGGGCGCTCGCCGGCATGCTGCATGCCGTCTGGGTCCGCCATCACCTGCGCCCCGGAGAGTTCTGGCTGCTCCCTCGCGGGGAGCAGCTTTTCCTGATGGCGAGCATGGAGCTCGAGTGGGAAGCCGAACGGGCGCAAGCCGGGTTGAAGGGAGGTTGAGGAGATGGCGGGAGAGGTTGCTGAGCTGTCGATCGATTCGAGCGGATTGGTCCAGACACAGATGGGACTTCAAGCGTTGGAACGGTATATGATGCAACTTGAGAAACGGAGCAAGTTGTTCAACCGAATGCGCATCAGCCCCGTGGTTCAGTTGATGGCGAATCAAATGGTCGCTTCGTTAGACCTAATGAAGTCTCGTTTGGTCGAAATGACGTCAAAAGTTTGGCCGGTGGAAACCGAACCATCGGCTGTCCAGCAATCTTTCACGGCTAAGGGAGCGGAAGCCGGAGCGGCATTCACAGAAGCTTTTCTTACGGCTTTTGATACGGACAAGATCGCGAAAAAAGCGAAAGATTCGCTAGAGGCGATTACTGTGAATGTGAATGTTAATGGTGGCGATTCTGGCGATGGGATCAACTGGGGAGAAAAGTTTGTTGATTTAGGGTCAAACATTATTAGTGGAACCATCTCAGGTATAGCAGCGAATCTCGTAACCGATAGGTTAATAAAACGCAAAGGATCTAATACCTCGAGTTCTCATCCAACTGGTGGTTCGACTGGTAGCGGGAGCGCTGTAGCTGAAAGAAGGAGTATCCTTTCTGGATCGCAAAATAAACCTCAATCATTAGTCGATGCAGATGGAAATCCGCTTTCCTCAAAAACTTCAGCACCAGATGTCGGAAAGAAAGGCAACAAGATACTAAATGCTGGAAAGAAGTTGTTAGCTAGCATCTTCGGATCTAACAATCCGACAATGGGCTATTTACCTACACGAGGGTTAAAATCAGATTCAGCTGCTTCAGCGCTGAAGAGGTCAAACCAATATTCGAAATTGGCAAGTGGAGCGCCATATCTAGGGTCTGCTTCCTCTCTGGCAGGCAAAGCTTTCCGTCCTTTATCAGTCATTTCAGATATTGCAAACATAGCTACCGCCAAGCCCGGAAAAGAACGGAATCGGGCCATCGGAAGCGCGCTTGGAGGCTGGGGTGGTGCAGCAGCCGGGGCGGCGATCGGTACTGCGATACTGCCTGGGGTAGGTACTTTGATCGGCGGCGCGATTGGAGGTCTGGCCGGAAGCTCCGTTGGGGAGTTCGTCGGCGAAAAGCTCGGCAAGGCAAGCGACAAACTGAAGAGTTTCCTTGGTTTCGGCCGCAAGAAGAAAAAGAAAGAGGAAGTCGTCCCGCCGCCGACGCCACCGTCGATCATGCCTCTTCCCACGGCTACGGCGCAAGCTGCCCTACCTGGTGCCGCACCACTTTCTAGACAGCTACCCGGGTCGCAACACGTGACCGCTGCCGGCGCGGTGTCCATCAACGTGAATCTGCCGACCGGCGCCGTTCAGCTGACCGTGGAGGACAAGCTGAACTATGATGAAATTTCCGCCCTCATCGGAAGCAAAATCGCGGCTTCCATTCAACAAGCGATGGAGAACAGAGCCTGATTCCATACCGCGCGTACCCGCGAAGAAAGAGGGTGATCCAAGTTGGACATTTCGCTGCGTTACCCGTCGGGAGAAGCGTTCGTTTTTCCCGTGAATCCGGAGGAAATCACGATCCGGCGGGACAAGCAATTCGAGACGGTGAATCTGTTATCCGTAGGGGAAGTCGACGTCCCGCAGCGGGAGAAGGTGAGGGAGATCGCCTTCTCTTCTTTTTTTCCCAAGGTGCATGACGAGAGTTATTGCATGTGTGGCGGCAATCATCCGGATCCGCAAGAAGCCATGAACCGATTAACGGCGTTAATGAACAGCCGGGAACCCGTGCAGCTCATCGTTTCCGAGACGGCAGTCAATGTACTGGTCACGCTCTCCTCGCACAGTTCCACCTTCAAAGGCGGGGAACCGGGGGACGTTTATTTTGACGTTACGTTCCGGACCTATCGGGAGATGAGAGCCAAGCCAGCCGGTAAAAAAGGGACGAACACGCGCTCCGACCCTAAGCCGGTACCCAAAGTATATACGGTTAAATCGGGCGATACCCTTTGGGCGATCGCGAAGCTCCAGCTCGGGGACAGCGGCAAGTGGAAGTCGATTTACGACCGGAACAAAGCCGTCATCGGACCGAATCCGAGCCTCATCAAACCCGGGCAAAAGCTGGTGATGCCGTGAGCTGCGAAGTCATTTTGGGAGACAAATTCGATATCAGCGATTTCGTGGAAGAGATCTCGTTGGAAGAGTCCCTGGAGGAGATCGCGTACCGCGCGAACCTTCGATTGCTGGTCACGGAACGGCTTCCGGCCATTGCTCCGGGACAAAGCATCCGCATTTCGGGTACGCCCTACGGCGGGACGGGCACGGCAGCGCTGCTTCACCCCGGCATCGTCTGGGAATGCCAGAGTGACAATAGCGGGAGTAAGCATCTCAGCGTTACCGTGTATGACAGAAGCATCTATCTGGCCAAATCGGAGGACGAAAAGCTGATGCCCGCGGGCCAGACAGCCTCTCAGCGGCTGCGCGTTTATGCGAAGGAATGGGGTATCCCCGTCGGGAGCGTGGCGGATACCTCGATTAAGCTGTCCCGTAACATCAAACGCGCCCAGTCCATCATGTCCATGATTTTGGAGGATTTGAAGGAGACGGTGGACAAAGGCGGGGACATGTTTCGGGCGCGGATGACCCCGGCCGGCCTCGGATTGGTGAAGCTGGGGAGCAACGCAACGGTCTGGGGATTGGAAATGGTGGAGCAGGTCGCGCAGACGAGGACGCTGGAGGGGGCCGTGACGCAGGTTAAAGTTTTGGGAGCTGCCTCCGACGAAAAGAAGCTGTCCAACGTTCTGGCGGTGGAAAAGAAGGATACGGCGAAATACGGAACGCTGCAGAAAATCGTTCAGGATTGCGCCATCCAAACGCCCGGAGAAGCGAAAGCCGCCGCGCGCAAGCTTCTTCTCGGCCTGCAGGAGACGTTCTCGGTCACCGCTCCGGACATCAACGCCATTCGGGCGGGGGATCGCGTCATTTTGAATCAAATGCCCTTAATCGTTAAGCATGTGAATCATCGGCTGGGGGAACCCGGGCATATGGAGCTGGAGCTTGCGGCCGAGGACAAGGTGAGGAGGGATTATTTTGGCTGATCCTTTCAAAAAGCTGGCTGCGACGTTGGAAACGAGGCTGAGCGGCATGGCGGCCAAAGCGGTATCCGGCCTGCCGTCGGAGCTCGGCACGATTACCGGGTCGGGGCTGAAGCTCGATTCGTTCAAATACGAAATCCCGGATTACCTCGTGGCGGACTGGACGGCGAAGCTTCATTTTCCGGCGTTTTCCCTGGTCGGGACGATGACGTCTCCTGTTGACGGGGAGGGCGTTCCCCAAGGAGGGGCGGTGCCCGGGCCGAGAACGCGGTTCGATTTCGAGGAGGCGGAGGTCGAAGACGTGCGGTTGAACTGGCAGTCCGGTTTGAAGGCGGGGGACCGGGTGCTGGCCGTACCCGTCAATGGCGGCAGGGATGCCGTAGTACTGTGCAAGGTGGTGGGCTCGGGTGGCTAATTTGTTTCCGGAAACGACGGGGTCTGTGGAGTCGGAGGATCAGGCGGCGGCTGCCGGCAGTTCGGTAACGTTCGGCCGCAGCTGGCGGTTTGATTACGAGGCGGGGGAATTCGTGTTGACGCCTACGGGGAAAATTGCCGTCGCCGAGGACACGGAGGCCTGGCTGGAATGGTGCCGTAAAGCTTTGCAGACCGAGCGGTACCGCTATTTGATCTATTCCCGCGACCACGGCCAGGAGTTCGACGGGTTGATCGGCAGCGGGTTGTCGCGCTCCGCGTTGGAAAGCGAGATCCGCCGGATTACGACCGAGACGCTGATGAACGATCCGCGGACGGCAGGGGTGGAGGGGTTCGTTTTCCGCTGGGAGGCGGATCAATGCTACTTCTCGTGCACGATAACGAACGTCCGGGATGAAGCCGGAGTTATTACAGGAAGCGTGGTGAACGGATAACATGTCGCTGCCGGATTATTTGAATGGTTTGACGGAAGACATCATCCGACTGCGGATGCTGGAGCGCGTGCCCTCCGACGTGGACAAAGCGGAGGGTTCTTTTATTTGGGATTCGCTCTCTCCCGTTGCTTTCGAACTCTATGGGGCCTCTCTTTGGGCGCAGGAAGTGCTGCGGAGGGGGTTCGCGTCGACGACGTTCGGGGAGTATTTGGATCTCCGGTGCGAGGAGCGCGGGGTGGCGAGGCGGCCAGCGGTCAAAGCGACGGGGCAGGCGAGGGTGACGGGTGCCGCGGGGACGGTGGTTCCGGCGGGGACACGGCTCGCGACGCCCGCGGATGCCGTGACGGCTTCGCCCTCGATCGAGTTCGAAACGATGGAAAATGGCATGGTGGGTGAGCTTGGGAGCGTGATCGTACCGATTACGGCGGTGGATGCCGGTTCGAGTGGGAATGTCCCTGCGGGCTCCATCAATGTGCTGGTCGATGCCGTTGCAGGTGTGACGGGTGTGACGAATTCGTCGGATACGGTAGGTGGAGCGGAAGCCGAGAGCGATGAGTCGCTGCTCGCGAGGTATCTGGTGAAGGTCCGTCAACCGGGCACGAGCGGCAACAAAGCGGACTATCTCCAGTGGGCGCTTGAGGTGCCGGGAGTCGGCGGCGCTCTCGTCCAGCCGCTGTGGAACGGCCCCGGAACCGTGAAGGTCTACGTGGTGGATACGGAGAAGCGCGCTCCGGGCGCGGCGGTCGTGGACGCGGTACAGGCTTATATTTCGCCTAGTCCGGGTTTAGGGGAAGGCAAGGCGCCGATCGGCGCGACAGTTACCGTGGCTGCTGCCGTAGAGGTGCCGATCAATATCAGCGTGAAGCTCACATTGGCAAGCGGGGCGAATTTGAGCGATGTGCGAGGGGCGATTGAGTCCGGCGTGAGGGCCTATCTGAAGCAGTTGGCTTTCGCCGAACCTGTCGTTCGCTACAGCCGGATCGCCGCGATCTTGCTCGACCTTCCGTCGATCGTCGATTATTCGAACCTGACGGTCAATGGCGGCGAAAACAACGTCGAAATGCAGGTCGGCCAAGTCGCAGTTCTTGGGACGGTGAGCGTGAATGGCTGAGGTTTTGTTGGCGAGGGGAATCGGTTCGAGTATGACAGAGTTGGCGATGGCCGGCGAGCAAGTTTCGGGGATGTCCGAGCTAGCGTTGGCCAGTGAGCACGGCCAGAGGATGATGGGCAACCTCCCCGGCTACTACTCGACGTCACGGATCATGAACTCGGTGATGTACGCGCAAGGGATGGAGCTGGACATGCTCCGGCAGGCTTTAGATGAGACGTTGGCGCAATATTTTGTCTCGACCGCCACCTGGGGGCTCGATGTTTGGGAGCGGGAACTCGGCATCGCCATTGATCCGGCGAAGCCGGTGGAGCAGCGGCGAAGCGTTGTCCTATCGAAAATTCGCGGTATCGGGACTGTCACGGTAAGTCTCATCAAATCGGTGGCCGAAGCCTATGATGGCGGCACGGTTGATGTCGCTTATAAACCGGGGGAATATCGATTTACGATCAAGTTTATCGATACTTTGGGCGTGCCCCCGAATTTGGATGACTTGAAGCGAGCGGTCGAAGAGATCAAGCCTGCTCATTTATCGGTGAACTACGAGTATAAGTACTTGGTAATCAATCAAGTACAGGCCATGACGATAAACGAAATTCAGTCACACAAATTGACTGATTTCGCGCCGTTTATTCCTGTTTAAGGAGGGCTTTCAATGTCCACGACAACGCCGAACCTGGGTCTTTTTAAGAGGGACCCGGCAACGGAAGGAAACGAGTATTTTAATATTCAGCAGCAAATAAATGACCCGCTCGACGTGATTGATTCAAAAGTTGGGGGTGAACTTGTTGCTAAGGCTCCGAATACCATTTCTCTGACTCCAGGCGTGCAGATCATCACGGGATCCCGAAAATCCCGCGTCCGTAACGTGAAAATGACGGGGCGGACGTTGGTTAACTTGTTGGGGCGTAACGGGAATTGCGAATCAACGACGCCGTGGTTGCTTGCGAATGCAACGGTATCGCTTGATACAGTTAACTTTGTACTCGGTACGAACGGTATCAAGATTACAACGACCGGAACAAACGGAAACACGAGTTTGCCCGTATACATGACGCAAAACTCATACTACTTACTCGTTGGTTACGTTAAACACGGAACCGGTACGAGTACGCAAATTAACATTGGCGGCAATATTTCCGCGAACGCCGTGACAGGGACAACGGCGTTTACGCTTTCATATAAGGCGGGTCAATGGACGGCGGCGTCTGGAAACGCACTTCTTAACGTGGTTGTTAGCGGACCTTCCGGTAGCATCGGCTACGTTGACGGTCTGCGCGTTTATGAGATTACTGCGTCTGAAAGTGCGAATATTAACGGCATGACTACCGCCAATGCTCTAACGTATATCTCTACAAATTACCCTTACGTTGACGACATGAAGCATGTCAACGCGGTCTATGTGCGGAATCCGGGGAAGAATCTTTTGCCGCCGTATTCGGAGTGGACGAGGATTCACGCGAATGCGGTAATCCTTGATTCGTACAAGTTGACGCATACCAAGACATCCGGTTCAGCCGAGTCATCTACCCCTCCAAGTATTCCGGCTGTCCCAAGTACAACATATTCTATCAATCCAGGCGGTGCGCGTATGCGTGTATATGAGTCCGCCGATGGTTCGTCGTTTGCGATGATAAAGGATGTTACGGTACAGGATACATTTACCACAAGCGCGACAACCAAGTTTATATTAGTTGAAGCCTTTCTTCTTTCTACTGACGCCGGAACGTTCACGTGGAATCAGCCTATGCTGAACATCGGTTCCACGGCCATTACATTCGAACCGCAACAATCGTCCTATCTGTATCTGCCGGACGCACAGATACGGTCGAATGTTGACGGAAGCGTTGCGGACAAGCTGGAACTTGACGGAGAGGGCAAACCGTATGCGACGAGACGGTTCCGGGAAATGACGCTGGATGGAAGTCTGAATTGGGCTTTATCCGCAGATTTTACTGGATTTAAGCGCGTTAATTGGGGTGATGCAATCCCCAACTATACGTCCGCATCGGGCAAGATTACAGTAACGAAATTCGATGGGAAAATACTTGCTATCGGACCAACAAACACATCCGCAGACTGTGCAAGTGATGGTGCTGCGTCTACGTTGTATATCACTATCGCCGACACAGACAGCGGTTGGGGCGAATCGTATACACCGACAGCCGCAGAGATTCAGGCGTATTTCTACGGCTGGTTTATGATGGATTTGAGTACTGGTTTACCGTACAACGGTACAGGCACTAAGGGTTGGTGCGAACAACTAGCAAGAGGAATTACAAGTGGGACAAACACGACTACTTTGCCTACACAAATGTCCACGTATGGAGGCTATAAACCCTACCGCCTCATGTACCAATTCGCCCAAAGCGTCACGGAATACGTCTCATATGAAGGCGAATTGTTTGTCCACGACGGCCCGAATAAGATTGAAGTTGGTACGGGCGTTGTGGTTCGGGAAACGGCGAAACCTAAATCAGATGGTGCATTTTATCTAATCTCAATTGATGGTAGCAAATATGCTCATGGTGCCGGTTCTGAAACCAAGTATAGAACCTTGGATTTTCTTGGGGTTTATCGGAATCAAACAGCGGACAAGGGATGGACGAAAATATTCGCTTCGAATGCTTACGGTAAAGTGTATCTCCGTTACCCCGTAAGTACATTCGACCAAACAGCCGCTTATTCCGTTACCTATCTCGCTCTCGACACCTACGCGCTTGGCATCGCTCCTCAGTCCGTAACCGCCGAATACGCGCCTAACATCAAGGAAACGGTGGACAGTTTGGCGCGGGGGCTGACGGAAGCGCGGACGGAGATTTCCGTTTTGCGGAATGTAAAGGCCGGGAAGCAACAGCCCCAATGGATTGCGCCGTTGTTGCTTAATGGGTGGGTTGCATATGCTTTATCATATCCAACAGCCCAATATTTCAAAGATGAACTTGGCATAGTTCATTTGAGGGGTCTTATTAAATCTGGAACAGTTAGCCCCGGTACTATTCTTTTTTATCTTCCGAAAGGGTATAGACCTTCGTTGAACTTAGCGTTTGGAGCGCTAAATTATGACGGATCAACTATTAAATCTATCGAACTTGCAATTAGTACAAGCGGCGCGGTCTCGTTATCAATAAACTCGGGCAATGTTTATCTTTCGTTCGAGGGCATCACATTCTTAGCAGAACAATAAGGAGGGTTGAACCGTGAAAGAAGCACTCAAAGTAGACTTGACCGGCAACGTCGTAGACGTCGAACTGGTCGCGGACGACGCCCCTGACATTACGGAAAGGTACGAACCGGACCCGGAAAACTCGGAAGAATTGATTCTTGTAGGGTATCTCGTCGCCAAGAAACCACCCGAGGAAGTACAAATTTACAAGCACAAGTGGGACTTCGAAGCGGAGGAGTGGACCGAAGCATTGACTCCGGAGGAGATCGACGCGATCAAAAACACGCCAACACCGAAGTCCCCGATCGAGATCCGCGCCGACCAGCTAGACGTTCGGACGCTCGGGATGCAGGACGTCCAGGACTTCACGCTGCAACAGATCACGACGATCGAGGAACGCACCCAGGGGATGAAGGGCATTGACGATTACACGCTAGAGCTTGTACTTGTACTCCAAGAGACCGTAAATTCCCAAGTCGCGACGATCGAACAACAGGCAGCGGCAATCGCGGACTTAACCGCCAGAATAACAACGCTGGAAGGAGGTGTCTAAGATGTACCCGTACAACGACCCTATCTGGAACGAGAACGATCAAGGGTATTGGTTCAAAATGTGCCGTACGTACAAATACCCCGTCAGTAAAGTGCGCGAACCATTTCGCTATTTGATCGAAAAGAATCAAGACACATTATGGAAAGCCCAGTACGAACAATACTTGGATGAAACGACCCCACAGCCTACATTGTATTTTTACGAATAGAGACCCTTATTTGCTATTTTTATTACAAACCACAGGTCCCCTCGGGACCTTCTTAATTGGAGGTGACCCCCTTGCCCACCAGCGAAGAAGCACGCGTGCTCTCGGAGATCCGGGAGCGCGTCGTTCGTTTGGAGACGAAAATCGATGCGATGACGGACGTGCGGGAAACGGCGGAGACGGCGAGAGAGGCGGCACTGCAGGCGGCGCAAGCGGCGAAGTCGGCGCATCACCGGATCGACGAAATCGCCGATAACCAGCGGTGGCTTTGGCGCACGGTGGTGGGGGCGATCCTCGCCGCCGCGGTGGCCATACTCGCCAACCTCAGAGGAGGATGATCCGAATGGACGATCTCAACCGGCTGACCGAACAGGTCGCGCTTCTTGCCCCAATCGTCGCTGCATATGTTGGAATTGCCAAAGAGTTTCAGGTCCCCAGCCGTTACAACCATCTGCTCAGCCTGGCGGTCGCAACCGTGTTCGTGTTGGTCCCTGCCTCCACCCAGCAGACGTTGACGACGATTTCGGTTATCGGTCTGACGGCGTCCGGACTCTACCATTTCACCAAAAAACGAAACCATAACACATAAAATTTTCCAGCCGACACCTTGAGCGAAGAAGGAACATCGAATATAAAGGAGACATGTAGTGAAGCCAAGGAAAGCGAGTGATGTCCGATGGCTGAAGGAATCGATTGCGCCACGCCCTTGAACGCCAAGTCGGCGAAAGCTCTCGCCGATGCCGGATACCGGTTTGCCGCGCGTTACCTGGTCCCGTCCTCCTACGCTTGGAAGAGGTTGACCCGATCCGAGGCGGAGGCGATCACGGAGGCCGGCATGCAGATCATCTCGGTCTACGAGACGACGGCCAACCGTCCTGCCGGGGGTTCTCCGTCCGGGCAAGTCGACGGCGCATCCGCTCTTCGGGAAGCGAAAGCGATTGGCCAACCGGAAGGGACGGCGATCTATTTCGCCGTGGACTACGACGCGGGGCCGAGCGATTACGACGAGATCGAAGCGTATCTTCGAACGGCGGCGGCGCAGATCCCCGGTTACAATGCCGGCGTGTACGGCTCGTATGCCGTCGTGGAGGAAATGGCCAAGCGAAGGGCGTGCGCGCATTTCTGGCAGACGTACGCCTGGAGCCGAGGCAAGAAAAGCGATAAAGCCAACGTGTACCAATACCGGAACGACGTCCGGGTCGCCGGGGTCGCGGTGGATTTGAACAAGTCTTACGGCAACGAAGGCTGGTGGAGTTTGAAGGATGATGAGGAGGTTCCGCAAATGAGCAAGGACGACGCGATCAAAATCATCCGTTTCCTGCAAGCGGCATGGAATGCGGCGACGACGCAGGACGACAAGGACGAGTTCCACCGATTGGCGAACGAAATCCGGAAAGCGGCTGGCATGCCTTTGGAATGAAGAGGGCGATTCCCGCGAGGCAGTCCTTTTATCACCGCTCACTTTCGCTATTAATCGACCATCACCCTCTACTTGGCCTTCTAGGTCAGGTGGAGGGTGATCTTCTTCTGTAAGGTCTTCCTTTTTACAATCGGAACGAGCCGGTTTCATTTAACTTCGTCTTGGTCATTCTCGTCTAATGTTCGATTGAATCTTTTGGGTTACACCTGGAGACGAGGTGGCTTGCAGAATGAAAAGCAGAAGCGCCATTCTGGCCATAACAGCTGTCATGGTAGTGTTATCGGGGTGCCGTGTGAACGATAAAGAGCGTGCTGAACCGTCTCAATCAGCAACGGAGCTGTCGCGGCGAGTTCCCAAACAACAAATTCCGAAGGGTTGGAAACGGGCCCGACCGAGTCACCAAGCGAAGAGCCGGCAAACGAGAGAGAGGAAACTTTTTTTCTAAACGACAAAATCGGATGGAAAGCCTCGTATCAATTTTACGGAATGTTTCACGAGGACATGATTTTGTATAAATCGGCCGATGGAGGACGGACATGGACGGTAATTGCCAGCTCGGACAAGGCGGGGAGTTCCTTGCCGGGCGGCGTGAAATCGGGGATCGTCTTTACCAGTGAGTTGAGGGGCTGGATGACGACGAACGCCCCGTGGGAAGGAAAGATCGGATTGTTTACGACCACGGACGGCGGATATACTTGGAAAGAAACGCGGTTAAGCGTACCTATGGAATTTCGAGAAGCGCAACTGTATGTATTCCCGCCACTATTCATTTCAGCGGATAAGGGCTTTCTCGTCACGCGACCGGAGTCAAATAAATCGCTTATTTACATCACTCAGGATGGAGGCAAGGATTGGACGCCGATCGCCGATGAGCGGGAAGGGAAACTTGATGGTATCTCGTGGTCTCTATCTGAAGATGGCGTCTACACCATTGCTCAATATAAAACTTGGACCCTGGATACAGCAGGATCAGGGACATGGAGCCGTGCATAGTCAATAACCGCGCACTCTAACACGACGACGCTGGGAGTGACGGCACGATCGCAATCTTTCGCATCCTGCAAATTCTCATAACACATCAAGAGAAGTATTTTAGCGGGAAAACCTCCCACTTTTTTCGCAATATCCATCGGCAAACTAAATTACAGGGAAAAGCTCCCACTAATTTTGGCGTTTTTGCCGAAATGGGCGCGATTGACGCTAATTAGTGGGCACCTTTCTTACTAATCATCAAAATATGGCGTTTTTTTCAAAATTAGTAGGAGCTTTCGGCTAGGCCCCTTAATTCTGGAGTCTGCCCCACAAAAATTACATCGTTCGCAGGATAGGTATGTTTTTCTAGCGATTACAGCGCCCTGTAAAACGCAGATCGGTCTTCAAGTTCCATTGCCCACAT
>NZ_WJIB01000009.1 GCF_019400745.1 Cohnella sp. CFH 77786 | reverse complement strand
GAAGAAGTACATTGAAATGAACGACTACTACGAACAAAAGAGAGCTAAGGAAAAACAAACCAGCAAGGTTGTATCTATCCGTTAGACAACCCGCCGGGGATTTTACACACAATATTGGACTTGACCTGCATTAATTGCATTTTGGTTCTTAATCATTGGAATATTGCCTCTGTCGGTGAAAATAAAAGTATTATCGCTCTTACGCTTTTTCCCGAAGATTTGAAGACAGGAAAATTGGCGGAAGTTGTTGCCGATTGCGGTGGTTTTGTTTTGGCGGTTTTGGCGGTGTGGGTCATTATAAGATCGCAGGGCATGCCTCCCGCGCCTCCGCTTGGGCTGTGTCCCCCGGCAGAACGATAAAAGAGTCTTAAAAAGAAAATAAGCCCTGGCTATAGGGCCAAGGCTTAAGGATAGGCGCACGCTTCCGAATTATTTGCGGGACGAACGCTTGCGCCGATTCTCGACGCTTGAGCACCATACGTCTTGTTCCCCATACGCGTAGACATGCTGGGGGCAGGGAACGCAATGATGCCGGCGGATGACTTGGATCGGGTGGACGACGGTTACCGGTTGAGGGTGGTAGTAATCTTGATACACGTATTGGGGCGGGTCGACGACCGTCTGCTGCTGGCATTGCGGACATTGACAATCTGACACGGTAGCATCACCTCTGTTGAAAAATGGGAAGCAATGCAATATACGGGACAACCCCGTGAATTGATTGGATGCTTGTCCTCGCAATCCCCAATATACGCCAAAAAAACGCTCCGGCCCGCGATTCGATCGGAGCCGGAGCGTTGAGGGGAACCGGAACGCTTTAACGATCCAGGTGCGATCAGGCGTTCTCGACGATTTTGATGACGTTGCGGACGGATTGTGCGGACTTCTCCAGCGCCGCTTTCTCTTCCGCGGTCAAATCGATTTCGATGATTTTCTCGATGCCGTCGCCGCCGAGTACGGCCAGCACGCCCATGAACAGGTTATCATAGCCGTATTCGCCTTGCAGCAGCGCAATGACCGGAAGGATGCGCTTCTTGTCCTTCAGGATCGCTTCCGTCATCTGAACGAGCGATGCCGCCGGCGCATAGTAGGCGCTGCCGTTGCCGAGCAGATTGACGATCTCTCCGCCTCCTACGCGGGTACGCTGAACAATGGCGTCAATCCGCTCCTTGGGGAGCAGCTTCTCGACCGGGATACCTCCAATCGTCGTATAGCGGACGAGCGGTACCATGTCGTCGCCGTGGCCGCCGAGCACGACCCCGCGCACGTCTTCAACCGATACGTTCAGGGCTTCGGCCAGGAACGTGTTGTAACGCGCCGTGTCGAGCACGCCGGATTGGCCGATGACGCGGTTTTTCGGGAAACCAAGCGCCTTGTAGGCCACGTATGTCATCGCGTCGACCGGGTTGGACAGGATGATGACGTAAGCATTCGGGCTCGTCGCCTTCACTTGCTCGCAGACGGATTTGACGATCCCCGCGTTCGTATTGACGAGATCGTCGCGGCTCATGCCGGGCTTGCGCGCGATCCCCGCCGTGATGATGACGACGTCGGAATTCGCGGAATCCGCGTAATTCGACGTGCCGACGATTCGGGCGTCAACTCCTTGGACCGGCGTGGACTCGAGCATGTCGAGCGCCTTGCCTTTCGTCGGGTTCTCCAACTGCGGGATATCGAGCAGAACGACATCCCCCAGCTCCTTCTGCGCCAGCATGAGCGCCGTCGTAGCTCCCGTGAACCCTGCCCCGATTACCGTAATCTTCGCACGCTTAATGGCCATTTCTTGATTTCCCTCCTTGAATGTAACCGCAATATTATTGCCAGCATCTAATACAAGTAATCCCCGTCAGCAAGGTTAAGCGAAGCGATAACCGTTGACGGGGCACCTGATTCGTTCGTCAACAAGGTTATGCGCAGCAGTAATCCGTTGACTGTCTATGCGATTTACGTCAACAAGGTTAAGCGAAGCGGTAACCGTTGACGATATACGTTCTTCACGTCAACAAGGTTAAGCGAAGCGGCAACCGTTGACGATATACGTTCTTCACGTCAACAAGGTTAAGCGAAGCGGCAACCGTTGACGATATACGTTCTTCACGTCGACAAGGTTAGCGAAGCGGCAACCGTTGACGGTACAATGTTCTTCACGTCAGCAAGGTTAAGCGAAGCGGCAACCGTTGACGATATACGTTCTTCACGTCAGCAAGGTTAAGCGAAGCGGCAACCGTTGACGATATACGTTCTTCACGTCAACAAGGTTAAGCGAAGCGGCAACCGTTGACGTCCCAAACCTACGCACTCCCAAACCTCACCGCACCCCCTCAGCTCCTTCTTCGTCTCCCGAACGTCGAGTCTTTCAGTCCGGGTGTCCAGAGGGCGGAGCGCCTCGGAATCCCCCTCCCAGGCGGGAGGGGGACTTAGGGGGTGGGCGAATCCCTTAGGGGGTGGGCGAATCCCTTAGGAGGTGGGCGAATCCCTTACATGTTATTGATAATTTGATCCGCGAACGCAGAGCATTTGACCTCGGTGGCGCCTTCCATCAAGCGGGCGAAGTCGTAGGTCACCGTTTTGTTGTTGATGGACGTTTCCATCCCTTTGTAGATCAGATCCGCCGCTTCCAGCCAGCCCAGATGCTCGAACATCATGACGCCGGACAGGATGACGGAGCCCGGGTTCACGACGTCTTTGTCCGCGTATTTCGGAGCCGTGCCGTGGGTCGCTTCGAAAATGGCATGCCCGGTCACGTAGTTGATGTTGGCGCCCGGCGCGATGCCGATGCCGCCGACTTGAGCGGCCAAGGCGTCGGACAGGTAGTCGCCGTTCAGGTTCAACGTCGCGATGACGTCGAAGTCGGTCGGACGCGTCAGCACTTGCTGCAATGCGATGTCGGCGATGGCGTCCTTCACGAGGATTTTGCCGGCGTCCAGGGCAGCCTTCTGGGCCGCGTTCGCCGCTTCTTCGCCTTGCTCGGCCTTGATTTTGTCGTATTGTCCCCAGGTGAAGGTTTGGTCCGCGAACTCGGTTTCGGCCACTTCGTAGCCCCAGTTTTTGAACGCGCCTTCCGTGAACTTCATGATGTTGCCTTTATGCACGATGGTGACGGATTTGCGCTTGTGCTTGACCGCGTATTCGATCGCCGCGCGGACGAGGCGTTTCGAGCCGTCGGAGGAAACCGGCTTGATGCCGATGCCGGACGTTTCCGGGAAACGGATCTTCTTGACGCCCATTTCCTTCTGCAGGAACTCGATCACTTTCTTCGCGTCGGCCGACTCCGCTTGGTACTCGATGCCGGCGTAGATGTCTTCCGTGTTCTCGCGGAAAATAACCATGTCGACGAGCTCGGGACGTTTGACCGGGGAAGGCACGCCTTGGAAATAACGTACGGGACGCAGGCAGACGTACAGGTCAAGCTCCTGGCGGAGCGCCACGTTCAGGGAGCGGATGCCGCCGCCGATCGGCGTGGTGAGCGGTCCCTTGATGGCGATGATGTACTCGCGGATCGCGGTCAGCGTGTCGGCCGGAAGCCACTCGCCGTAAGTATTGAACGCTTTCTCCCCGGCGAACACTTCGTACCAGGCGATTTTCTTCTCGCCTTTGTAAGCTTTCTCGACAGCCGCGTCCAGAACGCGCTGCGATGCGCGCCAGATGTCGCGGCCGGTGCCGTCGCCTTCTATGAAGGGGATGATCGGATTGTTCGGGACGTTCAGAACGCCGTTCGTCACCGTAATGGGTTGTCCGGATGCGGGTGCAGCGAATTTTTCAAGTTTCATGCGAAAATGCCTCCATTCGATTTTTCGTAAGGACAATGGCTGCGCCGTCCCTTATCGATCATTCAGGATTTATAAGTTCCACGCCTATAAATTTCTGATATGATCTCGTTAAAAACGACTTTCTCTGTTGACAGTGGGACGACGAAATCGTTATTACTTGGACGGATAGACGTTCGATTCGAAGGGAATCGGATCGGTACTCGTAGATCGAGTACTTACGGATTCACCAAGAAACCGGCGTTCCGCGCCTCTGCCGGAAGTGACAGAAGTCGGACCGCCGGTACGAGCGCCTTGGAATTAACCCCTCTGGGAAATCGGCACGTAGTGCTGGTCGACCGGACCGACGTACTCCGCGCGGGGACGGATCAGCCGGTTGTCGTCGTATTGCTCGAGAATATGGGCCGTCCAGCCGGACACCCGGCTGATCGCGAAAATCGGCGTGAACAGGTCGCGCGGAATGCCGAGCATCGTGTAGCACGAAGCGGAGTAGAAGTCGACGTTCGGCTTCAGTCCCTTCTGCCCGGTGACGAGCTCTTCGATTTGCACGGACATATTGTACAGGGTCATGTTGCCCTTCAGCTCGCCGAGCTGACGGGACATCGCCTGCAGATGTTTGGCCCGCGGGTCGCCGTTCCGGTATACCCGATGGCCGAAGCCCATGATTTTCTCTTTATTGTTCAGCTTGTTCTGGATGTAAGATTCGACGTTCGCCGGAGAACCGATTTCGTCGAGCATGATCATGACCGCTTCGTTGGCGCCGCCGTGCAGCGGTCCCTTGAGGGCGCCGATCGCGGAGGTGACGCCGGAATAAATGTCCGACAGCGTCGCCACCGTGACGCGGGCGGCGAAGGTGGAAGCGTTCAGCTCATGGTCCGCATGAAGCACGAGTGCCTTGTCCATCGCTTGCACGGCAACATCGGCCGGCTCTTCCCCCGTCAACATGTAGAGGAAATTGTGCGCGATGCCGACGCCTTTCTTCGGCGCGACCGGCTCTTTGCCTTCGCGGATGCGGGCGTAAGCGGCCACGATCGTCGGCAGCTGCGCTTGCAGCTTGACCGCCTTGAGAAAATTCGCGTCCCGGTTCATGTTGTCCGCTTCTTTGTCGTACAAGGCAAGGCTGGAGACGGCCGAGCGGAGCGCCGCCATGGAGTTGCTTCCTTTCGGGAACAAGCGAATGCCGGAGATGACCTCGGACGGAATGGCCGCATAATCGCCCAGTTGGGCAATCAAACCGTCCAATTCCGCTTTCGTGGGGAGTTTGCCGTGCCAGAGCAAATAAGCGACCTCTTCGAAGGACGCCTTTTCCGCCAATTCGTCGATGTTGATGCCGCGATACGTCAGCACGCCGTCGATGATGGAGCTGATCGACGAGGAAGCGGCGACGATGCCTTCCAAACCTTTGGTAGCCGTCATGGTTATCTCTCTCCTTTATCCGGTTAATGCCGAAGCCGGCGGAAAGATCGTTGGAACCGCCGGATCGGGGGAGGATTCCCGCCCGCGCGGGAGCCCAGACGACGCCAGACTCCGAAAAACCGCGCAAAACGCAAATATTCCTATGTTTTCAGTCCTTTTTCCATGATAAACGATTTTCGGATCGAAAGAAACCGAACGCCGCATCAAAATGTTTTATCGGCACCATAAAGGTTCTTTTACCCGAACCCGCGGCAATGATACAATAGGCCTTATACTGTTTATCCATCCCGTTCGGAGGTGTCCTTTTGGATTCGACTCAAACGACCGGAATTATCGATATCGGCTCCAATACGGTGCGGCTCGCCGTGTTCCGTTTGTCCGCGGGCGGAGCTCGGCGGATCGTGGACCAAGGCCGGTGGGCCGCACGCCTCAGCCGGAGGCTGTTGCCGGACGGACGGCTTCCGGACGAAGCCGTGGCCGAGCTGACCGAAGTGCTCCATCATTATCTTCGCATCTGCAGGATGCACGGAACGCAGCGGATTCGGGCCGTCGCCACCGCGGCCGTCCGCGCAGCAAGCAACCGCGAGGACGTCATCCGGAGATTGCATGAGACGACCGGTCTGCGCATCGAAGTGCTCACCGGGGAAGAAGAAGCGCATTACGGCAGCCAAGCGATGCTCCGAACGCTGGGCGTGGCGGACGGCTATGTCGTCGACATCGGCGGCGGAAGCACGGAAATCACGCTGCTGCGCGGCCGCAAGAAGGAAGGCGCCGTTTCGTTTCCGGTCGGCTCCGTGAACATGTCCAGCCTGTACGGTTTGGAAGACGAACCGGTGCCCGCCTCCGCGTTGGAGGGCATCGAGCGGGACGTGAACCGGCTGCTGGCGTCCAAAAAGTGGCTTTCCTCCCATCCCGGGCTTCCGCTGATCGGACTCGGCGGCACCGCCCGGGCGTTCGCGAAATTCCGGCAGCGGGAGACGGATTATCCGTTCCCCCAGGTGCACGGTTTCGAACAATCGGACGCGGAGCTCTCCTCCGCTTTGGATAAGCTTGCCGGCATGACCGTTGCCGCGCGGCGCAAGCTCCCGGGACTGTCGAAGGACCGCGCCGACGTCATCGTTCCCGGACTCGCCATTCTCAAGGCGGTGATGCGGCACACGGGCTCCACTCGGCTTGCCGTTTGCGGAACCGGCATCCGCGACGGTCTGTTCTTTGAGACAAGCCTCCCGAAGGTGGAGGAAAACAGGGAAAATCCGGTACTGGAAGAAAGCATTCGCAACTTGACCGCTCTGTATCCCACCGCGCCGCAGGAGCATCTGGAGCAGGTCCGCGCGCTTGCGTGCGCCGTTCTGGACCGCCTCAACGAAGACCAGACCTTGCCCGGTCGGGCCAAGGTCTGGCTGGATGCGGCTGCGCGGCTGTACAAGATCGGGGCGGCGATCGATCTCAACGACTGCGCGGACCATACGTTCTACATGCTGATGCATACGCACTTGTACGGCCTGCCGCACCGGGAAATCCTGCTGACGGCCGGGATTGCTTCCTTCCGGGGCCTGAACGCCTTAAAGCGGAATCTGAATCCCTACCGTTCGATGCTGGAAGACGAGGACTTTGACTCGATCGCCAGGCTCGGCTCTATCCTTCAGCTCGCGGCGGCGCTTGACCGAAGCGAGTCGCAATCCATCCGGAACCTGCATGCCGAAGCGGGCCGGGGCAAACTCGTCCTGACCGCGGAGGCGCAGCATTCCCTGTCGATGGAACGGATGGAGGTCGACTCGCTCGCCAAGGATTTCAAGAAGATTTGGGGGTTGACCCCCGTGCTTCACGTTCGTTAACCGTCGTTCCGTACAAATACTCTCCAACCGTTTTCCACAGCGGAATATCCGCGAGCTCAAACTGGCTGCGGAGCGGCGCGAGCTCGCCCTTCACCCGCTCATAGCCGCCTCCCGGCTTCAATTCCCGCGCTTTGACGTTATCGCTCAGATTGATCCTCAGCAAGTTGAGCAGCATCGCGCGCAGACTGCGGTCGTAAACCGGGCACATGACCTCCACCCGGCGCGTCAGGTTCCGCGTCATCCAGTCGGCGCTGGTGATGTACACTTCCTCTTCCCCTCCGGCCGCCACCGAGAGGATGCGCGAATGCTCCAGGAAACGGTCGACGATGCTGATGATCCGGATATTCTCGCTGAGGCCCGGAACTCCCGGACGCAGGCAGCAGACGCCGCGGACAATGAGCTCGATCGTCACGCCGGCCTGCGAGGCCTCGTACAGCTTGTCGATCATGGCTTGGTTGGACAGCGAGTTCATCTTCGCGGTAATGCGCGCCGGCTGTCCCGCCCGGGCATATTCGATCTCCCTGTCAATGAGATCGAACAACTTCGGCTTAAGCGCGTCCGGAGCCACGGCGAACGCTCTCCAGTCGTGAGGCGTGGAATACCCCGTCATCTCGTTGAACAATGCCGACGCGTCCGCTCCGATATCGGGATGGCAAGTGAACAATCCCGCGTCGGTATAGAACTTGGCCGTGCTTTCGTTGTAATTGCCGGTGCCGACGTGGACGTACCGCCGCAAGGTTCCGTCTTCCCTGCGGACGACCAGCGTGACTTTCGCGTGGGTTTTCAGCCCTGCGAGCCCGTACACGACATGGCAGCCAGCCCTCTCCAGCACCCGCGCCCAGGCGATGTTGCGCTCCTCGTCGAACCGCGCTTTCAGCTCCACGACGACGGTCACCTGCTTGCCAGACTCCGCGGCTTTCACTAACGCCTGAACGAGCACGGAATGCGCGTCCACCCGGTACAGCGTCATTTTGATCGCCAGCACGTCCGGATCCGCAGCGGCATCGATCAGAAAATCGTTCACGACTTCGAACGATTCGTAAGGATGGTACACGAGCACGTCGCGATCGCGGATGACGGCCAGAATGTCGTCCTCGTCGTCGAACTCCGCGGGATAAACCGGCTCCGCTTTCGGGTAGCGCAAATGATCGAAGCCGGCGAGCGAACCGGCGAATTTGGACAGGAACGACAAATCGAGCGGCCCTTCGATCTCGTACGGATCGTCGTCCAGCTCCAGTTCGTCCTTCAGCAGCTCCAGCGCGTCCAGATGCATCCCCTTCTCGATTTCCAGGCGGACGGGAAACCCCCGGCGGCGCCTGCGAAGCTCCTTCTCGAGCTCCTGCAGGAGATCCTCGGCTTCTTCCTCGTTCAGCGTCAGATCGGAATTCCGCGTTACGCGGAACGCGTGGACGGCTTCGGTGGCATACCCGCTGAACAGGAGGCCGATGTGCCGTTTGATCAGATCCTCAAGCAGCAAATACGATTGCTTGCGGCTGTTGCGCCGCCCGGGAACAAGAACCGCCCGGGGCAGGATCGAAGGCACCTGCACGATCGCGCAATAAGTTCGGTCTTCGTTCTTGGGATCGGGGACGAGCGGCCTCAGCACGACGGCCAAATAGACCTCCCGGCTGTGAACGAGAGGGAACGGACGGCTTACGTCTACGGCCATCGGCGTGAGGACGGGGTAAACGATGTCTTGAAAATAGGTCTTGAGCGCTTCGCCCTGCGTGGGAGAGAGTTCGTCCCAAGAGACGATGGACACGCCTTCCCGGCTGAGCAGCCGCATGAGCTCCCGATAAGTGCGGTACTGGTCCCGGACGAAACGCTCCGTCCGTTTCATGATGCGTTTGATCAGTCCCTGGGGCGTGTAACCGGTAAAATCGGTTTTGTTAAGGCCCGCTTTGCGTTGATCCTTCAAGCCGGCCACGCGCACGCCCATGAATTCGTCGAGGTTGCTGGCCGTGATCGACAGGAATTGCAAACGCTCCAAGAGCGGGGTCGAGGGATCTTCCGCCTCCTCCAGCACGCGGCGATTGAATTCGATCCAGCTCAAATCCCGGTTGATGTACTTCTTCCCGTGCCTGGAAGCCGAACGGTACAAAGCCCTCTTCATCCTCTGTCTCCCCTAATCTGCTTCTCCCTCCGCCGCGCTCGTGGGGCGGATTTCCATCCTTCTATTATGTTTACTGAATGTAAATGGGACGTATTCGTTTCGTTAACGGAATGTAAAATGGCCCCGTGATAAACGGCAGTCAAGCTCATCGGTACGGCGACTCACCAACGGCGCGGTCCGCGGCGGATCGACAAGGAGCCGGAACGGATTTTGCGTTCCAGCCATCCGTATAAGAGAAGGCGGTAGAGAGGACGCGTGATCGGAAGCAATAACGTCACGCCGACGAGATCGGTGAAGAAACCGGGCATCATGAGCAGCAGGCCGCCGACCAGCACGCACAAGCCGTCCAGCAAAGCCCGGCCCGGCATTTGCCCGGACTGCAGCTGCCTCTGGGCGTCCAGCCATACTTTGCGGCCTTCCGACCGGGCCAGCCACGCGCCTCCGAAGCCGGTAAGCAGGAGCAGCCCGAACGTCTGCCAGCCCCCGATCCAATGCCCTACTTGGATAATGCCCCACAATTCCGCGGCGGGTACGATGATCATCAAGGCGAGAAGCCATCGGTACATGGCGCGGACCTCCTTATTGGGCCGAATCCGGCATATCGGCCAACGCTTTCAGTTTCCGATAGAGCTCCGGGGCTTCCCGGTCCAGCCGCACGGGCTTCCAGGCGGCATTCACCCATACGTGCCGGGTGCTGCCCGCCACGAGTACCCCGCCGGGCGGCTCCTCCGCCATGAGCGACGGACCGTGGGAAGCGGCCAGATCGCCCATCACGATCCTGGTCTGGAAGCGAACGCGCAGCGCGGACATCTCGGCCGCGCGGGTACAGACCGTCACCCAGTCGTCATACCGCGCGGGCTGCTCGAACGAAGCTTCCAAGTGGGTGACGGGCAGCAGCAGCCCCCGGTCTTCCATGTCGCGATAGCTGATGCCCGCGTGCCGGACCCATTCCGTGCGTCCGATTTCGAACCAATTCAAGTAATTCGCGTGATAAACGACCTTCATGGGATCCGTCTCCTGATACCGGACCCGCAGCGCGTGCAAATACCAAGTGTGCATGGGGAGTTCCTCTCCTTACAAGCCAGAGATGCATAGCGAAACCGATAAAACCTGATGGATGGGAAAAGCGACGGCCCGCGCCGTCGCTTGTCACTTACCGAATCCCTTATGCTTACAGCACTTTGGCTTGGCCGGAGTAAATCAGGCCTTTCTCCGCGTATACGGTCACTTCCATGCCGTCTTGAAGCCGCTTCGTGGCGTCTTCCACGCCGACGACAACCGGGATGCCGAGGTTGAGGCCGACCACGGCCGCATGGCAAGTAATGCCTCCGCATTCCGTGATGACGGCGGCCGCTTTCTCGAATGCGGGCATGTATTCCTTGTCCGTCGAAGGAGCGACCAGGATGGCGCCGGCCGTCATTTTGCGGGCTGCTTCCTCGGGGGAAGTAGCCATGACGACTTTGCCGGTCGCGCTAAGCGAGCCGATGCCTTGTCCCTGGGCGATCAGTTCCCCGACGTTGTGGATTTTGATCAGGTTGGTCGTCCCCGAACGTCCGACCGGCACGCCTGCCGTAATGACGATCGTGTCGCCGAGCTTGACGATCCCGGATTCCAGGGCGCCGTTCACGGCGATGTCGAACATTTCGTCCGTCGTCTCCGCCGGCTTGCCGCTCACCGGAATAACGCCCCACACGAGCTGCAGGCGGCGTTTCACTTGCTCGACCGGCGTCACCGCGATGATCGGCGCTTTCGGGCGGTATTTGGAAACCATGCGCGCCGTATAACCGCTTTCCGTAGAGGTCACGATCGCTTTGGCGTCCAGGTCGAGCGCGGAGTTGGCGACGGCCTGGCTGATCGCTTCGGTGACGGACGTCTGGGCCGCGATCGCCTGTTTCTTGAAAATTTCGCGGTACTGCAGGGCGGACTCCGCGCGCTCCGCGATGCGGGACATCGTCTGCACGGATTCCGTCGGATATTTGCCCGCTGCCGTCTCGCCGGACAGCATGATCGCGTCGGTGCCGTCGAAAATGGCGTTCGCTACGTCGGAGGCTTCCGCGCGCGTCGGGCGCGGGTTGCGCTGCATCGAATCGAGCATTTGGGTCGCGGTGATGACCGGCTTGCCGGCGCGGTTGCACTTCTCGATCATGCGCTTCTGTACGAGCGGCACTTCCTCGGCCGGAATTTCCACGCCCAGGTCTCCCCGCGCGACCATGAGGCCGTCGGACACCTCCAGGATTTCGTCGAGGTTGTCCACGCCCTGCTGGTTTTCGATTTTGGAAATGATCTGAATATGACGGGCCTCGTGGCGCTCGAGCAGCTCGCGGATTTCCAGCACGTCGCTCGCGCGGCGCACGAAGGAAGCGGCGATGAAGTCGATGCCCTGTTCGATGCCGAATTTAATGTCTGCGATATCCTTCTCCGTCAATCCAGGCATCGAAATGGCGACGCCGGGGACGTTCACGCCTTTCTTGCTCTTGATCGGGCCGCTGTTGATGATCTGGCACTTGATTTCCGTGCCCTGAATGTCCACGACGGTCAGGCCGATGAGCCCGTCATCGATGAGGATCGTCGATCCGACATGGACGTCGGACGGCAAATCCGCGTAAGTGACCGGAATCCGGTCCTTGTCGCCGAGGATTTCTTGCGTCGATAGCGTGATGTATTCGCCTTGAACCAGCTCGATTGGCTCTTCCTTCAGCTTGCCGAGCCGGATTTCAGGTCCTTTGGTATCCAACAGGATGGCTACGGTTTTGTTCAATTCCCGGCTGGCTTGCCGAATCGTGTTGATCCGCCTGCCGTGTTCCTCGAAATCGCCGTGCGAGAAATTCAAACGGGCGACGTTCATTCCGGCCAAGATCAGCTTTTTCGTGTTTTCGAGCGACTCGCTGGACGGTCCGATGGTACAGACGATCTTCGTTTTGCGCATGGTTTCTCTTTCCTCCGTTTTATCCATCCGTGGCATAAACCCGAAAACTACCATACACGATTCCCGGCCAATTGTACAGATGGCAATCGGGAAGCTTCGACATGGCAGCTGCAGGATATGGCTATAGGGATCCGCTCTCGGCCTTCGGCGCTTCGGTGAATCGCCCGACTTTGCGGAACTTCTCGTAACGGTCGCTAGTCAATTGTTCCGGCGACATCGCCTTGAGCTCCAGCAAATGCCGCCACAGAGCTTCCTTGATCGCTTCCGCCTGGACGGCGAGATCGCGGTGCGCGCCTCCGTGCGGCTCGGGGATGATCTCCTCGATAACGCCGAAACCGAGCAAATCCTTGGCGGTGATTTTCATCGCTTCCGCGGCTTGGTCCGCTTTGGAGGCGTCTTTCCATAAAATCGAAGCGGCACCGTTCGGCGAAATGACGGAATAGATCGCGTTTTCCAGCATGAGCACGCGATTGCCGACGCCGAGCGCGAGCGCGCCGCCGCTGCCCCCTTCGCCGATCACCACGCAGATGATCGGGACGCCGAACATGGCCATTTCGTGAAGATTGCGGGCGATCGCTTCCGATTGCCCTCGCTCTTCGGCGGTGTCGCCCGGGTAGGCGCCCTTCGTATCGATGAACGTGATGATGGGGCGGCCGAATTTGTTCGCTTGCCGCATGAAGCGCAGCGCCTTGCGGAAGCCCTCCGGGTGCGGACTGCCGAAAAACCGCTGAATGTTGTCCTTCGTGTCTTTCCCGCGCTGGTGGCCGACGACGGTGACCGGAACGCCGTTCAGCTTGGCCAGTCCCCCGACGATCGCGAGATCGTCCGCGAACACTCGGTCTCCGTGCAGTTCAATGAAATCCGTGAAGACGAGCGGAATATAGTCTAGCGTCGTGGGGCGCGCGTGATGGCGTGCCAGATGCATGATCTGAGCGGCCGTCAGGTTCCCGTAGATTTCTTTTTCCAATTCCTCGTATCTGGCCTCGAGACGGGCGATTTCATCCGTGAAATCGATCTCTCTCTCCGTGCCGAACTTCTTCAATTCGTCGATTTTCTTTCGAAGCTCGGCAAGGGGCTTCTCGAAGGGGAGTTCACCTGCCATCGTCCGGTTCCCCTTTCCCCGCATGCATGTCTAACAGTTTGGTTAAAAACGCCTTCATTTCCTTGCGGTGGACAACCTTGTCCAGCTGCCCGTGCTTCAGGTTGAACTCCGCCGTCTGGAAATTGTCGGGCAGCTTCTGGCGAATCGTCTGTTCGATGACGATCCGGCCGGCGAATCCGACGATCGCCCCGGGCTCGGCCAGGTTGTAGTCTCCCAAGCTCGCGAAGCTGGCGGAAACTCCGCCGAGCGTCGGATCGGTGAAGACGGAAATGAACAGCCCGCCTTCGTCCTGGAAACGCGCCAGCGCGGCGCTCGTTTTGGCCATCTGCATCAGGCTCAGGATGCTCTCCTGCATCCTCGCGCCTCCGGAGGTGGAAAACATGATCAGCGGAAGCTTCTTCTCCGTGGCCCGCTCGATCGCGCGGGTGACTTTCTCCCCGACGACCGAACCCATGCTGCCGCTGAAGAAATCGAAGCTCATGACGCCGATGACGACGGGAAAGCCGCCGATCTCCCCTTCTCCGGTGACGATCGCGTCCTTCAGGCCGGAGCTCGCCTTCTGCTGTTCCAGTTTCTTGGCGTAACCCGGAAACTCCAGCGGATCCTCGGAGATCAAATCTTCGTCGATTTCGTCAAGACGTCCGTCGTCGAGCGTCATCGCGATACGCTCCATGGCATTCAGGCGGAAGTGGTGCCCGCAGGTCGAACAGACCTTCAGGTTCTTCTCCAGCTCTTTGCTGAACAGAATCGTGCCGCACTTGGGACACTTGTTCATGAGACCTTCGGGTATTTCGCGCTTGGGACGTTCCGCGTTTACGCGTTCGGAAGGGATGACGGCATACTTCTTCTTCTGAAACAAATCCTTGAACACAGCGACACCTCACAAGGCGAAAAAAATGGCGGTCCGTCCTGCCGTTCAATCGTTCACCGGCTCTTCAACCGCGGCATTATGTATGACAAACGTACTTCGCTTACGGAGTCAGGATGCTTCCCAGCACTTCTTGGACCTCCCGCACTTCGCCGGAAGGAACGAGTATTTCGTACTGCGGTTTGGTCAAGTTGATGGGGCGGACCCGCACGAGAAACCCTTGCTCGGTCAGGCGCTTCTGAATCCGTTCGGCGATCTTCGCGGTCGGCGCAATGTATATGACCGTCCACATGAAGCGGAACCCCCATTGTTTTATGGCTTTGATTAAAAATACTTAAAGAATGCAACAACCGAATCATAGCACATCCACCTTGGGACTAGCAACAAAACCGCATCCCATCCCTTATGGGACGCGGCTTGCGGGGCGGTATAGGCGCATGCGCCATACTTGCCCGTTGTCCCGAGAACTCGCCACGGACGCGGCATGCGCCATACTTGCCGGTTGTCCCGACAATTCGCCACAGACGGGGCATGCGCCATACTTGCCCGTTATTCCGACAATTTGCCACAGACGGGGCATGCGCCATACTTGCCCGTTGTTCCGCCGATCCGTCCCGGAGTCACACGATTCCTGTTTGCTCGTTGTCCCGCGGATCCATGCGCGGCATCCTGCGACTGCGAGAAAACGGAAAGGACTCTTCCAGTCCATAAGACGAAGAGTCCTTTGCCATCACCCGTATGGGTTCAAATCACTTCAAGCGGATGCTGCCTTCCCCCATCAATTGCTCGACTTGGAGGATCAGCTCTTGCGAAGGCCGGATGCGGAAGTCGTCCGATAACGCGACGGTCCGGTGCTCCCGATCGTAGTACAACGCCGTTTGAACGTCTCCCGGATGGGCGGACAAGAGCGCCTTGAGTCGGGCCAAGACTGCGGGTTGCTCATGCGATTCGTCGATGCGGATGAAGGCCCGCTGAATGTTCTCGCTTGTACCGCCTCCGACTTTCGCCGCGCCGCCGGGCGCCCCGTCCATCGCAGGACCTGCGGCGCCTCTGCCAATCCCCGCGCCGACAGGTCCGGCAATCGCCGCTTTCGCAATTGCTCCACCGCCGCTCGGCGAACCCGCGGCTCCCTGCCGCCCGTCGGCGGATCCCCCGCCGTTTCCTCCCGCGGCGAGTTGCCGCTCCCGCGGGGCAACGGCACCGCCTCCGCTCGAACCCGGGGCACCCTGCGGCGCCCGAGATCCGCCGCCGGCCGGCCCTCTCCGCGCGGCGCGATCGGCAGGCGCCGCCTGGGCCAATCTCCGCAGCCGCGCGGCCTGCATCCGCAAATCCGGCGCGGCGAGCGGCAGAATGTCGTCCGCGAGCAGCTTGAAGTCCTCGTCCCCCTGCTGCACCTTCGCGCGGACGAGCACGAGCGAGCCCTTCTTCACGAAGGACGACGCCGTCTTCCACACGGTCGGGAACGCCACCAGCTCGGCCGTCATGATCCGGTCCTCGATTTCGAGGAACGCCATCGTCTGCCCTTTGCGCGTGACGAACGGCTTCAGGGACACGATCATGCCCGCGGTCAGAATCGAAGCGCCGTCCGGCGCCTCCGCCAGATCGACGAGACGCTCCAGCTTCAGCTCCTCCCATGCGTCCTCGTACTCGTCCAGTGGATGGCCGGACAAATACAAGCCCATAAGCTCCCGCTCGAATTCGAGCGTCTGCGCGGCACCGAACGGAGCCACTTCGGGCAGATCGACGTCCCAATTCGGGGACTCCCCGAGATCGAACAGCTCGATCTGCAGCTCCTCCTTCTCCTTCCTCCACTTGGCGGCGGCGTCCACCGCCTCGTCAAGGGCGGCGAGCTGCTGTGCGCGGTGGCCGGGCAGCGACCCCAAGGCGCCCGCGAGCATCAGCGACTCGACGACCCGCTTGTTGCAGACGCGGGGATCGACGCGGCGGCACAAATCGCTGAGCGATTCGAACCGCTTCTCGCGGCGCTCCGCGAGGATCGCTTCAATCGCCTGCGTGCCGACGTTCTTCACCGCCGCCAGGCCGAATCGGATCGCGCCGCCGCCCTCCTCCGTGCGCACGGGCGTAAACAGCACGCCGCTCTCGTTCACGTCCGGGGGCAGCACCGGAATCCCCATATGCCGGCACTCGTCCACATACTCGGCCGTTTTGCGCTGGTTGCCGATCACCGAAGTGAGCATGGAAGCCATGAACGGCACGGGATAGTGCGCCTTCAAATAGGCGGTCTGGAACGCGAGCACCGCATAGGCGGCGGCGTGCGCGCGGGGAAACCCGTAATCCGCGAACCGGAGGATCAAGTCGTAGACCCCGTTCGCTTCTTCTTCCGCGTACCCCATCGCCAGGCTGCCCACCACGAAATGGTTCCGCTGCTCGTCGAGAATTTCCCTTTTCTTCTTGCCGACCGCCCTCCGCAGCAAATCCGCCTGTCCCAGCGTAAAGCCCGCCATAACGGAAGCGATTTGCATAATTTGTTCCTGGTAGACGATGATGCCGTACGTATCCGCCAAAATCGGCTCCAGCTTGGGATGCGGATATTCCACGGCCACCTGGCCGTGTTTGGCGCGGATGAATTGCGGAATGAACTCCATCGGCCCGGGACGGTACAACGCCAGCACGGAAATAATGTCCTCAAAAGAGGACGGCTTCAGCTCCTTGAGCACGCGCCGCATCCCCGAACCCTCGAGCTGGAAGATGCCCGTCGTATCCCCTCGGCTCAGGAGGGCGAATGTCGCCTCGTCCGTATACGGAATCTCCTCCCACCGCACCTGCCGGCCCGTCTCTTCCCGGATCCATCCGAGCGTCCGCTCGATGATCGAAAGCGTCCGCAAACCGAGAAAATCCATTTTCAGAAGGCCGACCGCCTCGAGATGCTCCATGGAATACTGAGTGAGCGGAACGCCTTCGGTCCCTTCCTGGAGCGGTACATAATCGGTCAGCGGCGTAGGCGCGATCACGACGCCCGCCGCGTGCGTCGACGCGTGCCGGGGCATCCCTTCTACCTTGCGCGCCATCGCGATCAGTTCGCCGGCCGGCCCGCCGCCTTCGGCAAGCGCCCGGAATTCGGGGCTTTCCTTCATCGCCCGCTCGATCGACATCCCGGGCATGCCGGGGATCAGCTTCGCCGCTTTGTCCACTTCCCCGTACGGAAGGTTCATCACCCTGCCGACGTCCCGTACCGCGGCGCGCGCGGCCAGCGTCCCGAACGTGATGATCTGCGCCACGCGGTCGTCACCGTAGCGCTCGGACACGTAGCGGATCACCTCGTCACGACGCTCGTCGCTGAAGTCGATGTCGATGTCGGGCATGGTGACCCGCTCCGGGTTCAGGAAGCGCTCGAACAGCAGCTTATGCCGGATCGGGTCGACGTCGGTGATCTTCAGCGTATAGGCGACGAGGCTGCCCGCCGAGGAGCCGCGTCCGGGACCGGTGGCGATTCCTTGCTCCCGCGCGAACCGGATGAAATCCCAAACGATGAGGAAGTAATCCTCGAAGCCCATGCGCGCGATGACGCCGAGCTCGTACAGCAGCCGCTCCTCGGCCTCCCGCCGGAACCCTTCGTCCTGCCACTCCGGCGTGCCGGCGTACCTCATCTCCAGGCCTTCCCGGCATAGCGAAGCCAGATACGCCCCCGCATCCATGCCGCCCGGAAGCGGGGAAAATTCGGGCAGCACGTGCCGGCCGAACTCGAGCTCCAGGCTGCAGCGTTCCGCGATCGCGGCGGAGTTCGCCACCGCTTCCGGCACGTGGCGGAACAAGGCTTCCATCTCCTCGCCGCTTTTCAGGTACAGCTGGGTACTCGCGATTTTCAGCCGGTCGGGATCCTCCAGCGTCTTGCCCGTTCCGATGCAGAGGAGCACCTCCTGAAGGGCGTGGTCCTCCTCACGCAGATAGTGGGAATCGTTCGTCGCCACGAGCGGAATGCCCGTCTCCTCCGCTAGTCTCAGCACGCCCGCGGACACCTTTTTCTGCTCCAGCAAGCCGTGTTCCTGGAGCTCGAGGAAGTAATCGTCCCCGAACAGCTCCCGGTACCGCAGCGCCACCGATTTCGCCGAGTCGTAACGGTCCGAGAGCAAGTGCTGGGACACCTCGCTCGCCAGACACCCGCTGAGGCAGACCAATCCTTCCGCGTACGCGGACAACACCTCGAAATCGATTCTCGGCCGGTAATAGAAGCCTTCCAGATGCCCGGCCGACGACAGCCGCATCAAATTGCGGTAACCGGTCTCGTCCTTGGCCAGCAGCGTCAAATGGTAGATCGGCTGATCCTTGCGCGAAGCCTTGTCGTGCCGGGAGCCGGCGGCGACGTATGCCTCCATCCCGATGATCGGCTTGATCCCCCGCTCCCTGCAGGCTTTATAGAACGGGATGGCCCCGTACATGACGCCGTGGTCCGTAAGCGCCAGCGCCTTCATGCCGAGCCCGGCCGCCAGGTCGGCCATGTCCCGGATGCGCGCCGCGCCGTCCAGCAGGCTGTATTCGCTGTGAACGTGCAGATGAACGAAACCGCACATGCGCCGCAACCCTCTTTCTTCACACGCTTTGGATTCCATTATAGCACATATGTTCGGTATTTGAAGCCGGACCTGTCCCATACATATGAGAGAGGAGGGATGGACATGAGCGAGATATATACCCGAGCGGTATTCTGCTTCTTCATCGCGTTCGGGGTCGTCTTGGGGGGAGCGCTGCTGGCCGGGATGGGCGCCGTTTTCGCCTGGGTGCCGCCGAAGGACGAAATGCTGAAAGTGGCTACCCATCTGAAAATATGGGCGCTCGTCGCCGCGGTCGGAGGCACGATCGATCCGATCCGGGTGATCGAGACCAACATGGCGCAAGGACATATTTCACTCGCGATCCGGCAAATCGGCTATATTCTGTTCGCGTTCCTCGGCGCCCACATGGGCACGGAATTAATCCAATGGATGTGCAGAAGCGGGAGGTGACCCGGCATGCGTGTTCCCTCCTTCGAACGTTTCCGGAAGTTTTCGGCAGCCGGGGCTTTCTTCGTATGCGGAATGGTTGTCGGGGCGGCAGCTTGGAACGGTCTTGAAAGCGAGCATATGAATCAGGTCATGCTGGAAAACTTGAAGCTCAAGGAGCAGCTGACGGATTCCCAGGAAGAGTTGAAACGGGTGCAGAGCGACACCGAAAAAGGCAGCGTGATCCAGAGCATCATGGTGTTCGTCCAGGAACCGGAGGGCCGGAAGAGCATCGACGCCGTCACCGAAAAGGAACTCAAAAAACGCATCAAGGACGACCTCTCCGGTTTTCGCGGACGCAGTATCTATCATATCGGCAAAGACGCGCAATTCGCGGGAAAGATTCTCGAAAACAAAGTCTACACGGACATCGGCGAGAACGACTACGACGTTCGGATCACGACCATTCTCGTGGCCGACGCCGTGCTTCAGGTATGGGTGGAGGCGCAGGTCCACTTGCGGCCTTGAACGTTTCGTAACGAGAACGAGCGCTTCCCCCGCGGGGAGAGCGCTCGTTCTCCGTTTATGGTACAATCAGGGGCAGCAACCAGTCTCCCGAAAGTGACGCCGCTTCTTCGCCGGGGTTCCCTAAAAGTACTCGGCATATACATCGAAGCGAATCTTCACTTTTGTGAGGTTAAAGCAGGGGGAGTCCCGCTATTCAAATGAAATGGCGTTTCATCATTTCCCATACGCACAAAGTCTGACATTATCCCAAAGGAGCTGCTTGTCGTTGGTAACCGTTTTCCAGTGGACGCTCGGCATTCTCATCGCGCTGTCGTCCTTGTCGTCCGTCGTGTTCAGCGTCCGTTCCCGCCGGCAGGCCGACGCGCGCCTTCGGGGCCTGTACGCCGCCCGGATGAACGTCAGCATGGGGCTCATGCTCATCTTCATCGCGCTGATCCAAATGTTCCTGTTCAGCGGATCCACCGTACGGGTAATCGTAGGAGCCTTGTTCCTGCTGATCGGCCTGTTCAACCTCTTCGCGGGGGTCCGCAATCACGCCTATTTCAGCCGCAGCAGCTAGGGCTCACCCCGGATCGATCGTCTGCGCGGTCATCATCGCCTTGGCGATGAGTTCGCCCTCGTGCGACACCTGAACCTCCAGCTTCACGAAACGCCTGCTCGCTTCGATCACGAGCGGCTGGATCGCGATCACCGCCTCGATCGGCACCGTTCGGAGGAAGTAAGTCGTCACGTTCTCAAGCACGTGCTCCCGCCGCCCCATCTCCTCCACCGCCCGGGCGGCCGCCTGCTGCATGAGCGCCGCCAGCACGCCTTCGGAAACGGTGCCGAGCGGTCCCGACATCTGGGGCGTCGCCATTCCCGTGAAGTAGAGCTTCCCTTCCTCGTCCCTCCGCTCGGTCAATCCGCTCCACATCTGCGCGTCGAACGTCTCCCCGAGCTGCGCCGGTCGGCCTTCGAGCTGCATGGCCCGAAGCACCTCCGCGCGTCCGATCGTGCCGATCAGCTTGCGCTGGCGGTCCGTAACGGGCAGCAGATCCAAGCCTTCGGACACCATGCGGTGGGCGGCCGACGCGATCGGCGTCGCCATCGTCACCGTCGTGGGCCGCCGCGTCATGAGCCGGTCCAGCGTATGGGAGGACGCGGACCCGACCACGTCCTTGGACGTGATCATCCCCACCACGCGGTTCCATTCGTCCGTTACCGGGAACCGCGAGCCCCCCGTCTCCGCGCTGAGCTTGAGGAAATCCGCCACCGTCGCCGATTGCTTCAGGGAGCCGATCCGGGAAGACGGTTCGACGAGATCGGCGATCATCATGATTTTGCGCTTGATGAGCCGGTCGTACATCGCCCGGTTGATCATCGAAGCGACGGTGAACGTGTCGTGCCGGCACGTCAGGATCGGCAGCCGCCGGTCGTCCGCGAGCGCCTTCACGTCCTCGCTCGTGCCGAATCCCCCCGTGACGAGCACGCCCGCTCCATGTTCGAGCGCGATGCGGTGGGCATTGTCGCGGTTGCCGACGATCAGCAGGCTGCCGGCGTCGATGTAGCCCTTCATTTCGTCCAGCTCCATCGCGCCGATGACGAACTTGTGCAGCGATTTGTCCAGCCCTTCCTCCCCGCCCAGAAGGCTGCCCTGGACGATTTCGAGCACCTCGGCGAACGTCAGCTGTCCCGGATTGCCGCGGCGCTTCTTGTCGACCCGCACCGTGCCGATCCGTTCCTTCGTGCTGATGATGCCGAGCTGCTCGGCTTCCTTCAGGGCCCGGTAGGCCGTGCCTTCGGACACGCCGCGGTCCTTGGCCATCTGCCTAACGGATATTTTGGTGCCGACCGGCAGCTCCCGTATATATTGCAGCAGCAGCTCATGCTTCGTCGCTTCCCCCGCCTTCGGATCGTTGCCCGACATGCCCGTTCCTCCGTTTCCCTCATTTTAGAAAATCGCGTACACCACGGCCACCGCCGTCGCGTAAATCACCAGTGAAAGCCCCGCGTAAGCGAATCTTCTGGCGCTTCCTACTTCATGCAGATCGGCGGCACGGGAGACGAGAACGACCAGGTTCAACAGCAGCAGCGACAGCATCAGCACCATCGAAATCTTCCACAGCGCCAGCGCCACGAGTCCGTTTACCGCGAACGCCGCGCCGAACCAGGCTTGCGCGCCGCCCAGATGGGCGACCGCTTCCATCCAGTTACGTTTGCGCCCGCCCATGCGGTTGCCCGCGATCGAGAGAACCGCGATGAGCGCGATGATCGAAACGATGCCGATCCACAGGAACCTCCCCGTCGGAGAGCTTCCGACTAAGGCGGTGTAAATCAAATCCGCGAATACGGTGAGCGAACGGACGAACCCGAAATGCACCGCCCACACCCAGAACGCGAACCCGACGGTGCCCATCGCGGCCCCGACGACGCCGTACAGCCAATCGTCCTTCGGTTCCAGCTTCAAGCTGTTGTCCGGATGGATGACCAGCCCGAGCAGCTTTCTCGGTTCAAAGCCCGGAGCCGACATGTCGATGACCCCTTTTCCGTTAATTCTGCAGCATTTTGAGCTGATAAAATTCGCCCCGCAAGGCCATCAATTCCTCGTACGTTCCCATTTCGGCGCAGCGGCCCTGCTTCATCACGACGATCCGGTCCGCGTCCCGGATCGTGGACAAGCGGTGCGCGACGATGAACGTCGTGCGGCCCCGGGTCAGCTTCTTCATCGCTTGCTGCACGTGGTACTCCGATTCATTGTCCAACGCGGAGGTCGCTTCGTCAAGCAGGATCACCTTCGGATCCCGGATCAGCGCCCGCGCGATGGCAATGCGCTGGCGCTGGCCCCCGGACAGCTTGCTCCCGTGCTCGCCCACGGCCGTGTCCAAGCCGTCCGGCAGCTGAGCGATCACATCCTCCAGGTGCGTCATGCGGATGACGGCCGCAAGATCGTCTTCCCGCACGGATGGCAGCCCGTACGTGATATTTTCCCGGATCGAACCGGAGAAGAGCACGGTATTCTGATGAACGACGGCGATATGCCGCCGGTACGCCGCCATATCGATCTCGTCCATCGGGATCCCGTCGATCGCGACGCCGCCCTTCACGGGCCGGTTGAAGCCGATGACCAGGTTCAGCACCGTCGACTTGCCCGCCCCCGACGCTCCGACGAGCGCGATGCACTCCCCCGCTTTCACGTCCAGGTTGAAATCGGACAAGACGTGCCGATCCGAACCGGGATAGCCGAAATGGACGTTCCGGAACGAGAACGCGCCCCGGACCGTGTCCAGCTTCTTCCTCCCTTGATAGGCTTCCTCTTCTTGCGACAGCAAAATCTCCGTCACCGAGTAGATCGACTCGAACCCTTTGGCGATATTCGGATACACGTTGATCAGTTGGTTGACCGATCCGAGGATCATGGCGAAGAAGGACTGGTACAGCACCACGTCCCCGACCGGGATTTGTCCTCGGTAAGCCAGCAGAATCGTAAAGGCCAGGCAGAGCGCCTGGAACACCTGGAACGTCACCCATGCCGAGGAGCCGAAATAGGCCTCCACGATGTCCAGCCGGTAGCCCTTGTTGCGCAGGCGGGTGAGGGTCGCGTCGATTTTGCGGATTTCCGTCTGCTCCAGGCCGTGCGCTCTCGTGACCGGCATCATGCCGACCATTTCGGACACTTTGCCGGACATTGATTCGATGGACTTGCGGAATTCCTGGTTCGTGCGGGCGATTTTCTTGCGGAAGAAATAGACGACGATCAGCGCGGCGGGCACCGTGAAAACGAAAAACGCGCTGACGAGCAAGCTTCGATACATCGTGATGCCGGCGGCGACAATGACGCTGAGGATGGCGGGCATGACGGACAGCATCATCTGCCGCGACAGGAATTCGATCGCTTCCACGTCGCGCAGCACCTTCGCCTGCAGCTTGCCGGCGGCCAGCTCCCCGTGCGCGGCCATGGACAGCCGCTGGAGCTTGCGCACGAGCGTGCTTCGGAGCCCCGCCTCCACGTAGCGGATCGCCTTGCTCATGTAACTGATGTGCAGCACTTGGGTCGGGATGTTCTGGATGATCACGACGAGCAGGACCGCGATATTGATCCATAAGGAACTCGGGCCGTACCGCTCCGGATTGGAGGCGACGTTGATCAAATTAGCCGTGATGATCGGAAGCACGTAGACCGGAGAATGCTTGATCAGGAAAAACAGGGTCGAGAGCGCCAGCTTGCCCCAATGCTGCCGGTACAGCAGCAGGAGAAACCGCGCGGGGCGGCGTTCCGTAATCGATTCGTCCTCCAAAATGTGTTCCAAACCGTACGACGGAGCATCTGTTGCGGATAAGCCTGCGGATGACATGGAAGCCTCTCTCCTCTGAACGCGCGTTAACGACTCCCATTGTCATTCATTTTCCCTGCCGTGTAAACCCCGAACCGCCATATCCGATGTCTGCTGAAAATAAGATAGACCGCTTGCGCGGTCCTGCATTCTCAAACATCCCTGCAGCACACCTAAGGAATTCGCGGAAATAACGCCTCCGGAAGTCACGACAGCGCTCGCAGCTCCGCGAGACACAACCTATTAGTCGCAATATCCGCTTCGCAAGACGAGCAGAACATGAACGGGAGCGCCGGCACCGTAAGAGGATCCCCACCCGCCCGCTTCCCCAAAACCGCTCCCTGGAAACTAATAAACTCTATATTGTCATAAAAAAATCGCCAAGCATTCCATGCTGGAATGCTTGGCGTACCTTCCGGATCCGGAGAGCGCTCTTCCCGATTACGGCTCCCTGCCCGGAACGCTCCCGGGGTCACCCTTTGACCGATCCCAGAAGAACCCCTTTGACGAAATATTTTTGCAGGAACGGATACACGCACAGAATCGGCGCGATCGCGATGACGATCGCCGCGGCCTTGATGCTTTCCGGCTGGATCAGGCTCGCTTCGCTGCTGTCCAACAGCGTTTCGCTCGTCTGTTGGATCATTTGATATAACCGCACCAGAAGCGGCATGAGCTCGGAATCGTTCAGGAAATACACGGCCTGCGAATAAACGTTCCACATGCCGACGGCGTAGAACAGCGAGATTGCCGCCAGAATGGATTTGGACAGTGGGACGACGATATTCCAGAAGATCACCGGATCGCCGGCCCCGTCGATGGTCGCCGATTCCTCCAGCTCCGCGGGCAAGGTTTCGAAGAACGACTTCATGACGAACAGATTGTACGCGCTGACGAGACTCGGCAGCCAAATTGCCCAGAATGAGTCCAGAATCTGCAAATTTCTCAGCAGCAAAAACAGGGGAATCAATCCGCCGCCGAACAGCATCGTAAACAGGATCATCCCCAGAAAAGCCTTTCGTCCCTTCAGCCTTTTCTTGGAGAGCGCGTAAGCGGCCAGCGTGGTCGCCGCCATCTGGAGCAGCGTACCGACAACGGTAATAATGACCGTGTTTTTCATCGCGACGAACAGCTGCCCGTCGTCGATCAGTTTCCCGAAAGCGGCGACGTTGAACTCGACAGGCCAGACGAATACCTCCCCGGCCGCGATCGCCCGGCTGCTGCTGAACGAATAGGCCAGCACGTTCAGGAACGGAAACAGCGTTATGAACGCGAACACCGCAAGAAGCAGCGCGTTGGCGGCCGCCAGGGACCGTTTTACCATAGTCCGTCCTCTCCCATCTTTTTGATGATCTGATTCACCGTCAGTACGAGAATCAGGCCGATGACGCCCTGGAAGAGGCCGACTGCCGTCGCGAAGCTGTACTGGGCCCCCTGCAAGCCGATCCGGTAGACGTACGTGCTGATCACGTCGGAAACGCTGTACACGGCGGCGTTCTGCATGTTGTATACTTGCTCGAAGCCCACGTCCATCATTCGGCCCATTTGAAGGATCAGCAGAATAGCGATCGTGCCGCGGATGCCGGGAAGCGTGATATGCCAAATTTGCCGCGCCTTGCCCGCCCCGTCGATCCTGGCCGCTTCGTACAGTCCCGGATCGATGCCCGCCATGGCCGCCGAATAGAGGATCGTCCCCCAGCCGGCGGTCTGCCAGATGGACGATAAGGTAAACACGATCGGCCACCAGAAAGTGCTGACCATGAAATAGACGGGATCGATCCCGAACACTCGCGCAAGAATGTGATTGACGACCCCGGTGCTCGGGGATAGAACGGTCACCACGATGCCGCCCAGTACGACCCAGGAAATGAAGTTCGGCAAGTACAGCAGATTTTGGACCAAGCGCTTGTACCAGGCGAGCCTCAGCTCGTTCAGGAGCAGCGCCAGCACGATCGGGGCGGGAAAGACGAATACGATGTTGTACAGGTTCAGGAGCAGCGTGTTCCGAAGGATCGTCCAGAACTCCTCGTCATGGAAAAGCCGGTCGAAATGCTTGAACCCGGCCCAAGGGCTGTTCCATATCCCGTCCACGATCCGGAAATCCTTGAACGCAAGAATCTCCCCGTATAACGGCGCGTATTTGAAGAGAAGAAAAAAAGACAGGCCCGGCAGCAAAAACAGATACAGCCATACATCGCGCTTCAGACTGACTTTCATAACCCCGCATCCTTCGCCAGCGCGTATTCGCTGCTGAGGGCCATCAGACCGAGACCCTGCGTGAAAACGGAGTAGCGGTAAGGAATGGCGTTGTAGTCGGCCGCGCCCGGCATGACGCAAGTGCCGTCGGAGCCGCGGTCGATTCTGCCGTTGTCCGCAACGTTCGCAAGCAATGCCCGGACGGCGGAATGCGCACGGCTTCGGTACCCGGACGGCAAATATCCTTTCCGGCTCCCTTCGTGATACGCGAAAGCGAACGCGGCCGTTGCCGACATCTCGGCGTAGGTGCCCGTGTCGTTCATGACGGTATGCCAGGCGCCCTCCTCATTCTGCGTTGCGGCTGCCCCCTGCGCATGCCTGGCGAAATGGTCAAGGACGGCTTCGTACTCCGGCAATCCGGCGAAATCCGCCAGCACTTCCGCGGAAGCGGCGGCAAACCACCCGTTGCCCCGGCCCCAGAGCACGCCTTTGCGCGCCCCTTCGCTGCCGTAATAGCCATGATGGATGAGTCCGGTCGCCGGGTCGCTCAAGTATTTGTAGTGCAGCAGGAACTGCCGGGCCGATTCCTTCACGTAACGTCCGCTGCCCGTATACTTGCCCCACTGGGCCAGGAACAGGCAGCCCATGAACAGCGTATCCGCCCAAATTTCGTTCGGATACACGTTTTCCGTGCAGGAATGCTCGAAGGCGCCTTCCACGGAACGCGGGGCTTCCGCGAGGCACCAATCGGCGAACGCCCCGCAGATCTCGTCATACTTGTCTCCGCCCGTTAGCCGCATCCAATTGAGGGCGGCCAGCAGCGGCGCCGTCGTATTGATGCTCTTGCCGATGCCGCCGCGTTCCAGGCGGCTGTCCAGCCATTGCTCGACATAGGCCGGAATCGTTGGATCTCCCAAGGCTTCGTGGGCTTTGACAAGACCGTAAAGCGCCACCCCTTGCCCCCATTGCCAAGTGTCCATCAAACGCTCATGCTCCGGGGCGGGCTTCATCGTATAAGCGGCCGTACGTTCCAGCGTTTCCCGGAGCGCGCGCGCGGTAAGTTCAGTCTTCGCAGTCATTTCGGTCCCCTCCGTCTTCCTTGCGTTTGCGGCAGCGAATGTGCACGGCGGCATCCAGCGGAGTCATCAGATTGGCGATGACATGCAGGAAATCGGGATCGTGCCGGTCGTTTCGCAGCGCGCGAAATCCGTGTTCCGCGGCTCCGCCCCACAGCTCGATTTCGTCTTCGCCGAACCGGTAAACCGCGCTTCCCGTCTTCCATAGCCGCAACCGGTCCGACAGACTTTCCAGACCCGGCCCGGCAACCTCTCCTTCGGAGTCGAACTGGAACGCCAGTTGGGCAAACAAATGCGGCACTCCGTCCGCCCGGACGCGAAAGTCGACGCCGTCCTCCAGCAGCCGAACCCCGATCGTAACGGGCAGCCTGGTGACGTGCGTCTTCTCCCGGCCCGTCTGGCGGAAATCGTATTCGGAGCGCCCCGTTCGCCCAGGCCGTGAAGCATCCCCCTTCAGCGGGCCTCTATAGCTGCCTTCCAAAACGATGGACAATTCGTAGGCTCGCTCGCCGGTACGTTCCAGTCTCGCCATCGGAACGCCGGCAATGCCGAACCAGCCCAGCGAAAGCTTGACGCCGTGAAGCTTGGCGCGGCCGCATTGGACGTACAGGAATTCGGGCTGGCCGGACATCAGAGTCACGCTCAAATCCCCATTCCGGTAACGCACCAGAGGGGAGCCGGAGTGGTATGCCGTCCGAACATGGGGAATCGCTCCCGAGACCGGCGCCTCCCGCCCTTCGTTCAGAAAGACCTCATAACGGACGGGAAGCGCGGCCGCCTCCGCGGAGCTTCGCATCCGTTCCCGGAAGACGAGCCAGTAAAGCAGCGATTTCCCGGGCTGCGACGGTGATTCCAAAGCCTTCAAGGCCATCGCCTGGAATTCGGCGTCTCCGGTCAGCGAGGCCATCAGCCGGAAAGCGACGTAGTATTCGCCGCTTAGCCGAATCGGTTTTCCGCGGTCCTGACGGCTGGAATACTCCGTCACGATCGTGTCGTCCGGATGAAGCATGTACCTCATCATCATGAGGTTTCGCGCGATCGGCTCGAAAAGATCCTTGTAGCCGAACACCCTTCCCGCGTGGTACAGGAAGATGCCGCAAATGGCGTTATAGATCGCGTTGCTCCGTTCCGTCCACTCTCCCGCCCCGTTCAGATCGAGCCCTTCCCCCAAATAAAGGTCCGCTCGTTCCCGAAGCCGTTCGTCGCCGAAGATCTCGTACAGCAGCGCGAGCGCTCCTGCGATCACCCAGCGGTGGTTCGGCGTATGAATGCCCCCGGTCAGCAAGCATTCCGCCGTACCGCCCAGGAAACGCCGGAGTTTATCCAGCGTCTCCTTCTCGGCGGCGGCTTCGCCATCCTCCCGCGCGGCCAAGCGGTCCAGCGCACGGTAGGAAAGCGCGGCGGCATGAACGGCGAAGCCGGTATCCGGAGGGGAATCGATATTGCAGTTCGCCAGCGAGATGCATCCGGACGGAAACTGGCTGCGCAGCAGGTACTCAACCTGCCCGTCGATGCAGTTCAAGATCTCCCGGTCACGAAACAGGGGAGACGCGGGATGGCAGTAAAGCGGAACCGTCACCGTAAGGAACGCGTCGATCTCCACCAGTCCCGCCGAAGGTTCATCCCCCGGGAGCTCGAACGTGCCGCGCCAGCGGCTGCCGGGATCGGTAATGCGCTTGCCGCGGATCTCCTGCCATTGCCGTTCCAGCGCATCCATCAGCACTTGTTCCTGATTCACTTCTTACTCCTCTTTTCCTGGAAGCGGGTTGGTTACTTAAAGCTCTCTTTGTTCTGCTCGTACCATTGCTGGACTTTCGCTTCGATGTTTTTGCCGCCGAGCGCATCCCATTCCTTGCGGATATCCGCCACCGCGCGGTCGGGCGTGTAGCTCTTGCCGCCAATCGTCGTTCTGGTCGCGATCTCCTCCCATTTCGCCTTGAACTGGCTGGCGATATCGGTATACTCCGGAACGCTGGGCGGATACGGGAAATCTTGGCGGTACGCCGTTTGAGCGACGATGGCGAGCGCCTCGCCAAACAACTGCATGGCCTTCTGCTGATTCGGATCGTCGCCCGCTTGCGCCGCCAGCGATTCTGCCGAGAGCTGCTCCTGGTGAACGAGCCGGTATTCGATCGCGTAACTGACCTCTTTGGCGAACTTCTCCGGATTCTTGGTGACGGGAATGCCGTTTTTCAACTCGTAGTGGATGCCCTCTTCCCCATAGGTCAACGGTTTCCAACCGCTGTCCAGCATCCAATCGATGAATTTCATGGCCGCCTTGGGGTCTTTCATGTCCTTGTTGAAGAGGGTCAGAAGGAAGTTCGGCGCCTCTTTCTGGTATCCGTTCGTTCCGTACTTGGTCGCAATCGGCGGTACGGGCTTCACGACGGCGTTCGGCTGGCTTTTGAAGAATTCCGCGTTAGGCCCTTCGTTCGTCGTGTTGGCAAAGCCGAACAGAATGCCGGATTTGCCGGTCAACCAAAGCTGCTTTTGGCGCGCCCACGTTTTTCTGTCCGTCACGTATTCCTTGTCTACCAGCCCTTCGTCATAGGCCAGCTTCTGGAATGCCAAGGAATCCTTGTACCGCTCGGTGAAGAAGCTCTGGGTCGCCTTGCCGTCCTCAATCATCCATTCCGCGCTTCTGGCTTGGAACCAGTCGTCGACGATTCGGTCATAGGCCAATGTCATCGCAATCGGAATCGTGTCCTTCTCCCCGTTGCCGTCGGGATCCCGATCGCGGAAGGCCCGGGCGACATCGAGAAGCTCGTCCACGGTTGCCGGCATTTTCAGATTCAGCTTATCCAGCCAGTCCTGCCGGATCCAAATCATCGTCTGGGCTCTCGTGTTGCGCATGCTGGCCACCGCGTACATTTTGCCGTCGAACGTGAGGTACGGCTTCAACTCCGGATGCTCTTCCAAATATTTCTTGTAGCTTGTGCTGTATTTTTCGATATACTCGTCGACGGGCTGCGCGACCCCTTGGCTGACGAAGCGGGACAGCATGTTGCGGTCGTAGGAGGTGATCAAATCCGGCGCCTGTCCAGAAGCGATCAGCATATTGTATTTGTCGAACTCCTGGGCGCGCGGAATCGGCGTCCATTTGACGTCTACCCCGGACTGCTCGTTCATCCACCGGGTCCAGCGGTTATCCGCATAGCTGCCTTCCTCCGCCGGCACTCTTCCCCGGTCGTAAATGGACGCCGAGATGCTTCCTCTCTCCTCTTGGGGCGGTGCGGCCTGCTCCGTGCCGTTTCCGCTTGCAGCGCCCTGCGGTGCATTGTCGCCGGACGTGACCTTTCCGTTCGAACAAGCGCCCGCGAGGAGCGCAGTTCCAAGCAGGACCGCCAGAATCGCGTTTCTCCGCAAACTTTTTCCCATTGATTGTTGACCTCCCGTTGAATGTTCTGCCATCGATTCGGGAATTTGATCGGTTCCCGTGTCTTGAATATAGAACTTGGCCGCCAGCGCCCGAAAGTGACCTTTGGCAAGATGAGCTATCCTTTCTTGATCATCCGGGGTTAGATGAAAAAAAGAAAGTCGTCTCTTAAAAAGACACTTGCCCTTTCATCAGGCTTCGCTAAGCTAGTACGTATAAGAAGTACGTTCGGCCTTGACGAATAAATAATAAGGTTTCGGGGGCGTGCCGAATGAAACGGAACATGTCGAATCGGATTCTTCTCATCTACGCTTCACTGTTCGTCGCCGCGATCGTCTCGATCGTCGTAATTTCCTATATCGGATGGAAGCACCGCCTGGAAGATGAAGTCGTTCGATCCAACCTGAACATGCTGGACCAAATCAACAAGCGAATCGACGGCACGCTTCAAGACATGGACCGTACGATCATCGCGTATACGCAATCCGGACAATTCCGCGCCTTTTTCGAATCGCCAAGCTCGACCGAGCCGGACTATTTGATGAATTTGACGGCCATTCAGACGCAATTGGGCAACGCCTTGCATTCGAACGACACCCTCGATTCGATCTTGGTTTATTCCAAGATGAACGGACGTCTGCTGACCGATAACGCTTACGGCCCGCTCAAGGATATGCCGAAATACGATTGGATCCCCGATTGCCTCGGCAGGAAACCCTATTATTTCTGGACGAGCACCCCGTCATCCGGCGCTTCCGCGGCTCTTCCGCATACCGTCAGCTTGATCCGGTATTATCCCCTTGCGGAGAGGCCTGCCAACCGGAAGGGCGTTATCGCCGTGAACGTCAACGAAAGCGCGCTTTCCGGGATGTTCGGCGACCTGACTTTCAGCAGCGGCGACAACGTATTCTTGGTCGATCCCTCGGGGAAGATCGTTTCGCACAAGGACAAGTCGAAAATCGGCGAATCGATCGCCGGGGAGAAGTATGCGGAATTCCTGCTGTCCGAACGGAATCAGGGCTTCGTGCGGGAAACCAGCGGCGCTGCCAACGATTGGGTGTTTTACGTTTCATCCGCCTATACAGGCTGGAAGCTGGTGTACATCGTCTCGCAGAAACAGATCGGCTCCGCCTATCTCGCCATCCGCAACGTGCTGGCCGGTATCGCGGTCTGCCTGGCCTTGCTGTTCGTGCTGACCGTCGCGTTCGTGAACCGGAGATGGTTCCAGCCGATGGAGCGTTTCGTCGGCAAGGTGGAGCAGCTGGTCAATCGGCCATCGCCGACTCCGAAGGACGGCCTTCCCGTTCGGCGCCCATTCGATCTCCATTCGCTGGAGGATCGGGTCCGGAACATCGTTTCCGGATATTCGGAGGCGGAGAAGCACATTCGGGAAAGCAAGCCTGCCTTGAAGTTCCAGATTCTGTTCGATATCCTCACCGGCCACCGGACAAGATACGATATGGCCGCAGCGTACTTCGACCTCGTTGGGATCGACTTGCACTCTCGGCATTACATCGTCATGACGGTCGAACTCGACAACAAGGCGATGCTGGAGCAGATGGAAAACATAGGCCTCTACCTCTATGCGATCGGCAATGTCGCGGAAGAAATCATCCGGGGAAGCGAATACGGCGTCAAAGGCTCCTCCGTCCAAATCAACGAGTTTCAAGTCGCGATCATCCTCAGCTTCAAAGCCGGCCAGGTCCTGCGCAACGCTGCGGCCGCCGTGGAACTCGCCCACTCCATCCGAACGGCGATCGAACGATATTTCAAGTTTACGATCAGCATCGCGATCGGCTCCCATCGGGACGATTTCAAAGAGATCAAATTGTCGTACCAGGAGTCCCAGGAGCGGATCAATTATAAGATGGTGTCGGGCCGCAACACCGTCATTACGGAGGAAGAGATTGCCGAGCTGCAGTCCGAAAGCTTGATGGAGCTGCTGGAGCGGATCGACGATGTGGCGGCGGCGGTCAAGCAATTGAACGCCGAACGGGCGGACGAACTGCTGGATCTTGCGTTCGAAAGCGCGGTCCGCAATGACTTCTCCCGGAAAACGCTCGTCGGTTTATCGATGCAGATCATTTATAAAGCGATTCGGACCGCCGGAGATCCGAGCGTGATCCTGCGTGCCCGAAACGGGCATCCCGAGATGGAACGGGGCTTGAACGGCTGCGAGACGATCGGGGAGATGAAGGCCTTTTTGCGCCCGATCCTGCTGGATATCATCCAGGCGCTGAACGATAAGCGGAACGCCAGAAGCCGGACGGAAAGCTCCATCCGGCGAATCATAGACTTTATTCACGAAAACTACGGGCAGAGCGACATTTCGCTAAGCTCCCTGTCGGATCGGTTTCAGATCAGCCCCGGCTATCTGAGCAAGATATTCAAAGACCATACTTCGGCCAATTTCGTCGATTACCTCATCGCCGTCCGCATGAATGCCGCCCAGACGCTGCTCGTGGAATCGGAGCTGAACGTCCACGAAATTTCCGAAAAGGTCGGCTATCCGAACTTGACCAGCTTCCTTCGCATTTTCAAAAAATACAGCGGGATGACCCCTTCCGATTACCGGCATACGTACAGATAGGAGCCCCCCTTACGCAAGCCGGTTTCAAGAAGAAACGGCCTCCCGTTTCGGTCTGTCTATCGTCGCGATTTTGTTTCTGGCGTCCCATTTATATCCGTAGGTCGTTTGGGATACGAGCCATTTCAGGGGCACCCACGCCGTTTTCTTGTCTTTGCGCACCGGCGGTTCGATCGTCTCCCGGCCCGTTCTCAAGATCAATTTGCTCTGTTGGAAATCGATCTCATAACCGGGGGCGAGGACGAGCAAGTCGGCGTTTTTCTTGTCCCACGCCGGCTTGAGCCCCAAGATGGCTTCGGCCGCGGGAACGGCGGGAACGTACACTTCCCCGTCGATGATTTTCGGCTTCTTCTTCCCGAACTCGATCGGCTGTCCCTGGAACCGCACGGTAATGCCGCCCGATGCGGCCGCTTGGACGGACATGCCCAGCAGAATACCGCACACGATGAGCGCGAGCAGTCTTATGTAAACCTTCATTCTCTCTCCCCCCTGCATGAAGCATACTCCTATTTTGACGCTGTGTTAACGGGTTTGGTTGCTCATGGACGAAAACTCAAAAAACCTTCCCCCTCGCCCCTCCGGAAAGGCAACGAAAAAGAAGGCCTGAGTCGATTCCGCATCGACAAGCATGGGCTTAGATCTTCAACTCTCCGAGTTTGATCAGCTCGACTACCGCTTGAGAACGACCTTTGACATTCAGCTTTTGCATCACATTCGAAATGTGGTTGCGGACCGTTTTCTCGCTGATGAACAATTGCTGGGCAATGTCGCGAGTCGTTTTGTCCTGCACAAGCAGTTCGAACACTTCGCGTTCCCGATTCGTGAGAAGGAATTTGCTCTTGTGGTCGCTGCCTTTCAACGTGTGTCACCCCTCCTTGCCCGGGCTGGAATCAATACAAGGGATAGGGATACAGTCAACTTTATCTTATGAAAGGGTTTTTGGAGTGGTGCGGTGCGGAGTCATAAATGGGCGGGGCTAAAAACGATTGCGTGGTCTATTCCGCGCGATAAAAGAAAACCCCCAAGGCCGGACCGCGAAGCGGCTCGTTCGAGGGGGCTTCGAAACGCCGGATCCGCGGAATCAGCGGAACCCGGTCGTGCCGAGGGGGCCGTAAGCACGATGCGTGCCATAAGTGCCGAATCTGTTCAGGGCAGAGGGGGAGCGACCGGTACCCGTATCCATGCCCGTATCCGCGCTAAGGTCCGTTCCGTTGCCGGTCGTGCCGGAGGCGGCGGTCGCCGGAAAGATCCGCGTGACGAGAGCGTTGAACTCGGTCAAATACTCCTGCACGGGATGCCCGGCACCGGCGGCTTGGTTGTAGTAGCGCACCCGTCCGACGAATTCGGGGTTCGCCGTCACGTACACGTTCTGGACCGCGGGCGCCATCGCTTTGACCCGGTCGGCGATCTTGTCCTTCAACCTGCCGCCTGCATCTGCCGATTGAGGAGCGATCCCTCCGGCTCGTTTCTCCGTTATGCCGACGTACGCGTTATGGTCGGTCAGCAAGACGTAAGCGGCGTCCACTTCCGGCATCGCCGCCAGCTCCCGAGCGATCCGGTCGTTCGTCCGCAGATGGTAGTTGTCGTGGACGCCTACGATATTGTTGTTCAGCCGGTTGCCGCCCATCCGCCGGTTCTGCTCGTTCGCTTGGTCGCTGGCGAATCGGGTCGGGTAGGTCCTGCTTCCGTACGAATGCGTCCCGTTGATGGAGAGTCTGTGGTTGACGTAATCGTTCGTATGATTCGGACGAAGATTTTTCTGGCCGACATCCCCCGTCTTGTCGTTCACGCAACCCGCGACCGCGAGCGCTGCCGAAAGCAGTACCATTGAAGCGACGAAGCTTTTCCGCATCGAATCCCTCCTCGTAAGTAGACGGCTGCCACCAATCCTTATCCTGTTCCCGGCCGCGAACGGCTATACCGCTTGCGGATTGGGAATGGTTGTAGTACGATGGAAAATGAATATAGAACCTGGTACTAATACCTAATCCTAAATCCGAAAGCGAGGAAATACGATGAATGCCTCTCCCGCTTTACAATCCCGAGCGGCGATCACCGCCATCGGCAGCCACGTGCCCGAAGGAACGATCACGAACGACGAACTGGAGCGGCTCGTCGACACGAATCACGAATGGATCGTGCGCCGGACCGGCATCGTGACAAGGCATCGGGCGGCCGATGACGAATTTTCCAGCCATCTGGCCATTGCGGCAGTCCGCGACCTTATGCAGCGATATTCGGTGCAGGCGGATGACGTGGACGGCATCATCGTCGCGACGACGACGCCGGATATGCCGTTTCCATCCGTCGCTTCGCAGGTGCAGAGGGCGTTCGGAATGGCCCGGGCCTTGGCCGTGGACATCAACGCCGCCTGCGCCGGTTTCGTGACGGGACTCCAGATGGCGAACGGTCTTATTCTTACCGGCGCTTACCGTAAAATTCTCGTGATCGGAGCGGAGACGCTCACCAAAATCACGGATTATACGGACCGTACGACGTGCGTGCTATTCGGCGACGGAGCCGGAGCCGTGCTCGTCGAACAAGTCGGGGAAGGCGCTTTTCTCTCCGCTTACGCGGCTACGGAAGGGACCGGCGGAAACCAGGTGTACATCACCGGGCTGTCCAAGCTGTGGGAGGGCCAGGTATTGCCCAAGGAAGGAAAACTCGTCCAGAACGGACGCGAAGTGTACAAATGGGCGGTTTCTTCCATTCCGGACGCGGTGAGCGAGCTAACCGCCAGCGCGGGATGCGGCGTGCAGGACCTCGATTGGTTCGTGCCGCACAGCGCGAATCTGCGCATGATCGAGGCGATCTGCGAACGGCTGGAGCTCCCTTCGGAGAAGGCTCTGCAAAGCGTCGTGGATAACGGCAATACGTCGGCCGCCTCCATCCCCCTCGCGCTTGACGCGGGCGTGCGGGACGGCAAGCTGAAGCCCGGCCATCTCGTCGCCCTCTTCGGTTTCGGATCCGGGCTTACGCAATCCGGTCTCGTCCTGCGCTGGACTGCCCAACAACGGTAAAGAGCGCGCGGAAAGCAAAAGATACGATCCCCTCACGCGGAAAGCGGAGGGGATTTTCGCTTTGCGAAGGGATGCGGCTTTAAGTCGAGTGTTGTTGTCGGATTGTCCAAGCCTTACCCTGTCAACTTCATATAATGCTATCAAGAAAGGAGGTGGTTTCTATGGCGCAAATTATCGCCTATCAAGCCTCCGTGCCTTCCGGTATATTTGGAGGAACGAACGTAGCCATTCCTGTCGCACCGGGGTTCGTCACCCTGGCGGATTTCGGGATCAACCTGCCAAGCCCCGCGAACCTGGTTGAATTGAAAGGAACCATAGGTTTGAGCAGTCAAGGCAGTCTCGTCGTTCAAGTGACCATCCGCATCCTGCGGGACGGCTTTCCGATTTATACAACCGTTCAAGGGATAGAAAATAACACTTTTGAAGTTCATTACACCGTTTCGGAGTTGGCGATCGATTTCGACGTGCCGGCCGGTTTTCACGTTTATTCGCTGCAAGCGCAAATCGCCGGCGGTTCGGCCAGCACGCAAGGACCCATCGAGTTCAGCGGTACCGCCATTACCATTCCGTAATGGATTGAAACCTTATATCAGGATAAGGGAGGTGATGGGCATGGCACAGGTGATCAGCTATAACGTCAGTGTTCCGAGCAGCGTCAAGGGAGGAAATCCGATCGTCGTCGGAGCCGGCTTCACCACTATCGCGACTCTGGGTCTCGACGTATTCCTTACCCCCAACATCGTACGCTTGATTGCAAACGTAGGCATTACGCAAACAGGGGACATCGGAAATGTCACATTACGCGTTCTGCGGGATGGGTTTCCGATTTACTCCTCGATTCAAGGCGTTCAAGACGGTGCGGGCGCGGAAAGCAACTATAATACGGTTCTCCAGGCTCTGGACTTCAACGTGCCGGTCGGTTTCCACGTTTATTCGCTACAGGCGACGAGCGATGCGGGGACGACGACGTTGAGCCCGCGGGAATTCGACGGACTGGCTATTCAAACCAATCCTTCTTAAAGTGAATGATGAGAATGTTCGGGAGGTGATTCCAATGGCAGTGAACGTTCTGGATTTCCGGGCCAGTGCGCCCAGTACGCTCAGCGGTTCCAACCCGGTCGGAGTCGGTACATCCCCGACTTTTCTGGCGGATGTAGGCATCTTTCTGCCCGCCGTAAGCCCGAACCGCGTGGAAGTCGTGGCGACGGTCGAACTCGCTGGAGCGTTTGAGCGAGTCTTTCTCCAAATCTTGCGGGACGGCCAGGTGTTATACAGTTCCATTCAGGGCCTCGAGGAAGTTTATACCGTGACTTTGGAGGCGATCGACTTCAATGTCCCGGCCGGGTTCCACGTTTATACGTTCCAGGCTTCGAAATTCGATGGGATCCCGGTTTTCGCCAGCACGCGAACGCTGAGCGCCTTGGCGCTCGGCCCGATTTAAACGGAACCGGGCGCGAAAACGCGATCAACGCCGCAAGCCGGCCTCGGGAGCCGGCTTGCGGCGTTCGTTCTTTCATACCCGGCCGCGCAAAACAGGCCCGTGATGGGGAACAAGAGTCGTGACGCTCGCCGTCTTGTCCCCGTACATTGTGATAGTCCTTTCTGCCACCCGGAACAGGAGGCGTTCTATGAGTCTGCCCGATTCGCCGCTCGTCAGCGTCGTCGTCCCCTTTTACAACTGCCCCTTCATCGATCAATGCTTGGAAAGCATCCTCGGTCAAACCTATCCCCATATCGAAATCGTCGTCGTGGATGACGGGTCGGAGCGGCATCTGAAGAAACTCGAACCTTACCTGGACCGAATCCGCTGCGTCCGGAAGCCGAACGGGGGAACCTCGAGCGCTCTCAACCGGGGGATCCGGGCGGCTCAAGGCGAATATATCGCATGGCTCAGTTCGGACGACATCATGTTGCCCCGGAAGATCGAAACCCAAGTGGCCTACATGCAGCACCATGATGCGTTGATCTGTTGCACCAACTACCATTACATCAACGAGGATAACGATATTGTTTCGGAGGACCGGTCGGCCCTATTCCCAAGCGCCTACCAGTTTATCGAAGGTTTTCTGCACTTCTGTCCCGTTAACGGCTCGACCGTCATGATGCACCGGAAGCTGCCTCCGTTCATCGGATGGTTTGACGAATCCTTGAGAGGCCCGCAGGATTACGAATATTGGATACGGGTGCTCCTGGCTCGCGTTGATTTCCATTTTCTGAACGAATCGTTGACGTTATACCGCTGGCACGACGGGATGGGAACGCTGAGAATGAAAGAGCGGAACGAGAGGGAGTTCATACAGGTGCGCGACCGTTATGCTCCGCGTCTTAAAGCCTTGCTGAGCCTCTTGCCATCTACATGACACTAGGGAGGCAATCGGAATTGAAGGTTCTGTTTATTTTTATCCTTCCAAGCGGAGGCATGAACACGCTCAACCGCCTTCGGGTGCGCGCTTTGAGAAGCCGCGGGATCGAGGGTCATCTGCTCTATTTCCAAACCGGCAGCGGATCGGGCGACATCGAGCCGGACATTCCCGTCTTCTATTCATCGGACCCCGGGGAGATCGGACGGATCCTTCAGGTCCACCGATATGACGCGGTCGTGATGACGTCGTTCTTCCTCCAGTTGCCCATGCTGCGCAGTCTGGGATACGCCGGTAAGATCATTTTCGAAAATCAGGGTTTCGGACCGCCGGAAGAGGCGAGGAGGATCATGCATGAGGCCAAGCCGTATTTGGACGCCTATGCGGATGCCTTGCTGTATCCGATGACCGCGCATATCGGGGACATTATGCGGGATCTGTATCCGCACAAGCCCCATTTCTCGTTCTATAATCCGTTCGATCCCGATTCGTTCGGCTATTGGCCGTCTGACCGGAACCCGGACCGCCCGGTGCTGGCCTGGATGGGGAGGCTGGAGCCGAACAAAAACTGGCGCGATTTTCTGAAGGTCGGGGCGGAGACCGCCAAATCGGTGCCGAATGTCCATCTCTGGATGTTCACCGACCCCGCCATCGCCAGACCCGGAGAGCCGGAGCAGCTCCAGCTGTTGGCCCGCCGGCTCGACCTGCAATACCGAATCACGCATTACCACGATATCCCGAACCGGCTGATGCCCGACTACCTGTCGAGAGTGGGGGATTCCGGCGGCGTTCTGCTCATCACTTCCAGGGCGGAAAGCGGTTCGTACGCGGCCGCGGAAGCGATCAGCTGCCGGTGTCCGGTCGTCACGACGGACTCGGAAGGCGTCCGCTCGGCGGTCGTGGATGAAGCAACCGGGTTATACTTTCGCCACGGGGATATCGGCGCGGGGGCGAGACAGGTGCTGCGGCTGATCGGGCAGCCTTCGTTAAGGGAAAGACTGATCCGGCAAGGGATGGCGCGGATCCGGACGGAATTGTCCATGGAACGGTACGCAGGGAACTTCTCGCAAATGCTGCAGGCGCTGGGTGTCGGCCCGTGCTGACCAGCATCGTGATCGTGACGCTGAACAATCTGGCCTTAACCCAGAGGTGCTTGCACAGCATCCGACTCTATACGGACGCCCCATATGAAATCATCGCGGTCGATAACGGCTCCACCGACGGAACCGTGGCCTGGCTGTCCGGGCAGACGGATATCAGGCTGATCGCCAACGGCGACAACCGGGGATTCGCCGCCGCTTGCAACCAAGGTGCCGCCGTCGCGGCCGGGGAACAGATTCTGCTGCTCAATAACGATACCGTCGTCTCCTGGCGCTGGCTGTCCCAGCTGCTGGCGGCCATGCGCGATGACGATCGCGTCGGCATCGTCGGACCGAAGTCCAACCAGGTGCTTCGGATGCAGCTCGTGGAAGCGGCGTTCCCGAGCGAGGACGACATCCATCGGTTCAGCGAGTCGTTTAATCGCCGCCAACCCTCCAAATGGCAGGAAGCCTGCGCGATCAGCGGTTTTTGCATGCTCGTTCGGCGGACGGTCTGGAACTCGCTGGGCGGACTGGATGAAGCTTACGGAATCGGCGGCTTCGAGGATATCGACTTCGGCTATCAGGCCCTGAAAGCCGGCTTCGCCTTGCGTATCGCCGGGGATACGTTCGTGTATCACGAAGGGAGCCGAAGCTTCGCGGCCAATGCCCTTGACATTCATGCCATTGGCGGCGTAAACCGGCGGTTGTTCCTCCGGAAATGGGGGTTTAATCCCGAACGCCTTTTCTTTGCGGAGCTCCCGTTTCTGCCCGGAAGGCACGCCCATGCTCACCCCCATCATATGCCTGCCGCGCAGGAGATCCCGAACGGATGGTATGCAAGGGTTCAGAATGGAGGGGTATACCGGATCGAAAACGGAAGCAAACGCCCCGTCGCTTCCCTGGATACGCTTCTGCGGCTGAAGGTGCCGCCGGAGAGGATCGCTTCCGTGCCCTTGTCGTCCTTGCGGCATCTTCCCGACGGGGTCCCGCTGAACGCCAACGTTTTTCCGCACGGCTATCCGGATGTCTACTTGGCACGGGATCCGGCCGGGGGCATGCACCTCATTTCCCGCGGAATCCGGTATCCGATCGGCAGCGAAGCCGCTTTCTCCGCGCTGGGATACCGATGGGACGAGGCGGTTTCCCTGACTTATCCGCAAATCGTCTCCATTGTTCTAGGATGGCCGGTTACGGGTAACGTATGGGAGGAGCACGAGCTGATCGACTACCGGCTTTATCGGGGACCCGACGGGGGTTTGTATTACGGGGAGGGCCAGAGGCTGCGGGCGGTTCCGGATGAAGGCGCGCTGCGCAGGTACGGATTGGGCGCCCTCGACGCCGTTCCTCTGCCGGCGGAGTTGTTCTGCCGGATTCCGAGAGGGTTCGGGCTTCCTTGACCCGGATTGGAGGATAAAGTTCAGGAAGGCTGCGTTGGCCGTGAAAAGACGGAACGGAGTGAGGCATCCTTTCTTCCGCAACCCCGTTCCGTCATGCATTACAGCTTCGTGATCACTTGGTCGATGATCCCGTATTCCAACGCTTCCTGGGCGGACATGAAGTAATCCCGATCCATGTCCTGCTCGATTCTCTCCAGCGGCCGGCCGGTCCGTTCGGCATAAATGTTGTTGATCCTTTCCCGAAGCTGTAGAATCCGCTTGGCGCTGATCGCGATATCGCTGGCCTGTCCCCGGGCGCCTCCGCTCGGCTGGTGGATCATGATTTCGCTGTTGGGGAGCGCGAACCGTTTCCCCTTCTCCCCGGCAACCAGAAGCAGAGACCCGAAAGAAGCGGCGAACCCCGTGCAGATGGTGTGAACGGGCGGTTTGATGAATTGCATCGTGTCGTAAATCGCGAAACCCGCCGTGGTGGATCCGCCCGGACTGTTAATGTACATATGGATTTCCTTGTCCGGATCTTCCGCCGCCAGGAACAGCAGCTGCGCCACGACGCTGTTGGCCAATGGGTCGTCGATTTCCGACCCAACGAAGATGATCCGGTCCTTCAGCAGGCGGGAATAAATGTCGTAGGATCGTTCCCCCCGATTCGACTGTTCAACCACATAAGGAATTACGTTCATGCTGCACGCCTCCGTTTTGCTTGATTTGGATTCTTGCGCTTTGTAAACGATCCGGAGCCGTCGAAAGATACGGGGCCTCGAGGTATAATGGGTTCACGCGGACCGAAAATCGGGCTGCTCGTTTTTTTCGTCGCCGCGTATCTTTCGGAGCGCCCGATTCGTTTACTCAAGTACGGATAACGGCTTCGCCGTCATCGACTACAGGCAAGGAGTGTGCCGGAATGATCGGATCTGCGTCAACGGAGAGAAATACGACCGAAACGGGAAGCCCCGGCTGGTCCCGGCTGCACGCGTCGCTCGCGAGGTACTGCCTGTCCCTCACGGGCTCGCGCTGGGATGCGGAAGACTTGGTTCAAGACACTTGGGTCAAGGCGCTCGGGACGCTGCAAGGCACCGGACACCGGAATGCCGAAGCGTTCATGCTGCGAATCGCGAAAAATACGTGGATCGACCAAACGCGCAGAAAAAAGGCCCTGTCCCAGCTGCTGCGGCTGGTCAGGCCCGAATCGGCGGAGGCGGACGGCGGCGCCTTTGAACTCGAAAGCGCCTTTGCCGCTTTGGTGAAGCATTTGTCTCCCCTTCAGCGGACCGTATTCCTGCTGCGGGACGTATTCGGATATTCGAATGCCGAAACGGCCGGTATGCTCCGCACGACGGAAGGGGCGGCGAAAGCCGCGCTCCGCCGGGCGCGGCTGGCCCTGAACGCCGTCAAAGAAGATTTGCGGAACGGATGGCTTCCCGAGCCGAAGGACGAAGATTTGAAGATCTTTCTCCGTGCGCTGGCTGCCGCTTACCGGAACGGAGATATCGCGAGACTGGCGGAATTGGCGCAGCAGGATGTGCTGCACCCGGTATCGGCCGTCGGAATCGCGCAAGGGCGCCTGCTTCGCATCCGTCAAACGGATCCGCGGCCTTCCGCTCATCCGACCGCCCGGATGGCGGCCTAAAGGAGCGAGCCCGCAGCCTGATTCAAGGCTTCGGCAACCGCCCCCCGCCCTCCCGAATCCGGCGCCGTTCCTCGTCCAACGTCTCCTTCACGGATTGGCGGAAAGGAATTCGCGGCCGCCACCCGAGACTGCGAATCGGACCCGTGTCCCTCGAAACCGGAGAAATCGCGGGCGAATTCCCGATCAACCATTGGAGCGGCAGCCGCGCTTCCTCCTCGAAGGTTCGCTTCACTTCCTCGAGCGTCCGGAACGTCCCGGACTCCAAGGCGTACGTGCGGCCGGGTTCTCCTGCCCTCAAGAGCAGCCCGTAGGCGTCCGCCGCGTCCCGGACATCCAGGAAATCCCGTTGCTCCCCCAGAGAGGACAACGTAAAAGGACGAACTTCGGCCCCCGTTTCCGCTTCCGCCGCCCACCTGGCGATTTTCCCGCAGATGCCGGCGCTGCCCCCGGGCCCGATCAGGTTGGAAGGCTCCGCGACGACGACGCGAAGCCCGTACCACCGGTGCCAGGCTTGCGAAGCCATGAATTGCAGCGTTTTGCTGAACGCGTACGGATTCGTTGTTTCACCAAGCCGATCGTCCGCGGGACGAACCATCGAACCCGCGATGACCACCCTGCTGTCCGGGCGTTCCGAGCGGACAGCCTCCAGCAGGTGAACGGTAGAAATCAAATTGGCGGCCAAGGTGCCGCAGGGTGCCTTCCAAGAGACGTCCACCGCGTTCTGACCCGCCAAATGCAGAACGGCTTCGGGCCGAAGCCTCCCGATCAGGCTCCGAACGGCCATTCCGTCCGTAAGGTCGCACGGCTCCCCGCCGGCCGCGCGGATCCCTCTCCAAAATTCCGGCGCCGACCTGGGGGAGCCGATGGCGATGACTTCCCAGCCCGACCGCGAGAGATGCCGGCACGCATGTCCACCCGTAAAGCCCCCCGCCCCGGTGACGACGACCCTCCCCGCGCTCATCGCAGACACATCCATTCACGCAGTTCCTCCAGCATGCGGGCGTGATCCGGAGCCGAGTATGCGACGTCCTTGCGAGTCGCATTCAGCGTGCGATCGATCCGCGGCTCATCCTGAGGCACGACGGTCACGCCTGTCTTGCCGAATTTCTTCTGCATGAGCAGCAGAAGATCGTGTTTCGAAACCGGTTCGGGAGACGTCAAGTGAACCAATCCGCCGATCTCCGGCCTCTCCGCGAACCATAACACGGCTTTGGCGAGCTCGAGCGTCGTCACTCCGTTCCAGGGAACCTTCGTATACCCGGCCACTTCGCCATGCTGCGAGAGGAACCACTGCATCAAACCGATGCCGTGCGTTTTGACGTCGGGGCCGATGATCGAAGTGCGGACGGTCAGATGCCGGGAATCGCGGATCTCCCCGAGCGCCTTGGTGCGCGCGTAGACGGAACGGCCGTCCGTCGGATCGTCTTCCCGGTAATTCCCTCTGTCTCCGGAAAATACGCAATCCGTGCTGATATGAATCAACCGGGCGCCGTGGCGGTCTGCCAGGTAAGCAAGCCAGTGCGGCAGCAGACCGTTTACGAGATACGCTTCGGACGGACGCTTCTCCGCCTCCTCGTTCAGCACGCCCACCGCATTGAGGATGACATCCGGTTTCGCTTCCCGTACCGTCCGTTCCACCTCATGAAAGTCCCGAACATCCAGCTCACGGACGGTAATTTCGCGACTCTCCGGCAGCGCGTTGCGCCGGGTACGGGCGGCTGAGGCTTCTTGCCGGACAACGGGCCTTATCGTCACGGTCAAGTTGTGATCCGTCACGCGAAGCCAATGGGAGGCGATCAGATGGCCTGCCATGCCTTGTCCGCCCAGAAGCAGCACGTTCATGAGAGGAAGCCTCCCCGATCCAGCATCTCGCGGATTTGTTCTTTATCCATGAGGGATTGGCTAGATGAGAAGCTGTCGAAGTTGACCGGCGGATAAGAGTCATATTGACGGCGAAGGCCCGGTATGTCGAGCGAGGGCAGAATCACCAAATACTCATCGCCATAGAGGACCGTATTCGAGGCTTCGTACTCCGTGAGCAAGATCTCATGGATTTTCTCGCCCGGCCTCACGCCGGTCTCCACGATTTCCACCCGCCGGCCCATCGATTCCATTAACACCTCGGCCAAGTCGACGATCCTGCAGGTCGGCATCGTCATGACGAAAATTTCCCCGCCGACGCTTTGGGCCGTCGCCTGGAAGAGCAGGCGGACGGCATCCTGCTGCGTCATGAAAAACCGCGTCATATTCCGATCCGTTATGCGAACCGGCTTTCCATCCCGGATTTGATTGAGGAATAAATGGATCACGCTGCCATTCGTGCCGAGCACGTTGCCGCCGCGCACGCATACGAATTTCGTTTCGGAGCGGAGCAAATTGGCGTAAACGACCAACTTCTCGCCGATCGCCTTGGTCATGCCGTAAAAGTTGGAGGGGTTCGCCGCTTTATCCGTGGAAATATTGATGACCCGCTTTACCTTGTTCTCGATGGCCGCTTCGATCACGTTCTGCGTTCCGATGACGTTGGTCTTGAGCGCCTCGTAGGGCTGTTCCTCGCACACCGGCACATGCTTGAGCGCCGCGAGATGAAAAACGATATCGATCCCTTCGCAGGCCTTCATCATCGCCTCCCGGTCGCGGACGTCCCCGATGCAATAAGTCAGCCGCGGATCTTCGAACACGCGGCTCATCGCCACCTGTGCGGATTCGTTTCGCGAGTATACGACCACTTCCGCGGGCATCTGCGGCAGCAGCTGACGTACCAGCTCGTATCCCCACGATCCGGTTCCTCCGGTGACCAGAATACGCCGACCCTCAAACATCCGCTGTCCCTCCAAACATAAATTTTGCCACCTTGCCTGCGACTCCGTCGTCCAGATATCCTTCGGGACATGCCCAGCGGGCAGGCTGCGAGGTCATGACGCGCACGGCGCCGCGAATCCGTTCCGGCGATAGCCCCGAAACGATGTTGCTGCCGCACTCGACCGTTTCCGGACGTTCCGTCGTCCGGCGGACGGTCACGGCGGGTACGCCGAAAATACAGCACTCCTCCTGAACCGTCCCGCTGTCCGTCAAGACGCACAGGGCATTGCGTTCCAGCGAAGCGAAGTCGAAAAAGCCGAACGGTTCATGAAACTCGACCAAGGGATGAAGCTCCCGGAGGACCGCCGCCGGCAGCCGGGATCGGGTACGGGGATGCAGGCTGCATATCATCCGAAGCCCCTGCTCCTCGGCGACGAGACGGAACCCCTTCAAAATGGAAGCCAACGCTTCCGGCCGGTCCACGTTTTCCGCCCGGTGAACGGTAGCCAGCATGTATTTCCGCGGGACCAGGTTCAGCCTTGCGAGCACGGGACTGTCCTGGATCCGGTCATCGTAATGCCGAAGCACTTCGTAGATCGGGTTGCCGCACCGGAAAATCCGATGGGGGGGAAACCCTTCCCGCAGCAGATTTTGTTTGCTGTTCTCGGTGTAAGGAAGGTTAAACGTGGATACCGTGTCGATCACTCTGCGGTTCTTCTCCTCCGGAACCTCCAAATCGAAACATCGGTTGCCCGCCTCCATGTGAACGACGGGTATGCCCATCCGCTCCGCGATGAAAGCGCACAAGGCGCTGTTGGTATCCCCGAGCACGAGAACCTTGTCCGGCTTCTCCCGGGACAGCCAATGCTCCGCAGCCGCGAACATGACCGACAGTTGGCCGCCGACCGACGTCTTCCTTGCTTGCAGATGAAGATCCGGCGCGCGAAGCCCGAGCTCGGCGAAGAAGTTGCCGCTCAGGCCCGGGACGTAGTTCTGGCCCGTGTGCATCAAGACGTGCCGGTCAGCCAGCCGGTCCAGCTTGGGAATCAGCAGGCTGAGGCGGATGATTTCCGGCCGGGTGCCGAGGATGGTCGCGATTCGCAACGCTTCACCTTCTTCTGCCGTATCGTTTTCGGGGAATCCTGCGGGCCGAAGGTTTGGAACGTCTCTTCCGAACGGAACGTTCCGCGGGCCTCCTGCGGACCGGGGCTTGGGAACGTTTCCTGCGGGCCGAGGGCCGCGAACGTTTCCTGCGGCGCTTTTTCCGGGATGACGGGCTCTCGCCGGAACCGCGATCCGGCCACTCCCGGATCGAGCTTCCCCGGTGCCATCTCCGCAGTTCCTTGTCGTCCACCCGCGTGACGTCCTCGAAACGGAAGCCCCGCTGCAGGAATGCCGTTTCGGAAACGAACGGGCGCCGTCGCCGGTTTTCGATCAAGTACACTGTATTGCCGTTCCCTTTCACCAGAGGGGACGGAAACCCGGATGCCGGAAGCCGGGCCCGCAATTGGTCCAGCTGAGCCCGCAGCGTTTCGACTCCAAACGCGGCCTGGGCCGCCGCTGCGTTCCGATTGCCGACGTCAAGGCGAAGGGAGGCGTCATTCAACAGCCATTCCAGCTTGGAAGCCAGTCCCGGCACATCGCCCGTACGAACCAGGTACCCGCCGTTTCCGGTGGCCTCCAGGATTTCCGCCAAGCCGCCCGAGGAGAACGCGACCACCGGTTTGCCGAAAGACATTCCCTCCAGAGCCGTCATTCCGAATCCTTCCGATTGAAGACTGGAGACGACCACGATGTCCATGGCGGAATACACGCGCTGGATGTTCTCCTCGAACCGGATCCAGCCGAACCGGGCGCTCAGCCCCGATTCTTGGACCATGTTCAGGCACATTCGGAAATAATCTTCGTCGATCGGATTGCCCACCACCAGGAAACGGGCCCCGGGCGCGGAGTCCTTCAGAAGCAGCGCGGCTCGAATAAACGGCTCCAATCCCTTCTGGGGATAAATGCTTCCGCTCACGTACCCGATCACGCAGTGAGAGTCCTGCCAGCCGAACTGTTGCCGGATTTGGAATCGATGATAAGGCCATGAGGAAGGATCCATTTCATGCAGTGCCACGTAAGGGGAAAGCAAGAGCGTCTTCCCCGCTCCGGGATGTCCCTGGAAAGGCTGCAGCGTCGCCCGGGAGATGCCGGCGATGACGTCGCTGGCCTCGTTGATGGCGTCCACGGCCAAATAACGGTGAGGAGTGGGATGGATCGTTTCCATCATCGTCCATACGATCGGGATGCCCAGCGATTTCGCCGCTATCGCCGGAAGAGGATGCACGCTGGTGTTAACGAAGACGTAAGACGGTTTTTCTCTGACGAGCAAAGCCAACAGTCGTTGGTAGACGAATTGGCCTTTGAGTTCCTCCAGATGGGCGGCTGCCGAATGGCTTCCCGAATAGAGGGCCGTGCAGAGCGGAATTTCGAACACGACGACTTCCATGCCGAGAGCGCGGGCCTGCGCCGAAATGACGCCTTCCCCCGGGACGACAAGGACGCACTGGTATCGGAGTTTCAGCTCCCTGGCGAACAGGAGCAGCAGCTTCTCCGCCCCGGAAACGAAGCCCGCGCTGCAAAGATGGGAGAACAGGAGCAGCCGGGGTTTGTCGCCGTTCATGACGGCAATGCTTCGCTTGCATGCATAAGCATGTACGTCGCCTCCTTCCTTACTATATGGGCCGAGCCTCCCTCAGGGCGCGGCGTTGGCCGGACGACATTGGCACAAATCCTTCAGCGGATTCCCATCTCGTCGAGCAGGCGCGAAATCCGGCCGGCGAACGAATGCTCGCGGACCGTTCGGCGATAGCCGCGGACGGCAGTCTGCAGCCTTTCCTCGTCATGGGTCAGATAATGTTCGATTTGCCGCACCAGCTCTTCGGCGTTCCGGTACACCGCGATTTCCGATCCGATCGCATAGTGAGAGGGCAGCTCGTCTCGGTAATCCGTCAACTGGAACGCGCCGCACGCGGCGATTTCGAAGGTCCGCGGATTCACCGACACCCCGGGCCAGTTGCGGCTGTTGCGATTGTCCGGACCCGCTCCGTCCGCCCGGTGAAGGTTGATGACGATTTTGGCTCCGTTATAGAAGTGGACGGTCTCCGGAACGTCGATCCATTGATTCCGGATAAAGGGGGAGAGCTTCGAATAATGCTTCAGGCGGTGCCAGTTATAACCGGCGATGAAGACCTTTTTGTCCATCAAATACGGAGCAATCTCGTCGATCAGGCGGATCCGGTTCCGGAACCCCATCCCGATGAAGCAAATGTCGTAACGGTATTGCGGCTTCACGCGGAGCGGCCGATAAAGGTCAAAATGCGCCGCAAGCGGCAAGTAGTGGACATTGCGGCATCCGAGTGAACGGTAATGGGGAAGGCAGGCTTTCTCCAGGGTGAACACGTGATCGTAATGCGGGGCTTGCCGGGAGGTATAATCCGACAAGTACGGATCGTCGGCGTACCATACGGCGGTCGGAATGCCCATTCGGCGAACCGTATCCACGTGATCCGGGTGGTCCGGAGGGAAGATATGAAGCCCGTTCAGGACGAGGACCAAATCGGGCTTAAAGCTTCGGGCGGTCTCCACCATCTCTTCCGGCGCCGTTACGGAGACATGGCTCACGAGTTGCCGCAGAGCCTCCTCCACCCCGCAATCGATCGCTTCGAATTTCTGCGGCACGTACAGCACCCGAGCGTTCCGCTTCTGTATCGGCTCGGTTCCGATCTCCTGCCGAATCCGTTCGCATGCGCCGAGGCGCCAGCCTTCCAGCCATCCGGCGCGGAAGCCGTCCTCCCGCCCATTGCGGAACATGCGGGTATTCCTGCGCATCGTCATCACCCGCAAACAATATATGCGTTCCGAAGGCGGGGGACTTGGACACCGACCCGTCCAAGCCGTGAAATGGACGGCAAAAAACCTTCCCCGAACAATCTCATGCCGGGGAAGGCTTCATGGGTCTGCTGCGCATTATTGGATCCGGTGGACCCGGACGTATTGATCGACGGTGCCTTTCAATCGGATCGTCACGTTGTCGGTTTTGACCGCTCCGTTGGTGAACTTCACGGTGAAGACAAACGTGTAGTACCCTTCCGGCAGTTGATCGAGCGGCGTTCCCGCGTCTTTCGACCGCAGCAGCCCCTGCCATCGCACGAGGGCGGAATCGGCCGCGGCAAGCGCCATACGCAGCTCAGGAGAAGCCGCCGCTTCGACGGATATGGGCTTGGTGGCCGATCCGCCCGTATCCGTTACGCTCGCTTCCAGCCGGAACGCTTCCCCGGCCCAGAACCAATCCGGAGGCCTCGAAGCGTCGGGATGCTTGTCGTTATAGCGAAGCCGGTTCTCCTCCCATGCGTCCGTATGCAGAACCGCCCCCTGGATCCCGAGCTCGCGGACGATGACGTTTTTCGTGACCGTATCCGATGCCCCGAAGACGTCCTTCACGGTTAAGGCAACCCGGAACGTGCCGGGGCGGTTCAAGGTCTGGGAACCGGGAACGGCAAAGTCCTTCGCGCTGCCGGACGAAGCGTACCCGTCCGGTCCGGTTATCGTCCAAGCGTACGTCAGCGCATCTCCGTCCGGGTCGGCGGATTTGTTCGTGAGGGTAACGGGATCCCCTTCGTAAACCGGTTTCGGCGACCAGTCGAAATCGGCGGACGGTGCGCGGTTCAACACGGTGACGCTTTGACTCGTTTCCGCACACTGGCCTGTCGAGTCGCAAACCGCTTGCCTGATCGTCATCGTGCCAAGCGTACGAAACGTATGGGTCCACGTAGATCGGCTTGTGCTTGCAAGCGTTCCATTCACGTAATACTCATGCGCTATATTTGCTGCCGGACCGTCCTCCCTATCGTAAGCCGTGGAAGTAATCGTCAGCTGTTCCCCGCGGTACAAGGTCGTTCTGCTCAGCGTAAAACCGGGAGTCGGCGGCTCGTCAACAACGGGATTCACAATCTCGATCGTTTGCTGGTTCCAATAACTCCATGCCCCGTACTCGTCTTTGACCTGCTCACCGACCTTATAAGTTCCGGCTTCGCGAGGCGCCGTCAGCTTCTGATTGACCGTAACGCCGCTCGGGGTGGTGTAGAAGTATTTCCGCTCCATAATCCCCCTTGTGGTCTTGTAATCGATGCCCGTCGCTTCGGTACTGTAATTGGAGGAGCTGATCCAGCGGTCCGGATCATAGCTCCGCTCGTTCCAAACGACATTGTTGTTTGTCGGGTTAATCGATAACGAGTAATCCGCAACAGGGCGCCGGTGAACCGTGATGATACGCCAATATTCATTTGACCATTTGCGGTATTCGGCAAATACGCTGCTCGGATACGGATAGCTTGCGTTCGGATCGTCCTGCGCTTTCAAGGTGATCCGATAATTGCCGACAGCATCGAAGGTCAGCATCGGACTTGTGAACGTTTTGCCGTTTCGCGCAGAGAGTCCCTGGTTGTTCAAAAATTTCGGCGTATGCTGGATCGTCCATTGATTGTCGCCGGCACGAGGGTCGTTTTCCGGATCTTCGAACAGGATGTCCTTGTACCTGACCTCGGCTTGGGCAGATCCGCCTTCCCAAATCGCATATGACGTCAGCCAATCCAGATTGTCCTTTATTTCCTTACTTTCGACGCCGGAAAAAGCGACAAAAGACTTGTCCGAGAATGGGCCGTATTTGCCTGACGTGAACGTGCTGTCCGTCACATCGAAATAGGGCACTTGGTTCACGAACACCTGGATCCTGGCGTCTTTTACTTCGATACGGAAGGGATAATCCTGACGTGGCTGGAACGGGAACGCTTTGCTGGCCAGGGTCGTCCTGCCCCCGTTCATGTACTTAGACACATACAGCGTATCTCCGTCCGTCTCCACCGCGTACCGGTTTTTCGGATCGGCCATCAGGAAGGAAAATCCCGCTAGACTCGTATCCTCATTCGGCGCGTCCATGCTCATCGTAAACTGATAAGATGAATTTCCCAGCATATCGGGGGATACATATTGACCGAGCCGGAATCCATTGAGAACCGATGGCCCGACCGTACCGACATCCAAGAACGCATATCCGCTTGCCAGTTCATACGCTTGCGAGAATTGTCCCGAGACAAAATCAAAATTATGGATGTCATAGATGGATAAATACACGCCGTCCCCAAAATACTCGCCGAATCGGAAGTAATTGGCCTTTCTATCATAGCCTCCGGAATAATAGTTCACCCATCTGTATTGTTGGACCATTTCATTTTGATGCCAGTTAAATTTATCTAGGCTATTGCTCGCCGTGTTGGACGCCCAACCATCTCCATAGGTTCCGTCATGCTTAATATAAAACCCTGGATTAAAAGAGTCGTTACTCGCTTTCGGAGTCGTTTTTGACCATGGAACCGAATTCCCCGTTTTCAGGTCTATGACATCTCCGTACTCATAACTGCCCCATCCGGAACCCGTTGGAGTGGTCGAACGAGCGATAGCCTGATTCGTTATCGGGTTGATGGCGAGAACCGGATTGATCTCCATGTTGAGATCATACATCCCGGTGGAACGAGTCCCTGTCTCCGTCCCCGTTAGACGCCCCTCAATCCCCTTCGAAAAATCCGGTTTAAACTGAAATAACTTCAGACCGTCCGGCGAATCGGGATTAATCGTATTATCGATAATTACATCCCCGCCGCCATTCGAGTTATAGCAAACAATGTTGACGTATTTGTAGTAGTTGCTTTCCTCATCCTTCCAGAATGCATAGGTTGGATTCGGAGTACAAGTCAAAGCGATCGGATCGCCCTGTACGATCGCACCGTTCCACATCCTGCTTTTTGGAGCGTAAGTCACTGACCTCGAAGGGTAAGGGATTTCTTTTTTCATCACCAATTTACCTTGCCGATCGAACTTATACGCTGTACCGGTCAATTTGGGAAATGCAACCAGGTGATCTCCCTCGACCGTAAAATCCCAGCCGCCGTAGCCCGGCATTTCAATACGCTCCCCTAATTTATAGGAGCTGCTTAAATATCGGCCGGCGTAAGCATCGAACACTTGGATATCCACATACTGCTTATACCCGGGGCCGCCATTGGCGTATCCGATTTCCCAATGATCGCTCCCTCCGGAAGAAGTTTTGTACTCGTACATGTAATCCCTTTTGATGTAAAGCAAATAGATCCGACTACCCGACACTTCCACCGCAAAAGGTTTTTCATCATACACCCTTGTGTATCTAGCGCCGGAATAGTCTCCCTTTTGGATCTTATCGTAGTTATCTTTAAGGTCGCTTTCATAATAGAACGGAAGCATAATATCGGGTGCCGGAGTATCTTTCAAATTGATCACGAAATCATAAGGATTACCGTCCAACCAATCATGCGTCAAGTATGAATCCATCTTCGGATAATAGCCGCTATGATCGACCTTCATAACGGTATCGCTCTTGTAACGACCGATTTTGCTTTTATTCAAAGCAAAAAGATAATCGCCGTTTTTGAAGTAAATGTAAGTTTTGTTAGATCGAAGAAGTACGCTGTTATAGCCGTCAAACACGACTGGAGTCAGCGTATCGTAGTCATTGCTGTTAGGCTCCGTTACGATTTTTCCATTTTTGTACGGGATCAGGAGCGGCTGCGACTTGCCTGGATCTCGGGAAGTCAAAGAACGGTAGGCGGTTAGCCCGTTAGGCCCATAACCATTGTCGCTGAGCGGAGGCATGGCCAACTGAGCGTCATTCGCCCCTGGCCCTAAGTAGATGCTTCCCGGATAGGAATACTGTCTTTCCATTCCCTTACCTAACCCTGCCACGAGCTTATCGCCGTCGACCGACCACATATAAGGTTTATTGGTGATGGCTGTCGTCGAGTTTACGTTGTATAACGGCCAACTTTTTACGATTTCGCTGGCTTTTACTTGATTCTCCAGCACCGGTTGCTCGTTTTTGCCCTCGACGACGAAGGATACGGTTGGAGCCAAATTGACGACATCGACGACAGTTGTTGTCGTACCGGTTTTGCCGTAATCCTCGGTTACGGTTAGTTCAATCTGATATTTGCCGACCTTGGTAGGAGTCATGGTTCCCTTGGCCAAGTCCCCTAACAGCGATCCCCAAGTGTCGTCGGCGAATCCGTTATTGTCTTTGTCGTACCGGAATCGATAACGAGCAGATACGATTTTATCGCCGTCAGGACTATTCGACTTATTCACGATATGGAGCGACTGACTGCGTATACCAAGTTGCTCCATCTCGATGACCGCAATCGGCGGATCGTCCGGTATGACGGTCAAGTTGGCAACTGCGGGGGACAGGGACTTTAAACCTGCGCTGTCGACGACGTCGAGCTTGATCGTTTCGGTTCCCGGTACGGTGTATTTGTCCTTCTTGTTATTCCAAATATACTGGGTGATCTGCCGGCCCATGGGGCTGTAGCTGCGGCTTCCGTCGAAAGGAGCAGGCAGCGGCCGATTTTCTTTCACCTCTGCAGGGCCGTCGATGATCGGTATTGGATTTTCCGGGATGATACGAAGAGAAACGGTTCTGCTAGATTCGGCGCCAAAAGCGTCTCTAGCGATGACTTTTACGTTATGTACCCCCAATTCGTTTGCTGCTAGATTGTAAAAGGCTTCGTCGTGCTCCCACGCCCCGTATTCGGTAGGCAGGTTGCGGATCCATACGCTGTTGCTGGAAGAGAACAGCCAAGTATAGCTGATGGCGTCCCCATCCGGATCTTCCGCGTTAAACACCCGAAGGTTGACCCGAGTGCCGACGGCAACCTCATCGTCCGGCATCGTTCCGGTCCGGTTGTACTCCTTAAAGAAGCCGGCTGAAAAATTCGGGGGCTGATTGTCTCCCGGACTATTGATGGTTAATACTTTTTCGGCCACCCATCCCGATTCGGCGCAATCTGCAACGACTTTAATGGAAATATGATTGTCGCCTACACCCAAAATCGCAGGGTATGAAGAATAACTATACGTCGTGCTTGATGTTTGACTGGTTATCTTCTCGCTTGTCCAAAGGTATCCGTCTTTTTGAAACAAATACTGATGGGATTGATATCTGCAGGCAGACGGGATTACAAAGTCCCTCGGTTTCAAAGTAAAGCTGTCCCGCCAGTTGATCGTGCTGGAGGGCAGGATATCGAAGTCACCCGTTACGTTTAGAACCGGTGATGAACTAGGGGATGGAGATCCGGTTGGGGTCGGATCTGGATCGCCCCATTCGACGTAAAGCTGCTTGTCGTTATAAAGATATGTGTAACCTTCAAACGCGAATGTGAACGCGACGTAATACCAAATTTGTCGAGCTCCGGGGTTGGTGAAATCATGAAAATACAACCGAGTTTTATACCGTGTACAAATATTACTATTGGCACAGTAACCGAGAGATTCAACGCCAAACGTTTGTTGGTAGTATATTCTTATACTGCTTTTACTGATTGTTTTGAACTCACCTGTGTATTTTGTCGAAGAATCACTTGTTCCGGAACCCCCATAAATCGCATTATCGACTGGAGTTTTTAAATCTGGCTGAACGTCAACAGGTTTGATTGAGGATTGAACAACTGATTTATCTTCTATTGAAATGTTTATAAATCTTGGATCATTTTGAATAACATAATTTGTTTTCTTGACCAACGTTAAGGGCAAATGATGATCTGTACAATTTGGGTATGCCTTTAACCCCCATTCGTCGTCAGGAGCAGAGGGGCAACCTTCACTGCTTGTCCACTCTATCTCTACATCCGGACTACTAGATTTCCATACATTGCTTCCACCAGAACGACTCCAGTAATAAATACCCCCATATGGGGTTCCTCCATCCGCTTTTACCTTTATCTGTGTCCCACGTATCGTATCCGTTCCTGAATAGGACGTTTTATTTAACCAATCTCCTGAAGCGACGCGAATTGGCTGTCCATTTTCGTCATACCACATCAGGTTTTTAATTACTTTCCCCGAAACAGTCCCGGTATTGAATGTTACTGTTTTAGTGCTTTGATCAGAGACGGTATAATCTCCTACCATATCGTCATTTGTGTTATTTTCATACGTCGGTACAACTTTAACCCCTGCGGGGGTTGTTCCTTCGGCTGAAGCGCTCCCGAATAAGAAAGAACCCCCGAACGTTAAGACGATCAGGGAGATAATATTTAGGATGGTAAGAATTTTTTTCACATGTCTGCCCTCCGCTCTTACTCTCTTTCTCGTTAATTTGAGACTTGTGCGCTTACGATTTCTGAACTCAAATAATCACTCAATGAGGATCCTGGATAGGCGGACGCATACAAATCAATGTAAGTGAAAAGAGATTTAAAAGAATAACCCGAACCAGGCATGACTGCTGTCGCAACACCATGTCCTTTGTCGTCCACCCCTCTTTTGTTTATCCAATCATATTTTTCGTCAAGAGAACTTAAATTCATCGGAACCTCTAGTTTTCCTTGGCTCGTTAATTCAGTCTGCTTAAAACCCCTAAATTGCAAATCGAGAACTCCGGAGTATGTTTTTGGAGCGTTATTGTAGTCAATATGATATTTTGCAATTAAGACATAAGCATCCGACGGCACTTGAAATCTTCCGTATCTCATCTTATCCAAAGCCGGAAGCAATTTGCGATTCGGGTCTTTCGGATCGCCCAAATTGATTGCAATCAGTTCGTCTAGTTCTCCACGAAATTTATTCCCGTTTTGAAGAACCAACTTATCCAAGCTCCAAGAGTTAATCCCAACATTGGTGCTGCCATCATTGTATGAAGCATTGTAATACTGCGGCATCACGGTGAAAATATTCGTCCGATGCCATGCAAGCTCGGCGTTACCCACCGCATATTTATCTACTGGTATTTTTTTACCAGAATTTATGGAAAGAATGCGCTCAATGATCGCAATCGCCTGGGCACGGGTCGTTGTTCCGTTCAAATCGAGCTTCCCTGCTCCCGTTCCGTGCAAAATTCCTTTCGACGTTGCTTTGAAAACCATCAATTTATCGTTCGTGACCGAATCTTTTTGCTGATAATGATAGTCGGTAGAGCGAATGGCCAAACGAACCATTTCGAGCCTCGACAAGTCGGAATCATATTTCGAATCAAAATCACTTGCCCGATGGATGCCGGCATCGATCAAAGACGAAACATATGGTTGATACCAAAGGGTTCCCGTTTCGCCGTGCGGCAGCTTGAGCGCATCAGCGAGCATTCGGAAAAACTCCGCCCGGCTCACTTTTTGATCCGGCTTAAACGTGCCATCCGGAAATCCGCTGACATAACCTTTCTTAACGGCCTCATCAATCTGCACCTTCGCCCAATAGGAGTCCTTCACGTCTTTGAATCCGGCACCGGACGAGGCGCCGTTCACGCCGCCGTTCGCATAGACCGGCACAGCCAAAATCAACACCAATACCGTCAACACAACAAGCAGACCTTTTTTCATGCGTACACTCTCCCCAGTCATTGTCATCGGAACACCCTTCCGCCCGCTCCTACCGCATATCCGTGACCGTACCGACATCCTCAAGCAGCGGAGGGGCCAGCTTCCCCGTTTCCCCGGCCGCGGCACCGGCTTGTCCCGCCATTAAGGCAAGAAAAGCCAACACGATCAGCACGATTCCGTCCCAGCTTCTCATCATTCACGCCACCTTTCGCGATTGAATCTTTCCGAAAAAAACAAAAAGAAAGCACATCCGTCGTCATGATCGCTCGCGGGTGCTTCCTCGCTTTTCACGTATATGGTTGATGTTTCCATTATAAGAAAGGATGACAATTTTCGTCAACGGTTGATTTGCTTTTCACACTTGCTGCTCGTAAGCAAGCTGATGCCCATCCTCGAAACCCTTCGCGAAGCCGGCATCGAAGCCCGCGGTGTAATGGCTGTCGAACGCGTCCACGTAATCTCGCGCGGTCCCTTGCCGCCTGCGGCTGCTGCGGTGGCGGTGCCGATCTCTTCTACGCCGGCTGCTGTGCCTGCTCCCGTGCTTGCTTCGGTCCTTCGCCGACTTGCCGCGGACTCGTTTTCCCGGCGCTTTCGTTCCCTTGCGAAGCTTGCGTCCGGCACCGGACTTTCTCCCTTTGCGCGCGCGCGCAACGGTTCGCGGATTACGAATCGATTTACTGACCTTCACGCCACACCTCCCGTTCCTCGCTGCCCGGCCGGACAGACTCCCGCCTTCAGCCACGGGGAGACCGGCGTTCCCCGCTTCGGCGGACGCCATCCCGTTCCCGTGACGGTACGGAGAAGCGCCGCCTGCATGCCCTCCAGCACCCGCACGTGCTCCCTAAGCGCCGCGGGAGAGACTCCGGCTGCGGCCGTCACGTCCGCAGCGCTTTCCAGCATGGCCGCGAGCGCCTCCTGGCTGCGAGCGATCGATTCCAGCAGGTGAAGCCGGATCTCCCACTCCCGCTCCAGCCGGTTCATCTGCCCTGCTCCTCCATGTCGAATCCGGCGCCCATCCCATGGCCATCATCCTGGTCCTGTTCGGGATGCAGAATGATCCTCATGTTGCGGCTGAGCGCGTTGCACAGTTTGGTTAAACCGTCGATCACTTCGATTTGCTGCTCGTGGATCTGCAGGCAGACCCCGAGCCGTTCCGAATGCGACTGGAAGACCCCTTCATTCAGATGCTGCACCAACCAGTTGCGCACTTTCTCGGCCTCTGCCGCTTTGGCGCCGAGCATCAGGGAGACGTTCCTCTGGATGCCGGCGATGGCGCCCAGCGTGGTCTTTAAAGCATCTTCCGTCCTCGCAGTCGAGCCCTCTATTCTTCTTCTCATGTTATTCTTCGTCGCCCCCGTCCTGCGTCGCTTTGACGACGTTCGTCAGGCTTTCGGCCACCGCTTCCTCCAATTCGGCCAAGCTGTTCAAATAAGCGACGACGCTTTTGGTCAATTGGGAAGAGCCTTCCAGCAATCCCTCTATTCCCCCCAACTCCGGATGAACGTCGGGAATCGAATGGGCGAGCTCAGCCGATCGGACGGTCACCTGCCGTTTGGCCTCCAGAATCCTAGCCATTTGCTGATGCGATTGGGACAGCTGGACGACGATATCCGTCATGATTTTCTGCAACGCAAACCGCCTCCGATCACCGGGATGCTACCATCATATTCCCGCGCGCGGCGCATGTCACACCGGAGCGGCAGACCGGACCGGCGCCGGCCTGGGTTCATAGACGCTGTTTCAGCTTAGGAAGGGGAATAATGGGAGGGCCGCTCTCGCGGCCCGAAAGCTCATTCTCCGCGACCAATCTCGCCGGCTTGACATGCAATTGCCAAGAATGCATCGCCGTTATGCTGATGACACGGCGCACCGTGTTCCCTTCCACGTGATAAACTTGCCCGTCGGGCAAAATCGCCACGCCGGCCCCCCACCCTGCGGGATCGTCCAATCCTCGCCAACTGCGTTCGGCTTGCGTGGATTTGATGGGCTCGCCGACGGGCCAGCGCCGCAAGTCGACCTGGGAAACCTGCACGACGGGAAAAGAAAGCGAGCCCTCGACGGGATGTCTCTGCCCCTGCTCGATCCAATACACCGCGTCGCCAATCCCTTTCACCGCAACCCTCTGCGGATAGTACAAAGCGCCCGCAGGCAGCTCTCCCCGGTACCCTGGGGCATGTTGAACCGCCCGCTGCACCCACCCGATCGGATCGTTCCATTTGACCGCGTAATAACTCTCGTTCCGGTGATTCAATTCGAAAAGCGAGCTTCCGAGCGCCCTCATGCTCACGCTGCCGAAATGATGGATGAACGTGTCTCCGGCGATCACCAGCCGTTTGCCCGCCAAGCGGACCCGGATATTGTAGTCGTTATCCTCGAAGTTCCCGATTTCGAAACCTTCGTCGAAATAACCGATCTCTTCGAAAAGCTCCCGCCGGAACACGAGGCAAAATCCTCTCAGCCAGTCGGAGTCGCGCCACATGGCGGGCCTGCGGTGATTATGCTTGCGCGCGAACGCATGCATCTCCTCCAGCTTGCGATAATGTACGTGGATTTTCTGTTCACCCGAGATGTAGTTGGTTACCGGTCCTACCATCCCGGTGCCGGGGTCGCTGTTCAGGCAGTAAAGCAAGTTCCGAAGCCATTTCTCCGTGACCACCGTATCGTTGTTCAAGAGCGCGATCGTCCGCCCTTTCGACATCATCAGCCCTACGTTCACGGCGCCCGAGAATCCCTGATTCGTCTCCAGGATGCGGAACCGAACCTGTCCGCGCAATGATTGCAAGTATTCCGCCGTCCCATCGGACGAAGCGTTGTCCACCACCACGATCTCATAGGGGGATTCGGTATGTTCCTCGATGCTGCGCAGGCATTTTTTCAGAAAATGCAGCTGATTGTACGTCGGGATAATGATGCTGGTGCCGTCGAAGAGAGTGCCGTATTGCCGACCGCCGGATAGAAGCCCCTGACGGTATCCTTCCTCGAAGCCGCGCCGGAAGGAATCGTGGCTGTCGTCTTTGCGGTCCATATCTGGTACGGCCGTCATATTCGTCACCTCGCTGTAGGAATTGAAGTGCCGTGCGGAAACCCGGTGTCCGACGAGACTCCGGCCATCCGGTTCGCAAGCGACCCGAAGTCGATCGCTGCTTTGCCCGTCAGGGCCGCCAGACGGGTACAGATCGACACGGCAGCGACGCCTGCCGCCACCAGCGCCAGGTCGAATTCGACCGCCGCCGCCTCCCTCGTCACCCGAGCTGCGTCCTTGAATCCGCGCACCGGCGTAATGACCCCGGCAATGTGGACCCCGCGTGCTCTAAGCACCTCGGATAGCGGAAGGGCGGCGTTGCCGACGAGAAGGATTTTGCGACCTTCCAACAGCTTCATCATGTAACCTTGATCGTCCAAGGAATAATTCATCGTGGAAGTCGTAAGGCGGAGGGAGCCGAGGTCGATGTCGTAAGTCCTTAGAATCTGCAACAAAAGCGGTTGAAAATAGGGCAATCTGGACATCGGAACCCCGATCAGGGACGCGGCGCGGAGCGAGTGCAGCAGCTCGTCGCGGGCTTCCAGGTCCGGGACGGTCACGCCCGCCTTGGACAGGAAAGTCCCGGCCCGCTCGACTTCATGGATCGACAGCACCTTCTCTTGCGCGAGCGTCAGCAGCTCTCCATCCCCGAAACGGACGAACGAATAGGGAAGCCGATGCCGAATCGCTTGATCGATTTGCTCGTAAACCTCCGGCGGAAACAGAATGGGATAGCCCCTCCCGCGGAGCGCCGCCACCCCGGCTGCCATCGCTTCCTCGGGCGTTACGCCGGGAATGAGAACGTCAAGCGGCAAAAATTGCTGAAGCAGGGCCTCGTTTGCGTTCCGAAGCCCCTCATCGTATCCCCTCTGAAAAGCCGATTGTTCCAATTTACGCTCTCTTCTTCTGCGGTGGCGACTGCTTCTTTTCCTTCGTTTCGCCCGTTTTATGCGTAAAGCACTTTCCCGGCCGGACTTCCCGCGGAGTCGGGTATCGGATGTCACGGCAGGAAGCCCTTCAATTTTTTGCCCGCCGTTTCAAGAGACTCGAAGGTCCCCGCATCCGTCCACCAACCCTGGACTTCGGCATAAGCCAAAGTCCCCCTCCGCGCATATTCGTTGTTCACGTCGGTGATTTCCATTTCCCCCCGCTGAGAGGGAATGATTTTATCAATCACGTCGAAAACGCCGCCGTCATAGAAATACAGGCCTGTCACGCAAAAATCCGAAGGCGGCTGTTCCGGTTTCTCCTCGATCCGCGCGATTCTGCCGTCCTCCGGCAGAAGCACGGGAACGCCGTATCGGCGCGGATCCTCCACCTTCTTGAGCAGAACCATCGCCCCTTCCGGCTGGCGCTCGAACCGTTCGCGAAACGGCAGCAGGCTCTCCTCGAACAGATTGTCCCCGAGCAGCACGGCGAACTTCTCCCTGGGCTCGATCACCGGCCTGGCCAGCCCGAGCGCCTGGGCAATGCCCCCTGCTTCCTCTTGAACCCGGTACAGCAGGGAGACCCCCCAGTCGCGCCCGCTGCCGAGCACGTCCGCGAATCCACCGAGCGCCGAACGTCCCGTTACGATGACGATGTCGCGGATCCCCGCCTCCCGGAGTTTGGCCACCCCGTAACAGATCATCGGATAGGCGCCGACAGGGAGCAAATGCTTATTCGTCCAAAACGTGAGGGGTTTGAGTCTCGTTCCCGTACCGCCTGCCAAAATGACAGCCTTCAACGCGTTACCTCCTTGTTCGCTAGCCAGCGGGTCCTCTTCCTTCAAACGAATGCCCGCGGATCTTGCTTCCATTTCTCCATAAACCGACGATAATTCCGTTCCACGAGCTGTTTCTGCGCGTCCGGATCTCTGCGGAAGCTGACGCTTCCTTCGTGATAGATGAGCGCGTCATGGCAGATCAGCAGCCGAAAACCTTGCTCCCTCGCCCGGAAGCAGTAGTCGTCGTCCTCGTAATGGCCGGGATTGAACCGTTCGTCCAGCAGGCCGATCCGCTCCATCAGCTGCCGCCGGAACACCAGACAGAAACCGACGATCCGGTTCGATGCCGCCCATTTCGAAGGGTCGGATCGGTTCACTTGGCCGGCGATCGTCTGAAACTCGGCCAAGTTATCGAACGGGTAATCCACCTTCTGGGCTCCGCTCGCGTAGTTCGTGACCGGACCGACCATGCCGATATCCGGGGCGCTGTACAAAGCCTCGGACAGATTGGCCAGCCAGCGAGGGGTCACCACCGTATCGTTGTTGAGCAGCACGAGGGTTTCCCCTTGCGACAATCGCAGCCCAAGGTTGCAAGCGGTCGGAAACCCTTCGTTCCGCGGCAGCGACACGAACGGGATTTTCTGCTGGAGGCACCATTCCGCCGTTCCGTCAGTGGACGCATTATCGGCCACGATCAATTCATAGGGAACATCCGCCGTATGAAACCGGACGGATTCCACGCATCGCTGGAGCAAGTCCAGACCGTTAAACGTGGGGATGATGATGGAGGCCCGCGCGCTCATGTCCATCCCTCCAGCAACTTCCGGTTGCGAACGGTATCGGGAAACAGCAGCCGGCTGCCCTTGTGCCGGAGCGCCGTCCTCCATGCCTCCGCGTGTTCGCGGACGGCTTTGCCGGTCCGATCCGCTGTGTCGGATGGAATGGCGGGCCGGACGGCTCCTGCGATGCCTACCCGAAGTCCGCTGTACATAGCGATGACCTGGGCCTGGGCCGGATGGGCCAACGGGCCCGGGACGAGCCGATCGAGCGCCCGTCTTGACAGCGCAAAGGGAAGCGAAGACAGGGAATTCGCCCGCAAATCGCGGCGGTTCATCGTCCGGTTCAGGAATTCCGCCAGCCGGAAGACGTTTTGCCTCGTATGGAACAATCCGAGCTTGCCCGTTACATCGTTTAAGGCGATGTCCAGTCCGTTGTCGCAAGCCCACAGAAACCGGGCCAATCGCTCCGCCTTCAGCGGCCTTCCCCCGTCGAGGAACAAGACGGAATCCGCCTGCGTGATTCTTGCGCCCAAAGCCCGTCCGACATCGGAATCCGCCAAGTCGGGCCGATAGGCGATCATCACGTTCGGCTGCGTGCGGGCCGCGGCGATGAGGGCCAGGGACGAATCTCCGGGAAGCAACACGACGATTTCCCGAAGAGGGAGCCTTCTGAGCCGCCGCAAGGCGCCGCGCAGCAAGCTCGCGTTCCGCGGCGCGTATAGCACGGCGGCCGCCGACCCTTGAAGCGGCACCGGAATCAGCTGTCCTCTTACGCCGGATCCGCGCCAGAAACCGGAAACATACCGCTTCCCGTCTCGAAGCGCAGCCGGCCAAGGCCGCCTCCTGCCGCCCGGCTTCCGCGCGATGAGGCTCCAGGAACGATGAGCCGCCTCTGCAGCCGTACGGGCATCCGGGCGACCTCGAAATCGGGTTCGCCAGTTCGCGCCGTCGCGGATGCCTCTGCTGAACCAGCCGAGACCCGTCCCGCCGCGACGGTTACCTTTCCGTTTCCTGCGCTTCATCCCGGCCTCCCACCGTCCCGTCCGGCCCGGCTCCGTCAGAAGGAAGCGGCGGACCCTCCGCCATGCCGAGCCACCAATGGATGGCTTCCAGGTGGTCCCCTATGATCAAAGCCTCGAGGGAGACCTTCCTCTCCCGCTTCGTTCTCATCCGGTTCAGCTTTCCGACGTTAACCGGACGGCTCAGCCGGACGTTCAGACCTCTGCGGACCGAAATAGCGTGCGCCACTGGAGGAACCGCCAGCGGATCGGTTCCGATAACCTCCAGCGCCCGCCTGCTCATCGCATGGGGGATGGCCGTGAGGGATGCCCCCTTCAAATCCGGCCTTCCCATGAGATCGTTTAGCGCATATTTGGCCAACACCACGCCGTGCACGACCGCCCGTTTGACCGGACCGGAGTAGTCGTTCAGCGCGACGTCCGTCCCCCGTTCGACGTCCTCGACGAATGTCTTCAGCACGTCCGCCGGGATGACCATATCGGCGTCGATAAACAGCAGAACGTCGCCTACCGCCTCCTTCGCTCCGATCGCCCGGCCGACGTCATGACCGAGGGGGCGGTCGAACGCGATCACCTTGGCGCCGCTTCTCCGGGCAATCCCGAGCGAGCCGTCCGTGGATCCGTTCGCCACCACGATGACTTCCGTCCGGGGATGGACGCGGAAGGCTTCCTTGATGACGCGGTCCAGCGTCCGCCGCTCGTTCATCACCGGGATGATCACGGATACATGGGGGTTGATCGTTGAATCGCGGCTCTCCCGGGACGGTTCGGAAGCACGCGAGCCGTCCCGGCGCCGGCCCGGTTTCGTCGGCAATCCATCCAGCCTCCTCTCGCGGCTCGGGCAACGGTTTACATGACATTGTATGTCTGACGTGTCCATGTGCAACGGCATATGTACGGCCCCGGCAGGTTCGAGAAGTGTGTTCGGATCGCTGCGCCGCCGAATTACCGCCGAGAAAAACGCCTGACGGCGTCCTGACCGGTATCCGGAAAGGGTGCCGAAATACGTTCCGCCAAGTCATGAATTCCTGGAAAGGTATTCACGATAGGATACCTTTGCTGGGATACCTTTGTTGGGATACCTTTGTTGGGATACCTTTGTTGGGATACCTTTGTTGGGATACCTTTGTTGGGATACCGATGCTGGGGTACCTTTGCTGAATACCTTTGCTGGGATACCGATGCTGGGGTACCTTTGCTGGGGTACCTTCCGGATAGGGCAGTTTCTCGAAACCGTGTGCCAATTCGCCCGCCGGACAACTTTAGAGGGAAAACCTCCCTCTAATTCCAATCATTTTAATTATTTGGGATATTTAGATGGAAAACCTCCCTCTAATATCGGTGAAAAACTTCAATTCAGGGTATATAGCCGGAATTAAAGGGAGGTTTTCCTTCTAATCACACGCTTGAGGCCAATACGCAAAAATAGAGGGCGATTTTCCCTTTAATCGTCTTGACTGTGGGACAGCCGACCCATGAGGCACCCCGATCGGAGACCTGCCGAAATCAGATACACGTACGACGCTCATGCGTGCGACTTCGGACATGCTCCGAACTCCTGGCTCTACTTTCTGAATCACCAATGAAAGGAAAACCGGTCCATGCGCGCGGCATGAACCGGTTTTCGCTTTATTGTCCGATGGCGACCCATTGGATGGTGCCTTGAGGATCAGGCCCGAGCCGCGTCCGCACGATCTGAACGACGGCTTCGTGTTTATGTTTCGTGCGCAGGAAGCAGCTGCACGAAGGATGGTCCGACATGGCGAACAGGACATAGGATTCGTCGGAAAACGGATGGTCGAATACGACGTTGACCTCGATGGATTCGATCGGTCCCTGGAAGACATAAGGGATGCTGCCGTAAGTGAGGGAGACGCCCGACTGCCGCGCGGCAACCGGCAGAATCGCAAGATGCTCCGCTCTCACGCTGCTTTCCGCGAGATGCTCGGAGGTCACACTCCCAGGCGCGAGATGCTCGGCTTTCACGCTTGCATCAGCGATGTGCTCTGCCGTCACGCTGCCGAGCGCGAGGTGCTCCGATGTTACGCTCTCATGGGCGAGGTGCTCCGCCGTGACGCTCCCATGCGCCAGCTTTCCGCTATGAATGGAACCGTTCGCCAGATACTTGCCGGTGATGCTTTCCTCTTTCAGTTCCAACGAGATCGGAGCGCTGGCATAAGAGATCGCCTCGACGGCAGCCTTCTCCGCCCGGGCCAACATTTGCCTGACTCCGTCGGACAGCTTCTCCACGCTTACGCTGCCGTCCGCCAGCTTCGCTTCCGACACCGCGCCGTCGGCGATCTTCTCTGCGCTCACGCTGCCGTCCGCCAGCTTCGCTTCCGTCACCGCGCCGTCGGCGATCTTCTCTGCGCTTACGCTAGCGTCCGCCAGCTTCGCTTCCGACACCGCGCCGTCGGCGATCTTCACTGTGCTTACGCTAGCGTCCGCCAGCTTCGCTTCCGCCACCGCGCCGTCCACGATTTTCGGCCGACTGACGCTGCCATCCGCCAGTTTCGTCTCCGTAACCGCGCCGTCGATTATTTTCGGACCGCTTACGCTGCCATAAGCCAGCTTTCCTTCCGTAATCGAACGATACGCCAATTTGGCTTCGCTGATGCTGCCGTCCGCCAGCTTCGCTTCCGTCACCGCGCCGTCAACCAATCGGTCCTCCGTAACAGGGGATATTGCCTGCTCGAGCATGCTGACCAGCGAAACGTCCAGCTTGCCGGCCGTCACGCTGGCGTCCGCCAGCTTCGCTTCCGTCACCGCGCCATCGACCAGTCGGTCCTCCGCGATCGGAGTCAAGGCCTGCTGCAGTGCGCCTTGCAACGATACATCCAGCTTGCCCGCCGTCACGCTGCCGTCCGCCAGCTTCGCTTCCGTCACCGCGCCATCGACCAGTCGGTCCCCCCCGATCGGAGTCAAAGCCTGCTCCAGTGCGCCAAGCAGCGATACGTCCAGCTTGCCCGCCGTCACGCTGCCGTCCGCCAGCTTCGCTTCCGTCACCGCGCCGTCGACCAGCCGGTCCTCCGCGATCGGAGACAAAGCCTGCTCCAGCGCGCCTTGCAACGATACGTCCAGCTTGCCCGCCGTCACGCTGCCGTCCGCCAGCTTCGCTGCCGTCACCGCGCCGTCGACCAATCGGTCCTCCGTGATCGGGGACAGTGCCTGCTCCAGTTCGCTGAGTAACGAAACGTCCAGCTTGCCGGCTGTCACGCTCCCGTCCGCCAGCTTCGCTTCCGTCACGCTTCCGTCCGCAAGGTGCGGGTTCGCGATGGAACCGTCCGCGACGTGTTCGGCGCCGACCGCGCCGGCCGCCAGTTTGCCTGCCGTGACACTGCCGCCGGCCAAATGTTCTTCCGTCACCGCGCCTGGACTCAACTGTTTCGAGCCGACGGCGCCGCCTGCAATCTTGTCTCCCGTTACGGATTGATCCGCCAGCTGATCCGAACCGACCGCGCCGGCCTGAAGCCGTTCTGCGCCGACCGGCGCCGCCCCTGCGGCAATGGCCTGCAAGAGGTCGGCTCCCAGCTTGGGAGCGGTCACGCTGCCGTCGGCCAGGTGAGCTTCCGCCACCGCGCCGAAGCCAAGCTGCTCCGGACCGATCGCTCCCTGCGCGATTTTGCCGCCGTCGATCGCTTGATCCCTCAGGTGCTCCCCGCCGACAGAATCATAAGCCAGCTTTTCCGCCGAAACCGCCCTGTCGGCCAATCGCTCCGTTCCGACCGGCGATGCCGCGGCTTCAAGAATCTCCCGCAATTCCGCCTCCAGCTTGCCGGCCGTCACGCTTCCATCGGCCAGATGCTCTTCCGCAATCGCGCCTTTGCCGATCTGCTCCGAGCCGACCGCGCCGAAAGCGATTTTCTCGCCCGTGACGGATTGATCCGCGAGGTGGCCGGTTCCGACCGCGCCTGTTCCCAATTTCTCCGCCGTCACGGCGCCGTCACCCAACCGGGCTTCCGGAGGCACGGCCGCGAACGCGATGGTCTCGATCAGCGAGGGATTCAACTTGGCTGCCGTAACGCTTCCGTCCGCCAGGTGATGTTCCGTCACCGCGCCCATCCCGAGCTGCTCCGAGCCGACCGCGCCGAAAGCGATTTTGCCCCCGTCGACCGCATGATCCTGCAAGTGCTGCCGGCCGACCGAATCATAAGCCAGCTTTTCCGCCGAAACCGCCCCGTCGGTCAACCTCTCCGATGAGATCGGCGCTGCCGCGATTTCGATGATCTCCCTTAGCCCAGCTTCCAGCTTGGCAACCGTCACGCTTCCGTAGGCAAGGTGAGCTTCGTTCACAACGCCCGCCCCAAGCTGCTCCGAACCGATCGCTCCCCTCGCGATTTTGCCGCCGTCGACCGCGTGATCCCTCAGGTGCTCCCGGCCGACCGAATCATAAGCCAGCTTTTCCGCCGAGACCGCCCCATCGGTCAATCTCTCCGCTCCGATCGGCGCCGCCGCGATTTCAAGAAGCTCCCTCAATTCCGCCTCCAGCTTGCCGGCCGTCACGCTGCCGTCCCCCAAATGGCCTTCCTGAACCGCGCCCGCCCCAAGCTGCTCCGAACCGACCGCTCCCCTCGCGATTTTGCCGCCGTCGACCGCTTCATCCTGCAAATTCGCGCGGCCGACCGAATCGAACGCCAGCTTATCCCCGGTTACGGATCGTTCGACAAGCCTTCCTTCTCCAATCGGTGCGATGCCGAACGTGATCATGTCCCGCAATTCCGTTTGCAGCTTGCCGAACGTCACGCTGCCGTCCGACAAATGGGCTTCGTTCACTGCGCCAGCCGCCAGTTTGTCGCTGTTGACGGATTGGTTTTGGAGCTGCACGCTGCCCACCGAAGAGATGGCCAGCTTGGCGCCGGTAACCGATCCGTCGGCGAGCCTCTCTTCGCCGATCGGCGCCAAAGCCGTTTGAATCGTGTCCCTAAGGGCGTCATCGAGCTTCCCGAACGTCACGCTGCCGTCCTGCAAATGCTCCTCCCGTACGGCCCCGGAACCGAGCTGTTCCGGCCCGACCGCACCCCGCGCGAGTTTGGAGCCGTCGACCACTTCGTCCTTCAGATGCGCCCTGCCTACCGTAAAGTAAGCCAGCTTACCGGAGGTGACGGCTCCGTCGGCCAACCGCTCCGTTCCGACCGGTGCCGCCGCGGATTCGATGAATCCCCGCAGGCTCGCCTCCAGCTTGGCAGCCGTCACGCTGCCCTCCGCCAAGTGATCTTCCGCCACCGCGCCCGGTTGAAGCTGCTCCGCCCCTACCGCCCCGCGTGCGAGTTTGGCGCTGTCCACCGCTTCCGCTTGCAAGTGCGCGCTGCCGACGGAACCGGATGCCAGCTTCTCCTCCGTCACCGAGCCGTCGGCCAACCGCTCCGTTCCGACCGGCGACGCCGCCGTTTCGATGGTCTCCCGCAGCTTCGCTTCCAGCTTGCCGGCCGTCACGCTGCCTTCGGCGAGGTGGCCTTCCTGCACCGCGCCATTCCCGAGCTGCTCCGGCCCGACCGCTTCCCTCGCGATTTTACTGCCGTCGACGGCTCCATCCTTCAATTGCGCCCTGTCAACCGAAGCGAATGATAGCTTCTCGCCGGTCACGGACCGGTCCGCCAGCCGCTCTTCCCCCACCGGAGCCATGGAGAACTCGATCATCTCGAGCAATCCCGCCTCCAGCTTGCCGATCGTCACGCTTCCTTCCGCCAAATGGGCGTCCTTCACGGAGCCGTATGCGAGCTGGTCGGAACTGATCGCGCCGACCGCGATTTTATCGCCGTCGACGGACTGGTCCAGAAGATGCGCGGTGCCGACCGAGGAAACCGCCAGCTTGGCCCCGGTAACCGAACCGTCGGCAAGCCTCCTCTCGTCCACGGGCGAGACCGCGATTTCGACCGCATCCTGAAGTGCGGCGTCGAGCTTTCCGAGCGTAATGCTGCCGTCCGCCAAATGGGCCTCCATCACCGCGCCGTAGGCGAGCTGCTCCGAGCCGACCGCGCCGCCGGCGATTTTGTCCCGGTCGACCGCCTGGTCCTTCAAGTGCGCGGTGCCGACGGAACCGAACGCGAGCTTCGTTTCGGTTACCGAACCGTCGACAAGCCGCTCGCCCGTTACCGGAGACGCCGCGAGTTCGATCGCCTCACGAAGCGGAGATTCGAGCTTCGCCGCCGAGACCGAGCCGTCGGCCAAATGCGTCTCCTGCACCGATCCGGGAACCAGATGCTCCGCGCCGACCGCTTCTCTCGCGATTTTCCCGCCGTCTACCGCCTGATCCTGCAGATGCTCGCGGCCGACGGAATACTCGGCCAGCTTGGATTCGGTCACGGCCCCGTCCGCCAGCTTGCTCCCCTCCACGGAACCGTCGCGCAGATGCACGGAACCGACGGCTCCGGCTTCCAACCGGTCGGAGCCGATCGGACGGTCGGTCTTCTTGGTCCATTCGTACAAATCCGCCGACAAATGGGACATCGTGACGGTGCCCTTGCGCAGGTGGTATCCGTGCACCGACTCCGGCTTCAAATGTTTGCCGCTTATGCTTTCCAGCGCGTAGTGCGCGCTCCGCACGCCGCCGGGTTCGAGCTTCTCGTGCGTGACCGATCCGTCGGCCAGTTTGGCCGCCGTCACCGAACCGTCCGCCAGCTTGCTCTCGTCAATGATGCCGTCGGCCAGGTGGTCGCTGCCCACGACCCCGTCGCCCAAATGCTCCGAACCGATCGAATGCGGCTTCAAATGATCCGCGCCGACCGCGTTTTCCGCCAAATGTCCGCTCCCGACCGCCCCGGCGGCCAAGTGACGGCTTTCCACGCTGCCCGCGCTCAAATGGGCCGACCGGATCGATCCGTCGCCGATATGGACGCCGAGCACGCTTTTCTCCGCCAGATGGATGTCGTTGACCGACTGCGGGGACAGGTGCCGGCTTTCGACCGCTTCCGCGGCCAGCTGTTCCGCCTTGACGGCCCCTGCCGCCAGCGCGTTCGTCGTGACGGCTTCTTCCGCCAGCGCCTTCTTGCCGACGCTGCCGTCCGCCAAGTGGATTTCCCCGACCGACTGCGGACGCAGATGCTCCGGTCCCACCGCGCCTTCGGCGATAATCCGCGACGTGACGGCACCTCCCGCCAAAGCAGACGTGCGTACCGAACCATCCTCCAGCTTGGCGGCCGTCACGCTGCCGTCCGCCAATTTGGCCGCGGTCACCGCCGAATCGGCCAGCTTGTCGGTCGAAACGCATTCCGGCGACAGCTTGAGCGAAGTGATCACATGGTCCGTCAAATGGTGCGACAGCACCGAGCGAACGCCGAGATGCCGTTCTCCGACGGCTCCGGGCGCAATGGCCTTATCGGTGACCGATTCCGCCTGCAGGGTCGAGGCGTTGACCGCTCCGGGCGCCAGATGCTCCTGGTCGATCGATCCCGGCTTCACGTGCCGTCCGTCCACGGATTTCTGGGCCAGCGCGCCGCCCGTAACGGTTTCGATTCCGAAATGGAGGGGCCTGAGCGCTCCTACGGCAAGCTTCTCCGCCGTCACGCTCTCCGCGGCCAGATGCTCGGTCTTGATCGAATCCGGCGCCATATGCCGGCTTTCGACCGCCTTGTCGGCGATCTTCTCGCCGGTCACGGCATGCTTCGCCACTTGCGGGGTTCCAACCGCCGCCTCGGACAGATGTACGGTTCTGACGGCTCCTTTGGTGAGCTTGGAGGAACCGATCGCGCCCTCCTGCACGTGTACGGCACCGACCGTACCGTCGGCCAAGTGCCGGCCCTCAATGGACCTCGGAGCCAAATGCCGGGCTTCCACGGCGCCGTCGACCAGCTTCTCGGACGAAACGCTCCCCCGCGCCAAGTGCCGGCTCAGTACCGCTTCGTCGGAGATCTTCCCGGATACGACGCTTTGATCGGCGATTTTGGTCGACGTGACGGCGTGATCGACCAGCTTCATCGTCGTGACGGATTGGTCCGCGAGCTTCGAAGCCGTTACCGAATCGTCAGCCAAATGCCGCGGTTCAACGGCTTTTTCGGCGAGATGGCGGCCTTGGACCGATTCGGGGCGCAGATGTTCGGCTGTGATGGATCCGTTTGCGAGCTTGCTTCCCGTAACGGAACGGTCGGCCAGTTGCTGGCTTCCGACGGCTCCCTCGGCCAGCTGCTCCGCCCCGATCGCGCGCGGGGCGATATGCTTTCCCTGCAGAATGCCGATCGAAACGTGGTCCGCCAGAATGACGCCGTCGGCCAAATGCTTCGATTCCACGGCCCCGCGGGCGATGATATCCCCCGTCACCGACGACTCCCTCAGCTTGGACGGCGTAACGGCTCCGTCCGCCAGCTTCGACGTGTCGATGCTTTCATTGGCCAAGTGCTCGCTGCGGATCGAGGCGCTGCGGATTTTGTCCGAGGTTACCGCCTGGTCCTGCAGCAGCTCCGAAGTAATGAGAGAAAGGCTCAGATGCTTTGCGGAAATCGAGCCTTCCGCGATTTTATCCGAGCTGATCGTCCGGTCCGCCAATTTTTCCGAAGTAACGCTGCCGTCCTTGAGCTTCTCGGACGTTATGGAACGGTCCCTGATTTTCTGTCCGGAAATGGCGTTTTTGGTCAGATGCTCGCCCGTGACGGATTCCGGAGCCAGCTTGGTGGAAGTCACGGAGCCGTCCGCCAGCTTGATCGCGGTCACCGCGAAGTCGGACAACGCGTCTGTCCCCACCGAGCCTGCCGCTAGCTGCCTCGAACCGACGGTGAACGGCGCGATTTTGTCTCCCGTGACCGCTCCGTCGGCCAAATCGTCCGTGTAGACGATCGGCGCCGGCTTGGCCGGGAGACGTTTCTCTTCGAGCCTGGCGTGCCGGACTTCCGCGGCCATCGGGATGATGCCCTCCGCATGGCCGGACGCCCCCTTGTCGGCGTCCGGTTGCTCCGGATCCGCCTCGAGATCCGGCTCGGCATCCTCTTCCGCCTCGATCCAGCCCAAATCCTGCGCGGCCGCTTCGTCCGGTGATGATTCGTCCTCTAGGGAGGAATCCGCGGATTTGACGACTTTCGCGATCCGATCGGGTTCCTCCGGCGCGGAGACGTGCTCGCCGGTCTTGCGTGCGGACCTCGGCTCGGCAGCTTCTCTCTGCGCGGAAGCCGCAGGCGGAGACGCTGTTCTCCATACCCCCGATCCCGTTTTGGCGCCGGGTTTCCCTTGCGCCCTCTTCTTCGAATCCGCTCGCCGCCCCGCCTGGCGTTCGGACGATTCCGTCCCTTTCGCCGCATGGGCCGATTCCGCCGAAGCCGCCGACCCGAGCACCGTGACCGGCTTCGTCTCGTTTTTGTGTATATCGTCCAGCCATTGGAGTTCGAGTTTGTTCGGATTATCGACATAATAGAGCGGCTTTCGGCTTTTGGGCGGTCTTTTCGGTTTGTCCTTTCTCATGTCCCTCTCCTTCCCCGTAATCGAGTCTGGAGTATCATATGCATTCACCTATGGGCACGTCACGAGGTTGGGCGTTTCGGTTGCACTTTGTCCGGTCTTATGGCACACTTAGCAAATGTAAATGACGACGGGAACAAAGGAGTGGCCGGCCTCATGAAACGCCGACTGCTGCGCGCGATGACGGAGCTTTCCTCGCGCAAATTCGTTTCGAAAATCACCGGCGCGTTGGCCAAATCGGCCTACAGCCGCCGCTTCATCCGGCGCTTCGCGGAAACGTACGGGATTGCCACCTGGGAAGCGGAGAAGAAGCTGGAGGAATACCGCTCCCTGAACGAGTTCTTCACCCGGCGTCTGAAGCCGGGCAGCCGGACGGTCGATCCCGCCTCCGGCTCGCTGGTCAGTCCGGTGGATGCCAGAATCACCGCCTGCGGCCCGGTCCGGGACGGCCTTCTGCTCCAAATCAAGGGGCAGGACTACACGCTGGACGAGCTTCTGAACGGTTCGCCCCGGATCGCGCACTACCGGAACGGCCATTACTGGGTCTTGTATTTGAGCCCGACCGATTACCATCGCATCCACGCCCCCTGCGACGGGGACATCGTGGAGACGGAACACGTGCCCGGCCGCGTGTACCCGGTAAACGAATTCGGCCTGACCTTCATGCGCCGCGTACTCTCCCGCAACGAACGGCTCGTAACCTATATCCGGCACGGGGACGGCGAGTTGGCCGTCGTGAAGGTCGGCGCCCTCAACGTCAGCAGCATCCGATACGTCGAACCGATGCCGAAGGTGCTGGCCCGCGGCGACGAGCTTGCCTATTTCGAATTCGGCTCCACGGTTGTGCTGCTTACCGAAGACGGGACGCTGGAACCGCGCGCGGACTTGAAAACGGGGGACACCGTAAGGATGGGGGAACGGCTCGGCACGCTGATTTCGAAGTGAGGAACGCCAATGTGGAAGATTAGTGTGTGGGCAGGATGCAAGACGCTGCCATCAAGTTAGATTCCCTTGAGGCGGTACCGTCAAGAAGTCTGTGAAGGCAATTTATCCACCGGGATGATGGAAAATTAATACGTTTTCGTTCAGTTTAAGTGCGCAGCCCAAGCGAAGGCGCGGGAGTCGAACTTGGACTTTACTTTGGTAAACAGACCCTTTTGCATCATCCCCCGCACCTCCGTGCCCGCACGTTAAGCTCGCCTCGCAAGCTTATCTCATCCCCCGCACCTCCGTGCCCGCACGTTAAGCTTGCCTCGCAAGCTTATCTCATCCCCCGCACCACCATGCCCGCACGGTAAGCTCGCCTCGCAAGCTTACCTCATCCCCCGCACCTCCATGCCCGCACGTTAAGCTCGCCTCGTTGAGTCGAGTATTTGAGCCTAATACGACGTGGCGGCGTAACGCTGCCGCACCGCTCCAACCGACCAAACCCGAATATAAACGCAAACGCCCGCTTCCTTCCGGTCCGAAGGATGGCGGGCGTTTCTATTTACCTTACGCGGTCAGCGGATTTCCGACGGACTCTTGCCCGTGTACTGCTTGAACTGGCGGCTGAAAAAGAAGATGTCCCGGTACCCGAGCGCGTCCGCGACCTCCGTCACGTTCATCCCGGCGTGCAGGAGCAGATGCTGGGCGCGCTCGATTCGGGTCCGGATCATGTAGGTCTGCACGGACATGCCGATCAGTTCCTTGAACTTGATCGAGAAATACCGGGGCGACAGCCCGGCTCTCGCCGCCAGGTCGTCCACCCGGTGCGCGGTGCCGGGATGCTGGCGGATGTAGTTGGCCACCTCGTGGATGCTCTCCGTCAGTTGGTTGCTGGCCTTGCGCTCCACCGGCTCCTCCCGGTCGTGCCGGAGCAGGTGGATCATCAGCTGCTTCAGGATGAGCCGGGCTTCCTCCTCCGCGGCATAGGTACGGACGAGGAACAACCGTACGTACCTGGCGAGCAGGAACTCGAAATCGATCCGGTCCCCCAGCCCCAGCACGCGGTACGAATCCGGCACGTCCCTTACAGGCTCCGAGACGTCGAAATGGATATACGTCAGGACGAGGGGCTTCTGGGGATGATGCGTGGCGGTCGGATGGTCCCCCGGACGGAAGAGGAAGCAGCTCCCCGCCCCCACGGGATAAGCGGCGCCGTTCAGGACGACCTCCCCTTCTCCGCTCCACACGTAAAATAAATCGTAGTTCTGCATCGGCTTCTCGCGTTTCTGCCACTTCCAGCCCGGCTCGCACACGATTTTGGCGAACGAAGGCAGCAGCACGAACGACGACGGCGCCGCGTTCAGCATCATCCTTTACTCCTCTCCGCGGAATCCGAGCTCGGCGGCCGCCTGCCCGATCCTTCCGATTCCTTCCCGAATCCGTTCCTCATCCATGTGGGCGAACCCGAAGAGCGCTGACGGCGGACGTACGGAGGTGGCGCCCCGGGTACCGGCCGTCCCGGCTTCGTAATCCGCCCCGTCCTTCCATTCGACGCCTCGGGCCCGGCAAACCCGCTTCAACTGCTCATATTGTAACGGATCCCGCCGCCACAACGCATATAGATGCAGGCCCGCGTCCGAAGGAAGCACCCGGAAACAATGGCCCAGGTGCGTTTCCAGCTCCGAGCGCAGCGTTCCCTCAAGTTTGCCGTAAATCCTCCTCATCCGCCGCATATGCCGGTCATACCCGCCTTGCGCCATCCATTCGGCCAGCGCCCGCTGTTCGGTAACGCCCGTCGGATAGGGTTCGTACAGCGTCTTGGCGGCGATGAACGCTTCCCGCAGCGCGGCCGGTACGACCGCGTAACCGATCCGGACCTCGGTTCTCATCGAACGGGAGAACGTGCCGATATAGACGACCCGCCGCTCTCGGTCCAACGCCTTCAGCGGCTCGATCGGCCTGCCTCCCCAGCGGAAATCGCTGTCGTAGTCGTCCTCCACGATCCAGGCTCCCCGCCGGGAAGCCCAGCCGAGCAGCGCCAACCTTCGCTCGTAGGCGAGCACCGCCCCGGTCGGAAATTGGCGGGCAGGCGTCACGAACAGCACGTCGGCGTCCCAGTCCCGAGGCACGATGCCTCCCTCGTCCGCCTCTTCCGTCACGAGCCGCGCTCCCGTCGCGAGAACCGCCCGGCGGATGCCCGCGTATCCCGGATTTTCAGCCACCGCCGTTCGGCCTTCCTCAAGCAGCAGCTGAGCGAGGAGCGCGATCGCCTGCATCGAGCCTCCGGTGATCACGATATCGTCCGCCTCGCAGCGGATTCCCCGTTCCCGGCGCAGCCTTCCCGCAATGGCTCTCCGAAGCTCCGGACTGCCTGCAGCCGCAGGCGTCTTCTCTTCCGGTCCGCGTACGCCGCTTTTCCAACAGGAAGAAACGACGGAGCGCCATTCCGCCCAGGGGAACCACCTCGCTCCGATGTTTTGCGGAATGAAGCTCACGGCTGCGGGGCCGGAGGACCCGGCTTGTCCATCGTCCGGCGCTTCGGCGGCTGATCGAGGCTGGCCGGACGACCTTGCACCGGCGATCCGTTTGCCCCATTGCGTTAACCGGAGCTCGGCGGCTTCGGCTTGCCCGGCCTCCTTGCCAGGCCGCATCGCCTTGCCGTCTTCCGCCGGTCCCGCGACGAAAGTGCCTTGACCGACGCCGGCACGCACGTACCCCTCCGCGGCGAGCATTTCATACGCGAGGCTGACGCTTCCCCTCGACAAGCCGTAAACGGAAGCCAGCTTCCGCGTCGAAGGCAGGCGCTCGCCCTGCGGCAGCAGCCCGTCGGCGATCGCGTCCCGAAGCGCCTGATACAACGCCATATGCTTGCTCCCGCACTCGGCCAGCTTGGCGGCGTAAGCGATCGGCAAGGTCATGCCGACTCCCCCCTTTCATTGGACCATTATTTTTACTCTAAATTGGATCTTTTCGGCTGTCAACGAAAGACGTACACTGTTCCTCAATATCGATCGTCAATCCTACGAGGAGGAACGAAGCATGCGCAGAAAAGAATTCGAAATGGAGGATCGGGAGGAAATCGAAGCGTTCCTGAAGGAGAAGCACGACGGAGTCCTCACGTTCGCGGGGACGGACGGCTGGCCGAAGGCGGTTCCGCTGAACTTCGTGTTCCATGCGGATGCGATCTATTTCCACGGCAGCAAAATGGGCGAGAAGATGAGCGGACTGGCTGCAGACCCGCGTGCGGAGTTCGTGGTATATGAAGCCCATGCGTTTATCCCTTCTTATTTTTCGGATCCGGTCATGGCTTGTCCGGCCACCGTGTTTTTCCGTTCCGTCCGCATCCGGGGCATCGTCTCCCAAGTGGAGGACCCCGAAGAGAAAGCGGACGCGCTGGGCGCGCTGATGTCGGCCATGCAGCCGGAAGGAGGCCACGCGCCGATCGATCCGCGGGACCCCCGGTACGTTCCGCAGCTCAAGGGCGTGGCTGTGCTTCGGCTCGATCCGGAGTCGGTCACGGGCAAATTCAAGTTCGGCCAGAACATGAACGAAAAAAGACGGGTAGGCGTGCTGGAAGGACTGGCGCAGCGCGGGCTGCCCGGAGATGCGGAAACGGCGGATCGGGTGCGGGAAATGGCAGGGAAACCTCGCGGCCATTGCTGATTGCTAGCTTTGAAAGGTGGACGCGTATCGGGTGGGCCGCAAAAAACGAACGGCTCGGCCGCCTCAATCAGGTCTTGTTCGGATATTTCCGCGTTTTGCCGTCGTTGGCGGTGACGGTGATGTTGCGTTCGTGTATAATATCACCTAACAAGCAAAAACGCCTTCGGCGTCCTTGAACGTCGGAGAAGCTTTGCGGAGATCAGCTGGAAATGGATAAGGGTGCATCTTATTCATTCTAGATGATGATGTCCAAACGGCTGCGCCGTTCTATTCGGACGGTAGACGTTTAATGGAAGTGATTCAGAAAAGCATCGCGGATTGTGTACTTTCTGAATCGCCGACAATTGACCCTGCCGCAAGCGGCAATGAATACGTGGAAGGTGAGAGTTTGACTCCGTCAAACTCCCTATGAAAGGATGAAAACATGAATCCCCTCGCACAGCAGCTCAACGAGACGATTGCCAAGGAGCAGCCTCGCGTCTTCGAAATGTTGTCGAAGCTCGGCCAAGCCGTTTATTTTCCGAAAGTCGGGATCCTGAGCCAGTCCGCGGAAGCGAAACAGAAGGCGAAAGTCTACAACGCCACGATCGGCATCGCGACCGAGAACGGCAAGCCGATGCATCTGCAGGTCATCCAGGAGACGCTGTCCGCTTACGATCCGAAGGACATCTACGAATACGCGCCGCCGGCGGGCAAACCCGAGCTCCGAACCGTATGGCGCGACAAAATGCTGGAGGAAAACCCGTCTCTCGACGGCAAGAGCTTCAGCCTTCCGGTGGCGACGAACGCGCTGACCCACGGCCTCAGCATCGTGGCGGACCTGTTCGCCGATGAGGGCGACGCCGTCATCCTTCCCGATAAGAACTGGGAAAACTACGAGCTGACGTTCGGCATCCGCCGCGGCGCCGTCATGGTCGAATACCCGCTGTACGACGCGGACGGCAAATTCAACGCGGCCGGTTTGCGCGATGCTCTCTTGTCGCAGAAAGAGCGCGGCAAAGCGATCGTGCTGCTCAACTTCCCGAACAATCCGACCGGCTACACGCCCGGCGCGGAAGAAGGCCGGTCGATCATCGCGGCGATCAAGGAAGCGGCCGAAGCCGGCATCAACGTCGTGACGGTCACGGACGACGCCTACTTCGCGCTCTTCTTCGAGGATTCCTTGCATGAGTCCCTGTTCGGCCGGCTGTGCGGCCTTCATGAGCGGGTGCTGCCGATCAAAGTCGACGGCGCGACGAAAGAGGAATACGTCTGGGGCTTCCGCGTCGGATTCATCACGTACGGCGGGCAGTCCGAAGCCTGCTTGTCGGCGCTCGAGCAGAAGACGCTCGGCATCATCCGCGCCACGATCTCGAGCGGCCCGCACCCTTCGCAGACGTTCGTGCTGAAGGCGCTGAAATCGCCGGATTTCGCGGCGCAGAAAGCGCAGAAGTACGCGATCATGAAAGGCCGCGCCAACAAGGTCAAGCAGCTGCTCGACAGCGGGAAGTACGGCGGCGTATGGAGTTACTACCCCTTCAACTCCGGCTACTTCATGTGCCTGAAGCTGGACGTGGACGCCGAAGCGGTGCGCCAGCGGCTGCTGGACGCGTACGGCGTCGGCACGATCGCGCTTGGCGGAACCGACCTGCGGGTCGCCTTCTCCTGCATCGAAGAGCCTCAGCTCGAAGACTTGTTCGACCGGATCCATCAAGCGGTGCTTGACGTGAAAGCCGGGAAATAACGAATATAAGACTCTCCGTTCAGCCTGGTGTTCCCAATCAGGATGGGCGGAGAGTCTTTATTGTCGAACCATTTTCTTTGCTTAGAGAACACGATCAGAAAGAATGCCTTGGCATTTATCAACTAAGCGCCAGAATGCATTTATTGTTAGAAACTGACCCTCAAATTTGATGAATAACGACCAAAATACACTTACCCATTTCTATTTCCTCTGGACTCCGATGTTATTAACCGGAATAAATGTATTTCGGTCCTTATCTCCGCCAAAATAGATCAGTTTAGAAAAAATAGTTGTATTTTGGCTCTTAGCTGCTGCGGCGAACACATCCAGATTCGATCAAGCGGTTCTCGACCGGGAAACCGGAAATAAATCCATTTTTCAGCGAAACGCGGTCATTCATCGAACGCTTAACGGAGCGTTGTCCGCGTTACTCCTCTTCCTCCGACTCATCGATCAAGGCAAGCTGCTCCGCATCTTCGACCCGGTAGCTGATCAGGACATACTGGTATGTGCCTTCCTCGTCTTCGCGGCCATCGATCGGAGGTTCCGGCCACGGTTCCAGAGACTCGCCTTCTTTATCGATTGATTCTATAATCATTTTCATTGATTTCTGCCATGCGCGCGAGGTCATCCGCTCCGACACTCCGCTGACGGACACATGATAGGGAAGACGTTCGAACACTTTTCCGTCTTTTTTTCCTTCCCGGACCTTTTCCAACGATTTTCGCAAAAGCCGGAGCCCTGGGTCCAGCATGCGGTGAACGTGGGCAAGCGCCATTTCGATGTCCTCTGCCTGTTCTTCCACGTTCCCTTTGTAAATCACGTCCCGAAAGTTGACCGCCCGGTAGTAATGCTCCGTCAAATTACCCTGTTGCTTCGTATCCGCGATTTCCAGCAGCTCGGCTTTGAGCATCTTCTTCACGTGGTAATAGAGCCTGAGCGGGTCTTCTCCCAATTTCTCGGCCAAATACTTGACGGTCACGGGTTCATCCTCAGCCAAATGAAGGATCCGGATCCGCCGCGGATCCGAGAGAATCTTCATGATCTCCGGCGTATGCGTCTTCCATTGCATGATGGAGCCTCCCTAGAATCTCCGGTCTAATCTGTGTTCCATATAATCCTAACCGTACTCAAGATCAACCCGATGAACAGCACCAGTAGAATGCTCGCCGACAAGATCAAAGAAGCAACCGGCACGCCGGCGGACAACAGAACGGAAACCAAAGCATAGGAAACGGGCACGAATCCCATGGATGCGACGGAAAGCAGGCTTTGTACGCGTCCCATCAGTTCCGGCTTCACCGATTCTTGCGTGAACGCGGCGATGAGAATGTTATTGCAAGCGACGAAAATCCCGATGATCAACATCAATAGGGCTCCTTGCCAGACTGCTTGGATCAGGCTTAATAAAGCCGAGCCTATGCCGGCAAGACTGATCAACCCGAGCGCCAGAGCGGCTCTTTTTCTTTTGAGATTCAGGATCCCCGTCAACGCCCCGCCGGCCATCATGCCGATCGCGAATGCGCTCTCCAAGTAGCTGAGGGCCATCACGTCGCCGGAGAGGGACGTTTTGACGAGCACCGGCATCCCGGCGGTGACGGGTCCTGCGAAGAAGAGGTTGATGATGATGTACGTCCCCATGAGCGCGAGCATGATCGGAGAGCTTCTAACGTACTCTATTCCTTCCTTCAGCTCTTGGCTAAATTTCGGCTTCCGTTCGGCGGGCCGGACCTTGTCTTCCTTGATCGAACGAAGGATGAAACCCGCGGCGAGCAGGAAAACGCCGGCGATTCCGAACGCCGCTTCGAACGAACCGAACCGGAGGAGGACTCCCGCCAAAGCCGGCCCGATAAAAAAAGAAAGCTGGTTTGTCGTTTCCATGACGGAATTCGCTCGGACGAGCTGCTCTTTCGGCACGATACTCGGCATCAAAGACCGGTTTGCAGGCCAGAAGAAAGCGTCCATCACGCCAAAAACAAGGGCAAAAACGAGAAGGAATCCGAGATTCAGGGAATGGGCGGCCAACAATCCGACCATCCCGCCGATCATGACCGCACGGCTTACGTTCAGGATAAACAAAAGACTCGAACGTTTCAATCGGTCCGCCAATACGCCGCCCGCCGCCATCAGCAGAACCCGGGGGATGGTCGTCGTCATCATGACGATACCAAGCCAGTTTTCTCTATCCAACTCTTGAACCACATACCAGGATTCGGTGAGCAAGTATACGGAAAAAGCCAAGTGGGTCAGGCAGGAGCCCGCCCATAGAGCGAGAAACCGGGCGTTCGTCCAAATCCGCGCTTGCCGTACCGCCGACATTTGCCGTCGTTCCGCTTGCAGTTACTTAAACGGCTCCATTTCAATCCCTCCGAGAATAATCGTTTAATGAATTTTCATCGTTGAAATAAATTACAATGGATGTTTCCATTTTATACCACCCCCTAGCAAAAAGAAAGACCCGTCATCCCGACAGGTCTCCATTCCGTTATTCCATCCCACCAGCCAAACCCCGTTCCCCTGCACCAGCTTGCCGTCCGATTACAGTTATGCGCCGGATGTTCTTCGTTGGTCCCGATTACTCTTCCTCATCCTCGTCCCCCGGTTTCGCGACCCGTCTCGGAATGATCCAGGCGTTCCAAACGAGGCCCGCCGCCAGCAAGGCGGGACCGATCCAGCCCATCGATCCGACGTACGGAACCGCCGCGAAGAGCCACAATAGAACGGCTCCGGCCATTCCCGCCGCCCGGGCGATTCCCGCGGCGGCCCGATTCCGCTTGCCGCGGTCGAGCGGGAGCGTTTCGACCGAACCCGCGAGCTTCAAACGCCCCAGTTCGGTAAGCTGGATGCCTCCGATGAAGATCCCGGCCCCGTATGCGATCCAATCCGCCGCCGGATGATCCGCTGCCGCGATAACAAGCGCCATTACGGTATACCAGCGGACGAAAGCACCGAATGTTTCTCCGCGGATAAAGGTTTTGCCGTATACATAAAGCCATGCCCGCCCGCGATCCAACGGCAGGCGATCGGGCAGCCAGGCCGCCCAGCGCCGTCGGGTCGGCTTCGATTCCTGCGACGGCACATCCACGAACCAGCCGAGAAACCGATACCAGCGCCGGCGCGTCGTTTCTTCTTCCTTGATCAGCCTCTCCCATGGCACCTGCTGCCGCCTCGGCCAGCGCCAAGCCAGTCCGACCAGCGTCAGGAGGCCGATCGCAAGTCCCCAGGCCGGAAGCGGCGAACCGTTCAGCAGCCCCCATACGGACAGCAGCGTAGCGGCGTATCTCGCCGATCGAAGCCATCCCCGCGGAACCGCCCATGCCGCTTGTCTCTCCCGCCAGCCGCCGTAAGCGTTCCACGCCCCCATCGCGGCGAACGTGATTCCGAGCAGCCAGAGCGGCCTCCCGGATGCCGCCTCTTCGGTCATCGGCGCTCTTATGTACAAGGGAACGAAAACCGCGAACACGGCGAGCGTGCGGATCGCGCCGGCGCGCATGGAGGCGGCGAGAGCCGGTCGGACGTAATCGCGGTAAACCGAGTTTTCCATCGGCAGCAGAAACACGGGATCGGCCGGCTGGATATAGGTCCGCATGGGCGACCCTATCGCCGCCAATGCGATCGCAGCCGCGCCCGCGAGCCCCGCGGGCAAGTCCGGCGGAACGTCCCGCAGCAGGTTGGCGTAGCCGATGATTAACGTGAATAGAGCGGCGGAAACAAGCAGGCCGAAACCGCTTTGCGCCACATAGCGGAAATACGGAAAAACCTCGGAACGGAACGCGGCGGCCCGGGTCCTCTTGAGCGAGAGCAGAAACCGCCTCTCTTGCCCGATTCCGTCAGGCACCGGGAGCTCCCCCTTCCACGTCCGCCTTCCGCACGAGCGCCTCGAAGGCGTCGTCGAGCGAATCGCCCTCTCCCGCTCTGCCGGCCTGCCGTTTGACTTCCATCGGAGTCCCTTGAGCGATCAGCCGCCCCCGGTGCAGCACCACCAGCCTGTCCGCGCGGCGTTCGAGCGCGGCCAGAATATGGGAGCTGAGCAGAATCGCGCTGCCGCCCGAACGGGCTTCAACGAGCGCGGCAAGAAGGCCGCGGATCGCCAGCGGATCCAGGCCGAGCAGCGGCTCGTCGATGATCAACAGCGGCGGGGAGACGAGCAACGCGTTCATCAACATCGTTTTCTGCTTCATCCCTTTGGACAGCGTATCCGGCAACGCATCCAGCGCATCCGTCATGCGGAAGGCTTTCGCGAGCTCCGCCGACCTCGCCTCCGCCTCCTTCTCGCCGATCCCGTAAGCCATCGCCGTAAAACGCAAATGCTCGCGTACCGTAAGATGGGGAAACAGAACCGGCTGTTCCGGCACGTAAGCGCAAGACCGCCGGTACCGTTCCCGGTCATCCTCCAGGCGGACGCCGGCGACCCTCACCTCTCCCGCGTGGGACGTCATCAGGCCCAGGATGTGGCGGATGGCCGTGCTTTTGCCCGCTCCGTTCAGCCCGATCAGGCCGACGATCTCGCCCGCCCTGACCTCGAACGAGATGCCGTGCAGCACCGGCCGCTTCAAGCTGTAGCCGCCGGTCAATCCGGTTACCCGCAGAGCAACGTCCGCATGTTCGTTTCGGACCAAGACGTCCCCTCCTTCGCAGCAATCCCTCCCATTATACCTTGGGCGGCGAACACCGCACAAAAAAAGGCACTCCCGCGAGGGGAGTGCCCGGTCCGGCTCATGCGAAGCGGCCGCAGGCGGCTGCTGTTAGCCCGTGATCTGAATTTCCTTGACGACGTTGTTCTCTCCTTTGACGGTGACGGAGAGATTCGCGGCCAAGACGCCGCTGCCTCCCGTAACCTTCACGTTCGAGTCGACGTTGTATACGACGGTGGACGTGGTTCCGTTCACGTCTTTGATGATCGAAATGGTTGCGATTTTGCCCTGCGCGTCAAACGTGAACGCGCCTACTTTGCCCGCGTCCGTGAACGGAACGACAGCTCGCGCCATTTGGGTCACTTCGATGAAGACCGCTTTGCCTTCATAGGTGCGAACCAGGACTTGGTCTCCTGCCAGAATGGAGGAGGCCGTCGTTTTGACTCCGTTGCGGAATACGAATACGTTCGGGTCGAGCGGGATGCTCACCGACGTGTTGTCGGCTTGCTGCACCGTAATCGAGCTCGAGCCGTACACGGCAGCGGTAACCGTTCCGGTTACGGCTTGGTTCTGTTGGTTGTTGCTTTGATCCGGCAGCTGCACGCCGAGACGGTCCAGGATGGACGCCAGCTCCGCGCGGGTGACCGGCTTATTCGGCTTGAACGTTTGGTCGGTGTAGCCGGAGACGAGGCCTTTCTCGATCGCTACGGCGACGTAGCCGACGGATCCCGCGGGAATCTCTTTTGCGTCTTTGAACGGCAGCTCGGCGTTCATTTTCGCATTCGCTTCGGCTTCCAGCTTCATGCTCTTCACGAGCAGAACCGACGCCCACAGGCGGGATGCCGGCTTCTCCGCTTGGATGACCGAATCGTTCTCGTTAAACAGGTCGTTTTTGAGCGCGACCGCGACGTAACCGACCGCCTGCGGATATTTCTTCTTCAGCTGCGCGAAGTCCTTGAATCCGAGCGTCGCGTTCATGTTCTCCGGCTTCTGGGCTTCCGCTTCGAGGCCGAGCAGGCGAACGGCCGCTACGATCGTCTCGATCCGCGTAATGTTGTTGCGGGGCTTGAAGCTTCCGTCGTCATAGCCTTTGAACACGCCTTGGGAAACGAGACGGATGATGTGCGCGTACGCCCATTTCCATTGATTTTCGTCCAAGTCCTTGAAGTTGAAGTTAATCGTTACTTTCCCTTTGGCGGAACCGGAATAACCCTTATGATCGTCGTCATGTTTCGATTTCGCGGAAGCGACCAATCCCGTCGCGCTTCCGGCCAGCATGCTGAGCGCAAGCGTTGCGGCTGCCATTTTCTTCCAAGTAGATACCTTCTTCATCATGTGAACAACCACTCCCTTGTCCGATTTCACGGTAACTGTACCGTACGCTTAAAGGATTCGGGGGCGGTTGCCGATTTGGGTGGGTCATTGTCGATTTTGAGCCCTATGGCCTAAAAAAAGGAGCTTAGGTCCGGCCATTCGCGGGACCGGAATCCCGTTTCTCCTTCAGCCAGCGGGGGGCGCCTTTGTTTTTGCGGTCCCGTTCGCGGTTGTCCTTGACCTTCGGCTTGGCCGCGGCAGGCGGCGGACCGGCCTTCGGCTTGCGGATTTTCGGCGGCTTGGAGGCAGGCTCGGCGGGAAACGGAAGGTTCGCCTCTCCTCCTTCCACGGATCGGGATCCGGACGGTCTGCGTTTGTCCGCCCCGGCTTCTTCCGGTGAAACGACTCGGCCTTCGTACAGCATCTTAGGCTCCATCTCGATGCCGAGCTGCTTGGACAGCTTGTCGATGATAAAACGTTCCTGGGACGATACGAGCGTAACCGATACGCCTTCCTTGCCCATGCGGCCGGTGCGTCCCGCCCGGTGCACGTAGTGGTCGGCGTCGAGCGCGGGTTCGAACTGGATGACGAGCGGCAGTCCCGGCACGTCAAGCCCCCGGGCAGCCACGTCCGTCGCGATCAGCAGCGCGGTGCGGCCGCCGCGGAATCGCCGCAGCGCTTCGCCGCGTTCCTTGCCGGACGTATCCCCGTACAAGGTGTCGACGAGAATGCCCTCGTATTTGAGTTTGGCCGACAGCTCCCCGATTTTCTCGATGTCGTTCAGGAACAGCAGGGCCGGCTTCATCCGAATGTGGCGCACCAATCGGCGGACCAGATCGATCTTGTCCCGGCGGTCGCAGACGAAAAACCAATGGCGGATCGTATCCGGCAAGCCGCTCCCGGCGCTTGTCCCCTGCTCGGCCGCTACAGACTCCCAAGGATCGTTCAGCCACGTCCGTTCGGCTTCCTTCATCGCATCCGAACGCGTTGCCGATACGAAAACCGTTTGCCGGTCCTTCGACGTTTGCTTGATCAACCGTTCCACGTCGTCCCGTCCGCCCAGCGAGAAGACACGGTCCGTTTCGTCCACGACGACGTGCTTCACGGCCGGCAGGTTCAGCTTTTTCAGCGAGGCGACCTCCCGCACGCGGCCCGGCGTACCGACGACGAGCGCGGGCTTCGTTTTCATGCGATCCAGCTGCCGGGACAATGCGGCCCCTCCGATCAACGCCACCGTCTTGTGGCCGAGAGGAGTTCCGTATTTCTCGGCTTCGCGTACGATCTGCATAGCCAGCTCCTGCGTCGGAGCGAGAATGATCGCCTGGGTTTCGCGGCGCGTGCCGTCGAGCTTCTGCAGGATCGGAAGCAGGTAGGCAAGCGTTTTGCCGGTTCCGGTCGGGGAAACGAGCACGCCGTCCTTGCCCTGCAGCAGGGCGGGGATCGCTTCGGTTTGGACCGGCGTCGGCGCGGCGATTCCCGCTGCGGCGAGCGATTCCGCCAGTTGCGGGCTTAAGCCCAGACTTTCGAACGTATCTTGGTTTTGGGGAGTCAACGCGGGTTCACTCTTTTCGTGATCATTTTTTATTCAGCAGCCGGGCTGCAATGGCGTCCGTCCACCGGGGAAACGCCCTGCGGATCCGGACGCCGGCCGCCGCCAGCCATGGCAAATCTTTTTCGGGCAATCGGCGTTCCATCACTTGAACGATGGCCTTCGCCACCTTGTCGGGAGGCATGATGAACCAGCCGATGTTGCGCTGATACGTCCCGTCCGGGTCTGCGCGCTGGAAGAAAGGCGTATCGATCGGACCGGGGTTGACCGACGAGACGAGGATGCCCGTCCCCCGGAGCTCCTGGCGCAGCGATTCCGTGAGGCCGATGACCGCGTGTTTCGTCGCCGTGTAGGCGCTCGATTTGGCGGTCCCGATTTTGCCCGCGAGCGACGCGACATTGACAATGTGTCCTTCGCCGGCCCGAAGCATGTATGGAAGCACCGCTTTCGCGCAGCGTACGGTACCCAAATAATTGACGTCCATCATGTCGCGGAAATGTTCGAGCGTTGCTTCCCCGAACGGGATGAATTCCCCGTAGCCGGCGTTGTTGAGCAGAATGTCCAGCCTGCCGAACCGCTCGTGCACGCGCGCCGCGGTTTCGTCCACCTGCGCGGAATCCGTAACGTCCATCGGATAGACGGCATGGGCGCCGCTTATCGTTTCGGACAACTCCCGAAGCTTGTCCTCCGACCTCGCGGTCAGTACGGGAACGGCTCCCTTGTCCGCCAGCAGCTTGGCCGTCAAAGCCCCGATTCCGCTGGATGCCCCGGTGATGAGCACGACTCTGTCCTTGAGCGAAATGGCCATCCCTGATCCTCCCTGAACAAGTAAAACGGCTACGCCGTCCATTCCGGACGGATAGTCGTTTTATCGAAGTGATTCAGAAAAGTGTGGCGGATTCAATACCTTCTGAATCACCAAGTAAAAACGACTTCGTCGTCCTAAGCGTAAGCTGCCAGACAAAGAATGTCGTTTCTATCGTGATCAATCAGAAATGAAAATGAAATAGGAATAATTTCCGATTGATTGAAAAAAGCCCCCGCGGGGGCGAAAATTCACACTTTAATATTACGCGATCAGCACTTGAATTTCCAATTCCCCGATCCCGTCCATGATCAACGGAACCGTCAGCGCGCGCCGAGGTTGGAAATGGCTCAGATCGACGACGCGGGGCGGCGTGATGTCCACGTGGACGCCTTGGTTGTACAGCATCGTGCTTGCGTTGCCGCTGATCATGTTGCCCAGCTCTGAAATGGCGCTTCTGCCGATATCGTCGATCTCCGTGATGACGAACCCGCCCATCATCGCCGAGATGATGCGGAGGGCGACCGTTTCGCTCAGCCCCAAGACGATGTCGCCGGTCATCTGACCGGTCAATCCGATCTGGATCCAAACCTGATGATCCGTGAACTTGATGTCCTTCAAGGCCAATTGGCCCGTGCTCGGACGAACCTGGACCATTTGTTCGATGACCATGCGGGCGGACTCCAAAAAAGGATTGATGTACTCCGCTTTCACTGTGTTTGCGAGCCCCTTTCATCGACAAAGATCGCCAAGCTGGTCGTATTCGCTTTCCATCATTATACTGAAAAGAAGAGGACAAGTATAGATTCTTTTTCCCAGAATACGGGTCTTGAGTTTCATGCGCCTGCTCTGATAGTCCCGATTTGGGCGGTGACGACGATTCCCGAAAGGTGGACCATCATGCCGAACATTTGGGCGCACATTCAATTCGGACGCGAGTTCCTGGCGGAGAGGACCGATCCGCTCCCGGACGATCCGGCTTGGCGCCGCGCTTTCCAACTGGGCTGCCAAGGCCCCGACTTCCTGTTCTATCACCGGTTTCTCCCCTGGCAACAAGCAACGGCGCTGAACCGGCTCGGCAGTCTCATGCACGGGACGCGGTGCGGGCCGTTCCTGCTCTCCTTATTCGAGCGAATGCTCGGAAGAGGCGAAGCCGATCCCGTGGTCGGCTTTGCGCTCGGTTTTCTGATGCACCATATTCTGGACCGCCACCTGCATCCTTTCGTGTTCAGCCGGTCCGGGTTCCGCAAATGGCACCACCAGCGGTTCGAGACGGCGATGGATGCCGTCGTGATGCATCGCCGGGCCGGCATCCGGACCGGTTACGTTCCTGTCGCCCCGGAAATCGATACCGGCGGGGGGCTGCCGGGCGGATTCGCCGCGGAGTTGCTCGGCATCGTCCGGGAGCATTATCCCGTTCTGGCGGAGCGGATCGCACCAGAACAGTTGGACGAGGCCGTACGCGACATGATCCGGGCCCAGCGGCTGTTCTTCGATCCGAAGGGCTGGAAGGGATGGCTGCTGTTCGGTCAAATCGCTCCGTTCTCGCCTCCCCGGGAGCTGCCCGATTGGGAGGTGCTGAACGACGCGCGCCGCCCATGGGTCGATCCGACCGACCGGACCGTCTTCCATACGGACAGCGCCGAAGATTTGTGGGACGCCGCGCTTGCGGACGCGCGCGTTACCGGCGGCGCCGGGCTCGCCTGGCTCCGTGCCGGAGATGGCCCCGGAGCGGCCGCGCTGCGCGAGGAATTCGCCGCGCGGCTAGGCGATTTCTCTTACGAGACGGGCCGGCCTTGCGGCACCGCCGTCATCACGTACGCGGAATCGGTCGTGCCGGTGTGAGAGGTCGGTCGGAAATGGATTTGTCCGGGGACGCGGCGATTAGTGGCAGTGCGCCATTATTTTCACGGATTTGTCCGGGGACGCGGCGATTAGCGTCCGTGCGACATTATTTTCGCGGATTTGGACGGGGACGCGGCGATTAGTGGCAGTGCGCCATTATTTTCGCGGTTTTGTCCGGGGACACGCCGATTAGTGGCAGTGCGACATTATTTTCGCGGATTTGTCCGGGGACGCGCCGATTAGTGGCAGTGCGACATTATTTTCGCGGATTTGTCCGGGGACGCTCCGATTAGTGGCTGTGCGACATTATTTTCGCGGTTTTGTCCGGGGACGCTCCGATTAGTGGCTGTGCGACATTATTTTCGCGGATTTGTCCGGGGACACGCCGATTAGTGGCTGTGCGCCTTTATTTTCGCGGATTCGCACGGGAACGCTCCGATTAGTTGCTGTGCGACATTATTTTCGCGGTTTTGTCCGGGGACACGCCGATTATTGGCTGTGCGCCGCTAATATAGCGGTTTGGAGGAGGAACGAATTCTTATCTGTCTGAGGATTTACACGAAAAATTCGATATTCCCTCTTGATCGTAGCGGTGAGATCGAGGAGAGTGCGAACAACCATCCCCGATCTCATCCTACGCTTCCGCACTCCTCACAATCCATCTTCACATCTTTACATTGCCCTGCCCTGCGCCGCTCAGCCTTCGAACGCGCGCGAGGCCTCCCGTTCCCCTTTGGCCAGGTTCACGAACGTGAGCACCGCCATCGCGGCGACGAAGAAGAACGCGACTGCCAGGATGGCATACCGGCTGGAGTCGGTAAACACTTTGACCAGCGCGAACACCAGCGGGCCGCCGAACGAGAAAAACCGGCTGGTGAACGTGAGGAATCCATTGAACTCCGCCGTGCGGGCAGGCGGGATCAACCGGCTGTAAATCGCGCGCGCCGTCGCCTGCGATCCCCCCTGAACCAGTCCCACTAACCCCGCCAGCACGTAAAAATGCAACGCGTTTTTCATGAAAAATCCGAGCACGACGATCACCACGTACATGACCATCGAAGCGTACAACATCGTTTTGCTGCCCAGCTTGCCCGTCAGTGCGCCAAACGCCACGGTAGCCGGGAAACCGACGAATTGTGTAATCAGCAGAGCGGTGATCAAATCCTTGTCCTTGATGCCGATCGTCGTCCCATAGCTCGTCGCCATGACGATGACCGTGTTCACCCCGTCGAAGAAAAACCAGTACGCGATCATGAATTTCCACAGCTCCGGGTAATGCCGGATTTGGCGGAACGTTTCCCCGAGCCGTTTGAACCCTTCGCGGACTTGGCTCCCCAGACTCCCATTTGGTGCAACAGCGCCTTCCCGGACGTTGCGGAACAACGGAATGGAGAACAGCAGCCACCAGACCCCGACCATCGCGAACGAGATTTGCGAAGGGGCCGTACCTTCTCCTAGCCCGAACAGGCCGGGCTTCAGAATGAGCAGCAGATTGACGGCCAGCAGCACGCCCCCGCCCAAGTAACCCATCGCAAACCCGCGCGCGCTGACCTTCTCCCGGTTCGCCGGCGACGCCACGTCGTTCAACAGCGCATCGTAAAAGGTGCCACCGCCGCCGAATCCGATCATGCCCAAGATAACAAGCAGCGAAGCGAATAGAACGTCGCCCTTGCCCGGAATCGCCAGACATAAGCTGGCCGCCGCTCCGATAAACGTAAATAGACGCAAGTAAGCCTTCTTGTTGCCCGAATAATCCGCCATCGCGCCGAGCAGCGGAGCCAGCACCGCGATGATGATCGCGGATGCGGTCTGGGTGAACGCCCACCCCGCATCCGTGCCTCCGATGGCCTTCTGGTAATAAATCGGCATCACCGCCGCCATTATCGTCGTCGCGAACGCCGAATTGGCCCAATCGTACATCACCCAAGACCGAACTGCCTTGCGATCGTCCCACATGCGCGATTCGTCCCCTCCGTCATTTACAGGTTAGTAGATCGATTTGTAGATTCCCTAACAATTGATGCTTCTGCGATGCTTCATGTAGGCATGTCGAGCCCGAACTATCGGAACTTACAGCCGTTATTCGGTCCTTTTCGGTTACATTAACGAATCTAACGGAACCAGATGCGCTTATGAGACGGATTTCGAGGGAAAAATGCCTGTTTGAAGACAAATAAGGGCTTCCAGTTCCGTTAGGTATAACGATCCGCTGTTTTCGATTAAAATAACGGCGCTGAGTTCCATAAGGCTGCCCAAGCGAGAGTCATCGAGTAGAATATCATGAGTTGCGATGTTTCAATACATAGCGGTAATTCTAGATCGATTTACTAATCTTAACCGTTTCTCAGATCAACGATTCGCCACAGCCGATCGTATATCCTTGCGGGTCTACGATCGCGAACTCCCTCATCCGAAACTCGTTCGTTCTGAGTTCATATTCATAAACCGCGCAATCGCGACTCTCCCTCCCGAATTGCTTAGTCATCCTCATAAGGCATTCAACCCCGTGATCCGTTTTTCCTTTGGTTTTTTCGTGAAGTCATCATTAAAATTCGCCAAAGAATAAGGCACGCGTGATGGCTGACAAGCAAACGCGATGGAGTTAAGGTATTTTGTGCCTCTACTCCCCCGTTCTCCCGCCCATTTCGGCGGAGTTAAGGCATTTTGTGCCTCTACTCCCCCGTTCTCCCGCTCTTTCGGCGGAGTTAAGGTATTTTGTGCCTCTACTCCTCCGTTCTCCCGCCATTTCGGCGGAGTTAAGGTATTTTGTGCCTCTACTCCCCCGTTCTCCCGCCATTTCGGCGGAGTTAAGTATTTTGTGCCTCTACTCCCCCGTTCTCCCGCCCTTTCGGCGGAGTTAAGGCATATTGTGCCTCTACTCCCCCGTTCTCCCGCCATTACGGCGGAGTTAAGGTATTTTGTGCCTCTACTCCTCCGTTCTCCCGCCCTTTCGGCGGAGTTAAGGTATTTTGTGCCTCTACTCCCCCGTTCTCCCGCCATTACGGCGGAGTTAAGGTATTTTGTGCCTCTACTCCTCCGATCTCCCGCCATTACGGCGGAGTTAAGGCATTTTGTGCCTCTACTCCCCCGTTCTCCCGCCATTTCGGCGGAGTTAAGGCATTTTGTGCCTCTACTCCCCCGTTCTCCCGCTCTTTCGGCGGAGTTAAGGTATTTTGTGCCTCTACTCCCCCGTTCTCCCGCCCTTTCGGCGGAGTTACGGTATTTTGTGCCTCTACTCCTCCGTTCTCCCGCCCTTTCGGCGGAGTTAAGGCATTTTGTTCCTCTACTCCTCCGTTCTCCCGCCATTTGGGCGGGGTTAAGGCATTTTGTGCCTCTACTCCTCCGTTCTCCCGCCCTTTCGGCGGAGTTAAGGTATTTTTGTGTCTCAACTCCCCCGTTCTCCCGCCATTTCGGCGGAGTTAAGGTATTTTGTGCCTCTACTCCTCCGTTCTCCCGCCCTTTCGGGAGAGTTAAGGTATTTTGTGCCTCTACTCCTCCGATCTCCCGCCCTTTCGGCGGAGTTAAGGTGTTTTGTGCCTCTACTCCTCCGTTCTCCCGCCCTTTCGGCGGAGTTAAGGTATTTTTGTGCCTCTACTCCCCCGTTCTCCCGCCATTACGGCGGAGACGCAAAAAACCTCGCCTCCCGGAATGGAGTCCGGAGAGGCAAGGCATAATCAGTTCTTGTTCCGCTTCTCGAGCTCCAGCAGACCTTCCGGCGACCAGCACGGATCCCCGAGCGCGCCCGATTCCGCGTCGGCCAGCACGTCCTTCAGCCAATCGCGCTCCGTCTCGCTGAACCGGAGAATCCCGCGAAGCAGATGGAGCGCCCCTTTAGGCAGATAATCCTGCTTCAGCTCGATGACGGCTTTCATGCGTTCGATCCGGGCTTCGCACGCCTCCAGTTGGCGCAATGCGAACTCCGCCGTCAAGGCCGTATCTCCATGCCGGATGAACGGCAGCGCGGGGAAGAACGGATGAAACGGGTAATGGGATTCCCCGAGCTGTCCGTACAGCAAATCGAGAAAAGCTTCTTTCCCCTTCTCCGTGATGCGGTAAACCGTCTTGTCGGGGCGGTTGTCCCCCGGAACCGGAATGACTTCCGCCGCTTCGATCAAGCCGTCCTCCCGCATCTGATCGACCGCGTAATACAGCGAACCGTCCCGGACCCTGAACGTAACGTGCCAATTCCGATCCTTGATGGTCTGCCGGATTTCGTAAGGATGTCTGTCCCGTTCCATCAGCAGCCCCAATGCAAGCAACTTCACGGACAAGCCGGCTCACCCCCCGTGGAAGGAAGGCTCCGGCTTGCCGGCGGCGTCGTCCCTCGGTCCCGTATTGCCTGGAGTGCCCGGCCGGGCCTGGACGGCGAGGCGGGCCCGCCCCATGAGCAGAGCGAACAGCAGCGCCGCAACCGGCAATATGACCGCCCATTGGAAAATGAACACGATCGAATCGGCGAGCTTCGCCAGCATCAGGTGGACCGCATCGGGGGAGAGCCCGATTCTCGCCTGGACATCCGGATCGAGCAGCGCTTGGCCTCCCTTGATTTGCTCCGCCATTTGCGGATTCAAGTTCGGCAACTGCTGAATGCCCGCTTGGAAATCATGCTTCTGCAGCGTTCCGAACACGGTCACGCCCAGGGCCGAGCCGATTGTCCGGAAAAAGGTGATCAGCGACGAGGCCGAGCCTTTGTTCTGAGGAGGAACGGCATTGAGCGTGGAAATGTTCAGGAGCGAGAAGGAAACGCCGATACCGAGACCGACGACGATCATGTACAGCGTGACCACGAAGCGGCTGGTCGACGTATCGAGTTCGAAGCCGAGCATGGACATTCCTGCCAGCAGCGTGAGACCGGACACGATCATGACGTCCCGGAACCGGAACTTGGCCGCGATCCGGCCGCCGATCTGGCTGCTGAGCACGACCCCGAGCATCATCGGAATGAGCACGGTGCTCGTCTGGGTTGCGCTCAAGCGGAAAACGCCCTGCATGAAAATCGGGATGTACGTCGCGCCCGCCATCATCGTTCCGCCGTACAGCATGCTGATCATCATGCTGCTCGTGAACACGCGGTTCCGGAACAGATCCAGCTTCACGATCGGATCCTTGGCCTTGGTCTCCGCTAGCAGGAAGAGCAGCAACAGGACGCCCGAACCGACGAACAGGGAGATCGTGTTCCAAGAGCTCCAGGCCCAGCCTTCCGTCCCTCCGAGCTCGAGACCGAACATGAGGCAGAGAATCGCCCCCGTCAGCAGAATCGCTCCCGTCCAGTCGATGATTTGTTTCCGCGCGTTCTTGGTTTCATGATAAGCCTGCAAAATGAACAGGAACGCCAGTATGCCGATCGGAACGTTAATGTAGAAGATCCAGCGCCAGCTGATGTTGTCGGTGATCGCCCCGCCCATGATCGGGCCGAACACGCTCGAGATGCCGAACACCGCGCCGAAGAGGCCCATCATTTTCCCGCGTTTCTCCGCCGGGAACAGGTCGAAAATAATGGTGAACACAATCGGCATGAGCGCCCCTCCGCCGATCCCTTGAATCGCGCGATAAACGATAAGCTGGTTCATATTGATCGCCGTTCCGCACAGGATGGAGCCGAGGACGAACAGGACCAGGCCCATGAGGAAAAACCTCTTTCTCCCGTACATATCGGAGAGCTTGCCCAGGATGGGAGTCGAAACGACCATCGCGATCATATAAGCGGAATAGACCCAGATGAAGCTTTCCATCCCTCCAAGCTTCTTGATGATGGTCGCCATCGCCGTCGAGACGATCGTCTGGTCGAGCGCGGCCATGAACAGTCCGAGCAGCAACCCGGCGACCACAAGCTTGACGTTGCTTTTATTGGAATCCAATTCGCACTTCCTCCTCTGACGCATACTCAAATTTGAATACCCGTTTGCTATTTTACTCAAATTTGAGTAAAAAACAACCGACTTTTGCTACCGCATCGTAAAAAGCCTATAATAAACTGAGAAAACCTTTTAATCCGTTTTAATTAACATGATAAATTTATTCAATGCGGGAGGCGGTCATTTGAACATCAGTCAGCTGGAAACGCTGCTTACGATATCCCGGACGCTCAGTTTCCGCAAGGCCGGCGAACTGCTCAACCTGACGCAGCCCGCGGTGTCCGCCCAGATCAAAAGCCTCGAAGACGAATTCAAGGCGGTGCTCGTCGACCGGAACCACCCCGTGACGCTGACCGACCGCGGCAAAGTTTTCCTGGAACACGCCGAACGGATTCTGGGGATCGTCGAGGAACTGAAACAGAAACTGTCGGACTTGAACCAAGTCCCGCAGGGCCACATCGTGCTCGGAACGACGACGTCGATCGCCATCCAGATTTTGCCGAGGGTTCTCTCTTATTTTCAAAATCAGTTCCCGCTCATCAAAACGTCCATCCAGTCGATGCCGTCCTCCCAAGTGCTCGCCAGCGTGGAGAACGGCACCGTCGATATCGGGATCGGCTACTTGTCCGACAAGAGCCCGCAGGTGGAAACGTCGATCCTGTATTACGACACGTTCGAGTTGGTCGTATCCCCGAACCATGCGCTTGCGGCCGCGAAGAACGTGACGATCGGGATGCTGAAAGACATCCCGCTGATCCTATTGTCCCCTGACACGCTTGGACGACGCTTCGTGGACCGGATTTTCCGTGATCATCAAATCCAGCCGAACATCGTCATGGAGCTGAACAGCAGCGAAGAGGTCAAACGGATGGCGGAAATGGGGCTGGGCGCGGCAGTCGTCTCGAAGCTGTCGATTGCAGGCGAGGTGAAACGGGGAACGTTAAAGATGATCCCCGTCCACGAGCTGGAGGTCAGTCACCCGGTAGGGGTCATCACCAAATCCGGACGGTACGTGAACAGTGCCATGCGTCAGTTTTTAAGCGATTTGAAGGGCATGCCGGAGGACCAGTTCATCGGAAGCGAGTGAACGCGCGAGCGGGGAGAGTTTGAGCGGTCCGTCAAACTCCCTATTAGAGGAGGAACCGATTCATGAAATTCGATTTGCACACCCATCATGAGCGTTGCGGACATGCGGAGGGGAACATCGAGGCCTACATTCGTGCGGCGATGGATGCGGGCCTGACGGCGATCGGCATTTCCGACCATTCCCCTTACTTCGCCAAGGCAGAGGACCATCCCCATCCCGGGATCGCGATGGCCAAAAGCGAGTTCTCCCGCTATGTGGAAGAAGTGCTGCGGCTCAAGGAGAAATACGGCGGCCGGATCGAGGTGCTGCTCGGCGTCGAATCGGACTTCTTCCGGGACGAAATCGACGAATACCGGGCAGCTTACGAGCCGTACCCCTTCGACTACATCATCGGCTCCGTCCATCAAACGCGCGGAATCAGCATTTTCAACCGAAACCGGTGGAAGAAGCTAAGCGAGAGCGAGAAGGTCGAGGACAAGAAGGAATATTACCGCTTGATCCGGGAGTCCGCGAACGCCGGGCTTTTTCAAATCCTGGGCCATATCGACGCCATGAAGGGCTACTATCCCGCTTTCTCCGACATTCTAGGTGCGGAAGCCGAGATCGACGCCGTGTTCCAAGCGGTCGTGGACAACGACATCGCGCTGGAAATCAACACGAGCGGCAAAACCAAAGACGTAGGCGGCTGGTATCCGTCCGATGAAATGCTCGAGCGGGCACTCCATTACGGCGCGGACGTGACGTTCGGATCGGACGCCCACGTCCCGCACCGCGTCGGCGACGAGTGGGAGCTCGTCCGCAAACGCCTCAAGGAAATCGGATTCACCCGTTGGGTGTATTACCGGCAGAAGCGCAAAGTGATCGTCCCTTTGTAAACAGTAAGACCCATCTGTCTGGGCAGGACAGATGAGTCTTTTTTTTCTATAAACTTTGAACTGGCGTCAACCGCGCCCAGACCGGTCCCTTTTTAAGGCATAGGGAGAGGATGAAATGTTGAATACCTCCATCCAGCAGAAATACAAACCTCACTTCCAGAAAACGAACTTCGCAAGCCTGTCAATCTCAGTTTGCACTTCCGCAAGCTTGTCGCGCCATGCGCTGCTCTCGATCCCCCCGGCTAATATGGCTTCCAACTCTGACGTTGCCGCCAATAAAGGCTCTGCATACAAATTTGCGGCTACCCCCTTCAGCGAATGAACCATGCGGAAAACCGAGTCCCGATCGATTGGCAACTTTTTCTCTACATCCGACTGAAAGGTCCGATAATGCTGTTTAAACTGCCCCAATGCGTATTGCAAAATATAAGCTTTGCCGTCCATCTGTCTGATCGCCTTTTCCGCATCAAGACCTTCTATGGAGAGGAGACAATGGAGGCGTACCCATTTGCCAAGCACTTCGGACAGCCTTCCGATTTCCACCGGCTTGGTCAGGATATCATTCATTCCGTCCTCCAGACACTTTTCATGATCCTTCTTCATCACATTAGCGGTCAACGCGATAACAGGAATGCGGTTGTATTCTTTCTTCGAGCGGATCTTCCGTACAGTCGCAAAGCCGTCCATCTCCGGCATATGCAGGTCCATCAGGACGGCCTCCCATGGCTGTTGGTTCAGAAGCTCCATTGTCTCTGCACCGCTTCCTGCAATGGTGACGGAATATCCCAGCTGTTGCAACAGCTCGCGAATGACGATTTGATTAATCTCGTTATCCTCTGCAACGAGCAGATGCCCTTTTGTTGCTGCATTGGTAACAGGAACCGGCTCGTTCGTTGGAGGAACATGGAGATGTTTTCTTCCGAAAATGATTTCTAGCGTATCCAATAATCTTGAGGAGGTAGCCGGTTTTGTCAGCATGGCATCCGCTTGATGCCTCTCGCAACGCTTGTAATTCTCCTCTGTTGCCGTCATCAGCTCGAGTACCTTTATCTTTTTCTCCTTAGCAAGTTCCATGAGCTTGGTCCACTCCGCATCGCCCAATCCTTCCAGTTCACTGTCCGCGATAAGCAGTTGAATGTCCCCGCTCATTGCGCTTTGCAATTCGCCAAACATGGCTTCGCAGGATGCGAGCGTATGGGGAGTAAATCCGAGGGAACTTAGCTTGCGTTCCATGACCTCTCTCTGGATGGGATGGTTCCCTGCAAAAATAACCCGATATCCCTCGTAAACAGTGCGCTGAATGAATTCGGTTTGCCGATTGAGCACCTTCAAAGGAAGTTTGAAGGTAAATTTGCTCCCATGGGCGATACGGCTCTCCACCTCGATATCACCGCCCATCGATTGGGCCAACAGCTTGCAAATAGCGAGTCCCAACCCCGATCCTCCATATCTTCTGCTCATGGAAATATCCGCTTGAGTAAAGGGGGTGAAAAGCACTTGCAACTGTTCTTCCGAAATGCCGATCCCGGTATCTGTTATAGAGAATGAAATCCATGCAGCTTGCTTGTCCTCCTGACGGGCAATAAGACCGATGCTCAGCAGGACATAACCATCATTTGTAAACTTCAGGGCATTATTGCATAGATTAAGAATTACCTGTTCAATGCGGAACGGGTCGCCGATAAACGCCGGAGGCACACCCGGATCTTTCTCGATAATAATCTCTACAGATTTCTGTCCTGCCGATAAGCTTAAGATATCGGCAATCCTGTTCATAATATCCGTCAGTTGAAACGGTATTTGCTCCAGCTTCAGCTGTCCGGATTCTATTTTTGAAAAATCGAGAACGTCATTGACCATTCCAAGAAGCGTTTGGGAAGAAGAATGTATTTTCGCCAAATAATCCTTTTGGACATGCGTTAGTTCCGTCTTCTGCAGCAGATAGGCCAAACCGATGATTGCGTTCAAGGGAGTACGGATTTCATGGCTCATTCTGGCCAAAAATTGTCCTTTGGCACGATTCGCTTCATCCGCTTCTAATCGTTTCTTCATATAATACTCGCTGGCGCGTTTGGCCTCCTCCGTTTCAAAGACGGCTTGCAGGATTTTGGCCCGGGCTTCGCGTTCTTTGGAGCGCAGCTTTTCCGATTCGCTATGGAATTTGCGGAGCTCCTTATAGGCTTCTTGGTAACGTCCGGATGCGGCATAGAGCTCGGCTTGCTCCTCCATGATACTTACCCGATAGCCTGTGAAGCCATGCTCCTCGCAAAGCCGAAGCGCTTCGTCAAGTGTTGCTTGCGAACGGCTGTACGCTCCTTGAAGCCGTTGCGCCGCCGCAAAGGTTATGAAGCATTCGGGCAACATATCCAATTCGTCTACTTGATCATCCAACCGGCGATCGATGACAATCTGCAGCGTTCGCTCCGATTCCTCATATCGTCCTTGGAGAATTTGAACCCTCGCAATCGTATCCAGGATGCGGGGATTGAGCGGTAGACCGTACTTTTGCCCAAACTGCCGGATCCGTTCGATGATCTCTGCCGCTTCTTCCGCATTACCCAGCTCATACTCCGCGTATGCCATGTTGTTTAGCGTAATCAAGGCATATTTCAACTGATTCGTTTCGGTTGCGAGGTCCAGTGTCTCTTGAAAACGGCGTTTGGCCTCATCGTATTCCCCGTTTAGAGCAAGAATAGCTCCAAGCAGCAAAAGGTGATTTCCCCTTGTCTGGGGCAGCGCATTGACCGGCAAAAGTTGGCAGGATTGCAGCATATGCTCCAGCGCCCTTGGCATATCTCCGATGCTCCGGAAGAAGCTGCATAGATGCCGGTGGCAACGAGCTTGAATGTAAGCACAGCCATGAGATTCCGCCCAGGCCTTGATTTGCTGGAGAATGCGTCCTCCTTCCGATAACAGTCCTTTCCGGATCATCACTTCGGCATGAATTAACTGGGCGCGCATCTCCAATTCTTCGACACCCAGCATCGAAGCAATCTCTGCTGCTTTCAGGGCAGAAATAATGGCTGCATCAATATTGGGACGATGCAACCCTTCAAGTACATCCAGGGCCATGGCAAACGTCTCAGGGGTGTAGAACTCGACCCGATTATCCTCCCGGGACAGATTCGGTTTCTCGTCCCATAGCTGAAAGCAGTACACACATGTCTCTATATATCCGAAATCAGGATGCCATATCAGCTTGACTTGGCATCTCTTACATTGCATTTGTATAAGCTTCATAGGGAAACCTCCAATACCGGTCGAATCGACATATCGCGGGCGGTTGATTCAACGTTCGAGCCTTCAATCGAAGAATGGACTTCGTTACAAACGTGTATAAGCGTCAAAGTGCCCGTTATATCTAACGGGCACCCCTTCGTCTATGCAGCATTCGCGCTTACCTCACTTCGGAAAACCATTGAATAGCTTCATCAAAACTACCAAGTTCTTCGATAACAAAGGAATCTTCAATAGCAAATCTCGCCCATTTTAAGGAGATTCGTAATCACCGTTTATGCAACGCTCTGATTCACGGTATCACTTGAAGCTGTGCTAAACCGGAAGCCGAGTCAAACATCCACAAGTCGACAAAGGAAGAGTGTCCGATCGTACAACATTTATGCAGCGGCAGCCGTAGTACCCTAATAGATAACTCTCGCCTCCGGATTCTTTAGCTAAGCCTAGCACCCAAGCCAACTTAATCGAGAATTTCGCTAATCTGAATGTTTCGTTCCTTGGTGAGGTCAAGATAAGTTTGATCTACCTTCACCAATGGACTCGTGTCTTCATGAGGATTAATATATATGACCTCCCCATACCGGCCATCGGTTAGCCTCACTGTTCTACCGACCAGGGTACGAAACATGTTCTTAAGGAAAACAGCAACGATATGCGGATCTAATTTCCCAAAGAAACCTTCCCGCATTCGCTTGACCAATTCATAAAAAGGCATTGCCTCATGATAAGGGCGCTTTGATGACATTGCATGAAATACATCCGCAACCGCTACAATTCGACTCAACGGGTCCAATTGATGACCTTTCAAACGCAGCGGGTAACCGCTGCCATCCTCCCGTTCATGATGCTGCAAAGCGACCAAAGCAACGCGAGGGTTAAGGCCTACTGTTTCTTTCAATATTTCATAACCATAAATCGTATGTTGTTTGATCTCTTCGAATTCTTCCTTTGTTAATTTATCGGGCTTCAGGAGAATTTCCTCCGAAATACGAACTTTCCCGACGTCATGCAGGAAAGCCGAAATCGATAACAGGGCAACATCTTTCTCATTCAGATTCATCCATTGGCCTATCAATGTCGATAATACACCGACGCCGATATTATGCTGATGGGTATATTCATCCTTGGCCTTGACGGATTCAAATAAATAAAATAAATCGGTGTGTTCCGCTACCTTTTGAATGACAGGTATCAGTTCACTCTTAATCTCAAGCAGCGGAACCTGCTTTTTTACCTTGATTCGCTCAAATAAATCCTTGGCATATCGTGTAGCTTCCTGCACCAGTGCTGTAGCGGAACTATTCGATTCCGCTTGTTCCGGAAGGTTCGTTATTTCTTCGCCGGAAAGCACTGCGATTTGCGAGAGATCGATTTGATGTTTCAGTATAAGCTCATAATGAGTCTGGTCGAGAACGGTTCCCCCGGAAATTAGCAAAAGTCCTGTTTCATTTCTAATATCGTCCTTGATCTTCTTGCCCAATAACAGTTTTCGCATCAACTCGCCGGCATCCTTTCATGCATCATTCTTAAGAATATAAGATCATTCCTTTAGACCATATTAACTATTTTCTATTTTCAATAACCATACCTGACAATCGTTAGCTTTGTTTTCGAATAGAAACAAAATATTTGTTAGCATCCCTAACCTGAACCTACGGAGAACGCTGTAAATTATCGATTGTTCTGAATTGCGCGTAAATTGTCAGACGCCTGGACCCCGTCAAATGTTACGCGGTTCCGCCCCATACTCTTGGATTGATACAGCAATTTGTCTGCTTCATTGAGCAAAATATCTCCGTATAAGCTGTCGGAATAAACGAGTCCGACGGAAACGGTTACTTTCATATTCTCGTAAGTCCATTGGAGGTTCTCTATTCTGGATCTGATTCTTTCGGCAATCTCTACTGCCGCATCAATCGAATGGGTATCAAAAATGATCATAAATTCTTCTCCGCCATAACGACCGCAGGCATCATTTTTACGTATGGATTCTCGAATGGTGCTTGCAACCTTTTTCAGAACTTCATCACCAACTAAATGGCCATAAGTGTCATTGATATCTTTAAAATGATCCACGTCAACCAACGCAATACATTTCGTTCCATTGGAGATTTTATCAAACATTTCCATGATGCTTCGCCGATTGGGCACATTGGTTAATTGATCGGTTACAGACAAACGATAGAATTTCTTTTTCTTAATATGAAACATAATTGCTGCAATAAAAATGACCAATATCAGGATGATTGCAAGGGTTAAACCCACTTGATATAACTGTATAGACTTGGTTTGAGCACTTTCTAATTGCTCAAACAGGCTCAATTGCTTATTGATTTCACTCATCTCAAAGTTCCTGGATGCTTCCACCTGTTTTGACTTTTCTTCTATCTCTTGTTGAGACAAATAAGTGTTAGCCATCCGATCATATAATGTAGCTGAATGCTTATAATCACCGTCATTGAAGGCAATAGATGCCTCTAATTGATCTAATGTGTATGCGGTTGTAGCTACTTTAAATAATTCAGATGAGTTGATATAATCACTTTTTGCTCTTAGAAATACTTTTTTGGCTTGATCGACTTGCCTGCTATAAATATAACACCTTGCCAAATCAAGATCATTGAGAATTCGAAGCTCATGATCCGAAGCATGGATGCGCATCTCATTGGATAATAAAGCTGATTGGGCAGAAGCATAGTCTCCTTTGGCATTATACATTAGCGCGATCATATGATAGATTGCTATATTTTTATCGATACCAATAAAGTTTTTTTCATGTTTGTCATCAACAATTTTTGCAGCCTTGAGCAGGTATTCTATACTTTTATCAAAGTCATAAACATTTATTGCTTGCAGTGCGATTCCATAATAATATTCTGAGGGTGCACCTTTCACTCCATAATTGGCTTGCAGTTCTAACATTTCCTCCAGCTTTTGGTTGGCTTCTTTATCGTTAAAATTCAAATAATCATAATATTCAAGTACGGCTAGAGCCAAAATACGGTATTGATAATATCTGCTTTCATCAGATAACTTATATAATTCTATGGCCGTGTTTGTGGATTTATCGGCGATTTGATAAAACGTCTCAAGCTCTAATATCTTCGCAAGAACTTCCAGATAATAGTCTTTATGCTTTTCGAAGCTAATTTTCCCTTTTAGCTCAAGCAGAGCCTTATAAGCAGGCTCTCTCTTGTACTCCTGTAATCGTTTTCCAACCTCGTTCAATTGGGTGTCAATCTCCGAATCTGAGATTCCATTTTGTTCAGCGGCACAAACTAAGGGATGCAAAATAGTTACAAATGCCATTAGCAAGACGAGAACTACCCATTTTCTCGTCACTTTTAATCTCATCTGCCAACATCCCTTCTTTGTATCATGCATCAGTCGTTTTCTACCAGAAAATGCGCCTCGTGATCCGATCAATCTCCGATTGCACTTTTGCGAGCTTGCCGCGCCATTCGTCACTTTTGTTCCTTTGGGCGAAGTCCTCTTTCAAGGCAATCACTTCCGTTAATAAGGGCTTTGCATATAAATTTGCGGCCACCCCTTCCAAAGAATGGATCATACGGAAGGCGGAGCCCGGATCGTCTCCGAATTCTTCTTCCATCATGGATTGAAATGATTGATAATTCTGTTTGAACTTGCTCAAAGCGCTTTGTAAAATATAAATTTTTCCGCCCATTTGTCTTATAGCTTTTTCAACATCAATACCCTGCAGGCTTGTTATGCATTTGAACCGGATCCACTTGTCAAGCGTCTCTGACAATTGTTCGATATCCACCGGTTTTGTCAATATATCGTTCATTCCTACAGCCAGACATCTTTCGTGATCCTGTCTCATCACATTGGCCGTCAAAGCAATAATGGGTGTGCGATCATACGCTTTGTTCTGACGAATTTTCCGGGCGGTATCGAAGCCGTCCAGCTCAGGCATATGCAAATCCAACAGAATGGCACCCCATGCTTGATTGTCCAACATCCTTAACGTTTCCGCTCCGTCGCCCGCGACTGTAACGGAGTACCCCTTCTGCTGCAGCAGCTCGCAAATGACGAACTGGTTAATCTCATTGTCTTCGGCAACCAATATAGGGTCTGCGGTTGTTGTTTGAATCGGGGGAAGTGAAGTTCTCATATTACTGGGCACTTCATATTCCGCTCCCGAGGCATCGGAACGTCGCAGTCCGGCAGCCGTTTCGAATGCGCGAAGCAATTGGGAGCGGGTAAACGGTTTCACAAGAACAACATCCGCCCAATGCGCCTCGTGCGGCCTGAATATCTCTTCTCTTCTTAATAAGGTCGTGAGCGCGATTACTTTGGTGTTTCGCCTTTTGATCAGTTCCTCGAACCAGCCCCTCACCCCGAAGCTCAAGCCATCCGTTTCAGCATCGACGATCAGAATATCGGTATCTCCCGCGCTTGCAGCACCATGCCGTTCCATGCTCTTCAGCATTTCTTCATAGGTGGAGAATGTATACGCCTCCAGGCCAATCGATTCGAGCATTCGTTCAAGATGAACTCTCATCAGGTCATTGTTCACGACCACGAGCACCCGGAACGCTTCATAACGCGGCTCTATTTGCGCGGGCGCTCCCAGTTCGGACACCTCCAGAGGAATGCTGAAGAAGAATCGGCTTCCCCGGCCAAGCTGGCTTTCCACGCATAGCGTTCCCCCCATCGATTCAACCAAGTGCTTGCATATGACAAGGCCCAGCCCTGTTCCGCCATATCTTCTGCTTGTGGATATATCCGCTTGGGTAAAGGGGGTGAACAGTCTCATGAGCTGTTCCTCCGAAAGACCGATGCCGGTATCCGACACGGAAAAAGATATCCGGGCCTGCTGCCCTTCCTCTAATCCCATGAGCTCAATCTTAAGCCATACATAACCTTCATCCGTAAATTTGAAGGCGTTGGAGCACAAATTGATCAACACCTGCTCGAGCCGGAACGGATCGCCGATAACCGGCTCCGGCAGATCGGGGGCGATATCGAAAATCATCTCGACAGCCTTGCTGCCGAGCGATACGCTAAAGGCATCCGCCATTCGGGTGCCGATATCCTCCAGCCGGTACGCTATTTTTTCCAGTTCCAGCTTTCCGGCTTCAAATTTCGAGAAGTCCAGCACGGCATTGATCATGCCCAGCAGCGTTTGGGAAGAGGAGTTGATCTTATCCAGATAATCCTTCTGAACCGGCGACAACTCGGTCTTATGCAGCAGCAGGGACAAGCCGATGATGCCGTTAAGCGGGGTCCGGATTTCATGGCTCATTCGGGCAAGAAACTCGCTTTTGGCGCGGCTGTTTTCATCCGCCTCGATCCTTTTTACCAGATCCGTTATGTCCTTGGTTATCGCAAATGCCAGGATCTGACCTTCCGATTCGAAGTAGGTGATCGACTTTTCGACGATATACGTTTCGTTCAGATGGTTGAGGAGTCGCGCCTGGAATTGTAACGGAGTTCTGTCCATGACGGACTGAACAATCCGAGAGCGAACCTCCTCATCTTCGTATTTTGCAAAATGACTTATTTTTTGATTTCTCCACGACTTGTCGGACTGGCCCATTATGCCGATCATACGCAGGTAAGCCGGATTGGCATCGAACAATCTGCCTTCTTCGTCAAAAATCGATATGCCGACAGGGGAATCATTGAACAATATCTCGTAACGCCTGCTCGCGCTGGCCAAAAAATCGTAGTTGACCATCGCGTAACGGACCAGCAACGGAAACAATAAAGTGCCGAACGGAGTTATGAAATCGGCATCGATGAGAGAGCCGGGCGGAATCACGCGTGCGACCACTGTCTGGGACAGCACCACCCAGATCATCTCCAGCACGATTCCCGTGGCGAGGAGCCTGATCCATTTGCGTTCCTGAACGTTCCATTTTTTCGATCTTAGTCTTCGGTGGGCAAGCGTTAACTGCAGCAAAAAGTGGATTGTACTATAAAGCGTTACGATTGCCATCAACAGCTCCAGCTTTGGATCTGCCGCATGCGTCCTCCATACCGCGCCGGGCCGCAGCACAATATGCGTCCACGACGCGCCCGACAGGAAGCAAACAAGCCCCGCAACCGGAGGCAGCGCAAGGGCGTGATACAGGATACGGGAGTAGGATCGCCGGCAAAACACCTGAACGAAATAGACGCCAACGATCATGTTCAAGAAATACGAGGGGTATTCGATATATTGAATCGCATACGCAGCCGAATTTTCCGGCAGTACATAGGTCAAATACTTGCCAAGAAACTGGAAGCTGTGAGTCAAAACATAAAGCGCCGTTAACCGATGAAGCAGCTTTTGCCTGTTCCGCAAATAGATTTCAGCAGCCAAATAGGCCAGGATAAGAAACGGTGCAAACAGTATAAGCAAAGACACGATAAGCTCTTTCATTTCCCCCCCGCCTTTCCTTGCATTTGGCCAATGAACGTCTAATACTTACAAAGCGTATCACTTCTTGTCGAATGATGAAATGGACGATATTGAAATGTTCATATGGATATTGGGTCACATTAGAACGTCCCGCCAATTTCCCTGGATACGGCCGCTTGCATCCAGCTTAGAAATTCCGGCTCAGGCATCGGGCGCCCAATCCAGTAGCCTTGCGCAAAGCTGCACTCGAAACGGTTCAGAAGCTCGAATTGCCGCTTCGTCTCCACCCCTTCAGCCAAGACTTCGATACCCGACAAGCCGGATAATTTCACGATCATTTGAACGACTTCGGCATCATGCGGGCTGGTTTCGATTTCCCGAATCAATGACTTATCCAGCTTGACCGTCCGAAAGGGGAACTGGCTCAGCATGCTCAGCGACGAATAACCGGTACCAAAGTCGTCAAGCGCCAAATTCACGCCGGATTCGACAATCTCGCGGCATATCAGAAGCGACAGTTCCAGGTCTTCAATAGCCGAGCTTTCCGTAATTTCCAGGCAAAGATTGCCGGCCGGAAAGTTCTGCTCCCGCAGGATATCGGCCACTTTGGACGCAAACTGCCGTTCCTTCAACTGCCTCGGGGAAACGTTGACGGATACGACCAGCTCGGGGAAACCCGCGTCCATCATTCTTTTCCCTTCTTCAATACCCTTCCGGAGAACCCAGTCGCCGATCGCGACGATCAACCCGTTCTCTTCGGCTATGGGAATAAACACATCCGGCGAGACCGGGCCTAGCTCGGAGGAGTTCCACCTCAGCAGCGCTTCCACCCCGATGATCCTGCCGGTCCCCAAATCGATTTGCGGCTGGTAGTGAAGCGAAAATTCGTCCCCTTCCAAGGCGGTCCAGAGTCCGTTCACAAGTGCAAGCGCCCGTTCGGAGTCTTCTCTCTGCGCCGGCATAAACATCTGATAACGGTCTCTTCCCGCTTTCTTCGCGGTATACATCGCGATATCCGCGTTCCGGAGCAGTTCTTCCGCGTCGCATCCGTCCCGCGGGGCGATGCTGATGCCGACACTGGCTCCGATCAGATACTGGCGATTCAAGATAAGGTAAGGCTTTCGGATCTGATGAATCAATTCGCTTGCGAGCGCTTCCGCTTCTTGCTCCCAACGTACGCCGGGCAGCAGAACGGCGAATTCGTCTCCGCCCAATCGGGCCACGCAGCCATTCTCCGGCACCGCCATCCGCAGCCGTTCCGCCACCTTCCGCAGCAGCTCGTCTCCGGCGAAATGGCCGAGCGTATCATTCAACCATTTGAATTGGTCCAGATCGATCATTAACACGGTCAAACTGCTATCGGAATTTTCCAGAACTTGCAGTTCCGCTAACAATTGTTCGAAAAATTTTCTTCGGTTGCCAAGGCCCGTTAACTGGTCGTGCAGCGCCTGATCGATGAGCTTCTCTTCGGTTGACTTCTGCACGGTAATATCTTTCAAAATCTCAAAGGACCACACCTCGCCGTCCATTTCGAAAAAGGCGATGCAGACGTCGAGATCTAGCGTCCGGTTTGTCCTGCGCATTGTAATTCGGCGTTGAAGCCGCAGCGGCTTTCGGCTCGTTTTGGCCTCGATGAACAAATCCTTATTCAGCGGTTGTTCCAATGAATAATAAAGATCGGTTATGTACGTTCTCAGCCAACTTTTATCGGCTCTATCTTCAGCGATGCCGCTCATCCGCAAGAAAGCGGGATTGGCATCCATGATTCTTGAATCTTCATCGCATATCACGATCCCGTCCGATGCGTTCTGGAACAGAATCTCGTACCGTCTGCCCCCGGAAGATAGAAAATCGTAGTTGACCATTGCATAACGCAAGGCGCCGACATAAACGAATACCATATAGAAGGCGATCAGATCGTCGGAGAAGTACATGGTTAAACCAAGACGGTCGGACAAGGTTTGAAGGATTGCGATGCCGGCCATCATCGCCGCGATGCCGATGATAAACAGCCTGATCCGCTTTCTTTCCAGAACGGCCCAAGGTTTTGCTTTCAGCTTGCGGTACGCAACTCCAAACCACCACAAATTGAGCAGCGTCGAATAGGAGGACAGGGCGAACACCCATAGATTCAAGAGTTCGCCGCGCTCGTATGTCTTCCAGACAGGTTCCGATCGGACAGCAATCTCGAACCCCGGATATCCGGCCAGAACTGCCGCCAGTCCGGACATCGCCCCGATTGCCCCGATCCAGACCAGGAAAGACGGAATGCGATACCGGATAAATTTCCGCAGAAAGAAAAAGCCCGTCATTAAATTCAGAAACCAGGTGCTGCCGCCGAGATAATGTGCCGCTAAAAGGGCGCTTGCCTGAGGCAGCACGTTGATGAGAAACATACCGAAAAACATAATGGCGTAGGTAGCTACATGAATCGCGGTCCACCTGTGAAGCGCGCTCTTCCGGTCCCGAGAATGGATTTCCGCAGCCATGTAGAAGAGCAGAAGTACAGGCACGAATATGAAAAAGAGCGGCAAAAAAAAGTGGGCCATTCAGCTTGCCTCCAATCTGCTTACAATTTAAACCGGGAAATCAGTTCTTGCAGCTCCTGCATCAGAATGCCTAGGTTGGCCGAAGACTGGCTGATTTCATTCATCGCGGCAAGCTGCTCCCTGGACGCTTCAGCGACTCTATGCGAGTTTTCGAAAGATTCCCGTGCAATATTAGCCAATTCGCCAACCGATGCCATTGCCTGTTCCGTGCTTGCGGTCATCTCCTGGGAGGCCGCCGATACATCCCGGGCACGCTGCTGGATTTCGTTCATCTCGGCTGTGATCGTACCGAAGATCTCACCGCAAGCTTTGACGGACTCGACGCCTTCCGCCACTCCGTTCACGCTTACCGTCATCCGCTCGGCAGCGAGTGTCATATCGCCGCGGATTTCTTGAATCAGCTCCCGAATTTGATCGGAGGATGTTTTGGACAACGCCGCCAACTTGCGGATTTCATCCGCCACAACGGCGAAGCCGCGACCGTGCGCACCTGCCCGTGAAGCTTCGATCGAAGCGTTTAGCGCGAGCAAATTGGTCTGTTTACTAATATTTTGGATCACTTCGATCATGCTTCCGATCTCTTCCGAGCGCCCTCCCAGACGATGAATGACACTTGCTTCTTCATCGGCATTGGCGCTCAGGAGCGCCATGTGACGGATCGCATCCTGAATATTCCGGTTGCCCTCCTCCGTCCTCTCCTTCACTTCATATACCGAATCGGATACATTCCGGGCCCAGTCGGCGATCCGCTCGACGCCTACCGCTATTGTCGTTACGGATTGGGACACTTCTTCAGCTCCTCGTAACTGAGACTCCGAGCCTGACGCCGTCTCTTGTACGGAAAGCGCAATCCTCTCCGCCGAAGCGTTCGTTTCCTCGGCACTGGCGGTAAGTTGCTGCGAGGTTGCCGATACCGACGCGGCGTGTTCCGAGACAGTCTGAACCATTTCACGAAGTCTATCGACAGTCAGGTTGAACTGCTCCGCCATGCTGCCGAACTCGTCTTTGCCGCGAACTGCGAGCTTCTCGGTGAGAACGCCCTGCGCCAGCTTGTCGGACAGACGGTTAACCGCTTGAATCGGGCGGATAACAAATCGGCGCAGGATCGTCATAATGACCGCTACCAGGAGGACAAGCGCCAGCACGGCAACGGCGAGAGACAGACTGGCATTGTGGTTAAAGGTTTCCAGCACCGTGCTTTTCGGAATGACTGACTCGATATACCAGGCGGAATCGGAGCCATCCACCCTGATCGGTACAAATAATCGAAGCACCTGCCCCTTGTCCCCTGTTGTGTAGGATGACCGCAGCCCATGTTTCACGTTATTCCACAAAGCATGAAGTTCCGGCGTCTCATCGTAACCTTTAAACACCTTATCCGGTTTATCGCCATTGGCTATATAGGTCCCTGCCGCAGATATGATGGTTGCGTATCCGCCGAGCGGTTTCAACCGCTCGATCTGCGTCTGCAGATCGCCGAGCGCCATATCTGCGCCTACAATCCCCAGAAACTCCCCGTTTTTGTCAAGGATCGGCATCGTATAGGAGGTCATTAAAGTATCTTTCCCGTTAATGGGGTAGAGGTACGGCTCGATCCAGGATGTTTTTTTCGCCCTTTTCGGGATAAGATAATAATCGCCGATACCTTCCTTGTCATAATCCGCCAATGGCTCGTAATGAATATTGTTATCCATCCTTACGACATAGGGAAGGAACCGTCCAGTCTCATTGTCATAGTCATGCTTCTTGACATTCTCGGCGTCCTTGCCGTCGAATTTATTCGGTTCCCATAAGGTATAAACCGCCAGCAAGTCTTTGCGATCCTTCAACTCTTCGGTCAGAAGCCGAACGATTTCTTCACGAGTCAGTGATTGGTTCATGCTTGCTTGCAACACAACTTCCCGAAGCGTTGAAAGCATGGAAATCGTATCGCTCACTTTTTTCTGAAACGTGTCCGCTACCACGACTGAAGCTTCCCGCGCGTCGGACTCTCCCTGCCTAAGACTCATCTTATAGATTTGCCCCAGGTTTAAACCGATCAAGCTCCCAAAGGAAAGCATAAGCACAGTGCCTACCGTCAGTCCCAGCTTGGCGTACAGCCTTGCGTTTTTCCACCACTTCATCTTCTCGTCCCCCATCTGCCAAGCGCACCGCTTGACGGTCTAATCATCTTCTGCTACCAAGCGGTCGATATCTCCATTTGCACCGCAGATAGGTTAGTATGAGTCATCGATCAAACGATTTTTCTTACTTTGTCATCTGCTTTCAGGCTTGCCAACTCGTCCGTTTCGTTAAATATTGTGCGCAGCAATATAGCATTTAACTGCCGGGAAGAGCGAATGTCTAATTTCCTCATCATGTTATCGATATGGTTTTTGACTGTCTTCTCCGCAATAAAGCAGCATTGGGCAATCTCCCTGTTAGAAAACCCAAAGAACGACAGATAAACGAGGATTTCGCTCTCTCTGTGCGTCAAACAGTGGATATGGGCGAAATTGGTTGCCGCTTCGACGATTTTCCGCAGATACTCCTCCGAAACCAATTTACCTACCGCGCCATTAATTGTAATATGCATTGTTCTACCACCTAATTGATATTTATTTGAAGTTAATGCTTGTCGAGCAACACTTGCGAACGGGGAAGCCTCACGCTGTACAAGGAAACGGTTCAGGCTTCTCGCTTCCTCCCAAACCCATCCACCGCTGACGATGCACCCGTTCCGTCAAAGTGGAAGAACAGAAGCATTGACAAGCAAGACGCATAGCAAAGAGCCGCATGTTTCCGTCGCGGCAAGCTGTTGAAGGTATTTCGCCAGTAGATTTCAAAAGAGGTATTGAACAAGAATAGGACCATTATGATAGATCAAGGGACTTAGAACATTATAGGACAGGATTATGAGAGGATTGTTTTATTCGCTCTTAGTTTTTTATTAGTCTTTTAAACAAACGATTGATATTTTAGACCCATTGCTGGAGTTGACGATTCCTGAAACCGGCCTGATCATTTTTAGCACACGCAGCTCATAGAAAAGACGCCTCTTCGGTGTGGTAGTGATTGCTCGACACTCTCACTGTACCGAACAAAAAACTCATATGAAACAAAGAACATTTTTAAAACGCACATTGTATCTTATTAGATTAAGCGGGAATATGACTGACCGAGGAGATACTCCAAATGAATTACGCAGCAAACATTTGAAAGAGATGCCTTGGGGCTTTGATGAAGCCGCATGCAAGCGGGGATTCCATTTCGCTGTAAACCTTAAGGTATCGCGTCTGGCTTCGGGTCGCGTTTTCCATTAAATCGTGAAAGAGTGAGACTTACGCATGAGCATAATTTGGGAAGCATGGAACGTGAAAAGAAGTCGTTTGAACCGTTTATTTGTGAAAATTTCGGCCATTTCCATTCTTTGTATGATTATACCGTTATTGGTATCTTTAGTTTACGCCGTTTCTTCATCAACTCATTCGCTTGAATCCGAGGCAAGTTTTTCGTTGGTAAGCGCGTCTACTGAAAAGAAAACGCAGATCGACTTGGCCCTAAATGATTTCTTGAGGGTTGCGACGTTGATCGCTCAACAGCCGGCCATTGTCCAATTTTTTCAGGAAGTGAAAATGAAAGGGGAAATCGATGCTGAAAAAAAACAAATGATATCAAGTTATTTGGAAACGGTAATGAAGGGCGCTTCGGGGATGTATGAAAATGTCTTTCTGTCTTATGACGTCAAATTGTTGAATAGTACCGGAATTGGTGACGAGTGGTCACAATTGGCTGATGGTATTGGCGGAAAAAGCGAGGGCATTACTTTCAAGGTCGAAAAGGGCGATCCCTATTGGAATATCATGGTGAAGAAAAAATATATTGGCCAACCCGTTATTTCTCCCGTATCCGGAAGACCAGTTCTCCTCGTGGGGAGCACAGTCGATGATCCTCTTTCCGGCAAGCCGCTCTCAACCTTCTGGACGCCTATTGATTTACTGAATATGACTGACAAACTGATGAATAATACCTCCCAAGTAAATTTGAAGAACATGCTGATTGATTCAACAGGGCTTGTTCTTGCTTCCACAGATCAATCGCAAATTCTTAAGCTAGACTTGAGCAAACAATCGGGAGACCTGCAAGATTATTATGAAGCGTTAAAAAGCAAACGATCCGGGGTTGGCTATTTTACTCTGGGTGGCGTTCGATATATCGCAGCGTTCTCAAAATCCGACAATTCGGATTTGTACAACATAACTTACCTGCCGGTAAGTCAGTATGTATCCAAAGTGAAGAAGCTTCGAAACGGAATCTTCGCGGTCATTGCCGTCAGTGTGGTTCTGTTTGCGGTGATTCTTCTGTTCCTGTCTTATCGAATTGTCCAACCCATTCGTTTTGCCAGCTCCTATCTGCAAAAGGTTGCCACAGGAGACTTCACGAACCGGATACCGGATGGCTACTTGAAATCGTCGGACGAGACGGGCATATTAATGAACTCTGTGGCTGCGATGCAATCTTCCATAAGGAATATGATCGAAACGGTCCGTCAGGAAGAGTCCTTGCTGGGAACCTCCGTCTCGACTGTAAACCGCAATGTATCCGAATTAAAAATACAGATGGAGAACGTATCGGCGACCACCCTGGAAATGTCAGGAATTATGGAAGAGACGGCTGCCTCTGCCAATGTGATGAAAGCTGCTTCGATTGAAATCGGGCGCGTCGTTTCATCGATATCGAGCAAAACATCGGAAGGGGCAAAAGTTTCCGAAGAGATTAAACAACGAGCCGAGGAGATTCGTAAGAATGCCGTTCAGTCCAGCTTGAAGGCTTCCGACATTCAGGCTCGGGTTCGAACCGGCTTGGTTTCCGCAATCGAACAATCCCAAGCGGTAAAGCAAATCAACGGATTGACGCAATCCATTCTGGAAATCGCGAAGCAAACCAGCTTGCTTGCATTGAATGCTTCGATTGAAGCAGCAAGAGCGGGAGAAGCAGGAAGAGGCTTTGCCGTAGTAGCCGATGAAATCAGGAAGCTGGCGGAAAACTCCAAATCCGCTGCAAGTAAAATTCAAACCGTGACCCATCAAGTGGTTATTTCTGTTGAAAATCTGACGCAGCACTCGGAGAAGGTGCTTGATTTTATTGATGGAACGGTCATATCTGACTATCAGTTCATGGTTGACGCCGGTGAACAGTATAACAGGGATGCCGGAATCGTCGAGAATCTCGCCGCGGATATAAGCCAGGCGACTCAGGAATTAAACACTTCCATCCTCAACATGATGAGATCGATCCAAGAAATATCGACGGCGAACGATGAATCTGCGGAAGATGTGCAGGAAATCTCCGGGAAGGCTGCTGACGTTGCACAAATGTCGAACGAGCTAACAGCCATTGCGGCGGCAACGAACGAAAGCGCGAATAAATTAAAGTATATCATATCGAAATTTAAAGTGTGACCGACTTTTCCCGTCCAGCTGCCCTCTCCTCCAAATGAACAAGCGTCCTTATCATCGCCGATCGGTGGACGCCTTTGTTTTGTGTCATTCATGAAATTCGACAATAATAGACATAGACAGTTTATTCCTGACAATATATACTAAGAAAGTTAGGGGTTTTTTCGATTCTTATGATGACATATAGAGAAATGTTTGGTGGTGCCTTATGACCCGGGTTCTAATTATAGAAGATGATCAAGTCATTGGTCAGATGCTTTATCTATATTTTTCGGGAGAAGGATACGCGGTGCATCGGGTGGAGACGGCGAGAGCGGGGGTACAGGCTCTGGTTGATTATAATCCCGACGTTATTTTACTCGATCTGGTCCTTCCGGATTCGGAAGGAACCGAAATCTGCAGCGAATTTCGCGGGTTGACCGATGTTCCGGTCATTGTCGTTTCCATGAATGAAAAAGTGGCCGACCGGATTAACGCGTTAGCCTCGGGAGCGGATGACTTTATCTGCAAACCCTTCAGTATGCAAGAACTGAAAGCGAGAATCGAGACGGTGCTTCGCCGGAAACCCGGCCGCGTCCAAGCGGCCGAAAGTCCGAACCGGCTTATGGCCAAAACCGATAAATTTGTTTTGGATTATGAGCGCAGGCTCCTCTTTGCTGACGGGATGAAGATAGAGATGACTTATTCCGAGTGGGAGATTATGAAGCTTTTCTGCACCTCTCCGGAAAGGGTTTTTGCACGCGAAGAATTAATTAACGCAGTCAGAGGCGTTGATTCTTTTATCAACGATAGGTCGATTGACGTACATATCATGAATTTGCGTAAAAAAATCGAGGAAGATCCGAAGAACCCTCGCCATATCAAGACGGTTTGGAAGATCGGTTATAAGTTTATTATGGAATGACGGCAATCGTCGTCATGTCGTCTCGCATTGGACCGTTACTTCGCTGCGTGAGAGACGGCTTGCAGAAACCGCGCATCCTCTACCGGCTTGATGACAAAATCGTAAGCGCCTGACAGGATCGCTGCTCTAACCATCGTTTCTTGCCCCATGGCTGAAATCATCAAAATTTTCGCACTCGGATCCTCGGCCCTTATTTCCTTCACCGCCGCAATGCCGTCCTTATTCGGCATCGTAATGTCCATCGTCACTAAATCCGGATTCAACCGCTTGTACTTCGCGACCGCTTCGTTGCCGTCAGCCGCTTCTCCGACCACTTCATGACCCGCTCCCTCCAGCAGGCGTCTTAGCATCATTCGCATAAATGCGGCATCGTCCACAATCATCACTCTCATAACTATCCCAGGCTCCTTACCTATTTCTGTTATTTTTCAAACCAAGTCACGTGCGACGCCAGCCGTCCATGCCGGCAAGTTCAATCCGTACGGCTGGCATCTGCACCTTGACAGTCGTAGCGACTCCTTATTTGATTTTGAACGCGGCGACGGTTGAATTCAGTTCCTCCGCCAAATGAGCGAGCGACTGGGCCGCGGCTGCGGTTTCCTCGCTGCTGGCAGCGGACTCTTCGGTTGCTGTGGAGATTGTCTCGATCGAGCGAAGCACATTCGCCGTTTGCGCGGACTGTTGCTCGGTGGCCGCCGCAATCTCCGACACTTTCGCATTCGTATCGCCAACCATGGCGGCAATGCTCTTGAAGGCTTCGCCGGACTGCCGGGATACGGTGACGCCCTCATCGACCGCGCGTACGCTTTGCATCATATTCGTCTGCATGGTTTTGATGATCGTCGTAATCTGCTTCGTTGCCTCGCCGCTCCGTTCTGCCAGCTTCCGCACTTCATCCGCGACCACTGCGAAGCCGCGACCCTGGTCGCCAGCCCGCGCAGCCTCGATCGCGGCGTTGAGCGCGAGCAGATTGGTCTGATCGGCGATATCGTCGATGACTTCGATAATCTCTCCAATCTTGTTGGAGTCCTCCTCAAGCCGAGTCATCTGATCCTTCAGCCGGTCCATGCTGCCGATCGAATCCTCTACCACTTTCGTACCTTCTTGAGCAATCGCGGCTGTGCGGTCCGACAGATGGGACGCCTGCTCCGCGCTTTGTGCCACCGAGCCAACCGCCTCGGACAATTCTCCGACCATCTCGTTCATCGCTTGGGCCGAGAGGGCTTGCTCGTTGCCGTTGCTTGCAATCTCCTGCGTGGTGGCCGAGATCTCTTCCGCCGCCGCAGAGACGCTGTCTGCAGCGGCGAAAATCTTGGCCACCGTATCCTTGAATCCGTCGATCATGCCATTGAAGTAAAGATTAAGCTGGCCGATCTCGTCCTTGGCGTTGAATTCTCCTTGCACAGTCAAGTCTCCTTGTGCGGCCCGGGCCATCAGCTCCTGCAGCTTCTTGACCGGGCGGGTAATCATGTTCGTGATCGCGATGCCGATCAAGGACAGGAGTGCTATAGCAATGACGGCGACGGCGATCATGATCTTGGTGGCTATCGCCGCATTATTCTGGTTCCGGTCGTTGATGTCCTTCGCCGACTGGAGGGAATAGTCCATGAAATCGTTGATGGCGTTGTTCAAATCACTTAACATGGCGTAGCCTTTGTTTACATACAGGGCATATGCTTGGGCATTTAGACTTTCTGTACCCACGGCACCCAATTTTCGGATTTGGGTTTCGACAGGCTGGTACGCTCTTAACTTTTGAACGTATATGTCGAACAGCTCCCGCTGCTTCTCGTCCAGGTTGGCGCCTTGTATAAACTTGATTTCGTTTTCATTAGCGGCTATCAGGCTGCTGACCTTCTCTAGCAAGGTCTGAATTCGCTTCTTATCCGATGAGATGATGATATCCATCTCGGCTGTCGCGACGGCCTGTGTGTTTGTTCTCATTTTGCCGGTTGATATAACGACTTGCATACTGTTCTCGTACATGCTTTTCGCGCTCTTGGCCATCCTGGATATGTTGTAGTAGCCGACCCCGGCAACGATAAATAGCATGATGAGTCCAACGGCAATTAGCGTGAAAGTTTTATACTTTAGCTTCAAGTTCCAAAACCTCTTCATCAGGGCGATCGCCGTCCTTTCATCATGGCAAGTTATGCATTCTTGCGAATTCTGAATCAATTAGGCATACTTCATCTTATCCAACCACTTCTCAGCTTCTTCCAATTTGCTAAAATATCCTTTTAAGATCGGAACCCCATCATTCGATGCAGCCACTTTATGAAAGAATGGCTTTTTCAATATATTTTCCGGCAACACCATTGCCAGGAACCTGACTCCGGATTCCTGGAATCCGGGATATAAATGAATGGCGAACAATTGGCGAACTTCTTCCATATAAACGGTGCGTTGACAGATATGGAATAATACATTCCTGCACCGCTTTATCTTCGTTAATTCCAATACTCTTTCTCCATAAGCTCTAAAATTACATTCGGTTGTCGCATCCGGCCATTGCCATACAACGGCATTCAGCCTTTCGTTCCAGACAATGGCTGAGTCCAGTTCATTCATTTCGTTCCCCACTCCTTGCTTCTTAACTTCAAAGCATATGACAGCAGTTGTTCGTTCACTCGAATCATCTTCCATCTCTTGCAGCGCGATCCAGGGCTTTTTTGAACAACTCTTCATCCAGCGGCTTCATGATGAAGTCATAAGCCCCCCCCAAGATCGCCGCCTTCACCATCGGCTCCTGACCTATGGCCGAAATCATGAGAATCTTCGCTGCCTTGTCGATAGCCCGGATCTCTTGAACGGCCTCGATGCCATTCTTATTCGGCATGGAAATGTCCATTGTCACCAGATCCGGACGCAGTTGCGAGTATTTAGCCACCGCGTCGTTGCCGTCAACCGCTTCGCCCGCGACGAAATGCCCCTCCGACTCGATCATTTTCCGAAGCATCATCCGCATAAATGAGGCATCATCCACGATCAACACTTTCATAGCCGCAACAGCGTCCCCCATTCTAATCAATTAGCCTTCCAGAGCCAGACACAATTCCATGCCATCCAGACCTTCCATTTGAATCGGAATGGCTATCAGGGACTTTTCGCTCCTCGCCACTTCCACGCTATTTCCCATAATAACGGCAGGGGGGGTAATATCTACGGCCATTCCGTGCTGCGAGAGCTGAATGGTTGCGGTCCCGCAGATCATATTGCCAATCTCGGCAATGGCGCTCTGAGCCATCGAATCGAGATCGGCAACGACGACTCCCCCCATCATGTTGGATACAATACAAAGCGCATCTTCCTTCGTATAGCCAAGGTAAACTTGTCCCCGCAATTGACCGCTCACGCCTATGACCGTCAATACTTCAAACCCAGTACAAGGCGTTTGGCGTACAGCAGGTTTGCCTATTGTCAAAGTAAACCGATACATCCCCAAAATATGGCTTGCCGCTTCCAGAAACGCATTGACATGCTGAGCATTCATTCGGTCGCCACTCCTCTGTGTTTAGCATAATACGACATTCAAACCGAGAAAGAAGAGCTTCGCGAAATCCGTTATACGACACTCGCAGACGCCCTCAGGATTCTAGATACTTTAAATGCCGTTGTGTTTTTCCGCTTGCTCACGTCAATCCGCCGGCCATCTTCATGATACCGCCGATTTCCAGAATAAGAGCTACCCGTCCGTCCCCCAGAATGGTCGCTCCCGATATTCCTTCGATATTTCCGACATAAGCTCCAAGCGACTTGATCACAACCTCCTGATAACCGATAAGACCGTCTACCGCGAGGGCCAGCCGCTTCTCCGCACGGCCTATAACGACGATGGGAATCTGTTTGCGTTTGATGCCGGTCCGCGGATACCCTAATGAATCGTGCAGCCAGACGACAGGGATGATCCGCTCGCGCAAGGAGACAACAGGTACCCCCTTCACCGATTGGAGCGCCTTCGGTTCCATCTGGATAATTTCGACGACATTGCTCATCGGCAGGATATAGATCCTTCCTCCGATATCCACCATGAGCCCCGTGATGATGGCGAGCGTCAGCGGAAGCCGGATTCTGAAGCAAGTTCCCCTGCCCTTGAACGTCTCGACTTCAATCATGCCGTTGATCCGTTCGATACCTGCACGAACGATGTCCATGCCGACGCCCCTGCCGGAAATATCGCTAATCTCGGATGCCGTCGACAATCCAGGATGGAATATTAACTGAATGGCTTCGTTCTCTTTTTTTTGCGAAGCTTCTTCTGCGGAGAAGAGATTCTTGTCTATCGCTTTGGCGAGAAGCTTGTCCGCGTCGATTCCGGCTCCATCGTCCTTCACCGTAAGAACGACCTGATTGTCCTCATGAGCGGCGCTGATCCGCAGGATTCCTTGTTCGGGCTTGCCGGCCTGCCTGCGAGCCTCCGGAGTCTCAATCCCGTGGTCCAGCGCATTCCGGATCAGGTGGATAAGCGGGTCTCCCACCTCTTCGATAAGGTTCCGGTCCAGCTCTGTCTCGTTTCCCTCCAGCATCAGCTCCACTTTCTTGCCGAGCCCATTGGCCAAATCTCGGACAACCCGTGGAAATCTGCTGAACAACTGCTCGATCGGAAGCATCCTGACCTTCATGACACTGTCCTGAAGCTCGCCGATAACGCGGGTCAAATGATCGAAGACGGGGCTCATTTCCTTAACGGTTTCGTCTGAACCGTATTTCTGCTGAAGATTGGCTTCAACCTGGCGGATTCGAGTCTGATCGATAACCAGCTCCCCGACCAAATTCATGAGTGTCTCCAGTCGATCTACATTCACCCGAATACTCTGCGCCTTAACCCTTTCCGACGGGGGCAGCCGGAAAGAAGATTCCGGACGACCGCCTATGTCCGTCCGCACAATGACCGGGGGTTGTGATTGCGAATGGAGCTCGTCCAGGCTGCAGGGCACCGCTTCGACCGAATCGACATCGAACCAAGTACGGATTTCTCTCTCCAGTTCTTCCTTCCGGTCTGCTGCAGCAATCAGCCAACGGACGAATTGTCCGTCGGGAGGCGGAATGTCTCTCCAACGCGAAAGAAGTTCCGACCAGATGACGGGCGCCGTGTCCCGAAGCTGCTTCTCGATGACATCCAGTCGAACGCTCTTCATCAGACATTCGGAGGAGAGCCTGATATACAGCCTGTACAGGGACAGCCCCCCTTCGACCTGTCTCCGCGCCATCTCCCATTCGTCCTCCCTTAGCGGGAACGACTCGGAGATCACGGTTTTATCGCCCTCCCCCTTCTCTGCATGAACCAGCATTTCCTGTGCCCGGCGAGCATCCAATAGCATCATGTCGCCGACCAAATCGTCAATGTCGGACAATTCCCTGCTGTCCAACGCGATTTCGGCTTCAAGCACCTTCAAACGGTCCACGCATTGAAATAGCAAAGTTATCATTTCAGTCGTAATGGGATACACTTCGCTTCGGACGTTGTCGAGAATGGTCTCCATTGCGTGGGTGATCTTCGTCATCTTCTCGTAACCCATGGTTGCGGAAGAGCCTTTCAAGGTATGTGCGGCCCTAAACAGGCTTTGTACACCTTCCGCAGTTCCCCCTTCCTGCTCGAGACGAAGAATCTCGCCTTCCATTAGCTGGAGTTGTTCACCAAGATCATCCAGGAAATGGGATTGGTATTGCCTCATATCGGTCATCCGACATCGCTCTCCTACTCCCGAATCAACACTTCATCCAGCTTCAAGATACCTGTCAGTCCGGCTGATGTGATGCCGATTCCAACGAAATAAGCGCCGTTGATTCCCCCGACACGCTCTGGAGGCGGCTGGATATCGCTGAAGGCAGTTACCTTGCGAACCTTGTCCACGATGATGCCGACGGACTCCTCCCTGTGATTGACGACGATAATGCGGGTGGATTTTGTCACGCTGTCCGGGTCGAGCGAGAATAGACTTCTAAGACTGATAACGGGAACGATCTTCCCCCGCAAGTTGATGACACCCTGTACATAGCGGTGGCTGTTGGGGATTTCTGTAATGTCCTGCATCCTTATAATCTCATGGATGTCCGAGATGAGAATGGCATAGTTCTCATCCGCGATACCAAATTCAACATATTGGATTTGATCGACTGCCTGCATTCCCTGGACCCTCCAAGTTCTACAAAAATAGAAGCGGCGGTTCAACATGAAGAATCTGTTCACGTGGACAACCGATTACGCCGATCCATAATTTTTGATCCTTATCCTTAATTCATATACAGCAAAAGCCCTATATGAATCATAGACGAGAGATATGTGTCTGATTCTACTTTTTCCGTTACTTTTCCATTAATAAACCTCACATAACTTTCATTTTTGCAGGAGTTAAAGGCCAGGATCGTAGCCGTGCTGCGGCGAATCGGAACCCGGAATCTTGACTTATCTCCGCCATGAAGTGATTTAACAGCTGCCTCATATTTCTGTTACAAATTCATCCAGAACCCAGAGCGACGCTCCTTGATAAGCGATTCGTTTAGCCGGCAACCCGGTTTCTTCCTGCACGTTTGGCCTGATAGAGGTTATTGTCGGCCAGAGTCAACAGGCGGGAACGGCTTAATCCTTCGGAGAAGGTACTGACTCCTATACTGGCGGTTACCGGCAGTTTACCCGTAATGGGACGCCAATCAGCCGAACGGATCTCATGGCACAGCACTTCGGCAAACTGCAGTGCCTGTTTGGAATCATAATCGGGAAGCACGACAAGGAATTCCTCCCCGCCTAAGCGGACGGCGGCTTTAGGCTCTTTGGCGGCGGCTTCAAGAATTTTGGCAACATGGATCAGCACGGTATCGCCGATCTCGTGGGATAGCGTATCGTTGATTCGCTTGAAATGATCCAGATCCAGCAAGATGAGCGAGAAAGGCTCGCCGGATGCGGTAGAGAGCCGAATCAATTCGTCGACCCGCTCATCCATGTAACGCCGGTTATACAGATTGGTTAATGGGTCGCGCAAAGCCATATTCCGGTAGTACTCAGCAGCGCGTTTGGCCTCCTTCGTCTCAAAGACAGCTTGAAGGACTTTCGCCCTTGCTTCGCGCTCTTTAGAGCGAAGCTTTTCCGACTCGGTATGGAAGCTGCGGAATTCCTCATAAGCTTCACGATACCATCCGGATGCGGCATAGAGCTCGGCTTTCTCCTGCATGATCTCCACCTGTATACCTGTAAGGCCGTACTCCCCGCAAAGCCGAAGTGCTGCATCAAGCGTTGCTTGCGAACGATCGTACGCTCCCTGAAGCCGTTGCGCTTGTGCAGCGGTGATGAAGCAAACGGGCAGGAACGTTACTTCGCTTAGAAGATCATCCAACCGACGGTCAATCACGACCTGAAGCGTCCGCTCCGCCCCCTCATAATCCCCACGAAGAAGTTCAACCCGGGCAATCGTATCCAGAAAATAGGGATCAAGCCGCACGTCGTATTTTTTCGCTAACGACCGAAATCGTTCGACGAACTCGGTTGCTCCTTCAGCATCGCCGAGTGAGTACTGCGTGTATGCCATGTTGTTTAATACTTTGAGAGCAAGCTTGATATCATTGATTCCGGCGGCGATGTCGAGAATCTCTTGATCGCATTTTTTTGCCTTTTCGATTTCCCCGTTGTTAGCAAGCGCAAACGCAAGCTGCATAAGGTGATTTGCTCGGGTCCGAGGCAAGACATCTTCGGGCAAATGATCGATAGAGATCAGTGCATGCTCCAGCGTCCTGGGCATATCCCCAAGCAGCTCGAAGAATGTCGAGAGATGCCGATGACTGCGAGCCAGAATGTAAGGATGATGAGAGAGCGCCCAGCCATTGATTTTCTGGAGAATGCGTCCACCTTCCGCCAATAGTCCTTTCCGGAGCATCACTTCGGCATGGATTAACTGGGCGCGCATTTCCAATTCCTCGACACCCAGCATCGAGGCAATCTCTATTGCTTTCAAGGCAAGGGTAATAGCTGATTCAATCGTGGTACGATGTGTGACTTCAAGGATATCAAGAGCCATGGCAAACGTCTCAGGGGTGTAGCATTCGACCCGATTGTCCTCCCGGGACAAATTCGCTTCCTCACCCCACAGGCGGAAGCAATATACACATGTCTCAATAGATCCGAAATCAGGGTGCCATACCAGCTTGCCATGGCATCCTCTACATTGCATTTGGATAAGCGTCACAGTTAAACCTCCCATCCCGCCGATTCAGCATTCCTTCAACGTAGTGAATTGGGATCCGCAACCTTAACCCATTTCCGACGATCTGCTACCCGGAATGCTGAACGATATTTTCGTAACTCTGTTTGAATTTTGTTATTTTTTTCTTAATCCTCCGGTATGCATTGTCTACCGATTTGAGAGGGATTCCGGCTTGACGCGCCACCTCTTTGTACGAAACTCCATGTAAGAAATGGCGGAAAACTTTTCTTTCCATGGGCGTGAACGATTCCATTATCTTGAGAATGTACCGTTTGCGTTCATCCTCATTCTCACGAAGAATCAACACTTCTTCCGGAGTAGGACATTCGGATGGTATCATCTCAAACAGCTGGCGTGCCTCCACTTCTTTATCAAGTGAACTCGACTCACTTAGCATAAGATGCTTTTTGCGAGTGGCGGCTTTTACCGCATTAATGATTCGGTTCTTGATATGAATTTGGGCAAACGGTTTGAAATCGCCTTTGGAAGACTCATACTTCTGAAGTGCAACATAGAGTCCGATACAACCTTCTTGATATAAATCTGGTTGTAAAACGCCTTGTATATAGAATCCGCTGCAATATTTCCTAATAATGGGGGCAAACAAACGAACAAGATCATTAAATGCTCCTTTATCCCCCAGATAATAGGATGTTAATATCTGCTCATCCTTCATTCGGGCACCTCTGATTATTTAATTCCTTACACTGATCCCTCAAATTTCCAAAGTAATCCTGAACCGATTCCTTGGAGAGCGCCTAGAACCGCTGTAGCAAGTTCTTGATCTCCTCGAATGAAACCGGTTTGCTGTACCAATACCCTTGATTCAGATCGCAACCCCAAGCCCGCAGCATCTCAGCCTGATCCTTGGTTTCTACCCCTTCCGCCACGATGTTCAAGCCGAGATTATGCGCCAAGTCAATGATCGGACCTACGATCTGTTTGCTGTTGGACGATTGGATATCCAAATCCCAAATGAAAACTTTATCGAGTTTCAAAATATCGATTGGCAATTTCTTCAAATAACCCAAGGACGAATAGCCCGTGCCGAAATCGTCCAACGCGAGGCGGACACCAATAGCACGCAACTGCCGAAGCGCCTCGACGCTTTGTTCGAAATTCTCGATGACGATGCCTTCCGTAATCTCAAGCACGAGGTGTTTAGGATCGATTCCGCTCTCATGCAAAGCGTGCTTGACTGCATCAATTAAAGACGGGGAACGGAGTTGCAGCACCGATACGTTGACGGAGACGGACATCGGTTGATACTCGTCCTGCAACAGACGGCATGCCCTGCATGCCTCTCTCAGCACCCACTCCCCTAGCGGTACGATCAGGCCGACTTCTTCTGCAAGCGGAATAAATTGATCCGGAGAGATCGGTCCGAGCTCGGGATGCGACCATCGCAACAGAGCTTCAAATCCATAGAGACGGCTGGTTTGGGCATCTACAATTGCCTGGTATTGGAGGGTCATCGATTGGTTAAGAACGGCGTTACGCAGTTCTTGCGTCAGTTTCTCCTTCTCTAACAACGTGCTGATCATATCGGAAGAGAAATATTGAATTCGATTCTTGCCGAGAGCCTTAGCGTGATACATCGCCATATCCGAATTTTTCAACAACTCTTCTTCGGTAGCGCCGTCATCAGGGAACATAACCACTCCAGCGCTAAAATTGATATAGTAACTGTGTGAAAATAAATTTACCTGCGAGGAGAAAGCCGTGCGAAGCCGCTCAACATAATGTTCTAATTCTTGCTTGGAGCCAATATGCTGCAACAGAATGACGAATTCATCGCCTCCGAAGCGGAACATCATGTCGCCGTCTCGATGAATCCCGATTAATCTTGAACAGATTTGCCTAAGCAGTTCATCGCCGAACTTGTGCCCGCGGGTGTCGTTAATCCATTTAAAATTGTCTAAATCGATGAATATCAAGGCGAAGTTCCCGTTGAGCCGCTTTGCATCCTGCAAAGCCTGCGTTAGCTTTTCATCCAGAAAGCGCCGATTCGGAAGACCCGTCAAAGCATCGTAAAACGCCGATTCGTGAATGAGCTTTATGCTGGCTTGTATTTTGTGAGCCATCTCTCGAATGGCTAATGAGATTTGTCCAAATTCATCATGGCTCGGAACCATTTGGAACTCTGTCAGTTGTCCCTCGGCAATACGATGGAGTTGTTTAATAATAATCGGGATGTATTTCAACATATAATTTAAAAGAAATGTAACCAGTAACAAGAGAATGATTCCGGCACCAAGGTTGGATAGAAGCGATGTTCGCGAAAGCGCTCTGAGCTGGTCCAACACTTCAAACTCCGGCAGCGCCGATGCGACATACCAACCCGTTAATGGAAGACGGGTAACGATGATGTATTGTTTTTGTCCGTTAAGCTCGATGAGCGCAATGCCGTCAAGCAGTTTCTTCAGACCTTCCCGTTCGGGAACCAGATCATTCCATCCTCTCATGACCAGATTACGGTTTGGATGATATAGAATCGTACCATCCTCATCCAGCAAAAAGGTATATCCGTTTTCGCCGACATGATATTGCTTCATAATTAAAGGAACCATTCGATGAACAAGCGTAGAGTTATTTTGTAGCATCACGCCAATTTGCTGTGCGGTAGCCGAATTAATCGTCGCCAGCATATTTTCCGTATTTTTCAACAAAATCGATTTCGTTTTCGAATATTGAAGTAAGCCGGCTACGGATAACACCGCCGTAATCGTAACCAGTAGGAGGAGGACAAGCTTTCTGACGATACTCCGATTGAACCATCTTAGAATTGGAATAAGAAGAACCCCACTTTCAAATTTTCTGACTGAAAATGAACTTGGAGCCGCGATCGCGGGTTCTCTTTTTGTCCATTTTACAGTTTGAATTTCTCTACTAAGGCTCGCAATTCTCCTGCCATGTGGGTAAGGGCAGCCGAAGAGGATGAAATCTCTTCCATGGATGCCAACTGCTCTTCGGCGGCAGCAGATACATTTTGCGTCCTGGCTGCCGTTGATTGCGCAACACCTGAGATTCCTTCGATGGCTTGCACGATTTTCCCGGTTCCCTCCGAGATTTGCTGCGAAGCCGCAGATACTTCCCTAACTTGCGTATTTACGTCGACGACAAAGTGTTCAATCTCAGCAAATAGTTGACCAGCAGCTTGCACCACTTCCCTGCCAACACTCACTTCGTTGGTTGCGGATTGCATGGAAGTTTGGGCATTTTCGACCCTACTACGGATGGTTTGGATCAATCCTGCGATTTGTTCTGCCGATTTGGAGGACTGCTCCGCAAGGTTTTTCACTTCATTGGCTACAACGGCGAATCCACGTCCATGTTCTCCCGCACGCGCCGCTTCGATTGCCGCATTCAGCGAAAGCAGATTGGTTTGATTTGCGATCTCGGTGATAGCTCCCGTGATTTGTCCGATCTCCAGAGAAGTGCTTGCCAGATGGTTAATCACCTGTGCCAGTCCATCGACAGAAACGCTGATGGAATTCATTTGTCCCGTCGCGGTTTGAATAGCTTTTCCGCCCATAGACGATTTTTCCGCTGCCTTTGTCGTGGTTTCTGCAACGGCCCTGGCATTTGCCGCAATTTGCTGAATTTTGGTGGAGACTTCCTGAATCGTTTGAGAGCTTAACTCCACTGTGTGAACCTGTTGAGCGGCTCCATCCGACATCTCTTGAGCTGTACTTGCAATATGTTCGGTAGCTTTGGAGGTTTGTTCTGCGCTTGCCGATAACTGTTCAGATGAAGCCGCTAATTGACTGGACGATTCGCTGACCTCAACCAAAACCGATTTAAGTGAATCCACCATCTGGTTAAAGCTTGCTCCGAGCTCGCCGAATTCGTCTTTAGATTCAATGTTTGCACGACATCTTAAGTCGCCCGCGCTGATTCTTCTGGACGTTTCGTTCAAAACACGCAACGGTGATGTAATGGCTCGAACGATATAGTAAACAATGATGGCTCCAGCAACTACAGCAATTACAATTACAATCACAGTCCTCCAGAATATAGGAGCAGTTTCATTCGTTATTTCTTCGGCATACCATGTTGCCGACAGCTTCCAGCCGGTTAACGGGTTCGTTGTAAACACATCTTTCTTTGGCTTTCCGTCAAACTGATTGATGTAATCCAATGATCCGGAACTGGAAGCAAATCTTTTGTCAACCGCTTCGCCTTTTGCAACTTCGCCAATTTTCGCTGATGGATGAACCAAATATTTCCTCTCCGAGTCATATAAAATTACATATCCTTGATTACCGATTTTAACTTTACTTACGATTTCACTCAGAGACTTCAGGCTTAGAGTGGCAAATACAACGCCATGACCGTCGCTCGTAACTTTCGCTATCGAAACGACCGTATTATTCGTAGCTTTAGATAGGAATGTATCCGTGACAACTACTTTGCCTTTGTTCTCCATCGCTTTTATGTACCACGGTCGTTTTCTCGCATCATAATCGGCAGGCAATTTTGCGAATGGCGAAACTTGAATTCTCCCCGTATCCGCCCCAACAGCAACATTCTCCAACTCGAGATGAAGCTGCTTGTGTCTGTCGAGAATTTCTTTCAATTTCGGATTTTCGTCTCCCTGCTTTGGAGGGACATCCGCAGCAGAGATTTGTCGCGCCAAAGAATCGACATCCTTCATTTGCGCTTCTATCACTTGGGTAATCATTTGGTTCAACAACGCAACGTTTGCCGAAGCAGTTTTCTTCATTTGTTCATCAATTTTGTTCTTGGCGACGTGATAAGATGCCCAGCCAATAGACAGGCTCGGAATGAGTAAAATAACGGCAAAAGCCAGGATCAACCTGTTTTTAACCAGACGAAATTTAGATAATACCGGGCGTATAATCATCTTATGTATGCTGAACTGAAGTCTCATTGAATAATCCTCCTAATTTGTCGATCAGTTCTCACTGATTAGCAGCAACATATTGCACGAATTCGCTTCTTGGCAATGGACGAGAGAACCAATATCCTTGCACTTCATCGGTATTGAGCCCGGCGAGAAATCGAAATTCCTCTTCCGTCTCCACTCCTTCCGCCACAACGTTCATGCCCAGATTGTGCGCCATTCGGATGATGGCCGTTACGATCGTCTGGTTCTCCCTGTTGGACGGAATGTCTCGGATAAACGATTTGTCGATCTTGAGCGTGGAAACGTCAATTTTCTTCAAGTACGCCAGACTGGAATACCCGACACCGAAGTCGTCGACGGACAGCCGGATTCCCATCGCTTTCAATCGCCGTAACGTTTCCCGGGTGGAATCTTCGTTATCCATCAACAGGCCTTCCGTGATTTCGAGTTCGAGACAGCTTGGTTGCATCCCGTACCGGAGCAGTATCTGTTCGATAAACGTAACCAACCCCGGCTCAACCTGTTTAACCGATACGTTGACGGAAATCGCTTGCGGCGCGATCCCCGAATGAAGCCATTCCCGGTATTGTCTGCATGCCTCCTCAAGCACCCATTTGCCGATGGGAACGATAAGTCCGGTTTCTTCAGCGACAGAGATGAACGTATCCGGCATGACGAGACCTGAGGGGCGATTCCACCTGAGCAGCGCCTCAACATTGTATAAGAGCCCGGTCCTGGCATTGATCCTCGGTTGATAGTACAACTCAAATTCGCGGTGTTGCAACGCTCTGTGCAAGTCGTTCTCCATCCTCAGCCGTTCGTTCTTGCGGATCGTCATATTCGAGTGGTAAAGCATGAAACGGTTTCTGCCTTTCGACTTCGCTTCATACATGGCGATATCGGAACACTTGATCAACGTCTCGGCATCCTCCGCGTCGGCCGGGCCGAACGCCATGCCGACACTTGCCGTAATGTACACTTCCTGGCCGTACAGATCCATCGGCATCTCCAGGCTTTCGATCAACCGAACCGCCGCTTCTTCCACCTGCTCCCGGCTTATCGCCTCCGGCATCAGCACGACAAATTCGTCCCCCGAAATGCGGGCAACCATGTCACGCTCGCCCATACTGGCCTGAATGCGCCGGCCAGCCGCCTGAATGAGAAGATCCCCCGCCTGATGGCCCAAGGTGTCGTTGATGATCTTGAACCGGTCCAGATCGATAAACAATACTGCGACAAGGCGTCCGGGCTGCTTGTCTTCCAGGACGGTCCTAATCGTTTGCACCAGCAACCTGCGATTGGGCAAATTCGTCAGCGGGTCGTAATAGGCCAGCGCAATGGTATCCATCATGCTGTTGAACGCTCTGCCCAGGTCGCCGATTTCATTGTCCGCATTGTCCATGGTCCGGACGGACAGATTGCCCGTCTCGCCCTGCTTCATTACATCACGCAAGCGACGAAGCGGCTTGCCGATTCCCCTTTCGACAAGATACCAGACGCCGAATGCCGCAATCAGGATAAACATGACCGCAATCAGAACGGATTGGACCAGCATGCCCTGAACCGGCTTCAGCAGTTCGTCTTTCGGGAAATGAGCGATCAGATTCCATCCCGACATCGGCGATTTATAATAAGCGTAATACTGATTGTTGCCGTCGTCTTTCCTGGCGAAAACAGTCCCTTTTCCGACTTCCGGACCCTTGCCTATCCAAGTTGGCATCCATCCGGCGTAGGGTTCACCAATCATCGATTTGTCAGGTGAATACACGATCGTCCCTTTCTCGCTGACGACAACAAAGCCGCTGTTATCGCCGAGCCGAATATGTTGCGTCGCCGCTTCAAGGCGCTGGGCCGGGATCTCGAGCAGGATGATGCCAAGCAATTCCTGGGATCGAAACGGGTTGCGAACCATCTGTGCCACAGCGAAATGCGGAATGCCGACATTCATGCTGACGAAAGCCTGAGGCCGGGTGTCAAGCACGATCGGATTGCGTTTCGAATCGAGAATTTGGGTAAACCAGTCCAGTTGGCGAATCGTCGCAGGTTCGATTCTTCGAATATGCGGGTTGCGCAATTCCAATTTGACGGAGCTGATCACCCGGGTCTGATCACCGGAAATAATGGTGAACGTGCCGACGCTCCGATTGGCGATATTGTACGATTCGAGGATTTGTTCGATCTGAAGCGTCGCGTATATACGAGATTCCGGATCGCTATCTTGGTTGATCAGAACGAGCTTGTTGAGCAATTCCTGATCGTGAGCCATGCTGTCGGCGATACTGGTATAACCCTCCAGGATGTGATCGATAAACACTCCGGTCTGGCTGATGGAGTTCTCGGCGGAAGAAACGGATTCCTCTTCCAACAAACGAAAGGAGTCCAAATAGGAAACGACTGTAAGGACGGTCACAATGATCGATACGCTGATAACGAGTGATAACGTAAGTCGAAAAGAAGCAAACCGGGTTATGCCACCGGATGACATAGAAACACCTCCTGACGGCCTCCTATTGCTAGTTTTGCAGCAGATGATCCACTTCGCTGGCCGCTTGGTCCAATATCGTGCGAATTGTCCCCCGATCGAACGCGACGTTGCTGCCTACCAGATCCCAGATCGTCCCGAAATAATCAACGATTGTCGTTTCAATCGCTCCCCATTGAGGAATGGACGGGTACGTCCTGCCAAAAGGCAGCGATTCCACAAACGCCTTCATGACGGCATCGTTCGAGAATGGAGGCATTTGGGTCACGCTCTTTCTCGCAGGCATGAACCCTGACAATTGAGCGAAACGGCGTTGAGCCTCTTCGCCGGATAAATATTTAATGATCTCCCAGGATTCTTCCTTGTGGCTGCTGTTTCGGAATATGGCCAAGTTGCTTCCTCCCACGAAAGTTGCTTTTCCCTTCGGGCCGGCAGGCATGGGGGCCACTGAATAACGGCCCGCTAGCGACACTTTGTCCGCATCGGTTTCAGGCGGATTCTCGATTCTTGGCACAAGCCACGGCCCCGTTATAATAACGGCCGTATTTCCCTCGATAAAATCGTTTTCGATAACACTACTGTTTCTCTCCAACGATTCCGGAATAACGAAACCGCTGCGATACAGACTGGTATAGAACATAATGCCGTCCAAGGCGGCTTCGCTGTTGAACGCCGCGGTTTTGTAATCGTCTGACAATACGTCTCCCCCCGCCGCCCAAATCCATGGAAAGAGGTTGTGAGCCACATTCCAATCTTTTCGGCCTGGGATGGCAAGCGCGCTTAACGTTTTCCCGTCGATTTGAACCCCGTTTACCTTCCTGAGCGCTTCAAGGAACGTCTCCCAATTGTCAAATGCCCGGTCCGGGTCTATATTTGCTTTTTTGAACGCGTCCGTCCGGTAATATACCGCTCTCACATCCACAAACCAGGGAACTGCATAAACACTTTCGGTATTTCCCGTCAGGTTCTTAGTCGTCATCCAACTGGAAGCCCAATACGCATCCGCCCCTCCGAGTTCGTGAACCCGATCCGACAAATCCAGAATCCCGCCCATCAATGCGACCGCTGGAGTCCATGTTGTGCCAAGCTGCACGATATCCGGCCCGTCACCCGAGGATATCGCCTTGATGATTTCCGTCCAGGCGATGGACCAGTCAATCACTTTTACATCAAGTCGAATATGGTTGTTTTTCGCCAGAAACGGTTTCATGACGTGCATCAAATCCTCATACGGTTTCGGCGAATTGTCCATAATCCACATCTTTATAGTGACTTCACGATCGGGTTCGGCGGTCTGCCGTTCCGCTTGTCCAGACGTGCCGAACCGCTCACAGCCCGATAATACCGACAATGCGCATAACGTAATCAGGAAGAAAACTGTCAATGCTGATCTTCTATTCATCGATTGGCCTCCATTCCGATTCTCAAGCTCCGCATATGATCGATCTCCTTCTATTAAACTCGCTGGTCGGAACGCAGGCCCGAACCAACCTGCTTTTGATCGAACGCAAAAATCGAAAATAATGGATGTTGAGTTTCGATTTGCGCGATTCCGCCTCATCAAATAACCCCTTCTAAGTTTGTCTATTAGTTCTTTCGATCTCCATGCTTCGAAAAAGTCACCTCTTCAATCTTAGATAATAAAAATGTGTTCGCTTCTAACCATGTTGTTTATTTTTAGTTTGTTTTTTTAAAACTGTACTCACATTTCTAACCCCGGCTTTTCCTGTCACAGATGAACAAAACCCGATCCGTAAAGGGAATCGGGTTAAACCGTCGATAAACCTGAATTTCGAAACTGCTACTCTGTGAAAAATATGAAAAAGTGCTCAAATCTTTGGCAAAATGGTGTTTGTCGGAACAACATCACCCAAAGAGAGGAGCACCTTGTTCGAAGACGGTCAGGCAATACGAAGCGATCGTCACGTGAAGCCGAGATCGACGCCGTGTTCCAAGCCGTCGTGGACAACGGCATCGCGCTGGAAATCAACTCGAGCGGCAAAACCAAAGACATAGGCGGCTGGTATCCGTCCGATGAAATGCGAGCGGGCACTCCATTACGGCGCAGACGTGACGTTCGGATCGGAATAAGCCAACTGTTAAAAAAACGGATTACCGGTACGACTTGCGCTGCAGCGTATAAATTAGAAAGCCGACCGGTACACTGAAATCTATCGCCAACTCCGAGTCGGTGTTCACTCGTTCTATGCCGCCTGCCACCCCATGAACGGTGGTAAAGATTGGAACTCCCACACGTAGAATGCGGATCGTAAATTGGCTGACTCCGCTCCAAGCAGTCGAACCGATGGTGCCGTTCCATTCAACAAAGTTAGCCGGACTTGGCAGGGAGATCCCGAAATCCGCCAAGGTGACGAACGCCGGCGCGACTGAACGCCTATATTCGTTCCGCCATAATTTCCGGAAGGTACTGAAGCTTGATAAGCGATACCGGTTTCGATATTCCAACGCACGTGATCGTCATTTCTCGAAGACAAAAAAAAAGGAACCTGCCGTCGGCGGCAGGTTCTAAGCATATGAAAAAAGGGGGTCTTGGTTCTTATTGTAGCCGGACTCTGCGACAGGCACGTAACAGCAATATTTCATTTGTGTAACAAAGCGGGCGACACCTTTCGGCTTCCTTCGATACGGAATATGATAAGATGGAATACCATCATTCTCCATCATCGAAAGGGGGCGAACCGGTGGTGCGACAAACCGAAGCCGCTTATGATTATCATCATCTGGAGCATGTCAAGGAACAAACGAAATCCGGCAAAACGCTGTGGGTCGTCCTGCTCCTGACCCTCTTCTTCACCGTCGTCGAAATCGTCGGAGGCATCCTATCGAATTCTCTGGCCCTCTTGTCGGATTCCGCGCACATGATCTCGGACGTCGTCGCGCTCGGCCTGAGCATGGCGGCGATTTACCTGGCCCGGCGCAAACCGAACGCCAAGTTTACGTTCGGGTATCTGCGCTTCGAAATCATCGCCTCTTTCCTGAACGGGCTCGCGCTGTGCGTCATTGCGCTCGGGATCTTCATCGAAGGCGTGAAGCGGTTCATTCACCCGGTGGAAGTGGAGTTCGGGCTGATGCTGACGATCGCCTCCATCGGCTTCGTGGTTAACCTCGTGCTGACGGTTATCCTGAGCCGCAGCCACAAGGAAGAAGAAAACCTGAACGTGCAAAGCGCTTTGTGGCATTTTATCGGCGACTTGCTGAGCTCGGCGGGAGTGATCGTCGCGGCCGTCATCATCTATTTCACCGGCTTGCTGTTCTTCGATCCGCTTATCTCCATGATCATCGGCGGCATTATTTTCACGGGCGGCGCGAAAATCCTGAAGGAATCCACGGGCATTCTGATGGAGGCGGTGCCGGACAAATTCGACCTCGAGGAAATCCGCGCCGAGATCCGGAAGGTGGAGGGCGTGGTTGACGTGCACGAGATGCACCTGTGGGCCGTATCCACCGACCATTACTCCCTGACCGCGCATCTGTTCATCCGCGAAGACATCCAGCCGTTCTGCATCATCCTCGCGGCGAACGAAATGCTGAAGGAGAAATACGGCATCACCCACTCCACGCTTCAGATGGAGCATGCCGACATTCATCCGCACGGGGATTACGGCAAAAGGTTTCAGCATCACCGAACGAGGGAACCGATCCGTCAACCTTTGTCATAACGAGAAGAGCAAGCTTGCGCATGAGGAGCTGGACACCTGTTGCTGTGGTATTCGATTGCTTTGGGAAGCGCGTTCGTATTCGGTTTGGCCGGCCTGTTCATGAAGGTCAGCCAAATGCGGGGCGGCGCGCTTTCTTCCATGCTGGTCGGTTTGTATGCCGCCGGAACTTGCGGTTTTTTTCTGCAAGCTCAGCTTGCCGGAACGTGGGATCCGCTGAATCCCCGGGTATGGATCGGCGGTATGGTCATCGGGCTGGGATCGGCTTGGGGGAACCTGCTGTTCATGCGGGCGCTGGACTACGGTCCCGCGAGTCTCACGTCCCCGCTGACGAACGCGAACATCGTGCTTGTCGTCGCGATGGGGGCGCTCGTATTCGGCGAGCCGATCCATCCGGCGGCGCTCGTTGGCGTCGCCTTGCTCATCGGCGCAGTCGCTCTGTTGTCGGTTAAAGGCGGCGAAAGTCTGAACGTTCCGGACCGGAAATGGTTCGGACTCGTCGCCGCCGCCATGCTTCTGTTCGCGTTCCGAAACGGCGGGCTCAAGGTGACGGAAGCGGCTGGACTCGACAATACGTCCGTTCTGTGGTCCGGTTACCTGCTCTCGTGGATTTGGTTTGCGGTAACGGGAGTCCCTGGAAAACGAAAAAGCCGGCATAACTCGCTGCTCTCGCGAGATTCGCGTTCCGTCGGCTTTCGGTGGGGGCTTGCAGCAGGTCTTTGCTCGTACGGCGGTTTACAGCTGTACGCTTGGGCGCTCGCGGAAGGCCCCTCCCACCTGATCGCGCCGATATTCGCCACGAACAGCCTGGTTATCGTCATCGGCTCGATGCTGCTGTTTCGTGAACGCGTCACCGCGCTTCAAGGCTTCGCGTTGCTGCTGCTGGCCGTCGGCTTGGTGCTCGTTCGCAGCTAGAAGGCGGATTAAGAATGGATGCGGGAATTAAAGGTCAGCGTAGAGAACTGCGTACTTGCCCCGTTCCTGGAAATCCGCCCGAATTTGTCCTTTCGCCGGATTGAGGTTGCCTCCGACGGATACCCATTTGTCCGGGTTATTACGAACGGACGCTTTCTCTCGTTTATCATGTCATCGATGCTGTCCTTCATATTCATTGACTTTGGCAACGGCATAGTTGGCGGAGCCATAAACTCCGATAATAAGCATAGCAGCAATCATCAACAGGCAAAACGCAACTTTTTTCATCGGAATACCTCCCTTCCGTTTAAAGTCTTAGTGAAGCATTTCGAATGCTTCATTCCGCTAAGATCTGATCTCCAACGAGCGTTGTGTTCCGCCAAAAATCAGCAGGTAGCCCAAGCCGTTCACGATCAACGTACCGCCGACCGGAATGACGATGCCGAATGCCTCGGCGGCGTCTCCCATCAAGATGACGACGGCAAGACCGACCATCATGAGAGGGATGCCGATCACGTGCAACCAGAAGTGCCATTTGCCGAGCCGGGATTCGGCCGCCTGCGGGAACAGGTGGTACAAGATTCCGCCCAGCGCCATGGACACCCAACCGAGCAGGTTGAGATGCACGTGGACGGGGGTCAGCTCGTAGTTCTCCGCCATCGACATTCCCATTCCCATCAAAACCCCAATCACGAAATAAAACGCCGAAAATTGCATCATTCGAATTGCCATTTTGCTTAAGTGCCTCCTCATTCGAATTCGATAATGGGGCGATACGGATATTTCGCTCATGTTCCGTGACAATACGTTTCGAGCAGCCGCTTCTCGGTTCCGGCCCACTTCGCGATGCGGTACAGGAGGCCGAAAATCCCTTTCTGCAACCAAATCGGCATGCCGGCCAGATAGCTTTCGCCGAGCTGGAAGATGACGGCCAAAGCCAAAACGTTTTTCGGTATGCCGTTTTTGTTGGTTTTACCGTCGCAGGCGAGTCCGTAGGCGATTCTTAACGTCGGTTCGAAATGGCGGGCCGGGACGATTTTGACTCGAAACCGAATGCCCGTCTGTCCCGGATTATAAAATCGGTGAAGCGTCCGAATCGGGGCTGTTGCCCGCTCACCCGGTTTCAAGACGAATGTCTTACCGTCGCAGTCGACATACAATTCCCCTTCCATGGACTCGAATTCTTCGACAAAAGCGGTGTGATAGTGAAGGCTGTTGCCTCCGCCGGCTTTCAACTCCACCTCCACCCATTCATAAGCGCCGCCGGATTCGGCTCGCGTGGTAAGGAACGTCACGCGGTCTCCCACTTGGGGATTTTCAATCGTCCGGTTTACAGCGAGTTCAGCTGCTAAACTCATGCCGTATCTCCTTTTATTCGATTCGGTCACGAATTACGATATCACGCCCTCTTGCCGAACCGTACTATCCTCGGGTTGAAAATGCGGGTATACTTGAGTTGTATTTTTTGGTGAATTCAGGTTATCCGGCGGTGATTAGGATGAAAAACCTCAGCTTCGAGCATGAGGAAAACTATATCGTCGGGCGCGAGCGCGAGCGTGCCCTGTTCGAGAATTTCCTGAATGGCAACCCTTGTAAACCGATTTGGAATATTTACGGCACGGGCGGCGTCGGCAAGAGCACGCTCCTGGAGCTGTACCGCGAACTGGCGGAAAGATCCGGCGCTTGCTTCCTGTCCCTCGACAGCCGCGATTTCGACCATTCCGAGGACGGCTTCTGTAATACGCTCCTGGGACGGTTAGCCGCCGGCGAATCGGATGAGACGGGCGACAGGCGGCCTCCTTGGGAACGATTGTTCGATCGCCTCCGGCAGATTTCCACCGATCGTCAAGTCATTGTCGCCATCGATACGTTCGAAGAGATGGGTGACATGGAGGCGTGGCTTCGGGATCGTTTTCTGAAAGCGCCGATTCACCTTCTCTTGTTCGCGGGCAGGTACCCGCTTAAGGGGGGATGGTTGGCGAATCCGGTACTGCGGAGCCGAATTCAATGGGTTGCGCTGGATGGACTGGGCAAGGAGGAATCGTTGCAACTCATCGAAAGATGCGGGGTAGCGGACCCGGATCAGGCGGATCTTCTCTGGAGGCGCAGCCGCGGGCACCCGCTGACGTTATCGCTTTCCATTGCAGAGCATACGTATGCGGACGATTCCTTCGCCGGTGATCCGATCGACTGGTTTGGTGAAGTTTTCCTGAGGTGGATGAAGGAAGTGCCGGATCCGGAGCTGCGCGGACTGGTGGAGCTTGCCTCGACGATGCGCTGCTTCAATTTGGAGATGTTAACTTACGTCCTGGAAGAACCGGTAAGGCCGGAAGCGTTCGATCGCCTGATCGGATTGTCCTTCTGCCGGAAAACCAATCGCGGCTGGGCGCTCCACGACCTGCTCGCGGACATTGCGCAGCGGCAAATCGCGGACCGAATGCCGGAGCAAATGAAACGGTGGACGGAGCGATGCGCTCATTATTACGCGGACCTCATTTTCGAACATTCGGGAAAACGCAATGTCGCCTGGGAAGTGGAGGAACTGTTTCACTATGTCGGAGGAACGTTGCACCGCACGATCCTCAGCGTGAATTCGTCGATTGAACCGATCACGATGGAGCCCTTAACGAACGAGACGCTGCCCGAAGCCGTGGCCTATCTGGAGAAATGCCAACTTGACACAAAGCCTCGGAACATCCATTTCGTCGATCCCCACACAGGAGAGAAGTTTAGCTTGGTCTATCGGGAAAACGAGTTCGCTTTAGCGATAAAAGATTTAGATGTAGGCGCGCTGCATGCGCTTGACGGCAATATCGTGAAGCTGCTTCGCTCGAGCGACGGGGAGCTGCGGGGTTTGTCCGCGATTGTACCTTTACATTGGGGCACGATGCCTTGCTTGGAGCGCGATCCTTACTCTGGACCCTATTTCCGGAGTTTATCTCCCGCCGAACGGCAGCAATTCGACGTTCCGAGCGATAAGCAAACGGGATGGTTCATCCGATCCATCTTCATGGAAGACGTGGAGAACCCGGCTCATCGGGCGGCCATGATCCGGATTATGTATACCTACATGTGCGCCGGCGGCATCTTCGTTGCGTCACCGCCGCCCACCGTGATGATGCGCGAGTCCCATCTTAGCTTCGGCTTCGAAGAAGTGCCCGGAGTCGTACATAACCATTATGACGGCAAAACGCCGACTCCGACATTTGTGCTCGATACGCGGGAAGAGAAGCTGCGGGAATTTCTATCGCGGCTCTTGCAGCAAGCAGGCATGGACTGGAAACGCGAGGAACGGCTGCGATCGGTGCCGGACCCGCAGCTGCGGAAATCTCTGCTCGAACCCCTGACTTCGCGCGAGCGGGAGGTCGTGGGTCTGGCGCTTAAGGGCTTGCCGAACGCGGACATAGGGGCCGCGCTATATATCAGCGAAGTGACCGTGAAGAAGCACTTCAACTCGATTTACGCGAAGCTAGGAGTCAACAACCGCAGCAATTTGATTCGCAAGCTGATGAGTGATGCGGAATGAAAGACAAGATGATATCGCATAAGCGCGTATCATCCTGCTTATCAGTCATGAATGGACTCCGTTTGGCGAAGCTTTGGCCTGTTGCGCCAGTTTCCCGTAAGTCAGCCGACGCCATACCCATTCCACCGGACCGAACGGGAACCGGGACATCCACCATTTGCTGAACGCGATCTCCGCGGCAACGACAACCAGGCAATAACCAACCGCCGCGAGCAGATTCATCTTTGCATACAAACCGAAGCCTGCAAAAACCGCAATGGATATGACGGACTGCAGAAGATAGTTCGTCAAGGTCATCCTTCCTGCAAACTGGAAGGGTTTCAAGAGCTTCTGAACAAACGGTTTCTGCAAAGCAAGAAGGATTGACGACAGATAATAAAAGCTTAGAAAAATGCCGAAGCCATAAGTCAAATATTGAGCGGCCAGCACTTCGTAAACGCCGAAGCCGACTGCCTTGAGCTGGACCAACGCAAGCAGGACCACGACCAATAAGCTGATTGCCCCGCTTGTATTCCTAATCTTACGAAGCACAGGGAGAAACTCGGCCATCCGTTGAAAAAGTCGGATGCGTCCGCAGTAAAATCCGAGCAGCATCATGCCGAACGTGCTGGGATAGGCAATCTGTTCCTGTTTGAGCGCCGGAAGCGCTTCTTCTTTCAGATGGAAGGCCCACCATTCCCCATAATCCCTGCTCTGATAAGCTTTGGTGGCTTCAGCCGCGTCCCGCTCCGCTGCGACGTAATTCTTGCCGTAGCTTTCTTGCATGTCGGATGCGGGCTGAAGAAACCCAAGCGAAAACATCAGCAAAAAAGCAATCAGAATGGAAACGGCCCATCTGAGCACCGTCCTTTCATTCCTGCGGTAAAACAGCATCAACAAACAACCGAGCAACCCGTACGTACGGAGAACGTCCCCGCCAAAGAAGAAGAGGAAATGGGCGATTCCAATCAGAAACAAAACGCTCATCCGTTTAATAAAGAACCGGTAAACACGCATGCCCTTCTGCTCTGCACGGCTCATCAAGAGGAAGAACCCGACGCCAAACAGGAATGCCAGTATGGGATAAAATTTGCCCGCGAAAAAAAGGGCTACGAGGTGTTTCACCCATAGATCGAGGACTGACTCCCCGGCAGGAACGACACCGATCCGTTCAAAGAAGACGGAGGTCGTACTGAAGTATGGCATATGCACGAATAAAATCCCGAAAACGGCCAATCCCCTTAAAATATCCAGTGCCGAAATCCTCTCGGAAATCGTTGTCGGCTGTAATTTCATTCCATGAAAACTCCTTATCCAACTTTAATGGGGCCCGAGATCAAGAATAATCCATCTAGCTCCCCTCCGATATGACTCCTAGGATGAATTTCCACCTATACCCAGGTATCGTTTTCCGCGGCTGCTCGAGCATGGACTGAGGAGAATACGATAAAAAGGGAGTCCTGCCTAAGCGCACGAGCGCTAGGCGGGACTCCCTTTTTCCGAATCGTTCCGGCGATTACGAAGCCGTACCCGTGATGCTCGTACCGTTCTTCGTTATCGTGTATTGGATGACTTCGCCGCTCCAGAAGTCGAACTTCAGAATGACCTCTCCATCGTTCACTTCGTTGAAGAATGACGGAGTAAGAACGATTTGATTCGCAGCGTAGGAGGGGCCGAAGGCCCTGGCGAACTCTTTGAACGAAGTCCAGTTATGCGGACCGGCGTTCCCTCCTGCAGCGTACACGGCCTCCATCGTGGCCAGGCGGTCGCCGTTAAAGGCGGTCGGTATCGCAAAGCTTGCGATCGTGCCTTCCGCGTTTTGCAGCACCGGCTTGTCACAATAGAGCACATGGAAGCTCCAGTCGGCGCCCTTGTTGAATTGGACCTTCAGCACCGCATTCTCGCGGAATTGTCCCGATGCGGTCAGCTTGGCAAGAAGACTTGCTTTGACGGTCAGGACTTCCCCATTGAGCTCGGTTTTTCATAGTGCGGCACATCCTGCCTTTCGAGCCCATCGATTCTAAACGGCACTTGTGACTGCACTTTGATGTTGTTTTCCTGCACCTCCTCGTCGGGAAAATATTGCAAGCGGTTGCAATTTTTATTTTAGCTGAATCACGTTCCAGAAAATACAACAAAAAATATAGAAGTTTTCCTCCGACCTTCGCCTTCGGTTCCCCCGCTTATCAAGAGGGATTGAACCGTCGCGGTTAGCATCACATCATTTCTAATATATAGTTACTTATTTTTATATCGTATTTTTATTTAATTAAGTTACTGCTTTCGATTTGGTTAACCCTATGTTAAGATGTAAGAAAAGCACCGTCGATGTCAGACGAAGAAGAACCGCCACGCAAAGGGGGGAGACCGTATGGATTTCACCAAAATGTGCCCCAAGTACGAAACGGCCGCCGAGTTGATCTGCAAGAGATGGAACGGCCTTATCATCCGGGTGCTGATGGGGGGGCCCAAACGGTTCAAGGAAATCAAGGAACAAATCCCCGACATGAGCGACAAGATGTTGACCGACCGCATGAAGGAGCTGGAGTCCCTCGGTATCCTGACGCGAACCGTGTATCCGGAGATGCCGGTGCGTATCGAATATGAACTGACCGACAAAGGCCGCGACATGAAGGATGTCATCGAGTCCATTCAAGTATGGGGCGAGAAGTGGATGTAAGGCTTTCGCAAGTCCGGCAAGCGGCGGGATATGGGCTTGCCGAATCGACGCAAAAAAGGAAAAGCCGTTCATCGCTGGAACGGCTTTTTTCCTGTTCGGAAATCCATTTTATGCGTCGATCATCCCCGCCGTACTCCCCGAGTTCCCAGGTATTATGCGTATAGCCGAGGCTCGGGAAGCTTCTCGGCGGAGAAAGCCGCGGCTCCCTCGCGGTCCGCGGGGACCGGGCTGATATCCGCAGGACCTGCAACGGCGGAGATCCAGGAGACGTACATCCGCCCGAACGCCCGGAACAGAAGCGGAAGCAGCAGCACGAACAGAGCCCCGATCCCCGCCGCCAACCACGAGCGCTCGAATCCCGACCAAGCGGGCAGAAGTCGGTCCATTACGATCGGATCCGCGAACAGTTCGAACGAAAACCATCCCATACTGATCTGATAAGCCAGCGGAGACAGCAGGAAGGCGAATGCGGCGATCGGGACCGCGATTCCGGTTACGAAAGCCGCGATGCCGATCGGCAGTTGAAGAAGACCGAATAGAATGCCCCGGTAGGAGCGGCCTTGGCCGAGAACGGCCAGCAGCGCCCGCCAGCCGCGCCAGCCGCGATCCCCGGCACCTTGGCCCCCCTCCCCGTCCGTTTGTCCCGCCTGGCGCCACTGAGCGGCGAGGGCACGTTCGGTTTCCATCATTCTGCCGCATAAGACAAGCGTCTCTGCAAGCAAAGGCAATCCAATCAGGAAGACGGACAACGGCAGGCTCACCGACAATCCCGCCGCCACCGTGATGAATGCCGCGATGCCTTTCGGCAGCGCCAGCATGAGCATTTTCCACGCTTGCCAAGCGCTCTGTTTTTTCTTTTTCATCGGTTCGACCACGCTTTCGATTGACGTTGCCCTCATTGTACCTTTCGCCGACACGCGGTTGAATCGGCTGCGGTACGGGATTCGGCCCGACTTGGGTCGGGGTTTTGGCCAATCGATCCGAAAATCCGGCGACAATGGACGACAAACCTCCCCCTTGTCCGATATAATAATCGTACAGGGATTGGGGGAGAAATGATGAAAAGCAATATTAACCGAGTCAAATGGCTGGCAGCGTTGGCCGCCGCGTTGATCGCGGGCGGGCTGGTGATCCATGCCGCAGGCGACCGGGGGCAAACGAAGCCGACCGACCAGCAGGCGTCGAATACGCAGAAACCGCCGGAAACGCAGAAGCCGACGGAGCAACCGTCAAGTCCCGAGGCGTCCGAGAATCAGCCGGACATGCCCTCCTGGGCGATGGACAACCTTCTGGAACGCACGATCCGCGCGAGCGGAGACGGCCTCGCCGTCGTCACGAATCCTTCGAGCATTTACGTACTGGTCAACAAATCCCGCAACCTGCCCTCCTCCTATATTCCGAACGACCTCGTCGTCCCGAACGTCGCTTTCTCCTTCTCCGGGGACTCCCCGAAGAAGAAGATGCGCAAAGAAGCCGCAACCGCCCTGGAAGAGCTGTTCGAGGGAGCGGGCAAAGCCGGGATCAAGCTGAAGGCGGTGTCCGGCTACCGTTCCTATGCGACGCAGAAAGCGCTCTTCGAGAATTATTCCAAAAAACACGGCGAAGACGCGGCCAACCGGTTCAGCGCCCACCCTGGGCAAAGCGAGCATCAGACGGGGCTGGCCATGGACATTTCCAGCGCCAGCGCCGGTTACGACCTGGTCGAGAGCTTCGGCGAAACGGAGGAAGGCCGCTGGCTCGCCGCCCACGCCGCCGAGTACGGATTCATCATCCGGTATCCGAAGGGCAAGGAGAAGATTACGGGCTATCAGTACGAGCCATGGCACGTCCGGTACATCGGGAAAGAAGCCGCGGCGGATGTCGTGCGAAGCAAGCTGACTTTCGAGGAATTTTTCGGCGCTTTGGAAGCATCCGCGGCGAAATAGCAGCCATGAGGCGAAGGACGGATCCCGCTGGGGGTCCGTCCTTCGTTCTTTTATTTGACCTTGATCCGATAGGGTTGCCGAATGTATTGCGGATAGTTTTCCACGGTAAACGTAAGCGGCTGCTTATAGGGCTTCGGGTCAAGGTAGTACAGCGTGTGCTGCTCCCTCCCTCCCGTTCCTTCTGCGGATCCGCTCGTTACTTCCCGAAGATCGGCCGCTTTGTGCCGGGTACCGTCCGCATCCATGAATTGTTGATCGAACAAGCTGTACAACATCGTGTCCGCCTCGTCCACCCCGCTGAGCGAGAAATCCAGTTTCGTGTATTTCCTTCCGCTCGTCACCCCATGCAGAGCCAGCTTATCGTCCGGACTTTGCAGCACCTTCCTTTTCTCCGTGTCCACCTTCACTTCCAGCTTGTCTTTGTCCAGCGCTCGGAACCAGCTTCCCTCGACGTAAAGCTCTTTCGTTTCCTTGAAATACGGGCTCTCGAAGTGATACACCGGATGATTCTTATCCAAGTTTCCGAGGAAATTCGTCCACTCCCTGCCTTCGTCGTCCACCAGGCGAATGTCCCCGGGACCGAAGATTTGCTTCGGGTTGGCCGAATCATATTCGAGGAATAGGGAGACTTTAAGGGGCGTCACCACGGCTTTGGCGAACATTACCTTCTGTCCTTCCACATCCACCGTTTGGTTCAGCGCATACTCGCTCCGCAGCCCGGCGAATCTGGCCCGATCGATTTTGAACGGGATCGTGTATTCCGTCCCCTCGGCCGTACGGGCTTCGGCACTGGGGATCTCAACCGATCCGGCCCGCTGTTCCGGAGGAGCGGACGGATCGGGCAAGGCGATTCGCCTTAGCTTCACGTTCAGAACCACTTCATCCGGAAACGTAACTCCCTGGACCAAGTTAAAATCCGCCGTCCCTCTTTGAACGCCCTCTTCGCGGATATCTTGGTCGGCTTCCTGCGGGTAATGATAAGATATCGTTACAGGCAGCGATTTTCCGGCAACATCCGTGAGCTCCGCTCGGTTAAAGACGACGCGTTCCTCCCGATCGGGAAGTTCCACGTCATAGAACAGTACCATGCGACTATCGTCGACGATGATGCCTTGCACCGTAAGCTTCACGCCATCATGCTCGTCCGAGACCCCGACAGGCTGCATGAAGTCGTTGTCAAGCGCCAGTTGGATCCCCCTGTCCTGCGTATGGCGGATGAGATCGACGAACTTCTCCATCCCCGGAATGTCCCGAACGAGCGCCGCGAACACCGGGGAAACCCGTATCGACAAGATGCAAGCCAGCAGCAGCACGCAGGCTGCGGCCGTTCCGCCGATTCGCCTGCGGACCCGGCCCCTTCTCCTGGATTTCTCCGCTTGACCCCGACGGATTCCTTCCGCGATTGCCGACTCGATTCGCTCGTCCAAAGTCGGTACGGTTCCTTGCTCATCCGGGTTATGCATATCCGCTTTCCCCCTCCTTCCGGAAAGTCGCCCGAAGTTCGTTCAGCGCTTTGTTCAACCACGTCTTGACCGTTCCCTCCGGCTTCTCCAGCAGTTTGGCGATTTCCGTCAGCGTCATGTCCTCGTAATATTTCAGGATGATGATATGCCTCAGGTTCGGAGGCAAGCTGTCGATCGCGAGCTGCAAGCGCAATTTCTCGTCCAACGCCAAATCGGCGACGAGCGTGTCCGGGATCGAAAACAACGGCAGCATGCCGCGTTTGCGTTTCTGTTCGTCGATGCAGCAATGGATCAGAATGCGCGTCAACCAGGTATGGAAATAGCGCGGCTCTTTGAGCTTGCCCAGCTTCACATAGGCCCTGCATGTCGCTTCCTGAACGGCTTCCAAGGCGTCGGCCTCGTTCTTCAAATAGGCGTAGGCAACCGAGTACAGCTTCATGCCGTGCTCGCTCACCAGCCGGTGAAACGCATCGGGATCCCCGCGTTGCGCCGCGCGGACCCATTGTTCGTCCGACATGCTCCACCCCCTCTTCTGAACATTAGACTGCGGAGAAGGCCAAACGGTTTTGGCGAAAAAAGAAAAACCGCGTTTCGCGGTCCTTGCTGCAAGTTTTCTATAGTACGGGTACACGTACAACCGAAATAAGACGCTGCGGAGATACGAATGGAGGATCGTAACAAACCCTCGCACACTCCTCGCACGCCGAACGGAGGATAAGCAAGACCCGTCAGGCTCTCCCCTGCACGAGCACCCGGTAGCAAATCGCGGACAGCCAGACGCAGCCCGCCATTACGATCCCCATCGGGATGGCCGTTTGCGTTCCGGCGATCCCGACCAGAGGAGCGACCGTTCCGCCGAATACGAACGACAGGACGCCCAGCAATGCCGCCGCGCTGCCCGCCGAACGTCCGTAATGGTGCATCGCGAGCGAGAAACCTGTCGTCGTCACCATGCCGACGCTCGCAACCGCAATGAAAATGGACGGGAGCACGAACACGAGCCCCGCACCCGACAGTACGCTAATCAGCAACGCCGTCCCCCCCAGCACCGCCATGGAGATGCCGGTCACGAACAGGCGTTGCTCGGGGATCCTGCCCGCCGTCCGCCCGGTGAACTGTCCGAAAGCGACGATTCCGATCGCGTTCGCCGCGAAGAACACGCTGAACATTTGGGGTGATGCGCCGTACAGGTTTTGCAGCACGAATGGCGATCCCGAAATATAGGCGAACATGGAGGCCATGACGAAGCCTTGCGACAGCGCGAGCCCGACGAATCTCCGGTCCCGGAGCAAGGTGACGATATCCGCGAGCGTTTTCCCGAAGCCTCCGCCGGACCTGCGATTTTCCGGCAGCGTTTCGCGCAAGCCGAACCACACGGAGACGAGCATCACGGCGCCAATGGCGGCAAGCACGACGAAGATGCCTCTCCACGACATGACCTGAAGCAGTTGTCCGCCGATGATCGGCGCCAGAATGGGGGCCGCTCCGTTCACGAGCATCAGCGTTGCGGAGAAACGGGTAAGCGCGGCTCCGGCATACATGTCGCGCGATATTGCGCGGGAAATAACGATCCCTGCCGCGCCGGATACGCCTTGGATGAAACGGCACACGATCAGCGCTTCGATCGACGGGAGCAAAGCGCACAGAAGCGACGACACGACGTACACCGTCAGGCCGATCAGAAGCGGACCTCTGCGCCCTTTCTGGTCGCTGACCGGTCCCGCCACCATTTGCCCCAGGGCAAGGCCCATCAGACAGGCGGTCAAGCTCAATTGAACCATCGAAGCATTCGTGTGCAATTCGCCTTCGATAACGGGAAACGCAGGCAAATACATGTCGATGGACAGAGGGCCGAAAGCCGTAAGCGAGCCTAATATCAGGATCACGGCCATGTTGGCGGCCTGCGCATTCTGCGCGGAGATGGATCGATCCGTCATTTCGGTCACCTCTTATAGGGTTACTCTAACGGAGACAAAAAAGAAAACCTGTTGACGAATATCAACAGGCCTCTTCGTTCCGTTACATGCTCAGCCACTTTTTGAACAGCTGTTTCGTCGTATCCCGATTGATCGCCGCGATGGATGTCGTGAGCGGGATGCCTTTCGGACAAGAACGCACGCAGTTCTGCGAGTTGCCGCAGCCTTCGATGCCCCCGTCGTCCATCAGCGCTTCCAGGCGCTCATGCGCGTTCATTTCGCCCGTCGGATGAGCATTGAACAAGCGAACCTGCGAAATCGGAGCCGGTCCGATGAACGTGCTGCGGTCGTTGACGTTCGGACAAGCCTCGAGGCAGACCCCGCACGTCATGCACTTGGACAGCTCGTACGCCCATTGCCGCTTGGACTCTGCCATGCGCGGACCCGGACCGAGATCGTACGTGCCGTCGATCGGAATCCAGGCTTTGACCTTCTTGAGCGCCTGGAACATCCGCTCGCGGTTGATGACGAGGTCGCGCACCACCGGGAACGTCGACATCGGCTCCAGCCGGATCGGCTGCTCCAGCTTATCGACGAGCGCCGAGCAGGCTTGGCGCGGTTTGCCGTTGATGACCATCGAGCAGGCCCCGCACACTTCCTCGAGGCAGTTCGATTCCCAGCAAACCGGAGCCGTCTTGCCTCCGTCCGCCTTGACCGGGTTTCGCTGGATCTCCATCAAGGCGCTGATGACGTTCATGTTCGGACGGTAAGGCACCTCGAACTCCTCGGTGTAAGGAGCGGCGTCCGGACGTTCCCGGCGCGTAATGATGAATTTGACCGTGCGTTGTTTCGTTGCCGTTTCCGCCATGGGTTAACCCTCCTTCTTCTTGTCCGTGGAGTAGTCGCGAATCCGCGGCTTGATCAGCGAGACGTCCACTTCCTCGTAGGAAATCTGCGGGCCGTCCGGCGTCCACTTCGCCTTCGTCGTCTTCAGGAACTCGTCGTCGTTGCGGTCCGGGAATTCCGGCTTGTAATGCGCGCCGCGGCTTTCGTTCCGGAGCAGGGCCCCGACCGTCATCGCTTCGGCCAGCTCGAGCATGTTCCACAGCTGGCGGGTGAACGCGACGCCGGCGTTGTTCCAGCGTGCCGTATCGTTGATGTTGATCTTGGCGTAGCGCTGTTTCAGTTCCTTGATTTTGTCGACCGTCTGCTGCAGCTTGTCGTTGTAACGGACGACGGTCATGTTGTTCGTCATCCACTCGCCAAGCTCTTTATGAATCACATACGCGTTCTCGGTTCCGTCCATTTTGAGAATCGATTCGTACTTCGTCGTCTGCTTGGACGCTTCGCGCTCGAACACGCTCTCGGAGACGTCTTCCGCCGATTTCTTCAAGCCTTTGATGTACTCGATCGCCTTCGGACCCGTGACCATGCCGCCGAAAATCGCGGACAGCAGCGAGTTCGCGCCCAAGCGGTTCGCGCCGTGGTATTGATACTCGCACTCGCCGCAGGCGAACAGGCCGGGGATGTTCGTCATCTGGTTGTAGTCGACCCACATGCCGCCCATGGAGTAATGGACCGCCGGGAAAATTTTCATCGGGATTTTTCGCGGGTCGTCGCCCATGAACTTCTCGTAGATCTCGATGATGCCGCCCAGTTTGACGTCGAGCTCTTTCGGATCCTTATGCGACAGGTCCAGGTAAACCATGTTCTCGCCGTTCACGCCGAGTTTCATATCGACGCAAACGTGGAAAATTTCCCGCGTCGCGATATCCCGCGGCACCAAGTTGCCGTAAGCCGGATACTTCTCTTCGAGGAAGTACCACGGTTTGCCGTCCTTGTACGTCCAGATCCGGCCGCCTTCGCCGCGCGCGGATTCGCTCATGAGGCGCAGCTTGTCGTCGCCCGGGATGGCCGTCGGGTGAATCTGGATGAACTCGCCGTTCGCGTAATACACGCCTTGCTGGTACACGGCGCTGGCCGCCGTCCCCGTATTGATGACGGAGTTCGTCGTTTTGCCGAAGATGATGCCCGGACCGCCGGTGGCCAGAATGACCGCGTCCGACTTGAATGTCTTTACTTCCATGGAGCGAAGGTCCTGCGCCGCGATGCCGCGGCAGACGCCATCGTCGTCGAGCACGACGGAAGTGAACTCCCAGTGCTCGAATTTCTGGACGAGGCCGGCCGCTTCCCAGCGGCGGACTTGCTCGTCCAGCGCGTACAGCAGCTGCTGGCCGGTCGTCGCGCCCGCGAACGCGGTGCGGTGGTGCTTCGTGCCGCCGAACCGGCGGAAATCGAGCAAGCCTTCCGGCGTGCGGTTGAACATGACCCCCATTCGGTCCATCAAATGGATGATGCCGGGAGCCGCTTCGCACATGGCCTTGACCGGCGGCTGGTTCGCCAGGAAGTCGCCTCCGTAGACCGTGTCGTCAAAATGCTCCCAAGGGGAGTCGCCTTCGCCCTTCGTGTTGACGGCGCCGTTGATCCCGCCCTGCGCGCACACGGAGTGCGAGCGTTTGACCGGCACGAGAGAGAACAGGTCGACCCGCATGCCCGACTCGGCCGCCTTGACCGTGGCCATCAGGCCGGCGAGGCCGCCTCCTACGATGATAATTTTGTTTTTCGCCATGGTGATGATTTCCCCCTTAACCGAACGTTACCGGGCCGAATGCCGCGCCTGCTGCGGCCGCCGAAGCGAATTCGTCGCTGCGGAAAGCGAAGAGAGACAGCAGGAACAGCACGGACACGATGACGAAGATGCCCATGCAAATATTGGACGATACGCGTTGAGCGCGCGGGCCGACGGTGATCCCCCAGCTGACCAGGAACGCCCAAAGTCCGTTGGAGAAATGGAAAACGGCGGCGATGACCGCGATGACGTACAGCGTGAAGTTCAAGGGCTGCGTCACGATCTGGTGCATGTGGTTGCCGATTTCGTCATACGTCGTATGGCCGAGGGCCACTTGCACACGGGTATTCCAGACGTGCCAAATGACGAAGATGAACGTGATCACGCCCGTGATCCGTTGGAGCGCGAACGCCCAGTTGCGTCCGTAGCTGAACCTTCCCGTGTTCAGGTTCGATTGGTACGCGATGTACAGTCCGTACACGCCGTGGAACAGGATCGGCAGCCAAATGACGAACATCTCCAGGAAGAAAATCAATGGCAGCTTATGCAGTCCGTGAACGCTGTCCAGGAATCCCTCCCGTCCGCCTTCGAATGCGGAATAGTTCGTCAGCGCATGCTCGATGAAGAACAGTCCCAGCGGAATGACCCCCAGAAGCGAATGCAGCTTGCGGGGCAAGTACGAATTTCCACTCATGTCGTCGTTAGATCTCCTTTCGCGTCCGGCCGGTTGACGTTGGGTCGTTCGATGTAACATGTTGTTCCCATTATCGTCACCGAGTTGTCACCGCTTTTAAGGTTACTCTATTTTTGCTTATAATGGAACTGCTTATTTTTTATAAATTGTTATAACTATTTTGCATATAAGAGAGGCTGGTCGGTCCGCATGCTGGAGGATATGCGATTGTTTGCCACCGTTGTAGAGCATACTAGCCTCAACAAAGCCGCCGAGCGGCTCAATCTTTCCCAGCCCGCCCTGTCCCGCCGCATCACGCGGCTGGAAGCCGAGCTTGGCACGCAGCTGTTCCGCCGGATCGGCAAACGGCTCGAGCTGACCCCCGCCGGCCAGCTGACTTACGAGTTCGCGTTGGAGCTTCGCCGGTTTCACGGGGCGTACCTCCAGAAGCTCAACGCGTTCAAATCGGACGAGGCCCCCGTCGTCACGATCGGAGCGAGCCTTACCACTCTGCAGACGACGTTGCCCGATTGGATCACGGCGATGACGGAGAAGCATCCGAGCCTGGAGATCAAGGCGGTAACCGGGAAGTCACACGAAATCGCGACGCTGGTCAAGGAGCGCAAGGTCGATTTCGGCCTCGTCGCATCCGCCGTGGATGACGATCCCGCCATTACCAGTTTACCCTTATTTGACGATCATCTCATGCTCGTCCTTCCGCGAACGCATTTTATATTGGAAAGAACGCAGCTGGAGATGTCGGATTTGGACGGACTGCCGATGATACTCTTCGCTCCGGGAACCTGGTACCGGACGTTGACGGACGAGCTGTTCCGCCGCTACGGCGTTAAGCCGGACGTTCAGATGGAGATCGACTCGTTCGAAGCGATCGTCCGCCTGCTCTCCGCCTGCCGGGCGGGCACGCTGCTCCCGAAATCGTATTTGCGGCGTCAGCTGCTGGAGGACAACGACTTGTACGTCGCCCGCGTCCGCGACCTCGAGCAGACGAAGCGGACGACATCGCTGATCCACGGCGATCCGGCGTGGATCACGCCTTCCATCCGTTATCTGATCGAGGAAACGTCTGCCCATTTTGCCCGCGGGACCCATTTGCCGAAAGAGCTGTCGTGACGCGGGTTTGCGGCCTGTTGGCAACAACTACCGCTAGGACGGGCAGGGAAGGTATGGTATTCTCGTTGCAACAAGGATAAACGGTTAAAGCCCTTCCATTGGATAGGCAGGAAACGTTTATCCGCGGAAACCGCATGGCGCATGATCGTGCTTTCCGTTTCACAAACCATAAGGCCAAAACCCGAAAAGAGAGAGTTTGCTTCGCAAACTCCCTATTTCAGGGTGCGGGGGAAAGATTTCGATGCCGCGCGGATCGTCCGCGCTCGGGGTGAATCGCGCCGCAAGCGCGTAGGGCTGAACTCCCAGCCCGAATCCGACAACTAACCTCGCCGGCCATTACAAGGAGGAACTGCCGCACATGATTTGGAATTGGAAAAAGACGGGCATCCGCTCCGCCGCACTGCTGCTGGGAGGCACGCTTCTGCTTCCCGGAATCGCCGCTCACGCCGCCCACGCCTCCGCGCCGTATACGGCACAAGAAGGCGACACCTTCTGGCTGCTGTCCAAGAGATTCGGCGTCCCTCTCGAGAAGCTCATGAAGGCCAATCCCGACATCGATCCGATGAACATCTATGAAGGGCTCACGCTGAACGTTCCTTCGGGAACCGTGAAATCGGCCATGGCGAAGAAATCGGCTCCATCCTTGCAGGCGGATGCGGTTAAGGATCCGGCCCAAACCGCGAACTCGGTGACGACGGCTTCGGGAGAATCCCTCGCTTTCACCAAGGTGCTTGACATTAAGGCGACCGCGTATTCCGACGCTCCGGAGGAGAACGGCTGGGGCCCCGTCGACTATTTCGGAAACCCGCTCAAGCTCGGCACGATCGCCGTCGACCCGAAAGTCATTCCGTTCGGCACGAAAGTGTACATCACCGGATACGATTTCAACGGACTGCCCCAGGGCGGCATGATCGCCAAGGCGACCGACTCCGGCAGCGCGATCAAAGGAAACCGGATCGATATCTTCGTCCCCGGCTCCCGTTCTTTCGTTTCGACCTTCGGCTTCCAGAACGTGAAGGTGTATATTTTGAAATAAGCGAATATGAATCTTCGCGAACGCGCAAAACTCCCCGAACGAACTCGAACGGGGAGTTTTTTGCGCATGGGCACCACGATATCGGAATTCACCTTGTCTCGGACACGCCAAGAAGCTCGGTCAGCGTAACCGGCTCGTAACCGTGGTCCCTCAGCCAATCGATGATCCGGGGCAACGCCGCGACCGTGCCGGCCAGACTCTGCCCTTCTCCCCCGCCCGCGTGCATCAGGACGACGGAGCCCGGCCGTACGGCCCGCGTGACGTTGCGGAATACTTGTTCTTGCGTCAGTTGCCGCCAGTCCGACGAATCGACGTCCCAATTGACCACGGTATATCCTTCTCCCTTGGCCCACTCCAACTGGTCCGTCAATACTTCCCCGTAGGGAGGGCGGATGAGCCGGGGGCGAATGCCGACAAGCGACCGGATTCGGTCCTCGGTCCGGCGGATTTGCTGCTGCATCTTGGCCAGCGGAATTCGCGAAAAGTCGGGATGGGAATACGAGTGGTTTCCGATCGCATGTCCTTCCCGATGAATGCGTTTGACGAGGTCCGGATGTTTCTTCGCCCGCGTACCGACGACGAAAAACGTGGCGCGCACCCGCTTCCGCTTCAGGATGTCTAGCACCTTCGGCGTGAACCGCGGATCGGGCACGTCGTCGAAGGTGAGCGCCACTTCCCTCTTCTCGCGGCCGGCGGAAAGCACGAAAACCCCTTTATAACGCCGCTGCAATTCCGACCACTGTATCTTTTTCGGGCGCTGATCCGCCGCCTTCAAGGCCGCTTCCGAAGCAAATACGGTTGAATGCATGCAGAGTGCAAGCGTAAAGGCGCACAAGATCGAGATTGCCGCCCGTTTCGTACCATACCGGGTCATCCCGCAACCATCCTCTCCGGCACAAGATCCGGGGCTTTCCCTAGGATTGGCGAATTTTGGGCGGATCATTCCGGAAAACGGAATACGGGGTTCCTGCCTTTCCCATAATGGGAATTAAAGGAGGTGCGCGTTATGTCTCGGATCAAATACTCGATTTGTGCCGGATGCCTTGCCGTTCTGCTGCTGCTTTCCGGCCCTGCGGCGTTGAAGGTGGGAACGTTTCCCGAAGTGGAATGGACCGGCTCCTTGTCCAAGCCATCCAAGCATACGCCCGAATGGATCGTCTATACGTACCTGTATACCCGCAAGAAGCAGCTCGGTATCCGCGATCCCAGAAGGGAGATGATCGTCACCGGGGTTTCCGGAAGCGCGGATCGGGGAACGGAAGTCCGCCTGCAACGCTTCTTGTACGGAACTCCGGTGTGGGGGGACGGCCTTACGTTCGAGCTGGATCCCGGCGGAAGCATCCGGAGCGTCCGCGGAACGATCCATCGGGATTTGGAGCGGCAGCTATTCCGCCGTTCCAAGCATCCGGCCATCTCCGCGGAGAAAGCCGCCCGCATCGCAAGGGAATGGCTGGCGTCCGTCTCGCGGGCGGCCGAAATCACGGAAACGAGAGTTTATTATTTGCCCGATCGGCCCGGGGTCCCACTCGTATACGCGGTCCAGACCGGCCAGGATGGGCTCATCTTCGTCCATGCATTGACCGGACGGGTCATCCGATCAAATATCTGAAATAAACGTACACGCTTGCCATGGCGGCCGACAAAATCATCAGCGGAAAACCGACCTTCAAGAACTGCACGAACTTGATCGGATGGCCTTCCTTGCCGGCCAAACCCGCGGCAATCAGGTTCGCGCTGGCCCCGATGAGCGAGCCGTTGCCGCCCAAGCAGGCCCCGAGCGCGAGGCTCCACCACAGCGGCTCGAGGTTCCCGTAGCCCATATTGCCCATTTCCTGGATCATCGGGATCATCGTGGCGACGAACGGAATGTTGTCCAGGAACGCCGACGCGATAGCGCTGAGCCACAAGATCAGCATGGACGTGGCGACCGGATCCCCGCCCGTCATCTCGATGGCCCGAACCGCGAGCTCGGCAATGACCCCGGTTTCAATCAGTCCCGAGACCAGAACGAACAATCCGACAAAGAAGAAAATGGTCGGCCACTCCACCTTGCTGAGCGCATGTTCCATTGAATGCTCGCCCGTAAGCAGCAGCAACAGGAAAGCTCCCGCCAGCGCCACCGTGGCCGATTCCAGGTGCAGCGCCTGGTGCAGGAAGAACCCCAAAATCGTGAGTCCGAGAACCGACAGGCTTTTGACCAGCAAAGGACGGTCCGTGATCAATTCCTTCTCGTCCAGCTCCATGATGCTGCGGGTAAGCTCCGGCGTCGTCCGGAGCTGTTTGCGGTACATCCAGATGAACAGCGGAATATAAACCAGCATGATGGCGGCGGCGATCGGCGCCAGATTATAGATGAAAGCCGTGAAGGTCAATTCCTTCACCGCGCTGCCGATCATGATGTTCGGCGGATCGCCGATCAACGTCGCGGTACCGCCGACATTGGACGAGATGATCTGGGTAATCAGAAACGGCATCGGCGACACTTTAAGTTGCCGCGTAATGCTGAAGGTAACCGGGACCATGAACAGGATGGTCGTAACATTGTCCAGGAAGGCCGATCCGACCGCGGTGATCAAGCTTAAGGCGATCAGGATCCGGACCGGATTCCCCCCGGCTTTCTTGGCCGCCCGCACCGCGACGTACTTGAATACCCCGGTCTCCGCCGTCACCGTCACGATAATCATCATGCCCGCCAGCAAGCCGAGCGTGTTGAAATCGATATGGTGCAAAGCGGACTCCTGATCCACGATTCCAAGGACGACCATGAGTACGCCGCCGATCATCGCGACGATGGTTCGATGGATCTTTTCCGAAATAATCAAACCGTAAATGACGAGAAAAACGGCAATGGCGATGTAGGCTTGCATTTCCATAAGTACGATTCCTCCTATCAGGGATGTCCTAAAAAGGCAAAAAGGAGCCCTTGGTGACAGGCTCCTCCATGACAGCGATTCGTATTCGGTTCACTTTGCTTTTAATCCGTCCACTCCAGGCTCCGAAGAAGCTTCCTCTTCATTAGTTCCGCGAGAAAGTCCGCATAATGCTCTCTTTGTAAGATGACCTTGAATTCGTGATTCGGATACAGGTAGAACAGCACATCGGTGTAGTCGTTGTCATCCTCGAAATGATGCTGTACTTTCCTCATTTCCGCGAGACCCGGCGAACCGTCCGGGATCCGGATGAGGAATTCGGCGTCATTCTCGTTCTCGCTTTCCCGGATATCCAGGATGCGCGGGTCGAATTCATACTTTAACATTCGTCCATTCGCTCCCATCTACATCAAGTACCTGAGATACACATAAATGCTGGACATCGCGACCGACAGCAGCATGAGCGGAAATCCGAGCTTCATGAACTCGACGAACCGGATGGGGTGGCCTTCCTTGCCCGCCAGTCCGGCCACGATCAGGTTCGCGCTGGCGCCGATGAGCGTCCCGTTGCCTCCGAGGCAAGCGCCCAGGGCCAGGCTCCACCACAGGGGCTCCAGATTTTGCACGCCCATCTGGCCCATCTCCTGGATCAAGGGGATCATCGTGGCGACGAACGGAATGTTGTCCACGAAGGCGGAGGCGATCGCGCTTAGCCATAGGATCAGCATCGAAGAGGCGACGGGCTCGCCGCCCGTCCATTCCATGGCTCCGGAAGCCAGCTTCGCGATAACGCCCGTTTCCACCAACCCCGACACGGCCACGAACAATCCGACGAAGAAGAAGATCGTCGTCCACTCCACCCGCGTCAACGCATGCTCCATTTTGTGTTCCCCCGTCAGCAGCAGAAGCAGGAACGCGCCGGCCAGCGCCACGGTCGCCGATTCCAAATGAAAGGCCTGATGGAGGAAGAACCCCGCCAACGTCAGTCCGATTACCGTCAAGCATTTGATCAGCAGCCGGCGATCCTCGATCAATTCGGATGAATCCATGGCCAGCACGCTCGCTTTGGCTTCCGGCGTCGTTTCCAGCTGCTTGCGGAAAAGCAGGACGAACAACGGAACGTACGCTGCCATGATCAGGATCGCAATCGGAGCCAGATTCTGGAGGAACGCCATAAACGTCAATTCCTTTACCTCGCTCCCGATCATAATGTTAGGCGGGTCCCCGATCAAGGTCGCGGTGCCACCCACGTTGGAGGCGATGATTTGCGTGACAAGAAAGGGAAAGGGCCGCACCCGCAGCTGGCGCGTGATGCTGAAGGTGACCGGAACCATTAGGAGGACGGTCGTTACGTTGTCCAGGAAAGCGGAGCACACGGCCGTAATCAGCGCCAGGACGATCATGATCCGGATCGGCTCGCCCTTCGCCTTTTTTGCCGCTTCGACGGCCATATATTTGAACAGCCCCGTCTCCGCGGTCACATTGACGATCACCATCATCCCGATAAGCAGCCCCAGCGTATTGAAATCAATATGGTGGAGGGCGGTTTCCTGGTCGATGATCCCCAAGACGACCATCAGCACCGCACCGGCCATCGCCACGATCGTACGGTGTATTTTCTCCGAAATGATAAGCGCGTACATCGCAAGAAAAATAATAATTGCCCAGATCGCTTGCTGTTCCATGATCTCCTCCTTGACTTCCGTTTCCTGCGCTTGCGCAACCCGAAAAAAAACAAAAAGAGCCCGCTGTTGGCAGGCTCCACCGGAAATGCAATATATGATTGATTCCACTTATCCGATTATAAATTCAGGTAACGCCGTTGTAAAGATAACTCGGCAAAATTACTTCTCGATCGACTCCTGGAACTCCTCGATCTGCTCATTCGTTCCGATCACGACCATGACGTCGTTCTCCGTCAGGATATCGTCAGCTACCGGAGCGATGATCATGCCTTTGGGCTTATTGATCGCCACGACGCTGCAGCCGAAGCGTCCGCGCGGGTTAATCGACGCAAGGCTTTTGCCGGAGAGGCATTTCGGAACGCCGAGCTCCGCGATCGTGTATTTCTTCGACAGCTCGATGTAGTCCAGAAGGTTGGGCGACACGAGCTGGTGCGCGACGCGCACGCCCATGTCCCGCTCCGGGTACACGACGCGGTCGACCCCGATTTTCTCGAGCACCCTTCCGTGCAGCTCATTTACCGCTTTGCCGACCACTTTTTTGACCCCAAGGTCCTTCAGGAGGATCGCCGCCAGGATGCTGGCCTGGATATCGTCTCCGATCGCGACGACGCCGCAGTCGAAATTCCGCACGCCGACCGAGCGGAGCACCTCTTCATCCGTTCCGTCCGCCACGACGGCATGCGTAAGCACGCGGCTCATTTCGTCCACTTTCTCTTCGTCCTGGTCGATGCCGAGCACTTCGTAGCCGAGCTCGACCAGCTCGCGGCCCAAGCTGGAGCCGAACCGCCCCAGGCCGATGATGACGAATTGGTTCAATTTCATGTTCGATGTTCTTCTCCTTTAGAATCAACCGATAATGATCTTGCCTTCGGCATTGCGGTACAGCACGCGGCCCGGTTTGGGAGCAATGGCGTAGGAAAGCGTAAGCGGGCCGAGCCGTCCGATGAACATCATCAGGATGATGATGATTTTGCCGACGAGCGTCAGGTGGGGGGTAAGTCCCATCGTCAAACCGACCGTTCCGAACGCCGAAGTCACTTCGAAGAGAATCATCAGGAAGTGGTGGTCCTCCGTCGTCGACAGAATCATGGTCGCGGTCATCACGAGCGCGAGGGCGAACAGGGTCACGGTCAACGCTTTGTAGACGCGCTCTTTGGCCAGCCGGTAGTTGAACATGACCACGTCTTCTTTGCCGCGGATCATCGTATTCACCGCGCCGATCAGCGCCGCGAACGTCGTCGTCTTGATCCCTCCGCCCGTAGAGCCCGGCGAAGCTCCGATGAACATCAGCACGATGAGGATGAACTGCGTCGCCTGCCTCAGGGAGGCGATATCCAGCGTATTGACGCCCGCCGTGCGAGGGGAAACGGACTGGAACATCGCGGACAGCAGCTTCTCCCCGAACCCAAGCGGCCCCATCGTGCGGCCGTTCGTGTATTCGAACGTGAAAATCACGATCGTGCCGATGAGGATGAGCATGCCCGACATGCTGAGGACGACTTTGGAATGCAGAGACAGCCTGCGTTTGCTGCGGAAATCCACGAGATCGGCGAGCACCACGAACCCGATCCCGCCGAGCACGATCAAGAGCATGGCCGTGACGTTCATCCACGGGTCCCCGACGTACATCGTAAAGCTTCTAAAGGCGCCCATGATATCGAAACCCGCATTGTTGAAGAAGGAAACCGCATGGAAAACTCCGTAATAGATTGCTCGTCCTGGAGCCATATCGAACATGAACCGCAGGGAAAACGAAATCGCGCCCGCGAGCTCAATGAATAAAGTGTACACCAGAACCTTGCGCACCAAGCGAACGATTCCTTCGATGCTCGACTGGTTCAGCGCCTCCTGCAGCACGAGGCGTTCCTTAAGCGAGATCCGCCTTTTCAGGAATACGGCGAATAAGGTCGCCATGGTCATGAACCCGAGACCGCCGACCTGGATCAGCACGAGGATCACGATTTGGCCGAAAGTCGAGTAATACGTTCCGGTATCGACGACGACCAGACCGGTGACGCATGTGGCCGACGTCGCGGTGAACAGAGCGTCGATCCAGCGGGTCGACTGTCCGGCGGCCGACGAGATCGGAAGCGTCAGCAGCTGCGCTCCGGCCAGAATGATGAGGGCAAAGCCGAGCACGAGCAGCTTGGGCGGCGAAGCGACAAGCAGCCGGTATAATTTGCTGAACAAGGAAGTCACCTCTAAGTCGGAATCCGCATGCGCCGACGGGATAAACAGGCATTAAAAAAAGCATTGGAACCCCAATGCTCGGAGCGCGCATGCGAGTCCTGTTCTGGGCAGCCTGCTAGGTTAGCTGTCGGGTTCGGGCTTGAACAGGCGGCCCTATCGTCCCGCGTCAGGCGCGGATTGAATTCACCCCGGATAAGCGCGCGAAACCGGTTCGCCGGCGCTGGTTGGTTCCCCCGTTTTCTACAAAGAAATTCGGCTGTAGGTTATGATATTGATAGCGTAATAAGCGTACTTTCGCATTATAGTCCTTCCGTCTGAGCGCGACAACAGCAAATTTGGGCCGATCCGGACAAACGCCGCGATTATGGGCGGTCTGCCGGCGGTGAATCCGGCCCGCGCATGCATTATCGGCCCTTTATCTTCCGTTTGCGCCGAATTTCGGAGCAACGGATTGGAATTCGGGGTCTGCTCTATGCTACGCTTGCTGTATGCGTTTACTTCGTGATCTTTCGCTAAAGGAGCGTTGAATTTGGGGCGAAACAGGTTAATCCCCATGAGCCCGCTGTGGGTCTGGGCGGCTGGGATCGGGTTCGTCGTTTTTCTCGTCATTCAAGTATTCCCGATCTTTTGGGGGTCCGATGCGGGAGAGGGGCGGGCGATCAGCCGGGAAGAAGCCGAACGGGCGGCGCGCAGCGTCGCGGAAACCCGGTTCGGCATCTCCGGGGATCAGATCGGAAGCGGTATCGAAATTACGCATATGTCCAACAGCGGGGCGGTCGGTTATTTTTCGAAAACGGAATTATTGGAGCGGTATAAGCAAACATGGTCCCAGCACCATCCGACGGACGTGTACCGGGCGGATCTGCTGCTCGGCGGCGATAGCGGCACGCTGACGCTCTACCTGCAAATGGAAACCGGAAAGCTGGTCGGATGGCAGGACGACAGGCGGATCGCGAGGCCGGACACCGGCGGGAAGCAAGCGAACGCGGGCGGGGAAAATTCGAAGCAGGAGGCGGAGCGGGCGCTCTCCTATGCGGCAGTCTGGGGCGAACGAGCGGAAGACTGGGAATGGGACGGGAAGCCGTCCGGCACAGACGGGACGATGACGTTTCTCTTCCGCCACGGCGACTTGGAAGAGGCTCGCCTTGCGCTTAAAGTACGCGTCCCCGCGGGTTACAACCCCCTATCGTCGGCTCCTCCGCCGTGGAAAAACGGTCTCGTTTCTTATGAAATCCGGGTTCCCGAGAGCTTCGCGGCTTATTTGACAGATCAGAAGAGATTAGCGGGAATGCTAAACGCGTTCGGATTCGTCATTCCGCAGTTAACGCTGTTGATCCTGGCCATCGTCTATTCGGTCTCGCACCGGGAATATACGTCATTCCGCCGGGGAATCGGGTTGTCGTTCGTGTTTCTGGTCCTGTACTCGGCTTTCTATTTGAACATGATCCCCGGCTTCCGCGCGGGCTTGTTGGATGAAGGACTGTCGGGCGACAGCGATTCGGTGACGTCCATTCTCGCGGTGAACTTCGTCATTCTGGCGGGAATGGCGATGTTCACCTATTTCGCCGCCGTTGGCGGAGACGGACTTTGGAGATCGATGGGCAAGCCCTTGTGGCCGAGCTGGCGGGAAGCGGGATTCGGAGAGGCTGTGCTGGGCGGCATGAAAACCGGCTATCCGCTGGCGCTTCTGCTCCTCGGCGTTCAGTCCGTCATCCTGGTCGGGCTCGAGCAAGGGATCGGCATGTTTCAATCTTCGGACGCAAGCCAGTCCGCCTACAACATGACGCTGCCGTGGCTTCTGCTGCTACTCGCTTGGTGTGCGGGCATCTCGGAGGAGCTGCAGAGCCGGCTCTTCGGCATCGGGCTGTTCCGCAGTTGGCTGGTCGGCGGCGCGGCGCGTCTCCTCGGCCGCAAACCGTCACGCCGCGCCGAATCCGCGCTCACGGTACTGGCCATGATTCCCCCCGGCCTGTTCTGGGCGTTCGGCCATGTCGGCTACGCCGTTTATCCGGCCTATTCGCGGCTGATCGAGCTGGTCATCATGGCGCTGCTGTTCGGATGGTTCCTGCTTCGGTTCGGCTTGATCGCCGTTCTGTTCGCCCACATCGTGCTCGATTCGGTGCTCATGAGCGTGCAGATCTTGTCCGACGGCTTACCTGGCCATTGGGCCGCCGGTTTGCTCGGTCTTGTCCTTCCCGCCACGGTCGCCTATGCGTTGCGGTGGGCCCACGGACTTTGGGGCGGCGGCAGGCGCATGGTCCATCCGCCGAAATAGTGTCCCACAGACACTATTTCGCTCACAGTAACGTCGATACGCCGGATTAGTGTCACACAGACACGATTTGGCTCACATTGCCGCCGATTCGCCGGATTAGTGTCACACAGACACGATTTGGCTCACATTGCCGCCGATTCGTCGAAATAGTGTCCCACAGACACTATTTCGCTCACAGTAACGTCGATACGCCGGATTAGTGTCACACAGACACGATTTGGCTCACATTGCCGCCGATTCGTCGAAATAGTGTCCCACAGACACTATTTCGCTCACAGTAACGTCGATTCGCCGGATTAGTGTCACACAGACACTATTTCGGCTGAGCTGAAGTATCGTTGATTCGTCGGATTCGTGTATTATTGCCACTATCCCTTTCGCTCAGTTTACGTTGCTTAAGTCAACTAACCCCCTTCGCTCAAGGAATGTAGGTGGTAGAGCGGCGAAACAAGTATGGTACGGACAGGCACATTTTAGCGAGAATTCGATCACTTGACTCGGAATTGGTTCGGACATCTCCATTTTAGCGAGAATTCGATCACTTGACTCGGAATTGGTTCGGACATCTTCATGTAAGCGGGAATTCGATCACTTGACTCGGATTTGGTTCGGACAGCTCCATGTAAGCGGGAATCCGATCACTTGACTCGGATTTGGTTCGGACAGCTCCATGTAAGCGGGAATCCGATCACTTGACTTGGATTCGGTACTGACAGTCACATGTTAGCGGGAATTCGATCACTTGACTCGGAATTGGTTCGGACAGCTCCATGTAAGCGGGAATTCGATCACTTGACTCATTTCGATCACTTGACTCGGATTTGGTTCGGACAGCTCCATGTAAGCGGGTGTTCGAGCGTTGGCCCCGGATCTTGTGCGAACAGCATCAGGCATGCGGGAATTCGAGCATTAACTTGGACTAGGTGCGGACAGCGCCATATGAGCGAACGTTCCCCGTGCAAGGCCAAGTTTTGGTGCGGACAGCACCCTTAATCGAGAGGCTACCGCAACCTGAGCGAAAGGGATAGTGGTACAAATCCGCGGCCACATAAATAGCCTTCCGCCCCCTCATAGGGAGCCGAAGGCTGCTTTCCGTTTCTGCTGCAACGCATAGAGCCAGATGAGGGCAAGGCCGCCCGGTTCCGCATGCAGCTTACGCAGGCGACGAACCGGCGTCTCCCGCTTCCGCCGCTGCCGCATACCCCGCCTCCGATTCGGCCAGTCCCGCCTCATCCGCCGCCTCCGCGGCTTCCGGCTTCTCGTCGTTCAGCGCATCCAAGATGCGCCGAGCCAGCGCTTCGCCGATGGAGAGCGCGCGGAAATCCTCGACCGCGGCTTCCTTGATTGCCTTAAGCGAGCCGAAATGCTTCAGAAGCTGCTTGCGCCGTTTCTCCCCGATGCCGGGGATGGAGTCCAGCCGCGAGGCGATCATGGACTTGCCGCGCTTCTCGCGGTGGAACGTGATCGCGAAGCGGTGCACCTCGTCCTGGATCCGCTGAAGCAAATAGAATTCCTGGCTGTCGCGCGGAAGCGGCACGACCTCAGGCGGATCGCCGACAAGCAGCTGGGCGGTCCGGTGCTTGGCATCCTTGGCCAGGCCGCATACGGGAATGTCAAGGCCGAGCTCGTTCGTCAGGACGTCCATCGCCGCCGCGATGTGGCCTCTGCCGCCGTCCACGACGATCAGATCGGGAAGCGCCAGCCCTTCCTTCAGTACCCGCTCGTAGCGCCGCCGCACCACTTCCCGCATCGTTTCGTAATCGTCCGGCCCCTGCACCGTCCGCACGTTGTATTTGCGGTACTCCTTCTTGTCCGGCTTGCCGTCGGTGAAGACGACCATGGCCGATACCGGGTTCGTCCCCTGGATATTCGAGTTGTCGAATGCTTCGATCCGGCCGGCGGACGGAATGCCGAGCCACTCGGCCAACCCTTCCGCCGCTTTCACGCTGCGCTCCTGGTCCCGTTCGATGAGCCGGAATTTCTCCTCGAGCGCCACGCGCGCATTGTCGCACGCCATCGTCACGAGCGACTTCTTCGTCCCCCGCTTCGGTACCGCGGCTTTGATGTTCAGCCACTTGCGCAGAGACTCGCACACTTCTTCTTCGTCGGACGAATTCTCTCGCTCGGGGAGCAGCATCTCCCGCGGCAGCGCCGGATTGTCGCTGTAATACTGCGTCACGAAGCTGAGAAAATCGTCATAGGCGTCGCCGTAATAAGGAAAGACGGACACGTGCCGCTGCACCATTTTCCCCTGTCTCATATACAGGATTTGCACGCACATCCATCCCTTATCCACGGCGTAGCCGAAGACGTCGCGGTCCTGATGGTCATGAAGGTTGATCGTCTGCTTCTCCATGAGCGCCTCGATGGCCGCGATCTGGTCACGGTACTCCTTCGCGCGCTCGAATTGCAGCTCCTCCGCCGCCTCCGCCATTTTGCGCTGCAGTTCTTTTTTGATCTCGGTGTGCCCGCCGTTCAGGAAACGCGTCATTTCCCCGATCATCCGGTCATACTCGGAAGCTTGCACCGGGTACTCGCAGGGCGCCACGCACTGGCCCAAATGGTAATACAGGCATACCTTGTCCGGCAGCGTGCGGCATTTGCGCAGCGGGTACAGCCGGTCCAGCAGCTTCTTCGTCTCCTGCGCCGCGAAGGCGTTCGGGTACGGGCCGAAATACTTGGCCCTGTCCTTCACGATCCGCCGCGTCACCTCGAGACGGGGATGCTCTTCGTGCGTGATTTTCAAGTAAGGGAACGATTTGTCGTCCTTCAGCAGCACGTTGTACCGCGGATAATGCTGCTTGATCAAGTTGCACTCCAAAATAAGCGACTCGGTATTGCTCGCGGTGACGATATATTCGAAATCCCGGATTTCCGAGACGAGCTTCTGCGTTTTGCCGTCATGGCTTCCGTTGAAATAGGAGCGAACGCGGTTTTTGAGCACTTTGGCCTTGCCGACGTAGATGATCTTGCCTTCGCCGTTCTTCATCAAATAACAGCCCGGTTGATCGGGAAGCAGCGCTAGCTTGCGGCGGATGTTCTCCATCGCCTTCTCCCTGTCCGGGAACAGTGTCGTTTCCGTATCCATAGCGGGAAGGTTCCTCCCTCTCCGAATCATAGCAGGCGGGAGCAGAACCTCGCGCGGCCGCCTCCCGATCTCCATTGTAGCACACGACGGAAGCCGTGGCTCCCGGAAACCGCCGCTTTGTCGCAAACTTGTCACGATCGCAATCCTTTACAACAAAAAGCGATGTTGGGTATACTAGGGGTAATGAAGTTTGACCAGGAGGCTTCCCATGGATAACGTTCGTGACCCCCGCCTGCACGTGAACGAAGAACCCCGCGACGACTTTCAAGATACCGCGATGGGATTCACCGTCATGTTCGGCTTTATGGTCGTCGTGTTCGCCGCGGCGGTCATCGTGAAAGCCATCATTTCGTAAACGGTCTTGATCCACGACGAAAACGCACCCCGATGCCGATTCCGGCGCCGGCGGTGCGTTTTTTCATTCGCAAAATCCCTGCTTCCTACTTGGCCGCTTGCGGGGGCGAGGCGTTGCGGCTTTCGGCGGAAGGCTCGTAGCGAAACCGCTCCGTCCTCTCGATCTGGACGATCCGTCCGTCGTGGACGACGATTTGCACCGTACCGTACGACAGTCCCGCAACGGCATCCTTGATCCTCTCCAGCCACTCCTCGTTCCATTCCACGCGTTTCGCCATCGAGATCCCCTCCTTCATCATTTGCGTGACCGCATGTTTCAGGTTCAGCCGCCGTGTCCGCTCATGCGCCTCTCCAGAATCGACTTCGCAATCAGCGTCACGACTGCCAGCAGCATGAGCAAGGAGGCGACCGCGAACGCCGAAGTGAACTGGTACTCGTTGTACAAGATCTCGATATGGAGCGGAAGCGTGTTCGTCTCGCCCCGGATGTGGCCGGAGACGACGGATACGGCGCCGAATTCCCCCATTGCCCTCGCGTTGCACAGGATCATCCCGTACAGAAGGCCCCATTTGATGTTCGGCAGCGTCACGCGGCGGAATACGCGCCAGCCGCGGGCGCCCAGGCTGACCGCCGCTTCCTCGTCCAACACGCCTTGCGCCTCCATGAGCGGAATCAGCTCGCGCGCCACGAACGGAAACGTCACGAACATGGTGGCCAGCACGATGCCGGGGGTCGCGAAGATGATGTGGATATCGTGCTCCTGAAGCCACGGTCCGAGAAGGCCTTGCGCCCCGAACAGCAGGACGTAGATCAGGCCGCTGATGACGGGCGACACCGCGAAGGGCAGGTCGATCAGCGTGATCAGCAGGTTTTTGCCGCGAAACTTGAATTTCGTGATCGCCCAGGCCGCGGCGAGCCCGAACAGCGAATTGAGCGGCACCGCGAGGAGGGCCGTCGTCAGCGTGAGACGAAGCGCCGCGAGGGCGTCGGGGTCCTTCAGCGCGTAGACGTACGAGCTCCAGCCCTTACTGAACGCTTGGCTCAGTACGGTGACCATCGGCAGCACGACGATCAGCGCGACGAACAGCAGCGCGATCCCGATCAGCAGGTACTTCACGGGACGGGATTCCGTCAAATGTTCCGGAACCGCGGCCTGCGCTTTGCCGGCACCCGGATTCGTTACGATTCCGGCCATGTTTCCGCCCCCCTTTACGCCGAGTGCAGGCGGCGGCCCGCCCACCGCTGCAGCAGGTTGATGAGCAGAAGCAGCACAAAGGAGAGGAGAAGCAGCACGACGGCAATGGCCGCCGCCTGGCCGTATTCGTACTGTTCCAGCTTCGTGATGATGAGCAGAGGCGCGATCTCGGTCTTCATCGGCATGTTGCCGGAAATGAACACGACGGACCCGTATTCGCCGATCCCCCGGGCGAAGGCGAGGGCGAACCCCGTGAGCAGCGCGGGGATCAGCTGCGGCAGGATGACCCTGCGGAAGGAACGCCATCGGTATGCGCCGAGCAGCACGGCCGCTTCCTCGGTGTCGGACTCCAGGTCCTGCAGAACCGGCTGCACGGTCCGGACGACGAACGGCAGGCCGATGAAAATGAGCGCGATCGTGATGCCGAGCGGCGAATAAGCGATCTTCAAGCCGAACGGCTGCGCCAGCTGCCCGATCCATCCGTTCGGCGCATAGATCGTCGTCAGCGCGATTCCCGCCACGGCCGTGGGCAACGCGAAAGGCAAATCCACCAGGCCGTCGACGATCCGTTTGCCGGGGAACCGGTACCGGACGAGCACCCAGGCGAGCAGCAGCCCGAACGCCAGGTTGACGACGGCGGCGAAGAACGAGGTCATGAGGCTGACTTTGTAAGAAGCCAGCACCCGGGGCGCCGTGACGGTATCCCACCATTGGGAAGGCGGGAGACCGGCGGATTTGATCGCGAGCGCCGCGAGCGGAATGAGGACGACGAGGCTCAAATAGAGCGTCGTAAATCCCATCGTAAGACGGAATCCCGGCAACAGCCGGCTTGGATTGCGAGTTTGTTGTGCCATATCCCGGGTGATCTCCTCATGCCGGGCCTGCGGTCAGGACCCCGGCGCATAGATTTGGTCGAACACGCCTCCATCCGCGAAATGCTTCTTCTGGGCTTCCTGCCAGCCGCCGAAATCCTTGTCGATGGTAAGCAGATGGAGTTGCGGGAATTGATCCTTGTACTTATCGGCAACGGACTGCAGGCGCGGGCGGTAGAAGTTTTTGGCCGCGATTTCCTGCCCTTGTTCGCTGTAGAGGTATTTCAGGTAAGCCTCGGCGACCTCGCGGGTCCCCTTCTTGTCAACCACCTTGTCGTTAACGGCGACCGGAGGCTCCGCCAGGATGCTGAGGGACGGGGTGACGATTTCGTATTCGTCGCCGAATTCCTTGAGGGCTAGATGCGCTTCGTTCTCCCAGGCGAGCAGCACGTCGCCGATTTTCCGCTGCACGAACGTATTCGTCGCATCGCGGGCTCCGGAATCGAGAACGGGCACGTTTTTGAACAGCTTCGTCATGAAGGCCTTGATTTTCGTCTCGTCATTGTTGTACTTGCCGGCCGCATAACCCCATGCCGCCAAGTAGTTCCAGCGCGCTCCGCCCGACGTCTTCGGATTCGGCGTGATTACCTGGACTCCGTCCTTGATCAGGTCGTCCCAGTCCTTGATGCCTTTCGGATTGCCTTTGCGCACGAGGAAAACGATGGTCGAGGTATACGGCGTGCTGTTATCGTCGAACGATTTCTGCCAATCGGCTTTGATGAGACCTTTCTGGGCGATGGCGTCGATGTCGTAGGCCAGCGCCAGCGTGACGACGTCGGCTTCCAGGCCGTCGATGACCGCCCGGCTCTGCTTGCCCGAACCGCCGTGGGACTGCTTGATCGTCACGGTCTGGCCGGTTTGCTGCTTCCAATATTCCGCGAAGCTTTTGTTGTACTCCTCGTACAGTTCGCGAGTCGGGTCGTAGGATACGTTCAGAAGCTCGACCGGTTCCGGCGCTTTCGCCGTACTGCTTCCGTTTTCGGACGAGCTCGCCGAAGGGCTCGCCGCCTGGCTGGCGCTTTGGCTGCTTCCAGCCGCCTGGCCGTTGTTCGAACCGCCGCAAGCGGACAGCAGCAGCGACAGCAGCAGCGCGGAGATGAGCGGAATGAGGACCCTTTTCTTCTGTTTCATGATGAAACACCCCTGATGGTTGGATTGGGGAGGAATTCCTGTCTCTCGCTCCGGCTGTCCGGTCACTTAAACTGACAATTCCCACCTATTTAGTTGGTATTGAAGTCATGATAAACGAGGGCCTAGCGATTTGTCAATCAATCCGATAAGAAAAATGTATAAATCTATTTTTTTCTGTGGGGGTCCATAGAAGTTCGCCGTAAAGGTTATCGAAAATGGTACAATGGAGGCGTTGAAAATGCGTTCGAGATCGTTCGAGGTGACAGATGAGCTGCGACAAGCTGGAGGAAATCCAGGAGGAGATCCGCCTCCGGTTCGGGCTTCGCGTCGATGAGGCGCGGCCGATCCGCCGGGGATATCTGAACGAAAAGTGGATCCTGCGCACGAACCGGGGAGAATGGTTTGCGAAGAGCTTCCACCCGGATCGTTACGGGAAGTTTCCCGACACCGTCTGGGACGAAATCGCCCAGGCGCTCCGAATGCAGATGGCGTACTTCCGTTCGGGCGGCCCGTGCCCCGAGCTGCTCGGAAACGAGGAACAGGGATACTTGCACCGAACACCGTCCGGAAGGAAGTACGTCGTCATGACTTGCTGCCCGGGCGATAACGTTCGCCCTGGCCGGGTGACGGAGAAGCAAATGCACTCGCTCGGCATCGCGGCCGGGGAAATGCACCGCGTGTGGAACGACGGAGGTCTGCCGGGCGGCCTCCCTCTGGCGATTGCGCCGAAGGAACCCGTCTGGAAGCTGGATCCGGACGAGTGGAAGCAAAATTGGGAACAAAGACGGACAGAGGTTGCGAGCGCCTCGGCGGCACCCGATATCCTGGAAGCGCTCGAGGTGCAGAAAGAGATCATCGACCGGCTGGACCTCGAATCCTGGCCGCCGGACGAGCCGGGTTGGTCGCATCTCGATTTGTGGACGGAGAATATCCTGTTCGAACCGGACCGGCTGACCGCCATCGTGGATTTCGACAGGGTCCGGTACGCGTATCCGGCTCTCGATCTCGGCAGAGCCGTCCTGTCTTGCGCGTTAGCGGGAGGAGAATTTCGGAGAGACGCCGCCGCCGCGTTCGCCGAAGGGTATCGCCAAATCCGGCCGCTTCCCGGCGGCGGACTTCTACATGCGGTGCGGCGCTGCTGGCTCATCGAATCGTTCTGGTGGATTCGGTCGCCCGCGGCTTCCTGGAGCACGGCTCCGCGGCGTTTTCAGCAGGAAATGATCTGGACGGCGGCTCAGTGGGACCGGCTGGAGACAAGCCTCGGGAACCTCGATTCGTCACCCGGCGACCCGAGGCTCAGCCCCCCCGATGGTTCCGTCCGCGAACGTGCACAGTGCTGACGAACGGCCGGATCCGGTCCATCAGCCGGCGGCCTTTGTGCAGCTCTTCGCCTTCTTTGTGCGTGAAACTGAAATGCCGCTCGAGAGCGTCCAAATCGTGATTGGACGTATAGAACGTCGGCTTCCGGTTCATCCGGTGGTTCAAAATCGCGCCGAGCACGTGGTCCCTCACCCAGGGGCTTAAGTTCTCCGCGCCGATGTCGTCGAATACGAGCAAATCCGTTTCCTTCATCAGCGTGATCGTTTCCTTCAGCTTCTGCGGCTCCATCATAAGCGCTTTGGCGTCTTCCACGAACTCGGGCATGTAAACGATCACGCCGTTGTAGCCTTCCTTCGCGAGTTTCTGAAGCAGGTAACCGGCCAAATACGTTTTGCCTGTACCGAAATCCCCCATCAAATACAAGCCGTTCTTCTGAAGGCCATCCCGCTTCGTCAGAGCGACGTAAGCCGCGATATCATGCACCGCCACGGAACGGTCATCATCCAGATTGAACATCTCATCTTCATCGTACGACTGCCCGAAAAGCGAATCGTCCGCGAAGAGGCAGGTGATGCGTCGCCGCAGCTGAACTTGCTGCTCGTATTGAACCCACAAGGCACAAGGGATCTTCTGGTCGACAATTTGCCAGCGGCCTCCAACTTCCGTGCAGACCAGCCCCGTGGAGTGCCCTTGCATGTCGTTCGGACAACGTTCCAGCCCTGGGCAGTTTTTGCAGTTGTGGTATTCCTTGGACATCTGGTACAGCCGGTTCAAATTGGCCCGAAGCACCGATTCGTCCATTGCCGGGTAACGTTCCCTCAGCTTCACGACCAGCGGATCGGCCAGCACTTCGGACGCAAGCCTCACGGGATCGATGGCGGATTCCGGAAGCGTCCAACCTCGTAAAGCGTCTCTGAGCGATTCCATCTCCGATTCCTTTCCGCCAACGAAGGCTCTTTTTTATTGCTCGTATTTCAACTTTCGGACAAGTTCCCTCATCTTCTCGCGTTCTTCCGGGGAGACCGGCTTGGCGGGCCCCTTATCCTCGACGACGGGCATCGCAGGTTTGCGCCGTTGCGGCTGCTTGCCGCGGGATGGCGCTTGGGCGCTCCCTCCATCCTCCGATTTGCGGCGCCGCTCGAGCGTCTCGTTCAGCTTTTGCTGTTCCCGTATGTAGGCGACCGCGCGATCGAAGGTGTCGATCCCTTTCGCCAGCATGTTGGAAGCGATCGAATCGATGAAGGCGTGGGTCAGACGCTGGGCGTGCTTCATGCCGAAAACGTAGTGGATCAGCACGTTGATCACCGGTTCGGGAAGCTTGTAATTCAAGTCGATCCGCTCGAAAATGCGCATGAACGAGTCCGGAACCGCTCCGGGAAAATGCCGTCCCAGCACGCGGGTGTATGGCTCCCGTCTCAGCAAGGACATATATTGGTCCGGCGCGACTTCCCCGGCGAGCCGTTCGGGAACTTCCAGAGGCGCGATGATCCCCGCGTCCGCAGGCGGTTCTCCGGCTTCCGCAGCGAGCCGCGTTTCGCCCCGCGCCAAGAAACGTTCCCTCTCTTCCTCCCGCTTGCGATCCTGGCGGTAAACCGAATGGGCGCGGCGATTCAATTCTTCCCACCGCAGCGCGCCGTCGGCTTCGAATATTCCGTCTTCGTCTAGAAGACGGCAAATCTCCGGCACGTCCAAATCGTACTTATACGCCAAATAGTTGATTTGGGCCATCGACTCCGGCGCGCGGCCCAGGCTCTCCACCAAGCGGCGGTTCGCCGATCCCCGCGGAAACCGCAGGAGCATGTCGGCGTGCCGGATGCGTTCCGACAGCGCCGGACCCGGCGACCGTTCGAAGGCAGCCGCATTCTCTGTCCAACTCGGTTCCAAATCGGGGTCGACTTGTCCCATCCCCACATGGAACAATTCGTAGAATGGCACTGTCACTTCCTCGCGGTTCACGAAACGGGAAAGCTCCGGAGGGAGTTCGCGGACTCCTCCCTGGCGGAGTTCCAAAACGGCGGGTTTGCCAATTTTATCCCTAAGCAACAAAGTAAGATGAAGATTGGCGAAAAACTCTTCCGTCCCGAGAGGACGGATCAGCGAATATTCGTAAACCGATTCTTCCGTTAACGGATTGTAATGGCGATAGGATTGCATAAGCCCTACCGCTTCCAGACGGGAAGCGGCCTCGGCCAAGGATTTTCGTCCCGGAGCGTTCATCTCGACACCAAGCCCGAGGAACAAACGGCGCTGAGGTTCCAATGCGCTATATCCGATTTCTTCTTCCGTCTTTTTCTGATAGAGAAGATGGTAGAGTGCAGACGAAAGAGCCCCCACGATCGGCTGGTACAAGGAAACGAACAGTTTCCGGTCCAGCGCGCTAAGGGCGAAATCACGATAAACGAAAAAACGATGATTCTCCGTGAATTCCAGAACGTTAGACACGTGCATCGCGAAAAGGACAACTCTTTTCCTTAGATGAGTTCTATTATTGTACCATAATTCGCAACTTGGTGGAGACAGAACGAATGGAACAAAAAACACGGACCTTAGGAAAGACCGTGCATGGAATACGATTTACTTTGGCTGGGCAGGTACTTCTTCCTGATGATGGAGAACTCCGGCTTTGCGCGTCATTCTGCCCCATTCTCCGCGCTTGCGGCGTCCAAGCTCAAACAGGCTGTGCATTCGGGAAATGCTCATGAGCGGGCGGTACCAGAACGACTCCGTTAACGCGTATACGAATAAACGGAAAAAGTCCGACAGCTTTTTGTACTTCCTCTGGCTCCACTCTTCCAACAGCAGCGCGCCCATGGACAAGAATGAACCGTATATGATCATAACCAGAGAAAATAGAACCGCATAAGGAATGTTGATCAAGTTGAACCAGAGACCGAAAATGACGACAAAATAGCCGAGCAACTCGATGGCGGGTCCCAAAAATTCGATAAAAAAGAAATAGGGGAATGCCAGCATGCCAATGGCGCCATACTTCGGATTCAACATCATTTTCTTATGCCGATATAAACTCTGGAACAAACCTTTATGCCAGCGTTTCCGCTGGTTGTACAGGACGGAAAGGCTTTCCGGAGCCTCAGTCCAGCATACCGGGTCGGGCAAGAACGCAATTCTGGCTTTGCTTTTGTTTTCCCTGATCAATCTATGCAGACGAACGACCAATTCCATATCTTCGCCGACCGTTTCGGTATCGTAACCTCCGGCTTTGATCACCCAGTCTTTGCGAAAGACGCTGAATGCTCCGGAAACAATGAGCAATATGTTGTAACGGCTTAAACTCATTCTCCCCATGAGAAATGCACGGATATATTCAATGACCTGCATGACAACCAACGGATGTCGGACGAGACTGACCTTTCCGCTGTTCAGGTAGCCGCGATCGATCCGATTGCCATTGGCAATGCCGACGCTTCCTCCGGACGCGATGATTTCTTCGCCCGGCTTCGCTTCGATGATCGGTTTCATCACTTTCATGATGGCGTTCGTATCCAGAATCGTATCTCCGTCAATGGATACGAAGTAAGGATATTTCGACATTAATATCCCCGCGTTTAATGCATCCGCTTTGCCGCCGTTCTCTTTGTCGAGCAGGAAAAGATTCGAATGAAGACGAGATCCGTAGACTTTCCGTACCGGTTTCGTTCCTTTTTTCAAACCCGTCCAGACGATTTTTTCCTGCATTTCGAACATGTCGAATTCTTTGATGATCGTTTCGAGCGAGTTATCCTTGGATCCGTCGTTTACGACGATGACTTCATATTGGGAATAATTGATCCCAAGCAGGGAACGTATGCTGTATACCGCTCCAATTTCTTCGTTGTAGACGGGAACGATGATGGAGAGAGGCGGGGCGAATTTCGTCGTCAACATTTCATCGTATTGCATCTCGGGGATACCGATTTGCTTGCGTAAATTAAAAGCAGAGGTAAGAAACAACACCAAATATACGAAAACCACGGCTATGATGTAAAAAAATACGATACGGTTAAACCAGAAAAAGAATTCATACCCGAACTCCAACCAACCGTTCATTTAAGATATTCCCCTCTTCAACATTTCCTTGGCAATATCTTGGGCAAACCGATCCTCATGGGATGCCTCGATCTTGCGCAATATTTGCACCCCGTCCTTATACAGAAGAATGGATGCTGCCGCCTCCGATCGAATCATGAAGGAACGGTCGGAAATCAATTCCTGCAGCTTCTCTAAAAAAGGACCGGATTTGATGCTTCCCATCAATTTCGTAAGCATCAACTTCTCCTGCCACGACTTGGCATCCCAATGATCCAATGATTCTTCGATGCGCTGCAACCCCTGTTTCGATGCGTATCCGAAACTCGCCAACGCCTTAATCGCTCTGATCCGCAACTCTTCCCGTTCGGAATTGACCAGCAGCTCCAACATCTGCAGGAATGCGAGAGAACGTTCATTCCGAATCCTAAGAATGTCCAGCAAGTTGTCTTGAAGAGAGGGAGGACATTGGTCGAATCCGGCGATAAATCGTTCCATCAGGTTCATGTTAAGTGGGTACAGGAGTTGTCGGCATACATAATCGGGAAGATTTTGGGTGGGATCCATCATGATTTCAATAATCCGTTCGGACTGAAGTCCGGCCATTACACGAAGGACGGCATATTTTTCAACATCTCCGATCTTCTTGCTCAGCAGGTTCTCCAGATCGGGAAGAAGCTCCCGCAAATTAAAGCGTTCAATGTACAGCAATGAACTGATTCTCTGGTTATATCGCCGGCTCGATAGCCGTTTGCGGTAATGATCTACCAGATGCTGTTGAAAAAACAGTTGGATCCGTTGATGCTCTTCCTCGTTGACGACTTGGATTCTTTTCACGAAGTATTCTTGCATGGCCTCATATTCCACGGCGCTGCCCAAAACCATGCGTCTTTCCATATGTCCGGTACGCAGATACCGTTCCAGAACGGAATCGCTCTTGTGGTAATCTTCCAACAACTTCTTTTTGCGCATCTCGTAGCGGTTGCTAATCGTTTTTTTGATGAACAAATAGATGAAGATGAGCGTTAGAACACTTAGCAACGTCAATCCTGCCCAAAGCACGATGATCAGGCTATTGTTCATCTTCTCTTCCCCTTAATCAACCTCATGATTCGCGATTCGAGCTCGATTAAACTGAAGGGCTTAGTCATGTAATCGTCTGCTCCGGACTCGATCGCTTGCGATATGCTGGCTTCCGTGTTGACGACCGTCAACATCATGACCAAATAACGTGATCGGTCGTAGTGAAGCCTCAACTTTCGAAGAACTTCCATGCCGTTCATTCTCGGCATATTCCGATCCAACAAAACGAGAAATTGTCCTGGCTGTTTGTGCCAAGCGTTTCCAAAGAAATCTTCTCCGTCAACAAAACACTTCACGTTTAAATCCAACTGTTGACCTCCCAAGTCTTGCAGCCGGGATTCCAACAAATTACGGATTAATTCATCGTCGTCAATGACGGCAACATTCAACTTCCTTCTCCAACCTTGCTCCTGATCTTGTGCCAAAGAAAATACATGAGTGGCGTTCGAGCCTTCGGCTTTGGCTTTCTCAAGGGCCTTGACTGCCATATCCAAACAATTGCCCGGTTTCCAGTCGCTGTCTACCACTTCCAATAGACCTGCCGAAAAAGAACGGCTGTAGGTCCCGTTCACCGCGTCAGCGAGTTCCGCGGAAAACTCCTGCTGAAGCCTTTGGATTAAGGGTACGGCGTTGGCCGTGTAGGTTCTCGGCAGAATCAGGATAAATTTCTCGTCTTCCGCATGAATCAGAACATCCGTATTGCGGATGCGTCCGTTTATGAATCGTCCCAAGTCGCGGATTGCCCGAATGCCTTCCTTATACCCGTACGTCTCGTTTAATTCCCGGAAACGGTCAAGCTCGAACACGACCACCGTGAAAGGATCGCGCGTTCTGCGCAAATCGCCAAGCTGCCGTTCGGCTTCAATGAAAAAATACTTCCGTTTGTAAACGCCGAAGAGGGTATCGATCAACGTTGCTTCCTGAAACCGCGTTCTGATTTCCAACTGCCTTTGAACCCGAACCGCAACCTCTTCGGGAATCAGAGGCATCCCCAGTACATCATTCGCGCCGAAGTTGAAGCCGCGAATTCGGTACTCGCTTGAATTGGAATCATCGATGAAAATGATGGGAACCGACTCGGAATGGGCATAGTCCCGAATATCGATCCAATCTTCGGTTTCATGCCATAGGCTACCCAGTACCACGCAATCCGGTTTCGTTTCGAAGTACACCTTCCCTACTTGCTCGGCTTCTATAGCCGTATGGGTTTCCCAACCGTTATTGCTGAACACGGTCGACAAAACTCCTGCGATATCGTGGCTGCAGCCGGCAACCAGGATAACGTAAGAAGTAGAAGAATCTGATTTATTCGACAAATTTGCCATAGACATGATGAAATCCTCCAATTTGCCTATAAAACATCAACAAGGTAAATAAAGTAGTATGATAGAACTATTTTCATCATAACATCGAAAACTGAACAAAATCTGTACAACTGAAAAGATGGCGGACTACCAAATGCTTCCGGCTCCGCGGAGCGTAAAATATTGCCATGCCGTGGCGGCGACAGCCGGCCAAACATGGAACTCGAAAGGTTCCTGAGCCGCTCCGCGGTTCGCGTAGACCAGTCCGCCTTCGGGATCTGAGGATTGAATCGCGAACATCGAGCGTATGAGCGGCCAGGTATCCAATTGCTGGCGCTGCATGAGATTGATTACGCCCCAAGTGCCTTCCGTCCAAATGATATCCGGCGCACCCGGGTAATGCTCGTTATCAAGGTAAGGCTTATATCCGGAAAGAGGTAGATTCGTCATGAAGGTCATGTTATAGCTGTTTCTGCTGTTGCTATGAGTCATAGCGGATGAATCGACCTTGAATTTTGACAAGTAATTCATTGCACCTTGCAACAAGTCCGTTCTTCCTATGGCCAATAAGAAAATTCCACCCCAGGAATTCGTGTCCAATGCTCCCGCAGGGTCATCGACCCCTTGGAAAAACCTGTTTTCTTTCGCTGACCAATGGAAATTCAACAAGGCTTCTTTCACGGATTCGGCCGCACGTTCAAACCGGGTTTCTCTCGTAAGGAGAGACAACTCCCTAAAGAAAAAGAAACAGTCGATGTTATGCTCTGTCGAATACCACTTGACGTCCGGCCCTCCCCTGATGCTGCCGGTTTTCTTGTTTTGCTGGGTGAGGAGATAGTCGGCAATGCGAATGGCGAATTTCCGATACTTCTTGTCTTTCGTGACAAGCTCGTATTTTAGTGCCGAATAACCCACCCATGCGAGCGAACCGCTCCTTATCAACGGACTAATTTCACCCTTATAAATGTCGTAAGACATGTCCAATGAGCCGTCCGAACGTTGCAGTTGAGAAAGGGAGTCCAAAATCGAAGAAGCCCGTTTGCGATCCCCAGACAGCGAAAAAGCGATAACCGCCAAAGCATCGTCATAAATCCAACTGCGGGTTTCCAACCCTTGTTGGGAAAAAGGATCGTCCTCGGGAATCCTGTACGAACGGATAAGACGGTAAGCGGGACGCTCCGTACTCCCCATGATTTTCCCGTCTTGAATCCGCACCACTTTGGCAACCTTAACCCCTTCTCGAACGGGTGAAAATATGCCGGAAAAATCGATGCCCAGTACCTCCGTAAGCTTGCGCGTAGAAAATTGGCCGTCGCGCCCAAGAGGAACTTTCGCTTGCAGATACGGGATGTCCGTCACGGAAAAGATTTGGACTTCGTAATCTTCCGGTTTTTCACCGGAACCCAAATGAACCCGTCCGGAAACGTTCCCCGTATATTCATAACCGTAGTCGGAATCGAATTCGATCTCGATGTCTTGGTCTGCAAGATCCAATTGTCGTTGCAGCCATGCAAGAGCCCGGCTTTGAGCGGAAGCCGGATTGAAGTTCGAAGTTTCCTCCATCTGTTTTGCGCGGGTAATCTGATGACCGGAATGGGCCAATATAAAGCAACACAAAACGATTAACGTCCTCCAAGCGGTTCGCTTCATGAGTTGAACACAGCCTTTATGGTTTGGACTGGATCTGCAAACTCCCGAACAAATCCTTCATGATGCCGTAAGACTGCTTCAACCTTTCATGATACTTCGGAAGATCCCAGCCGTTCCATGAATAGGTATACATTCCGCTCGCGTCCAGCGTCCCGTTTTTCGTTTGCGGGTAAGTAAATTGGATATCGGCCCCACCGGGTGAATCCAATGTTGAAGAATCCGGCTTGTACGAAACCAATGAGATTTTGAACCCTTTGATTTTTTCACTGGCAGAGATGCCGTCTTTCCACAAGTCTCCGATTGCTTGAAGGGTACTTGGGTCTCTCATATTCATCAATTGCCAAGGAATGCGGAGTTCTATGATCGACTCTTTCTCATTCACGGCTACATCCGTCAACGAATCGAATCCGGCGCTGTTCGGATTCCCGTTGCCGAACCGCAGTCGGCCGGTTTCGAACGTTTCAAGCGGAAGCTTCAAATTGCCGCCTTTCACATTGGGAATCGTAAGCGGTTTGTTCAATACCAGATCCATCTTGTGGAAAATGCCATTTGACTTTTTGCTCGGGTAGTCAAGTTTAGGCATCATGTTCAATGTTTGGCCATAAACGAAATAATTCGTGTCGTAATAACTATCGACCCATATGCGGGATGACTCTTTGCCCTTCAGATCGATCGCGAAATCGATTCCCGCATCCGTCGTGATCCCGGATCCGCCTGGAATCTGATGTTGCCCTTGATTCGGGACCGTATCCAGCAACAGCATGATATTCTCCTTGGCCCAATCGAACGGGGACCCTTTTTGCGCAAGATCCAAGCGGAAATAAACGTAACGCTCATCGCTGGTAACGAACACTCGTTTCACGCCGGTTTGAGGATCCGCTCCTTCCAGCAGGCTTCCATCCTTTTCCGTCATTACCGGCAAGGATCCGATTTTCTCCCAATCATCGGTTTCTCCATCGACGTACATCGCATGTTCTTCGGTTCCAGGATCGAAGCTGAGCAAGCCAAATTGCTGTTCTCCCGTCTGCGCATTGGACCAGAATGGACGACGCTCGCTGTCATCGTAGTCCATCGTGTTCCAAGTTCGTTTAAACCATTCGTCCTGCCAGCTGAAGACGATACCTCCCGCCATTTTTTCATGATAGATGTCTTCATACAAACCGGCATCGATCATGCCCTGTTCGGTTTCGTTGTGATTGCCTTGATTCCATCCATATACGTTACGATGCGCGATTCCCCTCGAAGAAGGCACCCCGAATTCGGCAACAACGACGGGCATGCGATGAGCTTGCCTTAAATCATGAAGGTAGCCGGCATAGCTGTTGTTCTTGCCGCGAAAATCGACGTACTCTTTATACTTCTCCTCGTAATTCAAAAATTCGGGATAGTAGGGATATACGTGATAGGCAGCAAAATAACCTCCGATGAAAGCGGGTTTTTCCAGGATTTTATTCGGATCCACCGTGGCCATGTCCTCTTCCCGATTCGGTTCGGAAGGATGGCGCAACAAATCGGTCGTGACCCAGTTCGTGAAGCTGATCGGCCTTTGCCACTTATACCGTTCCGTCTCGTATGCAACGGTATCTTCCATGATGCCGGCAAGCCAAATCTCGAAAGGCGACCCGTTTTTCGTTTGGAAATAAGTACCGCTGAAATCCGCCATTCCATTGTGTTTATGATCCGTTGAATCGACCATTGCCGGGTCCCATTCGACGCCCAGCATCCATCCCAGTACGTATTTGGATATATCCGACTTATAGATACCGGATGCATGTCCCGGCCGGGAAGAGAGATCGGCATTCCCGTGAATGACATCTACTGTTCTGCGAATTTCGTCGGCGAACTCTTTCGTGTTCTCTTGATTGAATGCATCTTGCGAAGCCACCATCTCGTCCTCGTCGACCCATACCCCATGAATCAGATAGAGAGGTTGTTTCGCCTTTGCGTTGTATTCCGCGAAAGCCTCATAGAAAGCGGGCGGGTGAAGCGTGTAGATCCGAATCACGTTCGCGTTCATCGCACCGATTTCTTGAAACCATCGCAAATACTCTTCTTTCGTGATCGCCATTTCCCCGGGAAAATGCCCAGGCTTGGACACCCCCATGTTGACTCCTTTGATCAACAAATCTCTCCAAGCTCCGTCGCGGAAAGTTTGCAGATATTGTTTTCCCGTTTTGGCCGGTATCGTCAGGTCATCCAAAGTTACAGGCGTCGTATTGTTCACCGGTTTATTGGTTAAATAGTAATAAAGACCTCCAGAAGCAACGATCAAGATCAATGTAAGAAAGACCAATGATTTCATTCTAAGGGAACGCATTCCATGAATCCTCCTAAATTTCGGCTGCCGATAATAAACTTTCGATCGTACAAATTAATGAAAGCATATCATGTTCCGATAAACAATTTCTGAAACTTGCCTTTATGAAAAAAAACGAAGGAATCGCAGCTCCTTCGTTTGTATCGTTTACTCATATTTTGGTTGTTCGGAATCATCCGTTTGGACAAGCGGGGCAACTTCAAAAGAGGGCAGCCCTTGCTTTACTTCCGTCGGTCCCTCGCCTTCCAGCGCTTTGATCCATTCCCGGATGATCGGCGCCACCTCATGGGCCGCATGGGTGGGCAGCGTGTGTTTGACTCCGGGGACGTAAGCGATCGAGGCCAACGGAAGTCCTTTTTGCAAAATTTTCATATAGGTCTTGAATTCCCGGTCTTTCTCCCCGCATAACAGCAAGACGGGCTGTCTGATTTCCGCAAGGTATCCCACGGCGGAATATTGGCGTGCGCCTTCCAAATATTCGGCCCATTTCGCCACGTCACCCGCCGTCGTTTCCTTTCGCAATCGGCGGAACGTTTCGATTCGGTCGGAATTGCTCCACAGAATCGGCAATGAGAGCAGCTCCTTCAACCGCCATCGCCCGGCAATCCTCCCCAGCCTCAGCTTCGCTCTCGTCTTCCATCCGGTAACTTGAGCCGCCCCTCCCATCAGGATCGCCCCGCGGAACCGTTCCGGATGCGCATGCAGGGCTTCCAGCGCAGCCATCGTCGCCACGGAATAAGCGCATAGGTACGCAGAGGGGATATCGAGCGCATCCATCAATCGGCAAGTATCTTGGGCGATCAGCGGAATGGTGAGGCGCTCGCCGGACGTACCGCTCTGTCCGTGACCCCGCATATCGAAGAGAAGAGACTTGTGATCTTGGGATAAATCATTGGACAAATAAGTAAAGATTCGGCTTCCTATGCAGGGTGGATGGAGAAACACGATGGGTAAGCCTTTTCCTTGCACGTGATAGTGCATCTCGATACCATTCGCTCGGATTCGGGGCATGCCGGGTTCACCTCAGTGAAGATGATATCCCTTAGCCTGCCCGATTTTCCCGGCTTTCCATCCGGAACACCCAATAACGACTTCCCGCATAATTCACTGCGGTTGAAATGAGGATCGAAGCCCCCTTCGCGAGCGCCGGCGTCCAACCCGCTTGCTCCAGGCCAAGCAGCAAGCCGGTGGCCAAACCGAAAGAAGCTCCGTTTACGACAGCAAACCGCATGATTTCGCTCCAACTGCTCCGTCCTCCGGAAGCGAATGTCCATTTACGGTTCAGCAAATAACTGCTGGCGACTCCGCAACCATAGGAGATGACCTGAGCCCAAACGGAAGGGAAAGCCAAACCATACACCAACGTGACAAAAACGGCGAAATCCACGCCCGTATTCATCAATCCGACGAGCCCGAACTTCGCCATTCTGATTTGTTCCTTGCTTAGCATGCTTCGCCCCCGTTCCGCGGCGTCAGAACATCTTGTAGCCGCCCTTGCGCAGTTTGCGGATGGCCCAGCCGCTGACGACCGCACCCGCGATGCTGGAGACGATGGACGGCATCCATACCGCGAGGAAAGATCCGAGCGTCGTGTCCGGTTTCCAGTAATGCCAAACGCCGAGCGGAATGAACACGATCACCCACAGCCAGACGGGCAGCCAGGTCGTTTTGATCAACATGTTCAATATGAAGCCGATGCCGAACAGCAGCACGAAGAACAGCAAGGCACCGACGATTTCCTGCAAAATTTCGAGCACGAACGAACGTCCTCCCTAGTGGAACTTTACTCAACAACAGTTTACAAGATCGGTTTTAGGCGCGTCAAACGAACAGGCTGTGAACAAACCCGCACAATCGGCCCCGTCCGTTTGCCCCCGTTCGTAAGCGTAAGCTACAATGGGGGAAAGCGATAACTGATCAGAGGAGAGATGTGCGAATGAGCGAAGCCGCTCAAACCCTAGAGGGCTGGTACGCCCTTCACGATTTTCGCGAAATCGACTGGACGGCTTGGAATCAAGCGAACGCGGCCGAGAAGAATGAGGCATTGGCCGATTTGATGACTTTCGTGGCCAAGTGCGAGGATGTCGAAGAACGCAAGGAAGGGAGCCTTGCCCTCTATTCGATCGTCGGCCAGAAAGCCGACCTCGTGTTTATGCATTTGCGCGAATCCTTGGAGGAGCTGAACGCTTTCGAGACGGCCTTCAACAAATCCGCCTTCGCCCGCTTTACCCGCAAAGCTTATTCCTATGTAAGCGTCGTCGAATTGAGCAACTATATGGGCCAGCCGGGAGTCGATCCGATGCAGGTGCCGGAAATCGCCGCCCGCTTGAAGCCCATCCTGCCCAAAACGAACCACATTTGCTTCTATCCGATGAACAAAAGGCGGTTGCTGCAGGACAACTGGTACATGCTTCCGATGGAAGAGCGCAAGGCGATGATGCGCAGCCACGGCATGATCGGCCGCGGCTACGCCGGCAAGGTCAAGCAAATCATCACGGGTTCCGTCGGCTTCGACGATTGGGAGTGGGGCGTCACGCTGTTCGCCGACGACGCGCTTCAGTTCAAGAAGCTCGTGTACGAAATGCGCTTCGACGAGGTCAGCGCGCGGTTCGGCGAATTCGGATCGTTCTATGTCGGCAACCGCTTGACGCGCGATTCTTTGGCGGATCTGTTTCGGTTCTAAGCAAGCGTTCGGGGCTGTTCCGGGGTACGATCGATTCCCCTGGAGTCAGCCCCGATTTCTCTCTCTGGAGCTGCCTTCGCCTTACCCCGCCGCTATAGCAGATCACCCCGGAATACCTCATGCCGATTGAAATCGGCCTGCAGTAGGAAATCCGGCGCTTGAACGGGAAATGGCGGCACGGGGATGAACTCCCTGCGCCGCCATTCCGTCAGTGTACAGCTCTCGAATTATTCCTCATCTGCCGCTTCGCGCATCTGGCGTTCCCACTCCGCGCGTCGTTGCTCTTCCAGGTATTCCTGCGTCATCCGGTCGCGTTCGCGGCCTTTCTCCTTCAGCCGTCCGATGGCGGGAACGATAAGCAAGTCCACCTCGGCCTGCACGATGGCCGACAAATCGTACCGATTCTGGGATTCCAGATAAGAGCCCACTTCCATCAGCGCGTTGTACCGGTCCAATTCCTCTCGGGTCAACAGGCCCCGCACCTGCACGCTGCAGTGTCTCATTACAGGAATTTGCCTTTGCGCAGCATCAGCGGTATGCCGCCGATGATGAACAGGTAGCGGAGGTCGATCGCTTTCTTCAGCCAAGCGGCTACGCGGCCTTTGTACTTCTTGCCGAACGCGATGCCGATCGCTTCGCCTTTGCCGAGCGAGGCGACGGTGCCCTTGCTCAGGTACGTGAAAGGCTTAAGCGGCTGGTTGCGGATCGACGCGACCAGGTTGTGGGCGCAGTTGACGCCGGCCTGCATCGCGATTTGCGCCGTAGGCGGATACGGACGGCCTTCCGGGTTAAACACGAGCGCGTTGTCGCCCAGGATGAACACGTTCTCGTGGCCCGGAGCGCGCATGAATTCGTCGACTTTGACGCGTCCGCGCATCGTTTCGAACCCGGCTTCCTCGATCAGGCGGTTGCCGCGGATGCCGCCCGTCCAGATGACGGTTTGCGCCTTGATTTCTTCGCCCTCTCCAACGATGACGCCGTCCGGCGTGCATTCCTTGATCGCCGTTCCGATCTTGAAGGTGACGCCTTTCTTCTGAAGCACTTGCATCGCGTATTCGACGAGCTCCGGATCGAAGCCCGGCAGCGCAGTCGGAGCCGCTTCGATATTGTAGATTTTGACGAGGGCGGGATCCACGTCGAACTGCTTGCACAGCTCGGGGATACGGTCGGAAAGTTCGCCGACGAATTCGATGCCGGTGAAGCCCGCGCCGCCGACGACGAACGTCAGGTAATCCGTGCGGTGCGGTTCGCGCTTGAAGCGGGCGAATTGGTATTCGATGTGCTCGCGGATCAGACGGACGGAGTTGATGCTCCGGATGTTCAGGGCGTTCTCAACCATGCCCGGAATGCCGAACGTTTCCGGCTCTCCGCCGAGTCCGATGACCAGGTAATCATAGGACAGCGTGCCGTCTTCCAGGATGACCTTGCGGTCTTGCGGCCGGATCTGCACGACGGTAGATTTGACGAAATCGATCTTGAATTCGTCGATCAGCTTCGAAATGTTGACCCGCGCGTTCTCCGGGTTGTCCGTTCCGGCGGCAGGCATGTGCAGGTGCGTCGTGATGTAGTGGTAGTCGTGCTTATTGACGAGCGTGACGTCCGCTTCATTATAATTCAATTCCTTCTGGAGACGAAGGGAGGTTAGAATCCCGCCGTAACCGGCCCCCAGAATGACAATTTTCGGTATGCTGCTCATCGCAATCCCATCCAATCGTTGTGTTTTGTCTGTCTTTTGTTTGTGAAAAATTACACAATGTCCGTCGTTGGCCTTCTTTCAGCCCATACAAGGAGAATCATAGCGAGTTTTCCGCCAAGTTTCAAGGTTCATTTTCACAATATTGTTTGGACGACTCCACAAAAAATCTTCCTTTGTTCGTTTCGCAAGCTTATAATGAGGAAAAATAAATAGACAGAGTTTTTGCAAATTTACGGAGGTGCACTCGGCTTTGACAAACACTCAACCATCCGCCGTTGACGTGGCGATTATCGGCGGAGGTCCCGCGGGCATGTTTGCGGCTTTCTACGGCGGCATGCGGCAAATGTCGGTCGCCTTGATCGAAAGCATGCCCCAGCTCGGCGGTCAGCTGGCAGCGCTTTATCCCGAAAAATACATTTACGATGTCGCCGGCTTCCCCAAGGTGACGGCCCAGGAGCTGGTCGACAATCTGAAAAAGCAAATGGAGCTGTTCCAAGCGGATATCCGTCTGGGCGAGAAAGTGCTGCAGGTCGTCAAGAAGGAAGAGCGTTTGTTTGAAATTGTCACCGATGCGGGCACGATCCATGCACGCGCCGTCATTATTACCGCAGGCGTAGGCGCTTTCGAGCCGAGACGGTTGGAGCTGCCGGAGGCGTCCCGCTACGAGAAATCGAACCTTCATTACTTCGTCGGGGATCTCGAGAAATTCCGAGGCCGGAGGGTGCTCATCAGCGGGGGCGGCGATTCCGCCGTCGACTGGGCGCTGATGCTCGAGCCGATCGCCGAATCCGTTACGCTCGTGCATCGGCGGGACAAATTCCGGGCCCATGAGCACAGCGTAGAGCTTCTGCATCGTTCGAAGGTGAACCTCGCAACGCCGAAAGAGATCACGGCGCTTCACGGGGAAAGCTCGATCGAACGCGTGACGCTGACCGACGTCAAGTCCGGCCAGGCAACGGAGCACGAAGTCGACGCGGTAATCGTCAATTTCGGCTTCGTCAGCTCCTTGGGCCCGATCGCGGAATGGGGACTGGAGATCGACGGAGGTTCCATCGTCGTGGATTCCCGTATGGAGTCGAGCATCCCGGGCATTTTCGCCGCGGGCGACATCACGACCTATCCCGGCAAGCTCAAGCTGATCGCGGTCGGGTTCGGAGAAGCGCCGACGGCGATCAACAACGCCAAAGTCTATATCGACCCGGACGCCAAGCTTTCGCCTGGCCACAGCAGCAACATGAAGCTGTAACCCGTTCCTCCGAAAGTGGCGTGAACCCGGCAGCAGGGGCCCCGAGAAGTAATCGGAATAGGCCTCGCAGGAAGGCTTCACTTTTTGGGGATAGAGTCAGGGGGAGCCCCCGAATATCTTGATTTGCAAACAAATTGGGCATCCTACTTCGCAAACCCGGTGTTAACCGTCGGTTTCGCGAAGGAGGGTGCCCTTTTTGTTGTGTCCGGTGTGCAATGGATTAATCCCCCTGGCTGCGTCTTGTCCTCGTTGCGGTGCCGTTGCCGAAGATGAAGGTCGTCGGGACGACTGGAGCGGTCCCTATGCCCCCTATGACCCCTCTCCGCTCGGCTCGTCCGCCGGCGCTTCGGCCTGCCAGCACTTGGCCCGCTGCACCGATTGCCGCGGCGACTTCCTCGTCGATGTCGGCGCGTGGCATGTCTAGACAGCCTGACCTTCCGGAAGCGTCAGCCGTCGGCGCCCGATCTCCGACCGGAGCATCCGGACGAATTCCCGGTCAAGCCGAAGTCGAACGGCGCTCCGGTAAGCGTCTAGCAACATTTCGTCTGAAAGCAGCGGCAGCATGTTCCTCACCCTTTCCGAATGATGGTATTTGGAGAAGTTCGTGAGGGCATCATAGCACGCCGCGGAGAAAGCGGACAAGCTTGCGGATGTCCACAGCGATTTGTGGATTTTCTGTTGATAATTTGTTGAAGAATGCTGTCGTCCCAAGCGTCGAACGGTGGGAATTGTGGATGAAGTTATGCACAATTTATGGATAACTCCAATTCATAAAAAACTTTCATCCCGCGCTTTCGGCTGATTAAAGGTTTTAATAGAAAATTATGTCAAATGCCGGAGATTACTGCGGTCGAGTATTGACTTCCAGAATCCAGATTTGTCCGTTGCGGTCGATGCCGTAATCGTACCCGAGCCGGCTCACGCCCGGAAAACGCCGTTCCAGCAAGCTTGTAGCCGTTCTCGTCAATTCCCGCATCTCCTGTTTCTTCGCTTCGACAACGTCTGGCGAGAGCGATTGCCGCAATCCTTCCGCAGCGGACAACAGGCTTCCCCCGCGGCACAGGTTCGTGACGAAGTACCCGCGCCGTGCCACCCTGCCTACCATGGAACGGAACTTCCACTGTCCGCCCGATTTGACGTACTTCACCCGGTAATCGATCGGTCTGCCGCGAATCTGGGCCAAATCGATCCCTTGTTGAATCAGGTAAGCCTTTCCCTTCCGGACGCGGTTCACGGCGTCAAGAAGGTCGCTGAAGTGGGAGAAGATCTGTCTCTGGGACCGATATGCATACGAATACGCTCCGTTTTCCCGCGCGATCTTGATCACCCCGTTGCCGCCCGCGCCGCGGACCGGTTTTACCACTACCGTGCCGTAACGGTCAAGCATCCTGCGCAGCCGCGAAGAACCGAACAGCTTGGAAGGCGGAATATGTCCGGCGATGTCCGGGTGTTCGAGCAAAGCCTTCGTTTTCAGCCATTTGCTGGCGAGCTGGCGCCCCGGTTGGTCATCCACGTCCATCATAGCCCCTTTCCCAAGATATTCCCTTATACCGTTATTCATACGCGATTCGAGGGACAAGTTCTTGTATGCTTGTCACCCTCGATTCGCCTGAACTCGGCGGCCGTCCGAACGCAAAGAACCTCCCGAATGGTTCGGGAGGTTCCGCGATTCCGTATTTCGTCCGGCTCAGCAGGCGTCCGGGTTCGGTTTGCCCGCGTCCGTCGCCGTACGGAACGACGAACCGCAGCCGCACGTGGCGACGGCGTTCGGGTTGTGGATGGTGAAGCCGCCGCCCATGGCGGATTCCTTCCAGTCGATCTCAACGCCGTACAAATACTTCGCGCTCTCTTCGTCCACGACGACCTTCAGACCATGGATATCCAGCACTTTATCGTCATCATGCTTCTCGTCGTCGAAGCCCATGCCGTAAGAGAAACCGCTGCATCCGCCTTCCTTGACGCCGATGCGCAGAAACAAATCCGGAGATTCCTCGGCCGCCAGCATTTCCTGGATTTTCGCGCTGGCGGATTCGCTGATATTCACCATGAGATCATGCCTCCCTCGCCGCTTGTTCCCTTACAGTATACCCCACGCGCCATGGCGCCTCAAGACTCATTTGCCGCCGGCGAGGGCGGCATCTCTATCTGACAAGAAACCGGCGCGTGTTACGCGCCGGCTTCTTCATCCTTCCACTCTTTCGTCGACGGAACTTGTCCCGCTAATGCCTTCAATTCGATCCGGCAGCGGAATTGCCCCTTCTCGCTCTGCAGGAAATCCGACAGTCTCCGGAACACCTGGGCAAGCTCGGGGCCGCTCGAATCGGTATCGAGCGTATAGCGGAACTGGTCGGCGGACGGACCGCGCACCCTGCCGCGCTCCAAGTCGCGCGTTTCGCTCTCTTGCAGGCGGCGCCATTCTTTGGACGGCTCGAATTTGTCCGATTTGCGGACGATATGCTCGTAGATCCGCTGTTTCTTGAGCCACATGTAGTACTGGATCGGGTTGGATAATCCCCAGGCTTGGCTTAAATCCTTGATCGTGTAGGCTTCCCTGTATTGGCGCAGCGTTTGGATTTTCTCCGTTTCTTCCATTTGCTCTAATTCGCTCAGCGGCAAAATCTCGATTTTCAGGATCATGCACCTTCCTTTTAGATAATCTTTAACTTTACCCTTCAACACTAACATAACCATTAAATGTTTATATTTCAAGTTGATTCCCATTTTTTCGCTGAAATATACTTTCCATCCGAATTCACTATTTGCAGTTGCCGGGGGATAAGCATAGGATTATAATGTTTACAGTTGAGGGACGGAAAACGATTAGCCGGCTATGACAAGTTATTTTTTTCACAATCATGGCACAACACCGACCAGGAGGCGGAAACACTTATGCTTGTCACGACGAAAGCGGCAGAGCGAATGGCGGAAATCGCCGATAAGGTGAGAAACGGCGAAAGACTGTCGTTCGAAGACGGCGTATTTCTATACCGTTCCGACGATTTGCTGACGATCGGCCAATTGGCGAACGAGGTCAATCTCAGCAAGAACGGAAGAAAAGTATATTTCATCGAGAATATGAGCCTTTATTTCACGAACGTCTGCGAAGCGCACTGCGCCTTCTGCAATTTCCGCAAGGACCAGGGAGACGAGGGAGCTTACACGCTGACGCCGGACGAAATGATCGCTTACGTGGAACAGCACATCCATCCCGGCGTCCGCGAATTCCATATCGTTGGCGGACATAACCCCCATGTTCCGTTCGAGTATTACGTCGAATCGATTCGCGCGCTCAAGCGCCGCTATCCGGACGTGACGATGAAAGCCTACACCGCGGCGGAAATCGACTTCTTTTCCCGCATTTCGGGGCTCTCCTACCGGGGAGTGCTGGAACGGCTCATCGAGGCCGGCCTCGAGACGCTCACCGGAGGCGGAGCGGAAATCCTGTCCGACCAGTACCGGAAAAAGATGCGCGTCGAGAAAGCGAACATCGAGCAGTACCTCGACGTCCACCGTACGGCCCACCAACTGGGCTTGCGAACGCATACGACGATGCTGTACGGGTCCGTCGAGTCGGTGGAAGAACGGGTTCAACATATGCTTCACATCCGCCAGCTGCAGGACGAGACGAACGGATTTCTCGTCTTCATCCCCCTCAGCATGCAGCCGATCAGCCCGAACGCCGGCATCCGGCGCCGGAACTCGGCATTCGAAGATCTTAAAGCGATTGCCATCAGCAGGTTGATGTTGGATAATATTCCGCATATCAAGGCTTACTTCATCAATATCGGAACCCAACTCACCCAAGTGGCTCTCACGATGGGCGCTTCCGACGCCCATGGCACGATCGTGCGCGAGCGGATCAGTCATTCGGCCGGAGCCTTGACGCCTGCAGGAATCACCCGCGAGGACCTGATCTGGCTGATCAAGGGCGCCGGAAGAATTCCGGTGGAACGGGATACGTTCTACAACGAAATTCGGGTATACGAGTGATGAACCGGCCCCGTCGGGTAGACGGGGTCTCTTCTGTGCCATACTATACGAACGACGACGGAAAAGGGGTAGCGAAAGTGAACAATGTAGTGGTTTTAGGCGGAGGTTACGGCGGCCTCACGGTTGTCCATGAATTGCTGGAATCGGATCTTCCGAAAGACGCCAAAATAACGCTGGTCGATCGGATGCCTTATCAAGGGCTGAAGACCGAGTATTACGCGCTGGCGGCCGGTACGGTTACCGACGTGGACATTCGGGTGGCCTTCCCGGTGCATCCGCAACTGGAGGTCGTATACGGGGAGATCGCGGGAATCGACTTCGAGGCTCGGACGGTTGCCGTGTCCGGGCACGATCCCCTCATTTACGACATCCTCGTCATTGCATTGGGATGTACGGACAACTACCACGGGATTGCGGGAGCGCCGGAGCATTCCTGCAGCATCCAGTCCTTGTCTTCCACCCGGCGTACGTATCAGCAGTTGAACGATATCCGGCCCGGTGGCCAGGTCACGATCGTCGGCGGCGGTCTAAGCGGCGTCGAGGTGGCGTCGGAGCTTCGCGAAAGCCGCCCGGACCTGAATATCCGGATCCTCGACCGGAGCGGCAGCATTCTGAACGGCTTCCCGGCCAGACTGCAGAAATACGTGTCTTCCTGGTTCCATGAGCATGACGTCGAATTGCGTTCTCATATTTCCATTACTTCGCTCGAACGAGGCGTCATCCACAACGGCGCGGAGGCCATTCCGACCGACGTGACCGTATGGACGGCGGGCATTCGTCCGGTCGATCTGGTCGCGAACATGCAGCTTCCGAAGGACAAGCAAGGCCGGCTGACCGTGAACGAATGGCACGAGCTTCCGGATTTGCCGAACGTCTACGTCGTCGGGGACTGCGCGTCCTCTTCGTTCTCGCCCAGCGGCCAATTGGCGGAAGCCATGGGCAAGCAAGTGGCACACGTCATCAAGGCGCGATGGGACGGCAAAACGATCCAACTGCCGCGGATCAAGCTCAAAGGCGTGCTCGGTTCCCTCGGCAAAAAAGCCGGTTTCGGGCTCATGGGCTCCACGCCGATCATCGGACGTGTCCCCCGCGTGCTCAAAAGCGGCGTGTTGTGGATGAGCAAACATCATATCGGATAGGATACGAAGACGCGAGGGGATTGCCACCTGCGGTTAGAGATCGTCCAATAGCTTATCCAGCGCGGATTTCTCGGCGTCTTGCTCTTCGATGGCTTTGAATATGAGGTCGTACAGCTCCTCGGCGGTCTCCGCCACGACGGTCTCGCCGTTGACGAGCGCATACGGAGACAAGTAGCACTCCCCGCAGTTGCCCAAGCAGCCGTACTCGACGACCTCGATGCGGGGATCCTGCTCGAGCCGTTCCATTACTTTGTCGGTACCGTGATGCATGTTGCTGACGCAAAATTCCACGATGTGCATGCGGCAAATCCTTTCCGGAAGCGAGCCCATCGCTGCGAACTTCCGTTTGAAATCGTTCCGAATTGTACTATAATAGAATTTGAAAGGAGTGGATGGACATGAGTGACAGCGTACAAAGCACGACCCAGTACGACGAAGTGCTCGAGGTGCTCGATAAATTGCGCCCCTTCCTCCAGCGGGACGGCGGCGACGTAGAATTGGTGGACGTGGAAGACGGCATCGTCAAGCTTCGCCTGATGGGCGCTTGCGGCAGCTGCCCGAGCTCTACGATCACGCTCAAAGCAGGGATCGAGCGCGCACTGCTCGAAGAAGTCGAAGGCATTCAAGAAGTCGTTCAAGTGTTCTGATTGATTTTCTACGGAACCGAAGTGCTCCAGAGGTCCTGCCTAACCGGCAGGACCTTTATTTTTACCGGGGGCTCCCCCTTCTTTCAGATTCGAGCGGATCGGGTCGAGTCCCCCGGATACGTCGATCGTATTTCCGGTAATGAAATCCGACTCCGGCTGACACAGGAACGTGATCACGCGGGCGACGTCCTGTCCCGTACCCGGCCGCCCTCTGGGCGATTCTTCGTCCAGGACGCCCTCCACCTCGGCAATTCCCTTCTCCTTGTTATCCCCCCGGATATCGCCCGGACAAATCATATTCACGGTAATCCCGTTCGCCGCTTCTTCGACGGCCAGCGTTTTGGTGAAGGAAACGAGCCCGACCTTCGCGGCCGCGTATACCGCCCGGTGGGGCCAAGACCTCGCTTCCGCCGCATGCCCGAAGCCGAAATGGATGATCCTCCCCCACCCCTTGCTTCTCATGCCGGGCAAGACGCGATGATCGAGCAGCATCGTGCCGACCAGGTTGCCGTTCATCAAATAATGGATGTCTTCCGTCCGGTAATCGGCGAACAAACGGCGCTCCCGGATGAAAGGCCCCGCGTTGTTGACGAGAATGTCGACCGTTCCGAGACTCCGTTCGACCTCTTCCACCAGACGGTCCGCTTCTTCCGGCCGGGCGATATCGGCGCCGATCGCGACCGCCCTTCTTCCCATGGCGGCAATCTCCGCCGCCGCTTCCTCGGCTTCGGCGCGGCTCGTGACGTAATTCAAGGCGACGTCGCACCCGGAGGCGGCAAGCTCCAGGGCCGTCCGTCGGCCCAGTCCCTTGGCGCTGCCCGTTATAAGCGCCGTTTTGCCTGTCAGCAAAGTGTTTTCGCCTCCTTCACTTTCCTCTAAGGCATCCGGCGCAGCCATTCGCAGGCAAAGCGGAAGGTATGCCTGAGCGTGCCGAGAACCATGTCCCAGCCCTCCTCGGAATCGGACAGGTGGGCGGCGAGGTTCTCGAGCTTTCCCGTCTCGCCCGGGCCCCCGTGCATCCGCCGGCCGGCTTTCAGGTCATCCTGCAGCTCCGCGTTCATGAAATGAATCTCCATGTTCCGCCTCGTCCGGAGACGGTCCATCGCTTCCCGCTTGCTCTCCTTGAGCGAGGTGAGCAAACCCTCGAGCTCCCCGTAGCGCCGGGTGTCGCGCAGCCGGCGAAGTACGGTGAAATAGGAAAACCGCGGCTTCACAAGCTCCGTTTTCAGCCCCAGCAGATCGTTAAGCAGCGTCCCCAGCTTGTCTAGCAAAGAGAACATGCGGATATAGGCGTTTTTGTCGAAATAGACGTGCCGGTTGTAATCTTGTTTCTCCGCATCGGACAGCTCGGACCAGCGATCGTGCCGGATCCGTCCGGCGAACAGGCGGGCGGCGAAGAGGCTTTCCTCCAATTCCTCTAACGAACGGAGAAGGCCGGCCGTCCATATCGCGAGCGTCAGGAAACGCGACGCTTGTCCGGGTTTGCCGGACGCACGTTCTTCTGTAAGCCGAATGAAGGTTTCCATGGCTTCCGCCGTCTCCCGGAGAAGTCCGTCCCATTGTGCCGGCGGCTCGCCGAGCAACGTTCGCAACAAATCGATTTCCTCCCGCAGACAGGCGTCCGAACTCGTCCCGTTCCCATTGTACCGTATGGAAGGCGGAAGGCTCAACCGATTCGCCTTGACCGCCCGGTCCCAACGCGCAAAAAGCCCCGAATGCTCGGGGCCTGGGATCCTGCGTCAAGACGGAAAAAATTCGGACCAACGCCGGTCCACCAGCTTCACGATGTCTTCGCGAGGGAACAATTCATCGGGATACCCGGGCTTCATCCTCGCATCGATTACGATCGGCAGCTTGTACGCCACGTGATGCCGCCCGGGATCGCTGACGGCGTAAATATCCGCGGCGGGATTGAAGCGGGTGAAGGTAGTCCAGAGAAAAGCGGTCTGTCCGTCCGCGATATCCGCGTCATCGGCCAAGATGACGAGCGGCCAAGGTGTGCCGGCCCGGTGCAGGAACTCCGCCAAGCGCGAGGCGAGTCCGGGATCTTCGGTATAAGCCGCCCCTTGCACGACCAAGCAGCCGCGGCAATAAGGCTTCAACCGGTCGACGCCGGGAATCGGCCCTCCCTCGTATTCGCGGGGCAATGGGCGAACCGGCTCTCCGACGCCCATCAGCACGGCTTTGCTGCCATGGTTCAGCCGGGGTCCCGTGTAGTCCAGCGTGTCATGCGACGTGTTGGCGAATACGAAAAGGTCTTGCGCCGGATCGAAGCGCTCCAGCACCGTTTCGAGCAGCAGCGGAAAATCGGCCAGGTCAAGCGAGCGATCGGTCAGCATAAGGAATTTGGTCAACGTGAGCTGGCCTTCCCCAAGAATGCGGAACGCCGTGCCAAGCGCTTCGCGGGAATAGCTCTCCCGGACCACGGCAGCGGCGAGCGAGTGGAACCCGGTCTCGGCATATGTCCACAGGCTCTTGACTCCCGACATCACGATCGGGAAAGCCGGCGAGAGCAGCCGCTGCAGGAATTCGCCGAGATAATAATCCTCTTGCCGGGGTTTCCCGACGACCGTTGCCGGATAAATCGCGTCTTTGCGATGCCACACGTGGTCGACGTGAAACACCGGGAAGTCGTGTTGAAGCGAGTAATAGCCGTAATGGTCGCCGAAAGGTCCTTCCGGCCTCCGCTCGAACGGGGGGACCTTCCCCACGATCGCGAACTCGGCTTCGGCGGGAATCCGGTGACCGCCGAGCGGGTTGTCCGCCATCGGCAGCTTCCCTCCCAGAATGAGCGAAGCGAGCAGCAATTCCGGCACGTTCTCCGGCACCGGCGCGATGGCCGACGCGATCAACGCGGGCGGTCCTCCGAGGAAGACGGAGACCGGCAGCGGCCGGTTCCGCTTCTCGGCTTCGTGATAATGGAACCCGCCGCCCTTATGGATCTGCCAGTGCATGCCCGTCGTCTGGGCATCGAAAATTTGCATCCGGTACATGCCCAGGTTATGTTGCTTGGGATGTTCGGGATGCTCGGTATACACGAGAGGCAGCGTGACGAACGGCCCGCCGTCCTCCTGCCAGCTCGTGATGACGGGCAAGCCTTCGAGCGGCTTCTCCCTTCTCGCCGTCTGCAGGACGGGCGCCTGATCCTGGGGCACCTTGCGCATACCAACCTTCACGAGGTCCAGCAGCATGTCCTTCTCCCGCCACAAGGCGGGAAGCGTCGGAGGGAGAAGCGTATCCAAAGCGCCAACGAGCCGCTTGGTCAGCGCTTCGGGCCGCGGGCCGAACGCCATGTCGACGCGGCGGCTCGTCCCGAACAGGTTCGTGACGACGGGAAACGGGCTTCCCTTCACGTTCGTGAATAGCAGAGCCGGGCCTTCCCGTTCGATGACGCGGCGGTGGATTTCCGCGATTTCCAGAACGGGATCGACCGGCGCATCGATGACCGCCAGCTGGCGATCCGCGCGAAGAGCCTCCAAGTAGGGCCGCAGCGAGGAATAAATCATGTCGGGATTCCGCCTCCGATTTCCAATACGACATTCACGGCTTCCATGGAACGGTTAAGCCGGATTACGTGCCTGACCGGTTGCCGGACAAATGCCGGGACCGCAGGGCGAGCAGGCAGATGACGCTGAACAACGCCGCAATGATCACCGTGTGGAGCAGAGCGGTGAAGACGTACACGTCATGGTCGTCGATCGTGATCGCCAGGAGCCCGCCGCTCAGCACTTGGAGACAGACGAGCAGCAGCGCCTGCCTTGCGATTCTGCCCAGCTCGGTTCCGGCTCCCGCTTTCTTCCGGATGAACCGGACGAGCGCAACGACCAGGAGCAGCATCAGCACGGCGGCAAGCCGATGCGCGAAGGCGACGCCGACCGATCCCGAGAGCTCGGGGATGACGTCCCCGTTGCAGAGCGGCCACCCCACGCAGGCTCCGCCCGATCCGGTGTGCCGAATGTAAGCGCCCAGGTAGATGACGGCGTAGCAATAGATCAAGGCAACGAGCGCGAAATGGTATACGGAACGCGGAACGGCTCCGGCAGCTTTGCCGTCCGCCGCTACGCTGACCGGCTGTCCCTGGCTTGAGGCCAGGCGCGAGGCATACGTATACAGCAGCCACGTGCTGGTGAAAGCGAACAGCGAGATGCCGAAATGCAAGGCCAGCACGGCGTCCGATTGGGGCCATTTGACCGCCATCGCGCCGAGAGCCGCTTGCAGGACCGTGAAGAATAACGCTGCCGAAGCGTACCAGACCGGCTCCTTGCGTTTCGCCGGTTTCCACAGCACAGTGGCGAGGAAGGCGGCCCCGACCAGCAGGCCGACTCCACCGCTAATGAGGCGGTGGGAATATTCCACCAGCGATTCGAGCGTGTACGCCGGAATGAACTTGCCGTTGCAGAGCGGCCAATCGGTGCCGCAGCCGGCTTGGGATTCGGTATTGGTGACAAGCACGCCGGCGATGAGCACGAGAAACATGCCGACGCAGGTGAGTAACGTTAGGATCCGATATTTGTGCAGGGTCATGCCCATCCCCGATTTCTTGTGAAAGTTGGCGCATGTTTGGCCATTTCCCATTATACAGAAGGCCGCCCGGCAATACCATGTTCAAACTGTGACGATTCCGATCGGACCGTACGCAACCAAGTAAAACGGCTACGGCGTCCTTTTCGGACGGATAGACGTTTATTCGGAGGTGATTCAGAAAAGGATAGCGGATTATAGTACTTTCTGAATCAAGCAAAAACCTGCCGGTCGCATCCCGGCAGGCTCGGATTCCGTTCATGGGAACGGCTGCCGGAAGAATCCGGCAGCCGCCAGGCGGTTACTTCTTGAGCAGTTCGGCAGGTACTTCGGGACGGTGTCCGGCTGCAAAACAAGCAGTGGTGACAAAAATGACTGCCGCCAGCCCCAAACCCGTGGCCAATAAACGCACCAACTTCGTTTTCATCTTCGCCTCACCTCCTTTTGATTGGGATTAGGGTAAGCGAAACGAGAAATAAAGCGGTCGCCATGATGCCCGACTGGATGAAAAGACTGGATGCAACAAGCAGCAGAGCGCCATATTTCATCTGCTGCAGCGTACGCTCGGAAATGCGCGTTTTTCCTCTCAAGTCAGCGGGAGCGAAACGCCACACCAGTAAAGCACTGATCGCGGTAAAAACGTAAAGCACCGGCTTGCCGGCAGGAATATACGGGATCAAGGTAACGGCTGCAGTAGACAGGACGATGCACAAGGAAGGAGGGTTGATATGGTAGCCACCGGCGAGCAGCCTCAGAGCGGCCATGGATGCCAAAGAGAGCAGGGTAGCCGAAAAGTTGCCGCCCAGCCATCCGATGATAAGGCTCAGAACGATGACGCATCCATTGGTCAATAGCCCGATCAGAGCGAATTTCATCACTTCTTGGCTGACATTCCGGCGGTCGTTGTGGCGGTAGAGATAACCGCTGATTCGTTCGGAAACGGCCTCGATCAAGCTCCCATCTCCTTTTTGTAGGCAAAGTTCAGGATAATCAAAATCGTAAGCAAGCACCCTGCCCCGACTGCTGTCGTCACATAGCCTCTCTTGACCACATTATGGACGACGCCCGTAATGATCAGGCTTCCCGCAACGGATATGCAGAACAGAATCAGATTGAGGCCGGTCAATTTCACCTTAACCCGCACGTCATCGGGAACGAAAATGAATCCGAGTCTCTTCTGGTTTAACCATATAGCAATGGCGAGGGTGATGACGGAACAAAGCAGCTGCATCAATTTGAGATGGAGCAATGGAGTTAAGATGTCTTCGATGGGGATCCAGATCTGCAGTCCTATCAGAACCACGCATTGAATGACGACATAACCCAAATAGCCGCTGACGGACATTAGGAACGAATAGAACGGATGCACCCGAAACAACAGCCAAATAAAAACGATGAGCCATAACAGGATCAAAATCGGCGTGTAGCTGTCTAAATGGAACACCATCCGCATCAGATACGAAGTTTGAGCCATGACGGCGGAGGCGAGAATCGCAAAAGGCAAGTGTCTTCTCATCGGAAAGCGAAAAACGGCCATAATCAACAAGTACACGACTAAAGCTTCAAAGGTATTGATCGAAAAATCCAATAAAAAATCTTGCATTCTATTCCCCCACGGCTGTCTCTTCTATCTGTATTCGTTTCCATTTTACCTCGAAAAGGAGGAAGATGAAAGATTTTTAACCAAAATGCCTGTGCCGATTAGAAGAAAATAGAAAAACCTTTCTTCCGGCCGGAAGAAAGGTTGATCGGTTGGCCGCGCCGGAGTTCACGCTTGCGCCGGCATCGCTTCCGAGACCGCGATCGCACGGTCCAGGAACTGTTCGATTTCTTCCCGGGTTTTGCGGAGCTTGCTGACGAAGCGGATCAGCTCCCGGCCGTTCCGGAAAGCGATGAAGCTGGGAATGCCCAGGATGTTCAGTTCGGAGCAGAGATCGGGCATGTCGTCCCGGTCGATCTCGACGAACGCGATTTTATCCGCATAAGCCTTCTCCACATCGGGCATAAAAGGTTCGATGTAATGGCAGTCCTTGCACCAAGTCGTCTTGAATACGGCCACCGTCAAGCCTTCGCTTGCGGCCCGTTCGCGAAAAGCGGACTCGTCCGTGATGCGCTGCATGCTGTCTCCTCCTTAAAGGGCCCCGCGTAAAGGCCGAATATCGTACGGATATTATACGCCTGAGGGTAACATGCATCAAGTGTTCGCCGCCCTCAAGCTCCGTGCCGTGAAAATCGCAGAAAAGGAGCTTTGCCGTGTGACATCGATTTGGGAGATCGCCGGCGCGCTGGCGCGCGGCTTCGTTCGGAAAACAACGGCCTGGCGGCGTTCTTCCGTCCTGACGGCCGAACGGGCGGCGCTGGCCGTCCCGGACAAAGCCGTTCGGGAAATCGCGCTGCTGCTGGAGAATAAGCTTGAACGATCCGGGGCAGCCGGCGGCCGTCATGCCGCTGGACCCCCGAAGAAGGAACAGGCCGAACTGGCGTCTCGGATCCGCAAAGAAACCCAGGCGTGGAACCTTAATAACGTGACGCGCACGCAGGCTTATTGGAATATGTACCGGGAGTATCCCGAGCTTCACTGGGCGCTGCTGGCGCATCTCGTGTCCCGCAACGGCGGCTGGTCCATGACCGACCTGAAAGGGGAATGGCTGCCTCGGCTGCTGAGGCCGGAATCGGCCGAGGTCCAATTCGCCCTGCTGGAGGCCTGCAACGCGCTCATCTTCCGCGATGCCTACCCCCAGCTGAAGCTCTACGCGGAAAGCCGCATATACGGAATGCCCTTGTTCGCGCTGCTGCCTTCGTTCGGCGTTTCCTCCTTCATGGCGCCGTTCTGGGAACGGTTTTGGAGCACGCGGGAGTCTGCCCTGCTCACGGTCGCTTTGATCATCAACGAACAGCACGTCATCCAAGGACCGGTCGTGGAACGTGCCTTCTTCCGGGAACGCGTCTTCGAGTCGCTTTCTTTCCGCGCGATCCCGTATCTGCAAACGAACCAGATCGTGTTTCCCCTCCTGAGCGCAAGCCGCAATGCCGGCCGACCGATCCCCCTGGCCGGCAGGGTACTCGAGAACTTCCCGGATTTGCGGGAGCGCGTCGAGTTCGGCAAAAGCCTGTACGCGATGCTGTTCGGCTACCCCAGGGTGCTCACCGAGGCGACGGCCTTCGCGGCGAAGGTGCCGCATACGGGTTCCCGCAGCGACTACTGGCCGGAGCGGTTCTCCGCCGCCAAGAGAAAAACCGGCGGGACGTCCCCCGACCGGGACTTCTCCGCCGGCATTCGATGGTACAGTCCGCCGCTCGAAGCGGCATGGCCCGACCGGCCGTTGCCGGAATCGGCGCCGCCGGACTGGTTCCGGGACCGGTCGGCACTCGCCTATCTGACCCCGCTTAAGGCGCCGCGCATCATCGATATGACCGCGGAGCATCTGCTGGGCCAGCACAAATGGCAGGCCGCCGTCCGTTTGAAGCAAGACGTCTTCTAAACGCCGCGCGCCCGGCTCCCCCGGATGCGGAATAGAGGCGCGAGCAGCTTGCGCAGGGGTCTCGGGTAAGATTCCGCCTCTTCCCGGGTTATCACGTTCAGCATCACGAGCAGAGTCGGGTAGAGGCCCGCCGCCGCGAAGCCCATCGCCGCGAAGGCGAGCAAATAGCCAACCTTGTCCGGCACTCCGCTCAGAAGGTTCAGCACGCCCCACTCCAGCCCCCACAGAACGCCGGCCACCATCGCGATCGTCGCCAGGAATCCGGCCCAACGGCGCGGCTCGATCACCTGCATGGCGGTGCGCTTCTTCAGGCTGAGAATGTTGAAGCCGAGCGCCCAGATGAAGCAGAAGGACGTGGCGAGAATGAGGCCGTACACGCCAAGCCACGGAGCGAGCGCGAAGCTGAGCGCGATCTTGATGAGCATGCCCGTTATGACGTGCATCGTCGCTTTGCGGGGTTGTCCGATCCCGATCAGCATCGAGTTCGTGATCATCATGCCGATCTGGAAAATCGTCCCGAACGTCAGCATGGCGACGATCGGACTTCCCTCGCTCGTACTGAACAGCAAAGCATTGACGCTGTAAGCGCCGACGGACATGACCAGCACGATCGGCATGCCGCTGAAAACGGCGATCCGGATCGCCAGCGACGCCTGTTTCCCGACCTTGACCTTGTCGCCCGTCGCATAAGCCGAAGAAATGACCGGGATGATCGATTGGCCCAAAGCCACCGCCAGGATCACCGGGATGCCGGCAATCGACTGCGCGCGCTGGATCAGCACGCTCCCCCACATATAGATCGTGTCTGGGGCGAAGTGCCCGCTGAGCAGCGGCTTGATGAGGATCGAATCCAGCGTGTACGTGAGCTGTACGGTGACGGAAGTAAAGATAATCGGAACGGAAAGCCGGAACAGCTCGCGGTAAATACCCGACAGCTTCAATCTGCCGGCCGGCTTCGACCGCCGGTTTCCCCCGGACGCCTTGTCGCCCGCGGACAGCTTGCGCGCGTAATAGAGCATGACCAGGAATGCGCCGATGCTGCCGAACACGCTGCCGAACGAGGCGCCGGCGGCGATGCTCTCGTCGCCCCAGCCCCACGCGGCGAACGTGAACGCGATTCCGATCGCCGCTGTCACCCGGAGAATTTGTTCGACGATTTGGGAAATGCCGCCGGCGGACATATACTGGCGTCCCTGGAAATATCCGCGCATCATCGCGATCACGGGAAACAGCAGCAGCGACGGCGCGATGGCGCGAATGGAGGCCGCCGCTCCCGGCTCGTTCATGATCGAGTCCGCGATGAGCGGGGCGAGCCCAAGCATGAACAGCGTGATCACGAGGCCGGCAGCGGCGCCGAACAGCAGCGCGGCGCGGTAGATTTGACGCGCCTCGTCTTCCCGTCCGAGCGCGTATCGCTCGGACACCATCTTGCTCAATGCGCTGGGCAGACCGGCCGTGGCCACCACGAGAAGAAACAGATAAACGTTGTTGGCCACGCCGTAGTAGATATCGCCCTGGTCGTTCAGCACGTGCTCGAGCGGCACCCGCTGGAACAGGCCGAGGGCCCTCGCCGTTAGCGCGGCCGCGGCGAGGATGAGCGTGCCTTTAAGGAGCGTGTCTTTTTTCACCGGATGTCAAGCCTCGATTCAGCGGATCGCTTCAAGAGGCTGATGGTTCCCCCGTACCGGCTTCTGCGTGCCGGACGGCGCCGCCCATTTCACGCCGTTGGAGATAACGCGGCGCACCAGCGGGTTGTAATACGTCGGATACGTCTCATGGCCCGGACGGAAGTAGAAGATTTTGCCTTGTCCGCGGCGCCAAGTGCAGCCGCTGCGGAACACTTCTCCGCCTTCGAACCAGCTGATGAAAATGAGCTCGTCCGGCGCCGGAATGTCGAAGTGCTCCCCGTACATTTCCTCCGGCTTGATTTCGAAATGCTCCGGAATGCCGGCGGCGATGGGATGGGACGGATCAACCGTCCAAATGCGCTCCTTCTCGTTCGCCTCGCGCCACTTCAGATCGCAGCTCGTACCCATCAGCTTTTTGAAAATTTTGGAGAAATGGCCCGAATGAAGCACGACGAGACCCATGCCGTTCAGGACCCGCTCGAACACGCGGTCCACGATCGCGTCGTCCACCTCATGGTGTGCCATGTGGCCCCACCAAACCAGCACGTCGGTGTTGTCCAGCACTTCCTGCGTCAGCCCATGCTCGGGCTCCGGCTGCGTTGCCGTTCGGACTTGAAACTCCGGATCCCCTTCGAGCCCTTCCGCGATCGCGCGGTGCAATCCTTCCGGATATACGCGGCGGACTTCTTCGTGAATTTGCTCATGCTTGAACTCGTTCCATACCGTAACGCGAACCATATGTACTCCTCCTAGGTTTGTAGGCTATATTAGCCAAATGATAAACAGCGCGATCATCACCAGCTGCAGGACGATTTTCACGACGGTGCTGCTCAGCAGTCCGATCAGCGCTCCCCAACCCACTTTCAGCGACCGGACGAAGAACTCGCGGTCCAGCGCGACGCCGCGGGCGACTCCGTCGATCATTTCCCCGATGACGGCTCCGGCCAGCGGCCCGATGATCAGACCGAATCCCGGAATGACGAACGGTCCGATCAGGATGCCGATCGTACTGCCGACGACGGAAGCTTTGGAGCCCCCGTATTTCTTGACTCCCCAGGCGTTCACGAGATAATCCGCCACGAACAGCAGCACGACGATCAACGTCTGGAACGTCCAGAACCAGAACCCGAACTTGGCGAACGTGAAGAATAACCCGTACACGAAAAATGCCGCGTAAATCGCAAGGGCTCCCGGAAGCACCGGGAAAACCGCGCCGGCCATCCCGAGCGCGAACAAAGCCGTTACCAGCAGCCATCCGATCATATCCATACCGGGATCACGCCTTTAGCACGTATTCCTGAATCATGCGGGCGACGCCGTCCTCCTGATGGCTTGACGTCACGAAATCGGCTGCCTCTTTCACTTCTTCCTGGGCATTGCCCATGGCGACCCCCAGTCCGCACGCCCGGATCGCCGCGATATCGTTCAGGCTGTCGCCGACCGCCGCGGCTTCCGACATCCCGCAGCCGATCATCCGGCACACCTCTTCGATCGCGGACGCTTTGGAGACGCCGGCAGGGTTCACCTCGATGTTGAAGGGGGAGGAATTGCTGATCTCCAGTCCTTCCCACGTCTTGATTTCGCTTAAAATCTCATTCAATACCGCAAGCTCTTCCGTGTAATAGCCGAACTTCAGCCATTGCCGGGAGGGCGTATCGTCTACCCAGCGTTCCTTGTTGTAGACGCTCTCGGTCGAGTACGCCCAAAACCACGTATCCCCGTGTCGTTCCGCCAGGCGGTGCAGCCGCATGACCATATCGGCGTCCAGCAACGTACGGCGGTGCAGCTCGCGGGGCTTGCGCCAAATTTCCCCGCCGTTCACCGTGATCATGGGACCGTCCAGCCCAAGCTGCTCCGCGAACGGCAAAGCGCTGGGAAACCCCCTGCCGGTGGACAAGATCACGGTAACTCCCGCCTCGCGGGCGCGCCGAATCCATTCCTCATTCGCGGGGCTGATTTCGCTGCGGTCGTTCAGAAGCGTCCCGTCGAGATCCAGCGCGAGCAAGCGATACTTCGGCATGTCGTCGTTTCCTCTCTTTCTTGGCCTGGCCGTATTGCCGAATCATCGTCATTCTACCACATTTGCGACAAATCCGCTCCCTGGGGGAGCGGATTTCGTCGTTAAGGGTTTTGTCCCGTCGCGACCGGCGTGCCGCCCGTCGGAACGGACGCCTTGTACGGCGTGCCCGTCAGCCCGACGGCCGCATCGTACGCGTCGAAAATCTTGCGCGCGATCGGCGCCGCCGCCCAGCCGCCGTAGCCGCCCTGCGGCACGACGACCGCGACGGCCAGGGTCGGGTTTTCCGCCGGCGCGTAGGCGATGAACACGCCGTTCTCGACGCGGCCGCCGGCGATGTCCTGTTCGGAGGTACCCGTTTTGCGGTAGAAATTGTAGCGGAACCCTTCGAAGCCCTGGACACTGACCTTCGCCATGCCTTTCTCGATCGTCCGCCAGTAGGAATCCGGGAATTCGACCGTGTTCAGCACTTCCGTCTGGTAAGGCTGGACCACGTTGCCGGCGGCATCTTTGATTTCGTTCACGAACTGTGGCTTCAGCCGCTTCCCGTGATTGGCGAGCATGACCGCGTATTGGGCCAGCTGCAACGCCGTGTAGCGGCCTTGCTGGCCGAAGGAGGCGTAGATCAGGGCCGACTGCGGGCTGCCCCGTTTGGCTTCGTCGAAATAGTTCGGAACGCCCTTGGACTCTCCGGGCAACCCGCTGCCCGTCGTCACGCCCAGTCCGAATTTCTTCATGTAGGTGTCCCAAATGTCCACGCCGTCGTTTCCGTCTCGCAAATAAAGCGCGTTGCCGACCATCGCGGACATGTAGGCGTTGGAAGACTTCTCGATCGCGGTGGACGGGTTAAGAAGACCGTTCGCCGCGTTGTGGGAGTTGCGGACCTTGACCTCGTGTCCCTTCGACCCGAATGCGAAATATCCCGGATCCCGGAACGTTGATTGCGGCGTGATCAGCTTCTCCGCGAGTCCCAAGAGTATCGTCAGCGGCTTCTGCGTAGAACCCAAAAAAACCAGGGAAGAAGGATGCTTCATTCGCTCCTTGTCGTCCGCGTACGGCGCTTGCACCTCGCGGATCGCCCCGTTGCCGATATAAAATTTGTTTGCCTCGTACTCTTTGGAGCTGATGCCGCCCTGCCACAGGTTCGGATCGTAGTCGGGCATGCTGGCCATCGCCACGACCTTGCCCGTTTTCACTTCCATGGCGACGGCATAGCCGGTCGTCGCTTGATAGCCGTCGTGGAACATCGAGGTGGCAGGCGCTTCCTTCATGAATTTCAGATGGTCCATGATCGCTTGCTGCGTCGCCAGCTGGACGTCCTTGTTGATCGTCAGGTACAAATTGTCCCCTTTGACCGGCTTGGTCAGCTGCATCGGCCCGATGATCCGGCTCTCGTTGTTGACCGGGTACGATTTGAGTCCGTTGCGGCCCCGCAGTTCCTCCTGGTACATCAATTCCAGGCCGTCGAACCCGACCTCCTCGGTGTCGAGATATTCCAGCGTCGGATCGGTTTCCTCGGCCGCGATGTCCTTGTATTTGTCCAGCGAACCCGCTCCGCTGAACTTCTTCATGTAACCGACGAGCTGCACCGCGACTTTGTCGGGACTGTATTGACGGATGCTCTCTTCGACGACGTCGATGCCCTTGAACTGCTCCCGATGTTCCGAGAAGTACGCGATCTCCTCCTTCGTCAACCCTGACTTGATCCGTCTGGGCTGGAACGGCAGGTGTACCGCGCCTTCGAAATCCATATAATCGAACACTTCCTCCGCGGTCAGCGGCTTTTCCTTCGGGTCTCCGTATCGGTTGAACACTTGAACGAGCCTGGCCGCCAAATCCTGGCCCTCTTCTCTCTTCGTTCCCGGCTCGAGCGTGAAATAGAGAGACTGGGTGGACGTGGAATAGGCGATCGGCCTACCTTCGGAGTCGTAAATGTTGCCGCGGATCGGGGGAATCGGCACGTTGCGAGTCCCCATCCTGTGCTCTTCTTCCTTCAGCGTAGGCCCGTCCACGAACTGCAAAATCGCCAAGCGGACGATGAGGATCGAAAAGACGAAAAAGGTCGCGAAAAAAAACACGTTCAAACGGAAGCTGAAATGGCGGCGGTTGCGCAACTCCCTTTTCTGCGCTTCTTCCGTCGAGGAATTGCTCACTTCGGGTAACCTCCCAGCCTTCATTGCTTATAAGAAAAGATTCCGGAATATTAGACGGCGCAAAACGGCGAAAAGTTCGATCAAGCTTGGCGGATATGCGTATCGGCAAATCGCGGCGGGTTGAACCAATCGCCCGTTCTCGCCCAGGTCGGGTCCAGCGGCACCCATTTGCCCTTTTCCGACAGATACACTTCGTTCCAGGCGTGCGCCCCGTACCCGCCGCGTCCGTCGTAGCCGGCGCCGGTTACGACCCTGGCGTCGAGCCCGACGGCCCTTGCCATCGCGGCATACAGGCGGGCATAGTCGATGCATACGCCTTTGCGCGTCTTGAACGTCGTCTCCGGGTTCTGCTCCCGCCATTCGCCCCGCTCTTCATATGCTTTGACCTTATCGTAATCATACGCGATCCGGGTGCCGATCCATTCGTATAACGCGCGCGCTTTGGCTTCGTCGCCGGATTTGCCCTTGGTGATCGATTGGGCGGCTCTCACGATGTCGCCGGGCAGCTCGGCGTCGATGACGTCGTAACGGCGCTGCCAGAGCTGGTCCAGCTCGCCCGTCATCTGCCGGGCGAATACCGGCAGCCTTCGTTCGAGCAGCGGGCCGGCCGCCGGACGGATGACTTGGGCCGCCACCTCGCGGTACAACGCCGACTGCTGGATGTCCCCGGTATAGGGGCCATGCGGGAACAGGGCGCAATAGCCGAACAGCACCGCCGTCAGCAGCAGCGCCCGGACCGAACCGATGGCCGCGCCGATTGCGCCGCCGGCGGTCCGGCCGAGCACGCCGCCGGAGGGCATGATCGCGAACGGCGCGGAACCGAACGCGGCGAACCATCCGGCGAGCACGCCCGTCACCAGCCGGATCATCGTGTAAACGAGCAGAAAAAGCGCGGCGAACCGGAAGAGCGGCAAATCCCGAAGTCCCGAAACGACCGCGTAGCTCAGCTGTTTGAAGGTATTGGCGTCCGGCGAAGGCCGGGCCATGCCGTGAACGCTCAGCCAAGCCTGCACGTCGCCGGAGAAGGAGGAGGCGGCATACGCCGACACCGCGACGGCGCCGACCGTAACGACGGAATGGATCAGGAAATGGAACAGCTGCCTGGCGGACCCGGACGCCCCCCTGCGTACGCCTTGCAGCAGCGACAGGGCGACGATGGCCAGCAGGACAACCGTCACCGGGTTCGTATCGATAAAGCTCCACGCAGACCGGCCGGACATCTCATCACCTTCCCGCACGATTGAGTTCCAATTTAAATGATAAAAAAGGGCCCGCGGGGGGACGGGCCGACCGTTTACTTCTGGTTCGATGCTCTCGCTTTCTCGATCAGGGTTCGAATCGGGCCTTCCACTTTCCACGTGCCCGCCGGGACGCCGTGAAAGGAAATTTTCACTTCTCCGCTGTTCGGAACGCCCGTCAATTCCAGATTCGGCGTTTGAATCGTATAGCTCCCGTCCCCGTTATCGGAATACTTCGCTTTGGAAGCCTCATCCAGGGCGGCTTTGAGGATCGCGTCCTTCGTTTCGGTCTCCACCTTGGTTCCGATCGCGGCCAAATCGTCGATGCTGTAACCGCCATAGGCCACGACGCCGAAGATGATCGCGGCGGCGAGCACCCATTTGAGCACCGTTTTGACCACTTTCATAACCACAATGACGACGACGACCGCCGCCGCCACAACGATCCAATGATCCTGCAGAAACTGCATCCACGCTTCCGGAGTCCACGACTCGGGGTTGAACATGAAAACCGACTCTCCTCTAAATTTAATCCCCCGAAAGTGACGCCAAGCTCTGCAGCTTATTCCGATTACTATCGGGGGAGCCCCCGGCGATTGCCTGCATCCTTCTCATTATACCTTACGGACTTGTCCCCCGTAAACGAGGGCATATCCCGAGCCGTCGCTACGTACAAGTAGGATAGGCCGCCGATAGCGGACAAGGGGAGGTCGATGAATTGAAAACCGCCGTCTGGCTTTACTTATTCCTGTTCGTCGCTTTTTTCGATCTTCACGCCCAATATCCGATGCTGACGCCCTTCGCCGTGTCGCTGGGAGCGGCGCCTTCCTTCATCGGACTCGTGATGGGGATGTATTCGCTCACCCACCTTCCCGGCAATCTGCTGGCCGGGTACGGGGTCGACCGCTTCGGCAGCCGTCTGTTCATATCCGCGAGCTTGACGGGCGCAGGATTGCTTCTGCTGCTGCAAGCCCGCGTCACCGACCCGTGGCACTTGCTTTATATCCGTTCGGTGAGCGGCTTCGTGCTCGCTTTCTTGTCTCCGGCCTGCATGTCGCTGCTCGCCCGGCTGGCCCGCGACCATGTTCACCAAGGCAAGCTGATGGCGGGCAACGGGCTCGTCCACACCGTCGCGTCGGTCGTCTCCCCCGCGGCGGGCGCTTGGCTCGCGGCCACGATCGGCTTCAACGCCTCGTTCACCGTGCTGGGCTGGATCCTGCTGTTTACCGGCATCACCTCGATCATGTTCATCCGGGAACCCGCCAAGCTTCCGATGAACAGCGGCGGCGTACCCGGAGAGCTTGCGCGCGATTCGGACGCTAAGGGCCGCGAGCCCTCCGTTTCCCCTGCTCTCGAAGCGGAGAGCAGGGGAAAGTTTCCGTGGATCGTGTTCATCCTTCCCGTCGCGTTATCCTGCGCCCAAGGGATTCTGTCGTTCGAGCTTCCGATGCGCGCCCATTCGAGCTCGGAAGTGATGACGACGGGATTGCTGTTCTCCGTCGTAAGTCTCGGAGCCCTCGCCACGCTCGCACTGCTGTTCTTGAACCGTTATTTGCCGTACCCCCGCACCCTCGCGGGAATGGCCCTGCTGGCCTGCTCCTATTACGCGCTTGCCGCGGGCTGGCCGCTTCCCCTCATTGCCGTGTTGTTCGTGATCGGGATGGCCAAGGGGATCCTCTTCCCGGCGATGACCTCGTTTCTGCTTCAGTTGAGCGGGGCATCCCGGTACGGCAGGACGTTCTCCTTCCTGTCGATCTCCCTCTCCATCGGCTCCTTCATCGGTCCGGTGGCCGCCGGGGCGATTCGGGACCGGATCTCCCCTTTTTTCTTGTCCTTCCTGGCGCTCATGATCGCGATGGTGCTTCTCTACCCGCGCCGTCCGTTCCATGAGGGCTGGCAAGGCCGCACCGCCGCACCGCCGGCTTGACGGAACTGGGTATCCGCACACGTCAAAGCCCGCCCGGCGGCATATCATGCATCATGGCCCACGCCCGTGCCGGCTTCTGCCGGGGGCGCATTCCGGGCTACGGAACGGGGGATAAGGGAATGACGACGCCAGCCGGATTTTTCAATTCTCCATTTGCCGCTTTGATGATTCTGATTCTGTTCGTTTTGCTCGTGATCGTGCTGAAGTTTTGCTGATTCGAACTACCCCGGCCTCATTCGTGGTACAATATCTTCAACAAAAAATGCCGCCTAACGCCGCGAAACGGGGGTTCTCGCCATGGATGTCGCCATTATCGTGGAGGGCAAAAACGACAAAAGCCGCCTTGCCCGCGTCCTGTCACCCTTGATTCCCGTGTTTTGCACCTTCGGGACGCCGAATTCGGGCCGCATCGAGACGCTCCGCAAAGCAGTGGGCCATCGGCAGGTTTTCCTGTTTCTGGACAACGATTCTTCCGGCAGCCGGATCCGCGGAATGCTGAGGGACGTCTTTCCCGACGCGGAACATCTCTATACCCGCAAAGGCTACAAGGGCGTCGAAGGAACGCCGGAGGAGTATCTCATTCAACAGTTGGAGAAAGCCGGCTTTGGCGAGTACATCCTCTACCCGGATCCGGTCCCTTATCGGCCATATCCTCTGTGAAGGAAAGCCGCCGCCCGAACGGAAGGTTCGGTGCGGCGGCTTTTATCGATCATTCGCATTTTACATCGCATCTTTGATCTTTTTCACGAAGTCGCTGAGCGGAAGGTTTTTGTCTCCGTTCGCGAAATAATCGTTCGCGGAGATCCAATCGCGGATTCTCCCTTTTTTGTCGAGAAGCACGATCAGGTTCATATGCCCGAAATTGCCCTCATCGTCCTTGGTGACGAGAATCTGGTATTTCCGGGCCAGATCGGCCGTCTCCTTCTCGTCGCCCCGCAGGAACTTCCACCCGCTGAGGTCTGCGTCAAACTTGCCCGCGAATTCCTTCAGTCGCTCAGGCGTATCCCGGGTCGGGTCGATGGACACCGAGAGGAATTGAACCTTATCCCCGAACAGGCCTTCCTTCTTCAGCTCGTCCTGCGCCTGCGACATCAGGAAGGTGGTCGGCGGACATACGTCCGGACAATAGGAGAAGAAGAAATACAACAGGCGGACGGAGCCGTTGGTATTGGCCAAAGTGACGGTATTGCCATCCGTATCGGTATAAGAGAAGTCCGCGCCTTTCTCATACTTCGATCCGCCATACTGGTTCCAAAGGATATATCCCCCCAGAACGAGACAGACCGCCAGCAAGGTCAAAGGAAAAGCGTACCGCCTCCGGTTCGCCGATATCCGCTGTTCTTGTTTCGCTTCCGGTTGTTCCTCCGTTTGCTGTTGTTCCACTTTCCGTCACACCCCTTGCGTATCCAGAATCATGACCAGGAACATCACCATCAAATAGTTGATGGAGAGGAAGAAATCCGTCTTCGCCCATTTCTCGTCGTCCTTGGCGCGAAGGCCGGAGACGGCGTGGAGGAACCAAACCGCGCCCGCAGCCAGGGACAGAATCAGAAAAACTCTGCCGGCGTAACCGTACTGGTACATCAGAATCGATGCCGGCAAGAGCAGAGCGATATAAGGAAGCATCTGCCATTTGGTGCGCGTCACGCCTTTGACGACGGGAAGCAGCGGAAATCCGGCCTCGCGGTATTCCTCGCGCCTGCGGATCGCCAGCGACCAGAAATGGGCGGGCTGCCATAGGAACAGAAGCGCGAACAGGATCCAGGCGCCTTCGTCCACCGTCTGCGTCACCGCGCAGTAACCGATGACCGGGGGCATCGCGCCGGAGACGCCGCCGATGGATGTGCTCCAAGTCGAATTGCGTTTCAGCCACATCGTATAAATGACGACATAGACGAACATGCCCAATAATCCGAGCCATCCGGTAATCGGATGGACCAGGAAGAACAGCACGGCAAGTCCCGCCGCGCCCAGAATGACGGCGTAAGCGAGCACGAAGGAAGGGCGAAGCCGGCCTTGCGGAAGCGCCCGATCCCGGGTTCTCGCCATTTTGGTGTCGAAATCCCGGTCCAGATAGTTGTTGAACACGCAGGCGGAAGCCATCGTCAAAGCCGAGCCGATCAATACCCAGATCAGCAGCGGAATGTCGATATGCCATTTGGAAGCGACCCAGAAACCTCCGAAAGCCGCGATCAGGTTGAGCCGGATGATGCGCGGTTTGGTTAGGGCCACGAGATCTTTAAACACGGGTTTCCTCCTTAAATTAGCCCCCCAATAGCAGGTGCGTGGGGATTGAGTCTGGGGGAGCCCCCGAAAAATAAGGGAGGACGTTATGTTTTCCATGATAACCTTCCGCAAAGCGATTGACAATGTTCGCGCAGACGTGTTCATCAAATCGCCACCGCCTGTGACCATCTTGGGAACGTGCCTCGCCGGGCAAAATCCAGTCACCAAAAACGGGCGCCCGAAATACACTGTAATGCGGCAACTGCCTATTGCGAAAAAAAGGAAGGGATGCACGCCACATGGCCGTGATTAAAGCGAACAGCAATCAGATCGCCATGCTGGGCCGGCTGATGCGCGCGGAGGCGGAAGGCGAGGGCGAACCCGGAATGCTGATGGTCGGCAACGTCGGAGTGAACCGGATTCGCGGCAACTGTCTCGATTTCAGGAACATCCGGTCCATTCCGCAGATGGTGTTTCAGTCACCCGGCGGATTCGAGGCGGTGCACAAACCGTACTTCTACCAGCGGGCCCGGGAGAAATATACCCGGCTTGCCCGAAGGGCCGTGAACGGGGAAAGAACGCATCCCGCGTCGAACGCGCTTTGGTTTTTCAGGCCGGCCGGCGGATGTCCGGGGACCTGGTACGATCAGAGAAACACCGGAAGGTTCAAGGCCCACTGTTTTTTCGCGCCGTCCGCATCCGAATGTCCCAGGGTTTACTAAGCGAAGGAGGAATCCATTCCGATGTACAGCAAAACGTCTTGGCCGTCTTATACCGCCGCAGCCGCGGGCACGAACGCCGGTTATCCCGGCGGGATGCAGGGCGTCGGCGGAGTGACGGGATCGATGCCCGGTGCGAATCCCGGTTTTCCCGGCGGGATGCAGGGTGTCGGCGGAATAACGGGATCGATGCCCGGTACGAATCCCGGTTTTCCCGGCGGGATGCAGGGTGTCGGCGGAGTGACGGGATCAATGCCCGGTACGAATCCCGGTTTTCCCGCCATGACGCCGGGTGTCGGCGGGATGACGGGATCGATGACCGGGATGGGTGTCGGTTATCCCGGCATGTTATCGGGACAGGGAGGCGCCACCCTCCTGCCGGGCGGCGGGGCGGGTACGATGCCAGCAGGGACCTTCGGGGTTCCCGGCATGATGTCCGGGGCCGTCCCTCCGGCGGTTCCGAGCGGTCTCCCGATGTCGCCGACGGGAACGGTCATGCCCGTGACGGGCCAAGAAGAATCCTACGTGGAAAACATTCTGCGCATGAACCTCGGCAAAGTGGCGACCATCTACATGACGTTCGAGAACAACTGCGAATGGAACGCCAAAATCTTCAAAGGCTTGCTCGAAGCCGCCGGCCGGGACCACATCATCATCAGCGACCCGACATCGGGCAAACGTTATCTGCTCCTCACCGTCAATCTCGACTACATCACGTTTGACCAGCCGCTCGTCTATACGCTCCCGTTCGGCACGGCCCCGGGCGTCGGCGCATCGAGCCTTACCCGCCAGGAATAACGGGCCGGAACATCCAGACCCGCAGACCTTCGCTCCCGCCTTTGACCCACGCGTCCATCCTGCTCCACTCCGAACGCCCCTCCAGGCGTTCTTTTTGCTTGCGAAGGGCTTCATGCTCGTCCGCGGCCGGCCATATTTCCACGAAAACGCCGGGCTGCCCGGCGTTTTCCATCAATTCGCCCCCGAGCCAAAGCTCGGGGCGGGCTGCCGCCCAGGCAAGGAACGCCTCCCGATGAGGCTCCTCAATGACATACTCGCAAAACAACACCACGTCGAAACCTCCTCTTGTTGATAATAAAACCATCCAACGTCCATACTAATGCGGAGTCCGCGAAGAGAACGCACCTACGGAGGGAGAAGATGGGATGGATACCGGCACTCATTTCGTTTTCGGACTGGGCCTTGGAGGCTTGGCCATGATCGATCCCGTGATCTCTTCGCACCCTCACGGCGCGGTCGCGGTACTGATCGGAACCGTGATCGGCTCCAACGCTCCGGATCTGGACATGCTTCTGAGAATGAAAAGCAATGCCGATTATATCAAACATCACCGTGGACTGTCCCACTCCGTGCCCGCCGTGCTGCTGTGGAGCAGTCTCATTACCCTCGTCTTGTCGCTGTCGTTCCGGGCCATCCCATGGTGGCACCTGGGGTTCTGGATTCTGTTATCCGTCGTCCTCCACGTTTTCACCGACCTGTTCAATTCGTACGGAACCCAGGCCTACCGCCCCTTCAGCCGGGAGTGGGTCAAATGGAACATCATCCACATTTTCGACCCGTTCATCTTCTTCGCGCATCTGCTTGCAATTCTTATGTGGGGGGCCGGCCTCGCCGAGCCGAGGGTCATTTTCCCCGTGCTGTACGTCCTGCTCGCCGTTTATTACGTCTGGCGCACCTTCGTTCACCGCAAGCTGACCCGCATCCTGTCCTCCGCGGATCCGGAAGGACGTCCCGGAGACGTCTACACGCTGCTTCCGACCCTGTCCCATCACCGTTGGAATGTCGTTCGCCGCTCGGAAGACGGGCTCTATGCCGTCGGAGATTGGAACAACGGTCGGCTGACGTGGGCGGATACGCTGACTTGCGATAACCACCCTGCCGTTGAAGCTTCCAAATCCCATCCCGACGTACAGGCGTTCCTCGGCATCACTCCATTTCCATGCGCGTCGGTCAGGCAGCAATCGTGGGGATACGAGGTGCGTTGGGTGGACATCCGTTACCGGTATCGCCGGCAATATCCGTTCGTCGCGGTCGTGCTGATGGATTTTTCGTACGTGCCGCTGCAATCTTACGTGGGCTGGCTAAGCGAGGAACGGCTGGAGAAAAGGCTTCGCATGACTACCTATTAACAGGAAAACGGACCCTCATTCCGCGACCCGCAAGGGTCTTTTTCTTGACGTCCGTTCCGGGTATGCATCACAATGAGATGTATGTTTTTACCGGGGTCCCCAAAAAGCAATCGGAATCCGCTGCGAAGCTTCACGTCACTTTTTGGGGTTTCTTCATTCCGGGGGGTCCCCAAAAAGCAATCGGAATCCGCTGCGAAGCTTCACGTCACTTTTTGGGGAAAACCTTAAAAGCCCGAGGTTTGCCTCGGGCTTTCGCTTCGCCGACTCGGAAGCGTCTTAGCGGTTGATGCCGGCTTGGCCGGAAAGCTGTTGCTCAGCCATTGCCACCAGGTTCTTGGTGATATAACCTCCAAGCGCTCCGGTTTCGCGGCTCGTTACGTTGCCGTAGTAGCCGTCTGCCGGGATTTGGACGCCAAGCTGCTGGGCGGCTTCGATTTTCATGTTGTTCAGACCGGCTTTGGCTTGGGGTACCAGCACCCGGTTCCGGCTGTTGCTGGTCTGACCTTGCTGTTGTTGGAATGCAGGCATTTTGAATCTCCTTTCGTCTTGATGTTATGGGGTGCAAGCTTGCCTCTTTAGTATGCTGGGCCCCGAAAAAAATATGCTTGGTGGAGGATTCGAAAATGAGCAAAACCGCTTCGTTATTATTTGCCGTCACGTCCGTGCTTTGGATGTGCTTGGCCGCCGTCAGTATCGGTTACAACGCCTGGCTCGCGGCCGCTTTCGGCATCCTGGCTTGCGCCAACATCGCGGCGGGCTTCGTGTGGAAAGCGCGCCGCAATCGGCGTTAACGGATCGGCGGAACGAAGCCCATGGCCGCCTTGACTTCGCGGAGCGTCCGTTCCGCCGTAGCGGCTGCCCGCTCCGCCCCATCCCTGAGAATCCGGTGGATTTCCCCGGAGGCGCGGATGTCGGCGTATTTGCGCTGGATCGGCTCCAGGACGGAGACGACCGCCTCCGCGACATCCTTCTTGAAAGTGCCGTAGCCTTGACCTTCGTAGTCCGCTTCGATCTGCTCCAGCGATTTGCCCGAGCACAGCGACAGAATGCTCATCAGATTGCTGATTTCCTGCTTTTCCGCAGGGTTGTACTTGATTTCCCGGCCCAAGTCCGTCTTGGCCCGGGATATTTTTTTGCGGATCTCGTCCGGAGCATCGAGCATCGCGATATAGCTTCCCGGGTTCGGGTTGCTTTTGCTCATTTTTTTGGTCGCGTCGTCGAGGGACATGATGCGCGCGCCCACTTTCGGAATGAACGGCTCCGGCACGACAAGCGTCTCGCCGTAGCGGTGGTTGAACCGGCCGGCCAAATCGCGGGTAAGCTCCAAATGCTGCTTCTGATCGTCGCCCACGGGCACCAGATCCGTTTGATACAGCAGGATGTCCGCCGCCATCAGGGACGGATAGACGAAGAGGCCGGCGCCCACCGCTTCCTTGCCCGCGGATTTGTCCTTGAATTGGGTCATCCGCTCGAGCTCTCCCATATATGACAACGTCGTCATGATCCAGCCGAGCTCGGCGTGCGCCGGAACATGGGACTGCAGGAAAACCGCCGCTTTCGCGGGATCGAGTCCGACCGCGACGAACAGAGCGGCCACCGCTTCGCTTTGCTCGCGCAGCGCGGCCGGTTCCTGGGGAACGGTGATCGCGTGAAGGTCCACGATCATGTAATAGCAATCGTGCTCATGCTGCAGGGCCACATAATTGATCATGGCGCCGATGTAATTCCCGAGGGTCAATTTGCCGCTCGGCTGAATGCCTGACAGTACGCGTTTTTTGGACATTTGAATCTACCGCCTTCCGGTCAAAATAAAAAAAGCCTCCCGTCCGAAAGGGACGTGGAAGCCGTGGTGCCACCCTTATTCGTTGCGCGTACTTCCTTCCGGGAAGCTGCCGCAACCTTGACGTTCCGGTAACGGGGAACAGTCGGAGAGCTTCGCGGCCCAGTTGCGCCGTTTCGCTCCCGGCTCCCGGATCCATTCGGCGCGGGCGGCGTACCGGTTCGCAGCTGACACCGGCTCTCTGCAACGCCTGACCCCCCGCTTACTTGTTCCGTTCATGGCCGATCAACGCTTTCGGTTAATGGCTTGGTTTAGTGAATTATTATACGCCATTACTCGATTTGCTTCAAGTACGCGACGACCGAGTCGATCTCGGCATCCGATAATTCGCCGCCATGCTTTCCTTCCGGGTTGCGGGTCGTCAGCACGTCCTTCAGCGCCTTTGCGCTTCCGTCGTGCAAGTAAGGCGCCGTCGCCCAGATGCCCCGGAGCGTCGGCACGTCCCATTGCCGCGGCGTCCTGGGATTCGCGAAGCCTCCCCTTGCGTCGCCCTTGGAAGGCAAATCCTTGGAGGTGCCGGTTCCCACGTCGTATAAATGGGTGATGTCCGAAACCGTGAGGGTCGAGCCGGCTCCGGTCGCACGGCCGCTGTCCGTGAGCTCGCTTCCGGCATGGCAGGAGATGCACTTCCCTTTCGTTTCGAACAGCTTCTTGCCGGCTTGCGCCTCAGGGGTGAGCTGCCCGTCCGGGGTCCGATATGGACTGCGGGGAACGGGGAGGCTGTCCGGATTTTTCAAATATGCCGCGAGGGCGTCGAACAGCTTCCGCGTTTCCGGGAGCATTGGTTTGGCCGGATCCACGTCCTCCATGCCGCCCATTTCCCCTTGCACGGTATGGATGTAGTCCGCCATGTCGTCGCGGCTTCCGTCCCACATAAACAGGCCCGTATCCATCGCCCGCACGTTGCTGGGGACATTCCGAGGCCCTTTGGGCGTGAGCAGCGTCAAACCGTCCGTTTCGCCGCCGGCGTGGCAGGACACGCAGCTCATCCAGAACGAGCCCGTTACGGGGAACTCGTCGCTGTTGGCGCTCAGGAACACCGTTTTCCCGAGCCGCTCTTGCGGCGTCAGCGGGTCCTTGGCGACCAGCTTCAGCGTCTGTTTCACCGCCCTGGCGTCCCCCTCCGGCCATCCCGTATCCACGGTCGCCAGATCGTGGGTATTCCCGTTGTGAACGATCAATTCGGCTCCCCCGTCCGCGAGCGTCATCCCGATCGGCCAGTTGCCCGGAACGTGCCGGACGATCTGAATCGCGTTGCCGCCCCGCCCGAGATCGAATACGACGATATCCTCGCTGCCCGACATGAGCACGTAAGCCTTCTTGCCGTCCGGAGCGAACGCGATGTCCGACGGGTTCGAGACGATCATCGTTTTGCCGAAAGCATCCGCTACGTTGATTTCCTCGAAAAGCTGCTTCCGCTGCTCCGGCAGCTCCCGGTCCGCCTTCAAGTCCAACACCGAGACGGCGGGAAATACGGCCTCCTCGAACTGGATCGGCGTATCCGTGTTCGTCAGCAAATGGCTGACCCAGGCGAAGCGGCCGTCAGGCGAGATTCGGATCTGCTCCAAGGTGTTCGGCGTGCCCTGGCTTTTCTTGCGGTCCGGCCGATCCGGCGAAGCGGCGAGAGCAATGTCCCCGGCCACCTTGCCGGATGCGGTATCGACCACGATCACGTGCGCCGACAAATACAGCCCGACGTACAGCTTCGAACCGTCCGCGGCAAGCGCGAGCGCGCGGGGACGCTCCCCGACGGCGACGTTCCGGGTCACCTGCCGGGTGGCCGTGTCGACGAAGGACACCGTACCCGAACGATCGTTGCTGACGTACAGCGTGCCGCCGTCGGGTGAAACGACGACGCCGTACGGCTCGATCCCGACGTCTGCGACATCCTTCAGCTCCATTTTCCGCGTATCGATGATATTGACCCGGTCCGTGTCCCGGCAAGTGACATATAGCGTTCTGCCGTCCGGGGAAAGAACGGCTTGCTGAGGCATTCGGCCGACCGGGATTTCGGAAACGACTTTGCCTTTGGCCAGGTCGGTTTTCGTTACGGTGCCCGCGTCTCCGTTTACCGTGTACAACGTTGTGCCGTCCTCGGCGAGAGCTAGATTGTCGCTGGAGAGCGGCTGCGGCTCCCGAACGGGATCCGATGAAGAGCAGGCCGATAGAAGCCAGAATACGGCCGCTATGGCCGTCGCTCCGAGATCATGGCGTTTCCGCTTCATCCCCCTGACACCTCGACGGCTCGGAGAATCGGGGCGACCCCGTACGAGCCTCCGGCTTTCTGGATTTGCGGCACCGTATCGCCGTCCGTGTTGCCCGAGTCGTCGCCTTCCTTGTAGGCGTCGCCGGTATCCCAGAATTCGCTCGCCTGCATCCCGCCGTCCAGGTCCGGCCCGTTCACGATCGTCCGGTAGAAGCTCACGTACCGTGCCTTCAGGGCATCCCTCTCCAAGGAAGAATAAGTCTCGGCGTCGTTGTTGTCGTTCCGAAGGTTGGACAAACCGAGCCTTAGCATTGCGGATACCCCGCCTGCGGTGAAAGCGTCGTATTTGCCGCTTCCGTCCAAATCGGTGCGATAGGCGTTCCATTTGCCGTTCCAGAGCAGCCGGTCCGCGGCATCGAACACCTTGCGCGCGGCAAGGCGGTATTTCTCGTCCTGAGTCGCCAAGTATGCGCTCGTCAAGCCGCGGATCGCGCCAGCCTGCGAGAGCAGAGTCGGAGATGAGTCGTCCGCTTTGCCGTCCGAATTCCAGCCGTTCGCCGCCAAACCGTCTTCACGGATGACGTGCGACAGCAGAAAATCGGCCTGGCGTTTGATCATGTCCAGCGCCTGCTTGCCTTCTTCCGTGTGCAGACCGACCGCCCCTTCGCCGTTCGCGTAGCCGACGGGCAGGCCGTCTACCGCGCGTTCGAACATGCGGAGCGCCTCCATGGCGTATCCGGCGTCGAACGTGGAGCCGTGCGCGCCTTGCTGCTTGCCGTCATGCTCCGCGGCGAGCCAGCCGCCCGATGCGTTCCAATGCATAACCGCGAGGTTGCGGAATACTTGGATCAGCACGTCGCGTCCGACGGTGTACGGATCGCCGGACGGCGTATCGTTCGCGGGATCGGCGTCAACGTTGGCATTCGGCGCGGATGGAAACGGCGAGCCGTCGAACGCGTAGCCGAAAGCCGGATTGCGGTTCAGATTGGCCGTGCGCTGGTCCACCATCCCGTAATATTCGGCCGCAGGCCACAGGACGAGCCACTGGTCGCGCAGCAGGCTGCGGGCATCCGTTACCTGCAGCGATCCGGCGCCGGGAAACGCTTGGTTGCCGTCTTCCGAGACGGAAATCGCATGCGGCAAGTAGACGAGGCCTTGCGCGGGATCGTAAGCGGCTCCTTGGCCGGAAGTGAGCTGGCCGGTCGCTGCATCCAGGAACAAGCCTTGGCGGATGAACGACAGCTTGTTCCACATTTCCTCCGTCAGGATCATGCCCTGCATGCCATCGACGGAGCTGACCCCGAGGGCGACGTTATCGTCTTTGGCAGGGATCGCGGATGCGGCGTCAAGCTCCTCGTCGCTGTCCTTCGCATGGACGTTGCCGAGGAAGTCTCCCGCCCACAGCGCCTGCTTCAGAAGCGTCGCTCCGTAAGCCGACGGGACGAGCGTTTTGTCCATTTTGGCGCGGTCCCATCGCAGGCTCGAGAAATCGACCTGGAATTTCGGCACATAGGCTCCGTTTTCCCCGTCCGCGAACTTCCCGGTGTCCACCTTCTGAGCGTAATGCGGATCGCCTTGAGCGTACTCGATCAGCGTCGGGTACATGCCTTGATGCACTTCGTCGAACGGATATCCGACCGAATCGGCCAACTCCCGCAGGCGGGAGACCAACGCTTCGTTCTCCGCAACTCCCCGTTGCTTCGCGATCGCCTTCACTTCCGGACCGGATACCAAATGAAGGCCGAGCCCCGACTTCTCGACGACCTCATACATGCCTTCTTCCGAATATTCATAGGACTCGATGCCGGCCGCGTAATCGAATTTGCCCGGCTGATCGGGCTTGTTCGGATCGAGCAGATCCAGATCGAGTCCGAGGCTTTCGGCCAACGGCTCGCCGGACAGCTCGAATTCCGCGTATGCGAACATGTTGCCAGCCGTATCGAAACGGTCTTTCTCCGTGACTTCTACCTTCACGCCTCCGCCGCTGCATCCGACCGCAGCGGCCAGCAGCCCCGCAGCGAACGGCAGCGCCGTCCTTCTCCCCAAGCGCGCTTTCATCCGTCCGACTCTCCCCTTGTTCAACCTTCTGCTTGCTACGCAACGAATTATAGCAGTAATGATAATCATTATCAATTAAATTCGGAAGAAAACCGGCCCCCCGAACGGAGACCGGCTTCGGTTTGCGTTATGTAAGATTACTCGCTGGAAACGTCCCGGCGGTTGCGCTGCATCGAAGCGCGCCGGAACAACAGGTTCGCCATGTTGTAATTGGACTCGAACTGAACGCTCACGGACAACTGACCGTGCCGGAGAACGAAATCGTATGCGATCTCCCCATGCGTCCACCCCCGTTTGTGCCTAAGGGCCTCCGTGGCCATTCGCCGAAGCAGGCGTACCTGTTCGCCGGTCATGCACGCCGGATCATTGTCCCTCGTCCCGCAATCGACCGGCAAATGCCGAATCCCGAACTTCCCGATTTCATCGTTGCGAATTTGAATGACGATCGTTCCCGCGGACATGCCGGTCAATTCGCTCTCGAGCTGTTCCAATGCCAGATCCACTTGCCGTGCTAAGGACACATGCTCCAAACTTAATTCTCCTCCTTTTGGCATATCCTGTTCATAGGTTGGTACTTAGGACTCAGTATAATCAAAATTTTACAAACATTCAATCATTCTTCCAAAAATTTTGTCATATTTTGCTTGCTATGACAAAATAAAAACAGCTCGGCCCCAGGCTGCGGATTTCACAACCGGGGCCGAGCGAATGTCCTACGTGGAAAGGTTACCGGGTCTGAAGCTTGCGGATCAACTCTTCGAAAGGGACGACATCGGATACGGCACGGGCGACCGCGCCGCGCCAGAAGTCCGGCTCATCCAGCTTCACGCCGAGATGACGGGATGCCAGGTCTTCAACCGTCATCACGCCGGTATCCTGAAGGAGCGCGTCGTACCGGTCGCGGAAGATTTCCCCTTCTTTCTCGGCGACCTCCTGAAGCCCCGTGCTGAACAGGTATCCGAACGTATAGGGGAAATTATAGAAAGGCACGTCCGTGGCGTAAAAATGCAGCTTCGAAGCCCAGAAATGCGGATGCCAGCTCCCGAGCGCGTCTCCGAACGCTTCCCTCTGCGCCTCGGTCATCAATTCGTTCAGCTCGGCCGCCTCCAGCATCCCCTTGGCCCTGCGGCCGTAGAACCTCGTTTCGAAAAGGAACCGGGCCCGGATGTCCATGCAGAACGATACCGCGCTTTGCAGACGGCCGTCGAGCAGGACGAGTTTCTCGCGGTCGGTCGCCGCGCGCGCCAACAGTTCGTCGCTCACCAGGCCTTCGGCGAACGTGGAGGCCGTCTCCGCGACGTTCATCGCGTAATCCTGGTTAAACGGCGGCAGACCGAAGACGAGCTCCCCATGGTAAGCGTGCCCGAGCTCGTGCGCCAGCGTCGAAACGTTGCCCGGCGTTCCCGAATACGTCATGAAAATCCGGGTCTCGCGCTCGAGCGGGTAGTCCGTGCAGAAGCCGCCCGGACGCTTGCCCGGACGGTCTTCCGCCTCGATCCACCGCTCGCGGAACGCGCGGCGGGCGAGATCGGCCAATCTGGGAGAGAAGCGGGCGAACGCCTCCTCGATTAAGAGCGCGGCTTCCCCGTAAGTGATTTTCGATTGGTCGGAAGGCAGCGGGGCGGATACATCCTGCCAATCCAGCTTCTCCTTGCCGATCAGACCGGCTTTCAGCGACATGTATTTCTTGAGCGGTTCGATCGAATCGTTCACCGCGGTCCACATGGCGTCCAGCGTCGCCCGGCTCATCCGGTTGATCCGCAGCGGCTCCTTCAGGACGTCGTTCCAACCGCGCAGCCCATACAGCTTCAAACGGAATCCGGCCAATCGGTTCAGCGCGTCCGCGCACAGATCGGCTTGCTTCGCCCAAGCCTTCTCCCACTCGGCCATCATCCGGTCGCGGACGGCCGGATCGGCATCTTCCCTCTTGTTGAACGCCTGTCCGGCGGACAACATGACCGTTTTCCCGTCTTCTTCCCACGGAATGCCGATTTGGCTGACGATCGTTCCATAATGCTCGCTCCAACCGTGATAGCCGTCCACCGCCAGCTCGCTCGCCAAACCTTCCAGGACGGGCGGGAGTTTGTCTTTCGTCCCCTCTCTCCGCTCGTTCAGCACGAAGGAGAGCGGCTTCAGGTCCGGCTCTCCGATCCGGGACTGCCACACCGGCTCCGGCATCGCCGCGAGCAGGGCATCATAGAGATCAAGAGCCTGCCGGTAACGGGCGGATAACGTCTGCACCCTTTCCGTCCACGCCACGGCCTTGCGGTCGGCGACCTGCTGGGAGGTCAGGCACGTCACGTAACTGTCGGCCTCCCGCAGCCTCGGCTGGATTTGCTGCAGCTTGGACGTCCAATCCGCCAGCTTCCCTCCGTCCGGATCGCGGTTCCCGTTTTCTTTCAGGTCCCTCAGCAAATCCGCCGTCAACCGCTCGGTCTCTTCGACGAACGCGGTGAAAACCGGCGACGCCGAACCGCCGGGGAAAAACGTATCCAAATCCCAAACCATCGAATAATCGCGTTTCATGTATTCACCTGTTCCTCCAATTGCGCGCCGCGCGGGAGTGTTGTATGTTGTAGGTACATGTTGAGGGGGTTGCCATGATACCGTTCCGTAACAGCTTGCCTTACGACATCGTCATGAAAGACGTCTATGTACCGGAATGCCCGTTCTGCGGACGTTCCCAAGTGCTTCTGCCTCTGAAGGCCGAAGACGTGCGGGAATTGCGCGGAAGCGCGCGCAAACGCGCGGTCATCTTCCCATGCTGCCATACGCGGCTTCAATTGGTGGACGCGGACAACGACTACTTGCTCGCGGACCGCCCCCTTCGAAGCGGAGGATAAACGGGATCTTCTTCAAGCGCCGTTCTGGCTCATCTCTTCCGGCAGCTCCAATCCGCCGCTGGACATGTCTTCGCGGAGCTTCTGCCACATTTCCCGGGACGCCCGGATCATGCCCGCGTCCATGATTTTCTTGTCGTTGATGACCCGTCCGAACCAGCGGACCGCTTCGTGGTAGCGGTTCAACCTCCGGTTCAACTCCCCGATCAGGTACATAAGCCTCGCGTTGCTGACGGAATTGCGCTCGGTCTCGAACACTTTAATATACGCATCCAAAGCGAAGGTCAAGAACCGGTTTTCCTGCTCATGGTTCCCTTGATACCGGTACAGCCATGCGATGTGGTGCAGAATTCCGGCGATGACGCGGATGCTTTCGTCCACCGTCTGGGCCGTCAGCAAGGAGAGCTTGTAGCATTCCAACGCTTCCCTCTCCGTCCGTTCCCCGCCGTAATCCTTCGCCGCCCAATGGTTGCCGATCTTCTCGTAATAGGCCGCTTTTTGGTTGGCGTTCAGCCGTTCGGCGAAGCTTTCCGTCGACGCGAATCCGCAGAAGGGGCAAACCCTCACCACGTAAAAATCCGGATTGACCGATTTGAAATAAGAACAGAAATCGCTGTCGCTCCGGATCGCCCTCTTGAGGCTGGGGCGTACGCGGGACGTTTTGAAGCTCGTCTCGCAGCAGGCGCAGGTCACGCTGATTTGATAAAGCGGATCCACCCGTGATCCCTCCTTGAAGTCGGTCAATCATCCGAATTGATAAAATGATGGGCCGGACCGGACAGTCTTTCGAGGACGACGGGCCGGAGCGGTTCGGGAATATCGGTTTCGGCAAGCGCCCTGGCCATGCACGAGAGCCAGGCTTCCGCTCTGGCCGGCGTGACCGGGAATGGCAAATGCCTGGCACGCATCATCGGATGCCCGTACCGGTCGGAATACAGCGTAGGACCGCCGAAGAACTGCGTCAGGAACATATACTGCTTCTCCATGACCGGCTCGATGTCTTCCGGGAACAGGGGGGACAGGAGCGGATCGGCTTTCACCTTCGGGTAAAATTTCTCGACGAGATCCCGCACGGCCGGCGCGCCGCCGACGGCTTCGAACAAGCTGACGTATTCGGACAAGGAAAAGTTCCTCCTGAAGTTTGTGCAATCGAGATCGTGAGCCCATTATACCACATTTGGGACATTCGCCCGAACAAAGCAGAAAAGCCCCTGCTAGGGGGCTAAAGGATGATAAACCGCCTGGTCCGAAATGCTCAAACGTCTTCCTCAGGGCTGACGATCGCTTCTCGAATGACATAGACGAAAGCGCATACAAGAAATCCTGCCACGATTGCCGCCATTCTTCATCACCCCGTGCGTCGCCGGAAATCCGGCATTGGTTATGGTTCCATTGTACCACATCGGTTTCGCCTTGCGCCATCTATTTGTAACCGGTTCCAATGACATTTTTTCTCTTTTCCTGCCAGTTTGGAAAAATTCGCGGATCGAGCTCATATACTGGGACAAGTAGGCGTGGAACGGAGGGATCCCTTGAATATCGGAACGGTCCGCGGCAAGCGTGGGCACGGGGGCTCTGCGGCGGCATACGCGATCGGAATCGGGGGATGCGCCCTGCTCATCGGCGGCATGGCGCTGGCCATGCCGGAAGTCGCGCTGCAGGCCTCCCTGCGGGGAGTCAAAGTATGGTGGGAGGTGCTGTTTCCCGCCTTGTTTCCGTTTTTCGTCCTGTCGGAGCTGCTGCTCGGATTCGGCATCGTGCATCTGGCCGGAACGCTGCTGGACCCGCTCATGAAGCCGCTGTTCCGGCTCCCGGGCGCGGGCGGATTCGTTGTGGCGATGGGATTCGCTTCCGGTTATCCGGTAGGCGCCCGGCTCACGTCGCGGTTGATCGACCAGAAATTGGTCAATCGCGCGCAAGGGGAGCGGCTGGTCGAGATGACGACGACTTCGGATCCCATCTTCCTGATCGGCGCGGTATGCGTCGGATTTTTCGGACGGCCGGAAGCGGTCCCCGTGCTGGCCGTCGCGCATTACGGAGGCGCCATGCTGCTAGGGGTCTTGGGCCGGTGGCGCCGCGACCCGGATGGCGGGGACTCCTTGGCGGCGCCGGAGCACGCTTATCCCCGTCCCTCAGGAAATCGTCTCCGCGCCGCCTTCGCGGCCATGCACCGGGCGAGACTGGCGGACGGCAGGCCGTTCGGCATTCTGCTTCAGCAGTCCTTGCAGTCTTCCCTCTCCCTGATGATGATCGTCGGGGGACTTGTCGTGTTTTTCTCGGCGGCACTCGATCTGCTGGTGCACAGCGGCGTTCTCCGCATGTTTCGCGAAGGGGCAGCCATGGCGCTGCAAACCGTCGGCATGCCGGGCAGCCTGTCCTCCTCTTTCATTCACGGGACGTTCGAGGTGACGCTCGGGGCCCGCGAAGCCGCCCGGTCGGCAGACGGGAGCGCCCTCCTGCCGCTGGTCGATCGGCTCGCCGCGGCCGCATTCGTCCTCTCCTGGGCCGGTCTATCCGTGCATGCCCAGGTAGCGGGGTTGATGAGCCGAACCGGGTGGCGTTACGGCCCGTTCGCCAGGACCCGCTTGCTGCACGGCATCATTGCCGTCGCGGCCGTTTATCTGATCTGGCCGCTGTTCGACTTCACGGAAACGGCATCCGTTCCCGCTTGGGGAAACGTTTCGCCCTTCCCTGCCGCAGGCTGGGTTCCATGGTTATGGCCGCCGGCGGCCGCAATCGCCGTTCTGGCCGTGCTCATCGCCGCGGGGCTCGCGGCAAAGGCGATTCAGTGGCTGCGCTTGCGGATTGCGGCCAAGTGATCTTGCGGGGCGGGATTGTCTTCCCGTCCCGAATTGTTTATGATCGTAGAAAGAAACGAGGAATACCCTCTTGCATAAAGGAGCGTCACCGTTGAAATACGCGCTGCTCGACCGGGGAGACCCGTTGTCACGGGAGCTATCGGAACAGTTTCATTCCCTCGCGGCGGAACGGGGGATCGTCCATGACGAAACGTCGCCCGATCTCGTGCTGTCCATCGGAGGCGACGGGACGATGCTGCAGGCGTTTCACCGGTTCCGCGAACGGCTGAAGAACGTCTCGTTCGTCGGGGTGCACACCGGCCATCTCGGCTTCTACGCGGACTGGCAGAAAAACGAGTTGCCCGAGCTGGTCGAACTGATCGCGACGAATGAACCCCGTAAAGTGCAATACCCGCTGTTGCAAATCGAAATCATTACCGACACGTCCATAACGTCCTATCTGGCGCTCAACGAATTCACGCTTAAAAGCGTCGACGGCACGCTGGTCGCCGGCATCAACATCAACGACGAGCCGTTCGAGATGTTCCGCGGAGACGGCATCGTCATTTCCACTCCTTCAGGCAGCACCGGCTACAACAAAAGCTTGGGAGGCGCCGTGATCCATCCGTTTCTCGAAGGCCTTCAGATCGCGGAAATCGCGTCGATCAACAACCGCGTTTACCGAACGCTCGGTTCCTCGATCATTCTGCCCAAGCACCACCACTGCGATATCGTTCCGGATCCCGAGGAGCAGCTGTTCATGTGGATCGACCATATTACTCTGCAAATGACGGGCGTGCGCTCCATCGTTTGCCGGGTTGCGGACGATAAAGTCACGTTTGCCCGTTATCGTCCCTATACGTTCTGGAACCGGGTGCGTGAAGCCTTCATCGGCTCCGGATCGGATAAGTAATCGCCAGCTTATGCGCGAAATCGTGTCCGTTTGGCGCGATTTCGCGGCTTCGCAACAGGGGCTTGGGCTGCGCTTCCGAGCGCCTATTTGTATGTGAGGGCTTAAACTCACGGCAATCACATAAGCCTGCACCATACGCTTAAACTCCGCCAACCCCGGCGCTGCTGTCATTTTAAGCTTGCACCGCACGTTTAAACTCCGCCAACCGCTTCACTGCGTCATTTTACGCTTGCACCACACGCTTAAACTCCGCCAACCCCGGCGCTGCCGTCATTTTAAGCTTGCCCCACACGCTTTAACCCGGCCAACCGCCTTGCTGCCGTCATTTTAAGCTTGCTCCACACGCTTAAACCCGGCCAACCGCCTCGCTATCGTCATTTTAAGCTTGCCCCACACGCTTAAACCCGGCCAACCGCCTCGCTGCCGTCATTTTAAGCTTGCCCCACACGCTTTAACCCGGCCAACCGCCTCGCTGCCGTCATTTTAAGCTTGCCCCACACGCTTTAACCCGGCCAACCGCCTCGCTGCCGTCATTTATAAACTTGCCCCACACGCTTTAACCCGGCCAACCGCCCTGCTGCCGTCATTTTAAGCTTGCCCCACACGCTTTAACCCGGCCAACCGCCTCGCTATCGTCATTTTAAGCTTGCCCCACACGCTTAAACCCGGCCAACCGCCTCGCTGCCGTCATTTTAAGCTTGCCCACACGCTTAAACCCGGCCAACCGCCTCGCTGCCGTCATTTTAAGCTTGCCCCACACGCTTAAACCCGGCCAACCGCCTCGTTGCCGTCATTTTAAGCTTGCCCCACACGCTTTAACCCGCCTCGTCTACAGCTCACCAACCTACTTTGACCCGAGGTCAGAGATTTCGGCGTTCTAACCGGGTTTTTCCGGGTTGCAGCGGTCCTGGGATGGGTTTGCGGCGTTCTAACCGGGTTTTTCCGAGTTACAGCAGGCCTTGGGTGGGGTTGCGGCGTTCTAACCGGGTTTTTCCCGGTTACAGCGGGCCTGGGACGGGGTTGCGGCGTTCTAACCGGGTTTTTCCCGGTTACAGCGGGCCTGGGGTGGGGTTGCGGCGTTCTAACCGGGTTTTTCCGGGTTGCAGCGGTCCTGGGGCGGGTTTGCGGCGTTCTAAGCGGGTTACAGCGGGCCTGAGTTGGGTTTGCGGCGTTCTAACCGGGTTTTTCCGGGTTACTGCGGTCCTGGGATGGGTTTGCGGCGTTCTAAACCGGGTTTTTCCGGGTTACAGCGGGCCTGGGGCGGGTTTGCGGCGTTCTAACCGGGTTTTTCCGGGTTGCAGCGGGCCTGGGGTGGGGTTGCGGCGTTCTAACCGGGTGTTTCCGGGTTACAGCAGGACTTGGTTGGGTTTGCGCCGCAGTAACCGGGGTTTTCCCGGTTACTGCGGCGCAAGCCATTTTTTCGCGTAAAAAGCCTCCAACGCCATTAGACATGGGGTTGGAGGCTTTTCTTTACGCTGCTAATCGCCGCTGCCGGGATGTGCCGGCGTGCCGCTGCCAGGCGCCGCGCCTTCCGGCCGGTTCGGCTTCCCGCCGAATCGGTTTCGCCGGCGGTTCTTGCCCGGCCAGCGGCTGCCGTTCTTGGCCGCGTCCGCCTTCTGCCCGCCAAACTCGGCAGCGCGCGGCTCGGCCGGACGCGGAGCTTCGTTCGGCTGGCGCCACGAGCCGCCCGGCTTGGCGCCGCCGCCCTGTCGTTCTGCGCCTTGCGGCCGCGGACCGCCGCGGCCAGTCTGCTTGCCGCCGGACCGGCCATCTGCTTGTCCCGCGTTCGGGCCGCCTGGACGCCTGTCCGATGCGCCGCCGGAAGAAGGCCGTCCCGGCGGTCTCCCCGCGTAGCCGCCGCCGTCCGACACCGGCCGGCCCGATGGGGACGGGCGGCCTTCCGCCAGTTTCGCATTCGCCTGTTGCTGGCGCCGCTCCGCTTCCGCTGCCGCTCGGGCCATCGCGGCGGCGCCGGGCACGCGGACCGGCCCGCCGGGGCGTTCCTTAAGCGGCCAACGCATCAGGATGCCGTTGTGGTTCGCCGAAGACGCCGCCGTCTCGGCGGTCTGGGCATCCGGTTCGCCCGCGGTCCCCGCCGCCTTCGGCGCGGGTTCGGCCGGCCCAATCAAGTCCCGCGTCCCGGGCGGAACCGCGGAGGCATCCGTCTTGTTCAGCACGAAATAGGCACAGCCGAAATTGCAGTATTCGTTCAAGTAATCGACCAGGCTCGAAATCGCGGATTCCTTCGTCGCCCGCGGGTGCCCGTCCTTATAGAACCCCCGCAGCCGAAGCTGGTTGTAGCCCCAGTCGCCCACGATGTAGTCGTAACGCTCCAGCACCTCGCTGTATCTTTCCTTGAACGCCTCGGCATTCCAGCCGTTTTTATGCTCATAGGCCAATGAGTAAGCATTGCCGCCCGCCAAAAAAATCACGCTGTTTTCCTCCCGGTTCACGCTTTCCGTGCTTCGGCCGCGGAAGCGGATTTCACCTGCTCGTGCGCATGATAGGAGCTCCGGACGAACGGCCCCGATTCCACGTGGGAAAATCCGCGCGCCATCCCGTCCGCTTTCAGTTCGGCGAATTCGTCGGGATGGACGTAGCGGACCACTTCCAGGTGGTCTGGGGTCGGCTGCAAGTATTGCCCGAGGGTCAGAATGGTGACGCCGACCTCGCGCAGATCGTCCATCGTTTGGCGCACCTCGTCCAGCGTCTCGCCGACGCCGAGCATCAAGCTCGATTTCGTCGGGATGCCCGGATTCATTTCCTTGGCCCTGCGCAGCAGCTCCAGAGAACGTCGGTACTTTGCTTTGGCGCGTACGCGGTCCGACAGCCGCTCCACCGTCTCGACGTTATGATTCAAAATGTCCGGACCCGCGTCCATCACGATTTGAAGCGAATCCCGGTCCCCCATGAAATCCGGAATGAGCACTTCAACGCTGCAAAGCGGCAGCTTCTTGCGGATCTCGCGGATAGTGGCGGCGAAGATCGATGCCCCTCCGTCCTTCAAATCGTCGCGCGCCACGGAAGTGACGACGCAGTGCCGAAGACCCATCTGTTCGGCGGCTTCCGCGACCCTCTCCGGCTCCTTCAGGTCGAGTTCCGTCGGAAGACCCGTCTTGACGGCGCAGAACCGGCAAGCCCGGGTGCAAATATCGCCTAATATCATAAACGTGGCAGTTCGGTTGGCCCAGCACTCGTAGATGTTGGGGCAGCGCGCTTCTTCGCATACGGTATGCAGCGTCCGGGTCCGCATCATGTCCTTGAGTTCCCGGTACGGCTCACCCGTCGTCAGCTTGATTTTCAGCCAGTCTGGCTTGCGCGGTTTGGCGCTGGTCGACATCGGCTATCCCCTCTTTCTGTCCCTTATTATAATGCAGCGCGGACCGACTAACAACAAAACCACGCGAAAGCCGAAATCCGCCGCGCCGATGTCTGCCTCTACATGAACTTTCACGATTTTGCAAATCCTACTCCTTACGATTCGACGCGCGGGTACCGGGACTTATCGAACCCATGAAGGAGGGGGTTGATGGCATGGAAACTCAGAAGCTGAAAAGAAAGCGAAACGGCCGATGGCTGCCCTTCGCGTTGTCGTTCTTCCTCATGCTCGGGCTGGCCCCCGGGCCAACCTCCCGCGCCCATGCGGAGGAGAAACCGAACGTACCGCCCGACGACGCGCAGCGAGTTAAACAGCTGTATGTCAAAGTCGCGCGGAAAGCGGGATTGCCCTGGCAGGCGGTCGCGGCGATCGACCGCTACGAGCGGACCTTGAGCCGCGCCCATCCGAAGACGCGCCCGCTGCGGCCGGACGCCCTCGTCGGCGTCTATATCCCCGCTGCCCTCTGGTGCGGCGAGCTTAACCCGGATTCCGGAGATACCCGTCCTTTGTCGATCCGGTTCTTCGGCGGAATCGGCCGTGACGGATCCGGGGACGGAATCGCCGACCGGAATTCGGACGCCGACCTGCTCTACACCGTCGCGAGCAAGGTCAGAGAGTACGGCAGCAGCCAGGACGACTTCGCCATCGGTTTATGGGAGTACTACCACAATACTCGAGCCGTCCAGCGGGTGCAGCAATTCACCAAAATCATCGAAGCGTTCGGACGCCACGACCTGACGCGCCACGCCTTCCCGGTTCCTCTCGGTTCCGCCTATTCCTACCGCAGCACATGGGGCGACAGCCGCGGCTGGGGCGGTTACCGAATCCATGAAGGCACCGACATTTTCGCGGGCTACGGCGTACCGGTGCGAAGCACCAGTTTCGGCGTCGTCGAGTTGAAGGGATGGAACCGTTACGGAGGCTGGCGGATCGGCATCCGCGACCTGGACAATCTGTATCATTATTACGCGCACCTGCAAGGCTTCGATAAGAAGCTGAAAACGGGAGACGTCGTGCAGCCGGGCCAAATTATCGGATGGGTGGGCAGTTCGGGGTACGGACGTCCGGGAACGCAAGGCAAATTTCCGCCTCATCTGCATTATGGAATTTATCGGGACCGCGGCTTGATCGAATGGGCTTTCGACCCCTATCCCCTGCTCCGCAAATGGGAGAAGGAAGAAAGAAAAGCGCTCCGGGTTACCCGCTGAGCGCTTCTTCTTCAAGGCTTCCCCGTTTCCGCCGGGGCCGGGGGCGCGGGCAACGTGATCGAAGGGGCGCTTCCCGCGCCGTTGCCGACGGGATTGCCCTTGCTGTCATAGTAGTACATGGGCACGCTTCCGACCACGAGGGCGTAGGAGAGCGGGATTTCCGTCTCCAATGTGTCGGGTGCCTGATCGAAGGGGATGACGACGGCGATTTCGGTCCGGATGCGAATGAACACTTCCACCAGCAGCATGTTGATGCCGGTTTCCGTTTGCCGGGTATCGACCTCCGCCTGGACCGCGCTGGCCGGATGGAAGGACACCGAAACCCGGGGCCCGAAGGAAGACAGCAAAGGACTGTTCAGCGCGTGACCGATCGGGATGCGCTCGGGAACGTCCTCTTTATCCTTGAGCACCCGCTCCACGATTTGCACCGTCCGGGACGTGAGCTTCATCTGCTCCTTGAAATCGATGAGAAACCCCGTCACCTTGCCGGCATCGTCGAGCTTCCATTGAATCATCTTGTCCGCGTCCGCCGTCTCCGCGATCTCTTGGGTGATCGCCGTGTTGATCGCTTCGGTCGCCATTTGCTTGACCCGGACCTGGGCCAGGAAGAGCAAGGGGCCTTTCAATTCTTTATCGAAAAATACGAAAGACTGGATCACGGCAAACAGGAGCAGGAGAATGGCGATAAGCCACACCTGCCTCCGCTTGAGCCTGCGCCTCGGGCGCCTTGGCGTCCATCCTTTGAACGCCGAGCCGCCGCCGGCTTGCGCGGATCTCGGCATCCAGCGCGGCCGTCCCCACCTGCGCGGGATCGGCTTTGGCGCCTGCCAGCTTCCCGCCGAGGGAAACGCCCTTCCCCATCTGCGCCGCATGGCGGACCCTCCCGTCCGGTTGAACGCGGCGAGTTCGTCCTTCATCGCCGCCTGTCTCATGCTTATGCGGGAGCGAACGCGATCATTCGGAAGATGGGGGATTCGCGGTTTATTTGCCCTCCGCCACGAGTTCAACGCGGAAATCGGTCTCCGGCACGGCGAGCAGGAATTCCCGCATCGCGTCGGCCGTGTTGTGAAGCGGATCCAACCAGGTGTCGAGAGCTTCCCCCTCGAGAACGAGCGGAACGGCCCCTCCCTCCGGGGAGGACGCGGATAGGCTGATGATCGTGCACATCGGGTATTCGTTTTTCTCCGAATCCAGCCAGACATCGTAGATGCCCGCGGCTCCGAACACTTTTTTCCCGGGGCGTTCGCGGCGGTAAACCTTGCGGGTCTTGCCCTCGATTCGCTCGAACAGCAAGCCGCTGCAAGGCACGACGCAGCGCTTCTTGGCCAGCATCGACAACAAATAAGGCTTGTCGCCGAGGGTGTCGCGATCCGCGTGGATCGAGCTCTTGCCCCAATACGGCATCAAGCCCCAGCGCTGCCCGCTCAGGCAGCGTACTCCCCCGACAGGCCGGATCACGGGGATCTGGCCCGTCGGTTGGAAATATTCATTCTCGTAATACGGAAACTCGATCCGGTCGACCCGGAATTCCGCCGTCAAATCCGCAAGCTCCGCTGCGAGCGAGTAGCGTTCGTTCATCGTTTCAGCCACCGTTCCTCCGAAAATGGAAATCAACGGTAGCTTGCGCCAGCAAACAGCTCGTTATACGGAGTCATTTCCCCCTGATCCCGCTTACCATCGAGGTCCATCATATTCAGCCGAGAGGAACGTCAATCAGCGCACGTGCCGGGAAAGCATCAGCTTCGGTATAATCCGTATCCCTGCAAGGAAACAAACGGCTGCTCGTCCACCCGCAGACCGGAAGATTGTCCGTGCAGCGCGACGTCCACGAGCCACCGCGTCATGTCGGCCACGTTCATCTCCTTCATTTCCTCCAGGCTGAAAAAACCGGCCTCGTCGACTTCCACGCCGTCCGGCACGGGCTCTCCCGCCACATATTCCATCGAAAAGGCGATATAGACGTTGTGGACGCTGCGGGGTTGATCCCGGATCGCCACGATGTTGCGAGCGACGGCGTCAATTCCGCATTCCTCCCGCACTTCCCGGCGGATCGTCTCCCGGATCGGCTCCGTCTGCTCGATATAACCGCCGGGATTCGTCCAATACCCTTTGCCGGGATTTTGCGCCCTGCGCACGAGCAGCACCTTGTCGTCGCGAACGACGAGCGCCCCGACCCCGATGCTGTAATTGCCCCAATGGACGAAATCGCATGCCGGGCATGCCAGCCTCACGGTTAAGTCGATTTCGCGGGCAGTGAGTCCGCTGCCGCACCATAAGCAGAATTTGGCTTCCAATGCCTTCACCTCGACCTCGATTCTACCACTTCCGGCGCGGGCCTTACAGCGAAAATAAAGACGACTGAAGGAAGAGGGAGAGATGTGCGAAACAGATGCAAAGGCAGACGAATTCGTGAGAGGACGACGGTATTGTGCGAAAAGTTGCGTAAGTCGGCCGAAATGGAGAGCGATCGACGGAGATGTGCGAAAAAGTCGCATAGACAGACGAAAGCCCCCTGCAGCTCGCAAGGGTCTTTCGTTACCGCGCCAACCGCTTTTCTGCGCCAAATCGAGAGCGACGCCGTACGGTTGAAGCCGGAGGACGGCCCGGGTCAAAAATTCGAGCAAGTTCTCGCGCAGGCCGGATGCCGGAATGACGGCTTCTTGATCTTCATGCTCCTTGCCCGCCCTTCGCGAGATGGGCCGAGACGGTTGCCGGAATCGGTTGATTGTGCATCAGGTAGGGCAGCACGGAACGGATCGTCTGAGACGAAATCGCGAAGCCGATACGTTGCGCTTGGGAGCTGACAGCCGTGTTCATGCCGATGGCCTCGCCCCGCCCGTTCAGCAGCGGACCGCCGGAATTGCCGGGATTGATGGCCGTATCGGTTTGCAGCAAGCCCTTATAGTCGATGGTGCCTCGGTCGTCGCTGATGCTGATCTCCCGATTTTTCGAGCTGATGATGCCCGCGGTGACGGAGAAATCGAAGTCGTACGGATTGCCGATCGCCACGACCTGGTCTCCGATTCCGACGGCATTCGAATCGCCCAGCTTCAGCGTGGAGAACGGTGCATTTCCCTCGATTTTGAGGACGGCGAGATCAAGCTCCCGGCTGCTGCCGACCAAACGGGCGGTAAAAGGCTGATCGTAGCCTTGGACGATCACCTGGATGCGGTCCGCGCCGCTGACGACATGCTCGTTCGTGAGGATGTAACCGGAAGGATCGATAAAGAAACCGGAGCCGATCCCCGTGCTCCTCGCTCCTCCGCCATCCGTGCCGCTGCCGCCGAACCGCGGGGAAAACCGCCTGCCCGTCACGGCTTCCGTTTCGATCTTGACGACCGCCGGTCCCGCCTGCTTGGCGATCTCGGCCACGCTGCCCGCGGCCGCCGCCGTGCCTACCGAAGCCGTTACCGGCGTCCCGGCAGATCCGCCCGACGCGGAGCCGGTTGTTGCCTTCGCGCTTCCTCCGAACCCCTCGAGCCGGTCCGAGGCATAGGTCAAACCGCCGATTGCCAGTGCTCCCGCCATGAAAGCGGCGAACAGGCTCTTCATCGGATGATGGGGGCGTTTGGATTCATAATCGGTCACGGCTGCTTCCACCTTTCCGTTGGATGTCTATGTGCCTAGTGTAATCGCCGATGCTGAAGCGAACCTGAGCCGAACCTGATGAGAAGCTTAATTCTCGTCCCGGCGAACGCGGATATTCCACGCCGTGGGAGTCCTTGACGATATAGAGCGGCCGTCCCTTCGTTTCCTCGTAGATCCTTCCGACGTATTCGCCCAGAATACCCAGCATGATGAGAACGAAGCCGTTGAAAATCAGCATCACGCCGATCAGGGAGGGCCACCCTTGACCCGTCCGGCTCGTGAAAATGGCCATATAAAGCACGTACAGCAGGTAGAGGAAACCCGTCGCGGAAAGAAGCATGCCCGCGTAGCCGGCCAGCTTCAGCGGTTTGTACGAGAAGGAAGTGATCCCGTCGACGCTCAGCTTGATCATCCGCTTGAGCGGATATTTCGTTTCGCCGGCCAGCCGCTCGTCCCGCTCGTACTCGACCGACGTCTGACGGAAGCCGACCCAGCTGACCAAGCCCCGTACGAACCGGTTTTTCTCGGGGAGCCGTTTCATCTGATCGCACACCTTCCGGTCGATCAGGCGGAAGTCCCCCGTGTCCACCGGAATCGAGATGTCGGTCGAAGCGCGCAGCACCCGGTAGAACAGGCTGGCCGACCACTTTTTGAACCGGGTTTCCCCGTTCCGCTTGATCCGTTTGGCGTAGACGACTTCGTATCCGGATTTCCAGCGGTCGATCATCTCCGGGATCAGTTCGGGCGGATCCTGGAGATCGGCGTCGATGATGACGACCGCGTCGCCGGCCGCATAGTCCATGCCGGCCGTGATGGCGATCTGATGGCCGAAATTGCGCGAGAACTCGATCAGCTTGACGCTTTCGTCCGCGAACGCGATCCCCCGGATGATTTCCGCGGACCGGTCGCGGCTGCCGTCGTTTACGAAAATCATTTCATAAGGCTCGCCCGTCGCCTTCATCACCTTGCTCAGCCGGCTGTAGGTGACGGGGATGACCTCTTCCTCGTTGTACATGGGAATGATGACGGAGTAGCGCACCCGCTTTGTCATGACGAGGTCCCTCCCGTTCCGAGCGTGACTTCATACAAGGTCATGTTGCCGCCGCGGAATCTTCCCATGCCGCCTCGGCCTCCGGAATCGCCGTTTGCCGATTGCCACTCTGTTGACGGTACGACGGTGCCGTGCTCCTGGATCCACCGGGTCAGCTTGCTGTTGCCGCCGCCGGGTCCGCCTTCATTGCCGGAAAGCAGGAAATATTTCACTTTCCCTTGCGCCACCAGCGCCTCCAATTCGTCCGTCGAGTACGCCGGATCTCTGCCCTGGAAACCGCCCATGACGATCACTTTCTCTCCCTCGTCAATAAGATAAGGAGCCGCAGCCGTATATTGGTTCGTCGCGAACAGGTACTCTTCTCCCGAGTTGTGCTGCAGCAAATAGGCCAACGTCTTCTGATCCGGTCCGCTGCCGCTTTCCGCTCCGGGCATGCCCATCCCGCCGCGTCCGCCGGACGTTGTCGGTCCCGCCTGGGGGAGCATGCTGTTCTGCCCGTATACGATCGGCGTAGCCGACCAATAGAGCGGTCCGACGAAGAGGACCAGCAGGCCGGCAACGGCCGTGATGCGCAGGGGAACGCCCCGTTTCTTCCATACCGCCAGCAGCGCGGCAGCCATTCCCCCGCCCGCGGCGATGCCGGTCGACCAGCCGCGGCCGATGACGGAATCGTACGGATGGATGACGTAATATTGGAACGCCGCCGTGGCGAGAATGGCCGCGGGAAGCAGCCAGGACTGCCACCCTTCCCCGCCGCGGTACGATGTCCACAGGCGGGACCAGCCTGCTCCGACGAGGGCCGCGACCGGCGGCGCGAGCATGATGAGGTAGTATGAATGGAAAAATCCGGCGACGCTGAAGAAAGCCATTCCGGGAAGGAGCCATGCCAGCCAGAAAAGCGTTTCCTTGTGCCGGTCCGTGAGATTCCTTCTGCGGATTCCGGCAAGCAGCCCGACCGCCCCGAACGCGGCAAACGGAATCAGCCAGCTCGCTTGACCCGACAGCTCCGATTGGAACAGCCGCAACGGTCCCTTGGTTCCCGTGCCGTACATGCCGCCGCTGCCGCCAGGTCCGCCAAAGCCGCTCCGGCCGTCGCGGTCCCAGCGTCCCGTTCCGATCGTCCTGTCCGCGCGCGTACCGTCCATGGCTTGAGGCTGCCCGGCACCGCCGGCTCCATTCGCGGCAAGGGGCCGGAATTCGTTCCCCGCGCCGAATTTCGTCCTGCCGCCGTCGTCGCGGCGTTCCGCCATCCCTCCGCTTCCGCCCGGCCCCCGATTGCCCGTCAACCTGGAAATCCCGTTATACCCGAGCGCCAGCTCCAGGACGGAATTCGTGTCGCTGCTCCCGATATAAGGCCGCTTGTCGGCCGGAACGGCATCGACGGCAACGGCCCAGGACAAGGAAATGACAACCATGACGGCAATCGCCCCCGCCAATACGCCGGCTTTCTTCCTCCACCCGAACCTCGCCGACAGCCAGAAAAACAGAACGAACGCCGGCAGCACCATATACGCTTGCATCATTTTCATATTGAATGCGAGCCCGATCAGCGCGAACGCGCCGAAAACAGGCCCGATCCGGTTGCTCCGAATTCCTTTAAAAAGAAACCAAGTGCCCAGCAGCAACGTAGATACGAGCATGCTGTCGATGTTGTTGGTCCGGCTGACGGCCACGGCGACCGGGGCGGCGGCCATGGCAAGCGCGCCGATCCGCGCGGCCGCAACGCCGAAAGACGGCTTCACGAGCCGGTAAACGAGCAGCACGGAGCCGACGCCCGCCAGCGCTTGCGGCAGGATCACGCTCCAGCCGTGAAGGCCGAACAAATAAGCGAATACGGTTTGCACCCAGAACGTGACCGGCGGTTTATCCACGGTAACCGATCCCGCCGAATCCAGCGACGCGAAGAAAAAATTGTGGAAACTTTGCAGCATGCTGGCCACCGCCGTCGTGTAGTACGTGTTGGCATAAGTCTCTTGCCAGATGTTATAGCCGTTCAGGAAAACGGACAGCAGCATCGTCAGAATAAGCGGGATATCCGCCCGGCTTCTTGGTTTCGACATGGTTTCCATCGGTCATCCACTCCTCCAGGATCTCTGGCCCCTATGATGCCGGGCTTACCTGAAAGGAACATGAGCGGATACTGAAGATTTGCTGAGAATCCCGAATTAACGGTACGTTCATCCTGTCCTAATCTATTTTTCAGGTTTCGGGCGTATCCTTATTCTAGCAATCTCCCATTCAAGCAACCTGACGAGCGTATCCATAGGAAAGAAACGAGGTGTTGATGATGAACGCAAAACGAATGATCATGGCGGGCACCGTAGCGGCTACCATTACGATTGGAGGCGGCTTGTGGACGGATGGGACAAGCGCCGCCTCTCCGGCGGCGACATCCTTCTCCGTGCAAGCCCCCTCCGCCAACTCGGCCGCAACGGCCGAGACGAAACGCAAAAAAGACGGCTTCCTCGAGCGGCTCGGGAAATCGTCCGATGACGAATTGTATGAAGCTCTGTATGCCGGCCAGTCGCTCGCCGACATCGCCTCGGAAGCGGGCAAAGACGTTCAGGCCGTCATCGACCTGCAGGTGGCGGAGCTCACGGAGCAGTTAGATGCCCGTTTGGCGAGCGGCATGCTGTCGGCCCAAGCGTACGAAGCGCAAAAGGCGGAGTTGCCGGAAATCGTGGCCAGAAGCGTGTACGGCCAGGTTTGACAAGGTTCATCGGCTTCCGCTGGTCGGGATATTCGGATTGGCAAACCCGAAAGCTTCGATGCCAACGAAGGGTACATTCTGATCAGCCTGACCTTCAGTGATGCCATCATCCTCACGCTGCTCAACAAACTGTCCGCGACCTTGTATGTGCTCGTCTGCGGCTGCGGCATCACCAACGTCAAGTGGTTGGACGCCTCCCTCGGCGTTCCTCCCTTCGACGGGTACGACATCGACGATGGGCAGGGCTGAAACGGTATTACGCGCGTACCAAGCGGCCCCCGCCCGGAACGGCAGAGCCCCGTTTGAGTGCGGCTCATAACCGGTTACGATAGGTATAGCCTAACGATCTGCTTATCCGAAGTACGTCAAGCTATCCAAAATCTCCGACACGCGGAGCTCCGCGCACGCCATCGAAGTATCCGCAACGCCGTAATACATCCTCACCGTGTCTCCCTCCACCAGCGCGCCGCAGGAAAACACGACCTCGCCGAAAAATCCGTTCCTCTCGTATTCGGCTTCCGGCTCCAGCAGCGGACGGTCCGATCTCGCGATCACCCTTGACGGGTCGTCCGGATCGAGCAGCAGCGCTCCCATGCTATACCGGTGCTCTTTCGTCGCGCCATGGTAGAGCTCCAGCCAGCCCTTCTCCGTCCGGAACGGAACGGCGCCCCCTCCGATCCTGCCGCTGTCCCACATCCCCTCGCGCAAGCCCGCCAAATGCTTGTGATTCCCCCAATACAGCAGATTGTCGGATTCCGCAATCCAGATTTCCGGCCGCCCGACGCTGCGGACGGTCGGACGATGCAGCGCATAATATTTGCCGTTCACCTTCTCCGGGAAGATCAGGACGTCCTTGTTGTCCGGACCGAAAATCATGCCGTGGCGTTTCACGGTTCGGAAGTCTTCCGTCGACGCCAGCGAGACGCCGATGCCGACGGGGGATACGGCGGAGAAATAGAGATAATGCGTATCGCCGATCCGGGTCACGCGGGGATCCTCGATGCCGAACGTCTCCAGCGGCCCGGAAGGATACACGAACGGTTCGTCGTCGACCGTGAAGCGGCGCCCGTCCCGGCTCCGCGCGATCCGGATGTAGGAAATCGACGTCAAGTACGCGAACCCGGTGTCGGCCGTGACGTCCCGCACGACCCGAGGGTCGGAGAAATCGTAGCGCGGGTCATCCCGGCGCAGCTCCACCAGGCGCGGGGCGGGGGCGTTCGGATCGCATACCGGGGCCAGAACGATGCCGGGATCCGGGCTGACAGGCCGTTCCGCCACGCGAAGCAGCATAAGCACTTCCCCGTCATGGCCGGCGATCCCGGCATTAAACGCGCCGATGACTTCGAAGCCGTCAAGGTAAGGCTTCACGCCGGACGGGGTGACGAGCGGATTCTCTTCATAGCGGTATACGTTCATGGTTCAGGGCTCCTTCGCGTCCAACTCGGTCGATCGATACCAGCCTCTCCTCCGCGTTAGGGTTGTAAACCACCGCATGGAGACACGGGCTCGTTTCCGCGATCACTCCTATTGCCGGTTCGGCTGCGTCCTTCCCATTCTAAGCGCCGGTCAACGTCGATCCGGTTTCGAGGAACGTCTTCATGCCCGACAGCACGATCGGCAAACCGTTTTCCAGGATCTTGGCCGTGCCGGCAGCCTGTTCGAATTCGTCGTGCACCACGGTAACAAGGGTTACGCCTTGAAACTCGGCATGCGGCGCGATCTCCCACGTCATGCGCGAAGGGCTGTCGCCGGCCGTATCGGGAAAACCGAGAAAACGCCAACTCATCACCAGCTTGCCCGGAGGATCCTTCTCCAGAATGACTCCTTCCGCTTTCTTCTCCTTCGCGTCCCACAGCTCGAACGGGGAACCGATTTCCCAGTCGGACCGGATCGCGCAGTCGAACCAGAACTTCGACGTTTGATTGCCGTCCGTGAGCGCTTGCCATACCCGCTCCGGCGTCGTTTTGATCGCGATCCGGCTCACATTCCGCGGTTTGTTTTCCATCTTCGTTTCACGCTCCAATTCGTTTTGAAGGGCTGTCAGTCCGACTGCCCAAGGCTCGGCGTATTTGCTCACCCAGCGGTCGTAGATTTGGCGGATGGGCACCGCGTTCAGGTAATGCAGCTTTTCCCGGCCCGCTTTCCTCGTCGTGATGAGCCCGGCTTCCTCCAGAATGTTCAAATGCTTCATGACGCCGAACCTCGACATGTCGAGCGGCGCGCAAAGCTCGTTCAGCGACCGTCCGTCCGACGCGTGAAGCAGATCAAGCAGCATGCGGCGGCTGGGATCGGCGAGCGCTTTGAAGATCTGGTTGTTCATTCTGAACACCTCCTTTATCGGTCACAGAATACATTGCGAACGAACCTCTTGACACGTTACTGTTTAGTAACATATTATGAGAATAACAAAAGTGACTATACAGTCACATGTTAGCACAAACGGATCCGTTTGTCAGCCGGCGGCTTCCGGATCCGTGGCCCGCACACCCTCATTCCAATTAAGAAAGGTGAGTTTAAACATGAAAATCACTTTGATCGCGGGCAGCAACCGCGCGAACGCATCGAGCACGTCCCTTCTTCGGTACATGGAGAGTCTCCTGAAAGCGCGCGAAATCCCCGTCACCTTCATCGATTTGTCGGAGCTGCCGCTGCCGTTGTTTTCGCCCGACAACTGGGATTTTCACCCGAACTCCAGACAGCTCCAGCAAGCCGTCGCGGACGGGGACGGCTTGATCCTCGCGACCCCGGAGTACCACGGCTCCATTTCGGGTGCGCTCAAGAACGCTCTGGACTATATGAACGCGGATCACGTCGCGGGCAAAGCCGTGCTTTCCGTCAGCTCCGCAGGCGGTCCGCTGGGCGTAAGCTCGCTTACGCACCTGCAGACGATCGTACGCAATCTTCACGGCGTGAACTGCCCGGATTGGATTTCCATCGGGTACGGGTCGAACGCGTTCGGGCCGGACGGCGCTCCGTCGGATGAGGGAATGCGGAACAGGGTTCAAGGCGCGCTCGGGAGCTTCCTGGAGTTGACCCGGATTCTGTCCGAGAACGTCGGGGCTGCGAGCTGACCTACGGAAAGTCCTTTTTTTTACGATCAACACGTTACCGTTAGGTAACATTTTAACTTGCCCGTCCAGAGGCGGATTCAAGATCATCCGGTTTAACGACGCGGATGCAGCAAAAAACCGATCCCCGAGGATCGGTTTTTTCGCTGTTATGGCATGACGATGACGACATTCCCCTTCTTATGCCCCTGATCCACGTATCGGTGGGCTTCCGGTATGCGTTCCAGCGGATACCGGCGGTCGATGACCGGTTTATACTTGCCGGCTTCGATCAACTCCTTGAGGAAAACCAAATCTTCGGCGCGTTCCTTCGCGATCCCTTGCCCTTCGACCGTCAAGTACGCGCCGCCAGGAGCCAGCGCTTGGCGGACGAGCGGTTTCGGGCATTTCCCTACCGCGTCGAAGACGATATCGTACCGTTCTCCGCCGGCCGCGAAATCCTCTTTCGTGTAATCGACGACCTTGTCGGCGCCGAGCGAGCGGACCAACTCCAGGTTGGACGGTCCGCATACCCCGGTGACTACTGCGCCGTAATGCTTGGCCAGCTGCACCGCGGCGGTGCCTACCGCGCCGGATGCTCCGTAGATCAGCGCATTGTGTCCGCTTCGGATCTTTCCTTTCCTTAGGAAATGCAAGGCCGTCATCCCCCCGAACGGAACCGCGGCGGCTTCTTCGAAGGATACGTTCGCCGGTTTGGACGCGACGGCTCCGTCTTCCGGCAGGCATACGTATTCGGCATAAGCGCCGAGCCGCATCCCGCATGAGGCGTAAACCGGGTCTCCGACCTTGAACCGCTCCACCTTCCGGCCGACGGCCTCCACCTCTCCGGCGAGCTCTGCGCCCAGAATCGGCTGCCTCGGTTTCGTGATTCCCAGGAATAACCTCATGGGGATCCAATACAGCAGCGGACTGTTGAAGCTTCGGACCCTGCAGTCGCCCGAAGTCACGCTCGTTGCATGTACCTTGATCCGGAGTTCATGCTCCTTCGGAGCCGGTTTTTCCACCTCCGCCAGACGAAGAACATCCGGCGATCCGTATTTGGTGCAGACGATCGCTTTCATGGAGGCCTCCCTAACCGCGAGTTTGACAATAGTATAGCTGCCCCGCGGTACGGCCTTATAGATACTTAAGTATGGTTTTGCAGCAATCCGAGCTCTCGGGCGCGCGCTACGGCTTCGGTGCGCCGTTTCACCTGCAGCTTGTCGAAGATGATCCGGTTATGCCCCTTCACCGTGCTGAGCGCCAGGTAAAGCCGTTCGCCGATCTCGGCGTTCGAGAGACCCAGGGCGATAAGACGCAGCACTTCCAGCTCCCTTGAGCTCAATGGCTCGACAAGGACCGGCCGCTTTCGCGCGACCGGCTTTCCAGCGGCGGGGGAAGCATCCGCCTGGCTTAGATGCAGCCGAACCCTTGCCAGCTCGGACTCGATCTCGGGTGCCAGATTTTCGATACCCTGCCGGCGGGCGGCATTTTCGGCTTGCGACAGCATCGCGGCCGCATCCTCCGCGTCGCCGCGGGCCAACTTCACCCCGGCCAGAAACACCTTGCCCGCGACGGACCTGTCCGTATGTTCCAGGTGCCGGGCGAGCCGGACGCATTGTAATCCGTGCCGTTCGGCATCCTCCAAGTCGTTGCGCGCAAATCCGATCCGGGCCAGGCCCAAATACGCTTCGCATGCCGCCGGTAAGGGCGGATCACCCGCCAGCTCGAGCGCGAGCCGGTAAGACGCTTCCGCCGCATCCAGCCGGTTTTCCGCCAGCCGGATATGACCGATGCCGAGCGCGGCCATCATCGCGATAACGGCATGGCCGATCGTCTGGCTGATCGACAAGGCTTTGGCATAAGCCTCGCCGGCAGCCGCATGATCCCCTTGCAGCTGGTAAGCATAGCCCGCTGCCCAGACCGTGGAGGCACGAACGGGCAGGTTGTCCGGGTGCAAGGATTCCAAGGCGCGCCGCGTCTCGTCCAGGATGGCGTCCGCCCGGTGCCGGCTGACGGCGAGCGCCGCCCGGATCGCGGCAATATGACCGATCAGATCCCGCAGCCGATCGTCCGGCTCTTTCCCTTGCAGGCAGGCTTCCGCCGCTTGCAGCCTCGGTTCGACGTCGGGGATTCGGCCCGCCATCAGCAAAGCGGATGCGTACATGACCCACAGCGAAGGCCTCGCATTCCGTTCTTCCCGGGTTAAATCCTCCAGCCAATTCAGCACGGGGACGAACGTTCGGCGAAAGATCAGAGGCATCCCCTGGCCCTCCGCCAATCGGGCGGCTCGATCGACATCGCGGGCGGCTGCCGCATGGCGGAACGCTTCCCATTCGAGCCCCTGGTCTTCATGCCAGCAACTGGCCCGGACGTGGATTTCGGCGGCCCCTCTCCGGTTCCTCTCCATCCGCCGGCGCAGCATATCGGCGAATAGATGGTGATAGCGGTACCAACGCCTATCGGGATCCAAGGGAACGACGAACAGGTTCGCCCGCTCGAGATACTCCAGCATTTCCCGGCCGGAAGCCGCTGGCCCGGCGAGGGCGTCCTCTCCGTCCCCCTCTCCCGGGAGAAGCACGGCATCGCACAACGGACCGCACATCCGATCCAGGATCGAAGTGCGCAGCATGAATCGCTGCACGTTCTCGGACTGCCTCTCCAGCACCTCTTCCAACAAATAGTCCATCACGTAACGGTGGCTGCCCGAGAAGGCGGCGATCCGGCCGTCGGGATCGTTGCTGCCTTGCATGGAAACCGCCGCCAATTGCAGGCCGGCTGCCCAGCCTTCGGTACGGTTCTCCAATTCCGCGGCGAGGTCTTGCGAGAGATGCGACAAGCCCATCGTCCGGCGAAGGAACGTTGCCGTTTCGCCCGAGGTAAACCGCAAGTCCTCGGCGCGCAGTTCCGTCAGTTGATCCCGAACGCGCATCCGGGCAAGCGGAAAGGGAGGGTCGGTGCGGGTCGCGATCGCCAGGTGCATCTGCGGAGGCAAACGGTCCAACATGCGGACGAGAACTTCCCGAATCGGACGGACGCCGGAGACGAGGTGGAAATCGTCGAGAACGAGAACGAACGGATTCGGAAAAGCGGCGATGCCGTTCAGCAAGGCCGCCGCCGCCCATTCCGCCTCCGGAGGTTGGGGAGAACGGAACGCTCCGAGCACGCCTTCTCCGATCTTCACCCCGACGGTCTGCAAGGCGGAAACCAGGTACGTCAGGAAGCGCGCCGGATCTTGATCCCCCTCGTCCAACGACAGCCAGGCGGCGGGCCGGCCGCAGCCGGTTGCCCATTCGCTGGCCAGCGTCGTCTTCCCGAACCCCGCGGCGGCGGAAATCAGCGTCAGCCGGCGGTGGATTCCCTCGTTCAACCGTTCAACCAGCCGGGGGCGAAGAACGCCGTTCGTCCGAAGCGGCGGGATATTCAGTTTGACGGACACCATCGGCACCGACATGTTTGGCCCCCCGTTCCCGTCACGCTGTGCTCCGAAATCATCTATCGAATCGTGCAACGATAATTGAAATACGGTTTGCTATTTGTCATTTTATAATATTATTGTTACCCTTGCGCATATCCTTGACGGTAAAGTTTCCGAGAGGAGCGATTGGCGATGGCAAGAAACGACCGTTTCGTCGTGTACACCATTCGGTTTTCGACCATAAAGAAAATCATGATCTTCGACCTCGTCGCGGGTACCGGATTGTATTACGTGCTGAAGCTCCTGTCCGCGGGTTGGATCATTTCCACGGCGGGAAGCGCGATCGGATCCATGGGGTTGAAGCGGCTGGCGGAACGTCTTCCGGCGAAGGCGGGCAAGTTTTTCCGATGATGGCTTCGCCCGCGATCTGTAGAGGGAGGGGGACGAAAATGAGCTATACTAGATTGTAAGACTTGTGCAGGAGGCGGCTTGCGGTGAGATTGGCGGAAGATTACTTGCAGCTCCGGACCGCGTTTCCGGACCGGACCGACGGTCAACCGTTTCGGGTCACGATCGGCGAATTGGCCAAGGCCTTGTATTGTACGCCTCGGAACGCAAGGCTGGTCATGCGCAAAATGGAGGAACTGAAATGGGTGCGATTCGTCTCCGGACGCGGCAGAGGACACGCATCGGAAATGACGTTCTTCATGGATGCCGAAAGGCTTGCGCTCGACGAGGCAAAGGAGTACGTGAAGCAAGGGGACGTGCAAGGCGCGCTTTCCTGGTTGAATCAGCACGCGGGCCGGCCGGAAGACAGAGCGGGGTTCATGGAATGGCTGACCCGCTATTTCGGCTACCAGGCGGAACCGTCGGAAGAGGATCGCGTGACCGAGACGCTGCGCCTGCCGATCTACCGTCCGATCGTTACGCTGGATCCGGCGAATGCGGTTTACTCGCATGACATCCATTTGATCAAGCAAATCCATGCGACGCTGGTCAATGCCGATGCCGGCGGCCGCTTAACGAAGGGCGTTGCCCACCACTGGGAAACGAACGAAGATGCCGTTAGCTGGACGTTTTATTTGCGGAAAGGAGTACTCTTCCACGACGGCAGGGAGCTGACGGCGGAAGACGCGGCATACAGCCTCCTTCGGGTGAAACGGGAGACGAATCATCACGATTGGCTGTGCCGGGACATTGCCGATATCCTCGTGGAGTCTCGTTATCGTTTACGGATCGAGCTTCATTCTCCCAACCGTCTCTTTGCTTGGTACATGTCCCATCCGGCGGTTTCGATTCTTCCCCGGATCGGCGGAGACCCGGCGGATGCCGGCCGTTTGCCGATCGGAGCGGGGCCTTACCGGGTCGCCAAGTTGACGCCGGGAATATGCGTGCTGGAGGCTTTTCCGTCTTGCTTCGACGGCCGCGGGCTCATGGATCGGGTCGAAATCATCATCGTTCCCGAATCCGAGAAGGAATTCGGGCTGGAAATCAACGCGGGATTGCTTGTGGTGCGGACGGGGGAATCCCCGAACCCGACCTTGCGGCAATGGACGGAACACCGGTTGTTAACCGGGTGCAGCATGCTCACGATGAATTTGCGGAAAGAAGGCGTCCTTCAGAACCTCAACTTCCGCCAAGCGTTGTTCCACGCCATCGACCGACGGAGGCTCGTCAGCGAGCTCGGGTACCCGCATGCGGCCCCGGCAATGGGTTTTCATATGGAAAACGATCCCCGGGAGAATGATCCCGCTTACCGGCCGGAGCTTGCGGTTTCGGAACTGCTAAGATCCGGCTACCTCGGCGAACCGCTCGTCCTGTATACGTATAAAAGGCATGCCGAGACCGCGTACTGGCTGCAAAACCGGTACGGGCAGCTCGGCATCCGGCTCGACGTGCGCATCGTCCCTTGGGCGGACATGTTGAACCGGGAACGAATTCAAGAGGCGGATCTCATCCTGTTCGAAGCCTCGCTCAGCGAAGGAACGTTGCGTCAGCTCGAATACCTGCTGGCACGCATCAGCTTTATCCGCGGGACGCTGAACGATGAACTGCAGAAGGCCGTGGATCTGCATATCGGACGGATGCTACTGGAGCCGGATCCGGCGGATCGGCATCGCCAGTTGCAGCTTCTGGAAGCTTGCTTGATGGAACAGTATTCTGCCGTTTATTTATCTTATAAAGAAGTAAGCGTGCTTTCGCACCCGACCCTGCAGGGAGTGAAATTCAATCCGCTCGGATGGGTGGATTTCAAGGATATCTGGTTTCGAAAGCCCCTCGTTGACGTCTAAACTCTTTGGGATGTGCGGAAAAGGGGAAAACGGACACGAAGATGTTTTGGCTTTTTGGACGGCCGGGTCCGAGTTACAATAGGCTCACGCAGATAACAAGCAAGAAAGGCGTGTAGTCAATGGAAATCAAATTAGACGATTTGTCCGGCCCGGAAATCGCCGCATTCATCGCGGAGCATCTCCGGAATATGCATCTTCACTCCCCGACGGAGAGCGTTCATGCGCTCGATCTCGATGAATTGAAACAACCGGATATCACGTTCTGGAGCGCGTGGGATCAGGGGGAATTGGTCGGATGCGGGGCCCTGAAGGAATTGGACGCTCTCCATGGAGAAGTCAAATCCATGCGGACCTCGCCGGCCCGCTTAAGAAAAGGGATCGCCAGAACCATCCTCGGACGCATCCTGGAAGAAGCCGCGCGGCGCGGCTATCGGCGCCTCAGCCTGGAGACGGGCTCTATGGAAGTCTTTGAACCCGCTAGAAGATTATACGAAAGTTTGGGCTTTGCCTATTGCGGGCCATTCTCGGACTACATAGACGATCCAAACAGCGTTTATATGACGAAGGAACTGTGAAACCGCCATGCAAACGAATGGGTGCGCGGAGAGGACAAGCCTTGGCCATAGAGAACCCCCTTCCCGCGATTGCTCTACGACCCGTGTACAAGAAAGAGACGAACCTCTAAGGTCCGTCTCTTTCTTTCATTGCATCTAGTCGTCAGGTCCGGCGCATGTAAGCCCGCACGGTGAGCGGAGCGAAAACCGCCACGATGACGGCAGCCCCGATGAGAGAAATGGCCAGGTCCGGGCCCACCGTTCCGGTATTTGCCAGTTCGCGCACGGCCGTGACCAGATGCGAGATCGGATTGATGTTCACGAACCACTGGAGCCAACCCGGCATCGTGTCGACCGGCACGAAAGCGTTGGAGAGGAAGGTGAGCGGAAACAGCACGATCATGGAAATCCCCTGCACGCTTGAAGCCGTACGCGCAATGACGCCGAAGAAGGCGAAAATCCAGCTGACGGCCCACGAACACGCGATAACCAGAACTCCCGCGATGGCGACGTACCCCAGGCCGCCGTCGGGATGGTAGCCCATGATATAGCCCATGACAAACGTAAGGAGGGTCGCGATCGCGTACCGGACCGTATCCGCCAGCAAGGCACCGGCCAAAGGCGCGATGCGGGCGATCGGCAACGACTTGAAGCGGTCGAATACGCCCTTCTCCATGTCTTCGCGCAGCTGGACGCCGGTGACAATCGAGGTGGAGATGACGGTCTGCACGAGGATGCCCGGTATGATCACCGGCAAATAGTCGCTGACGCTTCCGGAAATGGCGCCGCCGAAAATATAAGTAAACATTAGGGTGAAAAGGATCGGCTGGAGCGTCACGTCGAACAGCTGCTCGGGGGTACGGCGGATCTTGAGCAGTCCCCGGTAGGCCATCGTGAGCGAGTTGCGCACCGACTGGCCGAAGCTCGTGTAGTTTTTCAGCGGGCGGCCGGCGCCCCTCTTCGCTGCCGTCGTGCTCATACGCTCGCTACCTCCGCAACGTTCGATTTTTCGGATTCCGGGGATTCGTTCTCTTTGACGCCGTGGCCGGTGATGGCCAGGAACACTTCGTCAAGCGTCGGCTTCTGCACGCTGATCTCGGCCAGGTGGATACCCGCGCCGCGCAAGGCGATCAGCAGGTCGGTGACGCGGCCTGTTTCCGCCATCGGCGCCGTAATCTTGCCCGCTTCGGCCGATGCGCTGGAGCGCACTTGAAGCACCTGTTCCACGATCCGGCGGGCTTCCCGGATGTCTCCCTGATCTTCGATTCGCAAATGCAATAAAGAGTTGCCGACGGATGCCTTCAATTCGTCTACCGTCCCCTCCGCCACGACCCGGCCGCGATCGATCACCGCGATCCGGTCGGCCAGCTGATCCGCCTCGTCAAGATACTGCGTGGTGAGGAGAACGGTCGACCCCGTCTTCACCAGCCGTCGGATCGTATTCCACATCTGCGCGCGCGTGCGCGGATCCAGTCCGGTCGTCGGTTCGTCCAGGAAAATAAGCGGCGGCTGCGCGATGAGACTGGCCGCCAAATCCAGCCGCCGGCGCATGCCACCGGAGAACTGTTTCAACGGGCGTTTCGCGGCTTCCGTCAAGCCGAACTCCTCCAGCAGCTCCGCCGCCTTGCGCCGCGCCTCGGCGCGACCCAGCCCAAGCAGCCGGGAGAAGATGACCAAGTTCTCGGTCGCGCTCAAGGACTCGTCGACGGACGCGTATTGCCCCGTCACCCCGATCAACTGTCGAACGATCTGCGGCTCCTTCTCCACGTCATACCCGAAGATGCGCGCCGAACCTCCATCCATCCGCAGCAAAGTGGCCAACATTCGGATGGTCGTGGTTTTGCCCGCTCCATTCGGTCCCAGTACGCCGTAGATCGAACCGGCCCGGACGTTCAAGTCCACTCCGTCCACCGCGCGGTTGTCTCCGAACGTTTTGACGAGTCCCCGGGCCTCGACGGCCCACCCGCCATCTTTTTCGGCCTCGGCATTTCCGTATCGTGCTGCCATTGCATCTCCTCCTCATTCCTCGTTCATGGGGATCATATAGCTCCATTATGAACGGAGTTTGAACGGCCGGGTACGACCCTCGGAATGGTTTGCCGATCGGTCTGGAGGAGGAGTCCCTCCATCCGGATATTTTCCCAAAGGAAAAACCACTCCGAATCGAAGCGGTTTTCTCAATAAGAGTTATCGGATATTGAACTGCGACGTTTTCGAGTCATAGAGGGTTAATTCCTCTCTGCCGATTCAAGTAATTGATGCAACAAAAAAGTATGAAAACGTATACATATTTATTATAATACGCCAAGTAATCTAATAATTGACACCCGCAGGGCTGTTGCGTATTCTAGAATTGTTCCTCCTTTATTTCGACAATATGCCTCGCATTCTATGTCGAATATAATCGAATTGTTGCATTCCTTATCTTGGTCACATGACTTTTAGCCTAGATATCAATCATATCTGAGTTGAGCTTGTCCAACAATAGGAATGGCATAATTTTACATGAAAATTACACCTGCATATCCGTCTCTTTATTTTTCAATCCCTAAGCAAGATTCAGATGAAGATTTCGAAATACTAGGGGCGACGGCGGCAATGGCTTACGTTTCAATGGCGAGAAATGCTGTAGCAAGGTGGATCATGCAGGACAGCATATCCAGGAAGTTGTCCGCAGCGATGTTGATTACGTTTGCGGTCGCTTTCATCCTTACAGGTTATTTTGTTTATCAAAACACCGAGAAGCTATACATACGGATCATTGAACAGCAGTTGCGCACGCAAAGCGACGAAACCGCACTTCGAATCCATTCTCTTCTAACCCAGAAGGAAACGATAGTCGACCAGATGAGCATCAATCTGGATATTCTCGGCTTCATCCATTCCGCCTCCTCCCGGCAAGATGCCTTGCGCAGCCCCTATTATCATCGAGCAATGGCTACGCTTAACTCGATTGCGAGCATGGATTCCACGATTGGGCAAGTATGGGTTGGCAGCGAGGAAGGCAACTTCTACATTGGCAGCGGCGATTATCTTTCCAACCCCGACTACAACATCAAGCTGCGTCCATGGCATGCAGGGGCGGTGAACGCAAACCCGATTTTCTTCACCGAGCCTTATATCGATAACACGACGCATAAATTGATTGTCAGCATGATCAAACCTATCAAGAAGGGGGACGATATCAAAGGATTCGTCGCCCTTGATTTGTTTTTGACTTCACTTCCGAAGATTATGCAATATGAATTGAGTTCCGGATATACGTTCCTGTTGTCTAGGAACGGAACGGTACTGTACCATCCGAACTCCAATCTGGTCATGAGCCGTTATGATCCGGAACAGAATGGGAAGCAAGAACTCCTTGCGGACCGAATGACGAAGGGAGAGAAGGGGCTCGTTCTGACATCGATCGGAGGCCGGAAAGAATATATTGGCTTCTCTCCCGTATCAGCCACCGGTTGGTCGGTCGGGGTCGTGATTTCCTACAAGGAAGCGATGAGCCAGCTGGATGCTTATATGCGAACCATTATGATTTTCTATGCCTTGATCGTACTTATCCTTGTGGGCATTATCTATTACTTGATGAAATATTTGCTTAAAGACATTCCGATACTCATCAGGAACATCCGATCTTTCTCCGAGGGCGATTTGGACGTTCACATCAAGGTTAAATCTACGGACGAAATCGGACAAATCGCCGCCGCTTTCCAACAGATGATGTTGGAGATCAGAACGAATGTGCAGAAAATCCAGAGAGACGCCTATTACGACGTGCTTACTCAATTGCCGAACCGCAAGCTTCTTGTAGAGAAGTTCAATGCGGCGATTGCGCGCGACAACGGCAAACTTTCCAAGGTCGCGCTTGTACTGCTCGATCTGGACAATTTCAAGCTGATCAACGATACCCAAGGACACTCTTTCGGCGACGAGCTCATCAAGGAAGTCGGCAACCAATTCATGTCGATTTGCAATGATCGTATGACCGCATTTCGATTCGGGGGAGACGAATTTATCGTACTTATCGAGAATTTTGCGGACATAAATCAACTGATGACGGATCTTGTTGCGATACAGGGGATTTTCAGCCGTCCGTTACTCATCCTCGGCAACCCCGTTAATGTCACGGCGAGTCTTGGCGTCACCGTCTTTCCGAATGACGGTCAACATCTTGAACAGCTTCTGAACAATGCGGACACGGCTATGTACAAGGCCAAAGATCGAGGCTCCAACAAGTTGATGATGTTTTCTATGCAAATGAAAGAAGAGATATTGAAGCGGGCCAAAATAGAAGCACTGCTGAGAGAAGCGATCAACAAGAATCAATTGTCTCTGCACTATCAACCGCAATTTGAGACCGTGAGCGGCCATATTCGAGGCTTTGAAGCTCTGCTGCGATGGTCTGCGCCCGAACTGGGGAACATATCGCCGGCCGATTTTATTCCGATTGCCGAGGATACCGGTCTCATACACCCCATCGGCGATTGGGTGATGAGAACGGCTTTCTTGCAAAACAAATATATCCACGAGCGCGATCATTTGTATTCCGTTATTTCCGTTAATATTTCAGCGGTGCAGCTGAAGCAGCCTGATTTCGCCGATCGGGTTATCCGCATTCTGGAAGAAACGAAGCTTGCGCCTCAGTATGTCGAGTTGGAAATCACCGAGAGCTACCTCATCGAATCCTTCGAATCTTCGGTGGAGATTCTTCATAAGCTGCGGAAGTTCGGTGTCAATCTCGCTTTGGATGACTTCGGCAAGGGATATTCATCGCTTAGTTACTTAAGGCTGCTTCCGATTGATCATTTGAAAATAGACAAGTCCTTCGTACAGGATATGATGACGGACGCGGTAGCGAAAGATATGACGGAGTCGATTATCGGGCTGGCCAAGAGAGTGGGGCTTGGAATCATCGCCGAAGGGATCGAGCTGGAGGAGCAGCTCGCTTATTTGAATGAGTTCGGGTGTGACTACATTCAAGGCTATTTGACGGGAAAGCCGATGCCGGCCGGCCAGATCTCCGCTTTTATCAAGGAGAAACGAGTCTGACCGGAGTTCTATAACCCATTTTGCAATGTTCCAGGTCTTCCCCCAAACCAATCAAGTACGAGTTATGGGAAATACAATGCCGCATCCCCGGACTCCGGAGCTGCGGCATTTGGATTGCGGCGCTTCATTATTGCGGCGATACGTTTCCCTTTATTCCGCTTCCCCGACCAAAGTAAAACGTTCGTTGATATGCTGCGGATTCTCGATCTCACCCACGACGGCAATCGCATAATCGGCATAGCTCACATAGCCGGGGTGCTCCGATTACTGCGATTTTCCTTTTCTTTAAGCTTTTCCGAAGGGAGCGCAACCGTCCTCGGTACATGCCGTTTTCTCCGATTCGCTTCCGGCTTCGTTCAACACGGTCAACGGACGCGATTCTTTCCATGCCGTCTCCAACGCATGAAGAAACATTTCGGCGGGCTGCGCCCCGGATACGGCATATTTGCGGTCGATCACGAAGTACGGCACCCCTCTCACGCCAAGCCGTTTCGCTTCCTCCTCATCCGCGCGAACTTCGGCGGAATAGTCAGTGCCGGCGAGCATTTTCAGCACTTCATCGCGATCCAATCCGACCTTCACCGCCAATTCGGCCAGCGTTTCGTGATCGCCCAAATGCCGGGAGTCGGTAAAGTACGCCTGAAACAGCTCCCGTGCCGTACGATCCATTTTGCCTTGCTTAGCGGCATATTGCGCCAACCTGTGTGCATCGAACGTGTTCGTCAAAATCAAGGTGTCGAATTGGAACTCGAGTCCGACTTCCTTCGCTTGAAGGCCGACTTTCTCGTTCATCGCAATGGCTTGCTGCCGACTCATGCCGTATTTGGCGGAAAGCATGTCATGCACGTCGTGATTCACGTCTTTCGGTGCGTGCGGATCGAGCTCGAAGCTTCGGTAAACGATCTCGACATCGTCTTTGTGCGCGAATCGGTCAAGCGCCGCTTCAAGCCGCTGTTTTCCGATGTAACAGAAGGGGCATGCATAATCGGACCAAACTTCAATTTTCATTCCGCGACCTCCTCTTAACTCTTTTCGACGAAGGGCGTTGTAACGAATATCGTTACAGCATATTCAAAAAAAAGCTCACCTTTGCCGGTTTATTCGCGCGGTAAGCTCGAAAAGTAATTCATTCATCGTAATGTCAGCCAGAACCGCTTCCATTGCATTTTGGGCTCGTCGTAAGATCAGTTCCAGAACGGCTTGAATGTTCGCTCCGACTGGACAGTCGGGATTCGGCTGTTCATGAATATGAAAGAGTTCTCCATCCTCCACGACTTCCACCGCCCGGTAAACATCAAGCAGCGTTACTTCTGCTACTCCTTTAAGCAAGTAAGCACCGCCTGTGCCGGCTCGAACGCCCGCCAATCCCGCTTTCTTCAGCTGCCCGAGTATTCTCCGAATGACGACTGGATTCGTGCCGACGCTGTCGCCAATCCATTCCGACGTGCAGTGCGCACCATTGGCTTTATCGAGCAGCGATAGAATGTGAACGGCTATGGAAAATCTGCTGCTGATTTTCATTAAAACACCCTCCGTTGTAACTATTATAGTTACACTAAAGCGCGAATGTCAAGAGTCGAACACTCATTCAGCAGAAGCCGGTTTTCCTCCAAGACTCGCTATACACAACCCGCTAAATCTATCCGATATACTTAACACTGCAGATGGAAAGGGAACTGATGGGTATGTTGAAAAAAGTAGGAATGGCGGACTCAATAAGCAAGAATACCCATATAAAAATGATATTACTGGTCGTGCTGATCTGCACCGTATTGGTAGGATTCCGAATGCTCTGGATCTACTTTCAAATCGTCCCCGAGCATCCTCTTGCCAAGCATGGCGTTCTGGATCTTCGAGGATTAAGCGTCAACGGCAGCCGTCCGATTACCTTGGAAGGCGAGTGGGAATTTTATCCGGAACGGTGGTTGACACCCGCCGATTTTGATAATCTCACAGCGCCAGCGGACAGAACCTACCTCCAAGTTCCGGGAAAATGGGATGACGCCTTCTCGTCCGCTGCCAAAGGAGGCGCCGCATTCGGGTACGGAACGTACCGATTGGTCGTTCAGACCTCCGCAGACCAAGACACCATGTATGGCATTCGAGTAATGAAAGCGATCGGCGCCTCCGAAATGTACGTAAACGGCCATTTATTGGCGGAAAACGGGCGGCCGGCAACAGAGAAAGAACGGCACCAGGCACGGAACTCTCCTTACTCCGTCTACTTCTTGGAAGATGGAAAGCGGATAGAGATCATTATGCATGTATCCAATTACGAATACGCTCGCGGCGGGGGAATCGTCGGCTCTTTGAAGTTCGGTACGGCCGACGCGATCGAGCGAGAATCGCTTTTTTATATCACCACGAACTTGATCGCCATTATCGTTTTATTTCTGTACGGGTTCTGCTCTTTCATTCTATACCTGTTCCGAAACAAGGACAGAATGCTGCTTTATTTCTCCCTGCTCTTATTCTGCGCAGCCGGCTCCATCCTGACGAACTATGAGAAGTTATTGCTGATATGGGTGCCTCTCGACTTTGAGTGGTCGATGAAACTGCGGCATCTTGCCTATTGCGGCATTGCCTTGTTCGTTACTCTTTTTTTGAAGCATCTTTTTCCCCAATATGGAAAATCGAAACTCATCCCTTGGTTCTGTACGCTGTGCGGCATAGCGGCCTTGGTGAGCGTGCTGTCTCCAGCTTCTTACGTAGTATTGATAGAACCGCTGTCGTTGCTTTTGAACGCTGCAGGGGCGTGTTTCGTTCCCGCATTTTATATCCGCGAAGCCTGGAAAAGAAACGATGGCTTCTTTTACATGCTTCTTGGAGGAATCGGGACTTTGTCCCATGCCGTATGGAGTTTTCTGGATAATGAGGGCTTGTTCGAAGCAGCCTATTACCCGTTTGATATTATCCTATCTTTTTTCAGTTTGGCCTTGTACTGGTCGGTGAAATTTTTCCGGGCAACCGAGAATACGAAAAGGCTCGCCGAGACGCTTCAACAAGCGGACCGCAAAAAGGACGAGTTCCTTGCCGTAATCTCTCATGAACTGCGCAACCCTCTTCACGGTATGATCAACATTGCCCAGAGCATCATTGATACTGCGAGATCGGCATTGGACAAGCATAATGCCAAAAATCTGGAGCTGCTGATCAGGGTAGGGCGTCGCATGTCATTTATGCTGAATGATCTTCTGGACTTAAATCGTCTGAGGGAAAATAGAATCCAGATCCATGTTAAACGCGTTCAGCTTCAATCCGTTGCTGCCGGCGTGATGGACATGCTTCGATTCATGATAGAGGACAAACCCATTCTTCTCATCCAGGAGATCCCGGATACATTCCCGAACGTCATTGCCGATGAAAATCGGCTCGTTCAAATATTGTTCAATCTGGTCCATAATGCAGTCAAGTATACAAATGAAGGCTCTGTCACCATTACGGCCGAGGCCTATGACGGCAAAGCCAACATTCACATCAAAGATACGGGGATCGGGATGACCGAAGAGCTTCAGTCGAGGATATTCAAGTCCTATGAGCAGGGAGACTCTTCAATGACCTCGGTGGGAGGCGGGCTTGGTCTCGGATTAAGCATTAGCAAGCGTCTGGCTGAATTGCTGGATGGAAGCCTGCAAGTCAAATCAACTCCCGGCGAAGGCTCGGTATTTACCCTGACGCTTCCTCTCTTCGGCCCGTCCGATGAACAGATCACGACCCTAAGAGATGACTCCTCCTTCGCGTTTCCCGAAACTGCTGCAGCGGCGTCCAGCGCAGACGAGGCTTCTCTCGAAATGATACCTGCTTCAGCAGGAAATCGCCCGAGAATTCTGGCCGTAGACGATGATCCGATTAACCTTAAAATTTTAGATAACCTTCTCTCCGCCGATCAATATGATGTCGTATTGGCAACAAGCGGCAAAGACGCCTTGTCCAAGCTGGATAAGCAAGAGTGGGATCTGGTTATTGCAGATGTCATGATGCCGCAAATGTCAGGCTACGAATTGGCTAACCGGATACGCGAGCGTTTCTCCCTTGTCGAGCTTCCGATTTTGCTTTTGACCGCGCGCAGCCGGCCTGAAGATCTGTATGCCGGGTTCAGAGCCGGCGCTAACGATTATGTAACGAAGCCGATGGACGCTCTGGAATTGAAATCCAGGGTTCGTGCGTTGACCCATACCAGGCAAGCGATGGCGGAACGGCTTCGGATGGAAGCCGCATGGCTTCAGGCGCAGATCAAGCCTCATTTTTTCTTCAACACCTTAAATTCCATTGCGGCGCTCAGTGAAATCGATACGGGGGAAATGCGCAGGCTTCTTGTTGTCTTTAGCGAATATCTCCGGACAAGTTTTGATTATAAAAATTCGGAACACATTGTTCCGCTGCGTCATGAGCTTGACCTCGTCCGCTCTTATCTGTACATCGAAAAAGTACGTTACGCAGACAAGCTGGAGGTGATCTGGGAGGTGGACGAAACCAGACCGTTGCTGATACCGCCCCTTTCCATTCAGCCCCTTGTAGAAAACGCGGTTTATCATGGGATTATGAAACGTTCCCGCGGCGGTGTCATTACGATTAACATTACGCATGATGCAGACTTCTCTGAAATTACGATCGCGGATAACGGGGTGGGAATAAGTGAGGAAGCCGTGAACCAAATATTGAATCCCGTTTCTGCCAAAAGAAAAGGAGTTGGCGTGCACAATACAGACCGGCGTTTGAAGCGTTTATACGGCACAGGACTGCTTATCCGCAGCACTCCGGCAAAAGGCACTACCGTCAGCTTTAGAATACCGAATTGAAGTCGCTTTAATGAAAATATAGGAATTAAGCGAGCACTATGAGGTCTGCATTACAACAGCCGCGATGGAGTTAAGTATGCAAATGTTACGAAGGATTCGATTTCGAAGTATCGCGATTTTGTCTCATCCCTCAGGAGTTCCGCAATCCGTAAGAAACTAAAATTCAATCCTGGTGTTAGAATCACAATAGAGTTCGCGTTGTGACAAAAAAAGGAGGAAATGATCGTGAAGCCGTTAAACCAACTCATCACCCCGCACTTGTGGTTCGACAAGGAGGCGAAAGAAGCCGCGAAGTTCTATTGCTCTGTGTTCCCGGATTCCAAAATCACAAGCATGACAACATTGCAAAATACGCCATCCGGCGATTGCGATCTCGTTTCGTTCAACGTCTGGGGACAACCGTTTATGGCCATCTCTGCGGGGCCGCTCTTTCCGTTCAATCCTTCCATCTCGTTTATCGTGAATTTCGATCCCTCACGCGAGAAGTACGCGCGAGACATGATCGACGAATCGTGGAACAAGTTGTCCGAAGACGGCACCGCACTTATGCCGCTTGACAAGTACCCGTTCAGCGAACGGTATGGCTGGATCCAGGATAAGTACGGCGTCTCCTGGCAGCTTATTCTGACGAATCCGGATGGAGAGCCGCGGCCGACAATCGTCCCATCCATGATGTTCGTGGGCGATAATTGCGGCAACGCGGAAGAGGCACGCGAGTTCTACCTTTCGGTCTTCCGGAATGCCAAACCAGGCACCCTCTTCCGGTATGGCCCCGGCCAAGAGCCTGACCAAGAGGGAACGGTGATGTTCACCGACTTTATGCTGGAAAACACCTGGTTTGCGGCCATGGACAGCGCGAGGGAACACCGGTTCAACTTCAACGAGGCGATTTCTCTCCTGGTCAATTGCGAGACGCAGGAGGACATCGATCACTACTGGGAACGGCTTTCCGCCGTACCCGAAGCCGAGCAGTGCGGCTGGCTTAAAGACAAATACGGCGTTTCGTGGCAAATCTCCCCCGCCGCACTGGACGAGATGATGATGAAGGGCACGCCGGAACAACGCGATCGTGTCACGCAGGCGTTCTTGAAGATGAAAAAGTTCAACATTGCGGAATTGCAAGCAGCATTTCAAGAGGAATGACCTGATAAGCGTACGTCAGGCAGAGCTGGGCTTGCAGGATGGTGGGTGCCTCATCTCATATGCCATACATCCTGCTACAGCCAGTTTGGCGTTAGGCATCCAATCCTTAACCGCTCAACCTTTGTTGAATCGGCCCGAACAATCGCACGAGAAGGGCATCCTGCGTAGGCATCAGGTCTTTCGTGTAAAGGACGAAAACGTTATATAGAAATGAAAACGCGACGACACCGAATACCACCCATTTCGTCCGCGTTTTTTTCGTATTGGTTTTCAAATAGATCCATTCGCCCCAAGCAATCGCAAGGTAAGCAATCACCAGCAATACCATCCGATATTCATCCCTTTCGCCAAAAGTCGCTTTATTCCGCCCCGGTTTCGTGTACGCGCAAGCTCCGTTTACGCAGCCATAAACCGACTACGTATAGGAGTAATAAGAGTTCGACCGTTAAGGTGAAGACCGGGAGAACCTTTTTCAGAAATTCCTGTCGTTCGGTTATATTGACGGCAATATGTTCGGACATTCCGATCATCACCGCCCCAATGGAAAAAGCTAGCGGCTTGCTGTGTTTCAACCCCATCATCTGTCCGATGCCGGAAACGGCAATATATAAAAAAAAGCTGACTCTAACGAATAAGCTCGAAATCCATATCCCGATAAAAATCGGATCCATATTTTCCAGAAAATCGCCTACCCGAATCATACGGAACATTTCCAACGTCGGGTAGGACAAGAGAGCCGTAGAATGCACGCCAAAAACCATGATGCAGGTCAAATAAGTCAAGATGATCATGAACACCCCGCATCCGCTTCCGATGGCCAAGGAACGAAACGTCTTTTCTTTGTTACGGAGATGCGGATAGATAAAAAGAACCTTGGACATATCCAGAATTCCTATGGCGGCGATCATCCCCCCCCATATCGGCCGAAGTTCCCAATGACGGATAAATGCCCCCGCAATCGGCCAAATGATCTCCTTCTGGATCAGGAAGGGGTTCAGAAATACGACACCGACCACGATAATCAATAGGCCTGAGGCGGCACGAAAAATGTTTTCAATTCCCGAGCGGACGGCCAAAATGACGCTTAGACCAAATAAAGAAGCAATGGCCCAATTGGGAGTGAGCGGCAAATAAACGAGCGCCAAAAAATCGCTAAGCTCCCGTATCAAATTCGCGCCAATGTACATGGTTTGATAAAAATAGAGGGTCAGGATGAGCACGTGCAGCCATCTCCCGACCAATTGCCCCCCGAAGCGGGTTATAAATTCGTCGGGACGGCGGGAAGCCACTTTCAAGATTGGGAAAACGAGCACCAATCCTGCCGCCCATCCCGCGATCAGGCTTATCCAGCCTTCATAACCCGTTCCTTCGCTTAATCCGTTAATAATAAACCCGGTGGCCGGGCCGTAAAAGTTAAGAATTAAAAGCATGATCAATTGGGACTGGGAGATGCGTTCCATCGTTTTCCCTCCGGGAGAATTCATTCGCTACCCTTCCCTTCCGGCGGCTTGCCGGGCTTCCAATAAGGGTTGCGTTCTCCTCCAAGACGTCGGATACGAACGTCGGTCTTCACCCTAAAGTCGACATCTTTCATGTAATGCCGATGCCAATCCGTTTTCCACCGTTTCCATAGGGCAGGCTTGTACCATTCCAAATAGTTGCCTAACTGGTACACGTCAGCCCCATTTCGCTGAGATTTTTCCAATGCTTTCATCACTCGATCCTCTAATTGGTCATTCAGCTTGGCTTCCAGCTTTTTGATTTGTACTGGATTTAGCAAATCAATATCGGATTCGGTAGATAAGACATCGTCAACCGCTTCAAGCAAAATGCGGAAACGAACGCGATCTCCACGGGTCTCCGCTTTGATTTTGGTTTCCGCCTTCACGATCAAAAAATCCACCGTTTTTCCGTCCGTAGGAGAGACAACCGAAATGAGCGCATTTTCCATGCGCCCCATGACCCATAACGCGCCGCGCATCTCTTGAAGTTCGTAATAATCGATCAGCTTTTCGTCCTTGATCATGCCTGCCCCGTTGTTGAACACTCGTAAGGCCGTTTTGCCCTTTTCGCTGGTCATCACTTCCGGCGCGACTCTTAACCGGCCGACAAGTCCATCTCGCAAGCCGGGTCCGCCAAGCAGCAGGTCCCTCACCTTCGTATCGACAATGGACCTCCGAGCAGCCAATTCGCGCAACAGTTCCGAAGGAAATCGCTCGGGTATGGGAATGACTCCTTCCATTGACGTTGCTTCCCCCGAGACGAGAAAGACGTAGGATTTGATTTGAAACGATGGCTGCCGGAGGACGAATTCCAGAATCGGCCGCAACCCCCTTCGGGCCATCTTATCGCCAACGAGAATAATTCGGGTATGGCCCCAATTGATCTGGCGGGAGAGCTCGGATTGAATCTTTCGGTAAGCCGCGGCAATCGATTCACCTGTTTTCGTCACCGTTGCGTAAGGGTTTCCTTCTCCTTCCGCAACTCCCCTTTGAAGCCTTGTCATCCGGCTGGGCATGGGGAACCCCAAAGTCAACTTGATCTCATCTTCTTGTTCCCCCGCATCGACAAACATGGCGGTCACGAAAAGCCGGTCGTTGATTTCCACTCGCGACCAGCACCCGGTCAGGAGCAGCGGAAGCATAACCAGAGAAACCATGATTCCGCACGGATTCCGAATGTCCCATACCACGGATAATCGCATGGCTAGTCACCATCCCAATCTTTGGGCACATGAGGGAGGTGCACCGGCGCCTCTCTTGTTCCGCCTCGGGTGCCAAAGAGTACTGGCCTGTTGCTCATCTTCCACCAAGGGGCCCTAACCATCACGTCCTTCCAATCCCGAACGCGGATCGGCGCTATCGGCGTCATATAAGGCGTTCCGAAGGAACGAAGACTCAACAGATGCATATAAACGATCAACAACGATATCACAATTCCAAACATGCCGAACGTTCCGGCAAGCAGCATAATCGGAAAACGAAGCAGCCGGAGAGTCAAACCAAGCGAGTAATTCGGGATGACGAAGGAAGCGATCCCGGTCAGAGAGACAATGATGACCATCGGGGCCGAAACGATTCCGGCCTCTACCGCAGCCTGTCCGATGATTAAAGCCCCGATGATCGAGATCGTTTGCCCGATGGTCTTAGGAATCCGCAGCCCGCCTTCGCGTAAAGCCTCAAACGTGATTTCCATCAGCATCGCTTCGATGAATGCGGGAAACGGAGTGCCTTCCCTTGCAGCCGCAACTGTAAGGAGAAGATTAGGGGGGAGCATCTCCGGATGAAAGGTTGTAACCGCGACATAAACAGACGGCAGCAACAGCGAGATCAGAAGAAAAAAGTAGCGAATCCAGCGGATCCAGGTTGCGGCAATATATCGCTGGTAGTAATCCTCTGCCGATTGCAGAAACATGTTCAAGGTAACCGGCGCAAGCACAGGTATCGGCGATCCGTCTGCGAAAATGGCGATTCGGCCTTCCAAAAGCGACGCCGTAACCGTATCCGGCCGTTCGGTGGCTTGCAGTTGGGGAAACGGAGAGTAGGGATTGTCTTCAATGTACTCTTCCAGGTAACTTGTTCCGAGCACGCCGTCCATTTTGATTCGCCCAAGACGAAGTTTTACTTCATCGACAAGCTCTTGTTTACAAATGCCGTCGATATAGACAAGCATTACGTCTGTTTGCGTATAAGTTCCGAAATTCAGCCTTTCCGTTTTCAATGCCGGATGCCTAATCCGGCGCCGGATCATCGTAATGTTCGTTTCCAAATCTTCAACAAAAGATTCTCGAGGGCCCCGGATGACCGGTTCGTTGGTCGGTTCGGTGATGGCCCGCTTTTCTGTCTTTTTGACTAGAAAAATTTGAATGTATTTCAGCCCGTCTATCAACATAAGCATCTGCCCATTAAGCAGTTGCTGCAAAGCTTGGGTCAGGCTGAGCGTCTGCATGAAGCTCGAGATCGGCATTCCGGACAAACCGCCAATCCGTTCCGCCAACTCTGCCTCCGGCCGGTCTTCGACCCGTTGCAGGAAGTCGTTCTCAATCATGATCTCGAATAACTGGCGATCCACCATTCCCTGCAAAAAAAGAACGGCTCCGGCAACACCCGATTCAGTTGTAATTTCCCGGATTACGACGTCTGCGCAGCGGTCAAGTTGATTACGAAGCCATGCCAGTCGTTCCCCAAGCGATTCGCCCGGTGGTTCCGGCGATGTTGGAAGAGAGTCAAGGAAAGTCTGAAAATTGTCCCTCTGTTTACGCCTGAATAAGGAAAACCTGCGCATATCATGCACCTCTTAGCCGCAAAACCACAACAACCCAGTCCTTCTTTCCGCTTTAATATGTGCAGCATCTGGGAGGACTATCCAAATCGTTTGCGATCAACAAAAAAACGCAACCGGATTCGGTCGCGTTTCGTGTGTACTTCTCTATCCTTATCTCGTAACATCCTTCCCGCCGGAGAGAAGGCGCTCCAGCTCGGCGGCCTTCGGCAAACCTTCCCAGTCTCCCCGGTATTGGACGGCAAGCGCGCCCATCGCATTCGCCGTGCGTAGCGCCCGTTCGAATCGGTGTTCGTCTTCCGGCTCCAGGTACACGGAAAGAAGGCCCGCCGCGAACGCATCTCCAGCCCCTACCGTGTCCACGATGCGCGGTACCCGGTCCGGGGGCACCCGCAGCGTCCGGTCTTCCTCGAAGCCAATCGCTCCCCGTTCGCCCAGCTTCAGCACGACCGTTTTCGGTCCCATTTCGCGGAACAGTTGCCCGTACTCCTCCTCCGTCCGTTCGCCGAGAAGGAATTCGGCCTCCTCCAGCCCCGGCAGGAACAAGTCGCACAACGGAACGAGCGACAGCAGCGTCCGGCGAGCTTCTTCTTCGGACCATAGCTTGCGTCTCAGGTTCGGGTCGAAGGATACGGTGAGCCCTATGCTTCGCGCCTGCCGCATCGCTTCCCGTACGGCATCGGCCGTATGCGGTCCGAGCGCCGGGGTGATGCCGGTGACGTGCAGGTGCCGCGCGCCTTCGAACCATTCCGGTTTCACGTGTTCGGGCGCCAGGCGGCTTGCCGCGGACCCCTTGCGATAGTAGTACACGTTAGGATCGCCGTATCCTTTGAACTCCTTGAAATAAATCGCGGTCGGAAACGACGGGTCCCGCTCCGCCAGCGACACGTCGACGCCTTCGCCGGCCAGCGTGGACAGAATGATGTCGCCGAAAGGATCGGCGCCGACGCGTCCGATCCAGCGCGCCTTGCGGCCGAGCCGCGTCAAGCCGATCGCGACGTTCGACTCCGCGCCCGCGATCGTGCGGGTGAACAGCGGCGCGTACGCGAGAGGCCCCTCGCTCATCGGCTGCATGGAGACCATGCTTTCTCCAATCGTGACGACGTCGACCGAAGCGCCGGACCTGGCCGTCATACGCGCCGGACTCCCCGGACTTCGTCCGCGTACGATTGCGCCAAGTCGCGAAGCTCGTCGAATTTCCCTTCCGCGACAAGCTTCTTGTCGACGAGGTTGCCGCCCAGTCCGACGGCGATCGCCCCCGCGTCCAGCACGGTCCGGATATTCTGCAGGTTCACGCCGCCCGTCGCGATCATCGGAATGTGGTCCAGCGGCGCCCGGATCTCCTTGAGATAGTTCACGCCAAGGCTGCCCATCGGGAACACTTTGACGGCGGAAGCCCCTTCTTTGTACGCCCGGACGATTTCCGTCGGGGTCATCGTGCCCGGCCATACGTCGATTCCTCTCTCGACGCCGAAGCGGACGACTTTCTTATCGAAGTTGGGGGAGATGATATACTCGGCTCCCGCAGCGGCCGCCTCCTTAGCCTGTTCCAGGTCGAGAACGGTGCCGGCTCCGATCCGCATGCGGCCTTCATACCGCTCCCGGAAACGGGAAATCATGCCGAGCGCTCCGTCCGTATTCAGCGTGACTTCCAGGAAAACGATGCCCCCGTCGGCCATCGCTTGCGCCGTGGCGTCGGCTTTGTCCTCGGGAATGCCGCGGATGATGGCGACGATTTTCTGTTCGGCAAGCGCCTGCAGCAATTCGGTAGGTTTGCGTGCTCCCGTCATCGCGCCATCCACCCCCCGTCCACGCACAGTACATGGCCGTTCAAGTAATCGGATGCCGGGGAGGCGAGGAACACGACCGGCCCTTTCAAGTCTTCGGGGTTGCCCCATCGGCCGGCCGGAATCCGGTCGAGAATCGATTGGTACCGCTTCTCGTCGGCGATGATCGGCGCCGTATTGCGGGTGGTGATGTAGCCGGGCGCGATCGCGTTGACTTGGACGCCCTTGCCGGCCCATTCGTTCGCCAGCGCTTTCGTGATGCCGGCGACCGCATGCTTGCTGGCCGTGTAGCCGGGAACGTTGATGCCGCCTTGGAACGAGAGCATCGAAGCGATATTGATGATTTTGCCGCTGCCCCGCTCGATCATGTGGCGACCGGCCAGTTGGCAGAGGAAGAAGACGGAATTGAGATTGAGGTCGATCACGTCGTTCCAATCTTGCCGCGAATGCTCCGCCGCGGGAGCACGGCGGATCGTGCCCGCGTTGTTCACGAGGATGTCGACTTCGCCGAACTTGCTTAAGGCTTCCGCGAATAAGCCCTCCAGGTTGTCCGCATTGCTCAGGTCTGCGGAAATCTGCTCGATCCTTCCGCCGAACGCGCGGACAGTCGCTACGGTTTCGTCGCTGTTCGATGCCGAGACGGCCACAATGGACGCGCCGGCTTCGGCCAGCCCGATCGCCATCGCTTGGCCCAGGCCGCCGGAAGTTCCGGTGACCAGCGCCGTTTTGCCGGATAAGTCAAACAACATGGCTCTCATTCCTTTTCCCGATTGATGAGGAGGCGGACGCCCGCTCCCCGGTATAACGCTTCCGTCTCCGGCGAGATGCCGGAATCGGTCAGGATCGCCTCCACCTCCGTCAATTTCGCGAAGGTGAACAGCGCTCCCTGGCCGAACTTGTGGTGGTCGGCCACGACGTACGAACTCTGTGCCGTGTCGATCCAGGCCCGCTTGATGTCGTGAAATTCGCCCGTATAGATCGTATACCCGTATTCCGGATGGACCCCTGTCGCGGTCAGGAAGGCTTTGCGGATGTTGAGCCTGCGGATGTACTGGGCAGCTTCCGTTCCCGTCAGCATATTGCGGACGCGGTAGCCGCCCGGCACGACGAGACGGACCTGGTCCTTGCGAGCCAACTCGCTGATGATGATCACGTCGTTGGTTACGACGGTCAGCGGCTGATTGGGCAGGTGCCTCGCGATTTCCTGAGTCGTCGTTCCGCCGTCCAGCGCAACGATGTCGTTCGGCTCGATCAAGCTGACAGCGAGCCTGGCCACTTCGGCTTTCTCCGCGGCGTGGCGCGAAACAGGGTTCTTGGTGGACAGAATGCCGAGCTGGTCAGCCTGCGCCAGAACGGCGCCTCCATGCACGCGCTGCAGCAGCCCTTTCTCCTCCAGCTTGGCGAGGTCTTCGCGGATCGTCTTGCCGGTCACCTCGAGCCGTTCGCTCAGCTCCGCCACCGTCACTTGATTCGCGGCCAGCAGCATTTCCATGATCAGTTCGTATCGGCGCAGGGGATTCATCGAACCATCCGTTTCCGCTTGGATTCCCTTATTTTAAATCTTTCATCGCGACGGCGTCCATATCTTCGAACGTCTGGTTCTCCCCTGCCATTCCCCATACGAACGTATAGCTGCTCGTGCCGACGCCGCTGTGGATCGACCAGCTCGGCGAAATGACAGCCTGCTCGTTGCGGACGACGACGTGGCGCGTTTCCTGCGGTTCGCCCATCAGGTGGAAAACGACGCCGTTCTCCGGCATGTCGAAGTAGAAATAAACTTCGGAGCGGCGGTTATGCGTGTGGCAAGGCATCGTGTTCCACATGCTTCCCGGCTTCAGCAGGGTCATGCCCATCACAAGCTGGCAGCTCTGGATGCCGCCGGTGTGGATGTATTTGTAAATGGTGCGTTCGTTCGAGTTCTCCAGGCCGCCCAGATGAACGGGAGTCGCTTCGCTGATCGCGGCCTTGACCGTCGGATAGGTTTGGTGCGCGGGCGTGGAGTTCAAGTAGTACTTGGCCGGCGCGGCGGAGTCGTCGCTGGCGAACACGACTTCCTTGGCGCCGCGGCCGACGTAGAGGCAGTCTTTGTTCGCCATGGCGAACGTTTGTCCGTCGACGGTCACCGTTCCTTGCCCGCCGATGTTGATGATGCCGATTTCGCGGCGCTCGAGGAACGTCGCCGCGCCGATCGTCGCGGTGTCGGCTTCCAGCTTGACCGGACCGGATGTCGGCACGGCGCCGCCAACGATGAAACGGTCGACGTGGGAATAGAAGAGCGTGAGCTCGTTCGGGACGAAAAGCTGCTCGATCAGGAATTCCTCGCGGAGCCGGGTCGTGTCGAACGCTTTCACTTCATTCGGGTGAGAGGCGTAACGGATTTCCATGGGCAAAACCTCCATCTTGTTCGTTTTAGTTTACATAAGTTCATTTAGGTTTATTCTATGTGCTTTTAGGTCATTTTACAACCGAAAAATATCGGTAATCGCCGATATCGCTTCATCCAATTGCTGTTGTTCCTGTTCGAACGGCATGCTTGGTCAAGCCCCCGTGACAAGGGAAGTTCTCGACTAAATGAGAAGGAAAATGCTGGTTTATGTCGAATTGCTTTCGAATTGCTCAGTGTAAAGGAGTACTTGCCATGGGAAGAAAAGCTTATCGATTTGCGTGGAATATAGGTCTGGCATTTGTCATTATCCTAACACCGTTCTTGCAGATCGGCATGAACAAATCCCAAGCAGCGGGAAGTTCCGGCGTTCGAACGGAAGTAGAGTTCCACTACGAGGCCAGTTCCGACGGTCAAAGTTGGTTCCCGCAAATAACGGTGTATAAGGGGGATTTCTCGACAGGAATTACAACGACCGAGAAATATACGTATACCGAAAAAGCTATATCGAAAAAAGGCGACTTTAACAACTGCAGCGAGCAGCCCTATCTAATCAAGCGTTCGAACGGCTATGTCGCTTATTGGAACACTTGCCATCCAATAAAGTGGGGAAAGAGCTCCTCCGTCACTTCGTTGCTCCTTTCGTTCGACCTAACGACCCAAAAGTGGGAGGTTGTGGCGGAGACGCCTGGCTTGAACATTACGTTTTTCCCCGTTTTTGGCGCTTATACAACGATGCCGCCTTATGAATCGTCCAATACGAATCGGAAATCGCTCAACGCGAAAACCTACGACTTGACGACGAAAAAGCTATTGCTGACATCAGTCAGCGTGCCTAATGAAGAGGGCGATTCGCTTCGCTATATCGTGTATCGGGAACAGACGGGTATCGATCATTACAGTAAGAAGCCTTTTAAATACGAGGCGCATGTTGAATTCAAGTTAGACAAGCAAGGGCGTAAAACCGAGATCAGCGAGGTACAGGGAGTAGTATCGCAGAGTGAGAAAAAGATCAGGATCGGGAAATTAACATACACGGGCTATAAGGACACGAAGAAAAAAGAAGACTTTTACGGGTACTACAAGGACAACAAGTTTACGCCTCTCGACGATCCGGGCTATTCAAGTGCTGGTTCATTTTCGCCGAACAACAAATATCTGATCATCACCATGTTTCCAAACGATCGGAACAAGTGGGCGCATACGGTTGAATATAAGACGAAAATCGTAGAAGCCAAGACAGGAAAAATTTTATACGTTCTGCCGATGTACGCCAACATAAACTATTACCATTTTTATGATTGGAACTATGGAGATGAGCTCGTTCGCGTTAACTTCTGGACGGATAACATGAAGCTCAGAAACGGTTATCTGAACCTGAAAACGGGAATCTACACGCAAGCATTGGACAACGCCCAGGAAAATGACCGGACGCATCATTTCTATAAATACGACGGTAAGTATGAAGAACTGCTGTCGCCGCTTACGCCGCCGCATCTAACGGTCGACGGGAAGACGGTCGTGTACCATGGGCAGGGAGCTTTCGTCGCGGAAAATGGGAAATGGTTCGTCGGGGTACAAGACTTCGCGGATAGTATCGGCGGAACGGTTTCGCTAGGCACGAATGATTTGACGCTAAAGGCAGGCGGGCGGAGCGTCACGATAGCGCTGGCCAATACCGTGGCGGCTTTCGGCAAAAGATATGCTTCCATTAACGATCTTGGCAAAGGGCTCGGCTACGTAACCGCGCTGTACAATGGAAGGGAGCAGGGACCAAGAAACATAGCTCTCTATTCCGCTCGATTCACTGAGGAGCAGTTTCTGTCCCAAAATCCGGAAGCGAAAATGTTGGATTCGCATAATGGCTACTATAAGCTGAATGCGGGAGCCCCAGAATTCGTTAGCGAAGATTCTCAGTCCCATTCCTACCGGCTCGGCGGCTATACCGATATCATTACGTTCAAAGATGGAAAGCTTCAATGCATCGAATCCGAGATTAGCCTGGATGCGATGGATAGAAGGATCGAGCGCTTCGAACCTATGAAAAACGTGTTGAAGGCGTACGGTACCGGCAAGAAATATACGTTAAACGTCCGTTGGGGTTTTGATGCGAACATATACGCGTTTCCTTCTCAAGGCTATACGAGGTTGCTTGTTTTCCAAAACAGCAGCTTCGATAGCGACATCGTTATTATAGAGGAAGCCTCCCCGTCAACCACATAAAGCCGAACGCGTTCCACAGCACTAGCAACGGCACGCCGATCGTAAAGCCGAGATGCTTTGTTTTATGGCGATAAGCGTACATGCCGATCCATGAGCCTAGCGCGCCTCAGCGAACGCAATGAACAGAATCGTATTCTCGGGGGTGCGCCGCGCGTGGCGACGGGCAAGCGTCTTATCTCGACGCATGGAGGTGAAACCCAGGATTTTCAGTACGGTAAAATAAGCAGCGTGCGGATGAGCTTTACCGACTCGACGGAGGTAGAGGAAACGTGGCACAGCATCATGCAGCAGGCGGAGCTGCTCGCGGCATTTACATAGGCAGGACGTCTCTCCTCGAGGAAGACGGGGAGACGTTCTGGGTATACGATTGTCGGGCACCGATCTCGAGCTTGTTCTACGATCACGAGCAGGGGCCGGCTTCTTTCGCGATTCCGGACGGCGTCATGGAAGGCGAGCTGAAGCTGAAGCCGAAGCCTTGAAAATCAGATTCAAACCGCACGCGTCGGAAGATGATCGGGAATCGGCGGGCTCGGTCCGGATCGAAGACATCGTCGCGTCCCTCGGGATCAGCGCCGGGTACGGCTTCGAGGTTTTCCGCCAAGTGTACGGGATCTCCCTTTTCAGCCGGCAGTTCAAGCGATAGACCGGGATGGGCCGCTGCAGTATCGGCAATCCGGACAACAAGGGAATCAGGGCCGCGGTTCAACGCGGCCCTTCACCGCCAATTTGCCGATGAATACTCGAATCGAAACAATCATCAACATTCGCAAAAAAAACGGCTGAGACCAAGGATTCGGTCTTCGCCGGTATAGAGCGGAGCTGTTCGACCGCTTGGGTGAAGCATATCGCCGTTCCGCCCGCTACGCCCAATAGGTTCCCCACTTTTTCATTTCGATGATGATGTCATGAAGCGTATGACCCTTCTTCGTCAAATCGTATTCCACGGTCGGCGGTATCGTCGCATGAGCCTCGCGAACCACGATGCCGTTCTCCTCCAGGTGGCGCAAGGTTTGAGCAAGCGACTTCGGGCTGATGCCGTGAATGCAGCTCTTCAGTTCTCCGAAACGCCTTTTCCCGCAAAAGAGCTCCCTCAGCACCAGGAAAGACCATTTTCCTCCGATGACGTTCAGGCATTTTTCGATGGAGCACTCGTAATTGGTAAGCGACTTCATCTGTTGCAATTCGTCCATAACCGTACCTCCGCAATCGATCATTAGTCAAACTATACACTAATCCGCATCGGGCAACCAGCGGTCCGATCCGATCGTAACCTCTAGGTAACCAAGTGAAGGAAAAGTGCGTACTTCCCTCATCGCCGGCTTTCCCTTATCATTCGATTTAGTACGAAGCGGAAAAGGAGACGAAATAAGAGATGAAGTACAGACGCGTTGGAAACAGCGGAATCAAGGTAAGCGAGATCGGGCTGGGCAGTTGGTTGACTTATGGCACGGCGTACGAGCAGGAAGCAGCCGACGCCTGTATCCGGAAAGCCGTAGAATCCGGCATCAATTTCTTCGACACGTCCAACGCATACAACAGTGGAGAGGGCGAGAAGGCGCTCGGGGCGGCGCTGAAGCCATACGAACGTTCCAGCTACGTGCTTTCCACCAAGGTGTTTTTCCGGATGGGACCGGGGCCTAATGACGGCGGGCTTTCAAGAAAGCACATCATGGAGCAATGCGATGCCAGCCTGAAGCGGCTGGGCGTCGACTATATCGATCTTTATTTTTGCCACCGGTTCGATCGGGAAACCCCGCTCGAAGAGACGCTTCGGGCGCTGGACGACCTGACGGCGCAAGGCAAAATCCTGTATGCCGCCGTCAGCGAATGGAGCGCCGCCCAGATTGCCGACGCGGTCGGCATCTCCAAACGGCTGAACCTGCGTCCGCTCGTGTCCAACCAGCCGATTTACAATATGTTCGAGCGCTATATCGAGCAAGAGGTAATCCCGGTCAGCGAGAGCGCGGGAATCGGACAAATCGTTTTTTCGCCTCTCGCACAGGGCATCTTGACGGGGAAATACAAGCGGGGAGCCGAGCTTCCGGCGGATAGCCGCGCGGCGAACGCGTCGGTAAACGGAGTTGTCAACAGCTACTTGCGGGATGACGTACTCGAATGCGTGGAACATCTGGACCGTTTGGCGAAGGAAGCCGGCATCTCGCTTGCCCAGCTGTCCCTGGCATGGGTGCTGCGCCAGCCCGGCGTGAGCTCGGCCTTGATCGGCGCGACCCGTCCGTCCCAGATCGAAGAGAACGTCAAAGCCGTCGAAGTTCAATTAAGTGCCGACATCTTGAATGAGATCGAACGGATTTTGAAGCAGGTGGAAGGCTTCGCCCCGCTTCGTTGACGGCTGCCCCCATGCGGCAAAGAGTTGTTCGATAGAATCGGGCAACTCTTGCCCAACGTGGCCGAGGCGGAAAGTTGTTTCGGTGATCTTGTGAACGACCGAAGCCCTCCAAGTCGTACGTGTTCCAAACAACTAAGAACCAAAATACAGTTATTTTTCGAAAATCCCCCTCAAAAACCGTGACCAAAGTCCAAAATACAGTTAACCCCCTTCGATTTATAAGAAAATCTAGAATATCTTGCAAACTGACTGTATTTTGGTTTTCAATCACCCTAAAATGATCCGATTTTAGAAAAATAGTTGTATTTTGGTTCTTAGTGTATTCCCAGCTTGGCGGCAGGCGGTTGGCGACTGGTTATCGGTCTAGTCTCGCGGTTGGCGGTCTAGTTGGCGGTCTCGCGGTTGGCGATTGGTTGGCGGTCTCGTTGGCGGTTGGCAGGCACCGACCTTCAAGTCGGGCAGCGTGCCCTGACGCTTCAATTTCTACTAGTACGTCCCGCTGCCCGTTCCGACTTCATCGAGAACCGACACGTCCATGCCCCGAATCAAACGCTTTTCCTTCCCCGATCTCCATCCCCGATCTCCTCCCCGTTCCCTTGCCATCCGCCGGTAAGGTGCACGACTTCTACTCTGCGTCGTCCTCCATCCCCGCGCCCGTTGCCGGAATCCGGATTTCGACCGACGTTCCGACGCCGACTTGGCTCTCGAAACGCAAGCCATATTGCTCCCCGTAATACAGCTTCAGACGGTGATTGATGTTTTTGACCCCGTAGCCGCCGTCCGTCTTCTCCGGACTGTCTCCCCGGTTAAACGCCTCAACGAGTTCTTCCGGAATCCCGACGCCGTTGTCCTGGATCACGAGGATCATATCTTCGCTGTCCGGGTAAGAATAAATGAAAATTACCCCCTTGCGTTCGCTCTTCTCCCGAATGCCATGGAGAATGGCGTTCTCCACGATCGGCTGAAGCGTGATCTTCGGAATGCGGCAATCGCCGACGCTTTCGTCCACGTCGATATGAAGCGAAACCGCGTCCGAGAACCGTTTGTTCTGGATTTCGACATACAGCTTCACGTGCGTCAATTCGTCGGCGACGGAAATGATTTCCTCTCCCTTGTTGAGGCTGAGCTTGTAGAACCGGCTGAGCGAGGCGACCAGGGACGAGATTTCCGGAACGCTCCGCTGAATGGCCATCCAATTGATCAAATCGAGCGTATTGTAGAGGAAATGCGGGTTGATCTGGGACTGCAGCGCCTTGAGCTCGGAGCTTTTGGCTTCTTGACCCAGTTTGTATTGTTCGTCGATGAACACCTTCATCCGGCCCACCATATAGTTGAAGTTCTCGACCAGCTCGCCGATTTCGTCCTTGGTGGCGGGCAGCTTGACCGTATCGAGCTCTCCGGACTGAACTTTCCGCATTTTGCGGATGACGATGCCGATCCGGGCCGTCATGGAGCTCGAAATCCAATAGCCGAACAGGTTGGCCGCCAAGGCCAGAAGAACCATGGACAGGATGATCTGGTTCCGGAACCGGTTGCTTAACGAATAGACTTCCTTGAGCGGAACGATGGAAACGAGGGTCCAGTCGGTTCCCCGGATGTTTTTCGCGCCCGCCAGCACGCTTTCTCCGCGAATCGTAAGCTGCCGCCACGGATCCGCTTGTCCGGCGATCTCCGCCGCGGTGCCGGGCGGCAGACGCCAGTCGGCGGCCCGGCTGTCGTTCGAGGCCGCAACGACGAGCCCATCGGCATTTTGCAAATAGGCAGCGCCTCCGCGGGACGTGTTGGCTCTCTTGACGATGTCCTGAAGAACGTCGAGACGAATATCGACATCGAGCACCCCGATCTTATCGTCGAGCCGGCTGAAATTTTTGATGAACCGGATCGAATGCACGGTCTTTTGCTCCGGATCCCGCAAGGACGGAATGGCTTGCCCGTCCGAGATCCACATCATTTTCCCCGTATGTCCGAGCAGCTTGCCGTTCAGGGCCGACGAGGCGAATTCGCTCAGCGGAAAGAAGTTCATCCGTTCGTTGGCATAGATTAGATAATCGGGAATGAACAACCGGATCCGGTAGATGTCGTCGTTCTTCTGGAAAGACGACAGATTGAGGGACAGGTTCTGGAAATCCCGGAGCTGCGCGGGCAGCCCGTACTCGGATTCCGGCCGGGACAGGTAGTCGTTCAGATTGCCGTCGAGCGCGATCGCGTCGGAAACGTCGATGATTTTGCTCAGCTTGTAGCTGAGGAAATTGTCGGTCTGGGCGAACACCTGCTTGGTCGAATACAGAATCTCGGAATTGAGCGTCTTGGCGCTTTCCCGGTAAGAGATGTAAGCCAGCGTTCCCAGCGTGACCAAGATGAGCAGGGAATTGAAAATGAGCAGCTTGTGCTTCAGCTTCAGATTCCGGTAAGCGCCGGTAAAAGTCATGAAAACTTCTCCTTATATTCCGAAGGGGTCATGCCGGTCACTTTTTTGAACGTCTTGGCGAAATAATTGGCGTCCTGGAACCCGACGAGCGAAGCGACTTCGTACAGCTTGTACCTTCGGTCCTTCAGCAGCTCCTGGGCGCGTTCGATGCGGGATTCGGTCAAGAACTGGTTGATCGTCAGCCCCGTTTCCTTCTTGAACTGAAGACTCAAATAGTTGGGGGTCAAGTAAAGGGCGTCGGCGATCGTCTTGATCGAAAGCTCGGAATCCTGTAAATGTTTAAGGACGATTTTCCGGATATGATAAGCGATGGAGCCTTCGTTCTCCTTGAGCTTCAGCTGCTCGGAGAAAAGGGCGAGCTTGTCCAGCGCGTACGTCTCGAGCTCGTCCAGGATATGGAATCGAAAAATGACGTTCCATAAAAAATCGTCGTCTCTTCGTTCCTCGTTCAGCGGAACGTTCTGCTGATCGGCGGCGCGGAACAGGGCGAGCAGAAGCTGGAAAAAGAAGTTTTTGGCGTTGCCCACGAGAACGTCCTGGCTTCCTCGAAGCCGTTCGACCAACCGGCGGACGAAATGGGCGGCATCGTCCATCCGCCCTTCGGCCAGAAGGGAAGCGAAGGCTGCGATGGTCGATTCGTCCATGGTCAGAGGCCGAAAGTCCGATTCTCCGAGTTCGCGGTAAACGAGTATCCGGTTGTAACCGGCGAAAAACTGCCTCTGCACCGCCACGACGGCCGCCCGGTAGGAATCGAGGATCCGTTCCGCGCCTTGCACCCGGACACCGATGCCGGTAAAGGCGCGTACCGGCCTGCCCAGCATGGAGCCGAGCCGATCCCGGACAAGCCCCGCCGGTCCAACGAGCTTGTCCGGATCGGGGTGCTTGCCGGCCGGGGAATAAGCATGTACGATCAAATGCTGCGTGTCTTTAAACCCGCATACGCAAGCAAGTCCGAAGCTGCCGAACGTCGTTTCGATTGTGGCGAGCGCTTCGTTCTTGCGGGCCTGCAGGCTTTGCAGGTCGGCGTCCGGCTCGCACAGCTTCATGACGGCGGTCACGAATCTCGCCCCGGAAGGAATGTCGATCCCTGCGCGCTCCATGTCCCTGCGGGCTTCCGCGGCGTCTTCCGGACCCCCGATCCATTGCAGCGCGATTTTTTCCTTCCAGAGCGTCCGGCTTTCGCTGACTACCTGTTCGAGCCGGTTTTCCCGGCTCCTCCGGTCGCGGCGCTCCAGGCAGACGGCGACCGCCCGGCGAAGATGGGCTTTCAGTTCCTCGAGATCGACCGGCTTCTCGATATAATCCAACGCATGCAGCTGGATGGCGGATTTCAAGTATGTTTTGTCCGCGTAGCTGCTCAGGAACAGGATGACGCAATCCGGCAGCGAATCCCGGAGCTTTCCGGCGAATTCGATCCCGTCCATCACCGGCATTTTCACGTCGGTCAGCACGATATCGGGCTTGTACGTATCGCAGGTCCGAATGGCCTGCAAGCCGTCCTCGGCGGAACGGACCATATCGATGCCGAGTTCCCTCCAAGGAATATGGTGAAGAAGACCTTCCCGGGTCATTTTTTCGTCATCGACAACGAGCAGCTTGATCATGCCGTGGTTCCTCCCGGATGCCGCATGAGGGTTCTTGCCTATCGGCAACTTCAATTATTGGCGTTACGGTGGGATTTATCAATAAGCAATGCTTGTAAGCGGCAACAAGAATGTTTCTTCCTCGTTTTTATAGTTTTGTGCGGTATATTGTCGGGACCGTTCTCTTATATCATGGGGGTAGACAAAGAGCAACAGGAGAAGGAGACTCGCTTATGACCTCATTTTTGAAGGAGCTGAAACGGAACCGAATCAAGTTCCTGATGATTTCGCCGGCCGTCCTGTTTTACCTCGTGCTGGCCTACCTGCCGATGGGCGGAATTGTCATCGCTTTCAAGCAGTTCAACTACAATGACGGCATTTTCGGAAGCCCGTGGGTCGGCTTCGAGAACTTCCGCTATTTCTGGGAGTCCGGCCAGCTGTTTCAAGTCACGATCAACACGATTTTGTACAACGCCGCGTTCATGATCATCAATAACGGTCTGGAGATCGTCATCGCGATCATCCTGGCGGAAATGGCGGGGAAATACCTCCGCAGGTTTCTTCAATCCGCGATCTTTTTGCCTTACTTCATCTCCTGGGTTGTCGTCGGAGCTTTCGTCTACAACCTGTTCAACTTCGAGTTCGGTTCGGTCAATACGCTGTTGAAATCGCTCGGGGCTGACCCCATTGACGTCTATTCCAACTCGTCCGCCTGGATCTGGATCATCTTATTCTTCAGCGCCTGGAAATCGGTCGGGTACGGCACCGTCTTCTATTTGGCGGCGATCATGAACATCGACAACGAAACGTACGAGGCGGCGGAAATCGACGGGGCGAACGTGTTCCAGCGAATCCGGCACATTACGCTTCCCGCTCTCGTACCGACGATCATCATTCTGATTCTGTTGTCCGTCGGAAATATCGTCCGCGGCGACTTCCAGATGTTCTACCAGATCGTCGGCGACAACGGGCTCGTCTTCGACAAGACCGACGTCATCGACACGTTCGTCGTCCGCTCGCTGCTGACGATCCAGGAATTCGGAATGTCCGCCGCAGCCGGCGTTTACCAGTCCGTTCTCTCCTTCGTCATCATCATTACCGTCAACTACTTCGTGCGCCGGGTCGAAAAAGACTACGCGCTGTTCTAGGGGGAGATTCGCATGCGACTGCGTTATGACCGCTTCCTGTTCAACCTGCTCGGCTATTCGTTCGTCGGCCTGTTCGCCGTCCTTTGCCTGATTCCTTTCTACATGGTCATCATCGGATCGCTGACCTCGCAGGAATCGATCGTCTCCGACGGCTACCGGCTGTGGCCGGGCCAATTCTCGGGAGCCGCCTATCAATTGCTGGGCGAGTCGGCCGGCGCTCTATTGCGGGCATACGGCGTCACCATTATCGTCACGGTCGTCGGGACGGCCGCGGGTCTGTTCATCACGGCGATGACCGCCTACGTACTGAACGCCAAGGACTTCAAATACCGCAACTACTTCGCGTTCTATTTCTACTTTACGACGCTGTTCAGCGGAGGACTCGTTCCTTGGTACATCATGATCGTGAAGTATCTGCACCTGAAGAACAACCTACTGGCGCTGATTGTCCCGCTGCTCCTGAACGTATTCTACATCCTTATCATGCGCAGCTTCATGAGCGCCATACCGGAAGCGATCAAGGAATCGGCTCGCATCGACGGCGCGGGAGACTTCACCATCTTCGTCCGGCTCATGCTGCCGCTTCTCAAGTCGGCGCTCGCCACCATCGGGCTCTTCATCGCGCTGAATTACTGGAACGATTGGTTCAACACGATGCTGTTCATTGATAGAGAGAACTTATACAATCTCCAATACTATCTGTTCCAGATCTTGAGCAAACTGGAGTTCGTGAACGCCGCGATGATGCAAGCGGGAATCGCGATGCCGACGATGCCGTCGGACGCCTACAAGATGGCGATGACGCTCGTCGCGACGGGACCGATCGTGTTCCTGTACCCGTTCGTCCAGCGATATTTCGTCCAGGGCGTCACGATCGGCGCGGTCAAAGGGTAAGCCCGGGAAATCCGGTTTATCATAAACGCACATACGAGAGGGGTACCCGAATGAAAAAGCGTTTGAAATGGCAAGGCCTGTTTGCAATCGTCATGCTTCTTACGTTCGTACTGGCCGGTTGCGGCAACAGCAAGAACGAGGCATCGTCCAGCCCGTCTACCTCGGCGTCTCCTTCCGCTTCGGCATCGGCCGAACCGTCCGCATCCGGATCGGCCAACCCGGCCGGCGCGGACACCTCCAAAGAAGTGAAGCTCAAGATGTATTTGCTCGGCGATAAGCCGAAAGACTTCGACCTCGTCTATGCCGAAGTCAACAAGCTGCTGAAGCAGGACATCAACGCAACGGTGGAAGTCAGCTTCCTGTCCTGGGGCGATTGGCAGCAGAAGTATCCGCTGCTGTTCGCTTCCGGCGAAGATTTCGATCTCATCTACACGGCCAACTGGGCTCAGTACAATACCCAGGCGACCAAAGGCGGCTTCCTCGAGATCACGAAGGACATGCTGGAGAAATACGCGCCGAAAACGGCCGCGAGCATGTATCCGGAAGCTTGGGAATCGGCCAAAATCGACGGCAAAGTCTACATGCTCCCGATGAACTACAAAGAAATCCAAGGCTCCATTTCCTTGCTGCGCGGCGATCTGGTGGAGAAATACGGCCTGGATCCGAAAGAGCTGGCCGCCAAGCCGGAAAATCTCGCCAAATATTACGATGCCATCGTGAAAAACGAAAAAGGCCTGATCCCGGTTAACGCCGCCGGGCTCGGATGGGACGGCGTCCCGCTGTTCGTTCCGTGGGACAAGATGAAAGGCTGGTTCGATCTCCAAGGCACCGGCAACCTGAAGATGTACTATGATTCCAACGACCCGAAAGCCAAAGTGATTCCGTTCTACCAAACCGACCTGTTCGTCGAAGGCGTGAAGAAAGCGAAAGAATGGGCGGACGCCGGCTACTGGTCGAAAAGCGCCATGGTCAGCAAAACGGCGGACAACGAAGCGTTCAAAACCGGCAAAGCCGCCATCTTCGGACAAAACCTGTCCACGATCAACTCGCTGTACACGACCGTCAATACGGAGCATCCGGAATGGAAGGCCATGGCGATCGACACGAACTTCGGCCGTCCGGTCGATCTGAAGCCGTATATCCAGAACGGCGTAGGCATCAACAAAAACTCCAAAAACCCGGAACGCGCTCTCATGATGCTCGACCTGTTCCGTAACGATCCGCGTTACTTCGATCTGACGTTCTACGGCATCAAAGGCAAGCATTACGACATCGGAGCCGACGGCAAGAGCATCAAGCTGCTGGCCGACAGCCCGAACTACCCGCCGGAAGGCGCTTGCCCGTGGGGCTGGCGCGACGACAAGCTCGTTCGTCCGATCGAAGGCGGACTTCCGAATTACGATGACCTGCGCAATAACATGCTGAGCACGGCCGTCAACAATCCGGTGCTTCAAGCGTTCAACTTCGACGACAGCAGCGTGAAGAACGAGCTGGCCGCCGTCGGCAACGTGCTGACCCAATACGTCAAGCCGCTGTCCTTCGGCGTCGTGAAAGGCTCGGTGGACGATGCGATCGCCGATGCCCGCAAGCGTCTGGAGAAAGCCGGCGCCCAGAAAATCGTCGACGAATATCAACGTCAAGTCGACGCGTTCCTCGCGTCCAAGAAATAACGGAACCCTGTAACGCTTGACAGACAGGCGCGGCGAGCTTTGTCCGCGGACGAAGAGGAAATCGTCCGCGGGCATCGAACGCCGCGCTTCTCTGTGCCATGATGATAACGAACGCCAAACGGCAAAGGATGATGCAAACCATGACCGATCGCGCGAAGCACGGCCCGGACGCGTACTTTTCGTCTCTATTGCACGGCGCCGATTACAATCCCGAACAATGGCTCGCCTATCCCGAGGTGCTGGAGGAAGACATCCGGCTCATGAAGCTGGCGAAGTGCAACGTCATGTCGGTCGGCATCTTCTCCTGGGCGAAGCTCGAACCGGAAGAAGGACGATTCACGTTCGAATGGCTGGACCAAGTGCTGGACCGGTTCGCCGCCAGCGGGATTTACGCGTTTCTTGCCACGCCGAGCGGGGCTCGTCCCGCCTGGATGTCCGCCAAGTATCCCGAAGTGCTGCGCGTCGCGGCGAACCGGGTTCGCAACCTGCACGGGTTCCGTCACAACCATTGCTACACTTCCCCCGTTTACAGGGAGAAAACGGGGATCATGAACCGCAAGCTGGCCGAGCGCTACGGGCGCCATCCCGCCGTCATCGGCTGGCACATTTCCAACGAATTGGGCGGGGATTGCCATTGCGATGATTGCCAGGAAGCGTTCCGCGAATGGCTGATGCGCAAGTACGGATCGCTCGCGGAACTGAACGCCGCCTGGTGGACGACGTTCTGGAGCCATACCTATACGGATTGGAGTCAAATCGAATCCCCCGCTCCGCATGGAGAGACGCAGGTTCATGCGATGAACCTCGATTGGAAACGGTTCGTCACGGACCAGACGCTCGATTTCTTCCGTCACGAGATCGCTCCCCTGCGGGAAAGCAACCCATCATTGCCGGTCATAACGAATTTCATGTACTACTATGAGGGGCTCAATTACCACAAATTCGCGGACGTGCTGGATATCGCGTCCTGGGACAACTATCCGACCTGGCACGACGCGGAAGACAACGTCGAGCAAGCCGCCCGCGTGGCGATGATGCACGATATCGTGCGCTCCGTCAAAGGCAAGCCGTGGCTGCTCATGGAAAGCACGCCGAGCCTGACCAACTGGCAAGGCGTCAGCAAGAACAAACGCCCCGGCATGCACCTGCTGTCGTCGCTCCAGGCGGTGGCGCACGGCTCCGACTCCGTTCAGTATTTCCAGTGGCGCAAGAGCCGCGGGTCCAGCGAGAAGCTGCACGGCGCGGTCGTCGATCACGTCGGCCATGAGTTTACCCGCGTTTTCGGGGACGTGAAAGAAGTGGGTGAAACGCTCGAACGGATGAAGGATATCGCCGGTACGAACGTTCATGCGGAAACCGCGATCATTTTCGATTGGGAGAACCGTTGGGCGGTGAATGATTCTCAAGGTCCCCGCAACTATGGCATCAAATACGAAGAAACCGTCCGGAGCCTGTACCGCCCCTTCTGGGAGAAAGGCATTGCCGTCGATCTCATCGATATGGACCGGGATTTCTCGAAATACAAGCTGCTCGTCGCTCCGATGCTGTACATGGTCCGCCCGGGCGTCGGGGAGCGGATCGAACGGTTCGTCGAGAACGGCGGTATGTTCGTCGCCACGTACTGGTCGGGCATCGTGAACGAGAACGATCTTTGCTTCCTGGGCGGATTCCCGGGCCCGCTGCGGCGGACGCTCGGCATCTGGTCCGAAGAAATCGACGCTCTGCACGACCGGGACTCGAACGGCATCGAGATGGCGCCAGGCAACGAGTTGGGCTTGTCGGGCTCCTACGAAGCACATGAGCTATGCGACCTTATCCATTTGGAAACCGCCGAAGCGCTCGCCGCCTACCGAACCGACTTTTACGCGGGACGGCCCGCTTTGACCGTCAACCGGCTGGGCAAGGGCAAGGCCTATTACATCGCCTCCCGGAACAAGGAGCCTTTCCATTCCGAATTCCTGGGCAAAGTGGCGGAGCAGGCGGGAATCCGAAGAGCGCTGCACGCGGACCTGCCTTACGGAGTCAGCGCGCAAGTCCGTTCGGACGGGGCGAGCGAATACGTGTTTCTTCTGAATTTCTCGGAGAACGAGAAGCTCGTGAAGCTCGATGGAGATTTGCAGGATGTTCTCGGGGGCGAAAACGTCGGTTCGGAGCTCGCGTTGCCGCGATACGGGGTTCGAATCCTGAAGCGGGCAGCCGGGACTTCGGCGTGATAAATCGCAAGCTCCGTCTTCTTCCGGGAGACGGAGCTTGGTTCTTACTTCATCAGCGTATATTTGCCGATGACGGGAAGCGGCTTTGCACCGCCATGAGCCGCGCTGACGATACCGATGACGGCGAGCAGCAAGCACGCCAGGTTGGCGAACGGAAGCAGCAACCAGCCGAGAATCGGGATGAATCCGAGTACAATGTTGAACGCGAGGCAGGTCAAGAACAGCGTCAGTCCTTGGTTCGCATGGTACTTCGCGAACGGTGAATTGGGCGCCGCGATCAGCGGGACGAAAAACAGGATGTAAGCGACGATCGCCATCCCTTTGTTGGTTTGAACGTCTGATGGATCGAACGAGTGAACGGGTTCTCCTTGCATGAACAACACCTCACTTTGAATGTATTCCATAAGAAAGATTATAGACCACCCCTGCTTTGACAAGAAGGGTGAACTTCTATCACCCCTGTCCATGCATGTTCGGACCGTCGACGCAAACGTACGGATCAGGCTGCCCAGGGAGATTCTCGGCGACGAGCGCCGTGCCGAACTCGACCGTGACGGCATCGACGTCTTGCCACTTTCTGCGGTCAACCGGAACGCCGCTATTCGCTCGCAATGATCCTCATCAAGATGCCCGAAGGATCTTTCGCGTACCATTGGCCCTCCTTGTCCGCAACCTCGACTCCCCCGGCACGCAGCCTTCCGACGGTTTGCGCAAGAGCATCCTTTGTCGGCATGACAACCGTGAAGGATGCCAAACCCGTGCCATTCTCGGGAGCGGCCGGAGCGCCTACCCCTGCCCATATGTTCAAACCGATATGGTGATGGTAGCCGCCCGCGGAAATAAATAGAGCTCCCATTTGCCTGCTTGCATCTACGATCATATCCAAACCTAGAATGTCGCAGTAAAACTCCCTCGATTTATCCAAGTCTGCAACGTGAAAATGGACATGGCCGATCGTCGTTCCCGCCGGCAGCGCTGTCCACGGCTCATCCTCCGCTTCCTTCAGCAAGCCGTCCCAGTCGATCGGCTCGGAAGCCATGAGGACGTTTCCATTCTCATCCCGCTTCCAACGATCGCGAGGACGGTCCCAATAAATTTCGATGCCGTTATTGTCGGGATCGTAAATATAGAGCGCTTCGCTGACAAGGTGATCCGCCTGGCCGATAGGAATGCCGGACGCGACGAGGTTGCGCAGCGACTTGCCCAAATCCTTGCGCGTCGGCAGAAGAAGCGCAAAATGATAAAGCCCGCTGACCGCTCTCCGCGGCACAACCACCGCGTCCGGAATTTGTTCGACAGCTGCCAATACGGTTGAACCGTCAGCCGTGAACTCCGCGGTTCTCGGCGTTCGGCTCAATACCTTCAAACCGACTACCTGCTCGTAAAAGCGGATAGACCGATCCAAATCGCTGACTTTCAACTTTACGACGCCAAGCTTCATTTCCGGATGCATACGGGTTGTCAATTGGATGTCCTCCTTTATTTTCCAAATACATCGATACCACGGCGATTCCTACATGGTCCCGCCGTTACGACGAATGGCCGGCGGGATGACCTCCGGACCCTGATTGATGAATCGATAGATGAAGGTCCCGATTTGCCGCTCATCGATTGCCGCGAGTTCCATCGTTTTCGTCCAGGCCATGACGGTGACTGCCTTGTCCTACGGCACATCGTCATGGGGAACGGCCAAAATACCGGATGCCGCGTGCAATCCATGACTTCGGACCCATCGGTATTTTTTTTAGAGCCGCTTTTTGTTTAACTGCTCTACGGTTCATGATGCATGTTCATATCCATATTTATTTCCCCAGTCAATATAATATTTATTTAATCTAAGTTTACGTAGTCGACACCACTTTATCAATGTTTTATTTGTGAAATTAAATATTATTTAGTATTATAAATACAAATCTCGCAAAAAAAACCGTACTCCTTATTGGGCGTACAGTCTGGAATCGATACCGTTCGGATCATTTTCGATAATGCTCATTGTACACGACCATTAACAGAACCGCCTGTTCCTCTCCAACATTGCGGACCCAGTGCGGAACGGAAGCATACCACGAAAAGGAATCGCCTTCTTCGACAACGAATTCATCCTCTCCTTGGCCTACCGCAAGTCTGCCCTTGATCACATAATGAGTCTCAAGGCCTTCATGTTGATTGGTGACTCTCTCTTCGTTAAACCCAGGAGGGATTTCGGAAATCGACATCCGCAAACCGCCGATTTCAGCCAAATGCTCGATCTTATTCGAACCCCTATATATACTGTGAGTACGGTCCGCTTTGCGCACAACGCTCATCCGTTCATCTTGTTTGAGCAGCAGATAAGCCATCGGCACTTGGAAAAAATCGGCTATCGTCTCCAACGTCGTGAGCGACGGAGTCGTTTTATTATTTTCCAGAAGGCTTACGAACCCCTGTGAAAGGCCGGTTCCTTCGCAGAGCTTTTCCATCGTAATCCCGCGTTTATGCCGAATGGCCCGAATATTCGTTCCAACTTCCATTTGCCGCAATCTCCTGCAACGATTTTAGACTTATCTTAACAAATTCATGGAGCAAAAGTAACCGTATGGGAAGGTCGGTGATTCGTTTGTTTTATTGGATTGTTCTCCTGATGACCGCAGCGGATCAAATCTCGAAGTTGTTCATTCGGTCGATGATGGACGCAGGAGATACTTATACCGTCTGGAGCGGGATCCTGGAATTTCAGTATTACCAAAATTCCGGAGCTGCCCGAAGTTTATTTCAAGGATACGGAAGGTTTTTCGGAATCGTTGCCTTGATTTTCATGCTTGGGGTCTTCTATTACCGGAAAAACAAATTTCCCCTTCCGCGCTTGCTCGATATTGGACTCGCTTTTCTGGTTGCGGGTGCGGCCGGAAACGGCATCGAGAGACTATGGTATGGCAAAGTCACCGATTTCCTTGTATTTGGTGAAGGACAAGGAATCCTGAATATCGCGGACCTCTCCATAAACGTGGGTGTTCTTCTCGTCATCGTCGATCAATTGTTTCTTTCAAGAAGCAACAAGAAAAGAGACCGAATGCCTCCTAGTTTGATGACTTGAATGCGCTTGTCATTTCCGTGGTTCACCGACCCGCCCCCATCTTCCACTCCTCATTCTCCGAATGCAGAATGGACTAAGAGCCAAAATACATCTATTTCCTTCAAAAACATGGATTTTGAAGACTCTAAAAACCCTAATACAGTTCGTAAAACCGAAATTGTTGAAATCATCAGGAAAAAAAGAAAGAGAATAAATGTATTTTTGCCGTTAGGAAACGAAAATTGAGGGTGTCGTTAGCAAATAAATGTATTATTGCTATTAGTGATGAAAACTGTTCCTGCCCTCCTTCCAGAGCCTCCGAGACCCTATCGTGGCCGCGGGTTCCGCCGGGCCGGAAACGAATACGATACTTGACCGTTTTCTCGCCATTGGTTGCCGCGGCTACGCGACCTACCAAAAGCTGCACGGTCAGGATCCGATCAGCGTCGAACACCGCGGCGCCCGCTTGGCTATGTCAAAAACTCGGACCTACCCGCCGTCGATGGCTTGAACCTTGATGCGACGTTGCGAGAGCTGGCCGTCCTTGGCTTGATAGATGATCTCGACGACACGTCCGCATATTTCTCGGGCATGCTGTTCGCCTCCATTATGAACGTTTGTTCCTGTACTATGAAACCGAACGATCGTTCCCGTCAATGTGAATAATAAAAGCAGCGCGGAATCAACCGCTCTGCTCTTTTGTGTTACATAGCAATTAGTTCTTGTTCATATTCGGAAAAATCCTTTGCTTCTTTTTCAACTTTAAGACAAAGTGACGATAGACCTCGGCCTATTACTTCCTAATTACATGAACAGGCTTATTCATGCCACTTGTATTGTCACCAAGGTGTTTTAGAAAAACATCAACTTTGATGCGCGCAAACAATCCTCCCCCTCCCTCTTAGCCAATAAAATCATTCTTTTGACAAAAAGGAAAGTACCTATGCGGTTTATAAGTTACTATTTTCCATACCGAAACCAAAAAAATCCCGAGAGCCGAAGCCCCCGGGCTGATTCTTATGGTGTAATCGGATTATACTCATCCACATTGAACGTGAGAATCTTATCGAATATTACATATTCAGTGCGAGCTTTGAACGGGCCTTTATTCCATGTCTTCGTGAATGCGTACTTAGCCGGACCGGTACCTGCGGCTTTGGCATCATACCAAGCAATAAATGAATTTACCTCATCCATGGAAAGGTCGTACTCTTTCTCAAGTCCGTTTACCATCGTAATCGTTATTATCGCTCTACCCGACGGCACCTTCGACATCATTTCTACTTCGCCAACTACTAAAACACCGCTACCAGGTCCAGTAATGGCTGTAATGTATAAGCGATACTTACTATAGGCTTTCGTATTGGCAAAGGTAAATTCTCTTTTTGTCCCTGCTGGCCAATCCGGTTGATTAGAACGGCTATCAAGGGTAACCCATGTTGAAGTGGTGTCATCAAAGGCTTGGAAGTCCCAGGTCTTTGGCATGTATGCTCCCGGAATTTCGTTTGGATATTCTGCTTTAAGCGTATATTTCGAAATTGTCTTTGGTGTGTCAAAATCGTATTCCAGCCATTGCGGCGACGAAAACCCGTTCGCAACCCATCCGTAGCTTTCACTCGCTGCATCGTTGAATGCTCTATATGCCTGATAAGTGGTCGAGTATTCCGAACTTGCACTAGCCCTGCCACTCGGAGTTGAGTTGCTCGTCATTGTGGGAATCAGATCATTTGTATAAACATCTGCAGCAGATGCTTTTCCATAGTGAAGCGTTACGATTGAAACGCTCAGTAAAATAGAAAAAGTTGTTAAGAGGATTTTCTTGAGATTCATTCGATCATGCTCCTTATTCTTTTTTCCATATATTAACCTGTCATTCGACATTAGAGTAGACTGTTTTTCCACCTTTTTCTACATTAAACTATTAAGTTACTCGTTATTCTTTCCGACCCTTAGTGAAACGGCCACGCTACGCCAAAACTCCAGCGTGCCGACCGTGTTATTAATCTTGGTAACCGCGTCCGGACCGAACTCCTTCACAAACCAAACCGGCGCAGGGATCTCTCGTGTTAATGCCTCCACCATTTTCCGTAACGCCGCGACGTCCTCATGTCGTTGGTCGAACTATTGTTTTTTCCTCTGGTCATCGGTTGATTATTCTCTCCCGCGGCAAGCTCAGCCCTGACCCATGTTCTTGAATGCCGTCCAGCCTGTCCACCGGCAGCCGTTGTACATCAACCGCGGGCGAATCTTGCGCTTGTCACCTTCGAATATTTCCACGAAGCGCAGCGGCAGGCATTCGGCATTCTTGGGATTGTTCGCGTGTAGAGAGAAAGCAGCCGTCCACAGGTTGTTGAATGGTTGTTCGTAGCCGACGGCAAGTCGTTCTCCAACATGGCAACACGGGCCATGTTGGTGTAATCGACGATAACAGTTACGTTCGGCACGATGATGCTCCTTTCACCAATAAGAAATAGCTCCGCGTCTGCGGAGCCCTCTTGTTATTGAACGAAGTGCTTTTTATGCTGTTCACGCTTCCGCTCGGCGGAAATCGTCGCATTGCGAAGTGGCCGAATTCTCGTGCCCGAGTAACTCCTGTACGGCTACCAGGTCAGCCCCGTTGTTCAGCTTCAGCGTTGCGAAAGTGTGGCGGAGCGTATGAGGGCTTACTTTCTTCTGAATCACGGCTTGACAGGCAATTACCCCGATCTCCCCCTGGGTTCCTCTCCTGGCCAATCGGCAATATGGTTGACGCTCTGTGACGACGAGCGCCGGCTTTTGGTCTGTTCGGAAAAATAGGTATTTCTTGAAATGGGACAGCGCCTTAAACGAAAAGAAAACTTCTCGCTGCCCTTCCAATCACCTGGCAACTCTGCGTGCTGAAATCGATGTCAGACCGATTCAGGCTATGTCGTCGCGTACAAAACTTCGGATTAGTGTTCGCTGCCTGACGTTCTGGAACGCCTCCCTGAGCATCTCCAACTCCTCGGTCGACAAGGACTTCGGCAGTCTCTTTCTTTCTTCGGAGGCTTAATCTTCGTCGTCGGGTCCCGCGCCGGATAGGATTGACACCTATGATCGCTCGATACACGTTGTGGCGACTGTCAACGTCTCAGGTCGAAAATCGCTGCTCCGCAACTCGCTCCCTCACCTCCAGCCCAAACAATCCGATCCGGTTCATCGTTTGCAGCGGTGAGTCCGGAATCGGCCGGCGGGATGGCGGTACGCAAACAATCAGGTAAGACTGGAAGAGTTAGGCGGATCCGTCCAAAGCACCCAACCGGGCGGCCAACCAATCATACGCCACAACGGCCGCCGATCTTGTGCACGCTCGGGAACACGTCGTATGCGAACGCTTCGGCCGCCTCTTCTTCGGCGTACTGCTTCTGCAACTGTCCGAGCGCTTCCCGGGCGGAATCGAACGGGAAGCGCTCGGCGGATTCGACGAACAGAGCTCTCGGCGCGAGGAGGCCGATCCACTCCGGCAGCTCCGCACGGCCGCAGCAAACCCGGCGTGAAATTGTCCACGCAATGGGACACGGCCATGATCGTCCTCTTGAACGTGCCGGGAAATCCGGTCAGAACCGCGGCCCGGATCCGTTCGTCCAACGCCGTGCATACGAACGAGAGCAGAGCCCCGCCCGAGAACCCCATCTCGCCGATCCGCTACGGATCGAGCTCATCCCCGGCCGGCCAAATGGTCTATCGCTACGAATCCGAGCTCCCCATATCCGCTCAACCTCTTAGTTTACGCGATACGTCCGGCCCGCCCGCACCGCGAATCCGAGCACGTCCGGTTCCGGGCGCTCCGCGACCGCGGGCTGTCCATCCTCGAGAACCGTCCGGATGCCCGCGCAGCGAACCCGGCAGTATCGCCTCTCGCGATCGACCCCGCCGAACAGCATGCCACCGAGAAACCCATTGCCTACCGGCAGCGCTTCTTCCCATCGATCGGCCGGGCGATCGAACCTAATCGTTTGAACTCCCGTGGCTTTCCCTCCCAACTCTACCAGCTTAGCATAGGAGCTAGGCGGCCCGACAGGGACGATCTTAAGCTGGAATCGTGCATTCTTAACCTGTTTCTCGCTTCCCCCCTCCCCGACATTCAGGCAAGTCTGGATCTGCTTCAACAGCTCGGCGCGGATTTCGTTCAGGCCAAGCTTCACCCTATCCGCGTTGCCTTCTGGCGCATACGATTTCCTGTCCTTCTGTAACCCGACGTTCAGGATCTGCGTCATTTCTGCGAATTGACTAGCCTCCCAGCCCGCCCGCTTGAAGCGCCTTGAAACGTCCATGCTCCGAATGACAATATATCAACATTTTTCCCGATCGTTCCGACACTTTTTCAGCCTCCCCGGCGCTATACTCCAGATATAAACCCTTGGGGAGGAATAAACGATGGTTACCGCGCAAACCGCCTGGAGCACCGACGTGCTGAAACGCCTTGAACCGAAAGTGGACCGCATGATGGCGCAGCTGCAAGGCAAAATCCCACACGACACGGGCAATAACGGCATTTATGCGAGCAAAACCTCGGACTACTGGACGACGGGCTTCTGGCCCGGAATCCTCTGGATCATGCACGAAATGACGGGCAAGGAATCGTATAAGAACGCCGCATGGCCCTGGGACGAGGAATTGGAGCAATGGTTCGTCAAACCGTCGGAAGAGCTGCACCATGACGTCGGGTTTCAGTTCCTATCGACGGCCGTCATCAAATACAAGCTGACGGGCGACGCCGACGCGCGACGCAGAGGCATCGAAGCCGCGAACTTCCTCGCAGCCCGCTTCAACCCGGTCGGCAATTACATTCGCGCCTGGAACGCCGATCTCGCCGGCTGGGCGATCATCGACTGCATGCTCAACATTTCGATCCTGTTCTGGGCCAGCGAAGAAACGGGCGATCCGAGGTACAAGCACATTGCCGTCAAACACGCCGAAACGACGATGAAGCACGGCGTTCGGGAAGACGGCTCCACGAACCACATCATTTCCTTCAACCCGGAAACGGGGGAATTCATCGAATCGATCGGCGGTCAGGGCTTGTCCCCAACGTCGACCTGGAGCCGCGGCAACGCTTGGGCGCTGTACGGCTTCATCAACACGTACCGCTATACCGGGGACGGGCGCTTCCTGACCGTCGCCAAACGGGTCGCTCACTATTTCATCGCCGCGCTCCCGGACGATTACGTGCCTTATTGGGATTTCCGCCTTGAGCCTGGCGAGGAGAGACAGTACCGGGACAGCTCCGCCGCGTCCATCGCCGCCTCCGGCTTGCTGGAAATTGCCGACAGCGTACCGCTCGGAGAGAAACAACTCTATGCGCGCGCAGCCGAACGTATCTTGAAATCGCTGACGGAGAATTACGCCACATGGAACGAACCGGAGCACGAAGCGATCCTCAAACGCGCGACCGGCAGCGGCAACAGCTTCATCGAGACTTCGCTGATCTTCGGCGACTATTACTACGTGGAAGCGATCGCCAAGCTGAACGGCTGGAAGAGCCGCATCTACTAAGGAGGCCGATCGTTCATGACCCGGCTTGCGGGTATTGCGCCCGTTCGGAACGGCCGGACCTTCACCTTCGTGCTGGATCGGCCGCGGCTGCTCGCCATCGAGGTGAACGGCGACCGGTTCCGCAACCTGCATCTGTTCGCGAACGAAATCGAGACCGCTCCGCCCCAGCCCGAAGATCCGGACGTAAGGCAGAAAGTCCCTCAACTCGGCTGAAATTGCAAATGTTCGGCGGAATGCTTGAAGTAGGAAGCGAAACAACAAAAGAACCCCGAAACCCGGCGACCGATCGCCGTTGATCCGAGGTTCTTTCTTTTTTTCGCCAAGACGGCGCCGACCCGAGCTTACTTCGTGCCGGATTGGTCGTGAGGCACCGTTACGGTTGCTGTTGTTACCGCAACATTGCCCGCACGATCCGCAGCCTTGTACTTGATCGTATAGACAAGGGGCTCCTTGCCTTTGCTTTTATGGGCCAGCAGCTTGAATTCCTTATCCAGGGTGACGAACTCGGCCTCTTGAACCATGGAAGCGTAATCGCCGACGACTACGTTCGGCGTAATGGACTCCAGAACGACGGACTCCACCTGGGACAGACCGTCCGATGCTTCCACCCGTGCCGTCACCCGGACAAAACGGTTGTTGGCCGGCCACAAAGTTGCAGGGTCAAGGGTAACGGTCAGGGTCGGCGCAACCGTATCGATGGTCAAGCTTCTGTAAGCCCACTCCGACCAGGCGCCCAGGGAATCCTTCGCTCGGACCCTGATCGACCAATGCCCGTCTTCCAATGTCCCCATTGAATAGGAAGCGTCTGCACCCGCCAGCTCGCCGCTGTCCTCTCCGACCGTGGCCCAATTGTCATTGGAGGCTTGAACCTGATAGGCGGTTTGCGTATCCGCGATATCGGTATCCTGGTACGTCCAGGTAATCAACGGACGGTTCAGACGAATCGGCTGGCCGTCCTGATACGAGGTAATCGAGACGGACGGAGCCGCATTCGCATGGGACAGCATCGCGGTAAGGTAGATCATGGGCGAATTGTAATTCAAAGCCTGCTCGTTCGTTTCCCAGTCGATGGAAGAAGAGTTGTAAGCTTTCGCGTCGAAGGTATACCGTCCGTTGTTATTCGGTCCACCGGGCATATAGCCGTTCGGCATCTCGAGAATAAAGTCCTTGTTGTAAATATCATGGATGGTGGTCGTCACCCGGCGCTCTCCGTATCCGGTAATAAAGCTCAATTGCAGCGGGTTGATCCCGAGCAGATAATTCAGATCGCCGGCCGCTACCTTCAGGTTGTTCTCATCGAACAGGCCGAGAATGCGGCTGCCGATGGCCAGGCTGACCGGAACGCTGGCCACATTGGAGTTGGCCCCCCAATAAAAAGCCGTATTCGTGGAATTTCGCCATACGGCGAGATCCGTACTGGTATGGATGACCTCGCTTCGCCATGCTTTGAATTTCTCGGCAAACCATGCCTTGACGGCGGCATCCGGCGCCATCCCGCTCAAATAGTGGTAGAAACCGATCTTCTCCATGCCGCCGATCCCATGGGAAACGTCGGCGGAATCGAACGCGGAGCCGAAATCCTTGTAATGGGAGACGACGTAATCGCCATAGGCTTTCTCACCGGTTGCCCGGTACAGCGCGGCTGCTGCATAAAAGCGGTCGTTCGCGTCGTCATTATCATTGTACGGACCGTCCGGCTGGGCGATGAATGCCGGATGGTTCGCGAGGAAGTTCCATCCGCGGATGGCGGCGGTCTTCAACGTTTCGGCATAATCCTTCAACGGAGGGATATCCTTCATGACGATATACGCATGAGCCAGCGCTCCGACGGTGTCGGCGGTTTGGGCCGTCGGGATGATGCTGACGCTTCCCTTGCCGTCCATGACAAAGCGGTTGGGCGCCGGATCCCGGTTGACATACGCGTAAAATCCGCCGGTCGACTCGTCCTGCATTTTGAGGAAGAAATCGGTTTCCACCTTGATCTCGTCCAGCAGGTCCGGGACGCCGTTCCCGCTCTCCGGGATGTTCAACTGATTGTCCGAGAATTCGCCCGGATAGCTCTCATACGCCCAGAGGAGATCGGATACGGCTGTCGCTCCTGCCGTGACGTATTTGCCCAAGTCTCCCGCATCCCACCACCCGCCGGAGACGTCCCTCTTGATCTGCGGATTGGACTCCAGAGGCAGGTTGGCGTCATCCTTGTTTCTGCCGATCCTGGCGAAGATGCCTGCATGGTCGGCGGTCAGATCCACATTGGCCCGCTGGTAGTAAAAGAACTTCTGTACGTCCTTGGCGAGCGAATGATAAACATCGTCGCCGATCCGAAACGGTACGGATGAATCGCCGATCCCATCAACCGTCAACCTATATTCGCCCTCATCGGTCAAGCCGGAGAAGTCCGCCTTCAACACCTTCTCCCCGGAGGACGGATCGTACGCCTTGACCAAGGACAGCGTGCCGGAGTAGGCGATGCTGCCGTCGGATGCTTTTCTCACCTGGAAAGGAGTGCCGGGCATCGCGCCGAGCTCGTTATAATAGCCGCTCACCAGAGCGTACTTCTCTCCGCTCGTCAGGTAACCAACCTGATTCACCTTAATCGGGGCATAGCTCGCCGACTTGTCCGGCGATTGGATCACGATGTTCGCGATCCAGAAGGTCACCGGGGTGTCATTGCCGGTTAGCTTCAGAAGCTGCACTCTGGATCGCTCGAAAATGCCGTTGGGGTCGACGATATCCTTCAGGGGGATGGAAAAATGCTTCCATTCGGTCGTAATGCCCGTCACGGGGGTCAAGGCATCGACGGAGGTTTCCGCCGGATTATCGTCGGCATCCGTGTAAAATTCGCCGTTAACCTGACGTTCCGTTACGACGTCCCGGAAGCCGATCGAGAAGGTTTCTCCGCCTGCCGCCCCGACCGCATCGAATTCCAACGTACCGTTCGCGTAATACGGGCTCAAGTCGAACGTTTGCCAGCCGTTCATGACGTATTGGGCAGCCCACCAGCCGTTGGTTTCAATCTTTTTGGCGGCCTTCTCCTGATAGGTGTCATCGGTTACCGTATCGCCGTAGCCCCATCCGTAATCCTTGATCGGGAGATCCTTCAGCTTGTTCCAGTTTGCTCCTCCCGGAGGCAGATAAGGATCGGTTACGCTGTCTGCGATCAAGGTGTCCGGCCTTGAAGTTACGGTGCCTCCGTCAGCCGCTGATACGGAAAACGCATACATCGGCAAAAGCGACACGGCCATGCACAAGGAAACGATTCGTTTCGTGAAGCGATCGTGCTTCTTTCTGACTTTCAAATCATTCAACTCCTTCTGGATCGAGTAAAATTAAAGCGCATACATAATTATCGATGGAACGAAGGCCATAAAACACCTCATAGATTAGCGCTTTTTTCATCGCATAATTTGACTTTGCTTGCCTCGCCAGATAGCCGAAATTGCGAGCGCCCGGGGCAGCGTGCAAGAAAAAGTGACAGGAGCCCGACGGCATCGCCGTCAGGCTCCACGTTTGCACCCCTCAATTTCGGTTACGGTATTTCAGCGGCGTCGTGCCGACGACCTTCTTGAACACTTGAATGAAGTACGACACGTTCGGCATGCCGACTTCGGCTCCGATCCGGTCGACCGGCAGCGAGGTCGTCTGAAGCAGGCGGCACGCTTGCTTGATCCTCCTCGCCGTCAGGTAGTCGGTCAGGCTGCTTCCCGTCTCCTGCCGGAACACCCGCGAGAGGTAAAATTTCGACAAGTGCGTTTGTTCGGCGATCCGCTCCAGGGTAACGTCTTCCCGATAATGGCTTTCCAACCACTGCATGATCGTTTCCGAATAGCGGGAGGGCCGGGGCGGCACCGGCGTATGGCCGTCAGCGGGCCGCATGAAATCCAGCAGCTTCAGCAGCAGAAGAGCAGCCTCTTCCCGCCGCCCCTCGCCCCCCCCTTGCCCCATCCCGCGCACGAACTGATCGAGCGTATGCTCCAGGAAATCGCCCTCTCCCTCCAAATCGAACGCCTGCTGCACCGACTGGCCGTCCAGCAGCTCCCGGAACCGCCCATGTCTCGCGGGAAACAACCGAAGCTCCTCGCTCAGCATGGCGGCGTCGAAATGCAGGATCGACCGGACGTAAGGCGTTTCGGGACTGACCTCCGCGTACACCTTGTGAAGCTGGTACGGCTGGAACAGGTACAGCATCCCTCGCCGGATTTCGTAGGTCCGCTGGTTGACGATAACGCTTCCCTTGCCTTCGTGCACGAAGAGCATTTCGCTGCATTGATGCCAATGATAGTACCCGGGAAAACGGTCCGTCGTCCTCGCCAGGTGGGTCCACGCCAGCGGCCTTCCCTCGAACTTCACCGGGTCGAACAACAAGTTCACGCAGCCGAGCCTCCTCTCCCCTTAATCATGCAACGAAGGAGAGGGATTCGGCAAGTCATGCGCCGGACCGGTTCCCGGCGCTCTCAGCAGCCGTACGCTTTCCAAGACTCGATGCCGCTTCCGGCGCTCTCAGCAGCCGTACGCTTTCCAAGACTCGATGCCCGCTCCCGTCGCTCTCAGTAACCGTACACCCTCCAGGACTCGATGCCGGTGGAATAACCCGCTTTCGCCGTGATGTTCAGGCGGACTCGATGTTCTATTTCGATGACAACGAGCTGTCGCTAGGTGAGCGTGGTCTGCCGGCTCCTTTCTCCGCGCGGTCAATTGCCATGCGTGGCACACACAAGCAAAACGCCTGAAGGTATACTGACCGTTATCCGTATAAAGGGTTCCGAAACACGTTCCGCCAAATCATGAATTCCCTTTAGGTCTTAACAACGGGACTCCTTTGTTGGGAGTCCGTGCGGAATTGACAGTTTCTCGAAACCGCATGCCGGTTTCACCCAGCCGGTCAACTTTAGAGGGAAAACCTCCCTCTAATTCCGTTCATTTCGAGGATTTGGGGTATTTAGAGGGAAAACATCCCGCTAATATCGGTGAAAAACTGCAGTTGAGGGTATATAGCTGGAATTAGAGGGAGGTTTTCCTTCTAATCACGCGCGGGAGTCCATTACGCAAAAAATAGAGGGTAGTTTTCCCTTTAATCCCCTTGACTGCGCGACAGCCGAGCCACCTGAGGCACCCCGATCGATCGGAGTCCTGCCGAAATCAGGTACACGTATGATGCTCATGGGTCGTCTTATTTGGGTCTCGCGTGAATGCAATTCGAATATGTCGAATACGAACCGAAATCCTGACTAGGGACGCCCATAACACTCGGGCAGCGTCTTGATTCCGCCTGCGCTAACGAAGCCGCGATGCAATCGCGGCGGAACAGCGTGATGCCGCTTCCAGCAAACCACGGGCTTGAATGCAAAATAAAACATTCTTCAAAACGTGATTGCATCATTTTTCAAATCGTCGGATCATGAAACCTTAACGCACGCCCGAAACATACAAATGCAGAATGATTGAAAATAGCCCGCAATTCTCGAGGAATTGCGGGCCGTGCGGCCAATTGGCCAAGGGTATCTCAATACAGCGACAGTGCAAGCGTTCCCCGCTCCCGTTTCGAATAGAGAATCGCTTCCGAGCCTTCGATTTCGACGCTGTCCAAGTGGCTCAGAAAACGCTGGACAAGCTGCCTTCCGGTTTTCCATTTCCGTTCCAGAACTTCCTTCAGGGCGTCGATCGTCCCTCGTCTGTCGTCCATGCAATAAACGGGAATGACATTGTCGTGGAATTCGATGATTACCTTCTTCACGGGTTTATCCATGCCGGTCACCTCGTAAAATGGAGATATCGGTACATCCGTCCGACGGTAGACTCAGCTTACCATCGTTAGTTAAAAGCAAGCTTAAGAAATTGTGAACAAAAAAAGAAAACCTTTGAAAACTTATACGAGCCTCGTCTACAAAGGTTTCGCGCTTCGGTTGGTTAATCCTTCTTCAACGATTGCCGGATGAGCAGGTTGCCGTGTCAGCGCCTTATCGCAAGGCCGGTCCGGCTCCTTTAGACTGGCGAACAGCATCCCCACGGCCCTGCGGCCCAACATTTCCTTCGGCACATGGATCGTGGTCAGCTCCGGCCCCTCCTTGAAAAGGATACCGCCCGGTGTCCCCGCAATATGTTTAGCTTGGTAAAGCTGGTGAAGGCTACGAAAATCTCGTCGGAAACGGACCGATCCCGGACCCCGATCTCCTGGACTTGTATGGTGCCGATTGAAGCTGGTTCTGTACGCAGGACAAAGAGTTCCTGATCGACGGCGTGAAGAACAACCTGGTTTGCAACCACGAGTGGGTACTCACGCTCGACGAACTCTCCGATCTGGGTATTCACGGATGATTTCCAGTTCTGCATTGCGTTTCGTGGTTATAACAGGCAAGCCGTTCATCTATTTATTAGGAGAAGCATAGGAAGTCCGTCATTCCGAGAGGATCGTGTCAGCCGTTGTTTCGGATCGGTTTTTCGGGGAGGGGAGGAACATGAACTCGATTAAGGCAATCGTATTCGATGCATATGGCACCCTGTTCGACGTGCATTCCGTCATCCCGAAGATCGAAAGTTTTTTTCCCGGTCAAGGAAAAAAAATCAGCGAAATTTGGAGGCGGAAGCAGCTCGAGTATACCTGGCAACGGTCCTTGATGGGACGTTACAGGGATTTCGGGAAGGTGACGGACGATGCCTTGGCGTTTACGCTCAAATCGTTGGGATTGCGCGCCGATGCCGAAATCCGATATGTGCTCGTTAATGAATACTTAGTTTTAAAGCCTTTTCCCGAAGCTGCGCGCACGTTGCACGATCTGCGGCGGCATAAGACGCTGGCCATTCTTTCCAACGGTACTCCCTTCATGCTGCAAGGATTAGTGAATCATGCGGGATTCCGACCTTTTTTTTCGGCTTTGATAAGCGTCGACACCATAAAAATATACAAACCTTATATGGGAATTTATCAGTTGGCTCCCTCGATTCTCGGAGTCGGAAGGGAAGAAATTCTGTTTGTGTCGGCCAATTCCTGGGATGCGGCAGGCGGAAAAACGTTTGGCTTTCCGACCTGTTGGGTCAATCGGTTTCATGGGACCTTCGATGAGCTCGATGTGACCCCAGACCTGATCGTCAGCAGCCTGGATGAACTGATCACTTTTCTTCCTCAAGTCGATTTGTGAACGCTATCCCTTTCGCTCAGTTCGATCTGTGAACGCTATCCCTTACGCTCAGTTCGATCTGTGAACGCTATCCCTTTCGATCGAACTGTGAACGCTATCCCTTTCGCTCAGATCGATCTGTGAACGCTATCCCTTTCGCTCAGTTCGATCTGTGAACGCTATCCCTTTCGCTCAGATCGATCTGTGAGGGCTCTCACACTCAGTTCGATGTTCCCGTGCGAAATTCTTCGCCCATTGCTGCTTCCCATCCGACAAAATGTCAACAGGTCCTCCCTTCGCCCGTCGCTGCTTTCCGTCCACAAAATCGCATCTACCCCTTTCGCCCTCGCCACTCCCTACAACCCTAGGAACAATAGACGAGCAACTAAGAGCCGAAATACAGTTATTCTTCAAAATTTCCTCCTCTTTTCGAAGACTAAAGCCAAAAATACAGTTAGCAACCTTCCAATCGGACCATTTTTGGTGTTCTTTCGAAAAATAACGGTATTTGCGCTCTTACTCCCTACAAACGTCCACTTTTATTAAGAATAACTGTATTTTTGCTCTTAGATCAGGTTTCAGTGCGACAGTTGGTTGGCGGTTGGTTGACGGTTGGTTGGTGGTTGGTTGGCGCTTGGTCGGTGGTTGTTTGACGGTTGGTTGGTGGTTGGTTGGCGGTTGGTTGGCGGTTGGTTGGCGCTTGGTTGGCGGTTGGTTGGCGGTTGGTTGGCGGTTGGTTGGCGGTTGGTTGGCGGTTGGTTGGCGGTTGGTTGGCGGTTGGTTGGCGGTTGGTTGGCGGTTGGTTGGTGGTTGGTTGGCGGTTAGTTGGCGGTTGGTTGGTCCTTATTTGGGCGGGTTTCGGGGGCTTGAGGATGTAAGTTGTCGCAGGGATAAACAGACCCGCTGCCCCTGCCGGTCACGCGCGAACCGACGGAAACGCAGAAAAGTCCTGACTCTTTCCGCGAAAGAGCCAGGACTTCTTCATGAGTGGAGGGAATTTGCGATCTCTTCGCAAAGCGAAACGTCAATGAGAATCATAATAAATCCTGAACAAAAGATCCTGATCGTAGTTGCCGAACCCTCTGCCGAACAAGGTGAGTCCGCCCCGCCCCCGTGCGGTATCCTCCGCCGACAACCGGAAAGACCACGAACCGGCGCTCCAATCCAAATCGTGGATTTTCACGTCGGATATGCGCTGTCCGTCAATGAACGTACCGTTCGCATTGATCCTAAGCACCTTCAGAAGCCCGTGCTGGTTGACGTCCGGCGCCCACCATTCCGGCGTCAGCCTCCCCCTTCGCTTCCCGAAGTCCCCCGGACTTGTCCACTTCCCCAAATAAACGCCGTTCATGGAGAAACGGATGTCGGAAGGCCATTGCTCCTGAATATGGGGCGCTTCCGATCCGATTTCCATCGAAACCTCGATTTCGATCGGCCTCTGATTCTGATAGAGGTAGTTGGGTACCTTATATTCCACATGCCCCAGGGAGAACCAGAGGATGCCGGCCTGAATGCGTTCCGGATCCATGAAATACCGGGGATCGTCGTATTGCCCGATCAATTTCTCCACGGATGCGAGCCCGCACGTGGGCATCGCTTGAATATCCGTATAATGGCCAACCGGTATGGAGATTTCGACCAGCTTTCGGGTTGAACTTCTTTCCGGGGACAGGTTGATTTGCAGATGAAACGCGGAAAGCGAACAAAATTTATACGTTCCGCCTCCGATTCTCCGGTTTCTGGCGCTGACGATCCCCGCTTTCTGCAGCTTGCTGACATGGACGCTTACGATCGCGTTGCTGAGGCCGAGCGCTTCCGCCAAATCCTTGATGCTCTTCTCCTCATGATGCAGAAGCTCGATGATCCGAAGCCGGACCTCGTTTGCCAGCGCTTCAAGTACCAATAAGGATTCCGAATCGGTCGACAAATGCATGTGGAATAGCCTCCTGAAAACACGTGCTTTCTGTTTTTAAATTTAGCATATTGATTATTTCTTGGCCATGTGATTATTATATTGTAGCTCATAACCATTTTAGATTTCGCTTTTCAATTAATTCAACTGGAGGGAAATCCATTGACACTGCAAGCATCCATGGTCGTCGACAAGGACTTCATGATCGCGGAGACGGATCCCCGAATTTTCGGTTCCTTCATCGAGCATTTGGGACGGGCGGTTTACGGGGGCATTTATGAGCCGGGCCATCCCACGGCCGATGAGAACGGCTTTCGGCGTGACGTATTGGAAACGATCCGGAAGCTGCGGGTTCCGATTATTCGCTATCCCGGCGGAAATTTCGTATCCGGCTACAATTGGGAGGATGGCGTCGGCCCGAAAGCGGACCGCAAGCGCAAGCTGGAGCTCGCGTGGTGGACGACGGAAACGAACGAGGTCGGCACGAATGAATTCGCCGATTGGGCGAAGCTGGTCGGTGCCGAGGTCATGATGGCGGTCAATCTGGGAACCCGGGGCGTCGATGCGGCAAGGAATTTGGTCGAATATTGCAACCATCCATCCGGTTCTTACTACAGCGACCTTAGAATCTCCCACGGCTACAAAGAGCCCCATCGCTTCAAAACCTGGTGCCTGGGCAACGAGATGGACGGCCCCTGGCAAATCGGCGCCAAAACCGCCGTCGAATACGGCCGGCTGGCCAACGAGACCGCCAAAGTCATGAAATGGGTCGACCCGACGCTGGAGTTGGTTGCCTGCGGCAGCTCGACCAGCGGAATGTCAACCTTTGCCGAATGGGAAGCGACCGTATTGGATCTGACGTATGACCAGGTCGATTATCTGTCTCTGCATACTTATTACAACAACAATGAGAAAGATTCGATGAACTTCCTCGCGCACTCCATGGACATGGATCAATTCATCGGAAGCGTCGCTTCCATCTGCGACTATATCAAAGCGAAAAAGAGAAGCAAGAAGAAGCTCTACCTGTCCATGGATGAATGGAACGTGTGGAATACGATCGGCTCCAGCCGGGCATCCGAACGCTGGCAGGTAGCGCCTCCGGAGTTCGAGGACACTTATACGATGGAGGACGCCCTTGTCGTCGGATGCTGCCTGATTACCTTGCTTAAGCACGCCGATCGGGTAAAGATTGCCTGTCTGGCACAGCTCGTTAACGTCATCGCCCCCATTATGACGGAGAATGGCGGACCGATGTGGCTTCAAACCACTTTTTACCCTTATCTGCATGCCTCTCTGTACGGCAGAGGAACCGTCCTGCAGCCTGTCATCCGTTCGCCCAAATACGACTCCAAAGACTTTACCGACGTCCCTTACCTGGAAGCCATTAGCGTGTATAACGAAGAAGCCGGAGAGATCACCTTATTTGCCGTCAACCGGCATTTGAGCGAAACCTTGGACTTGGATGTCAATTTCGGCAGCTTCGGGAATGTGCGGCTGGTCGAGCATATCGTCCTTGAGCATGAGAACATCAAAGCCGCCAACACGAAAAGCCGCCCGCAAGAGGTTCTTCCCCATGCAAACGGCATGACGCGAATCGATGGCGGCAAAGTCGAGTCCCGATTGTCCAAGGCTTCATGGAACGTCATCCGGTTGGCTGTCTTACCGGAATAAGTGTCGAGTTATGTCTATGCCATTCCCGCCAACTGGTGGGATTTTTTTTATGAAGCTGCGTAATTTGCGGCGATGATCGAATGGTTGCACCGCTTCGGGAGTCAGGCCAGGAAAGGATGCGTATGGTTCGCGATCTCATGTCCTTCCGCGTGGACCGCCTCGGCCGTTTCCGGGTTCGGGCCGTCGTCGAACGTGAAGGCGACGGCCCGCTCCTCTCTTCTTCGTCCGATAGCCTCGTCTCAGGTTGCAATTACCTCAAGACAATCCCGGATAATTTGGATAACCTCATCCTTCTCGACTAGCAAGGTTTCTTTGTCAAAGCGGTTATTTTCCAGATCGGAAACGACCAAGCCCAGGATCCCAACCGAGTAAACCATGGAATACAGATGGTAGCCGTAAACAAACTCGCGGATCGTGAGGGGGATGCTCCCCGATCTCTGTCTGTAGTAGGCATCCAGAACATCGAGCCGGGTTCGTCGATCGATTAGAATCCGGTAGCGCGGCGTTGCCATATCCAGCAGGGTATAGAAATCCCAATAGATCGAATTCAGCTGGATGAACTCCCAGTCTAATATCGCAAGATCGCCGCTGGAGCGGAGCAAATTCAGGCAGTGGAAATCCCCGTGGCAAACAACCTTTTCACAAGGAAAAACGCCGTTCAAGTTTTCGATCCGCTCAAAGAAGGCGGCAACCTTCTCCGGGTTCATTCCGATATCGAGCAACAGCTTCTCGTAGTAAGCCCTTCGTGCCATAACCTCGCTCATGGCATCGTCAATGTAAGGCATGAAGCTCTTAAACGCCGAAGGAACCGCGGATGCGGGCAGTGTATGCCACGCCGCCATTTTTCTTGCCGCGGCAATTCTTGTATCCCGGTCGAAAGAGGGAGGGGCGCTGCCCATATCTTCATAAATCATCCAGTAGATTTGCCGTTCCTCGTCGATGCGATGAGCAAGCAACCCGGGCGTCCGCACATCCGTCAGGTGCGGTTTGATGCGCTCTTGAAACCAAATCTCAAATTCAATCGGTTCCTTCTCCGGAGCGGGTTTGAAAATATAACTTCGAACGGCGTCTTGTTCCTGGACCCACAACCTTTGCAGGCTGAGTCTGCCGACGTTTTTCTGAGCGCTTATCTCTTCCGTTTGGAGAAGCAGGGCCGCATTCAATTCACCGTTTGGTAAAACCAAACCTCCGACATCACCCATTTTGGATTGCACCGTCCCCATCGCGTACCCATCGGGAAATAATAGGCTTACCATCCCACACGATTCGGCTGGAAGCCTCTCTCTTTTTGACATCCGGTTCCTCGAGAAGGAGGAGGAAATTTTTGGTCGGCAGCTTGCCGAGGTTATGTTTCCGAGACAATTTATCCAGGAACGGCTCCATGTTGGAAAGAGAGCCGGATAAATTGTCCCCTTCCGAAGCAAAAGCGTAAAGTACCCCGGCAATGGGGACCCGTTTTACTTGATGATCCGCGGCTACTCGCAAGAAAAAATCCCAATCCCAATAATGGTACACGTCCTCATCGAATATGCCGATACGGTCATGGATTTCTTTCCGATAGAGGCAGCCGGAGGGCACGAAAGTCGAGAACTTCCTCATCCCTTCGATGCTGAATTCATAAGCGAATAAGGTTCTCTTGACCGGCAGCCTCACGAGGCCATCGTTCACGAATTCCACGATCTCGACGTCCGAATAAACAAGATCATGCCCCTCGATTTCATGCAGCATACATTCGATATGGGTTGGCATCAGCAAATCATCATCGTCGCACAGCAGAATATTATCGCCGGCAGCCATCCTTAATCCTTCGTTTCTTGCGGCTACATGCTTCACGTTGGATTCCATCTGGAGAATCTTGATGTCCAGCTCAGGATAAAGAGATAAGATGAGATCCACGGAAGCCCCATTATCGTTAATAATGATGACTTCGATATTCGAATAGGTTTGACGAGCAAGACATTCCATCAACTCGCATAAGGGTCCGAACCGGTTGTAGGTAGGTATGATGACCGAAACCAAAGGATTCATCAGGCGCTCCATCCCTTTTATCCAGTATGCTTCAAAAAAGAGTCTACGGTATCAAATGAAAAATCTTAATCTGAGCAACAACCCCATTTTCTACCTCAAACAACAAATGGTTGTACTTCTCCTCGTTTACGAATTCATACGCACAGTTAGATGGATCGGTTCTTCCATCAGCCGCAATCTTGACGCCGGGATATGCGTCAGTAATTTGATTCAAGGTACTGCCGATTTGTATTCCTTTTGTAGTCTGATAATTGCGTTTAGATATAACCATTGTCATAATCCAAAAAATATTTTCATTTTCCTTGGGGGAAAATAGTTCCATCTCAAGTCCATCATACGTAATTTTTTTCAACAACGAACCTGTAAACCCATCACCTTGCAGGGTCTGAACACTTTCGGCAATGGGTTTGCCAAGTAATCCTTCTAAGTCAACTTGGCTATTCAATTCTCTCAGTGAAATTTCTTTCCCTTTGACGATTATGGCAAAGTCATTCGGGTTCGTTTCAGAACTGTTCTTCACCATCGATGCGGAATTTGTAGGTGGGTTTGAATGGTTTTCTTCTTTTGCGGCTTCATTTGTACTTGTACAACTTACTAATAATATAGTGGAGAGAAGAATAATGACCCTATATCCCTTCATGATTCTCCCTTCCCTTCTTAATATGTTCTTAGTTCTCCGTCTTTGCGGAATAACCTTCTTCACGCGATGGCCCATTCTCCAGCAACATCGTACACGAGAGATTTCATTTTATCGTTATACGAATCAACATGCCTTATAACTTTTACTATCGACAATGTTAAATCCTGATGATGATTTTTACGATAAGAAAACGCCTCGTTGAAGAGGCGGCTTATTTCAGTTAAGTCTTCTTTTAAACGTTACTTACTTATTACCGAGCTGTTCCGCCAAACCGATTAGAAGTCCTTCAATTCCACGAATGTAGCAGAGCCGATACGAGTCCTCGTACTGAACCACTTCGCCAACGAGCCGAGCACCATACTTAATGAGTCTGGATACCATTTCGTCAATGTCTTCAACGGTGAACATGACGCGGAGATAACCGAGGGCATTTACAGGAGCAGTTCGGTGATCTGATATAACAGGTGGGGTGAGAAATCGCGAAAGTTCAAGTCGGCTGTGGCCATCTGGTGTAACCATCATCGCAATCTCTACACTCTGTGAACCCAGCCCGGTTACGCGACCAGCCCATTCACCTTCAACCGTAGCTCGCCCTTCGAGCTTCAAGCCAATCTCCTCGAAGAAAGAGATTGCGTCATCAAGGGATTCTACAACGATGCCAACATTGTCCATTCTAAGTAATTTGTTTTTTGCCATCGTTTTATCTCCTTATGTGTACAAATTTAATACCTAATCATCTTTATATTTCTTCCAAACGATTAACATCTTGTCACAGTTAATGATAACAAAGATAAGTCTCAGTATAGTAAAATGTGAAATTTAGCTGGCAAATATGCCGATCAATTAGGCTGGATTACGGCTTGGAAAAATTTTGGTGATCGAAAGTGCGGGATCCTGCTGGAGGCTGAAGTGAAGGTGTGAATAAGGCTGGAGATTTCAAGGGTGATTTCCCGTGTAATATCCAGCCTATAGTGGGTTCATCAAAACGTGGAAGATTATTTAGGGGACGTGCCGCGAGCTGTCCATCTGGGTTTCGACTTGCTTGCGAGACACCCGATTCAAATTCGTTATGAAGAACGTGACCAACCCGAATTTTGTTTATCGTAGGTTACAATGGTGGTGTCAAGGCCTGCAATCAGGGTAAAACTTGATCGACTGGGCGAGCCGGAAATGTTGGAAGTCTGTTTTCCCACTAATTACCTGGAATGCCTGCTATGCCTGCGCGCAACCGCTGACGCTGCACTTCGAACAGCAGAACGGTCGCGGCCATCGCGACGTTCAGCGATTCGGCCCGCCCCGTCATCGGGATGATGACGTTATCGTGTACGTGCTCGCTCACCGCAGTGGACAACCCGCTGCCTTCGCTGCCGAACACGAGCCACACGCCGCGGCGGAAGTCGTACTCGTAGCAGGAGTGCGCGGCTTGCAGGCTCGTCCCGACCACACGCATCCCCCGTTCCCGGGCCGCCGGCAGCAGCTCCGTCAAGTCCCCCTCCACGACGGGAACGTGAAACAGAGCGCCCATCGACGCGCGGAGCGTCTTGGCGTTGTACAGGTCGGCCGTGCCCCGGCCCAGCACCACGGCCGTCGCTCCGGAAGCCGCGGCGCCGCGCACGATCGTGCCCACGTTGCCGGGATCCTGCACGCCGTCGAGCACCGCGACGAGTCCCGCATCCGCATCGAAGAGCTTGTCCGCGGCCAGCCGGCGTTTCTCCGCCACCGCGAACACCGGCTGCGGCGTCTCGGCCTGGCTGCACCTCGCGATCACTTCCGGCGACACGGGGACCCAGGAGGGGCCGGCCGTTACGCCGCCTACTGCCGTCCCGAAACCGTCCTCCGCCCATGGCGCCAACTCGTCCGGTATCCCGGCCCCGGCGTCGTACGCCACGTGCAAGAGTGGCCACTCCGCCTGCAAGGCTTCCTTGACCAAATGGATGCCCTCGAGCAGGAACTTGCCTTCCCGCTCCCGGTATTTGCGCTCGGTCAGCTTCGACCATTCTTTCACGCGGGGATTGGCGACGGAGCTGATGTAGGCTTCATGCTTCGGCATAGGCCTGCTCCAGCTTCGTCAATTGGTCGTTGCGCCCGACGATGACCAGGATGTCTCCCGGCTCCAACGACTCGTCCGCCCGCGGGGTAATGTTCATCTGCTCATTCCTCTTGACCGCCAATACGTTGCAATTGTACCGGGCCCGGATGTCCAGCTGCTTCAGGTTTCTGCCGATCATTTCGGACGGAATCTTCATTTCCACGATGCTGTATTCGGGAGACAGCTCGATATGCTCGAGGATATTGGGAGAGATGAGATGGTGGGCGACGCGCAGTCCCATGTCCCGCTCCGGGAAGACGACCTTGTCCGCCCCGATCTTGTTCAGCACCTTGCCGTGCAGCTCGTTCTGTGCTTTGACGATGATATTCGGAACGCCCAGATCCTTCAGGATGAGCGTCGTCAGGATGCTCGACTGGATGTCCTGCCCGATGGCGACGACGACGACGTCGAAATTGCGGATCCCCAGCGCCTTGAGCGCTTCCTCGTCCGTCGAGTCCGCCGACACGGCATGGGTCACTTGATGGGCGATATCCTGCACCCGCTCCTCGCTCTCGTCCACGGCAAGCACTTCATAGCCCATTTTCGCCAAGTAGGTTGCCACGCTGGAGCCGAACCGCCCCAGCCCGATGACCGCGTACTGCTTTCTGACCATCTTCGTCTCTCCTTTCGCCGCGACAATCCGTCCCTTTAAGGAGCCGTCTCCAGGAATTTCACGTCCGGCATCCGCTCCATCGCGGTGCGCATCGCGTATTCGTTCTCGAACAGCGCCACGTCGCCCCCGTTCTTGTCCTTGACCAGGGTGGAGTTGATCCGGAACTTGGAGGCGTCGACCTTATCCGCGACGATCCAACGCGCGAACTGGAACGGCGTGCGGTTCAAGATGATGTCGACGCCGTATTCGTTCTTCATCCGGTACTCGAACACCTCGAACTGCAGCTGGCCGACGACTCCGAGGTACGTGTCCTCGAACGGCCCGGTCGACCGGAACACCTGCACCATGCCTTCTTCCGTCAGCTGGTCGAGCCCTTTCAGATACTGCTTCTGCTTGAGGGCGTTCTTGATCGAGACTTTGGCGAAAATTTCGGGAGAGAACGTCGGCAGCTCGTCGAACACGATGCTGCTTCCTTCGCTGAGCGAGTCTCCGATCCGGAAAATGCCGGGATCGAATAAACCGATGATATCGCCGGGGTACGCGACGTCCACGATATCGCGGTCCTGCGCCAGGAACTGCTGCGGCTGCGACAGCTTGATTTCCTTGCCGGCCCGCACGTGGCGTACGGACATGCCCCGCTGGAACTTGCCCGAGCAGATGCGCAGGAAAGCGAGCCGGTCGCGGTGCGCCGGATTCATGTTCGCCTGGATTTTGAAAATATATCCCGAAAACTTCTCGTTCTCCGGCGCCACCGCTCCGTCCGTGCTCTTGCGCGGCGTCGGCGCGGGCGCGAGCTGCAGGAAGTTCTCGAGGAACGTCTGCACGCCGAAGTTGTTGACCGCGCTGCCGAAGAAGACGGGCGTCAGTTCGCCGGCGCTGACTTTGTCATAGTCGAAAGGATCGCCGGCGACGTCGAGCAGCTCCAGCTCCTCGATCAGCTTGTCGGCGAGGTAATCGCCCGCCATTTCGCGGATAACCGGATCGCGGTAACCTTCGACCTTGCGCACTTCGATCGTGGAATGGTCGTTGCCCTGGAACAGCTCGACCTGGTTCTTCATCCGGTCGTAGACGCCGCACAGCTCGCGGCCCATGCCGATCGGCCAGTTCATCGGAACGGAACGGATGCCGAGCACCCGCTCGATCTCTTCGAGCAGATCGAACGGATTCTGGCCTTCGCGGTCCAACTTATTAATGAAAGTAAAAATCGGGATTCCCCGTTTGCTGCATACCTGGAACAGCTTGATCGTCTGCGCCTCGACGCCTTTGGCGACGTCGATCAGCATCACCGCGCTGTCCGCGGCGGTCAGCGTGCGGTACGTGTCTTCGCTGAAGTCCTGGTGACCGGGGGTATCCAAAATGTTCACTTGCTTGCCGGCATATTGGAACTGCATGACGGAAGAGGTAACGGAAATGCCCCTCTGCTTCTCGATTTCCATCCAGTCGCTCGTCGCGTGCCGGGCGGCTTTGCGCGCTTTGACGGAGCCGGCGATATGGATGGCGCCTCCGTACAGCAGCAGCTTCTCGGTTAACGTGGTTTTCCCCGCGTCGGGGTGGGAGATGATCGCGAACGTGCGGCGCTTGGCAACCTCTTGCGCCAGCTCTTCGCGAAGCGTTGTGCTCATGGGCGGATTTCCCTTCTCAATAAAAATGACCGCCAATATTATATCACATTTGCGGTCATCTGTTCGGAAAAGGGAGCAATCGAGGAAATTCGCCCATTTCGGTCTTTATTAAGCTTTCGCGTACACCGGTTCCGCGGCCTCTTCCCATACCGGGTATTCCGCGTTTATAACACAGCATAACTAAAGAGAGTCAACGAAGGCTCATCTCCCCGTTGGTCCCCTTACTTCTTCAGGGACCGGGGTGATGCGGAACCTATCTGCATCATTTTAGGAAATAGGCGAATTTATCGCGCATTCCGAATGTCTTGTACCAACTTCTCGTATTCCGCTGATAATTTGATCGAACGTACCCTTTTGGCGTCATGATCGCGCGGCTCAATGAATCCTTCTTCTCTCCAATGACTTACCTTTTCCCTTATGGAACAATCTTACAAATGAAGCACTTCTCTCATTTCGCTTGTCGTTAGGGTGTCTTGTTTAAAAGTCAATTGAGCGAAAACCATTCGTTGCTGTGGGTCAAGCTTTCGAATCAAATCGGGTTCGATTTTCGTCATTTGGGCAGATTTTTCCGTTACAATGGCAGCGGCTTCTTGAAAAACCTCCGCCAACCCATCAATAAAGAATTCCAGCCAAGGCGTCAAGTCAGCCGCATTCCGACCAAAATAATAATTGTGATGAAGTCCCAACTGGAGTCGGCGATAATATTCTGCTAAGTTGCGGTCGTAGAAATTCTCTAGTACGAATAAACCCTTTAAGCCTCCGGCGAGTTCACCCAGGCCACCAAATCCTCCATTAATACTGGGACATCATTCCATTCAGGCGGCAAATAAAAACCGGAAGCATTGCGGCTGCCAACTTGATTTTGTTCCTCGCGATATTCGCTGATACGTGGTCTTCGTCCATGTGATAAGCGAATAATAGCATGCAGCTTTTTAATTAATTTGAATATCAAGTTGCCTCAGCAAAGTCTTTCACAGCGAACATTTGTTTGGAGCAATTAAAACAAATGTTCGGGAGTGATCGATATGGCTCAGCAAGAAATCATGACATTGAAGAAATTCCAAGACAAGTTCAATTCGGAACAGGCGTGTCATGATCATTTATTCCAGATGCGCTGGTTTATTGGCGGTACGTTTCACGGATTGTTGTTTAATCGTCTTTTATCCGCCTGTGTTTCAACAGACACCATTACTTACCAAGAACTTACAGCCTGATGAGAAGCGGAGCTAACTTGATATTCAAATGAAAAGACTTCATACAATATATATATTGTATGAAGTCTTTTTTAGCTGAATAATTTGAACTAGACCTTATTTTCTTATGCTTAATATCCTATTGACCTGTAGCTTGGGACAACAAGTATTGAGCATCCCGGATCAGTATATCAGCAGCTTCCGCCGAAATATGCTTACCGCTTTGCGCCTTCACTTCATTCACCAAGGCAGTCAGAGCATTCGAATTCAACTTGCTTTGCAAGCTGTTTGCGATACCTGCATTATCAATCCATCCGGCATTCTTAAAGCTTGTTACCATGTCCTTCAGGGATTGAATACTGGTAGTAATCTGGAATACGATTTCTTTAGTGCTAATATTTCCTGCCAGATCACTTGCTGTTACGGTAAAGGTATGTGAACCGAGCGGCAGCGTATAAAGCTGTATAGCAACTCCTTGTTGCACAGCTTTCCCATCCAGCGTAACTGTAGTCTTGCTGGCGTCAACCCCGGAGAACTTATCATCCAGAGTAATAACAGGTGTAATATCCGAAGAATCGTTGTATGTGCCATTCACTACATCAGTAGCCGTAATCGTCGGGCCAGTCAAATCCAGTTTGAAGCTAATGGATTGCACTGTTTCTACATTTCCCGAGATGTCCGTCGAACGGTAGCTAACTGAATACAGGCCATCTGTATTCAATGTGAATGGTGCCGTGTAGGTTTGCCATGTACTTCCATCCAGACTATACTCCGTCTTTGCTACAGATGATGAATTATCATTTGTAGTTAAGCTGACTGTCACACCCGATGTATACCAGCCTTCATTGCCGTTTGGTGTTGCCGGATTTATTGCAATTGTAGTTACAGGAGCAGTATTTGGTGCTTCTCCTGTTACATTAGATCCGGACTTAGTTAAGATGTAATTAACTGTTTGCCCATCATAGAATTCAAAATAGAACTTAATTTTTCCATTTTCCTGCATATTATGCGCATATTGAAAGAAGTTAGAATTGATATTAATTGTATTATTATTATAGTCTGCAACGACCTCACTCCATCGACCATATTTTAACCATGGCCACCAGGCGGAGAGTTCACCTACTCTTGAGCCGTCAGTGCCATCAGCATTTACATTTACTGAATAAGCACGTCTTAATTTTGCTCCATTAAAGTCAACCGGAATTTTAACTCCAGATGTTGTTCCAGTACTTGATTTGAGCACAGGGCTTGAGTATTTTATTAAATATTGATGCCAATCAGCACCTGCTGAGAATTTAAAAACCAGATCGGATATGTTGCCGTAATTGCCAACTCCCAATGCATTGAATTTACTATTTACATAAGCCTTTGATAGAGTAACAGTGGCGGTTGCTGCATTATAAGTATAATCTGTTCCTGCAGTTAAGCCGTTAATGCCGGTAAATGTATTGCCATTTAGAGTAAGAGGAATCTGTACGTCATTATCAACTGGCTTTGAAAGATATATTTCATTTAAACCTGTTGAATAAGATGAACGTTCTCCTTTATTAGCTGCATCCAACACTGCTCCAACTCCAGGAAGAGTTGTCTTCCAAGTAAAATCAACTCTGTTAAGAATGTCGACATCCCACAACATCGGAGCTGCTTTGTATTGCGCTGCCTTGGCGTTCACATCCTCAAAATATTTAAGTTGCTCCCCCTCTTGCATATCATAAGACATCAAGGCATATTCTCCGATTATAACTCCGACACCCTTAGAAATTAAGTTATTGTTTATTTCATCAAAAAATACTTGATCTCCTACTCTAGGCGTATAACCGGGCCTATCGCTAAAAAGTTCTTCATCAAAGCCAGTCTTACCAATTTGTGCGGCAAATACCCAGTCACTATACCAATGTACCGTAGCAATAAGGTTTGGATCATTCTTAGCAGAAATCCAAGAATATGTCGCTGCAGTCTTAGTATAATTTGTCCACATGGCAGGGATTACAATCATTCTTGTTGCATTGTTTCCACCTGAGTTACGAATAATATCATATGCTGCTTGATTTGTCATATCCAATTTATCTTGTGCGCTAATAGTAACTTTTCCAGCCGAATCCTTTTCATCTTTGAAGCTAGGCTCATTACTTGTCTCAAAGCACACTTGATTTGGTTCGTCTTTAAAGGTATCCGCAAGCTGTTTCCAAAAATCTTCAAACATTAGAAATGGCGCTTTCGTCATATCTCCATCAAAATAATCATCACTAAGAAAATTCCAAATATCATGAATAGGATCAAGCTGAACATAAAGGCCTGCAGCAACAGCCCAATCAACGACTTGTTTGTATCTTGCAAGTCTTGTTTGACTGATTACGTAGTGCCCGCTGCTATCCTTTATACTTCCTGGAGTTGAAGAAAATGGTATACGGACGCTATCGAAGCCTTTGGCTTTAAGTGTTGTAAAAAGTTCCGCAGTTACCACTGGCTGTCCCCAGGTTGTCTCGCTAGAGTTAGCCGCATCACCCCAAGCAATGGCTTCAAGGGTATTACCCAAGTTCCAGCCTTTCCCCATTGCATCAATGTATTGTTGAGATGCTGTTTCGGTGTTTACTGTTTCTGCTTTAGCTGGTATATGACCGAACAAAGTTGTTAGTGCTACTGTACTCGCCATAGCCAGTGAGAGTAGCTTTTTGGTTTTTTTCATTACTAAGATCCTCCTTTAATTTTATTAAGTAATCTGAACAATCAGAAACGGTCATTGTAAGTCCTTCTTAGATTAGATAGGAATCTTAATCATAAAATCATCCTCCTTCATTCTGCCGAACTTCGTTTAATTGAATTACAAAGCCTTTGCGTGAATACTGTAGCATCCGCGAAGACGTTTTCACAGATAACGATTTTCATTTTTCTATAACAAATTAAATATGTTTACTTTATTCCCATAAGCTATTATTAATTAATTTGAATATCAAGTTGCCTCAGTGAGCACTATTAATACGAACAAGCGTTTGGCATAATGAATGCAAACGAATGTTCGGGAGTGATAGGTGTGGCACAGCAAGAAATCATGACGCTTAAGAAATTCCAAGAAAAGTTTGAGTCCGATCAAGCTTGTCGTGATCATCTGTATCAAATCCGTTGACCAGATGGTTTTAGCTGCCCGAAATGTCAGAATGCCTCGTACTATTTTCTGGAGACGCGAAAGCTTTAACAATGTACGGCGTGTAAGCATCAAGCTTCCGTTACGGCGGGAACGATCATGCACAAATCGCACACGACGCTGCTGACATGGTTTTGGGCAATCGTTTTGGTCGTCCACGACAAGCGAGGCGTATCCGCGACCTACATCGCCCGCGAGCTCGAATTGACCTATCCGACAGCATGGCTGCTGCTTCACAAAATCAGAAAAGCCATGGGCGATCGTGACGCCAACTATCAACTGACCGGTTTGGTTGAACTAGACGATGCCTTCTTCTGAGCGTCGACTGAAGGCGGCAAGCGTGGTCGCGGCACCGATCAAACTCCTGTCCTTGTAGGCGTTTCGCTTCGTTTCGGGTTTTAGCGGTCGACCAGCTCGTACATCGAAGAAATCGCCTGATCGTAAGTCATTTCATAGGCACTGTCCGCGTTTAGAAAAAACCGATCCGGAAACCATTCGATCAAATACTGCTTGGACCTTGCGCGGAAACGTCGATGGAAAGGCAGTCCGGCATAAGGTCGGCAGAGTCATTCTGCCAGAATCGGATTGATATACGTTCCCTTGATCGCCTTTCACTTGAATGTCAAGGATTCTCGCTCCAGTTAACCAGCCATCATTCGGAACCAACCGAGTGACACCGGCCCATCCAAGATCAGGTACACGTCGCGCCGACCGGAGACGCCTGTCAGCCCGAAGGAAAGGCTCCGCCATTCCTGTTCTCCGCCTGCCGGAATCTTGCACTTGCCTGCGACCGGACCGTCTGGTCCGTCCAACCGAACTTCAACCTCCGCATTCTCCACGGCGGCGGCCCGCAACTCGATCGCGGAGATGCCTGTACCGAGTTCCGCGTCATGGAACGCAAGCCAGCCCCTTTCGCCGTTAGCGACGGCGGCGCTTCCGCCCTCGACGCAATCGCCGAGATGAACGCACTGGTACGCATCGTAGTTCGCGGCCCTGGTCACTTTCGTGAGGTCGCGCGGCGGAATCGTCTCACCGGAGACCATGAGACGGCCTTGAAGCCGTAGATCGCAGGAGGAAGTGCCGAGCATGACCGTGTATGCTCCACCTTCAACGCAGAATCGGTCGCGCGTCACGTCCCAGATGGCCAGCGAGTCAAGCTGCAGACGGAACGTCACCTCCGCCGACTCTCCCGAAGCCAGAGCAATCCGCTGGAAGTCCGCCAGTTGAAGGCGCGGGCGCTTAACCCTGGAGGACTCTGCACGTACATAAAGCTGCACGACCTCTTCACCCTTACGGTCGCTTATGTTCGTCACGCGGCAGGCAACCAAGACTTCCGTATCTGTCCCAGCCTGAACGTGATCCGACGACAAGTGCAGTGCTTCGTAGCGGAATTCGCTGTACGAGAGGCCGTGTCCGAACGGATATAGCGGCTCGCCCTCGAAATACTGATACGTTCGGCCGCCACGAATGATGTCGTAGTCCATGAAGGGCGGCAGTTGATCGACGGACTTGTACCACGTCATGTTCACGCGGCCTGCAGGATTAGTATCGCCGAACAGAACGTCCGCAACGGCACGGCCGAGCTCCTGGCCCGCATGCGACGTGTACACAATCGCCGGCGCCTTCTCTTGTAGAGCGTTCAGGGCGAACGGATAGCTTCCGACGACCACTACGATCGTATTCGGGTTCGCCTCAATTACCGCAAGCGCCAGCTTTTCCTGCGATTCCGCCAGCGTGATGTCGGGCCTGTCCATCGTCTCCTTGCCGTTGATCAGGGGATGATTGCCGACAAACACAATCGCCGCATCGGCGCTGCGAGCCGCTTCGACAGCCGCATCAATGCCGCTCAACACACGTTCAATCTCGAACGTGTCGGCCTGCAATCCAGCACCCGAACCGCCGATCTCCGCTGCGCCTCCGACGTTGATCTCGTTCGCGGTCTCGGCCGCACGGCCGTCACCGACGAGCAGCTTGCCCATCTCTTCGTCGACCGTTACGGGCATGCCATTCCAGGTAGAGATGGTAAAGAGCGAACTCCCCGGATCTACGGGTTTTACCTGAAACACTTCCTTCGTAAACCATCCCCAAATGAGATGTGCCGACGCTTGCAATGTCTTGTCATCCGTCGTCAGATAGCGACCGTTACGTTGTGCAATTAACGTGTGGCTGCCTGAGCCCCAATCCGTTATCTCGAACACGTCGCCTTCTTCCGCCCTCGCCGCGTCGGCTGAGAGCGTATTCTTCTCGTCGTCGCCGAGCCGGACATACTGTCCGCTGCGGACAGCCTTTATGCGCACGAGATCAGTGCCAAAGGAGCAAGTCATCTCGGCGCCTGTTTTCACCGCCATCCTCTCGCGGATTCCCTGCAGCGGCGTAATCGCATAAGGTAGCGTGCCGCTGTACCCGTCGCGATAAACGATATCGGCAAGCGGGCCGATGACGGCAACATTGCTCAGCTTGTCAGCCTGCAGCGGCAGCGTCCGCACATCGTTCTTGAGCAGTACGACGGCTTTCTGCACCGCCTCCCGAGCCAGCTCCGCATGCTCCGCCCGGAGGATCGCCGATTCGTCGATCTCAGCATATGGATTCCGTTCCGCCGGGTCAAACTCCCCAAGCCGGAACCGGACGCGAAATGTGTTCCGAAGAGCGGCATCAAGATCCGTCATTGGAAAGCTTGGTCATATTACCGCCGCCGGTATGCAAATACCGGTTGCCTTCTTGGTCGGCCACGTGCCCCGGATCGATCGCTTCCAAGCCTAACGGGACAGGCTCGCTCCATGGCCCTTCGGGTGCCGGCGCAGTTAGCGCCACGATTTTCCCGTCCACGGGCACATAGATATAATACAAGCCCTCATGAGCAATGAAATCCGGTGCCCGGACATCCCCGATATAGCGATCCAGCGCCTTGCCAACCGGACGCCAGTTGACCAAATCCTTCGAATGCCAAATCAAGAGCCCGGGGGCGAACGTAAAGCTGGAATGCGTCATGTAATAGTCGTCGCCTACTCGCAAAACGGAAGGATCGGCATAGTCCCCGGCTAACACCGGATTCCGATAGGTACCATCCCCCAAGTCCCCTTTTCTAATATCCTTGGTCATCTCGTCTTTCCTCCTATTTCAGCATTTCAACATGATTTCATGCTCAACATCTTCAAATTCTTTATAGGCATGAAAGAGCAGGATTTCACAGCCGCTGCTCTTCTTCTAATTTACTTGATCTGGAATCCGGTTTCGGCAAGCTCGACAATTTCAACGGCGTATGGCTCCATGTCCAGCTTTGGACCGATCCGCGTCTCGTTGAGAAGACTTGGATAAGCTTGACCGAGCGTTACCGTTTGCCGTTTCCGCGAAAGATTCAATAGGAACAAATATCGCTTCTCGCTCTTATTGCGAACCGAGATCTGAACACCCTCCGGCAGATCGGGGAACAGGCTTGCGCCCGCTTCCACAGCGGCCTCACGGAAAAGGTCCATATAAAAGCTTTCCTCGGCGACCGTCCCCAAATAATACACCTTGCCGCTTCCTAAAGAATGAACCGCAGCGGCCGGTTTGCCGGCGAAGAAATCGTCTTCGTACCATGCGATCGGTTCCGCGCCGGAGAGCTCCAAAATATCGCACCATTGCGTGCATGTGTAGGTCTTCCCATTCTTTGCCCGAATGGTGTGGACGTCTTTGCCGATCGGGTCGTATTCCGAGACGGTCACTCCGGCCGCTTCTGCCAGCGGTCCGGGCAGCGGCTCCATCCGGCAAACGTTGTTCATGTTTTTAACGCCGGTGCGATTCGTTACAATCAAGGTAGCCCCGCTCCGGACGCAATCCTTCAAATGGTCTGCCACCCGTTCATCGAGTAAATAGAGAGAAGGGGCGACGATTAGCCGGTATCCGCTTAAATCGGCTGTCGTATTCAACACATCGGTATGAACGCCCAGCTTGGTCAATGCGCGGTGATACAGCTTCAAATTGTCGAAATAATCCATACCTTCCGCCTGCGGCTGAATCTGAAGCGCATTGTATTGATCGTGCGAATGGAGAATGGCCGCTTCGCCATGCACCTCCGATCCGGTCAGCAGCGGAGAGAGGCGGTTCACTTCCCCGCACAGCTTGCCGTACTCCTCGAACCGGCGGCCCGGAACATTGCTGTGGTCGATCAAGCCATGCCAGAATTGCTCGGCGCCGACCGGAGCGCTTCTCCAGCGGAAATGTACGAGTGTGTCGGCACCGCGCGCTATGCACTGCCAGGCGAACGCCCGAATAAACCCCGGCTGCGGCGTTCGCCACATCGGGAACCAGCAGCCGGGCGGACCGCTGATCGTTTCCATAATCCAGAAGTTGCCCCGCTTAATCCCCCGGGTCAAGTCCAGCGTCAGTGCCCCGCCGTATCCGCTCGTATCCGACTTTTCCGGACTTGTGTTAGGATAATAGTCAAGGGAGGCAAAGTCGAGCGATTCGCAGAGCTTGTAGTAATCAAGGGACATCGGGTAGCTCCAAATATTATGGGTCACGAAATGATCCGGACACCGCTTCCGAAGAAGATTCACTTGCAGCTGCTGGAACTCGGCGACGGAATCCGTTTCGAACCTTTTCCAGTCCAGCAAATAAGACGGGTTTTTGAAGGCGACGCCGCCCAGCGGGGGCTTGATTTGTGACCAGCTGCTGTACTCCCCGCTCCAGACGACGGTGCCCCAAGCGCGGTTAAGAGCCTCCACAGATCCGTACTTGTCCGACAGCCATTCTCGGAACCGCTCGCTGCAATTGTCGCAATGACACTCGTTCAGAGCAAATTCGTTATCGATCTGCCATCCGGTAACAGCCGGATGCTTCGAATAATGCGAGGCAAGCTTATCCACAATTTTCTCCGAGTAAAGGCGCATGGAGGGACTGTTATAGCAACGGTGTCCGCGTATCCCGGGATATCGGGGGTGCAGCAAGGCATCAACGGGAAGCACATCGGGATACCGATCCACAAGCCAATTCGGCGGCGTATTGGTCGGAGTTCCGATCACGACCTCGATGCCGCGTTGATGGAAAACGTCGATCGCGTCGTCCAACCATGCGAAATCGTACCTTCCTTCCTCCGGCTCCAGACGAGACCAGGAAAATTCAGCCAAGCGAACCAGACGGACTCCCGTCTGCTGCATCAGATCCGCATCCTGATCCCACATGCCGCGCTCCCAATGCTCAGGATAATAATCCACACCCATTTTCAACCTAATCAGCCTCCACTGTTTTCTATGCTAAACACTGTTTCATTGCAAACCGTTTTTTCCCGATTTCCACACAAAATTTTCCCCGAATCAATTCGGCTTTTACGAAGCAGTTCGAAAGAAACCAAGAAAGAGCCCATTGAAATAGGCTCTTTCCTGCTTTATCCTTACTCGTTCCAAAGCTTGATTCTGTCTTTAACCAATTGCGTATAGGCCTGATTTAATTTCTGGACACCTGCTTTATCCAGATCCTTCATGAAAGCATCCCAGATCGCATCGAATTGGTCCGGCTTCGCCAGAATCGCTTCCGGGACGCGCTTCTTCATGATGTCTAAGCACTTCGTCTTGATGACATCCGCTTCAGAGCCAGTTTCGAGATTAATTGTCCAAGCTGCACCCCAAGGCTTAACAGGGAACTCTTCTTTTTTCGGCCACAAATCTAAATAAGTTGAAGCTTTGTAAGCCGCGAGCGTTTCTTTATCAGCTTTGCTGTACTTAGCCTGAATTAGTTCGGGGAAGGTGGTTGTGTAATAGTTGCCGCTTGGATCCTTCACGCCATCGCCGTAACTGGCAGAGAGCAAAGTGTAGTTGCCTATTCCCGTTGATTTCTTAAAGTTATTGGCGTCGTTATTTTTCTTCTCGAGAACGTCGGCCGGAATGACACGTTTGCCATTCTCCACTTTATAGTGAACGCCTTCTATCCCCCAGTTAATCAGAACCTGACCTTCATCCGAAGCCAAGTAATCCAGGAACTTGATGAGACGGACGGGGTCCTTCGCGCTCTTCGTAATGCTTATACCAGGGCCCGCCATATAACCTGTGTCTTGGAAGCTGTGGTCTTTATACGTATCATTCAAAGTAACTGGAAAATGCGCGTAAGTCTGATCGAACTTCCCTTCTTTTTTAAGCGTATTTAACGCTTCGCCATAATCCCATTCTTGATCGATCATACCCAGAACGCGACCTGTAGCAATTTTCGCTTTATATTGGTCGTATTTTTGTGTAAAGCTTTCAGGATCCAGCAAGCCGATGTCGTTCATATGATTCAACCAACGGAAGTATTCCTTCTCTTCTGGACGAAGGTAATGAAGCTTCGCTTCATACGTTTTCGGATCGATGAAGAATTCTCCATCATCCGGAGCTCCAGTAGTAAAAAAGGCAGGATTTGTTACGGATATTACGATCTGCCACTCGCCTGCGTTGAGAGACATTCCAATAGTCGGTTTCCCGTCCGCAGTGGTCGGATGCTTATCCTTGTATGCTTTAAGGGCTGCCTCATAGTCCTTCACGGTTTTGATTTGCGGATAGCCAAGCTCTTTCAACACTTGATGCTGAATTTCGAAGCCGCCGCCGGCGTCGAAAGTCGTACCGTTTACACCGGGCCACGGAAGTGCGTAGATCGCATGGTCGGTATTGCTCCAGCGCAGGCGCTTCATGTAATCGCCGTACACTTTTTTGATATTCGGGCCGTATTTATCAATCAGCGGCGCCAGATCGAGTACCGCTCCCGCATTAACCAGCTGGCTTACGCCACCGCTAACTAAATCCGGATATTCATTGCTCGCAACCATGAGCGAGTAATATTTTTGCGGGTCGCCGCCCTCTACGGAAAACTCCTTTTTGAGTGTAATCCCGGTTTTTTCTTTGATGACTTTACCTACGTCGCTCTGCATTTCGTCCCAGTACGGATCGAAGGGCCCCCCTGTTCCCAATCTTACTGTCATGGGAGTAAGATCAGGTTTAGGATCAGCTGTAGCCGTTGATGCATCACTTGTTGTCGGTTTTGTTTGCGACGAATTGGTGCAGCCCGTTGTCGCCAACAAAGCGCTTACAATCAGTACGCTGGATATTTTTGCAACTTTCCCTTTCATCTTTTGTTGCCTCCCTTTATTTTCATATCATGATATGTAAACAGGTTTCCCTGTAAATACCTAATTAACTCTTGACTGCGCCGAGCGTTATGCCTTTAACGAAATACTTCTGCAAGAAAGGGTATACGAGCAAAATCGGCGTGGTAACGACCATGGTAATCGCCATCTTGATCGAATCCGGAGATACGGCGGCCATCGATTGTTGATTGTTGCTGTTAAACCGATAATCGGTAGCGGACTGCGTCGATTGAAGCACCTTAATCAGTTCGTATTGAAGTGTCGTATTTTGCGGTTTCTGTGCATTATACAGGTACGTATCGAACCAAGAATTCCAATGTCCGACTGCGACAAACAGAGCAATGGTCGCCAAAACCGGCTGGCAAAGCGGCAGGATAATCCTCCAGAAGATCGTAAAATCATTGGCTCCGTCGATTTTAGCCGATTCTTGAAGTGCATTCGGAAGTCCGTCAATATAAGAGCGGATGACGAATACGTTAAATACGCCCAGAATGCTCGGAATGATGTAGACCCAAAATGTACCTATCAAGCCAAGATTTCGAATCAGCAAATACCCGGGAATCAACCCGCCTGAGAAGTATAAGGTCAGTGCGAAAAGCACGGAAAACAATCGTCTCGCCTGAAATTCACGCCGGCTTAAAGTATAAGCCACCATGGAGGCTGTCAATACTCCGATGATCGCGCCCAACACAGTTCGGATAACCGAGTTGCGGAAGCCGATCACCAAACCTTCAAATTTGAATATCGTTTCGTAGTTTTTCAACGTAAATTGTCTCGGCCAAATTGTCAACCCTCCCTTAACGGTGTCCATAGAATCGTTTAACGAAATGGCCAACACATTCAGGAATGGATAAAGCGTTACGATTAATACGATCGTCATGACCACATATAAGCAGGTATCGAAAATCCGGTCGGAAATATTCTTTTGTACCAAGCCTTGCATCGAACTCACTCCTAAATGATCGTTTCTTTCGTTACTCGTTTGTAAATGCCGTTAGCTGTAAAGACAAGAATGATACTGATTACCGAATTGAAAATCCCGATTGCCGTTCCGTATGAATAGCGGGATAATCCGATACCATAGTTTAAGGCGTATAAATCTATAACTTCCGAGTAATCCGAAACTAGAGGGTTGCCTAGCAGAAATTGTTTCTCGAACCCGATGCTGATCAGGTTCCCGATGGACAAAATGAACAACACCATGAAAGTAGGACGAATGCCCGGCAAAGTAATATGCCACATGCGTCGAAACCTTCCTGCCCCATCCACGGTTGCGGCTTCGTATTGCTCCGGATCGATTCCAGCCATAGCCGCTATATAAATAATGGAGGACCAACCTGTCTCTTTCCACATGTCGGATATCGTGACAATTCCCCAAAACCATTCGCCTTTCGCCATAAACTGAATCGGTTTATCGATAAGATGCAATGACATAAGCAGTTGGTTGACAGCTCCACCATCCACGGATAACATCTTCGTTATCAGTCCGGCTACAACAACCCATGAAACGAAGTGAGGCAAGTACGAGATCGTCTGAATCGATCTTTTGAACCATCGCCCCCGAAGTTCATTGAGCAGCAAAGCAAATATAATAGGAACGGTAAATCCGACGATCAGACCCATCACGCTCATGGCTAACGTGTTGCGCAGCACATGATAAAATCTTTCATCGGAAAATAATTCAATGAATGATTTTAGACCGATCCATTTTTGATCAAAAATCGATTTCCCCGGCTTGTAATTTTGAAAAGCAACCAGCCATCCCCATATTGGTACATAGCTGAAAATGATGAGCCAAATGACGAACGGGACTGACATTAAATATAAGTAGCGCTGCTGAAGCATGGTATACCAAAAGCGATGCTTACGCTTTTTACCCTCCGCTGGTCGAGTAATCTCTGTTGTAAGCGATTCCATTTGTGTCCTCCTATTTCATTTCTCTCATGTGTCTATCCTAATCGAAACGACTTTTACCGACCCGATCGCAAAGTCCTTGAACGCGATTTGGATGCCCGCCATCGGAACATAATTGAACAGAAAAAGCGACAAAACTGCCGGCAAAATCATGAGGTACTGCCAGCGATATTTATACACCCTTGCGTCTTCATTTTACGAATGGACCAGACTAGAAGGTAGCTAACAACGATTAGATTTCTATCAATTTGATAAGATGTTTGCCGGCTTTCACTCTTGTTCCGTTATATTCAACCTTCTTAATGACTTGACTTTTCGTTCCGCCGCCGGCATGAGCCCGTATCAGTTTTTGATTCATTTTCGCTTTCAGAAAGCAAAAGAACTACTGATCAATAAAGAAAGCCTCACTGTGAAGGCAATCGCCTCTCAGGTCGGCTTTCTGGATTCCAGTCACTTCGTATCTACATTTCGAAGGCTGGTAGTGATTACTCCCGTGAAGTATCTCAATCAATCGAGCCCCACCAGCGCCATTTCCTCCGTCGCGGCCTTGTAGATCGGCTTCAGGTCAGCTGTTACTTTCTTGAGATCCTTATAAGAAACGTAGCGCGTGGAATTATACGATCAGGATTGGGCTAAAAAAATATCATCTGTAATATCGGTCCCGATATTCCTGAGGTGTGTAGCCTTCGCTTTTTTTAAATTGATAGGTGAAGTAAGCGGGAGTCTGAAAGCCGACTCGATCAGCTACCTCGTAAATCTTGATCGTCGGGTCTTGAAGCAATTCCTTCGCTTTTTTCATTTTCAAGCCCTTTACGTAGTCGGAAATCGTCTGCCCCGTTTCCTTCTTGAACAAAACGCTTAAATACCCTGCGCTAAAATGAAACGTGTCTGCCAGCTGCTTGACCGTCACGCTGATCGGCAGCTGATCTTCAATGTAAGAGGCGATGCGATGGATGAGGTGATGCTGCTGTACCGTTCGCTCTTTCCGCGCAATCACGAAAGCCGAGTCGATCGTTTCGAGAACGATGTCCTTCAGCGAACCGACCGCTTTGCATTCCAATAGCCGATGCAAAGCGCGGTTGCTTAGATAGGTGACCGCTTCCATGTCATTCCATAGCTTGCGGGACAGCTCGCCAAGCAAGCTTATACTGAAAGACTGAATATAAGCGAACGATTGGGATTTGGCGTCCATTTCCTCAAATGCCCGTCCGACCTCTTCGAGCAGCCGATCCGGCTCATCGCTTTCCGCGAGTGTGAGCAAGCCGGGAAGCAGGTTTTCGCGCAGCCTAAAGTCCTCGTAAGCCTTCCGCTCCATTCTTCCGACATGAACAAGCAGACCGTTCCCACCCTGACGGGCATCGGCGACCGTATGTTTGATCTCCCGGTAAAGCTGCCCTACCTCCGTCCAAACACGACCTTCCCGACTGACGCCGACCGTAACCGACACTTGGCAGGTATTCCGCATATAGTCCTGGACGAAAATCATTTGTTTGTCGATAGAGCTCCTCTTGTCGGGCGTCGGATTTACCAAAATGGCTGCAACCCCGTCGGGCCTAAGCCTCGAAACCAGGACGACACCCATTTCTTGCAGGGCAACGGAAACCGATTGCAGAAGAGCCGAATTCAGCACCAGCCGGCTCTTGGCGTCACTGCCGGAAGCGGTGTAGTCATCTAGCGCCACTACAATGAGCTGAATTCCGTCCTTCAATTCGGGGAGATTTAGAAGCCTGCACCAAGAGGCCAGCATGTCATCCTCCATTGGCTCTTCTTCCAGCAAATCAAAAATGAAAGACTCCTTGAGCAGCTCCTGCTTGTCCGACACCATCGCTTTGAGCCGTAACGTTTGTTCGTTGATTTGTTTGATGTTCTCCGAGGTTTGCCGGAATGCGGTCAGCTTGCGCTCGATTTCCCCCAGTTTAAGAGGCTTCAGCACGTACCCTTGCGCCCCCACTTCGATGGCTTCCTGCGCAAATTCGAATTCATTGTAGCCGCTGATGATCAGAATCTGAATTTCCGGATGTATGGATTTAGCCACGGCAGCGAGCTCGATACCGTTCATGCCGGGCATGCATACATCGGTGATCAGCACATCGATCTTATTGCCTTGAAGAAGAGGGATTGCCGATTCGCCGCTTTCCGCGGCAAGTGGAACGGTGAAACCGAGACTCGCCCAAGGGATATGCCGGATAAGCCCCTGAACATGGGGTAGCTCGTCATCCACAATGAGTGCTTGCAGCAAGATTATCCCTCCTGTTGAATGTGCGGCTTGTCCGTACAGACAGGCATCTCGATCGTGACTACCGTCCCTGCATCTAGCGCACTATCGATCTTCAGTTTACCGGCGTTGCCAAAATATAAATGCAGTCGTTCACTTATGTTCGCTAGCCCGAAACCGTTGCCCGTTCCCGCTTTTTCGCCGTTCCGAATGAGCGTAAGCGTGGATGGATCCATGCCAATCCCATTGTCTCTGACTTGAAAGCGGACCTCGTTATCGAATAGCTTGATACAGATGGCAATACAGGCATCGGGACGCGTAAAGATTTGCCCGTGAATATAGGCATTCTCAACGATCGGCTGCAAGATCAGCTTGATCGAATACAAGTCCAACACTTCTTCATCCACCTCCCAGTCAACGCGAACGCGTCCCGGATAGCGGAGCCGCTGAATGTCCAGATAGGCCCGCACATGCTCGAGCTCATCCTTGATTAACGCAACGTTAGATTTGTTATTCAGTGCGAATCGGTAAAAGGTCGTCAAGGCTTCGATGGTCTCCACCTGGATCTGATCCCCTTGATCAAGAGCCCGCCAATGAAGCAGACTAAGCGAATTATAGATAAAATGCGGATTGATCTGCGCTTGAAGGGCTTGAAACGACGACTCTTTCTCTTTTAATCTGGCCCCGCTGAGCATGTCAACCAAGTTCCCGAGTCGGCCGGCCATCCGATTAAACATCATTTCCAGGTCCCCGACCTCGTCCCGGCTCCAGCTTCGCACGGATACGTCGAAATCGCCTTTGGAGATATCGCTCATCCGATCACCTAATTTCCGAATGCGATGAACGACATTCTTCAGTACGATCAAGACAAGGAACGTAGAGAGGAAAAGGAAGAACACCGTGATGGCCACGATGCTGTACACGGTCATGGCGGATTGCTTCTCCAATTGCCGCATCTGGATAAGCGCGGCGACTTTCCAACCTCCGTTTATGAACCGTACCGTAAAATACTTGTCATCGTCCGTGATGCTCTCGGTGCTATCAACACTCGCCCAGAGCTTGGACAGCGCGGTAGCCGTAACCGGCTCGCCGAGTATGGATCGATCCGAGGCTGCGATAATTCGATCGTGCTCGTCCAAGAGATACAAGCTTCCCGAGCCGTTAAAGGGTCTATCCATCAACTCGCCGAATACGCTGTCATAATTCAGGAGCATATAGATGGCGCCAAGGACGTCCCCGCCCGCGTTCATGATTTTTCGCGAGACGATCAGTTGGGCGCCCGCCCCCTGTACGGCGGACCATTGCAATACGAACGGCGAGTTCATGACGCTGCGGTACCAGGATGTCTCGTCCACGCCCGCCAACGCTCTGTCGGCCGGCTTCCATAGCAGCCCTCCGTCTTCAACGAAGGTAGGGTTGGCATGATAAATCCGAAAATTTATGATCCCTGGCAAATACTGGCTCATGAGCGTGAACGAACGGTCGACGTAATTAACGGAATCAAGCTGGTCGGACATATTCCCATACGTCCGGGCCAGCCTGGAAATGAGTTCGCCGTCCGAACCCGTCCGGGTAACAAGAAGATCATAGCTTTGTTTCCGGAACTCGACGCTCTGCGCCGTTTGCCTTACTGCTTCATTGATCGTGAGCATATAGTTGTCCCGGACGTTTTGAAGCGCCAGATACCCGGTGCCGACCCCCAAAATAACGGTAGGAATGAATACGACCAGGCCATAAAACACGACAATTTTGCCGCGAAGCTTCATGGTACGGGTCAAACGAATGATGTGTCTCTCAATCCAATGTCGCATTAGTCATTCTCCCATTCTTCCGACCGTCGGTCGCACAGCCGTGAAACTGGAAAGGGAGCATCCCCATACGCAGGGCTGCTCCATTAAAAGCGAAAGCGTTCAGTTCTTCTTACTTGGTCTCTTGGTACAATTTGTTCCACTCTTGCTTGAGCTCGCTCCAATGTGCGCGTATCTCGAGTGCTGAATTGAAATCCTTCCAAGCCTGCTCGAATTGCGCATCGTCCTTGGCCATCATCAGCTTGGCCCGATACTCTTTATATACATTCCCAAGCTCCGGTAAATATTTTTCCCAAGCGCCTCCAGCTTTGGCCTTCACCATGTCGGACTTCTCCGCAACCCGGGTTGTGCCCATCTGACCGATCTGTTTCGTAAACTCAGCGGTTTTGGCAAATCCCGCATGATCGCCCTCTGCATAGTTCCACCAAGGAGTAAACTTGTTACTGTAGGTCGACGCCGGCCAAAGATCCGTTTGAGCTTGCGCTTTCTTGGCTGGATCGCCGGAGTTACGCAACTCTTTGTATTTTGGATCAATGAATTTCCATTTACCGAGAGGCTGGTCTACCCAACTCCAATATTTCCCGACTGGTCCTTCACCGACAATCATGCTTTGCTCCGGCTTCGGCGTTAATGTCCAATCAAAAAACTTCAAAATTGCATCGAGGTTCTTCGTATTTTTGCTGATATACGTATCGTAGGCCGGATACGGATTGACGATTTGTGTGATACCAAGCTTGCTGACGCCATCGACTTGAGGATACGGAATCGGTTTATAAAACCAGCCTGCCGAAGTCGGACCGTCCAACTGCTCCCATAAATACTGATTGAAGTTCCAGAAGCTCCCGATATTCATCGCATAGCGGCCGCTCTTGTTCTTTTCTTTAAACCTTTCACTTTTATCGGTTATAGACTCGGGATCGATAAGCCCTTTGCGATACATGCTGTTCATCCACTTATAAGCGGCTTTGAAACCTGGATTGTCATACTCAAAGATAAAGTTGCTGCCGTCTTTTTGTACCGGAGTAACGCCTCCCACCGAAGCAACCGTCACGCCGAAAGCAGCCAATACCGTATTCTCGTCGTATGCATCCGTTAGAATACCAAGCGGCAGGAGCGGCTTGCCCGATGCATCTTTCAGCTGAGCCGCCTTTTCCAAATAGGCCTCCACTCCCTTAAGCGTCTTAAGGTCGTTCTCCGTCATGCCGACTTTCTCAAGGATATCCGTTCGGATAAACCATGCGCTCGAGGACCAGCCCGGCCATGGATCGGACGGATTTGTATCGAAATAGGAGGGAATCGACCAAATATGTCCGTCGGCATCCTTCATCTGATCCAGATAGGCCTTCGGAATGGCGGCCAAATTCGGATACTTCTCAGGCATGGTAAAGAACTTCTCGAGCGGTTGAATGAGATTGGAATGCTTCATGGCATCATTGACAACCTGATTCCTCCCGAAGATAGCCGCGTCATCAAAGCCGCCCGTACTCAGCTTGAGATTAAGCGCAGTGACGACATCCCCCTGCGTGGCTTCAACTTGAACATCAAGACCCGGTTTCTCTGTTCTCCAAAGTTGTTGAATCAAGCTGTCGTTGTTAACCGTTGCCGACCAGCCCATCCAAAGCTTAAAGCCGCGGGAGCCCGCAGCATCTGCTGAGCTTTTCGTGCTGTCCGAACTCTTTTGGGTATCCCCAGTTCCTGTATTACCGTTGCTGTTGTTTGAGCAGCCGGCGGCCAGAGCCAACAGGACTGCCGCGGTTAGTGCGATTGTACTTTTCCTTACACCTGTTTTGAACTTCATGTTCCACCTCCCCTTTCTGTCATCAGCCACTTTAATTGTCGGTTAAATCGGAACCGCCAATGACGGTGGTTTTTTGTTTTCGTCGCCGACATAGCCATGGCGTTCAAGAGTCGCCTACCGACATGGTCGCATAAAGAAAACCTGCTCGCAAGAGCAGGTCAGTTCAGTACTAGCACATTGTATTTTGTCTTGGTATGGAGCCGGAACTTTGTGCCGCCGAATGCAACGTACCAGAGGATCGCCGCAATGCAGGGGGGTATAAGACTTTCATTCCGTCATAGATGCGCCAGCGGCGGGTTTCGCCGTGAAACCGCAGTTCATACATCGAGGCCATCTCCTTCACTAATCCTTAAACTCGCTCAAGATGCGTGTGACGTGAATCGCATCAATGAGCTTGTCTTTGCGTAGCACAGCGTCAAGAAGCGCGGCGGTGAAGACGTTGTTTATCTCCCGGCTAATGCCCCGGGTGTGAGCGTAGATCGCATCCATGGCCTCGGTCGTAAAGACCGGATGGGTACTGCCGGCCACCTCCAATTGGTGTGAAATATAGTCACGACATTCCTGCAGGGACAGGCCCTCCAAATGAAATCGCACGTTCATCCGCTGCGTAATCGGCTTAAAAACGCGCAGTTGCAACGTAGCTTGCAGTTCCGGCTGTCCAATCAGCAAAAGGGCCAGCGGCGAAACAGAGTCCATCTGAAAGTTAGTCAAAAAGCGAATCTCCTGAAGCATGTCACCGGAAAGCAAGTGGGCTTCATCCACCACAATAACGGCTATCTTTTGCTGGTTCCCATATAGATCCCACACCAGATGCTGAAACTGCCTCTTGGCTTCACTGCGCAGAAATTTGGGCGGCAGACCGAAGTAGTGAAGCTACTCGCGGTAAAAATCCCTCGGTTTCAGATTGGCATCCGAGACGTACATAAACCGGTATTTATTCGCGTCGAGCTGGTCCTTCAGACAGCGGATGGCCGTAGATTTGCCAGTGCCAATCTCTCCGGTGACGCAGCCAATCGACCTGGTCATCACCATATACTGCAGCCTCGCTACGCATTCTTCGAAGCGCTTGGAGCGGTGAAGGTGCCGAATTTCAATCTCCCTCGTAAACGGGGTTCGCTCCCACCCGAAAAAACTACGGATCATGGCTGCTTCACCTCTTTCATGGCGAGGGAAAGCTTCGCCGCCTGTGCTTCACGGATTTGCCGGTTTTGTTCCTCGGCCAGCAATTCTACATAGTTTAATCCTGTTTTCGGAGGTTTCTGTTCCGTCTGTTGTTCGGTTTTCTTTGTCTTCTGCCTGGGGTCGCGGAGTTTCAGCGGCTTCGCATCCTGAAAGCGGACGCTGTCTTTCCATACTTGGATTAAGGTCAGATCGTGCGGATCAAATCGCACCTGAATCTGCGAACCAGCAAGCTTCGTCTCTACCTCGTACGAACAGCCGAGGAGTGAGATGCATCCCGTTTTGTCGAAAACGCCGAGGATTCCCGAAATTTCGGTTTTTCTCGGCGCTTTTGACATTATATCACATTTGCGGTCATCTGTTCGGAAAAGGGATCATTCGGGGAGATTCGCCTCTTTGCCGGCCGTATTAAGCTTTCGCGCACACCGGTTCGGAGGCCTCCTCCCATACCGGGAATCCCGCGTGTTTGGCTTCTAGGATCGCGCGCACGGCGTCCGGCGAAGGAGAGTTCGGCCGGAACAGGGCCGCCTGCCGCTTCATCCCGTCGAGCCGCTCGCGCTCCGTAAGCAAGCCCGTCAGGATCCGCGCGAGTTCCGCCGCGCTTCCGGCTTCTACCGCGGCGCCGATTCCGGCGAGATACGCCGCGTTGTCCTTCTCCTGCCCGGGAAGCGGCTTGAAGAGGAGCATCGGCAGCTCGAGCGACAGCGCTTCGGACGTGGTCAAGCCGCCGGGCTTGGTCACGATCAGGTCGGAGAGCGCCATCAGCTCATGAACGTGCTCCACATAGCCTAACACGTGCACGCGGCCCGCCGCATGGGTGAGCTTCTCTTCGAGCTGCTCCCGCAGCTTGACGTTGCGCCCGCATACGACGATGAACTGCGCGTCGCCGGCGAATTGGCCCGACTTGAGCAATCCGACGAAATCTTTGTCGATCATGCCGAGTCCCCCGCCCATTACGAGCACCGTCGGCCGCGTGCGGTCGAATCCGTGCCGCCTCCGCAACTGGACGCGATCATACGATCGGTGATAGGGGAGACGGACGGGAATGCCTGTCGCCGAAATACGATCAGCAGGAACCCCCTTGCGCAACAGCGCCTTGCGGACGGGATCGGAGCCGACGATATATCGGTCCGTGTGCGGATGAATCCAGAAGCTATGGTCCGTATGATCGGTGATTACCGTGACGGCCGGCAGGCCGGTCAGGCCTTGGGCTTTGAACGCAGACATCGCCGCGGCGGCAAGCGGGAACGTGCTGACGACGACGGAAGGCTGTTTCTCCATCAATAGCTGCTGCATCCGCTCCAAGCTGTAAGTTTTAGCCCGTTTCACCAAGCTTGAGAAGAGGTTGTCGCCGCGCGTTCTCTGAAACAGGTAGCCGTATAAGGACGGAAGCTTCTTCATCCATTGCTCGTAGAAGAATTTGCCCGCCACGTGCAGGCGGGGATGCGTCCATTCCATGTAGTCGACTTCCTCGACTTCCATCCCCGGATGGTCGGCCAAGGCCGCTTCCCGGATCGCCCGCGCCGCCTGCTTGTGCCCGTCCCCGAGGGCGCCGGAGAGGATCAGGATTTTGGGCTTCGTCGTCGGTTTCATTTCGGATCACCTCGTTTGTTCGTTCTTCCCGGATATCTGGTGAAGCTGGTGGATCTGGTGCGGCGTCTTATCCCACACCTCTAACCCTCCTTCACAGCCTAACCGTGCTTTATGGCAAATGGGCCGAGAGCACGAACATCCCCGCCGCGGAGCCCAACGCTCCGATGAACAGCCAGCTCCATCTTGGCGGGTCGCCGCCGTTCCTCTTCCGAAGCATCCGGTTCGCCGGATCGTGGATGGCGCTGCGGTACGAATAAATGAGCCAGGCGAGCACCGCCGCATATAGCAGCACATCCCCGCCGTAGCGGGACGCGATCTCGTGGATCTGTTCCCATTGAGATCCGAGCAGGCGGCCCCCGACGATGAAGACAACGGTCCAGAGCAGGGCTCCGCTATACGTATAGAGCGCGTACTTCCGGAAAGGAACGTTCAGCATGCCCGCCAAATAACCGGTAAAATGCCGCACGCCCGGGACGAAGAACGATAAGAACAGCAGCTTGCTTCCGTATTTCTCGAAGCTGCCCGTCGCTCTCGCCAGCTTCTTCGGACCTAGAAACAGCTTAGGGCCGTGTTTGGCGAGGAACGGATGCCCAAGCCTGCGCCCGGCGAAGTACGTGACGGTCGTGCCGATCGAGGTTCCGAGCCACGCGAGCGATACGGCAAGCAGCAGATGAAGCCGTCCTTCGTAAACCAGGTAGCCGAATACCCCATAACCAGCTCGCCGGGAAACGGGAGAGCGATGTATTCGAGCATCAAGCCGAAGAACAAGGCCATATACCCGAATTGCTCCATCCATATCTCAATCGTGTTCATGCTTCATAACCTGCCATTCTTGAATCTGGCGATATTTTCATTCTAGCGGCCGTTTTCTCCGTATGGCACCAACCGGAGTTCGGTTCCCACCACGGACTTAAGTCTGGGGGCGGACTGGACAGGGAGACGGGAGTCGGACGGAGGTGTGCGGTAGCCTGCGGCTTGGGGGGACTTATCTGGCGTGTTTGAGTTGTTTCGTGCGTATCCGCCGCGTCAAGGTTGGGAGAGCAAGAATACCTTGTCGTATCATTCGAATACGTTAAGGAGCTGTTCCGATGAGCTGATTTCCGAATGTCGTGATCATCGTCAGGAGCAAATCCAATTTCGCGAACATCGGCAAATTCAAGATCCTCGGCAGCGCCCCCTGCAGAAGGTTTATCCGAGCGGGAGCCCCGGTAAGGGACGCCGTGTTATGTCTTCTCCAGAACGGGTTCACGGCGAGCGAGCAAGGGGATGTCGGCGTCTTCTACCGCCCCCGGAAGTAAGATGCGGAAGACTACCCAAATTGTTCGCGATGGGCATGGTTACCGGTCAAGCGCTGCCCGCCAACAGCTAACAACCGAAATGCAGTTATTTCTCGGAAATACCCGTCATTTTCGATGCCTAAAAGCCAAAATACAACTAGCTGCGGCATTTGAGCCGAAATCAAGGTATGTACGGGCAAACTAACTGTATTCTGGCTCTTAGTCCATCAAAAAGCAGGGGTTCTGAGAAAATTAATTGTATTTCAGCTCTTAGTTCGCATAATAAGGAGAACGGTTTGCGGTTTGCGGTTTGCGGTTTGCGGTTTGCGGTTTGCGGTTTGCGGTTTGCGGTTTGCGGTTTGCGGTTTGCGGTTTGCGGTTTGCGGTTTGCGGTTTGCGGTTTGCGGTTTGCGGTTTGC
>NZ_WJIB01000008.1 GCF_019400745.1 Cohnella sp. CFH 77786 | reverse complement strand
CGGAGGCTTTGGCGATGTTCTCCGTAAGGGCGAGCTGCTGTTCCGTGGCGGACGCGACGTTCTGCGCCTTGCCTGAAATCTCCCGAGCCGAGGAAGACGCTTGCTCCATGCTGGCGAGAACTTCCTCGGAGCTGGCGGACATCTGTTCCGTGACCGCGGAATTGTCCTGGGTCTGCGCGGCGACCTGCCGGATCGAGAGCAGGATGGATTGGAAGCCTTGCGCCGCTTCTTCCATGACCGCGGATCCTTGCTCGGTTTGCCCAATCGTCCTCTGCATGTGTTCCGACGATTTCCCGATTTCTGCCCGCGTTTCATCGATCAGCGCGTTGATGACGCCGGCCGACTCCAGGGAACTGGCGGCGAGCTTGCGGATCTCCGCGGCGACGACGGCGAATCCCCGTCCGTGCTCGCCGGCCCGGGCCGCCTCGATGCCGGCATTAAGCGCCAGGATGTTCGTCTGGTTCGCGATGCCGGTGATCTTCTCGGTAATGCTGCCGATCCGCTCGGACTTCTCGGTCAACACGGCGATGGTATGGCTCAAGCTCTGAATGGAAAGCGCGATCTGCTCCATCTGCGATTTCAGCTTCAGCAGCTCTCCGTTGCCTGCCTCGGCTTGCCGGCTCGTATCCGCGGAATGGTCGGAGATCGCTGCCGTGCTCTCGGCGATCCGCTGCACTCCGATCGTCATTTCCGCGATCGCTTTACTCGATTCTTCCGCGATCGTCGTCTGAATATCGACCAGCGACGTCACTTCCTGGATATTGCGGGCTACGTGCTCGGCCGACGAGGCCGATTCGCGGGCGCCGACGGACAATTGTTCGGATGCCGAGGATACCGATTGGGTATGCTCTTTGATTCGACCGACCAGCGAGCGGATGTTCGCGGTCATGACGTCGACCGATTGCAGGATGTTGCCTAATTCGTCCTTCGGGTACCGGTTCTCCGCGGGGGTGCGCAGATCGCCTTCCGATACCCGGCGGGTTCTCAGGAGCACGGCCTGCACGATCTTGCTGATCTGGCGGATGATCCGATAGCCGAGCAGAATGAGGATGATCCAGGTAAAGGCAAGCGTTGTATAGGTATAGGCGCTCATGCGTTTCTGATCTTCCATCTGCTTTTCGATCTCGGATTGCGAGAAGCGGTCGATCGTCGTGCCGAATGTATCGATCTCCGAGCGGACTTTCGCGTATTTTTCAAGCAATTCGGCTCCCTTATTGTAGGGGAACGAATTATTGGCGATGTTCTCGGCTGCAATGTTTTCCCATTGATTGAAATGCTGCATCACCTGCGTAAGCGTTTCGCTCAGCGGCTTTCCGTCTTCGGAAACCAGTGATTTTTCCAAATGGCGGGATTCCAGAAGGTCGCTCGTCTTCTTCAGGCCGTCCTTAACCCTGGCGGTCCGCTCCCGGAACTCCTGGGCGGCGTCCTCTCTTTCTTTATCCGAGGAAGCCAGCCGGACGGATTGGTAGGAGGAGAGAGATTGGGAAATGTCGCGGTCGGCATTCAGGACATAAGTCGAAGCCGTATAAACCGTGTCATACAGAGTGTCGGAGATCCGGCTGATGTTGGAAGAGTTCGTTTGCAGCAAATACACCGACGTGCCGGCGAACAGAACGAGCGGAATCGTTAACAACAAGATCAATTTGGAACGGACGGAAAGACGGTTCAGCATTGTTCTCTCCTCATTTCTCGAATCGTCACGATTTCTACTGAAATAACGATAATATTACGACAAATTTATGAAGCTAGAATAAGGCTTCGGAAAGGATGAGGTAAATTTCGTCATCTTGCCCAATTGGCCGTCGATCATTTCGTCTTTTCGACAATTTGGTCAAGAACTTTCTCTTGAGAGTCAATGTATATTCCATCGTCACCGGAACGAACAGCACGACAAAAAGAACCGCAATCCTGCCGGGGATCCGGTTCTCCTTGTCGGGGCCATGAACATGTGGACTAAACTTTAAAAGAATTCATCGATTCGTTCAGCTCCGTTACGATTTCCGCGAGCTGTCCGGAGGCTTTGGCGATGTTCTCCGTAAGGGCGAGCTGCTGTTCCGTGGCGGACGCGACGTTCTGCGCCTTGCCTGAAATCTCCCGAGCCGAGGAAGACGCTTGCTCCATGCTGGCGAGAACTTCCTCGGAGCTGGCGGACATCTGTTCCGTGACCGCGGAATTGTCCTGGGTCTGCGCGGCGACCTGCCGGATCGAGAGCAGGATGGATTGGAAGCCTTGCGCCGCTTCTTCCATGACCGCGGATCCTTGCTCGGTTTGCCCAATCGTCCTCTGCATGTGTTCCGACGATTTCCCGATTTCTGCCCGCGTTTCATCGATCAGCGCGTTGATGACGCCGGCCGACTCCAGGGAACTGGCGGCGAGCTTGCGGATCTCCGCGGCGACGACGGCGAATCCCCGTCCGTGCTCGCCGGCCCGGGCCGCCTCGATGCCGGCATTAAGCGCCAGGATGTTCGTCTGGTTCGCGATGCCGGTGATCTTCTCGGTAATGCTGCCGATCCGCTCGGACTTCTCGGTCAACACGGCGATGGTATGGCTCAAGCTCTGAATGGAAAGCGCGATCTGCTCCATCTGCGATTTCAGCTTCAGCAGCTCTCCGTTGCCTGCCTCGGCTTGCCGGCTCGTATCCGCGGAATGGTCGGAGATCGCTGCCGTGCTCTCGGCGATCCGCTGCACTCCGATCGTCATTTCCGCGATCGCTTTACTCGATTCTTCCGCGATCGTCGTCTGAATATCGACCAGCGACGTCACTTCCTGGATATTGCGGGCTACGTGCTCGGCCGACGAGGCCGATTCGCGGGCGCCGACGGACAATTGTTCGGATGCCGAGGATACCGATTGGGTATGCTCTTTGATTCGACCGACCAGCGAGCGGATGTTCGCGGTCATGACGTCGACCGATTGCAGGATGTTGCCTAATTCGTCCTTCGGGTACCGGTTCTCCGCGGGGGTGCGCAGATCGCCTTCCGATACCCGGCGGGTTCTCAGGAGCACGGCCTGCACGATCTTGCTGATCTGGCGGATGATCCGATAGCCGGATAGAAGCACGACGATCCATATCGCGATTAAGGACAAGTAGGTGGACAGATTCGTTTGGTCCCGCTGCTGCCTGATTTCGTTGATTTGGCTTTGCGTATAGGCATCGATGATGTCGGTAAACTGATTGACCCCTTCGCGGGCCGTCAAAAACTTCGCCTGCAGTTCCTGCTCTTTCTCTTTGGGGAAATTGTTTTTCTGGATATTTTCTTTCGTCGCGAACGCCCACTGGTTGTAATTCAGCACGACCTGGGTCAGGACGTCCATGTAGGGCCGTCCATTCTCGCCTTTCAACTTTTCCTTAAGATTGTATTGGGTGATGAGAGCCGCCGCTTTCTTCAGACGATCGTTGACTTGCCCCACGTTTTCCTGATAATCCTTGAGGGCCGTTTCGCGGGCGCTGCCGGTATACAATTGGATCGCTTGATAGGCTGCCAACGATTGGTACATGTCCCGGTCGGCGTTCAAAACCAGGTCGGAGCTTTTGTAAGTCGTTTCGTAAAGCAGGATCGTCATTCGGTCGATGTTGGAAGAGTTCGTTTGGAGCAAATAAACGGCGGTCAGGGCGAACAGGAGGAGCGGAACCAGCAGCATAAGAAGCAGTTTCGTTCGAACGGACAGTCGGCTCACCATCGTTTTTCTCTCCTCGCGTTTTCGCTACGAATAGGGTAATGTCGTCTACCTTATCATATAGCGAGAATGCGAGAATTTACAGGGGAAAATCAGGAATTCAGGAAGATATTCGGGAATTTTGCCTTCATGCCCATTTGGCCGCCCACAATTTCATTTCTTTAACGATTTGGTGCAGATCTTCCCCTTTGGGAGTGAGCGTATATTCCACGGTTACCGGAACGGTCGGGTACACATGCCGGGTCAGCACGCCTTTCTCCTCCAGATGGCGCAGCGTGGTGGTCAAGGCCCGCGGGCTGACCGCCGGGATCCGGCGCTGCAGTTCCCCAAACCGGCGGGTGCCGCAGAACAGCTCGCGAAGGACGAGGAACGCCCATTTGCCTCCGAGCACATCCAGCGTTTTCTCGATGGAGCATTCGATGATCTCGGGAGTTCTCGGCACGGTAGATGATGGAGTGGTGGTAGTCATGGAGGACGCCTCCTAAAATAAAGTTAGTTCGTGTATTTCGTATAGTTAGCGGCATTTGCGTTCATGAAGTGAGAAACGTTTCACTTCTTCTCATTGTAAAGGCGGAAGCGTAAAATGTCATCTAGAACCGGTTGTCTGCAAGATGGCCGAAAGAAGAGGAGGAATTGCCGTGCAATATCGCAGAATGGGCCGATCCGGCCTGAAAGTGAGCGAGATCAGTCTGGGAAGCTGGCTGACGTACGGAGGTTACGTCGAGCAGGAGAGAGCCGCGAACGCGATCCGAAGGGCATACGACCTGGGGGTCAACCATTTCGATACCGCGAACGTCTACCACCGGGGCGAAGCCGAGAAGGTGATGGGGGCGGTGCTGAAGGAGTATCCCCGGGACAGCTACGTGCTCGCGACGAAAGTTTTCTGGCCGATGGGCGACGGTCCGAACGACCGCGGACTTTCCCGCAAGCACGTCACGGAGCAGCTCCACGCGAGCCTCAAGCGGCTGGGCACCGACTACGTCGATATCTACTATTGCCACCGGTTCGATCCGGAAACGCCCCTGGAAGAAACGTTGCGTGCCATGGACGATTTCGTCCGCCAAGGCAAAGTGCTGTACGTGGGCGTGAGCGAGTGGACAGCGGCCCAAATGGCGGAAGCGCTCGGTGTGGCCGACCGCTGGTTGCTGGACCGAATCGTTGTCAACCAGCCGCAATATAACCTGTTCGAGCGGTATATCGAGAAGGAAGTCATCCCGCTCGGCGAGGACAAAGGGATCGGGCAAATCGTCTGGTCGCCGCTGGCGCAAGGCTTGCTCGCCGGGAAATACGATTCGCTCGACCGGATTCCCGAGGATAGCCGCGCCGCGCAGCTGGAGTGGGTCCGTAAGAACTTAACGCAGGAGAAGCTGGATCAGGTGAAGCAGCTGGGCGCACTGGCGAGTGGGCTTGGGCTGACGACCGGTCAGCTCGCGCTGGCATGGATTCTTCGTCAGCGGAACGTGGCCAGCGCGCTCGTCGGAGCCAGCCGGCCGGAGCAGGTCGAAGAGAACGTCAAGGCTTCCGGCGTCGCGCTGACGGAAGATACGATCGCCGCCATCGAGCGCATCATGAGCGGCGGGCAGGCGTAATAAGGCTGCGATTAGCCAAGAAATCCCGGATCCGCCACGATGGGCGGCTTCCGGGATTTCTTCGTTCTAAGCGGAATGGACCACGCGTTCATGGTGACGGCGGGCAGGGGGCTCTCCTCGCTTTCCGGTCGTGACAGCAGGTATCCCCCTGACTCAGATTTTGCAAATGCTTGGTGACTGATGATGCACAGCCCAAGCGAAGGCGGGGAATAAAGGAACTTTCATCCGCGATTCCTGCATTTACTCCCGAACGCCGGGCACCGATCGGTCGAATTCCCGGCGGATGCGCAGTGCGAGGTCCGGATCGGTCAGTACGTCGGCGGCGGTGAACGCAAGCATCGTGGCGCCGAACACCATCGCGTCGTAGGCCCGGTCCAGTTGGGCGGCATCGCGGAATTCTTCCGTGTGGAGGTTATACGGCTGGTCCACCACCTGAACGAACGGGTGGATTGCCGGACAGCGCAGCGACACGTTGCCGAGATCGAGCGAGCCGTGGTCCTTGCTCTCGCGGATCGCCTCCGGCGCGATGCCCGCTTCGATCAGGTTGGCCGTGAAAACGTCGGACAGCGTTTCGTTCGTCCGCAACTCATCGTACGAGTATTCGAAGTTGCTTGTCACCAATCGGCAACCGGTCGCCAAGGCGGCCGCTTCCGCGCAGGCGGTCACCCGGCGGGTAAGCTCGTTCGTGTAATCGCGGTTCGCGGAACGGGTATAGAACTGGGCGACGGCGTAATCCGGAATGATGTTAGGCGCTTTTCCGCCTTCGGTAATGATCCCGTGGATCCGCGCATGGTCCGGTGTCTGCTGTCGAAGCGCGTTCACGGAGTTGAACAGTTGGATTACGGCGTCCAAGGCATTGATCCCGAGCTCGGGATTCGCGGCGGCATGCGCCGGCTTGCCGTGGAATTCGAATTGCAGCGCGTCCATCGCGAGCGACGTTCCCGATTTCTCGTAGGAGTGGTAGGGATGGGCCATGAGGGCGATGTCGCAGGAATCGAACAGGCCGGCGGCGGCCATGTCTACCTTGGCGCCTTTCGTTTCCTCGGCCGGGGTGCCGTACACCCGCACGGTACCGCCCGTCTCGTCGAGCACGGCGCGCAGGCCGGCCGCCGCGCCGAGCGCCATCGTACAGATGAGGTGATGGCCGCACGCATGGCCGATATCCGGCAGCGCGTCGTATTCCGCAAGCAAGGCCACGGTCGGTCCCGGTTTGCCGGAGCGGTATTCGGCGACGAACGCCGTCGCAAGGCCGAGCGTGCCTCTTTCCACCTCATACCCGAGTTTCTCCAATTCCCCGGACAGCCGGGCCGAAGCGAGCTTCTCTTCGTGTCCCAATTCGGGATGGGCCCCGATATAGACGGCGATTTCCTTCAAATTCGCTGCCTGGGCCGCGATCGCGGAGCGTATCTTCTGTTTGATCGGGTTCATCATGCGTTCTCCTTGTTCAAGGTTATCCCCATCGTATCGTTCGGCAAGGGAGGAATCAAGAGCCGTCAATGAAGCGAACGACGAACCGGCCTTCATGGCCCCCAATCCGTATAGAAATCACATACTGGTCCAGTAGAGTGAAATCCACGCCAGTGACGAATGTCGAAGCTGCATCCTCATTGTATGTCGTAAATCTATAGTTCGATTGGCACTAAAGTGCATTATTTTAAAGGAGACATCTATGCTATCTTCTGATCATGTCGTATATTTACAGTAAAGGGTGAGGCTGTTGATACGGATAGGGAAGATCAGCTACTGGCATGTCCATGCGGAAGATTATACGAAGCAAGTGCTGGAGCACTCGGAGACCGAGCTCGCCGCGATATGGGACGAGGAACCGGCGCGCGGGCGCGGGAAAGCGGAGAAATACGGCGTGCCATACTTCGAGTCGTTGGATGAAATGCTGAGCCAAGGGGATATCGACGCCGTGGTGGTGGATGCCCCGACGAACCTGCATCGCGACGTTATGTTGAAGGCGGCGAACGCCGGCAAGCATATTTTCACCGAAAAGGTCGTGGCGGCGACATACCGTGAAGTCCGCGACATTCTTCAGGCGGTGGAGGAAGCGGGCGTCAAATTAACCGTATCGTTGCCGCGCCTGTATGACGGTTACGCGGCAGCCGTGGAACGGGTACTGGCGGAGGGGCTTCTCGGCAAACTGACGATGGCCCGGGCACGGCTGTCTCACAACGGCGCGACCGCGGGCTGGCTTCCGCCGCATTTCTTCTCGCTGGAGCAGTGCCGCGGCGGTGCGCTGATCGACCTCGGCTGCCATCCGATGTACTTGGTCCGCCGTTTTCTCGGCGTTCCCGATTCGGTGAGCGCGACCTACGGTTACGTAACCGGCAAGGAAGTGGAAGACAACGCGGTCGCCGTGCTCCAATACGGGAACGGAGCCGTCGGCATCGTCGAAGCCGGCTTCGTCAACAGCCATTCCCCGTTCAGCATCGAGCTGCACGGGACGGACGGCACGCTGCTGTACGGATTCCCGGACGACCGGATGCTGCTTCGAAGCAGTCTGCTCGGGAACGGCTGGGACGCCGTGCCGCTTCCGGCGGGCCGGCCGACGGCGTTCAGCCAGTGGATCGACCATATCCGCCAAGGAACGGTTGCCGAAGATAACGTGACGATGGCGGTCGATTTGACGAGGTTGATGGAGGCGGCGAACCGCTCCGCCCTGGAAAACCGGCCGATCAAGCTGAGCGAATTGGCCTGACGGGCTGGCGCCTGAAGCCGGAAGAACGCCACAGAGAACAAGGAGCCGAGGAGCATGAACCGGAGAACGGAAACGGCGGCGGAAGACAAAGCACGTGGAGAACGCAAGTCAGGACCGGCGCCGTTTCCGTTTGCCCGGATGCTGGGCAAGTGGGACGCGCTGGACCGGCTGGATCTCCGTTTCCGCTGGGGCGGATACGGCATCCGCGTGCTGAGATGCCATCTGACCGTGTTTCAGCCGGGGCAGATCATCTCTTTCCACAAACATTCCGAGTACGAGTTCCATTTCATTCCCAAAGGCAAAGGCAAGGTCATCCTCGAGGATCAGCTTTTCGATTTGCACGAAGGCCTCTTCTATTTGACCGGTCCGGACGTCGTCCATTACCAGGAGTCGGATCCGGACGATCCGATGCATGAGCTCTGTCTCCATTGCGAAATCGTCCCGCTCCATCGCCCGCCCGGCTCAGAGCCCGACGCCGAGTTCGGGGGAGATCTGGAGCGGAACGAAGCGGAAGCGTGCATGGAGACGCTGCGGCGTTTCCCCCTGGAACCGGTATGGGACACTTACAACGCGATGGGCATGTTCTTGGAAGCTTATCGGCTGTGGGAAGAGGAGGCGCCGGGTTTCCATACGCTCCTCAAAATGGCCGTCACGCAAATCCTGCTTCGGTCCACCCGATTATACGCCCATAAAAGCCGGGTGCCCTCGATTCCCATGCGGGACATGAACGACCACCGTTTTCAGCTGGCGTCCCAATTCATCCAGGATAACGAAAGTCTCCCGATTTCGCTGGAAGAGGTCGCGGAACGGGTGAACGTCAGTCCCCGGCAGCTGCAGCGGATTTTCCGGACCGAGGGCCAGACGACGTTCCGCGAATACGTGGAACATGTCCGGTTAGGCGGCGTCTGCGCCGACCTGGTCGGATCGGACCGGCCGATCGAGGAAATCGCGCTCGCGCACGGGTATGCCACCCCGAACTATTTGTTTCCGGTATTCAAAAACAAATTCGGCATGACGCCGACCGCGTACCGGCGGGCTTACGGAGCCTCCGGCCGGCCGGCTGCTGCCCCCATACGAAAGGAAGAACGGTCATGAGCAGGAAACTTGCGATCGGCATCATCGGAACGGGAGGCATCGCGCGGTATCACGCGGAAGCCTACCGCAAACTGGATTACGTCGAAGTCGTCGCCGTGGCGGACGTGGTGCCGGGACGAGCCCGGCAATTCGCGGATTCGCTCGGCTTGCGGGACGCACAGGCTTTCGACGGCCACGAGGAGCTGCTGAAGCTGGATTTGGACGGCGTCAGCATTTGCACCCCGAACGTATCGCATCACCGCACTTCCGTGGACGCCTTGCGCGCCGGCAAGAACGTGCTGCTGGAGAAACCGATGTCGGTCACGCTGGACCAGGCGATCGACATGGCACAGGCTTCTCGGCAATCCGGCCGGATGCTGACGATCGGCTTCCAGCCCCGGTACGACCCGAACATGAAAAAATTGCAGGAGATCGTGCAGTCCGGACGTCTCGGCAACGTTTATTACGTGGAGACCGGCGGGGGCAGACGGCGGGGCATGCCGGGCGGCACGTTCATCCGCAAGGACCTGGCCGGTGCCGGGGCGATGGCCGACATCGGCTGCTATTCGCTCGATTTGGCGCTCAACACGCTGGGACACCCAAGACCGCTGACCGTCTCGGCGTTCACGTCGAACCGGTTCGGCACGAACAAGCTTTACCATCCGGAGGCCGAGCGGTTCGAGGTGGAAGATTTCGGGGTTGCGCTGGTGCGGTTCGAAAACGATCTGGTGCTCCAGTTTAAAATCTCTTGGGCCATGCACATGGATACGCTCGGTCCGACGCTCTTCCTGGGCAGCGACGCGGGGCTGAAGGTTACCCCGGCCGGAACCGGACCTTGGTCGGGCGTATGGGACGGCAGCATCGGCTCGATGACGATGTACTACGACGATTTCGGCGGGCATACGGAGACGCGGGTGCCGCTGATCGAGCATAAGATCAACCTGTTCGACGCGAAGGTCCACGATTTCGCGGAAGCCTTGCGGGACGGCCGTCCCGCGCCGATTCCAGGGCATCAGATCCTGATCCAGCAGGCGATCATCGACGGTGTGCTGCGCTCGGCGGAGCAGCGCAGGGAAGTGTCGGTCGAACTGCCGGCTTCCCTTACGGAATAAAATCTCCCATCCATCCGGCTTGCCCGTTTCTCCTCAAGAGGTGAGAATTTGACTTTGTTGTCAAACTCCCTATTTGAGGAGGAGCGGGTATTTCTTTTGCAGTGATTCATAGCAAAAAACGTCAAAATCGGAGATCCGGTCCGTGCTATATTGGTTGCAGAACGAGTGGCGAGATTTTGACTTCGTCAAACGGGAGGACGCAGCATGGGTTACCATCGCCGTATTCAGAAGACCATCGACCATATCGAGGCGCGTTTGGACGAACCGCTGACTTTGCGCGGCCTGGCGGAAACCGCCGGTTTTTCCGACTTCCATTTTCACCGGGTGTTCCAATCCATGGTCGGGGATTCCGTGATGGAGTACGTGCGGAAAAGAAGGCTGGCGAGGGCGGCGGGCGATCTCTCGGATCCGGACCGGAGAATCGTCGACATCGCGCTGGATTACGGCTTTCAGACCCATGAAACGTTCACCCGCGCGTTCAAGAAAATGTTCGGCATGACGCCGGGGGAGTACCGCAAGCGGAACATCCGCACGGCGCCTTACCCGCAAGCCAACGTGCTTCGGCGCATGTACAATCCTTATTTGGGAGGCATCCGAATGGAATACCGAATCGTCGAGAAGCCGGCTTTCAAGGTGATCGGATACGGACTGCAAACGACGAACATAGAAGGGAGAAATTTGAAAGAAGTACCTGCGTTCTGGTCGGATTATTTGGAAAATCGGAAGTGGAGCCGCATTCCGAACGTCATCCCCCGGGACAACCCCGTCGAGCTCGGCTTGTGCGCGGATTTCGATCCGGAAGCCGACACGTTTACGTACATCATCGGGATGGAGGCCGAGCATTTCGACAACGTGCCGGAAGATATGGTTTGCCGGGAGTTCCCCGCCGGGACGTACGCCGTGTTCACGACGCCGAAATCTTCGCCGGAGGATTTCTCGCCTACCATCCAAGCCTCCTGGAAATCGATATGGGAAGAGTGGTTCCCGCACTCCGGCTACGAACATGCAGGCACGGTCGAGTTCGAATGGTATGACGAGAGGTGCCACCGGGACAAGAACGAGCTTCTGCAGATGGACATTTACATCCCCGTGAAACCGAAGAACGCGTGACGATTGGCATCGACTTGCAAAACCGGATATCGCCGAAGCGGGCCTTCTCGGACCATAAGGCTCCCTTCTCCGGCCACCGTTATAGATTGGCTGCGCGCTGGTCGTGCTCAGCCGACTTGAGCGAGCACGGAATCTCTTATTCGCTGGGCGCACCGTGCCGGAACCAATACAAGGAATACGCGCTTAACGATCCAAAGGGATCGCCAATCTGGCGGTCTCTTTCGTTTTTGGCTCCGGGTTCCGTTTACAAGTCGATTCCATCACATTTTGAAAACTTGTGTCCGGGTACGGTTGACCTTATCATACGGACGTGCAGATTTGTGAAACGATCGTTGCAACTTTACTTCGGCAAGAACGTCAATTAAGCAGCCTAATATAAGGAGCTGCTCAACCATGAAATTCATCAAGATTGCGGCTTTCGTTTCTTTTACTGCATTATTAGTTGCTGGATGTTCAACAGTGATAGGACAATCGTCTTCGTGCGAAAATCCACCTATGACGCTGGAGTGGGAAGGGAAACAGTATCGCTTGAAAGAAACAAATACGTCAGCAGAGCCGGTAATGAAATTTGGTTATATCACTTGCGAAGAAGGTAAATTCAAGATGGGCGACGACGACGGTTTAAGCAGTATAGTTTATAGTCACGGTGACCCTAAAACAAAAAAAGACATCATCTTCGGCGGAAAATGGGGTCTTGCGTTATATGAAACGAATCCTGATTCACATTAGGAGGAGGAGCTAGGATGTTCTATGATTTAAAAGGCGAAGCCAATATGTCACCCATGGTGGGAATCTTATACTCCGCTGTAAAAGAGAACAGCGAGCGGCTGCGATTCATCACGGATGGCATGTCGCAAGAAAAACTGGATTACAAGGGACCCGATCACAATTCCAATAGTACAGCTCAGCTTATCAAACATATCACGTATGTTGATCTGAATTGGGTTTATAGAATCAAGGGGCAGCCGCTTCCTCAGTCATTAATAGAAGAATATGGTCCCATGATCGATGAAAATAATCGGCTTCCGATGGTCAAAGGGATGTCGCTGAACACGCTTATGTCTAAATATGAAGGTGTATTAAGTATGTTGAAAGATTCCTGTTCACAATTAACGGATGGTGATCTGGATCAGGTTGTCACCTTTGGACATGAAAATGAAAAGCAAGCAACCCTGCGTTGGGGCTTATGGCATATGGCCGACCATAGCCGCTATCATCAAGCACATATCAATCAGCTAAGAAAGTGGTATCGTTCTTGATGAGGCTTATTCAAGGTCAGCGGCGTTCAGCTAACTGAAAGTAATTGCAACATTGTCTTTTCGCATATTTCTGCTAAAATAAAGTAAAATCTTCAGTATGTGTAACTGGCGAAACGTGGAGTACCACGGGGGAGCACATACTCATATGGCCGATCGCCTGGGCAGAGGTAAGGGGAGTTCCCCCTTGCCTCCTTCTGTTTTTTAAACAAGGTGAAAGGGATGATAAGAATGACAGCCAATCCGCTAATTTTAGATGGGAATAGGGTCGCAGCGGACATCAAGGACCAATTAGCAGGTCGCATATCAAGGCTCGCAGAGAAAGGAATTACTCCTTGTCTGGCGACGATCCTGGTCGGTGATGAACCGGCTTCGGCAACCTACGTACGGATGAAGGGAAATGCCTGTAATCGAGTCGGCATTCGTTCTGTCCGCATTGACCTGCCTAGGGATACAACAACGGAGAAATTGATCGCCGTTATCCAACAGCTGAACGAGGATCCGGGGGTTCATGGCATTCTATTGCAGCACCCTGTACCGCATCATATTGATGAACGAGCGGCATTCGACGCCATCTCCATGGAGAAAGACGTTGACGGGGTGACGACACTAGGCTTCGCGCAAAACGCATTTGGTTTCGCATCGTTCCCCTCTTGTACGCCGGCAGCCATTATGGCGATCTTGGAATATTATCAACTGCAAATCTCAGGCAAGCACGCGGTGGTCATCGGCAGAAGTCCCATTCTCGGCAAACCCGTATCCGCGATGCTTCTGAACAAAGATGCAACGGTCACAACGTGCCATTCCAAGACGACCGAGTTGGAACATTTCGTACGCTCGGCTGATATTGTCGTTGCTGCGGTCGGGAAGCCTAAGTTCGTTCAGGGCAATTGGATCAAGCCAGGCGCTGTGGTGCTGGATGCCGGGTACAATCCGGGGAATATCGGGGATGTGGACTTTGAGTCATGTCTTCCCTTTGCTTCCGCCATAACTCCTGTGCCTGCTGGCGTAGGTCCTGTGACGATCGCTAAGTTATTAAAACATACAGTCGATGCCGCTGAGAAGAATCTCGATTAAGAACAATCACGACGAAATGAGCGTAATTCTATAAGAGTAGTGGAATACCCAAAATAATAAAAAGCCCCTTTGCCGTTTTCGGCATAAGGGGCTCACTGCAAAGTTAGTGTTGCTTTGCAGTGAAAATTTGAAAGGTTACACCGAACTTGTCCGTTACCATTCCATAAGCCGGGCTAAAATAAACTTCTTGCAACGGCATGTTCACCTGACCGCCTTGTTTTAAAGATTCATATATTTTTTTTGATTTTTCAATTTCGGTAGTCGTAATACAGATGCTTAGCCGGTTTCCTGGTTGATTGTCTTGACCGGGTACAGTATCGGCTACAAACATCTCAGCTTCACCAACCTTTAATACGGAGTGAGCCACCCTGTCCTTTGCATCTTCCGGTATACTTTCGGGTCCTTCTCCAAAGGTTTGCTTAAACATGACTTTGGCATCTAATGATTTTTCGTAAAATTCAATCGCTTCATTCGCGTTTCCGTCCAGCATAACATAAGGCATAAATTGTATCGTCATTTCTAAACAGCTCCTTAGGCTCTATTTTGATAATGAGGTGACTTCCTTGCATTATTTAAGCCGATCCCTTATATATACCCCCCCTTTTCGTTCATATTGTAGCTGACAATAGTGACAAGTGTTGTCATGAATAGGATAAAAGATCAATCGTTCAAGCTGAAGCCGTGATCTTGCAGGCTGTTCAATTAGCGGGTAGATTAGTGGAGCACTCCGAGAATATATGGCAACATTCTTGAGGAGGATGGCGACATGGACAAGAATTCTGTTTATAGAACAAACATTATAGGCGGTAGTGAGGTTGGCGCCATCTCGGTCGAAATGGATAAGAGTGTTGTTCATGAAACAAACAGCTTATTTTGGAGTACAAAAGGAAATGATGTTTGGGCAGCAACCTCTTGCTTACCTAAAGAAAGACGGCGTATTTATTTTCAGCTGGTCTCACCCTATACACAAATGTGTTGCTGCAGAAGATAATAGGCTTGTTTTTAAAAAATGTTATTTCGATGAATCTTGGTATTCGGTATCTCTTGACGAAAGTACGTTAACATTATCGGACCGTAAACTATCAACCTATGTGAATGCGTTGGCAAAAGCGGGATTTGTAATTGAGCAAATGATTGAGGAGTCCGATGATGAAATGATCCAATCGCGGGCTAACAGTACTTTTGCAAAAAAAGCAAAGATGCTTCCTGTTACTTTTGTAGTCAAAGCAAGAAAACGATAAGAGCACGGTGTGCAATCGGCCGCCATCTTACCGGATTGAACAAAGAGGGTCTTTATAGAAATTCCGGAGAGATTTACAAAGCCAAAATTCAAGGAGCGGTCGGAAACTCATGGACTTTGTTAAGCAAGCGGAACGAATTGCAGGCGATTTTCTGCGAGAACAAACTAAAACATCTTACCCAATCATAGGTAAAGGTATCACGAATCAGGTTTGCGTTGTCGAAACTAAGAGTCATAAGGTCGTTGTCCGAATGAACGATAAAGATACATATCCAAGCTTTATCAAAGAAAAATGGTGTATCGAGCAAGCAGCCGCAGTCGGCATTCCCGGACCTGAGGTGCTGTCTATCGGTATGGTTGATGAAACCGCCTATATGATTCAAGCCTTTGTTGAGGGAGACAACGGGTTAGACAGTACTCTTCCCAAGTCCGATGTTTGGAGGAAACTGGGCGAATATGCCAGGCTAATTCACTCTATTCAAGTGAAAGGATATGGAGGAAATCTGATTGATCCGGTCCATGGGGAGTTTCGGTCACCTTCTCATGCCGGATCAGACGGCAGTTGGCATGGGTATGTGCAGTATAATATCAATAGTTTGACTGACAATGATCGCTTGATTGAGCTTGGAGTCATCACTCAGAAGGAATCGCGGAGAGTAAGAGAACTGTTTGAAAATTTGAAGCGTGAACCTTTCCGCTTCGGTTTGGACCATGGAGATCTCTCTATAAAGAATGCGATTGTCAATCAGGCAAACCAAGTGATTTTGCTGGATTGGAATGCAGAAGTAAACGTGATACCGCATGCAACTGTTGCTCGGTTGATGCATTACCAAATCCTGGGAGTAGAAGAATGCCCAAATGATGAGGAATTCAAAGCGTTTATGGCGGGGTACGGAATAAGTGAAAAAGACCTTTCTGTCACGAGGCATTTTCTGCTATTAAGGGCTTTCGATAACCTTAGGTGGGCTATTGATCGAAGCCCTGATCTGATCGAACCCTATGCTGCGTTCGCGAAACAAGTTGTTGACATGATTATGGATTAGTTAGCAGAAAGAGTGCGATGTTTTGAACCAAGGGTGAAGAAAATGATAGAGCTAATGGAGGTATTCGATGATGAAGAGAAAGATTTTGACAGCCTTCCTGGTTGTTATCCTCGCAGCGTCCCTCTTTCCTCGGCAAATTAGTTTTGGCAAGGAAAACGGCAATTTTAAAGTCATGGGATACTTTAGCGAATCTCCCTATTTGAATGATCCCATCGATGAAGCGGTACAATTTGACGGACTGACTCACCTGATATACGGGTTTTTGAAGCCCGCTTCGGACGGCTCTCTTTATCCGATCGGCCAGCCCGACAGATTAAAGGAACTGGTTAATAAAAGTCATGCGCATGGGGTGAAGGTTGTCATTGCCGTCGGAGGGGTGTTCTACGGGAAAGAACCGCTGTCAGGCCATTTTAAAGCTCTTGCCGGCAATGACGAAGCCATTCGGCGGTTTGTCCGGGAAGTGCGGGGTTTCGTAGAGACCTACAACCTGGATGGCGTGGAGATCGACTGGGAATACCCCGACGCCGAATCTTCCGCGGAGTATGAACGTCTTATATTAGCGCTGAAAGAAGTTTTGACCCCCATGGGCAAAACCTTGAGCGCGGCCGTGGCAGCAGCGGGCTCGGTGAATACGAAAGCCGAATCGGTACAATCCGTGACGGATATGGCCCTTGAGAACTTGGACTGGATAAATATTATGGCTTACGATTTGGCGGGAGGGCAGCACAGTCCCTATTGGTTGGCGGATGTATCCATTCAGTACTGGAAGAAAAGGGGGGCGTCCGAAGACCGTATCGTTGTGGGCATACCCTTGTATGCCAGGCCAAGCTGGAAGCCGTACAGGAATTTGGTGGCATTGGATAAAGCGAATGCTTATCTCGATTTTGTTCCCGGAGATAAATTAGACTCCTATTATAACGGTCTCAACACCATCCGCCAGAAAACCAGGCTCGCTTTGAATAAAGGCGGCGGCATCATGTTTTTCGACATACAGGAAGACACCCGAGATGAAACCAGCGGGCTGAAAGCAGCATTGGATATGATACAAAGGTACGAACAATATCATCTCGACGATTATTTTATTGTGGTGGACAATCGCGAGTTGCTGTACGCGCCGGAAGAGAAATTGGGAATGCCTTATAAGGACGCTCAGAATCGCATTCAGATCCCGGTAAGGAAAGCGCTGGAAACCATTGGAGCCAAGATCGATTACGATCATGCCTCTCGTACGGTCACTGCAACTCGTGGAGATACCACGGTTAAGATCCAAATCGGAAGTGATATGCTGGAAGTAAACGGTAATAAAATGACCATGGACACCCAAGCCGCGGTACAAGACGGGCTTACTTATTTGCCCTTGCGCTGGGTATATGAAAGCTTCGGCTACAAGGTGTCCTGGTACGAAAGCAGCAAAACCATTCTGGTGAGTAAACACTCAAGCAATATCGAATAAAAGCGCAACAAGACAACAACAGGCTGCCGACAAACGGCAGCCTGTTCAACAAAGGTAGTGCGTTCAACGAATGAGTTGGATCGAAGAATCGCGGGTCAATTGGACGAACACCTCATCGGACGTAAGAACACTCGCGATCGGATCCGCAACTTTGGCGCCCGGCGACCAAGCCGCCTCAAAACCCGAATAATCAACCGATCATTAGAATTCATTGATAAATGCTCGATATCCTAAAAGTTAGCAATCGAGAAGAAAACTCGTAATCGTTAATAAAATATGCTTGTTACGATGAAACGAAGGAGAGTGGTTATCATGACGAAACTTTCAGGCCAGCAACAAGTCGAACAATTCCTTGAGAAACTTGAACATCCATTGAAGAGGGAGATCGAGGAAGTTCGTAGAATCGTCTTCGGCATTGATAGTGAGCTTTCCGAACATGTGAAATGGAATGCACCAAGCTTCCTATTTCGCAATGACGACAGAGTAACATTTAACCTTCATGGCAACGGATTTTTTAGACTTGTACTTCACCGCGGAGCCAAAGCAAAAGAAAGCGTAAACTTGAACCCTAATTTCGAAGATGTGCAAGGGTTTATGGAGTGGGTAGCAAATGACAGAGCCACAATAAAATTTACCGGCATCAAAGATGTCGAAGCAAAAAGGGAGTTACTCAAAGAAGTGGTCAAGAGGTGGGTAGATGTAACGTGACTCGGCCTGGGTTTTAGTTTCATACCCGGCAACGCCGCCTCATTAACTGATCATTATGATTTGACCTCCTCGAGTATTTAGCTTCAGGCAACGAGGAAAGGATGACATGAAGTAAAATCGAATGTTACGGGTATTTCGGGGAGGTAAACTATGGATTTCATTTCGCCGAAAGAAGCGGTGTTAAAGGTGAAACGGTGGCCCAAAAAGACCATAGCGGCGGGTCGTCGTCATACCGTTGGGCTTAAATCTGACGGCACGGTGACGGCTGTGGGTGATAATAAATGCGGCCAATGTGATGTAAGCGGCTGGCGCGATGTTGTGGCGGTCGCGGCGGGTAATGTTCATATGGCGACGAACACGGGTAATGCCCATACCATCGGTCTTAAATCTGACAGTACAGTGGCGGCTGTGGGTTGGAATAAGTATGACCAATGCGATGTAAACGACTGGCGCGATATTGTATCGGTTGCGGCGGGTTGGCATCGCACCATTGGTCTTAAAGCGGATGGCACGGTGGTCGCAGTGGGCCGAAACAATGAAGGTGCATGCAATGTGAGCGGTTGGCATGATATTGTGGAGGTCGCGGCGGGTGACTGGCACACCATAGGTCTTAAATTGGACGGCACGGTGACGGCTGTGGGTAATAATCGGTATCGCCAATGCAATGTAAGCGGATGGCATGATATTGTAGAGGTCGCGGCGGGATATCTTCATACCATCGGTCTTAAATCGGACGGTACGGTGACGGCTGTGGGTTTGAATAATTATGACCAATGCAATGTAAGCGGTTGGCACGGTATTGTGGCGATAGCGGTGGGCAGTAATCATACCATCGGCCTTAAATCGGACGGTACGGTAGCGGCTGTCGGTTGGAATGGGTATGGCCAATGTAATGTAAGTGATTGGCGCGATATTGTGGCGATTGCGGCGGGTTGTGCCCATACCGTAGGGCTTAAATCGGACGGCACGGCGGTTGCTGTGGGTGATAATGAATATGGCCAATGCGATGTAAGCGGCTGGCGCGGCATCAAACTGCCTGAGTCGGTTTAAAAATGATTCGTTCCGATCGGTAAAACTTCAAATCGAGAACGAAGTTCTCGTACTTGGGAATCGGACATTACATCCTAATAAATTGAAGACTGTCGCGTTCTCTTCTAAGCAGCGGTCAATCTGGTTCCATCTAAATGGATGGAGTTACCTGAATTATCGAGTTGGCGGGGATGAATCGGACGAAGAAATGTCGCTTGCGCTTCGGGCGTGGGCCTATCTTCATCGAATCCAAGTAAAGGGATTTGAATAACGGACACGAAATTGGAAGAGCACCCGCAGCATTAAATGTATTTGTTTTCCCATCATCGATTACGTGATCGAGCGAGATGGCGAGCAGCTTACGATCGGTTATCCGCTGAGGGAGGTCATGTGATGGACAGGGTGCCGGACCCGGCCACAGCAGAAGCGCGAACCGTTGAGAAGCTTATTGAAAGCTTCCCAACCCAGATTAGGGAAATCATCGAAACATTGCGGGCGGTCGCCAAAAACAACATGCCGGGAACATATGAATTTGTGTATCATGACGCCATCAACTATAAATTGCCTGATTCGCCGGGTACGTGGATCTGCTACATCGCAGCTCAAAGGAACTATGTGAGATTGGGTTTTTACTTCGGGGTAAATCTTCATGACCCGGAGGAACTTTTAGAAGGGACCGGGAAGCGTATGCGTCACATCAAAGTAAAGACAGCGGGGGATGCAGGCACGAATGAATTGGCGGAACTGATTCGACAGGCTTGGGCCCATGCAACCAACGCTGCTGCCAGCAGTTCATTCGATTAACAGGACGGTAACCGTATTCACTACATAGGAAGGGAAGACTTCTTCCTATTGTTTATCGGAGATCTTTCCTGCTTTACGCCATAAATGACGAAAACGATACCCGTGATAACAAATAGAGGTTCTAACCAATTCGCTTCCGGTCCATTTGTTATACGGTGAAGTTGAAACATCCAGTGAAAAACGACAATATCAAAACTGAGGAATAAGCCTGTCGATACTGTAAAACCATTATAAAACGACCGTGAAAAAAATTTGCGGAATACCGCCATAAGAATCATAAGAACGGTGATGCCAAAGAAAACGGCTCCGATACGTTCTGCGGGTGTATCTGCTTTGATCCCGGCGGCAAAAGCATCCATGATATGAAAGCAAAATTCGGTTGCGAGAAAGCCTATGAATGCCCCAATATATTTCACTCAAAGAACTCCCTTTGCTTTATCGTATACTGATTATATCCAACTTTGCTTGCTCGTACGATAGTTGTAACGGCGGTTGCTGGGGCAACCGTTTTTTTGTTTTCTTCAATAACCGTATAATGCCGGTGGTGTAGGAGTTTGCAAGACGCGACCGGTATGTTAATGATGCGGATAAAGAAGAATATCTATATTTTATTTAACTATTTATTTAATTAAACAATTGGTTTATAATAATTTCAACAAAACGTTCCGGAGGTGAGTCAACTTGACCATTGACGTCTTTTCCGCGCTTTCCGATCCAACAAGACGCAGTATCGTGGAGATGCTATCCAGTACTGAACATTTAACCGCTTCGGAAATTTATGAGAACTTTCAAGTCAGCCCTCAAGCCATCTCGAAACATCTGAAAATACTTCGGGAATCAAATATTGTCCATGTGGAGAAAAAGGCGCAACAACGACTGTACAGCATTAACGCAGATACACTGCGCCAGGTGGAAGACTGGGTACGGAACGTCAGTCATCGCTGGTCGAGGAGACTGGATGCTTTGGACTCGGTATTAAAGTCGGAAAGGAAAAGGAAGGAACATGCAGAGAGTGGAGGGAATTTCGAATGAGCGTAAAGGATGATTCGGTACAGGAAGTGACCATTATACGCATTTACGACGAGCCTCGCGAGTTGGTGTTTCAGGCTTGGACAAATCCAGAATTGCTGGCGCGTTGGTGGGGGCCCGATGATTTTATCACCCCGGTTTGCGAGTTGGACGTTCGTCCGGGCGGCAACATCCTCATCCACATGCAGGGCCCCGACGGTATCGTTATGCCGGTCAGAGGAAAGTATCATGAAGTCGTGGAACCGGAACGATTGGTGTTTACAACCGGTGTTTTTTTCAATGAGGAAGGGATCGCACAGGTCGAAGAGAGGAAGACGGTCGAATTTATTGAGCATCGCAATCGGACGAAACTCGTGCTGCATGTGAAGGTCACCAAGTGCGGTCCCGCCTTCCTGGAAGCGCTGAACGGGATGGAGCCCGGTTGGGATCAGAGCTTAACCCGTATGGAGAAAGAAATGAGAAAGCTTTCTTCGTCAGGGGGGTGACGAAGAATGGCGGAAACCATGCTAAGAAACCGATCATTCGGAGGCCAATATGAACAAAGTGATATCCAAAGACGGTACACCGATTGTATTCGATAAAAAAGGAAATGGCCCCATCGTAATCCTAGTGGACGGTGCAGGCGGGAATCGGGCATTTGGACCGAATGTGACACTGGCTCCGCTTTTGGCTGAAAAGCATACCGTGATTACTTATGATCGCCGCGGCCGGGGGGAAAGCGGTGATACACGGCCCTATGACCTTTCACGCGAGATTGATGACATAGAGGCCTTAATTCAACATACAGGCGAATCCGCTTTTGTATACGGCATTTCGTCCGGCGGCGCTCTCGCGCTGGAGGCTGCAAGCCGACTTCCGGCAATCAGAAAGCTGGCGATATACGAAGTTCCGTTCATCGTGGATAACAGCCGTGCACCGCTGCCTCCGGATTATTTGGCGAAGCTTGCCGAACTGGTGGATTCCGGTCAACGTGGAGCTGCCCTTAAACACTTTATGAAAACGGGAGTGGGTCTGCCCGCTATTCTGGTCGCCATGATGCCGCTTATGCCGGGTTGGTCGAAAATGAAATCGATCGCGCATACTTTGATCCAGGATACGACCTTTATGGTTGACCTGCAGAAAGGCAACCCGTTGCCTGCCGATCGTTGGTCTTCCGTTACCATGCCTGCTCTTATCCTCGATGGCGGAAAAAGTCCGTTGTGGGTGCGGAACGCAGCCAAGTCTCTTGCAAACATTTTGCCAAACGCTGCATATCAAACGTTGGAAGGCCAAACCCATATCGTAAAACCGGCAGCGCTAGCTCCTGTACTGATGAACTTCTTCAAGGAATAATGCGGCAGGCGACCGGCACCGATTGACGGAACACACATTAAGGAGCTGATCCCGATGAAATTTGAAACGGTTATCGGTCTTTCGCGACGATGGGCGGCCAGTTCTTGCTCCCCATAAACGCGGAACATAGAAAAGGAGCCGGTGTTTTCGAAGGAGATCTTGTGGATGTAAAGGTGGTTCTCGATCTGGAGCCCCGCGCGATTGAAAATCCTTCCGACTTCGCCGCTTCGTTAGAGCAGGCTGCGGATGCACGAAGACCCGGAATCGGCGTATCGAAAAAGCGATCAGTCTATTAAGCGAAGGTCGTATTCCGTAATTCACCAGCCAAGAGCGCTCCGCCGATTTACCCTTTCTTCTGCGCTTCGATCCGCTCCGCCAACTCGTTCAGCTCGGTCCAGCGCTCGAGCAGCCCGTTCAGCTTCTCCTCGAGCCCGCTCTGGCGCTGGAGCAATTCCTGCAGCCGCACGGAGTCGCTGCCGGCGCTCTCCATCTCCGTGGCGACGGCGGCCAGCTGCCCTTCGCATTCCGCGATCCAGCCGTCGATCTGCTCGAAATCCTTCTGATCCCTGTAAGACATCCGAAGCGGCCGTTGCTTGCTTTCGCCGGAGGCCGCGTCCGCCGGGGACGGCGATTCGGCGGCGGAAGGGGCAGCGGCAGCTTCCGATTGCGAAGCTTCCCGTCGCTCCCGGTGCGCCTCGTAATCCGAATAGCCGCCGGTATGCAGCGCAATCCGGCCGTCGCCCTCGAATGCGAATATCCGCTCGGCGACGCGGTCGAGGAAATAACGGTCGTGGGACACCGCGAACACGACGCCGGGGAAGGAATCCAAGTAGTCTTCCAGCACGGTAAGCGTCGCGATGTCCAGATCGTTCGTCGGCTCGTCCAGCAGCAGCACGTTCGGCGCTTCCATGAGCACGCGCAGAAGCTGCAGCCGCCGTTTCTCGCCGCCCGAGAGCTTGCCGATCGCCGTCCACTGCGCTTCAGGCGGAAACAGGAAACGCTCCAGCATTTGGCCCGCCGACAAGACGCTTCCGTCGTCCGTCCGGACCTGCTCCGCTCCTTCACGGATATATTCGATCACGCGAAGCGATTCGTCCATCTCCTGGAATTCCTGCGAGAACCAGCCCAGCTTCACGGTCGGTCCAAGCGTGACGGTTCCTTCATCCGGCTGCAGCCGGCCCGCGATGAGCTTGAGGAGCGTCGATTTGCCGCTGCCGTTCGGGCCGACGATGCCCACGCGGTCTTCCGGCACCGCGATGTAGCTGAAGTCCCGGATGACCGTCCGGTCCCCGAACCGTTTGCCTACCGCTTCGAGCTCCACGATTTTCTTGCCCAGCCGGGCTGAAGCGACGGAGACGTCCAGCTTGCCCGCAGCGGCTTTGGGCGCTTGGTCGCGCAGCGCTTCGAACCGCTCGATGCGGGCCTTCTGCTTCGTCGAGCGGGCTTGGGCGCCACGGCGGATCCAGGCCAGTTCGTTCCGCAGCAGGTTTTGCCGCTTGGCTTCCGACGCCGCTTCCCGCTCTTCGCGTTCGAGCTTGAGCTCCAGGAAGCGGGTGTAATTCGCTTCATAGAAATAGGCGCGGCCGCGGTCCAGCTCGAGGATCCGGTTGCTCACCCGGTCGAGGAAATACCGGTCGTGCGTGATCATGATCAGAGCGCCCTTGCGTTTCTGCAGCATCCCTTCGAGCCAGGCGACCGATTCGTTATCGATATGGTTGGTGGGCTCGTCGAGGATCAGCACATCGGACGGCTGCAGCAGCGCGGCGGCCATCGCCACCCGTTTGCGCTGCCCGCCGGAGAGCGTATCAATCGCGGCTTCGAAGTCTCGGATGCCGAGCTTCGACAGAGCCGTCTTCGCGTCGCTCTCGAGCTGCCACGCGCCCAGCTCTTCCATGCGCTGGCTCGCGGCCGCCAGCCGCCGCTGCAGATCGGCATCGCCGGGGCTCCGCCCCAGCGCCGCAAGCGCTGCGGCGTAATCGCGAGCGGCGCGCAGATCCGGCGAATCCCCGCCCAGCACATGCTCCAGCGCCGTTTCGCCGGGACGGAATGCCGGGTCCTGCGCCAGCATCGCGATCCGCACGCGGCTTCCCGCCGTTACCTTGCCGGAATCCGCCGTCTCCCGGCCCGCGATGACCTTGAGCAGCGTCGATTTGCCCGTGCCGTTCACGCCGATGATGCCGATTTTGTCGCCGTCCTCCACGCCGAACGTCACGTTTTCGAACAGCGTTTTATCTCCGTAGCTTTTGGTCAGTTGCTCCGCCGATAGTAAATGCACGATTCTCAACCCGCTTTTCGTTCGAATCCGATATTATCGTTTCGCTATCATACCATAAATCCCGGATCCGCGCAGACGCGAACAAGCCGCCCATGGAGGGCGGCGGCTCAAGTAGATCGCGTTTAGCGCGGGATTCGAAGCAAGAGGCAGGCTTACCAGCCGAAATCGAGCGTTCGTCCCGTTTCAGCGTAAGTCTTGATGTTGCTGAGGATCATCGGCCAGCTGGTTTTGGTGTTCTCGTAGGAAGGGTGGTTGTCCGGCCAGCGATCATTGACCAGCGTCAGCTTCGTGCAGCCTCCGACCGTTTCGAACGTCATCGTGATTCGTGTTTCCAGCTCGGCGTGGTTCTCGCGGTAGGACGGACCGGCGTGTTCCGTGTAACTCATGATTTTGCAAGGCTCGAATTCCAAGATCGTACCGTAGACGTGCATGGTCTCATTCCCGTCGTTTCCCAGGCCGACATAGGCGTACGGCGCGCCGGCTTCGAACGTCGACTGCAGCACGGAACCGAAGAAGATCGCTTTCGTTCCTTCCGGGGAAACGAGAATGTTCCAGATATGCTCCGGCGTTGCGCCGACGTAAATTTCGTACTTGAGATCTTCCATGGGCAAGTCCTCCGCTCGCATAGGGTTTCGGATGTCCAATCCGCTTACACCCATCGTATAATAGACTTGGTTATCGATATTGTAAAAACGCGACAACGAGACTTGACCCGAACGGAGGAGCGGCATGAAACCATCCGAGCAGTCATCCGATAAGGGGATTCTGAGTGCGGAAGCCGGCAGGCGGAGCTTCTTCCTGGAGCGGTTCGAGCCTTCCGAGGATCTCGCGGCATTCGTGGAGTTTTACCGGTCGGTGAGATGGGATTTGACGGGACAAGCCCCTTACCGCCAGACCGTGCTGTCCTATCCGAACGTGCACCTGGTTTTCGAGAAAGACAGCTCGGGAATCCATACGCTTGTCTACGGTGTCCCTAAACGCACCTATACGCGCGAATTGAAGGATAAGGGTCTCGTTTTCGGCATCAAATTCAAACCAGGCGGCTTCCATCCATTCTGGAAGCGGCCCGTTTCGCGGCTCGCGGGGCTCAGCGTCGGTGCCGGAGAACTGCTCGGCGTCGACATCGGACCGGCGGAGGAACGGGTTTTCGCGGAAGAGAACGGGGGTGGCATGATAGCGGGCGTCGAAGATTTTCTTCGTGAACGCGCCCCCCTCCAAGACCCGAATGCGGAAATCGCGGCTCAGTTCGTTGAAGCCGTCATGTCCGATCGGGACATCGCGAAAGTGGAAGACCTGGCCGATCGATTCGGCATGAACGCGAGAGCCTTGCAGCGTTTGTTCAGCCGATATGTCGGCGCAAGCCCGAAGTGGGTGATCCAGCGCTTCCGCTTGCAGGAAGCGGCCCACAGGATCCAAAAAGGAGACGTACCCAACTGGTCGCAGCTCTCGCACGAATTAGGCTACGATCAAGCCCATTTCATCAAGGATTTCAAAGCGATGATCGGCAAATCCCCGGAGAAGTACGCGAAGGCGAGCCGGCTCTAGGTGCGAAACACGAACAGGGGGCCGCTCCCGAGCCAAGTCCTGGCTTTCGGAGCAGCCCCGCCTCATCGGCGATGGATCACACGAACATTCTCGTATCGTTGTTGCGGCCGAACCGGTAAACGGCGATCAACGTGAAGGCGGCCGTGAAGGCGAGCAGGATGCCGAGGTTCAGATACAGGCTTCCGAAGGAGCTGCCGTTCTGAAGCTTGTCGATCGTATCCAGCAGCCAATGCTGCGGGATGAAGTTCGCCACCTTGCGGACCGAATCCGGCATGAAGGCGGCGGGGAAATAACATCCCGCGAGCAGGCAAGTGGGCGTAATGATCAGATTCTGCAGCGCGTTCGCCATCGGGCTGCTCTTCGCGAAGGCGACGATGAGGAGCGAGAGGCCGATGGAGGCCAGCGCGAACAGCAGAAGCGACGCGATCATGGAGCCGTAGGGAATGCCGGAATCGATGCCGAGGATCGTTTTCATGAAGATCAGGGTCACGACGATCTGCACCGTCAGGATGATAAAGTTCAAGGTGACGTTGGCAAGCACGTAAGTCCTGGCCCTGACGGGCGAAGACAGCAGGCGCAGGAACGTACGGTTCTCCTTCTCCTTCAGGATCAGCTCCGACATGTTGACGGCGGAGAACATCATGAACGCGATCAGGTAACCCATCGACTGGGTGGTTACGTCTTTGCGGTTGGACGTGTCCTCCAGCGTCTCCGTCTTCATCCGGAAGCCTCCCTCGCGGTAAGCCGCATAGATCCGGTCGAAAGCGGCCGCGTCGCCGTCCGTTGCGGAACCGATCGATGCGGCGTTGCCGACGAAGCTGTTCAGCATCGCCCGGACATACGCCGTCACCTGGGCACCCTTGACGGAGAGGATGTCGAGGCGTTCCGGTTTTCCTTCCCGCACGGAGGCGGCGAAACCTTGCCCGAAGACGATCCCGCTGTCCAGCTTGCCCTCCGAGATGTCTTTTTTCAAAGTTTCTTCGTCCGTCATGACGACTTTCACCCGGTCCAGCCCTTCGACGAACGCGACAGCATCCCGGGTGACCGCTTCATCGCCGTCCCGGTTGACGATGCCGACGCGCAGGTCCATTCCGTTCGAAGAACCGTAGATGAGCATGGACAGCAGCACGCCGGCGATCGGAAGCACGAGGAACAGGAGCCCGGCTTTCTTGCGGAGCATGCTGACCGACATCTTTCTCATGAGCCACAACAGGTCTTTCATGTTACAGCGCCTCCCTCTTGCGCATGGCGATCACGGCCAGGATCAGGAAGGCGGCGGCGACGGCCGCGTTCAATCCGATCGCCGGCAGGGCTGCCAACGCGTCGTTCTCGTAGATGACTTTCATCAGGGCCGTGTTGGCCCACATCAGCGGATTGAGGTTCAACAGAAGATGGATGACGCCTTCCGTTTCGCCGAACGGGAAGTAGGCGCCTCCGGCGAAAGAAGCGATTTGCAGGAAGATCATGAGAACCGACCGCGATCCTTCTCCTTTGAGCAGGTAACCGAGGGCGAGGCCCAGGGAGATCGCGAGCAGCACTTCGGTCGCGAGGACGGCCAGCACGATGCCGAAGCGGCTGCCCCAATCGGCGTCGAATGCGAGCTTGCTGAACAGGACGACCGCCAGCAGGATCAGAAAGTTGTAGAACGTGCATCCGACGATCTTGCCCGCGAACACTTCCGCCCGGCTGACCGGCGCGGCCGACAAGCGGATCGCCGTTTTCCTGGCATGCTCGCCTTGGATCAAGTAAGTGGCGGAAAAAGCGGCATACAGGGCAAACATCGTCGTCATGGCCATCGCGTAATAATCGATGGAGCCCGGTTGGCGCTTGGGATCGACCGAAGCCTCACGGACATAATCGCCGGCGTCCGTCCAGGCGGCGACGATGCCGGGTACGGCCGCCGGATTTTCCTTCACGGCCGCCGCAACCAAGTTATAGCGGTCGGCGAACACGGTGAGCATCCCTTGAAGGATGTTGGTCTCGATGGAGACCTTGCTGCTGCCGTAAAACCGGATGCCGTTATCGCCCAGCTCGGCGTACGCGGTGTACCGGTTATCCCGCACGGCTTTGCGGCCGTCCGCGCCGGCTTCGGCCGCAACCGCCCGGATGCCCTGGCTTTCCGCCGCTTTCAGAAAACCGTTCCAATATTCCGCGAGCTGCGGACTCGTGACTTCGCTGCGGTACAGCAACTTCATGTCGCCCACCTTGACCGAGGTCGAGAAAGCGCCCGACAGCGCCGTGCCGAGAATGAGGATCAGGACGATCGGGAAAGCGAGCATGAGCAGGAACGTTTTCGTGTCCCGCAAGCCCGTCTTGATTTCTTTCCACGCGATATTCAGAACGTTCAACGTACTTCCCCCTCCTTAGTCCCGCAAATTCCGGCCGGTCAGCGTCAGGAACACGGCTTCCAGGTTCGGCGCCTGTTCTTCCACGGAGCGGATTTCCGCCTGGTCTTTGATCAATTGTTGGATGATCCGGTTCAGGTTGCCGACTTCGGCTTTGGAGCTTACCATGACCGTCTGCTCCTCAACGCGGACCGATAGGACGCCCGGAATCGCTTTAAGCGCCTCGACCTGCACCGGTTCGGCCGACCGCACGCCGATCCAGATTTCCTTCGTATCGGTGATGATCGATTTCAGCTGCTCCTTCGTCCCGTCCGCGATGATTTTGCCGTGGTCGACGATGGCGATGCGGGTGCAGATTTCCTCGACTTCTTCCATGTAATGGCTCGTGTAGATGATCGTGGAGCCCATTTCGTTCAGCTTCTTGACGGAATTCAAAATATAGTTGCGCGATTGCGGATCGATGCCGACCGTCGGTTCGTCCATGATGATCAGCTTCGGCCGGTGGGCGATGGCGCAGGCGATGTTGAGCCGCCGCTTCATGCCGCCCGAGAAGTTCTTGGGGTAGCTCTTGTGCTTGTCGCCCAGGCCGACGAACTCGAGAGCCTCCGCCGTCCTCTCCTTCAGCGTTTCTCCCCGGAGGCCGTACAGGCCCGCGAAAAAGCGGACGTTCTCGTAAGCGGTCATGTCTTCGTAAATGGCGATGTCCTGGGGCACGATGCCGATGTTCGACTTGGCGAACCTTGCGTTCGCGGAGATGCTGCGGCCGAGCAGATCGATTTCGCCTTTGGTGCTCCGCAGCAGGGAGGCGATCATATTGATCGTCGTGCTTTTGCCCGCGCCGTTGGCGCCCAGGAATCCGAAAATTTCTCCTTCGCGGACGCTGAGCGTCATATTGTCGACCGCGGCGAAATCGCCGAATTTTTTGGTCAGATTGCGGATTTCGAGTACGTTCATCCGTTCTTCACTCCCATGGAATCGGTTCGTTCTGATGGCATTGTAATAAAAAAGGACGCCCTTATGTCAGTGCATAAGTTCATCCTTGGCGCATGAGAATCTTCATGACGGCGGGGCATGAGAAAACTCATTCCCCGACGGGAAGGAGCGTCGTGACGCTGAAGCCCCGGGATCCGTCGACGATGACCATGCCGCCGGCGGAGGCCGCCCTCTCCTCCATGCCGACGATGCCGAGACCTTTCACGATTTTGCCGGCGCCTTGCCCGTTGTCGGATACGACCGCTTTCACGAATTTGTTCAGCACGCGGATTTCGATATGGATGGCCGTCGCTTTCGCGTACTTGAGCGTATTGGTGACGGCTTCGGTCGCGTTCTCCTGGATCACCTTCCATTGGATCGGCGTAATGACGTCGATGTCCCCCTCGTAGCTAAGCGTCGCGGGGATGTTCCGTTTCGCCGACAGCTCGTCCGCGAACAGCCGCAGCCGGTTGATGCCGATCTCTTCCGCTTTCGGCTTTAAGTCCTTGAGCGTCAGCCGGATGCGCTCCAGCCCCTCTTTGGAAATCGAAATCGCGTTGCCCAGCAGTTCGGCCGCCTTGTCCCGGTCCGATGCCAGCATCCGCCGCGAGGCTTCCATCTGGATCAGCGCCCCGGCCATGGAGTGGCCGAGCTCGTCGTGAATTTGCTGGGACAGCCGGTTCCGTTCCTCCAGCTTGATCGTGTATTCGGACTGGCGGATGTATTCGTCGTTCTCGCTCAGCGTCTTGGCCAGCTTCTGCAAATCTACCCGGTTCTTCTCCCGCTCCGCTTCCAGAGCCGCCAGTCTGCCCGCGTAATGGCCGGCACAGGCGAGCAGCAGGAAGCTGAGGCAAGCGCAGGTCAAATACAGGGCAATCAGCGGATGCGGCAGGAACGGCACGGGCAGCAGCACGGTCAGAAAGGCCTGCCACCCGCTTCTCTTCGAGGCGGCGGCCAGCTCGTACAGATTGACGGGCAGAACGAGCACGAAGAGCGGATCGAGCCGCCAAGCGCAGGCGATGGCGAGCACGGCCGACAACGCGGCAAGCGCCAGCTGCGGTCCCGTCCTCCGGAACAGCGGAATCGCGATATTCAGGCTCAGGTACAGCAAGAATGCCAGAATGAGCCAAGCGTCGTGCGGATAGCCGCGATAATGCGCGGACAGGGCGATAAAGCCCAGCAAAACCGCCTTGTTTCCGATCGGCCAAACGTCCATGCGCCTTTCCGCTCCTATTCTTCGGACGTCGGCACTTCGCCCGTCAAATAATAGATCGCGATTTGCGTGCGGTGCTCGAGGCCCGTCTTGTTCAGGATGGAAGTAATGTAGTTGGCGGTCGTCCCTTCGGAGAGGAACAGCTTCTTCGAAATTTCCTTGTTGGACAGCCCTCTCGCGATTTGCGCCATGACCTCGAGCTCTCGCTCCGTGAACAAGCTCCGGTCGATCTTCCCGGACATGACGGAACGGACGGGCTCGGAGGCCGATCGGGCAGGCGGCTCGGCCGCTGCCGTCTCCGGCGGTTTGGATCCGCCGGCCAGGAGATTCGATTTGATTTTGTCCAGCACGACGTCCTGCAGCACGTGATGGTCGTTGTACACGCTCTTGATGGCGTCGCGGATCCTTTCGGGATCGTTGTTTTTGAGCAAATAGCCCTTCACCCCGGCTTTGACGGCTTCCAAAACGAATTCGTCGTCGTCGAAGGTGGTGAGGATGAGCGGCTTGACCTTCGTACGCTCCATCAGCAGGCGAGCCGCCTCGACGCCGTTCATGTTCGGCATCCGCACGTCCAGCAGCGCCACGTCGACCTCATTGTTCTCGCAGAACGCCACCGCTTCCGCTCCGTCACAGACCGTGCCGGACACCTCGAAATCCCCGAAGCTGGACAGGATGATTTTCATGCCCTCCCGAATGAACGAGTTGTCGTCCGCGATGAGCACTTTGATGGTCATGGGATGAGAGCCTCCTGCCGCAGAACAACCTGCGGATTTCCTGTTACAAGAATATACCAGGCGGCGAAGTTCGCGCCATCCTTAATTGCTCCGGGTCGGTCTATCCGCCCTTCGGCCCGGGTTTGCCGTGCTTGTCAGGCTCGTCATGCTAGTCTGCATAATCGGCCAAGTCCCCTCATAGACATGAACCATGGATTAACCAATGTGATGAGGGGTGGAGCGAATGCGTCGACGGATCCCATGGATCGTTGCCGTTGTCTTGGCGTTGACCGCTATCCTGTCCGGATGCGGGAGCAAAGACGCGACTTCGATCGTCAAGGACCTGGACAAAGTGATGGACAAAATGGAAAGCTACCAAGCCAGCGGCACGATGACCCTGCATACCGGGCAGCAGCCGCTGAACTACAAGGTGGAAGTGTGGTACCAGAAGCCGAAGTTTTACCGGATCGCGCTCACGAACGAGAAACGCGACATTACCCAGATCGTGCTCCGCAACGACGACGGCGTGTTCGTCCTGACGCCGAGCTTGAACAAGAGCTACCGGTTCCAGAGCGACTGGCCGGACAACCAAGGCCAGGTCTACCTGTACCAGACGCTCGTGCAGAGCATCAAGGTGGACAATTCGCGGCAATTCACGAAGGATAAGGATGCCTACGTGTTCGATGTCATGGCCGGCAATTACCAGAACGGTTCGTTCGCCCGGCAGAAGATCTGGCTCGCCAAGGACAACTACGCGCCGAAGCAAGTCCAGGTCACGGACACGAACAACAATCTGATGGTCGAGGTCAATTTCGACAGCTTCGATTTCGGAAAGAAATTCGACGGCAAAGCGTTCGATATGGCCAGCAACATGGGGCAAACGACCGGCTCCGATTCGCCTCAAGCCGGCAAGGACGAGACGGGGGAAGCTTCCGCCGCTCCGAAAGACGAAGGCGCGGCCGCTCCGGCTCCAGACGCCGGGGAATTGCCTGCCGTGATCGAGCCGGATCCCGATGCTCTGCCTCAAGGCGTCACGTACGTCGACCAGAAGGACGTGCAGCTCGGGGATACGATGGGCGTCATGATCCGCTACACCGGCACGTACGACTTCACGATTACGGAGCGGGTCGCCAAAGCGCAAGCGGCTTCGGCCAGCGAAGGCATCGTGCTGGATCTCGGGTTCACGGTCGGGCTGCTCTCCGGCGACGGGACGCAGACGTTGACCTGGAGCTACGACGGGGTCGAATACCGGCTCACGACGGCGGATTTGCCGCAGGAAGACATGGTCCGGGTGGCGCAATCCATGGTTGAGTCTACGGGTAAATAGGAACAGGGAAGAGCCGGCCGGCGAAGGCCGGCTCTTCGTCCATCAAATCGATTTGCAAGCTACAAAAGAAGCATAAACCACAAGAATGTTTGATACATATTGTATCAGACGTTCGATTGGAGTGACCGGAGAGACCATGATCGATATTCACTGCCATCTGCTTCCCGGATTGGACGACGGAGCGGCAACGCCGGAGGAATCTCTCGCCTTGGCGAAACAAGCGGCGGAGCAAGGCGTGACGGCCGTCATCGCGACGCCTCATCACCGGAACGGGCATGATTTGCAATCCGCAACGCGGGTTATTGAAACGGTGGAAGCCGCGAATGCGCGAATCCGGGAAGCCGGACTTTCCCTTCAAGTGCTGCCCGGACTCGAGATTCGCGTTACGAAACGGTTGATCGACGAATGGGACGCCGGCGAGCTGCTGACGCTGGCTTCCACCCGGTATATGCTGATCGAGCTTTCCGCCGATTCGAATCCAAGCGAGCTGCGGGAGTTGTTCCATGAACTGAAGATCCGCGGTCTGGTTCCCGTCATCGCGCATCCCGAGCGGCATCCGGATTTCATCGTTCATCCCGATCGGCTAGCGGCCATGACGGAATGCGGAGCGCTTGGTCAAGTGACCGGCCATTCGCTTCGGGGAAAATTCGGCCCCCTGGTCAAACGAACCGCGCTGCGCATGTGCCGTGACGGTTCGATACATCTGATGGCTTCGGACGCCCATCATCCGGAGCGGCGCGGCTGCGATTTGAAAGCCGCTTACCAATCCGCCGCGGAGGAAATCGGCAAGGGATTCGCGGAGTCGCTGAAGGAGAACGCGGACAGATTGCTGCATAACTTGCCGATCCGGGAAACAGCTTCCGCTCGCCGCGGAAATCGGAAATGGCGGATTTTTTCCTGAAAGGCATTCCCGGATCGACCAGTGGAGAGGGTTAACCGTCATGAAAAAATGGGTTTGGATTAGCGCCGGTTTGGCGGCTTTGCTCCTGCTGGGGATGGCCGGTCTTGGAGGATACTCCTATTTCTCCTTAAAGCATACGGCGAAGCAAGTATATGCGCCTCTTCCCGACAAACCGAAGTATAGGAGCCAGGATAAAGAAGTGCAGAGTTTGCCGGAGAAGATCGACACGGGCCGGCTAAGTCCGTTTACGGTGATGCTGCTTGGCGTGGATGAACGGCGGGGGGACAGGGGACGCTCCGATACGATTCTGATCGTGACCGTGAATCCGAAGCTGGAGAAGGTACTGATGTTCAATATTCCCCGAGATACGAGAACCGAAATCGCCAGCATAGGCAGGCAGGACAAAATCAACCATGCTTACGCTTACGACGGGATCGAAGGGTCGATGGAGACGGTGGAGCATTTCCTGGACATGCCGATCGATTATTACGTGGAAGTGAACATGGAAGGGTTCAAGACCGTGATCGACGACCTGGAGGGAGTAGAAGTCGACAATCAGTTCCCGTTCTCCTATGAGGGATTCTTCTTCCCGGAAGGAAGGCAGCATCTCAACGGGGAACAGGCGCTGAAGTATTCCCGGATGCGTTATGACGATCCCCGCGGCGATTTCGGCCGCAACGAGCGGCAGAGGCAAATCGTGGCCGATGTCCTCCGCCGGGCCAAACAGTGGGATCGCCTATGGCAGCTGCCTGACTTGCTGAAAAACGTCGAGAATCATGTCCGAACCAACCTCACGTTCGATCAAATGCAAGATTTGATCATGAAGTACCGAACCCGGATTTCCGAAATCGAAAGCACCGAAATCAAAGGCCGCGGAACGATGATCAACGGCGTGTATTACTTTCTGGTGAGCGATCAGGAGCGCGAACGAATCCATGACGAAATCAAGCGGTTATTGATCGAATCTTCATCTTCATGACAGGAGGGTAACGGGTGGAATTAAAACACTACCTGGATTTGATAAGAAACAAACTAGGGCTGCTGCTTGGAATCGTCGCGATCGCGACGGCCGGAACGGGCATTTGCACCGCGCTGTTGATTTCTCCGTCCTATGAAGCCTCGACGAAGCTGATCGTGAACCAATCCCGCGCTTACGGAGACGGAATTCAAACGATCGACTGGAACTCGGTCAATACGAACGTCATGTTGATCAATTCCTATAAGGAAATCATTAAATCGACCGCGATCATGGAGAAAGTCGCCAGCCGATTCCCGAATCTCGGGGTGACGGCCGACGAGTTGATCGACAGCGTAACCGTCAGTTCGGCAAACGATTCGCAAGTGATGACGTTGTCCGTCGTGGAAGATTCCTACGTCAAGGCCGCCCGATTGGCGAATACCATTTCCACCGTGTTCAAAGAAGAAATTCCGAAAATCATGAACGTCGATAACGTGACGATTTTGAACGAAGCGAAGGTCGACGGCGACAAAGGCCCCATATCGCCCAATCTGTTCCTGAACGTATCCATCAGCTTGGTCATCTCTTTGATTTTCGGTGTGGGCCTCATCTGGCTCTTGGATTATCTGAATGATTCCATTGCGGATGAAGCGCAAGTCGAGCAAGTGCTGAAGCTGCCGACCTTGGCCGTCATCGGCCGAATACGCGAAGGGGATCCGAAGTCCAACCTATACGTGACGCCCAAACCATCCCTGCTGGCAGGTGAAAAATCCTATGTTGAGGCGAAATAAGCGCAGGTCAAGATCGGCTGGGAGCGGGAATCGGCTGATTACGCATGCGAACCCGACTTCCCCGATCTCGAAGGCTTACCGCACGCTGCGCACCAATATCCAGTTCACCTCGATCGACAATCAGAACCGCGTCATCATGGTGACTTCTTCCCAAGCCGGGGACGGCAAAACGACGACGATCTCCAATCTGGCCGTGGCCTACGCGCAAGATGGCAAGAAAGTCCTGCTGATCGATTGCGATTTGCGCAAGCCGAGCTTGCACCATCTGTTCCATCTTTCCAACCGCGTCGGCGTGTCCAGCGTCGTGTCCGGCCAGAAAGAGTGGAACGAAGCCATCCATCCCACGTTTGTCGATCGTCTCTCCGTCCTGACTTCAGGTCCCATACCGCCGAATCCTTCGGAAATCGCCGGCTCCAATAAGATGCGAGACCTCATCAAAGAGTTGCTGAACCACTTCGATTACCTTTTTATCGATACCCCGCCTCTGCTCGTCGTGCCGGACGGCATCATCATTTCCTCGTATTGCGACGGGGTTGTCCTTGTCGTCCGCGCGGAGAAAACGAAACAACAAACCGCCTTGAAGGCGAAAAACAGCTTGGATTACGTAAAGTCGAAAATTCTCGGCGTTGTCATCAACGACAAGAAGCGCGATCCGAACAACTACTATTACGAATATTACGGCGCGGAGGAATAAGGGATTGGAACACCGGCTGCAAACGGGTTCCGGTCATCACGCGATGGTCATCTTCGTCTTCTCGGCCATGGCGCTGATGTCCTTGCTGCTCCTGTCGCAGGCTTTATCGAGTTCCCTTGTTTATCTGGGCATCGTTTCGTTCGCGGTCATGGTTCTTTGCTGTACGTTTACGTTCTCCCTCAACTACCCCTTCTTGAACGTCTTGCTCCTCATTTTCGTCGTCATGGTTCAATATTTCGTGATCGGAGTCGGAGGCAACTGGGTCCATTCCGAACATAGCGTGAATGAATTGCTGCTTCTGCTGACCAAGGAGCTTGTGTCGGGAATCGCGTTCGCGTTTCTCCTCCTCAAAAAAGGAAACGCGGTGAAGCTTTCTTTATCCGGAATCGCCATGCACGAATGGGTAATCTTGTTTTTTTTAGGGTGGGTCCTCGTGAGCTTTGTCCTGACGGATGCCCCGCTCAATGTTTCCTTAGCGTACATAAGAAACTTCGTCATGCTGTTTGTCTTGTACGGGATCGGCAGAATCGTCGACCTGAGGCCGGGGAACTTCAAGCACTATTTTTACTTCCTGACGGCCGCCATGTGCGCCTTATCGTTCTTCGGCCTGATTGAGCTGACGTTCTTCACCAACCGTTTCTGGGAAGAAGTTTTTCACGTAAGCCGGCTTTATATGGAGAAGACCGGCGAGCGGTATCACGAACTGGTTCGGAACGGCCTGCCGCTCATGTGGTATACCGTGCTGGGGCATTTCCAGCCGCGGAGATTAGTGTCCTTCTACATGGAACCGGTGAATCTGAGCTATTTCTACGTGATTCCCGCAAGCCTGCTGTTTGTGAAAACGTGGATGTCCGCTTCCAAAAAACCGCTGCTGGCGGCACTGCTCGTCTTCAATGCGGGAGCTTTCCTCCTTACGTTCGGCAAGGGCGGCATTCTCGCATTCGCGATCACATGCTGCGCCACGGTGGTCTTCCTCCGGTTTCCAGACAAGGCGTATTGGAAAACATGCGGAGTTGCCGCCTTTCTCGTTTTCCTTGCCTACAGAGGGACGAAAAGCTTCATTTCGGGTTCCGCGGATAATCATTTCGTCGCCATCGCCTCCGTGTTCTCGAATGTATTCGATTACCCGCTCGGCAATGGAATCGGCGTGGGAGGGAACTATTCGAGGGTACTCGGAGGCTCCGGGGTCGACTGGCTCGGTTCGGGTGGCGAAAGCGCGCTCGCGAGCATGACCTATCAACTGGGAATTCCCGGTTTGCTTCTGATGACTTTGTTTTTCATGGGCGTGAGCTTTTCTTTATACAAGAAGGCGGGAAGGGTATCCGATCCGCTCCAAAGGGCTTTCGCGTATATGATGAGCGCTGCCGCTTTCAGCTTGTTCATCGGCTCGATTTTTCAAGAAAACGCGTTTACTCCGCATGCCAACGTACTCTTCATGCTGTCGGCCGGTCTCGCCGTGAATTTGGTGAACAGGGAAGGAGAGAGGGCATGAGGAATGCGCTCTGCAACCTTTACGCAATCGACTTCTTAACCTCGACCCGGGACGAAACGCTGGCTCTCGTTTACGACACCGTAAGGAGATCGGAGAAAAAAGTTTTTCATACCGTCAATGTCGACCATCTGGTCATCGCGAGTCGGAATCCGCTTTTCGAACAAGCGTTGACCGAATCGGACTACAAAGTAGCCGACGGTTTCCCGATCGTGCTGACCTCCAAGTGGAAAAAGGGGGTTCCCCCGATCGCGGAACGGGTGACCGGCGCGGATTTAACGGTTGAGATTCTGAGGCGAAGCCGGGAGAAGCAAACGAGCGTGTACATTCTGGGTTGTCAGCCGGGCGTGGTGGAGACCGCTCTCAGGAAAGTACGGGAGTTATGGGGGGAAGCCCTTATCGCGGGATACCATTCTCCTTCCCCTTCCGAGTTGGAAAGCCCGGAGCGAAACCGGATCATCGTCGATAACATCAACCGCGCGCAGCCGCACATTTTGCTGGTCGCTCTGGGTGCTCCCAAGCAAGAGCTATGGATATTCAAGCATAAAAACGAATTGAACGTGAACGTGATGATGGGGGTCGGCGGAGCGATCGACTATATTGCCGGCGTTCAGAAGAGGGCTCCCTTGCTGCTGCAGAAAGCGAATCTCGAGTGGTTTTACCGGCTGATCATGGATCCCAAGCGGATGTTCCGGCGTTACGTGATCAACGACAGCAAGTTCTTGCTGATGTTTTTGAAAGAGATTTCCAGACCGGAAGGATAGGAGATGGGTGATGATTCGGATTCTCGTTTCCGGAGAGCCTCTGACGTTCAATAAAGGATGCATGGGTATGGTCATCGGCTTGCATCAAGGGTTGAAAGAGCAATTTCCCGGTCCCTATGAGATCACGGTTCTCTCCTCGAAGTTCTATGCCTCGGATAAAGCGATGTACGAGCGATACGACGGAATCAAAGTCGACAGGCTTCCTTGGATGGCGCCGAACATTCGGAAGCGGCATTATGCGAAGGAGCTGCTTTTGCTTGCCATGAGCCTGCTGGGGTTCAAGACGCCCTACGATAAGGCTTTCCAATCCTACGATGCGATCGTCGATCTCAACGGGGACAGCCTGACGGAAGATTATGGATTGTTTCAGCTTCTCAGGAGGCTGCTGCCGCTTCAGATCGGCATCCGCAACCGGATTCCGGTATTCGTATGCGCCCAGACGCTGGGTCCGTTCAAGAGCCCGCTCGGCAGGGCGCTTGCCCGGTATGTTCTGAAACGCGTGGATAAGCTGGCGGCCAGGGAAGATATTTCCTCTGCCTATTGCGAGTCGATCGGGATCGGGAACGTGATCCGGACGGGAGATATGGCCCTTCTGCAACGAAGCCGCCCGGTTGACGATGCCGGTCTCCGTGCGCATCTGGAATGGATGACCCGGCATCCGACGATCGGGCTGTCCGTCAGCTCGTTGATGAAATCGTGGGCGGCCTCCAGCATGACGAAGTCCTACATCGAGTGCATGGCCGAAATCGCCGAACATTTAACGGTCGAGCACGGCTACCACATCATCACGATCCCTCATGTGATCCGGCCCTATCAAGACGACCGGTCGGCCGCGAGGGAGATGATGTCCCTCCTTTCTCCCGAGGCTCGCGGGAAGGTGAAACTTCTGGAGGAAGATTTGCCTTCGGACCAGCTCAAGTTTCTCATCTCCCGCTGCCGCGTGTTGATCGCGAGCCGGATGCATGCCGCCATTGCCGGCATGACGCAGCAAGTGCCGACGATTTGCATCGCGACCGGAAACAAGTTTCACGGGCTCGTGGGCAAACGGCTGAAGCAGGAGGATTGCATTCTCGATTTCAAACGGATGACCTATGAACAAATCGTCAACGAGTGCGTTCGGAAAGCCGTCATGATGGAGCGGAACAAGGAGCAGATCGGCCGGCAATTGGAGCGGGAGGTGCACCGGGAAAGGCTCCGCGCGCTGGAAAACATCCGGTTCCTGCTTCAGATGACCAGGCAGAAGGAAGCTGTCTCGCCATGAGCGGCGCCCAAAGCCTCGTACGGGCAAGCGCGCTTGTTTTCGCTGGGATGACCTTGACGAAACTGATCGGCTTCGTCAGCCAAATGTTTACCGCAGGGTATTACGGACTTAGCAAAACGGTCGACGCTTTTTTCATAGCCAGCACGATTCCTTGGATGATCTTCAACGTCATCAGCACGGCCATCATCAGCACGACCGTCGTCACCAAAACCAAATTCGATCATCTGCAGCCGCGGATAGTCAATCAAACCCTTTTTACGCTCATCGCGGTCTTTTCGCTTGCCGTCTCGTCCCTGCTTCTGCTTCTCAATCCTTATTTGGTTCGGCTCCTGGCTCCGGGATTCGATCCCGACACGTACCGATTGGCCGTGCAGTTGTCCGATTGGCTGCTCCCTATGATTATTTTCATGGCCCTTGCGGGTTATCTGACGGGCCTGCTCCATTACGGGAACCGTTTTTTATTGCCCGCTCTCACCGGCATTCCTTATAATCTCTCGATCATTCTGATGATCGTGCTGCTCTACCCCAGCTTCGGCATCTATGCGCTTGTCGCCGGCACCGTACTGGGAGCCGTTACCCAGGCGTTCATTCAGCTTCCCGGTTTCAGAGGACAAATCAAGCCGGCCTCTTGGACGCTGTCTTTCAACAAAGAGGTCGCCGGCTATTTTGCCTTGACCATCCTGCCGATCGTGATCGGAAGCTCGGTGACGCAAATCAACGTGATCGTAGACCGCATCCTCGCATCCGGTCTTCAGGAAGGCGCCATTTCCGCGCTGAATTTCGCGACCCGCATCAACCATTTGCCTACGCAAATGTTGGCTGCATCCGTCGCGGGCGTACTCCTTCCTACGCTAAGCCTGATGGCCAAACATGACGGACGTCGAGAATTTGCCGCGCTCTTGCATAACGCCAAATCCGTCATGATCTTCATCCTGTCGCCGCTTGTCATCTTTACTTTCGTCTATGCCGAAGACCTCGTCCGGATTCTTTTCGAGCGAGGCCAATTTACGGCGCAAGATACGGCGGTTACGGGCAGCGTTCTGCGGTTTTTCTCCTTGGCCATGATGGGAATCGCGCTCCGGGAAATTTACAACCGCGCTTTCATTTCCATGGGTTTAACCAAAGTTTCGATGTACGCGGCATTTTTCACGGTCGGTCTCAATATCCTCTTCAGTGTCGTTCTGGTTCGACAGTTCGGCATCATCGGAATCGCCATCGGAACTTCCGTTGCCCATGTGGTTTCCTCCTTCCTCTTGGACTACTTGATCCGCCGGAAGCTCGGGCTCGGAGCCGCCGGCCGCCGGTTTGAGACCTCCAAGCTCATCGCCGCGCTGATCCTCACGGCTTCCATTCTGTATTTCTGCCGCGATGTCATACAGGTGAGCGGCTTTGCCGGTGCCGATGGGGTCAGCTTCGTGCTGAAAGCGGCCGTCATGATGGTCTTGTTTCTGGCGATCTGCATGCTGCTGAAGGTTCAAACGCTATCCCTCGTTCTGGAGCAATGGAAAAAAGCGAGGTTAAAGCTGGCGGGAAGGAGAGTTTCCGTTGAAACCGTCGATTAACCTGCTTCTCGCGATCGCCATGCTCTTGTCGCTGGTTCATCCGATGGCTTCGGTTAAAGCCCGGGATCCGACTCGGATCGTTCTGGATGGAATCCCGTTGGCCAGCGAGGTCGAACCCCAAATCCTCAAAAACCGCGTGTTCGTTCCCCTCCGTCTCGTTTCGGAGGCGATCAAGCAGGAGGTCATCTGGAACGCGCGAGCCAAGACGGTCGAAATCAAGGGGGAGCATCATATCCTCCTTCCTTTGCAGAGCACCGCGATCCTCGTGGACGGAAAGCACGCATCCATCGAAGCGGGGGCTTACCTGCATGGGCAGTCGGTCATGGTCCCCGTAAGGTTCATGGCCGAAATGTTCGGCTTGGACGTGAAATGGAGAAACAACACCGTTTATTTGAGCAGTCCTCCGCTTCCGAAGGTGAAGCTGAATGCCATTCTGAATCGGAGCAAAACCCTGCTGCTGAATGGCGATCGAAGCGCATCGATCCGGCAATCCAAACCTGATGCACCCGGGAATGACCTATACAACCTCAAATTGGAATCGAAAGAAGGGGATAGGAAGAAAGGTTTGCTGCATTTCGATCTTGCCGCCTTGGAAGGGAAACAAGTTTACAAAGCCTATTTGCGACTGGTGAACAGTACCTCCGCCGAGATCAACGCGTACAGAACGCTCTATGTGTACGAAGCCGGAAAACCCTGGACGCCGGACGCCACGTGGGATACCTTCGACGGAGCGCGCCGCTGGGAACGGCCTGGGGCAAGCGGAGACCGCGATGCGAGATTCCTTGCTTCCCAAACCGTGTTCCGCATCAACAGCTGGGAGCCGGTCTGGTTTCTGGATGTCACGGATACCGTCCGGGCCTGGCTCCGTAAAAGCACGGTTAATAACGGCTTTATGCTGGCCTCAGACATGGCGATGTCGCTGTTTAACCCGCCCCGAAGCGGTACGCAGCCGTCTCTGGTCGTCGTGATGCAGCCCGATTTATCCATCGAGGAGAAATGGGCCGCGGCGCTGGACGCGTTGGGGTCGAGATTTACGCTGGGGCCATGGTCGGACCCTCATTCGGGCATCATCAACGCACAGATGAACGCAGCCAAGCTGGGTCTCGGAAACGAATTTATCGAAGCGATAGAGAACCACTTCGATTATTACATTGCGCACGATGGGACCTTGATCCGGTTCGCGGCGAAATTGGATAGCTATTACAAAGCGGTATTCGGCAGTTCGTTGATCTATTTGTACGACAAGACGGGCAACGAAAAGTTCATGAAGGCGGCCGTGAAGCTGCGCGGGATGTTCGATTCATTGCGTCAGCGGGACGGAATTTTCACGGATGGTCCTTACGGCGCGATCCAGTCGGAGCTCTCCTATCTGGGTCTTGCCTTTCTGGCCGTATACGGCGATCGCTTTCACGACGAAGCCTCTACCCGTCTGGCAATGGATCAAATATTGAAGCTCTATGATCTTCTGATGAAGGACCAGACCGACGGCATTCCTTATACCCTGATCGACGAGTACACGAAAACAGGCAAAGGCTGGGCCAGGGGGATCGGGTATTTGTTCGGGGGCATGGGGAAGTTGGTCGATTCCAAAGGCATCCGCGGCGACGAACGGTACGGAGAGTTGGCCGCGCGATACGTTCGGCTGGCAGCGTCTTTAAAGCAATATCAAACGGAAAGAGGATTGTGGAGGAACCTGATCCACGACCCGAACTCGCCTTTGGAATCGTCCGGAACCTCGCTGATCGCGACCGGTTTTCAGTACGGAATCGCCGCCGGCTTATTGCCGCCCTCGGATCAATTCGTTGTGGATCGTGCGCTTCGCGGAGTCACGGATCTGTCGATGACGGGGGCCGATCTGGGAGAAGCCTACCCTGGCAATCAAGATCTCGTGTACACGTATGAGGATCTATCGATGACCCAGCACGCTTTCGGCTTCTGGATGGAACTGTTGACGGCAAGGGAACGGCTGGCGAACTAATGACATGGGAGGCTCTTCAATGGGGAAACGGAGAGGGAAGCGGAAATGGAAAGTTGTATTCGGAGTCCTGCTTGTCCTCAGTCTTGTGCAAGCCAGCTTGGCATTCGCATCGGGCAATCCAGGCCGATCTTCCGGTGCCGGCTCGATGGCTGACCGTACTTCATTCTCGCAAGGGATCTTGTCCGACGTGCTGGCGACCGATCAAGACGTCATTCGGTTCGCCGAAGGAAGAACGACGCCGATCGCCAGTCTCGCAGGCACCCCAACGCAGTCTTTTCAGATCAACAAAATCGTCAGCGGCACCGGAGGGAAATCGCACTATTTTCTCCAGCAAACGATCGACGGGATCCCCGTTTACGGGAAGTACATGCAACTGAATTTGAACGCCTCGCGAGTGGTCTATGCCATCCAAGATAAAACCTCCGAGGGACCGGAGACGGGAGCGGTCGATACGACACCGGATCTTACGGGGGAAGAAGCGATAGCGGCGCTCCAATCGGATCTGGAAAAAGACTTGGGAGCGAAAATCGAGCTGGAGACGAAGCTGGGCCCGGTTCAGTATCCGAAACCGACGAGCGAGCTGTTCCTCTATCCGGACGGGGATCGTTACGTGCTTGCCTATCAAGTCCGATTGAACTTCATGGTTCCCGAATTCGGCAATTGGACGGGATACGTGGATGCCCATACCGGGGAAATCGTTTATAAATTCAATACCTTGAACTTTGCCGCTCCGGCAACCGGTACGGGATATGGTTACAACGGCACGGCGAAGCCCATCCAAATCACGGAATATTCCTCTTCGAACTACAGGTTGGAAGATTACACGGATGCGGGTGTCGTCGCGACGTTCGATATCAATGAGTGCAATGAACAATATTGCTATACCGTGGGCAGCAATAGCAAGACCTTCAAGGACAGCAATCCCGCGAATACGTATCCCGAAAACTATTACCGGGCAGCGGTAGACGCGCATGACTATGCCGGGAAAGTCTATGATTTCTATAAATCCAACTATGGCAGGGAAAGCATAGACGGAAACGGCATGGAAGTGTTCAGCTTCGTCCATGTCTATTATTCGAACGGCGATCCCTACGATAACGCGTTTTGGTCCGGGCAGGCGATGTACTACGGTGACGGATCGGGCAGCGCCAATGGAGGGTTCGACTGCTTGGCCTGCGGCTTCGATGTGATTGCTCATGAATTGACGCATGGCGTAACGCAATATGACAGCGGGTTGGAGTATCATGATCAGCCGGGGGCCCTGAACGAATCGATCTCGGATATTATGGCGGCCGTGATCGATTCGGATGATTGGCTCATCGGGGAAGATACCGGATATACGCTCCGAAGCTTGGAAAACCCCGAATGGTATGATCAACCGGCACATATGGACGATTTCGTTGAGTTGCCCAACGATGCAGCCCACGATTACGGCGGCGTTCACATTAACAGCGGAATTCCGAATCATGCCGCATACTTGATCGCGACGAAGATCGATGCGGCAGGCATTGGCCTGAACGGAAGGTCCATTCTCGGAAAAGTGACTTATGCGGCCAATAAAAACTACCTGCTTCCGACTTCGAATTTCGAAGATGCCAGAAACGGCTTCCTCTTATCGGTGGACGATTTGACCGGAATCACGGAAAGCCAGCGATCCGTCATCGCGTCCAAAGTGGCGGAAGCTTGGGCAGAGGTCGGCATCGGCGGGTCGGCGGCTCCGATTGCGGACTTGGCGGTCTACTCGAAGACCTCGACCGCGGTGACGCTGAAATGGACGGCGGCATCGGGAGCGACCGGCATCAAGCTGCTCAAATCGACGAACGGCGGCACGACGTGGACCGCGATCGCCTCGATTCCGCCCTCGGCATCGACGGTAACGCTAACGGACCTCACGCCGAGCACAGCCTATCAATTCAAGCTGGAGGTCACCGGCGGAGCCAATGCGGGTTCGTCGAATGTGGTGAGCGTGACGACCAACGCGGCCAACATTCCGATCTCGACGCTGGCGGTCAGTTCGAAAACTTCGACATCGGTGACTTTCAGCTGGACGGCGGCATCGGGAGCAAGCAGCATCAAGCTGCTGAAATCGACGGACGGCGGCGCGACGTGGAGCTCTGCGATCGCTTCGATCCCGCCGGCGGCAACGACCGCGACGGCGACCGGCCTCACGCCGAACACGGCGTACAAATTCAAGCTGTACGTAACCGGCGGATCGAATGCGGGTTCGTCGAATGTGGTGAGCGTGACGACCAGCGCGGCTAACGCTCCGGTTTCGACGCTTGCGGTGAGTTCGAAGACCTCGACGGCCGTGACCTTCCATTGGACGTCGGCATCGGGCGCATCCAGCATCAAGCTGCTGAAATCGACGGACGGCGGTGCGACATGGAGCACGGCGATCGCTTCGATCCCGCCGTCGGCATCCACGGCAACCGCAACGGGACTGACGCCGAACACGGCGTACAAGTTCAAGCTGTACGTCACCGGCGGCTTGAATGCGGGAAGCTCGAATGTGGTCAGCGTGACGACAGTCGCGGCTTCCGGCAGCCAGATCTCGACGCTTGCGGTGAGTTCGAAGACCTCGACATCCGTGACGTTCGGCTGGACCGCGGCATCGGGAGCGACCGGCATCAAGCTGCTGAAATCGACGGACGGCGGCGCGACCTGGACCTCTGCGATCGCTTCGATCCCGCCTTCGGCCACGACCGCGACGGCGACGGGGCTGACGCCGAACACGGCGTACAAATTCAAGCTGTACGTGACCGGCGGAGCGAATGCGGGCAGCTCGAATGTGGTCAGCGTAACGACGGCCGCGGCTTCCGGCAGCCAGATCTCGACGCTTGCGGTAAGCTCGAAGACCTCGACATCCGTCACGTTCAGCTGGACCGCGGCATCGGGAGCGACCGGCATCAAGCTGCTGAAATCGACGGACGGCGGCGCGACGTGGAGCTCTGCGATCGCTTCGATCCCGCCGGCGTCCTCAATCGCGACGGCGACGGGCCTTACGCCGAACACCGAGTACAAATTCAAGCTGTATGTCACCGGCGGCACGAATGCGGGCAGCTCGAACATCGTAAGCGCGACGACGAATCCTTGATCCTCTAGCATAAGCGAAAAGCCCCTCTGCTTCATTTTGGAGCAGAGGGGCTTATTTTTTCTGCGGCTGTCGACACATTCTTCGAACACCTTCATTTGTGGGCCGTGTAGCAAATCTGTCGGCAGCGTTGGTTCGATGTGCTCGATTCTTTCGAGCCATTCGACGGGGGGAGCATCGTCGTTTTATCGATCTATCGTCCGGCGACTAACGTAATGAGCTCGAGCCAGTATCCCAAGGCATGGCGCGTGGCACCGAAATTCGTCGTGCGATACGTCAGATCCTGGTTGGGAGGGAACGATTGCCCCAAATCCAGTCCGGTTTTGGAGTAGTTCGTGATCGCATCCAACGCTTCATCTACGATGCGATACGATTCGGGCTTCAGAATCCCGTTCCGCACGCCGTACTCGTATCCGATCGCCAGTAGAGACGAGCCTGAAGTATCGGCAGGACTCGTCTGGAGCTGCAGGAGTCCGCGCCACATCCCGCCGGTACGGTACTTAAAGAGCGTGGAAGCAAGCTGTTTATATGAATTCTCCAAGTCGGAATAGCGGGGATGCTCCTTGACTTCCTCGTAGCTGAGCAATTTGCCCAATCCGGCGAATAAATATCCAACTCCTCGCGCCCATCCTTTTCCAATGCCCCCCTTTTCATAGACATAGGTATTCGGCAAGAAATCCGCCTCTTTCCAGGTCGTCGTTTCCAACAATTTCAGCATCTGATCGACCGCAAGATTGAGCGATTGCCGATCACGGAAAGAAATGCCGTATTCCGCAAGAAAGGGGATGGCAAACATGGCGAGCTCGGTTTGAACCGATTGATGCTTTTCCTCGATGAACAGACCGTTTTTCATTTTTTCGGGAGTGAGCAACTGGCGAAGCGTACGGACCGCGGCGGCATATTTTTCTTTTCCGGTTTTTTCATATAAATAAAGCAGGCTCGGTCCGAATCCGGCGACATAGTAATTTTTGAACTGGAATCTGGCGGTCGGGCGGAATCGGCCTTGTTCGTCGATCACCGAAGCGTAATACTTTTCCAATGCTTCGAGGTAGGCCGGATCGAGCCCCAAGCGGTCTGCTTGGACGAGGGCGTTCACGATTCCGATATTCGGATCGGCGAACGGGGCGTCCACGAAATCGAATTTCAGGCTTTGCAGGGCGGATGCGATTTTGTCGGCCGGTTTGGTGAGGACAATCAGGGTCGGACCGGTATTTTCTTTGCTCGGGGGCATCAGCGAGATGCGATCGTCCGCGCGGATGGAAACGCCGAAATTCGCTGCTCCCCCGGTCCATTCTTTGACAAGCGGCGTCACATCCATGAACCAGGAAGGCTCCCATTTCACGATTCGGAATACCGTCTGCGCAGCTTCGTATTCCGATTCGTCTTCCATTCCTCCCTCGGCGGTCCAAAGATGCTTGCCGTCGTAGGTCAACCAATTTGCACCCGTAGTCCAGGGCTTCGTCAGCGATCGGATTCGTATCGTACGGGTTGCGTTATTTTCGAGCGTCTCGCCGTTATACAGCCGTAAATACGCTGCTTCAACCGGCGCTTGATTGATTTGCGATAAATCAAACTGGAGCAATGCGCTCCTGCGGAATCGATCCCCGGCACCTCCATCTAAATGAATGGCTTCTTCGGCGGAGAGGCTCTTTTCAGGAAAACCTTCATCGATGACCGCAACCTTGGAGGGTTTAATCAGGATGAATCCTTGCTTTTGCCGAATGAGGGATTTTGCATCGAGATTCCGTGCCGGATACGGACGCAAGGAAGCAGATTCGCGGGTGGAAAGAGCTGAAGGAAAGGTGTCGGAGGAAGCGGCGTTCTGCTTGGATAAGGCGAATGCGCTAGACAAAATCAGCAAGAAGCCGAGGATGGCCGCTAGGGATACAAGCCGGGTTCGCGACGCTTTTTTGGACCTCTTTTTGATCCAGGGCATGATCCATCTTCCCCCTTGTGCCACTGTCGGATACGTATTGTATTATGCCGGAACCCTCTCGAACATGCATGCATGCGCGATGCCGGTGCCCGCAGGAAAACGTTGCCTGCCCCGATCCGATTGACAGTGCCGCACGCACCCGGTAACATTACGTTATCGCAGTAACGCATCGGGATGGTGAGCGGACCGTGGACTCCTATTATCGGCCAACCGTGGCCGAGATTTCTCTTGACGCTCTGGCGCGCAATATCGGATCGTTCCGCAAGCGGATGCCGTCCGGTACGAAGCTGCTGGCGTCGGTGAAGGCGAATGCCTACGGGCATGGCGCCGTGGAGACGGCACGGGAAGCGGCCTCCGCGGGAGCGGAGTACTTGGGCGTCGCCTTTCTGGACGAAGCCCTGCAGCTTCGGAAAGCAGGCATCCGGACGCCGATTCTTGTGCTCGGATTTACGCCCGCGAACGGGTTGCCGATTGCACGCGAGCATGACATAGCCGTGACGATTTACCGTGAAGATATTTTGGAAGCCGCTTCGGCATTGCCCGGGGATGCGAAGAAGCTGAAAACGCATATCAAAATCGATTCCGGCATGGGCCGTCTCGGCCTGCTGCCGGGGCCGGCCGCCGAGTCGTTCCTCGAGCGGGCTTTTGGCGTCCCGCAGCTGGACGTGGAAGGGTTGTTCACCCATTTCGCGCGCGCGGACGAGGCGGACAAAACCTATACGGGGATGCAGACGGAGCGGTTCGCGAGCGTCGTCGACTACGTTCGGCGGCACGGGCTGCCGATCTCCGTGATCCATTCCGGCAACAGCGCCGCGGGGATCGACCTGCCGGAGCACGTGGGCGGCATGCTGCGGCTGGGCATCAGCATGTACGGTCTGTATCCGAGCGACGAAGTCGTTCGCGGAGCGGTGGAGCTGGAGCCGGTCATGTCGCTGAAGACGGAGCTCGTCCACGTGAAGAGGCTGTCCGCCGGCGAAGGCATCAGCTACGGGACCCGCTACTTCACGCGGCGGGAAGAATTCATCGGCACCCTGCCCGTCGGTTACGCGGACGGCTTCAGCCGGATGCTGAGCGGCAAAGCCGAGGCGCTCATCCGCGGCCGCCGCGTGCCCGTCGTCGGCACGATCTGCATGGACCAATGCATGGTCCGTCTCGACGGCGAAGCGGAAGAGGCGGCGCCCGGCGAGGAAGTCGTCCTGATGGGCCGCCAAGGCCGCGAAACCATCACGGCCGAGGAGATCGCGGCGAAGCTCGGGACGATCAACTACGAGTGGACGTGCATGGTGGCGAGCCGGGTTCCGAGGGTTTACGTACGGAACGGCGAAGTCGTGTCGGTCGTCAATCCGCTGCTGGGATAGATTGTGTTTCCGTTTTTTTCGAAGATCGGCAGGAAAACGTTCCTCTATCGCGAATGGATACGAAATAAGCCGTATAGAATGATTCTGTGACATGCATACTGGAAATTAGGTTCGGGGCTGGAAATTCTTTGGGGGTGCTCGTTCGGTGGCCAATTACCAACATACGAAACGCATTATGATCAGTTTGCCGGATCATCTTCTCCGGGAGGTGGACTTCGTCGTGGCGAAGGAAAATACGAACCGGAGCGAAATCATCCGCCAAGCGATGAAGCATTACTTGGTGGAACGCAAGAAGAGGATGATCCGCGACGCCATGCAGCGCGGGTATTTGGAAATGGCGAAAATCAACCTGAACATGGCATCGGAAGCGTTCCACGCCGAAGAGGATGCCGAAAGCACGCTCGAACGCCTCGTAAGCGGGGTGTAGCCTTTGATCGTCAAACGCGGGGACGTGTTTTATGCCGATTTGTCGCCGGTCGTAGGCTCGGAACAGGGGGGAGTGCGCCCTGTGCTCGTCATCCAGAACGACATCGGCAATCGCTTCAGCCCCACCGTGATCGTAGCGGCCATTACGGCGCAAATCCAGAAGGCGAAGCTTCCGACGCACGTCGAGATCGAAGCGAAGACGCACGGCATGGAGAAGGACTCCGTCATCCTGCTGGAGCAGATCCGCACGATCGACAAGCAGCGGCTGACGGACAAGATCACGCATCTGGAAGAAGAGACGATGCGCAAGGTGGACGAGGCGCTGCAGATCAGCGTCGGTTTGATCGATTTTTAAAGGGAAACGCCCGCGAGGGCGTTTTTTTTGTCGTATACGATCGTTAGTTACAACCGATTCGGGAGCGCTTAGTGACGCTCCGTTAATTGGACCCTCCGGAAGCGTCTACGCGTTCGGGGCTTCCAGCGTGATCCGTCTCGGGCGGAAGATTGTCCCGTTGTCTGCTATAATGGAAGTCGATTGCCAAGGAGGTTGGAAGGAAATGACGGATACGACGGAGACGGCCGCGCGGGAGGCCGCCGAGCGCATGAACCGGCAAATCGCCGCCGAGCTGGGGCTGTCCCCGGCCCAGGTGCGCACGGTCGCTTCCCTGCTCGACGAAGGGAATACGATCCCTTTTATCGCCCGGTACCGCAAGGAAATGACCGGCGAGCTGGACGAGAACCAATTGCGCTCCATTGAAGAGCGCCGGAACTATTTGAAAGGGCTGGAGGACCGCAAGAACGAGGTGATCCGGCTGATCGGCGAGCAGGACAAGCTGACGCCGGAGCTGGAAGACGCGATCCGGAAGGCCGTCAAGCTGCAGGAGGTCGAGGATCTCTACCGTCCTTACCGGCAGAAGCGCAAAACGCGGGCCAGCGTCGCCAAGGAGCGCGGCTTGGAGCCGCTCGCGGAGTGGCTGCTGTCCCAGCCGCGGCAAGGCGCCCTGTTGGCCGAGGCGGCGAAGTACGTTCGGGAAGACAAGGGCGTTACGACGCCGGAAGAAGCGATTCAGGGCGCCATGGATATTATGGCCGAGATGTGGGCCGACGATGCGGACATCCGCCGCTGGGTGCGCAAGTTCACCTGGGACCATGGCGTGCTGTACAGCAAGGCGAAGGACCCCGAAGCGGAATCGGTTTACGAAATGTATTACCAATACAACGAGCCCGTCAAACGGCTGCCGCCTCATCGGGTGCTTGCCATCAACCGGGGGGAACGCGAAGACGTGCTCAGCGTGGCGGTCGAGGTTCCCGTGGACCGCGTGGTCGAGGAGCTGCGGCGCCGCGTCATTCGAGGTCCGTCCGTCGCACGCGATACGCTTGCAGCGGCCGTTGAGGATTCATATAAGCGGCTCATCGCTCCATCGATCGAGCGGGAACTGCGGGGAGAGCTGACGGAGAAGGCAGAGGAGCACGCGATCGGCATTTTCTCGGAGAACCTGCGCAATCTATTGCTGCAGCCGCCGGTTAAGGGCCGGGTCGTCCTCGGCGTCGATCCTGCGTACCGTACGGGCTGCAAGCTGGCCGTCGTCGACGAGACCGGCAAGCTGCTGGAAGTGGCCGTCACCTATCCGACGCCTCCGCACAACAAGAAGGCCGAAGCCGAGGCGGTTTTCAAACGGATCATCGGCGGGTACGGCGTCCAGCTGATCGTCATCGGCAACGGGACCGCTTCGCGGGAGACGGAGCAATTCGTTGCCCAGGTGATCAAGTCGATGCCCGAGCGGAACCTGCAATATCTGATCGTCAGCGAGGCGGGGGCGAGCGTCTATTCCGCTTCCAAGCTCGCGCAGGAAGAATTCCCTGAACTGGACGTGGCGGAACGAAGCGCGGTGTCGATCGCCAGAAGGCTGCAGGATCCGCTCGCAGAGCTGGTGAAGATCGAGCCTAAAGCGATCGGCGTCGGCCAGTATCAGCATGACGTGACGCAGAAACGGCTGGACGAAAGCCTCTCCGGCGTCGTGGAGTCGGCGGTTAACCACGTTGGCGTGGACGTGAACACAGCTTCCCCTTCCTTGCTGTCCTACGTTTCCGGAATCAACGCCACGCTCGCCCGGAATATCGTCAAATCCCGGGAGGAAATCGGCAAGTTCACGGATCGCAAGCAGCTGCAGAAGGTGCCCCGCCTCGGCGCCAAAACGTTCGAGCAATGCGTCGGCTTCCTGCGGATCTCGGACGGGGACAATCCTCTGGACCGGACTCCCATTCATCCGGAGTCCTATGACGTGGTCAAAAGGCTGCTTCGGGAGCTTGATTTGGATGTTGCGGCCATCGGCACGGAGCCGCTCAAGGAGAAGCTGCGCGGCCTGAAGGCGGAAGAGGTGGCCGAGAAGCTGCAGGTGGGCGTTCCGACGCTTCGCGACATCGTCGACAGCCTGATGAGGCCGGGACGCGATCCCCGCGACGAGCTGCCGCCTCCTATTTTCCACACGGACGTGCTCGATATCGAAGACCTCAAGCCGGGCATGGAGCTGCAAGGAACCGTGCGGAACGTCGTCGACTTCGGCGCGTTCGTCGATATCGGCATCAAGAACGACGGACTCGTCCACATTTCCCAGCTGAGCGACAAGTTCGTCAAGCATCCGACCGAAGCGGTCGCCGTAGGAGACACGGTTACCGTGTGGGTGCTCGGCGTGGACGTGAAGAAAGGCCGGGTCAGCCTGACCATGAAGAAGCCCCGGTAAGCGCAATCTCCTTAACCCGGAATCGCCTTTCAACCGCCGCTTCCGCTTGGCGCTTCCGGGTTTTCATGGTACAATGCAGGAAAATCGCGACCCGCGCGACGGGACCGTGAGATGGCAAAGGGAGAAGCGACATGAATCCGGAAAAATGCACCGGGAACCATCATCCCAAATGGTTCGGCTTGGCGCTGCAGGCACTGGTCATTTTATCGAAGGAACAAATTCATACCTGCCCCAGCGCCGAATTGGCGAACTATCTGCAGTCCGAAGCGACGCTGCTGAGGAGAATATTGGCCGTGCTCGCGCGCGAGGGCATTCTGGAGACCCGGGAAGGCCGGGACGGCGGCTACCGCATGAAGCGCGATCCGAAGACGGTGACGCTGGCGGAAGTCTATTCGGCGCTGCAGGTGGGCGATCCGCTGTGTTACGGGATCAAGGAGACGACGGGCTCCCATCCGTTCGGGCAGGAGATGAAGGCGGCGTTTCAGGAACTGACCCAGGAAATGAACCAAAGCCTTAAGGAAGTGCTCAGCCGGTACACGATAGCGGAGTTGGCGGAGCGCACCGCGATCGGAACGGCGGAAGGCAAGGCGATTGACATCTCCCGTTAATGGTCGTATACTGTGATTAAATTCATTACAGTATCGGCCGTTTTTTTATCCCTTTAACTGTGTTTACTTTTGCGCAGTAAGGTTTTGCCGCGTTTAACTGTGCACAATCGTACGCAGTCTGGCGCTGCTTCACTTTAACTGTGTAAGAAGATACTCAGTATAAGGGGGTCGGCAATGCCGAGGCCGTACCCAAGGAGGAAAATTTGATGTCGACGACCGCAACGCAAGAGCAAGCCTTCCTCGAAGTGATCCAAAGCCGCCGCTCCGTCCGCCAGTACGATCCGCATACGGTCATTTCGAGAGAAGAACTCAAAGAAATGTTGACGCTGGCTGCCAAAGCCCCCTCTTCCGCCAATATGCAGCTGTGGCGGTTTCTCGTCATCGATTCCCCGGAACTGAAAGAGAAGCTCCTCCCCATCGCCAACTCGCAGCAGCAAGTTGTGGAAGCATCCGCGATCATTGCGATATTAGGCGACGTCGAAGGGTACCGGAAAGCCGACCGCGTCTTCGGCCAAGCGATCGAAGCCGGTTATATGCCTGAAGACGTGGCTAATTCGTTCAAGGAGCGCTACGTCTCCCTCTATTCTTCGCTGCCTTCCGATCGTATCCGCGAGGTCGCCGTGATTGACGCCAGTCTTGCCGCCATGCAGCTGATGCTCGTCGCCCGCGCGAAGGGCTACGACACAGTCCCCATGGGCGGCTTCGACCGCGAGAAATTCAAAGAGGCGTTCAACCTCGGCGAACGGTACGTGCCGGTCATGCTGTTGCCGATCGGCAAAGCGGCGAAACCCGGCCATCCAACCGCGCGATTGCCGATTGAAGACGTGACTTTCTGGAACGAAGTGAAATAATACGGAACAAATCCCCCAAAAGTGACGCGAAGCTTTATAGCACGTTCCGATTACTTTTGGGGGAGCCCCCATTCGGAAATAAAGGCCTTCGCGGGTCCTCGGCTGTTCGAGGCGACGCGAAGGCCTTATCGTTATGGTGGCGGCTTCCGTTCACGGAATTAGGCTGGCGCCGCCCGCGGAGTCCTTCGGCTTCTCCGGTTTGGCGCGGTAATAAAACCAGCAATCGTTAAGCAGACGGATTTGCCGGCGGTCTTTCTTCTGGAACGCTCTCATCAGCTGGTTGCTGAGCCACTGCGGCATCGAAATCGTCCTCCTCCCGTCGTTTCCTGTAGTATTATCATATGGGAAGGAACGTATCATCGTGCAGGTCCGACACGCGGAGTGGACGCCAGCCGCTTTCTATGCCAATCGAGTCGTTAAACCAGGCCCTCTTCCTCGTACCACTGCTCCAACTGTGCCTGAAGTGCCCGGATTTCGGTCAGCAGCGAAATGAGCGGATACGCTTGCTCGCGGACGCCGGCGAAGGCGCGCTCCAATTCGTTGACGTAATCGAGGCCGCCTGCCGGAACGACGGATTCGTCGAGCAGCTCCAGGCCGCGGCATTCCGCCACCGCTTTCGGCAGCTTCGGGACATTGTCCGCGGTTAGCTTCGACAGCTCTTTGTGCAAGCGCAAGTTCAGCGCGCTCAGCTGATACGCGTGAGAGGCGGGCATCTCCACGAACTGCAGGCTTCCGTCTTCTTGCTGGAACAACAGGTAGCTCATCTCGGACATGGCGGCGTTTTCTCCTCGGGCTTCTTCTTTTTACTACTTGACAGTGTAGCCCAACCGCAGCCTACAATTCAAGTAGTGCCGAAGGGCGGGAGGAGACGGGAAAATGAACGACCAACAGCTGCAGCAATGGGTGGAGAAGGTATCCCTGGACGCCTTCGGACTGCCGTTCCGCCATCGCGCCGTCTTCAATCCGCGGCTAAGGACGACGGGCGGACGGTATTTCATGAAAAGCCACAACATCGAGATCAGTCCGCACCAATTGGCCGTATACGGACGGGAAGAAACCGAGGCGATCATCAAGCACGAATTATGCCATTACCATCTGCACCTGCAGGGCAAGGGATATCGGCATCGCGACGCGGACTTCAAGGCGCTGCTCGTCCAAGTCGGCGCTACCCGGCATTGCCGAGCGCTGCCCGGAGCCGCCCGTACGCTGCCCGTGCGGTTCCTGCTGGTCTGCCGGGATTGCGGACAGGCTTATCCGCGCAAACGCAAGACGGACCCGCGGAAGTACGCCTGCGGAAGATGCCGCGGACGGCTCAAACTGCTTGCAGCCGATGCCGGAAGCGCGGCACGGGAAGGCTCGGCACCGGGAGCCGCCGGGAGCGCCCGCCGTTTGGCGGCAATTCCGTTCGAAAAATTGGCAGCAAAAAACGTGACGCCAGCGCTTGACTTCACTATGGGATCATGATAAATTAATCAATGTCACTTTTGATTGTTCCCTGATAGCTCAGTTGGTAGAGCACACGACTGTTAATCGTGTTGTCACTGGTTCGAGTCCAGTTCGGGGAGCCATATGGAGAGGTACCCAAGAGGCCGAAGGGGGCGCTTTGCTAAAGCGTTAGGGTGTAACAGCCGCGAGGGTTCGAATCCCTCTCTCTCCGCCAGTTTCCTTAACAAGTGACCATGATAGAGAGCCTGTCCGGTATATGCGCCGGCAGGCTCTTCTTAGTGATTCGGAAACTATAAAATCCGCCATCCTTTTCGGAATCACCGCCGATTATAAAACGTCTATCTCTATGCATCCGGTTTTCGGGGAGCGAGAGGGGGGCGTTTATGGGACTGGCGCTCCCCGTTGATGCTCTGTTGATCTTGCAGAGCGGACTTTATGACTTACAGGTTAAGCCGCACGCATGAGCGTTACAGGTGAATCTGATGTCGACAGGTCTCCGATCGTGGTGCCTCAGAGGGGGCGGGTGCCGTGAAGTCAAGTAGATGAAAGGGAAAACTTCCCTCTATTTATGCGTATTGGCCACAAGCGCGTGATTAGAAGGAAAACCTCCCACTAATTCCGGCTATATCCCCTCAATTGAAGTTTTTCACCGATATTAGTGGGAGGTTTTCCCACTAAACATCCCAAATCCGAGAAATTACCGAAATTAACGGGAGGGTTTCCCACTCAAGTTGAGCGGCGGGATGGATCCGGCATACGGTTTCGAGAAACTGCCATATTCGGACGGTATCCCAACCAAGGAATGCTGTCGCAAAGACCTTTCTAGGAATTGCTTGGCGGAACGTATGCCGGTACGTTCAAATCCGCATCCCGATCCGTGACGATTCCGCCGGCCTTCACCTGGACAACCCGGCGGGCGATCGATTCCGGTTGTTATCGTTCCCGATAAAGGGCTTCGTTTACTTGTGCTTTGGTTTGCGCTTACAGATTTTGCATGAAAAAAAGTGAGAGAAAAAGCTTGCCTTGGGCCTGGGATTCAGATATAATCATCCTTGTCGTCTGAAACAGGGTCCCGAACGAACCGGAGTCGGAAACCCGCAAATGGCCCGTTGGTCAAGGGGTTAAGACACCTCCCTTTCACGGAGGTAACAGGGGTTCGAATCCCCTACGGGTCACCATGCGAGCCATTAGCTCAGTTGGTAGAGCACCTGACTTTTAATCAGGGTGTCGAAGGTTCGAGTCCTTCATGGCTCACCAGTTTTTTGATCCGGGAGCTTCGCCTGGGTCGGACGGCAATCGAATATGCGGTCGTGGCGGAATGGCAGACGCACCAGCTTGAGGGGCTGGCGGTAGCAATACCGTGGAGGTTCGAGTCCTCTCGACCGCACCATACTTATGAAGATGAATCCCTTGCGAAGCAAGGGATTTTTTTGCGTATACGCCAATAAATCGATATTACGGAAGCGGGTGTTCCACCCGGACTGGCCTGAAACGGGTTTTGGCGGATAAATGGGAGAGCGAGCGGCGGAGGAATGGAACCAGTCCTCGCTTCGGCTTCTTTTGGCGTCCCGTGGACGTCATCGTTGGCTCACGTGACAGGCGAGACGTCTTATCTGGAGCGGATGGCGGATTGGTACGAGGAATATCTCGAAGCGGGTCTCCCGGGGTGGACGGTGAACACCCGCGCGATGGGGCACATGCTGCTCACCCTCTACGAACAGACGAACGACCGGAAATACCTCGACATCATTTTGAGCAAAATGGACTATCTCTCGAACAACGCATTGCGTTTCGGGGATCGGGTGCTTCAGCAAACGGTGTCGGCAAGAAACGATCCCGGAGCAGTGCTGGGCGGACACGCTGTTCATGGCGGGTTAATTTCATGCTGCGCGTCGGCGTGAAACTCGGGAAGAAGCCGCTCATCGGCGATGCGCTGCACCAATTCTTGTGGACAAATCGTAACAGGAGACGCTTGCATCCGATGAGAGGCAAGCGTCTTTCCCGTTCAGGCTTTCTTAGGGGATCGTTCCCTCCTGGATCAGCCGGATCAACGCATCGTATCGGTTTTGATCCTGGAGCATCTCCTGCAGCTTCGCCCCGTCCACAACGCCGAGCGATTGGATCCGGCCGTTCCGGTAATGAAGGCGGAAGGTGCCGTCGCCTTCATCATGGGAACAGAATAGAATCTGTTTCGATTCGATCGGAATCAGCATATAACCATCCTTCCGTCTCCGTCTTCGGAATCTGCTGAGCCTCCGGAAGGGGAACCGGACGACCGCCGATGACCGCCCCGTTCCCGATTACGGTGCCTTCCGGGACCCGGGCGCCGCTGCCGGCCCGGATTCCGCTGCAAAGCACGGAGTCGCGGACGTCCGTGTAAGCGGCCAACCGGTTGCCATCCCACAGGATCGCGCGCTCCAAACGACAACCGCGTTCGATCCGGTTCCCGCTGCCGATCACCGCATAGGGACCGACCCGGGCTTGCGTCCCGATGCTCGTGCCTTCGCCGATGAACGCCGGCCCTTCTACGACGCAGCCGGGTTGCAGCCTGACGCCGCCGGCGACGTATACCCCGGGTAGGATTTGCCGCGCCTGGATGTCCATCCGGATGCGTCCCTCCAGCATGTCGTACTGGCTGCGAACGTATTGCCGGATGGTGCCGATATCCGACCAGTAGGCGTTGCTCGTATACCCGTAGATCGGGATTCCCTTCTCCAGCAGCTCGGGAAAAAGCTGCCGGCTGAAATCGTAGGCCGACGCTTCGGGGATCCAATCCAACACCTCCGGCTCCATCACATAAATCCCCGTGTTCACGGTGTCGCTGAACGCCTGTTCCGGAGCCGGCTTCTCCAGGAAACGGACGATTCGTCCCTCCGGACCGGTCAGCACGATGCCGAAAGCGCATGGCTCGGCGACCCTGGACAGCATCAGGGTCAAAGGGGAGTTCCGGGTCTCGTGAAAGCGGACGAAAGCGGACAAATCGACGTCGGTGAGCGCGTCCCCGCTGACGACGACGAACTGCTCGTCCAGGAACGCGCGCGCGTTCTTCAAGCCGCCCGCCGTCCCGAGCGGAGCGGTCTCCGCGAAATAACGGAGCCGCACCCCGAACCGGCTGCCGTCGCCGAAATAATGCTCGAGGGCTTCCGGCCGATAATGGGTGGTTACCGCGATATCGCAAATGCCATACCTGCGCAGCAGCAAAATCGTATATTCCATGCAGGGCTTGCCGAGCAGCGGAACCATCGGTTTCGGCAGCGAACCCGTGAGCGGAAGCAGCCGCGTGCCTTTGCCGCCGGCCAGGATGACGCCTTTCATACGGAAACACCTCCTCTGGGATCGGGAATGGGATAGAGACGCGACAGGCGCTCCGCCAATACCGGCATATCGTACATTTCCCGCGTTTTCCGGTAGGCGCGGTCCGCCATGGAACGGGCACGGTCGGGATTGAGCAACGTCTCCGCCAAATGCTGGACAAGGGAATCGACATGGCCCGGCAGCGCTTTGAAGCCGTCTTCGCCGTGATCGATGATCTCGGCGAGGCCGCCCGTGTCGGATACGACGAGCGGCGTTCGGTGACGGATCGCTTCCAGGGCGACGATGCCGAACGGCTCGTACAGGCTGGGGACGACCGCCGCATCGGCTGCTTTCAGCCATGCTTCCTTGACAGAAGCGTCAACATGGCCCAGAAACTTCACCCGGTCTCCGTAAGGAGCTGCTTGTTCCCGCAGCTGCGCTTCCATCGGGCCCGCCCCGGCGATGACGAATCGGGCGTCCGGCACCTGCGCGAGAACGTGAGGCACGGCGTGCAGCAGGACGTGCACGCCTTTCTCGAAGACGAGCCGGCCGACATAGAACACCGTTGGCCCTTCCTTCACCACGAAGGTTTCAACCGTTTCCGTACCCGCATCCATATCGATTCCGTTCGGAATGATATGAATCCGCGATTCCGAGGGCTCAAACAACCGCCGAATTTCATCCGCCATGTGGCGGCTGCAGACGACGATTCGGTCCGCCTCCGCAGCCATCCAGGATTCCAACCTGTGAATGCGCCGCTGCAGCTCGCTCTCGATCCTTCCGCCGGTGCGGCCCCACTCCGTCGCATGGAAGGTGGCGACAAACGGCAGTCCGAAGCTGCTTTTCATTTCGCTTGCCGTATAATAGACCATCCAATCGTGAGCGTGCACGACATCGATGCGACCGCCTGCCTCCAGCCACTGCAGGAGATGATCGATCATGGCGAGGTTCATTTCGAACATCCAGTCCCAGAAATCGGTCGGCCCGGAGGCGACGACCGGCACCCGGTGAATGCAGACCCCTTCGCTCAGCTCGAAATAAGGCGAGCCGTAATGGGCGGTCGTCACGACATGAACCGCTTCGCCCCGGCGTGCCAATGCTTTGGAGAATTCGTACACCGAGCGGGAGAGCCCGCCGACATTGTGCGGCGGGTATTCCCAGGCCAACATGAAGACGTTCCTTCGCCCGCGTGTCTGTTCCTGTACGGCCAGCCACTGTGCTTCCGTCAGAATCGACACGGGGGAGAGGGGAAGAACGGACGCGAATTCCTCGAACCGGAGATCCGGGAATAGAGGCGATGCGCGTTCCAGTTCGGCGAGGTACGCCGGATCCGGTTTGTCCCGCTCGACGGCTTCGCAAAGGCGGCCAAACCGTTCCAAATGCCCTTTCGTCCTTCGCACCGCGTATTCGACGACCGTTCCCCCGTCCATGATGAACGCCCAATCGCTGCTTTGAGCCAACATCAACTCCCGGGCAGCCTGGTTCAGTGTGCGGCGAACCCAAGGAGAAAGCGCGTCCCGGTCGGCCATCGCCCGGTAATGGGTCGCAAGGCGGATCATCCGTTCCTCGGCTTGATGCAGATAGCGGTATATCCAATCGTTGCCGCCCTGCAGCCACACTTCCGCGGACGCGTTGCGCCCCCAGCTCGATTCTTCGATCCGGTCCGCCCGGACGGTCGTCTGTCCGGCCAAATATTCCGAAGGCAGAACGAGCCGGACGCGAGAGGACTCCCCGCTCAGCATGCGGCAGACCGTCTCCAGCCACTCGGGGCCTTCGTGCCACCAGTGGCCGAACAGCTCGGCATCATAGGGAGCCGTGATGAGCGGGAGGCCGCCCGTCCGGTTCAACGCTTCCTCAGCCTGCCGCTCGCGGCAGCGGACGAAATGTTCGGCGTGCGCGCGGACTTTGGCGGCTGCCCGCTCGGGGTCGTAAGGCTCCTTCCGGTCCTCGCGGCCGGTGATCCGGTAATATTTGATGCCGGTGTTGACGCGCGTGCCGTCGGCCAGGAGATAAGGGCGGATGTAGCCCCACGCGGATTCGGATTCCCATCCCAAATCCCAGCCGATATCCCGGTAGTATTCCCGGTAATCCTCGTCCCCCGGGTATCCTTCCGCAGCGCTCCACACCTGAAGAGAGGATTCCGGGTCCCGGGGAAAGACGGCGACTCCGTGCCGCGTGAGGCGCGGGACGATCAGGCCCTCTTGGAGGGGCGGGGAGGCGTAACGCACGCCGGCCGCTTCCACGAACGTATAAGAGATCCCGAGCTCCTTCAGAATCCGGTCGATTCCGCTGGTATATCCGCATTCGGGCAGCCACATGCCGGAGGGACGCCGGCCGAAATGCCGCTCGTAGTCCCGGACGGCCGTGGCGATCTGCGCCCGGATCGCTTCTTCGGTTTTGCACAGCGGAAGAAAGGCGTGGGTAGCCGCCGACGTGACGATTTCCGCGAAGCCGCGCCTCTGCAAGTCGGCGAAACGCGGAATCAGCTTCATCTCCATGCCGAGGTACAAGGATCGCAAGGAGCGGAACCGCTCCGCATACCGGCGGGCGAGCGGCAGGAAGACCGGATCGTTCGCCAGACGGCCGGTTTCCTTGTCCGCCAGCTCGATCAGGCGCTCCAGATGGTTCAGGAACCTGCCCTGCATAAGGGGGTCTTCCAGCATGGCAAGCAACGTCGGCGTCATGCCGAGCGTAAGGCGGAAGCCGGGGCATTCGCCGGCCAGCCGTTCCGCCATGTCCAGCAAAGGAAGGTACGTCTCCAGCATCGATTCGTAAAACCAGCGTTCTTCCAGGTAATCGTCGCGGTCATGATGGCGGATATAAGGCAGATGCAGGTGGAGGACCAGCATCAGGCAACCGCAGCTTGCGCCCCCCGGTTTCTTCTTCGGCGGCAGACTCATCGAACAGGTACACTCCCTTGCGCATCGCTTGGGCATAAGCCGTGAAATTGACCGGCCCGCCTGCCGGTTCGGCCGCATCGGGAACCGAATCCCGGGGGGTCACGACAACATTCGAACGCAGCAGCGGAACGAATTGCCGATGGATCGAATACGTGCCGAAGTCGGCCGTATACGTTATTCCCGGCTGAACGCCATGTATGTACCAGTTAACCGCTTCCGGCGTTGTCTCGATATCGAAATAGCCGTTCGCGTTATGTCCGTCGAAATAGACGCACGTCGTATCGTAGAGCCGGATGATTTTGGGCATCGTTCCCCAAGGGCAGCCGAAGTGGCGCTCGGTCAGATTTCGTCTCCGGCTGCCGACCTCCCAGTACAGATACAGCGATCGGGCGTTCTGAACCATCAAATGGAGCAGATCGGCGCCGGATCGGCCGTACTCTGCTCGAGCCGGGCTCCGCCGGTCGAAATGGGACACGGCTCATGGCTCCTTGTCTTCGTCTTTTGTTTACAAATCATGACCGAAAATACCGCCGTTTATGCGGAGCGGTGAGCGCGCATCTTCCGCCATTTTCCGGGCATTCTAGAACGAAAACAGCGGGAAGGCGGTGCGCGCGTGCCCAGAGATCTGCCGATCGGCAACGGCAATGTCCTTGTCAACTTCGATAGGAACTATAATTTGCGCGATATTTATTATCCTTACGTGGGCATGGAAAATCATACGTTGGGAGAAATTTGCCGCTTCGGGGTGTGGACGCCGGAAGGGTTCGGCTGGACGGACGATCCGGAAGTCCGAAGACAAGCGGCTTATGTGGAGGATTCCCTGGTAACGGAGGCGCGGTTCCGCCACGAGCGCCTGGGGTGGGAGCTGACGCTCCGCGATGCGGTCGACGCCCGCGACAACTGCCTGATTCGCCAAGTGACGGTTCGCAACGTTTGGGCGAACGAAAGAACGTTCAAGGTGTATTTTCATCTCGACCTGGATATTTACGGCTCGTCGTACGGAGACACGGCGTACTATGACCCGGATTTGCGCTCCCTGATTTTCTACAAAGGCAAACGGTATTTCTCCCTTTCCTGCCGCTCCGAGAACCCGTCGTCCGCGGATCCGAGCGGATTTGCCACCGGAAAGAAAGGCGTGGAAGGACTGGAAGGAACATGGAGGGACGCCGAGGACGGAAGGCTCGAGCGCAACCCGATTACGCAGGGCTCGATCGACGGCACGATCGAGATGACGCTTCGGGCCGCCGGCGGAAGCCAGGCGAAAGGTTGGTTCTGGATCGCCTTCGGGACCAGCATCAAAGAAATCGATCGCCTGGAATACGGCATCCGGCGCGAAGCTTCGCCGGACGCGTTCCTGGACCGTACGACGGCGTATTGGAGGGAGTGGCTGCGCAAGGACCGTCACGAGCTGGGGCTGCTCCAACCGGAGATGGCTTCGTTGTACAAACGAAGCCTGCTGATCATCCGCACCCATTTCGACAACCGGGGCGCCATTATCGCCGCGAACGACGCGGATATGCTCAAGTTCGCCAAAGACACGTACTCTTATATGTGGCCAAGGGACGGCGCGCTCATTTCCCATGCCCTCGACCGGAGCGGGTACGCCGACCTTACGGCTCTTTTTTTCCGGTTTTGCCGTACCTCCCTGTCGACCGACGGGTACATGATGCACAAATACAATCCGGACGGATCGGCGGGCTCCAGCTGGCATCCGTGGATCGATGCCCGGGGCAACAAGCAGGTTCCCATCCAGGAGGACGAGACGGCCCTCGTGCTGTTCGCCTTGTGGCACCATCATCAAATGGGCGGGACCCTCGACCGCTCCAAAGAGGATTACGAGCGTCTCGTTCAGCCCGCCGCGGACTTCCTCGTCCGCTACCGCAGCGGATCGGGGCTGCCGCTGCCTTCCTGGGACCTGTGGGAGGAACGGTACGGCGTCATGGCTTTTACCGTGTCGACCGTGTACGCGGGGTTGCTTGCGGCAGCCAGCTTCGCCCGTTGCCATGGGGATCATACGCGAGCCGGGAAGTACCAGGACACGGCGGACAGCGTCAAAACGGCCGTGGAGAACGAGATGTACTCGCCCGAGCTGGGGCGGTTCGTCCGCGCGCTCTACTGGAACGAACAGAAAGGCATGTACGAGCCTGATTTGAAGCTCGACGCCAGCTTGTACGGGCTGTTCGACTTCGGGTTGTTCGCGCCCGATGATCCGCGCATCGAACGGACGATGAGGGATCTGTATCTGGCTCTCTCCGTCAAGACGGAAGTCGGAGGCGTGGCCCGCTACGAGAACGACTATTACCACCAGGCGAGTCAGGATCTGGCGAACGTGCCGGGCAATCCGTGGTTCATCTGCACGCTGTGGTACGCGGAGTGGCTCATTGCCGTCGCACGGACGGAGCAGGATCTGGAGCAGGCCGCTTCGTTCATTCTGTGGGCGAACCGCCACTCGCTGCCGTCCGGCGTGATGGCGGAACAGATCCATCCGTATACCGGGGAGCCGCTGTCGGTGTCCCCGCTCGCTTGGTCGCACGCTTCTTACGTCAAAGTCGTTCAGGAGTATTTGTCGAAGCTGAAAAGCTTGCGCGATCGTCCGAAGCGGGAGCAGGATACGCCGGACATGAAGCTGCTTGCGGCTGCTCCATAAAGGAGATGAGCTCATATGAACACCGGTCATGAAGCCGAGATGAAAGCCGCCAAAGTCATCCGCATGAACGCCGGCCGGCAAATCGCCGTTGCCGGCCACCGGAAGCCGGAGCTCGAAGGGCCGTCCGACGTCCTCGTCCGCATCCTGTGCGTCGGTTTGGACGGCACGGATAAGGAAATCATCACGACGCCGTACGGCTGGCCGCCGGAAGGGGAGGACGAGCTGGTTTTCGGCCATGAGATGCTCGGAGTCGTAGTCGACGCGGGGAAGCAGGCCGGTCTGCGCAAGGGCGATCTCGTGACGATGATCGTGCGCCGGCCGTGCCACGACCCCGCCTGCGTCAATTGCCGGAACGGACGCGCGGATTATTGCCAGACGGGAGCCTACACGGAGCGGGGAATAAAAGGCGCGCACGGCTGCCTGACAGAATACGTGAAGGACGAGGACCGGTATTTCGTTAAAATTCCGCCGGCCTGCATGGCCTACGGCATGCTGGCGGAACCGCAGAGCATTCTCGAGAAGGTGTGGGATGAGGTGCAGCGCATCCAGCAGCGCTTGGTCTGGGAGCCCAAGCGCGCGCTCGTGCTGGGCTCGGGGCCGCTGGGGCTGCTGGCCGCATTGACGGCGCGGTGCCTGGGACTTGACGTCCACGTGTGGTCCATGGACGACAAGACGAGCCCGGAGGCGCGGATTGTCGAGCGGATCGGCGGAACGTACCAGCAAGCGCCGTCCCCCTCATCGGCCAGCGGGGAGGCCGGCCGGGAAGGTCCCGCCTCCCTGACCGATTATGTCAAACGGCAACAAGCGCCGTTCGATCTGATCTGGGAGTGCACGGGCTTCAGCCCGCTGGCGTTCGAAGCGATGAGCGCGCTCGGGCCGAACGGGGTGCTCGCTCTGCTCGGCATTTCATCCGGCGACCGGAAGGAAGACGTCCCGGCCGATCAGCTGAATTTGGGCATGGTGCTGCATAACAAGTGCGTGATCGGTTCCGTCAACGCGGCCCGGAAGCATTTCGAAACGGGGATCTACCGGCTGCAGCAGATGGAGGAACGGTACCCCGGCATCTTCCGGAGCATCGTGACGGAGAGGATTACGCTTGCGGATGTGCCAAACATCGATTTCGGAAAAGTGAAAATCAAAACGCTCGTCGACATCGTCCCGGAAGACCGTTGGGCGGAGATGGCGAAAGCCGCCTCCGAAGCCGCCTACAGCTTCTCCGTGTAGCGATTCGGATAACGGCGGCGATGCCGAATCTCAAACCAGCACAGCCATCCCTTGCAAGATATAGGGCATGGCTGTTTTGATATATTTCTCGGCCGGGAGCGTACTGTTCTGCTGCCAATCCGTACACGCCCCGTAAATCTCCCAACTGAGCAGAACCGACCATATTTTAAGCTTTTCTTTTTCGACGGCAAGGTTCTGATTGGTGAGCAGGAGGTAAAAGAGACCCTCCAGGTCTTTTTTGATTTTGTTTTCGATGATCGGACGGAACGACTCGTAGCTCTTTTTCCATTGAACGCTTAGTTCTTTTTGGAATCGGGTAATCGCGAGGAACACATTGGCGACCGTATCTTCATTCAGTCGGTCGTGGCAATTTAGGTGTTCATGCATGTTTTTGAAGAAAGTATCGGTCAGGACGGCATCCAGCAACTCGTATTTGTCCGCGAAGTGCGCATAGAACGTCGCGCGGTTTACGGTCGCGGCATCGGTGATGTCTTTGATCGAAATGCTGGCGAAATCTTTGGTCTTCGCGATCGTCATGAACGCGTCTAAGATCAGCTTCCTCGTCCGTAATATCCGCGGGTCGACCTTCTGTTCCGGCTGCATCATTCGGAGTTCCTCCCAAGTTAAACAACATTTGATATCCCATTGTTGCGTAAGCCACAGAATGCCAAAACTGACGATTGTGGTCCGAACGGTCTTCGAATACACTCAATTATACAACAGGTGTTGTGTAAGCGAAAGGTGTAAGAAAGAGGAGGGGACGGATTATGGAAATTGTCAGTTGGATTTTGCAGGGGTTGTTGGCCGCGATGTTCATCATGGCGGGGCTTGGGAAAGTTTCGGGCTCGAAAATGCACCGGGATTCTTTCGATCATTTGCGGCTGCCTCAATGGTTTCGCGTCGTGACGGGTCTGGTTGAGCTGGTTGGCGCGGCGCTGCTGATCGCCGGCTATTGGCAAACGGATTTCGCGATGGCAGGAGCCCTGGTGCTGGGCGTAACGGCGATCGGCGGAACCCTGGCTCATTTGCGGGTGAAGGACGGCTTCAAGCAAACGTTCATGATCGTGCTGCTGGGGATCGTCTCTTTTGTTTTGGTCGGTATCGTCTCCTAATCACGGGCGGGGTGAAACTCATGCTGGACCAAGTCATCGCCCCTGGAGCACTTTAAGAGGATAAGCATTCTCCGACGGCCCTTTCCCTTCGTTCGCAGGAGGAAGGGTCGAGTTATCGATAAGGGGGCACGTAAACGTGTTTAAACGGGAAATTATCGATCGCAAGGACGTCGTGCTTCGTCCAGTCAGTCCGGTGCACGCGGCTGCACCCGTGCTCGAACCGGGACTTTGGGAGAAGAACGATCCGTTTCTGGTCATGATGGAGGATCGGTTTCAACAAGGGGCGTTCGACGTTCATCCGCATCGCGGCATGGAAACCGTTACATTCGTGATCGATGGAGCCATCGAGCATTACGACAGCCATACGGGAGAACGCGGCGTGCTTGGACCCGGGGATGTTCAATGGATGACGGCGGGGAGCGGCGTCGTGCATAACGAGGTTCCGCCGCAGGGCGTCACGGCCCACGTGCTTCAGCTATGGGTCAATCTGCCCCGCGACAAGAAAATGACGACGCCGCGCTATCAGAATTTGAAGGGCGCGGATATGCCCGTAAGGCAAGAGAAGGGCGCGAAGATCCGCGTCTTTTCCGGCTCGTCACGGGGCGTCGTATCGGAGACCCTCAACCATGTTCCCGTCACGATGGTGGAGGTGAACGTGGAGCCCGGCGTATCGGTTTCGCAAGATTTGCCCGGCAGCTATCAGGGATTCCTCTATATTCTGGAAGGAAGCGGAGTGTTCGGCCGCAATGAAGTGAAGGCTTCGAAAGGCCAGGTCCTGCGGCTCGGCGAAGGCCGGGAACCGGAAAGCGAAATCGGGATCGCGGCGACGGCTCCGCTGCGCCTCGTTCTATTCGCGGGGGAACCGCTCCGGGAGCCGGTTGTGGCCCGAGGGCCGTTCGTCATGAATACGGAAGAGGAAATCCTCCAGGCTTACCGGGACTTCCGCGAAGGTACATTTTTGAGGAGTTAAGACTTCTGCGCCGGTGATCGTACCCTCGTCAATCCCGGATGTCGGGAATGGCGGTCCGAACTTCCTCCATCGTGAACGATACGCAAGGGAGGCGCTCGGAACGAACGGGCTCGTCCCCGGCGAACACGTCCAGCAAATCGTACGCGCCGGAGTCGGTCAATACGTACTGCTCCAGCGTCCAACTTGCGGGATCGATAATCCAGTATTCGGGAATCCCGTATTTGGCGTACGTGTTCCGCTTGCCGACCTTGTCCCTGCGGATCGAGGAAGGGGATAGAATTTCGGCAACCAAATCGGGAGGACCTTCGATTCCGCGCCGGGTCAGCAAGGAAAGCCGGCTGCGATGGAGGACAACAAGATCCGGTTGGCGCACTTCCCGGTCGGATAGGATCAAGTCGATGGGCGCGTCCAAAATGATATTATCCCGATCGCAGGTTTGCGTAAGCTTAAACTGGATACGGTGGCTGATCAACTGATGCAGGGTGGAGGCGCTGGGAGACATGAGCTCGAGGAAGCCGTCCACCAGCTCGTACCGGTTGCCGTCCTCCGGCAGGGATGCGTATTCGCCGTACGTCATCGGGGTTTCCCGGATGATGCCGGGTTTCTTCTCCTTTGTCACCAAACTCATCTCCTAAGCTTTGATGGCTGGTTCATGTTTTCATTATATCAAAATATGCAAGAAACAGCGGCCGTCCGGGAATGGAATCCCGTGTCGGCCGCTGCTTTGCGCTTCAGCTTAATTCCCGCTTATCATCAATTCCTGCATCTCCACGCACGCCATCACGAAAGCGCCGACGCCGTGCAGGTCGTTCTTGCTGACCGGCCGCGTGACGTAATTCTCGTAATCGCCCGCGGACGTTCCGATGCAGATATCGGGCAGCACGAGACGGCCCCGCTCATCCTGCTCCAGCCGCGCGATGAGCCCCCGATAACCGCGAACCGCCGCTTCCGCGCCTTCGCTTCCGAGCACCCCTTGGCGGACGGCCTTGGCCGCCGCATAGACGAACAAGCTGGTGCACGACGTTTCCAGCCAATTGTCCGGACGGTCGCCTTTGTCGACGACCTGGTACCACAAGCCCGTCGCCGGATCCTGGTACCGGAGGATCGCGCGGAGCAAGTCGCGTTGCACCTCCGCGAGCTCGGCCCGTTCGGCCTCCCGTCCCTCCGGCAGCAGATCGAGAAATTCCGCAAGCGCGAGCGCGTACCATCCGAGGGAACGTCCCCAGAACTCCGGGGAACAGCCGGTTTCCGGATCCGCCCACGGCATGCGCCGGCTCTCGTCCCAGGCGTGGTAGAACAGTCCGGTCCTGCCGTCGCGCATATGCCTCCGCATCAGCTGCTCTTGCAGCAGGATCAGATCCCGCAATCCGTCTTCGTCCCCATACACGTTCGCGTACCGGAGGCCGAACACGCCGCCCATGTACAAGCCGTCCAGCCACATATTATACGGGTACTTGTCCTTGTGCCAGAATCCGCCCTCGCTCGTCCGGTTCAGCGTGGCGAACAAGCCCTTGAGCTTATCGGCAGCGGCCCGGTATTTGCGCAGTCCGGTGCGTTCGTAGAGCCGGAACAGCAGCAGTCCGGCTTGGATCGCGTCCAGCTCGTCCCGTATGAACAGGAAATTGCCGCGCTCGTCCACCAAGCCGTCGACGTAGCCCCGGATGAACGAGTCGTAGCGGTCGTCCCGCGTTTTCTCCCACAGTTTCTCCATTCCGCACAGGAACACGCCCTGATGGTAGTGCCAGCGGCCGGCAGGCGGAAGCTGCAGCGGCTCGTAAGCGTTCATAAGCGAATCGCACGCGGCCGTAGCCCAATCGATCGGAAATTTCGTAACTTGTTCTCTCGCCATCTCCATTTTCCTTTCTTATCCTTTGATGGATCCGACCCAAAGCCCCTTTGGCAAAATGCTTCTGCAAGAAAGGGTATACGAGCAAGGATCGGCAGGGTCGCTACGACGATAACCGCCATCTTCACTGCCTGATCCGGCGGCGGAACGGCGAAGTGCGAAGGATGATCATGTTGAATGCGTTGATGGACAACGGCAGCACAAGCGCGGCATAAGTATCGATCAATCCGAGCTCCTTCACGACAAGGAACGTCGGAATGAGCCCTCCGCTGAACAGCATAAACGACCGGACTCTCCAGCTAAATCGTGTTCCGGTACTGGTTCGGCGTCATCCCCGTGTACTTCTTGAACACCTGGAAGAAATACTTCTCGTCGTTATACCCGACCTTCAGGGCGATATCCCCGATCCGTTTGCTGTTATCCTTCAGCAGCAAGCAGGCATGCTCAATGCGGATCTTGTGCAGATAGTCCAAGAAACCGGTTTTCAGCTGCTGCTTGAACAGCAGGCTCAGGTAGCCGGGGGTAATGTAGACTTCGCCGGCGACGGACTCGCGGCTGATGTCCTTATCGTAGTTGTTCCGCACGTATTCGAGAATGGATTCGAACAATTTGTGGTTATGCTTCTTGGCATTCAGCTTTTCGCCGATCGAAGCTGCGGTATCGAGCAGCTCCGCGAAGATGGACCCGATGTTCGACTTGGCCAGCTTGGCCGTCATTTCCTGGAGCTCCTCGCCGAATATATCGCTGACTTCGATGTCTTTATCGATACAGAGGCGGTACAGAGCGAAATAGAGCGTAAAGCAATATTTCAGCAAGAGGTCCTTGGGGGTGCTTTCCGGTTTGAGCGCGTTCCGGAACAGCTCCAGCTTCTCTTGGAGCTGCTCCGATTCGCCGGACAAAATCGCTTGGATGACGGCTCTTTCCAACTGGATGGGGTAGGCGGCGTTCATCCATTCTTCGTCCGCCGCTTCCGTATAATCGACGATTTTGCCGGGGCCCATGTAATATTTGGCGTCCAACGCGTTTGCCGCGGCCGTATAGGAAGGCCTCGCGTGCCGGATATGCCGTCCCGTGCTCCCGATTCCGATCGAGACGCTCAGGCTCAGGAATTCCGATGCGTTCTTCCGAAGGGATTCCGCATAAGGGAGAAGATCCGCGGCCTCCATGGGCGCATCGGCGTTCCAGATGACGAGTATGTCGTCGTGGTATTCGAAGGCGGCTCCATGCAGGGGCGTAGCGATCGTCTCTTCGCTGATGTTCTTCAGCCCGTATTTCAGAAGCTCCAGATCGAACGATCCGTATTGTTTCTGGAGAGCGGTGAAGTTATCGATTTGAACGACCAGCACGCCGAAGAAGGCAGACGGAAATTGAAGTCCGCTGAGCTGCAGGTTCTCGAGCAATTTGTCGTAGGGCGGCATCTCGGCGGCGACCAGCCTGCCGAGCGTCTTCTCCTTCAAAAGAGGCAGGCTTTCCCGGAAGCCTTGTTTCAACCGTTCGAGGTTCCGGTCGTGCCGCCTCTCTTTCTCGATGTCCTCGATCAGATGCAAGACGGTGTCCAGGATTTCTTGCCGCCGGCTCGGCTTCAGCAAGTAGTCGCTCGCCCCCAGCGTAAGCGCCTTCTGCGCGTAAGTGAATTCGTTATATCCGCTCATGATGATGGATTTGATGCGGGGATACGTTTCTTTGACGGCCGCGATCAAGGCGAGTCCGTCCATTTCCGGCATCCGGATGTCCGTCAGCAGGATATCCACGCGATGGATTTTCAGCAGCTCCAAAGCTTCCAAGCCGTCGCGGGCTTCGGCGACGATCGCCACTTGATGCCGCTCCCAATCGATCAAGGATCGAATGCCCGTGCGAGCGCGTTCTTCGTCATCGACGATCATGAGATGGATCATGGCCTGCGTCCTCCTCCGGCATCGTTCGAGCGGGAACGATGAGCTCCACCCGGGTTCCGACGCCCGGTTCGCTCGCATAGTTCAATTCGTAATCGTCGCGATAGTAATGCCTCAGTCTCTGAATGACGTTCTGTACGGCGTAGCCGCCGGTGTCCGGCGAAGTATAGACGTCGTTGTCGCTGCGGATTTCCGTGATTTCCTTCAGCGTGGACGCTTCCATGCCGGAGCCGTCGTCCTCGATCGTAAACCGGAGGTATCCGGACTTCAGCTCGCCATTCACGCGTACTGTTCCGCCCTCGCGTTTGCGTTCGATCCCGTGGACCAGCGCATTCTCGATGAAAGGCTGCAGCGTCAGTTTGAGCAGAATATAAGAATCGAGCTCCGGCGGAATGTCGATCTCGTATCGCAGCTTGTTTTTGAATCGCATTTGCTGAAGCGACAGATACAGCCCGATCAGCTCTTTTTCCTTGGCGACGCTCGTAAAGCTTTTTCCGCGGTTCAAGCTGAGCCGGAACAGCCGGGACAGATTGATCACCATTTCGCTGATCCGCTCCTGACCGGCGCTTTCCGCTTCCCAGAAAATCGTGTCCAGCATGTTGTACAGGAAATGGGGGTTGATTTGCGATTGCAGCGCTTTGAACTCCGCTTCCTGTTCCTTTAACCGAAGAACGTACACGTCATCGACCAGCGATTTGATGCTCGCGACCATCGTGTTGTATCCCCGGCTCAGCAGGCCGATCTCATCCCGGTACTTCACTTCGACCTTCTCGTCGAATTGGCCGTTCTGGAACCGTTTCATGGATTGAAGCAAATTGCGGATCGGCGCGGTCAGGAAAGACGTCAACACCATCATCAGGGGAACGCTGAGGGCGAGGCAGGCCAGGATGATGACGGCGACCAGCAGCTTGATCGAATTCAATTCCTTGGTCAGGGAGCTCATGGGAACCGCGTAGAGGATCCGCCATCCGTTATTGATCTGGCTGTAGGAGAGCAGCAAATCTTCGCCGCCGATGTCGACCACTTTCGAAGACGCCTGAAGCGGGGCGGCGCTGCGGGCAAAGGCCAAATCGGGATCGTCCGCGCGGTAGAAGGGCTTGCCGGCGGCCAGCAAGGGTAACCCTTGTTCGTCGAGCAGCAGGATGCCATGCTCTTCGTCGTACAGATTTTTCAAATACTGGTTGCGGATCGTGTCCTTATTGACGCCGACGAAGATGAAACCGATGTTTTTTCCCGTCAGCGTACTGCGGATGATGCGGCTCATGCCGATTTTTTCTTTGCGGTTGTTTTCGATGAACACGTTGTTCCGATCGGTAAGCGGGAACCAATACGAAGCCCCGCTCAGAGCCAAGGTTCGGCGGTACGTCTCGCTTTGCCGGATCGCGTCGAACGAGCCGGAACCGCTGCTGCCGTCGGTGGCGACTTCGTGCAGCGGGGCGTTGTCTTGGCCGTAAAGAGCCAAATAGTCGAAATTGCCGGTGATCAGCATCTGATTCATGATCGAGGACATCGTGCCGGAATACAGGGCGGCCGACAAGTCGTTCTTGTCCGAATCCGGGACCTGAAGGCTGTTCTGCACCGCGGACGACAAGCTGAAGACGGTCACCCAATCGGCGATCGTCCGCTGCATGCCGGCGATGTTGTTGTCGATGACCTTGAGCACGGCCAGGTTCGTCGAGCTGACCTTTTTGACGATTTGGGATTCCGAGGTTTGAAAAGAGTAGTAGCCCAGCGTCAAAGCCACGATCGTAATCGGCATGAAAAAGAGGATCACGATCTTATGTTTCAGGCTCATGTTCAGAAAATAGGATGCCACGGCGCGCCCCCGCTTTCTTCATTTGTTCCCCGAAACGACGAAGACGTTTTACTTGTGTAGTTTAGCTTGCGAGGACGGGTTTCACAACCGCTTCGCCGTCCGATTCGATGATTTTAAACCTTATCCGTCTATTCTCTACTGACCCGCGTCCTTCCCTGTTGCTATGATGCTATCAAGAGCCTTATCCGGTTCATACACGAAGGGGGAAATCCGATGTCGAAGCTCAGCCTGAAAACCATGGTCTCCGCGCTCGCGGTCCTCATGACCGCCCTGATCGTCCTTACCGCATGCGGCGGCAAGAACGATAACGCCCAGGAATCGAGCCCTGCCGCATCCAGCCCGGCGGCAAGCGGCGGCGCGTCCGCCTCCGCTCCGGCCGAGAACGTCACGCTCCGCTTTTTCTCCAACCTGCCGGACCGCAAATCGGGACAAGGCTTGGCCGAACAAACGGTCATCGACAACTACGTGAAGGAAAACCCGAACGTCAAGATCGAAGTCGAGGCGCTCGCCGAAGAACCGTTCAAGAACAAATTAAAAGCTTACATGGCTTCCAACGAGCCGATAGACGTCACGATGGTCCACTTCGGCGCGGAGGTCGGCACGCTCGTATCGGCCGGCTGGGTGGAAGAGCTCAACCCGAAGGATTACGAAGGCGAACAGTACAACTTCCTGCCCGGCGTCTTCAAGGGCTTCACGTTCGACGGCAAGCTGTACGGCCTGCCGCGCAACAGCGACTACGAAGTGATTTATTACAACAAGAAGCTGTTCGACGATAACGGAATCAAAGTTCCGACGACGCTGGAAGAACTCGTCGATGCCGCCAAAGCGTTCCGCGCCAAGAACATCGAGCCGCTCTCCATGAACGGCAAAGACCTGTGGAGCCTCGCGCTGCTGTACCAGAACATCGCCCAGCGCATCAGCGGCGACCAAGCTTCGATCCTGGACGCCACCGCGGGCAAGAAGAAATTCGCGGACGATCCGGCTCTGCTCGAAGCGGCCAAATGGATGAAGAAGCTCGCCGACGAGAAAGTGTTCAACACCGCGTATATGACGATGGACTACGGCGCTTCGCAAAACCTGTTTACCCAAGGCAAAGCCGCCATGTGGTACATGGGCTCCTGGGAAGCGGGCATGGCCGCCAACCAGCAGCTGTCCGAAGAGTTCCGCAAGAACCTCGGCGTGATCAAGTTCCCGACCGTCGCCGGAGGCAAAGGCAAGGACACCGACCTGCTGGCGTGGAACGGCGGAGGTTACGCCCTGGTCAAAGCCTCCCAGCATAAAGAAGAAGCCAAAAAATTCTTCAACTACCTGATGAGCGCGAACCAATGGGCCAAAGTCGCTTGGGATACCGGCGCCGCGGTGCCGGCCCAGAAGTACACGCTGACCGGCAAAGAAACGGAAGTCCAGAAGCAGCTGGCCGACATTCAGTTGAATGCGACTTCGACGGCGGGCATGACGTATATCGACGCAAGCTCGGCCGCTTACAAGGACGCGACCCAGAATGCGATCGGCAAGCTGGTGACCGGCGCGGATTCGCCCGAGAAATTCATGGAAGAGATGCAAGCGGCCGCCGATGCCGCCAATAAGAAATAAGAGGCACAATCACAATGGAAAAGGGCAGATCAAGTCCCGTCTGCCCTTTTCGATTTTATCCGGGGTTATCTGGAGGGAGTGAGATTTATGCATCGAGTATTGCGCGACAAGCTGGCGATCGCGATCTTCGTCCTGCCGGGACTTGCCTTCTTCGTCCTGACTTTCGTAGCGCCGATTCTCCTAAGCGGGTATTATTCGCTTACCGATACGCTCGGGCCGGGTACGGACGTGAAGATGATCGGGCTGGACAACTACCTGGAGCTGTTCCATGACGAGCGGTTCTGGCTGGCGCTTCGCAACGCGCTGCTGCTCGGAGCGGGTTTCGTCATTTTGCAGCATCCCGTCTGCATCGCGTTCGCCGTGCTGCTCGATCGGATCGGCGGCAAGGCGGAAAAATGGTTTCGGACGATTTTCTTTATACCCTGCGTCATTTCGGTCGTGGTGATTTCCCGGATGTGGCTTTCGCTTCTTGATCCTACATTCGGCATGTTCAACAAAGTATTGGCCGGCATCGGCCTCAGCTCTTGGCAGCATGTGTGGCTGGGCGATCCGAAGACCGCGCTGGGCTCTCTCCTGGGGATACTCATCTGGGCAGGTTTCGGATGGGGGTTGCTGTTCTACTATGCCGGCGTGAAGGGCATTCCGGAAGAGCTCTACGAAGCGGCCCGGCTGGACGGTGCGACGGGACTGAAGCTTCATCTCCGGATCACGGTGCCCCTGTTGTCTCCGGTGATTTCCGTTCAAGTGACCTTGGCGATCATTACCGCCCTGAAGCAGATGGAGACGGTGTTCCTGACGACCAACGGCGGTCCGGGAGACTCGACGCAATTCCTGGCGGTATACCTGTACAATCAAGCGTTTGCCGCAAGCCGGTACGGTTACGCGAACGCGATTTCGATCCTGTTCATCGTCGTTTGCCTGATCGCGACCTACTTGTCCAACCAATTCATCCGCGACAAAAGCACGGAATACTAAGGGGGAGAAGGACATGAGCACAACTCGGAAAAAGGTCCTGTGGGCGTTCTTCCTCTTGGTGGCGTTCGTGCAGCTGTTTCCGCTCATTTGGCTGCTCAATTTCTCGATCGTGGACGCCAATGCGTTTTTTTCCAGCAAAATCTTGCTCTGGCCCGAGGTTCCGAAGTGGCATAACTATGTCAACGCTTGGGTCGACGGCAAGTTTCCGAAATATTTCCTGAACAGCCTGATCGTCACGGGCTCCACCATCGTGCTTACGGTCGTCATGTCGATCTCGCTTGCGTACGCGTTCACCCGCATGCATTGGAAGTGGCGCAGCTTCTTCTATACGGTCATTCTGCTCGGCATCATGATTCCGATCCATGCGACGCTGCTGCCCAATTTCGCGATCTTCAAGGCGCTGGGGCTGACCGATTCCTATTGGGGACTCATTCTTCCGTACACCGCGGTGTCGGTGCCACTGAGCACGTTCATCTTAACGGGTTTCATGCGCAGCATCCCCTCCGCGATGGAGGAATCCGCCGTCATGGACGGAGCCAGCATCTACCGGATCGTGTTCCAGATCATTCTTCCGCTCACGATGCCCGCCGTCGTGACGGTCGCCGTGACGACGTTCCTCACGTGCTGGAACGAATTCATCATGGCCGCGACGTTCATCAGCAAAGACTCGCTCAAGACGCTGCCGTTCTCCGTGATGAACTTCGCCGGCTTGTACTCGTCGGATTACGGCTCGCAGTTCGCCGTCATGGTGCTGACCTCCGTGCCCGCGATCGTCATCTACGCCATGTTTAACGAGAAAATCACGAAGGGCGTTACTGCCGGCGCCGTGAAGGGCTAAGGGCAGGTACGGCCTTGGGTTGGGAAGCGAACGGGATGCCGCAGGCGTCCTCCGTTCGCTTTTTTTTCTACCGCTGACCAATTCGCTTACGGCACACATGCCAAGCAGTTTCTGATGGTGATGTCAAGCGGCAGGGCGACTTTTCGGCAGAATCCCCAAGATTCTATTCGAAATGGAATACCCTGGTCCGCGCACAAGAAAGCCGCTCTCGGTCCCTAACCTCCCGTGCCCGCACTTTAAGCCGCGCTCACCGGCTTCTCTTGTCGTTTTGCCTTGACGGATGCCCTTCCGCTGGATTTAAATAACATCGAATGGGATGACTCACCAACCAAGTCAGGAAGGATTGATGGATGATGCCGTTAGTCGACATGCCTTTGGCACAGCTTTACGAGTACAAGGGGGTCAACCCGCGCCCGGCGGATTTCGATGCGTATTGGGAGAAAGCGCTTACCGAAATGCGCGCCGTCGACCCGCAGGTGGAAATGGTCCCAAGCGCGTTCCAGACCCCGCAATGCGAGTGCTTCGATCTCTATTTCACGGGGGTCCGCGGCGCGAGAATCCACGCGAAATATTTGCGTCCGAAGAACGTGCCCGAGCCGCATCCGGCGGTGGTGCTGTTCCACGGGTATACCGGTAACGCCGGGGACTGGAGCGACAAGCTCGCCTACGCGTCCCTCGGCTTCTCCGTGCTGGCCATGGACTGCCGGGGACAGGGCGGTTCTTCCGAGGACAGCGGCGGGGTCAAAGGCAACACGCATCATGGGCATATCGTCCGAGGGTTGGACGATCATCCGGACCATTTGCTGTTCCGGCATATCTTCCTGGACGCGGCGCAGCTGGCGGGAATCGCCATCGCATTGCCCGAGGTCGATCCGAACCGCGTTTACGCGGCCGGAGGATCGCAGGGCGGCGCATTGACGATCGCTTGCGCGGCGCTCGAGCCCCGAATCAAGAAGCTCGCTCCTGTCTTCCCGTTTCTCTGCGATTACAAACGCGTATGGGAGATGGACCTGGCGAAGGACGCCTATCAGGAGCTTCGGACGTATTTCCGGTTGTTCGATCCGCTCCATGAACGGGAAGAAGAGATATTCACCAAGCTGGGATACATCGACTTGCAGTTTCTGGCCGACCGAATCCAAGGCGAGGTGCTCATGTTCGTCGGTCTGATGGACACGATCTGCCCGCCTTCCACCCAGTTTGCCGCCTATAACAAAATCAAAGCGCCCAAACGGCTCGCCATTTATCCCGATTTCGGCCATGAAGGCTTGCCGGGCTCGTCGGACCGCACGATCCGGTTCTTCCTGGAGTCCTGAAGCCTCGCGGCGATTCGAACGTTTCGTTTTGTTGGACAAAGATCGCATCAAATCATCCAAGGCCTGAACGCTTTGCGCTCCTGAAACGTAATACGGGCATGCGAATGACATCCGTACCGAAGGAGTGACCCCTGTGATACCGATCAAACCGAAATTATGGATCTTCACATCCCTCGCGGTCATGCTGGCCGTTGCGCCCGGACTTGCCGCCGCAGCCGGTGCCGCGCCCCAAGCTGCCGCAGCGGCGGAGCGGAGCGTACCGTCCGGCTACGTGCCCGTCCGCGCCATAGCCGAAGCGCTGGGCTCGAAGATCGAGTGGGAAGCGGCCAAGCGGAACATTACGGTATCGCGAGATGCCGCCGTCCTGGTAATGACTTTAGGAAGCGGGCAGGCGCTTCTGAACGGCAAACCGGTCAAAGCCGGCGGCGTCCCGGTTTCCGTGGGCGACCGTGCGTACGTACCGCTCGAACTCCTCCACACCGCATTCGGCGGCAGCTTCCAATGGGACGAAGCCGCAAAGGAATTGCGGTTTGACAAGGACGATTTCGCCGGTCTGGCCACCGCCTATCTCCATCGGCTTTACGCCGGCGAATACGGGAAGCTTGCGGCTCTCATGAGCCCGCAGCTGCGTCAGGCGCTCTCCGCCCCGGTTCTGGCAAGCATCTCGGAAAGCTATCCGAAGCTGTACGGCAGTCCGGCCATGCGGGTTTCGGCTTCCGTCGAGAAGAGCGGCGTACATACGAACGCGAAGCTTGTCTATGCGACGGACGGAGCCCCCGTGCAGATCACCGTCCGATTCGATCGCGCCGGTTTGGTAGACGACCTCGAATTCACTCCCTATGAACCGGCCCCGGCTTATTAGAAGCCGGCTTACGACAACGGCAATTACCGGGAACAAGAAGTCGTGATCGGCGAAGGGGAATTCGCCCTCCCGGGAACGTTGACCGTGCCTGCCGGGGACGGACCTTACCCGGTTGCGATTCTGGTTCACGGCTCCGGACCGCACGACCGGGATTCGACGATCGGGGGAACGAAGGTTTTCAAGGATTTGGCGGCCGGCCTCGCTTCGCAAGGAATCGCGGTTCTCCGGTACGAGAAGGTAACCGAGGAGCATACGTTCAAGGTCGCGATGCAGCCGAAATTCACCCTCGCGAACGAAACCGTGGACGACGTCTTCCGCGCGGCGAAGCTGCTCAAAACCAGAATAGAAATCGATCCGGCCCGAATTTATGTCATCGGCCACAGCCAAGGCGGCTTCGCGGTGCCGATGATGTTCGGCCGCGACGCCGCGGGCGATCTGGCCGGCGCCGTCCTTCTTTCCGCGCCCAGCCAATCGTTCGCGGAGGTGATGGTGGAGCAGCAGCATAACGTGTTGGAGCGGATGGAGGAGCTGGGATTGCCGGCCGAGGCGATCCAAGCCCAGAAGCAGACGGCGTCCATGGTCGAAACGGCGTCCAAAATGCTGAACGACCGCACCTACTCGACGGATAACTTGCCGGCGCGATTCCCGTTCCAACCCGCCTATTGGTGGTACGAACAGCGGGATTACGTCCCGGCGGCCGTCGCGGCGATCCAAACGAAGCCGATGCTGATCCTGCAGGGCGAGAACGATTGGCAAGTATCGATGAAGCAGTTCCAGGTCTGGAAGGATGCCCTGAAGAATCGAACAGGCGTCGAATTCGCGTCCTATCCGAAGGTGAACCATTTGCTGACGGAATACGACGGCATGTCCGTCGGCATGGAATATGGGACTCCGGCCCATGTGTCGCCAGCCATCGTTCGGGATATCGGGAAATGGATTCTGAAGCGGAAATGAAGCCCGGTGATACGAAACGCCCGCTCCCTGACCGGGAACGGGCGTTGCTCTTATCTCTTGCCTGCCGTCATGGCGAACCGGACGATCCGGTCGGCCACCGCTTCAGGCGTCAATCCGTCGGTGCGAACGGTGCAATGGCTGAGCCGGTAGGCGGCTTGCCGGGCGTCGAACAAGGCTTTGACTTCTTCCGGAGACTTGTTCTGGAGAATGGGCCGTCCTTCGATGAGCAGGTGATGCCGCTGAATCCAACTCTCCCAGCCGATTTCGAGAAACACAACGATAGACGTCGACAGACAGGCTCTCCGGACCTCTTCCTGCATGAAGGCTCCTCCGCCGAGAGACACGATTTTCTCCCGGGAGCCGCGGCATAGATCGACGATGAATTCCCTCTCCAGGCGGCGGAATTCCGGTTCGCCAAGCGTCGCGAAAATCTCGGTGACGGGTTTGCCGTGCCGTCTCTCGATTTCATGGTCCGCGTCGACGAATTCGCGGGACAGGTTGTCCGCGAGAAGACGGCCGACGGTCGTTTTGCCGCAGCCCATGAAACCGGTCAGCACGATATTCGTGTCCGGCATCGAATCCAGCGCGTCCGACAAGATGGCTGATCACTCTTTTCCGTAGGGTACCCCCATTATATGCGGAATCGGCATGCCGTTCAATCGGTTTGCCCGTCTGCCCGCCTCGACTCCAGGGTTACTCCTTCCTCAACGATGAAACGATTATCCAAGGAACGCGTATGTAAAGGTTAGCATTCCCGAGCAAGGACGGGGCATCGCTTAGGAGGAATATCGTTCTAGATGGACTCGGAAACGGCTCAAGTCTCATTCTGGCAACTTGTGAAAAAAGGAAACACTTCTTCGGCCGTCGCGGCGTTCGGCAACGCTTTTCTGGCGGTGGCCAAAGGGGCGGCGGCGGCGGTCACGGGCAACGGCGCCATGTTCGCGTCGGCCATGCACTCGATCGCGGACGCGATCAACCAGGCGTTCGTCTTCATCGGCAGCGTGCTTGCCGAGCGGAAGGCGAGCCGCAGGTTCCCGGCCGGCTTCGGCAGGGTCATCAACCTGTTCTGCATGGTTGCCGTGCTTGTCGTCACGTTCATGGCGTACGAGACGATCCGGGAAGGGATCCACCTTCTTCGCGAACCCGTCCATTCCACCGGCTTCTGGATCAATCTTGGCGTCCTGCTGCTTACCATGGGGATCGACGGATACGTTCTCGTCAAAGCCATGAAGGAAATCGTACGCGAAACGCGCGCGGAAGCAAGCGGATTCGCCGTCATAGCCGCCGCGTTCCGCAACGTGAATCGTGCCGCGCCGCCCACTCGGCTCGTCTTTTACGAAGATCTCGTCGCGACGTTGGGAGCGGTGCTGGCGCTTGGTTCCGTCGTCGTGGCGACCTTCACGGACTTCGCCATGATCGACGGCGCTGCTACGATCGCGATCGGATGCTTGATGGTGCTGGTGGCATTCCGCGTCGGATACGACAATATGGCGGGTTTGATCGGCGTCGCCGCGCCCCTGGTAGTGGAAGACAAGGTGGCTGCCATCATTCTGTCGGATAAAGACGTCACCGACATTTTCAAAATGAGAGTGCTGCAGGAGGGGCGCTACTACCACGTGGAAGGGATGATCGAGCTCAGGCCCGGTTTGTCGCTGGCCGACGCGGACGACATCAAGTTCAAGGTCATGGACAAGCTGCTGGCGGATCCGGACATCTCGGACGTGACGATCGGCATCCTGGAAGACAACGGGGTCCGCAACTGGAAGCCGGACCGCGAAGGGTAACGACACGAATGCAAAAAAACCGCCTCCCGGCGGTTTTTTCGCATTCGGGCGTCGATTACGAGGACAGGGCGGCTTGGGCCGATTTCTGGTCGTTCGCGAGCAGGCGGTCCAATTGGTAGGCGGGGTACAGGCCCCGTTCATGCATGAAGGCAAACGTTTTGCCGTGCAGCTGGATAGCCTTCAGCAGGTGCTTCTGGAACGTCTCGCGCAGCGCGGGCGTCGCCGTTTCCGTGATCGCAATCGCGTAGTTGCGCACGGCTGACTTGGCGTATCCCAGCAGGTGTCCGGCGAAGAAGGCGGTCATATCCGCGCCCTTAGCGGCTCTCATTTCCGCCTTCGGAGCCATCGGATAATAAGGGAGAAGATCCCGCAAGTTCTGCTCGGTTCCTTGGATCGCCTCGGTATACAGAGCTTTGAGCGCGGGGTCCTGTACGTTCGGGAGATGCATCTTGAATCCCGTCAAATGGTTGGCTTGCGAAGCGACCAATTCGTGCATTTCCAACGTTTCATGCCAGGCAAGGTGCTGCTTGGCTCTGGAGTTGTCGGACAAAATCGTATCCCTCCATCAGGTTGTTGATGGAATAACATATGCCTATTTCGGGGGATGGGAAGTTGTCCTCCGGCCGAACGTTCCGGATTTTCGTCATGTCCGCCGCCCATGGCTCGTATACTGTGGTGAAAAGGCTTCGGACTCTACGGGCGGGGATGCGTGGACCGGTGGACATGTGGGCGGTATGGCTGCTGGTCGGCGCGGCGCTGATCGCGGCCGAAATGCTGACGTTGACGTTTTATTTGCTTTGGCTGGGGATCGGCGCGTTGGCCGCCGCCGGGGTCGGGTTCCTTGTGCCTGGCAGCAGCCTGTACGCCCAGCTCCTTACGGCCGCGTCAGCGGCTCTGCTGCTGACCTTGCTCACCAAACCGCTAACCCGCAGGCTTCGACGCGGCCGGGGATACGAGGACGCGATCGACCGGATAGTCGGCCGGGAAGGGCTGGTCGTGGAGCCGATCGAACCGGGCAAGCCGGGGATCGTCAAAGTCGCCGGGGAAACGTGGAGCGCGACCGCGGATACGCCGCTGACGGCAGGCGAAACGGTCGAGGTCGTGAAGCGGGGGACGGCCGTATTGGAAGTAAGGAAAAAAGGAGGCTGACCGGATGGCAGGGCTCATCGTCGCGATCGCCGCGGTGCTGCTCGCGGCTCTGTTCGTCGCGTTATCGCTCAAAATCGTCCCCCAGCAGCAGGTGGGCGTGGTAGAACGGCTGGGGAAATACAATCGCCTGCTCACGCCGGGGATCAATCTCCTCATTCCGGTCATCGACTATGTCCGGGTGTACCACGATTTGCGGATCCAGCAGGCCAACGTGCCCCCGCAGACGGTCATCACGAAGGACAACGTGCAGGTCCAGATCGACACGATCATTTTCTACCAGGTGGTGGCGCCGGATCAGGCGACCTACGGCATTTCCGACTATGTGAACGGCGTCCGCAACATCACGACGGCGACGCTGAGGCAGATCATCGGCAAAATGGAGCTGGACGAAACGCTGTCGGGCCGCGAGAAAATCTCGACGGAGATCCGGCTCGCCCTGGACGAAGCGACGGAAAAATGGGGCGTCCGCATCGAACGGGTCGAGGTGCTCGACATCCGCCCGCCGGCCGACATCCAGGAAGCGATGGATAAGCAGATGAAAGCCGAGCGCAACAAGCGCGCGATGGTATTGGCGGCGGAAGCGGCGAAGCAGGATATGATCCTTCGGGCCGAAGGCGACAAGCAGAGCAAAATCCTCAAGGCGGAAGGCGACAAGGAAGCCCGCATCCGCGAAGCGGAGGGGCTGAGGCAGGCGCAGGAGCTGGAGGCGCTCGGCCGGGCGAAGGCGATCGAGGCGGTGGCGGAAGCGGAGAAAACGCGCGTCGAGCTGCTCCGGACGGCTGGGCTCGACGAGAAGGTGCTCGCCTATCGATCCTTCGAAGCGTTAGGCGAAATCGCCAAAGGCCCGGCGAACAAAGTCTTTCTGCCGGTACGCGCCGTGGAAGCGTTGGGCGGCGTCGGCGCGATCGGCGAGCTGTTCAAGGCGGAACCGGAACGGAAATAAGGGATGGCAGGAGGGAAAGACGCTCTAAACGGGCGTCTTTCTTTTCCTCTGTGCCAAGAGGGCGACGAAGCCGCTTTTACTTGTGAAATGATAGAGTTTATAAGTTTTCGGGGGGAGGGTAATGGTCGTGATCGTTTGAGGGAGGAGTTAACTTGGGAGCGTGGGAGTGCGTGGGAGTGTCGGGGGGTGAGATAAGCTCGCGAGAGGAGCTTAACGTGAGCGTGGGAGTGCCGGGGGCGAGATAAGCTCGCGGGAGGAGCTTAACGTGGGAGCGTGGGAGCGCCGGGGGCGAGATAAGCTCGCGGGAGGAGCTTAACGTGGGAGCGTGGGAGTGCCGGGGGTGAGATAAGCTCGCGGGAGGAGCTTAACGTGAGCGTGGGAGTGCCGGGGGCGAGATAAGCTCGCGGGAGGAGCTTAACGTGAGCGTGGGAGTGCCGGGGGCGAGATAAGCTCGCGGGAGGAGCTTAACGTTCGAGTAAGGAGGTACGAGGGGGCAGGAGGTCCGGATACGAAGAATGTGTTTGGGGTAATGTGGAACGAACGCTATCCAGGGTAAAGGACAAGTCCCGCTCCCGCGCCTTCGCTTGGGCTACGCCTTCAAGCAAAACGAAATCAAATCGGGCGGGCGTTGATGCAACTCTGATTGATCTTTGTTAAAACGTCTATTCGTCCTGGAAGGACGGCGTAGCCGGTTTCTTGTTGATTCAGCAAGGATGAGATCCGCCATCCTTTGCCTGAATCACCTCCGATAAAACGTCTATCCGTCCGCAAAGGACGGTGTAGCCGTTTTATTTGTTTTGCATTATATTCGTTTTGTTAGCGGTATGTTATAGTTGACCCATAACAAATTCCTCGAGAAGGTGGAACTGGACATCGATGAACGATCGCAAGCTGATTTTGGGGGATTGGCGTTTTCGGGAGGCCGGCGGCGCGGAGTGGAGGCCGGCTCAGGTTCCCGGCTGCGTGCATACGGATTTGCTTCGCAACGGGCTCATCCCCGATCCATTTGACGGCACGAACGAGATCGACCTGCAATGGATCGACAAAAAAGACTGGGAATACGAAACGGCCTTTGACGTACCCGGCGAGCTGCTGACGCACTCGAAACTGGAGCTGGCGTTCGAGGGACTGGATACGTATGCCGACGTGGAATTGAATGGACGGCAGGTGCTGTCGGCGGACAACATGTTCCGCGGGTATCGTGTCGACGTCAAACCCTGGATCCGCGGCAGCGGCAACACGCTGCGCATCCTTTTCCGCTCCCCGATCCGGGAAGGTCTCGCCAAGCTGGAAGCGCACGGCTATGGCCTTCCGGCCTCGAACGACGACTCCGAGACGGGCGGGATCGGGGAAAGCAAAGTCAGCGTGTTCACGCGCAAGGCCCCGTATCATTACGGCTGGGACTGGGGCCCTCGTTTCGTCACGAGCGGGATCTGGAAGGCCGTCTCCCTGGAAGGATGGAGCGGGTGCCGGATCCGCGACCTCTTCATCCGCCAGGAAGAAGTGACGGAAGCCGCAGCCCGGGTGACCGCGGTCGCGGAAATCGAAGCGGAAGCCGCAGGCGCGGCGCGATTGACCGTGACGACCGAAGGGTACGAATGGACGAAGGAGTTCGAGCTTAAGCCGGGCGTCCAAACCGTAGAACTTCCGGCTGAGATCGCGAATCCCAAACGCTGGTGGTGCAGAGGGTTCGGAGACCCGGCGCTGTACGATTTCAAGGCGGTCCTGGCGGCAGGCGGCCGGCCGATCGATGGACGCGCCGTCCGCACGGGGCTCCGCGCCATTCGCCTCGTCCGCGATCCGGATGCGCATGGCGCGGCGTTTTATTTTGAGCTGAACGGGGTTCCGGTTTTCGCCAAAGGGGCCAACCATATCCCGAACGACAGCTTCGTGACCGAATTGACGTACGAGCGCTACCGGCACGAAATCGCAAGCGCGGCGGAATCGAATTTCAACATGCTGCGGGTTTGGGGCGGGGGCGTATACGAAGCCGACGTTTTCTACGAGTTGTGCGACGAGTACGGCATCCTGGTTTGGCAGGATTTCATGTTCGCTTGCAGCATGTATCCGGGGGACGAAGCTTTCCTGGACAACGTGCGCCGGGAGGCCGAGGACAACCTGCGCAGGCTGCGCAACCATCCCTGCATCGCGCTATGGTGCGGAAACAACGAAATCGACACCGCTTGGGCGCATTACAACGAAGAAGGAGGTTGGGGCTGGAAGAAGCTGTACTCGCCGGAGCAGCGCGAGCGGATTTGGGCGGATTACGAAGCGTTGTTCCATGACGTGCTTCCGAAGGCCGTCGAACGGATGGCGCCCGGAGCCGATTATTGGCCGTCCTCCCCGATGCAAGCGCTCACCGGGAACATCGACCAGCACGCTACGAACCGGTCGGCGCGCGGCGACATTCATTTCTGGGCGGTGTGGCACGCGTCGGAGCCTTTCGAGAACTATAACGACAACATCGGGCGTTTCATGAGCGAATACGGCTTCCAATCGTTCCCCGAATACCGTACGGCCCGGTCCTACGCGCGGGACGAGGATATGGAGCTGGAATCCCGTGTCATGCTTCATCACCAGAAAAACAAGAGGGGAAACCAGCTCATCCGGGAATACTCCGACATGTATTTGAAAGCGCCGAAGGATTTCGTATCCTTCCTGTATATGAGCCAGGTGCTGCAGGCGGAAGCGATGAAAATCGCGATCGAAAGCCATCGCCGCAGCAAAAGCTATTGCATGGGCACGCTGTACTGGCAGGCGAACGACTGCTGGCCCGTCGCTTCCTGGTCCAGCATGGACTACTTCGGGCGGTGGAAGGCCGTGCAATATTATGCGCGCAAAAGCTTCAAGGACGTGCTGCTGTCGGCGGCGGAGAAGGACGGAGCGGCGTCTTTCCACGTGATTTCGGATCGGCTGGATGCCGTTCGGGGCCGATTGGCGGTCCGGCTTTACGATTTCGAAGGGCGCGTATTGAAGGAGGAAACGTTGCCCGTATCCGTCGGTTCGAATGCGGCGGAAATGGTTTTCGCGCTGCGCACCGCGGAATGGCTGGACGGACGGCAGCCGGAGCGCGTCTTGCTGGTTGGCGAGCTGACGGACGATGCCGGGGAAACGCTGGACGTGACGGCGCACTACTTCGTGTCCTCCAAACGGCTTGCCCTCGAGGAGCCGGGCATCCAGGTGCGGGAAGCAGCAGGAAGCGGAGGAACGGCGTTTACGCTGACGGCTTCGCGGCTTGCCAAGCAAGTGTATCTGGAGGCGGAGGAAGAGGGGATTTTCAGCGACAACTTCTTCGATCTGGTGCCGGGGATTCCGAAGACCGTTACGTTCCGGAGGCGGAGCGACGGGGATATCCCCTTCGTTCAGGGATCGCCGGGCAGCTTGACGGTAAGGTCGATGACGGATTTCGCGATCGTCTGAGCCGAGGGGCTGGACGCCCGCGCTTGGGATCGGGTACGATGGACGGGAATGGTCAAATCGGGGAGGATGGGTATGGCGCTTTTCCAATGCGATTTTTATTCGAACGTTCTCGGGATGGCGACGTCGATGAACGTCATCTTGCCGGGCGGTCCGGCGGGCGAGCGGCTGCCGGCGATGTTTTTGCTGCACGGCCTCTCGGACGACCATACGATCTGGCTGCGCCGAACCTCGATCGAGCGGTACGCGGAAGCCTACGGGATCGCGGTGGTGATGCCCAACGTTCACCGGGGTTTTTATACGGACATGAAACAGGGCTTTCCTTATTGGCGCTTTATCAGCGAGGAAGTGCCGGCGCTGGCGCAGTCTTGGTTTCCGTTGTCGCGGGAGCGGGAGAGCACGTTCGCGGCCGGCTTATCGATGGGCGGTTACGGCGCGTTTAAGCTGGCTTTGCGCTGTCCGGACCGTTTCGCGGCGGGGGCTAGCCTGTCGGGCGCGCTGGACATGGTGAACCGTTGGGAGGACTACGATTTCTTCCCGGACCAGGAGTACCGGCGCATTTTCGGAAGCCGCGAGGAGCTTGCGGGGAGCGAGGACGATCTTTTCTTCGTCGCCGAGAAGCTGGCGGCTTCCGGCGCGGAGAGGCCGAAGCTGTTCCAATGCTGCGGCACCGAGGATTTCCTGTACGACGCGAACGTGAAGTTCCGGGACCATGCGCGCAGGCTGGGCTTCGATCACGTGTACGAGGAAGGACCGGGAAGCCACGAGTGGGGTTATTGGGACCGGAACATCCAGCGGGTGCTGGAATGGCTGCCTTTGGGGAAACGGTAGTCCTGTCCGTCGAATGACGTTGACGGGGTTGGAAGATCGTGGTATGATTTCGATACGTTAAATTGACTTGGAAAAGCGGAAGCACCGCAAATTCCGGCCTGTGCCGGGGTTTGCGGTTTTTTTGTTTTTCCGGCGGATGGAGGGATGGGATGACCCGGAAAATCGTGCTCGCGATTCCGAATCGGGAGTATGCCGCGCGGCTCTCGGAATATTTGCGTGAAACGGAGCCCGGGTGGGAGACGTCGGTGTTTACCCACGAGACGGCGCTCAGGCTGCGGCTTCAGGAGCCCGGCGGCATCGACGCGCTGATCGGCCGTCCGGCGCTGCTTCGCCAGGCGGGCGCCTGGCTTCAGGCGTCGGCGCGAACGGCGGCATTGGTGGAAGATGCCGGGGAAACCGGCGGCGCGTGGCCCGAGCTGAACCTGTACCAGCCGCTGCCCGGCGTGGCGGCCGGCATCCGAGGCTTGCTGGCGGATGCTGCGCCGGCCTCGCAAGGGGGCTGCAGGATCCTCACCGTATTCTCGGCGACGGGGGGAGCCGGCAAGACGACGGCGGCGCTGAATTTGGTCCGCCAGGCCGGCGAGCGGGGCCGGCGGACGCTGTATCTGAACCTCGAGTCGCTCAATGTGACTTCCCGCCTGTTCGGGACCGGGGAACCGGACAGCCTTTCGAGGCTGCTGTACGCTTTCCAGACGGACCCGGAGCGGTTCCCCGAGCATTTGGCGCGGAACGTCCGCCACCATTCCTACTTGAGGGCGGACATCATCGACGCCCCGGACCATCCGGGCGAACGGGCGGCGATGACGCCGGATTCGCTGGAATCCCTGTTGGGGAGCATCCGGCAGTCGGGAAGGTACGATCTCGTGGTCGCGGACCCGGACAGCGGCATCGGCGAATGGCATGCCAAGCTGATCGGAATGAGCGATAAGGTTTTATGGCTGGTGGCGGACGATTGGCAAAATCTCGGAAAGACCGAGCGTTTGCTCGGCTATTGGCGGGAACGCGGGGCGGAGCCGCTCGGACGCGTTTCGTTCGTCCTGAACAAAGGGCACGCGACGATGTTGAACCGATGGACCCTGCCCGCGCCGCCGGAGGCGGTTCTCCCTTACGTCCCCCAATGGAAAGGCATGGACGATCCCGGAAGGGTGTTCGCGGCCGCCGCTTTCAGCGGGGCATTGGATTCGTTGCTGGACAAATGGGCATAGACGGTTGACGCGGGATAGGAGGAGGAGGCGATGGCGGAGACCTTGACGCCGGGAGAATTGTCCGAAATGCGGGAAGGCATCCGCTCCAGGCTGGCCTGGGACGCCGCGGTTTCCGACGAAGAGCTCCGGAGGCTGATCGAAACGGAGCTGTTCCGGAAGGAGCGGGCCAGACGGCTGACCGCAGCCCAGCGCAAAGCGGTTGTCGAGCGGCTGTTCCACTCGTTCCGGGGGCTCGACGCGCTACAGCCGCTGCTGGAGGATCCGGCGATTACGGAAATCATGATCAACCGGTACGACGAGATTTATATCGAACGTCAAGGAGAACTTATGTTGTCCGGCATCGCTTTCGAGACCCCCGAGCGGTTGGAAGATCTGATCCAGAGCATCGTGGGCCGCGTGAACCGGATGGTGAACGAAGCTTCTCCCATCGTGGACGCCCGGCTGCCGGACGGATCGCGCGTCCATGTCGTGCTCCCGCCCGTGGCGCTGAAGGGGCCGAGCGTCACGATCCGGCGGTTCCCGGAACGCCCGCTCGGCATGAAGGATCTGCTGGCCGCGGGCGCCCTGAGCGAAGAAGCGGCGAATTCGCTGCGGACGCTGGTGGCCGCCAAGTACAATCTCTTCGTCAGCGGAGGGACGGGATCGGGGAAAACGACGTTCCTGAACGCTTTGTCGGAGTGGATCCCCGCGGGGGAACGGATCATCACCATCGAAGACGCGGCGGAGCTTCGGCTTCGCGGGGCGTCCAACCTCGTTTCCCTGGAGACCCGCAACGCCAACAGCGAAGGGAAAGGACGGATATCCACGGCGGAGTTGATCCGGGCATCCCTGCGGATGAGGCCCAACCGGATCATCGTCGGCGAAGTCCGCGGAACGGAGGCGCTGGATATGCTTCAGGCGATGAATACCGGGCACGACGGCAGCTTGTCCACGGGACATGCCAACAGTCCGAAGGATATGATTTCGCGGCTGGAAACGATGGTGCTCAGCGGCGCCGACCTGCCCGTGCAGGTGGTCAGGAAGCAGATCGCGTCCGCGATCGACGTGATCGTTCACGTGAGCCGGTTTCGCGACGGCAGTCGGAGGGTGACGGACATTTGCGAGGTGGCGGGGATGCGCAGAGGCGAAGTGGAACTCAGGCCGTTATTCCGGTTCGCAGAAGAAGGGGAACGGAATGGACGCGTGATCGGGAGGCTTGCGCGCGTCGGCCGGCTGGCGGACGTTCGAAAGCTCCGCTTCGCGGGATTCCCGGAGGAGGACCCGGCATGACGGATTACGATAGGCTTGAACTTAGCCGAAGCCAGCGGATCTTCGCGATCGTCGCCGGCTGCGTCGCCTGTTTCGCCGCCGCGTGGCTGATCTTCCGGCATCCCGTCCTATCGGCTGCCGCCTCGCCCGCGGGGTTGCTGTACCCGAGAATGCTGCGGAACCGGCTGCTGATCAGACGCAGATCCAAGCTGCGCCTCCAATTCAAGGAAATGCTGCAAGCCTTGTCTTCGCTGCTGTCGGCCGGAAGGTCCGTCGAGAACGCTTTTCTGTCGCTGGAGAGCGACCTCGCGCTGCTCGTGGCCGATACCCGTTCGGATTTGATCCGGGAGCTGCGCGCGTTGTCGAACCGCCTTCGCAACGGCGAGCCTCTCGAGCCCCTGCTGCAGGATTTCGCCCGACGGTCCGGCTTGGAGGAGGTCCGCAGCTTCGCCGAAGCGTTCGCCGTCTGCAAGCGCGCCGGAGGAGACCTGGTCGAGATCGTCCGCCGGACGTCGCAGCTCATCGCGGAGAAGATGGAGGTGGAGCTGGAAGTAACGGTCTTGGTGGCGCAAAAACGGTTCGAATCCCGGATCATGATGGTCATGCCCTTTGCGTTCATCGGATTGCTCGGCTTCTTCGCTCCGGAGTATATGGCGCCGCTGCGCCAAGGGATCGGATGGCTGCTGACGGCCGCTTGCTTGCTGCTTCTGGGGCTATGCTGCTGGTGGATGGTTCGGATCATGAACATCGAGGTCTAACGGATGACGAGCGGCATCGTGTTTGGGGCCTTGGCGTCGCTGTATGTCGGACTTTTGATTTGGAGCTTGAGGAAGCGTCCGGCTAACCACAGAGGAGAGATTCTTGATGGAAAGCGTCCGTTTCTCGAGGTGCTGCGGCGGAGCGGGATGTTCGAACGACTGCAGCCGTTGCTGCAGCGTCCCCGGATCTGGTTGGCCGTGCTGGAAGGCGGATGCACGCCGGAGAGATTGCTGAGGTGGACCGCGGAGGCTGCGGCTTTGGCCTACGCCGCTTTGCTGGCGGCTTGGGCGATAGCCGCGGTTGCCGGCAACCCGGGAGTCGGATGGGTGGGAACGCTGATCGGGATTTGCCTGCCCGCACTCCGGGCGCGCGATTTGAACCGGAAAGTGGAGAGCCGCAGGCAGAACTTGATCATGGAGTTGCCCGTTTTCTTGAGCCGGCTGCTCGTGCTCGTGAGCGCCGGGGAGCATGTCCGCCGGGCATTGGTTCGATGCCTGGACGGGCGGCCGGCGGCCAAGCATCCCCTGTACGACGAGCTGTTTGCCGCTTTGTCGGCCATGGAACGGGGAGAGAGCATGAGCCTGGCCATGGAGGAATTCGGAAGGCGCTGCGCCATTCCGGAGGCGAAGCTGTTCGCCGCCGTGCTGCTCATGAACGCGAGACGGGGAGGAGAAGAGTTCGTGCCCGCGCTTCGCGATCTCACGCGCCAAATGTGGGAGAAACGCAAGGCGGCGGCCCGAACGCTCGGCGAGCAGGCTTCTTCCCGGCTGGCGTTTCCTTTGGCGGTTATTTTTCTGCTGATCATCGTTCTGGTAGGCGCGCCTGCAATATTCATGATGTAGTTCATTCAGGGAGGGTGTTCGAGGATGAAATGGCTGAAACGTATGAAGAAGTTCGCTTTCGGAGGCACGGCGCGTTTCTGGAAGGAGGAGGACGGGATCGGTACGCTCGAGATCGTGCTGATCGCGGCCGTGCTGATTTTGGTCGCCATACTGTTTAAGGATTGGATCATGCAATTTTTGCGGGATTTGATGGGAACCGCCGAGGAGAAGGCCGGTACGATATTCGAATAGGAGCGCGGGAGGAGCGGACGAATGGCCGGTTTCTGGAGCAAGATTCCCCGTTTATGGAGAGGCGAGAATGGGTCGATAACGCTGGAGGCTTCCATGGTTTTTCCGTGGGTCCTGCTGCTGACCTTCCTGCTGATCCTGTTCTCGCTCGTGATGATGGAGCAAGCCGCGCTCTACTATTCCGCTTCCGCGGGAAGCGAAAGGGCGGCCTTCGCCTGGTCTCACTCTTCCGCCGATGTCCGCACGGGAGCGTACCCGGCAGGCGGTTACGACGGCTTGTATTGGCGTTTGAAAGACGATGCTCTGCTTGCCGGGTTGTTCGGGTGGGAAACCGCCGGAGGCGAATCCGGAGTACGGATCGGCGGCCATGCACAGGGGGGTGGGGACGGAGGTTCGCTCGCGGAGAAGAAACTGCGTCAAGCCGCCGATTCTCTGCCCGCCGCTCTCGCCGGAAGGATGGATTACCGCAATCGGCTGTTGCTCCGCGAAGTTTCCGTGGAGGCCGAAGGCGGGCGCATCCCGGCTCCGTTGCTTCGTTTTCGGGGTACGACCCGCGGGAGAACGTCAGTCTCGGTATCGGCGGTCGTGACGGAGCCGGCCGAGTGGGTGCGAACGTTCGAGACGGTCCGTTATTACCAGGCCAAATGGAAAACCAAAGGCGAAGGCGCGGCGGCGGAGCGGGACAAGGCGGCGGACGTGCTGGGAGACAAGTGATGAGGGAATCCCTCGCGGCACAAGGCGGCCAATGTGCTGGGAAGCAAGCGATGAGGGAATCCCTCGCGCGACAAGGCGGCGGATGCGTTGGGAGACAAGCGATGAGGGAATCAGGTGAAGCCGTCCATTCGTTCGTGCATTCGTACACCGGAAGCGTATCTGTTTATTTCATCACGGTTACGGCCGCGTTCGTCTTGCTCACGGCGCTGCTCATCGACTTCTCCCGGATCGCGGCATTCCGCAAGCAAGCCGAGCTGGCCGTCCAGTCGGGCGCCCGGTCGGTGCTCTCTTCTTTCGATCCGGTTGTCTACGACCGTTATGGCTTGTTCGTCCGGGGAGGGGAAGACGGACGGGAGCTGTTTCGGACCGCGGCGGAAGGACACTGGGGAGGTCGGGAAAACGGCGGTGCTTTCCCTTACCTCGATGCGGATTGGACCGAGACCGACGTCACCGAGAGCCGTCCGCTCGGCGACCACGAGGTGTTCCGCCGGCAAGTGCTGGAAGAGATGAAGTATAAGGCGCCCATCGATTTGGCGCTGGAGCTCGCGGGCCGTTTTAGGGGTGTCTCCCCGGCCTTGAAGGAAGCAGCCGATACGGTCGATCTGCTGGAAAAGATGCGCAAGGCGTATGACCGGCGGGAGGCTGCGCTTGATCAAGCGTTGGAAATTCAGGGGAAGGCGGGGGAACGGGAGCTTACGTTGCTCCGGGAACTCGCGCCTTACCCTCCCGTTTCTCTGGGGGGCAGTCTGCCCGCAGGCGAGGTCCGACATGCGGCGGACGCCGCCATGCGGTATGCGGATTACGTCGCCAAGCGGCTGGAGGACGAGATGCCTCCCGGCCCGCCTGCCAAAGTCCGCGTAAGGAAGTATACGGCCGTCATCGCCGCATACGAATCGAGCGCAAGATCTTTGGCCTCAGCCTTGTCGGAAGCGGGAGGCCGGGTTCGCGCCGATGCCGAACAGGCCTACGGCAAGGCGGCGGAGGCGTTGCGAAGGGCACGGGCCGAGAATGAGGAGATGCGGAGACTCGCGGCGGAGGCGGCGTCGGCGGAAGGCTCGGGGGAACTGTCGGATCAGGGGGCATCGGGGGCAGTGGGTCAAGGGGCGCCGGGAATGGCGGCAGGCGGAGGGGATGTCGAAAAGGTGGATGCGGGCAAAGTGCGGACGATCGCGGATATCCGCCTAACGGCGCGGCAGCTCGTTCTTCCGGAAGCGTTCTTCGCGACTTGCGAGACCGAGCTTGCCTTGCAAAGAGACCGGGGCGCGAGTTTGGGAGCCGAAGCCGTGAACGCTTCGTCTGCGGTTTCCGGCGCTCCGTCTTCCACGGGGATGGAAGGCGCGCTTCGACAGGCTGCCGGCCGGCTGCAGGCCGCGTTGAACGGTTTCGCGGAAGCGTATGGCCCGAACGGCAGCGTCATTGGGGCTCGGCGGGCATCTTTCCGCGAACACCGGGCGCAGGATGGCGAACGCAAGTCGCTGGAGAAGGAGGCCGATGCGGAATGGTCCGGATGGAACCGGCTTCTCGGAGGGATCGGAAACGCGCAAGGTACGCCGGAGGAACGGGAAGCGTTCCGCAAGGCGGACCGGTTGTCCCGCGAGAATGCGGAATTCAACCGGAATCTGGGAACCGAGAGCGGAAATGAGAGTGGCACGGAAAGCGAAACCGGAACAGGAACGGAGAGCGGAACAAGAACGGAGAGCGGTTTCGGGGGTGGAGTGGAGAGTGGAGCGGAGAGCTTCGGGGGCAGAGAGGGAAGAGGTTTAGCGAGTGGAGCGGAGAGCTTCGGGAGCGGAGAGGAAAAGGGTTTAGCGAGTGGAACGGAGAGTGCTGCCGAAGAGAGAGACCGGGCCATGGAAGGCTCTAACGGGATGTTGGATGCCTTGGAGGGAGCTGTTACCGGACTCCGGGATTCGCTTTATTTCTCGGAATACGTTCACGGCCGGTTGTCCCGGTACTCCCCTGCCCAAGTGAAGCAGTTATTGGGTGGAGGAGAAGCGGAGCTGGCGCTGACGAGCCAGGAGGCGGAATACGTACTCTACGGTTTCGCCAATCCTTCGGGCAATATCGCGGCGGCATATGGGGAAATTTTCGCTTTCCGGCTCGCCGTCCGGACGATGGAAGGACTGGTTGAATGCCGCGGCATGGGGCATCCCCTGTTGATACTCGCGGCCGCTCTCCTCTATGGCTTGCGTGCCGCGGTACAAGATATACACTCGCTTCTGGAGCGGGACTCGGTCCCGTTATCCAAATATCTGAACGTCGAGACGAACTATGCGGATTATTTGAGGCTGTTCTATCTGTTGCACGGAGATTCGCCGAACGGCTTATCCCGCTCGATTGCGGTCATGGAGTACCGCACGGGCCTCGATTTCTCGCAGGCGTACACCTATGTGAGCGCGGAAGGAACCGCATCGCTCAGGCTTTGGTTTTTTCCGGGTCTGATGAAGGCGATCGGAAGAACGGGCCGATTGGGAGGCACGGTGAAAGGAAACCGTTATGAAGCGGCTTATACGGCGGACAGCTCTTACCAATGATCGCCTTGCGGGAGAACGGGGCGGCGTCACGCTGGAAACGGCGCTTGTGATGCCGGTCTTTCTCCTGCTCGTATTCTTCCTCATTTTTCTCGTAAAAACTTCGATAACGGCGATGGCGCTGCATGGGGCTGTCGCTCAAACGGTCCGGCTGACGGCTTCCGTCTGGTATCCGGTCTCGCTTCTGAAAGAAACGGAGCAACCGGCTCAGGATGAACGTGAACCGTCCTGGAGGGACAAGTTGAATGGGGTCAGGGAAACGGTCGGCGAAATCGGTCCGATGCTGCCTTCCCCTCTTCGCGATTGGGCGGAAGCCATTTCGGAAGGCGACTGGTCGCCGGAGGAGGAAGCGGCGAAGGCGGCCATGGGACAACTGGCGTTGCAATTGGCGGATTCGAAGGTGCTGGACGCCGCGCGCTTCCGGGTGACTTCCGTCGATCTCCCCCGCCAGGGCGACGCTGCGGAAGCTTATCTCACGATGGAAGCGGAATACCGGCTTCCGTTTCGAGTACCCTTCAGCGGACAGCCGCTGGCGATTCGGGCGTCCGCCCGCGAGAGAGTTTGGTCCGGCGGTTCCCCATCTCGGGCCGTGCAGCTGAATCCGGACGGGAACACGCTGGACGTATCGTTCGTTTCCTTGGAGCCGAACCCCGTCCGGCCGGGAAGGAAAGCGACATTGGTTCTGCGCACCCGGCCCGGCGCGGTGTTGGATCTGACTGTATTGTACAAGAGCGGGAACAGTCAAGCCAAACATTTGGGAAATGCCGTCGCGGACGATTCCGGCTTGATCACCTGGACTTGGCACGTATCCGGGAACACCACGTCCGGACAGTGGAACTGGTCGGTCCGCGGCGAGGGAGGCTCGAGTTTCTCGATGTCCTTCCAAGTTGAACGCAGGAAGTGAATAAGGGGGAGCGGTAATGGAAACCTGGATCGCCGCTATCGCGTTCGTTTTGACGGCGGCCGGCTGCTGGACGGACCTTCGGCGTATGCGGATTCCGAATGTGCTTACGGCAAGCTTTGCGGTTGGCGGATTCATCTTCCATTCGGCTTGGGACGGATGGACGGGCATAATCGAAGCGCTGTCCGGCGGAGCCGCCGGAGCGCTTCCTCTCCTGCTTTTGTACCGTTTCGGAGGCATTGGGGCGGGCGACGTCAAATGGTTCGGCGCGCTCGGAATTTGGGCCGGTGCAGTCGCCGCGCTCCAATTGCTGGCGTACTCCATTCTGCTAGCCGGATGCCTATCGGTCCTTCTGCTGTCGCTGCGACTTCCGTTACTCCGCCGTTGGGGAAAAAGGCTTCCTTGGCCATGGGGCCGTCATCCGGCCGAGCCCGGCAAAGGCGCCTCGTTTCCGTTCATGTTGGCGGTGGCGCCGGGATACCTTTGCTTGTTATTCGGACTGGACGGTTTTGGGATGTAAGTGTAGAGGGGGGACATCGGCATGGAGAGATTGCGAGTCCGTTTCGAACAGAAGAGGGGACATTATTTGATCGTGGAAGGCGATCCGCCCCTATCGCGGGGAGAATGCGACGAGTTCCAGCTCCGCATGCTTCTGGCGTGCAACGTCCCGGGATTGCTGAAGCTGGAGACGGATGAAATCGACGGACGGCTCTCGCTTCGGTATTCCCTGACGGGCACCCGGATGCTTTCCCAAGCGATCCGAACGTCAAAATGGTCGATGATGGAATTCATGGGAGCCCTGTGCCGGTTGGCGGAAGTACTGGATGATTGCCGTCTTTACGCTTTGGATGCCGAGAGAATCTTACTGGAGGATGACCGGATTTTCGTCGGGGAAGATTGGAGCGACTTGCGGTTCGTTTATCTTCCGGTTCCCGCCGATCGGGACCGTACGCTGAAGGGCGTGGAGATGCTCATCGTTCGTTGGATGATGAACGTAACGGAGCTGGAAGGGAAGGTCGTTCAACAGCTGCTGCGTTTGGCGGCTTCGCCGGATTTCAAACCGGCGGCGCTTCGCGGATTCGCGAGGCGGTATTTGGCAGGGAAGGCGGGCGGTTCTGGTTTATCCGGGACGGAAGGGCCGATGATTCGTGCGACGGCGGAAGCCTCTCCAACAGTTGAATCGCTTGTGAATCCGATAGGCGCTGTCGGGAGCCGCACTTCGGAGCGACACGGCAGCGCGGACTCCGGCTGGCGGTGGTTCGAACCGCCTTCTGCATCGGCGCATTCGTTATCCGGGATGATGGGGGAAGATTCGGAGCCGCTCGAAGCGGAAGCGGTACCGGCAGCAACGCAAGGGGCGACGGATTCCGCCGGAAGACGGCAGGTGTGGCTCATCTGCGCCGCGATCGCCGTGACCGCGGTCGCGTGGCGGTGGGGATACGCCGTTCGTCCCGGAAAAGGGAGTTTATTTTTCTCCGTTGCCGTAACCTTGGCAGCCGCAGCGGGATGTATATGGATTCGTTTCCGGCAGAGGCGCCGCCCGGCCAATCGAAACGCTCGTTCGAGGCGTAAGGAGAGCGGAGGGGAGACGGGTGCTCGAAACGATGATCCAGCTTTTCGGGAACACGATCGTTCTCGCGTGCATTCGTCGGCAGAAGTTGCCGCGGATGAAAGAAGCGTCTTTTCAAGGGTCCCCTGGGAGTACCGTGATCAGAAGGCGGACGGTCGCAAGCAGGCGGCAAGTACGCATTCGAGCTCCCCGTATGACGCGGGTTCGCATTCTAAGTCTCCGCATTCGCTTTCGCAATCGTCGCATTTCGTTCCGCATTCGTCGAGTTTGCATTCTTCGCGTTCGGTTCCGCAAAAGTCGAGTCTGAATTCTTCGCCTTCGGTTCCGCAATCGTCGAGTCTGCAATCTTCGCCTTCGGTTCCGCAATCGTCGAGTCTGCAATCTTCGCCTTTGGTTCCGCATTCGTCGAGTTTGCATTCTTCGCCTTCGGTTCCGCATTCGTCGAGTTTGCATTCTTCGCCTTCGGTTCCGCATTCGTCGAGTTTGCATTCTTCGCCTTCGGTACCGCTTCCGTCTAGTACGCATTTTACTCCTTCGGCTCTGTCCCTCGAGGAGATTTTCGAACAGACGGGCGGGTTGTCACGGGAAACCGATCGCACAGTGCAGCTAGACCGGGAGATGAAGCCGGAAGTTTTCGCCCACTACTTGGAGTGGGAGTCGAAGTCCGATTCGGGTGCTTTCGTTCTAGACGCGCCTTCTTTCGTCATCGGTCGATCGAAGGAGGCCGCCCGCCATGTCGACGAGACGCCTGGCATATCCCGCGCACATGTCGAGCTTCTTCGGTCCGGCGAGGCATGGACGGCGAAAGATCTCGGCTCCCGCAACGGCACAACGTTAAATGGCGTCCCCATGGTTCCGTACGAGAGCTACCCTCTGGTTCCGGAAGACGTTCTCGAACTTGCGGCCGGGTCGCGTTACCGGTTCAAGTACGGCAATCCGCGGATACTGGAACGTAAGGGCTGAGATCTGGGGCGGAGTGCGCCAAGATCGTGTTACACAGACACAAATTGGCGGATACCACGCGCGAATCCTCGGAAACAGCGTCGCATGGACACCATTGGAGTGCACTAAAGTGCGAAATCGCAGAAAAATGCCGCATAGACACTATATGGGTGTACCGAGTGCGAATTCGCAGAAATAATGCCGCATAGACACTATATGGGTGTACCGAGTGCGAATTCGCAGAAATAATGCCGCACAGACACTATTCGGGTTATACCGAGTGCGAATTCGCAGAAATAATACCGCAAAGATACTATTCGGGTGTACCGAGTGCGAATTCGCAAAAATAATGCCGCAAAGACACTATCGGAGTGTACCGAGTGCGAATTCGCAGAAATAATGCCGCAAAGACACTATCGGAGTGTACCGAGTGCGAATTCGCAGAAATAATGCCGCACAGACACTATCGGAGAGTACCGAGTGGGAATACGCAGAATTAATGCCGCACAGACACTATTCGGGTGTACCGAGTGCGAATTCGCAAAAATAATGCCGCAAAGACACTATCGGAGTGTACCGAGTGCGAATTCGCAGAAATAATACCGCACAGATACTATTCGGGTGTACCGAGTGCGAATTCGCAAAAATAATGCCGCAAAGACACTATCGGAGTGTACCGAGTGCGAATTCGCAGAAATAATGTCGCAAAGACACTATCGGAGTGTACCGAGTGCGAATTCGCAGAAATAATGCCGCACAGACACGATTCGGGTGTACCGAGTGCGAATTTGCAGAAATAATGTCGCAAAGACACTATCGGAGTGTACCGAGTGCGAATTCGCAGAAATAATGCCGCAAAGACACTATCGGAGTGTACCGAGTGCGAATTCGCAGAAATAATGCCGCAAAGACACTATCGGAGTGTACCGAGTGCGAATTCGCAGAAATAATGCCGCACAGACACGATTCGGGTGTACCGAGTGCGAATTCGCAGAAATAATGCCGCACGGACACTATTTGGGTGTACCGAGTGCGAATTCGCAGAAATAATGCCGCACGGACACTATTCGGGTGTACCGAGTGCGAATTGGCAAAAATAATGCCGCATAGACACTACTCGGGTGTACCGAGTGCGAATTCGCAGAAATAATGCCGCTCAGACACGATTCGGGTGAACCGAGTGCGAATTCGCAAAAATAATGCCGCAAAGACACTATCGGAGAGTACCGAGTAGGAATACGCAGAATTAATGCCGCACAGACACTATTTGGGTGTACCGAGTGCGAATTCGCAGAAATAATGCCGCTCAGACACGATTCGGGTGTACAGAGTGCGAGATCGCAGAAATAATGCCGCATAGACACTACTCGGGTGTACCGAGTGCGAATTTGCAGAAATAATGCCGCTCAGACACGATTCGGGTGTACCGAGTGCGAATTCGCAGAAATAATGTCGCACAGACACTATTCGGGTGTACCGAAGACGAAATCGCAGAATTAATGCCGCACGGACACTATCGGAGTGTACCAAGTGCGAAATCGCAGAAATAATGCCGCACGGACACTAGAAAAAAACGCCCTATCGGGTAATATCCCGAAGGGCGTTTTCCAATTCCGGATAAACGAAGCGGTAGCCGTGCTCCAGCGCTTTGCGGGGCATTGCCTGCTGGCCGGTGAGGACGAGCGTGCTCATTTCCCCGAGCACCGTGCGGAGTAACGCGCCCGGGACCGGAAACCAGTGGGGCCGACGCAGGACCTTGCCAAGCGTTCGGCCGAATTCGTCGTTCGTGACCGGATTCGGCGCGACGGCGTTGAGCGGGCCATACACGTCCGGGTTGTCCAGGCTGAGCAGGATGAGGCCGACCATATCCTTCAGATGGATCCACGGCATGCCTTGCCGGCCGTTCCCCATTCTTCCGCCGGCGAACAGCCGATAAGGCAGCCACAGCAGGGGGAACGCCCCGCCTTCGCGGGCAAGCACCATGCCTGTCCTCAGCTTGACGAGTCGCTGGGCCGGAATCCGGTCCGCTGCCGCTTCCCACTGCATGATCGTATCCCCCAGGAAATCGGCTGGCCGCGCGGGCGATGATTCGTCGAAAACGGGGCTGCCCGACCCGACGGAGTGTCCGTACAGGGAGATGCCGGACGCGTTCACGACGACGGGAGGCGGAGAGGACATTCGGTTGAGGATGTCCGCGACCCGTTCGGCGGCTTGCACCCGGGAGCCGACGATCCGCTTCTTGGCCGCCTTCGTCCAGCGCTGGCTGATCGTCTCGCCTGCCAGATTGACCACGGCATCGAAGCCGTCCCAGCGGGCGGGATCGGCAGCCCATTCCTCCCATGTGGCATATCGGAGTGAAGGCCGGTTGCCGGCACTTGCCGGAACGGCCGGCTTCTTCCGGGTCACGATCCATACCTCATCGCCCCGGGCGAGAAGTTCGTCCGCCAAGGCCGACCCGATTAACCCCGTCCCCCCACACAGCAGCAGGCGCATCGGCGCCCCTCCTCCGGCTATTCTTTTTCAATCACCGTAATGGTGTTTTCCTTATATTGAAACTTCACGCTCGTACCGGGTTCCCAAGTGGACACTTTCTCCGCGGTTTCGGCGTCGACCTGGTAGGCGACCGCTCCGATACCCGTTTCGATTTCGATCGTGTGGCTGTCGGTCAATCCGTTGAATTTGCCGGTCATGATTTGCGGCTCCGCGGATGCCGATTCGGATGGGCTTTCGGAAGCCATAGCGGGACTTGCGCTCGCGCTCTCGGAACTCGAAGCGCTTGGGGAAGCGCCGGACGCGTTGTCCTTGCCGCCTCCGCTGCTGCAGGCTGTCATCGCGAGTGCGATCGTCAAGACGGCCGCGCTCATCGCCAAAGTCTTCAATTTGCGGTGGTTCATGTTGGACACCTCCTACAGGGGTTAAACGCCTGAAATCGACAAAGGTTTCGTTTTCCGCCGCATTGCTTGACTTTCCCGCCCATTCCCCTATCCCAGCAAGTGGCGATATGAGGAGTAATCGATCTGGTTCTGGTCCAGAAAATCCCGCAAACTCTTATGGTCGCGTTTGGGCGTGGCCAGAATGTACCCCTCGATGCAATGCTGCTCGGTCACCTGGGAGGCCCCGCTCTCGACGGCAACTTGTCCGATCTTCGCGGCGATCGAGTGGCGGGCGATATCGCGGAATGCGGAAGGAACGGGAGATACGAGCTTCTCCAGAAAGGCCTTGGACTGATCCGTCCAGAGCGGGCGGCTTCGTTCGACCCAATAATTTTGCCAATCGAGCTTGGACTTGCCGTCCTTCTGCGGAAGCACCTTCAAAAATTTGCGGAACATGAAATAACCGCCGACCGTCATGAACAGGACCATCACGATCGTCCAGAAGCCGATCGACCACATGAACCAATCGGGTGCGTTTTTCAACCGTCATCACCTCATTTTGAAATTATAGCCGATTTCTAGATTTATTTCGACGTACGCGATACAATAGGGGGTGATTGTTTGGCCGTCCCGGAAGCGTCCGGGGCGCAGAGCGGAGAGGCGAAAGGAGTTCTGATTATGCTGAAGATCGGATCGCATGTGTCGTTTTCCGACAAAGGGCTGCTGACCGCGGCCGAAGAAGCGGTATCCTACGGCTCGAGCACGTTCATGATTTATACCGGGGCCCCCCAGAACACCCGGCGCAAACCGATCGACAGCCTGTACATCCCGGAAGGCAAGAAGGCCATGGCGGAAGCGGGCATCGGCGAAATCGTCGTGCACGCGCCTTATATCATCAATCTCGGGTCTTATAAGAATGATACGTACCGGCTTGCGGTGGATTTTCTGCAGGAGGAAATCCGCCGGACGCACGCCATCGGCGTGAAGAACATCGTGCTCCACCCCGGCGCCTATACGGACAAAGACGCCGAGTACGGGATCGCGAGAATCGCCGAAGGGCTGAACGAGGTGCTGGACGGGACTCAGGAATGCGACGTCAGCATCGCCCTCGAGACGATGGCCGGCAAAGGCTCGGAAATCGGACGCACGTTCGAGGAGCTCGCCGCGATCATCGAGAAGGTGTCCGCGAACGACCGGCTCACCATCTGCATGGACACTTGCCACATCCACGACGCCGGGTACGACGTGGTCGGCGACTTCGACGGCGTGCTGCGCAAGTTCGACGACGTCATCGGATTGGACAGGCTGGCCGTCGTCCACGTCAACGACAGCAAGAACCCGCAAGGAGCGGCCAAAGACCGACACGCCCCGATCGGCTCGGGCTGGATCGGCTTCGAAGCGATCGCGAACGTCGTTCGCCACGACGCGCTGAAGGACAAGCCGTTCGTGCTGGAGACCCCATGGATCGGCAAAACGGAGGGCAAGGAGCGGCCGATGTACGAAGTCGAAATCGCGCTGTTGCGCGGTGACGCGGAGGAACGGTTCGGCGGCGAGTTCCTGACGGACGTGGAGCGGCTGCATCACTTCTTTTCCAAAGAAGACATCCACCGCCGGGACTACGTACTGGCCACATGGGAATTGCTCAAATCGGATGCCAAGGCGAAAAAAGCGGATTCCCGCGAACCGATCGAGCGGTTGTTCGATCTGGTCATCGAGAACCGCGTGCTGTCCGGCGATTACAGCGAAGAAGCGGTGAATCAGCGCCTGACGGCCTGGTTTGCCGGCGAGAAATGGCTGGCCAAGCTCTAATCGAGCGGCTGTGCATGCATGACAGGAGGATCAAGAAAGGCTATGAAGGAACACCAATACCAACCGCAGGAAGCGGGGCTGCGCCCGGAAAACGCGAATCGCGCCCGCATGCTGATTTCCTGCCCCGATAAGCCGGGCATCGTGGCCGCGGTATCGCAATTTCTGTACGAGCAGGGCGCGAACATCATCCAGTCCGACCAATACACGATGGATCCGGAAGGCGGCATGTTCTTCATCCGCATCGAATTCGACCTGCAGGACTTGGAGCAGAGGCTCCCGTCGCTGCAGGAGGATTTCACGCGGGTATCGGACCGGTTCTCGATGCGCTGGAGCATTTTCCGGGCGAGCCGCCGCAAACGGATGGCCGTGTTCGTTTCCAAGGAGGACCACTGCCTGCTGGAGCTGCTGTGGCAATGGCAGGCGGGGGATCTCGACGCCGAAATCAGCATGGTCGTGAGCAACCATAACGACATGCGCGGGCTCGTCGAATCGTTCGGCATCCCCTATCACCACATTCCGGTCACCCCGGACACGAAGGCGGAAGCGGAAAGACAGCAGCTGGAGCTGACGGCGGGCAAAGTCGATCTCGTCGTGCTCGCCCGGTACATGCAGATCATTTCGCCGAAGTTCATCGAACGGTTCCCTAACCGCATCATCAACATCCACCACTCGTTCCTGCCGGCTTTCGTCGGCGGCAAGCCCTATCAGCAGGCCTATAACCGCGGCGTCAAGCTGATCGGGGCGACGGCGCACTACGTGACGGAAGAGCTGGACGGCGGTCCGATCATCGAGCAAGACGTGCAGCGCGTCAGCCATCGGGAGAACGTGAACGACCTGAAGCGGATCGGCCGCCACATCGAGCGGACCGTTCTCGCCAGGGCGATCAAGTGGCATGTGGAGGACCGTCTGCTCGTGTATCAGAACAAGACGGTCGCCTTCGTGTAACGGGGATGGAACGCCAGTCGATCGTGCACGGCCGCGTGGCGTACGACGTGGAGAACGGCGAGTGGGTCATGTACGTGGAGGACCGTTTCGTCGGGATGGCCGACGTGTACGCCGCGGTCAACCGGCTGCTCGCGGAGCGGGGCGAAGCGCCCCTGCGGGCGGGCGATGAACTGGAAATCGGCTTGCGCCGGGCTCCCGTCCGTTTATGAATGGATGGGAACTCGTGGTACAATAGGCAACAGAACAGAGGAGGTTTTCAAAAACTCATGACGAGCACCAACATTGACCAATTGTCCGTGACTACGATCCGGACGCTCGCGATCGATGCCATCGAGAAAGCGAAATCGGGCCATCCCGGCATGCCGATGGGCGCTGCCCCAATGGGCTACCAACTGTACGCGAAAACGATGAAGCACAACCCCGCGAACCCGACCTGGATCGACCGCGACCGGTTCGTTCTCTCCGCCGGCCACGGCTCCATGCTGCAATACGCTTTGCTTCACCTGAGCGGTTACGATCTGCCGATGGAAGAAATCCAAAGCTTCCGCCAATGGGGCTCTCTGACGCCGGGCCATCCCGAGTTCGGCCATACGGCGGGGGTAGACGCCACGACGGGTCCGCTTGGCCAAGGCATCGCGATGGCGGTCGGCATGGCGATGGCGGAAGCGCAGCTTGCGTCTACCTATAACAAAGACGGGTTTAACCTGATCAACCACTATACTTACTCGATCTGCGGCGACGGCGACCTGATGGAAGGCATCTCTTCCGAAGCGGCTTCGCTCGCGGGCCATCTAAAGCTGGGCAAGCTCATCGTGTTGTACGATTCGAACGACATCTCGCTCGACGGCGAGCTGAACCTGAGCTTCTCCGAGAACGTCGCGAAGCGTTTCGAAGGCTACAACTGGCAAGTGCTTCGCGTGGAAGACGGCAATGATCTGGAAGCGATCGGCAAGGCCATCGCGCAGGCGCAAGCCGAGACTTCCAAACCGACGCTGATCGAAGTGAAGACGGTCATCGGCTACGGTTCCCCGAACAAAGCCGGCAAAGGCGGCCACGCCGGGCCGCACGGCTCCCCGCTCGGAACCGAGGAAGCTAAGCTGACGAAAGGCGTCTACGACTGGGCTTGGCCGGAGTTCCACGTGCCGGACGAAGTCCGCGCCAACTTCGCGGAAGTGAAGAAGCGCGGCGAGCAAGCGAACGCGGAATGGGAAGCCTTGTTCGCGAAGTACAAGAGCGCCCATCCGGAGCTGGCGCAGCAGTTCGAGCAGGCCTTGGCCCGCAAGCTGCCGCAAGGCTGGGATGCGGACCTGCCGAAGTACTCCACGGAAGACAAACCGCTGTCGACGCGCGTTGCTTCTGGCAATGCGATCAACGGCCTGGCCAAAAACGTCCCCTACCTCGTGGGCGGCTCCGCCGACCTGGAAAGCTCGACGATGACGCATATGAAAGGCTTGCCGGTTTACAAGCCGGGCAGCTATGAAGGCCGCAACATCTACTTCGGCGTGCGCGAATTCGGCATGGCCGCGGCGATGAACGGCATTTCGCTGCATGGCGGCCTCCGCGTGTACGGAGGCACGTTCTTCGTATTCACCGACTACCTGCGTCCGGCGGTTCGCCTTGCATCCATCATGCATCAGCCGGTCATCTACGTGCTGACGCACGATTCGATCGCGGTCGGCGAAGACGGCCCGACGCACGAGCCGATCGAGCAGCTCGCTTCGATTCGCGTAATACCCGGCCTGACGGTCATCCGACCGGCGGACGGCAACGAAACGTCGGCGGCATGGGCGTACGCGCTCGAGAACACCGGCAATCCGGTGGCGCTCGTGCTGACCCGCCAGAACCTGCCGATCTTGGCCGGAACGGCGGAGAAAGCCCGAGACGGCATCGCGAAAGGCGCGTACGTGATCTCGGAAGCCGCCAGCGGAGCGCCGCAAGGCATCCTGATCGCGACCGGCTCCGAGGTGCAGCTCGCGATCGCTTCCCAGAAAGCGCTGGCGGAACAAGGCGTGCACGTCCGCGTCGTCAGCATGCCGAGCTGGGATCTGTTCGAGAAGCAATCCAAGGAATACAAAGAAAGCGTGCTGCCGAAATCCGTCAAAGCTCGCCTGGCCATCGAAATGGCTTCGCCGTTCGGCTGGGAACGCTACGTGGGTGACGAAGGCGCCGTGCTCGGCATCTCCACCTTCGGCGCGTCCGCTCCGGGCGACCGCGTCATCAAGGAATACGGCTTCACGCCGGAGAACGTCGTCGCGGAATTCCGCAAGCTGATTTAATATAGAGACGGGTGAGGAGAGAAAACCATGTCCCAATTCGACAACGTATCGGTCGTTAAGAAAGCGAACGTCTATTTCGACGGCAAAGTGACGAGCCGCACCGTGCTGTTCCCGGACGGCACGCGCAAGACGCTCGGCATCATGATGCCCGGCGAGTATGAGTTCGGAACGTCCCAGAAGGAAATCATGGAGATTCAGGCGGGAGAGCTGTCCGTGTTGCTGCCCGGCAGCGACCAGTGGATCAACATTTCCGGAACCGGAGAATTCACGGTGCCGGCGAACGCGAGCTTCAAGCTGAAGGTCGCCGAAGTGACCGACTACGTGTGCTCCTACCTGGACGCGTAATCGGACGAACGTCGTTTTAACGCATGCAAGGCGAAAGCCGCCCGACTCCCGCAAGGGGAGTTTCGGGCGGCTTTTCGTTTCTTTTCGGAGCATTCGGCGCGGGGTCAACAAGACCGGACAATTTCTGCTTGAAAGTACGAAAAAAAAGGATTAAGATGTGTCATGGATACAATACGTATCATCATTAGATACATATTGTGCCAATTACACGAGGCGAGGTGGACGGAGTTGAAGAAGCATTCATTGTGGCGAACGCTGGTTCTATCGCTGGTTCTGCTTTTCACCGCGACAACGACGATTTACGCGCAGGATGCGCAGCCGCAGCCGAAAGATCAAACGCAAGCGACCCCGCAAGTCAAGGAGACGAAGAACAAGGAGTGCCTGTGCGAGGTTCTCAAGAAGCTGAAGGAACTGACGGCGAGCCTTGAAGCTCTGAAAAAGACCGTTGCGGACCAGCAAAAGCAAATCGCGGACCAGCAAAAGCAAATCGACGATTTAAGCGTAGGGCAGGATGGCGAAGTAAGCGTGTTATTGCAAGGTACGAAAGGAGTCTCATTCAAAAACGCAGATAGCGCAGATTTGTTTACCATTACCCTTGAACCCGGAGCCCTTTATAAAATAGAAGTCACCGGATATGCGGGCTCGGTCGACGGAGGGGCTCGTCTTTCCCTGAACCTAAAAGTTCCATCCGGTGTTCTCACCATGATGTATACAACGCTTGAGGAAAAATCGTACGACAGCTTCGCGGCATCCTACTGGATCGACGGCACCAAGTTTAGTGCTCCAGAGCAGTATACCGTCAGTACCTTTACGGATGATACGACTGCCTTCGGCACCTATACTTACGACGTTATCCAGTATAAAAAGTGACGAGGGAATCTATACCATTTAGAAAAGGTGTGGTGGAACGGGTGAAGACGTTTTCGATGATACGCACACTGATTTTATCGTTAGTTCTGCTTTTCACCGCGACATCGACGATTTACGCGCAGGAGGCGCAGCCGCAGCCGCAAGGCCAATCGCAAGCGAACCCGCAGGTCAAGGACACGAAGAACAAGGAGTGCCTGTGCGAGGTTCTCAAGAAGTTGAAGGAATTGTCTGCTTATATCGAGGAACTCAAGAAGATCGTCACGGAACAGCAGAAGCTGAATATGGATCAGCAGAAAAAAATCGAGGACCTGCAAAAACAGATCGATGCTTTGGGCGGAGGACAATCGGGCGGAGTAAACTTGTACTTGGAAGGCTATCGTTCTACCGTAAATAAATTGAATGATGGATTCAATAAGTCGGTAAGTTTGTTTTCGGGTACTCTCGAATCAGAAGGAAAATATAAATTGGATATTACGATGAACGTTACGGGTTCGCAGGCGGATACCTTTGATCTCAGTTTATTAACGGGAGCAGGGCCCAACAGCTATAACTCCGGTATTACCATGAGTCGACCATCCATTTCAACCCAAACTTCGACCGTAACGGCAACATGGATTATCGATTCTTTTCCTACAAACGGTCCAACGTACTTCAAGATTGCGGCTTATACGGGTGACAATAAAGCCTATGCGACCAATATCAGTTACAACATCATTCACTTCGACGAATGATTCGGTTCCCCATGCATAAGCAAAAGCCCCGTCACCGGGGCTTTTGCTTTTCCCCCTACCGCCAATCATATCCCCCCTCCTCGCCCGCATACGCTGTAGAAACGGAAAGGAGGCGTTGCCCATCATCGCCATCGCCGGCGCTCAGACGCCCTTGGATACGACCTCCTGGTCACCTGTCGCGAGAATCGTTTATGAACGGAAATGGGCCAGTCCGTTCGTTTACCATTACCCCTCCGTCCATCAAGTACGCTTCGAAATGGAGCTGAGGGCGGCCACCGTGGCCGCGGCCGAAAGGTTAGGCTATAGCGGGATGAAGTTTTCCGATTTCAAGGACGCCAGGTGCAATCCTTGGGTGTGGCAACGGACGGAGCTCGGCGGCTTCAAGATCCGGGAGGGCGTTCCGCCGGCCGCGGGCATCCGGGACATCTTCGTGAACGGCAGCCTGTACGCGACGGAATGCGCGACCGCCACCATCATCGTGGTGTACAAAGCGGTGCTCGATACGATCGGGGACACCCAGTTCAATCGGCTGTTCGACGGCCTTCTCCTGTACGATTGGCAAGTGGACGACGACTTGCGATTGATCAAACGGAAGGGCATCGAATCGTACCCCGGGGATTTGCTCTATATCAACAATCCCGATTTCGATCCCGCAACGCCTCAGTGGCGGGGGGAGAATGTGGTCAAGATTTCGGACGACCATTTTTACGGCCATCCGCTAGGGGTCGCGCCATTGGAAATTTTCATCACCGGCTTAAACGGCGTCCGCCGGCCCGGCGCTTTCATCTCGGCCTATCTCACGGACGATGTCGTATATCCGGACCACGCGTACCTGTCTCAATTCGCGCCGGGCATGCGGCAGAAGGTGATCGGGCGAATCGGCGGAAAGCGCGTGGTCGATTAAAGGAAAAGCAGCCCCGCCATCGTTTCGGACGGGACTGCTTTCTTTTTCTGTGAAATCCAGGCTTATCGTTTCTCCAAAACCACCCGAATGCCGTCTTTCGGTACGAGCGTAAGTAGGGCTTCCGGAACGACCTCGTGATGGTTAGGGGCCAGCCGCATGCGGAACCGCCGGCCGATTGCGCACAGCACCATCATCATCTCGAGCATCGCATAGTGATTGCCGATGCACGCTCGCGCTCCCCCGCCGAACGGGAAGTAGGCAAATTGCGGGATCTTCTTGACCATATCGTTCTCGAATCTTTCCGGCCGAAAGGCGAGCGGGTCGGAAAAGTAAGCTGAGCTGCGGTGAATGACGTAGGGGCTGATAAACACAATTTCGCCTTTGGCAATTTGAATATTGCCGATGATTACGTCTCGGGCGGCTGTCCGATAGACCATGAAGGCGACTGGCATTAACCGCAGCGCCTCCGAAAGCACATGCTGAGTATAGGTCAACTGTGGAAAATCGTCCGCATTCGCGTCCCGGCCGCCCAGAACCCGGTTCCATTCCGCATGAAGCTTCGCTTCCGCTTCGGGGTTTTGCATGAGGAAGTAGAACGTCCATAGAAGCGTGTTGGCCGTCGTCTCGTGGCCGGCAAAGAAGAGCCCCATAAGCTCGTCGCGCAGTTGGGTATCCGTATAGGTCGATTGATCGGTTTCGTCCACGGCGGCCATCAGGACGGAGAGCAGGTCCTGATGAGTTGCGTCTTTTTCTTTTCGGCGTTTGGCGATCAGGGAATATACGATTTCGTCGAGCTTTCCGATGGCCTCCAGATATTCCTTGTTCTGCTTGGTCGGGACGAAAAGGGGGAGCTTGAACAGATGCCGCAGCTTCTCCGATCCGATCCGGTTAATGACGGAGTACGCTCGTCCGATGTCCGTAAGCTGATCGCTGGAATCGAAGCTGAATATCGTACGGGCGAGAATGTCGAATGTAATGCCGAAAAGCGCCTTCGACAACTGAAGTTCCTCGCTGTCCTTCCAAAGCTCCGCGTGAGCGGCGGCGATAGCGGACATTTGCTCGGCGTATTGCTGGATATGGGCACGGGTGAAGCGTGGCTGAAGCATCCGCCGATGTTTCTTGTGCTCGTCTCCTTCGCTGAAGATGACGCCTTCCCCTAAAAATCGCTTGACCTCCTGGGCAGAAAATCCTCCTCGAATAAAAGATTCGCTTTTGGTGATCAGCACCTCTTTGACCATCTCCGGATCGTACAAGAGATTGATTTTCTTGGGTCCGAACCGGATTTGGGCCGACATGCCGTATTGCTTGTGCATTTCCTCAAAGAACGCAAGAGGATTCCGTCGGAATGCTTTTAAATGTCCGCCTAGCCAAGTGCGGTCGTTCGTGGCCATAGGCGGTCTGACCGTTTGCAGTTGACTCACTGAAATCTCTCTCCCTATTTCCGTTTATCGGGCTGGCAACCCGGGTGGGGGGCCATGCCGCTCACTTGGGCCCAGTATAATCCGGATTTGTAAGGAGGAGTAGTTACCGGAGTCATGTGATCGGTCATTACTTTTCTTCATGAAACGCGCTGCTGTATTCCGTTTCGCGCCACGCGGCTGGTGAATGCTATGGCTGGATTTTGGGGAAACGATAAGAACCAATATCCGCAGAAAAGTGGTATGTTATGTTCTCGAGGAACGGGAAGCAGCGGTTAAACGACGTTTTCGAAATCGGCCTGTACGCGATCTGCGCCGTCTGTTTCGTTTATTTCACGAAACGGGGCATATACTCCAAAAGCTTTCAAGCCGCTCTGATCGTTTCGGTCCTGCTGCTGATCCGGGGGCTGGTCAAATGGACCCGGACCGCGCTGTTTCCGTCCCTCCGGTTCTCCATCCTGTTGTTCATTACGCTTGCCATGCTCCTCGCCAACTTGTTCGGCTTATACGGCGTCATTCCGCATCTGGATAAAATCGAGCACCTGCTCTCCGGCGTCATTCTTTCCTTCGTGGGATTGTTGGTGCTGCGGAAAGCGATCCGGAACCAGGAGGTATCTCGGATTCCGTCCCGCATCGGCGTCTGGTTCGCTTTGTTCTTCTCCGTGGCGATGGCGGGCTGTTGGGAAATCTACGAGTTCGCCACGGACCGGTTGTTCGGGCTCAATAGCCAGAACGGAAGCTTGACCGACACGATGACCGACATCATTTGCGGAACGGCAGGGGCAACGGGCACGTTCTTCTATCTGGCCGCCAAGGCGAGAAGGCATCCGTTCTCCATTTTGAATCCGGAACCCTCACCCGAAACGCCGAAGACCCCGCGCTAGCTCGATCCGAGCCGGCCGGGGTCTTCTCATGCGTGGCGCTGCGGGGCGGCGGATGGTTGCCGTTACGGCTTGGAGATCCGCTGCTCGATGTACTCTTTCAATTGGATTTTCTGGTAGAGCGGGAGCGCGGACAGCAGGCAGCCGTATTGAAACAGGTTCGCTTTCTTCTCGATGCGGATGATCCTTCCCGTCATCGGCGGCAATCCGGCTTCCGGAGGCATGTGGATGACGATGAACATGTCGCGCTCGAGCGGGAACGAGGAGGCGATCTGCAGGCCGTCCTCCGACACGTCATTCAGCGTGCCTTCCACCGATTGGCCGCTGAAGGCCCCTTCCTGCAGCCATTGGTACACGGAGACCATCACGGGGATATCGAGCGGGACCCGGGCTTGTTTCCTTCGGTTCACGGTCTCGGCCGGCTCCGTCTCCGCCGTCGCTGCAACGGGCGGCTTCAGGTCGGCGATCGGCGTGCCGATCCATTCCTCGTATACCTGCGCCAGCGCGGACAGGTCCAATTCGCCGAGGCCGGAGGAGTGGCCGATCTGGAACAGGCTTTTGGCCGTTTCCAGCATCGGGGTGGAGACGCCGAGCTTGTCCGTCAGTACGGAGGACAGCTTCAAGTCTTTGAGCATAAGGGCAAGGGAGAACTGCACGCCGAAATCATGATCGATGATCTTGCGGCCTTTCAGCTCGGCCTGCTTGCTCGAGGCGCCGCCGGACAACACGATCTTCAGGAAGGCGGACGCATCGATGCCTCCCTTGGCTGCGAGGGCCATCCCTTCGATCAAGCCTGCCGCGTTGATGCCGACGATCGTGTTGTGCGCGAGCTTGGCCGTCGAGCCGCTGCCGTTCGGTCCCGTGTGGACGATTTCCCTCCCCATCGCGAGCAGGACGTCCCGCTGTTCATCCACGACCTGCTTGTCGCCGCCGACCATGAACAGCAAGGTGCCGTCCATGGCGGCCGGCTTGCTCCCGGTGACCGGGGCGTCGAGGAAATACGCGAATTTCGCCTGGATGTCCGCCGCCAGCCGAAGCGAGAGGGCGGGAGAAACGGTGCTGCAGTCGATGACGGCCGTTCCCGGCTGCAAGCCCTGCAGGATGCCGTTATCGCCGTAGTAAACGTTCTCCACCGCATCGTCGTTGCTGATCATGGTGATGACCACGTCGGCCGAGCGAGCCGTTTCCGCCGGCGAAGGGACAACGTCGGCGCCGAGCGAGATCAGCTCGTCCGCCTTGCCGGGCGTCCGGTTGTAAACGGAAACCGAATAGCCCTTCCGAAGCAGATTGGCCGCCATGGGCGCGCCCATGACGCCGAGACCGATAAAACCGACCTTTTTCATCCTGGATTCTCCTTGTCCGAAATGAAGTCCTATCTCCTTTGTACCATAAAATGGCCCCGGCCGAAACCGGTACGTCCCGGCGTTCACTCGGCGTCTGAGGAGGAATGCCCGCCTGGCCGGCCGGTATCCGCCGGATGTGACGCTTTCCGCCGGGCGCGGAACCTTCTGACTTTCATCAGATTCCCGCACATCTTATCGTCGCAGAACCGCTTGGAGCGGTTCCGGGTATCGTCATAGTACACCCACAGGCAATCCGGATTGTCGCAAATTCGCAGCCGGGTCGGCTCGCCTTCCGCCAGCATGCGGCAGAAGGACGCGGCAATTTCCGCTTGGATGCCGGGCCAGTCGGACCGCACGGGGACGGATTCCATCCGGAGGCCGGAACCCGTCTTCGCGATGCGCCGGGTGACCGGTCCTTCGGCCAAGATTTGGTTCAGCCTCTCCAGGTCGCCGGATTCCGCGGGCCGGCCGGCGATCAATTGCCGCACGAGAAGGAGCAACTCGCCCCGCAGCCGCTTGAGGGCCTCCAGCTCTTCCTTCGTCGGGGGACCCGGATCCGGCAGCTTATGTTCGACAAGCCAACGTGTCCGCCATGCCGGCTTGTCCAAGCGGTCCTCCGATTTGCCGCCGCCCCTCCAGTCGTGATAGTCGCTGTTCAGAAAATCATCCCACAACATGATGCATGCCCCTTCAGTTGATTCGGTATGGGGACATTGTAACACTCGAAAGTGGATTTCACTAGTTACTTGTCGGAGGGGCGAAAGCCGTGTTAAACTGAACTGGGGAGTAACGAGTATTATTACATTAGCTGGTTACACGAACGATGGGAGGAACCTGGATGAACCGGATCGAACTGCTTGTTCAAGGTTGGGAATTCTGTTACGACAAGGAGGATTGGTATCCGCCGCTGCAGGACGCCCTGAAGGGAGTGTCGGCCTCCCAGGCAGCCTGGAAGCCGGAAGGGTCGGCCGTGAACTCGATTTGGGAGAACGTGAACCATCTCCTGTTTTACAAGGAACGGCTTCTCGCAAGGTGGACGGGAGAAGAAACCGCCTATCCGGAGGGAGTCACCAACGATGATACGTTTGCCGTGCCGTCCGCGGAAGAGGCCGATTGGCAGGAAACGCTCGCCCGGTTGGAGCGCGTTCATCGGGGGATCGGCGAGAAGCTCGCCGCACTGTCCGAGGAGGAGCTGGACGAAGCGATTCCCGGCCGGAAGCTGGAGGGTTGGGCTCACAGCCTCATCCGGCACGACGCCTATCACACCGGACAGATCGTCATGCTATGCAAGCTGCAAGGGACATGGCCCGCACGGCGCGCTTTCGAGTGAACGGCTGACAGACGGTGAAGTCCGCTTTCCACAAGGGAGAGCGGATTTTTGTGCAAAAGGCAGATTTTTTTTGTAGGATGATCCGGTTTTGCAGGAGGATCCGGTTTGGAACTTTTCGACAAAGAATGAGCCGGCCCAGAAAAACGGTTTTGGATACTTTCGTCATCACTTGGCATTGGCCCGAACGCGCGCTCCTCAACACGCAGAGAGGCGCGCTTGTGCCGAAGGGGAATTTTGAGTATGCTAAAAAGAAATTTGACCAGGAGAACATGAGGGGGATTCAAGCAGTGAGCAAGAGCATTCGTTTCGACTATTCCAAAGCATTGCAATTCGTGGGCCAGCACGAGATCGACAACCTGGCGCCGGCGGTGAAGCTGGCGCACGAGCAATTGCATAACGGAACCGGCGCGGGTTCCGACTACCTCGGCTGGATCAACCTGCCGAGCGACTACGACAAGGAAGAGTTCTCGCGGATCAAGAAGGCGGCGGACAAAATCCGTTCCGATTCCGATGCACTTGTCGTTATCGGCATCGGCGGCTCGTACCTCGGCGCCCGTGCAGCCATCGAGATGCTCCAGCATTCCTTCTATAACACGCTGTCCAAGGAACAGCGCAAAGCTCCGCAAATTTTCTTCGCCGGCAACAACATCAGCTCTACATACGTCACCCACCTGCTGCAGGTGCTGGAGGGCAAAAACTGGTCGATCAACGTCATCTCCAAATCCGGCACGACGACCGAACCGGCGATCGCTTTCCGGATTTTCCGCGATGCCCTGGAGAAGAAATACGGCAAGGAAGAAGCCCGCAAGCGCATCTACGCCACGACGGACAAAGCGCGCGGAGCGCTCAAGAACCTGGCGACCGCGGAAGGCTACGAATCGTTCGTCATTCCGGACGACGTAGGCGGCCGTTACTCCGTCCTGACGGCGGTGGGCCTGCTGCCGATCGCTTCGGCCGGCATCGACATCGACGCGATGATGCAAGGCGCGCGCGACGCATCGGTACAGTATAACAATCCGAACCTGAGCGAGAACCAGGCATACCAGTACGCGGCCGTGCGCAACGCCCTGTACCGGAAAGGCAAAACCGTCGAAATCCTCGTGAACTACGAGCCGGGCCTTCACTTCGTGTCCGAATGGTGGAAACAGCTGTACGGCGAGAGCGAAGGGAAAGACTACAAAGGGATTTATCCGGCGTCCGTGGACTTCTCGACGGATCTGCACTCGATGGGGCAGTTTATCCAGGAAGGCAACCGGATCATTTTCGAAACGGTGCTCCAGGTCGGGGAAGTGTCGGAGCAAATCACGATCCAGCCTGATTCGGAGGATCTGGACGGGCTGAACTTCCTGTCCGGCAAAACCCTCGATTTCGTGAACAAAAAAGCGTTCGAAGGAACGCTCCTGGCGCATACGGACGGCAACGTGCCGAACCTGATCGTCCATCTGCCGGACATGTCGTCCTACACGTTCGGCTTTATGGTGTATTTCTTCGAAATCGCCTGCGGAGTGAGCGGCTACCTGCTCGGCGTCAACCCGTTCGACCAGCCGGGCGTCGAAGCCTACAAGAAAAACATGTTCGCGCTGCTCGGCAAACCGGGCTTCGAAGAACAGAAGAAAGCGCTGGAAGCCCGCCTGTAATCCGGGGCCCGCATTCGCGAGCAGCCTTTCGGGAGTCATCCCGGGGGCTGTTTTTTTTTTTGTGGTTGGCGGGTGCGTCGGAGTGAAGGGTATAGGGTGAAAGGTTGTGCGGTGGTTGGCGGAGTTAAGCTCGCGGTACGGGCTTAACGTGTCGTGTGAGCGGTGGTTGGCGGAGTTAAGCTCGCCGTACGGGCTTAACGTGTCGTGTGAGGGGTGGGTCGACGGAGTTAAGCTCGCGGTACGGGCTTAACGTGTCGTGTGAGCGGTGGTTGGCGGAGTTAAGCTCGCCGTACGGGCTTAACGTGTCGTTTGAGGGGTGGGTTGGCGGAGTTAAGCTCGCCGTACGGGCTTAACGTGTCGTGCGAGCGGTGGGTTGGCGGAGTTAAGCTCGCCATACAGTCTTACCGTGGCAGGAGTGCTTGGCAGGTAGGGAACCATCCAAGAGCGGAGAATAAGTTAATCCTTGAAACACTGTTTCGAAATAAATCAGTTTTTTCGTCATTATATTGACACGGAATTTAATTGTTTAATATAACAATATTATATAACGTATTTTAATAACATTGACACAGTTTGTTTAAAACTGAAACAATTGAGGAGGAGCAGCCTTCATGACGTTGTCCCCAAACCTTTACCGCTTCCAAACGGCGCCGCAAATCGTCGCCGGGCCCGGCTCCCTTGGGCAGCTCGGCGCCCATCTGGATCTCGCCGGGTCCTTCCGTTCCGCCCTCGTCGTCGCCCAGAGATCCATGGTCCGGCAAGGGTTCGCGGACGAAGTCGTCCGCCAGCTGGAACAGAAGGAGATTTCCTGCTCCATCATCCAGGATGTCATGCCCGAGCCGACGGCGGGCCATATCCGCGAGTTGTGCGCAAGGTTGTCGGAAGAGTCGTTCGATTTGATCGTCGGCATCGGAGGAGGCAGCGTACTGGACGTGACCAAATTGATCTCCGTGCTGCGGACGAACGATCGGCAGGTCGAGGAGATGCTGGGCATCGACAATGTCGAGAGGCCGGGGATTCCCGCGGTGCTTATCCCTTCGACGGCCGGGACCGGTTCCGAAGTGACGCCGAACGCGATCGTCACGTTGCCGGAGGAAGAGCTGAAAATCGGTGTCGTGAGCCGCCACCTGCTGCCCCGTTTGGTCGTGCTCGATCCTTGTCTCACGATGGAGCTGCCCCAGGCGCATACCGCGGCCACGGGCATGGATGCTTTTACCCATGCCATCGAGTCCTATATTTCGGTCAAAGCGAATCCGATCAGCGACATGTTCGCCCTGGAGTCGATCCGCTTGATTTCCCGGAATATCGTCCAGGTTTATCGGGAGGGGAGCGATCTTGCGGCGAGGGAGCAGATGCTGCTGGGCTCGATGTACGGAGGCATGGCGCTTACCGGCTCCGGAACGGCTGCCGTCCACGCCTTGGCTTACCCGCTTGGCGGCAAGTTCAATATACCGCACGGGGTAGCCAATTCGATGCTGTTGCCCCATGTGATGGAGTTCAACGAAAGCGCGGTCAGAGGGCGTCTCAAGCGCGTTGCCGTCGCGATGGGGCTCGGAGGTTCGCTGCAGAACGCGGAAGGCGTCATTCAGAAAATAAAGGAGTGGACGGTCGCGCTGGACATCCCTCAGGACCTGCGCGTTTTCGGGGTCGAGGGGCGGAATGTGCCCGCTCTTGCGCAAGCGGCCCTCAAGGTGACGAGGCTCATGCAAAACAATCCGAAACCGATGGCCGCCGGGGATGTCGAAGCGGTTTACCGAAAGCTGCTTCCGTAGTCTTTTCGAAACAAATCCGGTAAACGGTTTTCGTGATAGACATTCGCAATACCTTTTCCAAACGAATCCGGTAAACGGCTTTCGTGAGCGATTTTCCGGCATTCATTTCTGCGCCGGACGGAATCCGGTATAATGGGAGGATGAACGCGATCGGAGGATCGGAAACGGTGATGAAGGTTCTTGTCGTGGCTCCCTATACGGGGCTCGGAGAGTTGATCAGGCAAATGACGGCCCAATACCGCCAGTTCGATATTACGGTCGTGATCGCGGACATGAAGGAGAGTCTCGGTCTAGTCGAATCGATCGGCAGGGAGGGCTACGACGTCATCATCAGCCGGGGGGGAACGGCGAGGCTGTTGGCGCAGCATTCGGAAGTTCCCGTCGTGGAGATCCAGGTATCCGGCTTCGACGTGCTCCGGATGCTCACTCTCATGAAGGAGTATCAAGCCAAGATTCGGTTGGTCGGGTTTCCCAATGTCATCCAAAGCTTCGTTTCCGTATCGAATTTGCTGGATTACGACTTTCAATATACGGTCATCGACGACGAGAACGAAGTCGGCGAGGCGCTAGCCGCCGCTAAGCGGGAAGGGGTTCAGGTCATCGTCGGAGACACGGTGACGGTCCGATTCGCAGGCGAGCTTGGCATGCAAGGAGTGCTGATCACGTCCGGCCGCGAGTCGGTGGCGGAAGCGTTCCGGACCGCGGAATTGATCTGCCGCTCCTTGGAAAAGCACAAAATGTTGAACCGGATTTACGAACGGCTGATTCGGGAGAGCGGTCGGGAAGCGGCCGTTCTGGATGCGTCGTTGAACGTTCTGTTCGCCACGCAGGGAATCCATTCGATTTGGGAAGGCACGCCGGTTCATGCGGCATCGCCCAACCGAGTGGAGAGCGGAAGATTCTTGGCCGAATTGTTGGAAGGAATGGCGTCCGACATCCGCGAGAATGGTCCTTTGCACGTCTATGAGCCTGCGCAGCGTCAGACGTTGACGGCATCGCTGCTTATGGACGGAGAAGGCTCCGAATACTATTGGCTGTCGCTTGCCCCATCGGATGAACGGGAGTCCGGAATTCGCGCCGTGTATCCTTATCGGGATTTGGAATCGTTCCCTTCGTTCCTGCATTTAACGGGAAGTATGGATCGGGCGTTGCGCCAGGCGAAACAAGAGCTGGAAAGCGGGCGGCCGGTCACGCTCCATGGAGAACAGGGGACGGGAAAACGGATTTTTGCGGGCGCGCTGGCCATGATGCTGAACAAGGATAATCGCCTTCTCGAACTGGAGGCGAGGTCGGGAGAAGAGCCGGCTTATCGGCGGCTGTGCCGCCTGATCGGCAAAGCGAAACGCGATGTCTTGATCCACGTGCGGGGACTCGAGAAGTTCACGGGGGCGCAGCAGAGAAAACTCGCGGACATCATCAAGGGCGGGGGTTGCCGCGTCGTCTTCTCGTTCGAAGAGCATCCGGGACGGTTGAAGGGCGAATCCCGCCTGGATCCTAAGGTGCTGGAATGGCTCGGGGGCGAGGCGATCGAGCTGCTTCCGCTTCGCGAGAGGCTGGACGAGCTGGAAGAACTGGTCCGTGCATTCCTGGCCGTTCTGAACGAGAAATACGGGAAACAGATCGTGGGGCTCCGTCCGGACGTTTGGGAGCTTCTGCGCAAGAAAAGCTGGAAAGGCAACCTCGTCGAGCTTCGGGACACGATCGATGTGTGCGTCCTCGAGGCGCAAGGGGAATACATCGAGCGTACGGACGCGGAAGCCGCGGCGAATCGGCTGCTCCGTAAAGCTCCGTACGTCGCTGACCGCATGCCGGCGATCGATCTTAATCAATCCTTGGAGGCGATCGAGAGGGACATTATCCGCTACGTGCTGGAAGAGGAAGACATGAACCAGTCGAAGGCGGCCAAAAGGCTGAAGATTAACCGGACGACCCTTTGGCGCAAGGTCAAGGGGGAGGAATGATTCCGTCGTTGCGCGCGACCGCGAGGTCGCGCTTTTTTTTTTTTTTTTATGCGGTTGACCCATTCGCATACAACAGCAAGTCAACCGCTATCGGATTGATCTCCCATCTAGATTCGGCAACTCGACTTCCGCCAGTTCCTTCGTCAGCACTACATTCTGGCTCGAAAGGCAAGATTCTGTCGGCCAATTCCGTCCCCACAGCCCCAGCCTCGGGAAACGTCACGTCATGGAACTCTTACCATGATCAGGCACTACGATTCTGTATGAAATTTCATATAGAAAATTACCGGACGCAGTAAATTCGATAAATCTATACGAAAAATCATACAGAATATACTCTATCGCCAAGAATCCCCATCATTCTGTTCGAAATTTCATACAGACAACGATGCAGCGGGTAGCGTCACCCTCAGAAGGATGAAATAGGGCTAGCCAAAGTGCAATTGGGGAGGAGAAAAAACGACTTTTGAATCGAATATCAAAAGATGAAATGTATTTTGGTTCTTAGAAGCCCGAATAAAGAGGAAAATTAGAAATTTAAATGCATTTTAGCTCATCGTTCAACCCGTGGATCAAGGAGCGAAGATCGCCTGAGAGAAGGGGATACCGCGATGAAGACGGTACATCCCTGAGAGAACGAGTGGTTAGCGGGTTGAAAGGTGCTTAGCATCTCCGAGAGAAGGGGATACCGCGATGAAGACGGTACATCCCTGAGAGAACGAGTGGTTAGCGGGTTGAAAGGTGCTTAGCATCTCCGAGAGAAGGGGATACCGAAGAAGACTTGGCATCGCCTGAGCGAAGGGGTTGTGGTACCCGACACGATCCTGAGAGAACGGGATAGCGGAGAGTGAATGGAATCGGATGCGGAATGGATCTTACATTTCCCCCGCTGACAACTGCCCCAAAAAACGAAGAAAGAAACGCATGAACCTGCAACATTTCCGACGTATAAATGTTTAAAAATGCAACAATAATCCATTAATTCACGATATACAAAAAATATGTTGCAAAAACGAATATCTCCGCTATAATAAAATTAAGAAAGCGGATACAAACCGGCGATGCTTTCTTGAGTCTGCAAATTATGTTTCAAAATGCAACGAACGGAAAAGGGCTCACATTTTCACCTCTGGGAAGGGGAAATTCGGATGCAGGCAAAGAAAAAAGGGTCAATCTTGATGGTCGTGCTTGCGGCAATGTTGATTTTATCGGCGTGCAACAAATCGGGTTCGGACGAATCGTCCGCCAGCCCTTCGGCTTCCGCATCCGGAAGCGGAGGAGGCAGCGGCGAGAAGGTGCAGTTCTCCTATTTGTTGGCCGGCAAATACATCAACTGGCTGAAGGACCTGAAATGGTATCCGGAGCTGCTGAAAAACACGAACGCGGACATCGAGCTGGTGAACGGCGGAGAAGACGACGACCAGTACTACAAAAGCCTGGAAACGAAGCTGATGTCCAACGACCTGCCGGATTCGGCGATCGTCACGCTCTCGCAAGCGGAGGTTTACGGTTCTCAGGGGCTGTTCCTTAACCTCAAGGACCTGATCGAGAAGAACGCTCCGAACATCAAGAAATTCATCGATGCCAACCCGGATTACAAAAAAATGATCACCGCGTCCGACGGCAACATTTACGGACTTCCGCAGCAATATCCCGTCATCACGCCGGTTCCGTTCTACCGGGCGGATTTCTTCGAGAGGGCGGGCATTGCGAGCAACCCGACCACGATCCAGGAGTTTACCGATGTCCTGAAAAAACTCAAAGCCGCTTACCCCGCCGCGGACTTCTACCCGTTCACAGGCCGCGACGGATACATCAAGTTCACCGAGTCGTTCCAAGCGAAGGATTTCATCGACGACAGCGGCAAGGTGCACGGGATCTATAACAACGGCCTGGGCTACGACCTGAAAGCGCCCGGCTTCAAGCAGCTGGTGGAATGGTACAACACGCTGTTCACGGAGAAGCTCATCGATCCGGAATGGATATACGGCACGCAAACGGAAGAAACCTGGCAAACGAAGATGCTGACCGGCAAAGGCGCCATTTCGTACGACTTCTTTACCCGCCCTTCCTGGTTCATGAACAATGGCGGACCGAAAAACGATCCGAAGTACAGCATTAAGGTCATGGACGCGCTGAAGGATCAGCAAGGCAACGCCCCGAAAGTCTCGGCTTACCAGCCGCGCTTCCGGAATGACCGCGTGTTCGTCATCAACGCGGCTTCGGAGAAAAAGGCGGAAGCCATCATCAAGTTCATGGATTACGTGTTCTCCGATGAAGGCCGCACCTTGATGGATTACGGCGTGGAAGGCCAGTCCTACAAGAACGAAGGCGGCGAGAAGGAATACCTCGTCAAATTCGAGGAAGAAGGCAATAAGCCGCTCGGCACGCCGGTGTGGAATTTCCTGCAGGACCGTCTGACCTTCCCGGCTCCTTCCAACGACGAAGCTTACTATCAATGGATGGACGATCTGACCAAGTCGTTCGCCAAAGATTTCTTCACGAAATACGCGGAAGTCATGCCGGCCCTGAAATATTCGACGGACCAGCTCAAAGAAAGATCCGGGCTCGTCGCGAACGTGCAGCCGATGATCGACTCTAACCTGGTGAAGTTCATCACCGGCAAACGGCCGATATCCGAGTGGGATGCGTTCCTCAAGGAAGCCGACGCCCAAGGCTACAGCAAAATCGTCGACATCGACCAAGCCGCATACGACGCGAATAAGTAAGCGCACCCGGTCCGTCACTCCATGCACGCCATGCGGTGGGGTGACGGACCGCTTTCCGAACCCAGTAAGCAAAGGATGTGCTGTGCATGCAAACCGCCCTCAGGAGCGAAACTGCCGGAGGCCGTGGCCGTCGCTTGTGGAACGGAATGTGGAGATCCCGTCTGCTGTATCTCATTTTGATCCCCGGTCTGGTTCATATGCTGGTCTTCAAGCTGCTGCCGCTGTTCGGGCTCGTGATCGCCTTCCAGGACTACAGCCTGATCAAAGGGATCGGGGCGAGCAAATGGGTGGGGTTTGCGAACTTCGAGAAGTTCCTGTCGGACCCTTACTTCTGGAAGCTTCTGAAAAACACGGCGCTCCTCGCGTTCTTCAACCTGCTGTTCGTGTTTCCGATCCCGATCCTTTTCGCCTTAATGGTGAACGAAGTCCGGATCAAATCGGTGCAGCGGTTCGTCCAAACGGTCACGTTCTTCCCTTATTTCATCTCGTCAGCGGTCGCGGTGAGCATTCTGTATACGTTCCTGTCGCCGCAGAGCGGGTTGGTGAACATGGCGCTGCAGAGCATGGGGGGCGAGCCGGTCTTCTTCATGTCCGAACCCGGCTGGTTCCGGCCGTTGTACGTGGCGCTGAACGTCTGGCAGCTGTTCGGGTACAGCTCGATCATCTACTTGGCCGCCATGACCAACATCGACCCGCATCTCTACGAAGCGGCGGATATGGACGGCGCAAGCCGTTTCCGCAAAATGTTCCACATTACGCTTCCGTCCATTTTGAACACGATCGTCATCATGTTCATTCTGGCCATCGGGCAAATCATGACGGTCGATCTCGACAAAATTTTGCTGATGTACAATCCGAGCCTCTATGACACCGCTGACGTCATCCAGAGCTACGTCTACCGCCAAGCGTTCGCGACCAGGGGCTTCCCGAACTACAGCTACGGCGCGGCCGTCGGTTTAATGCAATCGATCGTGGCCTTCATTCTCGTCCTGTCGGCGAACAAGGCATCGAAGAAATTTTCGGATTCGCAAATTTTCTAAGGGGAGGACATCCATGAAATCCAAGCTGCAAGGTTTCGATTACGCCAACATGTTTGTCCTCATCCTGATTTCGATCGTCTGCGTCTATCCGCTGTGGAACATTTTCGCCGTCTCGCTCAGCGACGGGATTTACGCTGCGGCTTCCAAGGTGTACCTGGTTCCGAAAGGGTTCAACGTCGAGACTTACAAATACGTGCTGAACAACCCGAGGCTCGGCGTGGCAGACGGTTTGCTGAACTCCTTCCTTTATACGGTCGTCGGAACCTTGGTCGCGGTCATCATGACCTTCATCACCGCGTATCCGCTCAGTAAGAAAAGGCTCGCGGGCCGAAAGCTGATCATGCTCGTCTTCATGTTCACGTTCATTTTCGAAGCGGGCATCATTCCGAACTACATCGTGTATCACGGAGTCGGTCTCGTCAACTCGTTCTGGGTGATGGTCATCCCGGGCGCGATCAACACGTTCCTGCTGATCATCATGCGGTCCTTCCTCGATGCTTTGCCGGAGGAGCTGGAGGAATCGGCCCATATCGACGGGGCGAACGACCTGCAGATCATGTGGAGAATCTATTTCCCGCTTACGCGTCCGGCGATCGCGACCGTATGCGTATTCTATTCCGTGTCCATCTGGAACCAGTTCCTGATTCCGGCGATTTATTTGCAGAAGCAGAGCCTGAAGCCGATCACGCTCGTGCTGTATAACCTGATCATCAGCGCGGGCAAGGACGGAACGTCGCTTGAGAGCATCAACGTGAACGGGGTGCAGCTGCTTCCGCAGAACCTGCAAGCGGCCGCCGTGTTCCTGGCCGTCGCCCCGATCCTGATCGTCTACCCGTTCGCGCAGAAGTATTTTACCAAAGGAATGCTGATCGGTTCCGTCAAAGGTTGATTGGCAACTTCCGTCAGCGAGGTGTTCGACTTGAAATTCGCCATCATAGCCGACGACTTGACGGGTGCCAATGATACCGGAGTGCAATTCGCGCGGCGGGGACTGGCCACGTCGGTGCTCCTCGAGCCCGATCCGGATTTGGCCAAGGACTTGGACGTGGTCGTCATCGATACGGACAGCCGCTCCTTGGCGCCGGGCGAAGCCTACCGCAAGGTGAAAAACGCGTCCGAATATTTGCGGCAATATCCGTTCGAGTTCATTTATAAGAAAATCGATTCTACCATGCGCGGAAACATCGGAGCCGAGATCGACGCGGTGTACGACGTGTTCCGGCCGGATCTCGTCGTCATCGCGCCGGCTTATCCGAAAAATAAACGCATTGTGAACAGCGGCGATTTCTATCTGGACGGCTCGCTGCTCCATTTGACCGAGATGGCGGCCGATCCGAAAACGCCGGTGACGTCCGCGCACATTCCTCACATCCTTCGTTCGCAGACCGAACGTCCGGTCGGGCAAGTCACGGCAGAGGATCTCAGGGTCGGGGAAGCGTACATCCGGCGGAAAGTGGAAACTTTCGCCCGGGACGAAACGCCCTATGTCGTCTTCGATTCCGTGAAGGAAGAAGATCTTCGTTCCATCGTGCATGCCGTTCAGGACAGCCGCCTCCGCGTCGTCTGGATCGGATCGGCGGGGCTGGCGAACCATCTCTGCAAAGCCTACCTCAAACGCCAGCAGGCTCCGGTACGCCGGAAGGACGGGCCGTCCCTGGTTCTGACGGTGGTCGGGAGCGTGAACCGCAACAGCCGGTCCCAGCTCGAGCAACTGCTGAAGACGGCGGGGGTGGAGGGCATCGAGATGAAATCGCACCTGGCCGTCCAGGGGGATGAGGTCGCGGCATTGGAGAAAGCCAGGGTGATCCGTCTGGCCTCGCAAGCCTTGGAAAGCGGCCGGCATGTGGTGCTGTATACGTCCGGCAACGCGGACGACATCGCCCTGGCCAATCAAATCGGCTCCGCCTCCGGATGGGACGCCAAAACGGTGAGCGACCGCATTTCCCGGGCGATCGGGGAGTCGGCGGCGATGCTGGTACGGCGTTTCCGGCTGAACGCCTTGGTCATGACCGGAGGGGATACGGCGAAGCAGGTGTGCTCCTATCTCGGCGTGAAAGAGTTCCAATTGATCGACGAAGTCGAGACCGGGATGCCGATCGGCATGCTGCCGGGCGAATGGCCTCTGTACGCCGTCACCAAAGCCGGCGGGTTCGGCTCCGCCAACGCGCTGTCCAAGGCGCTGAAAAAAATGCAGGGAGGGGTCTGATTCATGCGACCCGTTATCGGAATTACAATGGGCGATGCCGCCGGCATCGGGCCGGAAATCATCGTCAAAGCGCTGCGGTCGGAGGCCGTGTACCGCGAAGCACGGCCGCTCGTGATCGGGGATCTCGCCATCCTGGCGAGAGCGGCGGATTTCGCCGGCGTGAAGTGCGGCTTCCGGTCTGTCGGGTCGCCTTCGGAAGGGAAATACGAGCTTGGCGCGATCGACGTGCTGGATTTGGGAATGCTGCCCGCGGATTTGCCGGTCGGCCGGTTGTCGGCTGAGGCGGGGAACGCGGCGTTCCGGTACATCGAGAAAGCGGTGGCGCTTGCGCAGGCCCAAGAAATCGACGCGATCTGCACGGCTCCGCTGAACAAGGAAGCGCTCCGCAAGGGCGGACACTCGTACCCCGGACATACGGAAATTCTGGCCGAGCTGACCGATACCGACGACTACTCGATGATGCTTTCCGCTCCGAAGCTGAAGGTGATCCACCTGACCACGCACGTCGGATTGATCAAGGCCGTGCAGAGCATCACGCCTGAGCGGACGTACAAGGTGCTGAAGCTCGCGCACGAGACGCTGACCCGCGCCGGGTATGCCTCGCCTCGGATCGCCGTGTGCGGAATCAATCCCCATGCGGGGGAGAACGGGCTGTTCGGGGAAGGAGAAGAGGAAGAGAAGCTCGTGCCGGGCATCGAACAGGCGCGTTCCGAAGGCATCGACGTACACGGACCGCTGCCGGCGGATACGTTGTTCTATCGCGCGGTGCGGGGTGACTTCGACATCGTGGTCGCGTGTTACCACGACCAGGGCCACGGCCCGATCAAAGTGCTTGGTCTGGAAGCCGGCGTGAACATTACCGTGGGGCTGAAGGGAGGCATCATCCGGACCTCCGTGGATCACGGAACGGCGTTCGATATCGCGGGGACGGGGAAAGCGGATGAGGGTTCCCTGCTGGAAGCGATCCGGATGGCCGTCGAGCTGGCGCCCAAGCGGATGTCTCCATCCGAAGTGCAGGGAGGGATCGAGTGATGCCGTTCGTTCCGCAAGGAATTATTCCGGCTTTGGTCACGCCGTTTCACGGAGATGAGGAAATCAACGAGAACGCGCTGCGGGTTACGGTGCGGCGGCTGATCGGCGCCGGCGTCCACGGCTTGTTCTGCTTGGGGAGCAATGGAGAGTTTTTTGCCTTGTCCTACGAAGAGAAAATCCGGGTCGCTTCCATCGTGGCGGACGAAGCCGCGGGCGCGGTTCCGGTATTCGCGGGCAGCGGGGCGGAGAGCACGCGGGAGACGATCCGCTTGACGCGGGTTATGAAGGAATTGGGCGTCTCGGCGGCTTCCGTCATTACTCCGGCGTTCCTCAAGCTCACGCAAGCCGAGATGGTGCGCCACTACCAAGAGTTGGCCGCCGCCGTCGACTTGCCGATCCTGCTCTACAACATTCCGTCTCTTACGGGTAACTCTTTGTCGCCTCAGTCCGTCGGGGAATTGTCCCGCGTCCCGAGCATCATCGGGATCAAGGACAGCAGCGGCGCGTTCGACAACATCCTGGGGTACTTGGATGCGTCGGCATCTTCCGATTTCGCCGTGCTGGCGGGTACCGATTCGCTGATTCTGTCCACGCTGATGGCGGGAGGAACGGGGGCCGTGGCGGCCACGGCCAACGTGGCGCCGGAGACGGTCGTCGCGATCTACGAGAAATGGCGGAGCGGCGATTACGAGGGAGCGGAGCGCGAGCAGCGCAAGCTGCGTCCGATCCGCAGCGCGTTTAAGCTTGGGACGATGCCTTCTGTACTGAAGGAAATGATGAACGCCCTCGGCGTTCCGGCCGGATGGCCCCGGGCTCCGGTGAATGAACTCGGCGAAAGCGCCAGGCAGCAGGTCTTGAAAGTGGTACAGGAATTTCAATCCAAGGGGGAATAGGAATGAACGAACTGGCTGAACTTATGAAACAAAGCCGGGGAGAAGCCGGGCTTCTGCTCCCCTCCGGAAAGGGAACGGCGGAGGCGCTCCTTCCGACTCCCCATATTGTCAACCATGCGCCAAGCATGATAGAGTTGCAGAATGGCGACCTTCTTATGGTATGGTTCGCAGGAGATACGGAAGAAGGAAGAAGCGACATCCGCATCGTCATGTCCCGGCTGCCCAAGGGGGGGTTGCGCTGGAGCGATCCCGTGCCGATTTCCGACGATCCGGTCCGATCGGAGCAGAACCCGGTTCTGTTTCAAATGAAGGACGGAAGGCTGCTTCTTCTGCATACCGCCCAAGCTCCGCGGGAAGACAAGAAGGAGCGGTATAATCCGGCAACCAACGTTGACGCGGCAACCCGGCAGGAAACGTCCGAAATCCGCTCCCGGGTTTCGGAGGACAACGGACACACTTGGGGTCCGACGCAAGTTTTCTCCGGAACGCCCGGTTCGTTCTGCCGCGCTCCCATCGAGGTTCTGAGCAACGGGGATTGGATTTTCCCGATGTGGATCAGCCGCAGAGACGGGCAAACCGTATTCGGCAACGATACGAGCCTCGTGCGCATCTCCGCGGACGAAGGAAGGACGTGGACGGAATATCCGATCCCGGGAAGCCGGGGCAGGGTTCATCCAAACATCATCGAATGGGGCGAAGGGCGGCTCAGCGCTTTTTTTCGCAGCCGGTCCGCCGACTGGATCTATGTCAGCCGTTCGGCCGATTACGGCCGGACCTGGTCGGAGCCGGAGCGGACGACGCTTCCGAACAACAATGCGTCCATCCGCGCGATCAAGCTGCAGAGCGGGCGTCTCGCCGTTATTTATAATCATTTCCAAGCCGGCGACGATCCGAACGCGACCGTATGGCCCAAGACGCGTTATCCCGTGTCGATCGCCTTGTCCGAGGACGAGGGCCGCACGTGGCCTTACATTCGCCAGTTGGAGCAGGGCGACGGATTCGCAGGCGAAGCCAATCGTCATCATAACCGAACTTATGAATATCCGTGGATCCTGCAGGCGAGGGACGGGCTTCTCCACGCCGCGTACGCGTACGGCAACAGAGGATCCATGAAGCATGTCGTGCTGTCCGAAGAGTGGATTATCGGCTGAAGGCATACGAAAGGGGCTCGCATGGAAGCGGATTGGTGGCTCGGATTACTGAAAATCATCCTGATCAATATCGTGTTAAGCGGCGACAATGCGGTCGTCATCGCCATGGCGTGCCGCAACCTAAAGCCTCAGCAGCAGAAGAAGGCGATCTTCTGGGGCACGTTCGGGGCCGTCGCGCTTCGGCTCGTCCTGACGTTCGCGGCCGTCTGGCTCCTGAAAATCCCGATGGTCGAAGCGGTCGGAGGCCTCCTGCTGCTTTACATCGCGATTAAGCTGCTCACGGGCGAGGAGGAGGAAGGTCCGGACAAAGGGAATCTGTCGATCGGACAAGCCATCCGGACGATCGTGATCGCCGACGTGGTCATGAGCCTTGACAATGTCGTGGCGGTCGCCGGCGCGGCGCAGGGGGATTGGGTGCTGATCGGGATCGGCCTCGCCGTCAGCATCCCGCTCATTATCTGGTGCAGCCAGCTGCTCACCGGTCTCATGAAACGGTTTCCCATCATCGTTTGGCTGGGGGCCGGACTGCTCGGCTACACGGCGGGCGAGATGCTGGAGGAGGACGAGTGGGTGCACGGCCTGCTCGATCCCGTGACGGCCGGGTACGAGGTCGTGATCCCAGCCGTGACGACCTTGGCCGTCCTTGCTTGCGGTCGGATTGCCGCCTTGAGAGCTCAGAGGAGAACGGGTCACGAAAGAGGTTGAGTGCGGTTCCGGAGGGCTGTCTCCGGGAGCCGGTAGCCGCGCCCGCGCTACGGATCGACGACGAATGGAAAGGCGCCTCGCGAAATCGCGAGGCGCCTTTCGTGCGCTGACGGAGACGTTATGACAACTTTATACGTTATCAGGAAGCCATATGCGGCATTCTCTTATTTGCGCGCTGGCCTCGGGTTGGCAACCGGAAGTGCGCCATTGAGGCGTCGAAGCAGGAGCGCGAACGAGGTCAAGGCAGCGTCTTGCCGCAGGATTGCCGGGCGACCAGCTCCGCCTCCACCACGATCGCGGACGGGTCCATTTGCTTGTTGACCATGTCGTACAGCATCATGGCGGCAAGCCGGCCGATCTTCTCCGTATCCTGTTTCACCGTGGAGAGGGCCGGATCGGTGTACCGGCAAGCGTCGATGTCGTCGCAGCCGATGAGCGCCATGTCGCCCGGAATCCGCAGGCCGTGTTCTTTCATCGCGCGGATGGCGCCGAAGGCCAGCAAATCGGATACGGCGAACATCGCTTCGGGCAGCGCGCCTTTCTCGATCAGCTGCTTCACGGCCCGGTAGCCATTCTCCTCCTCGTAATCGCTGCTGTAGACGAACCAGTCCGGGTTGACGGCCAGACCGAACGTTTTGAGCGTCTCCCGAAAAGCGTTCTCCCGGAGGGACGTGATTTCCGAATGGCGCTCAATGCCGAGGAATCCGATCTTGCGGTAACCGTTCAAATAGAGGTGCTCGACCACTTTGGCGGAGATTTTCTCGTTGTCGGACATGATGTAGGCCGAGTTTTTGCCGGACAGCTTGATGTCGACTCCGATGCACGGGATGTCGCTCTGGTCCAGCTGGTGGACGCTCGGCTCCACTTGGTCCCCCGCGATGATGATGCAGCCGTCCACCTGGAAGTGGCGGCAGCGGGCCAGGTAGTCCTCTTTTTCGCTGAAGAAGTTTTCGTTGGAAAACAGAAGCAGGTCGTAGCCGAATACGCCGATCTGCTTCTTGAATGAGTTGATGACTTTGACGAAAAACGGATGGTTCAAATCGGAGTTGAGCTCGCCCGCAAAAACGACGCCGATCAGGTTCGATTTCTTGGTGGCGAGCGTTTTGGCGGAGGAAGACGGCTTGTACCCGGTCTCGTCCATGATTTTGAGCACCCGCTGCCGCGTCTCTTCCCCGACGTCGCTGTAGTTGTTGATGATTTTCGAAACCGTCGCGACGGAGACGCCTGCCATTTGGGCGATCATTTTGATGTTCATTTCGATAATCCCCTTATGCGCGAAAATTTCGGTCAGCATTCCCGCGAAAATGGCGCATGGTTTCGTAAACCACTATACTTCAATTTCCGGACTTGGTCCATACGGCAACATAGTCCACCTTCATCTCCGCGCCGGAAACCGTCGCGGGAGTCGGCAGGCCCGGCCAACCTCCGCCGATCGCCACGTTCATAATCAAGAAAAAGCCGTGATCGGTCGCTTTCTTCCACGTTTCGGCATCCACCTGGTCGGCGGTCACCTTGTGGTAAAGCTTGCCGTCCGCGTACCACCGGATTTGCTCCGGGGACGCGCTCCTGTCATATTCAACCGCGAACGTATGAAAGCCGTCCTGCAGCGCAGGAGAGAAGCCGGATTCGGTGCCGCCGATGCCGCTAGGCTCCAGGCACGGGCCGCCCGGATAAACGCCGCAATGCAGCGTCCCGTGCAAGGCGTTGCCTCCGTTCACATTCTCCATGATATCGATCTCGCCGACGCCCGGCCAATTCGTGTATACGCCGCGGAAGGGCTCGCCGAGCATCCAGAACGCCGGCCAGTAGCCCTTGGCTTCCGGGCCCGTTGCCTGCGGCAGCTGGATGCGGCCTTCCACGCGCATGACGCCGCCTGCGGGCGGTTTGAAATCGGTTCTCGCCGTTTCCACGCGGCCGGAAGTCCATGTGCCGTCATCCTCCCGGATCGCCTTGATATGCAGCAAGCCGGAGCCGTCCTGGAACACGTTCCGGGTGCTGTCCGTCATCTTCTCGATTTCGCCCGTTCCCCAGTTCGCCGCGCCGCCCGGATATCCCGTTCCGATGTCATGGACCCAGTCCCGTTTGTTCAATCCTGTCCCGGATGCTCCCAAGAAATCGTCGCTCCAGACGAGCGTCCATTCCGGCGCCATGGACGGGATGGACGGTGAAGCCGGATCGGCCCCCAAGTCCCGGAAAGGACCTAATCGAAGAGAGAGAATCGCAAGCAGGGCCGCGAGCGAAAAGAGCGAAACAAGAAGCGTTAGTTTTCGCCTGCTTCCCTCCAAACGATGCCCGGAATGCACACGAATCCCTTTATCCAAGGCGTTCGACCCCCATATTGGATAGAAAAATGACGCCGAAACGAAACCGGTTTCGTGCAAAGTTTACTATAGTTTCGCTGTGCTGTAAACCGAATTCGCGAATGGATTTGATTTTTTTAACGAACTGAAATTCGATTTCATTCCAATAATATCAAGGGATTATGGCGAATGGAATGAGGTTGGCTGGCAGAAGATTCTCGGAGGATAACAAAGAAATTTGCAATCCCCTCTTTACAAACCGGGGTTGGGTAGGAAATAATGGGGATGAAGTTACGAAAGCGATTTCGTTAATCGATGGGCAAGAAGGATTCAGACGCTTTCGGATGACTTACAAATGGACTGGGGGAATCGGTGTTGAAGAAGAGGTTGTTATTGCTCTTGGTGTGCATGATGTTCGTTTCCGTGGCAGCCGCTTGCGGCAATGGTAAAGAAGAGTCCAGCTCGTCGCCGTCCGCGTCCGCTGGTTCGTCGGCTCCCGCGTCTTCGGCTTCGCCTGCCGAAGAAGAAGTAACGCTCAAGATCATCCACTGGATCAACGAGCCGGTCAATAAGTATTACGAAGAGTTCAACAAGAAATTCATGGAGCGCTATCCGAACATCAAGGTCGTGTACGACGTCGTTCCTTCGGACGCCACCTACGACCAGCTGCAGCAAACGCGCATCAACGCCAATGATGCCGACCTGATGGCGCTCAAAAGCGGATTTGCTCCGATCCCCCAGGAATGGGCGAAAGGCGCCGAGGATCCGTTGTGGAAGCAATGGATCGACGCGGGTCTGATCGCGGATCTGTCGAACCAAGAATTCGTGAAGAACTACAATCCGGTCGACGTTCAGAACTCCACGACGTATAACGGCAAAGTGTACGGCATCAATATGGGTAAAGTATCCTTCACCGGTCTTTACTACAACAAAAAGATTTTCGCCGAAAACAACCTGCAAGTGCCGAAAACGTGGGACGAATTCGTTAACGTCGTGAAAACGCTGAAAGACAAAGGCATCGCCCCGATCGGCTTCGCCGGCAAAGACATTTGGCCGCTCAACCTTGCGGTTCAAGGCTTGTCCGCCTCCGTTCACAAAGACCAGGGCTCTTTCATCAAAGGACTGTGGGACGGCTCGACGAAGTTCACGGATCCCGTGCAAATCGAAATTCTGGATAAAGCCCAGTTCATGATGCAGAATGCCATCGACGGCTTCATGGGCGTCGACTACGCTTCGCTGCCGAGCTTGTTCATCAGCGGCCAAGTCGCCATGATTGCCGACGGAACTTGGAACGCGCCGACGCTCAAATCCGGCGATGCCAGCCTGGAATTCGGCTACTTCCCGATCCCCGGCAGCAACGACGCCGCTCAGAACGCTTCGCTCGCCGGCAAATACGACATGTCCTGGGTCGTGCTGGAAAAATCGAAAAACAAGGATGCCGCGCTGAAATGGCTGGCCATGCAGTCCGAGCCGGAAAATTACGCGGCGTTCGTGAAAGCATCCGGATTCTTGCCGAATGCCGACGTAACGGTCGACGATCCGTTCATCAACGAGATTAAGCCATATCTGTCGAATTTCAAGCTGGCTTGGGACCAATTGTTCATTAACCGCGCCAATGCGGGCGAGCATGTCAACGGTTCCAGCATCCACGCGGAGTTCCTGGCTCCGGCGGGCCCGATCAAAACGTCCAAAGAGCTGGCTGAGCTTTCCCAAAAAGAATGGGACGCAGCCGCTCCGAAGTAAATCTAATACGAATAGAAAGATCGCGGGGTCTGATCTCGAATCAGGCCCCGTCCTTCCTTGAACGCTAGCTCAGGTATGGAGAGGTGAATGGGATGTACCCGTTCGGGAGAGGAATCGCAAGGCACTTGCCGCTCGCCTTGCTCATGCTGCCCTTGTTGCTGTATGTCGTGTTCGGATTCGGACCTTCCGTTGCGACGATCTTTTTTTCATTCACGAACGCGTCGGGGCTGCCGGGCGTAGACTGGCACTTTATCGGTTGGCATAATTACGAGAAGTTTTTCTTCTCGTCGGACCAGCAGGAGCGGATCCGGTCGATCGGCAACTCGGTTTATTTCGCCTTCGCCGTAGTCGTCATTCAGAATGCCATCGGCCTGTGGATGGCCATCCTTCTGAACCGCAAACTGAAAGGCGACGCCTTCTATCGGGCGACGTTCTTTCTGCCGGTCGTATTGGGCGTTACGGTATCCGGCCTCGTCTGGCGGATGATGACGAACCCGCTTGGCGGTCCGATGAAGGAAGTGTATAGCTGGTTCGGCGCCAAATCGACGTTCTTTTCCAGCTACGATTCCGCTTTCGAGTGGATTATTTTCGTTCAAATCTGGATGTACATGGGCTATTCGATGACGATTTTCCTGGCAGGACTGCAATCGATCCCGAAGGATTTGTACGAAGCGGGCCATATCGACGGCACGAACCGCTGGCAATCGTTCCGGCATATTACGTTTCCGATGATCGCTCCTTCTTTTACCGTCAATATGATGCTTTCGATTATCGGGGCACTGCAGACGTTCGATATCATCTACGTGCTCACGGGCGGAAACTTCAATACGCGCACGCTGGCCTTTGACGTGTTCCGCGACGCGATCGCGACGAACCGGACGGCCGACTACGGTCTGGCGTCCGCCGGTGCGATGATCCAGTTCGTCTTCGTATTCCTGGTGTCGGTTATCGTCTTGATCTATTTGCGCAGACGAGAGGTGGAACTGTAATGCAAGAGACGAGATCCGCTTCCTTCGTCCGTTATCTCGTTGTCCTGGCGATGCTGGTCGTCTATATTTTTCCTTTGTTCTACCTCTTTAACGTGGCCATGAAAACGCAAATCGAATTTTTGAAATCCCCGGTCGGCATCGCAGAGCATTTTCGGTTCGGGAATTTCGCCGAGGCATGGAAAAAAGGAGATTTCTCGACTTATATTTGGAACAGCTTGCTGTACACCACGACGGCGACGATCGCTTCGATCCTGCTTTCGGTGTTCGCCGCTTTCCCGATCGCCCGCCAATACGTCCGATTTTCCAATCTGATTTACCTGTTCTTCATGATGTCGTTGTTCCTTCCGAACCCGCTCGTTCCGCAATTTTGGCTCGCGAACAAGCTTGGGCTATACAACGAGCAGTGGGGCTATATTTTGCTCCGCACCGGAGGAACGGGCATCGCTTTCATGATGTTCGTCGGATATATCAAATCGATTTCGAGGGAGCTTGACGAAGCGGCAGCGATCGACGGAAGCGGGTACTTGAGGTATCTGTTCCAAATCCTGATCCCGCTCATGAAGCCGGTCCTGGCAACGGGAATCCTGCTGACCGCAATCGGGGTCTGGAACGACATCATCGGGCCGACCATTTACCTGTCCGACACGAAGTACCAGCCGATCACACGGGGACTGTTCGCGTTTTTCGGCCAATATTTGAACAACTGGCCTCTGCTCGCTTGCGGCATTATTATCGTCGCCTTGCCGCTCATCGTGCTTTATGTGTTCGTGCAGCGCTTTCTGGTCAGCGGGGCTTTGGCCGGTTCCGTCAAATTCTGATCGAATATCGAGGCTTTGGGCGACGTCGCGCGCTCCCATTCCGTTAAGATCCGGTAAGCATCCTCGTTGTCGTTCCCGCACATCTCCACCGACGCCTGCAGGCTCACGCAGACGGCCGGCCTTTCCGGCTGGCCGAACAGCTTGCAGGCGTTGTTTTCGTTTAATTGCACGCAGCGGACTCCCGCAGGTTTGCCTTTTGGCATCCCCGGAATCGGCGACGAAATCGAGATCGCGATGCAGCAGGCCGCACAACCGACTCGGCATTCCATGGTCCGAACCCCTCCGATCGAATCGTATTCTGATCTTATTACAGTCGAGTCGGATTGGAAAGCGCGTTATAATGGAAGGAAGCAAGGGATCGAGAGTAATCGAGGAACGTGGAGTCGAGGAACGTGGAATCGAGGAACGTGGAATCTGGAACGCCGAACTAAGGAAGCGGGGAAAGGGTTTTGCTCGAACGTTATGCGACTTTGAAGGAAAACGGGAGCCAGGAAATCGTCATCAAGAAATCGCTTTTCATCGGACATGCCCGTCCAGCGGAGACGGAGGAGGAAGCCGTCGCCTTCATTGAGCAAATCAAGAAAAAATACGGGGACGCCACGCACAATTGCTCGGCTTACCTGATCGGAGAGCGTGACGAATGGCAGAAAGCGCTCGACGACGGAGAGCCGAGCGGCACGGCGGGCAAGCCGATACTGGAAGTGATCAAAAACCGCGGGCTCAAAAACGCCGTGGTCGTCGTCACCCGGTATTTCGGCGGGATCATGCTGGGTGCGGGCGGCTTGGTTCGAGCTTATACGGACGGCGCGGTTGCCGGAATCGACGCGGCCGGGACGATCGTGAAGGTGCTGCGGCGGGAGGTGGCGATCGACGTCGACTATACTTGGTATGGGAAGCTGGAGAACGTACTTCGCGATCGCGGCACCCGCGTAGAAGGTGTCGACTTCACCGACCGGGTGCGGGTACGGTGCCTCCCCGAAGAGGGAGAGGCGGAACGCTTCAAGCTGTGGATCACGGACGTCACCCAAGGCCAAGCCGTTCTGGAGACGGGTGACGCCGGGTACTATGTGGATCCTTAGTTAGTTGACAAGACCTTGGGATGATGCAACAAACGCCGACCCTTCCATAAGCAGACGGTTACCGCCAATCATGTACGCCAATTAGCCGCGATCAACCGCCGACACCATTCACCATCGCACCAAGCACAAGCACCAAAGCACCGGACTCTGCCGATTGCTAAGAACCAAAATGCAGTTAGTTCCTCCCAATCTGCCCATTTTTGAGCGACTAAGAGCCGAAATACATTTATTTTGAGTATAAACGTCCAGTTCCACCGATTATCGTATTTGCTAAATGTATTTTGGCCTTTATTCATTGAAAATGCGGTTTATTACTGGATATGAACTGTATTTTAGCTCTTAGGTCTCGATAGAACCGGCTTACGAAAGGAAGAGAGCACCCATGACGTCATGGAAATTCGATTTCGGCAGCGGCGGCGAGCCTTTCAAGAGCAAGGGGCGATTCGCATCGCCGGGCTCGTGGCGGAAGAGATTCGCCGGCTGAATCTCCGGCCGCTTACGCTCTATCTCCGCTGACACGGCAGATGTTCGCGGATGCGGGCGCTCTTGGCATCCCGTCCGACTGGGCAATGGAAGACGCTCCGCTGGCTCAGGGCCTGACGGAGCGTCTTTGCGCGCGACAGCTACAGGAATTTCACATAATATTCCCGTTCCCGCGGACCGTCGAACTCGCAGAAGTAGATGCCTTGCCAGCGGCCGAGCAGCAGTTTACCTCCCGTCACGATCACGGTCTGCGACGTTCCGGTCGTGATCGCCTTGAGGTGGGCCGCCGTATTGCCTTCCGCGTGGCGGTATTTCGGATGCTCCCACGGAAAGACCTCGTCCAGCCGCATCAGCACGTCGCGTTTCACGTCGGGGTCGGCGTTCTCGTTGATGGCGATACCCGCGGTCGTGTGCGGGCAGTAGACGAGGACGGCGCCCTCGGTCCAACCTTCCCGAGCGACGATGGCCGCCACCTGCCGGGTAATGTCCACCATTTCGTCCCGGCGGCTCGACCGCAATGTTTCCCTAACGATCATGTTTTGTCACCTTATCCTTGATGTAGTGGCTATCATCTTGCTCTGCGCCGCGTCCTCCGTTTCGGTCCGCCCGGGCGGGCCCGCTTTACTTCGGTATTCGTGCGCTGCAAGAGCGGCAAATCGCCTTCCGCCCACGAGTGTATAGAGACTTCGGGCGTATAAGGCGATCGGGAATCCCTTACAGGGGTCACGCGGTTTCCTCCTGATTTCGGAATCCATGGATATTGCCATTTTAGAACGAATGTTCCTGTTTTGTCCACCCGATAATCCTTGTGCATCCGGCGAATCCTCCCCGAGCCCCTGTTGCCAAACACCGCCCATAAGCAAAATGAATAGTGTATATCAGTTTCGGTAATAAAAACTGCTTTTGTACCGTTCCATATGGTTGACGGACAAAGCCAACCTCTGCTAAAGTATGAATACCGACTAAATTAATAGGAATTATGCTAAATACTTAACGGCCAAGAGTACGGGAGGTACACGTCAACGTGAGTTCCACGCTACAGAGCCGCTGGTGGGGCTGGGGTTTCCGCAGTGCCGTCATGCTTTATTTTGTATTGCTGATCGTGTTTCCCATTCTCGGCATTTATGGACAATCCTTGTCCGCCGGGTGGGGGGCGTTCGCCGACAACGTCACGGAGCCGCTCGCCTGGAAAGCCGTCGCGCTGACGGTCAAACTGGCGCTGATCGCGACAATCATTAACGTTCTGATCGGAACGATGGCCGGCTGGGTGCTGATCCGCTACCGGTTTCCGGGGCGCAAGCTGCTGAACAGCATGGTCGACCTGCCGTTCGCGCTCCCGACGGCGGTCGCGGGCCTTATGATCCTGCTCCTGCTCGGGCCGCAAAGTCCCGTCGGGCAATGGGCGGAACGGCTCGGCTTCACGATCCTGTTCCATCAGCCGGCGATCGTCATCGCGATGGTGTTCGTCACGTTCCCGTTCGTGATCCGCGCCGTTCAGCCGCTGCTGGAGGAGATGGATCCGGCCGAGGAGGAAGCCGCGTATACGATGGGCGCGACCAAAGCCGCGACATTCTTCCGCGTCATCCTGCCGAACATGGCGCCCGGCATTGCCAGCGGTGCGATGCTCGCTTTCTCCCGGGCGCTGGCCGAGTTCGGCGCCGTCGTGCTCGTGGCGGGGAACATCCCGGGCAAAACCCTGATCGCTTCGGTGTACATTTTCGGCGAAATCGAAAGCGACAACGTGGTCGGAGCGACCGCGGTCAGCGTCATCCTGCTCACCTTCTCGTTCCTCATCCTCTGGTTCGTCAATCATTTGCAGACACGGAGGAAAGGCCGATGAGACGCTTATGGATCCTTTTAACGTTCGTCGTATTCGCGCTCTTGCTCGGCGCCCCGGTCGTCCGGATCGCCATGGGCGCTTGGGACCAGGGGTGGTCCGGCTTTGCAGGCGGCTTAACCCGGCCTGAAGCCCTTCACGCGTTATGGATGACGACCTTGATCGTCATTGCGGTCACGGTGATCAATACCTTTTTCGGCGTTATGCTTTCGCTCTATCTGGTCCGGGCCGCGTGGCTCGGTCCGAAGCTGAAGAAGCTGATGAACAGCATCGTGGATTTGCCGTTCGCGGTTTCTCCCGTCATCGGGGGGCTCATGATCGTGCTGATCCTCGGGCCGGAGACGGCACTCGGGGGACTGCTCGGCTCGGCCGGCATCAAGATCGTGTACGCGTTGCCGGGGATGATGATCGCGACGCTGTTCGTGACGTTCCCGCTGGTCATTCGCGAAGTGATGCCCGTGCTTCAGGAAATCGGCAACCAGCAGGAGGAAGCGGCGTCCACTCTCGGAGCATACGGGTGGACCACGTTCTGGCGGGTCACCTGGCCTTCGATCCGGTGGAGCGTCGTATACGGGGTCGTGCTGACGGTTGCTCGGGCCCTCGGCGAATTCGGAGCCGTGCTGGTCGTTTCGGGGAATATTTTGTTCAAGACGCAAACGGCGACGACTTTGGTTTATCAAGACGTGGAAAATTTCAACCTGACTTCGGCAAATTCCGTGGCGCTCGTATTGGCCGCAGGGTCGGTCGCGCTGCTTCTGCTCATGGAATGGGCCAAATCCAGGCAAGGACATCATTAAGGCGACGCAAAAGGGAGTGTTTGGGCATGCATGTGGAAGTTCGCGGATTGAACAAGAGGTTCGGCGAGTTTCAAGCGGTGAAGGATGTCGATTTCTCGATTGCCAAGGGCCAGCTCATCGGCCTGCTCGGGCCGAGCGGCGGCGGCAAAACCTCGATTCTCCGCATGCTTGCCGGCTTGGAGACGCCGGACGCGGGGGACATTCTGTTCCACGGCCGGAGGGTAAACGAGTTGCCGCCGCAGGAGCGGGGCATCGGCTTCGTGTTCCAGAATTACGCGCTCTTTAAGCATATGACGGTCGAAGGCAACATTGCCTTCGGACTCGAAGTGAAGAAATGGTCCAAACCCCGCATCAAGGAACGCGTGGCCGAATTGGTCGAATTGACCGGCTTGTCCGGCTTCGAGAAGCGGTACCCGCACCAGCTGTCCGGCGGCCAGCGCCAGCGCGTCGCTTTCGCCCGCGCTTTGGCGCCGGAGCCGCAGCTGCTCCTGCTCGACGAACCGTTCGCGGCGATCGACGCGAAGATCCGGCAGGAGCTCCGTTCCTGGCTGAGAGAGATGATCGACCGCCTCGGCATCACTTCGATTTTCGTCACGCACGACCAGGACGAAGCGATCGAAGTCGCGGACGAAATCATGATCATTAACAAAGGAAACCTGGAGCAGAAGGGCACGCCGTGGGAGATTTACAAGAATCCGCAAACGCCGTTCGTCGCCGGTTTCATCGGGGAGTCGACCATCGTGGAGAACATCGCGTCCATCCGGGGCTTCGAGGATGCCGCGTCATGGCCGGGCACGAAGGCGCTGATCCGTCCGGAATACGTCGAAATCGGCAAACCGAGCGAGTTCCGCTTGCTGTCGGCAACGGAAACCGGGAAGGTGCGGCATCTGCACTTCCGCGGCAGCGAGTGGCTGGTCGAGGTCGAAGTCGGTTCGTCCAAGCTCGTCACCTACCGTTCGCTGGAGAAAGAAGTGCTGCATCCGGGCGATCCCGTTCAAGTGCTCGTGCACCGGGCTTATCTGTTCAACGACAGCGACAGCTGGATCATGGAAAACAAGCTGAAGGAAGATCCGATGCCGGTTCATATTTGAACCGGAACCGGATTCGCGAAGGGCGGGAGCCTTCGAAGGTACCGTGGGGAGGAAAGGACATGCGGCCGGAATTTCGGAAGCGTAAAGGGCTGTTTCATCATGCCGGCCGGACGGGAGCGGGACTGGCGTTGCTCGGTTTGCTCTTGCTGCTGTCGGCTTGCGGAGGCGCTGCCCAGAAGAGCGGGGGGGATGAGGCTGCGGCGCCCAAAGGCGATCTCACGCTCGTGATCGGCGCGTATTCCGTCGCCAAAGACGCGCTGACCGACATTCTTCCCGCGTTCAAGGCGGAGTGGAAAGCGAAGACGGGACAAAACATCGCGTTCCAGGAATCCTACGAGGCCTCTGGCACGCAGGCTCGGGCGATCGTAGGCGGTTTCGAAGCGGACGTCGCCTTGCTGGCGATGGAAGGCGACATCGACAAAATCGTCAAGGCGGGGCTGATGGACGCCGATTGGAAAAAGGGGCCGGATGGCGGCATGGTAACGAGGTCCATCGTCGTCTTGGGCACCCGCTCGGGCAATCCGCTGGGCATTCGCGGATTCGAAGACCTGGCCCGGCCTGGCGTGAAGGTGCTCTATCCGAACCCCAAGACATCCGGCGGGGCGCAATGGGATATCAACGCGATATACGGGGCCGGACTCAAGAAGTCGGAGGCCGAGACGGGACGCAAGGATCCGGCGGCGGCCAAGCGGTTTCTGGCGGAAATCCACCGGAATATCGAATCGATGGACAAGAGCGGCCGCGCCTCCATGGCGGCGTTCGAATACGGGGTCGGGGACGTCATCGTGACGTATGAGAATGAGCTGCTCGCCCGGATCGCTCAAGGCGTCAAGTATGACATCGTCGTTCCCGACGCTACCATCCTGATCGAAAATCCGGCCGCCGTCGTGGACCGCAACGCGGACCGCCATGGGGTTCGGGAAGCTGCGGAAGCGTTCGTGGCGTTCCTGCACGGGGAGAAAGCCCAGGAGCTGTTCGCCAAGCACGGGTTCCGGCCGGTTCTGCCGGAGCTCGCCGAGCGGTTGAAGGACCAGTACCCGGTACCGCCGCAGCTGTTCGACATCGGCTACCTCGGCGGGTGGAACGAGGTTCGGAAAACCCTCTATTCCAAACGCGGCGTCTGGTATCAAGTATTGTCGGGAACCTGACAGGAAGAGCGCGGCGAAAGCCGCGCTTTTTTTTTAAACATCCCTGACTACGAGCGCTGTAGTGACTTCCGGAGACGTTATTTTTGCGAAACCCCTGACTACGAGCGCTGTAGTGACTTCCGGAGACGTTATTTCTTCGAAATCCCCGACTACGAGCGCTGTAGTGACTTCCGGAGACGTTATTTTTGCGAAATCCCCGACTACGAGCGCTGTAGTGACTTCCGGAGACGTTATTTTTGCGAAGCCCCCGACTACGAGCGCTGTAGTGATTTCCGGAGACGTTATTTTTGCGAAACCCCTGACTACGAGCGCTGTAGTGACTTCCGGAGACGTTATTTATGCGAAATCCCCGACTACGGGCGCCGTAGTGACTTCCGGAGACGTTATTTTTGCGAAACCCCGACTACGAGCGTTGTAGTGACTTCCGGTGACGTATTTATGCGAAACCCCCGACTACGAGCGCTGTAGTGACTTCCGGAGACTTTATTTTTGCGAAATCCCCGACTACGGGCGCTGTAGTGACTTCCGGAGACGTTATTTTTGCGAAATCCCCGACTACGAGCGTTGTAGTGACTTCCGGTGACGTATTTATGCGAAACCCCCGACTACGAGCGCTGTAGTGACTTCCGGAGACGTTATTTTTGCGAAATCCCCGACTACGGGCGCTGTAGTGACTTCCGGAGACGTTATTTCTTCGAAACCCTTAGGTGTGCTGTAGGTATAATTGAGGAAGCAGAACCGCGCAAGCGGTCTTTCTTCTCCAGCAAATTTGTTCTGTCGGGGAAAAACCCCTACAATAGAGGAAATGCATCCGCTTTCGACGAAATGTAGAGAAAAGAGATCGAGGAGGAACTTCTTTGCCTAGACCGACCAGTATACGAACCGCTATATGGCTGCTATACATCCGCTTGTTTCTATCGGTTACGGCCATCGCCGTCAACATCAGGCTCTTGGTTTCGCCGACGGCGGAGGAGAACGCCAAGTACAAGATCGACCAATTGACGGGCGGCCAGATCGCGGTGGCATTCGTGAATTTGCTCCTTCCGGTCGCCGCGGTTGTCCTGACGCTGTGGTTTATCCGCAGGAGAAAGAGAATGCCGGCCATTATCGCGTCCTTGGTCGTGCTTTGGTTTTCCGCTTCTTTATTGCCTCAAGTCGAAATGGTGCTGGGAGTCGTGACGTTGTTTCTGCTGTTCGGGCGGGCTTCCAAGACCTATTTCTCGGATTCGCTCCTGAATGAGCCCAAAACCGTGCAGGCCGAGGAGAAGACGGCAAACGGCGAAACGGTTGATGTCGCCGATGCGGACGCCTCTTCGGACGCCGAAGGACAGGCCGAACCGGTTCCGGCCTCGGCTCAGCGGAGCCGGGTCGACCCGGTCGTGGAGATCCGGCAAGCGACGCCGGACGATGCGGAGGTGGTCCATGCTCTCATGATCGAGGCCTTCGAAGAATACCGGGCCGCGGTTCCGCCTTCGAGCGCTCTGGACGAAACGGCAGAGTCGGTGCGGGAGGCGCTTCAGGGCGGAGAAGGCGCAGCGATCCTGTATGAGGACGAGAATCCGGCGGCCATGGTGCGTTACAACATCGAAGGGGAAACGATCAACTTTTTCCGGCTGTCGGTTCTCCCTTCCCGCAGAAGAAGAGGGTATGCCAAACGGCTGGTGAAGTGGGTCGAGCAGTTCGGCATCAGCAAGGGGCTTAACGTTTGCCGCTGCATGGTGCGTCAGACGGTGCAGAACAACGTCGCGATGTATCAGAACATGGATTACGCAATCGTCGATCAACAGCTTGTCGTTCGCGAGTCGGGCTCGGTGAAAGCGCTCGTGATGGAGAAAAAGCTCGGGGTTTAGGAAGGGGAACGGAAATGCCGGAAAGGGAAGACCATACGATCCGGGTCACGCTGACCGCGGAGGATTACACGGGATTCAATTTGTATCACGGCCGGTGGCAGCTTGCCGGGCTGTTCGCGTTCTATTGGTGTTTGTTCGTGATATTCGCCAAGTGGAGCGGCGTATTGGGCGACTCCGCGAATTTGGCGGTCGTGATTCCCGCCGCGTTCGTGATCAGCGGCGTCATGCTCGCTTTCCAGCTCTGGAGAATCCGGGCGAGAACGGCCAAGCTCTTTGCCAGCGATAAGGTGTCCAAGCTGGAGCAGCACATCGCTTTGACGGACGGGGGTATTCGGCATACGACCGGTGAGACGACGGTGAACGTGCCATGGGACGACGTGTTCAAGGTAGGCGAGTTTTCCAAAGCGATCGTCATTTACTTGGCGCGCAACAAAGTCATCATGCTCCCGAAGCGGGATGTCGGCGGTGACTTGGGTGAAGTCCGGGCTGCGCTTCGGCGGCACCTACCCGGAGGAAAGCTGAAGCTGAAAGCGTAATCGGCGGTGAACGCATGGAACACGCTGCAGGTTTCTTCTTTCGGTTGATTTGCTCGGCGGCTGCGTTTTTTTTGTTCGTCCTGGTTCTTCTGCTGCTCCAGAATCCTTCATGGGCGTCACTGTTTAGCTGGCCGTTTCTCGCCGGATTCGGTTTGATGGGGTACGGATGGTACGGGGTTCTGTTTCTGGCGGCAGGGTCTCAAGCTGCGGATTGGGAACTAGTAAAGCTACTGGATCGAACCCGGACTACGCCCCGCCTTCGATCGGCCGCACTTGCGATGGGCGATTTGACGGCGGGTGCGTGTGCAAGCTATATTTGCTACGCCGATAATGAGGTATTCCTCTATTCCGGCTTCGCGATAACCGTGTTATATACCGCGATGTACCGCGGGATCGAACGGCTGCACCATGCCAAGCGGGATACGCCGACTGCAGATTAAGGCACCGGGTGGGGTTCACCCTTACTCTAACGTAACCGCAACGGAGAAACGGTCCGGTTCGACGACGAGCGTAGAGCCTGCGACACGGTAATCCTCTCCGTCGATCGTGACGCCTCCGACCATGCGCAACAGAAACATCAGCCGCTCCATGTCGGAGACCGGTTGTTCCTTGACCCTGCCGTCGGGAAATCGCCATTCTACGTTCGTGAGGGCCTTGTCTTCATCGATAAACGATTCGGGCATGAACGTGCGACCTCCGAATGTTCAATTTGCGCCATTGCGATCCGCAACCCGCAAACATTTTTAGCACAATTTTCATGTGTCACTATCCATTATTGATTAATCTTCAATATTTTGCAAGAGGGGGCTGCAGTGAAGTCATGACGACGTTCGGAACCCGGCTGAAGCAGGCGAGGAAAAGCAAACGGCTCACCCAGAACGAAGTGGCCGAGCAGCTGGGCATCGATTTTACGACCGTGTCCAAATACGAGAACAACAAGTCGCAGCCGGACAACGAAAAGCTGAGAGAGCTGGCCGGCCTGTACGAGGTGTCCCTCGACTGGCTGCTGACGGGACGGATCGGCGAAGGCATCTCGGCCAATCGGCTTTGGGTGAACGGCCAGCCCGAGGAGCTGACCGACGAGGAAGCGCTTCACCTGCTCGAGAGCCTCGAAATGTTCCGGCTGCTGAAAGCGAAACGGAAAAAAAGCAAGGCCGCAGCAGGACAGACGAACCCGGAGATCTGAAGCCGCGGGCGGGCCCAGTATGGTTTGGACAGAGGGATTGCAATGGCAACACCGCCAGAGTGTGGTGTGCATGACCAGTTTCGCGCCGACTTGCCACAGCATGGCAAGGGTACGTTATTTTCAAACCCATAAGCCGTGCTGCCATCCTCCCGCTTGCTAAGACCCAACATACAATTTGCCCAAATGAGGGGAGAACAGCAAAGTTGAGGTACAAAGTGCCTTAAATCCACCATAAAAGCGGGAGAACAGCAGAGTTGAGGTACAAAGTGCCTTAATTCCGCCAGAAAAGCGGGAGAGCATCAGAGTTGAGGTACAAAGTGCCTTAATTCCGCCATAAAAGCGGGAGAACAGCAGAGTTGAGGTACAAAGTGCCTTAATTCCGCCAGAAAAGCGGGAGAGCATCAGAGTTGAGGTACAAAGTGCCTTAATTCCGCCATTAAAGCGGGAGAACAGCAGAGTTGAGGTAAAAAGTGCCTTAATTCCGCCATAAAAGTGGGAGAACATCAGAGTTGAGGTACAAAGTGCCTTAATTCCGCCATTAAAGCGGGAGAGCATCAGAGTTGAGGTACAAAGTGCCTTAATTCCGCCTAAAGCGGGAGAACAGCAGAGTTGAGGTACAAAGTGCCTTAATTCCGCCATTAAAGCGGGAGAACATCAGAGTTGAGGTACAAAGTGCCTTAATTCCGCCAAAAAAGCGGGAGAGCATCAGAGTTGAGGTACAAAGTGCCTTAATTCCGCCTAAAGCGGGAGAGCATCAGAGTTGAGGTACAAAGTGCCTTGATTCCGCCATTAAAGCGGGAGAGCATCAGAGTTGAGGTACAAAGTGCCTTGATTCCGCCATTAAAGCGGGAGAGCATTAGAGTTGAGGTACAAAGTGCCTTAATTCCGCCCAAAAAGTGGGAGAACATCAGAGTTGAGGTACAAAGTGCCTTAATTCCACCCAAAAAGCGGGAGAGCATCAGAGTTGAGGTACAAAGTGCCTTAATTCCGCCATTAAAGCGGGAGAGCGGCAGAGTTGAGGTACAAAGTGCCTTAATTCCGCCATGAAAGCGGGAGAACAGCAGAGTTGAGGTACAAAGTGCCTTAATTCCGCCATAAAAGCGGGAGAACAGCAGAGTTGAGGTACAAAGTGCCTTAATTCCGCCTAATAAGCGGGAAGTGCGGCAGAGTTGAGGTACATCGTGTTCCCGAAAACGGCCGTTCGGCCGGTTTTTCGGCGAATCCAGGTTTTTAACGATAGTTTGGATTTTTGAAAGCGTTCAATGAACATGCAGCGAGACAAAATCAACCGAGTGAAACAGCTGCCGCCGGTCGCGGCGGGGGTGCGAGGAGAAAACGGGAGCCGATAGGAGGAAACGACGATGCTTCGATTGTTCGAACAGCATGCCATTCGTCCGCAGACGGAATTGGAGGGCATGTGGGATTTTCAGCCGCTAGCGGAGGGTGAGGATTGGCCTTCCGATTACGCTTATTCGATGCCGGTGCCCGGATGCTGGGAGCAGCACCCGGACTTCCTGACGTACCGGGGCAGGGCGGTTTATCGCAAGAAAATCAAAGTACGGCAGGCGGGCCGCCTTCGGATCGAATTCAAAGGGGTCAGCCACACCGCGGAAGTGTTTTTCGACGGACAGCCGATCGGGAAGCACTACAATGCGTATACGGCTTTCTCCGTTCTCGTCCCGGATGTAGCCGAAGGTGCGCACGAACTGGCGGTGCGAGTCGATAACCGCTTTACCGAAGACTCGGCATTGCACGTCCCCAACGACTATTACACTTACGGCGGTATCGTCAGACCCGTTGCCATGGAAACCATCGGAGAAGCATACATCGAGAGGATTCGGTTCATGCCATCCTTGAATAACGGGGAGTGGACCGCGGAAGTCGGCGTTCTGCTCCGCAATGTCTCCAATCAAACGAAGACGGTTCAAGTACGCGCGACGCTGGGCGGGGAATATCCGATCGATTTCGGCGAAACGGCCGTTCCCGCCGGAGAAGCGGCGTGGGTCGGCGGGAGCTTCGCTTTCTCCGGAGCCGCGGCTTGGAGCTCGGAGTCCCCGCGGCTGTATGAATTGGAGGCCCGTCTGTACGAACCGGGCAGTCCGGAGCCCTTCGACGATCTCATCGAACGGGTCGGTTTCCGGGAAGTGCGGCTGGAAAACCGGAAACTGCTCGTCAACGGCAACCCCGTCTTCCTGAAAGGCTTCAACCGCCACGAAGATTTCGGAGTCGTCGGCTGCGCCTTGCCGCTTGCGCTCATGGCGAAAGACGTGGATCTGATGCTCGACATGGGGGCGAATGCGGTCCGCACCAGCCACTACCCGAACGACGAGCGGTTTCTCGACCTGTGCGACGAGAAGGGCTTGTATGTGTGGGAAGAAAACCACGCCAGGGGCCTCGGGATCGACCGGATGAAACACCCCCTGTTCGAGAAGCAATGCGAGGACTGCAACCGGGAAATGATCGAACAGCACGGCTGCCATCCCTCCATCGTCATCTGGGGGCTGCTGAACGAGTGCGACAGTGATAACGCGGAAGGCCGTCCGATGTACGAGAAGCAGTTCGCGCAAATTCGGGGGATGGACGGCAGCCGTCCGGTCACGAGCGCCACTTGCAAACATTTCACGGACATCTGTCTGGACTTGGGCGACATCATATCCTTCAATCTATATCCCCAATGGTACGAGGATGTCGATCCGGAAGAGCCTTACTTGAAGGAACTAAAATGGGCGGAAGAGAGCGGAGGCGCCGGCAAGCCGGTGATCGTCAGCGAGTTCGGGGCGGCAGCGCTGTACGGCTTCCGCGAACCGACGCGGGTCAAATGGAGCGAGGAACGGCAAGCGGACATCATTGACCGCTGCCTGGAGGTGTACATGAGCCGCCCCGAGGTGGTCGGAACGTTCATCTGGCAGTTCGCCGATTGCCGCGTGACCGAAGGAAGCGGCTGGCTGCTGTCGCGGGCGCGGACGAGGAACAACAAAGGGGTCGTGGACGATTTCCGGCGGCCGAAGATGGCGGTCGAAGCGGTCAAGAAACATTACCGGAATAATTCGCCTTTGTAACAGGAAATGGACAAGGTCAGCCCAGGTTCGACGAGCAATCGTTGGCCTGGGCTTTTTTTTTTTGGCATGCATGATTCTTTATTGGTTGACCTGCCGAAGGATTTCCATGATCTCCTCCTCCGTCTTGGCAAGATCGACCGGATGAATGAACGGAGGCTTCCGGTCGGCCAGCGGAGTAGGCCAATGCACTTCGATCAGGTTATCCTCCGGATCCGCGAAGAAGATCGCCACCGACCCGGCTTGGATCTGGGTGGCCCGGACGATAATTCCTGCGGCTGTCAGCTCGGCGTATAGCTGTTTCAGTTCTCCCAAAGTGGCTGCTTTGAAAGCGAAATGAGCGATTTGGGCGCTCGCGACGAAGGCAAGCTCATGGTTTTCCTCGGAAGCGCGGCTGCGCAGGAACGTGGCCGTCCAGTTGGGGGAATACCCCACCGTCTCGAGTCCAAGCACGCGGTTGTAAAATTCACTCAAACTCTTCGGATCTTTGGCGTGTAAAGCGACATGACTCAAACCTGTTGTCGTTAACAATTCTATCCCTCCATGGATCGTGATGTATCAAACTATAAATGGAGGGGACGGGAAAAGTAATTATACGGAGGTATACATTTGGCAAGCTGCCCTTATTGGGGCCTTTCCACCCATTTCGACAATAACTCCACTTTGTTCTTGACGCCTAGTTTGTGATAGATGCGACCCAGGTGCTTTTTGACGGCAATTTCCGTAATGTAACAGCTCTCTGCGATCTCTTTGATGGACTTCCCCGCAAGCATCAAAGATGCGATTTCCTGCTCCCGCGGGGTAAGCAGTTGAAGCTGTTCCCATTGCGAAATCGCGGCGGGAACGGGGATATTCATTTTGTCCATCATACGTTTCATGAAGGATTTAAATTTCTGACCCGACAAATCCATGACGTAGGTCGGGGACGGAAATCGATCGCCGAAATCGTAATGAACCGGGATTTCCGGCTGCTCCGTAAACCCCATGCGAAGAAGAAAGTCTTGATAATGAGGGAGCGGGAAAGAAGCGACGAAGATCCCGCCTTTCATGTAGGCCGAGATATAAAATTGAAACGTCAAGGCGAGGGCATCGGGACTGTTATCTTTTCGCAAATCGACGTGGTAAAAATAACCGCCGATCGGAGCGCTCGATTTCCTTGCGGCTTCCACGATGTGCTGATTGCCGGGATGCCGAAAAAAATGCTTGGAGATCGGGCTGTCGATCAAAAAGGGCAGTGAGCGCGAATGAATCGAAATCAGCACGAGGAGTCCGGTGATTTCGGAGCGATCGTTCCGGATTGCATGAATCGCATCCTCATCGACCGCAAGAATGGCTTCAGGGTTCAAGATCCGAAACGCACGCTGGTCGAAATCGCTGGGAATATCAATCACAATCCGTTCGTGGGTAAGCGGATCGAAGAACACGTGGTAAAAATCTTTGCGGCTGTCAAGCACATCCTGTATATGTTGACGAACTTCACCAAGCGTCTCGGCCGTCACGGTCTCCAACGTGTATTGGCGTTCCTGCTGGCCGAGCAAATAGACGGAGCGAATGACCGGGTTGTCAAGCAAATATATGAAGTCGGAATAGAGAAGAGCGTTGTCATCCGAAGGTTCGTCGGGAAGCTGCCGGTACAGATAGACCATGCAGCGCTCCCGCCATTGCCGATGCGTTTGCGGTTTGCGTTTCCGGAAATCTTCGTACACCGCTTTACGCAGCACGTCGTGGATATACCATCCTCTGGCGTTCCTGCGGATAAAGGAAAGTTGGATAAAGCGGTTAAAAAGTACTGCGGAAACGGTTTCTCCCACGACAAACTCGAGAAGCTCGTGATTGAAAACCCGGACAAGCGACGAGGCTTCCGCCAGCCGGATCAGACCGTCGTCGGGCACTTCTCTCAGCCAGCGAGCCGTCAAGAGCCGGATCGCTTCCTCGGGCAAAAACGAATCGGAATTGGTAAGTAACCCTTCCCTGGAGAATCCGATGAGCAACGAAAAGGTGAGCGGATGCCCTCTGGATATCAAATACATCCTTCGAATGGCCGATTCTTCGGGACGTTCGAATTGGGCTGCGTATTCTTCGCAGGTTTCGTATTCAAAAGGCTGAAGCTGTAATCTCTTGATGGGAGTCACCCATGATGGACGGGTGATCCAATCTCCGGAGAGCGGATAACGTCCGGACAGGATCAAATGGATCCGGTCGCTCAGCTCCGGAATCAACGACTCGCGGATGAACCGGTCCAATTGGTTCCACTCTTCGTAGGTGTCGAACGCAAGATAGAGCCCGGTTGGTTCGGCATAACGATTTAACTCCGCCGCGCAGGCCGAGAGGGATGGCGGAACGGAATCGGACAAGGACGAAGAAGGACTCAGGCTGCTTGTCAGCTGCTTCAGCAATCCCGCGGGCGTATGCCGGAATTCCTTGCTTTCCAGCAGAATGAAAGGGATCCCCCGCCTACTCGCCATGCATTTGAATTCATCCAGCAAAGTGCTTTTTCCGATTCCGCCCGTGCCGTATACGTTAATGATTTTCTCTTTGTTTGGGTCGGATGAAAGATGCTTCTCGAACCACAGCTTCTCGCTGCGGCGGCCAACGAAGAAAAAACGCGACATGAGCAAGTCCTCCGAAATGGAAATGTATACCCGAGTATACTTAGATTTGCTTTTCTCCTGTTTTATACTTTCGTTGTCGCAATGGAATGGAGGGGGGATGAAGGATCGTTAGAGACTCATTATAACATGGCGGCATTTCAAGAGGTTATTCCCAAGGTAAAGGATGAGGTATCGTGTTCGTTGTTTTATTGAGCATTCATTTGATCTCGGCAGCGATTTGGCTCGGAGGTGCCGTTTACGAGAGGTTCGTCGTCGTACAAAAAGCGAGGAAAGTTGCCGGCAAAGAGCTGGAGCTCGAACTGATTAAGCTGTTTATTTCCACATCCCGAATCTTTGTGCCGGCTGTCGTGCTGTTATTGCTCTCCGGCATCGCGTTGACAGCCCAAGAGAAGCTTGCTTTTTTTAGCGGAGACTGGCTGGGGATGAAACAAGTGATCATGTCGCTCATTATCCTGGGGTTCGTCTTTGTCCAAGGACCCCGAAACGGCAAATTAAGCAAACAAATCGAACAGGATAGGCAAAGCGGCGGAATCATGTCGGAAACGACCCGGCAAGCGTTCAACCGCCTTTACGTCGGTTTTGATCTGATCCATATCGGCGTTGTCATCAATGTGCTTTTGGCGGTATGGAAGCCTTTGTAGAACATCATTCATTGGAATAAATCATGGAGAAGGAAGGTAATCAAAATGAAAAAAGCATTGCTTATCATTGTTTTCCTATTTTCGGCAACCATCGGCACGGTTTCCGCACATGCCGGCCATGATTCCAGGGAGGCTTCGGTTCTTGTGAATGGCGTGAGGTTGAATTCCGGAGCCAATCATTTCGCGAGCGGGAAATTATTCGTTTCTCTCGATGCTTTTGCTTATCTTTTCGGCAAGGACGCTGCGGTTGCAGCTGACAATCGCACCGCTGTTTTTAACGGAGTAACGTTGAAAGAGATCCGCCTGTATAAAGGAGAGCCAACCGCACCGATCCGGGATTTGGCGGCCGCCATCGGCGCACAGCAGGTATCCTGGAATGAGGAAAATCAAGAAGCATACGTTCTGGCGCTGCCGGCAGGCAGTATTCAATTGACCCCTGTTGTTCCGGCGATGGGCGAGCATTGGGGGAATTTGCAAGATTTGCCCACGGGTCCGATCTACGGAGTCTACGAAGGCAAACTGGTGTTTATCGAGTACATGATCGCGCAGGAAGATTTCATCAAGGGAACCTCCCATGTGAATTTATCCGGAATGAAAGGCGTGCCTTCGCCCGCCGTCATTCAGACGGATATCGAATTCCAAGAGCATGGGCACGAAGGATTCGAAATTCCTCACTATGACATTCATGCCTATTTCATAACGGACGAAGAGCAGCAGCAAATCAAATGACAAAGATGAGAATGTCCAGGGATAACCGTTATTCTTGAGGTGAAGCGGATGGAGAAATATGTAATCGCAACCGTTCCGATACATGGTCATCTCAATCCGGGCTTATGAAAAAAAGTATGCTCCGGAAGCTCAACTCTGATGCTCAGTAACGTCCATTCGAAAATACGTAGTTCTTCCGACGACAAATACGTAAAACACCCGACTGCGGGCCGGCGTTCTCCGTCCTAGAATAAGAAAGGGAACGGGCCCGAATCAAAAGCACCGTTCTCAGCGGACCGGGTGTGGAAGTCGCCTTGACCAATATCGGCCCGAAGGAACGCGGAAGGAGACAACGGATTCTTCCATCGATGAGATCCGTGTTTTCCGGAAAGCGACAACGGGCGCATTCGTAACCCGCAATTACGAAAGGAGAATCGAAATGTCGCTTTTGCAAGTAGCGCCTTATGACAGGCTGCACTCGCTGCTGCTCGAGCCGGGTAATGCCGGCGAGACGGATGCCCCGGCAAAGCTGTCCCGTTTCGCGGAAGGGCTGGAGATTGCGAAGCACCCCGGCGATTTGCTGCCTTACCTATTCGCCAAGTCCATGTTAAAAAGGGTGAATCCCGAGCAACACGAGCAGATGAACCTCTACTTGCGGCAGCATGACATTCCGCAAATCACGCTGTTCAATTTGCTTGCGCAAAAAATCCCGTTTGTTGCCCATGCCGCGCCCCTTGCGAACGGTCTGCTTGCCCGGTACATCCATTCCGATGCAGATATCTCGTTCCTGGAGGTCGGAATCGGCACCGGACGCCAAATCGTATCGTTGCTGCAGGAGCTCCACCGCCAGGGCAAGCGGCCCGCGACATTCACGCTGCATGCAATCGAACCGAACCAAGATTGCTTGCAACAGGCGCAGCGCAACGTGATGCAAGCCGCCTCAAGCTGCGGCATCCGTGTTGTTTTTCATCCGATTCCCTATGAAATCGAGAGAATGCCCGATGAGGCATGGAAGCGGATCGCGGCAGGAAGCGGAAGCCTCCTTGTCAACGCAGCCTTCGCGCTGCATCATATTCGCGATATGGAGGGCGGATCGGCAGCCAAAGACGAAGTGCTGAGCAAGATTCGCTCGCTTCGTCCGGCAATCCTCGTCATGTGCGAGCCGGATTCGGACCACCAGACATCGGACAGAATGAGTCGGTTCAACAATTGCTGGCGGCATTTTTCCGCGGTGTTCGAATTCATCGATAAGCTTGATCTCTTGCCGGAACACAACCGAGCGCTCAAAATATTTTTCGGCCGAGAGATCGAGGACATTATCGCAAACCCCGAACATACCCGCTGCGAACGCCACGAATCGACGACGAATTGGATCACGCGGTTGAAAAAGGCCGGTTTCTCTTCTTGTCCGGATTCAGAAAGCCTTACCCGTCATCACCTCCAAGACGTAACGGTCACCTCAGGCCAATGGCATATCGGGCTCGGCACCGGCGATATCAATCTCGTTTCCGTGATCAGTGCCGTTTCAAACTAAAACATGAAGAAACCTCCTTGTCCGCCGGTGCGGATGAGGAGGTTTCTTGTTATGGTCGAAATCGGTGCGTTCACGCGTTCAGCACGAACTTCTCCAGCACGTGCCGCACGCCGTCATCGTTATTGCTGAGCGTCACATAGTCGGCGATTTCCTTAAGGGCCGGAACCGAATTCGACATCGCCACGCCGAGACCGGCCGCTTCGATCATTTCGCGGTCGTTCATCGCATCGCCGATCGCGATCGTCTCTTCGATCGGGATGCCGAAGTGGGCGGCAAGGAAACGAAGCGCATGGCCCTTCGTCCCTTCATGGTGCATAAACTCGAGAAAATGCGGCTTCGATTTCGTCACATGCACCTCGTGCCCCAGAAGCTCCCGCAGCTCCGGTATCATGGCGTCCAGCCGCACGGGCTCATCGATGATCAGCAGCTTGGTCTGCTTCGGGTGCGACATCAGCTTGCCGAAATCCGGCTCGATCGTGTACGGGATTTTGGACAAATTGGCGTAACCGAGAAGCTTGTCGTTTTCCTCGGGGGCATACAGCTTGTCGTCGATATAGGTTTGCAAATGCAGTCCGCGTTCGCGGCAATACTCGTACAGCTTGAAGGCCGCCTCCGCCGGAACGGAGCGCTCGTAGAGCACCTGCTCGTCGAGCAGGTTTTTGATCAGAGAACCTTGGTACGTGATAATCGGAACGTTGAGGCCGATCTGCCGCGCGATCCGTTGGGCGGAATCGAACATCCTCCCCGTCGCGATCGTCAGGCGGACGCCTTGGGCGATGGCCTTCTTCATCGCTTCCTTCGTGCTCTCGGTCACGGTCAAGTCGTCGGTCAGCAGCGTGTCATCCAGATCCATGGCCATCAAACGGTAAGACATCGGGTTTCATCCTTTCATCCTGGCAGCGCATATCCGCTTCATTGTAGCGCAAATCCCCGGATGCGAAAAGACCGGGCCGCCGGCATGCAACCTTCCTGCCGTTTCCATCGTCATAAACCGTACAACGGTTTATGGGGGGTTGCGTATGACATCTCGGGTTTATCGCTTCTTCGGTCTTACGGCTGCGCTGGCCGCGGCGATCGCTCTCGGCGCTTGCGCGCAGCGGCAAAGCACGGGTCCCGTGCCGGAGCCTTCGGATTCCGTCCGTTCTTCGCCGTCCGCGGATCGGCCGTCCGAACCCCCGATGCAGCCGGAACGGGAGAACGACAAGCTTGCCACCACTTTCGTTCAGAGAGCTTAGCGCGGTTGCACCGACATGATGGCGCAATCCCAAGAAATCTAAAGAAATCTCCGCCTGAGGCAGGAATAAAACGTTTTCCATCGAATAATCTTTATTCGACATCCTATTTGTTATCCAACACATTGTCATCAAACACATGGAGGAGATTTCATTGGCACGATTGGACTTCCCGCAAGATTTCGTCTGGGGAACCGCCACGGCGTCGTACCAGATCGAAGGCGCCGTTCAAGAAGGCGGGCGCGGCCCGTCCATCTGGGACACGTTCTCGCATACGCCGGGCAAAGTGGTCGGAGGCGACACCGGCGATGTCGCATGCGACAGCTACCACCGGTACGAAGAAGATATCGCGCTGCTGAAGAAGCTGGGCGTCAAAGCGTACCGCTTCTCGATCGCGTGGCCCCGCATTTTTCCGAAGGGGATCGGCGAAGTGAACCAGGAAGGCCTTGATTATTACGCCCGGGTTGTCGATGCGCTGCTCGCGGCCGGCATCCAGCCTTGCGTCACGCTGTACCATTGGGATTTGCCGCAAGCGCTGCAGGACCAAGGGGGCTGGGCTTCCCGCTCGACGATCGACGCGTTCGTTAAATATGCGGAAACCGTGTTCCAAGCGTTCAACGGAAAAATCAAGCAATGGATTACGTTTAACGAGACGTGGTGCGTTTCGTTCCTTTCGAATACGCTCGGCATCCATGCGCCGGGCTTCAAGGATCTGCAGTTGGGCGTGACGGTAGCCCATCACTGCCTGGTCGCCCACGGACTCACGGTAAAGAAATTCCGCGAGCTCGGCATTCAAGGCGAAATCGGAACGACGCACAACCTCAACTGGTGCGAACCGCATTCGACTTCCCCGGAAGACGCCGAAGCGGCACGCCGGTCACGCGCATGGAACAACGAATGGTTCATGGATCCGACCTTCAAGGGGACATACCCCCAATTCCTCGTGGATTGGTTCCGCGCCAAGGGAGCGGAGGTTCCGATCGAGCCGGGCGACATGGAGACGATCGCGCAGAAAATCGACTTCATCGGCATCAACTTCTATACCGGCAACTACGGCCGATACAAGGAGAACGAAGGATTATTCGACTACGAGGAAGTGCAAGTCGGCTTCGACCGGACGGACATCGGCTGGAACGTCTACCCCGAAGCGCTCTACAAAACGCTCAAATGGGTGCACGAGGAATACGGCGATACCCCGATATACATCACCGAGAACGGCGCCTGCTACGATGACGAGCTGACCGCGGACAACCGCGTGCATGACGTCAAGCGGACGGAATATTACAGGAAGCATTTCGTCCAGTGCCACCGCTTGATCTCTTCGGGCGTGCCGCTCAAAGGCTATTTCGCCTGGTCGCTGCTGGACAACTTCGAGTGGGCCGAGGGCTACCGCAAGCGTTTCGGCATCGTTTATACCGACTATGAGACGTTGGCGCGCCACCCGAAGGACAGCTATTATTTCATTCGGCAAGTGATCGCGGACGGCGGCTTCGACGTGTAGCGGACAGCCCCCGAACGAGACCGGAAGCCGGTTCCCCTTGCGGAACCGGCTTTGTTGCATGATCATGGCACGGAGCCTCGTTATCCGGTACAATAGAGGAGATGCCTGACTTCAAGAGAGGTAACGCCATGAACGTCGTCCTCGCGACGCTGAACGCCAAATATATTCACACTTCGCTCGCGTTGCGCTATTTGAAAGCATATTGCGCGGGCGAGTTCGATGTGCAAATCGCCGAATATACGATCAAGGATCCGGCGATGAGCATCGCCGCCGACCTGTTCGGCAGGAAGCCCGACGTGATCGGGTTTTCGTGCTACATCTGGAACATCGAAGAAACGATTGCCGTCGTGGACATGCTCCGCAAGGTGCTTCCGGACGTGAAAATCGTGCTCGGGGGGCCTGAAGTCTCTTACGATACGGAGGAGTGGATGGCACGGCTGCCCGCCGTCGACTTCATCGTCATGGGCGAAGGCGAAGAGACGTTCCGGGATTTGCTGCGGGAGATCTCCGGCGACCGGAAATACCATTTCGTTTTCGGGCTCGCTTACCGCAAGGAAGGACAGGCGGAGGCGGTCATCACGCCGGGGCGGCCGAAGCTCGATTTGAACGCGATCCCGTCTCCTCACCGTTTCCCGGAAGACATTCCGTCGCTCCGCAACCGCGTCGTTTATTTCGAGACGAGCCGAGGATGCCCGTTCAGCTGCCAGTTCTGCTTGTCGAGCATCGAGGTGGGCGTCCGCTATTTCGACATGGAACGGGTCAAGTCGGATCTGCTGTACCTGATCGACAGCGGGGCGAAGCTGATCAAATTCGTGGACCGGACGTTCAACATCAAACGAGAGTACGCGATGGAAATCTTTCAGTTCCTGATCGACAACCACCGGGGCTGCGTGTTTCAATTCGAGATCACGGCGGACATCATGCGGCCGGAGGTGCTGGATTTTCTGGCCGAGCATGCGCCGCCCGGAGTGTTCCGGTTCGAGATCGGGGTACAGTCGACGAACGACCCGACGAACCTCGCGGTGCAGCGCCGCCAGAATTTCGCCAAGCTCACCCGGACCGTGACGAAAATCAAGGAAAGCGGCAAGATCGACCAGCATCTGGATCTGATCGCGGGCCTTCCGCACGAGGATTACGACACGTTCCGGAAAACGTTCAACGACGTGTTCGCGCTTCGGCCGGAGGAGCTGCAGCTCGGCTTCCTCAAGATGCTGCGGGGAACCGGGCTGCGGCGCGACGCCGGGAAATACGGATACGTCTACATGGAACGGGCGCCGTACGAGATGCTCGGCAGCGACGTCATGCCGTTCTCGGACATCGTCCGGATCAAACGGGTGGAGGATGTGCTCGAGAAATATTGGAACGCCCACCGCATGGACCGGACGATGGAATACTTGGTCGGGCGGGTGTATCCGTCGCCGTTCGATTTTTTCCAGCGGTTCGGCGATTATTGGGAGTCCCGGGGCTGGAGCCGGATCGGGCATCAGCTCGAGGATCTGTTCGTCCGGATTTGGTCTTTCCTGGAGTCGGACAACCCGCAGGGCTTGGATCGGGACGCGGCCTTCGCGCTGCTTAAGATCGACTATTATTTGCAGCATAAGTACAAGCCGCGCAAAACATGGTGGGAAGACCGGCTGGACAAGAAGGAATGGACGGCCGGCCTGAAATGGGCGGCGGAGCGCCTCGGCATGGAAGAGCGGGAGCTTCAGAAGAAAGCTTCGCTCGACCGGATTCCGTTCGATTACGGGGTATGGGTGCAGGAAGGCCGGGTGGACCGTTCAGCGGGCACGGCTCTCGTCATCCTCTACTCCGGCGAAGAAGCGCCTCCGCGGCTTGCGGCGTTGCCTCTGCCGCGGCCGGACGGGCCGGCGGCAGGTCAAGACCAATTCATGGGCATGGGGAAGGGGCAGGAAACATGACGTATTTGGCAAAGTCGGACCGCTATGCGAACATGAAGTACAACCGAGTCGGCAAATCGGGCTTGAAGCTTCCGGCAGTATCGCTCGGACTGTGGCACAATTTCGGAGGCATCGACTCGTTCGAGAACGGCCGGGCGCTCGTGCGTCGGGCATTCGACCTGGGCATCACCCATTTCGACCTGGCCAACAACTACGGGCCGCCTCCGGGCTCCGCCGAAGAGATGTTCGGACGCCTGCTCGCGACGGATCTGAAGCCTTACCGCGACGAAATTGTCATTTCCTCGAAAGCCGGCTATTACATGTGGGAAGGCCCTTACGGGGACTGGGGTTCCCGCAAGTACTTGATTTCGAGCCTGGATCAGAGCCTGAAGCGGATGGGACTCGACTACGTCGACATTTTCTACCATCACCGTCCCGATCCGGAAACGCCGCTGGAAGAGACGATGGGGGCGCTCGACCATATCGTTCGATCGGGCAAGGCGCTGTACGTCGGGATTTCGAACTACCGGGCGCCGCAAGCTCGGGAAGCGATCGCGATTCTTAGGAGGCTCGGCACGCCGCTCCTCATTCATCAGCCCCGCTACAGCATGTTCGACCGCTGGGTGGAGGATGAGCTGCTGGACGCGCTCGAAGAGAACGGCGTCGGCTCGATCGCGTTCTCCCCGCTTGAGCAGGGATTGCTCACGAACAAATACTTGAACGGCATTCCGGCCGACTCCCGCGCCGCGGGAGCGTCCGTTTTCCTGAACGAGGGCAGCATCACGCCGGAGCGGGTCGAGAAGGCGCGCCGCCTGAACGCCATCGCGCAGGAGCGGGGACAATCGCTGGCCCAGATGGCGCTGTCCTGGGTGCTGCGCGGCGGACGCGTAACCAGCGTGTTGATCGGCGCCAGCAAGGTCGGCCAGCTGGACGACAATGTGGCGATCGTGAACCATCCGGAGTTCAGCGCGGAAGAGCTGGCCCGGATTGAGGAGATTTTGAAAGGATAAGCGGTTAAACCGAAAAGCCCCTCGGGAATTCCCGAGGGGCTTTTGAAGGGGGACGGGAAACGAACATGAGCAATGCCATCGCCAGACGAATCCGGGATTTGGAATTGTATGGGCCTCCTCTGACGGGACGGCCGGATTTGGAGAGCTATTGGGACAGGACGCTGGCGGAAATCGCGGGGAAACCGCTGAACGCGGCCGCGGAGAAGGCGTCTACTCCGATGGCGTACGTGGACGCTTGGCGAGTGCAATACGAGGGCTTCGACGACACGCGGATCCACGGGTGGTATTTGCGCCCCCGGTTCGTGGAGGCCGGGCGCAAGCTGCCGTGCATCGTCCATTATCACGGATATACGGGCAGCAAGGGGTACCCGGAGGATTTCGGGGCGTATTTGCTGATGGGGATGGCGGTATTCAGCGTGGACGTCCGCGGCCAGGGCGGGGAAACGGGCAACCGGCTCGGCCAGGATTACGGCATGGCCAAGGGCTGGATCACGCAGGGGATCCTCGACCGCGATACCTGCTACTATAAGGCGATCACGGTGGACGCCTTGAAGGCGGTGGAGTGGGCCGCGGCCCAAGAGGACGTGGACGCCGGACGGATTTGCGTAATGGGGGGAAGCCAGGGCGGCGGTCTCGTCATGATGGCCGCGGCTTTGTCGAACGTGCCGGCTCTGGCCGTCGCGCACATCCCGAACATGTGCCACATGGATTTCGGCATGATGAATTCGACCGGCTCTCTCACGGAAGCCGCGGATTTCGCCGCAAGGTTTCCGGACCGGCTCGAGCAGGTGCTGAAGACGCTCAGCTACTTCGATCAGCTCAATCTGGCGCATCGAATCCGGATTCCGATATTGGTCTCGTGCGGACTCAAGGATACGATCACGATGCCGGAGACGATCTATGCCGCCTACAATCGGATTACTGCGCCAAAGGAAATGCACGCGTATCCGTTCATGGGGCACCACGTCGGCGGCGACCAGAACCGCCGGGCGCTCGAGTTCATCGCCTCGCGTTTCGGCTTGTAAAGGAGCGGGGAAGCCTTCTGCCTAGGCTGTCGGGAATATGTCCCTAGCTTGGGCGGAAGGCTTTTCTGTGGATTGGCATCGGGGCAAGATGGTGCGGCAGCACAAAGTGAAGGATGCGGCGGGGAAAGTAGGCAAAATAGTGCGGACATTCGAATCAAGGCGGCAGGACAAAGCAGAAATAGTGTCGGAGAGGCATGATTTAGGCGGATTGGCGGCTAGGTATACGAAATAGTGACGGAGAGGCATGATTTCGGCGGAAATTCGGTTGCGTAAACGCTAAAGCGGCTGAGCAGATCCCCCCTGCCCAACCGCTTTCCTTCACTTCGCGTCCTTGTATATCTCCCGCATCACGTGCCCGAGCTCTGGGAGAATGAGCCGCGTCATCGCCAGCTTCACCGCGCCGGTGGAGCCCGGCATCGCGAACACGGCCGTGCGGCCCATGGTCCCCGCGACCGCGCGGGACAGGATGGCGGCCGAGCCGATATCCTCGGCAAAGCTCAAAAACCGGAAAATCTCGCCAAAGCCGGGCAGCTCCTTATCCAACACGCTCCGGACCGCCTCCACGGTGACGTCCCGGGCCGCGATGCCCGTGCCGCCGTTCAGCAGCACCGCTTCAACCGCCGGATCATCCGCAGCCGCCCGAAGCAGCTCCGCGATGATCCCGTATTCGTCCGGCACGATCCGGTGTCCCGCGACCTCATGCCCCTGTTCCTCCAACAGCCGGCGGATCAGCTGTCCGCTCTTGTCCGTCTCCTCCTTGCGGGTGTCGGACACGGTCACGACAAGGCAGGATACCCGGGCGGGGGCTTCTTGCTTATGCTGTTCCGTCGGCGTCGGCAACGCGGTTCTCCTCCTCTGAGGCAGCTTGAGTATCTTCCGCCCGCGTCTCAGCTTCATCGCCGATCGAAGCCTTCTCGCGGATCAAGCGATCCACGGCGGCGGGCACGACCAGCATCATGGCGTAAGCCAGCGTCATCCAGATCGTGAACGCATGATGCTGCCCGGCGGTGAAGGACGGAAATACCGCCTCCCGCTGCCAGACCGAGAACGTGTCCAAGAACAGGCCGACCGCTGCGGCCGTAAACCCGAACCGGGTGGCCGAGCCCCGGCGCGGGAACCATTTCAATCGTACCCACACGGCCAGCCCGATCAAGACGAGCAAAGTGAGCAGTTCCAGCATAAACAGCGAGGAACCGAAATGGGATTCGCCCGGCGCGATCAGCACCCAGCTTCCGAACAATCTGAAAAATAACGTCGCGGCCCCCCACACGGCGATACCGAAACCGGTCAACAACAAACCTTGGCGCATGACTCCAACCCCTCCCGGCTAACTGTCACATCCTCGTCACGGAACCCGGCTCCGCAGAACCGTCATCTCTCCGTCCAACGCGTACTCCCCAATTGGGGCAGGGAGCAAGAAGCAGTCTCCTGCCTTCGCGTGCAGCGTGCCGTTCGCCCAGCCGATCGTCCCTTCTCCTTCGCAGACGATGACGATGACGAAGCTTTCCGGGGACGTTCGCAATTTCCATTCGCCCCGCACGACCCCTTTTTCCGTCACGAAATACGGAGAAACGGCCAATGTCAGCCATTCGCCCGGCTTGGCCGCGTCGGTCTTCATGCGGGTGGCGTCCGAGCCTTCGAAGTCGGTCACGTTGAGCGAATCCTCGATGTGCAGCTCGCGCGGCTTGCCGTCGAGTCCCGGACGGTCGTAATCGTAGAGCCGATAGGTCGTATCGGAGTTCTGCTGGATTTCCGCCACGACGACGCCCGCGCACAAGGCGTGCACCGTGCCGGCCGGTATGTAGAACGTGTCGCCTGCCTGTACGGATACCGTTTGGAGCGTATCCATGATGCGCCCTTCTTCGATCGCCCGGGCCATCGATTCCCGGGTTACGCCCGGCTGCAGGCCGTAGATGATTTTGGCGTCCGGCTTGGCGCTGAGCACGTACCACATTTCCGTTTTGCCCAGCTCGCCTTTCGGCAGTCCTTTGTAGTGATCGTTCGGATGAACCTGGATGGACAAGTCGTCGTTGCAGTCGAGCAGCTTGATGAGCAGGGGGAACCTTCCGTTGCCCGAGCGGCTGCCCGCCGTTCCGAACCACGATTCGCCGTAAGTCTCCCGGATTCCGTCGAGTCCTTGGCCCGCCAATGGCCCGTTGGTCACATGGGATACCCCGTTCGGATGGTCCGCGATCATCCAGCCCTCGCCGATCGAACCGGGCGGGACGTCGAAGCCGAACCGCTCGAGCGCCCGTCCTCCCCAGACCCTTTCCTTGAATTCAGGCCTAAAATGAAGCGGATACGGTTTTACGTCCATGTTACCGAGAGCCTCCTCTGGTGGATTGGAATAGTTCGACGGCCTCTCCGTCAGGACCTTCGAAGAAGAAATACCGGCTTCCGTTCGGGAGCGTCGTAATCTCCTCGTCGAGCCCCGCAATGTCCAGCGACCGGATGCGGGCGTATTCCAACTCGATGTCGTCCACGGTAAAGGCGATATGGTGGACGCGTCCTTCCCGGGTCACCGGCCCGTCGTATCCTTCGATCAACTCGACTTCGGTCTCCGGATATTCCGGACACGACAGAAACGCGAGGCGGATCACCCCGTTCGTGTGGGTCATCGTTTCCGAATGCCGCAAACCGAGAACCTTCTCGTAGAACGGGATCGACTTTTCCAATGAGCTGACGATAACGCCGACGTGTTCGATTTTTCGCACAGTCACTTTCTCTGCCTCCTATCTATTTTCCAAAGCGACCAAATAGGGCGCGTTCGGTTTCTGGGGATACCGGTACAAAACCGTTTGGGCGAGGGAGGAGTGGATGCCGGCGGCCCATCGTTCCACCGCCGCGGCCTCCGCGTCACCGCCAGGATGCCCGGGGTACAGCACCGCCGTCAGCACGCCGCCCGGAGCAAGCAGGGAGAGCGCCGCTTCCAACGCCGCGAGCGTCGTGTCCGGCTTGGTGATCACAGAGGCGTCCGCGCCCGGCAAATAGCCCAGGTTGAACATCGCGGCGCGAAGCCGGCCGCGAGCGGACGAAGGAAGCAGCTCCGCCATCCGTTCATGCCCGGCATGATACAGCTGGACCCGCGCGAGAGGTTCGGCCCCTGAAGCTTCGGCCAGCCGCCGGCGCGTCCGTTCCAGCGCCTCCTCCTGGATATCGAAGGCATAGACGGTACCCTTCGATCCAACCGTCCGCGCGAGAAACAGCGTGTCCACGCCGCCGCCCGCGGTCGCATCGACGACGGCATCGCCCGGCCGGGCCCGTTCCGCGACCCACCTCTGGGCCATCGTCAAGACGGAGAGAAACCCCATGCCTTCAGAGACCTCCCCGCGACTTGCCCTGCCAGCTTCCCCGGCGAGAGAGCTCCGCGTCGATGGCGTTGAGCACTTCCCACTTTCGAAGGCTCCACATCGGGCCGATCAACAGATCGCGCGGCGCGTCCCCGGTCAGCCGGTGAACGACCATTTCCGGCGGCAGCATCTCGAGCGTGTCGACGACGAGGCCGACGTATTCGTCCCGCTCGAGGAAACGCAGGAGGCCTTCCCGCCACTGGCGAACCATAGGGGTCTTGCGCATCAGGTGAAGCAGATGGATTTTAATGCCTTGCACGTCCATGGCCGCCGTCTGCCTGCCCGTTTCCAGCATCATTTCGCGCGTTTCGCCCGGCAGGCCGTAAATAATGTGCGCGCATACCCGGATGCCCCGCGCCCGGAGCCGTGCGACCGCGTCGCGGAAACATTCCGTGTCGTGAGCCCGGTTGATGAGCTCCGAGGTCGACTCGTGCACCGTTTGCAGGCCCATTTCCAGCCACAAATAGGTGCGCTCGTTCAACTCGGCCAAGTAATCGACGACGTCGTCCGGCAGGCAGTCGGGACGCGTCGCGATCGAGAGGCCGACGACGCCGGGCTGCCGAAGGATTTCTTCATAATATTCCTTTAAGGTCTCGAGCGGCGCGTATGTGTTCGTGTAAGCCTGGAAATAGCCGATGTATTTGGCGTCCGGCCATTTGAGATGCTGCCGGTCCCTCACCTCGTTGAATTGCGTCACGAGATCGTCCCGCCGGCTGCCCGCGAAATCGCCTGAACCCCGGGCGCTGCAGAAGGTGCAGCCGCCCGCCGCGATGGTGCCGTCCCGGTTCGGGCACGTGAACCCGGCGTCGAGCATCACCTTGAACACTTTCGTTCCGAAAACGTTCCGCATTTCGAAGTTCCATGTATGAAATCGCTTATCCCCCCACAGCATAGGTGCGGGAGCAAGCGAATCGGTGCTGATTGGCATCATGCATCCGTCCTTTTCTGTCCGTAAGGACGATGAGTCCTTTTCATTGTAACGAAACCGAAGTGAAATTGCGAGAAAACGGAAACGAATTTTCATGCGCTTTCAGGCGTCCGCCCGCTTGCTTAACCTTACATGGTATGTTATATTAAAAGTGCGTCAGATCAATAAATAAAACTGACATGAATGCCGGAAACTGTCGTTTGTCATCGTCCGTCGGTAGGCTGCAATTCCCCAGGGCATGCCAAAATATCGGAGAGGTGAAGTTCATGAATCCTGTCGTACACATCCCCCAAGGGGACGACACGGTGAAGGTCGAGTTGACGTTGAAGGAAATCATGGCGCTGACGGGAGTCAAATTCCACAATAACCATACAATCGAAGTCTCCGCGAAGAAAAAGCTGCAGCACGTGCTCGAAGACCAATACATGGAAGAACAACGGCCTATGAATTGACGTTCGAAGCTCCGGCCGGGCCCCTCAAGGGACCCGGTTTTTAGTTTTTTCTGGTCCCTTTTCGTGGTACACTTCCAATTGTTGCTTGGCATTCGTCACGGGAGGGGATTAAGACCCATGAAATTATTGTCGCGCCTGTTCAGCGCATTCGGCCTCGCGGTGCTGGCGGCCGCAGGATTCGCGGCGACGGCTTGGCTGATCGGAATGGAGCGCATCTCCTGGTTCGATTCCGCCATCATCCCGGTTGTACAGGGATGGGAAAGGCCCGGTCTGACTTCCTTGATGGAAGGGCTCACCTGGTTCGGCAGGACGGTACCGACGACGGTATTTTCTTTCCTCATCATGGCATTCTTGTTTTTCGTGCTGCGGCATCGTTGGGAGCTGCTGTTGTTCGTCGTCGTCATGATCGGTTCCACCCTGCTGAACAAAATCATGAAAGAGTTATTCGGGCGGGAACGGCCGGACATCCATCGCCTTGCCGAGGAGGCCGGATATTCGTTTCCGAGCGGACATGCGATGGCTTCGTTCGCGCTATATGGCATCCTGACGTATCTGTTGTGGCGCCACATCACCAGCGGTGCCGGCCGGACGGTCCTGGTCGCGGTTTGCGCCTTGATGTTCCTCGGCATCGGGACTAGCCGGATCTACCTGGGCGTCCACTACCCGAGCGACGTTCTCGGCGGTTATTTGGCGAGCGGGGCGTGGCTTGGATTGTCGATCGGGGCGTACGAACGATGGTCGCGCAAGCGGAGGGCGGCAGGCCGCCGGGCGTCGTGACGTCTTTACATCGGCGGGGCCATTCGGCAGAATAATAGGTTGTAAACCGGACATCGGGAGGACCGTTCATGAGGTTAAGAGGCAGAAAGAATATACGGGAAAGCCTGGAGAGCCAGCCCGACCTGGTCGTGCTTGAACCGCAGCAATGGAAAGGCCGCTGGAAGGAGTTTTTCGGGAACGACCGTCCGATCCACGTCGAGCTCGGCATGGGCAAAGGCCAATTCATCAGCCGGATGAGCGGCAACAATCCCGACATCAATTACATCGGCATGGATGTCTACGACGAGCTGCTCCGGCGGGGGAGCGAGAAGGCAAGGGCCGTGTGGCGGGAGAAAGGGCAGGACAAAGTGCCGAATCTCGCGTTGGTCCGGGGCAACGTGGAATATTTGGAGCATATGTTCGAGCCGGGCGAACTGACCCGCATCTACTTGAATTTCAGCGACCCGTGGCCGAAAAGCAAACACGCCCGCAGAAGGCTGACCCACCCCCGGTTCCTGATGAAATACCAAGAGGTGCTGGACGAGGAAGGGGAAATCCATTTCAAAACGGACTCCTTGACCCTTTTTGAGTTTTCCTTGAACAGTTTCTCGGATACCGGCCTGCAGATGAAGAACATATCCTTGGACCTTCATCGCAACGGAGCGAGGGAGGACTTGGTCATGACCGAGTACGAAACGAAATTCCACGCGCAAGGCATGCCGATTTACCGGCTGGAAGCGGCCATCGGGGCGAAGGCGGCGGAACGCAACCGGCAGCGCATCGCGAAGGAGCTCGAGGAGCAGGCCAGGCGCGGCGGCGCCAAGGAGCCGGCTCCGGGGGCGGTCCTCGAAGATAACGCCTCGGAGGAGTAACATTTCCGGTTTGCTTATCGTCCATATTGAAACGTGACAGATCCACCGGCCTTCCGAGGCGCGGTGGATTTTTGTATTCGAGTAATTTCTCGGAATGCGGCAGAGCGGAGACATGAAGTACAAGTGATAGAAGGGTCCGTCCGTAATCACGATATAAGAACTGATCGACCCGTTTGCGGGTGGGGTAAGCCGGTGACGTTTTTCCAAGTTACTAGGTGTATATTGGCATTTAGCTGCAACATTGGGAGCAGTTGCCCGAGCTGTCTGATCAACTGCTTCAGGCAACCTCAAGGCTTCCCGCAAATCCCATAGAAGAACATGTGCACCAATCCGCGGAAAAACGCGTCCGTATCCCCGCTCTGTTCCGCCATCCCCAATATCGTTTCATATTGATTCATGTAGAGCTGCATCAGAACCAGTACGCTTTCATCGGACACGTCTTCCGAGATCTCGCCGCTTTCTCTGCCTTCCCGGATCAAGCGCAGGGTGAGCGGGAGCGATTTCTCCTTGTACCGTTGTTCGAGATAACGGGCAAGCTCGGGATCTTCGGTCAGCATTTCCTTGATCAGGCGAGGCGGAAACTCCGCCATCGCTGCCCTCTTCTGGATCAGGAGGTACTCGATCTTCTCCTTCAGCGTATGGCCCTCGTTTATAAATGCCTCGAATTGACGGCTGGCTTTGTCCACGTAGTGTTTGAACACGTCGCGGAGAAGTTCTTCCTTGCTCCCGAAATAGTTATAGATCGTCACCTGCGAAACGCGGGCCGCCTTCGCGATGTCGGCGATCCGGATCCGCTTGGGGTCCGATTCCCGCAGCAGATCCAAGGTGGCTTTCCGGATCTTCTCTTTGATCCTGAAAGCCCTTTGGGTTCGGATCCGCGTTCTACATTCTTCTCATGTTCTGGCTGTACCCTAATATCGCCAACCATTCGAAAGCCATCGACGATCTGGTCGCGGCCATGCCGGAAGGTTTCGGAAAGGCGTTCGGCCTGAACGGTTTCGGCAGCGCGGAGGCATTCATTTCGGGCGAATATTACGGCCTGATTCCCGTTCTGCTCCTCTCCATCCTATGCGTGCAGTTGTCGACCCGGCTGATGGCCAAATTGGTGGATCAGGGCTCGATGGCGTATCTGCTCTCCGCCCCGACGACGAGAGGGAAAGTCGCGTTTACGCAAGCGGCGGTACTGACGACCGGGCTGCTCCTGATCGTCGCAGTCACGACCTTGGCGGGATTCGCTGGCAACGCTTGGTTTCTCGGAGCAGAATACGATTTCGATACGGCCAAGTTCCTGCAAATGAACGCCGCGGCGTTTCTTCTCTTCTTCGCCCTCGGCGGCATCTCGTTCCTGGTGTCGGCACTGTCCAATGACGAGAAGAAAGCGAACGGTATTTCGGGCACGTGTACGTTTGGTTTCTTCAGCCTGGATCTCGCAGGCAAATTCAGCGACAATGTCGGCTGGCTCCGGGATCTCTCGCTGTTCTCTCTGTACCGGCCAGGCGACATTATTAACGGCAGCGCGGATTCGGAATTTTCCTTCATCGTGCTGGCCGCGGTCGGATTCGCGTCGTTCGGCGCGGCCGTCGCGCTGTTCCGGAAACGCGACCTGCCGCTGTAACCGTTCAGGCCGCCAGCTTCGCGAACTTCACGCCAGTGCATTCCCGAATGAATCGAAGGATGAAAAAACTCCAAGCCGGCGTCCGGCTTGGAGTTTTCGTAGTCGTGGAAGCATTCTTAAATCCACAGCGTCATCATGAGCGCGGTAGAACTGCCGAGCAAGGCGCCCGCGACCGTGTCGCTCGGGAAGTGAAGGCCGAAATACACGCGCGATAGCGCAACGCCGGCGGCTACCGGAAGCAGAACCGGGATCAGCCTCGGCTCGGCGAGCATCCAGGGCGTCAGCATGGCGAACGCCGCGGTCGTGTGTCCCGAAGGGAAAGACGGATCTTTCAACGGCTTGCGCCCCGTGTTCGCTTGCGGGAACACTTGGTACGGCCGCAAACGGGGCGCGCTGCGCTTGGCGATCGCGACGGGAATATGGCTCAGCGCCACGGCGGCGAGCGCCTGCCAGCCGGCCGTGCTCCACGGCTCCGCGCCGAACCAGCCGACGGCCAGGGAGAAGCAGAGCGTGAAGGTCGCTCCGCCCAGAAGCGATAGAACATAGAAAAGCCAACTCAGCAGCTTATGATTCCAGCGGATATTGACGTGCAGGAACAGCGGACGCTCCACTTCCAGCAGCATGCGGTAAATCCGGCTCATACGCATCCTCCTCTTCCCGCTGGCCCGTGCGTCGGGACGCGGTATCTGCTCCCACTATACCCGCGAATTGTCACCCCGAAATTAACGCTCACCCGCAAATCCGTTAATTCGCCCCGTTAACGCAGCCTTGACACCCTCTTGATTTCCGTTTGGCATCATGGAAAGAAAAAAGCGGGGAGGCATCGTCATGGCGGAATTGCGACTGGCTTTATTCACGGATACGTATGCGCCCGAAATCAACGGAGTCGCCAAAACGCTGGAACGGTGGACGAATTATTTGCGGAAGGAAGGAATCGAGTTTCTCGTCTTCGCCCCTTCGCATCCGCGGGGGGAAAGCCCCTTCCTTGAAACGGCGGAGCGGCTCGCGAGCCGGCCGTTCTTCCTGTATCCGGAAACCCGCTTCGCCCTGCCCCGTCTCGCGGAGGCGCAGAGCAAGCTCCTCCGCTTCCGGCCGACCGCCATCCACGTGGCGACGCCGTTCGGAATCGGCCTGACGGGACGCCAGTTGGCGCTTCGGCACGGCATTCCGCTCTTCGCATCCCATCATACGCATTTCGTGCGGTACTTGTCGTTTTACAACCTGCAGTGGTTGGGTACACTTCTATGGAGATATTTGCATTGGTTCCATCGCCCATCCAGGCGCGTGTTCGTGCCTTCCCGCTCCGTGCTGGAAGAATGCGAAGAGCACGGTTGGAAGGGGCTGGCCGTCTGGAGCCGCGGAGTGGATACGTCCGTCTTCCGTCCCGCGGACGACCGGGAAGCCTTGCGGCAAGCGCTGGGCCTGGACGTTTCCCGTTTCACCGTGCTGTACGCGGGCAGAATGGCGCCCGAAAAACAGGCGGAGGTCGCGGTGGAGGCGATCAAACTGCTGGAGAGGGATCATGGCTTAGGCGCGGAGCTGGTGATGGCCGGGGACGGACCGTCCGCCGCCGCGCTCCGGACGCTGGCCGCCCGGAGGAAGGTGCCGGTCCGCTTCCCGGGCGCGCTGCCTCAGCCGGAGCTTCGGCGGTGGATGGCGGCCTGCGACGCGTTGATCTTTCCTTCGCCGACGGAAACTTTCGGCAACGTCGTGCTCGAAGCGATGGCGTGCGGCTTACCTGTCGTCGGAGCGAATGCGGGAGCCGTGCCGGATACGGTGCGGCACGGAGAAGACGGGCTGCTGTGCGAGCCCGGCGACGCCGGGGCTTTCGCCGCCGCGTTGGCCCGTCTGGGCGGGGACCCGGCCCTGCGGGAGAAGCTGGCGGAGGCGGGACTTCGGCAAGCGTCCGCCCGTTCCTGGGACCGCGTGTTCGCCGGGTTGCTCGAGGAAATTCGTGCGGCTTGCTCCGTTTTTCCTGCAACTTTCTGAGCGCTTCATTCGTAATACATGCTGTCCGGGAGTTCCCTTCGGCAAGGCCCGATATTTGATTTTTTGTCGAATCGGCAAGGAAAACGCTTTAATCCGGCCTTTCCGCGAGGAATCCGGTTTTTCCCGGGGGCTCAGGCCGCCAAAATTCCCTTCACCCCGCGTAAGCCGCGGATAACGGGCCAGGACCGCTTTGACAAATCGGCGCAAAACGAACAGAATCAAGGATGTGCCTTTTGCCGAAAAGGGAAGATCTTGAAGCCCGGCCAGTGGGGACCGGGAAACGGACAAAGGCCGGCAGCGAACAGAGAGATCAGAGAGACAAGAACAGAGAGACAAGAACAGAGAGAAAAACGAACGAGAGAAAAACGAACGAGAGAAAAACGAACGAGAGAAAAACGAACGAGAGAAAAACGAACGAGAGAAAAACGAACGAGAGAAAAACGAACGAGAGAAAAACGAACAGAGAGTAAAAAAACCGAACAGAGAGAAAACGGAAAAATTGGGGTCTAGGGGGTACAACCGCATATGTTGAATCAGTTCCTTTTGGTCGTTCAGGTGTTCTTTTTCCTGATCGGCTCTTACCAGGTCGTCTTGTCGTTGTTCGGATGGTACAGGAAGAAAGAACGGATCGAGCGGGAGCCGACCAAATCGTTCGCGCTGCTCGTCGCGGCGCACAACGAGGAAGCGGTCGTGGGGGCGCTCATCGAAAATCTCCTCAAGATGAAGTACCCGCGGGAGCTGTTCGATATTTTCGTCATTTGCGACAATTGTTCGGACCGGACGGCGGAAATCGTCCGCAGCTATCCCGGCGTCTATGCCTGCGAACGGTTCAACGCGAGCCAGCGCGGCAAAGGCTTCGCCATCGAGTGGATGCTCAAAGAGCTGTGGAAGCATCCGAAATCTTACGACGCGATCGTCATGTTCGACGCCGACAATTTGGTCGCGACGGATTTTCTTACTTACATGAACGAGGATCTGTGCAACGGCTACCGCGTCATCCAAGGCTATCTGGATACCAAGAACCCGCACGACAGCTGGGTCAGCGCCGCCAATGGCATGAACTACTGGTTCTGCAACCGCCTGTGGCAGCTTCCCCGGTACAATCTGGGGCTTTCGAACTTCCTCGGCGGAACCGGCATGTGCTTCGAAACGAAGCTGCTGAAGGAAATGGGCTGGGGGGCCACGAGCCTGGTCGAGGACCTGGAGTTCACGATCCGTTGCATCCAGCGGGGCATTAAGCCCAAATTCAACTTCGACGCGCGGGTTTACGACGAGAAGCCGATCACCTTCCGGGCTTCCGCCCGCCAGCGGCTCCGCTGGATGCAAGGTCACTTCGACGTTACCCGCCGCTATATGCTTCCGATCCTGTGGCAAGGGATCAAGGAGCGCAGCTTGGTCAAGATCGACGCCGCGCTTTACATTTTCAACGCTTATAATTTCCTGATCGGGTTCCTCATCACCGCGACGCTTTGGTTCGATCTGCTTTTGCCGGGCGAGCGGCATTTCGATTCCATTTACTCGCTGGCCCCGAATTGGATCGCCGTGCCCATGGCGCTTTATATTTACGCGCAGGTACCGCTCGCCATGCTTCTCGAGAAGGTTCACTGGAAACTATACCTGCGTTTGATCACGTTCCCTATTTTCTTCTTCTCTTGGTGGCCGATCACGTTCCACGCGTTTTTCACGCAGAACAACAAAACCTGGAGCCACACGCAGCACACGCGCGTCCTTCGGCTCGAAGAAGTGCAAGGCAAGCAAATGTAAACCGAACGCCCCGGTTTGTCCCCGGGGTCTTCTGTTGACATCGAAGCGGCCGCGTGGTATATTACTCGAGTGACTGATTTCAATTCGATATTCAGTACGCTTAAGCAGAAGCACCCGCTTCTCACCTGCTCGGCTCACGCTGACGGGTTCGCGTAACCGACGGAAGGCGGCGGATGCCGGGATTCAAGTCCCCAGCTGGCGCCGGACCGACGAGTGAGCAGGATGCGGGTCTATGCGGCCCGCTTTTTTTGTTTTTCCGGCCGACCATAGGGGCACTCCAATCCAATCCGGAGGTGGAATACGATTAGCAAGGAACATCAAATCAACGAGGAAATCCGGGCGAAGGAAGTCAGGCTCGTAGGCCCGGGCGGCGAGCAGCTTGGCATCAAGCCGTTTCGGGAAGCCATGCAGATCGCGATCGATGCGAACATGGACCTGGTTAACGTCGCTCCGCAGGCGAAACCGCCGGTGTGCCGCATCATGGACTACGGCAAGTTCCGCTACGAGCAGCAGAAGAAAGAGAAGGAAGCCCGGAAGAACCAGAAGATCGTTGACCTGAAGGAAGTCTGGTTCCGTTCGAACATCGAGGAACACGACTACCAGACGAAGTTCCGCAACGTGGTGAAGTTCCTGAACGACGGCGACAAGGTCAAATGTTCCGTGCGGTTCCGCGGACGCGAAATCGCCCATGCCAACATCGGCCAGAAAATTCTGGAGCGCGTGGCGAAGGAAGTCGCCGACATTTGCGTCGTCGAGCGCGTTCCGAAGCTTGAAGGCCGCAGCATGATCATGATTCTGGCTCCGAAGAGCCACTGACAGGAGGAAACGAATCCATGCCTAAGATGAAAACGCACAGCAGCTTGAAGGATCGCTTCAAAATTACCGGAACCGGCAAAGTAAAGCGCCATAAAGCTTACAAGAACCATTTGCTGTCCCACAAATCCGGCCGCCAGAAGCGCGTGCTGTCGAGCCAGCCGCTCATGGCCCAAGGCGACGTACGCCGTCTGCAGCAACAACTCGCGAACCTCAAATAATCTTATTTACCGTTAACACTTCTCGGGAGGTAATGAATCATGGCAAGAGTTAAAGGCGGTTTCGTCACGCGCCGCCGTCGCAATAGAATGTTGAAGCTGGCTAAAGGTTACTGGGGCGCGAAACACCGCCTGTTCAAGAAAGCCAAAGAGCAAGTGATGAAATCGCTGTGGTACGCATACCGCGACCGTCGCCAGACGAAGCGGAACTTCCGCAGACTGTGGATCGTGCGCATCAACGCGGCAGCCCGCCAGAACGGCCTGTCTTACAGCAAGCTGATGAACGGCCTCAAGCTGGCCGGCATCAACGTCAACCGCAAAATGCTGGCCGACCTGGCCGTGAACGACATCCAGGCGTTCAACTCGCTGGCTGACGCCGCCAAAGCGAAAATCAACGCGTAACGAATGCAAACCCCGGGCAACCGGGGTTTATTCTTTTTTTGGACAGGCTCGCGCCGAAGAAGGCACAATTGGGATTCGGCGGATGGCCCTCTTTTGCGAAGCGCCGGACAATCATACAATCCACTCTGCCTTTCCGGCCATATCTTATAGGACAACCGGTAAAGGAGGGGTAAAGCATGTCCCACGTCTCTCGCTCCCAAGTGAAGGAGCTTGTCGGGAAAGAAATCTATGCGGTACGGCGTGACGGGTCGGTCGTGAAGGGCAAATTGGTCAGGGTCAGCGGCAACGAGCTGTATCTTGCACCGACGGACGGAAAAGCGCATACCAATGCAATCCTTCCGCTTGCTTTGTTTGATTTGTTGGCGATCGGCACGTTGCCGTTTGCCGGTTTCGGCTTCGGCGGCTTCGGCGGCTTCGGCTTTCCTGGTTTTTGGTGGTAAACCGCACTTCAATATGTACGAGGCCGGCGAATGCCGGCTTTTTCTTTGGTGATTACACGCCAGAAAGTATTATCCGTCATCCTTTTCTGAATCACCTCCGATAAAACGTCTATCCTTCCGTACGGGACGGCGTAGCCGTTTTACTCGCGTGGCTGCTGTTCGAGAGGGGAGGCCGGTGCAATCGAAATCCGGGCTTTCTGAGGCGTGGGGATAAGAAGGCGCTGCCCGGGTCCGACTCAGGACCACCTTGCCGCCAGCGGCTTCACCAGCTCGTAGCAATAGGCCCCCGAAATATGGCGGACGGCGGAGTAACCGAGCTTCGCATAGAAGCGCAGTCCCCGCTCGTTCGTGTCGTCCACGAACAGTCTCGCCTCCGTGCAGCCTCGAGAGGCGCCGTATTGCTCCGCAGCGGCCATAAGCATGCTTCCCCAGCGCCGGTTTTGCGCGGAGGCGCTGACGGCGAGCAAGTCGACGAACAGCGTGCGCTGCCGGATTTCCATGTGCAGGAAAGCGAACGGCTCGCTTCTCGGCGTCCTGGACGCCACGAGCGTAACGCCCCGCCGCAAGCGAGCGTCGATCTCCTTGCGCAGCCGGCTGCCATGCATGCCGGGCCGGGGGGATAGCGGCACCAGCTCCGTCCGCACCAAGTCCACGATCGCTTCCTCGTCCCCCGGTTGTCGTAAGCGAATCAATCGGCATCGCCTCCATGCGGTCATTCAGGCCGGACGTGTCCTTTTACCATCGTATGAGGGACCGGGGGTGTCGGGTCCCCCAATTTCTCGATCACACGGGATTGGCGATATCCGCCATCCCTTAATGAGCGATCCGGACGAAAACGACATTCTATTTCCTGCAGCGTTACCGGTGGAAACGCACGTCGAAACCATGCGCCAGGACGCGAAGTCGTTTTTACTTGCCGCAGCATATTGACGGATGCGTCCGCGAAGCATATAATGAAACCTAATCGATTGAACAAGTTAACAGCCGTGATGAGGATAAAGCGAAGGGCTCTTTTGCTCAGAGAGCGTCGGGATTGCTGAGACCGATGCCAAAATCCCTTGCCGCAACGTCTCCTCGGAGCTGTTCGCCTGAACCGCCGCAGCCGCGGGCAGTAGGGCGAATCGGAGTGGCGCACGTTATCCGCGCCGAAGGTGCGTATGGACCGCGAGATGCGGACCCGTACCTTCAGAGGCCGCCATCGCGAGGTGAGCGGCAAACTCGGGTGGTACCGCGGAAGCAGCAGCCTTTCGTCCCAGAACGTCAGACTTGGCGTTCGGGACGGAAGGCTTTTTATTTACACGATTCACATAACGGATCATCGAAAGGAGGATGACGGATGAGCGCGCAAAGTGCCACGCTGAAATCCAAAGAGGAATTGATCGAGAAATGGAGCAAACCCGAAGTCATTTCCGGCTCCGAGATGCTGCTCCGCAGTCTGTTGTTGGAGGGTGTGGATTGCGTCTTCGGGTATCCGGGGGGCGCGGTTCTCTACATCTACGACGCCATGTACGGCTTTACGGATTTCAACCACTTGCTGACCCGTCATGAGCAAGGAGCCATTCACGCGGCGGACGGATATGCCCGTTCGACCGGCAAAGTCGGGGTGTGCATCGCCACCTCCGGCCCGGGCGCGACGAACGTCGTGACCGGCATCGCGACGGCTTATATGGACTCGGTACCGCTCGTCGTCATCACCGGCAACGTCGCCACCCATCTGATCGGCACGGATGCGTTCCAGGAAGCCGATATCGTCGGCATTACGATGCCGATCACGAAACACAGCTATCTGGTCCGTGACGCGGCCGACCTGCCGCGCATCATCCACGAGGCCTTCCATATCGCGAACACGGGCCGGAAGGGCCCGGTCCTCATCGATATTCCGAAGGACGTATCGGCGCAGAAAGCGCTGTTCCAGCCGGTGAAGGAAGTGAATCTGCGCGGATACCATCCGACCGTGCAGCCGAACCGGGGCCAGGTCGACAAAATGATCCGGGCCATCGAGCAGGCGGAGCGCCCGCTGCTGCTGGTCGGCGGGGGCGCCATCTATTCGGGCGCGCACGAGGAACTGTTCGAATTCGTCACGAAGACGGAAATTCCGATCACGACGACGCTGCTGGGCCTGGGGGCGTTCCCGAGCGGGCATGACCTTCACATCGGCATGCCGGGCATGCACGGAACGTACACCGCGAACAACGCGATCCAGAACGCGGACTTGCTGATCAATATCGGAGCCCGGTTCGACGACCGCGTGACGGGCAAGCTGTCCGGCTTCGCGCCGAAAGCGAAGGTCGTCCACATCGACATCGACCCGGCCGAAATCGGCAAAAACGTGACCACCGAAATCCCGATCGTCGGCGACGTCAAAGCGGTGCTCGGCATCGCCAACACGCTGGCCAAACGCGCGGACAAAGCGGACGATTGGCGCTCGCTGCTCCGCGATTGGAAAGCTTCCAAGCCGTTCAAGTACATCGACTCCGAGGCGGAACTGAAGCCCCAATGGGTCGTGCAGATGATCCATGAGACGACGAACGGAGACGCCATCGTCACGACGGACGTCGGACAACATCAGATGTGGGCGGCGCAGTACTACCCGTTCAAACGGCCCCGCTCTTGGGTCACCTCGGGGGGACTCGGCACGATGGGCTTCGGTTTCCCTTCCGCGATCGGCGCCCAAATGGGCAATCCGGGACGGACGGTCGTGTCCATCAACGGAGACGGCGGCATGCAGATGTGCGCGCAGGAGCTGGCGATTTGCGCCATCAACAACATTCCGGTCAAGGTCGCGATCCTGAACAACCAAGTGCTCGGCATGGTCCGGCAATGGCAGGAGCTGATCCACGAGAACCGTTTCAGCCATATCGACCTGGCCGGCAGCCCGGACTTCGTCAAGCTGGCGGAAGCCTACGGCGTCAGAGGGTTCCGTGCCTCGAACAAGGAAGAAGCGCGCCAGGCATGGGAGGAGGCGCTTCGCCATCCGGGTCCGGCCGTGGTGGAGTTCGTCGTCCGCCGGGATGAGAACGTGTATCCGATGGTCACCCAGGGAAGCACGATCGACCAAATGATCATGGGGGATTCCGAATGAGCAAACATACGATCTCCATTCTCGTCAACGACCAGCCCGGGGTGATGCAGCGCGTGTCCGGCCTGTTCGGCCGGCGGGGGTTCAACATCGAGAGCATCACGGTGGGTTCCTCGGAAGAGCCCGGGCTGTCCCGGATGGTCATCGTCACGACCGGCGACGACCGGACGCTCGAGCAAATCCAGAAGCAGCTGTACAAACTGATCGACGTCATTAAGGTCGTGGACGTCAGTTCCAATCCGATGGTGGCGCGGGAGCTCGGCCTGATCAAAGTCAGCGCCGAGCCGGCCGCCCGCCCCGAAATTCTCGGAATCGTGGAAACGTTCCGCGCGGCCGTCGTCGATATCGGTCCGTCTACGCTGATCGTACAAGTGGTCGGCGACACGGAGAAAATCGACGCGATGGTCGAGCTGCTCAAGCCTTACGGGATCCGCGAGCTGTCGCGGACGGGCGTTACCGCCATGGCCCGGGGCAGCCGTTAATTTTTCGTCGTTTGGCGCTTTGGCGCATTAACCTTTTCCCGCACCAGCAACTGTCGGAGCGGGGGTCCGGAGAGCGGACGAGCTCACCCGGAATTACGCGGCTTCCACCGGTATTCCCGCCGCGAAATCCCGGCCCCCGATGCTTGTCCGCTCTTGGAACGCCCGCTTCGAGGGTCGCCATATATGAGCATGACCATTTTAAGGAGGTACACACTTTCATGGCAGTCAATCTGTTTCACGAGAAAGACGCCGATCTCGGCGTACTGAAAGGCAAAACGATCGCCGTCATCGGGTATGGCAGCCAAGGCCACGCCCAAGCCCAGAATCTTCGCGACAGCGGAATCTCCGTCGTCATCGGCCTGCGCCCCGGCAAATCCGCCGACAAAGCGCGCAATGACGGCTTCGAAGTGCTGTCCGTCGCGGACGCGACCCGCAAAGCCGACGTCGTGCAAATCCTGATGCCGGACGAGACGCAAGCCGCCGTATACAGAAACGAAATCGAGCCGAACCTCAAAAAAGGCGCGGCCCTTATGTTCTCCCACGGTTTCAACGTCCACTTCGGCCAAATCGTCGCTCCAGCGGACGCGGACGTTCTGCTCGTCGCTCCGAAGTCGCCGGGTCACATGGTTCGCCGCACGTTCGTAGAAGGCTTCGGCGTTCCCGGACTGATCGCCATCCACCAGAACGGCACGGGCAAAGCGTTCGAAATCGGCATGGCTTATGCCAAAGGCATCGGCTGCACCCGCGCGGGCGTCATCGAGACGACGTTCAAGGAAGAAACCGAAACCGACCTGTTCGGCGAGCAAGCCGTGCTTTGCGGCGGCGCGAGCGCCCTGGTCAAAGCCGGATTCGAGACGCTGGTCGAAGCCGGATACGCGCCTGAGATGGCTTACTTCGAGTGCTTGCACGAACTGAAGCTGATCGTTGACCTGATGTACGAAGGCGGTCTCGCCTCCATGCGCGACTCCATCTCCAACACCGCGGAATACGGCGACTACGTCACCGGCCCTCGCATCGTGACCGAGGAAACGAAGAAAGCGATGAAAGCCGTCCTGAGCGACATCCAGCAAGGCAAGTTCGCTCGCGATTTCATCCTGGAGAACCAATCCGGACGCGCCTTCCTGACGGCGACCCGCCGCAACGAAGCCGAGCATCCGATCGAGAAAGTCGGAGCGCAGCTTCGCGGCATGATGCACTGGATCAAGAAATAAGCATAGTCAAATAGACCTCGGACCCCGGCATCCCGCCGGGGTTTCCTGTACCAACAAGGTGCGGGATCCCGGTCCGCGTCGGGTGACGGAGTTTAAGCGTGCCAGACAGGCTTATCTCGGTTGATCCGAGGCTGGTGACGGGATTTAAGCGTGCCAGACAGGCTTATCGCGGTTAGTCCGCGTCGGGTGACGGAGTCTAAGCGTGCCAGACAGGCTTATCGCGGTTGGTCCGCGTCAGGTGACGGGATTTAAGCCTGCCAGACAGGCTTATCGCGGTTGGTCCGCGTCGGGTGACGGAGTTTAAGCGTGCCAGACAGGCTTATCGCGGTTGGTCCGCGTCAGGTGACGGGATTTAAGCGTGCCAGACAGGCATATCGCGGTTGGTCCGCGTCTGGTGACGGAGTTTAAGCGTGCCTGACAGGCTTATCTCGGTTGATCCGAGGCTGGTGTCGGGATCCAAGCCTGCCTGACAGGCTTAACCCGGTTGGTCAGCGTCGACGGCTGACGAAGCTTAAACATGCCGGACAAGCTTAACGTTGTCGAGATCCCGGAATTCCAAGCATTTTGTGCTATAATCCTAATGAAGGCCATCACGAGCGGTCTAACGCGTTTTTCTGGAGGTGCGGGAATACCCTGCCATGCGTAAAATCTATATTTTCGACACGACGCTGCGCGACGGGGAGCAGTCCCCGGGCGTCAATCTGAATACCCAGGAGAAAGTGGAAATCGCGCTGCAGCTGGAGAAGCTCGGCGTCGACCGGATCGAAGCCGGATTTCCCGCCGCGTCCCCGGGCGATCTTGCCGCGGTAAACGCGGTGGCCCGCGCCGTCAAGAACGCGACGGTCGTCGGCTTGTCCCGTTCCCGCGAGCCGGATATCGACGCGGTCCGGGAGGCGCTGAAAGGCGCGCAGGATCCTTGCATCCACCTGTTCCTGGCCACGTCGCCGATCCACCGCAAGCATAAGCTGCGGATGGAGAAGGAGCAGGTACTGGAGGCGGCGGAGAAAGCGATCCGCTATGCCAAGCAATTTTTCGACAAAATCGAATTTTCGCCGGAAGACGCGGGCCGCACCGAGCTGGACTTTCTCTGCCAGGTCACGGAAATGGCCATCCGCGCGGGCGCGACCGTCGTCAATATCCCGGATACGGTCGGCTACATGACGCCTTCCGAGTTCGGCAACATATTCAAAACGTTGAAGGAGAAAGTGCCGGGTATCGAGCGCATCCAGCTGTCGGCGCATTGCCATGACGACCTCGGCATGGCCACGGCTAACGCGCTTGCGGCGGTCGAGAACGGCGCCGACCAAGTAGAAGGCACGATCAACGGCATCGGCGAGCGAGCCGGCAACACCGCGCTGGAGGAAGTCGCCCTGGCGCTGGAAACCCGCGCCGCTTTCTACGGAGCCAAGACTTCGCTGAACCTCAAGGAAATCGCCAAGACGAGCCGCCTGGTCAGCAAGCTGACGGGCATGGTCGTGCCGGGCAACAAAGCGATCGTCGGCGCCAACGCGTTCGCTCACGAATCCGGTATCCATCAGGACGGGATGCTTAAGGAGAAAACGACGTACGAGATCATCTCCCCGGAGACGATCGGACTCAAAGAAAGCAAGCTCGTCATGGGCAAGCACTCCGGCCGTCACGCCTTCCGCGAGAAGCTGATCGATCTCGGCTACGAAGACCTGACCGAGGAGCAAGTGAACGCCGCTTTCGGCAAGTTCAAGGATTTGGCCGACCGCAAGAAGACGGTCAGCGACGAAGATATCCGCGCGCTGCTCGAAGAGAAGCTGGCCCTGACGCCGGAAGTGTTCGCGCTGGAGCAGCTCGTGGTCTCGTTCGACAGCCACGCCGTACCGACCGCGAAAGTTCGCATCCGCACGGCCCAAGGCATCGTGGAACGCCAATCGGAAGGCAACGGCTCCGTCGACGCGATTTACCAGGCGATCGACTCGCTCACGGGGGAAGCCGTGGAGCTGGACGACTACGCGATTAAATCCGTCACCGACGGGACGGACGCGCTGGGCGAGGTGCACGTGCTCCTGAAGCAGGGCGACCTGTCGGCGCACGGACGCGGCGTCAGCACCGACATTCTGGAAGCGAGCGCCCGCGCTTACGTGGACGCCCTCAACCGCCTTCTCGACAAGCGCCAAGCGCCGGCCCGCAGCCGACGCGACAACGTCACGCTGATCTAACAGAGGAAATGGGGAATCCCGATGAATTATCGTTATTCCGACCGGCTAGGGAGGTTCTCCTCTTCGGCGGTCCGTGAGATCTTGAAGCTCACCCAGCGGCAATCTGTCATTTCGTTCGCGGGCGGCTTGCCCGCCGAGGAGCATTTTCCGGTGGCGGCCGTCGGCGAGGCGTTCCGGAGGGTACTCGAGGAAGGCAACAAAGCGCTGCAGTACGGGCTGACGGAAGGCTATCTTCCGCTCCGGGAGAGCATCTGCCGCCGGATGGCCGCCAAAGGGATCACCGTGACGCCGGACGACATGCTTCTGACGACGGGATCGCAGCAAGCGATCGACCTGCTCGTCCGCATCTACATCGATCCGGGCGACGTCATCCTGGTCGAAAGGCCCACCTATCTGTCCGCCATTCAAGTATTCAATTTCTATGGAGCCAAGCTGGTATCCGTAAACGGGGATGAGGACGGAATGGACCTGGCGGATCTGGCCGCCAAACTGAAGCAGCACCGTCCCAAAATGGCGTATGTCATCCCCACGTTCTCCAACCCGACCGGGAAAGCCTGGAGCCTCGAACGCCGCCAAGGCGTGCTGGACCTGTGCCGTCAGCATGACGTACTAATCCTCGAAGACGATCCGTACGGAGAGCTGAAATTCGGCGACGAATCCGTGACGTACCCGTCCCTTTTCTCGCTGGACCGGCACCCCGCGAGCTCAAGCGTCGTGTACACGAGCACCTTCTCGAAAACGGTGGCGCCTGCCCTTCGGACCGGATGGGTCATGGGCGATCCGGACCTGATCCGCAATATGGCCCGCGCGAAGCAGGCGGCCGATTTGCATTCCAGCTCGCTCGACCAGCAAACGCTTTACCAGCTGATGGAACATTTCGACCTGGACGGCCATATCTCTTTCGTGCGCAAGGAATACGAAGTCCGCATGCGCCAGATGCTGGGGCTGCTCCAGGAGCAGAAATGGCCTGGCGTCGCCTGGCAAGAACCCAAAGGCGGCATGTTCTTCTGGCTGGAGCTGCCGGAGAGGATCGATGCGGCCGAGCTGCTCAAAACCGCCGTATCTCTCGGCGTCGCGTTCGTGCCGGGAGGCACGTTCTTCGCGGAAAACCCGAAAGCGAACACGATGCGCCTGAATTTCACGCACAACGATACGGAAAACACAATCAAGGGCATGTCCCGGTTGTCGCAGGCGATGGATAGCGTGTTGGTCCGCTGACTTCTAAATCTGCGGAATACGGAAGAGAAAGCGGGCTTTTTCGGCGTGTACACCGATTTTATCGGGTACGCCGATCTCGCCGAAGGACTCAAGGGACGTTGGACGGCGGTGCCTCCTCTGCCGCCTCCCGAGTTCATCCCCTTAATCGACTTCAGGAAACGCCTTCTCTAGCGGGAGGGCGTTTTTTACTTTTCGGACCTCTCGGGCAAAGTATAGGAACACCCAATGCGCGGAGGTGGAAGCCATGTCCGTTGTCCTGCTCATGTGGTGCTTGCTGGTTCAGCATGCGGCGCCCCTGCCGGTTCCCGCCGAATGGACGGAGCATCGAATGGTGGCGCATGCGATGGGCGGGATCGGAGGCACGAGACTCACGAACTCGCGGGAGGCTTTCGTCATCAATTACGGCAGAGGGTTCCGGGTGTTCGAGGTGGATCTCCGGCTGACTTCCGACGGGTATCCCGTCGCGCTGCACGATTGGGGGGCGCTTCGGAACCCGGTATCGCTGCGCGAGTTCATGTCCATGCCCGTCAGAAAAAAATACCACCCCCTTGAGTGGAGCGATATCGTGCAGCTGGCCGAGCTTTATCCGGACGTCTATTTCGTGACCGATACGAAGGAACGGTCCCGGAGGGGGATCGAGCGTTCGTTCCGCAGGATCGCGGCGTCGCTAGAGGCGTCCCCTCGTCCGGACGTGCGAGGGCGGATTGTGCCGCAGATTTACCGCAGAAGCATGTACGGACAGTTGGAGCGGATCTTCCCGTTTCCGTCCTACATTTACACGCTGTACGATTCGCCGGATTCGGACGGGGAAGTCGTTCTCTTCTTGAAGCGAGCGCCGAAAATCAGAGCGGTGACGATGCCGGAATACCGGGTCACGCGCCGTTTCGTGTCGGAGCTGAAGAAGTTGGGAGTCAAAATCTACGTGCATTCGGTGAACGATCCCCGGATTTACGAAACCTATCGCCGTCTGGGGGTGGACGGGATTTACACGGACACGCTCGCCCCGGGGTCTTCCGTCCGTCAATAGCCCCTGCCTATTAATTTCATAGCTTTTATCTATTTTGCCGCTGAGCGGGAAATGTGCTAAAACTGACATAGTGGTCCAATCGGACAAACCTTAGAGGAGTGTATCCATTTCATGGCAGAGACGAAAAAAATCGCCGTCATCGCGGGCGACGGGATCGGCCCGGAAGTCGTGGCGGAAGCGGAAAAAGTATTGAAGCGCACGGAGGAGCTGTTCGGATACAAATTCGAATTGTCGCACGGCTTGTTCGGAGGCATCGCCATCGACGAGCGGGGGACGCCGCTGCCGCAGGACACGCTGGAAATGTGCAAAAACGCGGACGCCGTGCTTCTCGGCGCCGTGGGCGGTCCCAAATGGGACAACAACCCGAAGGAACTCCGTCCGGAAACGGGACTGCTCGGTATTCGCAAAGCGCTTGGCCTGTTCTCCAATATCCGTCCGGCCGTCGTCTTCGACTGCCTGAAGGACGCTTCCACGCTGAAGCCGGAAGTGCTTGAGGGAACCGACCTCATCGTCGTGCGCGAGCTGACGGGCGGCATCTATTTCGGGGAGAAGTTCCGCCGGGAGACGGAGCACGGCCAGGAAGCGGTGGACACTTGCGTCTACAACGTCGCGGAAGTGGAGCGGATCGTCCGGCAGGCGTTCGAAGTCGCGCGCACCCGCCGCAAGAAGCTGGCGTCCGTGGACAAGGCCAATGTATTGGAAACCTCGCGCTTGTGGCGGGAGACGGTGAACCGCATCGCGCCGGAGTATCCGGACGTGGAAGTGGAGCACGTGCTCGTCGACAATTGCGCGATGCAGCTGCTTCGGCGGCCTTCCAGCTTTGACGTCATCGTGACCGAGAACATGTTCGGGGATATTCTGAGCGACGAAGCCGCGATGCTCACGGGATCGATCGGCATGCTATCCTCCGCTTCCCTCGGAGAAGGAAGCTTCGGGCTGTACGAACCCGTGCACGGCTCGGCACCGGATATCGCGGGCCAAGGCATCGCCAACCCGATCGCGACCATCCTGTCGGTGGCGCTCATGTTCCGCCTGACTTTCGGCTACGCGGAAGCGGCGGACGCGATCGAACGCGCGGTCAAGAACGTCCTTGACGCAGGACATCGCACCGGCGATATCGCCGTCGACAGAAGCAAAGCAATCGGCACGAAGGCCATGGGCGATCTGATCGTCGCTTCGATGGCGCGGTAAGCTGATATATAAGAATGATTCTAAAAAAAGAATCGCTACTATCTTGACGTTGTCCATCCGGAATGGTACCATTTCTTTCGTCAAGAATAAACGGCTTTCGCCCTCCCATAGGAAGCGGATACGTTTATATCGAAGGTGATTCAGGAAAGTACGACAAACCGTGCATTTGCTGAATCGCGAACAAAGATACCGGCACAAGTACCGGGATGACAATGGAGGTAATGGAGAGATGGCAGAACGTTTGGTAGGGCGTCCGGCACCGAACTTCAGCATGGAGACGGCGCTCGGCGACGGCACGGGATTCGGCACGGCCCAGCTGTCCGATTATAAAGGCAAATGGCTGGTATTCTTCTTCTACCCGCTGGACTTCACGTTCGTATGTCCGACGGAGATCACCGCTCTTTCCGATGCGGCGGAAGAATTCAAGAAGCTGAACACCGAAGTTCTCGGCGTCAGCGTGGACAGCAAGCACAGCCACCGCGCTTGGATCAATACGCCGAAGAACGACAACGGTCTCGGCAAGCTGAACTTCCCGCTTGCCGCGGACATCACGAAGCAAGTCGCTCGCGACTACGGCGTGCTGATCGAAGAAGAAGGCATCGCGCTCCGCGGCCTGTTCATCATCGATCCGGACGGCGAATTGAAATACCAAGTCGTCAACCATAACGACGTGGGCCGCAGCGTGGAGGAAACGCTCCGCGTCCTGCAGGCGCTCCAATCCGGCGGGCTGTGCCCGATGAACTGGAAACCGGGCGACAAGCACCTCGTCGCGAAATAAGCACCCTGGATCTCCAGACGAGCTCCCCGGAACCCGCTTCCGGGGAGCTGTTGTTTCCGGATCGGCGCTTGGTTCCAAAGCGCTAACTTTTTTCCATCTCCGGACGTTGGCAGGAATCGGCGGTACGGGTAGAGAATATAGTGAAACAACATTCGATTAACGTTCGCGAAGGGATGATCTCCCGATGCTTGGGGCAAGGAGGGAAAGCCGATGAGCTTTTGCTGCGGAGCCAGCATGATCGGAACGAAGGGAACCTTGAAGCATTACCGGACCAGGATCCATAACGTGCCTATCCTGTTCTGCCCCGTCTGCCACAGGGTGGAAGTGCACTATATGGTGGAAAACGAGTATGACATTCTGGCCGAGTATGCGCATGGCGACGGGGCTTCCGAAGTCGATTTCCACGACTACGTGGACGAGTCGGACAAAGCCCTCCACGAGAATTGCGTGAACAACGAGAACGAAGAGCCGATGCAGATCGTGCAGAACCAGATCGACATGGCTCTCGATTTGCTCTCGTTCGCCAAGCAGCTGGGAGACACCGAATGGGAACAGCAATTGAAACGCCGGCTGGGCGTGCTCAGCCAGCGCAAGCATAAGCTGAAGCTGAAGCGGACGTCGGGCGGAACGATCTGAACCGTATCCGGCAACCGCGTTCGTTGACCTTCGCAAGCGTCCATTGGATTCGCTGCCCCCGAAGCGGAACAAATCCGCTTCGAGGGCGTTTATTTATTTTGGGACCCCCCGTTATCCCCCCTCAAATTAAATAACGGTCACGAATCTTATGATTGCGGGGTGAGCAAGTGCTGCTCGTACTTTGGAAAAGATGGTTCACGCACGCGCAGGCTTCCTCTTCCCAAGACGACGGAGAGACGACGGAGCTTCGGGTGGCGGCCATCCAAGAAGGCGATGAAAACTTAAGGGAAGCGCTCATCATCCAATACAGGCCATTTATCGCCAAGACGGCCAGCCGTTTCTGCCGGCGGTTCATCGATCCGGATCGGGACGACGAGTTCAGCGTTGCCCTGGCGGCTTTCGACGAGGCGATCAATCGATTTTCGCCGGAAGCGGGGGGACGGTTTATCGGCTTCGCGGAAACCGTCATCACCCGCCGGCTGATCGATCACGTCAGGCAGGAGCAGCGCCATTCCGCGAGCGTGCCGTACAGCTCGCTTGCGGATCCGGACGATGACGGCGAGGGCGTGCTGAGCCGGATCGAAAGCGCCGCAGCGCTGGAAATTTACGAACGGGACTTGGCGGCCGAACGGAGGAAGGCGGAAATCGCGATGCTCTCGGAGCAGCTCGCTCAGTTTGGCATACGCTTCGCGGACCTTGCGGAAGGCTCGCCGAGGCACCGGGATTCCCGGCTGACGCTGCTCGGGATCGGCAAGCGGCTGGCGGGCAACCCGGCGCTTTACCAGGCCCTGCTGGACAAACGCCAGCTTCCCGTCAAAGAATTGTGCATTTCGGAGTCCGTTTCCCGCAAGACGGTGGAACGGCATCGCAAATATTTGATCGCGGTATCGTTGATCGCCGGAGGGCCTTATCCATGTCTGCAAGATTACATCAACCCGGAACCCGGCGGAAAGGAGAGAGTTTGACTCCGTCAAATTCCCTATTAGAGGAGGAGGATCGGCCATGAAACGCGGAACGGTGATGGAGATCGCGGGCGGCACGGCCGTCCTGCTCACGCCGGACGGACAGTTCGTTCGGGTGAAGGCAAGCCCCGGCATTGCCGTCGGCGAAGAGATAAGTTGGACGGCGGCGGACTTGGTCTCCGGCCGCGCGAACGCCGCAACGCGAAGACGGCGTTGGATTTCGACCGGAGCTTTCGCCGCGGTTCTCATGCTCCTGGTCGTGGCAACCTTGTCGTTCCGGACGCCGCCGGTCGTGGCTTACGTCTCCATGGACGTCAATCCGAGCGTCGAACTGGGGCTTGACGCCAAGGAACGTGTCCGGGAGCTCCGGGCGGTCAATCCGGACGCGGTGAACCTGGTCGAGGGCGTTTCCTATCGGGGCCAGCCGGTGGAGGCGGTAATGCGGAATCTGGCGCAGAAGCTGACCGAGGCGCGCGTCTTGCGTCCGGACGGAGGAGAAATCGTCATTGCCAGCGTGCGGATCCGGACGGTGGACGAGCAATGGGAGACCGAGGTTACCGGGAAAATCAAACGCGTGTTGGAGGAAGCGGGTGCGGCCGCGGCTTCGTCTGCCGGGACGGCTTCGAACCTCACGATCGAGACGGTGTTTCTGCCGGTGGAAGTGAGGGAGGAAGCGGAGCGGAACGGAATTTCTTCCGGCAAGATGGCGTTCTGGCTTGCCGCCGAGAACGGCGGACACGAAGTGGATGTGGAAGAGCTTCAGGATGAGTCGGTTCATCGCGTCGCTTCGTCGTGGGGCGGGCTCGAACGGGTGCTGCAAGAGAGCCATGTCGACAAGAACGACAAGGATACGTGGAAGGCTTTGCTCGACCAAGCCAAGAGCAAGAAGAAAGACGGGAACGCAAACGGCGGTAAAAGCGCAGGCGGCAAAGATAACGGAGGCGCTGGCGCCGGCGGAAACGGGAAGGCGAACGGAAACGGGAAAGGAAAAGAAAATGCCAACGGCAACGGAAATGCCAATGGCAACGGAAATGCCAATGGGATCGGAAAAACCCAAGGCGAAGACGCCAAAGGGAACCAGGGGTTATCCGGGGATGATAACGGCGGCAAGAACAAAGACCGTCCCGCGAACGGGAACAAGAAATCCGGCGACGATGCGGACGAACAAGTCGACAGCGGCCGCGGGCCGGGGGGAGCGAACGGCCGGGGCGCAGATCATGGCAAAGGCCCGGATCGAAACCGAGATCCGGGCGGCGAAGCTCCGGGCAAGAACCAATCCAACAATCAGGACAAGGGGCCAGGCAAGGGCAACAAAAGCAACAATAACGAGGATAAGCATGAGGATGGGAAAAAGGAGCAGGAACGGGGCGAGCGTGACCCGAACCGAGGGAAGAGCGGCGGGGAAAACGATAAATAGCGCGGAACCAAGAGCTTGACGAACCCGGCGACGCCCGTGATGAACGGTGCGGATGGCGGGTTTTTCGCCATTTGACGACAATGCTTCGACAACTTCTCCCGTTGACACTTTGCCGAATCATTAATATGATGAACTTAATTTTCGGCATCATGAACGCGCCTCTTTGCGATAAGGAGGAACTGGCTTCATGGAAGCTTGGAAAACCCGATATTTTCCCGTACTTGCCGAATTCGTCCGATCGGGCGGAGCGGATCTGCGCAAGGATCTGGAAGACCTGCGTAAAGAACTGTACGGGACCAACAAGGATGAACTTCTCAAACACCACGAGGAAAGCGTCCGTTTTCTTTTTTCTTTTGCCGATCCGGATGACCGAATGACCCTTGTGCATCGGTCTCTTTTGTTTTTAACCGAACTCCTGATCTCGCTCCGCGTGCCCGAACAAGCCGCAGCCGACGAAACGCCGCATCGCGATCCGGTCATTTCCGCCGCGCTGCACGCCGCTCCGATCGTGGAGGACTCGGCGCCGGGCAAATTTGAAACCGTTCTCCAGCACATGGACAGCGGGGTCGCCTTGTTCGACGAAGCGGGCAATCTGCGGTTTCTGAACGTCCAGATGTCGCGTTTTTTCCGGGCGCCCCGGCGATCGCTCATCGGCTGCACGCTGCGCCAGCTTCTGTTTCATCCGAAAGTGGACCGCTCCATTCGGAAATTCATTCTCCAAATGCTGCGCGAGATGAATCAATACCGCCGGTTTCACGGAGAATTCAAGGACCCTTCCGGCCGCATTCTGCTCGTAGGGATTTCCCAGACGGAGGAATTGGACGGCGATTTCCTGGTCAGCGTGAAGGACGTCTCGGAATACAAGCAGATCGAGCAGGCGGCGTTCCAGAACGACAAATTGGCCATGCTGGGCAAAATTGCCGCCGCGATCGCCCACGAAATCCGGAACCCTCTTACTTCGATCCGGGGATTCATCCAGCTCCTGACCCCGTTCCTCAAGGAGATCGGAAAACAGGAATACGCGAGGATCATCCTGTCGGAAATCGACCGCGCGAACGACATCATTTACGAGTTTCTCAATTCGTCCAAGCCGTCCGCGCCCATGAAACAGACCGTTCTGGTCGGCTTGCTGCTCAAGGAGATGATTCTCCTCTCGGAGAGCGAAGCCCACATGAAGGGATGCGAGCTCCATTGCGAAATATTCGATCCGTATTTGACGGTCGCGATCGACGTCAAGCAGATCAAACAGGTTCTTCTGAATATCATGAAGAACGCGATGGACGCGATTCACGAGGTCGGGGACGGGCGCAAAGGCCGAATCGACGTCTCGGTCCGCAGGGAAGGCAAATTCGCGCTGATCACGATCCGGGACAACGGCAAAGGCATGGACCGCGTGACGCTCAGCCGGCTGTTCGATCCTTTCTTCACGACGAAGGAAGAAGGGACCGGTCTCGGCCTGTCGGTCAGCTACCGGATCATCAACAACCATGGCGGAACGATCCATGTGGACAGCGTGCCGGGCGAAGGCACCGAATTCATGATTTATTTGCCTTATACCGACGGAAGAGAGTAGAATCGGGGTAAACAATCGGTATTGGGTGGGATCGCAAGATGTTATGGTCAGGATGGCAGCTTCGGTGGTCGGTCAATCCGCCGGCTAAAGAGCTCGGGGATTCTCTCGGGCAGACGGCCGAGGCCGTCGTGACGATGGTTGATCCGGACTCGCTGCAAGGGGACGCCGGTCTGCTGCATCCGATATTGGACGAATCGCTCCGCGAGTTGTTCCGTCGCGGGGCTTTCGGCGCGACGGCGGGGGAAACGCACGTCATGCCGACCCATGGACTCGTGCCGGAGCGGTACGCGTTGTTCGCGGGCTGTTCTCCGTGCGCGCCGACGTTGAAGGAGATCCGTATCGCGGCGGGAGGAATCGGCAAATCGTCGGCGGATCTTCGCATTGCTTCGTTGAAGTGGAGGGTGCCGGCTTCGATCGTAAACGGACATGGCGTTGACGCGGCGGCTTCCGCATGCGCGGAAGGGCTGCTGCTCGGCGCCTATCGAAAAAATACGCTCGCGTCTGAAGGTCGATCGTTGCCGCAGTGGGACTTGCGCTTCGTCCTCGAGCGGCGGGAAGATGGCGGCGCATGGGATCGGGGGTTCGAGCGTGGCGTTATGACTGCCGACGCGGTGTGTTACGCCCGGGAGCTCACCAACGTGCCGAGCAATCTGCTGACGCCGGAGCGGTTCGCGGAGGAAGCCGTATCGTTGGCGGCGCGGCACGGTCCGCTGGAATGCCGGGTTTACGACGAGAAGGAAGCGGCGGCCGAGGGGATGGGCGGTCTGCTGGCCGTTGGCATGGGGAGCGCCAATCCGCCGCGGATGATCATGCTCCGCTATTCGGGGCGGCCTGATTCGCAGGAATGGACAGGACTGATCGGCAAAGGGGTCACGTTCGACACCGGGGGAATCAATCTGAAACCCGGACAGGGCATGGAGGAGTTCATCTCCGACATGGGCGGCGCGGCCGCGGTGTTCGGCGTGATGAGGGGACTTGCCGAGCTGCGGGTGCCCGTCAACGTCGTGGCCGTCGTGCCGGCCGCGGAGAACATGCCGTCCGGCAGCGCCTTCAAGCCGGGCGACGTGATTACGACTTACAGCGGCAAGACGGTGGAGGTGCTCAATACCGACGCCGAAGGCCGGATCGTGCTGGCGGACGGGTTGACGGCCGCGATCCGGGCCGGAGCGGGCAAGCTGATCGACGTCGCGACGCTCACCGGCGCGGTCATGCATGCGCTGGGGGACGTCACCACCGGGGCGATTGCGAATGACCAGCCTCTGCTGGAGGCGGTGTTGCGCGCTTCGGAGCGCGCGGGCGAATACGTATGGCAGCTGCCTGCCCATCCGGAATACCGCAAGATGCTCCGAAGCGGCGTGGCCGATTTGAAAAACCATGGCGGCTCCTGGGGCGGCGCGATCGCCGGCGGGCTGTTCATCGGCGCTTTCGCCGAAGACCGGCCCTGGGTTCACCTCGATATCGGCGGTACGGCCTGGATGTGGGAGGACCGGGATCTTGAGCCCAAAGGCGGCACCGGCGTCATGGTTCGGACGCTCCTGGAGCATTTTCGGGCGGAGGCGAACATCACGGAATAACGATCACGAAAATGCTTGGGGGATTGCCTCATGAAAGAATGGCTCGCCGACATTCGCCGGGTCATGGAGCCGAGACGGAACGAATCGTCGAACCGCAAATCGCTGCGGATCATGCTGCTTGAGGGCATTCCGGCTAACATTCTCGGCAATTTGCTTGGAGGACCGCTGCAGACGGCGTTCCTGCTGTATCTCGGTTTCACGTCGGCCCAAATCGGCATCGTGCTGGCCATTCCGCCGTTTACGCTGCTCATTCAGATTTTCGTCGCCTTCGCGATGCGGCGCATGCGGAATCGACGGCTCTTCCTTCTGCTGTTCGCGGTCTTGCACCGCGTCCTATGGGCGGCGACGGGTCTGATTCCGCTGCTGTCTCCGCAGGCGGCGTGGGTTCCGCTCTATATATTGCTGTTTCTGCTGTCGTTTGCGTCGGCCCAAATCGGCGGGATCATCTGGACTTCCCTTATGGCTGATGCCGTTCCGCCCGCCGTTCGCGGCAAATATTTCGGGATCCGCAACACGATCCACTTTGCGGTCGTCTGTCTCACGCTGCTGGCCGGCGGGCAGATCTTGGAGTGGTGGCCGGGCAGCGCAGGATTCGCGGCGCTGTACGTCATCAGTGCCGCGTGTATCGTCTGGAACGGCTGGGAGCTGGCGCGGTATCCGAATCCGCCCTTCGAGCCTTCGGGAAACGGTTCCTCCGCTTCCTTGCTGCTTCGGCCGTTCGCGGATAAAGCTTTCCTGTCGGCCACGGCGTTCATTGCCCTGTTCCTGCTGGCGCAAAACATCGCGGTGCCGCTGTATTCCTATGCGATGCTGAACGTTCTGAAGCTGGATTACGCCACGGTTACGCTCATCACGATGCTTCAGAACGTCGTCATGATGGTCGGATATTATTATTGGGGCGTGCTGAACGGCCGATATCCCGCCCGGAAGCTGCTCCTGTGGACGTTCCCGCTGATCGCGGGCTCGTGCTTCTTATGGCTGGGCATGGCCGTCCTGCCTGCGCTGCCGGTGTTGATCGCCGTCCATGTACTGCTGGGCGTCGGACTTGGCGGATACAACCTTCTCGTATTCAATTTTCTGATCGGGGATACCCCCAAATCGGAGCGGCCCATGTACGTGGCGATTTTTTCGGCGCTTACCGGCTTCGCCGGTTTTCTCGGTCCTCTGGCGGGCGGTTGGATGTACAAGGCGGCTGCCGCAGGTCCGGAGTGGCTTCAGCGATTCGGGCTTACCGCGATGACGGGAGCCGTGCTGATGGCATTCGCCCTTGGGGTCGGCCCGCTTGTCTTCGGCGCCGGCCGCAATCGCAAACCGCCGTTCGGGCTGGGGGCTTGAACCCCCGTGCGCCCTTACTTCAGTTTCGAGACCAGAAATTTGACCGTATCCCTCATCTTCATTTTGTGCGAGCCTTTGACGAGGACGGAGGTCCCCGGCACGATCCGCGATTTCAATACGGCATGGAGGCGGTTCCGGGTCTTGAAATGGAACACGCGGGCAGCCGGGAACCCCGCGGCGATGGCTCCCTTGCCGTATTCCTTCGCCTCGTCCCCGAACGTATACAAAAATTTCACCGGTTTCCCCGCCAAATATTTGCCGACGTCCTGATGCGCCTTTTTGGAGTACACCCCCATTTCCAGCATGCTCCCCAGCACCGCGATTTTGCGTCCTTTACCGAGTCCCATGAGCACGTCGATCGCGGCTTTGACGGCATCGGGATTGGCGCTGAAGCTGTCGTCGAGCACGATGGCGCCTTTTTTCTTGAGGGAGAGCACGTTTAATCTGCTCTTGGGCCGGTAATAGGTCCGCAGCCCGGCGGCGATTTCTTCGGCCGTGAATCCCAAGCGGTCGGCTACCGCCACGGCGAGCAAGGCGTTATTCACGTTGTGCCTGCCGGGCACGGGAATGAAGAACCGCTGCTTCTTGCCCCACAAGTTGACGTGGAAAACGACCCCGTCCGGGCGCTCGCTGATCTCGAAGGCTTTGTAGTTCGGATTGGCTTTCGTGCCGACCCGGTAAATCCGTCCCTTGAAATTTTTCGTGTCCAGCAGTTTCATATTGGGGTTATCCGCATTGATGAACAAGGCTCCATTCGGATGCATGCCGCGAATCAACTCGGATTTCGCTTGGGCAACCCCTTGGACCGTCCCTCCGACATTGCCGATATGGGCGGTGCCGATGCTCGTGATGACGCCGAGATCCGGCTGGATGGTCTGGCAGCTCTTGGCGATGTGGCCGGCTTGCGCCATGCCGTACTCCAACACGGCCGCGCGGTGGGAAGGAAGGATTTGCTTCCGCTGCTTGGCAATGCTGGAAGGCAGGTTGCGATTGCCCATGGTTTTGTAAGTATTCCAGCGCTTTTGCAGGATCGACGCGATCATTTCTTTCGTCGTCGTTTTTCCGGCGCTCCCGGTGACCGCAATGATGAAGCCTGGGGTAACGCGCGCATTCGGCACGACAAAACCTCCTCCCGGACAGATGAGAACAATGTATCGTATGCGGAGGGAATCGAATGGTATAGACAAGTGTCGATATGTCGGATGACCCAAACCAACGGGAGTCCCTCGCCATACTCTGTACCGGTAGGACGATGCAGACAGGAGGGATTTGCGATCAGCCAGTTGATTACCAAATTGAATCCGGATGATTCCGTTCAGGGCGTGTATCTCGTCATCGACGAAGGATCGCGGAAGAAAATCATCTCGCTGAACAAGCTGAGGAACGACGCGAACAAGCTACGCCGCGACCGCCCCCGCATGCTGTTCGTGGAGAGACGCCGCGACGGCCGTATCGTGACGCTCGCCACGCAGCTGCAGTCAAGGGAACCGCTCACGAAGAAGCAGGTGAAGCAGATCGAGCAGGTGATCCTGAAATCGGCTGAAGGCACGGGGAGCGAGAGACTCGTGGCGATCTTGTAAGGCCGGCCCTCGGGGCGGTGCCGCCTAAATCGGGTTGATGAACCTCGTCAAACAACCGGACGGCGGAACTGCTCTTTTTTTTGCGCAGTTTTTGTTATGATGGAGGAAGGACGTCAGCTCAACGATGGAGGAATCGCGAATGAATCTAATCAACCCGGTAGAGGTGCAGCTCATGCTCAATCAACTGTCGGATCAAGAGGTTTATCTCCATCTGGAGATGACGACGGGCGCGTACGCCGCCCATTACGACAGTTCCAAGCATCCGGCCGCCACCTTCATCACCAATGCCAGGATCCGCTACACGAACGGTTCGATCGAGGGGAACGGACCGTACCGGGTCGGTTTGAAGACCGGGAACGGCTGGGTGTACTCGGAAGGGCTGACCCATTGGGACGAGACGGACCGGGAGCGGTTGATCCTTGCGGGACACGATTCGCAGGGAAAACTCGTCGTCGCATTGCAGCTGAGCCAGACACCGTTCTGAGGAAGGGGAGAGACAGCCATGACGAACCGCATTCTCGTAATTTTGCCGCATCCGGACGACGAAGCGTTCGGAGTGTCCGGCACGCTCGCCAAATACATAAACGAAGGGGCTTTCGTCACCTACGGCTGCCTGACGCTGGGGGAGATGGGGCGCAACATGGGCGTACCTCCGTTCGCCAACCGGGTAACGCTGCCCGCCATCCGTGCGCTTGAACTGGAGGAATCTTGCCGCGCCATCGGCATCCAAGACGTTCGCATGCTCGGCTTCCACGACAAAACGATCGAGTTCGAGGACAAGGAGTTCTTGGACGGCACCATCCGTGCGCTCATTGAAGAAACGCAGCCCGAACTGATCTTCACTTTCTATCCCGGACATGCCGTGCATCCGGATCATGACGCCTGCGGCGCTGCCGTCATCCGAACCGTGGTCCGGATGCCGTCTTCGCTTCGGCCGACCGTCCGGTGCGTCGCGTTCTCCAAAAACCGGGAAGAGGCGCTCGGGAAACCCGACGTCACGGTGGACGTACGCGCATTCCTGAAGCAGAAGATGGCTTCGATCCAGGCGCACCGCTCGCAGTTTCAGATCGCCGAGACGATTGCCGGAGGCAAGCTGTCCAAACGGGAGCTCGAGGAGCGTTTCGGCACCGAGAGCTTCTATACGTATCGGTTCGATTAGGCCGGATTCCGAATTAACGCGATCATGTCGCATGTCGCCGGAGGAGATCGAGCGTATCTGGAAGAAGCGGGCGCCGTTACGTAATTCTAACCGTGACGGAGAGACGTTGACGGAAAGAGCGGAGTAATGCTTGCGGGGGGACGTACGGATCACTTAGAATGGACGCGAATATATTTCGGAATGGGGTGACGGGCATGGAGCTGACGGTGACGCCGGCCGCGCTGGCATGTTTCCGCGATGAGTGGGCGTTTGGCGATGGGGAGCAGGTCCGGGTATTCGTCCGGTACGTAAGCGGAGCCGAGGAGCCATTCGCGCTCGGCATCACCAGGGATACTCCTCAGGAAGCCGGCTTGGTTACGGCGGCCGGTCCCCTCACTTTTTTCATGGAAAGCAAGGATCTATGGTTTCTGGACGGAGGCAGCCTGCAAATCGATTGCGAGGGCGAGAACATCGTGTTCCGCGTCGGACCCCGTTGAAGAGACACGGGCGAATGTTGGGTGGCAAATCCAGCCGGATTGTTGTAAACTAGGGAAATATCAATCCGGCGTATGTTTCGCGGAACGAAGGAGCCAAATGCGACTATGACCCCGTACAAACACGGCATGCACTGCCAGATCGTCGACTGCACGATCCGCGACGGCGGACTCGTGAACAACTGGGATTTCAGCACCGAGTTCGTTCAGGATCTCTACGAGTCTCTAAACGATGCTGGCGTCGAATATATGGAAATCGGCTATAAAAACTCCCCTAAGCTGCTCAAAAGCGACGGAAGCGAAGGGCCCTGGCGTTTTCTGAACGACGATTTCCTGCGCAAGGTCATCCCGGAGAAGAAGAGGACGAAGCTGTCCGCCCTGGTCGACATCGGCCGCGTGGATGAAGCCGACGTGCTTCCGCGCAGCGAATCGATGCTCGATCTCATCCGCGTCGCCTGCTACGCCCGCGATACGGAGAAAGCCGTGGAATTGGTAAAGCTGTTCCATGAACGCGGCTACGAAACGACGATCAACATCATGGCGCTGTCGAACGTCATGGATAACGAGCTGAACGAAGCCTTGGCGCTGATCAACGACAGCCCGGTGGATTACGTGTACGTCGTGGATTCCTACGGCAGCTTGGACCCCGACGATTTCCGCTACCTGATCGAGAAATTCCGCCGCACCCTGAAAGCCGGCAAGAAGCTCGGCGTTCATACGCACAACAACCTGCAGCTGGCGTTCGCCAATACGCTTACGGCCGCCCAAATGGGCGTCGAGCTGCTCGACGCGTCCGTGTACGGCATGGGACGCGCCGCGGGCAACACGCCGACCGAGCTTCTGCTCGCCAAGCTGAACAAGCCGGAATACAATGTCCGTCCCGTGCTCGGCATGATCGAGAAACATATGCTCAAGCTCCGCGAGAAGGAAGAGTGGGGTTATCTGATCCCCGACATGGTCACGGGCATGCTCGACGAGCACCCCCGTTCCGCGATGGGATGGCGCGCTTCCGAGAAGCGCGACCGGTTCACCGAGTTTTACGACAAAATGACGACACCCGAAACGTTCCATAAATAAACGCGTTCGTTTGGAGGAAACCTGCTTGCCGCTTGCCGCTCCGTACAAGGAGATCGTCGCGAAGCTCCAAGCCCGCAGAAGTTGGCCGCCCCTGAAGCCGGATCGTGTCTGGCATCCGGGTCTTGACGCCGAGATCGCCGCCCTTTCCCTGGAGGAGATCGCCGGGGACGGTACGGACGGCCTGCGCTCGGCACAGGCTTGGAAGGCGGCGCTGTATCTGTGGAACGACAGCCTCGAACCGGCCCATGAGCTGGTTCAAGAGCTGGATACGCCTACCGGGTCCGCTTTGCACGGCATTCTTCACCGCCGGGAAGGCGATTACGGCAACGCCAAGTACTGGTTCCGCAGGACGGGAGACCATCCCGCTTGGCACGGATTGCAAGCCCGTGCTTCCGAATGGCTGAGCGAGGCGGAGAAGGGCGGAGGGCTGCCGTCTGGACCCGCGGGGCACGCGATCCGGACGCTGTCGGCCCAAGGCGTCTGGAACCCGTACTTGTTCACGGACGCCGTGGCGATGGTGGAAGGCAAAATCGGTTGCGACGATGCCCGGGACGTTCTGGAACATCTTCAGCATCTGGAGCTGGCCGCGTTTCTTAGGTTTCTTGAGGCAAGGCTGTCATGATCGCCCGCAATATGAAAGCCGCCGTTCCGCGTAATATGCGGAATCGGCGGCTTTTGGCGTTCAAAGAGGGAGAGCGGATAAAGTGTCAGAGGGTTTCCGTTGCCGTGGCGGAGGCGCTCGGATTCTCCTCGTTGTCCCGGCGGCGGAACGGCCACCAGTTCGCCTCCCCGAGCAGGAAGGAGAAAGACGGAACGACGAGCGCCATGAAGATGACGGCATAAAGCAGCAGGCCGACCAACGTGCCGACGCCGATTTGGACGAGCGTGACGACCCCGGAGAAACCGAGCGCGCCGAAGGTTCCGCCCATGATGACGGCCGCGGAGACGATGACCCCGCCTGTCGTGGTCATCGCTTTGGACATGGCCGCGACGACGCCGCCGGTACGGTGCTCTTCCTTGAAGCGTGCCATCAGGAAGATGCTGTAATCGACGCCGAGCGCGACGAGGATCAGGAATATGAAGAACGAAACGGTCCAGGACAAGCCGGGGTATCCCAGCAGTTTCACGAATAGGAATTCCACGATGCCCATCGTGACCAAATAGTTGAATCCGAGCGACAGAAGGACGTACAGCGGCGCCAGAACGGAACGAAGCAGCAGCATGAGGACGACCGCGATGCCCGCCAGCACGAGCAGCCCGGTGCGGACGAAATCGTTGAACGAAATGTCGCGAAGCTCGTTGTAGCGCGCCGACGTGCCGGAGGCATAGACTTGCGGGTCCGCGATGACGGAGGCGCCCAAGCTCGTGCGAAGCGCGGACGTAATTTCGTCCACGTTGTCCATCGCTTCTCCGGAATACGGATTGTCCTTCAGGATGACGTCGAACCGGGTCACCTTCCCGTCTTCGGAAACGTAGTAATCGAGCGCTTGCTTGAAGCTGTCCGAGTTCAAAGCTTCGGCGGGAAGCACCCATCCGCCGATCTGGGTTTTGCCGTCCGCTGCGATGCCTTCCTGGGCGGTCTGGACCTTGCCCAGTCCGTCGCCCACTTGGCGCAGACCGTCCGCCCCTTGCTTCAGCCCGTCGCTCAGTTTGCCCAAACCTGCCTGAAGGGAAGAGACGCCTTGGGCGGCTTGCAATTGTCCGTTCGCCAGTTGACCGAGACCGTCCCCGAGCTGGCGAAGGGCCGGAATCATGCCGGCCAGTCCTTGGCTGAGCGGAGCCGCGCCGGAAGCCAGCGATTTCAGTCCGTTCGCCAATGCCTGCTGCTTGGCTGCGATGGCCAGCATGTTCGGGTCGTTCGCCAGTTCCGGATGGGCCTTCAGCAGCTTGTCGATGTCGCTCTTCATGGAGGAAGCCGCGCCGCTGGATTCCTTCAGACCATCCGCAATGCGGGATGCTCCGGCTGCGCTCCGCTCCAGGCCGCCGCGAAGCTGTCCCGCGCCCTTGCGGGCTTCTTCGGTTTTGGCCGCCATGTCGCGCAGCCCTCCGGTAAGCTTATCCATATCGGACCGTCCGCTGCCGAGCTGCTTGCCGGCATCCTCCAGCCCGGCTCCGACTTGGACTACGCCGTCCTTCAACTGGCCGATGGCGTCGCTCGTTTTGCCAAGCTGGTCGGGAACGGTGAGCTCCGTCAATTGCCGGCCGAGCGGGCGAACCGCGCTGCGCACCTCCTGAACGCCGGGAACCTTCATGACGTCCACGCTGGCTTGCTCCAGTGCGGCGAGCGCCGACGGCGTGCGCATGGAAGCGGATGACGAGATCGCGATCGAGACGGGGAACACTTCTCCGGCGCCGAACGACTTCTCGATCTGGCGGAAACCGACGACGGACCCGAGATTCGGATCGATCTCGGCGATGTCGTCGAACGAGCGTTGCCCTTTGAACAGCAGCGTAAGCGGGGCGAGCGCGATCGCGACGACCAGGAGGACCGCGCCGGAGCGCTTGGCGCTCAGCCTGGCCGCCGCGCCCCACAAGCGGGATTCGCCGTGCCCGTGCCCGCTGCCGACTTTCATGGGCCAGTACGCGCCCCGGCCCAGCAGAAGCAGCAGCGCCGGTGCCAGCGTCATGCCGGCGATCAGCGTCACGACGACGCCGATGGCGACGCCCGCCGCCGATTGGTACAGCCCGAACCGGGCGAACCCGATCAGGAAGAAGGCCGCGAAGACGGTGCTGGCGGAGAAGGCGATCGTCTTGCCGACGCCCTTCATCGTGCGCTGCATGGCCCGGACGCGGTCGCCGTCCTTCGCGAGCTCTTCCCGGAAGCGTTGGATCAGGAGGATGCAGTAATCCGTGCCCGCCCCGAAGAGGACGGCGATCAGGAACGATTCCGTGAAATTGGATACGGGGAGACCGAGGTCCGTCGCGGCGGCGATGAGGCCGCGGGAGATGACGAGGCTGATCCCGATCGTGAACAGGGGAATCAGCGGCGCGATCGGCGAACGGAATACGATCAGCAGAATGACGAGCACGAGGCCGACCGTCAGCAGCTCCGTTTTTTTCAATCCGTCTTGCGACGACTGCTGGAATTCTTGGGAAATCGGAGCCCCGCCGGTGAGTTCGGCCCTTGCGCCTTCAGGCGCCTCCTTCAGCATCGTTTTCAGCTTGCTCAGCGTGGTCAGCGTTGCGTCTTCGAAGTCCACGTAAGGCAGATTAACGATCGCGAGCATTGTCGTCCCGTCCTTGCTCAGGAAACGCTCCTTGAGCTCGGGCTGCGTTTCCGAAGACAGGATGCCCGTTATGCCGAGCTGCGTTTTCTCCCGTTCCAGCTTGCCCAGCAGCTCGTTCATCCAGCTCTTGTCGGAGTCCCGCAGGCCTCCGTCCCGGCTAAGCACGATGACCGCATTGGAAGCGGATTTCGAATCGGGATTGATCCGGTCGAGCATTTTGACCGCCTGCAGCGATTCCGCATCCGAAGGCAGAAACTTCTGCTCGGTCTTCTTGACGATTTCCTGGAGATCCGGAAGCGCCGCGACCGAGACGGCCGCCAGCCCGATCCACAGCGCGAGGAACGCCCAGCGCAGCCGGGACGTCCACCTGATCCATTTGTCCATTCGACGGGTTCTCCTCCTTATCCGCCGGCGGCGGTTCTTCTCCCGAGAGGGGCGGGTGCCGCCGGTTCTCTATGTGTTCAGTTATAACCGATCGAAAATCGAAAATCAATAGAAAATTAGACTGGCGGTCATAAATATATTTTTCGGTTAAAATCCCGTAATGACAACGTTAAACAATCATGAACACGGAAGGATTTGCCGGAATGCGGATATTTTCACGTATAAAATTGAACTATCGGTCATGTTGTCTTGCGGGATGAATGCGGTGTGCTACAATAGGGGAGGAGGGGGGCTGCCCATGAAACGGGAAGAAAAAAAAGCGCAGACGCGGCAGAGGATCGCCGAATCGGCTGTCGAGCTATTCGAGCTCCAGGGGTACGAAGCGACGACCGTTCAGCAAATCGCCGACCGTGCGGAAGTGGCCAAAGGGACCTTCTTTAATTACTACAATTCGAAAGAAGATCTCATGTTGGATTTGCAGAGCAAGATGATCATGAAAGAAATCGAATCGATCGCCGGCAAACCGGGACCGGTCATTCCCCGGCTCCAAGTGATGCTGCATGAATTCGCCCGGAATTATCCGATGAACCGGCCGGTAACCCGTGCCGTGCTTCAAAGCGTATATGGAAGCGAGAAATTAAGGGATTTCCATTGCGAATGCTGCGAGGAATTTATCGCGGCCCTTACGCCGACCCTGGAGATCGCCCAACAAAAAGGCGAGATCCGATCCGACATCCCGGCGAAGACGATCTCGCAGCTCGCGGTTCAAACGTATTTCGGCGTGTTGATGAGCTGGGCGATCGAGCAGGGGGAGCCGGAGCTGGCCGACCAGATGGCGCTGACGTTCGAGGTGTTCATCCGGGGAATGGCCCCGTAAGCGGCGTTACGACCCGTAGCCGGTCAATTCCCCGGTGCCGCGGATCGCGGCGGAACGGGCTGCCGGGTTCGGGTGGAAATATCCTTGCCCCGACAATTGCCTGCCCCCGATGGTCGTCGCGAAGACGTTCACCCCAATCTCATCGGTCTCGGCGAATCGCCGCAGCAAAGCGGCGTCCGAGATTCCGTCCACGTCGATGTACCAAAGCCGCGTGCCGTATTCGGAGACGACCGTCAATTTGGCCCGGGCAAACGAAATCGGGCGGTTTGACGATCCTTCCGTGACGGTCAGAGCCGCCAGTTCGTAATGTTCCACGATGGACCCCTCTTCCGTTTTCCGAAAATCGAAGATAGTATCATTGTATAGGTTAAACAAAGCGCCGCGCAATGCCGGAAGGAGCGAGGAGGGACGGCGATGGGGAAGCTGGCGGTATATCTGCTCGGGGACGCGGCTTTGCTGTTTGCATGGGCGGGCAATCATCGGATCCGCCCGGCGGATCTCGCGTCTTGGGCCGAGGAAGCTCGGGAACGGGAATGGACGGGGGTCAGGGATTGGGTCCCGGCTTACCGGACGCTCGCGGTCCATCTCGATCTGCCCGCGCTCGCGGTTGCCGCGCGGAAGGCCGGATACAGCTTGCCGGAGCAAATCGAGCGCCTCGCGGAACGTCTCTACCGGGCGCTCTCGGAAGTCGGAGGCGGCGCCCCGCGCGAACCCGCGCGCGTCGTTCGGCTGCCGGTCATCTATGGAGGAGCGGACGGACCGGATTTGGCCGCTTGCGCCGCACGCAGCGGCATGACGGCCGAGCGTTTCGTGGAGGCTCACGCTTCGGCCCCGTACGAGGTGGCGATGATCGGATTCGCACCCGGTTTTCCTTATTTGTCCGGGTTGCCGGAGTCGCTCGCCCAACCGAGGAAGGAATCGCCGCGTTTGAAGGTTCCGGCCGGGTCGGTGGGCATCGCGGGCGGCCAGACGGGCGTGTACCCGGTGGAATCGCCGGGCGGCTGGCAGCTGATCGGCAGGACGCCCGTGCGGCTGTTCCGGCCGGAGGCGGCAAGACCGTTTCTGCTCGCACCGGGGGACCGCGTCGTTTTCGTGCCGACGGAAGCCTCGGAAGGCTTGGACGAAGAGTGCGGCGGGATGGACGGTGGCGCGGCCATAGGAAGCGGGGCTGGTGCTCCCGGCGGGACGAATGGGTTTGACGAAGCGGAGGTCGTTTTCGAAGTGATGAAACCCGGCCTGCTTACGACGGTTCAAGACCTGGGGAGAACCGGGTGGCTTGCCTACGGCGTATCCGTCGGCGGCGCGATGGATTCCGTTTCCATGCGGACCGCGAACTTGCTCGTCGGCAACCCGGAGGATGCGGCGGTGTTGGAGATGACGCTCCTCGGGGCTTCGTTTCGGATGAAACGGGACGTTCTGATCGCGGCATGCGGCGCCCATATGGAAGCGCGGATCGACGGGGATCCCCTGCCGATGGATCGGCCGGTCTGGCTGCGGGCCGGAGCGGAGCTGGTCTTCGGCAGGGCCGCGCGGGGCTGCCGCGTCTGCTTGGCGGTCGCCGGCGGGTTTGCCGTCCCGCCCGTGCTGGGCAGCAGAAGCACGGATGCGCGCGCCGGGCTGGGCGGAATCGGCGGACGCGCATTGGCCGCGGGAGACGTTGTCCCGAGGGGAACGTTATCCCCGACCGGCGAGCGCCTCGCGGCCGCGCTCCGAACGGCTGCGGACCGCGAAGGCCGAACTTGGGCTTCGGTTCGGTGGTGCGCGGGGCTGAAGGCCGTCCGGCCTCCAGCCGCCGGAGGCCGGATCGCGATCCGCGTCCTCCCGGGGGCGGAATGGGACGATTTCGGAGAAGAAGGCCGGCGGCGGCTGCTGGAGTCGGGGTTTCGGGTGGAGGCTTCCTCCGACCGCATGGGGCTTCGCCTATCCGGACAGCCGATCGTCCGGGAGCGCAGCGAAGAGCTGTCTTCCCGCGGCGTGGCGCCGGGCACCGTGCAAGTGCCGCCGGGCGGGCAGCCGATCATCCTGGCGGCCGGTTGCCAACCGACCGGCGGCTACCCCGTCATCGCTCACGTCATCGGAGCCGACCTGCCGCTGCTGGCGCAATGCCGGCCCGGCGATGAGGTCGCGTTTCGGCTAGCGGACTTGGAAGAAGCGTGGAGCGCTTGGGAGACCGTGGAGCGCAAGCTTCGCCTGCTGAAGGCAGGCGTTCGGAATAGAGGAGCGGAGTCATAGATGGCAAACCGGGAAATCGAGATCGATTTGAACGCGGATGTGGGCGAAGGATTCGGGCCGTACGCATTCGGGGAGGACGAAGCGCTTCTTCGCACGGTGTCCTCGGCGAACATCGCGTGCGGCTTCCATGCCGGAGATCCGCATATCATGCGCCGTACGGTGGAGATGTGCCTGGAACGGGGAGTGGCCATCGGCGCCCATCCCGGACTGCCGGACCGCCTTGGATTCGGCCGCAGGGAAATGAGGGCGACGGCGGAAGATGCAGCGGACTGGATCCTGTATCAAGTCGGCGCTCTGCAAGCTTTCGCGGTCGCCGCGGGAGGCGCCGTGCGGCACGTGAAGCCTCACGGGGCCTTGTACCACATGTCCTCGGGAGACGCCGAGCTGGCGGAGGCCGTCGTCCGGGCGATCCGCTCTTTAGGCGGGGAGTTGCTGTTGTTCGGGCCGCCGAACAGCCGGCTTCAGGAAGCGGCCGAGCGGCACGGCTTGGGATTCGCGGCGGAAGGGTTCGCGGACAGGGCCTATGCGCCGGACGGGTGCTTGGCTCCCCGCGGGGCTCCGGGGGCGTTGATCGAAGACCCGGAGCAGGCGCTCTCGCAGGCGCTGGCGCTGGTGCGGGGCGGAAGCGTGCCCACGATCGGCGGCAGCAGAGCGGAACTGACCGTACATACGATATGCATCCACGGAGATACCCCCGAGGCCGCCGTTCGCGCGGCGAGACTCGCCGAAGGCTTGCGGGCGGCCGGAATCGCCATCCGTCCCCCGAACCGAACCGGCATGTGATCCGCTTGTTTCGGCTCGTATTTTCCTCCGTGGAGGAAAAACGGGATTCGCGTAGAAATGCATAAGTATGCATATACATACATTTTCGCTGGTGTCCCGCTCGTTGGGTTGGAGGCCCTTACATGTCGATTAACCGCGCCGAAATGAGAACGGTATGGACGGTACTCGCCGCAGCCGCGGCTTTCGCCTTCCTGCAGACCGTGTACGGGCAGCTTGGCAAGATCATCGCTCCGCTCGGATACGTCAATGCTTATTTGCTGCTCGACGCGCTATCTTTCGCCGTCTGCTTCGCCATCCTGACGCTGGGCTGGATGATTTTCGTGCCGACGCTTTGCCGGCTGCGCCTCACGACGGCGGCTCTGTTCTCCGCGATCGGCGTCATCGAGCTGCTGCACGGCATGAGTCTGCCGGGGATGCCTTTCCATGACCCGAAAATCGGCCTCGCGCCGAACACGGTGCTCGGCTGGATTTCGCAAAGCTTGGCTGCCTTGGGCGTGCTGGCGCTGTTTGCCATGCGCAATGTTGGCGTGCCGCCGCGCTCCCGCGTTGCCGCGGTCGTTTCCGTCGCCGCTCTTCTCGCGGGGCTTACTTGGGGCGTGTTCCATGTCGATCATTGGAATTACGGGATTCTGGAAGCCGTTCGTCCTTATCAGGAAGCGGGGGTCCTGATCCTGTACGCTTCGTCCTCGGTCATGATTCTCTACCGCAACCGCAGGGAGAAGCCGCAGGCGATGCTGACGGTCGTCCAAGGCTTGATCTGGCTGTTTTTCTCGCGGCTCGAGGGCGCATACGGTTTGGGACCGCAGAACGGGCTGTTTGCGGAAGGGTTCGAGCTGGCCGGCTATTACTGTTTGTTGAAAGGCATTTACTACGTCTCGATCGAAGAGCCCCTGAAACATCATAAAAAAATCGAGGCCCGCATCAACTACTTGGCCTACCACGACGAGCTGACGGGTTTGCCGAACCGGAGGATGTTCGCGGAGAAGCTCCAAGCCGTAATGTCCCGCGTCTCGCGGGACCGGGGAGTTTTCGCGCTGCTCTGGCTCGATCTGGATCGGTTCAAAACGATTAACGATTCCCTGGGACACGCGTTCGGGGATCAGCTTCTGTTGGCCGTTTCCGAGCGGCTGGCCCGATTCCCGGGCAAACCGGAGAACGTTTTCCGGATGGGCGGGGACGAATTTACCGTGCTGTTGCCCGATACGGCAGGGGAGCAAGCGGAAACCGCGGCGCAGAGGCTGGTCGAGGTGTTCCACGAACCCTTCCGGGTCGGTCCATCAGCCTTCCATTTGAGCGTCAGCGTGGGAATCGCCCTCTATCCGGACGACGGCCACAATTTGGACTTGCTGCAGAAGAACGCGGATACGGCGATGTACAGCGCCAAGGAAACCCGGGGCGGCTGGAAGCGGTACGCGCCCAGCATGAACCGCAAAGCGAAGGAGCGTCTCCTGCTGGAGAACGACTTGCGGATCGCCCTCGAGCTCGGCCAGTTCCGGTTGGCCTATCAGCCGCAGGTGGAGCTGGAGACCGGCAAACTCGTCGGTACCGAGGCGCTGCTCCGGTGGAACCACCCGCAAAAAGGCGAAATTCCTCCGTCCGAGTTCATCCCGCTCTGCGAAGAGAACGGCTTCATTCTGCCGCTGGGAGAATGGGCGCTCCGGAACGCTTGCCGCCAGATGAAGCAGTGGCAGGACCGGGGGTTTCCCCCGATCGTCATGTCCGTCAATCTGTCGATCCGCCAATTCCGCCAGCACGACCTGAGCGAACGGATCCGCAGCGTGCTCGAAGAGACCGGGCTCGCGGCGAAGTGGCTGGAGCTGGAAATCACCGAAAGCATCATGGCCGACGTGAACTACGCCACCGAGATGCTGGAGAAGCTCAAAGACATCGGCGTCCGCATCAGCATCGACGATTTCGGCACCGGCTACAGCTCGCTCCATTATTTGAAGAGATTCCCGATCGACAAGCTGAAGATCGACCGGTCCTTCGTCAGCGACGTGCTGACCGACCGCAATGACGCCGCCATCGTCTCCGGCATTTCCGCCATGGCGCGCAACCTGAACCTGAAGGTGACGGCCGAAGGGGTCGAGAGCGAGGGGCAGGTCGCCTTCCTGAGAGAGCACAAATGCCAGGAGGCGCAAGGCTACTATTTCTCGAAACCGGTAGGGCCGGAAGCGCTCGAAAAATTGTTCGCGGCAGAAGAGGCCGTATGAGCGCGGAAATGCGTATACATTCGGGTACCGTGCGTGTTTTCGTATACGGCTCTTTGCTGCCCGGCATGAGCAACCACGGCGTGATCGAGCCCTACGTGCGCGCGTCCGAACCGGGCCGCGTCCGGGGGCGGTTGATCGATTGCGGACCGTATCCGGCGCTCTTGCTGGACGGGAACCGCCTGGTCCGGGGGATGTGGATGGAGGTCGCGAGAGAGGGACTTCCTGCGCTTGATGCCCTGGAGGAATTCCTCGGGATCGAAGAGGAAAACGACTACGAGCGGGTATGGATCCGGGACGCGGACCATCCGGCGGTCTCCGGCTGGGTGTACGTATGGACGGAACCGCGCGGGCTGCCGGAGGCGCAAGGCGACTGGTGGCCCGACGTCTGGGCGGACAAGCGATAAGGCGGAGGGGGCGGCTGCGATGTCGCCGCGCCCCGGCGATGATAAGCCGGTCTCGCCGGCTTAAACTCTGTCACCCGCCGCCCCGGCTGCGATAAGCTCGCCAGACAGGCTTAACTTCACCCATCCTCCGCCCCCCGGCTGCGATAAGCTCGCCAGACAAGCTTAACTTCACCCATCCACCGCCCCCCGGCTGCGATAAGCTCGCCAGACAGGCTTAACTTCACCCATCCACTGCACTCCGGCTGCGATAAGCTCGCCAGACAAGCTTAACTTCACCCATCCTCCGCTCCCGGCTGCGATAAGCCCGCCAGACAGAAAAAAACAGACTGCAGGGACAATCCCCGGAGTCTGTTTCATCATGGCTTCTATCTCCTCGCCGGAATCTGGCCGGATTCCTATGAAGCCGCGCCGGCCGGGCCGACGTGATCGTCGGGAGCCGCCTGCGGCGCTTACATTCCGCTTCCTCTATGATAGAATCGGTAAATCTCGAAGTCTTCCGATACAGGAGTGAAACCGATGAGCAAAGCCGAATTGTTGATCTTCAATCTCGAAGAAGTCCGTCGACGCAGCATCAAAGTGTGGAAGGGCATTCCCGCCTCCATGTTGGGGTGGAAGCCTGACGACAAGGCGATCGGCATCAACGAAATGATCCGCCACGTGCTGGACGCCGAACGATACTACCATTTGGCGATCGAGAACCGGGGCAGCCTGCCTTCCTACGAGTCTCCCTATGAGAACCGCGAGTTCATTTCCGTGGAGGACGAGCTGGCAGTTGCCCAACCGTATCGCCGAGCGTTTCTCGACGCGATCCGCTCCTACACGGACGAAGAGTTGGCGGCAATCCGGATCGACCGCAGCGATGCCGGGTACGTCCGCACCCTGCAGGACATGCTGCTGCGCGTCGCCTATCACGAAGCCGTACATACCGGACAATTGCTCGATTATTTGAGGACGGCCGGCATCGACCGTCCCCGGGTGTGGGACTGACCCGCCGATTTTTATATTTCCGGGGGGTCCCCCTTACGAGATTCCCAAAAGTGACGTATGTCTCCGAAGCGTAGTCCGAATCTTTTTGGGGGACCCTCTGACTTTATCCCCAAAAAGTGAAGAGATCCTTCGATGCTTCACCGATTCCTTTTTGGGTTCTTTTCAAAGGAGTTTTTCTTCACTTTTGGGGCCAAATTTACGCCGGGAAAACGAAATCCTCGTCGCGGATCGGCTCCACGAGCGCCATTTTGTAGCCGTTGCCCTTCATCGAGAAGAAGTCGTGGGACTTCGTGTTCGTGTTCAGGCCGTTCAGCACGACGGGATTGATGTCCTCCCGCGGAAAATGGTTGTCGAAACCGAGATTCTGCAAGGCCTTGTTCGCGTTGTAACGGATGAACTTCTTCACGTCGTGGGCGAGTCCGATTTGGTCGTACACGTCTTCCGTATAGTTCAGCTCGATGTCGTACAGCTCGAGCATCAGATGAAGGACCCACTCCTGAAGCTCCGCCCGCTTGGCTTCATCCTGGCGGTTGTAAATTTCCTGGGCGAGAAGGCCCACGTATACGCCGTGGATCGCTTCGTCGCGAATGATCAGGTTGATGATTTCGCCGCTTTGCATCAGGCGGCCCTGGCCATAGCAGAGCAGCGGGTAATAGAATCCGCTGTAGAACAGGAAGCTCTCCAGGAGCACGGACGCGACCATGCCCTTGTACAGGGAAATCGGATCGTCGTCACGGATCTCGTTGTAGACGTTCGTGATCATTTTCGCTTTCTTCTGCAGGTACCGGTTGTTCTTCACCCACTCGTGCAGGTCGCGGATTTCCTCGATCGAAGCGAGGCTCATGAAAATGTTCGAATAGCTCTTGGCGTGGACGAAGTTTTCCATCATCGCCATGAAGTTCAGGACCGCTTTGCGCTGGTGCCCTTTGACGCGCATCATGATCTGGGGCATTCCGGTATTGCCTTGCTCCGTGTCGAGCAGGGTCAGGCCGGCCAGCGCTTTTTTGTACACGTTTTTCTCCTGATCGCTCAGCGCTTTCCAAGTCAGCAGGTCGCCGTTCAGGCTGATCTCGTCGGGCAGCCAGAACTGCCTGCGGTTCTGGTCGTAGAACAGCTGCGTGAAATCGTCCTCTTTGCGGGACCAGTCTGCGGCGTCGAATACGGCGTTCATGTTCGGTTCTCCTCCTGCTTAGACGACACAGGACAGGCAAGTGTCCTGCGAGGTATCCTTGGTGCGGGCGTAGTAGAGCGTTTTGATGCCTTTGTGGTGCGCATACAGGTCGATCTTCGTCAAGTCGCGGGTGGACATCGTGTCCTTCAGGAACAGCGTGAAGCTGATGCCTTGGTCGACGTGCTGCTGGATCGTCGAAATCATGTCGACGACGGCGTACATGCCCATGTCGTAGGCGTCGGTGAAGTAGAACCAGTTTTCGGCCGCCATGTAGGGCATCGGATAGTACGTTTTGGAATTGCCGTACGTCCGCTCCTCGATTTTTTCCATGATCGGCATGACGGAAGCCGTCGCGGACTGTACGTACGAAATCGAGCCGTTCGGAGCGATCGCGAGACGGTAGCTGTGGTAAAGTCCGTGCTCCCGAACCTGCTCCATCAGGATCCGCCAATCTTCCCGCGTCGGAATCCGGATGCCTTCGAACAACGCGGCCACTTGAGCATGAACGGGGGCATAGTCGGTTTCGAGATATTTGCGGAAATATTCGCCCGTCGCGTACGTCGATTTCTCGAAGCCGTGGAACGTGCTGCCCGTCTCCCGCGCGATCTCCATGGATCGTTGAATGGAGTAGTAGTTGACCATCATGAAGAAAACGTTCGCGAAATCCCGGCCCGCCTCGCTCTGGTACTGGATTTTGTTGCGGGCAAGATAGCCGTGCAGGTTCATCGCTCCAAGACCGATCGAGCGCATGAGCTCGTTCGCGCGTTTCACCGCGGGCGCGTTCTTGATGTTCGTGCTCCGGCTGACGACGGTCAGCGCGTCGACGGCGAGTTTGACCGACTCTTCGATGGACTTGTTGTCCATGACGTTCGCGATGTTCAGGGAGCCCAGATTGCAGGAGATGTCGAGACCGATTTCATCCTCGACGCCATAGTCCGTGTAAGTGGACACCTGGGACACCTGCAGGATTTCGGAACACAGGTTGCTGAACTTGACCGGGGAAAGCTCGTTTAACGCATGCACCTTGTTCACGTTGTCCTGGAACATGATGTACGGGTAGCCCGATTCGTACCGAAGGATCGCCAGCTTCTCGAGCAGCTTGCGGGGATTGATCCGCTCCTTGCGCACGTTCGGATTGTCCGCGAGCTCGTCGTACATTTCGGAAATGTTCATGTCGTCGAGGTGCACGCCGTATTCCTTGAACACCGTGTACGGGTAGAACACGTACATGTCCTTGTCCTCGCGCGCCAGCTGGATCACTTTGTCCGGAAGGACGACGCCGATCGACAGCGTTTTGACCCGAACGTCCTCGTCCGCATTGATCTTCTTCGTCTCCAGGAAATCGTTGATGTCCGCGTGGAACGCGTTGAGATACACGGCGCCGCTGCCCTGGCGCTGACCCATCTGGTCCGCGTAGCGGAACGCGTTGTCGAGCAGCTTCATGACGCCGACGACGCCTTTGGTCGCGTTCTCGATCTGCTTGATCGCTTCGCCTTTCGCACGGATTTTGGAGAGGTTGAGCGCGACGCCTCCGCCGATTTTGGACAGCTGCATCGACAGGTCGATCGCCTTGGAAATGTCGTTGAGCGAGTCGTTCACTTCGAGCAGGAAACAGCTGACGAGCTCTCCTCTCCGCTTGCGTCCCGCGTTCAGCATCGTCGGCGTGGCGGGCTGGAACTCCTGGTTGATGAACAGGCGGACTAGCCTCATCGCCTTCTCGAAATCGCCGTCCGCCAAATACAGGGCCATGACGGACAACCGGTCTTCGTACCGCTCGAGGATTTTCTTGTTGTCGTTCGTTTTGAGGGCGTAGTCGTTATAAAATTTAAAAGCGCTCATAAACGAGGGAAAACGGAATTTCTTCGCGTAGGCGGCGTCGTACACGGCCTTGATCTGGTCGAACGTGTACTTGTCCAGAAATTCGCGCTCGTAGTAGTCGTTTTCGATCAAATAATCGAGTTTCTCTTTGAGATCGTGGAAAAAAACGGTATTCTGGTTCACGTACTCGATGAAATAGCTTTTGACGGCTTCCCGGTCTTTCTCGAATTGGTAGACGCCGTTTTTCTGGATCATGATCTCGTTATTGAGCTCGATCCATTTGGGAATGCGATGGGCCATAGCGGTCCGCCTCCTTCAGGAATTGTTCCACGTCTTCCTCGGTGCCCGCCAGTTCGAAGGTGTGGAGCACGGGGACGCTGAATCGGGTTGAAATGACGTGCGCGGCTCGCGCGTAGTTGCTGCCCCAGTTCCGGTTGCCGCTGGACGCGACGGCGATCAGGTAACGGCTGTTCTCCTGCAGGAAACGAAGCGTCGACAGCGGGGCTTGGCCGTTGCCGATCGTATATGTAACGAGAACGAAAGGTTCGTGCACCCGGAGAGATTCGTCGAGCTTGACGTTCCGGCATCCGAGTTTGCGCACGAATCTTTGAACGTTGCCGGTCAAAGAATCGTAGACGACCAAGGGGGTCACGCGGTGTTCTCCTTCCTGCGGTTCGGGAATCCCGGACGTCCCGGCGATTTCGCCGCGCCGATCCGGTTGAAGCGGCGATTCCGTTCGGGTACGATGATATTGCTTGGCCGGCGGAGGGCTGCCGATGATTTATCGCCATAAGGAAACGTCAAGTCCGTCAAACCTCCGTCCAAAGATAACACAAGATATTGGTCTCGCTAAGTGAATTTATAACAATATATAGTTTTCGTCAATATTGCGGTCCAACTTTGGTGCCGGAGTCCCGGAGTGCGAGCAATCGCGAGCCAGAGGGAGAGGGAGGAAGCATTCTTGTCAAAATACGGGATTGTTCGAGGTTATTCAACGCCGGCTTCGGCACGTTTCGCGAGGTGGATCGCGGCGTGCGCTGCGATGCTGTGGCTGGGGCTCGCGGGATTGCTTCCGACCGCCGGCGCCCACGCGCAGCTGGTCCGGACGCTGCCGGCGGCCGGAGACCGAATGGACGCAAGCCCGCCGTCCGTCGAAGTCACTTTTAACGAAAGGCTGGACACGGGCGGCTACAAGCTGACCGTACTGGACGAATCTTCCCGGCCGGTGACGAAAGCGGAGCCGGAACGCTTCGACGAAGGCAAGGGATTGCGGCTCGCGCTTCCGAAGCTCGGGGAGGGCCATTACACCGTTACCTACAGCGTGATCTCCGCGGACGGGCATCCCGTGTCGGGAGCGTTCGTATTCACGGTCGGAGAGCCGGCCTCGCTGCCGGATGCCGGCGAGCTCGATCCTCATGCCCAGGTCGGCCACCATCACGGCGGGGCGAGCGCGACGGACCGCGAATTTCTTGTTTATGCCACGCGGATCGCCTATTACGCGGGGTTGCTGGGTACGGCGGGACTTGTCTTGTGGAGCCTCATGCGCAACGCTTCTCCCGTCGTACGGGAGGCAAGGGAACGGCTGCTCGGGTTCGCCGGGAAGTATACGCTGATCGCTACGCTGGCTTATGTCGCGATGAGCCTGATGGATTTGGCCCAGGACGAGCCGCTTTCCGAGTGGCTGCGAATTCTGAAGGATACGACGGTCGGAAGGCTGTACGCCGCCGAGCTGCTGCTCGCGTTCGCGGCGCCGCTGCTGGCCGGGATCGGGGCTGCGGGCCGGGTATTCTGGGCGGCCGTGTTCCTTGGGATCGAGGCTTGGTCGGGTCACGCGGCCGCTTTCAGCCCGAAGGCGTATACGATCGGGCTGGACTACGTTCATCTGTGCGCGGCGTCCCTATGGGGGGGCGGACTCGTGCTGCTTATGGCCGTCTGGCAGAAAGAAAGGCCGGAGGCGGGGCGGTTCGCGCTCGCGTTTTCCCGATGGGCGTTACTCTCGTTTCTTGCGCTGTGGGTCACGGGGGTGCTGGCGACGCTGTCGTATCTGCCCTCGCTGGAATATTTGCGGTACACCTTATGGGGGAAGTGGTTGATCGCCAAAATCGGGCTGTCCGTGCTGGTCGCCGTCACGGCGCTGCTCATCCGGCTTCGGCTGAAGCGGGGGGATCTGCCGCACGGGACGATGCTGAAGACGGACGTCGGGCTGCTCGCGGCCATCGTGTTTGTCGTCGGCATTTTGACCTACCAAACCCCGCTGCCGAATAACGAACCGCTCCATTTTCACCAAATGGGCACCGACATGCATGTGACGCTCCGCATCACGCCGAATGCGCCTGGCGACAATCAATTCATATTGAAAATATGGCTCCCGGAGAAAGACGGCGCGCCGAAGCAAGTGCAGCTGAAGCTTCTGCCGGTCGACCGCCCGGATGTCGGGGCGATCGCGGTGCCGGTCGAGCCCTACAAGGACGAGGAGATCGACGCCTATCCGGATTTTGCGAAATATGCGTACCGGGTGCAAGGGCCGTTTCTTCCTTTCGCTTCCGAGTGGAAGGCGCAGATTTTCGTAACGGACGCGAAGGGCAACGAATTGGAACGGGAGACGACGTTCCGGATTTATTAATTGGCGGATATGGGGGATGGACATGAAACGGCTTGCCCAGGACCGAAGGCTCAAATGGCTGATCCTGCTCATTCCGACGCTGACGATCGGGCTGTGGGAGTACGTCCGGCATACGTTTCTGCTTTCCTTCATGTCCATGGAACTGGGCAATCTCCTCGCGCCGTTCATCGTGCTTGGAGTGACGCTCACGGTCGTGAGGGGGCTGTTCGCCAGGTTGGAGCAGTTTCAGGCCGCTCTGCAGCGGGAACGGACGCTCAGCGGCGCGCTCGAGGAGCGGGAGAAGCTGGCCCGCGAGCTGCATGACGGCATCGCGCAGTCGCTGTTTCTGCTCGCGGTGAAGCTGGACAAGCTCGACCGGACGGCTCCTTTGGGCGAGAGCCGGGTGCTCGAGTTGTCCGGTGAACTGAAGGAGACGGTCCGAATCATGCACGAGGATGTGCGGCAAGCCATCGCGAACTTGCGGATGCCGCCTACTTCCGCGGAGGAAGCGTGGGTCGTGCCCCTGCGGGAGCTGCTCCAGGACACGGCGAACGTGACGGAGGCGCGGGCCGAGTTTCACTGGTCGATTCGGGACGAGGAATTGACCGGCAAGGAGAAGAACGAACTGCACGCCTGCCTGCGGGAAGCGTTGATCAACGTCCGCAAGCACGCCCGGGCGACCCGCGTGTTCGTGAGGGGAGAGACCATGGGGGAGGGCGGGTTCCGCTGCACGGTGGAAGACGACGGCGTCGGCTTCGCGGGGGACCCGCTGTCCGTGCATGGCCGCTTCGGATTGCGCATGGTGCGGGACCGGGCCAAGCGAATGGGCTGGACATTCGCGGCCGAACGCAAGGCGGGATGGACCGTCGTGGAGATCGCGAAGCCGGGAGAAAGAGAAAAGCCGGGATGACGGTAGCTCGGAAAGGGAGGAAAACAAAGACGGGATGACGGAGGCTTGGGAAAAGCGGGGAACAGGGCGTGCGATACACGAATGACGAAGGTCCGCGGGAGTAGGAGATTGGAGAAAAGCCGGGATGACGGAGGCTTGAGAAAAGCGGGGAACAGGGCGTGCGATACACGAATGACGAAGGTCCGGGGGAGTAGGAGATTGGAGAAAAGCCGGGATCACGGTGGCTTGGGAAAAGCGGGGAACAGGGCGTGCGATACACGAATGACGAAGGTCCGCGGGAGTAGGGAGAACGGGGGGATATGACATGAAGGAGGCACGGGATGACCGAGGGACCGGCGTGACGGGGCCGATCCGGGTGTTGCTGGCAGACGATCACCGCCATGCGAGGGAAGGAATGCGGGAGATCGTGTCGGCCGACCCCGCGTTCGAGATCGCGGGCGAAGCCGCCAGCGGGGAAGAGGCCGTGCATTTGGCAGGCCGGCTGCTTCCCGATCTGATCCTGATGGACATCCACATGCCGGGCATGGGTGGTTTCGAGGCCGTGAAGGCGATTAAAACCGCCCGCCCGCAGACGAAAATCGTCATGGTCACCGTGTCGGACGATGCCGCCCACTTGTTCGAAGCGCTCAAGAAGGGCGCGCAAGGCTATTTGCTCAAAAACTTGAATCCGTCGGCGTGGCGCGATTATTTGCGGGCGGTCGCTTGCGACGAGGCTCCGCTCAACCCGGATCTCGCCTTGTCGATTTTGCGGGAATTCGGCGCGCGGAAGGCTTCCATGGCCCCGCCGTCCGGTGAGGCGCCTAATGTGCGGACGGCGGAAGAGCTGACTCCTCGCGAGCGCGAAATCCTGCTGGAGGTTGCCAGCGGTCGGAAAAACCGAGAAATCGCCGATGCCCTCGGCCTATCGGAGCACACGGTCAAAAACCATCTCAAAAACATTTTGCAGAAGCTCCATCTCGACAACCGGGTGCAGTTGACGAGATACGCGTACGAACGAGGGTTAGTGGACCCGGAGGGGTAAGCTTCGCGAGAGAGGCGTGGGAGGAGCGGGCTAGAAGGTGCCGAAGGCGGTGAATTCGGTGAAGGCGGCGGAAGGAACCGGCGGAGAGGCACTAATCTGACCCATACGGCGGCGCGTGTGCGAAATAGCGGAGGAGAGGCGCTAATCTGACGGATACGGCGGCGCGTGTGCGGAATAGCGGCGGAGAGGCACGAATCTGACGGATACGGCGGCTCGTGTGCGGAATAGCGGCGGAGAGGCACGAATCTGACGGATACGGCGGCTCGTGTGCAAAATAGTGGCGGAGAGGCACTAATTTGACGGTTCCGGCGGCTCGTGTGCGAAATAGCGGCGGAGAGGCACTAATTTGACGGAGACGGCGGCTCGTGTGCGAAATAGCGGCGGAGAGGCACGAATCTGACGGATACGGCGGCTTGTGTGCGAAATAGCGGCGGAGAGGCACGAATCTGACGGATACGGCGGCTCGTGTGCGGAATAGCGGCGGAGAGGCACGAATCTGACGGATACGGCGGCTTGTGTGCGAAATAGCGGCGGAGAGGCACGAATCTGACGGATCCGGCGGCTCGTGTGCGAAATAGCGGAGGAGAGGCGCTAATCTGACGGATACGGCGGCGCGTGTGCGGAATAGCGGCGGAGAGGCACGAATCTGACGGATACGGCGGCTCGTGTGCGAAATAGCGGAGGAGAGGCGCTAATCTGACGGATACGGCGGCTCGTGTGCGAAATAGCGGCGGAGAGGCACTAATTTGACGGTACCGGCGGCTCGTGTGCGAAATAGCGGCGGAGAGGCACTAATTTGACGGATACGGCGGCTCGTGTGCGAAATAGCGGCGGAGAGGCACTAATCTGACGGATACGGCGGCTTGTGTGCGAAATAGCGGCGGAGAGGCACTAATCTGACGGATACGGCGGCGCGCGCGTGTGCGAAATAGCGGCGGAGAGGCACGTGAACTGTAGTCGTGAAACGGAGTACCGCTACGTACTTTCGTTCACAAACTTTTCGGTCGAACTGACTCTTTCGAGTCATGTGCTCGGGCGGGAGTGCCGCTATACTGGGGACTGTAAGATTTTGAGAGATGAAAGGTTTGAGATGCCCAGTGAAAAAAAGTGTCATCACCGTATTCGTACTCCTGTTTTCCCTCGCGTTCGGCGGAATCGCCAGCGCGCACGTGACGGTCCAGCCGAAGGAAGTGCCCGCGAACTCCTATCAGGTGTTTACGCTGCGCGTGCCGACGGAGAAAGAAGTCGCGACGACCCAAGTGAAGGTGGAGGTGCCGGACGGCGTCAATGTGTCGCGGTTCGAGCCGAAGCCGGATTGGACGTATGAGCTCGAGAAGAACGCAGACGGCAAAATCACGGCCGTGACGTGGAAGACGACAGGTCCCGGGTTCGGCCCCACGGAGTTCGGCCAATTCAATTTCCAGGGCAAAGTGGCGGAAGACGCCAAGGAACTGGTGTGGAAAGCCCATCAAACGTACGCGGACGGCAGCGTCGTGGACTGGACCGGCCCGGCGGACGCCGACACGCCCGCTTCCGTGACGAAGGTCACGGCCGCCGCTGGCGGGAACGACGGCCACGGAGCCGCTTCGGGAAGCGCGGCTTCCGCGGATGGCGCGAACAACGGGGACAACGACACGTTGACCTTGTCCCTCGCGATCGCGGGACTCGCGGCCGGCGTTCTGTCATTGGTCGTTTCGCTCGTGCGGAAGCGGGCCTAGCGGTTAACAAGCGCGCGAAAAAAAGAGGGGATGCCCCCTCTTTTTCTCCGTTTCCCTTGATGCCCATGAGGACGAGTTTGCGTCATCGGCCTCTTCCATCCGCATCCGTTCCGCTCGTATCCCGTATATTTGCAGGGGGATCCAATGAATTCTTGCTCCTTCAACTTCCGTTATTTCAAAGGATTCAAACGCTTTACGGAAATGAATGAATGCGGCTTCGCACTTCCGTTGTTGACAAGACATACCCGACAGGTGTAGAGTCACACTAGGAATTCCACTAGGGGCGCCCGCAAGGGCTGAGATAAGGCAGTCGCCTTGGTCCCTCTGAACCTGATCTGGGTTATGCCAGCGTAGGGAAGTGGGTTTGCGCGCGTCATCCGTTTGCGGTCGGAACACGTATGCCCCAGGCATCGTCCGTTCTCCGCCCGCAGGGACTTCGACACCTCAAGCCGCTCCGTACGGGGCGGCTTTTCTCGTCGTCGGCCGTTGTGCCGTCGCGGGGAAATCCCGCTCCAAGGAGCGGCGCCGGAAAACGTTATACGATAAGCGGCCGAAGAAAAAAAGGCCATTATCGCAGCGGCTTCCGGCGATCCAGGTATCCCCACGCTCGCACTTTACCATTTTCCAATCGAGGCCTCCTAGGGGACATTCCGAAAATTCGAATGTCACGGGAGGTTTTTTTATGTCCATCTTGACCGAGCCGCTGCCGGGAAGCCGCAAAACGTACGTGCAAGGATCCAGGGAAGACATCCGCGTTCCGATGCGGGAAATCGCGCTGGCCGACAGCCGGGGAAGGGACGGGACACCGCAGCCCAACGAGCCGGTTCGGGTTTACGATACCAGCGGGCCTTACACCGAGGAGGGGTACCGGGCAGACGTCCGCCAAGGGCTGGCTGCCTTGCGGAGCGCATGGATCGCCGAGCGCGGCGATACCGAAGCCTATGACGGGCGCGGGATCAAGCCGGAGGACAATGGGTTCGCCACGGAGGAGCGGGCGAAGGAGAAGGGCGCGGAGCGTTTTCCGGGCCTCACGCGCCGTCCGCTCCGCGCGAAACCGGGCCGGAACGTCACCCAGCTGCACTACGCGCGCAGAGGCATCATCACGCCCGAGATGGAGTTCATCGCGATCCGCGAAGGCATGGATCCGGAGTTCATTCGCTCCGAAGTCGCGCGGGGGAGAGCCATCATCCCGGCGAATATCAACCATCCGGAGAGCGAGCCGATGATCATCGGCAGCCGTTTCCACGTGAAAATCAACGCGAACATCGGCAACTCCGCCGTGGCTTCGTCCATCGAGGAGGAAGTCGAGAAAATGACGTGGGCGACCCGCTGGGGCGCGGATACGATCATGGACTTGTCCACGGGCAAAAACATCCATACCACCCGCGAATGGATCATCCGCAACTCCCCCGTGCCCGTCGGCACCGTTCCCATTTACCAGGCGCTCGAAAAAGTGGACGGGAAAGCGGAGGACCTTACCTGGGAGGTGTTCCGCGATACGCTCATCGAGCAGGCCGAGCAGGGCGTGGACTATTTCACCATCCACGCGGGCGTTCTGCTGCGGTATATCCCGCTGACGGCCAAGCGGGTCACCGGCATCGTGTCGCGCGGAGGCTCCATCATGGCGGCCTGGTGTCTCGCGCATCACCGGGAAAATTTCCTCTACGAGCATTTCGAAGAGATCTGCGAAATCATGAAAGCTTACGACGTCGCCTTCTCCCTCGGGGACGGCCTTCGGCCGGGCTCGATCGCGGACGCCAACGACGAAGCGCAATTCGCCGAGCTCCGCACGCTCGGGGAGCTGACGCAAATCGCCTGGAAGCATGACGTGCAGGTGATGATCGAAGGACCGGGCCACGTGCCGATGCACCTGATCAAGGAAAACGTCGACCTCCAGATGGAAATCTGCCAGGAGGCGCCGTTCTACACGCTCGGGCCGCTGACGACGGACATCGCGCCCGGCTACGACCATATCACTTCCGCGATCGGGGCGGCGATGATCGGCTGGTTCGGCACTTCGATGCTGTGCTACGTGACGCCGAAGGAGCATTTGGGGCTTCCGAACAAGGAAGACGTCAAGGACGGCGTCATCGCTTACAAAATCGCGGCCCATGCCGCGGATCTCGCCAAAGGGCATCCGCGCGCCCGCACCCGCGACGATGCCTTGTCGAAGGCGCGGTTCGAGTTCCGCTGGAGAGACCAGTTCCATCTGTCCCTCGATCCCGAGCGGGCGATGTCTTACCACGATGAAACGCTGCCCGCCGAGGCGGCCAAGACGGCGCATTTCTGCTCGATGTGCGGGCCGAAATTCTGCAGCATGCGGATCACCCAGGATATCCGCGATTATGCGGCGGAGCACGGGCTGGAGAATGAGGAAGCGATCGAAGCCGGCATGAAGGAGAAGGCCGAGTCGTTCAAACAATCCGGGGGCCGGATCTATGCTTGACGACGTGTCCCGGGAGGAACGCTACTCCCGGCAAATCCGATTCGCGCCCATCGGCGCGGAAGGGCAGCGTCGTCTGGGGGTTGGCGCCGTGCTGATCGCGGGCACTGGCGCCCTCGGGGCGTCGCTCGCCCAGCACATGGTCCGGGCCGGAGTCGGCACCGTCCGGCTCGTCGACCGCGATTACGTGGAGCCGAGCAACCTGCAGCGGCAGGCGCTGTTCGACGAGGAGGACGCGCGAGCCGCCTTGCCCAAGGCGGTTGCGGCCGCCGGCAAGCTGACGCGAATCAACGGCGGGATCCGGATCGAAGCTCATGTGGCGGACATCGGAATCCACAACGTGGATGGATTGCTTGAGGGGATCGATCTCGTCCTCGACGGCACCGACAACGCAGAGACGCGGCTGACGCTCAGCGACGCGTGTTATGACCGCGGCATTCCGCTTGTCTACGGCGGCGTGGCGGGCTCCGAAGGGATGACCGCGGCGCTTGTTCCGGGGGCGACGGCCTGCCTTCGCTGCCTGATTGGCGGGGATAACGCCGAAACGGACGGCGACCGGACCTGCGACGCAGTCGGCGTTATTTCGCCCGCGGTGGAAATGATCGCGGCGCTTCAAGCCGCCGAAGCCCTCAAATGGCTGTCGGGCAGACGCAGCCTCATGCGCCGAAGCTGGATCGGCATGGACGTTTGGAGCTTCTCCGTCCGGGAGTCCCGGCTGCCCGAGCCTCGGGCAGGCTGTCCGGTCTGCGGCGCGGCCGGGGCAGCTGCGGAACGCGGATCCCCGGCGGGAAAACAGCCCGGTTCGGCCGCGATAGTCGGAGCGGGCGCGAGTGCGGGCGAAGGTGCGGGATGGCGTGCAGTCGCGGACGGGAGCCTGAGGATGGGCATGGAAAGCGGCCCGGGAGATGGCGAGCGAAGCGGCGCGGGAATGGATGCAGGGGAAACGAAGCACGGCATGGAACGGGAAGCGGGAGCGTCCGCCGTGCTCCTGTGCGGAAGGGATACCGTGCAGGTGACGCTCGCCGTACCCGTGCCGCTGGCTGAAGCCCGGTCTCGGCTGGCGGGATCGGACGGCGAGTTGCTCGCCGACAATGCCTATTTGCTGAAATGGTCCGTGCCCGGAGGCGAACGCATCGTTCTCTTCAGTGACGGACGGGCGCTGGTCCAAGGGACGGCGGACGAAGAACGGGCGATCCGTCTATGCCAGGAATACTTGCAAGAGAGGAGGGAACCGGCGTGGGCAGAATGAAGGACTTCAGGCTGTACGTCATCACGGGCGAAAATTATCATCCGGGGCGGACGCTTCGCGAGGTGATGGAAGCCGCCCTGAGGGGAGGCGCCGATTTCCTGCAGCTGCGGGATAAGAACGCGTCCAAGCGGGAGCTGCTCGAGAAGGCGAAAATGCTCCGGGAGCTGACCCGGTCTTACGGGGTTCCGTTCGTGGTGAACGACCATCCCGACGTAGCGCTGGCCGTGGACGCCGACGGCGTCCATCTCGGTCAGGACGACCTGCCCCTCGCGGCAGCCAGAAGCTTGCTCGGCCCGGATCGGATCATCGGGATTTCCACCCATTCGATCGAGCAAGCGCGGGAAGCGCAGAGGCAGGGAGCGGACTATATCGGCGTCGGTCCCGTTTTTCCGACGGGGACGAAGCCGGGCCGCGCGGCGGTAACGACCGCTTACGTGGCGCAGGCGGCCGCCGAAATCCGGAGCATTCCTTTCGTGGCGATCGGGGGGATTACGCCGGACAACGCGGGGGAGGTGCTCGCGGCGGGTGCGACCCGGCTGTGCGCCGTGTCCGCCGTCGTCGGAAGTCCCGATCCCGAGGCGGTTTGCAGGCGGCTTCTGGCGAGGATCGAAGAATGCTCCGAAGCGAAGGCGGCCGGCGCCGGACCGGATGCGCTGAGGACGGTTACCGTCAACGGCCAGGCGAAACCCACTTCTGCCGGAAGCCTGTGGGAATTGGCGGCACAGCTCGGACTGGCGGAGAAACGGGTGGTGGCCGAAATGAACGGCGCGATCGTGCCGAAAGCGGAATGGCGGACGACGGCGCTGCCGGCCGGGGCGACCGTCGAGTTCGTCCATTTCGTGGGAGGAGGATGAAGGATGCCGCAGGTCATTGAAAACGGGGATCCTTTGGTGATTGGAGGCCGAGCGCTTTCGTCCAGGCTGTTCCTGGGAACGGGCAGGTTCCCGAGTCCCGCCGTGCTGCGGGAAGCGCTGGACGTTTCGGGCGCGGAAGTGATCACGTTCGCGGTCCGGCGGGTCAATCTGGACGCGGTGGAGGACGACTCCATGCTGCAGCACGTGGAAGACGGCGGATACGTCTATCTGCCCAACACTTCGGGGGCGGGCAACGCGGACGAGGCGGTGCGGATCGCCCGGCTGGCCAGGGAGGCGGGCCTTGGCCATTGGATCAAGGTCGAGATCGCCGCGGATCCTCGGACGCTGCTCCCGGACGCGATGGAAACGCTGCGGGCGACGGAAAGGCTCGTCAAAGAAGGATTCGTGGTGCTCCCTTATACGTCCGACGACCCGGTGGCATGCCGCAGGCTGGAGGAAGCGGGAGCCGCGGCGGTCATGCCCGGGGGGGCGCCGATCGGGACGGGGCTCGGCATCCTCAACCCGTACGCGATCGGCTTGATCGCGGAGCAAGCCGGCGTTCCCGTCATCGTCGACGCCGGAATCGGGTCGGCCGCCGACGCGGCCCAAGCGATGGAGCTGGGGGCTGCCGCCGTCCTCGTCAATACGCCGGTCGCCAAAGCCCGGGATCCCGTCTCGATGGCGCGGGCGATGAAGCTGGCGGTCGAAGCGGGAAGGCTGTCATGGCTGGCCGGCCGGATTCCGAAGAAAAAATACGCTTCGGCCAGCAGCCCCGCGGAAGGCATCCCGCACGGCTTCGGCGCCGTGCCGGCCGAAGCGGAAAGGGCCGGTGCCTAATGGCCGGTTCGGACGTTCTCGTCGTCGGCGGCGGCATCATCGGGCTGGCTGCCGCATGGGAGGCGGCGAAACGGGGCTTCCGCGTCACGGTGGTGGAGAAGGAAGGCTTCGGCGGCCAGGCTTCGGGAGCGGCCGCCGGCATGCTCGCCCCGTACTCGGAAAATCCGGAAGGTCCGGATCCGTTTTTCCGGTTATGCCTGGACAGCCTGTCGATGTACCCCGAATTCGTACGGGAAATCGAGGAGACGTCCGGCATGGACGCCGAATTGCGCCGTACGGGAAGCTTGGGGGTGGCGCTGCACGAGGCGGACTTGCTTCCGCTTCTGAGCCGCTCGGCATGGCAGCTCGCGTATGGAGCGTCGTGCGAGCTGGTGGATGCGGACGCGCTGCGGCGTCTGGAGCCGCGGCTTGCGGCCGGTGCGGCCGGCGGCCTCTGGTGCCCGGCTGAAAGCCACGTGCAGGCGCCGAAGCTCGTGCGGGCGCTCGAGGAAGCCTGCCGCCGGTCCGGCGTCGCGCTGCTCGGGAACGCGGGGGACGTGACCGATTTCGAAATCGTCCGGGAAGCGGGCGTATCCCTCGCGACGGAACGGCTGGGCAAGCTGTCGGCCGGCCGCGCCGTGCTCTGCACGGGAGCTTGGAGCGCTTCCTGGGCGCGCTGGCTGCCGCTATCCATCCCGGTTCATCCGGTGCGGGGACAAATCTGCGCCTACGAAGGAGCCGCGTCCGAGGTTCGTCACATGGTGTTTTCCAGCCAGGCGTATTGGGTCGGCAAAAACGACGGAAGCCTCGTATGCGGGGCGTCGGAGGACGTGGCCGGATTCGAGCGGTCGGTGACGGCGCAAGGGATCGGAAGGCTGACGCGATGGTCCGGAAGGATGTTTCCGTTCTTGGCGGGAGTCGGCCCGCTTCGGAGCTGGGCGGGACTCCGGCCCGCCACCCGGGACGGCTGGCCCCTGATCGGCCCGGTTCCGGAAGTTCCCGAAGTGATCGTAGCGGCCGGACATTACCGGAACGGCATCCTGCTGAGTCCGGCCACCGCGGCGCTGGTGGGGGATATGTTGGATGGAAAAGGCGCCGGCGCCGCTTACGGGAACGCCTTCGCCCCGGACCGCTTTACCCGCAGGAAGGGAGCCGCGGGATGAGGGGCGGGGCGGCGCCGCTCGCGCTCACCGTCGCGGGCTCGGATTCCGGCGGGGGAGCCGGCGTGCAGGCGGATCTCAAGACGTTTCAGGAGCTCGGCGTTTTCGGCATGAGCGCGATCACGGCTTTGACCGCGCAGAACAGCTTGGGCGTGCAGCGGATCGAGCCGGCGTCGCCCGACATGGTCGAAGCGCAAATGGAAAGTGTGCTGTCGGATATCGGCGCGGACGCCGTCAAAACCGGCATGCTCCCGACTGCGGAGATCGTCGAACGGGTGGCTGGGATATGCCGCCGTTACGGGGTCGAGCGGCTCGTGGTCGATCCGGTAAAGCGTGCGAAAGGCGGATCGGCGTTAACCGGAGGGGACGCGTGGGAAGCCATGATCCGGCTGCTGCTCCCGCTCGCGGAAGTCGTGACGCCGAACATTCCGGAGGCTTGCGCCATGCTGGGCAATCGCGTCCCGGAGTCAGAGGTGCGTACCGAACAGGAGATGGAGACGCTTGCCCGCGAGCTTCTCCGATTCGGCTCCCGGTTCGTGCTGCTCAAAGGGGGACACCGGCCGGGAAGCGAATCGGCGGACGTCTTGGTCGGCAGGGAAGACGAACCGCGCTGGTTCCGCGCGCCGCGGATTCCGACTCCGCATACGCACGGTACCGGCTGCACGACCGCGTCAAGCGTCGCCGCGGGACTGGCGCGAGGACTGGCGGCTCCGGAGGCATGCCGCCTGGCGAAAGCCTTCGTCACCGCGGCGATCGGCTCCGCCCTGCCGCTTGGCGGAGGCATCGGCTCGCTCCGGCACTCCGCTTGGCGGGAACAGGGCGAGGGTCCGCTTGCCTCCGCCGCCGACTTCGCCTATAATGGCTGTAAATCGAGCAAATGCATCGATGGAGACAAGTAAGCAGCGCCTTCCTGCAGGGAGGGAACGCCGGAGACTGCGAGCGTTCCTAGGAATCCAGGCTGCCCAAATTCACTCCGGAGCAGTCCCTTGAAACGGCGGACGCGTCTAGCGTTCGGCAAGCAAGTAGAGGGAACCGGCAGCGGCCCGTTACGCCGCGTCAAGCGGGAATGCTGTGACCGAGCCGAATCGTTGTCGGCGCCGGACGGCCGGATAAGCCGAAGCGTTCCAACAAGGGTGGTACCACGGTCCTTTCGTCCCTTATGGGAGAAAGGATCTTTTTTGTTTTGAATGGATAACGGGGGCTCACCCCATCCGCAACAGAGAATTTCTTCGCTTTTTGGGGAAAAACGAGCGGGGGCCCCGAACAACTGGCATTGAAGTTTATTCAAAGGAGAGAAAAACAATGAAAGACCGATTGGAGGCGCTTCGCGCGGAAGCGCTGGACCGGCTGCAGACCGTGGAGGACGCGGCTTCGCTGAACGACCTGAGGGTGCATTACCTCGGCAAGAAAGGCCAGCTGACGGAGATTCTGCGGGGCATGGGCGCATTGTCCGCGGAGGAGCGTCCGATCATCGGCCAAGTCGCCAACGACGTGCGGGCGGCGATCGAAGAAGTGCTCGCGCGGAAACAGGAAGCGTTTGACCGGGCCGAGACGGCCCGCCGCTTGCAGGCGGAAACCCTCGACGTCACTTTGCCGGGCAAAGCGCCCGCGGTCGGCAGCCTGCACCCGCTCACCAAGGTGGCGCAGGAGATCGAAGACATTTTCCTCGGCATGGGGTACACGATCGCGGAGGGGCCTGAAGTCGAAACGGACTATTTCAACTTCGAGGCGCTGAACCTGCCCAAAAACCATCCGGCGCGCGACATGCAGGATTCGTTCTACATCACGGACGACATTCTGCTCCGCACGCACACGTCTCCGGTCCAGATCCGCACGATGCAGGCCATGAAAGGCCAGACGCCGGTGAAGGTCATTTGCCCGGGCAAGGTGTACCGGCGGGACGACGACGACGCGACCCATTCGTTCATGTTCCATCAGGTCGAGGGGCTGGTTGTCGGTCCGAATATCCGGATGAGCGACCTGAAGGGGACGCTGCTGCAGTTCGTGCGCGAGATGTACGGTTCCCAAATGCAAATCCGGCTGCGCCCGAGCTTTTTCCCGTTTACGGAACCGAGCGCCGAAGTCGACGTGACCTGCGTGAAATGCGGGGGCCGCGGCTGCAGGATGTGCAAGCATACCGGCTGGATCGAAATTCTCGGCTGCGGCATGATCCATCCCGCGGTGCTCGAGCACGGCGGCTACGACCCGTCGGAAGTAACCGGCTTCGCGTTCGGGATGGGCATCGAACGGATCGCGCTGCTCAAATACGAAATCGACGACATCCGCCATTTTTACGCGAACGACCTGAGGTTCCTCAGCCAATTCGCCAAAATGTGACGACGGCGCGCCAGACTTCATTTCGCATATCGCATATAAAGAGGGGAGTATCCCATGAACGTTTCTTACCGGTGGTTATCCGAATATATCGATTTGAGCGGCATCGCGCCGCAAGAGTTGGCCGAGATGCTGACCCGCGGGGGCATCGAAATCGACAACGTGCCGTCCCGGAACCAAGGCGTGAGCAAGGTGGTCGTCGGCTATGTGAAGACGCGCGAAAAACACCCGGATGCCGACAAGCTGAGCGTATGCACGGTGGATGCCGGCCAAGCGGAGGAGCTGCAGATCGTCTGCGGAGCGCCGAACGTGGCGGCGGGCCAGAAGGTGCCGGTCGCGCTCGTCGGAGCCAAGCTTCCCAGCGGTCTCGATATCAAGAGGGCGAAGCTGAGGGGCGTCGAATCCCAGGGCATGATCTGTTCCGCGAGAGAGCTCGGGATTAACGAGAAGCTGCTGCCGAAGGAGCAGCAAGAAGGGATCCTCGTGCTGCCCGAAGATACGCAGGTCGGTGCGGAAATCCTCGACGTGCTGACGCTCGACGACGCGGTCCTGGAGCTCGATTTGACGCCGAACCGTTCGGATTGCCTGAGCATGCTCGGCGTTGCTTACGAGACGTCGGCCTTGACCGGCCGTCCGGTCAAGCTGCCGGACCCGGAACGGGAGCTGTTCAAGTCCGCGGACAAAACGTCGGATCACGTCTCGGTGGCGGTACACGCCCCCGAACTGTGCTCCCACTATTCCGCCCGTTACATCAAAGGCGTGAAGATCGGACCGTCGCCGCTCTGGATGCAGAACCGGCTGATCGCCGCGGGCATCCGGCCGATCAGCAATATCGTCGACGTTACGAACTACGTGATGCTGGAATACGGCCAGCCCCTGCATGCGTTCGACGCGGCCAAGGTGGCCGGGGGCCGGATCGAAGTCAGGCTCGCCCGTGAAGGCGAAACGCTGGAGACGCTGGACGGACAAGTCCGCAAGCTGGCCCCCGACATGCTGGTCATCGCGGATGCCGACAAGGCGATCGCGCTCGCCGGCGTTATGGGCGGAGCCAATTCCGAGGTGTCGGCGGCCACGACCGATATCATCCTGGAGTCGGCCAAATTCTCCGGGAGCTCCGTACGCAAGACCTCGCGCCTGCTCGGCCTTCGGTCGGAAGCATCCGCGCGGTTCGAGAAGGAGGTCGATCCCGGCCGCGTCGTGCCGGCGCTGGATCGGGCGGCGGCGCTCATGGCGAGCCTGGCCGGCGGCCATGTCGCCGAGGGGGTGGCGGAAGCGCTCGCCCGCAAGCCGGAGCCGGCCGTGATCGAAATTACGCTGGGTCGCATCAACGGCATGCTGGGCACTTCGCTTTCGGCGCTGGAAGTGCAAACGCTGTTCGCCCGCCTGGAGTTCGGCGCGGAATCGCCGGAAGACGGCAAATGGCGCGTGACGGTGCCGACCCGACGCGGGGACATTACGCGCAGTGTCGATCTGGTGGAAGAAGTGGCCCGCCTGTACGGCTACGACGATATCCCGACGACGCCGATCGAAGGGCCGACGACGACGGGCGCCCTGACCCGGGAGCAGGCCATCCGCCGGGAGCTTCGGAGCGTGATGACCCATGCCGGCCTGCACGAGGCGATCTCCTATTCGGTCACGTCTCCCGAACGGGCGGGGTTGTTCGCGGAGCTGTCGCAGGAAGCGAAACCGATCGCGCTGGCCATGCCGATGAGCGAGGAGCGAAGCGTGCTGCGCACCGTTCTGCTCCCCAGCCTGCTGGACGCGGCGGCGTATAATCTGACCCGCAAAAACAACGACGTGGCGCTGTTCGAAATCGGCAGCGTCTACCATACGGATGAGGCAACGCTCACCCGCCTTCCCCGCGAGAAGCCGAGACTGGCCTTGCTGCTGACGGGCAGCCTGACGCCTGCCGGCTGGAACCGCAAGGCCGAGCCGGCCGACTTCTACGACGCGAAAGGACTGCTCGAGGCGGTTTTCCTCCGTCTCGGACTGGCGGATGCCGTGACCTACGAGCCGGCACGTCCGGAAGGGTTCCATCCCGGCCGTACGGCGGCGGTTTTGCTCCAGACCGAGAGAGGGCCGATCACGATCGGATACGTCGGACAGCTCCATCCGGATTTGCAGCGGAGCTTCGACCTGCCGGACGCCTTTGTTGCGGAAATCGAGCTGGAAGCCGTTTACGGTAAGGCCGACCCGCGCATCGAATACCGGACGCTGCCGCGTTATCCTTCCGTGGAGCGGGACCTGGCGGTCGTGGTGGATCGGGACGCCCGAGGCGCTTCCCTCACGGAAGCGATCCGGAAAGCCGCCGGGGAGCTCCTGGAGTCGGTCTCGATTTTCGACGTGTATACGGGGGAACGGCTTGGCCCGGACAAGAAGAGCGTGGCCGTAGCGATGGTCTACAGGCACGGGGACCGCACGCTGACGGATGAAGAAGTGTCGGAAGCCCATGCCCGGGTACTGGCGGAATTGGAACATTCTTTCGGTGCGGAACTTCGCAAATAGGCAGGAAACGGGATAGGGCGCAGCGAAATACTTCAGGACGCCGAGAGGCGGCCGAAGATGCCGCTGCGCTTTTTCGATAATCGGGGATTCGTTGTGAACGATGACAGGCAAGCAGAGGGAGTTTGACTTCGTCAAACTCCCTAATAGCAGTGAGAGTTTGACTTCGTCAAACTCCCTATTATAGGAGGAACACGCCATGAACGAGGACAATCTGACGCGTGTGTCGGTTGACATATACGGTACGCAATATTCGCTCAAAGGTCGTTCCAATCCTGACTACATGAGGAAAGTGGCGGCCTTCGTCAACGACCAGATCAACCGGATCTCGGTCAGCGATCCGAGGCTGGACCTGCCCCGGCTGGCTGTTCTGGCTGCGATTAACATGGCCGACGAGCTGATGCGGTTGCGATCCGACTATGAGAGGCTGCTGACGGTGCAGGCGGAACGCGACAGTTTGGCCGCAGAGCTGGAACGGAGCGCCGCGGAGACGGTTGCCCTGCGGGAAGCGGCGGAGGCGGAACGCGCGAAGGCAGCCGAGCGGATGGAGGAAATGCGCTCGGAGCACGCGGAGGAGACGGTTGCCCTGCGGGAAGCGATGGAGGCGGAACGCGCGAAGGCAGCCGAGCGGATGGAGGAAATGCGCTCGGAGCACGCGGAAGAGACGGCTGCCCTGCGGGTAGCGGCGGAGGCGGAACGCGCGAAGGCAGCCGAGCGGATGGAGGAAATGCGCTCGGAGCACGCGGAAGAGACGGCTGCCCTGCGGGTAGCGGCGGAGGCGGAACGCGCGAAAGCAGCCGAGCGGATGGAGGAAATCCGGGCGGAGCAAGCGGCCGAGGCGGCACGGGCCTGGAACGAACGGGAAGAAGAGCGCCTGCGTCACCGGGAAGAGCTCCGGGAGCAGGCGGAAGAGCTGGAAGCCCGCCATGCCCGCATACTGGAGGAAACCCGCCGCGAAGCGGAGAAGCAGCTGGAGGAACGAGACGCGGGTTTTGCCGCCGAACGCGAGGCATGGCTGACCGAGCGCGCGTCTTGTGCGGAGGAACGTGCCGCTTTGGAAGCGGAGCGCTCCGCTTGGGCGGGCGAGAAAGCGGAATGGCTGGCCCGAGAGGTCGATTGGCTGAAGGAGCGCGCCAAGCTGGAAGGGGACGTCCAGCGGTCCGGCCGCGAAGCGGAAGAGCTCCGGCGCGCGGCGGCGGAGGATCAGCGCAAGCGGCAAGCGGCCGACGCCCAGGCGGCGGAGCGGCTGCGGTCGCAGACGGCCGCGCGGGAGCGCGCGGAGCGGGAGCTGGGCGACGCGAACCGCCAGCTGCGCGAGGCGGGCGAGCGGGAGCAGGCGGCACGCACGGCAGCTGCGCGGCTGCAGGAGCAGCTGGCCGCCGCGCAGCGGGAAGGGCGCGAGGCAGCGGAGCGGGCCGCCGCGCTGGAAGCGCGCCTCGCCGAGGCGGCGGAGGCGGAAGAGCGCATCGGCGCCGCCAAGGAACTGGCGGAGAGCGAGCTGGAGGCGGCGCGCGCGGGCACTTCGCGGCTGCAGGAGCAGCTGGCTGCCGCGCAGCGGGAAGGGCGCGAGGCAGCGGAGCTGGCCGCCGCTCTGGAAGCGCGCCTCGCCGAGGTGGCGGAGGCGGAAGAGCGCATGGGCGCCGCCAAGGAACTGGCGGAGCGCGAGCTGGAGGCGGCGCGCGCGCAGGCCGCCGCCCTCGACGCGCGCGAGGCGGAGCTGGCCGCCTCGCAAGCGGAGCACGAGCGGGTGGCGCGGGAGCTCGCCGAACGCGCCGACCGCCTGGAGGCGGAGCTCGGGACGCTCCGCCGGGAGCATGAGGAGCTGCAGCGGGAGTACGTGAAGCTGCAGAACGAGTACAACGAATGGATCGATCTTCTCGAACAGCAGTAAGATCGACTCGAAGCCGGTGTTTGCCCTCTGCTCTGCAGTGCTGACAAACGCGCGAAGAAGCCGCACTCCGATCTCCGGGTACGGCTTTGCTTTAATCATTCAGAATTTATAAGTTTCACGTCTTTTCATTTCTGAATGATCTTCGATAAAAAACGACATCTCTGTCCCTTGAGGACGACGAAGTCGTTTTTACTTGACAATATAGAAAGTATAAGTTTCCAGAGAGCGGTTTTGGGGAAGCGAGAGGGGGCGTTTATGGGACTTGCGCTCCCCGTCGATGCTCTGTTTATCTTGCAAAGCGGGCTTTATGACTTACAGGTTAAGTCGCACGCATGAGCGTCATACGTGAATCTGATGTCGGCAGGTCTCCGATCGTGGTGCCTCAGATGGGGCGGGTGCCGTGCAGTCAAGGCGATGAAAGGGAAAACTTCCCTCTATTTTTGCGTATTGGCCACTAGCGCGTGATTAGAAGGAAAACCTCCATCTAATTCCGGCTTTATACCCAAAATTGAAGTTTTTCACCGATATTAGCGGGAGGTTTTCCCACAAAACATCCCAAATTAGCAAAATCAAAGGAATTATTGGGAGGTTTTCCCTCTAAAGTTGAGCGGCGGGGCGAATCCGGCATACGGTTTCGAGAAACGGCCATATCCGGACGGTATCCCAACCAAGGTATGCTATCGCAAAGGCCTTTCTAGGATTTCGTTGCTTGGCGGAACGTATGCCGGTACCCTTTACACGGATATCGGTCAGGACGCCGTCAGGCTTTTTCTTGTGTACGTGCAACGACTTCAAAGCGGTTTTTCTCATTCCGGAGAGGCCGAAGGACGGCATCTTCCCGGACAGGGATGATACGTTATGGCCTTGGTTGCGGGAACGACTATAATGTAATGGAAGATTACATGCAAACAGGGGGTAACAAGGGATGATCGGAGCCGTCGAAGCGGGAGGATCGGAAATCGTCTGTGGAATCGGGTACGAGGAAGGGATCTTCGCGGGTAGATTCAGGCTTCCGACGGAGCAACCGGAGCGGAGGCTCGGGCGGGTTGTCGATGATCCTTGGGGCCTCGGCAACAACGCCTGCTTGCGCGGTTCGCTCGCACTTGATTTCCGGGTTTGGGAGAGAAGCCAATGACTACCGTATTGGTCGTGGACGATGAGACGCATATCCGTCAATTGATCCGGCTGTACTTGGAAGACGAAGGGATGACGGTCATCGAGAAAACGAACGGGAGGGAAGCTTGGCATTACATGGCCGATCATCCCGTCGATTTGGTCGTCCTGGACGTCATGATGCCGGAAATGGACGGATGGGAATTAGGCCGCAACATCCGGAATTCCGGCGACACGCCGATGCTGATGATCACCGCCAAGGGCGAACCTGCGGAGCGGATCAAAGGCTTCCAAATCGGAACCGACGATTACCTGGTCAAGCCGTTCGAGCCGATGGAGATGGTGATGAGGGTCAAGGCTCTGCTGAAACGGTACCGAATCTTCACATCGCAGATCATCAGGCTCGGCCGCGTCGTTTTGGATAAGAACAGCTACCAAGTCCATTTCGAAGATGTCGGACAGTCGGCGACCATCCCTCTGAAGGAGTTCGAGCTTATCTACACGTTGGCCAGTAATCCGGGCCAGCTGTTCACCCGGGATATGCTCATCCAGCAAATCTGGGGCTACGAGTACGACGGAGACGAACGGACGGTCGATACCCATATCAAAAAGCTGAGGGAACGGTTCGCCGGCTACGCGGACTTCAGGATCGTCACTCTCCGCGGTCTCGGCTACCGTCTCGAGGTGCCCCGTGATTAAGTCGCTGTACGTACGCGTCGTCCTTACTTTTCTGGGAGCCGTCATGGGCAGCTTGATTCTGGCCTTCTTCGTGTCCGGCCGGCTTTACCAAGATCAGCTCGATACGCTTGTCCAAGATAACATGATCTCGAGCGGCAAAGCGATCATTCAATCCTATGAGCAATCGGATCCCGGCAATCTCGATGCGCTGGTGCGGGGGATGAAAGTCCTCTCCCTGTATACGATCCAAATCTACAACGGAGAAGGAAAGCCGCTTCATGAAAGCGAGCAATCCGGGCACCTGCGAATCCAATTAAACGAAGACCAAATTCGGCATGTTTTACAAGGGGGAGTGTACCGCCGCGGTTCCAGCCATGGGGCCAACATCGTGGTGGGACTTCCTTTTGAGGTGAACGGTCGTCCATATGCCTTATTTATCGCGCCTTCATTAGGAGAAATATTGGAAGTATTCGCAACTGCCATTCGAACCCAATTGCTGATTGTCCTTCTCTTCGGCAGCTTGCTGATCTTGCTCGCGGCGAGATATATCGTGAGACCGCTTCAGCTGCTGACCCGCGCGGCCCGACGAATGGCCAAAGGCAACTTCAGGATCGATTTGAAGACCAAACGAAAGGACGAGATCGGACAATTAACCGCCAGCTTCAATGAAATGGCCAAGGAGCTGGGCATGCTGGAACAGATCAGGCAGCGGTTCGTGTCCGACGTGTCCCATGAGATTCAGTCCCCCTTGACGTCCATTAAGGGCTTCACGCAGGCGCTCAAGCACAAAAAAATGGACGAGGAAAGCCGGATGCATCTGCTCACGATTATCGAAGAGGAAAGCGACCGATTGTCGCGACTCAGCGAAGACCTTCTTCAATTATCTTCGCTCGAATACGCGCACCTTGAGCTTCATCCCCGCCGTTATCGATTGGACGAGCAGCTTAGGAAGGTCGTCATCGCCTACGAGCCGCAATGGGCGGCCAAACATCTGCACGTCGATCTGGACATGACGGCTATCTTCATCACCGCCGACGAAGATCGGCTTATGCAGCTATGGAACAATTTGCTCAGCAACGCCATTAAATTCACGGACCGGGGCGGTTCGATCCGGATCGGCGCGATCGATCGGGGCGACCGTGTCGAGGTGGCGGTCGCGGACAGCGGCCAAGGTATTCCCGAAGACGAACGGAACCGAATTTTCGAACCTTTTTACAAAGTGGACAAGTCCAGGGAACGTAAGGTCGGAGGCAGCGGTCTCGGTCTTTCGATCGTGAAACGGATCGTCGACCTTCACCACGGCGAGATCCGGGTGTCGAGCCGTCTGGGGGAAGGAACGACGTTCACGGTGACGCTTCCCGCCAACCTCCAAGGTCCGAATTTGTAATCTCGAATTCACAGAGAGGACAAATAAGGGTTATAAACTACGCTCAGACATAGGAGAGGAGAGTTCCATGTGAACAGTCTGAGCAAAATAAGTTTGAAGAACGGCGTTGCCGTCGTTATTCTGTGTATTCTCGTATTCGGTTACGGATTATACTCGGCGACCCGAATCAAGCAGCAAACGTTCCCCGACGTGGATTTTCCGGCCGTGTTCATCCAAGCGGTGAATCCGGGCGCGTCGACCGAGGAGATCGAAACCGAAATCACGAAGCCCATCGAGGATAGCTTGAAGGGCTTCAAAAATTACGATTCCTTGACGAGTACCTCGATGGAGAATGCAGCCAGCATCTCGATCCAATTTCCGTTCGGATCCGATATGGAGAAGCTGGTCGGCGACATCGGGAGCGCGATCGACAAGCTCGATCTTCCGGACAAGGCGGACGTCACCGTCCAGCGTCTGTCCGTGGGAGCGGCGCCGATCTACCAAGCGGCCGTGTTCGCCGATAACGGCAATTCGCAAGCATTGGAGAACAAGCTGGAAACCGAAATCGTCCCGAAATTGAAAAGGCTCGACGGCGTCAGTTCCGTAACGCTGAAAGGAACGTCGTCCGATCGGTTGAACATCGTCGTGGATAAAGAAAAGGCGGGTCGTCTCGGGATATCGTTAAGCTCGATCAAGACCGCCATTCAATCGCTGGAGTACGCGCTTCCGCTCGGCAGCTTGACCCAGGACGAGACAACGATTCCGATCCGTCTTACCGGCGGCGTCCGTTCGCTCGAGCGGCTCGAGAATTTGCAGCTGAATGCTGCCGCCGCTCAGCCGCAAGGCGCGGGAGCTCCGAATTCGCAGGCGGCGGCCGCCACAACGAAGCTTTCGGATATCGCCGAAATCGCGACGGTTTCGTCGCAGAACGAGATTACCCGGTATAACGGGGAACCGAGCTACGTCTTGGAAGTCGTCAAAAGCCAAGAAGCGAACACGGCGGATGTCGCAAACGAAATCAAGGATCTGCTCGGCACCTATCAGGATCGGAACGAGCTGGATGTCCATGTTATCATGGACCAAGGCGCGGAAATCGAAGAATCCGTGTCGTCGCTTGTCCGGGAAGGCTTGTTCGGCGCTTTGTTCTGCGTCATCATTATCTTCCTGTTCTTGCGTAACGTACGGGCGACCGTCATTTCCATCTTATCGTTGCCCATTTCCATTTTCGCGACCATCGCCTTGATGAACCAAATGGGATACACGCTAAATATCATGACGCTGGGCGGGATCGCCGTCTCGATCGGCCGCATCGTGGACGACAGCATCGTCGTCATCGAGAACATCTACAGATGGCGGCAGGAGAAGGGCAGCGAGCTGAAGGGCAAGGAGCTCGCCTACCGGGCGACCAAAGAGGTGATCGGAGCGGTCGCATCCTCGACCGTCGCCACGGTCGTCGTATTCGCTCCGCTTGCCTTCGTCAGCGGCATTATCGGGGAGTTTTTCCGTCCATTCTCGATCGCGGTCGTCATTTCGATCCTGACGTCGCTTCTCGTCGCCGTCATGCTGATTCCGGTCTTGGGAGCGAAGTTCTTCAAACGCGTCAAACCGCATCAAGAAGGCGGGGGCAAGCTCGCGAACGGCTTCGAGAAATGGATTCGGGGCGCGCTGAAACGCAAAAAAACCGTTCTGGGCTTGGCTGTGCTGCTGCTCGTCGGTTCCCTAAGCACGATTCCGCTGCTCGGGGTCGCCTTTCTCCCCGCGGATTCCGTTCCTACCGCTACCATCAACGTAACGCTGCCTGCCAAGAGCGGCATGGAACAGACGAGCGCGGTCAGCGAACAGGTGGAAAACTACGTGAAAAAGTTGGAGGGCGTCCGGAACTATCAGGTTGCCATCGGCGGAGCCGACAATCCGTTCCAGCCGTCCGGCAAGAACAAAGCGACGGTCACGGCGCAATTCGCCGATGGAACGGATATGGATCGCATCGTCGACCAAGCGAACGCGGAGCTTCCCGCGATCGTAACGGCGGCGGTTCCCGAAACGGCGGTAACCGTCAAGGAAGGTCAGCAGCAGGGATTGCCGACCGGCGACAATATCGAGGTGAGCCTGTATTCGGACAATGTCGAGAACTTGTCGAAAGCCGCCAAGCAAGTCGAAGATCTGATGAAGCAGAACGCGGACCTGAAGGACGTCGCCAACAATATGAACGACGTCGCTCCGAAATGGGTGCTCTCGCTGAATCAGAAGGGAATCGACGCGAACGTGAATGCCTTCGCCGTCATGCAGGCGGTGGGCGAGCAGTTGAAGCCGGTGGATGCGGGCACCTATACGTTGAACGGTCAGGAACGGGATATTACGTTGTCTTACCGGCAGCAAATCACGTCCCGAGACGAGCTGGAAAACATCATGATTCCGACGGCCGCAGGGACGATGAAGCTCGGGGATATCGCCGACGTCAAGACGGAGAGCGCCTTGATCACGGTCAACCACGACGATGGGAAAACGTACGCCAAAATCAGCGGAACGGTTAAAAATGCCGACGATACGGCGGCCGTTACGAATAAGGTCAAAGAAGACATCGCAAGCTTGTCCCTGCCGAGCGGAGTGGAAGTGAGCTACGGCGGCGGGCTCGAGATGATCACGGAAGGCTTCTCCAGCTTGGGGATCGCGATGGTCGTGGCCGTAGGCCTTGTATTCCTGGTGATGAGCATGACGTTCGGGGGCTTGCTCACCCCTCTGATCATCCTGTCCTCCCTGGTGTTTATCCCGGTAGGGTCGCTTGGCGCCTTGCTGATTACGGGTCAAGCGTTGTCGATGAGCGCGATGATCGGAATGCTGATGCTCGTCGGAATCGTCGTCACGAACGCGGTCGTTCTGCTGGACCGCGTCGAGAAGAACCGCAGATCCGGCATGCAGGTTACCGAAGCGATCGTGGAAGCGTCGAAGACGCGTCTGCGGCCGATTCTGATGACCGCGTGCGCCACGATGCTGGCACTTCTTCCGCTGGCGTTGTCCGGCTCTTCGACAAGCTTGATTTCCGGCGGTCTGGCCATTACGGTGATCGGCGGACTGTTCAGCTCGACGCTGCTGACGTTGATCGTGGTTCCGGTCATCTACGAACTGGCGTGGAGAAAACGCAAAGCGGCCGATCCATCGTTCGAATTGGCGGCATAAAGAGGGGAACAGGGGAACCAAGAAGATCCCGATCGCGGTCTTCTTGGTTTTTTTCTTCACCGGAATCCGTGAATACTGAAGTACGCGTCCGTTCCTCCGAAGCCGCTGATGATGCCGAGGATGACGTCGAACGGCTGATCATCGACAACCAGCCATTTTTCGATTCCTTCTGTGGTTATTGCACGACGAGCTTCGAAACCATGTCCTTATGGCCCCGTCCGCACATGATGCTGCATTTGAATTCATAAGTGCCGGCTTTCAGCGTGACGACGGTGGATTCGTTGCCCGGCCCGAGGTTGATGTCGGTCCCGTCGACCTTGATTCCGTGGCCGCCTTCGAGCTCCAGCGTGATTTTGACGGGCGTGTCCTTCGGAACGACGTATTCCGGCTTATCGAATTCCCAGTTCGAAGCCTTGATGACGACCTCTTGCGAGGCGGTTTGCGATTGTTCCGGGCTTGCCGAAGAGCCGGCGTCGTTTTTGCCGCCGCAGGCGGCCAGTCCGAAAGCAAGGGCTCCGAGGACAAGCAAGAATGCGAGTTTTTGGCGCATGATGCGGTTCCCCCTCCAAAAAATAGAAAATAACCGTATTCATTTTATCACAAGCATCGCTCTCCTCCATGTCTTATTCATGACGGGTTCGTGAACATCCGCCGGATTGCCGCATGACAACGCAAAACACCCCGGCGGGCGGCCGGGGTGGGCGCGGGAGATTTCGTTCGCAGGGGTCAGCTCCGCGCGTGGTTTTCTTTGCCCGCGCGGAACGGATTCGCGACCGGGATGAACAGGTCGACGATTCCGATGACCAGCGCCGCCAAAATGGCCCCGATGATCGTCGCGCGGACGCCGCCGACCACGAACTGGGCGAGCCAGATGACGAGCGCGCTGGCCAGAAAGCCGACGATGCCCCGTCCGAACGGGGTGATTTTTTTCCCGAATATCCCTTCGAGGATCCACCCGAAGAGCGCGATGACCAGGGCCAGGAGCAGCGCGCTCCAAAATCCGCCCACGGTGAAATTCGGGACGAGCCACCCTACGACCATCAGTACGATCGCCGAAACGATGAACCGTACCACATGACCAATGAAATTCATGTCAGTTTCCTCCTTGTAACGGGATATCTTTAGTTTATCCCTCGATCGGTTCCCTATGAGCGGAAGGTTTCGCTTCGGCGAACGGTTCGGCTATAATAAGGATCGAGAGGAGTTGGCGATCCCGCCGTGAACGATAAGGCGCTCCATACATTGGAATATGACAAAATCATCCGCAGGCTCGCGGCGTCGTGCGCGACCTCGCTCGGGAAAGAGAGGGCGGAGCGGCTCAGGCCGACCCGGGACTTGCGGGAAACGAAGCGGCTGCTGCAGGAAACGGACGAAGCCTCGCGCGCGGCGGCCATCAAAGGTTCCGCTCCGTTCGGCGGCATCACCGACGTGAGGCCGTCCCTGACGAGAGCGAAGCTGGGCGGCATGCTCCAGCCTTCCGAGCTGATGGATATCGCCCAGCTTATCGCCGGCATCCGCAAGCTCAAACGCTATGTCGGCTCCGTGGCGGAAGAAGCGGACATCCCCCTTTTGGAGGATATGTGCGAGCCCCTGACGGATTTCAAACCGCTAGAGGAAGAGATCCGCAAGTGCATCGACGAGCAAGGGGACGTGCTGGATTCGGCGAGTCCGGAGCTCGCCGCCGTACGGCGCGAGATCCGCGTCGGGGAAGGCCGTGCCCGCGAGAAGCTGGAAACGATGATCCGGTCGTCCTCCGTGCAGAAAATGCTGCAGGAAGCGCTCATCACCATCCGCGGCGACCGCTACGTCATTCCGGTCAAACAGGAATACCGCGCGCATTTCGGTGGCATCGTCCATGACCAGTCCGGAAGCGGCGCGACGCTGTTCATCGAGCCTGAAGCGGTCGTGCAGCTGAACAATAAACTCCGGGAACTCAAACTCCGGGAGATGAAGGAGATCGAGCGCATCCTTCGGCGGCTCAGCGAACAGACCGGCTTGAAGGCGGACCTGCTGACCGGCGATACCGAGACGCTGGGTTTGCTCGATTTTATTTTTGCCAAGGCGGCGCTCGCGCAATCGGAATTCGCGACGTTGCCGTCCATGAATGACGAAGGCCGCATCGACCTGCGCAGGGCCCGGCATCCGCTCATCGATCCGAAGAACGTCGTGCCGATCGACGTCGAGCTTGGCGGAAGCTACTCGGCGATTATCGTCACGGGGCCGAATACGGGCGGTAAAACCGTGTCCCTGAAAACGCTCGGCCTGCTCAGCTTGATGGCGATGTCCGGATTGTTCATTACGGCGGATGAGGGCAGCACTCTGTGCGTGTTCGACAGCATCTATGCCGACATCGGAGACGAGCAGAGCATCGAGCAGAACCTGAGTACATTTTCCAGCCATATGACGAACCTGATTTCCATGCTGAACCAGGTGACCTCCCGCAGTCTCGTCTTGCTTGACGAATTGGGGGCGGGGACCGACCCCGCGGAAGGGTCGGCGCTTGCCATCGCGATCTTGGAGCACCTGCATCGCATCGGCTGCCGGATCGTCGCCACGACGCATTACAGCGAGCTGAAGGCGTACGCGTACAATCGGGAAGGCATCATGAACGCCAGCATGGAGTTCGACGCGGCGACGCTGAAACCGACGTACCGGCTTCTCGTCGGAGTACCCGGCCGAAGCAACGCGTTCGCGATCGCTGCCCGGCTCGGACTGCCGAAGCGCATCATCGAGCATGCCCGCGGCGAGGTCGGCGAAGACGAGCTGAAGGTGGATACCATGATCGCCTCGCTCGAGCAGGACCGCCGAAGGGCCGAGTCGGAACGCGCCGCCGCGGAGAGGCTTCGCGCCGAAGTGGAGAAGCTGCGGCAGCAAATCGAAGAGGAACGGCGCCGGTTTCAGGAGCAGAAGGTGAAGCTGCTTGACGAGGCGAGAGAGGAAGCCCGGCAATCCGTGGCCAAGGCGAAGCGGGAAGCCGAGGAAATCATCGCCGAACTTAGGCGGGTGGCCCTGGAAGAAGGCGCTTCGATCAAGGAGCACAAGCTGATCGAAGCGAGACGGCGCCTCGAGGACGCCGTGCCGGCCCCTGCGGCGAGACCGCGGGCTTCGGCCGGCGCGAAACCGCCGAAAATCGAACCCGGGGACGAAGTGAAGGTGTTTTCCCTCGGCGGGCAGAAAGGCCATGTCGCGGAGCTCACCGGAAGCGGCGAAGCCGTCGTTCAGCTCGGCATCATGAAGATGAAGGTGGCGCTCTCCGATCTGGAGCCCGTCGGAAAGAAGGCGCCGGCCAAAGCGACCGTCCAGGCCGCCGGGGCTTCGGTGAAGCGAACGCGGGACGACAATCTTCGCACCGAGCTGGATTTGCGGGGGGCGACGCTCGATGAAGCGATCCTCGAGGTGGACCGTTTTCTGGACGAAGCCTTTCTGGCGAACCTGGGGCAGGTGTATCTGATCCACGGCAAAGGCACGGGCGCGCTGCGGACGGGCGTGCAGGATTTCCTGCGCCGGCACAAGCATGTGAAAAGCTTCCGGCTTGGCAACTACGGAGAAGGCGGAGCGGGCGTGACGGTTGCCGAACTCCGCTGACGGAGGGACTCCATGCAGAGCGTGATCGATTCTTTGATGCAATATCCGCTTGCGGCGGTGCTCGCTTCATTTTCGGTGGGCATTCTGGCGCTGATCGTGTTTCTGTCCGGCTTCGAATGGGTCACCAAATATGACGGCTGGGCGGAAATCCGCAAGGGGAACGTGGCGGCGGCGATGGCGACGGGGGGCAAGATTTTCGGCATCTGCAACATTTTCCGCTTCTCCATCGAAGGGGGCGACTCGATCTACGAGAGCATGCTGTGGGCCGCAGTCGGATTTCTTTTGCTGCTGGCCGCCTATTTTCTGTTCGAATTCCTGACGCCGGTCATCCGGATCGACGAGGAAATCGAGAAAGACAACCGGGCCGTCGGCCTTCTGGCGATGATCATATCCGTCTCGCTTTCTTACATTATCGGCGCTGCGGTGACGTAATCGGAGGATTTGCGGAATGAAATATTTGTGGGGAACGTTATTCGCTTTGGCGTTCGTTTTCATTGTCCTGGGCGTCGTTTATTTATGGAATGCGGGTTAAAGGGCTGGGCCGATTTTCGAAAATATGACGAGTTGCAGTAGGGAGGCGCGGAAATGGCCGTTGTCGTGTGTCCGTGGTGCCAGAGCGAAATTCCGCAGGAAGAGGGCGCCGAGCCGGAAAAATGGTGCCCGGTCTGCGAGAATGAGCTGGGCGGATACCGGACGCTGAGGGTCGGACTCGGAGATTCCGGGGACGAAGACGAGGAAGAGGAAGAAGAAGCGGCCGGGTCGACGGCGGACAGAGAAGACCTGTCCTGGGCGGAAGAAGGCGGGCTGATCGATCACAACGAGGCGCTGCTCCGGTTCGAGGAGACGGTGGAAAAGCTGTTGGACGAGCAGGACACGGTCCCGGCATGCCCGCAATGCCAGGAATACATGCTGGAAGCGGGAGAGGCGGCGGCAGCTCCCGGATCGTTTCGGCCGCGAGTCTCGAAGATGCTCGGCCAGGCCTTACTTACGGCGCCGTTTTCTTTCACGGTTTACGTGTGCCCCTCCTGTTTCACGGTGCAGTATTCCCTGTCTGAGCAGGCCCGGGGCGAAATCGCGCGGCGCCTGAGCCAGGTGGAAGTTCGGGGCGGAAAGCGGGCAACGCGCTCATGAGCCGCGTCGTCCTCTCCGTGACGGAACTGATCGGGAACACGCCCGCGGTTCGCTTGCAGCGGCTTGCCGGGCCGAACGACGCGGAAGTGCTGGTGAAGCTGGAGAAGATGAACCCGAGCGGCAGCGTGAAGGACCGGGCGGCCTGGGGGCTGTTGGCGGATGCGGAAGCGCGGGGGCTGATCGCCCCCGGGTCGGTGATCGTGGAACCGACGAGCGGCAATACGGGCATCGGGCTGGCGATGAACGCCGCCGCCCGGGGATACCGGCTTATTCTCGTCATGCCGGACAACATGACGAAGGAAAGGATCGCGCTTCTGAAGGCCTACGGGGCTGAGGTTGTCTTGACGCCCGCCGCCCTGCGCATGCCGGGGGCGATCGCGGAAGCGCGGCGTTTGCTGGCGGAGATTCCCGGCAGCTACATGCCGAATCAGTTCGAGAATCCGGCAAATCCGGACATCCATCGCACGACCACGGCCGTCGAAATCCTCGAGCAGACGGAGGGGCGTCTCGACGCGTTCGTCGCGACCGCAGGCACGGGAGGAACGATTACCGGAGTAGGCGAGACGCTGCGGCAACGGCTTCCCGGCCTGCATGTCGCCGTCGTGGAGCCCGCCGGTTCCCCGGTCCTAAGCGGCGGGGAGCCGGGGCCGCACAAGCTGGTCGGCACCAGCCCGGGATTCGTGCCGGCGATCCTGAACACGTCCGTCTACGACGAAATCGTGCAAGTGAGGGACGATGACGCGCTGGAGACGACGCGGCAGCTGGCGGCGCGGGAAGGTATTCTCGTCGGACCGTCGTCCGGCGCTTCGGTGTGGGCTGCGCTCCGCGTCGCCCGCCGTCTCGGCCCGGGCAAGCGGGTGTTGTGCATCGCGCCGGACACCGGCGAGCGGTATTTGAGCATGGGCATTTTCTGAGCGGACGGGATCCGGGCGGCGTCAGCCGCAGGCGGCCCGTCCGTTTCGTTCGCGGGCGCCGGGGAACATTAAGGAACAAATGACCTTAAGTCGATCGAAAAGGCGGTTCGGAGGCGGAGTTAAGGTACAAATTGCCTTAAGTCGATCGAAAAGGCGGTTCGGAGGCGGAGTTAAGGTACAAATTGCCTTAAGTCGATCGAAAAGGCGGTTCGGAGGCGGAGTTAAGGAACAAATGACCTTAAGTCGATCGAAAAGGCGGTTCGGAGGCGGAGTTAAGGTACAAATTGCCTTAAGTCGATCGAAAAGGCGGTTCGGAGGCGGAGTTAAGGTACAAATTGCCTTAAGTCGATCGAAAAGGCGGTTCGGAGGCGGAGTTAAGGAACAAATGACCTTAAGTCGATCGAAAAGGCGGTTCGGAGGCGGAGTTAAGGTACAAATTGCCTTAAGTCGATCGAAAAGGCGGTTCGGAGGCGGAGTTAAGGTACAAATTGCCTTAAGTCGATCGAAAAGGCGGTTCGGAGGCGGAGTTAAGGAACAAGAGTCCATAAGTTGTCCGAAAAGCCGGTTCGGAGGCGGAGATAGCGGTATGGAGGCGATGCTTCTTCCCCGGCTCCTAGCCGCCCAGCGGCCATTGTGAAAATACGCCAAACTGGCACCTTTTCGCCCCTTTATTTTTCTTCACACGGAGCCTGTTTTTGATGTAATATGGAGAGTAATTTAAACGTATAACGGGTCTTTCGGATTTCGGTGTAACCAGATGACGACAAAGAGGGATAGCGATGAACCAATTGAAGTTAAGCATCCTGGACCTGCTCAAGGAAGACGCGAGATTGCAGGCTTCCACGATCGCCACGATGCTCGGGGCGCAGGAAGCGGAAGTCGCGGCCGCGATCTCGGAGATGGAGCGGGACCACGTAATCGTAAAATACGCGACGGTCGTCAACTGGAGCAAGGTGGACGACGAGAAGGTGACGGCGCTGATCGAGGTCGAGTGCACGCCGGAACGCGGACGGGGCTTCGAAAGCATCGCGGAACGGATTTATCTGTACCCGGAAGTGAAGTCCGTGTACCTGATGTCCGGAGCTTACGACCTGTGCGTCGAAATCGAAGGCAAGAACCTGAAGGAAGTCGCCTCGTTCGTCTCCAATAAGCTGTCGACCATCGATTCCGTCATTTCCACCAAAACGTTCTTCATTTTGAAAAAATACAAGCAGGATGGCATCATTTTCGAGGAGTTCGAGGACGACAACCGTCTGTTGGTATCCCCGTAAAGCCGTCAGCTGAGCGCAAAGGACCGGTGTCCCATGATCCAAGACCATGAAATCACGCAAACGATGATGAAGCCGGCTGGCGTCCGCGGCATGCAGCAGTACTTGAATGCCAGCGCCCGCGCCATTCCTCCGTCGGGGATCCGGCGCTTTTTTGACTTGGTGAGCACGAGCAAAGACAAAGACATCATTTCGCTCGGCGTCGGCGAGCCGGATTTCGTGACTCCTTGGAGGGTGCGCGACGCTGCCGTCTATTCGTTGGAAAAAGGGAAAACGCAGTACACTCCCAACGCGGGTACGCCGGAGCTTCGGGAAGCGATTGCCCGTTATTTGCACGACCAATGCTCGCTGGACTACGATCCGGGGAAGGAAATTCTCGTCACCGTGGGCGGGAGCGAAGGCATCGATCTCGCGCTTCGTGCTTTGATCGAGCCGGGCGACGAAATTCTCATTCCGGAACCGACCTATATTCCTTATTCCCCGCTCAGCTCGCTGGTCGGCGGTGTCGCGGTCGGCATCGAGACGTTCGCCAAGGATAATTTCAAACTGACCGCCGAAAGCTTGCGCGCGGCGATCACGCCCCGTTCCAAAGTGCTCGTGCTCTGCTATCCGAGCAACCCGACGGGCGGCATCATGACCTACGAGGACTTGCTCCCGATCGCCAAAATCGCGGAAGAGCACGACCTGATCGTCATCTCGGACGAAATCTACTCCGAATTGACCTACGGAACCAAGCATGTCAGCATCGCATCGCTTCCGGGCATGAAGGACCGCACCATCCTTGTCAGCGGCTTCTCCAAAGCGTTCGCGATGACCGGCTGGCGGATGGGATACGCATGCGGCCATCCCGACCTGATCGGCGCCATGCTTCGGATTCACCAATATACGATCATGTGCGCGCCGATCATGGGCCAAGTCGCGGCGTTGGAGTCGCTGAGTCCCCACGGGCTCGAAGAGAAGGAACGCATGATCGAATCCTACAATCAGCGCAGAAGGCTGGTCGTCCAAGGGTTCCGGCAGATCGGGCTCGCCTGCCACGAGCCGCAAGGCGCGTTCTACGCGTTTCCGTCCATCCAGTCGACCGGGATGAGCTCGGAAGAATTCGCGCAGCGGCTGGTGCTGGAAGCGAAAGTCGCCGCGGTGCCGGGGCACGTGTTCGGTAAAGGCGGCGAAGGGTTCCTGCGCTGCTGCTACGCTTCATCGGTCAGCCAATTGAACGAAGCGCTCGAACGCATTGGGAATTTCTTGAATAAAATCAAATAAGCAGGTTTTCTAGCGAATGGAGAACAAGATTTCTAGCGAATCTAGTTGTTTATTTGGATGGCGACTGCTATAATTACCATGGTTTTCAAAACGTTTCGATCGCTCGCGCCAGAGAAGGGAGAGAAAACATGGACTCGGCAGATTCCCGCAAGTATCCCCGGATCCCGCAGCCCGATTCCCATGCCGATCTCAATCCCAATCGGACGGAAGATAAGCAGGGGCGGCCCGCGGCCGGTTCCAAGCTGACGGACGATATCGATGACCTTCGCCGCAAGATGGCAGAGACGTTCTTGAAGGAAGCTTCTTTTACCGCGGATCCGGTGATCATGATCAGCCGGCAGCTCGATCTCAAAATCAATGAATACATGAAATTATGGACCTTAAGACGCAAGCAAGTCCGGTGATGGTCGCCGGGCTTTTTTTTACATTACAGGACTTATTAAGTGTCCAGTGAGTGGTGTGGGGGAAGCGAGAGGGGAGCCGATTACGGTACTGGCGCTCCCGTTGATGCTCTGTTCATCTTCCTTATTTCTGCATCCCCGCTATTTGTGCGAAGATGGGCAAGACCGGCATGAAGTGATTTCTGCATCCCCACTCTGCTCCTGAGCAGTAAACCCGGAGGTTCGAGCTTGCCTGAAGTCGCGCGCATGAGCGTCGCACCACGTGTATCTGTTTTCGGCAGGTCTCCCACCGGGGTGCCTCAGATGGGGCAGCTGTCGCGCAGTCAAGGCGATTAAAGGGAAAATTGCCTTCAATTTTTGCGAATAGGCCACAAGCGCGCGATTAGAAGGAAAACCTCCCTCTAATTCCGGCTATATACCCTCAATTGCAGTTTTTCACCGATATTAGAGGGAGGTTTTCCCTCTAAATATCCTAAACCCTCAAAATGATCGAAAATAGAGGGAGGTTTTCCCTCTAAAGTTGACCGGCGCTGCGAATCCGGCATGCGGTTTCGAGAAATTGCCGTGACCGGGCGGTATCCCAACTAAAGTATCCTATCGTTTAATCCTTTCCAAGAAGTCATTACTCGGGGGAACGTATTTCGGTACCCTTTGCACGTTTCCCGGGGCCGCGTCAGGCGTTTCACTCGGTGATTCAGAAAGCATAAAATCCGCCATCCTTTTCCGAATCACCTCCGATAAGACGTCTATCCGCCCGAAAAGGACGGCGCAGCCGTTTTACTTGTCAGCCGTTCTGGAGGGCGTCGAAGCCGCTTTTACTTGTTTGGGCGGAAAATGCGATTATGCTATAGTTGAGATAGTGCGGATGGCTGAAGAGGAGAGAGTTTGACTCCGTCAAACTCTGCGGAAGAGGAGAGAGTTTGACTCCGTCAAACTCCCGATTAGAGGAGGGACGGACGTGCTGCTGCTCTTGATCGGCGGTATCGGTAGCGGAAAATCGGCCTATGCCTCGGAATGGGCGAGAACGCTCGGAAGGGAAGCGATCCGGTTTTCCTGTCCCACTTTTCCGAATGGCGGGAGCGCGAATCCATTGCCCCCGGAACCTGAACCGTCCAGCTTCGCCTGGACGGAATTGGCGGCTGACGGGACGATGGCTGCCGCCATCCATCGAATCAATCGGGAATCGAATATTTTCCGCGCGGACCGGAGGGTGCTCCTCGTGGACAGCCTGTCCGGGTGGCTGCGCGCTTCGATCGGCCGCGCCCGGGGGGCCGGTCTTGAACCGGAAGCGTTGAGCGGGAACGGCGGCGCTCTGCTGGGCGAGCTTCTCGATGCGCTGCTCGCCTATCAAGGCAAGCGAATCGTCGTGACCGAGGAGGCCGCCGCGGGACTGGCCGAGGATCCGTGGGAGCGGCTGTTTGCCATGGAACTCGCGCGGGCGGTCCGGGTGCTGGCCCGGGAGAGCCATGCCGTGTACCGACTGACGGCCGGCCTGGCGTCGGAAGTGAAAGGCCGACAAGTGAAATGGGGGATACGGGAACGATGAACATTTATACCCGAACCGGGGATGAAGGGCAAACGTCGGTCATCGGCGGGGGACGCGTCGCCAAAGACGATATCCGCGTGGAGGCTTACGGGACCGTCGACGAACTGAACGCTGCCGTCGGGCAGGCGGCGGCTTGGCTGGCGGGGAAAGACGCCGGCGTCTGGGGGGACATGGCGGAAAGGCTTACGATTATTCAGCACGAGCTCTTCGACTGCGGTTCCGATCTGTCTTATGCTTCTCCTGACCCTTCGAAAATGAAAGTAACGGATGAAATGACGACCCGCCTCGAGCAATGGATCGACGAATACGAACGGGAAACGCCGCCGATCCAGCGGTTTATCCTGCCCGGAGGGAGCCGGATTGCCGCGCTCCTGCACGTCTGCCGGACCGTCTGCCGGCGCGCCGAAAGGCGGGTCGTGACCTTGTCCGCGGAACGGCCTTGTCCTCCGGAGGTGAGGCGTTATTTGAACCGGCTGTCCGATTTCCTGTTCACCGCCGCGCGCGCGGCGAACGCTCGCCTCGGCGTGCCGGACGTCGAGTACGAACGCGGCGCTTCCGTGTTCAAGCGGAGGCCCGCGGAGTGAGTTCGGAAGCGGAAACCCGGTACTATGAACCGCTCGTGCTGACGGCGGAAGCATCGGATGACGGGAGGCTGCTGCGGGAGGTGCTGCAACGGAGGCTCGGCATCTCCCGGAGGCTGCTCGTGAAGCTCAAGTCCACGGAGGAAGGGATCGCCGTCAACGGCCGCCGGGCGAGAACGAACGAGAAAGTAGCGGCAGGCGACCGGATCGAAATCAGAATCGAACGCGAGCAATCGGAGGATATCCTGCCGGAGCCCATGGAACTGAGCGTCGTCTTCGAGGACGATCACCTGCTGGTCGTCAACAAGCCGGCGGGGCAGATCGTCCATCCGACGACCGGACATTATACGGGGACGCTGGCCAACGGGATCGTCCATTATTGGAGGGAGCGCGGAGAGAGGTGCCGTTTCCACCCGGTTCACCGGCTCGATGAGCATACCTCCGGGCTCGTGGTCGTGGCGAAGCACGCTTATGCCCATCAGCAGCTATCCGAACAGATGGCCGAGGGTACGGTCGAGAAGCGCTACCGCGCCTACGTTTACGGTTCTCCTCCTGCAACCGCAGGCGAAGTGAATGCTCCGATCGGACGCTCCGGAGACGATCCGCACCGCCGGGTCGTCCGGGAGGACGGCGCCCCATCGCTTACGTTCTACGAGACGTCCGAGGTATTCCCATGCGGTGCGACCGCGCTGGACATCCGGCTCGGAACCGGGCGGACGCACCAAATCCGCGTGCACATGCTGCACGTCGGATGCCCGCTCATCGGCGACGATTATTATTCGGCGAATGAATGGCGGTCGTCGGCATTGTCGCGGCTTGTTGAGGGGGTTATCGCCAGACAAGCCCTTCATGCGATCCGGCTGACGTTCCGCCATCCGGTTACGGGAGAACCGCTGCGGCTTGCGGCCGGGCTCCCGGAAGATTTGCGCATCTTGGAAGGGGTTTTGCGTTCATGACAAAAGGAAAACTGACGGTGTATCAATATCCGCCCTGCGGCACGTGCAGAAGCGCGGTCAAATGGCTGCAGGGGCGGGGGTATGAACTGGAACTCCACAATTTGTGGGAGGAAGCGCCGTCCGTAGACCAGCTTAGAAAATGGATTCCGCTCAGCGGTCTTCCGGTCCAGAAATGGTTTAACGTGTCCGGGGACGCTTACCGGGAACTGGGGCTGAAGGACAAAATACCCGGCATGTCGGATGAAGAGAAAATGGCGGTGCTTGCAAGCAACGGAAGGCTCGTCAAACGGCCGGTCGTCACGGACGGCCGCAAGGTGACGGTCGGATTCAAGGAAGAAACATACGAGGCCGAGTGGTAAGGCTGAAGAGATAACGGACGGAGAGCGGGGGGATCGGATTGGCGGAACCGGAACAACACTCCGCGGCCAAGAAGAAGCGGGGAAGCGGATCCTGGGCGGCTGCAACCGGGCTGCTTCTTCTGCTGGGCAAAATCAAACCCTTTTTATTGTTTCTGTTTAAAGCGGGCAAACCGCTCTGGACGATGGCGCTCAGCATCGGCGCCTATGCCCTCATTTTTCCATGGACGTTCGCGGTCGGCTTCGTGTTGCTGCTCCTCGTTCATGAGCTCGGCCACGTGTGGGCGGCCCGCAGGGCGGGGCTTCCGGTCAGCGCGCCGATGTTCATCCCTTTTCTCGGCGCTCTGATCCTTCTCAAGAGAAATCCCAAAGACGCGGCGACCGAGGCATATATCGGGATCGGGGGCCCGATGCTCGGCTCGGCGGGCGCCTTCGTCTGCTACGCGATCGGCTTGTGGAGCGGGCAACCCGTCTGGCATGCGCTCGCCTACTCCGGCTTTTTCCTGAACTTGATCAACCTGCTGCCGATCCATCCCTTGGACGGCGGCCGCATCGTGACGGCCGTCAGCCGCTGGCTCTGGCTCGTCGGGGTCGCGGCGGGTCCCATCATCATTTGGCACTACGGAAACTTTTTGTTTTTCTTCATTTGGCTGCTGTTTCTCTGGGAAATGTACAAGAAATTCATCCGCGACCGCCGGAAGTCACGGAACTATGCCGTGGAAGGGGAGTACCGGACGGAAGCGGATCCGCTGCTGCCCTCCTGGTTCGCGGCCGGCGAAGCCCATACGCGGGAGCTTCCCTTTACCGCCTATTGCCGGCTGGACGGGGAACATGCGGTCGAGTTCCATTGGGAAGCGATGTCGTTCAAAGGCGAGCTTACCCTGCCTCAGCCATGCATGATCGACAGGGTCGTGCTGAGGAAGGTTCGGGGGCCGGATGAGGCCGGGAAGCTGACTTTCGCCGTCCGGGCGGAAGGCAGACTGTTCGAATCCGAGCACTATTACGAGGTCCCTGCAGGCGTGCGCGTGCGCATGGGACTGATGTACGGCGGCCTGATCGGGGTGTTGTCTTACATGATTTGGCAAATCGAGAAAGCCGGGCTCATTCCTCCGGCATGAAGAAGGAGAACCGATATGGATAACACGAGGTGGAGATCACGGCGGCTCGACCGGCTGGGCTCGGCCATTTTCGCGGAAGTGGCGGCCTGGAAGGCGGAAGCTAGGCGGGAAGGGAAGGACGTCATTGCGCTCGACATCGGAAGCCCGGACCAACCGCCCTCGCTCCAGGCGAGGGAGACCCTGGCGGCGGCCGCCTTGCGGCCCGACGCGTACCGCTATCCGGGAACGGAAGGGACGATCCGGTTTCGGGAGACGGTCGCCCGCTGGTTCGGGCGCCGCTTCGGCGTGGCACCGGATCCGGCGGAGGAGGTGCTTTCCCTCATGGGGACGCAGGACGGGCTCGCGCATTTGGCCATGTCGATCGCGGATCCAGGCGACGCGGCCCTTCTGCCGGACCCCGGGTATCCTGTCTACCAAGCCGGACTGGCCGTTGCCGACGTGGAAGCGATTCCGCTTCCGCTCTCGGAAGACAACGGCTATTTGCCGGACTTCGATGCCGTGCCGGAAGCGGTCTGGGACCGGGTCAAGTTCCTGATCCTGAACTATCCGAGCAATCCGCTGTCGGCGGTCGCGGACCTCGCGTTCTTCGAGCGGGCGGTCGACACGGCCCGCCGCCGGAACGTGCTGCTCGTGCACGACAACGCGTACAGCGAAATGGCGTATGACGGCTTCCGGCCGCCCAGCGTGCTGGAAGTGCCGGGCGCCTTCGAAGTGGCCGTCGAGTTCCACTCCCTGTCGAAATCGTTCCACCTGGCCGGCGGGAGATTGGGCTTTGCCGTCGGCAACCGGGAAGCGTTGTCTTCCCTGCGGGCCTTGAAGAACAACATCGACTTCGGGGTGTTTCTCGCCGTCCAGGAAGCGGGGATCGCGGCGCTGGAGATGGACATGGCCGGTCACGAATCGGTGTCCCTCCTGTACGAGAAACGCCGGGACGTCTTCGTCGCCGGCTTGCGGAACGCCGGCTGGAACGTGCCGTCTCCCAAGGCGACGATGTTTCTGTGGGCGCCGGTACCCGCCGGCTGGTCGTCCCGGCAGTTCTCGCGCGAGATGCTGGCGCAAGCGGGCGTGGCGAGCATTCCCGGGAACGCGTTCGGCGTACGGGGAGAAGGGTACGTGCGGCTTGCGCTCGTCGAAACCGAGAGCCGGCTGACGGAAGCGGCGGAGCGGATCGGCACTTTCTTGCGCAGTGCGGAACCTAAGCAGGGTGAGACTATGGTATAATTCACAAGAATGATGTACGAATGGGAGGGATGCCAAATTGACATCCAAGAAATCCGACGATGAGCCGATCATCCGGGAGCAGCCCATGACGTATCACGATTATGCCGCGTTGGACGACGACAACCGGTACGAGCTCGTGGACGGTGTGTTGGAATTGTTGACGGCTCCGGCCGTGCCGCATCAGGTCCTCAGCTTTCAGCTTCAGAGACGGATCGCCGATACGTGCGAGAATGAGTATCTGATCCTTCATTCCCCAATCGACGTCATTTTGTCGCCGACCGATGTGCGACAGCCGGATCTGGTGCTCATTCCCGAATACTGGATTGTCGATCCCGGAAACGGAACGCTGGAGCAATACGAACGTTTCGAAGGAATGTATGAGTTGACCGATATTTACGAGGGCGAGGAACGGGTTCGCTCGAACCGGATTCCGTACGTCTCTTTCACGATGGAGGAGATCATGGCTTCATTAAGAGATCTTCCGATTTGAGAGGAAAGGTTGGAGCTGATCCGATGAATCCGAGCAAAGTGCTGCTGGTCGACGGGATGGCGCTGCTGTTCCGGGCCTTCTATGCCACGTCGTATTCGGGCTACATCCGCAAAACGAAGGCGGGCCTGCCTACGAACGCGGTCTACGGTTTTATCCAATATTTTTTCGACGCGGTAGACACGTTCGAGCCGACCCATGTCGTCTGCTGCTGGGACATGGGCAGCACGACGTTCCGCACGGAACAGTTTGCCGATTACAAAGCGAACCGGGGGGAGCCGCCGCTCGAACTTATCCCCCAGTTCGACCTGGTGAAAGACGTCGTGGACGCCATGGGGATCCGGAACGTCGGTATCGCCGGATACGAAGCGGACGACTGCATGGGCACGCTGGCAAAGCGGTTCGGCGCGCACTCCGACGTGTATATCCTGACCGGGGACCACGATATGCTCCAATTGGTCGATGAGCGCGTGAAGGTCGTCATCATGAAGAAGGGGAAGCTGAACTATGCCGTGTACGATCCGGAATCGCTGCGGGCGGAACGTCAGCTGACCCCTGCGCAAATCATCGACCTCAAAGGCTTCATGGGCGACACGAGCGACAACTATCCGGGGGTCAAAGGGATCGGCGAGAAAACGGCGGTCAAGCTGCTGATCGACTACGGCTCGATAGAAGGAGTGCTGGAGAACCTGGACCAGCTGCCGAAAGGCGTGCGAAACAAGATCGAAGCGGGCTTGGACATGCTGCACCTGTCCCGCGACCTCGCGACGATCCGTCTGGACGCGCCGGTATCATGCGAGCTCGTGCAGTGCGGGTGGGGAATCAAGAAAGAAGAGGCCTCGCGGAAGTTCGAGGAACTGGAGTTCGGCGGCCTCGTGAAGCTGCTGGAGCGCCATCCCGAGGCCCCGCATGCGGACTCTTATGCCGTGTAAACGGTGGAAGTGACCGGCTATTTCCCGCCGATTACGCGAAGGAAGTACCGTTTCAAATCGACAACCCTAAGCGAATCCGGTTTGGCGTCCGTCCCGGCGACGATCAGCGGAATGAGCGATTCCGCTTCGCTGATCCCGCCGTGGCCGCCGCCTCCCGCATGGATCGGCGAGCTCCCGTAAGACAGCTCGTAACCCGGCTTCGCGGTGACGATCATATATTCGCCGTCATGCGAGTTCAGCGCGGCGGCTATTTTCCGCAGCGCGTCCGGGTACCGTCCGTACAGCAGCGTATGTTTTCGGTCGTCGATGGTCATGTCCAGAACCGAAGGATTTTTCGCGAGCGTCCAGGATTGGCGGTATGGATCCGTTATCGGACCGTTCGGCCGGTAGGTGAATTTCCCCGACGATCCTCCGCGCAGGACATGGATCCATCCTTTATCCTGCCAAGCGATCACGTCGAACCGGGGGTCGGCTTGCAGGGACCTCGCGATCGACGCGAGAGAGATCCTGGGCGCAAGCCGGTAGACATAGGCCATTCTGTCATTCGCCGCGACCGCGATTTCGGTGCTGTCCGAGGCGGCCTGCCCGGGCTTCAAGATCACGTAGCCTTTCAGGAACCCTCCCATGTCGACGGCCGCTCCCTCGCGGCGCCGGAGAACGGGTACCATCCCGTTATCCCCGCTGATGACGATCACCGCTTTCCGCAACGCTTCCTCCCGGGAACCGAACGCCTGCAGCAACGCTTCGAGCTGACGGTCGGTACGGACGACGCCCTCCAAATCCGCCGGACCCCGCTGATGAATCTTGAAGTCCAGATCGGGAAAGTAAACGTACAGAAAATCGGGAAGCTTGCGCTTTTGGATCAGATACTCCACGACTTCCAGGGCGTATTCGTTGTCCAATCCGAGCCGGTCGGTCAGCTTGTCGGGCAATGGCTTCTTGTCCGCCAGCGGGTTCGAGAACACGCCGAAGGCGAGGAAATCCGGACCTTTCACCTTGATCGTCGAGGGCAATGACGAGGGGACGCGGACCCACGCCGGCAAAGAGAGCAGGTGGTCGGAATTTCCCCTGTAGATCAGGCCGTTGACCGAACCGGAGGTCAGCCCTTTACGGGCCAAATCCTCGAAAAGGGTCGGCGCGCGCGGGCTGAGGTGGCTGCCGTTCAGTCGAATGAACGCGTCTTGCAGCATGCGGTCCGCGCCGTGCCTGGCGATTTCCAGCGGTCCGGTGCCGTAGTTGATCATCCGCTTCTCGGCGGCGGAATACCAGACCAATCCGGGAATGCGGTGTTCATCCGGATATTGGCCCGTGAGCATCGTGCTGTCGATGGATACGGACATCGTGGGAAACGAGGTGACCACGCTCGGGTAGTACTGACCGTGCTCGATCAGGTACCGGAACGCGGGGAGCTTGTTTTGCTTGATCCCCTCGTCGATCGCGTGGCCCATGAGGGAGTCGATGCAAATCAAGATCACTTTTTTGGACGCCTGCGTGCCGGGATCGGACCGGATCCGGAGCAGGTCCCGTTCTTTCGGCGTCCCTTCCGGTTTGGCGCATCCGAACAGGAGAGCCGCCAATAGGAGCGCTCCGGCAAACCAGGGAGTCGTTCGATATCGCAATGCTGCCGCCTGCCCTTCTCCACCGCCGTTTTTGAGAACGATTTTTTGCACCGAAGACCGAGTGATGCCCGTTAGAATAACGGCGAGAGCAGCCGGGCGAAAATTTCCTTCCGCTTCAAGGCTAGCGGCCGCTTCTCGAACTCCTGCAGCGCAATCTCCTCGCTTGCGCGAAGATCCCGATAAAACTGGTCCATCAGCCGTTCGACCACGGCACCGCCGAAAAACAACGCGCTGATTTCGAACTGGCCGGTAAAGCTCCGCATATCCATATTCGCGCTGCCCGAACACGCCACGTCATCGCTGATGATCACTTTGGCGTGAATAAACCCTTTTCGATAGAGATAAAAGCGGATGCCGACCTCAAGCAACTCCTGAACGAACGACAAGGAAGCCCAGTAAACCAGCTTCGTGTCCGGATTGGCGGGAATGACGATCCGAATGTCGACTCCCCGCATGGCGGCCGTCTTCAAAGCCAGCAAAATGCCGGAATCGGGCACGAAATAAGGGGTTTCCATGTAAAGGCGGTTTTTCGCGGATGCGATGAACGCGAACATGAGCTCCAGGATCGTTTCATCCGGGCCGCTTTTGACGATTTGCACGAATTCGTTCCCCGGATCGGGTTGGACGGGATAATATTCGGGATCCTTCAACAGCTCCCGTTTCACCCACATCCAATCTTCGGCGAAAGTATACTGGATCCATAACACGGCCTCTCCATGGATCCTGAAGTGGGTATCCCTCCAATCCCCCATGGCGGATTTCCCCAAATATTCGTCTCCGACGTTCAAGCCCCCGATAAAACCGACTTTCCCGTCCACGACCAATATTTTTCTGTGATTCCGGTAATTGATTTGCTTGTTCAGCAGCGTTCGAAGCAAGGGAGCAAAACACCCGATCTCGATGCCCGCCTCCCAGAACGGCTTCAAATAGCTCTTCCGCAGCCGGCAGCAGCCGATGCCGTCGTACAGGAGACGGACCTTGACGCCTTCTCTCGCCTTGCGGATCAACATATCCCGGAAATGCCGCCCAAGCGCGTCGTCCCGGAGAATGTAAAACTCGATGTGGATATGATGCTTGGCCGAGGAAATCGCTTCGAACATGGCGTCAAAGGCCGCGTTGCCCTCTTCGTATACCGCTACTTCATTCCCGGAGGTAACGGGCAGGCTCAGCGGGCTTTGCAGGACGGCATGCAAACCGTCGCCCCGGTGCAAAGACCGGCGGAGCGGATCGAAGCTCCCGCCGCGGCGGGATCTGTCCGCAAGCTGTTGCTTCAGCGGACCGAGCGGTCCCAGATCGCGCTTGCGCTGGGGAAGGAAACGGGAAAACTCCTGGGCGACGAATCCGTAAAACAGCAAGCCGACGAACGGAAAGAGGTACAAAATGACCAGCCAGGCGACCGCTTTATGCGGGCGGCAATACTCGCGGGCGAGCACGAAGGCCAGTTGGCCGATCATGGCCGAGAGGGTCAAGATGATCCACAGCAAGGGCATGCCGTCTCTCCTCCGTGGCTGCCATCGATGGCGCATGGTTATGGCTTACTTTCCCCCGCCCGGGGGCAAAACCGACATGGGAACTTTCGGCTGAATCGGATAAAAATCGACTCCCTTGCAAAGTCTAAACCTGGTTATAGGAACGGAAAAGGGAGTTGACACCATTGGGCGACGGCAAGCAGAAGCACGAAGCTCTGATCATCGGGCTGGACGTAGGATCGACCACCGTTAAAGCCACGGTCGTGGACCCGGTAAGCAGGCGCATCCTCTGGTCGGATTATCAGCGCCATCACACGAAACAAGCGGAGAAAGTGCTGGAGCTGCTGGTGGAAATCGGGGGCGCTTTCCCCGATGTCAGGCAAGAAGCGATCCGCGTCTTCGCGACCGGATCCGGGAGCGGTCCCATCGCTCCGCACATCGGGGCGAAATTCGTACAGGAAGTGAATGCCGTCACGATGGCGGTGGAGCATCTCCACCCCGATGTCGGGAGCGTGATCGAACTCGGGGGACAAGACGCGAAGATCATCATTTTCAAAGAGAACAAGGAGACGGGGGACAAGCAGGCGCTGACCTCCATGAACGACAAGTGCGCGTCGGGCACGGGCGCGACCATCGACAAGTGCATGATCAAAGTGGGCATGCCCATGGAAGAAGTTGGGAAGCTGCATTTCGATGACCGGAAGCTTCACCACGTGGCCGCCAAATGCGGCGTATTCGCGGAAACGGATATCGTCAACCTCGTCAAAAGCGGCATCCCGTCTCCCGAAATCATGTGCTCGCTCGCGGATGCGATCGTCATGCAGAACCTTTCCGTCCTTACGCGCGGAAACACGCTCCGGCATCGCGTCCTGCTGCTGGGCGGACCGAATACATACCTTCCCTTCCTGCAGGAATGTTGGCGGCTCAGGATCCCGCAGACTTGGCAGGACAGAGGATACGAATATCCGAAAGACGTACCCGTCGATGAGCTGATTTTCGTGCCCGACAATTCGCAATACTACGCGGCGTTCGGGGCCGTACTGTACGGCATGCACGAACCGGCCGAAGTCGGCTTGTATACCGGTCTCGAAGAGCTGAAGGCCTTCATCGCCCACGGCCGGAAAGCCAAGCTGGGCGAGAAAGCCGGTCCTCCTCTCGTCAGCGGCGGCGGGGAACTCGAAGCATTCCGGCAAGCGTATCGCATCCCGCGCTTCGTGCCGGCGACGTTCGCGCCCGGGCAGAAGATCAGGGCGGCCATCGGCCTCGACGGCGGATCGACTTCCTCCAAAGCCGTTCTGGTGGATGAAGAAGGCACGATCCTGCTCAAGGAGTACCAGCTTTCCAAAGGAAATCCGCTCGAAGACACCCGGGAAATGCTTTCGCGGATCCGGGAGAGGGTGAGCAGCCAGGGAGCAGAGCTTACGGTCATCGGGTTCGGGGCGACGGGTTACGCGGCCGACGTGCTGGAGAAGACGCTCAAGGCGGACGTCAACATCGTGGAAACGGTCGCCCACATGATGAGCGCCGTCCGCCAGTTCGGGGATATCGACGTCATTTGCGATATCGGCGGGCAGGACATCAAGGTGCTGTTTCTCAAAAACCGGGACATCCGGAATTTCAAGCTATCCAATCAATGCTCCGCCGGCAACGGGATGCTGCTGCAGGCGATGGCGGACCAATTCGGCATCCCCGTGCAGGAATACGCGGACTCCGCATTCAACGCGAGCCTGAGTCCCAAATTCTCCTACGGTTGCGCGGTGTTTCTGGACGCCGACCGCGTGAACTTCCAGAAGGAAGGCTATTCCAAAGAGGAATTGCTGGCCGGCCTCGCGATGGTGCTTCCGAAAAACGTGTGGCAGTACGTGGTGCAAATTCCGCGGATGTCCGAATTGGGGCGGAAGTTCGTGCTGCAGGGAGGAACGCAATACAATCTGGCGGCGGTCAAAGCGCAGGTCGACTATATCAAGCAGCGGGTGCCGGACGCGGAGGTTTACGTTCATCCGCACCCGGGGGAAGCGGGCGCGATCGGAGCGGCGATGGAAACGCTGCGGGTCGTCGGGAGGCGGGGGTATTCCACCTTCCTGGGGCTCGATGCCGCCATCAACCTCAGCTATACGTCCCGCAACGACGAGACCACCAAGTGCAATTTCTGTCCGAACCATTGCAGCCGGACGTTCATCGATTCCGTGACGCCGGACGGGCAGACGGCCAGGTACATCTCCGGTTTCAGCTGCGAGAAGGGGACGGTGGAGGACCAGGAGGCGGTCGTCAAGCTGACGCGCGAGCGTCAGGAATTGAAGAAGATATACCCGAACCTGGTGGATTACGAATCGCGGCGCATGTTCCAGCATTTCTACGACCCCGAGCCCCTGCCGGAGGAAGGCGCGCCGTTGCCGGATGCGGGGGGCAGACGCCGGCGGTTCGGTTTGGGCGGCTTCGGCAAGGCGTCGCCTCCTCGCTCTTTCCGCCGTTCGTCCCCCGAGGCCGCGGAGCGGCGCGGCCGAATCCGGATCGGCATTCCGCGGGTGCTGAACATTTGGTCCACGGCCCCTTTCTGGCGGACGTATTTCGAAACGCTCGGCGTCGGCCAGCGGAATATCGTCTTCAGCGACTACACGAGCGAGGAGATGTGGCAGGAAGGGGGGAAATACGGGTCCATCGATCCGTGTTACCCGTCCAAAGCGGCCCAGGCCCACGTACACAACCTGTTGTTCAAGCATCACGAGAAATCGCCGCTGAACTACGTGTTTTTCCCGTGCATCACCCACATCCCGACCCAGCTGAACAATGTGATGGACTCCGCCAGCTGTCCGATCGTCGCCGGGGCTCCGAACGTGATCAAGGCGGCTTTCACCAAAGAAGTGGACTTCTTCCAGAATCGGGGGATCGTTTATCTCGATCCGGCGGTCACGTTTACGGAACCGAATCTGATGAAACGGCAGCTGTTCGAGGCGTTTGAGGAATGGCTGGGGATCACCGAGGACGAGAGCGATTTTGCCGTGGACGAGGGGTGGAAGGCCCTGCATTCGTTCGAAGACGAAATGCAGGAGAAAGGCCGACTCATCCTGGAGCAGGTGGAACGGGAAAACCGGATCGCCATTCTGATGATCGGACGCCCCTACCACTCCGATCCCGGGCTCCATCACGGCGTGCTCGACGAATTCCAGGTGCTCGGGTATCCGATTCTATCGATGCGTTCGATCCCCAAGGACGAGACTTGGCTGCGGCGGTTTTTCCAAGACGACTTGCGGAGCGGAAGGGTGCAATACGCGCTCGAGGTCAGCGACGTATGGCCGGAGAACTTCAGCTCCAACAGCGTTCAGAAGGTATGGGCGGCCAAATTCGCGGCGCGCCATCCCAACGTGGCGGTGCTCGATCTGTCGAGCTTCAAGTGCGGCCACGACGCGCCGACGTACGGGCTCATCGATTCGATCGTCTCGGCCGCGGGCACGCCGTTCTCCGCCTTGCACGATATCGACGCCAATAAGCCCGGCGGCTCGATCAAGATCCGGGTGAAGACTTACGCGCACAGCCTGGGGCTGCATGAAGAGCGGCTGCAGGATCTGGCCCGGAAGAAAGCCGAGCTGCAGCAACGGCTGGAACAGAAGCGGGCAGAGCTTCTGGGCGGCCGGCCGGGCGGACAAGCCGGGGTCGTTTAAGCCCCAATACACCGAGAAGGAGAGAATGAACGATGCCCATCGTCAAAGACAAGGGAAAACCGGAAGAAGCCGCCTTGTCGGTCGAGGATAAACTGCTGCACTACCAGAAGGAACTGGAAAAGGAGCTGGGACTGGATCAAGCGGAGCGAAACCAGTGGTTCGACCCCGTTCCCCGCCAGTTTCTGGCCAAGGATAAAACCTCCACGACGATTCTGTTCGGGGGACTCACGATGGCTCACGACTACCTGGTGGAGGGGGCGCTGCAAGGGCTGGGGTACCGGGTGCAGCATCTGGACTGCCCGGACAACGAATCGCTGCGGTACGGCAAGGAGTTCGGAAACCGGGGACAATGCAATCCCACCTACTTTACTGTGGGCAATCTGATCAAGCACCTGCATTACCTCCGAGACGTCGAAGGGAAATCCAAGGAGGAAATCGTCCGCGGCTACCTGTTCATTACGAGCGGGTCTTGCGGTCCGTGCCGCTTCGGCACCTATGTCACCGAATACCGGAAGGCGCTGCGCGATGCCGGCTTCGACGGGTTCCGCGTGCTGTTGTTCCAGCAGACGGACGGCCTGAAGCAGGCGACCGGCGGAGAGTCGGCGCTGAAGCTGAACGCGTCGTTCTTCCTCAGCTTCCTGAAAGCCGTGCTGCTCGGGGATATCCTCAACGCGCTCGCTTACCGCATCCGCCCTTACGAAGTGACGGCCGGCGCTACGGATGCCGCGCTCGAGCGGTGCAAGCGGTATTTGCACGACGCTTTGAGCGCGCGCAAACGGCTAAGACCGATCTTGGCCCGCTGCCGCAACGAATTGCAAGCCGTTCAGGTGGACCGCACCCTTGTCAAACCGAAGGTGAGCGTGATCGGCGAGTTCTGGGCGATGACGACGGAAGGAGACGGCAATTACGAGCTGCAGAGGTTTCTCGAGAGCGAAGGGGCGGAGGTGGACGTGCAGTCGGTGACGGCCTGGATCCTTTTCCTGATCTGGTCCGGCCGCTACGACACGCGCAAGCGGATGAACCTGCGGGCAGCGGACGGAGGCAAGTACGGCCTGGAAGGCAAAAATCCGGCGAAACGTCTTCTGGCGCTGAGGCTGGCGGACCGCGTCCTCCGCGGCATGTTCCAGCGATACGCCAAGGCCATGGGACTGCACCATTATCACTTGCCGGATATGGAGGAAATCGCCAAAGTCGCCCATGAGCATTACAACAATCAGCTTCGCGGCGGCGAAGGCCACATGGAAGTCGGGAAGTTGATCCTCAACGTGGTGAAGCGGAAGGTGAACATGACCATTTCCGTCAAACCTTTCGGCTGCATGCCTTCTTCCGGCGTATCCGACGGAGTGCAGTCCTTGATTACCGAGAGATACCCCGACGCGATTTTCCTGCCGATCGAAACGACGGGAGACGGAGCGGTCAACGTGTACAGCCGGATCCAGATGATGCTGTTCAAGGCCAAGCAAGCCGCCCAGAAGGAGTTCGACGAAGCGCTCGCCAAACGCGGATTGACGGCTTCCGAACTTCACAGGTTCGCGGGACGCGCCAAAATCGCGAATCCGCTGCACGCGAGCCGGCACGTCGTCGCCTGCACCGCGGCCAATACCATTTACGGCTTAAGACGCCGTTTGCCCATCCCGGGACTATAGGAGGTTGATGCGCATGCCGACCAACGACAACCAAGAAATCCGTTCGCCCGAACCGCTCGAAATCGAGCAGCCCGATTTGCCGGAGTTCGAACAATCGACCGAACATCCGCAAGGGGACGATACCCGCGTTCAAGCGTAAGGCTGGCGTCAAGGACAGAGTCCTCAGCGGATGGAATCACGTCAAGCCGGTCCTTCCCATTCGGGACGGGCCGGCTTGCGAACGCTTCAAGGGAGAGTTCAAATCGGCGACGCAGTGAAGAACAGCTCGTGGTACAGCAGGCATTTTTTGAATTTTGTCAGGACCTCGCAATCATAGTTCCGATGACGGAAAAGCTTGACATAATCTTCCTCCGTGCGGACGAACTCCCCGTTGTCGTAATTTTGCATGAACCAGTTGTTCAGTTTGTTCTTCGGGCACAAGAAGGGTTCGATCGCCACGATGGTGCCCCGAGGCCTTAGCACCCTGCGGAATTCATCCAAATACCCCGCGATCGGTCCGTCCGGGATGTGATGAAGAACCGCCACGATGAAAATATGGTCGACGGCGCCGTCCGGGAGGGGGATCCGCTTGCCGTCGAAAACCTTGAAGGTATGCCGGGGGTACAACGTTTGCGCGAACCGGATTCTGCCCGCATCCGGATCGATGCCCACATACCGGTCCGGATCGCAAATGCCGCAATTCGCCCCCGTACCGCAGCCGAAATCGAGCACGGATTTGTTTTGCAAATCGACGCGGCTCGAAATGGGGTCGTGAATGAACTTCTTCGTAAACCAGCGCGGACGCACGATCCGGTGATACAGTCGCGGAGACAAGTGCATGCGGAACCTCCACCGCCATCTGTTCAAGTAACGAAGATAATATGGCTGATCGACGCTAACCGCATCCGCGGAAATTCGTGGAGGCCTGGACTGGACTCGACTGGAGGCACAAGGTTATCCGAAAAGGCCAAAGAAAAATGCTGACGAGCCGGTAAGGCCCATCAGCAAGTTCGCTCGTAAACGGGATATTCGTTTATACGTCGTTCTCGTCGATGGCTTCGTCATGCAGGTCGTGATCGCCGGGGTAGCCGCGTTCCAAACCGGCATGGAATTGTCGGTTTTCATACAGATAGGAATTCGGGGAACGCTGATCGTCCCGCCAGGGCGTGCTTTTGCCCAAGGTTTCGACCGGCAGCGAAGAGCCGTAAGGCCCTTCCGGGAATTCCTCGGCCGTCAGGTCGTTGCGCTGGGACTCCACCGTGGACAAGTCGATGTCGGGTTGTTTTTTCTCGGACCGGAACCAAGCCATCGGATAACCTCCCTGGGCGGGTGAATTTCCAATAGCATCTCCGGCCGGCTGCCGCTTTACTCCGGAGATCAGTCGGTAAATTGGACGGCGCCGAGCACGAGCACGAGGAATTGCGCCAGCTCCGAGGCTTGTTCCTCGTTGATGCGGAACGTATTTTCCAGCACGCCTTCTTCTTCCAGGTCGTCGGGTCCCAGAATGCCGCTGCGTCCGGTCTGCATGTCCGTCACCAGCTTCTTGCCGTAGAACCGGTTGGTCGTCAGAATGGCCAAATCGAACCGGTGGAGCTTCGGGGTGACGAACGTGACGAAGCGGGTCGTCGTCTGCTCGGTGCTGTCGGACAGAAAGTCGAAGTCTTTCATCTGCATGGGGTCTTAGTTCCTCCTGGTATCCGTTTCGTATGGATTCATTATACGCACGTCGTTCCTCTTGTCAAAGCTGCGCCTTTTTGCTAATCTGGAATCGTTCAGAAACTGTTGTGTTGAGGAAGCACCTCATCCGCCGATCCGCGCGGGAGGTGCTTTTTTTGTCGTCTGCGCGCGAGGCGGTAACGGCTGGACTCATTACGGGACCCGCAAGGCGGGACGAAGGAGGAAGCGTCGTGCAGATCGTATTTTTGAATCGGCTGGAGCGTCTGGAAGGCAAGGAGGAATTCCGGGGACAGGTGTTCATCGGGGAGCATCAGGGAACCTGGACGGCGGGTTGGCGATCGGGAGAAAGCGGGCCTGCGGCCGAGGACGAGGTCTGGTATGAAGGCGTCAGCTGGGAGGAGCTGTTAGCCGCATTCCGCCATGGCGCCGCCGTCAAGATGAAGGAAGGCTTCCGTCCCCTGATCGACGGGATGCTGGAGACCCCTGTCTGGGAGCGGGAGCCGTCGCAGCAATTGCTTGTGCAATGTTATGCAGAGCTGCAGCAGGAGAATCCCGAGCTGACGGCGGCCTTGCGCCAATGGAGGCGGGCGAGGGCTTCCGAGGAGAAGCGTTCCGCTTATCTGGTGGCGACGAACCGGGAGCTTCACATGCTCGCCGTTTATGTCCCGCGGACGCCGGCGGAGCTGGCCCAGATACCCGGCTTCGGCAAGCTGAAGACCGAGCGGTATGGCTCGGACTTGATCGGGCTTCTTCAGGGCGTTCCCCGGGAGCACGCTTTCCCTCTCGATTGGGTCGCCCAGGCCGTGGACGCGGACCAGTTCGCCCAGTGGATGTTCCGCGTCAAGGAAGAGAAATATGGGCGCGCGCTATCGTCCGTTCGGGATAAGCGCTCGCTTCTCTCGGCCATTCGGGAAGGCAAGACGCTCGCGGAAATGGAGAGCGAGCTTCAATGCGAGCGGAGGAAGCTCGTAGAGCGGATCGAGAAGCTGGACGAGGAAGGATACGACGTGCTGCCGGTCGTCGATCTGGAGCTTTCCGCGGTGCCGACCGAGGAATGGACGCAGGCTTCAGAAGCGATGGTGCAGCTGGGCGACCGCTATCTGAAGCCGCTGCTCCGCAAAGTGTACGGCGAAGGGGAAGCCGCGCAGCAGGAAGTCGAGCGGCAATACGAGAAGCTGCGCATGATGAGGATCCGGTTCCGCCGCGAGCGCCAGACGGCGATCTGAGGTTCTTGCGACGCCGATAGCAGAGGCTGCTCCATACGGTCCCCCGATGGAGCAGCTTCTTGCGTGTACAAGAAAAACCCAGACCGCTGTAACCCGGAAAAACCCGGCTGCAGTACCTCAAACCGCCCGCCAGACCTCTGTAACCCGGGAAAACCCGGCTGGAGAACCTCAAACCTCTAGCTAGAGCGCTGTAACCCGGAAAAACCCGGCTGCAGCACCTCAAACCACCCGTAAGACCGCTGTAGCCCGGAAAAACCCGGCTGCAGCACCTCAAACCGCCCGTAAGACCGCTGTAACCCGGAAAAACCCGGCTGGAGCATCTCAAACCGCCCGTAAGACCGCTGTAACCCGGAAAAACCCTGCTGCAGCACCTTAAACCACACCTTCTATGAGGACATTGCTCAGGATCGTTTCGGTTTGTTTGAACAGAAGAGTGGCTTGTCGGAAGCTGGGGGGGCGGATATGCGGAACCATGGGCGGAATAGTGTCTGTGGGACGCTATTTTGCGGTTTTCCGGAACCATGGGAGGAATAGTGTCTGTGGGGCGCTATTTTGGCGGTTTTCCGGAACCATGGGCGGAATAGTGTCTGTGGGACGCTATTTTGGCGGTTTTCCAGAATCATGGGAGGAATAGTGTCTGTGGGACGCTATTTTGGCGGTTTTCCGGAACCATGGGAGGAATAGTGTCTGTGGGACGCTATTTTGGCGGTTTTCCAGAATCATGGGCGGAATAGTGTCTGTGGGATGCTATTTTGGCGGATATGCGGAACCATGGGCGGAATAGTGTCTTTGCGACGCTATTTTGGCGGATATGCGGAACCATGGGCGGAATAGTGTCTGTGAGGCATGATTTTGGCGGTTTTCTCGGATAGGGCGGAACCGCGACAAAAGAAAAGAGCAGCCGGCAGCAGCCGGTTGCCCGTAGGAACAAAAGAATCGATCAAAGCCAATCCTTCTTGCGGAAGAAGTAAAACATGCCGAACCCGAGGGCGGCCATGATGAGCAGCAGCACGACGGAGCCGTAATGGTAGTGCATGCCCGGGATAAAATCGAAGTTCATCCCGTAGACTCCGGTAATGAACGTCAAGGGCATGAAAATCGTCGTCAGCGCGGTGAACACCCGCATGATTTCGTTGGCGCGGTTCGCTAGGCTGGACTGGTACGCTTCGCGCAAGTTGCCCATCAAGTCGCGGTACGTCTCGAAAGTTTCGTAAATTTTGACCGCGTTCTCGTGAATGTCGCCGAAATATTTCTGCAGCTGGTCGTCGATCAGCCTTAGTTCTTTCTTGTTCAAGGTGGCGATGACGTCGCGCTGAGGGCCAAGAACTTTCTTCAGCCACAGGATTTCGCTTCGGAGTCCGATGATCTCGGTCAGATGGTCTTTCTTCGTGTGCATGAGGATGTCCTCTTCGAGCCCTTCGATCCGGTATTCGATGCGGTCGCCGACGACGAAATAATTATCGACCACCAAATCGACGAGATGATAGAGGAACCGGTCGGCCCGGTTCACTTCCTGCTCGAGCAGGATCGGTTTGATGCTGCGCAGTTCGTTGATTTTCGTCCGTGTAACCGTGATGAGATAATGGCGTCCGAGAAAAATGTTCAAGGCCCGCAGGAAAATTTCCTCATCGTCGAACCGGATGCTGTTGATCACGAGAAAGTATTGGTTTTCGTAAATTTCGAGCTTGGGACGCTGCTCTTCCTCGGACAGGCAGTCTTCGACGGCCAGGTCGTGAAGGCCGAACATCGGCTGCAGGACGGACAGGTCGTCAACGTCGGCGTCGATCCAATAGAACCCCTCGGCGGGGGCCGTCAGCGCGACTTGGATATCTTCGATCGGCGTAAAAACGCCTTGTTCAACCAAACGGATTTTCATGGAAACCTCCTCCTGGCGCGAACCCGATGCGGCTTGACCGCAGAGGTCCTTCTTCGCGTATTGATGCAGGACGGTTTCCGTCGCGAAGAACAGGGAGCGGCCCTATCCGGCGAAGCCGGAACAGGGAGAGATCCCCCGATCGGATTTCCGTCCTGCGCGGTCGATCATCTGCCAGTGCGCTGGCCTCGGATGATCTCCTTCCATGTTCGGCTCCCCCCTGTCGTATCGCGGATTTCCGGCGCATTGCGCTCGGTGGACGTGATAAGTATAAGCCCGGATAGACGGGTTTATCAAGGGCGAATTTCGGGGTTCGCAGCTTCGGAATCGGATGGCGCATGAAGGGCTCTCCAGATCCCTATCCGGCGTGACGGACCGGGGAACCTGCACTTGACGCTTCTGGGGTTTTCGGTTACATTATTGTCAAACGACAACCGAATGAGTTGGCCATCTTATCAAGAGCAGGCGGAGGGACTAGCCCGATGAAGCCCGGCAACCGGCGTCGCAACATGGACGCACGGTGCTAATTCTTGCGGAGGCGCGCAAGCGTTTCTGACAGATGAGAAGGGCGCGCTGAATCGACTTTCAACGACCCTGTCTCATCGGGGTCGTTTTCATGTTTTTCTATTCGACTTCAAGGAGGAATGCGGGATGCCGATCAAAGTACCCGACAACTTGCCCGCCAAAGAGGTGCTCGCAGGGGAAAACATCTTCGTCATGGACGAAAGCAAAGCATACCATCAAGATATTCGGCCGCTCCGCATCGCGATCCTCAACCTCATGCCGACGAAGGAAACGACCGAGACGCAGCTGCTCCGGCTGATCGGCAATACGCCGCTGCAGGTCGAGGCCGTCCTGCTCCACCCGAAGACGCACGTTTCGAAAAACACTTCGGCGGAGCACCTGGAAACGTTTTACAAAACCTTCGACGAAATCGAGGACGAGCAATATGACGGGATGATTATCACCGGCGCTCCCGTGGAGCAGATGCCGTTCGAGGAAGTGACCTACTGGAACGAACTTCAGGCCATTATGGACTGGACCGTCGATAACGTCACGTCCACCCTGCACATTTGCTGGGCGGCCCAGGCGGGGCTGTACCACCATTTCGGAATCCCCAAGTATCCGCTTCAAGAGAAAATTTTCGGCGTGTTCCCGCACTTCGTGACGAAGCCGAACACGAAGCTGACGCGCGGTTTCGACGAAATGTTCTACGTGCCCCAGTCGAGACACACGGAGGTTCGGAGGGAGGACGTCGAGCGGGCGGACGGCTTGGACATCCTATCGGAATCGGAAGAAACGGGCGTTTACATCGCGGCGTCTCACGACGGCAAGCAAATTTTCGTCACGGGCCACTCCGAGTACGATCCGCAAACGCTGAAGTGGGAATACGACCGCGACAAGGCCAAAGGACTCCGAATAGACGTGCCCAAAAACTATTTCCCGAACAACGACCCGTCCCGCGCCCCCGTGTCCACCTGGCGGGCGCACGCGAACCTTCTGTTCTCCAACTGGCTCAATTATTATGTGTACCAGGAGACCCCGTTCGAGCTTGGCAAAGCGCAGAAACACGCGCATCGACCTTAGCGCAAGAGGAGAGAGTTTGAGCAGGGAGAGTTTGCTCTTGCAAACTCCCGATTAGACGTCAAACTCCCGATTAGAGGAGGCCTATTCCACCCATGAATATTGAAAGTCGATTGGCTCAAATCGGTTCGCTGGAAGATCCGGCGACGGGAGGCGTCAGCTTCCCGGTTTATCACGCGACGGCGTTCCGGCATCCTCGGCTCGGCCAGAGCACGGGTTTCGACTACGCAAGGACCAAAAGCCCCACCCGGTCGGTTCTCGAAGCGGCGGCCGCCGACCTGGAAAGCGGTGACGCCGGCTTCGCCTGCAGCTCGGGCATGGCGGCCTTGCAGACGATCTTCGCGTTGTTCAAGCAAGGCGATCATTTGCTCGTCTCCCTCGACCTCTATGGCGGCACGTACCGCCTGCTGGAGAAAATCATGAGCCGTTACGGCGTGACGGCGTCCTACGTGGACACGAACGACCTGGATGCGCTCGAGTCGAACAGCCGTCCGGGGACGAAAGCCGTCCTGATCGAGACGCCGACCAATCCGCTCATGATGATCACCGACGTGGCCAAAGTATCCGCTTGGGCCAAGCGTAAAGGCTATCTCGTCATCGTGGACAACACGCTGCTTACACCGTTCTTCTTCCGGCCGATCGAGCATGGCGCGGATATCGTCATCCATAGCGCCACCAAATATTTGGGCGGCCACAACGACGTGCTTGCGGGCCTCATCGTGACCAAAGGCGAAGAGCTGTCCAAGGAGATGGCGTTCCTGCACAACTCCATCGGGGCGGTGCTCGGACCGCAGGATTCGTGGCTGCTCATGCGCGGCATGAAGACGCTGGCTCTGCGGATGGAACGGCATCAGGAAAATTCGGTCCGGATCGCATCCTGGCTGGGGCGGCACGAGGCGGTCGAAGAGGTCTACCATCCCGCGCTGCCCCACCATCCGGGACACGACATCCAGCAGCGGCAAGCTTCCGGAAATACGGGCATTTTTTCCTTTAAAATGAAAGACGCCCGAACGATCGAGCCGATTCTCCGCCATGTGCGGCTAATTGCGTTCGCCGAAAGCCTCGGCGGCGTCGAGTCGCTCATGACGTATCCGGCCGTGCAGACGCATGCGGACATTCCCGAAGAAATCCGCCGAGCCGTGGGCGTGGATGACCGGCTGCTGCGGTTCTCGGTCGGCATCGAGCATATCGACGATCTGATCGCGGACCTCGGCCAGGCGATCGATGCCGCGTTGAAGGAAATCGGAGGATAAGGCGATGACCCATTACGATTTCGACCGCGTATCCATCCGCACCGGCACTTATTCGTACAAATGGGACCAGTCGGAGAAGCTTTTCGGGCATAAGGACGTGCTGCCTCTCTGGGTCGCCGACATGGATTTCGAACCGCCGAAGGAAGTCGTCGAGGAAGTCGTCCGCCGGGCGCAGCTCGGGGTGTACGGGTATACGATCCGTCCGCCGGAATATTTCGAAGCGGTCAGCGGCTGGATGAAGCGCCGTCACGGGTGGGACATCCGCCACGAATGGCTGTCCTCGTCCACGCCGGGAGTCGTGCCCGCCATCAGCGTGATCGTTCAGGCGTTTACGCAACCGGGAGACAAGGTGATCCTGCAATCCCCGGTATACTACCCGTTCTATGAAGTGATCCGGATGAACGGACGGACGATCGTGGACAATCCGCTCACGCTTCGGAACGGCCGCTTCGAAATGGACTTCGAGCTGCTGGAGCGCCAAGCCGCGGACGGAGCCAAGCTGCTGCTCCTCTGTACGCCGCACAACCCCGGCGGCCGGGTGTGGTCGCGCGATGAACTGGTCCGCGCGGGCGAGATCTGCCTTCGGCACGGCGTCCTGATCGTTGCCGACGAAATCCACCACGACCTGGTGTTCCGAGGACATCGCCATGTACCGTTCGCGTCGATCCGGGATGATTTCGCCCAGCATTCGTTCACGCTCGTCGCGCCGAGCAAAACGTTCAATCTCGCGGGGCTCCAGTCCGCCTTGGCCATCGTTCCGAATGACGAGCTCAGACGCCGGTACAACACCGCGGTAAAAACATTGTCTCTGCACATGGAACCGTACTTCGGTATCCCCGCGCTGATCAGCAGCTACACGCACGGAGACGAGTGGCTCGAGCAGCTGATCGATTACCTGGAGGGCAATGTGCAATTCCTGCTCGATTTCGTTAAGGAACGTCTGCCGGAAGTGCAGGTCGTTCGGCCGGAGGCCACTTATTTGGTGTGGATGGACTGCAGCGCGATTTCGCGGGAGCCGGCCGACCTCAAGAAGTTGATGTTCGAGGAAGCGCGCGTTGCGTTCTCGGAAGGCTCGGTCTTCGGCGGCCAAGCGGCCGGCTTCCTGCGCGTGAACGTCGCTTGCCCCAGAGCTACGCTGGCGGAGGCGCTGGGACGGTTCGCGAACGCGGTCCGCGCGAGAAAACCGGTATAACGTTTCGAATTTTCGACAAGGAAAGACATAATTTGCTATCCCTTCGCAAAAGTGTGCTACAATAGTTGAAACAACCTGGACAGGATGATGGACGACGTGACCTCTCCCAAGCTTTTCGAACGGATCGCGAGCGGGCTGAAGCTGTTTCTCCCGGACCGCGCCATCAAATTTTTTCCGCCGGATTTTACGCTGCGGCGACCCGTTCTTTCCCTGATGGAAAAAAGCCTAGACGAGACGGGAAAATGCTGGCTGGCTTTGTTCCGGCTGGAGTTTTCCCGTTTGCAGCATGAAGTTCCGGATGAAGCATGGGAGAGGTTCCGCGAGGCGGCGCGTCGGCACTTAAGGATCAGCGCCGCCCTACAGCTGAGCACGGACGAACTGGTCGTGTTGGATCAATTCGACCGGACGGACTACGTTCTTCTGTTTCAGATATCGCAAGCGGACGATCAATCCGGGAACGGCATCCCTCAAGCGATGAACGAGAAACTCGAACGGATCCGCTCCGCGCTGGAAGTCGGCCTGCAGGGCGCCGTCCCCGAATGGCGGAGGAACGTTAAGATCGTCAAGGCCTGCGCGCCGATTGCCGGGTCAACCCCTGCCGCGGAGCCTGCCGATCGACTCTCGGAAGCCTACCGGCTCGCTCTCGCTCTCGCTACGCACCAGTTGACTCCCCAAACGGAGGTCCTGCGCAAGCAGCTCGAGCAGCTGCTGGAGCGGGAAGCCGTGTCCGTTCTCGCGCAACCGATCATGAACCTGACAAGCGGAGACGTGCACGGTTGGGAAATCCTGACGCGCGGACCGGCCGAAAGCGCGTTTCACATGCCGGACGAGCTGTTCCGGATTGCCTCGCAGACCCGCCTGTTGAGCCGGTTGGAATTCCTGGTCGTCAGCCGGGCGCTCGAGGAGGTGGCCTCCCGGGGAATCCGGGAGCCGGTGTTCCTGAACGTAACGGCGGTGACGCTTGCGCATCCGCTGTTCCTTTCCCACGTGCTCAAGTGTCTGGAGCGTCATCCCGGGCTGACAGCTTCCCAAATCTACTTCGAGATCACCGAACGGCACGAAGTGTCCGACTTGGAGGCGATGGCGGAAATCCTGTCCTCGTTCCGCAAACGCGGTTTCCGCTTCGCCGTAGACGATGCGGGCGCCGGCTATTCGAGCCTGCAGTGGATCGGCGAGCTCGTCCCCGAGCTGATCAAAATCGACCGCTCCGTGATCCGCCACGTTGACCGCGTCGCGATCAAGGAAAGCATGCTGAAGGCGCTCATGTCGATTGCCAAGGAGATGAACTGCGACGTGGTGGCGGAAGGCGTGGAACGCGAGGAGGAAGCGGACGTGCTGTTCCGCTTGGACGTCGGCATGGGACAGGGCTACTATTTCGCGCGGCCGAGCGCGCTTCTCGAAGAGCATGAACGCGGCATGTTCCAGGAAACCAAGGAACGGATTCAGCATCGAAGAGGCCAAGCGGCTTCCTAAAATGGTGACGAAAAGCGCACACTTGGGGTGCGCTTTTCGTTCTGCCAAACGGCTTCATGATGACGGTCCGCACCCAGTATGGTACGATGGGAAGGACTAAGGGAACCCGTTTCGTTTCCCGGGAGAGGGAGGATACGACAATGAGCCATATCGACCGTATTTTAGAAGGCGCTCTCCAAGGCAGAAGGTTGGAGAAAGACGATATCGTCGCTTTGTTCGAGTCGGATGAAATCGAGAAAATGGGCGACACCGCCAACCGGCTGATGATGAAGAAACATCCGGAGCCGATCACGACGTTCGTCGTGGGGCGCAACATTAACTATACGAATATATGCGACGTGTACTGCCGGTTCTGCGCGTTTTACCGTGCGCCGGGGTCCAAGGAAGGGTACGTGCTGCCCGACGAAGTCATCTTTCGTAAAATCCAGGAAACGGTCGATGTCGGGGGAACCGAAATCCTGATGCAAGGCGGGACGAACCCGGATTTGCCGTTCGACTATTATTTGAATTTGCTGCGGGAGATCAAAGTCCGGTTCCCGGACATCACGATGCACTCGTTCTCGCCCGCGGAAATCCGCAAAATGCAGGTCGTAGCCGGCAACATTCCGATTGAGGACGTGGTGAGGCGGCTGCACGAAGCGGGACTGGATTCGCTGCCGGGCGGAGGCGCGGAGATTCTCGACGACCGGACCCGTTCCAAAATCAGCAAGCTGAAGGGCTCCTGGCGGGATTGGATGGACGTGATGACGACCGCGCACAAAATCGGCATGAACACGACGGCGACGATGGTCATCGGCTTCGGGGAATCGATGGAGGAGCGCGCGCTGCACCTCATCCGCGTCCGCGACGCCCAGGACGAATGCCTGAACAACGGGTATCCGTCGCCGGGATTCCTGGCTTTCATTCCGTGGACGTTCCAGCCGGAAAACACGAACATGAAACGCGAGAAGGCTACGCCCGAGGAATATTTGAAGACGCTCGCGATCAGCCGGATTGCGCTCGATAACATCGACAACTTCCAATCGTCGTGGGTGACGATGGGGCCGGAAATCGGCAAGCTGTCGCTGTCTTACGGGTGCAACGATTTCGGCAGCACGATGATCGAAGAGAACGTCGTTTCCGCAGCCGGTACGACGCATAAGGTGAATATCGGCTCCACGCTTGACATTATTCGCCAAGCGGGCAAAATCCCGGCCCAACGAAACACGAAATACCGAATCTTGAAAGTTTACCGCGAAAACGACACGGTGGCTCGCGATTTCGTGATGCAGAACTGACCGTTTCGCGAAACGGAGACACAGACGGCAAAAAGCCCGCGGGAGGAAGTTCCTGCGGGCTTTTTTTTCATCATTCTTGCGTGATTCGGGTTCTGCGGATTGATGGGGAATCAGTCCCTGGCAATGGACGCGGCGACCGACGCGGCGGCCGACGCGGCGGCCGTGCCGCTATCGATCGTCTCGGCCGCGACGGTGCGGTTCTTGCCCGTCCGCTTGGCATGGTACAAGGCGGCATCGGCTCCCTGAAAGAACCGCTCCTTGCCCATGCCGGGCACGTAACGGTTAACGCCGACGCTGACGGTTACGGCTAGCCCCCCTAAGGAATCATGCGGCGTTTCGGCGACGGTTCGCCTGATTTCCTCTACGGTATCGAATGCCGCGGGATAGGCCAGTTCGGTGAACAGGATGACGAACTCCTCCCCTCCGTACCGGGCGACGAAGTCGTTGGGCCCGACTTTCGAACGGGCGATGGAAGCCACTTCTCGTAGAACGTTGTCCCCGGCCCGGTGGCCGTACGTGTCGTTTACCTTTTTGAAATTGTCGATATCCATTACGGCGATCTGCAAGTGGAGTAAGCCTTTTTCCGCCTGTTCCACCAGCTTCTCCACGAACTCGTGGTACGCCATGTGGTTGTAGGTATCCGTCAGCGCGTCCGTTTTGGCCAGTTTGTCCATCATGATATTGCGGACGAGCAGTTCCTGATTGGATTCGTAGGAAGAACGCAAATGCCGGAGCGTCTCCCGTCCGCGCGCCAGCACGCCGAGCGCGATGCCGCTGTAGATCGCGAGCAGGACGGTGATGCACAACAAGTCGATAAAGCTCATGCTCCGGTGAATTTCCGGAATGACGGCATACAGGAAAAACAGCGAGGCGAACGTGGCTGCGATGGCGAAGGCCAGCTTTTTATATTGAAAATAAAAAATACTGATCATGTTCGGAAAACAAAGAAAAAAGAGAAGATAATCCAAGGTCGTGTGGATGGAAGTGACGATAAGGGCAAGCAATGAGGCTGTCGAGATGAGAACGTAATCGTGCCATTTCGGAGAGAGGAGTCTCACGCTGGCTTCCGCGGTCAGAACGGCGGCAAACATCAGGCTGGTCGGCAGGGCGATATACTTCGGGAAAAATTCCGACCGCGGGAGTTCGGATGCGTGCAGCATGTACAGCAGTTCCACCAAAACCGAGAGAAAAATGGTGACCCAATAACCGGAAAGGAGAAGACGGTTCCATCTTTTCTGATTGAATTCCATGGATGGCAATGACATCTTTACCTTCCCCTCGGCAGGATCAGTATTAATAAAATATACCATAGCCGCTCCCCCATCGTATATCCCTTTTTGGGTCACCATATAGTTAGTAACAAGCACTGATGACGGGGGGTGCGCATGATGAAGCGGGTGGAATTCCTGGTGGAGCGCGGGCATGATCCGAGCTCGCTTGAACGGCTTGCCGTGATGCTGAACCGGGCCATCATGGGACCGGAACGCGCCGTTGACGCGATGCAGTGGGAATTGTCGGGAGAGGACGGGTTTATCCGTTTCCAATTTCCGCTCGGCCCCGGCCCGGCTGCCCGGAAAAGTTCTTGCGAGCAAGTGGGGCGCGTGCTGGCCGATTTTACGCTGACCGAACATGAACCGCAGCTGTTGCGCCGTCTTTTTCAAGTCCGTTACGGCATCGAGGACCCCGTGGAAATGGACGCGCTCATCGCGGAAACGGTATCTCTGCTGGACGGGCATGGGGATCCCGATCAGCCGTGGCCGGGGCGGGAACGCGAGAACCGGCTTCGCAAGCTCACCGCCCGCTTCGCCTCTTTTTTGGCCGACCATGACAAGCTGCACGTGGACGGGTTTATCCGTTTCCGCTTGGGCGACTACCGCGCGGAAGTGGTGGAAGCGGCGGAGACGGCCATGGAAGAGCGGCTGATGGAACGGCAGTACCAAGAGTTCATGGATTTGCTGAGGTCGATGGTGGATTGGCAGCAGACCGGGATCGAGGCCGTGCACGTCCTGCATGCCGGAGGACATGCCTTTCGGCTGCTGGACGAAGACATGCGGCCGCTAGAGCGCTCGGATCAACACGCGGCGGAGAACCAGGATGATGAAGAGGAAAGCCTGCTCGTCAGCCGCCTTCTGGCCGTCTCTCCCGGGCAGCTGCATATCCATACGCCGGAACCGGATTCCCAAGTGATCCGTACGCTGATCGGGATTTTCGGGGATCGGGCCGCCTTGTACCCGCATAACCCGTAACCGGAATACGCCGGCAAGCTCCCCTCAAGCGCCGGCTTGACGGAGTCGCGGCGGCATTGCTATAATGCTGACATATCTTTTTCGCACTGCAATCCGAAAATGACGAACAGCGACGATAAAGACACGGTCCCTTCGCACGGACGGCCCAGAGAGAGGAAACCCGGCTGAAATTTCCTCGCGCACCGGCAAGCGGATTACCCCTTTGGAGCTGCGCGGTTGAACCGTCCGGTGATTGCCGGAAGCGGAGTAAGCCGCAACGGATCATTCCCGTTATCGAATGCGCCGAGGGCCGCAATTTCGGACCATCCCAGCGGGATGACCGATTCGGCCGAATCAGGGTGGAACCACGGGCCATACGCAGGCATCGTCCCTTATGAGACGGTGTCTTTTTTATTTTCGGAGGAAGGTGTGAATCCCCAGAGGGAAGGAGAATATTCGCATGGTACAAGTCAAGCTGCCGGACGGAGCGGTCCGGGAATACGATGCCGGCGTAACGGTCCACGAGGTGGCGGGATCGATCAGCCCGGGACTTCGCAAAAACGCCGTGGCGGGTAAAATCAACGGGAAAACGGTGGATCTGAATACGCCGATTTCGGAGAACGTGTCGCTTGAAATCTTGACGCTTGACCAAGCGGACGGGCTCGAAGTGATGCGCCACAGCACCGCCCATTTGATGGCGCAGGCGATCAAACGCCTGTTCGGCGGGGACCGCGTGAAGCTGGGCATCGGTCCCGTGATCGAGGACGGCTTCTACTACGACATCGACCTGGACCAATCGATCACGCCGGAGGATTTGGGTCGGATCGAGCAGGAAATGGAGAAGATCGTCCAGGAAGATTTGCCGATCGTTCGCCGGGTCGTGAGCCGCGACGAGGCGATCGCGATTTATGAGAAAGTCGGGGACCCGCTCAAGCTGGAGCTTATCCGCGACCTGCCCGCCGATTCCGTCATCACGATATACGATCAGGGCGAATTTTTCGATCTTTGCCGCGGTCCCCATTTGCCATCCACCGGTAAAATCAAGGCCTTCAAGCTGCTGAGCGTGGCCGGGGCGTATTGGCGCGGCGACAGCAAGAACAAGATGCTGCAGCGCATCTACGGCACGGCGTTCGCCAAAAAAGCCCAGCTCGACGAGCATCTCCATTTTCTGGAGGAAGCGAAGAAACGGGATCACCGCAAGCTCGGCCGGGAGCTGAAAATGTTCTCCTTCTCCCGGGAGGTCGGCCAAGGCTTGCCGCTCTGGCTGCCCTATGGCGCCAAGCTGCGCCGCACGTTGGAACGCTACATCGTCGATCTGGAAGAGCGGCTGGGTTACCAGCATGTATACACGCCGGTTCTCGCCAATGTGGATTTGTACAAAACATCCGGACACTGGGAACATTACAAAGACGATATGTTCCCGCCGATGGAGCTGGACAACGAGGAGCTCGTTCTTCGTCCGATGAACTGCCCGCACCACATGATGGTGTACAAGAGCGACATGCGCAGCTACCGCGACTTGCCGCTTCGCGTCGCCGAGCTCGGGACGATGCACCGCTACGAGATGTCCGGCGCGCTCACGGGGTTGCACCGCGTGCGGGCGATGACGCTGAACGACGCCCATATTTTCTGCCGCAAGGATCAAATCAAGGAAGAGTTCACGCGCGTCGTGAACTTGATCCGCCAGGTTTACGAAGATTTCGGCATCAAGGAATACCGTTTCCGGCTGTCGTACCGCGATCCGCAGGATAAGGAGAAATACTGGCCGGACGACGAAATGTGGGAATCGACGCAGCGCATGCTCCGCGAGGTCGTGGAGGAGCTGGGACTACCGTTCTTCGAGGCCGAAGGGGAAGCCGCGTTCTACGGACCGAAGCTGGACGTGCAGATCAAGACCGCGCTGGGCAAGGAAGAAACGCTGTCCACTGCGCAGCTCGACGTGTTGCTGCCGGAAAGGTTCGAGCTCGAATACGTCGGCGACGACGGCAAGAAGCATCGTCCCGTCGTCATCCACCGGGGCATCATCAGCACGATGGAGCGCATGACCGCGTTCCTGCTGGAGAACTTCGCCGGCGCATTGCCGCTTTGGCTGTCTCCGGTGCAAGCCAAGGTCATTCCCGTCAGCACGGCTTACGAACCGTATGTCCGCGAGGTGGCGGAGAAGCTGCAAGCGGCCGGGATCCGCACGGAATCCGACCTGCGCAACGAGAAGATGGGGTACAAGATCCGCGAAGCGCAGCTGGAGAAAATTCCTTATATGCTGATCGTGGGCGAGCAAGAAGCCGCGAACGGCACCGTGTCGGTCCGCCGGCGCGGAGAAGGTGACCTTGGCGCGCAAGCGCTGGACGATTTCATCGCCCGGACAACCGGCGAAATCGCGGCGAAACGGGTCGATTGACCGCTGGTTATGGAAAATATTCTCTTTTCATCGGGCCTGTGATAGAATAGGAATACCTATTTTCCCGTCCGATGAGGAGTGACCCGTTCCATGAGTATCCTCCGCAACTCGGAAGTTCCCGCGGCGTTTTCGTCCGAAGAAGCCGTGTTGGCCGAGATGTACCGGCAGATGCTGAAAGTCGCCCGGCGCAAATTGTACGACAAGAGCGAAGCCGGAGATATCGTGCAGGAAGCTTGGGTTCGCATCTTGGAACGCCAATCGTCGCTTCGCGAAGCGGACAAACTGATTCCGTGGGCCAAATCGATCGCCTTCAACCTGGCTTCGAACGCCAACCGGGCGAACAAGGCGCAATCCGTCTACGACAGCTATGCGCGTTACTTATCGGATTCGGTTCCGAGTCCGGAGCTCATCGCGGAGCTGTCCGACCTGCTCGGCCGGCTGGACCCGACGACGAGAACGCTGCTGCTGTACAAGTTTTATTACGGCTTCAAGGACGACGAAATCGCGGCCGTCATGGACGTGCCCGTAGGCACGGTGAAGGCCAGAATCCACCGCAGTAAAGCGAGGCTTCAGCAAGCGGAGCGGGAGGAGAGAAGAGCTTCGAACGGTGACGCGAACCGAACGTTCGCTACCTAATGACAATAATTATTCGTGTTTTGGAGGGATCCCCGAGGATTCCTCTTTCTTTTTGTCGCAACGGTGTCTATAATGTTAGAATAACTTACACCAATTGTCGAGAATACGCGACGGAGGGGAGCCAAATGGCGTCACAATGGGCACGTCTATTCCGCTCGAATCATTCTGCCGTTCCTCAAGAGACCGTTCCATCCTCCGAACCGGAAGCGCTCCGGCGGATGGCGGACGAGGCTCTCGTCATCGCGGACAGGCTTGGGGCCGCCGTTTCGGAAGTCGACGGCAGCATGGGACAGCTCGGGATGCTGGCCGACAAAGCGGCGGAGAAGGAAGACCGACTCCGCCGGCACAGCAGCGGCGCAATGGAATCCCTGAAGGAGGCGTTCTCTTCCCTGCAGGAGGTTGCGGGTGCTTCCCAGGAAATCCGCGTCGTTTCGGAAGAAATGAGCTTGCTGAGCAACGAAACGAGAGACGTGGTCATCGATGTCTGCCGGTCGCTGCAGCACACGGACGACGTCATGAACGACCTCTTCGTCAACCATGGAACGATGGAGGAACGGGTCAACGGCCTGATCGCCCAAGCTTCCAAAATCGGGGAGATCAATGCGCTCATTCAGGAAATCGTCGCCCAGACTTCCCTGCTCGCCTTGAACGCCGCGATCGAAGCCGCCCATGCAGGCGAACACGGAAGGGGCTTTTCGATCGTCGCGTCCGAGATCCGCAAGCTTGCCGAACAGAGCGGACAAGCGGTCAAACGCTCTTCCGCCATCGTGCACGAGATCGAAACGGGCATTCAGAGCGTCGTGAGCTCCGTGGATCGGGAGAAGCAGTCCGTTGCCCGGGGGCTCCAAGAGATGGGCAAAATGCGCGGCAGTATGGACGAGATTTTCAATTCCATTCACAAGGTGGACCGGCAGGCGGGCCGGACCCTGCACTATGCCGCCGAGCAGGCGGACAGGACGACGGCGGCGAGTGGGCGGCTGGAGGAAGTCGTCGAAGCGGTCGGGCTCACTATGAAGAGCGTGGAGGACACGCTTGAGCAGAACCGGAGGCAACGGGCGGAAATCGACAATCTGGGCCGGGTATCCGCCGAGCTGAAGGAAGCCGCGGCCGAATTGACCGAATCGGTTCGGAACGCGGGAGCGAAAGCTCGCATAACCGGCGTTTCCGCCGATACGTCGAAGTGGATCGAGATGCTGCGGGCCGTTGCTGAGGATCCGGGGGTGACCGGGATGGACGCAGGGCGGCATCGGGAGATTCTGGGGGCTGCGCTCAGCCGGCTTCCGGGGATGGAAGCGATATGGTCCAACCGGAGCGACGGTTCCTTCGTCTTCTCCGAGCCGGAAGCCGGATTGCTGAACGCCCGCGGGCGGGAATGGTGGAAACGGGCGATGGCGGGGGAAGCGTACGTGTCGGACGTGTACGTATCCGCGATTACGAAGCGGCCCTGTCTGACAGTCTCCATGCCGATCCGGGGGCCCGAAGGCGTCGTGGTTGGCGTCGTTGGCATCGACATTGTGGTTTCTTGACAATAAACCTGACATAAGTGTTCTCAAACGGCCGAAAATCCATTACAATAAGGGAAATTGTGATGAAAGTTAACAAAAATGACGGCAGGTGAGAATACGTGACGGAAGCCACAATCTCCACGCAGCCTTTGTCCGCCGTAAAGAGGAAGACCGCGGAGGTGCACTCTTTGCTGGCCGCCCTCATCGCCAAGCGGGAGCAGGAAATCGTGGAAATCGAGCAGATGGTGGAACGCTACGAGCGCCGGCTCCGGAAGGAAGAGCAGGCCTACCGTTCGTTGTCGCCGCTGCGAAGGATGCTCAGCGGGAAGAAGCCGGATCATCATTTGGCGGTCGAATATATCCATTACGTCAAGAAACCGATGGAGAAGGCCCGTCTTCTGCGCGAAGAGATCGATCGGTACCAGGAGATGCTGGACGGCTCCATCCCGGCCGACTTGCCGGATACGTGGGTCTGACAACGATGTAGCTTTGCTTTGCGAGCCCGCCTCCCTTGCGGCCTTCCCGCGGGAGTTCGGGCTTTTTGACTCGGGTTAGAGTGCCGCAACCCGGTCTGCTGAGTGCTGCAACCCGGAAAAACCCGGTTAGAGCGCCGCAAAGCGGATTGCTGAGCGCTGCAACCCGGAAAAACCCGGTTAGAGCGCCTCAACCCGGTCTGCCGAGCGCTGCAGCCCGGAAAAACCCGGTTAGAGCGCCTCAACCCGGTCTGCCGAGCGCTGCAGCCCGGAAAAACCCGGTTAGAGCGCCGCAACCCGGAATGCTGAGCGCTGCAGCCCGGAAAAACCCGGTTAGAGCACCGCAACCCGGTCTGCTAAGCGCTAGGCTTCAGCCCAAACGAAGACGCGGCAGATAAAGTTCTGCCGCGCTCCCCAACAGCAATCCACAATCTCGCAATCCACAATCTCGCAATCCACAATCTCGCAATCCACAATCTCGCAATCCACAATCTCGCAATCCACAATCTCGCAATCTCAGGTGATTGATGCCTTGCTTGATTGTGTTAGCAATTTTTGTTTATAGCGTATTCTTTGTTGCTAGGTGTTTGGTGCTCGGTACTCGGAACTCGGCACCCGGTACTCGGTGCTTGGTGTTTGGTGCTTGGTGTTTGGTGTTTGGTGTTTGGTATTTGGTATTTGTATTTCGGTGCCCGGTGCTCGGTGTTAGTATTTCGGAACTCGGTGCTCGGAACTCGGAACTCGGCACCCGGTGCTCGGTGTTTGGTGTTTGTATCTCGGTGCTCGGAACTCGGTGCTCGGAACTCGGAACTCGGCACCCGGTGCTCGGTGTTTGGTGTTTGTATCTCGGTGCACGGAACTCGGTGCTCGGAACTCGGTGCCCGGTACTCGGTACTCGGAACTCGGCACCCGGTGCTCGGTGTTTGGTGTTTGTATCTCGGTGCTCGGAACTCGGCACCCGGTGCTCGGTGTTTGGTGTTTGTATCTCGGTGGCACGGAACTCGGTGCTCGGAACTCGGTGCTTGTTGCTTGTTGCTAACCGATCACGACTTGCGAAGGTTCTCCACGTCCAGGAAGTCGTGCTCCTGGCTGTAAGCGGGTACGCCGTGGATGCCGACGTCCAGCCCGATCAGTTCCTCGTCCCGGGATACGCGAACGGGCTTGAAACGCTGGATCAAAGCGAACACGCCCCATGTCAGCGCGAAGCCCCATACCGCCACGACGGCGAGTCCCAGTGCCTGAACGCCGAGCAAGTACCAGCCTCCGCCGTAGAAGAAGCCGGCGTGGGCGGCCGTTCCCGGAACCGCGAACAAGCCCACGGCGAGCGTACCGATGCTACCGCTGATGCCGTGCACCGCGAAAGCGCCCACCGGATCGTCGACGCCTCTGGTCTCGAGCCACTCGCTGGCCAGCACCATCACGATGCCGGAGACGGCGCCGATCAGGATGGCGGCGGCGTCGGACACGAACGCGCAGCCGGCCGTGATGCCGACGAGCCCCGCCAGTGCTCCGTTGATGGCCATCGGCGGATCCGCTTTCCGGTAACGGAGCATCGTGAACAGAATGCACGCGGCGCACCCGGCCGCGGAAGCGAGCATCGTGGTGACGGCGATGTGGCCGATCGATTCGTTGGTCGCGCTCAGTGTGCTGCCGGAGTTGAAGCCGAACCAGCCGAACCACAGGATGAACGCGCCGACCGAGGCGAGCGGCAAGTTCGAAGGCGGAACGATGTTCGTTTTGCCGCCCTCGCCGAACCTTCCGATCCGAGGGCCCAGGAAGATCGCGGCCGCCAGCGCGGCGAATCCGCCCAAGGCGTGGATCGCGGCCGAACCGGCGAAATCGATCATGCCGAGCTTCGCCAGCCATCCTCCTGGCGACCAGATCCAATGTCCCGATATCGGGTAGATCAGACCGCACATGATGAGCGCGTAAACGATATAAGCGCGAAAATGGATGCGCTCGGCGACGGCCCCGGATACAATGGAAATAACGGCGATGACGAAGGCGCATTGGAACAGCCAATACGTGTCATGGGAAATGTTCAGCTGCAGATGGGAAAGGTCGCCTCCCAAGAAGAAGCCGCTCGAACCGATCCAGCCGCCGGCGTCCTTGCCGTACATGAGCCCGAACCCGATGGCGTAGAAGATCAAGGCGCCGAAGGAAATGTCGACGAACACCTTCATGATGATGCTGACCGCGTTTTTCTGCCGTACGAATCCGGCCTCAAGCAGAGCGAATCCGCCTTCCATCAGCAAAATCATGGCTGCCGTCAACACGACCCAGACCGTGTCCAGGCCTCTGGATAAATCCGCTAATTCCATGTTTCCAACTCCTGTTATGTTATAGAAACCTTACATAAAACAATGAAATTCGCCCTCATTATATCGGTGACATTCTACAATGTCAACGAAACGCGTTATGATTATTGACATGGATAAGCATGGAATCGGGGCAGGATCTCCGTCTGCAGACGGAGACCGCTTTCCACCCCGCGCCGCTGTCGGACCGCCGGAGGTTTCCCTTATACTGAGGACAACGAACATCTATCTTGCGACCATCGGAGGTTTACCTTATGCAACCGTCCTTTCTTCACCGTCTGTTCTGGGGAATCGTGCTGGTCGCCGTCGGCGTCGTGTTCCTGCTCAACCAGACCGGCGCGGTTTCGATCGGCATCGGCGAATTAATCGGGACGTTCTGGCCGGCTTTCATCATTCTGTTCGGCTTGCAGGGGCTGCTCATTCAACGATCGGGCGGCTCTCTGTGGAACATCATCGTCATTCTGGTCGGCGTTGTCTTCCTCGGCCGGAACATGGGGTGGTTCGAGTGGGAGCTGAAGGATCTGTTCAGCATGCTCGGCCCCCTTGTCCTGATCCTGTTCGGAATCGGCATGATTGCGAAGGGGGCCAGGCCGCGCAAGGAACGGAGCGGTGACGACCGCCCAAGCTACGGCTGGAATCCCGTCACTCCGCCGCCTGTACCGAACCCGCCGTCCCCCCCGCAGGGACCGCCGCCGGCGCCGCCGCTTACGGACGATCCGAACGCTTCTTTTACCGGCCATTCGCCGGAAAATCCGCCCCCGCCGCCGAAACCGGATTCGGGAGCGGCTCCGAACGAAGGCGCCCCGGTTTTCCGCGATCTTCGCCATGATCACAGCCTTAACCGCCGGCATGAACATTCTTATGAGCGGCTGCACGATAAGATGGAACGCCACGCAGAGCGTATTCGCGAAAAAATGGAGCGTCACGAAGCGCGAATGCGCGAGAGGATGGAACGCAGGGCAGAACGCTGGGAGCGGCATCATCACCACGGGAATTGGGGTTGGAATCCGAACGCCGCCCAGCATAACCGCTTCATCGGCGACGTGCATGTCGGCCACGATTACTGGGAGCTTCGGCCGATGAACATTTCCCTATTCATCGGGGATACGACGCTGGATTTGACGAAAGCGCAAATCCCTCTCGGCGAAACGAAAATTCATGTCTCATGCTTCATCGGCGACGTGAAAGTGTTTGTCCCCAATGATCTCAGCGTCGGAGTGCAAGTCGTCTCCAGCAGCCTGATCGGGGACGTCCGGGTATGGGACCACAAACGCGGAGGGTTCTTCAACCATATGTCCGTGGAAACGCCAAGCTATTCCGATACGGATAAACGGATCGTCTTGATTGCCAGCGCGTTCATCGGCGATGTCCGGGTGACGAAGGTAGGGTAACCGCATGATGCGTCTCGTTCGCAACGGGAAATGGGAAATGGCGATTTATTCGGGTGTCTCCACCCTTGTCATGATGATGCTCGTCTATTTCGGCTGGGTCGCCGTGACCCGGCACGCCCCGAGCATGGAAGCGTGGCTCAGCTGGACAGTCCTTTTCCTGCTCGTCCAGATGGCGGTCGCGTACATGTTCGGCCACCGGAATCAGCGGCGGCTCGACCAGCTGCAGCTCGCTTTCAAACAAGCGGCCGCCGGCAACTGGAACGCGCGGCTGCCCGAACTCGGCCTTGACGCTTATGCGGGCGTGTACCGGGATTTCAACGGCATGCTCTCCCTCTTGGAGGACAGGCTGATGCTGCTTCAGCGTCTGGGCGAGCGGGACATCACGGAAGAGGCGGCTTCCAAAGAAGCCGCGGTATTGGAGGAGCGCAAACGTCTCGCCCGCGACCTGCACGATACCGTCAGCCAGCAATTGTTCGCTTTGCATATGTCCGCGTCCTCCTTGCCGAAGCTGCTGCAGAAGGACGAAGAACAAGCCCGCAAACTGATGGACCAATTGATCGCGATGTCGTCTTCCGCGCAGCGCCAGATGCGGGGACTGATCGCCCAGCTCCGGCCGATGGAGCTGCAGGGCAGGACGCTTGCGGAAGCGCTTGAACGGTGGTTTCCGGATTACTGCCGCCATAACGGTCTGCAAGGCACGCTGGACATCCAGCTCAAGTCGCCGCTGTCGGAAGCGAAGGAGCATCAGCTGTTCCTCGCGATCCAGGAAGCGATGGCCAATGTGGTGAAGCATGCGGAAGCCCAGTCGGTTCGGCTGCTGCTGGGGGAAACGGAGCACCAGGTGAGCTTGCACATTGAAGACGACGGACTGGGCTTCAAGCCGGACCAAGTGCGGGAAGGCGCCTACGGTTTGTCCACGATGAGAGAGCGCGCGCTCAGGTTGGGCGGCGAAGCCGAAATCGTGACCAAGCAAGGAGCGGGCACGCGGGTCCGCATATGGATTCCCAAGTTCGGCATGGAGAAAACGGACGAAGCTAATCGGGGGAGAGATGGACAGTGACGGCACCTGAAGCGAACGTGTGGAACGTGATGATCGTAGATGACCATGAAATGGTCCGCATGGGGCTCAAAACGTATTTGATGCTGGATTCCCGGTTCGAGGTCATCGGCGAAGCCTCCGGGGGCGAGGAAGCGGTGCGGAAGCTGACCCAAGGCGGCTGTGGCGGCAAAATGCCGCACCTGGTCCTCATGGACCTCATGATGCCGGAAATGGACGGGGTGGCCGCGACCCGCGCGCTGCTGCAGAGGTTTCCCGAACTGCGCATCATCATTCTCACCAGTTTTCTGGAGGACGAAAAAGTCGTCGAAGCGATCGAGGCGGGGGCGGTCAGTTACGTGCTTAAAACGGTGTCCGCTGACGAGCTGATCTATGCGATGCAGGGGGCGCTGCGGAACATGCCGGTCATGAGCGGGGACGTCTCGCAGGCATTGACCCGCGGATTGCGCAAACGGTCCGTGCAAGACGAAGACGAAGGTTTGACGGAACGCGAGCGGGAGGTTCTTCTGCTCATCGCGGAAGGAAAATCCAACAAGGAAATCGGGGACGAGCTGCATATCAGCGTGAAAACGGTCAAAACGCACGTCAGCAACCTCCTCATGAAATGCGAGATGGAGGACCGTACCCAGCTCGCGATTTACGCCCACCGCAAAGGATGGGTCAAAGAGGGATAAATGGGCGCGAAATCGGAAACGCTGATGCTTAAAGGGGGATAAGCATGTTTCCGATCTCTTCGCCTTTGACATCGCAAGTGCAGGAATTCGTCCCCTTCCGCAGCGCCGCCGCCGAACGGGGCTTCACCCTGGGCGGCAATTGGGATTACGACCACGGTTCGTTCGATTGCGCCTTGGACGAGGCCAAGCAAGTTTGGCTCCGGCTTCCTTTCGAAGTGACGATCGGAAATTTGGACAGCGAAACCGAGGAAAACGACGCGAAAATCCGATTCGGCGAACCCTACGTGCTGAAACACGTTTATAATGAAGGCTTGGACCGGGAGGCGCATCCCCGGGGGATGGGGGCCATGCTCGACCAATTCTCCGATCCTGTCGACCCGGACGACGGCATCGAGCCCCATTGGATTGAACAGGCGAAACGGAAGATCAGAGAAATCGAGGGCATTTTCCCGGCATAGACGAAATGGACCCGCGCAACAAGAAGTCGCCCGAACCGCGTTCCGGCGATTTTTTGTTTGGGGCTTCTTTCGTGCTCGCCTGTTTTTTACTTCGTCTTCATTTCGGTTTAAGATAGTTTTAAGGTTCGGGCTTCAAGATAGAGTCAAGAAGAAGACAGCACGGCGCGATGACGAAGCGCCAAGGAGGAATGGGACATGGACGATCAAAATAAAAAGCCGGATGAGCTGCAGGGATTTTCCCATAACGAAGATCAAACGAGAGAGCGGCAAACGGATTTCCGCACCGAGAGGGACGATCCGTACGCGGGCATCCGCCGAGAGTCCGAGCCGTATACGTTCGGTCCTTTCGGCCGAACCCAGCCTTATGAAGCGGGAGCCGCTCCCGGGCAAAGCGATCCGGAACAGGCGGAAGTCGTGCCGGCCAGCAGAGAATACCGCCCCTTCACGGTTTCGGGCGGCGTTCGCGGAGGCGCTTGGCAATCCCCGCCGAGAAGAACCTCGCTGCGCGCCCTCTTCGCCTCCTTCATGGTCGGCGTCGTTGTCGTCGGCGGCTTGATGTTCGCGGCGGACCGCGGCAACTGGTTCACCCAGGAAACGTTCGCGGCATCCTCCCAGGGCGAGACGGCCAAAGCCGCAAGCGTCCCGGTGAGCAACGCGGTGGACACCGTGAGACCGAACAATATCGCCAAAATTTTCGAGCAGTCGTCCCCGGCGGTCGTCAAGATCGAAACGTACGTCAAAGCGAATTCCCGCAGAAGCAACAGCCAAATGGACGACTTGTTCCGCCAGTTTTTCGGGGAAGATCCGGGAAGCGGAGATAACGGCGGCGACAATGGAAGCGACAACGGAGGGTCTTTGCAGGAAAGCGGAATGGGTTCCGGCTTCCTCTTCGAATCGAACGGTTATATCCTGACCAACCAGCACGTCATCGCGGACTCGGACGATATCGAAGTGACGGTCGTCGGCCACAACAAGCCGTTTAAAGCGAAGCTTCTCGGCTCCAGCTACGACTTGGACCTGGCGGTGCTGAAAATCGAAGGCACGGGCTTCCCGACGCTGAAGCTGGGCGATTCGAGCAGCTCCAACATGGGCGACTGGGTCATCGCGATCGGCAACCCTTACGGCTTCGACCATACGGTCACGGTCGGCGTCCTCAGCTCCAACGAGCGCGAAATCAGCATCCCCGATTCGCAAGGAACGCGGAATTACCAGCATTTGCTGCAGACCGACGCTTCCATTAACCCGGGCAACTCCGGCGGACCGCTGCTGAATCTTCAAGGCGAGGTTATCGGCATCAACACCGCGGTCAGCTCGCAGGCGCAAGGGATCGGTTTTGCGATTCCGACGAGCACGATCAAGGAAGTGCTCGACAATTTGAAGAGCAACAAGGCCATTCCGAAGAAGCCGGTTCCGTTCATCGGAGCGACGCTCATGACGGTAACCCCGGAAATCGCCGACAAGCTGGGTCTCAGCGGGCAGACGGGTTCGCTGGTACGGGATGTCGTATACGGCTCGCCTGCCTACAAGGCCGATTTGAGGGCCTATGACGTGATCACGGGCATGGACGGCACGGATTACAAGGACAACGAGAGCTTAATCGCCGCCATTCAGAAGAAGAACGTAGGCGACAAGGTGAAGCTGCACGTTATCCGCAACGGACAGAAAATCGATATCACCGTACAAATCGGAGATAAAAACCAATTCACGAACAACGACTTCAACCAACAATAACGAAGGATCGAAAAACGCGGGACGGTTCGGTGACGGACCGCTCCCGCTTTTTCCGTATATCGAGTAAAATAAGGCAAGTGCGCGCGTAGGAAGGAAGGTAGCGGATGAGGCCCCACATTATGGTGATCGACGATGACGAGAAAATCACTTCGCTGCTGCGGCGGAGTTTGGCTTTCGAAGGCTATGAGGTGACGACCGCTTCGGATGGAGCCGAAGGGCTGCGGTTGCTTGGCCAGCGGCAGGCCGATCTGGTCGTGCTGGACGTCATGATGCCGAAGCTGGACGGTTGGGAGGTATGCCGGCGGCTGAGGGAAGCGGGCATCGTTGCGCCCGTGCTGCTGCTGACGGCCAAAGACGAGGTGCAAGACCGGGTCAAGGGCTTGGACCTCGGCGCCGACGACTACTTGGTGAAGCCTTTCGCGCTCGAGGAATTGATGGCGAGAATCCGGGCTCTGCTTCGACGCCGGCCGGAACAAAGCGAAGAGGACGGGCGGCTCCGGTATGACGATTTGGTGCTGGACACGGGCGCCCGGGAAGCGATCCGGGGAGACCGGCGCATCGATCTGACGGCCAAGGAGTTCGATTTGCTGCACCTGTTCATGCAGAATCCGAGACGGGTGCTGTCGCGCGACCAGATCATGGAGCGTATCTGGGGATACGATTACAGCGGGGAATCGAACGTTCTGGAAGTTTACGTCGCCATGCTGCGGCAGAAACTGGAGGAGCAAGGCGGCAAACGGCTGATCCAGACCGTTCGCGGCGCCGGGTACGTGCTGAAAGGGGACAGCTGAAATGTCCATCCGGCTCAGGTTGACATTATGGTACTCCGGTCTGCTGGCCGTGGCGCTGGTGGCGTTCGGAGTCGTCATTTATACGGTCGTTTACCGAAACACGATGAACGATTTGAAGAAGCAGTTGACGCAACTGGCGCTCAGCACGGATGTTTCCTTGACTCAGTTCGGCTTTCGCAGCCGAGCGCCTCGTGGATATGACCCCAACAGCATCTATATCCAACTCATCAGTTACGTGGATGACAAGAAAGGTACAGTCACTCAGAAAACCGAAAATATGGCCCAAAATGACCGGAGAGATGAGTTAACGTTTCCCCACCCCGACATCATTGACGCGGACCAGGACTTCTCCCGCACGGTAATCAACGGAATGCCCTTTTTGGTTTATCAAACGCCGCTTTTCCTGGATTCCGGCAGGCTGGTCGGATTGCTGCAAGTCGGGGCGTACACGGGGAAAGAAGAGCACTTATTCTCTCAACTCCGTACGATTCTTTGGATCGCGGGCGTGATGGGACTCGCCGCGGCCTTCGCTCTCGGCATGTTTCTGTCCCGCAAGGCGCTGCGTCCGATCAACCGGGTGACGGAGGCGGCCGAACGGATCCAGAGCGGCTCCGAGCTCGGTCACCGGATTCCAAGGGAGAAACCGAACGACGAAATCGGCAGGCTCACGGACACGCTCAACAGCATGCTGGCCCGGATCGAGAAAGCTTACAATCACCTGGAGGAAACGAACGCGGCGCAGCGGCGTTTCGTATCCGACGCCTCGCACGAGCTGCGAACTCCGCTTACGACGATCCGCGGCAACATCGACCTCCTTCACAAAATATGGACCGCGGACGAAGGGGCGGAGGAGCGTATGGCCTTGTCGCCGGCCGAACGGAAGGAGATGTCCCTTGAGGCGGTTCGGGACATCGCGGACGAAGCGCGCCGGATGAGCAGCCTGGTGGGCGACTTGCTGTCGCTGGCCCGCGCGGACGCGGGTTACGAGATGGAGATGGAGCCGATCCCTCTGCGGCAGCTGGTGGACGAAGCCGCGCGGCGCGCGTCGTTCCTGCCCCGGCAGGCGGAATGGAACATCGGGCCGCTGGATGCGCTGGAGGACGCTTGGGTCAAGGGGAGCCGGGACTATTTGCTTCAATTGCTGTTTATTCTCATAGAGAACGGATTCAAATATACCCCGGATGGGGAGGTAAGGCTGTTTGCCGTCCGCGACGGGGAAAGGATCGGTCTCGTCGTCGGAGATACCGGCATCGGCATTCCCGCGGAGGATCTGCCCCATATCTTCGACCGCTTCTACCGGGCCGACCCTTCCAGGGGTCAGACTTCCGGTACCGGACTGGGTTTATCGATCGCGAAATGGATCGCGGACATGCACAAAGGCACCTTGGACGTGAAATCGACTCCCGGCGTTGGGAGCGCGTTTACGCTATGGCTGCCTCTGCAGGAGAAACCCGTGTCAGAATGACCGGGAACCGGTCGACTTTTCCCGCCGCGCGGAATCGGCTATAATGGTAACAACCGCACGCTCAGCCGACGCGGGAGTTCCCATCGCCGCATAGGCGGGAAAGCAGGCGCTAAACATGGAAGTACTAAAAATATCCCCCCGAGGATACTGCTACGGCGTGGTGGATGCCATGGTGCTCGCGCTTCAGACGGCGCGCAACCTGGATCTTCCGCGCCCCATTTATATTTTAGGCATGATCGTCCACAACAGCCACGTGACGGAAGCCTTCGAGAAAGAAGGCATCATCACGCTCGACGGCAACGACCGGCTGGAGATATTGGAGAAAATCGACAAGGGCACGGTCATTTTCACCGCGCACGGCGTTTCCCCCGAAGTGCGGAAGCGGGCGCGCGAGAAGGGGCTGACCTTGGTCGACGCGACCTGCCCCGACGTGACCAAGACGCACGACTTGATCCGCGAGAAGGTGGCGGAGGGCTACGAGGTCGTCTACATCGGGAAGAAGGGCCATCCCGAACCGGAAGGGGCGATCGGCATCGCGCCGGGCCGCGTTCACCTGATCGAGCGGGAAGAAGACATCGGCAAGCTGCCGCTTTCATCGGAACGCGTCATCATCACGAACCAGACCACGATGTCCCAATGGGACATCAAGCACCTCATGGCGCGGCTGTTGGAGGCTTTTCCGCAAGCGGAAATCCACAACGAAATCTGTCTGGCGACCCAGGTTCGCCAGGAGGCGGTGGCCGAGCAGGCGAAGGAAGCCGATTTGTGCATCGTGGTCGGAGACCCCCGCAGCAACAATTCCAACCGGCTCGCCCAAGTGTCGGAAGAGATCGCCGGCGTTCCTGCCTACCGCATAGCGGACGTCTCGGAGATCCGGGCCGAATGGCTGCAAGGCATCAAGAAGGTTGCCGTCACTTCCGGCGCTTCGACGCCGACGCCGATCACCAAGGAAGTCATCCAATATCTCGAACAGTTCGATCCCGGCAATCCGGAAACTTGGCCGGTTCGCCGCACCGTGAACCTGAACAAGCTGCTGCCGACCGTCCGGGAGAAATCGGCCCAGGGACAGTAAAGCCCGGCTTCCGACTTCGGAAAGGTAGGTCCGTATGGCACATCGGTTCGTCCGATTCAAGCGTTGGTTGAGATACAAGTATGTCGGCCTGCTTCGCGCAAAAGGCGGAGCTTCCATGGTCGCGATGGGTTTCGCCATCGGGCTGGCGATCGAGATGTTCACGTTTCCGACGTTCGGATTCGCGTTCTTGCTGATCTTTCCGCTCGTCTATTTGCTGAAAGGCAACCTGCCTGCGGCGCTCATCGGCTTCGTCTTCGGCAAGCTCATCTACATCCCGATGGCGTTCCTGCACGCGATCGTAGGCGGCTGGGTGCTGCCCAAGCATTTTACCGTCCACATTCCGTTCCTGTACCCTTGGGTCAACGAAGCTCTCACGACTTCCCTGAAGCTGATCGTAGGCGGGATCATTAACGGTGCCTTGCTCGGCGCGCTGTTCTATTTTCCCATCAAGACCAGCCTGGAGGCTTTCAAAAACAAACGCCGGGAGAAGCGCAAGCTGAGGCGGGGCAGGTTGGAGCCTAAGGTGTCGGGGGAATAACGTTGTCCGCGCGGGCTTATCAAGGCGTTAAGCCTGCCAGGCCGGCTTAAAGTGTCTTGCCTGAGGCGGTTGGCTGGGGTTAAGCCTGCCAGGCCGGCTTAAAGTGTCTTGCCTGAGGCGGTTGGCTGGGGTTAAGCCTGCCAGGCCCGCTTAAAGTGTCTGGCTAGCCCGAATGATGACGCCCCCGAGGTCATGACGAATGGCTTGACAGGGGGCGTCCTTTTCGCTTATAGTTGCTTTAGTACTTAAAAGCGTATAAGCGTCAAAGCGTACAAGCGTCGAAGCGCTAAGTATAATCTTCAGGAGAGTGAACTTCATGATCGTCATTACTTCGCCCCACATCACCGAGGAACGGATCGCCGAAATCGTGCGGCACATCGAGCAAAGCGGCGTTCAGGCGCATGTTTCCCGCGGGACCGACCGGACGGTAATCGGCATCATCGGCAAGGCGGACCCCCATTTGGCGGAGCATCTCCGCTCCATGAAGGGCGTGGAGAACGTCATCAAAATTTCCAAATCCTATAAGCTCGCCAGCCGCGACTTCCACCCGGACGATACGATCATCGAAATCAAGGGCGTGCGGATCGGCGGGGACAATCTGGTCGTCATGGGCGGTCCGTGCGCCGTGGAGACGCCGGAGCAAATCGACGAAATCGCGCGCCTCGTGAAAGCGGCCGGAGGCCAAGTGCTCCGGGGCGGCGCTTTCAAGCCTCGCACCGGGCCCTACAGTTTCCAAGGAATCGGCGTGGAAGGGCTCAAGTGGATGAAGGACGCGGGAGAGAAACATGGCTTGCTCACGATCACGGAGGTCATGGCGCCCGAGTTCGTGGACATCTGCGCGGAATACGCGGACATCCTGCAGGTCGGCACGCGGAACATGCAGAATTTCGATCTGCTCCGCAAGCTGGGCACCGTGCAGACGCCGGTCCTGCTCAAACGCGGAATGAGCGCCACCTATGACGAATGGCTGAACGCGGCGGAATACATCCTGGCCGGCGGCAACCCGAATGTCATGCTGTGCGAGCGCGGCATCCGCACGTTCGAGACGTACACGAGAAACACGTTCGACCTGGCGGCCATTCCGGCCATCCAGGGACTTTCCCACCTGCCCGTCATCGCCGACCCCAGCCATGCCACCGGCCGGCGCGAGCTGGTGGAGTCGATGACCAAGGCGTCCGTCGCCGCCGGCGCGAACGGCTTGATCATCGAAATGCACACGGATCCCGACAATTCCGCGACGGGCGACGGCGTCCAATCGCTGTTCCCGGATCAGTTCGCGCGCCTGCTGAAGGAGCTGGAACAGCTCGCCCCGCTGTGCGGCAAGAAGTTCGATACCGCGAAGGAACCGGCCGAAGCGTTCGTGACCTGGCAGAAATAAACTTCGAAGAGGGACGTTCTCTCCTGAAGGATCGCATTCGGCCATTCACGAACAAACGAACTTATCGTCCAATCGCAGAACGGTCTGCATCCGCAGGCCGTTTTTCGTTGACCGGGAGACGGGTTTCAGGCAATCTTGAAGTTTTTATGAAGAGTGTAAGAATTGCTAACATATCGATAAAAAATACCTGACATAGCTATTGACGCTCTCTAAATCGGAGATTTATAATAGACCACATAGTTGGGTGAAAACTTGAACGTTTCGTCCAAAAATCATATCTAATGTTCGGAAATGAGGAGGAAACACGAAAATGGCTGTTGAAAAAGTGTTGGAACTCATCAAGGAAAAGAATATCGAATTCGTAGATTTCCGGTTCATCAGCTTGGCAGGCCAAGCGCATCACATCACGCTGCCGGCTTCCGAAGTGGACGCGGATACTTTCGTCAACGGCGTAGCCTTCGACGGTTCCTCGATCCCGGGTTTCCGCGGCATTGAAGAATCCGACATGGTCATGATGCCGGACACTGAATCCGTTTACGTGGATCCGTTCACGGCGCATTCGACCTTGGTCGTTATGTGTAACATCTATACGCCGGACGGCGAGCGCTATGAGCGCGACCCGCGTTCGATCGCCCAGAAGGCCGAAGAATACCTGCAAAAATCCGGCGTGGGCACGGCTGCATTCTTCGCTCCGGAATCCGAATTCTTCATTTTCGACGACGTGCGCTACGAAAGCACGATGAACTCTTCTTCCTTCTTCGTCGACTCCGAAGAAGCGGCTTGGAACACGAACCGCAAAGAAGAAGGCGGCAACCTTGCATTCAAAGTCCGCGTCAAAGGCGGATACGTGCCGGTTGCTCCGACCGACTCCCAGCAAGACATCCGCAGCGAAATGGTTCGCCTGATGCAGGAATCCGGCCTGCGCGTCGAGCGTCACCACCACGAAGTGGCGACGGCCGGCCAAGCGGAAATCAACTTCCGCTTCGACACGCTGACCAAAACCGCCGATAACCTGATGAAGTACAAATATATCATCCACAACGTAGCTCGCCAATACGGCAAAGTCGCGACGTTCATGCCGAAGCCGCTCTTCGGCGACAACGGAAGCGGGATGCACGTTCACCAATCGATCTTCAACGAAGGCGAGCCGCTCTTCTACGAGAAAGGCGCTTACGCCAACCTGAGCCAGCTGGCTCTGAACTACATCGGCGGCATCCTGTACCATGCCCCGGCCCTGATCGCGATCACGAACCCGTCCACGAACTCGTTCAAACGTCTCGTTCCGGGTTACGAAGCGCCGGTTAACCTCGTGTTCTCGAAGGGCAACCGTTCCGCGGCGGTCCGCATTCCGGTCGCGGCCGTTACGCCGAAAGGCTGCCGCATCGAGTTCCGCACGCCGGACTCCACGGCCAACCCGTACCTCGCATTCGCCGCGATGCTGCTTGCCGGCCTGGACGGCATCAAGCGCAAAATCGATCCGAAAGCGCTCGGCTACGGTCCGTTCGATACGAACATCTACGAGCTGTCCGACGAAGAGAAGAAAGAAATCCGCAGCGTTCCGGGCAGCCTGGACGAAGCGCTTGACGCTCTCGAAGCGGATTCCGACTTCCTCACCGAAGGCGGCGTCTTCACCAAGGAATTCATCGACAACTACGTGGCGTTCAAACGCGCCGAAGCGAAAGCCGTTTCGATCCGCCCGCATCCGCACGAGTACGGTCTGTACTTCGACTGCTAATCGTCGTCATAGAGCTCTTACCGAAGGGATTCGCCCGTGCGGCGGATCCCTTCTTCGCGTTTCGGGACGTGCTTCCCGGGCTTGCCGGTGGTAAGATGGAATCACAGGCCAAGGAGGGATCAACCTCTTGTCTTACCGCGAGTGGGAACCGCCGGAGGATTTGAAGGACGTCGTCAAATGCTTCTGGCACATGGACAAAACGTACGGAGAAGGAGCGGAAGGCAGCGAAACCGTGTGGCCGGACGGCCGGGTGGAGGTGCTGTTTACCTTCGGAGCCCGATACCGGGTCGCTTCGGACGGGGATCGCGTGCTGCCGGCGTTTTTCGTGATCGGGCCGCTGACGAGGCCGGTGGAGCTGCAGGCGAACGGAAGGCTCCGGCTGTACGGCATCCGACTGCAGGCATGGGGATTCGCGCGTCTGTTTCCCGTTTCGATGCGGCGTTTGAAAGATGCGCTGCTTCCGCTCGCGGCGTTCGCGGACAAGGAGGCCGGCAAGCTGGCTTCCGACCTTGAATCCGGGCCGCGCGAAGAAGCGCAGGAATGCCTTGCTGGTTGGGTGCGCGAGCGCCTGCAAAGCAACGCCCGGCCTCGGGACAAGCAGCTGGCGGAGCTGGCCGCGTTCCTCGAGAAGCCGACCGGCGGGCTTACGATCCAAGAATGGGCGGAAAACGCCGGCTGGTCGATCAGGCAGCTCGAACGCAAGTTCCAGGAAGAAATCGGCCTGCCGCCCAAGCAGCTGTGGCAAATCTACCGCTTTAACGAGGCGCGTCAAACGCTTTTTTTCCATCCGGAGACGGAGCTTATGGAAGTCGCGTATCGCTGCGGCTATTACGATTACCCGCATTTCTCCAAAGCATTCGTCCGTTATTTCGGCATGACGCCCAAATCGTTCCAACGCCGGTTTCGGAATAGAAGGGACGGCCGGCTTGCGGATCCCGAGGATGTCGTTTTCGTACAAGATTTCGAACCCGCGGATCGGACATAATGAAGTCGTTCGCCCAATCGGGTACCGAAACAACGGAGGAGAGATGGACTCGTGATTACGCAAATCGGCACCGTAGCGGTATATGTGGATGACCAGCAGAAAGCGAAAACGTTCTGGACGGAGAAAGCGGGCTTCGAGCTGCGCAGGGAGACGCCGATGACGCCGGAAGCGAGCTGGATCGAGGTGGCGCCGCCGGGAGCCCAGTCCTGCCTGGTCATTTACCCGAAAATGATGATGGCCGCCTCGGAAGAGATGAAGGCTTCCATCGTGTTCCTGTGCGACGATATCCAAGGGACGTTCGAGCGCATGAAATCGGCGGGCGTCAAGTTCCTGGAGGAGCCGAACGCGATGCCCTGGGGCACTTACGCGCGGTTCCAGGACGAAGACGGCAACGAGTTCATTTTAAAAGGGTAACACACGGAGCCGCGCCGAATTTTTTTACGTGTCCGGAAGAATCCGGTTCGCCTCCACGCGACGAAAAGGGTTGCTCCCAAAGCCGGTTCGTTGCTACAATGAAAGCAATCGCATACAAATCCGGGCGGGGCGGCATCAAGCCGGCGCGTCCGGGAGAGGTTCTAGACAAACCCTCTATAAAAAACTAAGGAAAAGCGGCGCCTCCTTGGTGCCGTTTTTTCATGACATGGAGGAATATGGGGATGAAATCCGAAAAAGCCGTCGTCGTCTTCAGCGGAGGACAGGACAGCACGACGTGTCTCTACTGGGCCTTGGAGCGCTTCGCGGGAGTGGGGGCCATTACGTTCGATTACGGTCAACGCCACCGGCGGGAATTGGAGTGTGCCGTGCGGATCGCGAAAGAGCTGAACGTGCCGCATCGGGTGCTCGACATGTCGATGCTCGGCCAGTTGGCTCCGAACGCGCTGACAAGATCCGACATCGCGATCGAACATAAGGAGGGGGAACTGCCTTCGACCTTCGTAGACGGGCGCAACTTGCTGTTCCTTTCGTTCGCGGCCGTGTTCGCCAAACAAGCGGGGGCGCGGCATATCGTGACCGGCGTCTGCCAGACGGATTTCAGCGGGTACCCGGATTGCCGGGACGTTTTCATCAAATCGCTTAACGTCACGCTGAATTTGGCGATGGATTACGAATTCGTCATCGACACGCCGCTCATGTGGCTGTCAAAGGCGCAAACGTGGCAGCTTGCGGACGATTTGGGCGCCTACGAATACGTACGCGACAACACGCTTACCTGCTACGAAGGCATCGTCGCGGGCGGCTGCGGAGAATGTCCGGCCTGCCGGCTGCGCGAGAAAGGGCTGCGGGAGTACGAAACGGCCAAACGCGGAGGCGTACGGTTATGATCCAGCAGATCTATCCGCAGGTTTCGCATCCGTACCGTTACGAGCTGAATAAGGACCTGCAGTTCGCCGCCGCCCACTATGTGCCTTCCGACAGCGCGGGGCAATGCGCCAGCATGCATGGACACACCTATTTCGCCAACGTGACGATCGCCGGAGACGAGCTGGACGGGAGCGGATTTCTCGTCAATTTTTCGGAGATCAAAAAATTGATTCACGACCGTTTCGACCATTCGCTGCTGAATGAGCACGCAGCCTGGTTCGGGGACGATGCTCCCGACCGTTACCCGACGACGGAGAACGTCGCCCGGACGCTGTGCGAACTCGTGCAGGCGTATTTGGACGGGACGCCGAATAAGCCGCGGTGCGTGCAAATCTTCCTTCGGGAGACGCCGACCAGCTATGTGGTATACCGCCCCGGCGATGGGGGTGCCCGCGGTGTCTAACCGGTTCCCCGTCATCGAGATTTTCGGGCCGACCGTGCAGGGAGAAGGGATGGTCATCGGACGGAAGACCATGTTCGTGCGGACGGCAGGCTGCGACTATCGGTGCTCGTGGTGCGATTCCGCGTTTACGTGGGACGGTTCGGGCAAAGACGAAATCCGCATGCTGACGGCGGATGAAATCATGGAGGAGCTGCGTCGGACGGGGGGAGACGCGTTTGACCATGTCACGCTGTCCGGAGGCAATCCCGCGCTGCTTCCCGGGTTGGGGGAGTTGATTGACCTGCTCCATCGGGAAGGCGTTCTGGTCGCCTTGGAGACGCAGGGCAGCCGGTGGCAGGATTGGTTCCTGCTCGTCGACGAGCTGACGCTGTCGCCCAAACCGCCGAGCTCCGGCATGGCGACGGATTGGGACGTTTTGGACGGCATCGTGGAGCGGCTGCAAGCGGGATGCCGGCAGAACAGCCTGAAGGTCGTCGTGTTCGATGAGCCGGATTTCCGTTACGCCGCAGCCGTGCATCGGCGTTATCCGGGGGTTCCCTTCTATCTGCAAGCCGGCAATGGCGACCTGAAAGAGCGGGATTCGTCGCGGCTGCTGGAGCGCCTCATGAGGCGGTATGAATGGCTCGTCGAAAGCGCGATGGCGTCGGCGGAACTGCGCAATGTTCGCGTGCTTCCGCAGCTGCATGCCTGGCTATGGGGCAACAAGCGCGGGGTTTGATCATGCTGGGCCCGTTCGCGATCGCGAATGGGCCTTCGTTCATGATTCAGAAAGTATAAAATCCGCCATCTTTTTTCTGAATCGCCTCCGATAAAACGTCTATCCGTCCGAAAAGGACGGCGTAGCCGTTTTACTTGGTTGGGCACTAAGCTTATCATTCCGTTTATCACCGAAATGATGGTTTACACAGACCTTATGAAGTGATACGATGGACGCTTGAAAAATGACGGGAGGGTGAGGCATTTGATCCGGGTCGGGCTAATCGGCGATTACAAGCCGGAAGTGAAGGCGCACGTGGCGATACCGAAAGCAATTGAGTTGGCGGCAAACGCAATCTCCGTCCCATTCGAGATCGAATGGCTGGCGACGCCGTCGCTTGAACGGGCCGCGGAACGGAAATTGAGGGAATACCATGCGCTCTGGGCCGTACCGGCTACGCCGTACGAGAGCATGGAAGGCGCGTTGAACGCCATCCGCTTCGCGCGGGAGCGGCGGATACCGTTCCTCGGCACATGCGGCGGCTATCAGCACATGCTCATCGAATACGCAAGGAACGTCCTTGACCTGAAGCTCGCCGACCACGCCGAATCGAATCCGGACGCCGAGCTCAAGCTGGTAACCCCTCTGTCCTGTTCGGTGAGCGAGCAAACGCATGCGTTCCGGCTCGTTCCGGGGTCGAAAATGGCGGAGGTCTACGGCACGAACGAGATCAAGGAGCAATACGGCATTTGCAACTACGGCCTGAATCCCGAATTCCGCCATCTGTTCGAGCGAGGAGACATGCGGGTGACCGGTGTCGACGGCAACGGGGAAGCCCGATTGGCGGAGCTGGTCTCGCATCCTTTCTATGCAGGGGCGCTCTACCAGCCGGAACGATCCGCTTTCAAAGCGATCGTCCATCCCTTGATCAAAGCCTTCCTGCGCGCGGCGGCCCAGGTTTCGTAACGCTCGGAGCTGAGGATCCGGGAAACGTCTGACGATGCCCGGCCGCAAAGAACGGGTTGGCGTTATGTTAGCTGCAATGGGAATTCGTGCAATCGTTCGTAGCTGGGACGCCGTCCGAGGTGCGAGAGAAACAGCGTCACCCGGTCGGCCGTCCATGTCAGCGGCATGACGGCTTCTTCTTTCGCGATCGCGGAATGCCATGCGGCTTCAATCGATTGGCGGCTGCATCCGGGCCCGCCGTTCCGTGCCAGCGTGACGTGGGGGCGGAACGGCCGGTCCTCCAGCCGGCAGCCGGCCTCAAGCAGCCCGGGCGCGAGCGCGGCATGAAGCCGTGCCAAAGCGCCGGGCGAGGAAATCTCGTTCAGGCCCAGCCACAGGATGCGGGGAGCCGCGGGCGGACCGAACGTGCCCGGGCCGCTGAGCGCCAGGGGAAAGGGGACGGTGTTCGCGGCCGCCTCCTCCAGGGTACGGCGGATCGCGCTCAGCCTGTCGCCCGGCGTGTCCCCGAGGAAGTGCAGCGTGACGTGCAGATCGTCCGGATGCGTCCAAGTCCGGAAGGGCAGGACGGAAGACATTCGGTTCATCGCGGGGGCGAGCCGGCCGGTTACGGAGGGAGAAAGAGCAATACCGATGAAAATACGAAAGTTATTCATGAGAATTTCACCTTTCGTTCGGAAATAAACTCACTTTCGATGAAAAAGGGCCTTTTTGTGGTTGCTCCCGTATCTCCCCCTTTGTTATGATAGGCCTATCATGATTATAAACGAAGGTGGGAATGTCATGGAGAGCCGCGCCTACAATTTCAACGCCGGACCCGCCGCGCTTCCGCTGGAAGTATTGCGGCAGGCGCAGGAACAATTCGTCGATTTCGAGGGGACGGGCATGTCTCTCATGGAGATGTCGCACCGCGGAAAAACGTACGAAGGCGTACATTACGAGACCGAGAAGCTGCTCCGGGAGCTGCTGTCCATTCCGGACGGCTACAAGGTCCTGTTCTTGCAGGGCGGCGCCAGCACGCAGTTCGCCATGGTGCCGATGAACCTGCTGTCTCCGGGCCGCAAAGCGGCTTACGTTCATACGGGGGCGTGGGCCGCGAAGGCGATCAAGGAAGCGAAAATGTTCGGTGACGTGACGATCGCCGCGACGACGGAAGCCGACGGCTTCATGCGGATTCCCGCCGCAAGCGAACTTGCCGTTCCGGAAGGCGCCGCGTACGTGCATCTGACGAGTAATGAGACGATCGGAGGAACGCAATGGCAGGCCTATCCGGATACCGGTTCGGTTCCGCTCGTAGGCGATCTGTCCAGCGACATTTTGTGCCGTCCCTTGAACGTTTCCCAATTCGGCCTGATCTATGCCGGAGCCCAGAAAAACCTCGGTCCGTCCGGCGTCACGATCGTCATCATCCGCGAGGATCTGCTCGCGCCGCCCGCGCACGCGGTGCCGACGATGCTGCAGTACGCGACCCATGCCAAGAGCGATTCGCTGTACAACACGCCGCCGACTTTCGCCGTCTACATGGTGAACCTCGTGCTGAAATGGGTCAAATCGAAGGGCGGCGCCGAGGCGATGGAACGGATCAACCAGGAGAAAGCCCAGCTTTTGTACGGCGCGATCGACCGCAGCGGCGGCTTCTACCGGGGTTGCTCCAGTCTGGATAGCCGCTCGATCATGAACGTGACGTTCCGGATGGAGAACGAAGAGCTCGAGAAGCGTTTCGTCAAGGAATCGGAGGAGGCCGGCTTCGTCGGTCTCAAAGGACATCGCGACGTGGGCGGCCTGCGGGCATCCATCTATAACGCGGTCCCGGCGGACAGCGTCCGCGCGCTCGTCGAATTCATGGACGAGTTCAAGCGGCGCAACGGGTAAACCGAGGGTGATGGCGAACGGCGGCCCGGCGGCCGCCGTTTTGTTTCGCGACCCGGGCCGTTCGGGTTTGTGCTGCTGGATCGGACTATCTCATCTTTTGGAGTTATCGCCGTTTTGTCCGATGTTTTACCTGACGCAGAGGGATACGGGTACAGAACCGGAATCCCGCGAAAGGTTCCTTGCGCAAGGAGGTTCGACATGCCGTTCCACATCGTACTCGTCCATCCGGAAATTCCCGCGAATACGGGCAACATCGCGCGCACATGCGCCGCAACCGGCACCCATCTTCATCTCGTCCGCCCGCTCGGCTTTTCCACCGACGACCGGGAGCTGAAACGAGCGGGGCTGGATTATTGGTACGCGGTGAACATCACTTATTACGATTCGTTCGAGGAAGTCCAAGCCGCCCATCCGTCGGCCCGGTTCTTTTTCACGAGCACGCGCTCGAAGAGACGGTACTCAGATTTCGAGTTCCGGGACGGGGATTTCTTCGTGTTCGGCAAAGAAACGAAAGGCCTTCCCCAGGAATTGCTGGACCGGCATCCGGACACTTGCATGAGGCTTCCGATGACCGACAAGGTCCGCTCTCTCAACCTGGCCAATACGGCGGCCATCCTGGTTTACGAAGCCTTGAAGCAAACCGGATTTCCGGGACTCGACGTTCCGGCTGGAGAATAATTCCTCCATTCTTTGAATAAATCCGCTAAATGCTGATGAAGTCGACAAGTTTTTTGTCGAAATTTGCAGGATATTAAGCAAATGTGTCGGCGGGGAGGATTATCCCGCCTTCTATCGAACCGTATAGAGTGGCTATAGGTTTCAGTTACTAGCTAGAAAAGCCGCGAATGGGAGGAACAGATTTTGAAACCTGCAGGCGTCGTCCGGAAAGTGGACCAATTGGGCCGCATCGTGTTACCCAAATCATTGCGTAAACGTTATCAGATGAATGAAGGGGATCCCGTCGAAATTTTGGTCCAAGGAGACCATATTATCCTGGAAAGATACCGGCCTCGCTGCGTGTTTTGCTCTTCAATGGATGGCGTTGGAGAGTTCAAGGAGCGCTATGTCTGCGCCGTATGCTTGAAGGAGATGCAGGGGCTGTAAACATACGTCCCTCGCAACGCGAAATCGCCCGACGCTCGCCGCAACAGCGAGCAACGGGCGATTTCATTTTTGACGCGTCCATTTTATGTCTCTCCGCCGCTATTCCGCTCGTTTTCCCGACGAACCATCAAAATCATGTCTCTCCGCCGCTGTGCAGAAATGTCTGCCAAAGAAAAATGCCGGGCGTCGAAGTCTCGACGGCCCGGCATTCGGGGTTACAGTCCTTTGGTTTTGTCGTCGTTATAAGCCGCCGTAAGGATCGCGGTGAGGAACAAAGCCATTACGATCATGATAATCCAGAATTTGCCGGACATGCCCAGGAACTCAATCGCCCGGGTCGTTGCCTCTTCTGCAAGAAACATCTCCCACACCTCCGCTTAACTTTCTCTATTATACCCAAGCACCGCCAAAAAGAAAACGCAAAATGTTGTGAACACCCGCGAGTCCAAGCGAACGAAGTGCGCTTACGGTTTGCGGCACCCTCGCGGCTGATGACCCGAAGGTGCTCGGCCCGGTCGCGGGTGAGATTATCGCTTACAGCAAGAATAATAAAACCCTGTCGTGAAACCGGTCCAAATATCCGGACGGCTTGACCGGGAAATCGGCGCGGCATTGCAGTCCTATATCCCGAAGAAGACCGACCGCAAAGAAATGTTCACGGCGATTGAAAGCGCCTGGGACCGGCTCAGCAAGCCATGATCCGCAAACCGAAAGACAAGAGACTTCTCGGGTCTTTCACATTTTACGAAACCTCACCCGCATACATATGGAACAGTTAGATGCTCGACGGGGGAGGGAAAGTATGAACAAAATCATCAATTGGATGGGCGGATGGCCGAAGGACGGGTTGGTATCGGCGGCCGATTGGGAGGAGAGGCTGGCGCATGCGGCGGAACGGTTCCGCCAGCAAGGCATCTCGGGATCGGCGGGGCCGGAAGAGAGCGACGATTTGAAAACGGTATTGGCGCGCGGATTGCTGCGAGGGAAAGCGGAAGGACGGATCGGGCGGCTGAAGCTGACGCCGGGAGCGGACGCCGCTTTATCCCTGCTGGCGGAGCGGTCGTGGAGGCCTGGGGATGTCGTGCTGGTTGAACGGCTTACGTCCCGTTCCGCGCTGCAAACGTTCCGCAAAGCGGGATTGCGGGTCGAAGCCGTGCAAGGGGACGGAGCGGGCGTGGATCCGGATGCGCTCAAGAAAGCGATTAGCCGGCACCGCCCGCGGGTCCTGTACGCAGCCCCGGCCTGTACGGATCCGGAAGGAGCCGTATGGCCGGAGGATCTTGTGCGGTCCGTGACCGCCGTCTGCCGGGAAACCGGCGTGCTGATGCTGCGGGATGACCGTCATGAGATGCTGGCTTATCACGGAGACGCGGGCGAGGCCGGGATCCGGCTTGCATCCGTGCCGGAAGGCGTCTTGTCGATCGGACAGCTGCCTCCGGGTTTGGTGGCGGAACTGCGGTTCGGCTGGCTTGCGGGCGAAGAGGAGACGCTCAAACGGTGGTATCCTGCGGCCCGAGGCGGCGAGGAGGTTCCGGCGGAACCGGGGGTCACGCCATTGGAGCGGCAAGCGCTGGCGGATTTGATTCGGGACCAGCCGCTGGAGCCACTGGTCGATATGCTGCGCGTGCAGTGCGGGGAACGGATGCGGCGGGTTACCGCGCTGCTGGGTCAGCAGCGCATGCGCGGTCTCGGCTGGAGGAATCCCGACGGCGGCATTCATCTATGGCTGAAGCTTCCCGAAGGCCTGGACGGGGAGGCGCTGCTCCGGGGGGCCTGGATCCGAGGCTTGATGTTCCAACCGGGAGCGCCTTTCTACGCGGCGCAGCCGGAAGGGAACACGCTCCGTCTCACCTTCGCTTTCAGCGACGAGCGGCAGCTGAAGACCGGCGTCTCGCGATTGCTGGAAGCGATAGGGGATTTTGTCGGGCGTTCCACCGATTTCGGGTAACCAACCGGCTCCGGACGCCGAATATCAGTAGTCCCTGCCTACGGCATACAGCCGTCCGTCCCCTCTCCGTTCCACTTCCCGCCGCATGAGCCTTTCGCCCGGAACGTTCCGGCAGTCGCCGTCCGGTTGGCCGAACGTCCAGAAATGCAGCGGGCAGAAGAACACGTCCCCATGCAAGGCGACGTCTCCGCCCGCGTGCGGACAGAGCGCGGAGAGCAGGCGAAATCCCGTCTCACCCTCTCGGACAAGCCAATAAGGCGCTCCGTTCAGCGTCACGGACGCGGGGAAAGTCCCGTAATCCTCGGGAGAACCCAGGCAGACCGTTTCTTGATCGTGTTCGTCCGTCATGGAAGAGCAGCCTCCCTGGCGCCGGCGGCATCGTCCGACGTTTGCCATCCGGCGGCCCAAGGGAACCGAGATGCCCATACGGCCGTCACGTCCGCATATTCCCGAAGAGCGGCTTCACCGGCCGGCAGGAGACGGTAGACGCCTTTCTCCACCCGGGCGAACCAGCCGTACACGTTGTCGCGCAGCAGGTTGCCGGCGCTGGCGACCCCCGTCCATTCGCGGATTTTCTTCGGAGAAGACGGACCGTGGCAGCGCAGCGCGAGCGCGCATTGCAGCGCCCGTTCCCGGTAAGCGGTCACGAGCTTTCTGCCCGTGCTGCCACCGACGTTGTAGTCGCCGCTGCGGGCGCCGAATTCCTGCAGCAGGCGGGCGGCCGCCTTCCGGGATCGGCCTCTGGCCGGGGCCGGATCCACTCCGTAAGCGAGAGCCGCTTCCGCGGCGACCGAAGCGGGGACTCGGGATGCCGGGGCGGTCCCCCCGGGTTCGCACCAGACGTCGATTACGGGTTCTTTGGTTTTATAGAAGGAAACCGTCAGCAGCCCGAGCCGCAGGCGGCGGCAGAGCTCGGTCAGCTCGTGATATCGCTGGTTGTGGGCTCCCCGTTTGGTACGGTTGCGCTCGACGGCGAGCCACACGTAAGCGCCCGTCTTCTGCCGGTCGACCCCTTGCAGGAGCAGGGGGAGCGTGAAAATTTTCTTCATCTCGACGATCGTCGGATCCGGTTCGTCCGGGCGGACGGCAACGAGGTCGCAGCCGCGGATTTCCGCCTTTACCTCGTACCCCCGCCGCTCGAAAAACGATTTGACGGGAGGGTACAGCTCCGTTTCGCGGGCAATGGCCACGCCGGTTCCTCCTCTAATGACGGAGTCAAACTCTCTCCGCTATCGCGTATTGAAGACATTATAGCATGAGAACGAGCAGGTCACGGGCAACTTCGTCTACCCGCCCGCATAGGTATGTAATACGTTTTTGCAGAGACAGAGAGCGAGGAGGAAGCGGGATGGACATATTCAAGCGGATCGCGGAGTACCGGGCCGAGAGCGAGAAGCTGAGCTGGACGGGAACGTTTCGGGACTACATCGATCTGCTTCGCCGCGATCCCACGCCGGCGATGACGGCTCACGCCCGCGTTTATGAGATGATCGTGTCGCAGGGAGTAGAGGAATCTGGCGGCGTCAAACAATACAAGTTTTTCGAAAAGGAAATTTTCGGCTTGGATCGGACCATGGAGAGGCTGGTGGAGGAATACTTCCACTCCGCCGCCCGGCGGCTGGACGTCCGCAAACGGATTCTTCTGCTCATGGGACCCGTGAGCGGAGGCAAATCGACGATCGTTACCTTGCTGAAGAAAGGGCTGGAGCAATTCTCGCGGATGGATAAAGGTGCAGTCTACGCAATCAAAGGCTGTCCGATGCACGAGGAGCCCCTGCATCTCATTCCGAGCGAGCTGCGTTCGGACGTGGAACGGGAGCTGGGCGTCCGGATCGAAGGCAACCTGTGTCCCTCCTGCCAAATGCGGCTGAGGACGGAATACGGCGGAGATATCGAACGCGTTCCGGTGGAGCGGGTGCTGATTTCGGAAGAGAACCGCGTCGGCATCGGCACGTTCAGTCCCTCGGATCCGAAATCGCAGGACATCGCCGACCTTACGGGCAGCATCGATTTTTCCACGATCACGGAATACGGATCGGAATCCGACCCCCGGGCGTACCGGTTCGACGGGGAACTCAACAAAGCGAACCGCGGGCTGATGGAGTTCCAGGAGATGCTCAAGTGCGACGAGAAATTTCTGTGGAATCTGCTGTCGCTGACGCAGGAAGGCAATTTCAAGGCAGGTCGGTTCGCGCTGATCAGCGCCGATGAGCTCATCGTAGCGCATACGAACGAATCCGAATACAAGTCATTCATTTCCAACAAGAAGAACGAGGCGCTGCAGTCCCGCATGATCGTGATGCCCATTCCCTACAATCTGAAGGTGACGCAGGAAGAGAAAATATACACGAAGCTGATCGGCCAATCGGACATGAGCCACGTGCACATCGCCCCCCACGCCCTCCGCGCCGCCGCCATCTTTTCCATTTTGACGCGGCTCAAGGAATCGAAGAAACAGGGCATGGACCTCGTGAAAAAAATGAGGATGTACGATGGGGAAGAGGTGGAGGGCTACAAGGAAGCGGATCTCAAGGAAATGCAGAACGAGTACGCGGAGGAAGGGATGTCCGGCATCGACCCGCGCTACGTCATCAACCGGATCTCCAGCGCGCTGATTAAGCACGACCTTCCCTGCATCAATGCGCTCGATGTCCTACGTGCCCTGAAGGACGGCCTCGATCAACACCCTTCGATCACCAAGGAGGAACGGGAGAAGTACCTCAATTTCATTTCGGTGGCCCGCAAAGAGTACGACAACCTCGCCAAGAAGGAAGTGCAGAAGGCGTTCGTCTATTCGTTCGAGGAATCCGCGCGGACCCTGTTCGAGAATTATCTGGACAATATCGAGGCTTACTGCAACTGGGCGAAAATCAAGGACCCGCTGACCGGGGAGGAAATGGATCCGGACGAGAGGCTGATGCGGTCGATCGAGGAGCAGATCGGCGTCTCCGAGAACGCGAAGAAAGCGTTCCGCGAAGAAATCCTCATCCGGATTTCGGCCTTCTCCCGCAAAGGGCGCAAATTCGACTACAACACGCACGAGCGGCTCCGCGAAGCGATCGAGAAGAAGCTGTTCGCGGATTTGAAGGACATCGTGAAGATTACGACCTCGACCAAGACGCCGGACGAGAACCAGCTCAAACGGATCAACGAGGTGACCAAACGGCTGATCGACGAGCACGGCTACTGCCCGGTTTGCGCGAACGAGCTGCTGCGGTACGTGGGCAGCTTGCTGAACCGGTGAGGAACACGGCAGCGATAACGGGAATGCTCAAGGCAACGGTGACGAGTCCCCGTATTTCCGGCGATGCCGGAGTACGGGGATTCCGTTTCGGAAATATTTACCAACCGTCAACCTGCGATAACACTTTCCTATCGATGACCTGAATTGGTATAATTGGAGAAGTAACAGGATGATGGGAATCGTACGCCCGGATGGTTAGGCAAACGCGAATTCGTGAGGGGAGAGGAAAGCATGTCCGAGCAAATCCGGTTGCTGGACCGCGACGGCAATCCCTGTACCGTGAACGTGGAAGATTTGATCGCGATCCGTCCAACGGCGGGCGGTCCCGAGTTCGACACGAAGGACGCTACATACTTCTACCCTACCACGCTGGAAGAGCTGCAGACCCTGCTCAAGGGGACCGGGTTCGAAAGGCTCGACCGCACGAATCTCGTCAATCTCCATCACGCCGTTGCGTTCGATCCGAAAACGCGCAAAGTTTATTTCGAGTACCCCTGGTCGAAGGACAGCAAATTCGCAACCGTATCGGAAGCCAACGTGAGCAAAGTCCAGCATTTGGCCAAGGAGCAGGAGGCGGCTTACAAGATCGTGAGAAAACCGCTGTTTGGAAAAAGGTAAAGGGATGCCGGGGCCGGTCAGGGCCTCTTTTTTATTTTACGATAGGTAATATCTATATATTTTATCTATTTTATATATTTCCACAATCAAGCTCCCGCATGGTATAAACGGTTTACCAAGAAGCGGGAGGCGGGCAATATGGCAAACGAACAGAGTACCCATTGGGCCGCGGAAACCTACGACCGCACGATGGGCTTCGTGTCGAAGTACGGGGAGGACGTGCTCGAGTGGTTGAAGCCGCAAGCGGGAGAACGGATTCTGGATTTCGGCTGCGGAACCGGAGATTTGGCGGCGGTCATCGCGGAGTCGGGTGCCGCTGTCGCGGGTGTGGATATTTCCCCGGAAATGATCGAAAGGGCGCGAAACAAATACCCGCGGCTTGAATTCCATTGCGCGGACGGCACGAATTGGCTACCGGATGACCGATATGACGCCGTCTTCAGCAACGCGGCGCTTCATTGGATGACGGATGCCGAGGCGGCGGTCCGGACGATCGCGGACAGCCTCGTACCGGGAGGGAGGCTGGCGGCCGAATTCGGGGGTGCGGGAAACGTGCAAAGCGTGATTGAAGCGCTCTGGGAGACTTTGCGCCGAAGGGGAAGACTGGATGCTTGGGTGATGCCCTGGTATTTTCCCCGCGTCGGAGAGTATGCCGCGCTGCTGGAGCGTCATGGCTTCGAAGTTCGGTTCGCCATGCTGATCGACCGGCCGACGCGGTTGGACGGTGCGGATGGGATGAAGAATTGGCTGGAGATGTTCGGTTGGGCACTCGTTCCGGGCGCGAAGGAGACGGAAAAAGAGGAATGGTTCGCGGAAACCGCGGAGAGGTTGAGATCGAAGCATTACGAAAACGGACACTGGCTGTTGGATTACCGAAGGCTTCGCGTATTGGCGGTCAAGCGCGCGGAGTGAAGGCGAACCTTCGATTGACATCGATCCTTCTCCGGGTCAGAATGGGAACATCCGGTAGAGAGAAGGACGGATGTTCGTGATGGAACTGCTTCGCCAATGGAAGAAGATCATCGTGCTGGCTTTGCCCTCCTTGTTCGCTTTCGCCACGCAAACGATTACGGGAACGATATGTCTGATCATGGTCGGAGATTTGGGCGCCCTGATCATCGGAGTCGTCGGCGTTTCCAACATTATCATGTACAACGTGTTTGCCGTTTTTTCGGGGATCGGCCATTCGATCAACTACTTGGTCGCTCAAAACTACGGTTCCGGCGAGATGCCCAAAGGGATTCGGCGCACTTACACGGCTTTGGCCGTCAGCCTGGGCGTAGGGGCCTTCATCACGTTGGCCGGATGGCTGGCAGCAGGGTTGATCCTGAAAGGAACGGGCGGATCCCCGTCGCTGATCGCGGCGGGTGAAGCGTACCTGGAGCTACGGTTTTACGCAATGGCCATCGGCATGATCAGCTTCGTGTTCCACGGTTTTTTCCGGGGCGTCGGGGATACGCGCATCTCGATGATCATCTCCATCGTCGCCAATATGATCATCATCGGTTTAACCTACGGACTGACGTATGGGCATTGGGGGTTGCCGGAGCTGGGGCTGCGTGGGGCCGGCGCCGCGATGCTGATCGGCGAGGCGGCCGGGCTTATCGTCTGCTTGGCCGTTTTCTGGGGGCCCATGCACCGCAAGTTCGGAACGCGCACGCTGCCGAAGCCGGACGTCGCGGAGCTGGGGTTGATCGGCCGCGAAAGCGGGAAATTGGGCTTGATGGAATTTTCGATGAGCATCTCGATGTTTATTTTCACGGCCTTCGTCATTCGGCTCGGGGAAGTCCCGCTTGCCGCCAACGAAGTTTCGCTCAGCGTCATGTCGTTCGGCTTCATGCCGGCGTTCGCGTTCGGTTCGACCGCCACGATACTGGTGGGGCAAGGGATCGGCAGCAAGAAACCGCGGGAAGCCAGGCGGTCGGGCACGCATACGGCGATTCTCGGAACGCTGTTCCTCATTCTGCTGGGGACGGTCGAAATGATCTGGGCGGAGCCGATCGCAGGCATCTACACGGACGACGCGGCGGTCGCCGAACTGGCGGCTTACCTCATTTCGATTTCGGCTTACCTGCAAATCTTCGACGGCTTCTACAATTTCTATGCCGGCGGCCTGCGGGGAATCGGCGATACTTCGTTCCTGATGAAGGCTTCGCTCCTCTGCAGTTGGGCGTTGTTCGTCCCGCTCACTTACCTGTTCGTCAACGTGCTGGATGGCGGAAGCGTTGGCGCCTGGCTGGCTTTGTACGCCTTCCTTACCGTGCTGGGCACCGCCGTGATGGTCCGATACTACCGTACGGATTTCACCGCGGTACGGCTCAAGGAAGCGACTCCTTCTCATTGATGGCCGGCATCGAGTGGCATCAAGTGAAGTACGCGCGCGGATTCCCTCCCGTATTTGCTTAAAAAGACGGCCGAGCACGACCAGGACATTAACGTGTTGAAGAGCTAATTTTGAAATGTTACATCGATCTTTGAAGAAGCCGGCATCCCCGTGATGCCGGCTTTGTAAGTGTTGAAGACCGCTTGTTTGCGGCAAAATCTCCGTCGGCAGAAAGAGCCTTCGGCTTTAGGCAACGGTAGACCCGCAATCCGACTTCCGGACAGCGGGGTAAGACGATCAAACCGACTAGAGGACTTGGGAAGAGCATATTCGCCTCATGCAGCCCGGAAAAACCCGGCTACAGCGCCCCGCACGGTACATTTTACAGATGCAGCCCGGAAAAACCCGGCTACAGCGCCCGCACGGTACATTTTACAGATGCAGCCCGGAAAAACCCGGCTACAGCGCCCCGCACGGTACATTTCACAGATGCAGCCCGGAAAAACGCGGCTACAGCGCCCCGCACGGTACATTTCACAGATGCAGCCCGGAAAAACCCGGCTACAGCGCCCCGCACGGTACATTTCACAGATGCAGCCCGGAAAAACCCGGCTACAGCGCCCCGCACGGTACATTTCACCGCTGCAGCCCGGAAAAACCCGGCTACAGCGCCCCGCACGGTACATTTCACCGCTGCAGCCCGGAAAAACCCGGCTACAGCGCCCCGCACGGTACATTTCACAGATGCAGCCCGGAAAAACCCGCTTACAGCGCCCCACACGGTACATTTCACAGATGCAGCCCGGAAAAACCCGGCCACAGCGCCTGGTACGATACTTTTCACCGCTGCAGCCCGGAAAAAACCGGCTTAAGCATGCCGCGGTTACCCGTTTACGATTTCGCCTCCGTTAATGTGAAGCGTCTGGCCCGACATGTAGGAGGAATCTTCGCAGGCCAGGTACACGTAAGCCGGTGCCAGCTCGTCCGGTTGGCCGGCGCGTTTCATCGGCGTGTCCGAGCCGAACTTCGCTACCGCCTTCGCGTCGAAGGTGGACGGAATCAGCGGCGTCCAAATCGGACCCGGCGCCACCGAGTTGACGCGTATTCCTTGTCCGACCAAATTCATGGACAAGGAGCGGGTGAAGGCGACCATCGCTCCCTTGCTGGCGGAATAGTCCAGCAGCGTGGAGAAGCCTTTGTACGCCGTAATCGAGGTCGTGTTGATGATGCATGCCCCGGAGGATAAGTGAGGCAGAGCCGCCTGGGTCAAATAGAACATGCCGAATACGTTCGTGCGGAACGTGCGTTCCAGCTGCTGGGGCGTGATCTGCTCCAGCTTGTCCTGCGGATGCTGTTCCGCGGCATTGTTGACGACGATGTCCAATCTGCCGAACGTTTTGACCGTTTGGTCGACTGCGCTCGCGCAGAACCGCGGGTCCCCGACGTCGCCTTCCAGCAGAAGACATCTCCGGCCTTCGGATTCGACTTGCTTCATCGTCTCCCGGGCATCCACCTCTTCGTTCAAATAGAGGATGGCCACATCCGCGCCTTCCTTCGCGTAGGCGATGGCGACCGCTCGGCCGATGCCGCTGTCCCCGCCGCTGATGAGTGCCGCTTTGCCTTTCAGTTTGCCCGCCGGGCGATAAACGGGGGATTCCGATTCCGGCACCGGGTTCATGTCTTTCTCCAGACCGGGCTGCCGGTCCTGGTGCTGCTCCGGGAAAGAACTCGGCCGCTGGGGGGCGCTTTGCCGGGGTTCGTTTGCCATGTTTCCCACTCCTTTCCGTGAATCAGGATTAGGGTAAACCAATCCCTCCTCGTTTACGCATCCGAAAATGCCCGATCGAGAAGGGGAATGCGGCGCGGCGTCGAAAAGACATAGAAGGATAACGACACTTCACCCGGGGAGTTTCGCAACATGACGAAAAATGTCCATGAATGGTACGAGGCCTACCGGTCCCTGTTCGACTATAATCCGGACGCGAGCTACGCCATCGATCCGGAGGGCCGTTTCCTGTTAGCCAATCGGGCCGCGACCGAAATGATCGGATACGCGAAGGAAGAGCTGGCGGGCAAGCCGTTTACCCTGCTGATCCCTGAGAAAGACTTGGATAGGGTGATGGCGGCTTTCCGGAAAACGTTAACGGGTACCCCGCAGCAAATGGAGTTGACCCTGCTTCACAAAGACGGGCATGCCATCGAAGTGCTCGTCACCGCGGCTCCGATCGTCGCGAGCGGCCATACTTGCGGCGTCATCGGCATTTCGAAGAACATGACCGAGTCGAATCGGGTCCATCGCGAGCTGTCGGAGTTTCGGAACCAGCTGCAGAACATTTTCGCCAACCTGGACATCCTGGTATGGTCGTATGACGTGAAAGAAAAGAAATGCATCTATGTCTCCTCCGCCTGCGAGCAAATTTACGGAGTGACCGTGGAGCAGTATGTCCAACCGGATTTTTGGAAAAGCGTCATCCACCCGGACGATCTTGGCCGCGTAGAAGCGTCGCAGATCGATCTAAGGGCAGGCAAGACGCTGCATAACGAATACCGGATTTTTCATGCGAACGGGGAGATCCGGTGGATCGAGGATAACGCCATGCCGGTTCTGGACGCTTCCGGCGAATTGATCCGCTTGGAAGGCGTCGTCACCGACATTACCGAACGCAAAAAAATCGAGGAGCGCCTGCACCATATGGCGTTCCACGATTCTTTGACGGGACTGCCGAACCGGCTGCTGTTCAAGGAGAAGCTGGAGGCCGCGATCGCCCGGGCCAAGGCGAATGGAGAGAAGGCGGCCGTTTTGTATCTCGATTTGGACCGGTTTAAGCTCATTAACGACTCGCTGGGCCATGATGTGGGCGACCAGCTGCTTCAGGTCATCGCGAGGCGGCTCAAGGACGTCCTGCACCCGGACGACGTCGTTTCCCGCCAGGGCGGGGACGAGTTCGCCATCGTGCTGAACGGAATGAGAAACCAGGAGCACATCTACCGGAGGGTCCGCCGAATTCTGGATACGTTCCAAAGACCCGTGAAGCTGTTCCATCTGGAATTGATGGTAACGACCAGCATCGGCGTCAGCGTGTATCCGGATGCCGGCACGGACACGGCAACCTTGCTCAAGCAGGCCGATCAAGCGATGTATTTGGCCAAGGAGAAAGGAAAAAACAACTTCCAATCGTTCAGTCCCAAGCTCGATGAGACGTTGGCCCGCAAAATGTTCCTGGAGCAGTCCTTGCACCACGCCCTGAAGAATGACGAACTGCTGCTGCACTACCAACCGATCGTGGATGCCGCGACCTGCGGGTTGCACGGATTCGAAGCGCTGCTCCGGTGGGTTCACCCTACGCTGGGCTTCGTTTCGCCGGCCGAATTGATTCCGATCGCGGAGGAGACCGGGCTGATCGTCCCCATCGGCGAGTGGGTGCTCAGAACCGCGTGCCTCCAGACGAAGATTTGGCAAAGCAAAGGGTTTCCCCATCTTGGCGTGAGCGTGAACATTTCCGCCCTTCAGCTGATGGAGAATTTCATTCCGGTCGTAGAGAAAGCGCTGCTGCAGACCCGGCTCGCTCCGGGAAGCTTGACGCTGGAAATCACGGAAAGCACCGCCATGCAGAGCGTAGCCGATATCATTTCGAAAATCGGACAGCTCCGGGAGCTTGGAGTGAAGCTGTCGATCGACGATTTCGGAACCGGCTACTCTTCCTTAAGCTACCTGAAAAAATTCCAAATCCACGCGCTGAAAATCGACCAGTCGTTCGTCCGGGACATCGAAAAAGACACCAATCAGGAGGCGATCATCAAGGCGGTCATCGCCATGGCGGACAGCCTTCGGATCGGTGTCGTGGCGGAAGGCGTGGAAACGGAGGAGCAGATCCGGTTTCTCCGCAGCTTCGGATGCGGGCGTATGCAAGGATATTACTTCAGCAGGCCCTTGTCGATCGAACAGGCGGAGACGCTCTATTTCTGCGGCTCAAAATTGCCCTGATATGTCGGATCAACCGTTCTTCCGGGAAGTCTTTACTCCGTCGCAGGTGAAAACGACCGTTTTGCCGTCCAGGACCGTTTCCAGGTGGACCGGCTTGCCCCACAGCTGGACCAGATAGGGGAGCGTGCGTTCCATGTATTTCAGGTCCAGTTCGACGCCCTCGTAACGATGGGCGATAAACAGTTCCCCGGTGCGCTGCCAGTCTCCGTCCGTGACCTCCAAGTACGGGAAGCCGCCGTTCACGCGCGAAAACACGAGCTGGTCGCGCACGTTTTCCCAGGTTTTGTCGGTAATTTGCCAGTCCGGGCCTTTCTTCTCGAAAACGTACAGGTCGAGATCGTCCGCGAGCTCTTTGGTCATGTAGTTGCGGATGAAAGAAGGGTCCGAATCCATTTCCCGAACCTCGAAGATCCGTTCCCTGCCGAACCGTTTCTCGATGTCCTCGAACATCTTGAGCCCCAAATAATAAGGATTGAGCGAATGGCGGGACGGTTGTACGACCGAGGAATTCAGCTTGGCGTATTCGATCGTCTCCTCGCTCGTGAGAGGCAGCTCCCGCATGATTCGCTGATGCCAGAACGTCGCCCAGCCTTCGTTCATGATTTTCGTTTCGATCTGCGGCCAGAAGTAGAGCATCTCGTCGCGCAGCATGCTCATGATGTCTCGCTGCCAATCCTCCAGAACCGGGGAAAATTCCTGGACGAACCAGACGATGTCCTTCTCCGGGTGAGGAGGGATCCGGCGGGAATCGGCCGTTTCCGGCTTCGCGGATTCCTTCGATTTGTCGTTCTCCGTGTCGTCGAGCACCCACAGATCGTCATACGGGGAAGGCGGAGGCACGCGGGCGCTCCGCTCTTTCTCCTCCTTGCGGCGCCATTCCAGATACCGGTTTTTATCCTGCCCGTACGGCTTGTGCAGCACGGGATCGACGTGCTCCTGGATCGCCATGACGGCGTCGAGGAACTTCTCCACCTGATCGGCGCCGAAGTCCATTTCATACTGCCGAATCCGCTCCGCCGCGGCCGACATGCTTTCCACCATGTTGCGGTTGGTCCGCGAGAACCGGGCGTTGTTCTTGAAGAAGTCGCAGTGGGCCAGCACGTGCGCCACGATCAGCTTGTTCTGCACGAGCGAATTTCCTTCCAGCAGGAAGGCATAGCACGGATTGGAATTGATGACGAGCTCGTAAATTTTGCTCAGGCCGAGGTCGTACTGCATTTTCATGCGATTGAAGGTTTTTCCGAAGCTCCAGTGCGAGAAACGCGTCGGCATACCGTAGGCTCCGAAAGTATAGATGATGTCCGACGGGCAAATCTCATACCGCATCGGATAAAAATCGAGACCGAACGTTTGCGCGATTTCCGTGATGACTCCGATCGCTTCCTCCAAGTCCCGCCATTCCCCGTTAAGCGCCATATCGGCCAAGCCCCCTGTCCCAAACAGAGTTTCACCACTCTATTTATATGTGGGAACGAAGGCGCCTTGACACCGAGTCGGGCGATTCATCGGCACATCTCGCCATGGCCGATCTCCGGGGATTCCACCTGGACGGTCACGTGCGCGAGATGGAACCGGTCTTCGAGAATCCGGAGCGCTTGCTGCAGCACCTCCTGGCTGTCTCTGCGGCCGTCGGTCCGGACGTGGCAGCTCATGGAATCGAATCCGGACGTGATGGTCCAAATGTGGAGGTCGTGAACGTCCGTCACCCCGTCGATGGCCAGCAGCGCCTCTTGGACGAGGCCGCGGTCGACCGAGGCAGGCGTCCCTTCCATCAGAACGTGCACGGTGTGCCGGATGATGCCCCAGGCGCTTTTCAAAATGAGAACGGAAACGAGGATGGACACGATCGGATCAGCGGCGTACCAGCCGAACGCGGACATCAGGATCCCGGCTGCAATGGCGCCGAGGGACCCGAGGGCGTCGCCGATGACGTGCAGGTACGCGCTCCGCAGGTTGACGTTGTTCTTCACGTCGCCTTTGCGCATGAGCGCCCAGGCGCTTGCCAGGTTCGCGAGCAAGCCTATGGCCGCGATCGCCGTCATGGCGCCGCCCGCTACTTCCGGGGGCTGGGCAAAACGGCGCACGGCTTCCCAAATGACGAATCCGGCAATCAAGAAAAGCGCGACGCCGTTGAAGAGCGCGGCCAGAATCTCGAAGCGGTGGAAGCCGTAGGTTTTGCGGGGAGAGGCCGGGCGGGCCGAGAGCCGGATCGCGGCCAGGCTGAGCAGCAAGGCGCCGGCATCGCTCAGCATATGCCCGGAATCGGAGAGCAGCGCGAGGCTGTTCGTCAGAAGGCCGCCGATGAATTCGAGTAGCAGGATGCCGGACGTAATCAGCAGGGCGATCGTCAGCCCTTTCCGGTTTCCATCCCGGGAGAAATCGTGGGCATGGCCGTGATGAAACGCGTGCCCGTGTCCGTGGTGATGTCCGTGGTGGTGATGGCCGTGGTGGTCATGGCCGTGGTGGTGTCCGTGGGAATGTTCATGGGATTGTCCGTGGGATTGTCCGTGATCGTGTCCTTGCCCATGGGGGTGACCAGTATGGAGTCCGTGTCCACCGGGATCATGGCCGTGGCGGTCATTGCTGCGCATGGTCGCTCGCTCCTTCGCAATGTTCGGTATGGCGGATCGCCTGGTAAAGCAGCGAAATGACATGTCCATCATCGCAGCTGTAGTACAGCATGTTCCCCTCGCGGCGGTGTTTGACCAACCGGATGTTCCGCAGAAATCCGAGCTGATGGGAGACGGCCGACTGCGACAGCTCCAGCACCTCCGCGATATGTCCCACGGAGCATTCTTCCTGGGAGAGCAAGTAGAGGAGCTTGATCCGTGTCGGATCGGCCAGCGCCTTGAACGTTTGGGATACCGTTTCTATCGTTTCCGGATCAAGGAACGTATGATCGGACGGTTTCATGGGCAGGCTCCTTTTTTGAGGAAGGTTAAACTATTCACCAATATGAGCATATGCTCATATTCGGATTATGGTGCTTGGAGAGAAAAATGTCAAGAGATTCCGAAGGGGGAGTGCTGGCGCGAAAACAAGGTCGATCTCCCATGCCGCCTTCGGCGGGGCGTTACGGGATGGACATGGACCAGCATGGTACCGAAAGCCGGCCGGCTCCAACTCTGAGGCGTGAATCTGCCATGACCGGCGGCGATCAAGACGGGCAGGAACCAGGAAGGCAGTAACTTAGAAGGTAGCACCCAGAAGGTAGCAGTTCGGGCAGGCAGGAACCAGGAAGGCAGCAACTTAGAAGTAGCAACTCCGACAGGCAGCAGTTCGGACAGGCAGCAACCCAGAAGGCAGCAGTTCGGACAGGCAGGAACCAGGAAGGTAGCAACTCCGAAGGTAGCAACTCCGAAGGTAGCAACCCAGAAGGCAGCAACCCAGAGGCAGCAACCCAGAAGGCAGTAACCCCGAAGGTAGCAACTCTGACATGCAGCAGTTCGGACTCGCAGGAACCAGAAAGGACAACAACTCGGTGGGCGGCAACCCAGGCAGGAACCTCGTTACGGTTGGGAGCTAAAAGCAAAATTACCTTTATTTCTTTCTTAGACCCTTTATTTTCGGTTGTTAAAGCATAAATACATTTAACTTTCATCAATCAGGCCATTTTTTTGGTTTTTTTCAATTAATAAATGTATTTTTGATCTTAACGTCGCTATATCGGGTCAAGTCCAATATTGTGTGTAAAATCCCCGGCGGGTTGTCTAACGGATAGATACAACCTTGCCGGTTTGTTTTTCCTTAGCTCTCTTTTGTTCGTAGTAGTCGTTCATTTCAATGTACTTCTTCTGAGAAGCCCACTTCTCGTCCATATCCATCAGCAGAGCTCCGAATAGTCGAAACACCGATGCTCGGTTAGGAAAAATACGGACGACACGTTCTCTGCGACGAAGCTCGGCATTCAACCGCTCAACGGCGTTGGTCGTTCTTGTGCGCTTTCGGCAAACAGCGGGCAGCGCCAATACCGCTGTCGCGTCTTCAAAGCCTTCCTCAAGCACTTTCATGGCCTTTGAGGCTGTGTCCTGAAAGGTACCTAGCGTCCGCTCCAGAAGCGAACGCGCAGTCGCAGGCTCAGCCGCTTCGAATATGGCCCGGACGTGTGCTTTCACCTCATCACGTAATGCTTTAGGAGCGGCATCCAGAATGTTGCGCATAAAGTGAGTCTGGCATCGTTGCCAGGTGACGCCCTGAAAATGCTGACGAATTGCGTTTACCAGTCCCCCATGGTGATCGCTGGTTACCAGATCAACACCGCGGAGACCACGTTGCTTCAATTCGGCAAAACTCCGCGGGAGCGCACACGACCATCTTCGCGAACCTTCACGTACAGGGCGTCAACGATAAGAAACGGATACTCATTATCGTGTAACGGACGACTGCTCCAAGCTGTGATGACGGGATCCGGTTGCTTGCACAGCTCGCTTACCGTTGATTTGGAGAACTCGGTCCCGCACAACTCTTCTGTCACCTTCGTTACTTTGCGCGTAGATATGCCGTTAACCACCATCTCCATAAGGGAGATAACAAGTGCCTGCTCACTACGTTGGTAACGTGCAAATAATTCGGTTGAAAATGCTCCATCCCTAAAACGGGGAACCTGAAGCGTAAGGTTGCCTACGCGAGTGCTGAGTGAATGCGGATAAGAACCGTTACGATATGCCAACCGCTCCTCCGTACGCTCATAACGTTCCGCCTGCAGCTGCTCAGTCGCTTGTGCTTTAAGAACCTGGTTCAAAACCGATTGTAGTAGTGCTGCGACACCTTTATCTTGCGAATTTCCCAAAAACAACTGATGCAAAAGCTCCGAATCTACGTTAATCTGATATTGAGCCATAGCAAATCCTCCCCTAGAATGTTGTCTCGACAACCTCATTCTAACCGAGGATTTTGACTATGGCTCTCCTATTTCTCACCATAGCTTTTTACACAAGTATACGGACTCAACTCTATATCGGGCCCAATTTGTGCAAATTAACGGTATTTCGGCACTTAGTCGCGACGACTCCCAGTGCTCCCCGGGATTCCGACTCCGATTCCGATTCCAAGTGATTGAAATACATACTGTAAGGCTGGGGAATGACTCGAAAACATATCGAGCAACGCCCTGCCTTCGAACCATTCAATGCCTAAACGTACAAAAGCCGCTTGCCGGCGGACAGTTGGCAAACGGCCTAACCGGCATGCTACATCCGCGGTTTCCCGACGGCCGCAAGCTCCTCGGCGGTCGGTTCCTCCTCCGCGTACCTGCTTTTGTAATAGACGTCGATGAGCCGCCTTTCGTCCATCGCGCTGTCGGCGTCTGAGCGGCTTGCGCGCTTATCCCGGCTTTGCCGCCAACGCTTCGCGTCTTGCACCGTTTCTCGCGGCGTCAGATGGGGGGCGGCCGGATAGCCGTCGCGCGTGTGTGCCCGCAGCCAAACACGATACAGATAGCGGGCCCGTTCAAGGTTATTGGGGAGCTCGTCCCACCCCGGTTCCCAGCGCCTGGCCAGCAGCCGGCCGATTCGCCCTCCGCGAAGTTTGCCCAGCGTTTCTTCCCAAGAGAACACGGAGGACTGCTCGTCCGTGTAACCCGCAGCGGCGGGCGCGTTTGCGGATCGGCCCAGCCATTCGGCCATACGGCTCAGCCACCTCTTCCACCGGCCGCCGCCGAGCCGGTATAGACGGTACAAGCCCCATCCTAGCAGCGCGGCGCACACGGCTGCGGCGAGATACGGCAGCAGCTGATCCAGCAGTTGGGCGAACCAGCCCGGTTCTTTCGCCGGGGGAAGCTCCATCGGCGGCGGAGGCGTTGCCGGCCCGGACTGCGGGGGCCGTATCGGGTCCCCGCCGCCGGAAAACAGGGAGAGAAATCCGACGATGAGCGCCCGAACGGCCGATTTCAAGCCGCGGATCATCCAGCCGCCCAATCCTGCCGAGAGCAGAAGGATGCCGCCGAGAATGGCGGCTACGAACAGCCGGTTATGCTGCTTGAGGTCGGCCGGCACGCGCCGTGGATCGTCCGTGGACAACGCGATGATGCGCAGATGCAGCCGATTGACCGCGAAGAAGGCGACCGTCAAGCACGCCAAACCGCCGAGCGTAAGAAACGCCGGATCGCGCTCTCCGCCCGGTACGATCCGGAAGAGGACGCTCGCCAAGAAGTAGATGCCGACCCCTGTCCAAAACCAGCCGATTTTCGCGCATCGGTACGGGATCGTGAAACCCTGCAAGGCGGCGATCGCCAGCAGGACCGGCACAAGCGGAGAAAAGCTTCCCTCCGCGTGCATGATTCCCCAGGCGACCATCGCGGCAAGAAGGGCCAAGGCGCCTTGTTTCCACAACGCAAGAACGTGCACGCTTAAGGCGGCACAACATACGGATAACGCCGCAATGGCGGCCATCCAAGGCCAGACACCTTCGGCCAATTGCGGAACGTTGCGATAGGCGAGCAGCCCGAGCGGCAGCAGCATCCACAGCTCGTACGCAGCGGCTGCTGCTCGAACGGCGGCTTCCCGGACGGCCGTACCGCCGCGATTAAACCTGCGATTCATGTTCATCCCCTCCAGCATCCGCGCACGCCTCCGGAAGGATCAGCCGTTCGATTCCATGTCCCAAACCTGCGATTCATGGTTCATCCCCTTCAGCATCCGCGCAGGCTTCCGGAAGGATCAGCCGTTCGCCTTGTCCCAAACTTGCGATTCATGGTTCATCCCCTCCAGCATCCGCGCACGCCTCCGGAAGGATCAGCCGTTCGATTCCATGTCCCAAACCGGCGGTTCAAGTTCATCCCCTCCAGGATCCGCGATGGCCTCCGGAATGATCAGCCACTCGATGCCATGTCCCATACCGCGCAGCCTGTCCGCAGCGGCCGACAGCTTCTCTTCCCGGTGGCAAGTCACGATCACGTAATCCGAGCGGGACCCTCGGCGTTCCGCTTCTTGCTCCAGCAGGTAGGCCATGTTCGAGACGGTTTCCAGCTGCAGCTTGGCCAGACAGCCCAGCAGCGCATCCAGCTGGACGGCTCCGCCCCCCGGTTCGATCCGGGCGGGGTTTTTGGCTTCGCCCAGCACCCACCCGTTGCTGAGCAATCCGGTCTCGATGCCGCTCCGCAGCGCGTAATCGGCGACGGTGGCGGCATACCGGATCCCTTCCTCGATCCGTTCGGGCTCCGTCACGGTTTTCCACATGGCGGAGTCGATTTCCATGTTCAGACAGATCACGAGCCGGTGGTCGGCCGTAAAGTCCTTGCGATGAACTTGCAGGGAGCCCGTCCGGGCCGTCGCTTTCCAATGGATGCCGGACAGCGGGTCGCCCGGCGCGTACGCCCGGGTTCCCGCGGACAAGAACGGATCCTCCGCGATCCAGCGGCGGACGGCGAGGTTGCCGAGCCAGCTGTGGCTGGGCAACGGGAGATCGCCGAACCTCCCGATGCGGGGGTAGACAAGCAGCTCGGCTTGCGCCACCGGAAATTGCCGGGATACATGGACGAGCCCGAGCGGTTCCCCGGCCGTCATCGTCGCCGTTCCGAGCGTATAAAACCCTCTCTTCGCGCAACGGACTTCGTGGCGGCGAACGATGCGGCGGTAAGGCCTAAGGCTGAATAGGCTGAGATGGTTCTGCAAACGCTCGCCGCTGCGGATATCGAGATTCGTCTGCCGGGCGAACCGGAGATCGCGGGAGAGGAGCGACTCCAGACGAAGCCAGGGCACGGGGAGCAGTTTCCGGTTTTCGATCACCTCGACCATTTCGACCCGGTCGCCTTCGAAAGCGGATGAACGGTTGAAGCTGCGGGAATAGACGATGTTTTTCAGCGCCCGCTTGCGGTACATATAATGGAGAACGACCAGCAGTACGGCGCCGTTGAGGACGACCGCGTAGAAAGGCATCGCCGCGCTACCTGCTTCCTGCGGCCTCGGCCGCTTCGGCGGGCACGGCCGTTTCCCGCAGCAGCGCCCGGACCGTATCTGCCGCCCGTTCATCCCGGCCGTGCATCGAGTGGCGCAGCAGCAACCGGTGCGCCAGCACCGGCTCCGCGGCCGCCTTGATGTCGTCCGGCGTCACGTAATCCCGTCCCCGCACGAGCGCATAGGCTTGAGAGGCACGGAGCAGCGCTTGGGCTCCCCTCGGGCTGACGCCGAGCGCGACGTCCGGATGGCGGCGCGACGCTTCCGCCAGCCTCACGACATACCCGAGGAGGTCGGCCGAGATCCGGACATCGGCCGCGGCGAACCTCTGAGTGGTGAGCAGCGTCTCCGCATCCAGGACCGGCTCCAGTTCCTCGAGCGGATTCCGGCCGCGGAAGCGAGTCAGGATGGCCAGCGATTCCTCGTAGGACGGATATCCCATCCGGATCCGGAGAAGGAACCGGTCCAGCTGCGCTTCAGGAAGCGGGAACGTCCCTTGGTTGTCCACCGGATTCTGCGTGGCGATGACAAGGAAAGGAGCTCCGAGCGGGTAAGTGACGCCGTCGAGCGTCACTTGGCGTTCTTCCATGCATTCCAGCAGGCTGGATTGCGTCCGGGGCGTCGCCCGGTTGATCTCGTCCGCCAGCAGGACGTTCGCGAATAGCGGACCCGGCCGGAACTCGAATTCTCCGGCTTTCTGGTTATAGAAGTTGATGCCGCTCAGATCCGACGGAAGCAAATCCGGCGTAAACTGAACGCGGCGGAACGAGCAGCCCAAGGAGCGGGCCAGCGTCTTGGCGAGCAGCGTTTTGCCCGTGCCGGGCACGTCCTCCAGCAGCGCATGTCCTCCCGCGAACAGAGCGGTTAACAGAAGGTCGACTGCGTCAAGCTTGCCGACGATGACTTGGCCGATTTGGGAGCGTACTTTCTCGATGCCGCGAATCATCGTTTCGAGATCGGGGGATGCAGGCATGGGGGTCCGCCTTTCGGGATGGATATGAAATCGATAGAGGGCACATGCTATTTTTCCATTATAATGCACGGCTGGCAGAGCTGAAAGCGCAAACGGGTTGATTTCACCGGTAGCCCGTGATACAACAAGGAGTATCGATGGAATGGACGGAAAAGGAGAGGGTTACGCGTGGTGAATGGGCTATCCCCTCGCGAGGAGGAAGAGCAGCGGTTGTCCGAGGTGCTCCGACAAGTGGAAGCTCGGATGCACAAGGAGCTGACCGTGCTGAGCCAGCGGCGGGGCGACGTCGTCGGCATCCGCCAGGAATTCTGGGACGACGTCCGGATGAACTTCTCCGATGCCACGGAGATGGGCGAAACCTGGACCAGCATCATGCAGCAAAAGGAAATCCTCATCGAGCGGGAGCGCAGCCACAAGGTCGCTTTCGAAGCGGTGGAACGGCTGGCGAAAATGCACGACAATCCGTACTTCGCCCGGATCGATTTCGCGGAAGAAGGCGGAAAGCCGGAGCGGATCTACATCGGCCGGGCGTCCCTGGTCGGAGACGACGGCGAAACGTTCTGGGTGTACGACTGGCGCGCGCCGGTGTCGAGCCTGTTTTACGATCACGAGCCGGGACCGGCTTCCTACGAGACGCCTCAGGGGGAAATCCGGGGCGAACTCGCGCTTAAACGGCAATTCGTGATCCGGGCCGGCAAGCTGAAGCACGTGTTCGATACGGACGAGACGGTCGGCGACGAAATTTTGCAGGCGGTGCTGTCCGAGAAGTCGGACACGTCGATGAAGAGCATCGTGGCGACGATCCAGAAGGAGCAGAATCGGGTGATCCGCGACGAGAAGCACCGGCTGCTGGTCGTCCAAGGGGCGGCCGGCAGCGGCAAGACGTCGGCGGCGCTCCAGCGCGTCGCGTATTTGCTGTACCGTTTCCGCGGAACCCTGACGCCCGACCAGATCGTGCTGTTTTCGCCGAATCCCGTTTTCAAAGGCTACGTCTCCCGCGTATTGCCGGATCTCGGCGAAGCGAACATGCGCCAGATGACGTTCCGGGAGCTGATCGAAGCCCGGCTCGGCCGGCGTTTCCAGGTGGAGGACCTGTTCGCCCAGACGGAAGCGCTGAGCGCCGCGGAAGGATCGCCCGAGGGGGAGGCGCGCGAGCTGGCCGTACGGTACAAAGGCTCCGAGCATTTCTTCCTCACGGTGGAGCGGTATTTCGAACGGCTCGAGACGGAAGGCATCCGTTTCCGGCCGCTTCGGTTCCGGGGAGCCACGATTGCGTCAAGCGAGGAAATGGCGGAGCGGTATTATGCCGTGAAAGCGTCGGAAGGCTTCGCGTACCGCGCTTCCCAACTGCGCAAGTGGCTGCTGGGCAGGCTCGGGGAGTGGGCGGAAAGCCAGATGGGCGAACCGTGGGTGGAGGAAGCGGCCGAGCTGGCGGACGATGAAGAAATCCAGCGCGCGTACGTGGAAATCCGCCGGGGCGGCGGCTTCCACGAGGAAGCTTTCGACGACGAGGAACGGATGACGGACACGTTGATGAAGCGGGCGATCCAGGCGGCCGTCGAACCGCTCCGCAAAGCCGTAAAGGGCTACCGGTTTCTCGACGCGGTCGGCACGTACCGGGAGCTGTTCCGCAGCCGGACCCTGTTTACGGCTTGCTCGCCGGACGGCAAACTCCCGGAAGGATGGGAATGGATGGCGGGCCGGGCCGAGGAGACGATGGCGCGCAAAATCTTCGACCATGAGGACGCCACGCCCCTGCTCTATTTGATGGAGGGCCTCGAGGGCTTCCGCAAGGTGGAGGCCGACATCCGGCACCTGTTCGTGGACGAGGCGCAGGACTACACCCCGTTTCAGGCGGCTTATTTGCGGAAACGGTTCCCGCGCGCGATGATGACGGTGCTGGGCGATTTCAACCAGGCGATCTACGCCGGATCGCAGCTGAGCGGAGGGTTCGGAGGCTGGACGCGGCTCATGGAGCCGGAATACACGGCCGTATGGCGGCTGTCGACGAGTTACCGGTCGACGCGCCCGATCGTGGAGTTCAGCAAAAGGATCCTGCTTTCCGAGGAAGCGGCGGACATCCGTCCGTTCCAGCGGGAAGGAGAAGCGCCGCGGCTCGTCCGCTGCCGGGACGGCGCGCAGCTGGCAGATAGGGTGTCGGCGGACATCCGCGAGTTGCTGGATGCGGGACACGGCACGATCGGCGTCATCGCGAAATCCGCGCGGGAATGCGGCAACGCAGCGGCGCTTCTGAAGGAGAGGCTGCCGGACGAAGTGCCGCTCACGCACGTGACGGGCGGGTCGGCGGAGCTGCCGAAAGGCGTTTCGGTGCTGCCCTCGTATTTGGCCAAAGGCATCGAATTCGACGCCGTCGTCGTGTGGGACGCCTCCGCCTCAAGGTACGGCCGGGAACGGGACCGGAAGCTGCTGTATACCGTTTGCACGCGAGCCCTTCACGTTTTGCACGTGTATTATTTAGGGGAACCGTCTAACTGGCTTCCGATGGGAAGCTGAGCTGCCGGAAGAGGAGGGAAAGGCATGGCGATGGATCGGGCGAGGAGTGCGCTGCGGACTTATTTCGGATACGATTCGTTCCGCCAGGGCCAGGAGGAGCTGATCGGGGCGATTCTGAGCCATCGGGACGCCTTGGGCATCATGCCGACGGGTGCGGGGAAATCGATCTGCTATCAAATCCCCGCCGTTCTGATGCCCGGACTGACGATCGTCGTTTCTCCGCTCATTTCCTTGATGAAGGACCAGGTGGACGCGCTGAACGAGTCCGGCATATCCGCGGCGCTGCTGAACAGCACGCTCACGGTTGCGGAGATGAACCGCCGGTACCGTGAAATCGAAGCCGGCCGCTATCGCGTCGTCTACATCGCGCCGGAGAGGCTCGAGTCCGATCGCTTCACCGGGTGGCTGGACCGCGTGCCGGTGTCCCTGGTCGCGGTGGACGAGGCGCACTGCATTTCGCAATGGGGACACGATTTTCGCCCGAGCTACCTGTCGATCGCGCGGCTGACGGAACGGCTGGATCCACGTCCGGTCGTGGCCGCGTTCACCGCGACGGCGACGCCGGAAGTCCGGGAGGACATCGTGAACAGGCTCCGGCTCCACGCTCCGGTGAGAGTGACGACCGGTTACGCTCGTCCGAACCTGAGCTTCCGGGTCGCTCGCGGCGGCGACAAGCGGCAGGAGCTGCTCCGCTGCCTGCGGGAACATGACGGGGAAGCCGGCATCGTGTACGCGTCCACCCGGCGGGAAGTGGAGGAATGCCACGCGTTCCTCGCGGGGCAGGGCTTTCGGGCGGGCAAATACCACGCCGGTTTGGACGAGCGGGCTCGGGCGGAGGCGCAGGACGCCTTCCTCCGCGACGACCTTCAGGTGATGGTCGCAACGAACGCATTCGGCATGGGGATCGACAAGTCGAACGTCCGCTACGTGGTGCATTACAATCTGCCGAAAAATCTCGAGGCCTACTACCAGGAAGCGGGCCGTGCCGGACGGGACGGCGCTCCCGGCGAATGCATCCTGTTCTACTTCCCGCAGGACACGGCGACGCAGAAGTATTTGATCGAGCAAGGCGAAGGCGACGAAGAACGGAAGAAAACGGCTTACCGGCAGCTGAATGACATGGTACAGTACGCCTTCCATCAGGAGTGCCTGCAGCAGGCGATCGTCTCCTATTTCGGGGATGTCTGCGAACCGTGCGGAAAATGCGGGAACTGCCTGGATACGGCAGAGAGAATCGACGTCACGGAAGCGGCCAAAGTCGTGTTCGCGTGCGTGGCGGGCATGCGCCAGCGGTTCGGCGTTTCGTTGACGGCGAAGGTGCTCCGCGGCTCCGGCGAAGCGAAAATCCGCGAGTTCGGTTTCGACCGTCTTCCCGTTTACGGGCGGATGAGCAAGCGAACGGAGAAGGAGATCGTCGGCCTCATCCAGTCGCTCGCAGCTCAAGGCTACTTGAGGGTGACCGACAGCGCTTACCCGGTTGTCACCCTGACGCCTCGCGTCCGGTCCGTCATGGACGGGGAGGAGCGGGTCTATCGCCGGGTGGAGCAGGTACGGGCGGCGGACGTCCCCGGGGCTGCCGGAACCTCGGGCCCGGGCAGAAGAGGGCCGCGAGGAGGCGGCGACGATCTGGGCGCGGAGGGCGAGGCGCTGTTCGCCAAGCTGAGGACGCTGCGCAAGTCGCTCGCCGACCGGGAGAACGTGCCGCCTTTCGTCATTTTCAACGACGCCACGCTTCGCGAGATTTGCCGGATCCGCCCGACGACGGAACGGGACATGCGGTCCGTCAAAGGCATCGGCGAGGCCAAGCTGGCCAAGTACGGCCGGGTTTTCCTCGAGGTGATCCGAGAGCATTGATCCCCGCAGGAAACCGTTGACAGTCCATCTTCCCGGACGCTAAGCTGATAATAGTCTGACAATTCTGGGGACGGGGAGAGTGATTCGATGTACGAGCGCGATGGGCAGGATCGGATTATCGTTTTTACGGGTCCCGACGGGTCCGGGCGCAAGTCGGTCGCGGAAGCGGTCGGGCAAACTTTCGGCATGGAGAAAGTGGTATCGTACGTGACCCGCGACGCTCGTCCGGGGGAAGTGAACGGACAAGACTATCACTTCGTGACGGAGGAAGCGTTCCGGGAAATGGAAAGCGAGCTGTTGCAAAGCGTCGAGATCGGAGGCTTTCGGTACGGAATCCGCCGATCGGACGTCGAGGAGCAGCTGCGGGAGAAAGGGTGCGTCTACCTGGTCTTGAACCGGGAGGGGGCCGACCGGATCAAGGAGCTGTACGGGGATCGCGCGATCCGGCTGTTCCTGTACGCCGACCGCCGGACGCTGGAGGACCGCAACCGGGAGCTTGGGCTTGCGCCGGACGTAATCGCCGCCCGGATGCGCCGTTACGACGAGGAGATGGATTACCGCTCCGCTTGCGAGCACGCGTTCGGAAACTACGATTTGGGAGATACGGTTTCGCGGATCACGGAAACGCTGGAAGCTTATTTTCAGCGCGGGTTGGTCGACAAGGACTAACCGCAGGGGGCGGCAGGTAGGCGAAAAACGCAAGCGTTAAACGTACACGATGGGAATCGGTTGACAGGGGCTTCGGGGTCTCGTATAATAATTTACATCTTTTACAAGGAGGCTGATGAGTATGTTGTCCGTTTACACTTCGATTGTCGCAGGGCTTCAAACGGCATACGAATCGGTCTCATCGGCACGCAGGTAAAGGATACGCGCCGCGGGGGACCGTTCGGTCTCCCGCGGTTTTTTTTCGTGATTCAGAAAGTATAAAATCCACCATGCTTTACTGAATCACCTCCGATAGAACGTCTATCCGTCCGAGAAGGACGGCGTAGCCGTTTTACTTGGTCGTCGGCGCAAGTTCAGGATCCCCTGGGGGAGACCTCTGCGCCGCCGTGCCGGATCGGAACCCAGCCGCAGGGAGATTTCCCTGCGGTTTTTTGGTGTACAAGCGAACGACGCACCGAATGATACGGAGAGCAAAATTCTTAGAGAGCGCAAGCGCGTGCAAGAGCAAACACCCCATCAAAAAAGGAGCAATCGCATGAACATTCATAATCGAAACAAGCTGAACGAATACGGTTGGAACGAGTTCTGGGAGTTGGCCTGGCAGACGGCCGGCCTATCCGGAGATAACGGGCTGCAGCCGGCGAGGGTCACCGCCCAGTTCTCCCATGCATACCGCATCGTGAGCGCGGCGGGAGAACGGCTGGCAACGGTGACGGGCAAGTTCGAGTTCGCCGCCGCGGGCAAAAGCGATTTTCCCGCCGTCGGGGACTGGGTGGCGGCGGAGCTCGCGGACGGAGAACGCGCGGTCATTCACGCCCTGCTGCCGCGTCGGTCCGCCATGACCCGAAGGGCGGCGGGCAACCGGGAGGAGGAGCAGGTCATCGGGGCGAATCTCGATTTTCTGTTCATCGTGAACGCGCTCAACGAAGACTTCAATTTGCGCAGGATCGAGCGGTACCTCATCATGGCTTGGGAAAGCGGAGCCAGTCCGGTCGTCCTGCTCACGAAAATGGATTTGTGCCCCGATTGGGAAGAGAAGGCCGCCGAGGTCGAGTCGGTGGCGCCCGGCGTGCCGGTCCATGCCGTCAGCGCGGCGGAGAACCGCGGAAAGGAGCAGCTCGCGCCGTACTTGCTGCCGGGACGGACCGTCGCGGTCACGGGGATGTCCGGCGTCGGCAAGTCGACGCTGCTCAATTGGTTGGCGGAAGATGATTTGCAGCGGGTGCAGGGCATTCGCGAGGACGATGCCAGAGGGCGGCATACGACGACCCACCGGGAGCTGTTCCTTCTGCCTTCCGGAGCCCTGCTGATGGATACGCCCGGGATGCGGGAACTGCAGCTGTGGGAAGCTCGGGACGGCTGGCAGGAAGCATTCTCCGACATCGCGGAATTGGCGGCCAAGTGCCGGTTCCGCGACTGCCGCCACCAATCGGAAGCCGGTTGCGCGGTGCGGGAGGCACTGGAGTCCGGGGAGCTCGATCCCAAACGTTACGCCAACTACGGCAAAACCGAACGGGAACTGGCGAGGCTGGCGCGCAAGGAACAGACCGCGGCCGGACGGCGTCAGCGCGCCGGAGGCGGCAAGCCCGATCGCTTTGGCAAGAAGGGGCGGGCCGCCTCCAGAGGATCGTTATCCGAATTCGAATCGGATTGAGGCGGGAGTTTAAGCAAAATTGTCGTTTCATTTCAATCTTTGTCCATGCCAGATGCTATCAAGGAGAAAAGCGGAATCGGACGAAGGGGAAGACAAATGGCTGTCGGAATTCCGGTCGGGGACTTTCCGGCCCCTTGGGATGATCATGCGGACATGAACGGGCTTAAGCTCGCGAACGACGTTTTCGGCCATTTGCAGGGCGACGAACTGTTGACCCGCGCCGACGGCAATCGGAGCATGTTGGATGTGCTACGATCGAAATAAAAAGGAGTTGATCCGTCATGACAGTCCAACTAACCCCTTATTTGAATATGGAGGGGAATGCGAGGGAAGCGATTCAGTTTTACGAGCAAGCAATAGGTGCCGAAGTCCTCACGATCATTACTTATGGAGATATGCCGGAAATGCCGAATACTTTTACGGATGATTTAAAGGATCTTGTGGCGCACGCAAAGTTGCGAGTCGGTGCATCGGAACTCATGTTCTCGGATGCTCCAACGGGTTCATCGATTCCGAAGGGGAAACAGGTAACCATTTGCATCACAACGAACAACGTGGAGAAATCAAAACAATTATTCGAAGCCTTACGGCAAGACGGTCAAGTGAATATGCCATTTGAAGAAACCCCCTTTAGCCCGGGTTTTGGGGATATAACCGACAAATTCGGCGTGACTTTTCAAATCTATACGGAAATATTAGGATAGGACGCCAAGGAACAGCACCCAGCGGAGCGAGAACCGCAGGGTGCTTGTTTTCAGCCGAGAAAACGATCGAGGTGCTCGATACCGATGCTTTGGATCGGCTTCATGCGAAGGACGCAAGTTGCACCTTCTGATCGAAGCGCAGCGCACAGATGCGCTTCCTTCCATTTGTACAAGGGGGGATAATAGAGTAAATTGGAAAGGAGAAGGGAGAGGATCGATCAGATGGAATATGCGAAACTGGGACGTTCGGGTTTGAGAGTCAGCCGGCTGTGTTTGGGTACGATGAACTTCGGGGTGGACACGGACGAGAAGGAAGCGTTCCGCATCATGGACGCCGCGCTCGACGCGGGCATCAACTTCTTCGATACCGCGAACATTTACGGCTGGGGAGAGAACGCGGGGAAGACCGAAGAGATCCTGGGCCGCTGGTTTGCGCAGGGCGGAGGGAGGCGGGAGAAAACCGTCATCGCGACCAAAATGTACGGCGACATGCACGATCCGCTTGACGGCCCTAACCGCAAGGAGGGCCTGTCCGCTTACAAAATCCGGCGCCACCTGGAGGGCTCCCTGCGGCGCTTGCAGACAGACCATGTGGAACTCTATCAAATGCACCATATCGACCGTACCGTCGTTTGGGAGGAGCTTTGGGGCGCATTCGAAATCGCGCAGCAGCAAGGCAAAGTCGGCTACATCGGTTCTAGCAACTTCGCGGGATGGGATATCGCGGTCGCCCAAGGTGAGGCGAAAGCCAGAGGCCATCTCGGCCTCGTCTCGGAACAGCACAAGTACAATCTGCTCTGCCGCTTGCCGGAGCTCGAAGTGCTGCCGGCGTCGCAGGCGCTCGGCCTCGGCGTCATTCCGTGGAGTCCGCTGGATGGCGGCATCCTCGGAGGCACGGCGCTGAAGCCGAACGCCGGGCGCAGAAGCGGCGGAGATAAAGCGAGGATCGAGAAGCTCCGCCCGCAGCTCGAAGCATTCGCGAAGCTGGCCGCGGACCTCGGCGAGACCGAGGATATCGTCGCGCTGGCATGGCTGCTGCACCAGCCGGCGGTTACGGCACCGATCATCGGATGCCGGACCCAGGAGCAGTTCGAACGCAGCCTCAGGGCCGTCGAGCTGAAGCTGGACGAATCCGCGCTCGGGCGGATCGATGAGATCTTCCCGGGCCCGGGCGGCTCCGCCCCGAAGGCCTACGCTTGGTGAATCGCCGGCTGTGACACCGAAATGGATAGGCAAGCAAACGGTATGCCGGAAAGAACCCATATATCGGTCCCGCGGCGCCTTCGGTGACCCAAACCATGTCCGCAACTATCGAGTTGCGGATTTTTCTTGCCTTCCGACGCGTTTCCGGATCCCGAAACTTCCCGAACAACTTCCCGAAAGTCGGGGATGAAATCCCTTGAAGCGGGAAGGGCGTTTCTCGAAAATAGAAATAGCAAATCGATGAACGCAAAGGAGCGTATCGTCCTCATGATCAGCCATGTTTCGATCGAAGCTCCGGTCGGAGAAGTGTTCGAACGTCTCGTAAAGCCGGATTACCGTGTCCTGTGGATTCAAAACGCGTTCAATATCCGTTACGATGGCAATGCGCCCTGCACCGCCCCCGGAGCCGCTTTCGTGCAAGTCCAGAAAGACGGAGGGAATACGATTCGATTCCGAGGCGTCAACCTGAACGTGGAAGAACCGAATATGTTCCGATACCGGTTAATGGACCGCATGTTCGTCATCGATACCACTTACCGTCTCTTGACGCACCATTCCGGTACGTTGGTTCAGATGTCGGCAGAGCTCCGAGGCAAAAATCCGGTCTCCCAAATCATCGGCCGCTGGACCGCGGGAGTCCGGCAGCGACTAGCGAGCGAGGAATTAAGCGCTTTGAAGCGACTGTGCGAGGGGGCGTAACTCCATACCCAGCCAGGCGTGATTGTTTTCCGCTTGTAGCGAGAATCAGCACAGCCGCCGCGGCCCCGTTCCGGGCAGGCCCGGTGCTCACCTCGATCGATTAGGCATCGGAGGGGGAAATAGATTCCCGTTGGCCCAAAAAATAATTTGCCGGTCCGGCGGGGAACCACTATACTGGTACGCATACATAGACAAATAGGAGAGAAGCCGCATGAACAAACAACTGCTTTCGCCATTGGTCAAGACGTTCGACCTGCAGCCTCACATCGAGGGCGGTTGGTACAAAGAGACCTGGAAGGCTTCGTTCGACATACCGAAGGACGTGCTCGGACCGAAGTATTCCGGAGTCCGCGCGGCGGCAAGCGCCGTTTACTTCCTGCTGCATCCGGGGGAAGTGTCGCAATGGCACAAAGTGCTGTCAGACGAAATGTGGCTGTGGCACTCGGGCGGTCCGCTCAAGCTCACGCTCGGAGGAGACGGGGAATCACCGGCAAGCGGGGAAACGATCGTCCTCGGCATGGACGTCCATCAAGGCCAGGTTCCGCAGGCGCTCGTGCCAGCGAACGTATGGCAGACCGCGGAGCCGCTGGGGGACGAGCCGGTTTTCGTGACTTGCATCGTGGCGCCGGCGTTCCATTACGACGATTTCACGTTGATCAAGCAGCAAGCATAACTGAGGCCGAATAGCCTGTCCGACGCAAACCGGACGGGCTTTTCGCCCCCATCGCCCCCTTTCGACTCCTTTAGACCCAAACTACAGCGTGCTAACAGTTACAGTTTGAAATTCTCTACCAAGCCTTGCAATTCTCCTGCCATGTGGGTAAGGGCAGCAGAAGATGAAGAGATTTCTTGCATGAAAGCCAGTTGCTCTTCCGTAGCGGCGGAGACATTTTCTGTACCGGATGCTGTCAATTGGGCAACCCCTGCGATTCTTTCGATGGCATGAACAACTTGCTGGGTTCCTTCCGAGATTTGCCCTGAAGCCGAAGATACTTCACGAACTTGCACGTTAACATCAGCGACAAAGCGCTCGATCTCGGCAAATAAATTACCTGCCAGTTGCACGACCTCCATACCAACACTTACTTCTTTGGTTGCAGATTTCATGGAAGTTTGGGCATTTTCTATCTCGCTTCGGATGGCTTGGATCAGTTCAGCGATTTGTTCTGCCGATTTGGAGGATTGTGCCGCGAGCTTTTTCACTTCATTTGCTACAACAGCAAAACCACGTCCATGTTCTCCGGCTCGAGCCGCTTCAATTGCCGCATTGAGTGAAAGCAGATTGGTTTGATTGGCTATCTCCGTGATGGCTCCCGTAATTTGTCCGATTTCCAGAGAAGTGCTTGCCAGATGGTTAATGACCTGTGCCAGCCCATCGACCGAAATGCTGATCGAACTCATTTGACCTGCAGCGGTTTGAATCGCTTTGCCGCCCTCTGACGATTTTTCTGCTGCCTTTGTCGTGGTTTCGGCGACTATCTTAGCATTTCTGGCGATCTGTTGTATTTTTGTCGATACCTCATGAATCGTATTAGCGCTTTCCTTAACCGTATGAACCTGCTGATTGGCTCCGTCCGCCATTTGTTCCACGGTACCTGCAATATGTTCGATAGCTTTGGAGGTTTGTTCAGCGCTCGCTGATAACTGTTCCGATGAAGCAGCCAATTGATTCGATGATTCGCTGACTTCAACCAATACGGAGCGAAGTGAATATATCATTTGGTTAAAGCTCGTCCCAAGTAAACCAAATTCATCGTTTCGCTTCACTTTCAGCGTTTCCGACAAATCCCCTTCGGCAGTCAATCGTGTGATGCGAATCATGTCGCGGACAGGCTTTAGCGCTAAAGCAACGACAAAGCAAATCGCCGCAACAGCAAGACACCCGAAAATAAGTCCGACAAACAGTGTGTTTATCAGCCTAGCCCTCATCTCAGAATTGAATTTTGCGTAATCGAAATCGATGCCCATCAACGCAACCGTTTTACCGCTTTTATCTTTAATCGATCTGAGCATGCTGACCCACGTCCCATACTCGTCAGAATATACGTCCGTCATACCGAAACCGGTTACAATCGCTTTATTCGCAGCAGTCTTGAAATAATCGGGCATTTCGTAGGGAATCAATGGAGAGACCCCCGCATCGTACAAAGCTTGGTTATTTAACATACTGGCGAGAAAGCTTTTCCCATTTTCTTCTTTCATATCGGGATACAATAAATAGGTGTTCGCAATACCTTCGCTCCCACTGAATTCATCCAGCATTTTTTGGAAAAGGGATATCTCGGGTTGAGTGCGATCAGCGTCTTTATTTTTCAATAAAAGAGCTTTGACCTTCTCTAATTCATCCACATTCTCCAGCACAGGCTTGCTAACCATGTTGAACTGCATTTGAAGTTCGTTGAAATATTGACTTCTTTGTTGGATGTACGATATGTACACCAGACTTGCGATCAGCAAAAGCACGCATAATGCAGCTAAAGCGCTTATTTTCACAATCAGACTATTTCTAAATATAATTATTTTTTGTAACATCAGAAAACTCCACTCCCATGAAAGGATGCTTTGATTAGATCAATTTTTGTCGAAACATAGTATGAATTACTCTAAACCGCCCCTACACGCGGATTTAATTTGGCCTAACGAAATCTATTTGAATCTCATTTTCCTGAGAAATTCCCCCTCGTTTCATCTGTTTGTTACATAGATGGTTGGAGTTGCAATCCATTCAGTCGATTTCCTTTGAAAGTATGTTAAATCGTACTACAAACAAATGAAAAACGTTTTAAATTATTATGAGTTCCCTTTTGTGATTCTAACGATTACCTCACAATTGCATTGTAAAGTGCCTATGCTAAGAGAATGCTGTGAGAACATACAAGAATACCTCGATTGGCGCTCCCGTTCTTCTTCTGCTCGTCTTGCTGCCAAACCCTCCACAACAAACAACAAACAACAAACGCCGTAGTGACTTCCGGAGACGTTATTTTGCGAAACCCTTAGGTGAGCTGTAGGTATAATTGAGGAAGCAGAACCGCGCAAGCGGTCTTTTTTATTCCGCGCG
>NZ_WJIB01000007.1 GCF_019400745.1 Cohnella sp. CFH 77786 | reverse complement strand
GGCGTTCGTGCAGCTGGAGTCGATGCCGCTGACGGCGAGCGGGAAGGCGGACCGCAAGGCGCTGCCGGAGCCGGAGGAAGAGATGGCGACGGGGACGGAATACGCGGCGCCGGAGAACGGGACGGAGGAGAAGCTGGCGGCGCTATGGGCGGAATTGCTGCAGCGCGAGAGGGTGGGCGTCCACGACAACTTCTTCGAGCTTGGAGGCCATTCGCTCAAGGCGGCTGCGCTGACGGCCGCGGCAGAGCGGGAATTTTCCGTCCGCTTGCCGCTGAAGGAGGTCTTTCAACATCCGACCGTACGCGGGCTCGCATCCCGCATGCTGTCGGGCAAGTTGCAGCGGGCGTATCCTCCGATCCCCCCTGCCGCGCCGAAACCGCACTATCCGGCGACGCCGGCGCAAAGGCAAATGCTCATTCACGAAAGCCGCAATCCGGCAAGCCTGTCCTACCATATGCCGGCGGCTCTGATTCTGAAAGGGGATCTCGATTCCGGCAAGCTGCGGAAGGCTTTGGAGCTGTTGACGGAGCGGCATGAAGCGCTGCGCACCTCCTTCGGCCAGAAGGACGGGCGGATCGTTCAGACCGTTGCGGGACCAGTAGACGCTCCCTTCCTCATGCTCGATCCGGACGTATTTTTCGGAAGCGGCGGGAAAGAAGATTGGCAACAGGCCGCTTTCCGCTGGCTGCGTCCTTTCGACACCGCGAGGGCTCCCTTGTTCCGGACCGGTCTCGTACCGCTCGGAGAACGGCAGCACTTGTTCCTCTTCGATATTCATCATGCCGTATCGGACGGCTTGTCGAACGGCTTGCTCGTCTCGGATCTCACTGCCTTGTACGAGGGAAGGCCGCTTCCGCCGGTCAAGGCGCAGTTGAAGGATTACGGCGAGTGGCTCGCCCGGATATTGTCCGGACCGGAACGGGACCGGGAGCTCGACTACTGGCTGACCCGTTTCGCGGACGGCGTTCCTTCGCTGGATTGGCCGACGGACGCGGATCGGTCGGTATTGACCGACCCGGCCGCGCGGGACGAAGGACGCCGATACCGGTTTGCAGCCGAAGGGGAGATGACGGATGCACTCCGGCGGCTGGCGCGGGATGCCGGGTGCACGCTTTCCATGGCGCTGCTCGCCGCCTATCAGGCGATGCTTGGGTTTTGGTGCGGGACGGAGGATGTCGTGACCGGCCTGCCGACGGCGGGGCGTTCGCATCCTGATCTCGACCATACCGCGGGGCTGCTGGTTCAAACGCTTCCGATCCGCAATCGGCCGATCCGTTCTCTTTCCTTTGCCGACTGGTTGGCGGAGGTTAAGACCAGCATGCTTCAGGCTTTCGACCATCCATGGCTGCCGGCGGAAGAGCTGGCCGAGCTGCTGGACGAACGGGGGCTGCTCCGCTGGGATGCGACACGGCATCCGCTGTTCGATACGATGTTCGTGATGCAGAATATCGATGCCATGGAAACGGGGAGCGGCGAACTGCAATGGGAGCCGTTGGACTGGAGCTTTGCCACGGCGAAGGCGGATCTGGTGCTGGAAGCGGAGGAGAGGGACGGCAAGCTGGCGCTCGTCTTCGAATTCCGCAGCCGTTTGTTGCCGGAAGGAACGGTCTCCCTGATGGCTGACGGTCTGCTGAAGCTGCTCGAGAGAGCGGCCGCGGATCCGCGAGCGGCGCTCGGAGAGCTGGCCAAGGCCGCTTTGCCGGAAGGGCTGTCGCCGAGCCCGGGACATGGACCGGGAGATGGAGAGGAAGGGTTATTGTTCGGGAGCGGATTTTTCTTTCCGGAGACCGAAGAGATCCAGGCAGAGGAGGACAACCGTTGGAAGTGATCGCGGTTCGCGTCGGCGACGGCATCGCGGAGCCTATGTTCGGCATGCTGCTGGACAAAGTGGCGGAGGAGAAACGAAGCCGTATTCTCAGGTTCCGCCATCGCGAGGATGCCGTGAGGACTCTAAGCGCGGATTTGCTCGTTCGAGCCTGGTTGATGGAGAGACTGGGGTGGAGCAACCATGAGATCGCGTTTACGGCGAACGAGTACGGCAAACCGGCTTTGGCCGGCCGCGGGGGCAACCGCGCGGCCGGGCTGCACTTCAACGTATCGCACGCCGGGGAATGGGTCGCCGCCGCATTCGACCGCTCCGCCGTCGGGATCGACGTCGAGGGGGTGGATGCCGTCCCGCTCGATCTCGCCGGCCGGATCCTGACTCCCGCCGAATTATCGGTATTCAACGAACTACCTGCAGACGAGCGCAAGGATGGGCTGTGCCGTTTCTGGACACGCAAGGAAAGTTACGTGAAAGCGGTCGGAAAAGGACTGAGCCTTCCGCTGCGCGGCTTCTCCGTACTGCCGGCGGAAACGGGGGTCGCGTCTCGGGTCGGGGACGGCGGCGGGCAAGCGGAATGGTTCTGCAAGACCTTCGCCCTCGACTCGGCTTACCGATTGTCGGTATGCGCGCAAAGCCGCGGTTTTCCGGACCGTGCTGACGTATGGGAGTTCAAAAGGCTGACGGACGTATTCTCGTCCGCCTCCGTCCGTTCGAGATTGCCCGCAAGTCCGCCCGGTGCCGTAACCTGAACATGTTAGATATCGCCCCCTCTCCCGCTTCCGACAGGCGAGGGGGCTGCGTTTTAAGAGGGGGATAGCATCGTACGATAGCTCGATTCACTGTACTTTCAAACGGATGGGACTTGAGACCGTCGACCGTTTCTCCCAACTTATGCTATGATTTGACCACATCTGGAAGCACCGGTGTACATCATCTCTCAATGGAGGAAACGCTATGGAAGAGTGGGCAAGCCGGCTTTTGGATGCGATGAACATGCTCAGTCAGGACATGAATGCGCTCAAACAGGACATGAATGTCCTCAAACAGGACATGAATGCGCTCAAACAGGACATGAACGTGATGAATCAAGACTTCACGAATTTCCGCAGCGAAGTCAGGAATGACATCCGGGAATTGCGCGGCGAGGTTGCGGAACTGCGAGGAGAGGTCGCGGCATTAAACGTCAAAATCGACAACCTCGACGCTCGCGTCGACAGGCTGGAAGTCCGCTTCGAACGTTTGGAGAAACGATCGGACGTCATGCTGAAGGAGATCGCGCTGGTGCGCGAGGACGTGACGGAGATCCGCAAAAAACAATACGTGCAGGAATTGTCCTTCTCCGAGATCGCGCGTACGCTGGTCGAACATAGCGCCATGATCAAGATGGCGATGCCATAAAGAACCACGCCGCCCCCCCTCTCGCGTTTCCGGCAGGAGAGGGGGTTCGAATTTCAAATAGAATCTGACTTTTCGCCGGAATTTCCACGATTCTATTCGATATTTCATACAGACAACAATGCCGCTGTGCGGCACCATCAAAAGGATGAAATGGGGCCATTTCAGGGTAGAATTACGAGAAGCCCCTTAACCTGGCTCGATTTACTTGAATCTTTCGAGCCATTCGCCATGTCGAGAATACTTGATCGTTGATTGTTAAATGGTCAGCCATCGTTTTTTCATACGAGGGGGAATTGCACTTCCCTCATCCCGAACCGGACGGGAACGATTAATTCGCCTCGCAATTCGCACAATGCCCATTCTCTCCCGGAATCCCGAAAAGCGTCCCCCGTATCCGAAGATCGTCATCTGCCCAAAAAGCGGCAGTCGGGTTATTTTGGGAGTTGAACGTTGCGCCTCCCCGATTCCGTGATATGATCGAACATATGGCATGCTTCCGAGGAGGAACCGGCTTGTTTCGGCGGATGGTTCTGCTGCTTGCTTTCTTCGTCATCCTCTGCGCTTGCGGGAACGGAAAGTCCGGTCCATACGAGGTTGTGTTCTCGATGGACGGCCCGCCGAATTCCGAAAGCGCATCCATTACCGCCGTTCCTGCCGGGAAACGGTATACGATCGCCATCGTGCCCAAAGGCGTCGAAATCCCCTATTTTCAATATGCTGCCGAAGGAGCGCGCGAGGCGGGGGCCGAGTTCGGGGATGAAGTCATCTTCGAGGGTCCCCGGAACGCCGACGCGGAGGAACAGATCCGGATCATCGAGGATTTGATCGACCGGAAGGTGGATCTGCTCGCCGTATCCGCCAACGATCCGGATAAGCTGGTGCCCGTTCTGCGGAAGGCAAAGCAGCAGGGGATCCGCGTCATCACTTGGGATGCGGACACGGAGCCTCCGGCCCGCGAGTTCTTCGTGAACATGGTGGAGCCGGAAACGCTGGGACGGCATCTGATGGATACGATGGCCATGTCCATGGGGGAATCCGGCGAATTCGCCATCCTGACGGGATCCTTGGCGGCGGCGAACCTGAACGAATGGCTTCGGTGGATTCGCGTTCAGCACGAGGAATTTTATCCGAACATGAAGCTCCTGGAGGTCGTTCCCACGGACGACGATCAAAACAAAGCATACGAAGAGGCGCGGCGGCTGCTGGCCGAATATCCGAACCTCAAGGGACTGCTCGGCAATTCCTCCGTCGGTCCGCCGGGAGCCGCCAAAGCCGTGCGGGAGGCGGGCAAAGCGGGCCGGGTCAAGGTGGTCGGACTCTCCAACCCCAATCTGATGGCGGAGTATTTGCGCGACGATTCCGCCCAGATGGCCACGCTGTGGAGCCCGAAGAAACTCGGTTATTTGACGGTCGTGCTCGCCCACCGGTATCTGGACGGCGCCAAACCCGCGGACGGGCAGGAAATCGATAAGGTCGGGAGCATCCGGGTGAACGGGGACATGGTGATCATGGGAGAACCTCTCGATTTTACCAAGGACAACGTGGACCAGTATGATTTTTAAAAGGGGACTCACCTTCCGTTTCCGCGACATGCGGCTCAGCTCCAAGCTCATCGTCACCTACTTGCTCCTTACCGTCATACCCTTGTCGCTGCTCGGCTATTTGACCTATGCGCAGTATGCGAGGTCGGTAGAAGCGCAAATCGGAGAATACATGCCCAAGTTCCTCTACCAAGCGAATGCCGACATCGCCAAGCATATGAACGAGCTGATGAAGCTGCCCGAAATGCTGTTCAACTCGGAAGACAGCCTGGCCATTCTGCGCCGGAGCCATTATGGCAACCGTTCGGACATGAACCGGGACCGCTATATTTTGAACGGCTATTTGACCCGGACCTATATGGCCGGCAGCAACCCGGACCTCATCGGCGTGTACGTCCTCTCGAACGGACGGCTGTTTCAAAGCGCGAAAATCTCCTTCCGCGAGCAGGATTGGCAGCAATCGCTGCAGCGGTACGGAGAGCAGTGGGGGAGAGACGATCGGACGCGTATCCTGCTCCCGGGACAAATCGACCTTCGGTTCGCTTCGGACGTCCCTTACGTGTTCCTGCTCAAGCCGCTGTTCGACGCCGACAACCGGAAGCTGCTCGGAAACATGCTGATCGCGGTCGACTTGTCGTTCATCGACGGGATCCTGCACAATTTCGAAACGAACGAACGCGCCCAGCTGTGGGTGATGGACGGGGCGGGACAAATCGTTTACCATACGGACCGCAGCAAGATCGGACAACGGGATCCGGAGATCTCCCATTACCCGGTCAAGAACGGAAGCTTCCGCAGTATGGCGGGCGGGGAGTCCAGGCTCGTCAGCGTCAACCAATCGCAAGCGCTGGGATGGGTGCTCGTGCACAGCATCCCGGCCAAAGTCCTCACGGAGCGGACCGATTTCGTCCGGAACGTGACGATATTCGTCTTCGCCGGCATCGTTCTCGTCACTTCGCTGATCGCGGTGTTGTTCTCCTGGAACGTCACCCGCCCTCTCCAGAGGCTGAGCAGCCTGATGAAAACCGTGGAGAGGGGGAATTTCGAGGTCGACCTGAAAGTCCCGGGAGGGGACGAAGTGGGGACGCTCGCCCGCAGCTTCAATTCCATGATCGGCACGATCCGGGAATTGATCCGCGAGAACTATCAGATCGAGATCCGCCAGAAGGAAGCCGAGCTCTACGCCTTGCAGTCCCAAATCAATCCCCATTTCATGTACAACACGCTCGAAACGATCGGGATGGCCGTGGAAGAGGGGGAACGGGAGCCGGTGGTGGAGATGGTGACGCTGCTCGGCCGAATGCTCCGCTTCTCCGTCTCGAACCAGTCCAAATCGGTGACGATCGGAGAAGAAGTCCAGCATGTCCGAGATTACTTGACGATCCAGAAGTATCGGTTCGAGGATCGGCTCGACTTCGCGATCGAGCTTCATCTCGACGACCGGGAACCGCATACGATGTACACGCCGAAGTTCATTTTGCAGCCGGTTGTCGAGAACGCCATCAAGCACGGGCTGGAAATGCGCAAAACGCTGGAAATCCGCATCGCCGTGAGCCGGGAATTCGGCGCCCGCTCCGGCAAGACCGATCTTGTCATGCGGGTGAGGGACAACGGGCCCGGCATTCCGGATGAGCGGCTGGAGCAGATGGAGCGGATGCTCCGCAGCGCCGGCTACGAGGGGCGAAGCAACGGGTTCGGCTTAAGCAACGTGAACGCGAGAATCGTGATGATGCACGGCCCGCAATACGGGATCCAAATCCACAGCATCAAGGGATTAGGCACCGAAGTGACGATCCGCATCCCCGTGATGCATGCGTTGGAGTAAACGGAACGGGCGGCCTGGATAACAGGGGGGGAGACGACGTGCAAACGATACGGACGTTGATCGTGGACGATGAAGCCCGCATCCGCAGGGGGATCGAGCGGCTCGTCCTTTCCTGCGGAGAGGGCTGGGAAGTGGCGGCCGCCGTGAGCGACGGGTTCGAAGCCCTCGAATACTTGAGACGTTCGGGCGGCGGAGTGGATCTGCTCATCACCGACGTCAAAATGCCGGAAATGGACGGTCTCGAACTGATCCGGGAAGCCAAGAAGCATTACACCTTCTATCCTCTCGTCATCAGCGGGTATGACGATTTCGCCTACGTGCGGTCGGCTCTGCGGGAGGGGGCGCTCGATTATTTGCTGAAGCCGGTGGACCGTGAGCAATTCCGGGAGCGGATGGCCGATATCCGGAACCAAATCGCGAGCGGGCGTTACCGGGTCCTGAAGTGGGGCGAAATGGAGAAGGAAGCGGCCAAACTCAAGGAGAGCCGCCAATCTCGCACGTTAGCCGCCGTCACGTCCGCGGAGGCGGACCTGGCGAGCTTCGGATATTGGGTGGAAGAATTTCCGACCGGCCGTTACCTCTTGTCGTGCATCCGGTTGGACACGCTTCCCGTCAAGGCCCGCAGCTATTCGGCGAAGGACTGGAAGGCCTACTACTATGCTCTCGAAAATATGATCGGGGAAATCGCCGGTTCCTTCGCGGACGGGGCGGACCGGCAGGCGTGGTATTGGCGAGGTGCCGATTCCGACTTCTGGACGCTGCTTCAGTCCGGCGATGCCGAACGCGATGTCGGGGAGGACGCGTACGCGATGGCCGAACGGATCCGGTCCGCCATCCGTACTTACACGCCTTTCTCGGTGTCCGTCTCTTTCGGGGAGCCCTTCGAGGATTTGTATTTGCTCCCGGACGCCAAGCGGCAGGCACTCCATCTAATGAATTACCGGCTGATTTACGGAGACAACCAGGTATTCCGTCCGGCGCAGGAAAAGGCCGATAACCGGGTCAACGCATCATCCGACTTCCTTGCGCTGGCTCAGCAGCTCAAGCGCAGCATCGAGCAAACCCGGGCGTCGCAATCCGCGGAGCTGGTCGACAAGCTGTTCGACAAGTTGGAACGGCTGGACTCCCCCGAGCTGCTGCAATCGGTGCTGCAGAACGTCGTGATCCTCATCCATTCCGCCCGGGTGGAGAGCCAGGGAAGCATCGGCCGATCCACTCCGGTGGAGCAGGAATTGGCACAGCTCAAGAAGGCGGCCCATCTGTCCGAGTTAAAGCGGCAGGTGAACCGGCTGGCCGGCCAAGCGATCCGGGACATCGAAGCGTCCCGCGATTCCGGCAGCGCAGGGCCGGTGGAACAAGCCAAGGCATGGATCAGGGAGCACCTCGGGCACGACCTTACGATCAAGAAGATCGCCGACCAGGTACACATGAATCCGACCTATTTTTGCGAGTGCTTCAAGCTGCAGACCGGGGAAACGATACTGGACTATCTGACCGCGCTGCGGATCGGCAAAGCGAAGGAGCTCTTGCTTGACCCCGGGATGAAGCTATCCGACGTCAGCCCCCGGGTCGGCTATCAGGACGCCAAATATTTCAGCCGCCTGTTCAAGCAATGGACCGGGCAGACCCCCACCCAATATCGGGACAACGCCGGAATCTGAGGAGGACGAGAAGATGGAAAACAGCCGCAAATTCGCATGGACTTGGAAGGTCAAGTCGGAGTGTTTAGAGGAATACGTGGAGATGCACCTGAATCCGTGGCCGGAAATCATGCAGGCGCACACCGAGGCGGGCATCCGCAATTATTCGATTTTCCAGCAGGGCAACCGGTTTTTCTACTGCTTCGAGTGCGACGACGTGCAAGCCGCGTTCGATTACATCGCGAAGAACGAGGCATGCAACCGCTGGAACGCGATCACTTCGAAGATGGTGGAAGGGTCTTTCGATTTCAACGAAGCGGAACCGATCAAGCCGATGCGGGAAGTGTTCTACCTGAAATAGGAAATGCAGTGAATGAATTTGGGAGGTCCGGCGGATGCCGGATCTTTTTTGTTTCCGTTCACCTGTTCCACCGAAAAGCGAAGAACACATGGCATCCCCGTCAATCTCCGAAGGATTTCCCCCCGATCCGAAAGCTGTCGCCTTCTGGCGAGCAGCCCGATGCGGTAGTTTGGTTGTATAGCCGCACGCACGATACGACAGACCGATCGAAAGGGGGAGACAGCGGTGGCGGGAACCGAATACGTATTGGAGCTTAAAGGCATTACCAAAATATTTCCGGGCGTGAAAGCGCTGGACGACGTCTATTTCAAGCTCAGGCCCGGCGAAATCCACGCTCTGATGGGCGAGAACGGAGCGGGCAAATCGACCTTCATCAAGGTGATCACGGGCGTGCACGCCCCCGACGAGGGCGAGATGTTCCTGAACGGCCGCAAGGTCTCGTTCCGGAATCCGACGGACGCCAAGAAGGCGGGGATCGCCGCGATCTACCAGCATGTGACGTGTTACCCCGACCTGAGCGTGACCGAGAACATTTTCATGGGTCACGAGAAAATCGCCAAGGGAACGAAACGCATCCTCTGGCGGGATATGCACGAGGAGGCGGGTCGCCTCCTGCGGGAGCTGGGAGCGGGTTTCAGCCCGAAGATCCAGATGGGGGCGCTGAGCGTCGCGCAGCAGCAAATCGTCGAAATCGCCAAGGCGTTGTCCGTGGACGCCAAAATCATCATCATGGACGAACCGACGGCCGCGCTCACCCGAAGCGAGAGCGAAGAATTGTACCGGATCGCCGAACGGCTTCGGGATCAGGGGAAATCGATCATTTTCATCTCCCACCGCTTCGAGGACATGTACCGGCTGGCGAGCGTGGTAACGGTGTTCCGGGATTCCCGTTATATCGGCACCTGGAACGTGAACGAAATTTCGAACCATGACCTGATCATCGCCATGGTCGGCCGCGAAATCTCGCAGCTGTTTCCCAAAAAAGAAGCGGGGATCGGGGAGGAACTGCTCCGAGTGGAGGGACTGGGCCGAACGGGATATTTCGCGGACGTCTCGTTTACCCTCCGGCGCGGAGAGATTCTGGGCTTAACCGGCTTGGTGGGAGCCGGCCGGACCGAAGTGTGCCAATCCTTGTTCGGGATCACGCGCCACGACAAAGGCCGCATTTTCCTGAAAGGGGAAGAAATGCGCGTTCGGAGCCCGCGGGAAGCGATGCGGCGCGGGATCGGATATTTGCCGGAAGACCGGCAGAAGCAAGGGCTCGTGCTGCAATGGGCGATCGGGCGGAACATTTCGCTGCCCGCGCTGGAGAAGATCTCGGGCAGAGGCGCGCTTCAGATCCGCAAGGAGCTGGAGATCGCCAAGCGGCTGGCGGAGAAGGTCAGCGTCAAGGCGAGAAGCGTGTTCGACCTCGTGAGCTCCCTATCGGGAGGGAACCAGCAGAAGGTCGTATTCGCCAAGCTGCTGACGGCGGAGCTGGACGTGCTCATCCTGGACGAACCGACCAAGGGCGTGGATGTCGGCGCGAAGTCGGCGATTTACGAGATCATCGGCGATTTGGCTTGCGCCGGATACGGCATAATCCTCGTTTCGTCCGAGATGCCGGAGATCATCGGGATGTGCGACCGCGTCGCCGTCATGCGGGAAGGGCGAATTGCCGCCGCGCTGAACCGCGAAGGTTTGACGCAGGAAGCGATCCTGGCGGCATCGATGGACGACGGGGCAAATTCTTACGGGCAAAGGCGGGCGGAGGCATGAGCGCGAAAATCGCCAAGTTCCGCGAACTCGGTCTGCTTGTCTTCATCGTACTGATGTCGGTCGGCGTCCAGCTGCGGAATCCGAGTTTCCTGACGTGGGAGAACATCAACGACATGATCACCAATACCGCGATCCTGAGCATTCTCGCGGTCGGCATGATGCTCGTCATCGTGACGAGAGGAATCGATCTCTCGATCGGCGCTACATTGGCGCTCTCGGGCATGACCGCGGCGCTTGCCGTCAGCCATTCCCCGGGACTCTCTCCGCTTGCCGCCATCGGGATCGGAACGGGAATCGGACTTGTTTGCGGCATGGCGCTCGGGGTACTGGTCGCTTGGGTCAACATCCTGCCGATCATCGCTACGCTCGGGATGATGAACGTGTTCCGCGGGCTCACGTTCGAGTCGAGCGGAGGCAAGTGGGTCAGCGCGCATCAGATGCCCGACAGTTTCAAGAACATCGCCACCGGGTCGTTGCTCGGCATCAACAACCTGATCGCGATCGCCATCCTCGTTTACGCGGTTGCCTATTATTTCGTGAGCCATACGCGGACCGGCCGCAGAATCTACGCCGTGGGCAGCAATCCGGAATCCGCGGCCGTCAGCGGGATCCATAGCGCCAGAATCCTGTGGCTCGTCTACACGATCATGGGCGGATTGTCCGGACTCGCGGGCGTGCTCTGGGTGTCGAAGTTCGCCTCCGCGCAAGGGGATACGGCATCGGGATACGAGCTCAGCGTCATTGCGGCCTGCGTCCTCGGCGGCGTAAGCATAGCAGGCGGCGTAGGCAAAATTTCCGGCATCGTGCTCGGCTCCGTGCTCCTCGGCATTCTGAACAACGCGCTGCCGATGATCGACGTCTCCGCGTTCTGGCAGATGTTCATCCAAGGCGCGATCATCCTGATCGCCGTGCTGATCAACGCGCTGGTGAAGCGGGGAATCGACCGCAACAACCTGATGAGGAGGAAGATCTAGCCGTGGAGCCCCGTGTGATTCCGAACAAGCAGGAATGGTCGTGGAGAGGTTTCGTTCTTCAATGGGAGTGGCTGCTTGTCGTCCTCATTCTGATCGTGTTCGCGTTGAACGCGAGCCTGTCCGAATTTTTCCTGGATTACGGCAATCTGAGAGACGCGACGATGGGCTTCCTGGACAAGGCGTTCATCGTGCTTCCGATGGTGTTCATCATCCTGATGGGCGATATCGACATTTCCGTTGCTTCGATCGTGGCCTTATCCTCCGTCACGATGGCGGATCTATACAGCCATGGCATGCCGATGGAATGGGCCATGATGGTCTGTCTGGCCGTCGGAACCGCGTGCGGGTGGATCAACGGCATGCTGATCGTGAAGTTCAAGGAACTGTCTTCCGTCATCGTGACGCTCGCCACCATGATCATTTACCGGGGTATCGCCTACATCCTGCTGGAGGACCAGGCGGCGGGCAAGTTTCCCAAATGGTTCAAGTTCCTCGGCTGGGATTATGTGGGGAACATTCCCTTCATTTTGCTCGTATTCGCGGTTTTCGCGGTCGCGTTCGGGTGGCTGCTTCATAAGACGGCGTTCGGACGCAAGGTCTACGCGATCGGCAACAACGCGACCGCAAGCCGGTACTCCGGAGTCGAAGTCGACCGGATCAAGGTCGTCGTTTTCACGCTGGCCGGTTTCATGTCCGCCGTCACCGCCCTGTTCCTGACGGCCCGGATGGGGAGCAGCCGCCCGAACATCGCGACGGGTTACGAGCTGGAGGTCATCGCCATGGTCGTGCTCGGCGGCGTCAGCACCGCCGGGGGCAAAGGGAGGATGATCGGGGCCATCCTGGCGGTGTTCCTGATCGGGTATCTCCGCTACGGACTCGGCCTGATCAACGTCTCCGCGCAGTCGCTGCTCATCATCCTCGGGCTGCTGCTGATTTTCGCCGTGGCGATTCCCCGGCTGAAGCTGCTCCGATCTCCGGTACGTAAAGCGTAACTCCGTTACATGACGGTCTTCCGGCCGTTTTGTATAGCCACCAACAGAACAAGGGAGGAACAGCAAGTGAAGAAAAAGCATGGGGTTATCGGTCTGATCGCGGTTATGATGTTGACGCTGCTCGCCGCCTGCGGCAAAAGCGGCAATTCGGAGGGCGGCGCAAGTCCCAGCCAGGCGGCTGTAAGCGAATCGCCCAGCGCGAGCGCGAGCGCAAGTTCAAGTGAGTCGCCTTCCGGGAACGGCGGGGGCGCGAAGAAGAAGTTCGCCATCATTTTCAAAAACACGGGCAACCCCTACGGCGAGAAGATGATGGAAGGCTTCAAGAAAGCCATAGAGGAAGTAGGAGGGGAAGCCATCCTGAAGGCGCCGGATCAGCCGACGGCGGAAGCGCAAATCCAGATGATCGAGGAATTGATTTCCCAGAAGGTCGACTCTATCGCGATCGCCGCCAACGATCCGGACGCTCTGCAGCCGGCCCTGGAGAAAGCGATGAACGCGGGCATCAAGGTGCTGTCGCTCGATTCCGCCGTTAACGCGGCGAGCCGCCTTGTCCACGTGAACCAGGCGGATCCCGAGCGGATCGGGCGCACGCTGATCCAAGGCGTTTCCGAGATGATCGGCGGCGAAGGCGAAATCGCCATCCTCAGCGCGACCTCCCAGGCGACGAACCAGAACACTTGGATCGAGTGGATGAAGAAAGAGCTCGAGGATCCGAAATACAGCAAAATCAAGCTGGTGAAAGTCGCTTACGGCGACGACCTCCGCGACAAGAGCGTATCCGAGACGGAAGCGCTGCTGAAATCGTACCCGAACCTCAAAGGCATCATCGCGCCGACGACGGTCGGGATCGCGGCCGCGGGCAAAGTGCTCACCGACAAAGGGCTCAAAGGCAAGGTGCAATTGACAGGCCTCGGCTTGCCGAGCGAGATGGCGGAATACATCGAAAGCGGCGTTTGCCAATGGATGTACTTGTGGAATCCGATCGATGTCGGGTATCTGTCCGGCTACGTCGCTGACGGGCTCGTCAAAGGTACGCTGACCGGCAAGGTCGGCGAGAAGATCACGGCCGGCACGCTGGGCGAGAAAGTAGTCGTCCAGGACGGCGACGGCACGCAAATCATGCTCGGCGATCCGTTCAAGTTCGATGCGTCGAACATCACGGAGTGGAAGTCCGTGTATTGATTTACGGAAGAAAACACGGCGTTTGACGAGAATAGGTGATTTTAGACCCGCGTAATCAGCGGGTCATTTTTTTTCGGAGACGAATTCTGGACATCGTTAGGCCGGTCCCCAAGTACGATATCGATTCCTTGATTTTGGTTAACGGCCTAAAACGTTCTATTCCGATTGTTTATACAATGATTCGGGAGGTGAAGAATGGGTGTGAAAAGCAGAATAACGAAATCTTCCGTTGCGAAAAAAAAACGTCACATCCGCATTCATCACCACCGCAAACGTCACCTCCGTATACGTGACTTCCATGCACGTTATCTCCCTAAACGAAAAAAGAAGAATCGAGAGCGCGGAAGAAAATCTGAACGCCATAAGAATAAACGAAACAAACACCGAAAGTCGCATCGACATAAGAATAGAAGAATAATTAGAGGGAAGCGCGGCCCCGTTGGCCCACAGGGTCCACCGGGTTTACCCGGTCCCCCTGGAGCCACCGGGATTCCAGGAACTCCTGGCTCTATGGGAATTGCCGGTGAAACCGGTCCAACCGGGCCTACGGGTCCAACGGGTTCCGCAAACGGACCAACCGGACCGACGGGTCCGACCGGAGCAACGGGACCGACGGGAATCGTACCGCTGAGGCTCACAGGGCCGACGGGACCGACCGGTCCAACCGGTCCAACCGGTCCGACAGGTCCAACAGGTCCAACAGGTCCAACGGGGCCAACCGGGCCGACAGGAACAATAGGAGCGATGGGAGCAGTAGTAATACCGTCTGGACCAACGGGACCAACGGGACCAACGGGTCCAACGGGGGCAACGGGGCCAACGGGGGCAACCGGACCAACGGGGGCAACCGGACCAACGGGGCCAACGGGGGCAACCGGACCAACGGGGCCAACGGGACCAACGGGACCAACGGGACCAACAGGACCAACGGGGCCAACAGGACCAACGGGGGCAACAGGACCAACGGGACCAACCGGATCAACTGGCCCGACGGGTGACCCCGGACCGACAGGGGAGACGGGACCAACGGGTCCGACGGGGCCGACAGGGCCAACCGGATCAACCGGCCCGACGGGTGATCCCGGACCGACAGGGGCGACAGGACCAACGGGTTCCACAGGGGCAACTGGACCAACCGGCCCGACTGGGGCAACAGGGCCAACAGGGGCAACTGGCCCGACAGGGGCAACGGGGCCGACAGGGCCGACAGGACCGACAGGACCGACGGGAGCAACGGGACCAACCGGCCCGACTGGGGCAACGGGGCCGACAGGGCCGACAGGACCGACGGGAGCAACGGGACCAACCGGCCCGACTGGGGCAACGGGGCCGACAGGGCCGACAGGACCGACGGGAGCAACGGGACCAACCGGTCCGACTGGCCCGACAGGGCTGACAGGACCGACGGGAGCAACTGGACCAACCGGTCCGACTGGGCCGACTGGCCCGACAGGGGCAACGGGGCCGACAGGGGCAACGGGGCCGACAGGGCCGACAGGACCGACGGGAGCAACGGGACCAACCGGTCCAACCGGACCAAGCGGACCAACCGGACCAACCGGACCAACCGGACCAACCGGACCAAACGGACCAACCGGACCAACCGGACCAACGGGAGCAACGGGACTGACTGGAGAAACCGGACCAACCGGACCAACGGGAGCAACGGGACTGACTGGAGAAACCGGACCAACCGGACCAACCGGACCAACGGGAGCAACGGGACTGACTGGAGAAACCGGACCAACCGGACCAACGGGAGCTACGGGACCGACTGGAGAAACCGGACTAATAGGACCGACAGGTCCCACAGGGCCAGGTAACGGAGCGACCGGCCCGACGGGTCCGACTGGACCCACAGGGCCAGGAAATGGAGCGACCGGACCAACCGGATCTACAGGGCCGACGGGTGAAGCCGGACCAACGGGACCAACCGGCACTACCGGACCGACAGGAGCAACGGGGCCGACAGGAGCAGCAGGAGAGACCGGACCAACCGGATCCACAGGGCCGACCGGGCCAACTGGATCCACAGGAGCGACAGGCCCGACGGGACCGACCGGAGCGACAGGACCGACAGGACCGACAGGACCGACGGGATCGACCGGAGCGACAGGACCGACGGGACCGACCGGAGCGACAGGACCGACGGGACCGACCGGAGCGACAGGACCGACGGGACCGACCGGAGCGACAGGACCGACGGGACCGACCGGAGCGACAGGGCCAACGGGACCGACCGGAGCGACAGGGCCAACGGGACCGACCGGAGCGACAGGGCCAACGGGACCGACCGGAGCGACAGGGCCAACGGGACCGATCGGAGCGACAGGGCCAACGGGACCGATCGGAGCGACAGGGCCAACGGGACCGACCGGAGCGACAGGGCCAACCGGACCGACCGGAGCGACAGGGCCGACGGGTCCGACAGGAGCAACGGGACCGACCGGACCGACCGGAGCGACAGGGCCGACGGGTCCGACAGGAGCGACAGGGCCGACGGGACTGACAGGACCGATAGGGCCAACCGGACCGACGGGTGAGACAGGAGCCACGGGGCCAACGGGACCGATAGGGCCAACCGGACCGACGGGTGAGACGGGAGCCACGGGTCCGACAGGACCGACAGGACCTATTGGTGAAACTGGACCGACCGGACCGATAGGTGAGACTGGACCAACGGGACCGACAGGGCCGACAGGGACAATGGGTCCGACAGGACCAACTGGTCCGACCGGGCCGACAGGAGCAACTGGACCGACCGGACCAACAGGTCCGACAGGGGCGACAGGGCCAACAGGACCGACAGGAGCGACAGGGCCGACGGGACCGACCGGACCAACGGGTCCGACAGGAGCGACAGGACCAACAGGACCAACCGGATTGATAGGTGAGACCGGACCAACGGGTCCGACAGGTGCGACAGGGCCAACTGGCCCGACCGGATCGATAGGTGAGATTGGCCCAACGGGACCGACAGGGGAGACAGGGCCAACAGGACCGACTGGATCGATAGGTGAAACTGGACCAACGGGACCGACTGGAGCAACAGGGCCGACCGGATCGACAGGACCAACAGGACCAATAGGAGCAACGGGAGCAACGGGAGCAACGGGAGCAACAGGAGCAACAGGAGCAACAGGAGCAACTGGACCAACCGGTGAGGCTGGACCAACGGGGCCGACAGGACCAACCGGAGCAACGGGACCAACCGGAGCAACGGGGCCAACAGGAGCAACCGGACCAACCGGACCAACAGGTGACACCGGACCGACTGGGCCAACCGGAGCAAACGGACCGACGGGGCCAACAGGAGCAACCGGACCAACCGGACCAACCGGACCAACAGGTGACACCGGACCGACTGGGCCAACCGGAGCAAACGGACCAACGGGACCGACAGGAATAGCCGGACCAACCGGACCAACAGGTGACACCGGACCGACAGGACCAATTGGACCCACAGGGCCAGGAAACGGAGCTACAGGACCGACAGGGCCGACAGGACCCACAGGGCCAGGAAACGGAGCGACCGGACCAACCGGACCCACGGGGCCGACGGGCGAAGCCGGATCAACGGGACCAACCGGCCCGACTGGGGCAACGGGGCCGACAGGACCGACTGGACCGACGGGACCAACTGGACTAACGGGACTAACGGGCGACACAGGGCCAACCGGGCCAACGGGCGATACCGGCCCAACGGGACCGACAGGTGCGATCGGTTCAATAGGGCCAACCGGACCTACGGGCGACACAGGGCCAACCGGACCATCGGGCGACACAGGGCCAACCGGGCCAACGGGCGACACTGGGCCAACCGGGCCAACGGGCGATACCGGCCCAACGGGACCGACGGGTGCGATCGGGTCAACGGGGCCAACCGGACCAACCGGACCAACCGGACCAACCGGACCAACAGGCGACACTGGCCCGACGGGGCCAACGGGCGATACCGGACCAATAGGACCAACCGGAATGACGGGACCGATCGGACCAACGGGTCCGACAGGGGACACCGGCCCAACGGGACCGACTGGAGCAACAGGACCGACCGGCCCAACGGGACCTACAGGCGACACTGGACCAACGGGACCGACTGGAGCAATCGGACCGACTGGACCTACGGGTGACACTGGACCAACGGGGGCGACGGGCGATACCGGCCCAACGGGACCGACTGGAGCAGTCGGACCAACTGGCCCAACGGGGCCGACAGGAGCGACAGGGCCGACAGGGCCGACAGGAGCGACAGGGCCGACCGGACCAACCGGACCGACAGGACCAACAGGACCGACCGGGCCGACCGGACCAACCGGGCCAACGGGACCAACCGGAATGACGGGACCGACCGGCCCAACGGGAACTACAGGCGACACGGGACCAACGGGACCTGCTGGAGCAACTGGACCGACGGGTCCAACCGGAATGACCGGACCGACCGGCCCAACTGGACCTACGGGCGACACTGGACCAACGGGACCGGCTGGAGCAACTGGACCGACGGGTCCAACCGGATTGACGGGACCGACTGGCCCGTCGGGTCCGACAGGCGATACCGGTTCGACTGGGCCAACGGGTCCAACCGGAATGACCGGACCGACCGGCCCAACGGGACCGACTGGAGCAACCGGCCCAACGGGACCAACCGGAATGACGGGACCGACCGGCCCAACGGGACCGACTGGAGCAACCGGCCCAACGGGACCAACCGGAATGACGGGACCAACCGGCCCAACGGGACCAACCGGAATGACGGGACCGACCGGCCCAACGGGACCGACTGGAGCAACCGGCCCAACGGGACCAACCGGGATGACGGGACCGACCGGCCCAACGGGACCGACTGGAGCAACCGGCCCAACGGGACCAACGGGACCTACAGGCGATACTGGACCAACTGGACCGACTGGAGCAACCGGCCCGACAGGGCCAACGGGACCAACCGGAATAACGGGACCGACCGGCCCGACTGGACAGACGGGTGACACCGGCCCAACCGGCCCAACAGGGACAACGGGACCGACTGGAGCAACCGGCCCAACCGGCCCAACCGGCCCGACTGGACCGACGGGTGATACCGGCCCAACTGGCCCGACCGGCCCAACTGGACCCACCGGATTAACGGGACCGACCGGCCCAATTGGGCCGACGGGCGATACCGGCCCGACGGGACCGACAGGAGCAACCGGCGCGATGGGTCCAACAGGACCCACCGGAATAACGGGCCCGACTGGAGCAACTGGCCCGACGGGTGACACCGGCCCAACCGGCCCGACTGGAGCAACGGGCCCAACTGGCCCAACTGGACCCACCGGAATAACGGGCCCAACCGGCCCGACTGGAGCAACCGGCCCAACGGGTCCAACTGGACCCACCGGAATAACGGGACCGACTGGCCCAACGGGTCCAACCGGACCCACTGGAATAACGGGACCGACTGGCCCAACGGGTCCAACCGGACCCACTGGAATAACGGGTCCGACTGGCCCAACTGGACCGACTGGAGCAACCGGCCCAACGGGTCCAACTGGACCCACCGGAATAGCGGGAGCAACCGGCCCAACGGGTCCAACCGGACCCACCGGAATAACGGGAGCAACCGGCCCAACGGGTCCAACCGGACCCACCGGAATAACGGGACCGACTGGCCCAACGGGTCCAACTGGACCCACCGGAATAACGGGACCGACCGGCCCAACCGGAGCAAGCGGTCCAACTGGACCGACCGGACCCACAGGGCCAACAGGATTGACCGGCCCAACCGGCCCAACCGGCCCAACCGGTCCAACCGGCCCGACCGGTCTGACGGGTCCGACTGGACCGACTGGACCGACTGGCCCAACCGGTCCAACCGGCCCAACAGGCGCAACCGGACCCACCGGTCCAGCCACAACGTCTTCCTACGGATATTTTTTCAATACCGCTGCGGCAACTGTTATTGTGCCTGCAGGCGCAGATATCACATTCAGTTCAAACGGACCCTCTTCGGGAGGCGTCGCGCATACCCCGGGAACGGCACCCGTTACCGTAGCCGTCGCAGGCGATTATATGATTATTTACGAAGTAACCACGAACGGAGCCAGCCAAACCGCGTACGCGATTGTGCTCAACGGCGTTGTACAATCCTCTACGAGATTCGGCGACCAAACCGGCGGCGGCAGCGATGTTCAAACACTCGTTGGTTCTTCCATCCTTACCATTCCTGCCGGATCTACGCTTACGCTCCGCAATGTCGGCGCAACATCCGATACCCTGCCTCCGACATCAGATGGGCAAACGATCGTTAACTCTTCGATCCGACTCGTAAGAATCAGCTAAGGGATGCATTCCGTTGTGAAAGAAACAGGGCTCTTGCTGCGCGCTGCACCTAGAGCCCTGCTTTTATTTTTTCCGAAATGATCTCCAAGTTGCTTCTCAATCGCTGGTCATTCGGGGCCATCTTCACAGCCTGTTCCGCAAACCGATAAGCTTTCTCGTACATCCCCAATTCATAGCAGCTTAGTGCTCCCAAATCGTAAAGCGAAAAATCCCATGCAAACGATTCGCTTATATAGGACAGGGGACGCTCAATAATGCGCAAAGCTTCTTCCACCATATGATAAACCGCGGGCCAATCCCTTGCTTCGTAAGCCAATTGAGCCATTTCCGCATATGGTTCTCTTAAATTCGGGGCCTCGGCAATGGCTTTATACAACCAGCATTTCGCTTCGGATATATCGTTCTTTGCTTTGCAGGCTCTGGCGATATATCGCATGGAAGCGCATCGTTCGTCCTTCCATCGCGAGCGCGGCAAGGCAAGGTGCTTCTTCAAGGTCTCGATGCATTTGTCCCACATCCCGTAATACATATACTCCCGTCCCAGGTAGTGCATATTTCGGTCGTCCTCGGGATCTTCTTTTACCGCCAGCTCCAATAAGGGGAGGTATTGACCACGGGATTTTGCCGGATCCGGATAATGGTTTAATTGGATTCCGGCTTCCCAACCGTATACGTCCGGATCGTCTCCGTAGTAGGCGAGAATTTCATGAACGGGATGCGTCCACCGGAATCCGTTCCTTCTGTGAATTTTCTCGTACCAGAAAGTGACTCCCCTGTTTCCGTCAGGCAGGAAGTTCCACGTGTACATGTACTTTAACCGGGTCATGTCCGGGGTCCAGGCCGCTTCCAGCTTCTTTCTCCAGCCGGGCTCCAACACTTCGTCCAAATCCGTACACACGCAGACGTCGATATCCCGGGGGACAAATTGGAGAGAGATATTCCTGGCCACATCGAAACGCCATGGATTCAAATGGATTCGATGGACGACCGCCCCTCGGGATTCCAGCTTCGCTGCGGTTCCATCCATGGATCCCGTATCGGTTACGACGACCAAGTCCGCTTCCTTCATGGAATCCATCCACCGATCGACGAATTGCTCTTCATTTTTCGAAATGGCGTAAACCGCTACTTTCAGCTTCATGAGATGGCCCCGCTTTCCATCCGAGCGAGTTCCCCGATTTTGGTTTTCAAGCGAGAGAATTCCGGGTCCCATGCGATCGGAGTAAAGTGGTAGTCAATGATTTTGCTCGTCAACCGTTCGGCTTCGTTTAATGCGAATAAGGCTTCCCCGTTTCTTTCCAACTCATTTAAATACAAGGCTTTCTTCACATAAGGTTCTCTCCGGTCCGGCAGGTGAAGAATCGCGTTGTTGAGGCATAATAGAGCCATGGAGGAGTTCCTTTGATTCCTGTAAACCTCGTGCAGCTGCAAATACAAGTAGGCTTTATCGCTGTCGGCAATCGCGAGCGCGGTTTCTATGGCTTGCCGGGCTTCATTCCATTCTCCGCGCGCGAGATATTCTATCGCTAGAAAGCTCCAAGATTTCCAAATATCCTTGCGCTCACGAACAGACTGCAGCAATAAGGGGAGATAGTAGCTTCTGGATTTCTGCTGATCCGGCTCCTGAAACATGTAGAAATCATCCAGGAACTTGACTTTCTCTTCCGCATGGCTTTCCAAAATTTCGTGAATGGGCAACTTCCATGTATATCCCGTCCTGCTATGAATGCGATTATGCAAATGTTCGGTATGATGTTCGGGAGACCAGAATGTTTTAAACCGATGATGATATCGGGTAATGCCGTATTCCCAATGGCGGATCAAATAAGCCTTCCAATCTTCCATGAGATATTCGTCGATATCCATAGAGATGCAAACATCAATGTCTGAACCCACCAGAGACAAAGCAGCATTCCGGGCATCATCAAATCGCCAGGGGGATACGTGTATGGAGAATGTCTTCACCGGTGCTTCGGGATGTTTCTCCGTGAACCGTTGAATCCGTTCGTTGGTTTCGTCGGTTGAGCCGGTATCGCATAAGACGATTTCGTCCGCCTGCTTCGTGGAATCCAAGAAGCGCTCGATAAACTTCTCTTCATTCTTGTAGATGCCATAGATTCCGATGATCGGACGGTTGGCTTCCGCAATCTCCGCGGCGGTATGCAGATCGGGGTTCCATCCGATGTAAACGCCCAGTTCGTTCTCAACCCTGCAAATGGCGATGTTGGGGAAAGACTCCATAACCTCGCGATGGCTCCAGTCATCCTTGATGTGCCGTTCATAAGGATTGCCGCGGTATTCTCCCTGCGGATACGGAACGACCGGAATGCTTAAGACAATGAATTCGCTGCTGTTCAGCAGTTTCTTATAGGTCGCGATGGCATCGTTCTTGCTCATGTGCTCTAATACATCACCGCAGATGGTGATTCCAAATGCTTCATCGGGAGACCATTCCCGGATATCGAGATTGAGAACCCGGTCGTATTTCCGATCCAGATTGAATTCAAGGATATAGTCCTTCCAAATTTCAACCGCTACAAACCGAACGCCGGGAAGCCGGGGGCGAAGGTCGTCGGAATAGAATCCGGCCCCTGCGCCTACGTCGAGAATTGACCGGTGGCGGCAATTAGCCATGATGCGGCGAATGAGCCGGTTGCTCCAGGCTTTACCCGATGCGGAACTGTAAGGCAATACGCTCACCCTTTGCAAAGGCATATTTACAAGGAAGGGGCAGGCAGACATGAATCCAGGCATTACAACATATGTGTTTGGCGTCTTCGGAGTGACTTGCACCCATGGTCGAGTGCGGATAATCGGGAGGAGACGATCCTGCCCGGACAAGAGATCAATAGCGACTCCAAGGTTCGTTGCGAAATGAATATGACAGTCCCTGACATATTGCTGCGAGTAAGATCAAGAGAGATTGCTTGAAGAAGGAGATGGAGGAAAGATGAGCAAGATGCTGGAAGGCAAAGTCGCCCTCGTGACGGGCGGAAGCAGGGGGGCAGGCCGGGGCATTGCCTTGGAGCTTGGGAAAGCCGGAGCAACCGTCTATATCTCGGGAAGAAGTTTGCGCGGCGCGACGACCTGCGATTTTCCGGGAAGCATAGATGAAACCGCCGAGGAGATCCGCTTGGCCGGCGGATCGGCTATCGCATGCCGCTGCGACCACACGCGCGACGAGGAGACGGAGGCGCTCATCGGGAAGATCCGGCAGGAGCAAGGAGGTCTCGACATTCTGGTGAACAACGTTTGGGGACTGCACGAATTCGAAACCAATATGCAGCCCAAACCCTTCTGGGAATCTCCCTTGCAGCTGTGGGAAGCGATGTTTCAGCGAGGAGTGCGCGCGCAAATCGCGACGAACCGTTATGCGATTCCGCTGATGTTGGAGAAGGGTACCGGCTTGATCGTACACACCACCTTCCGGGATCAGGATAAGTATCTGGGAACCTTCTATTACGATCTTGCGAAGAACGCGATTAACCGGATGGTGTTCGGATTGGCGCAGGATCTTGCCGGTACCGGAATCACGGCGGTCGGGGTTTCCCCCGGATGGATGCGGACGGAACTGGTGCTTCGGGTCTTCCAGACGGACGAAGATCATTGGCGGGAAGTCGAAGCTTTGGGGCGCACGGAGTCCCCGCATTACGTCGGACGTGCGGTTGCCGCTTTGGCAGGAGACCGCGATGTGCGGCGCCGGAACGGGCAAGTGCTGCAGGCCGGGGAACTCGCGCGGGAATACGGGTTCACGGATGTCGACGGGAGGCTGATCCCTCCGTTTGTTGTTTGAACGCCGAACCGTTCTTCAAACGGGTGAATATCCTGCTGTTGATCAGCCGACGGGAGGATAAAGCATGATCCCTCAGTACCCCTATTATGGTTCCGAGACGAAATGCGAGACCGAGCCGGTATCCTTTCCTCCTCAGCATCAGGATCGGCAGCCGGCCTTCGAATATGCGATGGTGCCTCCGCCGATTTCGGACAACCCGCAATACAGGGGAAGCGGGAAGCTGCAAGGCAAAGTGGCGGTGATCACGGGCGGAGACAGCGGGATCGGACGCGCCGTCGCGATCGCTTATGCCAAGGAAGGCGCGGACGTGGCCATCGGCTACCTCGACGAACACGAGGATGCAGCCGAAACCGTGCGGCGCGTATCCGCATATGGGCGCCGCTGTCTGCCGATCCCGTCCGATTTGCGGGCGGAAGCTTCCGCTGCGGAAACGGTACGCAAAACGATGGATACGTTCGGGCGAATCGACGTTCTCGTCATGAACCAAGCCGTGTCGTATCCGAAGAAGAGCATCTTAAACATATCCGAGGACCAGTTGGACAATACGTTTCGCACGAACATCTATCCTCTTTTTTTCTTGACCAAGGCGGCGCTTCCGCATCTCCGCCGGGGAAGCTCCATCATCAGCACCGCTTCCGCGACGGCATACGAGGGAGAACCGAATCAAATCGATTACGCCGCCACCAAAGGCGCGATCGTTGCTTTTACCCGTTCTTTGGCACGGCAGCTGATCGATTCCGGCATCCGCGTGAACGCGGTTGCACCGGGTCCGGTATGGACGCCGCTGATCGTCTCGGCCTTTCCGGCCGAGGTGGTCAAGAAGTTCGGCGTACAAGCGCCCATGAAGCGTGCCGCTCAGCCGTTCGAACTGGCGCCGACGTACGTCTATCTGGCTTCCGACGACTCCTCTTACGTGACCGGTCATGTGCTTCATGTTAATGGAGGCATGTCGACGGTGTCGTGAACATGGTTTGACGACACTCGATCGATAGCCGGCCTTTCTTTTTCTCCTCATCGCACTTCCGTGTCCGCAAGTCAGACCTGCGTGGCAGGCAAAATGCTACCATCCACATCTGACCCGGCACGTTAAGTTCGCACGGCGAGCATAACGCTGCCGCCCAGTCCCATCTCCGACACGTTAAGCTCGCACGGCGAGCATAACGCAGCTTCCCAATCGCGTCCCCGGTACGTTAAGCTCGCATGGCAAGCTTAACGCAGCTACCCAATCCCATCTCCGGTACGTTAAGTTCGCACGGCGAGCTTAACGAAGCTACCCGCGTCCCCGGTACGTTAAGCTCGCATGGCAAGCTTAACGCAGCTACCCAATCGCGTCTCCGGCACGTTAAGCTCGCACGGCGAGCTTAACGCAGCTACCCAATCGCGTCCCCAGCACGTTAAGTTCGCACGGCGAGCTTAACGCTGCCGCCTAATCCCACCTCCGGCACGTTAAGCTGGCAAGGCAAGCTTAACGCTGCCGCCTAATCCCACCTCCGGCACGTTAAGCTTGCATGGCAAGCTTGACGCTGCCGCCTAATCCCATCTCCGGTATGTTAAGTTCGCACGGCGAGCTTAACTCAGCTACCCAATCGCGTCCCCAGCACGTTAAGTTCGCACGGCGAGCTTAACTCAGCTACCCAATCGCGTCCCCGGCACTTTAAGCTCGCACAGCGAGCTTCACGAAGCTACCCGCGTCCCCGTCACGTTTACTTCGCATGGCGAACTTGACGCTGCCTCCCAATCCCATCTCCGTCACGTTAAGCTCGCACGGCGAGCTTAACGCAGCTATCCCAGGTACCTATATCCTCCGCACGTTTAACCTGTGCGACAAGCTTTACCTCGGACGAGTCTCTCCTTGAACGGCCCGGGGATCGGTCACGAATCCACAACTTTTTTTGTTTTTATCCGTTTACCCTCATATTCAAAAACAAACGGGCATGTTATACTGCTTACAAAGACAGAAAAACAAAAGTATCCGGAGGTATTTGCATGGTACAGAGCTTGTGGGACTCCTCGAAAGCATCCGCGTTGACGAACGGCTTGGATCAGCTCGTTTACCGTTCCAACCTGATCGGCGCCGACCGCCGCGTCTGCAACATTTATGGCGGCAATACGTCGACGAAGACGATCGTCCAAGACTTTCGGGGCCGCGACATTGAAGTGATGTTCGTCAAAGGGAGCGGCTCCGACCTGGCTTCCATGAAAGCCGGCAACTTCACCGGCCTGCGCATGGACGATATTCGGCCGCTGTTCGAGCGCGAAGCGATGACGGACGAAGAGATGGTCGCTTACCTGGGCCACTGCATGATCGATTCCAAACATCCGCGCGCTTCGATCGAAACGCTGCTGCACGCTTTCCTTCCCTTCAAGCATGTGGACCATACGCACCCCGACGCCATCATCAGCTTGTGCTGCGCCGATAACGGCAAGCAGCTTGCACGCGAGATTTTCGGCGACCGTTTCGTCTGGGTTCCGTATGTCCGCCCGGGCTTCACGCTGTCCAAAATGATCGCGGAAGGCGTGCTCGCCAATCCGAATGCCGAACTCGTGCTGATGGAGAAGCACGGTCTCGTGACTTGGGGCGAAACCTCCGATGCCTGCTACGCGCAGACGATCAAAATCATCAATGAAGCGGAAGCATTCATTGAAGCCCGCGTGAACGAGGCGAAGCTTTTCGGCGGCGCCAAGCACCAGCCGCTCCCGGCCGACGTGCGCCGCAGCATCGCCGCTCAGGTGATGCCGACGATCCGCGGAGCCGTCAGCGACGCCAAGAAAATGATCCTCTCCTTCGACGACCAGGACGACGTGCTGGCCTTCGTGGGCGGCCAAGACTCGCCGAAGCTGTCTCAAGTCGGCGCCGCTTGCCCGGACCATCTGGTCCATACGAAGGTCGTTCCGCTGTTCATCGACTGGACTCCGAACCCGGACGACGTCGAAGGCCTCAAGGCCAAGCTCAAGGATGGCGTAGCCGCCTACAAGGAGCAGTACAAAGCTTACTTCGAACGCAATAAGAACGAAGGCGACGTCATGTTCGAGGCCGCGCCGCGCGTCATCCTCATCCCCGGCGTCGGCATGATCAACACCGGCAAGAGCTGGGCCCTGTCGCAGGTCAGCGGCGCGCTGTACCACCGCGCGATCGCCGTTATGAGAGGCGCAACGGCGCTCGGAGAATTCGTTTCCCTCAGCGAGAACGAGTCGTACAATGTAGAATATTGGCCGCTCGAGCTGTACAAATTGTCTCTGGCTCCGCCGGAAGCGGAGTTCAGCCGGAAAGTCGCCTTCATCACGGGCGGCGCAGGCGGCATCGGCAGCGAATCGGCTCGGCGTCTTGTTTCCGAAGGCGCGCACGTCGTGCTGGCGGACCTCAACCTCGAAGGCGCCCAGAAGGTCGCCGCGGAAATCAATGGGAAATACGGCGAAAACCGGGCGTTGGCCGTTAAAATGGACGTAACGAGCGAGGAGGCGGTGCAGGCGGCGTATGCCGAAACGGCGCTGACATACGGCGGCGTCGACATCATCGTGAACAACGCCGGGCTCGCCACCTCCAGCCCGTTCGACGAAACGTCGCTGAAGGAATGGAACCTGAATATGAACGTTCTCGGCACCGGCTATTTCCTGGTCGCGCGCGAAGCGTTCAAGCTGATGAAGCAGCAGGCCATCGGCGGCAACATGGTGTTCATCGGCTCCAAGAACTCGGTCTACGCAGGCAAGAACGCCACCGCCTACAGCGCGGCCAAAGCGCTCGAGGCGCATCTCGCCCGCTGCATCGCGGCGGAAGGCGGAGAGTTCGGCATCCGCGTCAACACGATCCTGCCGGACGCGATCCTGCAAGGCTCCGCGATCTGGAACTCCAACTGGCGCAACGAACGCGCCGCCGCCTACGGCATCGAACCGGACCAATTGGAGGAGTACTACCGCAAACGCACGACGCTGCTCGTGAATATATACCCGAAGGATATCGCGGAAGGCGTCGCGTTCTTCGCCTCCTCGAAGGCAGACAAAACGACCGGCTGCATGCTCACGATCGACGGCGGCGTTCCGGCCGCGTTCACGCGCTGATTCGTACATTCGCCCCTTAACGGGGAGAAAGGATGCTGACCCATGCCGCTGTCCGATATCGAAAGGAATTATGAAGAGGCCAAGAAGCTGTACGGCGCGCACGGAATCGACGTCGATCAGGCTCTGAGCAGGCTCGAGCAGATCAAGATTTCCGTGCATTGCTGGCAGGGGGACGACGTGCGAGGGTTCCTGAACCGCGACCAGGAGCTGACCGGGGGCATTTCCGTAACCGGCTCCTACCCCGGAGCCGCCCGCACGCCGGAAGAGCTTCGGACCGACCTGGAGAAGGCGTTCTCGCTCATTCCCGGCAAACACAAAGTCAATCTCCACGCGATCTATGCCGACACCGACGAGAAAGTCGAACTCGACCGGCTGGAGCCGAAACATTTTCGAAAATGGGTCGATTGGGCGAAGGAGCAGGGGCTGGGCCTCGACTTCAATCCGACCTGCTTCTCACACGAGAAGTCGAAGGACGGCTTCACGCTGAGTCATCCGGATCCGGAAATCCGCCGGTTCTGGATCGACCATTGCCGGGTTTCACGGAAGATCGGCGCTTATTTCGGCGAACAACTCGGCCAAACTTGCGTGACGAACGTGTGGGTTCCGGACGGCTTCAAGGACATTCCCGTGGACCGCATGGGACCCCGTCAGCGCCTCAAGGCATCGCTCGACGAGGTGTTCGCGGAACCGCTGAACCCGAAGCACAACCTCGACGCCGTGGAGAGCAAGCTGTTCGGCCTCGGTTCGGAAGCTTACGTCGTCGGTTCCCACGAGTTCTATATGGGCTACGGTCTTCGCAACGACAAACTGATCTGCTTGGATGCCGGCCATTTCCATCCGACGGAAGTCATTTCGAACAAGCTGTCCTCCCTTGCGTTGTTCGCCAGCGGCATTCTGCTGCACGTGAGCCGTCCGATGCGCTGGGACAGCGACCACGTCGTCATCCTGGACGACGAGTTGCTGGACATCGGCCGCGAACTCGTGCGCCACGATCTGCTCGGCATCACGCATATCGGCCTCGACTTCTTCGACGCCAGCATCAACCGGGTCGCGGCGTGGGTCATCGGGACGCGCAACACGATCAAGGCGCTGCTCCGCGCGATGCTCGAACCGGTGGAAGCTTTGAAGAAGGCGGAGCTGGGGGGCGACTACACCACGCGTCTTGCGCTGACGGAAGAGTTCAAGTCGTATCCGTTCGGGGCGGTCTGGGACTATTATTGCGCGAAAAAAGGCGTGCCGGTGCGGGAGACGTGGATCGCGGAAGTGAAACAATACGAGAAGGAAGTTTTGCTGCAGCGAGGTTGATCGATCTCGTTTCGAAGGGTGATGGGCATTGTCGTATACTCTCGCATTTGACCTCGGCGCGAGCAGCGGACGGGCGCTTCTCGGCCGGTTGACGGACCGGCGAATCGAGACGGAGGAAGTCCACCGGTTTCCGAACGATCCGGTGCAGGTGGGCGACCGCCTGCACTGGGACATCCTCCGTCTGTATCACGAGCTCAAGCAGGGCCTGCTGAAAACGAAGCATCTCGGCATCGTGCCGGACAGCCTGGGGATCGATTCCTGGGCGGTGGATTTCGGCTTCGTCGGTCCGGACGGAGGGCTGCTCGGCAATCCGTTCCATTACCGCGACCGCCACACCGACGGCATGATGGAGAAGTTGTTCGCGGAGATTCCGGCGGAAACGCTGTTTGCGCGTACCGGCATTCAGTTTTTGCCGTTCAACAGCATTTTTCAGCTCTATGCTTTGAAGAAAGCCGGATCCCCCTTGCTGGAGCAAGCCCGGCATTTCCTGATGATTCCCGATCTGCTTCGCTATTTCCTGACCGGGGAGAAATGGAGCGAATTCTCGAACGCCACGACGACGCAGCTGTACAACCCGCTGACCGGCGGTTGGGACGGCGAATTGCTCGGCAGGCTGGGGCTGCCCGCCTCGTGGTTCGCCCAGGTGCTGCAGCCGGGCAGTCCGGCAGGCGTACTCCGGGCTTCGGTTCGGGAAGAGTTGGATCTGGGGGCGATTCCGGTGATCGCGGTCGCGGAGCATGACACGGGTTCCGCCGTCGCGGCCGTTCCGGCGCTGGACCGCGATTTTGCGTATCTGAGCTGCGGCACGTGGTCCCTGCTGGGGACCGAAATCGACCGGCCGGTCATCGACGAACGGGCCCGGCGCCTCAACTTCACGAACGAGGGCGGCGTCTCGGGGACGTACCGGCTGCTGAAGAATATCATGGGCTTGTGGATTTTGCAGGAAAGCCGCCGGGAGTGGGCGCGCCAAGGAGCCGACTACTCGTTCCCCGAACTGGTCCGGTTGGCCGGTGAAGCGAAGCCGCTGGCAGCGTTCATCGAACCGGACGCCCCCCTGTTCCTGCATCCGGGAGACATGCCGGCGAGGATCCGGCAATACTGTGCGCAGACCGGCCAACGTCCGCCGGAGGAGCCGGGAGAAATCGTACGGTGCATTTTGGAGAGTCTTGCCTTAAAATATCGGTATGTGCTCGAACTGACCGAGTCCCTGTCCGGCCGCACGTTCGGCGGCCTGCATATGGTGGGCGGCGGCATCCATAACGAGCTTCTCTGCAGGTGGACGTCGAACGCTATCGGGAAGCCGGTGTGGGCCGGACCCGCGGAGGGAAGCGCCATCGGCAATCTGGCGGTGCAATGGATCGCGGGCGGACACTTCCGGGATATGGCCGAAGCCAGGCGGGTCATCCGGGAGTCGTTCCCGGTGAAGGACTACGAGCCGGAAGCGGCGGAGGTTTGGACGGAGGCGTACGGACGTTTTCTTCATATAACGGAGCTTTCGGGGCCCCAAAAAAGGAATCGGAATTGACTTCGAAGGCACTCGTCACTTTTTGGGGATTCGTAACCGGGCTGCCGACCGAATAAGATTGGAAAGAGGGACGTCATGCTGGTCGCGGAACGTTACGAGAAAATCGTTCGGCTGGTGAACGAAAGAGGGAGCATCCGGGTCACCGAGCTCAGCGAGCTGTGCGAGGTGACGGAGGAGACGATCCGCCGGGACCTGGACCGGCTGGAGGCGGCTGGGCGCCTCCGCCGTTCCCACGGCGGAGCGGTGAGCGTGCAGACGGGTCCCGCGCCGCAACCGGAAATCCCGTATGCGGAACGCGAAATCCAGCATGCCGAGGAGAAGAAGCGGATCGCGGAAGCGGCGGTCGGCCGGATCCGGCCGAAGGACAGGATCCTGCTCGATGCCAGCACGACGGCTTGGTACATGGCGCGTACCCTGCCCGACATACCGCTTACCGTGCTGACGAACTCGATCAAAGTCGCGACCGAGCTGGCCGCGAAGGAGAAGATCGAGGTGATCTCCACCGGCGGGCTGCTGGCCCAGCGCTCCCTGTCATTCGTCGGGCCGCTGGCCGAACGTTCGCTGGAGGCCTATCATGTCGATAAACTGTTTTTCTCCTGCAAAGGCGTGCATCCGGAGCGGGGCGTCAGCGAGTCGAACGAACTGCAAGGGCGCGTCAAACAGCGGATGATCGGGATTGCAGACCAAGTCATCCTGCTTGCCGACGCGAGCAAAATCGGCGTGCAGGCGTTTACGCACGTCGCCGACTGGGGCGAAATCGACGCCGTCATTACCGACCGGAGCGCTGCGGAGGAAACGGTAGACATGTTGAAGGAAAAACGGATCGAGACGATCCGAGTATAAGCGCCGATCGAGGGGGGAGCGATCCCTTCTTTTTTGAATCGAACTTGTCTGACAACCTGACAATCATATGAATGGACGGATGGAGGGTGCCTGACTTGAAAGTGTCCTTGTTTATCACTTGTTTGAGCGATGCCGTCTACCCCCGCGTCGGGGAAGCGATGGTGCGTCTGCTTGCCCGGTACGGGGTGCGCCTCGATTTCCCGCAAGTTCAGACGTGCTGCGGCCAACCGGCCTTTAACAGCGGGTATTGGAAAGAAGCGAGGGAGAGCGCGGCGACGATATTGAAAGCGTTCGCGGACAGCGATTTCGTCATTTCCCCGTCCGGCTCCTGCACCGGCATGATCCACCACTACCCGAAGCTGTTCGAGAACGATCCGGAATGGCTGCCCAAAGCGCAGGAGCTTCAGCGGAAGTCGTACGAGTTTACCCAATTCCTGGTCCAGGTGCTCGGGGTGAAGGACGTTGGCGCCGTCTTCCCGCATAAGGTCACTTACCACCCTTCCTGCCACGGGAGCCGGCTGCTCGGCGTCAAGGACGAGCCGCTGGAATTGATGCGGCACGTTCGGGGGCTGGAGCTTGTGCCATTGCCGTTTGCGGAGGATTGCTGCGGCTTCGGAGGTACGTTCGCGGTCAAAATGGCGGATATATCGGGAGCGATGGTGACGGAGAAAGCGGATCACGTACGGGAGACCGAAGCGGAAGTTTTGGTCGGGCTTGACATGGCGTGCCTGATGAATATCGCGGGCAATCTGCGGTACCGCGGCGACAAGGTGAAGGTCCTGCATTTGGCCGAACTGCTGGAAGAAGGGGTGAAACGGGCATGAGCGGAACGGACAAAGGCGGAACGACCGTGAAGGAGCGGGCGGGACTGGCGCTGAACGACGAATTCCTCCGCAAGGCGGTCAAGTTCACGACGGAAAGGCTGCGTAACGGTAAAAAAGCGGCGGCGGAGCAGCACGGCAATTGGGACGAGTGGCGGGAGAGAGGCCGGCAAATCCGGCTGCACACGATCGCCCACCTCGATTATTATCTGAACCTGTTCGCCGATAATGCCCGGAAGAACGGCGTGCACGTGCATTTCGCGGAAACCGGGGAAGAGGCGGTGCGGATTTCGCTCGAGATCGCGCGGCGCGTTCGGGCGAAGACGGTCGTCAAATCGAAGTCGATGGTGACGGAAGAGCTGCATTTGAACCATGCGCTGGACTCCATCGGAGTAGAGGCGATCGAGACGGACCTTGGGGAATACATCATCCAGTTGGCCGGGGAAACCCCGTCGCACATTATCATCCCGGCCATCCACAAAAACCGGTATCAGATCGCCGACCTGCTGTCCGCCGAGGCGGGGGAGACGCTTCCGCCCGATACGACCGTGCTGGCCGGGTTCGTCCGCAAGAAGCTGCGCGAGAAATTCCTCGAAGCGGACATCGGCATGACCGGATGCAATTTCGCCATTGCGGAAACCGGTTCGATGGTGTTGTTCGAGAACGAGGGCAATGCGCGGATGGTCACGACCGTCCCGAAAACGCAAATCACGCTTATGGGCATGGAGAGAATCATCCCGTCCTGGGCAGACCTCGAAGTGATGGCGACGCTGCTGCCGCGGTCCGCGACCGGACAGAAGCTGACGGTGTACATGTCGGGCATCACGGGGCCGAAACGGGTCGCAGACGGCGACGGGCCGGAAGAGATGCACATCATCATCGTGGACAACGGCCGGTCTCTGCAGCTCGGCGATCCCGAATTCCAGGAGCTCCTGAACTGCATCCGGTGCGGCGCTTGCTTGAACGCATGTCCGGTCTATCGGCACATCGGCGGCCACGCTTACGGCGGGACGTACAGCGGGCCGATCGGGGCCGTGCTGACGCCGGCGCTGAAGAAGAACGTCGCCGAGTGGGACGACATCGCGAACGCCTCCAGCTTGTGCGGCGCCTGTTATGAAGCTTGCCCGGTGAAGATTCCGCTGCACGAAATGCTGATCTATTTGCGGCGGCGTAAAGTGGAAGCGGGCCGCGGCAATGCCCTTGAAACCGCCGGCATGAAGGGCTTCGCCGCCGTAATGGGGAACGTGAAGCGCTATCGGACCGCGCTTAAGCTGGGACGAATCGGCCAGAAGCTGGTCGTCCGCGAGGGCGGAATCCGGTTGAAGGTTGGCCCATTGAAAGGGTGGAATGCGTACCGGGTGGCTCCGAGCCTGGCGAAGGAGACTTTCCGCGAACGCTGGGCGACGCTTGAGCAGGAGATCCGGTCGGACTTGCGGGAGATGGATCCGACCATGAAGGAAAGAATGGAGCGGGCCGCACGGGAACGGGAGAACGGCAAGGGAGGGCATTCGCATGGGGAAGGCTGAGGAGCACCGCGAGTGGCTGAAGAAGATGGAGACGGCATCTCGGGCCAAGCAGGAAGCGTTCATGAACGGGATTGCCGCGAAGCTTAGACGTCCCCGGGTGACGGAGGCGCCAGCGCATCCCTTTCGGGGAGCTCCGGCGTTTTGGAACGAGTTCGAGTGGCCGTTGGAGGAACGGGTGGAGCGGTTTTCGGAGAACTTCCGGTTGGTCGGAGGATATGCCGTCCGTCTGCCGGACATGGGGGCCGTTCGCGGGTTTATCGCGGAGAAAGCGGAGGAGATGCGGGCCAAATACGTGATTCGTCAGAACGTCCCCGAGTTGGATGCGCTGGGCTTGGATGAGGCCTTGCCGCCCGGCGCCCAAGTATCCGTATGGAACCGGGATATTGGCGTAGACTGGAAAGCCCGTGCGGCGGAAGCGGATTTCGGCGTCGTCGTCGCGGATTACGCGGCTGCCTACACGGGCTCGATCACGGTGCTGTCGTCGAAGGATAAGGGGCGTTCGGTCAGCCTGCTGCCTACGGTTCTGATGGCGATCATTCCGATCGGGCGGCTGAAGACGAGGCTCGGCGAGATCCTGCCCGATTTCGACGCCGCGGGAAGGGAGAACCTCCCGGCGGGCATCCACTTTATTTCGGGTCCGAGCCGCTCGGCGGACATCGAGAACGATCTGACGATCGGGGTGCACGGGCCGGGCATCGTATACGCTCTTGTCGTGGGATAACGTTAAGATTCATCTCTGGAAAGCGAAGGAGCGGGAAGCATGGAAATCGCCCGGTTGACGAAACGCAACCACTACGAGGAGATAACCGCCAGGCTGAAAGCGATGATGGAGGACGGCACGCTTACGCCGGGAGACAAGCTGCCCTCCGCCAAGGAGCTTGCCGAGCGTTTCGGCGTAGGGCGTTCCACGATGCGTGAGGCGCTCAGCGCCTTGAAGGCGATGGGGCTCATCGACATTCGCCAAGGCGGCGGCGCCCGCGTGCTCGGTCCTCGGCCGGCGGGTGTGGTGCCGCCCGAGCTCGAATCGCTCCGGATGAACCGGGAGACGCTCCTGCATTTGCTGGAAGCGCGGCGCACCCTCGAGGTTTCCAACGCTTCCATCGCGGCGGAGAAGCGGACGGACGGCGATTTGGCTGAGATGCGCAGGATCGTGTCTGAAATGGAGCACTTCATCGGAGACGATGCGGCGGGCGAACGTACGGACCTTGCGTTTCATGCGGCTCTGGCGGGAATGACGCACAATCCGATTTTGCGGGGTTTGTTCGACTCGATCGTCTCTCAGCTGGAAAACGCGATCCGGGAGGTACGCCGCGTCGAACTGTACGCGAACCGTTCCGTCGCCGAGCGGCTGCTTACGGAGCACAAAGCGGTTTTCGAAGCCGTATCGAGCAGGGACGCGGACGGAGCGGCGCGGCACATGAAACGCCATCTCCGCCACGTGGAAAGTATATCGATGAAGTATCTATAGATATGGGGCGTGCGCGAAAAGAAATGCGTGCAGAGAGATAAGCGGCCTGTTCCCGGTAAAGAAGAGGTCTGGCTGGAAATGCGGCTGTTCCGGTAAAGATGAAGTCTAGCTGGAGATGCGGTTGTTCCGGTAAAGAAGAGGTCTAGCTGGAGATGCGGTTGTTCCGGTAAAGAAGAGGTCTAGCTGGAGATGCGGTTGTTTTGGTTAAGATGTGGTCTAGCTGGAGATGCGGTTGTTCCCGGTAAAGATGAGGTCTAGCTGGAGATGCGGCTGTTCCGGTAAAGAAGAAGTCTAGCTGGAGATGCGGTTGTTCCGGTAAAAAGAGGTCTAGCTGGAGATGCGGTTGTTCCGGTAAAATACAGGGAGTCACTCCTTTTCCAAGATTTTGCCGTATGCTCGCTGGGAATCATAGGAATCGCGATACGTTGGGGGGATTCTATTTTGGCCTATCGGAACTTGTATTCAACGGAATGTCTGGACGTCCAGGCGGACCCGGAACGGAAAAGCGTCCAGCTTGAAGCAGCGAGCAGCGGATATCGTCCGCGTTACGTCACCGTTGAAATCGAAAGCTTGGGCGAGCTGGATAGACTCATCGCTGCGTTGTCCGAGGCGAGAGAGTATTTGAAGTAGTCCCGGTTTTGCGGGTCACGGCGGTTAAACACGCGCGTTCTGGACCTTAGATAAAAAAGTGGGCACATTATTGAGTTGCCTGGAGTTGCTCGTAGTACCTTACGCTAGAGTAAAGGAAGAAAGTTACTCCCCGTGAGCTACGGTTAGCCGGGTTTAACCGGGTTACAGAGGTGGAAAGCGCGCGTTTGCTTCATGCAGCCGGGTTTTTCCGGGTTACAGAGGTGAAATTCGCACGTTTGCTTCGTGCAGCCGGGTTTTTCCGGGTTACAGAGGTGGAATGCGCGCGTTTGCTTCGTGCAGCAGGGTTTTTCCGGGTTACAGAGGTGGAATGCGCGCGTTTGCTTCATGTAGCCGGGTTTTTCCGGGTTACAGAGGTGAAAAGCGCGCGTTTGCTTCGTGTAGCCGGGTTTTTCCGGGTTACAGAGGTGGAAAGCGCGCGTTTGCTTCATGTAGCCGGGTTTAACCGGGTTACAGAGGTGGAATGCGCGCGTTTGCTTCGTGTAGCCGGGTTTAACCGGGTTACAGAGGTGGAATGCGCGCGATTGCTTCGTGTAGCCGGGTTTTTCCGGGTTACAGAGGTGGAATGCGCGCGTTTGCTTCGTGTAGCCGGGTTTTTCCGGGTTACAGAGGTGGAAAGCGCGCGTTTGCTTCGTGCAGCCGGTTTTTTCCGGGTTACAGAGATGAAATGCGTGCGTTTGCTTCATGTAGCCGGGTTAACCGGGTTACAGAGGTGAAATTCGCGCGTTTGCTTCATGTAGCCGGGTTTTCCGGGTTACAGAGGTGGAATGCGCGCGATTGCTTCGTGTAGCCGGGTTTTTCCGGGTTACAGAGGTGGAAAGCGCGCGTTTGCTTCGTGTAGCCGGGTTTTTCCGGGTTACAGAAATGAAATGCGCGCGTTTGCTTCATGTAGCCGGGTTTTTCCGGGTTACAGAGGTGGAAAGCGCGCGTTTGCTTCGTGTAGCCGGGTTTTTCCGGGTTACAGAGGTACTAAACGACACAACTCACATGGCGCCGAGGGACCCGTTCCCTGGCGCCTCTTTTTTGCCACAATATAGCTGAATAACCGTCTTATATATTGTATCATATAAATATATATGTTATACAATATAGTAAAACGGATCCGTCGCGATCCCGTGGAGGCTGACTTGCATGGAGAGAGAACTGGCGCTTGAAATCGTACGCGTAACGGAGCTTGCGGCATTGGCATCCGCGCCTTGGATGGGGCGGGGCGAGAAAATCGGAGCGGACGAGGCGGCGACCAACGCGATGAGATCGATGCTCGATTCCGTTTCCATCAGGGGAACGGTCGTCATCGGGGAAGGCGAAATGGACGAGGCCCCCATGCTCTATATCGGGGAACAACTCGGCAGCGGGAACGGCCCGGAAGTCGACGTCGCCGTGGATCCCTTGGAGGGTACGAATATCGTCGCCAAAGGCCTGAACAACGCGATGTCGGTCATCGCCGTCGCCAGTAAAGGCCAACTGCTGCACGCGCCGGATATGTACATGGAGAAGCTGGCCGTCGGGCCGCTGCTCGCCGGGAAGGTGAAGCTGACGGATTCCTTGGAAACGACGTTAAAGACCGCAGCGAACGTCCTCGGCAAATCGGTGGCCGATTTGACCGTCATGGTGCTGGATCGGCCTCGCCACGAGACGATCGTGAAAACGCTCCGGAAAGTGGGCGTCCGGATCAAATTCCTGAGCGACGGGGATGTGGCGGGGGCCATGGCGCCGGCGTTCCCGGAAACGGGTATCGACCTGTACGTCGGTTCCGGCGGCGCGCCGGAAGGCGTTCTCGCCGCAGCGGCTCTGCAATGTCTGGGCGGCGAGCTGCAAGGGAGGCTGATGCCCGCGGACGGCACGGAGTACCAGCGATGCGTGCAGATGGGCCTTTCCGACCCGTACAAGCTGCTCTCGATGAGCGACATGGTCGGCACGGGAGACGTGATTTTCGCCGCGACAGGCGTAACGCCCGGGGAATTCCTCGGAGGCGTCCGTTATTTGCCCGACCAGAGGGCCGAAACCCACTCGATCGTCATGCGGGCCAAGACGCGCACGATCCGTTACATTCGCGCGCAGCATTACTTGCCGAGCAAGCCGTTCTTGAACCAGCCGGAAAGAAATGTAGCGGTGTCGATTAACCAGGCATGATAATGGGGCATGCTATATTGCCGAAAGATATAAATGGTATCATAAATCGATGTATGTTACACTAATTCAAGCGAGTCAACGCCAAAAATCTCCAGACGGGATCGAAAGGATGAGCGGACTTGAAGTTTTACTTGGACACCGGCAATGTCGAAGAAATCAAGCGAATCGTCAAACTCGGACTCGTGGACGGCGTGACGACGAATCCCTCGTTGATCGCCAAGGAAGGCCGCGTCTTCAAGGACGTCATCCAGGAGATCACCTCCATCGTCAAAGGGCCGGTCAGCGCCGAGGTCGTCGCGTTGGACACCCCAGGCATGCTGAAGGAAGCGCACGAAATCGCGCAATGGGCTCCCAACGTCGTCATCAAGCTGCCGATGACCGAAGCCGGGCTGGAAGCGACCCACCAACTGGCCCAAGAAGGCATCAAGACGAACGTAACCTTGATTTTCAGCGTCGCGCAAGGCTTGATGGCAGCGAAGGCCGGCGCTGCGTACATCAGCCCGTTTGTCGGACGTCTGGACGACATCGGAGTCGAGGGCATGAAGCTTGTCCGCGAGCTCCGCGAAGTTCTCGACATTTACGGCATGCCGACCGAAATCATTGCCGCGAGCATCCGGACCCTCGCTCATCTGGAAGCCGCCGCGCTGGCCGGCGCGCACATCGCCACCATCCCGGGTTCCTTGCTGCCGTCCTTATGGAAACACCCGCTCACCGACGTCGGAATCGAACGGTTCCTCAAGGATTGGGAGAAGGTTCCGAAATAAGGATGAACGGCCGCCGCTTCCGCCCGAAGCGGCTTTCTTATTGCACGGGGGCTCCCCCTGGCTTTATCCCCAAAAAGTGAAGTGAAGCTTTGTTGCGTATACCGAGTACTTTCTGGGGCCCCCGCGAAGAAGCATCGTCACTTTGTGGGGAATGTTCTATGCTCGAAGGGAGAGAGACCGATCGAACTGACGCCGAGACAGCTGGAAATCATCGAATTGGTACAGAAACACGCCCCGGTCACCGGGGAACAGATCGCGGAGTCGCTCGGGGTCAGCCGGCCGACGATCCGCTCCGATCTATCCGTTCTGATCATGCTGGGGCATCTCGATGCCAAACCGAAAGTCGGGTATTTTCTCGGCAAAGAGCAGACGGCCGTGGGCAAGCTGAAGGACAAGCTGCTTACCCTCAAAGTCAAGGACCGGATGAGCCGTCCCGTCGCCATCACGGAACAGGCCACCGTGAATGACGCCGTGATCGAGCTGTTCATGGAGAACACGGGAATGCTCGCGGTCACGGATTCGCAAGGTCTGTTATCCGGCATGGTATCCCTGAAAGACCTTCTGAAAGTTACGCTCGGGAATCCGGGCGCCGCGGGCATTCCGATCAGCATGGTCATGACCCGGCTTCCCCGCATCGCGACCATCGGGCCGGAGGATACGCTGTGGGAAGCAGCCAAAAAAATGCTGGAGCACCAAGTCGGCGGCCTGCCGGTCGTCAAACCGGCGGACGGGTCCGCGGACCGCAGCCGGCTTGAGGTCGTAGGACGAATTACGAAGACAAGCATGACGCAGGTATTGGTCGACCTGTCGTCGGAATTGTAGTCGGGTAGGGGGAGAAGGCATGCCGGAAGCTCGGCCGAAAATGATCTACGTATGCTCGGACGCCGTGGGGGAAACGGCGGAAGCGGTCGCGAAGGCGACGGCCCGCCAGTTCGCGGCGGAGCAGGTCGTCATCAAGCGGTTTGGCAACATCAAGGAGGAAGAGGAAGTCAAAGCCCTCATCCGGGAAGCGGCGCGCGAGGGAGGATTTATCGCCTACACGCTCGTTCAGCCGGAGCTCAGGGATACGATGCGCGAAGAGTCGATCCGTGCGGGCGTCCGGTCCGTCGACGTGATGGGACCGATGATGCAGGCCTTCATCGATACGTTTAACGATGCGCCCAAGTATAAGCCGGGATTGCTTCACGAAATGGACGAATCCTATTTTCGGAAGATCGAAGCCGTGGAGTTCGCGGTGAAATACGATGACGGGAAGGACGCAAGGGGTTTTCTCGAAGCTCAAGTCGTGCTCGTCGGGGTGTCCCGCACCTCGAAAACGCCCGTGGGCATTTATTTGGCTTCCCGGGGGATCAAAACAGCCAATTACCCTCTAACGATCGAAGTGAGGCCTCCCGAGGAGTTGTTCGCCGCTTCCGCCAAGAGACTGATCGTCGGCTTGACCATGCGGCCGGAGCGGCTGCTCAAAATCCGCACGGAACGCTTGAAAGCGCTGGGACTCCCCAGCCGGGCGAATTACGCATCCCTGGAAAGGATCACGCAAGAATTGCAATTTGCCGACGAGATCATGAAACGGCTGAACTGCCCGGTCATTGACGTCACGGAGAGAGCGATCGAGGAAACGGCAGGGCTGATCCTGGAGCTGATGCCCTGATCCGGTATATGCCAGCGATGAGGTCAGCCAGAGGTTTCGGGCTGGCCTATTTTTCTAAGCATTTCTTAAGGTTCGTCGTTTACAATGGGTCTGATGGACTTGGAAAATGATGTGAAAAGGGGCAACCCGATTGCGGATCTTGGTGGTCGAGGACGACCGGCCGCTGCTGGACGCGGTGGTGACGGTACTGAAAGAAGAAGCCTATCACGCCGATTGGGCGGATGACGGGGCGGAAGGCTTGTACAAGGCGCAGCAAGGGATTTACGATTTGATCATCCTGGATATCATGCTGCCCGCCATGTCCGGCCTGGAGGTGCTTGCCGAGCTGCGTGCTCAGGGGATGGGTACGCCGATCCTGCTTCTGACGGCGCGCGACGGCGTGGAGGACCGCGTCAGGGGGCTCGACTCCGGCGCCGACGATTACCTCGTCAAACCGTTCGCCATGCCGGAGCTGCTCGCCCGGATCCGGGTGCTCCTGCGCAGGCAGTACGGCGGCTCTTCGGATGGGGAAATCGCTTATGGTCCGCTCGCCGTCAAGCGGCAGTCGATGGAGGGCTATGCCAACGGAGAGCCTCTCAAGCTGACGCTGAAAGAGTTCGATTTGCTCGAATATTTGCTGCTGAATCGGGAGCAGATTCTCACGAAGGAGCAGCTGCAGGACCGGGTATGGGGGATCGATTCGGATGCGGGACCGGGCGTCGTGGACGTCTATGTGCACTATTTGCGCAAAAAGCTGTCGCCCTTCGGCTGCGACCGGCATATCCATACGATCCGCGGAGTCGGATACATGATGAAGGTGAGAAGCTCATGATCAAACGAACCCGAATCGAGCTCACGATCCGCAACGCGGCGGTCCTGTCCGTGATTTTGATTTCGTTGAATCTATCCGTTTACTGGCTCATGAAAGAGATGCTGTTCGCGCAAGTCGACCGTTCGATGACCGGCATCCAAAGCGGGGTCATGGAAACGAAGCCCGCCCCTGCCTTGAGCGATAATTTTGCCGATGCGCAGTCGGATTCGGATCTGTCCCGCAAACCCTTCGTCACGCTCCGTTTAGGCCAGACGGAGCGCCCGGTCATCCAGCTGCATTGGACGAAGAATCTGAAACCGATTCCGATGCCGGGAATCGAAAGTTTCACCGACGAGCAATTGGATCGGTTGGTGCCGACCCGTTTCGCCGAAACGCCGGAAACCGTCAATTTGGGCGATGCGTACTTCCGCGTTCGGATGGCGCCAACGAATTCGCTGCTCGTGGCCAGCGTGAACGGGACGACCTATGCCGTCGCCTATCAGCAAATCCTGACCAACGTGACCGCCGAAATCGGCATGTTGCACCGTTTGCAGAACATCCTCCTGTTCGGCGGCATCGCGGGGCTCCTCGTCGCCGTCGGTGCGGGATTTTATTTGGCGAACCGCGCCCTCACGCCCATCCGGATCTCGATGGAGAGACAACAACAGTTCGTCTCGGACGCGTCACACGAGCTAAGGACTCCGTTATCGGTCATTCAGGCGCATGCCGAATTGCTGCTTCGCCATCCCGATCACACGATCGAGCAGGACAGCAAGCACGTCTCCACGGTGCTGCAGGAAGCGCGACGGATGAGCAAGCTGGTCGGCGGGCTTCTCACGCTCGCGAGATCGGATGCGGGGGTCATGGAGCTGGACATCAAAACCGTGCTCATGGACCGCGTGATCCAGGACTGCGTGAACAAGCTGCAGGCGTTGGCCGAAATGAAGGATATCATCCTCCAGGCGGAGACGGATAGCTCCGTTCCGATCCAAGCGGATGAAGAGCGGCTGCATCAATTGCTCACGATCGTGCTCGACAACGCGATCAAGTACACGCCGGAAGGCGGGCTCGTCCGTATCGCTTGCCGCAAGCTTCCCCACTCCGTGTTTTTGGAGATCGAAGACACGGGCATCGGGATCGCGCCGGAGCATTTGTCTCGCGTTTTCGACCGGTTCTACCGCAGCGATAAAGCCCGGACGCGCCAGGAAGGCGGTACGGGACTCGGCCTGGCCATCGCGAAGTGGATCGTCGAGCGCCATGGGGGCAAAATCCGGGTGGAGAGCAAGCTCTCGGTCGGAACCCAGGTGCGGATCACGTTACCGGCATAAACCTTGAACGCGTCCCTCTTCCCCATCTCGGGGTGGAGGGATTTTTTTTGACTGTGATAGAGGGGCGGGGCGGGAGTTACTCGAAAATATCGAGCCATTCGCGTTAGTGGGGTCCGAGGGGGCGGTTGCTTTTTTTGGCAGACGCCCCGCTTTTTAACTTCCTTTAACCGTTTTTTCAGCTTCCTTTCAGCTTTTCTAACCGATTTCTAAAAAATCCCCGGCATACTGGGCCATGGTTGGATCAAGCCAAGAAAGGTGAGGAGAAGAATGATCAAACGGAGATGGAAATCGGGGGCGCTGGCGGTGATGCTGCTGGCGGCGTTGCTGACCGCGTGCTCCCCGACGGGCGGGAAGAAGGAGCAAGCCTTCGGCAAGTTGGACAAAGACGAGGAGGGGACGCTCAAGGTCGCCTATTTTGACGAGCAAGCTTTCCTCATGCAGGTGGGGAACGCGTTTCAGGCCATGTTTCCGAATATGCAGCTGGAAGTGATCCCTACTCAAGCGGTGTTCGATGCGGACGACCCCGTGACGGCCATGGAGAAGCTTCTCGAGGAGCAGCAGCCGGATGTCCTTTATTTGACGGAGGAGCAATACGCGAAGCTGGCGCAAGGTGGCAAGCTTTACGATCTGGATGCCGCCGTCAAACAGGACGAATACGATCTGTCCGCCTTCGTGCCCGGGGTGATCGATTTGCTGAAAGCCCGCGGCGGCGGCAAGCTGTATGGGCTCAGCCCCACGTTCAACAGCCAGGCTTTGTACTACAACAAAGACCTGTTTGACAAATACGGCGTTCCTTACCCGACGGACGGCATGAGCTGGGACGAGGTGCTTGAGCTCGCGGCGCGGTTCCCGGTGAAGAAGGACGACGAGGATTCGATTTCCGGATTATTCCCTTCCTCTCAGATCGACAACGCGTTCGAGCTCATCCGCATGATCGGCGAAGCGAAGGGGCTGCAATACGCGGATACCGATTCGGGCAAGGTGTCGATCGATACGCCGGAATGGAAGGCGGTATTCCAGCAGGTGATCGACGGCTATAAATCCGGCAGCATCTTCATGCCTGGAAGCGGCGAAGACGGAGGATCCGGAGGCGGTCCGCGGATGAGCATCCGGGGAGCCGGCGGAGGCAAGGTGTTCATGATGGGCCCGAACGCCATGAGATTCATGGCCGGTCAAGCGGCGATGACGATCGACGGACCGATGGTGATGGGCATGCTCGGCGAAACGGCGGGCGGGGGCATTCGCGTCACCGCCAAAGCTCCGGCAGGCGGAGGCGGTCCGGGGAAAGACCCCGCTCCGATGCAAGCGTTCAATTGGGACATGGTCACCTTACCGGTCGATCCGTCCCAGCCCGACGTAGCCGGCGGGTACAGCGTGGACGGAGTATTGGCGATTAACGCGTCGTCCCCGAACCTGGCTGCCGCATGGGAGCTGCTCAAATACACGAACGGAGAGCAGTTGGCCAAAGCGGGCTCGAAGTCGATGGGGTCGCTGTCATCCAGAACGGCGTACAAGAAAGAAGCGGAAGGGAAAAACACGGCTGCATTCTACGCGCTCGGAGCCAATTCGCAGACGCTGCTGCAATCGCTGCCGTCCGAGTTCGTGGCGTCGTTCGCCTCGCTGGTTTCGGAGCATGTCAAGAAAACGGTGGACGGCACGGAAATGCTGGAAGCGGCCCTTCAGGCGATCCAGAGCCAGGGGCAGGACTTGCTCACGAAGGCCGGACTGGAGACGGATCAGCCGTAATGGAAGAGGGTTTGGGGCAAACGCATGCGCTTTTGGACGTGCGTGGGGTTCGCAAAACGTTCGCGGCAGGCGGACGGGACGTCACGGTGCTGGACGGCATCGACTTGCGGCTGGAGGCCGGCCGGTTGACGATGCTGAAGGGGCGGTCCGGATCGGGCAAAACGACGCTGCTGAACGTGCTGGGTGGGCTGGACCGGCCGACCGAAGGGGACGTTTGGTTTCGGGGCCGCCCGTACCGGGAGTGGAACGACAAGCAGCTGACGTTGGTGAGGAGGCGCGAAATCGGGTTTATTTTCCAAACGTTCGCGCTTCTCCCTCTGCTGACGGCATGGGAGAACGTCGAGCTGTCGCTGCGGATGGCCGGCGTTCCCCGCTCGGAGTGGAGGGAGAGGGTCGCGCACTGTCTCGACCTGGTGAACCTGTCGAAGCGGGCGCTGCACCGCCCTTCCGAAATGTCCGGGGGGGAACAGCAGCGGGTGGCGATCGCCAAGGCGATCGCCCACCGGCCCCATCTGCTGCTCGCGGACGAACCGACCGCGGAGCTGGATTCCCAGATGGCCGCGCGCATGATCGAGGCGTTCCGCAGGATCGTCGAAACGGAAGGAATCGCGATTTGCATGACGACGCACGATTCCACGCTATGGGAGGCGGCGGATGTTGTTTATCAAATGGTCGACGGCCGGATCGCGGAAGGATAAGGCGCCCGGCTTGGCGCTTGCGGCCCGGCTCGCGCTGACGGCTGCGTGTTTGTCGCTGGCCGCGGGCTGCTCCTTGCTGCCGCAGGAGCAAGAGCAGGAGCAGCTGCCGCAAATCCGGACGCCGAAAATCTCGCAGAAGCCCGAGTATCCCGTGAAGCGCGGAACGCTCGAGATCAAGGCGAGCGGTTCGGGGAAGCTGTTGTCGGAGCGGGAGGAAAATCTGTTTTTCTCGCAAGACAACCGGCGGATCGCCGAAGTGTACGTGAAGTCGGGAGAGCGCGTGAAGAAAGGCCAGGTGCTGGCAGAGCTCGACACGGGCGACACGGCGCGCGACATCCGCCGGAAGGAAATCGAGCTGGCGAAGGCCGAGCTCGATCTCCGCGACGCGATGCGGCAATCGGGCGGAGACGAGGATTCCGCGCTGCGCAAGCGGCAGCTGGATTACGAGCTGCTCAAGGAGGAGCTCGCGGATTTACGGGAAGAGTTGGGGGAGGCGAAGCTGACGGCTCCTTATGACGGCACGGTAGTCAGCTTCACCGCGGAGAAAGGCGATTTGGCCAAGGCTTACGAGAAAATCGGCCAGATCGCGGACATGAAATCGCTCGTCGTCGCGGTGGAGTTTTCTTCCGACGACTTGGAGGACATCGCTCCGGGCATGGACGCGATCGTCAGCGTGAACGCGGCCGGAGATTACGCCGGCAAGGTCAGAAGGCTGCCGGTTGATTCGGGGAACGGCGGCGAAGACGGGCAGCCGCTGGACTCCAGCGTCTTGATCGACTTGCAGAAGCGGCCCGAGAAATCCGGATACGGGACGCCGCTCTCCGCTTCCGTCATCGTGGAACGCCGCGAGAACGTGCTGACCATCCCTCTGTCTGCGCTGCGGAAGCAAAATAGCCGCAATTACGTGCTCGTAGCAGGCAAGGACGGGGCCCAAGGCGAAGTCGACGTGGAAATCGGAGCGCAAACGTCGACCGAGGTCGAAATCATCAGCGGGCTGCAAGAGGGCCAGAAGGTCGTGGGGAAATAATGCGGATCCTCGCGTACCTGCTCCTGAAAATGTGGCAAAACCGCGGCTTCACGCTCGGGACGCTGCTCGGATTGACGGTTGCCGCGGCGTTCGCGATGAGCATCCCGATGTACGCGGACGGGACGCTGAAGCGGCTGGTGGCCGGCACCCTGCAGGAGAAAACGAAAGGGCTGCCTCCGGCTTCCTTATACCTGAAATACCAGCCTTCGGACATGGAGGATGGCGATGCGCAGGCTCTCGAGGACGCGAATGCGTGGATCGAAGGCGCGCTTCCGGGAAAGATCGGCTTTCCGGCGCTCGCGTACTCGGCCCGCTTCGGCTTGCCGATGTCGGCCGTTCGATCCGCCGATGCCCGCCAAGGCGCTTCCGGCCGGCTGGTGCGAATGGAGCTGGCTTGGCAAAGCGGGATTTCCGACCTCGCTGAGCTGACGGAAGGGAAGATGCCGCGCGACGGCGTGCGGGACGGTTTCGTGGAGGCGGCGGCGCTCGGCGAGACGATGAACCGGTACGGCTGGAAAATCGGCGACACCTTCACCTATATAGCGAAGGATCGCGGCGGCAAGACGAAACGGTTGGCCGTTCGGATCGTCGGCGTCTACAAGCTCAAGGACGAAACCGATTTGCGGCTGGCCATCGACGGAAAGGAGAAGCTGGCCGAAACGCTGCTCGTCAGCGCCTCAACGATGACGGACACGCTGCTCGGCACTTCCAAGCTTGTCCTTGGTTCGGCGGGCTGGTATTACGCTTTCGATCTCCAGGACATTCGGATCCGCGACTTATCGCCGCTCATCGACCAATTGCAGCGGCTCGAAATCACCTTGAACGGCATGTTGGAGGACACGAAGGTGAATCTCTCGTTCCTCGGAATGCTGCAGGAATTCCGGCAAACGAGCCTCATGCTGCAAGCCATGCTGTTCGCGCTGGCCGCGCCGGTGCTGGCGATGGTGCTGTACTTTATCACGCTGTGCGCCAGGCAATCGCTCATCCGGCAGCGAGGCGAAATCGCCGTGCTGCAAAGCCGCGGCGCAAGCCCGCGGCAAATCTCGGCGCTGTACGCGATCGAAGCGGCCATGCTCGGCGCCGCGGCTTTGCTGGCCGGACCGGCTCTGGCCTGGTATCTGGCCAAGGCGATCGGGTCTTCCGGCGGTTTCCTGGCTTTCGTCGGCCGCAAGTCGATACCGGTCGGCTTCACGCCCGCCGCCTGGCTGTTCGGAGGGGTGGCCGCTCTGCTGGCCGTCGCGGCAACGATAGCGCCGATCCGCGCGTATGCGGGAACGTCCGTCGTGCAGCATGCCCAAAGCCGGGCGCGCGCAGACCAACCGCCGATTTGGCAAAGGTTCTATTTGGACGTCGCCTTGCTGGCGGCGTCGGCTGCCGGCTGGTATTTGCTTCGCACCGGTCGCCTCGCGGCCGCGGACACCGGCGGAGCCGCCGGGGCGGATACGATTCAGCCTGCGATTTTCGTCATTCCGGCTTTGCTCATCTTCGCTTCCGGCCTCGTCTGTCTTCGGCTGTTTCCGCTATTGCTTCGGATTTGGAACGCCCTGGCGGGAAGGCGAATGCCGGTCGCCCTGTATCTCACGCTGACCCAGCTTTCGCGCTCCGCTGCCGTTTTCTATCCGATCATGATTCTGCTCATCCTCACGATCGGACTCGGCGTTTACGACGCATCGGCGGCGAGGACGATCGACCGGAACGCTTCGGATCGCGTGAACTACCAGTACGGAAGCGATGCCGTGCTGCAAACGGCCTGGGAAAGCGTTCAAGATGAGAACGATGCGAACAAGCTCTACTATACGGAGCCCCCGTTCGGCGCGTACCGGAACCTGCCGGGTGTCGCGAGCGCAACGCGCGTCATGAAAGCCGGCGGCGCCAAAGTCGAGATCGGCGGGAAGTCCGCCGGCACCGCGCTCGTCGTCGGCATCGACAACGCCGATTTCTACCGCGCGGCCTGGTTCCGGGACGACTTGTACCCGTATCCGCCGTACCTGTACCTCGACGCGCTCGGCTCGGCCGAGCAGGCGGCGCTCGTATCCGACGGTTTCGCCAAGCGGTACGGCTTGAAGGAAGGCGATCTGCTGCGCGTTTCCGTCGGATACGGCAACGAAGAAGCGGTCGATCTCGCCGTCGTCGGCATCGTGCCGTATTGGCCCAGTCTGTATCCGGACGAATCGCCGTTCATCGTGGCGAATCTGGAGTATCTGTATCGGCAAATCGAGAAAATCCCGTACGAGGTTTGGCTCGATCTCGAAGACGGGGCGAAGCTGGCTCCCGTGCTCGAGACGCTGGCGGATCGCGGGATCGCCGTAACGAAGGCGGACGATGCGAGGGGCGAGCTGATCGCGCGGCGCAACCATCCGGCTCAAGGAGGCGTGTACGGCATCCTGAGCCTCGGATTTCTCATCACGCTGCTCGTATCGTTTCTGGGTTACTTGATCTTCTGGTTATTCGCCTTGTCCCGCCGGGTCGTCCAACTCGGCATCCTGCGCGCGACCGGACTCACGCGCGGGCAATTGACCGGCATGCTGCTGTTCGAGCAGCTGTTCACGACCGGCTTGTCGGTGGCGGTCGGCATCGGGCTCGGCAGCCTGGCCAGCCGGCTGTTCCTGCCCTTCCTGCAGGAGGCGGCGGGCGACGGAGCGCGTCAGGTGCCGCCGTTCCGCGTCGTCTTCGAAGCGGAGGATACGCTGAAGTTGTATGCCGCCACGGGAATCATGCTTGGGGCGGGGGCTTGCCTGCTGATCCTGCAGCTGCGTCGTTTACGCGTTTCGCAGGCGGTGAAGCTGGGCGAAGAACGGTGACGCGCGCGTCGAACGGAAGGGAGGAGAGAGATGATCCGCTGCGAAGGTTTGGTCAAAATTTTCAAAACGGACGAGATCGAGGTCGTCGCGCTGCAGGGGTTGAACCTGACGGTGGCGGAAGGCGAAATGATGGCGATTATCGGCAACAGCGGCAGCGGCAAGTCGACCCTGCTCAACATTTTGGGCGGGCTCGACCGGCCTTCCGCCGGCGTTGCGGTCGTCGGGTCCTGGGACCTGCTGAAGATGTCGCCCGAACAGCTGATCGAGTACAAACGAAGCACGGTAGGGTTTATTTGGCAAAACAATGCCCGCAATCTCGTTCCGTACTTGACGGCTCTGCAAAACGTCGAGCTGCCGATGCTCATCCGCGGCAAGGCGGACCGGACATACGCGCGACAGCTGCTGGCGGCCGTCGGACTCGAGCGCCGGATGGGCAACCGGCTCACGCAGCTCAGCGGGGGCGAACAGCAGCGGGTGGCGATTGCGATCGCGCTGGCCAACCGGCCGCGGCTGCTGCTCGCCGACGAGCCGACGGGTTCGGTCGACAGCGCGACCGGGGAGCGGGTTCTGGACATTTTCCGCGCGCTGAACCGGGACATGGGCGTGACGATCGTCATCGTCACCCACGATATGTCCGTCGCGGACAAAGTCGACCGCGTCGTGGCGATCCGCGACGGCTTGACGAGCTCCGAATGGTTGAGGCGGGAAGGAGATTCGGCGGCCGTTCAAGGTTCCGGATCCGAATCGGAACGGTTATCCGCTTCGGAAGAGGGGGGCACGGAGCCGCGTTTCGGGTCGCGGCATACGGAGTTCGTCGTGATCGACCGGCTCGGCCGGCTGCAAATTCCGAAAACGTTCCTGGAAGCGATGAACGTGAGCGACAAGGCGGTTCTCGCGTTCGAAGGCGGGCGGGTGACCATCGGGCCGCCCGGCGAACCTGCGGAGCGCGGTCCGAAGGCGGGAGGTGAACGGGCCCATGCGGCGGGCGGCGGAGGAGATTGACGGGTTATACGCGATGCACGCCCCTGAGCTGCGCCGGTACATGCTCGCCTTAACCCGAAACCGGGAAGAGGCGGACGACCTGGTGCAGGAAATTTTCCTCCGACTGTGCCAGCAGAGCGAAATTCCGGAGCATTCGAAAGCGTGGTTGTCCCGGACCGGTTACCGGTTGTTCGTGGACGAGTGGCGACGCAAGCGGCGGAATGCCCGTCTGCTTGGAGAACCTGCGGCTGTCTATGCCCGCGAGCCGGAGCAGACGATCCTCGACCGGGAGTACGAACGAACCGTGCACGGGCTCTTGATGCGGCTCCGGCCGCCGGTTCGGAGCGCCTTCTGCCTGCGCGTCTACGGCCATTCCAGTTGCCGGGAGATCGCAAGGCAGCTCGGCTGCCCCGAGAATACGGTCAAAACGTTCCTCCGGCGAGGCCGGCTGCAATTGGCCGAATGGCTCCGGACGGGGACGGGCGAAGACCCGGGCGCCGTTTAACGAAAAATCGCGATTCTTCCCGCCTCTAGGTTGGGAGGAATCGCGATTTTTCCGTTAAGACCCCGAAATTCTGGCAGAGGAAGACAGCAGGTTCAGGATCATCTGCTGCTTCCGTTTGGAGCAGGGAATCCGCTTGTTCGTATCCCCGAAGCAGATCGCATCGTCTTCCATGCGGCTGATCTTGCCCGCGTTAACGTAGCAGTTCGAATCCAGTCGGAAAAAGGCGGCATCCGACATCAGGCGGTTTCTCTCATCGGCGGAAAGTCTCTTTTTGATATTGTAGTTTCGGCCGTGAAAGCTGACCAGACCGTGGGAAGAATCGACCTTGAAAAAAAGCGTGTCCGTTCTCGGTTCGAAATCTTCGTAAACGTTCTTGTCCCGCGTTGCCCCGCTCATGTCCATCGTATCCCCCTCCGGAAATATGTTGCTTTGGTAGCGCTTTCAGTATAACATATTTTCGAGCTTCCGGTATCGGTTTTCACAAATTTTTTTAGGAAAAATTCCAAAAGCGGATCGAGGATAAATTTCGGTTCCCTCTTGCATCCTATAAGCGGGAGGTGCTTGCCATGGAAAACCAAAACCCGCCTGACGAAGTGGTGGCGGTGCGCAAGAACGGAGACGGGGACATTGTGGAGCTGAAGCTGTCGTCGGGCCAAGTGGTCGACTACAAAACCGCCCAGCTAATGGCCAAGAACAACCAGATCGCGAACGTGAACGTGTTCCGCGGACGGGACGGGGACGAGCACTTGCGCTCCGATCCGGACGGACGCGAGGACAACAATTTGGACAACCTGCCTCCGTTCTGAGCCGGGTCAACCCGAGACTGCAGAATCGCCGGAAAACCGCCGCAAATCAGACGGCGGTTTTTTTCGATCATTCGGAATTGATAAGTTTCACGCCTATTCATTTCTGAATGATCTACGATAAAAACGACATTCTATGTCCTTACAGGACGACGAAGTCGTTATTACTTGCGTACGCAGGCTTATCCGGAAAAGAAGAATGATTTGGCTAACTTCTCCAATATCCTAGATTTGTGGATGTATTTTACCATCGAATTCGCTATAATGAATGTAAGATTAATGTTATCTGTCAGAAAAAATGACAAAATATTTACGCATTTGAGGGTGAAGACGCATCTGGGTTGCTGATATTCGATTCCGATCGACGGGAGGTGACTTACCGTGCTAGCCCCGCCTACCAACATTTCCCAAGAAGATCTCTATTTGTTCAACACGGGGCAGCTGTACCGCGCTTACCTGACCCTTGGAGCGCACCTCGCGAAATCGGATGGCCGGGAAGGGGTACGGTTCGCCGTATGGGCGCCGAATGCGCGATCCGTATCGGTCGTCGGCGATTTCAACGGCTGGGACGGCTCGGGCCATCGGATGGAATTGGCCGGAACGACCGGCGTCTGGGTGTTGTTCGTGCCCGGCATCGGCGAGGGAGAGCGGTATAAATACGAGCTGACCGATAGCCGCGGGGAACGGAGGCTCAAAGCCGACCCGTTCGCCTTCCGCAGCGAACTCAGGCCGAATACGGCTTCCGTCGTTGCCCGATTGGACCGGTATGTCTGGCATGACGCGGACTGGATGGAGCGCAAACGCCGGAGTCCGCCGTACGGGAACCCGATGCTGATTTACGAAGTGCACCTCTCTTCCTGGAGGATGGACGCGCCGGAATGCTTCCGCACTTACGATCAGTTGGCGGAAGAGTTGACGGATTACGTTGCCTCCATGGGCTATACCCATATCGAGGTCCTGCCTTTGACGGAACACCCCTTGGACCGATCCTGGGGATACCAAACGACCGGCTATTTTGCCGCGACGAGCCGGTACGGCCCGCCGGAAGGTCTCATGAAGCTGATAGACCGTTGCCACCAGCGCGGCATCGGCGTCATCCTGGATTGGGTTCCAGGCCACTTCTGCAAGGACGATCACGGCCTCCGCCTCTTCGACGGCACCGCCCTCTACGAGGACTTCGATCCCCGCCGCGCGGAGAAGCCGCTGTGGGGGACGCTCGCCTTCGATTTCGGCAAGCCGGAAGTGATCAGTTTCCTCGTTTCGAACGCACTGTTCTGGCTGGATGCGTACCATATCGACGGAATCCGCGTGGATGCGGTCGCCAGCATGATCGATCTCCATTTCGACAAGCCGGACGGCATGAAGACGCTGAACAAGCATGGAACGACGGAACACCTTGAAGCTCTTCGTTTTCTCCGCGTCTTGAACGAAACCGTCTTCCGCCATTATCCCGAGAGCCTCATGATCGCCGAAGATTCTTCCTCCTATCCCGCCGTCACCTCGCCCACTTACCTTGGAGGCCTCGGATTCAACTACAAATGGAACATGGGCTGGATGAACGATCTGCTCCGCTACATGGAAACCGACCCTCACCTTAGACCCGCCCGCCACTCGCTCTTGACTTTCTCTTTATGGTACGCCTATTCCGAAAATTACGTCCTGCCTTTCTCGCACGATGAAGTCGTGCACGGCAAACGCTCTCTGCTCCACAAAATGCCCGGATCCTACCCGGAGAAATTCGCCAACCTTCGCCTGATGTACGGATACTGGATGGCGCATCCCGGCAAGAAGCTGCTGTTCATGGGAGGCGAGTTCGGTCAGTTCGACGAGTGGAAGGATGACGCCGGACTGGATTGGATGCTCCTCGCCTATCCGCTGCATGACAGCATGCACCGCTTTGTCCGCCAGCTTAACCAACTCTACGCCGGCCAACCTGCGCTGTGGCGCTTGGACCACTCGCCGGAGGGGTTCGCCTGGATCGACGTCCACAATGCGGCGCAATCCGTGCTGATCTTCCTCCGCAGAGGAATGGGGAGCGATCCGCCCGTCGTCGCGGTATGCAATTTCTCCCGCAACGCTTATGGCGATTTCCGCGTCGGTGTGCCGTATCCGGGCCGTTACCGGCTTCTGCTGAACAGCGACGAAGCGGATTTCGGGGGCACCGGGTTATCCGTTCCATCCGAAGTCCACGCGGTTGGCCGGCCGATGCACGGCCAAGCATGCAGCATCGATATTCCCTTGCCCCAATTGGCGATTCTCTTCTGGTCGCCGATCGATTGGTCTCATGCGAGCCCTGCTATACCGACAGCATCTATCATGGGAGAGGAGTGACAGAGTATGCGGCGCAACGAATGCATCGCCATGCTGCTCGCGGGCGGGGAGGGACGCCGGCTGGGCGTCCTGACCAAGGATTTGGCCAAACCGGCCGTTCATTTCGGGGGGAAGTACCGCATTATCGATTTCACTTTGAGCAACTGCGTGCATTCCGGCATCGAGACGGTCGGCGTGCTTACGCAGTATCAGCCGCTCGTCCTCAATCAATATCTCGGGATCGGAAGTTCCTGGGGGCTGGATCGAAGGGACGGGGGCATGCACGTGCTTCCGCCGTTCGTCCGTTCCAAGGGCGGCACGTGGTACAAAGGGACAGCCAACGCCATTTACCAGAATATCGGATTCATCGAAAGGTACGACCCGGAGTACGTCTTGATCATTTCCGGCGACCACATTTACAAAATGGATTACGGCTTGATGCTGGAAGCGCACAAACGGAACCGGGCCGACGCCACGATCGCCGTAATTACGGTGCCGTGGGCGGACGCCAGCCGGTTCGGGATCCTGAGCGTCGACGGGGACGGCAGAATCACCGAGTTCGCGGAGAAGCCGAAGAAACCGGCAAGCAATCTGGCTTCGATGGGCGTCTATATTTTTACTTGGCCGGTGCTTCGGGAAGCTTTGATCAAGGACGAGGCGGAGAAAACTTCATCGAACGATTTCGGCAAGGACATCATTCCGACGATGCTTCGGGAACAAGCCCGATTGTTTACGTACCGTTTCGGGGGGTATTGGAAGGATGTCGGCACCGTCGAGAGCTTGTGGGAGGCCAACATGGACCTGCTGGCGGATGAGCCGGATTTGCAGCTCGACGACCGGTCTTGGCGCATCTTCTCCGTCAATCCGAACCGGCCGGCCCAGTATGTCGCTCCCCATGCCAAGGTCTGCAGCTCGCTTATCAACGAAGGCTGTCTGGTGGCTGGCCATGTGAACCGCTCGGTGCTCTTCCACGGCGTTACCGTCGGAGAAGGCAGCCTGGTGGAAGATTCGGTCGTCATGCCCGGCGCGACGATCGGCGCGGGAGCCCGCGTCATCCGGGCCATCGTCGGGGAGAACGCGGTCGTCGGGGATGGCTGCAAAGTCGGCAGCGTCGATTCGGTCGAGATCGCGGTCGTCGGCAGCGGGGAAAACCTGAGGGACGAAACCAAGCTGCAGGAGGTGGAACCGGTATGAATCTTCCGATGCTGGGCGTAATCAACCTGATCCATGAGGCGGACGAAATGGGCGGTTTGACGGCGAATCGCTGCCTGGCGACCGTGCCGTTCGGCGGCCGCTATCGTCTCATCGACTTCACCCTCTCGTCCATGGTCAATTCCGGTATTCCCAAGGTCGCCGTCTTCGCCCACACGAAATTCAGGTCCCTGATGGACCATATCGGCTCGGGCAAGCATTGGGACTTGCACCGCAAAGGGAACGGCCTGTTCGTATTGCCGCCGTCCATGGAGGACCAAACGGATTTCGGCAAAGGAGATTTGTATCATTTCTACCGTCACCGGGACTACTTTGCCCGCAGCAGCCCGTTCGAATACGTGGTCGTCGCGCGGAGTCACATGGTGAGCAACGTCGACTTCGCCAAAGTATTGGAAGACCACCGGCAGCGGGGATCCGATATCACCGTCGTCTGCCATCGCGGCTTGGAAGGCGTCACGGGATTGGCCCGCAAAGCGAAGGTGAACGACGCGGGCCGGATTACGGAGATGCAGGACCATTACGGCAGGTTGGCCAGCGACATCGTGTCGATGGAAATGTACGTCCTCTCCAAGGAGCTGCTGCTCGATTTGGTGGAGTCGTCGCTGGCGCGGGGCCAGGACCATTTCGTGCGGCACGCCGTCATGTCGAATTTGGACCGGCTGAACGTGGGCGCGTACTTGCATGAAGGCTGGCTCGGGATCGTCAACAACATCCCGGCATATTACCGGCATAGCATGGAGCTGCTCAAGCCCGACATCTGGCACGAGCTCTTTTTCCGGAACGGACCGGTGTACACCAAGGTCAAAGACGAACCGCCGACCCGTTACCGCAGCAGCGCCGACGTTACGCATTCCCTTATCGCCAACGGCTGCGACATCGAAGGGACGGTCGAGGGCAGCATTTTATTCCGGGGAGTCAAGGTCGGGAAGGGAGCCGTCGTGCGCAACAGCATCGTCATGCAGAACGGCGTCGTGGGCGAGAACGGTTCCCTCGAGAACTGCATTTTGGACAAGGAAGTAGAGATACGTCCGCTTCAGCAGCTGCGTGGCGCTTCGGACCTGCCGTTCCTGGCGGTCAAGAGAAAAGTCATCTAAGACGGGGGTGGCGTGGTGAAGGTTCTGTTCGCGGCATCGGAGGCGATGCCGTTCGCGAAAACCGGGGGGCTGGCGGATGTCGTCGGCGCCCTTCCCAAAAGTTTGGCGAAACGGGGTATCGACGTCACCGTCATGCTTCCGAAATACGGGGAAATTCCCCGGGAGCTCTCGGATCGGGCGGTTTATTTGGGATACACGTTCGTCAACGTCGGCTGGCGGCGCCAATATTGCGGCCTGTTCGAGTGCTTCGAGAACGGGATTCGTTTTCTGCTGCTGGATAATGAATATTATTTCAAGCGGGGTTACCTGTACGGCTATGGCGAGGAGGAGGCGGAGCGGTTCGCCTTCTTCAGCTTCGCCGTGCTGGAGTCGCTGGAGCTGCTGGGAGAAATGCCCGACATTCTCCATTGCCATGATTGGCAGACGGGTCTCATCCCGCTGCTGCTGCGAACGAGATACGCGAACCGGCCCGGTTACCGCGATATCCGTACCGTGTTCACGATTCACAACCTGCAATACCAGGGGGTGTTTTCCCGCGGATTGCTGCAGGATCTGCTCTCGGCCGGAGACGATCTGTTCACTTCCGACGGCCTCGAATTTTATGGCGCGGCCAGCTGCATGAAGGCCGGCCTTCTGTATGCGGACAAGCTTACGACGGTCAGTCCGACCTATGCGATGGAAATTCAGACCGAAGCGTTCGGAGAGAAGCTGGACGGCGTGCTCCGGCGGCGTGCGGGGGATCTCGTCGGCATCGTGAACGGCATCGACACGCAGGAATACGATCCGATGCGCGATCCCCATCTGGCCGTGCCTTACCGCGACTCGCGGGAGAAGAAGAGGCGGAACAAGACAGCCCTGCAGCGCGAGCTCGGCCTGGCGGAGGACGGGCAGGCGCCGCTCATCGGGATCGTCTCCCGGCTGGCGGGGCAGAAAGGCTTCGACCTGATCGGAGAGGCGCTTCCGGGGCTGATGGCGGAGGAACGGGCGCAGCTTGCGATCCTCGGTTCCGGGGAACCGGGAATCGAGGCGATGCTGCGGGAAGCTGCCCGGCGGTATCCCGGGCGTCTTGCGGTCTGGTTCGGATTCAACGAAGGGTTGGCCCGGCGGATTTACGCGGGTTCCGATCTTTATCTCATGCCTTCCCGGTTCGAGCCTTGCGGATTAAGCCAGCTGATCGCCCTCCGATACCGTTCGGTGCCCGTCGTGCGCGAAACCGGGGGCTTGCGCGACACGGTCGAATCGTACAACGAATATACCGGTACGGGGAACGGTTTCAGCTTCGGGCCGGCAACGGCCCACGACATGCTGTATACGCTCAGGCGGGCGCTGTCGTTTTACGGGGACGAAGAGGCATGGGCACAAATTCTTGCGAACGGAGCGAAGAGGAACTATGGTTGGGACGCTTCCGCGCGCGAATACGAGCGGTTGTACCGCCAGCTCGCGGATCAGGCGCAGGCGGGATAGGGCGGGGCTAAGGTCAGCTTGATTCCGGGTTGCCCGTTTGGCAAATGCGTAAGAGGTGTTAAGGGAAGGAGTGAGGGGCCGGCATGGCGAGACATTTGGTGATTGGGAACGGCAAAATGCTGATCAACTTGGACCGGCACGGATTCATCCGCGACCTCTATTTTCCGTATGTCGGACAATTGAATCACGTGGGGGGCCAAATGTGCCGGTTCGGCGTTTGGTGCGACGGGCAATTCGCGTGGTTGGACGACCCCGATTGGCAGACGGAGCTCGGATATGTCGAAGATTCCCTTGTCACGAACGTGACGGCAAGGAACGAACGGCTCGGCATCGAGCTGCACGTGAACGACGGCATCCATCAGCGCGATTGCATCTATTTGAAGCGAGTGGTGGTGCGCAATCTGGGCCACACGCCCAAGGAGGTACGGATCTTCTTCCACCAGGACCTGATGATCGACGGGAACGAGGTGGGCGACACGGCGGCTTTCTACCCGGGGAACCGGACCGTGTTCCATTACAAGCGTTCCTCGTATTTCATGTTTAACGGAAGATCCGACACGGGGGGCATCCATCAGTTCTCGACCGGGATCAAACGCTTCGGATCCGCCGAAGGGACGTGGCGCGACGCGGAGGACGGAGAGCTGGCCGGCAACGCGATCGCCCAAGGCTCCGTCGACAGCACGATCGGCTTTCGAACTCGGCTCGAACCCGGCGGGGAGAGCACCGTCTATTATTGGTTTTCTGTCGGCTCGGATCTGGAGGAAGTGAAGAAGCTGGACCAATACGTGCTGGAGAGCCATCCCGAGAAGCTGCTTAGCCGGATCGTGATCTACTGGAACCACTGGCTGTCGCGCGTCGGCAACAAGTTCGGCGATCTGCCTGCTCCGGTCATCCGGCAGTTCAAGCACAGCCTGCTTATCGTCCGGACGCAAATCGACGACCGGGGGGCAATCCTAGCGGCCAACGATTCCGACATCCTGCAGTACAACCGGGACCATTACAGCTACATGTGGCCGCGTGACGGGGCTTTGATCGCGGACGCGATGTCGCTTGCCGGCTACCACGGGACGATCGCGCCGTTCTTCCATTTCTGCGCGCGGGTTTTGTCGCCGGAAGGCTACTTGTATCACAAATACAACCCGGACGGAACGGTCGGCTCCAGTTGGCATCCTTACGTCGTGCAAGGCGTACCCAGGCTGCCGATTCAGGAGGACGAAACGGCGCTCGTGCTTTACGCTTTATGGCAGGATTACGCCCGGCACGGAGAGATCGAGCTGCCTCAGGCGCTGTATGGCAAATTCGTCCGCAAGGCGTCCGAATTCTTATGCGAGTACATGGAGCCGTCGCTCGGACTTCCCCGTCCCAGCTACGATTTGTGGGAGGAGCGATACGGAATCTGGACCTATACCGCCGCTTCGGTCTACGGGGGGCTGATGGGGGCGGCGTATTTCTCCGACCTGTTCGGCGACTACGACCGCAGCGATCATTACCGCGCGGCGGCCGACCGGATCAAGAACGGGATCCTCCGGCATTTGTGGGACCAAGAAGCGGGTAGGTTCGCCAGGGGATTGATCTGGCAAGACGGCCGCTGGACGAAGGACATGACGCTCGAAAGCAGCCTGTTCGGTCTGTTCGAGTTCGGCGTGCTCCCCGCGGAGGACCCGCGCGTCGCATCCACGATGGAAGCGATCGCGTCGGGACTGGCGGTCAACACGGAAATCGGCGGCATTGCGCGGTACTCGGAGGATTACTATTTCCGGGTGTGCGATGACGCGGCGGTGGCGCCGGGCAACCCATGGATCATCTGCACGCTGTGGGTGGCCAAGTACAGAATCGAAACGGCGCGGAGCTTCGCCGATTTGGAGGAGCCGAAGCGGACGCTCGAGCGGGTCGCGGGCTGCGCGCTGCCCGGCGGCAATTTGCCGGAGCAGCTGCACCCGCTGGACGGCTCGCCGCTTTCGGTCGCTCCGCTCACGTGGTCTCACGCCACGTATATCCAAACCGTGTGCTTGTACGTGCGCAAACGGGAACAGCTGGAGACGGCGTCCGTCTCCTCCGCGGATCGGGAAAGCAGAAGCGTCCCCTGGGCATGAAGGGGATGCTTCTACGGTCGGTTGCGGGTTGGATTGCGTGGGAAACAGATCGTTCCGTACCTGCCCTCTATTCGGCGGGGGACGGAACGATTTTTTGTATATAGCGGTTGGCGGAGTTTAAGTCGGCGAGACCGGCGTAATGCCTTCGGTATTCTGCAGGGAGGGAGGTACCGGATCTCGTGATCGCACGGGTTTAAAAACTAGAGTTGCGTAAGGTTACGAAATTTCCGAGTTTGTATGCGAGTTAGTACGATTCAGAACAACTTGCATTCCAGGTGAAAAATCATTATCGTGGGTAATGAATATACATTTTGTATCTTTTTTTGCGGGAAGCAGGATATTTGGGTATGGAAAATCCGATAGAGGCTTGGAATAAGGATCTCCGGCAATGTCTCCGGGACGTCGAGGTTAAACGGGCGGGAGAACGCAGATTGTCACACCTGCAAATCGATATCGAGGAGCAGCGAGGAATCGCGGAAGACTGGCTGCGTGCCCTGCAGCGAGAACGGGAAGACGTAAGCCAGTTGGCGTCCTCGACGTTCTCACAGTTCTGGCTGAAACTTTTCGGCAAGTGGGACGAGCGGGTTGGCCGGGAGGAGAAGGAAGCCATCGAAGCAAAGTAGACGCAGCGATGGCCCAACTTACCCGTATGGAAGGACGTTCCCATGTCCTGTGACATCGAGCTTCCGCAAACGGGGCCTTTTCTCACCTTCTCCGACTATTTTTTCGACGGATTGATTTCCGATTGGATGGTTCAGGGCAGAATCCGAGATTCGATCGACTCCGTTCAACGCCATTCGGACCAGGTAAACGATGTCCTTCAGCGGCTGCGCCGCCACCGAAGGCAGTTGGAGACGGAGGCTGAAAGCGGCAGGAGCCAGTTTCAATCGTACATAGGGCAATATGAAGCGTAGGCTGCTCGTATGGCCGGTTGTTGGAGCGCGAAATGAACCGATTGGAGGGAACGCAAATGCCGGCATCTCGCGGAAGATCCCAGGATCGCCTAATCTCCGATCCCGTTTCTTTCCCTGTGTACGGGATTATCGGGGGTATCTCCGTCCTCTGCGTCCTGCTCATTATCGTGCGCATCATCCGAATGGGCGACAATCCGTTCGGATTCATGCTGTGGAACCTGTTTCTCGCGTGGCTGCCGCTCATTTTCTCCATGACCGCGATCCAAATCCAATTGAAGAAACGCGGCGCGGTCAAAGCGATTCTGCTGCCGATCCTGGGCGCGGGCTGGCTGGTGCTGTACCCTAACGCGCCTTATTTGACCACGGACTTCATCCACGTCATTTTCCAGCCTTACCATCCGGACAGCCTCATTCTTTGGTACGACCTCGTCGTCTTCTTCCTGTTTTCCTGGTGCGGATTGCTGCTGGCCTACGGGTCCATGCGGCATTTTCAGGCCATCGTTCGCCATTACGCCGACGTGCGGATCGGCTGGCTGTTCATCGCGGCGGTCTCTTTCCTAGGAGGATTCGGCGTTTACCTGGGGCGGGTGGAACGCTTGAACAGCTGGGACGTCCTGTTCAGTCCGTTCCGCCTGATCGAAGGGGTGCTCGAGGGGCTGAACCCGGGCGCCTTCATCTTCACGTTCCTCATCGGGATGTTGATTCTTATTCTGTACGTTTCCTTGTATGCGCTGCATAGGGAGCGAGAGAGGATCGACTGACACGAATGTGGCGGAATCAATCTAATTCCGGGGGAATAGGATTTCGATGTCCTCCGTGAGTCACTTCGTGAAATAGGTTTTCATTTTGTTTTTGTTGTTTTGGCGGCAAGTTCGAATGCAGGAATTCGAATAACCTTTCCATTTCCCCGTGTGTTACAGGTTTTGCGTGCTTTGCCCATTCGTAGCCTAATTGACCGCTCATCTCGATGGTTGCGGTCTTGATATCACGGAATGAAGAAATCCCTTTTTCTCTTAATTTCGCTTCCAATTGGTCGACGGAGAGGCGCAACTTCCTCAGGTTCGCCATTTCGATCTTCCCGTCTTGAATCACGAGTGTGGCTTTCCCCATGAACATTTTCTCCACCCAATCGAACTTGATCGCAAGAAACTGAACCGTAATCAGCAGAGATACGAATACGCATAAGGTAATCACCGTCTTCCATAACCCGACTTCGGTTACGGCATGGCTAATAATGGAGGCCACGGCCAAGAGGGTGATGATTTCGAGTCCTGTCATTTCCCCAACGGTTTTTTTGCCGGTTATCCTCAGCAAACAGAACCCGACGAACAAGATGACTAACGCTTCCCATATAAAATTAATGTTCATTAGCGTCACCTCACCGAAGACGGAAGGTTTGAAAGGCTTCCGCGTTGGCACGATTCGTGTCCCCGGCTCCTGCCGCTCCATAAACGTAACCAAACGGCGCCGCGGCAAGAAGTTCCTTGGCTCGCCGCTCCCATTCCTCGAACGACACCGGCAACTGTTTCGCCGCCTCATCCCCGGAATCGTACCTTCCATCTGAATCTGTTCCCGTGAATCGTCAAAACCATTTCCTCCGCATGCATCAGAAGAACTCCAGCACCAACAAGTTCTCTCCCTCTTTGATTCCATTTAAACGTTTCTGGAAAAGTGGAAAGATGAAGAGTGATGGTTGCATGATGCCGGCTTGTTTCCGAATTCTCGCGATAGACGTACGCGGAGTTGGCCGTTTATTCGCTCAAGATGGCGTCCTCTTGCGGATTCGCTTGGGAAGCGGACAAGCTCGCCGGGTCAAACACCCTTTTTTGGCGCCGATCTCCGTCATCTTGTGCATGCAAACCACGTCCGCCAAATCGCTGAACTACGCTTATCTGCGATTTATAGGAACATTCTTGGGCGTCGCTGTCGCCGCGTGGGCCAGGAGGATGGCAGTCGTAATGGGAATACGAGCGTAGAATAGGGCGATGGCCGCTGCGAACGGCGGAAGACACGGCTTTGCCCGGGCGATCTGCGGATGAAGAGAAGGAGACCTGAATCGGTCTCCTCTTCGTATAGATCTCGATTCAGGCAACGCTCTCCGGCCTGCAGGCTTATCGGAATTTCGGCAGCCAGTCGCCGTGGGCTTCGATCAAGTCGTCGCACATCGAGACGATATCGTCGATCGACAGCTCGGCGGAGGTATGCGGATCGAGCAGGGCAGCATGGTAAATATGCTCTTTCTTGCCCGTTATGGCCGCTTCGATCGTCAGAAGCTGCGTATTGACGTTCGTACGGTTGAGTGCCGCGCATTGGGGAGGCAGATCGCCGATATACGTCGGGCTGATGCCGGAAGCGTCCACGAGGCACGGGACTTCGACGCAAGCTTCCCGGGGCAGGTTCGTGATCAGCCCGGTATTCATGACATTGCCGCCGATTTTGAACGGCCGGTTCGTCTCCATGGCCTCGAAAATGTACGAGGCATACTCGTGCGAGCGCTCGTGCGTCAGGTTCTGATCGTTCACGAGGGAATCGCGCATTTTCTTCCAGCCCTCGATCTGGCTGACGCAACGGCGGGGGTATTCGTCCAGCGGAATGTTGAACCGTTCGATCAGCTCGGGGTAGTTCCGTTTGATGAAGTACGGGTGGTACTCCGCGTTATGCTCGGACGACTCGGTGATGTAGTACCCGAACCGCAGCATCATTTCCAGGCGGACCATGTCATGGTGCTTTTCTTTTTGTTTCTCCGCCGCCCGGCGTTTGATTTCCGGATACAGATCGACCCCGTCTTTGGTAACTTCCAGCAGCCAGGCCATGTGGTTGATGCCGGCGATTTTGGATTGCACGCCTTCCGGATCCATACCCAGGTTACGGAACAAGTCGGTTACGCAAACTTGGACGCTGTGGCACAGCCCGACCGTTTTCACGCCTCCGTGGGTGTTCATCACGTTCGTCAGAACGGCCATCGGATTGGTGTAGTTCAGGAACCAGGCGTCCGGGCATACCTCGCGGATGTCGCGGGCGAAATCCATCAAGACCGGAATCGTCCGGAGGTTGCGGAAAATGCCCCCGATCCCGACCGTATCGGCGATCGTCTGGCGCAAGCCGTATTTCTTCGGCACCTCGAAGTCGGTAATGGTGCACGGGGCGTAACCGCCGACCTGGATGGCGTTGACGACGTAATTGGCGCCGCGCAAAGCTTCCTTCCGGTCTGAATAGGCTTTGATTCGGCACGTGCTTCCGGATGTCTGGCGAAGGTTGTTCAGCATCCGCTCCGAATCGGACAGACGTTCGAGATCGATGTCGAACAAAGCGATTTCGAAATCCTGCAGAGCGGGCGTGAGCATGCAGTCGCCCAGTACATTTTTGGCGAATACGGTACTTCCGGCACCCAGAAAGGTAATCTTGGCCATATTGATCCTCCCTTGTGAAAAGGCTGTTGTATGAAGCTCCTACGCGTTTTAGAATAGGGGAAAGCGCCTTCTTCGCGCCATGGAAAGAAAGATTCATCATATGGAATAATGTAGTTTTCTTGACAGAGGGGGGCGGCGGGTGAAGAAACGGTTCAGCACGATGGCGGTGCATCCGAATCCGCGCGAAGGCGAGGAACTCACCGTCCTGTTCGCGGGGCATTCCCAGACGGAGCCGGAGCATCGGATGGGGCCTCAGGTGCTCGATTATTATTTGGTCCACACCGTGATCGAGGGAACCGGAACGTACCGGTGCCGGGACCGGCAGTACGAGCTTAAGGCGGGAGACAGCTTCTTCATTTTCCCGGGGGAGCTGCACACCTACCAATCCGACGCGGATGATCCATGGAGATACCGCTGGATCGCCTTCCGTGGGCAGAAAGCCGGGCATTGGATTCAGACGGCTGGATTGACCCCCGATCAACCCGTCGTCATCGGCGGCGGAGAAACGGCGCTTCAAGCGGCGCAAGCGATCGATCGCAGCTTTCGGAGCGGAGATTGGACGGCGGGATGGGAGGCGGAAGGGTGGCTCGGCTTGGCGTTCGCGTGCTGGGCGAAGCGGAACCGGCCGGAGGGTCCTCCGTCGTACGGACGCGCGGGGATCGCGGCGAGAGAGGCGGACCGCGCCGCCCGCTGGATGGAAGCTCAGTTGGCGGGGAACGTGTCCATCGCCCGGATGGCGAGGGAGCTCGGTTACCACCGGACGCACCTCACGAAGCTTTTCCGCAGCGAGATGGGGATGGCGCCGATCCGCTATTTGCAGAAGCTGCGCATGGACCGCGCCAAGCTGCTGCTTCGGGAGGCGCTGACGGTCGAGGAGGTTGCCGCTTCCGTCGGCTATCCCGATGCGCTTTACTTTTCCAAGGCGTTCAAGAAATGGTTCGGCTGCACGCCGACCGATTACAGGAGGAGGCCGTCCGGAAATCCCTAGTCCCGCGGTTGCTCCGGGGATTCGGGACCCCGGTCACCGCGATATCCGATTCGGGAACCATGTTTCGTACGTCCGCGTATGAGATAATAACATCGGAGAAGGAGGCGTTCAGATGAGTCTGTTCCGAAAAATAACGGAGACCGTCAGCAAAGGCGTGTCCACCGCAACCGAAAAAGCGCAGCAAACGGTGGAAATCACCCGGCTGCATGCCCAAGTTTCGAGTAAGCGCAAAGAAATAGAGAAGCTGTACGCGACGATGGGGGAAGCCGTATTCGAAGGTTACCTGGCCAAGGATCTGTCCAAGGCGGAGTCCGCGGTCATTCCCGCCTGCGAGGAAATCGTCGCGATCCGTGCCGAAATCGAAGCGCTCGAGCAGCGAATCATGCAGCTTCGCAACGAGAAAGAATGCGTCTGCGGCAAGAAGGTGCCGTATGATACCCGCTTCTGCCCGTCGTGCGGGAATCCGTTCCCGGAACCGCCGGTTCAGGCGGAGCCGTCCGAGCCGATGGGAGACGGCTCTTCGTCCCCGCACCCGGAAACGATCGAGGAGTCCATGCGAAGCGACGGGCAGGAGGAGGCTCCTTCCGCCTCCGATTGGGCCGATGTCGGGTTGCCGCAAGACGGGGAGCGGGCTCCCGCTTGGAGCGAACCGGGAAGGCCGGCGTCCGTTGATCCGGGGGATGAGGACCGCGCCCGGACGGAGGCCGCGGCTTGTCCGTCCTGCGGGGCGCAGGTCGGCGAGGCCGCGAAGTTCTGCGCTGCTTGCGGGTACCCGCGGCCATAAGCAATCGCATAAGAAGCCGTTCTGTGTAACCGTTTGTGGCATGGAACGGCTTCTTTTTTATTTGCCGAGCATGTTACCTAACATAACGCAGTGAAATATCCGCAACTTGTTCCCACTATTTTTGTCAAAATATTTGATTTTAATGTTACATAACATTACAATAATGATCAGATGAATACATTAACAATTCATTTGTGTTAGAAATTATCACATAATTGTAAAGCTGCAGTCCGATATGAAACGCTGGACTTCTTCGACGACCCAAGGAGGGATAGCCATGGCGATGATGCCCCGCAAGGAATCATTTCAAGGATCGTTGATTCCGCCGCCTTCTGGAGCTTCCGGGTGGATTCCGGGTGAGGAAGCGGACCAATTGGCCGATTTGCAGAACCGGATCCAGACGATCGCCCGCCTGTTATTGGAGGGAAGCGGTATCGAGCCGTTCCTTGACGCGGTGGAAACCTTGCTTCACAACCCCGTGGCCATTATCCGCGAGAGCGGCAAAACATGGCAGTCTTTGAGCCTTCGCGCGATGGATCCCTCCGAGGCTTGGACGATGGCGCAAGCATTGGCTTTCCGCCATATCGGCCGCATTTCGGGAAGCGGCTTCGCGAACGCCGTCGGAGGCAGCCGGGTTTACGTCAGCGCGATTCCCGTTCGGCGCTCGAAGCAGGCCTGCCTCGTGCTGCTCGAACGCGACAAGGAAATTACCCAGCTGGATACGTATAGCATTGAGCGGATGGCCGCTTTAGCCGGCATGGAAATGGCCAATATGGATGCCGTGAAGGAAGTGGAAGGCAAATATCTGGATCAATTCCTCCAGGATTGGATTTCCGGCAAAATCGTCTCGGAGGCGGATTGGAGACAGCGGGCGGACGTCGCCGGCTGCAGCTTGCCGGAGGAAACCCCGCTCTGCGCGGTGCTGGTCGCCTGGCCGGTTCCCGGCCCCGTCCCGGAGATGCTCCGGGAATACGCCCGCCGTATTCGGTCCGAGAAGTTTCGCGGCGCCGAAGAATTGCTTGCTTCGCCGATCGGCAAGGATCTTGCGCTGGTCGTGCCGATGCCTTCCGAACCCAGTTCCGATGACGCGGGCGCGTCCGAAAGGCTGCTCGAGCGTTTGCTCTACGAATTGCGCCCTTTGGTAGAAGGCCAGGATATCCGGATGTTCGCCGGCAGGGCCGTACCGGGACCCGCGGGCATCCACGGGAGTTGGATGCAGGCGGTTCGAACGCGGCAAATCTCGGAAATTTGCGGGATGAAGGACGATCTTCTTACTTACGAAAAACTGGGCGTGTATTCCCTTCTGTTCATGATTCCTTCCGGCGCGGAGAGGGAGCAGTTCCTGGACCGGTATTTCCATCCGTTGCGTCAAGCCGATCACAAAGGCGGCGGGAGGTTGTCCGAGACGCTGGAAATGTTCTTCCGCTGCAACGGCAACATCAAACTGACAAGCGAGAAGCTGTCCGCGCATTACAATACCGTCGTCTACCGGCTGGAGAAAATCCAGAACATCCTCGGCGTCTCGCTGGACGATTCCGAGGACCGCTTGCAGCTCCAGATCGCGGTGAAGCTCGGCAAGATTCCCATGAACGCGAACGGTTAAGCGGGCATGCCGGGCTGGTGCGGAAAAGCCGACCGATCTATGCGCTTGTATGGACCGAACTTTCGTCCTTGCCATATGTTAGGGATGTGATGACAAATCACAATCCGATCAAGGCGGTGATCTCGTGGGTTACGGAGTAGGATACGGAGGCGTCGGTTGTTATCCGGGATACGGCTTCGGCGGTGCTGCGACATTCGCGCTCGTTCTTTTCATTTTGCTGGTCATCATCCTTCGCGCAGGTGTCTTCATCTAATTCCAAGAAACGGCTGATCAGAAGGGTTCTGGTCAGCCCTTTTTATATTTCGATGAAAAAAAAGAGCCCCGGCAACCGCGGGGCTACACCTTCAAGGAAACCTTGCCGCGGCGCGGCAAGGTTATCGGAGCGAAGGGTGCGCTTTAGATGAAAACTCCGGCTCTGAGAATGATGACCAAAAGGATGAACAGAACAAGCACGAAAGCCGCCGCGCCGCCGAAGCCGAATCCCGGATAACAACCGACGCCAGCACCTGCGATCGGGTAACCCATTGTGCAACCCTCCCGAGTAAAAGGTTTGTGATGTCGTATCACAGTCTCAGCATATGGCGGAGGGCAATCGCTGTCCTGTGCGTTTGCACCTATGACGGCTGCTGTTCCCTGAATTCAGCGGATGTCCCGATCCGGTCGTTGAACTGCCGGATGTGCTTGATTCGCGATTCGGCGAAAAACGTCTCCGAGGTCCCGAGCCGGAGAAGGCAAGAAGTCCCCGCGACCACGGCGCGCACGGATCCGACGTGAATTTCGCCGCAGGGACTCCGGCTGCTGAACCGGACCGTCGGTCCCCCCCGGAGCTCCCGCAGAGGGAGGAAGAAAATCGGGTAGGCGGCGAAGCGGGTTTCGTCCCCCTCGAAATCGGGAATGGCCCGCGCCAGGGCGATGGCTTTGCTGTTCAGCTCCGTAAAGACGTTGTCCCCCAGTTGGGCCACGGTGGAGAACAATAGGCTGTCGATTCTTAACGATCCGACCCGGGACAGTCTTTTCTGTACGCTCATTCGATATCTTCTTCCGGCATGGGCGGCAGAGGGGCGAGCGGTCCAACGATCAAGGATTCGGCAGGAGTGTCGAAATAGGAGTAGAGATGGAAGGACTCCGCGTCTCCCACAAGGATGGCCGCGGAGCTCGCCGCTCCGATTACCCGGATCGATCCGACGTAAACGGGGCCGTTCGTCACGTTCATGACGATCGGGTCGACCGGGAACTCTCCTTGTCTCATGATTGTTTCTTGCCTCCCTCTCCGTATTTTTCTTTCCAACTTTCCACATATGTGGTCAAAGCAATCCCGACGTCCTTCGTCGTCTTGTCGATGACCGACTGGCCCCAGAGGCGCCGTTCTTCTTCGGTTCCCACGGCCGGATAAGGCGAGGTTTTGGCATAATAGTGAACCCGATCCTTCAACTGGGTTTTGACATCGTTCAATACCCGCTGCCGATGGTCTTCTCCGAGAGATACGCCGTATTTCTGCTCCAATCCGAACAGCACGCCCGGTCCTTCCCGATCCATGTAATCGAGCATCTGCTGCTGCAGCTGCCCGATCGGCTGAGCCGCTTCGTCCGCCGTCATTCCGTTCGTGACCTGCCAATTGCCGGTGAAGGGCGTTTCGAACGAATCGATGCCCTGAACGCCTTGGGGAGATAGGCCGACGTTAAGCGTGCCTTTCAATTCGTTCACCTTCAATTGGTCGAAATGGTATGCGACGTGCAGCGACGGTTTATTCCGCAGTTCTTCCAACTGCCGCTCGAGTTGACCGATCCGGTCGGTCAACTGACGGATGGTTTGTTCGGCCTGCGCAAGCCGCTGAGCGATTTCCGGCCCGTCAGGGAAGGGATAGGGCCAATTGTAGACGGCAGACATCGGCTAAGCCTCCTTTCAGACGGGAAGCGGCAGTCTCACCAATGACACTTCCTGGGCGGTCGTCCCCGTCAGTTGAGGGGCCGGACCGGTGAAGCCTCCCGTATTGTACAGCTGGGACAGCGCCTGGATGCTGCCGGAGCTGCCGATCTGGAGAACGGAAGAGTTGGTCACGGAATCCACCCGGATATAGTTGATCGAGATGTTCTGGTAAATGTTCCACGCCATTAGACGACCGTCCCTCCCGCGCCACCGCCGACTTGGTTGGGGGAGTCGTCTTGTATGTCCGGATCGTTCGTATTCGTAGCGCTCACGGCATTGGCGGTTCGGGACAAATCGCCCGTGAGGAACGAACCCGCTCCTGCGTATGTCTTGGATGTGCTCACAGGTCGAATCTGCAGGGCATCCCCGAATTGGACGACAGTGGCCCCGCTTGCGCTCACTATTTTTACGGCTCCGACGATGCTTGGCATGGGCGCAACGCCTCCTTTGGCGGTGGGGTCTTGGTACAGTGTATGAAGGCGGATGCCCAGAGGTGCGCCGTCCTCCGCCCGCGACACGGATTCCGCGGCTCCGGAATAGGATGGAGATACGGAAGTTTACGACGGGGGGGACGCGCATGGCGTCTTTTTTCGGAAGCGGGCCGTTGCCGGACTGGAGCGAAATCCGCAATTGGCTGGGCAAGGATTTGCCCTGGAAGTTAGTGGAACAATGGGAGAAACAAGACGACGGGGAATGGCTGGACAAAATCGTCCGAGGGCTGATGAAGGACCGTCCCGAAAGCGCCAAAATGGAAACGAGTTCGCTCGTTCAAATCGACACGGTCAAAAACGCGAAGAAGCTGACGGTTACGGTTCGACTGCCCAATAATACCGACATGCGCAGCCTTCGATTGTTCGCGACGTCCGAACGTCTGAAAGTGGAAGGACTTCCGGAGCAGCGGATCCACGCCATCCGTTTTCCCTGCCGGGTGTTTCCGCGAACGGGAGTGGCCGAACAGAAGGAGGACCGGATTCTGATCCATTTTCGCCGTCGGCCGGCCGACAGAGAGGAAGTGGAATTGTTTATTCGCCCCTGAATCGGTATAATGCTAGAGAATGCATGGATTCCAAGCATAAACGGATACCGCCGTCCACGGGTTGGGCGGGGTAAAGGGGCAATCAAAGTGACTTTGGTCGATGTTTCGAACGTTTCGCCTGCGCTGTTCGTAACGGGCGTGGTGTTTATTTTGCTGATCGGCTCTTTCCTCAGCCTGGGCGTCTTACGGCTGTTCCAGCACCGGAAGGGGCAGGGCGGCCTGTTCCTGGGCTTGTCCGCCTTGTCTTTGGCAGGGCTCGTCTGGAGCGTCAACACGTGGTTCGCGTAAAGCGCCCTTCCTCCGTTGCGGGGTGAAGGACGGGGAAGCCGGAACCGGTCAGGAGAGGATGCCGAATGGGAGAAACGGAACGGATCGTACGGCAGATGGCGGATAAAGGACTGAGGATTACGGAACAGCGGCGCACGCTCGCCCAGCTGTTCGCGTCAACCTCAGGCTATTTGACGCCGAAGGACGTATACGACCATATGCAGCGGGTTTACCCGGGGCTCAGCTTCGATACCGTTTACCGCAACCTGCGGGTACTGTTGGATTTGGGAATCGTGGAACAATTCGTCTTCGAAGAAGGCGTCAAGTTCAAATTGAGCTGCGAGGAGCCCCACCATCACCACCACATGATCTGCCTGCATTGCGAGAAGACGCTGCCGATCCGGTCCTGTCCGATGCCGGCGACGGAAGTGCCGGGCGGATTTCAGGTTGTCAAGCATAAATTCGAAATTTACGGCTATTGCAGCGAATGCAGGGAATCGCCCGAAGGCTCGGCGGCTCCGGGCGGGAAATCGCCGTGATCGCGCGTAGGACGCTGCAGGCGCCGATCCGGTTCTACCGCAAGTTCATTTCCCCGCTGAAGCCGCCGACCTGCCGCTTCGCGCCGACGTGCTCGCAATATGCGCTCGAAGCGATCGAAGTACATGGCCCCTTGAGAGGGTCTTACCTGGCCGTGAAACGGATCTGCAAATGCCATCCGTTCCACCCGGGCGGATTAGACCCCGTGCCGCCGCGCGGCGATTCGGCTTGACACGGATCGCCGGCTTCGGTATATTGGGGGCAAGTCAAGAACTTCCATAAAGGAATCCGATGAACGGATAAGTACGGGGCGATCGCCTATTCCAGAGAGCCGGGGAAGCTGAGAGCCGGCATGGGACGGCTTCGGAACATGGTCCTGGAGGATCCTCGGACGAGCGGGAGCGTATTCGGCGTTCCGTAAGTCCGCGGCGCGGTTGTCCGGCGATAACGGATGCGGTCGATTCGACCGGCTGAGCCTCCTTTCGCGAGAAAGGGGGGAACTTGGGTGGTAACGCGTGAGCGGCAGCTCTCGTCCCATAGGGACGGGAGCTTTTGTTGTTTTCCCACTAACGAATGAAGGATGGGCTGAACATGGGCGACAAGAACGAAAAACGAACCTTTTACCTTACGACGCCGATTTATTATCCCAGCGACAAGCTGCACATCGGGCATGCTTACACGACGGTAGCAGGCGACGCTATGGCGCGATACAAACGTCTTCGCGGCTTCCGGGTGCGGTATTTGACGGGGACGGACGAACACGGGCAGAAAATCGAACGCAAAGCCAAGGAAGCCGGCAAAACGCCGCAGCGTTTCGTGGACGATATCGTGGCCGGCATTCAGGAATTATGGCGGAAGCTGGAAATCTCGAATGACGATTTCATCCGAACGACCGAACCCCGGCACAAGCAGGCGGTCGAGAAGATTTTCGCCAAGCTGCTCGAGCAAGGGGACATCTACAAAGGCACGTACGAGGGATGGTACTGCACGCCGGACGAAGCGTTCTTCCTGGAGCGCCAGCTGGTGGACGGCAAATGTCCCGATTGCGGACGTCCGGTGGAATGGGTGCAGGAGGAAAGCTATTTCTTCCGCATGAGCAAATACGCAGACCGCCTGCTCGCCTATTACGAGGAGCACCCGGAGTTCATCCAGCCGGAGTCCCGCCGCAATGAAATGATCAACAATTTCATCAAACCGGGCCTGGAGGATTTGGCCGTCTCGCGGACGACCTTCGATTGGGGCGTGCCCGTTCCCGGCGATCCGAAGCACGTGATCTACGTCTGGATCGACGCGCTGTCCAACTACATCACGGCTCTGGGCTACGGTTCGGAGGACGAATCGCGGTTCCGCGATTTCTGGCCGGCGGACGTGCACCTGGTGGGCAAGGAAATCGTCCGATTCCACACGATTTACTGGCCGATCATGCTCATGGCGCTGGGACTTCCGCTGCCGAAGAAGGTATTCGCGCACGGCTGGCTGCTCATGAAGGACGGCAAAATGTCCAAGTCCAAAGGGAACGTCGTCGACCCCGTCACGCTGATCGACCGCTACGGATTGGACGCGCTGAGGTATTATTTGATGCGGGAAGTGCCTTTCGGCTCAGACGGCACGTTCACGCCCGACAATTTCGTGGAGCGGATCAACTACGACTTGGCGAACGATCTCGGCAACCTGCTCAACCGCACGGTGGCGATGATCGACAAATACTTCGGCGGGGAAATCCCGGCGTTCGAGAAAGGCGCCACGCCGTTCGACGAGGAGCTGGAATCGATGGCTCATCTCACGGTGGAGAAGGTGGAGAACGCGATGGAAAACATGGAGTTTTCCGTTGCGCTCTCGGCGATCTGGGCGCTGGTCGGCCGGACGAACAAGTACATCGACGAGACGCAGCCTTGGGGACTCGCGAAGGACGAAGCCCAGCGGCCGGCACTGGCTTCCGTCATGGGGCATCTGGCGGAAACGCTCCGGTTCGTGTCGATCCTGATCCAGCCGTTCCTGACGCATACGCCTCGCCGGATGTGGGAGCAGCTCGGCATCGAGGAAGGCGGTCATACGGCTTGGGAGTCGCTGCGGTCGTTCGGAGGCGCGCTCGCGGGAACGCGGGTCCACAAAGGCGAGCCGCTCTTCCCCCGCCTGGAGATGGCGGACGAAATCGCCTGGATCGCCCAGGCGATGCAGGGAGGCGCACCCGCGCCGGCCCCCGAGCCGGGGAAAGAAGCAGGCGGCGGTGCCGCAGCGGCACCGGCGGCACCGCCCGCGGAGGCGCCGGAGTCGAAGCCGGAAATCGGCATCGACGATTTCGCCAAGGTGGAGCTGCGCGTCGCGCAAGTCGTCGCCTGCGAGCCGATTCCGAAGGCCGACAAGCTGCTGAAGCTGCAGCTCGATCTGGGCTTCGAGCGTCGGCAAGTCGTCTCCGGCATCGCCATGCATTATAAGCCGGAAGAAATGATTGGACGCAAAGTGATCTGCGTGACGAACCTGAAGCCGGTGAAGCTTCGCGGCGAGCTGTCGCAGGGGATGATTCTCGCGGCGTCGCAGGACGGACAGCTGACGCTGGCGACGGTGCCGGACAGCATGCCCAACGGTGCCGTGGTGAAATAAGAACGGATGTTTGTCGGAGACTACTTTTTCGTAAATTTTACGAAAAAGTAGTCTTTCTTCGATATATCGGTATGCGGAATCCCAAGAATGAGTCAAACTTCTGGTATGTGAGGGCTTTCATGATATTCGGAAGGTCCCTATCGGTGCAAGGGACAATATGACAAAAATTTCAGTTATTAACGATTATAATAGATCTGTCGGCCGGAATCTTTTGATCATAAGAGGGAGTGGAGAATGATGAAAAAGGTTTTGCGCAAACAGATTGGACTGTGGATGTTGTCGATGGCTATGCTGCTTGGCTTTGCGACCACCGCGTTCGCTGCGAGCGAAACCGAGTCGAATAACACCCTAGGGCAAGCCAACGTCTACAATTACGGACAAGGAGCCGGCGGATCCGTCAACAGCAGCGATACGGTCGACTATTGGAAGATCACCAATGTGCCCTCCGGATCGCATTTCTTGAGCGGCTATTCCGGGATGTCGATGTCTGTATTGGACAGCAATGGCAGTGTTATTGCGACGAAGCCGGTCGGAGAATCCACCGTATGGTTCAGCACGGCCTCGACTGGCTCTATTTACGTCGCTGTTTATTATACGGCGAATAGCGGTATCTATTATTACGGATACAATGTAAATTAAACATCGTACGGCCGGCGAAAAAGACGAGCAAGCGTCGCTTGCGGGCGAGCGCGGCCCGTCTTTTTTATTGACATCGGATAATGGCGACTCTATAATCCTAATCATAATATTTACGATTAAGGGGTAGAATATGACGATTTCCAGTGTAATGAACGGTCGTTTTCGCCCGGCATTCCTTCCCGCGCTTGTTGCCGTGCTGGCCGCGGCCCTCGTGCTTGGCGGTTGCGGAAGGTCGAGCGATTCCCTCGCCGACGGCAAAGTGAATGTCGTGACCACGTTTTATCCGCTCTATTTTCTCGCCTCCGAAATCGGCGGGGAAGACGCGCATGTCGTGAACCTGGTCCCCGCGGGCGTCGAGCCGCACGATTGGACGCCCAAAAGCCAAGATCTCCAGTTGGCCTCGAAGGCCCGGCTATTCGTCTATAACGGCGCGGGACTGGAAGGCTGGACGGACGATTTCTTAAGCGGCGCGGGCTCGGGCAGCCAATTGCTGAAAGTGGAGGCCAGCCGGGGCATCGCGCTGATCGAGGGAGCGCCGGAGGACGAGCACGACCATGCGAGCGAAGAAGGAGAACAAGCGCATGACGGGCATGCCTTGGACGTCGATCCGCATACGTGGGTAAGCCCCAAATCGGCCCTTCTTATGGCCGGGAATATCCGGGACGCCTACCTTCAAGCAGACCCGGCGCATAAGGACGCCTATGAGAGCCGATACAACGCGCTGAAAGACAAGCTGAACGCGCTCGACGCGGAGTTCGCCGCCGGACTTGCGCCGTACCAAGGCCGCGACATCGTCGTGTCCCACCAGGCTTTCGCCTACCTGTGCCGGGATTACGGGCTGCATCAGACGGCGATCATGGGATTGTCGCCGGAAGCGGAGCCGAGAGCGCAGGACATGGTGAATATCATCCAATTCATCAAGGATAAAGGAATCAAGGCCGTTTTTTTCGAAGAGCTGGTGTCCAATAACCTGGCCGAGACGATCGCCAAGGAGACGAACGCCGAAACGCTCGTGCTCAATCCGCTGGAAGGGCTCACGCCGGAGCAGGAGAAGGCCGGAGAAGACTATTTCAGCTTGATGAGGCGCAATTTGCAAAACCTGCAGAAGGCATTACAATAGAAGGAAAACGTTCGAACGGGCCCCGACGGGAAGGAGGAGAATAACGCCATGACGATTGCCCCCGCGGTTCAACCCGGCTGCCATCGCGAAATCATCACGCTGGACCGCGTTTCGTTCTCCTACGGCGCGAAACCCGTGCTCACGGACCTGTCCTTCAGCGTGAAGGAACGGGATTTCATCGGCCTGATCGGTCCGAACGGCGCGGGCAAATCGACGCTTCTGCGGCTGATCGTCGGACTGCTGAAGCCGGATTCCGGACGGATCGAGCTGTTCGGCGCGCCGGCAGACCAATTCAAGGATCGTCATCTGATCGGTTACGTGCCGCAACGCAGCCAGTTCAATCCGTTGTTTCCCGCCACCGTGCGCGAAGTGGTCCTGTCCGGCTTGTTCGGGCGTAGGAAGCTGTTCCGGAGGGTGACCCGGGAGGACCAGCACCGCTGCGACGACGCGCTCCGCACGATGCAAATCGAGGATTTGGCGGACAAGAGGATTGGAGCGCTGTCCGGGGGCCAGCAGCAGCGGGTGTTTCTGGCACGGGCGCTGATCAGCAACCCCAAGCTGCTCATACTCGACGAGCCTCTGACCGGGATCGACGCCGAAACGCAAATGAACTTTTTCCATCTGATCCGCCACATGCATCAGAAGCATGACATTACGTTTTTGATGGTGTCCCACGATATGGATATGGTGCGCTCCTACCTTGGGGAAGAACCGAAGGAGAGGACCGGCAAATTGTCTTTCTATGTTCGCCATTCGCATGATCTCGAAGACTGCGCGGAAACGGACCTGCTTCATACCTTACGGAAAGAAGGTTAACGACCGTTGGATCTGCTTACCGCGGAATTTTTCCAGAGAGCGCTTATCGGCGGCGCGCTCATTGCGGTGACAGCCCCTCTCATGGGGCTGTTTCTCGTGCTGAGACGTCTCGCCATGATCGGGGACACGCTCTCCCATGTCAGCATCGCCGGCGTTGCGCTCGGGTTCCTTGTCGGCGTCTACCCCGTCGCCGTCGGGCTTGTATTCGCCATTGCCGCCGCTTTCGGAATCGAGAAGCTCCGCCGGACGTACCGCACGTACGCGGAGCTGTCGATCGCCATTATCATGTCGGGCGGTATCGCTTTGGCGTCCATTCTGTTCACGCTCGGCATGAGTTTCAACCTGAACGTGAATTCCTACCTGTTCGGCAGCATCTACACATTGGACGGAGTGGACTTGATCGTCATCGCGGCCGTTACCGCCGTCGTGCTCGCGGTCGTGCTGCTGCACCGCAAGGAGCTGTTCCTGCTCTCCTTCGACGAAGACGCGGCGGCCGTGAACGGACTGCCCGTCCGCTATTTCAACAGCATGATCAGCATCCTGACGGCGCTGGTCATCAGCGCCGCGATCAAAATCGTCGGCGCGCTGCTCGTTTCCGCGCTGCTCACCATTCCGGCCGCATGCAGCCTGGCTTTGTCGCGAAGCTTCCGGCAAGCGGTGGTCATCGTGGTCGCGATCGGAGAGGCGGCCGTCGTGGCCGGCCTCTGGATCGCAGGCGTGTGGAATCTGGCGCCTGGCGGGACGGTCGTGCTTCTGCTGATCGCCATGCTCATCGTATCGCTCACGCTGAGAACCCGCATGACGCGCGTATAAGAAAGGAGGGACCGTCCGCATGGCCGACGTTAACGTAGGAATCGCCTTCGCCGCGGGCTTCGCATCGTTCATTTCCCCTTGCTGCCTGCCCTTGTATCCTTCCTATTTGTCTTATATCACCGGGATTTCCGTGACGCAGATCAAGACGGATACGAGCGCGCAAGTCCGCGTGAAAACGATGGCGCATACGTTCTTTTTCATTCTCGGCTTCTCCATGGTGTTTTTCGCCCTCGGGTACGGCGCCAACGCCTTCGCGGAGACATTCCGGGAATACCAGGACGTCATCCGGCAAATCTCGGCCATTCTCATCGTGCTGATGGGCTTGTTCCTGCTCGGGGTTTTCCAGCCGCAGCTGCTGCTGAAGGAGCGCAAGCTCAACGTTTCCTCCAGACCCGCGGGTTATTTGGGCTCGTTCGTATTCGGGGTCGGTTTTTCGGCCGGCTGGTCTCCTTGCATTGGGCCGATCCTGTCCTCGATCATCCTGCTCGCGGCGAGTAACCCCGGAACTTGGGCAGGGCTTACGACGGCCTATTCGCTCGGGTTCGCCGTTCCTTTTTTCGTGCTGGCCTTCTTCATCGGCTCCACCCGGTGGATCCTGAAATATTCGGGTACGATGATGAAAATCGGCGGCGCCCTCATGGTCGCGATGGGCATTCTGCTGTTCACGGACCGGATGATCATCATCACGATCTGGCTGCAGAGCATTACGCCGGAGTGGTTGAAGTTTTAGGCCGTTTCCGCCGATACCGGACTTGCCCCCCGCCCCCGGAGCAGTGTATGATACATTAAGCAAGCGACCGTGAGGAAAGGGGGGCTCGGCGTGCCGACCCCGAGTATGGAAGATTACCTGGAACGGATCTACCGGCTGATCGACGAGAAAGGTTACGCCCGGGTATCCGATATCGCCGAAGGTCTCGAGGTGCACCCCTCATCGGTCACGAAGATGATCCAGAAGCTGGACAAGGACAACTATCTGATCTATGAGAAGTACCGGGGCCTCATTCTGACGCACAAGGGCAAGAGAATGGGCAAGCGGCTGGTGGACCGCCACCATCTGCTCGAATCTTTCTTGAAAATGATCGGCGTGCAGGAAGAGAACATTTACCGCGACGTGGAAGGAATCGAGCACCACTTGAGCTGGGATTCGATCACCTGCATCGAGACGCTGGTCGAGTACTTCAACCGGGACGAATCCCGGCAGGCGGAGCTGCAGCGGATCCGCGCAGAACTGGAGAACGATTGAAACGGGACTATTGGCCGCTCATCCACGGATGGCCGGGGATAGTCCGTTTTTATGAATGATTCATGGAAGCATCGTTCGCACGATGCTCCTCCGGATCGCTGCGGCAAAACGTCTGTCCGTCCGAGAAGGATGGCATCGGCGTTTGACTTGGGAGAGGCGACGGAGAAGATGAGCCGCAACGTTTCGCCAAGAACGATCCTGTTTCAAGGGGACTCGATCACGGACGCGACCGGGGACGCAACGACGATCCGAACCGCATTCTCGGCCACGGATATCCGTATATCATCGCGGGGCGCCTGGGCAACGAGTATGCCGAAAGCCGGCTGCATCCGTCCAGAACAGCCCGCTCGCGATCCGCTGACCATCCATGGTTTTACGGCCTTTGCCGCCCTCATGCCTTCCCGGCACGGGCGGTTTTTTTGTCGTTATCGGAGGCCTCCCTTTGACTTTATCTTCAAAAAAAGACAAGCTTCGAGGCGTTTTGCCGGGTTCTTTTTGCCATCTGGTTTTAGAGGCGGGAATGCCCGCATAGATTGGGCTTATGAGGCTTCGGGAGCGAAAAGGGGGATGACCCGTGGAATCGACGCTGGTCAACGCGGTTTTCGAAGGCGGCGGGGTCAGGGGAATATCGCTTGCCGGCGCGGTTCGCGCCGCCGAAATGGCTGGCGTCCGATTCCACCGGGTGGCCGGGACCTCCTCCGGCAGCATCGTGGCCGCGCTTGTGGCGACAGGATATACGGCGACGGAGATGAGGGAGATTATTCAGTCGACGCCGTTCAAGTCGTTCATGCAGCGGGCTCCCATTTTCAACGTGAGTATCATCGGTCCAGCCGTCCGCTTGCTGCTGCGCAAGGGGCTTTACGCAGGGGATGCCCTGGAGGAATGGGTCGCACGATTGCTGGCCGCGAAGGGAGTGCGCGTGTTCGGCGATTTGCCCGGGGGGAAAGTCCGGATCATTGCCTCGGACATTACGAACGGCAAGCTGCTCGTGCTGCCGGACGATATCGCGGAGTACGGGATGGATCCGTCCCGGTTTCCGGTCGCCAAAGCGATCCGGATGAGCACCAGCATACCGTATTTCTTCGACCCGGTCGTACTCCGGCAGCCGCTTCGTCCGAGGAAGGCCCGCTCGCGGGAAACCGTCCGGGCAAGGTTCTCCTACATCGTGGATGGGGGGCTGCTGAGTAATTTTCCACTGTGGCTGTTCGAGAAAGACGCTTCGGAAGAGAACGCGATTCCGGTTATCGGCTTCCAAATGATCGGGCGCACGGAAGCCAAGCAGCATCGGATCTCGGGCCCGATCACCATGTTCCAGGCGATGTTCGAAACGATGCTCGGGGCGCATGACGAACGTTATATCGAAGAGCAGAAGTGGGTCCGCACGATTCGGATTCCCACGATGGGGGTGGAAACGACCCAATTCGACCTGAAACCGGAGGCGAGCGCAGGCCTCTACGAAGCGGGCCTTGCGGCGGGGCAGAAGTTTTTCCGCCTGTGGGACCGGAGAACGGGCAAGCTCAGGACCGAGGTCAAGCCGAACTGATCGGATACGGAAAACCGCCTCCTGCCGGCGATCGGCAGTGAGGCGGTTTCCATTCTCGGGGGCTCCCCCTTACTTTATCGAACTCTCGGAACAAGCTGCAGAGCTTCGCGTCTCTTCTGAGGGGGGTTGTTCAGTGGTAGCGGGGCGGCTCCTCGTCGTCCCGGTTCTTGCGTCCTTCGATGACCCGGAACGGGGAAGCCTGACGTTTCGGCTTTAACTTCTCCGGCTGCCGCCGCGTCTGCCGCGGAGCAGGCCGGGCATTGCGGTGGCGGATGGGGCGTTTCTGCATCACGAAATAGAGGACGAACAGCACTGCGATAATCGCGATCGGCACGACAAGCGATCGGACCAGCGTTTCGAACTGGGTCGCGAAACCTAACACGGCAAGCGGCAGGATCACGTAAAACATCGGGTGGAAACGGCTTTGCAAAGCGATTCCTCCTCTAAAGTCAAACTCTGACGGATTGCTGCACGGGATTCACCTGTCGGTCCAATTCTCTCATCCGGTTAAACGAAGCGATGGAAACGGCAACCTGGTCGTCTGTCGGTTCCTTGGTGGTCAGCAGCTGCAGCCAGAGGCCGGGATAGCCGAGCCAGCGGAGCACGGGAATGTCCCGTACGGCATTCGTGGCCCGCAGCACTTCATACGATACGCCAAGCACGAGGGGCAGCAGCAGGATCCGCTGCAGAAGACGTTCTCCCATGGAGTCCCAGCTGAAAAAGGAATAAATGATGACGCCGACGATTACGGTGAAGATGATGAAGCTGCTGCCGCAGCGGTAATGGAGCCGGCTCATCTTCTGGACGTTCTCGACCGTAAGCTCATGACCGGCCTCGAAGGCGCTGATGACCTTGTGCTCGGCTCCGTGGTATTGAAACAGGCGTTTGATTAAAGGTGTCTGGGAGATCCCCCACAAGTAGGCGAGGAGAAGAATGATTTTGATAACGCCTTCAAGCAGGTTGTGTAATATTCTATTCTCGAATGCCCGTCCGAAGATCATGTCTTCCAAAGCCGCGGGCACGAGGGTAAGCACGAATTTCCCGACGAGGAAGGACAGCACGCCGACCGCCGCGACGCCGAGGATCATCGTGAGGTTCCATGTTTCCTTCTTCTCGGCCGGGGCCTCGTCCGGTCCCGTTTCGTCTTCGGCGTAAGCTTCGGCGGAGTAGGTCAGATGCTGGGAGCCCTTGGCCGCGGATTCGACGATGCCGACGATGCCGCGGATAAACGGGATTTTCTTGACGGTTCTGACGAACGAGGACGAAGCTTTCCTCGGAACTTCGTAGAAGGTGATTTCCTGATTCTTGCGCCGGACTGCCGTCACGTTCACGTGCCGGCCGGCGAACATGACACCTTCGATCACGGCTTGTCCGCCGTAAACGGCGGGCGTTTGGGACATGCCTTTTCACCTGCTTCATTCGAATGTACATCTATTTTACAAGATCGCATGGGAGATTGCCACAGGCAACGAGGCCGCCGGTATGGGGAGTAAGGAAGAAAGGGAGCGGGAAGCCTAAAGGTAACATTTGCATGGAATCGAGGTGGATCGAATGTCGGGTACTTCCGATTCCCGGCGGGGCGGGGAGGACGCAGGCGCGGCCTCTTCCCCGCGGGGCGGCGAGGACGCGGGAACGGGCTCATCCCGCCAAGGCGAGGAAACGGGAACGACCTCTTCCCGGCGCGGCGGGGAAGGTGCCGTAACGGAGCCTATTGCCTATTGCCTGAAAATCGGCTTTTTTGCCGGAATCATTTGGGGGTTCGTCCGCTGGCTGGCCGTAGCGCTGAATTTTACCAGCGTGCCGGCGGCTTTCCTGGCGGATCCGTGGGTCCGGCGAAGCGCACTGGCAAGCGGTTACTGGCAGACGGTCGGATACGTTCTGTTCATCGTCATGTCCATTGTCGCAGCGTTTGTCTATTACGCTTTGCTCAAGCCGTTGCGGGGCCCCTTGCCGGGGCTGATGTTCGGTGCGGCTTGGTGGGCCGTGTTCTACCTGGCGGTCGGTCCCGCGATCGGGGCCGTTCCGCCGCTCAGGAAAATCGGATGGAACAGCATTCTCACGGATTTGTGCCTCTTTACGGTTTGGGGACTGTTCATCGGTTACAGCATCGCATTCGAGTACCATGAAGACGTGAAACGCGAAAGGAAGCTGGCCGGCGCTTAACCGTCCCCATAAAGGGATTATCTTCCGCTTCCCGCTGTGATACAATCTTCTGGTGAACGATACCGGCTGGAAGGCTGCGGAAGCGGAGGAGAATTCGACCTTATGCCCAGTATACTCGTATTGAACGGACCGAACCTCAACATGCTCGGCATTCGGGAGCCGGGGATTTACGGCTCCATGACGCTGCAGGACATCGAAAACAGGCTCAGGGAGCATGGGGATCGTCTCGGAGCGGAGCTGCAATTTTTCCAATCCAACCATGAAGGCGCGCTGCTCGACGCCATCCATGCCGCTTACGGAAGGCATGACGGCATTCTGATCAATCCGGGGGCGCTTACGCACACCAGTTACGCCTTGCGGGACGGATTGGCTGCGGTCGGTTTGCCGGTAGTCGAGGTCCATCTTTCGAACATCCACAAGCGGGAAGCGTTTCGGCACGTTTCGGTTACGGCTCCTGTCGCGGTGGGTCAAATCTCGGGTTTCGGATCGCTAGGCTACGAATTGGGGTTGACCGCGCTGCTCCATCATATCCGGAATTAAGGGGGGATTCGGGATGCCGAATGCAAGGGTTCGCCATTTGCGGGGGAAAATCGCGGAGGCCGGCGCCACGGCGATGCTGGTCGGCAGCGGCGTCAACCGGAGGTATTTGTCCGGTTTCACGGGGACGTCGGGCGTGCTGCTGTTGTCGGAAGACCGGGCGGCTCTGATTACGGACTTCCGTTATCGGGAGCAGGCTCCGAAGCAGGCGCACGGTTACGAGATCGTTGAACATGGACCCGACATCAAGGCGACCGTCGCGGACCTGCTGAAAGAGTGGGGAATCGAGAAGCTTCTGTTCGAAGACCGCCACGTCACGTTCGCGGAGCACGCGTCCTGGGTCAAGGCTTATGCACCGGCAGAATTGCTTCCGGCGGGAGGGATCGTCGAGGAGCTGCGCATGGTGAAAGAAGAAGCTGAGCTGGGCGTCATGCGGGAGGCTGCCGAGGTGGCGGACCGCACGTTCGAGCATATTCTCGGCTTCATCAAACCCGGCGTCACCGAGCTTGAGGTCGCGGCGGAAATGGAAACCTTCATGCGAAAGCTGGGCGCTTCCGGTCCGTCCTTCGACACGATCGTCGCATCCGGCGAACGTTCGGCGTTGCCGCACGGCGTCGCGAGCGGCCGCGTGATCGGCGCGAACGAGTTCGTCAAGCTCGATTTCGGGGCCTACTACCAAGGTTACTGCTCCGATTTGACCCGGACCGTCGTCGTCGGCAAGCCCAACGACAAACATAAGGAAATCTACGCCATCGTCAAGGAAGCGCAGCAATCCGCGTTAGACCATTTGAAGCCCGGGATGATGGGGCGTGAAGGCGACGCCTTGACGAGAGACATCATCACAAGGTATGGTTATGGTGACCATTTCGGCCATGGGACGGGCCACGGTCTCGGAATGGAGATCCATGAAGAGCCGAGGCTTTCCCGAACCGGAGACATCGTGCTGAGACCCGGCATGACCGTGACGGTCGAACCCGGCATCTACCTTCCCGGCTTCGGGGGCGTGAGGATCGAGGACGACGTCGTCATTACGGATACCGGCATCCAAATTCTTACTCGCTCCCCCAAAGAACTTATCGTACTGGACTAAGGAGCGGCATTACCACAGGAGGGAACTTTCAGTGATCTCGGTTAACGATTTTAAGACAGGCCTTTCCATCGAAGTTGACGGCGACATCTATTCCGTCACCGACTTCCAGCACGTCAAGCCGGGCAAGGGCGCGGCGTTCGTGCGCTCCAAGCTCAAAAACCTGCGCAACGGCAACGTCGTCGAGAAGACGTTCCGGGCGGGCGAGACGGTAGCCCGCGCGATGATCGAGAACCGGCAGGTGCAGTATCTCTACAACTCGGGCAACGAATATACGTTCATGGACAACGAGACGTACGACCAATTCGAACTGAACAAGAAGCAGCTCGAATGGGAAATCAATTTCCTCAAAGAGAACATGAGCGTCAACATCGCCAGCTACCAAGGCGAGATCATCGGCATCACCCTTCCGAACAGCGTCGAGCTGGCGGTGACGGAAACCGAGCCGGGCATCAAAGGCAACACCGCGACCGGCGCCACCAAGAATGCGAAGCTCGAGACCGGGCTGAACGTCCAGGTTCCGCTCTTCATCAACGAAGGCGATGTGCTGCTGATCGATACCCGCGAAGGCAAGTACATTTCCCGCGCGTAATCGTCTTAAGACGGCCAGAGCGTCTTAGGGAGGTAAAGGCTTCAGAATATTGCGCCGTAAGACGCTGGAAACGTCTATGAAACCTGTAACATTGCGTATCCCTGCCCGCCGAATCGGTGAGCAGGGATTTTTCATTTTCAGCCGGGTTTTTCCGGGTTACAGGGGCGGATCGCGGGAATTTGCCGCTTGCAGCCGGGTTTTTCCGGGTTACAGGGGCGGATAGCGGGAGTTTGCCGCGTGCAGCCGGGTTTTTCCGGGTTACGGGGGCGAATTGCGGGGGGGTGCCGCGTGTAACCGTTGTTTTTCCGGGTTACAGGGGCGGATTGCGGGAGTTTGCCGCTTGCAGCCGGGTTTTTCCGGGTTACAGGGGCGAATTGCGGGGGGGTGCCGCGTGTAACCGGGTTTTTCCGGGTTACAGGGGCGGATTGCGGGAGTTTGCCGCGTGCAGCCGGTTTTTTCCGGGTTACAGGGGCGGATAGCGGGAGTTTGCCGCTTGCAGCCGGGTTTTTCCGGGTTACAGGGGTGGATTGCGGGAGTTTGCCGCTTGCAGCCGGGTTTTTCCGGGTTACAGGGGCGGATCGCGGGAATTTGCCGCTTGCAGCCGGGTTTTTCCGGGTTACAGGGGCGGATTGGGGGGGGTGCCGCGTGCAGCCGGGTTTTTCCGGGTTACAGGGGTGGATAGCGGGAATTTGCCGCTTGCAGCCGGTTTTTTCCGGGTTACAGGGGCGAATTGCGGGGGGGGGGGGGGGGGGGGGCGGGTGTTACAGGGTTTTTTGGGGGTATAGGGGGGGTTTTGGGGGGTTTG
>NZ_WJIB01000006.1 GCF_019400745.1 Cohnella sp. CFH 77786 | reverse complement strand
CCCCCCCCCCCCCCCCCCCCCCCCCCCCCCCCCGGCCCCGCCCCCCCCCCCCCCCCCTCCCGCGTGTAACCGGGTTTTTCCGGGTTACAGGGGCGGATTGCGGGAGTTTGCCGCTTGCAGCCGGGTTTTTCCGGGTTACAGGGGTGGATAGCGGAAATTTGCCGCGTGTAACCGGGTTTTTCCGGGCCTCTGGTTCCGACTCGGCTTGCTTGCTCGACTGAGCCGCCTGCCCCTTGCCTCCCCGATGCCCGGAATTTCCGTTCAACCGCTCCATAATAATGCTTTTTGGGCACAACGACATATGCTATAATGTTTAGCATTATGCAAATGTTTTAACTTGAGGAGTGAAGGACCGTTGGCTTTGATCGTGATGAAATTCGGCGGAAGCTCCGTTGGAACCACCGAGCGGATGGGACGCGTCGCGCAGCGGATCGTAGACAAGAAGCTGAGAGGCAATCGCGTCGTCGTCGTCGTTTCCGCGATGGGGGACACGACCGACGATTTGATCGACAAATCGAAGGAAATCAACGATAATCCGCCCGCGCGGGAGATGGATATGCTGCTCACCACCGGCGAGCAAATCTCCGTCGCGCTGCTCTCTATGGCGATCCATAAGCTCGGCCATCAAGCGAAATCCGTTACCGGCTGGCAGGCGGGCATACGGACCGAAGCGGTTCACGGCAAGGCCCGGATTACCGATATCGCCCCGGACCGGCTGCATCGAGCGCTGGACGAAGGGAACATCGTGATCGTCGCCGGCTTCCAGGGGATGACCGAAGACGGCGAAATCACGACCTTGGGACGTGGCGGATCGGACACGACGGCCGTTGCGCTCGCGGCTGCCATCAAGGCGGACGTCTGCGAGATTTACACGGACGTTGACGGCATCTATTCGACCGATCCGCGCGTCGTCAAATGCGCCCGTAAGCTGGATTCCATCTCGTATGACGAAATGCTCGAACTGGCGAACCTGGGAGCGGCCGTTCTGCATCCCCGCGCCGTCGAATACGCGAAACACCACAACGTGAATTTGGTCGTGCGTTCCAGCTTTACGGAAAACGAAGGAACGCTCGTGAGGGAGGAAGCGGAAATGGAACAAGGGGTCGTCGTACGCGGCATCGCATATGACAAGAACGTGGCTCGAATCAGCATTCTCGGCGTCCAGGACGTTCCGGGCGTGCTGGCCAAAATTTTCACCGCGCTGGCGGAAGCCGGCATCGACGTCGATATCATCGTGCAAAGCGGCGTCCAAAACGGCAAAGCGGACTTTTCGTTCACGGTTTCCCTTACGGACCGTCCGCGCGCCATGGACGTGATCGGCGGCATCCGGGCGGCGGTTCCGTACGACGAGGCGACATATGAAGAAAACCTTGTCAAAGTCTCGATCGTAGGCGCGGGCATGGTTTCCAATCCCGGCGTCGCGGCCCGCATGTTCGATGCGATCTCCAAGCTCGGCGTCAGCATCAAAATGGTCAGCACGTCCGAAATCAAGGTTTCTTGCGTCATCGCGGCCGAACCGCTCCACGACGTCGTTCGCGCGCTTCACACGGCTTACGGGCTCGATACGGCGGACACGGCGTTCGTCGGCGGCCCTCAAGAACGCCGTTAATCATCTTAAGAACACGACAACCCGCAACCCTCCGGATTCGCGTACTCCAGGCGATTCGGAGGTTTTTCATTTTCCGGGCTCCCGGTCGTCAAGACCATTTGCCGGCGATCAGCTGCGCGATTTTCAGAATCAAAGCCGTCAGTCCCGCGGCCATCAGGGGACCGACCGGGATTCCTCTCAGAAAGACGATGCCGATGATGGAACCGATCACAAGGCCGACGATGAGCTGGGGGTCGATTTTAAGCAGGTCAAGGCCTTTGCTGTTCAGATAAGTCGCGATCGCGCCTCCGAACAGCGCGACCCAGCCGGTCCAGCTGGTGAAAGCCGCCAGGACGTCCTTCACTTGCATCCTTCCCGAAGCGAAAGGGACGAGTACGGCCAACGTGAGGAACAGCAGGCCGAATTCCAGTCCGCGGCGCTCGATGACCGGCAGGAAACGCTGAAAATGGATCAGCTTGACGATCAGCAGGAGACAGGCAGCCGTCGTGATGATCGGGGAACGGCCCAGCAGGCCGATGATGATGAGAGCGACGAGTACGATTTCACCGTTCATCTGAAGCAGCACGCTCCCGGAAACAGATTGGCGAAGCCGCGGCCCGAATGCGGCGCTTGGTACCACGATATGGAACAAGCCTTCGGTTTAGAACGCCAAAGCCCCGCGAATCGGATCGATCCGCGGGGCTTCTGAATGCCCGTCAAATGAAGTAGTCGGAAAAAGCGCCGTTCAGCTCGAAGGTATCGGAGCGCAATCCGCGCCTCATCGTTTCCAGCGCCATGACGTCCTGAACCGGAATGTTCCCCAAGTTGACTTCGGGGCCGATCGATTTGATCAGCGCCACTTGCTGTTCTTTCAGCGGCGCCTCCCACAGAATGCGTTTCCGGTTGGGAACGACCCGCAACATTTCCGCGAGCGTTTGCTCCCGGCACGTCCCCCGCTCGTCGAAGAGTCCGACGCCGATCCCGGATTCCCTCGCTTCCACCGTGACCAGCTCCGCTCCGGCGAGAAAGTCCCTCTCCGCCGTCTCCGCGAAAGCCGTGACGTCGATCCGCGATCCAAGTATCTTTTTCCCATATTCCGTGAACACCCGAAGGCCGAGCCCGGACGCGTCCCGGATCAGTTCGTCCCGCCGTTCGCGCGGCAGCTCGATCGTGCCGTCGGACACTTCGATACCGTCGAAGCCGAAGGCCAGCACTTGTCGGAAAAAGGCGGGAACGACGTCGCGCGTGACGGCGGCTTCCAGCAGCGTGCCGCCCGGAATGACCGTGATCCGGTTGCGTTTGGCCGTATCGATCTTACGCTCCAGCATTTCGGCCGGATAAAGCGGCGACGTTCCGAATCCGAGCTTGACGATGTCGATATACTCGCCGGACGCGGCCATCAAATCCTCGAACGCATGCAATCCCAGGCCCTTGTCGATCACCATCGTGATACCTTCGCTGCGGGGTTTGCCGGGCCGGCGTCCGCTTGGGTCCGAGAGAGCCCCGGGCCATTTGAGGTTGGCGGTTATTTCCATGTTCTACGCTCCTCGTTGGTCTGCAAGGTGAAATATCAAAAGCAATATATGCAAATGCCCATTCGCGGGTTCCCCGGGCGCCCTTAAAAGTAGACAAGTTGGCGGGAGCGTCCGCATAAACCTAATAAAAACAAACGATGCGAGGAGGGGGAATATGGACAAGGCAGCTTTCGGCATGGCGATTCTGAGGCTTCTGTCCGGCAGCATCGAACTTACGGCGGCGATCGTCATGATCCGGCTGAACAATGTCGAGAAAGCGCTCGTGGTCAATTCCATGCTGGCGCTGGTCGGACCGCTGGTTCTGATCTCCACGACGGCGATCGGGCTCGTCGGCCTGTCGGACAAGCTCTCGCCGGCTAAATTCCTATGGATCATGGCGGGAGTCGGCTGCTTGCTGATCGGCATTCTCCGCAAAGGATGAGAGGCCGGAAGCCGCTCGGGAAGGCATAAACGGAATGTCCAAGCATACATATGAAAAAGCAAAGGACAACTTCTGCCGGAAAGGGGGTTTGACGGTTGGCGCCAACGTTGCCGGATTTGTTCGTTCATCCCTTGAGAGGCGTTCTGGAACGGCTTCCGGCGCATGCCGGCGCGACGCTGGAGGAAATCCGCGTCCGGGAGAACCGGCCGCTCGAAATCGGCTATGCGGGCCGCCATTCCTTCGTTAGGCCCGACGGAACGCTGACGACGGAATACCGGCAGGCGTACTCGCCGGGGAGAGAAGATTGCCGGGCTTTGCTGGAACGGGTTACCAATCATTCCTTATACGCGGTCGAAGAAGAATTGAGAAGGGGGTACATCACCGTGGGCGGGGGCCATCGGGTCGGATTGGCCGGACGTGCGGTGCTTGACCGGGGGGCGGTTGCCCATCTGAGGGACATCGGGGGATTCAACGTCAGGATTGCCCGCGCCCGGACGGGGTGCGCGTCGGACTTGCTGCCGGGCATTCTCGACCTCCCCGCCCGAACGGTCAAGCATACGCTGATCGTCTCGCCTCCGCAGCAAGGCAAAACGACGTTGCTTCGCGATCTGGTGCGCAGCGTCAGCGCGGGAGAATGGCATCATCCCGCGGCAGCCGGGTGGGGCGGCCGGAAGGTGGGCGTCGTGGACGAAAGGTCGGAAATCGCGGCATGCGAAGCGGGCGTGCCTACGTTCGATCTCGGCCCCCGGTGCGACGTACTGGACGCTTGCCCGAAAGCGGAAGGAATCATGATGATGATCCGTTCCCTCTCGCCCGATGTCGTGGCCGTAGACGAAATCGGCAGGCCCGAGGACGCGGCGGCGCTCAGGGAAGCGCTGCATGCCGGCGTGCGAGTCCTGGCCACCGCCCATGCTTCCGGCCTGGAAGACTTGTTCGCGCGGCCGGTGCTGTCAGGGCTGGCCGAGGAAGGCGTTTTCGGGGCTTACGTATTTCTTGCCCGTACGGGATCCAAGGTAGAGCATCGCATCGTATCCGCGGAGAATGCTGCCCGGGAGATCAAAGCCCGCCCGAAGCCGGCGATCCGTTCTCCGGACAGCCTGCCTGCGGAGAGGCGGGGCTTATGATGCAATGGGCCGGAGCGATGCTCGTATTGTTCGCCGGAACGATGATCGGTTTCATGCAGGCGGCCCGTTTCGCGGCAAGACCCCGCCAGATCCGCCAGTTGCTCCACGCGCTCCAGCGGCTGGAGACGGAAATCCAATACGGCCAGACACCCTTGCCGGCTGCGCTTTCGCGGTTGTCGGGAATCGTGCCGCCACCGGTGTCGGGGCTCTTCGCGGAAATATCCGCGGACTTGTCGGTTCGATCGGGGATTACCGTTCGCGAAAGCTGGGAACGGGCGATCGAGGCCGGCTGGAGCCGGACGGCGATGAAGCGGCCCGAGCGCGAGGCGCTCGCGCGTTTGGGAGCCACGCTGGGCGGGAGCGGGCGTGAAGACCAACTGAAACACGTACGGCTCGCGATGCTCCAGCTTCAGGCGGAAGAAGCCGCGGCCCGGGACGAACAGCAGCGCTACGAGAAAATGAGCCGGAGCTTAGGGATGCTCGGTGCCGCGTTAGTGGTGATTCTCATGCTTTAAGCTTTGCTCTTCCTGGGGGCTCCCCCAAAAGTAATCGGAATCATCTGCGGAGGCCATCGTCACTTTTGGGGGATGATCCATGACTATTGATGTCAGCACCATATTCCAAATCGCCGGCATCGGCATCATCGTCGCCATGATCCACACGGTGTTGAAGCAGATGGGCAAAGAAGACATGGCGCACTGGGTCACCGTCATCGGATTCGTCGTCGTTCTGTTCATGGTGGTGAGGCTGCTTAACGATCTTTTCCAGGAAATCAAAACGATTTTCCTTTTCCAGTAGGTGAGAACGGTGGACATCCTGCAGGTCGTCGGCATCGCGTTTCTCGCAACCGTGCTCATTCTCGTGATCCGGGAACAAAAACCGATGTTCGCCTTCTTGCTCGCGGTGTTTACCGGAGTAGGGATTTTCCTGGCGCTCATCGGGAAGATCGGCGACGTCGTCTCGGTGCTCGAGGACTTGGCCGCCCGTTCCGGCATTCCTTCCGTTTACTTGAAGACGATGCTGAAAATCATCGGAATCGCCTATATCGCGGAATTCGGCGCGCAAATCGTACGGGACGCGGGACTGGAAAGCATCGCTTCGAAAATCGAATTCGCGGGGAAAATGCTCATCCTGGTCATGGCGATTCCCATCATCAGCGTGATCGTCGAAACGGTGCTCAATTTGCTGCCGGCGTGATCGCGGTCCGCCAGACGGGAGGGAGACCATGCGCCGAATATCCGTCAACGTTCTCTTGATTCTGCTGCTGCTGACTCTGGCCGTACCGGCCGCCGCGGCGGCAGCGCAAGTCTCCGAAACGCCCGGAGCCCCGGATTCCGAACCCGTGCAGGCGAATCCCGAGGGGGAGGCGGGAAGCTTCGTTTCGGAGCTCGCCCGGAAGCAGTCGCGGGAAATGGAAATGAAGGAAATCGAGAAGTACTGGGAAGATCTGAAGTCGCGTTACGGAGGTTACTTCCCGGAGGGCAAGCTCCCGGAAATCCGGCAGCTGATGTTCCCGGAAGGGAAGCCCTGGAGCCTGGGCCAAGCGATGTCCGGACTTCTCCGCTTCTTCCTGCACGAGGTGCTCTACAGCGGCAAACTGCTGGTCACGATCGTGCTGCTCGCGGTATTCACGATGATCCTCGAGACGATGCAGACGGCGTTCGAACGCAATGCCGTCAGCAAGGTCGCCTACGCGATCGCTTACCTGGTCCTGCTGATTCTCGCGGTCAACAGCTTCCGAACGGCGACTTCGTATGCGGGGGAAGCGATTCGGAACATGGTCCAATTCATGCTGGCGATGGTTCCGCTGCTGCTCACCTTGCTCGCGGGAACGGGCAGCGTGGCGTCGGTGGCGGTGCTTCATCCGCTGATCGTGTTCATGATCCATACGGTCGGCACGTTCATCCACCTGTTCGTGTTTCCGCTGCTGTTTTTTTCCGCGGTCCTCCATCTCGTCAGCTCGATCAGCGACCGCTACAAGGTGACGCAGCTGGCCAATCTCCTGAGGAATGTCGGGGTCGGCGTCATGGGCCTCATGTTCACGGTCTTTCTCGGCGTTCTCTCCATCCAGGGAGCCGGCGGGGCCGTCGCCGACGGGGTGGCGCTGCAAACCGCCAAATTCGTGACGGGAAACTTCGTCCCCGTCGTCGGCCGAATGATTTCCGACGCCGCCGATACGGTTCTGTCGGCCAGCCTCCTCGTCAAGAACGCGGTCGGGCTCTCCGGCGTCATCGTCCTTTTGTTTCTGTGCGCGTTCCCTGCCGTGAAGGTCATGACGCTTGCGCTCATTTACCACGTATCCGGGGCGGTGCTCCAGCCGCTCGGCAATTCCCCGATCGTCGCTTGCCTGCAGACGATCGGCAAGACGCTGATCTACGTATTCGCCGCTTTGGCCGCGGTAGGCTTGATGTTCTTCCTGGCCATCACCATCATCCTGACCGCGGGCAATGCCGCCCTGATGATCCGGTAGCGGGAGAAGGGCCGGGTCCGGAAAGGAAGTGCGGACGTGGGACTGATGGAGGGATTGTCGGGCTGGCTGAAGCAGATTGTCGCCGTCGTGCTGCTCGCGGGGATCGTCGACCTGCTGCTCCCCAACCGGACGATGCAGCGGTACGTCCGGCTGGTGGCGGGACTGTTCGTCCTGCTGACGATCGCGACCCCGCTGCTCCAATGGGTCCGGAGCGATTTCGGAAGCAAGCTGGCCGACGGACTCGTGCAGACGGAATCGGCGTCGCAGGCTTCCGCGGGCGAGCTTGACCGGATCCAGGCCGAAGGACGGAAATGGAGAGAGAGGCAGCAGGAGGAAGCGGCAGGCGTGGTGGCGGCACGGCTTCAGGAAGCGATCCGCGCGGACGTGGAACGGAGCGAAGGGCGCAAAGTCGGAGAAGTCCTCGTTCAAGTGGAGCGGTCGGCGAACGGACTGTACGAGGTCCGGGACGTGACCGTCACGTTGACGAAGCAGCCGGCCGGCGCGGACGCGAATGCGCAGGCTTCGCCGGAACCTGCGCCGGTCGCGAAGGTGGAGCCGGTCGCCCCGGTCATCGTGGAGAGCCCGCAGGAATCCCGTTCGGAAGGGCGCAACGAGACCGATACCGCGGAGCCGGACCGGGAAACCCGCGGGCGGGTCGCGAGCCTGATCGCCGCGAGGTACGGAATTCCGGAAGAGCGGGTGCAGGTGGTGGAAGCCGAACCGGCGGATAACAGGAGGTGAGCGCATGGCCAAGTGGCTGGAGCGGTTGGAGACGTTTATCGGCGGCGGAACGGGCGGCGGCCGGAGAATCAAGACGTTCCGGTGGCTCGTCCTGCTCGGGCTTATCGGGGCCGCCCTGCTGCTGGCCTCCTCGCTCCTGCAAGTGAAACCCGTGGATCCCCGGGACCAGTCGGAAATCACGCCCCCGGGCGACCAGGACGCCCCTCTGGACCAAGAGACGTTCCGGGGGGGCGGGGACAAAGGCGATCCGTTCTCCGAGATCGAATCGCAGCTGGAGGGCAGGCTCAAGGATCTGCTGGAAACGATGGTGGGCGTCGGCAGCGTGAACGTGCTCGTCACCGTCGAATCGACGGAGGAGACGGTCGTTCAGCAGGACGAGAAAAAAACGCAGCAGCTGACGAACGAATCGGATAAGAACGGAACGAGCCGCCACATTACCGACATCACCTCGGAAGGCCAGGTCGTCCTGTACGAAGTGTCGGGAGGGCAAGCGCCCATCGTCGTCAAGAAGCTGAAGCCGCGGGTGCGCGGCGTGGTCGTCGTCGCCAAGGGAGCGGAGAACGCCACGGTCCGCAAGATCATTCAGGAAGCCGTGTCCCGGGGGCTGGACGTTCCGACGCACCGGATATCGGTCGTGCCGAGAAAAACCTGATTCAAACCAACAGGGAGGATGGAAACATGAACAACAAGCGTCAAACGATTTGGCTGGTGTCGATGCTCAGTCTGATGGTGATTTTGTCCGCGTACTACCTGTTTACGGAGGACGTGACGCCGGCGCAGAACGCCAGCGGCACCAAGCAGCAGACGGAAGTGCAGGACAGCGCCGGCAGCGCGAACGGGATCCAGGTTACCGAGGAGGATCCGGCATCCGCCGGCCCGACCGACACATCGGCGGCCGGTAGCAAGGATGAATCCGCGGCCGGTACCGCGGGCAGCACCGACAGCGGCCAGAAGGAAGCGGCGGACGGCGCGCAAACGGAGCAATCGGCGGACGGCGGGAGCGTCTCCCCGGAAGACGAAGCGGTGCTGAAGGATTATACGAACCTCAAAGGCAACGCGTACTTCACCGAGTTGCAGCGGCTCCGCAGAGAGAATTTCGACCGGGAGAACGAGAAGCTGACCGCCATCATCGCCGATACGAAGAATCATTCGCAGGAAGAGGCATCTTCGGCCGCGGAAGAACAGGCGCGACTGGAGGAGACGGACAGCCGCATGACCAGCCTGGAAGAGAAGCTGCTGCAGGATTACGACAACGCCGTCGTGACCGAAGAGGACATGAACTTCAAAGTCGTGGTGCAGGCCACCAAGCTGGAGAAGAAGGAAGCGGTGAAAATCATCGACCTCGCCGCGCAGGAATTGAAAGTTCCGCCCAGCCGCCTGACCGTTCAATACGTCAAATAACCTGCAACTGGCCGCCGAACCTCCCGACCGCCGATTCCGGCATCGGGAGGTTTCGACTTCCGAGAATAGGACGATGCAGCCGTTTTACTTGTCTAGTCACTTTCTGCGCAGTATGGTAGAATCAGGACATACTCCAGAATGAGGTGATCATCGGGTGATCGGACGCAGCGGCAATCCGACATTAAACGACAAAACGTTCGAGCAAGTGCAAGGGCACTACGGACCGGATGCGATGACTTTGGAAGGAACGGTGAACAAGTCGTTCATCACGCTGGCGATTCTGCTCGGCGCGGCTTTCTGCACGTGGGCCATGTATTTCCGCGGGGAGAACGTCATCCCTTACGCGATCGGCGGCGCGATCGGCGGGTTGATCCTTTCCCTGATCATCAGCTTCAAGCCATCTGCCTCGCGCGTGCTCGTACCGGTATATGCGGCGCTCGAGGGGCTGTTTCTCGGAGCTTTGTCCGCTAACTATGAAGCGAAATTCGACGGGATCACGCTGCAGGCGGCTATGCTGACGATTGCCGTGTTCCTGGGACTGCTGCTCGCCTATAAATCGAGGCTGATCCGCGCGACGGAGAACTTCAAGCTAGGCGTCGTCGCGGCCACGGCCGGCATCGCGATCGTCTACCTGATCAACTTCGTGCTGTCGTTCTTCGGGATGAATGTGCCGTATTTGCACGACAACGGCTTGATCGGAATCGGCATTTCGCTCATTATCGTCGCGGTTGCGGCGCTGAACCTCGTGCTGGATTTCGATTTCATCGAATCCGGGGTTCAGCAAGGGGCGCCCAAGTACATGGAATGGTACGGGGCGTTCGGGTTGCTCGTTACGCTCGTATGGCTCTATATCGAAATGCTCCGGCTGCTCGCCAAATTGCGCAGCCGAGATTGATTCCGCCTTACGGAATCCTGCGGGGAAGGCGCGCTTACGCTTAGGCGGAGCGCGCCTTTGTTCATGCGGCCGTTCCGTTTCCCGACCTTTCCATTTCAGGCGATTGTGGTATAATGGTTCCGTTATGGGATCGTACGAGCCGTGATCGATGCGGTCTCTTCATTTGCCCGACCCCGAAACCAAGGAGTGGACCTGATGTTCAAGCTCAGCGAAATCAAAGAATTGATCAAATTGGTGGACCAAACGACCGTGCACGAAGTGGAAATCGAAAACGAAGGCATGCGCCTCGCGATCCGCAAGCCGGGCCGTACGGAAGTGGTGAACGTGCAGACCGCGCCGATCGCCCATACATACGTCCCCGCGGCTCCAGTTCCGGCTCCTGCGGCTCCCGCTGCCGCGCCGCAGCCCGAATCCGCAGCGCCCGCAGCCGATACGGCAGGCCTGCACCGCATTACCTCCCCGATGGTCGGCACCTTCTATCGCTCGCCTTCCCCGGATGCCGCGCCGTTCGTGAACGTCGGCGACCGCGTGGGCGAGAAAACCGTCGTCTGCATTTTGGAGGCGATGAAGCTGATGAATCCGCTCGAAGCGGAGGTCAAAGGCCAAATCGTCGAAATCCTGGTCGAGAACGGCCAATTGGTCGAATTCGGCCAACCGCTGTTCCTCGTCAAAGCGGAATAACCGCGGTCGCCCAGGATAAAGGAGGATTTACCCTTTGAAATTTCATAAAGTATTGGTGGCCAACCGCGGCGAGATCGCCGTTCGCATCATCCGCGCCTGCCGCGAGCTGGGAATCGCGACCGTGGCCGTCTATTCGGAAGCCGACCGCGAATCCCTGCACGTCCGGCTGGCCGACGAAGCCTATTGCATCGGACCGACCGCGTCCAAAGACAGCTATTTGAACTTGACCAACATCATGAGCGTCGCCACCCTGACCGAATGCGACGCCATCCACCCGGGTTACGGGTTCCTTTCCGAAAACGCCGATTTCGCCGAAATATGCGAAACGTGCAATATTACGTTCATCGGTCCTTCCGCGAGCGCGATCAGCCGGATGGGCGACAAGTCGGTGGCCAAGCAGACGATGAAAGAAGCCGACGTGCCGGTCATCCCCGGTTCCGACGGGCTCGTGGAGGATATCGACGAAGCCGTCCGCGTCGCGCGCCGAATCGGCTATCCGGTCATCATCAAAGCGACGGCAGGCGGCGGCGGACGCGGCATCCGGCTGGCGGACGACGAGGAGATGCTCATCCGGGAAATCACGACCGCCCAGCAGGAAGCCCAGAAGGCGTTCGGCAACCCGGGCGTGTACCTGGAGAAATACTTGACCGGCATGAAGCACGTGGAAATCCAGATCATCGCCGACAAACACGGCAACGTCTGCCATTTGGGCGAACGCGACTGCTCGGTTCAGCGCCGCCGGCAGAAGCTGGTCGAGGAAGCCCCATGCCCGGTCATGACGCCCGCACTTCGCGAGCGGATGGGGCAGGCGGCGGTGCGCGCCGCCCGCGCCGTCGATTACTCCGGGGCGGGGACGATCGAGTTCCTGCTCGGCGCCGACGGCCAGTTCTATTTCATGGAAATGAACACGCGGATCCAGGTCGAACACCCGGTGACCGAAATGATCACGGGCATCGATCTGATCAAGGAAATGGTCGCCATCGCCGAAGGGGAGCCGCTTTCTTTTACGCAAGAGGATGTCCGTTTCGACGGTTGGGCGATCGAATGCCGCGTCAACGCAGAGGATCCCGACCGCAATTTCATGCCGTCTCCGGGACGCATCGGCTTCTACTTGCCGCCGGGTGGACCGGGCGTGCGGGTGGACAGCGCGGCTTACCCGAATTATCTGATCTCGCCGCATTACGACTCCATGATCGCCAAGCTGATCGTGTGGGGGCCGACGCGGGACGAAGCGATCGCGAGAGCGCGCCGCGCGCTGGGAGAATTCATGATCGAAGGCGTCAAAACGACGATTCCGTTCCACCAGAAGCTGCTGGAGCATCCCGTTTTCGCGAAGGGGACGTTCGATATCAAGTTCCTGGAAGAGCACGACCTGAACGCCTCGCCGGAGCAGGACGAACAGGCTTGACCGCGGCCAAGCGTTTGTCATAATTATCCGGTAATGCTATAGTAATAATAACGAGGGCATAAGGCCCGCACCTGAGAGTCTCGGACGGATGGAGGTGGAGTAACGCTTGGAAACGATAGCCCCCGATTACGAAAGAACGGTCTTGGGCACCATCGAAATCGCGCCGGAAGTCATCGAAGTGATCGCCGGTCTCGCGACGGTGGAGGTGGAAGGCGTTGCGGGCATGAGCGGCGGAATTTCCTCGGGGATCGGGGAACTGCTCGGCCGCAAGAATTTGTCCAAGGGCGTGAAGGTAGAGGTCGGGCAGCGGGAAGCGGCCGTCGATGTTTCAATCATCGTGCAGTATGGACGGCGCATTCCCGAGATTTCGGCGGAGATCCAGCGCAACGTCAAACGGTCGATCGAAATGATGACAGGGCTGAACGTGGTCGAAGTGAACGTGCATGTCCACGACGTGCATTTCAAGACGGCCGAGAGGCCCGATGAAGAGGAAACGAACATTAGAGTCCGATAACGCCGCCGGCTCCCGAGCTCGCGCGCAAGGCCTCGAACGGGCCGGTTACCGAAGTCCTCCCGCGGGGAATTCCTGGCGAATTCTCCGCAGAGGACTTTCGGCAGTTTGTAATTGGGATTCGGGGAGCTAAGTTCGGAATCGCAGAAAAAGTATTCGGGAATACCCTCTCTGGGTTTCAGGGGGCTCCCCCAGAAGTAACCGGAATAAGCTTCTAAGCATATCTTCACTTTTTGGGGTTTAGTAGGGGGGACGCTCAGTTGATCAGAATGTTGGACAGGCTGCTGCTATTTTTATACAGCATTGCGATCGGGGCCGCCTCGGTCATCGCGATCGTCGCGGCAAGCGGAGGATTCTCGGCTTCTTTCTTGCATGATTTCGTAACCGAGTTCTCGGGCGGAAATCGATCCATCCAAGGAGCGGTCATCGGAGCAGCCATCGTCATCCTGCTGGTCAGCCTGCGGTTTTTCATCGTTTCCGTGCGGCGCGGAGGCGCTTCCACTCCGTCTATCAATCAGCGGACGGAGCACGGCGATATCCGCATTTCCGTGGAGACGGTTGAGAATCTTGCCTTGAAAGCGGCTTCTCGCACGCGCGGCGTGAAGGATCTGAAGGCACGCGTCCGCGTGACCGAATCGGGACTTACCATTTTGATCCGGGCGTTCGTGGACGGGGAAGGTTCAATACCGGCGTTGTCCGAGGAGATGCAGCGTACGGTGTCCCTGCAAATCGAAGAAGCGACGGGCATTCCGGTTGCCGAAGTATCCGTATTTATTGCCAACGTGCTGGGGGCGCAGGCAACCTTCAAGAGCCGCGTGGAATAGGAGGGACCGGCCATGTGGAAACCGTGGTGGGACACCTATGGCGGGCGTGCGTGCGGCGTCGCGGCGGGATTGTTTTTCGGTTTCGTCTATTTGTTCAGCGGTTTCTGGGATATGCTGTTTATCGCATTGCTGGTCGGCATCGGCTTCTGGGTCGGCAAGCAGAAGGACGAGAACCGGGGGCCGCTTCTGCCTTGGGACCGCTTGACGGACTGGGTGACGGACCGTTGGCCCTGGTCCCGCTGAAAGCCCTGTGAAGCGTTCTGGCTTCGGGGAGGGCGGAATCCGCTGCGGCGGCTTCCGCGATCCTAAGCGGAAGAACGGGTCATAGGTTTTTTTGTTTTCAAGCATTCCCATACTAGGATAATGGAAGGCATGTCGCACAGGGCCGAACGGAGGACGCATGAAACGTAGATTGGCAAGGGAAATCGCGGTCTCGAGCTTATACCAAATGGAAATGAACGGGGTTTCGGGCGACGAAGCCGTGAATATGGTGATGGAAGAAGCTCGACAAGAGAATGAAATCGGCGCCGATGTAGGAGAACTCGCGGCCGTCGACGCGTTCACGCGGGAGCTGGTGGAAGGAGTATCCTCGCGCAAGGAAGAACTGGACCGCCGGTTGGCCTCGTATTTGACGGGGTGGCAGGTGGACCGTCTGTCGCGCGTCGACCGGCAGATCCTTCGGCTCGCCGCCTACGAATTGGATTACCGGGACTTGCCTCCGAAAGTTGCCGTGAATGAAGCGATCGAGCTGGCGAAGCATTTCGGGTTGGAAGAGTCCGGCAAGTTCGTCAACGGGGTGCTCGGCCGGATGATCCGGGAGAAAGAGAAACGATCGGGGGAAGGGGAAGCCGAATGAGCGCGCAAATCATTAACGGCAAACAGATCTCGGAATCGATCCGCGAAGAAATCCGCAGCGAGGTCCGGGAGCTCGCGGAGAAGGGCATCAGGCCTGGTCTTGCGGTCATTCTGGTAGGAGATGACGCGGCCTCGCAAGTCTATGTCCGGAACAAGGCCAAAGCCTGCGAAGAGCTGGGCTACCACTCGGAAGTCATCCGGATGCCGGCCGAGACGACCCAAGCCGGTCTGCTCGGCATGGTCGAACGCTGCAATGCGGATCCCGCCATTCACGGGATTCTCGTCCAGCTTCCGCTTCCGAAGCATCTGGCGGAGAAACCGGTGATCGATGCGATTTCGGTGCGGAAGGACGTCGACGGATTCCATCCCGTCAGCGTCGGGAATTTGATGATCGGCGATGACGCGCTGCTCCCCTGCACGCCGTCCGGCGTGATCGAGCTGCTCAAGCGGTCCGGCCATTCCCCGGCGGGCAAACATGCCGTCGTGATCGGCCGAAGCAACATCGTGGGCAAACCGGTGTCGATGCTGCTGCTCCGGGAGAACGCGACGGTGACGATGTGCCATTCCCGCACGCCCGACTTGCCGGAAATCGCGCGGCAAGCAGACATTCTGGTCGTCGCGGTCGGCGTCGCCAAGATGGTGAAGGCCGACTGGGTGAAACCGGGCGCGGTCGTGATCGACGTGGGCATGAACCGGCTGGAGAACGGCAAACTCGCCGGAGACGTCGATTACGACGACGTGGCGCCGAAGGCGGGCTGGATTACGCCGGTGCCCGGCGGAGTCGGGCCGATGACGATCACAATGCTGATGGCCAACACGCTGAAGGCGTGCAAACGCGCGAACGGGATCGGCTGAATGGCCGGCGGAAAAAGACCGGTCGGCACGACGAGACGATCGGAAAATCGGCAATAAACATGAGGCATAGCGGAGGTGAGGGCGTGGAGCAGGCGAAGGTCCTCAGCATCCGGGACGTCAACCGGTATATCAAGATGAGGCTGGAAGGCGATCCGGGACTTCAGGACATCTGGCTGAAAGGCGAAATATCGAATTTCACGCGCCATTCCAGCGGACACATGTATTTCACGCTGAAGGATGAGAGCGGCCGCCTCAAATGCATCATGTTCGCCTCCTACAACCAACGGCTCCCGTTTGCCCCGAAGGACGGCATGAAGGTGCTGGCGCGGGGAGGCGTTTCCGTTTACGAACGGGACGGCGCCTATCAATTCTATGCGACGGCGATGCAACCGGACGGGATCGGAAGCTTGTACCTCGCATTCGAACAACTGAAGAAGAAGCTCGAATCCGAGGGTCTGTTCTCCGAAGCGCTGAAACGTCCGATCCCCAGGTTTCCGAAAGCGATCGGCGTGATCACGTCTCCGACAGGCGCCGCCGTCCGGGACATTCTGATCACGCTCCAGCGGCGGCATCCTTCGGTTCCCGTCCTCCTGCATCCGGTATCGGTGCAAGGGACGTCGGCCGCTCCTTCGATCGTCAAGGCGATCGAAACGATGAACCGGCTCGCGGAGGTCGACGTCATGATCGTCGGCAGAGGCGGCGGTTCCCTGGAGGAGCTGTGGGCATTCAACGAGGAGGCGGTCGCGCGCGCGATCCGGGCATCCTTGATTCCGATCATCTCGGCGGTCGGGCACGAAACGGATTTCACGATCGCCGACTTCGTCGCCGATTTGAGGGCGGCGACGCCGACCGCTGCCGCCGAGCTGGCGGTGCCCCATGCGGGGGAGCTGCGCCAGCATCTGTTTCACCTGCAGCAGCGCATGGGGAAATCGCTGCGGCTGCTTGCCGGCAAAGTGAGGGAACGTTGGCAGCATGCCGCCCGTTCGCCGTATTTCACCCAGCCGCGCCGTACGCTGCTCGCGCAGGCGGAACGGCTCGACCGGCTCCGCGACCGGTTGGTCTACCGCGCCCAGGCCCAGACCGGACGAGCCCAGGAACGGCTCGCACGGCTAAGCGGCAGGCTCGCGGCATCAAGCCCGACGGAGCAGGCCGGATTCGCCCGCAAGCGGCTGACGGCCGCGCGGCGTTCCATGGAGCTGGCGATGGCGGGGACGCTCCGCGATTCGCAGAGCCGGTACGCTTCCCTCATTCGTCAGTTGGACGCGCTGAGTCCCTTGAAGGTGATGGGGCGGGGCTACAGCCTGGTGTATGACGAGCGGCAGAAACGATTGATCCGTTCCATAGGGGACGTGCAGCCCGGCGATCTCGTCCGGGTCCGGCTTGCGGACGGACGGCTGGATTGTCAAGTTTGGGGGATTCAAGGGGAGGAAGAAACGAATGGCTGAAGAGCATGGGGTGAAGCCGTCCGCGGCCGGGGGTACGCCGAACGGAACGACGTTCGAGCAAGCGATGGAACGGCTGGAAGCGATCGTCGCGAAGCTGGAGAGCGGGGACGTTCCGCTCGAAACCGCCATCGAGCTGTTCCAGGAAGGCATGTCGCTGTCCCGCCTGTGCGGTCAGAAGCTGGAGCAGGTGGAACGGCGCATCGAAATGCTCGTGGAAGGCGAATCCGGAGGACTGGGGCGCAAGCCGTTCGCCCCTTCCAGGGAAGAAGGAAACGGCGACTGAAGGGGAGTAAGCGTGACAACTTCGGAACAGCTCAAATCTTATTTGACAGACAGAAGGTCCCTGATCGAGGATGCCCTTAGGCAGGCGATTCCGGCGGCGTGGAACATTCCCGCGAAGCTCAGGGAAGCCGCAGAATATTCGCTGCATGCCGGGGGCAAACGTCTCCGTCCGGTGTTCGTGCTCGCCGCGGCGGAAAGCGTGACGGCAGACGCGCAAGCGGTCCATCGCGCGCTTCCGTTCGCCGTCGCGGTCGAAATGGTCCATACGTACTCGTTGATCCACGATGACTTGCCCGCGATGGACGACGACGATTTCCGCCGCGGACGGCCCACGAACCACAAAGTTTACGGAGAAGCGATGGCGATTCTGGCGGGCGACGGCCTGCTGACGCATGCGTTTTACGCGGCATCCGGCGCATCGGCATCCGGCGTGCCTCCGGCAAGGACGCTCGCGGTCGTCGCGGAGCTCGCCCGGTATGCCGGTTTGCCCGGCATGGTCGGCGGACAGGCCGCGGACATGTTGGGGGAGCAAGGCATCACGACGCTTGCGCAGCTCGAATCCATCCATTTGCACAAAACCGCGGATTTGATCTCCTTTTCCTTGAGGGCTGGCGGCCATGCGGCGGAAGCGGACGACAAACAGCTGGATGCGCTCGGGCTGTTCGGCCGGAACGTCGGGCTTGCATTTCAAATCCAGGACGACATCCTCGATTTGACCGGAGACGAAACCAAGCTTGGAAAACCGGTCAAAAGCGACGAAAAACAAGCGAAGGTCACCTATCCTTATTTGATCGGCCTGGAAGAAAGCCGCAAACGGGTGGTCAAGCTGACGGCGGAAGCCAAAGAAGCGGTGGCCGGCGCCGGATTGGCCGATCCCGGGCGGCTGCTCGCCATTGCGGATTACATCATGTCCAGAGACCATTAAAGTCCGGGCAACAGACGGCGCGAAATTCTCCGAAGCGGGAGTTTGGCGCCGTTTGTCGTCATTGGGCATGGATTTGCGAATTATGGTATAATAACGGAATCACGGAAATCCCGTCTGGGAGAAAGCGGGGAACATCATTGCTGCTGGATCGGATCGACAGCCCAGCTGAATTGAAGAAACTGTCATTGCCCGATCTTCCGCTGCTGGCGGAGGAAATTCGGCAATTCCTGATCGAGAAGCTGTCCGTAACGGGCGGCCATCTCGCACCGAATCTGGGCGTGGTGGAGTTGACGCTGGCGCTCCATTATCTGTATAACAGCCCCGAAGATAAATTTATTTTCGACGTAGGGCACCAAGCTTACGTTCATAAGATATTAACCGGCCGCAAGGACCGGTTCGATTCGCTGCGCCAGAAGGACGGGTTGTGCGGCTTCGTCAAGCGCAGCGAGAGCGAGCATGACGTCTGGGAAGCGGGTCACAGCAGCACTTCCCTGTCGGCCGCGATCGGCATGGCGATCGCCCGCGATTTCCGCGGCGGCACGAACAAGGTCATCGCCGTCATCGGCGACGGTGCCCTAACCGGCGGCATGGCGCTGGAAGCGCTCAATCACATCGGACATGAGAAACGCAACTTGACGGTCGTTCTGAACGACAACGAAATGTCGATCGCGCCGAACGTCGGGGCGATCCACAATTATCTGGGCAAGGTCCGTTCGGACAAGACTTACCGCAAAGCCAAGGACGAGTTGGATTGGCTGCTTCGCAAGGTGCCCGCGATCGGAGGCAAGCTTGCCAAAACCGCGGAGCGCGTCAAGGACAGCCTCAAATACATGATGACTCCGGACGGCATGCTGTTCGAGGAATTCGGCCTGAAATATTTCGGACCGGTCGACGGCCATGACATCCATAAGCTGCTGGAAGCGTTCCGCCAGGCCGACAACGTGCAGGGGCCGGTTCTCATCCACGTGCTGACGACCAAAGGCAAAGGCTATACCCATGCCGAGCAGGATTCCCACAAGTGGCACGGCATTACGGGTTCTTACAAAATCGAATCCGGCCAGGTGATCAAACCGGTCGGCCCGCCGATGTACACGGAAGTGTTCGGCAACACGCTGATCGAACTCGCCCGGCAAGACGACCGGATCGTGGCGGTCACCCCGGCGATGCCCGGAGGGTCGGGCTTGCTCGGCTTCGCCGCCAAGTTTCCCGGCCGCATGTTCGACGTGGGCATCGCCGAGCAGCATGCCGCGACAATGTCGGCCGCGCTCGCCATGGAAGGCATGAAGCCCGTGTTCGCCGTTTATTCCACGTTCCTGCAGCGCGCATACGACCAAGTCGTTCACGATATTTGCAGGCAGAACCTGAACGTCGTGTTCGCGATCGACCGGGCCGGTTTCGTCGGCTCCGACGGGGAGACGCACCATGGCGTCTACGATATCGCGTTCCTGCGTCACATTCCGAACCTGGTGCTGATGATGCCGAAGGACGAAAACGAGCTGCGGAACATGCTGTACACGGCCGTCCGTTACGATGACGGTCCCATCGCCGTCCGGTACCCGCGCGAACAGGGACAAGGCGTCGCGTATGATCCGGAACCGTCGCTCATTCCCATCGGATCCTGGGAAACGTTGCGCGAGGGCGATTCTGCGGCCATTCTGGCGATCGGCCCGATGGTGAAAGTCGCGGAGGAAGCCTCCGAATTGCTGAAGCGAGACGGACTGAACGTGCGGGTGGTGAACGCCCGATTCGTGAAGCCGCTGGACGAAGCGACGCTCGCCCGCCTGGCGAACGAAGGGCTGCCGATGCTCGTGCTGGAGGAAGGTTCCGAGCAGGGGGGACTGGGCGGAGCGGTTCTGGAATTTTACGCGAGGGAAGATTTCCGCAACGCGGCCGTTCAGCTTGCGGGCGTTCCGGACGTATTCGTCGAGCACGCCTCGATCAAGGAGCAGCGCCAGGAATGCGGCCTTACGGCCGAGAATGTCGCGAACCGCCTCCGCGCGGCTGCCGTCCGTCCGAGACAGCGGGCCACATGACGGATAAATCGACGGCCAAAGAGCGGCTCGACGTGCTGCTAGTGGAGCAGGGTTACTTCGAAAGCCGGGAAAAAGCGAAGGCCGCGATCATGGCGGGACTGGTCTGGCTAGGCTCGGAAAGGGTGGACAAAGCCGGGACGAAAGTGCCGAGGGATGCCGAGCTTACGGTGAAGGGCGCTCCGCATCCTTATGTAAGCCGAGGCGGCCTGAAGCTGGAGAAAGCGCTCCGCGCCTTCGCCATCGACCTGAAGGGCGCGGTGATGCTGGACATCGGCGCTTCCACCGGAGGGTTCACCGACTGCGCGCTGCAGCATGGCGCATCGATGGTATACGCGATCGACGTCGGCTACAATCAGCTCGATTGGTCGCTGCGGCAGAACGATCGCGTTCGCGTCATGGAACGGACCAATTTCCGCCACATGACGCCCGAACAGCTCGAGGGTCCCGTTCCCGGGTTCGCCTCCATCGATGTCTCGTTCATTTCATTGAAGCTGATTTTACCGCCGCTGGCCGCCATGCTCGCGGTAAACGGCGGAACGGTCGCCCTGATCAAACCCCAATTCGAAGCCGGACGCGAGCAAGTGGGCAAATCGGGCGTCGTACGGGATCCGAAGGTCCATGTTTCCGTGCTTCGGGAAGTGCTGGCGTTCGCGGACGGGATCGGATTTTCGCTGCAGGATCTCACCTATTCTCCGATTACCGGCGGTGAGGGGAATATCGAATTTCTCGCGTATTGGAAGAAGACGGGCCTGCCGCGAGGCGAATCTTGGCTTGCCGGTCCCCTTGCCGCGATGATCGAAACGGTCGTGGAGCAAGCCCACGGAACCTTCCGAAACGCATGATTTCATTTTCCGGATAGAACCGGAACTGCCGAAGAACGGCCGGAAGTCGGTTCGTCGTCGGCGGTTCCGTTTTTTTGTTGCGTTCCGGAAAAAGGAAATTGGCTGCATCGGGGCGAATGATCATGTGACGGGCCGTAACTGCACGAACAATCTCCATGGAGAAAAAAGGTCCCGTGGAGAGGTGGATCCGTTGGGAAGGTTCGGAGATTGGCTGCTCCTGCTGCTCGCGGCTGGCTTCAGCGTCTGGTGGCTGCTCCGCCGTTTCGATCGCTGGCTCCATGAACCGCCAGGCAAACGGCTGCGCCGCTTGGCCCAGCATGGCGGGGTGGTGCCGGACGAGGCGGTGGCATTACTGCAGGAGAACGGCTTCGAGGTATTGTCGGGGAAGCACCGGATTCCGCTCGGCGTCGCCGTCGATGACGGGCCTGTGCAAACGACGAGACTGTATTTCGATTATCTGGTGTGCAAGGAAGACAAATATTATCTGGTCAAGCTGGAAAGGGCGAGGCAGCCGATGGATTGGACGGCCAGCGGCCTTCGCGAGCGCCTGCTCGCGTACGCTCTCCTGTTTCCGGATTGCGAAGGCATTATCGTGGCCGATCCCAAAGACAAGCTGGTGCGGACGGTTCGATTCCAAGTGGAGGATGACGAAGAATGAAAGGACAACGGCAACGCAAAATTCGGGAGTTGATCGGGTCGCGGGAAATCGAGACCCAGGAGGAGCTCGTCGAAGCGCTGGGCGAAGCGGGCATGCAGGTCACGCAAGCCACCGTATCGCGCGATATCAAAGAGCTTCAGCTGATTAAAGTGCCGCTCGAGGACGGGCGGTACAAATATTCGATGCCGCAGGATCAACGCTACAATCCGGCCCACAAGCTGAAACGGGCGCTGCTTGACCATTTTGTGGCGACGGAATCGGCGGAAAACTTGGTCGTCGTGAAATGCTTGCCCGGAACGGCCAACACGATCGGCTCGCTTGTGGACGGCATGGATTGGCCGGAAATCATCGGCTCCATCAGCGGCGACGATACGACGCTGCTGATTTGCCGTACGAAAGATCAGGCCGCGATCGTCGTCGGCAAAATCCATGAGATGCTTCGCTAAAGAAGGATATCGGCGGGATCGCGTTATTTGACCGATGCTGTTCATGCAGGGAAGTGGAGGGGATAGTATGCTGCGGGAACTGAACATACGCAATCTGGCGGTGATCGAGAACGTTTCCGTTACGTTCCATGAAGGCTTTCACGTGCTGACCGGCGAAACCGGCGCGGGCAAATCGATCGTGATCGACGCCCTGGCCTTGGCGGCGGGGGGGCGCGGTTCCGCGGAGATGATCCGGCACGGCAGCGACCGGGCGGACTTGGAAGCGCTGTTCGACCTTCCCGCCGGGCATCCGGTATGGGAGACTTTGGACCGGATCGGAATCGAGGCCGACCGGGAAGAAGCCTTGATCGTCCGCAGGGAACTGCATGCGCAAGGCAAATCGTCCGCGCGAATCAACGGCCAGAACGTGACGCTGTCGATGCTGCGGGAAGTGGGCGAGCACCTCGTGAATCTGCACGGCCAACACGAGCACCAATCGCTGCTCCGGACGGACCGCCACCTGGAATGGCTGGACCAATACGCGGGGGAATCGATCGCCAAGGAGAAGACCGAGTACCGGGAGTCGTTCCGGCAATACCAGGAAGTGTTGAAGGAGCGCAAGGAGCTCGACGAGAGAAACCGGCAAGGCATGCAAATGCTGGACCTGTACCGGTTCCAGATCGAGGAGATCGACAACGCCAGGCTCAAACCGGGCGAAGACGAGTCTCTCGCGGACGAGCGGCGGAAGCTGACGCACGCGGAGAAGCTCGCCGACGCGGTTTCCGAAGCTTACGATTTATTATACGGATCCAAGGGGCTTTCCGCATTGTCCAAAGCGTTATCCAGGCTGCAGGATATCGTGAAGGTCGATCCGACCAAGCTCGAACCGCTCGTGGAACAGCTCCAGTCCGCTTATTATGCCGCGGAAGACGCGGTTTATCAGCTTCGGGACTATCGGGACCAGATTGAGTTTAATCCCGAGAGGCTGGCTCAAATCGAGCAGAGACTGGATTTGCTGTTCGGATTGAAGCGGAAGTATGGCGAAACGGTAGAGGAGATCATCTCGTACCAGCAGAGAATCCGGGCCGAAGCGGAGCGTATGGAAAACCGGGACGAACGGCTGCGCGAGCTGGAAGCGGAAGAACGGAGACTGCTGCAGGAATTGACGGCCAAGGCGGAGAAGCTGAGCGCCATCCGCCGGGACGCGGGCGAAGTTCTGGCTCGGGCGATCGTCCGGGAGCTGGAAGATCTGCAGATGAGCCGTTCCGTATTCGAGGTGAAGCTGGAACAAGGACCCCTGACGGCAACCGGGATGGATTCCGCGGAGTTCCTCCTGTCCACCAACCCCGGCGAACCGCCGAAGCCGCTCGCCAAAATCGCCTCCGGAGGCGAGATGTCCCGCGTCATGCTCGCGCTGAAGGCGATTTTCGCGAGCATAGACCGCATTCCCGTCCTTGTATTCGACGAAGTCGATACCGGAGTGAGCGGTCGCGCCGCGCAAGCGGTCGCGGACAAGCTTTCCAAGCTCTCCCGCAGCTGCCAGGTGTTCTCGATCACCCACTTGCCTCAGGTCGCGTGCATGGCGGATCATCAGTACGAAATCCGCAAAGAGGTAAGCGCAAACGGGAGAACGGTTACGTCGGTGAAGGAGCTGACCGGAACAGAGCGGGTCGAAGAGCTCGCCCGTCTGCTCGGAGGCGTGGAAGTAACGGAAAAAACACGTCATCACGCACAGGAAATGCTGTCGCTGGCGGAGAGGCAAAAAAACGCGTAATGACGCGAAAAATTGAGCTCCGAGGAAGCTTTTCGGGAACATAAAAGCGGGGGGGCACGGTTACCTTATAGGTACGCCATCGGCCAGTCGCATCGGCCGATCAAGACTGTAAGGGAGCGTGAGAACTTGTATCCCCATCCCCCCAGACGCCGCCTGTTCGGACTTTGTCTCGTCATCCTTCTGGGATTGGCCGTCTGCTCTTCGCCGATCCGCCATTATGCGTCGTTTCCGGAAACGCTGCGCATGTTCCAAGGTCAAGTCAAGCAGTTGAATTACGCGATGCCGGTGCATGCTCAAGGCAGCGTGAATCCCCAAGTGGCAGGCATCAACGGACGCACGGACGCTTTATTCCCGATCGATTTGAGCAGGCCTCTGTCCATTCATCCGAAGCGGAGCGGCACGACGGAGCTGAAGCTCCGGCTGTTCGGCAAAATCCCGTTCAAAACCGTCAAGCTCCAGGTCGTTCCCGACCTCAAGGTCATTCCAGGCGGCCAGACCATCGGCGTTAAGGTCAAAGCGGCCGGCATTATGATTGTTGGACATCATCTAGTCAAAACGGGCACCGATACGAAAACTTCGCCCGGAGAAAACGCCAGGCTGAAGCTCGGGGATTTGATCGTCGAAATCGACGGCCAGCCTTTGAACGACGTCTCCAAAGTCGCAGCGATCGCCGAAGCTTCGGGAAGAAGCGGCCGTCCCCTTCAATTGCTCGTTCAGCGGGGGAAGGAACGGTTCCGCACGCAGTTGAAACCGGCCTATGACCAAGAGGACAAAGCATGGAGGCTCGGGCTCTACATTCGGGACTCCGCGGCCGGGGTCGGAACGCTGACTTTCTACGCGCCGGATCATGGCGTCTATGGCGCCCTCGGACACGTGATTACCGATATGGATACCCAAACGCCGATCGTCGTCGGCAGCGGCGAGATCCTGCATTCCAACGTGACCTCGATTTCGAAAAGCCAGAACGGCGAACCGGGCGAGAAACGCGCGCAGTTCATCGGCGGCCGTACGATCGGCAACGTGGAGCGCAACACCCCGTTCGGGATTTTCGGAAGGATGAGCGGCATGCCCAGCCATTCTTATCGTTCCGAAGCGGTGCCCGTCGCATTCGCCGAAGAGGTGGAGGAAGGCCCTGCCGAAATCTGGACGGTCGTCGGCGGCCAGAAGGTCGAGAAGTTCGCGATCCGCATCGTTCATGTTTCCAAGCAGTCCTCGCCGGCGACCAAAGGCATGGTCATCAAAATCACGGATCCGAAGCTGCTCGAAAGGACCGGAGGGATCGTGCAAGGCATGTCGGGCAGTCCGATCCTGCAGAAGGGCAAGCTGGTCGGCGCCGTCACCCACGTCTTCGTGAACGATCCGACTTCCGGATACGGATGTTATATCGAATGGATGCTGCAGGATGCGGGCATCATGCTAACCCCCGAGCAAACGATGTCTAAGGCGGTTTGACGCCTTAGATTTTGCTCATTGTGGAAACGTGAAAATCCGAACATTTGTCGAAAATGTGCGAAAAACATCAGGAAATGGCACAAATTATTTATTATATTCGATATCCATTCAAAAATAAAGAAAAATTTTCTAATCCGGAAGGAATTGCAGAGGGATTGTCGAAAACGAATAACAGAGAAACGATGATCGTTTCCTCGACTACATTTCCCACAGAGAAAGGGAGGACTTGACCTTGCAGCGGATCGAAGTTTTTCTTGCGGACGACAACCGGGAATTCACGAATTTATTGTCCGAGTACATTCAAGAACAGGATGATATGACGGTCATCGGAGTGGCGTATAACGGAGAAGAGGTCATTCGTCAGCTGGAGGAATCCCGGCGCGTGCCGGACGTCATGATCCTCGATATTATCATGCCCCACCTCGACGGTCTCGGGGTGTTGGAGAAACTGCGGGACATGAATTTGACGCCGATGCCCAAGATCATCATGCTGACGGCTTTCGGCCAAGAGAACATCACGCAGCGCGCCGTTCAGCTCGGAGCCTCCTACTACATACTGAAGCCGTTCGACATGGACGTGCTGGCGAACCGGATCCGGCAGCTGGCGGGAGCTTCGGCGCCCGCATCCGTAAGCTCCGGCTCCTCGACGGCCGGCGTCATCCGTTCGAATATCGTTCCGATCAGCGGCAAACCCAAGAACCTGGACGCGAACATCACCAGCATCATCCACGAAATCGGCGTTCCCGCGCACATCAAGGGCTACCAATATCTTCGCGAGGCGATCACGATGGTCTACAACAACATCGAGATCCTCGGCGCCATCACGAAGACTTTGTACCCGGCCATCGCGGAGAAGTTCAAGACGACGCCTTCTCGAGTCGAACGCGCCATCCGCCACGCCATCGAAGTGGCATGGACGCGCGGCAACATCGACAGCATCAGCCACCTGTTCGGCTACACGATCAATATCGCGAAATCTAAGCCGACGAACTCCGAGTTCATCGCGATGGTCGCCGACAAGCTGCGCATCGAGCATAAAGTGAGCTGAAGCGTACTCAAAATCAAACGCCTGGCCTTCGATTATCATTCGAGGGCAGGCGTTTTTTGTCCATCCGTTAATCGTCAAACAATCCTCTGCGAATCAAGTTTGCGGTAATCGGCGGTTTGCCGATTTCCCGCGACCACACCGACAATTGCCCCATATGGTGGATCTCATGGGCGAGAACATGCCGCATCACTTCCCCGTACTTGAAGCTTTCCCATTCCCCTTTCGAGTTTCGGTTGGTCAAGATCCGATTTTCCAAGTCGCCATTCCAAGCATAAAGGAACGGAGCGATTTCCTCATGGCAGCGTGCCGAATAATCTTTTACCTTATCCAGGCCGGCATATTTCTCAAACGGAGGTTCGCCGGAATCCGGCTTGCCCTGCAGTAAAGTGATCCAGCTGTACTCGCACTCTACGATGTGGAACAACGTATAGAGAATGCTGCCGGGTCCGCCCGTGCGTTTCTTCAGCAGCTCTTCCTCGGATACCGAGCCGCACCAGTCCAACCAATCTTCGCGAACTTGCCAGTTATACTCGAATAGCTTCAACAAGGCACACCGCCTCCCGTCCCGGTTTCAATGGTTACTCCATTCCTTATTCGCGAAATCCGGGTACGATCCTGCCAGTCCCCAATTTTATCTGAATTTAAGGTATTTTGCTTCAAACATGATATAGTAGGGAAGTCGTTGCAAAAAAAGAGGAGGGTCTGATCATGAACGATAACGAAAATAAACGCGCCGAGGAGCCGCTGGGGCAAGAGGATGCCCGGTCGGCCGAACCGGCCGTTCCGTCGGAAGAGGCGGGACGGGAGGAAGCCGCGGCTGCCGAAACCGCCGACGCTGCCGCGGGCGCGCCGGGAATGGCGCCGGAAGCCTCGCTGGAGGTTGCAGCCGCGACAGCGAGGAAAGCCTCCGCTCCTTGGCCTTGGATTGCCGTAGCTATGCTTGCGGTCGCCGCATTGGTTTTCGTCCTCGTAAGAGAGAATCAGCAAGCGGGCGGCGGTAGCGGGAACGCGGTCGTTGGACGCATGGACGGCGCTTCGTTCACGAAGGCGGACTTATATGAAGAGCTGGTGAAGCAAATGCCGGAAGGACAAGCCGCTTCGGCGCTCGATAATCTGATGCTGACGAAGATGGTCGACCTCGAAGCCGGCAAGCTCGGGATCTCGGTCAACGATGCCGACGTGAACGCGGAAATCGCGAAATACAAGAAGAGCTTCCCGTCGGACGCGGAGTTCGAGTCTGCGCTTCAGCAGAGCGGAATGACGATGGACCGTCTCAAGGAACAGGTCGACGTGACGGTGAAGCTGCGCTCCATTTTCGAACCGCAAATCAAGCCGACGGAAGACCAGCTGAAAAAATACTACCAAGACAATCAAGCGAAGTACGGCACGCCGGAGCAAATCCGGGCGTCCCATATCCTGCTGCCGACCAAGGCGGAAGCCGAAGCGGTGCTCGCCGAGCTCAAGAAAGGCGCGGATTTCGCCACGCTCGCGAAGGAGAAGTCGACGGATCCGGGCTCCAAGGACAAGGGCGGAGATTTGGACTTTTTCGGCAAAGGCGTCATGAACGAGCCGTTCGAGACGGCGGCTTTTAAACTCCAAGTAGGCGAAATCAGCGGCGTGGTCGAATCCCCGAACGGTTTCCACATCATCAAGGTGACCGACAAGAAAGCCGCGGTGACGCCCGCTTACGATACCGTAAAGCAACAAGTGAAGAACGACTACCTGGATGCCCAGATTCCGGCCAAAATCAACGAGTGGCTGGAAGCGAAGAAGAAAGAGTACCACTACGAGAATCTCCTGGCGGCTCCGCCAGCTTCGGGAACGCCGGCTCCGTCGGCCTCCGCTTCCGCATCCCCGTCGCCCTCTTCGGGATCATGACAATTTTCGATTGCCCGGCTGCGAACCGTTGGATTATAATGGAATCAATGGCAAACGGCAGGTCAACCGAATAAGCGGATGATGGCAGCGGGAGAGATTACCACCATCTAGACAGGTAACGCCGAAGGAGTAAACCCGCGAGGGCGAATCTCTCAGGCAAAAGGACCTTTGCCGGACGCGACTCTGGAGAGAATCCCGCCGCGCGGGGTCACCAACGGGGAAACTTGCGTCCGCCGGGACACCGGAAGCCGCGCAAGGCAACTCTCAGGTACCAAGGACAGAGCGAAAGGAACGGCTACGCGCCGCGCGCGCGTTACCGGGAATCCTTTGGCCTGTCCTTTTTTGTTTGCAAACGGGAGAAAGGGTGAAGGGATGAGCGAGTTGCTTAGGACACCTCTGTATGACTTGTACCGGGAGTTTCCGGACGCGCGCTGCATCGATTTCGGCGGCTGGGATATGCCCGTCCAGTTCTCCGGCATCCAGCGGGAGCATGAAGCGGTCCGGACGAAGGCGGGACTGTTCGACGTCTCGCATATGGGGGAATTCGCGGTCGAGGGACCGGGAGCGGCGGCTTTCCTGCAGCGGATGACGACGAACGACGTAGACCGGCTCGTTAACGGGCAAGCGCAGTATTCGCTCATTTGCAACCCTGACGGAGGCGTGGTCGACGATTTGCTTGTCTATAAGCGGGCTGGTGATCGGTTCATGCTCGTGGTCAACGCCTCCAACACCGGCAAGGACTTCGAGTGGCTCGGCAAGCACTTGCCGGATGGCGTGACGCTGAACGACCGTTCGCGGGAGGTCGCGCTGCTGGCGGTCCAAGGGCCGCACGCCGAGCGGATCTTGGCGAGGGTGACGCCGGAACCGGAGCTGCTTTCCGGACTTCAGCCCTTCCGTTTTCTGGAGGGGGCGGACATTTGCGGCCGCAAGGCGATCGTCTCCCGGACGGGATATACGGGGGAGGACGGGTTCGAGCTCTATGTGGACGCTTCGGACGCGGCGACGGTATGGCGGGAGCTGCTCGGCGCAGGCGAAGCGGACGGTCTTGTGCCCGTCGGCCTCGGCGCACGGGACACCCTGCGTTTCGAAGCCCGTTTGCCGTTATACGGTCAGGAGTTGTCGGATACGATCTCTCCTCTGGAGGCGGGATTGGGCGCATTCGTCAAGCTGGACAAAGGCGATTTCGTCGGCCGGGAAGCGCTGATCCGCCAGAAGGCGGAGGGGCTGAAGCGGAAACTCGTCGGCATCGAAATGGCGGACCGGGGCATTCCCCGCGCGTTATATCCGGTCTATGGAGCGGATGGACGGATCGGGGAGGTGACGACCGGCACGCAATCGCCGACGTTGAAGCGCAATTTGGGGCTCGCTTTGATCGATGCCCGCTATGCCGGGTTGGATACCGAGATCGAGGTCGACATTCGGGGGAAACGGCTCAAAGCCCGCGTCGTGCCTACGCCGTTCTACCGCAGAACGAAGCAAGACGAAGGAGGGGGGAAAGTCCGATGAAACACCGATATTTGCCGCTTACGAAGCAGGATGAAGCCGCAATGCTGAACGCCGTCGGGGCGGACTCGATTGAACGGCTGTTTGCCGACATTCCGGCTTCGGTCCGCTTCCAGGGCGTGCTGCCGATGTCTTCGGCGCATGATGAGCCTTCCTTGCTGAAGCACATGCGCGACTTGTCCGGCCGCAACGCGGACGCGGACCGGTTCGCCAGCTTTCTCGGCGCCGGCATCTATGACCACCATATCCCCGTCGTCATCCAGCACGTCATTTCCCGATCGGAATTTTACACGGCCTATACGCCCTACCAACCGGAGATCAGCCAAGGAGAGCTGCAAGCCATATTCGAGTTTCAATCGTATATCTGCGAATTGACGGGTTTGCCGGTGGCCAACGCCAGCATGTACGACGGCGCGACGGCGCTCGCCGAAGCCGCTGCGCTTGCAAGCGGGGCATCAAGGCGCAAACGCATCGTCGTCAGCCGGACCGTCCATCCCGAAGCGAGGGAAATCCTGCGGACGTCGGCCCGCGGTCTCGGCCTGGAAGTGACCGAAGTCGGCTTTCTTGACGGGGTGACCGACTTGGAGGCGTTGGAGGCGGCCATAGACGAGAGTACCGCCGCGGTGCTCGTCCAGACGCCGAATTTCTTCGGCTGCCTGGAAAACGTGAGGGCCATCGAACCGCTGATTCATTCGCGAGGGGGGCTGTTGGTCGTCAGCGTCAACCCGCTGTCGCTCGGGCTGCTGGAGGCGCCGGGCAAGCTCGGTGCCGACGTCGTGGTCGGAGATGCCCAGCCGCTCGGCATTCCGATGTCGCTGGGCGGTCCTACATGCGGGTTCTTCGCCGTGACGGAGGCGCTGATGAGGAAAATCCCCGGACGGATCGTCGGGCAGACGGCGGACAGGGACGGCAAACGCGGGTTCGTGCTGACGCTGCAAGCCCGGGAGCAGCACATTCGCCGGGAGAAGGCAACGTCGAACATTTGCTCGAATCAGGCGCTGCTCGCATTGTGCGCTTCCGTGTATATGTCCGTGATGGGCAAGCAGGGCATGCAAGAGGTTGCCCGGCTGAATCTGAACAAGGCGCATTATGCGGCTGGTCGTTTTCCCGCGGGGACGAAGGTTTTCGGCGCGCCGTTCTTCAACGAATTCGTCTTGAAGCTGCCTGAAGGCGCGACCGTGAAGGAACTGAACGCCAGATTGCTTGGGGCGGGGTACATCGGCGGGTATGACTTGGGCGCCGCTTATCCCGAACTGGCGGGTCATGTGCTGGTGGCCGTAACCGAGCGGCGGACGAAGGAAGAAATCGACGGCTTCGTGCGCGAATGGGAGGCATGGCTATGAAACCGGAGAAAGCGCTGATTTTCGAGCTGAGCCGTCCGGGCCGCATTGCCTATTCCTTGCCGGAATGCGACGTGCCCGAGGTCGATCCTTCCGCCGTGATCCCCGTTGGCCATTTGAGAAGCGAACCGGCCGCGTTGCCGGAGGTGTACGAGGTCGACGTCATCCGGCATTACACGGAGCTGTCGCGAAGGAACTTCGGCGTCGACAACGGCTTCTATCCGCTCGGCTCCTGCACGATGAAATACAATCCGAAAATCAACGAAGACGTCGCGAAATTCCCGGGTTTCGCGAAAATCCATCCGTACCAGCCGGAAGAAAGCATCCAGGGCGCGCTCGAAATGTTATATACGCTTCAGAACGATTTGGCTGCTCTGACCGGCATGGACCAGGTCACCTTGCAGCCTGCCGCGGGCGCGCACGGGGAATGGACCGGGCTCATGCTGATCCGCGCCTACCACGAGAGCCGGGGAGAAGGGCGGACGAAGGTCATCGTGCCCGATTCTTCGCACGGAACCAATCCGGCCAGCGCGACGGTCGCGGGCTTCGAAACCGTAACCCTTCCGTCCGATGCGCGCGGAATGGTCGATTTGGAGGCTTTGAGGCAGGCTGTCGGTCCCGACACGGCGGCGCTTATGCTGACGAATCCGAATACGCTCGGCCTGTTCGAAGAGCGGATCGAAGACATCGCGCGGATCGTGCATGACGCAGGAGGGCTGCTTTATTACGACGGTGCCAACTCGAACGCGATCATGGGCATCGCGCGGCCCGGCGACATGGGGTTCGACGTCGTTCACCTGAATCTTCACAAGACGATGAGCACCCCGCACGGCGGCGGCGGCCCCGGTGCCGGACCCGTCGGCGTCAAAAGCAAGCTCGCGCCGTTCCTGCCCAAGCCGGTCGTCGGGTTACATCCCGACGGCACGTTCTATTGGGACGAAGATCGTCCGCAATCGATCGGCCGGGTGAAATCGTTTTACGGCAATTTCGGAATCCTGGTCCGCGCGTACGCGTATATTCGAACCTACGGGCCTGAGGGGCTTCGCCGGGTTTCGGAAATCGCCGTGCTGAACGCCAACTATATGATGCATCGCCTGGCTCCCTATTTTGACGTGCCGTATCCCGGGGTTTGCAAACACGAGTTCGTGCTGTCGGGCAAAAACCTCAAATCGGCGTACGGCGTCCGGACGCTCGATGTGGCGAAACGGCTGCTGGACTTCGGCTATCATCCGCCTACCGTCTATTTTCCGCTGAACGTGGAAGAGTGCATCATGATCGAGCCGACGGAAACGGAAAGCAAAGAGACGCTGGACGCTTTCATCGACGCGATGATTCAGATTGCGGGCGAAGCGGCGTCCGATCCGCAGCTCGTGCTGAACGCTCCTTACACGACGGCGGTGAAGAGGCTGGACGAAGCGACGGCGGCGCGCAAGCCGGTGCTGAACTGTTCCTGTTAAGGGTGTTGAACGGAGCGGAATCATGATTTTAGAATCCGGAGGGGTTGCGAATGAGCGAGGTTAGGGACGGTCTGTTTTACAGCGAGGAACATGAATGGGCCTCGGCCGCAGGCGGCCAAGTCGTGCGTATCGGCATCACGGATCATGCGCAGTGCCAGCTCGGGGACATCGTGTTCGTGGAATTGCCGCAGCCCGGCTCGAGCGTAAACGCGGGCGAAAGCGTCGGTTCGATCGAATCGGTCAAAACGGTGTCCGAGATGTACGCCCCCGTTTCCGGCAAAGTCGTTCGAGTGAACGAGTCTCTGCTGGATCAGCCGGAAATCGTAAACGGTGACCCGTACGGGGCGGGCTGGATCATGGAGGTGGAGGTCGAAGGTGATGTCGATACCGCGCTCGGCAAGCTGTTGACGGCGGATCGTTACCGCGAGCTGATCGAATAGGGATGGGAAGGCATCGCCTGGCGGGGCTGTTCTTCGGGTCATCTAGGACCTGCGGGAACCGCCCCGTTTCGTTTCGGTCGTTGAAAAGTACAAGCAATCTCTACTCCTTCAACATAATCCAATATTAGAAACAAGGAGGTGAAAAATCGTGCAAGTACAATTCCTGGATCAGCGAGCTTCGGTCATTTCTCAAGGTGCAGCCATTCCGATTCCGGACACGCCCATTCTCATAGGAGATATCGGACTGCTCACTGCCGGCGCCGTTTCCGTAAATCCCGGCAATGCTCGGGTAGAACTTAATGCGATGATCATCCTTGCAGATTTAGCTGAAGGAACCTACAGAATTCAAATATTGAGAGAGGGTACTCCGCTTTATACCGCCGATTCTGCCGGAACTTCCTTGCTGAATGTCAACCCGCCTTCCTATACGGTTACGGATTTTCCGCCGTATGGGCTGGTTGTGACGGGACAAATTCGTTATACGCTCACGATTCAACGCATCGGAGGAACCGGCGGAACGGTTCAAGGCGCTTTCTTCGGCGGATCGGCGAATACCGATTACTTCACGTAGCCGATCGCTTGTCGACAATCGTCGAGACAGACGGACAAAGAGGTTCCTGTTTCTCCCAACGCTGCCTTTCCCCTTACGGCCGTAAGGGGAATTTTTTATGGTTTGCGATAACCCCGCAGTTCGAAGTTGGACAGGGGGATCGGAAAAATCTACGGAAAGGAGATAAGAAGTGCGGATTGGAAAATCGGATCTTCCGCCTGCCGTCTATTTTAAGAGTGTCTCATGTCACTAAATCTTAAGTAAACCTGAAGATTTGCCCAAACTCCTTGTAAGCGCGTTCCAATCGGGTATATTGATAGAGGATGATAACCGGCAAGGAGAGCGTACGTTTGAACCATCGCATACTGGTCGTCGACGACGACAAGGAAATCGCCAACCTGATCTCGATCTATTTGAAGAACGAAGGCTATGAAACGGAGCTTGCCCACGACGGGACAGAAGCGCTGTCGAAGCTGCAGGGAGGAAGCTTGCACCTGGCCGTGCTGGACGTGATGATGCCCCGCATGGACGGCTTGGAGGTATGCCGGAGGATTCGGGAAACGGCCGAACTGCCGATCCTCATGCTGAGCGCCAAAGCCGAGGACATGGACAAAGTCATGGGCCTCATGACGGGGGCCGACGATTACCTGGTCAAGCCTTTTCATCCGCTGGAGCTGACGGCACGCGTCAAATCGCTCCTCCGCCGGGCTTACCGGTTCGGGCAGGCGCCGGCTCAGGAGGAAGTCCCGGGATTGCTGCGGATGAACGGTCTGACGATCAACCGAACGACCCATACGGTCGAAGCGGAGGGGCGTCCGATTCGGTTGACGTCCACGGAATTCGGAATTCTATATCTGCTTGCGAGCCAGCCCGGCCGGGTGTTCAGCGCGGAGGATATCTTCCGTCAAGTCTGGAAAGAGAAATATTTCGATTCGAACAACACGGTCATGGTCCATATCAGCAAGCTGCGGGATAAGCTCGAGCAGGAGACCGGCAGCAAGCTCATCACGACGGTATGGGGGGTCGGCTACAAAATTGACTTCTAATATCGTCTGGAAATTGGCCAGAAGGCTGATCGGCCAAATCTTCCTCAGCATCGCGCTCGGCATCGCGACCACGGTTTTGCTGATGGTCGTCCTGGAACGGCTTACGCGAACGTCGGGCGGTGCCTTGCGCGATTTCGCCCGGGTTGTCGGAAATACTTTCGGCTTTATGAACGTTACGCAAGCCGGCAGTTTCCTCTTTTTCCTCATCTACATGATTTTGCTGAATTGGCGCCGGTTCCGGTACGAGCAGCGGTTGATCGAATCCTTGGCGCATATCGCGCAAGGGAACTTCGATCATGCCGTTCCCGTCGCCCAGAACAACGAAGTTACTTTGCTGGCGCAGAACGTAAACCTGCTGGTGGAGCGGCTCCAAAGGTCGCTTGACGAAGAGCGGAGGACCGAAAGATCCAAGAACGAGCTCGTAACCAACGTTTCCCACGACCTGCGAACGCCATTAACCTCCATTCTGGGTTATTTGGGCCTGATCGATCAAGACCGGTACCGTGATGAGGTCGAGCTTCGGCAATACGTGCAGATTGCGTATGCCAAAGCGCAGAGGCTCAACGTACTCATTAACGATCTCTTCGAGTACACGAGAATGAACAGCGCGTCTGCACCCTTGCGGGCAACGAGCGTGAACGTGTCCGAATTGGTCGAGCAGCTGCTGGACCATTACCGGTTGCCTCTTCGGGAAGCCGGCATGGAAGGCAGGCTGAATGCGGGACCGGGATTCCGGAACCTCCGGGTATGGGCCGATCCCGTCAAGCTCGTTCGCGTGTTCGAGAATCTGCTCGCCAATGCCATGACGTACGGGAAGGACGGCCGCATCGTCGATTTTATCGTGAGCAGCGAGAATGGGACGGTGCTGGTGGAGGTCGTGAATTACGGGGAGCCGATTCCGGAGTCCGATTTGCCCCGCCTCTTCGAACGCTTCTACCGCGTAGACAAAGCCCGGACGAGCGACAATGGCGGTGCCGGCTTAGGTTTGGCCATCGCCAAGGGTCTGGTGGAGAAACACGGGGGAACGATCCGGGCCCTCAGCGACGAAAACAGCACGTCCTTTCAGGTAAGGCTTCCGCTTTATGCGGAAACCGTTACCGTCTGACTTTCCGTTCCAGAAACTCGATCCGGTTGCCGAAAGGATCGCGCACGAAAACCCGGGTTGCTCCTTCAAGCGCTTCATCCTCCTGCAACGCAACTCCGTCTTCGGCCAACTTCTCCTTCAAGCCGGCGATGTTGTCCACCTCGAAAGCGGGGTGGGCTTTTTTCGCTGGCGAGAAATCCGGCTGAACCCCGATATGAAGCTGATGGCTTCCGCATTGAAACCAAACGCCTCCGCGAGAGATCAGCGACTCCGGTTTGGGTATCTCCGGCATTCCGAGCGCATAGCCGTAAAAAGCTCTCGCTTTCTCCTCGCAGCCTTCCGGCGCCGCCAGTTGCACGTGATCGATCCCGACGAATCGATAAGACATCCCGTTTCCCTCCAAGAAATATTGGTTTCGCACAATAAAACAGAGTTTCATTAATTACACATTTATTATAGCACACTTACGCCTCATTTTAAGAAAAAATTATGGTTTGCTTACAAAAGGATTAAACGTTCCCCTGTACAATCACAACTGCCAAGAAGGGCAGGAAGGGGAAACCGGGTGTTGAAACGATGGTTTGCGATCATACCGCTAGCTTTGTGGCTCGGATGGACGGCGGTGCATGCGGAGCGGGCGGATCTCGGGGCGGAACCGAATCCGCTCGGATTGGAGGTGCGATCCGCCGTTATGCTGGATATGGAAACGGGGAAGTGGCTGTATTCGTATCGCGGCGACGCAGCGTTGCCTCCCGCGAGCATGTCGAAGATGATGACCGAACTGCTGGTGTTGGAGGGGATTTCGTCCGGGGAGCTGAGGTGGAACGACCGCGTCCGGGTCAGCGATTACGCGGCGGGAGTGACGGGAGCGGGAATGGGGCTTCAGCCCCGGCAGACCTTGACGGTCAGGGAACTGTTCGAGGCCATGGCGATTCATTCGGCGAATGACGCCACGGTTGCTCTCGCGGAGAAGATGGCGGGAACGGAAGCCGAATTCGTAAAGCGAATGAACCGGAAAGCGGCGGATATCGGCCTATCCGGCGGCACCCATTTCGCCAATGCCACGGGACTGTCCAGCGAAGACCTAAGCGAATTCGACACGGCAGCGGCTGACGGAGAGACGCGAATGACCGCCAAAGACGCGGCTCTCCTCGCCGTTCGTTTAATCAAGGAGCATCCCGAAATTCTGGACACGACCCGTCAAGCCGCTACGGTTCGGACAAGCTCCCGCGAAGCCCTGCAGACGACCAACGAGATGCTTCCGGGACAGCGCTTCGGAACGGCGGGCAACGACGGGTTGAAGACGGGTTATACCGGGCGCGCGGGATATTGCTTCACCGGCACAACCGTGAGGAACGGCAGGCGATTGATCACGGTCGTAATGGGGGCGGAAACTCCGGAGTCGAGGTTCGAAGAAACGCGCAAGCTTCTGGAATACGGTTGGAGGACCGCGACATGACAGACGATAAAATCGCCGTCCTTCGCGACATAGAAGGGTTCTGTTACAGCGTTTGCCGCTATTTGCTTAACGACGAAAAAAGCGCCGCCATGGCGGCGCAGGCGGCGCTTGGGGTTTTGTACCGGGACGAACGTTTCTGGAGGCTCAAGGATATGGAGCGCGAAAGCATCGCGTGCCGGACGGCGGCCGTCAAGGCTCTCGAATGGAGCCGGCTTGGCGAACTCCGGAAGTAAGCGGTTGCGGATTTACTCCGGTCTGTTGCCTCCTCCGGCTTCTTCCCGGCGCGGAGGCCGCGGGCGTTTGGGCATGAAGCGGGGAGCCAGGTAGTTGTGCTTGCGGTCGCGGAAGAAGATCCAGCCTCCGATGAAGCACACGCCGATCAAAAAAAGGAAGAAGCCCAGTAGAAAGGAACCCCAGTCGAAGCTGGGCGTTTGCAAGTCCACGTTGCCCATTTCCGCGAAATAATTGAACAAGGCGTCTTTCATCAGCAGAAAGCCGTAGGCGGCGCCGATGCCGGGAAGGACGAGCAGCAGAATGGCGATGAGGCGCGAAACGATCAGTTTCATTTCACGGTCCTCCTTTCATCCTTTTATTCTACCTTTTTCCCGACGGTCTGTCCACGGTGTCGCATCCTGTCGAACGTCGCGTCGCCTTTGTTCCCCGGGGAAAAAACAGGTACAATAGGAAAGGGAAATGGCCTGTCATGGGAAACAGAGGAATATCGAGCGCGGAGGGACCACTATGCCAATCGAAACCGACGTCGCCGTCTTAGGCGGCGGACCGGGAGGATATACGGCGGCGGTGCGCGCGGCGCAAGCCGGGCGGAGCGTCGTCATCATCGAACGGGACAAGCTGGGAGGCACTTGCCTGCATCGGGGCTGCATCCCAAGCAAATCGCTGCTGAGAAGCGCCGAAGTGTACGCCACGTTGAGAAAAGCTTCCTCCTACGGGATCACGGTTCCGCCTGTCGGAATCGCCGTCGATTGGACGGCCGTCCGGACCCGCATGGCCGGGATCGTCGAGCAGCTGCACCGGGGCGTCCAGGCATTGATGAAACAGAATAAAATCCAAGTGATTCAAGGAAACGGGAGAATCATCGGCCCGTCCATATTCTCGCCCAAGAGCGGGGCCGTCGCGGTGGAATTGCCGGACGGGGAATCGGAGACAATCGTCCCGAAGAACGTGATCATCGCGACGGGATCCCGCCCGCGGAGGTTGGCCGGCCTTCCCTATGACGGGAAGACCGTCGTCACCAGCGACGAAGCGTTGGAATGGACGGAGCGGCCGGCGTCCGTCCTGATCGTCGGAGGAGGGGTCATCGGGGTCGAGTGGGCTTCGATGCTGGCCGACTTCGGCACCGAAGTGACGCTGGTCGAAACGGCGGACCGGCTGCTTCCGGCCGAGGACAAGGACGTCTCGGCCGAAATCGCCAAGGCGCTCTCGAAACGCGGAGTGCGCATGCTTACGGGCGCGAAGCTGGACGCGGCGTCCTGCCGCGTGACGGAGCAAGGGGTTGCGTGCGAGGCGGAAGTCAAAGGAGAGAGGACCGTCTTTGCGGCGGAGCGGATGATGGTATCCGTCGGCCGGCAAGGCAACGTGGAAGGGATCGGACTGGAAAACACCGACGTGAAATCGGCGAACGGCTTCATTGCCGTGAACCCGTCGACGCTGCAGACAGGCGAGCCCCACATCTACGCGATCGGGGACGTCATCGGAGGCGTCCAGCTCGCCCACGCGGCCATGCACGAGGCGGCTGTGGCGGTAGAGCATCTGACCGGCGGCAAGCCGGAGCGCTGCCCGGACCGGGACATTCCGCGCTGCATCTATTCCCGTCCGGAGGCCGCTTCGATCGGCTGGACCGAAGAGGCGGCGAAAGCCGGCGGCTTCCAGGTGAAGACGGCGAAAATTCCGCTCCGCATTCTGGGCAAAGCCTTGGTCTACGGAGAAGCCGAAGGATTCGCCAAAGCGGTGGCGGACGCGCGGTCGGGCGACTTGCTCGGCGTCCACTTGGTGGGAGCGCATGCGACGGAGCTGATTGCCGAAGCTTCGCTGGCCAAGCTGCTGGACGCCATTCCGTGGGAAATCGGCCGGACGATTCACCCTCACCCGACCTTATCCGAAATCATGCAGGAGACGATGCTCGGCCTCTCCGGAGGCGGCGGACACGCTTGACCAAGCAAAACGGCAACGCCGTCCTTTACGGACGGATTGACGATTTATCGGAAGTGATTCAGAAAAGTTTGGCGAATACCATACTTTCCGAATCACGATCATCCATACGGCCAATCGGTGACCGCGCCATGCGCGTTTCCGGTTGGACGTTTCTTTTTGCTCGGCGGGAGAGTATAATAAGACTTAAGCTCAAGTATTAAGACCAGGTTTTAAAACTAAACGATGAATCAGGGAGGACGCGCCATGACCCAGTCGGGCACCGTACGTCACGAAAGCCGACATGCCGCGCTCGGTCTTACGGACGAGCAGGCCGTTGCCATGTACGAAACGATGATGCTCGCCAGACGTTACGATGAGCGTGGACAACTGTTGCAAAGAGCCGGCAAGATCAATTTCCATATCTCGGGAATTACGCAGGAGCCGTCGCAGGTCGCCATGGGGTTCGCCATGGACCGCGAGCGGGATTGGTTTCTTCCGTATTACCGCGACTATGGCTTCGTCCTGTCGGTCGGGATGACCGTCAAGGAATTAATGCTGTCGATCTTCGCCAAGGCGGAAGACCCGAACAGCGCGGGAAGGCAGATGCCGGGGCATTTCGGCTGCCGCAGGCTGCGCATCGTCACGGGATCGAGCCCGGTGACGACTCAGGTTCCCCATGCCGTGGGCTTCGCGCTCGCGGCCAAAATGCGCGGGGAACCGCAGGTTGCCATCGTTTCTTTCGGCGAAGGCTCGAGCAATCAAGGCGACTTCCACGAAGGCTGCAATTTCGCCGGCGTCCAGAAGCTGCCGGTCATATTCGTTTGCCAGAACAACCAATACGCGATTTCCGTGCCGTTCTCGAAGCAATCGGCCGGCCGGATCGCCGACCGCGCGATCGGATACGGCTTCCCGGGGTTCCGGGTGGACGGGAACGATCCGCTCGAGGTGTACCGGGTCGTCAAGGAAGCGCGGGAGCGGGCTCTGGCCGGAGAAGGCCCGACGCTGATCGAAATCATGACGTACCGCGTGACGGCGCACTCCACTTCCGACAACGACCTGGCCTACCGAACGAAGGAAGAAGTCGAGTTTCACAAGGCCAAGGACGCCATTCCGGCATTCCGGCAATACTTGATCGAACACGGCTTATGGTCGGATGAAAAGGAGGAGGAGCTGGCCAAGCGCCATCGGGCCGTCATCGACGAAGCGACGGAATACGCGGAGAAAGCGCCGTTCCAGTCGCCGGAAGACTCGGTACGGTACGTGTACGCGGAAGACGAAGGGGAGGCGCGCTGACCATGCCGGTGATCGAATATATCGAGGCCATTCGGACGGCCATGAAAGAGGAAATGGAGCGGGACCCCGAAGTATTCGTACTTGGGGAGGACGTAGGGCTGAAGGGCGGCGTCTTCGGCACGACCAAAGGATTGCAGCAGCAGTTCGGCGAAGCGCGCGCGCTCGACACGCCCTTGTCGGAGTCGGCCATCGCCGGCGTCGCCATCGGGGCGGCCATGGCGGGCATGAAGCCGATCGCGGAGATGCAGTATTCCGATTTCATGTTCCCCGCGACGAACCAAATCATCAGCGAAGCGGCCAAAATCCGCTACCGGTCGAACAACGATTGGAGCTGCCCCGTCGTCATCCGCGCGCCGATCGGAGGGGGCGTATTCGGGGGCCTGTACCATTCCCAATGCCCGGAATCGGTGTTTTTCGGCACGCCCGGCCTGAAGATCGTCGCGCCTTCGACGGCTTACGACGCAAAGGGGCTGTTGAAGGCGGCCATCCGCGATCCGGACCCCGTCCTCTTTTTCGAGAACAAGAAATGCTACCGCCTGATCTCGGACGAGGTGCCGGAAGAGGATTATGTCGTGCCGATCGGCAAATCGAAGGTGATGCGCGAGGGAAGCGACATCACGGTGATCGGGTACAGCATGCCGCTCCATTTCGCGATGCAGGCGGCGGAAGAGCTGTCGCGCGAAGAAGGCGTCGAGGCGCATATCCTGGACCTGAGGTCGCTGCAGCCGCTCGACCGGTCAGGCATTCTCGAAGCCGCTTCCAAAACCGGCAAAATCCTCATCATCCATGAGGACAACAAAACCGGGGGGATCGGCGCGGAAGTCGCCGCGATCATCGCGGAGGAGCTCCTCTACGACCTGGACGCCCCGATTCGCCGCGTCTGCGGGCCCGACGTCCCGGCGATGCCGATCAACCCTCCGGGCGAGAAGCACTTCCTGCTGAACAAGGACAAATTGAAAGCGGAGATGCTGGAGCTGGCGCGATATTAAGCGACGGTTCCGACCGGAAGGAGAAGGAACGCCATGGCGAAACAAATCGTGGAAATCGTAATGCCGCAGCTGGCGGAATCGCTCGTGAACGCGACGATCGACCGGTGGCTCAAGGAACCGGGCGACATGCTGGACATGTATGAGCCCATATGCGAGCTCATCACGGATAAGGTAAACGCGGAGCTGCCCTCGACGGTACGGGGAAAACTGGTTAAAATCCTGGCCAACGCGGGAGAAGTCGTAGACGTCGGCACCCCGATCTGTCTCGTGGAGACGGAGCAGGAATCGGCCGCGTCGTTGCCCCAAGCCACGGGAATGGCGGATGAGGCTGTATCCCTGCCGGCTGCGGCCAGCCGTCCGGCAGCCGCAGCGCCGGTTGCTGCCGCTCCTGCCGCTCTCGATCCCGGGGCGCCGATGCGCTCCCGCTACTCGCCCGCGGTCCAGCGGCTGGCTGCCGAGAATGGAGTGGACCTGTCGCGGGTGGCGGGCACCGGGCTTGGAGGGCGAATTACCCGCAAAGACGTGCTGGACGCGATCGAGTCCGGCTCCGCCTTGCCTCCGGCGCCCGCAGCACAGGCACAGTCGCCGGCAGCTGCCGCCGTGCCTCCCGCGCCAGCGAGAGCCCCGGAGCCGCCGCGCATTCCCGTCGTCGAAGTCGACGAAGGGCATGCCGCGCCGGGTCGCGAATACGCGATCGACGTGACGCCGATCCGCAATACGATCGCCAAAAACATGCGGCAGTCCGTGACCGAAATTCCGCACGCCTGGACGATGGTCGAAGTCGATCTCACCAACCTGGTCCAGCTGCGCAGCAAGCTGAAGGACGACTTCAAGAAGAACGAGGGCATCAACCTGACGTTCATGCCTTTCCTGCTTAAGGCCGTCGTCGGCGCGATCAAGGAGTATCCGCTGATGAACTCCGTCTGGGCCGTCGACAAAATCATCGTGAAACGCGATATTAATTTGTCGCTGGCGGTCGGCACCGAGGACTCCGTCCTGACGCCGGTCATCCGCAACGCGGATCAGAAGACGATAACCGGTCTTGCCCACGAGATCCACGAGCTGGCCCGCAAAACCCGGGAAGGCAAGCTGAAGCTCTCGGACATGCAAGGCGGCACGTTCACGGTCAACAACACGGGTACGTTCGGCTCGGTGCTGTCTTATCCCATCATCAATTACCCGCAAGCCGCGATCATGACCCTGGAAGCGATCGTCAAGCGGCCGGTTGTCATCGGAGACATGATCGGGATCCGCTCGATGGTCAACCTCTGCCTTTCCTTCGACCACCGGATTCTGGACGGCATCATTTGCGGCCGCTTCCACCAGAAGGTCAAAGAAATTCTGGAAGGCTTCGGGCCGGATACGAAGCTGTACTAACCGACCGCGGGAGGTTTCGGAATGTCCGTACACGCGGCGCTGTTGCGCGGAATCAACGTCGGCGGCAACAAGAAAGTCAGCATGCCGGCGCTCAAGCAAATGTTCGAAAAGATGGGCTTCGAGCGGGTGCAAACCTACATCAATAGCGGCAATGTCCTGTTCGTGCCCGCTTCCGCCGCGGATCCCGGAGAGATGGCCGGACGGATCGAGAAGGAAATCGAGCGGGAATTCGGCTTCCCGGCAGCGGTCATTCTGCGGACGGGCGATGATCTGGGGCGGATTATCCGGTCCAACCCGTTCGCCGGCGAAGGCACCCCGGAGGAATTGAATCTCCATGTCGGTTTCCTGTCGCAGCTTCCGTCCGAGAGCCAGCTTGACCGGATCCGGCCTTATGTCACGGAGGACGACCGGTTCCGCCTCGTGGACCATGAGTTGTACGTCATGTTCCGCGCGGGCGTCCGCGATTCGAAGCTCGGGAACAGCTTGAACAAGCTGGGCGTGCCCGTTACGCTGCGCAACTGGAACACCACGAACAAGCTGTTCGCGCTCGCGGAAGCGATGAAGGCATGACGAAACCATTCGAAAGCGCCGTTTGCGGACGGCGCTTTCGTTGCGCTACAATGATGGGAGAAGCTGGGTCCGGGAGGGGCGGAATGAAACCATTAGATACCGAATGGCTGTCGCGGATCGGCTATCAAGAGGCGTGGGATCTGCAAAAGCGCCTCGTCCGCGAAATCGACCGCGGGGAGCGGAGCGACACGCTGCTTCTGCTGGAGCACCCGCCGACGTACACGATCGGATCCGACCGCCATCCGGAGCACCTGCTGCTCGGGCCGGAAGAGCTGGAGCGGAGAGGCATTTCCGTGTTCCAAATCGACCGGGGCGGCGACATCACGTATCACGGTCCAGGCCAGCTGGTCGGTTATCCGCTCCTGTATTTGGACGCGATCGGACTTGATTTGCATCAATATTTAAGGAATTTGGAAGAGGCCATCATCGGCCTGCTCGGCGAATTCGGATTGTCCGGCGGGCGCAAATCCGCCTATACCGGCGTATGGGTCGGGGACGAGAAGGTCGCCGCGATCGGCGTCAAATTCAACAAAGCCCGCACGCGGCGGGGCTTCGTCACCAGCCACGGCTTCGCGCTGAACGTGAAGAGGGGCGTGGAACGGGAAGGCTTCGGCGGCATCATCCCCTGCGGGATCGCGGAGTACGGCGTCACCTCGCTCGAGTCGCTGAGCGGACGGGAGCTGGACGTGGAAGAGATCGCGCGCCGAATCGTGCCGCATTTCCGGAAGGTTTTCGGGCATGCCCCGGCGGAAGCAGACGCGGTCAGGAGAGAAACGCGCTTACGCTCATGAGAACGGTCGTGAATAGCATGGCGGCCAGCGTGACCCAGACGACGATTTTAAACACGCGGTTGTGCATTGTAGTTTCACCCTTTCATATTTATTACCGGGGGCTCCCCCTCACTCTTTCCCCAAAAAGTGAAGTGAAGGCTTTGATGCGTATGCCGAGTACTTTTTGGGGACCCCTGCAAGGAAGCCGCGTCACTTTTGGGGGATTCCAAAAGCTTGTGTACCCCTATTGTAGCGAAAGCAAAGTCGGGAGGAAAGATCATGGTAAATCGGGACCGGTTGCTTCAGGAATTCATGGAATTGGTGCAGATCGACAGCGAAACGAAACACGAGCAGCAAATCAGCAAGGTGCTGAAAGAGAAGTTCGGGGCTCTCGGTTTGGAAGTAACGGAAGACGAGACGGCGGCTGCAACGGGCCACGGATCGGGCAACCTGTTCGCCTGGTTTCCGGCCACGTCCGGCGCGGAGAACGTGCCGGGACTGCTGTTCACCTCCCACATGGATACCGTAAGCCCGGGCAAGGGCATCAAGCCGCGCCTGGATGAGGACGGCTATATCCGTTCCGACGGCACGACGATTCTCGGAAGCGACGACAAAGCCGGGCTCGCCGCGATTCTCGAAGCGGTTAAAGTGCTGAAGGAGAACAATCTGCCGCACGGTTCGATCCAGCTCGTCATCACCGCGGGAGAGGAATCCGGCCTGATCGGCTCCAGGGCGATGGACGGGTCGCTCCTGCGCGCGGATTACGGCTATGCGCTCGATTCCAACGGGGCGGTCGGCGGCATCGCGGTCGCGGCTCCGACCAATTCCCGGCAGTTCATCACGATCAAGGGCAAAGCGGCGCACGCCGGCGTCAATCCGGAAGACGGCATCAGCGCGATCCAGGTGGCGTCCAAGGCCGTCTCTCGCATGAAGCTCGGGCGCATCGACCACGAGACGACCGCGAATATCGGCCGTTTCGAAGGCGGCGGCGAAGTGAACATCGTCGTGGACCGAGTGAAAATATACGCGGAAGCCCGAAGCCGTGACCATTCCAAAATGGAGCGCGTCGTCGAGTCGATGCGGGAAGCGGTGGACAGCGCGGCCAAAGAGCACGGGGCGGAAGCGGAATTCGAGAGTATCGTGATCTATCCGGCTTATCGGTTCGGCGACGGCGACGAGGTCGTCGAGATCGCCAAGGCGGCGATCCGGGCGATCGGTCGCGAGCCGTTCCAGTTCGAGTCCGGCGGCGGCAGCGACGCCAACATGTTCAACGGTAACGGAGTGCCGACCGTGAATCTGGCCGTCGGCTACGAAGAAATCCATACGACCAACGAACGGATCAAAGCCGACGACATCGTCGCGGTCGCCGAGCTGGTGCTCGCCATCGTGGCGGAAACGGCGAAACGGACGGGATCCATAGCGGAATGACAACCCACCCGAGTACGAAACAGCCCGGACCGCAAGACGGTTCGGGTTTTATACGATTTATCGAAAGGGGAGATCGTCTGAACTTGCGGCAATGGCAGCATCGGTGGCTTGCAGCGGCGAGAAACGAAAACGTTCAGGCACTCCTGGTCGCGTTGGCGACAGCCGTAGGTGCCGAGTTCAAGATCAACCCCTTCTACGGCGATTATTTCCGAATCGGTCTAGGCGTCAGCACGTTTCTCTGTTTCCTGTTGTTCATGCGCGGCCTGCCCCCCGTCAAAACCGGAATCTTGACCGGCATCGTTAACGCGGTCTTTCAGCACAGCGCGGCGGCCGGCATGTTCTATGTCGTCTTTGCCATCGGCTTCAGCTTCATTGGGCGGAGCAAACGCGATATCCCGCCTCTCCTGCTCGGAGGATGGGTTTCGGCGGTCGATTTGGTTTCCAACCTGACAGAACTCTCCATTCGGGGGGCGTACCTCGGGGCGGCTGCGTATCATCTCAACGATTGGCTTCTCCTTGCGGCCGTTGCGGTTGTGCGGAGTTACTTCGTGATCGGCATCTACAGCAGCATCAAGATCAGCCAGATGCGCGTAGTTCACGCCGAGCAGGAAAAAAGGATGGAACAGATGCTGAGCGTCGGTTCGGGGTTATACGGCGAAACCTTCTATTTGCGGAAATCCATCGATGAGATCGAAGGCATAGCGGCGAGCAGCTTCGAGCTCTATCGGCAGTTGAAGGAAGCGAATTTGAGCGGCTGCAGCGGACAAGCATTGAGAATCGCCCAGCAAATCCACGAAGTCAAAAAAGATTCCCAGCGGATATTGGCAGGATTGTCGAAATTGTACGCGAGCGAACTCGGCGTTCAGATGAATGTGACCGAAATTCTCCAATCCGTTGTCAAGGGGAATCAGAAATACGGCGAAATGTTAGGCAAACGGATCGGGATATCGGTCTTGGAGGAAGTTTCTTTCACGACCCCGCACTATATTCCTCTGCTGACCGTGCTGAACAATCTGGTCGCGAATGCGATGGAGGCGATAGAGGGAGAAGGCACCGTTCTCGTCCATGCGTACGTCAACGGGCGGGATGTCCTCTTCGCGGTATCGGATACCGGACCGGGCATTGCGGAGCCGGATCTCGGATTTATTTTCGAACCCGGCTTTACGACCAAATTCAGCGCGGAAGGAGTGGCATCGACGGGAATCGGTCTGTCCCACGTTCGCGATATCGTCCATTCCTTCGGCGGAGGGGTCGAAGCGACGAGCAGCGAAACCGGCGGAGCGCGGTTTGTCGTCCGGATCCCGATGTCCGCACTCGCATAAGGAGGGAAGTCGATGTCGCTTTCATTCGTGATCGTGGATGACGATGCGGTCTGCAGGAGGATGCTTCAAACGATTATCGAGAACGGCGGATTGGGCGAAGTAACGGGTACGGCGTCAGGCGGTACGGAGGGGATGCGGGCGATTCTCGAAGCGAATCCCGACATCGTGCTGATCGATTTGTTGATGCCCGACCAGGATGGGATCGAAACGATCCAGAAATTGAAGGACGGCGGCTTCGCCGGGAAGTTCGTCATGATTTCGCAGATCGAGAACAAGGATATGGTCGGACAAGCCTACCGTGCGGGAATCGAGTTTTTCATCCACAAGCCGATTAACCGCGTGGAAGTGGAAGCCGTGTTATCCAAGGTCGGCGAGCAATGGAAATACGAAAGCCACATTCGGGAGATCAGGCGAACGCTGGCCAAGCTCGACGTCGATCCGTCCGTTTCTCCGGTACGCAAGGAGAGGTCCGTCCGAGAAGTCGTAAAGCCGATTTTGATGGATTTGGGAATCGTCGGAGAAACGGGAAGCAAGGATATCGCGGCCATCATAGAGCATTTGGCCGACAGCGGGGAGAATGCGGATTTTCCGCCGCTCAAGGAATTGTATGAGGCCGTCGCTTTAACCTACAAGCAAGGCAGACAGGAGATCGAGAAAGAAATCAAGGCGATCGAGCAGCGGATCCGCCGGGCCGTGATGGCCGCGCTGACGAACCTGGCCTCGATCGGGTTGACGGATTACGGCAATCCCAAATTCGAGCATTATGCACCGCTATACTTCGACTTTCAGGATATCCGGTTGAAAATGAAAGCCATGGACGAAGAAGATTTGACCTCCGACAAGGGGAAAGTGAACATCAAGAAGTTTCTGCAGGTCTTCCACATGGACGTTCAGGAAAAAATGAAAAACGTTTGAGAGAGGCCGTTCTCCAAACCGGTGTTGGCCGGATTGGCGGGCGGCTTCTTTGTTTTGTCTTCATGGAAGAATATCTCACATTTATTTTCTATTGATGATATGGGCTGTGTAGGAATCTGTAGGTTTGCGTAGGAGGCGAGTTATGATCCAAACAAGGAGTAAGCAAATCTAACAATTTTCAGAAACGGGGTAGACGTATGAAGAAAGCAGGTTTAGCGGCAATCGTGTTGGTGATGGCTCTGATTCTTGGCGCATGCGGAAAACAGGCAGGGTCCTCTTCCGCGGCCAACGAATCGTCTCAGGGGAGCCCATCCGCGGGAACGGTCAAGAAATACACGTTCGGAACGGACGCGACGTATCCTCCGTTCGAGTTCGAGAAAGACGGCAAATACGTCGGGATCGATATCGATCTGATTCACGCGATTGCCGAAATCGAGGGCTTCGAGGTCGAGATCAAGCCGATGGATTTCAAGGCGATTATCCCGGCGATTACGGCGGGCCAGCTGGACGGCGCGATCGCGGGCATCAGCATCACGGATGAGCGCAAAAAAGTCGTCGGGTTTTCGGACCCGTATTACGAAGCGGGACTCTCCCTGATCGTCCGTGACGACAATGACGCCATCAAAGGGCCGGAAGATCTGAAGGGGAAAGTCATCGCCACGAAAAAAGGAACGGCCAGCGCGAAGAAGTCCGAAGAGCTGGCGAAACAATACGGCGCGAAAATCACTTATTTCGACGACAGCCCTGCGATGTACCAGGAAGTCGTCAATAAGAACGCCGACGTTACGATCGAAGATTACCCGGTGATTTCGTACAAAATCGCAGTCGATCCGAATTCGCATCTGAAAATCGTCGGAGACCGGTTGACCGGAGATTCCTATGGCATCGCGGTGGGCAAAAAGGATGAGGAGTTGCTGCAAAAAATCAACGACGGCCTCAAAAAGCTGAAAGAGAACGGGAAGTACGACGAAATCGTCAAAACCTACACGGGAGGCTGATCCCGGTGGACTTCTCGATTCAAGCGATCGCGGATGCGTTGCCATTGCTCTGGCAAGGCGTTCTGATTACGCTTAAGATCGCCGTCGTCTCGCTGCTCATCGCATTCGTCATCGGGTTGATCGCGGGCTTGATGAGTACGTCCCGCAGCCGCATCCTCCGCGGCGCGGCAACGGTATACGTCGACATCATCCGGGGAACGCCGCTTCTGGTCCAAATCTTCTTCATCTATTTCGGTCTTCCCGTCTTTCTGGACATCCGGATATCGGCGGAGATCGCCGGAATCGCGGCCGTCAGCCTGAACGCGGGGGCTTATATTGCGGAAGTGTTCCGCGCCGGCATCGTATCCATCGACAAGGGTCAGGTCGAAGCCGCCCGGTCATTGGGACTCAGCGGATGGAAAACGATGAGGCTGGTCGTCCTGCCGCAAGCGATCCGCCGCATGATTCCGGCATTCGTCAACCAATTCATCGTCAGTATCAAGGACACGTCCCTGCTGTCCGTCATCGGGATTCAGGAGCTTACGCAGAGCGGAGAAATCATCATTTCCACGAATTTCCGTTCGTTTGAAATCTGGGGCACGGTCGGTATTTTCTACTTCGTCATCATCTACTTGCTGACCCGCTTATCCCGTTTGATCGAAAGGAGGTTCGTCGTCCGATGATCACCGTTCAAAATTTGAAGAAAAGCTTCGGACCGGTGGAGGTGCTGCGGGATATTTCGACGACCGTCCGGGAAAAAGAAGTGGTGTGCGTGATCGGCCCCTCGGGGTCGGGAAAAAGCACGTTTCTGCGCTGCCTCAATCTGCTGGAAGAGGTGACTTCCGGCACGATCGTCATCGGCGATACGGAAGTGACTTCCCCGAGGACGAACATCGACCGGCTGCGGGAGCATGTCGGCATGGTGTTCCAGCACTTTCATTTATTCCCCCATTTGACCGTATTGGAGAATATCATGCTGGCCCCCAAGCATGTGAAAAAGATGGACAAGCGGCACAATGAAGAGAGAGCGGTGGAGCTGCTCGGCAAAGTCGGGCTTGCGGGGAAAAGGGACGAATATCCGGACCGTTTATCCGGTGGGCAAAAACAGCGCGTGGCCATCGCCAGGGCGCTGGCCATGAACCCCGGCGTCATGCTGTTCGATGAACCGACCTCCGCCCTCGATCCCGAAATGGTGGGCGAAGTGCTTCTGGTGATGAAGGAATTGGCCCGCGACGGGATGACCATGATCGTCGTCACGCACGAAATGGGCTTCGCCCGCGAAGTCGCCGATCGGGTCATCTTCATGGACGGAGGTTACATCGTCGAGGAAGGGACGCCTTCCGAGCTGTTCGATTCTCCGAAGCACGAACGAACCCAAGCATTTCTCAATCGGGTCCTCAAAAACGGTTCATGAAAAAAGCGCAGTCTGCGAACGTGCAGGCTGCGCTTTTTGTGCGTTATATATGCTGGGCTCCCGCTTCCGGACTTTTCCGTTTCATCTGCATCCGGGCCGGTCCCACGAACAGGGAGGCGATCAATCCCGCGCCCATGAAGCAGAGAGAGACGACGAACCCATGGTTGATGGCATGGGACAGCTCATGGCTGTAGAACGTGACCAAATCGGCTTGTTTCGGCAGGAATTGGCTCACGAACCGGAAGACGTAGCCCGGGTTTCCCGCGGTCGCGATTTGATCGGCCGGAATCTGGAACTGCGAAATCGCCTGCTTAGCCGAGGAAGCCATGTCGCGATTGACGATAACGGCCGTGACGGACGCGCCCATGACCCCGCCGATGCTTCTCCAGAATCCGACGATGGAGGAGGAGACGCCGATATACTTTTTGTCCACGCTTGCGGCGATGGAGTTCTGCGCCACGCTCATGAGCGGTCCGACGACGCCGAGGCCCAGCAGTACGACGATTCCGATCGCCTGCCAGTAGGGAGCCTCATAAGACAGGTTCATCAGCAGCAAGGATACCACGATGCCCAGCGCCATGTTGAAAAACATGATCGTCCGGAACTTGAAGAACGCCTGCAGGAACCCGAGCAGGATCGCGCCGCCGATGACGGACGCCATCATGGGGGTAAGAAGGGCGTTCGAGCTGCTCTTGCCCAGGACATAGGTGGCGAAGTAAGGCATATAGGTGATCGCGGAGAACATGATCGCCCCTTGGCAGAACACGATCAAGCTGGTGCCGGAAACCATCCTGCTTTTGAAGATGTTCAGCGGCAGCATCGGCTCGTGCGCCCGTTTCTCGACGAAATAGAAGATGGTACCTCCTATGACCGACAGGACGAACAATCCGATGATCTGCCAAGAGTCCCAAGCGTAATCTTTGCCGCCCAGTTCAAGCGCCAGCATGACCGCCACCGTGGAAACGATGATGAGGAAGGCGCCAAGGAAGTCGATTTTCGGTTTGTCGTCCGCCTTGGATTCTTTCAAAGCGAACAGCAGCACGAGGAAAGAAGCGATCCCGATCGGCAAGTTGACGAAGAAGCACCACTGCCACCCTAAGTGATCGGAGATCCAAGTGCCCAGCTGCGGTCCCGCGACCGAAGAGAGACCGAATACGGCACCGAACACCCCGGACATTTTGGCGGCGTCTTTGGGATCGTTGAACAGGGTATAGATGATCGAGAACGAGATCGGAAAAATCGAACCGGACCCGATTCCTTGAATGACCCGGTAGAAAATGAGCTGGTAGATGTCCGTGGCCGTACCGCACAGAGCGGAGCCGGTCAGAAACAGCCCGATTCCGATCAAATAAAATTTTTTGCGCCCGAACATGTCGGATAATTTGCCGAAAATGAGCATGGTGCTTGTCGCCGCCAGCATGTAGGCGGTGAAAATCCACGCGTTTTTGTCGAAGCCTCCGATATCGTCGACCACTTTGTTGATGCTGGCCGACACGATCGTGTTGTCCAGCGAGGACATCAGCAGGCCCAGCATCATGGACAGAATGATCAAGCCTTTGCTGCTCTCTTTTGCCATTCGTTTCTCTCCTCCTGTAATAGGGAGTTTGACGTGTAATAGGGAGTGTGACAGGGTCAAACTCTCCTCGCTCAAACTCTCTCCGATCCGCTTCTCCTATCTCCGGCGACGTTCGCCTTGAGCATGGACAGTCCTTCCTCCAGGACGCGAAGCCGGGCTTTGGACGTTTCGATTCCCATGTTGAGTACGATTTGCCGGGTCTGGCTCATCCCGTCGCAGAAAAGTCTCTTTTTCTCTTCCAGATCGGACAATTTGGCCCTAACGGCTTGGATATTGTCCTCGATCATGCGGATGACGATGTCAGGCTTCTGGTGTTCCCCGAAAACGAGCCTCACGAGAAAATCCGAGCGGAACGCTTCGGCCTCAAGCGGAGAATCCAGGTAATTCTTGAATTGTTCGCGCCCTTTGTCCGTCAGCGAGTAGACGTGTTTCACGGGCCGGTTGTCTTGCGGGATCGATTCCTTGGTGATGTAGCCCAGCTGCTCCATCTTGCCGAGCGTCGGATAGATCGTCCCGAAGCTCGCGTCGAAGAAGTAGGAAAATTGGGCTTGAAAGGCGTGCTTGATCTCGTAACCCGTAAACGGCCGCGCGTGCAGCAGCCCCAGGATGACGTCCATCGCCGTCATCGTTATCACATCCTTAAGTGCCGGATTGGAAATCATTTCTTGCTGACGTTGTTGATTATATTGGATCGATATATATCGAGTCAATATAGAGAGGGGTAAAACAATAAAAAAACCTTCTCCGGGAGGGAGAAGGTCGAAGGAACGCTGGACGCGTGAGTCTATCCGGGTTCAGGACCGGGAACGGACTTCCTGCCGCATGAACATGACGTAGGAAGCCGCGAAGCAGACGGCGGTTTCCGCGATGAGCGCCACGATATGCGGCCAGACGAGCAGCAGGCTCTGTCCGAGGGACAGCGGAGCCGAGATCGCCAGGTAGGCCTGTTCCTGCGTCACGAACGGATTCAGCGTCCGCACGTCCGGAAGGAGCAGCGTGGAGGCCGCCTCCTGGAACAGCTGCGCGGGCGACAGACGGGACAGCAGCTGCATCGCGTTCGAGTGCTGGATGACGGATGCCGCGTCGCTCGCGTCTGACGGCGAGGTGGCGTTCCCGATCAGGTTCACGATCATGCCGAAGAACACGAGGAAGAAAATCCACAGCGCGATGCCGGCCAGCGCCGACGTGGCGGCTTGCTTGAACCGGACGGAAAATAGGAGAGAAAGGTTCAACCACAGCCCCACATAGACGGTCGTGATGATCAACGTCAGCATGACCCGTCCGAATTCCTCCGGCGTCGGCGGATACCCGATCGTATACAGCCCCATGCCCATGACGAGCAGGCCGAGGGAGAAGATGACGACGGCGATCAGGAGCAGCCCCGCGACGAATTTGGCGTTCAGGAAGTCGTCGCGGTGGACCGGCTGGGACAGTACGCGGCTCAAGGTTCCCTTGTTCCGCTCCGAGTTGACCGAATCGAAACCGAGCGCGATGCCGATCAGCGGAGCCAGGAACGACAGGAACGTGAGGAAGTTGGGCAGGTTGCCGTCCGATACCGTGAACATGTTGAGGAAGAGGAACCTCGTATCCGTCGGATTGTCGGTTTGCGATACGCCCGCCTTCAGCGCCGTAACCGCCGTATAGATCGAACCGATGCAGGCCAGGGTCACGATGGCGAGCAGGATCACGAACCGCCAGCTGCGGATATGGTCGCCGAACTCTTTGTGCACCATCACCCAGAAAGGCGGGGTAGGACGGACGGTCTCCGCGGCCTCGGACTCCGTCCGTCGGAATTTTCCGATCGAGGAGCGCAGTTTGTCAGCCCAAGCGTTCACGGGTTTCGCCTCCTTCGAAGTATCGGTGGTAAATGTCGTCGAGTCCGTACCGGTGCGGGCGCAGACCGTATAGACGGAAGCCCCTGCGAATGATGAAGTCCGCCAAATCCGCGCTGAGGTCGGTGTCCGACGAGACGACCAGCGTGACGGGAGCATCGTTCGAGGCGGAAGCCGACGCCAGTTGATCCTGCTCCTTCCTCGCCACGGATGACACGCCCTCGATTCCGAGCAAAGATTCTTCGAGCTCGCCGGTGGACGCGGAGACGTCCAGCTCGATCCGATGGGCGGGAGCGCCGTCCAGTTGGCGCGACAGGGTGTCGATATCGCCTGAAGCGATCAGCTTGCCCCGCACGAACAGTCCCACCCGGTCGCAGATTTGCTGGACCTGATGCAGGTGGTGGGATGACAGGAGCACCGTGAGCCCATCCTTGCGGCTGAGCTCGCGGATCAGACCCAGCAGCTCCCGGACCCCTTCCGGGTCGATGCCTAGCGTCGGTTCGTCCAGGATGATGACTTCCGGCTGTTTGATCAGCACGTCCGCGAGCCCCAGCCTCTGCCGCATCCCGCGGGAGAACGTGCCGACGCGTTTGCGCGCGGCTTCGGCAAGGCCCACTCTCTCGAGGAGCCGAAGCGCCCGCTCCCGGGCTTCGTCCGCCGGTACCCGGTTCAAGCCGGCCGTGTAAACCAGGTTGTCGAGCGCCGTCCGGTCCTCGTAGAAGCCGACGTCGTCGGGCATATAGCCGACTTTGCGTTTGACTTGGATCGGGTTCCTCGTCGAGTCGATGCCGCAAACCTTCACGGATCCGGAAGTCGGCTCCGTCAGGCCGAGCATCATGAGAATCGTGGTTGTTTTGCCGGCGCCGTTCGGTCCGAGAAGGCCGAAGATCTCGCCGGGGTAGACGTTAAGGGACAGAAAATCGACGGCGGTGAAGTCCCCGTATTTCTTCACCAGGCTTTTCAGTTCGATTACCGGCTCATCGGCTTGAATGGCCACCATTACCGCCTCCCGTATTTCCGGAACAGGCCGTATACGCCGGCTGCGACGGCGATCACGATCAGAACGCCGATCCAGCCCCAGAGCACCGAGGTTTTCACGGTCATGCGGATGCTGGCGTCCGCGGATTTCTCGGCGGCTTGCGCGGTCAATCCGACGACGTAGTCCCCGGCGAGCGCTTTGCTGGACGATTTGATCGTCGCGGTCACCGGTTTGGAGTCTCCGGCTTTCAGGGAAGAGATCGTTTTCGGTTCGAAGCTGACTTCCCATTCGGCCGGCGTCGTGCCCGTCAGGTTGATGTCGGTCAGTTCGGCGGATCCGGTATTTTTGACGACGAGTTCAAGCTTCCGTTCCCCGCCGGCAGTCACGTTCGCGCTGAGCCGTTCGTCGGACGTCGTCAGGCTGATTCCGTACGTACCGGTGATGACGGCTTCCACTTCCGTATCCGCGGTCGAGCTTCCGCTGGCTGCGTGGACGGCGACTTTATACGTATTGGCGGTCGCGTTCTCGGCCGGCGTCAAGTTCAGCGTCACGGATTTCGAAGCGTTCGGATCGATGTCGACGCTGGTTACGCCGCTGCCGTCAACCGTGAATTTGGCGTCCCAACCGGCCGGCGCTTCCGCCGTCAGCGCGTAAGTCTGCTTCGAAGCGGTGCGGTTGTTCAGCGTCAGGCTGTAAGTGAAGGTGGAGTCGGAATGTCCTTGCATGTTCGGACGGTCCGCCGTCAGCTCGGATTTGTACGAGCCTTTTTCCGAAACGTTGACCTTCAGGGGCAGCGTGCCGAACGATCCGGCGTTCAGCTGAAAGGAATACTCTCCTTTTTCCACTTCGAGCGGAACGGTGAGCGCCAGGTTGACGGATTGGGATTCCTTCGGCTTCACCGCGATCTGGCGGATGGCATGGCCGCCTGCCGTCAGCTCGTAGGTCCATCCGGTGGAGCCTGTGCTGAAGCTCAGGTCGGCCGTCTGGATTTCGTCCGAATCGTTGATCAGGTCAACCTCGTAATTGAGCGTTTCGCCGGGCGGCGCCGACAGGTTGGTGTAAGGCGTATAGACTTTGACTCCTCCCGCTGCGAAAACGGGCACGGCATACAGCAGCATGGCGATCGTCAGCAAGGCGGCCGCAGCGATGCGGCGAGAATGGGAATTGCGTTTCATGACGACAGACCCCTCCCGGGATGATTTGTGGTTTCATCTCCTCTACGTGCGAGAAGCCTTCGCGGATTTATGCCGAAAAATAAAAGTTAGCTTAACGGAAGCTTAAAGGAAGATAAAAAAAACGGGAGCATATTCACGGGATGAACGATTTTTGGTATGTATGTATCGAACAGAATGATCGTATCGGAGGTGTCAGGTCCCATGGATACGGCTTTTCGTCGATCCGCGAGTGAGGACATGGCCGGTCTGCTTCAGCAAATCCGGGAGGGGTCGCTGGAGGCGTTCGACCGGTTTTACGAGGCGGCGGCTCCCTTCGTCATGGGGTTGTCCTGCAAGCTGCTGGGAGACCGGATGGAAGCCGAGGACGTGTGCCACGACGTGCTCATGCTCGTGATCGCGCAGCCCGAACGCTACGATCCGGCAAGAGGTACGGTGGAAGCCTGGCTCGCGGTGCTGACGAAAAGCCGCTGCATGGACCGGTTGCGCAAACGGAGACGCGTCGTGCTGGAATCCGAATCCCCGGGCATGCCGGAACGGATATTCGGCGCTTCCGAGGAGATCGAAGGCCGCGTGCTGACGAAGCTCGAGAAGGAAGCGCTCCGGCGGGCGATGGGCGAGCTTCCGGGCACCCAGCGGCAGACGCTGGCGGCCGCTTTCTTCGATTCCCGCAGTCGGCGCGAGTTGGCGGAAACCTGGCAGGTTCCGATCGGAACGGTGAAATCGAGGGTGAGATACGGTCTATCCCATTTGCGCAAAGCGATGGCGAAGCTGGGTTGGGCGGAAGCGGAAGGGGGCGGAAGCCTTGATTGAGCGGAACTGCGGAGTGCCGGAGGAACGTTGGATCGATTGGCATATGAAACGGCTTCCTCCGGAAACGGCGCGGGCGATGGAGCGGCACTCGGAGGGCTGCGCCGATTGCCGGCGGGTGCGGAAGCAATGGGGCGAGTGGCTTGGGATGGCGCCGGAGTCGGGATCGGAAGCGATCGGCGTAATCCCGATGCCGTCCGAACGCGTACGCAAATCGTTGCGCGCCGCGGCATGGAGACGCAGCTGGCGGAAGAAGCTGTTCGCCCGGCCGGTATGGGCCGTCTCCGGAGCGGTTGCGGCGCTGTTGCTGGTGGCTGGCGTGATTTGGCAAGGTTCGCCCACAGGAACGAACGGTGAAACGGGAACAGCCGCGCTTCCGCCGATAGAATATGCACGGCTGCATGAGCCGGATGGAGCGGAACTGATGGCCCTTCCGGATACGAAGGTGTACTCGATCGTGCCGGCATACGCGCCGGGATTGCCGGAGGCGGGAGGCAGGAAGTCGGTCACGGTCTGGGTGAACGGCCGGACGGACGAAATGTTCGTCCTGATCGAAGGGCTGCTTCCCGAAGGCAGCCGTGATGTTCAAGCGTGGGGCGAGGTCCGGCAGGATATGACGAACCTGGGTTTGTTCGAGTTCCATCAGGCGCAGGGACATCTGTACTCCCATTTCCTCGGCTTGCCGGACGTGAAGGAAGTGGCGTTCACGATCGAGCCCAAAGGCGGCAGCGCGCATCCGACGTCCCCGGAGACCGCCCGAATCAAGTTGGCGCGGGTGGACGAGGAGGAGTAACGGAACCTGGTTGCGTGAAGCGCGGGAAGTCTGCGGATTGGGGCGAAATTGCGCAATTCGGTTCCGCTATGCTTGAAAAAACTCAACCAAGTCTGCACACGGAGCAAAACCCGGTTTTAAAGCAGAGTGGTTGCCCGATTCCTGTACGAAGGCCCAGCCCGCCTGAAGCCCGATTAGCCAGGATATCCTGGATAGCCTGGATAGCCGGGAGACATTTTTTCAGCGAAATGCCTGACAACGAACGCAGGTAGTGACTTCCGGAGACTTTCTGTGAAATCCCCGACTACGAAGGCTGTAGTGACTTCCGGAATCGTTAATTTTGCGATATCCCCGATTACGAACGCCGTAGTGACTTCCGGAGACGTTATTTCTGCGAAATCCCCGACTACGAACGTTGTAGTGACTTCCGTGGACGTTATTTCTGTGAAATCCCCGACTACGAAGGCTGTAGTGACTTCCGGAATCGTTAATTTTGCGATATCCCCGATTACGAACGCCGTAGTGACTTCCGGAGACGTTAATTCTGCGAAATCCCCGACTACGAACGTTGTAGTGACTTCCGTGGACGTTATTTCTGCGAAATCCCCGACTACGAAGGCTGTAGTGACTTCCGGAGACGTTATTTCTGCGAAATCCCCGACTACGAAGGCTATAGTGACTTCCGGAGACGTTATTTCTGCGAAATCCCCGACTACGAACGCTGTAGTGACTTCCGGAGACGTTATTTCTGCGAACCCCCCGACAACGAACGCTGTAGTGACGTCCGGAGACGTTACTTCTGCGAAATCCCCGACTACGAACGTTGTAGTGACTTCCGTGGACGTTATTTTGCGAATTCCTCAGGTGCGCTGTAAGTACGTCTGGAAAGCAGGAGAGCGAAACGAGGTAATTTTAGCTCGAAATGGCATTAATAGACACGAAAAACGTTTTCGGTTATGCTTTGCTTAGGGTTTCCCCAGGAGGGGTTTTTACAGCGCGATGAAAGCGCAACCAAATTGGAGAGGGGGAACATGACAACTTTCCGTTTCATCCAGGGATAACCAGTTTTTTTGACATCACCTTGTACAAGGCAGCGGATAAGCGGACATAGATAGAACGGATGACAACCGAGGAGCCGCTGGTGATTGGCCGATGCTTCAGGAATATTTCGCATCGTAATGCGATACCGGGAGGAATGATTATGGTTAACAGCCGGATCTTATCGGTCGCCGAACCGGATCTCGTCTCTTACCCGCATCTTGCCTATCCTTTGGCCGTGCTGCAAGCGGAACCCGATTCGCTGCGTTGGATTTACAGCAATTTCGTCCAATTGTACCTGAGCGATCGGGGAGACGAAATGATGGCGGACTTCTACTCGCCGAACCCGTTCGACCAGTTTGTCCCCATTTTGTTCGGCTCTCCTCGTCTAACCCGGAACCTGGTGCGGAGATGCTTTCCAAGCTTTGCCGATTTCGTTCGCGATAGCATCGACAATGATTGTTCCGTGTGGACGTTCGTGGACGAATATTACATCCCCGGATCGGTCGCCTACCAGAATCGATTCAACCCTCACGGCATCATGATCCATGGGTACGACGACGGAAACCGGCTGTTCCATGTCGCAGGCTTCTTGACCCATCAACGATTCGGTACCACCTTCATCCATTATGACGACATGGAGATGGCGTTCAATGACTTCGAACCGCCGGAATCGAAGCCGTACACCGAATATACTCTCTTGCTGAAGCCATACCGGAATTTCATGAAAGCCTGCGAATTTAACTTGCAGTGGGTGATGGATCAACTGGAGGATTACGGGCTCGCCAAGCCCTCGGATCGAAGAATGCCTGCGTACGAATTGCGGCAATCCAGTCCGCACGTATGGGGGATGGACATCTATGACGAACTTCGGCGCAGAGCCGAGCAGGTAATCGAGAACAAGTTCATTCTCGACCACCGACCTTTTCACGTGCTGTGGGAGCATAAGAAAATAATGAACAAGCGAATCGCCTATATGGAACTTCAGGGTTATTACAGCTGCTCTCGGGAGACGGCGGAAGGCTGGCGCGATCTCGAGAGGTATGCCGTGGTGAACATCAATCTGATCTTGAAATACTGGATGACTCTGGACAAAAAGCATCTGGAGCAGTTGATCGACCGTCTGGGTAAGATGAAAGCGGACGAAGCCCGCATCATTGAGGAGATGTTGCACGATTACAATCTTCGCTGCGGATAGGGGGCGACGTTGTTGAGCGCATGTGCCGAAAATTGCGATTGCCGGCAATCTGCGCCGCGTCTTCGCTGTCAAATCCGGCTGCGCCCGGACTGCGGCCTCGGCAGCAGCTCCGCCAGCTTGGCGTTCCGGCCGAGCCGGCGGAGCTCCTGGCGCAGCGCGCGGCGGATTTCCCAGGCTGGGCCGACCCAGCGGATCCGTTCGGGAGCGGCGTATCGTTTGAGCATAAGGCGTCTCCTCCTCCATGCGGGCTTGCAATCGAGCGGACAAGCCGTTAATTTGAACCTATGAGCATTGCGGCTGAATCATGACTGGAGGAACCCGAATTGACGGAAAACCGTAAAGAACCGCATCCTTTTTACGAAGAAACGCTGGAGACGAAGCCGATATTCCAAGGCCGGATGATTTCCCTGCAAGTCGATACGGTACGGCTGCCCGACGGGGGGACGGCGACGCGCGAAATCGTCAGGCATCCCGGCGCGGTCGCCGTGCTGGCGCTGGTGGAAGGCAAGAGCAAGATGCTCGTGGTGGAGCAATATCGCAAGCCGCTCGAGCGAGTGCAGGTGGAAATACCGGCGGGGAAGCTGGAGCCGGGGGAAGATCCGCTCGAAGCGGCGGCGCGCGAGCTGGAGGAAGAGACGGGATACCGGGCGGAAGGGCTGACGCATTTGCAGTCTTTCTCCACTTCGCCGGGGTTCGCGGAAGAAATCGTGCATCTGTACTATGCGGATGAACTGGTTCAGGGAGAGATCCATCTCGACGAGGAGGAATTCCTCACCTGCGAAGCGATCACGCTGGAACAGGCTTGGCAGTACGTCCGCGAAGGCCGAATTTGCGACGCCAAAACGCTGCTCGCCGTGTACGCCTGGCAGCTCCAAGCGGCGACCGGATCGCTCCCGCTGCGCGGATGACGGAGCTTCGCCGTATTTTCGCAGACTTGCACGTGCATATCGGCCGCGCCGACAACGGCCAGCCCGTCAAAATCAGCGCCAGCCGCGATTTGACGTTCCGCTCGATCGCGCAAGAAGCGTCGGAGCGCAAAGGCGTGCACTTGATCGGCGTCATCGATTGCCATTCGCCCGCCGTGCAAGCCGACATCGAACGGTGCCTGGAAACGGGCGAAATGGAGGAAGCCGCGGGCGGGGGGATCCGCTACCGCGACACCGTCATTCTGCTCGGCGCCGAGATGGAAGTCCGCGAGGAAGGAGGCGGGCCGTTCCATCTGCTCGGCTATTTGCCGGATTTGCGTTCCATGAAGCAATGGACGGCTTGGATGGAACCGCGCATGAAGAATGTAATGCTCAGCTCCCAGCGTCTTCGGACTTCCGCCCGCGAGCTGCAAGCGGAGTTGCTCGCCCTGGGAGGACTGCTGGTTCCCGCCCACGTGTTCACGCCGCACCGCGGCTTGCTCGGCTGTTCGGCCGACCGGCTGGCGGACCGGCTCGGCCCGGACGGCATCGCGGCCGTCGAGCTCGGTCTGAGCGCGGATGCCGACATGGCCGACCGGATTTCCGAGCTGGGAAGGTATCCGTTCCTCACGAATTCGGATGCCCACTCGACCGGCATGATCGGCCGGGAATGCAACGAGCTGCTGCTTGCCGAGCCTTCGTTCGCCGAATGGGCGAAGGCGCTTCGCGGACAGGACGGACGCGGGATCGCCGCCAATTACGGTCTGCACCCGGAGCTGGGCAAGTATCATACCACTTACTGCACCGCTTGCCGCAAAGCGGTCTCCGCAACCGCGACGGGCGAGGCGGCCGCGGAGGAAGCTTGTCCTTCCTGCGGCAGCCGTAAACTCGTCCGCGGCGTCGCAGGGCGAATCGATCAATTGGCCGACCGGGAGCGTCCCGTTCATCCTGCGAACCGGGCGCCGTATCGGCCGCAGGTGCCGTTGTCCTTCTTCCCGGGCGTGGGCCCCGCCCTGCGCGATCGGCTGATCGCGGCTGCCGGCTCGGAAATGGATGTGCTGCACCGGGCGCCGGAAGAACGGCTCGCAACGGCCGCGGGCGCGAAAATCGCGTCCGCCATCCTCGCCGCACGGGAAGGGAGGCTCGCCTTCACGCCCGGAAGCGGCGGCGGCTACGGGAAAATCGCTTCCCCCTTCTAAAATCCCCTTGTCCGGCATACGTTGAAGTGCGGGGCGAACCGCATTGCAATCGGGGAAGGGTGGGAATCGCAGTGCGGCTATGGAATCTGTCGGCGCGGGAAAACGTGAACCTGTATCTGTTCGTGGGCGTCCTGCTTGTCGTGGGGGCCGTGTTCGGGGCGCTGCTCGTACACGCCCTGACGTTCGAGCAGCAGCAGGAGTTGGCCGAGCACCTGGGTCACTATATGAACACGCTGGAGGATCCTGGCTCTTCGAATCCGGCCGACGCGTTCGGAAGCAGCTTTCTCTTCTATGCCAAATGGCTGCTGCTCATCTGGCTGCTCGGCATCTCGGTCATCGGACTTCCGCTCGTGCTCGTCCTGGACTTTTTGAAAGGAGTTCTGATCGGTTTTGCCGTCGGACTGCTTGTCCATCAATACGCTTGGCAGGGCGTGCTGGTCTCCCTTGCCGCGGTGGCGCCGCAGAACGCCCTCGTCGTACCGGCCCTGATGATCGCCAGCGTTTCCGCCGCCCGCTTCGCCTACTTCGTCGTGCGGGAGAGGCTGTTCCGGCGCAAAGGCAGGCTGCTGCCCCCGTTCCTCGCGCATACGGCCGCGGCGGCCCTCATGCTGGTCATGCTGGGTCTCGCTTCTCTCTACGAAGCCTACGTTTCGCCGCTGCTGCTGGAGCGGGTGGCGCCGCAAGCGTCCGTATCCGGCGTTTCTATCGACGACTTGCGACTCTAGCAGATCAGGTTTGACTTCCGGAATGGCATCCCCCTATAATGGAACCATGCGAATACGGACCGGAGGGGATGAAAGCTTTGGAAGCCCGAATCGAAAAAGTGAAACAACAGCTTCAATCCCAGGGCTACAAGCTGACACCCCAACGGGAAGCGACGGTGCGCGTGCTGCTGGAGAACGAAGAAGACCATCTGAGCGCCGAAGACGTATTCATGTTGGTCAAGGAGAAGGCGCCCGAAATCGGTTTGGCCACCGTGTACCGTACGCTTGAGCTGCTCAGCGAGATGCATGTGGTCGAGAAGCTGAATTTCGGGGACGGGGTCGCCCGTTACGACCTTCGGACGGAAAGCAACAAGCACCATCATCACCACCTGATTTGCGTGCAATGCGGCTCGATGTCGGAGATTCTGGAAGATTGGCTGCTGCCGCTCGAGGAACGGCTGGAGAAGGAATACGGATTCACCGTGCTCGACCACCGACTCGATTTTCAAGGCATTTGCGCCAAATGCAACAGCGAGAACAAAGCCCGCGAATCACAAGACGAACCAGGTCAATGAAACAAGCGCACGACCCCCGCGGTCATGCGCTTTTCTTATTTCAGATTCCGCTTTTACAACAGCTTCTCGAGGTAAGGTTCGATCCGGTCCGGCGTCACGTTCGGAGCGAACCGTTTGACCACGCGTCCTTCCCGGTCGACGAGAAACTTCGTGAAGTTCCATTTAATCGTTTTCGTCCCCAGAAACCCTCGGGCTTCGCGGGTAAGATGGCGAAAGAGCGGATGGGCGTCGGGACCTCGGACGTCGATCTTGGCATGAAGCGGGAAGGTTACCCCGTGATTCAGCTGGCAATGCTGTTCAATGGCGGCTTCGCCGGCCGGCTCCTGGCGGGCGAATTGATTGCTCGGGAAGCCGAGCACCCGCAGGCCGCGGGGACCGTACGTTTCATGCAGGCGCTGAAGACCTTTGTACTGGGGCGCGAATCCGCATTTACTGGCCGTGTTGACGATCAGCATCACTTCTCCGCGGTAGTCGGACAGCTTCTTCGGTTCTCCGCGGATGGTGCGGACTTCAATGTCATAGAGGGACATAGGGGTTTCCTCCCAGGAATGAATCGTTTATAATTAAATTGTATACAATGCAAATGGGAGGCGTCAAGCGTTATGCGCATTCTATGGACCGGAAGGAGAGGAGCGGACGGTGGAGTCCGGTGAAGAGGGGCTAAAACTGGAAAACCAGGTCTGTTTTGCGTTATATTCATTGGCGAAGGAAGTTACGAAATTGTACCATCCCCATCTGAAGAAGCTCGGCCTGACCTACACCCAGTATATCGCTTTGATCGCGCTGTGGGAGAAGGACCGGATCAGCGTCAAGGAACTGGGGGCCCGGCTGTTTCTGGACTCGGGCACGCTGACCCCCTTGCTGAAAAAGCTCGAGAAGATGGGGCTCTTGAAGCGCGAGCGGGACAAGCGGGACGAGCGAAGCTTGGTCATCGCGCTGACTCCGGAAGGCACGGCGCTTCGGGAGAAGGCGAAGGACATTCCGGAACGGCTGTTCTGCGATACCGGCGTAACGGCTTCGGAAGCGGAACTGTTGCGGCGGGTTGTGCAGGACTCGATGAGCAAGATGCGAGGATCGGTGCAGGTCCCGGACAACAAATGATCGAAGGACGGAAACGAGGAGGAGATCACGATGTCCATTTACGATTTCAAAACCCGCAGGCTGAACGGTCAGGAGACCGATTTGTCGCCCTACCGGGGCAAAGTGCTGCTGATCGTGAACACGGCCAGCCAGTGCGGTCTTACCCCGCAGTACGAAGGGCTTCAGAAGCTGTATGACGAGTACCGCGAGCAAGGCTTGGAAATCCTAGGTTTCCCGTGCAATCAGTTCGGTGCGCAAGAGCCGGGAACCCACGAGGAAATCGGGGAATTCTGCAAAATCAATTACGGCGTTACGTTCCCCCTGTTCGAGAAAACGGTCGTGAACGGGCCGGACGCCCATCCGCTGTACAAGTACTTGAAAGAGCAAGCCCCGTTCCAGGGGGAGCCGGCCGGATCGGACGACGAAATCAAATGGAACTTCACGAAATTCCTGATCGGCCGCGACGGCAGCGTCGTCCGCCGATTCGAGCCGTCCGCCGCGCCTGCCGAGCTGGAACCGGCGATTCGGGAGCTGCTGTAGGGCAGCTATAAACGCCCGCTGCGGAGGGGGCGTTCGTGCGGCGGTGATCGCCGCTTCAGGCTTTCTTGGGGGAGTATTTAAGACTCGCGAGTCCGGACGCCGAATCCGACGTTTGCAGCAGACCGGAGCCAACCGCCGTCACGCCCCCCGGGATGCGGAGCGCGGCAGATTTGATCCGGCTCGCGAAGGCGGAGGCGGTCAGCTTGGGCGCGAGGGAACGCAGCAAGGCCGCGCTTCCCGCAACGTGAGGCGCCGACATCGAAGTGCCGGACAACCTTCGGTAGGTCCCTCCCGGCCAAGTGGACAGAATATGGACGCCGGGAGCTCCGACCGCGATGCCCGGTCCTCGGCTGGAGAAAGATGCCGCCCGGTTGTTCTTCGCGAGAGCCGTTACCGCGATCGTCTCCGGATAGCGGGCGGGTGCGTCAAGGACGCCGCTCTTGGCGCCTCCGTTGCCAGCGGATGCCACGATGATGGCGCCTCTGCGCCTGGCGCGGCGGATCGCCTCCCGAAGTGCCAGGCTGTCGCCCGGCAAGCCGAAGCTCATGTTCAGGATCCGGATGCCGTTCGCCAAGCACCAGTCGATTCCCTCGACGATGTCGGACACGAATCCGCTGCCGGATTCGTTCAGCACTTTGACCGCATACAGCAGCACGCCCGGCGCATTGCCGGACAATCCACGGCGTCCCGTCGCGGCGATGATTCCCGCAACGTGGGTCCCATGGCCGTTATCGTCGTGGAATGACGTTCCGCCGAGCGTGTTGACGCCGCCGGCGATCGTCAAATCCGGATGCCTGGCGATTCCCGTGTCCAGCACCCCGACGCGGACCCCCGTCCCGCGGGTAAGCGGCCAAAGCGGCGGCGACTTCACGCGGCATACGTTCCATGGCGCGGTGGGCGGGCAATCGGCCGCCGACCGTACTTTGCCCGCGGCTGGGGCCGCATGGGCTTTTACGCGAATATCGCGCTCCACGTATGCCACGTCCGGGTGGGACTTAAGCAGCGCGTGCTGTCCTTTCTTCGCGGCATGATAGCAAATCATTCTCCGGGCGGCTGACATTCTGACCGGCTTCACTCCGGCGGCCAGCAGGTGCTTAACGCTTCTCCGGTACGCGCCGCCCCGCTTGAACACCACGATCAATCTTTCGGTCCGCGCCGCGGTCGTGCGTTTCGCCGTTAAGGCCAGCAATTCTTCTATCTTGATCATTCGGCTTTCATCTCCCGTAGCAGAATATGTCGGACGCCGCGGGTTGTGCAACGCGATGGATACTGAACCATATGGAGGTATGCGCCATGATCGTCGGAGTGCCGAAAGAAGTGAAGAAGCAGGAGTACCGGGTCGCCTTGACGCCTGCGGGCGCGGGCATGCTCAGGCAGCAAGGGCACGAGGTGGTCGTGCAGGCGGGCGCGGGAGCCGGCAGCGGGTTCCCGGACGAGGAATATGCCGCGGCGGGGGCGGCCGTGGTCGGTACGGCGGAAGCCGTCTGGGAACGCGCGGGCATGATCGTGAAGGTGAAGGAGCCGGTGGCGGAGGAATTCAAGCTGTTCCGGCCCGGGCAAATCGTGTTCACTTACCTGCACCTGGCGGCTGCGCCGGAGCTGGCCAAGGCGCTTATGGACGCGAACGTGACGGCGATTGCGTACGAGACGATCCAGCTGCCGAACCGCAGCCTTCCGCTGCTCATTCCGATGAGCGAAGTGGCGGGAAGAATGTCCGTTCAGGAAGGAGCCAAGTACCTGGAGGCGTTCCAAGGAGGCCGCGGCGTGCTGCTTGGCGGCGTGCCCGGGGTTCCCCCGGCGGAGGTCATCATCATCGGCGGAGGCATCGTGGGCACGAACGCGGCCAAAATGGCGCTCGGGCTCGGGGCCGACGTCGTCGTGCTGGAGAAGAGCGGCGAGCGGATGCGGTATCTCGACGACGTGTTCCAGGGCCGGCTGCGGACGCTGACGAGCAACCCGCACAACATCGCCAGCGCCGTCCGGAAGGCGGATTTGCTGATCGGAGCCGTGCTCGTGCCCGGCGCGCGGGCGCCGCGGCTCGTGACGGAGGACATGGTGAAGACGATGAAGAAAGGCGCCGTCATCGTGGACGTCGCGGTCGACCAAGGCGGTTCGATCGAGACGATCGACCGCGCCACGACCCACGAGAACCCCGTATACGAGAAGCACGGCGTCATCCATTACGCCGTCGCCAACATGCCGGGAGCGGTCCCGAGGACTTCGACGCTCGCGCTGACCAACGTCACGATCGACTACGTGATGCGGCTGGCGGCCCACGGCTTCGCGGCGGCCGTCGCGGCGGATCCGGCCCTGGCGCTCGGCGTCAATGTCCATCAAGGGGCCATCACCCATCCGCAAGTCGCGGAAGCGGTCGGATCCCCTTACGTGCCGCTATCCTTGCCACGTTAATCGTCATGAATCGCGTCCCGTCCACATACCGTAAAACGAGAATACGGACAAGGACGGGAATCGGACATGGGGGAATTGAACGACAAATGGTGGGAACGGCTGAAGTTTACGTTGTTTTTCCTGGTGCTGACCGTGATCGTACACAGTCTGTTCGGCTGGTTCCACGGGTGGCTCAAGCCGCAGGATCCCTACAAAGAGCCGGAAGGCCGGGCGACCAAAGTATTTCGTTCCGGTTCGGGAGACGATCCGGACGTGTCGCCCGGAGACCGGCTGCGGCTATTTTATTGGTACGGGGAATAGGAGGCGAGCCGATCGCCGATGAGAACTTGGATTCAGGCTTACTTGAACAGACTGGAGGAAGACCGCGCCGTATCGGTTAGCACCCGTCTGAGTTACGGACGGGATTTGCGGGATTTCGCGGAAGCGATGGAGCGGATGGATGTGCATGTGCCGCGTGCGCTGCTTTCTTCGCATGTGCAAGCCTATTTGCATCGGCTCCGCCAGGAGGGGAAGTCCGCGGCTACGATCGCCCGGCGCCTGGTGTCCGTGCGCGCTTTGTGCCGGTTCGGAGTCATCGAACGGATACTCGAACGGGATCCCACGCTGCAGCTTGATGCTCCGAAGCCGGAGCGAAAGGCTCCGCGCACCCTCTCCGCCGAGGAAGTCGGGAGGCTGCTCGAAGCGCCGGACGAGGATACCGTGCAGGGTCTGCGTGACCGGGCGATGCTGGAATTGTTGTATGCCTCCGGTATGCGGGTGTCCGAATTGATGGCGCTTGACGTGGGCCATGTCCGCCCCGATATGGGCTTCCTGCATTGCTCGGGCCCCGGCAGCCGGGAACGGATCGTTCCGATCGGGGGCGCCGCTGTCCGCTTGCTGAAGCGTTACCTGGAGGAAGGCCGAGGCAGGCTGCTTCGGCCGGACAAGCCGACGGATGCCTTGTTCCCGAATCATCTCGGCACCCGCATGACGCGCCAGGGCTTCTGGAAAGTCATCAAGAAATACGCCGGTACGGCGGGCATTGCCGCGGAATTGACGCCGCATGCGCTGCGGCAATCGTTTGCCGTCCATTTGCTGGGCAATGGGGCGGACATCCGGGCGGTGCAGGAAATGTTAGGCCATGCCAGTCCCCAAACGACGCAGAGATACCAGACGTCCCCTAAAGCCAGAGTCAAAGAGGAATATGACCGCGCGCACCCGCGGGCGCGATAGGGCGATTGCGTCGCTTTTGGGGGATAAAATTTGAGGAGGATCAGTATGACATTCGAACGGATCGCCGTGATCGTGCTGGACAGCGTCGGGATCGGAGAACTTCCGGACGCAAGCCAATACGGCGACGCAGGCGCCCACACGCTGGGCCACATCGCGCAAGCCGTTCCCGGCGTTTCGCTGCCGCATATGAGAAAGCTCGGGCTTGCGAACATCGCTCCCATCGCCGATTGGAAGGCGGATCCTGCGCCTACCGGCCATTACGGGAAAATGGCGGAGGTATCGGCGGGCAAAGACACGATGACGGGGCATTGGGAGCTCATGGGGCTGCGCATCGAGACTCCATTCCGCACGTTTCCGGACGGGTTCCCCCCGGCGCTGATCGAGGCCTTCGAGCAGGAAACGGGACGCCGCGTCATCGGCAACAAGGCCGCTTCCGGCACCGAAATCTTGGACGAACTCGGAGAAGAGCAAATGAAGACCGGCGCTTGGATCGTCTACACGTCGGCCGACAGCGTGTTCCAGTTGGCCGCGCACGAAGAGATCATCCCGCTGGAGGAATTGTACGATGCTTGCCGGATCGCCCGCAGGCTGACGATGAAGGAAGAGTTCTCGGTGGGCCGGGTGATCGCCAGGCCTTATGTCGGCCAGCCCGGCGCCTTCAAACGGACGGCCAATCGCCACGATTACGCCGTGAAACCGCCGAAGCCGACCGTGTTGAACGCCCTTAAGGAAGCAGGACGGGACGTGATCGCGGTGGGGAAAATCAACGATATTTTCGACGGGGAAGGCATCACGCGAGCGATTCCGACGAAGAGCAACGCGCACGGAATCGAAACGACGCTGCAGGAACTGAAGCGTCCGTTCCATGGCCTGCTGTTCACGAACCTGGTCGATTTCGACTCCTTATACGGCCATCGCCGCGACCCGGAAGGCTATGCACGCGCCTTGGAGGAATTCGACCGGGCCGTGCCGGAATTGCTGGCCGCCCTGAGCGAACGGGATTTGCTCGTCATAACGGCTGATCACGGGAACGATCCGACGCATGCCGGCACCGACCATACTCGCGAGTATGTGCCACTGCTGGCCTGTAGTCCAGCGTTCAGCCGGCCGGGAGATCTCGGTACGCTGGCAACGTATGCGGATTTGGCCGCCACGATCGCCGACAATTTCGGACTTCGGTCGTTCGCGACCCACGGACGCAGCTTTCTGGAACGATTGGTTTAAGAATTAAGGTTGAAGTTGAAGCCAAAACAAGGAGAGGGAGATTCCATGACACACATTACCCAAGCCATCATTAACGAGGCGGCGCAATATATCGCCGCGCGCATTCAGGATAAACCGGAAATCGGCCTCATTCTCGGTTCGGGACTCGGCGTGCTCGGCGACGATCTCGATCAATCGGTTACGATCCCGTATCGCGACATTCCGCATTTTCCGGTATCCACCGTGGAAGGGCATGCGGGGGAACTGGTCATCGGCCGGATGCAGGATCGCAGTGTCGTGCTCATGCGAGGACGGTTTCATCTCTATGAAGGCTATGCGGCCGAGCAGACGACGCTCCCGGTCCGGGTCATGAAAGCCCTCGGCGTGAAGACGCTGCTCGTCACGAACGCCGCCGGAGGCGTCAATCTCGGCTTCGAGGCGGGCGACTTGATGGTCATCTCCGACCATCTGAACCTGACGGGGCGCAATCCGCTCATCGGACCGAACGATAACGAGCTCGGCGCGCGTTTCCCCGATATGTCGGAAGCTTACAGCCGCAGGCTGCGCGAGGTGGCGAAGCAGTCCGCCGCCGGGCTGGGCTTCGAACTGAAGGAAGGCGTATACGCCGGGCTGCTGGGACCGAATTACGAGACGCCCGCCGAAATCCGCATGCTGCGGACGCTCGGCGCCGACGCGGTCGGCATGTCCACGGTCGCGGAAGTCATCGTGGCGCGCCACTCGGGCATCGAGGTGCTGGGCATTTCCTGCATCAGCAACATGGCCGCCGGCATTCTGGACCAACCGCTGTCGCACGAGGAAGTCATGGAAACGTCCGAGAAAGTGAAGGACCGGTTCATCTCGCTGGTCATGTCCGTTTTGGCGAAAATGTAAAGGTTCTATGCTTGGAGACGGGAGTACGCTGATCCTAAGTCGGCGGAAACCGTCTCTTTGCCATATCGTACCGGCCCGGTCAAACCGACTGTCCGCTCCATGTGGTATAATGGAAGGATATCGTTCGATCATTCCGACCGACGCAAGAAGGGGCGAATCATGACGCAACCCGTATCGTTAGCCGATATCCGCGCTTGGTGCGGCGAAGACATTTACCGGAAAGGCCAGACGTATTTCAAGCAGAAAAGGGTTCTGCGCCTGGAACGCGACCCGGACGGACGCCTGTTCGACGCCGTCGTGACGGGTACGAAGCGTTACAACGTGCATCTGGAGCTGTACGACGAAGGCGAACCGTCCGCGGCATGCGAGTGCCCGTATTACGAATCGACGCGGACGCCCTGCAAGCATATCGCGGCCGTCCTTCTGCGCATCCACGAGCTTCAGGGCGGAGCGGCCCAACCGGACGAAGCGCCCGTGATCACGAACGAGCACGTGTTTCTGGCGCGGAACATGATTTCGATTTTCGACAGGGCGCCGGCCGCGGACGCCGCGGAAGGCGATTACTTGCTCGGGGAGCAGGAAACGGTAAACTTCGAATACACGTGCACGGCCTCGGCGTCGCAGCGAAAGCCTACGTTGACGATCGAGATCAAGCTTGGCACGAAACGGTTGTATACGATCCAGAGAATCAAGCAGCTGCTGGGGCATATCGAAAACGGGACGCCTTACGAAATCGCCAAGCTGTTTACGCTGGATCCGACCGTCCATTCGTTTACCGAAACCGACCGGGCGATTCTCGATCATCTCGTGGATATTTCGCGCAACGAGACGGCTTACCGGGAATCGCACCTCATGTACGCCTTCTCCGGATTAACGGGGAACGACCGGATGCTGTTTATTCCGCCCTATGCCTGGGAAAGGCTGCTCCCGTTGCTGCTGAAGGCGAACGTTCGGTTCGTGCACGGGGGGCAAACCTACTCCGACCTGAGAGAGGAGCACGGCAGCGTACCGCTCACGTTCCGGTTCAGCCAGCCTTCCCAGGAGGTGTACCGCGTCGCGGTGGAAGGCCTGCAGCACGTCACGGTACTGGAGCCTTACGACGCGTGTTTGGAGGGCAACCGAATCTATCGGATGGATTCGGCGACGTGCAAGCAAATCGCGGAACTGAAGAACATGTTCTCACGCACGTCGGGCCACCAGGTGCTTATCTCTCCCGCCCATCTTGAGCTGTTCCTTGCGCGAGTCGTTCCCGGTTTGAAGCGGATCGGGCCGGTCATCTTCGAAGAGAACGTGCAGAACCGGATCGTGACGGCGCCATTGGCAGCCAAGCTTTACTTGGACCGAGACGATGACCGGCTGCTCGCCCGCCTGGAATTCGTTTACGGAGATGTCTCTCTGGATCCGCTGCTTTCCAGAACCGGGCGGGCCGAGCGGACTGACAAAATCTTGCTGCGGGACGGCGAGAAGGAAAGCCGCGTCATGTCGTTGATCGAGCAAATCCCGTTCCGGTACGACGGCAAATCGCTCCACCTGGACGAAGAAGACGACATTTACCATTTTCTGTTCCGTACGCTGCCTCAACTGAACAAGTGGACGGAAGTATACGCCACGGCGGCCGTCGAAAGCATGCTCGCGGCTCCGCCGCGTCCGCCCAAGGTGATGATCGATCTTGATCCCGGCACAGATTGGCTCGAGGTCCGGTTCGACATGGACGGCATTGACGATGAGGAAATCCGGGACCTGCTCCGTCATTTGGTGGAGAAGAAAAAGTACTACCGGATGCCGAACGGGGCCTACGTGTCGCTAGAAGACGAGGGTTACGCGTCGATCGGACGCATGCTCGAGGAAATGGAGTTCAAGAGGTACGAGCTTCAAGACACGCGGCTTCAGCTGTCCGTCTCCCGCGGGCTGCGGTTTCTCGACCCGGAGGACAAAGTGCAGGGCGTCAAGCTGGGCCAGCGGTTCCGCGAGATGCTGGAAAACATGCGCCACCCGGACAGTCTGGACTTCCACGTTCCGGAAACGCTGCACCCGATCCTGCGGGATTATCAGAAATACGGATTCCAGTGGATGAAGACGTTGGCGCATTACCGTTTCGGCGGCATTCTTGCCGATGACATGGGGCTCGGTAAAACGCTGCAAAGCATCGCCTTCCTGTTGTCGGAGCTGCCTCGGATCCGGGAAGACGGCTTGCCCGCGCTGATCGTGTGCCCGGCATCGCTGACATACAACTGGTGGAACGAGCTTCGGAAGTTCGCTCCGGACATTCGCGCGGTCGTCGTGGAAGGGGATAAATCGGCTCGGGGGGATATCCTGGGCGATTTGTCGGGCGTGGACGTCCTGATCACGTCGTACCCGCTGCTCAGAAGAGATGCCGAGGAATTCTCGGAATTGCGGTTTTCCGTGCTGATCCTCGACGAGGCGCAGGCGATCAAAAACCATGCGACCCAGACGGCCCAAACGGTCAAGGATCTCCGGGCCATGCACAGGTTCGCGCTCACCGGAACCCCGATCGAGAACCGGCTGGAGGAGCTGTGGTCCATCTTCGACGCGGTGTTCCCGGAGCTGTTCTGGAACCGCAAACGGTTCTCCGAGCTGTCGCCGGAGCAGGTGGCGAAGAAAATCCGTCCGTTCTTGCTCCGGAGGCTCAAATCCGACGTGCTGAAGGAGCTGCCCGATAAAATCGAGACGGTTCAGGCTTCCGAACTGCTGCCGGACCAGAAGAAGCTGTATCTCGCCTACCTGGCGCGTTTGCAGGAGGACGCCATCCGGCGCATTCGCGAAGACGGCTTCCAGAAAAGCCGGATGCACATTCTGGCCGGCATGACGCGGCTGCGCCAATTGTGCTGCCACCCGGCAATGTTCGTGGAAGGATACTCGGGCGAATCGGGCAAGCTGGAGCAGCTGCTCGAGATCGTGGAGGAGTGCCGCGGAGCGGGAAAACGGATGCTCATATTCTCCCAGTTCACCGAGATGCTCGGCATTATCCGCGGGGAATTGGGGAAACTCGGCGTCTCGTTCTTCTACCTGGACGGCCAGACGCCGGGCCGCGACAGGGTGGAGATGTGCCGCAAGTTTAACGAGGGAGAGGGGGAGCTGTTCCTCATCTCGCTGAAAGCCGGGGGAACCGGCCTTAACCTCGTCGGGGCGGACACGGTGCTGTTGTTCGACCTCTGGTGGAACCCGGCCGTCGAGCAGCAGGCCGCGGACAGGGCCCATCGCATCGGGCAGAAGAACGTCGTGCAGGTGATCCGGCTCGTCACGCAAGGGACGATCGAGGAGAAGATGTACGCTTTGCAGCAGCGGAAGCGGGATTTGATCGACGCCGTGGTGCAGCCGGGCGAGGAAGCGCTGGCGTCGCTGGGAGAAGAGGATATTCGCGAGCTGCTGATGATTTGAAAATGAGTCAATTCCGACGTATAGGCTTATATAAGGTCGATAACAGAAAGGCCGAAAGCAGAAGAAACACCCGAAACCCGGGTGTTTTTTGTTTGCGGCGCCCGTCCGAGCGTGACATGTTGAGTTTTTCTTCGATAATCCATGTGATTACCAATTTGTTTAGATTTTGTTGATTTTGATGGTGTATCCTGAAATACAATGGCTGCCCACATAAGTTGCATAAATTGCCAGGTAATTATGAATGCGGGAGGACGGGGGTTAACGATGAAGCGTATAAACAACTGACTTCATCGCACGGTGGAAGTGCGACATTTTTATGGAAGTAGACAAAACGTGAGGTGAAGTTTTCGCATATGTCGAAATTGAAAAACCCAATGAACTTGTTTTTAACGCTGCTCTTAACGCTAAGCATTGTTTTGCCTTCTACGCTCATACGCGTCGATGCCGCAACCGCAATGTCAGGCTTGATTACGAGCGTAGCCGTTTACAATCAGAAACCGGTTTTTGATGAAAACGGAACCCTAACCCCACAAGGGGATAAGATCCAGGACGTCAGGCCAGACGTCAACAAAGAAGTGGCCGTTATCTACAGTTGGGATTTAGCGGACAACCATGGCTACCAAGGTGGTGACACTTATACCTTCAGCCTGCCTTCGGAGCTGCAGGTTCCATCTCGGTTGACAGGATCATTAACGGGCGGCGTCGGCGATTTTGTCGTCGAGACGGATGGAACGGTTACGTTTACGTTTAATGATAGCATCAATGGCGGGGTAGGATATGCAGGGTATTTTTATGTCTGGCTGAAATTCGACCAAAGCAATCTTGGAGACGGCCTGGAGCACGAAATCGATTTCAACTACGATGGAAAAACCACAGCGATCCCAGTCCATTTCGCCAATACCGCCACAGACGGGTTGAAGAAAACCGCCCAAGCCAACAAGAACAACTTCAACTCGGATGAAATCGTTTGGACCTTGGAATTCAATCAAGGCGAAAATGAAATAAAAAATGCTCAATTGACGGATACGTTGCCATCCGGGCTGACCCTGAAAGGCAACATTCAAATTTGCAAGATGCAAGTACAATTGGACGGATCTCTTAAATCGAAGGTCCCTTCCGATTGCACGACGGAAACCGCGTTTCCTGTTGCGTTGGGCGATATTAATAATGCCTACCGCGTAACCTACACGACGAGCGTCGCGGCACCAACGACAGCGCCTTTCACGAATGTGGAATACGCGAACTCCGCGTCGTTGACGGGAAACAATATCACGGAACAAAAGGCCGTCGCGAAAACGACGATCAGCTTCAACGAGCCGTTGAAGAAGAAAATCCTCAGTTACGATTCCGTGACCCAATCGGTCTACTGGAAGGTCGAATACAACTACAACCAACAATCGATCTCTCAAACGGATGCCTGGATGGAAGATACTTTTGATACGGCAGAGTTTGAGTTGATCCCCACATCCCTTAAAGTATACGAAGTTACAATAAATGCGAATGGGACTGCGGGCGGTCGTTCGCTTGTCGATTCAAGTCAGTATTCCGTACAAGGGGTTGGCACCGGGTTTGACGGCGGCTTTAAACTGAAGTTCAACGAGGCTGCCGGGATTACCAAAGCGTACGATATCGAGTATGCGCTCCGAGCGGTCAATCGTGTATATGTAGATAGAGATGTTTCGAACACGGTTACGACGTATAACGCAACCAAAATCTTAACGCAACGTCTCAAGGAAGTTATTTTCGCGAAGAGCGTTAACAAGGAAGATTTCCAGAACAAAATAATTACCTGGAACTTGGTCATCAATCAAGATCAAAAAGACATGTCGGACATTGTCATTACCGATGATTACGCCGGCATGCATATGAAGCTGGCCCCGGCTAGCATTCAGGTGACGGGGGCGGACCCGGCTGATTTCGTGCTGGAGGTCGTTTCCGGGGACACGAATTACGAAAGCGGCTTTCGTCTTAAGTTGAAGACCGGAGTCGTTATCCAAGACAAGGTTGTTATCACCTATACGACTTCCTTCGATCCGACGGCAGGCATGCCTCCGGGCAATAAGTATACCAATACGGGGACGATCAATTGGAAGGAAAGCGGAGTCAGTCAAACCGCCATTACCAAAAGCGCTGCGGTAACCCCGCAAGATTACACGATCAACAACGGCAAGAAAAAGGGCGAGTACAACGCCGCGGATAAAACGATCCTTTGGACGATCGACGTCAACTATAATCTCTATGACATTCAAGATGCGATAATCAAAGACCACTATACCGCCACGGAAGGATCGCAAGCTCTTGTCACTGATTCCTTAACCGTGAACAAGCTGGAGCTGCAATCGGGCAATAATACGTTTAAAATCGGCGATCCGGTTACACTGACCGATGGTCAATTCGTATTGAATCCCGACGGCCAAGGCTTCGTACTGAAGCTGGGCAACATCGGAAAAACAGCCTATCGGATTCAGTACAAGACGAAGCTGAACCCTGCGGACGGATATAAGATCGCAGGATCGTATTCGAACGGCGCAACGCTGCAAGACAGCGAGTCCGGCACACCAATCTTTAACCAATCCGCGACGGTCACGCCCATGCATGGCGGGAAATACATTGATAAAACCGGCAAACAAGAAGGAACGACCGACCGCGCGACCTGGACGGTGAATATCAACCCGAGCCAGTCTTATGTCGCGGCCGGTTCCGTCGTCACGGATACGTTATCGGATAACCAAATCCTGCTGGCGGATTCGTTTAAGTTGTATAAAACGAGTATACCTGCGGATAATTCCGGCAATGTCTCGACCAAAGCCGGGCTGGTGGATGCAGCCGATTACGAGCTTAACGTGACGGGCAACACATTCACAATAACCTTCAAGAACGCCTTGACCACGGCCTACCTGTTAGAATATCAATCGTTTATTAATGCCGACGATGGAGAGCGGATCGGGAATAATGTCCAATTCGCGGGTCAGTCGAAATCGGTCATCGGCTCCGATGGACAACAAGGTGTCAAAGTGGCACTCGCCGATGCGGGCGGGGGAACTTCGACCGGAAACGGGCAAATTCAAATCGTCAAAACCGACGACCGGGATCAGCCGCTTCCAGGCGTTAAGTTCGAGCTGTACAACGCGGCAGGAACGACGCTGTTAGAAACCCTCGTTACGGACGCGGACGGAAAAGCCATAACAAAGCGAAGTTACCGGTTGAACAAAACAACCGGATTGCCATACACGCTGAAGGAAGTGTCTGCTCCTAGCGGCTATTTGGTTGATCCTGATTACAGCGCAGGCAAAAAGATATCTTTCAAAGATTCCGCCGTTCCGTTTAAAATCGTGAATAAAAAGATCCGCCAAGGCTTCGAACTGATCAAGACGGATGCCGCGGATCCGACAAAAAAATTGGAAGGCGCGATTTTCGAACTGCGTGATACAACCGACACGGTTGTGGACACTTTGACTACAGGCACTGACGGGAGAATCGCCAAGGGCGATTTGCCGGCCGGAAACTACAAGCTTACGGAAATCAAGGCTCCTCAATTTTACGACCTGGATGCGACGCCGATTCCCTTTACCATCGTGGCCAACCAAACCGAGATCGTCAAACTTTCCAAAACGAACGTTCGGGGTTCAAACGGAACTTTAACGATTACGAAGGTAAACGCGAAGAATCAGTCCGTCATTGAGGGAGTGGAATTCGAGCTTCGCGATGCTTCTGACGTCGTCGTGGCTACGGGCAAGACGGACGTAAACGGCGTGGTCCAATTTACGAACCTTTCTTACGGCCAGTATAAGTTGGTTGAAACGAAAGCCGACGGATACGTGATAGAGCAGCCCGAAACGGATGTCGCCATCGATAAATCGTTGACGGTACTCACGATCGAAAACAAAGAAAACGTGCGTTCCGTCCGCTTGAAGAAATTCAATGCGGATAAAAGCGCGGCGCTTCAAGGTGCCGTCTTCGAATTGAAAGCCCGGACGCCGTTTATTGATCTCGATGGCAATGATATTTACGAAAAGGTCACAAGCATCGATGCTTCAAAACTCACGACGGACCTCAACGGCGAGTTCATGTTGGAAGATTTGCCGCCGAATCGTTATCAACTTGTCGAAATCCAAGCGCCGGCCGGTTACAAATTGGACCAAACTCCAGTGGATTTCGTGATCACGAATACACAAATAACGGCCGTTTCCGTTGAGAAAACCAATGTAAGGATTCCCTCCTCCGGCGGAGGAGGCGGAACTCCGAGCGATCCGCCGAAACAACCGGATCCGGAGAAGCCGACAGACCCGGATAAACCGAAAGACCCGGAAAAACCGACTGACCCAGAAAAACCGGTAGTCCCGGAAAAACCGGTAGATCCAAATAAACCGGTAGACCCGGAAAAACCAGTAGACCCGGGCAAACCAGGCAATCCTGAAAAGCCCGCAAAGCCCAAAGAGAACGTGACGACACCGGAAAATAAGCCCAAAACGGGCGAGGTAGTCGTACCGGAAGGCGGCAAAGCCGAAATCAGCGAGAAACCGAAGCACGGTACCGTTACCGTTGATCCGGACGGCAAGTGGAAATACACGCCGAATAAAGGGTACACGGGCAAAGATACCTTCACGATTGTCGTTACGGACAAAGACGGCAACCAAGAAGAAGTGCTCGTAGAGGTGGACGTGCAGAAAGTGCCGCGTGGCGGAGCTACGGGTGCTGTCCCTGGCAAGACATTGCCGAAAACGGGAGAAGAGAGCCATCTGCCGATGCAACTTGCAGGGCTTGGCTTGGTCGTAATTGGAGGAGTCATCCTGCTTCTTAGAAGGAGACAAAATCGAAAAGCGTAGTCGGTAGTCATTCACAAGGCCTGCTGGGATCAGCAGGCTTCTTTTTTCGCATTTGACATTTCACTCATATTTTGATTGCCATAATGAGGATGATGGTCTATAATACAATATATGACAAGCCATATCCGATAAACGGCAAACCTGTCGAAAGGCAGCGACGCAAAGCTACAGGGCCTTCCCCGCAAGGGTGGCAGCCAGCTACCGAAGACAGCGGCTTTTTTTGTTTGTTTAGTAGCTTAGGTGGAACAACTCGACAACGGCAAACCTGTCGAAAGACAGGGACGCAAAGCTACAGGGCCTTCCCCGCAAGGGTGGCAGCCAGCTACCGAAAGGAGTTTATCTATGCGTACGATAATGAAATTGATTTCGATTCTTCTACTCTCTATGTTTCTGATGCCCTCTTGGGCGTTCGCCAATTCGGATACGGCCGATGGATGGCTGGTCACGTCACGCCTGGATAAAGGCGCCGTCGGTATACGCTATGAGATGAAGAACGATATTCTGACGAAAGTAAGAATCAAGAAAGGCGATTCCGCCTACGTGTACTCGCTGATGAAATCTTCACCACTGGAGACGGAATGGTTCCCGGTTCAGATGGGGGACGGAAGCTACGAGGTAGCGGTGCTGGAGAACGTGTCGGGCAATAAATACCGAATCGCCGCAATGAAAACCGTGGAAGTCAAGGTAGATGAGGCTTCAGACGTGTTTCTGAATCCGGTGCAGAACGTCGATTGGGTGAACGCCTCCAAAACCGTTGCCAAAGCGAAGGAATTGACCCGCAACAGCAAGACGGACGCTCAGAAGGTAACGGCTATCTATAAGTACGTTGTAGGAAGCATCCGCTACGACAAAGAGCTCGCCAAGAAGGTGCAAAGCGAGTACGTGCCCGATTTGGATGAGACGCTTGTTTCCCGCAAAGCCATTTGCTACGGGTACGCGTCCTTGTTCGCTGCCATGCTTCGCAGCGAAGGTATTCCGACGAAAGTCGTCATGGGCACCTCGACTGCGGTAACCGAATATCATGCGTGGAACGAAGTTCTGCTGAACGGAAAATGGGTCGTCGTCGATACGACGGTCGATGCAGGCAACCAAGCAGCGGGTAATAAGACCGTGATGGCCAAGAAGGCGGCCGATTATCAGGCGGAAAAAATCTATTAAGCGATGGAACGCAAACGACCCCTGCCCGGCACCCGGGCAGGGGTCGTTTGAATGTCAGCAATGCGTGTGCGGTTTGCATCCATCCGACGAAAGAAACGGCGCCGCAACGTTTATTCATCGAAGCACCCGCACCCATTGCAATAGAAATAATCAAAACTATGAGCTTACCTTCGTCTTTCGCTCAGCCAGCTTAGCTTGCACGATCAGCCTATGGGTCGGATTGACCAAGGGATCGCAGGTAATGAGGGTCAACCAGCTCTCCCCGTTCTTATCCTCTAATACGGAAACATCGGTCGGCTTGACGCGGAATGTCTTCTCAACGATATACTCCCATTCGCCGCCGTTCGTGGATATTTTGATCGCGTCGCCGGCTTTGAGCTCGTTTAACCGGTTGAACAGCCTGCCTTTCGTGCGCGCGCGATGAGCGGCAATGGCGGCGTTGCCCGGCTCGCCGAGCTTGGCGGTTTCCGTGAGATGGGCGGCCGCGAATCGCATGTTCTTGGCCGTGGCTCCTTCCAGCACGGGCAGCTTCAAATCGATTTTGTCGATGGCGATCACGGCCGCATCGTTATGATTCGGTTTCGGTGAATTCGCCGCCGATTCCCCTTCGCTCGATGCCGAAGGCGGTTCGGACTCCCGGTCCTCCGAACCATCCAGACCCAGCTCCAGCAGATGACTGAGCCGATCGTATTCGGATTGCAGCCGGTCTCCGCCTCCGTTTCCTTCCACCGACCGTTCGGCCTCCGTCAACAGCCGGTTTTGAACCCAATCGTCGTATTTCTCTCTAACATACGGATACAGAATCAGCGTAACGCCTGCGAATATGATCAGATAAGACAGCTTTTTCAATGGCATTTTCCTCCCGCTTTCCAACCCTCGTCATTCTCCGAACTCTTATTTTACCTGAAGAATCTCAACAAAACCTGAACATCCCGCTGCCCCTCTCTAGCTAATCTTCCACATCTCCCGAACTCATCGAGGTTGATTGCTCCAATCATGGAATAATTTGCTTCCCCTTCGGACAGACTGGATGGAAGAAGAAACCATGGCCGAATTTGGGCCTGCAGGAGGGGAAAACCCGATTTGAACGCAAAGCGTTTCCATCTGCCGCTTGTACTGGCCGCAGGAGTCATGATCGCCTCGCTCTCGGCTGCTCCCGCCGCCTTCGCGAAAGAGCCCGTTCCCGCCCAACCCGTTACGGACCTGGCTCCGAACGCTCGTTCCGCCATCTTGATGGACGCGGACAGCGGCACCGTCATTTACGAAAAAAACAGCCACGTCCCGCTTCCGCCCGCGAGCATCACGAAAATCATGACGATGCTGCTCGTGATGGAGGCCATCGACCAAGGCAGACTCAAGATGACCGACAAAGTCCAAACAAGCGAGTATGCGGCGTCAATGGGCGGGTCGCAAATCTTCCTGGAAGCCGGCGAAGTCATGACGGTGGAAGACATGCTCAAAGGCGTCGCTCTCGCGTCCGGGAACGACGCTTCCGTCGCGCTCGCGGAGAAGCTGGCGGGGAGCGAGGCCGAATTCGTCCGCATGATGAACGACAGGGCCAAGGAACTCGGGATGACCGATACGAAGTTCGCGAATTGCAACGGTTTGCCCGCCTCCGGCCATGAATCCTCGGCGCATGATATCGCGATCATGTCCCGGGAGCTGCTGAAATACGAGAAAATCACGAAATTCACGGGGCTGTACCAGGACTATTTGCGCAAGGACAGCGAGAAGCCGTTCTGGCTCGTGAACACGAACAAGCTGGTTCGCTTCTACCATGGGGCTGACGGGCTCAAAACCGGCTTCACCAGCGAAGCCAAATTCTGCCTGTCCGCCACGGCGCGCCGGGACAACCTTCGCCTGATCGCCGTCGTCATGGGAGAACCGAACACGAAAACGCGCAACGCGGAAGTGACGCACCTGTTCGATTACGCATTCGCGCAATACACGAACGTGCCGATTTACAAGAAAGGGGATCCGATCGGCACGCTCACGGTCGAGAAAGGCGTCAAAGCCGAAGTGCCGCTTGTCGCCAAGCATTCTTACAGCGTCCTGCTGAAGAAAGGGGATGCCGGGCAAGGCATCCGCCACGAGCTGGTGCTGAATTCCTCCGTGAAAGCTCCGGTCCGGACCGGACAAACGGTCGGCAAGCTGATCGTCTACCGCGGCGACCAAGTGCTGAAGGAGTTTCCGGTGGAATCGCCGCTTTCGGTCGACCGGGCGGGTTGGTGGACGCTGTTCAAGCGGTCGGCGGGTCATTTGTTCCTGTCCAAATGACGGGAAGAAGGGCGGAAGGACGGTGATCGCGTCGCCGCCCTTTTGCCGTATTCTGTCGGGTCGAGGGGTGTCTTTTCTAGTTTTGTCGGGGGGCAGGAAAGGCACTAGGGGTCGTAGAAATGGACAGTTAAGCTTTCACGGGGGAGGTAGACCGGCATGAGTTTGCAAGTCGAGCTCGAACAGCACCGCAACGTGCTGATCGTTCGTCTGAAAGGGGAATTGGACCACCACACCGCGGACATCGTCCGTTTCAAAATGGAGGATGCGATCCTGAGAGGCCGGTGCGAGCACGTCGTACTCAGTTTGAAAGAGTTGCAGTTCATGGACAGCTCCGGGCTGGGCGTCATTCTGGGCCGTTACAAGCTCGTGAAAAGCCGCGGCGGCAAAATGGTCGTGTGCGACGCCCAAGCGAGCGTAAAACGGTTGTTCGAGTTGTCGGGGCTTTTCAAAATTTTGTCGCTGCACGAGTCCGAACGTTCGGCGCTCGCCAGTCTGGAGGTCGTATCATGAGCGGTCGCAATTTCATGAAACTGACGTTCGCAGCACGGTCCGAAAACGAGGGATTCGCGCGGGTGGCCATCGCGGCGTTCGTGTCGCAGCTGGATCCGACGCTCGAGGAGCTCGACGAAATCAAAACCGTCGTATCCGAAGCGGTGACCAATGCGATCATTCACGGTTACGACAATCAGCCAGACGGGATCGTTACATTGGAAGCCGTCATTAGCGGGGATACGTTCGAGCTGTCGGTCAGCGACGAGGGGAACGGGATCGAGGATTTGGAGCTGGCCCGCCAGCCGCTGTTCACCTCCCGTCCCGAGCTGGAGCGCTCCGGCATGGGCTTCACGATCATGGAGAATTTCATGGACGAATTCGATGCGGTAAGCAGCCCCGGAGGCGGCACCCGCTTGACGATGAAGAAACGGATCGAATCCAAAAAAGCGTTGTTCAATTAACCGCGCGGCAGGGGTTGGAGGCATGGAATGGGAATTTAAGCGTTCATCGTCGCCGCCGGCATATCTGGATGACACGGAGGTCAAACGCCTCATCGCGCTCAGCCAAGCCGGCGATACGACTGCTCGCGACACGCTCGTGAACAGCAATATCCGGCTCGTCTGGTCCGTCGTGCAGCGGTTCTCGAACCGCGGTTACGACAGCGACGACCTGTTTCAGATCGGCTGCATCGGGTTGCTGAAATCCGTGGATAAGTTCGATCTCTCGTACGACGTCAAATTTTCCACCTATGCGGTTCCGATGATCATCGGGGAGATTCAGAGATTCCTGCGCGACGACGGAACCCTGAAGGTCAGCCGTTCGCTCAAGGAGATGGCCAACCGGGTCCGCAAGGTGAAGGACGAGCTCGCAAAACGGCTGGGACGCGCGGCGACCGTCGGCGAAATCGCCGAGGAGCTCGGCGTCACGGCAGAGGAAATCGTCTTCGCCCAAGAGGCGAACAAACCGCCGGCGTCCATCCACGAAACCGTGTTCGAAAACGACGGGGACCCCATCACGCTGATGGATCAAATCGCCGACGATTCGCAGGAGCGATGGTTCGACAAGCTGGCGCTGACCGAGGCGATCCAATCGCTTACCGAGCGGGAGCGGCTGATCGTGTTCCTGCGCTACTTCCGCGACCAGACGCAGTCGGAGGTCGCCAGCAGGCTGGGCATCTCGCAGGTGCAGGTCAGCCGGCTCGAGAAGAAGATCCTGCAGAATATCAAGGACCAGATTGCGCAGTAGCAGGAACGTAGAGGAAACAGCGGACTAACGCAACAAACGCAACAAACGAAACAAACCAACAAACGCAAACAACGCAACAAACGCACAAACGCACAAACGCACAAACGCACCAAACGCAACAAACACAGAGGAAACAGCGGACAAACGCAACAAACGCAACAAACGCAACAAACGCAACAAACGCAACAAACGCAACAAACGCAACAAACGCACAAACAAAACGCATCAGACGCAACAAACGCATCAATGCAACAAACGCACAAACGCACAATCGCACCAAACGCATCAGACGCACCAAACGCATCAATGCAACAAACGCAACAAACGCAACAAACGCAACAAACGCACCAAACGCACCAAACGCACCAAACGCACCAAACGCACCAAACGCACCAAACGCACCAAACGCACCAAACGCACCAAAAAACGCAACAAACGCAACAAACGCACCAAGCGCACCAAACGCACCAAACGCAACAAACGCACAAACGCACCAAACGCACCAAACACACCAAACGCACCAGCTGTAGACAAATTGCTTCTTTTCTGTTAACGTATAGCCAAAATCAAATGCAGCGTAAAGCATACGCCGTTTGCCCGACCCGGGCAGGCGGCGTTTTTGCTTTTTCGGCACCCGGAGGCGATATTGATGAAGTTTGAAGATGAGTTTGATCGTTTATTGGAGGAACAGATCCGTACGGCGGAGGGACAGAGGCTGGATATGTTGCGTAAGGACAAGACCGGCGAGAAAAAGCTGTTTTGCGAAGCGCTCAGGCCGGTGTTGCACTCTCTCGAAGGGATCGTATTGAAGTATGAAGTAGTTAGCAACACAGGTGTGAGGATTTATTATGATAGCCTTTTCCGCTGGGCGGTGGAGTGTCTTGGGTTCGTACCGCATGCGCAGAATATTACACGAGATCGATTTGATTTCGAGCTGGTAAGAATCTGCACGGCAGGAACTCGCGGCATTACATACATGCCATTTAGCTGGGACCAGTTGGACAAGAAACCAGAATATTGTCGTCGTACCCTTTATGAGCTGATCGGCAGACAAACGGTCCTACCGGGCAATGCATATCGGGATTTAACGATCTACGAGCGGGAAACGATTCGGTATGCATTATATCTGAATCGAACTTTTAAGCTAAACGATGTGCAAGAGTGCACCCAGCGTAAAGAAGATGCATGCCGGCAAATCCTTCGGGGCATGTTGCAAAAAGGATTGATTAAGTCAGTCGGGCGGGGAGCGAGCCGTCTTCATGATTTCGCGCTTGAGCCCAAAGCCACACACTACGTTCTTTAATGGTGAGCCCCGCAGTAGCCAGGAAAACCCGGGCTACAGCACCTGGAATCGCCCTCCAGACGGCTGTAACCCGGAAAAACCCGGCTACAATGCCGGAACCCGCTCGCGAGACCACTGTAACCCGGAAAAACCCGGCTACAACGCCGGAACCTGCTCGCGAGAACGCTGTAACCCGGAAAAACCCGGCTACAACGCCGGAGCCCGCTCGCGAGAACACCGTAACCCGGAAAAACCCGCTAACAACGCCGGAACCCGCTCGCCAGACCGCTGTAACCCGGAAAAACCCGGCTAGAGCACCTCAAACCGCTCGCGAGACCGCTGTAACCCGGAAAAACCCGGCTAGAGCACCTAAAACCGCCCACCAGACCGCTGTAACCCGGAAAAACCCGGCTACAACGCCGGAACCTGCTCGCGAGAACGCTGTAACCCGGAAAAACCCGGCTAGAGCACCTAAAAGCGCCCTCCAGACGGCTGTAACCCGCAAAAACCCGGCTACAACGCCGGAACCTGCTCGCGAGAACGCTGTAGCCCGGAAAAACCCGGCTAGAGCACCTCAAACCGCCCACCAGACCGCTGTAACCCGGAAGAACCCGGCTACAGCACCTCAAACCGCACGTCTGACCTCTGTAACCCGGATAAACCCGGCTGCAGCTGTGTATCCGGTTCAGCATACCGGAAAATCCGACTATCCCCTGCGATACTTAACCATACTAACCGGAAAGGCCATCCGGGGGAGGGTGCGCATGGAAAAGTCGTCCGTCGTCTACGTCAGGATGCGGCGCCGCATCGTCGTGCCGCCGGATTCCGTCATCACGCTCGGCCAGGTGGCGCGGCTCGTCACGGAATCCGGACATGAGCAGCAGCTCCGGCGCATGCCGCTGCACCGGGTTCGGCCGGAGGACGGGAGCATGCTGGTCATCGACATGCTGCAGGTCGTCAAAGCCGTTCGCGAGGCGCTGCCCGGCATGACGGTCGAAACGTTCGGCGAACCGCACGTGCTGATCGAGGTCGCGCCCGCCTCGGAAGGCAAGCCTCGGCTCATCCTGCTCTCGCTGGCTTGGCTGATGCTTTTTTTCGGCTCGGGCATGGCGCTGATGAATTTCCATGCCGACGTCAACATGCCTGCCGTTCAACGCAGGATCACGGAATTGATCGTCGGCCGGCAGGAGCGCCATCCCTGGCTGTTCCAAATCCCGTATTCGCTTGGGGTAGGGCTCGGCATGCTGCTGTTCTTCAACCGACTGCTTCGCAAACGCAGGAGCGATGAGCCGAATCCGTTGGAAGTGGAAATGTTCATGTATCAGGAAAACGTGAACCATTACATCATCACGGAGGAGTACCGCAAAAAGCACGATGAAGAGGAGGCGCGCGATCGAGGTGGTTGAGTGGTTGACCGGAACGCTGCTCGCGGTCATTGGACTGGCCGGCGGGTTTGCCGTCGGAAGCGCGTTTGTGGCGCTCCTGATCGTGCTGGATCTCATTCCCCGGCTTGTCCAGCTGACGAAGGCCTACCTGCGTTCCGGCGTTTTCGAGTCCGCGATTCTGGGCGGCGCGTTGTACTGGTGCTGCGCGGACCAGTTCGGCTGGATCCTGGGATGGCCCGACGGATTTCTTCTCATTCCTGCCGTGTTCCACGGGGTATTCGTCGGGATGTTCGCCGCCGCCCTGACGGAGGTGCTGAACGTACTGCCGATTCTGTCGAAAAAGCTCCGTCTGAAGCCTTATTTATTCTCTCTCCTGATGGCGATGGTGTTGGGCAAAGTGGCCGGATCTTTGATCGATTGGCTGTGGTTTCAATTATGAAAAGAGAGAGTTTGACTCCGTCAAACTCCCGATTAGAGGAGGTACGAACGTGGAACCGACTGTTCATGGAAGCATGGAGCTCCCCGTCGGCATGGATTGGCCGCTGGAAGACCGGACGGAAGACCAAGCGAAAGACCATACGGATGGCAAGGAGAAACCGAATCGGGGAGGCGGCCAGGAGGACATCGCCAGGAAATCCGGCCGCGAGAAGGACGCAAGCCGGGGGCCGTCCGATGACCGTATCCCCGCGGATTTGGATAGCTGGAAAGAAAAGCTGAAGAGCGAAGTCGGTTTCGAGAAAAGCTTCGAGGTCCAGGTTCGGGAGATGCCGTTCGGTGAGCGCCGCATCGCGTTCTTGTTCCTCAGCGTATTCATCAAGGACGCGACGATGAACGAAGTGCTGAAGCGTCTGTCCCACCTGGATGCGTCGACGCTCAGCCACGAAGCGCTCGAGGCGTATTTGACCCAATACGTGCCGGCGATGCAGATCAAGAAATCGGATTCTTTCAAAGAGATGACGGATCAGGTCATGATGGGCAATACTGCGTTCTATATCGACGGTCAAGCCGCCGTCCTGCTCATCGACGCCAAACAGTATCCGGCGCGGAACCCCGAGCAGCCGGTGTTGGAGAAGGTCGTCCGCGGGAGCAGGGACGGGTTCACCGAGACGCTGCTCATGAATATCGGACTCGTCCGGAGGCGCCTTCGCGACCGCCATGCCCGGTTCGAAATTCTGAAGGTCGGCTTGAGGAGCCAAACGGACGTCTGCATCGGCTACATCGAAGACATCGCCGACCCGAAACTGGTGGAGTCGGTCCGGGACAAGATCAAGAAAGTCCAAGTCGACGGCCTTCCCCTCGCGGACAAGCAACTCGAGGAAATGACGGTTCACAAGGGCTGGAGCCCTTTTCCGCTCGTGCGCTACACCGAACGCCCCGACGTCGTGGCCGCCCAAATGCTGGATGGTTCGGTCGTCTTGTTTACGGACACCTCTCCGAGCGCCATGATGCTGCCGACTACGCTGTTCGATTTGGTGCAGCACGCGGAAGAAAGCCGGCAAAACCCTTTCATGGGTACCTATTTGCGATGGGTGCGATATATTGGTATTGTCGCCTCCATGTTCATGATGCCGCTATGGTTCCTATACGCGCAAAATCAGTCCGTGCGTCCCGACTGGCTATGGTTCGTCGGCGCCGAAAAGACGGGGGATTTGCCGCTCATCATCCAATTCCTGATCGCCGAAATCGGAGTTGACCTGATGCGGCTTGCCGCGGTCCATACGCCGGCTCCCCTCGTCACCGCGATGACCCTGCTGTCCGCCATCTTGATTGGCGACATCGCCGTCAAAACGGGGCTTTTCATCAATGAGGTCATTCTGTACATGGCGGTATCCGCCATTGGCATGTTCGCCACGCCAAGCTACGAGCTGGGGCTTGCCAACCGGATCGTCCGTCTCGGATTGCTCGTCGCCGTGTATTTCTTCAAAATGCCGGGATTCGTCATCGGTACGACGCTTCTGTTTCTGTTCCTGGCGCTGGAGAGATCGTTCAATTCCCCCTATCTATGGCCGCTTATCCCCTTCAATGGTTCCGCGTTGCTCTCGATTCTCGTTCGAAAGCCAATGCCGGCAAACAAAACCCGTCCGTCCCTCAACCGTACCAAGCAAAGCCGAAAGCAGCCGACATAACCTGGCGTGGACGAGTGCAAATGATCCGGCAAATTCTCCATTTTCTGCGCGTCTCTTTTCCGTTATACTCAGGGTAAATTGTGCAAATGCCGGATAGGTCGACAATCGATCCCGTCCGAATCCAGTGTAAAGGGGAAAAGACGATGTTTTTGCATGGAACGAGCCGAATCAACGCACAGGGACATCTGGAAATCGGAGGATGCGATGTTACCGGTCTGGCGAAGGAATTCGGGACCCCGCTCTATATCGTGGACGAAGCGTTGGTGCGCCAGCGCGCCCGCGAATTCATGGACGCCTTCCGGAAAACCGGACTTCGTTTTCAGGTGGCCTACGCTTCCAAAGCTTTTTGCGTGATGGCCATGTGCCGCCTCGCGGAAGAAGAGGGAATGAGCCTGGACGTCGTGTCCGACGGGGAGCTGCACACCGCGCTGCAGGCGGGTTTCCCGGCCGATCGCATCCATTTTCACGGCAACAACAAAACGCCGGAGGAAATCCAGATGGCGCTTGACGCCCATATCGGCTGCTTCGTCGTGGACAATTTCGTCGAGCTGCAGCTGTTGAACGCGCTCGCCGGGGACAAGGGCAAACGCGTGAACGTGCTGCTCCGCATCACGCCGGGCGTCGAAGCGCATACGCACGAGTACATTTCCACCGGCCAGCAAGATTCGAAATTCGGTTTCGATCTGGGCAACGGAGCGGCATTCCGCGCCGTCCGACAAGCGATCGCTTTGCCGAACTTGAAGCTGCTCGGGGTCCATTCCCATATCGGCTCGCAAATTTTCGAGGTCGAAGGTTTCCGGATGGCCGTCGAGAAAGTGGCGGCGTTCGCCATCGAAGTGCGCGCCAAACTCGGCGAAACGTTCTCGGTCATCAATTTGGGCGGCGGCTTCGGCATCCGCTATGTGGAGGGCGATACGCCGCTTCCGGTCAGCCAGTACGTGCAGGCGATCTCCGACGCGATCATCTCCAGCTGCACGGCGGCGGACTTCCCGCTTCCGGAAATCTGGATCGAGCCGGGCCGCAGCATGGTAGGCGACGCCGGAACGACGCTGTACACGGTCGGGACAAGCAAGGATATTCCCGGCGTTCGCAAATATCTCGCGGTCGACGGCGGCATGACCGACAATCCGCGTCCGGCCTTGTACGAATCCAAATACGAAGCCATTCTCGCCAACCGGGCGAACGAAGCGCCGACCGAGCTCGTGTCCATCGCGGGCAAAGCATGCGAAAGCGGCGACATGCTGATCTGGGACCTGAAGCTGCCGGAATCGCAACCCGGGGATTTGCTCGCGGTCTTCTGCACGGGCGCCTACAACTATGCCATGGCGAGCAACTACAACCGGATCCGCCGCCCGGCGGTCGTGTTCGTGAAGGATGGCCGGGCCGACCTGGTCGTGGCCCGCGAATCGCATGAGGATATCACCCGGAACGACCTCATTCCGGAACGTTTGCGCAAGCAGGCCGTTTCGCGTTAAAATGCATAAGTAAAGAACAAGCGGGCCTCGGGCCCGCTTTTCCTTGATCCGGGATGCCCCATCCCGCCCATTACGGAAAGGAAGTGCCGCTCATGAGCAAACAAGCGACCATCAAAATGGAAAACGGCCAGGAAATCAAACTGGAGCTGTTCGACCAAGACGCTCCCAACACGGTAGCCAACTTCGAGAAGCTGGCCAATTCGGGCTTCTACGACGGCGTCGTGTTCCACCGGGTCATCCCGGGCTTCGTCGCGCAAGGCGGATGCCCGGAAGGAACCGGCCGCGGCGGCCCCGGCTACGAAATCGACTGCGAAATCAACCCGAACAAGCATGAGCGCGGCAGCCTCGCCATGGCCCATCGCGGGCCTAACACGGGCGGCAGCCAGTTCTACATCTGCTACGCTCCCCAGCCGCATCTGGACGGCGTGCACACCGTTTTCGGCAAAGTCGTCTCCGGCATGGAACACGTAGACGAATTCCGCGGGCGCGACAAAATGGAATCGATCCGCGTCAGCTAAGCTATGCCGCCATGCATCAAAAACGCCTGAAACCCGGCTCCCCATGCCGGTTTCAGGCGTTTTTGCTCTCGTTCGTAACGGCTGTTTCCACTACATGCCGCAAGAGCCCTCGTATCCGTCGGTCTTCTTCATCTCCTCGTTCCGCTCCGGCAGCTCGTCGTCCCCCGGCATTTTCGCCACGAGCTTTACTTTCGGTTTCGGACCGTTCCCGTGTTGTGAAGCATCTTGTTGCTCAAGGCTATCGTTCATGGGCATCCGCCTTTCTTGAATATCCTCTCCCGTATCGTGCGCTTACACCCGGCTTCGTATGCGCCAGGATCAGCCTCGGCGTGAGTGTCCCTTACCGCCGGTATCCCGGTGTCAGCTGATAAGGCGGAAACGATTCGTGAACCTCCCATGACTCAACAATGCGCCGGGCGGTTGGAAAGTCATACCCTCTCCCCATCAAATAGGTGATGGCGGAGACTTCAAGCATGGCGTGCGTGACGGATGTGTACTGCATTTCCCACAACCCGTAACGGACCACCGGCGAAACGGTGCCGAGCACATGGTTTCTCAAAGCCGTATCGTGCAATTTTCCTTCTCCTCTCCTGCGGTTAGGTAGGATCACCACATGATACTCGCCCGGGGAAAGCAAGGAACCGGCCAATCGCCTATTGCCGAAAACGAGTCCGGACATCCGTTCGTGTTTGAGGATGTAGATCAGAGGACCTATTTGTTCTATCAGGGCAACGACGATCGCGGAGGGAGCTGGTATTTGTCCAAGGCGGAGGTGAAGAGGGAGCGAGGCGAACCTTACGTGGTATAGCCGAGAAAAGGCGGCAGCGGAAAAGCGGTCTTGCAATTTTCAAGCCCCGGTGGTAAACTTTCACTCAATCAGCTTACCTTCGGGGCGGGGTGCAATTCCCCACCGGCGGTGATCGGCCAAGCGTACGGGAGCACGCAGCGACCCGCGCGGCCGTTAGTCCGTGACCCGGCATTTCCTGAGCGCAACCGCGCAGGGATGACGGTGGACCCGGTGCGAATCCGGGACCGACAGTGACAGTCTGGATGGGAGAAGGAAGCGCAGCGCGGCCAACCGCGCTCTGATGCCATACCGTTAGGCGTCCTTTCACATGCGTGATTGAGGAATTGTTTGTTCCTTTTTTCACAAATGTAGCTTGGATGCTTTCCTTCGACATGCCTGTGGTTTCATGCACGCAAAAGGCGTATTTCGGGAACCGGTTTGGGATCGGACGCGGATCTACGGTCTATTTGATGCTGTGTTTCAGCCCCCGGCAAGCGGCCGGGGGCTTTCTTGGTTTAACCGGGGGATTCGTTCAGTGCTCGAATCAACCTCCGAAAGGGAAGGAGAGAGGAAACTTCATGGAGTTGCTGAATGACGAGTTCTACATGCGGCTGGCGCTTGAGCTGGCGGAAGGAGTCGCCGGCCAGACGGGCATCAATCCCGCCGTCGGGTGCGTCGTGGTCAAGAACGGCCGGATCGTCGGCATGGGAGCCCACCTCCGCCGGGGCGAAGGGCATGCGGAAGTCCATGCTCTGAACATGGCGGGCGCGGAAGCGGAAGGAGCGACGGCGTACGTGACGCTGGAGCCGTGCAGCCATCACGGCCGAACGCCGCCCTGCTGCGAACGTCTGATCGCGGAGAAGGTGTCCCGCGTGGTGGTCGCCATGACCGATCCGAATCCGGCGGTGGCGGGCCGCGGCATTCAGCGGCTTCGGGACCGCGGCGTGGAGACGGCGGTCGGCGTGTTGGAAGGGCGCGCGAAAGCGTTGAACGAAGCCTTCGTCAAGTATATCGTTTCCGGTCTTCCGTTCGTCACGCTGAAGACGGCCGTGACGCTGGACGGCCGGATCGCGACGAAAACCGGCCACAGCCGGTGGATCACCGGCCCGGAAGCCCGCCAAGCCGTGCATACGCTGCGCCATCGCCACCAGGCGATCATGGTGGGCAAGGCTACGGTAATAGCGGATGACCCGGAGCTGACGACGAGGCTGAGCGTTCCCGCCTTGAATCCGGTTCGCATCCTCGTCGACTCCTCGCTGGACCTGCCGGAAACGCTTCGCGTGTTCGGCGGCGAAGCGCCGACTTGGATTCTGACGACCGAGCGCGCCAGCGCGGAATCGGAGAAACGGCTGCGCGACAAGGGAGCCGAGATCATCCGGTGCGGAGACGGCGAACGGGTCAACCTGGTCTACGCCATGCAAGAGCTCGGACGCCGGGAGATCGGATCGATACTCCTGGAAGGAGGCGGAGCGCTGAACGGCGCGATGCTGCAAGCCGGATTGGTCGACAAGGTCATGCTGTTCTACGCGCCGAAGATCGTCGGGGCCTCCGGGGCCGTATCCGCCTTCGCGTTCGCGGGTCCGAACCGGATGTCGGACGCGCTCCAGCTGCGCCGGGTTTCCGTCGAACACTACGGAGATGACTGGTGCGTCACCGGGTACCCGGAATATACACCCGTCCATGACGAAGAAGGGGAGTGAGCCGATGTTCACGGGACTCATCGAAGAAATCGGCTCGCTGCGTTCCGTACAGCGGCAAGGCGAAGCGATGGTGTTGACCATCGCGGCAAGCGAAATCCTGGCTGACGTGAAGCTTGGCGACAGCATCTCCGTGAACGGCGTCTGCCTGACGGTGATCTCGTTCGACCGCGCTTCCTTCTCCGTCGACGTCATGCCGGAGACGTACCGACATACGAACCTGCGCGAGCTTCAGCCCGGCAGCCCCGTCAATCTGGAGCGCGCGATGATGGCCGGCGGGCGTTACGGCGGCCATATCGTGCAGGGCCACGTGGACGGAACGGGAGCGATCCGGAGCCGCAAACCCGAGGCGAACGCGGTCGTCTTCACCGTCGAGCCTCATGGGGAACATCTGCTGCGGACGGTCGTGCCGCAAGGCTCGATCACGCTCGACGGAATCAGCCTTACGGTCGTCGACGTGGATCGCGGCGCGGGAACGCTTGCGGTCTCCATCATTCCGCATACGCTCAAGCAGACCGCTCTGCAGCACAAACGAGCCGGGGACACGGTCAACATCGAGAACGACATTTTGGGCAAATACGTCGACCATCTGCTCAGCTTGCGGGAACGCACTACGAACAACAGAAGGTCCGGCTTATCGGAAGCGATGCTCCGCGAGAACGGGTTCTTGGACTGACGACGAAGGGGGTATGCAAGATGGACAATAAGTCGTTCGATCCGATCGAAGAAGCGATTTACGATTTGATGATGGGCAAGGTCGTCGTCGTCGTCGACGACGAAGACCGGGAGAACGAGGGAGACCTGGTGGCGCTGGCCGAGAAGGCGACGCCGGACGTCATCAATTTCATGATCAAGGAAGCCCGGGGACTCGTCTGCGTTCCGATCGAGCAGGAGCGCGCCGAAGCGCTGGACCTTCCCCCGATGGTGTCGCACAACACGGACTACCACGGCACGGCATTCACCGTCTCGGTAGACCATGTTTCCACGACGACCGGAATCTCCGCCAAGGAACGCTCGGATACGGTCAAAGCGCTGATCGACCCCTCGGCGAGGCCTTCGGACTTCCGAAGACCCGGCCATATCTTCCCGCTCATCGCCAAGAAGGGCGGCGTCTTGCGCCGGGCTGGCCATACGGAAGCGGCGGTCGATCTCGCCCGGATGTGCGGATCCACTCCCGCCGCAGTCATCTGCGAGGTGATCAAGGAGGACGGCACGATGGCCCGCCTGCCCGACCTGATCGAATTCAAGCGGCATCACGGCCTTAAGCTGATCACGATCCAGGACCTGATCCGCTATCGCAACGAGAAGGAGAAGCTCGTGAGCCGCGAGGTCGAAGTACGGATGCCGACCGATCACGGCGTATTCCGGGCCATCGCCTACACGAACGTCGTCGACTCCAAAGAGCATGTCGCGCTGGTCAAAGGCACCATCGACAGCAGCCAGCCGATTCTCGTGCGCGTTCATTCCGAATGCCTGACAGGAGACGTATTCCACTCGCACCGGTGCGATTGCGGTCCCCAGCTCGACGCGGCCTTGCGTCAGATCGAGGAAGAGGGCTGCGGCGTGCTGCTGTACATGCGCCAAGAAGGACGCGGGATCGGCCTGATCAATAAATTGCGGGCTTATGAGCTGCAGGAGCAGGGATTGGACACCGTCGAGGCGAATGTTAAATTGGGCTTTGCCCCCGATCTGAGGGATTACGGAATCGGCGCCCAGATCCTGAAGGACATCGGGGTGCGCAAAATCCGGCTGATGACGAACAATCCCCGGAAAATCAAAGGGCTCGACGGGTACGGCCTGCAGGTCGTCGAACGCGTCCCGCTCCAGATCCAGGAGAACGTGGACAACACCCGCTACTTGCATACGAAGAAAGCGAAGCTCGGCCATATCCTGTCGTTTCCGGACGAGGCCGGAGCGGCGGATGCCTTGGACAATATCGAGCAAAACGAACAACCGAACCTGACGACAAAGAGAGGATGAAGGCAAATGAGCATCATTCATGAAGGACATTTGGTCTCAAAAGGATTAAGATATGGTATCGTAGTAGGGAGATTCAACGAATTCATTACGTCTAAGCTGCTCTCCGGCGCCTTGGACGCGCTGAAGCGGCACGGCGCGGAAGAGGGCGAAGTGGAGATCGCCTACGTGCCGGGCGCGTTCGAAATCCCGTTTATCGCCCAGAAAATGGCGGAAAGCGGCAAATTCGACGCGGTCATCACGCTCGGGGCGGTCATCCGGGGATCGACCCCGCATTTTGACTACGTGTGCAACGAAGCGGCCAAAGGCGTCGCCGCCGTCGCGCTGAAAACGGGCGTGCCGACGATATTCGGCGTACTGACGACCGACAGCATCGAGCAAGCCGTCGAGCGCGCCGGGACGAAAGCCGGCAACAAAGGCTGGGAGGCGGCAGCTTCCGCGATCGAGATGGCGAATTTGACGCGCGCCCTGAAGGGCTGAATCGTTTCCGCAGGCAGACCGCCGCGGAAGTTTCGAAAGGATGAGACGCCGGCGTGACGGTGCTGTATAAGCTGGAGACGTTCGAAGGTCCGCTGGACCTGCTTCTCCATTTGATCGACAAAGCGGAAATCGATATCCAGGATATTTCCATCAGCGAAATCACCGACCAATACATCGAATATCTGGACGCCATGCAGGAGCTCGAACTCGATATCACGAGCGAGTTCCTCGTCATGGCCGCGACGCTCCTGTCGATGAAGAGCCGTCTCCTTCTGCCGAAACCTCCGGTGACGGAAGAGCCTTGGATTACCGCGGAAGACGACGCGGATCTCGATCCTCGCGAAGAACTGATCCGCAAGCTGATCGAATACCGCAAATACAAATCGATCGCGGGCCAGCTCCGCGACAAGGAGTGGGAGCGCAGCCAGGTGTTCACGCGGGAGGCCGCGGACCTGTCGGCGTTCCAGCCGGACAAGCTTTCGAACCCGGTCGAAGGCTTGCATGTCGACGACTTGATCCAGGCGTTCCGCCGCGCCATGAGGAGAATGGCGGGCCGCAACCGGGTGACCGCGATCCGGCGGGACGAAATTTCCGTCAAGGACCGCATGGGCGATATCATTCTGACGATCAAGACCCGTCCGGAAGGGAGAATGCTGTTCTCCCAGATGATCGGAGACACGATGGACCGGCAGGAAATCGTCGTCACGTTCCTGGCGCTGCTTGAACTCATGAGGAAAGGATGGGTATCCTGCCACCAGAACCGTCTGTTTGACGAGATCGTGGTGTCGTGGACCGGAAAGGAGGGCGAAGATGGACTATTCGACATTGAAATCGGTACTTGAAGGGCTGCTGTTCGTTTCCGGGGAAGAAGGGCTGAACGCCAAAACGATGGCGGAAGTCGTGGAAATGGATCCCGAGGTCGTGCATGACGTGCTTCGCGACCTGCAGCAGGATTTCGTGCGCGATGGGCGAGGACTCCGGATCGCCGAAGTGGCGGGCGGGTTCCGGCTCACGACGGTGACGGAGCATGCGCCTTACTTCGAGAAGCTGGCCTACTCGCCGTCCCGGTCCTCCTTGTCCCAGGCGGCGCTGGAAACGTTGTCCATCATCGCGTACCGGCAGCCGATCACCCGCATCGAGATCGAGGAAATCCGCGGGGTTAAAGCCGACCGCGCCATCCATACGCTCGTGGCGAAAGATTTGATCGAGGAAGTCGGGCGAGCCGACGCGTTAGGGCGTCCGATCCTGTACGGCACGACCAAGGCGTTTCTCGACTATTTCGGCTTGTCCAGTCTGGACCAGCTTCCGGATCCGGTCGCATCGGAAGACGACGACGAACTCGAGGAACGGACGAAAATGCTGTTCGAACGGATTGAAGGACGCCAGCTTTCCCTGGAAGACGTGCAGAGGGAACTGGAAGCGCCCTGAAAACATGCCAAAGGAATGAAGCTTAGCCATCAGGCCATACTATCCCGAGGAAAGGCGGGGAAGGTATGGCCTTTTGGTTATGGATCGGGTTGGCCGCATTGGCCGTGTTGGTCGCTTTGACGCTGCTGTTGGCCTTTTCCCGCATCAGGATCCGGATCCGCTATTCCCGCAGCGGGGAATCGGATCAGCTGACCGTCATCGTCCGGGCGTTGTACGGGGCTTACCGTTACCGGGCGATCGTCCCTTCGATCATGTTCCTCGGAGCGAACATACTCTTCGATAAGAAGTCGCTCGAAAGAGTCGTGGGGCGGCCCCGCATGTCGATGAGCAAATGGCGGGTCGCGGCAGACGTTCTGAAGCTATGGCGGGAGATCAGCCCTTGGCTGCGGGACATGATACGTAACGTGAACTGTACCCGGTTTCGCTTCGATTTCCGCGTCGGAACCGGGGAAGCGTCGTCTACGGCTATTTTGAGCGGTCTGCTGTGGTCGGTGTACGGGTGGGCGATCGGGATCGTCGGGCAATGGGTTAACCTGAAAACGAAGCCTTACGGCGCTATCGAACCCGTGTATCATGCCGAAGAGTTCAGCATGGTTTGGGAAGCGGACTTCGAGGTTCGGGCGGGCGCATTCGCCATGTCCGTGCTTCACCTCGGATTCCGGCACCCCGGCTTGCGGCAATCCTGGCGGAAATGGCGCGGCTGGCTGCGGGGGCCGCAATCGGCATGAGCCGTCATTCAGAATTTGCGGTTCATAAAAAAAGCCAAGTTGGCGAATGCTAATGCTTGCATGTTGGAGAAAGCAAGAACCACGGACACCAAGGAGGAAAAACGATGTCCATGCATCCGATTAACGGTCTTATGCAAACGGCCATGGAAAATATCAAAGACATGGTCGATGTCAACACGATCGTAGGCGAACCGGTTCAAACGCCGGACGGCAGCGTCATCATCCCGATCAGCCGGGTCGGCTTCGGCTTCGCCGCGGGCGGTTCCGAATTTACGACGGATGACCCGAACGGCAAGAAAGTCGCCGGACCGAACCACAACCAGAACGGGGCGAACGCCCACAACGCGCAGGTACAGCTGCCCTTCGGCGGCGGCAGCGGCGGAGGCGTGTCCATTACGCCGATCGCGTTTCTCGTCGTCGGCTCCGAAGGGGTCAAAGTCGTGCCCCTGGACAACCAGACGCATATTCTGGAGAGGCTCATCGAATCGGCTCCGCAATGGGTGGAGAAGGTCAAGAACATGTTCCAGGGGACGAATGCGCAGCATACGGCCATGACCGAAGGCCATGCCGGAACCGTTCCGATCGAGTCCAAACCGACCGGCCGCGAACCCTTGAATTGAACCGAGCAGCAGCCGGCCTACGGGCCGGTCTTTTTTACGTGAATCAGAACCTTTATCTCTCGCGATACGTGACCGAATCACCCCGGTAAAACGTCTATCCGTCCGAAAAGACGGCGTAGCGGGCTTGCTTGGATTCGGCGGTTCATGCCGGGATCCCCGCTTCGATGTTCTCATACTTGGGGACATGCCGGCATAGGATTGAAGATAGGATAATGGCTTCGAGGCCGAGGAGGAACTCCAGTTGAAAACAGCCGGTCACCGAAACTTGCCCCTAAGGGCGGCCGTCTTGGCTGCGGTCGCCGTTCTCTTTCACGTTCCCGCTCTTGCGGCAGCAGGGACCCACATGGACGCCCCTCCGGCACCGGGGAATCATGCCAAGGCGGCCGCCTTGATCGACGTGACGTCCGGTCGGATCCTGTTCTCCCAACGAGGGGACGAGCCCATGAAAATCGCCAGCCTGACCAAGATCATGACGGCCATCGTCGCGATCGAGCATGGCCATCTCGATGACAAAGTGACCGTGAGCACGCGTGCGGCAGGCAAGGAGGGGTCGTCGCTCTACCTCAAGGCGGGCGAGAAAATGACGCTCCGAAACTTGCTGTACGGGCTCATGCTCCGATCGGGCAACGACGCCGCCGTGGCCATCGCCGAACACGTGGGCGGCTCCCTCGAAGGTTTCGTTTTCCTGATGAACCACAAAGCCGAGGAACTGGGGCTTGCGCAGAGCCATTTCGCCAACCCCCACGGGCTTGATCAGCCCGGCCACTATATGTCGGCCAACGATTTGGCCAGACTGTCGGCTTATTGCCTCCGGAACCCCGAATTCAGGGACATCGTGAGAACCCGCGTCAAATCGGCCCCCAACCCCCATGAAGACTGGGACTACAAATGGGTGAACAAAAATAAAATGCTGACGATGTACGACGGGGCCGACGGGGTGAAGACCGGCTACACCAAGCAGGCGCTGCGCACGCTCGTCAGCTCCGCCACGCGATCGGGCCAGCAGCTCGCCGCGGTCACGCTGAATGACGGCAACGATTGGGCGGACCACCGGGCGCTGCTCGATTACGGATTCAAGTTTTTTCCGCTGAAGGAAGTCGTGAAGCAAGGGCAGCCGGTCGACGGCTCTCCTTTCGCCGCGGCCGCTCCGTTCCTTTATCCGTTCGCGCCGGGCGAGCGGGAGAAGCTAAGCTCCAAGCTCGTCCTGTCCGACCCGTCGTCTCTGGAATTCGTTTTCGGGCAGCTGGGGCGGCTCGTGTTCCTGTTGGACGGGAAAGTCATCGGGAGCGTTCCGGTCGTCGATCTCCCGAGGAAGGCGGAAACCGGGAATCCGTGAGTTTGAGCGGGGAGAGTTTGAGCGGGGAGAGTTGGAGCGGGGAGAGTTTGACTCTGTCAAACTCCCGATTACACGTCAAACTCCCGATTACACGTCAAACTCCCGATTACACGTCAAACTCCCGATTAGAGGAGGGGAAGCCGATGGTGAACTGGATCTGGCTCGGCATGATCGTGGTCAGCGTCTTCGTCGGAGCCGCGAACGGCAGGCTGAACGAAGTGGCCGAAGCGGCGTTCGGAGGCGCCCAGACGGGCGTGACCGTCTGCCTGGGCCTCATCAGCATTCTCGTATTCTGGATGGGGCTCATGAAGATCGCCGAGAACGCCGGCCTGGTCCGCCTTTTGTCCCGGCTTATGGCCCCGATCGTCCGCCGGATGTTCCCGGACGTCCCACCCGATCATCCCGCCATGGGGTACATCCTGTCCAACATGAGCGCCAACCTGCTCGGGCTCGGGAATGCAGCCACCCCGATGGGAATTCGGGCGATGCAGGAGCTTCAGAAGCTGAACCGCCAGCCCGGAGTGGCGACGCCGGCCATGTGCACGCTGCTGGCGCTCAACACCGCGAGCATTACGCTCGTGCCGACGACGATGATCGCCATCCGGATGAACTTCGGAGCGATTCATCCGGCCGACATCGTAGCCCCGACCCTCCTGGCCACGGCCGTTTCGACGGGGGCGGCGCTGCTGGCGGACCGGTGGTACCGGCACCGCAGCGGACCGCCCCGCGCGGCGGGCAAACGGATCGGGAACGGCCCCGCAGCCTCGTCCCCATCCGCCCCGGCATCGTTGGGCGGGGGAGGCTGACCCTATGGCGGATTGGATTGCGCGTGTTTCCGCTTGGACGATTCCGATGTTGATCGCGTTTATCCCGCTGTATGCGGCTTTGCGTAAAGTCCCCGTTTACGAAACGTTCATCGACGGGGCAAAGGACGGCTTCCAAACCGCGATCGCGATCATTCCCCACTTGGTCGGGATGATGACCGCGATCGGCATGTTCCGCGCTTCCGGCGCCTTGGACGCGATCATCGGCGTCGTCCGGCCGTTGCTGGAAGCGATCGGCGTGCCGAGCCAGGTGTTGCCGTTGGCGCTGCTTCGGCCGATTACGGGAGCGGGCTCGCTTGCCTTCGTCACCGACCTGATCAAGACGGAGGGGCCGGACACGTTCGCGGCCAAAGTCGCGGCGACGATCCAAGGCAGCACGGATACGACGCTGTACGTGCTCACCGTGTATTTCGGCGCCGTCGGCATCCGCAACGCGCGTTACGCGCTCAAGGTCGGCTTGTTCTCGGACTTCGTCGGTTTCTTCGCGGCGGTGGCGGCATGCTGGCTGTTGTTCGGGATGGGGTGAGAGGTGATCGACCGGAATTGCATGCAACACGCAGACGACGGCGGGGTCAACCGGAGGATTTCCGGGGGGGCCTTTTTTTGTTTGGGGAATCCCCGGAGGTTGCCGACATTTTCCGAAAATCAGGCGTTATGATATGATGGGCTAGAGGTGAGCGTTCGACGTGGAACGACTGCAGAAAATATTGGCGAACGCCGGAGTGGCGTCGCGCCGCAAGTGCGAGGAATTGATCAAGGAAGGGCGCGTCACCGTGAACGACGCCGTCGTGACCGAGCTCGGCGCGAAAGCGGATCCGTACGCCGACGTCATCGCCGTGAACGGCCGGCCGATCAAGCAAGAGAAGAAGCTGTATTTGCTCTTCAACAAACCGAAGGGCGTCATCACGACGATGACCGACCCGAAGGGAAGGTCCACCGTCCGCGATTATTTGAAGGACGTCAAGGAACGGGTATATCCCGTCGGACGGCTCGATTACGACTCGGAAGGGTTGCTGCTCCTTACGAACGACGGCGAACTGGCGCATAAGCTTACCCATCCGAAGCACCACGTGCCGAAAACGTACCATGCGACGGTCGAGCGCGTCCCCCACGGGAACGACCTGGAGAAGCTGAAGCGGGGAATCAAGCTGGAGGACGGCATGACGGCCCCGGCGCAAGCAGAGTATCACGACGTCGATCCGGACGGCAAATTCGCGACGATCTCGATCACGATCCATGAGGGGCGCAACCGTCAGGTGAGACGGATGTTCGATGCCATCCGCCACCCGGTCACCCGGCTGAAGCGGGTGTCGTTCGGAGGCATCACGCTGGGCGGGCTGCAGCGGGGCAAATACCGGCGCCTGACCGCCGAGGAGGTCCAGAAACTGCGGGACGCCGCGGACGGAATCGTCGAGGCGGAGGAAGACGGGCCGCTTGATGCGGACACATAATGTTCAAAACCGGAGGTCGGGCCCCATTGCCCTTGACCCCGGTATTTTCGTTATAATGAAGGTATTGAAATGACGGTGGTGAATGCTCCATGAAGAAACATCGGAAAACGATCCAATATATCGTGCTGGCCTTCGTTCTCCTCATCGGAGGATACGCGGTCGGCAACTCGCTGTTTGCCTCGTCACCGGTGCTGAAGGCCGGCGACAAGCCGCCGGCGTTCAAGCTGGCGGATACGGCGGGGAATGTGCACGATTCCTCGGAATACCGGGGCAAACCGGTCATCATCAATTTTTGGGGCACGTTCTGTCCTCCCTGCCGTGACGAAATGCCCGCTCTGCAGAACGTATACGACAAATGGAAGGACAAAGGCGTGCAGCTCATCGGCATCAACCTGAGCGAAGACAAGCTCACCGCGGAGAGCTTCGCCCGGCAAGTCGGCGCCGAGTTCCCGATCCTTCTCGACCGGAATCGCCAGACGGAGAAGAAATTCGGCCTGAAGCAATATCCGACCACCTTCTTCGTTCGCGCGGACGGCACGATCGAAGAGATCCTGATCGGAGGGCCCCTCACCGAAGAGCAGATCGAAGGGCACATCGAGAAGATCATGAACGCCAAGTAGGGAGGCAAGGCCTTTGTTTTCGAATACGAAATGCGAATGCGGTCACCAGAACCATGTGGGGACCGTATTGTGCGAATCCTGCGGCAAACCGCTGACCGAGACCGGAGCGGACGATTTCGCGCCGCTCGAGATGAGATACGACGGCGTGGCCAGGCGCTCGCAGAAGGAGAACCCCGACCTGATCGACCGGGTTTGGAACTTCTTCTCCTCGGTCAAGATCGCCGTATGGCTGATCGTGCTTACGCTCGTCGCCGCGTCGGTGGGCACGCTCTATCCGCAGGAGAATGTGTTCCGGGAAACGCTGACGTACGAGGAACTGAGCCAATACTATCGGGAAAACTACGGCAAGGCGGGCGAGGTTTATCACGCGCTTGGGCTGACCCACGTATACTCGTCCTGGTGGTTCGTCACCTTGCTGGTCATGATCGGCACTTCGCTCGTCATTTGCAGCTTGGATCGGGTGCTCCCCCTGTACCGAGCCTTGTCGAAGCAGCAGATTCGCAAACACCTTCAGTTCATCACGAGACAGCAAGTCGTATATGCGGGGCCGGCGCCTGAGGACCGCGACGCTTGGCTGGAGCGGTTCGGCGAGCAGTTGAAAAAAAGACGGTACAAAGTGTGGCGGGACGGCGACGCGCTCATGGCGGAGAAAAACCGGTTCAGCCGCTGGGGTCCCTATATCAATCATATCGGTCTCATCATCTTCTTGCTGGCCGTATTAGGGCGCGGCGTACCAGCCTGGAACATGGACCAATACATGTACCTGGACGACGGGGAAACCGAGCAGATCCCGGGCACGAACTATTATGTCAAGAACGAGAAGTTCACCGTCGAGTTCTACAAAGACTCGGAGCTGCCGGAGTCCCTGAAAGGCACGCTGCGGCCGAAGCTGTTCAATACGGAAGCGACGTTGTACGAATGCACGGAGTCCTGCGACGACCCAACCAAGGAACCCGTGCTCCGCGCCGTCGAAACCCATAATATCCAGGTGAACCACCCCTTGTCCTATCACGGGTTGAAGCTGTATCAAACGGACTACAGCGAGAATCAGCGCCTCATCTCCGTCTCCCCCGTGATCATTAACAAGAAGACCGGAGAGAAGTACGGGCCCTTCTATCTGCCGATGCGAAACCCCGCATTGACTTATGACGTAGGTCCCTATAACCTGACACTAAGAGACGTTTTTCTTGATTTCGGCATCGATGCTCAAGGCAGGCCGATGACGAAATCGAGGGATCCGAACGCGCCGGCCTTCGTCTTCCGCATCAAGGGACCGGACTTGCCGGAAACCGGGGAAACGTATATCTACTTCCCGAACCGGGTCGATAAAGTCAGGTTCAGCCAAGACCAGTTGAACAAATCGGTTGCGGACAAGCTGGACATCCGGGTCGATTCCATGGAGAACGTTTCTTTTTCCAATTATACGACAACCCTGAATGTCAGGGTGGATCGGGCCATGCCGTTCGTCTGGGTAGGCGCCTCCATTTTCATGATCGGCGTTATTATGGGCTTGTACTGGAATCATAGGCGCATTTGGCTGAGATTCGACGATGGGATTCTCTCTCTCGGCGCCCACACGAACAAGAACAACTACGGGTTGAGAACGGAAGTGGCGGCCGCCTTGAACAAAGCCGGACTGTCCGTGTCCGAGAAATCGCTCGACAACAGGAGGAAAACCGATTGAGCCAGCTGTTCCAAATCAGCCAAAGCGCCCTGATGGCCGCGCTGCTCATCTATAGCGCCTCGTTCGTCTTTTACATGATCGCGGTCGGAGGGAAGAAGTGGAGCAACCGCGAACCCGCCGCCCATAACCGCAAGTGGGGCTGGATCGCGTTCGGTTTCGCGGCGGCCGGCTTGGCGGCCCACGTGACGTTCTTCATCACGCGTTGGATCGCGGCCGGGCATATCCCGACCAGCAACATGTACGAATTCATGACGATGCTGGCGATGGCGATCATGCTCGCGTTCACCGTCATTTATCTGATCTACCGAAACACGCTGCTCGGAGCGTTCACGCTGCCGCTTACCGTTATAATTATCGCTTATGCGTCGGTATTCCCTTCCGAGATTCAGCCGCTCATTCCGTCCTTGAACTCCAACTGGCTGCGCGTCCACGTGACGACAGCCGCTCTCGGCGAAGCCTTCTTCGCCGTCGGATTCGCGGCGGCTCTCGTGCAGCTGCTGCGGGTCGTCGATTTCACCCGGACGGACAAAGCGGGTAAGAGGGCCAGACGTTGGGTGGAGGGATTCCTTCTCGTCATCCTGATCGTCATCGGCTTCCTCGTCTCCGTGTTCGCCTTCCGGGCGGCCGGTTACGAGGCCGAATTCCGGCAAGAGGTCGTCAAGATCGTGCAAGGCCAGGAGCAGGTGTCCGTCCGTACGGTCCAGTACGGACTTCCGCCGATCGTGAAGCCTCACAACAGCGAGGTCGTGAGGTTCGATCCCTTCCTGGGCATGGAGAAACCGCTGTTCACGGAACCGTCCTGGATGCAGGGCGTGAATTCCGGCCGGAAGCTGAACACGATCGTCTGGTCCATACTCTCCGGCGCCATCCTGTATCTCGCGCTTCGGTTGATCGCGCGCAAGCAGCTCGGGGCGGTGATTCATCCCCGGCTTCTGGACATCGATCCCGAGGATCTGGACGAAATCAGCTATCGGTCCATCGCCATCGGATATCCGATTTTCACGCTTGGCGGTCTGATTTTCGCCATGATCTGGGCCCAAGTCGCCTGGTCCCGCTTCTGGGGCTGGGATCCGAAGGAAGTATGGGCGCTCATTACATGGCTGTTCTACACCGTTTACCTGCATCTCCGGCTATCCCGCGGCTGGCTGGGCGCGAAGTCCGCTTGGCTGGCGGTCATCGGTTTCCTGGTCGTTCTGTTTACGCTGATCGGCGTCAACCTCGTGATCGCCGGCCTGCATTCGTACGCCGGGGTTTCCTAATCGAAGAGGAGGAGTTGAATCGTATGAGCCAAGGCAACCGCATATTGGTCGTCGACGACGAAGAACGCATTCGCAGGCTGCTCCGCATGTATTTGGAAAAGGAAGGCTATTCCATCGAAGAGGCCGAGGACGGGGAAACCGCCCTTCGCAAGGCGCTGCAGGAGGACTTCGACCTGATCGTGCTCGATCTCATGCTGCCCGGCATCGACGGCGTGGAGGTCTGCACCCGCCTCAGGCAGCAGAAGGCGACCCCGGTGCTGATGCTGACCGCCAAGGGCGAGGAAGTGAACCGCGTGCAAGGCTTCGAGGTCGGCGCCGACGATTACGTCGTGAAGCCGTTCAGTCCGCGGGAGGTGATCTTCCGGATCAAGGCGATCCTGCGCCGGTCTTCGGCGACCGCTTTCCTGTCCAAGGATTTGAATACGAGCAACAACATCGTGTTCCCGCATCTGGTCATCGAGCACGACGCGCACCGCGTCACGGCCGGCGGCCAGGAAGTGAACCTTACGCCGAAGGAATACGAGCTGCTGCACTATTTGGCCAGCTCGCCGGACAAGGTGTTCTCCCGGGAAGAGCTGCTCAAGGACGTCTGGAACTACGATTTCTTCGGGGACCTGCGCACGGTCGATACCCACGTGAAACGGCTTCGGGAGAAGCTGAACCGGGTGTCCGCGGAAGCGGCTTCGATGATCACCACCGTATGGGGCGTCGGGTACAAGCTGGAGGCGGCGAAATAACCGATGGCGATTTGGAGAACGATCGTCGGCAAGCTGTGGCTGACGATCATCGCGCTGGTCGCGGTCGTTATTACCACCGTCGGGCTTTTCCTGCTTCAATACATCAATTTTCAATTCGCGGAACCGAACAAGATCAAACACCTGTTCATCTATACGGGCGTCGTGGGCTTTCTGCTGACGACGTTTTTCGCTTTTTTCCTGCTCACGAAAATCACGCAGCCGCTCAGGGAAATGAAGGAAGCGGCGGAACGGGTATCGCAAGGCGATTACACGATGCGGGTCGCGATCCGGTCTTCGGACGAAATCGGGGAACTGGCGAACACGTTTAACCAGATGGCGTCGGATCTGGATACGTTGATACGGGACTTGCAACATGAGCGCGACCATCTCAGCAGCGTGCTTCGCAGCATGACGGACGCGGTCATTTCTTTCGACGCGGAGGGGGACATTATCCTGACCAATCCGGAAGGCAAGCATCTCGTAGAGGAATGGGGGTCCGTCGATTGGACCGACGACGAAGAGCCGGACACCTTCGCCCAGGTTCCCGGTCCGCTTCGGGAGACGTTCCGGAACGTCATCGCCGGGGGCAAGGAATTAACCGTCAAGATCCACGTGCAGAACGGCGTGTGGTCCGTCGTGATGACGCCGCTCGCGGCAACGGAAGGCGTCCGGGGAGCGGTGGCGGTGCTTCGGGACGTCACCGAGGAGTTCCGGGTCGACAAGCTCCGGAAAGACTTCGTGGCGAACGTGTCGCACGAAATCCGTACTCCGCTCTCGATGGTGCAAGGCTACAGCGAAGCTCTGCTGGATGATATCGCCGCTTCGCCCGAGGAGCGCAAGGAGCTCGTCCAGGTCATCCACGACGAGTCGCTGCGAATGGGACGGCTGGTGAAAGATTTGCTGGACCTCGCGAGAATGGAAGCGGGGCACCTGGAGATGTCGTTCCAGCAGGTGGATGTGAATGCGTTGCTGAGCCGCGTGTACCGCAAATTTTCCGCGCTCGCGAAGGAGCGGGAGATCTCGCTGGCGAAGCCGGAGGAGAATCCCGCCCTGGTGCTCCAGGCAGCGGACCCCGACCGGCTCGAGCAGGTGATGACGAACCTGCTCGACAACGCGATCCGGCATACGCCCTCCGGCGCCGGCATTCGCATGAGGGCACGGCGGAAGGAAGCCGCGCGCGGCGGCGACGTGCTGGAGCTCACCGTGGAGGATGAAGGGATGGGCATTCCGCCGGAAGACCTGCCCTATATTTTCGAGCGGTTCTACAAGGCGGACAAAGCCCGCAAACGAGAAACGAACGGGGCGGGGGGAACCGGGCTGGGACTGGCCATCGTCAAGAACCTCGTCCAAGCCCACGGCGGAACGATCCGCGCGGCAAGCGATCCGGGCAAAGGCACGGTTTTCACGATCGTATTGCCCGTGAACGGGAAGAGAGGGGCGGTAACATCCCGTCCTTGAATTCGGGCAAAAGATCCAGAACGGACAGGAAGGCGCCTCCAAGGCGCCTTTCCTTATGCTACAATACGAGGGTAAGCCGACAACGCAATGCGAGGGAGAGGTCCGGCGTGAGATTTCGGGAAAGGTGGGTACGGACATTCTCCGGGCAAGGGAGCGGTAGTGGGAGCGAGGGGGACTTTAGCGGGAACGGCTTGACGAAAGAAGCCTATGTCGCCTTGTTCATCCACGGGTGTTTCCAGATCGGAGCTTCCATGTCCGCGTTGTTCCTCAATTTGTATTTGTGGCGCCTGACCGAGGACTTATGGATTAACGGGGTGTTCAACATCATCCTGTACGGGATGACGCCGTTCGCGTTTGCCATCGGGGGATGGATCGCGAAGAAACGGGATCGAATGGTGACCTATCGGCTTGGAATCGTCTTGATCGCCTTATTTTTCCTGGCGGTCATTTTCTCCGGAAGACGGGTCGCGGATTATTATCCTTGGTTCGCCTTGTTTTACAGCATCGCGCTCGGACTATACTGGACCGGATATCTCGTCTTGATGTACGATGTGACGGATGAGCGCAGCCGTTCGAAATACCTGGCCACCAACATGATCGTGTTTAATGGAGCCGGACTGATCGGACCCGTATTGTCCGGCTACGTCATCCGGATGTTCCAGGGCCTGCAAGGTTATATCGTCACTTTTGCAATCGCTTGCATCATGTTTGCCACTGCCTCGCTGTTCAGCACCAGAATACGCAATATCGACTCGGCCCGCCGCTCCTTCTACCTAAAGTATTCCCTGCTGATGATGAAGAAGGAGCCGGATTGGCTGAGAGGGCTGTTCAGCTTTTTCTTTCTCGGACTGTTTCAGGGAATTATGCTGTTCCTGCCCAACATCCTGCTGTACCGGGCCGTCGGAAGGGAGGATTGGGTCGGTCTGCTTGCCGTCTTGTTCTCTCTTCTGACGATGCTGACGGGCTTCGTCATCTCCCGCCGCAGAGACAGAAGCAACGCTCGGGGAGAGGTGCTTCTGTCCTCTGTAATGGTCTTCGCCGCGGCTGCCTTGCTGCTTGCGGAAGTATCGGCGTGGACGGTGATCGCTTTTATGGTCGTCTTTTCGCTCTTTAATCCGCTTGCGATCAATACGCTGACTTCTTATTACTACAGGCTGATGGACTTTCTGCCGTTAAGGGGACATTTCCGGATCGAGTCGGTCGTTCTGAGGGAGTTCTTCCTCAATGCAGGCCGGGTCATTTCGATCTGGCTCCTGATCCTGTTTGCGAAAGACCCGATGTCGCCGATGCTGCCGCTTGTTCTCGTCGCGTCGGCGATCCTCCAGTTCGGGATGGTTGGAATGGTGAAGGGGAATCGGGCGGTTATAACACAATCAAATCGGAAGCCTTGTGACAACGCTTCAGCTCAATAATGGCGAAAATAGTGGACGACAGACGCCAATCGGTGGGTTGATATGCGATTGCGCGAAAATAGTGGACGACAGACGCTAATTGGGTGGGTTCATGTGCGGATGCGCGACAATAGTGGACGACAGACGCTAATCGGTGGGTTCATGTGCGGATGCGCGAAAATAGTGGACGACAGACACTAATTGGTGGGTTCATGTGCGGATGCGCGAAAATAGTGGACGACAGACACTAATTGGTGGGTTCATGTGCGGATGCGCGAAAATAGTGGACCAAGGACGCGATTTCGGTCCGCGCATCAGGATTTACTTCGTTTTCGATTGCCACAATGCATTCCTTCCCCATGGCCGGACATGCTAGTCATGTTGCCAATAGAGAGGGGCTGCCTTCATGTTTTGGGATCGAATGCTGCTTACCTTTATGCTGTACTTCTCCGACTCGGCTGTTCATCCAGATGACATACAAGTCATCGATCCGGCCAAGAATCAAGTGGTCAGAGAGTTTTCGTCCACCGATCGTATGACTGATGCCGTCAATCTCTTGCTAAGAAATCGGAAGCCCTATGTCGGGATATCGATACCGGAAGGTCTGATCATCAAAATCGGCTTTCGTGACAACGTCGTCATGCGAGACCGCACGTCAGCGATATCAATAACTGACCTCTACATCATCAAAGGCAAGAAACACACGGTCATGCTCCTGTTCGATCGTCAGAATCGGCCTCGCGTTTTTGCTGCAAATGACCGGGACGCGCAGCGATTGTCCCGCATGATGTCCCTCGACTGATGCCGAATCAGGCGCGAGCGCAAAAGAAAGCCTCCCGGACCTTATGTCCGGGAGGCTTCATTTAACCCAATCAGAACAGCTGAATCTGCTTCGCGTTGTTGAGGTCCGCCAGCGAGGCGACTTCCGCCAGCACTTCCTTCGGCACGGCTTTGTCCACGCCAAGCACCATGATGGCGGCTCCGCCGATGACTTTACGGCCGACCTGCATCGTCGCGATGTTGACTTCGTTGTTGCCGAGCAGCGTGCCGACGCGTCCGATAATCCCCGGTTTATCGTGGTGGGAGATCAGAAGCAGATGGCCTTGCGGCTCGACGTCGACCGGGAATTTGTCCACCTGCGTGATACGCGGCCCGAATCCGTTCAGCAGCGCGCCGGATACGACGCGTTCTTCCTTGCTCGTACGCAGGGAAACGCTGACCAGGTTGGTGAAGCCTTTCGAGGCTTGGGTGGTCGAGACGACGATGTTAACGCCGCGGGTTTTGGCCAGATGCATGGCGTTGACCACGTTCACGACGTCGGTGCCGAGATGATGGGCCAGTACGCCTTGAACGACATAGCGGGTTAGCTGTGCGGTGTCCACGTCGGCCAAATCGCCGGCATACGTGATCGAAATTTCCTTCACCGGGCCGTCTGCGATCTGGGAGGCGAAGCTGCCGAGCTTCTTGCCGAGCGGGAAGTACGGCTCCAGCTTGGCCAATACGTCGCCGGGAACCGGAGGCATGTTGACCGCGTTCTTGAACGGTTCGCCCCGCAAAATGTGCAGAAGCTGCTCGGAGACGTCAATCGCCACGTTTTCCTGGGCTTCCACGGTGGAGGCGCCGAGGTGGGGCGTCACGATGATTTTCGGATGGGACAGGAACGGATGGTCGGGTGCAGGCGGTTCTTCCTCGAACACGTCGAACGCGGCTCCGGCCACGATGCCGGCGTCGATCGCTTCGACGAGCGCGTTCTCGTCAATGATGCCTCCGCGCGCGCAGTTGACGATACGAACGCCTTTCTTGGCCCGAGCGAACTGTTCTTTGCCGATCATATGCCGCGTTTCCGCGGTAAGGGGAGTGTGTACGGTAATGAAATCGGCGTCGCGTACGACTTCGTCCACGGTGGCGAGACGCACGCCCAATTTCTCGGCGCGTTCTTCCGTCAGGAACGGATCGTAGCCGTATACGGTCATGCCGAACGCTTTGGCCCGGGCGGCGACTTCGCTGCCGATCCGGCCCATGCCGAGCACGCCAAGCACTTTGTTGCGGAGCTCGACGCCGACGAACGACTTGCGGTCCCATACGCCTCCGACGGTTTTCAGGTAAGCTTGGGGGATGTGGCGGGCGAGCGCCATCATCATGGCGAACGTGTGCTCGCAGGTGGTGATCGTGTTGCCGTCCGGCGCGTTGATGACGATAATCCCTCGGCGGGTAGCCGCATCCAGGTCGATATTATCCACGCCGACTCCGGCGCGCCCGATGACTTTCAGCTGTTTGCCCGCCGTCATGATCCGCTCGGTCACGCGGGTCTGACTGCGGACGAGCAGGGCGTCATATTCGCCGATGATGGAGACGAGCTCGTCCTCGGTAAGACCGGTTTTCTTGTCCACGGCGATATCCGCCGCTTCGACCAGCTGGGAAATCCCCAAATCGCTGATCGGATCCGACACCAAAACTTTAAACATGCGTAAAATCCCCCTTCTCTTGTTCACGATCGGTCAAGCCAAGTAAAACGGCTGCACCGTCCTATTCGGACGGATGACGTTATACCCGAGGTGATTCAGAAACGTATCGCAGATCCTATACGATCCGAATCACTAAGAAAAAACCCCCATTGCCGCCTCCGCTTCCGGGCGGGCAGGCGGCGCGTGGAGGGTGACTTGCGAGAGAACATTACGTCATCGGATTTTACTATTTTAAAGCAACGGGGTGTCCGATGCAATGACGAATATGCGACAAATTGCGATTCGAAGCGTTTCTTACTTATCCGGGATGAAAAAAGGCAACTGAGGCAACTGCTCGTTCGGATACAGCATCGTTTTGCTGCCGAGGAAGTCGCCGTTTCGTACGGCGTCCGTGCCCGTCAGCAGTTCGGCGATCGAACCGACCGTTGTCTGCTTCATCTTGTCGGCTTGTCCGGACCGGATGAACTGGTCGATCCGGGCGGTCAAGTCATGCGGAAGGAAATCGGCGTACAGGGAATGGCTGGACAAATAATCGACGGCCACTTTGTTTTTGATGATGAGCGGCATCGATTTCCAACGCGCCAGCTCGATGACGGCAGGGCTTTTGAAATCTTCCGGGATGTCCGGGTTCACCGTTGCCGCCCATTTGAGCATGGCGGTATAATAGGCGTTCTGACCGGACAAGGCGTATTTGCGTCCCTCCGTGTAGAAGGCTTGGTTCTCCAAAGATTGAAGCAGCTGCTCCGTAGTGCCTTTGTTCGCGGTGGACGCAAGGTTCGCGAAACTGTCGGAGAAGAGCTTCAGGCTTTTCATGTAATCGGTCTGCGCATCCTTCAGGAGCGGCGAAGAAGGCGACACGAACGCGCTTTTGATTTTCGCGTATTTGGCGTTCGCCGTTTTGGAGAGCATTTTCAAGGACGCGGACAGATCCGCGGAAGGATCGGCGTTCCATTCGCCTCTCGCGGAAAACCATTCGTTCTGAAATTCACGGTAAGGCAAAAATACGGTATGATAGAAGGATACCAGATCTTGCTGCTGGTATGCGTTCGGCGCGGATTGAGCAAGCGGCTTGCTGGAGCGCTCGGCTTCGAGACGCTCCGCCTGGACTCTGTCGGTTCCGACTTTCACGCCGTAAAAAAAGGCTCCGGTGGCGATGACGAGCATAAAAAGGAACGCCAACGAAAAGCCGAGATCGGTTCGGTTCAAACGCTTTTCCATGTTTTCTCCTTTGGGCGGAAGGATTTTATGCAGTCTCTAGTATAGAAAAAAAACGCTCGGCTGAACATACAAAATTCGCATTCTTCAGAGGTATCATGAGAAAATTCGACATTCGCAAGCTCAAGATCCGTCAAGTGTCGGTCGACGAGTTGTCAGACCGGATGCTGCTGCTCAATTTGTATCTGACCCAGCTACTTACCCTCATTATCGGCGTGGTTTGGCTGTTTTTTCAGGGGCGAAGCCCGATTGATTTGCTTTCATGGCCGGGGAACGCGGATTTCGCCTTATGGGGAGCGGGATTAGCGGCTTGCGTGCTTCTCGCCGATCTGGCGATCTCCGGCTGGATCCCGGACGAGGCTTCCGAAGACGGAGGCGTCAACGAACGGATTTTCCGGACGCGTCCGATCTGGCACATCGCGCTCATCTCCTTGGTCGTGAGCCTGTGCGAGGAAATCCTGTTCCGCGGGGCCGTACAGCATGCGATCGGCGCTTATTGGACCAGCATCGCGTTCGCCGCGATCCACGTCCGGTATTTGCGGCATTGGATTCCGACGGGCCTCGTTTTTTCCATCAGCTACGGCCTGGGGTGGATTCAGATTCAAACCGGCACGATCTGGGCGCCGATCGCTGCCCATTTTCTGATCGACCTGGCTATGGGGCTCATCATTCGTTATCGGAGGGAGAAAGAATGAACGACAACGATACCTCTTCCGTATGGGCACGGTATCGTGAAGCGAAGAATCTGGCTTTCGAGCGGAAAGCAGAGCCGGAAGAAGGCCCGCCGCTTACGCTGGAAGAGCTGGAGGCAGCGATCGTCCAGGCGGCCGCGTCCTCCGGCATTCCGGAGACCGGCATGCCGCCGCGTTCCGTCATCCATCCGTCGAAGCAGAAACAGCTGTCCCGCTGGTTCTACCGGACCTTGCTCGTTCTATTCTCAGCCCTGACCGCCGGCCTCGTCTGGTGGGGCAGGGAGATGTACGGACCGTAACCAAATTGCGCGACCGGCCCGTTTCCGCCCGGCGCGCCGTATCAAAAACCCGTTGCCGCGTGCGGCAACGGGTTTTCGCGTTATTTTCCGATCGTTGAATCGATCGCGTTCGGATCGACGAATGCATAACCTTCGTCCTCGAGACGCGTGAGCAGCCGGTCCAGCGCTTCGGCCGTCCATGGCAGCTCGTGCATCAGGATATTGCTGCCGGGGTGGAGCTGTTTGATTACGTTATCGATGACCGCCTGCGGCTTATCCTGTACTTTCTTGCCGAGAGCCCAGTCGAGCGACCCGTTGGACCAGGTCATGAAGAGCAGCCCGTTATCCTTGGCGACCTTGTGAACGGTGTCGTTGGCGGAAGCGTAGGGAGGCCGGAAAAACACGGGCGTTTTGCCGGTCACTTCTTTCACGATCTCCTGGACCCGTCCGATCTGGTCCCGGATTTTGTCATCCTTCTCCTTGCCGAGCATGATGTGATCGTACGAGTGATTGCCGATCACTTGGCCGCGCCGGTCGATTTCCTTCAGCAATTCGGGGTGCGCCTTGACTCGGTATCCGTTCACGAAGAAGATGGCTTTGGCGTGGTGCTTGTCGAGCGCGTCCAGGATTTGACCGAGCATGCCGGCTTCCTTGGGACCGTCGTCGAACGTAAGCAGCACGACTTTGGACGGCGATTTGTCCTTGTCGATCGGAACGATGTTGTACGCTTTGTTCATCCGGTAAGTCGGCGCGGCGGCAACCGCTGGCGCAGGCGGTGTGGACTCCGAAGCGGAAGGAGATGCCGGAACCGTACTGGCAGGCGTCTGTGCCGGCGAGCTTGCCGCTCCGGCAGATGCCGAAGGGGCCGCCGTTACGCTGCTCGCGGAAGGAGGAGCCGGCGAGCTTGCCGAGGGGGAAGCGGACCCCGCGGATTCTCCGCTTCCGCAGGCGGTGAGGGCGAGGAGGAGGGCGGAAGCGCAGGCTGCGGCGTTCAAAATCGGACGTTGGCGATGGGACATGGTGTCGAAATCCCTCCGATGGATGTCGTGTATTTTGTCGTATCGAAACGATTGTATCATACAAGAATGGGCGCGAGTAACGGGACCGTTTCCTTATTTTGAGGACGCATGTCCGGCACCTTCCCGGCCACACTAAAGACACCGACAAGGAGGTGGCATCATGAGACTGGGGACTTTCGTGCTCGGCGGTCTCGCCGGCGCGGCCGTGGTCATGCTCATCCGTAACCGGACGGTGAACGCGGCGATGAACGGTATCGGTGAAATGCTGAAGCATCGGATGAACGAAATGAAGGAAACGGCGATCGATAGAGGGATGAACGTGAAATTCGGGGGCGGCCTCCTCGGCCTGCAGACGAAGAACGCCTTCTCCGCCGCACGCAACGGATCGGCGAGCTCCGAGGGGTTGGAGCAGGTCGAGCATCTCGCCTCCAAAGACCCGAAGGTAAAACATGAAATCAACGAGATCTTGAATCAGAACGGCCAGCACATTTAACGAAAGGCGCGTCTCCCCGAAACCGGGGAGGAGGCGCCTTTTTCGTGCGGGAGCCCGCGATTATTTGCCATCCGAGGGTTTTCCCTAGTGCATTTCGATGGGAGAAGTGATAACATGTTGTCAAAGCAGATTTCAATCACACATTATATGCCCGATCATACGCTGTTATCACCCATCGTGCGCAAAGGAGGGTCCTGTCATGAGGATGGAGCGGCTCGGCCAAGACAAAATTCGTATTTTCCTCACGTTCGACGATTTGACGGAACGCGGGATCCAGAAGGAAGACATGTGGCGCGAGATTCCCAAGGTGCATGAGCTGTTCAGCGAAATGATGGATCAAGCTTACAACGAGCTCGGCTTTGACGCTTCGGGGCCGCTCGCGGTTGAAGTTTTCGCCATGCCGGCTCAAGGAATGGTCGTCATCGTGACCAGGGGAAAGCAAGAGCGCGATCCGGAGTCCTCCGCCCTTGACGAGATGGACGACGAGGTTTACGAAATGGAAGTGACGCTTGAACAAAGCGAAGCTATCATATACCGGTTCCGGGATATCGAAGACGCGATCGGCGCGGCCAAGACGCTGGCCGGCCGACTGACGGAAGAAGGTCGCATGTACCGATACCAGGACCAATGGATCCTCTGCTTCGATCCGGCGGGCCTGGAAACCGCAAGCTACCACGCTTTGATCGCCGTGCTGGCGGAATACGGTGAAGCAACATCCGTGACGCCCGCCGTACTCGAGGAATACGGTCAAATCGTGATTCCGGCCCAAGCGGTGATGGTTTTGGCCGAGCATTTTGGCTGAACCCGCGAAATCTGTTTGAAGGCGAAGAACATTTTGCGGCGGCGGACGGCTTGCCGCGGAATGTTCTTTTTTGCTTGCCGGCGAATGCCGGGAAGAGGGTGTGTCGTCAGCCATCCCGTTGTATAATGTAAGCTGCAGACCGTAACGATCACGGAAGGGGGGACGAGAATGCTTCTGTCGGTGCTGGCTGCCGCCATTGCTCCGGGACTCGCGCTGCTCGCCTATTTCTATTGGAAAGACCGCTACGATGCCGAACCGCTGTCCATGGTGGTCAGAGTGTTCCTCATGGGAGTATTGATCGTTCTGCCCGCCATGGTGCTGCAGCGCGGGTTGACGCTGTGGATGGGCGAGTCTCCGCTCGTCTATTCGTTCGTGATATCAGCCGCCGTGGAGGAGCTGCTCAAATTTTTCGTGCTCTACCACATCATATTCAATCACACGGAATTCGACGAACCCTATGACGGGATCGTTTACGCGACAGCCGTTTCGCTCGGTTTCGCCACGCTCGAGAACGTCCTCTATGCCTTCTTGCAGCCGACCACCTTCGGGACGCTGATGGTCAGGGCGCTGCTGCCGGTTTCCGGACACGCCCTGTTCGGGGTGTTCATGGGCTACTCGCTCGGCCGGGCCAAATTTTCAGCGGGCAAACGCGTGAAATACCATCTCTGGTTGGCGGCGCTTTTGCCTCTGGTCTGGCACGGGGTGTACGACTTCATGATGCTGACCGTGCCTTCCGGCTGGATGTGGATCGCGGTTCCCTTCATGCTCCTGCTGTGGTACCGCGGCATCCGGAGGGTGAACCGGGCCAACGCCGTTTCCCCTTTCCGCATGCTGAAGCGGGAAGAAGAGATTAAATCGTAATCCTTCCGTCCATACTGGAGCATGATGAACTCATTCTCATGCTGGAGGGGAACCATGTCCAACCCAAGGGTCAAAGTGACCATTCGCTGCAAACGCTGCGGCGAGAAATTCACGCTTCGCGGCCGCAAGGACCGGGGGCGCGTGGATACGGGATTCAAGATGTGCCTGTGCAACAATGACGTCGATTTCGATATCGAGGAAGAGGAAGCGTGACGGCGCCCGCGGCACTCTTCCCGAAAGCGCGAATAAAGCCGACTCCTTTATCCCACACTAACGGCAATCCGTAGTCTGGGAATGAAAGGGGTCGCTTTTCATGTATGCGCGTCTCAGTTCCGTGTTATTTCCGATTGCCGCGATCTTGTTCGTCGGGGCCATTCTGTGGGGGTACCAGGAGCATCAAGAGAAAAACTCGATTTTGATCAAAGCCGAAAACCAGTATCAACGGGCATTCCACGATTTGAACCACCATATGAACCGACTGCAAGATGAACTAGGGCAGACGCTCGCGGTCTCCTCCGCGTCCCACGGGATGCAGCGCAAAGGCCTCGTGAACGTCTGGCGACTGACGAGTCAGGCCCAGAACGAAATCAATCAGCTTCCGCTGGCTATGCTTCCTTTCAATAAGGCGGAATCGTTTTTGTCCAAAATTTCCAACTTCGCATACCGAACGTCCGTCCGCGACCTGACCAAACAACCGCTAAGTCCTGGGGAAATGAATACGCTGAAATCGCTCTACGCCAAGTCCGGCGATATCAACAAGGAGCTCGGCCGGATCCAGGACGCCGTCATCAAGGACCATCTCCGCTGGATGGACGTGGAAGCGGCGATGGCGAGCGAGAATAATCCGCACGACAATACGATCATCGACGGGTTCCGCACCGTAGACAAGAAGATCGGCGAGTATCCCGAAACGGATTGGGGTCCGTCGGCCATGGCCGCCCCGCGGTTGCTCTCCACCGACGGCGTTCCCGGCAAGGAAATGACGCCCGCCGAAATCCGGGCCCGAGCGGCGTCATTCATCGGCAACCGCGCCGCAGGCGCCGGGCAGATGACCGTGACGGAGTCGGGCGGCCGCACCAAGTTCCGTACCTACACCGTCACCTCGCAGGACGGGGGCGGCACGCGCATCCAAATGGATTATACCCGCAAGGGCGGGCATCTGCTCTGGTTCATGAATCCCCGCGAAGTCAAGGCGAGAAGAATCAATTTCGACACCGCCCGGAACCATGCGACCAACTTTCTCGTCCGCAACGGGTATCGCGGCATGACCCCGGTTACCTACGACGAATACGATCACGTCGCGGTATTCTCGTTCGCCGGCACGCAGAACGGCGTGCGGATCTATCCGGATAAAGTGACGGTCCGGGTCGCGCTTGACAACGGAGAAGTCGTGGGGATGCAAGCCACGCAGCATGTATTCGCCACGACGAAGCAGCTGCTGGCGACGGGCAAGCCGAAGGTGAGCAGGGAGCAAGCCGCCAAGGGGCTCAATCCCGAGTTCCGGGTGAAGGATTACTCCTTGGCCATCGTGGAAAACGAGATGCGCCAGCCCGTTCTTTGCCACGAGTTCATCGGTAATATCAACGGCAGCGACTACCGGATCTACATGAACGCCGAGACGGGAATCGAAGAAACGGTGGAACGGATTCCCGACGCCTCCAAACCGATTTACGGCACCTGATGCCGTCAGGCCAACCGGGACTGAATACCTATACCGGTTGGCTTTCGCTCGGTTTCGACAATTGCTGCGATAAACCGCTGCTTACCCGGGAATCGGATTCAGCTGCAGAGCTTTGCTTCATTTTCGCGGGATTTGTTCGTCCGGGGGCATCCCAAACCTTTCCTGTCGTGCTATAATGGGAAACATGCAGAACGATGGTTCTGTTGTCATGTCGACATGGAGGTTTTCCGGTGCTTCCTAAAATAAACCAAACGACCTATTTGCAATTGATGCCGGTCCCGGACCCCGAGTCGGCATCCACCTTGCGCTCCCGCGTGGCGGACATGGACGAGAACTCGATATGGCTCGAAATTCCGCTCGACGAGAAAACCCGCCGTTACCACCGGCCGCAGCCGGGCGAGCAGCTCCGGATGTTTTACTTCACGCAGGACGGGGTTAAACATCTGTTCACGACGACCGTCACGGGAGTCAAGAAGGATACGGTTACTGTTTTTTCGGTGAACAAGCCGAACCTGGATGAAATCGAACGCGAGCAGCGCCGCAGCTTCCTGCGCGTCGAGGCCCAGTTGGAGCTTGCCTTGCGGATCGGCGATAAAACTCGCTTTACCGCCATCACCGACGATGTCGGAGGAGGAGGGCTTTCCTTCCGCACCGACCGCAAATGGCCGCTCGTCCCCGGGACTTCCTTGTCCTGCTGGCTTCTGCTCACGTTTAAGAACGGCAACATCGGACATGCCAAATTCGAAGGGGAAGTCGTCCGCGCGATGCCCGTGGAGCCCGACAAACATTTGGTCATGATGCGTTTTACCGACATTCAGGATGCCGAACAGCAAAAAATTATCCGATTCTGCTTCGAACGCCAGCTGGACAAGCACAAAGGCTGACCGGCTTCCGGAGTTCGCCGCGGCAGGAGGTTATCCGCATTGATCCGCAAACGGGATATCGACCCTCGCGCGTTCGCCGAATGGTCCGACTGCGTCGAAAAATGGCTGCGCCGCGGAATATGGCTGCTCGTTCTGTTGCTTCTGCTTTTCCAGAGCGCGCTCCAATCTCCCGCCGTCCGGGCGTGGATGTCGCCTACGGACCGGCTGGAAGGCATATCTTACCGGGGACCTGATGATAGCTCCAAAAGCGAAGTTAAGCACTGAAGCGTATTCCGAGTACGATTTGGGGGACTTGTTCAACAGAGTCGTCCGGCGAATCAGCCGGACGCCTTTTTGCATCGCGCCGCAGGGGTATGCTATAATTTTGATGACGCAGCAGGCTGAGCCTGCCTGTTTTTACTTCCCGGCATAACCGTTTGCACTTGTAGGAGGCCAATCGTTCCCTCATGAATCCGCATCAGACGCCGCGAATCAACATCGCCATCGACGGACCGGCAGGAGCCGGCAAAAGCACAGTCGCCCGGATGGCAGCCCGAGATCTGCAGTACATATATGTCGACACGGGGGCGATGTACCGGACGGTCGCGCTGAAGGCAATGGAATCCGGCTTGACGGCGGACGACGCCGTACGCGTAACCGAGCTCGCCGAACGGCTGGACATCCGGCTCATACCTGGCCCAGAAGGACAGAAGGTGATCGCGGACGGGGAAGACGTCAGCTCCCGCATCCGCTCCCTGGAAGTAAACCGGCAAGTCTCGCATTTCGCCAAAATCGAAGGCGTCCGCAACCGGATGGCGACCCTGCAGCGCAGGATGGCGAAGGAGAAAGGCGTCGTCATGGATGGCAGGGATATCGGCACGCACGTGCTTCCCGATGCCGAGTTGAAAGTGTTCCTCACCGCCTCCCCGAGGGAAAGGGCTCTGCGAAGATTCAAGGAACTGGGGGACAATCCCGGTGTGACGCTGGAGCAGCTGGAACTGGACATCGCGGACAGGGACCGGATCGACCAGGAGAGGGAAATCGCCCCGCTCATCCGCGCGAAAGACGCGAAGCTTGTCGATTCGACCGGCAGGACGGCAGAAGAGGTGGCAAGCGAAATCGTGGAATGGGGACTTGCCATCGCAAGAACCATTTCGGCGGAGGAGAAGTAAATTATGTTATACTCCTTCAGCAGGGTTATCGTCCGGTTCATCTATCGGCTGTTCTTCCGATTGGAGGCCAGAGGCCTCGACAACATTCCCGAAGGCGGCCCCGTAGTTCTGTGCAGCAATCACAAGAGCTCGCAGGATCCGTTTACGCTCGGCGCTTATGTGCCCCGCAAGGTGCACTACATGGCGAAAGCCGAACTGTTTCGGGTTCCCGTCGTCGGGCAGGTGATCCGGGCATGGGGCGCATTTCCCGTCAAGAGGGGGGCCGTCAGCAAGGAGGCGATCCGCACCGCGATCGAACTGCTGCAGCAAGGCCATGTCATGGGGATCTTCCCGGAAGGCACCCGCAATTCGGACGGCAAGGCCAAACGCGGGGCGGTTACGATCGCCATCCGATCCGGCGCCACGGTCATCCCGGTCGCGCTGGTCGGGGAGTATCGGCTGTTCCGCAAGATGATCGCGGTTTACGGCGCGCCGGTCGACCTCAAACCGTATGCTGCGAGCGGCACTTCCGAGGCGATGGAAGAAGCAACCGAGGTGATCATGTCCAAGATCCGGGAAATGCTGAAAACCGGCATCCCGTCGTCATGACCCGACATGCATGGTTCCGATGGCAATCCCTCATACTAAAGGCATTATTTCTTAACATTATTTGGCGGGTTCCGCGTGCGAATGGGCCGGGCGGAAACCGGGAAATCCGATTTAGACGCCGCTTCCTGCGGGTTTAAATAAAGTTGGGGCAGAATTGAGGAGGTATTTTCATGTCTGAAGAAACGAAAGTACAGGAATCGGGAGCCGCCGAGGCGGTCAACGAGGACGCGCAAGCGGCCGACGTATCCGCAACGTCGGGTGAAACCGCGCTGCCTGCGAACGAGGCGGCGGAATCGGTCTCCCAGGATGCGATGGACAATCTCGTGACCTTGAAAAAAGGGGACATCGTCAAAGGGACGATCGTCAAAATCGAGGACAACCAAGCATTCGTAAGCCTTGGATATAAATATGAAGGGACGATCCCGCTCCGCGAGTTGTCCCCGGTCCAATTGGAGAACGCAGCCGATGCCGTTCAAATCGGCCAGGAAGTGGTCGCCAAAGTGATCAACATCGACGATGCCAAGGAAACGCTGACCCTCTCCAAACGCCAAGCGGACACTCCCAAGGCTTGGGAAGACCTGCAAAAGAAATTCGAAAGCGGCGAAGCGTTCGACGTCGTCGTGGCTGACGTCGTTAAAGGCGGTCTGGTCGCCGACGTAGGCGTTCGCGGATTCATTCCGGCTTCCATGGTGGAGCGCCACTTCGTCGAGGACTTCAGCAGCTACAAAGGCCGCACCCTTCGCGTCAAGGTGAAGGAAATCGACCGCGAGAACAATAAGGTCATCCTGTCGGCCAAGGACGTACTGGAAGCCGAATACGAAGAGAAGAAAAACCAGATCATGTCGTCCCTGCAACCGGGTCAGGTGCTGGAAGGCACCGTGCAACGGCTCACTCCGTTCGGCGCATTCGTCGACATCGGGGGCGTAGACGGTCTCGTTCACGTGTCCGAGATGGCTTGGCAACATGTTGCCCATCCGGCTGACGTCGTTTCCGAAGGCCAGTCCGTAAAGGTGAAAGTTCTGAAGGTCGTACCTGCTGAAGGCAAAATTTCCCTGAGCATCAAGGCTGCGCAGCCGGGTCCTTGGGAAACGGCTTCCGGCAAGTTCCATACCGGCGATATCGTCACCGGCGTCGTGAAGCGTCTCGTCAGCTTTGGCGCATTCGTGGAGATCGCTCCCGGCGTGGAAGGACTTGTGCACATTTCCCAAATCGCCCATCGCCACATCGCCACTCCGCATGAAGTACTGAAGGAAGGGCAAGAGGTTCAGGCGAAGATCCTGGATTTCAATCCGGCCGAGAAACGCGTATCCTTGTCGATCAAGGAAACCGAAGAAGCGCCGGCCCGTCCGGAACGCGCTCCTCGCGCGCCGAAGGAATCGGCAGGCCTTCCCGAACCGGAGAGCATGAGCTTCACGCTCGGAGAGAAATTCGGAGATAAGTTGAGCAAATTCAAGTAATCGCCAGTAAATAGAAGGAGCCGTTTCTGCCCCGCCATGATTTCGACGGCGGCGAAGAAACGGCTTTTTAATTGCGTAAATGTTGCCTTTGACAAACTTTTTTGCTCGATTACAATTAGGATGTAGGCAACAAAAACACGGGAACGACATGCTGTTGGATCAATCTTTTTTTATTCCCAAAAGTTGCACAAGCGCAACTTTCGGCTCCGCACCCAGAATGGATAGAGAAGAGGTGGAAGCATGAGTGACGACGTAACGCCGATCGCTGCGGAACGCGGCTGGCGTCATACGAGAACGCAGCCGACGATGCCGGAAGTATACCGCAGCTTGAAAATTCCGAAAACAGGCTCCTGGATCCGCAAGTTTCTCGCGTTCGCAGGCCCCGGTTACCTGGTGGCCGTCGGCTATATGGATCCCGGCAACTGGGCAACGGATTTGGCCGGAGGATCCCTGTTCGGGTACACGCTTTTGTCCGTCATTTTGTTGTCGAACTTGATGGCCATCCTGCTGCAGGCGCTCGCGGGCAAGCTCGGAATCGTCACCGGCCGGGATCTGGCGCAAGCGTGCAGGGACCATTACAGCAAGCCGGTATCGATGGGGCTCTGGGTCCTCTGCGAACTGGCGATCGCCGCCTGCGATCTCGCGGAAGTGATCGGCACCGCCATCGCTTTGAATTTGCTGTTCGGAATTCCCCTGATCTACGGAATCATCATTACCGTCATCGACGTGCTCGTCATTCTCCTGCTTCAGAATAAGGGTTTCCGATATATCGAAGCGTTGGTCATTACGCTGATCGGGACAGTGGGTATCTGCTTCGTCGCGGAGATCGTTATGACACATCCGGCTGCCGCTGAAGTGTTCCAAGGCTTCGTGCCGCGTTCCGAAATCATCACGAATCCGGCTATGCTTTACATTGCGATCGGGATCCTGGGCGCGACCGTCATGCCGCACAATCTGTATTTGCATTCTTCGATCGTGCAAACCCGGCAGTTCGAACAGACGGAGCTGGGCAAACGGCAGGCGATCCGATTCGCGACCGCCGATTCCACGATCGCTCTGTTCTTCGCCTTGTTTATCAATGCCGCGATCTTGATCGTATCGGCAGCCGCTTTCCATTCCGCCGGCATTCTGGATGTCGCGGAGATCGGGGACGCCTATCATCTCCTGACCCCGCTGCTCGGCTCCACGATGGCCAGCATTCTGTTCGGCGTCGCGCTGCTCGCGTCGGGGCAGAACTCGACGCTGACCGGCACGATGGCCGGGCAGATCGTGATGGAAGGGTTTCTCAACATCCGGCTGCCTGCGTGGTTAAGGCGGCTGATCACGCGGCTTATCGCGATCATTCCCGCTGTCATCGTGACGGCCATCGCGGGGGAAAGCGGCACCGCCCAACTGCTCATTCTCAGCCAGGTCATCTTATCTCTTCAGCTGTCGTTCGCGGTCATCCCGCTCGTCAAGTTCACGAGCGACAAGAACAAAATGGGCGTATTCGTCAACCCGCTTTGGCTGCAGATATTGGCTTGGGCGGTGGCGATCGTGATCGCCGGACTGAATCTTTATCTCCTGTACCAGACCGTGTCCGGCTGGCTCAGCTGACCGCGACTTCATTCCCGAACACCCCTGATCCGCATATCCGGACAGGGGTGTTTGGCATTATCACCTCCGATAAAACGTCTATTCGTCCGTTAAGGACGGCGTAGCTGTTTTATTTGGTTCGGCGCATACTAGGGAGTGGAGGTGATGGGCGGATATGCCGCCAGGGTACACGGCATTTTTTCTATGGGTAGCTTCCGCGGTTCTCTGGTGGAGCGGATGGAGGGAAGAGACGGCAGACGGTATTCCGGATTACGCGGTTGCGGTCTTTCTGGCGGGTTGGCCGCTTGCGGCTTGGTTGGAACTGCCCGCCGGCGGCCATGCAACGGTGGGCGGGGCGTTCGTCTGGACGGCTCTTGCGGTTTTCGCCTTGGCTTGGAGAATGGAGAGTCCCGCACGGTGGACCGCATGGTCGGCCGGATTTCTGCTCGGTTCGCTTATGCTTATTCTGACGATCTCTCCATGGCTGTCCATCCGCTTGCCGGAGGAGATGCACGGGAGAGCGGCAGGCGCTTTGACCGGCGCGGCGTCGACGCTTCTCGTTCCTGGTGCCGCCGGGCAAGTTGCGGCCGTGACGCTGGCCATGTCGATCCCCGACCTGTGGAGAGCCGGATGGCTTCAAGCCGGCGGCCGCTTGATCGGATCCGGACGCTGGATGGAAAGCTGGTGGATCGCCGTGCTAACCGCCAGATCCTTGTCCGTTCTTGCGGCGTTCGCGCGCCGGAACGTTGTCAGCTTCGGATGGAGAAAAGGAAGGGAAAGCCCGTGATCGTTCATTGGATCCATGCCCATCGGGATTTGGCCGTGGTTCTTCTCGGCACAAGCTTCGGATTGGGCGCCAGACTGCTCATGCTCCGGGCGGATTACCGCCAGTATCCCGCTTACCCTCACGGCATGATCGCGCATCTTGCTCTCGGGCTGATCGCGGGAGCGCTAGGGTCCGTCGCCGTGCCCGCGCTCTACCACAACAACTACACGGCCATCACGTTCCTGTCCTTGGCCGCCCAGCAATTCCGCGAAGTCCGCAACATGGAGAGGAATTCGCTCGAGGCGATCGACCGCACGGAACTCGTATCGCGCGGCCCCGCTTATATCGAAGGGGTCGCCGTCGTATTCGAAGGGCGAAATTACCTGGCCATCTTCGCCGCTTTGGCGACGACGCTCACGGCATTCGCCGCAGGGTGGTGGGCCGGCATCGCCGCAGGATTGGTATCTCTTGGCGTCGTCTCCCGGTTCATGCGTGGGAAATCGGTCAGCCATATCGCCAAGGTGGAAGAGGCGCCGATTCGACTCGAGGGGCCGAACGTGTACGTGGGCGAAGTGTACATGATGAACGTGGGACTGGAAGAGGACCGGGACGTGATCCGAAGCCGGGGAATCGGCATCCTCTTAACGCCGAAAAACGGGAACGGGAGAGTGACCATCGCGAATATGGGACAGCGGCAGGCGATTCTATACGACGCCTCGGTCCGCTTGGGCGTATACCGGGACGACGGAGAGCCCGCCCTCGTTCCGCTCGCGAAGCTCAATCTTGAAACCGGGCAATTGGCGGTGCTCGTGCTGCCGCGTGAACGGGATGCGTCGAAGGCGGTCCGAGCGATCGAGAACGTTCCGCTTCTCGAAGGGGCGATCCGATTGCCGACCGTGGCGAACCGGCGAAGCGCCGAAGGGGGTTGACATGGCGAAAATCGTAGCGGTCGTGACGACGGCCAAAGATGAGGTCGGAGGCGGAGCCCCCATTTTCATCCAGCCGGATCCCGAACGGATGAAAAAAACCGCGTTTCTGCTCGAGAAACTGCTTGACGCCGCCGCGCACGAGCTGAACGAAACCGTATACCTCATCGTCGACCGGCACCCCGAAAACGGTTAGCCAACGCGGAAAATTTTTGTTATGATGAGACATGGCAAGCGTTGGACGAAGCCGTGAGAGTTTGCTTTTGCAAACTCCGTATGAGTCGTCAAATTCCCTCGAAGCCGTGAGAGTTTGACGGAGTCAAACTCCCTAATTAAAGGAGTGAAATTATGGCAAGACCCGTTATCGCCATCGTCGGACGACCCAATGTGGGGAAGTCGACCATTTTTAACCGCATCATCGGCGACCGGCTGGCGATCGTGGAAGATAAGCCCGGGGTTACCCGGGACCGCATTTACGGTACGGGAGAATGGAACGGCCAATCGTTCAGCGTGATCGATACGGGGGGCATCGAGATCGACGGGGAAGACCAGATGCTCCGTCTGATCCGCATGCAAGCCGAACTCGCCATCGAGGAAGCGGATGCGATCATCTTCATGGTAGATGCCAAAGCGGGCATCACGAACGCGGACGAAGAGGTTTCCCAAATGCTGTACCGTTCCGGCAAGCCGGTCGTCTTGGCCGTGAACAAAGTGGACAACCTGCAGCGGATGGACGATATTTACGAGTTCTACGCCCTCGGGTTCGGGGACCCGGTCGGCATCTCCGGAGCTCACGGCACGGGGATCGGCGACTTGTTGGACGCCGCCGTCGCGAAGCTTCCGCCTGCCGAAGAGGAAGAATATGACGAGGACGTCATCAAGGTCGCGCTGATCGGCCGCCCCAACGTCGGGAAATCTTCGCTCGTCAACGCCATTCTCGGCGAGGAACGGGTGATCGTCAGCGACGTCGCGGGAACGACTCGCGACGCGATCGACACGCCGTTCGAACGGGACGGGCAGAAATACGTGCTGATCGACACCGCCGGCATGCGCAAGCGCGGCAAGGTGTACGAAACGACCGAGAAATACAGCGTCATGCGCGCGATGAAGGCGATCGAGCGGGCCGACGTGGCGCTCATCGTGATCAACGGCGAGGAAGGCATCATCGAACAGGACAAGCACATTGCCGGTTACGCGCACGAGAACGGCAAGGCGAGCGTTTTCGTCGTGAACAAATGGGACGTCGTCGAGAAGGACGATAAGACGATGCAGCATTTCGAGAACATGATCCGGGACCATTTCCTGTTCATGACCTACGCGCCCGTCGTGTTTCTGTCCGCCAAGACGAAAAGCAGGTTGAACCGGCTCCTTCCGGTCGTGAACCGCGTGGCGGAGCAGCATGCGATGCGAATCCCGACGCACGTGCTGAACGACATCGTGATGGATGCGGTTTCCATCAATCCTCCTCCCACCGACAAAGGGCGAAGGCTTAAGGTCAACTACGCGACGCAGGTCGGGGTCAAGCCGCCGACCATCCTCATTTTCGTCAACGAGCCGGAAATGATGCATTTTTCATACGAACGCTATTTGGAGAACAAGATTCGAGCCGCTTTCCCGTTCGAGGGCACGCCGCTTCGATTGTTTTCCCGGCGCAAATCGGACCAGGAATAGGAGAGAACGGATTGTTCACACCGATCGTTGCTATCGCCGCCGGGTACTTGCTCGGCTCCGTTTCGTTCAGCATTCTTATGGCCAGATGGCTCAAAAAAATCGACATCCGCCAGCACGGAAGCGGGAACGCGGGGGCGACGAACACGCTCCGCGTGCTCGGCAAAGGTCCCGCGCTCGCCGTCTTCCTGCTGGACGTCGCGAAAGGAATCGCGGCGGTGCTGATCGGGCACTGGCTCGGGAAAGGGGAAGATTGGGTCCCCGTGCTGTGCGGCCTTGCCGCCATTGTCGGCCATAACTGGCCGGTGTATTTCCGGTTCAAAGGCGGCAAAGGCATCGCCACGACGATCGGGGCGCTCGCGGTCATGGCCTTCTTGCCGACGCTCCTCGCAGGACTTGCCGCGATCGCGACGATCGCCTCGACCCGGTACGTGTCGCTCGGCTCGCTCGTTTTCGCCGTGCTGTCTCCGGTCTTAATCGCCTTATTCGGCTATGAAGCACCTTACATATGGGGGGCCGTAATCGTCGCCGTAATGGCGGTGTTGCGCCACCGCAAAAATATCGTCAAGCTCGTCAAAGGCACCGAGAACAAACTTGGCGGCAACAAAAAAGGTGAGCCCCATGGAGCGTAAACAGACGGCCGTTCTCGTCGCGGGAAGCTGGGGAACGGCTTTGGCGCGGGTACTCGCGGACAATGGCCATGACGTCAGATTGTGGACGCGGAATCCGGAGCAGGCCGAAGAAATCAACGAAAAACGGCGCAACACCCGTTTCCTGCAAGACGCGGTCATTCCCGAAGGAATCACGGCTTTCACGGAAATGAGGGACGTGCTTGCCGGGGCGGAAATGGTCCTTTTCGTGGCCCCTTCCGCTGCGATGAGAGAGGTGGCGCAGAACGCGGCTTCCCATTTGGGACGGGAAACGCTTGTTGTCCATGCGACCAAGGGATTCGAAGCCGGCACGCTGAAACGGATGTCCACGGTGCTGGCGGAAGAATTAGGCCGCGGGGAGAGCGAAATCGTCTGCTTATCGGGCCCGAGCCACGCCGAAGAGGTGATCGTGCGCCAGCCCACGACGGTCGTGGTGGCTTCGCGAAACTCGGAGCGTGCGGAGGCGGCGCAGGATTATTTCATGAACGACGCTTATTTCCGAGTCTATACAAACCCGGATCTGATCGGCGTCGAGACGTCCGGAGCGGTGAAGAATATCATCGCCCTAGGCGCGGGACTGTCGGACGGCCTCGGATTCGGCGATAACGCCAAGGCGGCGCTCGTGACGCGCGGGCTCGCGGAAATCGCGCGGCTGGGCGCGGCGATGGGCGCCAATCCGCTGACGTTCGCCGGCCTGGCCGGAGTCGGCGATTTGATCGCCACATGCACGAGCCGCCACAGCCGCAATTGGCGCGCGGGATCGATGCTCGGGCAAGGCGTGCCTCTGGATGAAGTGCTCCGCCGCATCGGCATGGTCGTCGAAGGCGTTCGCACGACGAAGTTCGCGCACGAGTTGGCCTCCCGCTATGGCGTGGAGATGCCGATCACCGACCAATTGTACGCCGTCCTGTTCGAGGGCAAAGCCCCGGAGCAGGCGGTCGGCGATCTGATGGGGCGCGTCCGCACCCACGAAATCGAAGAAATCGCGGCCGCTTCCCGGGAGAAATGGCTGAAGTAAACCACCGGTCTGTCGGCCCACACCATTTGTCCCGCCCCGACATACATTATCCATGCATAATCGTTCCCCCAATAGCAGCCGTTCATAGACGGGGTCCCCAAAAAGGAATCGGAATCGGCTGCAAAGCTTAACTTCTCTTTTTGGGGTGAAAGAGGGAGGGTAGGCATGGATAAGAAGTTTTCCAAGGACATCCTGGGCATGGTGAACCAGAAAACCGGCAAAAACATCACCGAGAACTCCATCAAGAAAATCGCGGGAACCGTCACGCCGGATACGCTGCAGAGCGAAGCGCAGCTGCGCGCGCTGATCAAGCAGGTCTCGCAGCTCGCGAACGTACCGGTATCGGAAGAGACGATGAAGGAGATCGTCTCGGCCGTCAAGAAGAGCGGCTTGAACATGAGCAACCTGGAAGGCCTTATGAAAATGATGATGAAATCGTGAACGAGACGGGTTTTCGCTTCGGCGGGAGCCCGTTTCTTCTTTGTCATCCCCGCCCGCGAGTGGTATAATATGTAGCGTTTTGAAACGGGGTTGCGGTGGGAGGCACATGGTTTGGATCCGATGACCAAAATGTGGGTGTCGTTCGTCGGCATCGGTTTGATGGTGATGGCGGCGGCATTGATCACGTTCACGCGGCTGAAGACGAAAGGGTGGATCCGGTTCGTTTTGTCGGTGGCCGCGTTCGTCATGTTGCTGTCTGGCATGCTATGCGGCCTTGTCGCCATCGTATAGAGGGGGCGGACAAGCTTGCTTACGCTTACGGGAAGAACCCGGACCAAGACGGCGGAAGCCGAAATCGGCCACACGTTGCTTGAGCATGCGTTGAAAGCCGGGGTCGATTGGAATTTCAATTGCAGCCGGGGCACCTGCGCCAGATGCAGATGTTACGTGGAGAGCGGAGCCGATTTGCTCGCGGAGCCGACGGATGCCGAGTGGGACCGTCTCGGACCGGATGAGCTGGACGGCGGCTTCCGGCTCGGCTGCCAAGCGGAGGTCGTGCGGAAGGGCAAACTGATCGCCGTCAACCGCACTTACTTCTAATGGCATTTTCGCAGAAGGCATGGAGGTGATCCCGTCATGGATTGCGGATATCCCGCCGCCGCCGTGGCCGAGTTGGCCGTAAGGCTGGAAGGCTGCGGGGCGGTATGGGTCATCGGGGGCAGCACCGGACTCGCCATGCGGGGGGCGAATCTCGGCAGGGCTCCGCGGGATCTGGACATATACGCGGACGAGGAAGACGCGGCGCGCATTCATGCGATGCTGGGGAATTGCGCTCTGGACCGTCCTGTCTACAGCGCAACGGACCGTTACCGTTCCATCCTGTCCCATTACCGGATCGCCGAAACGCAGGTGGAGCTGGTGGGGGATTTCCGGATCGAGACCGGAGGATCGCGGTACCGGACTGAGGTCCGTCATCTGCTGTATCCGGAGGGCGATTCGTGCGAATCGGTTCGGGTTCCGGCCAAGCTCGTGCCGCTCGGCCACGAACTCATTTTCAACGCGCTGCGTGACCGGCCTGATCGCTGCGAAGCCGCGGGCAGCTTGATCCGGATGCTGCCCGAACGGCATTTGCCGATTCTCGAGCGTCTGCTCGAACGGAACGAATTGTCGGAGGAAACGGTTCGAACCGTGAAACGTTACGCGACGGACCCGGAACTTCGCGGGGAAGCGGGGTTGATCTGAACGGATGCCGAAAGTGACCTTCCTGCCGGACGGCCGCCATGCGGAAGTGCGTCCCGGCACGACGCTGCTCGACGCTTCGCGGCGGGCGCGCGTGCCTATTCGGACGAGGTGCGATGGCCAAGCTTCTTGCTTGATGTGCAAAGTGAACGTTCCGTCCGATCAGGCTTCTGCTTTGCAAGAACCCGGTCCCGCCGAAACCCGCAAAATCGGCCCGCTGCTGCAGGAAGGGGTCCGTCTCTCTTGCCAGGCGCGGGTCCAAGCGGACGTGACCGTTTTCGTTCCGGAGGATCCTCTGAAAGCGGCGATCCGCAAAAAAATGGAGGAACAACAAAGGGAGAGAGACGAACTGTGGTGAACGTGAAGATCGCGCGCCCTGCCGTTCTGGCGGCGTGTTTGTCGTTTCTGCTGCTGCTCTCCGGGTGCTTGTATCCGGAAGAGCAGACGCCGGGACAAGGAGCTTCCGTGCGCGGGGCGGTCGGTACGGTGCAGGACGCGGTGAACCGTTATAAGGAAGCGACCGGTCTTCTTCCGATCCAGAATGCCGACGCCTCCGTTCCGGTCTACGAGAAATTCAAGATCGACTTCGCGAAAATGAAGCGGATGGGGTATGTCGAGAGCATCCCGAAACACGCTTTCGAGAGCGGGGGAAAATACGTCTTCCTGATCATCGACGAAGAAACGAATCCCCGGGTCAAACTGCTCGACGTCACCGTCTATCAGGAGATCGCGAACGTTCAGAAAAAGGTGGACGAGTACCGCAGCGGACACGGGGGCGAGAACCCGGCAGCGGGCGAGGCATATCCCGGGTTCCGCTACCTGGATTTCGGCAAGCTCGGAATGAAGCAGCCGGACGTGCTCAGCATGTACACGCGCCGTCCGCTTGAGCTCATGGTGGACGAGGCAGGCCGGGTTTACGCCGATTACGGCATCGACGTCGCGGAGGCGCTGAAAAAAGGCGGATCGACTCCGGCTGCCGACGAGGACTTGCGAGAACGATTGGTCGACGCCTCCGACTTCGTGCCGGTGAAATCGCCCGTTTACCGATTGGCGAACGGAAGTCCGCAAGCCGTGCCGGATCCGTCAAGAAGCTAGTCCTCCCAAATGGCGGGAGAGCGGTAGAGGTAAGAAACCAAAGTGCTTTATATGCGCCTGCAGAGCGGCAGAATTTAGGGACAAAATGCCTTAATTCCGCTCGAATAGAGGGAGTAGGGCAGAGTAAAGGAACAAAATGCTTCCATTCATAACGACCGCGTTAGTGCCTCGGCCGATGGCCGAGGCCTTTTTAATGCAATCATTTTAGAAGGAATAAAGATCTGCTCAAGGAATCTACCAAAGGCGGAAAAAAGATAGACATATGCGCAGATTCCCTCTCATATGCTTGTTGAGGAAACCAACAGGAGCGCCGGCGGGCGTACGTCGGCATGGGAAACATTTTGGGCGGAAGGGTCATAATCCGGACCCTCGCACATACAATGTTACCAGTCCAAATTCGTGTACGAGTTCCGTCGCGCTGGCGGCACGCGTTCGTTTCGCGATTACGATGGGAGGGAATTCTGAGTGGAAAAAGTAGACATTTTCAAGGATATCGCCGAGCGCACCGGAGGCGATATCTACCTCGGGGTCGTCGGCGCCGTACGGACGGGCAAATCGACCTTCATCAAGCGGTTCATGGAAACCGTCGTGCTGCCCAACATTTCGCACGAGGCCGACCGGATCCGGGCCATCGACGAACTGCCGCAAAGCGCGGCCGGCCGCACGATCATGACGACGGAGCCGAAATTCGTCCCGAACAATGCGGTTCAAATCAGGGTCGCCGAAGGGCTGGAAGTGAACGTCCGGCTCGTCGACTGCGTCGGATATACGGTAGAGGGGGCCAAAGGCTTCGAAGACGAAAGCGGACCGAGGATGATTTCGACTCCATGGTTCGAAGAGCCGATTCCGTTCCAGGAAGCGGCGGAGATCGGCACCCGCAAAGTCATCCAAGAGCATTCGACCTTGGGCGTCGTCGTGACGACCGACGGGACGATCGCGGAAATTCCGCGCAGCGCTTACATCGACGCGGAGGAGCGGGTCGTGGCCGAGCTGAAGGAAGTCGGCAAGCCGTTCGTGCTCGTCGTGAACTCCACGCGGCCGAGGAGCGAGGAGGCCCAGGCGCTCAGGAGCGAGCTGGCGGCTAAATACGACATTCCCGTCATGACCCTCTCCGCAGCCACCATGGGGGAAGACGAAGTGATCGGCGTGCTGCGGGAGGTGCTTTACGAGTTCCCCGTGCACGAAGTGAACGTAAACCTTCCGAGCTGGGTGATGGTCCTGAACGAAGGACACTGGCTGCGCTCGAGTTACGAGACTTCCGTCCGCGAGACGGTGAAGGATATCCGCAGGCTGCGGGACGTCGACCGCGTCGTGGCCCAGTTCATGGAGTACGACTTCGTCGCCCGCGCGGGTCTCAGCGGCATGAATATGGGTCAAGGCGTCGCCGAGATCGACCTGTACGCGCCCGACGAGCTGTATGACCGGATCCTGATGGAGGTCGTCGGTACCGAAATCCGCGGCAAGGACCACCTTCTGCAGCTGATGCAGGAGTTCGCCCACGCCAAACGCGAATATGACCGCTTCGCCGAAGCGCTGGAGATGGTCAAGACGACCGGCTACGGCATCGCGGCTCCGACGCTTAAAGAGATGGTGCTCGACGAACCGGAGCTCATCCGCCAAGGTTCCCGCTTCGGCGTGCGGCTCAAGGCGACCGCGCCGTCGATCCACATGATCCGCGTCGACGTGGAGTCCGAGTTCGCTCCGATCATCGGTACCGAGAAGCAAAGCGAAGAGCTGGTCCGCTACCTGATGCAGGACTTCGAGAAGGACCCGATCAAAATTTGGGAGTCCGACATTTTCGGCCGTTCGCTGCATTCCATCGTGCGCGAAGGCATCCAGGGCAAAATCGCGATGATGCCGGACAATGCCCGCTACAAATTGCAGGAAACGCTCGGACGCATCATCAACGAAGGCTCCGGCGGGCTGATCGCGATCATTCTGTAAATCCGGAAGCACCCTTTCGCCCGAAAGGGTGTTTTTCTTTTTGCTCGAATCGCTCCTCTTCGACACGATTTCGACATAAAAATATTTTTCTAAACCCGATTGACGTACTCGGAATTAACATGATAATGTAATTCTAGTTTCATGGGACAAGCAAGATGGGGAGGAAAAGAATTCATGGCTAAGAGAAAACAGACATTTGCCCTGCTGTCGTTGATTCTGGCGTTCGCGCTCGCGATCGCGGCATGCGGGAAGAAAGAAGAAACCGGAGGAAGCTCGCCTTCGGCATCGGCTTCCCCCAGCGAATCGGCATCCGCTTCGCCATCGGGTTCCTCGGGCGCCGACGCAGGCATCGCAGCGCTGAAAGGCAAGAAAATCGCCTTGATCATGCGTCTGAACACCGGCACGTTCTCCGCGCAATACATTGACGGCGTCAAGAAGCAAGTGGAGAAGTTCGGAGGCGTATTGACCGTCCTCGGTTCGGACAACGATCTTAACAAGATGGCGGCCAACCTCGATTCCGCGGTGACCCAGAAATTCGACGGCATCCTGATCGACCACGGCGATCCGGGCGCGCTGACGGCAGGCGTGAACAAAGCGTTGGAAGCGAAAATCCCGGTCGTGGCGTTCGACTCCGCTTTGAACGGCATCGAAGGCGTAACCAATCTGGCGCAGAACGACCAGAAGCTCGCCGAGCTGACGCTTGAGCAATTGGCGAAGGATACGGGCGGCAAAGGCAACATCGTGAAAGTATGGGTTGCGGGTTTCCCTCCGATGGAGAGCCGGCAAATTTCCTATAAGAAGTTCCAGGAGAAATATCCGGACCTCAAGGAAGTCGCGGCGTTCGGCGACGCCAGCAATCCGCAGCTCGATACGCAGAACAAGCTGGAAGCCGTCCTCAAGCAATATCCGAACAAAGGCGACATCGCGGCGGTATGGGCGTCCTGGGACGAGTTCGCCAAAGGAGCGGCCAACGCCATCAAGCAAGCGGGACGCGACGAAATCAAAATCTACGGCATCGATCTGAGCGACGAGGACCTGAAAATGATCCAGGATCCGACGAGCCCGTGGGTCGCTTCCGCGGCGGTAGACCCGTCTTCGATCGGCACCGTGCAAGTCCGTTACCTCTACCAAAAGCTGCATGGCGACACGACGGACGCGACGGTCGAGCTGGAGCCGGTCTTCGTGCACCGGGACATGCTCCCGAAAGACAAAGCCGTGACGACGGCCGATCTGGCTCAGTACGTTCAAGGCTGGGGACAGAGCGACGCAGGCAATACGGACTACCTGAAAGCTCTCGAAGCATCGGTCGGCAAGTAACGGTAACGCAAAAATGGGGCGGCGCGGCCAACAACCGCGCCGTTTTTGTTCCGGATCAAGATTTGAAAGTTTTCGGCGGGGCGAAGTATTAAATGTCCACTTCGATCGGCGCCCTTCGCACAGACTCGGTGAATAATAGGAAAACCTCCCACTATTTTTGCGTTTTGGCCTATAGCGTATGATTAGTGGGAGAAAATTGCCCACTCCTTTCGGAGCTTCACGCAGAAATCGGGTTTTGCCCCGATTTTAGCGGGTGTTTTTCCCGCTATTTTCCCAAAATCCGCGAAAAGATCGAGAATTGCGGGAGGTTTTCCCGCCAAAGTAGAATGGCGGCCCTTGGTACGGACACCGCTCAGGACGCCATAGGCTCCGAGATAATGAACGGATAACATCAGAGCATCACGTCACTTCGGGGGAAATCTAGTATAATGGCGGAAAGGAGAGAGGCCCATATGGGAGCGAAAGAAAACGCCAGCGTTCTGCGCATGCGGGGCATCGCCAAGGCGTTCGCCGGGGTGCCCGCGCTGAACGGCGTCGATTTCACGCTGCGCGGCGGGCAAATCCACGCCTTGCTCGGCGCGAACGGCGCCGGCAAAAGCACGCTGATGAAAATTTTGTCGGGTGCGTACCCATCCGATGAAGGAGCGGTCGAAATCGACGGCAAACCGGTCGCGCTACGGTCTCCTGCAGAAGCCAAGCGGGCGGGCATCCATTGCGTGTACCAGGAAGTCGATACTTCGCTGGTTCCCCATCTTACGGTGGGCGAGAACATCATGCTGGACAAGCTCGCTTCCTCGTCAGGCAGCGGGTGGGTACGCTGGGGAACCGTGCACGGAGAAGCCGCCGGCGTGCTGGAGCGGATCGGCCTCGCGCTGTCCACCCGCAAGCTGGTGCGCGACCTGACGTTGGCCGAGAAGCAGCTCGTCCTGATCGCGCGCCTGCTGTCTATGAACGCGAAGTTCGTCATTCTCGACGAGCCGACCGCTCCGCTCAGCCTGGAAGAGGCGGAGACGCTGTTCCGCATCATGGAGGGGCTAAAGCGGGACGGCATCGGGGTCGTCTTCATTTCCCACCGGCTGCCGGAAGTGTTCCGGATCGCAGATGAAATCACCGTCATGCGAGACGGGCAACGGGTGTGGACCAAGCCGAGCGAGGAAACCGACACCCATGGGGTCGTTCGCGCGATGCTCGGACGAAGCTTCGAGGAGGAATATCCGAAGCTGCAAGCCGACATCGGGGAAGTCGTGCTGTCGGTGCGGGATCTGGCTGCGGGCACTCGGGTGCGCGGCGTCGATCTCGACGTCCGGGCGGGCGAAGTGGTCGCGGTGGTCGGCTTGGTCGGCGCGGGCAAAACGGAGCTGTCGAGACTGCTGTTCGGAGCGGATCGAGCCGAGCGGGGAACCGTGACGGTAGACGGCAAGCCTGCCGACCTCCGCTCCCCGGCGGCCGCCATCGGCTCCGGGTTCGCCCTCGTGCCGGAAGAGCGCCGCAAGGAAGGCATCCTCGTACGCGAATCGGTGCTCCACAACCTGAGCCTGCCGATCCTCAAATCGATCAGCCGGCTCGGTTTCGTATCCGGGTCCGCCGAACGCAGGCACGGCATCGGCACGGTAGCCGGCCTCGGCATCAAAACGCCGGGCCTCGGGCAACTGACCGCTTATTTGAGCGGCGGCAACCAGCAGAAAGTCGCGATTGGCAAATGGACGGCGACGGACGCGAAAGTGTTCCTGTTCGACGAGCCGACCAAGGGCGTCGACGTCGGCGCGAAAAGCGACATTTTCCGCATCATCGGCGAGCTGGCCCGCCAAGGCAAGGCGGTCCTGTATTTGACTTGCGAATTCGCCGAGGCGATCGGTCTCGCGGACCGCATACTCGTCATGTGCGACGGCGTCATCGTCAAACAATTCGGCCGCGGGGAAGCGACGCAGGAGAACCTGCTTTATTACGCCAGCGCGGGAAGAGAGGAATAACCTTGAAAAACCGTTTGCTCCATTTTACGTTCCGATATGGCACCTTGATTTTCATCGGACTTGTCATCCTGTTCTTTTCGCTGTCGAGAGAGGCCTTCTTCACGTTCGACAACATGATGGACATCCTGCGAGCGATTTCCATCGTCACGTTCGTCGCCATCGGAGTCACGATTTCGCTGACGGTGGACGGATTCGACCTGTCCGTCGGGGCCTCGATGTCGCTGTCCACGGTGCTGACGGCAACGCTTATGGTATGGTACGAAATGCCGCTGGCGGTCGTGCTGATCGTCCCGCTGCTCGTCGGCGCCGCCGTCGGGCTGTTGAACGCTTTCCTCATCGTCAAGATCCGGATCCCGGATCTGCTCGCCACGCTCGCGGTCATGTACATCGTGAACGGCATCCACAAGACCTATACCAAAGGCTACTCCATTTACAACAACATGCCTTTGCAGGACGGCACTACGGCCCCCGGCGTCATGTTGAAGCCGTTTCTGTGGATCGGGCAGGGCAAGCTGCTGGGCGTCCCGTTTCCCGTCATCCTGATGGTCATTGCCGTCGCCGGCGCTCACGTTTTCTTCAAATACACGCGCTGGGGCCGCCAAATGATCATGACGGGAGGCAACGAGGAAGCGGCCAGGTTGTCGGGGCTCCGCGTGAAAAAAGTGCGTACGCTTGCTTACGTCGCTTCGGCCGTTTTCGCTTCCATCGGAGGCATTCTGTTCGCGGCACGGATCGGCTCGGGTCAGATCGACGCCGGAGCTCCCATGCTGATGGACTCCGTCGCCGCCGTCTTCGTGGGCTATTCCGTGTTCGCCGCAGGCCGTCCAAACATTATCGGCACTTTTTTCGGTGCCGTTCTCATGGGGGTTATGGTGAACGGATTAACGATGATGAACGTGGATTATTACAAGAACGATATCATCAAAGGGATCGTGCTTGTGCTCGCCTTGGCCGTCACGTTCATCCACCTGAACAGAAAAAGGGCTTGAACCTCGCGTCCGGCTTGAAACTTCGGGTTTTGCGCGTGTATAATTTCTGATGAAACGGATAAACAGTTACTAAGCCACGTTCCGTTGTGGGAGGTGAAGGCCATGAACAAAACCGAACTGATCGCGAAAGTAGCCGAGTTGACCGACCTGTCCAAGAAGGATGCCACGCAAGCGGTGGACGCCGTGTTCGACGTGATCTCGGAAGCGTTGCAGAACGGCGACAAAGTGCAGCTCGTCGGCTTCGGCAACTTCGAAGTGCGCGAGCGCTCCGCCCGCAAGGGACGCAATCCGCAGACCGGTGACGAAATCGAAATCCCCGCCGGGAAAATTCCCGCTTTCAAGCCGGGCAAGGCGTTAAAAGAAGGCATTAAATAAAACATGGTTTTTTGCTTGATTTTGTGATGGTTTGGGGGTTGCGCTCAGGTTTGGGCCTGTGCTATACTCAATCGGTGCCGATAATGGAAGCCGACGAGACGTAGCGCAATCTGGTAGCGCGCACCCTTGGGGTGGGTGAGGTTGCAGGTTCAAATCCTGTCGTCTCGACCATTACATAACGCCGACGAAGACGATCGCGAACCGGTCGTCTTCTTTTTCTAGAAGGAGGCCAGCGGGCGATGGAATCGAACCAAGCGGAGTACGTTGTCATAAAAGCCAAAGAAGGCGGCGTCCAAGTGATCGGGCTCACGCGGGGGTCGGACACGAAATTCCACCATACCGAGAAACTCGACCGGGGAGAAGTGCTGATCGCCCAATTCACCGAGCACACGTCCGCCATTAAGATCCGGGGCAAAGCGACCGTGATGACCAAGTTCGGAACGCTGGATACGGATGCATAGGAATCATGCGGTTGATTGCCGAAGGGACCGGGATAAGGTCCCTTTTTCTGTTCCGGCAACCGGACCGGTAACCCGAGCGTTGCCGATGGACGAAGGAATTTGTTGATTGGTGTCGAATAGAAAAGGCAGACCTTCTTGTGCCGACGAAAGAATAGGCGGAGGGGGGCAGGCATAGCTTGCCTTCTCGATATGTACAATGGGATATGCAGAGACTTCCGAACGGAAGGAGACGACCGCGCATGTCCCACATCCGGATGCTGATCTTGTCGTCGTTCGCGGCCCTTGCCGCCATGCTGGCGCTGGGGAGACTTCCCGCGGCGGAGCCCCGCGTCCAGGAGCTTCGGGAGGCCGCGGCGGTATCGGTCCCGGAAGGCGGGATGACGATCTCGGACGACAATCTCGCGGATGCCGTGGCGAGTCTCCGGTTGAACCACCGAATCACGAAGGTCGGCTGGGACCACTCGATCCTGACGATCGATCTGACCTTGAGGAATGGCGTTCGGGGTGACGATTCCCTCTGGAGCGACATGGCCGGGCTGCTCCGCTTTGCGTTCGGCGAAACCGGGAACGTTCATCGGACGCTGATCCGGGTATACCTGGAAACGAACGGCAGGAAGACGCTGTTGTTCTATGGAGCCCCGAGCCGGGACGAGTGGACGGGCAAACGGCTGGAAAGGCTTGAACGCCTCGCGCGGCCGCAAGCCGGGGCCGAAGCGGCTTTTGCCGGGGCCGCGGGGCTGTCCGTTACGCCGGCCGGAGAACGCTGGATTCGAAATATAGCAAATTGATGAACAACCGAGGTGTCTTATGCGGCGTCATCGGGGTTATGTTATAATAGATAAAATCATGAAGCCGTTCTCCGACGGTTAGGACGATCGGGACGGCCCCATGTTCGGAGGCTGAAGAATGACAAGGTACCGGGTTGAACAGTTGGCCCACAAATATATGAACCATGACATGATCTCCCTTCACACGGAGCTGCCGGGATTTCCTTCCGGACGGGTTCGGCTGCTGCACGCGGTGCTCAGCCAGCAGCCGTCCGCGGCCTCGCACCGGGAGCTGTTGGCCCTGGTCGCATCCCTCGTCCAGATGGGCCTGGATACGCACGACATGGTGGAGAACGGCCCCGCGGACGCCAAGAACGGCATGCCGGCCATGCGTTCCAGGCAGCTGAAGGTGCTGGCGGGCGATTATTTCAGCAGCCGGTTCTACCACTTGCTCTCCCAAGCGGGACAAATCGAAGCCGTGCGCCTGCTGAGCGAGGCCATCTGCGACTTGAACCGGATCAAGATGAACGTCTATTCGAAAATGAAACAGCTTAAGCTGGGCGCGGAAGAGTATGTCCATTACGGGGCGGAGATCAAATCCGGCCTGTTCCTGTCGTTCACCGGGTTCATGCACGGCTTGTACGAACGGCTGTGGCCGGAGCTGGTGGAGCGCTATTGCCGCTGCGAGGTGCTGCTTCAGGAGCTGCGGGAAACGGAAGCGGCGCCGGGCAGGGGCTGGGGCTTCTGGCATGTCATGCAGGAGGGCACGGAGGAAGACCAGCGGGCGCTGAGGGAAAACCGGGATGACAGCAGCCTCATCCGCCACTTGATGGATAAATACGGCGTCGCCGAGAAGCTGGGCGGTTTGCTCCGGCAATCCGCTGTTCAATTGAGGGAGCTGGTGGGTCGGTTTCCTTCGGACAAGCTCGTTCGCGAGCTGCAGCCGCTGATCGAGCCGTTTCTGTCCGCCGGCGGTCCCAAGCCGGCGGCCGCGCTGAAGGAATTGGGGTGAACGCATGAGAACGGACGTCGACTCGAAACAACACGTACACGCCGTATTCGAGAGCATCGCTCCCAAGTACGACATGATGAACGATATTCTTAGCTTCCGTCGCCACAAGGCTTGGCGAAAGTTCGCGATGCGCAAGATGGACGTGAAGCCCGCCCAGACGTCGCTTGACTTGTGCTGCGGCACGGCGGATTGGACGATCGCGCTCGCCAAAGCCAGCGGCGGAGCCGAGACCGTGGGCCTTGATTTCAGTCAAAGCATGCTGGCCGTCGGACAGGCGAAGATCGACAAGCTCGGCCTTACGGACAAGATCAAGCTCGTCGAAGGGAACGCGATGTCGCTTCCGTTTCCGGACAATTCCTTCGACTTCGTGACGATCGGATTCGGTCTTCGCAACGTGCCGGACATCGACCAGGTGCTGCGCGAGATGAAACGCGTCGTGAAGCCGGGCGGCAAAGTCGTCTGTCTGGAATTATCGAAGCCCGACTGGCAGCCCTTTAAGGGCCTTTATTATTTTTATTTCGAGAAGCTGCTTCCCCTGATCGGGAAGTGGCTGGTCAAAAAATACGATCAATACCGGTGGCTGCCGGAATCACTGGCGGTGTTTCCGGATCTGCAGCAGCTGGCGGAGCGGTTCCGCGGGGCGGGGCTGAAGAACGTCCGAGCCTATCCGTTAACCGGAGGCGTCGCGGCGCTGCACATCGGTACGAAGGGAAATGACGGGGTATGATCCGCAAAATCCGAATTTTTCTGGACATGATCAAATTCGAGCATACCCTTTTCGCTCTTCCGTTCGCCTTCGTCGGCGCCATTCTCGGAGCGGTGACGGCCCAGCGCCGGCTTCCGGAGTGGCAAGAAATCGGCTGGATCCTGCTCGCGATGGTCGGGGCGCGAAGCGCGGCCATGGGACTGAACCGGCTGATCGACAAAGCCATCGACGCGAAGAACCCGAGAACGGCGGTGCGGGCATTGCCCGCCGGTCTGCTCAAGTCGGGCGAAGTGCTTCTGTTCATCATCGTCTCTTTCTTCATGCTGTTCTGGGCGGCTTCGAATCTCAATTCGCTGTCGGTCAAGCTGCTCCCGATCGCGGTCTTCATGATGGTCATTTATTCTTATACCAAACGGTTCACCTGGCTCTGCCACGTCGTGCTCGGACTGACGATCGGACTCGCCCCATTGGGCGGCTGGGTTGCCGTGACGGGGGAAGTCACGCTGCCGTCCTTGATTCTGTACGTAACGGTTGCGCTGTGGACCGCGGGGTTCGACGTGATTTATGCTTGCCAGGACGTCGAGTTCGACCGCAAGGAAGGGCTTTATTCCATTCCGGCGCGGTTCGGCATCGCCCGCGGACTCGGCATCGCCCGAATGTTCCACTCGCTGACCGCGGTCGGCTTCGCCCTGCTGCTTATCATGACGGATCTCAGCTGGTGGTACTTCGCCGGGATCGTGGTCGCCGGCGCGTTGCTGCTCTATGAGCACAGGCTGGTGAAGCCGAACGACTTGAGCAAGCTGAACGCCGCCTTCTTCACGATGAACGGGGTGCTGAGCGCCGTCGTATTCTTGTTTACGTTCATCGACCTCGTGGTGGTGAGAGCTTGGTGAGGGGAACCGGACAGGGGACAAGCCTCACGGTCAGACCCAAGCGCTGGGTCGTCGGCATTACGGGCGCCAGCGGCGCGGTATACGGCGTTACGCTGTGCCGCCGGCTCTTGGAGGCCGGCTTTCAGGTGCATCTTGTTGTGAGCGAAGCCGGATGGCGGGTGTTCAAGGAAGAGCTGGGCTGGAATGCAGCCAAACGGACGGAAGCGCTCCAAGCGGCATTCGGGGAAGCGGTCCAGGACGGAACTTTGGTTTACCATCCGCTCGGAGACATCGGCGCGTCCATTGCCAGCGGTTCTTTTCTGTGCGAGGGCATGGCGATCGTCCCGTGCTCCATGGGGTCGCTGGCGGCGATCGCGGCCGGCGCGTCGACGAACCTGCTCACGCGGGCCGCGGACGTCATGATGAAGGAAGGCAGACCCTTGCTCCTCGTGCCCAGGGAAACGCCGCTGAACGCCATCCATTTGGAGAACATGCTGAAGCTGGCAAGACTCGGAGTCAGGATCATTCCCGCCATGCCGGCATTTTATCACGGACCCCAAACGCTCGACGATCTCGTCGGCTTTCTGGTCGGCAAAGTGATGGACAACATGGGGATCGCCCACAACTTGTACAACAGATGGGGAGAATGACATGACAGACGGTCTGGCACGGCCGCTCCGTATCGGGCGGATCGATTACACGAACGTGTGGCCCGTATTCCACCATTTTCGACCGGAGAGCCTCCGGTTTCCTGCCGAGCAGGTATCGGAAATGCCCGCGGCGCTGAACCGGAAGCTGAAAGAGGGGGACATCGACGCGGCGGCGATTTCGTCGTTCGCGTACGGGGCGTCCTCCGATTCTTATTATTTGCTTCCGAACTTGTCGGTCAGCGCTCTCGGCAAGGTGCAATCGATATTATTGTTCCTGAAATCCCCGCTGGAGAAAGTGATCCATGGCAAAATCGCGCTCACGACAACGTCGGCGACCTCCGTCAACCTGCTCAAGATCATCATGACGAAATTTTACGGGGGAGATCCCGTTTACGAGGACGCGGAACCGTCCTTGGAAAGGATGATGCGGGACGCGGACGCCGCGCTTCTGATCGGAGACCATGCGATCCGGGCTTCCTGGCAAAACCACGGGTATCGGGTGCTTGATCTTGGTGAAGTATGGAATTTATGGACCGGGCATTGGATGACGTTCGCCTTGTGGGCCGTCCGGCGCGAAGCCGCGGACCGGCAGCCCGAGGCCGTCCGAAGCATCTACGAGGGCTTGATGGAAAGCAAACGCCGGGCATCCCGCGACCTGGGACCGATCGTGTCCAAGGCGCTCCGCCAAATCGGCGGAACCCCGTCCTATTGGCGCGGATATTTCTCCCGCCTGCATCACGATTTCGGCCCCGAACAGCAGGCCGGTCTGATGCTGTATTTCCGGTATGCCCGCGAGCTTGGCCTGATGGAGGGCAAAGTGAGCCTGACCGAATGGCCGGCCGTCGCCCTTGCCGGCAACCTATCCCAGCCGCAGGTGAAATCATGAAATTGATCCAGCTGTACGCAGCCATGAAATCCGAATTGCAAGCGATCGAAGAGGAAATGACACGCGAGGTCACGACCGATTTGCCGCTGCTCAGCGAAACATCCCTCCACCTGCTTAAAGCAGGGGGCAAGCGGATCCGCCCCGTGCTCGTGCTGCTTTCGGGCAAATTCGGAAACTATTCTCTCGAAACCTTGAAAAAAGTAGCCGTTTCGCTCGAGTTGATCCACATGGCGAGCCTCGTCCATGACGACGTAATCGACGACGCCGAAACGAGACGGGGCCAATTGACCGTGAAGTCCAAATGGGACAACCGCATCGCCATGTATACGGGGGATTTTATTTACGCCAAGGCGCTGACCGTCATCACGCGGCTGGAAAACCCCCGGATCCACCAGATTTTGTCAGGCGCAATGGTGCAAATGTGCATCGGCGAAATGGAGCAAATCCGCGATTTCTTCAACGTGGACCAGAACGTCCGGCGTTATCTTCTCCGCATCCGCCGCAAAACGGCGCTGCTCATCGCGATCAGCTGCCAGCTGGGCGCGCTGGCCACGAAGGCGCATCCCGCCGCGAGCGCCGCGCTGTACCGGTTTGGCTACAACGTCGGGATGGCGTACCAAATCACGGATGACCTGCTCGACTTATGCGGAACGGAGAAAGTGATCGGCAAACCGCCGGGCAGCGACCTGCGGCAAGGCAATATCACGCTTCCGGTCCTGTACGCCCTGGAGGATGAAATGATTCGCGAACCTTTGCTTCGCGAAATCGAGGCCATCCGCAGGAGCGACGGGAACGGGGATTCTTCCGCTGCCGTGAGGCTGGTGCGTTCGAGCCGCGGCATCGCGGCCGCGGAAAGGCTGGCGAACCGGTATTTCGCCAAGGCGCTGCAGGCGTTGGACGGATTGCCCGAGTTGCCCGCGAAGAAGAATTTGGCGGATATTACGCGTTTTTTGGCGCAGCGGAGTTATTAAGCACGACGAAGTCGTTTTTACTTGTGGTAAAATGTTGAAAGCAGCTTGTGCATGCCGAATCCCATTTTACCGCCCGCTAAAGCGGAGAGAGGAGAGAGATGATGGAACGGACCTATTTGATGATCAAACCAGACGGCGTTCAGCGGGGCCTGATCGGAGAAATCGTCGGCCGATTCGAACGCAAGGGCTTGAAGCTGATCGGCGCCAAGCTCATGAACGTGACCCTGGAGACGGCGGAGCGCCATTACGCGGAACATAAGGGCAAAGATTTCTACGAGCCGCTGCTCAAATTCATCACGTCCTCCCCGGTGTTCGCCATGGTCTGGGAAGGCGATAACGCGGTGGCCCAGGCTCGCCTGCTCATCGGAAAGACGAATTCCCTCGAAGCGGATCCGGGGACGATCCGCAGCGACTTCGCCATACATACGAATTTCAACCTGATTCACGGTTCGGATTCGATCCAGAACGCCGAACGGGAAATCGCCATTTTCTTCAAGGAAGAAGAGTTGGTATCCTACGACAAAGCGATCCAGGCCTGGATCTGAACAAGGGGAACGGGAGACATGGGAGACCCGGGGACGATGCTTTCGGGAAACAGGGCGGAGGACGAGGATTTCGCGCGATTCGTCGCGAACATCAAGAAATCCACTTCCATCGATCTGTCGCAGTACAAGGAAAACCAAATGCGCAGGAGGCTGACCACGCTTCGCCTGAAGCACGGATACAGCTCATTTTCCGCTTATTACGCGGCTTTGATGGCGGACGCGAAGCTCCTGAACGAGTTTCTGGACCGGATGACGATCAACGTGTCCGAATTTTGGCGGAATCCGAACCGTTGGCAGGTGCTCCGGGAGCGTTTCCTCTTGCCGCTGGCGCAGAAGCAGCAGAGGATGCACGTATGGAGCGCGGCCTGCTCGACCGGGGAAGAGCCGTATACGCTGGCGATGCTGCTCGACTCGCTGGGCGCCCTTGAGCGCACGTCCATTCTGGCGTCCGACATCGACGATCTCGTGCTGGCGAAAGCCAAGGAAGGGCTGTATTCGGATCGCTCCCTGCGGGAAGTCCCCCCGGATTACAAGCAGCGTTACTTCCACCCGGAAGACGGAAGTTTCCGCGTCGCGGACAAGCTGAAGAAAGCCGTGAAGTTCCAGAAGCAGAACCTGCTTTTGGATCCTTTCCCGAGTGAGCAATACGATCTCATCGTTTGCCGTAACGTCATGATTTATTTCACGGAAGAAGCGAAAGCCGGCCTGTACCGCAAATTCTCCCAGGCTCTGAAGCCAAGCGGCATTCTGTTCGTGGGCAGCACGGAGCAGATTTTCAATCCGGGGCAACACGGGCTGGAGACGGCGGACACGTTTTTTTACCGGCGTTCGGACGGAGGCGTATGAGACGGCGGTTCCCCCGCGATACTAGGGATAACCATTCCAAGCGGAGGGAACCATGGATAAGCGCAAAGTGATCGCTGCGTACCGGAACGGTTTGATTTCCGTGCAGGAATGCGCGCAAATTTTGGGAATCGACAACGTCGGGCTCATCGGAATGATCCGGGAGAGCGGCGATGGGAGCCGAAGAATCGCGGCCAAGCAGTCCGTCCGATCGTGACGGGCTGTTTTCTTGTCAAACGCTTTAACGCTGTACTATAATGAACAAAACGCGTTTACGGGTTTTGGACAGGACATGGGGGAGGAACCGGAGTGAGTTTACGGTATTTGACAGCGGGGGAGACGCACGGACCGCAGCTGACGGCCATCATCGAAGGGTTGCCCAGCAATTTGGAGCTGGATTTCGAAGCTTTGAACTTCCAGCTCCAGCGGAGGCAGAAGGGCCACGGACGCGGCCGTCGTATGCAGATCGAGACCGACACCGCCCAGATCGTCGGGGGCGTTCGCCACGGCCGCACGACGGGAGCTCCGGTGGCGCTGGTCGTGGAGAACAAGGACTGGAAACATTGGACGACCGTGATGAACGTAGAGCCGATCGAGGGCGGCGACGAAGCCAAGAGACGCGTTCACCGTCCCCGCCCCGGACATGCGGACTTGAACGGCGGACTGAAATACAACCTGAAGGATCTGCGAAACGTCCTCGAGCGCTCCAGCGCCCGGGAAACGGCTGCCCGCGTGGCTGTCGGGGCGATCGCGCGGCAGTTCCTCGAGAAGTTCGGCATCAAGGTTGCGGGTCACGTCGTGTCGATTTGCGACGTCGTCGCGGAGAAGCCGGATTTGCCGATCGACGAATTGATCCGCGTCACCGAGGAATCGCCGGTACGGGTCGCGGACAAAACGGCCGAACAGCAAATGATCGAATTGATCGACCGCACCAAGGCGGAAGGCGATACGATCGGAGGCGTCGTGGAATGCATCGTGGAGGGCGCCCCGGTCGGTTTGGGCAGCCATGTCCAATGGGACCGCAAGCTGGACGGACGGATCGCCCAGGCGGTCATGTCGATCAACGCGTTCAAAGGAGTGGAGATCGGAATCGGCTTCGAAGCCGGACGGCGTCCGGGCTCGCAAGTCCACGATCCGATTCTCTACAGCGAAGAGAAAGGGTACCACAGGGCCTCGAATAACGCAGGAGGATTCGAGGGGGGCATGACGAACGGCGAGCCGATCGTCGTGCGCGGCGTCATGAAGCCGATTCCGACGTTGTACAAGCCGTTAGCCAGCGTTGATATCGACACGAAGGAGCCGTTCACCGCCCAGGTGGAACGCTCCGACGCGTGCGCGGTGCCGGCGGCCAGCGTCGTGCTTGAGCACGTGGTGGCCTGGGAAGTGGCCCGAGCGTTCCTGGAGAAGTTCGGCGGAGATTCGATGGAAGAAATCCGGGCGAACCTGGACCATTATCTCCGGCAGGTGGCGGAATACTGATGGCGGGCGCGAAGAGAGAGCTGACGGTTGAGCTCGGCGAGCGGTCGTACCCGATCCTCATCGGGACGGATCTGCTCGCCGGCGTCGGCGGTTTGTTTGCCGAACGGGGATTTCCCGTGAAATCGCCGATTTTGCTCGTGACGGACGCTTCCGTCGAGGAGCTGTACGCGCCGAAGGTCGAGCGGTCGCTGCGGGATGCCGGTTATTCGGTCAGCCGTGCGGTCGTTCCTTCCGGGGAGTCGTCCAAATCGCTTGCGGTATTCGACGATCTGATTACGGCCGCCCTCGAAGCAGGTTTGGACCGCAAGTCGACGATTATCGCGCTGGGCGGAGGGGTCGTCGGCGATTTGGCCGGATTCGCGGCCGCGAGTTACATGCGCGGCGTCCGCTTCGTGCAGATGCCGACTACGATTCTCGCCCATGACAGCAGCGTCGGGGGCAAGGTCGCCGTCAATCACCGGCTGGCCAAAAACATCATCGGCGCTTTCTACCAACCCGAATTCGTGCTATATGACTTGGATACGCTGCAGACCCTCCCTATCCGGGAAGTGAGATCGGGCATGTCGGAAGTGATCAAGCATGGGTTGATTTGGAATGCGGATTTCGTGCGGTGGTATGACGAGAACGCGGAACGGCTGCTCGCGCTGGATCCCGACGCTCTTGGGCATGCGCTTTACGAAGGCTGCAAAGTCAAAGCGGCCGTCGTCGCGAAGGACGAGCGGGAGAACGATCTCCGCGCCATCCTGAATCTGGGCCACACGATCGGTCACGCCCTGGAAGCGGTGGCCGGTTACGGAGAGCTGCTTCACGGGGAAGCCATCGCCATCGGCATGGTCGGTGCCGCGCGGTTGGCCGCCCGATTCGGCTACGATCCGGGCATCGCGAAGGAGACGGAACGGATTTTCCGCAAATTCGGGCTGCCGGTCCGGATTCCGTCCGGCATCGATCCGGACGCGGTCATGAAAGCGATGCAGCATGACAAGAAATTCACCGAAGGCCATATGGTGTTCGTCGTGCCGACTTCGATCGGCAGCGTGGAAATCCGCAAAGACGTGCCGGCCGTTTGGGTGAGGGAGATCGTGGAGCAACTGCGGGAGGAGAACGGGGAAGCATGAGCACGAGAGGAATCCGCGGCGCCATTACGGTGGATGCCAACGAAGAGAAGCAGATTTTGGACGCGACGGTCGTCTTGTTGAACGAAATCGTCGCGGCCAACCGGTTTCATCCTGAAGATATTGCTTGCGTATGGGTGACCGTCACGCAGGATTTGGACGCTACGTTTCCGGCGCGGGCCATCCGCCAAATGGCGGGCTGGGAGCTCGTGCCGCTCATGTGCTCGCTGGAAATCCCGGTCAAGGGAAGCCTGGAGCGATGCATTCGCTTGATGGTGCTCGTCAACACCGACAAATCGCAAGCCGAGATTCGCCATGTCTACCTGGGCGGAGCCCAGACGCTGCGTCCGGACTTGTCGGCGAAATAAGTTGACGCGGCGGTTTGTAATATCACTTGCATGAAGCGCAAAATAGCGGAACCTAGGTCCGCTATTTTGCGTATAGGGGCGGAAGCAAGCGGAATAGCGGGAGCTGAGTTCCGTTATTTTGTACGCTTGAGTGGAAATTGCGAGAATAACGGAACCGAGTTTCGTTACGATATGCGGAACAGAAAAGCAGCGGTTGACGATTCCAAAGCCGAATGCTATAGTTAATGCATTACGCAGCGCGGAACGGTCGGCCGGAGGGACGATCACTTACGCGAGAGGCGAGCAGAGCCAAGTCGAGTGGAGTAGAGATTCCGCATCCGGACGGTTGGATTCGTTCTGGACAGGCGGCGTTGTTCCGGATTGCCGCTACGGGCTCCGGTATGCGAACTCTATCGTAACCACGGCATCTCTGCCTCGCAGAGGTGCTTTTTTATTTGGCGATGATCGAAAAAATCGAATAACTCCCTGCGAAAGGCCCCTTAGAGGCAGAGTAAATCGAAAAGATCGAGCAGCTCCGCGCACGAGCTTGTCCGCTTGAATCGAAATTTCTTGAGGCAACGATGAAAAGGAGTGGGATCAATGGAGCAGCAGGAGCTTCAGCAAATCATCCGGCTGGCGGGTACTTACAACGTGATTCCGATCGTGCGGAGGCTGATGGCCGATACGGAAACCCCGATCCGCGTATTCCGGCAATTCAGCCGAGACCAAAGGGCGTTCCTGCTGGAAAGCGTCGAAGGCGGGGTCAAATGGGCGCGTTATTCGTTCATCGGCACGGATCCGTTTCTGGTCATGCGGCTGAAGCGAGGCGAAGTAACGTTCGACCAAGAAGGCAAAGTCGTAACGCTGAGGACCGACGATCCGCTCCAGCTCATCCGGGAGAAGCTTCGCGCGTACCGCAGTCCTGCCTTGCCGGAGCTTCCGCCCTTTACCGGGGGAGCGATCGGGTTTTTCGGCTACGATCTGCTCCGCTATTACGAGAGGAAGCTGCCGGCGCACCGCACGGACGATCTGAACATGGACGACATGCACTTCATGTTCTGCGACAAGGTCATCGTGTTCGACCATCTGAAGCAGCAGGTGCTTGTCATCGGCAATGTTCACGTCCCGGACGGCGCTTCGGACCGCGAGATCGAATCGGCATACCGGGCGGCGGTCCAAGGGATCGACGGCACGATCGCCCGTCTCCGGCAGCCGGTTCCGCAAGACATTTCCCGGGGCGCGCCGCCGCAGGATCCCGAGCTCGGAACGATCCGCTCCAACCTGACGAAGGAGCAATTCATCGCGAACGTAGAGCAGGCGAAGGAATATATCCGCGCCGGCGACATTTTCCAGGTCGTGCTGTCCCAACGGTTCCACGTCGAAACCGACGTGGATCCGCTTCAGGTGTACCGCGTTCTCCGGACGATGAATCCGTCGCCGTACATGTATTGCCTGAAGCTCGGTGACGAGATGATCGTCGGCACCTCCCCGGAAGCGCTGGTGAAGGTGAACGGCGGCAAGCTGGAAACGCGGCCGATCGCCGGGACGCGACCCCGAGGCGCGACGCCGGAAGAAGACGAGTCGCTGGAGCGGGAGCTGCTCGCGGACGAGAAGGAGCGCGCCGAGCACGTGATGCTGGTGGACCTGGGGCGCAACGATCTCGGCAGGGTTTCGGAATTCGGTTCCGTCAAATGCGACAGCTACATGCAGATCGAGCGGTATTCGCATGTCATGCACATCGTCTCGAACGTGACGGGCGTTCTCCGGAAGGACAAGGACTTCTTCGACGCCTTCCTCTCTTGCCTGCCGGCCGGAACGGTGTCCGGAGCCCCGAAGCTGAGGGCGATGGAGATCATCGCCGAACTGGAAAACGAGGCGAGGGGCGCGTACGCCGGTGCGATCGGGTATTTGGGCTTCTCGGGCAGCCTCGACACGTGCATCACGATCCGGACGATCATTTTCAAAAACGGCAAAGCTTACGTGCAGGCGGGGGCGGGCATCGTTTGGGATTCCGTCCCGGAGAAGGAGTACGAGGAAACGGTTAACAAAGCCAAAGCGATGCTCAAGGCGATCCGCGCGGCGGAGGCCGCGTTTCCCCCGCTCGCGGCGGCGGGAGAACGGCGCACGAATCTGGATTACGATTAAGAATCGGAACGGAGGAGAAGCGAGATGGATTTGACGGCAGGACGGGAAACCGCCTCGTTCGGCGTGCCGCAAGGACTGGCCGCGATTACCGGCGGCCGGGATTTAACGAGGGATGAAGCGTACGGCATCATGACCTCCATCATGCGGGGGGAAGCGACGTCCGCCCAAATCGGCGCGATTCTGATCGCGCTTCGGATGAAAGGCGAGACGGTGGACGAAATCACCGGTTTCGCGGAAGCGATGCGTTCGTTCTCCGGCCGCGTGCGCACGGAAAACGAAGACTTGCTCGACACATGCGGCACCGGCGGTTCCGGCATCCATAAATTCAATATCTCCACCGCTTCGGCGATCATCGCCGCGGCGGCGGGAGCCCGTGTGGCCAAACACGGCAACCGGGCAATGTCCGGCAAGGCCGGCAGCGCGGACGTGCTTGAGGCGCTCGGAATCAATATCCAGCTGACCGCGGAGCAAGCGGCGGAGTGCCTGTTACGCGAAAACATCTGCTTCATGTTCGCCCAGCTGTACCATCCCGCGCTGAAGCACGCGGCAGCGCCGAGGAAAGAGCTAGGCGTACGCACGGTCTTCAACTTGCTCGGACCGCTCGCGAATCCCGCGAACGCCGACCGCCAGCTGCTCGGCTTGTACGACCGCACTCGGACGTCAACCGTCGCAGCCGTGCTCGCGCGGCTTGGACTGAAGCGGGCCATGGTCGTGGGCAGCCACGACGGATTGGACGAAATCAGCCTGTCCGCCCCGACGCAAGTCTCGGAACTCATCGATGGAGACGTACGGACTTACGACATTACGCCGGAAGAGCTCGGCCTTGCCACGATGCCGCTGAACGCCGTGCAGGGAGGGGACGCGTCCGCGAACGCCGTGATCATCCGCCGAGTGCTCGGCGGGGAGAGAAGCGCTTACCGCGACGTCGTGCTGGCGAATGCAGGGGCCTGCATCTACGTCGCCGGTCGCGCCGCGACGCTGCGCGAAGGCGTTGAGCTTGCCGCCGAAACGATCGATTCCGGCAAAGCGGAGCGCAAATTGAGGCAATGGATCGCCACGACAGGAGAGTTGAGCCATGTTTCTTGACCGGATCGTCGCCACCAAGCGTCTGGAGGTAACGGAACTGCACCTTCGGTTGTCCGTCGCCGAAGCCGAGAAGCGGATCTCCGCGCTGCCGGCATGCCGGGGATTCGAGAATGCCCTCAGTCGGCGCCGCCGTCCGGTGGGCCTGATCGCGGAAGTGAAGAAGGCCAGCCCGTCGAAAGGGCTGATCCGTCCGGACTTCCATCCCGTGACGCTCGCCAAGTCCTATGAAGCGGCGGGAACGGATTGCATCTCCGTCTTGACGGACACGGACTATTTCCAAGGCAGCAACGAGTATTTGACGCAAATCCGAGAGGCCGTATCGGTACCGCTGCTCCGCAAAGATTTCACGATCGACGAGCGCCAGATTTATGAAGCCAGGCTGATCGGAGCGGACGCGATCCTGCTCATCGCCGCCATCCTGACGCCTTCGCAGCTCGCCTCGTTTCACGATCTCGCGCGGGATCTCGGACTGGACGTACTCGTCGAAGTGCATGACCGGGCCGAGCTCGAAACGGTACTGGATTTCGGCAAAGCGACTTTGATCGGCGTGAACAACCGCAATCTGAGCACGTTCGAGACGGATTTGCGGGTGACGGAGCAGCTCATCGGGCTCATGCCCGCCGGGGTCGTCGCGGTCAGCGAAAGCGCCATCTCTACCCCGGACGACATCGCCTTCGTTCGCGCGGCGGGGGCACAGGCCGTGCTGGTAGGCGAGCATTTCATGCGCCAGCCCGACCCGGGCGCGGCGGTGAACGACCTGCTGGGCCCGGTTGCGGACAGGGAAGAAGGCGTGCCGCGATGACGGAAAGCACTTCCAAACCGATGGTGAAAATATGCGGTCTTCGCCAGGAGAGCACGCTTCAAGGCATGGACGGGCTGCCCGTCGATTACGTCGGTTATGTGTTCGCGCCGAGCAAACGCCAGGTGACGGCGGAACAGGCGGCCAACCTGCGCGCGGCGGCATCTGGCGTTCGCATGCGGGAGGGCAAACCTCCGCGTTCGGTCGGCGTTTTCGTCAATCCGACGATGGAACGTTTGACGGAAGTGCTGGATGTCGTGCCGCTGGACGTCATCCAGCTCCACGGTCAGGAAACGCCGGCGTTCTGCCGCGAAGTCGCAGGCAGGTTCGGCGTCGAAGTATGGCGCGCCCTCTCCGCCGGCGATGGCGAAGACAACGATCCGGCCTTGACAGGCGCGGACCGATTGGCCGATTATGGAGGAGCCGTCTCGACGGTCTTGATCGACACGGCAGGCGGAGGAACGGGGCGAACGTTCCGTTGGGAAACGATTCCCGCCTACCTGGAACAGGCCCGGCGTCACGGCTTGCGGTTATTCGTCGCCGGAGGGCTTTCGCCGGACAACGTGACGGAACTGCTGGCCGCCTACCGGCCGGACGGCGTCGACATCTCCAGCGGGGTGGAGACCGAAGGGGTTAAAGATATCCGCAAAATCGCGGCATTCGCGGAAAGGGTGAACCGATCATGATCCAAGTGCCGGACCAGCACGGGCGTTTCGGCCCGTTCGGCGGAAAGTACGTGCCGGAAACGCTGATGAACGCGCTTATCGAACTGGAAGAAGCCTACAACCGGTATAAGGACGATCCGGATTTTGTCGCCGAGGTCCGCTATTTGCTCGCGCAATACTCGGGCCGTCCGACGCCGTTGTACTATGCAGAGAGGCTGACCCGGCATGCCGGAGGCGCCAAGATTTACCTGAAACGCGAAGACCTGAACCATACGGGCGCGCACAAAATCAACAACACGATCGGGCAAGCCGTACTGGCCAAGCGGATGGGCAAAAAGAAGGTCATCGCCGAAACGGGAGCCGGGCAGCACGGCGTCGCGTCGGCGACGGTCGCGGCCCTGATGGGGCTCGAGTGCAAGGTGTTCATGGGCGAGGAGGACACGAAGCGCCAGCAGCTGAACGTCTTCCGGATGAAGCTGCTCGGCGCCGAGGTGATCCCGGTCATGTCCGGCACCCGGACGCTGAAGGACGCCTGCAACGAGACGCTCCGGTATTGGGTCAGCAACGTGAACGATACTTACTACATTCTCGGATCGGCGACGGGACCGCACCCGTACCCGATGATGGTCCGCGACTTCCAGCGGGTCATCGGACTGGAGACGCGGGACCAGATCTTGGAGGCGGAAGGGCGTCTGCCGGACGCGGTCGTCGCGGCGGTCGGGGGCGGCAGCAACGCCATCGGCATGTTCCATCCGTTCGTCGGCGATGAGGGCGTCCGGTTAATCGGCGTCGAAGCGGCGGGACGCGGCATCGATACCGAGGAGCACGCGGCGACGATGACCAAAGGCCGGCCCGGCGTGTTCCAAGGCTCCATGAGCTACGTCCTGCAGGACGAGGGCGGCCAGGTGCTGCCGGCCCATTCGATCTCGGCCGGCCTCGATTATCCCGGCATCGGGCCCGAGCATTCGTATCTGAAGGACGTCAAACGTGCCGAATACGTGCCGATCACCGACGCCGAAGCGCTCGAAGCGCTGAAGCTGCTGTCGCGCACCGAAGGCATCATCCCGGCCCTCGAATCGGCGCATGCGGTCGCGCAAGCGCTCAAGACGGCGAAAGCGATGAAGCCGGACGAGATTCTGGTCATCAATCTATCCGGACGGGGCGACAAAGACGTCGAATCGATCATGAAATACGAAGCGGAAGGAGGCGCGCACGCATGAGTACCGTTGCCCAAACGAATGCCATCGATGCGGTTTTCGCCCGGCTTAAGGAATCGGGGGAAACGGCGCTTATCCCGTTCTTGACGATGGGCGATCCCGATTTGGAAACGTCGGTCGCGCTCGTGCAAGCCGCCGAACAGGCAGGCGCTCATATGATCGAGCTGGGCGTGCCGTATTCCGACCCGCTCGCCGACGGCCCCGTCATTCAGCGCGCATCCGAGCGGGCGCTTCGAAATCGCGTTTCGCTGCTGGACTGCATCGAGGTTGCGTCTAAAGCGCGCAGCAGAGGCGTCCGAATGCCGTTCATCCTTTTCACGTATTTCAATCCCGCCCTTCAGCTTGGTTTGGATCGGTTTTTCGGTTTGCTGAAGGAGCACGGATTCAGCGGAGTCATCATTCCGGATTTGCCGATGGAAGAGGACGGGGAAACGAGGGAGATCGCCGGGAAAGCCGGGATCCATCTCATTCCCCTCGTGGCGCCGACATCCGAAGCCAGGGTGGAGCGGATCGCCTCCCGCGCGAGCGGATTCGTCTATTGCGTATCTTCGCTCGGGGTGACGGGCGTGCGCACGTCCTTCCACGAAGGGATCGAGGAATTCCTCGCGACCGTCCGCAAGGCTGCCCGGGTTCCGATCTGCGTCGGCTTCGGCATCTCCTCCCGCGAGCAGGCGGAGAAATTCGCCGGATCCTGCGACGGGGTCATCGTCGGCAGCGCCATCGTGCGCAAAATCGAGGAAACGCTGCCGCTTTTGTCGTCCGCAGAGCAGGACCGAATGGATGAAGGGATCGCGGCGGTGCGCTCGTTTATCGCGGAGTTGAAGCCCCGCGTTCGCGGATGAGCCGACATTTTCATCTGTACATGGCTATACGGTTATGTCAAAATTATAAAGTCATGATCCATACGGAGCCGTTGCGCTCCGTTTTCCATTGATGCTACAGGAGGTCCGCCATGCAACCGAAACCGAATGTCGTCCACTTGCCGGTGTATCAGCCGGGCAAACCCGTCGAAGACGTGAAGCGGGAATTGGGACTTGCCGAAGTCATCAAGCTCGCGTCCAACGAAAATCCGTTCGGAGCCTCGCCGAAAGCGAAGGAAGCGATCGCACGCGAGGTTCAGAACATCAGCATTTATCCGGACGGGGCCGCCGTCGAGCTGACTGCGGCCGTCGCCCGCCGCTATGGGGTAAACCCGGATCAGATTATTTTCGGCGCCGGTTCGGACGAAATCATCCTCATGATCGCGCGCGCTTACCTGCGTCCGGGAGACGAAACCGTGATGGCCGCTTCGACTTTCCCGCAGTACAAGCACAACGCGGAAATCGAGAACGCCGTCATCATCGAAGTGCCGCTCAAGGAAGGCACGCACGATTTGTACGGCATGCTTGCCAAGGTCACGGACAAGACGAGAATCGTCTGGGTATGCAACCCGAACAATCCGACCGGCACGATCGTGACCAAGGACGAGCTGGAATGGTTCCTCTCCAAGGTGCCATCCTCCGTCATGGTTGTTCTCGACGAGGCTTACTGCGAATACATCGACGACCCTGCCTACCCGGATGGTCTGGAGGTTCTGAATAAATATCCGAACGTCGTCGTTCTGCGCACGTTCTCGAAGATTTACGGACTCGCGTCCCTGCGCATCGGCTACGGCATCGGCCGGGCGGACGTCATCCGCGCGATCAATCAGGTGCGGGAGCCGTTCAACACGTCGCGGTTCGGCCAGGCTGCCGCTTTGGCCGCGCTGGAGGATCAGGCTTTCGTGGAGGAATGCCGCAGAATCAACCGGGAAGGGCTGCTTACGCTGAAGGCGGCGTTCGACCGGCTCGGTTTGGACGCTTTCCCGGCTTACGGCAACTTCATCATGGTGGACGTGGGCCGTCCCGGGGCCGAAGTGTTCGACGCGATGCTCCGCAAAGGCATCATCGTCAGAGCCGGCCATAAAGGCTATCCGAATCATATTCGCATTACGGTCGGCAGCCCGGAGCAGAATCTCAAAGTGATCGCCGCGCTGGAAGCCGTTCTGCAGGAAGCCAAGGTGTAAAAGCATGCAGGATGAATTTGGCGGCTTTCCCCAAGGCGGAACGATCCGGATCGCGATTTACGGCGTCGGCCTGATCGGCGGATCGCTCGCGCTGTGCTTCAAAGGCAAGCCGGGCATCACGGTGGTCGGACACTCCGTGAACGCGGCTTCGGTGAAGAAATACGTGGACCGGGGGGTTGTCGACGAAGCGACGGTATCGATCGCGGACGCTGCCGCGGGTGCCGATTACTTGTTTCTCTGCGTGCCGGTCGGCCGACTGGAGGAATACGTGGACGAGCTGGCCCGGCTGCCGCTTAAGCCGGGCTGCATCGTGACGGACGTCGGCAGCACCAAATCTTCCGTCGTTCGCCACGCGGACAAGCTGAACCGAAGCGGCGCCGTATTCATCGGCGGCCACCCGATGGCGGGCTCGGAGCGTTCCGGCGTCGAAGCGGCCAGCTCGCATCTGTTCGAGAACGCGTATTACGTGCTCACGCCGACGATCGAGACGCCGCCGGACGCGCTGGAGCGCCTGGAAGGGCTGCTGCGCTGGACCAAGGCGCACATCGTCCGGACGGATGCCGTGCTGCACGACGACATCGTCGGGGCGATCAGCCATTTGCCCCACATGATCGCGGTCGGCCTGGTCAATCAGATCGCCGGTTACAACGAAACGAACGGGCTTTATGCCAGTCTGGCCGCAGGCGGGTTCCGGGACATTACCCGCATCGCGAGCGGAGATCCGCTCATTTGGCGTGACATCCTGTTGAACAACCGCTTTGTCCTCCTCAAGCTTCTGGATGATTGGCAGGCGGAGATGGACAAGTTCCGCCGCTTGCTCGAAACCGATGATGGGGAAGGGGTCGCGGAGGCGTTCCGGCGCGCCGGGAAATTCCGCGGTTCGCTGCCCGAACGGCGCAAAGGCATGATCACTTCGATCTACGAATGCTACGTCGACGTGCCCGACCATCCGGGCATCATCGGGAAAATCGCGACGGAGCTCGGACAGGCCCGCATCAATCTCAGCAACCTGCAAATCATCGAAAGCAGGGAAGACGTGCCCGGCGTCCTTCGGCTCTCTTTCCGCGAGGAAGCCGACCGGGACCGCGCGGTGGCGCTTCTCAAAGCGCTTGAATACGCGGTGCAGCTATAAGCAGGAGCGGGATCGGTTCACGCCGGTCCCCGTTTCCGAATAAAAATGTAAACGCTTATTGACAAAATGAAAACGGATACATATAATAAAAGTACAGTATGGTTTCTCTCCACTCCTATCCAATACTGGCACTCTGTGCAACCACCCCTAGCGGGTGGATTTTTTTTTGCTTTTCAGTCCATAAGGCGCCAAGCGGTGCTTTATGAGAAAGATTCCACTATTTTTCTCGATCTCCAGCATGTAAAATAGGGCATGATCCCCTGCAATTTGAGAAAGATTTAAGGTCCATCCCGCCGCAGTTGTGTTACAATAACAGGTGGGTTCTGTAAATATCTGGTTTCCACTGAAGCAACTGTGCGCGCGGAGCGCAACTTTTTCGTTTTTGGCCGGTATAATGGTGAGAAAGCCGGCTGCGAACGTTCACCCTGAATGGGGGGAGGGTCGCGGGGATGATGACCGATTCCCAGTTAATCCGGGAAATCAAGGACGGCAACGTCGAGATGTATTCCGTCTTGATGAGCCGGTACCAGAAGAAAATATTGGCTTTCATTTATCATATGTTGAAGAGCGCGAAGCTCGAATTGATGGCGGAGGACCTCTGTTCCGAGTCCTTCTACAAAGCCTACCGGAGCCTGCATTCGTTCCGGGAGGTCGACGCTTCCTTCTCTACGTGGCTATATACGATCGCTAGGAATACGGTGCTCAGCGAGCTGCGGAAGCAGAAGTCGGCCTACGTTTCTTTGGACGATTCCACTTACATACCGGCGGCGCCTGCCGAAGCGGGACCTGAAATGAGTCTGCTTCGCAGCGAGAAAACGCTGAAGGTCCGCGAAGCGATCAACAGCCTGCCGGAGAAGCAGCGCTCCGCGTTGATCCTCCGGGAATACGAAGGGTTGGATTACCAGGAAATCGCGAATATCCTGGATCAGACGGTCAGCTCCGTCAAATCGTTGTTGTTTCGGGCCAGAGCCAGCGTGAAGGCGCAGTTGGAATCGTACTTCAACGAACCGGCCATGATGAAGGAGTACGAGGAGATGAAACTTCGATGAATTGTGAAGAAATCTCGGAATGGTTTGGCATTTACCGCGACTTCCCGGAATTCGCCCCGGAACGGCTGGCGGTCGACAGCCATGTGGCGGGTTGCCCGGATTGCGCCGAGCAATTCCGCCTGTGGCAAGAGAGCGCGGAGCTGATCCGGGAGCTGCCTTTCGCGGAAGAAGCGGAAGAGAGCATCTGGGTCTCTGACGGCCTGAACCGGCAAGTGATGGACCGAATTTACGCCGAGCAGGCCTGGTATATGCCCGCGGTACGCAAGACGTACGCCTTCACGAACGGGTTCCGAAAGAAAGTCGCCGTCCTGATGGCCGCTTTGCTGGCCGTGTTCGGATGCGCGTTTCTGTATACGGCATGGAACCGGCTCTCGGGAGAGGAAGGCCGTCCGACGGGCGTCATGGAAACGGCCAGCGTCATGTCGTCCGGCGTCGGCGACGGGATTCAGACCGTTGACGTTCCCGTTGCGAGCCTGAGCGATCCGATCGTGCTGCACGTCTCGCCGGTGATGCCGGAATACTGGGTCGCACTTTCGCTGCTCGGCATGATCATGATGCTGCTGATCCTGAACTGGTTTTCCCGCGTTCGTTCATGACCTCTGCCCTTACGCGGATCGGATGGATCCGGCATGGCGTGACCGAATGGAACCGGCAAGGCAAGATCCAGGGCGTGACGGATATCCCCCTCAGCCTGGAGGGCACCCGGCAGGCGCGGAAGCTTGCCGACCGGTTGGAACGCGAACAGGGAGGCTGGCAGGGCATCGCGTGCAGCGATCTGGCGAGGGCTTCGAAAACGGCGGAGATCATCGCGGAGCGGCTCGGCATCCCCGTCGTCCGCGACAGCCGCTTGAGAGAACGGTCCTTCGGCGAGGCGGAAGGCACGACGCACGAGGAGCGGATCGCGCGCTGGGGACAAGACTGGCGGCGGCTCGTGCCGGATCAGGAAAGCGACGAGCGGGTAACGGCCAGGGGGCTCTCGTTCCTGGAGGAATTCGTGAAGCGGCACCCCGGAGAGGCGTGGCTCGTCGTCACGCACGGCAGTTTCCTCGCGCGGATGCTGCATGCGTTGTGCCGGGATTTGGAAGACGCTCATTTGCTTAACGTATCGCTCACCGTCATGGAGAAGCGCGGAGACGGCTGGGTTTCCCTTTTGCATAACTGCACCGCGCATTTGAACGACGATACGCCATGACGCCACCTGATCGCCAACCGAGCCGCCGCAGGCACCTGCGGCGGTTTTTTATGCGTTCCGCCGGACCGGGAAGGAGCACCGCGTTTGATGGACGGACAAGCATCGATAGGTTTAAACCGCCGGGGAGGGGCCGATACTGGAAAGTAAATCCTCCCGAAGCGGGGAATGCCGATGAATTTGGCGGATATGCTGTGCTACGCCGACATTGACCAATTGACCCGGATTGCCCAAACCTACGATTGCGATTGCGGAAGCCATTCGAAGAACGAGCTGATCCAGTCGATTTTGAGCGTCATCCATCGCCGGGAATCGCTCGAGAGACAAGTGGAGCAAATGAGCGGGGACGATTTGCGCTTCCTGAATTCCTTGCTGTTCGAAAACCGGATGGCGTACAGCTTGGAAGAGCTGAAAGCCCGTGCTCTGGGAACCGCGGCAGCCTCTCTGACCGGTCGTTCGGAACCGTCCGCCGAACCGGTCGCCGCCGCAGGGACGCCGGATCAGCCGGGAAAACGGAGCGCGGCCAAAAGCTCGCGATCCCGGAAGAAAGCCGCGGAATCGGCGCCCGAACCCGCAAGTCCGGACGAAACGGCAAGGCAGACGATCACCCGGTTCAAAAGGAACGGTTGGCTGTTCAACGGTTTTTCCCAGCAAACCCGGTATCTCTACCAGGTCCCGGACGACGTCAAGCAGAATTTGAGCGACGCGTTGGAGCGCAAATTCCGGCTTCTGCTGGAAGTGCGGGAGGAACCGCCGGTATACCGCGACGAGAGAAGCCTGATGGCCGAAGATTTGGTCGTCTTCCTCCGTTACGTGCGGGACAACGACGTCCCGCTCACGACCGACGGGGTGCTCTACAAGCGGCAGCTCGGCCAAGTGCTGGAGCTGATGGCGGTTTACGAGGAGATCCCGGGAAGGGCCGGCTGGCGGTTCGGCTACGGGAGAAAATTCCGCGACTATCCGGATAGGTTTTCCCTCCTCTACGATTATGCGTATTACGAGGGCTTGATATCGGAAAACCCGGACCGGCTGATCGCGACCGAAGAAGGGTTGAACGCGGCGGACGGGCAGACGCGGATCGACCCGGCCCGTCTCTATCGATTCTGGCTGCGGCTGTACAAAGGGCCGATCGCGAATTTGACGGCTCTCGTGCAATGGGTATCCCGGCTCGCCGACGCTTGGACGACAACCTCTTCCTTGTTCGGGATTTTAAAGCCGTTCATCCGTTCCTATTATTACGATCAAGAAAAAGACGTGATGGACCGCCGGGTATTGGCCATGATGATGCATCTTGGGCTGCTTCGGTGGGGGGAAACGGCGGCGGGCGAGGCGGTCGTCAGGATGACGCCGCAGGGAAAGGCGGTCGTCTCCGGGCTCGCGCTCCCTTTCGAAGATACGCTGAGGCTGGAAGGCAAACCGATTCGTTAGCGGGAAGGTAGGCAAACGTACATTGATCGGCATGGGGGCCATAGTACGGGGCGGCTTCAGCACAGGTGAATATGCTTTTATAGAGAAGAAGCGGCGGACTGTCAGGCTTTAGAAGGATACGGAAGGCGGAAACGGAATCCCCAATCGCCGGAATTTCGGAGGTGCAACGAATGGACAATATGAAAGTCGCCTACGAGACGATGCTGGGCTTGGCGGCCGAAATGGTCCTGGACGAAGCGCTGCGCAAATACCGGACAGAATATATCTACAAAGCCATTGACGAAGCGCTCGCCCAGGGGGACGCAAGCAAGTTCAAGCAATTGACCGACGAGCTCAAATCGTTCGGTGCTTGACCGATGGAACGAACGCGTTCCGGATATCGGTGACAGCGGCATCGCCGTCCGTTCAAGCGGACGGCTCTTTTGTTTTTACCGGGGGCTCCCCCAAAAGTAATCGGAATACGCTACAGAGCTTTGCGTCACTTTTGGGGGAACTTTTTACCGGGGGCTCCCCCTGACTCTATCCCCAAAAAGTGAAGATAAGCTCCGATGCGTATGCCGAATACTTTTTGGGGACCCCGCGAAGAAGCTGCGTCACTTTTGGGGGATTCTTTTCCTTTTCATGGCCGTTGAATTGAAGTAGGATGGAGGAGGATAAAACGATAATCGGGCACGAAAGGAAAAGGGACTGTCATGAAATTCAGCGAATTGGACGAAGCGGGATGGCCGAATCTGCAACCGTACCTCGACACTTGCCTGCTTCCCGTCTCGGGGCTGACGGGGAGCGAAGCCCCGCATGAGATGGCCGACCGAGCGGCGGACGCCGGCGCTTGGCTCGCCCCGCTGGAGCAAGCGTTCAGAGGCCGGACCGTGACGCTTCCGGCGCTTCATTATTACGACGGAGGCGCGGAAGCAGCAGAGAAGCTGAATGCGCTGTGCCGTTCTTTCCGAGCGGCCGGGTTCCGCCATGTCGTCCTGGTCGGGGGCCGGCCCGGTCTGATCGGCGAGGACGCCGGAGCCGATCTGGTCTTGGAGCCGCAGGCGGAAGGCGGCGTTCCCGATCCGGATGCGGTACGTCAGGCGTTGGTCGAGCTGTGGCGGAACGCGGACAAGGCCCGGATGACGGCCGATCCGGCCGGACGAGCTTGACCGCGAATAGGTAAGGCGGGTTAGGGAGAACAATAGGCAGAACGGGCCCGGTCAAATGTGACAATTTGTGAACATTTTAGCTTCCGCCTTCGCGGCAAGCGAGGAAACGGGACTTGCCCATTCTTGACGCTCCCAAGGGCGTGGGCTATTATAGTTATGTCCTTGTAAACAGAGGGAAAAGTCCGTGTGGGACGCGAGTTTGGTTGGCGAAGGGGGTTGAAGAATGGGACACAACGAGCAGCAAGAAACCGTGCACAAGCCGGTCAAGCGCAAAGAGATGACGCGCCGTCAATTTTTATCGTACACCCTCGGGGGAGCCGGTGCCTTCATGGCCGGCGGAGCCATCCTGCCGATGATCCGCTTTGCCGTCGATCCTCTTTTGCAGCCGAAACAAACGGGAAGCTTCGTGAAAGTCATCGAAGAAAGCAAAGTGACGAGCGAACCGCAGCAGGTCGACTTCAAAGTCCATCAGGTTGACGGCTGGTACGAGAGCGATCCGAAAATGCAGGCTTGGATTGCCAAAGACGACAACAACAGGGTTTTCGCCTTGTCTCCGGTCTGCAAGCACTTGGGCTGCACGATCGGCAAATTCGGCAAGGAAATTCCGAATCACTATCTCTGCCCCTGCCACGGCGCGGAGTACGACAAATTCGGCAAAAACCTGAAGGTCGCGCCGAAACCGCTCGACGAATACGAAGTCAAGGTCGAGAACGGCTGGGTATATCTCGGACCGCTTGGAGCGAACCAGCACGTGAAGTAGAAGGAGGGCGTTTCGTCTCATGTTAAAAAACATGTATAACTGGATCGACGAGCGTCTGGACATTACGCCAATGTGGAGGGATATCGCCGACCATGAAGTGCCCGAGCACGTCAACCCGGCGCACCATTTCTCCGCGTTCGTATATTGTTTCGGCGGGTTGACGTTCTTCATCACCGTCATCCAGATTTTGTCGGGGATGTTCTTGACGATGTACTATGTTCCCGACATCATTAACGCTTACTACAGCGTAGACTACCTGCAGCACCAGGTCGCGTTCGGCGCGATCGTCCGCGGGATGCACCACTGGGGCGCGAGCCTCGTCATCGTGATGATGTTCCTACATACCCTGCGGGTTTTCTTCACCGGCTCGTACAAAGCGCCGCGCGAAATGAACTGGGTAGTCGGAATGCTGATTTTCTTCGTGATGCTCGGTCTCGGCTTTACGGGATACTTGCTTCCGTGGGACAACAAAGCTTATTTTGCCACGAAGGTCGGTCTTGAAATTGCCGGCTCCGTGCCTTATCTGGGCGAATACATCAAGATGCTCATGAACGGCGGAACGATCGTCGGAGCGCAGACGCTGACCCGGTTCTTCGCGATCCACGTGTTCTTCCTGCCGGGCGCGCTGCTGACGCTGCTCGCCGCCCACTTCTTCATGATTCGCAAGCAGGGCATTTCGGGGCCGCTTTAAGAGAGAGGAGTGGCAAATTCCACCGATGGCACATAAACACGATCCGAATGAAAAGATCGTCTTCGTCGGCGATTCGCGCATTCGCAAACGCGAGCGCACGCCGACCGCTCCGCCGGACTATACGGCGTACCCGGGCAAATCCGAGGCGTTTATCCCGAACTTCCTGCTCAAGGAATGGATGGTCGGCGTCGTCGTATTGGTCGGATTCCTGGTTCTCGTCATGTCCGAACCGGCACCGCTGGGTTATCCGGCGGATCCGCTGAACAGCTCGTTCATTCCGATGCCGGACTGGTACTTCCTGTTCCTGTACCAGCTGCTGAAATACCCGTACACTTCCGGATCTTACGTCGCTTTCGGCGTCGTCTGCATGTCCGGGCTCCCGTTTATCGCGCTCTTCCTGGCACCGTTCCTGGACACGGGCAAAGAACGTCGTTTCTACCGCCGTCCGATCGCGTCTTCCTTGATGCTTTTGTCCCTCGTTGCCGCGAGCTACTTAACGTGGTTCTCCTGGCACCATTACCAGCACGAGCTCGAGGTGACCGGCACGATTCCCGAGCATATCGAACGGGAGATCAAAGCGCGCGAAGCGGTGGAGAAGGGTCTGCCCCGTCCGGTTCCGGGCAAGGAGAAAATCCCGGCCATGGTGGCCGCGGACGATCCCGCGTTCAAGACGATGCAGGAAGCGCAATGCATCGCCTGCCACGGCGGCGAGCTCGAAGGAGGCGCCGGGCCCGCGCTTCGCGGCGTCGGCGACCTGATGAACAAAGAGCAGATCGTCGAAACGATCACGAACGGCAGAGCGAACGGCGCGATGCCGGCATTCAAGGATCAGCTCTCGGCCGAGCAGATCGATCAAATCGCGACTTGGCTCGAGAAGCAGAAGGCAGGCTCGTAAGATTACGTTTCTCCGATAGCGGCACTCCGGTGCCGCTATTAAACTTTTTCCCCAAAAAGTGGCATGCCTCGAACAGGCGGCCCCGATGAAGAACATGAGGGAGAGACGAAGATGGGACTGAGATTCCTCTGGTCCCGGGCGCTGCTCATGCATCCGTCCCTGCTGTGGCCGATGATGATCATCTATATCCCGGGAACGGTTTACGGCTATTATTGGTACAAAGACCAGTTGAACTCGACTTGGAACAACCACCCGCACTGGCAAATCGTGTTCGTGCCCGACAGCCCGACCGCATCCTTATGGTTCGCGCTGGCGGTGCTGTGGCTCTGGATATCGCCGGAGCCGACGCGACACGGCTGGATTCGAGGCATCCGGGGCGTGCTGGAAGCGCTCGGCGTCGTTACGTCCGTCAAATACGGCGTTTGGGCGACCGCCATCATCCTGGCCGGATATGCGCAAGGCACGCCGCTCGACGGGGCATCCTGGATGCTGATGATCGGCCATACGGCGATGGCGGTTTGCGCCTTGCTGTACGCCCGTTTTTTCCGGTTCGGTGCGGTTGCGCTGCTCGTCGCGGCCGCATGGACGTTCCTGAACGATACGGTCGATTACGCATTCGGCGTGTTTCCGTATTTGCCGGATACGCTTGACGACGATATCGCCGCCGTGTGCGTGTTCACCGTGGCGCTAACGGCGTTCAGCGTCGCCGCCGCAGGGGCCGCCCGCTATCTGTCCGCGGAGGGTCGGACCGGCTGACGTTCGAGGGTTCTAAACATGGACATCCCCTCATACCTTTAGGGCAGGAGGGGATGTCCATGTTATGGAGGACTTGCGCGGCGGTATGGCTGGCCGCGGCTCTCTGGTTCGGCTTGCCGGGGGCTGCCGCCTCGGTGCCGGTACCGGAATCGTCGTCGGCAGGGAAGGTCCCGGAGGAAACGGCGGCGTTCCTGAAATCGGCCGAGGCGTTATATCAAGCTTCCGTCCAGGGGAGCGTCCCCGAAATCCGGAAACGCGTGTTGGAAACGGAACGGCGCCTTCGCTCGCTGTCGATGCAAGGGATCGCGTCCGCGGAAGGGATCGAAGCGCTTGCTCGCAGCGTCGCGCGCATGAAGCGGGTCGTCGCCTCCGCTTCGGGCAGCTCCGGGGACTTGAGGACGCCGGCCGCGGAAATCCGTCTGGCCGCGGATGCCCTCGCGCGTCCCGGCGCCCCCATGTGGCACGAGTACCGGACCGTCCTGCTCGATGACATCCATCGGCTCGAGGAAGCGATGAGCGAGGAGGGCAGTCCTGCTGCCGCCAAAGAACGGCTTGATTCGCTGAAGGCGCATTACGGTTTGATTCGGACCGCGGTTCTTCTTCGTTCCTCTCCCTTCGTAGCGGAAAGGGCGGATTCCGTTATACGGTATGCGGAGCGGGTGCTGCACGCGAATCAACCGGACCCGGGGTTGTACGATGGTTTGATTCCTTCTTTGCGCGAGTCGATGGAAGGGCTGTTCCCGGCGCAGCGCGAATCGCAGGCGGCGGCCATCGTCCCGGTGGCGGGCCCACCCTGGGGGTGGTCGGCGTTCATGGGCACCTTCATCGTGACCGTTCTGTCCTGGGTCGGTTGGCTGCGTTACCGACGGGCTGATCCCGTCAATCCTCGCGGAACCCTTCCCCCAGAACGTCGTGAACATCGTTAATGACGATAAAAGCCCGTTTGTCGTGTAGACGGACGAGGCTTTTTAATTTGCCGATTTCGAATCGGCTGACGACGCAGTAAACGACAGTCTTCGCTTGTTTGGAGTAGGCTCCGACCGCCGGCATCAGCGTCACGCCGCGCTCCAGCTCTTTCGTGATCGCCGCCGCCAGCTTCTCCGGTTCCTCGCAGATGATCGTGAACGCTTTGGCGGCATAGGCCCCCTCCTGGATGAAATCAATGATCTTGGAGGCGAGGAAGACGCTGACAAGCGTGTAGAGCACTTTCTCCTTGGGAATGAAAAGGAGCGAGCTGCCGAGAATGATCACGTCGAGGACGAGGATGATCTGCCCCATGCTCCATCCCTTCGCCCGGTGAAGGATGCGGGCGACGATGTCGACGCCGCCCGTCGTGCCGCCCGCGCGAAAGACGAGACCGAGTCCGGCGCCGAGCGTCAATCCGGCATAGAGCACGACGAGGATGAAATCGTGCTCCGTCTTGAACGGAACGATCCAGCCGGCGGCGACGGCCTCCTCGAGGATCCATAGAAACAGGGAGAGAAACACCGTGCCTCCGATCGTCAGTATCATCGCTTCCCGGCCAAGCTGGCGCCACCCGAGCAGGAACAGGGGCAGGTTGATGGCGAGGGTCGATATCGAGACCGGAATGCCGGCCGCGTAATTCAAGAGAACCGAGATGCCCGTCACTCCGCCTTCCATGAGCAAATTCGGCAAAATGAAATATTGAAGCCCGAAAGCGTACAAGGCGGTCCCCAAGGCGAGCAAGCCCCAGGTGCGTGCCGCGTTCCAGAAAGCAAGGTTCTTCATGCGGTAATCTCCTTCGGTTGTCGAATGCGACGGGAAAAATGGATTTGTCATCGGAAACGTCTTAGGCTAACATACAAGTATAAACGGAAATCGCCGACTAAGAACGGCGGGTACGTTTATATCGAAGGTGATTCAGTGAAGTACGGCAAGCAGGATACTTTCTGAATCACGGATGAAATCTTATGGAAAGGAAGCCGAGCATGGGAGAATCCCGCATCGCAAACCTTGCGCCCCAGAGCAAGCCGCTCTCGGAAATCCAACGCGAGGTGGACGCCTACATATCCCAATTCAAGGAAGGCTATTTCTCCCCGCTGTCCATGCTGGCCCGCATGACGGAAGAAGTCGGCGAGCTGGCGCGGGAAGTTAATCATCATTTTGGCGAGAAGCCCAAGAAGAAGGACGAGGATGAAAGCTCTATCGAGATGGAGCTGGGCGACGTATTCTTCATCGTCCTCTGCTTCGCGAACGCGCTCGGGATCGATTTGACCGAAGCGCACCGCAAGGTGATGCACAAGTTCAATACCCGCGACGCCAACCGGTGGACGAAGAAGGACACCGATACGCCGTAAAACTCATATGCTGTACCATCCCCGCACGTGGAAGAAAGGAGGATGGCCGGCATGGAAAGCATGGATATTGAAGAACGCAAAGACGGCATGGAGAACATGGATGGCATGGACGGGGACACTTGTCTCCGCCATGCGTATGACGCCATTTTGCACGGGGATTTCGAAGCGGCGGTCCATTGGTTCGGTCAGGCCATCGAATGGGAACCGGACAACGCATCCTACTATTATAAAGCTTCGATTACCTGCGCGAGAAGCGGAAAATCGGCTTTGGCCGAAATGTACGCCAAACGGGCGGTCGAGCTTGCTCCGGGCGACCCCGATTACGCGCTGAATCTTCGAACGATCGAGGCCAGACGCCTGCTGCTGGAATCCCGGATGATGCTGGAAAGGTCCATCCCGGATGCGGCCCAAGCGAAGCAGCTACTGCTGGAAGCCGAGAAATTGGATCCTCTTCTTGCGGAGGCCAAGCTGTTGCTCGGAATCGCCAGCCGGATGCTGGGCGATCTTCGGACGGCAATCGCCTATATACGGGATACGCTGAGCCTGGATCCGCAGCACGCGGAGGCATGCCGCCTGCTTCGGGAATACCGGGCGGAACGGCGCCGCAAGCTCCGGTCGCAACTGAAACCTCCCAAATCCTACAGAAACAGGTGAACCTCATCGATGAACGAACGCATCTCCGTCGCCGTGGCCGGAGCCACGGGACGAATGGGCCGCGAAGTGGTCCGCATGATCCTGGAAGACGAACAGCTCGTGCTTGCCGCCGCCGTTGCACGGTCCTCCGGCCCGGTCGACGCCGGCAGTCTCGCGGGCAAACCGGATACCGGCATCCGCGTCACGGCGGATTTGGCATCCGCGCTCGAATCGGCGCGGCCGGACGTGCTTGTCGACTTCACGAGCCCGAAGTCGGCCCTGCCGAATGCCGAAATCGCGATCGCGCACGGCGTACGGCCCGTAATCGGAACGACGGGTTTCACGCCGGAGCAAATTTCCGAACTGGACAAGCAGTGCCGGGAGAGAGGCATCGGCGGCCTGATCGCCCCCAACTTCTCGATCGGGGCGATCCTCATGATGAAGTTCTCGGCGATGGCTGCCAAATATTTTCCCCATGTGGAAATCATCGAATACCATGGAGACCAGAAGCTGGACGCGCCTTCCGGAACGTCGATCAAAACGGCGGAATGGATCGCCGAAACGCGTCAGGAGCTAAGGCAAGGCAACCCGCTCGAAGAAGAAGTGATCGAAGGAGCGCGCGGCGGTTATTATAACGGTTTCCGCATCCACAGCGTCCGGCTTCCCGGCGTTTTCGCGCAGCAGGAAGTCGTGTTCGGGGCTTTCGGGCAAACGCTCAAGATCCGCCACGACTCGTACGATCGGGCGGGGTACATGCCCGGCGTCAATACGGCGATCAAGAAGATCATGTCCGTAACCGGCTTGATTTATGGATTCGAACACCTGATGGACTGACGGAGAGGAGCTTCCGCACATATGTTGGATATCGCGCTTATCGCGCATGACCGCAAAAAGGACGAGATGGTCAATTTCGTCATCGCTTACGAACACGTACTGATGCCTCACCGGTTGTACGCGACCGGTACGACGGGCGGCCGGATCATGGAGGCGACCGATCTCACGGTCCACCGCTTCATGTCCGGACCGCTGGGCGGAGACCAACAGATCGGGGCCCGGGTGGCGGAGAATACGATGGACCTCATTATCTTCTTGAGGGATCCGCTCATGGCCCAGCCCCATGAACCGGACATTACGGCGCTGCTGCGGCTTTGCGACGTGCAGGGCATCCCGGTCGCGACGAACATCGCCACGGCGGAGATATTGGTCAAAGCGGTCGAGCGGGGAGATTTCGCCTGGCGCGAACTTGTCCATAAGTACAAACCGGGGATCGACGCATGAATGGCGATTCCGGAATCGGCCTCGATCTGCTCATTTTCGCCGCGCATCCGGACGATGCCGAAATCGGCATGGGCGGGACGATCGTCAAACACGTTCAAGCGGGGCAGACGGTCGGCATCATCGATCTCACCTATGCCGAAATGTCGTCCAACGGGGACGTGGAAACCCGGCAGCGCGAAGCCGCGGAGGCAAGCCGCGTGCTTGGGCTGACCGTCCGCGAGAATCTCGGGCTGCCGGATCGGCGCCTTGCTTCCGTACCGGAACAAGTGGACAAGTTGGTGTCCGCCATTCGCCGCCACCGTCCGCGACGGGTATTCGCCCCATACTTCATCGACCGCCATCCGGATCACGCCGCTTGCGGCCGAATGGCCGAGGAAGCGGTATTTAGCGCCAAGCTGCGCCGTTATTTGCCGGACGAACCCGCCTGGACGGTCGACAACCTGTTCTACTATTTCATTAACGACATGCATGCTCCCGCAATTATCGTGGACATTACCGACGTCCAGGAACGGAAAATGGCCGCCCTCCGGGCATACCGGTCGCAGTTCGAACCTTCGGGCTTGCAGCCGGATTGGGTGGAAACGCCGCTTACTCGCGGTTATTTGGACAACGTCGCGGCCCGGGACCGGCTGTTCGGACAACCCCATCGGCTCGCCTATGCGGAAGGTTTCATCGCCAAAGGCCCGGTCCGGTTCGACCTCTTCTGAGCAAGCAGGCAAGCCGGTTCGGAATAGAATAGACAGAAGCATAAATCGGATGACGCAAGGAGGAAACCCGATGAACCGGCCTCTAAAAATCGGCATTACCTGTTATCCGTCGCTCGGGGGCTCCGGCGTCGTCGCTACGGAACTCGGCAAAATTTTGGCGGAGAAGGGCCACGAAATTCATTTTATCGCCCACAGCATGCCGTTCCGCCTGGGCAGATTTCAGCGCAATATCTACTACCACGAGGTCGAAGTGACCGATTATTACGTCTTCCGTTATCCTCCTTACGATTTGTCGTTGGCCAGCAAAATGAACCAGGTCGCCCGCAACGTCGGCCTCGATGTCCTGCATGTCCACTATGCGGTTCCGCATGCCATTTGCGCTTATTTGGCGAAGCAAATGTCCGGCGACAAGCTGAAGGTGGTCACGACGCTGCACGGCACGGACATCACCGTCCTCGCGCAGGACGAAGCGCTCAAGGACATCATCCGGCTAGGCATCCGGAAGAGCGATGCCGTGACCGCGGTCAGCCGGGATTTGATCAAGGAAACCCGCGATCTGCTCGACATTTCGGAGACGATCGATCTCACCTACAACTTCGTGGACAAAAGGATCTACTATCCGAGGGAGTGCTCCGACCTTCGCCGCGATTACGCGGAACCGCATGAGAAGGTGCTCATGCATATCTCCAATTTCCGGCCGGTCAAGCGGACGCCGGATGTCGTGGACATTTTCGCGAAAGTGAACGCCGAAATCCCGTCCAAGTTGATTCTCGTGGGAGAAGGTCCCGATTTGCCGAAGCTGCAGTCCAAGATTTCGGCCATGGGGCTGACGGACCGCGTCGTGTTCCTCGGCAAGCAGGACGACGTGGCGCAGGTCGTTTCCATCGCCGATCTCATGCTGCTGCCTTCGGAGAAGGAAAGCTTCGGCCTCGTGGCGCTCGAAGCGATGGCTTGCGGCGTGCCGACGATCGGTTCGCTGGCCGGCGGGATTCCCGAGCTCGTGCAGCACGGCATCACGGGATATTTGGCTCCGGTCGGCCATACGGAGGAAATGGGCGCGTATGCGGTTGAACTGCTGCGTGACGAGAAGCGGTACGCGGATTTCCGGGAAGCTTGCTTGCAACGGGCGCACCGCGAATTTTGCGATCAGAAGATCAGCTCCCAATACGAGCAAATCTATTACCGCGTGCTCGGCCTTCCCGCGCCGCAGCCGTTCACGGCTTGCCAGGCGTAATGCTCTCGGGCGACCCGCTCGTCCTTGTGCGGACAAGACATCGCAGGAGGGTGGAATAACCGCGATGACGGAAAGCGATGAGGAGCTCTGGTCAGCCGGCATGGAGGTCGTCCAAAGGCTCGGAGAACACGGACACGAAGCTTATTTGGTCGGGGGCTGCGTCCGGGACCGCTTGCTCGGCCGTCCCCTCCATGACGTCGATATCGCGACGTCGGCCCTTCCGGAAGAGGTTATGGCGGCGTTCGACCGCACGATCCCGACCGGGCTTCAGCACGGCACCGTGACCGTCATGTTCGGCGGCAGGCCGTTCGAAGTGACCACGTACCGCACGGAGTCCGGGTACACGGATGCGCGAAGGCCGGACAAGGTGGCGTTCGTGCGCGATATCCGCGAGGATCTGGCCCGTCGCGATTTCACGTTCAACGCGATGGCGGCCGGCTTAAACGGAGAATGGATCGATCCCTTCGGCGGGCGTAATGATCTGGCGGAGGGAATCGTCCGTTGCGTCGGGGAAGCCCGGGAACGATTCGGCGAGGACGCGCTGCGAATGGTGCGGGCGATCCGTTTCGCGGCCGGGTTCGGCTTCCGGGTCGCGTTGTCGGTCTGGCGCGGCATACGTTCTCAAGGGCCGCGTCTGCGCCAAGTCGCGATGGAGCGGATCGGTTCGGAATGGGACAAAATGATGGAAGGCGCCGATCCGGCGCGGGCTTGCTCGCTGTTTGGGCGAAGCGGGCTGCTGCTGCATTTGAAGGAACCGCTGCCCCCCGCCGTCATGGCAGGATTGCAGGTTTCCGGTCCGGCGGCAGGGATCCGGCCGCTCCTCGAAATCGCGGACACCGACGTAAGGTGGATCGCCTGGCTGGCGGGAACGGGAGCCCATCCCGAGGATGCCGCGCGTTTCTGCAAAGCTTTGAAGTTCAGCGGCAAACGGGAAACGAGAATCGCCAAATCCCTGTCGTTCCATCGCGCCATGCCGGAACGGGGAGCGGATGTGCGAAGGGCGTTCCTGACGGCGACGCTCGATTTCGGACGGGCTGCCGCACTCGATTGGCTTTCGATGAAGGTGGAGGGCGCAAAGTACCAAAAATGGCTGGACGAGCTGCCGGCCGCTAAGGCCGCGCAATTGGCGGTCAGAGGGGACGAGCTTGTCCGGCATGCAGGCATGCCCGCCGGGCCGTGGGTCTCCCATTTACTGCGGCACCTGCTCGAGGAGACCGCGTTCGGACGGCTCGCGAACGAGAAGAACGCGCTGCTTCGGGCTGCCGAGACATACATCGTTCAAACGAAGAAGTAACGGATGGAGGGGGCCGCTTGAGCCGACAAACGCTGCTATCGCTGCTGGAGGCGGAATCCGGCGCTTACGTCTCCGGAGAAGAGATCAGCCGCAAGCTGAACGTTAGCCGAACCGCGATATGGAAGCAAATCCGGAAGCTTGAAGCCGAGGGCTATGAAATCGAAGCGGTGCCGAGGCTCGGATACCGGCTGATCGGAAAGCCGTCGCGCCTGTCTCTGCACGAACTGCTTCCGAAGCTCGCGACGCGCGAGTTCGGGCGCAACGTCAAGCTGTTCGAAGAGGTCGGGTCCACGAACGACGAGGTCCGCAAGCTGGCGGAAGACGGCGCGCCGCAAGGCACGCTGGTCATCGCGGAACGGCAGACGCGGGGCAGGGGCCGCATGGGCCGCTCGTGGCACTCTCCGGCAGGTAAAGGCGTGTGGATGAGCTTGCTGCTGCGCCCGCAGTTGCCGCTTCCGCTGACGCCGCAGCTCACGCTGCTCGCGGCGGTCGCGCTGAGCCGCGCCATCGCGCGGGTGGTTCCGCTGCCGATCGGCATTAAATGGCCGAATGATCTGCTGGTGAACGGAAGAAAAATAAGCGGGATCCTGCTCGAATCCGCCGCCGAGGACGAACGGCTCAAATACGTCGTCGTCGGAATGGGCATCTCGGCCAATTTGGACGAGGAAGATTATCCGGAGGAACTGCGGGAGAAGGCGGTTTCGCTCAAGATGGCTACCGGCCTTACGGTCGACCGAGCGGAGCTGATCGCGGCGGTGCTGGACGAGTTCGAACGGCTGTACGCGTTGTTTGAAGAACGGGGTTTCGCTCCGATCCGCGCGCTGTGGGAAGCCCATTCGATCACGCTGCATCGGCCCGCCGTGCTCCATACGCCGCAGGGACCGGTGGAAGGCGTGCCGGAAAGCTTGGAAGATTCGGGCGGCTTGCGCGTCCGGCTGCCGGACGGATCCGAGCGGACCGTGTATTCCGCCGAGGTGGGCGAAACGGCGAACCCGTAAAGCGGTTTTGGCCGTCTATTGGACGGTGGCCGCGGTCCGTGTTATACTGAACGTGCGCAAGGTGGTATCGGCCGGAAGCGGCGAACCGCACTTGCCAAGCAAGCAACCGCAAGCGAACCGAATACCGTCATGAGATTCGCGGCGGATTCTGCTCAGAGCCGAAGGGACCGAGACAGAAGGACGTGATTGGCGTTCTATGCCCGGAAACCTTTCTGCGACGAGCAAAAGGTTTTTTTGCTGTTTGCACCAGGTGTCCCCGAAAAGGAATCGGAAAACGCTGCGAAGCTCCGCGTCACTTTTTGGGGAAGGATTACGGAGGACCATCCCAAGAAAGAGGAGGACCATCCCATGAAACAAGCGTTAACCGTACCTAAAATCAAAGCCATGAAGCAAGCGGGGAAACCGATCGCCATGTTGACCGCCTACGACTATCCTTCCGCGATGCTGGCGGAGGAAGCGGGCGTCGACATCATCCTGGTCGGCGATTCCTTGGGCAACGTCGTGCTTGGCTACGATACGACCGTTCCCGTCACGCTGGAAGACATGATTTACCATACCCGCGCGGTCGTCCGCGGGGCGCCGGGCACGATGGTCGTGACCGACATGCCTTTCGCGACGTACCGCCTCGGGCCGGAAGAGACGCTGCGCAACGCGGCCCGTCTCATGCGGGAGGGCGGAGCGCACGCCGTGAAGATGGAAGGCGGCGCAGACCTGGCGGACGAGATCCGCAGGCTGACATTGTCCGGCATTCCCGTCATCGGCCATTTGGGCCTGACGCCGCAGTCGGTCCATCAGATCGGCGGCTACCGCGTGCAAGGCAAGGACCGCAAAGACGCGGAAAAGCTGCTCGAAGACGCCAAAGCGCTGGAGCAAGCAGGCGTTTTCGGCATCGTCCTGGAGCTGGTCACGGAACCGGTTGCGGCGGCGGTCACCAAATCGGTGAACGTGCCGACGATCGGGATCGGGGCCGGAAGGAGCTGCGACGGGCAAGTGCTCGTGTACCATGATTTGCTTCGTTACGGTTCCGGCATCCGGGACAAACGATTCGTGAAAACCTACGCCGATGTCGGCGCCACGATACGCCAAGCGATTTCGGAGTACGTGACCGAGGTCAAATCGCAGGCATTTCCGGAGGAGAAACACGGCTTCCCGCTGGACGAGGCTTCGGCCAAGGAACCCGTCACATCCGTCCGGCTGTATGGAGGAGAAGCCCCATGACCCCCTTAATCGTCCGGCGAGTCGCCGAGCTTCGGGAAGAAATCGAGGCGTTCCGCCGGCGTCAGCCCGGTAAGCAGGAAGTGGGCTTCGTGCCTACGATGGGTTATTTGCACGAAGGCCATGCCAGTTTGATCCGGCGCTCGGTCTCGGAGAACGGATTGACGGTGCTCAGCATTTTCGTCAACCCGCTCCAGTTCGGCCCGAACGAGGATTTCGAGCGTTATCCCCGCGACGAACGGCGGGATGTCGAGCTCGCGGAAGCCTCCGGAGCGGATATCGTGTTCATTCCTTCCGTCGAAGAGATGTACCCGGAGCCGATGCGGACGAAGGTCACCGTATCCGAATTGACCGACCGCTTGTGCGGCGCGAGCCGTCCCGGCCATTTCGACGGCGTGGCGACGGTCGTTTCCAAGCTGTTCCACATCGTGCAGCCGGATAGGGCTTATTTCGGCTTGAAGGATGCCCAGCAGGTGGCGGTGATCGCCCGGATGACGCGCGATTTGCATATCCCGGTCGATATCGTTCCTTGTCCCACGGTCCGGGAGGCGGACGGTCTGGCGCTCAGCTCGCGGAACGTTTACTTAAGCCCGGAAGAACGCAAACAAGCGCTCGTCTTGTCCCAATCGCTTGCGCAAGTGCCCGGATGGATCGAGGACGGCATGACCGAGGCCGAGCTGGCCGTACGCATCAGGGGCCGCATCCGATCCCAGCCGCTCGCCGATATCGATTACGTGGAAATCGCCACGTATCCGGATCTGACGCAACCGCCGGCCGAACGTCCGCTGCGGGAGTCCGAGGTGCCGCTGCTCGTGGCGCTGGCCGTCCGTTTCGGCAAAACCCGGCTCATCGACAACGTGCTCTTGTTTCCTTCGGAGGTGAAATGACATGTTCCGTCAAATGATGAAATCCAAAATCCACCGCGCGACCGTCACCGAAGCCAACTTGAACTACGTCGGCAGCGTGACGATCGACCAAGACTTGATGGAGCTCGTGGACATTCTCCCGGACGAGAAGGTCCAAATCGTCAACAACAATAACGGCGCCCGATTCGAGACTTACGCCATCCCGGGTCCGCGCGGGTCCGGCGTCGTTTGCCTGAACGGCGCGGCCGCCCGGCTCGTGCATCCGGGCGACAAGGTCATCATCATTTCCTACGGGTTCGCGACGGACGAAGAGGCTCGCTCGCACCAGCCGAAAATCGCCATCATGGACGATTCGAACCGCCCTGTCAAATTGATGGCCGAGGAGCCTCATTCGACCGTTTGGCAAAGCGTATGAAAGCATCCCCCGGAACGCAGAATGAGCAGTACAGCCACTGCGACAAGGGGGAACAGGCATGTCCATCATCCGGCATTGGTTCGCAACTCTTCACGAAACGCTCGACGATCTGATCATCCGTTATCCGAACGCAGCCGATGAGGAACGGGGCCGATTGTTGGAACAATGGAACGGGCTCAAGGCGCTGAGCGACGACATCGTGGAAAATTGGCTCCAGTTCGAAGACAAGCTGGCCGCGTTTCGGGAAATGGAGCAGCATGGGGCATTCGCCCCCCAGACCGAGTTGCTTCTGGGAGCATTTCAGAAGGGGCAGGGCTATTTCAAACTGCAAATGTTCGTCCAGGCGGCCGCTCAGCTCGAGGAAACGGTCAAGTCGTATCCCGATATGCTGACGGCGCGCCTGTACTTGGCCATGACCCGCATGCACCTCAAGGAGTGGGGAGAAGCGCAGCGGCATTTTCGCTTGATCGCGGCTTTGGCGGACGAGCCGAAACTGCGGGCGATCGCGTATAATGCATTAGGCTGTATCCAGGCCGTGTTCGCGCAGCTGGAGCAAGCCCAGCAATTTTTCCGCAAAGCGATCGAGGCCGACCCCTCCTTCGCGGATCCCCGGCGAAATCTGGAAAGCTGCCGGAAGGGCGGGGGAGAGCTGCACCTTCAGTTCGGAAGCGCAGAGCTGCAAGCCATGGTTTGATGCCGGGTTTGCCGCCCTCTTGAAGAAAGGAAGTCGTTCATGAAATTCGCCGTGCTCGATTTCGAGACGACGGGCATGTCAGAAATCCGGGACGAAATCATCCAGGCGGGACTCGCGGTCATTGACGAAGCGGGTACCGTCTGTTCCGCGTTTGCCAGCTTCGTGCGGCCGGAGAAGCCGGTTCCGGCGGAGATTACGAAGCTCACCGGCATCCGCGACGAGGACGTGCGGGAGGCCCCGGAGATCGAAGAAGTGCTGGCCCGTATGGTGCCTTATTTGCAGGATGCCGTGCTCGTCGGGCATAACGTGGAATTCGATGCCCGATTCCTCCAAGCGGCTCTGGACCGAAGCGGCTATTTGCCGTTTACGGGCAGAATGCTGGACACGGTCGAACTGACCCGGCTCACGTTTCCAACGCTTCCGTCCTATCAATTGTCTTCCTTGACGCAGACGTTCGGGATCGGGCACGACAGACCCCACCAAGCGGACAGCGACGCCCTGGCGACCGCCGAGCTGTTCACGATCGGCTTGAACAAGCTTCGCTCGCTTCCGATGCTGACGCTGCAGCGGTTAAACTCGCTGTTCGATCCCGAGCGCAGCGATCTCGGATGGCTGATTTCCCTCACGCTGCAAGACCGGGAAATCCGTCCGGCTGCGGACGAGCAAGGTTACCATTATCACCGCCAATTCGCGATGAAGGTCGGCGATTGGAGCGATGACGCCGCGGCCGCAGCGGATGATGCCGCAAGCGCTTTGGCCGGCATGACGTTCGAAGCGTTCGTGGAGAACGTCCGCCGAAACCTGAAAGAGCTTCTCCCCGCCTATGAGGAGAGAGAGGGGCAGGACATCATGTTCGGCGAAGTGCTGCAGTCCCTCGAGCAGGATTCGCATCTGCTCGTGGAAGCGGGCACCGGAACGGGCAAATCGTTGGGATACTTGCTTCCCTCTCTCTATTATGGTCTGAGGGAATCGAAAAAAATCGTCGTCACGACGCATACGATCCAGCTTCAGGAACAGCTCCGCCAGCGTGATCTTCCCCTGCTCCAGCAGGTGTTGCCGGTACCTTTCCGCGCTTCCGTGTTCAAGGGCCGCGGCAATTACCTGTGCCTGCGCAAGTTCGAAAATCGCGTGTCGGTCCCGGATTTCTCGCTCGGCGCGGACGATGCGGTCACACGCGGGGCGATGGTCGTCTGGCTCTCGGAAACGGCTACGGGAGAAGGCGAGGAGCTCAACCTGGGACGGGGCAGGGACGAATGGGACGCCGTAGCGAGCGACGCCGCGTCGTGCCTGAACCGGTCGTGTCCGTGGTTCCACAAATGTTTCTATCACCGGGCGCGCAACGATACCGGCAAGGCGGATCTGGTGATCACGAACCATGCGCTCGTGTTCACCGATATGCGGGCCGAACATCGCCTTCTGCCTTCGTACGACCGGCTGATCGTGGACGAAGCCCATCACCTCGAAGAGGTGGCGGGACAGCATCTGGGCCAGAAAACCGGCTATAACTCCTTGGCGATGCCGCTTGGGCGGTTATGGAGGGATGCCCGGAACGGCCTGATCCCGCAATTGGCCGGTGCTTTGACCTCCGTCGCACATGAACAAGCACCGGCATGGCTCGAGAAGGTGGAGCTGATGCGGGCCAAGCTGAGCGAAATCCGCGAGGCATGGGAGCGCTGGACGGAAGCGCTGTTCGGCCTGCTCGCGAGTCAGGCGGCGGCGGACGAAACGGGCAACCTGACGTTGCGTCTCAAGCCGGATGCCTTGCCGAATGGCTGGGAGACGATCCGGGTGGATGCGGAAAACGCGATCCAGCTCATGTCCGATTTCGTCCGGCCGATGGAGAAGCTGGCGGCGGAGATCCGGGACGAGACCGACGAGTATTCGCTGCAGGGCCTGCTGACCGATCTGAGCGGGGTCCTGAAGGATGTAGCGGAGGTTCGCGCGGAGACCGCGTCGTTCGTTTCCCTCGCGGAACCCGATTACGTCTATTGGGCGGAGGCGCATTACCAATACCGCGGCCGGTCGGTGTGGATGTACGGGGTTCCGGCCGACGTGAGCGGCTTGCTGAAGGAAGGCTTGTTCGACCGCAAGGCGAGCGTGGTCATGACGTCCGCGACTTTGACGGTCGATAAATCGTTCCAATACGTGACGGAGCAGCTCGGGCTGACGGAATCGGAGAAAGCAGGCCGTCTCCGCACCGCGGTGCTTCCTTCCCCGTTCCGGTATCGCGAGCAAGCGCTCGTGCTGATTCCGCGGGATTTTCCGGGCATTCGCGGCAAAGACGGCGATACCGCGTTTGTGAACGCGCTGGCGGATTCCTTGCGGGACGTCGCGCAAACCGTAGGCGGCCGCATGCTCGTTCTGTTCACGTCCCACCGCATGCTCAAGACGGTGTACGGACCGCTGAAGGAGAGCCTCGAGCCTGCCGGGATCCAGGTGCTCGGCCAGGGGATCGACGGCTCCAGCCGCAGCCGCTTGACGAAGCAATTCCGGGAACAGCCGGCTTCGGTGTTGCTCGGTACGAGCAGCTTCTGGGAAGGCGTCGACTTGCCGGGGGACGCGCTCACCTGCCTCGCGATCGTGAGGCTGCCGTTTCAGCCGCCCAACCATCCGGTCGTGGAGGCGAAGTCGGAGAAGCTGCAGGCGGAGAAAAAGAATCCGTTCATGAAGCTGTCCCTGCCGCAAGCCGTTATCCGCTTCAAGCAAGGGTTCGGCCGTCTGGTCCGAACCGCCACCGACCGCGGCATCGTCATTCTGTACGACACCCGCGTGCTCGATACGAGCTACGGAAAATACTTTCTGTATTCGCTGCCGGGACCGAAAATGGAGCATTTGCCGACAGCGGGCATGGCCGCCCGAATAAAGCAATGGCTGGACGCGGAACAAACGGACGAGGGAGGAGAAGCGGGATGAAGCAGGAGAAAATTTCGGAGGCGGTCGTTCGGCGGCTGCCGGTCTACTTACGTTTCCTTAACGAGCTCAGCCATTCGGACGTGCAAACCGTATCCTCGCAGGACCTGGGGGAGAAGTTGGACCTGAATCCGGCCCAAATCCGCAAGGACCTCGCCTATTTCGGGGAATTCGGGCGCAAGGGCGTCGGGTATAACGTGGCGTATCTGATCGAGAAAATCCGGCATATCCTGAAACTCGACAAACCTCTAAACGTCGGGCTCGTCGGCACCGGCAACTTGGGGCGGGCATTGTGCAACTATAATATGTATACCAAGGACAACATGAAAATCGTGGCTGTGTTCGACGCGGATCCGGGCAAGACGGGTACCCAAATCAACAACATGACGGTGCAGCCGATGTCGGAGCTGAAGGAGACGGTGAGCCGGCTCGGCATCGCGATCGGGATCATCACCGTTCCCGCGGTCGAAGCGCAGAACGTGGCCGATCAATTCGTGTCGGCAGGCATGAAGGGCATCCTGAATTTCGCTCCGTCCGTGCTGAAGGTGCCGGGCGACGTCCGGATTCATTACGCGGATTTTACCGCGGAGCTTCTCAGCTTGGCGTATTACATGGATTATGAAAAGCGTAAAGGACAAGGGGACGCAGACGATGAATAGATGGCTGGTTCGAAACGGGATTTTCGCCACGGCGGACGAGAACCGCCCGTTGATCCAAGGATGGATGGCGGTCGAAGGAACGCGCATCGCGAAGATCGGCGAGGGGGAACCGCCCGCCGAATGGCTGGAGTCCGTTTCCGAAACGCTCGACGGCCGGGATTTGCTGTTCCTGCCGGGACTCGTCAACACGCACGGCCATGCCGCGATGTCCTTGCTGCGCGGATACGCGGACGATCTCGCGCTTCAGGATTGGCTGCAAAACCATATGTGGCCGATGGAAGCGAAATTCAACGGAGACGACGTTTACTGGGGAAGCGCCCTTGCGGCCGCGGAAATGATCAAAAGTGGGACGACGACGTTCCTGGACATGTACGACCATATGAACCGGGTCGGGGAAGTGGTCGAAGCGTCAGGGATGCGCGCCGTGCTGACCCGCGGCATGATCGGCATGGTGCCCGAAGACGTGCAGAAGGCCAAGCTGAACGATGCCGTTACCTTCGCGAAGGAATGGCACGGCGCGGCGGACGGGCGGATTACCGTCATGATGTGCCCGCACGCCCCTTACACCTGTCCTCCGGATTTTATCGTCAAAGTCGTGGAAGCGGCGCACGAGCTGGACTTGCCGCTCCATACGCACATGTCGGAAACGCGCTTCGAAGTCGAGCAGAACGTACGTGATTACGGCGTCCGCCCGCCGGAGCATCTGGACCGGCTCGGCTTTTTCAGCCGGCCCGCGCTCGTGGCGCACGCCGTACACCTCACGGACGAGGAGATCGCCCTCCTCGCCGAGCGCAAGGTCGCCGTTTCGCACAACCCGGTCAGCAACCTGAAGCTGGCCAGCGGCGTCGCCCGCGTGCCGCAGCTGCTGGCGGCGGGCGTAACCGTGGGACTCGGCACGGACAGCGTCGCCAGCAACAACAACTTGGACCTGTTCGAGGAAATCCGGCTGGCGGCCTTGCTGCATAAAGGAGTAACCGGCGATCCGACGGTCATTCCGGCTGCCGAAGCGCTGCGCCTCGGAACCGTTAACGGCGCTCGTGCGCTCGGTTTGGACGGGGTCGCCGGCGTTCTTCGCCCGGGCATGAAGGCGGATTTCATCGCGGTATCGACCTCGAACACCCGATTCGTGCCGCGGACCGACATGATCTCCCACTTGGTCTACGCGGCTTCGGGCGCCGATGTGAAACACGTGTGGGCCGACGGCCGGCAGCTGCTCCGAAACGGCGAATTGCTCACGCTGGACGAGGAACGCATCCGACATGAGGCGCAGGCGCGCTTCGAGAGGCTTCGCGGATGAGCCTGAGCCGAACCGAAAGCCATCGCCGGCTGCCCGCCCTGTCGATGGGACGGATTCTTTTTGCGGGAGTGTCGTTCTTTGTCTTGCTGGCAGTTGCGGCCGTTCTGCACGTCCGTTCCGCCGATGCCGGATACCGCGCAGACGAGAACCGCGCGATCCAGGCGGCCATAACCGAAGGCGGACTCGCTCAGGTTGACCGGGCCGTATGGCATATTTGGGACGAGTCCGTCTGGGTGGTCATGGGCAAAGACAAGGACGGCCAGGAATGGATCTTGTGGGAGCGGAAAGACGGCATCGTGAAGGAGAAGCTGTCGGACGGCTTCTCGGAGTCCCGGATCCGGGAGCATTTCGCGTCCGAACGTCCTTCCGCGGTGCCGATCCGCGTGCTGCCGGGCTGGTTCGCGAACCGGCCGGTGTGGGAAATCCGCTACCGAAAGACGCCCCGAACCGCTCAGCAGGGCATCGATTTCTATTCGTTCAAAGACGGCACGTTGATCAAGAGCTACGACTTGCCGGGGCAGTAGCGGAAACGGAACCGCCGCGTTCATCCTCCAGCCGAGGGCGAGCGGGGCGGTTTTTTCGCCATGGTAGAATGTATACGTTTCCGGGGAGCGGTGATGGGGAAACGAGAGGAGAACCGATTACGGTTCTGGTGCTCCCGTTCATGTAGTGACTTCCGGAGACGTTATTTCTGCGAAACCCCCGACTACGAACGCTGTAGTGACTTCCGGAGACGTTATTTCTGCGAAACCCCCCGATTACGAACGCTGTAGTGACTTCCGGAGACGTTATTTCTGCGAAACCCCCGACTACGAACGCTGTAGTGACTTCCGAAGACGTTATTCGCATGCTCCTCGGCGAATCCGTGAAAATAGCGGCTCACAACTGCTATATGCCGCCAAAATGGTTGCCTATCATCCGTTGCCGCTCGGGTCGCCAGCCGGGGCGGTTTTTTACTTGGTCCGGTTACCAGTGTTTTTATGACCACGAGTCTATCAATATTTGATATACTTATTGCTACACGCGTATTGAAATGTTTACGTTTCATCCTATATCCGTTTACGATTCACCCGTTAAAGGAGGGGATACGAGATGAAAATCAAAATGATGCCGCTGACGTTGACCGCGGCCGTATCCGCGGCAATTTTGTTCGGCGGATGGACCGCGTACCGCCATTATGCCGTCGAACAACCGCTCGACCGCGTCGCGGCTTCCTTGCCGGGCGTGCAGTCCGCTTCGGCTTCCATGACATCCGGCGAAGTCGTCGTGGACGTAAAGCTCAAGCCCGATGCGGATTTGGCTGACGTGTACCGGAGGGTCAAGCTGGAAGGAGCCGATCAGATCGGCGGCAGAAAGCTTACGCTGAACGTGGAATCCGACACGTCTTCCAAGCTGGAGAAAGCCTGGAACGACTCGCTGTTCGACGTCGCGGAGGCGATGGAAACCCATCGTTACTCGGGCATTCGGACCGCGATGGACAAGCTTTCCCGGCATTATCCCGGCGTGACCGCCGCGACGGGCATGGACGACGATAACGTGTATATCCGGTTGACGGACGGAAAGTCGGCGAAATTCATCGTGCTGCCCCGCCAACCAGCAACCTTGGGGGTATGGCAGAATGCGTAATTGGAGAACGTACGGCAAAGAGATCGCGATCGGCTTCGTTTTCGTTCTCCTGCTGTTCCTGATCTATATCGGGGTTCCCGCGATGCCGATCGTCACGTTCGCGATGGTCGCGGCCGCGCTCTTCTTCCTCACGAAAGCCAGAGGGGGAATGGCCGTCGGCTCCGTGGGCAGGAAAGGCCCGGCCAAAGCGCCGCAATTCCTTTCCTTCGAGGACATCGGGGGGCAGGAGCAGGCGAAGAAGGAATTGGTCGAAGCGCTCGAGTTCATGGTCAAACGCGAGGAAATCCGGAAATTGGGCATTCGCCCGTTGAAAGGGATTTTGCTGACGGGACCTCCCGGGACGGGCAAAACGCTGCTGGCCAAAGCGGCCGCGCATTATACGCAATCGGCGTTCGTGGCCGCTTCCGGCAGCGAATTCGTCGAAATGTACGTCGGCGTAGGCGCCAGCCGGATCCGGGATTTGTTCAAGGAGGCACGCAGCCAAGCCGCGAAGCTGAAACGCCATTCCGCCGTCGTGTTCATCGATGAGATCGACGGCATCGGCGGCAAGCGCGACGGCGGCGGCCAGCACCGGGAATACGACCAAACGCTGAACCAGCTGCTGACCGAGATGGACGGCATTCAGGGCGACGAATCGATCCGCATCCTGCTCATTGCGGCGACCAACCGCAAGGAGCTGCTGGATCCTGCCCTGCTTCGCCCCGGCCGGTTCGACCGCCATATTCAGGTCGACTTGCCGGACAAGAAAGGGCGCGAGCATATTCTGCGGCTGCACGCCCGGAATAAACCGCTGGAGGAGGACGTTTCCCTGGTACGCGTGGCCGAGGAAACGTTCGGCTTCTCGGGGGCGCAGCTCGAGAGCGTCATGAACGAGGCCGCGATTTACGCGCTTCGCGAGGACCGCGATCGACTGAGCCAATCCGACCTGACGCAAGCGGTCGATAAAGTGATGATGGGCGAGCGGACCGACCGCGAGACGACGCGCGAAGAGCGCGAACGGGTGGCCATGCACGAGCTCGGCCACGCGATCATGGCGGAGACCCTTCGCCCCGGCAGCGTGGCGCAGGTGTCGTTGACGCCGCGCGGCCAAGCGCTTGGCTATGTACGCCATCATCCCCGTGCGGACAGTTACCTGTACACGAAGCAGACGCTGGAGGACCAGATCATGATCGCGCTCGGCGGAGCCGCGGCGGAGGAATTGATTTACGGCGGGCGAAGCACGGGGTCGCGAGGCGATTTCGAGCAGGCTACGGACATCGTCCGAACGCTGATCGAGTCCGGCATGTCTGAGCTTGGGATCATCCATCCGCAGGCGCTGACCAAGGAAGAATGGGCGAGGGAAAACGCCAGCATTTTGGACGGCTTGATGGAACGTACCCGCGAATATCTTAGCGCGAGCCGGGACAAGTTCGATCAGCTGCTGTCGATCCTTGTCCAAGAAGAGACGTTGTCGGGCGACCGATTGCGGGAATGCCTCGGGAAGACTTCTCCCGATTCGGCCGCATCATGATTTCCGAGGAAGCTGCAACGGCATTTAACGCCGGTGCAGCTTCTTCGCTCTCCAAGAGAAGTCTTGCCAATTCCTTGGGCGGTATGTCAAAATTCAAGAGGAAGCCGGTGACCGATGACACGGGATACACAACGAGTGTGGATGAGGCCTCTAACCATTTCACCGTGGGCGAAGCCTTCCCCATCACTCGTTTTTTGTTTCGGAAAATCGTTGTCGGACGGGCGGATGCCGCGAACGTAGTGATTATACATAGCTGCCGTTCGATCAATTTCAGCGATTCTCGACTTCCGCTTTGCCCGTCCGAGCATCGGGCTGCTGATTCATTTCAAGCGGCGTGATCATGCAAAGAAACTTTATCGGCCTGGCTGGCGTCCGAATCATTGAACCGGATCCGGGTTCGGATCGTCTAAGAATCGAGGTGCAAGGTTTTGAACTCCGAGACGAATTTGGATTACTTGAAATACATGGTCGAGACCGACGATCCGAAGGCGCTGCTGGACGAATTGATGACGGCCTACGGCAAGGAAGTCTGGAATTACGCCTACAGCATTACCCGCAAATGGGACATGGCCGACGACATCACCCAGGAAGTGTTCATCAAGGTGTACCGCCACCTCCATTCGTTCCGCCGGGATGCCTCCGTCAAAACCTGGCTGCTCACGATCACGCGCAACACGGCCATCGACTTTCAGCGTTCGGCATTCTTCCGCAAGGTGACTTTGTCCGACTGGATGGAGGAGCGGGGGGTTAACCGGTCGGTCGAACAGGAAACGATGGAAAAATGGGCCGTGAACGACATGTGGGCCCTGGTGCTCAAGCTGCCTGCGAAGTACCGGGAAGCCATCATCCTGTTCGCCCATCATCAGCTATCGATGAAAGAAATGGCGGACGTGCTCGGCGTGACCGAAGGAACCGTGAAATCGCGGCTGTTCCACGCCCGCCAGAAACTTGCGAAAATGAAGGAGATGAGCGAACATGGATCCGTTTGACAAGGAAATCAAGGAGCAGCTGGGTCAGGGTCCGTTCGCCCGAGGAGGGTTCGACCAGCGGCTGAGGCAGCGGATCAAGGACCGGATCGCGGAGGAGCGGGAGGGCGGACAACGCCGGCCGCGGACCGCCTCTTGGCGGATGCCGGCCGTGACGCTCGCGGCATTCGCGGCCATCCTTCTCGGCGTATGGCTGTGGCATGCGCTGAAGAATCCGGCGACGCTTCCGGACCGCGCGGCTGCTCCGTCCGTGCAAGCCGTCACCGCTTCGCCTTCGCCGCAGGAAACCGTTCAGCCGACGAAGAAATACGCGCTTCTCATCGGCTTGAGAGCCGATCGGAACGAGCGTAAGGCGTTTACGACCAGCACGTACCGGACCGCGCTCGTCGCTCCGGAGGGTTCGGATCCCGATAAGCTCAAGCTTTGGGCGGAAAACGAAGGGCTGTATGTGCCGTTCGGGCAAAATTTCTGGAAAATTTCCACCGTCTCGACCCAGGATGGGAGGCAGGCTCTGCAGGCGGTCCAGGTGACGAACCGGAATCGCCAGTCAAGCGAAGCCTCCGTTCAGATCCCCGACCGTCTCTTGTCGGAAAGGGTCATGTACGCGGGGAACACCTACCTTTCCATCGAATCGACGGTCCTTGACGGGAAAGGCAACTCGCAAGCTTATGCCTGGGTCAAGAACATCAATCAAATCAATTCGAAGGGGAAAGTTCCGGAGGCGGAACCGCACATTCCGCTCGTCAAGCTGTTCGAGAATGCGGAGCCGGAGCTTGCGGGAACCGAACAATGGGGCATTAGCCGCAACCCCGGCCAGTGGGTGGCGACTTCGCGGGAAGGCGATATTCTGGCGACCGCTCTGCCGGATACGATCGTGAAACATGACCGGCTGGCGCTGAGCTGGGAGGAGATCCAGAAAATCGAACCCGGAGCGAAGGACGCCTTCATGTATGGGACCGTCCTCGGGGTGGTGACGGGAACGGAGATCCGCGTTTACTCGATACGTGACGGGGCCCCGTTATCCGAGGCGGTTACCGTGAAGCTGGCCGGCCGGGAGTCCGTGGTCATGATCCAGTGGGCCCAGAACGACAAAATCGATTACGTGGAAAAATGGATCAACGACATGCGGGAGTTGTCCCGCGAACAACCCTAACTTGACGCGAGTCGTCGTCCGGGGCCGAGAAGCCGCCGGACGATTTTTTTTCTTTACCGGGGATTTGTAAGGGAACCGTCACGACACTCATTACCGCGCCGCGCGCGGTTGTGATAAGATGGAACTGTTCCGGTTTCGGAACCGTTCAACATCGCAGGGAGGAAATGCAGCATGTTTCGCACAATCGGAGTCGTAGGTGCCGGCACGATGGGCCGCAGCATCGCGGAAATGCTCGCGGTGAAGGGGCTCGACGTGCTGCTCTTGGAGAAATCTCCGGAACAGCTCGAATCGGCCATGGGCCTGCTCGAAGCCAGCCTGGACCGCCAAATGGAACGCTGGGCGATCACGGCCGCAGAGAAAAAACTGATCCTTAACCGGATACATAAGCAGCAAACGCTTCAGGATCTCGGCGAGTGCGATCTGGTCATCGAGACCGTCAGCGAGGATCTGGAAATCAAAAAGCAAGTGTTCGAGGAATTGGACCGCTGCTTGCCGGAGAGCTCCGTGCTCGCAAGCAATACGTCCACGCTCAGCTTGACCGAGCTCGCGGGCCAGGCCGCGTTTCCGGAACGGGTCATCGGCATGCACTTCGTCTACCCGGCGTTCCGGGTCGACGTCGTGGAAATCATCCGGGGCCTGCAGACGTCGGACGACACTTTCCGTCGGACGAAGGACTTCATCGAAACGGTGCTCTCCAAAAAAGGCGTAATGGTATACGAATCGCCCGGTTTCGTCACGACGCGCCTCATCTGCCTGCTGATCAACGAGGCGCTCCATCTGTTGGAAGAAGGGGTCGCGTCACCGGAGGATATCGACACTGCCATGCGGATCGGATATCAATTCGAACGCGGCCCCCTCGAGATGGCCGACCGCTTCGGGCTCGATTCCGTGCTGGCCGCGCTCGAGCGGATGTTCCGCGAATACGGGGAGCTGAAATACCGGCCGTCCTTCCTCCTGAAGAAAAAAGTGCGGGCCGGCCAGCTCGGCGTCAAAACGGGCACCGGATTTTTCCAATACGGCAAGGACGGGGAGCGGACGTCATGAACGTGCTGGTGATCAATTCCGGAAGCTCGTCGCTCAAATACCAGCTGTACGATATGAGGGACGAGTCCATTCTCGCCAAAGGCCGAGTGGAGCGGATCGGCATGGATTCGTCGATCCTGTCGCACGAACCCGGCAACCGGCCGGAAGTCCGGGAAGTGAGCGAAATCCTGGACCATACGACCGCGGTGAGGAAGGTGCTGGACATGCTCACGCACCGGGAGTTCGGCGTGCTCCGTACGATCCATGACATCGAAGCGGTCGGGCACCGGGTCGTACACGGAGGGGAATCGTTCGGCGAATCGGTCCTCGTGACGCCCGAAGTCAAACTCGAAATCCGGCGGCTGTTCGATCTCGCGCCGCTGCACAATCCGGCCCATATGACCGGTATCTCCGCCGTGGAGTCGAACTTGCCGGATGTGCCTCAGGCGGTCGTGTTCGATACCGCCTTCCACCAAACGATGCCGCCAAGCTCGTATTTGTACGCGATTCCGACGGTCCTCTACCGGAAGCACAAAATCCGGCGGTACGGATTCCACGGCACGTCCGTGGATTACGTAAGCCGCAGCGCGGCGGAATTCCTCGGCCGACCGGTGTCCGGGCTGAAGCTGGTCGTCTGCCATATCGGCAACGGAGCCAGCTGCACGGCCGTCCTCCACGGCAAATCGTACGATACGAGCATGGGCATGACGCCGCTGGAAGGCCTCATGATGGGGACGCGCAGCGGCGATCTCGATCCGGCGATCGTTCCATACACGATCAACAAGGAAGAACTGACGCTGAACGAAGTGAATTCGATGCTGAACAAGCACAGCGGCCTGCTGGCCGTGTCCGGCATCAGCAGCGACATGCGGGAAGTCGTTCAGGCGATGGAGTCGGGCAACGAAAGCGCCCGTCTCGCGTTCGAGATGTACGCCTATCGCATCCGCAAATACATCGGGGCCTACGCGGCCGCCATGAACGGCTTGGACGCGGTGGTGTTCACCGCGGGCGTCGGGGAAAATTCGGACGTGCTCCGCAAACGGGTGTGCGAAGGGCTCACGTTCCTGGGCATCGAACTCGACGAAGCGCGCAACGCCGTCCGCTCCGGAGAACCCCGGCTGATCACCGCAGACGGTTCGCGGGTGGCTGCGCTTGTCGTTCCGACGAACGAAGAACTGCTTATCGCCCGGGATACGTACCGTCTTGTCGCGCAATCGCGGACGCCGGAATCGTCCGGTCCATCCGGGACAGGGAAGGGGACATGACAAGTGGAGAAGAAGATGACGATTTCCGAAGCCGGCGCGCATGTCGGGCAATCGGTCACGTTCGGTTGCTGGCTGACTCGCCGGCGTTCCAGCGGCAAAATCCAATTTCTGCAGCTGCGGGACGGAACAGGCTTCATTCAGGGCGTCCTGACGAAAGAGGAGGTATCGGAGGAGGTCTGGGACCACGCGGGGAGGCTGACGCAGGAAAGCTCCCTGTACGTGACGGGTATCGTCCGGGAAGACCCGCGCGGCAAATCCGGCTATGAGCTTGCAGTGACCGGCCTCGAAATCATCCAGATCACGCAGGATTACCCGATCACCCCCAAGGAGCACGGCGTCGATTTTCTGATGGACCATCGCCATCTCTGGCTGCGCGCGCCGCGACAGCGGGCGATCATGCGCATCCGGGCCCGCATCATCTCGGCCGTCCAGCAATTTTTCGACGAGAACGGGTTCACGCTCGTGGATCCGCCGATATTGACGCCTTCCTCCGCGGAAGGAACAACCGAGCTGTTCCATATCAAGTATTTCGACGAGGACGCCTACTTGACGCAGAGCGGTCAGCTCTACATGGAAGCGGCCGCCATGGCGCTCGGCAAAGTGTACTCCTTCGGTCCGACGTTCCGGGCGGAGAAGTCCAAGACCCGCCGGCACCTGATCGAGTTCTGGATGATCGAGCCGGAGATGGCTTTCGTGGATCACGAGGAGAACCTGAGGATTCAAGAGCGGTTCGTTTCGCACGTGGTCAGTCAGGTGCTGGAGCATTGCCGACCCGAGCTGGAGACGCTCGAGAGGGACATCGCCGCGCTGGAGCGGGTAAAGCCGCCTTTCCCGCGCATAACGTACGATGAAGCCATCCGGATGCTGCAGGAGCTCGGCATGGAGCTGCCTTGGGGAGAAGATTTCGGCGCTCCCCACGAGACCGCGCTTGCCGGCAAGTTCGACCGCCCGATCTTCATCACGCATTATCCGAAGGGAATCAAGGCCTTCTATATGAAGCCGGACCCGAAGCGCCCGGAAGTCGTGCTTTGCGCCGACATGATCGCTCCGGAAGGTTATGGCGAAATCATCGGCGGCTCGCAGCGGATCGACGATCCGGAGCTGATGGCGGAACGCTTCAAGGAGCATCACCTGTCGCCGGAAGCGTACCAGTGGTATTTGGATTTGCGCCGTTACGGCACCGTGCCGCACTCCGGCTTCGGACTCGGGCTGGAGCGGACCGTATCCTGGATTTGCGGATTGGACCACGTCCGGGAGACGATCGCGTTCCCGCGCATGCTGTATCGTTTATATCCCTAACCCGGTCCCCCCAAAAGCGACGCGATGCTTCGAAGCGTATTGCGATTCCTTTTGGAGGAGCCCCCAGCAAAAAAAAGGAGGCGGACGAATGGACGATCGGGGAGGCATTGCCCGCGGATTGGCGGAAGCGTATCAGGACGGCGCGGTCAGCATTCCTTATGCGTTGCTTCGAACGTACCGGGCGCTCAAGCTCACCGATACGGAAGTAATGCTGCTGATCCAGCTGCTTGCGTTCCGGCAGCTGGAGCAGATCGAGTTTCCGACGATGGAGCAGCTGCAGGAACGGCTCGGATCGTCGCCTTCCGTCGTCGGACAGGCGATGCAGAAGCTCGTGAAGCAAGGGCTGGTCGGCATCGACGAGGTGGTCGATCCGGTGACGGGGGTGTTGTCCGACCGCTACAACCTGTCCGGCCTGTTCCACAAAATCGGGGCGCTGCTCGCGGCCGGCGAGCTCCCTCTCCGCACGGGCGGCGGAGAAGCGCCGGCTGCCCCACTGGACGTTTCGGACCCGCGAAGCCCCGCGAGGACGTCCGTTTCCAAAACTGCGGTGTTCGGCGGCGCCACGAACCTGTTCGCGGTGTTCGAACAGGAATTCGGCCGCCCGCTGTCGCCCATGGAGATCGAAACGATCAACGGCTGGCTGGACAAGGACGGCTATGACGAGGATTTGGTGCTGTTCGCGCTCAAAGAATCGGTTTTCGCCGGCAAGCTCCATTTCCGCTATATGGACAGGATTTTGCTCGAGTGGAGCCGCAACCGGGTGACGAACGTCGAGGAAGCCCGCGTCCATACGCAGAAATTCCGGACCGGCAGATAGGCGTTTCCTCCATCCGTTCCGAAAGGTCGAGTAATACCCGCCGCGCATACGTGCAGGCGGTTTTTTTTTCGGCATGCGGGGGTAGAACGGAATGGCGTACAAACGAACAAATGTGCATCAATCAGGCATTGTCATTAGAACCCTATCGCGCCCCTTCTCATAAACATGCAATATAGACAACCTCTCGTGACGAATGTTCGGGGAAGGTTGGGAAAGGAGGCGAAGTTCCTTGGAATGGCTACTGCTGATTCCCATGACCATGTCCGCGGTTCTGCTGTACGTCTTGCTCAGACCTCCCGTTCATTCCGCCCCTCTAGATAACGTGGAAGAAACGGAAGCCGCATCCGTTCCCGTCCTGAAGGAGGAGAACGTGCCGACTGTGGCGGCCGTCCATTCGGCTTCGATATTTGCCGGGTATGCGGGCAAAGAGTAAGGGAGATCGGCAACGCCGACAGAAGAGGTGACGATCCGTGCACGAGCCCGCCGTCGTCTCCCTTACGATTTTCTCGTTTCTGCTCACGGTCATGCTCATCATGTGGCGCCCCAAGGGGTTGAACGAAGCGATCCCCGCGACCGGCGGCGCCTTGCTCGTCCTCATGTCCGGGAGCGTCGTCTGGCCGGATCTGGTCAAGATCGGAGAGACCGTGAGCGGAGCGGCGATCACGATCATCGCCACCATCGTCATCGCCATGGTGCTGGAAAGCATCGGATTTTTCCACTGGGCGGCAGAGGGGCTGGCGGCACGGGCGCGAGGCTCGGGTTATCGTCTGTTCGTTTACGTGAATCTGGTCTGTTTCCTGATGACGCTCTTCTTCAACAATGACGGAAGCATCCTCATCACGACGCCGATGTTGATCATCCTGCTGAACCGGCTCGGGCTCAAAAACCACCAGAAAATTCCTTATCTGCTGTCCGGCGCCTTGATTGCCACCGCGTCCAGCGCCCCGATCGGCGTCAGCAACATCGTCAACCTCATCTCGCTCAAAATCGTCGGCATGGACTTGTACATGTACACTTTGCTTATGTTCGTGCCCGCCATGCTCGGTCTTCTGTTTCTGTTCGCGATGCTTTTTGCCGTCACCGCGCGGGACATTCCCCGTCGCCTGAACGGTTCCGCCCGAAAGCCGGGACATGCTCCCGGCGTCCCGATCCGCCATCCGCTGATGGAGAAGCCTTTGCCCGTCTACGAGAAAAGAAGGAATCGGCTCATGTTCCGGATTTTCCTGTTCGTATTCCTGCTGCGGATGGCCTTGTTCGTTGCTTCTTACTTCGGGATACCGATCGAGATCGTCGCCGTGACCGGTTCGGTCCTGCTTCTCGGCTGGAGATGGTGGAAGCTGCGGATCCCGCCGACGGACATGCTGAAAAAAACGCCGTGGCATATCCTCTTGTTTGCTTTCGGCATGTACGTGATCATTTACGGATTGAACAACATCGGGCTGACCGAGCTGCTGGTAGAACACCTGAAGCCCGCGGTATCGGGCAGCCTCCTGAACGCGAGCCTCCTTATGGGCGGACTCGTCTCGCTCATGTCTACGCTGTTCAACAACCATCCGGCGCTCATGATCGGTACGCTGGCCTTGACGCAGATGAACCTGGATCCGATTTCGCTCAAAATCGCCTATTTGGCCAATGTCGTGGGCAGCGACATCGGTTCCCTGCTGCTGCCGGTCGGCACGCTCGCTTCGCTGATTTGGCTGCATATTCTCCGGACGTACAAAGTCAAAGTGGGCTGGAAGGAGTACGTCCGCGTTACGGTGCTGGTCATTCCGACGTCTCTCGCTTTCACTCTGATCACGTTGTACTATTGGGTGGAGTGGATGGCTCCCTTGGCGGGTTTGTCCCACGCAGCCGGCACGCCGTGACTTCCCGCGACCTCCCTTTGCTTGCCGAGACCGAGGGGATTTTTTTTGTCCGGGTGAGTAACTTTTGGACAATCGCGTCGTATGTATCAGATAGGAGAATTTCAGCAAATTCGTGTGCGGAGGACAGGTGGAGGCATGTTCGGGAACGATCCGGGATTCGGCGTGTTCGGTAGTGAGTTCGGCGCATTGGGAACGATCGTACCGTTGATTTTTGCAGCCGTATTGGGGATTATCGCCTTCAGCGCGATCAGGGGTTTCGCGCAATGGAACCGCAACAACGGGCAACCGCTGTTATCCGTGGAGGCCCGCCTCGTGAGCAAACGGACGCACGTGTCGCATCATCACCACGACGATGGGGACTCCAACCACACGTCCTTCCATTCCAGCACGTCTTACTACGTCACGTTCGAAGTGGAAAGCGGGGACCGGATGGAGTTCCGGGTGGACGGCAGGGAATTCGGCATGCTGGCCGAAGGCGACATGGGCAAGCTGTCGTTCCAGGGTACGCGTTATCACGGCTTCAGCCGGTCGCAGGGGACCGCTGCTTATTGAACAGGCGAAAGAACGTGCAAGAGACCTTCGAAAAAGCGTACAAAACGAAAAATGAACCCGCTCCGAGACCTTGCGGTTTCGGGCGGGTTTTCATTTGCGTTATTTTTTTCCGGCCTTAAGGAGCTCCCAGCGATACGCGTACTCGAACAGGAATTCGAACGCCTCGAGATGCCGTTTGGCCGCGAACGCGTCCTCGCCCCAGGCGTAGATGCCGTGTTTGCGCAGCAGGATGCCGGGAATCCGGGGATTCAGCCGCTCGGTCACTTCCGGAACGATCCGGGGCACGTCGGCGAAATTGGAGACGATGGGCACATCGATCACGGCTTCTTCGTCCCAGATGTTGAACGCCTTGATCAGCTCGACGCCTTCGATCGGGACGCTGCGGCGCTCCCAGAACCACTCGGAGATCAGGTTGTTGAACACGGTATGGGTGTGGAAAATGGCGCCGCAGCCCGTAAGCCGGTAGATTTCGCAATGGATGACGGTTTCCGCGGACGGCTTCATCCGAGTCGTCTCGCAGGCTTTGCCCGTCTGGTCGACGAACAGGAAGTCCTCGGGCGTCGATTTGGATTTGTCTTTGCCGCTCGCGGTCACCGCGAAATGGAACGCATCGGGGCGGTAATCGCCGATGCGCATCGACAGGTTGCCGCTCGTGCCGGCGAACCAGCCGCGGGAAGCGAAATCGGCTTTGATCGCCGACAACTCGCCGATTACGCGCTGCTTCTCTTCGAGCGGAATAAGGGCGAAGCTCATGAAGACGGGCCTCCTTGGTCCAGGTGACGGATGATGTCGTGGAACGTCTCGAACGGGATATGCGGCAGGCCGAGCTCCCGGCATTTGTCCGTGAGATGGGAACGCGAGAATACGAGATCGGCAAGCTTGGCGCCGGCGAAATCGGTGACGCTGTCGCCGATCAGGATGCGGTAGTGCCGGTCGCGCGGGAAACGGCGGATGATCGTCGCTTTGCACATCCCGCAATCATTGGAGCATTCGTCATCGCACGCGTGCGGCCACGTGATCCGGATCCTCTCGCCTTCGAAGTCGCTGCCGTTGCAATAAATATGGTCCGCCGGAATGCCGAACGGCTCGAGGAGCGGATACACGAAGAAATCGATGCCTCCGCTCGTGACGTAGAAGGGAACTTCGTGCTCTTTGCACCAGGCCAGCAGCTCGGGAAAGCCCGGCCGGATGCCTGCCGTCTCCAGGACGAAAGAGCGGATTTCCTCGTTCTCGGAAGAAGGGAGCAAGCCGAACATTTCCCCGACGCCCTCGCGGATCGACTTCGTTCCGCCGACGATCCCGTCGATGATCTCCTTCACGCCGGGCGGATCGAACTTCTTCATGATGGCGACGATGTTGTCGCTTAACGTGATCGTCCCGTCGAAATCGCAAAACAGCACGGGCGGCCGGGGAAAACGGGTGTTTGCGCAAGATGGGCTCAAGCGGTCCGTACCCCCCAGCGATCGATGGCGGTTTTCAGCTCGGCATGGTTGACCGCGTATTCCTCGAGCGGGATTCCGCCGAGAACCGCGTCAACGGCTTGGCGGAACGCCCGTCCGCCCGCTGCCGCCCCGCCGGGGTGACCGTGCACGCCGCCGCCCGCGTTCACGACGACCTCCGGACCGAAATCGCGCAGAATGAGCGGGACCAGTCCCGGATGGATGCCCGCGGACGGAACCGGAAGCACCGGTTTCTGCGGCAATTTGGCGTCCAGCAGGACGTCCCGGACGGCCAGATTCTCTTCCTTCGGCATGACGACGGAGCCGTAGGGCGAAGGGAAGAGGGACAGGTCCGCGCCCGCGAGCCGCATCAGCTTGCCGAGCAGCAAGGGGGCGGCGATGCCGTAATGCGGGGAAGGGTACAAGGCGCCCGCCATGGCCGGATGGGCGGCGATCGGGACCGCGATGTCCGGATCGGCAGCCAGACCGGCCAGCGCGTCGAAACCGTAGGCAAGCACGTTGAACAGCAGACCGTTCGCACCCGCTTCGATCGCCCTCAGGGCGTTGTCCCGAAGCTTGAAGGTGGGGCCGGTCAAATTGGTGAAGTAAATCAGCTTCTGACCGGTTTGCTGCTGGGCTTCCCGGGCCGCCGCGATACACGCGGGAACGCGTTTTTCCAGCGGGCTGAGCGGGTTCTCGAACAGGATCTCGTCATCCTTGATCAGGTCGACGCCGCCGAGCGCCTGTTGCAGGAATTGCTCCCGCAGGTTGTCCAAATCGAAGCCGACAACGGACTTGAAGATGCTCATGACAAGCGGTCGGTCGCGGACGCCGAGCAGGTCCCGGACGCCGGCTGCGCCGAATTTCGGTCCAGGCAGCGCCGAGAGGAATTCGGAGGACGGCTGTAGGTCCAGCAGCTTGATCCTGCCGTCCATCGAGAGCTTTCCGAACACCGTGACGAGCAGGGCGGGGAGGTCGCGGCTGAAGTTCAGGTCGGGATACGCGATGGTGATATCGGCGAACCGCTTGTCCCGTTCGCCAGTATCCGGTTCATGGACGTCCACCGAGACAACCTTGCCCAAATATTTCTCCATCTGCTGCTTCGCCACTTCCGGCAATTCGGTCCAGCTTCCGACGGTCAGCCCGACCGCGATGCCGAGCGCTTTCTTGTCGAAATCGGCCTTATCGTCATACAGCCTGTAGGTGGCCGTGCTGTACGATTGACTCATGGAAATCCCTTCCTTCCTATTCGCTTCTCGCGAGCGAAGGCACTTCCGCTTCCGCTCGGATCGCTTCGCCCATCTCCCGCGCCCTCTCCGCACAGCGGAGGATGGCCGCGTTCATGCCTTCCTGGAACCGATAACGTTCCAGCGTCTCGATGGCGGCTTGCGTCGTGCCTCCCGGCGAGGTCACTTTCCTGCGAAGCTCGGCGGGGTTCTCGCCGGTTTGCCGAACCATCTCGGCTGCGCCGAGCACCGTCTGCACCGTCAGCTCGCGGGCGGCTTCCGGGGACAAGCCGAGGTTCATGCCCGCATCGATCATCGCTTCCATCAGATAATAGACGTACGCGGGGCCGCTGCCGGAAACGCCGTTCACGGCTTCGATGAGCGGCTCTTCGACGACGGCGTTGATGCCGACCGCGCCGAACATCGCGAGCGCCAGTTCGCGCTGGGCGGGGGATACCTCGGACGAGAAGCTGATGCCGGTCGCGCCGAGACCGATCGTGCTCGAGGTGTTCGGCATCGTTCGCACGATGGCGCGGCCATCGCCGAGCAGCGTTCCGATCGTACCGATCGAGAGCCCGGCGATGGCGGACACGATCAGCTGTCCCGGTCTCAGTAACGGCGCAAGGGCGCGCAAAGCGCCGGCGGAATCCTTCGGCTTCATGCCCAGCACGATGACGTCCGCATTCCGCAGGGCCTCTTGCTTCGCGTGGTCCTGGACAGCCGGAACGACGCCGTAGCGGCGCTGCAGCTCAACCAGCCGGTCGCCGTTCTGACGGTTCATGACCGTGATCCGTTCCGGGCTCGCGAGCCTGGCTTCTGTCAAGCCGCGGAGGATCGCTTCGGCCATCGCGCCTGCGCCGTAGAAGCATAAGTTAATATTCTCCAGAGGGGAGGAAGAAGTTCCGTTCAATGTCCTGATCTCCTTAACCGCGGATCTGGCCGGAGCCGACGATCCGGTACTTGGTGGAAGTGAGCGCCGGCAAGCCCATCGGGCCGCGGACGTGAAGCTTCTGCGTGCTGATGCCGATCTCTGCGCCGAATCCGAATTCGAAGCCGTCGGTGAAACGGGTCGAGACGTTGTGGTAAACCGCCGCGGCGTCGACCTCCTGCAGGAACCGGCCGGCGTTCTCTCCGGTTTCGGTTACGATGCATTCCGAATGCTTCGTTCCGAAACGGCGGATATGGGCCAGCGCCTCGTCCAAGCCGTCCACGATCTTGACGTTGAGGATGTAGTCGTTGTACTCCGTGGCGTAATCTTGATCGGTCGCGGCGGCCATTTCCGGCACGAGAGCGCGGGCTCGTACGCAGCCTTTGAGCTCGGCGCCGGCCTCCCGGAATTTCGCGGCCAGCGCGGGGAGATGCCGCCCGGCGTACCCCTGGTGGACCAGAAGCGTCTCCATGGAGTTGCAGACGGAAGGGCGCTGCATCTTGGCGTTCAGGGCGATCGCTTCCGCCATGCCCGGGTCGGCGGTATCGTCCAAGAACGTGTGGCAAATGCCCGCACCCGTCTCGATCACGGGAACCGTGGCATTCTGAATGACGTTCTGGATCAGCGAGGCGCCGCCTCTGGGAATGACGACGTCCAGAAGCCCGTTCAGCTTCAGCATTTCATCCACGGAGCCGCGGCTCGGATCCTCGATCAGCTGGATCGCGTCCGGCGGGATTTCCGTTATGGCCAGCGCTTCGCGCAGGATCCGGACGATGCACCGGTTGGAGGAGAGGGCGGAGGAGCCGCCGCGGAGGACGACCGCGTTGCCCGTCTTCAGGCACAGGGCGGCGGCGTCAACCGTCACGTTCGGGCGGGCTTCGTAAATCATCCCGACGACGCCGAGCGGCACGCGCCGTTTCTCGATATGCATGCCGTTGGGCCGCGTGTAGCTTTCGAGAAGATCGCCGACCGGGTCAGGCAAGGCGATGATTTGGCGGATGCCTTCGGCGATGCCGGCGATCCGCTCTTCGTTCAGCTTCAGCCGGTCGAGCAGCGAGGGGGAGGTGCCCGACTCGCGGCCGCGGGCCAAATCTTCTTCGTTCGCTTTTATGATTTCCTGCGCGCCCGACAGCAGAGCGTCGGCCATTCCGCCCAGCGCGCCGTTTTTCGCTTCCGTGGTCAACCGGGCCAGAATGCCGGTCGTTTCCTGGGCCGCCAGCGCTTTGGCTTTCACTTCACTCATGGGAACCAGCCTCCTTCAAAATCGGGGTCGCGACCCATTCGTCGCGGTGGATGACTTCTACACGGGACACTTCGACCCGTTTCATCGCTTCTTCGGTGCCGAGCTTCGCCACCGCAGTCACTTGCCAGGAAGCGTAATGGGTGACGCCCCTGCCGAGCGTCCTGCCATCCGGACCGGCAACTTCCACGACATCTCCGGGATGGAACTCCCCTTCCACGGAGACGATCCCGGCGGGGAGCAGGCTTTTGCCCCCGTGCAGCAAAGCCGATTCGGCTCCCGCGTCGACGTGGATGCGGCCTTGGGGCACCGAAAGGAAGCCGATCCATTGCTTCTTGGCGGAGAGGGAGTGGAGAGAGGAGGAGAAGTAAGTGCCCCTGCCGTCACCTGCCACTGCGGCCCGTAGGTCGCCCGGCTTGGCGACTTTTCCGATGAATGTCGGAATGCCGCCCTGCATGGCGATCCGCGCGGCTTCGATTTTGGAGCGCATACCGCCCGTTCCGACGGCCGACCCGGCGCCGCTCGCGATCCGGTACAAATCTTCGGAGATGACGTCGACGCGTCCGATCTTCTCGGCGTCCGGCGTCTTCCGCGGGTCGGCGGTGTACAGCCCGTCCATGTCCGTGAGGATGTACAGGCCGTCGGCCTTGACCAAGTTCGCCGTCTGCGCGGACAGCGTATCGTTCTCGCCGAACTTCAATTCGTCGACGGCGACCGTGTCGTTCTCGTTGAAAATCGGGATGACCCGCTGCTTGAGCAGCTCCTCGATCGTCCGCCGGGCGTTCAGGGCGCGGCTTCGGTTGCCGAAATCCGGCCGGGTGAGCAAGATTTGCGCGACCGAAATGCCATGGCTGCCGAACGCCTCGTGGTAAGCCTGCATGAGCAGGGCTTGGCCGACGGCGGCGGCCGCTTGCTTCTCGTGCACCAGCTTGGGCCGGACGGCATAGCCGATGCTGCGGAAACCGGCGGCCACGGCGCCCGACGTCACGAGGAGCACGTCGTGGCCGGAGGCGTGCAAGGAGGCGAGCTCATCGGCGAGGAATCCGACTTTGCTACGCTCCAGCCCGCCTTCGTCGGCGGTGAGGGAGCTGCTTCCGATTTTGACGACGATCCTTTGCCTCATTTTTGGGATACCTGCCTTTCGCTACCGGTGTCAAATTCCGAAATAATGGGAAAACCCCCCACTAATCTTCCGATTTCAGTCCGTTCTAGTCCATTTAGGTGGAAAACATACCACTAATTGCATTCATTCAACCGATTGTTGGTCCATTATCGAACATTAGTGGGAGAATTTCCGTCTATTACGTTCCAAGCCCGTGACTGGAGATCATTAGTGGTACCTTTTTCCCACTATTTTGGGAGGAGAAGGGCTTCGTCGTTTGGACGATGCGCCGACATTGCGTTTACAAAATAAAAAGCCCCCGTCCGCAAAGGACGGAAGCTCGGCTTCCGCGGTACCACCTTCGTTGACGGCCATGTGCCTAGGCTTGCAGCCGTCCTCTCGAATCCTGATAACAGCAGGAACTGTCCGGTTTGTCGCCGGCCGCTCGGGGGTGGGGGATGCGGGGGTCAACGTAAATTCTCTCAGCCTGCGGAATTTACTCTCTGATTTGCCCGGTTCCGCGTGTTGGTCCCGTCAATGCGTTTTCCTCAGAATACCATGCGCCGCAAGCCTTGTAAAGAAAACCGGCCCAATCCGGTTAGTTCCTGAACAAGCCCAGCCTTCCGATCCGCTCCGCGGCTTCTTCCAGGCGAGCCTCCGGGGCGAGCAGGCCGAGCCGGACATACCCTTCGCCGGAGGAGCCGAAGCCGTTGCCCGGAGCGACGACGACGTCGGCTTCCTCGAGCAGCAGATCGGCGAACGATTCGGACGTGTACCCTTCCGGCACCGGCAGCCAGCAGAAGAAGGAGCCGGCTGGTTTATCCGCTCTCCATCCGATCCGCTCTAGCGCCGCATACAACGCGTCGCGTCTCCGTTCGTAGGTCGCGACGAGCTCCTTGACCGGCTCCTGGGATCCGGTCAGCGCTTCGGCCGCCGCTTCCTGGATGCCGCCGAAGAGGCTGCAATAGTAGTGGTCCTGGATCAGGTTCAGCATTTCGATGACGGCGGCGTTGCCGAGCGCGAAGCCGACGCGCCATCCGGCCATATTGTAGGTTTTCGACGCGGTATAGAACTCGACTCCGACTTCCTTGGCCCCGGGAGTCTCGAGGAAGCTGACCGGCCGTTTGCCGTCGAAGCCGATCGCTCCGTATGCAAAATCGCTGGCGACCACGATCTCATGCTTGCGCGCGAAAGCGACGGTTTCCTCGTAGAAGGCGGGGGTTGCCGTCGCGGCCGTCGGATTGTTCGGGTAGTTCAGGAACATCAGCTTGGCCCGACGCAGCGTTTCCGCATCGATCCGGCTGAAATCGGGCAAGAACTTGCGCTCGGCCGTAAGCGGCATAAAGGCCATTTCGGCTTCCGCCAGCGCGACGCCGGACCAGTAATCGGGATAGCCGGGGTCGGGGACCAGGCAGACGTCTCCCGGGTTCAGCAGGCATTGGCTGATTTCCACGAGACCGGTTTTGCCGCCGAACAGAATCGCGACTTCCGCCGCCGGGTCCAAGCGGACGCCGTAATCCTCTTCGTAGCGCTTGGCGACGGCCTCCTTCAGAAACGGATAGCCGCGAAAGGGAGGATACTTGTGATAGGCGGGGTTGGCCGCCGCTTTCTGCAGCGTCTGCACGATATGCGGCGGCGTCGGCATATCCGGGTTGCCTTGTCCGAGATTGATCACGTCGCGGCCCATGGCGATGCGGGCGTTCGCTTTGGTCACTAGCGCGGCGAAAAACTGTTTGGGCAGCGTCCGGATTCGGTGTGCCGGCTGGATCGTATAAGTCTTCAAAAATCGTCACGCTCCGTCTGGCAAATGGATAAGATAGGTTGACTGTAGCATAACGGACTGGCCAGGGCAATGGAAGAGGCATATTGCCGAGCCGTCTCCGATCGGGTACGATGAGAGCATTCCATTTTGACGAAATATCGGAGGGACAAGCGTGACGGGAAATTTGCGACTGGCGCTGATCCAGATGAACATAGAAGCGGGGAACCCGGAGGACAATTTCGCCCGCATGCAGCGATGGATGACGGACGCGGTATCGCGCGATCCGAAGCCGGATGTTCTGGTGCTGCCGGAAATGTGGAACACCGGTTATGCGCTGGACCGGATCGGAGAGCTGGCCGATCCGTCCGGCGAACGGACGAAAGCTTTCTTCTCGGCCTTCTGCCGCGAACACCAGGTGAACGTGCTGGCCGGATCCGTAGCGGAGAAACGCGCGGAAGGCGGCGTCACGAACACGATTCACGCGTTCGGGCGGGACGGAAGGGAAATCGCCGAATACTCGAAAATCCACCTGTTCCAGCTGATGGACGAACATTTGCACCTCCGGGCGGGAGAACGTCCCGGCCGCTTCGAGCTGGAGGGCGTTCCGGCAGGCGCGATGATCTGCTATGACATTCGTTTTCCGGAACTCGCCCGCAGGCTGGCATTGGAAGGCGCCAAGATCCTGTTCGTGCCGGCCGAATGGCCGCATCCGCGCCTGCATCACTGGAGAACGCTGCTCCAAGCGAGAGCGATCGAGAACCAGATGTTCGTCGTTTCCTGCAACACGGTCGGGATGAGCGGAGGCACCTCGTTTTTCGGCCATTCGATGGTCATCGATCCGTGGGGCGAGGTATTGGCCGAAGCCGGGGAAGAAGAAACGGTGCTGGAAGCCGAAATCGACATGGCGTTGGTGGACGACGTGCGCGGACGGATCCCCGTCTTCGCCGACCGGCGGCCGCACTTGTATGAGTAAATGGAGGAAGCTGCCCGCAATTTGGGCAGTTTTTTCGTTTGGGGGAGTCGCTTCGTATGCGGAACAATGGAGGGTGGGGAGAGGAGTTTTTTGGAAAACATACGAGCGGTATGGAAGGGGCAGGCTGAATCGGGAACTCTGCTTCCTTAAGGTTCCGGCGCTCTCCCCCCCACCGTCAAATCAGCGCTGTCACTCCGCCTCAGTCCAACCAACCGTTCCGCTCCGCGATGCCGATCGCATCGATCCGGTTCTTCGCCTCCAGCTTCTGGATGGCTTCGGACAAATAATTGCGCACCGTGCCGGCGGAGAGATAGAGCCGCCCCGCGATGTCGCCCGCGGACAAGCCTTCGCGGGCCAGCTTGAGCACTTCGCGCTCCCGCTCGGTCAGCGGGTTTTCCGCCTCGTAGAACGACAGCGCCAGCTCGGCGTTGACCGCGCGTTTGCCGGCGTACACGTTGCGCAGCGCGGCCGCCAGTTCGTCGATCGGCGAGTCTTTGAGCATGAACCCGCGCGCGCCGGCGCGCATGGCACGCTGGAAATACCCCGCGCGCGAGAAGGTCGTCAGGATAACAACACGGCAAGGGTCGCCTTCTTCTTTCAGCTTCTCGGCCACGTCCAGTCCGGACAACTTCGGCATTTCGATGTCCAGCACGCACAAGTCGGGGCGAAGCGACCGGATGAGCTGCAGCGCCTGCTCGCCGTTCTCCGCTTGCCCGACGACTTCGATATCGTCTTCCAAATCCAGCAGCGCGCTTAAGGCGCCGCGAAGCATCCCTTGATCCTCGGCTACGATCACTTTCACCGGTTCGATCTCTCCTGTCCGGCCGATTTCGCCACGCGCGGCACTCGGATGTCGATGCGCGTGCCGCGGCCCGGTTCCGACCGCATCTCCATTTTCCCTTCGACCAATTTGAGCCGCTCGCGCATCCCTTTGAGCCCGTTTTTGCCGTCATCGACGGTATTGGCGGCCCGATACGTGCCAGCACCGTCGTCTTCGATCCATAATTCGTACGCATCCGGCGTTTCCGTCCACCCGACGGCGCAATTGCGGGCGCGGCTGTGCTTGACGACGTTCGTCACGGCTTCCCGCAAACACATGCCGAGCATGTTGTCGATCAGCGGAGAGGGAGATGGCCATTCTCTATCCGAACCGCCCTCGTGCCGAAGCTCGATTCCCGCGGACGTAAGGATGATCTTCGCCTGCGCGATTTCGTCCCGGACGGTGACGGCGTTCAAATCAGCAACGAGCTCGCGAACCTGCTTTAGCGCCGCACGCGAGGTCAGCTGGACGTCGCGGATTTCCTGCGCGGCCCGCTGCGGATTTTTCACGATCAGCTTTTCCGCGAGTTCGCTTTTGAGCGTGATGAGCGACAACGTGTGGCCGAGCGTATCGTGCAGGTCGCGTGAAATCCGCTGGCGCTCCTCGTTCTTGGACAGGCGGGCGATTTCTTCGTTGGCCAAAGAAAGCTTGTCGCGAAGTTCCCTGGAACGACGTCCGACCCGGATCGCGATCGGCATTAGCGAGATGACGAGCATTGCGGGCAGCAGCTGCAGCAATTCGTCCACGTCCGTGAACAGATGATAACGCCATCCGACCATGAGGAAAAGGGCGAAGAGTCCCGCATAGGCGGCTGCGGTTTTGCGGATGCTGTTCAGCATCGCGACGATCGGCGTCGCGTAAAACGCCAAATAGATAAAGTTCTCGTCGTACCGGTAAGCGAAATAGCCGACGATCGCGGTCAAAGCGAGCACGAAAGCCAATTTGCCCCGAGTCTCGCCAAAACCCAAGACATATACAATCGCGAACAATCCGAGCAACAGAAGACCGGCGGTCATTTGGTCCCAGGGTTGCTTCACCAAAGCGCTCACGGGAAAAATCAAATATACGAGAAAAAAAATCCGAAAGGCAAAAGGCGGCCCGTACCGGGGCCGCGAGCCGAAAACGCTCATGATCATACCGCTTCCTGCTTCTTCATGATATACGCCGATATTACCATAAACACAAGGACATACGCAGCCAGGATCAGCAGGCCGTTCCAGTCGATCGAACCGCCTCCGATCAAGTTCCAAGCGCCTTGGCCAAGCCGGTAGGTCGGGGTGAATTTGGAAATCGTCTGCAGCGCGCCCGACATCGAGGAAGTCGGGAACCATAATCCGCCCACGATCGACAGCGACATGTAGACGATCAGGGCCAGCAATTGCACGGCGTCCGGATTGCGCATCGAACCGATGAGCGATCCGAGCGCCATGAAAGAGAATCCTCCGATCCAAATCCAGAGCCCGCTTTCGAGCCAGACGGAGGCGGGGAGATCGATGTGTTTGCCGATTCCGCCGGCCATGAAGACGACAAGGATGATCAGCAAATTGATGATGCCTTGCGCGACCAGCTTCGAAAGCACGTAAGACCAGGAAGGAAGCGGGGTAAGGCGAAGCAGCCGGACCCAGCCTTGCGCGCGTTCCCTCGACAGCCGCTGGGCGAAGGAGGTCAGGCTGGCTCCCACGACCCCGTAAACGGTCATGGACATCAGGTAATAAGGGACCCAATCCACATTGTCCACCTTGACGTCGTTGCCTGCCGTGCTGGAGAAAATGAAGAAGAAGGCGACGGGCATGATGACCGAGAAGAAAACGAAACGTCTGTTTCGTACCGTGCGGAGCAGCTCCGCATTGCATTGCGCCATCGTGGCTTTCATCGTCGTATTCATCGTGTATCCGCTCCTTAGGAAACCGCCGCATTTTGGACGAGCGATTGAAACGCGTCTTCCAAACCGCCGCTTTGGATTTCGATATCCCGCATGTCTACGCGGCTTTCGATCAGCACCCGGATGAGCCTGTCCGTATCGCCGCTGTACAGCTTCACCCTGCGCCCGTTCCATTCTAGGTCCGCGACGCCGGGAAGCGACAGCAGCGATTCGGTCGTCACGGACGCGCCGGCGGTGAACGAAATCACGCGGCCCGTCGCATTCGCTTTAATTTCGCTGGGCGTGCCGTCGGCAATGATTTTGCCTTGATTGATGACCAGGATCCTGTCGGCAAGGCTGTCCGCTTCCTCCAGATAATGAGTGGTGAGGACGACCGTCTTGCCCCGAGCGGCCATCGCGCGGATCGTATCCCAGAATAACTGCCGCGACGTGACGTCCATCCCGACGGTCGGTTCGTCCAGGAAAAGAATCTCCGGATCGCTCGCCGCCGCCAAGGCGAATCCGAGCCGGCGCTGCTGGCCGCCGGAGAGCGACGTCGCCATCTTGTCCTTCGCGGACTCGAGTCCCGAAATCAGCAGCAGCTGCTCGAGCGGAAGCGGATGGGCATAGTAGCTGCGGAACAGGTCGATCGTCTCGCCGACCTTCAGGTTGTCGATGACGCTGACGTCCTGCAGCATCGCCCCGATGCGGCTTTTGATCCGCGGATCGCGGGGATCGCCGCCCAGCAGCTTTACGGTGCCGCTCGTCGGCTGCTGCAGGCCGAGGATCATGGAGATCGTCGTCGTTTTGCCCGCGCCGTTGGGCCCCAGCAGCGCCAGGACGGTGCCGGCTTCCACGCTTAGCGACAGTCCGTCGACCGCTCGCTTTCCCTTGTATGCCTTCGTAACGTTTTCCAATAGAATCGCGGTTTTCAATCGATTCACTCCTTGCGGATGGTGTTTGCTTTCGCAGCTGCGATTCGCATTTTGCGACCGCCTGAACCCATCCTAACGCAGGAGGAAACGATTCCCTACCCATGAACGTAATCACTTGGATATGACAAATGTCATCAGGGCCGCTTCGGGGTTAGATCTTCTTCAACGTACGCGTGAATACATCGATAAACGCTTCCGCGGCGTTGGACAGATACCGTCCTTTGCGGTAAGCGATGACGAGCGTCCGCGTCGGCCGTCCCTCGAGGTGCAGATAGACGGGGGCGCGGCCGTTCCAGTCGCTGCGCGTGATCATGCGCGGCACGAATGCGATGCCCATGCCCGCCGCGACGAGGGCTTGGACGGTGTCGATGTTGCCGCTCTCGAACACGACGCGTGGATCGAAGCCGGCGCTTACGCACAGCTGATGCGCGATCGCGCGGAAGCCCTGGCCTTTCTTCAGCAGGATGAACGGCTCCTTGCTTAAGCTGCCGATCGGAACAGGCTGCCCGCCGGCTTGGGATGCAAGCGGATGGTCGGGCGGAACGGCAAGGCAAATCTCCTCCTCGATGACCGGCTGATAGGCAAGGGCAGGATCGTCGATGGGCAACGAGAGCAGGCAAACGTCCGTGCTGCCGCTCACCGTCAGCTCCTCCAGGCGTTTGCTCGTTTCCTCGATGAGCACGATCTCAATGTCCGGATAGGCGGCCCGGAACGCGGGAAGCACGTCCGGAAGCACGTGAGCGCCCGTCACGGGCACGCTGCCGACGACGACGCGGCCTTTGCGCAGGTCTGCGAGATCCTCCATTTCCCGGCGGAGCTGCTCCGTCATGTCGACGATTTGCTGCGCCCGGTTCACGAATACGGTGCCCGCGTGCGTCAGCTCCACCGAGTTCGTGCTGCGTTTGAACAGCAGGACGCCGAGCTCCTTCTCCAGCTTGGACAGCTGCTGGCTGAGCGATGGCTGGGCGATATGCAGTTTCTCCGCCGCTCGGGAGAAGTTTCGTTCGTTAGCGATTTGGATGGCGTACATCAATTGGCGGAACTCCACGCGGCCAATCTCCTTCCATCAATCTATAGTTGTCAACTATTAACCTTATAGATATTATATCTTGGAACAATGAATGAGGAAATGATATGCTAGCATCAAGCTAAGAGAACCTTTTCGGGGTGAAAACACATGAGCAAACAAACGATGTTCGAGAAAATTTGGAACAACCACGTCATTGTCGCGGAAGAAGGCAAGCCAAGCATTCTGTACATCGACTTGCATCTCGTGCACGAGGTGACGTCGCCGCAGGCTTTCGAAGGCTTGCGCATGAGCGGCCGCAAGGTGCGCCGTCCGGACCTGACCTTCGCCACGATGGACCATAACGTGCCGACGAAGGACCGCTTCAACATTACCGATCCGATCTCCAAGCAGCAGGTCGACACGCTGACCCGCAACGCGCAGGAGTTCGGCGTCAAGTTGTACGACCTGAACACGATCGACCAGGGCGTCGTGCACGTCATGGGACCGGAGCTCGGCCTGACGCATCCCGGCAAAACGATCGTCTGCGGCGACAGCCACACGTCCACGCACGGCGCGTTCGGCGCGCTCGCCTTCGGCATCGGAACGAGCGAAGTCGAGCACGTGCTCGCGACCCAATGTCTGCAGCAGGCGAAGCCGAAAACGATGGAAGTCCGTTTCGTGGGCAAACGCCGTCCGGGCATCACGGCCAAGGACTTGATCCTCGGCCTGATCGCCCAATACGGGACCGACTTCGGCACCGGCTTCGTCATGGAATACACCGGCGAAGCGATCCGCAGCCTGTCGATGGAAGAGCGCATGACCGTCTGCAACATGTCGATCGAAGCGGGCGCCCGCGCCGGCCTCATCGCGCCGGACGAGACGACCTACAACTACCTGCGCGGACGCGAATACGCCCCGCAGGGCGCCGATTTCGACCGCGCCGTCGAGCGCTGGTCCGCTCTGCGCACCGATGAAGGCGCGGTATACGACAAAGTCGTCGAATTCGACGTCGAATCCCTCGTTCCGCAAGTGACCTGGGGCACGAGCCCGGGCATGGGCACGGGCATCACGTCTTCCGTGCCGGTACCGGAACAGTTGCCGACCGAGAACGAGCGCAAAGCCGCCGCCGCGGCGCTGGACTACATGGGCCTCAAACCGGGAACCCCGATGACGGAAATCCCGATCGACTATGTCTTCATCGGCTCCTGCACGAACGGCCGCATCGAAGACCTCCGTGCCGCGGCTTCGGTCGCCAAAGGCTACAAAGTGAGTCCCAACGTAACGGCGATCGTCGTGCCGGGCTCCGGCCGCGTCAAGCTGCAAGCGGAGAAGGAAGGCCTCGACAAAATCTTCGTCGAAGCCGGTTTCGAATGGCGCGACGCCGGATGCAGCATGTGCCTCGCGATGAATCCCGACGTTCTCCAGCCGGGACAACGCTGCGCGTCGACGTCCAACCGCAACTTCGAAGGACGCCAAGGCCGCGGAGGCCGCACGCACCTCGTGTCGCCCGAAATGGCGGCGGCCGCGGCGATCGCGGGACGTTTCGTCGACGTCCGCCATTGGGAATTCAAGTCCGAAGTGACGGCATAAGCGAGAGAGGAGATACGAACCATGCAACCATTTGTGAAAATGACGGGTCTCGTCGCGCCGGTCGACCGCGTGAACGTGGACACCGACGCCATCATCCCGAAACAATTCCTCAAGCGCATCGAACGCAGCGGTTTCGGCCAGTTCCTGTTCTTCGAATGGCGCTGGGACGAGAAGGGGAACGAAATCCCCGAATTCAGCCTGAACCAGCCGCGCTACCAAGGGGCTTCCGTGCTGATCTCCCGCGCCAACTTCGGCTGCGGCTCTTCCCGCGAACACGCGCCGTGGGCGATCCTGGACTACGGGTTCCGCTGCGTCATCGCGCCGAGCTTCGCCGACATTTTCTACAACAACTGCTTCAAGAACGGCATCCTTCCGATCAAGCTCAGCGAGGAGCAAGTGGAAGATCTGTTCCAGAGAACCGCGGCGAATCCGGGGTACGAGCTCACGGTCGATTTGGAAAACAAGGTCATCACGGACGGCTTGGGCCTGAACCTCTCCTTCGACCTGGACGAACACCGCCGCCAGTTCCTGCTGCAGGGCTTGGACGATATCGGTCTTACCTTGAAGCACGAGGACGCCATCGCCGCGTACGAAGCCAAGCGGGCCGCAGCCGGCATCTAAGCGGAAATTCCATCGGATCGCCAGTCATCTTTTGCAAATCCGGGCCTTTTGACCCCGAAACGGCAAGATTCGGGTCAAAGGGCCTTTTTTCGTGTCCGGATCGCAACTTTTGCGGGAGGCGAACGTCTAAATTCACGTGGGACAAGCTGGAAAGTTCGCCTCGTTTCCGGCATGGAACCGCAAGCAGAAATCATCACCGAGGTGAAGCATGAAGAAGTGGATTTCCTTGTTGTTCGTCGCTGTGGTCATGCTGTGCGTGAATGTCGCTTGGACAAGCGCGGCAGCGCAACCGAAGACGGCTGTTCCGGTTCCGAAGCTGTATATGGACGGGAAGGCATTGGAGGCGAAAGAGCCGCCCGCCATGGTTCACAATTCGGTATTGGTGCCGATTCGGACGGTCGCGGAGAAATTAGGGTATAAAGTGGGCTGGGACTCCAAGAAGAAGCAAGTCACCGTCGAACAAGGTTCCACGAAGATCCTGATGACGCTGAACAATCCGAAAGCGACGGTGAACGGCAAGACGGTCACCTTGGTGGAAGCTCCCATCTTGAAGTCGGACACGACGCTCATTCCGCTTCGGTTCGTGGGGGAAACGTTCGGCATCCAATTCCTGTGGGACAACGCGAGCAAGTCGGTGTACATGTTCTCGGACAAGTCGGATAACAGCCCGGATACCGGTTCCGTCGGAGACAAACCGGACACGGGGACAGGCGGCGAAAGCAACCCGACTCCAGGAACGGGAACCGGTACCGGAAGCGGCTCCACCCCGGCAACGGGCGACGGCAGCGGTACGAACGCGGGTACGGGTACCGGAACCGGAACGGGGACGACTCCCGGCACGGGCACGGGAAGCGGCACGGGTACGGGCACGGGAAGCGGCTCGGCCCCGGGAATGGGTACGGGGACGACTCCGGGGACGGGAACCGGCTCGGGTACGGGGGCGACTCCGGGCACGAGTACCGGCGGAGGGACCCAGACGGGAAGCTCCCCGGACGGCGGATTGATCGGCGTCGTGGAAGGCGCCGACGGCAGCGGAGGGACGGGCGCGACGAACGGAAACGCCGGTGCCGGAGGTTCCAACGGAAGCGGCACGACCGCGCCGGACGCCGCCACAGCGCATCTGCATCAAATCCGCTACGAGCCGGACGCCGTCATCATCACCTATGACGGTACGACGGCCCCGACTTCCAATGTGCTCACCGGTCCGGACCGGATCGTGATCGACATTCCGAACGCGGATTACGCCGCCGATTTCGCGGCGGGTTACGCGAACATCGTGATCCCTGACTTCACGGCCGTGAAGGGAATTCCGGGTCCGGGACAGATCGCGGAGCTGCCGGTTAGCGGCCATGAAGCATTGACCAAGGTTCGGTACTCCCAGTACTCGGACAACCCGAAGCAGGCGCGCATCGTGCTCGATTTGAGCCAGGCGTGGGGGTACGACCTCACCAACAACGCTTCTACCGGGGAAATCCGGATCGTGCTCAAGAAACCGGACATTCCGGTCAAGACGGGATATACGGTCGTGCTGGACGCGGGACACGGCGGAAGCGATCCCGGGGCCCAAAGCATTACCGGCAAGTGGGAAAAAGATTTCAATTTGTCCGTGGTGCTCAAGGTCCAGGCGATCTTGGCCAAAGAATCCAAAATCAACCTCGTCCTGACCCGGCAAGGAGATACATATCCGACGCTTGACGACCGGGTGAACCTGGCGAATTCGCTGAAGGCCGACCTGTTCCTGTCCGTTCATGCCAACAGTTATACGCCGTCCACGAACGGAACGGAAACGTACTATAACCGAGCCGAAAGCCTTTCTTTCGCCAAAATATTGCACAACAACGTGATTGCGGCCGGCGGTTTGAAGGATAATGGCGTCCGGACCGCGAATTACAAAGTGATCAAAGCGACGACGATGCCGGCCGTCCTTCTCGAAACCGGGTACCTTTCCAATGCAAGCGACGAAAAGAAGCTATTCAATGAAGAGTTTCAGAATCGGGTAGCGGAAGCGATCGCGGCATCCATCAAGCAATATTTTCATCTATCTTAAACGTCCATCCGGCCCTCTTCGGGGGGCCGGCATGTCTATGTGAAGGGGAGAGGGAACATCATGGCGAAGAAGACGCAGCTCAAAAAATGCGTAACGGCCGCCGCATTGACGGCGCTTGTGTGGACGGGAACGGTGTGGATCCCCGGCTCCGCCTCGGCAGCCGCCAACCCGTTCGGCGACGTGAAGGCAGGGCACTGGGCGGAGAAGCATGTGGTGAAGCTCGCCCTGCAAGGGATCATTAGGGGCAGCGAAGGTCAATTCCGCCCGAACGATTCGGTCCGCAGGGAGGATGCGGTCATCATCGCGCTGAAGTTCATGGGGCTCGCGGACGACGTCGGCAGCGCAGGATCGATCGCGTTTCCGAGCACGTTCCAGGTGGACGACTATGCGAAGCCTTACGTCATGGAAGCATTCAAAAGGAAGCTTCTTCTCACCGACGAAGAATTTGCGCTTGCGAACGCGGAAACGGATAAGCCGTGGGGCAAAACCCCGGCCTCGCGCGAATGGGTCGCCAAACTGCTGGTCCGCGCGATCGGTTTGCAAGCGGAAGCCGCGGCCAACGCCGGCAAAGCGACCGCCTTCTCGGATGACGCCAAAATGGACGCAAGCTTACGTGCTTACGTACTGACGGCGGTGCAGCAAGGCTTGGTCTCCGGTGTCACCCCGACGACGTTCGAACCGAAGCAGCCGATCACCCGGGCGGCGATCGCCACTTTGTTCAGCAAAGCCGAGTCGAAGGTGAACACGGCCTACTCCGGCCAAGTGTCCGGCGTCCTGCTGTCTGTCGGCGCGGACAAGCTTACCGTCCTTCACGACGACGGCTCCATCCGCGATTACACGCTCACGGCAGGCACGATGTTCGCCCGATATGATACGGACAAACCGTCTACGTTGGCCGGTTTGAAGCAGTACGGCAAAGCCATTCTCATCCATGATGCGGACGGCTCGATCGGATACGTGGAACAGACGGACGACAAATCGTACGTAACGAACGTCGACGGAACGTTTAGCAAGAATAATCCGATCGATGCGAAAATATGGCTGTCGGTCGGCAACGACTTCAAATCCTATTCGTACGACACGACTTATAAGCCCGCGGTAACGGACGCCGAAGGCAAAACGATCCAGTTGTCGGACATTCCGGAAGGCACGGCGGTCAGCCTCCTGGTGGATACGCTCCGTACCGAAGGCAAGGTTGTCGCCGTGAAGGTGAAGCAGTCCGTCGTGAACAAAAAAGGCAGCGGCGTCGTCACCGAATGGAACCCGGCTGCCGGAACCTTGAAAGTCAGCGATGCCGTCACCGGAACGGCGGAAACGTTGAACGTGTCGCCGACGGCAACGTTTAAGCAAGATGACGTCTTCGTTGGCGGCGATCAATTGAAGGTCGGCTACGCGGTCGAGTACGAAGTGAAAGCCGGCGTCGTCGTCAGCGTCAAATTCGCCAAGCCCGTCGTGACGACCGTGAACGGCAAGCTGTTTTCCGTCGACACGTCTACCCGGACAATTCAATATACCGACAACGGCAAATTGACCGCCAAGTTTTTGGCCGACAACGCCAAGGTCGAAATTCAGGGCATGACGAGCGCGGGACTCGGAGATCTGCAGCAGAACGACGACATCACGCTGGTGCTGGACGGCAACGACAAGGTGATGAAAATCTCCGTGAATAACCGGAGCGTTCAGTACCTGACGGGCGCCACGATCGCGGGGTACATCTCCGACACGAAGACGCTGTCGCTGAAGGACGCATCCGGCAAAGTTTACAACTTCGTCCTGGGAAGCAACGTGCGTTACGATTTGAACGACATGCCGCTTACCGCTGCCGACGCGCAAACCCGATTTACGTCGGGCAAGAAAGTAACGATCGCCTACAGCGGCGATAACGCCATCACGATCTATTTCGCGGCGAAGTACGCCGGCACCGTCGTCGAGAACAATACGACGGCCAAGACGCTTTCCGTCCGAGTAGGCACCAACAATACCGTCACTTTGCCTTATACCTATCCTTATGTCGACGCTTATGGGACGACCTCCGCCTCTTTCGCGGATGTTAAAGCCGGCGATCAAGTAACCGTCCTGATGAACGACAATCAGGACCAGATCACGTCGATCCAACTGCAGAAATCCGTCCAGCTTGAAGTCGTGTCGACGGACGTGACCGCTTCGAAAATCCGGTTCAAGAAACCGGGAACGACCACGATCGAGGAGTGGACGGTGCCGGCGACCGCGGTGTTGCAGGATGAGAACGGCACGGCCGTATCGCTCGGACAGTTCACGGCTGGCTCGGTGGCGAACGTTACGTTCTCCGGCAGATTCGCCTTGCTCAAAATCCGCCGAGTGACGATGACTTACGGCCGCGTAGCCGCGGTTAACGCGACCGCCGGTACGGTTGACCTTGCGCTTTCGAACGGATCGACCGTCACCAAGACCGTCGGTTTCACCCCCGTCGTATTGAAGGATACGGCGACCTACAATACGCTCGCCATGGTGCAGCCGGACGACCGGGTCGAAGTCCGCCAGGACGAGAACGACCGGACGGTGATCGAAATCGTATCGCCGGTGAAGAAGCTGTTCTGGACCTATAGCAGCTCCTCGAACTCGATTCAAGTAAGGCGCAGCACCCTGACCGAGAACAATGTCTACAATTTGGACGCCCAGACTTACATCCACCAGGGCACGACGACGCTCACCCCCGCTCAGCTGCAGGACGGGGATCCGATCTCCATCTACATCCTCCGCGGCAAAGTCGTCGAAATCGCCAAATAAAGACTGCCACACGGATAGGCCGCCTTCGGGCGGCCTTCTTTGATACACTTTGCGTCGTAATTAAGCCTGCGGGACGAGCTTAAAGTGCCGTGCGGCACCTGTTGACGGAGTTTAAGCCTGCGGGACGAGCTTAAAGTGCCGTGCCTGCACCTGTCGACGGAGTTTAAGCCTGCGGGACGAGCTTAAAGTGCCGTGCGGCACCTGTTGACGGAGTTTAAGCCTGCGGGACGAGCTTAAAGTGCCGTGCGGCACCTGTTGACGGAGTTTAAGCCTGCGGGACGAGCTGAAAGTGCCGTGCCTGCACCTGTCGACGGAGTTTAAGCCTGCTGGACGAGCTATATTTTCTGGAAGTGCGCACCCGGTGAAGTTGAAGCGAGTAAGAGTCTGTCGAGTAACTGTTCCTATCTTAAGAAATTGCGGGAAACCACAAAATGTATGCGTAAAACAATACATATTGAGCGGCTCACAAATCGAATCAGTCGAGTCTATTCGATATTTCATACAGAAAACGCGACTTAACCCGGATTCTATAAATGTATTCGAAATATCAAATACACTCTCTGCATGTCTCCATTCATTACAAACTGTTCACCATGAATCGACAGCCTCTAAGAAAGACTTACATTTTCGGTTTAGGGTTTTCCGATCATTGTGGACCGCCCTCGGGCGGCCTTGTTCATTTTCGCGCGGGATATTGCCGGAAGGGAGAAGATTCGGTACACTTGGGAGGAATTTCGACGATGGGAGAGCTTGACCATGAACGCCGCCGCCATGAGGCAGACCCTGGATACGATAGCCGAAATGTTCCCGGACGCCAGATGCGAGCTGAACCATCGGAACCCGTTCGAGCTGGTGATCGCCGTGCTGCTGTCGGCGCAATGCACGGACGAAACGGTGAACAAGGTCACGGCTGCGCTGTTCGAGAAATATAGAACCCCGCAGGACTACTTGAGCGTGCCATTGGAAGAGCTGGAGAACGACATCCGCCGGATCGGCCTGTTCCGCAACAAAGCGGCGAACATCCAGAAGCTGTGCCGGATCCTGCTCGACAAGCACGGGGGGGAAGTCCCGCGCGAGCACGAGGCGCTGACGGAATTGCCCGGCGTGGGGCGCAAAACGGCCAACGTGGTCGTGTCCAACGCGTTCGACGTACCCGCGATCGCCGTGGATACGCATGTGGAGCGGGTTTCGAAGCGGCTCGGCGTCGCCAAGCCGGACGACTCGGTGCTGGAAGTGGAGAAGAAGCTGATGAAGCTCGTTCCCCGCGACGAATGGACGATCACGCACCACCGGCTCATTTTTTTCGGAAGGTACCATTGCAAAGCCCAAAATCCGAAGTGCGACGTCTGCCCGCTGCTGGACCGGTGCAAGGAAGGAAAAGCACGGATGAAAGAGGCGCTCCGCAAGACACCGGCGAAAAAGACGAAGAGGAGCGCTGCGAATTGAACCGACCCCAAGAAACGGCTGCAACGGCTGAACGAACCGAATCGATCGAGCTTGAAAAATTGCGCGAGGCCATCATTCGGATGTCCGAATTTACGCAAACGGAGGGGGATCCGGAGCAAGGCGGCAAATATCGGGAGCTGGCCGGCAAGCTGGAGAAGGGGCTGCTCACGGTGGCGTTCTGCGGCCATTTCTCGGCGGGCAAATCGACGCTGGTCAACGCGCTGTGCGGCGCGAACCTGCTGCCGTCCTCGCCGATTCCGACGTCGGCGAACGTGGTCACCGTCCGGAACGGAAGCCCTTCCGCGAGGATGGTTTTCCGCGGCAATGACGGCTCCCGGTCGGAGGAACGCGAGATTCCGACCTCCGAGCTGCACGATTTCGCCGTCGACGGCGAAGGCGTCGCTTCCATAGAGGTGACGTATCCGATCCCGCTGCTTGGCGATCGGATGGCGATCGTGGATACGCCGGGGGTCGACTCCACCGACTCCGCCCATCGGGCGGCGACGGAATCCGCCCTCCATCTCGCGGACGTCGTGTTCTACGTGACGGATTACAACCATGTGCTGTCCGACGTCAACTTCCGATTCCTGCGGGCACTTTCGGAGTGGGGCAAGCCGGTCTACGTCATCGTGAATCAAATCGACAAGCACCGGGAGTCGGAAGTCTCTTTCGCCTCGTTCCGGGAAGGGATCGTGCAGGCGATGGAGGCTTGGAAAATCCAGCCCGTCGGACTGCTGTTCCTATCGCTTCGAGAACCCGCCCATCCGCTGTCCCAATGGGAGGAGCTGCAGTCGGTGATGACCCGCCTGCAGCCGCTGAGAGCGGAGCTGATGATCCGATCGGCGGAACGGTCGGCACGCTACTTGGCGGACCGGTTTCTCGAAACGCTGCAAGCCCGGCAACACGAGGAGAAGGAGCGGCTGCTCGAACGCATGGGCGTTCGCGGCGGGGAAGGCGCGGAGACATTGGAAACGCGGCGTGCGAGGCTCGAGGCCGAAGTTGAGGCGTTCCGGTCGGCGCCGGCGGCGCGGCGGGAAGTCCTGCGGTCCGAGCTGGACCGGCTGCTCGCGAACGCGAATTTGACTCCGGCGGAGACGCGGGACAAGGCGGCGGACGTGCTCGCGAGCCTGCAGCCCGGCTTCAAGGCCGGCTGGTTCGCCGGGGCCTCGAAGACGGAAGCCGAGCGGGAACGGCGGCTCGCCGCATTGGCTGACGATTTCAACCGCCAAATCTCCGCCCACCTGAGCGGACATGTCCGGGAGCTGCTGCGCCGCGCGGCTCGGGAGGCCGGCTGGGACGGGGCGGAGATGGAAGCCTCGTTGGCATCGGCGTTCGCGCCGGTCACGGCCGAATGGCTGCGCAGCCGGGTGAAGCCCGGCATGGGCGCGGACGGTCAGGCGACGCTGCATTATGCGGCGGAGCTGAGCGCGGACGTCAAAGGCGATTACCGGAAAGCCGCTTTGGCGTGGAACGAACGTTTGGAGGAGCGGAAGACGCCGGAACGAGAGCGCGAGGAGCGGCGGCTCGAAGGCGAACTGGCCGATCTGCGCGGGCGCGAAACGGCCGCCAAGGCCCTCGCGGAACTGGAGGCGGCCGAACGGACGCAGAGGGATCGTCTGCTTGAACGGCTGCCTGACGGCATCGGAGCGAAGGAGCTCGGGCTGCCCGTTCCCGAAGCCGCCATGATGCCGGAAGAGTTACCCGCGGATCCGGGGGAAGCGCGCCCGGATCCGAAGCAGTCGGGCGAGGCGGCAGAAACGGATCCGGCGAAGGCGGCGCCCGTGCCGATCGTCGAGCCCGATCTGCCCCTTGGCATGTCCGGCGCCGCAGCCGGATGGCTGGAACGGGCGGCGAAGGTGCTGGCGAAGGTGCCGGCGCTGGCCAAAACCGCGGACGGCCTGTCCGCGAAAGCGGCCCGTTACCGGGATCGCCGGTTCACGATCGCGCTGTTCGGGGCGTTCAGCGCCGGCAAGTCGTCCTTCGCCAACGCGCTGGTCGGACGGCCCGCGCTGCCGGTTTCGCCGAATCCGACGACGGCGACGATCAACCGGATCGTCGCGCCGACCGCGGAGCATCCGGACGGTACCGCCTGGATCACGATGAAAACGAAGGCGTCCCTGCTCGGGGACATCCGGCAATCGCTCAAGCGATTGGGGATCCCCGCGGCTCAGATCGGGCAAGCCGGCGATGACGCGAAGAACCTGCTGGCGCTGGCGTCCCGTCTGCCCGCGGAAGAGGTGCATCCGCGAGGCAAACCCCATCTCGCCTTCTTGAAAGCCGCCTCGGAAGGGTGGCAGACCTACGCCGGCCGGCTCGATACGAGTTTTATGGCATCGGGAGAGGATTACCGCCGGTATGCCGCGGACGAGCAAGCTTCCTGCTTCGTCGCGGAGATCGACCTGGCCGTGGACGCTCCCCTGACGAGGGGAGGCGCGGTGCTCGTCGATACGCCCGGCGCGGATTCGATCAACGCGCGCCATACCGGCGTCGCGTTCGAATATATCAAAAACGCCGACGCCGTCCTGTTCGTCACCTATTACAACCACGCGTTCACGGAGGCGGACCGGCAGTTTCTGAACCAGCTCGGAAGCGTCAAGGACGTCTTCGAGCTCGACAAAATGTTTTTCCTGATCAACGCGGCCGACCTCGCCTCCTCGGACAGCGAGCTTGCGGCCGTGAAGGAGCATGTGGCCTCGCAGCTGCTGAAGCATGGCATTCGCCATCCGCGGCTGTTCGCCGTTTCCAGCCTGAACGGCTTGCAAGCCAAGCAGGCAGGCGACCGGGAGGCGCTCGAAATCTCCGGCCTTGCCGCATTCGAGGCTTCGTTCCGCGCGTTCGCCGGACAGGAGCTCGGCGACCTCGCCGCCGCTTCGGCGCGCAAGGAGCTGGAGCGGGCAGGCAGGCAGCTCGACAGCTGGCTGCATTCCGTTTCCGCGGATGCGGCGAGCCGGGCGGCGGAAGCCGAGCGTCTGTTCGCGCAAGCGCGCGCGTGGCGGGAGCAAGGGACGGCGAACGACGCAGCAGCGGCGGTCCATCCTCTGCTGCAGGAGATCTCGGAGCAGCTGTATCATTTGCGCCAGCGGGTCTTCTACCGGTTCAACGAGCATTTCCAATCGGCTTTTCATCCTTCTGTGCTTCAGGACGACGGACGGGATTTGAAGAAGCTGCTGACCGCTTGCTGGGAAGATCTGAGGCGCGGCGTCGGGGAAGACCTGCAGCAGGAGCTCCGCTCGGCCGGCCTGCGGATCGAAATCGCCCTTCAGCGGACTGTCGATTCCAAAATGGCCGAAGCCGCATCCGCGCTCGCCGCCGCCGGGTTCTCCGCAGAGCCGTCTGCCCGGCCCGAGATCGGGTTCCCAGCGGAGGATCCTTTGGCGAGCGGACCGGACATGGAGGCCAAACGGTTGTGGCAACTCTTCAAGTCCCCCAAGCATTTCTTCGAAAACGACGGGAAACTCATTTTGCGGGATACGGCTTCGGAGCTTCTGTTCCGGACCGCCGACGATTCGCTCGCCCGCCTGCGCGAACGATGGGACGCGCTGGCCGCGGAGACTTGCCGCGGTACCCTTCGGCACGCGTACGCCGAACTTGCCGGCGAGCTCGAGGCTTACGCCGGCAGTTTGGGCGAGTCGGGGATGACGGATGGCTTGGCGTCCCCCGAAGACATTCGCGCATTATGGCAGCAAGTCGCGCGGGAAGCGGAAGCCGAATAAACCGTTAAGGCAGGGAATGATAAGTTCAGTTTGATTGAAAAAAGCTTCTTTATGACCCTTCAGGGCGTCAAAAGAAGCTTTTTTCTCGTTCAGGGTCCGCCATGCTGCGTTATCGATTCGAAATGCCGGGAAAGGGCACCATTTTCGACCATTTCGGAGATATCCCGGTATCCTGCCGCGGTAAATCCGGCAGGTTCCGCTTCAGTCTGCCATATAGGCCCAGAATGAAATTGCAGCTCCCACCAAATCGGGTTAAACTTCCGTGGTAACCAAATGAAGGAGGTCTGATTTTGGACATCTTCCGAGGGTTGAAAGCCTACTACTGGCAAGACAAACCGTTTTTGCTCGGTTCCGTATTGGGACTGGCGGCGGCGACGGCGCTTGGACTGATCTATCCGCTGCTGCTCCGCAGGCTGATCGACGACATGATCGTTCCCGGCAAGTACGATGGCGTGCTCGCCCTCGCGCTTCTCGCGGTAGGGATCGTCGTGATCAAGGCCGGTTGCCAATACGTTCACGGGTTCTGCGGAGGCAGGCTGGGGAACCGTTTGGCCTATCGGCTGCGCAACGGATGCTATTCCAAGCTTCAGGAGCTCAGCTTTTCTTTCTACGACACGGCGCGCACGGGCGACTTGATGTCCCGTTTGACCGCCGACATCGAGGGGATCCGGAACTTCATCGGCTTCGGCATGGCCCAGTTGATGAACACCGCGTTCCTCGTGCTGTTCGGCTTCTCCGTCATGTTCTTCCTCGATTGGCAGCTCACGCTGATCACGTTGTCCGTCATCCCGGTGCTCGGATACGTCGCGATCCGGTTCGAGCAGCAGATCCATCCGGTGTTCCGCGCCATCCGTTCGGCGGTCGGCCGGCTGACGGTCAGCGTCCAGGAGAACGTCACGGGGGTGCGCACGGTCAAATCGTTCGCCCGCGAACCGTTCGAGGTGAAGAAATTTTCCGGCAATAACGAGGAATACCGCGAAAAGCACCTCGAGATCGCGGGCGTGTGGGCGAAGTATTTTCCGGTCATGGAGTTCATCGCGAACTTCAGCGTCGCGTTGCTCCTTCTGGTCGGCGGCTGGCGGGTCATCGCGGGACATTTGACGCTCGGCGATCTCGTCGCCATGTCGAGCATGCTTGCCATCATCGTGGCGCCGCTGTGGACGCTCGGCTTCCAAATCAACGGATACACGATGTCCAAAGCCGCGGGGGAGCGTCTGCTCGAGCTGCTGAACCAGCCGATCGCGGTGCGCAACTCCGAGCATTGCCTCGTTCTGGAGGACGGGTCGACAGGCGGCCATCTCCGTTACGATGACGTTCATTTCCGCTACGGCTCCCGCGACGACCAGCCGGCCGCGCTGACCGGCTTCGATCTCGACGTGCCCCCGGGCTCCGTCATCGGCCTCCTGGGAGGAACCGGCTCCGGCAAATCGACGGCCGTGAATCTGCTGCTGCGGGCGTACGATGTGACCGAAGGCGCGATCACGCTGGACGGCGTCGATATCCGGCATATCGAGCTCGAGAGCCTGCGCCGCCATATGGCGATCGTGTTCCAGGAATCGTTCCTGTTCTCCACGACGATCAAGGAAAACATCGCATACGGCTGCCCGGACGCGACGATGGAGGATATCGAAGAGGCGGCGAGGCTGGCCAAGGCGGACGATTTCATCCGCGAGCTCCCGCAAGGCTACGAGACGGTCGTCGGCGAACGGGGCATGGGGCTGTCGGGCGGCCAGAAGCAGCGGATCGCCATCGCCCGGGCGTTTCTGCGAAAGCCGAAAGTGCTGATCCTCGACGACTCGACCAGCGCGCTCGACATGGAGACGGAGCAGGAAATCCAGCAGTCGCTGAGGGAAGTGATGAAGGGGCGGACGACGTTCATCATCGCGCACCGGATCTCCTCGCTCATGCACGCGGACGAAATCGTCGTGCTGGACCGCGGGCATATCGTGCAGCGCGGGCGGCATGACAAGCTGCTGCGTCAGCCGGGACTGTACCGGGAAACGTATAAAATCCAGTTCGCGGACCGTCCGGAGCAGCTGGACTCGTATGCGCTCGATTCCGTATCCGTGCTGGGAAGGAAGGTGACGGGATGAGCCGGAAATTCGTTTACCAGGATGACGAGCTGATCATGAAGCCGTTTAACTGGAAGCAGATGGCCCGCCTGTTCGATTTCATCCGGCCGTATCGGCTTGAGGTGGCCAAGGTCGCGGTGGTCATGACGGTGTTCGGCATGATGACGCGTCTCGCGATTCCGCTGCTGATGGGCACCGCGATCGACCGGGCGATCAAACCCGGGTCCGGGGAAGGAAACGTGCCGCTGCTCTTCGCGATCGCGGGCGCCATGCTGGCGCTGTACGGCCTCCGGTGGTGGTCGACGCACTACACGATCAACTTGACGAACCGGGTCGGGCAGAAGGTTATTTTCGACCTCCGATCGGCGCTGTTCCGCCATATCCAATCGCTGTCGTTCCGTTTCTACGACAAGCGCCCGGCGGGCTCCGTGCTCGTCCGGGTGACGAACGACGTCAACTCGCTCCAGGACACGCTTTCGAACGGAATCGTCAACTCGATCATCGACATCCTGCAGCTGATCGGCATCATCGTCATTTTGCTCGCGCTGAACTTCAAGCTGGGACTGGCCGTCATGATTACCGTGCCGATCATGTTCCTCGTTTCCGCTTCGCTCCGGAAGCGGATCCGTCTCGCCTGGCAGGTCGTGCGGATCAAGCAGTCGCGCATCAATTCCCACTTGAACGAGTCGATCCAAGGAATCCGGATCACGCAGGCGTTCGCCCAGGAGAACGAAAACAAACGGTTTTTCGACGGCATGAGCAAGAGCAACATCCGGTCCTGGAATTTCGCCTCTGCCTTGAACCAACTGTTCGGCCCGGTCATCGAAGTCACGTCGGCGATCGGGACCTTGATCCTGCTGTTGTACGGCACCTATTTGCTTCAGAATCACGCCATGACCGTCGGTACGCTCGTCGCTTTCGTCTCCTACGTCGGCAGCTTCTGGGAACCGATCACGCGGCTCGGCATGATGTATTCCCAGCTGCTCATCTCGATGTCGTCGGTGGAACGGATCTTCGAGTACATGGACGAGCAGCCCGCGGTGGCCGAGAAGGAGCAGGCCAAGGCGATGCCTCCGCTGCAAGGCGCGGTGCGCTTCGAGAACGTGTCCTTCGGTTATGAGGCAGACCGGCTCGCGCTGCGCGGCATCCATCTCGACGTGAAGCCGGGCATGTCGATCGCGCTCGTCGGGCACACGGGTTCGGGCAAAAGCACGATCATCAACCTGCTTTGCCGGTTCTACGACGTGACGGAGGGCAGCGTGAAGATGGACGGCGTGGACATCCGGGACGTGACGCTGGGGAGCATCCGCTCGCAAATCGGCATCGTCCTTCAGGATACGTTCATCTTCTCCGGCACGATCCGGGACAACATCCGCTACGGACGCCCCGACGCGACGGACGCGGAAGTCGAAGCGGCGGCAAGATCGGTGCTCGCGCACGATTTCATTACGAAGCTGCCGGACGGCTACGATACGCAAGTGCAGGAACGGGGCAACGCGCTGTCCGTCGGTCAGCGGCAGCTGATCTCCTTCGCGAGGGCACTGCTGGCGGATCCGAAAGTCCTGATTCTAGACGAAGCGACGGCGAGCATCGACACCGAGACGGAGCTGCGCATCCAGGAGGCGCTGAACACGCTTCTGCAGGGCCGCACGTCGTTCATCGTGGCGCACCGGCTGTCCACGATCCGCCACGCCGACAGCATCGTCGTGCTCGATCACGGCGTCATCGTGGAGCAGGGAACCCATGAGGAGCTGATGAAGCGCCCGGGCCATTACCGCAGCCTCGTCGACGCGCAATATCGTTTTTTGACGGCCTAATCCAAATGTGAAATTCTTGCGAGGTCCGTCCGACGTTGATGTCGGGCGGGCTTTTCGATTTGAAAAATAGGACCGGAAAAGTTATCGTGGAGAAAAGCGCTAGTGGAGAAGGATACCGGAATCGAGAGGGAGAGGGAGAGGCGTATGGGATCGACGACGTGGTTATGGCGCGGGCTGGGCACAGCGGCGCTCGCTTGCCTGCTCTTATTGCTGGCCGGCTTCGGCTGGGCGCTGAAGGATCAATGGATGCCCACCGCGGGAATGGCGGTTCCCGAGGCTTCGCCGCCGCCTGCGGCAACCGGGGGGAGCCTGGCGGGGAAGCCGGAAATCCTCATCGCGGCGCTCGGCGATTCCTTGACCGTGGGGACGGGGGACGCGACGGGGAACGGATACGTGAAAACGGCGGCGGAAGCGTTGGCCAAGGCGATGGACAAGCCGGTTCGCGTCGTCAACAACCTTGCGCTCGGGGGCCTTCGGGCCGATCAGCTGCTCGAGAGATTGGACGACACGGGGTTCGTGAACGCGATCCGGCAAGCCGACGTCGTCATGCTGACGATCGGAGGCAACGATCTGTTCCAGTTCGCGACGAACGGAGGCTCGATGGCGCAGGGCAGCGACATCTCTCCGGCTCAGCTGGAAAGCAGGCTGCCGGAGGCGGAGAACCGGCTGCGGGACGTGCTGGCGAAAATTCGGAGCCTGAACGGGACGGCGCGGATCGTCTATGTGGGGCTGTACAATCCGTTCTACGATTTGGAGCGAATCCGGGTTGAGGCCAGCGACATCGTGCAAAGATGGAACGCCTACGCGCACCATCTCGCCGTCGCCGACGGCAACGCCACGGTCGTGGCGACGTACGATCTGTTCGAATCCGACATCGCCCGGTTTCTGTCCTCGGACCATTTTCACCCGAACGAAGCCGGTTACGCGCGCATCGCCGATCGGATCGTGCAGGTTCTGCAGTAAGGGGGAGGAAACGTCCATGTCCACGAATACGCCAAAGGCTCAAGAAACGGTCCTGTCCGTGCAGGGCTTGAAAAAGAGTATCGGCCGCAAGGAGATCATCAAAGGCGTCTCGTTCGACGTCCGCGCGGGAGAGATTTTCGGATTCCTCGGCCCGAACGGTTCCGGCAAAACGACGACGATCCGCATGCTGGTCGACCTGATCAAACCGACATCCGGACGCATTCTGGTGTGCGGCGAAGACGTTAACCGCAACCCGGAGCGGGCGCTCCGCCACGTCGGCTGCATCGTCGAGAATCCGGAAATGTACGGTTATTTGACCGGGTGGGAGAATCTCGAGCATTTCGCCCGGATGCAGGAGGGCATCACCGCCGAGAGGATCGCCGAAGTCGTGGAGATCGTCGGGATGGACCGCCGCATTCACGACAAGGTCAAAACGTATTCGCTCGGCATGCGGCAGCGGCTCGGCATCGCGCAGGCGCTGCTCGGCAAGCCGAAGCTGCTCATTCTCGACGAACCGACGAACGGCCTCGATCCCCTTGGCATCAAGGAGCTGCGTGCATTCATCCGCCGGCTCGCCGACGGGGGCATGAGCCTGTTCATTTCGAGCCATCTGCTGAGCGAAATCCAACTCATGTGCGACCGGGTCGCCATCATCGCGAGAGGCGAAGTGATCGCAGTCGGCGACGTCGACGAGCTCGTCTCGCAAGCGGACACGTATACGGTTTGGCTGCTGGACCGGCCGGAAGCGGGCAAGGCGATGCTCGAAGCCGATCCGGGCGTCCGCCTCATCGGAGAGCACGAACACCGGATCGACGATTCGATTCTCGCGGGAATGCCGGAGGCGATCATCACCGTGATGGAGGAAGACCGGATTGCCGGCACGGTGGCCCGTTTCGTCGGCGCGGGGATCGGTGTGAAGGCGGTCCAGCGGGTTTCCCCGTCGCTGGAGGAGCTATTCCTGGGACTGACGGAGGGTGAGAAAATTGGCTAACCTGCTGGCGCTCGTCCAGAACGAAACGATCAAAGTGTGGAAGAAAAAACGTTTTGCCGTCGTCGTCCTCATTTTGCTGATTCTCATTCCCGTTTTCGTTTACGCCCAAATGAAAATCGCCCAGAACAGCGCGGAAAAATTCAAAGGAGACTGGCGCGCGGAGCTGCAGAACCGGATCACGGACAATACGAGGGCGCTCGGCAGCGACCGGATTCCGGAGGAATGGAAAAAATGGCGCCGGGCTCTCGTGCAGCAGCTGCAGTATTATTTGGACCATGACATCAATCCGCAAACCCCGAACGCCGTCACGTTTACGCGCGGCTTCATGGATAACGCCGTCACGCTGTTCATTCCGCTCATGGTGCTGGCAATCGCATCCGACCTCGTATCGGGCGAGCGGTCGACGGGGACGATCAAAATGCTGCTCACGCGGCCCGTCCGGCGATGGCGGATTCTTTTCTCCAAGCTGGTTACGCTGACGTTATACGTTTCCCTGATCATCGTGTCCACGGTCGTCCTCTGTTATTTGATTTCGGGACTCGTATTCGGATATCGAGGGTGGGGCGAGCCGATCTTCGTCGGGTTCCAAGTGAGCGGGGCCGACGTGAATACCTCCGCCGTTCACGCCATCCCGCAATATTTGTATGTTCTCATGCAGGCCGGCCTCATCTGGTTTGCCTCGATGACGGTGGCGATTCTGGCGCTGATGGTGTCCGTCCTGGTCCGAAGCACGGCAGCCAGCTTCGTCACGATGATGGCGGCGATTATCGCGGGCGCGATCCTGACGAACATGGCTTCGTCCTGGCACAGCGCGAAATACCTGTTCAACGTCAATTTGGAGCTGACCTCCTACCTGCAGGGGACGCCTCCCCCGATCGAAGGCATGACGCTCGGTTTTTCTCTCTGCGTTTTGGGCCTATGGGCGCTTGCCGGGTTGGTCGTTTCGTTTGCCGTCTTTACGAAGCAAGATATCTTGAACTAAAATAGGACGAAGGTAAAGAGAGTGTAAGGAGGTCCCTCGGTGACCGAACAATTGGACCTGTTCGCGGAGAAAGCAGTTCAGCCGGGCACGGAATACGGCGCGGACGACATTCAAATTCTCGAAGGATTAACCGCGGTCCGCAAGCGGCCGGGAATGTATATCGGCAGCACGACTTCGTCGGGGCTGCATCATCTGGTCTGGGAGATCGTCGACAACGCCGTGGACGAGCACCTGGCGAAGTTCTGCTCGCGCATCGACGTGACGGTGCACGCCGACAACTCCGTTACCGTGACGGACAACGGGCGCGGCATTCCGACCGGCATGCACAAGACGGGAATCCCGACGCCTCAGGTCGTATATACGATCCTGCACGCGGGCGGCAAATTCGGCGGCGGCGGCTACAAGAAATCCGGCGGCTTGCACGGCGTCGGGGCGTCCGTCACGAACGCGCTGTCGGAGTGGCTGGAAGTGGAAATTTACCGCGACGGGAAAGTACATAAAATGCGGTTCGAAACTTGGACGGACCCGGACGGCAAAGAGCACGTGGGCGAACCGGTGACGGGGCTCGAGGTGCTGGGCAACACGAACAAGACCGGGACGAAGGTCACGTTCAAGCCGGACCCCAAGGTGTTCCACGGCAACATCAACCTGAGCTACGACACGTTGGCCGAACGCTTGCAGGAGATCGCGTTCCTGAACTCCGGCTTGAAAGTCACCTTGACGGACAAGCGGGCGGGCAAAGAAGACGCTTTCCACTACGAGGGCGGAGCCAGCCAATTCGTGCAATACCTGAACGAAGATAAAACGGTGCTGCACGACGTGATCCATTTTGCCGCGGAGAAGGACGAGATCGAGGTCGAGGTGGCGCTCCAGTACAACGACGGATACACGGAGACGATCGCCTCGTTCGTCAACGCGATTCCGACGCGCGGCGGCGGCACGCACGAAACCGGCTTCAAAACCGCTTACACGCGGGTCATGAACGAGTACGCCCGCAAGACGGGCCAATTGAAGGAAAAAGAGAAGAACCTCGAGGGCAACGACCTGCGCGAGGGCATGATGGCCGTCATCAACATCAAGATGTCGGACGTCGAATTCGTCGGACAGACGAAGGACCAGCTCGGCAGCGCATCGGCCCGCAGCGCCGTTGACGCCGTCGTGGCGGAGAAGATGGCGGTGTTTCTCGAGGAGAATCCCCAGGTCGGGGGCATGCTGATCCGCAAGGCGGTGCAGGCATCCAAAGCCCGCGAAGCCGCCCGCAAAGCCCGCGAGGAGGTGCGCAGCGGCAAGAAGCGGAGCGAGAGCCCGAGCCTCGGCGGCAAGCTGTCTCCCGCGCAGTCGAAGGATTATACGAAGAACGAGCTGTTCATCGTGGAAGGCGATTCGGCGGGCGGATCGGCGAAGCAGGGGCGCGACTCCAAGCATCAGGCGATTTTGCCGCTCAAGGGCAAGCCGATGAACCCGGAGAAGGCGAAGCTTATCGACATCCTCAAGAACGAGGAGTACAAGGCGATCATCTCGGCCATCGGAGCGGGCATCGGCTCGGAGTTCGACGTGGACGAGTGCAACTATTCGAAAATCATCATCATGACCGACGCGGATACGGACGGCGCGCACATCCAGGTGCTGCTGCTGACTTTCTTCTACCGGTATATGAAGCCGCTTATTGACGCCGGGCGCGTCTACATCGCGCAGCCGCCGCTGTACAAGATCACGCGCAAGTCCGGCAAGCTGGAGACCATCCGCTACGCGTGGACGGACGAACAGTTGCAGAGCTATCTGAAGGAGTTCGGCAAAAACGCGGAGCTGCAGCGGTACAAGGGTCTCGGTGAAATGAACCCGGAGCAGCTGTGGGAGACGACGATGAACTACGAAACGCGTACGCTGCTGCAAGTGCAGATCGAGGACGCGGCCAAGGCGGAGCGGCGGGTGTCCACGCTGATGGGCGATAAAGTCGATCCCCGCAAGCGGTGGATCATCGAGAACGTGGACTTCACGGAGTTCGAGGAGTGAGTGGTCGCCAACCCCTAAGTCCTCCATCGAGGGTCGCCAACCCCTAAGTCCCCCATCGAGGGTCGCCAACCCCCCAAGTCCCCCTTCCCCGGAAGGGGGATCCGAGGCGCTGCGCCCTCTGGACTCCCGCATGGGCACCTTCGGGGGCGTGGATGGGGAAGTTGCGGATGGCGGGACGAAGGGCGGCAACAGGTTGGTCAGGGAGATAACGGAACTTCGTTCCGTTATATTGCCGAAAACAAGCTTGCTGGCCTAAATAAGGGAACCAAGTTCCGCTTTTATGCCCGAAAACCGCTCGATGCGTCGAAATAACGGAACTCCGTTCCGCTATTTGCGAGCGCACGTGAGCGGAAATCGTGACTTGTGGGGACGATATTTCGGCGATTGAGCGCACGTGAGTGGAAGTAGTGACTAATGGAGACGTTATTTCGGCGATTGAGCGCATGTGAGTGAAAATAGTGACTTATGGAGACGTTAGATCGCAATAATGCGTATGGAAACGTGACTTAGGCAACACTCCGGTTCGAATGAATTGTCGCGAGGAGGAAGCAGCATTTGAGCATTCTTGAGAATTTCCTGCCGGCGTATCTCGAAGAGGTCGTGGGGGACCGGTTCGGGCGCTATTCCAAATACATCATCCAGGACCGGGCCATTCCCGACGTGCGGGACGGGCTGAAGCCGGTTCAGCGGCGGATTCTGTACGCGATGTACGATGCCGGCAACACGCCGGACAAGCCGTACCGCAAATCGGCCAAAACGGTCGGGGACGTCATGGGGAACTACCATCCGCACGGAGACTCTTCGATATACGAAGGCATGGTGCGGATGGCGCAGCCTTGGAAAATGGCCCATCCGCTGATCGACGGCCACGGCAACTGGGGATCGATGGACGACGATCCGGCCGCAGCCATGCGCTATACGGAAGCGCGCCTGTCCCCGATCGCGATGGAATTGCTGCGGGATATCGAGAAACGCACGGTGCTGTTCAAGGACAACTTTGACAACTCGACCAAGGAGCCGGTCGTGCTGCCTTCGAGGTACCCGAACCTGCTGGTGAACGGGGTCAGCGGGATATCTTCCGGATTCGCGACCGAGATTCCGACGCACAACTTGCGGGAAATCATCGACGCCTGCATCGCGGTCATGAACAACCCGAATCTGACCGTTCAGGATCTCATGGGAATCGTCAAAGGCCCCGATTTCCCGACGGGCGGCATCATCATGGGTGAAGAGGGCATCCGGGAGGCCTACGAGACAGGCAAGGGCCGGATCTATATTCGCGCCCAAACGGCGATCGAAGACATGAGGGGCGGCAAGCAGCAGATCGTCATCACCCAGATTCCGTATCAAGTCGTGAAATCCAAACTGGTCGTCGCCATCGACAATTTACGGCTCGAGAAAAAGGTGGACGGCATCGCGGAAGTTCGGGACGAGAGCGGCCGCCAAGGCTTGCGGATCGTCGTCGAGCTCAAGAAGGACGCGGACGCCGAAGGGATTCTCGCTTTCCTGTTCAAGAAAACCGATCTCCAAGTCGCCTACAACTTCAACATGGTGGCGATCGTCAATAAGGCGCCCCGCCAGCTCGGAATCAAAGCGATGCTGGAAGCGTACATCGAGCATCAGAAAGAAGTCGTCACCCACCGCACGCGGTACGACCTGGAGAAAGCGGAGGATCGGGCCCATGTGCTCGAAGGCCTCGTCAAAGCGCTGAACATCCTGGACGCGGTCATCGAGACGATCCGGGCTTCGAAGAACCGGCAGAACGCGCAGGACAATCTGGTTCAGAAGTTCGGCTTCTCCGAGCGCCAATCGGACGCGATCCTGACGCTTCAGCTGTACCGGTTGACCAATCTCGAGATCACGCAGCTGCAGAAAGAATTGGACGAAACGAACAAGAAAATCTCCCAGCTCAGGGCCATTCTGGAGAGTCCCCGCAAACTGCTCAAGGTGATCCAGGACGAACTGACGGAAATCCGCGACAAATACGGCATCGACCGGCGTTCCTCCATTCAGGGCGAAGTGGAAGAGATCAAGGTGAACCTGGAAGTGACGGTACCCGCCGAAGACGTGCTCGTGTCGATCAGCCGCGGCGGATACGTGAAGCGCACGAGCCTGCTATCGTTTACGCGTTCCGGGGGCGAGCTGGGCAGCGCGGGCGTGAAGGAAGGCGACGTCATCCGTTGGAGCCTGGGCGTCAGCACCGTGGATCCGCTTCTGCTGTTCACGCAGAAGGGACAATATTTCCTGCTCCCGGTGCACCAGATTCCCGAGTTTAAGTGGAAGGATACCGGAACGGCGATCGTCAACGTGCTTCCGCTTTCCAAGGACGATAGAATCGTTTCCGTCGTACCGGTGAAACCGTCCGAGCTTGTCCCGCCGGAAGGGGCGGCGGATCACGGTCCCGTGCTCGTCTTCGTGACGAAACGCGGACAGGTGAAGCGCACGCCTCTCGCGGAATACGCGACGAACCGGAACATGGCCATCGCCGCCTGCAAAGTCGCGGACGGAGACGAAGTGCTCAAGGTTTTCCGTTCCGACGCGCCGGAAGATTTGCTCCTCGTGTCGGAACAAGGGATGGGCATCCGGTTCGCGGAGAACGAAGTCAGCCTGCAAGGCCGGGTGGCGGGCGGCGTCCGCGGCATCACCCTGAAGGAGGGCGACATCCTTGCGGACGCGATCCCCGTGTCCGGAGACGAAGGGGAAATACTCGTCCTCACCGACCTCGGTTACGCCAAGCGCACCCTGCTTCTCGATTATCCGTTGCAAGGGCGCGGGGGCAAAGGCATCCAAACGTTCGAATTCAAGGAAGGCAAGCGGGTCAAGCCGAACGGTACCCGCCTGATCGCGGCATTCCACGTGAAAGAAGCCATCACCCTGCTCACGGTGACGGCGGCGGGGAATCAAACGTCGGAGTTCCTGTCCGAATCGGCCCCGATCGACGATCGACGTTCCCAGGGCAAGGCGGTTGTGCAAGCGGACCGCACGGATACGATCGCGGAAGCGTTCGTGAAACCGCTGCAAAGCCCTGAACGCTAGGTTCAGTCGAACGGTCCGTCCTGCGGATCCGTCCGGTCGATCCACCGCAGCAGCATATCCAATACGACCCAAAGCGGCACCGGTTCCTCAAGCCGGTTCATCCACTGTGGGTCTTCGATTAATCCGGCATCCCGGGCCATTTGGCCGATCATTCGGATTCGTTCCTCAGTCATCGACATGGGGCGCCTCCTTGCTGGACATCTACGCGTTTCACCATGTTCTGCCACCAGTATATGTGATAGGCTGTCGCCTGGTTCGCGTTTTTGCGGATTCATGTCGTAAATATTTAATTGCATTAAACTATCTTTCGACAATGCCTCTGCGTATAATGAAAGAGAAGGCACGGTTCGGGAGGAGTGAGACGTTTCGATGGACACGGCGGCGGAATTTGTGAAAATCTGGATGAGACTCACGAAAGATTGGAACGCTGCGCTGGAGGAAGAGCTGGCGCCGCAGCTGACGGCCGGGCAGTTGGAAGTGTTGGAGCTCCTGCTGGCGAAGGAGCCGATGAAGCCATCGGAATTGCTCCCATACCTGGAGACGACTCCCGCGGCGATCACGACTCTGCTGGATCGCATGGAGCGGGCCGGTCTGGTTGAACGCAGGCGGGACGAAAGCGACCGCCGGATCGTCTGGATTCATATGACCGAGCTCGGACGTTCGGAGGTCGAAAGGGGGCTTCGCGTCCGGGCCGAAGTCGCAGGTCGGTCGCTGGACCGCATATCGGCCCATAACCGGCAATTGCTCGTGTATCTGATCGGCAAGGTGGCCGGTACCCGCGACAACGCCTCGGCTGCACCCGATAAAACCGCGGACAAGAGCCCTGAACAAGAGAGGGAGAAGGGCGCTTGAAGAAGGGAACGGCCATTGGATCGATACATGAAGGAAGCCTCGGACGACGACACCGTCGCACGAGGCTTCTCGTTAAATGCGGAAGGTATGCAAATGGCGCTCGATCCCGGCCAGCAGCTTCTCCATCCGGGCGTAATCGGAGTCGGTGAGCATAGGATCGCTGCGGGTTTCAAGCGTTTGCCGCAGAGGAAGTACGGTATAATATCGTTTATTGTCCGCGAGCCGGATGTGGACCCAGGTCGGCGTCAAATCGATGCGGTCCCAGGTTGTTTCGGTCGAACCGTCGGCCTGCTTGGATTTGACGAGATGCACGCCGAAGATGAGGCCGACGTCTTTCCAATTCTCCGTCTGGTTGGAGATGAAGTTGCCGAGCGAGTAGATGACCAGGCCTTGGCGCGCTTGCTTGAGCGGGCTTTCCGTCGCAGGAACCCGAATCACGTCGTAGGGCTGAACCACATGGGGATGGGATCCGAGAATGATGTCCGCGCCCGAACCGACGGCGGCACGGACGATTTTCCGTTGGTCGTCGTTCGGGAGACGCTGGTATTCCATCCCGAAATGCAGCGATACCGTTACCACGTCCGCCCCGGCTTCACGCAGACGCCGAATGTCCGCCGCCATCCGTTTCGGATCGATCAGGGAGACGGCGAACGATTTGTCCGCCGGGACCGGAATGCCGTTCGTGCCGTACGTATAGGCAAGAAACCCCATCCGAATGCCGCCTCGTTCGACGATGACGAGCCGTTTGGCATCTTGCAGCGATTCGGCGGTCCCGAACGGAATCAACCCGGATTTCCGCACGTTCCGCAGCGTGCGCTGCACGCCGGCAAAGCCTCGGTCCATCGAATGGTTGTTCGCGGTCGACAAGATTCCGAAACCCGCCTTGCGCAAGGCGTCCGCCAGTTGCTCCGGCGCATTGAACCTGGGATAGCCCGTATACTTCAAATCGGCTCCGGCCAGCGTCGTTTCGAGATTGCCGACGACCCAATCTCCTTCGCTGAGAAGGGGAGCGACCCTCGAGAACCACGGAGAGAAGTCATACCGTTTGGCCTTGGAGTCGTAATACCCGGGCAGCTGCGGCGAATGGACCATGATGTCGCCTACCGCAAGCAAAGTCGCTTCACCGGTTTCCGGGGCGGGAGCTTCGGATCCGTCGCTTCCGGCTGCCGCGTTCTCCGATTCGCCGTTCCCGGCTTCATCGGGCTCCGCTCCGGCAGCTATCGAACCCGAGGCTCCGGATCGAGCGGCGGCAGGCGGCGGTACGGCGCCCTGCGGAGTGGCGGAAGTGGGATGGACGGTAAGAGATGCGTCCAGGCAGGCGCTCAGCAGCATCGCGCATAAGAGCAGAACGAGGGGCGGTCCACGCCAAGCGATGCCGATCTTGGACCGGGACTTAATCATCGTTCTCCCATCGCCCGAAAATTCCGCAAGGGAGCACGAGTCCGCTGGACGTAATCGGCAGGCCGATTTCCCCGCAGTTCAGGCTTCCTCCCCGTTTGCGCCGGATCGCCATATGAAGCAGGTTGTGCAGAACCGTGGGTGAGAGACCCGCCGTATACGAGTTCACCAGAACGAACAGCGGACGGTCGGAGAGAATGGAAGCGCAGGACTCCAGGAACGGATAGAGATTCTCTTCCAGCTTCCAGACTTCGCCGTTCGGTCCGCGGCCGTAGGAGGGCGGATCCATGATGATCGCTTCGTACTGGCGCCCGCGCCGGATCTCGCGCTCGACGAACTTGAACACGTCGTCCGTGATGTAGCGGATCGGGGCTTCCCCCAGACCGGACAGCTGGGCGTTCTCCTTGGCCCACTGGACCATGCCTTTGGCGGCGTCCACATGGCATACTTCCGCGCCAGCGGCGGCCGACGCGGCCGTGGCTCCTCCCGTGTAGGCGAACAGGTTCAGTACCCGTACCTGCCGCCCAGCGCCCCGGATTTTGTCCATGATCCAGCTCCAGTTGAACGCTTGCTCCGGGAACAGGCCGGTATGTTTGAAATTGGTGGGCTTGATATGGAATTTGAGCGGCCCGTAAGAGATGTTCCACCGTTCGGGCAGCGAGCGCCGGAACGTCCAATGGCCGCCGCCGGACGAGCTGCGGTGGTAATGTCCGTCCGCATTCTTCCAGGCTGCGGTTTCTGCGTGAAGCGGCCAAATGATTTGGGGATCGGGACGCCGGAGCACGACGTCGCCCCAACGCTCCAGCTTCTCTCCGCCGCCGGTGTCGATCAATTCGTAGTCCTGCCAGTCTTTCGCCATTTGGATCAATTTCGTTACTTCCTTTACCGTTCAGATATAATGCGATGGGTCTTGCTCCGGTATGGATCCGACTTCGGCGCCGGCATCCGGACAGAACCGGTACCCGAACCCCCGGACGGTCTGGACCCACAGCGGGCGGGAAGGGTCGGCTTCGACCTTCTTGCGCAGGTTGCTGACATGCACCATCAAGGTGCGGGTATCGCCCATGCTCTCCGTCTGCCAAACGCGACGGTAGAGCTCGTCGAGCGGGAACACGCGGTTCGGCTGGCGGGCCATGACGGCCAGAAGCTCGAACTCTTTGACGGACAAGGGGATTTTCTCACCGCCGCGTCTAACCTCCAGGCTTCGGAAATCGATTTCGAGGCCCGGGAACGAAAGGGCGGGCGGATGATCGTCTTGCGTTTTCTCGTTCATCCGGCGCCGCCGGATATGCGCATGGACGCGGGCAACCAGCTGACTCGGGCTGAAAGGCTTGGTGATGTAGTCGTCCCCTCCCTCGGACAGGCCGGTTATGATGTCGCCGTCCTCGCCCTTGGCGCTCACGAACAGGATCGGGACGTCCGCGCACGGACCTCCTCGCAGCGTCCGGCATACCTCGATGCCGTCGGGTTTGCCGAGCAATACGTCCAGGATGATCAGATCGGGCTGAAGCCGCTCCGCCATCCGTATCGCTTCGGTGCCGTTATCGGCGGTGTGAACCGAAAAACCTTCTCTTTCCAAATAAAGCCTGATTAAATCCGTGATTTCCATTTCATCGTCTACGACCAGGATGTCGGCTGCCGGCCCGTTCACGACATTTCCCCCAAACAAATGCGGTCTCCTCAAGCTTCCTCCCATTATAACGAAAGCGTTGACGCCGAATCAATGCACCGTTACAATGACGAACGAAAACATTCTTGCGGACGGATCCGCGGAATCGGTCGGGAGTGAAAGGCATGGAAGTCGGCCGTCGGCTCGGCTGGAAGGGAAGATTGGGATGGCTGCTGCTGGCCGTGGTCATCCTGCTGATGCTGGCGAGCCGGAGCCCCGCAGGGGAAACGGTGCCGCATCCGCTCGCGGAGAACGGCGTTCTTGATCTCTCCGCATGGGATTGGGACCGCGACGGCATCGTTCCGCTGGCCGGACGGTGGCAATTCGAGTGGATCGCTCCCGTGAGCGGAACGCGGCCTGGAGATCCGAAGCTGATGGACGTGCCCGGCATGTGGAGCGACGACAACGCCGAGAACGGGAATCGCATCCCGGATTGCGGTTACGCAGTGTATCGCCTCAAAATTATCCTCCGGAACGACCGCGATTTGCTCGCGATTCGGGTGCCGAACATATCCACCTCCTACGAAATGTATATTGACGGGAAGCGATCCCTATCCCGCGGGCGTGTCGGCCCGGATGCGGCCCGCACCGTTCCGTTCCAGCTGCCGGGCACCGCTTACATTACCTCTCCGGGCAGCGTCGTCGACATCCGCCTGTTCGTCGCCAATTTCTACCACCGCCACGGCGGCATCCGCACCGACCTGATCATGGGTACCGCCGAACAAATCGACCGGCTGCAGTCCCGGAGCGCCGCGCAGGAGCTCATCGTCTTCGGCTGCCTGCTCATGATCGGCTTGTATCATCTCGGGCTGTTCGCGCTGCGGCGGAAGGAATACGCCAACCTTTTTTTCGCTTTGCTCTGTTTGCTCGTGGCGCTGCGGATGGGAGTGATCGGGGAAGGATTCCTGGTCCGCTGGTTCTCCATCCTGAATTGGCAAACCTCGGTCCGTCTCGAATATATCGCGTTTGTCCTGAGCGGGTGGACAGGACTAGCCCATTATCACCGGATGTATCCCGGGGAATTGCGACGGAGCTGGGTTGTCGCTTCGGGTGCGGCGGCCGTCCTGCTGACGGCGGGATCGGCTTTGCTGCCGACCGTCGTCTTTACGTCGTGGCTCGCCGCCTACCAGGTCTACGTCCTGGCGAATTGCTTGCTGATCATCTCGGGGTTGCTATTAAGCGGATACCGGAAACGGGAAGGGGCCTGGTTGGCGTTGACGGGCGTGGCGGTCATGGTCGCCGCGGTCGTCAACGACATGCTGTTCTACAACGGTTGGTGGCGGTCGACGGATCTCGTGCCTTTCGGCCTGCTGTTCCTGATCATCATGAATTCCTTCATCATCGCGCTTAGGTCCTCAAGAACATTCGAGCGGGCGGAGCAGATGTCCGTGGAATTGAAGGAATGGAACGACCGCTTGGAGGAGCGGATCGCCGAGCGTACGGAAGAGCTTCGCAAATCATACGAGACGCTGGAGGAAGCGAAAACGGGGCTCGAGCGCATGGAGCAGTCGCGCCGCCAGCTGATCAGCAACATTTCGCACGATTTGCGGACGCCCATCACGCTCCTGCAAGGATATCTGGAGGCGCTGAGGGACGGCGTGATCAGCGACGCGAAGCAGCGGGAATCGACGATCCGCCTCATGCTGGGCAAAGTGGAGGGCTTGAACGGACTTATTCACGACCTGTTCGAGCTTTCGGTGCTCGAAGCCCGCAGGGTGGAGCTGTCGCGCGACAGCGTCGCGCTGGAAGAGTGGAGAGAACGGCTTCTGGAGCAATACGGGATGGACATGAAAGAGAAGGGGATATTCTTCGTCTGCAAATTGGGATCCGAAGAAGATGCTCCGGTTGAGGTGCAGATCGATGCGCGCCGGATGGACCGGGTGTTCGCCAATCTGCTCTACAACGCCGTGCGGTATACGCCGCGTGGCGGAATGATCGGCATTACGCTCAAGTCTTCCCCGGAAGCCGGAATGGCGGAGATCACGGTGGAAGACAGCGGCACCGGCATTCACCCGGACGATCTGCCTCATATATTCGACCGGTTCTACAAGAAAGACAAGTCCCGTCATTCCTCTTCCGGGGGAAGCGGTCTGGGACTTGCCATTTCGAGGGAAATCGTGGAGTTGCACGGAGGCTCCATCGGGGCATATAACCGGCCGGAGGGCGGAGGCGCGTTCCGGATTATGCTGCCGTTGCGGGTAAGGGCAGCAAGCGAATCTCCAACTTGACGGGCGCTCGCGGTTCACGGCCCCGTCAGCTGCCGCTGCCTTCCTTAGGATCTTTCAGGATCAAATCGTTCATCAATCGGATGGACTTTCTGCGCTGTTCCTGGTCCATATGCTGAAGAAGCGACATGATTTCCCGCGTATCCTGGGCATCCGAGGTTTCGGATTTGTGCTTCGAGGCGGTGCCTCCGATAATATAATCCAAGGACACGTCGAAAAAAGCGGCGAGCTTGATCAGCGTCTCGTATACAGGTTGCCGGTTGTTGATTTCGTAGTGGCTGTACGCCGAACGGGTAATGCCGATATGCCGGGCCACTTCCTCTTGCGATATATTGCGCCGGAGCCGGAGTTCTCTCAGACGCTCTCCCATGTTCATAAGCATATCTCCTTGACAATATTTCGACTAAACCCTATCTGTAATTTATGATACAAAATGTATCATGTCAAGGGCTTCGGCCGAAAATGTTTGCGCTTTCTCCCTCAAACCCAGCCTATGGAGAAAGCCGGGAAAGCGTATAATGAGGGTATTCCCATGAAAGATGGAGGAGAAGGCGTTGACCATTGAATCCGAAAACGAACTGATCTCCATGAGGCGAATCGGCAAAATCGTCGCCATGGCCCGCGAAGAGATGCTTGCGAACGTTCGACCGGGCATCACGACCGCCGAATTGGACCGCATCGGCAAAACCGTACTGGATCGGCACGGGGCGGTATCCGCGCCGAACCGGACGTACGGGTTTCCCGGGACGACCTGCATCAGCTTGAACCACGTGGCGGCGCACGGAATCCCCGGACAGACCGCGCTGCGGGAAGGCGATATGGTCAATATCGACGTCTCCGCGGAGCTCGGCGGCTATTACGCGGATACGGGTGCAACGATGGTCGTTCCTCCCTATCGTTCAGCCGTGCAGGAGAAGCTGTGCGACAGCTCCCGCAGAGCGCTGACCCGAGCGATCGGGCAAGCCAGGGCGGGAACCCGGGTGAATCAGATCGGCCGGGTCATCGAACGGGAAGCGAAGGCGGACGGCTTCCGCGTCATCCGAAATTTGGCGGGACACGGTATCGGCCGTGCGCTTCACGAGCAGCCCGACGACATTCTCAATTTCCGCGACCCTCGCGACGGGCGGTTGCTGACGAACGGGCTCGTGCTGGCTGTCGAAACGTTCCTGACGAACGGCGCGGAGTTGGTGGAGGAAGCGGAGGACGGATGGGGACTGGTGTGCCCGGAAGGCACCCTGGTTGCCCAATTCGAGCATACGATCGTGGTGACGCGCGGAGAACCGATCATTCTGACGGCCGTGTGAAACGAGAGGGGGAATACGATGAAAGCGAAAGTAATGGACGCGCAAATGGCGCATAGTGAGCGGGAAGGCTATCTAGGTTACGTTCGGTTCGAGGTGGAGGGGCACAAGCAGCCGTATGAATTGACGCTGCAGAGCGAAGAGCGGATGGACGATTGGAATTATTCGCTGAATTTCCTGAACGAATCGGGCAGCGAACAGGATATCGAAGCCGTCGAACAAGCGATCGAGCAGGACGACGATTTCTTCGACGATTTGGTTGAAGCAGCTATCAGTAAACTGAACGCATGAGCTTACCTGACACATGGAGATGGCGTTGTAACGGTTACCGGAACATGAGAAGAGCGATTAGCGGCTTACGTCCGCTTAATCGCTCTTTTTCTTTCCTTGGCTTAAGGCAGACTCCCGTACCGTCTACATCGAGAACTCCCCGGAATCATAATTGAACTGCCATTCGATGCCGAACTTGTCCGTCAGGTTGCCGTAACATTTGCTCCAGAACGTTTCCTGCAGCTCCATGCCAACTTTGCCGCCTTCTTTGAGCTGATGGAAGGCGGATTTGATTTCCTCGAGATCCTGGCTGACTATTGTGAGGCTTACGTTGTTGCCGAGGGTGAAGGGCATACCGGGGAAAACGTCCGAGAACATGACCCGGCTTCCGCTGATCGTCAGACGGGCGTGCATCACCAGGTTTTTGGCTTCTTCCGGCAGCGGATATCTCGGATCGGAAGGCGCTTCCCCGAACGTCATGATTTGGGGGTTCTCGTTTCCGAACACTTGCGCATAGAATTCTACGGCTTCGCGGCAATTCCCGTTGAAGTTCAGGTAAGCTTCTACGGCCATTTTTTTCACTCCCTGCAAAATGTTAAATGTTGCTAGTCCATATTGTAGCATTGAGCGGAAAAAATGCCAATGAAGTGTTACAATGGTGCATGACGACGATGGGAGGAGACAGGCCCATGACCGAGCCGAATATTCCATACCGCAGGCTGCTTAATCATAGGATCGCGGGCGGAAAACCGGGCAAGCCCGAACAGGCCGTCCTCCGACTCGGAGCTTTGCAGGCGCAGGATTATCACCAAGCCCTCTGGGCTGTCGGATTACGAACGGCTGACGCGTCCGTCGCGGCGGTCGAACGAAGCATCGAAGATGGAAAAATTCTGCTCACTTGGCTGATGCGCGGCACGATCCATATGGTGCCGGCGGAGGACGCGAAGTGGATGTTGAAGCTGCTCGCGCCGCGCGTTCTGGCGCAGGATAAGCGCAGGCTGCAGCAATTGGAGCTCACCCCGGAGATCATGGAACGCGGCAAGCATTTGGTCTATGATGCCCTGCGCGGGCACAAACGGGTGTCCAGGACCGATCTGATGCATAGGCTGAAGGAAGCGGGAATCCGCACCGACGGGCAGCGGGGTTACCATATGCTCTGGCATTTCGCGCAGGAAGGCTTGATTTGCCTTGGACCGAAGGAAGGCAAGCAGCAAACGTTCGCTTTGCTGGAAGAGTGGGTGTCCGGGGCCAAGGATATGCCTCCGGATGCAGGGCTTGCCGAATTGGCGGTGCGGTATTATCAAGGACACGGGCCTGCCACCGTTCCCGATTTCGCCTGGTGGACAGGGATGACGCTTGCGGACGCCAGGAAAGCCGTCGAATTGGCGCGGAGCCTGTTGATGGTCGAGAAATTCGGCGGTCAGGAATACTGGCTGGCATCATCCTCGCAAGCGGATACTTCGGACGAGAGGACAGGCGTCTATTTGATTCCGGGCTTCGACGAATATTTGCTCGGGTATAAGGATCGCGGCCGTGTGTTGAAACCGGAACACGCGCCTTATATCGTCCCAGGGGGCAACGGAGTCTTCATGCCGACCGTCGTCATCGACGGCCAAGTCGCGGGTCTATGGAAACGAACCGTCAAGAAAAAAGGGATCGACATCGAGATCCGCCTGTTCGTTCCCGGCCAAGATCGCGAAGAGGGTCTGATCGAAGCAGCCGGCCGGTACTGCGCGTTCATGGAGCAGCCACTCGTTTCGACGGACATCCGGCTGCTGGAATGAGACTTGACACGTTACTTTTTGGTAACGTATCATAAAGGTAACCAAACGGTAACATTAAAAGAAAACGAGTTTCAAGAGGTGACCGAAAACCCATGTTAACGAACGATGAAATCAAAGCTTACCTTAGAAGAATCGGAATCCCGGACAGACAGCCGCCGACATTACCTTACTTAATCGAGCTCCACCAAGCCCATGTGCGGAACGTTCCGTGGCAAACCGTCGATATTTTTGCCGGCAAACCGGTCTCCATCGATCTCAAAGCATCCGTGCAGCTGTTGCTAAGCGGAAGAAGCGGCTACTGCTTCCACCTGAACGGAGCGTTCAGCGAGCTTCTGCGGTCGTTGGGCTATCGCGTATCGTGGCATCGGGCAGGCGTTCAGCCATTGGGCGAGGAGCCCCGAATCAATTCGTTTCATCTCGGCATGACGGTCAATATGGAGAATGAGCGGGGAGAAGAAGAGAGCTGGATCGCCGATGTCGGATTGGGCGATATGCCATACGAGCCGCTGCCGCTTCGGGCGGGGAACTATGAACAAGGGCCCTTGCGATATGCGGTGACGGAATCCCGCGTGGTCCAGAACGGCTGGAGGCTGGTTCACGATCCTCAAGCCTCGTTTGCCGGCGTCGACTACGATCCCGAGGTTCTCCCGTCTCTGGAAGAGTTCAAGCCGAAACACGAGCATTACAGCCGCTCGCCCGAGTCTCCGTGGATTGACCTGTTCCTGGTCCGGCACCGGCATGCCGGCGGCAGCAACGAGCTCAGGGGCTGCGTTTGGTCGAATCGGGACGGGAACGGCACTCGGAAAACGGAAATTCAGACGAAAACCCGCTGGTTCGAGGTCTTGGGGGACGTATTCGGCGAAACCTTGGCGAACTATAGCCGCCTGGAACGGGATGATTTGTGGAAGAAAGCCCGGAGCAAGCACGAGGAGTGGAAACGGGTCAAATCATAGCTGGAAGCAAACACGCCCAAGCGGCGTGTTTTTCGTATGTGTCGCGACTTCGCGAGGTGCCGGCAAAAAAAGAAAGGAAAATGAAGGAAGATGTCGAACTGTCCTTAAGGGTGTATCCGTTCCATCAGGAAAAACATGTCACTTTTCCGACGGCCCGACGTATTCCTAATGTGGGAATGAAGGAGGTATCCGGATTGACTGCCGCCAAGTTCTCGAAACTGATGGCTCTTATTACCGGCGTGGCGGTTATCGATATTCTCGTGCTCTCGCCCGGATTTATCGGACTAAGGCTCGGCGCAAGCGCGCTGTCGACCGCTATCGGGGCAACCTTGCTCTGCGCAAGTGCCTTAACGATTATTTATGGAAGCTATACGATCCTGTTCAAACAACCCGTTAAGGTACCGATCAAGCAAATCCGAACGCACGACGATTATGTGGATGCGTTGACCCGCTACAAAAGCGTGAAGGCGCTCGAGGATGACATGATGCTCGCCTTGGAGCAGTTGGAGCGGATCCGGAAAAAGCGGGAAAGCTTGTTCGACGTCCTGAAAGAAAGGTTCGATCCCGCCGAGATCAGCTTCAAGAAGTTCTCCGGCGTCATCGAGGAAGTCGAGAAGCTCTTTTATTTGAATGTACGGAGCATCTTGGGCCGGCTGAGCGTATTCGACGAATCCGATTATAAGCGTACGATGCGCCAACCGTCGGCGAAACTTTCTCCGGAGCTGATTCAGGAAAAAGCGAAGCTGTACGAGGAGTTTCTGGCATTCGTCAAAGGCTCGCTCGGCACCAACGAGGAGATCCTCCTGAAATTGGATCGGCTGCTGCTGGAAATATCCCGGTTGGACGGATTGGATCCGAACGAGATCGAAAACATGCCCTGCATGAGGGAAATCGACTCGTTAATTAAGCTAACGAAATATTATAAATCGTAAGAGGTGCCATGATGCCAAGCAAAGCCAAATTCTATGTTACCTCTGGAATCATCCTGGTCTTGGTGTTCGCCTTCGTCTATTTCGGGGTCAACCTCACCTCGAATTGGGGCAAATCCGAAAACCAGGTCACTTCGGAAAACGCGGGCAAACGATTAAGCAAGCTGTATTCCGATGTCGCGGTTACGACGGAAACGCCGGTGAAAGGCCAGATCGACTTGGATCCGATCGATATCGCGGAGTCGCTTCCGGACATCTCCAAATTCCCGATCACCGTGAACAACACGACGGACCAATTCGTGGAGATCTTCTCTTCGACGGAAAAATCGGGCAGCGGCGAGGATGGATGGCTGACCGAGGCGGCGACGGCGTTTAACCAGGCGAATATCGCCGTAGACGGCAAACCCGCCTCGGTGAAGATCCGCAACATCGCTTCGGGTACGGCGGCGGACTACATCAAATCCGGCAAATACGTTCCCGACGCATTCACGCCATCCAACGAGCTGTGGGGAGAAATGGTGAAAGCGAGCGGAGTGAAAGCGCAGCTGGTCGCCAAACGACTCGTCGGGAACGTGCCCGGCATCGTCATCGCCAAATCGAAATACGACGCGCTGGTGGACACGTATGGAGCGGTGAATGTCAAAACCGTGACGGAAGCGATCTCCAATAACGAATTCGCGATGGGGTACACCGACCCGTTCGCGAGTTCCACGGGCTTGAACTTTCTCGTTACCGCGCTCCAAACGTTCGACAGCGCCAATCCGTTAAGCGACAAAGCGGTTCAAGGCTTCGAGAAGTTCCAAGCGAACGTGCCTTTTATCGCTTCCACCACGATCCAAATGCGCGACGCTGCGAAATCGGGGGCACTGGACGGCTTCGTTTTGGAGTATCAAACCTACGTTAATGCAGGGGATCTGAAAAACGGGTACGTATTCACGCCATTCGGCGTCAGGCACGACAGTCCGTTGTACGCGCTGGGCGACTTGCCGCAGGAGAAGCTGGACATCATCAAGAAATTCGCGGAATTCCTGTCGCAGGACAAGTATCAACAATCGGCCAAGGACAAGGGCTTCAATCAGTTGGAGGACTATAAGTCGGAAATCGCCGCGATGGACGGAAGTCTGCTCTCCTCCGCGCAAAAGGTGTGGAAAGAGAAGAAGAACGGGAATAAGCCCATTGCCGCGGTATTCGTCGCCGACGTCTCCGGCAGCATGGCCGGCGAGCCGATAAACCGCTTGAAAGAGTCCCTGCTGAAGGGTCAGAAGTATTTGGGCAAAGACAACCTGATCGGCCTCGTGTCCTACTCGGACGATGTGACCATCCGTTTGCCCATCGGCAAGTTCGACACGAACCAACAGTCCATGTTCGTAGGAGCGGTGGACAGTCTCCAATCCGGCGGCGGTACGGCGACGTTCGACGGGGTGATCGTCGCTTTGAAGATGCTGCAGGACGAATTGGCGAACAATCCGAACGTCAAACCGCTGATTTTCGTGCTCAGCGACGGGGAGACGAATGAGGGCCATTCGCTGAAGGATATCAAAGAGTTGATCGAGAACTACAAGATCCCGATTTACACGATCGGCTATAATGCCAACATCAAAGCGCTCCAAAGCATTTCGAGCATCAACGAGGCCGCGAGCATCAACGCGGATACGGACGATGTGGTTTACAAAATCGGAAATTTGTTCAACGCCCAAATGTAACCGATAAACTCGAGGAGGATGGCCATGTCGTTTTCGATGGAAGTCGCCAGTCCGGAAGAAATCAAAGCAGCGATCGAGCAAGAGGTAAAACCGGTTCCCGAGGAAGTGGCGAAGCTCAAGGAACTCGCCGACTCCAACGTCTCCGCGATCCTGTCTCTCGATATCGAGTCGCTGGAGAAACGGAAAGAGATTCTGCAATCCATTGAAGCCTTCGGGATGGGCACGATGAAGTCGTCGTCGGAGAAAAACGCGTTGCTGCAGGTTTCGGTCGGCCATCTCTCTAGGACGGGGGATGAAGGCGGCCAAGTGGCGAAAGGATTGGCCGAGCTTCATACGCAATTGAAGGATTTGGATCCGAGCTTGATCGATTTCGCGAAGAGGGGTTTCCTGGGAAAGCTGTTCAATCCGATTCGCGCTTACTTCCTGAAATACCAGAAAGCCGATTCCGTCATCGCGGATATCGTAACCTCCTTGGATAAAGGCAAGACGACGCTCAAGAACGACAATACGACGCTCGAGATCGAGCAGCAGGCGCTTCGGGATCTGACCAAGAAGCTTCAGAAGGAAATCCAGCTGGGCACCTTGATGGACCAATCGATCGAAGCGCAAATCGAAGCGGCCAAACAGCGTGGGGAAGACCCGGACAAAATCCGTTTCATCACCGACGAAGTGCTGTTCCCATTACGTCAGCGGCTCATGGATCTGCAGCAGATGCTGGTGGTCAATCAGCAGGGGATCATGGCGATCGAGGTGGTGATCCGGAACAACAAAGAATTGATCCGCGGGGTTGACCGCGCGAAGAACGTGACGATATCGGCACTCAAGATCTCCGTCACGGTGGCAAGCGCGCTTTACAATCAGAAGATCGTGCTGAAGAAAATCGAGCTGCTGAACGAAACGACGAACAATTTGATCGCCGGCACCTCGAAAATGTTGAAGGAGCAGGGTGCCGAAATTCATAAGCAATCGCTGGAAACGAGCATTTCCGTGGACACGTTGAAGCAAGCCTTCGCGGATGTTTTGTCTGCTCTGGAATCGATCAGCACCTACAAGCAGGAAGCGTTGCCGAAAATGCGGGAGACGATCGGCCGGTTCCGGGAGCTCGCCGATCAAGGCGAGAAGCAGATCCAGCGGCTCGAGAAGGGGCACAAGCTGGGGCTGTGACAGGGAAGAAATGGAATCGGAAGAAGCGGTTGCGGAAAATGCCTGAACGCGCGCCCAAGGTGGCGCGCGTTTTTGATTTCCTTGGGCGGACGGGTAGAGGCTCGAAAATGCGGAGGCCACTTGTAATGTCTTCCCATCCGATTCCGATTTGACGGTTTCGCCCACAATCGATAAAATCGGAACTAATCAATCGGAAAGGGGATGCCGGCCGATGCGAATATCCGATTTTCTGTTCCCCAAAGAGAAAGTGGCCTATATCGATTTATCCGCGAGCATGCAGGATGCGATCGAAATGCTCGAGCGCCATCATTTGACAGCCATTCCCGTGATCGACGGCGAGGGGAAATACGTGGGCACGTTATCCGAAGGGGACCTGCTTTGGAAAATGAAGTACACCCCCGGATTGGATTTCCACAATTTGGGCACCGTCATCGTCAAAGAGATCAAACGCCGGATTCATAACGAATCCGTGGAGATCGAAGCCGATCTGGATGATATGCTGCAGCTGGCAGCCGATCAGAACTTCGTCCCCGTTACCGACGAGCACCGTATCTTTATCGGCATCATCCGGCGTAAAGACATCATCGAGTACTACACGAGAAACATTACGGATTAACTTCATAGCAGGCACGCTTGGAGCCGCTGCGGCCCCCGTTGGCTGAGAGCTGCTCCTTTTTACGACCGCGGAGGCACGAGAAGCTTCCAAAGCTGGACTCGATCCGCTTGCAATTCAAGCGTGAATCGAATAACATCATTCGTAACGATGCTGGAAAGGGTGACCTTTAGTCCGATGCGCTGCTAATCCTGTTCTTGAGAAAATCGTAAGTTTGTGCGATTTTTCCGGACGGGATACGTATGCGTTGTGGAGGACTGGGTTACCGCTTGGCTGCGGCCCGATCGGGGCTGCAGCGCAAGTCTATTTCCCGTTCGAACGCGGCGAATAACCTCCTGTCCGGATTCCCGGACAAGGAGGTTTTTTTGTATGGTGATTTTGGAAGCGAACCATCTCGAGCTATCGATTGGAGACCGCCTGTTGTTCAAGGCGGAGCGGCTCAAAATCGGCCGGAACGACCGGATCGGCATCGTGGGCAGGAACGGCGCCGGGAAAACGACGCTGCTGAACGTGCTGACCGGGCGGATGGAGACGGATCGGGGCAGCGTCTCGGTCGCGGTGCCGGTCTCGTTCATCCCGCAGCTAAAGCCGAATCCGTCCCACCTGAGCGGCGGGGAGGTCACGTGGCGCTATGTCGACCAGGCGCTCCTGGGACCGCACGGGCTGCTGTTCGCGGACGAACCGACGATGCATCTCGATGCGGATCATATTCGGCAGTTGGAGGAGCGGCTGGCCGCCTATGAAGGCGCGCTTGCGATTGTTTCCCATGACCGGGCCTTCTTGGATCGAATCTGCACGCAGATTTGGTCGATCGAAAATGCGGTCGTTTCCGTTTATGCGGGCAATTACAGCGACTATGAGAGCATGCGGGAGCTCGAGAAGCGTCAGCACGCGGAGAAGTACGGGGAATATATCCGTAAGAAAGAACAGCTGGAAGAGGCGATCGTGTCCAAGTCGGCTAAAGCTGCCGGAATGATGAAGCCGCCGAAGCGGATGAGCAAGAAGGAATCGAACCTGTACAAAGCAGGTAAAGGCGTCCAGCAAAAAGGCGTTCACAAAGCGGTCAAAGCGCTGCAAACTCGCGTGGAGAAGCTGGAGAAGGTGGAGAAACCCCGGGAGCTGCCGAACGTCAGGCTGGACATACCGGGCGGAAACGAGTTCGCCAGCAAAACGGCTTTGCGGGCGGAGGGACTGACGGCTTCGTTCGGAGACAGGATACTGTGGAAAGGCGCCAGTTTCACCATCGGCAGAGGCACCAAGACGGCGTTGATCGGACCCAACGGTGCCGGCAAGACGACGCTTCTGAAACGGCTGCTCGAGGGGGGAGAGGGCGTGTACGTTTCTCCCGGCGTCCGGATCGGCTATTTCAGCCAGAACCTGGATATCCTCGATCCGGATCGGAGCGTGCTGAGGAACGTAGCCGGCACCGCCGTCCACCCCGACGCGACGATAAGGTTAGTCCTGGCCCGGCTGCTGTTCCGGGGAGACGACGTATTCAAGCCGGTCGGCGTGCTCAGCGGCGGAGAGAGGGTGAAGACGGCGTTCGCGAAAATTTTCCTGAGCGACATCAACGTTCTGGTGATGGATGAGCCGACGAATTTCCTGGACATCCCGTCGATCGAAGCGCTGGAACAGCTGCTGTCCGAGTATGAGGGAACGGTGCTGTTCGTGTCGCATGACCGGCGTTTCGTCGAACGGGTGGCCGATCGGGTTCTCGATATCCGGGATGGTAAAGTCGTGCCGTTTGCCGGGAAGTACCAGGACGATCGGGAGCGTCTGGCGGAGACTCCGAAGATGGGGAAGACGGAGGCGGAGGAGGAGCTGCTTCGCGTGGAGACGAAAGTGACCGAAGTGTTGGGCAAACTGGGCATGCCCGGCATTCCGCCGGTTGAGGCGTCGGAGCTGGACCGCCATTTCCGCGAGTTGGTTGCCCGCCGGAATGCGTTAAGACAGGAGCTTAACAAGCGCTAAACGGTCTTCCGAATGAAGGAAACCCCGAATCCGGACGTTGTCCCGGTTCGGGGTTTCCTTTTCCTGCGTTAATCCGCGATGTCCGCCCACATTTCATCTTCGACGTCCAGCGTGATTTGGGATGGATAGACGCGCCGGCCGTATTCGGTTTCCATGTAACGCACGATCGCTTCTTTCAGATTCGCCTCGACCAGGAATCGGCTCCTGCCTTGGACCCACACTTCGGCGGAGAAGCCGTTGTCCTCGTCGTACAGCAGCTCCACCTGAATCGATTCGACCGGTACCTGGTGCCGGTCCGCGAGGTTCAGGCAGACGGCGTTGACGATTTCGTCCATCGATAGTCTCATGGCGTTTTACCAGCGGCGGTGTTGGTTCGGGTACTCCGGACGCTGGGCCGAGCGGCGCCTGCGGATCGCATCGAACACGGCGCGGATGATCATGAACAGAGCGACGATGGCGATCAGGTTCACCAGGAAGCCGAGAACGTTACCCATGAAGCCCATGCCGCCGAACAAGCCGCCGAACAGCAAGCCGGCAAGGCCTCCGATCATCATGCCTTTCAGGAAGCTGCCTCCGCTGAAGAAGCCCCGGTTCGCGGTCGTCGCCGCGGCGCCGGTCGTAGATTTCGCCGCGCTGCCGCTGTTGACCGAGCTTTGGGATTTGTTAGGCGTGTTCGTGAACGATTTCGTTCCGGATCTGAACGAGCGCGGTTTCGCTTCCGCGCTGTCGTACAGCGGGGCCGTTACCGCGAACGTAAACGTAAACAGGCTGAAGAGCAGCAAAGCTTTTTTCCACATGAAGGATATTCCCTCCGTCAAGAATATTGGTGAATCTGATGATGTAATACGAAGACCGGGCGCCTTGGTTTCAGAAATATTTAAGGATGCCGGTTTCGCGAATTTGCGTTATATTGGGAACATCACGATCCGTTTACGCAAGGAGAACGCCGACACATGAACAGTATGGACCGATATCCGAAGGCTTATATCGATTTTCTGGCGGAGTACCATGGTTCCCGCGATTATTTCGAATGCCATGAAATCATGGAGGAATATTGGAAGGAGCAAGCGGGTACACGCCATACCGGGTGCTGGCTCGTCTTCATCCGGATTGCCGTCGCCTGCTATCACGCGCGCAGGGGCAACTGGGCGGGCGCGCGCAAAATGATGGCCAAAGCCGCCGAAGAGGCAGAGCCGGCGCTCATGGCCGAGCTCGGCATGGATGGGGAGGAGCTGGCAGCGAGGCTGCAAGCCGCCGCCGTGGCTTGGAGCCGTCCGCGGCCGCCCGCTTACCGGGATATCGAATTGCCGATCGCCGATCCGGCACTGAAGGAGGCGGCACAGTCGGCTTGCCTGAATCGAGGTTGGGAATGGGACACGCCGCTGGACCGGGTGGACGCGGACACCGTGAACCGGCATTTGACGAGAGACCGTACCCGCGTCGTCGAAGCCCGCCGTTTGTCCGCCGAACGGAAGAGGCTGAACAGGCAGAAGGACTGAACCGGCCGGTTCAGTCCTTCGCTTTTTATTTTTGCTGAGCGTTCCCCAAATACTCGTAACCATCGACGACAAGCTCGAGCTTGCCCGTTTCCGGGTGGATGATGAGGCCGTGAACCGGCGTTCCCGGCGGCAGCAACGGATGCTTGCGCACGATGTCGACGCTGTTCTCGACGCTTTCCCGGACGGTGTCGAAGCCTCGCAGCCAGCGGCTGAAATTGACGCCCGAGTTGTGCAGCGTATGCACGACATGCTCCGGAACGCCCCGGTCGATCATCTTGGCGACCACTTTCTCGGAATCGATGGCCGCCATCCCGCATTCGTGGTGGCCGATGATCATGACTTCGTCGGCCGCCAGCTCGTAGAGAGCGACGATGATGCTCCGCATGATGTTGCCGAACGGCGAAGTCAGGATCGCGCCCGCGTTTTTGATGATTTTGGCATCTCCGTTTTTCAGGTTCATCGCCTTCGGGAGCAATTCGGTCAACCGGGTATCCATGCAAGTGACGATTACCAGACGCTTGTCCGGAAACCGGGTGGTCATGTATTTCTCGTATTCCTTGTTCTCCACGAATTCCTGGTTAAAACTTAAGATTTCGTCAATTCTGCGCATTTTCGTTCCCTCCAAGCTTTAATTGCGGTTTTCGGCGGCCGCTCCCGTTCTTCTGCGATCCGCCAAAACCAGTCTCGTCGTATAGGTCTGGCTGTCGCTGGAAAGCCGGAAGCTTTGTCTCTCCGGCAGGAAGGAGACTCGCAGCACTTCGTCGAAAAAAACGGCGTGGCGCGGATCATGCCACAAAGCAAACGGATCGCTCTCCGCCGCGACGTCACCCGGTTCGGGGCGGTCCGCCGACCATAATGCCGGCACTCCGTTCACGGCGCAGCCGCAGCCTTCCGTATCGTAAACCAGGCGAAATCCGCGGACCTCGGCCCCGAATTTCTCGCGCAGCCTCCGGACCGCTTCCGCGCTCCATTCCATTTTCATCGATGAATCCTCCTCTAATAGGGAGTTTGACGGAGTCAAACTCTCACCGCTCTAGGGAGTTGACGGAGTCAAACTCTCACCTGCCGGGCGAACTGCCGCCGCCGCTTCAAGTAAGTTGATTATAGATTTTCAGGAAGGTATGATCAAGAGGATGTATCAAATGAAGGGAAGGCGGATCCATTTGAACGAGTCTCAAGCGGCTGAGCCGGACATTCTCAAACGATTCCGGGATTTGACCGGCAGAATCAAGCACTACGGGGAAATCTTAAGCGTCGTTTACTGGGACATGAGAACGGGAGCCCCGCGCAAGGGCATCGACCTGCGTTCCGAAGCGTACGGCGATTTGTCCGCCGAATCGTTCCGGCTCGCCACGTCCGACGAAATAGGGGAGCTCCTGGAGAAGCTCTCGGAGCCGGATATGCTGAACAGTCTTGGACGAATCGACCGCAGGCACGTGGAAGAGTGCAAGCTGGACTACGAACGGAACCGCAAGCTTCCCCCGGAATTATTCCGCGAATACGTGGTGCTGGCCTCGCAAGCCGAAGCCGCCTGGGAGGAAGCGAAAGCGAAGGACGATTTCCCCGGTTTCCTTCCTTACCTGGAGAAGATCATTGACTACAAGCGCCGCTTCATCGAGCTGTGGGGCGTCAAGACTACTCCGTACGATACGCTGCTCGATCAATACGAGCCCGGCATGCTGACTTCGGATTTGGACCGGCTGTTCGGCGAATTGAAGGGCCGCCTCGTGCCGCTCGCCGAAGCGATCTCGAAAGAGGGAGACCGGCCGGATACAACCTTCCTGCAGGGCAAGTTCGATATCGAAGCGCAGAAAACGTTCAGCAAATTCATCCTGGGCGAAATGGGCTTCGACTTCGAAGCGGGCCGGCTCGACGAAAGCGTCCATCCGTTCATGACGGGACTGAACCCGGGGGACGTTCGAATCACCACCCGCTATTGGCCCAACGATATCATGAGCGCTCTATTCGGGACGATTCACGAATGCGGACACGCGCTATACGAGCAGAATCTGGATCCCGAGCTGTACGGCACCCTTCTGTGCACGGGGACTTCGCTCGGCATCCACGAGTCCCAGTCGCGGCTGTGGGAGAACATGATCGGACGGAGCCGCGGGTTCTGGCATCGTTATTTCCCCGAGCTCAAGAAGCATTTTCCCGGCAAATTCGAAAGCGTCTCCGCCGAAGAATTCTACCGGGCCATCAATCTCGTGGAACCGTCCTTGATCCGGATCGAAGCGGATGAACTGACCTACAACCTCCATATCATCATCCGCTACGAAATCGAAAAGATGCTGTTCAACGAAGGGTTGTCCGCGCGCGAGCTGCCGGAAGTATGGAACGCGAAATATAAGGAAGCGCTCGGCATCGTGCCTCCGAACGACGCGGAGGGCGTCTTGCAGGACGTGCATTGGTCCGGCGGCGATTTCGGATATTTTCCGTCGTACTCCTTGGGCAACATGTACGGGGCCCAAATCATGGATGCCGCGCGGCGCCGGCTCAATTCCTTGGATGAGCAGATCGCGGCCGGCAACCTGCACCCGCTCAAGGCTTGGCTGACGGAGCAAGTGTACCGGTACGGGAAATCGCTCCGCCCTTCCGAGATCATCCATCAGATCAGCGGGCAGGAATTGCAATCATCGTATCTCTGCGATTACCTGGAAGGGAAATACAAGGAGATTTACCGATTGAAGTGATGCCCTGCCAGACGCCTGTTTCGTGCGGGCGTCTTTTTGATGAAATAGCGGCAATCAATTTGACGCATTGGTCCGCGATGGCTACGATCGGAGGGACGTTCGCCGCCGCGGCGGCGGACAGATCGCGAGAAAGGGGACAAGCTTCGATGCGCCCGGAGAAGGTCTGGGGATCCATTCGTTCTTATTTCGGCTTCCGGGTGATTAAAACCGCTGCGGCCGCGCTGGCCGCCATCTTGACGGCGACGTTCGCGGGAGCCGACAATCCGCTGTCCGCTGGACTGCTCGCGATTCTGGGCGTCGAGACGACCCGGTGGAAGGGCTTGCGGATCGTCTTCGCGCGGTTTGCCGCGTCCCTGCTCGGACTTCTGCTCGCCATGGCCTTGTTCCGGCTTATCGGGTTTCATATCTGGGTGTTGTCGATCTATATTCTGATCGCGTTCCCGCTGCTCGGGCGTTTCGGACTCAAGGACGGCATCGTGACCGGCTCGGTCGTCGTTTTCCATCTGTTCTCGAAACGCGAAGTTTCCCCCGACGCGCTGGTCGCCGAACTTCAGCTGCTGCTGATCGGTCTGGGCTGGGCGACGGCGTTCAACCTCGCATATATGCCGAAGGAGGGGAAGAAGCTGACGGCGCTGCGGGACAGGACGGAAGATTCCCTTGCCGCCATATTTGTCCAATTGGCCCGCCATCTGCGCGATCCGGAGACGCTGTGGGCGGGAGAAGAACTGATCGCCGCCGAGGACGCGATCGAACGCGGGATCGTCTTGTCCGACAGGGCGCGCGAAAACAGGCTGATCCCGCAGGATGAGCCTTGGCAGCTCTATTTCCATATGAGGCGCGAACAGCTCGATTCCGTCAAACTGATGATGGAATCGGTAGCGTTTGTATCCAGTAAGGTTCCGCAAGCGGAGATGATCGCAGGGCTGTTCGACCGCTTGTCCCAGGACGTGAAATCCGAATTCTACGAGGGCGAAACGGAACGTAAACTCGGCGTGCTCGAAGAGAGTTTCCGCCGCATGCCCCTTCCCGCCACCCGGGAGGAGTTCGAGACAAGGGCGGCGCTTCTGCAATTGTCCCGGGAACTCAAACGCTGCCTTCAAATCGCGAAACGCTCCAAAAAACGGAAGTCTTCTTCCGATCCTGCGGTCATAGAATAAAGCTTGAAGGGTGCGTGCACGGATACATTTTTGTCACTCTAGACGAATGTCCTGCATAGACTTTAAGTGACTTGATCGTATGGAGGAGGTCTACCGAATGGCTATTGCGGATAGACGGCTGCAGCGGAGGGAAATCATCACGAAAGCGGTTTGCGGCAAAGGCCGGAAGTTTTCGACGGTTACCCACACCGTAAAGCCGCCGCACCATCCTTCCAGCATATTGGGGGCATGGATCATCAATCATCAGTACGAAGCGGTAAGATCGGGGGACGGCATCGAGGTGATCGGGTCCTACGATATTAACATCTGGTATTCGTACAGCAAAAACTCCCAAACGGACGTGGCCAAAGAGACCATTTCCTACGTCGATCTCGTGCCTCTCTCGTACGTGGACCCCAGGCACCGCTCCTCCACGGAAGAAGTCTCCGCGGATGCAACTCAGGAGCCGAACTGCGTGGAAGCGACGATCGGAGGCGGAGGTTCCACCGTGGTCATCCGAGTGGAGAAAGAGTTCGCCGTGGAGATGGTGGCGGAAACGAAAGTCAGAGTCCTGGTGGATCCGAACGGAGATGACGACGAAAAGGATCATGATTTCGGGCTCGGCGGCGACGACGCGGATTACGAGGATCTCGATTCCGACTTGTTGGAAGACGATCTGTGACCCGCAGGCCCGGGTCTGTACTTAAGTCTATGTCGAAGCGGGTGCGAAGGCGAGGGCGGATGCCCTTTCGGGACGTCGGGAACGGCCCATTTTTCGTGGAAAGCGCCGCAAATGGGATTCCGTTCGGGATGCAACAAGGGAAGGGTCATTCGGCTTCGGCGTTCAACCGCCGGCGGGACGGCCCTTCCCGTGTTTTCGGCGGGGGGTGCGGGCTTTGAAAACAGGCGCTGGCGCGGACCTTGCCGGGCGTTTGCCGGCGGATGAAATCGTCCGGAGGCTGCGGAGGGAAGGCTTCCGTTTCGACAATCAAGCGGATGGGCGCACGTTTTCGGTTACGATATACGACTTGGAAGCGACGGACGTCCGGCGCGTCTGGGGGGCTTCGGGACCCGCGGGAAAGACTGCCGCGAGACTCGAGCCGGATGACCGGCTTCGCAGGATCGTGACCCGCGCGGCGTCGAGGACGCTGCTCGCGCTCGGTCTCGACGAGGGACAAGTTCTGGTGGGCACGGACGAAGGGGGACGGCCCTGGATCGCGGGCATTTCCGGGACGATGCGGCCCTCGCCGGGAGAAGGTGAAGCAAGAACGGAACGGATTCGGAGGGTAAAGGAGGAGCTTGCGGCGAAAGAGAAGGAGCTTGGCGTACGCGCGACGCTTGGCGCGGATCCCGAATTCTTGCTGCAGGCCCCGAACGGGAGGGTCGTTCCCGCTTCCCGGTATTTGCCGCCGGACGGTTCGGCGGGATGCGATTCGGTCGTTCGGCGGGGCGTCCGCCTATGGCCGCTGGTCGAACTGCGCCCGGAGCCGGCGGAAGAGCCGGCCGCCGTCGCGGATGCGATCGGCCGGCTGCTGGCCGCCGCCGCGCGGAAAATCGGCCGCGAGCCGCTGATCTGGCGCGCCGGGGCTTGGCCCGTGCCCGGTCTTCCGCTCGGCGGCCACGTGCATCTGAGCGGCGCCGCCTTGACTTCCGAGCGGCTGCGCGCGCTCGACAACGCCGTCGCGCTGCCGCTGCGGCTGCTCGAGCCGCCCGGAGCCGCGGCCAGGAGACCGCGTTACGGCGCGCTCGGCGATTTCCGTCGCCAGCCGCACGGGGGATTCGAGTACCGCACTCCGCCCAGCTGGCTGGTGTCGCGCCGGCTCGCGCTCGGCGTGCTGTCGTTGGCCAAAATTGCGGCCGAGCACGCCGGGGAGCTGGCCGGCCGGCGGCCGCTCGACGAGGATGCGCTGCGGGATGCGTTCTATGGAACGGACCGTGCGGAAAGCGGGGAAGGAGAAGCGAGATTGCGGAAAGCGGCTCTCGGATTTTACGAGGAGCTCCGCCGCACAGCGGGGTACCGGAAATACGCCGAAGCCGTCGATTTCGTTTACGAAGCCGTGGCCGCGGGGCGAAAGTGGGACGAAACGGCGGACATTCGGGCCAAGTGGGGAATTCCCGTTGGGTGAGGCGCCTGCCGTACCGCATCACCTATCACCATACCCAGCACTCCGCCCGGCATAAACCGCAAACCGCAAACCGCAAACCGCAAACCGCAAACCGCAAACCGCAAACCGCAAACCGCAAACCGCAAACCGCAAACCGCAAACCGCAAACCGCAAACCGCAAACCGCAAACCGCAAACCGCA
>NZ_WJIB01000005.1 GCF_019400745.1 Cohnella sp. CFH 77786 | reverse complement strand
CTAAGAGTCCCAACAGCGCATTCGTTTTTGACCCGGTGGCGATTCTCTCAGTATAAAAGAAAAGCTCATCCCCGACTCACTGGGACGAGCTTAATATACCAACATCGTATTCACGCATCGCAGCCTTGCGGTTGCTCAGTCCGCCCGAGGCATTTCGAGGGAGCTGATCCAGGCGGACAACCCTTCGAACCTAACCGCATCGCGGCCGCCCCGTTGGGGCTTAAGGTTCTTGGATTCGTGAATACGAGAGACGTTAGGTGAAATTGCTGTAAAGAAGTAAATTAAAATACAAGAGGATAAAACCATGAAGAACTCGATATATAAATATCTATATTACCTAGGTTCAGGACAATTAGTTTGCTTTGTGGTATACATGATCGTTACAACTAATCCTTTTCAGAAGACTCAGTATACACTTTTGGTTTATGAGTCTCCAGCAAGCAATGAAAACAAAGTTAAAGGATTGGAAGATCCAAATCATAAAATAAATGGTTACGCTTTTGGGGTTCCAGGTCTTGGAATTCCAGATAAGAGAATAAACTTATTAACCACACCTCTATATGTACTAATAAAACAGAAGAATCAAGAAATAATATTTGTAACTGATGATATTAAGGGATTAAATGACTATTTGATGAACGAAAGATGATAAGTCAAAAGTAAATTCGAAGAAGTCAGCAACTTCCCCTGACGATTCAGGCGGACAACCCTGCGAACCTAACCGCGTCGCGGCCGCCCCGTTGGGGCTTATGGTTCTCGGGTTCGTGAATACAAGAGACGTTAGGCGAAATTCCACTGATATTAAATAAAGGAGAAAATCAATGAAGCTCGATGGATATAAGGATCAGTATATTAAGATTTATTTGCATGAAGACGAATGGTTTATTTGTGAACCTCTAGTTAGGGAAAACGATAAATATAAAGTAAACATCATTTGCTCTAATAATAAAGGACGATATGCAACAGGAATAACATCGATATTTGAAGATCAAATAAAAAGGATAGAAGAAATCGACAAGGAAGTTCAACAAGGAATAAGGATGACAATTGAAAATGTACCCGATATAAAAGAAGTATATAAAACTATGGATACTGACAACCTGCAAAATCGAGTAACTTTTGGTCAGATTATACGAGAACAAGAAAATGATTAATTTAGTAAGCATTTCGATGAAGAGTGGAACTTCGTATAACACTGCATTCACTCTTGTGGGGCTAACGCTCCTTAGTCGTCCGATGTATAATCATGGAAGATGGTTCAGTTGACACACGAGCCGGTTTAAGATAAGAGCTATCTAAGGCCGCCTCGCCTCGTGAATGCGGGAACATGAAGTGAAATCAACGGAAATACAACGAACAAAGGAGCCAAAGTGATGTCAAATAGTCAATTCATCTCAGGATTAATTAATGGGCAACCCTTAAAACCTACAGGCTCGAATTTTGTAATTGCAGAATGGATTGCTGAAGGAACTCCCGATGGTCGTATGCCCGAACGCATTGCACCATTACACAAGCATAACAACGACGATGAAGCTTGGTATGTGTTAGAAGGTACACTTGGATTTCAGATTGGAGATAAGATTTTAGAAGCCAACGCTAGTCAGGCAGTAGTTGTTCCAAGAGGAACACCACATACATATTGGAATCCAAAGCCGGAACAAGCAAAGTATTTGATTATTATGACCGCAAAAATTCACTCATTAATAGAAGGCATACATCATGCAACACAACGGGATCAAGAAACAATGAAAGAACTTTTTAGAAAGTACGATTCTGAATTACTTTAAATCGAAGTCATAATACGCTATTGGAGGAAGCCGCTGATATCACCTGATACTGCATTCACGCATAGGGGCCATATAGCTCTCGGTCCGCGAGGCGCATTTTCTAGCGTAACTGATTCAGCGGATAACCCTTGAACCTAACCGCGTCGCCCCATAAGGGTTTAAGGTTCCCGCGTTCGAATATTGCGAATACAAGGGACGTAATCTGAAATCACCCAAGTGCATATAGAATGAAGGAGATAAAGCTGAAATGATACAGATAAGAGAAATTTCCGAAGATGATAACATGCTCTTTCTTCAACTGAATAAACAGTTAGATCAAGAAACTAACTTTATGTTGTTTGAACCAGGAGAAAGGAGTACAACGCTGGAACAGCAACGTCAAATCATTTCCACGTTTATTCAGTCCAAGAATTCGAATATTTTTGTCGCTGAGTTGGATACTCAGCTCGTTGGTCATCTTACGGTTATTGGTGGAAATCTGAGTCGAATCGAACATAGAGCCCATTTAGTAATAGGTATTTTGAATAAGTTCATTGGCCAGGGAATAGGGAATGAGTTGTTTAACCATTTAGAGGTATGGAGACAAACTACTTGCATTACAAGATTAGAGCTAACGGTAATCACTCAGAATGAACGAGCAATTTCTTTATATAACAAACATGGATTTGAAATTGAAGGGATAAAAAAGAACTCCATGAAAATCAATCATGAATATTTTGATGAATACATGATGGGAAAGACATTTTAAGTTTACTCGGTGAAGCGCCTGTGATCAGATAAATTCTTCACGCATCGAGCCCGGCATTCGCCGTCTCTCACACCGTCTATAGTGATCTAATTCGAAAATTATGAGTTTATTCGTTTTTTATTCTCATGAGCTAATGATACTAATACCGTATAGATCGCTTGAACATTAATCTTTTTACTGAATTCAAATTTATAACTCGCGACCTGAGGATTATTCGTTTTATAAAAAGGAGATGTAATATAATGAATGGTAATTTCGCTATCATCAAAACCAGTTCCTGCGGTTTCCATGGTTACTTCATATATCGAATCTAAATGAATGGAAGCCACCCTTGTTTTCTTACCCGTAACTCCTTGATGGTCGATCAAGATTAGCCGCTCATTAGTGAACATAAAAGTATCGCGAACTAATCTAAACCCCATTTGGATTTTCTCCTGTGGCATCAAAAATGCCCCATACTGATTCTGTAATTCTTGCACAGATACTTCCGAATAATTTCCGAATAATCCACCAAAAATCGCCATCGATTTACCTCCATTTGCTACAGATATGATCGTTCCTTTTCTTTTGATATAATTCTCCTTTTAATATCATTTCCCTCCAATACGAACAGTAATGCTGTGAGAGATCAGAAGTAAGTTGTCATTTTAAGGACAAGAAACAGGTAAATGAATTCTTAACTCGAATAAATACGGAAGGAAAAATATCATAGTGTTACGAATATGGCAACGATGTTCACCTATTTCTTCAAAGGTACAAATGTTGAAGTGTGGGATTTTTCGATATAACTCCCGATGGAAAACAGAATATAATACCCAATCAAGTCATACATGAAGTTGCAGATTTCGCATACCCAGGAGCAATATGAGGGAAAGGACAGATCATGTGGATCTTCAAAAGCTATATCCTATTGTAGACCTATTAGATAAACACCAAATCCCATATGCACTGGGTGGTAGCGCGATGTTGTATGATTTGAGACTGATTGAAGAAGTGAACGATTGGGATATTACCGTTGAATGTCCAAAACAAGAAATATTAGAAATTCTGAATGAATATGACTGCGTGGAGCAGCGTAGTGGTGATTTTCCGTTTGCAAGTGAATACAGAATCAGCATACCGGAACTTAAGCTTGATATCATTGGCTTTTTTGGATTACATACAGACACCGGAATCGTAACTTTGCCAGTGTCTCATGGATCTGACTGGGATGGCATTAAGGTTTCGTCTCCTGAAATATGGTATGTAGCCTATAGTTTGATGAAAAGAAAAAGAAAATCAGAGGTGTTAATGGATTATCTAAAATCCAACATAGGAACAGTGAATAAAGAACTCGTTGAGTTCTTGATAAAGATGCCTCACCTGACAAGGGGAGTCAGAGATGAATTAATTCAACTTATCAAGACATCGTCTCAATAGAGCTTAATTGGTTCCAATCAAATGACATTGAGGAGGCAACCAAAATGCTAGACTTGGAAAAGATATATCTCATCAGCGACATGCCCGGCTATTCTCCACAGATCAGCCGTTTGCTGTCTATGATGAATTATGCGAGGCATACCACTTTACAAGCCGTCCAGGATTTATCCGTTGAGCAGTTGGATTATTTAATCGATGGCGAAAGCAATTCGATCGGTGCTTTGTTGTTGCATTTTGCTGCAGTCGAATACGCCTATCAAGTGTCTACGTTTGAGAAAAGAGATTTAAATGACGAAGAAATGTCGCACTGGGGAGCTGCATTGGATCTGGGGGACGAAGGTCGCAAGAAGATTAAGGGGAATGATTTGGCTTATTACCTAAATCAATTAGAAGCGGTAAGAAAGCGAACCTATGAGCTATTCAAAACGGTTGATGATGACTGGTTGTATCGCGAAGAAGTATTCTGGTACAACAAACGGGCCAATCATTATTTTATGTGGTTTCACGTGTTTGAAGATGAAATCAATCATCGGGGTCAGATCCGAATGATCAAGAAGAGACTCCGGTCGTAAGAAGCCTCGCACTTGTAACGGATAAAGTCAACAAGATCAAACCGGACCTGTCCGAATATGACATGCTGTGAGCTGCCCCAGGAGGAATTCTTTTTGAAGCTGATCATGGTTGAAGGCATCCCTGGATCGGGGAAGTCCACGACGGCAAGATTTATCCAATTACAGTTGGAACGGAATGGAATGGAGACAATGTTGTTCCATGAATCCGCTTTTGAACATCCGATACTTCTTGACCGGGATATCGGCAATTTCGTCGATTGGAAGGATGCCTATATTTCGAATTGGCACCAATTCCTGACCCTCCATGCGAATGAGGACTTCGTTTTTGTCATGGAATCCGTCTTGTTTCAAAGCCCGATTATCCGTTTGCTGCATTGGGATCTGACAAAAGAAGAAATCATTTCATTTATTGAAGAGCTATATACGTTATTACAGCAAATTGACTGCAATCTCATTTATCTATACCAGAATGAACCCAGCATCGGGATCCATCGTATGATAACTGCTCGAGGCGGTGAAAACTGGCTTAAGCATACATATGAGCGCTATAAACATGAGCCTTATTATTTGAACCGCGGTCAACTGGGTGATAGAGTACACTTTGAATTTCTAAGGGAATATGCCGAAATAGCTTCGATTGCTTATTCTAAGTACGGACAAAACACTTTAGCGATCGACAATACAAACTGGGAGTGGTCACTTGATTACGGAAAAATACTGGAATATCTCTCACTAACCTACATCCCGGATCCGGTTCTTTCCGTCCAGGAAATGGAGAGATTTGTCGGAGTGTATGGGAACAAGGAAATGGGATTACAAATCCAAGTTGAGTTGAAGAATCATGAGTTATACGTTTTCGGTGAACACAGATTAAAGCCGAGAAGCCTTGACAAATTCTATTTGGACAATATTAGCATGACTTTCGAATTCTTAAAAGGTGATAATGGGAACTTTACATCACTGATCATCAGTGAAAAAGACATCGTTGGAAATCGGAACGAAGAAGGAACTTTATTCGTGAGAACATAGGTAATGGTGATCATATGAGCGATATAACGATCCATATCTGTTCGGATGAGGATTTGGAATTACTGGCGAATCTAAACCGGCAACTGATTGAAGATGAGCAGCATGATAACATAATGAATCTGCAGCAGTTGAAAGAAAGAATGTCCATGTTCATCCGGTCGGACTATCAGGCTTATCTGTTCAAGGATCATGGTGCAGTACGGGGTTATGCACTTGTAAACCTTCGGCGGAATCCGCTTTATTTAAGGCATTTTTTCATATGCCGAGATTGCAGAAGGGCAGGTTACGGGAAACGAGCATTCAAGCAGCTCATGAGTTTTTTACAGATATCTGAGATCGATATCGAAGTGATGTATTGGAATGAAAGGGGCCGTGCATTCTGGAAGTCGTTGGGGTTTAAAGAACGGAGTATTTATATGAGGCTTGAGCGAGAGGGAGATTAAATGAAAGTATCGGGCAAGCTACCCGTACATAATAGAGAGGTGATCGATGGGAGTAGACTGGTATAATTCAATTGCCATTCGTAACGGCGGGTATAAGAACAACGCTGTTTTCAGTGTAGAGGGCACTTCAGCGGAAGAGCTATTCGAACGACGGCTGATCACCCTATTGCCGAATTGCGAGAGCGTATTGGATGCCGGTTGCGGACATGGAGACTTTACGATGAAAATGGCTGCTTATGCGAAGTCCATCATCGGGTTCGACAACGCCATCGAAATGATAAAAATCGCGAACTCCTCTATACGTGGCACCAGTTACACAAATTTGCATTTCATCCATGCCTCGACAAAAGAAGAGCTGCCATTCTCGGACGGACAATTCGATATGATTTATGATCGAAGAGGCCCTACTTCCATTCTCAATCACAGCCGGATCCTTCGTTCCGGAGGAACAATAATCGGCATTCATTCCGGCGGATTGGATGTCGTGTAAGAACGTCTGGGGAAGAATCACTGGGTTGACATTGAAATCACGGAATACAACGAAGCCATTTATTGTTTCCCTAATGAAAATGTGTTTGCCAAATTTCTGTCCGGCATCCCGGGAAACCCGGACTATACCAGGGCAGAGCATCAAGATGAACTCGCGAAGAAGATATTTGAGCTCTCCGTTAACGGTAAATTGGAGATGCGTGAGTACAAATTCATATGGAATGCAAGGAAGCCTTAATTTTCTGGATGTCAGTTCTTGATAATGGAGGGTATTTTGATGATCATACTTAAATTACCTCGGGAACAGAAAACCGAAATCATGGAACGCGTAGTAACCTTCTTCGAAGAGGAACGGTCAGAAAGGATAGGGGAACTCGGAGCGGAACAATTCGTCGATTTCATGCTGAAAGAGCTCGGCCCCTACATCTATAACCAGGCGCTCGAGGATGTAAGGAAGCTCGTGACGGAGAAAATGAATCAAATCGACGATGAACTGTATTCCCTTGAACAGCCGCTCCCTAAATCGCGATAGGAGGAGAATAGGGGAGAGCTGCCTAGAAGAGATCACACGAGAGACGCTGTCAGGAAAGCATTAAGAAGAGACAGACGGTCGAAATACGATCAATGAGCGATTGAATGGAAGGAATGGTCGCTTTGTCTAAATGGGTTCTTATCAACTTCATTCTATGTCTTGCTGTAAATATTACACTTATCGCGATAGTGGAAATGGATACGGTTAGAAACGTTAATTTCGGAGTCGGTATTTTGTTTATTATGCTCGGGGCAATCGTCTCCGGCTTCTTGGTTAGCGGGGATCGCATTCGGGCGAATTACCATTCGAGTACCCCGGAGGACCGGGAACAGCAGCGCAAGTGGACCGGCTTATTGTTCTTACTCGGTCTTCCTTATATGATCATCGCAATCGTTATGTATATGATTGGATCATCTTATACACATTCCTAGCAGACCATAACCGGAGGAAACGGCAGCTTGACCGATTTTACGAAGATTGAATATTTGAATAAGGGTAACTCTATTCAGACAGCAATCTACCTATTGCTCGTTCGGCATCGGCTCCTTGATTTGTTGGTAGATTATAACCCTGTTTTCGTAGGCACCATTCCGATTGGGATCAACGTAGCGGGGAGCGACCTCGACATCATTTGCGAAGTGTATGATTTTGAGCGGTTCGAAAAAGACGTAACGAAGTTATTTTCAAAGTATGAGAGATTTGTGTTGAACAGCAGCCAATCAAGTGATGCAAGCGTACTCACGGCTAATTTCGACTGTGAAGGCTGGCCGGTTGAGATCTATGGTCAATCCGTGCCGTCTACCGAACAGAACGGCTTCAAACATATGGTTATCGAAGATCGTTTGCTGCGTTTATTCGGAACCTCGTTTCGGAATCGTATTGTGTCCATGAAGATGGCCGGACTCAAAACAGAGCCGGCTTTTGCGCAAGCGCTGAACCTTCCGGGTGATCCTTACGCCGCGTTGCTGGAACTATACCATTGGACGGACGATTCATTAATGGCATTAATTAGAGGTGGGACACGTAATGATCGTCTGGATTAATGGAACGTTAGGATACGGCAAAACGCAGACAGCATATGAACTGCAGAGGCGAGTCGTGAATTCTTACGTGTACGATCCGGAAACTTTACTTGGAAGGCTAAGATTCAGGGGAGAAGGGGCAAACTCCTGGGGGGCTCAGCAAATCGACAGATGACTCGACGGTCTGAAAAACGAAATCTTCCGGGAGTATATCGATACGGTAAATCACACGATCGACGATAATGTCGAATATTGTCGGGTGACAAGAACATAGTCCGAATGATGTCCGCGGAAACCGCGGGCTTTTTCGTTATCGGATCAAGTTCTTGTCACTTTGGCACCAGGTAACATAAAATATTCATTCTTCTTTATAGGCCATACTGCCATCCTTGGCAAACGAAAAACGACGGTCAACAGCTGCGTTTCCTGTTACGTCCAAATAAACCGTATATTCTTCCTCCTCGACTCGGAACAACGGAATAAACGTTTCTTCATCGTCCGTATCATCAATGACAGAAAACGCTAAGCGTTCACTTTGGGTTTTAATGATTTTTTTGTTGAGATTGTGGTTTGAAAGGCCCGCCATAGCACGATTGCACCTGATTTGAGCCAGCAGGACGGGGCCGTACATGACGGCAGCGATACCGTCTGTGCCTTGAAGCGAAACAAGGTGCAAGCTCGCATCGATTTCAATACTAATGCTGTCCTGATCATAGAAAACACGTTGAATAACAATAAACCGGTTATCTTTATCGAGAGTGATCGGTTTGGAATTGACCGTTACCGCTTTGACCGCATCTGCCTTCAACATCAGCTTAAACTCAACAGGCTCGGCAGCTTCGATTTTCAAGATTGAAGTAAGATTGTCCGGAAATCCGGTAACCTGTTTTATTCTGACACTCCGCTCCCTCCAATCGACCACAGAGGATATAAAAGCATTAAGCAAAATGGTGTCGTCGTTTTTAAACCAAATGTTCTTTTGAATCTCGCTCATCGCTTCGATACCGGATGCGGTACAGCACCAGAAGGAATCAAATAAACTGCTGAATTTCTTGATTGCGCCGCTTCCCATAGGCTGATGGTATTGGGAAAGACCTGATTTTGCGCTGGCACTGTTCAGTATGGCGTTAAATTTCAATGATTCTAAATGATTCAGATGCTCAACCGCACCGGACCATTCGACAAACCATTCAAGGATGCGTTCCGTATTATGAGCACAGCAACTCTCGCTTTCCCCTCCTGTCAACGCGTCGCCCAGCATCCCATATTTTCCCCAGTGCTCCGACTTTTCGGAAACGCCTCCCTCTATATAATGGGTTGCTTTTGAACTGCTGTTTCCATTTGCAAATGTCCTTCCCAATACAAAGGAATAAAATTGAACAGCTGCTTTCTTATATTTAGCCTCGCCGCTAATCGCAAACCGATGCATCGCGGCAATCACCATGGGCAGGTGCGTGTTGGCATGCAGATTCTCCAGCACATCCTTACCGGCCTCGAGATTATCGATAAAATAATTTCTGTCGAACATGTTGGCGAGTTCGAGCAGCTTGGAATTGCCGGTAATTTCATACAAGGTGTATAGACTGTCCCCGATACCGCCGAACTCATTCACAGGGTTTACCTTTGTACAGCGGAGAATGCCGTCGATCTTCCAGAACGAAAGCTTCTCAAAGCGGCTATGAATATAATTTGCCAGATTTAAAGCAAGATCCAGTGATTTTTCATTGTGCAGATAGAGGTTACAGTCAATCAAGCCCTGTAGAATTTTGTGAAGGGTGTAGTATGGCGCCCAAACATTCCGGTTTTCCTCGAACTCCAGTATATCGAGCTTTTCTTCTTCGAAGGCACTCAGGTATCCGTTTGGTTGTGCGCATAGTGCCATAACATCGACAATCTCATTGGCTTTTGCCTTCAAACGTTCGTCGCTATCGGCAAATGCAAATTTCGAGCAGGCAGATAGATAGTGTCCGACAAAGTGTCCTCTAAGGCCGCACTGCGGCTCTTCCCAACCACCCAAGGGCTCTGCATCGGATGCAATGCCGGCATTGATTTTAAACGTGTGCATAAGACGGTCGATGTCAAACGTATGGATATATTTTTTTACAAGCTCTCTCCGGGAGGCAAAATCGTTGTCAATCACCTTCACTTCATCAAGGCTGAAATTGGTAAACACACCGGACACCTCAATTTGTATGCGTATAGTTGTAAATGCGGAGACATCCGCAGGTATATTTTATTACGCAGCCATTCAACTTTGAATTCATTCTCTTTGGTTAACCTATATTATTTTCGGGTTTTTCCAAAATGTACAGACCGTACGGATTTCCCGTATAATAAGGTTGCGAGACTTCCAGCATAAGGAGTTTTAAACGTGTCCAACCAAGTTGCGCTATCGTTCAACGAGATACTCCGAATACAGGATTTGGGGTTTCATACGATAAAAAACTTATATACACACCCGAATCGGATACTGAATTGGAATGTTTTCATATATGTTTCAAACGGAGAAATGCAGGTTTCGGAAGAGGGCAACGAATATGTCGTACAGAATGGGCAGTTTCTTTTTTTGAAAAGAGGCCTGCATCACTGGGGTGTTCCCAAGACGCCGGCAGGCACATCATGGTACTGGATTCATTTTTTCAGCAATCCGAGTAACGAGACTCAAGAGGAATTGAATATGTTCCTGAATCCGTATTCGTCACTTTCCCTTTCGCAGGAGTACCGGAAGTTTGTCATGCTTCCGAAACAAGGAAGCATCCCGCATCCAAAGAAACTGGAGATAAAGCTGGATTCGATCCTCCGATTATATCAATCTACCGATCCTTTCCGGGCAATCGACCTCAGCATGCAAACCATGGACCTTCTTTTGAATATATTCAAAGATTCGAACCCTAGACTCCCGCTAACGAAGTCTGACCTCACGGTCCAGCGAATTATCGAATACTTGGAGCATAAGGATGGCTTCAGCCTGGATTCACGGAAACTGTCCGCTCACCTCAACATGAATTACAGTTACTTGAGTGAAGTGTTTAAAACAAAAACTGGGAGCACGATTCAAATGTATAACGCCCAAATTTTTTTGGATAAAGCGGTGAGTATGATGAGGAACTCGAGTCGGAATATTTCCGAGATCAGTGAGACCCTCGGATTTAACAATCCCTTTTATTTCAGCAGGGTTTTTCGTAAAATAATAGGCTGTTCACCTTCGGAATATATGAACAGAATTTACCGGGATTGATTGGGCAGATGTTTCATTGAAAGCCAGTATGCATTCGGGGGGCATCCATGTCTATGAGGTAGCAGTTTAAAGTCTTTTTGAGGATGAATTTTATTGTCTTTACTTCTCCATTAACGTTAACTTTGAATATAATATCGTCTTCTCCAAGGGGAAAGCGAGCTGCTGCGCCGTGCGGATATGAGGCTGTCGTTTGGCCACATGACGCAGCCGCAACAGCTGATGCGGCTGGTGCTGGTGGAGGCAGATTTATCGCGCGTTGCGGATCAATCGGGGGGAACCGTATCATATGTGAGGCTAAACCTTGGTGTTTTGATCACAGTCTCTTAAACAGGGGTCAGCTCCAAGGTAAGATTGTGGAGAGCGATTAATAGAACTCGATTTGGTCAAAAGCGTAAAAGGATTCTGGAATTGTTATTTCGGTTGAAAAAAAGGTATCGACTGCTATTTTGTCGAGGCCTTTTTTTATTGTAGAAGCCGTTTAAGCGATTCTCTGAGACGGAGCAAAATATTACAGAGATTCGGATAAATCCTCAGTGAATGCGTATATGTACCAAACTGTTGATCAATAGTATCTTAATGGTTCAATGTGAGTTGAAGTAAATGAATGGAGAGAAGGGCAGGAGACGAATATGAGTAATCAGCATTGGGACGCAACATGAAAACGTCTATGTAAGTCCGTGTTAATCGCGGCTTTTTTAGTTAAAGGATTAATCTCTTGTCATTTGTCTATGTCAAGACTATTGGCCTATGACAGTCATGATTTCTCCGTGAAGTATTACTTCGTTTGCTAAAAGAACGAAGTCTCCAATGGTCACTGCATTATTGTTCCCAATGACTTGAAAGTTAATGGGTAACGCTCCCCCCATCGATGGAGGGATGATTAAATTATTTTCCGTTATGGATTCTTTACGAGGGATGTTGAATTGCAAAAGATCCCCTTTGCGGGTTCCTTTCTGTCGAATGATCGCTTCAACTTTTGACCAATCGAAATCAGTTTTCTGCTGAGCTTCAGGAGGTGGGGAGAGCGGTGTGCTCGTCGACTAGGGGGGGAGTAAAGTTAATCAATATTACTTGCCAGCCAACATAAAAATGTAAGTAAGAAATGGTTGGGGGGGATACGTTTGTTATACAATCGGGATCCTTTCCCACTTCCCGTTACATATGATGAGTGGGTTAAGAGGGCACGTGTTAATTTACCAATTGCTTCTTTCGATTATGTCGCAGGCGGTGCAGGTTTAGAGGAGACTATGCGTTCGAACAGGAAGGCCTTCTTGGATTGGCATATTCGACCACGCATGCTTCGCGATATAACAAACCGGGATTTATCGGTAAGCTTATTCGGTCACACATATCCTGCTCCGTTCCTATTAGCCCCTCTTGGCATACAGGGGGTTATTCATCCCGATGCGGAATTAGGGACGGCAAGGGCGGCATCGAAGATGCGGATTCCTTTCACACTGAGTACGGTGTCATCGAGATCAATCGAACAGGTAGCGGAAACAATGGGCAGTTCTCCTCGTTGGTTCCAATTGTTTTGGCCGAATGACCTCGATATCATGAAGAGCTTGGTCCATCGGGCAGAGAATGCCGGATACAGTGCGATCGTTTTGACGGTTGATACCCGCGCCGGATTCGGTTGGAGGCCCAGGAGTATTCGTAATAATTTCTATCCTTTTTTGCAGGGCGAAGGCATGGCCAATTTCCTTTCCGACCCTGTATTTCGCGTCAAGCTTAAACAACCACCCGAACAAAATATGTACGCCGCGATTTCCCTATTTTTGCAAATCATATGGAATCCCGGTTTAACATGGGAGCAAATCCCGATACTTCGCAACCTAACCAAACTCCCCGTCCTGATCAAAGGAATTCTTCATCCTGAAGATGCGAGGTTGGCCATGGGACTTGGCATGGACGGGATCGTGGTATCGAATCATGGTGGTCGCCAACTGGACGGCGAAATTGCGACTCTCGATGCTTTGCCTAAGATTATTGACGCAGTCGAAGGAAGGATACCTGTGTTATTCGACGGAGGCATTCGTGAAGGCGTGGATGTCCTCAAGACGATTGCGCTTGGAGCGACAGCGGTTCTGTTAGGCCGTCCATACATTTATGGCTTGGCGGTCGCTGGAGAAAGAGGTGTTACTCAAGTGATTCGGAATATGATGGGTGATATCGATATATCTCTTGCAAACGCCGGGGAAAAAAGTATAGCCGAAATTAATCGATCTTTGCTTGTCCCGGCTGACGTGGAATGTGAATATTAACTATTAACCTGCTGGGTAAATGAAAATTGTGAATATTATCTCAAAGCGGGATTACCGTTCCTATGAAAGAGGAACGGTTTTCATCATTGTTGGCACTTAGTTTAAAATGGATGTGAGAAATAGCTTATATAATGTGACACATCATACTATATCGCCGCCAAATGCAATATCGTGCTATGAATGAAACATAATAATTATTATGAAAACTTATTTGGAGGCGTTTGACTCATTCATTCGTCTCGTGCAATGATCAGCATTAGAATTTCGTCGAAGGAATGACCCATGCAAGATATAAGTTATCGAAAGCTTGAGAAATCAAGCTTTTTTTGTTTTTATCGCCCGATTATATGTATCGTGACCATGGCATAACCTTTCGGCCGTGAGTACTCATGTCCAACCGCCGGAAAAGGCTCGAACATATATTGTTGTCAGAAGATCAAGGGGGTGGGAATGGTGAGGGCGTTGGTAACCGGCGGGGCGGGTTTCATCGGCAGCCGGCTTGCCCATGCTTTAGTCGCGAGGGGCGAAGAGGTATGGGTGCTGGATGATTTGTCATCCGGGAACAAGGCTCGCGTGCCATCCGGTTGCAAGTTCATCGAGGTCAATGTAACGGATCGTGCGGTTATGCGTCTGATTGGCGACATACGCCCGTCCATCGTTTTCCATCTTGCGGCTCAAGTCGGAGTAAGCTCTTCAGTCCGAGCGCCGGAAAAAGATGCTCTAATCAATGTGATCGGGACGATTCACGTTTGGGAAGGATGCAGGAAGGCCGGTGCCAAACTCGTCTTTTCTTCCACAGCTGCCGTTTATGGCACTGTACCTGCAGGTGTAGGCGTAACGGAACATCGACGACCGAATCCGACTTCGCCTTACGGACTGTCGAAAAAGACGGCGGAGGACTATATCCGTCTCGGAGGCTCTTCTGAAGGCGGCGGCTATTCCATTTTACGATATTCGAACGTATACGGGGAAGGTCAGACAACCGAAGGAGAGGGGGGAGTCATTGCTTTATTTCGTGACAGAATTCGTCGGGGCTTGCCTCTCATCATCCACGGTGATGGAAACCAGAGAAGGGATTTCATTCATGTGGACGATGTGGTGCAAGCGAATTTGGCTGCGATCGGGAGAGGGAGTGGGGGTGTATACAACATTTCCTCCGGAATTTCCGTTTCTATCAAACAATTGGCGACTTTATGCCAAAAATTATCCGGTCATACGGATGGATGCATCAACGAACCTCCTCGTCCGGGCGATATCCGATACAGCCGCTTGTCCCCCGCTCGTGCGCGAGCAGAGCTTGAATGGCGCCCCGAGATCGATTTGGATGCTGGTCTCGCTGCTTTGATCAAATAACAATGACTGCAAGAGGTGCTGAAAATCATTTTAAATGCAAAATCGTTCATTAAAGGGATGATCTTATGCCTAAAGTAACGATTCTGATGCCTACTTATAATTCGGCAAATTATATCGAAGAATCGGTGAACAGCATGTTGAATCAAACGTTTCAGGATTTTGAGCTTCTGATCATCGATGACGGATCGCAAGACGGGACTTGGCAATATCTAGAGCGTCTGAATAATCCCAGGGTCCGGCTGGTGAGACATTTAGAGAACAAGGGGGTGGTGTATTCCCTGAATGAAGGAATCGGACTGAGCACAGGTATTTATATTGCCAGAATGGATGCAGATGACGTCTCCGTACCGCACCGGTTGGAACGCCAAATTGCTTATCTCGATGCGAATCCGGATGTAGGCGTACTGGGGGGAATGATGCAATGGATTCATAATGGACAGTTTCAGCCAAAACCTTGCACGCACGATGGGATCCGGTGTTGGCAGCTGTTTCACACCAGTTTATCTCATCCGACCCTTATGATGCGCAGAAGCGTGCTGGAGTTTCATCAAATGCGTTACAATCCTTACTTCGTTCATGCGGAGGACTATGAATTCTGGAACCGGATGGGTGAAGTTACGCGATTGGCGAATTTGCCGGAAGTCCTGCTTCATTACCGTTATCATGAAGGACAAGTATCCAATGTGTATCGCGAGGTGCAGGAATATAACGCAAGAAGGATACGTTTGATTCAATTGAGTAAAATCGGGATCTTTCCCAGCGAAGAAGAATACAAAACGCATTTGCAGTTTGTGTATTTTGCCATTCCTGTTTACGACTATTATGAATATTCGAAAGCCCAAGCATGGATGGCCAAGATTCTTCATCATAACCAAGCGGCCGGCGGATATTATGATCAGCAAACCTTGCACAGAGTGCTGATCAGATGCTTTGAAAATTCGGTGGATCTTCCTGTTTGGTGTTACGGAACAGATTAGGGTCGCTTTGACATCGGGGCTTAATACACGAAAATAAGGCTGCTGAGTTGGCAGCCTTTGTTAAGTGCTGGCTGTTTGTTATTATCATTTTCACAAAACCCGTATTTTATACATATGTATATACCCGATCCGATAAGGCTTTGTCTTTATATGCTTCTTTAGCTTTTCTGTACTAACTTTAGTGTATATGGTTGCTGTTTTTGGATCGGCGTGACCCAGTAAATCAGCAATCGCTAGTAGATCAACACCCTCGCCTTCATTATACAAAAACTGTAGCACATGTGTGTCTTAGCTTATGTGGCGTTACTTTCATATTATTGGCTTTAACACCGTTACTTTCAGCAATTTCCTCAATAATTAAGGCAACAGCTCTTCTAGTAAGTCTTGTTCCTCTTTTTATCGATATAAATAATGCTTTCTCCGCCATATTATTTCGTTTCTGCAATATTTCCGTTCTCTTGACTAGGTAAAGACCTAGACACTTAAAGATTTTCGGCGTCATTGCGAGCCGTCGTTCCTTATTGCCTTTGCCAATTATCCTTATTGTTCCTTCGTCTAGATTAATGTGTTGTAAGTCGATATTTACAAGTTCGGACACTCTCATCCCGAGTAATAAGAACAGTACAGTAATAAAATGATCTCTTTCTTTAAAAACACGTTGTTTACTAACGGCCTCTAATTTCATTGCATCTTGTAATGTTAAGCTTTTCGGTAATCTTTCCGGTAATTTTGGATTTTCTATATGTTGTGCTACATCGATTTGAACGAAATGATGTTTAACTGCCCATTTGAAGAATTGTTTTATTGCTGATATGATACGTGCTCTAGTTGATGGTTCAAATACTTTCCTTGCTTTAGGGTGAGGTTCTTTGCCGCCTTTCTTCTTTGCCGGATGCCGTAAAGTCCCTAAAAACAATTGGATATCATTGACTGTGATGTTTTTGATATCACAGATTTTGCGGACTTCTTGAAGCCAAGAGGAGAACTTAATTAGAGTTTGATTGTATACCTGAACAGTTCCAGGGGAGTAGTTTTTATTAACTTCAAGATAAACGGAAAACGCATCAATTAATTCGTTCATGTACTCTCACCCTCCTCCTACGGGATACAAGAACGGGAGTTCGCATATAATAAGATTATCTACACAACAAAGGATGATCTGCAATGAGTGGCTTTGACCCGATTATCGCGCTAAATAGACACATCGCTTTGCTTTCGCTCCTCAAGGCAGCAGGACAAGAAGTTAAGGATTCGAAGGGGATTATCCATAGCATCTCCAAAGTTACTGGCCGATTTATCATTAGGAAGTTGAAACAATCCAGGGCCTCCATGAAGGATAATAAAATGTGGGTGCAAGATGATCCCATTGGAGATGGACGGTATCAATATACGCTATTTGGACGACGTGAGTTGTACTACATATCGGAAACAGATCTAAAATTGCATACAGGTATGATGTTACGGGAAATGGAACAGGAAATTGAAAATCTGTCCAAATAGATCTAAGATTGGGATGCAAGATTTCTGGAGAGAGATTGAAATATGCCTGCCAGACGATCGGTTGTGTTTTTTGTAGATTATGTCAAAAACTTATGAGATCAAGACTTCGTGTTAAACATATAACATTATTAAATTTCAATACTATAGTCCTATTCCCATCCGCTTGATACATTTGTTAAATTGACAGTGGATGACAATATTTATTTTCATATTCCGCACTCGTACGATAATGGCAAACCCATTGAAAAGTGGGGACGCAAAGCTATAGGGGCTTAGGTGGACAATTCCGCGATGCCAGCCAGCTACCGACTACGACGGAGACCTCCGTCTATCTTCACATTAGGCGGAGGTCTTTTTATTGTTAAATTGTATATATTTGGTAAATTACTGAAGGAGGTGAGGAACGTTTAAAATCACGGCAGAGTATCTGATAGAAATGAATATTTCGTACGATAATAACATTTCCATTGAAAAGGGGTGAGGCAAAGCTAAAGGGGCTAAGGCGGATTCTTATTCTGTATGCCTGCCAGTTCTGAATACGACGGAAGCCTCCGTCCAATTTCAAAACAGGCGGGTTATCACTGAAAAGAAAAGAATTAAATCCACTTAGAGAGGTGACTTTTGATGCGTGTTGGACTCGTAGGAGGCGGACCGGCCGCTGTGTGCATGATGGAAAACCTTATTCGAGCTAACGATGAAATGAATGCAGACGCAACATTAGATGTGACTGTGTTTGATCCGTCACCCCACCCATGGTGCGGCCCTAACTATGCACCCGATATGCCCGAAGCTTTAACCAACGTATACACGAACACCATGTCAGTACGCTATTGGGATACGGACCATGTGACCAACTGGTTTAGAGAGAACGGCTATGCGCATTATCTGGGCACCAATTTTGCACCTCGTTCGATTATCGGTTTATATCTTCAGGATACAGCGCAGAAAGCGATGACATGCATGAAAGCATTCGAATTCGTGCAAGAGAAGGCTATCAATGTGACGCTTGACGACCGAGTTGTTGTTGTAGAAACGCCGTCTCGAAGCTACAACTTTGACTATGTAGTCTTATGCATGGGTGGTTCAAACGGTTTTGATCCCTACGGACTACAGGGGCAACAGAATTTCCATATCACCCCCTATCCTTTAAAGGACACTCTGAATGGCGTAGATGCGGACGAACACGTAGGAATTATTGGCTCCGGCCTTACCGCAATCGATCTTGTATTCGGACTAATCGCTAACCATCATCGCGGACCGATTACAATCTTGTCGAGGCGCGGTCTGTTGCCTGCCGTGCGTCGTCCGTCGATCCAGTATAATCTGCGGTATTTTACAGTTAAGGGCATCGAGGATATAGCTGCTGCAAAAGGCAGCTTCTCTCTAAAGGATCTAATCGAACTGACGTACAAAGAGCTCGACCACGCCGGAGCATCGAGACAGGCGCTTATTGATGAAATCCATCCAAACCGTTACGGAATCGATCGGTTACGAGATCAATTGGCACGTGTAAATGATGGTGAGATTGCGTATCAGGTTGGTACAAAAATGATTGTTGCGGCCAATGATGATGCATGGTACTTTCTAAGTCCCGATGAGAAGCAATACTTATTCAATCATTATCGGCATATTGCATACAGTCTGTGCTGTCCTATGCCTCAGCATCGTGCAGTCAAGATACTTGAACTTGCAGACTCGGGTCAGCTTACCGTCCTACGGGGGCTGAAATCGGTCACCAAAGATCCAAGCGGTACGTTTACAGCGATTGCCGAGGGAATACCCCCCATTGACATGGATCGAATATTCTCGGCTGCCTCCTCGGGTGAAAGTCGAATCTCCCCGTTGGCCGCGCCGATAATGGATGGATTATTGCAATTGGGACAAGCCCGTCGCCATCCTTTGGGAGGCCTCGACGTTGAACGCACTACCGGCAGGCTGATCGATGCCCGAAACCGACCGCAGCCGAAGCTATACGCATTAGGCCCAGCCGTTGGCGGAGCGTTATATGTCCTTAATGCGCTCATCATGTTGGCTAAGCATACCGTCCACACTGCCAATTCTATCGTCAGGCACTACCAGGAGAATAAGCAAAGCATAAGCGTTTAATAACTCCCTACAGCGGGCAGATTCCATCTGTCCGCTGTCTTTTTACTTGCAAGAACTGAAGAAAATTTGATGGTCATTGCAGAATAAAATGAAAAAACCGAGACTCTTAATTTGATATTGTCACTGTAGAATCTCCGTACGAAGCAAGCGATCGGAGATTTTTATTATAAGTGGAAGAGGGGAATAACATGCGCGCCAAGCAATTGCCGATGAAATATCCGATCGTCACCTTCTGGCAGTGGCAGGTGAACTCGTCTGCCATTTTGGCCAACTACCCGCAAACGGAACCGTGGATCATGAGTCATTTCATTCACTCGAGCTCACCATGAACGAAGGCAAATCTTTTGTGGACTTTTATCGTACGCCGACCTTCGAGTTTTGCCCGTGGCTATTTCATCAACATCTGATATGACATCAAGTTCTTGTCAACCGACAAAGGTTAGACAAGCGTTTTCTAATCTGTTCGGGACAAGAACTTTAAGACTCATGTTAATCGATTCAGAGCCGGCCATCATCTTTAATTGACACAATAGCACCCTATTTCAATGAGCTATTGATATGTTTCTTGGATAAGTGTTTATTAGGTCGGTCGATTAGAGTAGTTGTGAAAATCAAAATGGGACATTTATGTCATTCATTTGAACCAATTCGATGAATTGTGGCATACCGTTTAATATAGTGGTTGATTAGTGTCACAAAGATTTTCATAATGGCATGATTGTGTCTTTTATTTATGTAATTTCTAAGGGATTAGACGTTACTATGCTTCTTAGCTTTTCTGTACTAACTTTAGTGTATATGGTTGCTGTTTTTGGATCGGCGTGACCCAGTAAATCAGCAATCGCTAGTAGATCAACACCCTCGCCTTCATTATACAAAACTGTAGCACATGTGTGTCTTAGCTTATGTGGCGTTACTTTCATATTATTGGCTTTAACACCGGTACTTTCAGCAATTTCCTCAATAATTAAGGCAACAGCTCTTCTAGTAAGTCTTGTTCCTCTTTTTATCGATATAAATAATGCTTTCTCCGCCATATTATTTCGTTTCTGCAATATTTCCGTTCTCTTGACTAGGTAAAGACCTAGACACTTAAGGATTTTCGGCGTCAAAGCGAGCCGTCGTTCCTTATTGCCTTTGCCAATTATCCTTATTGTTCCTTCGTCTAGATTAGTAACTTTCTATTTGAAACAAAGTCACTAGTTAATGTATATCCTATTCTGTTGTTTACAAAGGTTTCGTCTGATGGGAATAATACAATTCTCGTCCTACATAAATAACTAAACGCAGTTTCCCTATCTAGTGGTTCATCTTTATTTAAAGATAACTGTGTACAAAAATCCTCAAAAGCTTTCATTCTTGGTCTTCCTAAAGATACTATCTGATGATTGTAAAAGGTCTCAGAGTTGCCGTCTGAATTTCGTGCACTGTCGCAAATGTCACCCAAAATTGTAACAGGAACACCTGATACAAAAACAAATTCATGGTTCTCTGTTCGATCTAATTGAAATTTCAAATTTTGTAGTACACCGTTAGTTCCTAAGTCGCTAATACTCCAAGATTCCTTGCTCGCATTGCGGACTTTACATTGGTGTGCTTGTCTTTTGCCATTGTTTAATTCTAACCAGAACTCTGTACCTTTTTCATCATCACCTAAAGCTTCTATGAGAATTGAACGTGCCTTTCCATCTAATATATCCAAAGTTTTTTCTGCAACCCAAAGACCCTCATACCGATTTCCAAGCTTATCAGCACGCCCGCCTCTTTCTAACGCCAATTGAATCACCCACAGATCATATTTTTTGTCATCACTTATAATGAATTATTTCAATTTATTTGCCGAGTATAGGATAATTGTACCAATTTAAAATGGTGGTATCATGGTTTTCAGCATGCAAGAGGGTTAGTTTGTGTCATCTTCTTAACAAAAGGGGGAAATAGTGTCATCAACTAATGACATAAATTCACCCTAAAAAATTAAAAGAACCTTAAAATGTAAAGGTTCTTAATAAGGGGAGTATTGTGTCGTTCTACAGATGATCAAAATGTTTGATTCACGCTCGTACATTGTGCACTTCACCGTCGCGGACTCCCCCGGCCCTCTCTTCCCCCTCAGCGACTTGGCCAATGACGGTATGAAGGACTCCTGAATTCTAAGAAGCTTAAGAATCAGCGTCGTTTTGCCAACTTATGTCGAACCGTAGACGCCGACCAATACCCGGTCTTTGCCTTCGGGGTTATCCTTCATCTTCTGGAATCCGCCGCGAAAACGGGACATTCCTTGCCTCAGCCACTCCCACCGTCGTTCCTCAAAATCAAACAAGAAATTTTTCGCATGCTGAAGTAAAAATAAAGCCGAAAATCCTTATAAATAGAGGATTTACGGCTTTCATGACGCATTGTCAATAACATTGCCAATTGATGTGTCAATTGTATCTTTTGCACCTCAAAACGGAAACCCGTTAGATCAACTCTGGTAGTAGTTTTTCGGCGTTGATTATTTCCCTAAAAGCCTTGATTTCTCAAGCTTTTTCTTCTCATTTAATGTAGGAACTTTTGTGTCGTTGGACAATTCTGAGCAACAAGAAGATAATCCCGTGGATCTTGCTCTTTGTTTGTTTTTTGAAATGTGTCTCGGGATTCGTGCCATTCATAGGCCGACATATAATGATGTCGGCCGTACAGGTGCTGCCAGTCTAAAACTTTTTTTTCCCGGTCTAACACTTTAATTTCTCTGTCTACAACTTTATTTTCATTAGACAATTTGCATATAAGATCCTATACATCCACGTGTGCTCCACCACTTGTTCCAAGCCAATGACTTCGCACATTTCGTCCAGCGTTAGCTCTCTAAGCGAATTTCGAATAGCCTTGCCGTTCGAGCCTCCGGCAGCGTCACGGTAAGCGAACTGTCCGCTTCGTTCCATGTCCATTCGGTGCCAGGGGCAGGCGCCGACGGGTATTTACAGCACACTTCGACAGACCCGGCCGCGCCGCGCAGACCTGCTATCGGCAGGTCGATGCTAGGCGACTCGCCGCGGGCGCGCCAGACGGCAATGTACAAGCGGTCGTCTCGGCGCAGCCCGAGGCTGACCCAATCGTCGCCTTGGTTCGGTAGGCCGAGCGGCCAGAACGGAAGCGATTCGCGAATGTCGCCGCGGATCGTCTTGTAATAGTCGAGCGCTTCCTTCACCAGCTCGCGGCGGCGCGGACTGAGCTCGGCCAAGTGGCCGCTCTGATGGACTCGCAGCAGAAGCGCGTTGACCATATTGAAGACGACTTCCTCGTCGTCGCCTTCGCGAAGCGGATATGACCAAATCGCCGATTGCTCCGGCGTCAGCGCGGCCGGCGAGCCTGCGGCAATCACCGCATAGTTGACGTAGTCCTCCTGGTCGCTTGTCGACTGGATGCTGTGACGGCTAAGCATCGCGTAATCCATGCGCATGCCGCCGCTGGAGCAGTTCTCGATGACAAGCTCGGGATACCGGGCAAACACGCCGTCCAGCCATTTCAAGTAAGCCCGGTTATGCAGCAACAAGCCGTCGCCGAAGCTGTCGGCGTCCGTCTCCGTGCCGATACCCGCATTAATGTTGTAGTCCATCTTAATGTAGCCGACGCCGTAATCTTCTACAAGCCTCCGAATAACCTCATCGGCATGCGCGATAACGGCAGGATTGCGGTAATCGAGCTGGAATCGGCTGCGGTCCTTCACCCGTTTGCCGTGGCGCATGAAAAACCAGCTGTCGTCCGTCTCCGCCAGCTTCGGCGAATGAATGCCCATGACTTCCAGCTCCAGCCATAAGCCGGGAATAAGCCCTTTGCTTCTAATATAGTCAAGCACGTATTTGATGCCTTCGGGAAACCGCTCCTCGGACGGCATCCATTCACCGACTCCGTCCCACCATTCGCCCGGCGCGTACCAGCCCGCATCGATACAAAAATATTCGCAGCCGACTTCCGCAGCTGCGTCGATTAACGGCAGCAGCTTTTCCGTCGTCGGCGAGCCCCATAAGCAATTCATGTAGTCGTTGAAGATGACGCGCAGCAGCTCGTTATCGTCGTTCGGTCGGCGGATCGCACGTCGGTACGAAGTGAGCTCTGCGATCGCCTGCTCGAAGTCTCCCTGTACCGCCCCTACAGCTACAGGGACGGACACAAACCGCTCGCCCGGCGCAAGCTTCAGCCACCAATGGTTGTCATGCTCAGTCGGACCGCTCAAATACAGGTACATATGATCGTTTTGGTCGGACATCTCCGCATGCCACGAGCCGTTATGCTCGATTTGCCAGAACAGGCTGCACCCTGCCTCCTCGTTCTCCAGCACGCCCATCGGCAAATATTCCGCCGCCGACCATGAGCCGGTGTTGCTGAAAGCGAGCCGCTTAGAGCCGCGATCGGCGAGATGCGACAAGCCGATTTCCGGCAGCTTGTACGTGCGCCATTGCAGCTCGCTTTGCCAGCCGCTGTGGGCGACGGTCAAGTTCATCTTTTCGTTGCGGTCCTTCGTGCCTTCCTTGTCCACGCCCGTCAAAGCGAACGAAGTTACATATTCCACTTGCACCTCTTCGGCTCCGCCATTCGTCAGCTCCGCCCAACTGCGAACCGTCTGAATGCCGTCGTAGAACTGGTAATGCTGAACGGCCTGCACTCCTGTCATCTTGTCGACAAGCGTAACGGCCACCAGCCGTCCATGCTCGTTCCGCGTATCCTTATGACCGTCATACACCATCCGCAGTCCCGGATACGACGCTCGATGAGAACGGCCGTGATACTCCGCACGGTCTTCACCCGTCAATTGAAGCTCCAGCATGCGAAAGCCCGGAAGCTGCTTCTCCGTTATGGCCGTCTCGTCCAAAGGCGCGGCGCCGAAATGCAACAGCCGCACATCGCCGCCGTCCGCCACCTCGAACACCAAATACAACCCGTTTTCCTCGATTGAATGCCTATTGCCCATCTTCCTTATATCCTCCCTATTATATGAAGTTTACGCTATGTTGCGATTCCGCAATATATACTCCCCAATTAGTCTAGTTTAGCGAGCTATGTTGATGTCCTGCATAAACTTTGGCGGCATATGCTCGATTCGGAGGAAAATAATCCACCTGAATGCAAAATCCAATATAGCTTCCCTAAACATAATACATTACCTAGTTGCAAAAAATCCAATATAGCCGCTGTGCAGGATGACGACCGCCCCGTGCGGGATGCCGAAGCAACGCGCCGCACTTGTTTGCGGCACGACTCGCGCTTCGCGGCACAGCGCCATGCGGAGTCGCCTCATACGAAAAAGACCCAGCACCGCTAAGTGCTGAGCATCATATCCCGCTTATTAATCGGAGCGAATTGTACTAGCAATTTAAATCCCTTGCTTAATGTGTATATTTATTTGGATTTCTGAAGAAATCAACATAATTATACCTACCGTTGAGATTTAAAGTTTTTTCTCCAATAACATATAGCCGATTTGGCCTTTCATCATGGAGTGCATGTAACAGTTGTCTTGTCGGGAATGGGATAACGATCTTGTCATTTTCGGGAAAGGGATCAAGTTCTTGTCACCGGTGAATGACAAGAACTTGATCCCATAAATGAAAAAAGCCGCAATATACGCAACTTTTAATGGGACAATGTTTTTGACTTCCGACATTGTCTGAGAACACCTAGACGATCCGGACTGAAAACAATGCAAGTTCTTGTCCCAAATCGAGAAATCTTGTCCTTCTACAGCAGTACCTGATTTCCTGATCAATCTTATCTTTCCGGAAGATAAGTCAGAACAACGACGCCTGAACCGAATGTCTTTGTTTCCGCCAGTATCAGCACTTTCTTGTCGATCCCTTCTCCAAAGAGACGTTTTCCGTTACTTGGCTCGGATCTCGGAAGGATCTTCGGCCTTGAAGCCCCCAGCAGCAGCTGACGATTTGTTCAGCCCTTCCTCATCTTCGACATGAATCCCGCTGTCTGTCAGCAGCTTGCGTACCGTTCTCACGATTTGGATTGCCGCTGCGGCCAAATGTTCCGGATCCCCTGCAATCAGCTCATTGGCTTCGATCTCGTCCAACAGATCGGCTGCCACATTTACCGCTTTTTCATTCATGGCTTTTAAATAACGAATGCGTTTTCTTCCTCTTCCTTGCCCGGTCTATTCAGCTGAACGGAGGAGTAAGCTTCCCTATACGAGTAAGCGATCTTGCTGTAACCCGAATAGACGGAACCGAATCGCACCGTGACCGTCAAGCCGAGAAATTCCCGGATGCTCTTTTCCATCCCTTCCGCTTTCAGTTGAAGCTCCCTTCGATAAGATTCCCCATCTTCTCCATCCAGACTGGTGGATGTGCCACATTATATAGGTATGTCAATTGATAACCAGCTAAGCCGATAAAGTACTGCATGTATGGATTTTCGCTGAGCGAGTCCAAGATCTCTCTATCGTCATTTGCATTCGCTCTTGGATAATGAGCGCACCGAGCCCCATACGTAGATTTTTCTCAGCCTCTGCCCACGGCACCAACTGTGTCAACTCAACCCAACGATTTTCATTGTCCAGCTTCCCGCCGAAGGGCAGAAAGAAATCGCCCGGCAAAATCATTTGGTTTTCGAGATGCGTAGTCGGCTTGAACACGTTCGTCACTCCATCTGCAAGGTTTACGTACCATTTCCTCGGGTTTCCAGTGCATATGAATTCGACAGAAAGAGCCCAAATTCCTTGTCATTATGCGGTTTTCAGCCAGTTTTTCGGCATTCAGCAAGCCCATTTAATGCAATAAGGTCTGCCAGTCGTTCAAATCGAACAATTAGCAGACCTGTTTTCTTTTTTATAAACCTGATTAAATCGGGTTTGGATTCGTCAAAGTCTTGGTCAGAGTAACGCCACCTACAACAGCCGTTACAGTAATTGTACTGGCTTTACATGATTGCACGGTAAATACGTAAACTGGCGATGCGCTAGGATGGGTTATAAACTGGGTAATTGGCACTTCTGTCGTTAAACCATTATAGGTATACGTATACTTGGCCGAAATCTCTGATGGAGATAAACCGTCCACCATAGATCCATATGTGTCATATAAAGCGAAGGGAACAACCAGTCCCATCCCTCCTTTTTGAACTCCAATTTGACTGTTAGTAGTAGAAATACTTGGCTGAGAACCAGTAAAGGTCTTAGTTATGGTAACACCGCGTACGACCGCCGTTACTGTGTACGTGCTGGCAGAAAAGGAAGGTCCCTCAAAAACGTAAGCCGGCGACCCGCTTGGGTGGCTTGCAAAATACAGTTGCGCTTCTGCCGAAAAACCATTACTAGTGGTATAGTTATATTTGACTGATGTAAACTCTGATGCAGATACATCTGTTACAGGATATCCGCCGCTTGTATCATATAACTCCAAGACAACCGTCATTTTACTCCCAGGTGAAATAATAATGTTACTTTTAGTACTGGAAATCGCTCCCGAAGCAAAAACCCCAGCAGGAACTATCGAAAGCATCAGAACTACCAGCAAGCTCATCACAAAAAATTTTCTCACAAACAAACCTCCCATAAATTGATGATCCTATTAATCCGGATTTAATAGGATGTAGTATATATTACCATATTTCGGTTTTATTTGTAAGGTACAAAAGTAATGGAATCATATAAAATAAATGTAGTATTTTGAAGGAGGGCTCCGGGCTGCCGTTCACGGAAGCTTCGGCAGGCAGCAGCGAGAGACGGACCTCCCTGTGAAGCTCATCCCCGGTTTTCCGAAGACGGGCTTATGCAGCGTATCGATGGGCGCGCAAGTGGCATCCACCAACATCGTTCCTTGGTTCGGCCGCATTTGCGCTTGTGGCTCTGCGACAGGGACCGTGTTCGCTTCGGAAACTGAATTGGTGAAGCGCGTTGTTACGAGCCATCGCATAGAATACAGCTTCCTTTACCTCTCTAGGAGTATTACGTTTTATCAAATGCGATCAATAAGATCCTTTTTCTTTGAATTTTCTTCTTTCATAGCTATTCGCATGCTTGCCCCCAACTCATGCCGTACTTGGCGACCAACATATCATGCACGTCATATTCCACGTCTCTCTGTGCTTTCGGATCCAAGACTTTGGAATCCCCTCTCCCCTCGCCGGGCGGCAAGACAGCAAACGTAAGTTTGCTGGCGATCAAAGAGGGTTCTCTCGCTCGGTAGATTCGTACAAGGGACAAGCCTTCGGGTCACGTAGTGACTCCCTTCACCTCTGCCAGCCGCGCACCCTTCAGCTCACGACCATACGTCCTCTGACGCAAAGTGCCATTTGCACAAAATCGCATAATAAAGAAACCGATCTTTCTTCTGGGCACCTCAGGGGGGTCAAACAGAAAAAAAGTGCCTTGATGCCTTATGCAGAAAGAAGTCTTGATAGTGCGTCATGTATTTTCTGCCCCCGTGTTACAGATACGGGGGCATGCCTTCAAACATTTTCACATTTTGTATGATTAACACAATTAAGGGCTCCGGTTAAGCACCACCCACGCCGGGCGGCAATTGCCTAACGTTCATTTACGACAATTGCCGTTACGGTCGCGTGGTTGCTGCTATTACGGCTGTTTGACACAAAAGAACCCTTTCAAAAGCTGATGCATATCCATGGTAAACTTGGGGACAATGATGAAATAAATGTTGACTCATTGGCAAGGTGATGAAGTTGAACAATAAACGCTCATCCGCTCCTGAAGAAGTAACAGATGAGAAAGCTCATAAATTAGTCGATTCCCTCGCCGGGAGTCTCAGAATGCTCCAAGAGCGGCTCGGGATCAATGACGACATCGTCTTCCGATCGTTTGATGCCCAGATTATCGGCCCGATTCGTGCGTTCATCTGTTATAATTCCGGACTGGTCGGACAGGCTATGATCCATGAACATATTTTGAAGCCTTTAATGGAAGTGGGGAATAACGAAAGGCGTGCACCTGATACGTCCATCAATCAACTGTCTCTCGCGCTCTCCCAAATTCTGAATGCAAGCTCGGTTAGGGAAATCCGAACGATCGAAGAAGCGACGAACGAGATCTTGTCCGGACAAACCGCGCTCTTTCTGGACGGATTCGATTCGGCACTGTCAATCGAAACGCGCGATGTCGAACATCGCCCGATTTCGGAACCGGCCACGGAAGCAGTCGTCAGAGGACCGCGCGAAGGGTTTACGGAAATGATAGAACTGAATACGGCGTTGATTCGCCGGAAAATTACAAACCCTGATCTTGTTTTCGAAAAAATGACTCTCGGGAGTAAAACGAAAACGAAAATCCGGCTCGCCTATATGAAAGGAATCGCGGATCCAGACCTCGTGGCCGAAGTGAAAACCAGATTGTCGCGCATATCGCCGAACAGCGTATTGGAATCCGGATATCTAGAGCAATTGATCGAAGACCATCCGTTTACGATTTTCCCCACAATCGGAAACAGCGAAAGGCCGGATTCGGTCGCGATGAAGCTCCTAGAAGGGAAAGTGGCGATCCTATGCGACGGCACCCCTTTCGTTCTGATCGTGCCGCATTTTTTCGTGGAGAGTTTACATGTGAGCGAAGATTACTATATGCGTCCTTACATCGCGAACTTCGTCATTCTGCTCCGGTATATCGCTTTGCTTCTGACCGTTTATACTCCCGCCCTTTACGTCTCGCTTACAAGCTACCATCAAGGCATGATTCCGACTATATTATTGACGACGATCGCAGCCACCGAAGAACGGGTGCCATTCCCCGTCATCCTGGAAGTCATCCTCATCGGAGTCGCCTTCGAATTGATCAGGGAGGCCGGGATCCGGATGCCGCGCCCGATCGGTTCGGCGATGACCATCGTGGGAGCGCTGATTATCGGAGAGGCGGCCGTGCAAGCCGGCCTGGTCAGTGCTCCTATGGTAATTAATATGGCTGTAACGGGTATTTCCGGAATCTTGATTCCGGCGTTAAACTCGGTAGTTCTTTTTACACGGATCTTTTTATTGCTGTTGGCCGGAGGGTTGGGGTTTTACGGCATCCTAATCGGCAGTCTGATTATCGTGTCGCATATATGTTCCCTTCAATCGTTCGGATATCCCTACTTGTCGCCGATTGCGCCGTTCAGGAGCAAGGGTTGGAACAACACGTTTATGAGAATCCCGATCCGTTTGAAGAAAAAATGGTTGCGGCAGGGTCGATGACTGGAAGGTCTCAACCCCCAAAAATTAGAAACTTACGGTGATTCAATGCGATGAAGCGGATCGGTTTAATCATATGTTCCTTGCTGATTTTGACCGGATGCTGGGACAAACGGGAATTAAAAAAGATCGGGATCGTCACCGCGATCGGCGTTGATAAAGGTTCCGATCCGGGAGATCTTATATTTACCGCTCAAGTAATGGATCCTACGGCTTTGGAGGAAGGGACCTCTCCTGAAAAAGCTTCGGTGGAGCTCGTGTCGTCAACGGGGAAAACCGTATTTGAAGGACTTCGAAAACTGCTGCAGGATTTTGACCGACGCGGTTATTATGCGCACAACAAGATTATCGTCGTGAGCGAGAAACTCGCCAAAGAAGGGCTGCTGCCCGTGCTGGACATGATGAAGCGTTCCATCGAAGTGAAAAGCTACGTATGGCTTTGCATCGCCAAGGGGACCGAAGCACGAAAAGTGCTGGGGGTTAAGCAAGAAGGTATCGAGAACGTCCAAGCCAATTACTTGAAAGGAATTGTCGAAAATAAGAGGTCGAATTTCAATTCCGCGACTTTAACCATGTTGGAATTTTACAAAATCGTGTTGGGTTCGGGAAGGCATCCGGTCGTAACCACATTTTCGATCGTCAAAAAAGAAAGCTTGCCCGTGGAGGAGAAGGAACTCGGGCCTGTAACGGATCATGTAAGATTGTCCGGAGGAACTGTATTTCAAAAAGATAAGCTGGTTGGGTTTTTGAATGAAGTCGAAACGCGCGGATATAACTGGACCGTCGGAAGAGCGGAAAACGGCATTATCCCCATTCCGTCTGTAATTGACGAAGGGAAACCGGCGTCGATCGAAATCATTAGTACGGAAGCCAAGATCAAACCCGAGATGAAAGCGAGGTCCGTCTCTTTCACGATTGAAATTAATGAGCGAATCGTCCTTGTCGAAGATCAGGGACTCGGAGAAATCAAAACTGATCAGCAATGGTTCCTATATTTGGAAAAAGTCGAACGGGAAGCGGCAAAAAAGACAGAACGCGAGGTCGAAAAAGCCGTTCGGAAGGCCAAAGAGCTTCGAACCGATTTTTTAGGTCTCGGCAGTGCACTTAACAAGAAATATCCTAAAACATGGAAGAAGATGGAGGATCAATGGGACCGAGAGCTTCCCGATCTTGAGGTGAATGTGAAAGCAAACGTAAGGATCGTGGGGTCCGGCGAGTTGCGGGGGCCGTTGAAGGCCAAATAATAGCTGGGCCGAAGGAGCGTGTTCTGTGGAGCGAATACAAACGACAAGGCTGACGAAAACCCAGCTGCTGTCCATGATCACGTTGTATGAAATCGGAAGCACGACCTTGTTCGCAATGGGAATTGGCGCAAAGCAGGATGCCTGGGTCGTCGTTCTGCTTGCGATGCTGGTCGGATTCCTGCTCCTGTGGGTCTATACGGATATCGCCAGGCGCATGCCCGGAGCCGGTTGGGAAGAAATACTGGACTCCGTTCTCGGGAAATGGTTGGCGGCGCCGTTGATCTTTTTTTACGCCTGCTATTTTTTCTACGACGCATGCCTCAACTTTTTCGAGTTCGGAGAGATCATTCATCTGCACTTGCTTTCGAACACGCCAACGCTCGTCATCAACAGTGTTTTCGCGGTTACGGTAATGTACATGCTCGCCTTGGGTCTCGCAGTGCTAGCACGGACCTCCGAATTGCTGATGCCCATATTTTTAGTTTTTCTCTTGTTCACCCTTTTCTTTGCGGTCATTTCCCGCCACTTCGAAGTCTCCCAACTTCTGCCCGTATTGAGCGACGGCATGGCGCCTGTCTTGAAGGAAGTGCCCACTACCGTCACCTTTCCGTTCGGAGAAACGGCTGTCTTTCTTTTTTATTGGAAATACGCCGAAAGGAATCAAATCCGGTCGACGGCCTTTAGGTCCGTCGGTTTTGCCGGATTGCTGATTACGGCGATGCAAATTGTCATTATTACCGTACTGGGACCGGGTTTGGCGGCAAACGCCACGCTTCCTCTAATGGAAGTCGTGTTGTCCATCAACATAGGGGAGATTCTGACCAACCTCGACGTTCTGCTCGTCGTGATGATTTTTATCGGCGGTCTCTTCAAGATGAGCATCAACTATTTTGCAGTCGTGTTGGCGCTTTCGTACCTTTTTCGCGCCACCAACCGGGTTGTGATCGTCATAATCACGGGAATCGGCATCCTTTGGTACTCCATGGCGCACCTTGAAACCCTTCCCCGCCAGCGATGGATTGCCGGCAAGGAGCTGATCTGGCAGATGGATCATTACATTTACCAGCTAATACCCCTATTGGTATGGATCCTCCTCGTCCTGAACAAAAAACGAATGGCCGGAAGAGAAGCGGAAGGAGCTTCGTAGAATGTCTTGGGCAACTTTTTTAGAAGCGGGGTTCGTCACAAGTGTGATTTATGTCGGCGGAATCGGGTACGTGGTCTTCCTCTGTTCTGCGATTCTTTACAAGCTTATCTCGGGCGCGTTCAAGAAGCAGCCAGAATCAGGCGATACGGACAACTGAGTCCAGTAAAATCAACACTTTGTTATTGGGAACTGGTTTGGATCGTGTTTTGTTTGTTTGGTCGCGTACTTTAGAGGGATTGGAGTATTCAACCTTAACCGCTCAGCCATTTCATTTGCCAGTTCTTTGGAAGCCCGATAAGTAATTGCCTTACACCCAGGTGTAATCTTTTTCAGCCTGCCGGAAGCTTTTTTTCTGTCCCAATCAAAGTACTCCTTAAGGTCTTTTCCACCAAAGGATAAGGCAACTAGTTCACCTGCGATTAATTTTTCGTACTTAAACAGTGGAGTTTGTCCACCAACTCTGAACACTTCATTAAGAAAGTCAGGGTATTCGATCGGAAAAGAGAATAACGCAACAAGATCATCGCAGGCGGACTTGGAATAACATGCACCTAGACGATCCGGACCGCCCGGAAGCTAAACATGACTTAAGGATTTCCACTAGATGGCCCAGGTGGCGGAGTGAATGATCCGCCCGATAGTACTGGATAATTATCAGGGAGTTAGCCGGATCGACTAACTCCCCTTTGTTAGAGCTCCCCATATGGTCGCAAAATCTTCCGGAATGGCGAAAAATGCGGTGATCTGCGCGCCCTGACGCTATCGCGGGATCGACATTTTTACTTAATAATTCTCACAAAGTGTGACAATCCGCGAGATCTTTGTTTTTTGTCCAACCGGTTGAGAACTTCATTTGTGTTTTATTCATCGGACTTTATTTCAGTGCTGCACAAATGCAATGCGGTTTCCTCAATGGCATGTAACGCACTCAGCCGGTTGGAAAACTGGGATCGCGAATCAGATTTTCAGGTGATCAACCGGTCGCCGTATCGGTTGTTTGGTATACGTTGATTCTTCTTACAATTCGGTTGTTGACGTCATACATGATGATATTGCCCAAGACAACTACCGTAAAGTCAACCGGCTCCTTTAGCGCAATGGGTGTTTGCAACTTCAACAATATGGCCGTAAGGATCCATTCTTTTGATCGTCTTACTTTTTTGATCCAGCAATTAGATAGCTCCGTCATGGACAAGCGATACCAGATTCGGCAGCGATTCGGCGGTTAGGGAGCCGGACTGCGTTCGGACTTGTCCGTTCGAGTAAGTATAGACGGCTCTCCGGAGGTCATTGCTATAATAGTACTCTTCAAAATCCGTCGGAATTCATTCCGCCTTTCAATAAGTGTTTCAGGTTTTCGCCCGAATGCGGTAAACAGTGCAAGTTCTTGTCCTCAATCGGGAAACGATGCACGGCTTAAGGACAATTACTTACATCGATAAAATGAAAAAGCCGCGCTGCGCGCGGATTTGAATGAAAGTATGTCAAGTAAAATAATGCCATCGCACCTTCAAGGGAGATGGCATTTATTTCTCGTATGCTGTTTATAAAACTGCGGTTGCTTGGTATCCCTCAGCCTTAATAATCTCAAGCGGCTTGTGATTTCCGTATGTCGGATATTCCCGAGTCGTAGGCGCCGCCCAATGGACCGCATTTCGAATCACAAGCCTCACTTGCTCGTTGTAGTAGGTCGGATATGTTTCGTGCCCTGGGCGGAAATAGAAGATTTTCCCTTGTCCGCGACGGAATGTGCATCCGCTTCTAAAGACCTCTCCACCTTCAAACCAGCTGACCATCACAAGCTCATCGGGTTCCGGTATATCGAAATGCTCGCCGTACATCTCTTCGGTTTCAAGTTCCAAATACTCGCCGACGCCCGCCGCAATCGGATGTCCGGGAGAGACGATCCAAATCCGTTCCTTTTCGTCCGCTTCCCGCCACTTCAAATCGCAACTCGTTCCCATGAGCGACTTAAACACCTTGGAAAAATGCCCCGAATGAAGTACGATCAGCCCCATCCCTTTCAGCACTCTTTGCCGTACACGCTCAACGATTGAGTCCTGTACCTCGTCATGCGCTCGATGGCCCCACCAAATCAAGACGTCCGTATGATGCAGACGTGCTTCCGATAAACCGTGCTCCGGTTCGTCCAGCGTGGCGTAAGCAACTTCTACGTCCTCATCCAATCCTTCTCCGATCGCGACATGCATGCCATTCGGATAGACGGAACGCACTTTCTCGTTTTCCTTTTCATGACGAAATTCATTCCAAATGGTAACTCGCAGTCTTTTGTTCATTGTCTTTGTCCCCCATACGTGATATTCATTCTGTCGTTCCTATGCTCTTGTTCAAATCCCATTTATGCAATCGGATGATCTTCATGCTGCCCTCAGCAAAAAAGCAGATTCTCCGCGAAGTTTGGCAAGCTCCGGGATCGGACGGCAGTGTACTGAAGCCTCCAATAATCGTGAGCTGCCTTTAGATGCGTCATCTTATTTGATCGCTCCTTGCATGACGCCCTTGATGATATACCTTTGTCCGAACAGATAAGCGACCAGAATGGGCAATACGGTCATCAGGATGGCCGGTATCAGCAATTCCCAGTTGTTCATGTAGGTTCCGTTGAAGACCTTCATTTTGATCGGCATCGTAAAATTTTTTTCATTCGTCAGAATGAGCGACGGCAGCAAATAGTCGTTCCAGATCCAAAGCACGTTCAAAATCGCGATCGTAGAGGATGTAGGCGAAAGCATCGGATATACGATTTTGAAGAAGGTTTGACGGCGGGTACATCCGTCGATCAGCGAGGCCTCTTCCAGTTCCAGCGGAATCGATTTGATGAAGCCGTGGTAAATAAAGACCGAAAATGCGCTGCCGAACCCTATATATAACACGATCAACAAGGTCGTCGGCACGGTTTCGATCAAGTTCAATTTGGACCCGTAAATGTAAATGAGCGGTATCATGAGGGATTGAAACGGAATGATCATGGACGCGACCAGGATCGCGAAGAAAGTCCGGTTGAAACTGGTCGAATTCCTGACGATATAGTACGCGGCCATGGCCGAAAAAAGCAAAATGAAAAGCACGCTCAATAGAGTAATCAGAAACGTATTTTTAAAGGTCACCAGGAAATTCATTTTCTCGATGACGTCGCCGAAATGGCTGAAATCCAGGCTTGCCGGCAAAGAAAATGGATTTTCAAGGATTTCTCCATTACGTTTAAACGAATTCACGATCAAGAGGAAAAACGGAAACGTAAAGGATATGAAAGCCACAATCAAGAGCAAATAGGTGAACGTCAAGGATGTAATTCTGCGGCCAGCCATTACGCCTCCACCTCCATTTTCTTGCTGAAATAAACCTGCACGCCGGTCACGATGGCAACGATGGCAAACAGAATGATGGCTTCCGATTGTCCGACGCCGTAATTCGTTTCCATGAACGCTTTCTGAACGATGTGCATGGAGATCATCAACGTGCTATTGTACGGCCCGCCTTCCGTCAAGGAAAAGTTAATATCGTAAACGATAAAGGCGTTTTTCAAGGTCAAAAATACGGTGACGACGAAGGATGGGACCATGAGCGGCAAAGTCATTTTCGTTAACCGCTGCCAGGCATTGGCGCCGTCGATCGTAGACGCCTCGATGATGTCTTTAGGAACGCTGATGAGCCCGGCGATAAAAATGATCATCATGTAGCCTGCAGACTGCCAGATCGTGACGATCACCAGAGCCCAGAAGGCCAAGTGCTCATCGCCTAGCCATCCTAATCGCAGCAGCTCGATTCCGAGGTTCTCTCCGACCGCGGGAAGAGATTGGACGAATATAAACTGCCAAATGTAACCCAGAACCAAACCTCCGATGAGATTCGGGGTAAAGAGTGCCGTTCTGAAAAAGTTTTGTGACCGGATCCCCATCGTCACGAGATAGGCCAAGGCGAATCCGATCGCGTTGACGAAGACGATCGTTGCACCTGTATATTTGACGGTTAACCACAAGGAATCCCAGAACTGAGAATCGGAGAAGGCCGCCCTATAGTTCTCGAACCCCGAAAACGCCGGAGGACTCACCGGAGTCGCCATCTTCATGAGCGTAAGATAAAAGCCGTAGACAAACGGAATCAACAAGGCAATGGTAAATGCGATCATGGTAGGTCCCGTGAAAAACAACTGGTTGCCCAGCCGATTCAATCGTTTCTTTTCCGCTAACATGTTTCTCGTCACCCCCAAACGAAATTAACGGTCAAATGGGCGAGAGCGTTCCTCACCCATCTGACCCCTCTAAACCAGCCGACTATTTCTTGCTTGTATAGTAGTCTTGAATAAACTTAGCAAGATCTGCGCGGCTTACTTTTTTGACAATATACTTTTGAACTTCCGGTCCAATCAATTTAAACCAGTCATCCCCATAGATATAGTTGTTGGTGAACGGCAATGTTTTGTCTTGTGCGATAGCATCCGCAATCGCTGCGCCAAGCGGATTGGTCACCTTATTCGGATTGTTCTTGAAGGCGGAAATGATCTGAGATTTGTTTACCAGGAAATCTTGTCCTGCCTGATCGTAGACAATCCAGTTTAGAAATTTCTTGGCCGCTTCTTGCTGTGCCGGAGTCGCTTTATTATTGATGACCAGGCTTTGCGTTGGGCCGGCTTGGATTTTGTTGTTTAACGGATTGTCGGGATTGTTGTCGACCGGAACCGGAATGAATCCGAAGGAGTCGCCCGCCACCGCTTTCAGAGAATCGAATGCCCAGTTCCCGTTGAACAGTATGGCGGATTCGCCTTTTCCGACCGACAGGTGGGCGTCGTCGTAGTATTTGCCGAGCGGACGCTCGCCGTATTTGTTGTACTCCTTAGACGCGAGCAAATCCATGGTGTCGTAATAACCGTTCCAGACCGCATTGCTCGCCAGATCCAACTTGCCCTCTTTCAATTGTGCGATGACGGTGTTTGGATCGGCTGCCTGGTTCAGAAATTGCGTACTGTAGTGATTGCTAACAGACCAAGCTTCCGTTTGATAGGCTACCGGGTATTGGACTCCGGAAGCTTTCATTTTATCCAGCAGCTCCTTCAATTTGTCACGCGTGTTGATGGAGAACGGATCGAATGAACCGCCTACTGCTTTCTCGACAACTTTCTTGTTATAGACGAGACCGAAACCTTCGATCGCGAACGGAAAACCAACCACTTTCCCGCTCTCGTCCCTAATTCCGTAGCTCGTATCCCCGTTCCATTTCTCGTTAGACAGATCGATGCCGAAGTCTTTGTGTTTGTTGAGTAATTGGTCAGGACCCATCATGGCGATCGTTACGGTTTCGCCGGACGCCGTGAGCTTATCCAGGATGCTAAGGGTATCACCTACCGCTTGGGAATAGGCTTTGACCGTAATATTCGGGTTCGCCGCCATGAAATCCTTAGCGGCCTGCTCCCATTGGGAAGCAATTTCACCCTTGCCGTTCGTCATGATGATTTCGACTTTATCTTGCTCCGGCGAGGACGACGGACTGGCAGACGCACTGGCGCTAGCCGAATGACTTGGAGCAGCTGAGGACTCTGCTGCATCATTGGATTTGGACCCGCCGCATGCCGCCAAAGCAACGGTAAGCAACGCGATCAGAATCGAGACGAACGTCTTTTTCAAACAATACCCCTCCATGTTTTTTGATGTGTAAATGCTTTCATTATTGAAATGCAAGCGTTTACTCTCCTAGCAACTCGATTATAGGATGCGGCAAGATATCCTAAAACGCCGTGGATTGATCGAAAAATCGTCGCAAATTGATAAAAAGATCATCCCGGTTCATGCGGAATGATCTTTTTTGATTAGCTCTTCGTCGCTTTCACCCAAGATTTTTGAAACTCTTGCAATAATTGAGCTTTGCTCAGTTGCTTGCCGACATAAGCTTGCATGGCAACTCCGAATTCATCCTGAACGCCAGCCGGATATTTAAACCAGTTCCAAGTTAAGGTCTTTTTGTTATTCATATAGGTTAGAATATCATTCGCGAGCGGACCCAAGTCATGGGTTGGAAAATTTTCGAAAGCCGGAATAAATCTGAGTTTGGAAAGGTAATTTTTTCCCGTGTCAGATGAGACCATCCAGTTTAAAAACCTTTTCGCCGCTTCTTTCTTTTCACTGGAACTTTGCTTATTCACGATCCAATAATTCGGAATTGAAATCGCAAGCGCGTCATTATCCGGATCATCATTGATCGGGATGGGGAGGATCCCGACATTCATATTGGGCTTAATTTGATCTAAAATCGGTTGTATCCAATTCCCCTGTTGGATCATCGCAGCTTTACCCTGTGCGAATTCCATTACTTGCGCATTATAGTCGATTGTCAGTGGTTTATCGTCACCATACTCAATCGTTAGGTCCAGCAGATTTAGTAAATCGAGGAAAACCCGATTCCCTTCAATACTTTGTGAACCCCTGTACAGAGCTTGTATAAAGGCATCGGGATCTTTCTGATGAGCGAAAGCAATATTAAGCAAGTGAACCCCCAATACCCACTTTTCCGCATAAGCGTTAGCAAATGGCTTGATCCCGGCTGATTGGAGTTTTTTGGCCGTTTCCGATAAATCGGACAACGTCTTCGGTAACTTCTCGATCCCTGCCATTGCGAACAAATCCTTGTTGTAGATAAACCCGTAACCTTCGATGTTAAAGGGCATACCATAAATTTTACCATCTATTGTTATCGGCGCGAGTGTACCCGCTTTGGCACCTTGAACCCATGGCTGATTGGATAAATCCTCCAAGTATGCTGCATAAAGCCTTGCCTCGCTGTAACCTCCGTTAGAAAAAATATCAGGTCCATGTCCAGCAGCAAACATGGCTCGAAGTTCATTGCGGTCATCCGACCCGCCGCCTATGGTGCGAACGTGAATCCGCACATCCGGATTTTCCTTCATGTATTCGTTTGCCAGCTGTTCCAATTGAACGGAAATCTCAACTTTAGGATTCAGCATCTCGATTGAGACTCCATGATCTTGTCCAGTTATTTGCGGGTCATTCCCAATCTTCTCTACTTGTGGGCTATTCATAGCATCGCAGGATGAAAGCATAATCAAAAGCAAGACAGCGAATATATTTACGGTCCGCTTACTTATCATGCCTTTCTCCCTCCGTTGCCGTTGCGATACTCCATTGGAGTCATGCCGACCCTTCGCTTAAACAGTTTGGAGAAATATTTTTCATCTTGATAACCGAGTTTGGTGGATATCGTGAACATGTTCTCATCTGTCTCGCAAAGCCATTTCTTCGCCTGTTCCACCCTTAATTGGATCAGAAAATCGGAAAGCGTCATACCCAATTCCTGTTTCAGACGGCGAGAGATGTGCTCGCGGCTAAGGAAAAATCGCCGAGCCAACACGTCCAGGCTTATTTCTTCGGTGAAATGCCGGTTCACATATGCGATCATATCCTGCATTCTTCTGCTGTCATCGGATTCGTTTAGTTGATGGATCGTTCTAAAATCATGGAGTTGAAAAGCTCTATTCGCTTCTTTAAACGAATAGGGCAAATCCTCTAACCGGCTAAACCCGGATCCGCTGGCAAGACGAACAGGAATATCAAAATGATTCCTTATCCATTGCTCGATTTCCCGAAACTTTCCCCTTTCAGTGATCATGACTCCGATATGGCGATCGGATGGTACCGAAAAGATGTTTCCCCAACCGCGTTCGGTCAAGTTGTCCGATAGCAGCTTTACATAATGATCCGGCTGATGAGCCTGGTAAAAATACAACAAAGTCAGATCGCAAGCTTCCGCTTTTGGAATGCTGGCCTCCAAATCATCACGATCATAGGGCCGACCTTCACATGCGGCGATAATATTACGGCTTAAGCGCTCTCTTTTTACCTGATCGTAAATGCCTGACGCGATGTCGCGCCGTTTCTCGCTTTCGTTTCTCCATGCATGGATCGCCCCTTCCAGTACCGTGTTGAGCGCTTCGGGTTCGACCGGCTTCATAAGATAATCGTATGTGCCATAGTGGATCGCTTTCCGCATGTAAAGATAATCATCGTGACCGGAGAGAATGATGACTTTTCCCGTATATTCGATTTCAGTCGCCAACCACTCCAATAACATTAAACCATCGACCTTCGGCATTTTGATGTCGGTGAGGACGATCTCGGGCTGCTCTTGGACAATTAATTTTTTGGCTTCTTCTCCGTTGGCGGCTTCGCGGATCTCCGTAATCCCAAGCCGTTCCCATTGCCCAAAATAACGAATCACATCCCGAACGTTCGCTTCATCATCCACGAGCAAGATTTTCATTTTCCTCTCCCTCCTTGGTGATTTGGGGAATGACCAAACATACTTTAAAACCGCGGCCGCCCGGCGAATAAACTTCAAGACCTGCATTCGATCCATAATTCAGGACAAGTCTTTCATGGATGTTTTTCAAACCGATATGATCATGAGAAGACCAGCCATCATATTCGGGATTGTAAATTTTTCCTCTAAGCTCTTCCAACTCACTCGCCGTAAGACCGGGTCCATCGTTCTCGACCTCAATCACCATCTTTTCGCCTACCCGTTTGCCGCGAATTCGGAGTCCGGTTTCTTGCCAGCCTTCCTCAAAACAATGTTTAAAATAGTTTTCCGCCAATGGTTGCAGGATCATAGCAGGAACCGGAACTTCCATAAGCGAACCCTCGATATCGATTTTGCAGTCTAATGTCGTGCGAAAACGCTCCTTCTGAAAATTCAAGTATGACTCTACATAGTCTACTTCACTGCGAACGGATGCCCAATGATCAGGCCGGATCGCGTATCTCATCATTTTCGACAGCGATGTAACCAGCTTGTACACCTCCGGAGAACCGGATCGAATCGCAACAGCCCCAATGGACTGCAGGGCATTATTCAAAAAATGAGGATTGATTTGGGATTTGAGCGCACGGAATTGGTTCGTTTTATTCTCAAGTTCCAAGCGATACTCCCTCTCGATATGCAAATTGATCCGACGCATCATATCCTGGATATGCGTTTCTAGATGTCCGATCTCATCTTCTCGTGTACCATTCAATTGAATATGCAGGTTCTCTCCTTCAATTTTCCCTACCTTGCGGCTAAGCAGTTTGATTGGACGAGCAATTTTGTATGAAATGATATTAATCATGAACAAGCCAAGGATGACGACACCGATGCCGACAGCAATGTTGGTATAAGCCGTTTTTCTAACCTCCCGGAATAAATATTCACTGGATGTGGTCTTGACCAAGCTCCATCCATTCAATATCCCCGTTAGCTTTTCCGAGAATTGAATGTCGCCTGTCCCCTTTCCATCCTTGAATTTCTGATTGGAATCAACAGGTTTCCCCGTCCAATCAGGATCGGAGGAATAGATTACATTGCCATCCGCATCCGAAAGCCATATCGATTCCACTTTCCCTTTAATAAAGCGATTACAAATTTGGGCAATCCGATCCAAATCGATATCCACCGAGACTAGACCAAGGAAGCGATTGTTCAAAACGTCCACGATCTTATGCTGAAAAGTGAGCACGATCGTTCTGTCCGATTGAGGCATGTTGGGGACTCGATTGTAATTCTCGATTTGATGAGGCGGTTCTATCCAATAAGCGTTCTTCGAATTTAACAAGGCTTCAATGGAAGGCTTATCGAGGATATCCGGAATCTGCTTACGCGCGCTCACCATAGCATCGTATACGGAAAAGGAATCGCCTCCTTTTGCGATATATACGCCCACTTGTCGAATTTCTTGGCGCATGAGATAGAACGTTTTCATACCCTTGTCGATTTCAAGTTGATTCGAGTAGATCGAATCCTCGAATCCCCTTTCAAACACACGAAACAAATCGGGATTTCGGTATAAAATTAACGGAAGATCGACCATATCCTGAAAGTACTGTTCCAAATCTTCGCTCGTTTTTTGCAATTGTTCCCTGCTATTTTTCAATTCAAATTTTTCTACGTTTGCTTTGGTTTGCCAATAGATGAGAACCACCGAAATAAAGTAGGGGACAATAATGAACATCGCAAGCAATAACAGAAGACGACTGTGTATACTTTTCATTTCATGATGCCCCCTCTCGCTCTCTTTAATATTGTAAAGGGTTGCAAGGAGAAAAGTTAACGGGGATTGATGGCAAAGCCATGAATGCATCGTTGTAGAATAGAGTTATACATAGATATTTAATTTTAATATTTATAAAAAAACGAATAAACGTCGTATGTTGACAGATAAGGAGTCGTATATTGATTATTTTAATTTAGTTATAAAAGCCGCGCTGCGCGCGGATTCCAATGGATGTATGTACTTGTCCCGCGACAAAATGAAATCTATTTAGTGTCATACACTAGGACGAATAGAAAACCAGAAATCGATGCTGCTGTTACAAGGATTTCAGGCATTGACAGGTCGTCTCGTATTCTTGCGTCGACCAAAGGCAAAAATGATCATCGACACGCTTAAGATGGAGCAAATCATATACATGAATGAATAAGATGAAAGATCCGATACCGGCCCCATGATGACGCCTCCCAGCGAAACGCCTAAATCCGCCACCGCAATGAATAACCCGATCAACACGTTGCGATTCGCCTGAGGCAAGACAAAGGTCAAATAAGTTGTCAACGTTGGATAGAGGAGTGCCTGAGCTATTCCCATTAATACTGCACCCACGTAGAAAAAGATAGCTCCTCCTACGATTGCAAAGCTAACGCTTTGTGCAGCCGTTGCCAGGATGAGCATAATTCCGATCATATAAGAAGAATGCCATTTGCCGTCCGAGGGGATTCTTTTCCTTAAAGAAAACCGAGTCAATACGATGGTACCCGCCTGAAGCATCAGATAAATGCCCGCATTGCCGTTTTTGATTTGCGCAGCATACAGCGGAATGAAGGTGGTAACGGCGCCAAATACAACGGAAGCCGCCAGCATCAATACGCTGCATTTCAATAAATCTGGATTTTTGACTAACTGGGAGTAGGACTTAAACATCGCTGCTCCTTGCTCCTTCCGATTCGAAACAGGATCAGCCGCTTTAATATCCATTTTGGCGCTGTAGCCCACCCCCCCTGTTAAGATGGCAATGGTGATCATGGCCCCTGTAAAAACATTCATATCCCCTGCTTGCCAAATGCCTAAAGCCAGCAAGGGACCAAAAATACCGGGAATATAGGAACACAGAGAATACATCGATATCCCCTGGGAACGGTCCTTGTCCGGCAGCGCATCGATAATGCCCAACTGTAAAGCCATGGAGAAAAAAGCAGTACACACGCCCTGCAGAACTCGGGCAACGAAATAACCCCCTAAACCGGTCAACGTGTAGAGGACGAGAGCCACACCGTTGATAATAAGAATGATGCGCAGCACTTTGATCGGACCATGCCATTGAATCATATGGCCCGCCCAGGGCCGAAAAAACATGGTCGTAAACAAATACGCCCCCATGATGATCCCGATCGTTGTATTGGCGGCACCCAGCGATTCGCCCTTCAATGGAATGATGACATTCAGTATAGAATTGGCGCTAAAATACAAGAGAGTCAAAATATAAAGCCGCAAAAAAGGCCAAGACATAGCTCCTCTCACAACAGCTGCTCCTTCCTCCTGTCTCTTTGACGACCCGCGATTCCTTCATCGTTACGTAATGATCATTTGCAACAATTTCCTAGCATACGCGGACTGAACGTCTTTGAGGTGTTCGACCCTGGCGATTTCTTCAATCTGGCCGTCTCGAATGATCATGACTCTGTCGCAAATATAGGCAGCGGCTTGGATATCATGGGTTATGAAGAGATATGCCATGTTGTAAATCTTCCTCAAGCTCATTAGCAATTCAAGTACCTGGATCTGTACGGACCCATCCAAAGAGCTGATGGCTTCGTCTAATAAAATGCATTTCGGTTCCGTTGAAACGGCTCTTGCAATGCACACCCTCTGAGCCTCCCCGCCCGATAACTCATGAGGATACTTTTTGCGATAGGAGGGATTCAATCCAACTTGATGCAATAACAGATCGATCTTGCTTTGATCGTCCTTCCGAATCTTACCCTGCAGCTTCAAAGGCTCCATAATGGCCTGTTCAACGGTATAAAAGGGATTAATGGAGGACGTGTAGTCTTGAAATACGGCACTTATGTTACCCGCTCTCGCCTTTCGAACCGCTACTGGCTTTCCCTCAAATAAAACGGTTCCTCTGTCAGGCTTTTCAATCCCCAGAATCAGGCGCCCCAAGGTGGATTTGCCGCTTCCGCTTTCTCCGATAATACCCAGACATTCTCCTGGCTTGCATTCGAAGCTAATGTTTGTCAATACCTTCTGTCTTTCCTTGGAAAACAATCCGCCTTTGCGATAAGACTTTTCTACGCAGTCAACGCGGATCAACGTGAACGCCCCCCATGATTCTTTTAAAATGTTGATTCAGCGCCAGTTTCGTGGATACTAAATACCGGGTATATTCGTGCTCGGCTGCCGAGAAAATGGCTTGGGTCGTCCCGCTTTCCACGATTTCTCCGTCTTTCATGACCAGAACCTCATCGGCGATTTTTCTGACAACGCCTAAATCGTGAGAAATGAAGATCATCGAGCAGCCCATTCTTTCCCGCAATCGAATGAACTGTGCGATGACCTCGTATTGCGAGATGGTATCGAGTGCGGTGGTCGGTTCATCCGCGATCATGATGTCCGGTTCCAATACGATGGCCAGAGCGATCATTACCCGCTGCAGCATTCCGCCAGACAGTTGATGGGGATACTTATTCATCAACTCGATCGGATTTTTCAGCATGACGCTTTCCATGGCATGTTTCATTTTGGCTGTGATCTCGCCGGAACTCCACCCGAAATGAGCGGCGAGCGTCTCCTTGAGATGAACACCGACCACACAAGAGGGATCAAAAGCTCGCATGCCGTTTTGCATAATCAGGCAGAGGTTTTTCCCTCTTCGTTTTCTCATTTCTTTCTCGGAAAGGCGAGTTAAGTTTTCTCCATTGAACAGAATGTCTCCGGACTCCAAGAGCCCGGCTTGATTCAATCTCATGACGGCCCTGCAGGTCACGGACTTCCCGCTTCCGCTTTCCCCCACAATCGCCAAACAGCTTCCTTGCTTAACCTGAAAGGAACTATTCGAAACGATCACTTTACCGGTGCTGCGATCCCAGATCTTCAAATTTGCAACTTCCAAAAGGTTCATCATGGGATTAAGCCACTTCTTTCCCTTGAAGATTGGCGGCTGAGGCTCTTGCAAGCCCTTGAAGCTTATGTTTGGAGATCATTAATTTCGGGTCCAAAGCAACTTGAAGCGCATCGGATAAGAAGTTAACTGCCGATACGACAAGGATAATCGCGAGTCCAGGAGCCAGCATGAATTCCGGTCTTGAAAACATCACTTCCCTTGCCTCATTCAGCATCATCCCCCACTCCGCATTCGGAGCTTGAATGCCTAAACCGAGGAACGAAAAACCCGATATCTGCAACATCATCGAACCGAAGGAGCTGCTTGAAATGACCGCAATGTCGGGCAGCGCAACCGGAACGATATGCTTGACCATGATTTTGATGTCGCTTACGCCGAGTGCTTTGGAGAACTTGATATAATCGGACTCGGCAACCTGCATAACAGACGTTCTGATGATACGGGCAAACCATGCCCATTTCGATAACACGAACGCGATCAGAATATTTTCAAGACCCACTCCCAGAATGCCGATCAGTGCCAATGTCATAACATATCCCGGGAAAGAGAGCATCACATCGCAAACTCGCATCACGAATGCATCCGTCTTCCCTCTGAAGTAGCCCGCTATAAAACCTAGAAACGCCCCGAACGAAACTGACAATACCAGCGCAACGAACACCCATAGTACGCTAGGGCGGATTCCGTAAATCAATCTGGATAAAATGCATCTCCCCAGATGATCGTTGCCTAACAGGTATTCCCACGATAAGGATGCAAACCGAAGCTCCATATGGACTTCCTCGGGATCATGCGGCGCAAACAAAGGGGCGAATATCCCGACGGAAACGGTGACAACGATAATGCATAATGATAAAGCGGCCAACTTATCTTTCAGTACGTTCAAAAAAAATTTCATTTAGAGACCCGTCCTTAATTTGGGATTCATCGCCGCATTGAGAATATCGGAAGCGATGTTGAACAGAACGAAAGCAGCCGCCAAAATAAGGACATACGCTTGAATGATCGGGAAATCCCTGCTTAGAATGGATTTGACGCTTAGTGTTCCGAGTCCCGGCCATGCAAACAGGTTTTCCACGACGACAGTGCTTCCAAATATCGTAGGAATTGCCAAGCAAAACACCGAAACGGCCACTTGCAGTGAATTTCTTAAAATGTGCAGGGTAATGATCTTCTCGGACAAGCCGCATGCCTTTCCGTATAGTACATAGTCTTCATTCAGGTTGCTCAACATGGAACTTCTTACGATTCTGAAATAAATGCCCGCATAATTGATCGTGATCACCGTAACCGGTAAAACGTAGCTTTGGTAAGAGTCCATTCCGCTTGTCGGAAGCAAGTCCAAATGTACGGAGAAATACCAGACCAGAAGCGCCGCCAGCCAATATGACGGCATGGAGGTCAGGAAAAAAGAGACTCCTCTGACCGATTTGTCCAGTCGTTTCCCCTCCCGCAGCGCGCAGATAACGCCTAATCCAATGGACAACGCAATAATGGCAATAACTGAAACGAACGTCAGCTTGAACGTATTCAGGAAAGCCGGGCCGAGCAATGACCACACGGGTTGTCCCGTGACGTATGATATTCCGAAATCCAATTGCATGCATGCAAGGAACCAATGGATATAACGAATGAGAAAAGGTTGATCCAATCCGAGCTTCGTATTTGTCTCTGCGATCAATTCGTCTGTTATGACGGGTACTCCTTGCGCTTGCAATACCACTTCGGCTGGATTCATAGGGGACAGATTGATTAAGATAAACGAAAAAAACGAAATGGTCAAAAGTAATGGAACCGAAAACAGTAACCTATTGATGATAAAATTCCCCATCAAATTCTCCTTTCGCCGATAAGAAAAAAAGGGGTTACCCCCTTCTTATGGATCTGCTTATTCAAAGTACATTCGCTCAAATGGCAGCTCAAATTGCGTTTGCTTAAACGAGATGCCCTGCAAGGTTTTTGGAGCCACGACCGTGACGCTTCCATTCGTAATGGGAATAAAGACGGCCTCTTCATGAACGATTTTCAAAATATCCGCATATAACGTATTTCGGGTACTCTCATCCATGGACACCATAACCTGATCGATTTTCTTGTAGAGTTCATCCGCTTTCGAAATGCCGCTTGTCGTATGGTAATAAGAAGACTTTGTCGTAAATGCTGCGATTGTACTCTGAGGATCATAAGCGAGTCCCCAGGTTTGATTAAACAATAAATCATAGTCGCCAGTCGATCGTCGATTCGCGATTGAAGTTGACTCTTCGCCGACAAGCTCCAGCCCCATCCCGATTTTTTTCAATGAATTTTGGATCCATTCAGCCTGTGATTTTTGAGAGGAAGAACTGGCATCATAATAGAGCTTCATAACCAATTGGCTTCCTTTTTTCGTTCTGATAGCGTTGCCATTCTCCAAGACCCAGCCTGCTTCTTCCAAAATCTTTTTCGCGGTTTCCAAATCATAGCCGCGTTTTTTCAGATCGACATTGGCGTAATTCACGTTGGACGAGAATAGGGTTTGGGCTGCTGATTCTGTTCCCTTGAATATTTGTTTGCTGATGGTCTCTCTGTCAATGGAATACCAAATCGCTTCGCGAACAGCCGTTTCATGTACCGGACTGTCGGTCTTGCTGCTATTGGCCACGATCATCTTCGTATTCATTGCATGACTTCGAACGATTTGATAGTCACCCGAATCCGCCAGATGATTCATCGCTTCAACATCAAGACTGTCCGTACCTCGATCATCGGTAAATACGAAATTGACTTCACCCTTTTTCAATGCCAGATAGGTCGTTTCCCCTGAAGGAAGAACTTTAGCCGTAATTTTCTTTACCTTGGGCGCGCCGCCCCAATAGTTTTCATTTGCTTCAAAGATGGCATACTGATCGACTTTATGTTCAGTGAGCTTATACGGACCTGTGCCGTTATAACCGCTTACGCCGTCTTTCGTTTCCCCGTTAACGAAATTATTGGGCGAGACGAATACATAAGGTCTGGTCATCGACAATTCAAGCAAAGTCGGATAATAGGGTTCGGATAGAACGAGTTCAACCGTATGCTCATCGATTACATTGCAGCTCACGATTTTTGTGGAGAGCTTGATCCAGGAATGCTTGCTTGCATTGCGTTGTACCGCTTCCATGTTTTTCTTCACTGCTTCGGCGTTAAATGGCTGACCGTCGTGGAATTTTACGTTTTTTCTGAGATGAAAAGTATAGACTTTTCCATCATTGGAAATATCCCAAGATTCAGCAAGTAACGGTTGGATTCCACCTTCCGTCTTCTCAACTAATGATTCGTACACCATGCCTTGCGCAGGCAAAGAACCTTTGTACAAATGAGGATTCATATCGTTAATGTCTTTCACCGTTGCATATACCAACTCATTGCCCCGACCCGTTGACCCTGTTTTCGCTCCACCGTCACCGCACCCTGCCAGAAGTACAATGCATACCATGAAAGATAATATTGAAACCATTCTTGTCATGACTTATCCCCCTATGTCTTTCTAATCGTAATGATTACGAATTGGAGTATAGTAAAAAAATGGGATGCTGTCAATGACTTCACCTCAATCTGGAGGTGGACTGCAACTTCCCCTTGATGTTCATGTATCCTTGCAGATTCCTGATCGTTTGTTTTCGCATGCTCCATTTTACACACTCAGAGGATGAATCCCCCGAAGCACTGATTTCCTGGGTGCGCGCTGTCTCTTCGGCAAAAGCTCACACACATCGCCCTCAACAATACACCACCCCCCGAACGCGGCAAACTATGCAAGTTCTTGTCCTCAATCGGGAAGCGATGTAAGTTCTTTTCCCGACCAAAGGACAAGAATTTGCCTCGATAAAATGAAAAGCCGCGCTGAGCGCGGATTTGAATGAAAATATGTTCTTGTCCCACGACGTTTATTTCCCGTATGCTGTGACTATAAAACTGCGGTTGCTTAGTGTCCCTTAGCCTTAATAATCTCGAGCGGCTTGTGATTTCCGTATGTCGGATATTCCCGAGTCGTAGGCGCCGCCCAATGGACCGCATTTCGAATCACAAGCCTCACTTGCTCGTTGTAGTAGGTTGGATATTTTTCGTGCCCTGGGCGGAAATAGAAGATTTTCCCCTGTCCGCGACGGAATGTGCATCCGCTTCTAAAGACTTCTCCTCCTTCAAACCAGCTGACCATCACAAGCTCATCGGGTTCCGGAATATCGAAATGCTCGCCGTACATCTCTTCGGTTTCAAGTTCCAAATACTCGCCGACGCCCGCCGCAATCGGATGTCCGGGAGAGACGATCCAAATCCGTTCCTTTTCGTCCGCTTCCCGCCACTTCAAATCGCAGCTCGTTCCCATGAGCGACTTAAACACCTTGGAAAAATGCCCAGAATGAAGTACGATCAGCCCCATCCCTTTCAACACTCTTTGCCGTACACGCTCAACGATTGAGTCCTGTACCTCGTCATGCGCTCGATGGCCCCACCAAATCAAGACGTCCGTATGATTCAGACGTGCTTCCGATAAACCGTGCTCCGGTTCGTCCAGCGTGGCGTAAGCAACTTCTACGTCCTCATCCAATCCTTCTCCGATCGCGACATGCATGCCATCCGGATAGACGGAACGCACTTTCTCGTTTTCCTTTTCATGACGAAATTCATTCCAAATGGTAACTCGCAGTCTTTTGTTCATTGTCCATCTCCTCCATGCCGGATATTTACTCTGTCCTGCTTTCTCAAACATACCTGCAGCACACGCCAAATAGGTAAAATGTCAATAGCCCTTAACCAACAATAATCGGCACACCTTCCGGCGCTTCGATCCCCAGTTTCCCATGTGCGTATGCAATACGGATCGTACCTGTGCGCACGCGGCACGCAAAGTCGAAGCTCTCCAGCGAGTCCGGGATACGCGGCGCCAGTCGGATGGTTTCCCACCCGGGAGCCCCGGGCTTCAGCCCTATGATTTCTTCGATGAACAGCGGGATCGGCGCGCTGGCCCACGGATGGCACAGACTGGTGTTCCACTTCTGCTCCTTCCCCCACGCCTCGAAGCAAGTCGTCGCGCCTTCCTTGACCATATTCCCCCATGAATGTGCGTCATCCGCCGTCAATCTGGCGTATACGTACTCCGTCTCGCCGACTGCCGCCAGTGCTTTCAGCAGGAAGTAGGAGAAATAAACGCCGCAATTCATATTTCTGTCCTTGAGCCAGGAAGCGACGGACGAAACCGCGTCGTCAGGCACAAGCCCGAACAGCAGCGGAAGCGCGTTCGCATGCAGAGAAGCGTGATTCGAGCCGATCGCGTCGACGAATCGCCGATTGTCCGCGTCGTAGAACGCCTGCACGAACCGGTCCCGGAACCGCTCCAACCCGTCTGTTAACCCGTCTGCTCCCTCATCCATCCCTAATGCCGCGCGGATGTCGGCAAGCGCCCTGCACGCGCCGTAGTAGAATGCGTTGACCACATTGTGGCAACCGGGACCTACCGGGCGCGGAAGAGGAAAATCATAGCCGTCGCGCAGCCCTTCCGGCCAATCGACGAGGTTCCATTTATCGCTGACCTGCTCAAGCAGCCCATTCGATTGGCGGTAGCGATCGAAATACCGAATCAACGCCGTTGCAATCGGCTCCATCTCGCGCAGGAAATGAATGTCTCCGCTGTGACGGTAATATTCCAATAGCTGCATGGGCCACTGTAAGGAAAAATCGGCGATTTCCTGCATGAAGCTTCCCGGAGCCACCGCCATGCCCCCTGGGCAAATATGCTGCGCGGCAAGCGCAAAATCGGTGAGCGCCTTCTTCACCATCCGCAAATCGCCTGTCGCATACATATGGGCGTGCATGATAACCGTGTTATCGCCCAGGTATTGGCCTTTCTCACGGCTCGGGCAGTCGACGAATTGTTCCTGCGTGCCGTATTGAAGGCCGCTGCGGCATATCGTCCAGACCCGATCGAGCATCGCGTCCGATGTTTCAAACCGGCAGCTTTCGCTGTCAAAAGGATAGTGACGCACGATCGCGGCGAACGATGCCGTTCGAATCGCAGCCGGTGGGCCGATCACCTCGACATAACGAAACGCCTTGTATTCGAATGGCTCCAGCACATCAAGCTCGCCCGAAAGCGTCCACCATTCACGGTACTTGCAGTTGCAGCGCATATCATATCGCACATGCTCGCCGGTCTCGTCCAATTCTTCCCCGCAGCGGATTTCCAGACGCTCGCCGGGTGCGCCGCACGCTTCCATCGTGAATTGGCCGGTCAGCTCCGTGCCGAAATCGATCAGGTAACGTCCGGGTTCCGGGTTGGCAACCGACGCGGGTGCGCGCCGATACACGGCGAGCGGGGGTGTCAATTGCAACACGAAATGATGGTCGTCATCCTTCGCCGGATGACACGCATGCCAGGCGCTGTCGTCGTATGCCAGCTCACGCCAGCCGCGGTCTTCCAGCCTGCTGTCGATATGCTCGAGAAACTGCGTCCGATAACCGACCGTCTCCGCGAACCCATCGCCGTATTGGCGGGCAACGGTATATTTCCAGGTATCGTCGCTCTCCAGCAGCAGCTGATCGTCCGCGAACAGCTCGGCGATCATGCCCTGCCGCAAGTCGCCGCTGTTGTAAGCTCGATTGATTAATCCTTGATAATACACGTGCACGGCGATCACATTCTCGCCTGGACGCATCCACTGCGTGACATCCAAGCGCAAGTAGGGGTAATGGAACGCATACCCTTGCGCGGGACCTTGCGCGACGAACGCGCCGTTCAAATACAGCTTGAAATAATCGTCCGCCGAAATATCTAGCCACATCCGTTTGCCTGCGCAATCATCCGCCCGGAGCGTAAAGACCCGGCGCACCAGCATATGCCGATTAAGCAGTTCGGCCGGGTGTTCCGGCAGTTCAATCGGCTCGAGCTCCTTATGCAACAAATGCAGCGGCGCGAAACCGCCGAAGCTGGCGTCCTGAATCCATCTCGCCCGCCATGTCTTCTTCGTGTTCATCGTGCATAAACCTCCCGACCCCTCACGAAGGTGGAAAGCAGGTTCAGCTCATCATCCAGAATCAGCAGATCGGCGTCTTTGCCGGCTTCAAGCGAGCCTTTCCGATCCGATACGCCGATTTGCCGGGCAGGCACCTCCGTTAGCGAAGGAAGGAGCCCCTCAAGCGGATAACCGGTATAAGCGAGGACATTTTTCAGCGCCTTCAGCATCGTCAGAGAGCTTCCCGCCAAGCTGGAGCCGTCCTTCAGCCAAATCTGGCCGTCCTTCATCGCCAGGTGCCCATACTCTCCGTCGGGCAGACCGGCACAGGAAACCGCATCCGTGATGAGACAGACGCGCCGGGCGCCTTTTGTCTCGAACAGCAGCTTCACTGCTGCGGGATGGACGTGTATCCCATCTGCAATGAGTTCCGTCGTAAGCTCGCTGAGCATCAATCCGGCGCCGGCGACGCCCGGCTCCCGGTGATGGAAAGGGCTCATGCCGTTAAAATGATGGGTCGTATGGGTAGCCCCTCTACGGACCGCTTCCAGCACTTGCGCATACGTGGCGTCCGAATGGCCGATCGAAACCGTGATGCCAAGTCGTGTCAACATGTCGACCGCTTCGAATCCCCCTTCGATCTCTGGCGCAAGCGTTACCAGCCGAATCCGGCTTCCGGAAGCCTCGACGTACCGCTCAAGCTCACTCCTTGAAGCCGGCCGGATATGCCGCTTGTCCTGTGCCCCGCCGCGGATGGGATGAAGAAAAGGGCCTTCCAGATGGACGCCGAGCAGTTCGGCGCCGTTCAGTCCTTTAGCCTCTGCTTCGGAAGCATTGCGAAGCGCTTTCAGAATCGCCTCCTCCGAGGCCGAATCCGTTGTAGCCAGAAACGAAGTCGTGCCGTGTGCGGCATGGAACCAGCTCATACCGGCGATTCCTTCGTAATTTCCATCCATCATCTGATATCCGCCGCCGCCGTGGACATGAACGTCAATAAAACCGGGGAGCACCATGCTTCCCTGCACATCACGAACCGGAGCTTCTGCCGATCTCAGCTCCGTACCGCCCACCGCTTCGATCCGTCCCTCGCTCCCAACCAGCAGGGATCCGTTGTCGATGACGCGTCCCCCTGCGTAGATTCGTCCATTAACCAGAAGCAGCCGATGATCCAGGGGGTTATCGCGAATCACGTCCACTCTCCCTCCTCCATTTCTCCCTCATGTGCCCCGCCTCCCCTTTACGAAAAGGCTCTTGTTAATCTTAATGGTAGTGCGATTCGCCACGCAGGCATACAAGCCAATATTGTCTTATACTGAGCGGCTCTTATCCATTCTCATGCAACCCGTCGCAACGTGAAAAAAATGGATGATACACTGGAAGCGACGATGCACGTAGGAAAAGAGGAGACGATATGGAGAAAATCACGATTGTCGTAGGCGAATCGTCCGGCGATTTTATCGGAGGAACCGATCGGACCATTCAAGCCGCCGTCGATTACGTATCCTTCCTGGGCGGCGGCACGGTCAGGCTCAAGGAAGGCAACTACCGAATGGAAAACACCGTCCATCTTCGGTCCGGCGTGAAGTTAGTAGGCAGTCCGGGCGGAACCGTACTGCAGCAGGGCGCGGAGCGAATGTCCTTCCTTACCGCCGACGCCGATCGTCATGAACGTCAGGTTAGCGTCGAGATTCCCGACCTCTTCCCTGTCGGTCAAACCGTCACGATCCGCAGGGCCGCCGAAAGCGATAACTTCGGGGACACGGTAGCCGTCGTCACGGGAAAGGAAGGCGCGATCCTGCATCTAGACCGCGAGCTCAACTCCACCACGCTTCTGTCGGACGGCGGAATCGTGACCACGCAAACGCCGATCATCAGCGGATATCATTGCAACGAAGTGGAAATTCGCAACCTGATCGTGGAGGGGAACAGGAACAATCCGACGCTGGTCGACGGCTGCCGCTGCGCGGGCATATTTCTGTTCGATGCCCACAACGTGCGCATTGAAGGCTGCGTCGTTCGGCATTACAACGGAGACGGGATCAGTTATCAAAAGGGTTCCGGCGTCTACGTTCTCAATTGCGAATGCGTCCGTAACGGAGGCAGAGGCGTCCATCCCGGAAGCGGAACCCGAAACACCCGCATTCAAAAGAGCAGCTTCAACGAGAACGGTAAGGACGGCATATTCTTATGCTGGCGCGTGCAGGACAGCGTCGTCGAGGACTGCACCGCCGTCCGCAACGGGATGAGCGGCCTCTCCATCGGGCATAAGGATATCCGTAACCTGATCCGTTCCAACCGGTTTGCCGAGAACGGATATTACGGCATTTTTTTCCGGAACGAATCGGATCCGATGGCAGCCAATTACAATCGGATCGAGCATAATCTGATCGAAGACAACGGATCGGACACCATGGGATATGTCGGCATCAGAATCCGAGGGCATACGCACGACGTCGATATCGCGGCGAACCGGATTTCCTTTGCGAAGGCTCCGCCGGAGCGGACGATCGGCATCTGCATGGAGGAGCATACGCGCGGGATTCGGCTGGAGGATAACGAGTTCGTCAACTGCGCGCTGCAGACGCACTCGCAATGTACGATCGAGTAACGGATGGGCCGTTCCGCTTCAGCGGATTGCTGAGCGGAACGGCCCTCCGTCTCGAATCGGCTTAATGGAAACCTATCCCGCTTGCGCCGGTTCATCGCAAAGAATCGGATGCGTGAGCTCAATGACGGTACCCTCGCCTTCCCGGTTCAGAATGCGCAGTCCGTACCGTTCCCCGAAATAGATGACCAGCCTTTCATGAACGTTGCGCAATCCGACGCCCTTTCTTCGGCTCTGGTCGCTCTGATCAGCAGACAGCAGCGATGACCGAATCTCCTCGGAAATGCCGGGGCCGTTATCGATGATTTCGAATTTCAGATGATCCGGTTTCCGGGATCCCTTGATGACGATTTTGACCGCGTCTCCGTCTCCGGCATGCCGGGTGCCGTGCTTGATCGCATTCTCCACCAGGGGCTGAAACAGCAGCCGCAGACAAGGAAGCCGCATGATGTCGTCATCGATCATATAAACGACGCGGATTGAAGTATCCTGACGCGCCGATTGGATCCCTACATAGGCCCTGACGTGCTCGATTTCCCGCTCGACCCTCGTCAGTTCGCGGCCGTCATTCAGGCTTAGCCGAAGCAAATTCCCAAGCGACCGGACCATTTCGCTGATGTCGTCCGCGCGGCGGCTTTCCGCCTTCCAGCGGATCGCTTCCAGCGTGTTATACAGAAAATGCGGATTGATTTGATGCGTCAACACTTGAAATTCAAGCTCTTTCTTATCCTTCGCTTCCTTCTCGGCGCTTTGAACCAGCCGGTCGATTCTCCTTACCAGATTGTCGAAGCCGAGATACAGCCAGCCGATTTCATCCCTCCGGCTGACTCGCGGCACGCTGAACAGGAATTCGCCGCGTTCGACCTTGCGCATGGCCTGAACCAAGCGGTGAATCGGATTCGTAAAACGCGAGGTCAGGTAGGCGACCGTAATGACGGATAACCCGAAATAGAACAGAAGGAACAGGACGCTGACGCGTTCGATCCCCGCCACGGGCTTCGTCAGGACGGAAACCGGAAGCAGGCTTACGACTTTCCAATCGTTGTTGGCCAGCGGCGCATAAGTGACCATATACTCGACGCCTTCGATATCGATCGGATCGGCGCCAGCGGGCGTTTGCCGCAAATAGTCGCGAAGCTTCCTGGAGGCGACGCTCGTGCCGATCAGGCTCTGGTCTTGGTGATACACGATGACATCTTTGTCGTCGATCAGCATAACCTGCTGTTGTTCAAGCATCTTCACCGGGGCCAAATAATCGCTTAACGTGCTTACTTTAATGTCAGCCGCCACGTAACCGAGCGGTCTGGTCTTCTCAAGTCCATATAACTGTTTAATTAGAGATAGAATAGGCTCCTTATACAAGACCTCGTTGTCTTCCGGCAGAAACAGCTGCCAGAAGGGAGACTTCATGGATTTCGCATCGGTGAACCACTCCTCTTTCTCCACGTCGACATTATGGTAAATGGAATGGGTGAAAGTCGGATACCGCGAAGGATCAATCGGAAAGATCCGAATGGAATAATCGTGCGAATTGCTGCTCAGCGAGCTCGAATATTGGATGAGCTTCGAAGCAATCTCAAGCTCTTCCAGCGTGTTGGAAGGAATGATGCTCAGCAGATTCTGCATGTCGGCCGAGTACATGATTTCATTCTGAGTCTTGCTGACCAGCTCCAGATAATTGTCCAGATTTCTTGCATTCTTCTCCATCATCTGGCTGGAAATGGCGGCGCTTACATTTTGAATGGCCTCAACGGACTTCGAATGCGAGAAGTACCCGATAAACAGAAACGGAAGCATAATCACCAGAAAGAACAGGAGGATCACCTTATGCCGGATCGAGAATCGTCCCAGCTCGACAAGAGGCGCCTTACTCATGCTGACTCCCCCTGCTGTTGCGGTACTCCTGCGGCGTACAACCGAATTTCTTCTTGAACAATTTGGAGAAATGAACCGGATCCTGATAACCGATCATATAGCTGACCTGATAAACCTTATGATTCAGATCGGCAAGCAGTTCCGCGGCTTTCGTCATCCTCACGTCGGTCAGGTACTCCAGGAAATTCATGTCGGTTTCCTTCTTGAAGAGCTTGCTTAGCCAGACCGGCGTCACATGGACATGATCGGCTACCGTTTGAAGCGTCAAATTCTCAGGATAGCGCTGAAGAATGAAGCGCTGCGCTTCGTGAACGATCTGGCTTCTGGAATCGGACTGCGCTTTCATGCTTTCCGCCGCCGCAAGCAGCTGATCGGTCGCTTCCTGCTGCAGCGATTCCAGCGTATCGAAGCGTTCGAGATGCTCCCACAAGACGATCGGATTCTTCTCCCACCACGTCTCTTTCCACCCCGTCGTTTTCTGTGCGGTCCGAAAGACCTCGAGCAGCCACTCGAACATGCGCTGTTGCAAATCTTTGGGATGATGGACGTTCCAGGATTTCGCAAGCCTTGGGAAGGCTGACATGACGTCACGGATGTCCTGCTTGCTGCCGTATTTCAGAAGCTCAACCAGCTCCCGTGCGTTGGCAAGCTGATACTCGAAGCCCGCGTTCGGGGTGTCGGACTCTTCCTCATATCCCCGGACTTCACCGTGTACTTTGAAATACTCGAGAGAAGCCGCCGCTTCGCGGTGTAAATCGAAGAGCCCCTCGAGCGTTCCGCATCGATCGGCATAACCCCGGTTCACCCGAATATGCAGCTGTTCCCTTACCCGATCGCACACCGCCTCCGACAGGGCCGCAAGGCTGTCTTCGCTGCCTCCGCGGTTGCCGGCTCCAAGCAGTACGATCCAGTCGTCCTCCCTGGAACGGAACAGCACATACCGAAGGGGATGCCGGGCTTTAATCAGTTCTTCAAGCAAACTTCCTACGGATCCGAGCAGTTCCTCTTTATCGGCGGACGTATTCCTGGATGTTATCGCTTTCAAACTATCGATCCCGAATTCGATCAGGCAGAGAGGTTCGGCTGCCAGCCATTCAAGCTTCACCTGCTTGAGCTTCTGTTCGATACGCAGCGATTGGCTTTCTCGATAGGGCCGCCCGATCAACTCCCTCAGCAGTTCCTCCCTCATTCTGGGAATCGCGAGTTCATAGCTTTCCTGAATGAGGCTCCGATTCTGCAGCTCCGCGTTCTGCTCTCGCACGCGCTGCAGCGAAACGGCCACGGCCTCGGCCAATTCCTCCTTGCTGATCGGCTTGAGCAAATAATCCGATACCCCCAGCTTCAGCGCTTCCCTGGCATACTGAAATTCATCGTACCCGCTGATGACGATCAGGCCGCCCGTGTATTGATTGCGCACCAATTCCTCAATAAACTGTAGTCCGCTCATGCGCGGCATGCGGATGTCCGTTACGATCAAATCCGGACGGCAAGCCTTCGCAAGCTCCAGCGCAGTATCCCCGTCATCGGCGCCGACCACTTCGAGAACGCCCCAATCCGACCAAGGAAGCTGAGTGACAAGTCCATTGCGTATTTCCTTCTCGTCGTCCACAACCAGTACCCGCATCATTCCGCCATCCCTTCCGCTAGCGATTCTGCGCCGCAAAGCAGCAAAACGATATCCTGCTATCATTATCGCGTACCGACGACCCGTCACGGCTATGAGGCGATGTTAAACAATGAAGGGCGATATTATCCTTGTACCCATAGATTATAATTCGCCGCGCCAGGCGCGCAACCTTCCGGACCAAGTAAAACGGCTACGCCGTCCTTTTCGGACGGATAGACGTTTGATCGGAGGCGATTCAGAAAAAGTATGGCCGATTTATACTTTCTGAATCACAACAAAAAGCGCCGCAGTCGGATGTAACCGGCTGAGAGCCGGCTGCATTCCGGTTGCGGCGCCTATTCGGACACCTGCAAAAAAAATCAAATGAAACTTGGGGCAAGGTTCGCGGTCAATTCCAGAACGCCGACGATTTCCTCATCCGAATTCCGGATCGGATAATATGCCGTTTCGCCGGCATTACGCTGCCGGCGTGTCGGATGGCCGTCGAACGCACGCAGGATTTCCGGCCACAGCGGTTGAATGTAATAGCCTTCCGCCGGCAGTGCGCGTCCGGCAACCATGACCTCGCCGCGCGACGGATTTTCCGGGCGGCGAATCCATAATGCCGCGTACGGATTCCGCTCGGGATCGATCCGCTCCGTAAGCAGAAGCAGCCGTTTCAGCATATTAAAGTTCTCCTCCACGAAATCGACCTCGTCCCCGACGGCGAACTCGCTTGTTGCGCCGCCCGCGAGCAGAGGATACTCGCGTCTCTCCTCCGGCATGACGTTCTCCAGCATGTCGCCGGGGATGAACAGCGCTCCGATCCTTGCGATTTCCATCAGCGGATAAGCGATGCGTTCCATCTTCTGCTCCTCCCCCTACCCGAGTAGGCTCCATAGCTTCCGTTTCAACGTGTCGAACGCCTCCGGATCCTGCCCCTTGTGGAGCGAAGCGATGGGCGCTTCGCTGAACATGGCGTCCTCCCATCGATAGGGAGGCAGGTCGACGAAAGATGGCTTGCCCGGCCACCACGCGTCCTTGTCGATGCCCAGCGATTCGCCGATGAGCTCGCCGATCTTCGCGCGCCGGATTGCCGGCTGCTCGCGTATCCACCGCTCCATGCAGTCCGCCGCCTGCATCGCGCCGCGAAGGGTTTTGAGTCGGATCGACGGAATCGGTCCCGCGATCCCGAATAACCGGTCCCCCGGATAGAACATCGCGGTGCTGCCGTCCGAATCGGGCGTCTCTTGCCAGTTGTCGCCCCACTTCGTGTTTTCCCAATACACGAACCCGTCCACGCCTCTCGCGACCGCCGCGAGAGGGGCGATCGCGGTACCCAGCAGCGGCTGATTGATCGGCTGTGCGGTACCGTAGGTCCACACCTCGCAGCCTGCCGCGCGAAGCGGCCCGAGGCTCTCCGGGAACCAGGAGAAAATCTGCTCGTTGACGACCCACAGCTTAATCATTTCGGCGTACTTCCCGTAATGCAGACCGTAGCTCCAGCTGGAGTCGGTTCGGAAAATAAATCGTGCCCCTTCCTTCTTCTCCAGGACATCCCTGGCAAGCTCATAGAAGATGTCGTTGATTTTCTCATCCCAGACGAAGCGCGTCTCATCACCGTCATAGGGGAACAGTTTATAGCGTTTCTTATGGTTCAGGAACAGCTCGAATTTCGTCTTCAGCCAGCCGCGCTCCGTAAAATGGCGGTAAAACTCCCCCATAATGGCCGAGAACTCCGTGCGGTAGCCTTTCATGCCGAACTTCGCGTAATCGGCCGGCCAGTGAAAGTTGAAAGGCAAATACATGTAGGGGAGCGGGATGGCGCCCCGCTTCGTCCCTTCGAATGCGGAGCCGTCGAGGTAAGGACCGAAATGCTCGTCAAACCGCGACCAGTCCTTCACGCGCATCCCCTTGCCGTGTCCTTCGAGTTCGGGAATGAAGGCGTGCGGAATCTTGCCGGAATGCTCATACGGCAAATAATGCAGCAAAGCCCTGTGCTCATGCGCCATGCGGAAGAACTGCCGTTCCACCTGGAAATACGAACCGTCCTCGAACCGGTTCCCGTTGCCGCGCAAGCTGTCCATTCTTCGCGAAATATTGTCGGCGTAGCTGTTCAGATCCGCGATGATGAGCGATTCGTCGGGCACGGCGGTCTCAAGCGCCTTCACGCGAAGAACGTGCGTCTCCGTTTCGCCTCCGGCCGTCACATGGATGGCGCCGGTATAATCGCCGGGCCGAATGTCCGGAGGAATGAACAGATCCACCCACAATACCGCAAACGCCTGGTCCGGCACCGCGTTCCGGCTCGTGATCGAAGCCAGGGTGCGCTCCTCCGGCGCTTCGGCCGCGAGCGGCACGAGCGCGTCGGGGTAATACCTTCCCTGCACGCGATGATACCACTCCGCATAGAACGAAAACGCGTCGCCTGCAATTTCGCCCCGTTCGCCCTGAAGCGCGTCGGCCCGGACGCTGAACGGCAAGTTTGCCATTCCGTCCACCCGTACGGCAATCTGGAAGGATACGTAAGCGTTGCGCGGCGACACCAGGCTTGCCGACGTCTCCGTCAGGTCGGCAAGCGACCGGATGCGGGCTTGCGGCTCCAGCACGTCCCCGGTCTGCGGACAGATGCGGATCCTATCCGGAATCAAGAAACTGTTCATCATGGCCGATCTCCTTGTCCCTGTCATTTACCGGATCGTTCAAACGCGAAATCCACGAGAACCGGCCCTTTCGCTTTCATCGCATGCATCCATACGTCTCTCGCCTCGTCCGGCCGCTCCGCCCTTAGCCCCTTCAGCCCGAAAGCCTCCGCCAGCTTTACGAAATCGGGACTGCCGATTCCGGCGGCGTCCGCTTCCGGGAAGACGGCGATTTTCAAGGCGATTTTATGGATGGCGCATACGGCCAATTCCTGCGCGTTCCGCTGCAGTCCGCCTGCTCCGTTGATCGACACGACCGGGCGTTTCGGATCGGCCAGCTTGGCTCCGATCGCAGCCGGCAGACTGTAACCCGGCGCTTCCATACCGACTGGGCAGATAAGGGAGCGTGCCGGCCATCGGCGCCGGGCGAGCAGCGCGTGAAAGCGTCCTTCATCCGCCGTTACGATCCCGTTTGCGGGAACGGTATCGGCGATCATGCGCAAGACGTCCGCGTATTGCCCGGCGAACGGGCGATGCGGTTGTTCAAGCCCGGTAACATCCGCCGGCGAGGCGGAAGCGGTGAACCAGGCGGGGACCGAAGGCGTACGTATGGGCTGTTTCCGATAACGGAATTCTTTCCGCTGTGCGGATACGTCCTTGGGAATATCGATCAGCACGGGACCGGGTTGTCCGTCCGAAGCGATCCGGAACGCTTTCTGAACGGTGTCCGGGATGTCCGCAGCGTCGGTGATGTAGTAGCTGTGCTTGGTGATGGGAAGCGTCATGCCGATCATGTCCGCCTCCTGGAAGGCATCGGTCCCCCTGACGCTTAACGCGACATTCCCCGTAATGACGACGAGCGGGATCCGGTCCCTGTGGGCGACGGCGATGCCGGTGATCAAATTGGTGGCGCCCGGTCCGGAAGTGGCAATGCAGACGCCGGGCTTCCCGGAAGCGCGGGCATAGCCGTCGGCGGCGTGGATCGCGCCCTGCTCGTGTCGCGCCAGCATATGCCGGAAACGGTGATCATAGTCGTGAATCGCGTCGTAAATATACAGGACGGCGCCGCCGGGATAACCGAATACGCACTCCACTCCCTCAACGAGGAGGCTGCGCATCAACATCTCGGAACCGGAGACGACGTCGGGCTGAAGCAGCCTCTCGATCAGCCTCTCCCGGTCCGTGGAACGGATGGTGCTCACCCCCCTTCCTCCTCTCTTCCGGGGTAGAACGGTCCGCTGCGGTCTACCCGTTCCTCCTCGCGTTCAGCGCGCCGATGTCGATATCGCCGAAGGTGACCGCCGTGCCTTTCCGGTTCTTCACGATGACCCTCTTCGTCTCGCCGGGAAGGAGGTTGAAGTAATTGTCGGAGAACATCGTATGATCGATCGGGCATTCCAGCTTGACGAACCGGGCGAAGCAATCGGTGGACAGCGTAATCGCGATCGAATCGGCGCGGGCTTCATGGTCGACTTGCAGACGGCAGGGACTGAACCGCAAATCCTTATGCTCCGCGAAAAAGTAGTGATTGTCGTACACGTCGGCGCGTTCGCACCGCACCGCCATGAAATGGCTTCTCCTGTCGATCACGCCCAGACGCCATTCCACCTCGGCCGCGCTGAACGCGACTACGGGCTTGGAGCCATTCGGTTCGACGACGACGGGATAGGACTGCTCGAACGTCCCGTTCCCGAAGCAATTCTGCACCGTGACGGTGAGTGTGTCCTCGAAACGATCATAGGTGTCGTTCGTGACCCATACCGAGACGGCGCCCGCCTCTTCCTTGAAGGACAGCAGAATCGGATGATAGAACCGGCGGGCATAGTAATACGCCGCTTTCGGAAACAGATAGTAATCGATCAGGCTCCAGCTGATCCCCGGCCAGATATCGTTCAGCTGCCAGATCAAGGCCCCGCTGTTCTCCGGCTTTCTTCTCCGGAAGTGCTCCACGCCGAATTTTAATCCTTCCGCCTGGCACAGCATCGAGAAATCGATATATTCGTCCAAATCCCGCGGCAGTCCGGTGTAACCGGCCATCGTCATCGCGGCTTTCTCCGGCTCGTAATCCTTGTTGCGGTAATCCAGCTCGAAGCTGCCGTAGTACAGCTCCGGCTCGGGAATGTTCCGCCTCATCGTTTCCTTGACCGTGCTCCCGTGAATGCCGAACTCGCTGCTGAACTTCGATGTGTCTTCCGCATACCTGCGGTATGAAATCCCGTAAGGAGAGATATCCATCCGGGGCTGCTCGCCGTAGCGGCGGGGGTAGACGTCGCCCGCCCAAACCGCCCAGTTATGCGTATCGCCCTCGTCGAAGCTGTTTGCGTCGTTGCCTCCCCATGGCGAGCTCGGCCAATACAGGCGCGTCGTATCCAGCTCTTCGAGTAAACCGGGAATCAGCTCGTGGAAGATTTTCTCGCCATAGAAACGGTAATCGCTTCGGCCGTGCATTTTCTCGCTGTGGATCGCCTGGTTCTCGTTGTTGCCCGCCCATATGGCGATGCAAGGATAGTTTCGCAGCGCCTTCACGTTCGCGATGATCTCCGTCCTCACGTTGGCCATGAACGCTTGATCGTAATCCGGAACCTCGCTGCAAGAGAACATGAAGTCCTGCCAAACGAGCAGTCCCTGCCGGGAGCATTCGTTGTAAAACGCGGCTTTCTCATAAATGCCGCCGCCCCAGACGCGCACCATGTTCATGTTCGCCTCCCGGGAGAGGCTGATCAGATCGGCATAGCGGTCGTCGCTTATCGCGCCCAGGAAATTGTGGGCCGGGATCCAGTTCGCGCCTTTCGCATAGATATCCCTGCCATTCAACCGGAAGGTAAATCGGGGACTTCCGCTCTCCGACCGCTGAACGACTTCGATGGTCCGTATTCCCGCCTGCTCGACGGCCGTGTCGAGCAGCTCGCCGTCCGCTTTCAGACGTACGGTCAACTCGTACAGGAACGGATCGCCTTGGTCGAAGGTCCACCAGAGCTCGGGATTACTTACCGTGAAGCGGACGGATGCACGGCCGCCCAGGACCGGTGCCTCAAGATTCGCGGTGTGGGACGTGCCTTTCAAGCTGATTTCAGCCGCAAGCGGACGTTCCTCCCCGAACGAGGTGACCTCGACTTCGATCTCCACCTCCGCGCCCTCCCGGCCGATCGACAGCGTTTTCATAAACAGATGATCGATTCGCGCCTTGGGGACGATCTGCAGCCAGGCTTCCCTCCAAATACCGGCCGTTACGATCCGCGGCCCCCAATCCCATGAGAAATTGCAGGCGCATTTCCGAAGCCAGATGCGTTCATAGTTGACTTTCGACCAGAAGCGGGAAACGTCTTGACTTGCGGCATATGCCACCACGGGATCGAAACGGATTACCGCGACATTGCCTTGCGGCTTCAGCTTCCCTGTCAAATCGGCAAAGACGGGTACGAACATATTCTCCGAGACCGCCACGGATTCGCCGTTAACGAAAATCTCCGCCAGCGTATCGAGACCGTCAAGCTTCAGGATGACGGCGGCGTCTTCCGGATCGCCCGGCAGGTCGAATTCCATTCGGTACACCCAAGTTTTCCGCTCGATCCACCTGCACGCCTGATCGTTCGTCGAGTAGTACGGATCCTTGACGACTCCGTGCGCAAGAAGCGTAGAATGCACGTCTCCCGGCACTTGCGTCTCCAGCCATCCGGCGTCATCGTAGTCCGGTCTGTGAACGTCATCCGGGATTTTGTCCTTGCTGTCGAAGCTTTGCAGCTTCCAATCGCGATTCAGCTTGAAATCCCTCGTTTGTCCGACTGACATGGTCTGCTCGCCCGCCCCCGCACCGTAAATTCTTCATTCCCTTTTTTGATGGTATCGCGAACGGCCCTGCCGATATACGGGGCAAAGCTGGCTTTTACAGGGGAACTCTTGGCTTTGACAGGACAATAAAATCCGCCACTCGATAGCGGCGGACCTGCGGAGCAGCCGTTCCGCGGCTACCGGTAAAGCTCGAACCGCTGCGGGAAGGCATGAAAGCCCTTCAGCTCGAAAGGCCCCGATGGCATTGCCCAGGGTACGCCCATCTCCGAAAACAACTTGCCCGCGGCAAAAGCCTCCTTGATCGTCGTCTCGATCCCTTCGATATAAGCCCCGGGTTCGTCCGCGGCGTCGGACAGCCGTACGAAGGAGGAAGGAACGGGCTTGATGCGGCAGGCCGATTCGAATGCCCCGTTCGCCGTTAGCGTGAACTTGCGTGCCGACTCGAGGGACACGTCAAGCCGGCCGTCAACCCCGTCCATCGTCCGGATCAGATTCCGGTATCGCCGCTCCAGGATTCCTCCTTCCCGGCAGTCGTGGCTGCGCACGGTTCCGTTCCTCCACACCGTTACCTGGTCGTCGTAATTCCACTCGAGCGCGCCGTCCGTCCCCTCGATCCGAATACGCTGCGTTTCGGTTTGCCGCGCGCATAGCGTGACATAGAAGGCAAGCTCCGTTCCGTCGCTCATCTCGATGCGCATCGCGGTCGTGTCGTCGCTGTCGATCGGGTTGGCGTGATACAGCTCGGCGTTTACCCTCGCGGGCAAGGCGGACTGGCCCGCGGCTTCGGCCAGCACCTCCGCGAGCTTCAGCATGCTGTAGAGCAAGTGCGCCGACGGGTTATGGAATGCGCCGTCCATCACGGGATCACCCCCTGACATGAGCTTGCCCGCCCACGGCGTGCGGCGGAAATACGCGCTTGTCCTGGTCAGTAGAGCGAGACCCTTGATGCCGCGAATGCGGCCGATTTCGCCGAGGGAGGCAATCCCCCCGATCAGCGACAGCGCTTTCGATGACGGGCTGAAGAAGTTGACGGCGCAATGTTTGCCGGTTCGGCGGACCGCCTCCAGGATGCGGTCGACATCCTGAATGGTCGCACCCGGAGGCTTCTCCAACAGCACATGAAATCCGGCTTCCAGCGCGTCGATGCACATGGGAGCATGATGCTGAATCGGCGTGCAGACGATGACGAAATCGGCGGACTTCTCGCCCGCGAGCATGTCCCGGTAATCGCCGTAATGCCGGATGCCCCGCTCCGCGACGATGCCCGCCGCATGCTCGGATAGCCGCAGGTCGCATACCGCGGCGAGCGCCAGAACGCCTTCATCCTGCAGCCGGACCAGCTCATTCAGATGGATTCTCCCGTAGCCGCCCGTGCCGATCAGTAAGGCGCTGCGAACCGCCATCGTTCTCAGGTGTGAGCGACGGCAGATTCCCCGGTATAGATGTGAGGGTTCTGGCGCCTGCACTCCTCCATGACCCACATCTGCAGGCGCACCTGCTCGGGCGTAATTTCAAGAGGAGCTCCCGTCGTCAACGCGTGATGGAGCATGAGGTACAGTCTCTCGGTCATATGCTCGAACAAGCTTTGTCCCTCGGGCAGCGACATCGTCCAGGTATCGGAATGCCACGTCAGCGTTTCGCTGCAATAGGCGGGCAATCCGTCCGCGTTGATCAGCGGCTCCTTGACGAGCTGTTGGGGAGGCGCTTCCTCAGGCTTGAAATATAGCCATTCCAGAAAGTCGGAGCTGCCGTGCAACCCTCCGTTCGTGCCCTGAATGTTGAAGGCATCCTGCGGATAAGCGCAGCAGGAGGAAATCTCGATGTCGATGACGGGACGGCCCGGCCCCCTCATGAGCAGCTTCACGTAATCCTCCGCATCTCCGAACGTATTTGCCCGGTCCATGATGCAGGTGATCTGGGGCTGCGCGTCGGTGCCGAACAACTGCAGCGCCTGATCCACCGGATGCGGCCCCGTGTTCATCAGGTTTCCGCCGTTGTTGCTCTGCAGCGTCTGCCAATCCCAACGGCGCGCGAAGCCGTTCAAGCTGATATCGACCTGAACGATGCGCCCCAGCACTCCGGAGTCGATGACGCGCCGGATTTGCTGGAACGCGGGATGATAGCGGGATTGCTGGAAGACGGCGAGCAGCTTGCCGGAGCGCTCGGACGCTGCGATCAGCTGGTCCACTTCCTCCGGGGTTTTGGCAAGAGGCTTCTCGCAGAGGACGTTCATGCCGCGATTTAACAATTCCAGCGAAATCGGATAATGAAGATGGCTGGGCGACGCGTTGACGACCAGGTCGAGCTGCTCCTGATCGACCATCCCCTCCCAGGTTTCATACGTGTTGCAGTCGAATTCCTTGCGCGCGCGTTCCCGGCGCTCCGGCAAAGCGTCCGCGATGGCTGCGACGCGGTAATGCCCGGGAAGCTGCACCAGCAGCTTGCCGTGAATGTCGCGGCCGCTGCGGCCCTGTCCGATAATGCCTACCTTCAATGGGCTGCTGGTCATGGATCGATCCCTCTTTCCTTTATTCGGAATGTGCGGCAAACGGGTTCCCGTTCCGGCCGCCGGGGGCAGCGAGCATTCCGCGGACGACGTTCAGGTCGTGCTCCAGCCTCTCGTAGGCCGGAAACGGCGCATGGCATTCCAGCGTCATCCAGCCGGAATAGCCAACCTCCCGAAGGGCGTCGAACAGCGGCCGGTGATCGGCCCCTCCTTCGCCCAACCGGCTATGCAGGAACTTCTCCTCGCCGTGGCGGGTCAATGACGTAAACGTTCCGGGAGCTCCGACTTCGTCAATCCGCAGTTCGTCCTTGATATGGACGTGGAACAGGCGGTCGCCCAGCTTAAGGACGGATTCCCGGCCGTAATCCGTGTCGGTGATGTACATATTGCCCGCGTCGTGGATTATGCCGACGTTGTCGTAATCGATCATGCCGAGCAGACGCAAGCTGCCGTCCACGGTCTCGACGAGCGAGTCGTTATGAATTTCCATCAGAACCTTCACCTGGTGCTTCTTGGCCTCTTCAGCGCACAGATTCAACCAGTGCGCCGCTTTGGCGTAATGGTAATCACTCGCCAGGAAGGCGTTCGGGCCGCCCGGAAAGACGCGGACCATGCCGCAGTCCAGGTGTCCGGCGATCTCCAGCAGCTTCTTGAACTCCTCCAAGCCGCTCTGGGCTTCGCCGTCCCCGACGTCGGAGAAGCCTCCGGCATACCCGGCCAGAACCGGGATGTCCAGCCCCAGGCTGCGGGCGAGCGCCTTCGCTTCCCGGACTCTGGCCAGGCTGGCGTTCGGCGGGAGATGAGGCTCGCGCGCCGCGATCTCAATGCCGTCCAGTCCGAGCTTCTTCGTCAACTGCATTGCTTCCTGCATGCTATGTTCGATGAAAACGCCGCTGAATGCCGCAAGCTTCATCCTGCTTCCCCCTCTCCATGTCGCGCTGACGCATCGAAAACGAGCTTTCCCGATTTATAGGTGCGTTCGACCGTGATCTTGCCGTTCTCCCGCCTGAACAGGACGAGATCCGCCGGCGCACCCCCAGACAAACCTGCGGCGGCAGGCAAGCCCATGAACCCCGCCGGTCCGGTGGACGCCATGTCCCAAGCCGCAGCCGGCTCCGCCAATCCGCGGCTTGCCAGATGTTCGATTCCCCGTAGCAGCAGCTGCGCCGAACCCGCCAGAAGCTGCTCCTGCTCCGCCATGTAGAGCCTGCCCTCCGGGCTCAGCACCACCCGTCCGCCGATGTGCGTGGTATATTCGCCGGCCGGCAGCCCGCTCAAATATACGGCATCGCTGACGAGTAGCGCGCGCGGTCCCTTCACCTTTAAAACAACCTTCAACACCTGGTCCGGCAGATGGAAGCCGTCCGCAATCAGGCAGGTCCACAGTTCGTCCTGGGCAAGCTGTTCCCACAAATAATTCGGATGCCTCGGCAGCGTCAGATGAACCCCGTTGCCGAAATGCGTCGTCAAACGCGCCCCGCATGCGACGGCTTCGCGAATCTGCTCCGGCATCGCCGAGGTGTGGCCGATCGAAACCGTTACGCCGCTGTCCGTGCACTTGCGAATGAACGTCCCGCTTCCTTCCCACTCGGGAGAGAGCGTGACGATGGCGATGCGGCCTCCTGACGCTTCCTGCCAGTGACAGAACAGCTCCCAATCCGGTTGTCTGACGTATGCTTTGTGATGTGCGCCCCTTGCCCCGTCGTGAGGCGAAATGAACGGTCCCTCCAGATGGATGCCGGGAATGCTCGATGCAACGGCCGGATCGCGCTTGCAGGCTTGACGGATCGCCGTCATCGCTTGCAGGATCGAATTTGGGCGGTTCGTCACGATCGTCGGGTAGAACGCGGTCACCCCTTGCTGCCATAGCTTCCGTACTGCATCGCAGATCTCATCGGCGGTCAGCGGCATCCGGTTGAAGTCAATCCCCTCGTAACCGTTCAACTGCAAGTCGACGAGACCGGGCGCCGCGAAGGGCAGCGACAGCCTTTCCTCCCAATCTGCTTCGGCTTCCGCAATCCGGACGATCGTCCCATTCTCGATGTCGATCGCAACCGGTTGCTCCGTTTGATAGTGAAGCGCCTTCAGCCTCATCGTTCCGTCACCGGGAAAGACGCTTCGTCCAGGAACAGCAGGCAGTCGGGATGGTTCCTCAGAATCGAGGACGGACAATCCGGAACAATCGGCCCGCGCAGCGTGCGCGCCACCGCTTGCCGCTTTCTCTCGCCCGGAACGACGCAGATGAGATGGGCGCCGGAGAGCAAGGCCGGAATCGTGAGCGTCAGCGCGCGGGTCGGAACTTCTCCGAACGAGCCGAAACAGCCGTCATTCACCTGCTGCTGCCGGCAAACTTCGTCAAGCTCAACCGGTTTGATCAGGAGCGGGTCGTTGAAATCCGCGACCGGCGGATCGTTGAAGGCGATATGCCCGTTCTCCCCGATCCCGAGACAGACGATGTCGATCGGCGCTTCCTTTAGCAGCGCCTCGTAACGGCGGCATTCCTCGCGGATCCCGTTCGTGCCGTCGATATAGTGGACGCGGCCCGGCTGCACCCGATCGAACAGCCGTTCGCGCAAATACCGGCCGAACGCCTGAGGGGCGCCGTCAGGCATTCCGATATATTCGTCCATGTGAAAAGCCGTGACGCGGGGCCACTCGATATCCCGATCGGATGCGAGTGCGTCCAGCATTTCATTCTGCGAAGGGGCTGCCGCGAAAATGACGCGGATCCGCTCTTTATGCGCCAGCAGTTCCTTCATCTTAGCCGCCGCGGCTTCTCCCGCCGCCGTTCCCGTCTCGTCACGGCTGCGATACACGCGGACGCGCAGGGAATCCACCTTCTCCTCCTTGACAGGCTGCAACCGTACTGCCATTTTGCTTCGCTCCTTCCGCTAGCCGCCGAGCAGAATCTCGGTACCGCCGGCTGCGCTTTGGTAGATCGTTTCGACCAACTGAACGGCTCTCAGTCCATCCTCGCCCGAGCTCAGCGGCTTCCTGCCCGTCTGGATGGAGGCGATGACGTCGATCAGTTGGCGCTGATGGAAATCGGAAACGATATTCCTCGGATCGGACACGCCTCCGAAAGTCTTCTCTTGCATCCGGTCCGGTTCGTCCCAACCGGGCACGGACCAGCGCACGATCGAAGAGCCTTCCAGCTTGATGGTGCCTCGCTCCCCATACAGGGTGATCGACGACGCATACCCCGGCGAGATGGAGGTCGAGGCCATTACGGTGCCGTAAGCCCCGTTCTCGAACTGCACGATCGCCAGTCCCAAATCCTCCGCTTCCATGCGATGCGTCTGCGTGGCCGTTTTGCCGAACACCGTACGCGCCTTGCCGGCAAACCAGAGCATGAGGTCCAGGCAATGAATGCCCTGATTCATGAGTACGCCGCCGTCTTCGGCAACCGTTCCTCTCCAATCCGCGCTGTCGTAATAGTCCTGGCTGCGGTAATACGGAAGCGTGACCTCCGCAAGCAGCAGCTTGCCCAAGCCGCCTTCGTCCAGCACCCGCTTGATCGCCTGGTTGTTGGGCTCGAACCGCCTCTGGGAGATGGCCGAGAGGGTGGCGCCCCGTTCCGCGGCCTTGTCGACTAAAGCCTGCGCATCCCTCGCGTTCATGGCGATCGGCTTCTCCACGACGAGATGCTTGCCGGCTTGAAGCACGTCAAGTCCGATCGCCGCATGACTGCCGCTCGAAGTCGTCACGCAGACGATATCGACGTCGGGACGCTTCAGCAGCTCTCCGTAATCGGTCGTCCAGGCGCAGCGCTCGCGCTCTGCCACCGCTCTCGCTTTCGCTTCGTTTCGGCTGGATACGATGGTCAGACTTGCATCCTCAATCCGGCGAATCGCCTCGATGTGCATGTCGGAGATGCTGCCGCAGCCGATCATGCCGAACCGCCACTGAGCCATGCGCCTATACCTCCTTGACAAGCGCCTTCAGCGCCTCGAGCGTGATGCGCGTTCCCGTCATCCGGCTCCCGTCCTCCGGTATGTAGTGCGTTTCGATCGTATAGAGCCCCTTATATCCGTCCGCAGCCAATGTGCGCAGCTGTGCGATCACCTTAACGGTACCGGCTCCCAGAGGCACGCATCGCCCCTTGCCGTCATGGCCGACGTACGCATCCTTAAGATGGACATGGCCCACAAGCCCCTTCACGGAGGCATATCCCGACGGATATGCTTCCCTGCCCGCATACGCCTCGTTGCCCGGGTCCCACAGCGCGAGCAAGGCAGGCGATCCGACCGAACGAACGAGCGCCGCCACTTCTTCGGCAACGCCTCCGTTACAGGAAGGCTCATTCTCGAGCAGAAGCAGGACTCCCTCCTGTGAAGCAACCCGGGCAGCTTTACGTAGATGGCCGACGATTTCCCCGGTATGCAACTGCGGATATTCCTCACGCCAGAACGAGAAGATCCGGATGCGATGCGTTCCGAGCAGCTTGGCAAGCTCGATGACTCTCGCCAGCTTCTTGTGATGAGCATCTGCACTTTCTTCCTTCTGTCCGAAAGTATCTCCCGACGCCACGGTCCTCGAAGGATCCAAAGCGCATTTGAACAGCGGCGAAGCCACGGCCGAAATGAACAATCCCCTTGCTTCAGCCTGCCGACCGATCTCAAGCGCCCGCTCGTCGCTCAGCTCCGCGACATTGCGCCCATCCACGACGCGCACCTCCACATGGCTCAGGCCCATCTCCGCCGCCCAATCGAGCGCTTCCTCATACCGGTCGGAAACCTCATCCGTTAAAACGCCCAATCTGCCTGACAACACCGGAGCGGCCTCCTTCCTTCATAAGGGCCGTTCCGTCAGCATGTTGTGCTCTCCGGAACGACCCCGACTGTGATAAGCTTACTTCTTGATTTCTTTCGCGGCGTTTTGATAAATCTCCGTCGAGGCTTGGTTAAATTTATCGAGTCCTTTATCCTTGAGCGTCTTCTCAAGTCCTTGCCATATGCCGTCGAGCTTGGACGGGTCCTTCTCGAGGATAAACTTCGGAAGTGTTTTGCCCCACTCGGCAATGGCTTCCGTAGTGAACTTCTTCATTTCGTCCGTTCCCTTGCCGGCCGTTCTCCCATAATCCCTTTCGATCCCCTTGACGAGCAGATCGGCTTGCGTTTTTGCCCCGTATTTCGCCAATGTCTCTACCACGACCGGACTCGTCGTTTTCGAAATCCAGCTTTCCGAGAATTGCCACATCGCGAAATCGCCGTCCGACAGCGTAAACCCGGCACCATAGTTGGTCGACATCTGACGGGCATAGCCTAACCCTACTTCCTCCCAGAAATTATCCGGGTGGGTTTTATATTGATCGACAAGCCAATCCGTCACGACCCGCTTCCCGTTCTCGACGGTATAGTACTTTCCTTCGAATCCCCAGCCGACAAGAATCTGGTTTTCCAGCTTGAACATTTCGTCGTAGAACTGGATGATACGGACCGGGTCCTTGGCGTTCTTCGTAATCGACAGCCACATTTCTCCGCCGCGGTTCGCTTCTCCGAGCGGCTTCACGGTCATTTTCGTCCGCCCCGGCGCCACGATGTCGAACCAGACGTAGGAACGGTCGGCCATGTTGTTGCTCTCCAGCGAGGCGTTACAGTCCATTCCGCCTCCGAATATGGCAAGCACGCGGCCCTGATTGCATTTGGTCGTAAACTGTTCGGGGGTCTGCACCAGCGATTCGGGGTCGAAGAGCCCTTCCTTATTGATTTGGTTTAAGAATTTAAAGAAATCGGTATACCCTGGCTCGAAGAAGCGCAATCTGGCGTTGAACTGATCGTCGACGTAAACGTTCGAAGTAAGCGCGAAGCCGGCATACGAGCGTGCCGCCGTATCGAAAATATTGTACAACTGATTCGCCTCGCCGTAGTTGGAGAAGCCGATGGTCTTGCCTCCTCCGATCTCCGGATATTTCTTCATATAGTTCGCGACGACGTTGCGGACATCGTCGAGCGTCTTGATCTCCGGATATCCGGCGTCCTTCAGAACGGCCGATTGGAGGGCGATCCATCCCTTCCGAGTCAGATCGTTCACCTTCTTGGTCGGGGGCTGCAGCAGACCGTATATTTTTCCGTCATTTTTGTCCTGAAGCAAGGACAAGTCGTTGTTATACGCTTTCATTATGTTGGGAGCGTGTTCCTTGATGAGATCGGTCAGATCGATAACGGCTTTCGCTTGGATATACGACTGCAGCGTGTTGTCGTGAATGTTCACGACCTCCGGATAATCGCCTGCCGCGAGCCAGACGTTCATCTTCGTCCGGAAGTCGCCTGTGATGATGTCCCACTTAATGGTTGCGCCCGTGCGCTTCGTGATTTCCTTTGCCACGTCGCTCGACCAGTTCATGATCGGATTGTCCGTATTCATCGTGAAGGTGAACGGCGTCTTGGCCGCCGGGGTCGCCGGCCCCGCTGACGCGGTTCCCGAGGCGGCTGGGGTCGGGCTCTGCGAGGCCCCCTCGCTCGTATTGTTTTTGGAGCATGCGGTCACCAGCAGGCTTCCGATGACCAATAAGGCGGCTAACAGTTTAAGATTGTTCTTTTTCCACATGGTTGCGACCTCCGATTATAGATCGATTTATTATTTCATACCGTCCTTTCCGCTTGCTTGCGGGAGACGGCAATGAAATCAGTCCTTCATAGCGCCGAGCGTCATGCCTTTCACGAAATATTTTTGCAGGAACGGGTAGACGAGCAGGATCGGTAAGGTAACGAGAATCGTTAACGTTGCTTTGATGGTGAGAGGTGAAATGATTCGAACCGCCCCCCCGCTTTCTCCAGCTTCCGAAGAGCTGGTTTCGACGGTCTGAATCATTTTCTGCAGTTCGTATTGAAGTACGGCAAGCTTCTCGTTGCGGCTGTTGTATAAGTAGTTGTCGAACCACGAGTTCCATGCGCCGACGGCGGCATAGAGCGCAACCGTGGCCACTACCGGAAGACTGATCCAGATAATGATCCGCGTATAGATCCGGAAATCGTTCGCGCCGTCGATATAAGCCGACTCGACGAGTCCATCGGGCAGCTGTTCGAAGAACGTTCTCATTAATAAGACGTAGAAAGCGCTCACGATTCCCGGAACGATATAAACGGCAAAGGTGTTCATCAGCCCCAAATTCTTGATCAGCAAATAAGTGGGAATCAGCCCCCCGCTGACGTACATGGTGACGATGAGGATGAAGCTGAACAGCTTGCGGAATATGAACGCTCGCCTGCTGAGCACGTATGCGAGCATCCCGCAGAAGAAGACGGACAAGACCGTATGGATCACCGTTCGAAGTACGGAATTAAGAGCCGCCCTGGCAAGCTTCCCGTTCTGAAAAACATAAGCGTAATTCTCGAGCGTAAACTTCCGGGGCAGCAAATACAGGCCGCCCTTCAAGGCATCCGAGGTCTCGTTCAGCGAAATGACGAGCAAATAAACGAAGGGGTATACGGTCGATAGGGCAGCCAGCGTCAACAGCGCGTAAAGGATGGCATCGACGATTCGCTCGCCCGTAGTCCGATGAAGCAGCATGGTCGGATTCTCTCCAATCGTCAAGGATAAACCGCTTTCAGCGGTCATTGCGTGAGCGGCGTGTTTCGAGAAATCGAACAATCAGCCGGGAAATACGGTCCGAGATTTAAAAAAGGTTGGTTTTATACCTTCTGGCAATGGCATTCACAATGAGGACGAGCGTCATGCCGACGACGGAATTGAAGATGCCGACAGCCGTTCCGAACGAGAAGTCCCCTTCGTTCAGCCCCAGCCTGAGCGCCAGAATCGAGATGACTTCCGAATATTCGACATTGATCACGTTGCCCAGCAGGAACTGCGATTCGAAGCCGCCGGTCACCAGATAGCCGATGTCCAAGATGGTCAGAAGCACCAACGTAGGAATCATCGACGGTATAACGATGTACTTCACTCGCTGCCAGCGGCTCGCTCCATCAACCTCGGCCGCATCGTAAAGGCCCGGATCGATGCCGGAGATCGACGCCAAGTAGATGATCGCGCCCCAGCCGAACCCTTTCCACGTCATGATCAGCGTGTGCAGGATCCAGAACCATTTGGCCTGGCCGAAGTAGAAGATCCCTTCGTGAATCCATCCCAACTTGATCATAAGCTCATTGACCAATCCCCCGTCCGGGGAGAGCAGCATGACGAAGATATTCGCTACGACCACCATGGAAACGAAGTACGGCAAGTAGGTCATCGTCTGAACGACGCGAACGAACCCTTTGCTTTTTAGCTCGCTGAGTACGATGGCGAGTGCGACGGCGCAGAAAGTTCCCATGACCAGCTGCATCGAATTCATGACGATATTGTTGCGCAAATCCTGGAGGAAATCGCTGTGGCCCAGCAGCGTTCGAAAATGAGTCAGCCCGATCCACTTCGCCTCCAGCAAGTTTTGTCCGATATGATAATCCTTAAATGCCATGAGCCAGCCCCACAGCGGCACGAACTGGAACAAAGCCAGATGCAGCATGATCGGAACGGACATCCATAACAGAACCTGTTGTTTTTTGATCTTCTTCCAAAACAGGGAAATCCGCAACGTCTTCCTGCTGTATGTTGTAACCGTTTTCACGTTCGAAACAGCCTTCATGCTCATTCCCATTCCTCCATCCTGTTTGACCCATTTTATCACCCGATACGAATTGCTTTGTATCTATTAAAATTGTTGTTTACTGGGTGATTATTAAACTTCGAAAATTTCCGGTGCCTCGGGTCAAAACTGACCCCCTAAATATTAAACCTGCCTTATAGGAAGCTTGCCGGAAGGGATGATACAATAAATTGCATTTTCGCGGCCTTCGGCGAATGCGGGAAAGGAGTGCATGTCCCCGTGGTTACCCATATTGTTTCGTTAACGGTAAACAATCGACCCGGCGTACTGGCGAGCGTGTCGGAGCTGTTCGGTCGGATCGGCTGCAATATAGAGAAATTGTCGGTTCGAGCCGGCAGGAAGCCCGCTATTGCGCGGATGAAAGTGTCGGTCTCGATCGATGCCGGCAGTCTGGACGGCGTAATCGAACGTTTGGCGGGGCTGTTGGACGTGATCGAGGTCCAGACGAAAGCACGGCGCCATTGGCGTGAATCGATCGCGAACAGCCGGACTTCCGCCTTCCGGATGGTCGCCTACAGCTTGTTCATTACCCTGTTCGGCACGAATTTGTCGGCCCCGCTCTATGCGTTGTACCGGGTTCAGTGGAATTTGCCGCCGGCGGTCATGACGCTCCTATTCGCCGCGTATGCGATCGTGGTCATTCCCGTCATTCTCGTCGCCGGGCCGTTGTCGGATCGAATCGGACGCGTCAGGCTGCTGCTCTCCGGTACCTTGTTCGCGCTGCTCGGATCGGTCTGTTTTATGTTGGCCGACGGGCCGGTCATGCTGGTGATGTCCCGCGTGTTGCAAGGGGTGTCGGTCGGCATCATGAACGGGGTCGCGGTTGCGGCCATGACGGAGCTCGGCGGCAGGCAAGCGAGAACGCATGCCGCCCTCGCGGCTTCCGCCGCCGTGACCGCCGGCAATGCGCTCGGCCCCGTCGCATCCGGTTTCCTGGGCGAACTCGCCCCTTATCCGACGCGGCTTCCCTTCGCGCTTCATGCGATCCTGGTCTTGCCGGGCATCGCAGGTCTGTTGCTGATCGGGAATAAAGGCGAACGGGCAAGCGGCAGGATGCGGATCCGCTTGCCTTCCGTTCCGCACGCGATTCGCCCCGCGCTTCATGCGGCGGCGGGAACATCGTTTATCTCCTGGTCCGTCATGAGCCTGGTCACGGCGATCCTCCCGACTTACCTCCCCGTTATCGCCGGCGAATCGAACCTGATCGCCTCCGGAGTCGGGCTCGCCCTTGTTCTTGGGTTGTCCGCATGGGCCCAGATGCGGAGCCGTCGCTTCCCGCTGCTCTCCAATCTCACGGTCGGCTACCTGCTGCTCACGATGGGACTTGTCGGGCTACTCGGCGCCGCGGCTTCCAAGTCTCCGGTACTGCTCGTGCTGTCCGCTGTCTTGCTCGGGTTGGGCCATGGACCCTGCTACGCCCGAAGTCTCCGTTACGTCAACGAATCCGTACCGGACGCGGATCGCGCGCAGGCCGTCTCCGTGTATTACGCGGTGACTTACATGGGCGTCAGCTTCCCGATACTCGGGCTCGGCATCGCAGCGCAATGGCTCGGTCTCGTGCCCGCAATCCGGCTGTTCGCCGGCACGATGGCGATTCTGATGGCCTGGAGTTGGTACCGGTGGAGGCGGCACTTAGGCACTTAGCCTGACAACGTCGGTTTGCTGCCCCGTTAGGAAATCGAACCGCCGGATCAGCTGTTCAGGCTGATACCGGCGGTTCGTTTTCCTATCTTTGTTTACGGCTCATACGCGCAGCATTCACTCAGTATACTTCCAGCTCTGCAAACTGCATTCTGTATTGATTGGAATCGTTCGGATTCTGGCGCAAGCTGGTACCCGTCACCTTGATATAACGGGCCTGTACCGGTGGGAAGCTGAAGGACTGCACGGCATCTCCCGGCATCGGATAGGCCGTCCGGTTCACGATTGTACTCCAAGTTGTCCCGTCTGTGGAAACTTGTATCGTAAAATCGATAGGAAAGCCATATCCCGCATTCCCCGCGTCATTCCGGGGGTATAGGCCGACTTGGGTAATCGTCGCTGTCGTCCCCAAGTCCACCGTGATCCATTCGGTATGGTCGGAAGTAAGCGAATTGTTGCTAGTCCACCCGTATTTACCGGGTATGGAATTACGCTCGCCATCAACCGCTTTCCCCGCCCCCCAATTCGTACTATTGTAAGTGCTGCTTGCCGTCACAGATTTCCCTATTGCCAAATTGGTTAAAGGCGTTCCGGACACTTGCGGGGAGTCCGCGCTCTCGCCTCCGGGATAAACGGAGCTGACCACGTAATAGTACGTAATTCCGTTCGTCACGGGCTGATCGGTATACGTTACCGCCGTCACGCTCGAAACGATCGTCGTGTAGGGACCGCCGCTAACCGTGCTTCGTTTCACGTTGTATCCGGTCGCGCCGCTCGCTGCCGTCCAGCTAACGGTAACAGAGCCAACACCCCCTGTCGCCGTGACTCCTGTCGGCGCCAGAACGGGCACGGCGGCGGATGCTGCGGCCGAATCCGGGCTGGAGCCGTTCGCGTTCACAGCCGCGACGACATAGTAATAAGTCGAACCAGCCGTAACGGAATTATCCGTGTAGGCATTCGAAGTGATTCCCGTCGCTATGGACGTGTAGGGGCCACCGCTGACCGTCGCACGCTTAATGGTGTAGCTCGTCGCTCCGGAAGAGACGTTCCAGCTCAGCTGGACGGCACCGCCATAGACGCTGGCCGTTACGCTGGTCGGCGCTAGCGGAGTCGTGCCCACCTCATCTGCGCCTTTGTCATAGCCCGAGCCGATCGGACGGGATTGGCCATCCATATCCTTCGGAACATCCGCCGTCAGGGAAGCGCCGGTATCGATCGCAGCTTGTGCCGTGGACGGATTGAGATGGAAATCGCCGCCGGACGGGTTCATGACCCAGCTTGCAGAAGCGTTCGTGATGTTGTTGCTGAAAGTTGCGGTGCCGCCGTCGCGAAGCTTGACAGCTTTATCCATCAAGTTGTTTTGGATGTCTCCGCTGCTTCCCGCAAAGCGCGACTCGACGCCGCCCACGTTCACAGTCGGCGCGATGCCAAGCATCGTGTTGTTGTAAACCTTGAAGCCGTTCGCCTTGTTCATGTAGACGGCCGTATCCAACGTGCCGTACACGACGTTGTTGCGAATGATGCCCCCGCGGTGTTCATACGTCGTGTCGTCGTTCCGGAACAAGTTTGCCCCGGTGCCTCCGCCGCCGAACGACATGGCGATAAAGCTGTTCAGAAACACGTTGTTCTCCACGATCGTATCCATCGAGTTGCCCTTGGCGAAGAATGCATAGGCTACCCCATCATTCACGCCCTTGGCGTTCTGAAACGTATTGCCGCGGATCACCCAGCCCTTCGAACCAACCAGGTCAATCCCTTCCACGACGCTGCGCTGCCCGGTTGTCGTATAGCCGATCAGCGAATTCTCGATCAGCCCGTAATCCGCGTATGGGTCTTCGATATTGCCCGTCGAAGTCGACTTGAAGCCGCCCTCGCCGTTGTCCCACGTCTTGAGGTGGTCGGCGTGGAAGTAATCCGAACCGCTGTTCACCTGAATCGAATGGAAGTACGAATCGCGAATCGTTAAATGCCTGATGGTGACATAGTCCGAATCGTTCACCTTGAAGTTGATGTCGAGCGACGAGTTGTTGATGCCCGGGCCGGCTACGACCGTATCGTTGTAGTTCGTGGTCGCCCCTTGAATCGTGATATTGTTTTTGCCGTTGATATTGATCGTAGCCGTTTGATTGTACGTGCCTGAAGCCAGCGTAATGACCCGTCCGCCTGCAGGCGCGCCGTCGATCGCCTGTTGGAGCTGATCGAGCGACGAGACGGTCACGGCATCCTGAACCGGGGTAAAGGTCGTGGCCGACACGACGTTCGACAGAGCCGAATAATTGCCGGCGTCATCGAACGTCTTAACCGCGAAATAGTACGTTACTCCGGTCGTCAGCTGATTGACCTGGAATTTCATGGCCGAGCCCGGATCCTTCTGCGCAAGCTCATCCTGGGCTTGCGTAGCCGATGCCCAGTTCGCCTCGGTGATCGGGGACGTCGAATAACGGACGTCGTAACCCGCGGCCTTGGCCACCATACCGTCATTGCCAGGAGCGGTCCAAGTCAGCTGAACGCTGCGGATGTTCGGCGCGACAGCCTGCAGATCGGAAATCGCGGCAGGCGGCGTAGGATCGGATGCCGGCGTCGTCACCGTCAATACGTTCGAAATGGCCGATACGTTGGTAGCTTCGTCTATCGCACGCATGGCGAAATAGTAAGTGGTCCCCGGCGTCAGACCGGTCACCGCGAGTGTCTGCGAAGTGCCGGCGACCTGCGGGGTCGGCTCGTTCGTCAGCTGCACCGCATCGTTCCAGTTGTTCTCGGTAATCGGCGCCGTATGATAGCGGATATCATAGGCAGCCGCCGTTCCCACGGACCCGTCGTCGCCCGGCGCGGTCCAGCTCAGGTTCGTCGATTTCCACCTCGTCTGGCTGGCGGACAAATTCGTTACGGCGCCTGGAGCGGTGCTATCGCCCGGATCGGCGTAGACCTCGATCTCCACAGGTGTATTAACCGCCTTGTACTCGCCGCTTACCCGCACGTGCCCGTTCGCCCAGAAGCGTACGTAGCGGGCGTTGATCGTCGATGGAAGGGTAATCGTCTTACCCGACCCATCCGGCGGCTCCTGATATTCGGCATCGGTTCCGACCCCGAGCCCGGAGCTGTTGTCCTGATCGTTGTTGAACACCGTTGTCGCGCCTGTCGCGAACGTCGGATCGTTCGACACTTGGACGACGTGATCGCGTCCGGTCCGGTACGTATCCGAGGTTGCGCCCCAGTCATTGCGAATGTTGATCTTTTTAATGCCGTATGCCTGGCTCAGATCCACTTGAACCCATTTCGGACCGCTCGATACGCTGATCAGCGCATACTGATCGCGAGCCGTTACTCCATCGGTCAGGATGGAGATCGGCCCCCCTTGCGAAACCGTTCCGTTTGTCGTGACCGATTTGTTCCTGGCCACGTTGATCGTAGTTTCCATATCGACTGTGATTACGTTGGAGAGGCCCGATACGTTATTCGCATTATCGCGCGTCTTCATAGCGAAGTAGTAGCTCGCACCCGGCGTAAGCCCGTACACGGTGAACTGCTGCTGTGTGCCGGCAACCTGCGGGGAAGGCTCCCCGACGACAGGAGTGGCCGAGCTCCAGTTCGCTTCCGTAATCGGCGTTGCCGCGTAACGCACGTCGTACTCGCTTGCCGTACGCAAATTCCCGTCGTCGCCCGGCGCTGTCCATTTCAGCTCCGCGCTGCTTAGCGTACGATTGCCGACCGACAGATTGGCGATTGCTGCAGGCGCCCACACATCCGTATTGTCGATGACGATAATCGGCTTGTTGTAGGGGTTCTCCGAGCTGTTAAATGACACAGCGTTTGCTTGTTGGAGAGGATCGCTCAATTTGAACGAAACCTTCTTGTCGCCCATGTGACTGTTCACGAAGTCCGTGATGTCGAAATCCTGCCAGCCCGGCCCGCTGATGGGGAGCAAGCCCAGGTTGACCGCTCCGGTCTCGCTCGGCAAGTTCGAGCTTGTGACCGTGCTCTCAGTCCAGGAATTGTCCTGCAGACCGGTCATCGTAAGCTTCATCGTGATGGGTTTGTTGTAGTTGGTATACAGCCTCAGCGTTGCGCGCTCGGCCGAGCTTCCCGAGTAGCCGCTGAAATTGCCCTGCAAATAGGCCCAGTAGATGCTGTTTCCGTTGTTCTGAATGCCAAGCGTCTGCGTGTTGCCGTAGATTTGACCGCTCGCATCCTGCACGTCATCCGCCGGGCTAAACTCGGTGGCGGAAGAAGCCGCCATCGTGATGGACACGACGTTAGACAACGCAGAGACGTTTCCTTGATCGTCGATCGTTTTGATCGCTGCATAGACGGTAGTCCCGGCTGTCGGGCCGGTCACGGTTACCGATTGTGAAGTACCGGGTGCAGCCGGAACCACGGGAGTCTCGACTTTCTGCGCGCTGCTCCAGGTCGCTTCGGTAATCGGAGCATTGGCATATCGGATGTCGTACAGATAAGCCGTGCCCGTATTGCCGTCGTCTCCCGAAGCGCTCCACGTCAACCGGAACGTGCGCGCGGTCGCTCCGCTTGCCGCAAGGTTGGAGATCGCCGCCGGAGGCGTCAGTTCGTTCGGAACGAACTCATCTGCGCCCACATCCGGCGCGCTTCCGTAAGGACGGGTTTGGCCGTCCATATCGGTCGGCACCTCGGGCAGCGTAACGCCTATATCGCGAGCGCCCGCGCCGAAGAACGGATGGAGGTGATAGTCCCCTTGCGCCGGATTGGCAAGCCAGGTTCCGTTCGCTCCGGTCAGGTTGTTGCTCTGAACCGCGGTCGCGCCGTTGCGCAGCTTGACTGCATAGGTCAGCAGGTTGCCCCGAATCTCGCCGCTCGTCTCGGCAAAGCGCGGCTCGATCGAACCTACACTGCTCGGAGTGTTCAGAATCGTGTTGTTGTACACCTTGAACCCGGTCGCTTTGTTCAGATAAACGCCGGTGTCCAGCGTGCCGTAGACCACGTTGTTGCGAATGATGCCGCCGCGATGCTCATACGTGGTGTCCTGGTTGCGGAAAATCGATGAGCCCGAGCCCCCGCCGCCGAACGAAATGGCGATATAGCTGTTTGTGAGCACGTTATTCTCGATAATCGTGTCGAGGGAGTTCGCTTTGGCGAAGACGGCGTAGGCGATGCCGCCACCCCACCCTTGGGCGTTCTCGAACTTATTGCCGCGAACGATCCAGCTTTTGCCGGCGATAATATCGATTCCTTCAACGACACCCTGGATGCCGTGGGTGGTATAACCGATCAAAGAGTTCTCGATCAAGCCGTAATCGGTGTAGCCGTTTATTCCGTTCACGTCAAAGGTCGTTTTGAAGCCGCCTTCTCCGTTATCCCACGTCTTTAGATGGTCGGCATGGAAATAATTCGAGCCGTCGTTAATCTGGATGGCGTGGTAGTAGCTGTCCTGAATGGTCATGTTCTTGATGGTAACATAATCCGAATTATTGACCTTGATGTTAATGTCCATGGAAGAATTGGACATGCCCGGCCCTTTCACAATCGTATCGGCGTAATCGGACGTTGCGCCCTGGATCGTGATGTTGTTCTTGCCGGTGATCTGAATGGTCGTCGTCTGGTTATACGTGCCTGCCGCAAGCGTAATGACCCGGCCTCCCGCAGGCGCGTTGTTGATCGCAGTTTGCAGGGAGCTCAAGGAGTTGACGGTAACGGCGTCCGGCGCCGGCGTGCTGATCGTGGCACTGACCACGTTGGACAGTCCCGACAGATTGCCGGACGCGTCCTTGGTCTTCACCGCGAAATAATAGGTCGTCCCTGTAGTCAGCTCCTTCACCTTCATGGCCTGGGCCGAACCGGGTGCCTTCTGCGGCATTTTGTCTTCCACCAGCTGAGCGGACGCCCAATTCGCTTCTGTAATCGGGGAGGTGGAATAACGCACCTCGAAGCCGGCTGCCGTCCCGATCGTCCCGTCATCGCCGGTCGCCGTCCAGGTCAGCTTGGCGGAACGGAATATCGCCTGCGACACCGCAAGGTTGGTAATGGCGGCAGGCGCCACCGTATCGGACGCAGGCGTCGTGACGCTGACAACGTTTGACAGCGCCGACTCATTCACAATATCCTTCGATTTCATCGCAAAATAAAACGTCGTGCTTGGGCTCAGCCCGCCAACCGTGAACGTTTGCGTCGTACCCGCCGTCAGCGGGGCTGGCGCTCCGGTCACGACGGTCGCGCTTGCCCAGTTTGCCGCCGTGATGGGCGAAGTGGATCGGCGGAATTCGTAGGAGCGCGCCGTGCCGGTGTTGCCGTCGTCGCCCGGCGCCGTCCAACTGAGTTCGACCGATTGCCAGGTCGTTCTCGTGACGGAGAGGTTCGAGACGGCCGCAGGCGGCGAATTGTCCTGCGGGTCGGCGTACACCTCGATCTCGACCGGCGTATCGACCGCGTTGGCCGTGCCGTTGATCCGGACGTGACCGTTCGCCCAATAGCGAACGTAACGGGCGCTGACCGGATCGGCAAGCAGGATATCCTTGCCGCTGCCGTCGCCCGGCTCGACGTATTCCGCGTCGTTGCCCGTGCCCAGCCCGGAACTGTTGTCGCCGTCATTGTTGAAGATGGCGGTCACGCCGCTGGCGAAGGTTGGATCATTCGACAGTTGCACGATCAGATCCTTGCCGGTCCGATACGTCTGAGAGTCGCCCCAATCGTTGCGGATATTCACCCGAACAACGTCGTACGCCTGCCCGAGATCGACCTGGGCCCACTTGGGACCGGTCGACACGCCGTAGAGCACGTACTTGTCTCTCGTCTTCACGCCGTCCGTCAGCGCGGAGAGCGGCTCGCCGCTTGTCGAGGAGGCGTTCGTCGATACCGATTTGCCTAGAGCAACGTTAGCGACCGGCTTTGTCGCAATGCTCGCAACGGATGACAGGTTGGACACTTGCCCGCCGGTTCCGATCGTTTTCATCGCGAAATAAACGGTCGTCCCGGACGGCAAGCCTTTCACCGTCATCGTCTGAGCGGTTGACGCCGCAGCCGGAGTCGGCTCGCCTGTTATGCGTTTCACGACCAACCCGTCGTCCCAGTTGGCGCTTGTAATCGGAGAAGTCGAATAGCGAATGTCATAGCCGGTTACCGACGACGGTCCCGGGCTGGTCCAGCCGAGAGTCGCGCTGTTCACGGCAGCGTTGCCGGCGGTTAGATTGACGTTAATAGGAAGGGATGAGTTCGTAGCGGGGACTGCGGCGTATACTTCGAGTTCGACCGGTGTATTCACATTCTTAACCAATCCGTCGGCCGTGCGTATATGCCCATTCGCCCAAGAGCGGACGTAGCGAGCGGTGATCGGAGAGCTTAGCGTAATCGTTTTGCCGGAGCCGTCGGTCGGTTCCAGATAAGCGGAATCGGATCCGGCTCCTTGACCGGCGGTATTGTCCGTATCGTTGTTAAAAATGGTGGATACCCCGCTAGCGAACGTGGGATCGTTCGACAGCTGAACGATAATATCGCGCCCGGTTCTCGTGGCCGTCGGGTTGTAATCGTTCAGCACGTTCACCTTCGTGATCGCGAACGCTTCGCCCAGATCCAGCTGCACCCACTTGGGACCGGTCGAGACGTCGATTAAATCGAAGTTGCTAGTGGTCCGGTCTCCGTCGACAAGCAGATTCAAAGATGCGGCATTCGTGACAACACCGTTCGTCGTCACGGTCGCCTGGCCGAGCGCGACGTTCGTCTCCGTCGGATCCGCATAGACTTTGGAGTCGGACGGAAACAGGAACGAGGCGGACAATAAGCTGACAATAAGCAGCGACACCCCTGATTTTTTGACAACCGTATGCATCCTTGCACTCCCTTCCATTGGATGGTATTTCCAATTGCAATAGAGCGTGCTCCTCTTACTCCGTGTGAAGATTCGTTATTTCTTCCGCCTTTCTACCGATTGATTGGCTGCCGGAAGCGCACGTCGACCTCCTTTCCTCCTTCCGCCGTGAAAACGCTTCCCCTTTTTAGCGTGACATAGTTCCATGTGAATCGCCATTAGGATAAATTGTCTTATACTTGGACATTTTCATCCAAAATCTACGGAACGTTTTCGAGATAAGCCGAAGCAAATCGTGAACCCGAATAGACCCAAAACGGAAACGGGACGAAGCAGGAAATTCCTCTGTTTCGTCCCGTTTGGCTATTTCGGCTTCTTTTCAGTTTATTGCTTCAACTTCAGAACGTATCCATTCACTGACGGCCAGCAACCCTAACCCTTGCGTGAACGGGGTTACTTCGAGCGGAACCGTCTGATATCCTTTTAGATCCTCTTGGACCGCGGTCCCCGTAGACCCGCCTTGGACATTCCCTTCCGCGTCGATCTTCGCCATGACGGCCGCTATTGCTCGTTCCGCCATCGGTTTGAATTTCTCATCCACGAGACGAAGACGGATTCCTTTCAATATGCCGTAGGCGACGCCTGCCGTGACAGAGGTTTCCAAATAACTGTCCGGCTGATCCAGAACGGTGCGCCACATGCCCGATTCATCCTGCAGGCGCGCGAGAGCTTCCAGCTGCTCGTTCAACATCCCGACGGCCAATCTCTTCTCTGGCGTGTCATCCGACTCGTACTGCAAAATATCCACCGCGCCGGACGTGATCCAGGCGTTGCCTCTGCCCCAGAGGAACCCGAGGGACTTGGACGCCGCATCGTCCCATCCATGATAATACAGCTCGCTCGATTCATCCTTTAATTTGGTCATGTGGAGGATCAGCTGCTTCACCGCTTCGCGTATGTAGCTTTTTTCGCCAAGCTCGGCTCCTCGCCTGGCCAGATAAATCACGCTCACGAATAAGGTGTCCGCCCATATTTGCGCTTCTTCGTAATGCGGGATCGCGCCGGAAGGCGTTCTCTTTTGTTCCAAGAGGTAATGGTCATATCGGTCGCAGATGCTTTCGTATTTGGGGTCATTCTTTCGTTCGCGAAGCGATAGGACCGTGTGCAGCAGCATCGTCGAATTGACGCTGACATTGTTCATCCCGCTGTCAATCTTGGCGTCGATCCATTGCTGCATCTCTTCATACCAGCCGGAATGTCGGATAATATCATACGCTTGAGCTATGCCGTAGAAGGCGACTCCGATACTCCAATCCCATCGCGCCCATCGCCAACCGATATCATCGTGCTCGTCATTGCCGTATTTTTGACTCAGCGATAACGTTCTTCGTACCATACGGTCCAGATGTTCCATTGCAGTTGAAGTTTCCATGAAAGCCTCCCCTTCCCCCTGACTCGCGTTTTATATGTAAGCGTAGATTTAGATTCATTATAGGGGAATTGCCGTTTCCTCTTTATATGCCAAAGCTATTGTTTACTAGGGTAAATCGATACTGTGTCAGCGCGTTTTCCCTGAAGAACTTTCAACCATAAAACGAAAAATCCGCTCACAGCGCGGATCTCCATAAAGCTTTTCATTGATGTAGAATTTGGCCGGCCAATTCCGCTCCCCATTCACAGCCCGTTGCGCCAAACGGCGTACCTTCTCTCTCGCGCTTTGATAGAACATACCATGTCGCAACGCTTCGAACGCATGCGGCTGATAGATCATTTGGGGAATGGTCCGGATTCCTTTAAAATCGGAGCAGTTCGCTCTTATTCGGTTAATGCCGACATTTCCGACAAGGAGCATCCCCTTTACGCCTTCGGCTTCAGCTTCAGCTCGAAGCAACCTTGCCAACATATCAATATCCTGCTTCCTGGCTTTTACGACTGCCATTGGCTCTCCTCTTTAGAGTTATTGCTCATCATATTGTAGTCGAAACGTATGTGTGACTCTGGCAAAAATGTCCCCCGATAAGTCTCGGCCTTCAATTACCGCTTCTTTCCGTTCATCTCGGGCAATGTGAACACAACTTCCACTTCACGACCGGCGTCCATCAACAGAGAAAGATAGTCCCCCTTTTCGTCATGAAGAAATTTCAACTCACAGCCATCGGCAATCGCTTTTTCCCAGGGCATTCCGGCGCTTAACCGAATTTCATTCCTATCGGCAATAGACACCAGCTTAACTTTGACGATCCGGGATTCTATATTCCAGTTGAGCTCCTTAACCTCCACTCGAGTTCTTGCCATGAGCCCTTTGATGGACCCTGATTTCCAATCGGAAGGCAGTGCAGGAAGAACCTCGATTTCCCCGTTGTTCGAGAATAACAGTGATTCATGAACGGCTCCGAAAGCGCCAAATAAGGTGTCAGAGCAATAGGTGTTACATCTGCGATTCGTATCATGATCCGTCATCAAAGAGGCGTAATATCCAGAATCCGTCACATAGGCAGAAGGGCGTCAAGCACGCCGTCCCCGTTTTTCAACCTTGCGTAAACCAATGCCTTGTGCATCCACCCGTGCCCGGCTGTCGAATCGCCCGTATTGAACGTATTCCGATTCTCCAGAGCCATTTTCGCCGCTTCGGCGATGGACAACCGATTCTGCGTATCGTAAGCAGGCCATGCCGCAACATCGGAATACCGCACTCCAGTCTCCGCCGTCTCATAATTCGTCCATCTTTCGTATTCGGATATCGTTCCTTTGTTCGTGGTATCGAGTCTGAGTTGATGTCCGGGATGGTAACTGTAGAAAAAGGTTCTGATCCTTGTGGAACCGTCGGGAAACGTGATCTTTCATTGATCGTTTCGGTGAAATACGTTACGTCTAGCGTCAGCAAGCTGCTCCGTCAATTCCTCGGGAATCGCCCGCGGATCTTTTGAAGGGAAATTGTATCACAGGTACTGATAAATAAAGGTGTCCGAATACGGAAAGCCGGACGTAATATAGCCGTTCTCCCCATTCCCGCTCACCATACCGTCCCGCCATGCAAATCGTCCCGGATTCGTGGGCGGGACTTCCGTGTACGTTTAGGCGAAGTTTCCTTTCTCGTACATCCTCGATGCTTCCGATCCTGTTGTCATAGCCGTTCTCCCTTCTCAAAATGGCTTTCCCGGTATTCGCCGGGTGTCTGACCGGTATATTTACGGAACACTTTATAGAATGTCCTCGGGTTCTCGAAGCCGACGAGGCCGGCGATTTTGTCGAGCGGGAGCGATTCGCCGCTGAGCAGCAGCTCCTTGGCCTTGCCCATTCGAAGGCCGTTGATGTAATGCACGAACGTATCGCCGGTCTCGCGCTTGAACAGCTGTCCGATATAGGCCGGATGCAGACCCAGATATTCCGCTGCATCGCTGAGAGAGATATCCTTCATATAGAAGGTGTGGAGGTAGTCCTTCAGAAGCTTCACATGTTCACTAAGCGTTCCCTCCCCGGTTGTCTTGGACGCAGTCGCCCCCTCCAAACGGCGTTGATCCAGAATATCGATGGCCATCCGCTTCAGCAGCTCGACGAGCTGCGTCTCATTGATCGGCTTAAGCAAATACTCCGCGACTTGCAGCCGGATGGCCCGTTGGGCGTATTCGAAGATGTCGTATCCCGAAAGAATGATGAACCGTTCCACATTCTTCGTCTTGGCCTTGCGAATAAACTCAAGCCCGTCCATTTCCGGCATTTGAATGTCCGTAATTACAAGATCGGGCTGGAAATAGTCCATCATGTCAAGTGCTTCTTCGCCGTCGCCCGCCGTCTTGATCATGGTAAACGCCGTATTTCCTTTTTCAACCATATCCTTGATGCCTGCCAAAATAATCGGTTCGTCATCCACGATCATAAGCTTAAGCATGGTCGTCCCCCTTGACGCGAATCAGCAGCGAGCAGTGGGTGCCCTCGCCCGGCCGGCTGTCAATCTCCAACCCGGACTCGGGGCCGAAGTAAGCCTTCACTCGCTCCGCCACGTTGCCGAGCCCTATGCCCATGCCGCGTGTTTCGACAGCTCCTTCCGTCGCATGACCGGCCACATAGCGCTTCAGCGCCTGCAGCTTATCGGAGGAGATTCCGGTGCCGTTGTCAGAAACCGTCAGTCTGACCGCACTCTCCGATTCCCTTCGAATTCGAACCTCAATCCGTTTGTCGCCGCGCTTTCGGCCAAAACCATGAATCATGCTGTTCTCGACTAGCGGCTGCAGAATAAATCTCGGGCAATGCAGCGTCAAGACGTTTTCTTCCGCCTCCAGCTCGAATATCAGATTGGGAATTCGTATCTGGTGAATGGCGATGTAAGCCCGGACATGATCCAGTTCCTCGCGCAATGTGGTATCGCGGCTGTTAGACAGGCTGTAACGCAGCAGATTACCAAGCGACAAAGCCATCTCGGCCACTTGATGATCCTTGTTTGCTCTTGCCAGCATTCGCATCGTTTCGAGCGTGTTATACAGGAAATGGGGCTGTATTTGGGCCTGCAGCATCTTGAAGTCCGCTTCCTTCTTGAGCAGTTCCACTTTCTGTACGCGGTTGACCAGCTCGTCGATCCGATTGATCATTGCGTTGTACGTTGTGATAAGAAAGCCGATTTCGTCGGTACCGGTTCGCCCCGTATAGAGATTCCCCAGCGAGTCAAATCCTACCTTGCGCATATGCCGGGTAAGCAATACGACGCGCTTTGTGAGCAGGGATACGATCAAATAGTAGAGTGCCGACAGCAATAGCAGGAGGAGCAGCCCGCCGGCCGCCCACCACGTTTTTGTGCGCAGGAAAGTGAAGAGCTCGTTCCGCTTGTTGATTTCAATGACGGTCAGATCAAGCCGGGATATGGCCACGGTATTTACGAGCAGCTGACTGCGGTCGATCAAAAAGGAACGGGCTGCATCCTTGCGCAGGGTAGCAAGAATGCCGGTTAGCTGGGAATGCGTGAAGCTCCCGTTTGCAAAGCCTTCGATCGGCTTGCCCTCCGCATCTACTATTAGAACGCTGTGATCAGGGTGAATCTTATTGAGATGGGACAGGAAATCCCCGAACAATCGGGGACTCACATCTATTTCGACCATGCCCAGCTCGGTCGTGTACGTATCATTGTATAGTTTGTGATAATAGGACAGAGCCAGCCCCCCATTGCTCAGCTCTCGTTTCCATAATCCCTTGGCTGGTTTCAGCGCGGAAAACTGTTGACTTGACAAGCTTTCACTCAGCTTCCCATAAGGCTGAAAACCGGGTACGGCCGTCATGCGTTCCTGCATCTTCGGGTAAATGGTGAGCCGCGTAACCGACGGTTCCGCAAGGGGGGCGAAGGAAAGGGCCGGGCTGATCTCCTTCAAGTAGGAGTAGATCAAATCCCGGTCGTTGGTATATTCCCCGCGGAGATAATCGATCAAAGCCGCATTATTCTGATAGATGGACTGCAGGGATTCGATCTTGGCCAGACTGGAATCCAGACTTCCCCCCAACTGCTCGAGATTCTGTTGGTTCGCCAGTTGATATTGGGTCAGAAGCTTGTCGTAGAGCTGGTGGTAGACGAACACCGCGAACAACAGAAAAGGCAGAACAACCAGAAGGACATACCCTACAATCATCTTCGTGCTAATGCGCATGATGCGATCCGTCTCCAATCCGTATGGAATTCCGTAAGAAAGCGAATACGGAATGAAGCCGGTGCTCAGGCTTCACCCCGTAATCGGTGCTGCTCGGTCGGAATACGGATTATTTCGTCAAGCTGTCGTATTTCTCCTTGTACGGTCCATACTGCGAGGTTGCCCAGGCGTCCAGCTTGTCGATGCCGATCTTCTCGGCCTTCTTCACCATTTCGTCATAAGCTTTCTTGGCCTCTTCCTCCGATTTGGCCAGATATACCTTGGTAACTTCCGTCCTCACCATGTTGTCGATGTTCGTTCTGATGATCGATTCGGGCGAATCGGTGTCCGGGTTCACCATGCCGATCGCCGGATTGAAGGTGATGATCTTGTCATACTGCTCGCCCTGGCGCGTCGTTTCCGAACCCTTCTTGTAAGTACCGAGCGCCATGCCGACGCCGGTTTCCCACGGAACGCCCCACCAGTAAATGCCGCGCTTCTTGATGTATTCCAGATCATTCGGGTCGTAATTGAATTCCGGATAACCGGCGTCGTTCCAGGTCCAATCTTTACCTTCGAATCCCCACTCGCCGAGCTTCCAGCCCGCGTCGGTAAACATATACTTGAGCAGCCGGACGGAAGCTTCAACGTCCTTGTTGTTCTTCGTCACATAGACGCCCAAGCCGCCCGTTCCCGTGCTGACAATCGAGGCTTCCGGACTGAGCGGCTCCGCCAGCTGAACAAACTTATACTTGCCCTTCGCGTCCGCATTCATCCGGTCTGCGCCGGAATAGGTCCACGTGTAGGCGAATCCCTTACCGTTCAGCATCATTTGCTCCGTCTCGGATTCATTCTTGTAGGCATAGTTCTCCGAAGTGATGAAGCCGTTGCGGTAAAGACTGTTCATATACAGCATCGATTTCTCGACTTCGGGCGTTCTCAGGTAGTACATGAGCTTGCCATCCTTATCGACGAATCCGCCTTGGGCGCCGAATTGAGCGTCGAAATAGGGACGCTGCCAGTTCGGGTTCAGAATCAGCGGGGTCATATCCGGATGTTTGGCTTTTACCTCCGTGAACACTTTATTGAGGTCATCCAGAGATTTGATCTGCGGATTGCCGAGTTCATCCAGAATATCCTTGCGCATCGCAAGTCCCGCCGTCATCATGTGCGCATAGGGGTTTGCCTTCCACTCCGCTTCCGTGGAGAAATCGTTTCGGATAGCGTAATAGTTGCCGTCGCTCACCGTGTTGACGAATTCCTTCACGGGATCGAACTTCACATCAGGCGCATATTTCGGGAAAATTTCATTGTAGGGCAGGCTCAGCTTCGCATCCGACATCAATTTAAAATTGAACGAAACGACCAGGTCAGGCAGATTGCCGGACGCTACCATGAGCGCCAGCTGCTTGTCGTCGGTCGCGACCGTGACGACCGGCTTCACGCAGGTTGCTTTCGTTATCGCTTCCGGAATATCGCCCGCCCATTCTTGAAACGGATACCAAGTCGCGTCAACGAACATGGACAACTCGACCGGTTTATCGCAAGCCGCCTGGTCGCCGGCCTCCGTATTGCCGCTCGTATTAGAGGCGGTTTCCGTGTTTGATGCGGCGTTATCCGAACTGGCTGTCGCGTTCGAATCATTTGCGTCGTTTTTGCTGCAAGCGGCAAGCACGCTGCAGGCAAGCAGCAGCACGACCATGGCGGTCATCAACCCTTTCAAGCGTTTCGCCATTGGTGGATCCCCCTATTGCGATTGTTTTATTTTAATGCAGCCTGTTCGCGCGTTAACAAGCATGCAGTAAAATCCGATTTCGGTCAACCTTTCACGGAACCCAGCATCATCCCCGAAACGAAATGTTTCTGCAAGAACGGGTAGACGCCCAGGATCGGTACGATCGACACCACCATAGCGGTGGCTTGAACGGAGAACGGCGTAACTTTGGTTCGGGATGCGGCGGAAGCCGCTGCTTCGTTCGCCGACGATACCATCGATTGGTTGATCACCTGCATCATCCGGTAAGTTAGCGTGCGGAGCCGCTCGTCTTGGACGAAATAAGCGGAATCCAGCCAGGAGTTCCAGTGTCCCGAGCCGATAAACAGGCACATCGTAGCGATCAACGGCATCGAAACGGGAAGTACGATACGGACGAATATTCGGAACTCGGAGGCGCCGTCCATCCTCGCCGATTCTCCAAGCTCTTCAGGAATTTCCTGAAAAAACGATATGGCAATGAGCAGGAAGAACAGATTCAGCATGCCGGGAATCACATATACGCCGAAAGTGTTGATCAGACCCAGGCTCTTCAGCACGACATAGAAGGCGATCAATCCACCGGAGAAATTCATGGCAATCACGATAATGAGAAAATATCCTCGCCGAAAAAACAAGTCTCGCTTCGCCAACCCATAAGCGACCATCGCGGTAAACAGTACGCCCAGGGCCGTGCCGACAACCGTACGAAGCAGCGACATGCCCAACGCCTGAATCCACTTCGGATTCTCCAGGAAATACCGGTAATTTTCCAGCGTAAAAACTCTTGGCCAGAAGTACATGCCGCCGTTCGTCGTGTCCGCTCCAGCGTTGAAGGTGATGATGAGGATGTAATAGAACGGATACAGCGTAACGATGACGATAACAATCAGAATCAGCATAATGAAGGAGTCGAGACTCCAATCCTCGAACGTTCGCCTTCTGCGCATGGCCGCCACTCCCCGGTTACATAGTTTAGAACAAACTGGTGCCCGATACTCGCTTCGCGATGGCATTGCTCGTGAAGATTAGAAAGACGGAGATGACCGACTGCGCCAGATCGATCGCTGTGGCGAACGAGAATCTGCCTTGAGCAAGACCGACGTTAAAGGCGTAGGTCTGAATAATCTGCGACTTCTCGCTATTGAGCGGGTTCCCCAGCAACATCGCCTGCTCGAAGTTAGAACCGACGAGACCTCCGCCCAGCATGCTGCCGATGGTGAGAATCAGGACGACGATGCATGCGCTTTTCAATCCCGGAATCGTGATGTATAGGATTCGCTTCAGCCGTCCCGCTCCGTCCATTTCCGCCGCCTCATACAGGGATGGATCAATACCGGCCAGAGCGGCGAGGAAGATGATCGTCCACCAGCCCGCTTCCTTCCAGATCGCGGTCGATACGGCCAAGCCGTAGAAGGAATCGGGATTGGTCAGCACTTCGATGGGCTTCTTGATGATGCCCGTCGATAGCAGCATGTCATTGAAGATGCCGTAGCCGGTAGAGAAGAAAGCGTATGCAATACCGGTGACGACGACCCAAGAAATGAAGTGAGGGAGATAACTGACGGTCTGTACGAACCGCTTGAGCGCGACGTGCCGAACCTCGCTCAGCAGAATCGCGAACAGAATGGGAACCGGATAGGAGAAGACAATCTTCAGAACACTGAGAATGAGCGTGTTGCGGACAAGATTCGGGAAATTGTAATCGTCGACAAGCTCCCTGAAATGCCCGAGTCCCGCCCAAGAACTTGTGAAGATCCCCTCAATACCCGTCGAAATCCGATAGTCCTTGAAAGCGATGATGATGCCGAACATGGGGATATAGCTGAACAGAATCAGAAACAGTATGCCTAGGCCGACAAAAACATGAAAAGGAAGTTGTTTGCGCAGTCTGCTTCCGGATAGGTCTTCGTTCAAGGATGCCACCGCCTTTGGTAAGCGTTTTCTAGGTTTAATTATAAGAACGGCAAATTGCCGTGAAAACGGTTCATTTCGTATAAAACGGTGTCCTTTTTCAAGGCGACCGAAGGATGCCGGAAGAGATGCGGAAAGCGAATCCCCCCGTAAAGCTTGTACGAGTTGAGTGAGCAGACCGAATTCGTTTCTCCTCCCTCTAGTCAAAAAAAAGACCCATGCACCAATGTGCAAGGGCTCCATTAATACCTATCGTAAAATCAATATATAAATAACCTTCTTTATTAACGGGGACATTATACTTAGTAATAAAGTCCGTAAATACTGAATTCATAATCGAATGTTGCTTATTTCTTTCCCGAATCTCATCGACATTTCAGGATCTATGACACACCCCGACCATTGTTGTATTTTCTCAAGCTCATGGGCCTTTATTAGTGCTTTACTTCTAATACTTCACTACCGATATGGATCATAACCGTTGTATCTTCACGAATCGCCGTGACCGTACGAGTGGCAGGATCGTAATCGATGTTTGCTCCAATCGTTTCCAGCGCTTTCCTGACCGGGATCTGAAGGCGATTTTGACCGTCCTTATAAGGCATTCCCAATTTTTCTTCCGGTGTGTAAAGCAACTCGCGATTGTCCACCACAAAATTCATCTCGGGTGTCTTCCTGTATGTCGAAAAACATGATGCCGCCGCCTTTATTCAATGCGAGCCTTGTTTTCTGGCGGATCGTGTTGACACCGTTATAGGAGTCCGATTTATCGCCGGGCACAAAATCGAGATAAGCATTTGCCTTAGCCAAAGCCACCAAAAGCCTGTATTGCTTCCAGCTTGGTCTGGAATACATGTGCGCCATCCGCGCGCCTCCGCACTTCTGCGTCCGCGCCGCGTTGCCCTCAGAAGCATCGAGGTCCTATTGATTGGGGCAGATTTATCATAGAACTTCCAAATTATTATTCACATGATAATGATGGAATTTCTTAATCCATACACGATACTCCAAGCAATTTCTCTTATTTTGCATAGATTGATTCTAACATAGAAGAAAGGAGGGGGAACAATGCCTCTCTATTCAACCGGTCCTATCGAAAATGCAGGAACTCCCGAAAGCCGATCGAGCAGTATTATTGTTTTTTTTGAAAACTCGGCAGGCTCTTTTGACACCGTATTCGTACAGGTATTCCGTCTGAACGGCACGAAAACCGTTATCGCCCAAGAGCAATTTAACGTACCGCCCGAAACTACGCTCACGCGACAATACTTTGTAGCTGCCACGGCCGAGTTTGAGGTACAAGTTCTCACCAATTCGGGATTCACTTTTGTTTCAGTAGCGGGAGTAAACGCTAATAATGTCTTCATTCCTCAACATCGCTTAGTCCTGCAGGAAATGGCTATCTTACCAATCGTACCGTAATCACCAATTTGAATGCTGTGCTTGGCGACATATATTATCCATCGAAAAGAGGTGAATGATCCATGCCTTTGTATACTTCAGGACCGATTGCGAATTTGCTTTTTGGCCAAAATGCCGAGACTGCATTTATTAAATTTCTTAATAACAGTCCCAGCACGTTCGATGTCATTCGGCTCGAGGTAAAACAATTGTTTTTTGGCGGAGATCAGACCTATGTTCTCCAGCAATTTGTGCTCCCTCCCAATTCCTCCACATTAAGGATTGTGCAGGTGGGATTCGCGGGGAGTTATGAGGTCATCATTACGACTAATCTTAGTACAACCCTGGTTTCCCATTGGGGTAAAACCTCTAATCAGACCATCCTAGCCACACACCGTCTCGTGCACAATGAATTTACATCGTTATTTGTTTAGCCCCTATTATTCTCCGAACTTGTGCAGTGCTGCGTTTGGTGACAAGTGAGGAAAGCCGATGAGAGAAGTTGGACGAGCCCCGCTGTGATTGTTGCAACTTTTGCTATCTGATGTTGATTCAAAAAAATGGACTGGCATCGTCATCCGTTGAGGTTGACTTACCAGTCCTTCCTTGTATTCAATTGCATTGAAGATTGTTCGCAGTTAGACCTAGTATGCAGTGACTTTCCAAGCGCATTGCTTCAGGTGAAGTTAGATGAATACGCTTCCTGCAAGAATAATCACCAGAAGAATAAAAAGCACGAGAACAAACGCCGCACCGCCACCATAACCAACTCCAGCGCTCATGGATTTTCAACCTCCCCCCTCTTGGAGTGTGTGATGTCAGATCACTCTGCATGTTATGAGGGGGGCAGATGGACGGTTTGTACGTTTGTTCCTTATTGACAAATTATCTTTACTTACTCCGTTTTTGATCTTGCTTCGCCTTTCGGAACTTCTTGACTTGTTCCTTGCACTTCTGGAGGGAAGGCTACGAGTTGTTGCTTTTAATCCTGCAATATTCCCGATAAAGTTGAACAACGGTTGAAGCTGCTTAAAAAAAACGAACATCTTCTGTATTTTCCCCATGGTGGACAAGATTCCGTCAAGTCCGCCAAATGCCGTGAAAATGTTCGATGAGGGGTTATGCACAGATGCCTCCGGTCTATAAGTCCCTTGTTCGCCTTGCTGAAAATAGAACGGATCGGAAAATGACGGAATCATTGGAGTATCAGGCACGATTCCCGGCTCTGCACCCTGAGAGAAAAAAGACTGCTTCATAACTGCCGTTTGTTGTGAACGGTTAGGCCGCAAGCTCACTTTCCCCCCTTTGAAGGAAATCATGGATGAACACTAAACTAGGGTATGTATCTTTAGGACAAATTGTATAGGTTGATAACCGGACCGAACGAATTTGTCTTCCCGCCTTGACGCCTTGAGCACGAAAAAAGACGCCGGTCCATACCGGCGCCAATGCTGATGCACGATGATGAAAATCAGATGAATACTCCCGCGCGAAGGATGATAACCAGCAAAACAAAAAGCACGAGGGCGAATGTCGCAGCGCCGTATCCACCGAATCCGACGCCGCATCCGTAGCCTCCAACTCCGTAGCCCATGAGATCACCGCCTTAGAAGGATTGTGATTCATCATCACACCCCTAACATATGGCAAGGGCGAATGAGAGGTCAGTACGAACGCACAGATCGGTCGACGATTCCGCAAATGCACCGGTCTCTGACACAAGCAGCAACGGACTAGGTGATTGAGCGTGATTTTTTGGGGGGCTATTTTCAATTTTTCCGAATGAACACTTCTTGGTACCGATCATCGGCATTTTGTTTTCGAAATTTAATCTCCATAAGCCGCTTTGTTATCATCGCTCTTCCACTTGTGGAATGAACAAGCGTTGGCAATTGGATGATATGTTCCTTGTTTCCAGCCAAACCTATCAGTTTAATATCACTCATTCTTGCGAGAACTCTCAAGCGCTTGGGGTCTAATGTTTTCGGACTCCTGATCTTTACGATGACATAGTGCTGCGTTTCGGAAATCTCGGTTTGAAATCCTTCTTCAGCCGTGTTTTCAAGTTGCATCATCGCATTTTTCAAGACATCCTGGATAAAATTTTGGACCCAATCCGGATTCTCTGATGGATCAGCGGGGATTATGGTTCGGTTAAATAAATTCTCAAAATCAAAATGATGAAATGGATTGCTGTCTTGGTTCATTCACCATACCTCCAACCTAAGTAAGTTAGCCTATTCAATTGTTTGACTTGATGTGAAGCACAGAAGAAATAGTTCGATCATAATTCCTTTCCGGTTCGCCCCTCCTCTTGTCCGTCCCTCTTCTCGAAGAGTTGCAAATTAAGACCAACCCCCGATATACCGAGAGTTGGCCTCCTTGAAGCTTATTGCACGTATTTTCCATGATCCGGTATGGCGATGCGGTCGAATTGTTCCACTAATGTCCGTAGATGATCCGTCAGCTCTTTCCCTGACATCGGCAACCCATGTCCGGTTATGGCGACGGCGGGTTTCAAGTCGGCCAAAGCTTCGACCGAACGCCTCGCGGCTGGCCAGTCCGTCGTGAAGTATCTCGGGGGACCGCTGATCTCCCGTTCCTGCGCGAATACTTGATAAAGGGAATCCTGCCTTACCGTAACGAAAGCATCGCCTGCCAAGAGTGTACGGTCTTTGTCCCGGAACAAGGATATATGCCCAGGGGTATGACCGTCCGTTAGGATCCATCTCCACTCCGGCAAGACGGGAATCGTTCCGTCCGGGGGTAGCGCTTTTACGGCAGCCCCCAGTTGGATCGGTTGATTGGGGAACACGAACGACATTTTCGCGACGAGCCCGCCTTCCACAGAGGGGTCAGGCGGGGGGTAACCCTGTCTTCCCGTTAGAAACGGCATTTCCATCTCGTGCGCGTAAACCGGGACGTTCCAGTGCTCGATGATTTCGATGACCGCCCCTACATGATCGAAATGGCCATGCGTAAGCACGATCCCTTTCGGCCTGGTATGGGAACCGAATCGATTTTCCGCTTCCTTAATGATGAGGTCTGCCGAGCCCGGCATCCCCGTATCGACCAAGACCCACTCGCCCTTCTCCGGAAAACCGACAAAGCATACATTGACGATTTGAACGGTCAAGTACGACAAATCCGGCAGCACTTCTTCCGCATTCCCATTCCGAACGGAGGTAACGGGCAAGTAGCGGTAATCGTTTCCGTAGTTCATTTCGAACGGCATGCTTCTCCACCTCGACTATTTCACGACGGAAAATTTGAAGATCGCCGTCTGTTTGTAGACTTGACCCGGTTTAAGAACCGTTGACGGAAAGTTCGGATGATGAGGCGAATCGGGAAAATGCTGCGTTTCGAGGCAGAAGCCGTAGTAATTGCCATAAGATTTGCCTCCCTTTCCGATGATAGCGCCGCCTTGCGTGAGATGGTTCCCCGTATACAAGTGAACGCCCGGCTGTGTGGTATATGCATCCAACCTCCGGCCCGACACCGGCTCGAATACGGTTGCGGCATGCTTCATTCGTGAGCCCGAAGGATTCAGTACATAATTATGGTCAAATCCTTCTGCAAGACGGATTTGCGGATCGTTGGAACGGATCCTGGAACCGATGACGGTTGGCCTGCGAAAATCCATATCCGTACCCGTTACGCTTCGGATTTCTCCCGTCGGTATATAATCCGTACGTACCGGGGTAAACCGGTCCGCGCGGAGGGTCAGCCGATGATCCAGGATGTCTCCGTTACCCGCGCCTTTCAGGTTGTAGTAGTTGTGTTGAGACAGATTGACGACCGTCTCTTTGTCGGTCACGGCCGAATAATCGATTCTCAGCTCGTTGGCATCGGTTAAGGTGTATACAACGGTCGCCGTAACCTTACCCGGGAACCCCTCTTCCCCATCGTTGCTTACGTAACGAAGAAGCAAGCCGACTTGGCCCTTCCCAACGACAGGCTCGGTATCCCAGATTCTCTTGTCAAAGCCCCTTATGCCGCCATGCAGCGTGTTCCGTCCCTCATTAACGGACAGCCGGTATAAGGTGCCGTTCAAGGTAAGCCGGCCGTCGGCAATGCGATTCGCATACCGCCCGATCAAGGCGCCAAAATACGGTTTGTTGCCGGTCGTAAGATAATCCATCGGGTTGGCATAACCAAGCAAGACATCCTCCAGGACTCCCCGTCGGTCGGGCACATGAAGCGAGTACATGATCCCGCCGTAATTCATGATTGCGGCCCGCATTCCATGCGCATTCTTCAAGGTATACAGATACAACGGTTGCCCGTCGGCGGTCTGGCCGAACCGTTCCTTCGTAATGCTGCCGGAATCCGCAAACGAATGGCAGGGCCATGTAAGCAGTGCAGTGATGGCGTAGATGAAGATAGCGGCGAATTTCAACTTGATCACGCCTTTCGCGGATAGTAGGGTTGCACGTGAACCATAACATCCCTTTTTTTACAACGTTTTATGCACTGTCCGGTTCGAAAGACGCTGCTTCACATTGGGTCAAAAAAAATCAGGATTCTTCACGAATCCTGATTTTGAAAAACTTCATTATGGAATGGGGGGGTCTTCGTGTTTGCCGGTTATTTTGACTGGTTTTACCTGCGACCTGCTATAAAGCGTTATGAGAATCAGCACGACCAGCAATAAGACGATTGCAATGCCTGCGACCAGCGACCAGACAGTCCAATCTCCCATATGAATGAAATAGAGAGAAAGATAAAGCCCGGTGAGTGTAATCAAAAGCGTAGGCACCGTGAGGACAATACCCGTCTTGAAATACTGACCCCACGTGATTTTAACGTCTTTTCTAACCAAAACATGCAGCCACAACAAAGTGGCTAGTGAACCGATCGGCGTGATTTTGGGTCCCAAGTCGCTGCCGATGATGTTCGCATAAATTAAAGATTCGCGAATTGCGTTTTCGGTGTGTGTGCCGTCAATGGCAAGTGCGCCAATCATCACGGTAGGTAAATTGTTCATAATCGAGGATAATATCGCTGCCAGAAATCCGGTGCCAACGGTCGAGATGTAAAGTCCCTGATCGGCGATTTTCTGAATGACCACACCCAGCATATCTGTAAGTCCTACGTTACGCAGACCATAAACGACGACGTACATGCCGATGGAGAATATCACAATCGCCCATGGGGCTTCCTTGATCACTCGGCCGGTGTGAATCGCCGGGCTGCGTCTTGCGGCCGCGATAAAGGCAATCGCGACGATGCTCGCAATAACCGAAACGGGAACATGAATGAATTGGCTAACCATGTACGCAACCAGAAGAACGGCTAAAATCAACCAGGAAAGCTTAAAAAGTCCTTTATCGCGAATGGCTTCTTTGGGCTCCTTAAGAAGTGCTACATCGTAGTGGCCAGGGATGCTCTTTCTATAGAACAAATACAGCACCAAAAGACTTGCGGCAAGGGAAAACAGATTCGGCACGAACATACGCTTCGCATACTGTACAAATCCGATGCCAAAGTAGTCGGCAGAAACAATGTTTACGAGGTTACTCACCACAAGCGGCAAGGACGTCGTATCTGCAATAAAGCCGCTTGCCATGATAAAAGGCAGAACCATTCTTCGGTCAAGCTTGAGCGCTCGAACCATTGCGAGAACGATCGGCGTCAAGATCAAAGCACCCCCATCGTTGGTGAAAAACGCAGCGACTGCGGCACCTAGAAGCACGACGTAAACAAACATGAGTTTGCCATTGCCTTTGGCAAGGCGTGCCATATGCAAAGCGGCCCATTCAAAAAAGCCTATCTCATCCAAGATCAGCGAAATCAAAATGATCGCCACTAACGTAATGGTCGCGTTCCACACGATGCCAGTTACAATGCCAACGTCATGTACGGATACGACTCCGCAAATGAAGGCGAAAGCTGCTCCCCCGCTCGCGGTCCAACCGACGTTTAGTCCTTTGGGCTGCCATATGACTAACGTAAGGGTAATCAGAAAAATAACGAACGCAAGTATGACCATGTTTCCTCCTGCTTTATTTTCGCCAAAAAGTTGAACATTCTGCCTTATCCAAAATATTATACTTTATTGCCGGCGGAAGTCCATGCCGTGTGAATGATCTATTGTTTTTCACCGGCTTATGACCCCAGGGTTCATGATTGCGGATCAACACCACTAGGCGGGCGTTGCCTCGCAAGTCGCAATGACAACGTGCGCTTTCTCTCGACCCTTCCGTCAGATCACTCTATCATCCACTCCCTTTCGAAGCATCGAAGGAGTATTGTCCTCGGCTGGGTAACCCTGATCACAGCCGTAAACGGGAAGAGCCGATGGCATAACCAATGCCGTCGGCTCTTTGAACATTACAATTTATAACGATGAATGACATCTTTAAGCTCTTGCGCGGCATCGTTGAGCGTCCCGGCGGACTCGCTGATGCTTCTGATTACATCCAGCTGCTGCTGCGATTCCGTCGCCATTTGCTCGGCATTGTGGGCCGAAGTGCGGGAGATTCCCACGATTTCTTCCATGGAGGCTGTCACTTGCTCCGTGCCGGCAGACATCTCCTCGGCAGCAGAGGAAACTTCCTGGATCTGTTCGGCGACATTGCGAACCGAGGTCATAATCTGGTCGAAGATGGAGCCTGTCTGCTCCATCATTTCCATCCCGCGCCCGACCTCCGTCACGCCGCTGTTAATCGCGGACATGGCGATTGACGTTTGGTTTTGAACGACTGTTACGATCTCGCTAATTTGAGATGCGGCCGATTTCGTTTGCTCGGCCAGCTTTTTGACCTCGGAAGCGACGACCATGAAGCCGGCCCCATGCTCTCCCGCTCTGGCTGCTTCAATCGATGCGTTAAGCGACAGCAAGTTCGTTTGAGCCGCGATTTCGGAAATTACACTGATGATGCTGCCGATTTCTTGAGACTGTGCCCCGAGTTCAACCATAATTTGGGCCGATTCCTGGGTTTTCTCGTGAATCTGGTTCATTTGGCCGATCGTCTGCCGTACGACGTCGTTACCGGAGCGGGCAAACTCCTCCGCCGCGGCGGCAGCCTCGGAGACGGAGGAAGACGTCTCGGCAATCCGTTGAATGCCGATCGCCATTTCATCCATCGATTTCGATGTCTCTTCCGCACCCTTTAGCTGCGATTGAGCGCCTGCGGCGACCTCTTGAATCGCGCCGGTGATACGGTTTGACGATTCCGTGGAAGAAGAGGCGTTTTGCGCCAACGTTACGGCTGACTGCACCACCCGTTCGGACGTCTGCCTGCTGGTCAGAATCGCTTCCCGGTACGCATCGGTCATCCTGTTGAAGGATGCTGCCACGGCGGAAAGCTCATCGCGGGTTTTCAGATTGGCACGGGAAGTAAGATCGCCCATCGCAACCAGCGCAGCGGTCTCTTCCAGCTCTGCGACAGCCCGTTTGACGGATGAATAAAAGCTGATGAACAAATAAATGACGACCAGAACTGAAATCAGCATAAAAATCAGCTGATTCACTTGCTGCTGCCTCAATGCGTCCGCTTTCGTTTGAAGCAGATCCGAGTAAGCGGTTGTCAGTTGCTCATAATTTTGGCGGGCCAGTTCGACGTAAGGCAGCAAATCCTCGGAAACGGACTTGACGCTTTTCGTAATCTGGGCCTGATTAAGGATGTTTTTGTTTAAATATTCAACCAATTGATCCACGGAAGTTTTTTGCTTCTGCCATTGCTCTTGCTGGCTATTGCTCAAATCGGAATTTGCGATAGCCACGTTGTCGATATTGGTTTTAGCTGTATCCAGGTTCGTATCGATCTGACCCAGCAACGTAGTCACCGCATTCTTATCGGCTTCGTCCGGCGTTTTTATTCCCGCGTATGTAGCGGCCAGCGCACGGGCACGGCCGATCCGGTCGATTAATTGCGGCAACTGTTTGAAAGCAGTATCCATCGTATAATAACTGTCCAAATCCGAATCCAGCACCAGATGGGCGGTGTTCAAAATCTGTGTAACGATGGCTCGGGTATCGGTCAATACGGAGTTATGTAAACTGATATTGTCATCTGCGCTCAAGTTGGCGCGCCGGGCCTTGAGATCCTCCCATTCTTTTTTCAGCTCCGTCCATTTCGACACGGTTTTCAGGTCGGTGCCTTGTTGATTGGCCAGCTTATCCAGCGCAGCAACCCGCTCATCAAGCGATTTTTCATTTTCGGTCAACTCGGCTTTGGCTTCCTCATCCTGTTGAATCATTCTGCTGATCAACGTACGGTGAGTGTCCACATCAATGACAAAATGGTTTAACTCCTGAATATAATCAAGACCTGACTCCTTCTGTCGGATAAGAGAGATGTCTTCCGTTGCGGACTCATACTTCATATATAACAGAATGATGATAGGGGTAATCAGCAGCACACCGATCAATGCAAACTTCTGTGCATATTTCAGGCGGTTCATAAAGGCAATTCCGGGAGCAAATAATAGGCTTGCTCGAGACTTCATCGTTTTCGTTCCTTTTGACATCATTGTTCTGGCCTCCGAATCAATCGCTTATATTCAATTTGATTTTCGCAAACTCAACCTCAACTCTTTAGAAGTTAGCTGAATCGGCAAAAAGAAAAACAACCATCCAAGGTCCGAATAGTGGTGCCGAAATAATGTCGCATTTTGTAAGTTTTGCACGTTATTTAGTATAGCAATTTGTTCCGTTTAGTCAAATATTACTAGTTCATTTGATGCGGAAATGCGAAAATAGATTCTCGTATTCACTTCGTCGTTGATCCGACCTTCCTTACTGCGAACGACGCCGGTCATATGCGAATGCGAATACTCCCCCTCTCGTACTTGACAACATAAGGTTTTGGGGCCACGTTAATTAGGTAGCTGATGTAAAACGAAGATTTCCTTCGTCTTATAGGTGAAGGGAGGAAACGCAATGGACGAGCGAATTCCCGACCGGTTCCATGCGCTCTTTCGGGAGCATTACCCGTCGGTATTCCGTAAAATCGCCGCATTGGTGCCGGACCGGGCTGCCGCCGAAGACTTGGCCCAGGAAGCGTTTCTCCGGCTGTATCGGAACCCGCCGGACGACTTGCACCGGATCGGACCTTGGCTGCATGTCGTGTCCACTCGGATCGCCTTCGACTATTTGCGGAATGCGGGCAGACGCGAACAACTGCAGGAAAAGGTAGAACGACGCGCGCTGACGGCAGCCCGATCCTATCCGTCGAACGAACAGATCGCCATCGCCAACTGGGAGCGTCAAGTCGTCAAACGCGTGCTCGCCAAATTGTCGGAACGCGACCGACAGGCGCTGTTGTTGAAGGAAGAAGGCTATTCGCACGCGGAAATCGCGCAAGCGCTTGGAGTGAATCCGAAAATCGTCGGCACCTTGCTCGTGCGTGCCGCGGAACGTTTCCGGCGCCAATGGTCGCCGGAGGAGGAGGCAGAGTCATGAATGATAACGAAATCGATATCGAACGGGCATGGGAAAGGTTCCGGCGCACCGTTGCAACTGAGACGGTCCCCGCGGTGTGGCTGGCGGCAGAGACAGCTGGGGATTCCGCCGAACGGTCGGAAGCGGCAACCGCCCGCCCCGCGGCCGGTTTGCCCCTTCAACCGATGGAGCGTACGGCGCCGATGCCGGAGCCCGCGGCGTCCTCCTTGGCAGATGAACGTTTGGTGTTCCGCGTCCGAAGGCGCCTCCTGATCCGGCGGGCAGGCATGCTCGCCACGGCAGCGCTGCTGTCGGGACTGCTTCTGTTCAGCCCCTGGGGACGCGGGGTGATGGCGGAAATGCTGCATACGTTCCGGGTTCAGAAGCTGGAAGTCGTCGATTTGAACGATTCCGATTTGATAAGGCTGCGCGACGCTCTGTCCCAAGGGATCGACGGCACCGCCCGGTTCGATTTAAGCCGCTATGGAGAGCTGGAACAGCAAGGCAGCGGGAAGGAACGGAACGTGACCCGGGATGATGCGGTTGAACTTAGCGACGGACATTTCAAAACATGGCCGGCAGCTGGAACGGATCGCTCCGCAATCGTTTACGAACCGGAGCAGCAGCTCGTGTTCCGGTTGCACGCCAAAGAAATCAATCGGCTCGCGGTCATCCTCGGGGGCAAGGAACTCATCCCGGCTTCGGCGGACGGTAAACCGGTTACGCTGCGGATCCCGGGAACGTTTCGAACGGAAGCGGCCGTTTCCTCCGACGGCTCCGTCCGCAAGGTACTGTTTCAGTTGCCGGTTCCGAGCCTCGACGTCCCGAAGGATCTCGATGTCGAACAAATCCGTCAAGCGCTGCTGGCGTTGCCGCAACTGCCCGATGATCTGAGGACCAAGCTGGCCGCGATTTCGGACTGGCAACACACGCTTCCCATACCGTCCGGTGGCGGAAGCATCAAGGCCCTTCAACTGAACGGATTGGACGCGGTCCTGTCCCGTCTCGAATCCGGCCGCGCGATCGTTTGGCTGCAGGACGGCTGGTTGTACCGATTGATCGGCTCCTCATCCGTATACCCGGACGATGAATCGATCATCTCCGATGCGAAAGGGTTGATCGGTTCATGATTCTGGAAACGAGCGGCTTGTCCAAGGTGTACCCTTCCGGCGTCGGGTGCCGGGACATTTCCGTGCGAGTGAAGCAAGGAACCGCGTTCGGGCTGCTCGGCCCGAACGGCGCGGGAAAAAGCACGTTCGTGAAAATGATCGTCGGCTTGCTCAAGCCGACATCGGGCTCCGGCGCGGTAATGGGAAATCCGATCGGACGAACCGAAGCGCGGCGGCACATCGGCTATTTGCCCGAGTTGTTCCGTTTCCAGGATTGGCTCACGGCCCGCGAGGTTCTGGCGTTTCATGGCCGGCTCGCCGGGCTGTCGGCTGCGGCAAACCGCTCCCCCGGGCAGCAGCGGAGAATCCGCGAAGTGCTGAGCCTCGTCGGCTTGGACGGCCGCGGCGACGACCGGGTCCGGCATTTTTCCAAAGGAATGCAGCAGCGACTCGGCATCGCCTGCGCCCTGCTGACGGATCCAGAGCTCATCATTTTGGATGAACCCGCTTCCGCACTGGACCCTATCGGCCGATTCGAAGTTCGTTCGCTGCTCCAGGAGCTGCGCCGTCAGGGAAAAACCATCTTTCTGAACACCCACTTGCTGGAAGACGTCGAGGCGCTGTGCGACGAAGTCGCTTTCGTCTATCATGGCAAATTGAAAGCCGTCGGTCCGCTCAGAGATATCATCGGCTCGACCGGACGTTGGGAAATCTCCGTCGGAGGGTGGCTGCCGGGGCTGCTGGAGGAAATCCGGGGGGCGCTGATTCCGGGAACGGAGCTGCACGTGCGGGAAGAGCGGCCCGACGGTTCGGCGGTATTGACGGCGGTTGTCCGGGAGCGCGAGCAAGTCGGTTGGATCAACCGGCTGCTGTCGGAATTGGAGTTGACTCTCTATGAGGTGCGTCCGGTCACGGAAAACCTGGAGCAATGGTTTCTGTCGCTGGCCGACGGTAAGGAGGACACGCCGTGCTGATTTGGATCGGTTATGCGGGCAACGAGTTGCTTCGCCGCAGAATTTTGCCGGTCACTCTCGCGCTGACCGCGCTGTTCCTCGGCTTGATCGGCTTCGTTCTGCACCGGGTGGCCGGCGCGGGGGACACGGAAGACATGTCGCTATTTTTCCAGGCCGGAACGGCGATGGTGCTCGGGCTGTACTTCGCCCAGCTGCTTAGCGCATTTTTCGTGCTGTTTTCGACGATGGGCACCATTTCCGGAGAAATCGAAAGCGGCCTGATGCTCGCCATGCTTGCCCGTCCGATTCCCCGCTGGAAAATGTATTTGGGCAAATGGCTCGGATTCGCCTTCTGGTGTCTGCTTTATCATGCTTTGCTATTCTGGAGCATCGTGATTCTGGTTCGAGTTTTCCTGAATGCCCCATTACTGCCTGACGCTGTCTGGAAGGGATTCGGGCTGTTCGAGTGCCTCCCTCTTCTGCTGCTCGCGCTCTCCTTGCTCGGTTCAACGGCTTTGCCGGCCATCGGCAACGGGGTCGCCTGCGCCATGTTGCTCGGACTCAGCATGTTCAGCGGGCTGCTCGAAAACGTATTCGACTCCTCCAAGGCACACGCCGGCATTTCCAACTTCGCCTTCTATGTCTCGTTGCTCATGCCGTCCGACGCGATTTTCCGGCGCATGATTTACGAGTTGCTGGGGGGAAGCGCTTTGCCTCTGACGCCGGAAACGGATAAGATGATGGGGCCGTTTTCGTCGATGGGTCCCTTCTCGCTAAGCAACCTGCCCAGCGCCGCTTTCGTCGTCTATGCGGCCGTTTATTTGGTTGCGCTGGTAGCTTGGGGATGCGCCCGATTTCAGCGCAAAGATATCGCGTGAAAGCGGAACCTTAGCCTCGGTGCTGATACTTTCTGTACTCGTCCGGGGTGAGACCGAATCTGCTCTTGAATACGCGGTGGAAATATTTCTCATCCTTGAACCCGGTTTTTGCAGCGATCTCATACACTTTCAGGTCGCGGTGCTCGAGAAGCTCCGCAGACTTCTTGAGTCTGACCTCGGACAAATATTTCGTAAACGTCACACCGAGGTGATTTTTGAACAGCATGCTCAAATAATTGGGACTGAAGAAGAAGCGGGCGGCTACCGTTTCCAGCGAAAGCTCCTCCATATTCCTGGATCGGCTGATCCGGATCGTTTCCATAATATCCAAAAGATATTCGAATCCGAGTAATCCGTTTTGGGGATCCAGAAGTTCGGATTCTGTCCGAAGGTGTATTTTTTCGTAACCAGATTGACCGAAAACATATCCTCCGAGGAGGGAAAGTATTTTTGCAGGATACGGGTAATCTTACGGTCATTCTCGTTGTTATGGAATTTTTCCGCCAGATTTGTTGTATTAAAAAAATCATAGAGGTCTTCGTCCAGATGCATATTAATGGCGCTTTGTTCCACCCGGGCCAATATGGCGTCAATGGATTGATTGCTCATCTTGACAAGTCCGAGCGAAGTTTCGCTTGCGTTCTCGAGGATGACGTCCGAACTTTTCGCGACATAACCGACGCCCATGATCGTAAGCGATAGAATGATCAATGCGATATAGGAGTAAGTCAACCTTGCCCGTAAGCTCATTTCTAATAAAAGCGTTTTCATTCTTCTAAATGGTTAATCCCCCAGCTATCTACCGATTATTTACAAAGTATTCGATAACCACCTCGCGGAATTCCAGAGCAGCCCGTGAAAGGTACCGGCTTCCGTGCCGCAATAATGCAATTTTTCTTACCAATTCCTGTCCCTCTACTTCGAGATAATGGATGGAGTCGCGCGAATTCCTCGCCGTGCTTGGCATGAAGGCAATGCCGATTCCGGCTTCCAAAAGATAGCTTAGCCTTGCCGGTTCATTTCCTTCATACACATATTTAGGAAACAATCCAACCGATTGGCATACGGAGTCCACTAAATCGCGCGTTCCGTGGCCTTTCTTGACACCGACAAACCATTCATCCTTGAGTTCGGTCAAGGATACGCTGCTTCGGCCTGCCAGCCGATGCCCCATCGGAACGGCTACGAGGATGGGGTCGAGGAACACGATTTGACATTCGATGTCATCCTCCTCTATAGGAGGCGAGGACAAGCAGAAATCGACCTCCCCCCTGTGGAGAAGCGAAACCATTTCCTCCGTGGTCAACATTTGCACGAGAAATTGGATATGAGGCCGCTTTTTTCGAAACTCTCGAAGGATATGGGGCAGCGTGCCGGCGGTATTAACGGCCAATTTGAGCGTACCATGCTCCGGACTGGACAGATCGCGAATCTCTTGCTTCCCCTGCTCCAGTTCAAACAAAGCCCTTTCCGCTCGGCGAAGGAAGCTGTTTCCGAACGCGTTTAATCGCAGCTTCCTCCCTACCCGGTCGAATAGAGGCACACCCAAATCCTCCTCCAAGCGCTGAATCGTCTTGCTTAGCGAAGATTGAGTCACGTGCAGACTTCGCGCCGCTTCGGTTACGTGCTCCAGCCGAGCTACCTCGAGAAAATATTGCAGTTGCAACAGTTCCATTTTGCACGCTCCTCATTCCCTCAAGTCAATGAAATCATAGCACAAAATGCGTTGGAGTAAATATCCAATTTCAAGTATGATGACCTCAACGACGATGCGGGGGGACTTGAAAATGGGTGTTCGCAGCAGGTGGTTGATGATTTCCGTTGGACTGGGGATTCTATTAAACCCATTGAATTCTTCGATGATCGCTGTTGCTCTTCCCAGGCTGCAAAATGCGTTCCGACTCGACTTTACCGTTGTTTCCTGGATCGTTTTCAGCTTCTACATGGCAAGTTCGATCGCTCAACCCGTCATGGGAAAGGCCAGCGACATATTCGGCCGCAGGAAGATATTCCTCACGGGGCTTGTCGTCGCGTTCGTTGCCTCTTTATGGGCTCCGTTTTCTCCCAACTTTACGTGGCTTATCGTGTTCCGTATCGTGCAATCCATCGGAACCGGCATGATGATTGCGGTTGGAATGGCCATCGTTCGAGTTCATATTACCGAGAAGCAAGCGACCGCGCTGTCCGTTTTGTCCATTTTCCAATCCGGAGCGGCAGCGATGGGACCCTTTATTGGCGGCGTATTGATTCACTGGTGGGACTGGCCCGCTATTTTTTTCGTCAATATTCCGTTCGTGGCGGCGAGCTTTATCTTCTCCTGGAGAATGATTCCTAAGGAAGAAACGCCAGCATCCGTTGTACGCCGAGCTTCCTTGCGCAAATGGCGGGAATGGATGGATGCGTCAGGGATCCTGCTATTCGCAGCGGGTCTGACTGCCTTGCTAACTGGATTCCTCTCGGCAAAATCGTCCGGGTATTTTTCGTGGCGGCATATGATCGTCGGGTTGATCGGCCTCGTGCTGCTTGCGGCTTTCGTACGACATGAGTTAAGAACGACATCGCCGTTCATACCTTTGCGCACATTCGCGAAACATCCTGAGATGACTTGGGTCAATGTCGGATTCATGCTCGCAAACGTGCTTTTTTACTCGCTTTTTTTCGGGCTTCCGTTCTACTTGCAAACGGTACGTCATGTCAGCGGGATTCACACGGGGATACTGATGCTAAGCTTAGGCTTGTGCTCGCTCGTTGCTTCTCCGCTGGCAGGACGATGGATCGACAAATCAGGCCCCAAGCCGGCGTTGCTCTTGTCCGCAATTCTGATGACATTGGGGTCTGCATGGATCGCGACATGGAATCCATCTTCCCCGGTTATCAGCGTTTGTTTAGCTTTAGTTGCATTTGGTATTGCCAACGGTTTGAACAATGTCGGAATGCAAGCGGCCTTGTTCAAAAGCACACCCAAAGAAATCATCGGCGTAGCATCCGGATTATTCAGTACGTCAAGAAACCTGGGAGCTATTCTCTCTTCGTTGTTGACGGGCCTCGTAATGGGGGGGGATTTCAGCTTCGGAGGTTTCCGATGGCTGGGGATCCTTCTCACGATTCTCGCATTGTCCTTAATCGTGATTCACAATCGATTATTTCCCGTTTTGTCTCGGGACGATGGCTACGGTACAGCGTGAGATGCAAATCAGCCGGTTATCTTCATCGGTGATCCGGATATCCCAAACCATGGTTGTGCGACCTTTATGGAATGGCGTTGCGGTCGCCGTCACGATTCCGTCCTTCTTGCTTCGAAGGTGATTCGCGTTAATTTCCATCCCTACGGCAACCTGTGTCTCTTTGTCGATCTGATGGTAAGTGCCTACGCTCGCAACGGTTTCAGCCAACGCAACCGAGGCGCCGCCGTGGAGTACGCCGAAATATTGACGTGTTGCCGCATTCACCGGCATGGTCGCCACCACGCAATCGGGCGTGACTTCGATCATTCTCATGCCGAGCGCACCGAACATCGTATTTTGGTAATGCTCCTCATCCTGCAGCAAAAAGCGTTCGTGGTTGTGCTCCATTTCGTCTAAACTCCCTTTTCTATTGCGTAGATAAATGATAAGAATGGCTTTCATTCCATGATGCCCAAACGTGTCGAATAACGCAAGTACTTGTAGTTGCACGTTACCTGCCATGTTCTCGACAGCAACATAAAATGAAAAATCCGCGCAGCGCGCGGATTTTTCATGATCGTACGGCAGCTTAAGAACCGCCTAAACGACTGATCTGCTCCATCATCTCCGTCAGGCCGGTCAGCGTTTGCACCATCCCGGACTCCCGAACCGCCTGTACCGCCGGGATATCCTCCAGCAATCCGCTCAGAACCTGATCAATCTCCTTTTGTAAGGCCGCGTTGTATTCCTGAAGCTTCGTATGGACTTTCGCTGCAATTTCAGGCGCTTCCAGCGCATTGAAGTCGGCCGCCCTCGTCTTCATGGCCTCAAGTTCCGAGACCAGCTTCTCCTTCAGCTCAGGATCTGTCATCGCCTCCTGTGCCATGTCGGGCAGTCTCCGTGCAAACTCGCCTGCCTCCTCTACATACGTTGCAGCTTCGCCGGCATAGTTCACCGATCTGTCGATTTGCTCGACCGCCGAGCATCCCGTCATGATCGCCGTTACCACTAGAATGAGCGCAAGTTTCATTTTCATGGACAGCATCAACCCCCTTACTTAGTTATACTCCGCGCAACCAAACCACGTTTCATGAATATCCGAACCCAGCGGAGTGAACCTAACAAAAAACGGCATCCCCCGCGTTAGGATCGGGAAGATGCCGCCGCTTAAATATTCATTCCACGCGGTCATAGAATCGATGCCATTCCTTGTTGCCTCTGTTAACCAAGTCCGCGATCGTGCGCTCAATGACCGTATAAATGGCTTTGCGGAAAAACAGGTCCTCCTCGCGAATCGCCGCTTCTACTTCGCCTTTTGTTTTTTCCTTGTTCAGGCTGCGAACACCGACCTCGATCCGGTGCTGCTCCTCGTGCTCGTCCACCAGATCCAGCAAGTGATCGAAAGCAAGCAACACGTCTTCATGTCCCGCAAGCTTATTTTCTTTGACCAGCAGTTCCTTGAAATTTTCGATGCTCTTTCGCATGCGACTACCTCCTTCAGTCTCGAATTCGCCGTTATGTACCTATTATTTTCATACGCAACGGAATTTCGCAAGCGGATGTTGCGTTCCGGAAAAGTGCAGCGAACGATCGTCCGGAACGGATTTCACCCCGCGCCGCGACAAGAAAGAGACGGCCTCATTCACAGGTCGTCTCTTCTGTCAGATTCGTTCTGAAGTTCGGGATCCAAAACATCTTTGGATAAGCCCTCATCCGCTTCCTGCTTTTCATCTAACCGCACCGTGGCTATTTTAACGATCGTCGCGGCATGGTCAGGGTCCTGCAGCATGGATGCCGGCTCGACCGTTTCCGGATCCGCCGTGGAACCCTGACCGTCAATGCCTTCTGCAGCTGCCCGATCAAGGAGCGGAGCTTGCTCAGCTTCGATACTCCCCGCCTGTTGCTGATCGGTTTTGTGGAATTCATCCAGCCAATGAAGCTCCGATACATTTGGATTATGGACGTAATAAATCTGCCGGCGGTTTTTGAACCGTTTGGATTTCCTTTTTCTCATGTTAGATCCTTTCGTAAGCAAATCTGGAGTATCGTATGCACTCACCAAATAAAGCGTGATCTCACGAATACCGGACAGGTGAATGCCCAAAGTGCCTCTGAAGCGGTCAGATGTCTCTGTCTCTTGCTATGCTTTCCACATAAGTTGGATGGATTATCATCACAGGGAGGATGAAGCATGGGAGTAAGCCCGCTTTGCCGGAAATTCGCCGCCATTCTTGGAGCTCAACCTATGGTGATCAACGGGGTATGCACGGCTTCAAGAGTCAGAAACAACATCAAGCCGACGATTTTAGGCAAGCCTTCCAAGTCGTTTCTGGCCATTCCTCAAGCATTCTCCTTCGAAAGCATAGGTCGGGACGGGAAAGCTTTATGTCTGGGAGAAACCGTGATTCTGACCGGCGAGATCAACCGTTTTATTACGAAACTGCGTGAGCATGGCATTCTGGTGACGGCTCTGCACAACCATTGGCTGTTCACGAATCCGAATATTTGGTACATTCATTTCGAAAAAAAAGAGCGTCCGTTAACTTTTGCCCGGGAAGCAAGGGATGCTTTGGATGTCTTGACGACCAAGATCGTTCGTCCTCGGATCATTCTCAAAAAGTAACAAAGAGAAGAGTCGGCCGCTTCAGCCGACTCTTCGTGTTTTATCCTTCGATTCCGCTGTGAAGGATTTCCGCCTATCTGAAAGCCTCGTAAAGCTCGGTTCCGAGCCAGAATCCTAACAGAAGCCAGACGGCAACGATGAGTGCGCCCGCGATCCAGTTTTTCGGTTTTCCGCCCGAACGGATTTCTTCGGCTTTGGCTCGGCATTCTTCAATAACGGCAGGCGGTATCATTCTTAAAGCCAGAGCGATGCCCAGGGGAACCAAGATCAGATCGTCCAAGTATCCCAAGACGGGGATGAAATCGGGGATCAAGTCAATGGGGCTGAACGCATAGGCTACGACGCATACCGCAATACATTTGGCGAACCAGGATACTCTCGGATCTTGATAGGCCAGGAACAGGACGAAAAGATTCCGTTTGATTTCGCGCGCCTTTCTTTGCAACTTGTCAAACGTACGGGAGTCGCTCATCTTGCACCTCATCAAAGTGATCTGACTCCAGTATAGCTCACATTTGCAAGCGGCTGTTATCCGTTTATCACGATTCCTCCGTTCAGGTGCAGGAAATGCCCGGACATATATGACGAGTCCTCCGAGGCGAGAAACACATAGGCCGGTGCGATCTCGCGGGGTTGACCCGCCCGTTGCATGGGGGTTCTGGCCCCCCATTGGGCGACCTGTTCCGCGGGAAACGAAGCGGGAATCAGGGGTGTCCAGATGTTCCCGGGGCAAACTCCGTTTACTCGAATTCCACGGGGGAGCAACGATTTGGAGAGGGATCGCGTAAAGGCGACGATGGCCCCCTTGGTGGCGGAATAATCCATCAGCTGCTCGTTCCCCTCATAGGCGGTCAGAGATGCGGCATTGATGATCGTGCTCCCGGGTCTGAGGTGCGGCAGTGCGGCTTGGGTGAAGTAGAAAACGGAGTAGAAATTGGTTCGGAACGTTTTTTCCATTTGCTCGGCCGTGATATCTTCCAGCCGATTCTGCACATGCTGCTCCGCCGCATTGTTCACGAGGATGTCCAATCTGCCGTATTCCATTACGGTCTGTTCTACGGCGTGCCTGCAGAAATCCTCCTCACCAACGTCTCCCGCGATGCACAGACAACGCCTCCCCTTCCGTTCCACGGCTTGTTTCGTCTCTTCCGCATCCGAGTGCTCATTCAAATAGACGATGGAGACGTCTGCGCCTTCCTTGGCGAAAGCCACCGCGATCGCGCGTCCTTGCCCGCTGTCTCCCCCGGTAATGATCGCGACCTTGTCCTGCAGTTTCCCGCTCCCGGAGTAGCGGGAATCATCGAACTCCGGCCTTGGCGTCATCCGCGACTCGATTCCGGGCTGTTGATCTTGATGCTGAGGGGGAAAAGGCGGCATTGGCGCGGTTTGCGATAAAGTTGACATCACCTTGATCTTCTCCTTAATTCGTTTTCGGGTAGCCGGGGTACACCGCCTGAGCCGCAGGGACATCCAGCAGCACGGGGCGAACGCTCGTCAAAGACGTCTGCAGCGCCTCTTCCAGTTTCTCCGGGGATTGCACCCGGAGGCCGTCCCATCCGCAGGATTCCGCTAGCTTTACATAATCCGGGTTGACGATATCCGTTCCTTCCGGACGCAGTCCCTTCTTCTCCATCTTGTTGCGTTCCATTTGCAAGGTATCGTTACGGAAGACGATCACCGCGATCGGCAGCCGATACCGCGCGGCCGTCAACAGATCGGCCATCACCATGCCCAAGCCGCCGTCCCCCGTCAGACAGAGCACCTGCCGGTCCGGATAACAGAATTTTGAAGCCATGGCTGCGGGAAGACCGAATCCCATCGTTCTCCAGCGGCCGGACAGAAGGACGTGCTGATGCTTGGCGCGGAAGTTGCGGAGAAACCACAACGTGGAGTCGCCTTCGTCCAAAGCGATGATCGCATCGGGCGAAACCCGTTTCTCGATCGCTCGAACGATTCGGGAAGGATGAAGCGGGAACCCCGGAACCTTCCCTTCCGCTTCGTTTTGATCTTCCCAAGTCCGCTTGCATTGTTCGATTTGAAGGACCCACGCGGGGTCCGAACGTTCGCGCTGCATCGGTATCGCGAGCTGGTCCAGGATCTTCCGGATGTCCCCGACGAGGCCGCATTCCGCGGGTATGCCGATCCCTAGCTCCTGCTCATGCCGGACAATGCGGATTACTCGCGCCTCCGACGGGGTGTCGCTTTCCGGCCACCAGGAGGTTCCGATCGCCAGCACGGCATCCGCTTCCCTGAAGCGCCCCGGAAGATACGGGTTTCCGCCTTCGCCGAGCCCTCCCAATCCGAACGGAAAATCATCGGGGACGACTCCCTTGGCCCCGTACGCGAAGGCAATCCCGCACCCCCAAATTTCGGCCAATCGCATCATCTCCGCCGCCGCGGGTCTTGCTTGGTTGCCAATCAACATCATGGGACGTTTAGCCTGCCGCATGATGCCAAGCGCTTGTTGAACCCGTTCCCGGCACGGCACGCCGCCCGATGGGACGATCGGTTCGTATGGCCGGCTCCGAATCGGCATCGTGAAGAGATCTGCCGGAAGGGTCAGATGCGATACTGTCTCCATCGCCATCGAAGTTTGAATCGCCGTCGACAACGCAGGCATAACCGCTTCGGGATGAACGACCAATTGCGTATATCCCGTCAATGCGCGGACAAGCTCCTGCTGGTTGATGAATTGCTTGTAACTCGTGCCGATTTGGCTTAGAGGGGCTTGTCCAGTAATCGCAAGAACAGGACAACCGTCCAGATAAGCGTCGCCCAAACCGTTCAACAAATTCGCGAGGCCCGGCCCCATCTGCGCGGCGCAGACGCCGAGTTTTCCCGTGCATTTGGCTTCTGCCGATGCCATCATGGCGGCAACCGACTCGTGTTTGACCGAAATAAACCGAATCTCGTTCTGCTTGGCGATGGCATCCATCCATCCGAATATCGCGTCTCCGACGACCCCGTATATTCGTTTGACTCCCCATAAACGGAGCTGTTCCAGGATGGCTTCGGAGACGGTCGGCATCTGCTGGGCTCCCTCCGATCCATTTTGATCTAGGGTGGCTTTTCCGGTTATGGACTATTCTTGCATATGGATATCCATTCCCAGGAATACTGATCCGTATGGCAACCAAATCAGGATAAGCGGATGGTGAGCGCATTGGGTTGGAACGGTTGGACACTCGACCGGGTGATGATATTCGCGTTGGGCTTGCTGTTTCTGGTCATTTTCGTCCAAGTGACGTTATTTCATTACCGTCAGAATTTCCGGCATTGGTCCATGTGGATCCCCGTGATCGCGACGCCGGTGTTCGGTCTCGGTTTGATTCTTTTTGCTTTCTATCACGCAGCATGGCTGGTAAGCGCGCTGACCGTGCTGCTCTCCGTCGGAATCGCGGCCGGCGCTTACGGTTCCTATATGCATGTTCAAGGAGTCGGGGAACGAGTCGGCGGATTCGAGCTGCGCAATTTCATGATCGGCCCCCCGCTTACGCTGCCCGCCCTGATTTCCGCCATCAGTCTGCTCGGGCTAATCGCATTATATTGGAGGTAACGCTCATGCCGGAATATCAGACGCATTATCCTGATTTCGACGTTCTGCGGCAAGAGGAGCATTGGGATCCGCATACCCGGGAAATCGTCACGAAACGCGTAAAGACGGAATTGTTCCTTCCTTATCGCTTTCTTACCCAGCAGGAGGGAGAGACGTTATTTCGGTTGTGCTCGTTCCTCCTTGGCGATGATCGCCATCCCGTCATTTCCTATGTCGTTCATCATTTCGATTCCGTCTTGCAGGCCGGAATAGGCGAGTCCCAGCGCAAAATCGGTGTGCCGAGGATGACCGTTCTCCTCCGGGACGGCTTGGCCTGGTTCGATCGATTCTGTGGCGAGCGGTACGGCGGGGAGTTCCTAAACTTGAAGGAAACGGATCAACAACTGGCGTTTGGCCAGCTCATGCAGGACAACGTCTTTATGCAATCGGGGAACCAAATTATCCCGGTTAAGGAGTGGATCGACAAGATCTTGGAGCAGGCCGTGGCGGCTTATTATTCGCATCCGGCTGTCTGGTCGGAAATCGGCTACGCCGGTCCCGCCTATCCGCGCGGGTACGTTCGTTCGGAGATGGGGTTAACCGATCCGTGGGAGGCAAGGCGAAATGGCCAATAGCAAAGATAAGGTTACGCATCATGCGGATCATTACCGTGATCATCGAAGCGGGAATCTGAACCATAGAAAGTATCAAAAAGAGGCGGATGTCTGTATCGTGGGAGCCGGAGCGGCAGGAGGCGTGCTGGCTTACGAGCTCAGCAAGGCGGGATTGAAGGTGGTGGTCATCGAAGCCGGCCCGTTCTGGAATCCGCAAACGGATTTCGCCAGCGACGAGCTGTCGATGACCCATCTGGGCTGGCAAGACACGCGGATCGTCAGCGGAAACGACCCGCTGCAGCTCGGCCACAACAATTCCGGCAGAGGCGTCGGCGGGGGAACGACCCATTTTACGGGCGTGTTCCTGCGTTTTCATGAAAGCGATTTTCGAACGCAAACGGAGGACGGCGTCGGGGAGGATTGGCCGATCGCCTATCAGGATCTGGCGCCTTATTACGACAAAATCGAAAAAGACATCGCCGTATCCGGTCCGAAGCATTTTCCGTGGGGTTCCTATCGCGGACCCTATCCGTATCCGGAACGCGAGCCCCTCAGCGCCAACGCCGAAATGTTTCGCGTCGGCTGCGAGAAGCTCGGCATACGCAGCGTAGTTGCTCCCCTCGCCATCAATTCCGCGCCGTTCGACGGACGCCCCCCTTGCATCAACCGGGGGTTCTGCAATCAAGGATGTATGCCGAACGCGAAGTTCAGCACCTTGATCCACCATATCCCGAAGGCGATCCAGCTGGGCGCCGAAGTGATCTCCGACAGCATGGTAACGCAAATTCTGACGAACGAGGATGGCCGGGTGACCGGCGTGACATTCGTGCACGAGGGGCACGCGTACGAACAGAAAGCGCGCATCGTCATTCTGGCGAGTTATGTCGTGGAAACGCCCCGATTGCTGCTGCATTCGGCCAATGCCCGCTTCCCTGACGGATTGGCCAATTCCAGCGGTTGGGTAGGCAAGGCGATCATGCCGCACAGCAGCAACGACGTGTACGGCAAATTTCCGGAAGAAATCCGTCTGTACAAAGGCACGCCGGTCTTGGCCACCACGCAGGATTTCTACGAAACCAATCTGAATCGAGGGTTTGCGCGCGGCTACACGCTGCATGCTCATGGATCGCGTCCGGTAGAAATGGCCAAGGGGATCTCCAAGAATGCGAAGCTGTGGGGTTCCGAATTGCGCCAAGCCATGGTGGACTACAACTTCTATGGCAGGGTGACGCTGGTCGGCGAAGTGCTGCCCGATCCGGCCAACTGCGTCAAGCTTGCGGAGGAGAAGGACGAATACGGCATGCCCTTGGCCCACGTCTCATTTAGCTACGGCAGTAATGATAAACGATTGATCGCCCATGCCGTGGCCAAGATGAACGAGATTATCGAAGCGGCCGGCGGCACGCCGGCGTTCGTCACCGACGATACGGCCCATTTGATGGGCGGATGCCGCATGGGCAACAATCCGGACACGTCCGTGACGAACAGCTTCGGCCAAACCCACGACATTCCGAACCTGTTCATCGGCGGCGCCAGTCTCTTCGTCACCTCCGGCGGCGGCAATCCGACGAATACGGTGATGGCGCTTGCCGCGCGTACCGCCGACTATATCGTCGAACAGATGAAACAACAAGCGCTCTGAAGCGAAAAGTTGACGCTGCACCCCCCGAAAAGCTTGATCGGTTTCGAATGAGTATGGAAATACCCATCGAGAGCAAGACGAGCCGATCACCGCGATCCATAGTCAAGTAAAAGGGGCGATCATCGATGAACTTATCCAATTGCAGAGGCTGCGGAAAGCTGCAATTGCGCAACGCGGAAGCGCTCTGCCCCGATTGCTTTCAGCAGCATCTGGCGGACAGCCGCAGGGTCAAAGCTTTTCTCGTCAACAACCCGGGGGCTTCTTTAATCGATTTGGTGCGGCATACGGGCATTTCCTTGAAAAAAGCGAAAGAGCACGTTCAATCGTAAGAAGACCTGGCATGACGAAAGCCTAGATCGTCGATTTCCAAAAGTCGGGTGGCTGCAAGGGGGCGGCAAGTCGCTCCGCAGCCCCTGGCGTCTTCCTCCCGCTTCCTGGCAATCATTAGAACTCACTCAACTTATCTATTGCTTGTTGTTCCGTCGGCAAGAAATAGATATCTTTTCCGTTGTTGCTTTCATAGATGAAATCCCGAAGGCTTTGACTCGGGTGGGCGGATAAATCCCCTACAATGGCAATCTTCACACGATAATTGATGAACTTCTGCAAGATTTCGCCTGCTAAGCCCGTTTTCAAATCGAAAAAATTCTCGCTGATCAGGGATTTGGGAATGACGATCCGATCGCAGCCTGTCTCATAGCTTGCGGTTGCTATCAGATCCAATGCGGACTGCACGTCTCCGATGACGATTTCGCTGCCGCTCACCACGGCAATCGTCCCTCCGCCTTTATCGATCTTCGTGATCTTCAAGAAATCCCTCCTCAGGAAGTATCACAAGATCCATATATTACCATAATTTTTTCTTGTTGTCAAACGGGAAAGGGAAGCCGCTGACGCTCGGCTTCCCTCTAGATACGGTTGTTTATGAAATGTATCGAGGAATATCCTGAAGATCCCGATAAACGATTTTGCCCATTTCCGTCGCAACCCTCACCATTTCATCCGCGCCTTGAGACGGGCCTCCCACGCGAAGAACCGCATCGCAATGCTTCAAGAGCCGAAGGGAGGAGGGATGGAAAATGCGGTTAAAGATCTCGTCTCCGATCTTCTTCGATCCTGCTTTCTCGATCAGAGGAAGGGCGTACCATTCGCCAAGCACCGGCAAGTGACCTGCCTCGTATACCTGAAACGCAATTTCGTTCATGAAATCCATGTTTCGACGTATCCGTTCCGGATCGTCCCCGGTCCCCGATCGATAAGGTCCGGCAATGAGGATTTGCTGTTGTTCGCAAACAGGATCAAGCAGGCGGCTCAGAAGAGCGTATTGGAGCAGCATGATCGTTTTCGCGTCTTTGATTTCCCCGTTTTCGATCATCTTCAAGGCCTGTTGCAAGGGGTATTCCAGCACTTCGATATGTTCCTGCTCGTCCTCGACCCCGCCGCCTTCTCCCACCTTCATGGCTGGCGTGTACTCCGCCACGAAAAAATGCAGAATCTCCGTTACGGAGCCTGGCGACATATACGCTTCGCCGATTTTCCGCACGTTGTCGACCCTGTACCCCGTCTCCTCTTCCGCTTCCCGGCGGATGCTGTCTTCCGCGCTCTCCTTGTCCAACAAGCCGGCACAAGCTTCAATCAACATTCCCGACTCGTTCCCGTTCAGATACGTGGGAATCCGGAACTGCCGCGTCAAAATGACGGTTTGCCTTTCCCGATTATAGAGAAGGATCGTCGCCCCGTTCCCGCGGTCGTATGATTCCCTGGACTGGCTTACCCAAGAGCCGTCCTTCGCTTCGCTCATGTAAGTGATTTTCTTCAGCACATACCAGTTGTCGGATAGAATTTCCTCGTTCACGATTCGAATCTTCGGATTCAAACTGGTTCTCCCTCCTTCGTCATGGATTTCAGTATACGGGGTTACGTTACGTTACCTGCAAGCACGGATTTTCGAGCACGGAAAAAACCGGAGTCCGAGGTGATCCGGATGCTTCCTTCGAGGTTCAGCTTGTTTTGAAGAAATGAGACGAAAGACTTCAGCTTGGCTCCGGACAGTTTGCTTCTCGCATTCATGGGCGTGGAGGTCATATAATTGATCAGCAGACGGACGTCGTTTACGATCAAGTGATCTTCATATCTGACGGTTTTCACATCCGTGAATTCCTTGGCCAGCAATTCATGGCCGTGGTCAAGCTCGAATCGTTCCATGATCGGATCCAGCACCTTGATCTCGGGATCGAAGGCTTGCGCGATTTCTTCGATTTCCCGCAAGTGAGCCCTGCTCATGGCGGATGCATAGAAATAGGCATTTGGTTTCATCACGCGGTAGATTTCGGAGAGCGCCCTTGGAATATCCGGCACATGATACAACATATGATTGGCGATCACCATGTCGAATTCTTCGTCGTGAAACGGAATCGACTGAACGTCGGCGATCATGAACCGGATGCACCCTGTCGCATCGCGGAGATGGGTTCGAGCTTCCTCAAGCATGCCGGGCGATAGATCGGAGAGCGTGATTTTCCACGATTCGGGGATTCGGTTCGCATTTTTCGCCCACAAAGTCCCGTCACCGCAACCGAGTTCCAGAACCTTGAGATTCGGGCTGCTTTCTAATTGTTCGAAAAACCATCGATGCCACCCTTGTTCGTTCACGCCGCATTGATCGTAGAGTTCGATCCTCGTTTGCAGCCGGTTTGCCGTACGGTACTGTTCCACCCAATCCTTCTCGATATGTACCGCATGAATGAGCTCTGTCAATGCCTTCCAATCTACGTCTTCTTCCCTGGCAGGCATTAATTTCACCATCGCTTCATGGATCGCTTTGAGTACGAACTGCAGATCAGCCGCCTTCTGCAACAGGATCTCCCTTTGCATGCTTAACGAACTGCGCAGATCCTGTTCCTGGATTCGGCTATCCTCTACGATTTTCTTAATGTCGTTAAGCGATAAGCCGATATGCTTCAAGGTTTGGATTTTCTGCAATTTGATCACATCCGTCCGATTATACAACCGCTGGGACGATGGGCCGTAACCGGAAGGCTTCAATAACCCGATTTGATCGTAGTATCTTAACGTTCTTAGGGTCAGACCGGTCTGTTTGGCGAGCTGGCCCGTCGTGAAATCTTCTCCATTCCGCTTTCCGGATTGCATGGTTACCCCCCTTGTAATTTGACAAGTCATTGTAATATTTTATATGGTTAATTACCCAGCTGTTCGAATCCGAGGTTGTTTCCTCCACCTAAGTCCGTGTATACTGACTAAGCAACGTGCAAACATATGTTTGCCTAATGCCGAACTTCTTCGTCAGTCATGGAGGGAATTATGAAAGGTTCTACGCATCTTGCCATTGGCGCGGCCATCGGGACTGCCGCAGCGTTGTTCTTCCCGTTTCAACCGGAACACGCAGCTCTCTATCTATCCGTCTCGACTTTCTCGGCCTTGGCTGCCGATTTGGACGGTACCAGCCTGTTAAACGGCAAGCTGGGGCAAGTATCCCGTTGGCTTCGCGGCTCGGGTCTCTGGATCGGATTGCTCCTTGTCTTCGCAAATTCGTATTTGTATGTAACCGAGGACCGGTTTTACCCGTCATTCGCCGCGATCTCCGTCACGATCCTGTTGCTGGGCCTCGTCACCTCGCAGGGCACGATCAGAAACGCGCTCGTCAGTCTGATCGGGATCGGCCTTCTTTACGCCGGTTGGCAAACGCACCAAACTTGGCTTCTGGAGCTCGGCGCTTTCGTCGCCTGGGTTCCTTGGCTCAAGCACCGGGGGATGACGCATACGGTCTGGGCGCTTGTCCTATGGGGGCAAATCGGTTGGGAGCTGCAATACCAGCTTAAGATCGATGGCATTATGGCCACCGCGATTGCAGGGTACGCTTCCCATCTTCTCGCGGACTCCCTGACCCCCCAAGGCGTCAAATGTTTCTATCCGCTCATCAAGAAATCCATCAAACTCATCCCCAGATAACCGATCGAATGAAGCCCGTTTGCATCAAAAAGACGCTTCCGATGGAAGCGTCTTGATCATTCGGGAAGATTTGTTCGTTCTATGGAGCATTTCAATTGATACGAGGTATTTTCGTCTTTCCTAATATGAATATAAACCAGCCGTAATCATAAGTCTATATTTTCATTGGAAATGGTTCTAAAGTTTTGGGGGCTCGGCCGGGAAGTTTGCGATGACGTGGGTATATCTTCTCTCTGATGCTGCGCATGTATATCGCCTTTAGATTACGAAAAAAGTTGATTATGGTATAATCTTGTCAACTTTTTATCGAAAGAAGGCCTCTTATGCGGTTGCGCATCAAACGGGACTTTCGGACAATCTTCGCTGCAATCGTGCTTTATATGATCGCCTTTTACGCTTGGAATCTCTCTTTTCCCGTAGAATCCCGCCTTTGGGAGGTCGGCGACGACACATTCGCCGCGCTCGGCTCCCTCGCTGCCGCGGTCTGGTTGACTCGGTGCAGCCGAGCCTGCGAGCCGTCGGAAAAACGTTTCTGGCGATACGTGACGTACGGGGCCTCGCTTTATTTTATCGGAGATGCGATATGGTTCGTGCAAGAAGCGCTGTGCGATATGGAAGTCCCATACCCGGGTTCGCCGGACTTTTTTTACTTGCTGTCCGCATCGTTTTTCGTCTTCGCGTTTATTCTGAAAATCGTCCCGCGCGACAACCGGCTCAGTTCCACCCCGCTGTTCGACATCGCCATCATCATGACCGTGGCCGTCAGCCTTAGCTGGGAGTTCATCATCAAGCCGATCTTCCTGCAGACCGGCGGCGTCAGGTCCGCAGCGCTCGTCTCCCTCGCCTATAATGCAAGCGATCTGGCCCTGCTCTTCGGCGCGCTCTGTCTGTATTGGGTGCTGGATAAGGTCCGGGACAAGAAAGCGATGCTTTATTTCATTATCGGCATGATCCTGCAAATCGCCGCGGATTCCGTTTATTATTCTCCTTTCGCAACCGAGAACGAATGGATCTACGCGATCATCGATCCGTTTTATACGTTCGCTTTGCTCCTGATCGCCTATGGAGGTTTCGTCAGCCGAATCTCGGAAGGGAAAAACGAAGCGCGGCGCAAAACTTACGATGGAGCGCTGCGACTGGCCCTCCCCTATGCGACGATTCTGATTCTGCTGGCGATCTTGCTCCTGCAACAGAATCAGCTGAGCGCCGTCATGGGGGGATTCGCGGCGTCCATCATGCTGATCGTTTTTCGCCAGCTCGGCAGTTATCGGGTCAAGCTCAAGGATGCTTCGGAGGAACTCCGCAGCACCCGCAAATATTTGGAGTCCTTCGTGAACCATACGTCCGACGCCATCCATGTCATGGACTTGCAAGGCAACGTGCTGCAAATGAACCGCGCTTTCGAAACGATGTACGGCTGGAGCGCGGAGGAAACGTTAGGCAAGCCGTTGATGAACGTACCCGGATGGCTGGAGCGGGAATACGAGGAAATCTTGACGACCATCTGCCGCAAAGAATCCGTGACGGATTACGAGACGATCCGTAACACGAAGAACGGGCAGTTGATCGACGTCAGCATCACGATCTCCCCGATCCGGGACCACAAGGACGCCGTCGTCGCCATCGCTTCGATTAGCCGGAACATCACCGCGCGCAAACAAGCCGAAGAAGCATTGCGGCAATCGGAAAAGCTGTCCGTCATCGGCCAATTGGCTGCCGGCGTCGCTCACGAAATCCGCAATCCGCTGACGACGCTCAAGGGATTCGTTCAACTTCAGATGAATGGCGTCACGGTGCGGGAAGACTCTTTGGAGCTGATGCTCTCCGAACTGGACCGGATCAACCTCATCGTCAGCGAGTTTCTCGTCTTGTCCAAACCGCAGGCGGGTCATTTTCAAGCGGCGGATCTCAAGTCGATCTTGGAGGATATCGGAGCGTTTTTGCAGCCACAAGCCATCTTGCACAATGTAACGTTCAACATGGCGTTCGCTCCGGAAGTGCCGCCCGTTCACGGCGAGATCAACCAGCTGAAGCAGGTGTTCATCAACGTGATCAAAAACGCGATCGAAGCGATGCCCGGAGGCGGCACCGTGACGATCGGGCTGCTTGGCGAGACGACCGGCCGTGTCGTCGTTCGTGTCGCCGATCATGGATTCGGAATCCCCCAAGAAGCGCTGAACCGCCTTGGGGATCCTTTCTTCACGAGCAAAGAGAACGGAACCGGTCTCGGACTCATGGTCTCGAAGCGGATTATCGCCAACCACAGAGGATCGATATCGTTCGACAGTAAACCGGGTCAGGGCACCACCGTCGAAATCCGGCTGCCTGCCGCCCGGAATTGACAAAAAAAACAGCCCCACATTCATGGGAGCCGGGCAACAGCGTATCCGCTTCTGCCTGATAAAGATAAAAAGCATGGCCTCCTTAAGAGACGACGAACTGAACGATTACCGGAGTTCCGGGATCCAATACATCGCCGCCCGGAATGCTGATCGAAGCCGTCGTTACCGAAGAGGTATCGGCCGTTTGCAAGATTCCGTTCAAATAGAGATTGTAGTAGTTGTACGATGCCGGAAACGCCGTCGCGGCGGCGCCGGCATCGTTGGTAAACGCGGTAGCCGCGATTGCGTATGCAGCGCCCGTCCCCGTTCCCGCTCCGATCGTAGAAGTAAATCTTCTGCTATTTTGATAGGGAGTTACGATTGGCATTGTTTCTCACCTCTCTTTCACTTCCCATTAATGCGTTCGTTGCTTAAGGCGTGAGGGCCAAGCCATCCTTCGAAGGCAAAAAAGGCTGTTCTCGCATGTAGTTGGCGGAGATGATCTTCCTTCAGCCTATCTTGGATACAACCAGTGCCGTGAGTTGTACGAATTCAAGCATGATTGGCGTACCGGCATAGATCGTACCGATCTGCCCCGCTAAAGACAATTCGGTCGGACTGACGGCATACGAGTAGAGGGGCTGGATCATGCCATTAATATAAAGGTTGTAGTAACCGTTCGGGCCGATTCCTTCGAATTCGGAGGTGACGCTTTGCGTATCGTCCGCGAATTGGCTCGCGGGTATCGTTGAAGGTACCGATAAATCGAGATCGGTTTCGGGGGAATAGAAATATCGAAATACCGTCGGCGTAATCACGACTTCAGGGACGATGGCGCTCCCCGGCAATCCTTGCGGCCCCGGCGGACCTTCCGGTCCTTGAGGTCCAGATAACCCTTGGACGCCTTGCAGTCCCGGCATCCCCGGAGCGCCAACCGGTCCGGGATCTCCACGATAACCTTTCGGTCCGACCGTACCCGTGACAAGAAACCATCGTTTCAACCGACATGCCGACCGTCTTTTTCTTCGGAAAGTTTGAAGCATACTTCCCGTTTTCGTTCGTTTCTTCGGACATGCTTGTTTTCGCTCCCGCTTGCCGATTTTCCGATTTCGTTTACGCGGAGCGACTCGCCTTTGTTTCCGACCATTCAAAGGGCCCATCACTCTCCTTATGGTTGCAACCGTATGGAATACTTATATTCTGTCCGTATTTGCGGAGAGTGGATGGATAACCAACGGCACGTACGAATCTTTGCTGAAGCGACGGGGAATGCACAACGACAAACAGACCTGGTCCTCTTCCGAGGCCAGGTCTGTTTGTTTTCTATATTTATTATTCGCTGTCCGTCCATTGGAAATGAAAGCTTCCTTGCTGGTCGATCCGTTCGAACGTATGCGCCCCGAAATAATCCCTCTGCGCTTGCAGCAAATTCGCCGGCAGTCTCTCCGTGCGATAGCTGTCGTAATAAGCCAAAGCGGAGGAGAAAGAGGGAACCGGAATTCCGCGGCTTACGGCGATCGAGATGACTTTTCTCCAAGCTTCCTGATATTGGTCGACGATGCCGCCGAAATATTCGTCCAGGAAGAGGTTCTTGAGCGCAGGGTCCCGATCGTACGCGTCTTTGATATTCTGCAGGAACCTTGCGCGGATAATGCATCCCCCGCGGAAGATCATCGCGATGGAGCCGTAGTTCAAGTTCCATCCGTAGGCGTCGGAAGCGGCTCTCATTTGGGCGAAGCCTTGGGCGTAAGAAGCGATCTTGCTGGCGTACAAAGCTTTGCGGACAGCCTCGATGAATTCTCTCGGATCGCCGTCATAACCGGAAGCGGCCGGTCCTTTGAGCCGTTTGCTCGCCACCGTGCGTTCCTCTTTCATGGCGGAGAGGAACCGGGCGAAGACGGATTCGGTAATGATGGACAACGGAACGCCCAGATCAAGCGCGCTTTGGCTGGTCCATTTGCCGGTTCCTTTCTGTCCTGCCGAATCGAGGATGACATCGACCATCGGCTTGCCCGTTTGAGGATCTGTCTTCGAGAAGATATCGGCCGTGATTTCGATCAGATAGCTGTCGAGCTCGCCCTTGTTCCATTCGGAGAAAATCTCGTGCAGCTGGCTGGCGTTGACGTTCAACACGTCTTTCAGCAACTGGTACGCTTCGCAAATCAGCTGCATGTCTCCGTATTCGATGCCGTTATGCACCATTTTGACATAATGGCCGGCGCCGTCCGGTCCGATGTAGGTCGAGCAAGGATCGCCGTTCACTTTCGCCGAGATCGCGGTCAAGATCGGCTCCACTGCTTCATAGGCGTCTTTCTGCCCGCCTGGCATGATGGCCGGCCCTTTCAGCGCGCCCTCTTCCCCGCCGGAAACGCCCGCGCCGATGAAACGGAATCCCAGGGCTTGCAGCTCTTTGTTTCTTCTCTGCGTGTCCGGGAAGAAGGCGTTGCCGCCGTCGATCAGAATATCCCCCGGGCTCAGGTGCGGCACGAGCTGATTGATCGTATCGTCCGTCGGCTGCCCGGCTTTGACCATGATCAGGATTTTGCGCGGCGACTCCAGCGACTCGACGAATTCCTCCACGCTGTAGGTGCCGATCAGATTCTTGCCTTGCGATTCCGCGACTAGCTCTTTCGTTTTATCCGGCGAACGGTTGAATACGGATACCGAGAATCCTTTGCTCTCGATGTTCAAGGCCAGGTTTTTCCCCATGACGGCCAAGCCGACGACGCCGATTTGCTGTTTCCCCACAGTAATCCCTCCTTGCGATTAGCGAACCGCTTTGCTCCAGTCGGCGGCGAATTTCTCGATCCCTTGATCCGTAAGCGGATGCTTGGAGATTTGTTCGATGACGGCAAACGGAACCGTGGCGATATGCGCGCCCGCCATCGCGACGCGGGTCACGTGGTCCGGATGCCGAACGGACGCGGCGATGATTTGCGTATCCAGGTTGTGCGTCCGGAACAGTTCGGCGACTTTCGTCACGAGGAGGACGCCGTCTTCCGAAATGTCGTCCAGGCGGCCGAGGAACGGAGAAACGTAGGTGGCGCCCGCACGAGCGGCCAACAGCGCTTGGTTGACGGTGAAGATCAACGTGACGTTCGTTTTCACGCCTTTTTTGCTCAGGTAACGGCAAGCCTCCAAGCCTGCGAGCGTCATCGGGAGCTTGATCGTGATGTTCGGGTCCCCGTTATTGATCTTGATCAGTTCGTTCGCTTGGGCGATCATGTCTTCGGCCGTTACCGCGTCCGGCGTGACTTCGGCGGATACGGATTCCACCTCGGGCACTTCGCGCAGAATCTCGGCGATGCGGTCTTCGAACTTCACGCCTTCTTTGGCGACCAGCGACGGATTCGTCGTGACGCCGGACAGGACGCCGATTTTATAAGCTTTTTTGATGTCTGCCAGGTTGGCGGTATCGATGAAAAATTTCATGGATAATTCCCTCCGTTTATAGAAATGTAATTGGATTATTTCAGCAATTCTTTCGCCAGTCGAACAACATTGTTAACGGAAAATCCGAAGTATTCCATCACTTCGCCACCCGGACCCGAAGCGCCGAACGTATCGATCGACAGCACCTTGCCGCCCGGTCCCGCGTAGCGTTCCCAGCCCAACGAGATGCCGGCTTCCATGGCTACGCGCTTCGTGACGGAGTCGGGAAGAACGGACTGCTTGTAGGCTTCCGGCTGGCAATCGAACAGCTCCCGGCTCGGCATCGCGACCACGCGTACGGAGAGATTCTCGCGCTCCAGCTCCGCTTTCGCGCCGACGGCGAGGGAAACCTCGGAGCCGGTTGCAATCAGGATGACGTCCGGCCGATCGTTGGTTTCCGTCAGCACATAAGCGCCTTTGGCGACTCCGTCCAGATTGGCTTTGGTCGCTTCGTAGACAGGGAGATTCTGTCTGCTCAGCACGAGGGCCACCGGACCTTCCTTCTGCTGCAAGGCATATGCCCATGCGTTTGCCGTCTCGTTGGCATCCGTCGGCCGGATCACCGTGAGTCCCGGAATCGTGCGCAGCGCAGCCAGATGTTCGACGGGCTCATGCGTAGGTCCGTCTTCCCCGACGGCGATGGAATCGTGGGTGAACACGTAAATCACGGGCAGTTTCTGCAACGCGGCCAGCCGGATCGAAGGACGCAAGTAATCGCAGAAGACGAAGAAGGTGCTGACGAACGGTTTGACGCCGCCATGGAGCGCCATGCCATTGCCGGCCGCTCCCATCGCATGCTCGCGGACGCCGAAGTAGACGTTCCGGCCTGCGTAGGATTCGACGGCAAATTTTTGCTCGCCCTTGATGTCCGTCATCGTCGAGTGCGACAAATCCGCGCTGCCGCCGAAGATCGAAGGCACGGTTTTCACGTAATGATTGATCGCTTCTCCGCTTGCGACGCGGGTGGATACGGATTTGGAAGGGTCGAACGTCAGGATATCCGAGACAGCAAGCGATACGGAGCCTTCGATCGCTTGCCCGAGCTCCTTGCCGAGGGCAGGATATTGGGCTTGATAGGACGCGAACAATCGGTTCCACGCTTCCTCTTTGGCCTTGCCCTGCTGCTTCAGCTGCTCGAAATGGGCTTTGACTTCCTCCGGTACGGTGAACTCTTCTTCGTATTGCCAGCCGTAAGCTTGCTTGGTCGATTTGGCTTCTTCTTTGCCGAGCGGAGCGCCGTGGGCTTTGTTCGTTCCCGCGACCTTGCTGCCGTAGCCGATAATCGTGCGGATTTCGATCAGCGTCGGCTGCGAAACGTTCTGCTTGGCCGCCGCGATCGCCTTGGCGATTTGCGCGATATCATTGCCGTCCTCAACGCGCAGGTACTGCCAATTCGCCGATTCCGCTCTTTTTTGGGCGTTTTCCCCGAAGGAGAGGTTCAGCGCCCCGTCCAGCGAAATATCGTTGGAATCGTACAGGACGATCAGCTTGCCGAGCTTCATATGTCCGGCCATGGACATCGCCTCGTAGGAGATCCCTTCCATCAAGCAGCCGTCGCCGACGAGCGCGTACGTGTAGTGGTCGACGACCGGGAATCCGTCTTGATTGAACTTCGAGGCGAGATGCGCTTCTGCCATCGCCATGCCGACCGCCGTCGCGATCCCTTGGCCCAGCGGTCCCGTCGTCGCTTCTACCCCATCCGTGTGGCCATATTCGGGATGGCCGGGCGTTCTGCTGTTCAGCTTGCGGAATTGTTTCAAATCCTCCAGCGATACTTGGTATCCGGACAGATGCAGCAGGCTGTACAGCAAAGCCGAGCCGTGACCCGCGGATAGAACGAAGCGGTCTCGGTTGAACCACTTGGAATGGCCGGGATTATGATTCATGAATTGGGTCCACAGGGTGTAAGCCATCGGCGCCGCCCCCATGGGCAGGCCGGGATGACCGGAGTTGGCGGCGTTGATCGCATCGATGGACAGGGTGCGGATCGTATCGATCGCCAATTGTTCAATGGTTCGCGTGATAGGCATATTGTTCTCCTTCCGTGACTTCGGTTTCTTTTTCAGACTTGTCGTCAAACCACCAGTGGAAGCCGTCCTCCGCCAGCAACGCGTCGGATTCGGCAGGTCCGTACGATCCCGCTTCGTACAGGTGCAGCGGTACGGAATTCTCTTCGAAGGCATCCAGAACGGGCTGAACCCATTGCCAGGACAGCTCGACTTCGTCCCAATGCGCGAAGAACGTGGGGTCTCCTTGCAAAGCATCGTAAATCAGATTCTCGTAAGCCTCGGGCACGTCGTCCCGATTTTCCTGGAAGTCGATCTGAATGGGCTTGATCTCCCCCTTGTGCTTCGGATCTCTCGTATTAAGCTGCAGCGTGATGCTTTCATTCGGAGCGATCTCGAATACGAGCAGATTCGGCGTTTTGGTATCGTCAGAAGCCGGCGGGGATTGCTTGACCGGCTCCTTGAACTCGATCACGATGCGGGTCGACTTCTCCTTCATTCGCTTGCCCGTGCGGATATAGAAAGGCACTCCCCGCCAGAAGAAATCGTCGATGCGCAATTTGGCCGCGATAAACGTATCGTTCATGGAGCCTTCCGGAATCCCGGGTTCGGACGTATAGGCGGCGACCGGCTTGCCTTGGATGGAGCCGGCTTTGTACTGCCCGCGCACCACGCTCGCGCCGACCTCTTGTTTGGACAGCGGCTCGAGGGCTTCCATCACCTTTTTCTTCTTCAGCCGCACCATGTCCGAACCGCTGTTATGCGGCAGATGGATCGCCAGCATCATCAAGAGCTGCAGCATGTGGTTCTGGAACATGTCGCGGACCGCGCCTGCGCGATCATAATAACCGGCGCGTTCTTCGACACCCACCGTTTCGTTCGCGGTAATTTGCACGTTGGCGATGTAGCGGTTGGTCCATAAAGCGTGAAGCACCGGATTCGCTTGCTGCAGAATTTCGAGCTTCTGCACCATCGGCTTGCCGAGGTAATGGTCGATCCGGAAAATTTCATGCTCCGTGAAGGACTCGCTCAGCTTCCGGTTCAAATCCCGAGCGGACTCAAGATCGTGTCCGAATGGCTTCTCGATCACGAGGCGTTTCCAGCCGTTCGCGGAGCCAAGACCGCTTGCCTGGATGTTCGCCGCGATCGGTTCGAAAAATTCGGGACCCACGGACAAATAAAACAGCCGGTTCGGCGCCATGCGAAGCTCTTCTTCACGCTTTTCGACAAGCTGCAGCAGCTTTTCGTAATCTTCCTTGCGGCCTATGTCAAGGACGCAGTATCGGAAATAGCTTAAGAATTGCCGCATCAAAACGGGGTCGTTCGCTTTGCGCCTGGAGAAGGTGCGAATCGACTGTTCGACGTTCGCCTGGAACGTCTCGTCCGTCAATTCTCTTCTGCCAAGTCCGATCAAGGAGAATGCCTCCGGAAGCTTCCGGTCGACGAATAAGTTATACAACGCAGGGTAGATTTTCCTTTTGGCCAAATCCCCTGTCGCTCCAAACAACACAAACGTGTTCGGCTCCATCTTCTCTGCTCCTTCCTGTCAAGCTCTGGTTTCTCTTGCGTAGTTCCACTATAATACAGTTACCAACCATACAAGTAATAAATAGATTTCACAGGAGCCATAGACCACATCTATGAACATAAACTACGATTTGTACAAGGTCTTCTATTGGGCCGCGAAGACGGGCAGCTTGACGCAAGCCGCCAAGGTCCTGTACCTGACCCAGCCGAGCGTCAGCCACGCGATCAAACAGCTGGAAGACAGCTTCGGCATTACCCTGTTTTACCGGAATCCCAAAGGCGTCGCTTTGACGCAGGAAGGCGCGATCCTGTATTCCTACATCGAGCGTTCACAGATCCTGATCTCGCTCGCGGAGGAAAAGATGGCCGCGCTGAAGAACCTGGACAGCGGCGAGCTGCGGATCGGCGGCAGCGACTCGCTGTTCAAGCATTATTTGCTTCCTTATTTGGAAGATTTCCATGAGAAGCATCCCGGCATCAAGCTGCATCTGAATCATGGCACGACGCCGGAAATCATTACGTTTCTCAAAGAAGGCAAAATCGATCTCGGCGTCGTGCGCATGCCGATCGTCGATCCCCAGCTTGAAGTGACCGAGAGCATCCAGCTGCAGGATTGCTTCGTCGCGGGGGCGCGCTACGCCGAACTGAAGGACACGGTGCTATCGCTGAGCAAGCTGCTTCAATACCCGGTGATCCTCTTCTCGCGAAACAGCCGGGCACGGATGGCCATTACGGAATTGTTCCAAAGCTACGGCTATCCGCTCAAGCCCGAAATCGAGGTCGGCAGCGTCGATCTTCTCATCGAGTTTGCCCGCAAAGGACTCGGGATCTCCTACGTGACCCGGGAATTCGTCGCGAAGGAGCTCGAGGAAGGTTCCCTCTTCGAGATCCGTTTGGAAGTCGAGCTTCCTCCCTCCCACGTCGGGATCATGATCATGCGCAACATGCCGCTTTCGATGGCGGCAAGCCGGTTTGTCGAGCTGATTCGATAAGTCTGATTTTCCAGATAAAATTAGAGAACGGAGTCCGCACCCTTGCGGCTCCGATTTTGTTGTTCCTGAAACGGTAATTACCTTTATTGGGTTAATTCCCATGATCCCTTACATAAACTTATTTAAGTCTAGGATTCGAAATAAGGAGTGACATAGGAGTCATGGCATTGAAGATATGGATGGCTCGCCATAACGACACACTCCGAGTCATCGCTTGTCAAAAGCTTATATCGATTGATGATCTCTTAACACTAAATCCATCCATCAAAAGCCCCGATCAGAATATCGCCGGTCAACCGGTGAATCTTCCTTTCTCCACCGAAGAGAACATCAGGCATGCGGATATTCCACCGACTTGTCACATACCGACGGAATACATATCCAATTGGATCCCTTTAACGTCATTGGAGTCCATGGCTGAAAACGAATACGATGTTCTGATCGTAGGTTCGGGTGCCGGAGGAGGAACCATGCTTTGGCGACTGTGCGAACACTGGCGAGAGAACGGGAAGCGGATTGGTATGATTGAAAGAGGCGATATTGTCATGCCTTCGCATGGTCGAAACCTTCCCATGATGAATGGCAAGCGTCTTGGACAATATTACCGTTTTATTTCAAAACCTTTGCAAGGCTCCTATCCGGAGTTTATCGGGGCAAGAGAAGTGATTTGCCTGGGAGGAAGGACCGTATTCTGGGATTTAGTCGCTTCACGATTGAATATGTCTCTGATTCCGGCTTGGCCGATCCCGATTCGTGAAATGGAAACCTACTATGACATTGCCGAACGTCTCATGAATGTGACCGACGAATATTGCAGAGGGTCTACCTTAACGGAGAAGCTGCTGGATCGTTTGCAGCAAGGCGGATTTCCCGAATCGAGGTATTTGCCGATAGCGGCTGACGTTCATCCGACCAAGTTCGGGGAAGTACATGCTGATGTTTTCTTCAGTTCTTTTTCTCTCCTTGCCAAGGCTTCCTTTCTTCGAACTTTCGATTTGGCGATTAACGCCCGTGCCGTTCAAGTGCTGTTCGATCAAGAGAAAGCCGCCGGCATCAGAGTCATGGCTCCGGACAAAAATTCTTATACACTAAAAGCAAAAACGATCGTATTGTCGGCGAGTACGTATGAGACTCCTCGTTTGCTGCTTCATTCGGGCATCCGGGGAGGAGCAGTCGGGCATTATATGACCAATCAAGTTTTTATGTTGGCGCCGGGTAAAGTGAGCCGCAAAGATTTCACGGATATTCCGGGAACTCTCGGGATCTTAATTACCGGAACGGCGGATAAACCTTATCAGATCCGACTGGTGGGACCGAACGAATTCGATTGGTACCCATCCTCTCAAGAAAAACCGTTTTTGCCGGAGCTCGGCATTCTTCTCCAATGCTTCGGCAAGATTGCTCCTCGGTATGAAAACAGGGTTGTATTGAACCCTCACCGAATAGATGAATACGGCGTACCCGAAATCGAAGTACACTTTTCATTTAGTGGAGCAGAATTGGCTGAAATTCAAAAAATGATGGAGTCCGTGAAACGAATTTCTTCCGTCCTCGACGTCACCTTAGGTGAAATCTGCCTTGTACCTACCGGAGATTTGCACCACACTTCGGGTACGTGCCGAATGGGGGATGATCCTTCCACTTCCGTCACGGATCCGAACGGTAAAGTTCACGGAATTTCAGGTTTGTATGTGGCCGACAACAGTATTTTGCCATTCCTCGGGTCTGGAAATCCAACGTTAACCACAGTCGCGCTGGCCATTCGAACGGCTGATCATATCGCCGCGCTTCCGCAAACCATCTAACTTCATCCCAACACCCGCCTCCCATGAACGGCACCCTCAGCCTGAGAAAATAACACCCCGAAAATCCTCGACCGTCAACCGGGACGGCAATCGCTCATGTTTTTTTCCAACACAACGGGGCCTAATCGATCCGTTCCGGAATGGGACAACCGCACTTGTACGTCGGCACGTTCCAACGGACCTGAGATATCATCGATCCTCCCCGTCCATATCGGGACATCCGTGTTGGGGGGAGTCACCCGCAATAATAGGAATCTCCAACTGATTTCCCCTGGGACCTGCGCGAAACCTTCATATTGATCGTACGCGCCCAATGATGCAGGCGAAGGCAAATACTGCGCGTGGATGCTGAGACTGCTTCGATCGCCGCCGAATTCCCGTTTGATCGTATAAGCAAGCGCAACCCCTTTGGCGTTAACGGGCATGTTCGGTTTCGCACCGAGGACAAGGCTGCAAGGATATTTCGCCGGCTGCGGAGCAGCCTGTAACCCCGCCGGTAACACCATGGACCCCAATAGCGCCATCGTGACTATCGCTTTCATTTTCACGGGTATCGCCTCCATTTCATGGATATTTTCACCATAAAATGAGGCTCTGATTCGGGATGAGAGCGACAAAAAGCAACGCGGGGAAACGCAGCCACCGCCAACATGGCAATGACCGCGTTTCCCCTCTTAAGAATTCTTGTACCCAAGAGTCGATTCACGGAGTTGCCCTTCGCGGTCAGAACGTCTCCGGATCCGCGAAGAGGCGCGTACAGCGGTTGCACATCATCAGGTTGTCGCGGCGCAAATAGTCCCGGAACTTTACGGCTCTCTCTCCCTCCCAAATTTCCTCGAACGTGTTTTCATAGATATTGCCGAGTTTGTAATCGGGAAGATCGACGCAAGGATATGCGTCCCCCGTTCGGCGAATGATGAGCTCATGCCAGGGGGCGACGCATTTGGAGCGGCCGAACACGTTGTTGATATCCGTATAGTAATCATGAATGTCGACGTAATCGGAATAGTCGACGCCTTCGGCTGCCCAGATTTCCTGCAGGTCACGCTTCAGAAGCTCCGTATCGATCGGGATCGACTCCTCCACGAACCCTTGCCATGCCGGGGAAACGTCGCAGTCCAGATGCTCCTTCATCTGCTTCGCGTACGAGCTTCCTCTTTCCGGCGTCGTATATAAAAGCGGGGAGAAATTGACGGAAATGTCCCGGCGCTTCTGCCACGGGTTCTTCGTGTCGTGCAGCACCACCATCGCATCCCGGAAGCGCTCGCGCAGCGCCGGGATAAAATGCTTGGCGCTTCTGTAATTCGATGTGGACAGCACCATATTAATGCTAATGAACGGAAACATCTTTTTTCGCCGCTTTTTCTCCGCGACGAGCGCCTCGATATTCTCGCAAATCGTTTGGAAACTGTTCTTGCCCCGGATCGCGTCGTGGTATTCCTCCGGTCCGTCGATGGAAACGTTGACGACCACCGTGTTCTCGATCAGAAAAGGAATGCGGTTTTTGATCAGCGAACCGTTGGTGTTCACGTAGACGTTCATCTTTTTGCTGCGCAAGTGGGCAACCAGCTCCTCGAAGTGCCGGTAGAGCATGATTTCGCCGCCGGTCAGAATGACGCCGATTTTGCCGCCCGCCGCCCCCGCCTGGTCGATGAACCGCTTCAGTACCTCGATATCGAGCTGCTCCCGGATGACCCTCTGCGGCTCCTTGAGCGCCCAGCCGGTATCCCCCCAAATATGGCAGAAGGAGCACCTGTAATTGCAGATTTCGGATGGAAAAATGGTCAGTTGCCTGATTTGCGGGGCGAGATTCCGCACGTGCTCGACCAGCTTCTCGTCCCTCAGTGTTCCTGCGTTCGTCCACATGATCTTCACCCGCTTTCCTTAATGGATCATGGATCGGTATGACTGGGATTTCGCGGATGACCGAATCAAGCCGACTCCGCGAGAGATCGTTCCACGTAACGGACGATGCTGTTCACGGTGGTAAAGTTCTGGAATTGCAAGTCGTCGTCGTCCCAAGAGACCCCGAACTCCATTTCCAGAGCGAGGACTAGGCGGATGAACGTCATCGAATTGACGCCGAATCCGGACAAGTCGTCGTCCGGACCCAGTTCCTCCAGCCGTTCGCCCTCTTCCGCCAGCACCTCTTTGAGCATGACCAGCACTTTGTCCCGAATCTCCTGCGCCATGTCCTTCTCCTCCTCGGTAATCGATCATAGAATCCGCTTCGCATGCGTTTCCAGGCTTGCCGGCAGCGACCGCATCAGCTCGCCCTCGGCTTCAGCCAGCCGGTATAGCCGCTCCAGCCCCGCCGCGAACGTTTGCGCGCGAAACTCGCCGCCGTACATGAAACGCGCGACCCCCTTACGGACATAATCCCATCCGGCAAGGGCCTCATCGATCAGCATGCGCTCGCGCTCCGCTCCGGGCAGCATCAGCTCCAGCCGGTAACGTTCCGTCTGCTTGGCCGCCACCGCTTCGTTCATGAAGGCGACCCACTGCTCCGCACTCGTCTTCAAGCGCGCTGCGGATTCGGTATGACGGGCGTATTCCGCGATGAACCGGTCGAGCGCATTCAGGCTTTCCTCCAAGGCGCGCCGTCCGGTCTCCAAGTTCCGGGCAAGCATGCCCACAGGGTCGGTATCGGCGCCGCCCGACGGGGAGAACACGTAATGCGTCGCCGCATGAAGCCCCGTTTGGACGTAATGACGGTCGAACCCTTCGAACGCGCGGGCCATCTCATCGAATGGCAGCGTGCGCCGACGGTAGGACAAATTTTCCCTGCGATCGTGTTCGACGATATGGAACAGCCGTTCTCTCCTGTCGAAACCGAATACGAGCAGCGTATGGTCGATATGCTGCTTTCGATAGGCGTCGGGGCGGATCGACTCGTAATAGCAATCCACCCAGACGACCGTCGGCTTGCCCGCCGACAAGTGTTCAAGCAGTTCGACCACGATGTTGTCGCTGCCGTACCTTATATCGGCCGCAAGACCGGCCATGCCGAACACCTCCCCGATCGGCCGGACGGACACGTAGCCGGCGGAGAATGTTCCGTCCATCCCTTCATATACGATGAGATCGTTCGCCAAGAAAGGGGCGATGCTGCGGCCGAAGCTCCGGACGACCGGGAACGTCGAGTTGAAGAAGCAGTTGCGGTAAAAAATGTCGTTAAAAGGCTCCATTCCCGGCAGCACAAGCGTCTCCGCCGCCTGCGCGGCCAGCGGGAGGAGAAGCGGGTAGTGCCGTTCCGGGGCGGACTCGTAAAGCCCTTCCTCGTCTTCGGTTGCGGCCTGAACGGGCGAACGTTCCGGCATGCGCACCGGTTCGGTTACGGGCTCTGCGGGCGGTTCCGCGATCCCTCTCATCGCGGAAGGTCCGTTCATGCCCGCGATGTATTCGGCCAGACGGCCCACCGACCGGTACCGGTACAGATCGTCGGCATCGACTTTGATGCCCTTGCGCTCGAGCTCCGTTTCCATTTCGATCGTCAGCAGCGAATGGCCGCCCAGCTCGAAGAAATCGTCGTGAACGTCGATTTCTCCGACGCCGAGCAATCGCCCCCACAGTTCGGCCAGCAGCAGCTCCAGCGGTTCGTATCGTCCGTTTTCGCGGCCTTTGACCGTTATGGATGGCCGCATGGATTCCGCAGCCGCATTCGCTGCCGGCTCCGGCTCGATCCAGCAGCGGGCACGCTGGAACGGATAGATCGGCACGCGGACTTTACGGACGTCCGTTCCCTCATACAGCCGCTCCCAATCGACATCCGCTCCGGCCGCGTACAACCGGGCCAGTTCGCGCCAAGATTCAACGTCCGCTCCGGATCGCAGGCTTTCCACCGCTTCCGCCGCTTCCGAGTTCCATTGAATCCGGACGGCGGGCGTCAGCTGTCCGGGAGCGGGCTTCTCGCGGTCCGCGGCCACCAAGCGGTGCTCGCCTCGGTAAACCCCTGCCGGAAACCCGCCCTCCGGCAAGTCCTCCACTGCCTTGTCCAGCAAATGCCTCAATTCGTTTCGGTTGCGGAAAACGAAGGCAAGGCGGTGGGAGTAATGCCCTCTTCCCGCGTTCGCCGTCGCGCAAATATCGTCGAGGCGATCCCGGCTCCCGGCCAGGAACTCCCGATAGCGTACCGCCGTCTGCCGCAGCGCTTCCGCGTTCTTCCCGGACAGCGCGAGAATCCGCCACTGCTCCGGCTCGGAGCTGGTCGGCTGCTCTTGGCGGTCCGGAGGAGCTTCCTCAAGAATGACATGGCAGTTCGTCCCGCTGAAGCCGAACGAGCTCACTCCGCATCGTCTCGGAACTCCGTCCGTCTCCCAGGCGGACGGACGGTCCGCCACGTATACGGGCGACCGCTCGAACGCGATGTTCCGGTTCGGCCGTTCGAAGTGCAGCGTCGGCGCAAGCTGCCGGCGCGTAAGCGACGCGATCGCTTTCGCCAGCCCGGCGACGCCGGAGGCGCTGTCGAGATGCCCGATGTTCGACTTGACCGAGCCGATCGCGCAAAATTGCTTCTTGTCCGTATAGCGGCCGAAAGCCCGCTGAATGCCGTCGATCTCGATCGGATCTCCGAGCTTGGTCCCGGTTCCGTGCGTTTCGATATAGGCAATCGTTTCGGGATCGATTCCCGCGTCCTCCCAGGCTTGCACCAGCACCTTCTCCTGCGCTTGCGCGTTCGGCGCGGTGATGCCGGCGGAAGAGCCGTCTTGGTTGATCGCGGTTCCCTTGATGACCGCGTATACGCGGTCTCGATCCGCCAAGGCCCGTTCCAGCGGTTTGAGCAGCAGGGCAACCGTCCCTTCGCCCCACACGGTGCCGTCCGAGTCGTCGTCGAATGCGCGGGTTTGCCGGCGGGACGATTCGATGCCGATCTCGAATACGCCCTCCACCGGCATCAGGCACACCTTCACGCCTCCGGCGATCGCCATGTCGCACTCCCCGCTTCGGATCGCCCGGCAAGCCATGTGAACGGCGACGAGCGAAGAGGAACAGGCGGTGTCGACGAGTATGGCAGGGCCTTGCAAATCCAGCAAATACGAGATGCGGCTGGCGATCAGCGACGGGGTGTTGCCGGCGCCCGCGGCATGGATGAGCGGCGGAAACTTCTTCGTGATGTACTGCCCGTAAACCGGCCAATCCGCGTAACCCAAATAGACGCCCGTTCGCGTGCCCTTCAGCCGCCTGCCGCCGTATCCGGCGTCCTCGATCGCCTCCCAGCAAGCTTCCAGGAACAACCGCTGGTTCGGATCCATGAGCGAAGCTTCCCGGGGAGACAATTGAAAGAAGCCGCTGTCGAACCCGTCGACGCTGTCCAAATACCCCCCGTGGCTAAATCGGATGTCGTCCTCCTTCACGTCCGTGAAGTTCAGAATGAATCGGCTGGCGTCGCCTTGCCTGGCCGCGGGGTACGGTCCGATCGACTCCCGGCCGGTCTCGAGATTGGCCCACAAAGCATCCAGATCCGGCGCATCGGGCAGCCGCACCGTCAATCCGATCACCGCGATGTCCGAGGCGGCAGGCATGCGCGAGTCGCCGCGGCCGGGTTCGCGGTCTGTTCCGTTTCCGCCGCGAACGGCCGCCGAAGCGGCCGGTTCCTCCTGCGCGGCCCCGTTCCGGCCCGTTTCCGCCTCTTCCGATGCTTGCAGGAAAGCCGACAGCTTGGCGATCGTCGGAAACGCGAACAGATCGGCGATTGTCGTCCTTCCCGGGAACGACTCCCGGATATGGGCGTGCAGCCTGGTGATCAGAATCGAATCGCCGCCCAGCTCGAAAAAGTTATCGTCGACGCCGAGCTCCTCGTAGCCCAGCACCTGCATCCAAGCGCTGGCGACCTTCGTTTCGATCTCCGTGCAGCCGCCCCCGCCGGTCTTGCCTTTCAGCTTCACCTGACGGATCGGAGCGGCATGCCGGGAAGCGGCTCCCGAGGCTTCGGAGGCCTTGCGATGCCAAGACGCGGCCGCCTCTTCTTCCAAGCGGAAAGGCAGTCTCTCCTCCAGCTCGAAGAGCAAGCCGTCGCGGTTCCATTCCCCTACCAGCGCGTGGGCGATCCGAACGCCGAGCAGCTCCTCGAAAGCGTCGACGCCGCGGTCTGCGGGCAGCAACCGGAACAGCTCCTTGCGTTCGTCCGGCGCGTCGGCAGCGGACAACCCTGTCCGGTCCCAGGCGGGCCAGCCGATCGAGAGCATCCGGCAGCCTTCCGCGCGGCGGTTCGCGGCATACGCATCCAACCAGGCATTCGCCGCCGCATACGGTCCCGATCCGATGCCCCCGACCAGCGTAATCGCCGAGGAGAACATGACGAAGAAATCCGGCTCGTCCCGGCTCGTAAGCTGATCCAGCAGCCAGGCGCCCCTCGTTTTCGCGGCCGCCGCCTTCTCGCAGCCATCCTCCGTCAACCTGGCCAGATAATCCCCATCGCCGATTCCCGCCGCATGCACGACCGCGTTGATCCGGCCATGCCGCTTCCGCAGCCCGTCCAACGCTTCCCGAAGGGAGTGCTCGTCCGACACGTCGGCGCGAATGCACTCCACCCGAGCGCCTGACCGCTCCATATCCCGGATCGCCCTGATCCGGTGCGTTGTCTCCGAGTCCGGGGAACCGCATGCGAGGGTCTCCCATTCTTCGCGCGGCGGGAACGCGGAACGGTTGAGCAGGGCAATCCGCACCGGCCCCTGGGCAGCGATCCGGGCGGCGGCGAGCAAGCCGATGCCTCCCAATCCGCCCGTGATGACGTAGACGCCTTCCGTTCGCCAACCTACCGGATCCTTGGGTTCCGACGGAAGTTCCCATTCGCACACCCTTTCCACGTAACGCGCGCCCAGGCGGTAAGCCGTTTTGTACTCGCCGCCTTCATGCGGAGGAACCGACAGTTCCGCGACCAAGCCGGCCAAATCTTCCGCTTCGTCTCCATAATCGATGCATCGCACGCGAACATGCGGCATCTCCCAGTGAACCGCCTTGGCCATCGCGAACAGGGCGGCTCGGTCCGGGTTTCCTTGCGCGTGCGTCCCGACGTCCGGGAGGGCGCGGTTGGACACGAGGAAAAGCTCGGCCGAGCGGCCGGACGGTTCCTCAGCAAGCGTCCTCAGGAGGCCAAGCAGCCGATGGACGTCCGCTCCCATGCCGGGAACTTCCCCCGGCTCCGCAGCCTCCCCGCCATCGAGCAAAACGATTCGCCGCGGTCCGGAAGACGAAGTGGATTCGAAGAGATGCCGAAACGCTTCGGCGTACCGCGAAATCGGCATGGCGCCCTGCTTCCCTTGCGTGCCGACCGAAGCTTCCGTCACTTCGGCACCCGTTTCGGTTCTAAGGCGCGCAGCGAGCAACGCAGCCAAAGGTTCGCCGGAGCTTACCAGGCAAATGGGAGGCAGAACGCCGGGAGCAGGTTTCCGAGAAACGAGCGGCTTCTGCCGCCATTCCAGCCGATGATATAGGCTGGAAGCCGAGGTTTTCCCTCCCGCGAACGCTTCATGGGAATTCTCGGCATCCGCCTCCGCGGGCAACCGCAGCCAGCATCTCTTCCGCTCGAACGGATAGGCGGGGAGGTTGACCTTGGCGACCTCCCGGCCTTCGTACAGGCGTCTCCAATCCGCATCCGCCCCGTCCATGTATAGCCTTCCCAGCTGTGTGAGACGCTCGGGATCGCGTCTGCCTTCCCGGACAAAGCGGCGAATCGCCTCTTTCAAGGCCTGGGAGGCGGCCCCATCCGCGGCGCACGGTCCGCGGACGTGATCGGGAACCGCCGAGCGGAGTGCGAGGGCCGAGTCCCGATGGCAACCGGCGACGACGGCCAGCCGATAGGGATAATGTCCGCGACCGGCGGCGGCGGTATAGCATACATCCGCTAACGGGACTTGGCCGTTTGCATCCAGGAAGTCCGCGCACCGGCGCGCCAATTCGAGCAGCGCGGCTTCCGAACGGGCCGAGAGCAGCAGCAATTCGTGCCCCGCCGGTTCACCTTCGGCTTCGGAGTGCGAGCCGGATGGGGCGATCCTTGTTGCTGCCGGCCGCTTCGGAGCCTGCTCGAGCACCACGTGACAATTCGTGCCGCTGATCCCGAACGAGCTGACGCCGCAGCGCAGCGGTTCCTCTCCCTCTTCCCATTCCGTCAGGCGGGTGTTGATGTATGCCGGCGACTCGACGAAAGGAATGTTCCGGTTCGGCCGCTCGACGTGCAGCGTCGGGAACAGCAGCCGGTGCTTCAACGACAGTACGGCCTTGAGCAAGCCGGCGATGCCGGCCGCGTTATCGAGATGGCCGAAATTGCTCTTGACGGAGCCGACCGCGCAGAATTGCTTCCGGTCGGTGAACCTGGCGAACGCCCTTCGGATTCCCTCCAGTTCGACCGGATCGCCAAGCTTGGTGCCGGTGCCGTGCGCTTCGATGAAACCGACCGTCTCCGGCCGGATGCCGGCCAGCCGCCACGCTTCCGAGATAACGTCCGCCTGGGCGTCGGCATTCGGCGCCGTGATGCCGACCGAGTTTCCGTCCTGGTTGACGGCGCTCGATTTGATCACCGCGTAGATCGGGTCTCGATCCCGCGTCGCCCGCCGCAGCGGCTTGAGCACGACCGCCGCGGCCCCCTCGCCGGTGCCGGTGCCGTCCGCCGCGTCGTCGAACGTGCGTGTCCGGCCGGTCGACGATTCGATGCCGACCTCGAATTCCCGGACCGGCAGCAGGTGCAACTGGATGCCGCCGGCGATCGCAAGCTCGCACTCTCCGGCGCGAAGCGCCTGGCAAGCCATATGAACCGCCACCAGCGACGAAGAGCAGGTAGTATCCACGATGAGGCTCGGACCTCTCAAGTCGAGAAGATACGAGAGCCGGCTCGCGATGATCGGCCGCACGTTGCCGGGCATCGCCATCGAAGCGGATTCCGGCTCCACCCGGTCGATCATCCGCTTGTAATCCGCGTCCGAACCGTATCCGACATAAACGCCCGTGTGGCTCCCTTCCAGGGAACGGCCTCCGAGACCGGCATCCTCGAGCGCATGCCAAGCGGTCTCCAGGAACAGCCGCTGGTTCGGGTCGAGCAGGCCGGCTTCCTTGGGGGATAGTTTGAAGAAGGCGTAGTCGAAACGGTCGATCTCGTCCAAGTAGGCGGCTTCCCCGTACCGCACGCCGGCCGGATCTTCTCCGACTGACCGGTAATAGCCGTCCGCGTCGGCTTTGCGGCGCGCCGGCAACGGCCGCACGGCGTCCTTGCCGGCGCGCAGAAGCTCCAATAGCTCGGCTTCCGTCTCCGCGAAGGGAAGCTTCAGTCCGATGCCGATGATCGCGATATCCGCTTCGGACGGCTCTTCCGGCCACGGCGCGGCCTCCTTGGGTTCCGGGCCGCGAAGCTTAACCGATCCGAAGTCCATTCGCCGCACCTCCCGGATGAGCCGAATCCGTTGCGGGTGCCGTTGCCGGCTCCGGAACGCGCAATGCGTATTGCGGGAACCGGTCACCCGTTCCTGTGCGCTCGACGATTTCGAACAGCCTCTCTACGCGTTCCGCCGACGGCACGCCTTTCGTTTCGAAAATCCGGACGAGCAGCGAGAGCGCCTCGGCCATCTCCCCGATATCGGGTCCGCGATCCTCCGCGTCCAGCCTCGCTTGGATCGCTTCGATCGCCTGGTACGGTTCGATCACGCCTTCGCGGTAGGCCCGTTCGTCCCAGTTGCGGTTGCGCGTTCCGGCTGCGGCGGTCAGGCATCGGGCCACGAAGCGGCGCGCGGCCGGGGATGACCGTTCCAGGAACGGCTTCATGCCTTCGCGCAGCTCGGTCCATTGCTCGGGTTTTTCGAAAGAGAAAGCGGACATTTCCTTCTCGATTGCCTTCGCCAGCCGCGTCAGCACCGTCATCGGGCCGATCTCGACGACGGCCGTCACGCCCGCCCCGCGCAAAAACCGCATCGTCTCCTCCCACCGAACCGGCGCAACGATCTGCTCTGCGAGCAGGCGTACGATCTCTTCCGGCGACGAGTAAGGGACCGCCGTCACGTTGGAGACGACCGGCCACCGGGGAAGCGTGAAGGCTTGCGGCTTAAGCTCCGCTCTCAGCCGTTCGGCCGCCGGCGCCATGAGCGGGCTATGGAAAGGCGCTCCCACGTTCAAGTAGGCGGTTCTCGCTCCAAGGCGCTCCAGTCTCTCCGACGCCTGCCGAACGGCATCCGCCCGGCCGGAAATCACCGTTTGTCCGGGCGAGTTGATATTGCTGACGACCACTTCCGCTCCGGGAGCGGAGAGACCGCGGCATGTTTCCTCCACCGCTTCCCGGTCGATGCCGAGGACGGCGCACATCGCTCCCCCGCCTTCCTCCGCCGCTTCTTGCATCAGCCGCCCCCGCAGCGAAACGAGCCTGATCGCGTCCGAGAAGCCGATTGCCCCCGCGCAGGCAAGGGCCGACCATTCGCCGAGGCTGTGACCCGCCGCGTAATCGGGCTCTGCGCCGGTCCGCTCCGTCAGCACGCGGAAAGCCGCGACGCTGACCGTGAGCAGCGCCGGCTGCGTCATATCGGTCCGGGTCAGGCGCTCCGGATCGCCTTCGAAAATGACGCTGCTCAGACGAAAGCCGAGTAGATCGTCCGCTTCCTCGAACACGCGGCGAGCCGTCTCTGAATCGTCCCGCAGCTTTTTGCCCATTCCGACGTATTGGGATCCCTGTCCGGGATATAGATGAGCCCACTTCGCCATGCGTTCCCTTACCGCTCCTTTCCGTGGCGGCCGAAGCCGCGTACTCCCCGCTCAACCGGTTCACCCGTTCCAGGCTGGATGCCTTCTTCCCCATTCCCGGCTTCCTCGACTTTCATGGCTTCCTCGTCTATCCCGATCTCCCTCCTCGGCTTCCTTCGTCGTTCTCCGACCTTCATGCCTTTGCGCCGATGCCTGACAACTGCCTCAGCAAATGGAGATAGGATTCCGCCAGCCACTCCGCCCTTTCTTGCAACAGGCGGCCTGCGTTAAACCGCAGCGACAAGCGCATGCCACCGTCCTCTTCCTCATCCCCCAAGCCGAGAATCAGGTCGAACAGATCGGACCGTTCCTCCGCCCAAGCTTCTTCGCGCAAGACGATGGGCAGCACCTCGGAGGCGTTCCGCTCCGGCACGAACCGGCCGACCCGGTCCAGCCGGTACGTCTCCGGCGGCTCCGCCCCCTTCCTTCGCGATCGGACGGTGACGAATAATTCCGGAAAATCGCGCAGCCGGTCCAGATCGAGCCGGAACGGAACCGCGTACCGGCCATCCGGCATGCCGAGATGAAACGTCGCGGTGCGGCTGCCGGCCGCTTCGGCGAACAAATAGCCCCACATGGACACGAGCACGTCGTACCGCTCCACCGAAAACTCGGACGCGATGCGCGTTAGCGACGCGGCCAGCGCGGGCTCGATCCGGGACCGGACGAGGCCTTCGCGCCAACGGCCTGATAGCCGAACGCCGAAGAACTCGGCCGGGAGCGTCTGGTAATCGGCTATCGCAACGGTTTCCGCGGTATTCCTTATCTCATCGAGCCGCGCGGCTTGCTTCGAGACCGACGGAAGCGAGAACAGGTCCGAAACGGAGATTCCGGCATCGAACCTTTGTTCCAATCTCGCCTGGAGCTGCATGAGAAGCAGGGAATTGCCGCCGATGTCGAAGAAGTGATCGTGCACGCCGAACGACTCCAGCTTCAGCACCTCTCGCCATAAGCCGGCAACGGCCCGTTCCGTATCGCTCCGCTCCCCGCCGTCGTCGTGACCGGACGGAAGCAGGTCGGAGCATCGGAGCAATGCCTGCTTGTCGGCCTTATCGTTGCCGGTTCTCGGCACGGACGTTATCCGGTAGTAGAAGGACGGGATCATATACGGAGGCAGAAGCGTGCCGACATGCTCCCGAAGCTCGCGGGCCGTCGTCCCGCCGGCCGCCGCAACGTAGGCGGCGATGGCCTTCGCCCGCGCCGCGTCATCCACAGCCAGCACGACGGCTTCGGAGACGGCCGGATGCTCGAGCAGCGCCAGCTCGATTTCGCGCGGGTCGATCCGATACCCCCTGATTTTCACCTGTTCGTCGTTGCGGCCGATGAACCGAAGACTCCCGTCGGAACGCCAAACGCCGATATCCCCGGTTTTGTACATCGTTTCTCCGGGCCTGTAAGGGTCGGGGACGAATTTGCCGGCGGTCAGTTCCCGATTGCCCAAATACCCCCGCGCGACGCCGTTGCCGGAAATGCAGATTTCGCCCGGAATCCCGACGGGCTGCAGGCGGCCGCGCCGATCGACGACATACACGTTGTAACCCTCGATAGGGATCCCGATCGGGATGCTCTTGAGCGGGCGAGCGCCGCAGCGCCAATACGTGGCGCATACCGTCGCCTCCGTCGGTCCGTAGGAATTGTAAACTCTCGCCCGGCGGACTAGTCGGGAGACATGCTCGTATTTGAGAACGTCCCCGCCGCTGATGTACGTATGCACGCCAGCCGCTCCGTCCCTTTTATCGAGCTCGGCCAGCATAAGCGGCTGCACGGTGACGACCGTTACGCCGTTGTCTTCGATCAGCCGCGTAAGGCGGCCGGGATCGAGCGCGTCTTCGCGCCTTGCGATGAGAACAGCCCCTCCGCTGAGCAAGGCGGGGTAAACCTCCTCGACGAAATGGTCGAACGAGCACGAGGCTTGCTGGAGCACGACGTCGCCGGGCCCGAGACGGAATTCGCGCTGAAACGCCCTCACGTATGCGAGCAGATGTCGGTGCTCGGTCATGACGCCCTTCGGCCTGCCGGTCGAGCCGGACGTGTAGATGACGTACGCGAGTTGATCCGGCCGGTGCGGAGGCTGCGAATTCGCATAGCCGCTTTCCGGTTCTCCGGCATCGGCCGGCTCCGCGGAAACGTCCTCCCCGCCTATCGAGATCACTTTCCCTTCGAAAGCCGGAACGTTCGGCGCCCCGTCCCGCACGATCAGGATATCCGCGGCGCTGTCTTTCAAGATGTAATCGATTCGAGCAGGGGCAAAAGAAACGTCGATCGGGATATAGCCGCCGCCGGCTTTGAGCACGGCCAGCATGGCGACCACGAAATCGGCCGACCGTTCCAACGCAAGCGCGACCAGCCTGTCCGGCGCGACGCCTGCGCGAACGAGCCGACGGGCAAGCCGATCGGCGCTTTCGTCGATTTCCCGGTACGTAAATTTGCGTCCGTCGCTAATGACCGCCGGATGATCGGGCGTCGCCCGAACCTGAGCTTCGAACGCGCGGTGCGCCAATTCCGTTCCGCGCTCCCCAACGGGGCGGTTGAAGACCGTCAAGATCCGCTCCCGCTCCGGCCCGGTCGCCAGTTCGAGTTCGCCGACGGGGGACTGCGGATCGCTCAGCACCTGGAGCAACAAATGCATGTAATGATCCGCCATTCTCCCGACGTCTCCGCCGGAAAGGCTCGACGGGTCGAATTCGAACTCCGCCTTCCACTCCCCGTAAGCATGAATGCCGAGCGCGAGCCGGTAATGAGTCGCCTCCCGCATCCGATGTCCGGTGACGGCCAGATTGCCGGACCGAAAGGCGGCAACGTCCAACGGATAATTGTCGAGCACGACGACCGTCTCGAACAGTTCGTCCGCGCTTTCCGATCCGCTCCAGCGTACGATGTCGGTCAGCGGCGTATTCTCGTAGGGCTCCCGTTCCCTAAGCAAGCCATCCACGGTCCGCACTGCCTGTTCCGCAGAGGCCGATTCGTCCACGGTAACGCGAAGCGGAACCGTGTTGATGAACAGCCCGACCATCTCTTCCACCCGGTCGATCTCAGGCGTTCGGCCGGAAACCGTCGTGCCGAACACGACGTCGCGGGCTCCTCCGCCGTACTTATGCAGCAGCAACGCCCATACCGCGTACAGCACGGACGCCGCCGTAACATTCCGCTGCTTGGCGAATTCGCCCAAACGCGTAATGATGCGAGGTTCGAACGCCGCCACGTGCCGTCCCGGTTCCCCCTCTTCCCCGTCGTCTCCCTCGAACGGAAGCAGCGCGCGGTCCGCAAGACCGGCGAATGCCCCCTCCCAATAACTCCGCCTGCTTTCCCGTTCCGCTTGAGCTTGCTGGTGCCAGGCGACGAACGCCTTGAACTTCGTTTTTCGGGGCAGATGCGGCTTCGCACCCGCCAGGAAGGCGTCGTACGCTTGCATGAACTCTTTCAATACAATGGCGTTGCTCCATCCGTCGAACAAAATATGGTGCCAACTGACGATCATTTCGAAGCCGCGGTCGTCCAGTTTGCATACGAGAACGCGGAACGGTTTGACCGTGAGGTCGGGCCTTTCCCGACGGTCGGCCTCCCGCGCCTCTTCCAGGCGCCTTTCCCGCTCGGGGGCGGGAAAGGCGGACAAATCCCGCTCCTCGACCGGAATCTCATGCTCTCGCAGTACGATCTGCACGGGATGCTCCAGCTTCTCCCATCGGAACACCGTCCGGAGCATTTCATTGGTTCGGGCGACGTGCCGCCAAGCGGCGCGCAGCGTCTCCATGCACAGTTCCCCGGAAAAGCGGAGGCTAAGCTGCTGGTCATAGCGCCCGTCTTCCTTGCCGCTAAGGTAGTGGTAGAGAAGCCCTTCCTGCGTCGGAGTCAAGGCTGTAATGTCCTCGATATTCGTGCGGTCCAGTTTCGCGGCGCCGTTCATGACACGGACACCCCCCTTCCTTTCGGTCATCCCGCCGCTTCGGCGCGCGCTTCGTCCGCGAGTCTGCCGGCGGATTCGATCGCGGTCACTTTGCCCAGCTCCAGCTTGACGATCCGGTCGGCCATGCCGAAGTACCGGTCGTCATGCGTAATGGCAATGACGCATTTGTTCCGTTCCCTCAGTTCGGGCAACAGCGTTTCGTAGAAGAAACGCCGGAATTCGGGATCCTGATCGGCCGCCCATTCATCGAACAAGTAGACGGGCCGGTCCTCCAAGTAGCTGATCAGCAGCGCCAACCGCTTGCGCTGACCGGTCGAAAGTCCCGGCGTGCCGAGCGTCCCTTCCCGAATTTGCACCTTGTCGTGCAGACGGAGCAGGAACAAATATTCGTCGATCTTCCCTCTCAGAGCGGCTGCATCGAGGCCGTACAGCTTTTCGAACAAGTGGAAATCGCTGAAGACGGCCGAGTAATGGCGCCCCAGGCGATCCGGCTCCATCGGGATGCCGTTCACCCGCACCGTACCTTCGTCCGGCGCGTAGAGACCGGTGGCTAAGCGGGCCAACGTCGATTTCCCGCTTCCGTTCCCTCCCGTGATGAACGTGATTTCGCCCGCCCGGAACGAGAGGCTGACCGGTCCGACCGCAAACGGCTGTCCTTCCTCCGGCGAAGGATGGCGGTATACGACCCGGTCGAGCTCCAGCGATTGAAACGCGGCCGGCGTCTCCTCTTCCGTCCCCGCCGTTCTCTTCTCCCGGACGGAGTCCAGCTCCTCGGCCAACGCTTGGATTCGCTTCCAGCTGATCCGCAGCCGGATCAGATTCGGAATCGTGCCGAGAATGCCGTGAATGGGGCCGGTCATATATAGAAGCACGAAGACGTACGACCGGATCGATGCCTGCTGCATGGCCGGAAAAAGCACCGGAAACAGAAACGCGATGACGCCGACAACCAGGGAGAACAACAGCTCGCCGATCACGTTGACGTTCGCGAATTTCATCTCGCCCCGGATCCGCGTGTCGCGATATAGCCGGGAGCTGGCGATCATGTCGTCGCGGAAGCCGGCCCTTTTGCCTTCGTGAAGGCTCAGTTCCTTGAAGCCCGATGTCATGTGGTGAATAAAAGCGAAAAACGCATTTTGGATGTCCCGCGTCTGCTCCCATATGCGCTGGGCTTGCCGGCCGAACAGGAAATGGAGGCCGGCAGCCCCGACGATGACCAACAGCGAAACGAGCAGCCCGTAGACGCTGATCGTCCCCATATACACGAAGCAGCACATCAGCGTGACGAAACTGGTGGCCCCCGTGACGACGATGTTCGAGAAGTCGCTGAGCGTCTCGGTGTCGTTGTTGAGCGCCGCCTGGATCTTTCCGTACTCGACCTGCTCCACGCGGCGATAGGAGGCGTTCAGGATGCGGCTCGTCAGCTCGGTCCGCTTGCGGTAAACCATATCGTTCGACATCCGGATCAGCCGGGTGCGCACGAGCTTCTGACCCACGACGTATACGGCGATGCCCGCGATGAGATACATCAGCAAGCCGCCCGGAAACGGGGCGTCCTCCCCCCGGTTCAAGGCTTGGTTCACGACGAAAATGATCAAGGCGTTGCCGAAGCCGCTAACCAGGCTTAAGACGATGAGCGGAAACCAGATTCGCTCGTCCGTCTTCGGACATAGCAGCGTGAAAGTATAGTAAAGGCCGAACAGAAAAGCGGCGGCGAAAACGGCGGCGGCGGCGGCGGACAGCGTAAACGGCGCCCATACGGCCATAAAGCGCCAGTTCAACCCGTCGTAAAGCACATCCGGCATCCGCAACAGACAGTAACCGAACCCGCCGAGCACCGCCGCAAGCACGGCAACCGAGAGGGTCGTCCTGGCGGGACCGCCTCTCCAGCGGCGTTCTCCCCGCGCGGCCTGCAGCAAGGAAACCCCGAGCCGCCACAAAGTGAGAACGATCAGCGGCACCGACAGGAACAACACGGCGGAAGCCGTTCCGTCCATGCTTCGGTACAGGTCGCCGGCCGGGTCCGGCAGCTTTTTGCCAATGATCAGGTTCATGACGCCTTGGCCGATCGTCTGCGTATAGGCGCTGCTCAGATTCGCCAGCACCGCTACGCCAATGCCGTCATGGGGCCGGATAACTACGTAAGAGGAGAAGTTTGGATTGCTGCCGTCGTGCAACAGCTCTCCCGACCCGCGCTGGAAAACCGCCCAGCCGGCGGCGTATGAAGCGCCGTCCGCGCCTGGTGCGACCGTCCTATCCGGCAGTTGGGTCCGCCGAACGAGCGAGGGATCGATGGAGCCCGTGTCGGAAACGCCAAGCTGGACCTTGAGCCATGAAGCCATATCCGCCGCGCTCGAAACCACGTAACCGGCAGGCGTATTGCCCCGGTAGGCGGGAGCATCGTAAGCGTTAGGCCTCATCAGGCCGAACTTGTAGCCTTGCGCCATATCGGCGCCTTCCGGCGCTCTGTACAAGTAAGTGCCGTTCAAGCCAAGCGGCGCCAGAATCCGCTCCCTCATGTAGCGCTCGAATGGAATCCCGCTGATCTCCTGAACGATAAGACCGAGGACGTCATAGTTGATCGTAGCGTACGAATATTTCTCTCCGGGCTCGAACGCCAGCTCCAGTCCGTCCAGCATGCGGACGGTTCGTTCCAGCGCGCCTTCGTCATCGGCGGCCGGAATGTCGCCGATCGTACGGAATGGAACTCCGCTCGTATGGTGAAGCAACTGGCGCAGCGTCACCTGTGCCTGGGTGCCTCGGAAGCGGAAGTGCAGCCAAGGCAAATACCGGTCGACGTGCGCGTCCAAATCGAGCAGCCCCTCCGCCTCGAGCTGCATGACCGCCAAAGCCGTGAACGCCTTGCTCGTCGAGCCCAGCTCGAACAGCGTGCGCTCGGTAACGGGACGTTCGGCCGCGCGATCCGCCCAGCCGTATCCCCGGACGAGGACGTTGTCCTTCCCTTCCACGATGGCGACAGCCAATCCGGGAATGCCGGATTTCGCCATGAGACCTCGGACATAAGCGTCGATCTCCTGCAGCCGGTCCTCTGCCGGTACGCGGGAATCGCTTGGCGCCGCCGCGGCGGACGACAGCGGCATTCCCCCGATCGCCGCAGCAAGCAGCAGCGCCATCGCCCGCGTCCACGCCCGCCTCATAGACGATGCACCTCCCGGTTTTCGGACTCGGCAAAGGCGATCACGGCGTCCGCGGCAGACGCCGGTCCTCCTGGGGCCTCCAGCGTCCGCCTGATCCGTGCGCAGGCTGACCGGTAATCCGGCACCGTGCGGACGGCCCGTACGGCGGAAGCCAGTTCTTCGGGTCGGATGCCGGGATCCCGCAAGTAAATGCCGGTCCCCGCCCGTTCGACCGCGATCGCACCCATGAACTGGTCGAAGCTCTGGGGCACGACCACCGTCGGCACCTCCAAGCAGAGACTCTCGTGGATGCTGTTGGAGCCGCCGTGCGTGACGAACGCGGACGACCGCTTCAACAGCTCGAGCTGGGGCACGTACGGACGGACGATGAAATGGTCCGGGATCTGCCCCAAGCTCTCCGGCCGAACGCTCTCTCCCACGGACATGGCGACCTGCACGCCGCCGTCTTCGAACGCCTTCAGGCATTTCGAGTAAAACTCGGCGGCATCGTTGAAAATCGTGCCGAGCGCGATGTATACCAGAGGCCGTTCGTCCAAACGCTCAAAAGGAAAATCCGCGCCGTCCGCCCTCGGTTCGACCGCATATCCGATAAACCGGTAGCTATCGTCGAACGCCTGCTCGTAAATCTGGAATTCCCGCGAAGTCGGCACGAGGTTCAGCTTCTCCTTGCTGCAGAAGATGTCGTTGATCACGCTGTCCGTCTGCACGCCGTACTTCAGAGAAACGACTTTGGACAACTTGGCCGCCAGCTTGCGGTAGACGTCGGCCTGCCCTTTGTTCTTGACGTACAGCGGATCGTTGCCGGCACGGAGCACGTTCTCCATGAAGAAATCGGGATCCAGGTCCGCCATTTCGTCGATGAAAGCGAAGTTCGCGAAGAGGGAGACACCCGGGATGCCGAGGCGGCGCGCCAATTCCTTGCCCCAATGGCAGAAAGCGTCATGGATGATATAGCCGGGACGCAGGCGGCGCAGCTCTTCCTCGACGGCCTCCACGATCGCGCGGCTTCTGCGCAGAATGAAATCGGCCGTAATCAGGAACGTCTCGATGCCCCCGCCGTCATGCGTTCCGAAGCCCAGCGGTTCTTCATAAGGCACGAATACGGCCCCCGCGGCTTCGATCCGTTCCCGGAAAGCTTCTCCCGAATAGTACACGACTTCCTCCCCGCGTTCGACCAACGCGCGGACCAAGCCTAGCGTAGGATTGACGTGTCCGTGCAGATCGATGCCGAAAAAGACGACCCTCGACATAAGCTCCCTCCTACCGTTGCGGCCTGTTCAATTGGTAGCGATCGTTCTTGCGGACCGAGGCGGCATCCGGGACATTGCGTCCCCAGGCGCCCGCGCATACGATTTGGTGCGTAGGCGGCAGCTGAAGCAGTTCCCGAAGCTCCTCGTCGTAATAACCGCCGATGATGGAGAACCCGAGTCCCATCTCCTGGGATTTCAAATACATCATCTGTCCCAACATGCCTCCGTCGATGGAGCATTGCTGGTACCGGGAAAATTCGTCCTCCGGGATATGCGAAGCGTCGACGGAAAAGACGAACAGCACCGAGCAATCTCGGATGAACGCTTGTCCCAGGCAAATGTCCGACGACGTTTCGCGGTAATTTCCTTCCGACAAACAGACCGGCCGGCCGTACTCGTATCGGTAGACGCCGGGCCTTACACCTTCGACTCCATGTACGATCGCGTGGAAGGAAGAATGAAGGCCGAGCCTGAATATCATGGTCAGCATGGCCCGGAATTCCGCGGCCGCAAGTTCGCAACGGGTATAAGCGGAACTCGACCTTCGCTCGATGATCAGTTGGAGAAGCCGTCCGTAATCCGTCCATTCCGACGGCAGAGAGAGCTGCGTCAGCCAGCGGTCCGAAGGCTCCCGAACCGAAAGCTCCACTTTCCGTTGAAAATCCAGAATCGGCTCCCAGTCGAACAACCGGATGTCCGGGTCTTCCGAATGCCGGCATTTGCGGGAGATCGGCGATTCGAGGGGCGGCGCGTCCGTTGCGGACGGCTTTGCCGGATCGTCCGCTTTCGGATCGTAGAGACGCGATGCGATGATGGCGATCGGCATTTCATATTCGTCCAGTTGAAGAAGCTCTCCAACCTCCGCCGAATGCAAGCTCGTATAAGCGGAGAAGCGAAAACCGAGCGCCCGCAGGACGAGCTGAAAATTGGCTGCGACGTGGCCGGCGTCGAGCAGACCGAACCGGTAGCCCTTGTGCGAATATTTCCAGCAGGTCCGCCAAGGAACGACCGACAGGATGAAGTAAACGTCGGCGTCCCGGTCGGCTTCACGCAGGGAGGGCGCCAATCCGCCCGCCGCCTGCCCGTTCGCCAGCTTGTAGAGCGAGGTTTCCAGCGCGCAGTAGTAGTAGAGTCCCGGCTCCACCTCTCCAAGACGCCGGACGGCCACGTAGATTTCCACGGGATAGCAGCCCCCTGCCGAAGGAAACGACCACAGCATTTCCGACTGATGCCCGTGAAACTTGACGGAGGTCACGCCGAACGAGGGGAGCAAAATCCGCTCCAGCATTTCCCGGCCGGTGAGCCCGCCTACCGAACGAAGCCCTTCGTCCTTGTAAACCGAAGTTTTGAGCCGAAGGCATGGCCCGTTGTACTTCTTGAACCGCTCGGGCCTCGGACTCAAGTCGAACCGGTTGCCCTCGTATTCCCGTCCTCTTCGGTACTGGAAAATGGACAGATGATCAGCCGCGGTCGTCATGGATTTGGTCATGTTCTTCATCCCCACTCTCCCGGTTAGTTGGCCTTGGGACTTTCACTGAAACAAGCTGTCCAGCGCCTTCTGGGACAGGGCGACGGTGGCGAAATCGGACGGCGTGTACACCCTTTCCCGTACGCCGCAGCAATGTCGGATCAGCTCTTCGATCCGGCCGGCGAAACACCCGGCGAATCCGGTCGCGGTCTCGGGATCGAACGCTGCGCGGTCGTACGCGACGACGAGGCGCATGCGGCCTCCGATCACCATTGCCGCGATATCGAAGGGGGCGGTCGGAGGGTTGCCCGCTCCGCTGTCCAATCCCGAAGGCTCGTCCGACAGAGCGAACAGATCGCCTCCGCCCAGCGAAGCATCCAGTTCGCCGACATAATTCAGACGGATTCGCGCGCCCGCACCGGGATCGTCCAATCTGCGCGACAGCCGCGTCAATATCCCGAACCCGATGCCTTTGGACGGCACTTGCCGCAGTGTCTCCTTGACGGCTTTGATGCGTTCCGCCCATGCAATGCCCTCCACTTGCGGAAGCCGAACCGGATACAGGCAAGTGAACCAGCCGACCGTTCGGGACAGATCGACGGACGGATCCCCGGGCTCCCGTCCATGTCCCTCCAATTCGATAACGGGACGGGTCAAACCGAACGTCTCCGAAACGGCTGCAGCGAGTGCCGCGACGAGCAAGTCCTGCGTATTCGTCCCGTAGGCGGCATGGGACTCCTTGAGCAATCGCTCCGTATCCTCGGCCGATAGCCGCTCCATGACCGTCGCCGACCCCGCCGTCCCTTCCCGGCTCGACCGAGCTCGGGGCATGAACCGGCGATCCGCCTCGGCATTCCCTTTCTCCAGCACTTGCCGCCAATAAAGGAGCTCTTTCTCCGCTTCCTCCGCCCGGCTTCGCAAATGTTCGGCCCACCGCCGGTAGGAAACCGTTTTGGCCGGCAGCGGGAGAGGCTCCGGCAGCGTCAGATTCCGGTGAAGGCGGACGAAATCCTCCAGCAGAATCGTCCAGGATACCGCGTCGACCGCGATATGGTGAGCGACCAGCAGCAGCCGGCGCTCCTCGCCTCCCAATTCGAACAAGCACGCTTTCAGCAAGGCGTCGCGGTCCAAGCGGAAACCGGCCTTGAGCCGCTCCCCGATCTCGGACATCCGCCGAAGCTGCTCTTCGTACGCGAGACCGGTCAAATCGAATGTCTCCACCGGTTCGATCCGCGCCTCCCCGTTGTAGCGGAGACCTCGGGTCGACGGAGCGGCGCCGAGACGAAGCGAATCGTGCTGCGCAATCAGACCGCGCACGATCGTTTCCGCCTCTTGGGCCGTCATGCTCCGTTTCAACCGCAACAGCACCGATTGGACGTAATGATGCCTTTCGGCAAACGGCTGCGAGACAAACCATTCGTATATCGGAGTGGAAGGAACCTCGCCCTCGGCCGGCTCCTCGGCGCGGGCGTCCGAACCGATTGCCGTCATCCGCTCCGCCATCTCGCCGAAGACCGGATAGGCCAGGATGTCCGCGACTTTGATGGAGAAACCGGCGCTCCGGAGCTTCGAAGCGAGCTGAATCGCCTTGATCGAATCGCCGCCGGCCTGATAGAAATGATCATCCGAACTTAGATCATCCGTCTGCAGAACGTCCCTTGCCGCGACGATCAGTACGGAGGTTTCCTGCCCTTGTGTCCGGTTGTCCGGGACCCGCCGCGCCGCCGCGCGGCCGAAAGAAGGCTCCGGAAGGCGCCCCCGGTCGACCTTCCCGTTCGAATTAAGCGGAATTCGCTCCAGCTCCGCGATAGAGGCCGGAATCATGTAGGAAGGCAGCATACCGTGCAAGTACGAGAGCAGATCCGCGGCTTCGCCGGATGAACGGACTACATAGGCGCAGAGGCATTTGCCCCCGTCCTCCGCCTCATGGTCGATAACGACGGCCTCCCGCACCGACGCGTGCGAAGTCAGCGCCCGTTCGATTTCGCCCAATTCGATCCGATGGCCCCGAATTTTCACTTGCCGGTCGACGCGTCCGGCATACTCGATCTTGCCGTCCTCCAGCCGGCGGGCAAGATCGCCCGTGCGGTACATCAGCCTCCCCGGGAGAAACGGGCAAGGAACGAATCGCTCCGCGGTCAGGTCCGGCCGATTCCGGTAACCGCGAGCCAATCCGTCGCCGGTAATATAGAGTTCGCCCAGCACCTGTTCCGGTACGGGATTCAACTGGGCATCCAGCACGTGGATGCCGACATTGTCCGCCGGTACCCCGATCGGCACCGAAGCCCGGATGTCGCGCCTTGGGTCGTACTTGTGTATCATGCAGCCGACGACCGTCTCCGTCGGCCCGTATTCGTTGCAAATTTCGATTCGTCCGCCGAAGCTGTCGTGAATGCGCTTGGCGAGATCGGTTCTTAAATCTTCCCCCCCTACGATGAATCGTTTGACCGAGCTGCCCCGGTTGTCCAAGTCTTGCAGCAAACTCAGATGGGACGGCGTCAGTTTGACGACCGTGGACCGTTTGTCCTTCATGATCCGATGAAGCACGTACTCGTCTTCGTCGTCCCGGTATACAGCGATGCTTCCTCCCGAAACCAACGGCGTGAATACGGAAGTAACGGTCAAGTCGAATGCGAGCGAGGAGTACAGCGGAAACACTTCGCATTCGTCCTTCACGTATTGCCTGCATGCCCACCAGATGTAATTGACCAGGCCCCTGTGATCGATCATGACGCCTTTGGGCCGGCCGGTCGAGCCCGACGTATAAATGATGTACGCCAAATCCTCAGGCGTCGCTTCAGGGAGCCGGACGGGTGTCTCTGCATATAGGGCAGGATCGTCCAGCCGGCCGACCGGTCCCGCGAAGCCAGTCCCCTCCGGGATCGCGACGTTCGCCAGCAGCAGCACGCAACCCGAGTCCGCGAGCATATACCCGATCCGTTCCGCCGGGTAATCGGGATCGACAGGCACATAGGCCGCGCCCGCCTTCAGCGCCGCCAGAATGGCGACCACCGTCTCCGTGGCATGCCGGACGAGCAAGCCTACCGCCGTTTGCCTGCCGACGCCCCTCGATGCGAGCCATGCGGCAAGCCGATCGGCTTTCTCGTTCAATTGCCGGTACGTCAGCCGTGCCGGCCCGAACGTGACGGCCGTGGCGTCCGGCGTTCGCTCGGCCTGTTCCTCGACCAGCCGATGGATGGTTTTGTTCCGCGGATAATCGGCTCCGGTCGCGTTATAAGCGGCAAACTGCCGCTTATCGGCCTCGTTCAGCAGCGTAAGCCGTCCGACCGGCTCCCCCGGTGCCGAAAGCACGTTATCCATCAGCGCGATCAACCGCTTGAACAGAACATCGACTTGCTCCTCGGTACGCTCCGCGGTCTTGTAATCGATCTCGACCGTCAAGCCGTCTCCCGACCAATCCTTGACCACGAGCTGCAGCGAGAATAGCTGGTTTCCTCCGTGATGCTCCGTGACTTCGGCAGGCCAGCCGGCCCACTCGCGGATCACCCGGGTGTTGTACGTATTGACGCTCACGTCGAACAACCGGTCGATGCCGCGTTTTTTGAGCTGCAAGTCTTGCGCCAGAAGATCGTACGGATATTTCTGGTGATGGTAGCAATGCGCCAGTTCACGGCCGATGCGCGACAGCGTATCGACGGAGGAGGCGTTGTCGTCGAACGCGAATCGGAACGGCATCGTACTCGTGAACATGCCGGCCGTCGCTTTCTCCTTCGGTCCCGACCGGTTAAACACGGGCGTTCCGATCACGGTCTCGGGTCGGCCGCTTGACTTGTAAGCGTACAGCAGATACAGAAAGATAAAGAACCCCGTGAGTGAACCGCCGGCTTCCGCGGCGAACGTTTTAACGGCGGCGGATCGTTGCGGGTCGATCCGGAAGGTTTTTCTCCGGCCCGCCAGCGAAACGGTTGGCTCCGGCGGCTGCTCCGGCGGCCATCCCGCCAGCCTGTCCCTCCAGAACCGTCCGTCGCGATGGAATCTCGCGGAGCGAACGTATTCGGCTTCCCGCTTGACGTAATCGAGGTAGGATGGCGCGGAACCGTCCTCTCCCGGCTCACCTTTCAACAGCCGTTCGTACGAGTCCCGGATCCGCTCGATCAGCATGCTGCTCGACCAACCGTCCGAGACGAGATGGTGAAATTTCACGAGAAACCCTCCGTCCCCTTCCGCGAGCCGGAACATCGGGAACCCGATGAGCGGCGCGTTATCCAGTCGGAACGGCAAGGATGCCGTCTTCTCCACCCAACGGGAGTAATCGGCTTCCGGATCGGTGCTGGCTGTGAAGTCATAGAACCCGGTGGCAGCGTGATCGATCGGCGCCGTGTACTGAACCGGGGAACCGTCCAGATCGTCCACCCTTAACCGAAGCGCGTCATGCAAACGCACCTGTTCCAGGATCGCCCGCTCCAGCAGCCGGAAATCGAGCGGCCCGCGGATTCGGACGGATCCGGTGATGTTGTGCAGTGAGGTCCCCGGATAGATGCGCTCCGTATACCAAACTCGTTTTTGCGCATGTGTCAGGGTATGATATCCAACGCCCATCGGCAAAACCTCCCCCTTACGATCGAGATCACCAGTCACCAAAAAACCGAAAACGTTTTCTGGTCCATCGCATCGATACCTGGGCTGCATTTGCGAGTAAGGAGTCGCTTGCTTGCGGTATTTCCAGTTGTTTCGATAGAGGATAAAGCTTCTGGCTGAAGAAATAGATCTTGAAGGAAAAGATAGCTTGTGAGGACGCTGAGGCGAGATGGATGGGAGTATGCGGTCATTCGCTGTAAACGCGCGTTAATTACGAACTTTGCTTCTATGATACTGGCGGATTTTATTCGCGTCAAGATAGGAATGCTAAAAGCATTCATATCAACCAATTGTTTACATGGCGCTTAATCTAGTCTAATATTATCCTTGAATTCTCGGCTTGGCCTGCCGTTTTCCCATAGAGAGGAGGACGCCCGGATGAAAGCGCTGGAAGTGGAACCGCTCAAAAGCGCGGGCGGAGACTGTTTCGATGACGTGATCGTGACGCTGGACGGCTGGTTCCGCAAAGGTTATAAGCTGATGTACGCGAATGCGCTGAAATTCGATTTCGCTCCTTACGCCCCGGGTTCCACGTTCGGCAGCCGCATGCGGATCGGTGTCGGCGACTCGCTCGAGATGCTCGAGCTGCTCCACGGATATTCGATCCGAATCTACCGGAACCCCGATCCCGATGAAGGATTGGCATTGATCCGCGAGCAGCTGGCCAAAGGGAATCCCGTCGTCTTGAACCTCGATACCTACTACAGTCCGTGGGACCCCAATTATATGACCCTTCACTTCCCTACGCATGTCATGCTCGTCACGGGCCTCGATCCTGAGTCGGGAGACTTGACGGTCGTCGACCCGTTCTTTCAGAAGAGAAATACCCTTCTCGCAGGGCATTTATACACGGACGGACTTCTGGGCTTCATGACGATCGAACCCGTCGACGGCCCAGGCGCGGATCGCGATTTCGTTACGGACCGAATCCGGATGCTGCTCCGGGAGCACCTCGATTCGTCTCCCGACGGTTTCCGCCGTTTCGCGGAGGCGTTTCCCTCCATCCGGTTCGAGGACGAAGCGGAGAACCGTTCCCTTTTCATGGCCGGATGGCTGTTCTTAAAGCTGAACTCGCTGGTCACGGCTCGAGTGAACTACGCAAGCATGCTGAATGATGTAGCGGAACGGTTCGAGATGCCGATGCTCGCGGTCTCTTCCGGGGAAATGCGCCAAATCTCCAACAAATGGAGCACCGTACGGGCCATGATCGTCAAGCTGAATTACCTGCCCCCGGAACGCATGGACGCGAAAATGACGGAGAGCGTCTGCGCCAAAATCCTTAGCGCGGCGGAAGCCGAGATCCTCGCGGCAGAGCGCGCGCTGAGCGCATTCGCTTCACCGGTCGCCGCCGCGCGGACCGCCTCTTTGCCGAACGGCCGGGAACCGGCAACCCCGTCTTCCGCGGCAAGGGCCCGTCTCATCATTCCGGTCGACGTGAGCGGCTTCTGCGATGGAATCGGCATCGAGAACGACCTGGGCACGGCGGATTTCGACAACGACGGGTACTGCTATGCACGGGAAGGACTGCCCGAAGACGGGCTGCTTCGGGTCGGGGATATGACGTTCATTTTCCCGGCAACCCCGGCCGGCGGCTGCGACAATATCGCGTGCGCCGGCCAATCGATTCCGCTTCCCGCGGGCCGGTACCGCGGCATTGCCATCTTGGCAAGCGGCCAGTACGGCAGCTGTATGGACACTTTCACCGTCGTGTACGCGGACGGCTCGAATGAGCCCATCCCGCTCGGATTCGCGGATTGGTGGAGTTCCGAACCCGTCGCGGGGGAGAAATCGGCTTGGTCCGCTCCCTTGGTACACCGGGAGAAGGGAAGGCAAGCGAACAGAGTCAATTTATTCGCCGGCGAAGCGGATCTCGGACGGACCGGGCTAACCGCTGCGCAGCTCGTTCTGCCGGTTATGCCGACGCTATTCGTGTTTGCCGTATCGATGTGGAAGTAAACCAAAACCCCGTTCCGCACAGGAACGGGGCTTTCGCGCACCGGATTAGAGTCTGCGACCCGACAAATACTTCCCGTTCACGATATTCTTCGGCGTTCCGTTTACGTAGCTCCGGATATTTTCGAGCAGCTCTACCATGTTCGCGTCCCGTGCTTCGCGGGTGTACCATGCGGATCCCGGGCTGAACACGACGTTGCCGAGCGCGTACAACGGATTGTCCCTCACCTTCGCCACGTCGTCCAGCCCCGCGCCGGCGATTCTCCCGTCCCGCAGCAGCGAGAACAGCGCCTCCTCATCGACCAAGGCGGCCCGGCAAGTATTGATGAGTATCGCGGACGGTTTCATCGAGGCGAGCAGCTCGGCGGACAGCATGCCTCTCGTCGTATCATTGTGCGGCGCATGTACCGAAACGACATCGCTTTCGCGCATCAGTTCCTCCAGCTCTTTCCTCTCGATACCCGGAACTTCCCTGCCCGAAAGGTTCGAGCCGATCACCCGCATGCCGAAGCCGCGCGCAATGCGCGCAGCCTCCTGTCCGATTCGGCCGGTTCCGATGACGCCGAACGTGGCTCCGAACAACTCCTTGCCCAGAAAAGGTCCGTAAACATGGCTGCCGCCTTGCCGCACCGTCCGGTCCGCATGGAGGATGCGGCGGTTTACCGCCATCAGCAAGGCAAATACGTGCTCTGCGACCGACCGCGCGGAATAGGTCGGGCAGTTGGAAACCTCGATACCGGCAGCTCCGGCGGCCGGAAGGTCGATCAAATCGCAAGAGGTCATGACGAGGCTCAGATATTGCAGCCTGCGGATCCGCGCGAACATATCTGCCGTCAACCGGGTCCATTCCACGATGGCGATGTCCGCCTCCGTCAGCCTGCGAACGGCCGTCTCTTCATCCGGCCGGTCTTCGTAGATTTCAAACGCGCCAAGCTTCCCCATCTCGCGGACGAACGAATCCGGCATGTAGGTCGGCTTATCCAAGTAGACGATTTTCATCGAAGTCCGATACCTTCCCGCAGAATGGAGCAAGCCCGCTCGACCATCTCCGGACTTCTGGCCAGGGCGAATCGGACGAAGCGCTCTCCTTCGCTTAAGTCCGCCCAATAGAAGTGATCGCCCGGGAGGATGCCAAGTCCATGCCCATGCAGCCGGTCTACCAGATCCACGCTGCGGATGCTGGGATTCCGGATGCGGAGCCATTCCACGCTGATCGTCGAATCGGGATTCTCCGGAAACAGGAATGTAGAGTCGATCGCTTCCCTCACCATCTGCCGGTTGCGGTCGATCGTCGCCCATATCGCCGATGGAAGACCTTCCCGCTCGGTATCTTTCAAATACTCGTTGAGCAGCCTCAGAATGAACGGCGACACGTTCAGCAAAATGTCATTGTGCAGCTCGAGAATGTCCGCGTGCAAATCCGGGCTCATGGCCAAGATGCTGCATTTCAAGTCTTGAGTGGGCCAGGTTTTCCCCGTATCCTCTACGGCGAGATAACGGATGCCCGATTGTTCCAGCAATTCGTATTGGTCCCAGAACGGCTGCCGGGAGAAGAATCGGAACGTGAAATCCAGGATGAGCAGCTTATCGAATCTTCCGCAGAGCGAGACCAGCCGTTCCCAAGCTTCGCGGGACATTTCGAAGCCGGTCGGATTGTTCGGCAGCGTCAGGAATACGGCGTCTGCGGCAAGATTCGCGAAGGTGTCGTCCAAACGTTCCGGCGACAATTGTTGCTCGCTCAAGGGAACCAAGGGAACCTCTCTTCTTTTCATTATGGTCGCCAGGTTGTCGAAGCACGGATGAAGCAGGGCCACCCGCAGCCCTCTGGAAGCCGCGTAAGTGGCGATCAAATCGGTGGACAGGGACGCGGAATAACAGCATAACGCTCTGGGAAGCGTTGCGGCGGTTCGCTGTCCAGCCAGGCCGTAGAAGAGACCGCGGAATTCTTCCTCCAAGTCGGATTGACGCGCGTATTCCGCCTCGTCGAACAACTCGGGCAGACGGCCGACGATCTGCCGCTGCGAGACGGATTGCGGCTGATGCGCATGACCGTCTGCCAGATTAAACGTCCGGTTGATGCCGATCGACTCGTAACGCGTCAAATTGGGCAACCGCATTCGCGAGATCCCCCGTTTCCTCCAGGTATTGGCTTCCCGCTCGTCGAGAGCCCCTACACTATACGAGTCTACCCTCCCCTCCCGCCACCTGCCATACACCCAAATTTTAGACGGCAATCGTCTAATCCGACCATTTTTACCCGGCATAAGGTATGGCAAGGACATTGGAAAGCGAGGGATTCGCATCGCGAAACGCAAACTCCACGTCATCGCCGTCACCGGCAGCGCGGGGAAAACGACGACCAAGGAAATGATCGCCTCCATCTTGCGCACGCGTTGGAAAATATTGAAAACCTACTCCAACCACAACTCCGTCTCGGCCACCCGCCGTTACGCCAAACAGATTCGCTCCCACCACCGCGCCGCAGTCATGGAGTACGGCATGATGGGCTTCGGTATCATCCGGGCGCACTGCAAAGCCATGCAACCGACGGTCGGGATCATTACCAACGTGGGAACGGCACACATCGGTAAGCTTGGGAACAGGGTCCAAGGCATCGCGAAGGCCAAATCCGAAATGATCCGATACATGAAGCCGACGGGATTGCTCGTGCTCAATGCCGACGACGCCAACTCCAAGCTGCTGTGGACCAAAGGCTTTAAAGGTACCCGGGTAACGGTAGGCGTTCGAAAACGGGCGGATTACAGGGCGCGCCAAGTGAAAACCACCAGGCAAGGGGTTTCTTTTCGCGTGCGGTTAAACGGCAAAGACACGGGATTCCGCATCCCGTGCTTAGGGGCGCACAATGTCTATAACGCGTTGAATGCCATTGCCGTGAGTCATCGGCTTGGTTTCTCGACCGGCCACATAAGAAGAGGTCTCGCCCGGTACCCGATCCCCTACAGGAGACTCGTCCGGACGGAACGGCCGAACCGGATTACCATCATCGACGACACCTTCAGCTCCAATCCGAACGCGACCAAGGCGGCGTTGGACGTGTTGTCGACCATCGGCCGGAAAAACCGCATTGCGGTCATCGGCTACATGAAGGATTTGGGGAAATATGCGGTGAAAGGACATAAAGATGTAGGCCGGTATGCCGCAAGCAAAGGTTTGTCCCATTTGTTCACGATCGGCAAGCTAGCCCTTCATATCGCTCAAGGAGCGAAGGAAGCCGGTTTCCCTGCGGCCCGCATACACAGCTATCAGACCAGGCCGGCGCTGCATCGGGCTTTGGCCAAGACGATTGGCCCGAACACGGCCGTTCTCGTGAAAGGAACGCACCTCCTGAAATTGGAACGGACCGTCGCGTTTTTGAAACGTCATTTGTCCGCGAAACGGGCTCGCCTGGCGAAAGTGAAGCACGATGTCAAAGCGGAGGTTAAGGACGCCAAATCTCCCGGTCAAAGTCCGCAGCAAGGAACGCTCTCGGCAGGCACCGAAACCGTGGAATCGGCATTATAGATGATTGGCAACACAAGATACTGACTCGCTAGCCCGGTTTGCCGGATGGAAATGATGCTAACGTAAAACCCGCGCCGAGCGCGGGTTTTAGTCGTTATCGCAGCATCCTTCTTCTTCGTTCAGATGCCCGGAGCGTTCGATTTTCGTCCGTAAGTACTTCTCGTTGTATTCGGACACGTCGCCCCATAGCTGCACCCGATCCTCGACGGACAAGCCCGCCGCCTTTAAGGCTTCAAGCTTGCGGGGATTGTTCGTGATCAGCGTGACCGGCTTCGTCCGGAGCGCCTTCAGTACCTCGATCGCGTCGCCGTAGCTGCGCGTATCGTCCGCGAAGCCGAGCATATGGTTCGCATCCACCGTATCGTATCCGTTTTCTTGCAGAATATAGGCAAGGGCTTTGCTGAAGAGCCCGATTCCCCTGCCTTCGTGGTTCGCCAGATAAAACAGCGCGCCATGACCGCTCTCGGCGATGTGCTTCATCGACTGCTTCAACTGGTAACCGCAATCGCATCGCTTGCTGCCGAAAATGTCCCCGGTGTGGCAGATGGAATGGAATCGGATAAGCGCATGTTCGGCATGTCGGAAATCCCCGTGGACCAGCACGCTGGACTGTTGAAACTCGGCCAGATTGACGGAGGACAGCTTCTCGACGATTCGTTCGATATCCTCCGTGACCTCATTGCAATTCAACCAGCAGTACCAATTGAATTCGATCGTCTGCCCGTCCAGGTTTACCGGCAATCGGATTGGACCTACGAGATATATGGCTTTGTTGCCCGATCGGATCAGGCGAACTTTGTCCTTCAGCAGTGAGATGGCTTTGGAATCGAAAGGTTTCGTGGCGGGCATGTTCCGTCTCCTCTGGTCGTCCGTTTGGCTTGGTTCAATATCGAAACACAGCGATGTTATATTGTTCCTTGGCGGCAGAAAAGGATGTACCGACAATTGGATGACGGGAATATCGGCATTCGGGTACATGTGCTTCAACGCGGCCCAGGAGCCGCGGTCCAGCCCCCTTTGCACTTCTCGTTTCGTACGGATGCCGTGCTGATGGAACCGGTTTTCGAGCAACTCCGCGACTGATCGTTGTTTGTTAAATGGTCCGCCGTCAATAAAAAATGCCTCGTTACCGAGGCAGCCGATGGCTGAGCGATCGGGCCGTGACGTCTTATTCCGCTTGAAAGGAATACTCCCGCTCGACTTTGCACACCCGGACCGTGTATTTCTCGTACCAGGCTTCCCTGCCCTTCTCTTGCGCGGCTCGGTGCGCTTCGTTCTTCTTCCAGTTCCGGATCGCTTCCAGGCTCGACCAATAAGAGATCGTAATGCCGAATCCAGATTCGTTCCTGACGCTTTCGGCTCCGAGGAATCCGAGCTGCTCCGATACAAGTTCATCCATTCTCCGGTCCGTTTCCCCGTAGCCATTATCCCCGGGTGTCCGTTGACTCGTAAAGATGACGGCGTAATAGGCCTTCAATGGCGGCTCTTGGAATCCATTCATAACCGCTGCCTCCTCATCAAGATCATTATCTCGATTATAAGCATGGCAATCCAGCGCGGAAATGAGGTTTTTCGATGATAGGGATGAAAAAGTTTGATGAAGATAAATCAAACGACTTCCTGCAAGCAAAAAGCTGGCGCCAAGAGATGCGGCGCCAGCCTGTCAACGAATCATTAGGAATAGATCAAAACAACGCTGCCGTTCACGAAACCGACGGAGTTGAAATTGCCGTACACCCAGACTTCGATCTTTTTGCCGTTCGCGGTCGTTACCGTTTTGCTCGCCGGAGCTCCCCAAGCCAGCGCGACCTGGTCCTTGGTCATGCCGAGCACGACTTCCCCCGCCTTGACATGCTTCCACACGGAAGACGACCATTTGTATTTCTTATAAGGGTCGTAAGTCAGGAAGGTATCGCTGGCGCCAAGCAGATCGGGGATGTAAGAAGCCCTCATCGGATATGTGGTCAGCTTCTTGCCTGACGGGGTCTTGAAGACGATGGCAAAGTCTCCGGTATCGTCCGGCAAGATGTCGACGATCGTCACCTTCGTGAAACGTTCGTAATCCTGGAAATGATTGACCCAATAGGATTTCCCGATGTACCGGGCGAGACTTCCCTGCGCCGCCTTCTTGACGAGGGCGGCCGTTTCCGCGGATACGACGGTCAAGACGGATTTGCCGAACGAGATCTCGACCTGCTTCCATTTGTCGTTCCACTTCACCGACGCGCCGCATGAATCGGACAATAAGGAGGCGGGGATATAGCTCTCCCCTCCCTCCGCGATCATGGCCGCTTTCATCCGATAGGGCCGACCGTTTAGGGTCGCGTTCAAATCGCCGGTTTTCAGCTTCAGTGCAGTCTCTCCGACCTTGATATCCAACCCGCCGGCCTCCGAGGACTTCGTTACCGTTCCTCCGATCGCCTGGATGACCGGTTTTATCGGCACATAAGCGATACCCTTCACTTGTTTCGCGTATTTCAGGCTATGTCTAAGCGCGGATGAGAGGGTAACGGAAGCGGTCTGTCCGCCCGAGGTAACGGCGACCTTCGATTCGCCGACTCCGAGCACCTTCAACGTTCCGTCTGCCTGCAGCTTCAGCAAATGCGGCTTCTCGACCGCGATTTCGGCTTCTGACGGCGCCACTTTGATTTTCGCGCCGTTCGTATAGGTTTCCGAAATGTCGACCTCGACGCTCTCCCCTACGTTCGGTTGCGGATTCGAGAGGGAGACGGCCAACGATTGGACGGCGGGAACCTTAAGCGGCTTGATCGCTCCGTTATCGTACAGCACCCAGTCGCCGTTGCGGCCTTGCTTGTAAAAACGTTTCTCGTTGGTGAGCGGGGCCGTTCTTACGATGTCCGCAAGTCCCTCGATTTTCGTCGTCGGAGTGAATCTCTTCTCGTATTTTCCCGTAATCCACACGGATCCGTCTTTGCGCGTGATGATCAGCTTGTCGGATTCGCCAAGAGGCTTCTCCGTTTTCGCCGCATAGGCGATATGTACGGCATCCTCCGCAGACGTGACGGGAACAATGCGGCCATGATCGTCGAAGATGGCGGTATCGTAGATCGTCACTTTCCCGCTGTTGTACAATAAAGCGACCATGTTGTCCGCTACGGCAAGGGTAACCACGGAAGCCGCGTCTGCGACGTTGCCCAATTTCTTGATGCCGTAAGATCCGTCGTAAATGACATCGCCCTTGCGGGAGAGCGCCGCGAAGAAACGGGAATTCGCGTCAATCAAGGCGATATCCGCATAATCCTTCTCCTGTCCGGACTCGGTCCACACGGTCCCGTCGGACTTGAGGAAATACCCGTGGGTCACCTGGCGAACTCCGGTCAGATTCGGCAAAATCTTCGGCCGTCCGAACGACCAGGCGGCCGCTCGCCCGTCCGATGTCAACGCGTATCCGCCCCGATAATCTTCCCCGGCCGCGGCGGCGAAGTTTCCCGGCGTGCGGATCATGTTCGTGGCGTCCCATGTCCACATCGACCCGTCGCTCATAAGCAGGGCTTTTTCGCCGATCGGCTCTACGATTCGCAACTCGCCGCCCTCGTCGGCTGCCGATGCGGATGACCCTCCGAAGCCTCCCGCCATCAAGCAAATCGCGAGCCAGAGGCTTAGTAATTTTTTCACAGAAACGACACTCCCTACCCCGGTATCGAAATTTCACATTGCGTAATTCGACATCTATCGCCATTTTCCTCCCCATTCTTTTCCAATTATAAAAAATGCCCCCTCTCCCGCATTTTGGAATATGGTAAACTAGTTCTAGTACGCATAGGGGAGAGATAACCGATGTCCGACCATGACGAGCTCGCCGAACGCAGGAGGAAAAACCTAAAACTCATTCAATTCAGCAAAGACGATCAATCGCTGATAGAGTCTGATAAACCGAAGGAAACGTTTGCCGATGTAGGCGGACTGGATGACGTAAAAAAGAAAATCAGAATGAATTTCATACTTCCCCTTAAACAGCCGGAGGTGTTTGCCGCATACGGCAAGGAGGCTGGAGGCAGTTTGCTGCTGTACGGACCGCCGGGCTGCGGGAAGACGTTTTTAGCTCGGGCGGTTGCGGGTGAAATCGAAGCGAACTTCATGCATATAGAGCTACAAGCGATTCTCTCCATGTATGTAGGGCAAAGCGAGCACAATCTTCATGATATTTTCGAGAAGGCGCGGGAAAACAAGCCTTGCGTGATCTTCATCGACGAACTCGATGCGATGGGCGGCAGCCGTCATCAGATGCGGCAGCACCATGACCGGATGCTCGTCAACCAGCTTCTGATGGAGCTGGACGGCTTGCAAACCCATAACAACCAAGTTTTTGTGATCGGTGCAACGAATACGCCGTGGTATCTGGACTCGGCTCTTCGCCGTCCGGGACGATTTAACCATTTGGTGTTCGTTCCGCCTCCTGGTGAAGCCGAACGTCAGAAGATTCTCGAATTGAAATTGTCCGGCAAACCGACGGATTCACTGAATTTAACAAGAATTGCTGCAGAAACGAGGCACTTCTCCGGGGCGGATCTCGAGCAGGTGGTGAAAGATGCCGTGGAATCCGCGATGGAGCGTACGTTTGAGACGGGGGACATTCAACCGATTACACAAGAGGACCTGAAGAAGTCGTTAAAGTCCCGCAAACCGACGACGCTGGAGTGGTTTTCGACGGCCAAAAATTACGCGACCTTCAGCGACGTGAACCGGGATTATCAAATCGTTCTGGAATACGCCAAGCAGCATGGCATCAAATAGACGGAAACCGGCGCGGAGGGGGCTTCGGCAATGGAAAAGAAAGCGGTGAAGCCAGTCTATACCGAGGTTCACCAGCTCATGGAATGGAAGCGGTATAAAGAAGCGCTTAAGGCAGCCGATCGGATCTTAAGGAACGATCCCGAAGACGCGGATGCTTATGCCCTTATCGCCCGTATCCATTCGTTAATGGATGAATATGAGAAGGCGTTGCATTGGGCGGGCGAGGCGCTTAAGCGTTCTCCGGAGCATGAATTGGCATGGTTTGTAAGGGTCGGCGTGTATTATGAGACGAATAAGGAAAAAGAATTCAACGAGGCGCTGCAGGAAGCCTTGCGGATCGACCCGTATGAAACCCAGTATTATTTTCTGAAAGCGAATCGTTTGAACGGGAAAAAGAGATTCCATGAGGCCAAGGAGCAACTGCTGAAAGCACTGGAAATGAAACCGGAAACTCCGCTGTACTTGGCAGCTCTCAGCTATACGGAAGCGCTACTAGGGAATATCGGGGAATCCAGACGGTTGGATCGCCAGGCAATCGGATACGGCGCCGAAGCCCCCTACACCCTTTTATATTTGGCTTGGGCGGCTGGTCAACGCGGAGATTTCGATTTGCAAGAATCGTATATGCGAAGCGCGGTTCGACTCAACCCCGAAAGCAGACAGTTTCAAAACGAGTACCTGGAAGCGCTGCAGCATAATCAGATAGTGTTTCGAATCTTTCTTTGGCCAACGATAGCTTTGCGCAGAATGAAACCGTGGCAGCTATTTATTTCATGGATCGTCGCCTGGTTTTTATTCAAGCCCTTACTCATTCTCTTTATTTTTCTTTACGTGCTCGCCCATTGGTTGGCCAAAGGGATTGTACATGTACGCGTGTTTGGATGGAGAAGACGAGGATCATGAATCGATTTGCAAAAACACAAAAAACCGTTTCGCACCTGTCGCGAAACGGTTCCATTATCTAACATCAATAAACATCTTTGCAGACGGGACATTCTGGAATCCGGCGGGCAAAGTCGATTCTCGTTTCCAGCGCGTAGGTGTCGAAGTTCATGGCCAGCACTCGGCCTGCCGAGCGCATTTCCGCGGTCCCCGTGAACCAACGGGCGATTTCGCCGCCTACGATGCCGGCCAGCACCATATAGTTCGGAGCGATCGAGGCGCTGGGCATCCGGAAGTCCGAATCCCGGAAATCCGATAGAAAAGCGGCATGTTCCGCGTGGTCCTGGCCGTATTGGAGGTCGATGCAAGCCGCGCATCCCGTACGTCCCGGAACGACGGCGTAAACTTGGCCTTCGCAGAGGTTCATTCCTCCGGCGATAAACGGAATGCCGGCCTCGGAGCAGGCTTGGTTCACCCACCTCTCCAGCAACCAATACGGTTGATCCGCGGCGAGCACGACAAGATCGCTGCCGGAAATCGCCTTCTTCGCGTCGGCGGCGGAAGTTATCTCCATATCGACAAGCTCCGGATTGGAACGAAAATGGAACCGCGCAAGAAATTCGGACGCGACATCGATTTTACGTCGCCCGATGTCTTTCTCCGCATACAGCATTTGACGGTTTAAGTTGCTTAACTCCACGACGTCGAAATCTACGATCCGAAGGTCGGTAACGCCGAGTCCCGCTAGATTGAGCAGCACGCCGCAGCCAAGCGCTCCCGCTCCGATCACCGTGACCTCCGCGCCGCGGAGCCGTTCCTGCATGCCCCATGGTCCGGAACCCATGCTGGAATAATAGGAAAAGTAATTCACGTTCGCGCGGAAACGTTCAAGCTCATCCGGTCCAAGCCCGCATTCGTCCCGCAACCCTTGATCGTCCACATAGCCCAGGCGGTCCAACTCCGCGACGATCTCCGAGACATCCTCGATCGTGAGCGACGGAGCGGCTGCGGCAAGATCCCGCCACAATCGTTCAACGGTCCGGGTTCCGTCCATCAGCCGGATCAGACGTTCGACCCATCCGTCCTCGTCCGCGATTTCGACCGCCCGGTTCGGTGAGGCTTCGCCGATTCGCAGCATACCGCCTGGCAGGCTTCTCACAAAGAACAATCCTTTGAAAACCGGCCTGACCCCGGATCCGTTCAACCCTCTCCGCCTCCCAAGTCTCAGTCGCGAGCTTCATGATCAGTTTGCGACGCGCATGCCCCAGATAATCGTTTCCACCGCTTTGATTTGCACCTTTTTCACCCTGCTCACCTCCGCTTGCACCGGATTTCTTATTTTAAACATTTAAGGAGTCATATCCGGTAGTGACCCCGGTCATCCATGACTGTCACGATTTAACTTATCTGACAATGTCGCGGAACCCGGTAACCAGGAATGGGCAGACGGAATATATTGAACGTAAAAAACGCTAGGCAGGTGCTGATCATGTCGGTTTCGAAAGACGCGTTCGTTTCCGGGTTCGTCCCCGAACACAATCACGGGTCCGTCGACTACACTTCCGTGGCGGACGGTCACGTCCATCAATGTCTGGACGTCACGTCCCCTCCCATCCCGACGCCGGACGGCAGCCATATTCACTACACCGAAGGCTACGTCTTGTTCGAGGACGGACACAAGCACGCGTACAAAGCCTACTCCGGTCCGGCGATTCCCGTCGGGAACGGCATGCACGTCCACTATTACGACTTCTACACCACGACGGACGACGGACATCGGCATCGGGTCCAAGGCGTGGATATGCCGGCACCGGGAAGCAAGTGAAACGGTGGTCCGTGCGAAAGACAAAAACGGGACTTCAACCGAGGGTTGAAGTCCCGTTTCCGTTTGGCGATGAAGATGTCATGGCGTCAGGCAATCTGTCGGGCTCGCCTTCCATACAGGTAAGCGCAGGCGATCGAGGCGAGAACGACGATGGCCATAGCCCAGTAGATGTTGCTGTAGGCGGCCTGCGGGGAAAGCTCCTTCTGCCAGGTCAGCGCGCTCGCCGTCGCCGCGACGCTGAATGCCCCGCTGAAAAATTGCAGCAGCTGGAACAGACCCATGCCGGAGCCGATCTGCGAGGGCTGCAGGATGCGGGACATTTCGTTCGAAATGCTGCTCGTCAGGAACGTAAAGCCCGTGCTCAGAAGCATATAGATCAACAGGATGGCGATGTATGAAGTTCCGGCGAACAAGGCGAACAGCACGACGGATGCCAGTACAAGCAGGGGGATATAGCGAATAATCGCCGCGTTGCCTCGAGCGTCGATGATTTTGCCGACTTGGCGCGACAGGAATAGCGCGAGCAAGGAACCCGGGAAAATGACGAGACCGGAAGAAATCGCGCTTAAGCCGTACAGATTCACCAGGATTTGCGGCATCAGGAACAGCGTCGCGAAGCTGCATAGGTAAGCGGCGATCCCGACGGCGCTTAGCAAGAGATAGGAACGGTTTCCGAACAGCCGCGGCTGGACGAAGGGATCGCGGGCCGTCCGGACGCGGAAGACGAACAGGACGAGTCCGAGCAGGCCCGCGGCCAGCGCAATGACGGAACGGCTCGTCAGGAACAGCAGCAATCCGGTCGTCCCGACGCCGACCAGGAACGCCCCCAACGCATCGAAAGAGCCTTTGGCGGGTTTCTCTGCCGGCAGCAGCGCTGCGAAAACCGGCACGAGCAGAAGCGTTGCCGCGGTCACCTCGAACAGGTGATGCCAGCCCAAATATTCGACGATCGCTCCCCCCGCTACCGGGCCAAGCCCGAGTCCGAGAGATGCGGCCGACATGATCATGGCCATCGCTTTGCCGCGGCGTTCAAGCGGAATGTAACGGCTAATCAAGACCAAGGAGAGTGCCGGAATGGCCCCTGCTCCCGATGCTTGCACGAGGCGGACGACCAGGAGATGCAGGAAGCTGTAGCTGAACAGCCCGGCAATGGCGGCCAAGCTGAGCGAGAGAAGCGCGATGACGATCAGGCGGCGTATCGGAACGAAATCGGATAATCGGCTGAACGTGATGGAAGAAATCGCGAACACGATGGAATACCCCGTTACGATCCAGGACGTCGAGGAAGCGGACAAGCCGAAATCCCGGGCGACGCTCGGCAAAGCCAAGTTGAACATCATCGTATTCATGATCACCAATACCATCGACAATCCCAGCAGTACGGTCACGAGACCTTCCCGGATCGAAGCAGGCTCGGCGCCGCGCGCGGATGCCGCGGGGGCTGACGTTGACAAGGGAAACACCGCCTTTCACGGTTCCAATAATTTCATTGTTTTATTATCATCGAACAATAGAAATATAGCACCCGTTATGATAAAATGCAATTGGTTCCAACAAAATAATCGCAGCAACCAGCTTCGCAATGAGCGCGTACGTTGCAGCTGTCAAGAGCTCGAACCGCCATTTGGCTTCATCATTCATCGCACATACCGTTAGTTATGCTAAAAACATAAGATTCTCAGCGAAATCATTAATACGAACTGTATGATTACCTTTACTTTTTCGGATTTAGCGGAATACGAAGGAGAGTAACGGTATTTGGGCTCTTAGTTGCCATTCGACGAATACAGACCAAGGGGATTTGCCGATGAAAATTTTGCACCATCCGGACAAAGCCGATATCCAGCTGTCCTCCGTCCTCTATGCCCTGAGCGATCCCATCCGATTATTCATCCTATACGAGATTTACAAATCCGGCGAGTGTACCTGCGGTTTCATCGAGGTTCCCGTCGTGAAATCGACCGTAACCCACCATGTGCGAACGTTAAGGGAAGCGGGCATCGTCCGGGTGCGGACGCAAGGGACGCAGCGGTTCGTGTCCGTTCGGGCGGAAGACCTCGAGGAACGTTTCCCGGGTCTGCTCCAGTCGGTGCTGGCCGCCTACGAAGCATCCGGCTCGCCGATCCCGGAATGACGGATCGTGCTCCACGAACAGAAAGAGCAACGGATTCTTCTCCGCTGCTCTTTCCGATTTCTCGTCGGGTTGCCGACTCACTTCGTGCTTGTTCCGGTTTGGGCCCCATACTGGGAACGGGCGATCCGGGCCGCAGACACCATATTGCGCAAGGAAACGACGGTCTCTTCCTTCCCCCGGGTTTTGAGCCCGCAATCCGGATTGATCCAGAAGAGCTGCGGATCGAGCACGCGCAGCGCCCGTTCGATCATGCCGGTCATCTCTTCCGCGCGCGGAACGCGCGGACTGTGAATATCGTATACGCCTAAGCCGATGCCCAATTGATACGTATTCGTCTCGAAGCTATGGATCAGTTCGCCGTGGCTTCTCGACGCTTCGATCGAAATCACGTCCGCATCCATCGCTTTGATCGAATCGATCATGTCATGAAACTCGCAATAGCACATATGGGTATGGATTTGCGTGGAATCCCGGACCGTGCAGGTCGCTATGCGGAACGCTTTGACCGCCCAGTCCAAATATTCCCCGTGTGCTTCCTCCTTCAGCGGCAGTCCTTCGCGGACCGCGGGCTCGTCGACCTGGATCATGCCGATGCCCGCCCGTTCGAGCGCTTCTACCTCTTGCCTGAGCGCATAAGCCAACTGATACGCGATTTGTTCGCGCGGAAGGTCGTCCCGGACGAACGACCAGTTCATGATCGTAATCGGACCGGTGAGCATGCCTTTCACGGGACGATTCGTTCGAGACTGCGCATAGGCGGTTTCTTCGACCGTCATGGGCCCTCGAAAGGCTACGTCCCCGTAAATAATCGGCGGTTTCACGCAGCGCGAACCGTACGATTGAACCCACCCGTGACCGGTGAAAGCGAAGCCTGCAAGCTTCTCGCCGAAAAATTCGACCATGTCGGTTCTCTCGAATTCGCCGTGTACGAGAACGTCCAATCCGATCTCCTCTTGCAGCCCGATCCACGTATCGATCTGACCCCGGATGAATCCCGCATATCGAGTATCGTCCCATTCTCCGTTGCGCCAGAGCCTCCGGGCTTTGCGGACCTCATCGGTTTGCGGGAAACTGCCGATGGTCGTCGTCGGGAACAGCGGCAATCGCCATTTCTCCTGCTGGACGAGCCGGCGTTCCGGGAAAGGAGCTCCCCGTTCGGGCCGCGACCCGCGAAGCGCTTCGACGGCTTGCCGGACGTCGACGCGTGCGCGTTCGTCGGATCGTTCGAACTCGAGACGCCCGATTTCGAGTTTTACCACTTCATCCGCCACTTCGGCTGCGCCGAGCGAAATGGCCTTTGTCAGAAGCGCGAGCTCATCCAGCTTCTCGTCGGCGAACGCCAGCGCGTTCCTCAGTTCCGCGGGTAAATCGGACTCCCGGCTGGCGGTCACCGGAACATGAATCAGACTGCACGACGTTTGCACGATAAGCCGGTCATCCGAGACTTGATTCGCGAGTTCCTCCAGCAGTCCGATTTTATCGCGAAGCGGGGCTTTCCAGATCCCCCGGCCATCGATGACCCCCGCCCCCAACACTTTATCTTGCGGGAAACCGAGCGCTTTGATCGCTGACAGATTTCCGCCAAGACCGTGCACGAAGTCGAGCCCGATTCCTTGAACGGGAAGCGCGACGATATCGCCGTAACGCTCGACCGATTCGAAGTAGGTTTGCAGCATGATGTTCAGCTTCGGTGCCGAAGCGGCAAACGTTCCGTAGATCGCCTTCAGCCTGTTCACGTCTACGTCGCTTACCTTCGTGACCAGGATCGGTTCATCGATCTGCACCCATCGAACGCCTTCTTGCTCCAGCTCCTGAAGGATCCGCACATAGAGGGGAATGAGCCGTTCCAGCCAGGCGTCGGTTTCCGACCGGTCATACCCTTTGGACAGCTTCAGGAAAGTGAGCGGACCGACGATCACCGGCTTGCCCTCGATCCCGAGCTTCTCTTTGGCTTCCCGGTACGCCTGCAACGGTTTGTTCTCGGTCAGCGCCGGTTCGATCCCCTGCAACTCCGGTACGATGTAGTGATAGTTGGTGTTAAACCATTTGGTCATTTCGCTGGCGACCGCATCCCGGGTTCCTCGCGCGATCCCGTAATAGACGGATAACGGCACGGGCCCGCCCTCGTATGCGAATCGATCGGGAATCAAGCCGAACATGGCGGCATGGTCCAGCATGTGGTCGTAATAACTGAAATCGTTAACGGCGATCCAATCGATGTTGCGCTGCTTCTGCTTCATCAGGTGATTCAGCCTGATTTCCCGCAGCCGGCCATGAAGCTCCGATTCTTCGAGCTTGCCCGACCAGAAGGCTTCGAGCGCCTTCTTCCACTCCCGCTCCGCGCCGATGCGCGGATATCCCAATACGCTGCTTTTTGCCATCCTGCATGCTCCTCTTCTTGCCAAATGAACCCATTCGGTTCTTTACAAGAAGAATAGCACGGTCGATCTGTTATAAGGTAAATCCCAATTGCTATAACTGGATATAGCCGCAGGCTATATCCAGGCGCTAACGGGCAACGGCCTTTTTAAGCGCGACCACGTAGGCGGAGCCCAGCTTCGACAAAGCCACGTTGCGGTGGGAAACCCAGCCGACGTTGATCGTTTCCTCGCTTTCCAGAGGGACGGGAATGATTTCATTGCCGTTCAAATCCGCGCTTAATACCCCGGTCGAGATGGTATAACCGTTGAGCCCGATCAGCAAGTTGAACAGCGTCGCCCGGTCGTTGACGCGGATGCTTTTCTTATGGGACAAGGTGCTGAGAATCTCTTCGGAGAAATAGAACGAGTTGTTCTCCCCTTGTTCGAAATAGAGATACGGATACGGCTGAAGCTGATCCATGGTCACTACGGCCTGCTTCGCCAGCGGGTTATGGATGCTGATGAAAATATGGGGTTTCGCCGTAAACAAACGATGGAACTCGAGATTCGCGGATTTCAGCAGCTTCCGAATCACTTTCTCATTGAACTCGTTCACGTACAAGATCCCGATCTCGCTCCGCAAGCTTTTGACGTCCTCGATGATTTCGTAGGTTTTCGTTTCGCGCAGCGTCATCTCGTATTCATCCAGACCGAACTCCCGAACGAGGTCGACGAAGGCATTGACCGCGAATGCATAGTGTTGCGTTGAGACCGAAAAGTGCTGGGGAGACGGCTTGGCGTTCAGGTATCGGTTCTGCAGCAACTCCGCCTGCTCGACGACCTGTCTCGCGTAGCTGATGAATTCGGCGCCTTCTTTGGTCAGGGTAATCCCTTTATTGGATCGTTCGAAAATGGTAATGCCCATTTCGACTTCCAAATCCGCGATCGAATTCGATAAGCTGGGCTGGGAAATGAACAATCGCTTGGCCGCCTCATTCATGGACCCGCGGTTCACGATTTCGATCACGTATTTCAGTTGTTGCAAGGTCAACCGCATCCCCTCCTCTCGAAACTTATCGACGTATAAAATAACCAACCCCCGGCGATCGGAGGTTGGTTTGTTGCCTTCTTCGAAATGGATCCGGACCGCTTACCCCAAGACGTTCCGGAGGAACGTCTCCAGGGCGGCGACATCCGTGATGTTCCGATTGCATGTTTCGCTGCTCACGCACATATAGTTGCCGATCGCCTTATAGTAATCGGGCGAAGCGTTTGCCGGCCTCGCTTTGGTGATCGCCGTGAACAGAGCGACCTCTTCCTGCCGGTTGCATACGAAACACATGCTCTTCTTGCCTGCCGGCGTGAACCTGCCTTCGATGCCGACGAGACGGCCATCCAGCGGATAGACGATGAACTGCTTGCCCGCCGCGATGTCCAACCACCCCAAATAGGTGATATGGCGGCCATCGAGGGAAGCGAGATCGGGCACCTTCAACTTCTTGATATTAGGGTACAGCTTCTTGATCTGGTTCTCCGTGACCGGCTCGGACGCGAACTCCGTTCTTCAGGGTTCCAGCGATTGCAGATAGTGATGGAATTGTTCCGCGGTGCCAGCCGCCGTGATGTTCCCGAGCAGCCGCGTTTCCGGCTCCCCCGCGTCCGGGAAAGCTCGGGCAATCCTCAGCCATACGTCTTGCCGGACCGATTCCACGACCTTCGGGTCGGAAACGGAGCCGCAAGCGTGCTGTTGCAGCCCGGCCTGCTTCTTGATCAGGTTATATTGATGGTTTCTAATGAATGGTTTGAGCATCGCTCATCCGCCCCTTATTCGAGATAGGATAGAAGGAATAAGGCGCAAAACCATGATTAGAAACGATATGCGCTTGTTCGGGCGATGAAATTCGGTTATCGATTCGCCCCATGCAAAGTATCGCCCCTAATCAGGCTTTGCATGAGTGGCGTCTTCTTCCGGCAAAATGATTTGCCATCCCTACCGACCTCCCTTGCTTTACTCATTATATGGGAAATAAGCTTCATTCGGCAATTTTCCGTACGCTTTCCCATAATGATCGACACTGAAGCTAAGCAATACCTTTAGCATAAAAAGGATGCCGATGATGACCATGTATGGCTCTACGTCAGGGAGCATGGGGATCCATCCGATGCCGGCAGACAGCAGCACCCCGGCGACGAAAAGTTGATGGCTTCCTCTGACGGCGTTGACGGAATAAGCTCCCGCTATCGTAAACGCCCAAACGAGAAGCGACTGCCACACATTCGTCCCTAACAGCAGCGCAACGAGTACGAGATGAACGTGAATGGCAATAAACACGATTCGTTTGCGCGGATAACGGGCATAGTAGTCGCTTGTCGCCCTCGTAAAATTGGCGATGCATCCGGAACAAATGTCGAAAATGAGGAGAAACGCCAAGATGCTTCGCCATAAAGCGATGCCGTCCGCCATCTCGGGAAATCGAAAGTACAAACCGCCTGTCATCAAACCTCCGAATAAGAGAATGACCCCTATGATCCCCATTCTTTGCTCTTGGCCGAACACTTCGTGCAGAAACGCGGGAATCCGTATGGGCTTCAAGTCAACCCCTCCTAGTTAGAGTTTTGTAGTAATAATATTCATTTAATACATAAATATTAGCGCGCGGAATGAGTGATGGCAATAGTTTTGTTGTTATTCTCTTGATTTACTCTAAAACCTTAGGTACACTTGGGCGAGAGGTGTCGTTATGGATGGCTTTGAGCAAAGGAAAAGGAAGAAGACCGAGCAAATATTCGAGGCCGCCCGGCAATTGATGCAGAAATACGGGTACTCCAAAGTAAGCGTTAATGAAATCGCGGAAGCGGCCAAAGTCTCCCCCGCTACCATCTTCAATTACTTCGGGACGAAGGAACGATTGTTCGCGGAAATGCTCGATGATTGGACGGACAAACAAATAACCCAGTATGAGGACATTCTGGCTTCGGACCGCCCATTCGAGGAGAAGCTCAAGGCCATCATGATGGCGGAGTCCGGTAATTTGAAGTTCATGTATGGTGCCAAGTCAGTGCCGGAAGCCGTTGTTCATGCATGGATGGGAAACCGGGGCACGGACAAAATCATGCGGTTTTACATGAAGCTGATCGCATTGGGAAAAGCGGAGAATTCGATTTGGCAAGCCTATTCGGATGAAACCTTGCAACGATATTTCCATATGTATTTGAATGAATTTCATCAGGGTGCAGATCCGTCTCGTATGGATCAACTGCTTCGGCTTTTTTTCTTCGGGTTATCCGGTCCAACCAACCGCTCCACCTGAATGGCCACAAAAAAGATCGCCTGCTATCCGCTATAGTAACCGGGATAGTCAGCGATCTTTTTGTGCTTATGGACCCGCCCTCTCAGCCGAAGCTACGTGTTTCTCCGGTATTTCCCGCCAACCTCGTAAAGAGCTTGCGTGATTTGCCCCAAGCTGGCGACCTTGACGGTTTCCATCAATTCGGCGAAGCTGTTTCCCCCTTCCAGCACCGTCATCTGCAGCTTCGCCAACGCGGCGGGACTCTCCTCCCGGTGGGCGGCTTGAAACGCCCGCAGGTTCCGGATTTGTCCCTCCTTCTCCTCCCGGGTCGCGCGCGCGACCGGGATCTGGTCTCCCGCCCCTGCTGCCGCGCTCGGATTCAGAAACGTATTCACGCCGACGATCGGAAGCTCGCCGCTATGTTTTCTCATCTCGTAGAGCATGGATTCGTCCTGGATTTTACCCCGCGGGTACTGGAATTCCATCGCGCCAAGCACGCCGCCGCGCTCGTCGAGCCTCTCCAGCTCCTGCAATACGGCGTCCTCCACCCGATCCGTCAACTCCTCTACGAAGAACGAGCCTTGCAGCAGGTTCTCGTTCTTGAGCAGGCCGAGCTCCCGGGTCAGGATCAATTGGATCGCCATCGCCCGCCGGACCGACTCCTCGGTCGGCGTCGTGATCGCTTCGTCGTAGGCGTTCGTGTGCAGCGAATTGCAATTGTCCAGCAGGGCCATGAGCGCTTGGAGCGTCGTCCGGATGTCGTTAAATTGGATTTCTTGAGCGTGCAGCGATCTGCCTGAGGTTTGAACGTGGTATTTCAGCTTCTGGCTGCGTTCTCCCGCGCCGTATCGGTGCTTTAGGACCGTGGCCCATATTCTTCTCGCGACTCTGCCGATCACCGCGTACTCCGGATCGAGCCCGTTGCTGAAGAAGAAAGACAGGTTCGGGGCGAAATCGTCGACCGCGATGCCGCGGGACAAGTAATATTCGACGTAGGTGAAAGCGTTCGCCAGCGTGAAGGCCAGCTGCGTGACGGGGTTTGCTCCGGCTTCGGCGATATGGTAACCGGAGATGGATACGGAGTAATAGTGCCGAATGCCGTGGTCGCGGAAATATTCCTGGATGTCGCCCATCATCCGCAACGCGAAATCGGTGGAGAAGATGCAGGTGTTCTGCCCTTGGTCTTCCTTCAAAATGTCGGCTTGCACGGTACCGCGAACCTTGCGCTGCGTCTCGGCGCGGATCGTCGCCGCTTCTTCCCGCGTCGGAGCTCTCCCGCGTTGCCGGGCGAACTTCTCCAGTTGTCCGTCGATCGCAACGTTCATATACATGGCCAGTAGGATCGGTGCCGGTCCGTTGATCGTCATTGATACCGACGTCATCGGATCGCACAGATCGAAGCCGGAGTATAGCTTCTTCATGTCGTCCAGCGTGCAGACGCTGACGCCGCTCTCTCCGATTTTCCCGAAAATGTCCGGTCTCTCGTCCGGATCCGCGCCGTACAGCGTGACCGAATCGAAAGCGGTACTGAGCCGCTTGGCCGAATCGTTCTTCGACAGGTAACGGAATCTCGCGTTCGTCCGCTCCGGCGCTCCTTCTCCGGCAAACTGGCGTTTCGGCTCCTCGTCCGTCCGTTTGAACGGGAAAACGCCCGCCGTGAACGGAAACGCACCCGGTACGTTCTCACGCCTTATCCAGTTCACGAGGTCGCCCCAATCCGCGAACGGCGGAAGGCTGACTTTCGGGATTTCCAGGCCCGACAGGCTTGCCGTGCGGGGTTCGGCGTAACGGTTTCTAAGCTCCGTCCAGCCCGCAAGCGCTTCCCGCATCGTCTCGTGCAGCTCGTTCTCGTATTTTTCCTTGAGCCGATTGAGCGCTTCGACGTGTTCGGAATCCCCCTGCTCTTGCCGGAGCGCGTCGATGGCGCCCGTGACCCGGTACAGGACGCTCGCACGCTGCGCTTGTTGATGAGTGATAGACCGATACTCCCGAACCGTATGCACGATTTCCCCCAAATAGCGGGACCTGGCCGCGGGAATGATGACTTCCCGCCGGGTACGGGAAACGGCCTTGAAATCAGGCAGCGGCCACTTCAGGCCAAGCTTCCGATTCAGCACGTCGATCAATGCCGCAAACAGCGCGTCCACGCCTTCGTCGTTGAACCGGCTGGCCGCCGTCGCGTAAACGGGCATCGTTTCCCAGGCACGGTCCATCAAGCCGCGGTTTCTCTGGTATTGCTTCTTCACGTCGCGCAACGCGTCTGCCGAGCCGCGCCGGTCCGACTTGTTGACCGCGATCAGGTCGGCATGGTCGAGCATCTCGATTTTCTCGAGCTGAGACGGCGCGCCGAAATCGCTCGTCATCACGTAAAGCGACACGTCGGAGATCCGAAGGATCTGATAGTCTCCTTGTCCGATACCGCTCGTTTCCAGCAAAATCAAGTCGCAACCCGATTGTTTAACGACATTAATAACGTTCCGAATGGTTGTCGGCACCTCACGGCCGGACCCTCGAGTCGCCAGGCTGCGCATGAACACGCGATCGGAATGGACGGCGTTCATCCGGATGCGGTCGCCGAGCAGGGCGCCTCCGGTTCGATGCCGGGTCGGATCGACCGACAGCACCGCAATCGTCCGTTGCGGTTCGTGCCGCAGGAACCTTCGCACCAGCTCGTCGGTGAGCGAGCTTTTGCCGGAGCCGCCGGTGCCGGTAATGCCGACGACAGGGCATCTCACGGCAAGATCCGTTGCAGCTGCAGAGCCGTCCGGATCGGATTCGACGGATTCGACGGATTCGACCCGGTTTTCCGCCAACGTGATCGCTTTGGCCAGTCGGCGCGGGTGCGAGCGATCGACCGGACCGGCAGCGGGATCGAACCCATCCACGGTCGAATAATCGCATGCCCGGAGCATGACGTCGATCATGCCTTGAAGGCCGATTTCCCTGCCGTCGTGCGGAGAGAAAATTCTGGCGACGCCGTACCCGTGAAGCGCGGCAATCTCCGACGGGAGTATCACGCCCCCTCCTCCCCCGAACACGCGGATTTCCGAAGCGCCCTGTGCTTTAAGGGAATCGATCAAATAGCGGAAAAATTCCATATGGCCGCCTTGATAAGAGGAGACTGCGATGCCCTGCACGTCTTCTTGGATCGCGGCCCGCACCACTTCGTCGACGGAGCGGTTGTGTCCAAGGTGTATGACTTCCGCGCCGCTTGCTTGCAGCAGCCTTCGAATCATTTGAATGGATACGTCATGTCCGTCGAACAAAGCCGAAGCGGTGACGAAACGAACCGGTTGCAGAGGCCGATACCGGTTATCCGCCGCCGTCATCGGACGCCTTCCTCTCCCGCGTCCGCCAGCAGCCAACGGGAAATGACGATGCGCTGGATTTCGTTCGTCCCCTCATAGATCTGCGTAACCTTGGCATCCCGCATATAACGCTCGACCGGGAACTCCTTCGTATACCCGTATCCGCCGAAAATTTGCACCGCTTCCACCGTCGACTCCAAGGCCGTGTCGGAAGCGTACAGTTTCGCCATCGCGGACTCTTTCCCGTGCGGGAGCCCCCGGCTTTCCCGCCATGCCGCCTGATAGGTTAACAGCCGGGCCCCTTCGATCCTCGTCGCCATATCGGCCAGCTTAAACGCGATCGCCTGATGCTTCGTGATCGGCTTGCCGAACTGGATCCTCTTCTGCGCGTACGCGAGCGAGGCGTCGAGCGCCGCTTGGGCGATGCCGACGGCTTGCGCCGCGATGCCGATACGTCCGCCGGCCAAGAGAGCCAGCGCGATGGCAAAGCCTTCCCCTTCGCTCCCAAGACGGTTCTCCATGGGAACGCGGCAGTCCGCGAAAACCAGCTCCCCCGTAGGAGACGAACGGATGCCCATTTTGCGCTCCTTCTTGCCGAAGGAGAAACCGGGTGCCCCTTTTTCCACGACAAACGCGCTGCAGCCATCGCGGCCTTTCCCCGGATCCGTCAAAGCGAATACGACGTAGAGGTCCGCTTCTCCGGCGCTGGTCACGAACATTTTGGACCCGTTCAGCACATAGGCATCGCCTTCCGATATCGCCGTCATCCGCATGGAGCCGGCATCCGAACCGGAGCCGCTCTCCGTGAGCGCGAAAGCGCCCAGAATACGCCCTTCCGCCATCGGCCGCAGATATCGCCGTTTCTGCTCTTCGGTGCCGAACCGATAGATCGCCCCTCCTGCCAGCGAAACGTGGACGGACAGCGTCACGCCAATGGAGGCGTCCGCGCGGCAGATTTCCTCCAGCACGAGAATATAGGTCGTAAAATCGGCTCCCGATCCGCCGAGCGCTTCCGGCCAAGGAATACCGGTCAGCCCCAGCGTCCCCAACGCATCGAAGAGCGACCGGTCGAACCGCTCCTCCTCGTCGCGGACGGCCGCGGTCGGCGAGATTTCCCGTTCGGCGAATTCCCTCACCATGGAGCGGATCATCCGCTGCTCTTCCGTCAAGGCGAAATCCATCAAGTCGATCATCCTCCCGCCTGTGGATTACGAGCAATCGGGCTAACGCAAAGGCAAAGGCTTCACCGAGGATCAGCGAAGCCTTTGGTTCGTCCTATGCGGCTTTTACTTGCAGAGATAGATCCATGTCGTTCGCTAGCAGTATACGCCGTCTCCGACTTGGCTTATGATTCCTTCGTACTTCATGTCTCCGCTCGGTTCTCGTATGCAATAAAGCCCGCGATTCACGCGGGCTCGGCGCGGCGGGCGCCGCCAAGCTTGAAAACGACGATTCCGAATGCGATCACCAGGACGCCGACCGGCTGCTTCCACGAAAAAGGGACTTTTTCCAGTCCGAGCCATCCAAGAGAATCCCACAGCAACGCGAATCCGATCTGCGAGATCAGCATGATGGAGACAGCGTACGTCGGGTCGAGCCGTTTGATTCCCTGCACCAAACACACGACCACCCCAACGCCGATCAAGCCGCTGAACCAGTACCACGTCTGCATATCCTGCAACGCAAACAGCCGCTTCCCTTCCGCGAGAAAACCGATCGACAACGAAGCCAGAAACCCCAGGCCCAGGACGAGTGCGGTCGTCGGCCAAGTTCCCGCCCGTTCGTTCACCTTGCTGTTGAAAATATTTTGCAAACCGACCAGCGCACCTGCGACAACCGCCATGAATAGTCCAACGATCATGCCTGTCTGTTCCTCCTCATATTTTGAGAATCAACACGCCGGCGATCATGATCCCGATGCCGAGGAACTGCGGCAGCCCCATCTTGCGTTTGGCAGCGCCGAACCATCCGTTGCCGTCGATCAGGAATGTCAGACCCAGCTGGGCGATCAGCAGAGCCGCGACCGACAGGGTCACTCCGATATGGTGGATCGCCGTGACGTTGCCGAAAATGATGACGGCCGCGAAAGCACCTCCGGACAAATAGAGGGGCTTGACTTGCTTCAAACGCGGCCACTCCGCGTTCCGTACGAAAATCAGGATCAACAGGGCCGCCGCGAAGCCGGTAAACTGCGTCAACGTGGCCGCCTGCCAGGTCCCGATGTCTCGGCTGATCCGGGCATTCGCCACACCTTGCAGCGTGATGAAAGCTCCTGCCAACAAAGCGTATAGAATTCCTTTCACTTCCGATCTCCCCCGTTCCGTTCTCTCCCCATTAAAATCGAAACGCGGAGTTGTCGAAAGGACAGATGTCCTATTCGAGTTGAGCAGCGCCACTGACGGCAAAACCTGACCGCGCGACCGTGTATTCGGACCTTTCTTGTACATTTTCTCGATCATGAGCGGACCTCGTTAGGGCTAGCCCTAACGAGCTATAGTGACGGTGCTGCAAAACAGGTACGATCAAGATGATCACGATCAGAGGAGGTTGAAGATCATGTACAAGCGGATCATGGGCGGCCTCATCGTCGCGGCCGCGCTTTTGGGGATCGGCATTCTGTTCGAGCTCCCGCCCAAGGAAAAACAGACGGAGGCGCCTAAGCCCGTGGAAGTCACGATTCCCGATACGCCGGCAGACGCCGAAGCGGCCAAAGTCGTCTACCGGGAGAACTGTCTATCTTGCCACGGAACGGACCTCCAAGGCAAAATCGGCCCTGCCCTCGATCGCGTCGGAGCCGAGATGACGAAGGAACAGATCTACCGGCAGATCGTCGTTGGCGGCGGCGGCATGCCCACGTTCGAGAAGCGTCTGACCAAGGAACAGCTGATCAACTTGACGAACTGGCTAGCCGCGATGAAATGACGGTTCCCCCGGGATCTCCTTCGGGAAGTATCCCCGTTCGAAAGCATAACGGGCAAGCTGAACCCGGTTATCCAAGTGAAGCTTGTTCAAAATGTTTTTGAGATGGTTTTTGACCGTATGCTCCGATATTCCGAGTTTGTCCGCGATTTCCTTGTTGAGCGCCCCCTTCGACACCCAGGACAGGATCTCCTGCTCCCGGGGGGTCAGAGGGATCTTCGATTCCCGGAGTCGGTCGCCGGAAGAAAATTCTTTCAGAAGCCTGAAGGCCAATTCCCTCGACATAGGAGATTCGTCCAGCGCGACTGCGCGCAAATATTCCAGCCAGCTGCCCGGATTCAAGTTTTTGAGCAGATAACCTTGCGCCCCTTTCTTCAACGCTTCGAACAAATCCGCGATGTCGTCCGATACCGTCACCATCACGATTTTCATGGAAGGGAACTTCGATTTGATGATTTGGGCCGCCGTTAGACCGTTCATTTCTTTCATGTCGATGTCCATCAAGACCAATTCAGGCATCCATCGCTCCGCCAATTCGATCGCTTCCCGGCCGCCGCTCGCTTCCGCGACCGTCTCGAACAGCGGATCTCCCCGCAGGATCTCCCGAATGCCTTGGCGGGCATGCTCATGATCATCCGCGATCAGCACGCGTACGGGCTGCGTCATCCGGGATCCCTCCTTTCGTGCACCACGCCGTCTGCATTTTCATGATTCAGTGTATCAATCGCTCACTTAGGAAACATGACTCGAAAGAGTCAATCTCCTGAACATTCCGTTGCGACAATAAGAAAAGAGCCGCACTCCTGCGGCTCTTGCACGGAGTACGGCTCGGATGGATTAAAAGTTGAAATACCGTTTCGCGTTGCCGTAACAGATCGCCTGGACGAGGGTGCCAAGCGCTTCGGCATCGTCAGGCGCCTCGCCGTTTTCCACCCATTCGCCCAGCAGGTTGCACAGGATCCGCCGGAAATACTCGTGCCTCGTATAGGACAGAAAGCTGCGCGAATCGGTCAGCATGCCGACGAACCGGCTCAGCAGGCCCATGTTCGCAAGCGACTTCAGTTGGGCGAGCATCCCGTCTTTCGTATCGTTGAACCACCACGCGGAGCCCAACTGGATTTTACCCGGAATGCCGTCCCCTTGGAAACTGCCGATGATGGAAGCGAGCAGATCGTTGTCTCTCGCGTTCAGCGAATAAACGATCGTGCGGGGCAGCCGGCCGCCGCGGTCCATGGCATCCAGCAGCTTCACGAGCGGAACGGCGACCGGACTGTCGCCGATGGAATCGAAGCCGGTATCCGGACCGAGAAGTCCGTACATCCTCCGGTTGTTGTTGCGGTGGGCGTTGATGTGGTACTGCATGGCCCAATCCAGCTCCGCGTACAACTCCCCTAACCAGAGCAGCGTATACGTCTTGTACTTCTGCTCTTCCTCCAAGCTAACCGGCTGGCCCTGCAGCGCTTTCGCGAAAATCGCCGCCGCTTCCGACCGGGTCGTCTCCATATAGGGCACGTAATCCAGCGCGTGGTCGGAAACCCGTCCGCCGACCGCGTGGAAGAAACGTGCCCTCGCTTCCAACGCCGCCAGCAGGCCCTCGTAATCGCGAATGGGGGTTTGCGCCGCGGATTCCAGCTTCCGCACGAACGGCAGGAACGTCTCCCGGTTCAGCTCCAAATATTTGTCCGGCCGGAACGAAGGCAGCACCCGGAAACCCAAGCCCTCCTTTTCCCGTAACGCCTCGTGGTGCTCCAGCGAGTCGGAGGGATCGTCCGTCGTGCAGATGACCTCGACTCCCGACCGGCGGATGAAATCCCAAGCCGCGTACCCTTCTCCCTGCAGCTTGGCGTTCGCTTGCTCCCAGATCGATTTCGCGTTCCGCTCGTTCACCAGCTCGTCGATGCCGAACAACCGCCTGAGCTCCAGGTGCGACCAATGGTAGAGCGGATTGCCGATCGTCATCGGCACGGTCCCGGCCCAGGCGAGGAACCGGTCTTCATCTCCGACTCCTTCTCCGCCCGTGACGAGCTTCTCCACGACTCCGTTCGCCCGCATCGCCCGCCATTTGTAATGATCGCCGTACAGCCACGCTTCGGTCAGGTTGCGGAACCTCCGGTTCTCCCGAATCTCCTTCGGATCCAGGTGGCAGTGGTAATCGATAATCGGCATCGTCTTCGCGTAATCATGATAGAGCTTTCGCGCCGTACCGTTCGACAGCAGAAAATCTTCGTCCATGAAAGGTTTCATCCGTCAGCCCTCCTCCTATCAATCGAATTTTACCAAATCGTCTACCTTGACGGCCATACCGGTTCGGATCGACCGATTCGCCGCGATGCCGGTGAGGATCGACCGCGCGCCGTCGACGTGATTCGCTGCACGACGATAAGGGTCAGGGGCCGGCGTTCCGAAAATATCGTTCAGCAGCACGGGATCACCGCCGCCGTGTCCGCCCTGTCCTTCCTCGACTTCGATTTCATAGGGGGGCTTCCAGTGCGGGAACAGGACGATACGCTTGTCCTTGAGCGCGCCTTCCAGCGATTTATCTCCGCCCGAGTTGACGTACGATTGCTCCACGACCGTCATCTCCAACCGTCCCTTGTTCCCGTTGAAGGCGATCCGGTAACCTTCCCAAGGCATGTAGGCATTCAAGGAATAAGTCAGGATCGCATTGTTCTTGTACCGGACGAGCACGCCCATCGTATCCTCGATCGTAATGCCGTCTCCGAAGACGCTCTGGTCCCTCCGGTACCCGTCCTCGTGTTCGGCATCGAGGTACATCGCTTTCAAATGCTCGTTCCGGTCCAGATGCAGGGCGAAGGGATCGTCTTGCGCTGCCGGATTGCCCGTCGCGCGATCGTAGAATCGCGTCTCTCCTCGCTTCTCCGCGTTTTCCCGTCCGTAGAACAGCAAGTCTCCGTAAGCGAACACTTCGTCCGGCTGCGAGCCGATCCAGAAGTTGACGAGATCGAAATGGTGCGTGGATTTGTGGACGAGCAATCCGCCGCTGTTCCGCTTGTCGCGGTGCCACCTGCGGAAATAATCCGCGCCATGCATCGTATTGAGCAGCCATTCGAAATGAACCGAATGGACTTGCCCGATCGCGCCGTTCATGATCAATTCCCTGGCTTTCGTATGGTGGGGAGCATAGCGGTAATTGAACGTCACCCGGACCTGGCGTCCCGTCCGGCGGACCGCATCCAGGATTTCCTGGCATTTCTTCTCGTCAACCGTCATCGGCTTCTCCGTGATCGCGTCGCAGCCGAGTTCCATCGCTCTAATGATATACGTGTGATGAGTCCGGTCCACGCTGGTCACGATGACGGCGTCCGGTTTCTCCAGCTCGATCATCCGGTCAAACTGGTCCGGCGCATACAGGTTCACGCTCGGGTATCCGTACTTCTCCGTCAACCGTTTGTTCGCATACTCCATGCGGGTCCGGTTGATATCGCAAAACGCCGTCAAAACAGCCGTTTCCTTGAACTGCGTCGCGATCGCGGAGTAGAAAAACTCCGCCCTTCCCCCCGTGCCTACCAATACGTACCGTTTTGGCTTCAAGACGATTCCACCTCTCCGGTTCTCTGATCGCTTCTAGATTACCGCAAGATCGCAGAAGTTTCGCGGTTATTTTTGTCATTTAATCCCGTAACCCCGCTTTTCTTGCTATGATGGAGATGAGGTGACCGCCCTGTGAGCGAAATCCGAGAGCACGTCCTAATCGGAAGCGACGGCTCGTCCTTCTTCGTCGAATTCATCCGAAGGACCGAGCGGTTCACGATGAGGGAAGATCATTTCCATGCGCAATACGAACTCTATTATCTCTTCTCCGGTGAGAGAAATTATTTCATCCGCGACCGGACGTATTCCGTCCATGCCGGGGATCTCGTCTTCATTCCGAAAAACGAGCTGCACCGAACGTCAGAGGCGTCTGAGCCGGCTCACGAACGCATGGTTATTAATTTCACCGACGATTTCCTGATGGCCATTGGGGGCGAATTTGCCGAATGGTTGCTCCGTCCCTTCCGGGCAGCGAATCCCGTGCTCAAGCCGAAAGCGCATGCGGCAACGTTCGAGAGGCTGTTTACGGAGATGTTGGACGAAATGAGAGAGCGTCCGGAAGGCCACGAATTTCGGCTCCGGCATCTGTTTGCCGAGGTGCTGCTTCTCTCCGCCAGGCTATCCGGCGTTCAACAACCGGCGTCCGTCCCTGCGGGTTCGCCGGGCCGCGAGAAAATGTCGGAGATCGCAGCCTACATCCGCCAGCATTACGCCGAGGATCTGAGCCTCGGCTTCTTGGCCGAGCGGTTCCACTTCAGCCCGTATTACTTGAGCCGTACGTTCAAATCCGTTACCGGCTTCTCGTTAACCGAATACATCCAGTCCGTCCGCGTCCGGCAAGCCCAGAAGCTGCTCAAGGAAACGGACTGGTCCGTGACGGATGTGGCCCTGCGGTCCGGCTTCGACAACTTCTCCCATTTCGGCAAAGTATTCAAGCGGATCGCCCGTCTCACACCCCGCGATTATCGGAAACTCGCGGGCAAGGAGAACGGACGCGGATCCTGACAACCTTCAGACCGGACAAAAAAAACCGCGCCGGAGGAGACTCCGAAGACGGCGGCACATTAGGCTGGCGTTTCCGTCCATTTCCGAGTGTAGGGATGGCGTTCCGGAGAGAAAAGGTCGCCGGCGGCAAACTGATCGATCAATTGTCCGTCCTTCAATACCGCAATGCGGTCGCTCATGAAGCGGACTGCCGCGATGTCATGGGAAATGAACAAATACGATATTCCGAGTTCTTCTTTCAGTTCTTTAAGCAAATTCAGAATTTGCGCTTGCACCGATACGTCAAGGCTTGAAGTAGGCTCATCGCATACGAGAAGTTTGGGCTCCAGGCTGAGCCCGCGCGCGATCGCTACCCTCTGTTTCTGTCCGCCGCTGAGCTGATCGGGATATCGGTCCAGGAGTTCGGAGCCGAGTCCGACACGATCGAGCAGAGCGGCTGCGAGTTCTCTTTGGCCTCCGCTCACGTTCGTCAAAAACTTGGGCTCGACGTCCGGAAAATTTTCAAGCGGTTCGACAACCGACTTCCAAATTCTCAGGCGCGGATTCAGCGAAGCGGCGGGATCCTGAAAGACGACCTGCACATGTTTGCGGGAATGACGCAAAGCCTTTCCCTTTAAACGATGCACGGCTTGCCCGCTCACGAAGATTTCCCCGCTGTCGGGCTTGTCCAAACCAAGAATAAGCCGGGTAATCGTGCTTTTCCCGCTGCCGCTTTCCCCAACCAAACCGAGACACTCGCCTGCGCCTATTTGAAAAGACACCTCTCTAAGCACTTTTACGCTATCGCCATACGACTTCCCGATCTTGATCACTTCGAGCAACGGCGGCAATCGAATCTCCTCCTTCCGGATCAGCGAAGAGGCAAGCCGACGAATGATCGTCTGCTCGAACCCCCGATGCGGGCATATGCACGCATGCTTCCTTTCGATAGGGGCATCTCGGAGCGAAAGGACAACCCTGATCGGCGACCGCTCCCGGCTCTCCCGGAATCGCTGCAAGTCGGTCCGGCATGAACCCGTCTAATGGGGGCCTGGCCTTCAACAGCATTTTCGTATAGGGATGAAGCGGATTGCGGCGGACGCTGGCGGTCGGGCCGCTCTCCATCAGATGACCTCCATACATGACGGACATTCGGTCCGTCCGTTTCAGCACGCTGGTCAAATCATGGGAGATGAGCAGAACCGCGCATTCGGTTTTCTTTTGCAAGCCGGACAGCAAATCGAGAATTTGTTCTGCCGTAAGCACATCAAGCGCCGTCGTAGGTTCATCCGCAATGATTAGAGACGGCTTCATCATGAGCGAAGCTGCAAGGGATGTCCGCTGCAGCTGCCCTCCGCTCAGTTGGAAGGGGTAACTGTCGAATACCCGTTGAGCCGGCAGCTTGACCCGCTCAAGCCACTCGCACGATATTTCTCTCGCTTCACGGGATGACATTTTTTCATGGGCTTGCAGAGCCTCCGTCAATTGTTTCCCGATTTTGCGAAACGGCGCGAAGCTTCCTTGATCGTTTTGGAAGATGCAGGCCATTTCGCGTCCGCGAAGCCTTCGTTTGGCTTTTTCCGGCAACCGGTGAATGGCTTTTCCGTTCAGCAGAATTTCACCCTCCGTGATCCCAAGCGATCCCGGGAGCAAACCGAGTACGGCCGATGCCGTGATGCTTTTGCCGCTCCCGCTTTCTCCGACGAGGCCGTGCATTTCCCCGGGATACAGCGTCAGGTTGATGCCTTGAACCAAATGTCTGATCCAACTACCGGAATGGGCCCGCAATGCGACCGACAATCCGGATATTTGCAATACCGGATTCTTGATCATCCTGGATTTCCTCTCCATCGTTCCTTAAGGTCCAACACATTGCGCAACCCGTCTCCGATCAAATTAAAAGCAAGAACGACGAGCATGATGGCGGCACCCGGGTAAAGCATAAGCTCCGGAGCGGTCTGGAAATAAGGCCTTCCGTCATTCAGCATCGCTCCCCATTCCGGAGCGGGAGGCTGGGCGCCAAGTCCAAGATAGGATAAAGAGGAGATCGTCAAGATCACCTTGCCGACGTCGAATGCGGCAAGCACCATGACGGGGGATACCGCCTGGGGGAGCAGATGACGGAATAGAAGCTTGAAGGTGCGGGCCCCTCCTACTCTTGCTGCCAGAATATATTCTTTTTCCCGTTCGGCCATGACGACGCCCCGGACAACACGGGCGTAGCCAATCCACTTCACGAGCACGACGGACAGCATCAGATTCATGAGGCTCGGTCCCAAGAATCCCGCAACGGCAATGGCGAGAATAAATTCCGGAAGCGCGAGCAGTCCGTCTACCAGGCGCATAAATAAGGCGTCGATTCTTCCTCCGGCATATCCGCACAGCAGCCCCATCGGAATGCCGATCACCATCACTGTCATGAGGACCATCGCGGTAATGCCGAGGGTCGTTCGCGCTCCTGAGATGAGTCGTGAAAAAATACACCGTCCCATGTGGTCCGTACCGAGAGGGTATTCCAAGCTTGGAGATTTCAATCGTTCCGCCATATTCACGGCCAGGGGGTCATTCGCGGCAAGCAGCCATCCCGATAGCGCGAGAAGCATAAACACGAACAGCAGCGAGATGCCGATCAACAGAAGCGGGTTCGCGGACAACCAAACGTACCTTCCGTTACGGGCCGGCCTAAGCACGGCTTTTTTTATCGCAGCGTTCATGCGGACTCCCCTTTCCCGAACCGGATTCTCGGATCGATCGCCCGGTAAGAAAGGTCGACAATCAGGTTGATCATCACGACGACCGCGCCGGTGAATAGAACGTATCCTTGTATGACCGGATAATCCCTTCCGAAAATGGCGTCCATCACCATATTGCCGAGGCCCGGCCAGGAGAATAGGGTTTCCACCACGACGGCCCCTCCGAGCAGGTACCCGATGCTCATGCCGAACATCGTGACGACCGGAAGCAGTGCCGCCCGGAACGCATATCGGGTAAGGATCACCCGCTCCGAAACCCCTCTTGCCCTGGCTGCTCGGATATAATGCTGCGACAGGCTTTCCAACAGACCGTTTCGGAGCAGCCGGGCATAGACGGCGGCCAAGGAAAATCCGAGGGTGAAGCAAGGAAGAACCATGTGGAAGAAGCCTCCCTTGCCCATGGACGGGAATAGCTGAAGCTTGTAGGAAAATCCGTAAATGAGCAGCAAGCCGAGCCAGAAGCCCGGTACGGAGGCGCCGATCAGCGCGAGCGCCCGTCCGAGATGATCCGGCCATCTTCCCGGCATCAGCGCTGCCGCCGTTCCGAGAGGAACGGTAATGAGCAGCATCACGAGGAGAGCGCCTCCTGTCAGTTGCGCCGTGATCGGAAGCCGGGATGCCATCACATCAAGAACCGGTTTGCCCGTCAAATAAGATTTTCCAAGGTCAAGCTGCATAACCCCGGCCATCCATTCCCCGTACTGGACGACAATCGGCAGATCAAAGCCAAGCTCCTTCCGGAGTTTGGCTTCGTCCGCCTGCGTGGTTAAAAACTCGTCGGTCCGCAAAAGCGATCTCACGGGGTCCCCCGGAGCCAGCTTCATCATCGTGAACGTCGCCGCGGAAAGCAGAAACAACACGAAAATGAGCTGAAACAGACGTTTTCCAAGGATAATGACCATCTTATTGGACATCCATCGTATGATTCAGGATGTAAAATTCTTCACGACCCGGGACCCATCCGGTAATGCGCGAATTCACTCCGACGACCAAATTCGGGAAAACCGCATAGCTGTGGGGAATTTCCCGGTTGATAACGGCCGCGGCCTCCTTCGTCAATTGAACTCGCTGAGAAGAATCGTTCGTCTTGTTCAACTGCTTGACGATTTCGTTCAACGAAGCGATGTGGATATGACCATGATTCAAGGAGCCTTCGGGAACAAACGCGCTGTTGAGAAAATAGCCGCCGTCTCCGCGGGGAGCGGTAAGATTGCTGTATGTCGCCAGATCCCAATCCTTGTTCTCTTGTAAATACACGTCGGCATTATCCACCAACTTGATCGTAATCGTCACGCCGGCCTTGGCCGCATCGGATTGCATCAGTTGGGCGATCAGAGGCAGTTCCGGACGTGCTTTATACGTAATGAGTTCCAACTCCAATGGCTTGCCGTCTTTCATCATTTTGCCGTCCGCGCCTTCCACGTAACCCGCCTCTTTCAGCAGCGCTTTCGCTTTGGGCGCATCAGGTATCGGGACCGGTTCCTGGCTGCCGAACGGCAATTTGTCGTTGAAGGGGCCGTTCGCCGGAGATCCGTTGCCGAGCAGGATATCCCGGGCGATGCTTTCCCGATTGAGCAAGCGGTTCAGAGCGGTTCGAACCTTGATATCCTGCAGCAACGGCTTTTGCTGGTTATACAGGATATAATGAACCCGCAGCCCGGAAATCGATTGGATCTTTAATGCTTCGTCCCGCTTGATCGCTTCGATGCTTTCCGCCGGTATCCCGTAAACGATATCCGCTTCCTTCGATTGCAGGGCGATCGCGCGCACGTTTCCGTCTTCGTTGAATTTGACCGCGGCCTCATTCAGTTTCGGAATTCCGCCCCAATAGCCATCGAACCGTACGAGGCGCACTTCCGCATTCGGAGTAAAGCTTGTGACTTGAAAGGGTCCCGTGCCGACAGGCGCACGGTTGAATTCCTCTTTCCCCATCTTCTTCTCCGCCTCTGCGTTCACGACGGACGCATAAGGACTGACGAGCTCGGACGGTAATGACGGGTGCGGCTCCGTTGTCCGAATCGTAAGCGTCTGCCCGTCTGCCTCCATGGAAGAGATCTTGAGCGCGCCGGCCAATGTTTTGCTGACGGCCAAACCTCGCTGGAAAGAAGACTTCACGGCAGCCGCATCAAGCTTCGCCCCGTCATGAAAATGAACTCCGTCACGGATCGTAAAGCTCCAGGTCTTCTCGTCTTTCGCTTCCCATTTCGTTGCCAGCCACCCTTGCAGGTTCAATTGATCGTCCAGTTTGACGAGCGTTTCGGTTACGCCCGAGCGAAGCGGCGTGTAGTCATTATTGGGATCCAAGCTGGCCGATTTGAACGGCAGTATTAACGTCACTTTTTTGGTTTCACTTTCCGCCCCTTGTTTCGTGCCTGCGGAACAACCCGCCGCCATGGCGAATACTCCTGCGATCAGAAGCGCGAAAATAGGGGATTGAATTCGACGATAGAACATGGATTCGCTCCTTCCTATGCCGTCTCAAACCGGTATCGCGATCTTAGGCTTGTATTCCCCGAAGGCATCGCGAATGTGCCCGAAGGTTAGCGAGCGGCTTTCGATAATCGCTTTGCGTTTGGCCTTCAGCACGATCTGCTCGATGTCGGCGAAGCTGCACCCGTTCAGCAGCTCGCATGCAGGCTGCATCACGCCTTCTGCCCGCGCGAAATCGCCGATCAGCAAACGGATATATTCGCTTCTGAGCTCAGCGTCCGGCATCCCGAACGTCATTTTCGTATCGAAACGGCGCCAGACCGCATGGTCCAGCTCATTTTCCAGGTTGGTCGCGGCCATGAAGATGCTGTCTCCCTGGAACTCGTCGAGGCATTGCAGCAGCGTATTGACGACTCTCGCCATCTCCTTCACTTCGTCGTTGTTGTCGCGCGTTCTCGCGACGGCGTCGAACTCGTCAAGGAAAAGCACGCAAGGAGACGACTTCGCGAATTCGAAAATTTTCCTCACGTTGCTGCCCGTCTCCCCCAAATGGCTGTGGATGATGGCATCCAGTCTCGCGATAATAAGCGGAAGCTCCAGGCGCTGGGCGATATAGAACGCCGTAAGCGTCTTGCCCGTACCCGGAGGGCCGTACATGACGACCTTGTTCGGGATCGGCACGTCATGTTCCTCGAACTTCTCCTTCATGCCCAGTATCGCGATGAATTCCTCGACGATTTGCCGATTCGCCTGGGGCAGCACGATTTTTCTCGCCTTCCGGGCGCATTCCTTCGGCGTGTATACCGTCGCCATGTCGATGCCTTTGGCTCGGGGGAGCCTGCTGTTATTCGCGTTTTTGCTCATGGGTTACGACAATGCGGCTTCCGGCAGTTCGGCAACCGCGTTCGGCAGCTCATCCGGAAACGAGCGCCAGTCCCCTTTCATTTCTTCATCGGTCAGCAAGCAAGCGTCGAGTCCGGAAACGAGCGATTCCTTGTCGATTCCGATCCCGATCCACACGATTTTGTTGATACGGTCTCCGAAGAGAGGATCCCATTGCTCTGCCAGCTCCGGCTCTTCCCGGAGGAGAGCATGCCGTTCTTCCTCGGGCAGCGCGGCGATCCAATAGCCGGACGGACCGAAGCGGATCGACGGTCCGGCCTGACTGAGGCTCTGGCCTACGTCGTTGCGGCTGGCCAGCCAAACGATGCCCTTGGCTCTTACGACCTCGACCGGCCAATCTTCCATCCATTCCTTCAGCCTAACTGGATGAAACGGTTTCGTCCGCTCGTAAACGAACGATGCGATTCCGTATTCCTCGGTTTCCGGCGTATGGGACGGCTTCTCTAACTCCTGGATCCAGCCGGCCGATGCGCTGGCCTCTTCGAAGTCGAACAAGCCGGTGTTCAGAATCGCCGCGGAATCGACCTTGCCATGCACGGTGCGGATGAATCGCGCACGGGGCTGAAGCTTTCGGAGTACTCCCTCCAGCTGCCGAAGTTCTTCCTCGTTCACCAGATCGCATTTGTTGAGGATCAGTACGTCACAGAACTCGATTTGATCGATCAGCAGATCGACCACATCTCTCGTATCGTCTTCTCCGATCGCTTGCTTGCGGTCGATCAGCGATTCTCCGGAAGAGTAGTCGTGCCAGAACCGGTTGGCATCCACGACGGTCACCATGCAGTCGAGACGGCAGAAGGCGGACAGATCGATGCCGTGCTCTTCGTCTATGTAGGTGAATGTCTGCGCGACCGGAACCGGTTCGCCGACACCCGTCGATTCGATGAGGATGTAGTCGAACCGATTCTCCTTGGCGAGCCGCTCCACCTCGCGGAGCAAATCCTCGCGAAGCGTGCAGCAGATACAGCCGTTGGACATCTCCACGAGCTTCTCGTCGGTACGGGAGAGCCCGCCGCCGTCCTTAACCAGCTCGGCGTCGATATTCACCTCGCTGAGATCGTTGACGATTACGGCCACCTTCAGTCCGTTTCGGTTATTCAGGACATGGTTGAGCACGGTCGTCTTGCCCGCGCCCAAATATCCGCTCAATACGGTTACCGGAATTTTCGGGATATTCATGACGGTTATCTCTCCTTTTTTCTACTCGTTTAACGCCTTCTTCAGCGCAGCCAAATTGTTTTTCATGATGCCGATATAATCCAAGCCTTGCTTGACCTCGTCATCGGTCAGCCCCTCCAGCGGATTCAGCACGTCGGTTTTGGCGCCGATCTCGGATGCGATCGTCTCGGCGATTTTCGGCTCTACGAGCGTTTCGAAGAAAATCGTTTTCACGTCGTGCTCCTTCGCGAACTTCACGATTTCCGCCATATGAGCCGGAGAGGGCTCCTGATCGGGTGACAGCCCCGCGATCGGAACTTGGGTCAGACCGTATTCTTTGGCCAGGTAACCGAAGGCGGCATGCTGCGTGACGAACTCCTTGCGTTTGACGCCCGTTAACCCGTCCAGCCCGGCGCGGAACTCTTTGTCAAGCTCCTGAAGCTTAGCGTTATACGCATCGGCATTCTTCCGGTAATCGTCGGCATTCGCGGGGTCCGCCTGGATCAGTGCATCCCGGATTGCCGCCACGACCTTCTGGGCGAGGACCGGGCTTTGCCAAATATGGGGATCGAGCACTTCTCCGTGCTCCTCTTCCTTCCCGTGGCCGGCATCTCCCTCGGCGCCTTCCTCTTCGTGGTCTTCGGCTTCCCCTTTCATCAACGTCATGCCATGGATGGCTTCCACCACGATCCGCTTTTCATTCGGCGCGCTTGTCAGCGCGTTATCCGCCCAACCCTCAACCAAACCGTTATAGACGAAAATGTCCGCTTCTTTGATCAGCGCCATGTCTTTGGCGCTCGGTTCCCAATCATGGGGTTCCGCTCCCGCGGGAATGAGTCCGACAACGTCGGCATGTTCGCCTGCCACCTGGCGGGAGAACTCCACCATCGGATAGAACGTCGCCACCACTTTCAACTTGCTGCCCGAATGGCTGCCCGAATCGGCGGCTGCCGGTTCTGAGGCCGTTTTCCCCTTGCCGCAACCTGCCAGCAACAGGACGACAGCGGTCGCCAGGATAAGTGCTTTCGAAAATCTGCTTTTCATTTGTTTTCCTCCTCTAATAGGGAGTTTGACGGAGTCAAACTCTCACCGCTTCCGGGAGTTTGACGGAGTCAAACTCTCACCGCTTCCGGGAGTTTGACGGAGTTAAACTCTCACCGCTTCCGGGTGTTTGACAGAGTGAAACTTCGTTAAACGGCGGATGAATCCTCATGAATACGCGGTATCGGTCCGACAGCCGCCTCATCGGCGAGGTCCTCTGCCTTCGGCCTGCTTTTCGCAATCCACAGCACCGCTTTCCGGATCCCGATCCCGGCAACCAGAAAGGCAAGAAGCACGAGCGCGATCGTGCCGCCCGGCGGCGTACTGAGCTCATAGGAGGCCGTCAGTCCCGAGAATACGCCGGCAAGACCGAACGCCATCGCCAGCCACAACGCGGATGCGAAGCTGCGAGCGATCCGGATGGCGAGTGCCGCCGGCAGCACGATCAACGAAGATACGAGCAGAACGCCTACGATCGGCATCGCCGCCGCGACGATCATGCCCGTTAAGACGCTGAAAGATAACGTAATCCGCCTTACGGGAAATCCGCCGGTTGTTGCCGTGTCTTCATCGAACGTCAAGTGGTAAAGCGGCCGGCGGAACAACCAAAAATAGCAAGCGCCAATCAAGGCGACCGCAAACATCAACGTCAGCTCCGTCCAATTGACGGCGACGACGGAACCGAACAGGTACGAAGTGAAATTCACGTTCACGCTTTTGTTCAAGCTCATCAAAATCACGGCGCTGGATAAGCCGCCGATCATGATGATCGCCACCGAAATCTCGCTGTACGAGCGATAAACTCTTCTCACGTATTCCACGGCGATGGATCCGAGCACAGCCATGACGAAGCCGCTCACCGTCGGATTCATGCCGAAATAAACGCCTGCCGCCACGCCTGCAAGCGAAACGTGGGACAGCATGTCGGCCATGAGCGCCTGCCTGCGAAGCATTAAATACACGCCAAGCACAGAAGCGACCAGAGCGATCAGCCCACCGGCGCAAAATGCCCGCTGCATGAAGTCGTAGTGCAGCATCTCCAGCCTCCGTCCTCTTTTCTTTCCAGCATGATGACCCGGTCCAAATACTTCTCGGATTCGGACATTTCGTGCGTCACCATGACGACTGTGCGCCCAAGCCCCTTGACCTGATGATGCAGCAGCTCGTAAAACGCGAGCCGGCTTTCCTGATCCATTCCAGTCGCGGGCTCGTCTAGTACCAGCAGATCCGGTTCCTGCGCAAGCGCTCGGGCAATGCAGAGCCTTTGTTTCTGACCGCCAGACAACTCGCCGATTTTGCGATGGCGAAGTCCCCATAACCCGACGTTTCGAAGCGCTTGTTCCGTTTGTTCGTGATCGGAAGCCTTCAGTTTCCGGAACCATGAACCCCGCACGTGACGGCCGGAACGGACGAACTCCCATACGGTGCTGGGAAAACCGCCATTAAATGAAGCCACTTGCTGGGGAACGTAGCCGACTGTCAGCTTGCCGCCATCGGGGTTGCGTGAAGCGAGTTCGACACTGCCTTCCCAAGGCTGGAGCAATCCTAACGCCAACCTCAGAAGCGTCGTCTTGGCCGCTCCGTTCGGTCCTGTTACGGCGACGAACTCGCCCGACCGGATTTCGATATTGGCATCCACCAAGCAAGGCACGTCTGTGTAACCAAAGCGGATATTCTTCAAGGAAGCGATCAGCATAGGGCAGCATCCTCCTTTCCGCTGCAATCTTGGCAATACCCGTATACCTCGAAGCGGTGCCGGATCATTCGGAACGATGCCGGCAGCTCGATGGCTTCCACAGGGCAGAACGGAAGCTCGATCTTTCGGCTGCATTCGAGGCAGATAAACGGATGACGGTGTTCGGGCAATGCCGGTCCGATCCCGTACTTCACTTCCTCTCCGATGTAATAAGGCTGGATGACCCCGAGCGTAAGCAGCACCTTCAAATTGCGGTATACGGTATCGAAGCTCAGCCCAGGATGGGAGCCGTCCATCATTCGGTAGATTTCCTTGGGAGACAGAAAAGTTGGCGAGCCGGCAAACAACTCCGCCAATTTGCGGCGTTGTTCTGTAATGCGCATGCCTCTTTCGGATATCACGCGAATGATCCACTCCGCATCTCGTGCCATGGGTATGTACCGCCCCTCATCAATTCGTAAATATTACGATTACGCATGAAAAAAAATAACCTCTTGCATTTTTCGTAATATTTACGATTAACAGTTTATCAGCCGCTGGGCCTTTCGTCAATTCCGTTTTGTTCGACCGCCCATCATTCATCCGGGGAGACTTGTCCGGATCGCAGGGATTGCCCTGATAGTCACCGGAAACGTCTTCAAGAGCCAGCCTCGTCCTTGAAAACAGATCCCGAAAATGTTGAAGCCCGAACATCGGGTAAGTTGGATGCAAATCGGCTTTTCCGACAGGTCCAAACCGTCACCTTGAACCTGATCGCTTGAAGCGCGACCGCGTACCTTCCCGTTCCGCAACCCAAATCCAGAATCTCCGAGCCGGACGGTTTTCCGGAGGAAGAACATACGACCGCGATGACGAAATGATGTCGTTGTTCTTCCGGGAAGAACGTCCGCTCGATTTGAAGCGCTTGGAACGGTTCTCAAGCGAATGGCTGTCGGAACGTCATTCTGCTCGTCCGATCATTCCAAGAAGATCGGCTCTTCCCTCCTGCCGGCTTTGCGGAACCGGATCGTCAGCAACCCGTCCGCCAGTCCGGCCGAGATCGCGGGACCTTCGACCGAGGAAGGAAGTTGAATTTCCCGATCGTACGATCCGTTATATCTCTCCGACTGGACGGTTGTTCCGAAGTAAGGTCCTCTGCCGGGATTGCTTCTTATTCGCAGGATATTGCCGGACACGGACAATGACAGCTCTTCTTTCCGGAGACCGGGGACTTCGGCCACGACCGTGATTTCAGTATTCGACTGGTAGACGTCGACCTTCGGGTACTCGACCTTCTCCGTTCGTTTCTTCCCCAGCGAATCGGATTTTGCGTCGAACAGCTGCTCCCAGTAGTCCCCTTCCCCATAGCTCTGCGCGAACTCCATCCATTCCTTCAGCTTTTCGATATTCATGCCAACCTCCTGCACATGCTATCGAATGTTAGATCTGAGCCGTGATAGGAGCGGACGGGTTCGCGATTTGGTCCTGATCGCTGATATCGGTATCCAGCACGTTATTGTTCATTAATGCCAATGTAGGCGAGAAATCCCCGAAACTTCTGTTCTCGCCGATGAACTTGCTGTTTGCGGTATGGCTGTTATGAACCGTTGCGCCGACGTCGAGATTGGCGTTTGAGTTAACTCCGTTCGTTTTCATCACGCTGATATTGATAAAAAATGGCACCCTGCTCACCCCTTGCTTCGGTAATGGTCACCCCTGGATCGTCTTCGCCGTGTCGTAGCTCCCGATCTCGTTCATGTCGTTAACGTCCGGGTCCACATAGGTATTTTTCATCGTGGCATACGGAGGAGCAGCGTCTCCGTAGGAAGCATTGTATCCCGTATATTTGTTGCTTGAAGTTGGACTGTTGATGACTGATTCTCCGATATTCACGGACGCGTTCGAGGCAATGCTGTTGATTCTGAGTACGAAAATGTTGATGACCGTCGCCAACAGCTTCCCCTCCCCTCTGATCTTTACACCATATGATGACATTCGCCCAAACGTTCAACGGACAGCTTGGGAGATGCCTTTGTTAGGATCGGGACGGTTGCCCGTACCTCCTTATTGATGGAGATGGATCAAGCCTTTCTCAACCCGCTTGGCCAAGGATAGAAAAAACCGCTGGATAGACGGTTAGGCGATTTCCGCGTTGAGTTTAGGCGAGTGATCGACTTTCCCGGGAAGCCGGGGTATGCCGATTCAGTAGAGGACACCCCCGGCTTCTTGCGGTTTATCCGGCGTTCGGGAATATCCATTGCCCCCTTTCGTTTCGTTGAGCCCTCATGATCGCTTGTCCGCTGCACTTGCCTTTTTTTCGCCTCTTCTGCGCTTGTCCGTTTCTTTGATATCGGACATGTCATATCGTAAAACATCCCTAAAAGACAGGGGGTGCTAGGATGGGTCTGGAACTGCATGGTAATGGATGTTCCTGCGGGTGTTCCGACGGACGCTCCCACGGACGTTCGCAGGGTAAATCCCATGGTCGTTCTTCCGGGAAATCCCACGGCCGCTCCGACGGATCTTCGTCCGGACGATCGCATGGTCGTTCTTCCGGGAAGTCCCACGGGCATTCCGACGGATGTTCATCCGGACGTTCCGGGAAGTCCCATGGACGTTCCGACGGATGTTCATCCGGACGTTCGCATGGGCGTTCTTCCGGGAAATCCCATGGACGTTCCTGCGGAAAGTCCGCAGGGCATTCGGACGGAGCATCGAAGAAACGCTCCGAAGGACACAAGCATAAGTCTTCCGGCGGGTACAAGCCATATGGCGGGCAGACGACGATGCCTTACGGCGGGCAGACGACGATGCCTTATGGCGGACAGACGACGATGCCTTACGGCGGGCATATGCAGAATCCTTACTGCGGTCAACCGACTTCACCTTACGGCGGGCACATGAAAATGCCGTACGGTTGCGGTTGCAAACCGGCGACTCATCGTCATTACGATCCGTTGCAGCTCTAAGGGCATCGCGCGGATTCGTTCCACTGCGGTTCGATCGCCCGTATCTCCCCGTGACCGAAATGGGCTTATCCGGAAATCGGATAAGCCCGTTTTCCTTTTCCCGATCGCTCCTCGAATAGACGTGTTATCCTGTAATCGCAGTGCTAAAAAAGCGATGATCCTTGGCGCTATGCCGGAGATCATCGCTTTTTCGCATTAATCGTTCATAAAGGAGGTCAAACTCGCCGTCAAGTTATCCTGCGTCCAAATGACATGGTTCCGGTCCTCGTATTGCCGATACGCGCATTCCACGTAGAGGATCAGATCAAGGTATAAGTCGTACAACGTTCTCCTCGCCTGCTCGTTCTCTGTCAACTCGGAGCGTCCATACCCTTTCCTGAACGACGGGGATGGCCGGAAACGGCCGAAAAAGAATTCCATCAGCGGATCTCCCCATAAGGCCCTCTCGAAATCGATCAGCCCGGAAACGGAACCGTTGCGGACGAAGATATTGCCGTCCCATAGATCCCAGTGGACGAGCCGTGGTTCCTTCACCTCGTCCATCACGCCGAGCCGGGATTCGATTTTTTTCCGGAGATCGGCATACGGGACCGGCATGTTCATGCCCGCCTCTTCTCCGTCTTCCAGCACCCCGAAGATCAAATCCCGGAACGCGTTTCGCCACGTGGATTCCGTGGCCTTCGAGAACAGACCGAATCGCGACCCTTGAACGTCGTTAATCAATCGGTTCATGCGTCCGATTTCGAATTCGATGGATGCTCTCTGTTCCTCGGGCAACGAATCCTTCACCGTGTTGTAAATATCGCCCTCTATGTAATCCATGATGAAAAATTCCACGGGCAGTACGCGGCATGAATCGTCGTGGTGATAGATTCGCGGAATCGGCAAATTTTCGAGGGGCGCCAGCAGGCGCATCGCTTCGACCTCCGTGTGCATGATCCGGTATTCGTACCGCATCATTTTCGCCGATTTCGGCGGGCCGGCCTTCAGCACGACCCGTCTTCCGTCTTCAAGGCGGACGGCGTAAGCGCTGTTCGCCCACCCTCCCGTCATTTCGGCCGACGATTCCATCGCGCAATCGAATGCCTCGCGAATGATTCCGCTCAGAACGGATGCCTCGATTTTCGTTTTGTAGATGCCTTCCATTCCCCATCTCCTTCACTTCCGGTCAAGCCGGATCTTGAATGGCCTGCGAAGCTTTCCTTCCGAACGTGACCAGATAAAGCACGGCGCTTCCCGCGACGACGAAGCTCAGGATCAGAATCAGGTTGCCGTACATGCTGGCGTCCGCATCGGCGATGAACGGATGAAACGGAAACGCGAGCAGCTTGACTTCCAGCGCTTTGGCGACTAACGCCGTGACGACCGCGCCGGAGATCGTCGAGATCATATTGAAGAAGCCCATGCCGACGCCGATCTGGCTGCCCGGCAATATTTGCGTCACGCTTTCCGCAAGCGCCGTCTGCACGAAGGAAAACCCGATATACATCATAACAAGGGCGGCTCCGATATACCATACCCACAAGCCGATCGAGGACGATTGCAGCAGGAAGCTGACGGCCAACAAGACAAGTCCCAAGTAGATGACGAAATGGCTGCCTCGTTTGACGGTCAAATTCCCGGCGACCTTGCCGAAGATGACCGCGCTGAAAGCGCCCGGGAACATGATGAGCCCGATGTTCGACGTGTCCAGGCCGTACATTTTGCTAAGCATCAAGGGAACGACGAACATCGAAGACATGACCGTGCCGAAGATGAGAAAACCGATGATCAGCCCGCTGCGGTACAGCGAATTGGCGAACAACGCGGGTTCGACGAACGGGTCTTGCGCCCGGCGGATCTGCACGACGAACAAGAGGAGTGCGGCTAAAGCCGCGGCCATATAGAGCCAGCTTCCTTCTGTCGTAAACAAGACGACCATCGACACGGACAGGCTGAGAAGCAACGCGCCGACGATGTCCAACTTGCCGGGACTGCGGGGTTCCTTCGGCAAGTAGCGCCGGAAGAAAGGGATGGCGGCCACGATCGGAAGCGGAACGAGAAACAGATAAGCCCAATGGAAGGAGCCGGCGATGAATCCCCCCAGAACCGGTCCGATGCCGATCGCGAACGAAACGGTCGAAGTGATGATGCCGAAAATCTTCCCCCGCTCTTCCGCCGAGAAAAACCTGGCGACCATTACGAAGACGAGGGCCGGAATGGCGGCGCAGCCGGCGCCCTGGATCGCCCGGGCCAAGATGACGGCGGGGTACCAGATCTGCAGCGCGAAACCCAGGACGGATCCCGCGGCATAGAGGACGATTCCGATCGAAATCAGCTTCTTGATGCTGTACATGTCGGACAGTTTCCCGAACACGACCATCCCGACGCCGATCACGATAAAAAAGATGGTGACGACCCAACTGACGCCGGATTCGTCCAAAGCGAACTGCTTGGCGATGCTGGGGGTCGACACGTTGAACACCGATTCGTTCAGGACGGCGAAGAAGATCACATAATAGATCCACGGAACGCTCTTGCGGATTTCCGCATGGTTCCCTGCGGACCGGGATTGACTCTCCACTGGACGCATTCTCTCTCTTCCTTTCCCATGGCACGCTTGATTTTCTCTTATCCTACCATGTCTCCATCATCCGGGTTTCTTATCGATTGCGGTCTATGGGATTTCCGTCTACCGGCTATGTTGGAACATACGGTGCAAGAATTGGTTCATCAGCAAAGGCAGGGAGATGAGGATCGGCGGATCGTCGAGCCGGGGCGGGTGAAGGAAAATCTCTTGGTGCGGGACCGCGAAGCCGGGGGCTGTGAGGATCGGTTCTTTGGACCAGGAGCGCAAGGTCGCATACGGAAGCAGGAAGTCCGACGCTTGCATCTTCCAGGACACCGATGTCGCCATCAAATGATAGACGCCCGGTCGGACGCCCGTGAAACGAAAGTTCCCGAGAGACGATAGGAGCGTGCCGTACAAGGGAATACCTTCGGGAATCGGCTTGGCGAACAGGCCGATCAGGATGATGCCCTCGAAAGGAACTTCCGCCCGTACGGTTCCTTCCACGCTGGAGAAAAGGTTGGACTCGGGCAGCGGCTCCGTCCACATCTTCAGCTGCTGGAGAGCGCGGAAATGGTTCTCCGCTTGAGGCGCGGAGTTCCGGAACTCGGACGGCGTCACGCCCACCTTCTCCGTAAACCGGGTGGTGAACGTCCCCAGGCTCTGCTGGCCGATTTCCAAGCCGATGTCCCGAATGCTCATGTTCGTGCGGAGCAGCAGCTCCTTGGCCTTCTGCAGGCGGAGCGAGGAAACGTAATACTGGGGCGAGAGGCCGGTTCTTTCCTTGAAAATGCGAGTGAAATGGAACGGACTGTATGCGACGTAACCCGCCAGCCGGGAAAGCGGAAGCGGGTCATGGAGATGTTGGTGAATGTAGGCGATGACGGCGTCGATTTCGGAATACCGGACCCCCAAGCGGCATGCTCCTCCCTGCGGCCTTACACGGCGCGGCCGACGATCGGCAGCGCGCTCAGAATTCGATCCTTCGCCAGCGTCCGGAAGGACTTCTTCCCCCAGTCCAATACCCGGACCTTGCCGTTGCGCACGGAATAGACGGATACGCGTCTCTTGGTGAAATTCCCCTTGCTGTCCTGGTAGATGATTTCCGCTCTCCGGCCGATGTATTTCTCGATAGGGACGGACGACATGATCACGGCCTCCTTGATCGTCGTTTTCTCCATTATAAACGAGAACGTCTGTTCGATCAAGCAGAGATCCATACGAACGATTTCGAAACACGAATATCCGGCTGCAAGAAACCGGCTATTCTTTAAAGGGACATCCAATCGCTGATCGGCCGGAATACCGAGAAGATCCAATCCAGCGGATTCGGCAGCCGGACGCGCATGCTTTGCGCGATGCCGAGCCCCGCGGCGACAGTCAGCAGCACACCGAACGCCCACCGTTCTTTAACCGCTTTGTTCCTGCGCAGCCGGGGCACGTCGATCCAGCAGATCGCGGCAGCGCCGATGATCACGAATATGGACCAAACCACAGGCTACTCCTCCAGTTTTTGGACGACGGGATCGCCCACCGTGCCGATCCGTCTGATCTTGACGTCCACGTTCACCTTGACTTCCAGGCCTGCGAACATCCGCGGCCAATCCCGCTTCCACTTCTTCCAAGCGGCGGGTTTCGCGCGATGGAGCGCTTCCCCGAACCCGAAGATGTCCGATCGGTATTCCCGCTGGACTCGTCGGACGGCCTCCAGAACCGATGTCCGGATCTCGTTCTCCGTCTCTTTCTCCAACTCTGATATGGATCCCAACTTCAACACGTCCGTTTCGCACTCGACCTCCGACAAATTGCCTTCCGCCCGGATCCGGACCGAACCGACGGGTTTCCCCGCCTTCACTTCTCCACGGACGTCCGATTTCATGCGGATGAGCTCCACGCCGATGTAACCGCCGCGGGGACAAGGGAACGAGATCGGAGCACCCGCCAGGTTGCCCCTCGTATAGCCCAGCCCCTTGCTCTCCCGCTCGCCCAACCACCCTTCCAGCTTGTCCTGACGCATGACGCCTAAACCCGAAAACCGCAAGAGCGGAGACGGTGTCGTCCGCTTAAGCTGTTCCACGGTCCGGCCGTTTTCCGGGTCGCCCACGATTTCGATGCCGGTCATGACCGCTCCCTGGCCTTCGCTGCCAATGGCGGAGATCAGCGTATCCAAATTCGTTTTGCCGGTGGTCGCCCAAATTTTCTCGGACAAATCCAAGGAAGTGTACAGGCGGTTTGCCGGTATTTTCTCCAGCGCGGTAAGCGAGCTCAAGACTTCTTCGGCCGTCCGGTCTCTGGCGGCGACGATATGGAAGTCGGTCCGGACTTCGTGGTATCGCGACAGTACGTCCAGCACTTTGCCGATCCCTTGCCGGGCCAGCGACTCACCGATCACCAGAATGCGGAGATGGGCCAAATAGATTTCCCTGGGCATCTCCGTCGACATTTTGCGGAGCGCATCCATGACGGTATGGCCGGAAGCCGCGTACGTCACGACCGGCGACATCATGCCCCCGCCTTTCTTGGCCGCGATTTCTCCCGGATTGATGATCTGAATCGAGATCCGGTAGCCGTCTGCCGCTTTATCCATGCCCATGGCGGCAGCGATTGCAAGCTCGTTAAGCTCCCTGCGGTTCCAACAGCCGGTCAGCAGCAGCAATCCGAGCAGCAGTTCGAACAGAAGTACGGCGGACGCTAGCGCACCCCCTCCCTCTAACCGCCGGCTCATGACGGGTTGCCACCCTTCGGCGCCTGGCGTACGGGGTTTGAGTTCGGGATGGACCGCGGCCTCGTGCGAAGCGCCCAAACCGGCAGACGGAGAAGCGAGTCTTTCTGGTCGGCCCGTATTAACGGAGCGTACGGCGCCATGTAGGAGACGCCGAACGATTTCAGGCTGCACAGATGGAGCACGAGGCCAATCAAGCCGACCACGACCCCGAACAGCCCGAAGGACGCGGCAACCCCCATGAACAGAAACCGGAGGATGCGCAAAGAGATGGCCATATTGAAGGCGGGCACGACGAAATTGGAAATCGCCGTGATCGAGACGACGATCACCATCGCCGGCGATACGAGCCCCGCTTCGACGGCGGCTTGGCCAATGACGAGCGTTCCGACGATCGAGACGGACTGGCCGATCGCTTTGGGCATCCGGACCCCGGCTTCCCGCAGGATTTCGAACGTGATTTCCATCATCAGAGCTTCAATGAACGCCGGAAAAGGTACTCCTTCCCTCTGCCCGGCCAGGCCGATCAGCAGCGGAGTCGGCAGCAGCTCCTGGTGGAAGGTGGTGACGGCGATGTAGAGCGAAGGCGCCAGCAGCGCGACAAAGAAGCTGGTCAGGCGCAATATCCGCAGCAGGCTGCTGAAATCGGCGCGCTGGTAGTAGTCCTCCGGCGCCTGGAAATATTGCGTGAACAACGCGGGTACCAGCAACACGAACGGCGTTCCGTTCACGAAGATGGCGACGCGGCCTTCCAGGAGTCCCGCCGCCACCGTATCCGGTCGTTCGGTATTGTAGATCGTCGGGAAGGGCGAGAACGCGTGGTCTTGGATGAATTCTTCGATATACCCGCTCTCCAGAATGGCGTCCGTGTCGATCCGATCGAGTCGGTCGTGCACTTCCGCGACGACGGCTTCGCTCGCGAAGCCCTTCAAATACATGACGGCCACGTCCGTTTTGGTAACCCGGCCGATCTGCCTGCCATCGATCCGGAGCCGCGCGTCGCGGATCTTCCTTCTGACCAGAGCCGTATTGGTCCGCAGCAGTTCCGTAAAGCCTTCGCGCGGGCCCCGGATGACGGATTGCGTGTTCGGCTCTTCGACTCCGCGCTTCTCCCCGCCGGACGTACCCAGCGTAAGCGCCTGCGCGCAGCCGTCCGCGAACAATGCCGTTTCTCCCGCCAGAACCGCCGGTACCGCGTTCTCGATTCCGTCGATGACCTTGATATCGCCCACTGCGAGAACCGTTCTTCTCAATTCCTCCAATACCGCTTCCGGAGAAGCGTTTAACCACTCCTCCAGAGGGCGGTCGTTCCCGTGAAGGGATTGAAACAGCTGCCTCGTATCGCTCAAGCCGTCCAAATACGCCGCGCCCACCCGCGGTCCCGCCGCCCCGCCGAGCCGGATTTCTTTGAGCACCAGATCGGAGCTGGCTCCCAAGGCGGTGCTGATTTGCTCGAAACGGCGATCGAGACCGGTTTCCTGCGCTCGCGGAGCGACGGACGGTTCGGACGTCGGATGGGAGGAACGTCTTATGCGTTTGCCTGCTTTCAGAAGAAGCTTGAGCACCCCTCTCTTCATTCGCCCACATCTCCGCTCGTCGCTGTTGGTTTGCCCCGCATCCGATGACGCAGCCGCCCGACGGCCCAAGTGGCGATCGGAATGACAAGCCCGTAAGTCAGAATATAAGGAATCCATACCGTCCGGTCGAACTCCGCCGCGTAGACGACGTTCGGGTAGACGACTTGAGAATAAACGACCAAAATCATGCCCATGGGCAGAACCAAAGCGCGGTAATCGCCGATACCCAGCAGCTGGGCGAGCCCCGCGACGCACCCGTAGAGGTAGAAGAGGATCTTGAAATAGACGGTGATGAACCAGATCGCGGCGATCAGGATTTCGACCCGTGCGAAGAAGTTGCCGATATTGATCCTCTTGGCGAGGGAGAAGCTGGGATACATCTGCCTCTCGCTGATATCCGCGCCCAGCACGGCCACCGACAGAAACGTGATGGCCGCGATGAAAAGTCCGCCGGCGATCGTGCCCGCCACGAACCCTCTGCCTGCTTTTTTCCGATTCGCCACGAAGGCCGGGTAAAACATTAAAAAAACGATAAAAGGAAGCGCGGAAGTGCCCGTCACGGAAACGGCGCCCTTCAACAAGGAGGAAACGTCGGCCTCGAACATCGGCAGCAGCTTGTGAACTTCGACTTGGGGCAGCAGGCAGGCGATCAGGATGAAGAACAGCAGGACGATCCACGGAAACAGGATCTCACCCGCTTTGGCGATCGCCTCCAAACCAAGCCGGAGCCCCATCGCGACGATCAAGATGAACAGAATACTAATCGCCTGGATCGGGGTTTTCGGCATGACCTGGGTGTTGATGAAATTGCCCAAATAAAACAAAACGGTCGCCGCCCCGATGAACGAGAAAAAAACGAAAGAGAGCGTGAAAAGCTTGCCGAGCCACCGTCCGTACACCCGTTCGTAATATTGCGCGAGTGTCATATCCGGAAAACTGCGGGAAAAACGGAGATAGAAGAAGACGGCTGCCAAATTGAACAGCAAGCCCAAGAGGGAAGCGATCCAGGCATCCTGCTTGGCTACGGCGGCTAGCCCCGCCGGTATGACCAGGATCGTCGTGCCGACCGTATACAGGAAGACGAGGATGGTAAACTGCCGAACGGACACGGGCGCGGATGCGGGTGTCGTCATGGACGGGGTCCCTCCTTTCCGTTCTACAGTTATTGCCATCGCGCGGGGGGCTTAATCAACGCGAATCCCGCTGCCTTCGGTTGACCAGATAGATGCCGAGGCAGACGAGCGCTCCCCCCGCGTACGTTTCCCGGCCGACTTGCTCCCCGAGGAGGATCCAACTGCACAGAACGCCGAAAATCGGTACGAGGAACAGGAACGAGCTCGTTTTGCCGGGTTCGGTTTGCTGCAAGAGGTAGAACCAGAGGGTAAACTGGACGATTGAGCACATCGCGGCCAGCCAAAGCAGGATGGTAATGGATGCGGCGTTCAGCGCGAAATGGGGCTGCTCCGTCAGCGCGCTTAACGCGAGCAGTATGAGACCGCCGAACACCATTTGCCAGGCCGCGAGCACCGTCATGTCGAACGCCGCTCCCCAACGCTTGATTAGCAGGGTCGCGGCCGCGAAACAGACCGCTCCGGCAAATCCGATGAACGTGCCCGGCTGCATACCGATATGAAAGCCGAAGCTAAAGGCGACGCCCGCGAAACCGGCGAATACGCCCAACCATTGAATGGGCCGGTATTGGACTCCGGCGGACAGCGAGCCGAAAACGACGACCAGCAGCGGATTGGTGCACGTGAGGATCGCCGACTCTCCCGACGTGATCCATCTCATGCTGTAATACGCGCAGCCCATGACGCCGGCGGATTGGAACAAGCCGACCGCAGCCGCCTGGAGCCATTGCTTTCCCCCTCGAGGACGAAGTTTTCCATTGGTGATGAACGTGAGCGCTCCTCCGGCCAGAAGGAAGCGCAGCCCCATCAGCAGGAAAGGCGGCGCGTAAGCGATCCCCATTTTGCCGACCGGAAACGCGCTCCCCATCAGCAACGTCGTAAACAGAATGAGCCCGGTATATTTCCAACGATTCATTGGACATCCTCCCCTTCCTATTGTCGTCCCTATTTTAAAGGAGGGGAGCTTTTCTGTATAATGATTGTTAACGATTCTGGATATCATCTCTAACGATATCAGATCAAGAACGGAGGTTACCCGCATGGAAAGCTCGGATCTGCGTGTCTTTCAAATGGTCGCCCGGGAAGGTTCGGTGACCAAAGCCGCCGCCCGTCTCGGTTACGTGCAATCGAACGTTACGGCCCGAATCCGGCACTTGGAGAACGAACTGGGCACGCCGCTGTTCTTGCGCCACAACCGGGGCATGACGCTCTCTGCGGGCGGCAGGACGCTGCTTGAATACGCGGACAAAGTCGTCGGCCTGCTCGACGAAGCGGCCTTAGCCCTCTCGTCCGCCCTGGAGCCGGCCGGCCCGCTTCGGCTCGGTTCCACGCAGACCGCCGCGGCTTTGCGGCTGCCCGGCCTGCTCACCGCTTACCATACGAAGTACCCGAACGTACGATTGTCGCTCGAGACGGGCCATTCGCCGCTCCTTATGGAGAAGGTGCTGCATTACGAGCTGGACGCCGCCTTCGTCGGCATTCCCTGCGAGCATCCGGATCTGCAATCCGTTGCCGTCTTCGAAGAGGAAGTGGCGATCCTGTCCGCGGCGTCCATGACCAGCCTGGAAGAAGCGGTCGCGAAGCCCATCCTCGTCTACAACATGGGTTGTTCCTACCGCGAAGTCCTTGAGAAATGGGTGGTCTCCGGAGGCCATCCGCAACCGGTCGTCATGGAGCTCGGCACGCTCGAAGCGATCATCGGGGGCGTAGCGGCCGGACTGGGCATCACCCTCCTCCCCCGCGCAGTCGCGCCCAAGCAAATGATGGACGGGACAATCCGCGCCCATGCGCTGCCCGATTCGATCAACCGGATGAAGACCGAATTCGTCACCCGCAAGGACTCGTTCGCCGGAAGCGCTCTTCGCGCCTTCATGGCGATGCTGCCGGAAACTTGGGATGCAGCCGAATGAACCTTCTGACGATTGGATGTAAAATCGTTCTCATGTTTATCGACGAATACAAGGAATGGAGGTGAGGCGAATGTACCACCTCACCTATCTATCGGACGGTCTGAAAGTGAAGGGATACCTCGCGTTTCCCTACGGCTTCGGACTTCCCTCCGCGGAGCTCGGTGATTGGCTGCTCCGCTATCACGGCCGCGAAGATCTAGCCGTGAACGCCGTCGCTTCTCCCTTGTCCCCTTCGATCAAGGACATCCGGACTTCCCGATGGCCGGTCCTGCTCTATTGCCGCGGCGGGATCGGCCATGTCGGACGGGTGCAAACCCATTGGCTCGAGAAGTTTTCCGGGCACGGCCACATCGTTTTCGCGCCGGCTTACCGGGGAAGCGAGAGCGGAGAAGGCCGCGACGAATTCGGCGGGCGCGACCGGGAGGACGTGCTGGCCGCTTACCGACTCCTGCAGAGCTTGCCGTTCGCGGACCCGGAACGCTTCTCCTTCATGGGCTTCTCCCGCGGTTCCATCAACGCGGTCCTTGCGGCCATCCGTACGGAGAAGCCGCATAAGCTCGTCCTCTGGGGCGGCGTGTCGGATTTGGCGCAAACGTACGAGGAGCGGATCGATCTGCGCCGGATGCTCAAACGCGTCATCGGCGGCTCCCCCGCCGCCATGCCGGAGGCTTACCGGGAACGCTCGCCGCTCTGTCTGGCGGACCGGATCCGCTCCCCCGTTCTTCTCATTCACGGGACGGAGGATGCGCAGGTGCCCTTCAGCCACGCGCTCCGCATGTACGACAAGCTGCGGCAAGCGGGCGCGACCCCGGAGTTTCACCGGTACGAGGGTTACGGGCATCACCTTCCGTCCCTCGTCCACGATGCGGCCATCGGACGGATGTTCGACTGGCTCGCGCGCTAAACTCCTTCCACGATTCTCTTCGCTCTCGCGGATATCTGCTTCATCAGCTCTTCCTCGTCGATCGTGAGCAGACGGCGGTTTCTCATGAGAAGCCGGCCCCCGACGATCACCGTGTCGACGTCCGCGCCGGTTGCCCCGTAAGCGATCAACGATTCGAGATCGTGGATCGGTTGCAGGTGAGGTTTGTCCAAGTCGATGAGGATGATGTCGGCTTGCTTGCCCGCCTCGAGCGTTCCGATCTCCTGATCGAGACGGAGAAGCCGGGCGCTGCCGATCGTGGCCATGCGAAGCGCCTCCCCCGCGGGCATGACGGTCGGATCTTCGCATACCCATTTCTGCAGCCAGGCGGCCACCTTGATCTCCTGGAACAGGTCCAGGTTCGGGGCGCTCCCCGCTCCATCCGTACCCAGCCCGACGGCGATGCCCTGCCTCTTCAATTCGGTCACGGGCGCGATGCCGCATCCGAGCTGCAAGTTGCTAACCGGGTTGTGCGCGACGCCGCCCCGCATCCCCTTCAGCAGCGCGATATCCCCTCCGCTCAGGTGCACGCCGTGCGCGAGCAGCACGTGCGAATGCTCGAAAAGGCCGTTGTCGAATAAATATTCCGCGGGCGTTCGATTGTAGGTTGCTTGGATTTTCGCCGCTTCCTCTTTCGTTTCCGCCAAATGGATGTGGATAGGCAAATTCCGTTCAGCTGCCAAACGGATCACTTCCCTCAGCGGTTCCGGCGGACAAGTAAAAGGGGCGTGCGGGCCGAACATGGCCGTGATCCGGCCTCCCGCGGCGCCGTGCCAACGATCGGCCAGATCCAGGGCTTCCCGCATCCTCCGCCCGCCGTCGTCCTCGAGAAACACAAGCCCCCGGGTCAGGGAAGCGCGCATGCCCGACCGTTCGACCGCCGCCGCGATTTCGTTCATGTGGATGTACATGTCGGCGAAAGCCGTCGTTCCCGACCGGATCATCTCGGCCATGGCAAGCATGCTTCCCCAATAAATATCCTCCGGCGTCATTCGGGCTTCGGCCGGCAGCATTTTGCGCGAGAGCCAGTCCATCAGCTTGAGGTCCAGCGAGAAGGCCCGAAGCAAGCTCATCGGACTGTGCTGGTGCGCGTTCACGAGACCGGGCATCGCCGCCATGCCTCGGCCTTGGATGACCTCGTCCGCCTCAGCCTGAACATCGGGGCCCAGCGCCGCGATCTTGTCCCCTTCGATCAGGAGAGCTCCCCGGCAAACCGCTTCGTTCTCCCTCATCGTCAACATCCGCACGTCTTTCAGCAATATTTTGCGCATACCAAAATCCTCCTTGTATCTCGGGATACGAAGGAGGATAAACCGTTCCGTTACGTCAGAGTCAATAGGCCATTCTGCTGGGAACCGCGTAGACGATATGGAGCAAATCCGTCAACTGCCGCACTTTGGTGACGTAATCGTAATCGTCGAACCACTGCAGGATCCGCGAACGGTCGGCATAATATTCGCTCTCGATTCGGGCAACGATATCCGTTTTTCCTTTCGCCTCCAGCTTCCGTAAATACGAAGACCGTTTCTCTTCGTTTACGAACATCAAATCCGCAAAGCATACGCGTCCGTGCGGCTTCAGCACCCTCCGCATCTCGTCGAGCGCCAGCAGCTTCTGATCGTCGGTCAAATGGTGCATCGCGTAGCTGGAGACGGCAAAATCGAAAGTGTGGTCCATATACGGGATCGCCAGGAAGTTGCCCAGCTTCGTGTCAAGCGACGGAAATTTCCGCTGGCATTGCTTCAGCATGCCGATCGATTGGTCGATCGCCGACATCTCGATGCCCCGGTCCAGGAACAGACCGGCAAGATTGCCCGTCCCGGTGCCGATGTCGAGTCCCTGCTCCGCTTTGCGGGGATTCGTCCATTCGGCAATCAGACGCAAGGCTGCGTCGTAAGCGGGATGCGCGTTGAAAGGCTGCCCGCCGTCGCGCACCAGCTCGTCGTGAAGGGGAGCTTGTCCGTCGAAATCCCAGTGGTCCCGCCAGGCGGACCGCAACTCGCGCAGTCTTCGCAGACCCCTCGTCAGCTCGTAGATATCCTCCCAAACGAATTCCTCTTCCTTTTTCATGCGTTCGATGATTCGATCGGCCGTGTGCATGTTGTGCTTCAATTCGACGAACTGGGAGAACATCATCGACCGCTGCAGCTCCAACGCATGCAGAACTTCGTCGCGTTTCCCCCGATCCAGCTCGTCCAGCAGCGCCTTGATTTCCTCGACCGGCATGCCGATTTCCCTCAGCGACATGATCGTCTGCAGCCTGCGGGCATCCGCCTCTCCGAACGAACGGTAGCGCGTATCGGGGTTCTTCCGCGGACGGATCATCCCTTTCTCCTCGTAAAAGCGGATAGCCCGCTGCGAGAGGTTCAATTTCCGCGCCAGCTCCTGGATCCTCATTTCCTTCATCCGATTTCCTCCCGAACTGGATCGTCCGACGTCCGGCACCAGCATAAACCTTCACGTAACGTCAGAGGCAACCGATCATCCTGACGCTTACGCTTGATCAAGCCCATTTAAGCCCTCATCCGGACCAAATAACCAAATGATTGCCCGAATCGAAGAGAACTCGGCTGCCCTGAAGAGCAGGCCCCTTCCGTTCGCGCAGGAAAAATTATACGCCTCGGCGGAGGGAGGTTCAATCGCGGGTTAACCGTCGCAACGCTCATCGGCCGCTTTCCCTCAAGCCTTCGCGATCATCCGTTTGCTCGAAAGAACGATACGGCGGCCGCACCCAAAGCGAGCGCGACGGTCGAGCCGGCAACCCATGGATGATACAGCACCGTCGTTGACCTTTGCGCAGTCCTGCTTTCTCAAACATACCAACTGCACACTGAAGGATTTCGCGGAAATAGCGTCTCCGGAAGTCACTGCAGCGTTCATTGTCGGGGGTTTCTCGGAAATAACGTCTCCGGAAGTCACTACAGCGTTCGTAGTCGGGGATTTCGCGGAAATAGCGTCTCCGGAAGTCACTACAGCGTTCGAAGTCGGGTGTGTCGCAGAAATAGCGTCTCCGGAAGTCACTACAGCGTTCGTAGTCGGGTGTGTCGCAGAAATAGCGTCTCCGGAAGTCACTACAGCGTTCGTTGTCGGGGGTTTCGCAGAAATAACGTCTCCGGAAGTCACTACAGCGTTCGTAGTCGCAGAACGTAAACGGCTCCCCACTCGCTTCCCCAAAGCCGCTCCCCGGAAACTTATAAAGTCTATCGTGTTAAAAAAAAGCCGGCAATCCTCATCGGATCGCCGGTCTTTTGAGCGAAGGTATCGATACTTGCCTTAAGCATATTCCGTTACGAGCGGGCTCACTTTCACGGCACAGACTTTGAAGCCCGGCATTCGGCACGTCGGATCCAGCTCATCCAGGGTAAGCTTGTTGACGTTCTGCGTGTCGCCCCAATGCATCGGCACGAATACCGTATCTTCGCGAATCTCGCTGCTGAACCGGCAGCGAACGTAGATCACGCCTCGCTTGGATTCGAGCTTCACGAGCACGCCGTCTTCCAAGCGATACTTCGCCGCGGTTTTCGGATGGATCTCCATGAACGACTCCACGTCGCGCGCCGCGAGCGAATGGCTTCTCCGCGTCTGGACCCCGGTCAGGTAGTGCGTCAGCACGCGGCCGGTGGTCAGGTACAGCGGGTATTCTTCGTTTACCCGCTCCTTCGGCAGATGATTCTCCACGGGAGTCAGCAGCGCCTTGCCTTCCGCCAAGGGAAAAGACGATTCGAACAACCTGCTGGCACCGGGATGCCCCGGCTCCGGGCACGGCCAATAGACGCCTTCTTCCTTCCGCAAGCGGTCATAGGTGATGCCGTAGTAATCCGCCACGCCGCCTCGGCTTGCCAAGCGGAGCTCTTCGAAAATGTCCTCCACGCTGGCGAAGCCGAAATGTCGCCCTCTGCCCAGCCGATCGGCCAATTCGCACAGGATCTGCCAATCGTGCTTCGCTTCTCCCGGCGCAGAACGGGCGGCTTCCCGGAGCAGGACGCGGCCTTCGAGATTGGTCAGCGTCCCCGTGTTCTCCAGATAAGCCGATACCGGGAGAATCAGATCGGCGAGCAACGCCGTCTCCGACATCAGGAAGTCGGCGACGACGAGAAAATCCAGCTTCTTCAGCCCTTCCTCGACGAAGTCCGCGTTCGGGTTCGAGACGATCGGATTGGAGCCCATGACGAAGAGAGACCGGATCTCCCGCTCGTAGACCTTCACCATCATTTCGTACGCCGACACGCCTTTGCCCGGCAGTTCGCCCGGATCGATTCCCCACACGCCCGCTACATAGGCGCGATCCTCGGGATTCTCGATAAGGCGGTAGCCCGGTAGCTGGTCCGCTTTCTGCCCATGCTCCCTACCGCCCTGGCCGTTCCCTTGGCCGGTGACGGCGCCGTAGCCGCAGCCGGGCTTGCCGATTTTGCCCGTCAGCAGGACGAGGTTGAGGAAATTGCGGACGGACATATGACCGTCGGTCTGCTGCTCCACGCCTCTGGCCGTGAACACCATCCCTGTCGCCGCCTTGCCGTAGGCCAGCGCCGCTTGGCGGATCAGGGAAACGGATACCCCGGTGAGTTCGGCGATCTCCTCCAAATCCAGGGACTCCAGATGGGCTTTGAGTTCCGAGAAGCCTTGGGTGCGCTGCCCAACGAAGGCATGGTCGACCAGATTTTCCTCCAGCAGCACTTTGAGCATCCCGTTCGCAAGCGTCGCGTCCATGCCCGGCTTCACGCGCAGGTGCAGATCCGCGATGCGGGTCGTGCCGGTTTCCCGCGGATCGATCGCGATCAGATAGGCGCCCTTCTCTTTCGCTCTCGTAAAATATGGCGTGAGCGTCGGCTGGCATTCCGCGATGTTCGTTCCGGCCAGAATGATGCATTCGGCCGATTCGATATCCGACAGCGGATTCGTGAGACCGCGGTCGATGCCGAACACTTTGACCCCCGCGGAAGCCGCGGCCGACATGCAGAAGCGGCCGTTATAATCGATATATTTCGTCTGCAGCGCCACGCGGGCGAACTTGCCGAGCAAATACGCGGATTCGTTCGTGAGCGATCCTCCGCCGTACAGTCCGATCGAATGCGGGCCATATTGGGCGCGCAGCTCGCCGAACTTGTCCGTGATCATCCGATAAGCTTCGTCCCAGGATATCCGGACAAAACGGCCGTCTCTCTTGGCCATCGGATGGAGGATCCGCTCGCCGGTCAGCGCGTGCTGGTAGGCGTTCATGCCCTTGATGCACAATCGTCCTTCCGACGCGAGGTTCGGAGTCGGAACGACCGTATAGGAGGGACGGCCGCCGGTTTCGTCCCGCTCTTCGATGATCTGCATTTTGCACTGCACGCTGCAGAAGGGGCATTGCGTATTCATCACGTTTCGGGACCCCGTCCCGGCTTGCTCTATGATTTGACTCATAAGATCAGCTCACCTTGTCAAAGCAGCCGTCGGCTGCGGATGTCGTTGCTGTCCTTCCGGCCGATGCCGCTCTTTGTCCATTCTCTCCATCATTTCCGCACGGAACGGATGTTGGAACAGCCCTTCCCGCAGCTGCGTAATGCCGATGCGCTCGACCCATTGCGCCGTCGTTTCCCCAAACTTCGCCTCTTCGCGGTACCACTGCAGGAATGCTGCGGAGATCTCCAGCACCTTCTCTTCGGACGGTTCCATGCACAGCAATTCGCCTTGGCGAAGCTTCGTCCCGCTGCTCCCGCCCACGTAGATTTCCCAGCCGCCCGGCGTACCGGCAATGCCCAGATCTTTGGCCAGCGTTCCCGCCCGGTGCAGAGGACTTGCGGAAACGGCGACGCTGACGGGCGCGGGCATCTGCAGGCCCTCCAACGCCCGTTCGAGGCTGGCGCCCAGCCTTACGGAATCCCGCAGCGCGCTGGGATCGTAACCGATCCCTTGGCAAGTCGCGACGGAGGCGACGGATCTGCCATAGGCCGAAGCTTGCTGCGCTGCCGAAGGAAGCCCGAGATCCGCCGCTAAGGCGTCCACATGCGCTGCATCGATGCCGAGCAGGTCCAGATGCGCGCCGCCCGTCAGCTTCACCATCGGAATCCCGTACTTGTCGACGGCGTCCGCGATCCGCCTAAGCTGTTCGGCGCTCGTCACGCCGCCGTACATACGGGGCGCGACGGCGTACGTGCCGTCGGCGAGCAGGCTCGCTCCGGGCGCAGCCGCTGCCGCGCCGGCCGCGCTCCGCGCTTGGCCGACGTAATACCGCAAGGCCGGACGGCAGATGTCGCAGCCGTCCGCCTTGCCCCACCCAAGCGCGCTCATCGCTTCGCGCGCCGTGGCATAGCCGCCTGCGCGCACCGCCGCGCGCAGCTCGTCATGGCTGTGCGACGTACAGCCGCACACGGTTTCCTTCGGCGCTGCCGGCGCTTCCTTGCTCCGCAGCGCGAGCTGAACCATCGCCGACACGAGCGGCTTGCAGCCGCCGCAGGTGCCCGAAGCCCGCGTGCATGCGCGGACGTCTTCGACCGTCTCGCAGCCCTTCTCGCGAACCGCGTCCAGAATCGCGCCCTTCGTAACGCCGTTGCAGGAACAAACGGTCGCGTTCGGCGAGAGCGACTCCGCATACGCTTCATCCGCTCCGCCCCCTGCCGTTTCTTGCTGCAGCACGGATACGTCCGCTTTCTGCTTGATGTAGCCGAGCAGCTTGTTGCCTTCGCTGCTGTCGCCGTATAACACCGCTCCGACGATTTTGTTGTCCCGGATGGCGATTTTCTTGTACGTGTTGCGGATGCCGTCAATCGATTTAATCGAAGTCGTGATTTCCGCGTCGCGGATTTCCCCGGCGGAGAACACCTCAACTCCGGATACCTTCAGCTGCGAATACAGAATCGAGCCCGGATAACCTTCGGTTTCGATTCCGCAGATGTGCTTCGCCAATACTTTGCCTTGCTCGTATAAAGGCGCTACGAGACCGTATACCATCCCGCGATGCTCCGCGCACTCGCCCACCGCATAGACGCCGGGCACGCTCGTTTCCATATAATCGTTGACGACGATCGCGCGGTTCGTCTCGATCCCGCTCTCCGCCGCCAGCTTGACGTTCGGACGCACGCCGACCGCGATGACGACCAGATCGGCCTCCACTTTGCTTCCGTCCGTGAATTGGAGCCCTTGCACCCGTTTTTTTCCGAGGATCTTTTCCGTTTGCTTGCTCAGCAGGAAGCGCATGCCCTGCTTCTCCAGCTCATTGCGCAGCATGGCGGCCGACGTCGGAGTGAGCTGGCGTTCCATCAAATGATGGAAAAGATGCACCACATGGACTTCCATCCCCAGGTTGAGCAAGCCGCGCGCCGCCTCCAGACCGAGAAGACCGCCGCCGATGACGACGGCTTTCTTGTACGATTTGGACGCTTCCACGATCCGGTTGCAATCGTTGATATCCCGGAATGCCGTGACGCCGGGCTTATCCGCTCCGGGGAGCGGAAGCATGAACGGCAGCGAACCGGTCGCGAGAATGAGCCGGTCGTATTCCACTTCGCGTCCTTGCGCACTCATGACCCGCCGTTTGGCGGTATCGATGCCGACGACCGGATCTCCCGCATATAGCGTAATGTTGCGGTCCTTATACCACTGCCAGTCGTTGATCGTGATATCGTCCACCGTCGTGTCGCCCTGCAGCACTTTGGACAACATGATCCGGTTATAGTTCGGGTGCGGCTCACCGCCGAATATGGTGATTTCGAACCGGCCTTCCGCAAGCGCCAATATTTCTTCTATGCAGCGTACGCCGGCCATCCCGTTGCCGATTAAAACCAGCTTTAATTTCCCCATGTCATCTCGCCCCCTCATCCCCTAGCTGTCGTTCGTTCCGCCGCCTTTCCCGGGCTTACGCCGCGGCTTCCCGTTTGGCCATCGCCATGCGTTTGGTCTGGCGGTTCATCCACAGACAAACGAAAGCAAAGCACGTCAGCATGACGAAACCGATCGTATACGCGCCTGTCATTTCTTTGATCACGCCGAGCACGATCGGCGGGAAGAAACCGCCCACGCCGCCCGCGGCGCCGACGATCCCCGTCACCGCGCCCGTGTTGCCGAAGGACACTTCCGGCACCATCTTGAACACCGCTCCGTTCCCCACGCCGAGGAGTGCGGCCGCTGCCAGGCAGCAAACGCTGAATCCGGCGAACTGGTGCAGCGTGACGGACATGGTAAGCGAAACGAGGATCATCCCGCCGAAGACGACCTGGAGCACCTTGCGCGAACCGATGCGATCCGCCAAATAACCGCCCAGCGGGCGTATGAGCGTGGCGATGACGACGAAGCCGGCCGTTCTGGCCCCCGCCTCCGTCGCGGACAGATGGAACAGGTCCTTGAGAAAGGTCGGCAAGTACGCTCCGAAAGCGACGAAACCGCCGAACGTGAGAAAATAGAAGACGGATAAATACCAGGTCGGCCGTTCCTTCAACACTTCCATCGACTGCCGGAAGGTCTTCGCTTTCGCGGGCAGGGGCAAATCCTTCGTCCCTGCCCAGAAAACGGCGGTTACGACCGCAATCATGACCGCCAGGCCCCAGAACACCCAGGGCAATCCGTATCGGTTAAACACGATCGGCAGCGTAAAGCTCGCCGCGGCTCCTCCCAAATTGCCGAGACCGGCCAATCCGAGCACGAAACCTTGCCTTTCGGGAGGAAACCATCTCGAAACATACGTAAGGGAAATGGCGAACGTCGTCCCCGCCATCCCGATAAACAACGCGCAGAGCAGAAGCAGCCAATACGTTTGCGCGAAACTGGCCAGCAGCAGCGGAATGATCAGAAACAGCATGGTCCCCGCGAAAACCCTCTTGCCGCCAAAGCGGTCCGTATAGATCCCCATCGGGATACGCAGAATCGATCCCAGCAGAACCGGGGTGGCGATCAGCACGCTTTTCTCGATCGCGCTAAGCTGAAACAGCTCCTGAATTTGCCCGGCAATCGGGGAAAACACGCTCCAGATGACGAACGATGCCGTCATCGCCATTGTCGACAGCCCCAGCGCAAGGGCGGATCCTTGTTGCCGCATCGCGATATACTCCCTTAGACTAAGATGCCAGAATGCTTTCTTCCGGAATGTGCAGATACATCTCTCCGCTTTGTTCATCCACTTCCACCTGGAAGGAAGTCACGCAGCCTTCGTCCGGAGCTTGCACCAGTCCGTCGTTCAGGTCGATTTTCCAATCGTGAAGGGGGCAGAAAACGTGATGATCGCACACGATTCCCTCGGAAAGCTTCCCCGCCTTATGCGGGCAGCGATTCTCGATCGCTTTGAGCGCGCCGCCCGTCAGCTTGAATACCGCGATCTCGAGGGCTCCGAGCCGGACGACCCTCGACCTTTTTTCCGCGATTTCCGAAATGTTGCCAATGTGTACCCGCTTCATGCGCGTCATCCCCTTTATTTCAGAATCGATTCGGCAGGCTGCTCATCCATCGGGACGAACGTTTTGCGCTGCTCCTGTTGCTCGATGATTTCTTTCCACGGATCCTTCGTCAGGGACAGCGTCTTGTCGATGCGTTCCACGAGCGCTTCGCGATCTTCCTTGCGCTCCAGAGCCGCCTTGATCGTATCCAGGCCGACCCGCTCCAACCATTCGGACGTCCGTTCATTGTATTTCCCGGTTTCACGGTAGTACTGCAAGTACGCGCCGGCCCATTCGACGACTTCATCTTCGGTTTTCACCTTGCAGAGCAGATCCGATCCGCGAAGCTTGGTGCCTCCGTTGCCGCCCACATGAAGCTCCCAGCCTCCGTCGATCGCGACGACGCCGAAATCCTTGATCGTCGCTTCCGCGCAGTTGCGGGGGCAGCCCGAGACGGCCATCTTCACTTTCGCCGGCGTATTCAGACGCTCGAACTTCTTCTCCAGCGTAATGCCCATGCCGATCGAATCCTGCGTGCCGAAGCGGCAGAACGTCGAGCCTACGCACGTTTTGACGGTTCTGAGCGCTTTGCCGTAAGCATAGCCCGAAGGCATATCGAGATCGGCCCACATGGCGGGCAAGTCTTCCTTCTTCACGCCGAGCAAATCGATGCGCTGTCCGCCCGTCACTTTCACGAGCGGCACCTCGTACTTCTCGGCGATCTCCGCGATTTTCTTCAGATCCTTCGGCGTCGTTACGCCTCCGTACATTCTCGGCACGACCGAGTACGTTCCGTCTTTCTGAATGTTCGCATGATTGCGTTCGTTGACGAAGCGGGACTCCCTCTCGTCCTCATGCTCCTCCGGCCATACCATGCCGAGGTAGTAGTTGAGCGCAGGGCGGCATTTGGAGCAGCCTTCCGGATTCGACCACTCGAGCACGTTCATGACTTCCTTCGAAGTCGTGAGCCTCATGCTGCGGATCGCTTCCACCACTTCATCGCGGCCGAGCGTCGTACAGCCGCAGATGCCTTCTTTGACCGTTTTCACGCCGTCCGCCCCGAGCACGTAGGTGAGCACGTCGGCGACGAGCGGTTTGCAGCCGCCGCAGGAACCGGACGCTTTGGTGCACGCCTTGATGTCGTTCACGCTGGAGCAGCCCTTTTCCTGGATCGCCTTCACGATCGCTCCTTTGGATACCCCGTTGCATCCGCAGACGATCTCGTCGTCGCTCATCGCGGCGACCAAATCCGCGCCCGACTTGGGCTTTGCTCCGCCTTCGCCGAGAAGAACCGTCTTTTCCTTGCCGGATACGTCTTCGCCGCTGCGGATCATCGCGAACAGCCGGGAACTGTCGCTGGTATCGCCGAACAAAACGGCGCCGATGACTTTTCCGTCCCGAATGACGGCCTTCTTGTATACTCCTTCGAAATCGTCCTGCACGCGGACGGTGCGGGTTCCCGGCTCATCCTTGTATTCGCCTGCCGAGAAGACGTTCACGCCCGACACCTTCAGCTTGGTCGAGACGACGGTTCCTTGATAGCCCGCCGTTTCCACGCCGGCAAGCCGTTTGGCCAGAACGGCTCCTTGTTCGTACAACGGCGCGACCAAGCCGTAAGCGATCCCGCGATGTTCCACGCATTCGCCGACCGCGTAGACGTTAGGCACGTTCGTTTCCAGGAAGTCGTTCACCACGATTCCCCGATTGATCTCGATGCCGCAGCTTTTCGCGAGCGCGACGTTCGGCCGGATGCCGACGGCCATGACGATCAGGTCGGCTTTCTCCTCCGATCCGTCGGAGAACCGAAGGCCGGTTACGCGTTTCTTGCCGAGAATCGTTTCGCTGTTTTTCTTCAGCAGGAACTTCATGCCTTGGCGTTCCAATTCTTGCTGCAGCAAGAGAGAGGCCGTACGATCCAACTGAAGATTCATTAAGTATTCGTTGATGTGGACGACCGTGACTTCCATGTGAAGGTTCAACAAACCCCGGGCCGCTTCCAGCCCGAGAAGGCCGCCTCCGATGACGATCGCTTTCTTGTATTGCTTGGCGGCTTCCATCATCGTTTCGCAATCCTTGATGTCCCGGAAAGCGATGACGCCTTCTTTGTCCGCGCCGGGCAGCGGCAGCATGAAAGGCAGCGAGCCCGTCGCGATGATCAGTTCGTCGTACGGAGCGGTGATACCGCCGTCGCTCGTGACGAGTTTGCGTTTCGTATCGATCTTGGTCACGGTTTGGCCCGTATGCAAGGTAATGTGATTTTCTTCGTACCACGACCAGTCGTTAATGACAATGTCCTTCATATCGGCATCGCCGGCCAAAACCGACGAAAGCAGGATGCGGTTATAATTCGGATGAGGTTCTTTGCCAAAGACGGTAATGTCGTAGCGGTTCGGCGCAAGCTTCAGCAGCTGCTCGATACAGCTGACTCCGGCCATCCCGTTTCCGATTAAAACAAGTTTCTTTTTCATGGCGACCCACTCTCCCCACCAGATGTAATGTTACATGTTGTGTTAGTTATAAACCAACGTAAATCGAAAGACTGCTTCTCCTTTTTTTAATTACGTAAGTTAATGTGACATGTGAAGATTTATTAATAATGTACCTTGTAAAGACATGTTTTTCAACAACAATTTCATATTTTTTTGAAATCGCGAAGAAAAAAATCTTTGCAAAGACGAACATTATAATTTTAAAGCGGATACATCATTCGTTATTTAGTGATTTTCACTAAAATATCTAACGAATTTTCATACACTGACAATGAATGGACCTTGTTTGTAACCGATTTCATGTAATGTTAATTGACAAACCATATGAAGTTCATTTTCTTTTCTCGAATCCTGATCGGCGAACACATTGCCATTCAACGATAAAAAGGCCCGTCCCCGTAAGGAACAAGCCGACACTCGCGCGCCCCCGGCCGCAGCCGGTTCTGCTCAGTTGTTTCCATTTCCCCCAACTACTACAATAAGGTTAACCGATACCTCCCGGGAGGAATTTCGTTGGACTACATCACCCATAATCTGTTCGGCGTCGCCATCTACGGCGCCCAAGACCGGAAGCGGATGGACCTCAAAATGAAGATCGCCCTGCTGGCGACTTCCATCGGCTCAAGCGTGATTCCGGACATCGACATTCAATGGGCAAGCCGCGCGGACGGCTCCTACTTGATCAACCATAGGGGGATTACCCATTCGTTCCTGATGGCTCCCGTATGGGCGGCGCTTTTCTTCGGCCTGGCTGTCCTCCTTCTCCGCGTCAAGGACAAGCGCATTTTCTATACCGGCCTGATCGGCGTCCTCCTGCATATCGTGAGCGATTGGACGAACGCTTGGGGGACCGGGCTGTTCGAGCCGTTCACGTCCCGCAAATACGCCGGCGGCTTCATTCCGAACAAAGGTTACGTATTTTGGTGTTTCGCCGCGTTCGCCGCGCTTCTGCTGCCTTTTTTCCGCGGGCATGAAGGCCGGCTTCGGGCGATCCGGTCCTTCTGGGTTTTGTCGGCCGTCTACGTGCTGTTCCAGATCGGGCATTCCGTCTATGTCATTTCCGACCTGAAATCGCAAGGCTATGACCGCGTAGCTATCCGGGCCGACCGCTGGCCGGGCGGCATATCCTACTACGCCAAGAGGGACGATACCGTCGTCGAGGGCCGCAGCGAGCTTGGCGGAGAGCGGAACCGCATCGTCCAGTCCTATCGCACCGACCCGGTCGATGTGGACGCATTGATGCAGGACAGTCGGGCGCGCGCGATCCTGCTGTTCGCCCCGTTCGTCGCCGCGCAGGACTTGGGCGACCGCATCCGCCTGTTCGATCCCCGCTTCGCCGGAAGGCTCGGCATGCTGGAGGCCGTCGTCCCCAAAGGAGGCTGATCCATGCTGCTAGTTATCGCCATGGCGTCCATGCTGATCGACCATATCGGATTCATCTTCTTTCCCGGCGACGAAGCGTACCGCATCGTAGGCAGAATCGCGTTCCCCTTGTACTGTTGGTTTCTCGTGCAAGGATTCCGCCACACCCGGGATCATGGGAAATACATGCGGAGGCTTCTCTGGCTCGCCTGCCTGTCCCAGATTCCTTTTGCGCTTGCGCTGCAGCTTCCGAAGCTCAACGTCATTTTCACGCTGCTCTTGTCGATGGCCGCCATGTACGCATGGGAACGCATCCCTTCGGAGAAACGGTTCCCCGTTCTGACGGCAGCCGCCTTCGCGGCCGCCGCGATCGTCCCGATGGATTACGGACTGTACGGCGTCCTGCTCGTATTCCTATACCGTTATTGCGACAGGAAGGCGGTACTCGTGACTCACGCGATACTCAACGCCGCTTTCTGGCTCCTGTACGGGCCGAGCTACGCGATCCAGATGTTCAGCCTCCTGGGCAGCCTGCTCATCCTTCTCCCGCTGCCGGAACGAGCCGTACGGCGCGGCCGATGGCTCTACCGGGCCTTCTATCCGGCGCATTTGGCCGTTCTGTTCGCCTTGCGGGCGTTGCTGAAGACTTAAATCTTATTGTGGTCGCTATACATGATGCTCTTCACGAGCTTCGGCCATTTCGAGTTCGCGGGGCAATATTTTCTGGCGACTTTCTCCACGGTCGTGTACCCTTTGCCCACGTAGCTTTTGGAAATGAGCTGGCCGAATTTGCGGACGCTGTCCGCCTTCGTTTCGAAGGAAAATGCTTTATGGTTGCCATTGCCGGTGGCGTTTAGGCCGAACAGGTTGTTTTTCGTCTTGGCGAGCCGGCTCTTGCCGTTTCCGCTTTCCAGCTTCATGACGGCGATCGTGAAATAGGCGTTGATGCCGTACTTGTCCTCGATTTCCAATATGGCCTCTTCCAACTGTTGATCCGCCAAAGCGGTGCCCTCCAAAATCTCTTCGATATGCGCCTGCGTGAGTCCGGAATCGGAATAAACGACCGACGTCGGTTTGGACGGTTCGGAAGCGGGAACCTTCGGCTTCAGAACGGCTTCGATCGCGGCAGCCGCAACCCCGGCTTTGGCAGGCTCGGCATAACCTCCGTGCACGAAGCCTCCATCGTCCAACTGAAGCCATCCGTTTTCCGTGCCTTTCAGGACGCTCAAGGTCGTTCCTTTCTCCACGACGCGCAGAATCCGCGCCTTATTGCTCGGTTTCTCGCGCACGTTCAAATAATAGGCAGTCGTTATGTAGGGCAGGGTTACTTCGCTTGAGGAGGGAGCTGCGGCGGCCGCCGCGACGGCAACCGGCTTCGCGGGTGTTTGAAGGGACTTCTCTGCGGCCGTCCGCGGAGGAACTTTGACGAGCGCGGCGATTTGCAGGCGGGGATCGAGCTCGGCAACAGCCTTCGCCGTTAAGGGAGCCGCTTCCGCGTATTGGTTTCTGGAGACGGCGAAATGCAGAAGCAAGGACAGAAGCAGAATCGCGCTGAGTACGAAAATGGTAAAGGTCAGATCGCGTTTGGCAAGCATGGAACCACTCCTTCGCGCATCATTGTCGTACAGGCTACATTGATTGTACGGTGATGACGCCGAAAAGCTTGTCAAACGGTCTCCGATTATTCGAAGAGAATTTGTCGCAACGCTAAAGACCGCCTCGGGTCGGGGCGGTCCGCATTCGCGCGCATTGTCGATTCAGGCAGCTTGCCTATCCGGAACCGGCTTTGCATGCTCCATTCAGCCATTCCGTCAATCTTGGGTACGCCCGCTTGGCATCTTGGTAACCTTGCGCATAGAGACTCTCCAGCTTGGCTTTGTCCTGCTCCACCCGCCCGACCTTAAGCGGCAACGCGGGACGGATGACGAATGCGGCGCCCGCCCGTTCGCGTTCTTCGATGTAGGAGAGGGTGCCGTTGTAGGTTTCGTGCCGGCGAAGCATGGCTTCTACGAATTTCGGATACGCTCCGAATTTCTTCCTGAGCAGCCAGCCGAGACGGTTCCGGCTTTTGGCGTAGCCCTTGTGGCGGGTCAGGATGAGGACGGTGCGGTCACAACCTTCGCTCTCCGCCCGCCGGATCGGAATCGGATCCGTGATGCCGCCGTCCATCAGCTTCCGGCCCTTGTATTCCACGATCGGAGCCAAGAAAGGCAGGGAGCTGGACGCCCGCAGAAGCGTCAGCAGATCAAACCCCTCCTCGCCTTTCCCATAATACGCGGGAAGGCCGGTCTCCACGTCGGTCGTGCCCACGACGAACGCTTCCCCCGCTTCCTCGAACCTCTTGAAGTCGAACGGTACCAGCGAGCGCGGGATTTCGTCGAAGATGAAATCCATTCCGAACAGCTCGCGCCGATGCCGCAGGAACTTCTTCCATGACAAATACCGGAGATCGCCGGCAAAGCCGATGTTGACGGCTTTGTTCCGCCCCCGCTGCCGCGCCAGGTAGCTGACGGCCATGCACGCGCCTGCCGATACGCCGATTTGATATGGAAAGTACAGATCCCGTTCCGCGAAGTATTCCAACACCCCGGCCGTATACAACCCGCGCATCCCTCCTCCTTCAAGCACTAATCCCGCGCGGCCGCCGATCGCGACATTCGTCTCCAAGGTTTCTCCCGCTCCGTTCCGATTCCGTTTTGAGTCGTCCTCTTCTACCCATCCCTCCCTATATTCTGTGCCCCTTGCCGATTGTCCTCCTTCGAGGGCTGTAAACGCCGTAAACGGCGCTTATTGGGTCTCGAGAATTTGCGCGGCTGCCTCCAGTTCTTTCTTCGTAAACAGCATATGTTCCATCAAATACTTGACGAACAGCTCGTCCCTCACGAGCGACGCTTGGTGATGGCGCTTGATGTAATGCTCTGCGGCCTCGAACGTCGGGAACGAACGGTCCATCGTCTCCCCGTTCCTGTCGATCCGCCAGTCGCTCCCCGTCGTGAAAACGTAAAACTGTTCCGCCTCCCGGTTGTCGTACAGGTTGCCGTAATCCGAACCCTTCACGTTAAACCGGTTACGCGAAGCGTCGGGACGTACCGGATCGATTCCGAACGCCGAATCGACGAAGCTCGCGTATGCTTCCTCCGTCAGCGGGCATCCGGACGCTTTGGCGTGTCCGCCGCCTCCGTATTTCCCGGCGATCTCCGAAACGTCCACTTCGTCGTGGATCGTTCGCAGGCTCATTTTGCGGCCGCCCATGTTCAGGATGGCGATGTAGTCCAAATGGGAATGTTCCTTTCCCAGCTCGCTCGACAGCTCGGAATGGTACGATTCCGCGTGCACGATCCCGACGCACCGGTCCGCGATGAACGTTTGGACAAGCTCTCTCTTCTTCCTACGGACGTAGCGGTCGATTTTGTCCTGTTCCAGCCCAAGCAGCTTCTCCTCGAACTCGGTGAAGGCGAACTCGGCTTCGGACCGCAGCCGCTCCATCATCGCCTCCTCGAAGTCTTCGATCGACCACAGGAAGAACAGATCGTTGAGCTGTTTGGCCTTCAGGTTGCCTAACGCTTCCCATTCCCAGGTATCGTATTGGCGAACCCATTCCACGAACGTGTCCGCGGCAGCCGTCCGCTCGATCCATCCCTCCCGGAGCAAATAATCGTACAACAAGGAAGCGGCGGACGCCAGACGGCCGTCTTCGTACGCCACCGTAACGTCAGCCCAAGGGTACCGGCTCAGTTCCAATGCGGACCGGTGATGGTCGATCAATCGGACTCTTCCTCCGGATTCGGCATATGCGTTCAACCTTTCGGCATTCGCTTCGTTCACCGACAGATCCGTAATCATGAGGATGTCGTTCTTAGGGGACCTACCATGGTCCTTGCGGTTCAGGAACCTCTCAACCTCCCGGTTAAGCCCGTCGACGGAGTTGTAGCGGACTTCCGCCTGATCGCCGAATGCGAGTCTGGCGAGAAGGCCGCAGCTTACGCCGTCCAGATCGTTATGGGTAAATAAAAAAAGCATCCATCTCCCCCGCTTTGTGGCCAACTTGCCGCGTGCGTGGGATAGGATGCCCAATGACGATCGTTCGATTCCTTCTCTGAGGGGTGGCAGCGATTGCGCGTTTTAGACCGTGAGATAGATGGATCCGCTGACCCGGTCGATTTCCAATTCATACGTGGTGACGCAGCCGTCGTCCGGTTCCTGGACTTTGCCGGACTTGAGATCGATTTTCCAATCGTGCAGCGGACAATGCACCGTGCTGCCGCATACCATGCCTTCGGACAGTTTGCCGCCCTTGTGCGGGCAATGGTTTTCCACGGCCAGTACCTCGTCGCCCGTAAGCCGGAACAAGGCGATTTCGGTATCCCCTAAACGGACGGTCCTCGATCCCTTCGGATCGATGTCGGATAAATTCGCGATCAAATGTTTGGCCATGCCGGGTTCCTCCTAGCTCTGCACCGATGCCGGTTCCGTCAAAGGTTCGAAATTTTTGCGCAGTTCTTTTTCCCGGGCGATTTGCTTCCACGGGTCGACCGAGCGGCTGAGCGCGGCCTTGATTCTGGCGAACAGGGCTTCGCGGTCTTCTTTCTTCTCCAACGCCTTCTTCACGGTGTCCAGTCCGACCCGTTCGATCCATACCGACGTTCTTTCGTTCCATTGCGCGTTCTCGCGGTAGTATTGGAGGAAGGCGCCGGCCCATTCCACCACTTCCTCCTGCGTTTTGACGACGCAGAGCAGGTCCGTCGCCCGGACGTGAACGCCGCCGTTGCCTCCGACATGAAGCTCCCAGCCGCCGTCGATGGCGACCACGCCGAAGTCCTTGATCGTCGCTTCCGCGCAGTTGCGGGGACAACCGGACACCGCCAGCTTCACCTTGGCAGGGGTGTTCAGCCGCTCGAACTCCTTCTCCAGCCGGATGCCCATCGCGATCGAATCCTGCGTGCCGAAACGGCAGAACGTTTCCCCTACGCACGTTTTCACCGTCCGCAGCGCTTTCCCGTAGGCATAGCCGGAAGGCATGTCGAGCTCCTCCCACATCTTCGGAAGGTCTTCCTTCTTCACCCCGAGCAAGTCAATCCTTTGCCCGCCTGTGATCTTGACCAGAGGAACTTCGAACTTCTCCGCCACCTCGGCGATTTTCTTGAGCTCCGACGGGGACGTTACGCCGCCGTAAATCCTCGGCACGACGGAATAGGTGCCGTCCTTCTGGATATTCGCGTGGTACCGCTCGTTCGTAAAGCGGGACTCTCTCTCGTCCTCATATTCCTCCGGCCACAGCATGCCCAGGTAATAGTTGAGGGACGGCCGGCATTTGGAGCAGCCTTCGGGATTCGTCCAGTTCAGGACATGCATGACTTCCTTAACCGACTTGAGCTGCATCCGCTTGATTTCGGCGACGATTTCGTCGCGGTCCAGGCTCGTGCAACCGCAGATGCCTTCCTTCACCGGCTCTCCCGCCGCTTCGCCCGCATAGATCTGCAGAAGACCTTCGACGAGCGGCTTGCAGCCGCCGCAGGAAGCCGACGCTTTCGTGCAGGCTTTGATTGCGCCAACCGTGGTGCAGTTCTTGTTTTGGATGGCGTCCTGGATCGTTTCCTTGGAAACGCCGTTGCATCCGCAGATGATCTCGTCGCCCGCCATCTGGGCCAAACGGCTTTCCGCGGACGAGCCGCCGGATCCGCCCGGGGCGAAGCCGAGCAGAAGCTCTTTTTCCCTGCCTTTGATCGATTCGCCTTTCTTGATCAAAGAGAACAGGCCGGCACCGTCGCTTGTATCGCCGAACAAAACGGCTCCGACGAGTTTGTCGCCCTGGATGACGATCTTCTTGTACACCCCGTCGAGCTCGTCTTGATAGCGCATGGCGCGGGTGCCCGGCGGCTCGTCGAATCGGCCCGCAGAGAAAACGTCGACGCCCGACACCTTCAGCTTGGTCGACGTGACGGACCCGGCGTAGCCCTCCGTTTCCGCTCCCGCCAAATGTTTGGCCAGCACGGCTCCCTGTTCGTACAGCGGTGCGACGAGTCCGTAGGCGATTCCGCGGTGTTCCGCGCATTCCCCGACCGCGTAAACGTTCGGCACGCTCGTTTCCATGAAGTCGTTCACCACGATCCCGCGGTTCACTTCGATGCCGGACGCCTTGGCCAAATCGGTGTTCGGACGGATACCCACCGCCATGACGATCAGATCGGCCTCTACTTCCGATCCGTCCGTAAATTTCAGCCCCTTCACCCGGCCCCGGCCGTAAATGGATTCCGAATTTTTCTGGAGCAGAAATTTCATCCCTTGGTTTTCCAGCTCTTTTTGCAGCATTTTGGCCGCAGCTTCGTCCAATTGCCGTTCCATCAAATTCGGAAAGATATGGACGACGGATACGTCCATCCCCAGGTGCAGAAGCCCCCGCGCGGCTTCCAGGCCCAGCAATCCGCCTCCGATCACCACGGCCTTCTTATATTTCTTGGAGGTTTCCATCATGATTTCGCAGTCCTTGATATCCCGGAACGCGATGACGCCCTCTTTGTCCGCTCCCGGAAGAGGAAGCATGAACGGATTCGAGCCGGTGGCCAGAATGAGTACGTCGTATTCCGCGGCGATTCCCTTCTGGGAATAGACGATACGGTTCTTCGTATCGATCTTCTCGACCGTATGGCCCGCCAGCAGACGGATGTTGTTTTCTTCATACCAGCTCCAGTCGTTGATGACGATGTCCTGCAGATTCGCCCCGCCCGCCAATACGGAAGAAAGCATGATCCGATTGTAGTTGGGATGGGGTTCCGAACCGAAGATCGTGATGTCGTAAGCACCCGGAGCCAATTTGATCAGATGCTCGATCGTTCTGACGCCTGCCATTCCGTTGCCGACCATGACCAGTTTTTTGGGCATTTTCATGTCATCATCTCTCCCGTTGTTTCTGGTTCCTCATTCGGATTGAGGGAAGAAAACACAAAAAGCCTGCTTCGCTCGGGCCGATGAACGCGCATCGCCGTTGTGAAGGCAGGCTTCTTTGCCATTTGTCAGGATACGCCTTTGTATCCATAGATATATAGAAAGAGTTATTTAAGGTTACTATACCTTCCCGAAACGATTCATGTCAATATAAATTACACTAAAAATTGTTTCATGGATTTATCGACACACCCCTGTGTTTTATGTTATATATTTTAACATGACGACCGGAAAGGAGCGGCCAATCATGCGTTCTTTGTTGGTAATTCATCAAGAAGCGGCGGCGCCGGAGCCAGGCGAATCCATGCCCAAGTCGACCCTCCGCTCCATCGGCTTTCAAGTGACGATGGCCATCAACGAAGAGCAAGCATTCCGGGGGGTCGAGACAGCCGACGCGGCCATCCTTCATCTTCCCGTCTCTCGAATCAAAACATGGACGAACACGTTGCATCAATGGAAACGATTGCCGCTGATCTGGTGGTGCGGCGCGTCGTCCGCCTCCCAGTCGCTCGACGCCTGCGAGGACGACGTAGTCATCGACGGCATCCTGACGCCCGCCATGAACGAACGCGAAGTTCATTGGGCGCTTCATTTCGGCTCGCGTCAATTTTATCAGAGGGAACAATGGCTGGAGGAACGCAAACAGCTCTTAGCCAGGGTCGAAGAGAGAAAATGGATCGATATGGCCAAAGGCATCTTGTGCGAGATCAAGAACATTTCGGAAGCGGAAGCTTACGAAATGCTCCGCAAACAGGCCATGAACGAACGCAAGCGCATGGTGGATGTCGCGACTTCCATCGTAAAGGTATACGAGCTTCTGCAGGATTCCAAACAGAAAGGAACGAAACGCCGATGATCCAATTGCTCAAAGAAGTCGGACGGGGCAAACGGGGCGCCCGGGATTTGACATACGAAGAATCGCTTCGAGCGGCGGAACAAATTCTCACGATGGAAGCGACGCCGGCTCAGATCGGCGCTTTTTTCATCGCCGAACGGATCAAGATGGAAAGCGTCGAGGAATTGGAGGCGTTCACCGTCGTCTGCCGGAAATATGCATCCCGAACCCCCGTGCAGCGGGGGATCGATTGCGCAGGCCCCTACGACGGACGGAAAAAAACGTTTATGGCCACCTTCGCCGTCGCCTTTGTCCTGGCCTCCGCGGGTCTCCCGGTAACGCTGCACGGCACCTCCTCCTTGCCGCCCAAGTGGGGAGTTACGCTGGAGGACGTCATTCAGGCGTCCGGCATTCCGCTTGATCGACTGTCCAGGGATCTCGCTCTGCGGGCGGCGGAACGGACCGGAATTCTGTACGTCCAGGCCGAGGAATGGTGCCCTCCTCTGCGCAAGCTTCGCCCGATCCGGGAAGAGCTCGGGATGAGAACCGTACTGAACACGGCGGAGAAGCTGATCGATTATTCGCATTCCCCTTACTTGGCTTTCGGCGTGTACCACAACACCGTTTTCGACCGGTTGAGCCGGCTGCTCACGAATCTCGAGTACCGGAGGTCGATGATCGTTCAGGGGGCGGAAGGCTCAGAGGACCTGTTCATCGACCGCCCGACGCGGACCTATCTCGTGGAGAGAGGAGAAGCGCAGCTGCAGGTCATCGATCCCGACGTCTATGGCTTGGAGACGCCGGTTCCCGAAATGGAATGGACCAAGGAGGAACAGGTTCGCGTCACGGAGGAGGTCCTGCGCGGACAAGGAAACTTGGCCTTCGTCCATCAGGTGCTGCTGAACGCGGCCGTTCGACTGAAGCTGGCCGAAAAGACGGAATCGATTGAGCAAGGCCTGTACACCGCGAAAGCGCTGCTGGATTCCGGAGAAGCTTGGGACCGTTATACGAGTTGGAAGAATATTTTGCTGGAAAAGGAATTTAAGGTGATCTGAACATCGAGGCGTCTTGCAACCTCCACCCATAAGCGGCGCTAGCCGGGGGTGGAGGTTTTGCTTGGGGTTGAACTTACAACAACGTCTATCGATAGAAAACGAACGATGTTCGTTAACGGATGCCATGGAAAGCCGACTTTGCCCCCCCTTCTTGCCCGGGCTATCCTTCTCGGCGGAGCAGCTCCACGCCCGCTTCCGTCGCGATAACCACTCTGTCCGCACCCCTAGGGAATATCCCTGTCTCCACGGCACCCGTCGTCATTTTCAACGCCTGATGCAGAGTGGCTGGATCCGGGATCCGGCCGAAATCGCAATCCAGGATCCAATTCCCGTTATCGGTCTCGAACGGTTGTCCGCCAGCGGACCGAAGCACGGCGGTCCCGCCTAGCCGGTTCACCCGCCGGAGCGTGACCTCCCAGCCGAACGGCACGATTTCGACGGGCACTTGGAATGCCCCAAGAACTTCCACCCTTTTCGTATCCTCCGCGACGATGATTACTTCTCGGGAAGCCTGCGCCACGATTTTCTCCCGAAGCAGCGCCCCTCCTCCTCCTTTGATGAGATTGAGGCCAGGATCGATTTCGTCCGCTCCGTCGATCGTCAGATCGATCGTCTCGGCTTCCCCGAACCCGATGAGGGGAATTCCAAGCTCCGCCGCCAATTTCGCCGTGGACACGGAGGTGGGAATCGCACGGATATTCAAGCCGTTTTTTACTCTTTCTCCGATTTTTAAAGTCGCCCAATAAGCCGTCGATCCGGTGCCCAGTCCGACGACCATTCCGTCCTGGACGAACTCCGACGCTTTCTCTCCCGCTCTCTTCTTCTTATCCAATCCATCCACCTCAATCGCCGTTTCGGCCTGCTCCGGATACGAACCCGGGGATGCCGCCAATACTACCTACGATATCATTTCCCCAATCGGAGGTCCATGCCATGCACATACCCTTGAGAACGTTACTCGCGATTTGCCTTCTGGCGCTAACTGCGCCCGCAATTCCGGCACACCACGCGGCAGCTGCCGTCATCGCCCCGGTCATCCCCGACGAAGATCCCGGCGCCAAAACGGAGGCGTTGCGGGCCGGACGGGGGAGCTTCCGTTCGCCGCGGATGGGATACACGGGCGGCAACCGCGCCCGCAATCCGGCCGTGAACCAGCCGGTTAACCGTGCGCCGGCCGCGCCGTCGGGCCGAACCGGAGGATTCTTCGGCGGACTGTTCGGGGGATTCCTGGCTGGGAGCTTGCTCGGCAGCCTGTTCCACCCGTTCGGTTACGGCGGCTTCGGAGGGGTCTCGATTGTTGGCCTGCTGTTCTGGGCCGTGATCCTGTATGGGGCATACCGTCTGCTCAGGCGCGCCTTCGGCCGCGGGCGGTGATTTCTCGCGCGCTCGCTTAGGCGAATAAAATGCGGCTGGAACGCCGTAAAACAATCGCAACCACGCCGTAGCCCGGAAAACCCCGGTTACATCGTCGCAAAACACCCGTCTCTACGCCGTAGCCCGGATAAACCCGGTTACAGCGTCGCAAAACACCCGTTTCTACCCTGTAGCCCGGATAAACCCGGTTACAGCGCCGCAAAACTGCCGCCAACTCGCTGTAGCCCACAAAAACCCGGTTACAGCCCCCGCGCTTCACACCCCACTCCTCTCAACAGCACAATCAAGACAACTACCCCATATCAATTATAACGAAATATAACAAATCACTACTAAACAATACGTTCCTATGTTATGATAGCTTACATAGCCTATAGCTATCATGATAAGGAGGCATTCCGGTTGAACACCATACGCTGGATATCGATGCTTTCCCTCGCTTTGCTGCTAATCGTCCTGTCCTCGTCGATTCATCCTGCTCTGGCCGCCAAGAAGAAGACGGAGCTTCTCGTTTCCGCAGCCGCGAGCCTCAAAGACAGCCTCGGTGAAATCGGAAAACTGTACGAAAAACAACATCCGGACATCGAGGTTACGTTCAATTACGGTTCGTCCGGCACGCTCCAGAAGCAGATCGAGCAAGGCGCCCCTGCCGATCTCTTCTTCTCCGCCGGCAAGAAGCAAGTGGACGCGCTTGCGAAACAAGATCTCATCGGCGAGAACAAGACCATCCTGCTCAATGAATTGGTGTTGGTCGTTCCTGCCGACTCCAAGTTAACCTTCACGACCGTGAAGCAGCTCACCGACGAAGCGGTCAAAACCGTCGCGATCGGACAGCCGGAATCTGTCCCCGCCGGACAATATGCCAAAGAAACTTTGACCGCCCGCAAAGTCTGGGACGTGCTGCAGGACAAACTCGTGTACGCGAAGGACGTCCGCCAGGTATTGACGTACGTCGAAACCGGAAACGCCGACGCCGGATTCGTCTACAAGACCGACGCGCTGACGACCAAGAAAGCGAGAATCGCCCTGAAAATCATCCCTGGCGTGCATTCGCCGATCGTCTACCCGGCCGGCATCGTGAAGGAATCGAAGCACCCTGCCGAAGCGAAAGCCTTCTTCGTCTATCTCCAATCCAAGGAAGCCGGCGCCGTCTTCACGAAATACGGCTTCAAGCTGTCCGAATAACCCGCATGGATTGGAACCTTTTTTTCGAACCGATCGCGCTTTCCGTCGAGATCTCGCTGGCCGCAAGCGTTCTGGTATTCCTGTTGTCGCTGTTCATCGCCTGGAAAATGGCCCGAGCGCGCTTTTTCGGAAAAAGCGTCGTCGAAACGCTCCTGCTGCTGCCGTTAGTGCTCCCTCCTACGGTCGTCGGCCTCCTTCTGCTCGTTCTGCTCGGGCGGCGCAGTTGGATCGGCGAAACGTACGAAGCGTTGTTCGGCGGACCGATTCTGTTCACGTGGGGGGCCGCGGCGATCGCTGCGACGGTAGTCGCATTCCCCCTCGCCTACCGTGCCATGAAAACCGGCTTCGAAAGCGTCGACTGCGATCTCGAGGATGCCGCCAGGGCCATCGGGGCGAACGAGTGGCAGGTTTTCCGGTATGTATCGCTGCCTCTCGCCTTCCGTTCGCTTACGTCCGCCTATATCTTAGGTTTCTGCCGCGGGTTGGGCGAATTCGGTGCGACGCTTATGGTGGCCGGCAACATTCCTGGGAAAACGCAGACGATTCCGACCGCCATCTACGTGGCTGCGGACGGCGGGAGCATGCGAATGGCTTGGGCCTGGTCCGGCTCGATGCTGCTCTTGTCGTTCCTGATGCTGCTCCTCTCCAACAGACTTACGAAGCAGACGTGAAAATGAGCCCCAATAAAGTAACCAACCTCTCGAGGGTTAATTCGTTTCGAGTCCTCCAGAGGCCCCCGCTGATCGCCTTAAGCCCTTCCAACCGGTCACACTGCTGGCGGGAAGGGCTTTATACCAATGCTTATACGCTCACCGCAACCGTTTGTGATACAATGGGGGACAGAAAAGCCGGCCGCAACCATCGGGAGGGTGTCCATGTCGAGCGAGGTCTCTTACACGGCGGAGGAAATCGCCAAGCTGCTCAAAATATCCAAGCTCACCGTTTACGATCTGATCAAACGCGGCGAACTGCCCTCCTACCGGGTCGGCAAGCAGCTGCGCGTGGACGCGGAAGACCTGGAGGCGTACAAACGCCGTACCCGGGGAACGCCGCGGACCGAAGTGCGGATCGACTCCTCGCCGTCCGATCTGCCCGCGGCTCCTGCTCTCCCTCAGACGCCTGTCGGCGGGATCCGTCCCATCGTCATTACCGGACAAGACATCAGCCTCGATATTTTGACTAAGCATATGGAGAAACGGATCACGGGCTTTCGCCCGCTGCGGTCGTACGTCGGCAGCATGGACAGCTTGATCTCGATGTACCGCGGCGAATCCGACATCGTGAGCACGCATCTGCTGGACGGCGATACCGGAGAATACAACCTGCCTTACGTTCGCAAGCTATTCGTCGGTTTCTCCTTCCTGGTCGTCAATCTCTTGTCCCGGAACGCGGGCTTGTATGTCCGCCAAGGCAATCCGCTGGGGATCCGCACATGGGAGGACTTAGGCAATCCGGGACTGCGCCTCGTCAACCGCGAGAAGGGCTCCGGAGCCCGCGTGCTGCTGGACGAACAGCTTCGGCTGCACGGAATCAAGCCCGAGCAGCTTGACGGGTATGCCTTCGAGCAAACGAACCATCTGGGCGTCGCTTCCAAAGTGGCTTCAGGAGAAGCCGACGTCGGCGTCGGGATCGAGAAAGCAGCCCTCATCGTCGGTCAACTCGACTTCATTCCCTTGATTCGGGAACGCTACGATCTCGTCGTGCTGAAAAACCGGAACACTCAGCCTTGGCTTCCTGCTTTGCTTGAGATCCTGCGGTCCGATAACTTCCGCAAGGAGCTCGGCACCATAGCAGGGTACGACCTGACACGAACGGGAGAGATCCTCTTCGAAACGTAAGCCGCCCGCTCTTCCTCCCTCCATAGCATACAGGCTTGAAAGTATCCGGCCCTCACGTGACTTCGACCGATTGTTCCGCTACCCTGTCCCAGATCGAATTCACCGTCAGCTTCAAATTGGATCCCCGCTCCGGATGCACGTAACTCCCGTCGCTTCGAAAATAATGCTCGTGTCCGCCGATCATCATGATTTGGCCGATATGGCCCGGAGCGTACTTCTTCCGGTTCCAATACCAGACGCCATGGCGGTTCCGGCTCCAACCGCTCCAGCTGCCCAACCACGTAATCGGATCTCTGCACGTTCCTCTCTCGTCCACCGCGACCAAATAGCTGACTTTGTCCCGGTAAGCGGGACGAATCGGCACTTTCGGGGATCCGACCTGCACGATCCGGAAATCCGGGATCGCCCTCTCGTCCATCAAGCGGGCCGCCGCATGATACGAGGCTACGCAGCCTCCGCTGTGCCCGATGAACAGAACGGGTCGTCCGGATGACCATTTCCGCACTTCGGCGGCGGCTTCCCGGCCGCCCGAACGCAAGAAGCCGCGAAGCCGCGCCAAATCGGCGCCCACCTCCGCCACTTGGCGCCACAGCCGGATCGTATGGTCGCCATAGGGAAACAGTTCGCGGATGACCGGCTCCCTTCCCGCTTCGCGGAACCGCAGTCTCAGTTCTTCTTTGCATTCGGCGAACAGGCTTCTCGATGAACCGACACCCGCGAGCAAATAAACGTCCCATTCCGGGGGAACCGCCGTCTTCGTCATGCGTATTCACCGCCTATATCCCCATTTTCCCCCGAAGGCGGCGGGAACAATACAGAAGTCCCGTGATCGCCATGGCTGCGATACGGGACTTATACGGCAATCTTCCGATACCTCCGGCGATGCCGACGGAGTGCCTTATGCTAGAGCCGAGTGTCGTCTACCTTGCCCAGCCAGGTTTCGATCACGCCCACGACCGACTCGATGCATCCGTCCGCGAACGGGGATTGGAGGCCTGCGTATTCCACCAGCTCGACGAACGATCGGCTGCCGCCGGCTTGACACAGCTTAAGGTAGTCCGCCCATGACGACTTCCAGTCCTCGTTCATTCGTTTCCAGAATTGAAAGGCGCAAAGCTGGGCCAACGCATAATCGATGTAATAGAACGGCGTGTGGAAGATATGGCCCTGCCTATGCCAGTAGCCGCCGCCCTCCAGGTAATCGTTGCCGTCGTAATCCCGGTGGGGCAAATATTTGCGCTCGATGGTCCGCCAGGCCTGCTTGCGCTCCTCCGGCGTCGCGTCCGGATTGTCGTACACGTAATGCTGGAACTCGTCAACCGTGACCAGGTAGGGAATGATCAGCAGCGACTGGGCGAGATGGTCGAACCGGTATTTCTCCGCCTCGTCTTGGAAGAACAGCTCCATCCATGGCCAAGCGAAAAACTCCATGCTCATCGAATGGATCTCGCACGCTTCGTAGGTCGGAAAGCTGTATTCCGGCACCTTGAAGCCCCTGCTCTGGTACACTTGGAACGCATGGCCGACTTCGTGCGTCAGCACGTCGATATCGCCCGAGGTACCGTTGAAATTGGAGAAAATGAACGGGGCCCCGTATTCGCTGAAATACGTGCAGTAGCCTCCGCTTTGTTTGCCTTTCTTGCTGACGAGGTCCATCAAGCCGTTCTCGACCATGAACGAGTAGAACTCGTGCGTTTCCGGCGACAGCTCTTCGTACATCTTGGCCCCATTGTTCATAATCCATTCGGGACCTCCCTTGGGCTTCGCGTTGCCCGATGGGAAGCTGAATCCTTCGTCATAATAGCGGAGCCGCTCGACCGAAATCCGGCTGCGCTGCCGTTCTTTCAGCTTGGTCGCCTCCGGGACGATGTGCTCCAGCACCTGGCGGCGGAAATTCCGGACCATCCCTTCATTGTAATCCGTGCGGCTCATTCGATCGTAACCGAGCTGAATGAAGTTGTCGTAGCCCAGCTTCTTCGCGATATTCGTCCGGACCTTGACGAGCTCGTCGTAAATCCGGTCGAAATCCGCTTCATGGTCGGCCATAAACCTGTATCGCGCTTCCGCGGCCCTTCTGCGCACGTCCCGATCCGTCGACTGCTCGAACGGGGTCAATTGGGCGAGCGTCCGCTCTTCGCCTTCGAACGGAATTTTGGCGGATGCGATGAGCATCGCGTATTCCGTCGTCAGCTTGTTCTCTTGCTGCAAGTCCTCGATGATTTCCGGACGGAACGTCTTGAGCGACAGCTCGGCAAGCCGGAACAGCTGGCTCCCCCACTCCTGCTCCAATTCCGCCCGGAAACGGGACTGGGCCAGCACCCGGTAAAAATTCGTCACGTACTCTTGGACGACGGGTTTCACCTCATCCATGAAGTCCTGCTCGGCTTTGTAGAATTCGTCGGTGGTGTCGATGGAATGCCGAACCGATACGATCGTGGTTTTCGTATCGAAAGCATTGCGCAACTCGTTGATCGACGCCATGACCCGGCTTTGCTCTTCGTAGCTCTGAGCCGCCTCGAAGGAAGCGATCCGATCCTTGAAAAGCTGTTCCAGCTTCTTCACGTCCGGCCGTTCATAAGGGAACACGTTGAATTTCATCTTCGTTTCGTCCTCTCCTTCCACTCCTGCGGGAATCCCTTCTATATCTATTTCTTTTTCATCCACATTTTTCCTTCCCAAGCCAATCGCAAAAAATCTTCGGGAAAGAGGTCATCAGGAAGTCCCTCAATTGGCATTCCGGCCCATCATGATATTTCTCTCATTTGGATGAACAAATCCTCTAGCTTTAGAAACTTTTGACCCTCTTTCGTGTCTCAATCTATAACAACTAGATTGAGGTGCAGAATGAAAAGACCGGTTTCTTTCCTGATGTTCGTACTCTTGATCCTTTCCGTATTGCTTCCGGCGGCCCAGGCCGCCCAATCGCAGCAGCTGCAACTGTTCCTGGACGGCCGTAAGCTGCAGCCCTCCGAGCCGCCCCGCATCGTGAAACAGACAACGATGGTCCCGGCCCGGATCATCTCCGAGGCGCTCGGCGCCGAAGTCGGTTGGGACCGCAAGAGCCGTACCGCCACCATAACCCGAGGACAGACCGTGCTGTCCTTAACCGTCAATCAGCCGCGTGCCCTCGTGAGCGGCAACACCGTCTCCTTGGAGCAGCCCCCCATGATCGCAGGCAGCACCATGCTGCTGCCTCTCCGCTTCATCGCCGAACAGCTCGGCATTCTGGTTCGTTGGGACAAGCCGACGCGGTCCATCAATCTCTGGTCTTCCGACATCCAGGTCTCCGGCAGCGATCCGGCGACGGAACCTTCCGTTCCGCCCATTCCGGGCGGGGAATATCCGATTCTGCGGGCAATCTTCTACGTGAACAACCAATTGGTCGTCAAAACGGGAGGTCCCGTGACGCCAAGCGTTACGATGCTATCGAATCCCGACAGGCTCGTCGTCGACATTCCCGGGCTAACGTTCGGGAAAGCGTTTCCGGATGCCGACGATGGCGCCGAGGGAACGCTCCCGGACGTCCCCGCAACCGATGCTTTGGTGTCCGCGGTCAGATACTCCTTATATGACAGCGCTACTTCCACCATCCGAATCGTTGCCGACCTGAAACAGCCGGCAGCTTACCAAGTCGTGAACAGCGGCGACCGGAACAGCCTGATCGTGCACATGTCCGCCCCGCAGAGCCAGGCGGCCCAGGGGTCCGGCGTCCTGATTTACCATTCCCACAACCGGGAATCGTTCCTCTCGTTGCTGCCGGGCGTTACGGATCCGGACAAAGCGTTTGACGCCACGCGGAATGTCCAGCTCTTAGGGGAACGCCTCGCGCAAAACCTGCGCAGCCAAGGCGCGGAAGTCTACCACACGACGGACGATTACCCATCGATCTACGGCAGCGCCTTCAGCTATGGGAAATCGTACGTTTACTCGGAGCAAACGGTCAAACGGGAAATGGCCGCCCATCCGCAAATCAAATACGTGTTCGATCTTCACCGGGATACTAGTTCCCGCGCTTCCACAACCGTAAATATCGGGGGAGTAAGCTACGCCCGGCTCTATTTCGTCATCGGGCTTGAAAATCCGGACTGGAAGAAGAACGATGCCTTCGCGAAGAAATTACAAGGCCTGATCGAAGCCAAATACCCGGGCATGTCCAGGGGAATCTATTACAAAGACCGAAGCGCGGGGAACGGCTGGTACAACCAGAACCTGTCCCCGACAAGCGCGCTGATCGAGATCGGCGGCGTCTACAATACGCTTGCCGAGTCGAATCGTACGATCGACGTCCTGGCGGACGCGATCAACCGGCTAAGGCTGGCGGGTTATTGAACAAGCATATGCCGCCGCTGCGACAAAGCGCCCTCGCGAGCGAGGGCGCTTCCTGTATTTCAGCTTATCTTGTCAGCGTCATGGACGTTCCATCGAAGATGACATCGGCTTTCCCTTCCCGGAACGGGTTCGCTTGCTCATAATCCGCCTCGATCGCGACTTCGCCGGACGTATCGAGATACCCCCAGCCGTCCTTGCCGCGGAACAGAACAAGGCCTTCCGACAGCCCGGTGAGCTTGTAAGGAGAATAGAGCACGTATTCGCCCTTGAAGTTGACGAGCGCCCAGTTGCCGTCTCGTCTTCTGACGACGGCCAAACCGTCCCGGAACGGCTCCGCCGATATGTAACGGTCCGGCAGGAGTTGATCTCCGGACGCGGATACGAACTTGAAAGGTGCGGCATCGTCCTCCCCGGAATCGCGCACCAGCTCGAATCCGTGGCGAAACCGAGTTGCCGTCGGATCGGTAGTCAGGATGACGGCCTGCGCGGTTCGCTCCCAGACTAGGTGCGATCCCGCGTTCTCGGCTACGAACCGAAGAGGAACGAGCACCGTTCCGTTTTGCTGAACGGGGGCCGCTTCCAGTTCCTTTTCGCTGCCATTGACATAAGCCTTGGGAGAACCGACTTCCAGCCGGATGACCGTGTCCGCTTTGCTTGCAAGGATTCCTCCTTTCTCCCACTTGATATCGAAGCCAAGCTTTTCGAATAAGGCACGCATGGGCACGAAAGCCCGGTTTTGGAGAATAACGGCTTGTCCGCTGAACGGTTGAAGCTCGCCGTCGATCAGAATGGGGATATCAAAATCGATGGCCGGCGCCCGCGGCGGATCGAAAAAAAGATCGATCGGCTTCTCCTTCTTCGCGGAGTCGATCCAAAGTTGCATAGTCTGCGCGAGCGGATTGCCCCGGACGTCCAGACGAAGCAACCTGTTCTGCTTGGCTTTCATCCGCTTGCCCAGCGGTTTCAGGTCGGAGATACGATTGCCGAACAGAAACAGGCTTTCGAGTTTTTTCATCTCTCCGATCGGGGAAAGGTCCCGAATTCGATTGTAATTCGCTTGCAGGTATACCAAGTTAGCCAATCCGGAGAGCGGTGCCAGATCTTTCACCGAGTTCAAGCTCATATTCAAATGAATGAGGGAAGAGAGTCCGCTTAAAGGACGAATGTCCGAGATACGGTTATCGCTCAAATCCAGAATGCGAAGCCTTTGTAAAGACCGTAACGGCGCGACGTCGCGGATCCGGTTGCCGCTGAGATCGATCTCCTCCAGCCCAGCCGCGAATTCCAATCCTTCCAAACTGTGGATTCTCTCATTCGGCAAAGCCAGCTTCCTGAGCTTCAGCAAATCGTCCTTCGTGACCGATCGGTTGCGGATGGACAGCGCTTGCCTGATTTCGTCCTCCAGCTTCGGGTCGCGGATTAGTTTGCCACCGGCTGCTTCCTCTTGGGCGAACGCAGGCAAGGGAATCGCGATCGCGAAAATGAGGAGCAATAAGAAGACAATTCTTTCCAAGAAGGATCACCTGCCGGTTCATAGTGAAGCCGATGCCTTACCAGCGGGCTTCGGTTTGGATCGCAAACGGATTATGGCGAGGAATCATTATCCACGATGCTGATCCAGGTCTTGCTTTTCGGGCCGAGTATGGTCCAACCTCCGCCCGGTTTTCTTAGGAAAACGCCGAACGTTTCCAGCGATTCCGGAATTTCGTCGTCTACGATTTTGACCGTAATCGTCTTTCTCCTTTCGTAAATATCGAATTTCAAGGTACCGGAGATGCCGTAGTAATCCTTCCCATTTACGGCCGTTTGGTTGCAAAAGCAGTATTCCACATAGGATTCCCAAAACGAGCCGTCTTCACGGACGACGGACAACGTCACGGTGCCGCTTCCCTCGTCCACGACGTAATGATCATTGGCGAACTCGACCGCTATGGGGTAATAGTCAGACGTAGGATTAGGTTCTTCTTCGCTATCGTACTTAATCGTCAACTTGGCCGTCTGCTGCGTCCCTAAGACCGCGCCGCCGGTCGGGTTGCTTAGCTTCAGCAGCACGGTTTCGTCGCCTTCCGGTAGGATGTCGTCTTTAATCGGAACCGTGAAGATTTTGTAGATTTCACCAGGCGCGAAAACTAAAGTTCCCGATGAGGAAACGTAGTCTTGACCGGCCGTTGCCGAACCGTCGGACGTGGCGTAATCGACGCTAACCGTGCCATGCGTGCCCTTGGAACGCGTTACCGTAATCGCCATTTGCGTGTTGTTCTCGGGTTCCATGTATTCCGCCTTGCTGAATTGCAATTCGGCCGGATATTGCAAATCGTTATGAATCGTCAAGGTCGCCGTGTACAACGTCCCGAGTTCGGCGCCGGCTGAAGGATCGCTCAATGTCAACTGTATGGTCTCGTCGCCTTCCGGCAACGCATCGTCGGTAATCGGAATCGCGAACGTCTGGGAAGTTTCGCCCGGCTCAAACTCCAGGAACCCCTTAACGGATTTATAATCTTGACCTGCCGTGGCAGTGCCGTCGGACGTGGCAAAATTGACGTCTTGAAATCCGCCGTCTTTAGAACGAGTTACCGTAATCAACGCTTCCCCGCTCTCCTCCACCGCGTATTCCGCTTGGCTGAATTGAATGATGACGGGCGGATCGGCAGGGAGCGACTCGGTCTCGATGAAAACATTGGAGTCCACGACGTCGTCGCCAGCATCGGCGATGGCCAGTTTCAAATGGTTCGTTACGCCTTTATTGACTTTGGCTTCGATCGTCAACACTTTGGTAAAGCCGTCCATTTCCGTTGAAAACTTAGCCTCGCTCTCGTAATACTCGTTATCCACGTAGAGATGGCTGTGTTTGTTTCTGTTCACGTTGTCGATCGTAACCGGAGTCGTTCCATCGTCCAAGAGCGCAACGTTCGCACCGTTCAGAAATATCCCGAAAGCATCGTTGAACCCGTTGTTTACGTCTTCGTTGTACTCGTCGGAAGCGAACACGTAGCGGAACTTCAACACGTCCACCGACGGTACGAAGTCGAACTCCAAGACGGCCGCGTCCTCCGTTGGGACTCCCGCTACCGCGTCAAGATCGGGATCTCCCGCTCCGCCATAGCCTACTCCCTGATCGGTATACTGGTTCATTCCAAACAGGTGTTCATTGTATCCGGTACTGAGTATGACGCCTTGCCCGATACCGATAACGTCAGCGGCGTTATTGAAAAAAAAGGCCTGCTCGTCTTCGCCTTTGAACGTGATATTGCTGTAAGTTGCGTTGTTTCCCAGCAAGCTCAGTACAAGCCGTTCCAGTCCGGACAGCTCTTTCATCCGCGGTTCCAGATCCTGCGCTTTTGCCGCCGCCGGAAGAGAGCTGAGAAGCATTGGGACAATGGCGAAGACCACCGACCATTTTCGTGCGATCCGCCGCCAAACACGTCTGCGTTTCACGATACAACCTCCGTTTTTGGCAATATTTAGATACTATTTGTATCCATTGTAAAGTTTTTGCTGGGCTGAATCAATACAATATGTATCGTTGATAAAAAAGAAAACACCCATCGAGAATGGGTGCCTTCCGTCTCCGGTATGCTGTTAGTTTTATTCAAACGTTACCTTTAAGTGCGTATCGCCCCGATTCCCCAGCGGAAATGCCGTCGAAGTCATGGACACCGATTTCAATTCCGGCAGCAGCTTCAGCAGCGTTTTCAAGCTCAGCTTGCCGGCTCCGCCCGTCCAGCGAGCGGTAGCGGAGGATTGCCCGGCCTTGCGGGCTTTGCGGATGATGGCCGCCAGCTGGTCCGCGGTCGCCGCCGTGATGACCGCATTCACGGGAAAGTCCCTCTACTTGAACTTTACCATTCCTCGGCGGCATATATGAATCTATTTTATGAATAAAAGCTAGGAACCTGTCGAACGGTAGCGCCGGACGCCGATTCTCCAAATCCAGAGGCACGGCAGGAGGAACAGCGCGCCCGCCAAGGGAATCAGCATGTAGAGGAAGCCGCTCCCCTCTTGCTTATCCAGAACGTAAAGAAGCGGCAGATAGTTCACGCATCCGAACGGAATGACGAACGTGAAGAAGATCCGAATCCCCTTCTCGTAGATCGTCAGCGGATATTGGGCCATCTCCCTTCCCCCGTCCGTGAAGATGTTCGCCGCCTCCAGCCCTTGAATCGTCCAGAAACACATCGTCGCCGCCAGAATGAAGATCCCCGTAAAAATCATCACGCCGCAAACGACCATAAGCAGCAGCGTCACCGCCTTCGCCGCGCTCCATTCGACCTGAACCTGCGTAACCGCCCAGATCAGCACGAATAGGCTCTGAACCAGACGCCCCACGCGGGAAAACTCGAATTTGGAGCCGAGAACCTGCACGACCGTGCCGCGCGGACGGACAAGCAGCCGGTCGAAGTCGCCCGAGACGACGAGCGCGGAGAACGAATCGAACCCGCGCGCCACACATTCGCTAAGCGAGAACGCCATGTGAATGACGCCGAAACAGAGCGCCACCTCGTAGAAGGTCCAACCCCGGATCTCGCCGAATCGCTGGAACAGGAAGTATACGCCCGCGAAAACGAAGAACGGAATGAAGAACTGGCCGGCCGCCAGCAGCCAGAACGAAGTTCTGTACTGCAGCTGGGACTTGAACAGAATCGTCAGGTACCGGAAATAGAGATTCACGGCTCAGCCTCCTTGGATGACGACGTTTCGCAGCGCTTTGGTCATGATCCGTTTGCCGATAAGGACGAGGGCGAACAGCCACGCCGCTTGAATGCCGAGCCCGCGCAGCGCTTCGCCCGCCGGAATATGCCCGGAATAGACGCGGAACGGAAAATCCGCCGTCCAGCGGAACGGCAGCGCGTAAACGATATTCTGCAGCCAGCCGGGCATGAACGGAATCGGGATGACCAAGCCAGCCATGAATTCCCCCAATACCCCGAAAATGAGCAGCGATCCGACCGGCGACATCGTCCAGAAAACGGAAATGTAAATAAACATCGAAATGGCGACGAGAACCAGCAGTCCGATGAACAAAGAGGCCATGAAGAGGAATAATGAGGCCGCGGACGGCGGAGGACCGATCCGGTACGGCTCGGGCAGGAAGGCGGCAACCAGAACGATCGGGAAGCATCGGAGCAGAGCGCTCGACAGGCGCGTCGCCAGCAGCTTGACGTACCAATATTCGTAGAGCCCGCACGGCCTGCAAAGTTCGTAGGCGATATTGCCGCTTGTGATGAGTTGGAAGATTTCATTGTCCCGGAACCATAACGCGATGAAGGCCAGAAAAGCTTGTTGCAGCCATATATAGGAGATGAGCTCGCCCAAAGTCATGGAAGGGGTCCCTGCGCGGGAAGAATGGCTGTAGAAAGCAACGAAAATCATGATGTACATGAAGCCCCAGAAAAATTGCGTGGCCATGCCCGCGAACGCCGCGGACCGGTATTGCAGCCCGCCCACGAACCGGAGCTTGCCCGCAGACCAATAGGCTCTCATAGGCGAAACTCCCGATAGAGTCGCACGATGATATCGTCCATCGGCAGCGATTCGAAACGTCCGCGCAGCTCCTCCAACTTGCCGTCGTAGAGCAGACGTCCTTTGCCGATAAGCAGGATCCGATCCGCCAGCGCCTCGATGTCGCTCATGTCGTGCGTCGTAAGAATGACGGTCACGCCCTTCTCGCGGTTGATCGTTTTGACGAATTGACGGACGGCGAGCTTGCTGACGGCGTCCAGCCCGATCGTCGGCTCGTCGAGAAACAGGATGCGCGGGCCGTGGAGCAGAGAAGCGGCGATTTCGCACCGCATCCGCTGTCCCAGGCTGAGCTGGCGGACGGGCGTCTGGAGGAGATCGCCGATCCCCAGCGTCTCCGTCAGCAAAGCCAGATTCGACCGGTATTCGCCCGGAGGGATGAGGTAGATGTCCTTGAGGAGTTCGAAGGAATCGAGGACCGGCACGTCCCACCATAGCTGGGTGCGTTGACCGAACACGACCCCGATGTTGCGGACGTAGGCCACTCTCTCCTCCCATGGCGTGTAGCCCAAGATGGAACAGGTGCCCCCGTCCGGCAGCAGAATGCCGCTCATGATCTTGATCGTCGTCGATTTCCCGGCGCCGTTGGGGCCGATATAACCGACGATTTCTCCTTCCCTGATGGAGAACGAGATGCCTTCCAGGGCATTCACCTGGCTGTACTCGCGCACGAAAAGCGCTTTCAGCGCTTGGCGCAAACCGGCGGACCGCTTGGCCACCTTGAACGTTTTGCGGATCCCTTCCAACTGAATCAATCGGCTTTCCTCCCCATCGGCTTAAAATCGGAAGGAGAAGAGAATATCACGGGCGTGCGCCGAACGTCAAGAAAAAGATGGAATTCGAATGATAACAAAAAAAAGCCCGCTCTGGAAGCGGGCTGGCGCGAAACCGTCTCGGCCGCGTTAATTTCGGGACACGCTCAGAAGTCTAATGCCCAAGCCGATGAAAATGAACCCCGTCATTTTGCTCAGATAGCGGGAAAAGCTGCTCCTTCTTAATTTTCTCGACATCAGTTCCGATGCCCATACCAGCACCAGGCACCAGGCCGTTCCCGTCGCGAAGAAGGTCAGTCCCAGCAGGACAAACGGCAGCATGCCCGCCGAATTCGCAGGATCGATGAACTGCGGCAGAAAAGCCAAGAAGAACAGCGCGACTTTCGGATTCAGCACGTTCGTCAGCAGTCCCTGCAGGAAGATTTTCCGTCCGATGATCGGCTCCACGCGCTGAAGTTCCAGCGGGCCGGTTTTGGCGCGGATGCTTTGGATACCGAGGCAGATGAGATAAGCTGCCCCGATCCATTTGACGACGTTGAAAACCAGCGCCGATTGCATGAGGACGACGGAAAGACCGAATGCGGCAAACAGCGTATGAAACAACGCCCCGAAGCTAATCCCCAGAACGGACAGAATGCCCGCTTTTTTCCCTTGGGCGACCGTGCGGCTCAGAATATACAACGTATCGGTTCCGGGCGTGAGATTGAGAAGAACCCCGGACAGCAAAAACAAACCGTAATGATCGATTCCGAACATGAGGCACTCCCCGCTTGATTCAAGTATTTAAACAATTATACCGGATAACGATGCGGGTGTCCTATCCATAATCGCGCTCCTGTCCGTCTGGGATTGCGGCACGTTTCCCGTTCCTTATTCGCTTCACTCGGTAGATCATTGCCGCAAGCGCGAGGAAAACCGCATATGCCCCTGCCGTGACGATCGCGTTCCGCCAACCGGAAGCTGCCGTCAGTTGATCTCCCAGCAGGGTGGCGGCCAGCAGGAACGGCAGCTTGCCCAACAGCGTCGCCGCCAAATAGGGCAGCACGTTCATGCGCGTTAGCGCGGCATAGATGTTGACGGCCTGCGCAGGCACAACCGGTATCATGCGGGCCAACAGCACCGCAAAGAACGGCGACTTCTCGAACCAATCCGTCAAGCGCCGGACGCCTTTCATTCCCGAGGCCTTCCGCCGCTGCTCGGCCGTCAGCACGTTTCGCACGACCAGGAACAAGACGGCCGCCGCCGACACCGACACGCCGACGTTGAGCAAGCTTCCGGCCGCGGCTCCGTATTTCGCCCCCAGCATGACCGCCGCGGCTCCATACGGTATGGCCGGGATAAGCGCGACCAGGAAAGCGGCGCCGATCACGGGCAGCTCTCCGCTCCATGAGCCTGCATCCCGCCGAAGCCATGCGTACAATTGCTCTTGGTAAATCCACAAGGCGATCGCCAACAGAACGTAGACGAGCAGCGCCATCCATTTTTTCATCGCTTGGGGTCGGGCAGCAGCCGTTTCATGTTTTGGACGGCTTCCTCGACCGTTTGCGCCCGAAGGACGGTACCCGGCTCTGACTCATACCCTTCCGAGGAGTAGGCGTACCTAGGATCGTAATAGTGCTTCAGAAGCATTTCCACGGCTATCTCATAACGCTCCGTCTTCAAGCAGTCTTCGATTTCGCGGGCGATGGGCGTATGAATGCGGGACTTGATATGGGAAAAGGCGGCCATGCAGGCCTCGCGGTGCTTCCAGGGGCGGTAATCCTCCAGGATGTACCGCACCCGTTCTCCCATGGGGATCTCCAGCCAAATGTGGGGTCCCTCTTCTTTCTTGCGGATAAGGAAATCCGGCAGAACCACCTTGCCGATCCGCCGGCTTTCCGCCTCGATGATCAGGTACGAGGCCCCCTCGTAACGGATCAGTTCCTCCAACAGCAAGGAATCGAACGTTTTCTGGTTATGGCCGCGGAGTCCGATCTGCCCGAAAATCGACCCCCTGTGCGCTGCAAGCCCTTCGAGATCCAGCACGGGATACCCTTGCTGCTTCAAAGCACGGAGAATCGAGGTTTTGCCGGTACCGGTATTCCCGTGCAGAACGTAGACCGGAACCCGGATTTCGTACGTTTCGAGGGTTTCCACGACCCATCTGCGGTACGCGCGGTATCCCCCGGCGATCCGGTAGGCGTGTATGCCCATCAACGACAGCACGGTTGCGGTCGTCTTGCTCCGCATGCCGCCCCGCCAGCAGAAGACGGCTTTCTTGCCGGGCAAATCCGCGAAGCTGCGGATGAAGGCGGGAAGTTTGGCGGAGACGATTTCCAGCCCTCTCTGTTTGGCGGCATCCGGGCTCTCCTGCTTGTATATGGTGCCGATTTCCGCCCGTTCCGCGTCGTCGAACAAGGGAATGTTCAGGCTGCCCGGAATGGTGGCTTCCTCGAATTCGGACGGAGAACGAACGTCCACGAGGACGAGTCCGCGGCTTGCGCGCATCTCTCGCAAATCTTCCGGCAATACGTCTTGAAACATGTCCGTCTCCCTCTAAGGTGGATTCTAGATCTCTTTAGTCCACGACGATGCGGCCGGGGTGGTCTTCCGTCACTTCGCCGATGATATGGGCATCAACGCCCGCATTCCGCAGTTCGGAAAGCAGCCGATCGGCATGTTCTCCCGAGACGGAGATCAGCAGACCGCCGGAAGTGACGGCGTCGCACAGAATGTAGCGGTCCGTTTGATCCATCGTTTCCGGAAACGTCACGTGATCTTGCACGTGGTTGAAATTGTTCTTCGTACCTCCCGGCACGAAGCCTTGCTCGGCGAGCTCCCGCACGCGCGGCAATACCGGAACGCTTCCGCGATGGATGCGGATTCCCGCGCCGCTTCCTTTGGCCATCTCCAGGCTGTGGCCGATCAGCCCGAAACCCGTGACGTCGGTGCAGGCATGCACGTCAAACGGCTCCATCGTTTCCGCGGCTTTTCTATTCAGTGCAGCCATCACTTGCGTGACCCTTGCGATCTCCTCTTCCGTCAGCTGATTCTTCTTGATCGAAGTCGTCAGAATCCCGACGCCGATCGGCTTCGTGAGGATCAGCTTGTCGCCCGGCTTCGCCCCCGCGTTCGTCCGGGCTTTGTCCGGGTGGACGATCCCCGTTACCGCAAGGCCGAACTTCGGCTCCTTGTCGTCGATGGAATGCCCGCCGACCAAAGTCGCCCCCGCTTCTTGCACTTTATCCGAAGCGCCTCGCAGGATTTCGGCCAGAATGCGCTTGTCCAACGACGAAATCGGAAACGCAACGATATTTAATACCGTTAAAGGCTTGGCGCCCATGGCGTAAATGTCGCTGATGGCGTTCGCCGCCGCGATTTGTCCGAACGAATAGGCATCGTCCACGATCGGCGTGAAAAAATCGACGGTTTGCACGATCGCCAGCTCGTCCGTCAGCTTGTACACGCCGGCGTCGTCGCTCGTCTCGAGTCCGACGAGCAGGTTCGGATCCGGCGTGGCCGGAGGCAGGCTGCGGATGACCTGCATCAGGTCCGCCGGACCGATTTTGCAGCCGCATCCTCCTTTGCTGGATAACGAGGTCAATTTGACGTTTTCCCTGCCGCTCACGTTTTCCGCGGTTTCCATGTCTTCGACATTCCCTTCTCTGATCGTTTTCTAAATCGTACACGATTCTCGGGAAAACGCGCAAACTTTCCCGTCCCCGCACGGGATAGGCTATGTTATAATGCTATACGTTACAACCATCAGGGGAATCGGAGGGAACGAAATCATGTCGCAAATGAGCGGGCTCAGCTTGCAGCCTGAAACCAAATATAACGCGAAAACCGTTGCGATGGTCCTGGTCTTCATCCTGATCGCGGCCGCGGGATTGATGTATGTCAAATGGTGGCCTTACTACAACAAGGCGCTGTCTTCGGCCGCGACCCATTCGATCGGCTCGTCGATCCTGGGCGATCCGGCCGGCGATGCCGGATCTCCGACTTGGAGCGACGCCGTGGAATACGCGGCGAAGTATTTCAAATCCGTATGGAAAGCGGCGATTTTGGGCATTCTCTTGGGATCGCTCGTACAAGTGCTGATCCCCGTGCGCTGGCTGCAGCGCGTGATGGGAAGCAACCGCTTCAAAAGCACCTTCATCGGAGGAATCGTCTCCCTGCCCGGCATGATGTGCTCGTGCTGCGCCGCTCCCATTGCCGCGGGCCTTCGGCGCAGGAACGTATCGGCCGGCGCCGCGATCGCCTTCTGGCTCGGCAATCCGCTGCTGAATCCGGCGACGTTGATTTTCATGACGTTCGTGCTGTCCTGGAAATTCACCCTGCTGCGGATCGGATTCGGCATCCTGATGACGTTCGGGATCGGTTACCTCGCCAATCGGTTGATGAGAGGCAAGGAAGTGAACGCGCCGGAGGGCATGCAGCCGAAGCCGTCGAAGGGCGATTCCGGCTCCTTCGGGATCCGGTGGTTGAAAAGCCTGGGCATCATGGTGCTGCAGGTGGTGCCCGCGTATTTGGCGGCCGTTCTGCTGCTGGGAGCGATGAAGGTCTGGATGTTCCCGGTGACGGAAGGATCCGGTCTCGCGATTCTCATCCTGTTCGCCGTCTGCGGCGCTCTCTTCGTCATCCCGACCGCCGCGGAAATCCCGATCGCGCAATCGTTCCTGTCGGCCGGCATCGGCGCCGGTCCGGTCGCGGCTCTGCTGCTTACGCTTCCGGCGGTCAGCCTGCCTTCGCTGCTCATGGTCGCCAAGGCGTTCCCTCGCCGTATTCTGGCCCTCGTGCTCGGGTCGGTCATCCTGGCCGGCATCGCGGGCGGCATCGTCGGGGTATTCGTGCTCTAAATCGGAAGGGGAAAAAGGGATTCTTCGGCTGTCGAGACAACCGGGAGAATCCCTTTTTCGCCTTTCCGGACCGGCTCCGAGGTTAGGAGGATGAGGCCGAAAACCGGCGGAGGCACGACTGGCAAATGCATGCTTTGCCACGCAGATCATCCGGTACGAGCTGCAGCATTTCCTTCGGGAAAGTCGCTTGCGTGCACCAGCAATCGCCCTCCGGTTTGCCCGCCTCATTGCCGCACCCGTTGTCTTGGCCGCACAAAGGACAGGATTTCGCGTCGAATCGGGTCCGGCTCATGGTATCATACGTTCCTCCTCTCTTCGCAATCTCTCATTTCCGTGTTTGAAATGCCCGGTTGCCTTGGCCATGAGCAATTGCGCTTCCTTGAAGCCGGCTCTTCCGATTTTCGCGATGAACTTGGCCGCTTGTGTGCCGGAGAGCGTCGTGACCGTTCTGCCTTGCCAGTCGATGAATACTTTGCCTTCCTTCGTCTCTCGGTACGTGAATACCTCTTCCTCGAATTTGTTCCGCTTGTCGATTTCTCCCATAGGGTTCAAATCCCACCCGATTCGTTGATTCAAACGATAACAGAAATGCTCTTCTTCAACGATTCGATCACGAGCCGCCGTTATCCTGCCCCGCCCATTCGTCCATCCACTTCACGGCTGCCAGCCGTTTCGTCCAAGTCCGCTTCACGATCGGAAAGATCGGATTCCTCTTCCCGAGAGCCGCATTCCTCGCCGCCTGCCAGATTTCCCTCGGCATTCGGAACAACGCGGCAACCAGTTGGCGTTCTGCCGGCTTGAGCGGCCGAATCTCCTCATATCCCCGCAGAAGGGCGCCTAGACGAACAAGGTCGAAATCGGCGGTGTTCGCCATCGTTTTCGCCAGTTCATAGGAAGCGGATCCGCATCTCGCGAAATCCCAGTCGATCAGCTTGACGCCGTCCTGCGCGACGATGACGTTGGGAATCGTCACGTCACCGTGGATGAAGCGAGGCTTCTCTTCGGACAACAATTGACGGACGGCAGGCGCTTTCAGCATTTCCCAGGCGCGGCGGGACAAAGCGGCCGTTGCCCGGCCGTGCGCGTCGAACCACTGCCGTTCCGATGCGCGTTTGGCACGGATTCGGGCCACATAGCCGCGAAACAACCGATCCGTCGCTTGAAACCCGCGAATCTGCCGGTACGTCGAATCGAGACGCGCACCGGTGCCGCTTCCCGTTTCCAGGGAATGAAGCCCGGCCAGCGCTTTGCCCAGCGCCGCGAAGTCGGACGGGGTTGGCGCAAGGGGCCTGCCCTCGACCCACTCGGCCACATAGTACGGTCTCCCTTTCGCGATGACCCAATAACGTCCGGAATCGGTCGTCCTCCATTTTGACAAATGGGGATACCCCTGTTCGGTGATCCGGCGGATGCACGTTTCGACCCTCCGGATTTGACGGATGGCGGACCCGCCGATCCCCCTTCGCGCCTGAAACGGCTTTAACACCCATGCGCCTTGATCGGTGGACAGCCGGTATGCAGCGCGGGATTTGTATAGGGATGCGCAGGACCTGATGCGAGCAATCCGCAGGCCGTAAGGCTTCGCGATTTCCCTCAATCTCACCGTGTTCATCATGCATTTCCTCCCGAATCCTGTTCCACTATCGTATTCCGAAAAGCGGATTCGTTGAGGAGAACGTGCGAATAAGCGTGATGGGGAGGACGGATCCGGTCATAAGATGGAAAAAAAGGCGCTTCGGCCGGGAAAGGAGAATTCGATGCGGGCAGCCTTGATCCGTCTGGAGGACGTCGGGCCGGGGGGACGGTACGAAACCGGGGAAGATCAATTCAAACTGAGGATCGTCGCCGACTATTTATTCGCCGAACGCGTGCCGTTCCATGTCGCCGTCATCTCCCGCTTCATGGATCCCGCGCGCGGAATCGACCGGACGATCGAGCGGCCCTTCGATCCGGCAACGTCCCGCTTCGTGCGAATCCTTCATGGTTGGTCCGCCAGGGGAGCGTCCCTGGGCATGCACGGTTACACGCATCAATATGGCGCTTCCGTTAGCGGTGAAGGATACGAATTCGCCTATCCGGGTTGCCGGGAGCATTGTCCTCCCGACGATGTTCCCGCGTCCCTGAACGATATCGATTCGTGGCAGCGGTCCTATGCCTATGGGAGATTCCGGGCGGCGTTCCATGCCTTCCTGTCCTCCGGCTTGCGCCCGGACTGGTTCGAAACGCCGCATTATGCGGCCTCCGACACCCAACGCAGAATTCTGGAGGCGTGCAGCTGCATCCTCTATGAGGACAATCCGGCCGCCCCGGGCAGCCGGAGGGTAACGGAGCGAGTGTCGAAATCTTGGGTCGGAAAAACGTACTATATCCCCACGCCGCTAGGGTATGTTGGCGGAGCCGCCGTGGAGCAGGACGTCGGCCGGATCATCCGGGAGGCTGAGCGTTACGGAGACGCGGATTTGGCTTCCTTCTTCTTCCATCCGTTTCTGGAGTTCCCATATATTCAAACACGGCAAGACGGGACGTCGTCCTACGACGACGATTCCCCCCTTCATCGGCTCGTTCGCGCCATGAAGGAGATGGGGCGCCGATTCGTCACGATCCCGTCATGGCTTAACGGCAGCGGAAGCTTCCAATATCCCCGCCTCCCCCAGCAATAACCGCAAAATGTTGGCGTGATACGAAATTCGATGTGCCAGCGGCAGGCTCCAGCAGGTTTCGACGGTAACGGCACGGATCTGAAGCAGGTGATGGGCCGCGTGCCGGCCCGAGCCTGGCAGTCCTCTGAGCCGCATCGTATAGTGCCGGTTCGGCAGGGAGATCGACCTGTTGATTTTCGCGATCGTTCTTTCAACCGCGGGGATGGACGAGTTTCCCGGATTGGCGATCAGCGTCTGGCCCAACACCTTGGGGTTCAGCCGGGACAGCCCGTTGGCTTCGTGCAGGTCGAAATACCAGGCGGCGCGGTACTCCCGGGCCAGACGGAACAAGGCATCCGACAACGGATGCCTTGCGGGATCTCCCGGGCGCCGGGGGAAGGTCCGGTTCAAATCGGGAACGCCGGGGTAGCCCCTCGTCTTACGCCGGTATGCTTCCCGGTTGACGAGCGGGACGATGATGAGCGTTCCCCTGGCGATCTGCAGAACGCCTCCGCGCAAATCCGCGACGGCGTTGCCAGCGGCGAGCACGCTTGCGGGCTCATTGCCATGAACGCCGGCCGTCACGATGACGGCGTTCCCGGGCTGATCGCCAATGGCGATATAATAGGGAGTTTCGAATTTCGAACCTTTCGACAGTGTGTGTACGATGACCTTCATCCGAACGGCACCTCCCGCATACCACACAATACGTGGTTGTCCGAGCGGAGGCGAGGGTCAGCCGACCAAGGCGGAACAAAATCCGCGATTAGCCGCCGGTTACGAAGGGATTTCGAGCGCCGTCCTGGCGTTTGACCGGTCCAGCCAAATCTGCTCTCGAATCGCGTAAGGCTGGTAATACCCTTTGCGCATCATGTAATTCGCGATCTTCTCGTGGCTGTCGACGGCTTCGAACAGCTGGCGTACGAACGTTGCCTTTACTTCCGGCGTCACCGCTTCCGTCGCTGCGACCGCGTACAACAGGACGCCGCTTTTCGCCGACTGGAGCAGGTCCGTCGCGATAACCTGATCGGTGAGCGTATGGACCCCGAATAATTTCTCGATCATCGAATTCATGTATGATCCTCCTTCCTCAGCAGCGCCTGGCTGAGCAAACCGTCCAGTTCCCGAAGCTGCCTGGAGCACAGCTCGGCTTCCTCCCGCATCAGCTCCTTCAGCTCCGGATCGGTAACCAGCACCTGCATCGTTTTCGATTTCGTCAGGCTGACGGTTTTGAACGTCGTAACCTCATGCAGCTCCATCGTTTCGTGCACGCCGAACCGGCTGCGAATGATGCTGCCGTCCTTTTCGCCTCCGGTCATGGCTTCAGCACCACCTTTACGCAATCGTCCAATTTGTCGTCGAAAATTTCGTAGCCCCGTTTGGCATCGGACAGCGGGATAACATGCGTGACGATGTCCATCGGATCGATTTTTCCGGAGGCCACCAACTCGTACATATGCGGCATATAGTGAATCACGGGCGCCTGTCCGGTCCTAACGTTCACGTTTCTTTGAAAAATGTCGCCCAAGGGGAAACCGTTGTATCTCCCTCCGTAGACGCCCGTGATTTGGATCGTTCCGCCTTTTCGCACCGCTTGCGTCGCGATCACGATCGCACCCATCGCCCCGCCGTGAAGCTTAAGTCCGGAGGCGAGGAATTCCAGGGGCGTCATTTTTCCGTCCATTCCGACCGCATCGATGACGACGTCCGCTCCCCCTTGGGTGATCTCCTTCAAATGGTTGCCGATGTTCTCTTCTTTTTCGAAATTGACCGTTTCGACGCGGTTTCTCTTCCTCGCGCGTTCCAGGCGGTATTCCACGTAATCGACGGCGATGACCCGTTTCGCCCCCTTCATCCAGCAGAACTTCTGCGCGAACAAGCCTACGGGACCGCATCCCAGCACGATGACGGTGTCTCCCGGCTTCACGCCGGCATTGTCGACCGACCAGTAAGCGGTGGTCATCGCGTCCGAGATGACTGCCAGCTTCTCGTCCTCCGCTTCGTTGCTTTCCGGGACTTTGAACGGGGTGAAGTTCGCATACGGAACGCGCATGTATTCCGCTTGTCCGCCGGGGTAACCTCCCGTCGATTCGGAATACCCGAAAAACCCGCCTGCTTCCCCATGAGGGTTGGAATGGTCGCATTGGCTCTCCAGGTGGTTGGTGCAGTACCAGCACCGGCCGCAGGCCACGTTGAAGGGAATGATGACCCGGTCGCCCTTCTTCAGCTTCGTCACTTCGGGTCCGGCCTCTTCCACGACCCCGACCGGTTCGTGACCGATGATGAAATCCTGAGGCATGTTCGGAATCATGCCGTGAATCAAGTGCAGATCCGAGCCGCAGATCGCCGTAGCGGTAAGTCTGACGATGATATCGTCCTTCTTCTCGATTTTCGGATCCGCAACCTCTTTCACCTGCACGTTCTTGATCCCTTGATACGTTACGGCTTTCATGGGCGTGTCCCCGCTTTCATTGATCCGGCGTCGCGAACATGCCGAGCCTTGCCGTATCGTCCGGGAACAGCTTCATCCGGGCGATCCGAACGGTCGTCTCCGCTGACTTCAGATCCATCTGGAATTGTTCGCCCACCTCGTAAGGGTGAAGCCAATGCTTCTCGACCATCAGCTTGGATATTTCCTCGTGCAAGGCCAGCGCGTCCGCCAGCTGCTCCCGCAAAACAAGCCGTACGTCCGGAGATGCCGTCTCCGTAAGGGCGGCCGCGAGGTTGCGTACGCCGTTCTTGGCGCGCATCGCAAATTCGAGGCAGAAAGAACTGTCCGCCATGTCGGCCATGCCGACCGAGTTGATCGGATCCAAGTAGTCGTCGTTCATGTCGCTTATACCCCCTGGTCATTGCAATCGGATTTTGGCGTACAAGCCTTGAAGCTGCCCGATGTGCTTCATCGTCATCTCCACGTCTTTCTGCATCAACCGCTTCAAGTCCCGGTCGAAGACGAGGCCTTGCATGAGCTTGGACTGGGCTAAGCACAGCGTTTTGAAATTGAGCATTTCATGGACTTCCATCGTCTCGTGCGCGGCCATCCGCAACGTCGGATCCAACCGGCTCACCTCCGTTTGTCAGCAACGGAACTATTTTCTCTCCGCCGGAGGGCGTTATGCGCGAAGCGGGGGAACGGCAAGAAGCCGTTCCGGGGAATGGCCCGGAAACGGCTTCTTGCCGCACATCGGATATGAAGTTCTCTCCCGTTTGCACCTTGCCGATCGACATATTGCTATGCCTGTTCCTTCTTGGTGACGCGAAACTCATAACGATTAACGCCATGAAATAAAAATTGAGCAGGCCCAGAAACCTTACGCTCATCCCTTATCTCGATGATCGTGGCTTAGCTGATCTTATTCTTGGCCGATCCAGTCCGGCTCCGCCGTCTTCTTCCACCTATCGCGGATGGCGTGATACGTCTCCTCCTGAAGCGGGCCCGCTTCCAGCAGCTTGGCATTCTCCGCCCAGCGGCCGGGATTCGCCGTTCCGACGATGGCGGTATGCACGCCCGGAGCCGTTAAGGCGAACCGCAGGGCTTGTCCGACCGCTTCCTGCCCCCCGATCTGCAGGAAGCCGTAGTCGAGTTTGCGCAACCGATTCCAATACGTATATTCATATGCGTTCGGGTCCGGCTGCTCCCGGTGTCGCCAAGCCACGTTCGCCACCGGACGTTTGACGACGACGCCCATTCCCCGCCGGTCCGCCTCCGGAACGATCTCATTCAGAGATTCCTGGTCCGCGATATTCAAAGAGATCATCAGCGAGTCGAACAGCCCCGTCCGCACGGCAAACTTGGCCGCGTCATGATCCCCGCTGTAGCCGATAAAGCGTGTTTTCCCTTTGTCGCGGGCGCGCTGAAGCGTCTCGATGACCTCGCCGCGGCGAAGGATTTCCTCGGAGCAGCTGTGCAAATGGATAACGTCGATGTACTCCGTCTTGAGCCGCTTGAGACTGCGGTCGATGCTCGCTTCCAGCGTGGCGGGATCCCAGTCCGTACCGCCCAGTCCGGATGCGTGGCCGCATTTGGTAAACAGGTAATAGTCGCTTCAGCGGTGAGCCGCCGTCCGGCCGATCAGCTCCTCGCTGTCCCGGTAGCATTCTGCCGTATCGATGACGTTCAGGCCGGCGTCCAGAGCGCTGCCGAGCAGCTTGTCCACTTGCGCAGGGCTGGCGCCTTGAAACCCGATTTCCGCTCCGCCGAAACCGAGCACGCTGACCGACATGCCGGTCTTGCCGTACAACCTTCGTTCCATACGGATCCGCCTCTCTTTCGCTAGCGATTCGATTCGAGTCACTTCCCAGTATACTCCAACCGGATGACGCGCGAAAACCGCCGTGGCGCCCGACGAGAGTGCGGGGCGCCCACACGTTAAGCTCGTCCCGCAAGCTTATCGCTGCCCTCGAGCCCCCGCGCCCACACGTTAAGTTCGTCCCGCAAGCTTATCGCTGCCCTCGAGCCCCCGCGCCCACACGTTAAGCTCGTCCCGCAAGCTTATCGCTGCCCTCGAGCTGGTTAACAGCCCCCTCGCCGCGATGAACCGCGCGGCTCCCGGCGCGCGGTTCGAAATCGCCGCGGACGCTCCCGTCCGCCCTCCGCTAACCGTGCAAGCTTCCTTCGTAACGGTGCCTGTACCGGTACGGACCCGCCGGAATTTGGATGAGAGCCGTCTGACCGAGCTCGGACAGCCGGAATAACGCGTCGGCCATGTACGCGTCATAGCCGAGCAGCGGCCTGCCGGCCATGCCGGTCCGTGCAATCGCGAGCAGTAACTTCTGGACGAGTATGCCCGCCTCCATCTGCTGAATCCGGTAGCCTCTCGCTCCCCATTCCCTCCAAGCGTGCAACCGGTCCCCTGCCGCATGGAACACCATCGGAACCTGGTACAGGTTTACGTTAGGAAAAGTCAATCCGTACTGCAGCCACGCCCGTTGGTCTCCCGGCCGCGCTTCCGCGAGCGCGTGAGCGGCGTGGTCGTACAGGTAAGCACCGTCCCGGACGCCTTCGACACCATGGAAACAGCCGCACAGGAAGACCCGCGGCGGCGCTTCGTCCTCTCCCTCGTCCAAATCGCTTACGTAGCGGAAGGACGTCGCGGTTTGTCTCAAAATGCCCGCCAGCACATGCCCCCCGACCCGGCGCAGCACGAAATCCGTTTCCGGCGAATAGCGCTTGCGGGATAACGCGGCCGCATCGGCCGCCGGGACCTCGACTCGGGGCAGAGGGATACGGCGAAATCCTTTCGGGATCGCCCGCCGGTGGCGGAAAATCCGAAAATCGGCGGTCGAATGCTGCATGGAAGCTTCGTTCATCCGGATCAGCCGAGGATAAGCTTTTACGCGCTTCGACCGGACATAATGCTCATGGAAGAGGGGCGGTATTTCCCGGATGAGCTCTTCGGATGTGCCCAAGAGAACCGACGAGCCGGCACCCGTACGTCTGCCCGATTGCCGCTCCGGCTCTGAAGCCATCGGGATCACCGCATACACGCTCTCCTCGTTCTCCCGAAGCCCGAGCAGGTGGCCGGCTGCCCGGTCCAGGAACTGATAGTGGACCGAAGCCCCGAAGCCGAACCCTTTGCCCGCCTCCAGCAGTTGACCGATCAGGACGCCGGCATCCAGTCCTTGCAAACGGTACGAGAAGTCATGGTATTTGAAGAAGTTTTTCCAGAAGAAGGCCGTGACGAAGAGAACGCCGAAATGGCCGGACGCATCCAAACGCCCGCCGACCGCCCGTTCCACATACGAATCGTAGTTCCCTTCCCTCAGCAGCACAAGCCGGTGGCGGGCGGCATCATAATGGTAGACGCCGTCCGGAAGCTCCGGAAGCTTCAGGTAAGCGTAGAGCTCGTTCGGATACAAACCTCCGCCCGAAGGAACGACCCGCCGGTACCATTCCGACAAGCCGTACGGATTCGGCGGTTGACCCGGAATCACAGCGGCCCGGCTTGCGGTCGCCGTGCCGTACGCATACCAGAGTAAATGGCCGAGCTCCCGCACGCCGGGCTTGCCGATTCCGCGAAGCGCGGCGAAGGTCAGCGGAACGTCCAGCGACAGCGGATAATACGGCAAACGGCGGTAAAGCTTGAACGGAAGCGGAGCATCCTCCCAATCGGGCTCCCAGTCGATCGGTTTCGCTTTATCGGTCTCGAAGTGCAGCTCGTGCAGAAAACGGGCGATGTCCATCGGCTCAGCCCCCGGCGCAAGTTTACGGAAACGGATGCGGATGCGGATTGAGCTCTTCGAGCGTCAAAGGCTCCGGGACGAAACCGAGCGCAGCCGGCACCCGGAGGACCCGATCCAAGCCTTGAAGACGTGTCAAATGGTAGCCGAACGTCATGGGGAGCATGCCCGGGATCAGCACCTTGACGCAATGCAACCCGTTCCGCAGCGTTTCAGGCGACGTCTGGTCGACCGCGATGACGTCCAGCCCGAGCCGGCGGAAAACGGAGATCAGCGCCTTCAGGTCTTCGGTCATATCGGGATGCCAGACCGGGCGCGCGAACGTTTCCCCGAAGGTCTGCGTCCGCCTGCCGGATTTCAGCAGGAAATCGAACCGTCTTTCCGCTTCCGGCAAGGCGTACAGCATGGAATGATCCTCCATCTGCCTGACCCGGTACGGATCTTCCAGCATGAGCGCATACGTTTCGCGATTCGCCTCGAACCGTTCGTTCTGGGACAGGACCATGCCCGCCAGCTCATGAATCGAGCTCTTGGCTGCGCGAACCGGATCGGGATGCGCCCCGGCCGCGCAGATCAGATTCACGCCCCGGCTTCCCGTGTTCTTGGCCATGGACCAAATGCATGGGATGCCGTGCTCCATCGTGGAGTCGAACAGCAGCACCTCGAAACCTGCCGTCTCCCGCAACCGGTCGACCATGAGCGACAGCTCCGCGTCTCCCGACGAATGAGGATCCAGCGGCGTCAAGGGCAAACGCGCGTACCAAGCGAGAAGGAACGAATCCCGTTCCGCGACCTCCAGGATGCCGTAGAAAATCGCTTCTTCCAAGCTTCCGCCGAGCGCGCAGCCGTTCGACGTCTCGTAGACGAACCCTTGTCCGCAGCCCGTGCCGTAATAAACGAGAGGCTCCGGCAAGAGAATCGGCCGCTCTTCGAGAAACGAATAGCCCCATACCCAGTTCATGTTCCTCTCCGGATCGAACGCTTGAAACGGAAAGTCCGGCCTCGCGTATTGCTCGGCAGCATGCAAGCCGACACGGGCGGGAAACAAGGCGAATTCCTCCAACTGGCGATAAGTGCCGCGGACCGAAGTCCGTTTGCCCCGCGGCTGCAAGCCGCAATGCCGTTCCAATCCTTCCAGGATCGCGGTCAGTACGCTGTCCGAATACCGGTGGGTCCGTCCCGCGGTGCCTTCGTCGCCCTGGGGAAGCGGCAAATTCACGCTGGCGTCGGCGTAAGGAGATTGCAGATCGTACATTTTGACGTTCAAGAGCCCGGTCCGGTAATCCAGGTAATCGGACTCGAGCGTTTTCTCCAATTGCTCCATCGGCCGGGTCCGGTAGCTTCCGGCTCCGGTTTTGCGGCTTTCCCTCAGCGCGATCCGGGCGTCTGCAGGGGAATCGTCCGGCAATCTTCCGCAAACCGGGCACAGCGGGTCGGGAAGAATGAAATGTCGCGTCAGGGTTAACGTCGTTAAATTCAATAAATACATCCGGTTCTCCAGCCGAACGGGATCTCCCCTCAGCAGCCGCTCGGACTCTTCCGCAAGGATCAGCGCAAGCTGGAGGATTCCCGGATTCGAAGCCCATACGTCCCGGGGCGAGGTTTGCCGTTCCGTGAACCGCTCCCTCAAGAGCCACGTTTCCCGGCGGTCTCTCCCCGCCATCGCCTTGCGGCTGTCCGCGCACAGCGAACAACCGGGTACGTCCGGACGGACGAGCGGACCGGCGATGCCTTCGCCGAACGATACGAACCCGCGAATCCAAGGCGTATCCATGCGGCGGAACGTTTCCTCCGCTATCGCATGAAGCCCCGGGGCCCAACCGTCGCTGAGCACGAGCGCCAAATCCGCTTCTTGGGGTGCTCCGTCCCGGAAGTCGATCTGGCGGATGAGCTTGTACGCGGTCCCCAGCCGGTCGCTCACCCGGTCCGCCAAACGACCTTCCCCGATGATCGAAACCGTCGCCGTCACCGGACCCCCTCCTCTCGCAAAACGACCCCGAATACGCCGGCCAGAATATCATTCATAAAGGGTTCAATCGCCAAGTCGTATACGGCGAGCCGAATGCCGCGGCGCCTCAATGCGTGTTCGGCGGCGGACAGCTGCTCCGCCTCCGCTTCTCGGATCACCGGCTGCAGAATCGCCGAAGCTGGCCCGTCGGAACCGGTTTGGGCGGACAATAACGCCAGAGCAGCCGCGCTCCGCAGCGCCTCCGTGCGGTTCAAGCCCGCCGCGCCGTACCAGACCGGTCCGCTTCGCACCCAACGGACGGGGAAACCTAGAATCTCTTGTCCGGCGCGTATCTCCGGTTGCCCCCGCAAGATCGTCAACGATCTTAAATAATAAGCCAGGTCCCCATCCTCCACCCCGATTGCTTCGGCAGTCAACCCCTCCGGGGGAAGCGCCCTTACCCGATCTCCCAGCCGCTCCTGCAAACACCGGTGCAGTCCCCTCGCGATTCCTTCCGCGACGGACGCCCCCGCGCCGACGCCCATCCGTACCGGCTGCCGCTCAAATAAACGCGTCGCATAGGCTTCGATCCCCGCGAGCCCCGCCTCCCTCCTCGCCTGTTCATGCGTAAGGCCGCCGCATACGATCTCCGGCAGCAGCTCTGCCGGACCGTCCGACAACGGATCCGCGGCTTGCACCCTGCACACGGAGAGCGGAAGCTGGCGATAATCCCCCTCATCCCAACAGTGGAGAACGCCCGCGACCGGGGAGGTGAGCCGGGTGAAACCGGAGAACAACTTGGCAGCCTCCACGGTTCCTGATTCCCTGTCCATCGGTAAGGTTAATGGCCGTTCCCGAAGCGGTTCGATGTAACGGGCTTTCAGGGCGGGATGAGGAACAATCGCGTGACGGCTTCCTTCCAACGTTTCAAGATTAAGCAGGAAGATCTGGTCCCGAAGCTCCTGCACGCCGGTTCCGGTCAGAGATTTGAAGAGCTCGAACGCGAGCAGGTTCGCCAGCATCGCCTCGGCAACGGATGACGGCGCATGCTCGAGCGGATCCTTCACGATCTCGTGACGATGGAGGCGTCGCCGGGCGGACTCCCAGTCCCCGTCCGATTCCGGGGACACGAGCGGACCCGCCATGCCGACTTGCGCGAAGAACACGGCGGGAAGCAGCGTCTTCTTGCGTTCGACGCAAACCCGGTGCAACGCCTGAAGCTCGGGAATGCCGCCTTCGGACGAAACGTAGAGAATCCGGTCGAACGGGCCGACGACTTCGCTCCACGGTACGTTCCCTCCATAAGCCCATTCCTCGATGCGTACTTCCGGATCGGTCAACCGGGCATATGCCGCAAGCTCTCCGATCCGACGCCTGTCCGTCGGCGTACTGCCGCATGCCACGATGCGGAAACGGGACAAACCCGACTCCAGCAAGGACGAGACGAGCGACACGAGCATCGGACCGCTGCCGGCTGCGAGCACCTCCGACTCGCGGTACCGCTGGAAGCGGTTCGCCCCGGAACCTCCGAAGGCATCGAGGAAGTCAATCTGCGAAGCGAACCTCTCCAGTACGCCGTCCGGCAACCCGTGCGGCAAGTCTTCGCTGGCGTCCCTCGCGAATCCGTTCTGGATCAGAGTGGCGGCGATTTCGTACACCCTGTTCCGGTGGGCCTCCGGCAAGCCGTCGGTCAACGCCTCCAGCGTATGCTGGCCGTCGAACATCGGGATCAGCTGCTCGATCCAGCGGTCGATCATGCTGCCCTCCATTCGGAACGAGCCTTGATTGTTGCGAAAATACACGATCCCTTCCGGGTCGGGAAGAAAAAACGTGTCTCCCTTCACCTTAGGGCGCATGGACGGCTTCAAGCGCCATTCCTCCTTTCCCTCCCTTCTATGGGTATGTGCAGGAATTTGTCTATCATGCCAAGAAAAACCGACTTCGTCCGACTCCCGTTCGGAGAATGTCGGACGGAAAAGAGAAAAGCCCTGGCGGGCCGCGGCGCCGCAGGGCTTAACTCGCTGAAAACGAACGGATGGTGTCGGGTTCCGGATCAGAAGCAGCGGTGGCAGCGGAAGCAGCCGCCGCAGCGGAAGCAACGGGCGCACCCCGCACACCCCGCACACGCCGCGCATCCCGCGCATCCCGCACAAGGCGCACAGGGAGCACACGGCGCACACGGAGCGCAAGGCGCGCATCGGAAGCCGCAGAAACCGGCGCAGAAGCCTACGCCAAAACCGATGCACAAACCGATGCAAAGCCGGTCTCCCGCGACCGCTTGGCCCTGCGCGTCCGAAGGGACGACCGGACCGGCCTGGTACGCGGACACGTCCAGATTCTGAAGTCCCTGTTGAAACTCATCCATGGGTTTAACCCTCCATTTTCATAATTGATGCCGGGCGATTGCTGCGTCGCTTAACGAAAGCGCCTATCGACAAAATAATTTATGAATCCGGCTCCGCTCTTGTTACTGGTTCACGCGCCCATGGCATAAAAATAGCCTCCTCGGCCGATTCCCCGTCGGCCGGGAGGCAGACACCGCAAACCGGTTACAGCCGGGATTCCTTCACCCCGGGGTAAGCCAGCCACCGTTTGATCATGCCGCGCAGCTGATTTCTTCTGGTTAGCAGAAATCGTTTCGTAAAGCGCCTGTCGCGGCCGCGCAAACATCCTGCCGGCACGCTTCGCAACGCCGCTTCGATCTGCGAGGACGACAGACCTTCGATCCGGCGGACCATCGGTTTCAGCGCGGCCCAAGACGACTGAACGCGAAGGAGTCCCTTCGGCGTATGATAGTAACGCCAAATCTTCCTCCAGTAGGCGGATTTCCATGAGCCCCGCTTCCATTTTCTTGGCGAGCCGTAAAGCGAATTCCCGTGATCGATCAAATACCAATCGTACTTCTCGTGCGGTCCGTTTCGGTACAGAATGAGGTTTTTCCCCGATGCGCGGTCCAGATTCGCGATCCAGGCGTCGAACACGATCAGCTGCCGGAGTTGTCCAAACCGGTTCACGTACTTCGCGGGATCCTGGCGAACCCGGCTGTCCGCCTCTCTCCAGGTGATCACTTCCCAGGCGCCTGCCGCGCGCGACACGACGCCTCGCTCGGACCGGCGCTCGGGACCGTCAACCTCCGCCCATTCCAGGTCGGCCACGGGAAAACCCAGCTGTTTGGCTAGGGCCGCGGCGATATATTCGTTCGCGACGAGCGGACCCGAATAATACCATTGGTCCTTGCGGGCGAATTTGAAATAGCCGCGGTTCCCCGAGGAATCCCGAACGATCCACACCTGTCCTTGCCGTTTCGACTTCCAATCCCGCTCCAACGTCCATCTATGCGTCGACATTCGCTCACCCTCTTCGGTACCGGTAAAAGAGTTCGTGATACTGCCCGGAGATGTCCGCCCATTGGTAAGCCCGTGCCGTCGCCTCAGCCTGTTCCGCCCTGCCGGCGGTCAACGCCGGATCGCTCCACATCCGCCGAATGGCCGACGCGATCAGGGAAGGCGTAACCCCGGCGATCACCTGCGCGTTGCCATCATGGACGAAACTCGCGAGTCCCCCGTTGCGGGTGGCGACAAGGGGTACGCCGCTGGCCATCGCCTCCAGCGCGACCAAGCCGAAGGATTCGTGCTTGCTCGGCACCACGACCGCGCCGTAGTTGCGGTACGTTCTTTGCACCGACAGCGGATGGCGTTTGCCCAGCCAGCGAACCCTCCGGGTCAATCTCAATTGGCGGGCCAACTTTTTGAACCGTAAGGAGTAGTAGCGGGACCCTCCTCCGACGAGATGCAGCCTTACCCGGCGATGATTCCTCCTCAACAAGGCTACGGCGCGCAGCAGCTCCGCGATGCCTTTGTTCCGCGTCAAACGCCCGACGTAGAGCAAACGGTACCGGCTTACCCGCCGCCTCCGCTTTCGGAAGCTTCCGGAAACGCCGTTGCGAATGACCTGGATTTCACGGTAGTAATCGGGATATAATCTCCGAATGACCGATTTCTGCCACTCGCTGGGAACGGTCACGGCATCCGCGATCCGGAACACTCTCTCTTGGCGGGCAGCCATTTTCTCCCAGCCGCGCAGCCCATGATCCCCCGCCACGGTAGAATGGCACGTGTAGATGACGGGCGTTCCGTATCTCCACTTGAAATACTCGGCGAGCTTATCGCATTGCAGGCTGTGGATTTGGATGACGTCCGGTTTCGGAATGCCCCGACGTTTCAACCATCCGGCAATAGGTTCCGCGAGGAAGGTTTGATTGGCGTACGAATGGTATCGGGACCCCCGGGGAAACCGGATCACCGTAAGGGAAGGACGTTCCGTCACGGTGACGGAACGCTTTGGCCCCTTGCAAATGACCGTGACGTGCACGCCGTCCCTGCGCGCCAGCGCCTTGGACAGATTCGTCGCCACGACGCCGAGACCGCCGATGACGTCCCCCGCATATTCGTTCGTCAAAACCCAAATTCTCATGGCTTTCAACCCTTCGTCGTATCGCGGTCCCAGTCCTGGAGAAAAGACGTCAGCCCGCGTTCGGAGGATGCGGCCGCTTGCAACGTTCCCGCAAAACGGCGCGGATTCCGGACCTTCGGTCCGTCAAGGCGCGACAAGATTTTGTAAGCCTTATTCGGAAACAGAAGCCATACCTTGATCATGTCGAATTCGGAGCTCTTCAGCCTGGAGACCCTTTGATAACCGTCAAGCACGGTTTTGGCCGTTTCGTAGCGCCATCCTCCGCTTTTGCATGCAAGCCGGATCAGGCGGTAGAGATCGTAAGCCCGCAGGTCGAGCCGCAGCGTTTCGAAATCGATCAGATACGGACCTTCGCGGGTCAGCACGAAATTTTTGGGCCCGCTGTCCCCATGGCAGAGCGCACGGCTTCCCGAAGAAGATTCGCACAGCTCCCGGTAGGGGCTGCGTTTCAGGAGCGCGAGCGCCTCTTCCGCTCTCCGGAGCAAATCGTCCCCATGCCGGCGAAGCCAGTCTCCAAGCGTGCCCCGAAGCTCCCCTCGTTTCGCTCTCCGCACCCATTTGGCGATAAGCGCGCTGCGGCCCTTCAGCAGGGAAGGCCATTTCCCCAGCAAGCTGTAACCGCCCGATTCCGACAATGCCGCCTCGCTTCCCGCGGCATGAAATCGCGCGAGCGCCGCGGCGCACGCCCGCAAATCTTGTTCCGAGCGGGGCGAAGGCTCCCGGCCGCGGATCCAGGGAGTAAGAACGTATGCGGCACCCCGGCCGCCGAACCGTGCGGAGAGAAGACGTCCGTCGCGCCCGTTCGGGTCGCGCCAGGCGATGGCGGGAAATCCGCGCCTCGTCATTCGCAATGCCCGGTCCATCCAACGCAGCCTGGAGGCGGGACAGCGCATCCGTTTCAGCGCGTACGCCTTTCCATTCGGGGCAACGAGCATCCGCACCCCGGATTTGATCTTCCGGGAGCTCGCCACGCGTACGTGAAACGATCTGGCCAGCCGTTCGATCGTGCGGTCTGTCAACGTCAGTTCTCCTTTGCAGAACCCTTTTATTAACTTTATGTAAAGGGACAGATGAGGGAACGACATCGGCCCGAGCCCGGCACATTTGGGCCATCCGATCGCCCGCCCGGAACATATCGTGGGAGAAGGGAGCGTGATGGGATGACGAAACGGTTCGGCATACTGCAGAAGTCTTTTCCCGCCCGGGGTTCCGGACGACCTTCCCCTACCTTCCGTCCTGCGGTTACTTGGCGGCTGTTTCATTCGGCGGGCAAACGTTACGGCCTTCAGGTCTTGTTCTTCCGCTCGGAGGACGTGGATTTCAAGCGGCGCAGGGTCCATGCCTGGTCCTCCCGCTCGCAGGACGGCCAGTCCGGCTGGCGCAGGGAATGGCATCCCCTGCCGGACGTCTTGTACGAGAACTATCCGGTCGGAATCCGGGGTCTCGGGCTTGGAGCCAAGGCGGTCAAACGCAAGTTCGAAGAGCTTGGCATCCCTGCGTTTAACCCCCGGTTTTTCGACAAAGCCGAATTGCACGGCCTGCTGAGCCTTCACCCCCGCATTGCGCGTTACGTACCGGAAAGCGAACCGGCCGACCGGGCGTCGGATCTCGTCCGGCTGCTGGGCCGCTGGGGCAATGTCTATTTGAAACCCGTTCTCGGTTATCAGGGAAAGGGCATTCTCGAAATCCGGCAATCCGGTCCCGGCCGGTACGAGGTGCGTTCGTCGAAACACGGAGAGATTCCGAAAATCGAAGGGAAGGTTACGCTGGAGAAATTGACGGGGATAGCCGGACGGCTGTTGAAAAAACGGAACTATCTTGCGCAGCAAGGACTCGATTTGATCCGCCGGGACGGCCGCAAAATCGATTTCCGCGTCGTCGTGCACCGGGGCTCCGACGGCAACTGGCATACGGCGGGCATCCGGCCCAAGCTCGGCAAGCCGGGCTCCATCGTGACCAACAGCCATGCGGGCGGGTCCAAGACCACTTGGCTGGAGCTCAGCCGGTGGGCGAGCCGCAGCGGGGTGCCCCTTCCGTCCGCGGAAGAGCTGGTGAAGCCGGCACTGGAAGCGGCCCGGTACTTGACGCTGTTCAGACCGACCCTCAGCCATCTCGGCATCGACGTAGCAGTCGACCGCAGGCGCGGCATCTATTTGCTGGACTTCAATACGGTGCCCGGCCGGGATCTGCTCACTTCGGATATGCTTCGGCGCGTCACGGATTTGACGGCGGGTTTCGCCTCGTATTTGACCGCTCGCCGGCCATAGGCCGCGGATGACGACGCCTCCCTGATTCAATTTAAGCATGCCTCTTGCCGATCGGATGAGCGGAAGAGGCTATCGGCGCGCAAACTGGGTTCACTGCGAATCCCGCTCGGACATACATTGTGGTGATCTCCCACAATTGAAGCAGGTGACGATTCATGCGCATCGCCATTGTCGCGCCCGAACAGATTCCCGTTCCCCCGATCCTGGGCGGTTCCGTCGAAATCACCATCCTGGCGGTCGCCGCCAAGCTCGCGGAGCTGCGCCACTCGGTCACGGTCATCAGCCGTTCCCATCCCCGCTACCCCAATCATTCCGTCGTCTCAGGGGTGCACATTCACCGCGTGCAGGCGGGGAGCCCGTCGAACTATTTGGCACGCGTTCGCCGATTTCTGGCCGGCAAGGAATTCGACGTGATCCAGATCGACAACCGGCCGCGGTTCGTCCGCGCGATCAAGCAGATGTTTCCGACGGCTCTCGTTTCCCTGTTCCTGCATTCCCTGACCTTCGTCAGCCCTCCTTATGCCGACCGCGCCGCCGCGGAAGCCGGACTGCGGGCAGCCGATATCATTATCGCCAACAGTTCCTCCCTCAAGAGCCGGCTGGGCATTCGGTTTCCCGGCGTCGCCCATAAGATCCGCAAAGTATGGCTGGGCGTGGATACGGCCCGTTTCTCCCCCGCGGACGAAGGAAAATCGGGCCGTTCGTTCACCTTGCTTTTTGCCGGGCGGTTGATCCCGCGCAAAGGACTGCCGGTGCTGCTCCAAGCCGTCAAGCACGCTCAGGACCGCGTAAGCAAACCGCTCAAAGTCATCGTGGCAGGCGGCTCCCGAAACGGCGGATACGTTCTTCGCATGCGGACTTTGGCCCGTCAAAAGGGCGTTTCCGCGGACTTCCTCGGTACCGTTCCGCATAGCCGCATTCACCGGGTTTTCCGCAAAGCGGACGTCTTCGTCTGCCCTTCCCAGGAACACGAAGCATTCGGTCTCGTGAACGTCGAAGCCTTATCTTCCGGGTTGCCCGTCATCGCTTCCGATATCGGAGGGATCGGCGAAATCGTGATCCATAACCGGAACGGAATTCTGATCCGCGACTACCGCAATCCCCGATCGTTCGCCGAGGCGATCGTCCGCGTCGCGAACGATTCCGCTTTCCTGCGCGTCCTGAAGCTTCAAGCCCGCCAAGACTGCCTGAACCGCTTCAATTGGTCCGCCACTGCCATTCGTCTGATCCGGCTGTACGAATCGCCGGACTCTCCCGGGGAATCCTGACGGCGCCCAGGGTTTCCCTGACTTCCGCCGCAATCCGGTCCGCGGCGCCTCTCCGGTACAAGGCTTGCATCGCCCTCACCATTCTTCTTCTCGCCGGATCTTCTTCCAGCCTAGCCAGGCATCCCGCCAATTCCCCCGCGTTGTCGGCCGCATAGAGAGCGCCCAACTCGGACAATACCCCGGCGTTTCCTTTCTCCTGACCCGGCAGCGGCCGATATACGATGACGGGCAGCGACAGCGCCAGCGCTTCCGTGAGCGTGATCGCTCCCGCTTTCGTAAGCATGCACGAGGAGACGGCCATCCACTCCTCCATCCTCTCCGCGAATCCCATGATGCGAACCCGCGTTTCCAGGCCGTACGCCGCTTCCATGCGGCGCAGCAGCTTCCGGTTTTTACCGCAGACGAGAATGATATCGCATTCTGTATGATCCAATACGCTTTGGACCATCTTACGCACATGCGACTGAACGCCGAAAGCGCCGGCCGAGATCAGCGCGTATTTCTTGCGGGAATCAAGCCCGTGCTTGGCGCGCAATGCCTCGGGGTCGAACCGTTGTTCGAACGCCCGGCGGATCGGGATGCCGGTGACGGAGATCCGGTTCTCTTCAATCCCGGCCGCGATCAACGATTGTTTCAACCGTTCGGTTGCCACGAAGTATCGGTCCGTATCCGGATGGACCCACCGGCTGTGCAGCACGTAGTCGGTCAAAACGGTAAACGTCGGAATGCCCGAACCGCCTTTGCCGCTCCATTCCGACATGGCCAAATAAGGAAACGTATGAATGACGGCATCCGGTTTGAGCCGCTCCACGATCTCCTTCAGCTTCTTCATGCCGAGGGAATGGAACAACCGGCTGACATTCGGGTCGGGACGAGCCTGGTTGGTCAAATCGTAACTCCAGCCGTAAATCCGGGGAAAATAGGCGGAGCTGCGCAAATAAGCGTACCGGGAAAAGGCGTTCCAGTACGGATGGGCTTCTTCGAGCAGATCGATCATGTCGACTTGGACCACGCCTTGCGCGAACAGGGCTTGCCGGATGGACTCGGCCGCTTGGAGATGCCCAGCCCCGAACGTGGAGTAAACGATCAGAATGCGTGGGTTGTTTTTCATCTGGCCCCTTCTTTCCAAGTTTCGATCCCAGAGAACGTCGTTCCGGAGGTTCCTGAATCTTCGACATCCCCTTGCATTCTAATCCACAATCATTAAGCCGCGATGAAAGAAAGCTTAAAACCGTGTAAACGATTCCCCGCCATTGCCATGCCGCAAGGCTTGTTCTATAATGGGGCGCAACATCACACGTCGGATCCCGAGGAGCAAGTTCCGCATATGAAGATCTACATACGCATCGTTTCCATGGTGGCCATCACGGTGTCCGTCCTCGCTTCCTGCACGTCCGCAGGGGGAGAAGCCTTGACGGCACCTGACGCTCCGCAAGCCGCTCCGGCTCCCGTTTCCGCGAAAACAACGCCCAAGCCGGATAAAGTCGTGATCGTGATCGAAGAAAACCATTCGTTTAAGCAAATTTACCACAATCCCGATGCGCCTTACATGAACGAATTGATGAAAAAAGGCGCCAACTTAGTTAATCATTATGCCGTCGAACATCCCAGCCAACCCAATTATTACGATTTGTTTTCCGGCTCCAACCAGGGGATCAAGGACGACAAAAGGCCGAAGAAAAAATCGGGCGCGCCCAATCTGGCCTCCGAATTGATCAAGCGGGGATACACGTTCGGCGGATATTCGGAAAGCTTGCCGAAAACCGGCTTCGACGGATCGTACGACTCTGCCTTCAAATATGCCCGGAAGCACAATCCGTGGGTCAACTTCACCAACGTCCCGTCCGCGGCGAATATGCCGTTCGACAGCTTTCCCCAAGACTTCGCCCGGCTCCCGACCGTTTCCATCGTGGTGCCGAACCTGGACCACGACATTCACGACGGAACCGTCAAGCAAGCCGACGACTGGCTCAAGAAGAATCTGTCCCCCTACGTGGAATGGGCAGAGAAGCATAACGGATTGTTCCTCTTGACTTGGGATGAGGACGATTACGGCTCGAAGAACAAAATCCCTACCATTTTCGTAGGTCCGATGGTGAAACAAGGAACGTATGCGCAGAAATCCAACCATTTTAGCGTATTGCGGACGATCGAGGATCTTTACGGTTTGCCCGCTCTCGGGGAGAGCCGGAAAGCAAAGGCGCTGGACATTTGGAAAGCCTAAGCCGTAACGTCAAAGCGAGGATGATTCGGGAAAAAGGGGTTTCGGATGAAAAGCGCGAAGCTGTCCGCCGTATTAGGGATGCTGGTCGTCCTGGCCGTCGTTCTCATGTTTCCCCGCTACTCTTATAACGATCCGGATACGTTTTGGCACCTGGAGCTGGGCCGCTATATGGTCGACCACCGGACGGTGCTTCACCATGCGATCCATACGTTCTACGGAGACAAGCTGCCTTATGTACCGCACGAATACGCTTTTCAAATCGTACTCGCGCTGCTGTACTCGGCGTTCGGATGGCCTGGCGCCTACTTGCTGACCGCCGTCTGCCTGCTGCTTCTGATCTTGGGGATGGATCGGCTGACAAGCGTATCCCGCATGGAAATCGGCCTGCACGAACGCCATCCGGCTCTGCTGCCGCTCGTCCTTCTGGCGGCTTGCTGGATTTACTACAACTATTTCGCGACGCGCCCCCAGATGGTATCCGCGTGGATGATCGTCTGGTTCGTCGTGTTTTTGCGCGGTTTCCAGATGAAACCCCGTACCTTCCAAACGATCGGGATGATCGTCCTGTCGCTGGCCGTCGCCAACTTTCACGCGGGCGTCTGGCTCGTGATCGCGGCTTTCACGGGGATGGCCATCCTGGAGACCTTGTGGGAGAAACGATGGACGAAACGGCATGCGGCGGCTTTCGGGGCGGTACTGCTCGCGGGTCTCGCGAATCCGGGCGGACCGAAGAGCATCCTGTACATCCTTACCGTCACCAAAGGCGATTTCAACATGCTCATTAACGAGTGGCAACCGATTCCGTTCGCCAAGCCGGTCCATTTTCCGATTTTGCTGCTTCTCCTGTTTTTCGCGGCCATCCTCCCTTTCACGCTGCACCGCAAACCGTTCCGTTATCTGTTCATGCTAGGCATCCTCTATTTGGGCGTGTCCAGCTTCAAGCAGAATCTGTTCATGTGGCTGTTCATCCCTTATTTCGCCGCCACTTTGCCGGAGGAAATTGCTTATTTGCGCAACCTGCGCGCTCGGTTTGACAACCGGACGCTGCTTCTCTGCCTGGCGATCGGGTTGTCGGTCAACATCGCGATCAACTTCTGCGCTTTTCCGCCCCGCGTGAACGAGACCCAGTATCCTGTGAAGGAAATGGATTATCTTCTGCAGCAGACGGCAACCGGACACCGCCCCAAAGTGATGGCCCCGTACGGAGCTTCCGGCTACGTCATGTTCCGGGGCGGGAACGTCTTGTGCGACGGGCGCCAGGACCCTTTCGTCACCGACGAATCGAAAGGGGCGCTCGGTTGGAACGCGTTTCAGCGGTCCATGTACGGGTACGGGGAATATTTGCCGGAAATCGTCCGCGATGATAAACCGGAATACGTCATCACGCGCGCGGGGGTGTCCGGCAAACTGTACCGCGATTGGGTGCGGGAATTCGGAGAGCCCGTGTTCACGGGACCTTACGGCAGCGTCTTCGCCATTGTCCGGCCGTGAACTGACGTCCCCTCCTCTTGCCAACATTTTAGGCATAGGAATCGAAGCGCTTCCATCAGTAGAATAGGGTTGTTCTACGACTCTAAGAGGAAGCGCAGGTGAGGCGGATGTCGCGCGGACGAACGCGGGTGAGGAATTTTACGTCATTCCTGGCCTGCCTATCTCTCTATTTCTCTATCGTTTCCCCGTCTCTCGCGGCTTCCGGATCGACTGCGGCGACGACGAAGCTTCCTTTTCCCGATATTTCCATGAGCTATGCGAAAGACGCGATCGTGCGTTTATACGATATGGACTTGATCGAAGGAACCGGAGACGGATTGTTCGAGCCCGCCAAAGCGATTACCCGCGCGGAGCTGGTGACGATGCTGGACCGACTGTTCGCGCTTGAACCGGTTCCCGCCGCGATTTCCGCATTCGCGGACGTACCGGTCGGCGAGTGGTATTACCCTTGGGTGCAAGCGGCGACCCAGCTTGGAATCGTGACCGGCACTGCCGAAGACAAGTTCGGGCCGGCAAGCCTCGTTTCGCGCCAGGACGCTTCGGTCATGATAAGCCGGGCGCTCAAACAAAAGTTGCCTGTATCCGGGTCTTCGCAAACGGGATACGGTGACCAGGACCAAATCGCATCGTATGCGGTCACCGCGGTGCTGCGGATGAAGGAGCTTGGCGTGATGCGAGGAGACGGCGCGAAGTTCCGCCCAACCGCTTCGGTCACCCGGCAGGAAGCCGCCGTCATGATGGACAATATCCTGCAGCGGAGCGGCTGGACAAGTCAAATCCGGTCCAAGACGGACATGAAAATCCAGCTGGGCTGGCAGTACGGCCAGACGACCGAGCAGTTTCAGAATGAGGTTCTCTCTTCCAACGTAAACACGCTGTCTCCCCGGTGGTATTTTCTCGGGAAGGCGGGGATGTCGAATACGTCTGTCGACGCTTCTCTCCTGACGTGGGCCCATCAGCACGGGAAGAAGGTGTGGGCGATGGTCGGCAACCGTTCCAACCGGCAAACGACGCATGACATGCTGTCGGATGCCGCCAAACGGAACGCGGTCGTGACCTATCTAGCGAACGAGGTGAAAAATAAAGGAATCGACGGGCTCAATATCGATTTCGAGAACGTAGATCCGCAGGACCGCAGCACGTTTGCGCAATTTATCGCCGATCTGGCCAAGGCGCTCGACGCCGTTCCAGCTTCGCTCTCGGTGAGTCTCTCCCCGGACACGCATTCCGACTGGACGGACGCCTACGATTACGCGGCTTTGGGGAAAAACGCGGACTATATCGTCCTCATGGGTTACGACGAGCATTGGAACGGAGGCCCGGCCGGCTCCGTCTCTTCGTTGCCTTGGGTTACGAAGGGACTGGATGCTTTGCTGTCTCAAGTTCCCGCCGCCAAGGCGATCTTGGCGATGCCGTTCTACACGCGGGACTGGGCGGCGGCAGGCGATTCTTCGTCCGTGACCGCCGAGGAGTGGAGTCTGGTCCGCCAGAACGACGAAATCATGACCCGAAACGTCAACACAGTCTGGAACGGACAAATCGGACAATATACCGCGGAGTATACGGATCTCGGCAAGCTGCACTCGCTGTGGCTGGAAGACGGCCGGTCGCTCTCCGCCAAAGCCGCGATGGGCGAAGAGCGGGCGATCGCCGGCTATGCTTACTGGTATATGGGCGGCGAAAGTCCCGACGTCTGGGTCAGCCTGCGCAACGCCATGAGGTTCTCGTCTTACCGCTTCTGATAGGATAACCCGGTTCGTGGGCTTTGCTGTAATATTTCCTATCCACATGTAACTCTAATATCTTGATGAACAGAAACCGCCTGCAGGCGACCGTGTTGTCCGGTCTCCGTTCCTGCAGGCGGTTCTCCGTGCACCTTACAATAACTCAACCTTTTTCAATCCCTGAAACAGGGTTGCGAGATACATGCAGTCCCCGCTGCAATGCAGATCGCTCACCGGATATCCGGTGAGCATGGATCGCAAAAACAAGGTTGACCCGATCGTCTCCAAGCGGTACAATCCTCGGCTTGAACAAACGAATACGCCGGTTTCGGTTAACTTAAGCGAATAGATGGACAGGCCTTCGAAACCGAATTCGTGGATTTCGCCCTTCTTATTCCCTTGCACCAATTTTCCTTCCAGCGTCACGCCAAGAAGAAAACCGCGATACGCCTCCAGAACGGTAACGGCGCTTTGGAGTGGAAATTCCGCCCATGAGCCCGTCAGACGGTCATAGAGAGAGATCCCGTCAGGAAAGCCGAGGATGTAATATTGAGGCGTTAGGAGCAGTTCATAGACGATCGTATTCGGGTATGCGACGCACTCCCAACGGTTGCCGTTTTTGCACCACAAACCGTACTCCGTCGCAGCGGCGACAAAATCGCCTTGTTTCTTGACCTGATAACATGGAATCCGAATATCCGTCGGATGCCACCGATTTGAATCATGGTAAAATAACCCCATGTTCGTGCATACGTACAGCGTTCCTTCGAACATTTGCATCCTGTTCACCATGGTTCCTTCCGGAAGCCCGTGATCTTCTCTCGACCATTTGCCGTCACCGCGTTTACGGAAAATCACTTGACCTGATGCAACGGCGAACATCCCGTCGGTGCTCGCACTCACGGATGAAATATAGGCAGACGGACAATCGGCCTCATCTGAAACCAACAGAAATGGTGAAACCATACGGTCACATCCTTACGTTTAAATCCACTACCTCCCTCATTTTATTTGATAATGATTCTCATTGTCAATTAATTCATCGTTCTCGGAAGGAGGAGCCCTTCATTCCAGCGGAGGTTGCAGGAAATGGAAAACTACATGCCCCCATTGATCTTGCTGCAAGCCTTTTGCATCATCATCTTCTTGGAAAACGGCAAATAAATTTCCTTGTGGCTCATGTTCAGTTCGATCCATTCCCCTTGGCGATATTCTTCGACGATTCCTTCCGGACGATAGAATAGCCAGCGAATCTCTTGGCATGTCGGATTCGAAAAAAACGGGCTCTGATGCGTGATCTGTTGTTGCACGAACTCGATGCCTTCGGCCAGACGTCTCCGCCCATCGTTTTTCTCTAAGAGGTGGATCGTGCACGTTTTGGCATCGAATGCGATTTCCACTCCGTTATAAGCATCGAACGAGGAATGAAAAAAATGAATCATGCTCTGATGGCTCCTTCAGCATATTGCCGAATGCGTTTTGATCCGGCGCAAAGCTCTTCCTCTCTCTTATACGTTCCTGAAGAGGATTCGGAGTCACCGCTCAGTCGCCCGCAAGAAACCTGTACCCGATCCCCGGTTCCGTCAAGATGAATCTTGGACGCGCGGGGTCCTCTTCAAGCTTCTTGCGCAGGTGCCCGATATATACGCGCAAATAATGGCTGTCCGATTCATGGTGATGGCCGCCCCAAACTTGCTGAAGCAATTGCCGTTGCGTAACGACTTTCCCGGCGTTCGACGAGAGCACCTTCAAGAGATCGTACTCCGTTGGTGTGAGTTTCACCCGTTCACCGTTCAATGTTACGGCCCGCCCGGCCAAATCGATCATGAGTTCCCCGAACTGGAGAACGGGCTCGTTTTCGGATTTCGCCACATGACGCAGCGCAACGCGGATCCTGGCGACCAGCTCCCCCATGCCGAACGGCTTCGTGACATAATCGTCGGCGCCGCCGTCCAACGCCGCGATCTTGTCTTCTTCCCGATCTTTCGCCGTGAGCACGATAATCGGCACGCCCGACCACTCCCGTACGCGCCCGAGAACGTCCATTCCGGGAATGTCCGGAAGCCCTAAATCCAACAGGATGAGATCGGGATGCATTGTCGAAGCTTGCAAAACGCCTTCTTCGCCTGACCCGGCTTCCAGGATTTCGTATCGGTGCGCATGCAAGGTCACTTTCAACAATTTCCGGATCTGCGGCTCGTCATCGACGATCAGAATGCGGGCGCCACTCTCTCGGTCTGACATGCGATCATTACTCTCCTTCTTGAGACGGAATACCCCGATTGTTTTCTTCGCCAAGGGGAAGCGCGAGCCGAATAATCGTACCTCTGCCTTCATTCGGCTCCGCGGTAATCGTTCCTCCGTGCAGTTCGGCGATTCCCTTGCAGATCGCAAGTCCCAACCCCGTTCCGGGCACGTGTTTCGTGGCTTGCGATCGATAAAATTTATGGAAAATGCGTTCATGGTCGTCCGGCGTCAGCCCGACACCTTGATCGGCAACGGAGATGACCATCCTGCTGTCCGCGACTTCTGCCGAAATCCGGATTTCGCTGAAATCCGGCGAGTACTTGATGGCATTGCTGATCACGTTCGCCACAACCTGCTCAAGCAAAGCCTCATCTCCGGGAATCAACGGCAACTCGGGCGGAAGAGAGACCTTGATCATTCGATGCTGCTGAAATTCCTTCATCTGCGATAAAGCCGCCCCGACGATCTCCCCCGCGTCGCACCATGCCTTGCGGAGACGAAGCATGCCGCTTTCCAATTGTACCATTCCGAGCAAATTCGTAACCAGGCGATTCATGCGCAAAGCGCCGTCTCGGATCGTCGACAGCAAATCCATCCGCTCTTCCTTGGTAAAAAGTCCTTCGGCGTCGATGAGGCCGGTCACGGAACCGATGATCGTAGCAAGCGGAGTTCGCAACTCGTGGGAGACGGAATCCAGGAGTGCGGTACGCAGCCTCTCCGATTCCGCGGTCAGATGCGCGATCTTCGCTTCCTCGGCCAATTGCACGCGGGAGATCGCGCTCGCCGCCAAGCCGCCCAGCGCTTCCAGCAGTCGTTGATTCTCCGGCGAAGGCACCATATTCACCCCATCCAGATTGACCGCCAAAACGCCATAGACCCGATCCTCCGTGCGTAGCGGAACGTAAAACCCGGGAGACTCGCGCAAGGTGCTAGTGCCTTTCCCGGCTGTTTCTCCATGCTCGTAAACCAAGCCCGCAACGGCCCGTTCCGATTGTCCCCGGCCCCAGTCGGAATTCGGCGAGGAGCGGATCGCCAGCTCCAATTCCTTCTTATCGTTGGGCAAATAGATGACGACCTCGGTTCCCATTGTTTGCGATACTTGGCGGGACACGTTCTCCAGCACGGAACGGATGTCCGTGATGGCGCCCATTTGGCGGCTTAAAGCATAGAGCGAAGCGGTGTGGGCCTCCCTCAGCTTGGCATGGATCAATTGCTGCTTCAGTCGGGCGGCAAGACTTGCGGTTAGTGCGGCTACGGCAAGGTAAACGGCGAAAGAGACCAAATACCGCAAGTCAGCCACGGTAAAGCTCAACACCGGCGGAACGAAGAAGAAATCGAACGCAAGCACGCCAATGACCGCTGCATAGACTGCCGGTCTGATTCCCCCGTACATGGCGCTGAACAATACGGGCAATAAGTAGATCAGGGCAATGTTCACCAAGTCGAACGCGAGCTCGAAGGCATGCAGCAGGACCGTTAATAAAGCGACCAGTAAAGTGATCCCCATGTAAGGCATCCATGAGATCGGCTTCAGCGGGCGGGATGCCGCGCTTTTGACGGGAATCGATTTCGGCTTGCCCGGGATGACATGGACGCTGATGCCGCGGCTGTTTCGGATCACTTTCTCGACGACGGAGCCGCCAAACCATTCGCTTATTCGGGACCGGTTCGGTTTGCCGATAATGATTTGCTTCACGTTGCGGCTGCTTGCAATCGACAGCAGTTCTTCGGCGATATTCGTGCCCGTGACGGAGACCACCTCGGCGCCGAGCTCTTCCGCGAGCTGCAGGTTTCGGGCCAGCTCGTCCTGCCTGCGGCCTGCCGTCCATGGAGAGGAGTCCACGTATACGGCAATCCAATCGGCTTTCAAGCCTGCTGCCATTTGCCGGCCCAGCCGGATCAACCGCCTGGAGAAGGGGCTGCTGCTTACGCACACCATCACTTTCTCGGCGACCGGCCATGGACCCGCGATTTTCTGGGCCTGCATATATTGCACGAGCTGACTGTCGAGCCGCTGGGCGGCGTACCGGAACGCCATTTCCCGCAAGGCATCGATGTTGCCGGGACGGAACCATTTGCGCTTCTTTTCGTCTTCGCCTTCTTCGTGGATTCGGTGATGGTACCGGCGTATGACCTCGTCCGTCGGAAGGTCGATCAATTGAATGCGGTCGGCTTGCTCCAGAAAGGTGTCGGGAACCGTCTCCTTCACATGCCAGCCTACGATTTGCGCGACAAGGTCGTTCAAGCTCTCCACATGCTGGATATTCATCGAGGTGTAGACATCGATTCCCATGGAGAGGATGGCTTCCACATCCAAGTAACGCTTCGGCTTCATGGCCGCAGGGGAATTCACCTGTTCGAGACGATCGACGATCACGAGCTGGGGATGCCTCCTGAGGATCCCCTGGAAGTCCATATCGGCGCCCTTTTTCGGCCATTCCGGCAAATTCAGTTCCTCGCGCAGCCGCTCGGTCTCCGGATAAAGTTCCGTTTCCAGGCATCCGACCAAAACGTCAACGCCTTCCTTCCTCTTCTCCGCCGCCGCCTTCAACATCGCAACCGTTTTTCCGACGCCTGCGGCAGCCCCGAGAAACAGGGTCAACCTCCCCTTCCTCCCGCGTCCCGGCACCACTCCATTCACCTCTTCAGTCTTCGGCTTTTTTCATATTCGGATCATAATCCGCGACGACAAGAACATCCATATGCCGGCCGCGTCGCAGCACCGCCCGCACGACCGATTTCCGGAACAGAGAGCTCCACCAGCCTCTGTTGGATTGGCCTACGATCATCTGCGTGCTTCGATATTCATTGGCTTTGGACAGAAGGACATCCGGAATGCGGTTTCGCGAAGCGACCCGTTCGACCGCGAAATTCCCCCCGAGGCGGAAGGTCAAATCGTGAAGAGCCGCTAGCCGATTCTCCAGATCGCTGCCGCGGGTTTCTCCCGCATGAACGTATAAGACATGCCAATCCGCCTTGAGACGGTGCGCGATCCGAAAGCCCCTCCGGATCAGTCTCTCGGAATTGGGACTTGCGGTCACGCCTACGAAAATGACCTCGCGCTTGCGCCACGGACCGCGCAGGGAACCGTTTCGTTCCCACGATTCCAACCGTTCGTCCACGTCGTCCGCGATTTCGCGCAGCGCAAGCTCGCGCAAAGCAATGAGATTACCCGTTTTGAAGAAGTTGCCTAGCGCCTGGTCCACTTTGTTCGGCGCATAGATCTTCCCTTCTCTCATTCTATCTTGAAGGGTCTTAGGGGCTACGTCAATCAGCTCGACTTCATCCGCCATATGGAGGATGCTGTCGGGAACCGTTTCGCGGACACGGACGCCCGTGATTTGCTCCACCGCGTCGTTGAGGCTCTCCAGATGCTGAACGTTCAAGGTGGAAATCACCGAAATGCCGGCTTCCAGTATTTCCAGAACGTCTTCGTAGCGCTTCTTGTTCTTGCTGCCGGGAACGTTGGTATGCGCCAATTCGTCGATCAGCACGACCTCGGGTCTCCGGGCGATGATCGCCGGAACGTCCATGTCTTCGAGCATGACGCCCCGATAATCGATGACTGCGCGCGGGACCGTCTGAAGTTCCCCCACCTGCGCGATCGTTTCTTTCCTTCCGTGCGTTTCGAGAAGACCGATGCAAACGTCGATGTTTTTTCCGAGCAGGTCATTGCCTTCCCTCAGCATCATGTACGTCTTCCCGACACCCGGCGAGGCGCCGATATAAACCTTGAATCTTCCCCGCTTGATCCGTCCGATTTTCTGCTCCACTTCCTGCTCGCTTAACCGGCGGTATGAAGCGGATCCGTCCGAACGCTGCTTCATGATCGCCGGAAGCACCCGTTCCCCCTCATGGTCGGCGCGGTCCGCGACGAAAAACACGTCCACGTTCTTGATGCGCTTCAAGATGCCGTTCACGATGGAGCCCTTCCAGAATTCCTGAAGCGGAGTCATCTTGGAATGTCCCAGGATGATTCGGGTCACGTTGTTCTCCATCGCGTATCGAACGAGGATCGCCGGGACTTGGCGTCTGGAAGCAACCGGCAGCTCTTCGAATTCCGCTCCGACTTTCTCCGCCAGTTTGACGATCGACCGCTTGAATGCCGCGGAATCGGCAGACAGAGGCTTGCCTGGACGAACGAACGTGACGACCCTCATATCTCCGCCAAGCCGCTTGGCGATCTGCTGCCCGCGCCGGATGTAAATCGAACCGTTCCAGACGTATTGGGCGGAGACGAGGATGCGTTCGGCCGCTCCCGAAGGTCCGAGCAATCCCTCTTCTTCCCGGTGTTTCTCCAGCGATTCGTTCACGTCTTCCGCCATGAGCCGCAGCGCAAGCTCGCGCAGCTTCCCGACATTGCCGCGCTTGAACAATCCCGGATCCTTGATGCCTCCGAGATTCCCCTCCTCGAGCCGTTTGAGAATCTTCTCCGGACTGACGTCGATCAGCCGGACCTCGTCCGCCAGCTCCAGCGTATCGGCCGGAATCGTCGCTTCCGGTTTGATGCCGGTCAGCTTATAGGCGAGCTCCGACATTTCTTCCAACTCATAGACGTTAACCGTCGTGATGACGCTGATCCCATGGCCAAGCAGGGCTTGGATGTCATCCCAACGCGTCGGATGCTTGGCTCCTTGCCGATTCCGGTGCGCGAGTCCGTCCACCAGCACGACTTCCGGATTCCGCATGAGCAGCGCATCCAAGTCCAGGTCCTTTTTCTCCTCGCTTCCCTTCATCCAATGGATGCTTGGAACCCGGTCCAATCCGGCCGTCTGTTCCACCGTTTCCGGCCGCCGCATCGTGGATACGGCGCATAGGACGACGTCGATGCCCTGCTCTTTCAGCGATTGTCCTTCACGCAGCATATGATAGGTTTTGCCGGTTCCGCTCACGGCCCCAATGTATACTTTGAGTCTGCCGCGCTGGATTTTATAGATTGAATACAACAATTCTTCGGGCGTCTTCCGTCTGAACCCTCCCATGCCGAGCTCTCCCCTTGACACATGAACACCCTGCGGCTCCATGGGGATCCGCAGGGCACAGTCTCTTTATTTTAACAAAGTCTGCACATCGAGATTCAACTTCAGCACGTTGACCCGCGGTTCTCCGAACAGGCCGAGGTCACGTCCTTCCGTGTGCATGTCGACCAGCTTCCTCAGCTCATCCGCAGAGATCCCCGTCAAACGGCTGATTCGGGGAATTTGCACGGCCGCGGACTCCGGCGTAATGTGCGGATCAAGGCCGGAGCCGGAATTCGTAAGGAGAGCGATGGGCAGCTCGGATATCGGAACGTCCGGATTGTCTTTCTTCCAGGCTTCGATTGATGCTTGAACCCGTGCCAGCAGTATCGGATTGGACGGCCCGTAGTTGTTCGAACCGGAGGCCTCGGCCTTGTAGTCGATGCTGGACACGCGTCCTTGGAAATACTTCGGATCCGAGAACTTCTGTCCGATGAGCTCCGATCCCACGACTTGACCGGATGCGTTACGGATCAAGCTGCCGTTTGCTTGGTCCGGCATGAGCAGCTGGGCAAGGCCTGTGCAGACAAGCGGGTACACGATGCCGCACAATAGGATGAACACGACGCTCGCCCGGATGGCGATTCCCGCATAGGAGGCGCCGCCGACGGCTTCAGGCAGGCTGGCGGTTTTATTCATGGGCTTTCTTCCTCTCTCCTTGGCCGATTATATCCAGAGATGAACGATCAGATCGATCAGCTTGATCCCGATGAACGGAACGATAACGCCGCCCAGCCCGTATATGACGAGATTGCGTCTGAGCAGCCGGGATGCGCTCATCGGTTTGTAAGCCACGCCTTTCATCGCAATCGGAATGAGAAGCGGGATGATGATCGCGTTGAAAATCAAAGCCGACAGGATGGCCGATTCCGGCGATCCCAATCCCATTACGTTGAGCACCTTCATCTCCGGGATTGCGAGGATGAACATGGCCGGAATGATCGCGAAATACTTGGCGATGTCGTTCGCGATGCTGAATGTCGTCAGCGCGCCGCGGGTCATCAGCAGCTGCTTGCCGATGGATACGACCTCTATGATTTTGGAAGGGTCGGAATCCAGATCGACCATGTTGGCCGCTTCCTTGGCGGCGACCGTTCCGCTGTTCATCGCGAGCCCTACATCCGCTTGCGCGAGCGCGGGAGCGTCGTTCGTGCCGTCCCCGGTCATGGCGACGAGCTTGCCTTCCGCCTGCTCGCGGCGGATCACCGCGATTTTGTCTTCCGGCTTGCTCTCGGCGATGAAATCGTCGACCCCGGCTTCCCTTGCGATCGTAGCCGCGGTCAGCGGATTGTCTCCGGTGCACATGATCGTTTTGATGCCCATCTGCCGCAGTTGGTCGAACCGTTCGCGCATGCCGGGTTTTACCGTATCCTTCAGATAGATCAGGCCGAAAATGCGATTGCCGACGGCGACGGCGAGGGGCGTCCCGCCTTCGCGGGCGATCGAATCGCTTCGGGCATCCAGATCGGCCGGGATCGTTCCGCCTTGCGCGGCCACCCATTTCTTTACAGCATCGACCGCGCCTTTGCGAACCTTGCGCCCGTCTTTCAAATCGACGCCGCTCATCCGGGTTTCCGCCTTAAACTCGATGAATTCGGCGCCATCCGCAATCGATTCGTCATATCTCAGGGATTGCTTTTTCATGAGCTCGATCACCGAGCGGCCCTCGGGCGTTTCGTCATGAACCGAGCTGACCGCGGCCCACTCGGCAACCGTCTCCAGGCTCACGCCGCCTGTCGGAATGAACTCGCTCGCCATCCGGTTCCCGTACGTAATCGTACCGGTTTTATCGAGAATCATCGTATTGATGTCGCCGGCCGCCTCGACTGCTTTACCGGACACGGCGAGCACGTTGAATTGCGTGACGCGGTCCATCCCGGCAATCCCGATGGCGGACAAGAGGCCGCCGATCGTCGTCGGAATGAGACAGACCAGAAGAGCAATCAACACCGGGACCTTCAGTTCGACATTCAGATATCCGGCAATCGGTCCGAGCGTGACGACAACGATCAGGAAGATGAGGGTCAGGCTGGTCAGCAGCGTGTTCAGCGCCAGCTCGTTCGGCGTCTTCTGGCGTTTGGCGCCTTCCACGAGCGAGATCATCCGGTCGAGAAACGACTCTCCGGGGTCGGTGGAAATCCGAACCACGATCCGGTCGCTCACGACGCGGGTTCCGCCGGTAACGGAGCTGAAATCGCCGCCCGCCTCCTTGATGACCGGCGCCGATTCGCCCGTAATCGCCGATTCGTCGACGGAAGCCAGACCCTCGATGACTTCTCCGTCACCGGGAATCATTTCGCCTTGCGAGACGACGACGGTATCGCCTTTCCGCAGCTCTGTCGATGGAACGACTTTGATGGCCCCTCCGACCATTTTGTTCGCCGTCGTTTCCTTCTTCGTTTTTTTCAGCGTATCCGCCTGCGCTTTCCCGCGGCCTTCCGCCAGCGCCTCCGCGAAGTTGGCGAACAGAAGGGTGAACAAGAGAATGAAGAATACGGTCATATTAAATCCGAAATCGTCAGTTGCCTTAAAGTATCCCGGGAAGAGGATCATGAGCAGGACGACGAATGTACCGGCGTAGGTCACGAACATAACGGGATTTTTCATCATGCCAATCGGATTGAGTTTGATCAAGCTGTCCCGAATCGCACGGTTGACGATCGCGGATGTCAGCATCGATTTGCGTTGGTTACTCATATACGGTTCACCTCGTCATTAGCCCAGCTTGAGTTGTTCGGCGATCGGTCCAAGAACGATGGCCGGCAAGAACGTAAGCGCCCCGATGATCAGAACCGTACCGATCAGGATGGCGTAAAACAGCGTGTTATCCGTCCGGAACGTGCCGATCGTCTCCGCAACCAGCTGCTTGCGGACGAGCGATCCGGCAACGGCCAGCATGGCGATCATCGAGATATACCGGCCCAGCAGCATCACGATCCCCGTCGTGATGTTCCAGTACGGCGTGTTATCCGCCAGGCCTTCAAACCCCGAACCGTTGTTTGCCGCGGATGAGGTGTATTGGTACAGGACCTGGGAAATGCCGTGAGGTCCCGGATTCGTAATGGAGCCTTGACCGAGATCCGTCAGGAAAGCGATGGCGGTCGGAGCCAGAATGATGAGCGGATGAATCAAAATCGCCACCGCCACGAGCTTCATTTCGCGCGGCTCGATTTTGCGTCCCAGGAACTCGGGCGTTCGGCCGACCATCAAGCCGCACAGGAACACGCCCAGGATGGCATACATCAGCATATTGACGAGCCCTACGCCTTTGCCGCCGAATACGACGTTCAGCATCATCTCCGCAAGCGGGACCAAGCCTCCGAGCGGCGTCAGCGTATCGTGCATGTTGTTGACGGACCCCGTCGTCGCCGCAGTCGTCACGGCCGTGAACAGCGCGGATTGCGGGATGCCGAAGCGGACTTCTTTGCCCTCCATGCTGCCTTGAGAAGCGTCGATCCCCATCGCGCTAAGAGCCGGGTTGCCGCGAAGCTCCGCCCAGTATACAGTCGTCAAGAACACGAGGAACAAGGTCATCATGGCGCTGAAAACAACCCAGCCTTGTTTCCTGTTTTTCGCGAACAAGCCGTACGTGTAAGGCAACGAAGCCGGCAAGAGCCACATGGACAAGATTTCGATGACATTGGTCAGCGGACTCGGATTTTCGAACGGATGCGCCGAGTTGGCCCCGAAGAATCCGCCGCCGTTCGTCCCGAGGTGCTTGATCGATTCCAATGCGGCCACCGGTCCGATCGCGATATGCTGTGTGGTTCCCTCCAAAGTTGTCACCGTCAATGTCGGATGCAGCGTTTGCGGCACTTGAAGCGCCACCAGCAGCAAGGTAACCAGTACGGCCGACGGAATAAAGATGCGCGTATGCGCTTTGACGAAATCTTCGAAGAAGTTTCCGATCGTTTGGCCTTTGCCGGTAATGCCCCGCACGAACGCAATCGCCACGGAAAACCCGGTCGCGGCAGAGGTGAACATCATCATCATGATGACCGCCATCTGCGAAAAATACGAGAGACCCGTTTCACCGCTGTAATCCTGCAGATTCGTATTGGTGATAAAGCTGATTATGGTGTTGAAAGTAAGTGTCTGTTCCATGTTGTCCATGCCGTTCGGATTCAGCGGCATAAATTTCTGCAACCTCAGAATCGCGTATCCGAAGGCGACAAGAACGATGTTGGTCAGTAGTAAGGTGAGCGCGTACTTTCTCCATGTCATGCCGGAGCGGTCTTTGAGCCCGATCAGCCTATAGATGAACCGTTCAAACGCTCCGAAAATGCGGTCCGTCCGATTCGGTTCGTTCGAAAACACATGGTACACGTAGGTGCCCAGCGGTTTCACGAGCAGCACGACAACGGCCAGGACAATCAGGATTTGCAGGATGCCCATCGATTTTCCTCCTCGATTCCAACAAGCCGATCCGGATCAGAATTTTTCCGGATTCACCAGGGCGTAGATCAAATAAACGAAAATGAGAACCGCGAAGACGGTTACGACGATCATTTGCCCTCTCCCCCCGTTTCGCTCGAGACCCGATCGCACCAGGCCGCAAAGCCGTACAGCAGAGCGAACAGACCCGCCAACATCAGAATCATGCCAAGATCCAGCATGGAACAGCCTCCTTCATGGATTGCGCCTCCTAAAGTTCGGATAGGAGATCGTTGCTACAGAACAGATTCTAATACGAGTCGCCGTAAAAACGGGGTAAAAATAAGGCGGCAAAGGCGTAAAAAAAATATAAAAAAGCAACTTTCCGATAGACGGAAGTTGCTTTTTTGTCCGGTTGTCAGGCTATTTCTTCAAATGATACGGTACGGTTGTCACGATGACATCTTTCCGGAACAACAGATGGGTGTGGATCATGAAGCTGGTCTGGTTATGCAGGAAGTTGTGCCATCCCTTCTTCGGAATGAATTGCGGGATGATCACCGTCACCTGATAATGCGATTCGACGGCTTTGCGCTGCACGGAATCGATGAACCGGCTTAACGGCTGAATAATGCTCCTATAAGGTGAATGCAAGGTCACCAGCCGGACGTCCGGCATCCACTTGTTCCACTTTTCTTCGAACCGCGCTTCGTCTTCTCTCTCGAACGGAACGTACACCGCGATGATTTGATCCGCCGCAAGCGACTTGGCGTAGTTGATCGAATGCTCGACGACGTGCGTGATTCCGGAGACCGGAAGGATGATCACATTGCCTTCGATCGGCATCGCAGGCTCGCAGGTCGCCAGTCTCAACTGTTCCCCGACCGCTTCGTAATGTTTCCGAATGCGATGGAACAGGATAATGATCGCCGGCAAGAAGATCAAGACGGGCCAAACCTGCTCGAACTTCGTGATAAAGAACATGATCGTAATGATGAAGCAAATCAAGGCGCCGGCGGCGTTAATGAGCAGTTTGGGCAGCCAACCCGGCGGCTTCTGCCGGACCCACTTGAAGATCATCCCCGTCTGCGACAGCGTGAAAGGGATAAAGACGCCGACGGCGTACAGCGGAATCAAATGCTCGGTTTGACCCCCGAAAGCGATAATGAGGACGATCGACAAGATGCCGAGCATGATAATGCCATTGGAATATCCGAGCCTGTCGCCTCTTACCGTAAACATTCTGGGAATGAATTTATCTTTGGCAAGATTCACCGCAAGCAACGGAAATGCCGAATATCCCGTGTTCGCCGCCAGGATCAGGATCATCGCGGTCGTGCCTTGAATGAAGAAGTACATGAAGTGCCGGCCGAATGTCGTTTCCGCGATTTGCGAGACGACGGTCACTTCGGCGCGAGGCGTGATACCGTAATCGTAGGCCAGATACACGATGCCGGAAAACAAGAGCGCCAGCAAGAAACCCATCGCCATCAACGTCTTCGCGGCATTATGGGGCGAAGGCTCTTTGAAATTCGGGATCGCATTGGAAATCGCCTCCACGCCCGTCAGCGCCGAGCTTCCTGAGGCAAATGCCCGCAGCAGTAGAAACAACGTAATCCCCGCGATCGGCGTTCCCACAGGCGTGTGCAAATCCGGGGGCACCGCCCCCGTCATGGTACGGTAAATGCCAACCCCGATCAGGATGAATAGGGCCAAAACGAATAAATACACCGGATAAGCCAATATGGAAGCGGACTCCGTCACGCCCCGCAAATTCAAAATGGTAAGCAAAATGACAAAGGTAACGGCAATGCTCACATTATGCTCATGCAGGCTCGGGAAAGCGGAAGTGATCGCATCGGTTCCCGCCGACACGCTTACCGCGACCGTAAGAATATAATCCACCAAAAGCGAGCCGCCGGCGATCAGCCCCGGGTACAGCCCCAGGTTTTCTTTGGAGACGACATATGCGCCTCCTCCATGCGGATAAGCAAAGATGATTTGGCGATACGACAGGATGAGCGCCACCAGTAAGATCAGCACGCCGACCCCGATCGGGATCGAATACCAGAATGCGGCAGCGCCGACGGTCATGAGCACGATCAGAATCTGTTCGGGACCGTAGGCAACCGATGATAAAGCATCGGAAGAAAGGATGGCCAGAGCCTTGGTTTTTCGAAGTTTCTGTTCCCCTAATTCCGTGGATTTAAGGGGACGTCCAAGCAAAAAGCGTTTGATTTGAGTTACCACGTTTTCACCATCCGAAATTGTTTCGTCTTACTGCCCGCTGAAGTAGTTTTTCCTCGAATCCGATTTTTACCACAACAAAACCGCAGAGGTTATCCCCTGCGGCCGCATGAATCGGTGCAGTCTCTCCTCTCTAACACGCTTGCGAGGTTAGCTGACGGATTCGGGCGTATAGAGTCGCCCTACGGTGACGCTGTACGAAGCGCCTCCGATTCACCCCGGGCGGACATCGCCGCCGTTGGTTCCCCCGTTTTCCGATGTGGAAATTCAGCGAGTGAATGGTCTTACCGGATGATCATACTCCCCCATGACAGATTTGCCAATTGGGATATGAGAGGCTTAATCCCGGAATATTCAAAGCCAATGACGAAAATAGCGTTTACATAAAGGCAATCCTCAGCTTCAACGGATTTTTCGCGGTAAATCGTCCAAACGCGAAAAAAAGAGGTTTCTCTCCCAGGGGATGAGATCCCTCTTTTTTCTCGGTGTACTATTGAAGCATGGCTATTGTTGATCTTCGGCCCTGGACGGTTTGTTGCCGGGCGCAAACCATCCAAGAAGGGCTATCGCGACCAGGACAACATAGAAGACGGAAGTCCAGACCGTGCTGTGGGGAAAATGCGGATCCAAAACCCCGATATCCTCATGGGCAAGCGTAATGACCGCAAGCTTTACCCCAACCCAGGCAACGATTGCATAAGCCGTTGTCTCAAGCGCCGGGCGTTGGCCAAGCAGCTTTACAAACCAGGAAGCTGCATATTTGATCAGAACCAAGCCGGCAATCCCGCCAAGCACCACGACGATAAATTGTCCGCCGTCCATGCCGCCGAACTCGCCAAGCGGCGAATCCGGCAGTCCGAGCGCAAGCGCTACCGCGGCAAGAATGGAATCTATGGCAAAGGCGAGGTCAGCCAGCGCAATCTTTCCCACCGTAGGCCAGAAGCCTTTCCCTGCCGCTTCTTGCTTTTGGTCCTTGTGGGTATGTTCATTCTTCTTCCCGAACCGCGCTTGGATGATGTGCTTTATACCCAGGTATAGAAGATAGGCTGCGCCGATCGCCTGCACCTGCCAGACATTCGCGATAAAGGAAATCGCAAATAGAGCTGCAAAACGAAAGGCAAAGGCCATTATGATACCATAATTGATCGCCCGTTTCTTCTGGTCGTCCGGTAAATGTTTGGCGATGACCGCAAGCACGAGCGCATTGTCAGCCGACAGCAATCCTTCCAAACCGATCAGAATCAGTAAAGCCCACGCATATTCCAACCACAATGACTCCAACATGAATTCTCCTTTCGACAGCGCTAGTCATGAGTTATAGCCAGCTGAGTCCAATGCAGTAATTATTTACTTGCCGGCAATAGGTATACGTATTAACTGCCCGAAGGAGTTCAACTTTTTTCATCCTGGCATGAGTTTGATTCAAATATCCGTCAATTTGGCGACTTCTCGTACAAATGCGCAGGCAATGCCTGCACGAACGGCGACCAATCGCCCGTCGCGTAAAGATGAAGCCGGTGCATAGCCCGCGTACACGCGGTATAAAGAAGCTTGCGTTCGCTCTCCCGGCCGTAAGCTTCGGATGAGGCATCGTAGACCAAGACGGCATCGAACTCGACACCTTTGGCGAGATAAACGGGAATGACCATCACTCCTTTTTCAAAACCCAGCGTCTCCTTCGTGATGAGCCGCGGTGCTTCGCCTCCATGAATCCGTAAGTTTTCATGGGCCTCCCGGCTTTCGGCTGCGGTCTTCGTAATAACGGCGATGGAATCGAAACCCTCGACCTTAAGCGCCGCGACGTCTGCCAGCATTCGCGCCTCACGCTTCTCCCCGCTATCCAGTCTTATCAGAAGGGGCTTTGGCCCCCTCCTTTCGAACGGTACGATTTCTTCCCCGCCAGGAAGCATCGATTTCGTAAATTCGACAATTTCCCTGGTGGAACGATAGCTGCGCACAAGACGGACAAGGCTTGTTTCGGCTTCGCCGTATAGGCGGACCAGCGGAGAATCAGGCGCGTCCAAAGAGGTAGCCTGCATGAAGATCGCTTGCCCGAAATCGCCGAGCACGGTCATCCGGGCCCGGGGAAACAGCTTTTTGAGATATTCAAATTGAAACGGCGAATAATCCTGGCCCTCATCCACGAAGACATACCGGATTTCCGTGTTCGTCCGGACGCCTTCGATCAGTTCTTTCACATACAAATACGGGGTCGCATCCTCGTGGAACAACTCGTTCCGGAGAAGCGCTTCCTGGGTTTGCCTGCATATTTCAGGCCACAGCGGGGGAACGACGGCCCCATTCGTTCTCTGCCGATAAGCGGCTCCGCACTCAAACAATTGGCCATAGATGCCTTTGACATCCACGAACGAGAATTTCTTCACGCTTTTCCGGAGCGGTTTATAATATTCTTTCACGATCCTTCGGCGGAGCAGATCTTCCTCCTTCCGGGCGAAGTCAAAGTCGCCCTCGTCTTCCCGGGGCTTGTTGCTTAATTTCTCGCGAACTGCGGCGTAATGTTCCGCGAGGTCGAATAGTTCCTTCTCTTTATGCAGCAATCCGAAGACTTCCGCGTACTGCTCGATGTCGAGAAAACTCAACTCATCCTGCACCCAAGGCGCTTCCCGTTCCCTGCGTTCCAGCGAAGCCAGTTCCTTCAACAGCCATTCCTGCAACAGAACGACACGATTGAACAAAGGCAGGGAACGGTCAAAACCGTAAAATTTCGCTCTCATTTGCTCCCCGGTAATCAAATCGCGGTCCCGAAACCGAATCCCGTTGAATCGCATGCCTTCCCGTCCCAGCCACATTCCATAGTTCTGCAGGGCTTGCAGGAAAGCCTCGGAAGTTTTATACTCGATCCCCTGAAGACGAGCCTCATACCCCGGCGCTCCATGTGCGGTCAGTACAAATTCGATCTGTTCAAAGGGATCCTCCGGCCGTAACGAGGAACCTAGCCAATAGTCGACATATTCTTGAAAAGTCGTCTGCTGCATATTCTCTTCACCGAGCTCCGGGAGCACGGTGGAGATGTAACCGGCAAACATCGGATTCGGCGAGAATAGAACGATCTGATCGGCCCTGATCGTCTGGCGGTGTTTGTACAGCAAATACGCCACCCGCTGCAATGCCGCGGAAGTCTTGCCGCTGCCGGCCGCCCCCTGTACGATAAGCATTCGGCTGCCGTCATCGCGGATGATGGCGTTTTGTTCCTTCTGGATGGTGGCCACGATGCTCTTCATTTGCGAGTCCGCGCCTTTGCCGAGCACTTGCTGCAGCAATTCATCACCGATCGTTTCGCTCGCGTCGAACATGCCCCGGATTTCCCCGTTCTGAATCTGAAACTGCCGTTTGAGCTCCATCGTCCCTTCGATTCGTCCGGCCGGCGTGACATAAGATGCCGGGCCAGTGGAATAATCGTAGTACAGGCTCGCGATCGGCGTACGCCAGTCATAGATCAGAAAGCTCAATCCGTCTTCGTCGACGAAGGAAGATACGCCGATATAGATTTGCTCGCTGAAGTCCAGGCCATCCTCGTGAAAATCGATACGTCCGAAATAAGGAGACGGGAGCAAACGGTTCATGATCTTCCATTGCTGAGTCAACAGCTTATGGCCGCGTTCCCGTTCGGCTAACACCGCGGATTGCTGCTTAATCGTGTAGAAGGTTTCTTCGAACTCTTCGTCCGTGCTTGTATTGATCGTAACTTCTTCCCAAAACCGCTTGCGGATGTCCGCAGCCTGATCGCGCAGTCCGGCAACCTCCGGCTCCAGTTCGGCGATTCTCGCCCGCAGCTTGTTCCTGACCCATTCCAGCCGCTCCCGTTCTTGGCGCCAATCCTTCGGTTCCATTTCTCCCTGAACACGCTCCTTATTAGGGTTTTGGGGGGATAAAAAGCGCATTGACAAATCAAAGTTCCGGGAGTATAATTAAAGAAGAGATGATTTCGGTTGAAGCAAAATCATAATTTTTCAATTGCGCTTATGATTATATCATTGCGCTTATTTGTGTTCAATTAGTTTTTTCACTGGGTTCCGAACCCTCGTTATTAGGGAAGCGTCAAACCGTCTCTGCAGGATCTCGTTTAGCGAGAATATTTTCTTCAAATCTGCACCCAACGCGGAGTTAAGCTGTCAGAAAATGACCTATGTATTCATCCGTCTAGGTGTCGTGACAATTATAAAACTTTGGAAGGTTTAGGTTTCTGTGTATTGCTGGTTCACAATCATCCGAAATTCCAAACAAAAAGCTACCGAATTTCAAGCCGGTAGCTTTGGGGATCGCCGACTGTCTATGCATCGCCGATTTCCGATATACGTGTTTACTTTGCTTTATTTAATAAGTTTGTCACCATTCTGCTCAATGTCCCTTGATCGACGAAAGGAGCAAGACTTGCCAGCAGATCCGGGCTTAGATGTTCGGCTTCGACTCTACCAATCAATTTCTCGAGATGTTCCCTGTCCAAAAATGGTGCGAGGCTTACGATCCGGTTCGCAGAGATGGTACCATCTGCAACCCGGTCTACCAAATGGCTTAACGTCTCTCGGCTAATAAAGGGGGCCAGTCCATTCACGGCATTCCATATCAAGCTGCCTTCCTCGGCTTCTCGTACCAACCGATCCACCTGCTCCCTCCCCAGGAAAGGTGCGAGGCTTACGATCCGGTTTGCATCGATAGTGCCGTCTGCAACCCGGTCTACCAGACGGCTTAATGTCTCCCTGCTAATAAAAGGTGCCAGTCCATTAACGACATTCCAGCTTAAGCTACCCTCTTCGGCTTGTTGTACCAACCGATCCACATGTTCTCTTCCAAGAAACGGGGCAATTCCAACAAGAAGGTTCACTTCCAAGGAACCGTCAATCGATTTATCTACCAGTCGGATTAATGTGTCACTGCTGACGAACGGAGCGAGTCCGGTAATCGCACTCCACACAATTTCGCCATCTTCTGCCTGACGAACCAGTTCATCCAATGTATCTGTTCCGAGGAACGGCGCCAACCTCATGATCACGTCTAACTTAAGGACGCTGCTGTCTAATCGTTCAGTAACCTTATGCAGAGCGCTTTCCTTTACAAACGGCGCCACTTCTAAAAGCTCTTCCACCTCCACCTCTCCGGTATTGATCATCCCTGCAATTTGTTCCGTCCTGTTCTCTGCGATCTCCTCAACGATCCTTCCTAGGTGCCGGTGCTCCCGATTTTCTGCGCTTTCCCCTGCATTTAAAATGTCGTCTACCGTTTTGCCAAATAACCTCGCTAACTGCGGAAGCGTTCCGATATCCGGCAGCGAGTCGCCCCGTTCCCATTTCGAAACCGCTTGATGACTTACATTCAGTAGATTGGCAAGTTCCAATTGGGTCAGATCCTGGTCTTTGCGAAGCTTCGAAATATAAGCTCCAACTTTGCGTAAGTCGAGCATCCTACACCTCCGATTTAACAAAGTGTACAGTGCGCACTGTCGAAATCAGCATAGCATTTCCGCAACCGTCATCCTATCAAGAGTTGGTTGAATTTGTCACACGCGTTCATTCAACCGCGGGTTGAATCGCCCTGATTGAACATCGCCAAAGAGGGTAGGTAGCCAGATGACCCCACAGCATCTGCGAGATCTGGAATCCACCCGCCATACCCTACTTTTGTCGCTTTTTATTTATTGGTTTTTTCTACAGATCATTTCCATTATCCTGCCCGATAGCTGAACAACGGCTGCCGATATACGCCGGCGGCCGTTGTTCAGCTCTTGTTCTTGGCCTGGGTGGGGAAAGAAAAAAGACCTTGAGGGAGGATTGCTGTCAACTCGTTCGCCTAAATGAGTGATTACTCACTTCACAAATCGACCTCGTCATGTTAAGATGGCATTGTCATCCAAAATGAGTGATTACTCACATTCATGGGAGGTTGGAATCTGTGGTTCAGACCCATACGAACATCAAGTCCGCACCTGAGCCGGTTGTCGATTTGCAAGGCATAACGCGCCGGTTCGGCAAGCGGACGGTGCTGGACGGCATCGCGCTCCGCGTTGGACGCGGGGAAATATTCGGGTTGCTCGGCCCTTCGGGTTCGGGCAAAACGACGTTAATCAAACTAATCACGGGCATCGACAAAGCCGATGAGGGCGAAGTGGTCATGCTGGGAGAGAAAATGCCGAAGCTGTCGATGCTTCAACGGTTTGGCTACATGGCGCAATCCGACGCGCTGTATCAGGAGCTCACCGCCAAAGAAAATCTTCTTTTCTTCGCCTCCCTGTTCGGACTCTCGGGCGCACGCCGCAAGGAGCGGATTCAGGCGGCCATGTCGGTCGTCGACTTGCTCGACCATCTGAACAAACCCGTTGCCGCCTACTCCGGCGGAATGAAGCGCCGACTCTCGCTGGCGATCTCGCTGCTGCACGAGCCGGAGCTGCTCATCCTCGACGAGCCGACGGTCGGCATCGATCCCGTCCTGCGGCAGTCGATCTGGAAAGAGCTTACGGCCCTTCGCGACCGGGGGACAACGATCATCTTGACGACCCACGTCATGGACGAAGCGGACAAATGCGACCGGATCGGCCTCATCAGAGACGGAAGACTGCACGCGGTCGACTCGCCGCAAGGGCTCAAGGACCGAAGCGGTGCCGATTCGATCGAAGAAGCGTTTATCGTCCTCGGGGGAGGTGTCCGCGCTTGAGAACCCGAGCTCTCGCGACCCGCATCATCAGCCAGTTCGTCCGCGACAAGAGAACGCTGGCACTGCTGTTCCTCGCCCCCCTGCTCGTCCTGACGCTCATGCATTTCGTGTTTAACGGCCAGCAGGTGAAGCCGGATATCGGCACTGTAGGCATTCCCGCTCCGATGACGGATCGAATCGATCCGGACGGCGCGCACGTGACTTCATACGCGAACAGAGAAGAAGCGGAACAAGCTTTGCGGGACGGCAAGCTGGACGCCGTATTCTCCTTGGAAGGCGGAAAACCTTCCATTCTGCTCGAAGGCAGCGACCCTTCGATGAACAAGGCGGTCATGCTGGTCTTGCAAAAATCGATCCAGGCCGATATGCTGACGATACAGCCTGCCGTTTCGTATCTGCACGGTAACGAGGATTTGTCCTCTTTCGATTCGTTCGGCCCGGTGCTTATCGGCTTCTTCTCTTTCTTCTTCGTGTTCCTGCTTGCCGGCGTCGCGTTCCTGCGCGAGCGGACGACGGGAACGCTGGAAAGGCTGCTGGCCACGCCGATCCGCCGCTCGGAGGTTGTCGCGGGCTATCTGCTCGGATTTGGGCTGTTCACCTTGCTGCAAGCTTCGCTGATCGCGTGGTTCTCCATCGACGTGCTCGGCCTCTATATGGATGGCTCCATTTGGCTTGTCCTGTTGATGAACCTTCTGCTTACGCTTACGGCGCTCACCTTGGGCACGCTGCTGTCGTCCTTCGCGGGGAGCGAATTCCAGATTATTCAGTTCATTCCCCTTGTTATCGTCCCGCAAGTCTTTTTCTCGGGATTGTTCAATCTGGAAGCCATGGATCCTTGGCTGCAGAAGTTGAGCTATATCATGCCGCTGTATTACGGTGCCGACGCCATGCGAGGCATCATGCTGCGCGGCGAAGGATTCGACGATATTGAAACGGATGTATACGTGCTGCTCGGTTTCTCCGTCGCGTTTGCGTTGCTGAACGTCGTTGCGCTCAGAAAACAACGCGCGATCTGACCGGCGGAAAGTTTGTAGGAGTGTGACGAATGAACGAACCTTTGGAACCTTGGATGGAAGAACTGCTGAACGGCGCTTCCGGGAACAGCATGACGGAAAAGCAAAGCCGGATCTTCGAAGCGGCGATCGAAATCTTCGCCGAAAAAGGGTATTCCGCCACTTCGACGAGCGAAATCGCGTCGCGGGCTGGCGTTGCCGAAGGGACGATTTTCCGCCATTACAAGACGAAGAAGGACCTGCTGCTGTCCATCGTGGCCCCAGCCATGCTCAGATTGATCGCTCCGTTCGTGCTGCGTGAATTCAAGGACGTCCTGAAGACGGAATACGAATCGTTCGACCAATTCATCGCCGCGATGATCGAAAACCGGCTCGATTTTCTGGATAAAAACAAAAGCCTCATGAAAATCTTGCTCCAGGAGCTCCCGTTCCACCCCGATCTACGGGAACAGTTCCGGAAGATCATCTTCTCGCAAGTCAAAGAACGCGTAGAGAAAGTCGTCGACCGCTTCAAGGAAAAAGGACAGATCATCGATCTCCCGACATCGACCGTCATTCGATTGGCGGTATCCTCGATCGCGGGCTACATCATGATTCGGACCTTCTACGGCATGGAAGAAGGCGCCGTATGGGACGACGAGCGGGAGCGTCAGGCGACGATCGACTACATCATGAGAGGTCTGGCTCCGGAAAAATGACGACAAAGAAACGATCAACCGGCAACCCTTTCCCGCCATCGCCGCCCATCGCACCCATCATTCCGCTTCTCGTCGGCATGATCGCCATTTCTTTCGCGCCGATTCTCGTCCGGTACTCGGAGGCGCCGGCGTCCGTTCAGGGCATGTACCGCATGCTGTTTACGCTGCTCCTCATGCTTCCGTTCGGAACGAAGCAGTTCCCCGGCATTCTGAGGATTTCCGGTAAGGACTGGATGCTTCTTGGTTTCGCGGGCATCTTTCTGGGGCTGCATTTCCTGCTCTGGATGGAATCCATCGACTATACGTCGATCGCGAGCTCGACGATTATCTTGTCGCTGGAGCCCGTGCTGGTCATGATCGGAGCCTTCGCTTTTTTCCGTGATAAGCCGGCCAAAGCCGCCGTGCTCGGTCTCGTAGTTGCGATCGCGGGCGTCGTCTTCGTCGGCTCGGGCGATCTCGGCATCTCGCGTTCCGCGTTCGTTGGAGACGCCCTCTCCTTCTTCTCCACGCTGGCCATCGCCGGTAACATGCTGCTCGCCAAACGGATTTTAACCCGCGTGTCGTCCTACTTGTACAGCCTGATCGTGTTCGCGGTCACGTTTCTGTTTTTCGCGGTGTACAATCTGTCCGCCGGCGTCCGGGTCGCCGGATACCCCGGCAAGGAATGGCTCATATTCCTCTTGCTCGCGATCGTGCCGACGGTGTTCGGACACATGGTGTTCAACTGGCTGCTGACCTACGTCAGCGCCACCACGATCTCCATGAGCGTGTTCGCCGAACCCGTCGGCGCCAGCCTTCTGGCCATGGTGCTGTTCCGCGAAATGGTCACCGGCTTCCAAATCGCCGGAGGCATTCTGGTGATCATCGGCCTGCTGCTTTATTTGAAGCCCGGGGCTGCTGGCGTGACGCCCGCGGCATCCTATACCGACGGCCAGACGCTTGAACGTTAGTCAAAAGCCTGAAGACACCCGGATGTTCGATCGGGTGCCTTCAGGCTTTATCATTCGGACCGGTATCGATTTGGGCCGTCGTCTCTTCACCGACCGCCAGGCTCCGTTCAGGCGAAGAACCGCGGCAAATAGCGCCGGTTGCGCTCCAGCATTTCATCCAGCATTTTCTCCGCGTCGTTGATGGACGTAACGAGCGGATGATGCGCCAGCGCCAGCAATGCCCGCTCTTTATCCCCGTTTACGGCCGCTTCGATCGTCAGCTGTTCGTAGATTTTGACCGCATGGATGAGTCCCTTCACGGACGGCGGCACCGTCGCGACAGGCAGAGGGATCGGACCTTGCCGGGTGACCCTGCAGTTCACCTCGATGCAGGCATCGTCCGGGAGGAAATCGAGAATGCCCTGATTGGCCGCATTCAGCGTCTGGATGTCGCCGGTATCGTTATAGAGGGAGTTCATAAGCCGAACGGCCGCCTCCGAATAATAGGCCCCCCCTCGTTGTTCCAGCTGCTTCGGCTTTTCCGACAGATCGGGATCGCGGTAAATTTCGAACAGTTCGTCCTCCAGCCGTTTGACCGTCTCCGCACGCGTCTCGCCCCGGGCGGCTGCAGCCAACTGCTCTTCGAGAATCTCGCGATGCAGATAGTAATATTTCAAATAGTAGGAGGGAATGGCACCGAGCCCCCGGATCAGACCAGCGTTCCATTCGTACTGCGGAACGTTGTTCGCGGAATAGCCGTCCCCGCCGCCGAGCAGCTCGGCCAGCTTAGGTTCCCCGTCCACGGTAACGCGGCTGATCCAATGCAGATGGTTCAGGCCCACGAATTCGCATTCGATCCGCTCGACCGGTACGGAATACAAGGCGGACAGCCACTTGTATGCCGCGATCGGCGAGTTGCACAACCCGATCGATCGGATGCGGGAATGCTTGTGAATGGCCTCCGTAACCATCCCTGCGGGGTTCGTAAAGTTCAGCAGCCACGCTTCCGGACAAAGCTCCTCCATCTCCCGGCAAATCTCAAGCAGAACGGGGATCGTGCGCAGCCCCTTCATCATCCCGCCGGGTCCCGTTGTCTCCTGCCCGATCATGCCGTATTTCAGGGGGATCGTCTCGTCCCAGCCGCGAGCTTCGAGCAGGCCGACCCGCATCTGCGTCGAGACGTAATCCGCCCCTTCCAGTGCGGCTCGGCGATCCAATGTCAGTTTGACCTCGATCGGCAATCCGGACTTGGCGACCATCCGGCGGGCCAATTCCCCGACGATGGACAGCTTGCGGAAGCCTTCCTCGATATCCGCCAGCACGATCTCCGTCACGGGCAGCGTCCCGTAATGGCGGATGAAGCCTTCGATCAGCTCCGGCGTATAGGAAGATCCTCCGCCGATGACGGCGATTTTCAATCGTGGGCTCATGCCGGTTTGGTCTCCTTCACCGAGAGATGGAATTCCAGGTTCTCGTATAGAGTCGGTCCCACGCTCGCGCCGGCTTGTTCCATCGCCAGCAGCAGCGCTCCCGCCGCAGGCTCCATCGTGAGCAAGCGCAGAGAGCACCCCGGGGCCCTGCGGGCGACCTCCTGCTCGATGTAAGGAGCCACGTATTCGCTGTTGCCCCTTGTCAGCACGCTTCCCACCATGACGAGATCGAACTGGTCGGCTTCCATGCCGAGTTTGCGGATGACCGCGCTCGCCGCGAGTCCGAGTTCGGTCCCTTGGCGCCGCAAGATCTCTCTGGCGACCTCGTCTTCGCCCGCGACCTCGAACAGAAGCTTGACAAGCCCCGGCGGAATTCTTTTCCCTTCGTCCAGGAAGTCGTCGAACATCCGCCGCACGTCCGGATAGCCGAGTGCCCGAAGCGTCGCTTCCGTCAGCAGCGTCTCTCTTCCTCTTCCTTCCCACGAACGGATAACCGACCGGAATACTTCCACGGCAAGATCGGAGCCGCCGCCGAAATCCCCGAACGCGTACCCGAAGCCGCCGCATTGATAATGCTCGCCGCGTTTGTTGACGCCGTAGCAATTCGTTCCGCTGCCGCAAATGACCACGACTCCGTCCGGTTGCCGCGTTCCGGCCCTCAAGCCGATCACCGTGTCGCAAACGATACCGCAGGAGCCGAAGCCGATGTCCGCGATCATCGGACGCAACACCCGAAAGTCCGCCTCCCGGTCCGCCCCGGCCAAGCCGAACACCGCATGCGCGATCTCCGTTCTCCCAAGTTTCGCCCGAGCCAAAGCCTCATCCACCGCTTCCCGGATATTCCGTCTCGCGGCTTCGGCGCCCAGTTGATGATTGCCGCATCCGCTGATGCCGCGGCCGAGCACACGCCCGGCCGAATCCGACACGATGGCCAACGTCTTGCTGCCTCCTCCGTCAACGCCCAAATAATAATTCAAGTTCATTCGCTCCCAGCTTGTATGCCGCAAATGGATTATTTCAATTTGCCGCGGTTTTCCTGCCATTTCGCCGTCTTGAATTGGAGAAGCCGATCATAGCCGGCTTTCTGCGCGTCCTTCTCGGCCTGATCGAGAATCGCAAGCACCTCGTCTTCCGACTTTGCCCCGATCACCGCCTGCGCCTTCGCCTTTTCGTACAGCTCTCTCACCTCTTGGGCGATAATGCCTTCCTCGGAGTCTCCGGCCGGATCCAGATTGACGAATTCCGTCGCGTTGAATTGCGTCTTCCAGGTGATCTCTTGCTGCCACCGAGTCTCCCAGTTGCGCTTCTCGGGAGGAAGCTTCGATTCGAACTTGGTCTTCGAATTGTCCACATAGACGGTATTGCCGTTCCATTGGAAGTTGACGGTCGCGTTCATCAATTCGTCCCGTCCGTTCGCATCGCTGACGAACTTGTCGGTAAAGAGCGGAGCGCCGTCGCCGTCGGTGCCTTCCCAATACAGCCCTTCAGGTCCCCACATGATGATCCGCTGTCCTTCCGGCCCGGTCAACCAGTCCAGGAAAGCGAAAATCGCTTCGGGATTTTTGGCCGACTTGGTAATGACGCTGACGTTCCAGCCGAGCTGCTTGTAATCGCCCGGGAAGATCTTGTTCTTGTCGAGTCCGGGCTTATGAACCGGCCACACCATGATGTATCCCGCGTTCGGATCGTTCGCCTTCATCGCCGCATTGCCTTTGGAGCCGAATTCCGTCGGGCTGGAAGCCGCATAGACCGCGATTTTGCCCGTCACGATTTTCTGTTCGACCTGTTCGAGCTTCTGGCTGAATGCATCCTGCGTCAAAAGCTTCTCCCGGTAAAGCTTATTGGCGTACTGCAGCGCTTCGCGGAAGGCGGGATCGGTGAACACAGACGTCAGTTTGTCGCCCGAAGGTACGGCCATCATACTCGCCGAACTGAAAAGAGGCGGACGGTTCTCCGCGAAGGCGGAGGTCAGAATATCGACGGCCTCCGCGCCTTGACCGGACTCGAGCGGAATGACGCCGGGATATTTCTCTTTCACTTGCTTGAGGTAGGCATACAAATCGTCCGTCGTCGCAAGACTCGGAGAGCCGAGTTCCTCATAGATTTTCTTGTTGACCAGATAACCCGCATTCCCGTTCGGTTGAGTGGTGTACCAGTTCGGGAATTGGTACAGCTTGCCGTCGGGAGAACGAAGCATGTCCAGCGTCGATTCGCCCGCCCATTTTTTCAAATTCGGGTATTTATCCAGGTAATCGTCGAACGCGGCGAGCTGGCCCTCCGACCGCAGCTTCTCCACGTCGGGACCGCGCTCCATCCAGATCACGTCGGGCAGCTCGCCGGACACGATCATCGTGCTCAGCTTCTGCTTGGCGTTGCCTCCGGAGCTGACCGGTACGACGTTCGCCTTCTTGTTCTCCTTGATCCACTTCGTCGCTAAGTCTTCTCCCCAATTCGGCATCGTGTACCAGTCGTAATGGCCGTAGAAGGAAAATTCCAGCGGCTCCTTCCCCAGCTCGTAAGCCGTGCCGGAGGACGCCGGTTCGCCGCCTGCCGATTGGCCGGCCGGACTGTCCGAAGCGGCGGACGAATTTTCGTTTTTCGAACAGGCGGTCAATACGACCACCGCGGCCAACAACGCCGTCAACACCCATGGAACGCTCTTCTTTCCCGATTTCATCGCTCTGACTCCCTTCCCCATGTTCATCTATGGTTTAGCTCTCGCTTAAACCCGCAGGCAGAAACGCTTATTCCTTCAACGAGCCGACCAATACGCCTTTGACGAAGTATTTCTGGACGAACGGATACACGCACAGAATCGGAACGGTCGCCACCATCATGGTCGCCATCGACAGTGACTGGGTCGTCACCGACCTCATCCGGTTCAGATGGCTGCTCGCCGACGAATCCATCCGGGCCATCTGTTCGTTCATGATGTTCGAGCTTAAGATCTGCTGAAGCTTCGTCTGGATGGGCAATAAATCGACATTCGAGATATAGATGCTCGGCGCGAACCAATCGTTCCAGTGGTAGACGGCGGTGAAAAGCGACAGCGTGGCGATGACGGGACCGGACAAGGGGAGAATGATCCGGAACAGCACGCCCCAATTCGAGCTGCCGTCGATCTTCGCGGACTCCTCTAGGCCGGAAGGCATGCCTTGGAAAAACGCGCGGAACACGATCATGTTCCAAACGCTGACCATCCCGGGTATGACCATTACCCAGAACGTATCCATCAGTCCCAGCTCCCGAATCAGCAGGTAGCTCGGAACGAGACCGCCGCTGAAATACATCGTGACGATGCAGGCGATCATATAGAACTTCTTGCCGATCAATTCCCGCCTGGTCATCCCGTATGCAAAGACGGAAGTCGCCAGGATGGAGCCGATCGTTCCGACCGCCGTCCGCAGCACGGAGATGACGAAACCGTTCACCAGACGTTCGTCCCGGAAGACGACCTCGTAATTCTCCAGCGAGAATGACCGGGGCCAGAACGTGATTCCGCCTTTCATCGTATCCGCGCCGGAATTGAAGGAGATGACGGCCGCGTTCCAGAACGGATAGAAAGCCGCAAACCCGAGAATGCCAAGCACGGCGTAGATGAAAATGGACAACGTCTTGTCGCTAGCCGACCGTTTCATGCGCAGAACCCCTCTCTTCCGTTACCACAGGCTGTTCCCCGATCTGCGGGCGATATAGTTGGCGCCGGCGAGCAGCGCGACGCTAAGCGCAGCTTTGAACAGACCCGCGGCCGTCGCGTAAGAATAGCGCGAGTTCTCGATTCCGATCCGGTACACGTACGTATCCAGCACGTCGCTCACATCGCGAAGAATCGGATTGGAACCGAGCAGGAGAATATCCTCGAAGCCCGCGTTCAGCAGATTTCCGACGGCGAGGATGAAGAAAACGGCGATCACCGGCATCATGGAGGGAAGCGTGATCTTGTACATCTGTTTGAATCGGCTGGCTCCGTCCATGGAAGCGGCTTCATACAGATGCGGATCGACGCCTGCGATGGCGGCCAGATACACGATGGAAGCAAAGCCGATCTCTTTCCACACGCCCGTCGTGACGAGAATCGCCCAGAAATATTCGGGCATCGACAGGAAACGGATCGGTTCGTCGATCAGACGGAGTTTTTCCAGAAGGATGTTCACGCTTCCGTTGTCCGTGGAGAGCATGGAGACCGCGAATCCGGACACGATGACCCAGGACAGGAAATGGGGCAAGTAGCTGACGGTCTGGATCGTCCGCTTGAAGGCGCGGTTCCGAACCTCGTTCAGCAAGAGGGCGAGAACAATCGGGGCGGGGAATCCGACGATCAATTTCAGCAAGCTGATCACCAGAGTGTTGCGCATGACCGTGCCGAAGACGGGAGCGCCGAAAAACATCTCGAAGTGCTTGAATCCGACCCAAGGGCTGTGCACAAACCCTTTGAAGAGGCTGTAGTCTTGAAACGCGGTCATAACGCCGTACATGGGGATGTAGTGGAAGACGAGAATGAAGAGCATGGCGGGAAGAACCATGAGCTGAATATCCCACTGCCGGAGCCATCTCCGGACGTTGCCGGGCTTTCCGGATGGCTGCCGTTCAATAGATGTAGCGGATTTTTGCGGCATACGTCCGACCTCCCGAATTGTTATCACCATGTAAAATGCCCTCTTTCTTCTTGCATTCTACCGGTAACAATCGGGGTTTTCTCCGCCAAAACGACGGAAAACTTACGCTATCTTACTAATGTTTGAAAATGTTTGCCTTGGTCCTTCTCGGAGGGACTCCGATATGCTGCTTGTACAGCCGATTAAAGTTGGACAAGCTTCGAAAACCGCATTCCAGCGCGACCTCCGTAATTTTCTGATTCGTGGTTTCGAGAAGCGACATGGCCTGCTCCAGCCTGATACGGATGAGGTACTCCATCGGCGCCATGCCGACTCCCCGGCGGAAAATTTCGCTGAATCTGGACGGGCTCAAGAAGACGAGCGAAGCGAGCTCCTCCAGCGTCCACGGGTGCGAATAGCGCTCTTCCATGGCTTGTACCGCGGACCGCACTTTATCCAGTTGCACGGAGCTCATCGTCTCCCTCGGCTTCTTGCGCTCTTGGATGCGAAAATCGCGATTGACATGGGCCAGGAACAGAAGCAGCTGGGCGTATACCATGGAGGCATAGGATCTGCTTTCACCGGCGTGTTCCTCCTGCAGTTGGAGGAGAATGGAACGGAGCGCCGGCATGGTTGGATGCGTACGGTCGAGCAGATTCGCGAAGCGGACTCCCATCTCGTGGAACGGGCTGAGAATTTCCGGGTCGTAGCGGAGATTGCCGAGGAGCCAGGCCTTGTCGAAGGTGATGACGAGCATGACCAGATTCTCCGATTCGTAAGCGCAATGAAGATCGTTGGAATTGATCAGCAGAATGTCTCCCTGCCGAAATTCGATCCTCTGGCCGTTGATGATATAGTAGCCTGTCCCCCGTTTAATCAGATTGATTTCCAGCACGTCGTGCCAATGCAGCTTCTGATAGCTGGACGTTACGCCTGCCGTATCGCCGATGTATATCGGGTATTGCCTGTTGTGTTTGATAATCTCCTTCGGAATCCCGCCCGTTCCTCTCATTTCGCTATCGTTCCCTCCGCGTTTTTTGTCTAGTATCGCTCGGTCCCGCGAAAATCTCAACCCGTTTGGGAGGCCCGAATGCAAGAAAAAAACCGGGACGCCCTAGCGGCGTTACCCGACCGTGATTTGCAGCGATTCTCCCGGCGCCAGCACCTTGCCTTGACGGCCTTGGGCTTCGAGCCTGAGGACGAAGCGTTCCGCGTCCTGGCGGATCGGCGCGAACGAGTTGTAGTGGATCGGAATGACCAGCTTGGCGCCGAACCATTCCGCGGCCTGAAGGGCATCGTCGGGTCCCATCGTGTAATGGTCTCCGATCGGAAGAAAGGCGACGTCGATCCGGTGCCGGTCTCCGATCATTCTCATGTCGGAGAACAGCGCCGTATCCCCCGCATGCAGCATGGTCAACCCTTCAGCCTCGATGATGAAGCCCGCCGGCATGCCGCCGTAAATGATCTTCCCTTCCTCCAGGAAAATGCCGGAGCTGTGGAATGCCTGGATCATTTTCGCTTTGGCGAAACCGAGATCGACCGTACCTCCGATGTTCATGTCGATCGTTTTGAGCTTCTTCCCGGACATGTACATGGCCAGCTCGAAGGTGGCCACGACGGTCGCATCGTTCGCGCGCGCGATCGGCTCGCAGTCCAGGATATGATCCGTATGGGCATGGGTGAGCAGGATGTAGTCGGCTCGGATGTCTTCCGGTTTCGTGACCGCGATCGGATTGCCTCTCAGAAACGGATCAATGAGGAGCGATTTGCCGTTCGTGACGATTTGGACGCAGGAATGGCCATGATAAATAATCTCCATGAGAGTCCCTCCTAGAATCTATTTCGCTTAGGCTACTTGAAATTTTTCCAATCCTGGCGGCTGTTGTCAAGCAGGTAGGCGAAATCGTTTTCCAGCCGCTTCTGCTCGGCGAGACGCGCCTTCTCGGCTTCAACCCGCTTCCGTTCCCGCTCGCGGGCTTCTTCCTCTTGCATGGCTTGGGAAGCCGCCTTCAGCTTGGAAAGCGTCTCCGCGTCCAGCATATCGCGCAAGGTCGCCGGCTTCTCCGGGGACTGCGCAGCTGTCGCCTCCGGTCGTCCCCTTCGATTCTTCTTCATGCTTTTCTCACCTCGCGAACGCTTTTCTGTGATAATTCCCGATCCAGCGGAACATCGTCTCTCCCCGGTCCGACACTCGCCACTCGGGATCGAAGGCCATGTACAGCGCGCGGTACGTCTCCGGAACCCAGATATACTTGTGTACGTATTCGGTCGAGGTGAAGCCGCAGCGCTGCCAGAAACGGAAGCGTTCTTCGTTCTCCTCTCCGGGATCCGCTTCCGCTTCCAGAATGATGCCTGCCAGCCGCTTCTCTTCCCGTGCCCAACCGGCGATATGCTGCACGAGCCGCCTGCCGATTCCGCGGCCGCGAACCTCCCCCGCCACCGCCAAGTAATCGATCAGCAGTACGTTCGCCTGCGGAATGACGCCGGTGATAGCCATTGCCGTCACTCGGTCTTCGATGCTCTCCGTATGCAGGTACGCCATCCGCCGGTCGAACATGGCTTGAATGACGGCATCCGGTTTCCGGCCTGACTGCGGGAACGATGCGCGGTAGATCCGCATCGCTTCCTCCCCGTGCGGGACGTCTAATCGGTCATAAGTATCGAACACCATTTCCGCCGTCCTCGCCGATCAACTTTCCAAGATGTACGCGAGAAGCAGCGCGGCGGTACCCACGATCGCGTCCGCATGCGTTCGCTCCATACCGTGCGAGGCATGAACGCCGGGACCGACCAGAGCGGCCCGGATGTTGCTGCCTCCATGGAGCGCGGCGGACGCGTCCGATCCGTAATGCGGGTAAATATCGACGGCGTAAGGAATACCTTCCCGCTTGGCCAGTTCGATCAGCTTCGAGGTCATCTCGTAATCGTACGGTCCCGTAGAGTCTTTGGCGCAAATGGACACGTCCCGTTCGGTCGCGGACAGGTCGTCTCCAATGGCGCCCATATCGACCGCGATCATCTCCATGATGTCCGGGGGAATATGGGAGCTACCGTGACCCACTTCTTCGTAGGTGGAGAAGATGATTTTCACCGGACGCACCGGCGTTCTGTCCGCTCTCGCCAGCCATTCCAGCAAACCGAACAAGGCGGCGACGCTCGCTTTGTCGTCGAGATGGCGGGATTTGATCCATCCGTTATCCAGCATCCGCGTTCTAGGGTCCCAGGAAATAAAGTCGCCGACGGCGATGCCGAGCTTCTCGGTATCTTCCTTGGACTTCACCGGCTCGTCGATCCGGATTTCCATGTTGGCTTCTTCCCGTTTCCAGTCGCGGGCATCGGGATAGACGTGAACGGAAGGTTTGGTCGACAGGACCGTCCCCTCGTACTTCCTCCCATCTCGGGTATGGATGAGACAATACTCCCCTTCCACTGTCTGCATGGCGTAGCCGCCGATCGGGGTGAACCGGATCTTGCCGTCCGGTTTGACCGCGCGAACCATCGCGCCCAGCGTATCGACGTGAGCGGTCAAACCGATGGTTCCTTTCGCCGGATCGCCGGCGGAGCCGGTGCCGGGAATCGTCAGGATCCCGTTGCCCTTCGGCGTTGTTTCCAGGGAGAAGCCCAGCCTCGCGGCTTCCTCGGAAACCCGGCTCATGATGTCATGGCAATAACCGCTCGGACTCGGAATGGCCAGAAGAGTTCGCAGTACTTCCAGAATGTAGGCCCGATTCAAATCGGGTTTCAAAGTTTCGGTCACAACCCGGCCTCCTTTCGCCGCATGAAGCGCGCTTTTCCATTGTATCATGTTCGGCCTCGGACGGAAAAAGAACGGAATCCCGGCCTGAATGCGGAATTCCGTTCTGCTTCAAGATTCCTTGTAATACGCGCGGAGCGCAGGCACGACATTCAGCGGATTGCGCCGTAGGTCCTTCGCGCTGAAGAAGACGTCTCCCCTCACTTGCGGGAACGCTTCATTGTATTTCAGCTGGGCCACGATCTCGTCCGCGCTCTGCCAGCCAGCCTCCTCTGTCCCCAGCTTGTAAGGCGCATGGCCGATATACAGCTTCACCTTGCTGCCGTCGACCTCGCGGGCCCACCATTCCACGAGCGTTTCGTAACGGGCGGGGGAGTATCCGATGCTCCAATAAATCTGCGGCATGACATAGTCAATCCAATTGCCTCGAATCCACGTTCGGACGTCGGCGTACATGTCGTCATAAGCCGTGATGCCGGCCCGCGTATCCGACCCGGTCGGATCGTCGTCCCGGTTGCGCCAGACGCCGAAGGGGCTGATCCCGAAGGAAAGCCTAGGTTTGGCGGCATGGATGGACTGGCCGAGCTTCTTGATGAAATCGTTGATGTTGTCCCGCCGCCATTCGCCTTTATCGTCGAGCTGCTTGGGGTTGTATGCCCGGAACGCGGCTTCGTCGTCGAACTCGACGCCTTCGGGATAGAAATAATCATCCAGGTGAACGCCGTCGATCGGATACCGCTTGACGACTTCCATGATGACGTCGATGATGTGTTGGCGCGCCGCGGGAATGCCCGGATTGACGTACAGCTTGCCGCCGGCGTTCACGATCCAATCGGGGTGCGCAAGAGCGACATGCTCAGGAGCGAGAGCCGCCGTGGAAGCATCGGTACCCGCCCGGAACGGGTTAAACCAGGCGTGGAACTCCATCCCTCTGCGGTGGGTTTCCTCCAGCATGTAAGAGAGCGGGTCGTAGCCCGGATCCTGGCCCTGCACGCCCGTCAAATATTGGGACCAAGGCGCCAGCTTCGTCGGATATAGCGCGTCCGCATTCGGTCGAACCTGCACGTATACGGCATTCAGGCCCATTCCTTGCAGGTCGTCGAGCAGTGCGGCGTACTCCTCTTTCTGCCGGTCCGAATTTCCATAGGAATTGGCAGATGGCCAGTCCAAATTATAGACGGTGGATACCCAGGCTCCCTTGATCTCGTGGCCCGGTTTGGAGATCAACTGGATCCATCGATAGTCCGGATTCCACTTGACCTGCAAGCCCAACCGTTCGCTGATGAATCGCAGCGGGACGGTGACGCGGCTCGACTTCAGCGCAGCCGGTGCGTCGAGCGGCACTTTCGCTCCGTTCACGGTCGCCGTTTTCTGACCGACGATCATCACGATGGTCACGCCGGACTTCCGGATCGTCACCGTCTTCGTCTTCTGCGTCCAGGCGACCGAAGCGCCCAGCCCTTGACTGATGACGCGTACGGGAACCATCGTCAGGTTGGCCTTAGGCAAAATGTACGGCGAGACGTCGCTGCGAACCCATTGGCCGTCCAGGTAGATCCGGATGGCTTGAGACGTCTGTGCATGGCTGACCGGAACCAGCAGGGACAACCCCAGCAAGACGGCGAATAGGCCGGAGAACCATTTTCGAAACCGCGTCATTTTCCTTGTTTCCTCCTATCCGTGTATCCGATACAAGTACATATCCATCTTTTTTTGACGCTCACGCATGCCCTGTTGTTGCTGCTTGTCCAGATGAGAATCTTCTCATGCAAGAAAACCGCCCGTCAGGAGGCGGCAGGCTCGGTTGCCTCCAGCGCGTCGCGAAGCTCTTCCGGCAACTGGATAGAGGATCGGTTGTAGTTCCCGTATTCCGCGCGGATCGTTTGTTGGACCCGGGTATCCGTATTTCCTTCTTTCATGCGAATGGTGACGATCTGCTCCATGGACATGCTGCGGATCAGCTTCGTTCCGAAGTCGACCGTGATGTCCATCCGCTTCAAATCGTTGTCCTTGACGATGAACGGCTCCTCTTCTCCTAAGGAGTCGACCAGGATCTGGGCCATCTTCCGTTTCGTCGCCTCTTCCGGATGCTCCAGGGACACCCGGATCCCCTGCTCCGTTTCTTTGGCTCTCAAATGGTTGCGGTCATCCAAGATCATTTGCAAATAGTGAGCCGGGTCTTGGTAATCCATCAAGGAGCTGTCCATTTTCTTGTTGAGCTCAGGATCGTCGACCTGCATCCACCCGTCTTCCGATTTCCGGTCCAAGTAATAAAGCGTATCCGATGTTCCGTATATGGACGCGTCGATATTTCCCGCCAGGTTTTTGGCGTGAAGATCGAAAAAATATCGCAGAGGCTTCGCGTCGATTTCACCTCGCATCTCGATTTTCTGTTTCATCGACATATCCTCTGTCTGAAGCAATTGATCGACCTTCATCGTGATCGTGAAGTTTTGGGTGTTGCGATGGGCGGCAATCGAATCTTTCAGGATTTGTTCGGGCACCATTTTGGGGCCGCAGCCGGCCATGACGAATATTAACATGGCAGTCATCAACAAGCGTTTGATAGAGTTTGCAGCTCCTTCATGCGTTATTCCTATCAAGATAACCGATTATCCCTACGATTCCCAGTGGAAAATGAAGGAGCGCAAAGATGCCGCGGCAAGTTACGGGCCAAGATGTCCCCCGCTGGAACGTAATGGATCGTCACGGGAAAGTACGCGAAGAAACAAACAAAAGGTCAAGCGGTCGTTAACACCGCGATGGCATAAGGAAAGGGGTGCTCGCCGCACCCCTTTCCCCTTATCCCCTATCCCATCGACTCAGGCTTGTCCTTCCGAACGAGCGCCAATTCTTCCTCCATGCGGGCGGCCAAGGAATCGAGCGGATTGGCGACGGGAACCCCCGTTTCCTTCCCCGCTTGCCGGGCGGCCGGTACCATGGACAATTGAGCGGCTGCGACGGCTTTCCCGGGATGCTCTCTCACGAGCCGGGCCAACCCCTCGGTGACGTGCTTCGTATATTCGCTCTTCTTCCCTTGCATGATGAGCGGGAACGTATTCTCCAGCAGGCAAGGCGCGGCCTCGACTTCTCTCCCCTTCCGACGCAGATAGGCGGAAAGCTGTTCCATCGTTCCTTGAACCGTGTCCGGATTCGTAAAAGCGACGATGACGGGCCGTTCCGTTCCGGAAATGAATTCGAACAGGGGCTCGTCGATTTGGAACAGCGGAATCCCGCCCGCTTTCTCTTCCCCTTGCAAGGCAGCCGTGAAAAACGTGCAGGTGACCAAAACCGCGTCCACATGGCATCGCGCGATCCAGGCCAGCGTGCCCTTCACTTTCATCTCCACGGTTTCCCTGGTGAAATCTGCGTCCTTCTTGATCCGGTCAAGTCCCGGATCCACGAAATGGACGAGCTCGACCTCGTAAGCGCTTAGGGCACGCTCGATGAGTTCGATGTTCGAATGATGGGCATGAAAGCAGCCGATGGTTTTCATTCTCGGGTCCCCTCCCGGTTTTCGAGAATTGTAGCAGGAACCGGGCGCGGCTGCAACCGAAGTCGGGGGACTAGTCGATATTCGAGTAACTCTTCCGTCGCACCCCCATTATTGACCGAGTTAATCGAATTTTTCGAGCAAAAGGCTGCGATCTTCCAGCGATCGCAACCTTTGCGCGCCATTCACGGCGCTATTTCTTGCCGACCCATTCGTCAACCTTCGCTTTCATCGATTGAACCGTCGTTTTCTTATATTGAAGCGCAAGCCGAAGCACTTTGAGCTGCTGCCTGCGGGATAATTGCCGGAAACGGGAGTCTTGCTTCAAGTACGTACGAATGATCGACCAGCTGTTTACCGCGACGCGCTCCCGCTTCAGATACGGTACTTCGCAGGGCAGTTCGGGTTTTCGGATCCGCTCAAGAAACGTTACGATAGCGGACGACGCGCGGTTTTCGTCTACCAGGCATGGCGCGGCCTTCTTCTTCGTATGCCTTTTCAGGTAATCGAGATGCCGGTGACCGCTTACGACCACATAGCCGCCGGCCTTTCTGCTTTTGCGGACGATCAATAGGTGAAGACAGTCAACCGCGGTCTGCCGAAGCCGCCTCAGGCGCTTCGTAACGGGGACGTCACCGCCGGCTACGATCTTGCCGATCGGGATATATTGCACCGTATACCTCATGGCAATCCCCCCTGCTTGTGACATACCTGAAATATATGCCGATCAGGGGCGAAATGCGCCTATGTAAACGACGTTAGACATGATGCGACATTTTTCGACATCAATTTCAAGCGCATTTCTACGTTTTTGTATCTTTGGTGTCGATTCTAAAACGCGCCTTAAGGAACTGTTTTTCATTTTCAGAAAAATTAGACTAAAGAGAGAGCCCCGCGTTCGTCGCTTCGGCTCAATCCAATCGGCGCAAGGAGGAATCATGATGAAGAGGAATGTCCGCGTCATCCCATTTGAAGTGCTGGAGGAGCGGGACAACGTCCATGAGGTGCCCAAGGGCGTGGAATTGGTGCAAGCCCCCGCGATCTGGGAGCAGACCATGGGCAAAGGCGTTACGGTAGCCGTTCTCGATACGGGCTGCGACATCTCCCATCCGGATTTGCGGGACCGGATACGCGGCGGCATCAATTTCACCGACGACGACGGCGGGAACGCGGAGCGGTATATGGATTACAACGGTCACGGCACGCATGTGGCGGGGACGATCGCGGCGTCGAGGAACGATTCCGGCGTCGTCGGCGTCGCCCCGGAAGCGGATCTGCTCGTCGTCAAAGTGCTGGATCGGTACGGCTCCGGCCAATACGACTGGATCATTCGAGGGATCCATTACGCCATCGAACAGAAAGCCGACATCATCTCCATGTCGCTCGGCGGTCCGGAGGACGTGCCGGAGCTGCACGCGGCCATCCGGAAAGCGGTCGAGAGCGGGATCGTCGTCGTATGCGCGGCCGGAAACGAAGGCGACGGCAACGAGTCCACGAACGAGTTCGACTATCCCGGCAGTTACAACGAGGTCGTCAGCGTCGGCGCGATCGACCTGAATCGCCGCTCGGCCGATTTTTCGAATTCGAACAACGAGATCGACCTGGTGGCCCCCGGCGAACAAATCCTATCGACCTTTCCGGGCGGCAAATACGCGACGCTCAGCGGCACTTCGATGGCCACGCCGCATGTCGCGGGAGCCGTGGCTTTGATCAAAGTGCTCGCGAACCGGAGCTTCGAACGCAATCTCACCGAGCACGAGCTGTATGCGCAGCTGATCCGGAGAACGGTGCCGCTCGGGACATCGCCGAAGCTCGAAGGGAACGGTCTCGTTTATCTCACGCTCCTGGACCGCTTGTCCCATCTCTTCGATGCCGAGTTCGCCGCCAAGGTGCTTCGCGTGTCATGAAACCCAAGGCGGCCGGGTACGATCCGGATTTTCTAGGGGCGGAATTCAACGTCCCCCACCCCGACGCTTCGCCGGAATTGGCGTCAGACTTCGCTCCCGTGAGCGGCGGCGGGACGATCTTGCACTATACCCACTTCTCCATCGTCATGAGCAAGACCCGCCGGCTCGCCTATTACACGGTCGTGAACATCGACGGCAACCGGCTCGTGGATGTGCCGAGGGCCGATGACAAGTGGATTTTCGATCCCCGGATCGAGACGACTAATCAATGCGGACCCGAATTGTACGCCGGCAACGCGCTTGACCGGGGGCATCTCGTACGAAGGCGCGATCCCGCTTGGGGAGACGAGGCGGCACTGGCGAACCGGGATACGTTCCATTACACGAATTGCAGTCCCCAGCATGCGGATTTGAATCAGAAAACTTGGGTAGAGTTGGAAGACTACATCTTGAACCATGCGGAAAACGAGAAGCTGAAGGTGACCGTGTTCACCGGACCCGTGTTCCGGCCGGACGATACGGAATACCGCGGCGTTCGGATTCCCGCCGAATATTGGAAAATCGCCGTCATCGTCAAGGCAAGCGGCGACCTCAGCGCCACTGCGTATTTGCAAACCCAGAAGGGGCTGATCGGCAACCTCGAATTCGAATACGGCGAATTCGGAACGTACCAGGTCCCCGTAGGCCTCATCGAGCAAAGGACAGGCCTCGGGTTCGGCGTACTGCGCAAGCACGATCCGCTGGCGCCGGAAGCTCGGATTCGCATCGCCACCTCCCGCGACATTCGGGTATAAAGAACGAAAAAACCGCCTCGCGGCGGTTTTTTCGTTGTGCGCTGATTCGGCTCTCTTACAGTTGGTTAAACGTCTCGGTAAGCACCGGAACGATCTGGGATTTGCGGGAAACGACGCCTTTCAGCACCGCTTTGTTGTTCTCCAGCTTCACGTTGTAGGCTTTCTCGACGGCTTCCTTCTTCGCGCCGAGCGCGATGCCGACCGAGTCGTTGTTCAGGATGTCGGTGACGACGAACAGGAACAGGTCGAGGCCCTTGGAGGCGATGATTCCGTTCAGGGCGTCTTCCAGCTCCGCCTGGCGGCTCAGCACGTCGTTCACGTCGACGGCGTTGACTTGGGCGATTTCGACCTTGGCGCTGCCCATTTGGAACTCTTTCGCGTCGAGCGAAATGAGCTGCTGGATCGTCTTGTCGCTCAGGTCCGCCCCGGCTTTGAGCATAGCCAGCCCGTACTCTTCCGCGTTCACGCCGGCGATTTCCGCCAGCTCGCGCGCGGCCGCCACGTCTTGCTCCGTGCAGGTCGGGGACTTGAACAGCAAGGAGTCCGAAATGATCGCCGACAGCATGAGACCGGCGATTTCCTTGCGGATCTTCACGCCGTTCTCCTTATACAGCTTGTTCAGGATCGTGGCGGTGCAGCCGACCGGCTCGGCGCGGTAGTACAGCGGGCCGGCCGTCTCGAAGTTGGCGATGCGGTGATGGTCAATGACTTCCACGACTTTCACTTGGTCGATGTCGGAGACGCTCTGCTGGCGCTCGTTGTGGTCGACGAGGATGACGTTCTTCGCTTCGGATGCCGCAGTCTCGATGAGACGCGGAGCTTGTACGCCGAATTTGTTCAGCGCGAATTGCGTTTCTCCGTTCACTTCCCCGAGGCGAACGGCCTCGACTTTCATGCCGAGCTCTTTCTTCAATTCCGCATAAGCGATTGCGGAACAGATCGAATCCGTGTCCGGATTCTTGTGACCGAAAATCAGCGTTTGATCCATATCAGGGCTCCTCGATAGTTATTTGGCGAGACAAGTATACCCAATTGGGAGCCTACAATCAAGAGATCAGCCCGCGGTATGGGTCCCTTCGCCGCTTACGAGCGAATGCCCCGTCCAGGATTTGCTTCTCCAGCGGATGAGCAGGATCAAGCCGCGAAGCCACTCGTCCACGACGAAGGCCGACCAGAAGCCGATGAGCCCATATTCCCTGTGGATGCCTAAATAGTACGCAAGCGGCAAGCTGAACAGCCAGCTGACGGCGATCGAGATCCACATCGGGAACCGCGCGTCTCCGGCGGCTTGCAGCGACCTTTCGATGATCACGTTCAAGTTCCGTCCAGGCTCCAATAGGAAGCTCAGGAGCAGCAGCGTCGCCCCCAGGGCGATGATCGCAGGCTCCTGCGTAAACAACCGGAGCAGCGGAACGCGCGCGAGGCACAGCACGGACACGCCGGCGAGCGTGATGACGACGCTCCGGGCCAAGTTCAGCAACACTTGGCGGTACGCCTCTTCAAGCCTGCCCGCGCCGATCAGGCGCCCGACGATGATTTGCACGCCCCGGCCCAAGGAACCGGCCAGAATCATCACGACGAACATGATGTTCTGGGTGTAGATTTTGGCCGCCAGCATCTGAGCGCCGAGCGTTGCGATCATCGCCGTAATGACGAACTGATTGGCGACATAGGACAACGTGACCGCGGAAGAAGGAACGCCGACCTTCAGCACTTTGCCGACATGCTCCCGTTTCCATCTCCAGAAATCCGGCAGCGTCACCCGTACCCCCGTCGTCCGGCGCAGCAGCACCAGGTTGACGATCAATCCCGCGAACTGGCTGCAAGCGGTCGAGATCGCGACGCCCGTGACGCCGAGTTTCGGAAAACCGAGGGCGCCGTAAATGAACAAATAATTGCCGCATACGTTCATGATGTTCATCCCGATCGTGACCAGCATCGTCTGGCGCGTGAGGCCGAATGCCTGGATGACGGAGGTGACCGCCGTCAGCAGCGCCTGCACGACCAAGGCGCCGCCCGCGATCGCCAAATATTGCCGCCCCAGGGAGAGCAGCGTGCCGTCCAGCCCCAGCAGACGCAGGAACGGACCGCCGAAGGCGACGACCAGCGCGCTGATCGCGATGCCGGAGAGGAAATTGATCGCGAGCGCCGCCCCGGTCAGACGCGGTATCTCCCGGTTCAGGCCGGCGCCTAGAAATTGGGAAACGACAACCGTCGTCCCGATGGATATGAAGCTGAAAATGAGGACGCAGAACATGACGAGCTGATTCGCGACGCCGACCGCGGCGACGGCGTCATCCGACACTTTGCTGAGCATGAACGTGTCGGAAATCCGCAGAAACATCTGCAGCGCGGATTCCACGAAGATCGGCCAGGTGATCGCGTATATGGACAGTTTCGATCCCGATGGTTGAAACAACGCGGGAGGCATCCTTTCTAACCGATCTCGACGTCGTAGGCGGCCCGGATTCTTCCGAGGCCGTATGCAGCCGTTGCCGCAGCGGAACGTCCGGCGACGTCTTCCTGGAACAGCTCGAGCGACAAGAACCCCCGGTACCCGATGTCATGAAGCGTCTTGGCGAAAGCGCGGGAATCCGCCGTGCCTTCTCCCGGAAAGACGCGGTCGCGGTCGGCGATCCGCGCGCGGTCGGGTTCGGAAGGATAGTCGTTCGCATGGACGATCCCGATCATCCTGCCGTTCAGGCAAGCAAGGCCTTCGGGTTTGCTGCCTCCCGCGTACAGGTGGAACGGGTCCAGCAGGATTTTCGCGTCCCCTACGCCGCTTTCCATCGCTACATACACGGCTTCGCTCAGCCGGGACAAACGCTTGGCCCTCCCCCAGAATTCCAGGTAAGGCTCGATTCCGATGTCCCTGCCGAGTTTGGCCAGACGGGCGAACGCTTCGGCCATCTCTTCGAGCGTGACGCCTTCCACGTCGCCGAATGGAGGCGCAGCCACGGCCTCGCATCCTAGATCTGCCAGCATCGTCATTTCGCGCTTCGCTTGCTCGAGGCCCGCTTCCCGAACGGCTTTGTCCCGGTCGGCCCACCGGAAGAAGGCGATCGCGTTCGGCAACGCGAGGCCCGTGTCCCCGATCAAACGGCGAAGCGACCCGAGAGAGCCTCCGGCCGCCAAATACGTCTCGATATCTCTCACCCACAGCTCGATTCCTTCATAGCCGGCATCCGCCGCCACGCGGATTTGGCTTTCGACATCCAACACGTAAGGAAACAGGGTCGATGCATTCAACGAGGTCTTAAACGGAAACATGCCGTTATGCCTCTCCTTTCGCTCAAGTCAGTTTCAAGTCCGCCGCGACGAACACGCGGTTCGTCGGATAACGCGTATCCCCGTCCGGCTGCGGCATCCATTCGCGATACGGAGGCTTGTAATACGTTTTGCGGTACTTCGTTGCCGTCATCCCTTTTACCGCGCGGAAAACCCGGCAAAAGTAATTCTCGTCCGCGAACCCGGCCGCGTAAGCGACCTCTTTCACGGACCGCGAGTCGTTCAGCAGCAGCTGGCACGCCCGCTCGATGCGGCGAGCGACGATCATTTCGCGGGGCGTCTTGCCCAAGTGGCGCACGAACGATCGCGACAGGTGCTCATGGGACCAGCCGACCTGGAACGCCAGGCTCTCTACCGTCAACTTGTCATCCAATTGATCGTCGATCAGCTCGAGCGCTTTGGCAATCGGCGGCGGCAGCTTGCCCGGTTCCTTCGCCGCAGGTTGATCCGAGACGTACCCTTCCAATTCCGTAAGCAGCGACAGGAGCAGCGGGCTTCCGCGCCGCTGCAGGCTTTCGGGAAACGCGTAGGCGACATACAAAATCTGTTTCATGATGCCGACGAGCAGCTCGCCTTCGTACGCGATCCGCGAGGGACCTCCCGACTGGAGCAGCGGGAAAAACGAAGCCGCATCCTGCAACTCCGGAAAGGAGAAATGGATAAATAGGTGCCGCGACGGCTGTCTCGGATCGTAGACGTATTCGTGCCGCTCGCCGGGGCGCGTGAGGATGAAGCAAGGCCGGTCCAGCGGGATCGTCTCCCCGTCGCAGCGGTAGACGCCCCGGCTCCTCTCGGGGAAATAGAGCAGCTCGTAGTCCGGAATCGTCCGGGGGCCGAGTCCGGCCCCCGCCTTCATGACGTAATCCCCGAGCACCCGGATTGCCGGCCAAGGTCGGGACGCTTGCATCGGTTAGCCCTCCGCGTTCGTCCCCGTCAGACCCATCCGCTGCAAATGGCGCCAGCTGATCGTCAAGCTCTCGATCGGATCGCGCCGGGATTGGTCCTGCTCCACGATCAGCCACTCCGTGCCCGCTTCCTCGGCCGCGCGGGCGATCGAGACGAAGTCCAGCACGCCTTCCCCGATTTCCGCGAAAAACTTCTCTTCCCCCGCCTCCATATCCTTGATGTGCAGGAGCGGGCAACGACCCTTCAGCTTGCCGAGATACGCGGCCGGATCTTCTCCGCCGCGGGCGACCCAATAGGTGTCAAGCTCCATCTTCACCCATTCGGGATCGGTTTCCTGAAGCAGCCAATCCAGCGCGCTGACGCCGTCGAACCGGACGAACTCCCAGTCGTGGTTGTGATAGAGGAGCTGAACTCCGGCCTCCTTGCACTTCCGGCCGATCCGGTTCAATTCCTGGGATTTGGCGAGCACTTCCTCCTTCGATGCGAACTTCAGGGAGAGTGCGATAAACCGGCCTCCCGTCTCGTCCAAATAGCGGAACAAGGCTTCCCAATCCGCCTCCAGGCTGTCGAACGGCCCATGGGTGCCGATCACTTGCAGTCCGAGACGGCCCAGCAGCCGTTTCTGCTCGGCGACGGTCATGCCCGCCGGCGGCAAGCCGAGCTCGACGCCGCGGTAGCCGATGGCCGCCAGTTTCTCCAGCGTGCCGGTATAATCCTGAGCCATGAGTTCGCGTACGGTGTAAGGTTGAACGCCGATCGGAAATCGTTTCATGCGCATGCTCTCCTTTATTTACCTGATGGGTGGGGATATCCGGACTTCCATCCGGATCGACGGATCAAGGATCAAGCCGATTGTATTTCAGACCGAGCGGCAGCGGCGCCGGCTTTTCCAGATCCGCCTGCAGAAGCACGTGGCGGCCGGACTCCGACGCTTCGAAGATGCCGAGCGAGACGTCCAGCACATGGCGGGCCAGGCGGCCGGTCGCGCGGTGGGGACGTCCCAGACGCAGGGCGTAGGCCATGTCAGCGACGCCGATGCCGCGGCTGTCTTCCGTGAAGCCGTGCGTGAGCGGGATTTCCTTCGACTCCCCGTTCGGGAAACGGATGGAGATCGTCCCGCTGAAGAAATTCGGGTCGTTCACCGTGAGATTGCCTTCCGTTCCGAAGATCTCCAGCCGCGGATAATAACCGAAGCTTTCCTTGGCCGCCTGCAGACTGGCGGTCGCTCCGCCCGCGAAATCGAGCGCCGCCGTCACGTTGGTGGGCGCTTCGACCGGCACGACTTCTCCGAACCGGTGGGATTTGGGATTACGGATTTCGATTTCCTTCCGAAGCTGCTTAGCCGTGCCGGTTACCCGGGTTACCGGGCCAAGCAGGAACACCAAAGCGGTCAGAAAATACGGCCCCATGTCCAGAATCGGATCGCCGCCGAGCTTCAGGAAATTCTGGAAGTTCGGATGCATGCCCGAGGAAGCGTTGCCCATGATAATCGTGCCGTTCGCGGCGTAAGGGGTGCCGATCCAGCCATCGTCGATGATTTTGCGGCACGTCTGAAGCCCCGCGCCCAGGAACGTGTCCGGCGCGCAGCCGACGAGCAGCCCGCGCGCCTCGGCGAGCGAAAGCACCTCGTCCGCGTCTTCCCGCGTCAGAGCAAACGGCTTCTCCGCATAGACGTGTTTGCCGGATTGCAGCGCTTTCAAATTGATCGGCGCGTGGGCGGCGGGAGCCGTCAGGTTGAGCACGATTTCGATGTCGGGATCGCCGAGCAGCTCGTCAACCGAGCAGGCTTTCGGCACGCCGTACTCCTCCGCTCTCTTACGGGCGAGCTCGGGCACGAGATCCGCGACCGCCGCGACCTCCAGAATGTCATCAAATGTCTGGGTGCAGTTCTTCAGATAGATGGCACTGATTTGACCGGCTCCGATGACGCCGACCTTCACTTTGCGCATGGCTCTCACCTCTTGTCGGGATGGACGTACGCTCCCATTATTGCGCATGCCCGGTCAGACCACAATGGATATTTCCCAAACAAAACTGGATGAATTTGATCCCGTTTGATCCCTCCTGTAACCTTTTGCTGCTGTCGATTTGATAAGATTTATAACCGTTAAGCCCCCGCATCTCCTTCTGGTACATCAACTCGATGCCGTCGTAGCCGACCTCCTCGGAATCCAAATACTTAAGCGAGGGATCCGATTGATCCGCGTTGATTTCTTTTAAAAAGTCCAGATTCTCCGTGGCTCCCTTCATCTTGTTCATATAACCGACCAATTGAACGGCGACCCGGTCGGTACTGAACTGGGGATGCGCTCCTCCACGATCCCTTACGGGAGTGGCGGGTATCCGAACTTAATACCAAGTTATTTTTCAAAATTCACGCTTCCGAATCCATGAGACCGATGAATTCCCGGATCGGCTGTCGTCTATATAAACGAAGGCATAAATGAACACAACACAAACTAATTTGACGAAGAGGTGTTTTGAAAATGGCATTAACGTCCGCATTCACGAGCTTCAACCTGCCTGTAAAAAACGTAGAACAATCGAAAGCGTTCTTTACCGGACTCGGATTCGAGATCAACCCGCAATTCCCCGAGAACGGGAATTCGGCAGCCATCGTGATCGGCGACAACCTGCAGGTCATGCTGATCAATCAAGCATTCTTTAATACGCTCACGGAGAGGGAATCCGTCGATACGAGCAAGTATGCGCAGATGACGATCGCATTGGCCTTCGAGAGCCGGGAAAAGGTCGATGAAATCGTGAATACCGCAGTATCCTTGGGCGGGAAATTGCACGCTGAACCTGAAGAACATGGGTTCATGTATCATTGGGGCTTCGTGGACTTGGACGGCCATCTGTGGGCCATTAACTACATGAACATGGATGCGTCACAAGGTTGAGGCTAACGGAGAGCACGCTCGTACTAGGGTTCAAAAAGAAAGACGCCGGGCATCTTCCCCGGCGTCTTCTTCGATGATTAGTTTTGTTCGGTATAGGCTTTGAAATTGTCCATGATCGCTTGCCAGCCTGCTTGCTGGAACTCGACGGGATTGGAGCTTTCCGCGTCGAACGTTTCCATGACCTTCGTCTCATTCCCTTGATCGACGAAAGCAATATCCACTCTTCTTCCGTCTTCCATGGCGCAGCCGAGAGCCTCATGCCGATTCACGACATCGTAGACGCCGCCAAAATCAAAGCCCATGCTGCCATCCTTCGCTTCCATCCGTGTCAGAAACTTGCCGCCGACCCGCAGATCGTTGCTCGGTCTTAATAGCGCCATACCTTCTCGACAGGGGCTCGAATGACGGCTTGCACGGTTACTTTCGTCGGTTGACTCGTTTCCATATTAAATTGATACCTCTCTCATGACGTAAGTCAATGACGAAATTCATGGGTCAATTCGCTCAGGCAGCCCAAATCGCGAAAATAATGGCGTATGAATGAAGTTTTGAACGTGCAGGATTTGATTTTCTTTGGTTTCGATGACGTGGATGCCCCAAGGTACCAGGCGGGAGCCCTCTTTACCCGGCATATACTGGGCCAAAGCGGGATAACCGCCATTCACCGTAATGGGCACAAATCGCGAACCTTCGCAATGCCAGCGAGTAAGCGAATAGAAGGCGGACAAATCTTCCTTGCCGCGGATCCACATCTCGAAGGGCGGCATCGACATGCAGCCTTCCTCGTGGAACAACGAGACGAGCGCAGCAATATCGAATTGCTCGAAGGCCTCCACATACCGGGACAGCAGCTGCTGCTCCGGTTGAACGTCCATGCTGCTGAGCTCATCCGAGCGAAGCTGCGCCCGGTCCATCGTCTCTCGGGCTCTTTGCAAGGCGCTGTTCACCGCTGCCGGCGACATCGCCAACGTTTCCGCGATCTGCTTGGAGGACCATTCAAATACATCCTTCAAAATGAGTACCGCGCGCTGCCGCGGAGGCAAGGTCTGCAGGAGAGCGATGAAGCACAGTCGAAGGGTATCTCTGCGGACGAGCCGATCCTCCGGATTGCCCCCAAAGTCGGGAGACGGCCAGATCCAGGCAGAGTCCGGCAGCGTGTCGCGCGGCTCGACGATGGCGACGGCCGGGTCGAACAGGTCAACGGGAAGAGCACGGCGTCTGGATTGTCTCAGCTTGTCCAAGCACAGGTTGGAGGCAATCCGATAGACCCAAGTTTTGAACGAGGAATCCTGTCTGAACGTGCTCCAGCTCTGCCAGACCCGAATACTCGTCTCCTGAACGGCATCGTCCGCATCGTCCATGGAGCCTAGCATTCGGTAACAGAACGAGGTTAAGCCCGGCTTCAAGCTTGCAAATAATGGTTCGTCAAATGCGGTCTCGTTCATCGCGGCCTCCCTTAACGATCTCCCCGAAAAATTAAATTTCCATTATTCAATCTAAGCTCAGTCTAAAACTTTAATTTCTTCCGACAGAAGCCTCTTCGCTATGCTCGCAAAGACGTAGCCGCCAGCGCCCGGTACGTCGCCTCGTCGGTGACGACGTACAGCCGCGCATCCTTCGGGATCGGCGCGTCGAGCTTGCGGTTGATCCCCAGATCGCCCCGGTCGGAGATCAAGGTTGCTCCCTGCCGCAGCAGGTCTTCGAAGGCATCCCGGTACGTTCTCCATTCGGCGCTGACCGGCACTTCGTATACGTCATCCCCGTGCTTGCGGCTGAGCAGCTGGCTGAAGATCTCGGAGTTCCCTTGCTGAAGCGCCGAGCGCACCGCGAGTCTGGAGATCGCGTCGTGGGACAGCACGAATTCGTTGACCTTCACGTGCCGGAAGTTCTGGACGTGCTGTTCCTGCGTGATCTCCGCCGTCGTATGGATTTGCGGCGCGATCCGCTCGATGCTGGAGGCGATGAGCAGCGTTTTGCCGTCGACGAGCGCCGGTTCGTCGATGCGGGCATCCGCGAAAATAATGGCCGCGCGCGCTTCCCGGATACCCGCTCTTTCCAGCACTTCATCCCATGACGGATCCCCGCTGACGAAATGCACGTGTTCCCGGTCGATCATCGGGTGCTTGTCGGATTCGTCGATGATGACGATGCCGGGCGCAGGCGCGTAGGACAAAATCTCCTCGACCGCGTACTGGGCTTTCTTGCTCCAATTGATGACGATAACGTGGTTTTTACCAGGATACCGCAATTTTCCCGCCTCCCTCTGCCTTTGGACGTTTCCCACCGATTCGATGATTTTCCCGATGACCAAGCTGAGCAAACCGATCCCGAAAATATACAGGAATATCGAAAATAGCTTGCCGATTGCCGTCTTGGCGAAGAAGTCGCCGTACCCGACCGTGGCCATCGTGGTGAGTACCCAATACAGCGCGTTGAACCACGTCTGGAAGGTAGACGGTTCGAGCGCATACGCGACCGTAGCGCTTCCCGCGACGAACAGCAGGACCAGCGCGACGATCGCCGTCCTGCGGATACGCATGGCCTTCACCCAAAACCTCAGAAAAAAATGCAATGCAGGCTCACCTTACCCTCTTGGAATCTAATTCCTTCTATATTAGGATATCATTATGAGCTTGAAACGCGATGAAACCTTGCCGGAAATCGCGCGTATTGCTGGATTAAAAATCGCAATTACAGGAGGCAATTCCATGTCCTTGTTCAAACGCTTGCGTGACCTGACTTTGTCGAATATCTACGCTTTGATCGAGAAAGCCGAAGATCCCATCAAATTGACGGACCAATATATCCGCGATATGACGGAAGATCTCGAAGAAGCGGAGAAAGCGGTCGCGCAGCAGATCGCCCTGGAGAAGAAATTCAAGCAACTATACGAGGAGCAAACGGCGCTCGTGCAGAAACGCACGGAACAGGCGCATATGGCCGCGCAAGCGCAGAACGTCGACCTGGCGCGCCGCGCGCTGGAAGAGAAACACGCCGCCGAACAGAAAATGAACGAATACAAGGCCGCGTACGACCAGAACCGCCAGCTGGCGGACAATCTGAGAGCCAAACTGGACGACATGCGCAAGCAGCTGACCGAGATGAAAAACAAACGCGAGACGCTCGCGGCGCGCTATAATGCGGCCAAGACCCAGCACGAAATCAACAAGGCGATGAGCGGTTTCGGTTCCGATACGGCAGCCGCCGGACTGAAGCGGATGGAAGAGAAAATGCTCCAGATGGAAGCGCAGGCGGAAGCAAGCAACGAACTGGCGTCCTCGAAAGGCAAATCGCTGGACGAGGAATTCGCGAACCTCGGCAAGGACAAGAAAGTCGAAGACGAGCTCGCCGCTCTCATGAAGCAGTACGAGAAGAAGTAACCGCCGATGAGCCTGTTCAAACGAATCCGGAATCTCGTCAGCAAGGCCGAACCGCCTGCGGCGCCGCGGAGCATCCTGACGCTCGGTCCGGGCGACTTCTGCGAAGTGTCCCTCGTGACGTATCAGGTCATCGGACGCACGCAGAACCCCCGGCGCCGGAGCTCCGTTCTGACGCTGCAAGACGGATCGGACATCCGCTATTTGCTGATCGAAGAGCGCGAGCAGACCGAATATTCCCTCTACAAGCCGATCGACGGCCGCCTCGATTCCTTCGAGGAAGTGCCCATGACGCTGGAACTGGACGACATCACTTACCACTTGGAAGAACAGTACGCCGGGTTCGTCGTCACGACCGGTAAAACGCCCTTTCCAGGTGGAGGGGAATTGTCCGTTTGGCAATTCCAGTCCGACGACCGGAAGCTGCTCCGCATCGAATGGTTGGACGGGCGCTTCATGCTGTACGAAGGAGAATCCGTGCTCCCTGCCGATGTCGAAGTCATCCGCGGCACCTAACCGTTAGGCTTAGAAGAAGAGGCTGCCCTGCCGGAACAAATCCGGGGTGCAGCCTCTGTAATTCTGTGGAATCCTTTAGATGATCAGGCTGCTGACGGCAAAGCTCGTGCCGACGAAGACGAAGCACAGCAGCGCGCCCACTGCCGTGTTCCGGTTCTGAAGATGTTCGGAAATCTTCAGTCCCGGCGTCACCAGCTCGAATATCCAATAAGCCGCCACCAGAATCAAATAGCCGACCGCGAACCACAGCATCATGAACCAGATGGAAGTGTTCGTATAGGCGGAGACCCCCAGGATGATCGCGGTCCCCAGAAACTTCCCGCCCATGGCAAGCCCGACGGCCGTATTCCCTTTCTTCAGCTCGTTCAGATCGTTAAACGGCGTCATCCAGCTGAAGATGAACATGCCGGCCAATTGCAGCGCCACGATGACGACCACGCTGACGATCAGATTGATGACAACGGTCAATTCGCCCACCCCCGGAATTTGGCATACGCATAATCGTAATTCGCGAAGTCGTGGACCTCTTCCAGAAGCACCTCGACCTTTTTCTGATCCTTCATCGTTTTGTAACGCTCGTCGCTAATCGGCTGCTTGATGCGGTTTCCCGACGGGAGGGCCACAACGGCGAAATTCCGCGTTTTCCCGTTATACTCCGTTTTGTAAACCCCGACCAGATCGACTTCCGTTTTCAGCGACACTTTCAGATTCGCCAAGTCCTCCTTGGCGCTCTTCTCGTCCTTGAAAGACTTGATCGTGTTCCAGGACGACAGGTGAATCGAGTTCTTCTGCTCGGAATTCGTCGTGATCTCGGCGTCCATGTACTGCAGGGTCCATACGGGATCGCCCGTGGCATAGTTCCCGTCGTTCGGCAGCAGCTCGTTGTCCGGCAGGATCGTCATGTCGCTTCCGATCAGATCCCCGACTTTGCCTTCCACGATCCGATAGTCCCAGGGAACCCTGGCCGTATCGGGCGCCATTGCCTCGCTTCCCGAGCCGGATCCCGTATGGAAGACGGAGGAGGAGTCCGAGGAGCATGCGGAGAGCAGCGATCCGAGCAGGATGGCGGACAGCAGAAGGCCCCATATTTTGATTCTCATCTACTTCACTCCCACAGCGATAAAGTGGCTGGAATTGCCCGTGATAGGCCCGCCTGCCCTTCCGAGCAAGCCGCATGGCGTCCCGTTGATCACGAACATGCCCGTCAACAGATGAAGCTCGCCCGCGGCCGTAGGGATGCGCGCCAGTTCCGCTCTCTTCTGGTACACGACGGGAAAGAGCGCGCTCGTATCGAATCCCTCAAGGTCTTCGATCTCCAAATTTCCCTGCGTGTCGTACAGCTTCACGGAACCTCCCTCCCGCCCGAACATGGACTTGGAGACGAAGCTCCCTTCGAAGACCGGTTTGTTGTAAGTCGGAAGCATATAGCGTTCGATGGCGTCCCGTTCTTCGCGATCGTAAAGCAATCCAAGCTCGAACAAGCCCCATGCGGCCGCCTGCAGGCCTTTGGATTGCAGCAGGATGCTGTGCGGAGGATTGAACAGCTGGAGGTTGCCGGACTCGATGGCGTACGCCAGGGCGTCTCCCCCTTCGTCGACCGCCATCCATTCCTTCGGGTACAAAGCGAACAACCGCCCGATGGCGCGTCCTTCCCCGTCTCTGAGCGTGCCTTCGTTTACCCAGAGGTCCAGGCAATCCACGCATTGGACGTCGAGTCCGCTGTGGCGAACCAACGCCTCGATCGTGCCGGAATCCTCCAGATGCGTTCCGTACGCCACGCAAGCCGCCGTATCCGGCCGATCCTCCGCCCAAGCGGACGCGACCAAGCCGGGCATGAGCCCGTTGGGGGACTCCACGCCCGCCTGTCCGCACAACCAGGGCGTCGCGATCGCCGCTTCCACGTATCCCGTCGGGGTATCCGCGTTCAGCTCCAGCAGCTTGATGACGCCATCGTTCGAGACGGCGAAATCGAACCTCGCGTAACGGCTGATGAGCCCTTCGGGCGGAACAGGCAGCAGGTCGAGCATCTCCCATAAGACGGGTGGAATGCCGATCAAGTGATAGAGATCCCGTTTGCCGATCAGGTACCGCGCGGTTTTATCGAACACGCGCCACAGGATGCCCGAAGCGCGTTCCAGTTCTTGATAGACGTCCTTGCGCAACACCGCGACCTGATCGATCCAATAGGACTCGCCTTCCAGGTCTGCCCAGCCGAAGCCCATTTCCTTCAGCAGCTCCACCTTCGCCGACCGGTCGGGATCGGGGTATCCGACAACCTCGAAAACCCCGGCCGTCATCCTCCGAATCCGCCGGACGAACGGGAGCTGGAAGACCCGGACGAGCTGTATCCGCTGGAGGTGCCGCCGATGCCGCCCTTGCTCGACGAGGTCGAACGCCGGGTAATCGTCCCCGTCGTATCCGAAGTTTTGGGACGCACGGAGGAACCCGGAACGGGCTTGTTCTGGAAAGCCCCGCTGGAGTAAGATTTGGGTTGATAGCGGGTCGTGGTCCCGCCGTAGTAGGTCGGGTGGGAGGAGGACCAACCGGCGGAAGAATAGGCCGATCCGTTATTGAAGAGCAAATGATAAAGCATGAGATCATCCCAGCCGAAGCCGGACGTCGTATGAATGACCGTCGTGCCGCCGGTACCGACGTTATCGGACGAACCGCCCGCAACGACCGTCTGCTCCTCTTCTTTGACGCCATCCGCAGGCAGCGGAAGATTCCAATCGACCGCCGGATCGTAATATTTCTTCGCTTCTTCGGTGGACCACTCCACCAATTTCGGTCCCGCCGTTCCGCTCGCTTGCGTCCCGCTTGCCGCGGACGAGGCGCTTGAAGCGCCGGGCAAGAGCGCCGCGTTCGCGAGCAGCGCGATGCCGAGCGAAGTCGACAAAATCCGCAGCGGTTTGCCGTCTTTAGTAAACAATTTGCCGATCAGCTGTTCATCCGGTCCGTCTTCCCGTTTCAAGCTCGGTTCCCCTTTCCGTTCCGGCTTCTCATTGGTTTCGCATCGGTACGACCAAAATCTCCAGCTTCCCCGTATCCAAGTTCAGCCGGCCTTCCACGGTCTCGTACTCCCGGCCCCCCACCGTCAAATAATTGACGTGCTCCAGCGCCGCGACCATGTTCAGCGACCACGCCCGCTCGTCGATCGGGCAGAGTCCGCCGTCCGGCTGCTTCTCGTACAAGGTCACGACCATTTCTTTGTCCATGGCTTGCATCCTCTCAATCGAGATATGTGATGGAATACGAATCCCTATCGGAAAATGTTTCAGCTTCGATTAGGTTCCCATTATTGTACAGTACTAGAAGGAATCAACTTCTGTCAATATTTGTTGAATAACAGCAAAGCATCACTCGCTTCCGCTCAGCAAAAACGCCAGGGACGCGCTCCCTGACGTGATCCGGCACCGATGCTATTCCTTGCTGTCATAGAACACGTGCTTCGCCTTGATCTCCTTGCCGTCGATCTCCAGTATGCCGAACGAATACCGCTTCTGTCTCCGCTTGTCGGTCGGCGAGCCCGGATTGAACAGCAGGACGCCGCCCTGCTTCTTGCTTACGGGGACGTGGGAATGGCCGAAGACGACGACGTCCACTTCATCCGGTCCGAATGCCGCCGCGGCTTGCTGTTCGGCGGTGATCCGCGCATTCTTGCCGTGTCCGTGCACCAGCCCGATCCGAACTTCCCCGCACTGGATCCGTTTCCGGAAGCCGAATTTGGCCGACAGCGCTTCTCCGTCGTTATTGCCCGCCACCCCTTCGACCGGGGCATACCGTACGAGCTCTTCGTACACGTCTTCGCTTGTCCAATCGCCCGCGTGAAGGATCCGGTCGGCGCTCCCGAGTTCGCGTACGAGCCGTTCGGGCAGTTTCTTCGCCATCCGGGGCATGTGCGTATCGGATACCACCACGACCTTCAACCTTCCTCACCTCCGTTCCGATCAGGGAATGACGAGCTGGCCTTGATTGAAAGCACGCCTCTGGTCTTCCGTAAGACCGGTGATTTTGTTGACCGCATTGCCCCCGGTCAACGTGATGCGGTACTTGCTGCGGATGTAATCCTGCAAGGCTTTCATCCGGGCGGGCGTCATCTCGTCCAGCATGTATTTCCCATTGATTTGGCCGAGGATAATGCCGATCGATTCTGCGGCAAGCGCGGTCTGCGCTTGGATCCGTGCGCTGCCGTACGCGACGGCGGATGCGCCGACGTTCTTGCCCGCGACGATGACGTTCCGGAAGCTCTTGGCTTGGAAGGAGCGAAGCGGCATCCCGTATTTGTCCGGGTTTCCTTTGCGGGACCCCCATTTGCTGGATTTCGTTCCCTGCAGATCGATTTCGTAGCCCCCGATGCTGACATTGTCCCAGAACATTCGGCCGCTCATCAGGTCGGTGCCTTGCAGCACGTATTCCGTTTCGTACCGGTCGAAGTCGCGGATGTACAAATAATCGGGATAGCCGTTGATTTCGGCCTTGGACCACCCGGGAAGCGTTTGACGAAGATAGTCCCGGATGCGCAGGGTTTGCCGTTTGCCTTCCTCGACGGCTTGCCGTACGCTCTCTTCGTTGGACGGATCCACGCCGTAGACCAGCAGCGCATTGATCAGCACTTCTCCGCCCCTTTGATTAACCGTATTCAATCCGCGCAGAAACCATTCGTCCGACCCGGAGTTGTAACCCGCCCCCACTTTGCCGAATCCCCAGGTGAACGTGCCGTTAACGTGGGTTTCCGAGCCGTATTTTTGTTCGCGTTTCCCTTTGTCCAGCCGCATCACTTCGCGTTGGAAGGCGGACCAATCCACGTTTTTGAATTTCAGCATCAGGGAAGCGGCCATGTAATCGTTCGAGCCGTCCGGCGTTCGGAAAATCGTTTCCATCCCCGGAATCCGGCGCAAGCCGAGACGGGACGTGAGCGCGGCGAAATCGGTATTCTCCACGACATATCGGGGGTAAACGGTTTTGTCGCGGCCATCCTTCGTCCGGTAGGATACCGATTCCACGAACCGGCCTGTGGCGTCCGGTTGTTGGCGGATATCGACGCCGGTGAGGGTAACGCCGGAGACGATCGGGATGCCCTTCGTCAGCTTATCGTAGTAAGCGCGGAATTCCGAGAGCTTGCGGATTTTGCCGCTTTTGAAGCCGTCGAACAGCTCCTTGACCCGGCCTTGCAGCAAAACTTGGCCTTTATCGCCCAGCGGTTCGTCGAGAAAGAGCATTTCTCCTTCGAGAAGCTGCCCGCCCGGTTTGGGACGGGGGTCGAGGACGACGACGGACAAACCTTCATCCGCAGCCGCGCGGGCCAGATACATGCCTTCGATTTCGGAACCGATGATGGCGATGTCGGGGTGGTCGGGGTCTGCGGCCTTGGCCGCTTGGGCGTGAGCGTTGAAAACCCCTTTCGGCGGAATCAGCAGGATGAAGGCGATCATAACGGAAGCGATGGAAAAACGGGCTTTGTTCATAAATGTATGGCAGGAGCTCCTCTAACGTCTTCGGATCGGTTCCGACGGACGGTATTCTTCATGCTTATGGAATAATACTAAACTACCCGCGGCGATACGTAAATGAGGATCTCCAATGGATAATTTGCCCTTGCCGCCGGCAGACTGAAGGGAAGAACCCGAAAGGAGCTGCGTCCATGAATCCGAATTCGGAACCGAACGAAGAGCTGCGAGACTTGATGACACACGAGTTCGCCGACACCGAGCGGCATGAAACCCGGCACACCTCTGCTCCGGTCACCATTGAACCGGGCCGGGCGCCCGGCAGCGTGCCGGATCCCGACGACGCACGGTAACAAGCGGCGGGGCTGCCCGAAAGGTCGTATCGGCCTTCCGGGCAGCCCCGTTCTCGCGTCCTTACTTCGACGCAAGCCTCAACGATAGAAGTCGCGGACCCAGCGATGGGCTTTCAGCTTCTCCGCCTGGTTCTGCGGCAATCCCTTCCCGTCGCCCACCCTCATGTTGCTTTCCGCGTGGCGAACCGTGCGCATGCCCGGAATGACGGTGGATACAGCCGGATGGCTGAGCACGTACCGAAGCGCCGTCTCCGGCATGTCCTCAATTCCGATCCCCAGATCGGACACGATCTTCTGAACCCGCTCGTACACTTGCCGTTTCCGGTCCCCGGCGAAATAACGGTTGCGGAAATCCCCTTCCTCGAACGTGCTCTCCGGCGTGATGCGTCCGGTCAGTCCGCCTTCGTCGAGCGCCACGCGGACGATCACCCCGACGTTATGCTTGGCGCAAGCAGGAAGCAGCTCGTCCTCGGGACTTTGGTCGAAAATGTTGTAGATGACCTGAACCGTGTCCACGAGTCCCGTCTCGATCAGCTTGAGCGCGTTGGCCGGTTGGTAGTCGTTGATCGATACGCCGAAATGCCGGATTTTGCCCTGTTCCTTCAGCTTCCGGATGCCCTCCAGCCAACTGCCCTGGCCGACCCACTCGTCGGACCAGACATGGAACTGCTGCACGTCGATCGTATCGAGGCCGAGATGGCTCAGGCTCCGTTCCGTGCACGCGATCACGTGCTCGGCCGGAAAAGCGTCGTCCGCCGGAATGCCGGTCGGCGCGGGCCACTGCATGTTTTTGGGCGGAATCTTGGTGGCGACGTACACCGTCTCGGACCGCGAGCGGACAACCTCTCCGATCAATCTCTCGCTATGTCCGTCGCCGTAACCCAGTGCGGTATCGATGAAGTTCAGGCCAAGGTCGATGGAACGGTTAAGCGCCGCGATCGACTCGTCGTCCGACGCCCCGATCCACATCGATTTCCCGATTCCCCAGGCACCGTAGCCGATTTCCGAAACTTGGAGTCCGGTTTTGCCAAGCGTCCGGTAATGCATCCATGATTCCTCCATTCCGCGTCATGCGAATGTGATCGGCGGCTGGCGCCGACGTTAACGTCCTCATTTTACCGCAACGGATCGTATTTTCCAAAACGCGGGCACCCGCGAGGCCAATCTTCCGTCGCCGAATGGGAGCGCAAGATTTCGAAAGCGTTCGGGCCTGCTTTTGTGTTACAACAGAGTAAAGAATTTCCGCCATTCACCGAAACGCACCCAAGGAGAGTTCCCGATGCCTGTCCGAATGGATCGCGATCATGATGATCTGCTGCTTGATACCCCCAGACACTTCAGCTTCGACCAAATCCACGGATACCTGTCCCGTTCCTCCAACGAATGCCTGTTCCGGACCGCCGGCGGCTCCGTCACCCGCTGCATTCCCGTCGAAAAGGAAAAACCGATCGTGACGATCGGTTCCGAAGAAGACGGAAGGCTTCGCATTCGCATCGACGGCGTTGACTCGTCCCGGCTGCCGGCCGTTCGGGGTCCGCTCGTCCGGTATATCGCCGAATGGTTCGACCTCGATACGGACTTGTCTCCTTTTTATGATATGGCTTCCCGCGACCCGTTGCTCCGCGACCCCGCCGAACGTTATTCCGGTCTCCGGCTGGTCGGCGTCCCGGATCTGTTCGAAGCGATCGGCTGGGCGATCCTCGGTCAGCAAATCAACTTGACTTTCGCGTACACGCTCAAGAGGCGACTCGTCGAGTCGTTCGGTCAGCATGCGGCGGACGCGGACGGCGCCCGGCATTGGATCTTCCCGACGGCCGAACGGATTGCCGGCCTGCGGACGGAGGACCTCACGCCCTTGCAAATGACCGTCAAGAAGGCGGAGTATCTGATCGAAACGGCCGCGCTCATCGCGAACGGCAGCTTGACGAAGGATCGGCTGCTGGAAGCCGGCAACGTCGCGGAGGCGGAGCGGATACTGACCGCCGTCCGCGGCATCGGCCCCTGGACCGCCCATTACGTCGCGATGCGCTGCCTGCGGTACCCATCTGCCTTCCCGATCGCCGACGTCGGGCTGCACCTCGCCATCCAGCGATTGCTCGGAACGGACCGGAAGCCGACGATCGCGGAAATCAAGCGATTGTCCTCCTCCTGGAGCGGCTGGGAGTCGTATGCGACTTTCTATTTGTGGAAGGTGCTCTACTAGGTGCCCGGATGCAAAGCCTGTGTTGACAGGCCGGCAATCCCAGCTCACTCCCGCACGCTCCCTCTTTTCGGATTTTGCCGGAATCACGGTTTCACAGTGCCGTCGGATCCCCCTTATCGTGCCTTCCGTAACGAAGCTCCCGGTACCGGAACGCCGCGAAGGCAGCCAGCAGCACGAGACAGAACACCGCGTAAGTACCGATCAGCAGGCTGATATCCATGCCCGGAAACACAAGCTTCGAGCTGATGATCCCGAAGAGCCAAATGTGCGACAGGTTCCCGATGACCGATGACCAAACGTAGGAAGACGCCCGGATGGGAGAAACCGAGGACATGAACGAAATGAGGTTGTTCGGCATGATCGGAAGCGTCCGCAGCAGAATGATGGCCCAAATGCCGTACCGGTCGAAGGACGTCTGCCATTTCTCGTACCGCTCGAGCCGATGCCCCCACTTGCGCCGGAACCGCTCGGCGAACAGGAATTTGCAGACCAGGTATACGACGATGGCAGACAACGCGCCCGCCGCCCAACTGGCAATGAGGCCATCGATCACGCCGAGCGCCGTGATGTGCACGAGGATAAGCGTAGAGAAAGGAAAAAGTCCGAGAAAGCCTTGAATCACCGCCAAGGGAAAGGTCACGGCGAGTATCGTCGTACCGGTCAGGCCCGTCACTTCCACCGCCCTGTCCACCCATACGTTAAACCAATCCATAGAGTTCCTCTCCCTGGAAAAACTGTGCAATTAACTTAACAATACACGAATCGCATTAAAATATCCTGAAATTCAGTCTATTTTCCGAAAAAAAATCGGCCGCGCATGCGAACCGATGACATTCCCGGACTTATAGGTGAAGCGAGACGATTTTCGGATGGCGGAGTATCCCTTCGTCCGTAATTTCGGTCCCGGTCACTCGAGCGCCGAACGGTTGCCGGAGCCAGCGTACATGTTCTCCCCTCGCGACGGCCGGCGCGCGCGGCAGCAGGCAATGGGCCGGATCGTCCGAGCCCATGGGCCGAAGCTTCTCCTTCAGCGCGCCGCTCAGCCCGAGCGACACGCGCCCGAAGTATACGCCATTCTCCCGCATGACGAGGCTCGCCACGCGCCCCTCTCTCCAAAGAATGCCTACGATGTCGACGTCGAATTCGGGCGCCAGCTTCCGTTTGTACCAATCCCGATGCTCCTTGCCTTCCCGGTAAGCCGAGGAAAGCCGCTTGCAGACGACGCCTTCCCAGCCGTGCCGTTCTACCCAACTCCAGAGACCGGCACCGTCCGCGAAACGGTCCGTCGTGAACAGCGGAGCTTGCCAATCGGCGGCCAGCTCGCGCAGCCTGCGATCGCGCTCTTCGTAAGGAATCGGCCTCAGGTTCTCTTCGCCGATCCGCAGGATGTCGAACACGATATACTGGACCGGCAGGTTCTTCGACATCCGCAGGATCGCCTCCGCATTGCGCGATTTGTTGCGCTGCTGCATGCGCTGAAAGCTCGGCCTGCCCGTCTCAGGATCCATCACGACGGCCTCGCCGTCGAGCAGCAGGGAGCCGGGCAGACTAGAGCAAGCTGCCGCGATTTCCGGAAACATCTCGTTCGCCGGCAGCATGTTCTTCGTATACAGCCGGACCGTGCCCTGGTCCAGGCTGGCAACGAGACGGTACCCGTCCCATTTGAGCTGGTAGCTCCACTCGGGGCCTTCGGGCAGCCGGTCCGCCCGGATCGGGGACATCGGCTTGAACGGTCGCATCTCGGAACGGATTCCTCCTCGCATCGGGTGTTCGATCTGCGTACTAGGATATCCTTCCGGGTTCCATTATTTTCATTGCCCGAAGATTCGGCCGGAACAAGCAAGCAGCCCGGGATGACCGGGCTGCTTGCCGAAGATAAGGCTTATGCCGCTTTCTCTGTCTTCATGATTTGTTCGATGGCCTTCAGAAGCAGTTCCGCGAACGTCTTGTCGATTTTTTTGCCGGACTGCGCCTTCACTTCGTTCGCCAACGCGCGGAACGACTCCGATTCGACCTTCGCCAGAAGGCTGTTCATGACGCCATTGCTTGTGATTTTGCCGTCTTCCGCCCCTGCCCGTACGAGATCATCCAGATGAGCGACGTCCATCGCCACGACGACCGTAAAGGCAAGCGTGCTCTTGTTGCCCGCGCGGTCTACTGCGGTTACCTTCACTTCATGGCTGCCGAAGGCCAGTGCATAGGGTGCGATCCGGAGCGGATTTGCCGTTGGAGCGCCATCCAGGGTAACCGTAACCCGGTCAACGCCGCTGAGGCTGTCCGATGCGGCCAGCGGAATCGATACGTCCTCAAACGGGTAAACCTTCCTCTCGCCCGGATTTTGGATCGAAGGACCGGTCTTGTCGATCAGGATCACCAGCGATTTCGCCGTTTCCGCGTTGCCGGCTTGATCGATGGAGCGGTATTCGACGACATTGCGGCCTTCCGCCGTGATCGTAAACGTTCCGCCGATCGCCGGTTGCCATTCTCCGCCTCCGATCCGGAATTGCGAAGCTGCGACGCCGATCCCCGTTCCGTCCGTAGCCGTCAGCGTCACTTTCACGTCTTGGGCGTTATACTCGCCTTCGCCGCTGACGCCGTCCACTGCCGCTTCGGTTACGGGAGCGGCGAGATCCGTGCTGATTCTGCCTTCCGCCTCATAATGGATCGGCGCGGCAAAGCTTTTCACGAAATCGACGGTCGCCGCGACGTCTTCCGGACCTTGCACCACGTTCTTGCCGTATTGCGCGATCAGCTTATACTTGGCGTTGGTCTGGTTATACATGAAGTTATTGACGACGAGCGAATAAGTGGCGTTCGGATCCACCGGCTGACCGCTGGCAAGCCTCAAGCTTACGACTTTGTTCGTCGCCGTGTCCCACGTATAGCGAGCACCGGCGACGAACGAGTCCGGACCGTATTGCGGGCTGATCATGGCGTTCAAAATGTCGACGAACTGCGCTCCCGTCACGTCGACCTTCACCAAAGTATTCGCGAACGGTTGAATGTTGAACAGCTCGCCCCACGTGATCGGGCCGGCGTCCAGATTGTCCCTGACGCCGCCGCCGTTCATCAGCGCGAAGTCGCTGTTCATCGCGAACCTCATGCCGTCCGCGATCAGGTTGCCCAGCGCATTGTCGCCGAGAACGCCTTTCGTCGGATAACCTTTGATGAGGGCGATTTCGTTCGTTCCGACGACAGCGTTCACTTTGGGAGCGACCATATCCTCATACTTCTTCATAATGGCCGCGACTTCCGCATCCGGCGCGATCCCCGATTGCGCGACGTCGACGATTTCGGCGGATTTCTTCACGATATCATGAGTCGCGGGGTCGATCTCCAGATCGACGTCTACGATGGCGTCTCCATACTCCCACGCCTGCACGATCAGCTTATGGTCCACGACGGCGTTCAGCTTCACGTGATTGTGCGCGGCGTAGATGACGTCAACCGCATCGTCCACGCGGTTCGCGAGGTCCGCGATTTCGCCCGTCGCCGTCGTCCCGTCCTGATTGCCGGGGACGTGAGCCAGAACGACGATCGCCTCCACGCCCTGTGCTTTCAGCTCGGGCACGTATTGGTTGACCGCGTCGGCTTCGTCGGTAAATCGGACGTTCGCGATCCCCGACGGCATGACGATGCTCGGGGTATCCGTCGTCACGACGCCGATGAATCCGATTTTGACGCCTCCGATTTCCTTGATCGCATACGGATCCAGAACCGTTGCGCCCGTGTCTTTGTACTCCACGTTCGCGGCGATGACCGGGAAATTCATTCCCATGTAATTCGGCGTTCCGTTCGGATGGTCGCCGCCCTTGATCAGGCGCAGCATTTCGTCCACGCCTTCGTCGAATTCGTGGTTGCCGAGCGTTCCGACATCGAATCCGAGCGCGTTCAGGATATCCACCGTCGGTTCGTCTTGAAGCAGCGCCGAAACCGGAGAGCTTCCCCCTACCATATCGCCGGAGTGCATGATCAGCGTGTTCGGATTGGCCGCTTCCCGCTGGCGCAGATAAGCCGCCCAGTATTCGGCGCGGCCGTACTTCACGCCATTTACCGTGGCCGTTACGTCGATCTTCCCGTGAAGGTCGTTCATGCCGAGCAGCTGGACCTTGACGTTCTCCTGCGTTGCGCCTTGCGGGAGGTATCCGTTCGCTTCCGCTTCCGCGGGGGATGCGAAAAACACGCGCGCTTCCACCGGGACGGCTGCCCATTGTTCGGGAGATACATATTTCTTCGTGAAATAATTGCCGACGTACCGGGTCAGGCCTTTGCCTTGCTCCCGCGCGCGGAAGACGAAGGGCAGCTCCAGCAGCGGATTCGATTCGTTCCAGATGCCGATTTTGGCGTCGTACGCTTGCTTCACGGCTTGCGAGTAAACTTCGTAATCGTCGCCGATCGGCCAGATGAAGTAGGAAACCGCCATCCCTTGCTTCACCATTTCCAGGTTCACGTTCAGGCCGTCGGATTTGCGGATAACTTGGGCGAGCAGCCTGCCGTAATCGTCGGTGGCCTCTTGGCCGACTTTGAGCGTGACCTCGTCGCCTGCTTTCAGCAGCGTATGGATATAGGCCTTGGCGGCCAGCCCGTGATCGAGCTGATTCTGATCCAACTCGTTCTTCGGCGTATGGTAGGTTTCCGGCGTATCGATGTTGACGAACCGCACCTTATCCGTGCCGAGCACAGGCGTTTTCAAATGGATCGTATCCCCGTCCACGACGCTCTCCACGATAGAGGAATACTCGCCGGCAGCGGCGGGAGCTGGCGGCTGCGGTTCCAGCAGGACCAAGTCGGCCGCTTTGCGAGGGAACACCTGGTAGCTGTTGTACTGGCTTGCGATGCCGGTGATCTCGTACCATTTGCCTGGCTGCAGCTGGCTGATATCCATGGAGCCTTCCATCACGCGCAGCGTAATGCCTTTGAAATCCGCATCGATCAGCGAAACGTTAAATCCGCCTCCGGCCGGGGAGGAAGGTACGCTTTGGATGAAGCCGGTCAGCTTCACCAGCCTGCCTTCGAGCGGTTCCGCCTGAGCCGGATCGTTCAGCGCCGCGATCGTGGCGGGGAGCGGAGCGGGGAGCGGCTGCCCGGATTGGAGAACGGTCACGCCGCCAGGAACCGGCATGATCTCGGCGAGGCCTCTGTAATCCGCGATCACGCCCGTAACTTGGACCCAATCTCCTTCCTTCAAATCAAGAGGAGCCGGATCGAAGAGATTGATGCCGCCCGTTGCGTCCTGAACGTACGTGGACAGCTTGCCGCCTCCGACGGCCGAATTGTCCGCCGTCACGACGCCTTGAAGGATCACGGTTTGGCCGAGGCGTCCTTTGGCTTGCGCAATGGAAACTTGCTCGGGCGGGTTCGGGTCGCCGGAAGAAACTTTCTCGATCGCGGTCGGGCTCTGCAGTCCGGGAACCGAGAAGTAGGCTTTCAGCGTCCCGGTAACCCGGATTTTCGAACCGATCAAGGACGGATTGCTCAGCAGCCCGAATTGGGGGCGGAATGAAGCCGGAATTTGCACGGGCAGCAAATGGGCTGCCGAGCGTTCGGTCGGACTGTCGGCCAACGCCAGGTTGAAGTCGTTGGCGAACGGTGCGTTGAAATCATACGCGTTGGTTCCCGTCGTATGCGCGACGACAAAGCCTTCGACGGTCGCCGTTCCGCTGTTGTTCGCGATCGCTTGGCCAACCGTAAGGACCGTGCTTTCGGCATAGGCGGCTTGCTGGAAAGCGGGCATGACGGATGCGAGAACCAGTGCGGCCAATCCGAGTCTCAAAAAACGTTTTCGAAGCCTCTTCAGCATGATTTACCTCCCCATTCTTCGATTCATTAAATAGAATAGAGGACTATTGTTAGATAGCCCTCTACTTTTTGTAAGATATTCAACAATTCTATCAAAATACCTTCAGATATCACTCTTGTTTCCATTTCGATTCGAAACCGGCCAACAAGACGTCCAATCCGAACCGGAACTCCCGGTCCCATTCGACGGAGGTCGCGTAGGAGGCCAGCCTGGTTACATGCGGATATCGGTCCGGGGGGAGCGACTCGAACCGATGGGCTTGAGCTTCTCCGAGTCCGGCCATGTCCGCGTTCTCCCGCTGCGCACGGTCGGTCAGACGGCTCTCCTCGTCCACGAACGCGTAAATCTGATTTTTGAGCATGGCCGCCATCCAAGGAACTTGCGCGTCCGGAAAGCCGGCTTCCACGAGCACCTTGTACAGGTATTCGATATGCGCCATCCGATGGGGGCTCGCGGCGAACGTGGCGTTCATGATCCGCACCGAGTCCCGGTACCGATGGAGCGTCGTCCGGAAGTTCATCGCCCATTGCCGGATCTGCTCCTGCCACGGAAGATCCGAATCCGGAAACGCCGCCTCCGAGCCGATCCGTTCCGCCAACTCGCGCAGCAGCTGGTCTTTGTCCTTGATGTGGTAATAGAGGGCCGCCGCCTTCACGCCTAGGGCATCGGCGATTTTGCGCATGCTTAAGGCGTCCAGCCCCTCGGTTTGCAGCAAATGGATGACCGCGTTCATGATCCTCGAACGGTCGAGCGGCGTATGAAGCGCCTCCGAAGCTGACGTATCCGTCTCGGCCGCGGGGGGGCGAATGCGTCTTCTTGCCATGTTTTCCCTCCTTTATGGTTGACACGTGCGCATTCCTGCATTATTCTAACACTGTTCAATTATAATTTATCGTTGTTAAATTGAAAACAGCAAAAGGAGTGCTTACGATGACCCCATCCCTTATCGCATCCCTCGTCCGTTCGGTCGACCCCATTCTAAACGCTTCGTGGAGAACCGTCCTTGAAGACAAGAAAGATGAACTCGCGGAGATGTTCGAGAAATTCGGAGACCGCGCCTACGGCGTGTGGATCCATCACTTCATGACCCCCGTGATCGAACATCTGACCGCGGAAGGTTATCTCGTCAAAGGCGGCTTCAATCGAGCCAACTCGGTGGAATCCTGGGGCCCCCCGGAGGAAAGGGAACGCTGCGCGTGGTACGTCGTCCGTCACGGGGACGGAACCCCGCTCGGGACGATGATTTTGCAGGTCTACCATTCCCATAAATCGTTCCGCTTGCCCCGTGCGCCCCGCCTCCTGCCCATGGAGGCCGTGGACAGGGACGCCATCCTGGAGGCGCTGTCCCGCGCCGCAACCCGCGTCAGATGGGACCTCCCGGAAGAACGGCTCCCCGGCCCGGACGATCCGAAAGCCGCAGGGATCCGTTGGGAATACGCGTCCGACATCGCGATCGCGGATGCCTTGCATCCCGCAGATGACGGACAAAGATACAGCTGGACGCTGGACCAGGTCTTGGCCGATTGGGGCCGGTACGGCTGGGAGCTCGTCTCCGTCGTGCCGAGAGGCAACGACGTCGTCGCTTTCTTCAAACGTCCGATGCCGGCATAACGACGGTCGTTGCGAGCTTGCTTATATCGCCGGCATCACGTTGCCGCCGTTGACCGGCACGTATGCGCCCGTGATGAAGCTCGCGAGGTCCGAGGCCAGGAACGCAACCACGTTCGCGATCTCCTGATCGGTTCCTCGCCGACCCAACGGCACCGAGCGCTCGTACGCTTCGCTGCGTTCGGCGTTGTTCTCGCGGTCCCGGTCGCTGATCGTCCAGCCCGGGGCCACTTGGTTGACGGTGATGCCATGCTCTCCGACTTCCTTGGCCAGCACGCGGTAGACGCCGTCCATCCCTCGTTTGCCGGCCACGTATGCCGACTGCGTCTTGAAGTTCTGCATCGAGCATTCGGTATTGATGCCGATCATCCGCCCGTATTTCTTGCCGATCATGTCCGGCACGAAAATCTGAGCCAAGTACACATTTTGCATGACGCATGACTCGAATTGGCTCTCGTAGTCTTGCGGCGGCTGCTCGAGCACCGAAGTCCATTGATACTGGATCACCGCGTTCGCCACCACGATGTCGACGTGTCCGAGCTGTTCCGCCGTCTTGCGCTTCATCTCCGCGACCGACTCCCGGTTCGTGACGTCGGCTTGCACGATCATGCCGCGGCGCCCCATGCCCCTCACTTCTTCCAGAAGCTCCGCAGCTTTCTTCCCGCTGCTCTGATAATGGATGACGACATCCGCCCCCGCCCGCGCGAGCGTGCGGATCATGACGCGGCCGAGCTGGCCGGCCGCCCCCGTGACAAGCGCGGTTCTGCCCGACAAATCGATGGCTAGCATGTCCCCCTTCTCCCCTCTTGTTACTCCGATTAGTCCCTTTCGTAAATCGAACCGGACCGGCTCCCAAACGACACAATATTACCTACATTTGACTCCACAACATGGCGGTCTTCAATTTCAAAAGGAATTTGCCACCGAGGAACAGTGTGCCGATTATCTGGCGCATAAGCGCTGGAAGGACGGCTTCGTTTGCGCAAAGTGTAAGCACGATGCTTACTACTACATTCAGACCCGACAGCTATACGAATGCCAAGCTTGCCACTATCAGACTTCTGTGACGGCGGGCACTCTACTTCACAAAACGAAACTGCCACTGACCACTTGGTTTTGGGCGTTCTATTTGGTTGCACACGACAAGCGCGGAAAGTCGGTGCTGTCCCTGTCGCAAATCCTGGACCTCAACTACCGTACGGCTCAGCGCTTGATGCGAAAGATTCGCGCTGCAATGGCCGATCGCGACGATCAGTACAAACTCTCAGGCACAGTGGACATGGGCGATGCCTACTTTGGAGCGCCGCGCAAGGGCAAGGACGGACGTGGAACCGACAAAGCCAAAGCGGTCATCGCTCTTTCCAAGGACAAGAAGAATCGTCCACAATATCTTCGAGTTCAGGTCATCGAGAGCGTATCGATCGAAGAGATCAAGCGCGTCGCCCATAAGCTTGTTGAACCTGGCAGCACAATCGTCTCCGACGGCCACTCTTCTTATAAGCCGCAACGCTTGCGCTTTGACTGGCCCGTACCCTCTCAACCCTGAGGTAAGTGCATATCCAGAACTAACGTTCGCATATAATATGGTCATCAAGCAACAAAGGGTGAGCCATAGAAATGAGTTTCGATCCCATTATCGCTTTGAACAGACATATCGCGCAACTTCACTTGCTCAAGAAGCGGTAAAAGAAGTGAGCGTTAGAAAAGGTGTTGTGCTTGGTGTAGTAAGATTCACTGGGACCAATATTGTCATGCGTTACTGAAGGAGGCGACAAAATGAAATGACCCCGCAAGTGCGGGGATTTCCCTAAAAATTAATGAGTAGTTTTTCAAATTCTTGATAAAACAAACCTGAATCATTGAAAAAACTGTTATTCTTGTTCTGCGACGAAAGAAATTCAATAATGAGGATACTTCCTTTTAAATTAATTATGTAAGTCCTTAAATAAGGTCTCTTGATTTCCTTTTCCAAGATATTGAAATTATCCTCTGGAGAGATTGTGCTAATTGACATGAATTTGCTGGTAATGTTTTCTGGTGCGTAGATAAAATTCACTTTAATTAGTAGTTCCCCGGATGTTTGTTTGTAATACCACTCGTATCTTTGAGGGCTTTGATCCTCATTAGATAGGGTATCGGAGCTTCTTGAATTATCAATTAAATTCGACGGAAATGAGGTTGTTATATTTGAAAGGATTTCCTCAGATATTAATTTATATTGAGAACTTTCGAAGCTGCTCTTTACTTTCAGCACTTTTTCAATAAAAGCTGTATACGACAGCGGTTCAGTGTTCTCCTTTTGAACTTCCTTAGTAGAACATGAACTTAACAATGCTAATAATACTAGAAACAGAAAATTTCTCTTCATACATTCTCCTTGTATTAAAGGGCAATTAAAGAAGATCTTTAACTGCCCTTTTAATCACTTTAAAGGTTTACGGCGAAGTAGTAGATCTGCTATTTATTTTAAGAGCAGTGGGATGAACTTTTACATTAACGGGGTAACTATTAGTATAATATCCACCAAGCGAGTCAGAGTACCATTTCTCAACAACTGTTCCGCCTGATGCAACACCTTCATAAAATGCATCAAATGTGCAATACTTATATGCAGGACAATCCATAGTGCCATTCCAACCTACTGCCTCGTTATAAGATCTTGTTTCTTTTACTGAATAGCCGACCTTACTTTGGATTCCGGCAAATATTGCAACTTTAACCTCTCCGGAAAATTCAATATTACCGGAGAATTCAGATCCTTGTGATGTAGATTGTTCTATTTTGAGACCTAATTTAAATAATCCCGCAGAATTCCTATTATCATGTGTGGCTGTTGCAATGAGCTTGAAATATTGAACTGGATAGCCTGTGCTCGCGTTATAGGTGGTTGAAACCTTATAGTTGAGCATGGGAGTAATCCTGCCCCCACTATCGCTGGTTTCAGGCACACCATTGATTGTGGTCGGTGACTCAGGTGCGTAAGTCACAGAAGGAGATTTCTTTTCAGAAGCTGCTCCAGCTGAAGATAGACTACTGAAAAGAAGCAATAATGCTGAAACCGAGGAGATAATTGCACGACTAACGACACGTCTTCTTCTTTTGTTGAACCGAGGTGAGTTCGATTTGTTCGTATTCATAGTCGCATTCCCTTCCATTAATTTTATATGATAGCTGGCCAGCTTATCAACATAATTTACAAGAGCATACATTTGCGATAAAATATGAAATAGACTACTTCTTTGCAGTTGCAAAGAGGTTAGGCTACCGGAACCATTACCAGCCGACCCGCCAAAGTTAACTGGTAATGGTTCTTTCTGTTATCCAGGGAGATCAACACCGTAATAGTTTGTCAAGTTAAATTCAAAAAAGTGAATTCTTGCTTGACAGGAGTATACCACCCAATTGTTGGAAAAGTATATAGCGATCTATGTCGTAATATGTCGTTTAACAAACTTTTAACAAAATTTGTAGTTTGAAATTTGATTCTTTAATCTACAGTTTGGTGTTACCCGCATGGTCTGACCAGTGTTACTGAGCAAAATAGTTTGCTGACACGCAGTTCTCGATGTCGCTCTACTGAGCGGCTTTTTTTCATGGTTCAAATGGAGGAGTTTGGTAAAAAAATTCGAAGTCCTGATAGTGCGAATATACTATCTCGGAATCAATGGGCAGCGTATTGGAGTTCCCATAACACGAGAAGAAGAGATCCTTCTACTTTTCACCACATGGGGGGCTATTATGGAGTAGAGCATCATGATATACGACGAAAACGACAAGTTTATCCGGCAGATCCCAAAGAATAAAAATGTGAAAAACGTACCTTCATTAATGATAACGTCCTTATCATTGTGGTTTTCGATGGGACCGCCGTAATTTACGATCTTCCCCGCCTGCCAAACTGTTTGCGATGTCAGGGTTTAAAGTCAAGTGGAAAAACCTGATTTCTCATTCGTATATAAAAACAAAAAATAGTTGCCGCTAAGAGATTGGACGGTGAAAAATCAAACTACGATAATATCCGCTATGCAGAAAAACAGATATCCAAAAATGACGCGTATAAAGGATTTATAGCTGTTTCCCTTGACAGGTTGTACCATGAACGAAAATTGCGGGACCGTCTGAATGAAGAAGCCGAGCGAGTGAAGGATTTATATAACGCCCTCTCACTACTCGGCCCGGACAAAGAGCATGACGACAAAGTTAAAAGCAACTAACGCACATGGTCGATTGGCCCACGTTAGAAGATGGACAGAAGCAAGAAATGATTGGATCGTATTCAAGTCCATCACCTTACAAACGCCACTGACGCGGCCCAAGGGATTGAAAAACCGGTTCTTCATCAGTCGCGGTCGTATATAGATAAACCCCATTTTGTATTGGACGCACTAGCAAAAAATTCGGCGTATACCTTCTCCGCGTATGCGTCCGTCATCCCGGAAATATAATCCGCGACAAGCCGCTCCCATGGCCATCGGCTCTTCTGCCGTTCGTAGTTCTCCAGCCAGTCCGGCGGCACGATCTGATGACCCGTTTCGTAGCCCTTGAAGCTCTCCCACAGCCGACCGATCATCACTTCGCTCCGCTTGTGCAGCCGCTGTACGCGGAAATCCTGGATCAGCGTTACCCAAGCCAGCTTCTTCAGAATTTCCATCGTCCTCAGCAGCTCCAGGTTCTCCTCTCCGTCCCGGATAAACGTGACCCGTTTCCATCCGGTCTTCGGATCGTCGATGAAGCCCACTTGGCTGGCGAACTTGCCGACCCACCTGGCTTTGATCTCGCGCCTGGCCCGGGAAGGTTCCCCGCCGTTCTCGGCGTAGATTTGCTCCCATTGCTCGAGAAATTGGATGAGGACCCGCTTGACCATCGCGTACATGTCCACCTGGTCCCAGACCATATCCTCGTTCGTCGTGTCGTTCGCGATTTCCTGCATCAGGCTGCGGATCACGCGATCGTCCTCGAAGAAGGAGCGGTTCATCTGGATTTTGCCGGCCCGCATCCCGTCTTCCAAATCGTGCGTCGAATACGCGATGTCGTCGCATAAGTCCATGAGCTGGGCTTCCAGCGTCGCGCAGCCCGCCGGCATGCCCCAGAGATGGCGAAGGTGCTCGATCCCTTCCCATTCCGAGCGGAACACGCCCTTGAGCCTTCCCGGCTCGTCAATGCAATACGGATATTTGTTCACGGCCAGCAGCACGGAGGCGGTCAAGTCCAGGCCGCTGTCGCTTCCCGCCCGTTTCTCGAGGAACATGAGCAGGCGGAAATTTTGCGCGTTCCCTTCGAACTTCAGCCCGTGTTCCTCCATCAGCAGCCGGTTCAGCACTTCTTCTCCTTTGTGTCCGAAAGGAGGATGCCCCAAATCGTGCGCGAGCGACGCGCATTCCACGACATCCGGATCGATCATGAGGCCCGGATGCTCCTTGCGGGCGAGAAACGGGTCGTTCTTGACCAGCTTCCGCGCCACCTCTCTCGCGATCTGGGAAACCTCGAGCGAATGGGTCAGCCGCGTGCGGTAGTAATCCCCGGAGCCCGCTCCGAACACCTGGGATTTGCCCTGCAGCCGCCGAAACGACGGCGAACCGATCAGCCGCGCGTAATCCTTCTCGTATTCGTCCCGATCTTCGCCGGTGCCGGCATGGGCTCCCGATGATTCGTCCAAGCGTATTTTGCGTACGTTCATCTTGTTCCCTTTCTCTCCCGAATGGGCCGTTTGCAAGTGTTTCAACCATTTTACACGATCGGTCCGGCTCTGCAAATGCATGATGTATTTATTACGTCAGATAAGCTCTCATAAAAAGGGGCTGTCCCCAGCCATATCCATGGCCTTCGGGACAACCCTTCCTTCACGCATGCGCGATTTCGACCGCTGACCTCAGCTTTCCTCCCGGTCCCGTCCGGTCAACAGCCACTCACCTGCGATGCCGGGCGTCGTCATCTGGATCGGGTCTAGAATGACGTCGATCTCATCCGGCGTCAGGATGTTCTTCTCCAGAATGAGTTCGCGGATCGGCATCCCGGTCGCCGTCGCTTCCTTGACCAGCCTCGCCGCCACTTCGTAACCGAGATGCGGATTCAGCGCGGTCACGATGCCGAAGCTGCGGTCCACATAGGCGCGGCATTGCTCCCGGTTCGCTTCCATGCCATCCAGCGCGAAGCGTTGGAAGACGTCCGCCGCATTACGCAAAACCTTCAGCGATTGCAGCAGATTAAAGGCGATCACGGGCCCCATCACGTTCAATTCGAATTGCCCCGCTTCGCAGGCCATGCATATCGTATGGTCGTTGCCCATGACCTGGAAGGCCACCTGGTTCACCACCTCGACCATGACCGGATTCACTTTGCCCGGCATGATGGAGGAACCCGGCTGCCGGGGAGGAAGCATGAGCTCCGCCAGGCCCGCGCGCGGTCCGGAGGCCATCATCCGGATGTCGTTGCAGATCTTTGAGAGGTTGACGACGCATACCTTGAGCGAGGCGGACATTTCCGAATAGGCGTCGGTATTCTGGGTCGCGTCCACCAAGTCGTCCGCCGTACGGAGCGGCATGTCCAGATCCTTCGCCAAATGTTCCACGACCCGCGCGATGTACTCGACTTTGGCGTTTAATCCCGTTCCGACCGCCGTCGCTCCGAGATTGACCGTCAGCAAATTATCGGCCGCTCGCCGAATTCGCGCCACATCCCGCTCCAACACCCGGCGGTAAGCGCCGAATTCTTGTCCCAATCGGATCGGAACGGCGTCCTGCAAATGGGTTCGGCCCATTTTGACCACGTCGTCGAATTCCCCCTCCTTGAGAGAGAAGCCGCCGACAAGCCCCTCCAATGCCTCAAGCAGCAGCTGGGTCAGCCGGTAAGCCGCGATGCGGAGCGCGGTCGGAATGGCATCGTTCGTCGATTGGGCCATGTTCACGTGATTGTTCGGGCTGCAGTGGAAATAATCCCCTTTGGCGTATCCGAGAAATTCCAGCGCCCGGTTGGCCAACACCTCGTTCATGTTCATGTTGATGGACGTTCCCGCGCCGCCCTGGATCGAATCGGAAATGAACTGGTCCGCGAACTTGCCCTCCGCCACCTCGTCGGCCGCGCGGATGATCGCTTGCGCGATCCGTTCCGGCATCAGCTTCAGCTCGGCGTTTGTGCGCGCCGCAGCCCTCTTCACATGGGCCAACGCCCACAACAGCTCGGCATGGACGGGCACGCCCGTGATCGGGAAATTTTCCACCGCCCGCATCGTCTGAATGCCGTAATACGCGTCAGCCGGGACCTCTTTCTCGCCCAGAAAGTCCTTCTCGATTCTGCCTGCCGCCATGAGAACCCATCCCCTTCGCATAGTCGCTTCCAGCTTCTCCCTTATTGTATCAAATCCCGCGGGAAAAACCCTCCCCATACGACGGGCATGAAAATACCGCGGAGGATGTACCCGCGGTTCTGGAAGTCAATCCGCGCTCTGGACCCAAACGTTCTTGAAATCGATCCAGCCGAGCGGGCCCATGGTTACCCCGCGGATTCCCGGCTGGAAAGACGTATTCACTTTCTTATGGATCAGGAACATGACGTGCGCCTCCTCCCTCAAACGGCGTTCGATCCGTTCCAGGAATACGCGCCTCTCATCGGCATTCGGAGCATCGAGCGCAAGGTCGATCATCTCCCTGGCCCACCTTTGAAGCTCCGGATCCAGATTTTCCTTCAAATAGCTGCCGGCCTGTTCGTAGGTCTCGATTTCGCAAACATCGTCCTCGGCGAATTTGATCCCGTAAAGGATCGCGTCCGCATCCGAGAAGTCGTGCTTCTCGGCCGTACTCTTGTCAATCCGTCGAACCCGAATGTTCACCCCGTACTTCGCGCATTGCTTGCCGATCCACTCCGCATCCTCCACATGGACGCCCCGGGCAAACAAGGTAACCGGCGTCCCGTCGTAACCCGCTTCGCGGAGTAAAGCAAGCGCCCGTTCAGGTTCCGATTCGTCATTCCAATTCGGCATCGACTCGTCCGGACGGAAACCGCGCGCAGGGTACATTCGGTCGTCGCCGAGATCGCGGATCATGGCGTTCCGGTCGATCAACGCATCGATGGCTCGCCGGAACGCCATCGACCGCTGCGGACCTTCCTTCATCAGATTCCAAGTGAGCAGCGTGCAACCCTGCCATAACGTCTCCACGGTCTGCCACTCTTCTTCCGGGCTAGTTTCCGAGACCTCATGATCGCTAACCAGCTTCTCCCAGCTTCTCTGCGAACAACCCCCGTGCTCTTCCGGCATGAACGCGATCACGACGCCGTCCACATGGGCCCTGCCCATGAAATAATCGGTGTGCGCAGCCATCACGAAACGATCCATCGTCCATTCCGTCGCCATAAACGGACCCGTGCCGACCGGGCATCTCCAGAAACGTGCTTCGTCCTGCTCGACCAAGTCCCGCGGCAGAATCGAGACGGCCGCCGAGCACATGAACCGGTGAAAAATCCGGTTCGGCTTATTCAACTCGATGCGGACGGTCCGCGAACCCAAGGCTTCCGCCTTGACCAGCGTCCGCAGCACCCAGCTGTGGCTCTTGCCTTCCCGCAGCCGATCCAAGGTGAAAATCACGTCATCCGCCGTTAACTCGCGTCCGTGGTGAAAACGGACACCCTTGCGCAAATGGAATTGCCACACCGTCGCATCGCCGTTTTTCTCCCACGCATGGGCCAAAGCGGGCATGACACGGCAGGAGGCGGCATCGTATTGAACCAACCGGTCGAATAGCTGCCGAACCAGATGCCCATCGAAGGCGCTGTACACTTCCGCCGGATCCAGCGTATGAATCGGCGTATGAACCGGCAGGCGCAGCGTATCCACCTGCCGTTTGCCGTCCGGCGTTTCCGTTCGGTAGCCGAAGTGCAGATCCAGCCATTCGGTGAATCTTTCTTTGACGTTCGTCCCTTCCCCGTAAGCGTGGATCATTTCGAACGCCTGCTTGTAATCCCCGCGCAGGGCCATTTTCTTGGCGACGTCCAGCAGCAGGGAATCCCGGTCCGTACGGAAAACGAGCCGGGATCGGTTGCCACGTCCTCTTCCCGGCAACCAGTCGATCCACCCGTCCTCCTCCATTTTGCGAAGGACAAGCTTCACGTTCCGGGTCGAGCAATACAGCGTGTCGGCCAACTCCTCCAAGGAAACCTCGACGGGAGCGCCAATCCCCGAGCCATCTACGAAACGCTGATACAAATCCAGATACCGTTCCGCCGTTGCCGTCTGCATAGGATCGTATTCCTCCTGGGTGGAAAAAAGGGGAAATCTTTTACATCGATTCTACACTTTTTATCCTCTTTTGACGAGAGCATAATGAGGATACAGACCGGAAAGAGGAGGTGTTCCAATGTTTCAAACGTATGGTACTTTCCACGAAGAGTTAATGATGCAATACCGCCAAGCGGAAATGAACAAAAGGGTTCGATCGGGGCTTTATATCCGGGAAATCATCTCCGACCCCTCGAACGCGCAAGTTCATACCGGGAACCGGCAAAGCTTCTGGCTCAAATGGTTCCCCGGCAGGCGGCTCAACACTTCCGTGAAGTGACGGCCGCCTTTTTTGTTGCCCTGCGTTAGGTGAAAAAAAGAGGAAGTATTTTTCATTCAATCTTCACTTTTTATCCCCTTTTGACTGAAGCATAATGAGGTCGTAACCGAGAGGGGGAAAATGGAAGTGATACAGCACCACAACCACTACCATGTCGAGAAAATGATGGAGCTGCGGCAGGCGGAGATGGTTCGAAACATGAACCGATACGCGGATGCCGATCTGGTAGCTCCGGATCAGACCGTGCCGTATTCGCATCCCAATCGGAAATTCTGGCATCGATGGTTCGGCCGCCGCCGGCCCGAGACAACCCATAACCAAGGAGAGAACGCGAATGATCCAAATCCAAAGCACGTATTACGTCGAGAAAATGATTCAACTCCGGCAAGAGGAATGGAACCGGAACAGCCGCCTGGGCATGTACCTCAAGCAGGCTCTTGAGCGAAAACCGAATGCGAGTCCGCTGTCGGGCAAGTTGCGGGGATTCTGGAACAAATGGTTGAATAGAGAACGGCTGCGCACTTCGTCGAAGTGACAGCCGTTTTTTTTGCTTATATGCGATCTGCACACAATCCGATTGCATGGCTGAAACCTTACTTCCCGAACAGACTCCGATACCGGCCGTATCCTTCCTCCTCCAGCCGGTCGACCGGAATGAAGCGCAGCGCCGCTGAGTTGATGCAGTACCGAAGGCCCCCGGCTTCTCTCGGCCCGTCCGGGAAGACATGCCCCAAGTGCGAATCCGACGCGCGGCTTCTCACTTCGGTACGGATCATCCCATGCGAGTAATCTTCCTTCTCCTCGATGGTGCCGGCGTGAATCGGCTTGGTGAAGCTCGGCCAGCCGCAGCCCGAATCGAACTTGTCGAGCGAGGTAAACAACGGCTCTCCCGATACGATATCGACGTAGAGCCCTTCTTCGTGGTTGTTCCAGTATTCGTTGCGGAAAGGCGGCTCGGTCGCATTGTTCTGCGTGACTTCGAACTGCATGGGAGTCAGCTTGCTTCTGAGCTGCTCGCGATCTTGGTCCGTGTTCCAGTGCCGGGCGAGGAAATCCGGGCGACCCGAGCCTCTGCTGTAATACTTGTAGCGGATCGGGTTCTTCTTGTAATAATCCTGGTGGTACTCTTCCGCCGGATAGAAGGCGGATGCCGGCTCGATCGCCACCGCGATCGGTTTCGGGAACCGGCCGCTTTCCTCAAGCTCCCTCTTCGACGCTTCCGCTTGCGCCCGTTGCTGCTCGTTATGGTAGAAAATCGCCGGCCGGTAAGAGGAGCCCCGGTCGTGGAACTGGCCTCCCGCATCGGTAGGATCGACGTTCCGCCAATAGATATCCAACAGCTTCCGATAGGGGAACTGCTCCGGATCGAACGTGATCTGGACCGCCTCCGTATGTCCCGTCGTTTCGCTGCAAACCTGCTCGTAAGTCGGGTTTTCCACATGCCCGCCCGTATAGCCGGAAACGACCTTCTCGATCCCCGGCATTTCGTCGAATGGTTTCACCATGCACCAGAAGCAGCCTCCGGCGAACGTCGCCTGCTCCAGCGCCCCATTTAGCCGATCCGTCATCTTCCATCACCTCTCGCTCTTGTCATGACCTCATTGTATACGAAATCCATGGTCTCGAAACACTTGAAGCGCCGGCTCCGACGTCAAATACCGATAGAAAGCCGATACTTCCTGCGGGTGCTTGGAGGCGGCCACGATTCCGAACGGGTAGACGATGGGATCGTGGGCATCATCCGGGATGTCGAGCGCCGCGGCGACCCGTTCGGACGGTCCGGCATCGGTGCGGTACACGAATCCGGCATCGGCATTGCCCGACTCCACGAGGGTCAGCACTTGCCGCACGTCCTTGGCAAACACGAGTTTGTCTTGAAGCTTGTCCCACAGCCCCAGCGCGGTTAGCGCTTGCTTGGCGTACATACCGGCAGGGACGGTGTTCGGCTCGCCGATCGCAATGTTGCGGTATCCCGGTTTCAGCAGCGCCTCCGGCGACTCGACGCGTTCGCGTGAATCCGCGCTCAAGATTAGAACCAACCGGTTGGACAACACATCGCGGCTTTCGCTAACCAGCTTCTTCGCCGTCAAAGCGTCCATCTGCTTGCGGCCGGCGGACAGGAACAGGTCGGCGGGCGCTCCTTGCTCGATTTGCTTCTGCAACGTACCGGACGAACCGTAATTGAACCGGATGTCGACCTCGGGGTGGTCCTTCCCGTAATCCGCGCCGATCCGTTCCAAGCTGTCTTTTAAGCTGGCGGCAGCCGAGACGAGCAAGATGGTCCTCTCTTGCTTGCCTCCGGATTTGCCGCAGGATGCGAGAAGCAAAGTGGCGGCAACCGCAAGTACAAGCAGCAGGATTTTCGCTATTTTCATGATCCCCGGTTCTCTCGAACCCTCTGCCCTCCTCTAGCCGACCCGCAGCCCCAAAATAACCAAGTCGCGTTCGATACCGTCGAGGTTCGCGACCTTCGGAAGAAAGCCCCATTGCTCGAATCCGCATGCCCGCAGAAGCGCCAAGCTCGGTTCGTTGTGTCCGAACACGAAGCCGACAAGCGTCTTGACCGCAAGACGCGGGCATTCCTCGATCGCCATCCGGACCAGCCGTTTGCCCAGTCCCCTCGATCGGTAATCCGCGAAGATATAGATGCTGACTTCCGCCGTACCCATGTACGCCGGCCGCCCGTAGAAGGAGGAGAAGCTGAACCAGGCGACGACGCGACCTTCGTCCTTCACCACCCACAACGGGCGCCTGTCGGGCGAATGCTCTTCAAACCAGCGGCGTCTGCTTTCCACGGATACCGGTTCAAGGTCGGCGGTTACCATCCGGCCCGCGACGGTGGAATTATAAATGTCGACAATGGCGGGCAAATCCTCCCATTGCGCGTCCGCGATGACATATCCGTTCTGCATTCGGAGTCCCTCTTTCTCTGCGGCGTCTTGCTTTCCGGGTTTAGCCTCTATGGATTTATCATATCACGAATGCACGTTGATCAGGAACGATACCGGACGAACGCCGTCACGTATCCAACTACAATGGCCGCCATGACGCCTATCGCGAACGTGATGTAGTTGAAAAAAACCGTATTCGTATATTGGTTGAATAGAGACCGGCCGATTAAGAGCGAGCGGGGATTCCCCGGTTTACCGCCCAACGTGGAGAAGATCCCGTCCGCATGCAGCTTGGCCAGCCATCCCAGCAGGATGCCCAGGCAGAAGACGATGATCAGCCATTCGACCGAAAACTTTCCTTCTCGGAACCCGTTCAGGAACAAATATTGGGTCAGCGTAACCAATATCGCGAGGAAAGCCAGATTGATCGGGATCAGCAGGAAAACGAAGGCCAATGCGGGGTTTCCGTTCCCTGACATCCCCCCGCCGGGAACGACTTTAAACGTGAACAAGTCAACCAAACCGAGACAGACGATATTGAGGAAAAACAGCAGAATCAACGCGAACACCACGGTCCTAAGTCGGGCAGGCGTCATCGCGGTCGTCCCTCTCCTCTACAGTTTGATTTTCACGTAGTGCTCCGCCGTCGGGATCGAATCGAAGAACGGAGCGAGCAGGTTTTTCCATTCCTCGAATGCCTCCGACCGCCGGAAACCGACCCTGTGATCGGTAAGGGTGTCCCACTGGACGAGCAGGATGTATTTGTCGGCTTCTTCCACGCACTTATGAAGCTCGTGCGAGCGGTGTCCCCTTGCGGCGGATAGGATGATCGACGCTTTGCGGAACTGGCTCTCGAACTCGTTCATCAAGCCCGGCTTGACGTTCAGTATCGCGACTTCGGTGATCATCGGATCCCTCCGTTTCCGGCAATCGTCAGATGCTTCGAGCAATTATAGAGCGCGCAATCCCATTGTCCGTCACGCAATCGGATCAACGTAACCGAAGTGTTGTCGAGGACGGTATCGGTATCTAGATCCGGCATCACTCCCTTTAAGGCAAGGCGAAGGATGTTGCCGTGGCTGACCGCGAGAATTCTCCTTCCGGGATGCAGCGCCGCAACGTCGCGGATGAACGCCGCCCCTCTTGCGGTGCCTGCCGCATCCGTCTCTATCCCAAGCTCCAACTTTCGCCAATCCGTTCCCCATCGGGAGACCCGTTCCTCTTCCGTCGTTCCTTCGGCCAACCCGCGGTTCAATTCCCGCAGACGCGCATTGAAGCGAATTTCGTTCAGCGGGAGCGCTTCAAGCAGGATCTCGGCGGTCTGCCGCGCCCGCGGCAAATCGCTGGCGTACAGCGCATCCCAACTTTCCAGGCTTAATCTGTCCGCCAAAGAGCGAGCTTGACGCCAGCCTTCCTCGTCGAGCGGATTCCCGGCGTGCCCCTGCATCCGGCGCTCTCGGTTCCAATACGTGCTTCCGTGGCGGATCAACGCGATCAGCGTCAAGCGCAACACTTCCTTTCCCCTTTATAGGGTCGAAATCTATTCGCTCCTCCTATTCAATGGCTTCGTTTATAAGCACCATATGTATGTGGTCTTCCCATATGCCGTTGATTTTCAGATACTTCTTCGCCAGCCCTTCATTCTGAAAGCCCAGCTTCTCCACGACCCGGAGGGAAGCGCGGTACCTTGGCATGATGTTGGCTTCGATGCCGAAGCGGTTCCCATTCCCGGAGAAATTCATAGCTTCTCTTCCCCCATCGTGTCCGCTTCCGTTGGTTTTTCCAAAATCAACCGATGCCCGGATATCCGATAGCGGAGACCGATTGCGCCCAACATCACGTAGACTTGATCCTCGTAAGCGAATAATTCGGCGCCCGGATGATAGCGGCTGGCGCGATTCAGGACCACGGGCTGCCGATCCGGGAAGGAAAACGTGTATTCCTCATCCCGTTGGCTCATGTACTTGCGAAACGCCCTGGCCCGGATATAAGTTTCGCCATCCAAGTTTAACAAAGTGTAGGTAGACTGAGGTTCCGGGTAAATCTCGAAATCGCCTCCCTCGATTACATAATCGGGAGACGCTTGCAGAATCGATCGGAGATGGTCACGCGTATAGGGGACGTGAAGCATCCTCTCGTTTATTTGTTCCATCAGCTCGATGATCTTGGACATCCCAAGCAACATAAAACCGCCAATGACGCTCAATGCGATGACAATCAGATTACCATCCGCGAGTCCCAGGAGGATTCCCACCACCAAGATGAGTGTCCCCGCTATGTTCATTAAGATGTTCAAAGCGCCCCTCCTCTCTTTTTCCATGTTATCACAACGGCTTTCGCGTGATCATCCCACTCGGACCCCATTTCGCTCCTCCAAACCGATGACATGCAGAAGTTCCGGAAGCCATTGTATGATGTATTTCGGTTCGTGGTTCAACGGCAGCTCGATGTTCTTGCGATTGTAGAAGCAGAAATCGATGCCGGCGTTCACCGCGCCATGGTAATCGTCGCTGAGGGAGTCGCCGATGAAGAGTACTTCCTCCCGCTCCAGCGCCAGTTCGCGAAGCGCAATGTCGAAAATTTCCTTCTTCGGTTTCCGAACCCCGACCTCGTCCGAAACGACGATCGAATGGAACAGATCCCCGATGTCGCCGGCTTGAAGCCTTTTACGCTGGGCTTCGTGAATTCCGTTCGAAACGATGCCGAGCCGGAAACGGTCCTTCACGCGGGCCAAGACGTCCTTCGCTCCATCTTCGAAATGGCAGATCGCGCAAAAATACCTCCAGTACGTTTCTGTTAATCGGTTATGGAACGTATCGTCCTTCCGTAACGTATCCCGGAAAGAATTGCGCAGCACCTCTGCAATCGACTTGACCGTTCCTCCGTTGACGAAATCCATCCAATACCGGTAATTGTGCTCGAGGAACGTTTTCCAGAACGATTCCCATTGCGAGGGTTCATCCGTGAACAGTCCGTGATCCTTGCACGTTCTCTTCATGGAGTCGAGCTCGCAGAGGTCATAGTTGAGCAGCGTGTTATCCAGATCGAAAATGATCGCCTTATACATTTAAATGGCAGCCTGCCTTTCCGTTGTTTCGGATTGAAACGTTTTAACGAACGAAACCGAGTATCGAAGAAGTCTACCACATTTTCCAGTAAAATCAATAACGAATTTTCTCGCTCGCACACCTGCATAGAAAGAAAGGACATCCTCCGGAGTCGTATGACTTCCGTGAGACTGTCCTTGTCTTTACGCGAACGGTCGGGTTTGCACACCCCGTCAGGGGACCAATGGTAATAATTCCGCCAGATTCCGGATCGTATGAATAGGCTTTGCTTTCAGACCGTCTCTCCAAGGTTGGTTCACTTGCATCCAGATGGTCTGCATGCCAGCTTTGCAAGCTCCTTCGATATCGTTGGCGGGATGGTCTCCGATGTATAGGCATGCTTCGGCATGTAAGCTTAATCGCTCAAGCGCCATTTCGAAGATTCTCGAATCCGGCTTCTTCACACCCGCTTCCTCGGAAACCAATATGACATCAAACAGTTCACGAATCCCTAATCGATCGATTTTCCCATATTGAATCCGCGTCTTGCCGTTGGTGATCAATCCGATCTTGAACCGGGCTTTCAGATCCTGAAGGACCTCCCGGGCTTGGTCCATCAATACGGCGTTGTTCACGTATTCTCGGCCATAGTATTCCATCAGTTCCGCTACAGATGGCTTGACCTTCCAAGGCAATTCCTCAAGCAATTCGGTAAACAGTTCTTCTTTATCCTTATACCCATCTCGATCCAGCACGATGATTCTCTCGACAATGTCTTGCTTGGTATCGGCATCACCCAAATAGGAATCCACGAAGGACTCCGCGAAGCGCCTGAAAGTTAGGGTTCGATCCAATATCGTATTGTCCAAATCAAACAGTACCGCCCGGGTCCAATTCATGCTCTCCTCCGCCTATATGCTGTTTTTCTACCATTTCCGGATGTACCCCGACTTTCTCAAAATGACTTCAATCGACGGATTCAAACCTGGAATCGGCTCCTCCAGCGAAAAATACCGAAGCTCCGAACTCTCCTCATCATTGACGCAGGGAACCCCTTCGACTCCGTCCGCTTCGTAAACCGCCGTAACGTTATAGATCTCGTCCCCATGCGGATATTTGTAGTACATGTCCTTGCCGGATAATAAAGCAATAAACCGCAGTGAACGGGCGCGCAGGCCGGCCTCTTCGTAAAGCTCCCGATGTGCCGCTTCCTCCAAGGACTCTCCTGGCTCAAGCGAACCTCCGATGGTTCCCCAGTCCAGCGTGTCCGTACGTTTCTGCAGTAACAGATGCCGTTCTTCGTTGAATACGAGAACGCACGCCCCGACCATGATCAAGGGCTGCGTACCGACAATTTTCCTCAAATCCATGATATAACCCATTGGACCTATACCTTTCCGGCTTCGACATCGTCATTCGATCCGTCTAGCTCGAATTCTCCACTGATTCTAAGCCCCTTGATTACTATCAATCCGAGCCTAACAGGGAAATAGAGCAAGAGAGAAAAGAAGGACCCCATGAGGAAAAAGATAATGGGGCACAAAAATAAACCCATCAAGCCCGCCGTAATCCCCGTATAAGTATTGCCGTTCAGGTTCACCGTTACATTGCCGCCGAGCAAACTTAAGATAAGGACGATAAACGCAATAAACACGCTCAACGATAACGCGGACAAAACACAGAATCGATAGAAGGAACCGAACTTGACTCGCCTGATTTGGATTTCGTTAACGGTCAAATGAAATTCTCCTTTGAGTTGAAGAATGAGGTTCCTATTTCGATTTCCCGAATGCTTGTGACCTTGTTTCCTTCAAATTGAATGCATTCGATATAGGGCATCTTATCCGCAATCGCCAAGAAGTCGTCCAATCCGAAATCGGGTCGGAAGTGGTTGAGGATCGTACTCAAAGCGGTCCCGTGCGTGCCGATCATTACGTTTTTGCCGGGATTTGCATCCAGGATTTGATAGAGCGCGGAAACATTCCGCTTCTGCACTTCCCGCAGCGATTCCCCGTTGCCCAGCTTGAAATCGAAATCGTTCCACTGGCTCGCCGCAAACGCCCGAAAATCGTCGACCCACTCCCCGACTTTCCGTTCCCGAAGATCATGAACGAGTGTTATCTCTAAACCGAGATACTCGGATATGTCTTTGACGGTATCGATCGTTCTCCGATAAGGGCTAGAGTAAACCGCGGTAATGTTTCTTTCTTTCAAGGCCTCGGTTACTTTCTTCGCGTCTTCGCGACCTTTCTTCGTAAGCGGCCGAATCGCATCCTCCCTAACGGAAAGATCGGACTCGGCATGTCGGACGAAATATAACGATGTCACCTCTTAACCTTCCTTTATGTGGAAATACGTTCAGTTGAACTCCGTTTCGAACGAGCATTCGAATCTTTCGACGTTCGGATATTTCTCCCCTAAGCTGACAATGACGAATCCGATATTCCGATAGAAATCCACCGCTTCTTCGTCGGTCTCCGCCACGATTTTCCGCGGGCGAATCAGATCAATCAGCTCCAAAATCATACCCCGTCCGTAGCCTAACCCTCTAAATTCCGGATGAACGGAGATATGGGCAATCTTCACCACTTCGTCCGGCAATGATTCATAACCGAGAATCCCTATGATTTCGTCATCCAAAGAATAGCCCATGATCTTCCCTTGATTGGATTCATATTTCTCAAACGTCTTTTGAATCACTTCCGGATCGGGGAAAACCGCATAAGCGATCAGCTCTTGAATGCCTCGGTTCCCCAGCATGTCCTTGATATCGATCAGCAAAGCTGCTCACCCTCCATTTGGCATTCAGTTCGAATATACCATGATTTCTATTCTCCTGGATCAACTAGTTTGGACTAACCTTTCGAAGATGACTTCATAGTGAGTCGGTTTGCCGTGTCCGTTATAGTTCGTGGGCAACACTTGAACGAGCCGCCATCCTTCTTTGGCATACTCCTCGATGGTTTCCCGATGCGTCGCTTCTGTGAAAAATCCTCCAAGCGACGTTTCAACGAATATATACTCATAGCATCGAAAACACCTTCCTTTTGTTGTGTTTGCTGATTGATACTGCTTTTGAATATCTCGTTAATATTATAACAATAATCTCCATTGCCAAATGAATTGAAAAGCCCGTCATACAAGCCATATGCTTGTAAACGGGCTTGGGTCATTTTGTCAAACTTCCATTAAGCGGAAAATGGGTTTAGATACTAGCCATTGATCAAATCGGCTTTTTGCAACAATCTTCTGACCATCACCGCAGTTTGCGCACGGGTAATCTTCACATGAGGTTTCAGCTGTTGATCGTATCCTTGCACAATCCCTTGTTTTACAGTTGACGCAACGGCTTCTACAGCCCATTCTCCAATTTGATCGGCATCTTTAAAGCCACTGAGCAGATGAACGGCCTCACTCTTGCTTTGAATCGGTGTAAGATCTACAAGCTTCATCGCCCTGGACAAAATCGCCATCGCCTCAACCCGACTTATGGATTCGTTCGGTCGGAACGAGCCATCCTCGTCACCGTAAACAAGTCCGAATCCTGCCGCCAACTGAATCGCTTCCTGATACCATTCTCCGCTGCGCACGTCCGTAAAGGATCGGTCAATCAATGTCTCGTTTTCCGTCAATCCCATCGCTCTAACGATAATGGCCGCAAACTCCGCGCGGGTAATCGCTTTGTCCGGCTCAAACAAGGTTTCGCTTACGCCTTCGATAATCATTCGGGAGCCCATATCGTTCACGTCCGCCTTGCTCCAATGATTTTCAACGTCTGCAAAGGTTTTGGGAGACGAGACAACCGAATATACACTGTTGCTTAAGCTGTTGATAATTGCATAAAACTTGCCGTTCTCAGATACGACTTTAGTCGGGACATGCCTGATCTTACCGTCTGTGTCTAGAACAACGCCAGTCGTTATTTTTGAATAATCGACATCATCCGGAATCGGAATCATCCGTTGCACGTAACTGGTAAACCGGTCAATTTTCAACGTATGGCCATTGTAGGTCGCCTTAACCTCGAATTCCACAGGCTGAACCATTATCGTTATCTTTTTCTCTCCGGCCGCCGATTGAACCAGCCTGACGGTATTGCTCGCAGGCTCTGCTATCGTAATGCTGATTTTAATATCTTTAAGAGCTGCATCTTGGCCGAATTTAGCGGATACGATGTCCATGTTGATTTGATCTGCAGGCAACGTATAGGTGCCTCGTTCAGTCTTCATTACTACCTTGGTGTCTTTGCCCTCAAGTGCTTTGACTAACTGACCGTTCATTTCCCCGATTACAACATTCGAATTTCCGTTGAAAGGAATCGTCAATGTTCGGCTATTGTTGCCCACCATAATGTTCGACAGAACTTTCTCGTTGTCAACCACGATGGTAGTAACCGTTTTGTCCCCGTCTTTGGTCGTTCGGATCGTAGCGGACCGTTCCTGTGTAACTCCGTCTACGATAATTTCGATCTTGTCATCGGTAATTCCACCGCCGCCAGCGGCACCCTTTTCATTCGCGTTGGATGGCTTGCCGTTTACGGTCAATACGAACGTGTCTTGAGCCGTTCCGCCGTTCCCGTCCGATACCGTCACCGTAATCGTCGCCGTTCCGCTCCGATTCGCAGCCGGCGTCACCGTCAACGTCCGGTTTGCTCCGCTCCCGCCGAGCGTCAGGTTCGCTACGTTATTCGGCACGAGCGTCGTGTTGCTTGAAGTTGCCGTTACACTCAAACTTCCCGGCGCCGTCTCCGCGTCCCCCACCGTGAACGACAGAGCGGAAGCCGATCCGTTCTCATTTACCGTTACATTCGTGATGTCGGATATGGTCGGCGGGTCATTTACTGTCAGCACGAATGTGTCCTGCGCCGTGAGCCCGCCTTCATCCTGTACCGTCACCGTAATCGTCCCCGTTCCAATCTGATTCGCTGCCGGCGTCACCGTCAACGTCCGGTATGCTCCGCTCCCGCCGAACTTCAGGTTCGCTACGTTATTCGGCACGAGCGTCGTGTTGCTCGAAGTTGCCGTCACACTCAAACTTACCGGCGACGTCTCCGCATCCCCCACCGTAAACGACAGGACGGAAGTCGATCCGTTCTTATTCATCGTTAAGTCGGTGATATTCGAAATGGATGGTTTACCGTTAACGGTCAACACGAACGTGTCTTGAGCCGTTCCGCCATTCCCGTCCGATACGGTTATCGTAATCGTCGCCGTGCCGCTCTGATTCGCGGCCGGCGTCACCGTCAACGTTCGGTTTGCTCCGCTCCCGCCGAGCGTCAGGTTCGCTCCGTTATTCGGCACGAGCGTCGTGTTGCTCGAAGTTGTCGATACACTCAAACTTCCCGGCGCCGTCTCCGCATCCCCCACCGTAAACGACAGAGCGGAAGTCGATCCGTTCTCATTTACCGTTACATTCGTGATGTCGGATACCGTCGGCGGATCATTTACCGTCAGAACGAATGTGTCTTGCACCGTGAGCCCGTCTTCATCCGATACGGTCAATGTAATCGTCGCCGTTCCGCTCTGATTCGCAGCCGGCGTCACCTTCAACGTCCGGTCTGCTCCACTCCCGCCGAGCGTCAGGTTTGATTCGTTATTCGGCACGAGTGCCGTGTTGCTCGAAGTTGCCGTTACACTCAAACTTCCCGGCGCTGTCTCCGCATCCCCCACCGTAAACGACAGGGCGGAAGTCGCTGTATTCTTATTTATTGCTTGGTCGGTGATATTCGAAATGGATGGTTTACCGTTAACGGTCAACACGAACGTGTCTTGAGCCGTTCCGCCGTTCCCGTCCGATACCGTCACCGTAATCGTCGCTGTCCCGCTCTGATTCGCGGCCGGCGTCACCGTCAACGTCCGGTTTGCTCCGCTCCCGCCGAGCGTCAGGTTCGCTCCGTTATTCGGCACGAGTGTCGTGTTGCTCGAAGTTGCCGTCACACTCAAACTTCCCGGCGCTGTCTCCGCATCCCCCACCGTAAACGACAGAGCGGATGTCGATCCGTTCTCATTTACCGTTACATTCGTGATGTCGGATACCGTCGGCGGATCATTTACTGTCAGCACGAATGTATCCTGCGCCGTGAGCCCGTCTTCATCCGATACGGTCAATGTAATCGTCGCCGTTCCGCTCTGATTCGCAGCCGGCGTCACCGTCAACGTCCGGTCTGCTCCACTCCCGCCGAGCGTCAGGTTCGCTCCGTTATTCGGCACGAGCGTCGTGTTGCTCGAAGTTGCCGTTACACTCAAACTTCCCGGCGCTGTCTCCGCATCCCCCACCGTAAACGACAGAGCGGAAGTCGCAGCATTCTTATTTATCGTTACATTCGTGATGTCGGATACGGTCGGCGGGTCAGTTACTGTCAGCAAGAATGTGTCTTTGGCCTTGAGCCCGCCTTCATCCTGTACGGTCACCGTAATCGTCGCCGTTCCGCTCTGATTCGCTGCCGGCGTCACCGTCAACGTCCGGTTTTCGAAGTTCCCGCCGAGCGTCAGGTTCGCTCCGTTATTCGGCACGAGCGTCGTATTGCTCGAAGTTGCCGTTACACTCAAACTTCCCGGCGCTGTCTCCGGATCTCTCACCGTAAACGACAGAGCGGAAGTCGATGCATTCTTATTAATCGTTTGGTCGGTGATATTCGACACGGATGGGGGATAGTTTATGTAATACACCAGTTGCGCCTGTTCCGATCCATGATCGTACGCACGAATTGAAATATAGTTTGGAGGAGTACTTTCGATCTCGTTCCCTTTTAATACAAATGAAATAATATCATTTTTTGATGGATCCAACTGATTATTCACATAAGTCGTAACATCGAATTCTTTGTATTGACCGACAGTAATGTTTGTATCTTTGTTTTCATAAATCGGTGTTAATATGGTCGGAAAACCGTTACTTGAACTCCAATTATCCGTTTCTGTCCCATATAAATTAACGTAAGGAACCCCTGTCTTATCGACCACAAACACCCTTAATATCGCTTGAGAGACTGTGTCTAGTCCACTAGGCATATTAAACCTGATCGCCGTCTTTGAAGCGCCGCCAAACGACGTGTAACCAACAAAATTTTCATTGTGGAAACTGCTATCGCTAAGACCGCCGTCCACAGGTCCATAATCGTCTGCAAACATGTCGAAGGAAGCAAAAGCGGTTGCAGCACTCACTTGCGCATGAGGAACAAATAGACCGATAAAGCATAAACACAGGAAACTCAGAAGTTTTCTCCGTATTTTAATCATAACCTCATCCACCTCTTAAAAAAGTCTAAATCAGCTACTCAAGCAAACCGGCATCCGATACCTAAACTGTAAGCAACAGCATTACTACTGCACCCAAAATTAACATACTTTACCTCCAAAAAATCGTCAATACGAATCGTCAATTGCGATTCCTTTTCGCGATTTCCCAGTATCTCGACGACTCATCCCATGCTCAGTAAAAAAGGGAGCAAGTTCTTGTCCTAACCCAAGGACATGAACTTGCTCCTACAAGAGGGTTCAAGGATATTAATAGTTCCTTCCGAATTGCTCTTCAAAAAATGATCTTATGCGCTCTTCGAATTCCGGATTGGACTCGTAGTAAATGTGATGAATCTGGTTTGGAATGAACCCCAGCTTCATTTCTTCGCCCTTGTAAAGGCTGATCCCGAAAATAAACCCCGTCCGGCCTTCTTGGTTGATGTCAGGTGTCAGTTGGATGTCCTTAATTTGACCGATCCAATGCTGGATCTTCTGCCGATCCTTAATGGTCTTTCTCTCCCCAGTAGACCCGTCCAGCAGCTCCACTCGACCGACTTCCGAGATATCCCCCGGGTAAGCTTCTGCTAATGTGATCGGCTTAAGATCGATCGTTTCCGTCTTGCCTTGGCATCCCATGACGAGAAGCAATATCGCGACGATGATCGCTCGTTTCATAATCCCCACCCCGCCTCGGTAAACATTACCTTTTTCCTTCTCATACTACCGACGGTGAAGGGATTCGTAATGTTTCAAGCTGGTCAAATATGCCTCACAACGAACCCGATCAAATAGGATCCCGGAATGAGAACGAATTGAGCCAGCATCGTTCCGAAAAACCTCGTCGTCATCAACATCACGTAAATTTTTCCTAGCTGATGCCTCTGTTCTTCATGGTTCAAAGCTTTATCCGTAATCAGCCCCAGCTGCGGGTCGATGAAGATGGTTAGCAAAATCGTAGCGATCCCGTTGATGATTCCGGAAGCTTGTGAAGCTGTGGTGCTGAATTCCGGAAACAAGTGAGCCGCGTATAAGGAAGATAATACGCCGACCGTATAGAAGGAAGTCACGATCATGTTAAGCAGAATAAACTTCTTGGAGATCCCCAAGTATCTGTATTGGCTCAACCTGAACCTCGGAACCTTCAGATAGTGCTTTGTGTTTTTCAATTGTCCCAATGAAACGCTCGCGATTAGCTTGGGAATGGAGCCCGCGACTTCCAGCCTGGAGATCATTCGCCCGAACAAGCTCACGAAGGTCGGAAACAAGATGATCGCGATCAGCGTCCCAACGGATGAAGCAAGTATGATCATTCTCAAATGTCTCAGCAGATCGAACGAAACATGGCTTTTCGCGAAATCCACAAACTTGGCGGCCATAGGGGCCTGTATCAAATTCGCCGTTCTCGAAACGAGTACAATGATCCCCGTCAGCGATAACGCTACTGCGATCTTATTCATTCGCACGCCTGCCAACCGAATGGAATAGGACAACGTTTCGGCGACATGAATGATCATGGTCATAACGAAAACGATGATTAGATTCGTCGTCAATTCTCTGATCACCACCGACTTCTCCGTTATCGTTCGTACATTTAAAAAAGCCGAGTGCTGCGAACACTCGGCGGTCAAACGACTATACCTATACCTCTTTGTTAATATAATCTCTTGGAATAGCTCTCGTGTAAAGCTTTCGATACTTCTTCTTCCGATACCCCTAATGGTCTTGCATGCGCCGCGATCATTCTTGGTACATTCGGCAGCTCTTTATCGTCCAACCACGACTCCTGATCCCACAAGCGGGATCTTTTAAAAGCCTTGGCGCAATGGACAAAACATTCTTCAACTACTACGCCGATGCCGAGCAAAGGAGGTTTTCCGTTCACTTCCATACGCTGGAGCAGATTCGCGTCTTTCATGATTTGCGCCGTTCCGTTGATTCTCAATGTCTCTTCAAGCCCGGGGATGACAAATATCAAGCCTACCTTGGGATTCATCATAATGTTCCTCAAGGTATCGATCCTTCGATTCCCTGGCCGTTCCGGAATGACGATTCGCTTCTCATCCACGATATGTACGAATCCGGGCCCATCCCCTCTGGGAGAAACATCGCACGAGCCACATTCATCCGAAGACGAAATAAACAGCAACGGAGAGAGGGTAATAAACTGCCTCACGTGGGAATCCAAATGATCAATGACCTTATGATTGACGAGTTGACTTGGATAGCCGATAATATCCCGGATCTCTTGAGTCTGTAAAATAAAGTGTGTAAACTCTCAAACCTGTTAGAATAAAAGCAGCAGAAAGGTTGGGGAGTACACATGGGTTTATGGACGAAGGAGCAACTCCGAGCATTCATCAAGGAGAACAAGCTG
>NZ_WJIB01000004.1 GCF_019400745.1 Cohnella sp. CFH 77786 | reverse complement strand
AGTTAACGAAGAATTTAATGATGTCTGGAAAGAGGGGCAGCAACTCAAGTTGTCCGATCTGGAATATCGTATCCTGAAACTGCTGATGAGCAAACGCAACAAAATATTTTCTGCCCAAAATATATATGAAAGTGTGTGGGGAGAGCCTTATTTTTACTGTTCCAACAATACGGTTATGGTGCATATTCGGAAGCTGCGCTCCAAAATCGAGGATGATCCGGCACGTCCGGTTTATATACAAACGGAATGGGGAAGAGGATATCGATTTGGCGCATCGTAAATTTACGCTAACCAAAAAACTGGCCATGCTGATCATGGTTGCTGCGATGGTGAGTGGTGCGGTCTTTCTGACGTTGCAAAAGATATCCGATGATCTGATCGACGGATATCTGAGTTCGGATGAGTATTACCAGAAGGAGTCAGCCAGATACATTCAAAGATTCAGCAAGTATGTTTCAGTGAATGAGTTGTCTACATCCGATCGGAAAGCTTTTGGCGAGTGGGTCAGAAAAGAAAACTACATTATCCTCACCATATTCAAGGACCAGGTGCTGCAATATGATTCCAATTATTCCGTTGCAGACGAATCGGCTTATGGAAAGGAGAAGGTGACTCAGTACGCTCAAAATCATTCGCATCCGGTCAAGTTCAGCGATGGTGAAGGACGAGTCATGATCGACGGTTTCTACTCATCCCGATATTATGATCTGGCCTTTACACTGGAGCTGCTTGGTGCAACCCTGATCTTTCTGGTCATTGTTCTCTTCGGCATTCGCCAAAGTCTCCGCTATCTGAGAACGATTCACCAAGAGATTCATATTCTTGAGGGCGGCGAACTGAACTACGAGATGACGATAAAGGGGCATGATGAGTTAGCGATGATTGCAGAGAGCATTGAGGAGCTGCGGAAAGCTTTTCTGGACAAACTTAAAGCTATCGAGGAATTGCAAGCAGAGAGCCGCAGTCTGGTTACCGAAATGTCGCACGATATACGTACACCGCTGACGTCGCTGATCATGTATCTGGAGTTTGCCAAGAAAGAGGGAAGCGAAGCGGAAACCGGCAAAGATCGTTATGTAGCCAATGCTTATGGTAAAGCACTGCAATTAAAAAGCTTGTCTGACAACCTGTTTGCGTATTTCCTGCTGGACAAGGAACATAAGGCCGATCTGGAGGCCGTTGCAGTGAAAGAAGTGATCTATGATCTGATATCAGATCAGATTGCCATCCTTCATCAGGAGCATTTCCGGGTTCATATTTCGGGCGAGCTGCCGGAAACCTATATTAACGTGAATATGGAGGAGCTTGGCCGTATATTTGATAATGTGATGTCCAACTTATTGAAATACGCGGATCCGGAAGAAGAAATCAGCATCCTGTTTGTATCGGATCAAGAGATATTTGAGATCCATATTAGCAATACGATTAAACATACGGATGTAACACCGGAAAGCAACGGACTCGGTGAAAGAAGCATTGCGCGAATGATGTCCCGCATGCAGGGTCAGTATCACAGTAAACAAGAGAATTCAAAGTACTACACCGTGTTACGATTTTGGAACGCCAAGACGTAGGCTGCGAACAAACACCACGAATATATTGAAATAGGAGGAAACACGATGAAATTTTCCAACAAATTCAAAAAGGTGCCTTACCTGTTACAAGCGCTTCTCAATGTCTGCCTGTTCCTCCTGGCGATAGCCTTAAGCGCACTTCTGATCAGCGAGACATGGTACATTGTGCAATTCGTATACAATTCACTGTTCAACAAAGTGGACAGCTATTATGAGATGCTAGGAGAACTGCTTATATTCTTCTTGTACTTTGAGTTCATTGCTTTGATTATCAAATACTTCAAATCAGACTTTCATTTCCCGCTTCGCTACTTCATTTATATTGGCATCACGGCTGTCATTCGTTTGATTATCATCGACCATGATCAGGCGATCTCAACGCTCTGGTGGGCGATGGCCATTCTCGTGATGATCTGTGCATTCTTTATTGCCAATAGACGAGAGTCTGTTGAAGCACATTAATAAACGACAAAACACAGCAGAAGTCACACCTATGAAGACGCTCAAAAATAGTCAGGGTGTCCTTTATTTCGCTTTATAGATGGTAAAGTGAACCGTATCATAAGTAACGGCAAGTTTTTGGGGGAGAAGCGTGTAACCGGTTTTACCGGGCAGAATAGCTTGACTTGATGTATAAGGGATAATTGCATCGGTGACGTTCGGGAACAATGTTAACCTGTAGCATAAATAAATCTGATCATCCCACTGACTCAGAATTTACTTAGCCTTCCGAATCATAACACGAACTAATGTTCCGACTATGTACTTATCTCAGAAAAATAACTGCCTGACGGATGGAAGTGCAAGCTCAATACTAAGTAACCTGCAAAACCTGCATGTGTTTTATCGGAATCGGTCGAATTCCATTCAAGGAATCTCCTGAGCAGAGTGGATAGCCAAAACGATTGTTCTTGTCGAAAGTTGTTTCTGAGTTAACGGGATGATCAGATAGGGAAAATTTAATTATAACCAAACTTTGTAGTTTGCTAAATTAACCATAAATACTATCATTGTGGTAACTTCGATTCGAAAGTGAGTGGTAATAATGACAATGACCATAATCCTTCAGTCAGTACAATTCAAGGTGCGGAAGGGATCGTTAAATCATTAGTCCCTTCCGTGTAAAAAACGGAGGGAAAAAGGTATGTCTTTTGATTCTTACGGTAAATTAAGCAACGAAGTGTATGACTTTACGAAACCGGTCGGTCATTCGATTGGAGGGGATTTAGAGTTTTACTTGGAACGGCTCCAATCATGCCGTGGTCGTATTCTTGAGCCAATGGTTGGCTCCGGCCGGTTTCTAATTCCGCTGCTTGAGGCGGGTCATGTTGTGGACGGCGTCGACGCATCGCCCGACATGCTGGCTTCCTGCCGCAAACGCTTAGAGGAACGGAATTTAAATGCGGATTTATATGAACTGAAATTGCAAGAGCTTAGCCTAAGCCATCATTACGATGCTATTATCGTCCCTGCCGGATCGTTTCTTCTAATCGAAAAACGTTCAGAATCAATCGATGTCTTAAAGACCTTCTATGACTTGTTAAATCCGGGTGGACGTCTCATTGTCGATCTTGAAATGCCGCATAGTCCGACCTTTAATTTCGAGCAGGAATGGAAGTGCTCTTATACGCTGCCGAACGGGGATGTCATTACGCACCAAGGCAGGATTGTGGAAGCAGACTTGTTTAACCAGTATCACTTGATTCTGTCGCGCTACGATAAATGGAGGGACGGGATGAAGCTTCAAAGTGAGCATGAGCGGTTCGCCATGCGCTGGTACGGTGTAGAAGAATTCCGTTACATTTTGCAGGAAATCGGGTTTTCGGATATTATCATATCCGCAGATTATGTTTACGGTGTGATGCCTACGAACAGTAAGCAAATGTACACTTATGAAGCGATAAAGAAATAAAAGAAGTCGGAGCTTTTCCGGTGCCGTTCCTTAGCTCCGCATTCGTGCCGACCGATTCGATGCCAACGGTCGTTAGGGTCTTTGCCAATAACCAGCCAGTGACCTCAATCGTGGAATCCATTCGGGCCCTGCTGTTAGGGCAGCCGGTGGGCAATGATATATGGGTCGCGTTTGCGTGGTGCGTCGGAATTATGTTTGTGGCTTACCTCTTTGCGATACGCGCGTACAAACGGATAGCAGCTTAGCGCACATGAATAGGAGAGCAAAGCGAGATCAAAGACAGGGCCATCCAGCAATGGATGGCCATTAAACTTGCCGTTTCAGACAGCGCGGTGAACCTTACCATAAGTAACGGAGAAAATGATAGTTTGAACTACAGCAGGAGCAGTTGCCGTGACGGCTGCTCCTTTTGTCATTGGAGTAACGGGAGGATGCGTTCGGCTGCCGAGGAAGCTGAAGTTGGCATGGGGAACACCGCCTTACCTGGACAGCGGCAGCTCAGGACGCGAAATAGAATCCTGTTCGGTAGCTGCCGACAATCGGAAAGACGACTGATTGAACTTTGCCGCCACCGTCCGTATACAATCTTTCTTTATCGGCCAACTTGTCGGTCGTCATCATTGTCGCGTTCGACGTGTGATTGTCCCCAGCCAGATAGCGAGCTCATAATCGGAATTAAAGTCTTACCGTAATCACTAAGAGAGTATTCCACTTTAGGGGGAACTTGCGGATATACGGTTCGAATGACAATACCGTCTTCCTCCAGCTCCCGAAGTTGTTGTGTAAGTACTTTTCGTGTTACGTGCGGCAAAATGCTCTGTAATTTTCCGAAGCGCTCTGTTCGGCCGATCAGGTGCCTAAAGATATGCGGCTTCCACTTTCCGCCGATTACGGCCAGAGCCGCTTCGATCGGACAGTAACTTTTTTCCTCCTCCATATTCTATGCTCCTCACTGTTACAAAATGGATACCATGTTACTCCAAAGTGCGTTCTTGTGAGAATGCTATCAAGAAAATATGATTTAAGCAACACAAGCAATATAAGCTGAATTGACGTTTGGACGGCAGAGCATTGAGGCAAAATCTTTGAGACAAGGGAGAGAATTCAAATGTCAAAATCATTGATGAAGGCAATACGTGTGCATGAATACGGCGACCTTGGCGTACTGAAATTGGAGGATGTGGAACGTCCAGAGCCGCAATCCGGCGAAGTTCTTGTCCGAGTTGCATATGCGGCAGTGATTCCATTGGACTGGAAAATTCGCAGTGGAACGGTAAAGGATATATTTCATCAGCCGATGCCATATACTCCGGGAGCCGTTTTTTCCGGCATGATTGAATCCGTGGGTGGCAATGTAACGAAATTCAAAACGGGAGACCTTGTTTTCGGCAAGATGAACGGTTCATATTCAGAATATGGGATCGTTCCGGTTTCAGTACCTTTTTTAAACGGAATGTTTCATGTGCCCCAAAATCTTAAGCTTGAAGATGCAGCAACGATTGGGGCGGGGGCCGAATCAGCTTGGAAGGTTTTGTTCACAGAAGGAAATTTGGCATCCGGTCAGACCGTTCTGATTCATGCTGCGGCTGGCGGGGTAGGACAATTCGCTGTTCAGCTTGCCAAATGGAAGGGCGCCAAAGTGATCGGCACTGCTTCGAGCTTTAATCTCGATTATGTAAAATCATTGGGAGCGGATCAAGTAATAGATTATACGACGACGCCATTTGAAGAAGTCGTAAAAAATGTCGATCTGGTAATAGATACGGTTGGGGGAGTTACGCAAGATCGATCATGGTCGGTATTGAAACCAGGTGGATGCCTCGTCTCGTTGGTGCAACCGCCGTCCCAAGAGAAAGCGCGCGAATTTGAAGTAACAGCCAAAGTTAGCACCGCGTTTCCTACTTCTGATGACAATATAGCGGTAGCGCAATTGCTCGCGGATGGCACAATCAAAGCGGAAATTGACAGGATTTACCCACTGAGCGAAGTAAAGGAGGCACACTTGCGAAGCGAGAGCAGGCATAGTCGCGGAAGAATACTATTGAATGTTAATCCCGTTTAATTAGCAATACCTTTATCGAAAGGGCGGGCGTATGTTGTTGTAAGAAGAAGTGGAAAAGATCATTCAGAGGATGGGGAATCGAACGATGAAAATCATTGTTTTCGGAGCAACGGGAAATACGGGGAAGAGGGTACTTGTGCAAGGCATACGAATGGGGCATAAAATGACTGCCTTCGTGCGCAATCCGGAAAAGCTGTATGAGCAGCATGGTGGGCAGGTCGCTGATCAAATAAAGGTGATTGTGCAGGACATCATGGATCCGGGCAGTGTCTTTGCGGCTCTGGTAAATCAGGACGTCGCCATTATCGCAGCCGGTCATGCGGGCCAGGGAGAAGAGTTCGTTCGTATCGTCGACAACATCGTCAGCCAATGTGAGAATCATCCTCAGTTTTCGGGGCGGGTATGGTTGATGGGAGGAGCCGGGCTGCTCGATATTCCGTACACCGAACTCATGGGCAACAATTTGCCGGGCTTTCCGCCAGTGTTCCAATATCATAACCGCAATTTGGACCGGTTGCGGAAGACCGGGATTGATTGGTCCGTGATGTGTCCCGGAACGATGATCGATTCGAAAGCTGATTTGTCGCAGGTTCGTTTGCATGTTACCACAGAAGTATTGCCCATACCGATTGCGGAGACGATACGGGAGCTTTCCGAAGCCGAAATTGCGGGCCACTTATTCAGCCGGCTTCAGGAACTGGATGTGGCATATGAGGATGTCGTGAATTGTATGCTGAACCATCTCGATCTTGGGGGGCCGTTTAAAGGCAAAAGGGTTGGTCTCGCTTATCGAAACGAGATACCAGTTCGCTAATCGGGGAATAGGAGTTGATCGCTTGTTCGGATGGTTACTTGTTTTGCATGTACTCGCTGCGGTCGCAGTGATCGGTTCCGCCTTCTTGGGGCCGATCATCCGCAGATCGGCTAAAACCATCGCCCAGCTTCGCTTTATTTTCGACATTACGGCTAAGGTTGCCTGGTATTTTAAAATTGGTGGCGTGGTACTCGTGCTGACCGGTATTTGGCTTATGGTCACTGCCGAAATGGGGTTCTCTCAAATGTGGCTGAACCTCTCCATCCTATTATCGCTGATGTTGGTCGTCACGATTAGCGGATTGATCGAACCGCGTATAAAACAGATCGCCCGAATCGCGTCGGAAAGCCAAGGTCCTGAATTATCCGCCGATGTCCTGCTAGCGATGCGGAAGCTTGCGCCCTTGGAGACGACTGCCCAACTGCTGAGTCTAGCCGTAACCGTGCTGATGGTTATTAAGCCGGTGAGTTAGGACTCGAGAGAAATATTGTCCTAGGCTTAATTACTAAACCGGTGTAATAAATAGAGCAACAGCCGCAGTTGGCGTTCCAGGACCTGATTAGCAGAGATTAGCGATTGCAATAATGATAGCAACCAAGAAAGGAGCTGCCGCGGCCAGCTCCTTTCGCTTTTTCGCCGTTATGACCGTTAAGGGGAACCGTATCACAAGTGACGGCCTGCTCTATAAACGCAGGTTAGATTTACTGGAATACTAAATAATCCACGTAAGCATCCCAAGTCCCAACATCGGTGGTAAGGATTAGTTTAACTTCTTGACTTCCAGTTGCATGAGTGATATTGGACAAGGTTTGGGTCGTCGGCGTAGTTCCGGTAAAGTAAAAGGAACCGACTGTCGTTCCGCCTATTTGTAAATCTACCCTGGCTGTGCCGCCATTACTCGATGCGCCTTGCAGTGAAAAACTGTGGGTGGAGCTGGTGAAATTCTGAGTGAATGAAGCAGAATCGTTATTGGCGTATAAAGCAACGCCATTGAAGGGAGAGCTGATCTTCCCGGCGTAAGGACCGCTGAGAGTCATATTCTCTGTTTCAACTCTTGTACCAGTTGTTCCAGTCGTATTGGGTGTAAACTGCCAGTAGTCAATATTAAATAAGTAACCTGTACCTGTTCCGGTAAACACGAAGTAAACGTTGTGGACACCGGTTGCACCGCTGACAGTCGTTGTTAGTTCCCGCCAGTTTTGCCACCCTCCTGTAGAAGGTACAGGAAGGGTGCCGACAAGAGTGCCGTTTACACTGTCAAGACGTATTTCAATATTGCCTCCTGCAGTTGCCGATGCTACATTTGCTTTAAACGTCTTGGCTCCGCCGGTACCGAAGTCAGCGTTTCCTACTGCTACCCAGTCTCCATTATTGATATATCCCACATTAAGATTATTTACCGGTCCGCCAGCTGCTTGAGTTGTCTCCGTTGTAATACCTGCGTTCCACCCGATCGTTTCAGCCTCGTTCCTGACGTATGGATCAAGATTGGCGATCTGAGGGATGCCGGCCATATCTCCCTGAACCTCTTGTATAGTTCCATCAGGATTATAGAACAGCTTATTGATATGCGGAGAACGGTATCCTTTTCCATCTCCCAATTGAGCCTTACTGACCGTTGAGGCATGGTACACGACATACCATTGGTTATTAAAGTTAAACACGGCATGGTGGTTGTTTCCGCCAACTCCGAAAAAGGTATATGGATTTTTCAGAAAATGACCTGTATAGGTGAAGGGTCCCATAGGACTGCTGCTCACCATATAGCCGATTTCGCCTGCCGGATAAGCTGCCGGGTGTGTACCGGAGAAATTGATGCAATAGGAGTAATAATATTTGCCGTTATACTTATGAATGCCGGAATCTTCAAACATGTAAGGAGCATCAATGGTTACTGCGCTTCCATTAATACTAATCATATCCGCGCCCAATTTCAAAACTCTGGCTGTTTTCGGATTTGCAATTGATGCCGGATCCGAGGTATTGGGTATTCCTCCGCCGCAGTACAGATATCCTGTGCCGTCATCATCCACCAATACTGCCGGGTCAAATAGCCATGTAACTCCAGACATTCCGGGCGTACTGCCGGTAACAAGAGCTTTGCCGAGCGGATCTGTCCATGGTCCTATAGGATTGTCTGCAGTCAGCACGCCAATACCTGATGCACCATTTGCGAAATAAAGGAAGAATTTATCATGACCATTTATCGTTTTACGTGCGACGGTCGGAGCCCATGAGAGTGATGCCCATTTTGCAATACCGCTGCCATTATTGGCATTATTATATCCTGCTACCGGAATGGAACCGTGATCCGTCCAGTTCACCATATCGGCAGAAGATATAACGTTTATCTTAGTGAGCGCACTAAAATCATTATCTTTAACCGTTCCGTCACTATTATATACATATGCATCGCTCGACATATAGACGTAGACTCTTCCGTTATAGGTCAGCGCAAAGGGATCAGCCCCCAATTTATGGTCCATAAGGGGATTTGAATACCCTGGAAGCTTTGCGATTGCACTGTTAGCGGCAAATGCAGATGTCAATGGCAAACTGCTCAGCAGCAATGTAAAAAATAACAAAAACCCAATCATTTTCTTGCGCATTCATGTACCACCTCCAAAATAAGTTGTTCTTATTTTTGTAACCAAGCTTGGTTTGCTCATGACCCTCGCTTCAGTAAGAAAGTCCCCCCCTTTCCATGCGAAAAAATGAAAACGGCGCAAAACTTCCTGTTTCGATAGGAGGTTGCACCGTTATCCTATCCTTCGGCAGCTGGCTGGCATGCGGCTATTATCGCTTAAGCCCCTGTAGCTTTGCGTCGCTGGCTTTCGCCAGTTTTGCTATTTTCGGGATTTGGTATTTTTTTGTATAAGTTTACCAACACGATCATTATAAATATTGGATTTAGATGAAGTAAATCGGTCTGATCGCTCATTTTCGTTGCTGCAGAAAATCGTATTTATATTGTAAACAAGGAAAAAATGGGTCCTTTGGTCCGCCCGAAATCCCGAACGAGGCATACGACGCCTGGATTGAAGCGTTTAACGGGGAACGGATCAACACTCGATTCAACGCTTACAATCTAGCCGTATATTCTGAATGCAGGCAGCATGCCGTAAAGTTCTTACGCGATCTGGTGTCGGAAAATATTTCCGAAGAGGTAAACAGCATCTTGGATGAGGCGATTCAATACTACGAAAAAGTGGTTGACTCGTTCAAAGCACTAACGGAAATCTTTCCATTCCCAGGGGGCGGAGATCCCAAAGATCCTAACAATGCACAAAGCGCGATTCAGTTACTCAGCAATGCTAAGGTTGCTGAGGAACAGGGGCTTTCTGCGTTAGAAAAATTACTTAATGTTTTAAAATCAGTCAAACGGGTACGATAGTTGGACAAAGCGAGAAAAAGATAGGGCCATTCCGCAAAGGATGGCCCTAAAACTTGCCGTTACAGACAGCGCGGAGAACCTTATCATAAGTGACGGCGAAAAAATAATGTTGCAGGGACAGTAGAAGAATATCCCTGTACCAACCGGAAGACTGAATCGCTTACGTAGGGCGATTCAGTTTTTTTGATCCTCAAAAAATGAATACGTAATCCCAAATTTGATGAATACGTAATTTACTCGATAGGATGTTTTTAGGGCTGATGATAAATTAATGAATGTAGGAACTTAAAAGCGAAACATATCTTTCGAAGATTCCCCTGTTCGTCTAGAAGTCGATGTTAGGATGATTGGATGATTCAGGAAGAGCTCGAAAGGGTGATAACAGAAGCAAATGGAATTGACGGTGGGCAAAAGCAGTATCGTCGAGATGCACGAGCTTGTTGTTCATAAAGAAGATGAAGCCGAGGTTGTCATTGGTCGTACGGAAACCGGGACGTTTATCGCTATGCCTGCAATCGGCCACGAGATCATTGAATTCTTGCAGCGAGGATTAACTATCGGAGAAACGGAACACCTCTTGTATGAGAAATACGCCGAGCCTTTCGACGTTTCCGCTTTTGTTGAAGAGCTAATGATCGATTATAGATTCGTGTACCGCTTGAATGGCCATATCGTGAACAGCCGCGTGCCGATCAAAGAACACTTCTCTTGGCTTCCTGCCGAAACCGGCCGTATTTTCTTCCATCCGATCGCTTACTCCATCTACTTTGCTATCCTACTATCCGCTGCCGGCATCGCATTCTTGCATCCCGCATACCTGCCGAGCTATAAAGACTACCTGCCTGCTCCTTCTGCGCTAGTAAACTTAATCATTTCCTTTGCAGCGGCTTGGTCTTTCCTCTTTCTTCATGAATTCGCACATCTGATCGCCGCCCGTTCATTGGGAGTCCATTGCAGAATCGGCCTCGGACACAGACTGATCTTTCCGGTCGCCGAAACCGACATGTCCGGCATTGTCGTAGTTCCGCGCAATCATAGATACGGAGCGTATATAGCCGGAATGTGCTGGGATCTCGTTTTTTTGTCGGCAGGCATGTGGCTCCAGTGGCTTCATGATCTGCGAATGATTGCGATGAGCGAGAATGTCCTGCACACGATCCGTTTAATCAACGGCAACTTAACGGCGCTAATCCTGTTCCAGTTTCTATTCTTTATGAAGACCGATTTGTATTATGTGTTCACGAATTATGTCCGCTGCCCGAATCTGCTTGAGCATACTTTCTTATACGTGAAGCGCTGCTTCATCTCCAATCCCCAAGTGACCGAGCATTGGGATGAAGTCTCAAGTCGGGAAAAGAAAATCGTCTATGGATTCGCCTGGTTCTATGCGGTCGGGGTTATAGCTGTAGGAGTATGGGGCCTCGTTCGACTTCCGAATCTATACCGGTTCCTAACTGCTACGATTGCACAGTTGTCCCGAATGCCGCTACTATCGTGGGACTTCGCAGCCAGCATGCTGCTGATCGGTTTGTGTTTGCTTCCAACGGCAGTTCTCATCTGGTCGTGGAGCCAATCAATTCGAATGAAAGGAGGTGAACACGTTGACCAAAGTTAAAATCAATCCCGTTAACTCGGTTAAAACGACAGGCCTCACCGTGAACTAATCTAATAGGGAGGATAGCCTTATCAGGGCTATCCTCTTATTGTTGGAGGGATCTTCTTGACTTTCGATAAGACAATAAAGCCAATGGTCAAAAAAACGGTATTTATCAGAGAAAAGGAGAAAGGTTTGCTTAGAGTCGGCGAGCTTACTCCTGATCGTGCTGCTGAAATAGAAGATGAGGATGGGTTCGTTCAACAGCTTATTCAGCGAATGGATGGAACCCGAACAATCGATCAGATTTGGGCTGACCTGCAGAGCATCGATTCACCGCTTACGGCAGACGAGCTTTCCGAGTTTATTAGCGAACTTGATTCTTTCGGTCTGTTGGATAATCTGGCGTCGGCCGCATACAACAGCTTCTCCTCTGCGGAGCTGGAGAGATATAAAGCCAATTTGAACTATTTCACTTCCTCCTCCAGCCTGGCATACAGTCCCTGGGAGATGCAGCGAAGGCTCAATCGGGCGAAAATAACGATTATCGGCGTCGGAACGCTCGGATCGGGCGTGCTGTTTAATCTTGCAGGTCTAGGCGTCGAGAACATTCGGATTGTTGATTTTGATCGCGTTGAATTAAGCAACCTGAACCGACAGCTGCTATATAAAGAAGAAGATATCGGCAGGCGGAAGATTGATGCGGCAATGGAATTTATCCGTAGCTTTCATTCTCGAATGAAATTGGAATGTATTCCGGTCGAGATAAGATCAACTGCAGATGCGGAGAATGCCATCGCAGGCAGCGACTTCGTGGTTCTCGCCGCAGATCAGCCATCTTTTTTGTTGGAACGGTGGGTCAATCAGGCTTGCGTAAAGCTAGGCATTCCTTTTATCGGGGGCGGGGTGAATGGTGTAGAAGGGCAGCTTTATACCGTCGTTCCTGGCAGAACGGGCTGCCTGGATTGCAATTATCTTAACCACAGCCGGCAGGATGAAGAATATCTTCGATTCCTTCAACAGTACATCTCCTCCGGCTTTAGAATGCCCAGCACGGCAATAGCGCCTAATTACATGATTCTCACCGGGATGGCGTGCGGGGAAGCGGTACGATTGATCACAAGGACGAGTGATATGCAATCGGAAGGGAAGGTCGTTTCCATCCATTTCGAGACCTTTCAAACGGCTATCAAGATGGACTTTACAAGTCCCTCTCCGGATTGCCCTACATGCGGTCACGGCATCGGGAAGGAACCTATTTTTCGGTTTTTTCGCGACTGGGAAGAGTCAACGAATAAATGCAAAGGAGGTGTCTAGCGCTTGCGCGATTAGAACAAAAAAACACTGTCGGCAACTGGTTTTAAAAGTATAAACCACCCGAGGATAAAGACGATAGTTTACGATTCGCGATAGTATCCACATTAAGAGGCCGCCCTGTTCATGGGCAGCCTTCTTGGCTTGCTACAAGTGTTATCTTTGGAGAAATAGGTTGTTTGTTATTTTTTAACCACAGGAACCCAAAATTCGCCGTAGAAAGTGCCGTCACCGTTTTCTTTGCGATAAGTCGCATTTGGACCGCCGATGTAAGCATAGTCAGTGATTTGTACCAAAACTTCGCCAAAAGCACGGTAAGTCAACTGATCAAACAAAGTTTCCTTGTCGCCGGTTCCGGCGACCACGATGTACTCGCTCTCTGGAAACTCGATGATGCGCGTGGCGTCAGGTACTGATTTGCGAGCTTCTACCGCGAAATAATTCCACGGTCTGCCTTGATAAACCTCGTTGACCGACCATTCGCGGTCATCTTTTGCCGCCGCTTTGAGCTTATCAAAACGCCCGTCAGCCTTGAGTGCTCCCCAAAACTCCGCTTTTTCCTTTTGCAAAGCCGGTACGTCTTGGAAATTGGATTGAATCGAAAACCCATAAGCGGTCAATGTAAATGATTTTTTATGTTCAACCGTGTAATTTGCCATGGGGAATGCTCCTTTCACGAGTTTAGCCTACTTTGTTTACACGAAGCCACATTTCACCGTAGAATTTACCGTCTTCAGCTGCTTTGACGAATGTGGAGTTACCGGGCCCAACGTATTTGTAGTCTATGATTTCTTGGAGCAGGCCACCGAAAACTTTGTCTGTGATTTCGTCAGCAAGACGGTCTTTATCAGCGCCGGTGCCAGGCACCACGAGGTAGTCCCCAGCGAGGAAGTCGAGGACGACCGCGCCTTCCACGTCGTATGCACCCATCACGCCGAAGCCGCGCCAAGCCTTGCCGCCCATGACGTAGTTGATTTGATATTCTTGCCCGTCAGCGAGCGCGAGAAGTTCGGCAAGCTTGCCGTTTTCAGTGATTTCGGCTTTTTTCGCCGCGGTTTTTGCTGCATTGCCTGCCCAGTCGTTGTAGTCTTCAAGTGTAACACCGAAAGCCGTCATTTTGTAGTTTTCCGAGATGGTTTGGATGGAGTAGTTAGACATTTTGATCTCTCCTTAGCGGATTTATTTTACAAGACCAATACTATTCGCTAAATGTATCAAAAAACGATACCTTTTATCATGTGCGGATGATACATTTCTGATACAATAAATTCATGAAGAAGACAGAACGAGTGAACCTGATCATGCGCTTCATCAATAACCGCGCGCATTTTACGATTGCAGAGATTCAGCGGGAGTTCAAGATTTCTCGCGCGACGGCGATCCGCGACATTAACGAGATTCAGGCGATGGGTTTTCCGCTGACGACCGAGCTTGGGCGCGGGGGCGGCTACAATGTCCTGCAGAATCAGTATCTGTCCGCGGTCCGTTTCACGCCGGAAGAGCTGAAAGCGATATTTATCAGCTTTATCGCCTCGAAAAATTCGCAGCTGCCTTATTTGCAAAATCGCCGCTCCATCACGGAAAAACTCATCGGCATCGCGTCGCAAACCCAGCACGACGAGCTGATCGAGCTGAATCATATCTTGCTTTTTGAAAATACGAATCCTGCGAATCCGAATCTTCTGGAACTCGACGATGCGGCGCCTGCGGAGCTGAACCAGTTGATTTCGCTTGCTGCGCGGGATAAGCACTTGCGCTTGACGTATGAGCCGAGTCCCGGCTGGCCGCAGTTGATGGACGTTTATTTGCTTCATATTTTGAATTCAAACGCTCATTGGCTCGTCGAGGTTTATGATCTTGATACGGATGAGTTTCGTTATTTGCCTGTTGAGATGCTGCGGGATTCGGCCATTTCCGAGCAGAAGTTGAAGCGGACCGAGCAAGAGATTTTAAGCAAAAAACGGCTTATTGCACGTGAATCCAATCTGGTTGTAAAGCTTGATAGGACTGGGATTCAGCGCTTTAAGCGCTTACACCCGCCGGGGATTATTTTGTCCTTTACAGGAATGTTCCAGTCGAGCGGGATTTTCAATGCTCAACTGGATGTGACCGATGTTGAGGCGCTAGAGTATTATGCGGATTGGCTTTTGTTTTTGGGGAAAGGGGTCGAGTTTGAACGGATTCCCGATGAGCTGCGCGTGATTTTAGAAGAGCGGTTAAAGGGAAGTGCGGACACTTTAACAAAATACACGCTAGGCCAATAAATATTCGCAAAAAACCTCACAAGAGATCCGATTTTTCAACTGCAGATCAAGAAATCTCAACCGGTGGTTGCAGACTCCCGTACACCTACCGATCCAGTGGTATGACTCAGGAAGAGTTGGGAAAACGGTTATCCGTGTCCGCTCAAGCAGTGTCTAAATGGGAGAATGGTGACTCTCTGCCAGATCTTTCGCTTATCGTACAGTTAGCGGAAACTTATGATTGTTCGACTGACTATTTATTGGGGCGGGAGGGCGGACTAGCATCATTGATACCCCAAATTCGCGAAACGTTTGTTAAGATGACAACGGAGGAAAGGATTGGGTTTCTCGGCGATATTATCACTGTAGCGGAAGCGTCCATATCCCGAGTTCCCTCTCACCCTTTTGCCCGATGAAATCCGGCAGGTCTTATTAGCCCTCTTGCGTGACATGGATGATTTGAAACCGGACTATGCGGTAGATGAAAAGACGCTGCAATCTCTTTTGCCAAACACCATAAACTTTGACCGAGTCCTAACGGATTGCATCGAACTTGGATTTGTAGATCGAGTGCGTGGTGGCTACCGGCTTAAGGAACAATGCATGTGACCGTGGGAAATCCTAATTGACAATCTTATTCCAAAAAAGAATGGGCCATCCTTTGACGGATGGCCTTAAAACTTGCCGTTACAGACAGCGCGGACACCCCTATCACAAGTAACGGCGAAATTTTCGTTATTAGCAAACCTTAGCAAGCGAAAACGAACCATTTACCGAATTAGAAATAGATAAAGAAACGGACAAGCGGGCGTATCACTTCAATTGTTTAGCCCTATGTTTTCATAACCTTTTCAAATCTGAAAAAGTCATCACCACCCGGCAAGGGATTGTCATCTTCGCGTCCATTGTGATGCATACGCGGATCAGAGTGATGTTCATTGTAGAACTCTACGATTTGGAATCCGCACTTATTCACATAGAAGTGGATATTCCGCTTTTCAAAATAAGGTGTCACGGTTTCCCAGAGCACCGTATCCGGATATTGTGCTTCAATGGCTTTCCAAGCAGAAAGACCAATCCCGTGGCTGTGATGTTCTGGAGATACATAGATCAAATCCAGCGAATTATGATGGGTTTCGCTGTCGATACGTAATACTGCTCCACCGACCTTCTTACCATCCTGAACAATATGATAGACGACCGCTCCAGGAGCATCGAAAGACTCCTGAACATCTTTGTCCGATGGGATGGGTCCATCATCGTAATCACCGAACGTTTCAATCACGGCAATCGCAAATGCTTCCTGCAATTTTTTCCGAAATTCCGGCAGATCGGATTTCTCTGCCAGTTCCAGAGTAACTTTCGTTTCCTTTTTTGTTTTCATAATGACTAACTCCTCCATTTGCTAATCATGGGAACCATTTTGGGGCGCTCGTTTACTTTGCCGTATGTCAGCTTGCGCCATATAAATTCCATCGGGCCGTACGTAAACCGTTTCAACCACAATGTACTGAAGATCATGAGCACTACGTACACGGCCAGACCGGTCATGAACGTGCCGGCGGATTGAATATGATCCGCAAGTCCGAATCCGTACCCGAGCAACAGCATTGTTCCGATGATGGAGTGCAGCAGATAACAGGTCAATGACATCCGTCCGACTTTGGTGAAAATCATCAAAACGCCTTGCAGCCGGGGAACGTGCAGAAACAGCATCGCAAGAGTGCTCATATAGAACATACTTCCGGTTAAGCCCCCGTTTTGTCCCAGGAAAGAGGAATTTTCCACCCACAGCATATTCTCAGAAGGAGTGAGCATACCGAGCAACATACTGCTCTGTGTAATCAGAAAAGCGATCGTGCTCATGATCCAGATTCGCTTCCATATGTGCTTTTTCGCTTCCATGTCCTTGAAAAATCCCATCTTAACAAAGTACATGCCTAGCAGAAACATGAGAAACATGGAATAGACCGTAGAGAAAGAGCTGGCGACCATCGTTCCCATATCTGCCCAGCGGCTTCCGATGGATTCCAGGTAGGTAAGGCTGCTATTGTGGCTATCTAGAAGAAACTCTGAAACATTCGACATTTCTGGTGCTGCAGTATTTATAGCATTGTACAACATCGTGAAAACAGGAGTCAGGAATTGAATCACGATGAGTGCGATAATCCAGCGCAGCATCGTTTTGGGCGTGCGTTTGTAAAAGGCGAGTAACAGGAAGCCGGTTACGGCGTAAAAGGCCAATATGTCACCGACCCAAACCAACGTGATGTGCAATATGCCAAAACCTAACAAGATGGTTATCCGGCGGGCAAACAGCTTGTTGGGATTCTCAACCCGCTGGGCGGCGCGATCCATAAAAATCATGAACCCGACACCAAACAGGAAGGAGAATAACGTAACGAATTTCCCTTCGGCAAACCAGGAAACCAGATTGTGCAATACGTCATCCGAGGCCGCTTCGAATCCCTTTACGGAATCCACGATCAGAAAATAATTGACCATAATAATGCCCAGCATGGCGAATCCACGAACGATGTCCAGAAAATGAACCCGTTCCCGCAGACTCATCGGTTGGCCGTGTCCTGCTTTTTGTACATTCATATCAATGCTCCTTTTCCATTTAACACTGCAATATGGGGTTCGGATCTGAAACTTGCGTAAACTTGATCCTTACAATGGATAAATATAAAGACCGAATCTTAACCATTTATGAAGGGCCACCATTTTTTTTGGGAAATGTGACAAACCTGTGGCGGACATCAGCTTTCATAAACGGAAGAGGAACTTCACGCCAGAGTGATTGCCCAATTGCGCAGATACACAAGATATAAGGAAAAGAAGGAATATGAAGAAACATTTCTGGTTGGGGGCAAACTTAAAGTTAACGAAGAATTTAATGATGTCTGGAAAGAGGGGCAGCAACTCAAGTTGTCCGATCTGGAATATCGTATCCTGAAACTGCTGATGAGCAAACGCAACAAAATATTTTCTGCCCAAAATATATATGAAAGTGTGTGGGGAGAGCCTTATTTTTACTGTTCCAACAATACGGTTATGGTGCATATTCGGAAGCTGCGCTCCAAAATCGAGGATGATCCGGCACGTCCGGTTTATATACAAACGGAATGGGGAAGAGGATATCGATTTGGCGCATCGTAAATTTACGCTAACCAAAAAACTGGCCATGCTGATCATGGTTGCTGCGATGGTGAGTGGTGCGGTCTTTCTGACGTTGCAAAAGATATCCGATGATCTGATCGACGGATATCTGAGTTCGGATGAGTATTACCAGAAGGAGTCAGCCAGATACATTCAAAGATTCAGCAAGTATGTTTCAGTGAATGAGTTGTCTACATCCGATCGGAAAGCTTTTGGCGAGTGGGTCAGAAAAGAAAACTACATTATCCTCACCATATTCAAGGACCAGGTGCTGCAATATGATTCCAATTATTCCGTTGCAGACGAATCGGCTTATGGAAAGGAGAAGGTGACTCAGTACGCTCAAAATCATTCGCATCCGGTCAAGTTCAGCGATGGTGAAGGACGAGTCATGATCGACGGTTTCTACTCATCCCGATATTATGATCTGGCCTTTACACTGGAGCTGCTTGGTGCAACCCTGATCTTTCTGATCATGGTTCTTTTACGATTTTGGAACGCCAAGACGTAGGCTGCGAACAAACACCACGAATATATTGAAATAGGAGCAAACGCTGATTGGTATTTTAAATAGGCCTAAAGAGCGATGTACTTATTATAGAATAGAGATTTACAATTTAAATGTATCAAAATTCGACAAAATCTGCTGATTCAATTCGACAAGAAGTTCCGATAATGGCAAACCTGGCGAAAGCCAGCGACGCAAAGCTAGAGGGGCGTAACAGCGGTGTAAGCCGTTAGCCAGCCAGCTACCGAAGGACGGGAACATCGAAGGACCCTCCTGTGCGCAGGAGGGTCCTTTTTACATAATCCTTTTACATGGAGAGGATGAAATAATCCAAAACCGCGAAAGGAAAGGCGTTCAAAAAAATAGACTTATAAAAAGGGAGACCATCAAGATGAGAACAAGGAAACAGTTGCTTCGCTTCACCAAACAAATCATTTCCTTATGTAAGTCTGCTTCACTTCTGCTGACGGCCGTCGCGTTGACGGTAAGCGTGGGCCCTTCGTTGACGACGAATCCCGTCAAGGCTTTCGCAGCGGATTCGACCGGAAGCGCAGCAACGGCCGTACAGTCGGACATCGTGCCGGTGAAATCGCAAGCCTATGATTGGGGCAGGGTGAAGATCGTGGGCGGCGGATTGATTCCGGGCATTATTTTCAACCCGAAGGAGAAGGATCTCATCTATGCCCGCACGGACATGGGGGGCGCGTATCGCTGGGACCCGGCGACCAAGACGTGGATCCAGCTGATGGATTGGGTGAGCATGGAAGACTGGAACCTGTCGGGCGTGGAGAGTCTGGCTACCGACCCTGTCGATCCGAATCGCGTCTATATTGCGGCTGGTACCTACTCGAACGACTGGGTGCAGTCGAACGGGTACATCCTTCGTTCGCAGGACCGCGGGCAAACGTGGGAGAAGACCGAAATGCCGTTCAAAATCGGCGGCAACATGCCCGGCCGGACCATGGGCGAACGTCTGGCTGTCGACCCGAACGATAACCGGATCCTCTATTTGGGAGCCCGCAACGGGAACGGATTGTGGAAGAGCGAGGACTATGGAGCGACATGGCGCAAGGTGGACAGTTTTACTCCTATAGGCGACGTGAAGGATGAATACGGCGGCAATGTCGGCCCCGTATGGGTCACCTTCGATCCTTCGACGGGCTCTGCGGGCCATGCGACGCAGACGATTTATGTCGGCTTGGCGGACACGCAGACGAGCATTTACAAGTCGGTCGACGGCGGTGCGACCTGGGAACCGGTGGCAGGCCAGCCGAAGCAGGGCTTCCTGCCCCACCACGGAACGCTGGGTTCCAACGGTATGCTGTACGTAACGTACAACTCGCAGCTCGGACCGTTCACCGCCGGCAGCGGTTCGGTATGGAAGCTGGATACGAAGACGGGCGAGTGGACGGACATCAGCCCGGGAGGAGCCGGCGATACGAGCAATCCGTACGGCGGTCTTGCCGTCGACGCTCAGCATCCCGATACGCTGATGGTCGCAACACTGAACAAATGGTGGCCGGACCAATCCATTTACCGCAGTACGGACGGCGGAAAAACATGGAATAGCCTGTGGCAGTTCACCGCGACCGGTAAGCGCGACAACCGGTACACGATCGATTATTCGATCTCGCCATGGCTCGATTGGGGCATTCAGCGCGATCCGGAGACCGATCCGGTAACCTCGCCGACGCTTGGCTGGGGAATCGGCGACCTGGAGATCGATCCGTTCAACTCCGACCGGATCATGTACGGTACCGGGGCGACTCTGTACGGCTCCGAGGACATGACCGATTTCGACAAGGGCGAGAAGATTCAGATCTCCGTCATGGCGAACGGGATTGAAGAGAACGGAATTCATGGCTTGATCAGTCCTCCGTCCGGAGCTCCGTTGTTCAGCGCGATGGGCGATATCGGCGGGTTTCGTCATGAAGATCTGAATACGTCGCCTCATATGATCAGGAATCCTTATCTCAATACCACCTTGGATTTGGACTATGCGGAGATGAATCCGAACTTGATCGTGCGGGTCGGCCACACACAGCCGGACATCGTCGAGCGGATGGGCGTATCGACGGACAATGGTGTCACTTGGACGCCGGCGACCAATCCCTTTCAAGCGACGATCACCTACAATACGGGCGGAGGATCGGTCGCGGTCGGCGCGAACGGCCATACGATCGTATGGGCTCCGAATCTGGACGGAAACGGCCAGTTCCCGGTAAGCTTCACTACCGACCTTGGCAAAACGTGGACGGCCTCGAAAGGCATTCCGCAGGGCGCGATGGTCTCTTCGGACCGCGTTAATCCGGACAAATTTTACGGTTTCCTTGACGGGGTGTTCTATGTCAGCACGGATGGCGGCGCCAACTTCTCGGCTACGGCGGCTTCCGGACTGCCGCAAAATCTGAATGGCAAGTTCAAGGCTGCTCCTACGGCCGAAGGCGATATCTGGCTCGCCAGCTCGGCAGGACTATTCCGTTCGACGGATTCGGGAGCGAGCTTCAAGAAAGTAAGCGGCGTCGACGAGGCGCGGTCCGTCGGTTTCGGCAAAGAAGCGCCGGGCAAAACGTATAAAACGATCTATGCCGTTTTGAAAGTGAACGGCGGCAAGTACGGGTTCTACCGTTCGGAGGACGAAGGCGCGAGCTGGATCCGCGTGAATGACGATCAGCATCAATTCGCGAATGTAGATCAGACGATTACGGGCGATGGACAAGTGTACGGCCGGGTTTATATCGGAACGAACGGTATGGGCATCGTGCGCGGCGATATGAAACAGGGTGCGGCAGTGCAAGGGTTCCATGTGAACGATTTGACGGTTGAGGCAGGCAAATCAACAGTACTTGCCCCGGTATTCGACGGCGGCGCATCCAGCCGTCCGGTCGTCTGGTCATCCAGCGACGAATCGGTTGCGAGCGTCTCGGGAGACCAGGTAACCGGACTGAAGCCGGGGACGGCAGCGATCGCCGCGGTAAGCGCGGACGGCCAATATGCCGCCACGGCGGTCGTCACCGTCACGCCGGCAATGCCAATGCAGGAGAATACAACCGATGCCACCATTCAACTTGAGGCCGAACAAGCTACGCTGTCAGGCGGGGTTCAGGTGAATACGAATCATCCAGGATACACGGGCAGCGGCTTTGTGGATGGATACTGGAATTTTGGAGGAACAGTGACTTTTACCGTTAACGTGCCAGCTTCAGGGAAATACAATGTAACCGCACGTTACGGCAATAATGCTTATAATCCGGCTACATTGAGTCTTTTTGTGAACGGAACGAAAATCAAGCAAACAAGCTTGCCTCTTCTTGCGAACTGGGATACATGGGGCAATCAGACGGAAACGGTGACATTAAATGCCGGCGTCAATACGATCGCGTACAAATATGACACTGGCGATACGGGAATCATCAACCTTGACCATATTCAAGTTTCTCCTGCGCCAATTGAAGCGGAAACGGCGACCAGGCTGGGGTTCGCTGCTGTCTACGATGACTCCACAGCGTCAGGCGGTCAAGCGGTTCAGTATCTTCATGTGAGCGGTAATGGCATTCAGTTCAATAATGTTCCTGCTGCAACCAGCCTTACTGTGAGATATGCCGCCACTAACTCGGGTACGTATAGTATGTACGTGAATGGGACGAAGACAAAGACCATTAACTTCACCGGGAATGGCAGATGGAATGGCGCCTATACTAGCGTCACCGTGCCGGTCAATATCCCTGCAGGCGCGACATTGAAGCTCCAATATGATGCCGGAGATACGGGTTGGAATGTAGACTATATTATATTGCAGTAAGCTCTTCAATCATTGCCGATTCCAAGTACGAAACGCCGAAAATATCTAGAAGAAATTTTGAGGCAGTGGATATTCAACTTACACTTGATGATTTAGCCGCTATTGACGCCGTTAGTCCAAAGGCATTCGGTGGACGTTACCCCGGTATGGTATGAACGTTCAGGTTGTTCGGGTCGGCTCGAACATCGTTGTAGTGGTTCTTTGAAAGAAAGCGAAAAAAGAAGCAATCCTTCAGGCCAATGCATGGCAATAGGATTGCTTCTTTTTCTTCGCATTATTAAGCTATTCGAATTCTTGAACGCTTGGATACGATGGCCCTAAAGTTGGGGTAAGTCCACCCTGGAGCAAGATTGCCGCGCAGCCGGGCCCGTGCGATCTGTCATGGAAAATGTCAAAGCTTACGGCAAAGCATGTCCGAATCATCAACTCAAAGAGTTTTGGATCGTATCGACGCGGCCATTGCCTTCACTCCAGCCAATAGGAGGTCTGTACCGAACTGGAAGTGACGATCCGTATCGACACAAGCCGCAATATTCGGGGCAGCTTCGACAAGCCAAGGATATTCTTGCTGTGGAAGGCCTCCGTAGAACTCCAGCAATTTGGCCCCCCATTCCCGGCGCTCTTCTTCCGCCCCTTGTACGTAACCATCTCCCGTCGCAACCAGTGACACCACTTGATTCAACAAATATTCAAAGATTAAGTACGCCTCTCGCGGTTCGAAGCCAGCTTTGCGAAGGATGCCAAGCGAAGTTTCGAAAATATCGAGTCTGTTCTTGGACGGCAGAGATCGCCTGGACAGCAAGCTTCTGCCCGAGGGATGGACGAGCAGTACCCGACGCAAAGCGTAAATGAGCTCTCTTACCTGTTCCAGCCAATCCGTCTCTATTACGGCCGAGGTATCGAAAGAAACCAGCATATGCTCGGTCATTGCATCTAAAAGGTCATCTTTGTTGCGTACATGGCGATAAATGGCCATGGGCGTTACGCCGAATTCGTGGGCTAAGCGCCGAAAACTAACCGCATCGACTCCTTCTGCGTCCGCAATGTTCAATGCCAGCCCTACGATCGCCTCCCGACTAAGGCGAATAGGACTAGTGCGGTTACGGGTGCCTGTAGCTTTTTGATCGTTATCATTGTGGACCACAGTTCGACGCTCCTCGAATGAAAAAGGATTAACGTTATGATTACACAAAGGGATTGACATGTATACGCTGTATACTTACAATGAATTTCGATCGGTGTATACGGCGTATACCAAGATTTAAGGTATGATGGGAGAGATGTTCACTTTGCAATTAAATGGTACTCGCAAATTTCGTCCATTGGCAATATTTTTTCGCAAGAGCGGCAAACACACGCTTGCTATGCTGGCATTTCCAACAGTATTGGCGTTTTTTGCTTACACGGGGTATCGGCTGTATCAGCCATTGATGGTAGCTTCGGGCTTTACAAGTCATTATATCTGTTCCGAAGCTTTTATCTCGGGTCGAGAACCCGACAAGGTGTACGCCGACATGGTGGAGCCGGAAGGGGCTATTCGATTTATCGGCAGCTTGGTTAACTATGACGTTGATTATGATAAGCGCGAGGCAACTACGAATATCGCCGGACTGTTCAAAACCAAGGCGGTATACAGCGAGGGGACCGGTTGCATGCTGGTATATAAGCCCGAGGACGTCACTCAGGGTGCGGCCGACAGCTTTAATTCCGCAGTCGGCTCCTCAGATTCACTGGTTCCGGAGATAGCGGGCCCCGCCGTGGTAGAGCCGCGCAACGAACAATTGCGTGCAGCGCTCGACCGTGCTTTTGCAGAGCGAGAGCATCCGCCTTATATCCGAACCCAGGCGATCGTTGTGGTGAAAGACGGCAAAATCGTTGCCGAGCGTTATGCACCTGGCATAGGCGTGGACACGCCTCTATTGGGATGGTCGGCGACAAAATCGATCACCAACGCGCTGATCGGCATTCTGGTCCGGCAGGGAAAACTGGACGTGGGCCAACCTGCGCCCATTGCGGCATGGCAAAATGAAAGGGATCCGCGACACTTGATCACGATAAATGATCTGCTGCGGCAGACCAGCGGCTTAGCCCTTACACAAACCAGTTCGGGATTCGATCCTGCCTCGAGAATGGTATATCTTGAGCGCGATATGGCAGAGTATGCCGAGGGAGCAAAACTAACTTCAAAGCCGGGAACTCAATGGGCCTATACCGACGGCAACTTCATACTTCTCTCGCGCATCATTCGCGACGCAGTCGGAGGTCGGGCCTCGGACGTCAGAGGATTCGCGCAGCGTGAACTTTTTGGGCCGTTAGGCATGCAGCACGCGACGCTGGAGTTCGATGCGACCGGCACGCCGAACGGCGCAAGCTCCATGTTCGCATCTGCGCGAGATTGGGCCCGCTTCGGGCTCCTGTATCTGAACGACGGTATGGCAGGTGCTGGCCGCATCCTGCCCGAAGGATGGGTGCAGTACTCGTCATCACGGACGCTCGACACCGGCTATGGAGCTGGTTTCTGGATTAATTTGGAGACGGGCGGTAAAGCTCCGTACGGACTTCCCTGGGGGATGCCTCACGTACCGCATGACGCGTTCTTCGCGATGGGCAATATGGGGCAGCATGTTGTGATCCTGCCATCCCAGCACCTGGTTGTGGTGCGCTTGGGCATGTCACATCACCCTGATGGCCTTATCGCCGGCGCCGACCGGTTGGTCTCCGATGTGATCGCAGCGCTTCAACACGATTCAATTGACTGACGGTCTTTATCAGCAATTGATTCTAGCAGACCCAGCATTGTTGCCACTGGGGCTTTTCCCTTTTGGCGGGGAAAGCCCCTTCCGCTAGGCTATCCGCGGAAAGGGCCGCTTGAAGAAGGATCAGAACAATTGGCGATTTTGTCTACCGAGCTTGAAGGAAATCATCGCGGCAAAAAATCCAACCGCGATCACCATGCTTGCAGCCCACGGATGATAAAAAAAGCCGGAAGTCAAATTCGCGGTTACCCCGCCCACCATGGCTCCCGAAGCCAAACCCAAATGCGTCACGGAAGTATTTAGACTCAGCACGAGATTAGAAGACCGAGGAGCAGCTTGGATAAAATAAGTTTGCAAAGCCGGGGCAACGACAAACATGGAAAAGACCCACGCGGCAAAGAAAATCAGCCCGGCGAATAGGGAAACAGAGGCAACGGGAACAATGGCAAGCGCCGCCACGTGTATCGCGATACAGGAAGCAATGATTCGTTTTGTCCCCCATTTATCGGTAATATTCCCTCCTAATCTTGATCCGAATACCCCGAAAATACCGAAGATCAGCATGATCGAACCAATTGCAGCTGCATTCAGGTGCAGGATGCTCTCAAGATAAGGGGTCAGGTACGCATACATAACCGAATTGCCCGCGTCTCTAAAGAAGGTGATTCCCATGCCCGAGAGAATGATCGGATTTGCAAGCACCAAGAACTGTTTTCTGAACGGAGTTGGCGCATCCCCTTCGATCTCCGGCAGCGACCTCATAATCCCCAGCAAGATGATGAAACAGAGGATGGCCAGCAGGATAAAGACGTATCGCCACCCCAACCAGTCGGCGATCGATATTCCGAGCGGTACGCCGAGAACGATCGCGCTGCTGAATCCGATAATGGCGGTCCCGACCGCCCGACCTAATTTCTCCGAGGGAACGAGCTTTGCCACTGAGTTGAACGTAACGACAAAGAATACGCCGGAGCAGAGTCCCAAGATGCACCTGGCAACCAGCGCGGGAATGTAATCCGTCCACAGTGCCGCACATAAACATCCAGCGATAAAGAGCAATAACGAGCTGATCAACAACTTCTTTCTCCCCATGGCAGCCGTCATCGAGATCACGACCGGAGTTCCAATCGCATACGCGAGCGAGTAGGCCGTAATCAACAGGCCGGCCATCCCGATGGATATATGCAAATCCTTCGCAATATCGGCCAGGATCCCCGCGACGACAAGTTCGGCCGTTGCCGTTAGGAAGATTCCTCCCGTTAGAAGATAGAGGGTCGATCGGTTCAAGCACTCACTTCCCTTCCGTGCTCCATAGCGCTCTCTTCAGTGCTCCGATGTACTCTCTTCTTGCCCGACGACTTACATCGGCGTCCGGTACGATATCGTCGAATCCGTGGAAGCAACCCGGATATACATGAAGTTCCACCGGCACTTCGGCCTGTGCCAGACGGGTGACATACTGTATCGTCTCATCCCTGAAGAGGTCCAACTGTCCCACGCACGTATAAGCCGGCGGAAGTCCTGACAGATCGCCCGCTCGCGCCGGAGCCGCATACGGTGAAACCTCGCCGGTTCCATGTTCACCTAAATATAAGCTCCAAGCCGCAACGTTCCGATCCCGATTCCAGGGCATGGATTTCGATGTGATTTCGTGGCTGGAAGGCGTCTGGCTCCGATCGTCGATCATCGGATAAAGCGGCATTTGGAAGACGAGAGAAGGTCCGCCATTGTCACGAGCCATTAAAGCGACGGCCGCCGCGAGTCCCCCGCCGGCGCTTGCCCCGGCAACCGCTACTCGCTTCGGGTCAACGTGAAGGCTCTCGGCGGAGTCGGCGATCCACTTCAAGCATGCGTAACAATCATGTACCGCGGCAGGGTATGGATGCTCCGGAGCAAGACGGTAAGCGACCGAAAAGACCATGCATCGGGCTTCCGTTAGCTTCGCATAAATCGTCGTGGTTTTCAGGTCGACCGAGAACATACCCGCCTCCGAACATCCACATCACTGCTGGCAATGGTTCAGGTTCCCATGACGTCGGTTGATAAATCCTGACGATCAATTCTCCGCCTGGACCAGGGATCACGCGGTTTACCGTTCGGACATGCTCCGATTTGGCACGAGGTGCCGGAGGGAAACTGCGGAACAACTGGAGGTCCTCGGGGATCCGAAGTTCGGGCATCTCCGAAAGCGGCTTACGTAGTTCCGGTGCAACGCGTTCTAACTCATCCATTTCAACATCACAACCCCTTTCAATGAATTTAAGTTTACTAATAGGTAAACTTATATTGGATACATGATAAAATAAGTTTACTTAAATGTCAACTTAAAGTAATCGGTGAAATAACCAATAGTTGATTCGGGATAAGTATCGAACTACAATATCATTATCTCGGATAAAAGGATGAATGTGAGATGGGCGAAATTCGTAACGCTGAACGCACTCGTAAAAATATACTCAAAGCCGCAAGCACGGAATTTTTTGAAAAAGGATACTCTGGTGCCCGCATAGAAACGATAGCCGCCAACGCCGGGATTACGAAACAGCTACTATATCGCTATTTCAAGGGGAAAGATGAACTTTATAGAGAGGTTTTCGGTCATTTGTTCGAAGGTTGGGGACCCGATGTTTTCATGATGCCGGCGAATCCGGTGCAGATCGCGGAACATCGGTTTAAAGTAAACGCGGAGCAGTTGCTTGGTTTCTTGCGTTTTACCGTATGGGAAGCCATTGACCCCGGTCCGGGGAGTCTTATGGGGGAGGAACTAAGAAGAAAGGTGCTTCACTCTTATATCGCCGATATGAGAGACAAGCAGGAAATGGGACTTGTCCCGGAACAATACGACCCGGCCATGCTTACGCTGGCAATCTCCAGCTTGACGATATATCCTCTTATTTTCGGTGACGTAACGAAATTGATAACGGGCAAGCTTCCGACCGATCCGGATTTTCAAGAAGAATGGAAACGATTATTGCGTTCCCTTAGTGAACGCATATTTGGCGGGAAATAGCTTTTGTCGCATGCTGCTGCAGCAACCTGATGCGCCGAAGTATAAGAAGGAATGACAACTAGATCGGCTCAATCGTTCAATGAAAATAACGAGGGAGCTGCTTGCGGAAAGCAAAAGCCCCCTCCGCCTTTTTGGGCGGAAGGGGCTGGCTCAAAAAATGCTTTTGGACTGTCGGATCAAACTCAAGCTCGAGGTTTGTTTCATGAACCCCGCCATGCTAACCAAGCGTTGTTCCTCTATCATCCCAATTACTGTACCGAAACATCATCGATATAAAAATTGGTTCCGCTGTTCGGCCCTTCGAAATAGATGCTCAATTCGGTTAAAGTTCCGGTAACATTTAATGTGTAATTACCGGACAGCTGTACCCAGGAACTATTGCTGCCGGTTCCAGCTGCAACATTGGTATAAGACGTTCCGCTGCCGTCCACTTTTTTGATCGTCATGATAACCGAACTACTCGCGGCATTATCTAATCTTACCCATCCGGAACAGGTATAGGTACGACCGCTTTGCACTTTCGAAGTTATATTCTGTATCGGCCCGTTCCAGGTGGCAGTCCTGCCGGTAGATAACAGGCTATAAGCACCGCTACGCTTCTGGGCAGTTGATACGGCTATGGAGCCTGCCCCATTAACAGCCCACCCGGCGGTATTTCCTGTTTCCAGTCCGGGATTGGTAATCAGATTGTTAGTAAAGAATTGGAACCAGTTAAGGTTGAATAAGTATCCGCTTCCTCCGGTAAATTTCAGATAAACGTTGTGTACACCGCTAGCCCCGCTAATATTGCAGGTTGTGGTCGTCCAGTTCTGCCATCCGCCAGTCCCGGAAACTGCACAAGTCCCTGCCAGGGTCCCGGTAATACTGTCAAGTCTAACCTCAATATTACCTCCGTTGGTAGCGCTGGCTACTCTAGCCTGAAAGCTTGCTGCACCGCTGCCGAAATCGATATTGTTGTAAACAACATAATCCCCGTTTTCGATCCACCCGACATTCTGCCCGCCTTCACTGGAGCTTTCAGTTTGGATTCCCGATTGGGTGCTGTAACTCTCCGCTTCAATCTGTGTAAAGGCCGATCTCGATGTTGGAGGACTGGCTAAATATTGTTTTAACCATGCAAGTGCAGGACGCTCAACGCCTGATGAACTAATCAAATGGGTGTTGCTTGCCCATGTCTGTCCCTCTATATACCCCCACAAGGTGATCCCTTTAACGTATTGGCTTTCATACAATACAGGAAATTTTTCCTTATATCTGTTGAGCTGGGTAGTGTCATCACCGGTCATATCCAGTTCCGATACATATATCGGAAGTCCTGTTGCTCCCAATATGCCAAGCACTTGATTCATGGTACTTACAGAAACCGTATCCATATTAAAGTAATGGCACTGTATTCCTATTCCGTCTATCAAACCTTTGCTTTTCAGAATGTTAATAATCTGGACATAATTGTTTGCCGCATTCGGATCGCTTATGATACCGTAGTCGTTTATTAGCAGCTTGGAGTTCGGGAAAGCCTGTCTGGCTTGCTCAAAGGACCAGACAACCCAATCCCAACCTGTTGAACCGCTTCCGCCTAGTGCATTCCTAAAGGATGCCGGTGCATGTAACGGCTCATTGACAACATCAACGAACTCCGCATTCGGATATCTTTGACCGGCAGCCCGTATCCACTCTGTCACTTCCGCTTTCTGGTCAGCTGCTGAAAGGCTGTCGATCCAGGTTGGTTCCTGGCTTCCCCATACAAGCGTATGAAACTTGAACGGTATGCCATTTGTTCTGCTGTAATTGTAAATTAAGTCTGCATTACTCCAATTCATGCTGTTGCGGCTTCCCTCAACGCTGCCCCACTTGGTCGCATTCTCTGGTGTTACCTGGTTCCAGTAAGTTGCAAAGTTGGATGGAACACTACCGGCAATAATATTTCCTACAAACTTACTTCCTTGTGCCATTGCCGCTTCTGAATGCCGAGTTGGCAGTGCCATGCTCAAAAGCATGGTTGAGCATAGTACGACTATGAATTTTTTGATTATGGATACATACATACAATTTTCCCTCCTGGCTTTATCAGCAAACAGGCATGCGTCGAAAAAACGGGGACAAACGATGGTTTGCCTATGACCCTCGCTTCAGTAAGGAAGCCCCCCCTTTCCATGTAAAAAAATGAAAACGGTGCAAAACATCCTGTTTCGATAGGAGGTTTGCACCGTTATCCTATCCTTCGGCAGCTGGCTGGCATGCGGCTATTGCCGCGTAAGCCCCTGTAGCTTTGCGTCACTGGCTTTCGCCAGTTTTGCGATTATCGGGATTTGGCATATATTGTCGAGGTTTGCCGACACGAATAATTATAAATATTGGGTTTGGATGAAGTATATCGGTCTTATCGCTCATTTTCATTGCCTATAATCCCGATTACGGTTTATTCACCTTGTAGAATCCTACTCCGATGAGGCGGCGAATATTCCCTTCCATGGATCAATTACTTGCTCCCCAACACATCCACTCTCTCCTGTAATCCTTCTACAACCTCTTTCGGTATTTCCCTGACTTTGATATCTCCACCTAAGAAAAGCAGCCAACTTGTGATTTCGGCTAATTCATCCGGATGATGAACATGGATGAAGGTCTTTAAAATAGCCGTAGTTTGATAAGGATTCGTGTATGAGATTGAAATTTTTAAGGGATGGTACTTTTTGAACTGGGCAATCGCCTTGGGACCAAGTTCGAGGACTAGGTTGATGGCTTCTTCCTGCTTGCTCAGTTGTTCTGCAATCTTCTTCTTGCTTATTCTTTCTTTCTCAGGGTGTGGTTTGACATCGGTGAGATTGTCGACAGGAATAATCCGCCTTTTTTCCTCCTCTAGGTCGAAGCCTTCTATTTGCCAGGAGCTTTTTTCACGATATAGGTGCATGAGATAGATGGGATAAGACTTGATTTCCCTCCCTTCTTCGACGGAAACCACTAAGCAGCTGTCCGTAAGTAGGATTTGGATGAGCTGTTCTAACATAGGATGGGGCAGGTCTGATAGATCAAGCAGGTCAGGATTGTGGGGGTTGGTACCTTCGAAGAGCAAGATTTGATTTAACAGAACTAGATCATCTTGCTGGTTTTCAGAGATGAGTCCGAGCAATTTTTCCGCTAAAGATTGGCGGCTCTTGAGATAAGGGAGTTGTAGATTTCGTGTGGCCATGAAGGCGATAAAAAGAGCTTTAATCTCGTTATCGGTAAAGCGGACAGTGGGCAGAAAGGAGTTGTTCATCACAAAATAACCCCCGTCCCTCCCGACTTCGGCGGTTAGAGGCATTCCCATCGCTTCAATTTCCCTGATATCTCGAATGGCCGTTGAACGGGAGATGTTGAACTCATGCATGATTTCCGAAATGGTAAAATGGGCGCGGTTATTGATGTACCGCATGATGATGTTAATCCGTTCCACTTTTTTCATCGGGCCCTCTAAACAGTTTCATTTTTTGACACGATTAAAGTTTATTATAAACCCATCAAGTGAAAAAACAAATGACTTGGGAGGAATGAGGAATGAGTACGATGATCGGTAAGGAAAATATCGCGAAGGCGGAATCCCGCCCTGTTGGAAGGATGACCGCTTATTGGACCGTCACCATTATTCTCGCATTCTCCATAACATTAAGCGGTATCGGGCAATTGATGCGCTATGGCGGCAATGTCGATTTGGTGACCGAAATCGGTTTCCCGTTGTATGTCACATACATTCTCGGGACTTGGAAATTGCTTGGAGTCATCGCGATCGTAATACCAGGATTCCCTCGGCTTAAGGAATGGGCTTATAGCGGTATCTTTTTCCTAATGACGGGAGCTGCCTTATCTCATGCGTTCGCTAATGATTACGGCGATGGCGGATTCCATATTATGCTTCCGCTTTTCTATGCCGCGCTTGGCATCGCCTCCTGGGCACTGCGTCCGAAAAGCCGCAGACTCTAATGGCAATGAAATGAACTTGATTTATGGTTATGATAGACTCATGAAGTGAATCAACCAATCCATTGATCCGTATGTCAAAAAAAGGAGCTGGGATGATGGCAACGTATACCTTTGAGGAAAAAGACAGCTTTATCATTCTTGGGATTGGAACGGAACTGAAGAGCGATTATACGGATTATGCCGCCATGAACAAGGAGAAGGAAAGCTTTTGGCGGGCAGTGGAGCAGGATGGAAGGCTTGACAGGCTAAAGGCTGTCGCTGCGAACGACTATATTTTTGCCGTAAACGAAGCGGTAAATCACAAGATGATGTATTATGCCGGCGTCATGACAGATTCATCGATAGCGGAAGAACACAGATTGATCCAATTCCCTAAGGGGCAATACCTCGTCGTTAAAGGTGAAGGGAAGTCGGCTGATGAGTTGAGCAGTATGCTTACCGGCATTGCCTTTGGTCAAGTCTTGCCGACAGCCGATAATTATGCCTATGTTGGCGGGCCGAATGCAACGGTTGAGATGGGGCAGCGAGACGGCTTCGTATACGGCGAAATGTGGATTCCGGTTGTAAAGAAGTAAACAAGAGCAGAAGGAGGAATGAGGATGTCCCCTATCGTCGATTTTAAAAATGTGTCTACGGTTGGCCTGGAATCTTCACCAGTAGCAGAAGCGCTTGCCGGTATGCGTGCGAATGAGGCCCGTTACTTCATGAACAAATACAATCACGAATTTACGGTCGTACCTGCCAGTGAAAGCCAGGAAACGCTTGATTATGTGAAACGAGTTTTGAAAGAAGAACGTGGTATCGAGTTTGCGGCCCAACCTCTAGAAACATCGCGGTTTCAAGTTGAAAATATCAAATTTGCGTACGTCTTTTATGAGGATGGTCTAGCGGTCAACGTCATGTATACGGTGGATGATCCTAAGAAGCGGGCCGTTGGATTTAAGCTGTCTGAGGGGATGGAAGTACCTAAGGAGTTGGAAGAGAAGAAATTCAAATTTGCAAGGCAGAAGTCCAAACTGGCTGGGACAATTCGAGGTTCATTCTTCGTCATTAAAGGAGAATATTGAAGCAGATCGTATAGTACGAAAGAGAAAGGGCCATTCGGTAAAGAATGGCCCTACATTAGCGCTGCACCTCAAAGCAGCATCCCTAACCATCTTCCGCTCCAAGATTCAGCTCAAATTCCTTGTCGCGGTCACAGATCAGCACACCGTTCACAACCTCCAGCTTGGCCACCTGAATGGACGAGCGGCGCGTTTCATAGCCCGAATCTTCATGATGTCCATTCACACGGCCAGGATGAGTGAAATAAAAGATATATCCTTCTTCTCCTTGTACGACCACATCTGCGTGAAGGCCGATCGTTCCGTCGTCCTTACGCCGGCCAGGCAGGTCGAGAATGAGGCCGTTTCGTTCCCACGTCTGAAGATCATCGGAACGGTATACGCCCTGCCCGCGCCACTCGTCCGTAATCATCCAATAATAGCCGCCCAAGCGGAACACGTTCGGCCCTTCCTGGGATCGATCGGTAATAACCGGACCCGCAACCTGCCAATGGTAGAGATCGCTGCTGTCTGCTGCATACAGATGAGAGTGATGGCCCTCATCCTTGTACCACATCCGGAAACGGCCGTCCGGCAACGGGTAGATGCAGGCGTCAATCACATTTCCCGAACTCAATTCGAGCTTGGAGACAAAGCGCCATTCCAGCATATTCGGGCTGGTATAATGCAGCAAATCCCTGGGATGCCCCCAATGATCGGGTACGCCTTGAATATAACTGACGTACATATGATACAAGCCGTCATGCCAGATGATCTCCGGCGCCCAGAACGTATTTCTTCCCCATTCGATATCCAGACCCTGCAGGATGCCGCGATATAACCACTCCTTGCCTCCGTCGCGGGAAACCGCCACGCCGAGATCGGTTCCGTGAACCCACGCCACACCCGCTGCCTCTGCCGTTGCCCGGCGGTTCGTATAGACCATCCACCACTCCTTGGTCTGACGATTCCAGATCACCACAGGATCTGCCGCACCGTCATAGATAGGATCCCTAAACAAGGGTGATTTCATTCCATCCTCCACTCCCTCCGTGCATCTAACCGAAACCGGATCCAACAGACTTCTTCTTACATTATAAAATCGGCCAGCCTAATCGCAAGGCTGACCGATTTTCCATTATATCATTTCTTCGACGCTTTCCAGGCATCGATTTGCTTCTGCATTTCCTCGATAATTTTGTCGGACCCGGCAGCTTTCAGTTTGTTCAAAAACTCATTGTATTTCGCTTCGTCGGAAACTCCTAATTCAATTGCATGAGAATACTCGTCGAAGACAGCGCTTGTTTTCCCGATTTCCGCTTTAACCGGTTCAGGGTCAAAGGAGAATCCGATCAAGTTCGACGGGGTGGCATCTGCGTTAAGCTTCTTGGTGTCTTCCCATACCGTCTTCGGCATGCCTTTATCGATATACGCCATGTAATTTGTGGCAAACATCCAAGGTACATTTGGATTATAACCCTGCGCGTCAGGCCCTGTCACCTTAAAACCGTCTGCATCCAGATCGAAATGCTTACCCTTGATCCCGAAGTTAAGCAAATTGTAAAGCTCTTGGTCCGTATTCATCAGCTCCAGCAGCATCATGGCCCTTTCCGGATTTTTCGAAGTGCGGCTGATCGCTTGCATCGATGAGATGATTCCGCCCGTAGTCAAATGGGGCTGTACGGTAGGAATCTCCAATACCGGGTAACCCACACCAACGGAGTCTTGGATATCTCCTCCCGGTTTGAAAACACCTCCGATACTGAATCCGTCAGTATCCTCGGTTCCTTTCGGATCTACTTTTATAGCAATACGCTCTTTTGAGTTCGTGTAGCCTTTCGAGTTCCAGTCCCTTATGAGAGCCGCATATTTTTTCACCTGCGGAGTTTCAAACTGATTCACGACTTTCAGCGATGGATCCGAATAATCAACGGCCCCCGGCACATGCATCCCGGCAATCGTTTCCAGATTGAAGAAGTCGCCTCCCAGCCCGTCAAATGACGCGATAAAGGCCCGCTTCGGGTTATCTTTGATGCCTGCTTGCACATAAGGCTCAAGCTGATTCAGTGTATCCGGATTCAATTTCCCGCTATACTGGTTAATGTCAAAATGGATTTTCTCCGCCAGCTTTTTGGGCACAGCCAGATGCGGCGTACGTGCGGTTATTTGCTGGTTGACAACGCCGTAAATCTTTCCTTTGACTCTCGTCCCATCCCAGAACGTTTTCGGTACGGACGCGAAAGTTTTCGGCGCGTACTTGGCGAGCAAGTCATCCAGCGGCAGGAATGCGCCTTTCGCTACGTCTTGGGCATAGTTGTTGATCCAATTCGAAGTAAACGCGATATCGTACGGTTCGCCGGAGGCAATAACCACCTGCATCTTCTGGTCATAATCGCCCCAGGCGATTGGCTTAAAATCGACGGTAGCGTTTATCTTCTCCTTCACAATCTTGTTGACTTCCGCAAATACTTCATCCTGCTCCGGCTGCGGCCAGGGTCCGACGAAATACCAGGTCAGCTTCACTTCAGGCAATGCCGCAGGTGAAGCAGTCCCCGTTTCCGCAGGTTTGCCATTGTTACTGTCGGCCGGACTTGCACCCTCTTTGGACGGGCTTCCTCCGCACCCAGCAAGCAGCATGCCGAACAAAGTGAATGTCGCGGCAGCCATCATGCCAGTTTTGAAGAATCTCGATGCTTTCCACATTTGAAAGTCCTCCCTTAAGTTGTTGATCTATTCTTAATATGGATCTAAATGGGTATTTAAATCCATGATTAAGCTATCCTTAAGCTATCCTTTAACCGCACCAACCGTAAGCCCTCTGACGAAATGCTTCTGAAAGAACGGAAATACGGCAAGCATCGGACCCGCTGCGAGAATCGCCATCGCCATGCGCGCCGATTCCGAAGGTAGCCGGGCGGCCGTAACCCCAGACGGCAGCGCATTGCTGGAATGAGTCAGAAATTCGATGTTGTTCATCATCCTGTATAGCATGTATTGCAGCGGAACCAGTTTTTCGTTATCGATATAAAGCAAGCTGAGCCACCAATCGTTCCAATATTGCAGCAGCGAGAAAAGCGCGACGGTAGCAAGCCCCGGTTTGGCAAGCGGAAGGATGATCTGGGCAAAAATCCGAAATTCGCTTGCACCGTCCATCATGCACGACTCGATAATGCTGTGCGGGATTTTTTGCATAAAGGAACGCAGCAGCAAGATGAACCACGGCATAGCCAGGTAAGGAAGAATCAGCACCCAGACCGTATTTTTTAAATGCAGATAGTTGCTTATGAGGATGTACGAAGGAACCAACCCGCCGTTAAACAACATCGTGAAGAACACATAGAAGCTGAGCTGATTCTTGAATTTGTAGTCGGAGCGCGACAGCGAATAGGAGATGCCCGCCATCACCAATACGGAAACGATCGTACCGAAGACACTGACGAACAAGGAAACTTTGAAAGCGTTTAAAATTTGCAGCGGTCGATATAAAACGTAGACGTATGCGGTAAAATCGAACTTGACAGGGAAGAGCCGGTAGCCGTGATCGAGAATATCCGATTCATTGCTGAACGATATGGAGATAATCGAGATAAGCGGTAAGATACAAGCCAAACTAAACAAAATGAACAGCATATGGATCAACATTTTCGGCAACGATTTCCTGAACTTCATGTTGTTCTTCCTCGTTTCCTCAAAAAATTTTGTTCTCTTCATCCACTTTTCCTGCAATATAGTTGCTTGCCAGAACGACGATGAAGCCCATGACGGATTGAAACAGCCCGACTGCCGCGGACATGCCGATATCGCCGGAAACCTTCAGCGCTCGGTAAACATACGTATCGATCACCTGCGTGACCGGATATAACTGGCCGACTTCTCTCGGAACGAAGTAGAATAAGCCAAAGTCCGAATAAAAAATTTTCCCCACTGACAATAGCGTCATGATCGAAATAAGCGGCATCAAGAGCGGGATCGTAATCTTGCGAATCATTTGAAATTTGGTAGCTCCGTCAATCGCCGCCGCCTCGAAATATTCCTGTGAAATCCCCATAATGCCCGCATAAAAGATGATGCTAACGTAACCAACGCCTTTCCAAATATTGATAAGCGTCAGAAGGATCGGCCAAACCCATGTCGTTGTATAAAAATCGAAGCTGGTGTGGATTTGTTTTTCCAAAAAAGTGGTCACGATGCCATACGGCCCGATAAACGAATACGCCATAAAGGCGACAATAACCCAAGAGAAAAAGTAGGGAAAGAAAAAAACAGTCTGATAAAACTTTAACAACCTTACACTTAAAACTTCATTCAGCAAGACAGCAAACAAGACAGCAATGATCGTCCCGACGACAATGAAAACGACATTATAAAGAAGCGTATTCCTTACGACGAGCCAAGCATCGTCGGAAGTGAAGAAAAATTTGAAATTGTCGAACCCGGCCCATGGACTGTGAAAGATGCCATCCACAAAATTAATGTTTTTAAAAGCTATGAATATCCCGCTCATCGGAATATAGGAAAAGATGAAGATCAGTAGAAATGCCGGCAAAGCCAAAATACTTAACTGCAAGTGTTTCAATGCACCTCGTACTCCTTTCGGTATTAAGATTCGCACATTGCGTCTCAGGCTCCCTATCACTGGCTTAACTTTACCGCCCCGTACGGCAACCGACAATTTCTCATCCGGGAGATCCGTTCTTTTTTGGGGAAAAGCCGAAGTCCTGAATCCGGCCATTTGTTCTATTTCCGGCGATTTCAGTGTTTGGTCGTTTTTTCAAATTGAATGGATACGTCTCAGTTGCTATTCTTTTTATAAGGGGTGTAGCATCCATGTTAAAAAATTTCGTTCTCAAAAATCCGTTTCAACTGTTCCTTACGATCCTCCTCCCTTTCTTATTAAGCACGCTATCGATTCTTTTCGTGCAATCCTCCTTTCTATACCGAAACTTTGAAACGTATGCGCTTGACAGGGTGTATCAGGAACAGAAAACTAATTTATTGAATACAAGCCGCAATATTACCGCAATGGAGCAAACAGCAAAGTCCCTCTCCGTTACGGCCTTCTTCGATAAAACCATATCGGATCTCTTGTATACCGATGTGAAGCCGGAAGATTACTCGATGTATTTGACGAAATTGCAATCCTACAAAAACATTTATCCGTTTCTGCAGTCCATTTATATTTATAATGGCCATTCCGTTTATGCTTCGCCCAGCTTAAATTTCGTCTACAACCGGTCCTCGTTTGCGGATAAAGGGATATTTGCCATACTGGATGACATGGAACACTATCACTCGCACAGTATTGTGCTTCGTAAAATCCCTAATGTTCTTGCAGGCATCACATCTGGTGCCAATAAATATGTCAATGTATACAGTTATTTATTTTTCGATTCGCAGATGCAAAGCGGGAAGGTTAATGAGGCTATCATTCTTAATATTTCGGAAGAATGGGTGAAGCAAGCGATCGGCTCTCCCGTCGGGCAGAACAAGAGCCGAGTCTTTATCGTCGATCATGACGGCAAGCTGCTGTCCGGCGACGGCGCACACCCATTGCTTGCCGATTTAAAAGATAATGACTATGTAAAGCGAATTGACGCATCGAAGGAACCCACCGGAAGTTTCCGTGTCGATATCAACGGAACAGATTCATTCGTCACCTATGCAGATACGGGTGCATTCGGTTGGAAATTAATCAGCGTTACGCCTTATCAGAACATTGTCGAAAATATTACGAAAATGAAATACACAACCTACCTTCTGGTATTTTTCTTCATTGTTGCAAGTGTGTTATTGACCTTCTATTTCTCGCGCAGGTTGTATATCCCGATCAAAATGGTCATTCAGAATTATAAGGTCCTGGAGTCCGAGAAGAGGAACGATTTTTACTTTCGAAAACAAGACTTTTTACGGAAAATGGTTCAATCGGGCGATCTTCTTCCCGCTGAAGCGGTGCAGGCATCGTTTCGAAAATTCAACATCGCGTTGGACCCTGCGGCGTTGTCGTTATTGGTTTTATTCAGAATCGACCAATTTTCCGACTTCTGCACCAAATTCAATCCTGTCGATCGCAGCCTCTTGAAATACGGCATCGAAAACATCATCTCCGAATTGTTAGATCATGCTTACAAGTATGAATGCATTGACATCAATGAGGACCAGATTCTGGTGCTGCTGAACTACGACGCTGCCGAAGCCCCCGCGCAAGACGGGCAACTGATCGCTCTCGTCAAGGAGGTTCAGGAAAAAACAAATGAGTTCCTGAAAATCTCCCTGACGGCGACATTCAGCGATACGTTCGAGACTTGGGGCGACTTGCAGTCCTATTATCTGAACACGCTCGACTTGTCTTATTACCGGTTAATTCTTGGTCATCGGTCCCTGATTTTCGGAAATAGCCTGCAGGCGCGGACGGACGAATTCAAATACCAGGACAAGGAGCTGACGGAGGCCCTTATCCGGGGACGTATCGACGAGGCAAAAGAAGCCTTGTCGGATATCATTCGAAAGGCTTCGCAATATAGCTTGACCACTCTGAATTCCGTCCTGATCCGACTGCTGCTGTCCATTCGCGGCGCCGTCGAATTGCTGGAAGCGAATCATGCGATTGCCGTGCGTTTCAATATCAACATTTATCTTTCGAAGCTGAGCAAGATCGAGACGCTGGAGAAGATCCTCGCCGACTTTTACCAGTTGTTTGACGATCTGGCACTTCAACTGGAGTCCAAGAAGGAAAACAAGTACTCCGACCTGTTCGACAACGTGATGCAAATCATCCGCACGGAATTCGCCAATCCGTCCTTAACTTTGGACACCATCGCCCAGAAGGTGAATTTGTCACCCAGCTATCTGGCGAAGTTGTTCAAAAATCACCATCTTATTTCCATGAACGATTATATTAACGACGTTCGCCTTCAGTGTGCGAGCAATATGATCCTTACAACGGACGAAACGATTACGGCGATCATGGAAAAGTCCGGCTTTACCACCCGCAGTCACTTTTTCACGCTTTTCAAAAAGTCGTACGGCGTATCCCCTAATCAATATAGGAGCCAGTCCAGATTGCAGACGAAAGGATAGAGGAATAGGATGAAGACTAAGCGATTATCGGATATTCATCTGCGGGACCCGTTTGTGCTTACAGACAAGAACGAGAACAAGTACTATTTATATGGAACTCTTGGCGAGAATGTATGGGAGGGCCCGGCGATCGGGTTCGATGTATATGTGAGCAGCGATTTGCAGGAATGGGCAGGCCCGATTCCGGCCTTTCGTCCCGAACCCGACTTTTGGGCGGACCGTCACTTTTGGGCGCCGGAGGTATACCATTGGGGCGGGCGCTACTACATGTTTGCAAGCTTTAAAGCGGAGGGGCGCTGCCGGGGGACTGGTATTTTGACGGCAGAATCGCCGGAAGGCCCTTTTCATTCCATGGGATTGCCTTTGACGCCTCACGATTGGGAGTGCCTGGACGGTACTCTGTTCGTGGATGAAACCGGTGCTCCATGGATGGTTTTTTGCCGTGAGTGGCTGCAGGTGGAAGACGGTGAAATGTATGCGATTCGGCTGCTGGAAGACTTCACAGGTACGGTTGGCGAACCGGTCTTGCTCTTTCGGGCGTCGGAAGCTCCATGGACCAAGGGATTTGGAGATTCAGGGAAAAATTATGTGACGGATGGACCCTTCTTGCATAGACTTTCGAGCGGCGAATTGCTCATGCTTTGGTCCTCGCATGGCGCTCAAGGTTATGCGCTGGGAATCGCACGTTCCCTATCTGGGCAAATCACGGGTCCTTGGACGCATGATCCTATGCCGTTGTTCACGAAGGATGGGGGACATGGGATGATCTTCCGGACATTCTCCGGTCAATCCATGTTGACCATCCATGCACCCAACGACGTGCCGAACGAGCGTCCCGTGCTGTTTCTGGCGGTGGAGGATGGCGGCCGTCTTACCATTGAGAAGAGGGATTGAGGCAACAATATTAAGATCTATGCGCGGCCAACAAGAATACCCCGCGGTTCTTATTCGGATTTGAAGGCATGTATTCCGAGAACAGCTTCGAAATCCTCTTCTCGCTTCACTACCTCGGACTGGCCGACTACGAATAACAAAACAAAAACAGAAGCGAGAGGGGAGCCGCATTCGGTATTGGCGCTCCCGTTCTTGTTCTGCTCGTCTTGCTGCGAAACCCTCCGCAACAAAGAACAAACGCTGTAGTGACTTCCGGAGACGTTATTTCTGCGAAATACCCGACTACGAGTGCTGTAGTGACTTCCGGAGACGTTATTTTTGCGAAATCCTTAGGTGAGCTGTAGGTATAATTGAGGAAGCAGAACCGCGCAAGCGGTCTTTCTTGTTCGGCGCGGAGAACCCTATCACAAATAACGCAAATTTTACGCCAAATCAGAGAAGAGCCCGCCACAAAGGGCTCTTCTCTGATTTCTACCAATCGCATCATTTCAACTGGAACACACGCCACCACAAGCCCCCCGGCAGCAACTCCATCTTTCAACAAAACCCGTCTTCCCAGGCGATCGATTATAAGAAAATAGTCTGATGCCGTTAGAGCGGTTCAGGTGTACAATATCCTTACAATAAAGCGCTTTCAAAACCTTCAAATCGTAGAGGGTGGCAGGTCATGTAAGCTTTTCTGCACCCAAAAGTGTAACCGGTTTCATGAAACCGGTTACTGAAAGCGGGGTGAGACGGCTTCCTTTTCGAAAGGAATAAACCCGATTGATCGCTATTCTACATAATAATCAAAGGAGCGAATATGACAGTGCAGACAAAACCGGCAGTCTGGCTTCTGATCCTGTCCTTCTGCATCTCTTTCTTCAATCTTCCTTCGGTGCCGAGAGCTTCGGCGGCCGAAGCCATCGACTTCCAGGATGATTTCACCGAATGGAAAACGGTCGACGGCGTTCCCGTGTGGACGGTCGCGTCCGGCACTTGGGGCGTGGCGACGGACCCCTCCGATTCGAGCAACCAGGTGCTGAAACAATCCGATGCGGGCGAGGGCATCATTACAGCCGGCGATAATTGGACGGATTCAACGGTGACGATGCGGTTCTACACGGGTGGCGGCGGTGCCTATCCGGGCATTCTCGCACGCGTCCAGGACTATAGAAACTTTTACTACTTCCAGATGCAAGCGCAAGCCAGTCTCGTCTTCTCCAAGCGAATAAGCGGGAAGGATACGACGATCAAAACCGTGTCTTACGCTTTAAGCAAAAATAAATGGTACACGCTGAAGCTGGTGATGATCGGAAGCTCCATTCGGGGCTATATCGTGGAAAACGGCGTTGATAAGCTCGTGTTCGACGTGGTGGATACGACGTTCTCCAGCGGCAAAATCGGGATCCGGAACAAGTGGCAGTCCGTTCTAGCGGACGATGTCCGGGTAACCGATGTGCCTGCGGCGAATTCGTCGACGATCCAATCCGACGAGTCGGCGAAAACAAGCTCGTCCGTTTCTTTGAGCTGGGAACCAGTCGATGGAGCAATCAGCTACAATGTGTACCGCTCCACGACGTCGGGCAGCGGGTACGCCTACCTGGGGAATAGTGCGAGCGCGAACTACGTGGATACCGGGTTAAGCTCCGACACGGCGTATTATTATAAAGTCGCTTACTTGTACGGCGGGCTCACGGAATCCCAATGGTCATCCGAGCTGAGCGTACGGACGGTAGGCGTTCCTCCGCTGGCGCCCTCCGGGCAGACGGCGACCGCTGCGGACTCGCATACGATTAACCTGAACTGGACGGCAGCCGCCAAAGCCACAGGCTACAAAGTGTACCGATCCTCCGATGGCGGCGCTACCTTTGCTCAAATCTACGACGGGCAGCAGCTGATCTTCCAGGATACGGGCCTTACGCCCAATACGGAATACCGCTATCGGGTTACCGCCTACAATGCCTTTGGCGAATCGACTGCGGCTTCCGCCCAAGCGACGACGTACCTCTTCGACGCGCCTGCGGGCTTCAAGGCTTCGGCCACTGATTCGACGGTCGTCTTGAATTGGGACGCGCTTGAAGGTGCGAACGTCACGTATACGCTGAAGCGAGCGACCATCGCAACGGGTTCGTACACCCAGATTTATAGCGGTCCGAGCACGACGTACACCGATACGGGACTTACGCAGGGAGCCGGTTATTTCTATAAGCTGAGCGCCATCGCGGACGGCATCCCTTCTCCGGAATCTGCGCCGCTCGGCATTAGCGCGACGCGTACGGCGTTTAATCCCGGCGCCCTATGGACGGACACGACGGGCAATGCGATCGACGCGCACGGCGCGGGCTTCATGTACGACGAGAAGACGCAAAAGTATTACTGGTACGGGGAGTATCATAAGGGCGGATGGCCATCCTCCGGCGTACGCGTATACTCCTCCACCGACCTGCTGAACTGGACGGACGAAGGCATGGCGCTCACGCTCATCCAATCGAAGGACGACTTCGCGAATGATCCGCTGATCTCCCGGCTCTACGCCGGAAGAACGGACACCGACAACATTTGGGCCGACATCCGCAAGGGCAGAATCGTAGAACGTCCGAAGGTCGTCTATAACGAAAGCACGCACAAATATGTCATGTGGGCCCATATCGACGGCGACAAGGACCCGAACAACGACGCCCAAAACTATGGCAAAGCCCAAGCCGGCGTCGCGATCAGCGACACGCCGACCGGACCGTTCGTCTACCAGCGAAGCTACCGGATGGACATGACGCCGGAGGGACAAACGGATTATCATCCGAGCGACAAGGGTATGGCTCGAGACATGAACCTGTTCAAAGACGACGATGGCACGGCCTACCTCATCTACTCCAGCGAAGAGAACTTAACGATCTATATCTCGAAGCTGACGCCGGATTATTTGGACGTGGCGGGCTGGCATAAGGATGGCAATACCGACGCGCAGGGCAACCCGGTCCGCGATACGTCGTACAAAGCCGTCTACGGCGTCGACTATGTTCGCGTATTCCCTGGCGCCCAACGCGAAGCCCCGGCGATGTTCAAGTATAAGGGGAAGTATTACTTGATCACCTCGGGCGCGACGGGGTGGTCGGCGAACCAGAACAAATATACGGTGGCGGACAACATCTTCGGCTCTTGGTCGGCGATGACGGACCCGTTCGTCAAGACGCTGTCCACCGATCCCGATCCGACCAAGGCGTTCAATACGCAAGCAACATACGTCATTCCGGTCGATCCGAAGCGCGGCAAATTCATCTACGTCGGCGACATTTGGAACGGGGGCAACTTCGCCAACGACGGCGCGAAGTACGCGTTCCTGCCGATCGAGTTCGGCATGGGGACGGACATCGCGATCAAGTGGTATGCCTCCTGGACGCCGGACTTGCTCGACGCCATGGGTCAAGTGAACGTCACGACCCCGTTCCCCGAGACAGCAGCCCTTGGAGCGGTGCCGAACCTGCCGGAGACGGTCGACGTTCTTGTTGAAGACGGAACCGTCTCGACTCCGGTGACGTGGACCGTGAATTCCCGCGAGCCGACCGCCGCAGACTTCTCGAAGCCGGGGCCGATTACCGTCCAGATGACGCTGCCGAATTTCCACAATAAAGTGCAGAGCATCAAGCTGTACGTCATTCCGGGCAAAACGCTGTACTTCGTCAACGCAGGCGGATACGCGACGGCCGATTACAAGCTGATGGCCTCTTACATGCAAAACACGCTCGCGAACAAAAACGTCATCGAACAAGCGTATAACGCGGCTGATGACACGCCGTGGGGCTACTTGGGGACGGATTCTCTTCCTTCGGGCTCGAACGCCGGAGATATTTTCTCCACGGTTCGTTACTTGAACGGCGGCAACATCACCAACTCGCCGAAGGGCACGGATCTCTCCTATCAATTCACGTTGGAAAACGGCGCGTACGATGTATACCTTGGCTTCAACGATCCGTGGTCGAATACGACGAGAAAAGCGAACCTGCTCCTGAACGGCGATGTGAAAGGCCCCGTTACGTATATCCCGAGCAACACGATGGCGTATACCGGCGTGAACGTCGCGAACGGCTCGCTAAACGTTACGATCCGCAATACCGCCGCTCAGGACCCGCTGATCAGCTGGATTCTGATCGTCAAACCGGACCTGGCGCCTGCCGCGGACACGACAATGGGGCTTACCGCCACGGCAGCTTCCGCAACTAGCGTTAAGCTCGCCTGGAACAAAACGATCGGCGCCGTCGGATATAACCTGTACCGTTCGGACAGCGCGGACGGCACGTATACGAAGGTGTACAGCGCCCCGATGACCGATGCCGCCTTCATCGACTCCGGCTTGCCGTCGGAGCACACTTATTATTACAAAGTCGCGGCAATCGGCGCCACGGGAACGGAATCGGCCTTGTCTGATAAGCAGAGCGTCACGATCTCGAGAACGGCCGAAGAGATTGCGGCCGGCATTACGTCCGTTCAAGCTCCCAACCGGAACGCGAGAACTTTGACGCTGCCTGCCGTACCGAACGGCTTCCGGATCGAGATCGTCTCCTCGGACAGCGCAACGATCGGCACCGATGGGTCCGTCACCCCGCCGCCGTCAGAGACGACGGTCCATCTCGTGCTTCGCGTGACGCGAATCTCGGATATGACGACGGCGGATACGGTGCCCATCGAAGTGATCGTTCCGGAAGAGTATGTATTCGCAGACACTACGCGTAAATCGGATAACATTCAGGTGAATTCGGCCGTACCTGTGACGTTCAGCTTGAAGGATGCCAACGGTTCACCCGTTATCACCGGAGCACACCTCTCTCTTACTCTTGACGGAGTTAAGGTCGATGTCGCTTCGAAAGGGAACGCCAACACCGGCGACCTGTTCAATATCGATTCGTTCGGGGTATATACCTATACCTTGGATACAAAGGGCTTGAAATCGAAGACCCGTTATCTGGTCACCGTTACGCTTGATGACGGTACCGTCTTGTTCACGCACGTCATTTCCACGAAATAATTTGCCAAGAACGGCAGTGTATCGACGCGCGTAATACGCGTTACTGAGACAAGGGCACCTTACAATTGATTTATTCTGTACATAGCAGGAGGATATGGTGGACAAGGCCGATGCAGCGAAGTTCAGCAAGGAAGACATTCTTGACCCGAAGGGCTGGAATCTCCTTTCCTTTCTGCGGTTTAAAGCTTAAGAAGACGCAGTGTGCGAAAAGAACCGGCTCGACGGAACCTTCAACGTCGGACGGTTTTTGGGGTCAGGTTTGGGGATGGAGCAGATGAGGCCCGATTAGCTTGAAATACGGCTAATTCGGGCCCTTCTTCCGTTTAAGGCTATGTAACTGATAAATCCGGCTTCCCATTCCGGATTCTTAACGTCCGGTGGAAGAAGCAGGGGCTCCTCCGTCAGACGGGTTCATTCACACTTCAAATTTGCGCATAGTAGATTGCAGTTGCTCGAACATGTCACGCAGCATCTTCGCCGATTTGGCGACGCTGTTCATATAATCCTTTTGCCCTTCCGCAGCTGCTGCTACGCTCTTCATATTGTGCGTGAAATTATTTGCAATCGCTGCAATTTCCTCAATCGATGCCCGAGCCTCCTGCGCTCCGGCCGATATTTCCTGCGTTGTGACTGTAATTCCTTGAATTTCAGTATCAACCTGATGGGCGGATTGCAAGATTTCGGCCAAAGATTCCCCAACCTGCTGCATGAGGTCTTTACTTTTCTTTACTTCCGCTTCCCCTGCTTGCACCACTTCTACCGCTTCAGTCGCGGCTCCTTGTATGCGTTCAATTAATTCCTTAATTTGGTCTGCAGATCGTTTTGATTGATCCGCCAGTTTCTTCACCTCATTTGCCACAACCACAAAACCCTTACCGTGCTCCCCGGACCGCGCCGCTTCGATCCCTGCGTTCAGAGCGAGAATGTTGGTCTGCGCGGAAATTTTGGTGATTGTTGTAGCGATGGTTCCAATTTCTTGCGAAATCCGATCCAGGTTTTCTATTTTATTGCTCACTTTACCCGATGCCTCGCCTAGCGCTTCAAATTGTCTCATTGCAATTTGTACGGATTCATGGCCCTGTTCCGAATGCCTGACCATTACGCTTGACGATTCCATGACTGCGGCAGAAGACTCACTCACTTTGGAGATTCCTTCTGTAATTTCCTCGACTGCAAGGACGCCTTGAGAAACACTTCCGGCTTGCGCTTCCGCGCCTCTTGTCATATTCTGCATCTCAACAACGACTTGTTCCGTCAATTCTTTCGCAACGTCTGATGTTGCCTACAAATCGTTCGAGGAGCCTTCTATTTGCGAGGATACTTCTTGTATCGATACAACGGTTTCTTGCAAGCTTCTTAGAAAATGATTAATTTGATTATTCAACTGCCCGATTTCATCATGTCCGCCGACATTCAAATTCGAAGACAAACGAATCCTGCCATTTGAAAAAATCGCTTCTGTCGATTTATACAGCGTTGTAATCCTTTTTCCTACTACAAAGTAGGTCAAGATATACAAGAAAATCAATACGATAAATCCAATTATGGCGAATTTTATAATAAGCGCTTGTTTTTCTTTAGCAATCAACATTTCGGCTTTTTCCTGCGACATGGATACTCTGACGCTGCCCCAGTGTTTGCCGTTTATCGTAATCGGATAGGAAACATCCCACATATTCACGATTGTGTTTTCGATAACGCGCGGATATTGCTGTACCAGCGCTCCGTTATTGTTTTCCTGTTCATTTTTGCTTGCGTTTACTTCTTCCAATGTGTATTTAGCCGCGTTAAACCCTGTGCTGTCGTTAAATATGCGATTCGCTCTGTATTTTTGGCTTAACAGCCCTTCATCCCCCCAAGCATCCTTCGACTTCTCCCCAACCGGACTGTATACGGAGTTGTGTGTTCCGATATATCCCGATTTGTCGGGATCTTTGGAATACTTGGTCGGCAAAGCGAACACGATGTTTCGATCGCCCATGTAACTATCGATGATGGATTGCCACCGCAAATCTGTATATTTGTCGCTATTGCTTATATATTTTAATTCGTATTGCCATAAGGGTATTTCTTTACCGTCATGCAAGGTTACTTTTTGTTCCGCATATTTTGGATCCTGCTTTCGTTTTTCGGCCACTTGCTCGCTTTCTTTAATTACGGCTAAATTGTCATCAAATATCAGCTTCTCCAGCTGATCGCCTCTATACAGCTTCCCGTCAATGAAGATGCCGTTCTTAATATCCAATTCTGCCGTGCGCGATAAGGATAGGGCCAAGGATTGCGCCGCCGCCCGGCCTTTTTCGATAAAATTGTTTTTATCATTTCTTTCTATATCTTTTCCCGAGAAAAAGAACAGTGTGGAAAAAACGGCAAGAAAAACCAGAAAGATCATTGATAAAAACTTAAAAGTCACACTTTTAATTAAGGTATTGCGGCCGACTGGCATTAAGTGACTCCCCTTTTACGCTGCTTAATCATTTCTGTAGTTTGAAATTAATACATAGTCATTCGACATCATGCGCCATTATCCTACTTTATAACTGCTAATTTGAAATCTCTTTAGCGGGCATCTTTACGAGAAACGTCTTCCAGAACTGGGCGCTTCTTATTGACAACCATCAGCTGCGGGAATATGATGTTCGAAACCATCCAAGACAATTGATAATGGGAGGGGATCGTGTTGAACATGAAAGTTGAAGATATAATTCGAGAAGTACCCGAGCTAAACCATGAATTCGTAAGTATTGAAAGTCTTAGCGGAGGGCTGAGCAATCATACCTATAAGGTACAAACGAGAGAGCATGCATACGTTCTGCGCATCAATAGCAGGCAAAATGAGTATTTGAACCTGACACGGCGCTCCGAAGTCGAAATCATGAAGAAGGCAAGCCGTGAGGGATTTGCTCCTCGTGTCATTTCCAGCGATTTTCCGGAACAATTTGTAGTCACGGAATTTGTTAAAGGTCGAATGCTCGAGAAAGACGATCTGAAAGACGATCATATCAAAGGAATGATTATGGATCGCTTCAAACGGATACATAGTATGGAAGGCCACGGCAGAACATGTACTCCATACGATTTAATTCATGGATATTTGAAGGGCGCAGATCAGTTTAAAGTCAAGCAACCTGATGGATTAAACCGATTGTTGAACCGAGTAGAGGAAATCATGCATGGGCGGAGTAGCGACAAAGAATATAACCATAAATTCTGCCACAACGATACCTTTTTATGCAATATGATCTATACAGGCCAACAGCTGCAAATCATTGATTGGGAGTTGTCGGGAGTCGGAGATGTGTTTTTCGAGTTGGCTCTCATCCCGTTTACGAACCAGTTCAGTGAAGCAGATGAGCGTGAATGGTTGAAGCTATACTTCGGATATTTCGAGGAGGAAGCATTCCGCATCCTGCAGGACATGAAACTCGTGTCGATGGTTCGAGAGGCCGCGTGGGGTCTATTTTACAGCGGACTTACGAAGGGTGAGAATCACCATGACTTCGATTACTACAAGCATGCCGAATATTGCATTCAGCGAATTGAACAAGGGATTTATCAATTGTAATGGCAAGGCGAACCATGGTTCGGGATCCAAGCTAAGATTTTCGAGGAGGGTTCGGAATAATATGAGAGCCAATAAATTACGTCCCTTTGTTCCGTCAGGTTTAGATTACCCGCTTGCTGTTCAATTCTATGTAGATCTAGGATTTGAAATCATCTTTTCAGATCATGGACTCACGATTTTTAGAATTGACGAATTGGAATTTCATCTACAAAATTATCACAACCTTGAAATGCAAAATAACTACATGTTGGAATTGTGTGTTCAGGACCTGGATGCATGGTGGGAGCGCATTCAACGCAGCGGGGTTGTTGCGAAGTATAACGTCAAAGCTAAACCGCCTGAAATTCAACCCTATGGTAAGCGTGCGGTCCACCTTATAGACCCCGCAGGTGTGCTTTGGCACATTACCGAATGATTCAAGCCATAAGATACAAAATTGAAGATAGATAGGAGAGATGCCGATGGGAAATACGGATAAGTTCGAAATGATAGCGGGTATGTATGACACGCCTGAAAGAATCCATATTGCCAAGGTTTCATCCGATGCGATCCGCGAATATGCAGTTGACGCTAAAGATAAGAATGCGATTGATTTTGGCTGCGGGACGGGACTTGTCGGAATGAATCTGTTAAACGAATTCAATTCGATACTTTTCCTGGATACGTCACAAAACATGATAAATCAAGTAGAGAAAAAGATTTCCGATTTGAATCTTCGGCATGCAGATACATTATGCTTTGATTTTGAACAAGAAGGTCTATCGGATCTTCGTGCGGACTATATTTTCATGGCGCAGGTGCTGCTTCACATTCCTGATGTTGAATTTGTCCTAGCAAGGTTGTTTGATGTACTGAATGACGGAGGACACTTGCTGATCGTTGATTTTGACAAAAATGAAAAAGTGGTTCCAGATATCGTACATAACGGTTTTAATCAAGCAGAACTGACGGATATGATGATTAAGATCGGGTATAGGCTTATTCAATCCAAAACATTCTATACGGGAAGCAAACTATTCATGGGACAGGATGCATCTATGTTCGTTCTTGACTCTCGAAAGTAAAATTGGGTGAGCAGGATGGACGTGCCTATTTGTGGATGGAAGGCAACGTTCGGCAACGGGATCAGCTATTCACCTTGATTTTTGCCCGATATTGCTGAGGCGTGACGCCGACAACTCTTTTGAACAAATTGGAGAAACTCCCCAGACTCGTATAGCCGACGTGTTCCGCGATATCCGTAATTTTGTATTCCGTTTCTTCCAGCATTCGCTTCGCTTCCTGGATTCGTTCCTGAATGATGGCGTCCGACAAGGATAACCCGGTCTCCTTCTTGAACAATCTGGACAGATACGCCGGATTGAGATAGACATGGGATGCCAGCTCCTCACGGGTGATTTCCTGACTCAGACGTGAACGGATGTATTGCCTGATCCTGGCGACGACGGCAGAGGACGCATTGTTGCTCGTCTTAAGAAGCCGTACGGCTGCTCCGAGGCATTCCCTTGCCCAGCTCTGAAGGACAAGGGAATGCTTCGGGTAATTTTCCTTGTCCGTCAAGATCTTTAACTCCGCCGACTCGTGCATGGCTAAACCTTTCTTCGCTAGAACGGTGTGAATAATAAAGAGAATGCCATGAATGACCTGACGATGCGATTCCTTCGTCCATGTGTCCGTCCCGCTGCTGCCGAACCATTGCTTGACTCGCCGATCCAGTTCTTCGAGTTCGCCGAGCTCCAGGATGGTGGCCCATTCCGCAAACAAGCTTAAGGGGACCACTGCCGGCATATGCTCCAGCGGTTTGTCGGAAGCCGGGTAGACAGGCGTAAACACTTGCCTGGAGCGGCTAATGTTGCGTTGCTCTCTCTCCGTCACGTATGCGTAGGCACTCACGATCTCCGGCAGCAATACCGTCGGACTGATGTAGACGGACAAGGAACACTGCAGCAACCGCTCACACTCGCTGAGGAATTGCCTGCAATTGCGTTCCAGAACGTGGCCGACGGGGGGCCCTTCGCGCTTCTCGTAGGCAATCGCCAAATTAAGCCCCGCATGATCCTGAAGGACGACGCCCTCCAGCCCTCTCAAGATCAGCTCCCCGGCCAAATTGCGAAGCGCGTACTCCATGATGGCCTCATCCCGCGCGCTCAGGTTTTCCTTCCATTGTTCCAGTCCCAATAGAACCAGGATATAACGATCGCCCGGCTTGAAGTCCAAGCCGTACGTCTGTGCGGACCGTTGCAACGAATCCGGAAGAAGAGACGCGCGGTGGCCGAGAATGTCCTGCCAGAAACGCTCCACCAGGAGGGGAAGCTGCTGCTCCCACTTTCTTCGATAATCCCTCATCAACACCTCGAACTTATGCTGCTCCTTCTGCCTGCCGGCCTCCGCTATGGCATCTCCCGCCACCTTCTTAAGCTGCGCGTAATCGACGGGCTTCAACAAGTAATGGTACGCCCCGTGATGGATAGCCCGCTGCGCGTATTCGAAATCCGCATGGCAAGTCAGCATGATCGTAAGGGTGTTCGGCGAGTGCCGCTCCACCCAAGCGAGCAAATCCAACCCGCTCCTCCCGGGCATCTCGATATCGCAAATCAGCAAATCGACGGCATGCTGCCCCAGGCACTCCACCGCCTGTTCTACATGATCCGCCAGAAAGACTTCCGTCACGCCCAACCCGTTCCAGTCCACGCCTTGCTGCAAGCCGAGCAGGGCAAACGCTTGGTCGTCTACGATCAGGACTCTGTACATACGAACGATCATAGCCTCCTCTGCATAGGCAGCCTCATCTCCACGATTCCGCCGCCCTGCGGATCGTTGCGGAAGGCGAGATTCGCGGCTTCGTCATAGAACATATTTAACCGTCTGCGAACGTTCCATATTCCCAATTGGCGGTCCGTCGGCGCCTTCTCGTAAATTCCGGCGTTGAGCGACTCCAGTTGCCGTTCGGAGAACCCCGGCCCGGAGTCGCGGATTTGGATGGCCAAGCGCGGCACTCCGTCTTCCCCGTCTTCCTCACTCACGGTTACGGCGATACGGAATGGCTTAGCGTTATTGATAAAGCCATGTTTTATGGCATTCTCCACGAACGGCTGGACCAGCAAAGGCGGAACAAGCGCGTTCTCGAGCTCCCTCGGCAGCTGATCGTGGAAGATCAGCTTATCCGGATACATTACCATCTGGATCTCCATGTAGTTGCGGATATGATTCATTTCGCTGCTAAGGGTAATCCACGAATCGTTGGTGCTCATGATAAACCTGAAATAGGAGACCAAGTGACTGATCATCTTCTTGATGAGGGGGTACCTCTGAAGCTCCACAAGATGGTAGACGATATTCAAGGAGTTCATAAAAAAATGGGGATTGATCTGGGCCTGAAGGTGCTTGAGTTCGGCTTGCTGCACTTTCATATGCTCTTCGTAGATGTCAATCTTCAGATTGCTGATTTGTTCGGCCATCCGATTGAACTGCTGCGTAATCAACTGAAACTCCTTGGAGTTCTCCTCCTTCAGCCGGTAATCCAGCTGTCCCTTACCCAGGATGCGCATCCCGCTTGCCAACCGCTGAATGGGCTTAAACACAAGCCGGCTCAATAGAATAAGCAAAATCACCAAAATCATGATGACGGCAACGGGTATGGCCTTAATCACATGCTGGAACAGCGGCAGTTCGTCTAACAGCGACTTCTCGTTCAAGAGAATGAATATGTTGAGGTCGGAGAACAGAGAGGGTTTATTGACGAACAGATAGGAACTGCCGTCGCCAAGTTGAACGGTCGTGCTGGCGCGATTCGGCGGATGGTTCAATTGACTGCGGATGCGGACAAGATCCTCAGCCTCGAATTGCCCCCACAACACATGGCCGTCTTTGGATATGATCCCGATCTTCTCGTCGCTCTTTGTCGACTCTAACTGGATAAGAGGCTGCGCCAAAGAATCGATGCTGACAAGGACGCCGATGAGCAGCCTTCCGCTCTTATCCGGCAGCGTCTTGAACAAGACCGGTTCGCCGCCGACGTTCACGATCTCCCACTTGAAGGAAGTCGGAAAATAAGACGTTTTCAGTCTTGAGGACAGCCCGGAACGAATGTCGTCCCTTTCCTTGTAATACTCCTTCCGGCTGCTGAGGAATAGCTCATCGCGGTCGTGACGGTATACGAACACGGTGCGAATAATGGAGTAGTAGCTGACGTCGCTATACCACTGGTCCATCAATTTCCGAATGGACAAATAATAATTCACGCTGTCAGGACCGCTCTCCGAATAGAGCTCGAGCAGCATGCTCTCGTTGGCCGTTCGAAGCAAGTAGTTGGTGGTCTGTTCCAGCAGCTCATCGAGAGCGCCAAGATGCAGGGTCAGCGTATCCGAGGCGGATTTGGCGACTTTCTCCCGTACGATGTTCGTCGAATAGACGTTGGTGTAATAAAGAAAGAAAAAAAGAGGCGTCACCAGCAGCAGGACGAGAGCGCTTACTTTCATTCGCAATGATAGTCTCACAGTCTCTCTCCTCCCGGCACGCACACGCCAGAGCGGCGCGAAAGGGGGAAGACCCGACCTCGTCAGTCCTCCCCCTTGCCTCTTATGCTTTCTTCGCTTTCCATTCGTCGTATTGCTTCTGAGCCTCGGCGCGGATCTTCTCGATTCCGTTGGCCTTTAACTTAGCGTTGTATTCAGCCAGTACCTTGTCCACATCCAAGCTTCCCGTTTCCAGCAGCGGGCGATATTCCTTGACAATATTGCTGATTACCGACACTTCCGTTTTGACCGGCTCGGTATTAAAGCTGAAGCCGAACGATTTTACCTTATGGGCTCTATTGTTATACTCCTTGAACTTCTCCCATTTGTCCGGACTCTCGCCTTCCCACAAATAAGTGAGCGTCTGGTTCCCGAACATCCACTCGATGCCCGGAGCCCAACCGGTATCCGCGCGGGTAGCGATTCCGTCCGGCAACCTGATGAAATTATCCTTGCCTTCCACCTTTACGTATTGCCGGCCTTCCACGCCGAAGTCGATCAGATTGACGAGATGCTTGTCGGTGTGAAGAAGGTTCAGCAGCATCATCGTCCGCTCCGGATCGACGGATGTACGTCCGATGGCCATCATGGAGTTGCTGATGCTGGCCGTGCTCATCTCAGGGTCGTTACCCTTCAGCTTGACGAGTTCGATGCCCGTGGCACTCGAATCTTCCTTGTCGGAATCGGGTTTGTCAGATCCGAACTTCATCCAAGTCTTGCCGGCTTTGAGCGCATCTTCGGCGCTCGTCTTGGTTGTTGCGGCATCCTGGTTGATGTATCCCTTCTTGAACCAGTCGCCGTAGAGCTTCAATCTGTAAATCGCGGCATCGGACTCCATGGTGTTAACGATCATCTTGTCCGTCTTCGTGTCCAGCACGATCGCGGCAGGCGCGCCTGCTACCAGCTCGTAGCGGAAGTTCTCCTCCATGCTCTTTCTGGTTTTGTCGAAATAACCAAGCGTATCGGCACCGCTGCCCGACAGCCAAATCGGAGCGAGGCCGGGCTCCTTCTCCTTGATCGTTTGAAGCCAGGGCTCCAGGTCTTCCAGCGTATGGATCGAATTGACATCGAATCCGTATTTATCGATAATGTCTTTCCTGAACATAATGGTGTGGCTTTCGCCGATTTCCTTGTTCGTCGGAATCGCGTAAATTTTGCCGTTCACTCTGCCGCCGTCAAGGAAGCGGGGGTCCAGCGTATCCGTAATTCCTTTGCCGTATTTCGCTAACAGGCCATCCAGCGGAAGGAAGGCGCCTTTGGCAACGTTGTTGGCAAAATCGGCCCAGTTCGGAGCGAAGGTCAGGTCGACCTGTTCCCCGGATTGGTAGGCCAACGCCATCTTTTCTCCCCAGGAGGACCAGGGAAGTCCTTGGAAGTCGATCTCGGCATTGATTTTTTCTTTCAGGTATTTGTTTATTTCCGCTACGACTGCCTTGGTGTCGTTCTGGGGGAAACTTCCTACGGTATACACTTTAAGCTTGCGATACGTGGAGACGTCCGGATTGCCGGAACCTGCATCGCTGGATGACGCGCCGGCGCTGGTCGCCGAAGGTTTCCCGCTTGGCGAACCTTCCGAATTCGAAGCCTTGCTGCCGCAACCTGAGATGACGGACACGATCGCCATTAGCAAAGCTAAGGCCAAGACCCAACCTCTCGCTGCCTTCATTTCGTTCTGCCTCCCATAAGATTAATCATATATTCTAACCGGCGTTTTCGCCAGAGTTAGACATTTTTACCCCTTGATCGCTCCGACCGTGAGTCCTTTGGTGAAGTACTTCTGGAAGAAAGGATAGACGAACAGAATGGGACCGATGGAGACGACAACCATCGCCATGCGAAGACTTTCCGTCGGAACCGCTTGTTGCACCAGCAGCGCGACGCCGCTTCCCGCCAATTGGTTCTTGAAGAACTCCGCTTGGCGAATCATTTGAATCATCACGTACTGCAAGGAAAACTTGTCGGTATCGTTGATGAACAACAAGGAGTTGAACCAGTCATTCCAATACGTTAGCGTCGTGAACAGGCCGATGGTGGCCAGAACCGGCAGCGATATGGGAAGCACGAGCTGGAAGAAAATCCGCCACTCCGACGCCCCGTCCAGCTTGCCCGACTCGATCATCTCTTCCGGTATGGTCTGCTGAAAGAAGGTGCGCGTAATAAAGATGAAGAACGCGTTGGTAAGACCCGGAAGGATAAGCGCGATCAGCGAGTCTCTGAGGTGCAAATAGTTGATATACAGCAGATAGAACGGAACCAGCCCTCCGGAGAACAGCATGGTGATCAGAAGGTAAAAATTAAAGAACTTCTTGAATGGAAAGTCCTTGCGGAAGAGGGGATAGGCGTATAAGGCGATCAGCATGACCGCGAGAATCGTGCCGATACAGGTGACGGTTAAGGTAACCCCATATGCCCTTACCAGCGTAGCCGAATTGGTAAAAAGGTAGCGATAGGCGGAGAGATCGATCTCGTTCGGCCAGAACTTGTAGCCCTTGAGCGTAAGCATCTTCTCGTTGGAGAACGAGATGGCGACGATCAGCAGGACGGGCAGGATACACGCAAGACTGAACGCGATGAATGTTAAGTGAAGCAAGACCTCCGCCGGCTTGGACACTTTCTGATACGAATTAACGCTAGCTGCTTTGCTCATTTTCCATTCTCCATTCTAGAAGAGTGCCGTATCACGATTGAGTCTGCGAGCCAGCGCGTTGGCTCCGATAACAAGGAAGAAGCCGACTACTGATTGGTAAAAATTCGCTGCGGAAGACATTCCCAGATCGCCAAGTTGGATCAACCCCCGGTAGACGTACGTATCGATGACATCGGTCGTGGAGCGCAACGCGCCGGAGTCGAGCGTAACGTGATAGAACAAGCCGAAGTCGGAGCGGAAGATGCCGCCCATATTCAGAATCGTCAGGATGACCATCACGGGAGTCAGAAGCGGAAGCGTAATGCGGGTGATCTGCTGCCACTTGCTGGCGCCATCCATGACCGCGGCTTCGTACAGCTCCTCGTTGATGCCGGTTATGGATGCCAGATAGATGACGCTCCCGATACCGACGGAGTGCCACATTTTCGTCAACCATAGAATGTAGGGCCAGGCTTGGGGGTGCATGTAGGCGTTCACGGAGGAGTATCCGAATACGGGCAGTATGTATTTGACCAGGAAGCCGTATTCCGGATGCAGAAAGGCGTACACGATATAGCTGACGACGACCATGGACAAGAAATTCGGCATAATCATCACGGTTTGGTAAAACCGTGAAGCGAGCTTGGCGCGCACTTCGTTGACCGCTATGGCGACCGTAACCGAAAGGATCAGTCCGGATACGATAAACGCGATATTGTAGCCGACCGTATTGACGGTCACTCGCCATGCATCGGAAGTGGCGAAGAGGAACCGGAAATTGTTCAGTCCCGCCCATGGACTGCCCAGGATTCCATCGACGTAATTGATATTTTTGAAAGCGATGAGGACGCCGAACATCGGGATATAGCAATTAATAAAGAATAGGATGGTTGGCGGTAAAAGCATCAGCAGCAGCACTCGATTTCTAGCAATGTCTCTCAGCAGCCGGGCGATCCCACTCTGCCGCTCCGGGTGTGCCCGTTTGGACGCTGAACGTACGATGGATGGATTAGCCATAGCCTTGTAACCTCTTCTTCCCGATCAGGATGGCCTCATTATATAGGTCCGGGATGGAGGTTCTCTCTATCGCAGGTGACCTGATTTATTCGATCGTTACCTGATGAGAAAAATACGTCATTCGAATTTAGAGAATACGTCATTTACTCGATAGTGCCTTCATGGAGTTCATAGTAAATTTGGAAAGTGTCATGAAACACGAGGGGGAGGAGGGCCGGGAACATGGGGCGGAAATCCAATTTGGAATAACGGGAATCGAATTCCGATGAAAATGGAGTGATTAACGGATGAAAAAAATGTTGGGCTTGGCCGTTAGTTTGTTTATTCTGTTAAGCGGCAGCGTATCGGCGCATGGGACGGACAGCATGGCGGCGGCCGAGGGGAAAAGCGCAGGCCTCACCGTTCAAGTCAATGGCGTCCAAGTGGTTTCAACGGCAAACCATCGGTCGGCTGATGGCAAGCTGTATGTCTCCGGCCACGCATTCGCGGAGTTATTCGGCAAGACCTTTTCCGTAAACAAGGATCATAAAACCGCAGCATTCAACGGCAAAACCGTTTCGATTCGGATGAAGAACGGCGAACCGACGGTCTGGATCCGGGATTTGGCAGATGCCGTACACGCACAGAATGTAAGTTGGGATAAAGCGAAGCAGGAAGCGTATGTGCTGGCGCTGCCAGAAGGGTCCATTAAAATATCGGGGGTTGTTCCCGCCATGGGCGAACATTGGGCGAATCCGCAAGCCGGCGACCTTCCGACCGGGCCAATCTATGGCGTGTACGAAGGGAAGCTCGTGTTCCTCGAATATATGATTGCCCAGGATGATTTTGAAAAGGGAGTTAACCATGTCAACCTTCCCGGCATGAAGGGAGTCCCGTCCCCCGCTGTCGTCCAAATGGATGTGGAGTTCCAGGCTCACGGGCATGAGGGGTTTGAAGTTCCGCACTACGACATTCATGCGTATTTCATTTCCGACGAAGAGCAGCAAAAAATAAAATGAGATCCATCACATAACAAAATCAAAGGAAGTGTTTGCCCGATGGCAAAGAGATTCGACGGATTTTTTACGGCGATTCACAAAGGAGTACGTTACGGCTTAGCCCATGCATCCTTGAAAGTGAGTTCGATGGATTTCACAGACTCTGTGCAAGTTGACGAGTTGGTCCAGCAATGCAAGCCTTTGTTTAGAATGCTTCACTCTCACGCAGAACATGAGGATCATTATTGTGATCCTATCTACAAAGAACAAAGCGTGGAGAAAGCACAGATATTAGAGAACGACCATGTTTCCCTCGATAAGGAATTGACCGAACTTGATCGTCTTCTGCAGACGATTGCGCAAATGGAGAACCCGAACGAACGCCTGGAGATCTCGAAAAAATTCGTGCTGGATTATTTCCATTTTGCCTCTCATTATTTGGCTCACCTGCATAGGGAAGAAACGATAGGCATGGAAATGCTCTGGGCTGCACGTACCGATGAACAATTAATCGCGTTAGGCCATGAGATCGAATCCAATATTCCCCCGGAGAAGATGGGATTATTTCTGCAGTACATGATCCCGGGATGTAACATTCATGATCGTCTCGAGATGTTCGGTCCCATGAAGAAGTTCGCTCCGCCGGAGGTTTTTGAGGCAGCCGGCAAGTTGGCGCGAAGCGTTCTCTCGGCCGATGACTGGGCGGAGCTGGAGGCAAGATTGGCATGAGACACAGAACGATAAATCCGTGGAAGTGGCAGGATCAATTGGGCTTCGTGCAGGCAGCCGAGGTGAAGGCGGGGCAGCACGTGCTGTATTGCGCCGGGCAAACGTCCATGGATCCGGATGGCAAGCCGATCCATATCGGAGATATGCGAGCCCAGATGAAGCAATCGATGGACAATCTGGAAGTCGTGTTAAGCGAAGCGGGATACGCATTGTCGGATGTGGTAAGGCTTAACTACTATACGACGGATGTTGATCAATTCTTTGCCAATTACGATGTGATCGTGGGGCGCCTTACCCAAGAAAACGCTCAGGTGAGCGCCACGCTGCTCGGGATTTCAAGACTGGCTTTTCCGGAACTGTTGGTTGAGATCGAAGCGACTGCGGTGAAATAAAGCGATTCAGGCAAACGTCGAAAGGAGCTGTCTGCACAGCTCCTTTGTGCCATTTACGCCAAGTAAACAACCCCGTTCGTTCCATCTACGGTGACTTCGTCTCCGTCCTTTAAGATCGAAGTTGCCACCTTCGTGCCGACTACGCTGGGAAGCTTATATTCCCTGGCCACGATACTGGCGTGCGACAGGATTCCGCCAGCATCGGTAATGAGGGCGCCGGCGACGGAGAATAGAACCGTCCAAGGCGGTGTCGCCGTTTTACACACGAGGATATCGCCTTTATTCAGCTTGTGGAAATCTTCTTGCCCGGTAATGATCTTGACCCTGCCGGTATACATGCCCGAAGAAGCTGCGTATCCTCTGAAGGATTTCGCTTGTTCTTCCACGAGGTCTTGGGGCAATCCGAAAATACGCTCAATGACCGGATTCCGCAACTCGTCCGATGGGGTGCCGAAGAAAGGATTCGGCTGTTTGCCCTGATATTCTTTCAATCGATTTTGATTCTCCCGGGCGACCTCATGAAGGGCCTTAGGCTCTTGCAGGACCTCCAACAAATCATCCAGGTATAAGAAGAAAATGTCCTCTTCACCGGCAAGAATTCGATGCTGAACCAAAGTGCGCCCTACATTCTTCAAGAAGTATCGGGATTTGGCTGCCATCATCGCATCGATGTAGAAGTGATGATCCTCGTCAGCCCCCCAGCAAGACAGCGCCCATCCGTAGATTTCTTTAAAACGGTTTGTCATTTCCCCTTCGGGAAGGCGTTCGAACAGCTCGTACACCTTAGCGTGGCGTTCGGCAACGACTTGCTTGAATTCCTTGTCGAAATCGTATTCCTTCCGAACGTAATTCGTAATGACGGACAAAGCATAGGACGGATTCTCAAACCATGTTTCTTCCATGAACTCATGGGTCATCGCGGTACGGTGACCATAGATATTTAAGAAATCCCGCAGCTCCTTCATGAATTCCCTGCCTTCCGCTGTTTGCTCCAGGGTTTTCATCGGATTCCCTGACGTCGTTAGAGCAGCGCGAAGTAATGCGGAGGTTTTGACCTGTTCGGCTAATAGCCATAATCCGCGATCGGTTTCAAGAGACATATTCATGATCCCCTTCAACAAATCGTACACCTCATCAGGACGTTCTGCCCCGGTCACCTTCGCGTAAGCTTCCTCCAACTCGATCGCCAAATAGGTTCGAGGGATCGAGATTTCAAAATGGTACTCCCACGCTTTCATATAGAAATCCTGCAATTCTTCTATGTACTGCAGGGCTTCATTCAACGATAAATCCTTCGCAGACCGTTCAGACAACGTATTATAGAATGGCATAAAGAATTCATTCACCTTGCGCTCCAAATACGACTGAATCTGAGGATAATACTCCTCCATTTTTTTCTTATGCTTGACCATTCGTTCTTCGAGCGGCTCGGGATGGGGAGGCATCGTCTGATAATAGTAACCTTGATCGGTCTTCGCGATGAATTGAACGACGGGCATTTTCATGTTTTCAAAGGCTCGCTTGGTTCCTGTTGTGACGGCGGGTAACATAAAGGAGGCAAACAGAGGAGATAACGGTCTGGAGAAATGAGCATCATCCAGCATCCAAAATCCCAGCTGTCGATCGTTTTCGCTTAGGATCAAGTTGTTCTTCCAGTCCGATAAAGGGTTCATCTTTTTTTTTCTCCCTTCAAACGGTAATCTTTCTTGCTTGCAGGATATATAATTTTCCTTGGCGGTATGCAAATTCAAGATCGACCGGACGGCCAAGAAGCGATTCAACGGCCATCGTCATGTTCCGGAGTTCATACAGCTGTTCATCGCTTAAACTTGTCATCGATTTTTCTTCAGGGCCCGTTTCGACGATGCGGGTCCCATCCCGATCGGGGATCGTCTTGCAGGCTTTGTCTCCGAGTTGCCTTCTCAGGATTGCCCTCTCAGGTTTGGAAAGAATGAAAACGTCCGGAGTGACGAGGCCGGATACAACCGCCTCGCCTAATCCGAAGCTCGAATTGACGATCATCTCATCTTCATTTCCTGTCAGGGGGTTTTTGCTAAAGACAACCCCGGCAACGTCGGCATTTACGAAATCCTGAACGATAATGGACATTGCCGGGGCCTGGCCGCCTGCAGGGAATCTATTTACCAGATAGGATTGGGCATGGCCCTGATAGACCGAAAGCAAGCAGCGCATAATCGCTTCCATCAAGTTAACGAAAGTAACGTTGATTATCGTTTCGAATTGCCCGGCAAACGACGCCGACTCCAGGTCTTCCGTGGAACAGGAGGAACGAACGGCCACGGGAGGTTTCACATATCGGTTGTAAGCTGCCTCAATTTCTTGACGCAATAACGCTGGGAGAACCCACCTATTCGGGTCTTGATCTCTTTGGATGACAGACTCGAAGGCATGAGCCGGAATCATGAATCCTCCGGGCACAGGGAACCCGGACTTCAGCAGATACGCTAGGGTTTTCGCCTTTTCGCCGACTTCGTCCTCTGCCCGTGCCTCGGTAAAGGGAATCATCCTGCTCACAAACCAACACTCCTCACTTACCCTCTCCTACGATCATCATACGTGAATGGCGGTCGTTCAGCTATCAGGAAAATTACGTATATAGGGTAAAGGACAATTCATGCAACGCGTAGAAAATATATCTTCAAATAAGGATTGACCGTGAGTCCCCATAGAAGGGTTGTTTTCCAATCATGATCTTGAAGAATTCACCAATGGTCGAGAGGGAGAAGCACTTCAACCAAATTCCCGCGATCCTTGCCAACCTGAAGGATGGAATAGGCGCTATCGTTACCATCCTGGGTGAACCAGGTATCGGGAAAACCCGGCTATCCCAGGAAATCATGAATATCGCCGGTGAGCATCAATGCAAAATCATGCTTGGCCGCTCTTATTCTATCGGAGGAGATGCGGCCTATACTCCGGTGATTGAAATGTTGAATCAGAGTTTCCGCGGTGTAGATCCGGAGAAGGCAGCCGCGTGGGCAAAGGACCTGCCCGACTTAGGCAAGCTGTTGCGCCGATTCCCGCTTCCTGAGCCGCTGGGAGCAGGAGATCCCGCATTGGAGAAGACGCGTTTATTCGAGTCCCTGGTATGCCTCATAGAGCGAATGGCGGAAAATCAGCCGCTTGTAATCGTACAGGAGGATCTGCACTTCGCGGATCCTGCTTCCTTGGAATTTCTCCACTACTTGAGCCGCGGAATGAGTACCTTTCCTCTCCTGCTGGTGTTTACCGTCGACACGTTTGGATTATCCGTGAATCATCCTGTAAACGGCTTTATCCAATCGTTGCGAAAAGAAGAGTATTTTCAAGAATTCCGTCTTCATCGCTTGAGTGAAAGCGGAGTTGCTCGTCTGCTTACAGACCGGCTGGGACCAGCGTTGCCCGATGGCTTAATTCCCTTACTCATGAAACATTCCGAGGGCGTGCCTTTGTTTATCGATGAATTGATTCATTCTTTGCTCGAAACGGGTGTATTATCTAAGGCTGATGGGGATTGGACGCTCTCCATCCCGTCGATCGAAGCGATTCCCTATCGAATCAAAGAGTTGATGAAAGACCGTATCGGGCGGATCGATCGCGGGGATCACAAAGTGCTCCTCTACGCGGCCCTGTCCAAGGGGACTGCGGCCCATCGGATTCTTCATCGCCTCACGCAGATGAATGAAGATGACTTTCTGGCCGCCATACAAAGGCTCAAAACTTCAGGGCTTATTTATGAAGAGATTCAAGATACGGAGGTCCACTACGGCTTCTATCATGCTCTAGCGAAGGATGTCGTTTACGAAGAGCTTCCGATCATGGTTCGGCGGCGTGCCTATATGCATTACATTGAGGTTGCGGAAGAGATCGGGTTTGACGACACCGAGCACTTGGCTCATCTGTATGAGGGGGCGGGGGCGGAAGCGGACCCCGTTCGAACGATCCGCGTCTTCCTCCAGGAGGCGGAGAGGGCCTATCGGTTGCACGCTTACGCTTCTGCCGCAAAATATTATCAATCGGTCCTCCGGTTGATCCGAACAAGCAAGCTGCCGGAGGAAAAAAGCCGAATTCCCCGGCTCCTTCAGCGTTTGGGGGAAGTCCATAGAATGCTGGGGGAGCGAAGTGAAGCGGAGCGGTATTGCTTGGAGGCCATTCGAACGTACGTTCAATATGATGATCAAGTTGAAATCGCGCGGGTGCATGGATTATTATCGGTGATCTATTGGGAGTCGGGGGAAATCGACCAGTCCCTTCAATATCTGGAAGACGGCTTAAATCTCGCAAGAAGGCAGCAGGATTTCCCCGAAGTCTGTTATCAACTTCTGTATACAAATCTAACGTTCCTCAGCCGGCTCAAAAGGTCCAAGGAATATTGCCAAATCTATGAGGAAATTCAAGCGGTGCACAAGTTGATTGGAACCCCTCGGGCTGCGGCTCAAGCGGTCGTAGCGGAAATCGATTATTGGACATCCTGCGTGTATCTGGAGAATTATAAGCCGGATAAGGTTCGGGATTTGATCGAAAGACTGGAGAAGATGGAGGTTGAAGAGGAAACGCTGTTTCGCGGATATTTCTTAAGTTCGATAAACTTTACGTTCTGCGGCAGGTACGAGTTAAGCAGAACCTATTCGCAGAAAGCCCTGGAAGTTGCGGGAAGCATGCATGCTCTGGAACACGAGATCCGCAGCTATTGGATACAGGTCAAAGCGGATCTCTTAGGCGGCAATTGGAAGCTGGCCGCCTCCAAGGCCGATCTAAGCCTCTCTAAAGCCAAGAGAATCGACGTCGGCCGTCCGTTAATCTATGCTTATATTACCAAGGGTTTTGTTTATGCTTGGATGGGTAAATACGCTGACGCTCAGATGTGTCTGGACGATATGATGCGTCTAGTCCCCGCTTTCCCAACCAAAGATGGGCATATCGCGGACATGATGGCCCCGGTCGGGATGATGATTGCCCTGGGTACGGATAGCGCGGCAGGCTATTATGCTTCCATGTCTCGAACAAGACCTCATTATGTTTGCTTTCCTTGGTTTAACCTTGCCTTGTGGGGGGAAATTCAACTGGGTGCAGGTGACCGGGAAGGAGCGCTGGAAACCGCCAAGGAGCTGTTGGCCGGCAGGAAAGAAGAGAACCTCTTCGCTTGGGCGCTGGGACAGCGGTTGTATTGCAAAGTCGATTTGGCGTATGGGAACCGGGAATCTTCTTTGATCCGCATCCAGGAAGCGGCGAGCTGCTTTGCGGAGCTGAGAATGCCCTTGGAACATGCTCGCTCCTTGCTTGTCTCCGGTGCGATCATGCTGAAGGAAGATCCGGAAGCGGCCAAGAACATCCTGCTTCAATGCATGGAGATATTCGAACATCTGGATGCCGAACATGATTTGTACATGACGCAAGACCTCATGAAAAAGCTGGGGATTCGCATGCCAAAGCCCAACGCGGCGAGCGCTGCGAACAAAGAACCGGAATTAAGCAAGAGAGAAATGGATGTTGCCCGTCTGGTGGCCGAAGGATTGACGAACATTGAAATCGCGGAGATTCTGGTTATTAGTCCGCGTACCGTAAGCACGCATCTGGAGAACATCTACCGGCGTCTGGGTATCAACTCAAGAGCTTCGCTGGTTAAATATTTGATGAAAGCTTAGCTCATGCGGAAGGCCGCTCATCACCCGATTGGAGAAGGGGATGAGCGGTTTTTTTTTATCATTCAGAATTCATTTCTGAATGATCTTCGATAAAAACGACATTCTCTGTTCCTTGAGGACGACGAAGTCGTTTTTACTTACGTTAAAAATACGTCATTCGAGCTCCGAAAATACGTTATTTACTCGATAGGCCCCAATTTGTATACATTGTAAATTTGGATAGTGTCAGTAGAAAATGATGGTACAGGAGCGGTGAGCTGAAGATGAATGTACTTGTGTTGGGCGGTACCGGTACGGTAGGAAGTCAAGTCGCGGCAAATTTGGTCCGGCGGGGGGCGGGGGTTCGGGTGTTGACCCGGAATGCCGATGCCGCGAAGCGGTTGCCCGCATCCGTCAGCGTTTATCCGGGAGATTTGGAATCGCCCGATACGCTGGTAACGGCTTTTGATCAAGCGGATGCCGTATTTTTATTAAATGCCCTCTCTCCCACGGAAACCGCTCAAGGCCTAGCTGCGGTTGAAGCGGCTCAAAAAGCCGGCGTCAAAAAAATCGTGTATTTATCGGTACCGATGCCGGAAGACTCCAAGCATATTCCCCATTTCAAAAGCAAGATTCCAATTGAAGAAGCGGTTCGGCAGTCGGGAGCCAAGTACACCATTCTGCGTCCGAACAATTTCTACCAGAATGATTACATGTTTCGGGATGCGATACTCGGTTATCGAATTTACCCACAGCCGATCGGTTCGATCGGATTGAATCGCGTAGACGCAAGAGATATCGCGGAGGCGGCCGTGAATGCGCTGCTTCTGGACGGCTATGAGGGCAAAGAGTATCCGGTCATCGGTCCGGATCCGCTGACGGGGGAATCGATTGCGAGCATTTACACCCGTATATTCGGAGAGGAAGTCCGTTATGGCGGGGACGATTTGGACGCCTGGTTTGAACAAGCGCGAATGGTTCTCCCGGAATGGTTGGCTCGCGACTTGAAAATCATGTATCGGTATTTCCAAGAGAAGGGCCTGGCGGCGACGGAGCGCGATTTCGAGCTTCAGCGCGAAATCCTCATGCGGGAGCCGATTTCCTTCGAAGCATTCGTTGCCGAAACGGCGGCCGAGTGGAAGATCAGCCGATAGAAGGCTTTATGTTTCGAAGGAATTGGAGTGAATGACGGATGAAAAAGATGCTAGTATGTGCCGTTAGTTTGCTTGTTCTGTTAAGCGGCTGCGTATCGGGGCATGAGTCGGTCAGCATGGTGGCCGCTTCGGAGCAAAGCGCCGGGCTGTCGTTCGAATGGATGTAGAGTTTCAGGCCGATAAAGAGCAGAAAAAATAAAAGGAATTAATGGGGTCGGCTTATCGTGATGCATGAGGCTGACTCTTTTTATTGTCTAATCCATGGGGGCCGGATTATTGGCAGGGAATGACCGGTTGAAGATCGAATCTTTCCGATATTGGAACGGAACGCTGAAGGGGGAGTTTCGATGCTCCATATCGTCAACGGAGATGTTGTCGGCGCTAAGTTGAGAAAGGCGAATATTCGCGGAGATATCCTGGTCTGGAGAGAAGTGTATCCGGTCGGCCCGGTATTCGTTGAGATGGACGAGCTCCATCAGAGGTCGCCTAGAGCGGAATATTTGGAGAGAACCCTGGGGATTTCGGCAGATGATTATTTGACCCATTATAAGTCGCAAGAACAGATTTTGCTAAACTTCCGTAATTACGACGAGATTGTATTCTGGTTCGAGCATGATTTGTTTGATCAGCTCATGTTATGCTATTTATTGAATTGGTTTTCAAGGCGGTCAATTGGGCATACAAAGCTAAATTTGCTATGTATCGGCGACTACCCGGGGATTGATTTGTTTCGAGGATTGGGCCAGCTTACAACCAAACAGTTGGAAACATTGGCAGGTGCGTGGCAGAGGATCGGACAGAAGGAGCTTAAGACGGGCAGCAGAATCTGGGACGCATACGCTTCCCCGGATATAGTAAGGCATGTTGCAATTTTGCATGAAGACACGTCGGCGCTGCCCTTCGCTCACGCGGCTCTTGAACTGCATGTATCCCGTTTGCCTTCCGCAAGGAATGGGCTGGGAATCGTAGAACAGACAACCTTGGAGCTTGTCCGGCATGGGGTGGATACCCCGCGCAAGCTGTTTAAAGAGATCGGGAGCCGCTTAAGCTTGCTAGGAATGGGTGATTTGGAATTTTGGTATCGGTTAAGGAGCATGTCGGAACAACCGAATGCATTATTAGAGATCCGCGGTCCTCATACAGTTCCTGATTATCGAAAGGAAGCTGCCCCTTTTGAAAACTGCGAAGTCGCGTTAACGGAGGTAGGGATGGAAGTAGCAGCAGGGGAAAAGGACTGGCTGAAGGTGAAGGGAATGAATGAGTGGTACGGTGGCCTGTGGCTGCATGGAGATTTAACATGGCGATGGGACGCTGAGAGAAAGCAATTGGTTTATAGGGAATAAAGGAATAACTTGCCGTTTGGACGAGAGGATCTTCGGCCACGAATGTCGATTTGACCGACCGGGTTTTCCTCGGCTTAAAGTATGGGCTCATGCCGGTATTTTTTTTTAATGACGGGTGCGGCTTTATCTGATTTGTTTGCGAACGATTACGGCGATTGCGGGTTCCATGTAATCCTTCCGCTTTTCTATGCGCACTCAATATCGCCTCGTGGGCGCTGCGTCCGAAGAGCCGCAAACTTTAAGGAAGCGGAAACCCCCATGTGCCGCGCGAGCCCTATTTACATACATTCTGTATGTATGTTAAAGTAAACCTATCCTGACTGAGAGGGGTTGTTGATGTGAAAGTATCCAGTTTTTATCCCGTCATTCTGACAGAGCAAGTTGTTACGACGGCAGCATTTTATATGGAGCATTTCGGATTCGAGAAGATGTTCGAAGCGGACTGGTATGTAAGCTTGAAAATGTCCTCAAACGACATCCCGTTCGAGTTGGCTATTCTCGACGCGGCCCATCCGACCATTCCCGACGCCTATCGAACCAAAGTAAAGGGACTGATTCTTAACTTTGAGGTAGACGACGTTGATGCGGAATACGAACGTCTGATTCGGGGAGCCAAGCTTCCCCTCGAGCTTGAGATCCGGAGCGAGGATTTTGGACAGCGGCATTTCATCACTTCCGATCCCAACGGGATCTTGATCGATGTCATTACCGTCATCCCTCCGACCGGTGACTTCAACAGCCAATATGTCGAAGAGATCTGGAAATAAGGGTACAATCATTCATGAGCTCGTTTGGGCGCATACATGTCTGATGAATGGAGAACTTGCCGATCATGAGGAGAAGCAAAGCAGAGACAACGGAAACGATACGTAAATTGATCGAAGTCGCCAGAACCCATTTTACCGTGTACGGCTATGCGAAAGCGGTATTGGAATCGATCGTTCATGAAGCGAATCTAACGCGTGGAGCGGTTTATCATCATTTTCGCAACAAGAAAGAACTGTTTCGGGTTGTACTGGAAGATGTCCAGCGAGAGGTTGCCGAAAGGGTGGAGAGGGAAGCTTCGACAAGCGAAGATTCGTGGCAGCAGCTCTTCTTAGGTTGCCGCGCATTCATTATGGCTGCTGTTGAAGAGCGAAATAAGCGAATCATGTTGATAGATGGCCCGGCGATTCTAGGTTGGGAAACTTGGAGAGAGATGGATAAGAACCACTCCATGCGTTTATTGAGGGAGCAGCTTGGAATCATGCAGAAACAAGGGCACTTACGCATGATTCCTCTCGATGCCCTGACCCACTTTATTTCGGGCGGGTTAAACGAAACGGCTCTCTGGCTTGCCAATGAGTCCCTGAAACCGAGCGCGCTGGATGAAACTACGGAGGTTATTCGCGCATTCTTGGAAGGATTCAAAGAAAGTACCGGTCCCGGCGTTCACGGCCCGACCGCCGACTAACTCCTCGATCCGCAAAAACAAGCCCATCGGACTTCTGCGATGGGCTCCTGTTTTCATTCCCCGCCCCCCTATTCAAATACCGTTTCAACGAAACTCCCGGTATAACGAATTACCGCATACTTGGAATGTTGTTGTTCCTCTAAATCTTGAGGATCAAATATGAAAACTAAGACTTCCCGTTGCGATATCATTCCCGGATAAGAACCTAATCTTTCTTCAATCGAAAAAATTCGGTTTTGATCGTCCCAATGCATTCGCATAATCGAGTAATTGCCATTCTCATAACTATAGTTGTCGCCTTCATCTTCGTAGAAATCAAAAGTCGCATTTTGACCTGCATACACTCGAACATACAATTGATCACGAGAACGATCATTCGTAGATTGAATTTCATCCCCCATAGGCAGGATGGATCCCGAACGAACAAACAATGGAATTCGCTCCAAACGAGAGTCACACTCCAACGTTTGACCGCCATCGTAAACTCGATGATTCCAGAAATCAAACCATTTACAACCTTCAGGTAAATAAACTTTTCTGGTCTTTATCGCACCTTCTATAGGTTGCGACCCGACATTGAAATACATAGGCTCGGTAACGGGATTGACGAGCAAGGCAGGACCGAACATGAATTGGTCTTTGATGTTGAAAGTTCTAGGATCGTGCCGGAAATCGAACGGCAGCGCTCGTAGAAGCGTGTAATCATCATGGTAAATTTGAAACGCAAGAGAATAAATATAGGGCATTAATCGATATCTCAGGCATAGAAAGTTGTTAAGCGCATCGTAGAACGGTTCGCCTGGCTCACCGAATTGCCAGATTTCGCGGGGCGTATCCGTTCCATGGGATCGGAACATGGGCAGAAAGGTGCCATATTGAAACCATCTCACGTACAATTCACGGTAGCCCGAATCTTGAACGCCTTCGTTATAATCTCCGCTCCAAAACCATAGATCAGGTTTGTTTTGGACAAAGAATCCCCCAATGTCCATCGTCCAATAGGGTGATCCCGTCGCGCAAAAATTGAGCGCATCGGGTATTTGCTTGCGCAGCGTTTCCCAATTCGCGGAAATATCGCCGGACCAGGTAATCGTACCGTATCGATGTTGACCCGCATAGGCAGAACGGGTCAAGTTAACCACGCGTTTGCTTTCTGTCGTTTTGCGTTGTCCTTCGTAAATCCCGCGAGAATGGAGCAATGAATACGCGTTGATATATTCGGGATCCAAATAGAGCTTCGCTTCCTCTGTATTAATACGCATCCGTTCTTCCGGTTCAAGTTTGACGGAGCCGTTCCAATCGGCCTCGAACGGTTCGGTACAATCGCACCACCATGCGTCAATGTCATAAGAAAACAACCCCTCATTGGCTTGCTTCCAATAAAGTTCCCGGGCTTTTTCCTGAAACGCATCGTAATTCGCGCGATTTCCTAGAAGGCAATTATGCTCCGCCATCTCTTTGTGATTGTCGCTATTGGGATTCATAATCGGCCAAATGGAAACCATGAGGCGCGTATCAAGCCGGTGCAGCTCCTCCATCATTTTCTTTGGATCGGGGAAGCGTTCAGGATCCAATGTCTTCTGCCCCCAAAGCTCTCCTGTCCAGGACTTCCAATCCAATACGATGCAGTCTATTGGCAACCCGCGCGAACGGTATTCACGTACCGTGTCAATCAATTCTTGCTGCGATCGATACCGTTCCTTGGATTGAATGTAACCGTACGCCCATTTCGGCAGCATAGGCGCCTTGCCAGTGATATATCTTATCCCTTTCACGATATCATCAAATTCCGGTCCGTATATAAAATAATAATCAAGCTCGTCATCCACCTCGGTCGACAAATAGGAGCCGAATGCATCGTCATGGAATTTCATCAACGAATAGCTATCCATCAGAATACCGTATCCCTGCGTCGAGACGAGAACGGGAATGACCGCTTTCATATTTTGCTGATAGAGAAATTGGTGTTGTCCCCGCAAATTCAACATGCCTTCTTCGTGCGAGCCGAGTCCATATAGGGCTTCGCCTTCAACCCATTCAAACTCTAGCTTCGTATGGTAAGCTTTTCTGTCGATTACCTTCGTAATCTTATCCGCCCGGACTCTAAGTCCATCGGCTCCTTGTCCCGCTTCCAGCACGGCATTGCCGTCAAAGACCGATTTGACGACATCGATCGGTACGAGCGTCTTTCCCCCACGGGCGGGCTCTTTCGCCAAGAGGTTGCCGCTAGCATCCAAGTAAGTAAAAGCGCTTGTACGCTTATCCATTCTGATAACGAGATCCGTTGTACGAAATTCCAAATGATTGATCTTGTCTTCAAAGGAAAACGGAACCGGCTCCCCTTTCGTTTCAACGACCATCAGACTTGGTTTATGGCTAAATTCCGCTTCCTTGGTGAAACGGACTCGAATAATCTTATCCGAATAAGGAGTCAGCTTCAGCATTCCTTCTGTCGTTTCGAGCCATAAACCATCCTGCATCGAGACGCTCTGTATAATTTGCACAGGATCCCCCTCTTTCGTTAACCTTTTACCGATCCGCTAGTCATACCGGCGATAATGAAGCGTTGTCCTAACAGATAGAGGATGACGACCGGAAGAATCGTTAGGATAATATCCGCGCTCACCAAATTCCAAGACTGTTGGAATTGTCCGAAGAAATTGTAAACCGCCAAGGTCATCGGCCATTTTTGAGCGCTGTTTAAATAGTAGAGCGGCAAAAGAAATTCGTTCCACGTATTTAAAAAAGATAAAATGAAGACGGTCACCGCTGCCGGCTGCAGCATCGGAAAGATCACCGAGAAGAAAAGGCGTTTCGGCCCGCACCCGTCGATAACTCCCGCCTCATCGAGCTCTCGCGGCACGCCTCCAATAAATCCGTACAATATAAATACGCTGAACGGAATTTGCGTTACCATGTACAGAACGATAATTCCTGCTCTTGTGTTTATGAGTTCCGTCCATTGCATCACGTCAATCAAGGTGAAGTAATTCATCGGCAATGCAATTCCCATGAGAATGAACAAGTAAACAACCCGATTTATCCTTGTCTTATTACGAGCCAGCACATAAGCCGCCATAGCTGAGAAGAGTATGCAAAACAAAGAAGAAATACTGGAATAAGCAAAGCTATTGAAGAAAGAATGAACCAGCTTTCCCTTTTCGATAACCGTCGAGAAGTTTTGGAATTGCAGTTCAGCGGGCAAGTTAAAGTTCATCGAACTTGCCTCATAAGAAGTTTTAAAAGCATTAATGACGATGAGCAAGATTGGGATTATGGCGATGATGCTGATCAAACCGATCACAAGATTCAGAATCGAATTTCTCATCCATTTGTTTTTCATTCAATTCTGTTCCTCTCTTGACATTAACTTGATGGCGAAATAGCCCAGCAGAGTCATGATGAAAAACAACACGGTTATTAAAGCTGTACCGACGCCATAACTTCCAAGAGAAAACTGACTGAACACTTGCGTATAGACAACTTCCGTCGCGTATCCCGGTCCTCCATTCGTAAGGACGTATACCGTGTCGAAAACTTTAAGTCCGTATAATAGATTCAAGACGGTCGTTACCGTAAGCGCGGGCATCAATAAAGGGACGGTAATAAATCTGAATTTCATGAAAGCGTTGGCTCCATCGATTTCCGCGGCTTCGTAATAAGAATTGGAAATGGCTTGCAGACTGGCTAACAAGATGACCATAATGTAGCCTGCGCCTTTCCAAACATCAACCGCAATAATCGATTTGAAGGCCCACTGAATATCCGTCAACCAATGTTGGGTCCACGCATTCAGCCCGATCGCCCGTAAAGCCTCATTCATGAATCCTTGCTGGGGTTCGAAGATTGATTTGAATATGATTCCAACTACAAGCATCGGTATAACAGCCGGCAGAAACAGGATGACGCGATGCAGGCTTTTCCATTTGATTCCTTTATTCACGAGAACGGCTAAGAGCAACCCGATAACGGTTTTAATCATGATCGTTGAAATCGTGAAAATTACCGTATTCTTTATTCCAAGCAGGTAATTTTCATCGGATGAAAAAATCGTCTTGAAGTTGGCGAGTCCGACAAAGTGAATTTCTTTGGCATAGCTGTTCCAGTCCGTTAAAGATAAGTAGATCCCCATCAAACCAGGAACAACAGTAAAAACAACGTAAAAGCATAACGCAATCGAGACAAAATAAAACGGATACATTCGTTTCGTCATCGTGGTTTCCCCGTTCTCTTTCGACATTCGATAAAAGCAAGGCTCGATAATAACCGATGTTATAATCGAGCCCCGTTTTATCATTCGCCGATTTTATTTCCAGTTCGAATCTTTCGCGGTTTTCGCTAGTTGCTCGCGTCTTTTATCGATGTTTTTCAAAATATCTTTCGGCGTCATTTGCTTGCCGATCATTGCGGTCATATCTTTGCCGATATCCATCCATTGTGGATTCAAGTAATTGATGGCCGTTTGATATACGGTGCCCGTGTGTTGACCGTAAGTATCGAAAAACGCCTTTTGATTCTCATTGAATTTGGCTTTAACTCCCGAGAAATTCAGATCGGTAAATTTGGGTTCGTTATCAAGCAAATATTGGAGATTTTCCGGTTGGGTTAAGTAGGCAAAGTACTGTTTGGCCTCGTCGATATGCTTGGAGCTGACGGATATGAACTTGCTTGGCGCCGCAGGGTTAACGTTCAAGCCTTGGTTGTCATTGAGCGGAATCGGGAAAAATCCGTAGTCCGCCGCGCTGCTGCCAGGAACGGCCTTTTCAATCTGCGCCGGCAAGCCGATATTGTAAACCGTCATCGCATATTGGCCGCTGGCCATATTCTTCTCGGTATCGGCGTAGGTGTTGGACAAAGCATTATCGCCAAAGAAGCCTTTTTGCATCAATTCATTGAATTGGGACAGCGATTGCTCCAGAACGGCCGCATTTTCGAACTTTTCTTGGTTGTTAATTAATTTACCGGCAAGCCCCGGATCCTGTTCTTCGTATCTTACCCCCAACTCGGGGAACCAGAGTACGTGGTGCCAACCGTCGGAAACCGGCTCATAGATCGGCGTAATACCGGAAGCCTTGATCGCTTCGCAAACGGAGAGGAACTCCGCGTAACTTTTCGGAATGCTCAATCCGAGCTTTTCGAAAATTTTCTTGTTATATACAATAATCCAGCTGGAGCTCGGATCCCATATCGTCAGCGCGTAGACTTTGGAATTCCAAGTTGCTTGCTCAATGAACAGAGGATCCTCTCTTTTTACCCACTCTTCATTCGTCAAATCGACCGCGTTATTTTCAACATCGTACAAAGGACCTAAGTCGAATTTGCCGCTCTGCCCGCCGAAGATGTCAGGCGCTTCCCCTGCCGCCAGTTTAGCCTTGAGCACATTGAAGTATTGATCCGAGGGTACGATTTGATAGTCGATATGAATGCCGGTTTGCTCTTCGAATTTTTCGGCCAACTTCATTTCCGGCTCTTTAATCCAGTCTTGACTTGCTAAATAGGACAGGGTCACGTCCTTCTTCTCCGAAGCGGAGCTTTCCGTCGCGGCTGCCTGACTAGGAGCACTGCTTGCTTCACTCGATGCTTGCGGCGAATTTCCATTGTTCCCGGAATTACCGCAGGCGCTCAACAATCCGCCCGCTAGTCCGAGCACTAGAAGCATGCTCAACGCTTTCTTCATGCAAAACTCCCCTTCACATTGTTTTGTAACCGCATTCACATTATGCAATTTCATTATAGTAAAGCGCTGTCATGTCCTCCATGCAGATGTTTGTGTGTTTGATTTGTATTAATTTGCCGAGGGTTGACAATTGTTTCCCACAAGATGCACAATGAGAGGCAAATCAACGTCAGAACGGGTGGTATATTCATTTGCTGCGAATGCCGCGTTCGATCCGTTCGATCCTGTTTCTCACCTATTCGACGATTATCATTGTCGGAATCACGATTTTATTCGTTCTTTTTTATTTATGGGCTTCTAACCTGCTTAAAACAAAAGCGTTTAACTCCATATCCGAGTTGTCCGCAGCGCTTCAAACGCAACTGGATCTGGAGGTGCAAAAATTAGATTCCGTCTCCGTCAGTATCTTATATTCCAATCTCATTACCGACCGTATCTCGGCGTACGAACCTTCAGGCATTGAAAACGAGCCTCTTTCTTCTGACCCCAATCATCCACGTTTAAAAAAGTCTAACACCGATCTTTACGATATTTTGGTTGCATTGGTTGGTCCTTCTTACCCCGTACAACAAGTTTACCTGCATTTATTTTCGGGAATTTCCATTGGAGTAGGTTTCGATAACAGCCAAAAGAAAAGCGATATTTATAGCCAGCCCTGGTTCCATCTCGTAAATGACAGCAAGAACAAGAAAGTGCTCCTTCTATCGGAGTCGAACGCGGGTACCGTAAATTTAAAAAAGAGCGTATCTCTGTCGTTATTCCGCCGTTTCTCCGACAAATATAATACTCCTGAAGGCATTGTTGAAGTTAAGCAGGACTACAACAAAGTATTTAACGGCTTCATCAAACTAGCCAAACACAATCCATCTCTTGAAAAGGTTATCATTTATACCAATGCCGGTGAAGTCATATATCCGTATGAATCCTCCGAACAGGTCAAACAATTCGTGAATCGCATCCTAAGCAATCCGTCGAATAACTTTTCATCCGATCAACGCATGTATATCAACGATCCAATAGCGAGAGACAAAGTTCTGCTTACGATTAAGCACTCTGAATTAACGAACTGGAATATTGCTGTAATGATTTCAAACAAAACCCTGATCTCTCCGCTCAACAAGTTCACGAAACTGGCTATCCTGGTTACTTTGGTTATCCTTTCCTTTCTCATCATTTTGTCTTATTTTGCATCCAGAAAAATAACTCGTCCTCTAAGCGCTCTCAATAAAACGATTAAATCAATGAGCTTGGAATCTCTCGTTTCCGGCACCGCGGCCGAATTAAACAGCGGTTTAAACGAATGGGACAGGCTTCATGCTTCTTTCGTGAAAATGAACGCCCGGCTCAAAGAGTCGTTTGATCAATTGTTGCTCTCGCGAACGCAAGAGCTGCAAGCTAAAATAACCGCGCTTCAGTCCCAAATGAATCCGCATTTTTTGTACAATTCACTGGCGACGATTAGCGCCATGGCTTATGAAAAGATGTATGAACAGATTATTGTCATGTGCGACAATTTGTCCGACATGATGCGATATATTGCAACTGACGAATCCTCTCTTGTGGACATTCAAACAGAGCTCAACTATACCGAAATGTACTTGACGTGCATGAAACTTCGTTATGGAGATATGCTTTCCAGCACAATTCATTTCGATGACTCGATTCAAAGAATTCAAATCCCCAAGATCATGATCCAGCCGCTCGTCGAAAATGCGCTAAAATACGGAACGAAAACAAGTCCTCCCTGGATGATATCAGTCAGCGGGAAAATCCTGGATAATCGATGGATTATTGAAGTAGCGGATAACGGTCCTGGGTTCGAAGATCAGGAATTCGCACGGTTATTCGAACAAATTAAAGAGATCGAAGACAGCAATGTGCTTCCGGCTCTTAGATTGCAAGGCATGGGGCTGCTCAATGTATACATTCGGTTGAAATTGCATTATGGCCCTCAGATGGTATTCGATGTTCGCAATCTGCCTGATCGCGGTGCTGTCGTTACGGTTGGCGGCCCCCTCTACTTGAAAGATAAAGGAGGATAAGGGAAATGAATCCAATTACGATTATCGTCGCCGAAGACGAACCTTTGCTGCGTAAGACACTTGTCTCACAGATACAGAATACGGATGAACTTTTCCAAGTGATTTGCGCTTCAAATAACGGAGAAAGCGTCTTGCAGTTCATGAAAAACACGCAAGTTCCGGATATTATTATCACGGATATCCACATGCCCGTTCTGGACGGAATTGAACTCATTAACACAGTGGAAAAGATTTACCCCTCGGTAAAAAAAATCATTATCAGCGGTTATAGCGAGTTCGAGTACGCGCGACAGGCGTTGAAAATGAATGTGATCGATTATTTGCTCAAACCCGTCAAAAAAAAGGACTTGGAAGGTCTGCTCTCTGGATTAAAAATACAGATTGAGAGCAAAAGATCGGATTTGAGATCTCCGACCCCCTTGTCCAAAAAGCAATATTCACCCGAAGAAACGGTAAAGTCGGTAGCCGAGTTCATTAAATCTAACTATTATCGGGAAATCAGCCTCGAAGATATTGCGAGACAATTTAACATTAATGCTCCGCATTTGAGCAAGATTTTTTTGAAATTTGCCGGGGAGTCTCCATCCAAATACATCATGTCGCTCCGAATGAACGAAGCCAAGCATCTGCTCTCGCTAAAAAAAGAGCTTACCGTCAAAGAGGTTGGCGAAGCCGTCGGTTATCCCGATCCCTTTTACTTCAGCCGTATTTTCAAGCAGTTTACGGGAATGACGCCAACCGAGTATAAGAGCCGGTTAGCGAATGAAACCGACGAAAACAGGACCTAGTTTCCCAAGAAGGGAAACAGGTCCTGTTATCACTTATTGAACCTGGATGTAATCGAGGTTAATCCAACCCGTATCGCCGGATTCGTACTTATACGTAATCGTATTGACTCCTGCGTTTAAGGCTAATACTTCGGTTTGATCCCCCCACGTATCCCAATTCGCAAGTCTTGGGAAGCTGGTTTGCTTGATTTTCGTTCCGTTCACATAAATACTCACAGTCGATGGATTGTTTTGGGCGTTTGCGTAACGCGCCGTTACGTTATAATTCCCTTCCGTTGCGGCGGTTACGCTGAATGTCGTGGTCGCTCCCAAGATCCAGTATCCGTCAACGAATCCGGTTCCCGTATATCCCGGGTGATCCGTGTTTACTTTAGCGCCGCCCAAAAGCTGCCCGGATTCCGCTTCAAACTTCACAGGCAATACTGTGATACGATCAAGATTGATCCAACCTGTATCGCCAGTATCGTATTTGTAGGTAATCGTATTCGTTCCGGCGTTCAGCGTCAACACTTCGGATTGATTGCTCCACGTATCCCAGTTCGCGAGCCTCGGGAAGCTTGTTTGTTTGATTTTCGTACCGTTTACGTAAATGCTCACCGTTGACGGGTTGTTCTGAGCGTTACCATAGCGAGCGGTCACACGGTAACTGCCTGCAGACGCAACATTGACGCTGAAGGTCGTGGTCGCTCCGGAGCTCCAGTATCCGTCAACGAATCCGGTTCCCGTATATCCCGGGTGATCCGTGTTTACTTTAGCGCCGCTCGAAAGCTGCGCGGATTCCGCTTCATACACGCTGCCCGTAGAGGACGCGGTTACTCTTACCATATACATGGATTCCGCTGATCGGTTCCCCTGGGCGTCTACAACATACAGTTTATACGTACCCGCTGTCTGTGGTACCGCAATCGAGCTGGCTGTTCCGCTTGCTCTCTTCATTGTTGCGCCTTCTACGAAATTCGTCGTCCCCGAAGGCGCAAGCCAGATGGATTTGCTTGCATCGCCAGCGGATTTAATGCCGATCGATGTCGTCGATGCATCCACAAAAACACTGGAAGGGAGCACGTAGTCCTGCAAAGGCACGCCTGTTGCCGTAACAAGACCCCTATACGAGTCGGACACGCCGGAATTCAACGTAATGTTATAGGCTTCGATTGGCCATACGTTATCCGAATAAGCGTTTACGTTTTGTATCACGCTGTTCGGTACGTTGTAGTTGGAGATTTTGTTAACGGTTGCATAGTTCTGCGTGAAGTTTAAATCATGTTTATAACCGAATGTCGCCGTATTATCGGAGTTCAGCGTCCAGGTTATCCCGGGATTTACGTTCATTACATTATTTTGCATCGCGATATAAGCCGATCCTTCATCCGGATGCATGGCATATTTATGACCGGCAGGGACGCCCTCGAAATAGTTGTTGCTGATCGTGGTAACGGGCATGCTTCCTAACGTGTAAATCGGTCCCGCATCGTTTAAAACTTGCATCGTGTCTACAATATGATTATAGCTAAGATTGTTGTTCTTCGCCGTCGTCGTCGGGATGTTCGGTAACGTGGAGACGGAATTGCCGTTGAAGTTCGACCATCCCCACCCCAACGAAATCCCGTTATACGGCGTATTTTTGATCCGGTTGTGATTGACGTCGAGCGAATCCGTAAAAAACGCGGTAATCGCCGCATGTCCCAAAAACAGTCTGCTGCTATCCAATATATAGTTATTTGAAACCGTAATATTTTGGGGAACAGCCTCCGTACCGCTTGCAAATTTCTCCTTGGAAACTGGCGCGCCGTCCGAAACTTGGTAATTCGACGGGTCATTCACGTAAACGTGCTGCGGGTGACCGACGGATACCGAAGTCCCGCCTGTCGAATAGATGAAGTTTCCGGAAATAAGTACGTTCTGCACGTCATTCTCCAAGACGATGCCATCCGCGCCGGTGAGCTTGACTTCGCCGTCAAGGAATTGAATGTTATTGGCGGCATTAACCTTGATTGCCCCAGGGAAAATATCATAATTCCGGTAGAAATCCCGATGCCAGTTTGGATTCCCGTAGGCAGTGACAACCGTTGCCGCTTGTACGGTTGCGGCTCCTGACGAGTTTCCGACCTGATACAAGTTATAATCCGAGTGGGCAAAGGTAATGCCTTTGAACGCGAGATTTTGCACCCGTCCCGTAATCGGCGTCCCTTGAATATTGATCAGTGTTTCCAAATTCGGCGCAATGACTTCCGCCGTGCTCATATCCTCGCCGGCGCGCGGATAGTAATAGACCGTTTGGTTCGCTCTGTCGAAATAAAATTGTCCAGGGCTCGTCAGCCATTCGAACACATTGTATACGTTCTGGGAACCGTTCGTACTATATGGCGACCAATTGATACGCTGAGCAATAGCTCCGTACGGCTGTTGCAGCATAGCGGCAACCTGCCCGCTGCCGATATTCGTGATCGTATCTACGCTGACGATTACGCGGTTCCAGGTCATCTGCGTTTCAAGCTCGATATCCGATTGGTTTCTCGTCGCAATCGGCAAGTCGGTCGCATTAAATTTCGTTCCCGCAGACTGCGATCCGCTGGCCCAAGCCCAGGAAGCTTGCCCAGCCGTAATGGAATACGTACCATAGCCGCCGAGCGCGTTGATCGTCTTGCTCGTCATGTAAGCTCTTTGACCGTTGACATATAAGGCGCGCAGTTTTTTGTTTCTAGTCAAAGTTGCCTTGAACAGGTTCGTATTCGTTGTATCTCTCGTCCAACCATTAATCTTGGTGCCGCCGCTCATTACCGGTTTTTCCCCAGGATAGGCTTCATATCGAATTTGAAAGCCGTTGGACCCGGAATCCGCATTCGTGAAATTAACCGTATTGCTGAGGAAGTAATTCCCGCCCCGCAAATAAACCACGATGTCTCCCGTCATGGAACCGCTGACCGTCCGAACCGTATCCCTTGCCTTTTGGATCGTTAAAAAGGGCGCCGCTTGCGTCCCGGGATTCGAATCGCTGCCGACAGGAGATACATAATAGGTCGCTTGAATGGCAGCACTTACTTCTTTGGGCCAAGAAATCATGGGAACGCCTAAGCAAAGGATAAGCAAAACGAAACCGAGAAATCGACTGCGTTGATAAGCCAATTGATAAATGGACATAGATCAAACCTCCTTAGAACTCTAACTTATTTCCGTATGCCTTACCACACAATATAGCTTAACAAGCTACATACGGATCACCTCCCATTATTGATTGAATGCGCTTTCATTAAATGGAAAAAATACCAACCAAATGCGAATTCATGCAATAATCTTATTGTAATGAGGAACACAGCTTGTCTCCATGCAGTCGTTTGTGTGCTTTTTTTGCACTTTCTTTCCGCTGAGCCGTCCTGATGACAAGTGAAACGACCCCAAGCCCGCCGGATCCTTCCGACGGGCTTGGTTATATAGAGACGCTTGAAAGCACTCAGACCCTAACTATTCCACTTCAATCGCTTTTACGGTTTCGCCCTCAATCAATACGGGCTGGTAGTAGGTGCCTGCGGGCAAGTCTTTTTTGCCTTGCAAATTCTTAATGACCCAGTCCGCCGCGTCGCGTCCCATTTGCTCTTGAGGGTGAGTCAGCGTCGTCAGTTTGATATTCGCGTTTTTGGCGATATACGAGTTGTCCTGGCCAATGATGGACAGCTCGTCCGGAATGGAGATTCCCAGCCTTCTGCAGACATGGACGACTTCCAGGCCTACCTCGTCGTTGTAACACACAAGCGCAGTCAATCCATCCCGATTGTCGCCCAGAAACGCTTCCAAGTTAGCGGATAAATCCGGCTTCGTCGCCGTATCGAATGAAAGCACATGCTCGGGCTGAAACCGTAATTTGGCTTCCCCGATCGCCTTGATAAATCCTTTCATTCTAAACTTCCCTTGCAAGTCATCCATTTTCGCGATAATGCCGATCTGCGTATGGCCTTTGGCAATCAGTTCCCGGGTTGCGAGATAGCTGGACTGCACGTCATCCAGACAGAAGAAAGGAACCTCCAACTCTTCATAGTAGGCATTGATCATCGCGAACGGAATCTCCTGCTCCTTAAAAGACAGGTAATATGCAATATTGGGGTTGTATACGTTGCTTCGGGTAGGCTCAATAATCAGTCCGTCCACGCCGTAGGACAGCATCATTTCCAACGCCTTTTTTTCCTGCGCGATATCATTATTGGTACTGGCTAACAGCAGCGAATAATTGTCTTCGTTTAATCGGCTTTCGATTCCGCGGATAATGGAGGGGAAGATGTAATCCGAGATATAGGTCGTGATGACACCGATCGTTTTCTTCATGGCTTTCCCGCCCGATCTGGACCGGTACTGGCTGCTGACGTACGTGCCGGATCCCTTCTCGCTTCTCAGGAACCCCTCGTTCGATAACTCCAGAATGGCCTTCCGTACCGTCTGGCGGCTAACGTTGTAGCTGTCCTGCAAAGCGGATTCCGTAGGAATTTGGTCGCCCGCTTTGTAGGTTCCCGACAGGATATTGCTTTTTATATCATCAATGATAATCTGATACTTCGGCTTCATGCCAACCACTTCTTTCATCGTTGTTCGGAAAGTTGTACGTACATATTCTAGCATGAACTGTATGGATTGCAAATACAGCGCCATTTTTTGCGGTTTTTTATGGTTCCAACGGTACAAGTTCAACGCTTGCCCATAGGAATATACTGACATGATGTCGACTAAAGAGGGCGCTGCAACTTATGTAGGTATAACTATTGGACCATATTGACAAATGTACGTACAAAAAATATACTAAGTCTGTCAGTAAGGGAAAGCGCCTTCTTTTGATAACCGCGAACGGAGAGGGGATATGCCGATCATGAGTCATGTAGACTTGAAAGAAGCGATCACCAAGGGAGAAACCTCCCTGGGTATCGAATTGGGATCTACGCGGATCAAAGCGGTGCTGATCGATCGTCGTTTCCAGACCATCGCATCGGGAAGCTACGAGTGGGAAAATCTGTTGAGAGACGGATATTGGACGTACAACCAGGAGGATATCCTTACAGGCCTCCAAAGCGCTTATCGTGAAATGAAGAAGGAAGTGGAACGGAATTACGGAGTCACCCTCCGGACCGTGGGTTCGATCGGATTCTCCGCTATGATGCACGGCTATATGGCGTTCGACAGCAAGGGTGACTTGCTGGTGCCGTTTCGGACTTGGCGCAACGCGACAACCGGCGCGGCGGCAAGAGAACTGACGGACCTGTTCCAATTCAACATTCCCGAGCGCTGGAGTATCGCTCATTTGTACCAAGCGATATTAAACCAAGAGGAACATGTGCCGCGCATTGATTTCGTGACGACGCTGGCCGGATACATTCACTGGCTGCTGACCGGCAATAAAGCGATCGGAATCGGGGATGCATCCGGCATGTTCCCCATTGATGAATCCACCCATCACTATCATCAATCGATGGTCAAGCAATTTAACGAGCTGATCGCAGCCAAAGGCTATCCGTGGAAGCTGGAGGATCTTCTTCCCGAAGTGTATCTCTCCGGCGAGCAAGCCGGTGAACTTACGGAGGCGGGAGCCGGCATTCTGGATCCGGCCGGGGATCTGCAGCCCGGCATTCCGTTATGTCCTCCTGAAGGCGATGCCGGAACCGGCATGGTGGCGACGAATAGCGTCAGGAAGCGTACGGGAAATATATCCGTAGGCACTTCCGTCTTTGCGATGATTGTCTTGGAGAAAGAACTATCCAAGGTTTATCCGGAGATCGATATGGTCACGACGCCGAACGGCAGTCCGGTCGGCATGGTGCATGCCAACAATTGTTCCAGCGATCTTAACGCCTGGATGGGATTGTTCCGTGAATTCTCCGCGGCAATGGGATACGAAGCGGATTCCGGGAAACTGTTCAGCGTATTGCTTGGCAAGGCGCTGGAAGCCGACCCGGATGGCGGCGGTTTGCTTAGCTACGGCTATCTCTCGGGCGAGAACATTACCGGAATCGATAAAGGCCGGCCGTTGTTCGTCCGCTCGCCGGAAAGCAACTTCAATCTGGCGAATTTCATGCGAACCCACTTATTCACGGCTTTCGGAGCGCTCAAGCTCGGCATGGATATTTTGACCGACAACGAACAGGTGGCCATTGACGGCATTCTGGCTCATGGCGGCCTCTTCAAAACTCCCGTCGTCGGACAGAAAATCCTGGCTGCCGCGCTGAACGTGCCGATTTCGGTCATGTCCACGGCCGGCGAAGGCGGGGCATGGGGCATGGCGCTGCTGGCCTCTTACATGATCAACAAGGATCAAGCAGAGAGCTTGGAGGACTTCCTCGAACAGAAGGTCTTCCAAGATGCCGAAGGACAGGAGATTGCTCCGGATGCGGCGGATGTGAGAGGTTTTGAAGCGTTCATCGAACGCTACCGGGCAGGGCTCGCCATCGAACAGGCCGCTGTAGACCATCTGTTGGAGAACGGGAGGGGCTAACGTTGTTAGAACAGCTGAAAGAAGAGGTTTATCAAGCCAATCTGGATTTGCCGAAGCACGGACTCGTGAAATTCACTTGGGGCAATGCGAGCGCCATCGATCGGGAAAGCGGTCTGTTCGTCATCAAACCGAGCGGAGTCAGCTATGAAAAGATGAAACCGAGCGACATGGTGGTTGTGGATCTCGACGGCCGTGTGGTAGAGGGAGCGCTAAGGCCTTCCTCCGATACCGCGACGCACGCCGTATTGTATAAGCATTATCCGCAGATCGGCGGCATCGTGCATACCCACTCGACCTGGGCCACCATCTGGGCGCAAGCGGGACTTGATGTTCCCGTCATGGGAACGACGCATGCGGACACCTTCTATGGCGCCGTCCCTTGCGCCCGATTCTTGAACCAAGAGGAAATTGACCGGGGCTACGAAGCGGAGACGGGCCGCGTCATCATCGAAACGTTCGAGGAGCGGGGACTGGACGTCATGGCCATACCGGCCATCCTGCTCCAAGGACATGCGCCTTTCACCTGGGGGAAGGACGTGAAGTCTGCGGTCGTCAACAGCGTCGTGCTGGAGGAAGTTTGCAAAATGAATTTGTACGCGCGTCAATTGAATCATTTTGCCAAAGAACTGCCGCAAGGCATTCTGGATAAGCACTATCTCCGGAAACACGGGAAAGATGCCTACTACGGGCAGAAGTAAGAAGGTAAGTCTGTCATTATTCAATTTATAATTCGGAAAAGAGGATGATCAGAATGTCGGCAACAGCAGCGAAACAGTTTTGGTTCGTCGTAGGTTCGCAGCATCTGTATGGGGAAGAAGCGCTGGCTGAAGTGAAGGCACACGCGCAGACGATGACGGATGCCTTGAATAACAGCGGCGTGCTGCCTTATCCGCTTGTCTTGCAGGACCTGGCCGTAAGCGCGGATAAAATCACAAGCATCATGAAAGAGGTCAACTATCGCGACGAAGTGGCGGGTGTCATCACATGGATGCATACGTTCTCGCCTGCGAAAATGTGGATTCGCGGCACGAAATTGCTGCAGAAGCCCCTGCTTCACTTGGCAACCCAATACAACGAAAGCATTCCTTGGGCAACGATCGACATGGACTTCATGAACCTGAACCAGGCCGCTCACGGCGACCGCGAATACGGCTTCATCAATGCCCGCCTGAACAAACAAAACAAAATCGTCGTAGGCTACTGGGAACGTCCGGAAGTGCGGCAGCAGATTGCGGATTGGATGGACGTAGCGGTTGCTTATAACGAAAGCTTCAACATCAAAGTCGCCCGTTTCGGCGACAACATGCGCAACGTGGGCGTAACGGAAGGGGACAAGGTCGAGGCCCAGATTCAATTCGGATGGACCGTGGATTACTACGGCATCGGCGACCTCGTTCAATACGTCAATGCCGTTACGGAGCAGGAAATCGATGCTCTGATGGGTGAGTATGCGGAGCGGTACGACTTCGATTACGGCACGAACAGCAAAGAAGCCTGGGAAGCCAGCGTCAGAATTCAAGCAAGCTATGAAATCGCTCTGAAACGCTTCTTGGACGAGAGAGGCTACAATGCCTTCACCACGAACTTCGAAGATCTGCACGGCATGAAGCAGCTTCCGGGTCTTGCCGTTCAGCGTTTGATGGCGCAAGGCTACGGCTTCGCCGGCGAAGGCGACTGGAAGACGGCCGCGCTCGACCGCTTGCTGAAAGTCATGAGCCGGAATCAAAACACGGGCTTTATGGAGGATTACACCTACGAGCTGGCGGCCGGTCAGGAAGCCATCCTTCAATCCCATATGCTTGAGGTCGATCCGTCCCTGGCAAGCAACAAGCCGAAAATCGTGGTTTCTCCGCTCGGAATCGGCGGTCGTGAAGATCCCGCGCGTCTGGTATTCGACGGCAAAGCCGGCGAAGGCGTCGTCGTATCCATGGCGGACTTCGGCACGCATTATAAATTGTTGATCAACGAGATTTCCGCATTCGAGCCGACGGTTCCGGCTCCGAAGCTTCCGGTCGCTCGCGTCCTGTGGACCGTGAAGCCGAACTTCCAGGATGGAGTGAAAGCCTGGATCGAGAACGGCGGAGGCCACCACACCGTCGTTTCCTTGAACCTGACGACCGACCAAATCGTAACCTACGCCAAGCTGGTGAACTTGGAATACGTCGTTATTAAGTAAGCCATTAAGCAAATGCAGAAACCGTTTCTTTCGTAAATGGATGAGTCCATTTGCCAAGAAACGGTTTCTTTTTTTGAGTAGTAATATCTACATTTTTTTCTTGATATCGTTCTCCGAGTATATTCGACGGGAATCTAGTCTTATCAATGAGAGTGTGGCGCAGAAGCCAATAATATGTATCCTTATAAGTCATAAGGGGGAAAACTATTTTATGAAAAAATACTCATGGATCATCGTAACATTTTCCCTATTCATTGTTTCAGGCGTATTTCTTGGTCAAGGCAGTATCGGTTCGTTAACGAATCAAAATCATGAAATCGATCATGGGCATTTGGTTACCGATGACAACGGTTCAATCGAAGAAGAAGTATACGGTGTTCAGTTAGTGATAAAAGGAAAAGTTGAACAGTTAGGTGATAGCTTCAAACGTAAGTCGGGTCTGATCACAAGATTTGGGGAAGAGCTTTATGATGTAACTCCAGCGACTATAGATGTACAAAAAGTGGTCTATGGAACTTCCCCGGATTCATCTAAAATTACACTTCTTCAACATGGACGCAAAGAAGATAATGCGAGCAGTGTACATTTTGTAACTCCTGGAGAGGAAGTAATACTTCTTCTTGTAAAAACGACCGATGGATATTACTGGTCGTATAATTTTGAGCTGGTTCACGGAGGGGAAGGGTCGTGCTGCACGGCCTTCAAGATGTCCAAATCCGATTGAAGCGAGTCCAGCGTCAACTGTTTGATATTCGTCAGCACTTCGATAGGATACGCGTCGCTCTCCAAAGCGTTGCCGATCAGCTGCTCCCAGATCTGCTTCGCATTTTCGTCCAACGGCGTAGGGGTGTAAGGCGGCATGCGTCGTACCAATTCCATATAAAGCGGCCGCAGCTTCTGTCCGCCGAAGAAGGGATCTCCCGCATCCACGGAGCTCTCTTCCAATGCATTCGCCAAATGATCGGCCAACGTGCGGACGACGGCCCAGGCCCCCGCCTTATTGGAAGACGAGGAGGAGATGACGACGCAGGAGCTGCCCGCCCACCCGTATAGTCCGAGAGGAAGCCGCATCATGCGCCACTGTCCGGAAGTGTCCGGGGCGGCCGATTTCAGTTCGTTGCGGTACCACCATCCGTTGTAGAACATCGCCGTCTTCCCGTCGTTCAGTGAGGCCCGGCCCTCGTCGGTATCGAGCATCAGACCGGATGCAAGCCCGTTCTTTCGTAAGAAGCGGGCTAAGTCGATGGCGGTGACGAAGGCGGACGTAACGCGAGTAAACGCAAGGCGGCGATCGAAGTAGCCGGAAGAATACTCCGTCATCCAGATCGGGTCCCAATCCGAGAACGCGATCGAGGAGCCTTGTAGCTTCAGCTTCAGAGCCGCCGCCTTCCAGTGGTCGGGATCCTCCAGGTAACTGCCCAGCGCTTCCGGTTCGGCCGGCAGCCCGGCCTTCCGGAACAAATCGCTTCGGTAATACGCGACGGCCGGACCGATATCCAGCGGCAAGCCGAACAGAGCGTTGTCGGAGAGAAACCGGTACGGGGCGATCGTCGCGTCATTGAACCGCTTGGCGATCGACTCCCCGCCATAAGGCGCAGCCGATAAATTCTCGAATAGATTCATGCCGACCAGATTCCGAAGCATTTTGTTGTCAGCGAACAACACGTCCGGCGCGTTGCCCTTATCGACGGCTTCCAGATAGTTGTTCTCGAAGTTGTCCCAAGATTTCGCCGTCACCTCGACGTCCAGATCCGGATAGACGGCTTCAATAATCGGAACGATCCATTTCGCTCCGTTGTAATAACTCCACACCGTTACCTTGCCTCTCGGATGGTTCAAATCTTTCTCGCCGGAAGAGGTCTTGTGAACCTTGGGCGAGGCGATTCCCGGAGCGGGGGCCTGAGCGGGATTGCGCTCGATGCCCGATGCGCACGCGGTTAGCAGGGCGACGATGGTTAGGAAGAGGCCGACGGTTGGCCATGCTCCTCTAGTCATTCACTCCCACCCTCCCGGTCCGTTGTACGGCCAGCTTGTCCAGCAGCTTCTCGAATGAAGCCGCGGGCAACGGCTTCCCGATTAAATACCCTTGCAGCTCGTCGCATCCGTAGCGCCGAAGCAGGTCTTTCTCCGCGGCGGTCTCGACCCCTTCCGCTACGACCTTCAGGTTCATGCTGTGGGCCAGCTGGATGACGGCTTTGACGATCTTTTCGTTGCTGCGGTCGGAATCGATGCCCTGAATGAAGGATTTGTCGATCTTGATCGCCTGAACGGGGAATCGCTTCAGCTGGCTCAAGGAAGAGTACCCGGTACCGAAGTCGTCGATCGAGATCACGACGTCCAGCTCCCTGAGTTGCTGTAGAACAACTACAACACGGATCTCGTCCGAGAGAAGATAGCTCTCGGTAATTTCCAGCTCCAAGCAGCTCGCGGGCATGCCGGTATCGGCCAGAATATCCTTGATCGTCTCGATCAGGCGCGGATTATGGAACTGCCGGGATGACAGGTTGACCGCGACCCGGTAAGGGGGATACCCGGCCTTCTGCCACCTCACGCTCTGTTCGCACGCCGTCCTTAGGATCCAGTCGCCCAGAGGGACGATGAGTCCCGTCTCTTCGGCGACCGGGATGAATTCGACGGGCAGAATCAATCCTCGTTCGGGATGATGCCAGCGGACTAGCGCCTCCATGCCGGAGATGTCGCCGGAAGCGCTCTTCACCTTCACCTGGTAATGCAGCTCGAATTCCTGGTTGATCAACGCTTGATGCAAGTTGTTCTCGAGCCACATCGACTGAGAGATTCTCTCGTTCAGCGCCTCCGAGAAAGCCGCAAATCCCTTGCCGCCGTTCTCCTTCACCGCATACATCGCCGAATCCGCATTCTTCATGAGCGTGTCGATATCGGTGCCTTGAGAAGGCGCCGTGGCCATTCCGACGCTCGGGGTCATGTACAGCGTATTCCCGTACAGCACGAACGGACTGCGGAATTGCTCCAGAATCCGTTCGCACGTTCTCGTGGCTTCCTCGGGATCGGCATGCCGCAATAGAATCACGAATTCATCGCCGCTGATGCGGGCAAGGAAGGAATCTTCGGACAGCTCGCTCGACAGCCGTTCCGCCACGAGGCATAACAGTTCGTCCCCGACGAGGTGTCCCAGCGTGTCGTTCACTTGCTTGAATCGATCCAAGTCAACAAACAAAACGGTTAGGCATGTCTTCCATCCGGAAGAGGCGGCTGCCTCCAATTCCTTCGTCAAGCGTTCCTTCATGCTGAGCCGGTTGGGCAAGCCGGTCAGATGATCGTAGTAAGCCAACTGCTGCAACCGGCTCTCCGATATCGCGAGCTGCTCCTTCTGCTTGTTCAACTGCTTGTTCGTACTCAGCACCTCACGGAAATTCCGGGCCAGATGGTCGGCGACGGATCGGAAGTTGTCCGTAAGCAGCCGAATCTCGCTGATTCCGCTCTGAGGCCAAGTAAGCGTGCCGTCCTGCTCGATTCGGTCGGGAATGTCGGTTGTCGCCTCCGTCAATCGGGTAAGCGATCGCAAGAACAGCCGGTTCAGAAGCAAGGTTAGCATCGTCGTGACGGCGATGAAGACAAGCAGGAGCCGGATATAGGAAGCATAAGATTGGACGGGTTGTTCCAGGTAGGGGGAGTACGGCAGAAGGAACACCGCCTTCTTGCCGCTTCCGACAACGGCTTCGCGGACGAGATAAGAGTACCGCCACTTCTCGGTAGGATACCGGTACGAGACGGCGGGTACCCACAAATAAATGGAGTCGTACCTGGCAATCACGTTCCCTCCAACCCTCCAGTCATAGTATTTGCCGACCAGAGAGGGGTCCAGCCCGACGACGGTGACGGTACGGCCATACGAGTCCAGCATGACCAGACTTGCAGGTGGCTTGGAATCGGACTGGCTCCGCAGATCATTGGCGAGCTCGCTCCGATGAAGAATCCCGTTGAGCCGCAAGGAGCGATAGTCGCTCTCCGACCAAGCGGACAGATTCCGATCGACGACCGCAATCCGGGCTTCAAGGTCATTCCTAGCCTGATCGATCACCGATTGCATGTTCTGATACCCGCTAATGTGGATGAAAAAATAGAAGGGGACGGCCGTTGCGACTAACGTCAAATGAAGTACGATCCGGCTCAGGGCAAAACCGGACCGTTTGCGATCATTCGCGAGCCAGCGAAGGACAGGTATATACGATAGGGCCATATCCGCGGCGATCGCCGACAGGATGGCCGTTAGGGATTCGTTGAGGCTGAACAGAAGGCCCAGACTGTCCCGGTAGCCCGTCTCTTGGGCATAGAGAAGGATGGACAAGGGCATGCCGGCAAGCATCCAGTAGAGAATCGCGAACGGAATCAATTTGTCGGGGATTCTCTTCAGGAGAATTCCGGAAACCCCTATGAACGCGATCGGCAACCAGATATGGAGCCAGGTGTCGGCGCCAATTAACGCCAGGGCTCCGTACACGCATATGGCTGCAGGAAGGCTCCAGGCCATCCCGTATAGCAATAGAATGATGAGCAGGAACATCGGTCCGAATCCTACATGATACCCGTAAAACCATGGAATGGCGTTGTATTCCGAGACGAACGCTAGTAGAACGAGGAGCAAATACCCGCCTAATCGAACAATCGGGCGCCGCAGGAGGAATGAAGATGGCGAACGCATGGCAAGCCCCCTCTTCGTTCTCGTTCTAGATGTGCGATCCCAATGGCATGATGATACGCGATTCTATACCAGAAATTAGAAGTTATAACTTACCGAAGTAATTCGTCACCATGAGACAGATTCCTTCTTGCGAAGAGAAGGAAATGGCCGATTGTATCTCAGTATGGCAAACGAAAAGGAGCTGCCGCGGCATGCTCCTTTCGCTTTTTCGCGCTGCAGAAAAGGAATGGGTGCGTAATAAGAGGTCGTGTTGGTGGGGAGTATCGATAAGCGAAAAGCATTTACTCGGCAAGACTCCGCGCGGCGCCCTGCTGGGCGATTCCGGGAAATGCCTGAAGGAGCTCTTTCCAACGCATCCACTCTACCGTGTCCGATAATTCGTTTACGACACCGACTTTCGCTCCGCTTCCCCCGAAAGGAAGGATAGGCGTGAATTCGTTAGCCTTCGCCCGAGTGCTTATCAAGGAAATGGCATTCTTTGCGTTGATCCAAGCATTGATGGATACGGAGGGCAATGTCAGGATGACATTGTCGAAACCTTCCAAGGACTCGCATAGGGGGACTCCCATCTGATCTCCGATATCCTGTTTGTAACCGGCGAACACCGTGAACCGGACGAGGGAGTCCGATTTCTCCGCTGCCTGCCGCAGGGCAGGATAGGCTCGCAGAAGGTTATTGATCCCTGCCGCGGTTAACTCCTTGTTGACTTCGGCATGGGCTTGATCGGGAGCGTCATCGTAAGAGGTTTGATCCGGATCAACCGGGGTCACGTACCATGTGACGTAGTCTCTGTCGTCATGCTGAACGTCGTCATGATCTTGATTCACATGAGCAACGATTAATAGTCCGTATTCAAACAAAACAACGCTAGCGGCAGGTAAAATGCCGAGCGGGGCTTTGATGCATATCATGTGCAGCTTATTAATCTTCACTTTTCCCAGTTGCTCTTCCATTCGTTGCTTCCAGGCTCCCGCATCAGCGCCCGATGCCGTCAGTGATTCGATACAAGACGTTTCAGCCTGAAGAGACCGAATCAACCTTTTCGTACCTGTACCTGCAGCGGTGATGATGAATTTCGGTGTCAGAATAACGTTCTCGCCAGTGTCATGCAGCCGTATTTCAACGGTATCAACCGTTATCGTCCTCTCCCGGTTCTCAGGCAACGTATTCTGTTCCGAGGGAGCGCAATGGAAAGAAACGATGTCTCCATATAGGATATGTTCATCCATTCCTTTGCTAAGAAGACGAATTAGCTGGCGTTTGGGATAATTGTATTCGTTAATCTGAAAAACGCGGATAGAATCAGCACGATAACGGAGTTCGCCTTCTTGAAAACCGGATGGCAAGCTGCCGATATTGACCTCCTCATATTCATATCCGCATGCTTTCCAGCCCGGGCATAGCTTTTCAGATAAGCTTGATGGGGCTACGATAAACCACTGATCTTCTCCATAGATTTGCAGGCCCATTTCCTCGGCGGCGGGAAGCACGATCTCCTTCAACGTTTTACGCAGCTCGGGTCTAATAATCCAATAGCCGCTGTTCAGAAGGCCGTGGGAATGCAAAGTTTGACCGCTTCCTAAACAAGAGTTCGTGGTTAATGCCGCTGAATAACCTTGCCGTTTGAGTTCGTCCAGCAGAACTAAACCTTGCACCCCTCCGCCGATGATTAGAACATCTACAGGAACCGTATTCAATTTGCATTGCCTCCCATCATAGATTAGATAATCCCCCTCTTCCCGCATCTCTTGGTGACCTCTTTTTTACATATTCGCCGGACGGAAATTGCACTCCTTTTTTCTCAATTCATTCTTCCACGTCGAGCAACCACCACTTCAAGTAATGATGCGGAAGCTCTCGATAAACAAAGAAAAGACCACTCCCGAATGAGAATGGTCTTTCGACAAAACTTCCTAGGAGTCGGGGGAAGATGCTTCGGGATAAATTTCCTAGGAAACGGTTCGATCAATCGCATAGCGCAATTGAACGACGCCACCGCCGAGGGGATTGCAGTCCAGCAATTGCACATGCTGATATCGGTAGTTATCTGTATCGATCAAAAGATTCAACCCTTTACCTTCGAGCACAGGCGCCACATTGAAAATGACCTCGTCTACAAGTCCTTGGCCCAGAAACGAATTGTGGACGTCCGCTCCGCCGCTGACGAGAGCGGTTTGATGGCCTTTTTGCTTCAGGTACCTCAAGGCTTCCTGCGGCGACCTCACAACGGTTACGCCTTGGATTTCCGTGACGCTCTTGGAAACCACTACGATATCCATATCGGCAAAGGGCCCCGGGACCCCATTGCCCCGCATGCCTTCGAAGGTCCGGCGTCCCGCAATGAAATTTCCCGCAGCCTTTACGTGTGCCGCGAAATCGTCCAGCGCTTCTTTTTTCGGCGGGTTTTCGGGGCCGGATTGCGCATAATTGCCGTTAGCGGTTAAGGTTGCCCATAAAATGGTTTTCATATCCAGATTCCTCCTCATGTTCGATTCCATATACTTCATATTGCTGACGCCACCCGATCCGGACGATCCTCTACGGACAAATTGGGCAACTTAGATTCCATTTCGGCGAGCCATGTTCGTGCTTTGCGGATATGCCTTGGTAACATCCATGTCGGTACTGGACTTCGGGGTCGGTTACGGGTCGGTATAAGCTTTACGCAAGCGCCTCCTTTCTGCGAAGTGCGTTATTTATTCTTCTTCTCGATTCACATAGTAATGGATCTGTGGTACATTTGAAAAGTAGTTACATTTAAGTGCAATAGTTTCAAAAAATGAACTATGGAGTGATCAAGATGATGGATCGTTCCTGCCCTGGGACTGTGGAACCTATTTTGGAGATCTTGGATAGCAAATGGACGCTGATTCTCTTATTCGAACTGTTTAACGGGACTCGGCGGTTCGGGGAATTACGTCGTAAGCTGCAACCCATTAGTCCGAAAACATTGACCGATCGCTTGCGGTTGTTAGAAGAAAGGGGAATCGTTACCCGTACGCTTTACCCGGGCGTACCGCTGCATGTCGAATATGAACTTACCGAGTGCGGGAAGGGTCTGCAGCCGATTTTTGCCGCTATGTGGACCTGGACGCAGGAGTACGGCGCCTATTTACGGAAAGAGACGAACGAGATGGGCAAAGATGGGGAAAAAGTAATGTAATTGTATAAAAGTTGAAGACCCCTCAGTGAAAGGGGTCTTTTTTGTATTGAATGAATTTACCATATCCCTTTACTGAAACAAACGAGATGCCGGGCACGTCAATGAGATACGCAAACGGGCCGCAGCATGGCACAAACAAATTACCATTCTCTAAAGGGAGCAGATAAGAATGAAATATAAGTTGGGTTCGATCTTGTTCGTTATATTTTTAGCTATAAGTTTAGGTGTGGCTGCATATCAAGATGGTCAGAAAAATAAGGGGCGAAATAATGAGTTTCCGGCCATGGAAGATGTGGTTTCAGCGGCCATCCATATTGGCGGACCGCCAGACCCAAATAGGCAGCCCATTCAAATGGACTTGAATAGCTTCATGCAGAAGTTAACGGTCGCCAAAATTATTTATTGGCTTTCGCACGCCGAAGACATGGGCCCACCCCTCAGTCAATTCGTAACGAAAGGCGGCGGACCCGATGAATTCGTGATAAAGACCAATGATGGAAAATCAATCGGCATCTTCGATGCAGTGGACCCCATTTCCGTCGTGGTCTCCAATGGCTGGATGTTTACAGGAGTTTCGGTAAGCGATCAAGTGACCGTTACTTATGATAATAGAATCTTGCGATTCAAATCCCCAGACTTAAAACGGTGGATTGAAACGGATATGAGACAAATGATCGAGGATCGTGCGAAGAAACAACCATAAAGGAAGGGGAGAGAAGCATGCGTCAGGTGCGCGCCGCCGGCTTGGTCGCGATCATCGCCGTCGCCGTCGTCCTCGTTTTCTATGGATTGTGGCAGAGGGAGCATCGCGATGATTACGAGAATAAACGTAGATTCGGCTTCCCGGTCGTCGAGGGGGTTACGGAGATCCGCGTGTTGGTTGGGGAGGGTAAAAGGTCGGCGCGCGAGATCAAGGATCGGCGTATCGTTGAGGACGCGCTGCGCCAGCTGAAGCAGGCAAGGCGCTCCTTCTTCGAGGATCCGGAGCCTGCAGGCGTCCGGTACCGGGTGCAATTCTTCCTCGAGGGGCGGGAGGAGCCGAAGACGTTCGAGTTGAACGATCTGCGTGGTTCCGGTCATTCGAATATCGGCAAGATCTACCCGCAGAATCCGGAACGGAACGAAGTCTGGATGCTTCCGGCCAGCCTCGTCGGCCTGCTGGTCGATACGGCGGAGCCGGCTGGGGGCTAATCGAAAAGCATCATACCGATCCAATGCACCAGCCAAATAACTTGCCGACTTTGTGCGGAACGTGGCCAAGCTTGCCGAAATCAAAAACAGCACCGTAGACGTTTTTGCTTGCAGGCACTAAACTAGGGTAAACATAGCGATTAGGCATAGTAGGAGCATTGAAACGTGACAACAACGAATCGGATTCCATCATGGAAGAAACTCAGTCTCTTTGCCGTTACGTGGCCCATTTTCGTCGATTCCGTCCTTCGGATGTTGCTGGGTACGGTGGACGTGTTCATGTTAAGCCGCATTTCGGACACGGCGACGGGTGCTGTCGGAGTAGCCAACGAAATCATTTTCTTCTGCATTCTGATGTTCGGCTTTGTGGGAATCGGCACCAGCGTCGTGGTCTCCCAGTATATCGGCGCCGGACGAGAGCAGGAAGCGAGCCGCATCTCGGCGCTCGCCATTACGATGAACCTGACATTCGGGATCGTTGTCAGCATCGTGCTCGTCGGGTTCGGAGAACCTCTCATGCGACTGATGAACTTAAGTCCCGAGCAAATCGGGATCGCGAGCCGCTACTTAAAAATCATCGGCGGCTTTATCTGGATAGAAGCGCTCTCGTATGCGATTTCTTCGATTCTCCGCTCCCACGGCCACACGAAGAGTGTTATGTTTGTCACCTTAGGCGTCAATGTGATTCATATGGCCGGCAATTATATGCTCATTTTCGGCAGCTTCGGTTTTCCGGAATGGGGCGTTACGGGGGCGGCTATCTCGACGGTCGTCAGCCGCTTGCTCGGAGTCGTCGTTCTTATGGTGATTCTGTACCGCCGTATTCCTTCGCCGATTCGGTCTAAGGATTATGTGACCTGGAACGGTTCCTATTTGAAGCAGATCTTGAGCGTCGGCTTGCCTGCCGCGGGCGAGCATCTGTCCTGGCAGTCGCAATACCTGATGGTCGTAAGTTTTGTCAACATGATTGGCGTCACGGCGCTAAACACCCATGTCTACGTGATGAACGTAACAAACTATTATATGGCGCTAGCGCTGGCGATCGGTGCAGGTACGGAAATCATTGTCGGACAAATGGTTGGAGCGGGGGACATGAATGCGGCATATCGAAGACTGATGACAAGCGTGAAAATCAGTTTCGTGTTGACGCTGGCCTTTGTCGGTGTGGCGTCGGTTTTCCGGCATGAGTTGATCGGCATGTTCACGAAGGATGCGAACATTATTGCCGTCGGCGCCAGTATTTTTTTGCTTTCCGTCGTGCTCGAGCCCGGCCGGACTTTCAATATCGTCATTATCAATTCGCTGCGTGCCGCCGGGGATGCGCGTTTTCCCGTACTCATGGGCGTGCTCTCGATGTGGGGGGTCTCGGTTCCGCTCGCTTATGCGTTGGGCGTTCATTACGGGATCGGGCTGATTGGCGTATGGATCGCGTTTGCGGTGGATGAATGGTTGCGCGGAATCATCATGCTTCTGCGTTGGAGGAGCCGGGCTTGGGAGAAGAAAGCGCTCGTGAAGCCCGTCACGTCCTTGGAATCGGTTATGGAGGCGCGGGTTTAGAGGAGGAGCAGGCGGAGCGGGATATTGAAATTCTAGGCGCTCTGCTCCCCGTTGTACACCGAAATCCCATAAGTCGAAGAAATAACTGTCCCAAAGGGAGGAAGGAAGCCATGTCAGCGGGAATATTGGCGCACTTGCTCGGAAAACAGCCGTATAAGGAACTGGCGGCAAAGACGGCCGCCTTTGGTTTTCCCTATGTTCAGTTGGCGTTGTCCAAGGCGGTTTCCGATGTCGATTTTAGGCTTGGCAAGCTAAGCCCCGGTTTGGCGCAAGAGGTGGGCGGCGCCTTCGCGGAGCGCGGTGTTCGCATCGCGGTCCTCGGTTGTTACGCGAGCCTGGTTGAACTGGAGGATGAAGCGTACCGTCACAACATAGACCGTTTCAAGGAGCATTTGCGGCATGCGCGGCATTTTGGAGCGCCGATCGTAGCGACTGAGGTCGGGGGCGTGTCCGATCCGAACCGTCGTTCTGAACATGCCGAACGGTTGCAACGGGCGCTGGAGGAATTGGTCGAAGAGGCGGAGCGGTGGGGCGTTACGATCGGGCTGGAAGCGGCCCAGGGGCATCTGATCGATTCGTCGGAGACGTTGGCCGAGACGCTCGAACGTTTCCCGTCTTCGTGCGTCGGCGTCCTCCTGGACCCATGCAATTTGATGAACGGCCCAAGGTTCGAGGAGCAGGACCGTACGATCCGCGAAGCATTCCGACTGCTCGGCCCGCGGATCGTCAGCGCGCACGCGAAGGACTTGCGCCGCGAAGCGGACGGGACCTTGACGGTGACGGCCGCCGGCTCGGGAGAGCTTAACTACCCGTTGTTCTTCGAGTTGCTGGAGCAGTACAAACCGCTTGGCTATGTGACGTTGGAAGCGGTCACCGAGTCGCGAATGGCGGAGGCGGCGCGTTTCGTTCGAGAAGGGCGGGCTGCGGCAAGAAACCGGCACACGTCCGGTTTCGTTGTTACGGACAACTGAACGCTGCCGGTAAGCGAAAGGGCTGAAAAGTTTGCTTTCTCGTTACTTGGAACTTCGTCGACCTTTTGGAAACGCCTGGTGCGGACCCCCATGCTAGGTGTTGTGAGAGGACGGGGGCTAGTCGCCCCCTCCTACTCGATTTTCCCTTAATTAAGCAACAAAGCAAGTACGACTACGTTCAAAAAGGTTTTCGTTCTTTCATGCATCAAATAATGATGGAGCAGCCCCTCTTCCCGGAAGCCTAATTTTTTTAGCAACTTGATAGAGGCTGTATTCCCGGGCAGGACTTCAGCCTGCACTCGGTGCGGACCGATTTTCTTCGTACAGAAGTCGAGCGCGGCTTGGAGAGCCTCGGTCATGATCCCCTTGTTCCATAACTCTCTCTTCAAGTCGTAACCGATGGTGAAAGGAAAACGAGGCGTATCCTCAAAAGTTCCTCGGAGCGGCATAAACATAACCGTACCAATTAGTTTGTTGTTATTGCGCCATGCTATTCCCCAGGGAAGCAGCCTCTTGGCTTCATAGCTGCGGTTCCAGGAATCAATCATCTTGGCGCATTCCTCAATAGAACCGGGACCATCCCAGTCTAAATATTTGATGAACTTCGGGTCTTTATAAAAGCTGTACAGGTCCTCGGCATCGGCGGCAACTATTTGACGCAAATGTAACCGCTTCGTTTGAATGGACGGAAATGCGAGAAATAAGTCATTCTGCTCGAGCATTGCGTTCACAGCCCTTTCAATGATCTTGATTTCCATCATAAAGGGGCTGTATGAAATGCAGCTTAAAAATTCGGGATAAACTCTATTATAGGTGGCAATCCTATTAAAAAAAGCAATCTGGAAGAAACCGAGGCTCCTCCGCTATGCTACAATCCAGTGGAGTAGGCAACACTTTTTTCAACTTCATGAATGAATCGAGGTTAACCATGACAACGCAATCCGCTGTTTCATCGGCTCCTGCCGAACAGTCTTTTTCGATCAAATCCATCATCGGACCGGTTATGGCCGTCGTCGTCGGAATGATCATGGTCATTCTCGACAGCACGGTCGTGAACGTGGCGATGCCGAATTTGATTGAATACTTCAATACCTCGGTATCCACGATGCAATGGTCGATCACGGCATACACGCTTGCGCTTTCCGCCGTTATCCCATTGGCCGGTTGGCTGACGGACCGGTACGGAGCCAAGCAAATCTTTCTGATTACCATTGTCTTGTTCACATTGGGATCCGTGCTCTGCTCTCTGGCTCAAACGCCGGAACAACTCATCCTGTACCGCATCATTCAAGGCCTGGGCGGCGGGATGGTGTCCCCGATCGGGATGGCGATTATTTTCCGGCTGGCGCCTCCCGGTAAACAAGGCTCCATCATGGGAGTGCTTGGCGTTCCGATGATGCTGGCGCCTGCGATCGGACCGACATTGTCGGGATTTCTGGTCGAGTATGCCAGTTGGCACTGGATTTTCTTGGTCAACTTGCCGATCGGCATCATCGCGCTGCTGGTAGGAATCAAGTATTTGCCCAAATTCGAGCAAAAATCGGTGCCTGCCCTGGATGTAATCGGCATGGTGCTTGCGCCGATCACCTTCGCATCGCTTGCCTATGCCGTAAGCGAAGGCGGTAAAGACTGGGGCTCTACGCAAACGGTCACGGGTCTGATCGTCGGGGGCGTTGCTTTGATCCTGTTCATCATGATCGAGCTCCGCCACAAGCAGCCGCTCTTGGAGCTGCGCGTTTTCGGTTCTTCCGACTTCACGCGAGGGATCATCATTTCGTGGCTGTCCATGATGGCGTTATTCGGGTCGTTCCTGCTCGTTCCGATGTATCTTCAAACCGCCAAAGGCTTTTCGCCGATGGAATCCGGATTGATGAGCCTTCCGCAAGTCATCATGTCCGGCTTGTTCATGCCGATCGGAGGAAAACTGTTCGACAGGATCGGAGCCAGACCTCTCGCGATTATCGGTCTATGTCTGGTCGGCAGCGGCTTGTTCATGCTGTCGCAAATTTCGGTCGACACCGGCACGGGATACGTGATCATGACCTTAATTCTGACGGGTGCGGGCATGGGTCTTTCGATGATGCCGATCAATACGCACATTCTTAAAGCGGCGCCGCGAAGACTCGTCAGCCGGGTCACATCGCTCACGGCCGCGGCGCAGCAAGTCGTCGTTTCTTTCGCCGTCGCCGGTCTCACGGGATACTTCTCCTCGCGAGTCACGCATTATATGGCGACGGCTAAAGAAGACCAAGTCGCAGCCATGACCTCCGCCTTCGCGGATACGTTCCTGTTCGCGGCATACCTTGCCTTAGCGGGCGCGGTGCTTGCCCTGATTCTGCGGAAACCCAAAGTCGGGCAAGGGGACGAGCAATCCGATAAGCAGGCTAACGCCATGTCACTGGGGCATTAATGAGTTGACTGGATTGAAGGAATGGTCGATCGGCCGGCTTCCCGCTGAGGGGGCCGGTTTTTTCGATCATTCAGCATTGATAAGTTTCACGCCTATTCATTTTGAATGATAAACGACATTCTCTGTACCTGGAGGACGAGGAAGCCGTTTTTACTTGTTTCCGGTTGCCGTTGCGGTGATGGCAAAAAGGGTTTCCTCCTCATGAACCCGAATAAGATACTAGAGCATGCCTCATGGAAAAGATCAGGTTCCATGGAGAAACATAAGGATGGGAGGAATTCGGATGGGGAAACAATTTCCCGCGCTGCTTCCGGAACACGAGGAGTTCATTCGCCGGCAACACGTATTTTTCGTAGGATCGGCACCGTTATCGGAGGAAGGGCATGTGAATATATCGCCGAAGGGACATGACGCGTTTCGAATCTTGTCCGCCAATCGCGCGGCCTACCTGGATATGACCGGCAGCGGCAATGAAACAAGCGCGCACATCCTCGACAACGGGAGAGTAACCGTCATGTTCTGCGCATTCGAGGGTCCGCCGAACATCTTAAGGTTGTATGGCACAGGAACGGTCATACTGCCGGATTCACCGGAATGGGAAGAACTATACCCTCTCTTTCCGTCCCTTCCGGGAGCGAGGCAGATCATTTCCATCGACATTCATAAAGTTCAAACCTCTTGCGGATTTGCCGTCCCCTTCATGACGTATACAGGAGAACGAGAGACCTTACAGCGCTGGTCCATTCAGAAAGGCGAAGAAGGTCTGAAACAATACTGGCAGGAGAAGAACGCAACCAGCATCGATGGCTTGCCCACCCCGATCGGAAATAGGAGCTGATCGCCGGTGCCCGCTTACAATGCCGCCTCCGATGTCCATCACCCGCACAAGGGGCACCGTCTGGCGGACATTCCCGCACATGACCCGTTCGTTTTCGCAGATGGCCGCACCGGACTTTATTACTTGTATACCAGCGGCGCGCCTTGGTTAAACGGCAGCTGTACCGTACTTCGGGCGGTCGTCTGATCATGCTTTGGTCGAGCTATGAGTCGGGCAGTTACGTGCAGACGATCGCGCGGTCCATAACCGGCAAACTGGAGGGCCCTTGGGAACAACTCCCCCCGTTGGTAAAGGGGGACAGCGGTCACGGCATGCTGTTCCGAACGTTCGAAGGAACGTGGATGCTCATCCTCCATCAGCCGTTCAAAATGCCCGAATCCAGGTGCAAGCTGTACGAAATGGAGGATACGGGGGACAGCTTCAAGGTCGTAAGGGAGCGGGAAGATTTGCATGGCCCATAGGTCTATTAGAGTTGGGGGCTTTTCCGGATCAGGAAAAGCCCCTTGTGCCGCTTGTACAGCAGCGAAACCGCGGACAAGAGGGCACCAGTGCGGGAGCATTAGCTTTGGCACAGCACGTGAGCACGGAGGATGGGATGCCTTCCTCGTCAGGCGGCTAAGGGAATCCGGGGCATCCTGCTGGGCAAGACGAATATGACGAGGCCAATGGCGTTTCCTCGACGATGTGGACCGGTTATAGTTCCAGGGGCGGGCAGGTTGCGCACCCGTATGGCGATTTTTTCGCGGGCGGATCCAGTACCGGTTCGGCGGCTGCGGCGGCGATGGGTTTCGCGGCGGCGTCGGTTGGCACGGAAACCTCCGCTTCCATTCTCAGTCCGGCCATCCAAATGTCTGTCGTTGGCATTAAACCGACCGTCGGCTTAATTAGCCGCACGGGAATCATTCCTTTTTCCTATTCGCAAGATACGGCAGGACCGATGGCAAGAACGGTTGCGGATGCGGCAGCTCTGCTCGGCGCATTTAGCGGCAGGGATGAACAAGACCCCGCGACATGGCGGTATGAACACGACCTTGCTGTTCAGGACTACACGGCATACTTGGACAAAGAAGGATTACGGGGAGCGAGAATCGGGGTCTTTCGGGAAGTACCCGATTATGTACGTGAATCCGGCGAATATGATGAGGAGCTATTTAACCAAGCCGTCACCGAATTGATTCATGCGGGAGCCGAAGTCGTGAATCCTATCGAGATTCCTTCATTCCATGGGCCATGGCAGTGGAACAAGATGAATCTCGAGCTCACACAGTTATTTGCAGCGGCTCCCTTCACACATGCCGGTCCACTCATTGTCCGAACTCATCGAATGGAATGAAGGGCATGCGGATCAGGCACTGAAATATGGTCAAGATTTGTTGGAATTCCGGGAGAGTTTAAGGGAGCCCCTAAAAAACAAGAATTACATCTTGGAATCCATGACGGACTTATATCTTGCCCAGAGCCAAGGAATCGATCATGCGGTAGACCGGAATCAATTGGATGCGATCCTGTTCCCGGCATATATTGGGGCCGATCTATGTGCCAGAGCCGGTTATCCGTCCATTGCCGTCCCCGCGGGGTATGGAGCCGGCGGCAGACCCTTCGGCGTTACATTTGCCGGTAAAGCATTTACCGAACCGACGCTCATACGCATCGCCTATGCTTTCGAACAAGCAACGAAACATCGCAAAAAGCCCGTAATATAAGTAATGGGGTAAATTAGCAGGAAAACCTCCCATTCATTTAGCGAAATCCATCAACAAACCAAATTTAAGGGAAAACTTCCCACTAATTTTTGCGTTTTTGCCGAACTGGGCGGGATTGACGCAAATTAGTTGGAGCTTTTCCAACTAAATCAACCAGATGCGGCGTTTTTGGCGTGATTAGTGGGAGCTTTTCCATCTATGTAAAAGCCGGAACCTTTGAGGCACCAACTCCGATGTCCGCAACTTAAGCAAGCAGCCCGGTCGCGCTTGCCCTTCAACCCACTTATTGCCCGTCGGCGCAATGCGAAGCTTGGCTCGGTTGATGCCGTTATCTTAAAGCGGGAGCAGCCTTTAATGAATCTTAAATCGAGCCGATATCGAAGATAAGGATTTGACGGACGGGTCCGAAACGACATCGGGTCCGGAATCTCGAGGAGACCTGCGGACATGCAAGACATCGAGGATTACCGCGAAGAATTGGAGCTGATTTTCGCGGAGGCATCGGAGGAATTGGCCGGGCTTCCCGCGGGACTTAGCGAGCGGGGACGGGATCTGCTGGCACTAAGCAATCCGCTCCGCAACGGAGGACGGGCGAATCGGATCAGCTATCTTCTTCCTTACTGGATTCGGGAGCAGATGTTCGGTCCAATCGAGCTTACCCGCGATCTGGCGGTCGGCAATCTGTTCGCCATGCTCCGCTTTTTTGTGCTGGACGATGCGATGGACGGAAGCGAACGGAATCCGGAGGGCATCCGGGGTTCCTTGGCGCTTGGCCCGTTGCTGGACGAGCTGTTCAAGCGGCGATACCATCGTCATTTTCCGCATGATTCGGCGTTGTGGGATTGCTATCGGAGATACTTGAGGGAGTGGGCGTCCGCGGTCTATTCGGAGATGGCGAATCCGATCGACCCAAGCGACTTCGGACAATTGGCCCGCAAAGCGGCCCCCGTGAAATTGTGCGCGAGCGGGATGGTGCTTCAAGCGGGAAGAACGGACCGGATCCCCGACATAGAGGAGGCCGTGGACCTGGCGCTGGCGGTGCTTCAACTGTCCGATGATTGGGCCGACTGGCGGGACGACCTGTCAACGCCCAATGGCAACGCGTTCTTGTCCATCGTGCGGTCTCAACTGGCTCTTTCCCATGAGGATGGACTGAACGAACGTTCTGTCAGAAGAGCGATCTTTCACCATCATGCTGCGGACCGTCTTGCGGAGATAGCGGAGAGCTATGTCGAGAAGCTAAGACGGGTTCCGGGCGCGCCGGATCGTCTTACGGCATTCGCCCATGCCATCGCGGAGGGGATTCGGAGGGATGCTCTACACGCAGAGGAAACGAGGCAACGTCTTGCTGAAGAAGGTGGATTAGCTATTTTATTGTCGAAACTGGAAAGGATATAGAACGCTTTTACCAAATTAATGCTATGATAGAAGGGGTAGACCACTTTCGTGTGAAGGGTTGTGATCCTATGTCCTTGCAAACATTGAAAGCGCAAATCATTCAGAAAGCTTGGAAAGATCCCGAATTTAAAGCACAACTGCTGGCCGATCCCGGAAGCGCGCTTCAAGCGTCGTTCGGCATCACCCTTCCGGAAGGAATCGGACTACAGGCGGTGGAAGAAACGTCTTACCAGTACTTTTTGGTCATTCCATCTGATCCGGCAGATCAGGAGAACCTGGAGGGTGCCACCCCCGCCCCCCAATACAATTGGGGCTAATTTTTCTGTGCAAGAAAAAGGAACCGAGCAATCGCTTCGGTTCCTTTTCTTTTTCTGCCCAAACGTTGAGGAATCGAGATGAGCTTGGATGAAGAAGGCGGATTTATCTTATTTATTGTAGAACATTCAGGATTGTCGGGACAATTTTACTAAATAAATGCTATGATATAAGAGCTAGTCCATTTCCTCATGAAGGGCTGTGGTCCTATGTCCTTGGAATCCTTGAAAGTGCAGATCATTCAGAAAGCTTGGACAGATCCCGAGTTTAAGGCAAAACTGATGGCTGATCCGAGAAGCGCGCTTCAAGCGTCGTTTGGTATCACGCTTCCGGCGGAAATCGAAATTCTGCCAGTGGAGGAAACACTCTCACGTTATTACTTGGTGATTCCGCCCAATCCAGCCGAACTGGAGAGACCCGACGGATCGGACGCCCCAGAATACGTTTGGAGCTAATCTTGTCAAATCAGAGGGAATCGGACGATCGCTTCGGTTCCTTTTCCTTTTACACTGCGGAATTCTAGCGTTCCTTGCATAACTTCTATGATTCGGTAAGTGACCATCAGACCAAGGCCGGTTCCTTTAGTCTTTGTAGAGAAGTAGGGCTCGCCCAGTTTGGCGAGTTGCTCCTCGTCCATTCCTTGTCCATTATCCGAAATCCGGATCACCACAACGGAATTTTCCCCGTAAGCCTCCACCTCGATTTTTCCGTTTTCTTGAAAAGACTCGATGCTGTTCTTCATGATATTGATCAGCGCTTGCTTCAATTTGGAAGGGTTTCCCATAATCGTGAGACGATCGGACGCTTTGACGTGCAGAACCCCGCCGTGCAGCACGACCATAGGTCGTAAAATCGTTTCGATCTTGCCCAATTCTTCCTTGACGTCCATTACGACCAGCGTCTCCTGCTCGGGTTTGGCGAACGTTAAATAATCCGTGATGATGGCGGCGGCCCGATCCAACTCGCTGATGGCCATGCTGTACAGATTTTTGTTTTCCTTGCTGGCTTTGCCCGAAAGCAGCTGCAAGAACCCTCTCGTCACCTGCAGCGGGTTTCGGATTTCATGGGCGATGGAGGCGGCCAGTTCGCTGATGATCTGCATTCTCTCCGTCTTCTGCAACTGATAGTTATACAGCTCCAGCTCTTTGGAATAAGAGAGTAGTCTGGCATAATCGGCGGCAATTCTTCGATTCAAAGTCATCACGAGACAGACGATGAGAAACACGGTTCCAAATTTCCAGAGAACTAATACGTACGGACCATGAAGAACGTTTAGCAGGATAAGATCGGCGGCGCCCGAAAGAGCAAGCCCGATCATTCCCGCCGATACGAGGATCGAATTCCGGTTTCCCCAGAGGGCGTTCCGAATGGCAAGGAAGAGGGTGAAAAGAAGTTGAACCAGGATGAGAGGAGCAAGAATCCAAAAAGTAAAGAGCTTGTAATAGAAGTACAACGATCCGCCGATCGCTTTATACGCAACCATAACGAGAAAGCTTGCGCCATAATAAGCACAAAGCCATTTTACAGACTTCTTAAGCCAAACATAGGTCTCCTCGAAGGAATGGACGACAAAATAAAATAGGGATGGGAACATGACATACATGGACGTATCAAACAAAAAGAGCAGCTGCCGCCCGTACTCGTGGAAATAGAAGTAGGGCATTGACGAATAGGTGGCAATCAGTGTGCCCGTCGAAAGGATAAACAAATTGAGGGCGATCGCGGTCTTGGTTTGATTCCGGACGAAAAAACCGGTGGATACGAGCATGGTGAAACCGAGAAACGCGATCGCGGCGCCGAGCAGAACATTCGGCAACTCATTGCGCACGTTCAAAGCGGACAACCGGTCGAATTCCCCGATATGAACGGCGGCGTTGCTGATCCCCGCGCGTTCTTTCGATTCAATGCGAATGTATACGCTCGAAGCAGCCGGCTTGACGGTCAGCGGAACTAGGACAATGTTTCGCTCGAAATCATAGTCCCGCGAGGAGCGGTAAATCGCTTGGGCGTCTTCGTATACGGTAATGTCGAGTCCATACAAGCGCTCGATATACAGTCCCGGGTGCTTGAAACCGGTTGTTGGCGGAACGACGATCTGCACCCAAGCGCCGGCGGTCCCCTCCGGCAATGCGATGCGAGGATGTTTCGCCGCGACGGAATGCCAAGATCCACCGTCCGCAGGGGGAGTCCGGCTCGCCGATTCCGACGTCTTGATCCAAGCGACGTTCCATTCGGGAATGGAAATTTCGGGGCTCCGGGCGTTAGGCGTTGTGAAAACGAAAGACACAATGCCTAGTACGATGCAGCCAATCAGGACGAGAATCACCGGTTGTCGGAATGAAAGCATGAAGCACCTCGTTGTTCTTAGCGGGCTTTTGCATTACCATTTCGACACAATTCGCAATCAATCCTGCGTCTGGTAGAGAGTAATCCAATCGGAGAGTCTCTCCGTTATCTTCCCGTTACTGTTTAAAATAGCGGGATGGGTAATCGTTTCAAGCAATTCGTCCACCTCTCTTATGACGTTCTGTACGAGAGGTGACGGGACAGGGGCAAAAGGTTTATTCACATAACAAGAGGGAACCGTTCTCCTTCCGCAAGGAGAGGTTCCCTCTTTCGGTCAAATACGGAGTCTAATGCAGAAAGTTACTTTGTCACTTTCAACTGGATGTTGCCCGACTTGTAGAGCACCTTCACTTTGTACTTGCTTGGCAAGCCCACGGTTTCAATCGATGAAAATTGACCATTCCGCTTATCGAAAGCAATGATCTTCTCGCCATTCGCCGGCACGAAACCGTTCGTAAAATTCAGGCGCAATTTACCGCCGAGCGTCGCCGTTTTGTTGATTTTGAGCTGATCGTTTTTACTCCCGATCGTCAGCTCCAGCGTGCCCTCGGGGGATTGCTTGTAATTCCCTGCGATCGTCAGTTGTCCGGCTACATTCTCCCGCAGCGTTCCCCCGTTATTTGTCACGCTTGACGTCCCGAAGGCCGTTTTCGAAGCCCCTTCAAGCGTGCCCTGTTCGATCTGCGTACCGCCGGAATAGGTGTTGTTGCCGGTCAGCTTTAACGTCCCCGTACCTTTTTTGGTCAGCTTTCCCGTGCCGGAAATATTGTTGCGCCAGCTGTCCAAGGCATGGAAGCCTCCTTTATTGGCATCCATGGATACGGTAACGTCAGCGGCGAAGGCTCCGTACCCATCCGCGGCGGCAAAGAGGTTCAGCCGTCCCCATCCCTCGGGATCATCCAGAAGCGGATAGCCGGAAGGCAGACCCGTCGTCGCCAGAACCCAGCGGCGCTGCTCGCCGTCCAGGTAGGGCAGACGCGTTTCCAGCAGCACCTCGGCTCCTTTCGGCACGATCGCGGGAGTCGCCTTCGAATCGATCCGGTCAAAGCCATAAGTCAATCTGTCTGTATAATTCTTTTTGTTCGCCGCGTAATCGCTGAACCGATCCGTCGCCGTGCCTTTCTGCGTTAACAATTTGCTGTGAGCTTCTTGATAAGCTGCCTGCTTCAAAGCGGCATTGTCGGGATCGGACAGGATCGCCGCAGCCAGTGCGGTCGCCATCACGCGTCCGCCCATCACGTCAAGCGGCGAGTGCATGCCGGCCACAATGCGGTTGTGGCCAAGCTCGGAAGCGCGCGTCAGCAGCTCCTGGAATCGCTCGGGCACGGCATAAGCCATGGCATAGGCGGCGAGATAGGCGGCATTGGTATGTCCGCTCGGAAAGCCGCCGTCTTTGCTCGGATCGGGGTTCATCACCGGAACGAGGGTCGGAACGACGATGGAAGTGTTCACCCAGCGAAACGGGCGGGGATAACGAAAATAATTTTTGGCCTGGCTTGTAGAAGAAAACTCGCCGCGCAACGTGTTCACCAGACTCACCATGTTGCCGAGGCTGGATTTGGTGTCGCCCGCATCGTTGCCTTCATCGTTATACTTTTTCTCAGAGGCATCCGCGGCGACATCCAGGATCGTGGTGGTCGCTCCCGCATCCTTACGGTACACATCGGCAAGCGAGCCCAGTCCGTCGATCACGCTGTAGCTCTGGTTCCTGCGATCGTCCAGGTAGGCCGCCTCGGCTTCGCCGGCCGTACGGAGGGAAGCGATGTCCACCACGGTTTGAATATTATGATCGAGCACGCTGCCGTTCAGCTTGGTGCCCGTATCCCAAGTCGTTCCGGGAGCCCACAGCTTGTTAAATCCGGAAAGCACTCCAAGCGTCGGATTGGAGTCTACCGTCATATTTTCCTTCTTGTTGTTTTTGTAGTGATCGACAAAATAACCCCAAGAGGGTGCCGGAGGCAGTGCGACGGTAGTGGAAGCTGTTGCCGCACTCGAGTAACTTCCGCCCAAGGTGCTTAACAGCAGGGAACCCGACAACACGGCTGCGACTACTTGTTTCTTTCGCGCTTTCATCGATTCAACTCCACTCGGATAGAATTGTTTTTCCACTCTCTGTAAATTCTATCCGTGGTCCATTAATTAAAGAGCGTGGTATTGTTAATCTTGTATCATTTCTTTTTGATTCCGCTCATAGTCAATCAAACATACCATCGTCTTTACCGAAGAGGTGGAAGGAAAATGAAAAGTATCTTGTACAAGTACATGACGAAATTCACATCCCTTAGCGAAGCGGAACAACAAGCCATCGCGGAACAAATCGTGGTGGAAGAATACAAGAAGGGAACCGTTCTCCTCCGGCAAGGAGAGGTTCCCTTGAAGTGTTATTTCGTATTGAAGGGCTGCGTAAGACAGCATGCGGTCGATGAAACGGGCAGAGAAGTGACTTCCAACTTCTACACGGAAGAGCAAGCCATCCCGATGTTCAACCGTCATAAACAAGACAAGTCGTCCGAGTACACCTTTACTTGTCTGGAAGACTCCGCGCTGGTCGTTGGCGACCTCCTTACCGAGCGGGACATGTATGACAAATACTCGCAGCTCGAATCCATGACGCGCAAGATGATCGAGGAAAGCTTCGGTCAGGTGCAAGACGAATATGCCGCGTTTATCGCTTCTGCACCGGAAGAACGTTTCAAAGCCTTATTAAGGAAACGTCCTCATTTAATCGACCGGGTACCCCAACATCAATTGGCGAGTTATCTCGGGATGACTCCGGAGTCGCTTAGCAGAATCAAGAAGCGGATTCGCGATAAGGGGATGGATGTCCCGCCTCGGTAGAGACTTTCTTTCCTCTGAACAGCAACCACAGCCCAAAACCCAATTCCCCGGCGATCATGGGTGCCATAAAAACGGCTTCAAGTATCCGAATGAGTCCGCTGTATTCCGGAAGCAAGGTCTTGCACAGATGAATGGCCATATAGCCGATCGCGGCCATGAGCAGCAAGATGCCGATAACTTTCGGGATACCATTGGACTTGATGGCCAAATAGCCTACGATGAGCAGATGCCCGCCAAAGAAGATCAAACCCATGGACCACGCGGACTCGAAAGTCTCAAGAAACAGCATCGCCTGCGCTTGGATCTGACTGATTGCAAATACGGGCGCTACAAAGGCTTTCCCGTCCGAGAGCAGCGAAACCATGATCAAGTTGAGGAGAGCCATCGCCAATATAACCGCATAGATGAGTCGAAGCCATGCGCCTAGCAATGAAAGACTCGGATGAATGGGTTTCAGGAAGAGGTACAAGGCCCAGGCGACCACGATGTCGCAGATCAGGATGATCAGCCAGCCCAAGATTTCGGCTTTGAACAGCACGCCGGACGATCGGATGTTATCGAAAGTAGCGTGGCCATCCCCCTGAACCACCAGGTTTCCATGGGCAAAACCGTATGAGAAAAATGCGGCAAGCGCCATGATGAGAAGCGATATGCCAGCCGTGAGCGCGGTTTTTCGCGTATCCATTTGTTTAACTCCCCCTAAAGGTTATGGTATTGTTTACATTGTACCTGGGGTACAGATGGCAGTTCATTGACTTAAATCAAGATGAAATTAGGAGCATCTATGAATATTCCCACTCGAATTCTCTCCGTTGCGGGCGGCCTTTTTTTTCTGATCGCGTTCATCTCCTCCTTCACGCTTTACCTGATCCATTACGGATCGGCATGGAAGCTGCTGGCCGCGCTAGCTGCAGCCTTCCTCCTCGCCATGATCATCATCCACTGGGCAAGCACGCGTATGAACCGGAAGATGTTTCTGGCTGTTTTCCTATCCTTGGGCTTCGCTGTCCGAATGGCCTGGATTCTATGGAATCCGGCGCCTCCGCAATCCGACTTCCTGTTCATGCACAACGCGGCGCTTCAAGCCGTTTCCGGAGATTTTTCTTTTGGCGATTCCGCTTATTTCACAAGCTTCCCTTACCAACTCGGCTTTACCATGTACGAAGCCTCTGTGATGAAACTGTTTGGACATCACCTGTTCTATCTGAAACTCCTGAACGTCCTATTCAGCAGCGGAACGGCAGTCGTTCTCTACTATTCCGCTTCAAGAACGTTCAATGAGAATGCCGGAAGGATTGCCGCGCTATTCTATCTCTTCTACCTTCCTAACATTATGATGTGTTCGGTATTGACGAATCAGTACATCTCTACTTTCTTGTTTCTGCTCGGCTGTCTTCTGCTGCTTAGAAGTACCGATTCGAAAATCCACTGGCTGCTTGCCGGACTCGCGCTCGGGTTCGGGAATCTCATGCGTCCGATCGGTGCTGTCTACCTCGCGGCGATCTTCCTGTTTTTCATACCTGTACTATGGCGGCTATGGCGTTCATTCTCCAAGAGGCAGGCGATGATCGGGGCGGCGAAACTGGGCGGGGTGATCGCGGCTTTTTATCTGCTGCAGTTTCTCGCCAGCGCTTCCCTGGTTTCGGCCGGCGTTACCCATCAGGCTTTATCCGGAGGGGATAAGTATTGGAAGCTTATGGTCGGTTTGAACGCGGAAACGAACGGCAGCTGGAATATGCAGGACGCACGATACGCGAACCGATATCCATTCGGAGAGGAGCGTCATCGTGCGGAACGGATCATGATCATGGAGCGTCTGGAAAACAAGTCCGAGCTAGCGGCACTGATGGGCAGGAAGCTCGTTTCCATGTGGGGGTCCACGGATTCGTCTCCCTATTGGAGCTTGCAGGGCTTGAATAGGGGGGATTGGGAACGAGAGTTGACGAATGGAGAAGGACCGTTGTACATCCTGATGTGCGCTTTCGGGTTCGTTAGTATGATTGGGTTATGGAGATCCGGAAGGTACAGTGATAATCATCTATATCTGCTTGTGCTGCTGCTCTATGCAGCCGCGCATCTGCTCATCGAGATTCAAACGCGGTACCGGCTGGATTTGATTCCCGCAGTTATCCTTTTACAGAGTTTCGGCTTCTATCAAGTCTATGTTTGGGTTCGGGGGCGGCTGCCTTCGCTCGGCTACAGCCCTAAAGAAGCAAAGGGATTGGACGTATGAACATAACGCAAGAACGGGAAATCGATGAGCCGGTTATCCTTACACGCAATGGGGAAGCGGATAGATTTTCTCATATCAATAGATGATAGAGACAGCGAGGGAACCTAATGAAAAGAATATGCGTATTTGCAGGCTCCAATGTTGGAACAAGTCCTGAATACGAACAAAAAGCGATCCAATTAGGACAATTGATCGCTTCAAAAGGCTATGAATTGGTTTACGGCGGGTCCAAAATCGGACTCATGGGGCGCGTGGCGGATGCTGCGTTGGCTGCCGGAGGCAAGGTAATCGGCGTGATGCCGAGAAATCTATTTAAGGGCGAAATGGCACATTCCGGCCTGACCGAATTGCATGAGGTAGGCAATATGCATGAGCGTAAAGCGTTAATGTCCGAATTCGCCGATGCTTATATTGCTTTGCCGGGCGGACTCGGAACCTTCGAAGAATTGTTCGAGGTCGCCAGCTGGTCGCAGCTGGGCATCTACAAGAAGCCGGTCGGAGTTCTCAATGTCCTGGGCTTCTATCAGCCGATCGCGGAGATGCTCATGCAAGCGGTCAATGCCGGATTTATGCGGGAAACCAACCTGGGTCTGCTCCTATTCGATGAGGAACCGGAATCCCTGCTCCATAAAATGATCTCTTATACGCCCCCGGAACAGGCCAACAAGTGGAGCGAACTGAATTAAGGGATCGTCCTTAACGCAGCCAGAATCTCCTGAGGCTCCAACCTCTGCATGAAGTCCGGGTTCACATACGCGGAACGGATGATGCCGGATTTGTCGATAAGGAAGGTCGAAGGAATCGGAAGGATCCAGCGGTCGGCGGCGTTGTATTCGGTCAGGTTGAGCTTGAATCGGTTCGTCATGATCTCCTGTATATAAGGCGGAACCTCGAAGAACACCTGATAGGAGGCGGCTGCCAGACCGTTCGTGTCACTGAGGACGTGGAAACGAAGGCCCTCCTTTTCCTGCTGGTTAAGCGCATGGTCCGGGCTTTGCGGGCTGACGGCGATCAATTGCCCGCCCAGCGCCTCGATCTCCGGCAGGATGTTCTGGTATGCCCGCAGCTGCAAATTGCAGAAGGGACACCAACCGCCGCGATAGAACGTTAATACGACCGGACCGCTTCGCAGCTGTTCGAACAGGTTCACGGGAACGCCTGCGGCGTCGTTCAGGGTAAAGTCTTTCGCCTGATGTCCGACCTCCAGGCCGTACGCCATTCCGGACTCTTGCTGTTCGCGGATCATCCGGAACATGGCGCCGTGAACGTCCGCGGGCGTGTTACTCACGAATTGTTTCTTCGTTTCATTCAACCTCTCATTCAATGGCATGAGCCATCCTCCCTTTCTTCTCACTATTCACTGTTACGCTAGACCGAGTCGTAAACCGCGTTTATGGGCTGCATACAAGAAGAAATATCCGATTGTTACAAGCGTGCACATGAAGACATCAACGCTGATCAACACTTGATAATTGCGGAAGTGGTCGAAGGAAATGCCTCCGATTAACGAGCCGAGAATCCCGCCTGCTTGATGTCACAGCAGCAGCCAGAGAGAGCCCAGTCCCATCCACGCATGCTTCGGTTCATTGAACCATGTCTTCCCCATTGTCCGGTCCTCCCGTAAAAACCAATGAATTCTAAAAAAAGATACTGATCGGTATTTTTTAATATAGCACGGGAAACTCTTTATGAAAAGCGAATTTTCATTTGCTATAATGAAAATCATTCGAGGTGAGCAAGGAGGAATGGACATGCCCAAGGGAGAAAACACGCGCAAACGCATTATCGCAAAGTCTGCCGAGCTGTTTAACCAGAGAGGCTATGCAGGGTCTTCCTTGTCGGACATCACGGAGGCAACGGGCATCAAGAAAGGCGGAATTTACCGCTACTTTGCCAGCAAGGACGAGATTGCCCTTGAGGCTTATCAATATGCGGGAAGCGTCGTGGGCCGCAAAATCGAAGAGGCGCTCGAGCGCGAAACGACTGCGATGGGCAAGCTGCTTGTCCACCTGCGGGTGTATGAGAACGTGGTCGAAGCTCCTCCTTTTGTGGGCGGGTGCCCGCTGCTTAATTTGGCGACCGAGAGCGACGATGGCCATCCGGTTCTGCGCGCAAGAGCCCGTCAGGGGATGGACAACACTCTGGAAGCGATGAAGAGGATCATTGTGGAAGGCGTGCAAACCGGGGAATTCAGGGAGGACCTGGATATTGACGCATTGGCGACCTTCACGTTCTCCGTCATGGAGGGCGGCATCATGCTCAGCAAGCTGGAGGGCGACAATCGGCATGTCCGGATGAATATCGAGAGCCTGTCGGCGTACTTGACAAGCATGTGTCTGCGCGAGAAGGAGCAGGTAAACGGTTGATCTTCCGTAACCCGTTAAGGTTGGTGGGAATAGACACGGCGCGGCAGTGGCAAGCTTAGGAAAAACGAAGAGAGGCTTGCGCGATGATTCAGTTGCGTAGATTGCTGATCTGTTCGCTGGTCGCCGCATTCGCGATCACGGCATTCGGCATGGATCGGAATCGTGCCTTCAGCGTAGTGAAGCCGGGAATCGCCGGGGAATATCGAAATCCGATCATCCGGCAGCGAGCCGATCCGTGGGTGTATAAGCATTCCGACGGCTATTATTACTTCAGCGGTTCCGTTCCCGAGTACGACCGGATCGAGCTCCGGCGTTCCAGGACGATTCAGGGGCTTGGGGAGGCGCAGCCCATTGTAGTTTGGAGGAAGCGGGAGAGCGGTCCGCTCAGCAAGCATGTATGGGCGCCGGAAATTCATTATATCGACGGAAAATGGTACATATACTTCGCCGCCGCGCGAACGGACGCTCCTTTCGATCACCGTATCTACGTGCTGGAGAACGATTCGGCGAACCCGCTTGAGGGAACGTGGGCCTGGAAGGGGCAGATCAGGACGAATTGGGAGTCATTCTCGATCGACGCGACGACGTTCGAGCATCGGGGCAAGCGGTACTTGGTGTGGGCGCAGAAAGATCCGAATATCTACGGGAATTCCAACTTGTACATCGCCGAGATGGACAATCCCTGGACGATCAAGGGGAAGCAATCGATGCTATCGAAGCCGGAGTTTCCGTGGGAAATCATCGGATTTTGGGTGAATGAAGGGCCAGCTGTCCTGAAGAGGCACGGCAAGATCTTCCTGACGTATTCCGCCAGCGCGACGGACGAACATTATGCGGTGGGCATGCTGACGGCCGATGCGTCAAGCGAGTTGCTGAATCCCGCCTCCTGGCGCAAATCCGCAACGCCCTTATTCAAAAGCAACCCCGCAACGGGTCAATATGGGCCGGGGCACAACAGCTTTACGGTTACCGAGGACGGGAAGAGGGATGTGATCGTGTATCATGCCCGCAACTACCGCAAGATCGTCGGCGATCCGTTGTACGATCCGAACCGGCATACGCGCGCCCAAGTTTTCACCTGGAACAAGGATGGTACGCCGAATTTCGGGGTCCCCGTGGCGGATGCGAGGGAGAAATAGAGCGGAGAAGGCGAAAGCGGATAGCGAAGGGGAAGTGAGCTGAGCTGCGTACAACGAGTAGGCGACATTGCTCAGGGGATGATTAGAAACGAAAAGGATGCTGCGCCTGCAGCATCCTTTTCGTTTCTAAAGTATCTTCAAGGTTGATACGTATATTCGCCCGTGCCGAAATACATGACTTTCCCATCCGGGCGGATGCAAACTTATTTCCTCTGAGGCTACGAGTAGCGGATCTTGTTCCCGTTGACATGCAGGATTTGACCGGTCACGTAGGCCGAATCATAAGACGCCAGGTATACGTACGCGGGAGCCAGCTCGAAGGGTTGGGCTGCCCGCCCCATAGGGATGTCGGTCCCGAAGGTCAATTGATGTTCGGCCGGATAGGTGCTTACCGTAAGCGGAGTCCATGCCGGTCCGGGCGCCACCGCGTTTACCCGAATGTTCCGGTCCGCCAGCGAAAGCGACATGCTTCGGGTGAAGGAAACGATCGCTCCCTTGGTAACCGAATAGTCGATCACATTTTTATCCCCTTCATAAGCCACTCTGGACGCGGTGCTAATGATGGAACTTCCCGGTCGCAAATAAGGCAGCGCGGCCTTGGTCATGTAGAACAGCGGGAAAACGTTGGTGCGGAACGTATTCTCCAGCTGTTCGTCCGAAATGTCGAGGATGCTTCTCGTATAAGGCTGTACGGCGGCATTGTTAACGACGATGTCCAGGCGCCCGTACGTGTCGGCAGTCAGCTTGACGGCTTGATAAGAAGCAGCGGGAAGCCGCAAGTCGACGGATAAGAGAAGGCATCGGGCGCCAAGTGCCTCCACGTACTGTTTCGTTTCTTGCGCATCTTCGTGTTCATCCAGGTAGACGATGGTCAAATGGGCGCCTTCCTTCGCGAAAGCAACGGCGACCGCCCGGCCGATTCCGCTGTCTCCGCCTGTGATGATCGCCGACTTTCCTTTCAATTTGCCGCTCCCGACATAGCCCGCATAATCGAAAATAGGCCTTGGAAACATGAGCCGCTCCAGACCGGGTTGCCGGTCCTGATGCTGCGGCGGAAAGGTGACCGGTGTCGTAACCACACGTCGTACCGTGCCTATATAAGGGTAGACAGGATAAGGCGGATTCATGGTTTCCTTTGCACCTCCCCCGCCGGCTAAGACCGACTGAGAGATTATATGAACATGATCGGTTGTCCATTCGAGCAAATTATGCAAAGTTAAGACAAAATAGACGAGGATGAATGCAGAAACGATTCAATGCCTCCCAGTAAGATTAGGAAAACGTTATGGCGGAGGGATATTGCTTGGATCAATTGCAGTGGGCTGCATCCAAAGCCCTGTTTTTATGCCCGGAAGACACGAACCTCGTTTTACGAAATATTTAACGTTTAAAGGTTTCAGTTTTAGAGACGACGAGCAATATTATCTGGATACAACTTTTGCAATACGGGATGCGGTACTTGATGAGATTCGGTTATTCGGGCCCTCGGGCATATTCCTATGGAAATTTTCGATTCGCAGTTTCACTTGAGAAAATAGGAATAGGCGAGCACGCATTGCCGTCAAATTCGTCACATACAGCCTAACTCTTACCCTTAATACTTAGTGAGAACTCCAAAATCCTCCCCAAACACAACCTTTATATAGATGCATAATGCCTTTTCTCATTTACAAACCGACGGTCTGTTTATATAATAAAAGCAACAGGTCATCTTAGAGGGGGGTCGACTTTGAAGCAAGAGGAACGCAGAAAGCAAACCACAAAGCTCCTGCTGGATACGACCAAAGAGCTGATCCGGGAAAAAGGATGCCACACCATTACGATGAAGGACATCATGGCACGATCGGGCTTGTCGAAGGGCGCGATTTTCCACTACGTGAAGAGCAAGGACGAAATCTTCGTATGGGTACTGCAGGATCGGCTCGAAGAGACAAACCGACGGTTCATGAACGAGGTGGAGCAGGGGCGCCGTTCGTTCCCGGAACCGATGAGGATGATCGCGGAGAGCATCGAGGCCTATGCCAAGGCAGATTTGACGAACAAAGTGCTGATGTATTTGCTCGGCAAGGAGGATCAGCCGGTTATCGCGGAAGCGCTCCGGCAGCATTATGACCGGTCGGTCGAGCTGTCCAGGCAATGGATCGAGGTGGGCCAGCGGCACGGAGCGATTCCTGAATCGGTCGACGCCGCCAAAGCCGCCGATATGTTCGTGCTGTTGACACTGGGCTTGCGGGTCCGATCCACCATTCCGTCCACGCAGGCCGTTTTCGGGGCGCAAGATTTCACTGCTTTGATCACGAATATTTTACATCCTAAGTAAACCGGCTGAGCCGTCCTTTTCGGACGGATAGATGCGGAAGGTGGGGATCCGGATGAATCTGTGGTTGATGTTGCATCTGACCGGGGTCGTGCTCGCGATCGGAAATATCGTGACGGCGGCCTTCTGGAAAATACGGGCGGATCTGACGAAGAATCCGGAAGTAATCCATAACGCGGCGAAGAATGTCATGCTCGCGGATTATGCGTTTACGATCCCGGGTTTGGCCCTCATCATCCTATCGGGCAGCGTGATGGCCGCGCATGCGGGGATCCCGCTGTCGGGATTTAACTGGCTGACGTTGTCTCTCGTGCTGCTGGCCGTTACCGGGATCATCTGGGCGGCGATCCTGATCCCCTTGCAACGCAGAATGATCCGGATCAGCGCCCAATGCATCGTTAGCGGCACGATCTCCAAGGCATACCGCGACGCTTCCCGCGCTTGGGCCGTCTTCGGCACCGCCGCCACGCTGCTGCCGCTCGTCATTCTGTTTCTCATGGTGATGAAAGGATTCTGAATACACCGAAGAAAGGAAGAGATCCGGATGGTTCCCTTCTACGCGCTAGTCGCTTCATTCCTGCTGTTCAAGCTTCTTGGCTTGATAGGCGTTATCCACTTCGAAGGCTGGCATGCCCCGCTACAGGGAGCGGTGGCTGTCATGCTGCTGCTTACCGCATCGGCGCACTGGGGCAAGAGACGTCCCGACCTGATTCGAATGGTTCCGCCTGCTATGCCCAGGCCGGATTGGATCGTGACGGCGACCGGGCTGCTGGAGATCGCCGGCGCTGTCGGAATCTTGATCCCCGCTACTTCCATGGCTGCTTCCGTCGGCCTAGCGATACTTCTGGTCGCGATGTTTCCTGCCAACGTACGGGCCGCCCGGGAGAAGCTGACGATCGGGGGGCAGCCAGTTCCGAAGCTGCTTCCCCGGACCGTACTGCAGCTTGTCTTTCTTGCGGCTGTGCTATTGGCGGGGTAATAAGTGCCATAAGCGATCCAAAATAGCGGGAGAAAAAAGCCTCGGCCAGCCATCGGTCGAGGCTTTTTTACAGCGAGAAGACAGCCGTTTACGGTTTTGGAGCTCACGTTAATATTCTCCTCTTCTTATGATGTGGATTTTGCGACTTATAGGTTATATCTTCCGCGCTGCAGTGACTTCCGGGGACGTTATTTCTGCGAATTCCTTAGGTGTGCCGTAGGTTGTTTGAGAAGCGAAAAAAGAGCAGCCGAGGATGCCGTTGCTTTTTGCGAAGGGTGAAAATGGTCCGCTCCGGGGGGAAAACGGTCCGATAACACCTGACGTCTTTCGCACACCTGAGATTTCTTTTCCCTCACGGCCCGCCGCCACTCTATTTTACAATGAAATCGCATACAAGAAGCGGCCGTTAAGCCGACCTTGAATCTGAACAAAGGGGACTTGCAATCATGTCCGTACCGGCGACCCACCTTGCCAAACATGGATCGGCCGCATCGAAGCCGGGCCGAAGGCTGCCGAACAAGTACAAATTGTTCCTGATGGCGCTTCCTTTTTTCATCATCACCTTCATTTTCTACTACTTGCCGATCTATGGATGGATTTACGCCTTCTTCGACTACATCCCCGGCATCCCGCTCGATAAGACGCCGTTCGTCGGCTTCAAGTGGTTCCGAACGATCGCGGAGAATCCGACCCAGACGCAAGAAGTGCTCCGGGTCATGAAGAACACGGTCGCCATGAGCGGGCTCGGCATCGTGACTTCGTTCCTGCCGGTGATTTTCGCCATTCTGATGACCGAGATCAAGACGGGCTGGTACCGCCGAATCGTACAGACGCTGACGACGATTCCGAATTTCATCAGCTGGATTCTCGTGTATTCGATCGCGTTCACGTTGTTCTCGGTCGACAACGGACTGGTCAATACGCTGCTCATCAAGTTCGGTTTCATAGACGAAGGGATTAACTTCCTCGCGAACAACAATAACGTGTGGCTCGCGATGATCGCGTGGTATTGGTGGAAGAGCCTGGGCTGGGGCGCGATTCTGTATCTTGCAGCCATCACCGGCATCGACCAGGAGTTGTACGAAGCCGCGGACGTGGACGGTGCGAGCCGGTTTCGCAAAATCTGGCACATCACGGTGCCGGGCATCATGCCGACGTTCTTCGTGCTGCTGCTCTTGTCCATCGGCAACTTCGTCAACAACGGCATGGAGCAATATTTCGCATTTCAGAACGCCATGAACAAGGACACGATCGAAGTGCTCGACCTGTACGTGTACAACATCGCGTTCAGCAACAACTTCGCGTTCGCGACGGTGGTCAGCATGCTTAAATCGATCATCAGCGTATTCCTTCTCTTCCTGGCCAACGGCATGTCCAAATGGATCCGGAAAGAGTCCATCATCTAGGTGCCAAGGGGGCAACGCCATGAAACGCAAACGCAGTGCCGGAGACGTTCTGTTCCACACGCTCAACTACTCGTTCTTCGGCCTTTTTACCATAACTTGCATATTTCCGTTCTATTACTTGTTCATCAACACGATCAGCTCCAACGACCTTTCCACGATGGGGTATATCACGTTCTACCCGCGAGGGATCCACTTCGACAATTACGTGTCGGTTCTGAAGATCAAAGGACTGGGACATGCCGCAGGCGTTTCGCTCTACCGTACCGTGGTCGGTACGCTGCTGACGGTCGGAGCGTCGGCTTTCCTCGGCTATCTGTTCACGAAGAGCGAGATGTGGGGCCGGCAGTTCATGTACCGAAGTCTCGTTGTCACCCTCTATTTCAGCGCGGGGTTGATTCCGTGGTACAGCACGATGCACCTGCTGGGCTTGACGAACAACTATTTGGCTTACATCCTGCCGACGATCATCGCTCCGTTCAATATCATCCTCGTCAAAACGTTCATCGAAGCGGTGCCGCCGTCGCTGGAGGAATCGGCCGCTCTCGACGGCGCGGGGTATATGCGGATATTCCGCAGCATCATTTTCCCGCTGATCACGCCGATTCTGGCGACGATCACGATTTTCTCGGCGGTGAGCCAGTGGAACTCGTTCATCGATACCGCGTGGCTCATGACGGACAAGAAGTATTACACGCTGCAGTATTTGTTATGGCGCTACCTGAACGAATCGAGCTCGCTCGCCGCGCTCATCAAGAGCGCGCAGAACCTGGGGGCTGTCAACATGCAGAACATGCAGACGCCGACCTCGGTGCGGATGACGGTGACGATGATCGTTGTGCTTCCGATCCTGCTCGTCTACCCGTTCTTCCAGAGGTATTTCGTGAAAGGCATCATGATCGGCGCCGTCAAAGGCTGATCGTCACGGTCTGAAGCGATTTGGAACTTTGGAACCAGGGTTTATCTCTGCCGTCAGGCGGAGTTGAACTATAGCATTCTTCAATACCAAAAAGGGAGGCAACAGGAATGCGTTTCAAAAAGATGACGAGCCTTGCGCTCGCGGCGTTCATGGCGGTTGGCATCACGGCCTGCAGCGGCGGCAAGAGCGAGGGGGCGAAGGATTCCCCATCGGCAAGCGCATCGCAGTCCGGCGACGGCGCCAGCCCGAGCGCAAGCGCCGGCTCGGAGGGCGGACTCGACCACTCCAAGGAGCTCGAGCTGACCGTATTCTCGACGACCGCGAACTACGCCGGCGAACAGACGGGCTGGTACGGCAAGATCCTGAAGGACAAGTTCAATATCAAGCTGAACATCATCGCCTCCAACCTGGACGGCGGCCAGAACAAAATCGCGGCCATGATGGCTTCCGGCAATCTGGGCGATATCGTCGTGTTCGGCGACAATACCACCGATTACCCCAACGCGATTAAAGGCGGCCTGCTGCTCGACTGGACGAAGGACGGCTTGCTGGACAAGTACGGCAAAGACATCGTGGCTTCTTTCCCGAAGGCGATCGAAAAAGCGAAAGTCGCGTTCGGCGATGGCAAAGCGGTGTACGGGATCGGCAACAACGTGGCGTCTAACCAGCCGGGGCCGTCCGAAGGCAAAGACTTGACCTGGGGACCGGAATTGCGCTGGGATCTGTACCAGAAAATCGGCGCCCCTGCGATCAACACGCCTCAGGATTATTTGCAAGTACTCAAGAAGATGCAGGAGCTCGAGCCGAAGAATGAAAACGGCAAGAAAACGTACGCGTTCTCCATGTGGGCGGACTGGGACGGCAACTATAAGATGATGGTGGCGAAGCAATTCGCGAACATGTACGGTTATGACGAGAACGGCAACACGCTTCTCTACGTCGCCGCGGACCAAGACAAATATTATGAATTCCTGTCCGACGACAGCTGGTACATGAAGTCCCTGAAGCTGTATTTCGACGCCAATCAGATGGGTCTGGTCGATCCGGATTCTCTGACCCAGAAGTTCGACGACGTCGTCGGCAAGTACAAGGATGGACGTCTCCTGTTCTGCTGGTTCCCGTGGCTCGGCTCCGCCAACTACAACACGCCGGAGCGGACGGCACAGGGCAAAGGCTTTGCTACGGTGCCCTTCAAGGAAGAAAAAGTATATTCCTGGGGCTTCAATCAATACGGCAGCAACTGGGTGATGGCGATCGGCGCGAAGGCGAAAGACCCCGCGCGGATCATGGAGTTCATCAATTGGCTGTATACGCCGGAAGGCGCCATGCTTTCCACGGGCGGCGGAACGGCGATCCAGAATGGCCCGAAAGGCCTGACCTGGGATATCGACAAGGACGGCAAGCCGTTCGTCACCGATTTCGGCTGGAAAGCTTTCGCGGATCAGAAGGGAACGATCGTGCCGGATGAGTACGGCGGCGGCACGTACTATGACGGCATGAGCCAGATTAACTTCCCCAATGTCGCGCCGGGGCTTACGAACCCGGAAACGGGCGAGCCTTACGACCATAACCTGTGGACGACATCGCTGAAGCGGAATCCGAGCAAGCTGGACAGCGAATGGCGCGAGAAGATGGGCGCGCTTACGCCGAAGGAGTACTTCGTGAAGAACAACATGATCGCGGTCGCTCCGCAAGGCTTCACGGGCAAGCCGCCGCTCTTGATGGATAAGGCGCTGGAGCAGAAGAACGCGCAGATCGGCACCGTCATCCAGCAATACTCCTGGAAAATGGTTTTCGCCAAGGATGAAGCCCAATACAACAAGTTTAAGCAGGAGATGCTCGACAAAGTGAAAGGCCTCGGCTACGACGAAGTGCTGGCATTCTCCGTCAAGAAAGCGGAGGAGCTGTTCGAAGCCAGAAAGAGCGTAACGCAGTAAGTCGAAATTCAAAACGCACCACGCGAATACCGCTCGCTTCTTCGGAAGCGGGCGGTATGCGTCATTCCGGATTCACGGCCCTCGGACGGCCCCCGGATCATGTGCTATAATAGTGGCGATAACGCTTACAGACCAAGGGAGATATGCGACCGTGCCCGTACTTTCCGTACTGCGCCGCCGTTTCGAGGCCCGTTCGCTTCGGCGCACGCTGATCGTGTATTTGATGATCGGCTGCTTGCTGCCCCTGCTCCTGGTCGGCGTGCTGACCTATTCCTCGATCTACGACATTCTAACCGGGAAAATCCAGAGCGGCATCAGCGCCAGCTTGAACCAGGAAGCGGCCGCTCTCGAATATACGATCAACAATCTCGATTTCGCCTCCAAGCAGTTCGCGCTCGACGGCCAGATCGTGTCGGAAGTGTCTTCCTACCTGCAGGAGAAGCAGATTTCCCGCAAGTCGCTGATTATGGCTTCCATCAACGAGAAAATCAACCTGGTCAACTTCACGAATCCTTATTTGGGGTTAACCGCGTACATTCTGCCCGATGCCGACGATCCCGTCCTGTTCTCGAATTTAAGCATGGAAAGCGCGCCGGATACCCGGCACTTCCCGCCGCTCATCCACTACAATGGCGCGGATTATTACGGACCCCACAAGACGATGTACAGCAACAGCGACAACATGGTATTCTCCGAGCAGCGGACTGTCCAGGTAGGCGGCAACCAGAAGCTGTATATTTATTTGGAAACGAACTACAGCCTGTTCCGACATATCCTGAACCAGCAGTCGTACGGCATGAAAGTCACCCATCTGCTCGTGGGCGACCGCAGCGGCATCACCTATGTCGAAGATGCCGGCATTCCCGCCGACGTTCAGGAACAAGTCCGGCTGGGCGGCAAGGCGCCGCATGAGGAATACGGCGGGTACCACCTGTTCCGTTACCGCAGTTCGCAGGGATGGCAGCTTGCTGCGGCCGTGAAGAAGTCCGCATTCAACAGTGAAATCTATTCCTGGCTGGGGAAAATGCTCGTTCTCGCGCTGTCGACGCTTGCCTTCGCGGGGCTGCTGGCGCTGCTCATCTGGAAGAAGATGTACCGTCCTCTGCGGAAGGTCAACACGGAGATCGTCCGGATGGCCGAGAACCCGACCGCTCCGGTCTCGTTCACGAACGTTGAGGAGTTCGACTTCGTGCTGAACAATTTTCAAGAGATGAAGAACAAGATCGGCGAGTTGATCGCCGCCGTCGCGCTGAACGAGAAGCAGAAGAGCCAGTTCGAGATCGAGAAGCTGCTCAGCCAGATCAATCCGCATTTTCTGCACAATACGCTCAACACCGTGCAATGGCTGGCGCGGATGAACGGACAGAAGGAAATCGACCGGCTCGTGACGCTGCTGGTCAAGGTGCTTCACTACAATCTGGGCAAGCAGAGCCTGATCGTGACGGTGGAAGAAGAAATCGAGGCGATCCGCCACTACATGGAGCTTCAGCGGATCCGGTACGATTACGAGTTCGAATTCCACGTCCATGCGGACGAACAGGTCATGAACGTCGCCGTTCCCCGGTTCCTGCTTCAACCGATCGTGGAGAATTCGATTTACCACGGCATGAGCGACGGGAACGGAAGAATCAATATTACGGTCGGCTCGGAAGGCGAGAGCCATCTGCTGCTGCGCGTCGCGGACAACGGAGCCGGCCTGGAACCGGGCGAAGCCGAGAGGCTGCTGTCCGATGATGAAGGAGCCAAACGGCGCGGGCTCGGGATCGGCCTCTCGTACGTGAACCGGATGCTGCGGCGCTATTACTGCGACGAGATGAACTTCCGGATCGAGAGCGAGCCGGGGACGGGAACGACGGTCACGATCGTCATCCCGAAGAAGCGGAAGGAGGATTTCGATGATTAAAGCCGTCGTGGTCGACGATGAGAAGCTGGTGCGCAAAGGCTTCATTTCCTTGTTCGATTGGTCATCGTACGGCATGGTCGTCGTGGGGGAAGCGGGTGACGGCAAGTCGGCCCTGGAGCTTCTGCAGCAGACGGATGCGGATTTGCTGTTCACCGATATCACGATGCCGGGGATGGACGGCTTTGATCTGATCAAGGAAACGAGGCGGCGCCTGCCGCGTGTCCGTTCCGTCGTGCTGACGTGCCATCACGAGTTCGATTTCGTGCAGGAGGCTTTGCGTCTCGGGGCAATCGACTACATCGTCAAGACGCTGCTCGAGCCGGACAACGCCGATCAGGTTATGCAGCGGATCGTCGAGCGAATCGATTGGGAGGAAGGCAGCCGAGCGGCCATCATCGCCGGTGGGCCGCAGAAGAAGCTGCCGGCCGATTCCGCACTCGTTTTCCGTCCGCTCGTACAGGGCGAGGGGAGCGCCGAGCTGTACAGGATGCCGTTCGTTCGGCGCAATCCCGTCGTCGAACTGGAAGGGATGTGGCTGACGCCGCTGGTTCATCCCTATTCCATGGAGGAAATCAAGCGCGAAATCGGAGCACGGCTGAGCGGCCGCTGGCAGACTGCCCTCGTTACGGGATTGTCGGATTTGGCGGCGGACGAGGCAGAACGGGTGCTCGCCGAGCGGCTTCCCGCGGAATGGTTCTATGCGCATGCCGACGACGAACCGCTTCGTATCGCTTATGGGGAGTTGGTCCGCGCGGAGGACGGATCGGGCGATCGGTCGTCCGAGACGTTCCAGGCCGCGCTCGACTTGAAATGGGCGCTGTATGTTGCCAGCTTGCAAGAGTTCAAGCAGGCGGTCACCAGCTTACGTCCTGACCCGGATATGCTCGTCCGCTTCGGAGAAACGTTATGTCGGGAGTGGCGAGGGCTGCTCTTGCCGCCGGAAACGGCGGAGCGGCTGAACGCGGGCATCGCGCGCAACCGCACCTGGGCGGATTGGCAGTCGTGGCTGCAGCAATATTCGGATTCCGTTCAGCGGCGCATGGTCGAGCTCTCGTTCACCACGGAAGTGATGTCGTGTCTGATCCGTGCCGTCCGGTATATGAGGGAGCATGCAGGACAGAAGATCAACCAGGCGGAGGTATCCGCCCGCGTCAACATGAGCCGAGGGTACTTCAGCCTGTGCTTCGCGCGGTTCGCGGGCGAATCGTTCGGTTCCGTGCTGCGGGACATGCGGATCGACCGGGCCAAGAGCCTGCTGCGGGAAACGTCCGACCCGATCCACCAGATCGCGCTCGCTTCGGGATTCGAGGACGATAAATACTTCAGCAGGCTGTTCCGCGAATGCGTCGGCATGCTGCCGACCGAGTATCGCGCCGAATCGGCGGCATATATGGCGCGAAACGGGGGAGCGTCATGAGCGGGAGGCGGCGGGCTGCTTTGTCCGCGGCGCTCGTGGTGCTCCTGGGCGCCATCGCGGGGTGCCGCGGCGAATCGGGCGGCACGAAACAGGCTGCTGCCGAAGAGATGCCGGCATACGGCAAATACGAGACTCCGATTACGCTTCGCATCGGCTTCAAAATACCGGAATCCCGGCTGCCGGCCGGGGACACGAACGACAATAACCCGGTTTCGCGGTACATCGAGAGCTTGACGAACATCCAGGTCGTCCATGCCTGGGAAGCCAAGAGCGAGGACGATTTCCGGCAGAAGGTGGATTTCGCCATCGCGACGGGCGATCTGCCCGACGCGATGGTCGTCGACCGCAACCAACTGAAACGGCTGATCGAGAACGGCAAGGTGGAAGACTTGACGGAGACGTATCAGGATTATGCGTCCAGCCTGGTCAAGGCGATAATCGACTCCACGCAAGGCTTGGCCATTCAAGACGCCATGTCGGACGGCAAGCTGTACGGCGTGCCGAACGTCGCCATCGAAGCGGACGCGCCATCCTTGCTGTGGGTGCGCAAGGATTGGCTCGATCGGTTGGGTTTGCAGCCGCCGAAGACACTGAAGGACATCGGAAAGATCGCGCAGGCTTTCGTCGAGCGCGATCCGGACAACAACGGCAAGAGGGATACTGTCGGCCTAACCGGCTCTAATGAGGTTATCTACGGGCAGAAGCCGCTTGTCGGCGGTTTTGATACGATTTTCAGCGCCTTCCATGCATTCCCCAAGAACTGGATCAAGGACCGGGACGGGAACGTTCTCTACGGCTCGATTACGCCCGAGAACAAGGAAGCGCTCGACGTGTTGGCGGATTGGTACAAGCGGGGGTGGATTGATCCCCAGTTCGTATTGTACAAGGAGACGGAGAAGCCGATTCTCGAGAACCGCGCCGGCATGTTCTTCGGTCCGTGGTGGATGCCGTACTGGCCGTTGTCCGCCGCCGTTGCCGCGGATACGAAAGCGGAATGGAGCGCCTATGCCGTGCCGCGCGACACTCAGGGCGTATTCGTGACGCACGCGGCACCTGTCACCGATCGATATCTCGTCGTGCGCAAAGGGTATCCGCATCCCGAAGCGGCCATCCGGCTGCTCAACGTCTTTACCCGGCTTGAACGCAGGCAGGACCCGCACGCGGAGGAGGTCCGGGAATTGGACGATTACGCCTCGCAGACCGGTATCCAGCTCCGCCACTACTATCCGTTCGACCTGCTGCTCGAATATTCCGACGCAGTCGAGAAACGTGCCTACGACGTTCGGAGAGCCCTGGATGGCAAGATCGACCCCGGTACGTTCGATGCCGATACGAGAACGGTATATGATTTGGCGCTTCAGGAGAAAGAGAACCCGAAGAAAAACATGGACGCCTGGAAGACGGCTCACGCCTATCTGGATGGAGGCGGCGCTTTGAAGGAGGCCCGGATGGTGAAGGTGCGAAGCCTGTTCTACGGCACGACGCCTGCGATGGAATCGAAATGGGATGACCTGCAGAAGCTGGAGAACGAAGCATTCTTGCAGATCATCGTCGGAGACAAGCCCGTCAGCGCTTTCGACGATTTCGTCCGGGAATGGAAATCGAGAGGCGGCGACCGGATCACCGAAGAGGTTACCCGGATCGTGAACGGCGGGAAGCCGTGAGCAAGAGATCAAATCATGACTGGGCGATTTAAGATTTTGACATGATATTTAGTTCTGTTTTTTGGGTATCTAAATGAAATCGTTTTCACTATGATTAATTCGACGCGAATGACAGCGTTTGCAATGACATTAATCATAAGGAGGACAATTAAGGGAATGAAAAAAAGGAAAATATGGCTGTCTGTGCTGACGGCCGCAGCGTTGACGGTAAGCATGGGCCCTTCGTTGACGACGAATCCCGGCAAGGCATTCGCGGCGGATTCGACCGGAAGCGCAGCAACGGCCGTACAGTCGGACATCGTGCCGGTGAAATCGCAAGCCTATGATTGGGGCAGGGTGAAGATCGTCGGCGGCGGATTGATTCCGGGCATTATTTTCAACACGAAGGAGAAGGATCTCATCTATGCCCGCACGGACATGGGCGGCGCGTATCGCTGGGACCCGGCGACCAAGACGTGGATCCAGCTGTTGGAATGGCTGAACAAGGAGGATTGGAACCTGTCGGGTGTTGAGAGTATTGCTACCGACCCTGTCGATCCGAACCGCGTCTACATTGCGGCCGGCACCTACTCGAACGAATGGGTGCAAACGAACGGTTACATTCTTCGTTCGAATGACCGCGGGCAAACGTGGGAGAAGACGGAAATGCCGTTCAAATTCGGCGGCAACATGCCCGGCCGGACCATGGGCGAACGTCTGGTTATAGACCCGAATGATAACCGGATCCTCTATGTGGGAGCCCGCAACGGAAACGGTTTGTGGAAGAGCGAGGACTATGGAGCGACATGGCATAAGGTGAGCAGCTTCACAGCAATCGGCGACGTGAACGATTACTTCGGAGGCAATGTCGGCCCCGTATGGATCACTTTCGATCCTTCGACGGGCTCTGCGGGCCATGCGACGCAGACGATTTATGTCGGCTTGGCGGACAAGCAGACGAGCATTTACAAGTCGGTCGACGGCGGGGCTACCTGGGAACCGGTGGCGGGCCAGCCGAAGCAGGGATTCATGCCCCACCACGGAACGCTGGGTTCCAACGGCATGCTGTACATAACGTACAACTCGGAGCTCGGACCGTTCGACGCCGGCAGCGGTGCGGTATGGAAGCTGGATACGAAGACGGGCGAGTGGACGGACATCAGCCCTGGCGGAGCCGGCAATACGAGCAATCCGTTCGGCGGTCTTGCCGTCGACGCTCAGCATCCCGATACGCTGATGGCAGTTACGTTGAACAAATGGTGGCCGGACCAATCGATTTACCGCAGTACGGACGGCGGAAAAACATGGAAAAATCTGTGGGAGTTCACCTCGTATCCGAAGCGCGACAACCGGTACACGATCGATTATTCGATCTCGCCATGGCTCGATTGGGGTATTCAACGTGATCCGGAGACCGATCCGGTAACCTCGCCGACGCTTGGCTGGGGAATCGGCGACCTGGAGATCGATCCGTTCAACTCCGACCGGATCATGTACGGTACCGGGGCGACACTGTACGGCTCCGAGGACATGACCAATTTCGACAAGGGCGAGAAAATCGGGATCTCCGTCATGGCGAACGGGATTGAAGAGAATGGAATTTTGGGCTTGATCAGTCCTCCATCCGGGGCACCGTTGATCAGCGCAATGGGCGATATCGGGGGGTTCCGTCATGAAGACTTGAATAAGTCGCCTCATATGATCAGGAATCCTTATCTCAATTCCAGCACCGATCTGGACTACGCGGAGACGAATCCGAACTTGATCGTGCGAGTTGGCACTGCATCGAATCAAGACGCGCGGATGGGCGTATCGACGGACAACGGCATCACCTGGACGCCTGCAGCCAATGCCTGGCAGGCGGAGAACAGCGACAATACGAGCGGAGGACAGGTCGCGGTCGGCGCGAATGGCCATACGATCGTTTGGGCCCCGAAGCCAGATGGCAGCGCCGTCCGGCCGGTAAGCTTCTCTACCGACCTTGGCAAGACGTGGACGGCCTCGCAAGGCATCCCGCAAGGCGCGAGTGTCTCTTCGGACCGCGTCAATCCGGACAAATTCTACGGTTTCCTTGACGGGGTGTTCTATGTCAGCACGGATGGCGGCGCCAACTTCTCGGCTGCGGCGGCTTCCGGATTGCCGCAAAATCTGAATGGCAAGTTCAAGGCTGCTCCTACGGCCGAAGGCGATATCTGGCTTGCCAGCTCTGGAGGACTTTACCGTTCGACGGATTCGGGAGCAAGCTTCAAGAAAATAAACGGTGTCGACGAGGCTCTATCTATCGGTTTCGGCAAAGAAGCGCCGGGCAAAACGTATAAAACGATCTACGCCGTTCTGAAAGTGAACGGGGGCAAGTTCTGGTTCTACCGTTCGGAGGACGAAGGAGCGAGCTGGATCCGCATTAATGACGAGCAGCATCAATACGCGAATGTAGAGTCGACGATTACGGGCGACGGACAAGTGTACGGACGGGTCTATATCGGAACGAACGGTATGGGCATCGTGCGCGGCGATATTAAACAAGGTGCGGCAGTGCAAGGGTTCCATGTGAACGATTTGACGGTTATGGCCGGCAATTCGGCTGCTCTCGCTCCGGTATTCGACGGCGGCGCATCCAGCCGTCCGGTCGTCTGGTCATCCAGCGACGAATCCGTTGCGAGCGTCTCGGGAGACCAGGTAACCGGACTGAAGCCGGGGACGGCCGCGATTACCGCCGTAAGCGCGGACGGCCAGTATGCCGCCACGGCGGTCGTCACCGTCACGCCGGCAATTACGCAAAGCAATGGCAAGATCCATGCCGAGCCGTCTGTGGACACTGAGGGGACGGCATCCGTATCCTTGGGCGAGGACATCCTGCGGAGCGCGATTGAGCAGACGCAGGACAAGACGGTGAGCGTCGAGGTGAAGCCGCTGGCGGACGTCAAGGCCGTGAAAGTCGAAATGCCGGCCAAGTCGCTTACCTATGCGGACGACCGCGGTGTTAAAACGATCGTGGTCGACAACGGACTTGCCGCCGTCTCGATCGATCCGAAGCTGGTCCGGGGAAGCCGTCTGTCGCCAACGGCCGGCGTTCAGCTCCAAGTCGGCATCGTGGATGCAGGCACACTTCCAGGCGACGTGCAGAACAAGCTGGGCGGCAGCAGGATGCTCGACTTCAGCCTGACGGTGGACGGGAAGCCGGTAACGAAATTCGACGGCAACGACATCAGCGTGGCGATCGGGTACACGCTTAAGGATGGCGAGAAACCAAACCGGGTCGAACTCTATTATTTAAACGATAATGGAAAGCTGGAAGTCGTCAATAATGCGAAGTACAATCCGAAAACGGGCAATGTCGAGTTCAAAGCGAAGCAGCTCGGCAAATACGCAGTCAAGTATTCTTAAGGCATTCTTTTAGACGATGGGGTTGTCCCTAAAGTAGAAACTACCTACTTTGGGACAGCCCCTCTCTTGCTTAGGGGAGGGAATCTCCCGGTCTCCCTCGCCAAGCTTTGAGAAACAAAAAGACTCCTTGGTATGATGTTGTTGGATCCACGACGCTGGCCAGCTGACGGATCCAACAACAAACCAGGGAGACTAGAAGATGCATTCTACTCGAAACCAACGAATTAAGCAGTCATACAAGCACGCGTCCATAACCGGCTTAGACATTGCTATCTCAGCCTTTTCGTTTCACCTGCCGCAATACGGACGGCTTCGCCGTCCGCGCTAACCCAAACATCAAGAGCGTTCGGATTATGCACCATGCTTCGATCAACCGAGAAACGGAGCGCTTTGAGCGCATTCTGATAGGATACAATATCCGTCATCGTCGCTTTCCAGACCGACTCCTCGCCGCCGAGCATCTCTCCCGTCTTGTCTACCAGCTCCCAGTTGTCATCGTGGTCGAACTCGTAGCTGTGACCCCAAATGAACAAAAGCTCCATCCGGCTGAAGTATGGTTTGGAGGACAGCAGCTGTTCCGCTTTCTCGACCATGTCCTTGTGGTGGCAGGTCGGATGCCATCTCAGCGGATCATCCGGCATGTGGAAGCCGCCGTGGCTCTGGACGGTGCGGGCATATTCGATACCGAGCACCGGCAGCGCGTGCACGACGCGGTCGTTGTAGGTGCCGAACGGATAACTCATGCCGCGTACGGGATATTCCGCAATCGCTTCCAAATTACGGCGGTCCGCAATCAGCTCCTCCGCGATCTGGTCGTCCGGAGACTGCTCCAGGAACGGATGCGTGACGGTATGGGCCGAGATCTCGTGGCCGCGATATAAGTCCGCCACTTCTTCGGCACGGATGTATCCTTCCCTGCCGAAATTACCGGAATTCAGATGGAACGTTCCTTTGAGGCCATATCGGTTAAACGCCTGCACCAGCCTCCTGTCTTGCTCGCGGCCATCGTCAAAACTAAGCACGACCGCCTTGCCAAGCCCTCCCGGAAACCGGTCGAATCGAATGCTCACGTTTCCCATCATGACTCCTCCTAGAGTGAGTATTAAAATCCCTCTTGAACCGGATCGCGCTTCGGTATGTTATTTAGCTTGAAGTGTATCCAGGGTTCTTTACATTCAACGGATGAACTGCCAAACTCTTTTTAAGGATAGGAAATTGAATTGCGTTTGTATACCTAAAAAATTGCACATTTTTTTCATGCATATTATGTATTTTTGAATATTAATGTCGACCCGCTTTCTAATCATAAACGAGAAGTCGGCTCTGACAGATAGACCGTGAAATCGAGAAAGGCTGGTGAAGGATGATGAACGACAGGTTGAAGAGGCTTTACGGCGTGCTCGAGGAGAAATCGCTGGATGCGGCGTTCATTACGCTGCCGAAACTGATTTATTATTTCACGGGCTTCTACACGGATCCGCACGAACGGTTCTTGGCGCTTGTCTGCGTGAAGGGAGAAGAGCCGTTTCTGTGCGTGCCGGCGCTGGACCGGGAGAAGGCGGTGCGGTCGGCGAGCTTGGGCTCCATCCATGCTCATGAAGACGGTCAAGATCCTTACTCGGTGCTGAAGGGCCGTCTACCCGACGGGATCGCTCGAATCGGCATCCAGGAAGAGCATATGAACGTTAAGCGATACCAGGCGATCATGGAAATAACGGGAGCAAAGCAGGCGGTCGGCGTGGACGACGAGCTGGCCCGGATTCGCGTGATCAAGAGCAGCGAGGAAATCGCCGCGATCCGGCGCGCCATCGTCTGCATCGAGAACGTATTCCGGGATACCCTTCCACTGGTGAAGCCCGGAGTCACCGAACTCGATCTCGTTGCCGAGATGGAATACCGCATGAAACGTTACGGCGCGGACGGGCCGTCCTTCGATACGATGGTGCTGGCCGGCGAGAAGTCGGGGCTGCCGCATGGCGTGCCCGGGGCGGACCCGATTCGGGAAGGGGAATTGCTGCTGTTCGATGCGGGCGTGTTTGTGGGCGGTTATGCTTCGGACTTGACGCGTACGTTTGCCGTCGGCGAAATCGGCGGGAAGCGCAAGGAGATCTACGACGCGGTTCTTCAGGCGAACCGCAGCATGATCGAAGCCGTCCGTCCGGGCGTCGCGTTCGGAAGCTTGGACGCGGCAGCCCGGAGCGTCATCGGGAGCAGAGGGTATGGTGAATGGTTCATCACCCGTGCCGGGCACGGGTTCGGACTCGAAATCCATGAATATCCGTCCATTCATGGGAACAATACCGATCCGGTCCGCGAGGGAATGGTGTTCACCGCGGAGCCGGGTATATATATCCCGGGACTCGGCGGCGTCCGGATCGAAGACAATGTGCTGGTGACGGCGAACGGCGCCGAGGTGATGACCTCTTTTCCTAAGGAATTGACGGTCATCGGGATATGAGCGACAAGTAAACAAAGAGCTTCCCGCTGCGGGAAGCTCTTTCGACGTTCAGATTCAGAATGTACATTCACGGTCTCATACTCGATTTTCAAGCAACACTCGTCCGCCTATTTGTTTTGTAAGGAGGGGGCCGGCAGCCAAGCTCGCTAAAAAATGGTGTACAAAACCAACTTTTGCACTATAATCGTAATCATTACGGTTATTTAGAGCGTAACAATTACGATTAACGAAAGGATGGGAACAACCGATGAGCGGCAGTCAGCTGTACGACGTATGGTGGACGGAGCCGGAGAGCGGCGAGCAGCGGATGGAGGACGGCCATCAAGTTCATTGGCGCAAGGTGCTCCAGTATGTAGAGGAGCAAGACCTGAGCGAGGATACGATTCTCGATTTCGGCTGCAATCAAGGCGGCTTCCTGCGTTTTCTGCACGGAGAAAGACCGTTCCGGAGCGGCATTGGCATCGATCTGGCCCGTCGTTCGGTGGAGATCGCCAATAAGCGGAAAGGGAACCTGCCGATCCATTACGAAGCGACCTCGACTCCCGAGCAGTACCGTCACCGGTTCGATCTGGCGATCAGCATTTCGGTTATCTACCTCATCTCGGACCTTCGGGAGCATGCTTGGAAAATCAAGCAAGCCCTCAAGCCGGGCGGCGTGTACTACGCGACCTATTCGGACTACGCGGGCAATCCGAGCCTTCCGTCCATCCGCGAGAAAATCAACCGGCACGGCTCCCTGCCGATGAACGAGCATACGCTCGACGACATTGCGGGTGCCTTCCTGGATGAAGGATTTCAAGTCGGAATCCGAAGGATGCTGCCCCAAGGCTACGTCGCCGTTTCCGGTGAGGAAAGATGGTTCAATTGCGTTTCCGATCGGATGCTATTCGAATACGAGCAGATGTATATCTTCCGCTTCACGGCCCCTGCCGAAGCGTAAACGACGAAACGATTGCGAAAGGAGCTTATTTAATGTTTTTCTTACCGAGAATGAAAGGGCTTCTGCTGGGCGGCTTGGCGATGGCCCTGATCCTTACCGGCTGTTCTTCGGCCGGTTCCGACCAAGAGCAAGCGAAGAATGAAACCGCGGGCAAATCCGTCACGATCGCCTGGAACGTCGATGTGGGCCCGCTAAACCCGCACCTGTATTCGCCAAGTCAAATGTTCGCGCAAGCCATGGTTTATGAGCCGTTGGTCGATTATGCCGAAGGAGGAAAGATCGTCCCCCGCCTCGCCGAGAAGTGGGAGATCTCGCCGGACGGCTTGAGCTACACGTTCCACCTCCGACACGACGTCGTGTTCTCCGACGGCTCCGCGTTCAAGGCGGATAACGTGAAACGGAACATCGACGCCGTCATGGCGAACAAGGAGCGCCACTCCTGGATGGGGATCGTCGGCGCCATGGAGAAGACGGAGAAGCTCGACGACTACACGGTTCGGTTGATTCTTAACAAGCCGTATTATCCCTTGCTGCAGGAGCTCGCCTTCGTCCGGCCGTTCCGGTTCCTTGCGGATGCCGGTTTCCCGGCCGACGGCCGCACGTCGGAATCGATCGCGAAGCCGATCGGTACCGGCCCGTGGGTACTGAGCGAGTACAAGAAGGACGAATACGCGGTGTTCAGCCGCAACGAGAACTACTGGGGGACGAAGCCGAAGCTGAGCTCGGTCAAGGTTCGCATCATCCCCGATCAGGAGACGATGGTTACGGCCTTCGAGAAGAAGGAGCTGGACATGATCGTCGGAAGTGGAATCATCAGCATGGACAACTATAAGTATTTAAAAGAATCCGGGGAGTATGTCACCGCGACGTCCGAGCCGCTGACGACGCGTACCTTCGTCATCAACAGCGCCAAAGCTCCGACGTCGGACCTTCTCGTTCGCCAGGCGATTCAGCACGGCATCAACAAGGAAAAGATGGTGAACAGCGTCACGCAGGGGTTGGAGCGCAAAGCCGATACCGTCATGGCGCGCAATTTCCCTTATGCGGACATCGACTTGAAGCCTTACGAGTACGATCCGGAGCAAGCGAAGCGTTTGCTGGAGGAAGCCGGGTGGAAGCTGCCCGCGGGGAAAAGCGTCCGCGAGAAGGACGGGAAACCCCTGACGCTTGACCTGGTCTATGTCAGTACGGACGCCGTGCAGAAGCCGATGGCCGAGATTATTCAGGCCGAGCTGGTCAAGATCGGCATCCAGGTTCTCGTCAAGGGAGAAGAGCTGATGGTCGGCAACGGCCGCTTGAAGTCGGGCGATTACCACCTGAATTTCTGGAATACATACGGGGTTCCGAACGACCCTCATAACTTCGTCACGACAAGCACCCAAGCCAAAACGGGCATCCATGAAGCGCTTCTGGGCGTTCCGGCCAAGCCGCAAATCGATGCCTGGGCTAAGGAGGTGCTGAAAAGCACCGACGAGCAGCAGCGCCGGGAGCTGTACGCGCAAATTTTCAAGAGTATCCATGAGAGCGCCGTCTTCTATCCGATCTCTTACGACGCCATGGTCGCGATCCACCACAAGAACTTGAGCGGTCTAAAGTTCGGGGCCACGAAGTACGATTTTCCGTTCGGTGAGCTGGACGTCGCTCCATGATGGACCGGCAGCTCTTGGTTTACGTTCGAAACCGGCTGCTGGGGCTGCCGCTCATCCTGCTCGGCATCTCCCTGCTCGCCTTCATCCTCGTCCGGCTAGTACCAGTGGAGCCGGCCGAGGTCGCGCTGCGAATGTCGAACGTGCCTCCTACCGAAGAAGCGATCGCCTCCATGCGCAAAGAGCTGGGCACCGATCGCCCGCTGGCGGTTCAGTACGCCGATTGGCTCTGGAAGGCGTTGCGCTTCGATTTCGGCAACTCGTTCGTCGGCAAGACGCCCGTATGGGAGGATATTCGGGACAAATTTCCCGCGACCTTGCTGCTGGCAGGATCGGCCATCCTGCTCTCGCTCGTTGTCAGCATTCCGCTTGGCGCGCTGGCTGCCATGCACAAGGGGGGCTGGATCGACCGCCTGAGCCGCACGTTGTCGCTCCTCGGAACCTCGATGCCGCGCTATTGGCTGGCCTTCCTGCTCGTTTATGCCTTTTCGGTCAAGCTGGATTGGTTTCCGACCCAAGGACGGGGCGGCTGGCAGCATCTCGTGCTTCCTTCCATCACGTTAGCGGCTGCCAACATCGCCACGCTCTCCCGTTTGCTGCGAACAACGATGCTGGAGAACATGAAGGAGCCCTACGTTCTCTACGCAAGGGCACGGGGACTTAGCGACACGGCCGTCCTGTTTCGGCACGTCTTGCCGAATTCCTTGCTGCCGCTGGTTACGTCGGTCGGAGTCAGCTTCGGCTATTTGCTTGCGGGAACGGTCATCGTGGAGCAGATTTTCAGCTGGCCGGGGCTGGGACGGTTTCTGATCGAATCGATCCTGAACCGGGATTATCCGGTCATTCAATGCTACGTGCTGCTCATGGCAGTCGTCTTCGTTCTGACGAACCTCGCGGTGGATCTCGCGGGCCGGATGCTGGATCCCCGGCTGCTGCGGAAGGAAGGGGGATAACGGCAATGAACGTGTGGGCTGCCCCTCGCCATGCCCTTCGGCGGAAACGGGACGTTTCCATCCTGATCGGATGCGGGTTGATCCTATCCCTCATCGCGATCGCCGGGGCTTTGGCCCCCTGGATCGTTCCGAACGATCCGAATCAGGTTGACATGATGAACAAGTTCGCCCCGGCATCCTTGCAGTACCCGCTCGGAACCGATCACTTGGGCAGGTGCACGTTATCCCGTTTGCTCATGGGAATCCGTACCTCCTTGGCGATCTCGGCGACCGTGATCGTATCCACCCTCTTCATCGGCGCGATCGCGGGGACGATTACGGCACTCCGGGGAGGCTGGCTGGATGCCGTCTTCATGCGGATCTGCGACATTCTCCTGGCGTTCCCGACGCTCGTGCTCGCTTTCGCCCTCCTTGGCATTTTCGGTCCCGGAACGGCGAATCTCATTCTTGCGCTGGTGCTCTCCCAGTGGGTCTATTATTCGCGGATGGTACGGAGCATGGTGCTGAAGGTGAAGGTTCGGCTCTATTACCAATCGGCCCGGGTCGCCGGGACCAGGCGCTGGGCGCTCGTATGGCGGCATGTGCTGCCCGGCATATCGGCGCAGCTGCTCGTGCTGGCCACGCTCGAGTTCGGCTCGGTTATCCTAGAGGTAACGGGGCTGTCGTTCCTTGGCTTAGGGGTGCAAGCTCCAACGGCCGAGTGGGGGATGATGATGAACGAAGCGCGGCAGCACCTGCGTCAGCACCCCGAGTTGATGTGGCTTCCCGGCCTGGCGGTCTTCGCGGTGGTGACCTGCAGCAACGTGCTCGGGGAGAAGCTGAGAGATCATTTCGACCCCAAGGAGCGGTGAAAATGAATGGCAAGCTTCAGGAACCGATCCTGTCGGTATCCGGCCTTACCGTCGACGTTGCGGCGGATTCGGGGACGATCCGGATTTTGGACGACATCAGCCTGCAAGTCCGCTCCGGTTCCGTGCTGGGTATCGTCGGGGAAAGCGGCAGCGGCAAGTCGATGACTTGCCTGGCGTGCATGGGACTCTTGCCTCCTGGCGCCGCGGCGGTCAAAGGAAGCATCGCGCTTGCGGGACGCGAGCTGCTCTCGCTTTCCCCGGCGGATCGCCGCCGTCTTCGCGGTTCCCGGTTATCCATAGTCATGCAGAACCCGATGGCCTCGTTTAACCCGATTCGGACCATTGGCAACCATTTCGCGGAGACGATCCGGGCTCATACCGCCATCAGGCGCAAAGACGCTTGGGAGCAAGCGGTCCTTCACCTGGAGCGAATCGGCCTGCCCCGGCCGGCCGAGCTGATGAAGATGCGCCCGTACCAGCTCAGCGGCGGAATGCTGCAGCGCGTGATGATCGCGATCGCCCTCTCGTCCGGCCCCGACGTCCTCTTCGCGGACGAGCCGACGACCGCGCTCGATCTTGCGAGCCAGCGCCATGTCCTTGGGGAGCTGGAGCAGCTGTGCCGATCGGAAGGGACGGCGCTGGTGATCGTTACCCACGACCTGGGCGTCATCGCGGAGCTGGCCGACGAGGTCGCGGTGATTCACCGGGGCCGGATCGTCGAATCGGCCGGCGTGTATCAGCTCTTCGACCGTCCGCAGCATCCTTATACGAAGCTGCTTCTCGAAACCCGCATCGGATAAGGCCAACTCGACTATGCATGTTGAATCGAGGTTGATGGGAATGGCGTTATTGGAAGTTTCGGACTTGAGCAAAACCTATATGGTGGAACGCCGTTTGTGGGGTGCCCCCCTTCGGTTCTCGGCGCTGCGCCGGGTATCCTTGCACCTGAAGCCCGGAGAGTGCCTCGGCATCGCAGGGGAAAGCGGCTCCGGCAAGAGTACGCTTGGCAAGCTGATCCTCGGTCTTGAACGGCCGGACGAAGGAGCCATTCGTTTTCAGGGAACGGATTGGCTGAATGGCCCGGCCAGCGTGAGACACATGCTTCGCCGGGACTTGCAGGCCGTGTTCCAGGACAGCGGAGAGGCTCTGAATCCGAGGATGACCGCTAGGCAAATCATCGCCGAACCTCTGCGCAACTACGAACGCCTGACGAAGCGGGAGTTGGAGCGTGCTTGTTTGGAAGGGCTCGAAGCGGTCGGGCTGTGCGAAGCGGATGCCGGGAAGCTGCCCCATCAGTTCAGCGGGGGACAGCAGCAGCGGTTGTGCATCGCCCGCGCACTAGCGCTCCGTCCCAAGCTGATCGTATTGGACGAAGCCGTCAGCAGCCTCGACCGGATGCTGCAGGCCCAGATCCTGGAGCTGCTTCGGCGGCTGAGGTCGGAATTCAGGCTGTCTTATCTGTTCATCACCCACGACATCAAGGCCGCCCGTTATTTGGCCGATCGTCTCGTCGTCATGGACCGGGGCGAAATCGTCGAGCGGCTGGATGACCTTCAGACACTGGCAGCTTTGTCGCATCCGGCATCGAGAAGACTCTGGGAATCTCAGCTTCCGGAGCATCCGTCCGGACGCAAGCGAATCGCGACAAATCAAGAAACCCTTCAAAGCGGGGAGGCGGTTTCCGTATGATCGGCCCATCTGCATATCGCATTCTGCCGGCGACCTCGGCTCACGTGCGCGAGATCGCCGCCTTCCTCATACCGACGATGGCGAAGTTGTATCCACCGGGGGCCTTTAACCCCGAACCGGATGATCTGAAGCGGTTTGAAGACGTATACGTCAAACCGCTGGACGCTTGTTTCTACATCGCGGCGGACGATCGCGGCACCATCGTGGGGACCGCGGCCGCGCGTAATTATGATCGCCGCTTCCCCTTCGTGAACGCATTCCTTGAACCCCATGGCGTATGCGAGGTGACCAAGGTTTATATCGACGACCGCCTGCGCCGGCAAGGGATCGGTGCCGCATTGTACCGAGCGGTGGAATCGTTCATCCGGGAAGCCGGCTACGAAAGCTCTTATTTGCACACGTCCACCGATTTGCCCGGAGGTTTCCCGTTCTGGTTATCACGGGGGTATGTCGCGCGTTACCAGGAGACGGAATCGATCGTGCATATGAGCAAACAGCTCCGTTGAAACGGAAGAGCTTCCCCTGGTACCCCATGGGAAGCTCTTCTCGTTACAGGTCGTCGGCCATAGACTGGATTGTATCCGGTCAGAATAATGGTTTTTTTTGTATCGTCCGGGGGGTTGCACGGCTGCGGCAAATAGCGGTTAATGGAAAGAGGAGAAGGATTGGAGGTTTAAAGAGCCCGATGAGCATGGTCACGATGGTGCACAAGCTTGCATGGTTCCGCTCGGTCATCCCGGTTGTGGTAACGCTTGCCCTTATGGGCTGCAGCTCCCCTTCCTCCGATGCCGCGGATGCCGTTTCCCCGGCCACTTCTTCCTCGTCCAAGACGCCGTCTCCGGTGCCGGAACGCGTGCAATGGCAGAAAACCTCATTTTACAGCAAGTCTCTGGGCAAGAAGATGGACGTCAATATCTACCTTCCTCCGAATTATTCGGCTGACAAGCGTTATCCTGTCCTGTACTTGCTGCACGGATTCGGGGGCACGTCGTCCGATTGGCTGCCCTATAGCGGACTGCCCGATGTTGCGGACCGGATGATCATGGATGAAGAGATCGATGCGCTTATCGTGGTCAGTCCGCAGATCGACAACAGTTTCGGCATCAATTCCTCCAGCGCTCCCGCCTCGGTGAACGGTATCGGGTTGAATGAAGGACGGTACGAGGATTATATCGTTAACGATGTTCGGCAGTATGTAGAGCAGAACTACCCTGCAGACCCGAGCGCGGAAAGCCGGTTTATCGGGGGCATCTCGATGGGAGGATTCGCCGCGCTCCATATCGCTTTTCGGCATCCGGATTTGTACGGCAAGGTTGGGGGACACAGCCCGGCACTGTGGTTTGAAGAGTCAACCGAGTATCGGGATCAGAAGGAATGGGTGCTCGGGGATCGAGAGACGAAGAAGCATCGGGATCCGATGGAGCTGGCCTTGTCCGAAAATCTGAACAATTTGTCCGTCTACCTGGATTGCGGCGGCTCGGACTTCTTTGCTCCGCGTGCCATCAAGCTCTATCAGCTTCTGGCTTCCAGGAACGTGCAAGCGGAGCTGCACATTCCAAGGGGCGGCCACGATCCCGGCTATTGGATGAGCCATGTCGGGGACTATTTGAAGTTTTACGCCGGATAAAAACGATTGAGGATGCCTGACGATAGGGCTCGCGGTGCGACGCTATTGACAACGATGGCGGCATTCCTTATCATTTAATCGTAATTGTTACGATTTATTAAACAATGAGGTGATACTCATGAGAGTTGTCGTTACCTTGGCTTGCACGGAATGCGGCGATCGGAATTATACCACGACGAAGAATAAGAGGACGCATCCAGGCCGCCTGGAAATGAGAAAATACAGTCCGCGATTGAAGAAGTACACCATCCATCGCGAAACGCGTTAAACTGGAAAGTTTAGAAGCATTCGTTCCTGTACGGGTTCGAATGCTTTTTTATTATGACATAAGAAACAGCGTCGCTCATATTGAATGACAACCTTGTACCATCACTTACATGTTGCTGTTCTCGACACGCCACTTGTATAGTCGAAAAGTACTACTTTTAAGTGGAGAATGAATATTCGAAGTCGACAACTTAGAAAAGTATTCATGTTGTTGCTGAGTTTCCTGAACTGATCGATCAACTTACGGCTAATTCGAAGCGTTGGTTAAAATAATTATCATGCCTGGTGGATTTATACTGGGAGACGAACATTACATGAATAGCGAATTTGCGTACGCACTTAGTTTTGACAATGATCTATCTGTATGTATATCAGCGATAGAGTTATTGTCTCACTATATAAATTTCATTGATGCAAAGATAGCATTAACTGAATTAATCTAGCGAACGAAGAAACTCTAGATTTGATAACGGACAGTTTAGCACAAGCATTGGTAAAGGAGAGGACAACAGCAGGAAAGTCATCAATAGAAAAGCCCTTTCAGTGATACAAGAGTAAAATAAATCGAAGAGGTGATTCCAGGGTGGCAAGAAGGAAAAAGATCAGAGCTCAAGTTGGAGATGTGTTCGCCATTCCGATACAAGAAAATTGTAATTGCTTTGGTCAAATTGTAACATACTCCACAGCGTCGCACTCACATTTGTATATTTTGTTTGATTTTGAATCTGGAACGACCCCTGACCTAGAAACGATTACAAGCAAGCCTATATTGGCAATTGCACATCTTGATGATTTCTCAATTGAAGATGGTGATTGGTCAGTTATTGGTAACACAGAAGTGGTATTGAAAAACATTAAACTCCCCAATTTTCTTACAGGTCCAAAACCAGATGTCATTGATTATGATGGTAAGTTGTTAAGGGAAGCAACAAAAGAGGACTTGCTCGAATTGGATTACCCTGGGAACTATACATCAAATATATTTGATAGTATTGCCGTGGCAAGGTTTGGAAACAAAGAATGGGACAATTCGTACGACGAGCTACTGTTTGACCCTGATAAATGGATTTCCAAAGATGAGCTCCCACAGCGCCACACGCCGCCCGAAGATGATATTGATGAAGATGATGACGCCATTACCGTCACCATCCATTACAAATTGAATTCAAGCGGCTTTGGTGCTCCCGAGGATCTTGATAAACGTTATTTGATCGAGGATTTACTGAATGAACGTCTACGCGTAAATGGAATTGGAGATTGTGACGGCGGGGAAATTGGCAATGGGGAAATGTTCATTTTCTGCCGAGTGATTAACTATGAGGAAGCAATTGAAGTAATTAAAGATGAATTAGAAAAACATGATTTATTAAAGGGAGCTACAATTCAATAGTAGGTCTTTATCAAAAACTGACCCAATGTGGATTTTACCACTTTTGGTCAGTTCTTTATTTGCCTGATAAAAAGTATAAGTTTCCATGGCGTGGTTTTGGGGAAGAGAGAGGGGAGCCGTATATGATTCTGGCGCTCTCGTTGATGCTCTTCTCGTTTTGTGAAGCGGATTTTGCGGACTACGAAGGATGTTGTGACTCCCGGAGACGTTATTTTTGCGAAATCCCCAACTACGAACGTTGTAGTGACTTCCGGAGACGTTATTTTTGCGAAATCCCCGACTACGAACGCTGTAGTAACTTCCGGAGACGTTATTTTTGCAAAATCCCCGACTACGAACGCTGTAGTGACTTCCGGAGACGTTATACCTCAGGTGTGCTGCAGGTACGTTTGAGAAAGCAGGACTGCGCAAGCGGTTTTTTCTTACGCCGGTGGTGTTTGCGGTGGGGCCGTATTTGCCTAGCCTGTCATTAAGTACGACACAAATAACAACACCTATATCACGCAGGTTCTGGATGAGCTTGGTCGGATTACGATACTAGACTCTGATGCTGTGGGAAATACGATATCTGCAACGGACGCCAAAAAAATAAAACTTCATACACCTATGATCTTTTCGGCCGATTGAAATCCGTTCAACTGCCCGGGGTTAACCTTAAGACGAATTACAGCTATGACTTGAATGGCAACAGGTTTCAGGCTCAACCATGACTTCCTCCTCTCCCCGACAAATTTTTTCCGCCTCTCGGACATATACATACTACGGATGGACAATGTTCCGCGGAAAATGGATGGAGGGGATGATCATGATCGGACGGGTGCGCGGAGGATGGGTTCTTACGCTGGTTGTTATGCTGGCTTTAACCGCTTGCGGGGGAAAGTCGCAGGGAGGGACGGGAGAGAAGCCCTCCAGCCTGATCATTGCGACAGGCGGCACCGCAGGCACTTATTATCCCCTTGGCGGGGGGATTGCCAACCTTCTTAAAGACAAAGCCGGCACGAACGCCACGGCGCAGGTGACCGGCGCGGCGGTTGAAAACATGCGCTTAATCAGCAAGAAAGAAGTCGACCTGGCGATTACGCAAGGAGACATTGCCGATTACGCGGCCAAGGGCTCGGAGATGTTTCAAGAAGGTGCGGTGGGCAATTTGCAGGCCATCGGCGCCCTATACCAGGAGACGATCCAAATCGTCGTTTCGGAGAAGAGCGGGATTCGGTCCGTATCGGAGCTGAAAGGAAAAAAAGTATCCGTAGGCGCGCCGGGCAGCGGTACGGAAGTGAACGCCAGACAAATTCTTGAAATCTATGGTCTGACCTTTGACGATCTGAGCCTGGACCGTCTGTCCTTCGGCGATTCGGCGAAGAAAATCCAGGACGGCGGCTTGGATGCGGCGTTCGTGACGGCGGGCGCCCCGACGGCGGCGATCAACGAGCTGGCTGCGACGACCGGTATCCGGATTCTATCGATCGAAGACGACAAGATTCAAGCGATTATCGATAAGTATAAGTATTACAATCAGCAAATCATTGCGGGGGGCACCTACCCCAAACAAAATGCCGAAGTGAAAACGGTGGCCGTGAAAGCGATCATGTCCGTTCGGGCTGAACTGGATACACAGCTCGTCTATGACATCACGAAGGCGATTTACGAAAATACGCAGCCGCTGATTGCCATCAACGCCAAGGCGAAGGAAATCAATGCCGATCAAGCGCTGGAAGGGATCAGCATCCCGCTGCATCCGGGTGCGGAGAAGTATCTCAAGGAGAAGGGCGTCATTTCATGATCGGCGAAACAGAGCGGGTGCGGGGGCGGGCTCCCGCACCTGTTTTTCATCGAAAGGGTCTGGGGTTGATCCTCTTCGCCGCAGCGATTTTAGCATCCTTATGGTTATGGGCTTCAAGCATCCCGGTTCTCACGATCAGGCAGGTAACGGATGGGCGAATCGTCTTTCAATCGCCGGCAGATCAGGGAAGCCGATTCTCGCTCGTCTATATTCATTCCATTCATCGCACGCCCGTAGAGGAGTTTTTCATCGTCAACGAGAGAAGGCAAATCGTCCTCGACTCCGTGGCATTCGAATCCTACGGGGTCGGGATGCCGACTTCGCTCGAAGGCCATGAAACCTTCCGAATGGCAGACGGAAAACTGCGGATCGAGAACATGGATCGGACACTCGAAACCTTTGATCTTCGAATCGGGCAGGTGATCGCGAACCATCGGCTGCGCATACGGGAACGAGAGATCCCTCTGTCGCAGCTTAGTGAGCCAGGCTCGGCGGTACGGTTTGAAATCGAACGTCTGCATGTATGGCACTTTCTGAAAGGGGGACTTCGCTTTGACCGATAGCCCGAAGCCGGCCAAGCTCGAGCGAGAATCCATCCGGCCGCTTGTAGGAGCGATGAAAGCCGTTACGTTTGCGTTTGCCGTGCTCTTTTCCGTGTATCAGCTTTACGTGAGCTTCTTTACCCCCATCCCGGATCAAGTGCATCGCGCGGTTCACCTATCCTTCGGATTGGGTCTTATCTTTCTCTTATATCCGTTCTCGGAAAAAAGACGAGGCAGCCGGATTCCGTGGTACGACTATGGATTGGCGGCGCTGGGGATCGGAGTCGGGCTGTACTGGCTTCTGAATTATGAGTCTCTGTTCAACCGAATCGGCAATTTTACGACAACGGATTTTATCGTCGGCGGACTTGCCGTGTTGCTCGTTCTGGCAGCCGCTCTGCGCGTGGTCGGGATCCCGATCGTGGCGATTACCGTGCTTTTTCTGCTGTACGCCTATTTCGGCAATCAAATGCCCGGATTTCTGCAGCATAGGGGCGTATCGCTGGAACGGTTGATCAGCCAGATGTATTTTACGCCGGAGGGGATATTGGGGACACCGCTTATGGTATCCGCCAGCTTTATCTTCCTTTTTCTGCTATTCGGTGCTTTTTTGGACAAAACGGGCGTAGGCGAGTACTTCAATGATCTTTCCTTGGTGATCGCGGGGAGACGGATCGGGGGTCCGGCCAAGGTTACGATTTTCTCAAGCGCCCTGCAAGGTACGATCAGCGGCAGTTCCGTCGCGAATGTGGTCACCTCCGGAGCCTTCACGATCCCGCTCATGAAGCGAATCGGGTACAGGCGCGAATTTGCCGCCGCAGTAGAAGCGTCCTCTTCGACGGGCGGCCAAATCATGCCCCCCATCATGGGTGCGGCTGCGTTTCTCATGGCGGAATTCACGAACATTCCTTACTCCCAGGTGGCACTGGCTGCTTTGATTCCGGCTTTGTTATTCTTTGCCGGAATCTGGATCATGGTGCATTTCGAGGCGAAGCGTCAGGGATTGAGAGGGCTTAGACCGGAAGAGCTGCCGAGGGCGAGAGAGGTATTGCATAAGCTGTACCTGCTGATCCCGATCTTCGCGATCATCGGCTTCCTTATGTCCGGCATGTCCCCGATGCGCTCGGCGATCTATGGGATCGTGTCCGTCATCGCGGTGGGCGCGATTCGTAAAGCTACCCGCATGTCATTAGGGGACATGATATCGGCATTGGCGGAGGGGGCGAGATCGGCTCTTGGCGTGATTGCCGCAACGGCATGCGCAGGGATGATCGTCGGCGTCATCACGTTGACCGGAATCGGCTTGAAATTCGCGAACGGAATGTTGGAGCTGGCGGGAGGCCTCCTGCTGCCTACGCTTATCCTCACGATGCTGGCCAGCTTGGTGCTGGGCATGGGGACCCCGACTACGGCCAACTATATCATTACCTCGACGATCGCGGCTCCGGCGATCATTGCGCTGGACTACCCCGTCCCGCTCCTTGCGGCCCACATGTTCGTTTTTTATTTCGGAGTCGTGGCCGATATTACGCCGCCTGTTGCCTTGGCATCCTTCGCCGCTTCGGGCATTGCCGGTTCCAAGCCGCTCAAAACCGGCGTGGAGTCGACACGAGTGGCGATTGCCGCCTTCATCATTCCGTTTATTTTCGTTTACCAACCGCAGCTGCTGCTGATCGATACGACATGGGGAGAAGCGACCCTCGTGACGATTACCGCCATCATCGGGATGATCGGTGTCGGGGCGGGATTGATCGGGTATTGGCTGCGGCGATTGCACCCATTCGAAAGGGGTATCGTCATCGCGGCCGGGCTGCTGCTGATTATCCCGGGACTTGTGACGGATCTTATCGGTTTCGGTACGCTGGGTGTCATGCTGGCGCAGCAGTATGTTCAGAAAAGGAGACAGAGCAGGGGGCTCTCGGCTTAGGCTTCTCTGCGTTATTCCGAGGGTGAGCCTTGGATCGGCTTCGCGATCAATTCGGTTCCCGTAAGCAGGCAAATGGTAACGGCCGGAAGGCATTGGACTTGCGTGTTCAGAGGCATGAATGCGGAGGCGGTCAAGAACGTCCGGATCTTCAAAGAAACGCAGGCGATGACGTATGGGCAGACGGAATGCCGGGGACCTCGATGATGCCTGCGATCCGCCGTGCCGTTGAGCGGTACGCGAAGCATACGGACGACCGGAAGGTTTCTGTCTTCCAACTGTCGAATACCACAGAGCAGATGGTTGGCGCTAGAAGTCACCCGGGCCGATTGTCGCATGAGAGAGCGGCGGAAGCCTTAAGCGAGTACCTCAAGGGGATTTTGCCGCGAAGATAAGGAGGATGGAACATGATCCTTGAAAGATTAACGGAAGTGAGAAGAGATGACTTTGTCTCTTATTGCAAGGAGCATAGAAGGGAAATCGACGATTCGTTCCTTTATGACGAACATTTAAGGGAGTTTTCTCCCGATGACGATAATCCCACTTACCTTGTCGTCAATCTGCGGGGAGAGATCGAGGCAGCGGCATCGCTCATCCTGAACGATTACTATCGAAGGGGGAAGAAGGGGCGTTTTCGCATCTTTCACTCGGCAGTAGAAGATCGGGACTGCTATGACCGTTTGATGAAGTCCCTCATCATGCATACGGACGGCCTGGACGAACTGTTTCTCTTCGTGCCGGTAATCAACGAGAAATTGAAGAACGCCATGGTGGAGCAGGGATTCGAGGCGGAACGGTATACGTTCCTGCTCGTCAGGGACGTGCTCGAAGTGCCCGATTATCGACTTCCGGAGAACTATGGGATTAGACCTTTCAGACCCGGGCGCGATGAGGAGGTTTGGTGCGGAGTCAGAAACGCGGCATTCGCCACGCTCCGGGGGAGCGAGACGCCGATTACGCCCGACATGGTTGCAAAGATGGTAGCCTCCGATGATTACATCGAAGACGGATTGATGATTCTGTACCATCATGAGAAGCCTGTCGGCATCGTCAGGGCGGCTGCGGATGAATACGAGAATTCCCCCATCATGAATATCGGTCCCCTTGCCATCATCCCGGAGTATCAAGGTCAGGGCTTGGGGCGCTCATTATTAAGGGCTTCCTTGCATTTTGCGAAGCGTAACGCATACGAGAGAACCGTGCTTTGCGTGAATGCGGAGAATGAAAAGGCCCAGGCCTTGTATATACAAGAGGGCTTCAAACAGGTTGAGGCGGTGGTATGTTACCGATTCGATCTATCAAGGGCGAACGGAAAAAGCTATCGTAAAGATTGAAACCAATGCAAACGGGAGCTGATTAGGGATGGGCATCAAACTCGATTTGGTCGGCATCGTGGTCAAAGATATGGGCAGAGCTTTGGATTTCTATCGTACCTTGGGACTGAATATCCCGGTGAACGCGGACGGTGAAATGCACGTCGAGGTCGTGCAAGGCGGTTTCCGGCTCGCCTTCGACAAACAGGAAATGATCGCGGATATTTACGGCGGATGGGACGAGCCCAAGGGGCACCGGATTGAACTGGCGTTTCGATGTGACGGCCGCGAAGCGGTGGACGAGGCGTACCGGAACATCACGGAGCGCGGATACCGCGGGAATCGCGAGCCGTGGGACGCTTTCTGGGGGCAGCGCTATGCGATCGTTCAGGACCCCGACGGCAATCTGATCAGCCTCTTCTCCGAATAGGGAAAACGTTAACCCCTCCACTGAAGGGGTTATTTGGTTGCCAAGCATCGTGCTTTCGCTTTAATGGAGATATAATGGGGGTATCCTGAGGCTAAGGAGGGGATTCGGTTGTCGTTCGATAAACATAAGTCGCAGCTATCGGGAGTAACAGGATCCCGATTGACCCTGGAATAATAAGTTGTTGAAGGCAAATCATATGAGGTATCGAACCCTCGAAAAGGAAGATACGATGACGGAGAATGAACGAAAAGATGAGACCGGGTGGAATTTCGATAACAGTTACGCCCGTCTGCCGGAATCCTTGTACTCCAGCCTTCCTCCCACCCCGGTTCGCGCTCCCAAGCTAACCATTCTGAATGAACGGTTGGCCGCCTCGTTGGGGCTGAGTTCGGAAGCCTTGCGGAGCGATGACGGCGTCGCCGTTCTGGCCGGCAACCGGGTCCCCGAAGGCGCTGAACCATTGGCTCAGGCTTACGCGGGGCATCAGTTCGGGTATTTTACGATGTTGGGGGACGGCCGTGCGCTGCTGTTGGGCGAACAGATCACCCCTCAAGGCGAACGGGTGGACATCCAGCTCAAGGGCTCGGGCAGGACGCCTTACTCCCGCGGAGGAGACGGGCGGGCGGCGCTCGGCCCGATGCTGCGGGAATACATCATCAGCGAAGCCATGTTCGCGCTCGGGATTCCGACCACCCGCAGTCTGGCGGTGGTATCCACCGGCCAAGCCGTGGTCCGGGAAACGGATCTGCCCGGCGCGGTGTTGACCCGGGTGGCGGCCAGCCATCTGCGAGTCGGAACTTTCCAATACGCGGCAAGGTTTGGCACGATAGAGGATCTTCGTGCCTTGGCGGACTACACGCTGCAGAGACATTATCCGGATGCCCTGACGGAGAATAACCGCTATCTCGTCCTGCTGCGGGAAGTGATCGGTCGCCAGGCCTCGCTTATTGCTAAGTGGATGCTTGTCGGTTTTGTTCACGGGGTCATGAACACCGATAACATGGCCCTGAGCGGCGAAACGATCGATTACGGTCCTTGCGCCTTCATGGATGCCTACGACCCGGCGACCGTGTTCAGCTCCATCGACAGACAGGGCCGCTACGCCTACGGCAATCAGCCGTCCATCGCCGCCTGGAACCTCGCCCGGTTCTCGGAAACGCTGCTGCCGCTGCTTCATGACGACCAGGAGCAGGCGATCAAGCAGGCGGAGGCGGAGATCGCGAACTTCTTCGTGTTATACCAGCGGCAATGGCTTGCGGGAATGCGTGCGAAGCTGGGGCTAACGGGCGAGGAGCCGGAGGATGAGTCCCTGATCGAGGAGCTGCTTGGCTTGATGCAGAAGTACGGCGCGGACTACACGAATACGTTCCGGGCGTTGACGTTGGATCGTACGGAGGCTTCGGATCTGTTTGACTCCGAAGAGTTTGCCCGGTGGCAGGAACGGTGGCAGGCGAGGTTGGGCGGCGGGCCGGAAGCGAAGGATGCTGCCCGGCAGTTGATGAACCGAAGCAACCCCGCCGTCATCCCTCGCAACCATCGGGTGGAAGAGGCATTGGCTGCCGCGGTCGACGATGGCGATCTCACCGTCATGGAACGACTTTTGGCCGCGCTGTCGAACCCCTATGCGTACTCTCCCGATCAAGACGAGTATTGCACGCTTTCGCAATCGTCCCGTCCTTACCGGACTTTTTGCGGGACTTGATCTCGGCGGTTCTCGGCGGTCTACGAACAATAGCGGAACAAGGCTCGAACGGCTCGGCAAGGGGCTGTTGCGGGCCTTTTTCTTCGAAAGCGATCACCTTGCAAATAGGTCTTCAACGGGAAGACACAGCATGTTAAGATGGCTTCACGATCAAACGAAGCCCAAGGAGATAAAACGATGATGCTGACCTGCTCGACCGATTCCATGCAAGATTATTTGGCCCCGACGGAAGAAGTCGATTTTCTCCATCCTTCCATCCGAGAGAAGGCCGATGAAATCTTCGCCCGATCGTCCGATGAGATCGATTTTATCCGGAACGCATTCGAATTCGTGCGTGACCATGTCGCCCACTCCTGGGATCTTCAGAGTTCCCGGGTCACCTGCAAGGCTTCGGATGTCCTCCAATACAGGGAAGGCATCTGTTATGCCAAATCCAATCTCTTATGCGGAATCTTGCGGAGCAGAGGGATCCCGGCCGGGTTCTGTTACCAGAAACTCACGCTCGGCGATACGCCGGATACCGGTTACTGCATCCACGCCCTCAACGCCGTGTACATCCCGTCATTGGGCCGCTGGATCCGGCTGGACGCCCGTGGAAACAAACCCGGAATCGATGCGCGGTTCTCGCTGGAGGAGGAGAAGCTGGCGTTTCCCGTCCGGCCGGAGTATGAGGAGAGGGATTATCCGGTGATCTACCATTTGCCGAATCCCGGAACGATCGAGACTCTTAAGCGCCATACGGATTGCATTACGATGTACCGGCAGGGTCTGCCGGCGGAGTTGTGATTCATCAAAAAGAGCATGCCCCCTGCAGTGTTTTGATAAAGAGGATACTGCCGGTCAGCGTGAACACGATCATGCCGATGGCCGTAAAGGGCCTCCAGATTAGTGCTTTTGTTTCCCAACCGGTCTATGACGGAGGTAGAAGATCAGAATCGCGAGAGTCGCTGACAGGAAGACGATTTGCATGAGCGTACGGGGAATCAGAGCATCCTCCGGACTTGTCGCGAGGCCTTCCAGGGCTATGAATACATTAGCAGGGAACATCGCGATCAGCAGAAGGGAGAGCCCGCCCGCTGCCCAAGCGACCGTGGGCCGACATAGCAAACCGATGGCCCCGGCCCATTCCAGTACGCCGGTGATCGTCACGATCAAATCGGGATACGGCAGGGCCGGAGGGACCATGCGGATGATCTCGTCCCGCATAAAGACGAAATGGACCGATCCGGTCAATATGAACATAGCCGCAACGCCGCTTCGAAGCGCAACGGGCCACGGCCGCAGACGGTTTATCCCTGCGGCTCCGGCAACAAGGATGGCGAGCGTGACGACCACGAGCACAATAAGGGGTTCCATAACATAACCTCCATCAACAATCATAGAGTTTAGTTGCTATACGCTTATTCCGAAAAAACGGGAAGATGCGGGAAGACGCATCTACCATTGATTCAAACGTTCTTCTACCCGGATTAAGAAGTTTTTTGCAAATGCCACCTTGTCATGGGGAGCATCCCTTAAAAGCTCAACGACCGTTCTTTTGAATCGGTCTTGATATTCCAAATGGCGGGCATAGGCGATTTCGCCTTTCGCGGTGACCTTCAAAATGAACCTGGATTGATTGCGAACATCCCTCTCTTTCGCGATCAACCCCTTCTGTTCGAGCTTTTTCAGCACTTGGGATACCGCGCCCTTGGTGACTCCGCAGCACTCGGCCAGTGCCGTAATATGGATGCCTTCATGCTCCTTTATTTCGTTGAGCGTATGAATCTCCGAATGGAACAAAGGCTCGCCGATCCCGTAATCCCTATTTTTCCTGTCCAGTTTCGAAAACGTTTTGAACACATCCAGAAGGGCATTGCTAATTTTCTCTTTTGCGAGTTCACCATTATTCATCATGGCAGAAGTGTACAGTAGCTAAACGCTTTTTGTCAAATCGATTTCCCCCTCAGAAATTAATTTGACATACATCTAATTAGATGGTAATCTAATTTCATGAAATGGAGGAACTGCGCCATGCAATTGGACAAAATCGTAAACTACCACAAAGCGTTGGCCGATCCGACGCGGGTGAGGATGCTGATCCTGCTCAGCGACGGGGAAATGACGGGACAATCGCTGGCCGAGAAACTATGCCTGTCTCCTGCCACCATCACCCATCACGCCGCCAAGCTTCGATCCGTCAGCCTCATCCATGAACGGCGCGACAAGAACACGATCTATTTCTCGCTGAACCATTATTTTATGGAGGCCTACTCTTCGGCGATGCAGAAGCTGATCGCCGGACGCAAGGGTCATCCGGAGGAGTTGGACACGATGGAAGAGCGCAACGAGAAGCTGAAGCAATCCGTGATCAAGAATTTCTTTACGGCAGACGGGCGGCTTAAGCATATTCCGTCCCAGCTGAAGAAGAAGCGGATCGTGCTGGAACACCTGGCCGAGCAGCTCGAGCCCGGACGGACGTATACGGAGAAAGAGATCAATGCGTTTATCGAACGCTTCCATCCCGATTTCGCCACCATCCGCCGCGAATTCGTCATGCATGCGTATCTGTTCCGGGAGAGGGAAATTTACGAGCGGAACCCGCGGGAAATGTGGGAAAAGTGGGAGACGTTAGCTTAGGAAACGCGAAGGGAGCATCTCCTCCGACTCCGGGGAGGTACTCCCTTTTGTTGCATACGCCTTACCCTCGTTTGTCGATCAAGTTCGCCGCATCCTCATCCCCATTTGACGTTGTCCGTTCCGGCATGGTAAATGTGCTTCGATTTCTCGATTTTCGTCGCCAAATACCGGGCATTGTGTCTGGATACGTCTCCCCAGATCGGGTAATGGGGATCGATCGCGAGTCCTTTCTCGCGCAGCGCTTGCAGCTTGTAAGGATTGTTCGTGATCAGGCTGACCGGTTTTCGGCGAAGGCTTTGAAGCACGCGGATCGCCTCTTCGTAGGAACGCGCGTCGTCCGGAAGCCCCAGCTGGAGATTGGCCTCTACCGTATCGAAGCCCGCTTCCTGCAATAGGTAGGCGAGCGATTTGGCGAACAAGCCGATTCCCCGGCCTTCGTGATTCGCCAGATAGAAGAGGGCTCCGCTGCCATGATCCGCGATCATCCGCAAGGAGCGGCGCAGCTGATAGCCGCAATCGCACCGTTTGCTTCCGAAGATGTCGCCGGTATGGCAAATACTGTGCATTCGGACCAAGGAGTGGTCCGCATCGGCGAAATCGCCGTAGACCAATACGGAAGATTGCTGGCTTGCAGAGAGATTCGCGCTCGGTAACGACTGCAGGATATCTTCGATCCGATAGCCGGGCTTGTCCAACGTCACCCAGGAATACCACCGGAACGTGACTTCCTGATGCTCCAATTGCACCGGAAGCCGCACGGGTCCGACCAGGGCGAGGTCGGGGCTTCCCGATTCCTTCAGAATGGCCAGTTTCCCCGCAAGCATTTTGTTGATCTGGTCCGTCATCATGAATTCATCTCCTTGTTCGTGTAAATGCACGATGATGTGCGCTGAAGATTTCCGCATCCGGGCAGGCGCGCCTCACCTCCTTGAAGCATTTGATAGAAACGCAAAAAGCCCCCGCCCATGCACAAGGATGAATGGACGGAGGCGCTCCGTCGCTTCGGCAACTGGCTGGCATAGCGGGATTCCTTCACGTCCGCCGTAGCCCCTGTAGCTTTGCGTCGCCGCCTTTCGGCGGGTTTGCCTTTGTCGTGCGATGCCGGATCCGATTGTCGAAGACGATCGGATTATATCGGTTTTTAGAGAATCGTACACCACGAATATAAATCAGGAATATCGGAAATGCAAGACATATGGCAAAAAGAGGAAGGGGGAATAAGCGGTGGCACGTTTGTCTGATGAACCGTTCGAAGCGGAGACGCTGCCCGAAGAGGCGGCGCCGGCGCATGCGCGGGAATGCGGCCGCTGCGAATTGTCCGGGCAGCGCACCCGTGTCATCTGGGGAGAAGGGAATCCGGACGCTCCGATCTTCCTCCTTCTGGATAACCCCGGGGCAAGGGAAGATCGGCAAGGCAACGCATTCGTCTGCGGGACGCGCGAGACGCTTCAGATGGGCATGAGAGAGGCGGGCCTCCCGACGGACGCCGTATATGTAACGTATTTGCTCAAATGCCGGCCGATCCGGGCCTACGACAAGCCGCTGGCAAGAGAGTCTTGCGCTTCGCATTTCGCAGCTGCAATTGCGGGAGAAACGGCCGCTTCTGTTATTCGGATTCGGGAATGTCGTGGCCGAGACGCTGCTCCCCTCACGAGAGGATGCCAGCGTCAAGGCGCTCCGGGGGAGTTGGCACGAATATGCCGGGATTCCCGTCTCGTTTACCTACCATCCGCTTGCGGTGCGAAGGCGCCCCAACTTGATGAAACCGTTCGTCGCCGATCTAGAGTTTCTCGCGGCACGTTGGAAGAAGATTGCCGCTTCGCGCTTTTAAGGAATCCGGAAGCCGGGTTGTACCCCGCTCAGCCGGTCGTTCTCAGTCGCCAATACGCGCCCGCGGCGCGGATCAGATGCCGGAGGCGGCGATGCATCTTTCTTCTGCTCATAGGCATTCTCTACGCTCCTTTCTTATGATCGTAGTTCCTTTTCAGGCTCGCTAAACAAAATATATAAAGCGCGCTTTCACCGATCAATCCGAGAAATTGGCAAAAAACATCCATTTGGAAAAGCGATTGGCTATGAATCTTCGCGCTGTTCGCGTCTTGTCACGATATTGCACGTTCTTGAAGCTTGTTTCCGGGCGGCACGAAGAAGGGGCTAGGCAGGGGAGCGGCGAATGAGGAGTTAACCTGATAATAGATTCATGGCAACGGCCAGGAGGCAGCAAGCGCTATGGCAAATGATCAATCGTATTCGATCGGGCACGTGTCGAGGATATGCTGGATTTCCGTGGGATGCTGCGGTTCGGAGGGTTGTTCATTCCCTCGGCAAGGGAAAGCATCGAGATGTTTTATCCATTCGAGAAGGACTTCGCCGTGAGCAGCCGCAAGTTCTCGGACCGGTTCGGGCTGCGGGCAACGCCGCTGGAGGATGCGCTGGCCGCGACGGTTGGATGGTACCGGACGAGAGAAACCTCAAGTCCCGGTTGACTCGAGGTTTCTCCATTCTCCTAGGTCTTACGGAAGCACGTTGCCGGCCGCGCGGAAGATTTCGTACCATTCTTCTCGCGTCAGACGGATATCGCCGGCCTTCAGGCAATCCTTAAGCCGCTCGACGTTCATCGTGCCGGTCACCGGCTGCATGTTCGCGGGATGGCGCAGCAGCCACGCCATGGCGATCGTCGTGTTGCTCACCTCGTATTTGGCGGCGATTTCGTCGATTTTCCTGTTCAGCTCCGGGAACTTGTCGTTGTCCAGGAACACGCCTTGGAAAAACCCGTATTGGAACGGCGACCAAGGCTGGATCGTGATGTCGTTCAGCCGGCAATAATCGAGGATATAGCCGTCACGGTTCACCGCAGCTTCATTCTCCATGTTGACGTTGAAGCCGCTGGAGATCATCGTCGCGTTGGTGATGCTGAGCTGCAACTGGTTGGCGACGATCGGCTGCTTTACGTGCTTCTTCAGCAGCTGGATCTGCATCGGGTTCTGGTTGGAGACGCCGAAATGGCGCACCTTGCCGGAAGCGGCCAGCGCGTCGAAAGCTTCCGCGACTTCCTCCGGTTCGACGAGCGTATCCGGACGGTGCAGGAGCAGAATGTCCAGGTAGTCGGTTCTCAGGCGTTTCAGTATTCCGTCCACGGATGCAAGGATATGCTCCTTGGAGAAATCGAACATGCCTTTGCGGATGCCGCATTTGGACTGAAGAATGAGCTTCTCGCGCACCGTCGCGTTCATCTGGACGGCGTCCGCGAAAATTTCCTCGCAGTTGCCCCCGCCGTAGATGTCCGCATGGTCGAAGAAATTCGCCCCTTCTTCCAGCGACGTCTTTACAAAGCGCTCTGCGGCGGCCTTGTCCAGCGAATTGATGCGCATGCAGCCTACGGCAACGACGGGTACCTCCAGGGGAGTAGGTCCCAGCTTGATCGTTCTCATGACGGATCCTCCTTGTATTCAATCGAGCTCTACCATGATTCTATAGCTTTTGGGATACAAATGTAAGAAGTGTAATTCGAATCACTTAGTATACCGGACGTTACTACCTTTCATACGGGGCAACTTCTCACTTGAACAAGTCCGCATACGTGGTAGACTTTGTTACAAAGCAGCTCAAACAAAAAGGAAGTTATGCCGCGATGCTGGATTCCCTGAACCGCAGACTGGAGAAAATGATGCCGCTCATTACGCCGGTCAGTGTATTGCTGGGCGTTCTGCTAGGCAGTCATTTATCCGGGTTCACTTTTCTTTCCCCCTGGATATTTGCGTTTATGACTTTTGCGGGCAGTACAAGCTCGAGTTTCAAAGAATTTCTTAAAGCGGTTGCACAGCCGGTTCCTCTGCTGACCTGTCTGTTCATTCTCCACGTGCTGATGCCTTTGATTGCCATGGGGCTGGGTCATGTGGTTTTCAGCGATGATGCTTATACCGTTACGGGACTGATTCTCGCTGCCGCCATCCCTACGGGAATCAGCAGCCTCGTATGGGTCGCCATCTACAGGGGAAGCACGGTTCTGACGCTTTCGATCATCCTCCTGGACACCCTTCTTTCCCCCTTCGTGGTTCCCTTCACGCTTTCCGTACTCATAGGAGCCAAAGTTCAGATGGACATCGGGGAGATGATGCAGGGTTTATTTCTCATGATCGTGCTGCCCTCATTGCTGGGGATGCTGTTGAACGAAAGGACCAAGGGGAGAGCCAAGGAGATATGGAGTCCGCGGCTAAGCCCCTTTGCGAAGATCGGGATGGGCATTGTCGTGGCCATCAACAGTTCCGTAATCGCGCAATACTTGCGGGATATCAGCTTCAAGCTGCTCGGGACCGCATTGTTTGTTTTGATGCTGGCTTCGCTCGGATACGTCATCGGATGGCTGGCGGCAAAGCTCATGCGCTGGGATGATGATATCGTCATTGCGCTCACCTTCAACGGGGGAATGCGCAACATCAGCGCCGGCGCCGTCCTTGCTGTCGCATACTTCCCCGCCCCGGTCGCGATTCCTGTCGTTCTGGGCATGTTGTTTCAGCAATCGCTCGCTTCTTTGTTCGGATATTTGCTGAATCAGCGATACCGTCTGAGAGAGGCGAGGGTTTGAGTTTGAGTTCGCGAAAGTACAGGGAGCTTCATCACTCCTCTCAAACCGGGAACGAGGAGCGTGGTTATGTCCGGGACAGCTCCTTGCGGACAAGCGGCGCCACCTTCGTGCCGAGCAGTTCGATGGCGCGCAATACTTCCCGGTGCGGCATCGTCCCTACGTTCACGTGCAGGAAGAAGCGCGTGACGCCCAAATTCCGCCGAAGAAGCAGGATTTTCTCCGCGACGAATTCCGGATCGCCCACGTAGAGGGCGCCTCTGAGACTGCGCGCGGCGTCGAAGGCTTCGCGGGTGTACGGGGGCCATCCCCGCTCGCGCCCGATGACGTTCATCTGGGCTTGCGTGGAGGGGAAAAACAGATCGGCGGCCTGCTCGGTCGTATCGGCGACGAAGCCGTGGGAATGCGTCGCGATCTGCAGCCGCGCGGGATCGTGCCCGGCTTGCGCGGCAGCCCTCTTGTAGAGTTCGACGAGCGGTGCGAACCTCTCCGGCATGCCGCCAATGATGGCGAACGCGATCGGCAGCCCCAGCGCTCCCGCTCGGACGGCCGATTGCGGGTTTCCGCCGCTGGCGATCCACACCGGCAGCGGATCCTGGACGGACCGGGGATAGACGCCGAGGCCCGGGATGGCGGCGCGATGCCGGCTGCCCGGCCAAGCTACCTTTTCCGATTTCGTGATCGCCAGCAGCAGCTCCAGCTTCTCGTCGAACAATTCGTCGTAATCGTCCAGATCGTATCCGAACAGCGGGAACGATTCGATGAACGATCCGCGTCCCGCCATGATTTCGGCCCGGCCGTCCGAGAGGCCGTCCAGGGTGGAGAAGGCTTGATAGACGCGGACCGGATCGTCCGAGGACAGCACGGTGACGGCGCTCGTCAGCCGGATTCGCTTCGTCATCGCAGCTGCAGCCGCAAGGACGACCGCCGGGGCGGAGCCCGCGTAATCGGGACGGTGATGCTCACCCACCCCGTACACGTCCAAGCCGACCTGGTCGGCCAGTACGATCTCTTCGACCGCGCGCCGCAGCCGCTCGGCGTGGCTGACGGCTTGTCCCGTGGCCGGGTCGGGCGTTGCTTCCAAAAAAGTGCTGATTCCGATTTCCATCGAGGCAGGTCCTCCAGTTTAATTTCACCAGGGTTACGTCCCGTTTAGGGCCGCGGCCCGAACTGAACATCACGGCGGATCGTCGGATCGTCAGATGCGGTTGCCCTATATTTTACCATAGTTACGATGGGGAGCGTTACGTGGCCGGGTATTTTACGACCGGCCACTTCTCTTTGCGCAGCGAGTTCATCAGCGCCGGCGAGGCGTGCAGATTGTCCTGCACGAGCTGCTTCGGCGTCAGCGCCATCCATTGGTTCAGGGACACGTCGGCGAAGCGGTCGCTTTTGAACATCTCCAGAAACCACAGGCTTCGGTCGCCGGTATTCTGGATGTAATGACCGAACGCGAACGGTACGTAGCCTACGTCGCCCGCCCGATAATCGAAGGTGCGGGCGGTGCCGTTTGCCGCAAATACGGTCATTCGTCCCGTGCCCGTGAGGTAATATTGCCATTCATCGTTATTCGGATGCCAATGCAACTCCCTCATGCCGCCCGGCTTGATTTCGACCAGCGCCGCCGCGATCCTGAGCGATATGGGGAAGTTGGTTGAATCCGCGATGCGCACGGTCCCTCCCGGCGTGACGATCGGGGTCTGGGCCATCAAACGGTGAGTAAAGCTCTTCGGCACGGTGCCGTAGGGATCGGGAACCTTCTGGGTCTCCAGCGGACCGGGCAACTCGGCTTGGAAAATGTAGCGCTGTTCCTTGGGAATGCCGACCAAGGCGCTCTCCGGCACGCCGAAATTCGCCGCGAGGACCTCCTTCGGCGTGTGGGCGAACCAATCGGAGATGGACAAAGTGTTGAGATCGGAGAAGCTGCCGTCGTCGAAAACGAGCAGAAATTCGCAGCCTTCCTCCAATCCTTGAATGGAATGCGGAATGCCGGGCGGAAAGTACCATAGATCGCCCTCCCCTACGTCCGCGATGAAATTCCGTCCGTCCTGGTCGACCGCGGTGATGCGGGCACGGCCCAAAATCATGAAGGCCCATTCCGCTTGCTGGTGCCAATGCAGCTCGCGCACGCCGCCCGGCGTAAGACGCATGTTGACGCCGGCAAGCGTGGTGGCGATCGGCAGCTCCCTAACCGTGATTTGCCGCGACCAGCCGCCGTGATTCAACTGCATATGCGTGTCGGAGAAGGAGAACTTCAGATTGGGAACGGTTCCGGCATCGGTGACCGGCGGAACGAGCAGGTCGGGGTTCTCCATATCGCGCATGACGTCTCTTGGACCGAAATCGGTTGCGCCCGCGCCGTCCGGCCTGATCGGCTGGGGAACGTTCGGATTTGCTCCCCCGTTTCGTGGATCGTTTCCCATAGGATACACCCCTTGCTCACAGAATCTGCCGCAAACTCTCCATTCCCTATTTGATGTTCTGAAGCTCGCGCTTATGCTGGTTTACTTGTCGCCTCGGATCGTCCTCCCCGGATAAAACATGTGCGCGGGGTCGACTTCCTTCTCTTTGGCCGAGACCGAAGACGAGACCAGCTTGAATACGGCGGTTCGGCTGCCCATGGAGGAGACGTATTTCTCCACGTGGATCCTCGCGAGCGGCTTGTCGTAATAACCGGGCACGTATTTGTCCAGCATGCCTTGCATCGCTTCCGTCGCCTCCGACAAGTCCGTTACCGGCTCCACGGTTCCGTCGATGATCACGCTCATGTAGGCGGTATCCGTATTGGCGGGCACCGGATCGGCGATCGTACCGTACTCCTCGCTGACCGTGAAGCACGCCCGCGTATTCCTCTCCATGACCGAGACTTTTCTCCCCTCGGCCGCTCCATGAAAGTAGACCGCGCCGTCACGCCACAGGAAATTCAAAGGAACGACATAAGGAACATCGTCTGACGACAAGCCCAGAAATCCCGTTTTGGCCAGGTCAAGAAAACGTTGGATTTTCGCGTTGTCCGTACATGCGCGTTTTTGCATGCGAATGGGAAACATGGTCCTCTCTCTCCTCCGGTGTGTGATAAGATCATTCTAGGCCCAATGTGTCCTGACCTAAAGTGACAATGATCAAATAAATCATAGGGACAGATGGTGAGAGAGTTGATCAGCTTAACCCCGGACCTAGACAAGCAAAATAAATCCCCCCTCTATCATCAGCTGTACGCTTACATCCGACGGCAGATCGAAGGCGGCGTTCTCCGGGAAAACGAACGTCTTCCGTCGATCCGGCAGCTGGCCTCCCATCTGAACGTAAGCAAAAATACCGTCGAGACGGCTTATCAGCAGCTGATGGCGGAGGGTTACATCCAGAGCAGGCTGCGCAGCGGGATTCAGGTGCTTCCGATGGAGAAGCTGACTTTGGGAGGCAGCGGCATCACCTCGGGAGCCGAGCCGGAACGCGGGGAGCATGAGGGGGCGCGCCGGGACGAACCGGACGCGATCGATTTCGAATACGGGGACGTGGATCGGGAACGGTTTCCCGTCAAGGCATGGAAAAAATGCTTGGCGGACGCGCTGAACGACCGTTTCGACGAGGTTTACGGTTACGGGGAACGGCAAGGCCATTTCGGGCTTCGGAACGAGATCGCCCGGTATTTGTACCAGTCCCGCGGTGTCGTCTGCTCTCCCGGCCGGATTTTCCTCAGCGCGGGGACGCAGCAATCGGTCAGCTTGCTCTGCCAGCTGCTGCCCCTCGCGGATCGAGTCGCCATGGAGGAGCCGGGCTACAACGGGGTGAGGGCCGTGTTTGCCAACCATGGCCGCGAGATCGTGCCCATTCCGCTCGACGAAGACGGGCTCCGGGTCGACCGGCTGCGCATGTGCGGCGCGAAAGCGGTGTACGTGACGCCGTCCCACCAGTTTCCGTCCGGCATCGTGATGCCTGTCCGAAGACGGGCGCAACTGTTGCAGTGGGCGTACGAGAGCGGCGGGTTTATACTGGAAGACGACTACGACAGCGAATTCCGCTACCAGGGCCAGCCGATTCCGGCGCTCAAGGCGATGGATGCGGGGGACCGGGTCATCTACCTGGGCACGTTCTCGAAATCGTTCCTGCCGGGCGCCCGGCTCAGCTATATGGTCCTGCCGGAGTCTCTCGCCAGGGTATATGAGCGGCAGATGCAGCCTTACAGCCAAGCGGTGTCTCCGCTCATTCAGACCGCCGTCTATTTGTTCATGAGAGGTGGAGGGTTCGAGGGGCACGTCCGTAAAATGAGAACCCTGTACCAATCGAGGCACAGAACGCTGATACGCTCCATTCAGGAGTACTTCGGCGGGCGCGTCGGCATTATCGGGCAGAAATCCGGCATTCACCTGATCCTGGACGTGTATGGCCGGAGTGCCCCGGAATTGATCGATCTCGCGTCCCGTCACGGCGTGAAGGTATATTCCCCCGCTATCCATTGGACCGATCCGGCCCAGTGCCCAGAATCCTATGTCCTGCTTGGGTTTGCCGGAGTTAACGAGGAGCGGATTGGCGAAGGGATCATTCGGTTAAGACGGGCATGGTTCGAGTAGGATGCAACAGGCGCCGTCTACCTCGCATCCACATAAAACACTTTCGTATGAAGCAAGTCCAGAGCCCGTCCGATTTCATCCATCTCTTTATCCGAAGCCCCTTGAATTCGCTTCAGGAAAATGGCTTCCATGCGGTTGAAATCCTCGTTCATGAGGACCTCTCCGTCCCTGGATAGACGGATATACTGCTTCCGCCGATCCTGGGGATCCGTAACTTTCTCGCATAGTTTTTTTTCGCATAATTTTTTGATCTCGCGGCTCGTGTTGGGCATGGAGATGCGCTGGCAATCGCTGATTTCGCTCAGGGTAACGGGCTGACTGACGGCGATATACTGAAGAATGCCATATTGCACAAGTGTAATGTCATCCGATTTAATATCCTTCGTCATTTCATTCGTCACTTGATGAACGGAAGTCGCGAACGAAACGAGTTTCTGGAAAAACGCCTTCTGGTCCACAACGCTCACCTCTTACGGTAACGATAGCAAAATCATTATCAATTAACAATTATCATTTGACAACTAAAAGACAAAGGTGTTACCTTTTACTTATCAAATGATAAACAAAAGAGGTGGCGCTTTGAAGACGCTGATCATTTACACTCATCCGAATCATCAGAGCTTAAGCTATGCCTTTCTGCAGAAGGTCATTCAAGGAAGCGGCGAGAACCCCGGCATCGAGGAAGTCCAAGTGCTGGATTTATACGATGAGGGATTTGATCCCCTCCTGGTTTTCAACGAGAACAAGCGCAGGAGAGACATGCATAAAGATCCGAACCTTGCAAAGTACAGGGAGCAACTTTTATGGGCAGACAAAATCGTTTTCGTGTATCCGATCTGGTGGGGACGTCCTCCGGCTATGCTCCTGGGCTATATCGACCAAATGTTTGCCTCGGGCTTCGCCTATCAAGATCATGGAAGGCTGCTGCCGGAGGGACTTCTGAAAGGAAAGTCGGTCGTTTGCATTTCCACCATGAAGGGGCCGCCGCTGTATCCGTTATTTTGGCTGTATAACGCCCACAAAGTGCTGATGAAGAAAGCTCTCTTTCAGTATGTCGGCATCAGGAAAGTGAAGTTTTTCGAGTTCGGGAACATGGAAAGTCCGAAGGGCAGACACAGCAAGAAATTAGAGAAGGTTTACCGCTATTTCAAAACCGTAAGCAGCTGACCGGGCACGAAATCACGCCGCGGAATCAAAGCTTCGAAATGAGGTAGTCCGCGGTGCGAATGGCGAGGGATACCGTGGATAAAGTCGGATTGGAGGCTCCTACGAGCGGGACAACACTGTTATCGGCTACGAATAATCCGGACATGCCGTGCACCTCGCCGTAACGGTTCGTACCTCCTTCCCGGCTGTCCTCGCTCATGCGGCAAGTTCCCGAGACATGATTGTCTTGACCCGCGGGCATGAGGCAAATCTTGGGCCTTCCGTCCAGGGAAACGAAAGGCGCCCGAATGGTTTCGGAAACTTTCCGGATCGCGCGGACGACTTGCTGGATGACTTCCAAATCTTTATCGCTGTAAGAGAATCGGATCTGGATGTCCGGGACGCCGTATTCGTCGACGCGAGCGGGATCCAAATACACTTGATTGTCAAACCGCGATTCGACCACGCCGAACCCCTCGAAACGAACGGTAAATTCGTTCCGCAGAGGTTCGTCCTCGTACTTGTACCAGAAGTAGCCTCCGGGTCCGTACAGCTGAATTTGATAAGGCTGCCGTTCGCTCGTCTGGGGAATGAGAATGCCGAGCGTCCCCAATTGCTCAGGGAAGTCCTCCCGGTTCAAAAGTCCATGCGCCATGGTGAAAGAATGGATGGCGAGATAATGGCCGACGGCTCCTCCTTGAATTCCGGAATGGAGCAATAGCTGCGGGGTTTCCAGCGCTCCTGCCGAGACGACCACATTCTTGGATTTGATAAAAAACGACCTCTTGTCCGGTGTCATTACCTGTACGCCGACGACTTTTCCTTTTTCGTGGAGCACCCTTACCGCGCGGGCATTGACCGCCAAATCGAAAGACCTGCGGTTTAACGATAGAGCGAAAAAATCCAAACTGCTGAAAAAGACGTTGGAATGGACTTGCCCGTACTTCGTCACGTCCAAATCGACGGCCATCGGCAGGCCGGACGCTTCGGTAAAGCCGCCTGCCCGTAGCCGGTCGACCAGAACCTCCGTGACCCGGGACCCTTTGGTGTAGTCCCGGTTCACGCTCATCACCTGCTCGGCGATATTATAGTAAGCGCTCATCTCTTCCAATGAGACCGGCCATTTCAGCAGCGCGGATCCATGCATGCGGGGAGTGACGCCGGTCCAGAACAGCGTTCTTCCTCCCAGCGCGTGAAGCAAGGTTCCCGCGGGGAAATCGGGGAGTCTCATGCCGATCGGGATGGAGATTTTGGGATTTTCGAACAACTGCCGCCACCGCTCCAAGTTGAGCGTCGGGATGTTGAACGAATGCATAGGCAAGAGAAGATCGCCCGCTTCGACGATACCGATCCGGATGCCGCTTTCCCGCAGACGCTCGCATAACCTCCATAGCACGGCACTGCCGCCAGCTCCCGTTCCGACGATCAGCACGTCATAGTCCGTTTTTTCCATTTGCTCAAGCGGGGTAAGCGGTATCCATTGATCCAAGTAACGGCTTGGGGGATCCGGCGGACAAACGGGAGGGATCGGATTGTTGGCCGGCGTGACGAACGGGGGGAGCTTCACCGGCTCCCCTTGTATATTCCGGTCGGGATCCCGAATCGTAGGATTTAAGGCCAGAAGTTCCGCGATATCGACCCGATGCTGATTTGCGATCGTCCGGAGGGTATGCCCGCCAGGAGCAACGCATATTCTCATGGATTCACTTCCTTCGGATCCTTCCGGGGAATCATCGGGCAGCCCAAACCATGCCGCGCTGCATCATCGTCAGGACTTCCGGCATGGTGACGATGTTCAAGGAGTGTCCCAGCGAACAATAGAATACGCGTCCTTTGCCGTATTTCTTCGTCCAGACGACCGGCATGATCACTTCTCTCCAAACCTCCGGCGGATGTACTTGGAAACGGGTGGTGGCGAGAACCTCGTTGGCCGGATCAACCAGCATGTAATACTGTTCGCTAGTAACCGTGAAATCCCGAATCCCCGCCGTGATCGGGTTGTTCCGATTCACGATGTGCACCTGGTAAGTGACTCCCTCGCCTCCGGGATGGGCGACGAATTGTCCGCCTACCATAAGCTGATAATCGATTTCGCCGCGAAACGCATCCCCCATGCCGCCATGCATCCCGGCGACGCCGGTTCCGCGGCTGACGGCATCCAGAAAATTCCGCAGCTGCTCCTGCGTGAGCGTGCCCAGGGTCCAATCGGGAACGATCAAATCCGTCCTTCTTAATTTCTCCTTGTCCAGCAAACTGTCCAACGTATTCGAGATTTCCACCTGGAAGTTTTCTTTTCTCAGCAGACCCGCGAGAATCTCCGCAATCTCTCTCGGTTTGTGAGGAAGATATCCTCCTTGTAGGATTAGCGCGGTTCTGGACTTGCCGTGGCCGCGAAGGGCTGTCTGAGGTCTCAGGTTTATGACGGGGGATCCGTTATTTGTCATGGGGACCAGCCTCCGAAGATCTGACATTATCACTCAGAGACATTATATGGGGGAGCTTTCAGGAAAATTAGTCGTATCGGGGATGGACGGGGAGGAAAATGGAAGACTGTCATTTCGCGTATTGGATCGTCGATCCGGAGGCGCGTACGCTCGAGCAATATCGTCATGCCAACGAAGCGCGTTATGAGTTGTCGGGCTTCTATGAGGGCGATGATCGGGTGACGCCGCGAATCGGAACCATCGGCAGACGAACAAAATAAATTTTCCAACAACCCCCTAAAATAGGCCCAGCCCTTCCGAATGTGTATGGTAAAAGATTCCTCACATTTCCCGAAGGGCAGGTTGAAACGAATGAAGAAGATTCATCTCGCAGTCGTCTCGGTATTGGCCTTGTCGCTTGCCGCCGCGAATACCGCCATGGCGAAACCGCACGGAAAGCCGATCAAACAGGAGAAACACAAGACCGGCCTCGAGAACGCGCTGGATCACGTCAAAAATCCGAAAGCCCGGGAAGCGATCAAACGCGCGATCGAGCGGCAGAAGCAGAAGCGCGAAGAGCAAGCGACAACCGACGAGCAAATCGTCGCGGCCGACAAGGCGGCGCTCGCCATCGGATTCAGCGGAACGGACACGGCTGCAGCCGTCACGCAGGCGCTGAACCTGCCCGTGGCCGGCAAATTCGGCTCCGTGATTACCTGGACCTCCAGCAATGCCGCGGTCATCTCGAACGACGGCAAGACGGTCGTGCGACCGGCCGACGCGGACGTGAAGGTCGTATTGACCGCCACGATCACGAAGAACGCGGTAACCGCGACGAAAACGTTCGAACTCACGGTGAAGGCGCAGCTTACCGACGCGCAGATCGTCGCCGCCGACAAAGCCGCGCTGGCCATCGGGTTCAGCGGCAATGACAACGCCGGCTTCGTCACTTCGCCGGTCACGCTCCCCGCGAAAGGCACGAACGGCTCTGCGATCGCTTGGGTTTCCAGCGCACCCGCCATCGTATCGAATGACGGCAAAACCGTGAACCGTCCGACGGTCGGCCAAGGAGACGCCACGGTCACCTTGACGGCGATTCTGACGAGCGGAAGCGTCACCGACTCCAGAACGTTTACGCTGATCGTGAAAGCGCAGCTCTCCGATGCGGAGAAGGTAGCCGCAGACAAGGCCGCGCTCGCGATCGGCTACGCGCAAGGCGATTCCGCCGCCAACGTGACGACCAAGCTGACTCTGCCGACGGTGGGGGCGAACGGCTCTGCGATCGCGTGGGTTTCCAGTGCTCCGGCGATCATCTCGAACGACGGCAAAACCGTAAACCGCCCCGCAGCCGGCCAAGGAGACGCGGTCGTGACGCTGATCGCCACGATCTCCAGCAACGGAGTCACGGACGTGAAGCCGTTCACCGTGACCGTGAAGCAGCAGCTGACCGACGCGCAGAAAGTCGCCGCCGACAAGGCCGCCCTGGCCATCGGGTTCAGCGGCGCGGACAGCGCGGCTGGCGTCACTGCCAAGCTGACGCTGCCGAAGGTAGGCGCGAACGGCTCTACCATCGTGTGGTATAGCAGCGATGCCTCCATCGTCAAGGACGACGGAACGGTCATTCGTCCCGCAGCCGGTACCGCCGAAAGGACGGTGACGCTCACGGCGATCATCGTGAACGGAGCCGCTTTCGACACGAAGGCCTTCACCGTAACGGTTAAGCAACTTCCGTAATCCGTTATCAAATGGGATCAGAGATATAGAATCGCCCTTCCCCAAGCCGATGCAGGCAGAGGGAAGGGCGATCCTCATTTTATGCCTCTTGCTTGTCCTGCAACTCCCGCGCATCCCGGTACGGAACGGAGAACGATACGGTCGTGCCTTCCCCTTCCGCGCTGTGGATGGACAAGCCTTTTCCGTACATTTGCGTCAGACGGCGGTTCGTGTTGGACAGCCCGATTCCGCCTCGGCTTATGCCGGCCGAAAGGAGCGCTTGCCGGACGGTTTCCGGTTTCATCCCCTTGCCGTCATCCCGCACCTCGATCCCTGCGGATTTCTCCCCGCGGACGATTCGGATTCGGACCGTGCCGCCTTTGCCCCGGCTTAAGACTCCGTGTCGCACCGCGTTCTCGACCAGCGGCTGGATCGTCAGCGGAGGCAGCAGCAGCTCGATTTCCGGGTCTACTTCCCACTCGATGTTCAGCCTGTCTCCGAAACGTTCTTTCTCGATATACAGATAGGCTTGGACGAGCTCCAGCTCGTGGGTGAGGGCAACCTGTTTCCCCGAGTTCAGGTAATCGAAGCTGATCCGCAAATAGGACGTGAAGGCGTCCCCGAGCTTCCGCATTCGCTCCTGGTCCAGGTCGCTCAGCGCCATGATCGAGTTCAGCGTATTGAACAGGAAATGGGGATGGATTTGCGCCTGCAGGTAAGCGGCCTCCATGCGCTGCCGTTCGTGGACGGAGCGCTTCATGGTGGTCAGCGACAGGATCCGGTATTTCAGCTCGAGCGCGTCGACCGGCTTCGTGACGTAATCGTTGGCCCCGGACTTGAAGCCCGCGTAGATGTCCGCCGGTTCGCTGCGCGCGGTCAGCAGCAGCACCGGAAGCTCCGCAACGGAGAATCGTTCCCTCACCTTCTGCGTAAGCTCGTAACCGGACATGTGCGGCATCATGACATCGGCGATGATCAAATCCCAAGGCTCCGACTCGAGCAATTCCAGCGCCTCGCGCGCGGAAGTCGCCGTTCTGACGCGATAAGGCTCCGACGAGAGGATGCCGGCGAGCACCTTCAGGTTGACGGGGTCGTCATCCACCGCAAGGATGTTCGCTTTTCCGTCCCCAAGGGGCGACGAATGGATCTGCGAGGCGGACCATACTTCGTCCGCGGCGTCCGTCTCGATCCATGAAGCGGCAACCTCCTCGAATCCCGATGCCTCGTGCGGGGGAAGGTTCCGGGAAGAAGGAAGACCGGACGGACCGGCGAGCGGCAGGGAGAAGCGGAACGCCGAGCCTCGGCCCGGCTCGGAGCGAACCGTAAGTTCACTCCCGTGAAGCTCCACCATCTGCTTGCAAATGCTTAAGCCGAGACCGATTCCCCGCCCGTCGCTGATGCCGAGCGGGCCTTGCTCGTAAGGGCCGAATACGCGAGCCTTCGTTTCCTCGTCCATTCCGGCCCCGGTATCGGATACCTCCATGACGGCGAGCCCGTTCTCCACCCTGGCGGAAACGGCGATCGTCCCTTTGTCGGTATATTTCAGCGCGTTATGCAGCAAGTTGAGCAAAATCTGGACGAGCCGCTTCTCATCCGCCAAGACGGGCGGCATCGATTCGTCGATGTCCATGCTGAGGCGGACGGACTTGCCTTCCGCCATGAACCGGAGCATGCCGAACACGCCGGATACGAGCGGGGGAAGGGACAGCGGCTCCTTGCGCAGCGTGATGCGGTTTTCCTTCAATCGCACGACGTCGAGCAGATCGTCCAGCAAATGCGACATGCGGCGGCTGACCGTAACGAGCAGCTCCATGTCCTTCAGGCTTCTGCCGTCCATCGACCTCCGTTCCTTGTCCGCCACGGTCTGGGCGATGTTCATGATTCCGTGCAGCGGCGTCCGCAGCTCGTGCGAGGTTTGCGCGAGAAATTGGTCCTTCAGCTTGTCGGCCATCCGAAGCTGTTCGGTCAGGCGCGCGTTTTCCGCGGCATTGCGGAAGTACTGCTTGAACCAGTATGCGGAGAAACCGACGATGGCCGTGATCAGATCGATCGGATAGTACACGCCGGGAGTCGGCGAATATTTTTCGAACGCTCCCCAGACGACGTTGGAGATGATGCTCGTGGCGGACATCATCAAGAAGATGGCTTCGGGTTGTTTTCGGGTCAGCATCCGGCCGATCAGATAGAAGAACCAGGCGAATGGGAACAGGTAGAGCGCCGAAAAGATTCTATATTCGATAGAGTAGTAAATCAGCGGCGAATTCGCGGCCAGCAGGAACCCCGAATAGACCGCGAGGGCGGCTGAGTACGCGCGGAACGGCACCGTCCAGATTCGGATCTTCCCGAAGATTCTCGCCATCAGCAGGATGAAGAAAGCTATCCATAGGTAAGACAGCACCCGGATTTTCAAAGCCCAGGCGAAGCTCAGAGGGATCCATCTTGGCAACAGCTGATTGTCGGCGGTGATGACGGTGAAGGCGGCCGTCAAGAGCAGCAGGAAGAAGACGACAAACGTCTTTTCCCGCGGATGGAAGAAGTATAGGATACACGTATAGACAGCATGCAGCAGGATGACGATGAAGGTCACGAACTGGAAGCCGACCGAGTGCCACCGTTCGGTATCGACGGCCTTCTCCGTGCCGAAACGGATGTTCTTGACCAAGCCGCCGAGGAACGGGTTCTCGAAATTGGCGACGCGAACGAGCAGTTCGATCTCTTGCTCTCCGTGTGCCGTATAGTAGACGGTATCGGGATACCGCTGGGGCTTGTACGCTTCCGCGCGGTCTGCCGGGAGCCCGATCAAGCCGGCCAGGCGTCCGTTGATTTCGATGGCGGCGGAGGCCTGAATGTCTTGGATCCAGAAAGCGAAATGCTGATCCGGCTCCGTGTTCGCGAGAATGCGCAGCCGATAGGTTCCGTAACCGGTCGAGGAGCCGGATCCTGCAGACATGTCTCTCCGCCAATCTCCTGGAACGTGAATGAAGCGCGGGCGGTCGGCGGATGGCTGCCGCAAGTCCCCGTCTTTCAGAAGTTTTCCGGGGTAGAACTCCCATACTCCATCCAAGGGAACGGATGGGGAGCTCTTGAAGTCCCATCCGCGGAGATCAAGAACGCCTTGCACGGCAGTCGGATGCTCGGGCGTTGGATACAGATGAGCCCACAGCCACCGCATGCCTAGCAGGGCGGAGAGAAAAAGAATCATCGTGGCGATATATTTCAGGGCGTGTTTGCTTCTCGTTATCCATGTCATGTTGCTATAATTCGATACGTTTCGTGTTTTTCCTTTTTCGGACGCTCTCAAGACAAGCTCGTGTTGACATTCCGTCAAGAAGTAACTACAATGGTTACAACGGTGGTGAGACCTGTGAAACAGATCAGCAGCAGATTTTCCATCGCGGTCCATGTCCTTATCTTGCTCGCGGTCAGCCCCAAGGAATGTACCGGCGATTTTCTCGCGGCCAGCGTGAACACCAACCCCGTGATTATCCGCAGGATCATGGGCATGCTCAAGAAAGCGGGTCTGGTGGACGTGCGTGCCGGAGTCGGCGGCGCTTCCTTGCGGAAAGAACCGTCTCAGATCACGCTTCTCGACGTCTACCGCGCCGTGCAAGTGATCGAAGAAGGGCAGCTGTTCAACTTCCATGACAATCCGAATCCGAATTGTCCGGTGGGACGCAACATCGAGTCCGCCCTCCGCGCGGAGCTGACGGAAGCCCAATCCGCCATGGAGCGGAGGCTGGCTCAAGTCACGGTGGACCAGCTCATTTCCCGGTTTCAATAAGAAAAGCCTCTGAAGGGCTTTTTTTATAACCAAGTTGTAATCGGAGTTGTTATAACAACATAGGTTACAACAAATTTACCAAAAGTGGAGGAATCATGGTCATGAAAATGATGGTAACCGGAGCGACAGGAAAATTGGGATCTCTCGTGGTGGAGAAGTTGCTGGAAACCGTGCCGGCCGGAGACTTGGCGGTCAGCGTCCGCAACCCGGAGAAAGCGGCGTCCCTGCGAGACCGGGGCGTAGACGTCCGGCAGGGCGATTTCGACCGGCCGGAGACGCTGGATCGGGCGTTCGCCGGCGTGGACCGTCTGCTGATCATCTCGGCGGATGGCGACACCGAAACCCGGATCCGCCAGCATCAGGCTGCCGTCGCGGCGGCCAAACGCGCGAACGTCGGCTTCATCGCGTATACGAGCGCGCCGAATGCAAGCGAATCGTCGCTGTTCCTTGCCGAAGTGCACCGCGTGACGGAAGAAGCGATCCGCGCGACGGGCATTCCTTATTCCTTCTTGCGGAATAACTGGTACTTGGAGAATGAGACGGGCACGGTGCAAGCCATTCTCGGCGGAGCGCCTTGGCTGACGTCCGCGGGCTCCGGCAAGGTCGGCTGGGCGGCGCGCCGCGATTATGCGCATGCAGCCGCGGCAGTTCTGGCGGGAAGCGGACATGAGAATACGGTTTACGAGCTTTCCGGCAAACTGTTAACCCAAGAAGAATTGGCCGCCGTCCTCGCCGGCGTCCTGGGCCGCGAAGTTCCCGTGCAGCAGGTCGACGACGAAACGTATGCCGGCATCATGTCGGGCGCGGGCGTGCCCGAGTTCGTCGTGCCGATTCTCGTGGGGATCCAGAAGGGGATCCGGGACCGCACGCTGGAGGTTGTCAGCGGCGATCTCGAGAAATTGCTGGGCCGCCCGGTTACGCCGCTCAGCGAAGGATTCCGTCAAATCGTTAACGAGATTCAGTCTTAATCGATTGTGAAACGCAGAAGCTGTCCCAGCAGGTCCCGTGCGGCCGGAGGGACAGCTTTTCTCGGTGATTCAGAAAGTATCGAATCCGCCATCCTTTTCTGAATCACCTCCGATAAAACGTCTACCCGTCCATAAAGGACGGCGTAGCCGTTTTTCTCGTTTCACGAGATGCGAAACCCGTTCCGATCGCGTAAACTAGAAGCAGGAAAGCCCGTACATGAAAGGAGAAGATGGCGATGACCTTCGCAAGACCTCCCTGCTAATGCGTAACGGCTAACCGTTCGCGAGCGCCCCCAGCTTCGGTTGACACCCTGATCATCCGAAGCGGAGGGAGCTCCATATGAACATTTTGCCTAACGTGTTGCCGAATATAGGGAAGCTGTATGCGATCCGGTTCTTCCACAGTCTCATTCCCGCTTACGTAATCGAGAGACTGTATTGGGAAGAGCGGGGCATGACCATTCCGTTGGTCGTCTATGCGGAGATCATCTACGCCGCCTCGAACGTTCTGCTCGAGGTTCCCACGGGAATGATCGCGGACAGATGGGGTCGCAAGCGCATGCTGATGTTGGCCGCGGCTATGGGTTGCCTCGAATTTCTGATTTTGCTGTATGCGTCCGAATTCTGGCACTTCGCCTTGGTCGTCTTTCTCGCGGCGATCGGGAGCTCGGCCGCCAGCGGGGCCGGGGATGCCTTGCTGTACGATTCCTTGCGGTCAGCCGGCCGGGAGGGAGCGTTCGAGAAGATTCTGGGCCGCCTGAACTCGGTCGATATCTCTTCGACGATCCTGGCCGCTTTATGCGGGAGCCTGCTCGCGGGCCGTTACGGTCTCGAGTTCAATTACTGGATTTCCTTGGGAAGCATGCTCATCTGCCTGGCCGTCACGTTTACGCTCGCCGAACCGCCTTCCGCGTACCGCGAAGAACAAGCGGTGGACCGGCCGATGCCGATGCGGACGTATTGGACCGCTTCCTTGCGCTTCTTCCGGCGCAATCCGGGAGTCAGGCTCGTCGTCTTGTCGGGCATGGTCACCGGAGCGGCAATCAATTTCGTCGACGAATTCTGGCAGACGTACCTGAATCGGGTCGGCGTTCCGGTCGTTTATTTCGGTTTGGTCTCGGCCGCGATCTTCTTGTGCAGGCTGCCGGGCAACCTCCTTGCCTATAAGCTGAAGGAGGTGTTCGGGTATCGGACGCTGCTGTCCGTCGTGACCGCGGGGGTGGCCGCCGGATTCCTGGTTCTCTCGCTCTCAAGGGGCTTCGAAGGCTTGGCGGCGCTTGCATTCGTCTGCACGCTGGGCGGCATGATCGAACCGCTCGCCTCCGGCTACTTGCACCACCGGGCCGATTCCTCCATGCGGGCGACGATCGGTTCCTTCCAGTCGCTGGGGGAAAACGCGGTCGTGAGCATAGTCGGGATCGGATTCGGTTATTTCTCCTCGAAAATGGACATTTTCGGAGGATTCGGGTTCATTGCCGTGGTGGCCTTCGCGTTCTGGATTGGTTTCTCCGCCACGTCCCGCAAGGTTGTCCGATGAGGAAGCGCAGGGGTTGTCCGGATGGCCGTATCGGCTGTCGGGGCAGCCCCGTTTTCGTTCCTTTGCGCGCCGAAGTCGGAAACGAGCATCACGCCGGCAAACACGAATCCGGCTCCCGCCAAGTGAGGAAGCCATACGGGAACGCTCGCGTCTGTGCGGATTGTGGATAAAGTGGGGGCATTCTGGGGATAACTGGCCTCGATATCCCCAGTTTTTCGAGGGGATTGCCTTCAGGGATAACTTGATCCGCTCCCGGGCATGTTATGGAGAAAAGCAAGGGAGTGGGCGGGAATGGCAAGAAGAAACCGGAGATACGTCGTGCCCGGCGCCGAACAGGGCATGCGGAATTTCAAAGCCGAAGTCATGCGGCGGGAAGGGTACGAAGTGAATCCGAACCGGCCGGACGACGTGAAGTTCGAGGTGGCCAAGGAGCTTGGCGTCCCCTTGCAGCCCGGCGACAACGGAGAGCTGTCCACGGAATCGGTCGGCCACGTCGGCGGCAAAATTGGCGGAACCATGGTCCGGGAAATGATCCGGCTCGCCCAGAAGAAGCTGGCGAACCGGGAGGAGCCATAACGAATGAACGCCCTGGAACCGATTAGACCGTCCAGGGCGTTCATTCTTATTCCTCTCCCGCCCGGCATTAACGTGACGGAAGGACGGCTAAATTCAGCAGCCAGCTGGACGTGCGGTCCAGGTTCCGGGTATTCCGGGCCGAGTTCTGAACCGCGATGTTCAGGATAATCCGGACCGTACTGCCCGTGTTGTTATTGAACAGCACCCGGTTCGGCCTCAGGCCGCCGGCGCCGCCGCGGGCTCTGAACACGCCGGGGCTGGGAAGCGCTTCGACTAATCGTATTCGGAGGAAGGGACGAGCGAAACCGCCACCTATCCTCATGGTCCGGTAAATGGGGGAACGTCCCTTTTTACGCGTGCTGCAGCAGCCAATTCGTGAATTCGGCGGGTTTCATCGGTTTCCCGTAATAGAATCCTTGCATGACGTTGCAGCCGATGCCGCTCAGGAAATCGATCTGCTCCTTCTTCTCGACCCCTTCCGCCACCACGTTCAGCTGAAGCTGCGTGGCCATGACGATCATCGCGCCTATGATGGCCCGTTTGGAGGCCGAATCGCTTTCCTGGATGAATGTCTTATCGATTTTCAAGGTGTCGATCGGGATGCGGTCCAGCGAGCCGAGGGAGGAGTAGCCCGCCCCGAAATCGTCCATGGAAATGACGACCCCGAGATCGCGCAGAGGCTTGAGCTGGTTCACGATATCTTCCAGGTCGTAGAGCACGATCGACTCCGTGATCTCCAGCTCCAGCAGACGTGACGGCAGCCCGGTCTCGAGAAGGGCTTGCCCGACCATGTCCACCAGACTCCGGCTTAGGAACACCCGCACGGACAAATTCACCGAAACCGGCAGCTCCGGCATCCCTTCTTCGATCCATTGCTTGTTCTGGCGGCAGGCTTCTTCCAGTATCCAGCGCGTCATGGGGACGATGAGTCCCGTCTCTTCGGCGAGCGGAATGAATTCCTCCGGAGGGACGATGCCGAGCGTGCCATGATTCCAGCGAAGCAGCGCTTCGAAGCCGACGGGGCGATCCGTTTGCGCGTTCCATTTGGGTTGGTACACGATGAAGAACTCCCGCTGCTTCACCGCTTTGCGAAGATCCTTCTCCAGCGTCATCCTGCGGATCAGGGATCTGTCCATTTCCTCGTCGAAGAGGCAGTACCGGTTCTTGCCCGCGTTCTTGGCGTTGTACATCGCGGTGTCCGCCGCCTTCAGCAGCGCGGAACGGTCCGTGCCGTGTTCGGGAGACTTGCTGATCCCGATGCTGGCGGTGACGTACAGCTCGTTCTCTTCGATCAAATAAGGGGCTTTGATCGCCTCCAGAATGTTTTCTGCCAACCCCTCTGCTTGTCCCGGTTTACTATCCTTCAGTACGACCAGGTATTCATCCCCGCCGATGCGGAAGACGAGGCAGTCGGGGTTCAAGAAAGCCTGAAGCCGCTCGCCGACCCTCTGCACCAGCTTGTCGCCGACGCCGTGCCCCAGTGTATCGTTAATCGTTTTGAACTGGTCCAGGTCGATGAACAGCACGGCGGTGCCGGATAATTTGCCTGCGTGCTCCTCGAAATAGCGGTTCATCTCGTGACGGTTCGGCAGCCCCGTCAGGGAGTCGCTGTACGCGAGCTTCTCCAGGATGTGCCGGTCGAGGAACATGGCGCCCCAGGATACCAGCAGGATGACCAGGGTCGTTACCGCCACGCCGATCAGCAGGAACAAATTGATTTCCGAGGGTTCCGCCTGCCCGGAGACGGAGGTTCCGCACCAGAATCGGGCGGCCCTCATCCCGGTATAATGCATGCCGCAGATGGCGATCCCCATGACGACCGACGCCAATCCTTTCCACCAGCTGGCTTTGGGATCGCCGCGGAACCGGATGAACAGCAGCATCGCCGCATAGGAAGCTGCAAGGGCGATCAGCGCGGACAGCGTCCAGTACAAGGGATCGTAACTGAGCATCGCGTTCATGCGCATAGCCGACATGCCGGTATAGTGCATGGCGACGATCCCGATGCCCATGAAAAAACCGCCGACCGCGAAATTTCTCCAATTGATGTTCTGCGGCAGCGTAATGCGAAACGCGATATAGGAGGAAACGATGCTCGCCGCCATGGACAGGATCGTGACGGTCACGTTGTAGTTGACCGGGATGTCCAGGTGGAAGGCCATCATGCCGATGAAGTGCATGGACCATACGCCGCTGCCCATCACGAAAGCGCCCAACAGCAGCCACCCCGTTTTGGCCCGGCCCTGGACGCGCGATATTTTGGCGGCGAGGTTCAGGGCGGAGTAGGACGCCAGCGCAGCGATCGCGAAGGAGAGCAGCACGATCCAGTAATTGTAATGTCCATGCAAATACATCGGGAGGTCACCTCGAGATTGTTCTTGCATGTTGTCATTCGATTATAAACGACAAACCTCAACAATTTCTCAACATCCATCCCGGGACGACATCGGACGGGAACGCCTGGCGCTGCTGGCGGGACCGTCGGACACTAGGATCAGGGGATGGACGCGCGGGCAGCGGATGGATCGGCATGGATAAGCTCACAATAATTCCGCAAAGGATGACCTCTACGGCTATCCGGCTCCTCAATCTTGTTGCGGCGCGCTTTATTTCCCGGCGTCATGGCGGAGACCGGCAATCCGTCTCGACGCGAGTACGGGATTGCCGGCTTCGGGATTGAGCGGTATGATGGGTCCTGAAGAGACAGCTTTCGAAATGAGGACATCGACATGAAACCTTCCCTATACGGCCTGACTTTCGAGCAACTGGTCCGGTGGCTGGAGGAAAGCGGGCATAAGAAATCCCGGGCCTTGCAGGTGTGGGATTGGCTGTACCGCAAGCGGGTGACGGAATTCTCGGCCATGGAGGACGTAAGGCCGGAGTTGAGGCAGCTGCTGGAGGAACGGCATGAGATTCAAACGATGGCGGAGCACACGAGGCAGGAATCCGTGGACGGGACGGTCAAGTTTCTGTTCCGCTTGCGTGACGGCAACCTGATCGAGACCGTTCTGATGCGGCACAAATTCGGCCTGTCGGTTTGCGTCACGACGCAGGTGGGCTGCAACATCGGCTGCAGCTTCTGCGCGAGCGGGCTGCTGGCCAAGAGCCGGGATTTGTCCGCCGGGGAAATCGTGGAGCAGATCATGAACGTGCAGCTGCATCTCGACCGGGCGGGCCGGGGGGAACGGGTGAGCCACGTCGTCGTGATGGGGATCGGAGAGCCGTTCGACAACTATAGCAACCTGCTCGATTTCCTCGCGGTCATCAAAGACGCGAAAGGCCTGGCCATCGGCCCGAGGCATATTACCGTATCGACCAGCGGGCTCGCGGATAAGATCAAGCAATTCGCCGACGACGATCCCGGGGTGAACCTCGCGATTTCGCTGCACGCCCCGAATGACGAGCTGCGGACTCGCATCATGAAGATCAACCGCGCCATCCCGATCGGAAAGCTGCTGCAGGCGATCGATTATTATTTGGAGAGAACGAAGCGGAGAATCACGATCGAATATATCTTGCTGAGAGACATCAACGACCGCAGTGAGCATGCGCTTGAGTTGGCGGAGCTGATCGGCAGCCGGCGTCCGCTCGTGAACGTAAACTTGATCCCCTACAATCCGGTGGATGAACACAGTCAGTATCAGCGAAGCTCGAAAGAAGCGATCGACGGGTTCTACGACACGTTGAAAAAGCAGGGAGTGAGCTGCAGCGTCCGGTTGGAGCATGGAACGGACATCGACGCCGCATGCGGACAGCTCCGAAGCAAGCAGATTCAAGCTTCCTCCTGACGGTACTTATGATCGGAAAGACGGCCAACACGAAGAACATGTCCCCGGACGTTATTTTGAGGATGTCGGCCCCGAATTATGCTTGGGAGGAATGTTATGGCCTTGGCGAAGGCCAGGCGGCGAGGATCGACGACACGTTGAAAAAGCAGGGAGTGAGCTGCAGCGTCCGGTTGGAGCATGGAACGGACATCGACGCCGCATGCGGACAGCTCCGAAGCAAGCAGATTCAAGCTTCCTCCTGACGGTACTTATGATCGGAAAGACGGCCAACACGAAGAACATGTCCCCGGACGTTATTTTGAGGATGTCGGCCCCGAATTATGCTTGGGAGGAATGTTATGGCCTTGGCGAAGGCCAGGCGGCGAGGATCGCAGCAAGGCGATCCCGATTCCGGTGCCGATCAGGAAACAGGCGAGCGCAGACAACGGCAAGGCGGATAATTCCCATATGGAGCGGCCGAGCATCGTTTGGACGCCGATCGAGCTCAGTCCCGCCAGATAGAGGATACCGGCGGCATGAACCGCTCGTCGCTTCTCCCTGCCGGGGAGAGCCGTCCGTTCGGCCAGCCAGGCCGCGAGCGGCAGGACCTGCAAGGCATGGAAGCCGAAACCGTGCAGCCAGATGATATTCCCGCCCGTGCCGGTATAGCGGTCCTGCTGTACGGAGATCCAGATCCCGGCGGCGAAAGAAATGACGGTGGCAATCATGGCGTATCGGATGCCCAAGTTCAAGATCGGGCGATCGCCGCGGGATCTCGCGAAGAAATATTGGACGGCCAGAATGAGGTAGAAAACGACCAGCAGAACGGCCACGAGGCCGAAGACGGCGCCAAGCAAGGCGTCCGCAGCTGTCCCGGATTGCGTGAACCGGGGATTGATGCCGCGGAAGTGCTGGACCGTTTCCACGCCATAGGCGTACAAGCAGAGGGCGATGTACGTCCAGCGGAAAACGGCGCGAACTCGGCTGCCCATGCCGGAGAACGGGAGTATCGCCGCCGTCGACACTACGAACATTCCGAGCGCGGCGTTGAAGGAGAACGCCTTTGACACGTCCCCCTCCGGCGGAACGGATCCGCCCTTCATGATCACCCATAAAGCGCATGCGCCGGCCAGCAGGAAGCCGAGCAGCCCGGTCCATACCAACCCTTGTTCCCCTTGGAAAAACCGCGTCGATTCGCTTTGCATGGTCTTTGCGGCGGACATAAGAATTTCCTCCCTTTCCCATTTCGTCAACTTCAGACTAACGGCTTCCGGGGAGATTCACGACGGTCCGGAGAATGGAACCGCAACCCGCTCTTCGTCTGTTCCGCGACAGACTCCGGACGGAGGAACGCTTCGTTCCGGCGGCGGATTGCAGCACAAGCAACGAGATCCCGCTTCCAGCTGCCCTTGGATCTTTGTGCAGTTTCAGCTTCTTTTCAGCAGTTTTTCATCCCCGTTTCAGCTTTCCAAATTATTCTGGACCCTGTGAACCCACTCCATCGCGTAACGGCGGACAGGTCGGTGCCAAGAATGAAGCTTACCATCGGGAAAAAATTGATGATCGGATTCGCGGTCGTGCTTGCGCTTTTCATCACGAATGCGGTCGTATCGACCCGCACGATGTTGAACATGGGGAAGGAAGCCGAGAATTTGCAGGACCGCGTCATCCCGAAGATCACACTGCTGGGGGACATGAAATCGGACATCGTCAATATCGAACGCTTGGCCTTGCGGCTGGCCATCGATGGCGACGCCGGGCAGAAGAAGCTGCTGGAAGGGCAGATCAACGTCGCCATCCAAGATCTGCTAAGCCTGCAAAAAAAGTACGACTCCCAAGATGTCGCCGGGGAAGAGAATAGGCTTCGGGCCGTGCTCACGGCAAACGAACAGACGATGGGCACCTTGATGCCGAAGTTGATCGACGCCGGCAAGGCCAACGACACCGCGACGGCGAACCGGGTTGCCGGGGAATTGAAAACTCCGTTCGACAACGCTCTCAGCACCATCGAGAATATCATTGCTTTGAACAAGCAGGTTTCGGATGCGAGTCTGGACGTTACGATCAAGCATAACCGTACAGGGATCGGCTTCGTGACTCTGGTGAGCGTTTTCGCCCTCCTGCTGGGGGTACTCATCGTTATCCTCATGTCCCGCATGATCACCAAGCCGATCGTTCGGATGGCCAAGGCGGCCAAGCGGATTTCGGAGGGGGATTTGACGGGGGATGCGATTCGGGTGAAGAACCGGGACGAGATCGGCGATCTGGCCCGATCGTTCAACGAAATGTCGGGCAGTCTCCGCGGTCTGATTCGCCAATTGGAACGAAGCGCAGGACATGTGGCCGCTTCCGCGGAAAATTTGTCGTCCGGCACGGAACAAATCAGCAAGGCTTCCGGGCAAATCGTCTCGACGATCGAGAACGTAGCGGCCCGCTCCGACGAACAAATGCGGAGCCTCCGCGAAAGCGCGGCATCCGTCGGAGAGATGTCCGTCGGAGCCGGTCATATCGCCTCGAACGCGGAGAACGTCACGGAGAACGCGGTCCGCGCGGCGCGGCTGGCAACCGAAGGGAACGATAAAATCCGGGATACCGTCCGGCAGATGGACGCCGTGGAGCAGACGGTGAACCGGTTGGCACAAGCCGTGGGAGGACTGGGTGAACGGTCGGAGCAAATCGGCCAAATCGTGCAGGTGATGACGGGGATCGCTTCCCAGACGAAGCTTCTCGCTCTCAATGCGTCCATCGAGGCGGCCAGGGCCTTGGAGCATGGCAGCGGGTTCGCGGTGGTCGCCGCGGAGGTGCGCAAGCTGGCCGAGCAGTCAGCGGAGTCCGCCGGGCAGATTGCCCAAATGGTCTCGGCTATCCAGGAAGAGACCTCCCGCACGGTACGGCTGATGGCGGCGGGCAAACAAGAGGTGACGGAAGGCATTCTGGCCGTCAATCTGGCAGGACAAGCCTTCGAGCAAATTCAGCATGCGGCGGCCCAGGTCGCCCAGCAGATGCAGGAGGTTTCCGCCGCCGCGGAACAGATGTCCGCCGGTACGGAACAGATGGTTCTCTCGATCGGCGTCATCTCCGATGCCGCCGACACGACCGCTTCCGGCATGCGGGACGTATCGTCGTTCGTGGAAGAGCAGCTTGCGTCCATGGAGGAAATCAATGCATCCGCTTCCGCGCTTTCGGACATGTCGGTCGAGCTGCGCGCGCTCGTCGGCCAGTTCCAGGTTTGAAGCCAAGGAAGAGAGCCCGGGTCATCGAACCCCGGGCTCTCTTGCGTCTTACACGGCGGCTTCCAGCCTCGACTGCAGCGCCTCCCATTCTGCCGGCGGAAGCAGCTTCTCGAAGGAGCGGCATGCCTCCCGGAACACCGGCTCAGGCGCCGATTTCTTCAAGGTCGTCAGCAGGAGCGTTCTCTCTTGCATATTCAGGGCCGGAATCATGTACCTCTGAAAATGGTCCTGGATAACGGGCGGCACTTCGCTCCGCAGGCGAACGGAAGTCTCGATCAGTTTGGCATCGTCGTAAGCCTTCCACAGGGCAGGCATGGCCACGCATTCTTCATGGTACAGGTGCAAGTAATAGTCGCCGGTGAAGCGGCCCAATTCATCGACGAAGAGAAGCCAGGCATGGCGAGTCTCGTCCGTGAAAGGCGAGGCGCCGGCGATTTCCTCGGCGTAACGCTCAAGCCGCTTCAGCAATTCTTCCGACCGGTTGTGCTGCGTCTCCATCTCCGCGCTGACTTCCGGCGCGCATTCGTCGATCATCGGCTGGATAAACCGGTCTTCGTCCAGCGCATGGCGATGCAGCATCTCGGCAACGTGCCGGAACTCCTCCAGGAAAGCTTGCCTCTCCGCGGCATTCGCGACGTCCAGCCTGCCGGCGGTCCAGACAAGACGGTTCAGGGCGTGCCGCAGTCCTTTGTGGATCAAGGTGAACATGTTGAATCGTTGTTTCATGGAACGAACCTCCTTCATCGGATTCATTCCCATTCTAGGAAGCGGAAGGCCTTTCCGGTATCGGTCGGATTACGAATCCTTCTCGTTTACAGGAGTCCGGCTTTTTTCTAAACTGAAGGCATGGGAGGTTTGCCATATGAGCTGGCCCGATGCATTCGGCCGATTCCTGGAACGCGAGGTTCCGAAATTCATCCATCTGGCGGCTTGCCGTCCGGATCGGGCGCTGTTCAGCTGCAGGGCCTATGCTTGCCGGCCAGAAGCCGAATCCGGTGCGTTCCGGGTCTATATTCGCAACGTCCAGTGGCAGCGTATTCGGGAGGATGTCCGGTCGGGCAGCCGGCTTGCCGTTCTGCTGACCTCCGGGGTCGATAACGAGTCGTATCAGGTGAAAGGAACGTTCGCGGGAGTCCAGGCCATGGACACGGAAGATTGCGCCTTCTTGAAACGGGAGCAGAATCGGATCCGGATCGCGCTTCCCGACATGTTCGTGCCGCCGATCGCGGTCGCGCCTATGGAGTGCGTTTCCGTTATCCTGGTCGGGAATACTTATTACATCCAAACGCCGGGCCCTTCAGCCGGCTGTCCGATTCCGGAGAGGAGCGGGACCTCCTGACATGCTGACGACCCCGATCCTTCCTCTGTTCGATGGCATTTTTCCTTCCACGATCGTCACCGCTTCCGCCGACGGCACGCCCAACCTGGCGAATCTCTCCAGAATATGGGCCGTGGATGCCGCACGGGTCGCGGTAGCCGATCAGCTTCTGCGCAAAACTGCACGAAACCTGGACGAGAATCCCGTCGCCTTGCTGCGGCTCGTGCATCCCCAAGATTTCACGCACTGGGAAGTGGAAGCCCGCCGTCTCCGCGTGGAGACGGAAGGCTCGCTCTTCGAACGGATTCGCCAGGATTTGCTGGCCGTTTCCTGGATGGCGGGCGAGGAGAATCCCCCTCCGCTTCGGTCGGTGTTCGTTTTTCAGGTGTTGTCCGTCCGGCCCTGCCTGGAAGAGATGCCGGCAGCCGCGCCTTTGTCGGAACGGTTCGGGGCGTTGCTGGAGGAGCTGGCCGACCGGCTCGGTTGGAGCCGTGCCTCTTGCTGGATTCCGGAAACGGAGGATGGGGGGCTGAAACCGGTCGCCTCCCGCGGCATGCCGCCAGGCAAAGGCGCGGAAGAGGCGATGGAGCCGATGAGGCGTTTGGCGGTCCTGGCAAGGACGGAACGGCGGGTCATTCGTTTGCGGAATATCCGCTCCCAGCTGCGGTACGTTCATTCGATCCGCAAGGAGTCCGGACTTCCCGGCGGCTTGAAATCGGAATATCTGGGCGAGCAGCCGGAGCATGAGCTCGCGGCCAGTTTTCTGGGCGTTCCCGTGTTCTCCGGCGAAGGGCTGGTCGGCATCGTCTGTTGCGAAGCGACGACGGCGGAGGCGGATCTGTTCGACCGCTCGGAAGACGGATTCCTCCGATTGCTCGGCGCCAGAATCGGCGATGCCGTGGGAGCCGCCGAACCGCTGCCCGAAGCGGACCGCAGGCTGCTGTTCCGTCAGGCGATAGAACGGGCGGCCATGGAATGGGCCAAGCGGACGGATCCCTTCCATACGGTGCTTAGCGCCCGGGAACGCCAGGTTGCCGTTTTCGCGGCCAAAGGCCTGACGAACGAGGAAATCGCGAAATCGCTGTTCATCAGCAAACGGACGGTCACGACCCATCTGGAGCGGATTTATCAGAAGCTGGAGGTGGGTTCCCGTTCCGCGTTGACGAGATACGTGGTGGAGAAGGGGCTGGATGGGGACCCGGCCCACGATTTGGCACCGTAAGATACAGAATTACCCCCGCCTTCTCAGAAAGATACGTAATCTTACCGATATCGGAAGCGCCGGCACTGCCATTATCATGAGGAAGATTCCGATTTGACAAGGGGTTGCTCTTCATGGAATGGTTGGTATTGGTTCACGTGTTGTCGGCCGTGCTTGGATTAGGCCCGGCTTTCGCTTTCCCGTTCGTGATGAGGAAGGCGGAAACGCATCAGGAGATGCTGCGGACGGTTCTGCTGGTCAATCGCCTGGAGATGTTCCCGAAAATATTCGGGACGCTCGCCGTGCTCTCCGGTCTGCTGCTCTTCTGGCTCGGATCCTACGGCAGCTGGCTGCAGGTCTGGATTCTCGGCACGCTGCTCGTGTACGTCGCCATTGAAGTGCTGGTCGTCGGCTTCCTGAATCCGGCGGCATCCAAGCTGCAACGGGTATTGGTGGCGCAAGAGTCGGTAGGCGCTCGGGAAGGGTCGGCGGCGGCAATCCAATTGTACGGCCGTGTCCGCGCACTTCACTTGTGGGCGGGAATCCTGGGCGTGGCGATTTTCGCCTTGATGGTCCTGAAACCTTAGGCTGCCGGCAAACGCGTGACGTAAGAAAACGAAAGTGGACCGGCAAATACCCGCCGCAGGGCTGCGGCGGGTATTTGTATGCGGTTTCAGAGATTAAAAATAGCAGCCCTCTTCCGGGTATGAAAGTTGGAAAAACCGCGATCCCGCGCGATTGCCTAAAATGAGAAACCCTTCATTTTTATCAGATTTGCGGTATTGGATATTTTTTGCGAAGGACACTTCCCTATGAATCTAGTAACATCGCTCGTAGGGAGGGATACGATGAAGAAGCATTTCATTACCCTGGCAGCGGTTGGTCTGGTATCGCTTGCACTGTCGGCCGTCGCATCCGCATCGCCCGCCACGGTGGAGCGCAGCGTCAACTTCCGGTCCGCGCCTTCGACGAGCGGCACGGTCTATCAGCTGCTGAAGCCGGGCACTGTCATCGACGTTCAGGAACAGGTAAACCGCTACTGGCTGAAAGTATCGGTAAACGGCAAAGTCGGATACTTGTCTCCTAATTACATTGCTTACACGCAGACAAGCCCTGCACCCGCTCCGACGCCGGCTCCGACGACTGCACCGTCGCCGACGCCAGCCCCGGCGGCACCTTCGGCATCCAAAGCGGATCGCGTCATCCAGCACGCGATGGACCTGAAAGGCGTCACGCATTACAAATTCGGCGTGAATCAACCTCCTAGCCTGCTGGATTGCTCCTCCTTCACGAAGTATGTTTTCGGAATGGAAGGAGTATCGCTCAAATGGGGCACCCGCTATCAGAAGGATGCGGGAACCTACGTCCCCAAGGACGAACTCGCCCGCGGCGACCTGGTGTTCTTCCGCGTCGGCTCGTCCACCGAGATCGGACATGTCGGCATCTATCTCGGCAACGGCCAGTTCATCCACAACTCTCCGTCGTTTGACGGTGTCGGCATTTCCAGCATGACCACCGGCTACTGGAGCACCCGTTACGTGACCGGCCGGCGCGTATTGTAATCGGCATCGTGACCGAATGAACGGAGAAAACCTCCTTCACCGCTTGAAGCGCGGTTTTGGAGGTTTTTTTCGCGTTTGTCTTCGCCGCTACAACAGCTCCCGCAGCTCCCGCCGGTATTTCCGAAGGCGTGATGACGAGGGGATGACCGATTTCGCATAGCGGTAACCGCCGATTCGGATGTTGCGGACGACATGGTAAGGCGCCGTCAGCAGCGCGTGCAGCAGATGCAGATCGTGCGGGCTGAGCGGGCGCTTCCTCTCATAATAGTCGATCCACCGCAGCATCTCCCTTCCATTCCAGAGGAAGTTTCGATGGAGAATGTGCGCCAGATCCTTCATCCGCGCGTTCAAGGAAGTGTTTTCAAAATCGATCAGGTGCAGGCGTCCCCGGCCGTCCTTAATCAGGTTCGGATAATTGTAATCTCCGTGTACGAATGCGGCCGCTTGAAATTCGGAAACGACGGCCTGCTGAGCGTCGGGCTGGGCCAACAGCCAGAGGGCCTCTTCGCAGAGCGGAACGAGAAACGCGGTTTCCGCGTAATGGCCGAGCAGCCGCTTGTACTCCTCGATATCCCCCGCGGCTTCCCCGTAACGCACCCTCCCTTCCGGAGCTTCCGCAACCGGAAAGCCCTGTGCGGCGGAGTGGAAACGGGCCAGGGTCCGAATCGCTTTCTTGAAATCCCCGGTCTTGCGGAATTCGGGCCGGTCCCCGTCCACCCAGTTGGTGAGAGTGTAAAACACGCCGTCATGATTCATGTAGCCGATCTGCTCCAACGTGGGATATACGCCTTGGGCACGCATAAACCCTCGTTCGTGGAGAACGTACAGCAATCTCGCGATGAAGCGGACGGAATCCTCCGCAAACGAGTACTTCTTCAGGCAGAACCGGCCTTGGGACGTTTCGATTCGGTGAACTCCATGCACCTTGAAGATATCTTGGAACTTCAGCCCATACGTTTCCTCCACATGGGTCCACAGGTTCATCGGCAAACACACATCCTTCAAGAGTTCGGCATGTACACATCGTATTCCGCCGAATGACGGAAGGTATGGCCGAATCTCCCGAGATGAACGTCTGATCCCGCCAACGCAAGAAGACCGCCGCATCCCTCCATCAAGGAGCAAATGCAGCGGTCTTCCGTAAGATGTCGCGATCGGAGCGCTACTCCATCAAGTGCCGGTGGAGGAACTTCTCGAGCGCCCGGTAAAAGTCCAGCTGGTTCTCGATATTGGCGAATCCGTGGCCTTCATTCTGTTTTAGCATATAAGGAACGTCGACGTTCCGTTGCCGCAGGGCATTCACGATCTGATCCGATTCCGCCTTGTTCACCCGCGGATCGTTGGCGCCTTGGGCGACGAACAGAGGCGCGCGGATTTGGTCCGCGTGGAACAAAGGCGAAACGGCCGTGAGCAAATCCTTATCCAGGACGGGATCGCCCATCCGTTCGTGGAACAGCGCTTTTTGCGACTCCCAGTACGGAGGGATCGTCTCCAGCAGCGTGAACAGGTTGGAGGGACCAACGTAGCTGACGCCTGCCGCGTATACGTCCGGGGTGAAGGTCAGTCCCGCCAGTGCGGCGTAACCTCCGTAGGAGGCTCCGTAAATCGCCACTCTCTTCGGATCGGCGATTCCTTCCTTCACCAGCCATTGGACACCGTCCGTCAAGTCGTTCTGCATTGCTTTGCCCCACTGCTTGTTGCCCGCGTTCAGGAACGATTTGCCGTAACCCGTCGACCCGCGGAAATTGACTTGCAGCACGGCATACCCGCGGTTTGCGAGCAGCTGAACCTCGGGGTTATAGCCCCAGGAATCGCGGGCCCAAGGTCCTCCATGGGGGTTGACGACGAGAGGCAGGCTTTTCGGATCCGCGCCTTTGGGAAGCGTTAAATAACCATGTATCGTGAGACCGTCGCGCGACTGGAACGAAACGGGCTTCATATCGGCCAGCTTGCTTTCGTCGAGCCAGGGCGAGACGTCCGCGAGCAGTTCCAGCTTGTCCGTCGACGAATCGTAGGAATAATAAGCGCCCATCGATTTGTCTCCGTAAGCGTAGAACATCGCTTTTCCTTGAGCGTCCACGTTCAGGATGCTTGCTTCGCGGCCGGGCACTTTGTTTTTGAACTTGTTGTACAGGCTCTCCAATTTCGGGTCCAAGAAATGGTAATGAACTTTGTCCGTCTCGTACATCACGGCCAGAATCTTCTGTTCGCTGTCCGCAGGGATGATGCCGACGACGTCGCTGTCCGGGTTTTCGTAAATCGTGCTTACGTTTTGCTTCGTTGCCGGATCGTATTGGATCAGGGCGGTTTTGTCGCGGCCGATATTGGAAACGACGTAAAGCTGCTTGTCGTCGTAAGTAAAGCCGACCGGCGTGAACGTATCGCCGATTTCGGTCGTCAGAACGGGCTGGAACGCCTGGTCTTCCTTTTCCCGGTACAGTACCGTGGAGATGTTGCCGTCGCTGGCGAAGGCGACGCGGATTTTGCCGTCATGGTCCGTCAGCCAGCCGCTGATGTTGCCGGGGTTCTCCGCGGCTAACTCCGCTGCGCCCGTATTGATGTTGATCCGGTACACGTCGAAGAGGCGGGGATCCCGTTTGTTCATGGCGACCAGGATGTGATCCGGGTCTTCCTTCAGCTGGTCGATGAGCCCGGCGGTCGTGTTCTCGTAAGGCGTGAGGTCCTTCGCTTCCGAGCCGTCCAGGTTGATGCTGTAAATGTGGAAGTTCTCGTTTCCGCCATTGTCCGCGGCATAGATGATTTTATTGTCGTTCGCCCAGGCGAAGCCCATGATGTTCCGCTCGGTTGCGCCGGTGACCCGCGTCTCATCGGTATCGCCGATCGTTTTCACGAATACGTTCATCCGGTTGTTCCACGGCTGCAGGTAGGCCAGGCGTTTGCCGTCGGGCGACACCTGGAAGCCGACTTGCGCCGGTTGGCGGATAAAGTCCTCCAGGGGAATGTAGCCCGGCCCCCGCAAGTCCAATTCCAGCGCCCGGTACAGGGCTTGGGCGAATTGCCCGTGCGTGACCTGCCCCCGGGGGTCGAAGACGCTGCCGTCCACGATAAATTGCTGCTTCAGCCGGACGGCGTCCGCTTGGTGGACTTTGGCGATTGTCGCCATGTCCGAATATTGCACTTGAATGCCGTTGTCGCTCCAATGGAAGGCCCGCGATAACAGCGTCGCCATCTGCTCTTTCGTCAACGGGTTCCCGGGCTTGTAAGATTTCCCGTAGCCGCTCACCACGCCTTGCTTCTTTAAAGCCGCGACGGCTTCGGCCATTTCGGATCCCGCCGGAACGTCATCGAATGCGGAGCCGCTCTCTTGGGTCTCCAGCTTCAAGGCGCGCCGGAGCACGATGGCCGCTTGGCCTCTCGTGATCGGAGCATCCGGGGCGGACATGCCGTCTGCTTCGCCGTCTAGGATGCCAAGCTTCTGAAGGGCGGCGATCGCGGGCGTCGATGCCGGAGCTCCGCTGCCGGCGTCCGCCGCCGATGCGGCCGAAGCCATTAATGTCAACGTAAGCGCCAGTGCCAGGAACGATACGGATAACTTGCGGAGTAAGCTCGCCAAATCTATCTCTCCTCTCATTCTTTCAACAAGAATATTCTACCAATGAGAGATTGCCGAATACAGCGGAAGGCCGGTCTTTAGACAATTTTTAGAGAGTGCCCGGCGGTTTTCCCAGAACTGCATACCTTAAACGAAATCGCGAGGAACGGCGTCCGCACTCTCCGGACGGTCATTCCGGCGGAGAGGACCGTGCTGCGCGCGGTTCAGGTTCCGTCCGCTTCGCTTCGGATCGGGAATGCCGAGGAGCCGCCAAGGGATCATGGAACGGAAAGTCTGTTGGAGGACGAGCCGGACGAGGAAGATATTGAGTCTTGGATTTAGGTAAAGCATGGGGTGATGGAGGGAATACGCGGTCATACGGAGTATGACCGGCAGCGGGGGCTGTCTCGGCAGGTCGGTCACGAGCGCCTGTGGACAGCCCTTGGAGCAGTTAACTTGTCCTTCGACGTGCGGATCGCGGCCGAAAGCCCGCATGCGCTGGAATTGGCCCGGGAATGGATCGCGTCTCCGGAAGAGATGATCGCCGTCGCGGGCTGGAGCACGTATGCGAACTACTTGTCGATTACGCCGAACAGCGGCTCAATCTGAATGAAATCCGAGGTCTGCTCCTCCAGGCGGAGCGGGTGATCCATCACGAACGGAACCGGGTCCGGTACAACATGAACGCCTTCGTCATCGCCGTCGGTTGTTATGTGCCGGCTTTGTTCGAGGAAGCGATGCGGGCGGCGGAGGCTATTGGCAAAGTGGACGTGAACGCGGGTCAGACCGCTTGCAAGGTGCCGCTGGCATCCGAATATATCCGCAAAGTCTACGAGATGGGCAGGACGGGAAAGAAGAAAAAGACCTGCATTTGTTGACCGTTACCATAATGAGCCATAAAAAAAAGAATCGATATGCTGGACCCGCATATCGACCGGCGATCGCGCTCAGAAGCAGGTAAACGAACGGATTTGCCGCAAATCCACCCCGTAGTACGCCCAGAAGAAGCCGAACCATCGAAAGCCCGCTACCGATCTCCGGCCTACGAAGGTGGGGAAGTACCAGTACTGCTGGCCGTCCGTTTGCCACACATACGTGTTCCGGAATAGACACCTTCTGATCCCGCCAGGGTCAACGGCATAGGCTTGAATCGGCATTTGCGGAACGAATTGGGGAGGCGGCGACGTCGGCGCCTGTCCCCCGCCCGGAAAGCCGCCGCCTGGAAACCCTCCGCCCGGGAAGCCGCCCCCCGGAAAACCCGGAAATCCGCCGCCGGGGACCCCCCCTCCCGGGAAACCTCCGCCCGGCACTCCACCGCCGGGAAACCCTCCGCCCGGGAACCCCGGACCCGGAAAAAAACCCATGACCGTGCACGCTCCTTCATTTTAGAGTGATTCACTTAGGCTAAAACATCATATGCAAGAGCGGAGATATGGCTTGGGCGCGACGGTTATTTCCAGAGATCGGAAGGGCAAAATGGGGATATACATACAACAGGCGGCTATGATCGTTTAAGGCGGAGGAGAGTGGAACCCATACTGGATTGCGCAATCATCGGCGGCGGACCTGCCGGGCTGAACGCCGCGCTGGTGCTGGGGAGATCCAGGCGGAACGTCGTCCTGTTCGACGACAACCGGCCGAGGAACGCGGTCACGCAGGAGACGCACGGCTTCGTGACGCGCGACGGCATCTCCCCCGGCGATTTCCGGAAAGTCGCGCATCAGGAGCTAGCACGGTATCCGTCCGTGAGGATTCGGAATACGAGGGTGAACGACGTGCGCAAGAGCGGGCCGTTTTTTCAACTGGCGGCGGCGGACGGGATCGTCTATCAAGCCCGCAAGCTCCTGCTCGCCACAGGACTTAGAGAGGAGCTTCCGGGCGTTCCGGGCATCCATGCCTATTACGGAACCAGCCTATTCAGTTGTCCTTACTGCGACGGTTGGGAAAGAAGGGACCAGCCGCTTGTCGTCATTTCGGAGACCCAGCATGCCTTCGATTTCGTCAAATCCATCTACCATTGGAGCCGGGACCTGATCCTGTGCACGAACGGGTTCTATGTGGTCTCCCGCGAAGACAGGAGGATTCTCGAAGCCAAAAACATCAGGCTGTACGAGCAGAGAATCCTCTCCCTGGAAGGAAGCGGCGGCCAGCTTGAACGGGTGAGGTTCGAGGACGGCACGGTCGAACTCCGGGCGGGGGGCTTCGTGTCGCCGGTCTGGTCGCACCCGACTCCGTTCGGAAGGACGCTTGGCTGCGAGTTCAACGAGCACGGAGGGATCAAGACCGACGATTTCGGCTATACGAACGTCCACGGCGTCTTCGCGGCGGGCGACGTTTCCAACATCGTTCCGCCGCAGCTTGTCGTGGCGGCGGCAGACGGAAGCCGGGCCGCCATCGGCTTGAACTCGGAGCTGATGGCGGAGGAGTTCTGAAACGGAAGGAGCTGCTTTCTCTGTGCGGGGAGCAGTTCCTTTTTTTCGTGCAAAAATGGTTCACTCCGTGATCTTGCAAGCGTATCCATAACTATCCTTATCCTGTCTGACGAGGTGATGATCATGGGAACCCGTCTGTTGTCGGAGGCGATGATCCGGAAATTCTACCCCCATCTGAAGTATGTAAGGATTCATACGGCGGGCAGGAATTCGGTCGCGATTTACGCCTGGCACGAGGACTTGGATTTGCCGGAGCGGGACCGTGTTTCTCTGAAACGGTTCGCCGCCGGGTATTTGCCCTCTTATCTTTGCTGTGAAGTGAAAGCGTATTCCATGTTGCGGACGGACGGGGTTCCGCCCGTGCCGCCGCTGCCGGATTGCGTCGTGGAAGCGGCGATGACAAGGGAATTGGACCCGAACGGCGTCCTCGATTTGATCAACGGGATGCTGCCCGGCGCCGGCATGTCGTTCGAGCGGTATGACGATCGGACCGGAACGCTTCACTTCACCGTCCATAGCGACGGTAACGTGACCGAGGTCGAGAAGGAGCTGATCCGCCAGTATTTGTATGAGGTGATTCCGATCGGGGCCCGATATGAAGTGGCCTATTCATGACGGCAGATTTGCTGTGTGATCCTCTGTGCCCGCACCCATCGTCCTACATGATTCTACAATAAAGTGTAAAAATCTCTTAAAATCGGTTTTCAAACAGGGATTTTTTGCTATAATGTGAGCATCTAGAACCACAATTTTCATCTTGCAATCATCGCAAACAACCGAAAAGGCAAACCCATCGCAAGATGGGGACGCAAAGTCATGGGTCCCAAGTTGGATCGCCAGACCGCCGAAATGTGGAGGGTGCCGCATCGTTTCTTGCAGCCGGACGCTTTTGGCGTTGCGGCTTTTTTGCTTTTCCGGAAAACGGTCCAGGGGTGCAGAGGATGAGAGGAACAGGTTGGTTTCGCGGATTGGCTATGACTTTGGTCGTCAGCTTGGTGCTGGGTTTGGCGCCGGCTTCCGTCTGGGCGGAAGCGGCGGACAAGCTGGAAGGCGCGCTCGCCGAGCTGAAGGATAATTTGACCAGCACGCAGGAAACGTGGGAGGACGGTCCGGACCGGACCATTACGCCCGCGTACTATTCTTTCACGGGGACTCAGGTGCTGGAAGAGCAGACGGATGACCTTGACCCCGACCGCTCGGGGGCGGGCGGCCAGTATCTGAAAATGGCCGATTCCCCGGCATATATCTCCGAGAGCGTAAAGGAAGCGAAGCTCTCTTGGAACGATAAGCTGCAGGATTGGATTAAAGAGCAACAGGGGGTGCCGCAGGACCCTCCATCGGGATATACGGTGACGGTCACACTGGAAAATATCCATAAGCTCGAGGATAAAAGTGAAGATACGAAAGATACGAAAATAACCTGCACGCTGGTGAACGGGAAGGAAGACGCCAGCGGGGAGAATTCCTATTCGTGGAAAGGCGACTGCAACGGCAACCCGCTTCCCGATGGTTACTACAGGTGGAAGTTGACGGCTGTCGCTCCGACAGTGAACTTCGTGCTGCCTCCGGCTGTGAAAGGCGGCCCGCCGATCATCGTGCCCAAGAAAGCACCAAGCTACGAAGCGGAAGAGCAGCTCATCCTGCTCGACCGCCACGCGCCTGAGATCGTCGGCATCCATCCGCTCGGCGACGGCCAGGTTGCCGTGGAAACGCACGACTTCGTTGGCGGCGTGAAAAGCGTGAAAGTGGCGGGGGCCGCTTCGGTGACGCAAAACTGGACGAACCGCCCGCTCCGGACGGCGGTTTCCGTTCGCCCGGGTGCGGGAGAGACCCTTCAAATCACCGTCGAAGACGCAGCCGGCAATAAGGCGGAGGATACGCTGCCCGTTTATCCGTTCGTTCCCGGAACGGGGGACTCGAGCAGTCTCCCCAACGCCGAAGCCACCGTGGCGGAGAAGACTGTCCGCATCAACCTTGCGACGGGCAACGGCATGCAGAAGTTCGACGGGTTCGTGCAGGAGCGCCCGGGCGTGAATTTGGGCATGTACCTGACCTATAACCACCAGAACCGGATTAACAACAATCTCGGATACGGGTGGAGCTTCAGCCTGGATTCGCGGCTCACCAAGTGGGAAGACGGCAACGTGACTTGGGTCGGTTTCGACGGCACGGTTTATTGGTTCAAGCCCAAGGGCGACGGCGTGAATTACGAGACTTACGTGAACGGACAGCAGCAGAAATATCCGATTTTTCAATTCTCTCCGAATTCCAGCGCGGGGGATCCGAACGCCTATTTGATGGAATGGCCCAATCAGCTCCGGTATCGGTTCCACAACAACGGTACGTTATGGCTGATTCAGGACCGCTATACGACGGAGATGCAGATCGATTGGGATGAAGTTCCCACCAAGCACGGATATGATCACCGCATCAAGAGAATCCATGACTTTGAGAACACCGATGTCGTCCTGTTCAACTACGATGCGGGAACGGGCAATCTGCTCTCTACCGTCATCAAAGATTTGGACATATACGGCAAAGAGACAACCAGCGGCACCCGCAAATTTTACTTTGCGTATAACCAGGCAGGTGAATTCGTAGGCTACCGGGATCCTTCCTGGAAAATGACCCGTTTCGTTTACGACGACCTGCATCGAGTCAAGAAGGTGATCGACAACGGTTATGCAGAACGCGAGGTGGAAGGCGCCACTCCGGATTCGGTGATTACGGAATGGTTGTACGACGATCAGAACCGCATCACGCGGATGAGCATGACGCGCAAGCAGGACGGAGTAGAGGAGTTTCTAGGCGCGGAATACGGCTCGAAAGAAGCGAAGGTGCTCCAGCCATCGGGCAGTTATACGCTCCGTTGGGACGACGCGATGCATCCGTCCGAGCGAATAGAGGAAGTACAGACCGTTGACGGGAAGAAAGAAGCGAAGACAACGTATGCGTATAGTGGCAACAACCTGATCCGAGTGACGGACCCGCTGAACCGCGTGACGCGCTACAGGTACAACGATTTTGATAACGTCATCGCGGAGCAGAGCCCTTCGGGACGCATCGTGCATTATGAATACGATGAGGACCAGGATTTGATCGGCGAGACGGGACCTGACGGGTATGAGGTCAAGATCGTATATGAGAAGAATGCCCGTAAAATTCTGAAGAAAACGACGACGCAGCAGGCGATCGATCCGGCAGGCGTGAATGCGGGTGAGCCGATCACGACGGTTGAGGAATATAACCTGAAAGGGGATATTTCCAAGCGGGTCGACGGAAACGGCAACGTTTTCGAGTATTCGTACAATGCGGACGGCTTCTTGATCTCGGATGGCACACGCGTGACCTACGAGAACGACCTGAACGGCAACCACACGAAGATCACGGTGGATGCCGGTACTCCGGACGAGGCCGTAACGACGCAAACGTTTAAGTTGTTCGGCTGGCTCATGAGCCGGGAAACGTCGGACGGTCTGCTCGAGGATTTCGAATACGACTTATGGGGTCACGTCACGAAACACGTGCAGCGGGACAAGAACGACGCCGCGAAGACGCTGACCCGCACCTACCGCTACGACGACGGCGGGAACCTGATTGAGGAGTCCGACGGGCTGAAGCAAACGAAGTATACGTACGACGGCATGGGCAACATGCTTTCTCGCGAGACCGTTCCGCTGGAAGCGGGAACGACCGGCAGCGTGAAAGAAACGTACGCGTACGATTCGCGGGGGCTGCTGACGTCCCATACGGACACGCGCGGAGAGACCACCGACACCTCGTACAACGAAGCCGGCGAGCCGGTCCGCACCGTCGTGTCGCCGAACGGCTATACGACGACGATCGAATATGACGAAGCGGGTCGCCAGCGGGCGGTAACGGCTCCGGACGGCGGCAGGGCCGAATACTCGTATGACGAATGGGACCGCGTCGTGCAGGAGAAGCAGATCGTTCGCGCGATCGTGCCATCCGGGTTGCCGGTTCAGGTGGGCAGCTTGCCGGAACTGATCTCCGTCACGGAGCGCCGCTATGACAGTGCGGGGCGTCTCGCAGAAGAGAAACGTCCCGACGGTTCCTGGGATCGTTATCTCTACGACGGCAACGGCAATGTAAAAGAGCAATCCATCGGAGGCCCCGTTCCCAAGTGGGACGGCACTGCTCAGGCATTCGCCGCTTCCGCGTCGGCAGATACCGGACAGACGCTGTCCACGCGCAAGTACACGTTCGACTACTTGAACCGTTTGTCGACGGAAACCGACGGCAACGGGTACTTGACGTCCTATTCGTATACGGGACGGACCGTGGAGACGTTGATTCCGGCGACAGGCGAGAACGGCAATCCGGTCGTCTATTCGCGCAAGGATTCCTATGACCCGGGCGGCCGGCTTGTCCGCTCCGTCTCGGAAGCCGGCGAAGTTACGTCCACCTCGTATGACGCGTTTGGTCACGAGACTTCGTTTACGAACGAGGAAGGGCAGCTTACCCGTTTTCAGACCGACGTTTACGGACGCCTTCACGAACGGGTGGAAACCGTAGACCGCAACGGCCTTACGCAGACGATTCAATACGTACCCGACGCTTGGGGGAACGTGCTGGAAGAACGTCGGGAATTGAAAGACGGTCAATGGGCGGTGACGACGCACCGTTATTCGCCGACCGGGGATTTGCAGGAGACGACGGAACCGTCGGGGCTAGTGACGTCCTATACGTACGATCCTCATGGGCGTTTGACGCAGCAGACGGAAACGGACAACGTCGCGGGAACGACACGCGCAACCGAATACAATTACGATGCCATGGGGCGGCAAATTTCGGTTCAACACCCCGATGGCAGCAAGGAATTTTCCGTCTACGACACGCGCGGCAATGAACTCGTTTCGATCGACGGACTGCTTAATGCGACCGCCTATCGCTACGATGCGGCGGGTCATATGACGACGATGCTGCAATACAAAGACGGAGCGACGGCGCTTACGTCCGACAACATCGCGGCCAGAACGCGCTACGTTTACGACGCGGCGGGGAACGCCGTGTATACGCAGGATCCGAACGGCAATTTGACGAGCGCCAAGTTCGATCCGGAAGGCCGACTGGTGGAAGAGACGTACTATGAGCGTCCGGATATGACGGGCGAGCGGATTTTCCAAACTTACCGGTACGATCCGCGCGGCTTGCTCATCGCTTCCACCGACGGCAACAACCATACGACTCGGTACGCCTACGATGCAGAAGGGCAGCAGACGCTGAGCGTAGATCCGTCGGGCCACTGGGTGAGACAGGAGTACAGCCCGGCAGGCTTCGTCACCGCGGAACGCCGTCCGCTCGGACGGGATACGGAGTGGACCTACGATTATCGCGGCAACATGCTTCAGGAGAAGGACCCGCTCGGCAACGTCCGGCGGTTCGAGCTGGACATCGACGGACGCACGTCGGTCGAGTACAACAAAGTAGGCGAAGCGACGCGTTATACCTATGATCCGGCGGGCCGTATGACCGCCAAGGAAACGCCGAATTTCGGCACCTATACGTATCAATATGACGCCGTAGGCAACAAGCGCGTAGAACAGCGTCCCGTTTACGGCACCACCACCTACGATTATGACAAACGCGACAGCCTGACGGAGGTTCGTGAACCGCAGGCTGACACGGCATACACCTACGACGCCGCGCTGAACCGCACGAGCCAGAAGGACGGCAACTCGCAGCTCACCACCTACGACTACGACGAGGCCGGCCGCCGTCTGCAGAAAGTCGTCGTACGCGCGGACGCGGGGCAGGACGTATTCACGTACGCCTATGACCCGAACGGCAACGTGATCCAGGAGACGAAGCCGGGCGGCGTCACGACGAAGTACACTTATGATTTCATGAACCGCAAAACCCGCGAGGAATACAGCGACGGAACGTGGTACGCCTACACCTACGACAAGGCGGGCAACGTGCTGACGCGCACCGGCGCGGAAGGCACGATCACGTACACGTACTACGACAATAACCAACTCAAGTCGGCCACGTACCCGAACGGGAACACGGTGGCTTACGAGTACAACGAGAACGGCGAGAAGTCCGCGGAAATCGTGAACGGCAAACGCACCGAGCTGGAGCTCGACGCGGCGGGACGTCCGACCCGTTACACGGACACGGCCGGCTACTCGTACGGCTATGAATACGACGCCGACGGTTACGTGAAAGCCGTGAAATATCCGAACGGCACCGTGACGTCCGTCGATTACAAGCCGGGCCATCTCATCGAAGCGCAGAAGACAACGCATGCCGGCGCGGACCTGCATGCCAGCAAATACGCGTACAACGCGCGGGACTTCATTACCGCCGCCGTGGATCAAGGAGACGCTTCCGCCTACAAGTACAACGACCGGGAGCAGCTCGAGCGCATCGACACGCCGGAAGGCGACGTCATGCTCTACGAGTACGACGGGGCGGGCAACCGTACCGTGCGGAAGACGATCATTCAGGGCACGAAGGAAGATAAGCAGAAGGTCATCACGACCGACGAGCTTGTCGAGATGGTGCTGGGCTCTTTCGGTTCGAAGCTGCCGACGCCGACCGATCCCGGTCCCGGTTCCGGCACTCCCGCGCCCTGCGAGCCGAATGGCAATGGCAAGGGTGGCAATGGCAAAGGCAACAACGGCAACGGGAACGGCAATGGCGGAGGAAACGGCAACGGCAATAACGGCAATGGCAACGGCAACGGGAATGGCAAGAACGCCTCGGCTCCAGTGATCAAGGTTTCTCCTGCAGGCGGCAACGGCAATGGCGGCGGAGGCGAAAACAGTGGTGGCGGCAACGATGGCAATAACGGAAACGGCGGCGGCAACTCCGGAGATCACGGAGGCGGCAATGCTGGCGGCAATGACAATGGCAACGGAAACGGCAACGGTAATGGTAACGGAAATGGCGAAGGCAACGGAAACGGTAACGGTAATGGCAACGGTAATGGCAACGGACACGGAAACGGAAAAGACAATGGCCATGGGAATGTCGATGGCAAAGGTAATGGACAAGGTAACGGCAACGACCCGTCTGACAACTCTTCTAATGGTGGCGGCTGTGGCTGGCTGAAGGCGCTGGAGAAGGGCAAAGGCAAGAAGCTGGGCCTCTACAAGAAGCTTGGCAAACAGTTCGGCAAACAGTTCGGTGATAACATCGATGTTGCGACCATGTTCGAGACCGGCCAAATCGAGCATATCCTGGCCGCCATTGACAACATCGTCAACGGCGAAGTCAACCTGCCGCCGGGCGAGCATACGAAGCTTTTCGAACGAATCCGCGAGGTCGGCAAGGGATATACGGTCATCGGCACGAACTATACGTATAACTCCCGCAATCAGCTGATCCATCGGGAGAATCTGACCCGCTACGAAGAGTACGACTATGTCTACGACGATGCCGGCAACCTGCTGACCGATGGACGCAGCAAGTACGAATGGAACGCCTTGGGGCAGCTTACCAAGGTGACGTTCCCGGACGGGTTCGGCGAGAAGTACACCTACGATTTGCTCGGCCGTCGCGTGACCAAGACGCAGTTTAATCACCGAGGCGAGACTCAGCAAACGACGACCTATCGCTACAAAGGCGACACGTGGGTACTCACCGAAGAGATCGTCACCGGAGACGAGAACGACGGCGAATCCGACAAAACCTACACCTACGACGCCAACGACCGCCCGTTGTCGATCACGTTCAGAGGCCAGACGTTCTGGTACGTCTACAACGGCCACGGCGACGTCATGGCGCTGACCGACAAGGACGGCAACGTCGCCGCCCGCTACGAGTACGATGCCTGGGGTCTCGTCACCCGCATGTACAACCGCTACGGCGAGCGCGTCCGCGAAGGCATCGGCTGGATCGGCGACCTCGGCACCGGCAACGGCAGCCCCGGCTCCGTCCAAGGCCCAGAGGACGACACCGGCAATACCGTTCCGGACTACCACCCGGGCAACGGGCAGAACAACGGTACGGGTAACGGGAATGGCAATGGCGACGGCAATGGGAAGGGCCAAGTCAAGGTGAAAGGTCCGGTGCCGAGCGGAGAAATTAGTACGGAAGCAACTGCACCCGCAGAAGCGTCCGCAACTGCTGATTCTAATTCGACACAAGAAGCAGCTCCGACGCCGGTCGATTCATCGGTTACCGTGGAAGAAGCACTGACTGTAGGAACCGAGACCGAGCCGACGGCTGACATCACGACGGATCTGGTCAAGGAAAACCCGATCCGCTATGCAGGCTACTATTGGGATCGTAAGACGCAATTCTATTACCTGCAGGCTCGTTATTACGATGCTCGTTCCGCTCGGTTTATTTCTGAGGATAGTTATGAAGGACAGATCGAGAATCCGCAGAGTTTGAATTTGTATGTGTATGTTAACAATAATCCAATGAACTACGTGGATCCCACTGGTCATTGGGCTACTGAAATAACTGCAAACTGGACAATTAATGAGATGAAGTGGCAATGGCAAAAGGCATTTAAAGCTGGCGATCAAAAGAAAATGAAATACTGGGCTCAAGAGGCTGAAAAGTTACGTAATGGGATAAGGAAAGCGAAATGGTTCAAAGAAAAAGGTTATACCGAAGCGGATATTATGCAAGTTTCTGACTTTGCGATTCCAGAGGAAATGGTCAATGCAATCGCTTGGGCAAGCACCTTTGATTGGATTGAGAACGATCCAACGGGATTTGGTTTCTTGGTCTGGTCCTCAGATAAAATGTCATATTTATCTGGCGGAGGAGCAGCAGCCTTATCCATAAAGAAAATTGCAGAAGGTTTCATTAAGCATTCGGTTTATAATGAGGTTAGAAACAAAATCGGCAAAAAAGGCGTCACTGAGTTCTTAAAAGCATTAGAAAAAGGCTTTGTTCGAGCAGAGGGAGAAGCGGGAATTAAAAGGCTTACAGGTAAAGGAAAAAAAATAAACGGAACATGGTATCAGTATGAATTAAAAAATATATCAAAAGAGTTTGGTGATTATCGCCTCTATGGTAACTGGGACGAAAAACTTAAACAGGTTGTCTTCACCTATTTTGGAAGGCATTAGCCTTAAGTGAAAGGTGATCATATGGACATACAAAGCCTTAAGAATTTTGTGTTTGTGAATAACTTGGAAGAGAGGAGTATAAAGAGTTTTTGGAACTATTTTAATAATTTTCGAAAAGAGCATGAAGAAGAATTCAAAGCAACGTTTCCAGATTTTAACGAGAGTGACTTGAAACTATCTGTCGATAGCGTTGCTTTAAGGATTACAAATTGGCCCGAGGAAGGCTATAACCATGTTGTCATTACTGTGGAACTGCATTATAAAGACATGTATGCAGGTCGCTATTCAATTGTGTTTTCTCTCACTGGCGAAGTGGAAGATGATCATTTAGCACTTTTTTAATACAATAACAGTTATTTCATTAAGCCACATGCGGGTGTTACTCCATGTGGTTCTTTTTTGCCCAAAGCCTACGCCTCTCGCAACATGCTAAACCTAACCTTATGCCCAGACAAACGGCTTGCCCACAAGTTGATTCCCCCGCAGGAGTGGCTTGCAGCCTTCACAATACCGATGACAGGAATCCTGTCCGCAACGGTAGAAAAAGGCTGCAAGCCGCCCTGCGGCCACGAATCAACAGCGGGCAAGCCGTTTGTTTCCATAAGGTAAGGGTTAAAGGCATTGGTTGACACCGACAGGTAAGATCTTTAAAAACTACCGCCTCCGGCAAAGTCAATTGATTTAAAGCCCCTCCCCCCTTGTTTGTAATGCTTCGAAGAATCGACAAAACTATCCATAGATATGTTGATTGTGGAAATATAAGTGTCCCTACTCTTGAATAGTGGATTTTTGAAAATCTCTTTAAATGGGAACAACCAGAGATTTTATGATCGTCCGTTTTGGATATTTAATACTAAATGATTAAATGAGTTTTAATGGGGGCTGTATAAACCACATGCGAGTATAACAACTCCATGTGGTCTTTTTTTATATCCTCTTAGGGAACCGCCACCGGACTTCGATGGACGCACCTCGGTTGAGTACAACAAAGTAGGTGAAGTGATGCGTTATACCTACGTACGGCAGGTCGTATGACCTGAGTGAACGCCGAACTACGGAACCTATTCACGTACGCCTATGACCCGACCGGCAACGTGATCCAGGAGACGAAGCCGGGCGGCGTCACGACGAAGTATACCTATGACTTCATGAACCGCAAAACCCGCGAGGAATACAGCGACGCAACGTGGTACGCCTTCACCTACGAAGAAGCGGGCAACGTGCTATGACGTCGGCGGATTGGCAGGTTACGAAATGAGTCCTTACGCATTCTTAATGAATCTTGTGGAAGATTCCGATGAAGAACTCTATGAGTATTACGAGGTATGGGATGAAATGATCGTAAGCGCCAAAGGATTAAATTGAAAACATTAGTAATGTCGTCATTAAAGAAGCTTTAGATTACGAGATTAAGATACTGGTCGGTGTTACATGAAAAAGCTGCAAATATGTTTATTCACTATCGCCTGTTTACTCCTCAGCCCTACTGCTGTAAGCGCGGATTTACTGGATGATGACAAGGTAATCCTGCGCCATGTGATTACGAAGATCAGGTGGGATGATTTTGACAAACGGATTCTTGTCGACGAGATGGTGATACAGAAGTATGAGAATGATCCGATTCAAACGTATGAATCCGGCGTTTCGATTTCCGGGGATTCTTTTCAAGATGAAACCATGACGGATACCGAAGCTGTTGCGTTCGTAAGGAAGAATGATCCGGAGGTATTCGAATCGGATATCATCTTTGGGCATTCGGTTGAGGTGTTTAAAGACCTGTCCATGGTTCCGAACGTCTCGCAGCAAGAGATTGATAAATGGGTAAAGCTCGCCGAAGAACAAGTATTAAGAGATTACGAATCCCCGCCTGTGTTCAACGGCTCCGACGGACCGTCCATATGGAATCGGTTCGGTGCCTCCGCCATTGTATTCTCTGCGATTTTCTTTTTATTGCTGTTTTTCTGGAAAGTGATTCGGGATGTCAGCAGGTTCATCGTAAGAATGATTAGGAAATAAGTCGAAGCGGCAGGAGCGCGAATAAATGGACTACTTAAAATTGAGCAAAGAGGTTTCATACGCACTAAGGCATGCCCCTTGGGAGTATGAGTTAGAGTTGGACCCTGAAGGCTGGGTAGGCGTGGAGCAATTAATCGAGGCATTGCGATCCGATAAGCAGTGGGAGTCGTTGGATCACTCTCACCTGGTTACGATGATTCAACTTTCGGACAAGACGCGTCACGAAATCGACGGCCAGAAAATCAGGGCGCTCTATGGGCATTCTACTGCTCAAAAAATCATGAAGACGCCGGCATCACCACCCCCGCAGCTGTACCACGGGACTTCAAGAAATTTAGAGAAAATCATTATGAGTGAAGGGTTATTTCCAATGAGTAGGCAGTACGTGCATCTCTCGACGGAAATCGAAATCGCGCAAGCGGTGGGCAAACGTAAGGATACGAATCCGGTCATCCTTAAAATCAATGCGGCTGAAGCTAACCGTGCAGGGATTCACTTCTATGAGGGAAATCATCGAATCTTGTTGGCAGACCATGTTCCTCCGCAGTTTATTTCCGTGGATACCTTCTTGTAAATTCATTCTCATCCCATGCTCAAGACCGCTGCAACGTTTCGGCCGCACATGAGGCTAAAGCTCGGTGGGTTATTTCTCCTCCGCGGGGCGCAGGCGCAGCAGTTTCGGGGACAGGTCAGGAACGTTAGAAAGCAACGATAAGCCGCAGTAGAGCGCAACGCTCCCTGCGGCTTTCGGGCTGCCTCGCAGCAACTTTATCCTCCCGTAGGTGGATCGTTATGTCCGCCGTTCGCAATGGCTGCACCGCCGACAGGCGGCTCGTTATGTCCTCCATTTCTGATATCCGCAGCTGCCGCACTTTGAACAACGGCACACAGAACGACCGCCGCTGCAACCGCGACGAGGTATCTTTTTTTTCGCAAATTAGTTCACCTCCTGCTTATTCGCAATGACTCGGATACCGCCTTTCGGCCGAAGGGTGAGCAGCGCCTCCGGCACGATTTCATGGTGGTTCGGGGCGAGCCGGAAGCGGAAACGCCGGCCGATCGCGCACAGGACCATGACCATCTCCAGCATGGCGTAGTGGTTGCCGATGCAAGCCCGCGGTCCTCCGCCGAACGGGAAGTAGGCGAATTGGGGGATCGTCTTCAGCATCTCGTTCTCGAACCTCTCCGGCCGGAAAACGAGCGGATCGGGGAAATAGTCCGAACTGCGGTGAAGCGGGAACGAGCTGATGAAAAGGATTTCCTCCTTGCGGAACTGATGATCGCCGACTATCACATCATGCGCGGCGGTACGGCCGGTCAGATATCCCGCCGGCGTCAGCCGAAGCGTCTCCCAGAGCACGTTCTGCGTATAGGTGAGCTGCGGATAATCGTCCGCCGTTGCGTCTCGTTCTCCCAGAACCCGGTCCCATTCTTCGCGAAGCTTCCGTTCCGCCTCGGGATTCTGAATCAAATAATGGAACGTCCAAGAGAGCGTATTGGCCGTCGTCTCGTGGCCCGCCAGGAACATCGTCATCAGTTCGTCCCGCACTTGTTCGTCCGAGAATTCCGATTGGTCGGATTCGTCCACGGCGGACATGAGTACGGAGAGAAGGTCCCGGTGGGCGGTATCCTTTTCGGTACGACGTTGTGAAATGAGGGTGTAGACGATTTCGTCTAGCGTCTTGATGGCGTCCAAATACTCTTTGTTCCGCTTCGTCGGCACGAACAGCGGAAGCTTGAACAGCGTGCGCATCTTCTCCGTCGCGATCCGGTTGATCGAGGAGTAGGAGCGGCCGATCTTCATCAACTCCTCGCCGGACTCGAAAGTGAACACCGTGCGGGCGATAATGTCGAACGTAATGCCGAAGAGGTCCTCCGTCAATAGGCGTTCCTCGCCGTCTTTCCACAGTTCCGCATGGGCGGAAGCGATGTCGGTCATCTGTTCGGCGTAATGCTGGATGTGGGCGCGGGTGAAATGGGGTTGAAGCATCCGGCGGTGCCTCTTGTGCTTCTCCCCGTCGCTGATGACGAGTCCGTCGCCGACAAACCGGGCGATTTCCTTGAACGTGGCGCCTTTGATGAAGGATTCGCTCTTGGTGACCAACACCTCTTTGATCATCTCGGGATCGAACAGCACGGTGATCTTCTGCGGACCGAGCCGGATGGGGGCCGTTTTGCCGCCTTGGCGGTACAGCTCGGTCAAGAACGCCAGCGGATCCCGGCGGAATGCTTTCAGATCGCCCCCGAGCAGGGTGCGCTGACGCTCCGTCTTCGGTTCGGCCAGCGTTGTCGATTGTGGCATGAACATGACTCCTTCGCTCTCGATGTGAACGATGATGTCACCAGTATATTCCAATTCCTGTAATGGCCGTTAGTTACCGGAGTCATGCGATTTGTCATGAATGAAGCGGCTGCGCGATCTCGATTTCCGCTCCGTCATGCATCGTAATACCCACTTGCGGGAGAAGGATTATTTTGATGGAGGAACCGTTTGCCGTTTTGCGCGTATTATAGGAGTTGGTCTTATTCGTTTACTCCTATGCAGCCGGAAAGAGGTAGATTCTAAGCATGTCCCATGAAAATCAGGTCGGTTGGCGCAAAATCATTGCTCCGTTCGAGAAATCCTATGTATCCCGCAGCGTCTGGCAGCTCGTGAATACGCTCGTTCCTTTCTTTCTACTATGGTATTTGGCTTACCTGAGCCTATCGGTCTCCTATTGGCTGACGCTTGCGCTGACGGTTCCCGCTGCCGGGCTGCTCATCCGGATTTTTATCATTTTCCATGATTGCTGCCACAAATCTTTCTTCAGAAGCAAAGCCGCAAACGAGATCGTCGGAACGATTACCGGCATCATGACCAGCGTTCCGTTCCGCCAATGGCGGAACAGCCATTCGATTCACCACGCGACCAGCGGCAACCTGGACAAGCGGGGGACGGGGGATATTTGGACCCTGACGGCGGAAGAGTATTTGTCATCGTCATGGCTGCGGAAGACGGGATATCGGCTGTACCGCAATCCTTTCATCATGTTCGGGTTGGGACCGACATTCGTTTTCCTCTTCTTATACCGGTTCAATCGGCGGCAGGCGGGGTGGAAGGAACGGATGAACACGTATTTGACGAACTTCGGAATCGCGGCCATTGCGGGATCGTTATGCATGACCCTGGGCTGGCAGGCTTTTCTTCTCGTGCAAGGTCCGATTTTTCTGCTCTCCGGAGCGGCGGGGTTTTGGCTGTTCTACGTGCAGCATCAATTCGAGGATACGTATTACGAGCAAGAAGAGAATTGGGACTATGTCAAAGCCGCCATGCACGGCAGTTCGTTCTACAAGCTCCCTAAATTTTTGCATTGGATCACCGGCAACATCGGCTTTCATCACATCCACCATCTGAGCCCGAGGGTTCCCAACTATTTCCTGGAGGAGGCGCACCGCCACAATCCGATGCTGCAGGAAGTGCGGTCGATCACCTTGTGGTCGAGCCTACGCTCGCTTCGATTCCGGGTCTGGAACGAGGCGACCAAGAGCTTCATGGGATTCAGGGAGCTGCGTCGTTTCGCGGCCGAGCGGGTCAAGGTGTGATGCAACGCGTACGAATCGACAGCTTGGAGGTCCTGCCTGGGGCAGGACCTTTTTGCATGCATCCGCATACCTTGAAATCAGGCTCCCGCCCATGAAGGCGGCGCGATAGAGGAGGCTCATTCCCGCATGTTCGATTACCTGTCGATTTATGAGCGATTTCCGACCGATCAGGGTTTGTTGAACGATATCGCCAAGGCGATTAACGGGGAGTATAGCGCGATTGCATGTTACGAGAGATTAGCGAAGCTGGCGCCGAATGAGGAAACGAGGAAACGGATTCTCGAAATCCGCCAGGACGAAATCCGGCATTACCAGCATTTTACGCAACTGTATTTCCGTTTGAGCGGCCGCCAGCCGACACCGACAATGAACGAAGGGTGCCCCGCCGAATATAAGGCAGGACTGGATTTCGCGTATAAGGACGAACAGGAAACGGTGGATTTCTACCTGGAGACCGCGGATAAATCCGCCGACCGAACGGTTCAGGAAGCCTTCCGCCGCGCGGCGGCGGATGAGCAGAACCATGCCGTTTGGTTTTTGTATTTTCTGATGCGTTCTTGACCGTTCGGGCGACCCCTTGCAAATCCGCGACATGATCGGCAACAATAGAGCAAGGAGGTATGAGCCCAATGATCCCATCGTTGTTTATCGCGCATGGCTCCCCCATGGTCGCGATCGAGCAGAGTGAATACGCGCAGTATCTCGAGGAGCTCGGCCGCACGTTTCCGCGTCCTGCGGCCATCGTTTTGTTTTCCGCGCATTGGGAGAGCCGGATCCAGATGGTCAGCGAGATCGATAGTTATTCGATGATTTACGATTTCGGGGGTTTTCCGGACGAGCTATACCGCGTGAAGTACCCGGCCAAAGGCGACAAGGAGCTATCCCGGGAGGTTCAGCGGCTGCTGAGCGACAGCGGGATCGAGAACCGCGCGGAGCTAAGCCGCGGGCTGGACCACGGTTCTTGGACGATTCTGAACCGGATCTACCCGGACGCGGATATTCCTCTCATCGCCATGTCGGTGAACCCGGAGCTGACTCCGGAAGAGCAATACCGGATCGGAGAGTCTCTGGCGCCGCTGCGGGAGAAGGATGTGCTGATCATCGGCAGCGGAGTGACCGTGCACAATTTCGGACTGTTCGGCGTGCAGGACAAGGCCGCGGTGAAGGCACTCGCGCTCGGCTTCGAACAATGGCTGGGGGATCGCATGGCGGAGTGGGATCTGGATTCCCTGTTCCGGTACGAGGAGCTTGCTCCCTACGCCAAGGTTGCCGTCCCTCAGCAGGCGAAGGAGCACTTCGTTCCGATCTTCTACGCGATGGGCGCGGCGGATCGGGAACGGACCTCGAAACGGCTTCATCTGAGCTTGATGATGGATGCGTTCACGAACAGCGTCTATCAGTACGGATGAGGGCATGAACGAAATAGGGGTGTTGACTTGTGAAAAGTGGCTTCCCGGAGCCGCTTTTCATTTTTGCGTTTTGTCGGGGGAGGGTGAACCGGTGCTCATCGGCTAAAGCTTGATCGCCTCGATCCCTTTCAGCATAGGCAGCGTCCTCGGCCCGCTGCTCGGAGGCTGCGGCATCCGGTACGTGTCCGTGCACAGCCCGTTTCCGTTCCTGGGCTTCGCCTTACTCGCGTTCGCGTTATCCGGTTTAATTTTCGTCCGCGTAAGTAGACGGTGGAATAGGGGTTCCACCGCTACGAATTCGCGCGTTGCCTTGAGATTCCGCCGAAATAGCGACGCAACGGAGGGCCGCAAACGGATCGTCCATCCGCTGGCGGGCCGTGCTGGCGTTCGAGCATCTTACGTTTCAACTTCCGGATTCGGCGGAACTCCAAGTCGCCGTGCACCTTCCCATGGAGGATCACGACACAGCCCGCAAGATTCGGCAGCTGCTTGAGCGGCCGGAGCTCTGGGAAAGCCATTGATCCGCTGCGGCATCGTTCAATAACGGGCTTAACCGCCCATCACGGTTTCGGCAAGGATTCCATAAGATCGCAAACGAGCCTGATGATCGTAAATTTGGGCGGTCACGATGATTTCGTCCGCTTGCGTCTCTTCAAGGACGGCCGGGAGCTTCTCGAGGATCGTATTCCGGTCTCCGATGATCGCGTAGCGCAGCATCGAGTGGACCGCCGCCTTCTCCTGCTCCGTCCACAGGCCGTCCATGCTGTCGACCGGCGGTTTGAGCTGGCCGGTCTGGCCGCGGACGATATTCAGAAACTGCTGCAGAGGAGAGGTCGCCAGCCGGCGAGCCTCTTCTTCCTTTTCGGCGGCGATGACGCTCATCCCGATCATGACGTACGGCTTATCCAGCGTTTTGGACGGCTGGAAGTTGGTGCGGTACAGCTCGAGGGCGGGCAGCAAATAATCCGGCGCGAAATGGCTGGCGAACGCGAAAGGCAAGCCGAGGCGGGCGGCCAGCTGGGCGCTGAATCCGCTGGAGCCGAGCAGCCAGATCGGGATGGTCAGGCCTTCGCCTGGAATGGCGCGCACGCCCGGCGTGAACGGATCGAACGACGGATCGAAATACGCGCGCAGCTCGCCGAGCAGCTCCGGGAAGTCGTCGCCGCTGGTCCCGAGCGTACGGCGAAGCGCGCGGGCGGTCCGCATATCCGAGCCCGGGGCTCTGCCCAGCCCGAGGTCGATGCGCCCGGGGTACAGCGATTCCAGCGTGCCGAACTGCTCCGCGATCACGAGCGGGGCATGGTTCGGCAGCATGATGCCGCCGGAGCCGACGCGGATCTTCACCGTGCCGGCCGCGACATGGCCGATGACCACCGAAGTGGCCGAGCTGGCGATGCCCGGCATGTTGTGGTGCTCGGCCAGCCAATAGCGGCGGTAACCCAACCGTTCGGCGTGACGGGCCAAATCGAGCGTGTTGCGGAGCGAATCCGCGGCCGTGCCTCCGGCAACGATAGGAGCAAGATCAAGGACGGACAAAGGAATACGTGGTATTCCTGCTGCCATGGACACCAGCCTCCCGTTCGCTGAGAATGGAATGAATGGAATGAATCGAATAGTTCCCTTAGCATAGCAAACTTAGGCCTTTCCTTGCATGTGCCGGGCGTGCGCTTAGGGCGCCTGCGGATGGCGGTGCTGGTTCCCGAATGCTTCGGGCGTTATGCCGGCAACTCGGGTGAAGTATCGGACGAAGCAGGGAAAGGAAGCGAACCTCGTATCCTCCGAGATGGCGCTGGTTGACATGAAACCTTTTGGTTTCGTATAATTCAAAATGAAACCAAAAGGTTTCGCATTTTTCGATCCATCAGAATTTGAAAACTTGATGCGGAGGTTGTGATACCCGATGACGCAAACATTGCCCGATATTCGCCAAACCCAAATCCTGAAAGCCCCGATCGCCAAAGTATGGAACGCCGTGTCGACGGCGGAAGGCTTCGCGGCCTGGTTCATGCCGGGCGACGTGAAGCCCGTGGAAGGGCATGAGTTTCTGCTGGAAGCCGGCCCGTTCGGGCAATCCCCCTGCAAGGTGACGGAAGTCGATCCCCCGAACCGGCTGTCGCTTCGCTGGGGCAAGGATTGGACTTTGACTTTCGAGTTGAAGGAGCTGGACGAAAGCCGTACCGAGTTTACGCTGATTCACGGCGGATGGGATCCGGCAAAGGTCACCGAATTCGGCCAACCCCACGCCGAAGTGCGCGAGAGAATGTCCGGCGGCTGGGTCGGCATCGGCCGGAAACTCGCTCAGTACGTAGAAGGCTAAGATGGCGCAGACGGCTCCTAAGCACGACGTGTTCCAGGCGATCGCCGATCCGACCCGACGCAAGCTGCTGAAGCTGCTGGATGAAGGCGAGATGCCCGTGACCGCGCTAAGCGGGCATTTTCCGATGAGCCGGACGGCGGTCTCCAAGCATCTGCGGATTCTGGCTGAAGCCGGGCTCGTCAAGGAACGCAAGGTCGGACGCGAGACCCGGTACCGGATGGATCCCGATCCGCTGCTGGAGCTTAGGCGGTGGCTCTCCTATTTCGAGCGGTACTGGGAGAACAAGATGGCCGCGCTCAAGCGGTACGTGGAAGAAGAATCCGAAGAAACAGGCGAATCATAATAGGAGTGAGAGTATGGCAGCAAGCGCGGCAGAAGATATTCGAGGCAATATGGTCGACTTTTTCGAGACGATTATGCGCTGCGATCCCGATACGGAATTTATGCGCGGGGGCGGGATAATCCGCCACCGGCATCACATTCCGTTTCCCATGTTGAATCGCGTGCTGCAGTTCTCCGCAGACGCCGTTCGAATCGAGGAAACGGCTGTTGAATACCGCAACGCCAATGTACCTTGCTTATGGTTAACCTGGTCGGACGATCCGGAATGCGAGGTCAAAGAGGCCTTACTGGAGGAGAGAGGATTTCAGAGGATCGGCCGCATGCCGGGGATGGCGCTCGAATTGGGCGAGTGGGATCCTCTCGGAGCGGAACCGCCGTCCCCCCTTGAAATCCTGCCGGCCGTCCATCCATCCGATGTGAAGGCGTTGGCCGGAATCCTGCAACCCGCTTTCAATCTGCCGGATGCAGTGAGAGATGCTCTGGAAAGGTTCTTTCTGAACGCCGGGCTCGATACGGGTGCTCCCATTCGGCATTTCGTAGCCTGGCTGGACGGAAGGCCGGTGTCGACCGCCACGATGTTCGAAGAGGGCGGAGTGGCCGGCCTTTATTTCGTCGCGACGTCCGCAGACTACAGGGGCCGCGGCTTGGGGAAAGCGATCACCCTGCATGCGCTTAAGGAGGCGAAATCCAGGGGCGCCGAACGGGTTATTCTGCATGCCTCCCAAGCGGGTCAGGGCATTTATCGTAATATCGGATTCCAAAATAAGGTCCAAATCGGGCGCTATTTGAGTTCCATCACTTCCGGATAGATGCTGCGGTGAAAATCCAAACTCCGGTTAGCTGGAAAAGCAGAATGGTGCAAGCTGGAATACATAAGGGGCCATCGCTCAGGTGTTGGACTGACCTGAGTGACGGCCCTTGTTTTGTTGATACGTTCCGTTTGGCAATCGCTGAGGCATACGGCTGTGAGCCCGCACTTACTTGATGACCTCGGGCTCCTTATACTCCACGCCTTTGGTGTCCACGGTCATTTTCTTGATCGCCATCGGCTTCTCGGGTCTCGTTCCGGCGGGATCGTTCGGATCGATTTTCTGGTTCACGATTTCGTCCACCGTGTCCATGCCCTCGATCACGCTGCCGAATGCCGCGTAATCGCCGTCCAGGGAAGGGGCGTCGGCCACCATGATGAAGAATTGGGAGCCCGCCGAGTCGAGCGGCTGGGATTTGCGGGCCATCGAGAGTACGCCGCGGGTGTGCTTCAGGTCGTTCCGGAAACCGTTGTTGGTAAACTCGCCTTTAATCTCGTAGCCCGGTCCGCCGGTGCCGTTGCCCTGAGGATCGCCGCCTTGAATCATGAAGCCGGGCATGACACGGTGGAAAATCGTTCCGTCATAGAAGCCTTTCTTGATGAGCGAGATAAAATTGTTGACCGTGTTCGGCGCGACTTTCGGATACAGCTCGAGTTTGATCATGTGGCCGTTATCCATCTCGATCGTCACGACCGGATTGGTGTCCGAGTGGTAAGCGGATTCGCCGGACGCCGAAGGCGAGGCGGAGGGCGAAGGGGAAGCGGCAGGGGAGTCGGAAGCGGACGGCGACGCGGAAGCGGAAGACGGAGCGCCGCCGGCGTTCGTCTCGTTGCGTTTGCCGCAGCCCGCCGCCGTCACAAGCGTAAGCGCAAGAATGAACAACATGGGAAAACGAAGCTTGCGGATGATCATCATTCGTATCGACTCCTTTATTTGGGTGTCTTGTTGTCTACCGCAGTCTAGATCGTTCAATGGGCGGCACGAGCCCTTCGCGAGCGGCCCGGCCGAGCAAGGCGTCGATCGCGGCATAACCTTCTTCGCCAAGGTCGGCGGTGAATTGGTTCACGTAGAGATCGATGTGCGACTGAGCCACCGAGGGATCCATCTCCTGGGCATGCTGCAGGACATAATCCTTCGAGGCTTCCGGGTGCGCCCATGCGTACTCGACGGATTGTCTCGTCCAGGAGGCGATCCGCTCCGCGTCGAGATTCCGGCGGGCGATGATCGCGCCCAGCGGAATCGGCAGGCCGGTGTCGGCTTCCCACCAGCTTCCCATGTCGGCCAGCAGCGACAGCCCGTAGTTCGGGTAGGTGAAGCGGGCCTCGTGAATGACGAGACCGGCGTCGATCTTGCCATCGCGCACGGCCGGCATGATCTCATGGAACGGCATGACGATAACCTCTGCCAAGCCGCCCGGCACTTGCTGCGCCGCCCACAACCGGAAGAGCAGGCAGGCGGTCGACCTCTCGCTCGGGACGGCCACCCGCTTCCCGGATAACGCCGCAGGGCCCGAGATTCCCGTCCGTTCTCCCGCAGTCAGGACGAGCGGTCCGTTGCCCCTTCCCAGAGCGCCGCCGCACGGAATGAGCCGGTACTCGTCCAGCACCCACGGCAGCGCGGCGTACGAGATTTTCAGCACGTCCGGTCCGCCGGGAGCCGCGGCGAGATGGTTCGTGACGTCGATATCCGCATAGAGGACGTCCAGCTCGGGCGCGCCGGGGATGAGCCCGTGCACCCAGGCGTGGAAGACGAACGTGTCGTTGGGACACGGAGAAAAAGCGATTTTCATCCTCTCAAAGCACCTCCGGTAAAATCGCGCTCGCAGCTTCCAGAGCCTCCAGCGCTTCCTTGATCCGCCAGGCGGAACGGTCGCGGGGGCCGACGGGATTGGAGATGGCGCGCAGCTCCAGGGCCGGCACCCCCAGGTCGCTTGCGGCGACGGCCACGCCGTAGCCTTCCATGCCTTCCGCGGCGGCGCCCGGGAAGCGCCCGGCCCGGTTCAGCGCCGTGGCTGCCGTGCCCGTCACCGTGGACACCGTGAGCACCGGACCCGACCGAACCGGAAGTCCGGCCGACTTCAGCGCTTCGACCAGCCTTCCGGCCGCCGCCTCATCCACTGCAGTCCGGGCCGAGCCGAACCCCAGCTCGTCCAGCGGCAGAAACCCCTCCGGCGTCTCCGCTCCCAAGTCCGCGGCGACGATTTCGCTCGCCACGACCAGGCTTCCGATTTCGGCCGCGCCGGAGAAGCCTCCGCCGATTCCCGCGCTCACAACCAAGCCGAAACCGCCGTCTCCGCCGCCCTTCGCCGAAACCAACGCGGCCGCGGTCCGTGCCGCCGCCAGCGCCGGTCCTACGCCTGCCAAGTCGACCTCGAACCGGGCGTCTCCCCGAAGGCCTCGAAGCACCGCCTGCCGCTCAGCCTCCACGGCAGTCATGATGAGTACCCGCTTACGCGCTCGTAAGTGCTCGTTCCCCTTCTCCGTTTTCTCCACGCTCCTTAATGCGCTCCTAGTGCCGTCTGCTTCATTAATAACGTTACCGGAACATCTTATTTCCGCGAGCCAACGCAATTCCATCCGACCGGGTTCGATGGCATCATGCCGGTAACGATCGGCTAGATGCTTGTCCCTCGCCATCCATCCGACATCCATCCCTCTAACCAAATTAACGCGAACTTCAGGCGCTGTCAAAGGGACGGGGGTGCCCGTGACTTTTGCCCCGCGCAGCGGTATCTTAGAACTTGCAGGGGATTCGAACGGTTCTTCCCGCTTTTTCACTCCATCGCAGATTGCGTCAAAGGAGGCTGTCTGGTGCGCATTTTTCATCCCTATATCCGGAAATACGGCAAGTGGTTTAGCGTCGCTATCTTCTTCCTGATGGTCGAATCGGCCTCCGATCTGCTGCTGCCGACGATCATGGCCCGCATGGTCGACGACGGTGTCACCGAGCGGAATCTTCACGAGGTGCTCCGCCTGGGAGGCTGGATGCTGCTGGTGACCGCGATCGGGGCGCTGGGCGCGACGATCCGCAACCTGATCGCCAGCCGGGTGTCGCAGCGGTTCGGCACGGACGTGCGGTCCGACCTGTTCCGGCGCATCCAGTCGTTCACGTTCGGGAGCATCGACAAGTTCGAACGGCCGTCGCTCATGACCCGCATTACCAACGACGTGACGCAAGTCCAGAACTTCGTGAACGGACTCATGCGCATTTTCGTCAAAGCGCCGCTCATTTGCATCGGAAGCCTGATCATGGCGGTGCACCTGAATCCCCGGTTGGCCGTCGTGCTGCTCGTCGTGGTCCCGATCGTGGGGCTGCTCATCTTTTTCAACATGAAAACGGGGTTCCCCCTGTTCGCGAAGGTGCAGGCGGCGCTGGACCGAATGAACGGAGCCACCAGGGAGTATTTGTCGGGGGTGCGCGTCGTCAAGGCGTTTCACCGGTTCGAACACGAGTCGGAGAAGTTCGCGCGCGCGAATGACGAATACCGGCTTCGGGCCACGGCGGCGGCGCGGGTGATGGCGACGTTCAGTCCCGGCGTGATGCTGACGGTCAACTTCGGCATCGCGGCTATCCTCTGGCTCGGGGGCCAGCGGGTGAACGCCGGGCAGATGCAGGTCGGGGACATTCTCGCGTTCATTCATTACATGACGCAGATCTTGTTCTCGCTGCTCATGATTTCGTTCGTGTTCAACATGTTCGTCCGAGCGAAAGCTTCGGCGGAGCGGATCGGAGAGGTGTTCGCGGAAAACGGCCGGATGGAGCAGGCGCCGCCGTCCGGCAACCGCGCCGGGAACGCTGCCAAAATCGAGTTCGACCGGGTCACCTTCTCCTATGAGGGGGCGTCCGGGGATCCGGTGCTGCGCGACGTTTCTTTCGCCTGCATGCCGGGGGAAACGATCGGGATTATCGGTTCCACGGGGGCGGGCAAAACGACGCTGGTCAGCCTCATCCCCCGGTTCTACGATGCGACGTCCGGCACGGTCCTCATCGACGGCGTGGACGTCAGGACGCTCGACCCCAGCCTCCTGAGGCGGAAAATCGCCGTCGTGCCCCAGAAATCCGTCCTGTTCACCGGGACGATCGAGAACAATATCCGGTGGGGCAAAGAAGACGCCTCCATGGAAGAGATTGCGGAAGCCGCCCGAATGGCCCAGGCGGAGCCGTTCGTCCTGTCCTTCCCCGAAGGGTACGCGGCGCGGCTCGGACAAGGAGGAGTCAACCTCTCCGGAGGCCAGAAGCAGCGGCTCTCGATCGCCCGGGCGCTCGTCCGCAAGCCGGACATCTTGATCCTGGACGACAGCACGAGCGCGGTGGACACGGCGACGGAAACCCGGATCAAGGAGGCGCTCAAGGCGTACGCGCAAGGGATCACCTGCCTGGTGATCGCCCAGCGCATCACCTCCGTCATCGACGCCGACCGGATCGTCGTGCTGGACGACGGGCGAATCTCGGGGATCGGCTCGCACGAACGACTGCTCGAGAGCTGCCGCGCATATCAGGAAATTTTCCGATCGCAGATCGGGAAGGAGGCGAAGGCGGATGTCCCAAGCGCCCAATAATCCGTCCGCTGCAAGCGCAAGACCCGCCGCCGGACCGGGCATCGGCGGTTTCGGCGGGGGTCATCCCGGACGCGGAGGTCCCGTTGCCAAGCCCAAGGATTGGAAAACGACGCTGCGGCGTCTGTGGTCTTATTTCGGCAAGGAAAAGGCGCTGCTGGCGTTCATCTTCGCCATGGTGCTCGCCGACTCCGCGATTACGCTGGCCGGGCCCTACTTGATCGGCGTCGCCATCGATTCCATGTCGCCCGAAGGCGGCTACGTCGATTTCACCCGATTGGAAATCGCCCTGATCGCGCTTGTGTCTGCGTATGCGACCGACGGGGCGCTCACGTTCGCGCAAGGCTGGCTGATGGCGGGCGTGTCGCAGCGGATGGTCATGAGCCTGCGGCGCGCGCTGTTCGCCAAAATCCAGAAGCTTCCGCTCCGCTTCTTCGACACGCGTTCCCACGGGGAATTGATGAGCCGGCTTTCCAACGACATCGACAACGTCAGCACGACGGTGGCGCAAGCCGTCGTGCAGGCGATGACCGGCTCGATCTCCATCCTGGGCGCGCTCGCCATGATGCTCTATTTGAGCCCGCTTCTGACGCTGGCGAGCCTGATTACGGTTCCTGCGGTGTTTCTGCTCACGAAGACGATCGCGCGCAAGACCGGGCCTCTCTTCAAGGAGCAGCAGGTCCGCCTTGGGGTGTTAAACGGCCACGTGGAGGAGACGATTTCCGGCATCCACATCGTCAAGGCGTTTAACCGGGAACAGGAGGTCATCCGCGAGTTCGACGCCATCAACGAGGAATTGTGCCGGGTAGGCATCCAGGCGCAAATCCGCTCCGGCTTCCTCATGCCCATCATGAACGTGATCGGCAACCTCGGGTTCGCCGCCATCGCGATCACCGGGGCTTGGCTGGCCGTGGAAAGCCTCATCACCGTCGGCGTGATCGCCAGCTTCCTGAGCTACTCGCGTCAGTTCGTGCGGCCCCTCAATGATTTGGCTAACACCTTCAACCTGCTCCAATCCGGCATCGCGGGGGCGGAGCGGGTGTTCGAGGTGCTGGACGAGGAAGAGGAGCCTGCGGACCGGCCGGAAGCGGTGCCGCTCGACCGTCCGGACGGACACGTCCGCTTCGAGCGGGTCGACTTCGGCTACCGTCCGGACGTTCCGATCCTGCGCGACATCAGCTTCGAGGCGCCGGCCGGCAGCAGCACGGCGCTCGTCGGTCCGACCGGCGCGGGCAAGACGACGATCGTGAACCTGCTGACGCGTTTCTACGACGTGACCGGGGGCTCTATCCGAATCGACGGCAGGGATATCCGCGACTATACGCTGGACAGCCTTAGGCGCTGCTTCGGGATCGTGCTGCAGGACACGTATTTGTTTTCGGGCACGATCAAGGAAAATATCGGCTACGGCAAGCCGGACGCGACGGACGGGGAAATTCGGGAGGCCGCCTCGATGGCGGGCGCGGAGGCGTTCATCCGCAGGCTGCCGAACGGCTACGACACGGTGCTCTCGGAGAACGGGGGCAATCTCAGCCAAGGCCAGCGCCAGCTGCTGGCCATCGCGCGGGTATTTCTGGCCAAGCCTTCGATTCTGATCCTGGACGAAGCGACGAGCAGCATCGACACCCGGACGGAGCTGCAGATCCAGGAAGCCCTGCTGCAGGCGATGAAAGGGCGGACGTCCTTCATTATCGCCCACAGGCTGAACACGATCCGCGAGGCGGACCGCATCATGGTCATCGATCAGGGGCAAATCGTCGAGCAAGGCAGCCACGATGAGCTGATGGCCCGCCAAGGCGTATACTACGGCATGTTCATGAACCAGTTCGGCCATCTCGAATCGGCCGCCGGGCACTAATCGAGGTCTCCTTTTTTGGGCAGAGTAAGACGGTGTTCGGATGGAAACCGGCACCGCTCTTACAGTCCTAGCAAAGGAGACAGGCCGCATGCCCTTAGGCAATACTTCCGGCAACGGGCGGCTCGACGGCCAGACCCGGCTTTTGCTGCTGGTGAACGGACTATTCGTAACGGCGACCATGATATCCGGGACGTTCCTGGGTATCTACATATGGAAAGCGACGCATAACTTCGTGCTTCTCGGCTGGTTTACGCTGCTCACCCACGTTTTCATGGCGATCACCTTCTGGGTGGGGGGCTGTTGGGCCAAACGGGGGCGGAGCGGCACGTGCTTGCGGATCGGAATCGCGGTGTCGGCGTGTTTTTACGGGATCGTGCTGCTGCTGGGCAAGGGGGCCGCCCATTATGTCTGGCTTCTCGGCATGGTGCAGGGGATTGCGGTCGGCATGTTCTGGCTCGGTTTCAACGTGGTCTATTTCGAAGCGACGGATGCCCGCAACCGCGATAAATTCAACGGACTTACCGGGGTGACCGGTTCCCTCGTCGGCATGGCGGCTCCTTGGGCCTCCGGCTATTTGATCTCCCATATGTCGGGGGAGCGCGGGTACCGAATCATGTTCATGGTATCGCTCGGCGTTTTCGTGGCGGGGGTATTGGTCAGTTTCCTGCTGCATAACCGAAAGATGGAGGGCCGGTACGAATGGGGGTTGCCCGTGCGAATCTGGCGGATTCCGGACAGTCCGTGGCGTCCGGTCATCGGGGCGCTGATCGCCCAAGGCTTCCGCGAGACCGTCTTCGGCGTCATGATCGGGCTGCTCGTCTACATTCACACCGGCAGCGAAATGAAGCTCGGAAACTATTCGTCGATCACGCAGATCGTCGCGTTCGTCACCTTCTACGCCGTCGGCCGATGGCTGAAGCCGCGCTGGCGGAGAATCGGCATGCTGGTCGGCACGGTGGCGATGACCCTCGTGATCCTGCCTTTCTTCTTCGGCGTGAACTTCACGACGCTGCTCGTCTTCGGCATCGGCACTTCGCTGTTCATCCCGTTCTTCACGATCCCGATGACGTCCTCGGTGTTCGATCTGATCGGCACGAACGAACAGAGCGTCCGGCAGCGGGCGGAGTACGTGGTGCTGCGGGAGCTCTCGCTCAACGCGGGGAGAATCGTCGGGATGACGGTATTCATCGTCACGTTGAGCATCAGCAAGGCGCCCATGGTCATCAATTGGATGATGCTGCTGATCGGCAGCGCCCCGATGCTGAGCTGGCTGTTCATGCGGGGTCGGCTCGCTCCCCGTTTGAAGCAGGGATAACCTTGGCATGGCAAAGCGCCTCCGCGGCCGTCCGCGAAGGCGCTTTTTTGCGTGATTCAGAAAGTATAACATCCGTTTTCTGAATCACCTCCGATAAAACGTCTATCCGTCCGAAAAGGACGGCGTAGCCGTTTTAATTGGCTGTGGCTGCGAGGGTGTGTCCGCCCTATGCGGCGGCGTTCACCCTTGCATGGCGCCGATGATCAGTCCGCTGACGAGGAACGAAACGATATGATAGCCGACCGTGATCAGGTACAGCGTCGGCGAGCGGCCTTCGAACAGGTAGTTCATGCCGATTTTGAGGGACACGGCGAGGCCGAGCAGCAGTCCCAAGCCCAAGCCGCAGCCGATCGTCGCTTCCCCGCCCAGGGTAACGAGCAGCGCCAGGATGAAGGAACCGCCCAGCGCGGTCAGTGCCGTCAGCACGTAAGTCAGCGCGCCTCCGCCGGACATGTCCTCCATTTTCTTGCCCATCTGCTTGACCCAGGCTTTGCCGAACAGCACGGGAGAGTACCATAGAAACCCGAGAACCATCGTCGCCAGCGCAGCCAGTATCACGGCCCAATAATCGATTTTCGCAAAATCCACCATTTTAGAAAAAGTCCCCTTCTGAGTTCGATTGTCGTGCTGCATGATGCCTTCTTCTCTAAGTATCGTCATTTCCCGCCGGCTGTAAAGGGAATTCCCTCCTGTCGCACGAAAAGCCATGACCCCGGTCTCCCGGATGCCATGGCTGTCACTCGGCGGCGATGTCTATTCATTTCATCGTGCCTTTGCGTTTGTTCGGCAGCACTTTGCCCGGATCCCCCTCGCCATGTCTTCGGTTGTGTTCCTGCTTTTTCTCGTTGTCCTTGAGCTTCTTGACGAATTCCTCGGTGCTCTCCACGCCGTCAGCCTCCTTTCGGACCTTCTCTGTGTACGATTCCCACCCGGCGCGAATCCGATAACTTGAAAACACGGCGGAACTAACGGGACGTTTGCGTTGTCTAATGGTCGAGGTGAATTTATGGAGCGGGAATATTGGAAGCTGGTCGAGCGATTGGACGCGGACGGCTTCCGGGAGTTGATGGTGACGTACGGGAAGGACGTGTGGAATTACGCGTTCTTGCTGACCCGCAGCCCGGAGATGGCGGATGACGTTTCCCAGGACGTGTTTCTGCGGGTGTACCGGAAGATCGGCTCGTTCCGGGGCGAATCGTCGATGCGGACGTGGCTGCTCGCGATTACCCGCAATATCGCCGTCAACCATCGGAGGGCGGCGTTCGTGCGCAAGGTCATGCTGGTGGATCGGCAAGTGACGCGGGAAACTCATCCGTCCGCCGAGCAAGACGCGATGGGGAGGATGCTGTCCGAGGAGATCTGGGAGCTCGTGATGAGGTTGCCGGCGAAATTCCGCGAGGTGCTCGTCTTGGATGCCAAATACGGCATGACCCAGAAGGAAATCGCGCAGCTGCTGGGAGTATCGGAAGGCACGGTCAAATCGCGGCTGTCGCGCGCCCGAAGCAAAGTGAACGCCGCATGGAAAGGGGAGTACGCGCATGAAAGAGCCTAATCCGGAGTGGTACCGGGGACTGCGGAACGAGCCGCTCGTCCGCCGAACTTTTACGATGGACAATATTATGAAGATAGAGGAGAAGGTTGCGAAAATGGAGCGGGAACGCGTTCGGGCGGGTGGACGGGGGAGGCGTGCGGCGCTGGGCATTGCGGTTTTCGCGGTGGTGCTGGCGGCGGGAATCGCGGTTTATGCGGGGAATCGGCCGGACGACGGTCAGACTCGATCTCTTTATCCCGACATATCCTCGCCTTCCGCCGTGCAGCCTGAACCGTCGCAGGCAATGCGGTGGGGAGAGGGACCTTATTCCCTGAAGAGCGAAGTGGAGGTGCTGGAGAAGCCCGAGGCCTATGGCGGCTCGGTGCCCGTTTTGTTCGTGGCTCCGCCGGGTTCGTTTTACTTCGTGAAGGAGAAACAGGGGGATTTTGTCTACGTCGTGAACCCCTTGATGTCGTCGATCCCGTCCGAAGGCTGGATTCCGAAGTGGTACTTGACCGAGGACGACAAGGACCGGGCCGAGAAAGTCGAGCCGTATGAGATGATCGTGAAAACTCCGGTTGCCTTCCGGATGTATCCCGGTGAGCCGAAGCCTTCAGGTTTCGAGCTGGAGCCGGGCAAGGTCTTGCAGGTCACCGCGCGATACGGCGAGTGGATGAGGGTGAATATCGTAACCTACGATTCCCCTTATGCGGGGGATAAATGGGTGCCGGCTTCAGCGCTCGAGGCGTGGGATCCCGCGAAAGCGAAGGAAGGATTTTTGAAGCCGGGGGCGACGGTGTACCGGGAGGACGGGCAAACGATCGACGCGCCGCCGGCGCTGGAACCGATTTGGATCCAAGGGGAGGTCGGCGGCCGCTATCAGTTCCATGCTCCGGGCGGATATATCGGGTACGTGGACAAGAAGGATTTCATTCCGAATCCGTTTGCGTATAAAGTCATCGACCAATCCGGAGAGCAGCCGGCGGACCCGAAGTGGCTGATGAGCGAGGAAGAAAAGCAAGCATATCAGGAATATGCGGAGAAGAAGTCCGACGAATTGCTCAAGGGCAAGCGGCCGCTCGAGATTTTCCGGTATTACGTCGAGGCGAACCGGGAAGGGGATTATGGAACGGTGCACGCCCTGTATGCCCAAGGCCACGAGTTTGCGACCCCCGATCTGGAGACATTTCTCAAGGATGTGGAGAACGACCCCGAGGGGAGAGAACGGAGCAGGCAGCAGTGGGAGACGTATCAGAAACGTTACCGTCTCGAAGAGCAAATCAAAAGCGATTCCGCTTGGGTAGTCATGTCGGACGGCAGCAAGGATCCCGAGAGCGTCAAGCACTTCGGGTTGACCCTGAACAAAGACGGTGTCTGGAAAGTCAACTGGCTGCCGATGCAATAGCAACTATGTTTCGGAAAGGGGCGTCCAAATTGGGGAGGTATAGGCGCTGTAGCCCGGAAAAACCGGGTTAGAGCGCATCCCTGCGTTCATAGGCGCTGTAGCCCGGAAAACCGGGTTAGAGCGTGCATCCCTGCGTTCAGAGGCGCTGTAGCCCGGAAAAACCGGGTTAGAGCGTGCGTCCCTGCGTTCAGAGGCGCTGTAGCCCGGAAAAACCGGGTTAGAGCGTGCGTCCCTGCGTTCAGAGGCGCTGTAGCCCGGAAAAACCGGGTTAGAGCGTGCATCCCTGCGTTCAGAGGCGCTGTAGCCCGGAAAAACCGGGTTAGAGCGTGCATCCCTGCGTTCAGAGGTGCTGTAGCCCGGAAAAACCGGGTTAGAGCGTGCATCCCTGGCGATCAGAGACTCCATCCTGAACGAGGCGGAACGATTGGTCATCCGATATATCCGCAGTTAAAACATTCCGCAGGCACCTCGCAAGGGGTGCCTGTTTCTTTGGCCTTGCCATGGTATACTCAAAAGGTGAGTTCATGTCCAAGCGCGGGTGAAACATGGGTCTGTCCGATTATTTGTCTTCCCTCACGGAAGAAGATCTCCGAAGATGGCTGGAAAGCTACCGTTCGCTCGGTCCGCTGCCCGGCATTCTGTTGACGTTTGCCAAGTCTTTCGTTCCCCCGCTGCCGACCATTCTCATCGTGGGCGTCAACGCGGCGGTTTACGGAATGTGGCTGGGCTTTCTCTATTCCTGGATCGGGATCGTGGCCGGCTGCGTCACCACGTTCCTCATCGTGCGGCGCATCGCGGGCCATCCCCGCCTCGAACGCTGGATGAGGAAACCGAAGGTGCAGCGAGCCCTCGTCTGGGTCCGGCGCAATGCGTTCAGCTACGTTTTCCTGCTCAGCCTGTTCCCGGTCGGGCCTTTCGTGGTCATCAACATGGCCGCGGCCGTCGCCCGGATGAACGTCCGGTCCTTCATCATCGCGATCGCATGCGGCAAAGCGATCATGGTCTTGGCCGTTTCCTACATCGGTCATGACGTCGGCAGGTTTATCGAGCGGCCACTCGAAGGGGTCTACGTCGTGTTGTTTATCGCCGCATCTTTATTCATCAGCAGAAAAATCGAGCGGCACTTCGTCGGGAAGGCCGGTCGGGAAGGGGAGTGAAGCCGGATGGCGGACGCGGAAACGGTCGTATCCAAGCAATGCGCGGCTTGCGGCGAAAGCAAGCCGCTAAGCGAATTCCGCCGGAGGACCGGGCGCCGGTCCGGCGAGCAGTCCCGCCGGGGGCGGTGCAAGAGCTGTTCGAAGAAGCAGCGTGCCGCCGTACCTGCCGCAAAGCCGTCAACCGGCCCCGATTCCGACGATCCCTCCGGTTTCAAGGAGGAGCCGAAGCGGTCCAAGCAGCCGCCCCGCCCAGAGCAGCCGAGCCACCCGGCCAAGCCGCCCCGCGCCGCGGAGCTGACTCGCCCGGCCAAGCCGCCGCTCCGCCCGGCCAAGCCGCCCCGGAACAGGCAGCCGGAGTCGGCAGGCCATGCGGTCGCCGATCCGGCCGATCCCTCGCTTCTGGTGCCGACCCGGCAGGGCTTCATCCGCATGCGGGGACGGACGGACAAGGGCCGCAGATGGTTCCAGGAAATCGACCTGGAGCTCGCGGTTACGCTCGTCAAGGAACGCGCGGCCGTCGTGGTGAACCGCCACACGATCCGCCGCCTTTTCAGCAACAAGGCTTTCCGGCGATACATTCTCACTCGGGACAAACATACGTGCCATTTTTGCGGGCAATACGGCGATACGATCGATCATCTGCTTCCGCGCGCCAAGGGCGGCCACACGACGCCCGACAATTGCGTTTGCGCCTGTAATACCTGCAACCAGTCCAAGGGGGACCGCGATTTGGAGGAATTCGTAGGTGCGCGCGCGGGAGGCTGACATGCCGGAAGTCGTTCGCATCTCCGTCCGGTCCCTGGTGGAGTACGCATACAGGCGCGGCGATATCGAAACCGGGTTCCGTTCGCCCGTGGCGCTGGCGGAGGGATCGAGGATTCACCGGCAGGTGCAGGGCGGATACGGGGAGAACGACCGCAAGGAAGTGTTTCTGTCTTCGGAGATTCCGTATGGGGATCTCCTTTTCGTGCTGGAAGGCCGTTGCGACGGGCTGCGAAAGGACGGCGACCGGATCGTGGTGGAGGAGATCAAGTCCACGGTATTGGACCCGAAGACGATCGACGAACGGCAATATCCGGTCCATTGGGCGCAAGCGATGTGCTATGCCTATCTCTACTCGAAAGAAATCGGCATTCCGAAGATTCGGATTCGGCTAACGTATGTCCATGTGGAGAGGGGAGAGACCGTCGCGTTCGAACGCGAGGAGGAATTCGCCGAGCTGGAGCGGGCGGTGATGGCCTCCATCGAAGCGTATGCCCCTTATGCCCGGATGTCGCTCCGGAATGCGCGGCTCCGGGACGAGAGCATCGCCCGGCTGGCGTTCCCGTTCGCCGCGTACCGTCCGGGACAACGCAAGCTGGCCGGAGCCGTGTACAAGTCGCTGGAGGAAGGCGTCGGCTTGTTCGCCCAAGCGCCGACGGGCATCGGCAAGACGGTGTCCGTTCTGTTTCCCGCGGTGAAGGCGATCGGACAAGGGCATATCCGCCGCCTGTTCTACCTGACCGCCAAGACAACGAACCGCACCGCGGCGGAAGACACCCTTGCCCTGCTGCGGGATGGGGGGCTGCACCTGCCGGCCGTCACCCTGACGGCGAAGGAGAAGATTTGCTTTCGGGAGGAGGTCCGCTGCAGCAAGGAATTCTGCGAATTCGCGGACGGCTATTATGACCGGATCAACGGCGCGCTGCTGGATATGCTGGCGAACGAAACGCTCATGACGCGGCTCGTCATCGAGCGGTATGCACGCAAGCATCGGGTTTGCCCATTCGAGTTTTCCCTGGACGCAGCCTATGCCGCGGACGCCGTCATTTGCGACTACAACTACGTTTTCGACCCTCGGGTTTCCTTAAAACGGCTGAGCGGCGAGCAGAAGAAGCAAACGGCGCTGCTGGCGGACGAAGCCCATAACCTGGTGGACCGGGCGCGGGAAATGTTCTCCGCCGAGCTTCGAAAGTCCGATTTTCTGGCCATCCAGCGGGAATACAAAGGGGTGAATCCCGGCGTGTTTCAAGCGGCCAAAGCGATCAACGGCCATTTCATCGCCCTGCGCAAAGAGGGCGAAGACCGGCACCGGGTGTGGAAGGAGGCGCCGGAAACGCTCCTCCAGCTGGCCGAGGCCTTCGCCGGACAAGCGGAACTCGTTCTGCAGCGCGCCGAATCGGCGCCGCAGCCGCTGCTTGACGCCTATTACGCGGTCCAGGCTTTCGTGCGGATCGGAAGCTTGTACGACGAGAGGTTCGCGACTTACGCGGAATTTTCGAAAAACGACGTGCGTCTGAAGCTCTTCTGCCTCGATCCCTCGCATTTGCTTCGCCAAACGGCCCAAGGGTTCCGCTCGCGCGTCTACTTCTCGGCCACGCTGACGCCGGCTGCGTATTTCAAGGACATGCTCGGCGCGGAGCCGGAAGATTACGGGCTCGCGGTGCCGTCGCCGTTCGCCAAGGAACAGTGGGAGGTGTCGGTCGTTCCGCTGTCGACCCGTTATGCGGACCGCGAACGGTCCGTACAGCCGCTGGTCCGCCTTCTCCGGGAGCTGCTGGAAGAGCGGCCCGGCAAGTACTTGTTCTTCTTTCCTTCCTACGAGTACATGAATGCCGTTTACGAGGGGTTTGTAGCCGAGGGTACGCAAGCGATAGCGCTTCTTCAGCATCCGACGATGGCGGAGGAGGAGAAGGCCCGGTTTCTGTCCGCCTATGCGGAGGAACAATCCGGACCGCTCGCCGGGTTCGCCGTACTGGGCGGTGTATTCTCCGAAGGCATCGACCTCGCGGGCGACCGGTTGAACGGCGTCGTCGTGGTCGGCGTCGGCCTTCCGCAGGTCGGACCGGAACGGGAAACGCTGAAACGGTATTTCGACGAAACGGGAAGAAACGGCTTCGATTACGCGTACGTATACCCGGGCATGAACAAGGTGCAGCAGGCGGGCGGCAGGCTGATCCGTTCCGAAACGGACAAGGGCGTGCTCGTTCTGGTCGACGACCGATACCGCCAAGCCCGATACCGGAGACTGTTGCCGGATGAGTGGAAAACCGAGTAGCGGGGCATATGGATTGCCATCATTCCAAGAAGCGGATGAGGATCGGCCCCAAATTTGATGCCGCTTTCCCCGCCAGCCGGCAGGATTTGGTCCGCGGATTCTCGAATTCCAATGTAGAGAAGCGGCATCCCGGAACCGGCACCCAATCACGGGAGGTATTCCAATTCAATGGCGAAGCGAATGGCATTGCTGGTCGGTACGAACAAAGGCGTCTTCCTGTACGCGTCCGATGAGAACCGCAAAGAATGGAGCTTGAAAGGTCCCTTCCTTCCGGGATGGGAGGTTTACAGCGTACTGGGGGACAGCCGGCACGGGAACCGGATTTTCGCGGGCACCTCGCATGCCGCGTACGGCGCGACGATCCGCGTGTCCGAGGACTTCGGCGAGACTTGGACGCAAATCGAGCAGGGGCCGTCCTACCCCAAGGAGACCGGGTTCAGCTTGAACCGCATCTGGCAGCTCGTGCCGGGGCATCCGTCGGAGCCGGACACGCTGTTCGCGGGCGCCGAAGAGGCCGGTTTGTTCGTCAGCCGCGACCGCGGGACGACCTGGCGCGAGCTGGACGGCCTGACGAAGCATCCGACGCGGCCGGGCTGGTTCCCCGGAGCGGGAGGCATGTGCCTGCACACGATCCTGATCGATCCCCGGAATGCGCGCCGGATGTGGGTCGCCATGTCCGCTGTCGGCGTGTTCCGCACCGAGGACGGGGGCGAGACATGGACCCCCCGCAACCAAGGACTGGCCCGCGTTCCGACCGGCCAGCCTCAGGAAGAAGTCGGGTTCTGCGTGCACAAAATGGTTCTCGATCCGTTTAATCCCGACACGTTGTACATGCAAGAACATGGCGGCGTTTTCAAATCGACGGACGGCGGCGACAGCTGGTTCACGATCGAAGACGGCGTGACCTTGCGGGATGGCGATGCCCCGTTCGGGTTCCCGATCGTCGTCTCGCCTGGCGGGGATCTGTTCCTCCTCCCGCTGGAAAGCAGCGAGCAGCGCTCGGTATCGGGAGGCAAGCTGCTTGTGTACGGCATGTACAAGGGCGAGAACCGCTGGTCGCCGGTCGGTGACGCGGCGCCGGACGAGCCGCATCACGTCAGCGTGCTGCGCGACGCCATGGCGGTAGACGCGTTCGATCCGTACGGCCTCTATTTCGGCACGACCTCCGGCGAATTGTTCTGCTCGCTGGACCGCGGCCGCACCTGGGAGCGGCTTCCCGGCCAGCTGTCCCGCATCCTGTGCGTGAAACCATGGATCGTGGAGGATTGACCGCCGATGCAGCTTGAGGTCAGCGTTCCGCTTCTGATCAGCGACTGCACCCGGGGCCGGACGCGATTCCCGCTGGAGGCCGGCACGCTCGCCGAGGCGCTGCGACTTCTGGTCGAGACGTATCCCTTGCTGAGGGTACATCTCTATAATGAACAAGGAAACGTGCGCGAGCATGTCCTGCTCTATTATAATGACGATAATATCGCCTGGCTGGACGATCTGGACATTCCGATCCAGCCCGGCGACAAGCTGAGGGTGCTGCAGGCCGTTTCCGGCGGATGAACGAAATCCCATCGCCGTCCGATAAGCGCGTGCCTGCGGCGGGAAGGATGATCATGCAGCCGATCACGCCGAATCAACGATACTCCAGGCAAACGCTGTTCGCTCCCATCGGTCCGGAAGGGCAGCGGCGGATCTCTTCCTCCCGCGTGCTCATCGTCGGGATGGGCGCGCTGGGGACGGTGCTCGCGAGCCATATGGTTCGCGCGGGCGTCGGGACGCTCCGCATCGTCGACCGCGACTACGTGGAGCCGAGCAATCTGCAGCGCCAGATGCTGTACGACGAAGAGGACGTCGCCGGGGCGCTGCCCAAGGCGGTGGCGGCAGGGAGGAAGCTGGCGCGCATCAACTCGGACGTACAGCTGGATCCGATCGTGTCCGACGTCACCCCCCTGAACGCGGAGAAGCTGATGAAAGGCATCGATCTCGTGCTGGACGGGACGGACAATTTCCGCACGAGGCTGCTGCTGAATGACGCTTGCTTCAAAAAAGGAATCCCGTTCGTCTACGGAGGCGCGGTCAGCGCGCAAGGCATGACCGCGATGCTGGTTCCCGGGGAAACGTGCTGCCTGCGCTGCCTGATCGGGTCGGGGGACGGCGGCGGGGGGCAGACCTGCGATACGGTAGGCGTCATCGCTCCCATCGTGGATATCATCGCCTCGTTCCAGGCCGTCGAAGCGCTGAAGCACATGGTCGGCGACGCCGGCGCACGCCGGGGCGGGCTGCTGTCGCTGGAGGTCTGGCATTACCATTCGATGAACCTGAAGCTTCCCGAGCCGAGGAAGGATTGCCCGACCTGCCGGCTGCGGCAGTACCCGGCTTTGGAGGCGGACGCGGAGGATGCCGCCACGCTGTGCGGCAGGGAAACGGTGCAGATCCAGGGGGCGCGGCCTTTCGACCTGGAAGCGTGGGAGCGGCGTCTCGCCCCTTCCTGCACGGTCAGCCGCAACCCGTTCCTGCTCCGGGCCGAGCTGCCGGAAGGGGAGCGTCTCGTGCTCTTCCCGGACGGAAGGGTGCTCGTTCAAGGCACGGAAGACCCGTCCCGGGCGAGAACGCTGTACGACCGGTACGTCGGCTCCTGATCTTCTTCGTTCGGACCCGCTCCGGCAACTCGTTTCGGCACTACCCGCTCCGCCGGAATTGCGGACAGCCCGATTGTATGGTATTCTGATTCCAATTCACTGGAAGGAGGTGAGGCAGGATGAATCGCGAATGCGAGAATAACCAATTGAGCCGGGAGCCTATTCAGGCAGCCGGCATCGTGCATGCAGGAATGGCCGACGGGAGAAGTCTGTCCATTTTTACCCATACGGTTATTCCCATCGCGAAATGATTCCTGTCTCGGCCTCATCGGATGAACGAAGGCGAAGACGCGGGATGTTTCCCGCGTCTTTTGCCGTTTTTCGCCATCATTCAGGATTTGTCGAGAGGGAATCCACCTAGGAGGAACTCAAGATGATCGTCAGCTGCCAACATTTGAAAAAATACCACGGCGCCAAGCTGGTGCTCGAAGATATCACGTTCGAAATTCCCGAAGGGGAAAGGGTCGGCCTGATCGGTCGCAACGGCTGCGGCAAAACGACGCTGCTCCGCCTCCTCGCGGGAGAGGAGTCTCCCGACGGAGGCATGCTGGCCATCCGCAAGGAAACCCGAATCGGTTATTTGCGGCAGATCCCGGAAACGGGTGAATTTCTGACCCTCTACGATGTATTGGCGCGAGGGTACGGCGAGGTCCTGCGCCTGAAGGAACGGATGCGCGAGCTGGAGCAGTCCATGGCGGATCCAGGGCTCTCCGCCGATCCGGCCCGGCTGGGCGAGATGCTGCGGCAGTATTCGTCTGCCCAGGAACGTTTCGAGCTCGGGGGCGGCTACGAGATGGAAGCCCGCATCGCTCAAGTTGCCTCCGGTCTCGGGATCGACGCCGGCCAATTCGAGCGCCGATTCGCGTCGCTGTCGGGCGGCGAGAAGACGAAGGCGGCGCTCGCTTCCCTGTTGATCGAAAGGCCCTCGCTGCTCCTCCTCGACGAACCGACCAACCATCTGGACCTGGCCGGCGTCGAATGGCTCGAAGCGTATCTCCGGGACTACCCCGGGACCTGCGTCATCGTGTCGCACGATCGCTACTTCCTGGACCAAGCCGTCACCCGAATCGTAGAGATCGAGGACGGGGAGGCTGCCGTGTACCCCACAACCTTCACCGGCTACCTCAAGGAGAAAGAAGAGCGGCTGTTGAAGCAGTTCGCCGAATACCAGGAGCAGCAGAAAAAGATTTCGAAAATGGAGGAAGCGATCAAGCAACTGGAAACATGGGGCAGGATCGGGGGCAACGGGAAGTTCTTCCGAAGGGCGGCCTCGATGCGTAAGGCGTTGGAGCGGATGGGGAAGGTGAAACGCCCCGTGCTCGAGCGCAGAACGGCGGAATTCGGCGCGGCCCCGGCGGACCGTTCCGGCCATGACGTCTTCGCTTTCCGGGGACTTCGCAAATCCTTCGGTTCCCGCACGATTCTCGCCGGCATCGACGGAAGTCTCCGCTACGGCGACAAGACGGCGATCGTCGGGGACAACGGTTCGGGCAAGAGCACGCTGTTCAAGCTGCTGCTCGGGGAACTGGAGCCGGACGGCGGCGAGATCGCGCTGGGAGCCCGGGTGGACGTCGGATACCTGGGGCAGGAAGAGAAGCCCGCCGACGGAGGGCGCAGCGTGCTGGAATTCTTCCGGGAACAAGCGCGGCTGGAGGAGGGGGAGGCACGCCATCGTTTGGCCAAACAGCTGTTCTACGGGCCTGACGTGTTCAAATCGGTCGGTTCCTTGTCGGGCGGAGAGTGGACGCGGCTTCGCCTGGCGCTCCTCATGCATCGGAAGCCGAACCTGCTGCTGCTCGACGAGCCGACCAACCATCTGGACATCGCGTCGCGCGAAGCGCTGGAGGAGGCGCTGGAGGAATTCTCCGGCACGGTGTTGGCGATCTCCCACGATCGCTACTTCCTCAACCGATTCGCCGGGCGGATCTGGGAAATCCGCGGCGGCAGACTGACCGCGTACCTCGGGAACTACGACGACTACCGGGAGAAGAGCGCCAGCCACCGCCCGGCCGAAGATCATCTATCCGCCAGTCCGGCAGCCGGACCGCCGAGCCAACCCGGCACAGTCGCCGCTCCGCAGGCACAGGCGAAACGGGAGAAGGCCTCCGCCGCGAAAGCGGAGGCCGCTGCAGATCCCCGGTCATGGGAAGCGGCCATCGCGGAGGCGGAAGCCGAGCTCGCCCGGCTTGACGCCGAATTGGCCGAAGCGGAATCGTCGGCCGATCTGACGGCGCTCGCCGAAGGCTGGGCGAAACGCGAGAGGCTGAAGGAGCGGCTGGACCGGCTCTACGAGGAATGGATGCGCGGGCAATCGTAGCCCGCGCGGGTTCAGACGAACGGCAGGTCCGTTTCGGTCTCGAATCCTTCGGTCAGCGTGTCGAGCGGAACGGTCTGCTCCTCGCCCGGCTTGTCGAGCGGGAAAATTCTCGCCGTTCCGGCTCCCGCGTTCACGTGCTGGATATACACGGGAACGCCGTAATACGAGACGTCGACCATTTCCGGGGACTCGGCGATTTCTTTCGCTCTTTGAGCGTTCATGGCGTCATCACCTCTCGCACAGTATGTACCGGGTTTCCCTCCCATATCCGCACGGGATGGAAAAAAAAGGGCGCCGCCTGGCGCCCCTTATAAATCATTCCCCCGGCGGAGTCGGATTTCTTCCATGCGGCTAACGGAATGCGGGAAGGGATGGTGCCGTTATTACCAGTGGTGGTGCTTCCCGTGATGGTGCTTTTTCCAGTGGTGATGGTGGTGTTTTTTCTTGAAATCGAATTTTTTAATATTGCGTTTTCTGACTTTGACCTTTTTGACGTTGATTTTTTTGACGTTGAACTTTTTGAGGTTGATCTTTTTGATATTGAATTTTTTCACTTTGACTTTCTTGATGTTGAATACTTTGACTTTGACTCTTTTGATGTTGAATACTTTGACTTTGCGCTTTTTGGAGTAGAATCTTTGGACATGGTCATGACACCCGTATCCCATGCTTACCACCTCCTTTCCCGGAATAAGAAAGGTTTTCGCTTACCCGTGAAGACAAAGAACGTGTTCTGCGGATCTCCACGTTCAGGACCTTGGCGGCGAAGGCGTTGCCTTCTTCTCAGGAACGGGGCAGTATTTTTCGGATAACCATGCTTCGCAGCCGGCGATTACCGTTCCCGCTGCGGTTTTGACCGTCCGGTTTCCCTCCCTCGTCCTCTCCGTAGCCGCATGTTATCGTATGGCCTTCCCCTGTTAGCCGTTCCGGCGAATGTACGCGGTCAATCGTGTCGATTTTGCCGCAATGGACGAAAAAGACCCCTCCGGCTTCGAAGAGGTCTTGTGGATCAAGGTTTTATCGATGGACCGCCCTTGCGTACGAACTTCCGAATTCGGGCTCGGATGGCATCACCGCTGCGTGACTCAGACTTAGAAATCATCGCCCCACAGAACGATGAGCTCCCATTCTTGCAGCGAGAATTCAATCTCCTAAACATGCCGTTATCGAACAGGCCATACGCGGGATTCAACCCGTTCATAGAATTTGATTGCGGCTGCAGTCCATGCGACTAGAGCATTCGTCCTGCAGAGGCGATGAACGGCGAAGGCCGATACTGAACCGATCAAAGCGCCTGCAATGACGTCAAGCGGATAATGCACACCTGTCCATATGCGCGAGAAACCGATACAAGCCGCAGCCGCAAGCCATAACCGGCCCGGCTTCCTTTTGACCAGCCAGATCGATACGGCGATGGCGAATCCCCCTGTCGCGTGATCGCTCGGGAAAGAAGCGTTCGCCGGATGGCCGATCAACTGCATCACATGGTGATGGACAAAAGGCCTGTTCCGGAAATACAGATCGCTTAGGACTCCACTGGCGGCTAATGCAAGGCAGGCTGACATCCCGGAGGCAACAACCATTTTCCGGTTTTCGTCCGTTCGGGCAAACCAATAAACAAGGATACCGAGAAAAAATAAATACTCGGCGTCCTGTGCGAAATAGCGCATCACGGCATCGAGCCATGGCAGCTTGCCTGCATGTTCGTTAATCAATTGGAAAACCACAAAATCCAGCTGTGCGATCGTCATGTGTGATTCTCCTTCTCCTGCTGTGGACGGGGAAATGAAACGGTCACGATCGTCCCTTTGTTTTCTTTGCTGATGATGGAGATATTTCCACCGTAGCTGTCAACGATTCTTTTGGCGATGGAGAGTCCCAAGCCGCTTCCGCCTCTGAACCGTGTTCGCGCTTTATCCACACGGTAGAACCGGTCGAATACGCGCGGGATTTCCGATTTCGGAATGCCTATGCCATAATCCGCTACTTCAAGCGCAATCCGGTCTTGTCCCTCGGCGAAACAGTTCACCCGAACGACACGGCTCTCCCCTGAATATTTCACCGCATTATCCAAAATAATAAGCAGAATCTGTTTGAAATGATCCTCGGAAACGGCAAGCTTGTCCCCGGAATCGATTCGAATATCCGACTCGAACAGGAAGTCGGGATGAATAACGCGAAAATCGTCCACAATCTTTCCGATGCAGGGGGAGGGTCCGAACGGAGCGAATGATCGCGATACGGGCAGCGATTCGGCCTTTGTCAGAGCGAGCAGCTCTTGCGTCAATCCCTTCAGCCGGCTGAGCTCCTGCAACGAAGCGTCAAGCGACTCATCCAAGACCGACGCGTCCTTTTTGCCCCAACGCTTTAACAGTGCCAAGTGGCCTTCAATAATGGCGATCGGGGTGCGCAATTCGTGCGAAGCGTCTTCGACAAACTGTTTCTGCTGCCTAAACGACGTTTCAAGACGGTCCATCATTTCATTGAACACTTGCCCGAGCATCGACATTTCATTGCGGGTATCCGAAATCTCAACCCTTTCGGACAAACCGTGCTGCTTAATATTTTCCATGGTCCGGGCCAGACGGGAAATCGGCTTCGTAAATTGACCCGCCATCAGTATGCTGGCCGCGGCTCCCATCGCAATGCCGAAAAGCCCTCCGCAAGCCATCACTGCAAAAAGGACATGGCCGAGCCGTTCGTAATTTTCCAGGTTGCGGACGATTTCAATCGTGCCGCGGGCATTCCTAGCACGGAATGGGCTTCGCAAAACAAGCAGATGATCTTCTTCGTGCCATTCGCTCATCACTTCCCGTTTAACCGATGTTTCCGGCGGGACCCACTCGGGGGGCAATCCTTCGCTGATGGTCAGCAGAGGCGTGCCCTTCTCATCCAAAATGCGAATGAATTGATAGCTGTCGTTGACTTTTTCCAGAAACCTTTTGCTTTCCGGATCGTCCAGCTTTTTTCCGCTTGCGAAATATCCTTCCATTTCATCCGCGCTTTTCAGAAGCTGCTGCTCTTCCTGGCCGAGCGCCCAGCGGTCAAGCACGAAATATTGTGCGCCGTTGTATACGACGAACAGAACGATAATGAGCGATGAAAACCAGACTGCCAGTTTCCATCTCATAGGCAAAGCGTTTATACGCTGAAGCAACTTTATCATCGCATCACGTATCCTATCCCTCGTATCGTATGAATATAGCCGTCTTCCCCGCTGTCGCCGATTTTGTTTCGCACATACCTCACATAAACGTCCACAACGTTCGTTTCGACGTCGGCGCCGACTCCCCAAACGCTTTCGATGAGCGCCTCCCTTGTCAATATGCGCTTAATGTTGCTCATAAACACCGCAAGCAAGTCGAACTCCCGCTTGGTAAGCGTGATCGTCTCGCCGTTCCTGAAGACCGTTCTTGCGGCGGGATCCAGCCGAAGGTCGCGGAACGCCAGAACGTCCCCATTGCCCGCTAGCAAGGAACGGCGCCGATCGACGGCTCGCATCCGGGCCAGCAGCTCCTCAATCGCAAACGGCTTCGGAATATAATCGTCGGCGCCGGTATCGAGCCCCGACACCCGGTCGGCGACGCTGTCCCTCGCAGTCAGCATGATAATGGGCGTGTTCTTGCGCTCGCGAATGCGGCGGCACACTTCGAAGCCGTCCATTCCGGGGAGCATGACGTCAAGCAGGATCATATGCCACTCCTTTTCCAGCGCCATACACAAGCCTTCCTGGCCGTCGAAGGCTACTTGAACGTTATAGCCCTCATGCCTCAGCTCCAGTTCGACAAAACGGGCAAAGTTGTATTCGTCTTCCACAATAAGAACGCTGTTCATGTCTCACCTCCGGGACGGCTCGTTCCTCTTATTTGTTTGCTGCGTTCAAGACACGGAGCGAATTGTCGAGCGCAGTTTTGCATTTGCCGGCATTCGGATGTCCCGAACGAACGGCCGCCAGGACGACATCAATCGTTCCGTCAATATGGGTCCAAGTTGCGCCGTCGGCTTTTCTAAGCTTGGGCTCCGAGATGTCCCACTGATGCTCCAGCTCGTCGGCGCCTTTATTCGCTGAAGCAAAGTCATTGGCGTTTACATCCTTTAGCATGTCATTTTCAAGTGTGATGAAATCCGATAATCTTCCGGATAATGCAGGTTGCGGAGAATCGGTGTGCGATGCTGATTGAACGGCACCGTTTGTCGCTTGCAGCGAACCGGCGGTTTGCGACGCTGATTGATCGGTTTGCGATGCGATGTTGCTGCTTAACCGGACGTAACCGCCAATCCCGGCAACCAGGAAAAAACACAGCACCGTTGCGGTTTGCGTCAAAACCTTTTGCTTGCTTCCGCTTTCCTGGTTGGTTTCTGCCGGTTCACTTTTGGTTAGGGTATCGATTTTTGTCGCGGCCAGAAGAATGATAATCGCCAAAATAGCGACAAGAAAAATGACACTGGTCATTGTGGTCCCCAAGCCTAATCCGCCATTAATGGCTGGCTGGGACAAATAATCGCCCAAGGACGCTCCGAGCGGACGTGTAAGAATATATACAACCCAAAACGCCAACACCCCGTCAAGCTTCAATCTCCAAGCCAAAAATAGGCAAGCGATGATGATGACGACCGTTATTCCGGTGTAAAGATAGCCAAGGCCGAGTTGTTCGGAATATAAATCGCCGACTGCCGTTCCAAGCGCAAAGGTGAACAGAATGGTAAGCCAATAGAAAACTTCTCTTTGTCTCGTATAAATCGAATGGATCGAGAGGGTTTTTTCCCTCATGTACCATAACAGGAATGTCAGTCCTAAAAGGAAGGCGAAAACCGCTGTGCTAAGCTCGAGCGGCACACCCATTGCATCCGTTAAATTATCGGTTACGAGCGTTCCGAATACGCTTATAAGCACAACCGTCGGCCAATAAATGACCGGAACATATTTCGTCGCCCTGAATTGAAGAAACAACAAAATGAAAAACGCGATTCCCATAATCATTGTCGTGTTCGTTAAACCGAATCCAAGACCGAAATTAAGGAAATCGGCAAAAGTTTCTCCAACCGTTGTGCATAAAACTTTGATGATCCAGAAGAAAATCGTAACTTCCGGTACCTTGCTTAACATGTGCCTGCCCGGCGATTGAGCTGCACCGTTTACATGCTGCGAATCGTTGTCCATGGGGTAACCTCCGTAACAATAGGATAGATGTTACTAAGCTTTGCCACCCAGTATAGCAACCGAAAATGAAAATTCACTGTGAAAAAAACGAAAGAAACCCATTCTGCCGCGAAAAGAATGTTCACCTGCTCGTCGCTTTAGAGTCCTAGGCTTCAAACCGGCGGAGCCATGCACCAAGAATTCACGACTATGGTTCAACGCATATGGACTTAAGCGTCCGCCGGGTTCCTTTTTACAGATCGCATCGCTCTCCGCTAGAATAGGAGAGTTACGAGATCACGCACAAGGAGAATGGGGCCGCGCATGAAATTTTCCGTTCAGTACCTGAGCTTCTTCGTCATCCGCTCCGACGCCTCGGAAACCGATACGACCAAGCGTTATAAGCACTATCAGACCCTTACGCACGAGGAGTACCAGGACAGCGAGCTGAAGGCGTTTCTCGACGGCGAGTTCGCCCGCATCGGCAAGCGCAAGGCCGACATCAATCCCGCCAGCGAGGCGGTGCCGACCAAAATCGGGCGTTTCATGGTCGAACCGGGCCATGAGCTCACGAGCAACCCCAACTACAACCTGTTTCAGCGCATCCGTACCGCCCCCGACAAGCCCCAATTCCATGCCATGAGCGACGATTTGATCCGGATCTACATGGAAGCCAGCGCCGTGAGGGGCGGGGCGTTCATCGTGGCGCTCGCCAAGCTGAACGAATTGTTCGATGATCCGTTACTGTTCCTTCTGAAATGCGATTTCGAGAACAAGATCGCCCGCATCTCCGACGAGCGGAGCCTCATTACGAAGGTCGAGATGGCCATCAACGCGCGGAACATCAAGTCCATCATGTACCCGCACATGCCGGAGCCGGGGATGCTGGAGGAATGGGAGCTCAAAATCCACCAGGCGTCGCATGCGCGCTATTTCGAGGATTTCCTGAAATACGTGTCCTACGAGAAATCGAAACCGGAGATCGTCAGCGACCAGGTGGCGGAAATGTTCACGGAGTACATCGAAACCAAGTGGCCGGAGGCGGCAGTCGCCGCCGCGGTTGCGGCGGAAGCCGAGGAAGCGGTCTTGCCCTCGGGTGCAGCGATCGAGGAAATGGAGCGGGAGAAGAAGCAATTCGAGCTCTGGTCCGCCTCGGAGAAGAGGGAGCTTCAGCAGCTGTGGGCGCACGAACGCGTCCTGGAGGCGGCGGCCCGGCTCACGGCTTACCAGCCGGAGCTGGAGCTGAAGCTCAAGCTCGCGGGCGTATCGGTGCGCGGGCACATGGCGGACTACGGCAAATCAATCCACCTCGCGAGCCACAACGGGCGGTTCGTCGTCCTGATCGAAGGGGACAACTTCGAATTCGAGCGGGGCGTGTCGCCCGTCGAGCTGCTGCAGCCGGACGATATCGCCGTCGTGCTGGAACGGATGAAACAGCGGGCCCAAGAGGAAGAAGAAGCCGCGGCGGCGGGCGGTTACGCCGATGGCGGACCGGAAGCTTACGGGGAGTAGCCTCCGGTCGGCGCGTCATGTAAGGGTGCAGCAAGATAAGGCCGGCTATGTACAAGAAAGCGGCGAAATAAGCAGGCAGCAGATGAATGAAGTCGGTATAGCCGATTTCGAAGTGTATGCTGAACGCCCCGAGGAAGGCCGGGAGGCCGCCATACAGCAGCGTGTGCCATCGATTCCGCGTGCCCCAGCGTCTTGATGAGCAGGGTGCCGCCCGGGAGCCGGCTTACGGTCCCCATGCCGCGCAGTACGAGCGTCCGGGCAAGCCGCGTGGGCAGCTTCTGCAGCCAAGGGCGAAACAGAGTGCGATAGGACCAATCCGGCATGATGCGCTCCTTTTCTTGCTGATTTTTCCTCGAGTATATCATACGCGGGAAATGCGGAGAGTAGAGTAGGAATGGACAGCCCCCGGAAGGGGGCGGCAGCATTCATGGACGGAGGCAGGAGAATGAAACGTTCGACGATGGGTTGGCTGATCGCCGGGGCTTTGGTATTGATCGTGATCTTTACCGCCATCGGTTCCTACAACCGGCTCGTGACTTCGGAAACGGACGCGGAAAGCAAATTCGCGGCGATTGACGTTCAGTTGCAGCGACGTGCGGATTTGATTCCGAATCTGGTCCAAACGGTCAAAGGTTACGCCGCGCACGAGAAAGAAGTGTTAACCGCGATATCCGACGCGCGTGCCCGGCTCGCCGGAGCCGGGACGCCCGAGCAGAAAGCGGCCGCGGACGCGGAGCTGACCAGCGCGCTCTCCAGGCTGCTGGTCGTGGTGGAGAATTACCCGAATCTCAAAGCTGACGCGCAGTTCACTCGACTGATGGATGAGCTGTCCGGGACGGAGAACCGCATCGCGGTTGCCCGCAAAGATTATAACGACGCGGTTTCGATCTATAACGCGAAGCTCCGGAGATTTCCCGTTGTCATGTATGCCGGCATGTTCGGGTTCGGGAAGAAGGCTTTCTTCCAAGCCCAAAAGGGGACGGACACGGCCCCCGAGGTGAAGTTCTGATATGGCCGCAGTGCGGCTGCAGCGTCTCGTTGCGATATGTCTTGCTGCGCTCGTCGTGCTGGCCGCGGCGGGCGGAGCTTGGGCGCGGGGCGATTCCCGGTATGGCGTTTACGTGCAGGATGAAGCCGGCATCATTTCCGGGCAGACCCGGGACGAGCTGTACCGGCAGGCGACCTGGCTGAACGAGCGGACCGGCACGGCGCAGGTCGGCATCGTGACCGTGAACGATTTGGGCGGCATCACGATCGAAGAGTACGCGGTCGCCAAGTTCCGCGAGCTGGGTCTCGGCGGCAAAGAAAGCCATGACGGCGTGCTGCTGTTATACGCCGAACGTGAGAAGCGTGTGCGGATCGAAGTCGGCTACGGCATGGAAGGCCGCATTCCCGACGGCAAAGCCGGCGCGATTCTGGACCGGTACTTCGTTCCGAACCGGAACGCCGGCCGTTTCGACGAAGCGTTCTTCCTTACGCAGAGCGCCCTGATCCGCGAAATGGCGGCGGAATACGGCATCGACGCCTCGTCCATCGGTTCCGCCGACATGCCTGCCCCCGGGTACGGAGGAGAAGGCGAAGAGGGCTTCTGGAACTCGCTGCCCTGGCCAGTCAAGCTGCTGGGAGCCGCGGCCATCGTTCTGCTGTTCCTTCTCGACTTCAAGTTTACCGGCGGGGCCGTGACGTATGCCCTCCTTCAATCGATCGGCCGAAGAGTCGGATCGTCCGGAGGCGGCCGAGGCGGCGGAGGATGGGGAGGGCGCGGGGGCGGAGGTTCCTCCGGCGGAGGCGGCGCCAGCCGATAAGCGAGTTTCCCGGCGAATCTGCGAGCAAGCGGGCCCGATTGCGGACCCGCTTGTTTCGTTTGATCGGGGAGGAAGGAGATCTCCCCTTTGATGATGCCGGTCCGCGAATAAGACCCTGCCGACACCTTATTTTCGCTTTACCTTGCCCATCCACGTTAAGCTCGCCGCACGAGCTTAAACTCCCTCAACGCCAGCGCGCCAGGTACCCGTTAAGCTCGCCGCACGAGCTTAAACTCCCCCAACGCCAGCGCGCCAGGTACCGTTAAGCTCGCCGCACGAGCTTAAACTCCCCCAACGCCAGCGCGCCATCCACGTTAAGCTCGCCGCACGAGCTTAAACTCCCACAACGCCAACGCACTCTCTCAGCCAAGCTCGCCTCCATCGATATCAAGCCAACCGATGTAAAAACAACCTGTCACATTTTCTCAAGCGATGGGGTCCGCCTTTTGCTCTCATAGATCGCCAGTCTCTGGAAAACCGTCTCCAGCAAGGGGACGCGAACTCCGTGCCGGCGCGCCTGTTCGAGCAAGTACCCATGAATGTGGGCCGCCTCCGTCGGCAAACCTTGCCGCAAATCCCGCAGCATCGAAGTCGTACTGCCCGCGGACATGCCAGCCACGACTTGAAGCTGCCGGGTCTCGATGCCGTCCGACAGGCGGCCGCCCGCGGCCCTTATCGTCTCCGCCGTTTCGGCGAACAGGCGCTCGAACCAGGACATGCCGTCGGGCACGTCGCGGATTTCGCCTGCGGAGGCGTCGAACAGCGTCGTCAGGCCCGACATGACGGTAATGAACAAGTATTTCTCCCACAAATCCCGGACGATGTCCTCGTGCTCGCGAAGCAGCGGAATACTCGACAGTTTCGCCTGCAGCGCCGCGTAACGCTCGTCGGTCATGCCTTCGACCCGACCGTACGTATAGGAATGGTATGGAGCGAAGTGGACGATCCGGCCGGACTCGTCCAGCGTCGATTCGATCCGGGCCACTCCGCCCAAAAGCGGCTGCCCGGGAAACGCGGCGGCGATCTCGTCCATGTGCCGGAAGCCGTTCAAGAACGGCAAAAGCACCGTCTGTGCGCCGACATAAGGACGAAGATCGCGCAGCGCGTTTTCCAAACCGTAGGCCTTCATCGCGATCACGATCAGATCGTAAGGCTCGCCCGCCTCGCCCGCCGAGATCAACTTCGGAACCCCCGCATAGTCTCCGAGCGGACTGATCACCGCAAGCCCGTCGCGCTCCAGCTGGCGCCTTCGGTTTTCCCTCACGAGCAGCGTCACGTCCGCCCCCGCTTCCAGCATCCGGGCAGCCGCATACCCCCCGACCGCGCCGGCTCCCGCCACCAATATTCTCATGATCCAGCCTCCCTCCGCATATTCCCTTAACCTATAACACTGCAGAGGGAAGGTGTCAATTTCGGATCGTGACGGACGTTCCGACGGGGACGAGCCGCGCGAGCTCCGTCACGTCCTGGTTATACATCCGTATGCAGCCCTTCGAAACCCTTTTGCCGATGGAGGAAGGATCGTTCGTGCCGTGAATGCCGTAATGCGGCTTGGACAGGCCCATCCAGTAAGCGCCGTACGGCCCTCCGGGGTTCGGCGATTTGTTCACGATGTGCAGCCTGCCGGTCGGCGTCGCATGCGCAATGCGCCCGATGCCGACGGGATACGTTCGCACGACCGTGTCCCCGTCCAGCAGATGGAGCTTGCGGTCCGATAGATCGACGATAATCCGATAGTTCGGCATCCGCCGCCACCTCCTGCTGTTACCATATGGCAGATGCAGACAGGGGGTGTTTCGCCGGAGCGACCGTGACTCAAGTTGCAGGAGGCTGCCGGAAGAGAGCCAGGACCCTGCGACTTCCTTGTGGGAGCGGCTCCGCTTCCTGATAACCGCGACAACCAACCGGGCCGCCGGTGGCCGAAGGCATCATAGCCGCGTGGAACAGACCGCTTCGGACGGACTGTGTGTCGTGCTTCCGAATGGTTTTTATGGTTGTCACCGTTCCGTAAAAGGCAGCCTGATCCGCAGGGAGTGAGTTGGTTTACAATGGAAGCAGAAACCCCGCGACCCGCGAGGAGGCGCAAGAGATGACCCTATCCAAAATCAACCGGTCCGGCATCCTGTTCCTATGCATCACCGCTTTGATTTTGGCCGTCGATTCCGCGGCTGCTCGAATGACTCCGTTCGGAGAATCCGATGCAGTGTTGGCCTATGCGGTATTGTTCGATTTCGCGCTGGTCATTCCGTTCTTATACTGGCTCCTCGGTGCTCGCCGCAATGGGAAATCCATCGTCAAAATGATTCCGTTCACCATCGCCGGCGCTGCCGCAGCCTGGCTCGTGCTTCCCGACGGCCTTCGGGGTCGCGTTTGGAGCGCGGTTTGGCCGGTCGAACTGACTATACTTGCGATTGAGCTTGCCGTCGTCGGCTATGAAATCCGAGTTGTCTATCGCTTGATCCGGGCCTACCGGCATTCGGCGCGTAAGGAGAACGACTTTGGCGAGGCGCTTCGTTCGGCCATGCGCAGCGAATTCGGCCCAAGCAAACTGAAGTCGTTTGTCCTGCATGATATCTGCGTGATCCACTATTTGCTTTTCTCTTGGAAAAGGCGGGTGTCCGAAGCCGCGGCAGACGGAAGTCTATTCACGTATCATCGCAAAACGTCCCAGCTTCTCTATGCCGGAATCCTTACGCACGTGGTCGCTTTCGAAGCGGTTTTCGTGCACCTGCTCGTGCAGCAATGGTCTCACTTTGCGGCGTGGATCCTGACGGCTGCAGACGTATGGCTTCTCGCTCTCGTGTGGGCGGATTGCCGGGCTTCGTTGCTTCGGCCGGTCCGGATCATGGACGGCGTGCTGCGGATCCGGCTCGGGTTAAGGCTGCAAGCCGACGTGCCGCTGGATGCGATCGGAGGCATTGCGTCCGCCCCCGAATATGAGCCGGAAGCGAAGGAGCTCAAGCATTTCGCCTGTCCTATACTCGGAGCGCCGAACGTACGGATCGAGCTGAACCGGCCCCTAACGGTAGAGGGCTTGCTGTTTCAGCCGCGAGAAGTGACCGGCATTTACTTGGCGCTGGACGATCCGCAGGGATTCGTGCAGAGCATCGTGCAAGCTCGGGGTTGATCGCGTTCAGCCGATCGGCACTTCGCTCGTCAGCGCGTGGACGTTGCGGTCGGGGTCATAGAAGAAGGCCATCCAGACGGCCATTCCGCCGAATTCAGCCACCTTATGCGGCTTGCCCCTGAACTCGACTCCTTCAGCGGTCAGCTTGCGGCAGGCGTCGTCCAAGTCCTCCACTTGAAAATATACGGTCGAGCTGGGATGATCGAATTCGGGCGTCTCCGCGATGCCGAGCAGCAAGCGGATGCCGCCGCAATCGAGCAGCGCCATGTTGGATTGGGAATACAGCAAGGGAAGCCCCAGCTTGCGCTGGTAGAAGGCTGCCGAACGCTCGACGTCGGTTACGCGGATGGAGATTTGGGCGATTCGGCGAACGGAAACGGTCGATTCGGACATGGGGAAATTCCTCCTTGGATCAAGGTTTCGTTAGCCTTTGGTTTCGACAGAGGAGTGAGGATTCCTGCATCGGGAGCGGGGGGTTGTCAGTGAAAAGGAGAGTCGCGCTGTCGTGGAGCGGAGGCAAGGACAGCTGCATGACGCTGGATCGGCTGGTGAAGGACGGGTACGAAGTCGTCTGCTTGATCACGACCGTTCCGGCGGACATCGGTCGAACGTTCGGCCACGGGGAGAGGGCGGAGCGGATTCGGGATCAGGCGGAAGCGCTCGGATTGCCGGCGGAGTTCGTCTCTTGCACGTTTGATACCTATACTCGCGATTACATAGAAGCTTTGGTTGATTTGAAGGGCCGTCTCCGGCTGGAGGCCGTCGCTTTCGGGGATTTGTTTCTTGCCGAGCATCGGGAGTGGGGAACGGGGGTGGCTCGTGCCGCGGACTTGGAGGCACTGTACCCCCTGTGGATGAAGCCGGACGGCACGAGGGAAGCGTTGCTCCGGTTCGTGGAATCCGGGTATCGGGCCGTCGTCATCCGGGTGAGGGACGGAGCCCTGTCCGGCGATTGGCTGGGCCGCGAGGTGGACCGCTCGTTCTACGAGGACATCCTGCGGGAAGATGTCTGCCCGATGGGCGAGGGCGGGGAATACCACACGTTCGTGTGCGACGGCCCGCTGTTCCGCCGTTCCGTGCCGTTCACGAAGGGGGAAGTGCTGCAGCTGGAAACGACGAAACGGCTGGAGCATGGTCGGTAGCTCGTTGTTGCATGGCGGCGTTTCGTGGGCGGCTGAGGCAGCGCTCCGCCGCAAAACGCTGCGAGCGCCTTATGCGGCGCTGGCGTGGCGAGCGGTACTCTTGTAAAAAAACCGGTTACAGAGGGTGTGCGAGTCGGAACCTGCCCTGTAGCCCGGGTAATCCCGGCTGCCGGTGGGTTGCGGCCACACGCGCCAGAGACAGCATCCCCCATGTGATAAAGGCTGCTTCGGGGTGCAGTTCAAAGTTCACAGTCCCGAACAGCCTTTATTCATTCCCGTACTGCACGGCCAGCGCCTGAACCTCCGCTCGGATCGCTTGCCGGAGTTCCTCCGGCTCAAGGGCCAGCGCGTGCCTCCCATAGCCGAGCAGGATCGCGCAGGCGGATTCGAGCGTGTGGAACTCCACTTCCGCGAAGGTCCAGCCGCCCTCGGAAGACAGCTCTTTCTGCACGTAAACATATCTCTCGCGGCTGAAACGCGGCCAGCGGGATTCGTCGACCTTGACCTCGGCAGGGTAGCGAGGAAGGGCAGCTTGAAAACGCAGCGTAGATTGCTCCCAGTATGCAGCCAAGTCGAAGGCATCGGGGCGCTCGAACGTTTCTTCCAGCATCTCTGTTTCTGTGAGCCGGGAGATCCGGTACGTGCGGAAGTCGCCGTCGGCTATCGCGACCATGTACCAGACGCTTTGCTTGGCCACCAGTCCGAGCGGCGATACGGTCCGTTCCTTGTCCGTCTCCGATTCGATCGCCCGGTAACGGATTCGGAGCTTGCGCTCCTCCCAGACGGCCTGCTGAACGGCGGCAAGCCTTTCCGAATCCGCCGCGGCCGATCCCGCCGGCGCGCGCCAAGGCGCACCGTCGACGTGGATCCTCTGGCGGGCGATCTCCGCGTTCCGGCGGACGGAAGAGGGAAGCGCCGACAGCAGCTTGAGCAATGCGGCCTCCGCGCTGTCCGCAAGCCCCAGATCCCGGATCAAGCCTGAGGCTCCGAGCACGAGCAAGGACGAGATTTCCTCCGACGTGAGCCCCGTCAGCCGGGTACGGTAACCCTCCGGCAACGACCAGCCGCCTTGATAGCCGCGGTCGGCGTACACCGGTATGCCTGCCATTCCCAGCGTCTCCATATCTCGATGAATCGTCCGCTCCGACACTTCGAGCCGGCCGGCCAATTCTCTCGCCGTCACTCTACCGTTCGCCTGCAACGCGATCAGGATAGCCAGCAGCCGGTCCGCTTTCAAGCGCTTCACCCCTCATTTCCCGATATTGTTAGGATACCCGACGAATATGACGCCAGCTGTCATATTCCGAAGTTTATCATACTTACGAACCTCTGAGTCATGGGGATTACCCCTGACGGAGCAACAGAGATAACCTCGATAAGGAGGAAATGCGGATGATTGAGCAACCGTTGAAAGGAAAAGTGGCGGTCGTAGCCGGAGCAACAAGAGGGGCAGGGAGGGCGATCGCGGTCGAATTGGGAGCGAACGGAGCGACCGTGTATTGCACCGGGCGAAGCGTCCGGGGCAATCCGTCCGATCTGGCGCGCCCGGAGACGATCGAAGAGACGGCGGAGCTCGTGACGGCCCGCGGGGGCAGAGGAATCGCCGTGCGCGTCGACCTTACCGTAGAGGAAGAAGTGGCCGAGCTGTTTCGGAGGGTAAAGGAGGAACAAGACGGCAGGCTCGACATTCTCGTTAACGACATCTGGGGCGGTGAGAAGCTGTCTGCCTGGGGCACTCCGTTCTGGCAGTCCCCGCTGGGCGACGGGCTTCTGATGCAGCGGCGGGCGGTGCACTCTCATATGATCACCAGTTATTACGGAGCGCCGCTCATGGTTTCAAGGGGGGCGGGGCTGATCGTGGAAATCACGGACGGCTTCGACTACCGTTACCGCGGCAATCTGTACTACAGCCTGGCGAAAATCTCCGTCATCCACTTGGCCGAAAGCATGGCGGCGGAGTTAAAGCCGCATGGAGTCGCGGCAGTATCCGTGACGCCCGGCTTTCTCCGCTCCGAAGAAATGCTGGACCATTTCGGGGTGAAAGAAGAGAATTGGCGGGATGCGGTGGAGAAAGAGCCGCACTTCGTCATGTCGGAAACGCCCGCCTTCGTGGCGCGCGGAGTGGCCGCGCTCGCGGCCGATCCGGACCTCATGGCGCGCACGGGAGGGATTTTCACCTCTTGGGGGCTGTCGGACGAATACGGCTTCAAGGACGCGGACGGGAACCGTCCGCATTGGGGGCGGTATGCGGAGGAGCAGGGGTTTTATAAATAATGTCCTCCCCGGCCGCAGGGAGAGGACATTCCATCAGCAAGCCTTTCGGCGGCCCGGTTAAGCAGTATTCCCGGAGTTGAAGGGCCGCCGGATGCCGATACGGGGATCGTTCACTCCGGCCGGTTGGCCGTTTCGCTGCCGACGGCGTAAGGAGTGGAGACCCCCTCGTACATGAGGTGCATCGTCATGCCGACGGCGGCGTGCGTCAAGTTGTGGCAGTGGTCCATCCAGAGGCCGGGATTGTCCGCCCGGAAGGCGATTTCGTACGATTCCCCGGGCTGGACATCAAGGGTGTCCGACCACCAGAGGCTGCCGTCGGCCGTTTCGCCGTTGCGCGAAAGGACGAGGGCATGGTGTCCGTGCAGGTGCATCGGATGGTCGACGGAGCCCCGGTTCACGATCGTGACCTTCACGAGATCCCCTTCGCGCACCATGAACATCGGGGTGTTCGGGAACACTTTGCCGTTCATCGTGTAGACGAAGTTCCAGCTTCCATCGTAAAATCCGAGCTTGTTGTCCAACACCATCGTGAAATGCCTGTCGAACTCGCTGTCCGGTCCGAACGGGGCCTCCGTCCGTTTGCCGTAATGCGTCGGGTCGAAAACGGAAGACGCCTTCTCCAGGGCGGGCACGTCACCCTTTCCGTCCGGGCTAATCAGCAGCCCGAGCTTGCCGTCGCGGCCTACGGACAGATAAACCGGACGGTCGGGCATCTCGAACGTGACGTCGTACCGTCCGCCGGTCGTCAGCCGAAGCTCGGCATCGCGGAGCTCTCCCGGCTCCGTAAGCTCCGTTCCGTCGATCGCGGCTACGCGGAAGGGGGTGCCGGAAAGTCGGTACGTTTGCCGGACCCAGTCGTCCGTGTTGATGAGCCGCAGCCGCACTTGCGTGCCGGGGGCGACGGTCTCGCGCCAAACCCCGTCGTTTGCCCCGATCGCAAATCCGGAATCGTCCCACAGATGGCTGATGACGGTGAAATCCTTCTGCTGGCGGGACGACTTCGCCGAATCCGCCGGCTCTACGATGAGCGCGCCGAACAGCCCTTTGGATACGGCTTCCTGAGAATGCTGGTGGGAATGGTACCAGAAGGTGCCGGCTTGCTCCGCCCGGAATCGGTAAACGTGGGATTGTCCCGGCATGACGGCGTCCTGGGTGGCCCCGGCGACCCCGTCTTCCGCGTTCGGGACGTCCAGACCGTGCCAATGGATCGTAACGCCTTCATCGATGTCCCGGTTCGTCAGCGTCACTTCCACGAGCTCGCCCTGCCTGAAGCGCATCTCCGGACCCGGAACCTCCCCGTTAAACGTCCAAGCGTCGACGGTTTTCCCGGAGGACAGGCGTACGGTCTTTTTCTCTGCGGTTAACGATATCCGGCGATCCGGCTGCTCTTTGCGCGGACCCGTGAGCATGGCGACGGAGACGGCTTGCGCGACATCGTGGGACAGTGCGGTACCGCCGCCGAAATCCATCGGCCCGGAGGCCATATTGAGATGTTCCGGCAACCGGCTGTTCTGCATGCCCGCGTTAACGGCAATGCCCGCCAATCCGGCTGCGACGCAGATGACGCCGAGCTTGGCCAGTGTCCGCCGCCACAGCCGGCGTTCGAATTCCGTGCTTCCGCCGAGCGCGCGCTGCCATCTCCCGTCGTGCAGCATCCACAATGCCGTAACGGCAAGCACGCACAGAAACAACGGAAGAGCCCCTTGAAGAGGACGGAAAGGGGAAGGCACAACGAGCACGAAATAGAGCGCGGTTGCCGCCCCCAGCGCGGCCGCCTGGAAAGGCGCGATGACGCCGGGCGCCGCCAAGGCGCTTCGGATCGTCCTGTCGGGCGCGCCCGGGGAACGAAGGGAGTTTCGCTTCAAGCGCCACAAGTTCGGCAGCGAATATCCCCAAACGACAAGCAACGGGAAGCCGATGAGAGGTGCTTGGATCAGCAGCCGATCCTTCCAGAAGAGAGGCGGTTGGGTCGCCGCGATCCCCGCGATGCTCAAGATCGCCGCCAAAGCGGGGATCGCCGCGATTGCGGCCCAAACGGTCGTGCCGCGTATGTTGCGGCTCAGTTTTGCCTTCGCGGCGCCGTAGACGGCATTGGATGCCTTGTTCGCCGCGATCCATGCACAAATAACGGATAAGAGCGTGAAGCCCAGCTCCATCCCGGTCAAACTTCCATACATGGTGCAGTCCTCCTTCGTTGAGTGAATCAGAAAGTATTAAATCCGCCATCCTTTTCTGAATCGCCTCCGATAAAACGTCTAACCGTCCGAAAAGGACGGTTTAGCCGTTTTACTTCTCCCAGCATATCGGAAATGCGGCTCGCCCGAATCCATCCCGCGCTCGGTTTTCTCCCCGACCGGAGTCGAGCGGAACACCCGCCATTCGGACATAGAAAAAGCGCTTCGCCGAGGCGAAGCGCAGTCAGAGCGCAGATGGCACGGTCATATTCGCGTCCGGGATTCCGCCTGCTGATCCGCGATCGGCAGAGGGGAACCGTCGGCCCTTCCTTGCGCGCGGCTGCTTCGCAGCCATTCGCGCACACGGGCGAAACGGCGGTCGTGGTGCATCCATAAGGCAACCATCACGATAACGTATACGGATAGAGGAGCCGCGATTCTCAACGGATCGTAAGGAACCGGAGAAATCAGCGTGCAGTAGAACGAAGTGGCTGCCCCCAATACCGTCGACTGGTAGGGCAGAACGAACAATCGGCTGCGCAGGTGGGCTTTGACCGAAGGATGGATCGGGCCGCTCGCCCTGTTGCTCTGTTTCCGGAGCTGCAGGAGCATCGGCGCGGTCGTGAACCAGACGGCGAGCAAGGGGGCCCCGATGAGAGGCGCGTTCAGCAGCAGCCGGTCTTCCCAGAACAAGGAAGGAAGCGACATCATCATCGAGCCGATGCAGAAGAAGACGACCAATGCCGGCAGCGTCAGCCACCCTGTCAAGGATAACAGCTTTCGCGTTTTGCGGTGCAGCCTCTCCGCGGTGCCGCTATTGGGCAGTCGCAGCGCCTGGCGCACGGCCAACCATGCGGACAGAAGCAGAATCAGACTGAACCCCATCTCCACGATTGCCAAACTTCCGTACATCACCCGATCCTCCTTTTCACCCGGAACCGTTGCTTTCTATTTCCCTTATATCATATCCTATGCACCCGGTTGTCCAAAACCTCCGAAAGTTTAGGAAAATTTGAGAGGAAGCGTCTCTTAGGTCCCCCGTAGTCCCCAGAAAGGCGATCGGAGTTAGCGGCGAAGGTTCGCTTCGTTTACGGGAACTGCTTCATCCTTGCTCCACCCGGATGCTTCCACTGTCCGCGCGCACCTTCACCAAGTCGTTCGTCTCCCCTTTGGATTCGGGAGCGTTCACGCTGCCGGAATCGGATTTCAAATCGAAGGAGCCGGCGAACGAAGCGGGCAGATGCACGTACACGCTGCCGGAATCCGCATGGATTTCCGTGTCCGCGGTATCGTCCTTATAGAGCTTGATGCTCCCGGAATCCGCTTGGAGATTCATGCGGCCGGTTGCGCGTTCCAGCTTGACGGAGCCGGAGTCGGCTTTCACGGTGGTGTCGGCCTGAATATCGCTGCCCTCGATGCTGCCGGAATCGGACTTCAAGGTCAGTTTGCCTGAGCTCAACCGTTTTAAAGTGACGCTGCCCGAATCCATCGTAATATCCACGGCATCGGCGGCGGCGTCTTCGAGCGTAAGGCTTCCGGAATCCATATGAATTGCGAGGTTTTCCAGCTTGGTGCCCTTGGCGAGCGTGACGACGATTTCTTGTTTCGCCCGCCCGGATCCGATATCGAGAAAGCCGAAATTCCATCCGGGCCTGCGCAATTCCAAGCTGAGCTTGCCGTCCGACAGATTCGTCCGTTGCACGGCTTCGATCATTTTGTCCGCAACCTGTCCCTGCAAATGTACGGAATTGGAGCCGTTCTCGCTGACCGCGAACTTCACGTCCGCCCGGTAATCGCTCTGCACGTACAGTTCCCGAAGCTCACCCGTCTGGAATGGCCACGTTTTCTCGATCGTCCTGGACGGTTTGCCGAATTCCGGGACTTTCAAGCCGAGCAGCCCGATCGCGACCAGAATGGCGCCGGCGGTAACCCATCGTTTTCTCATTTGCTTGGTCTTCCTCTCCATGTCTTGGCTTTATCATGAAGCATACCGGAATTTTCCTCTTCGTTGAACCGTCTTGCGGTCCGGCTGAACCCCGACTTTGGTCCGATTCGGGGGCCGCGGAATTTTGTGTAAACGGCGACTATAAATCGTCACATTTTTGTGATAGAATGTTCACAAAGAGCGCTTTCAAGCGAAGAGGTGAGCAACATGGTCAATCGTCAAATGTCCCGCACGCTCAAATGGATCGCAGCGATCGTCGTCACGCTCGGAATCGTTTGCTGCATTTCGAATATGGCCGAATTCAACGACCGGAACCTCGGCCTGATGGTCGGAATCGGGTTTCTGGTCGGCGGATTGCAAATTCTGGTATTCGGAGCCATCGCGCCTCTGATGCAGAGACGCCAGGAAGAGAACGTGATCGGGGAAACGGCGCAAGAATAAGGATTGGCCGCATGCATGGCACATCTTGCGTGCTTTCGGGCTTGCGTGCGATCTTGAAACCCAGTCATTGCTGCTGATGCGTTAGTCGTCCTGCCATCCTAGCAAGCCGCATTCCGGAGGGAACCCTTCGGCATGCGGCTTTTTGGCTTAGTGATTCAGAACGTGTAGAATCCGCGATACTTTTCTGAATCACTTCGATAAAACGTCTATCCGTCCGAAGAGGAAGGCGTAGCCGGTTTACTTACTCCGAATAATTCGTCCGGCAGTCACCTATCCTAACCGAAGGCAAAACAAGGGAGGTGTCGAGCATGTCAAAAGACAAAGCATCCAAAGCGGACGTCCAAACCACTCCGGCCAACAAGCTGCCCGTTCCCGATATGGAAACGGAAAGCGCGGCCGAAATCGTATACGGCTCCGAAGACAATGTGGAAAGCCGCAGCGCGTTCAATCAGGAGAATCAGAACCAAGCGCAGAATTCGAACGGGGAATCGACCATCTAGTCGATGAGAGAGGGAGGCACAGGCATGGGGATGGGCATGGATCCGACCGTGCGCACGTTGATGGATTGGCTGCAGGGACAGACGAACCGTTCGATCATGATTCAGAAGAAAGAGGATCGCGACCTGGATCGGGTGCGGCTGACGCTCGCTGAAGTGGGGTACCGTCCGGACGACAGGTCGATCGACGGGTATACGGAAGGGAACTCGCTCGTGCTCCATGGCCGCGGGACCGTCCGTACAGAGACGGGGGAAGCCCCGCTGCCCCAGGACCGTTACGTGATACCGGTCGACGGGCTGCGCATTTCCAAAGCTTCGGAGGACGGAGTCATCCTGCAGACTGACAGAGCCCATTACGCCTTGTCTCCCGACCTCGAACGCGTGCATTGACTCGGAAATACATAGGAGCGCAAACGCAGACGTTTCCCGGCCAGGCTGTCCAAGCCTGCCGGGGGACGTCTTTTTCGACGTCGCATACCCGCCAGTTAGGCCTCCACCCCGGAAAAACCCGGCTAGAGCGCCTCAAACCTTCCACTCGACCACTGTAACCCGGAAAAACCCGGCTAGAGCGCCTCAAACCTTCCACTCGACCACTGTAACCCGGAAAAACCCGGCTAGAGCACCTCAAACCTTCCACTCGACCGTCTGTAACCCGGAAAAACCCGGCTAGAGCGCCTCAAACCTCCTTCTCGACCGCCTGCAGCCAGGAAAAATCCGGCTAGAGCGCCTCACACCTTCCACTCGACCGCTGTAACCCGGAAAAACCCGGCTAGAGCGCCTCAAACCTTCGACTCGACCGCTGTAACCCGGAAAAACCCGGCTAGAGCGCCTCAAACCTCCACTCGACCGTCTGTAACCCGGAAAAACCCGGCTAGAGCGCCCCAAACTCTCCACCCCACCGTCCGTAACCCGGAAAAACCCGGCTAGAGCGCCCCAAACTCTCCACCCCACCGTCCGTAACCCGGAAAAACCCGGCTAGAGCGCCCCACACCTCCTTCTCGACCGCCTGCAGCCAGGAAAAATCCGGCTAGAGCGCCCCCAAACCCATTGCCCATCGGTCTCTCCCGGCTGCCAAAATCAAACTCTCGTCGAAACGGTGAACAAAGTATTGCTAAATTGCGACGGATCGTTGACGCATTTGTTAACAGGGGAGTCACGGAGCGAGGTTTCTGGTATGTTGAAAACAGAGAGACGGAAGATAGAGGAGATGAACGCATGAAGCTTACGCGAGGAATCCGCCGGTTCGCGGCTGTCCTGACCCTGATCGGCCTGGCGGCTATGCTGTCCGGATGCGCGGGGCAGTTCGTCGTCCTCGACCCGAAAGGCGTCGTGGGGCGGCATCAGTTGGATTTGATCCTGATCTCCACGCTGCTGTGCCTGGTGATCATCGTCCCCGTGCTTGTGCTGACTTTCACAATCGCTTGGCGATACCGCAGCAAAGCCGGCAGCAAAGCCGCCTACCGGCCGGACTGGGAGCACAGCACGAAGCTGGAACTGTTATGGTGGGGCATCCCGATCCTGATTATCGTGATCCTGGCGTCCGTCACCGTCCACTACACTTATAAACTGGAGCCGTCCAAGCCGCTCGAATCCGACAAGAAGCCGATCGTGATCCAGGTGACGTCGCTGGACTGGAAGTGGCTGTTCCAATATCCCGAGCAGGGAATCGCGACCGTCAACTACGTGCAATTTCCGGAAGACGTTCCGGTGCGCTTCGAGCTTACGTCCGACGCTCCGATGAACTCGTTCTGGATTCCGCAGCTCGGCGGCCAGATCTACACGATGTCCGGCATGGCGATGAAGCTGAACCTAATGGCGGACGAACCGGGCACCTACATGGGCATGGGGGCGAACTTCAGCGGCAAGGAATTCGGCAAAATGCGGTTCGACGCGCGGGTCACGTCCCAAGCCGATTTCGACAAATGGGTGGAGAACGTCAAACGCACGGCGCCAGCCCTTACGCAGGAAGGCTACGACAAACTCGCCGAGCCCGGCACGACGGGCACGCAGGATTATTCTTCCATTCCGGAAGGCTTGTTCGATCGCATCGTGACCAAATATTCGGGCGGCGGCACGGGCCACCAGCACGGAGGCGCCGCTTCGACCGAGGAAGACATGAAAGACATGAAAGACATGAAAGACATGCCGATGCCGGAATCCGGCAGCGGAAGCGAATCGGCAAGCGAACATCAACATCATTAGCTTGATGATGAACGGGTAAAGGAGGTTACGCCATGCTGGATCGGATCAAGGAATTCGCCTCGACGTTTTTCGTGACGGGCGACCCGCTGATTTACGGCGCCGACGTCGCGATCGTCATGACGATCATCGCAGTCGTCTCGGTGCTGACCTATTTCAAAAGATGGAAGTGGCTTTGGAGCGAATGGATTACGACCGTCGACCATAAACGGATCGGCATCATGTACGTCATCGCTTCTCTGCTCATGTTATTCCGCGGCGGCGTCGACGCGCTGCTCATGCGGACCCAGCTGGCCATGCCGAACAACGACTTTCTGACTCCCGAGCACTATAATGCCATTTTCACGACGCATGGAGTCATCATGATTCTGTTCATGGCCATGCCCCTTATGTTCGGGCTGTTCAACCTCGTCGTGCCGCTGCAGATCGGGGCGCGCGACGTCGCGTTCCCGTTCCTGAACTCGCTCAGCTTCTGGCTCTTCTTCTGGGGCGCCATGCTGTTCAATATGTCGTTCGTCATCGGCGGCTCGCCGGATGCCGGCTGGTTGTCCTATCCGCCTCTGTCGGGGAAGGCCTTCAGCCCCGGCGTCGGTCAGGACTTCTACATCTGGGGCATCCAGATTTCCGGGATCGGGAGCCTCATGACCGGGATCAACTTCGTCGTCACGATTCTGAAAATGCGGGCGCCCGGCATGAAGCTGATGAAGATGCCGATGTTCACCTGGTCGGTCCTCTCCAGCTCGCTGACGATCCTGCTGGCGTTTCCGATCCTGACCGTGACGCTCGCGCTGCTGTTCATCGACCGCTATTTCGGGGCGCACTTCTTTACGCTTGACGGCGGGGGCAACCCGATGATGTACATCAACTTGATCTGGATGTGGGGACATCCGGAGGTCTATATCGTCGTGCTTCCGGCATTCGGCATCTTCTCCGAAGTCGTGGCCACGTTCTCGCGCAAAAAGCTGTTCGGCTACAAATCGATGGTGTTCGCGCTCATGAGCATCGCGGTGTTCTCCTTCACGACGTGGGCGCATCACTTCTTCACGATGGGATCCGGCGCGGACGTCAACGCGTTCTTCGCCGTCACGACGATGATCATCGCGATCCCGACCGGCGTCAAAGTGTTCAACTGGCTGTTCACGATGTACCGGGGACGGATAACTTTCCCGACGCCCATGCTGTGGACGATGGGCTTCATCCCGTGCTTCGTCGTCGGCGGGATGACCGGCGTGCTGCTGTCCGTGGCGCCGGCCGACTTCCAGTTCCACAACAGCTATTTCCTGATCGCGCACTTCCACCAGGTGCTGATCGGCGGCGTCGCCTTCGGTTATTTTGCCGGGTTGTATTACTGGTGGCCGAAAGTGTTCGGTTTCAAGCTGCACGAGAAAATCGGAAAATGGGCATTCTGGTTCTGGAACATCGGGTTCTACGTCTGCTTCATGCCCCAGTATGCGCTAGGCCTCATGGGCATGACGCGCCGCGTCAGCACGTATGGCTGGGACACCGGCTGGTGGGAGCTGAATCTCGTGTCCACGGTCGGCGGTTTCCTGATGGGCATCGGCTTCCTGTTCCAGGTGTGGCAGATTCTCCACAGCATCAAATTCATGGAGCGCGACACGACGGGAGACCCCTGGGGCGGCCGTACGCTCGAATGGTCGATTCCGTCGCCGGCGCCGCATTACAACTTCGCGACGCTTCCGGTCGTCACCGGCAAGGATCCGTGGTGGGAGGAGAAGCTCCGCCGCGAACGCGGGGAAGCTCCGGCTCCGAAGCCGCCGCTTGAGCCGATCCACATGCCGAAGAACTCGGGCATCCCGTTCATCATGTCGTTCTGCTGGTTCCTTGCCGGCTTCGGGCTGGTGTTCAACTGGCTGTGGATCGCCATACCGGGATTCGTCGGCGTGGCCGCATGCATGCTGGCGCACTCGTTTAACTACAATACCGACTATTACATCCCGGTGGATGAAATCGAACGCACGGAAGCCGCGGCAAGGAGGGCTGTCTGATGGCGAACGGCAACGCGCACGCCCATACGCACGACGACGGGCACCACGATCTCGAATCGCTGCGGCTGATGGGGTTCTGGATCTTCCTGATCACCGACTGCATTCTGTTCGGCACCTTGTTCGCGACCTATATCGTCTTGCACGGCAACACGGCCGGAGGGCCGACGCCGGCCGAGCTGTTCAAGATGCCGGGCGTCATCGCCGAAACGTTCATCCTGCTGACGAGCTCGTTCACGAGCGGGCTCGCCCTGTTGTCGATGAACCAAGGCAACCGTCGGGGTTTGATCGGCTGGCTGGCCGTCACCATCCTGCTCGGCGCCTCCTTCATCACGCTCGAGGTAACGGAATTCATCGACATGGTCCATGAAGGGGCGACGATCGGGACGAGCGCGTTCCTATCCGGCTTCTTCACGCTGGTCGGTACGCACGGCTTGCACGTATCCCTCGGCTTGGTCTGGATGACCGCGCTGATCATCCAATTGGCGCGGCACGGCATTACTCCGGTTACCCGCCGCAAGGCGAACGTCATCGGCCTGTACTGGCACTTTCTCGACGTCGTCTGGATCTTCGTCTTCACGATCGTCTATCTGATGGGGGTGATGTAAGATGGCGCAGCATACCGCAGGCCATGGCGGACACGGAGACGGGCACGGGCATGAACAGGAGTCCCACGGTTCGCTTAAATCTTACGTCGCCGGTTTCGTGCTTTCCCTCATTCTAACCGCGATTCCGTTGTTCGTGGTGCTGAACGAATGGCTGGAAGGCACGGCGGCCCATGTTGTTCTGCTCGGCTCGGCAGTGCTTCAGTTCATCGTCCAGCTGGTCTTCTTCATGCACCTGCGCGAAGAGAAGAAGCCGCGGTACAATCTGATGGTGCTGCTGCTCGGCATCGCCATTCTCGTGACGATCGTCGGCGGCTCGATCTGGATCATGACGTACAATAAGGTTGGGTAAAGGCAGAAGCGCTAAGGGTCGCTCAGCCGCATTAGATGCAGAAAAGACCGAGTGATTGCCTGCGGGCAGCAGCTCGGTCTTGTTCTTGTTCAACCCAAGGAATAAGTCCATTCGGACATCCTTGTTTCCTTCGTCTCCCTCTCCCCGGTTTATGACGCTATGCCCAATGGGGTCGCAGTGCCGTCCGTCCGGTTACTTCCGGTCGAAGTACGTAAGCTTGCAAACGATATCCTGATAATAATTGCCGAAGCCGGCGCCGTAGATCGTCAGGCCGCCGATGTTCTTCGCGTCTTCCTTGACCTCCAGCTTCAGCTCCCACTGCAACCGCCGGATATCGACATCTCCGATGGTATATTCCGACACCTTCGTCCCTTCGATGAAGGTGCCGTCGGCGTTGATCCGGATATGGACCAGCTGGCCGTACTGGTTCATGTTGATGTCCCACCACTCGGGCGTATACTTGCCGCGCGTGCCGCCGAAGTCGCCCGGGCTGGTCCACTTGCCGATCGGAAAACCGTTAAACGCAAAGGAGATGTCGGACGGCCAATGCACGTTCGAGAGCGGGGCCTCCGAGGCGATCTCCATCGTGATCTCCAACTCTTCGGGCTCTTCCTCCGGCAGCAGGAAGTTCGGTATCTTGTACGAGATGAACCCTCTCGAGAACCACAGGAGTTTCGCGTCGACCCGTTCGGAATCGAGGAAATAGCGCGGGTCGTCGAATCCGCCGCCGATGACCTTATATTTGGATGCTAAGCCGCAGGTAGGCTTGACGTCGAAATCGGTGTAGTGGCCGATCGGGATGTTGGAAATATGGAAGTTGTGCGGGATTCGTCCCTTACTGGGAAAGACGAGTTCAATCCGGTCCGCGACCAGGGTGCAAAGCTTCTGCGAAGCGCCCTTGCCGGGAATCATCTCGGTGCGGACAAGGTCGGCACGCTCAAGCTTCTTGATGTGCATGGTAATCATCGAGTTGCTGAGGCCAAGCGCGGAGGCGAGATCTTTCATGATCATCGGTTCTTGCCCCAGCAGCTCGATAATCTTGATCCGCATGTTGCTGGCAAGCGCTTCGAATAAGGGGAGGTTGTTCTCCGATACGATCGACTCCATGTGGACCTCTTCCAATCGTTCATTTTTTTATTAAATATACCGTGCCGAATTAACATATGACAAGGTTGTGTAGCCATCGACCAACTTAATGAGTAAAAGTACAAACTATTTCATAAAAACATTAAATAGTTAACGAAAATAGTTGACAATAGAGCCCTCGAAAGGAGGACGGCGAAACCCTAGCCAATCATCTTCACGTCAGTATGGAACCTTCTTCAAGGTTCAGTTTGTAAGCGCCGTTATGTCTAAATTGAAACTATTATTCATCATGAAGATGGATCCTCGGACAGGCAAGCCGCTGCCGGATCGGGGCAATCACGGCCGGATCGAAGGTCCGTATATGCTGTACAGCCCACCCGCGTACGATCCGTATCGGCACACGTTTGTCCGGAAGCTGAAGTGGGAAGCGCATGGAAGGCCGGTATTCGAATAACAAGCCGGAGCTCGAAAACAAAAGGCCGTCCCCGGCGTGAAGCTTGGGGAAGGCCTCTTGTCGTTGTCACTCTGCGTCGTACCAAGGATTCAGATGCACCATCACTTCGACGACGTCGGGATCGGAGTCCATGATGCGCTTCTTGATCTCCCGGCTGATATCGTGGCCCTGCTGGATCGTGAAGTCGCCGGGTACGCCGACCCGTACGTCAACCACGATGTAATGGCCGTGCTCGCGGGCGCGGATCCTATCTATCCGCTTGATATGGCCGATCCCGAGGATCAATCCCTGATACCCCTCGATTTTCTCCGCGGACGCGTTCTTCTCCATCAGGATATCGACCGCTTCGCGACCCATTTCGAACGCCAGCTTCAGAACGAGCAGCGACACGATAATGCCGGCGACCGGGTCTCCATAGGCCGCCCACGTCCAGCCGAAACGGTCGCCGAGCACGGCCAGCCCGATCCCCAAGACGGCGGCCAGGGAAGCGTACACGTCCGCCAGATGATCATAAGCGGTGGCGAGTACGCTTTTGCTTTTGGATTTCCGTCCGATTCGGATCGTATAGACGTAGAGCGCCTGTTTCCACACGAGAGACAGGAAGGCTGCGCCAAGCGCGAGCCAGCTTTCCGCCTCCGGCGGCTCGAACAGGGCGCCGACCGACTGCACGCCGATCCAGAACGCGGCGAGCACCAGGATGACGGCGACGAGCGCGGAAGCGACCACTTCGGCCTTGCCGTGCCCGTACGGGTGATCTTCGTCCGCCGGCTTCTTGGAGACCATGGATGAGGTCAATGCCGCCACCGTGGCGATAATGTCTCCCGCGTTGTGCACGCCGTCGGCGAGCAGGACGGGGCTCGCGAGCGCCAATCCGGCGGCCAGCTTCATGATGGTAAGGATGACGTTGCTGATCAGGCTGATCCAGATCGCCGTAAGGCCTTGCTTATGCATTTCCGCCACAATCATGACTCCTTCTAACAAAGTTTGCCCGGTGCAAACAAATAAAAAACCTTTGACCCGTCGGGTCAAAGGCTCGTTTCCATTTGTTGGATAAATGGGGGGTGATGCCGTTCATGTCGGACAACCGCCCTCTCTGCATGGGCTTTCTGGCTGTTGTTCATTGTAACACAATACAGGGGATGAAGGGAAATCGAAACATTGACACAAATGTAACATAAAATGAAATAAAATTGTCATATAATAATGAAATTTAATAATTACATGTAATAAATATTGACATTGATCGATCCCGATCCTATCATTACAAGTAAAATCCCATCCGGAGAGGAAGTCGTTCCCTATGGAACAGGTGAATGAGCGGACGGCGGTGTCGCCTTCCTCCCCGTTTTACGACGAAATGTATGAGGACGGACAACAGGTGCGCCCCCACTACGCCAAGGTGCATGAACGGTTGATGGGCATGAAGCCGGAGGAGAGGGCGGCCCGGCAATCTCGGATGAACGGGCGATTGTTGGAAGAAGGCATTACTTTTACGCTAGCCCAAGGGGATTCCTCCGACATGCTGGAGAGGACAATTCCGTTCGACCTGGTGCCCCGCATCATTCCCGCCGACGAATGGTACATGATCGAACGCGGGACAAAGCAAAGGGTGAGGGCGTTGAACGCCTTCCTCTCGGATATTTACCAAGACCAGAACATTCTGAAAGACGGTCTCATCCCCAGGCGGATGGTGATGGGCAATCGGTATTACCGCACCGAAATGATGCGGCTTCAAGTAGCGGGCGGCATCTACGTGACCGCATCCGGCATCGATCTGATCCGCGACGAGCAGGGCCGGTATTATGTGCTGGAAGACAATCTGCGATCGCCGTCCGGTTTCTCCTACGTCTTCAAGAGCCGGTCGATCATGACCCATGATTTTTCCGAACTCTTCTTCAGCCATTCCGTCAGAGGCATCGACCGGCTGCTGAACGATTTCCGCAATTCGCTGCGAAACCTGGCGCAGACCGACGCCGGCGAGCCTGTCATGGCGCTGTTGACACCGGGCAGCTACAACTCCGCCTATTTCGAGCACACATTCCTCGCCCAGCAGATGGGGCTGTTGCTCGTTGAAGGCCGCGACCTCGTTTGCCGGGACCATAAAATCTACGTTCGCGCCCTGGACGGACTGAAGAAGATCGACGTACTGTACCGACGAATCGACGACGATTATCTCGACCCGCTCGCCTTTCGTCCGGATTCCCTACTCGGCGTCCCCGGTTTGATGAACGCTTACCGGTTCGGGAACATCGCGATCGCCAACGCGCCGGGGACCGGCGTGGCCGACGACAAAGCGATCTATACCTTTGTGCCGGACATGATCCGGTACTACCTGAACGAACCCCCGATCCTGAACAACGTTCCGACGTACCTGATGAGCCGGCCCGAGGAGCGCGAGTTCGTGCTGGGACGGCTGGAAGAGATGGTCGTGAAGGAGACCTCGCTTTCCGGCGGGTATGGCATGCTGATCGGCCCGTCGTCCACGGAATCCGAGCGTGCTCTGTTTGCCGCCAAAATCCGGGCGAACCCGGACAACTACATCGCCCAGCCGACCATCAAGCTCTCCACCGCACCGATCCACGCGGATGGTCGGCTCGAATCCCGCCATATCGATCTGCGCGTGTTCGCGGTGTTGGGCTCGGGCGGCGTGAGCGTACTGCCCGGAGGGCTGACGCGGGTCGCCATGCGGGAAGGCTCGCTGGTCGTCAACTCGTCTCAGGGCGGAGGCTGCAAGGATACTTGGGTATTGTCGGAATAAAGACGGCCGGTCGGCCGCGGAGGAGGAGGCCCATGCTGGACCGGATTGCGGAATCGTTATTCTGGATCGGACGCTACTTGGAACGGGCGGAGAATCATGCCCGGCTGCTGGACGTGTATTATCATCTCAGGGATGACGGCGATAAGCAGGATGAAGCGGTATGGAAGCGGGTCGCGGAAGCGATTGGCGATCCCGCGCTTTACGAGGAGAAGTTCGGGACTTACCGGGAACGCGACGTTTTGTTTTTCCTCGCCTTGGACACGGCTCAGACGAATTCGCTGCTGTGCTGCGTAGCCCAAGCCCGGGATAATTTGAAGAACATCCGGGAACAGTTGCCGGCCGAACTATGGAACCTGCTCAACGGCTTCTATCTGTGGCTTAAGGGCGTCAAGACGGATGATATCGTCGAGCAGTCGCCTCACCGGTTCTTCCATAAGGTAAAGGAGGGGTTGGCCGCGTTCCAGGGTACGGCCGTGTCCATCGCGCCGCGAGACGAGTCGTGGCACATGATGGAGGCGGGAAGGTACCTGGAAAGGTCGGAAAACGTGATCCGGCTGCTTAGGTCCGTGCGCAAAGCCGTTCCGGAAGAGGGAGCCGCGTCGTATGGCCGCATGATGGCGATGCTGAGCTCGGTCGGCGGCGCGGAAGCGTTCCGGCGTATGGACTCGGCGGGGGTGAACCTGGAGGAGATCGCGCGCTTTCTCATCTTGCAGGAGGTTTTTCCGAGATCGGTCCAATTCGCGCTGGCCTCGTTCGAGCAGCATCTCAAATCGCTTCGCGGACCATCCGCCAAAGCCGATTCCGCTCTGGAACGTATGATCCGGCTGGCGGGAAAGGCCCGCTCCGAGCTCGGATACTTGGAGCGGGGAGACATTACGTTCGGTAGCCTGGACAACGTGTTGAACCATCTCCAGCTCAGCAATCGGCAGCTCGGGGAGACGATGGCCAAGACCTTTTTTTCCCCCGGACGGGAGGTTACCGCATGAGGCTCGACATCCGCCATACGACCCGGTACCGTTACGCCTCGGCGGTGACGGACAGTGTCAATGAAGTCCGGCTGACGCCGCGAACGGACGATCGGCAAGCTTGTTACCAGCACCGCCTTGTGATCGAACCGAACGTTTCGCTGCTATCGTACGAAGATTATTTCGGAAACCGCGTGCACGCTTTCACGGCTAACGATCCGCACAAGGAGTTGGTTATCACGGCTCATTCCATCGTCGTTACTCGGGACAGGAATGTCGAGGCCGCTGCGGAACGGGTAGCCGGGGAATCGTGGGGGCGGTTGCGTTCTCCGGAATTCATCGACCGGTATGCCGAGTATTTGCTCCCATCGGCTTACGCCTCGTTCCATCCGGAGATCGCCCGCTACGCGGAAGGGATCGGAGGAGACAAGGACGGGGTGTTCACGTTCATCCGGCAGGCGGCCGGCCGCATTTTCGGAGATTTCGAGTATAAGCCCCAGTCGACCGGCGTCGGGACGACCGCGGAAGAATTGATCGGCATCGGATCGGGCGTCTGCCAGGATTTCGCGCATCTGATGCTGGCGGTTTGCCGGCTGAAGGGAGTGCCCGCTCGGTACGTGAGCGGGTACCATTTCGTCGGGGACCTGCAGGGTCGCAACGCCGATTTCGAGCAAGCGTCCCACGCCTGGGTCGAGGCATACATTCCCGGCGCGGGATGGGCGGGCATCGATCCCACGAACGACAATCTCGTGGACTGGCGCTACGTCAAGCTTGGCCATGGCCGGGATTACGGGGATATCGTGCCCGTGAAGGGCATCTACCGCGGAACCCCGGAGCAGCAACTTCAGGTGACGGTCGACGTACGGCTGGCGGAGACGGGGTAGGCGGGGGCAAGAACATGCATTCATTCGAATCCGCGCAAGGGGACAGACGGACCACTCCGATGAGGAGTGGTTTTTTTGACACGCGAGAAATGATAGGTTTCCACTCCGGCGGGGCGAATCCGGCATACGGTTTCGGGAAACCGGCCTATCCGGACGGTATCCCGACAAAGGTATTCTATCGTTAATATCTTTCCAGCAATTCATGACTTGGCGGAACGTCTTTCGGTACCCTTTACACGGCGGATACCGGTCAGGACACCGTTTTATTTCTTGTTTGGGCATTTTTACCGATCTCGTCACTTAGCGCTTGACATAGTCATAAAATGACTAGTAATATTATAACCATGATGAAGCCGAAAAAAATCCAACGTTCCCCCGTCGCCCTGGCCATACTTGCGCTTCTCGCAGAAGAGCCCATGCACCCGTACCGAATGCAACAGCTTCTCAAAGAAAGAGGAAAGGATGAAGTGATTAACGTACGCCAACGTGCCAGTATTTATCAGACCATCGATCGCTTGCAGCGGGACGGATTGATATCCGTTCAAGACACGTTGAAAGAAGCGGGAAAACCCGATCGCACGGTTTACGAATCAACGGAGGAAGGGCGGAAGCTGCTGAGAGAGTGGCTTCGGGAAATGCTGTCCGTCCCGGCTCAGGAATTTCCCGACTTTCCCGTTGCCGTCTCTTTCCTCTCCCTGTTGACGCCGGAAGACGTGGTGAACCAGTTAGAGAAAAGATCGGCCTATCTCCAAAAGGAAATACATCGCTTAAGTTCAGACCTGCAAACGTACAAGGATATGCTTCCCAGATTATTCATGCTTGAAACCGAATATAAGCAGGCTGTGCTTTCGGCAGAATGGCAGTGGGTTCGCTCCGTCAGCGACGATATGCAAAATGGAGAGCTTGTGTGGAATGAGGAGTGGCTGCGCGAGATTGCGACGCGTTTGAACAGCAAGGAATAGCCGCGTTAAAGCGTCAATTTATAATGGTAAGGAGAGTGTGTATGTTGACGAACACGAAGAAAAAAACGCTGATCATCGGAGGCGGGATCGCCGGTCCGGCGCTGGCCCTGTTTCTCAAGAGGGCGGGAATCGATGCGGAGATCTACGAAGCAAGAACATCTTCCGAAGGGTTCTCGCTCACTTTATCCTGCAATGGTTTGGCTGTGCTGCAAGAGCTCGGACTTGACCATGCCGTCTTGAGCGAAGGCTCAGCCGTTAGCAAATGGAAGATGTCGAACGGTAAAGGCAGACATTTAGGCGGGGGCGTATTGGCGGGAGGGGGGCTGAAAAGCGTCTTCATTAAACGGGTTCCGCTCGGTAATATCATTTCGGAAGAAGCCGAACGCCAAGGCATTCCCATCATCAGGGGCAAAAAGCTGGAGGATATCCGGATGACCTCCGAGGGAGGAGCGGTTGCTTCTTTCCAGGACGGTACGTCGGCGGCCGGCGACTATCTGATCGGTTGTGACGGCGTACATTCGCGTACTCGCCAGATTATCGAACCGGGATTTCAAGGTGCCTCCTTTACCGGATTAATCAACAGCGGAGGTTATACCTCGGGGGTTCAAGTTCCTTGCGAACCGGAAACGATTCACTTCATTTTCTGCAAGCGGGGTTTTTTCGGATATCACGTAAGCCCAAGCGGATTCATCTACTGGTTTACCAATTGGCCAACAGCAAAAGAACCTGCCAGAGACGCATCCCGGGGCATCACGGATGAAGAAAGGAAACGGATGATGCTGGAGGTTTATCAAGACGACCAGCCTTTTATCCGGAAGATCATAGAGGGAGCGGAAACGACGTTTCCTTTCTTCTCGTCCTACGCACTGCCGAAGCAACCGGCAAGCTGGCACAAGGGACCGATCGCTCTGGTTGGCGACGCGGCGCATGCCATCTCTCCCAGCTCCGGTCAGGGGGCCTCGATGGCGCTCGAAGATGCCGCCGTTCTTGCGAAATGTTTGCGCGATTTTTCGGATGCGGAGCAGGCTTACGCAACGTACGAGCGGCTCAGGCGCGAGCGTACGGCCAAAATGTACGAAGTCGGAAGGCACGGCGATTCCGGCAAACATGTGACAGGTCCCTTCAAACAGTGGTTCCGGGATCTCACGACGCCTGTTTTTCTGAAGCTGTTCGCGAATCCGAAGGCATCGGACTGGATGTACTCCTACAGAGTCGATTGGAATTCGAAAGTATCGGGGTACCATTGAAGAACGGATTTACCCGCATCCGGCCGGATGCGGGTTTTGCGTGATTGCCGAACATTACGTTTCACGCCGCGGTGTTAAGGTTGAACTGCGACTGTAAATTTACGTCGAATGTTCGGCTTTTGACTAATGTTTAATGATAATACTGTCTATAAAGCGGATATATTATTATAATAACCGAATAATATGGGCGGATGGTGCTTGACGCGTACGCCGATTTGCGTTACCCTATCGATAGGAAAGTAATAGCTCAACCGATTCGTCCATCGTATATCTCCGGCAACAGGGCCGGAGGTCTCTACCAGGAACCGCTCAATTCCTGACTACGAGGATGTGGCTTGTCCACACTCTTCGGCAGTCGGGAATTTTTTTGCGTTGTCTGCCGGGGGCGCGAACGGATTCGAATGGAGGCGACTGAAGAGATGAGCAACTATGATGTCATCGTGGTCGGCGCGGGGCCGGCGGGTATATTCGCTTGCTATGAACTAACGAGGAAAGCGCCGGGGCTCAAGGTGCTTCTCGTGGATAAAGGGCATGACATTCACCACCGCCACTGTCCCATTCTGGACAATAAAATCGAGCTGTGCCCGCCGCCGGCCGGCAAGAAGGAATATGCCGGCTGCTTGCCGGCCTGCTCGATCACGGCCGGTTTCGGAGGGGCGGGCGCGTACAGCGACGGCAAATTCAACATCACGACGGAGTTCGGGGGCTGGTTGACGGATTATTTGCCGCCTTCGCAAGTTTTGAGCTTGATCCGGTATGTGGACGAAATCAATCTGGAGCACGGCGCGACGCCGCAGGTGACCGATCCGACGACCGGCGTCGTCCGCGACATCGAGCGCAGGGGCTATGCCGCCGGGCTGAAGCTGCTGCGCGCGCAGGTGCGTCACTTGGGAACGGAACAGAACCTTCAAATCCTGAAGTCGATCTATGCGTATCTGATGGAGCGCGTCGACATGCGGTTCAAGACGGAAGTCGCGGACTTGCTGACGGTGAAGGGGGGCGGTTCCCATCAGGTGAGGGGGATCCTGCTCAAAAACGGCGAAGAGATCGAAGCGCCGCGCGTGGTCGTGGCGCCCGGGCGCGACGGTTCCGCTTGGCTGGCCGATGTGCTGAAGAAGCGCCGCCTGCAAATGGTGAACAACCAGGTGGATGTCGGCGTGCGCGTCGAAACGTCGGACGTCGTCATGCGGGAAATCAACGAGCATCTGTACGAAGGGAAGTTCGTCTTCAACACGTCCGTGGGAACGCGGGTCCGTACCTTCTGCAGCAACCCGTCGGGCCACGTCGTCGTGGAGAACCACAGCGGCGTCATGGCGGCCAACGGGCACGCCTTCAAGGATCCGGCGCTAGGCTCGGCGAACACGAACTTCGCGTTGCTCGTGTCGCACAAGTTCACCGAGCCGTTCGATAAGCCGAACGAATACGCGCGGGAGATTTGCAAGCGGGCGAACGATTTGTCGGGCGGCGGCGTCATCGTGCAGAAGTACGGTGACATCCTCCGCGGCCGCCGGTCGACGGACGGCCGGATCAAGGAAGGCTTCATCGAGCCGACGCTGCGGGAAGCGGTCCCGGGGGACCTGGGCCTCGTTCTGCCGTACAATACGATGAAGAGCCTGATCGAAATGGTGGAGGCGCTGGACAAGGTGACGCCCGGCATCGCCTCCGAGCACACGCTGTTCTACGGCGTGGAGGCGAAGTTCTACTCCGCCCGGCCGAAGCTGAGCGAGTCGCTGGAAACGGAAATCGCCGGCCTCTATTGCGGCGGCGACGGAGCCGGCGTCACCCGCGGCCTGGCCCAGGCGGGCGCCGCCGGCGTCTGGATCGCCCGCGCCATCGCCGAACAAGCGGCTGGATAGCGGCGGCGCGTGCAGATGGTGATGTCCACGGCTGACTCTCCAAATGGGGGAAAAACAAACAAACTCGCGCCAATATGGTGCTGTCTGTCTGCACCAAGCGGCGCACAGACACTATTTTGGCGGATTAGTGGGGAGGCGAGCGAAATAGCGGCGCACGGACACTATTTTCGCGGATTCGCGAGGCAGTCGGTAAAAAAGCGGCTCGCGTACCCTATATTCATAGCTCTGCGAGATGCATAGGCGAAATAAAAAAGAGACCGCGCATTCACGCGGCCTCTGCCCTTGTTTCTATCCGTTTCCGGTAAATGATTTTCGACAACGCGACGCTCACTTCGTACAGCAGGAACAGCGGGATCACGACGATGATGTCGGACACGATGTCCGGCGGCGTGATCAGTACGGCCGTCACGGTCAGCGCGAAATAGGACAGCTTGCGGGCTTTGGCGAGCCGGGCGGGATTCAGGATCCCGAGGCGGGTCAGGAACATGACCGTCACCGGCATTTCGAACAGCAGGCCGAACGGAACCGTCACGCTGAGCATGAACGAGAAATACTTGTCCGCCGTATACACGGTTTCGAAATCGCCCGACATGCTTTCCAGAAACTGAAGCACCATCGGATAGATGATCCAGTAGCCGAATGCGATCCCCGCGACGAACAGGACGGCCAGCCACGGGATATAGGCCAGCGTCGCCCGACGCTCTTGGGGCCGCAGAGCCGGCGACACGAACCGCCAGATCTGGTAACCGGCGATCGGCAGCGTGACGGCAATGGCGACCACGCCCGCCAGCTTCAGGTACACCCACAAGACGTCGGAAGGCGCCAGGATGGCCAGCTTCTGATCCAAATTCCGCACCAGCCACCGGTAAATCTCCTGCACGTAGAGGAATGCGCCGCACAGCGAGACCGCGAACGCGATCAGGGTAAAAATCAAGCGGCGGCGCATCTCGTCCAGGTGGCCGACGAAGCTGGTTTCCGGGTTGTTTCCTTGCCCCTTCCCTTTCACCCGCGTTCGCCTACCCTTGCTTGGATTCGGCCGAGACCAGGCGCGGAGCCGCTTCCGAAGCGGCAGCCGCTTCTTTGTTGCCGGCCTTCTCCTCTTGATCGGAGGAGGAGGAGCCGTTCACCATCTCCCGGGTCGCGTTCTTGAACTCGCTGAGCGTGCGTCCGAAGGCGCGGCCGAGCTCCGGCAGCTTGGACGGTCCGAAAATAATCAATGCGATGATGAGGATCAGGATAAGTCCGCCGATCCCGATATTTCCGAATGGCATAGGGAAAGCCTCCTATTTAAGGTTTCGCGAATTAGCCGAGCTTGAAGCCGCGGATCGCCACGACCGCTTCGCGCGGGATTTTATCGCCCGGGCGGTGCGGCCACAGGCTGGTGGGCTTGCTGAGGTCGGACGTTTCTTCGCCCGGATGCTGAATGGACAGGAACAACGTTCTTTCGTCCGGCGTGAAGAACGGTCCCGTCATTTCGCACTCAACCGGCCCGGAAGCGAACTGCAGCGCGTCGCCTTTGCTCGGACCCGAGGTCGGGATGACGAACAAGCCGTTGTTCATGAAGGGGGTGTACACGCCTTTGCCCAGGCTGCTCGAGGAAATGTCCGTCACGACCCATAGGTTGCCGTTCGAATCGAAAGCCAGGTTGTCTGGGGAGCTGAAGCCCGATTGCCGGCCCCCTGCCGCGAAAATTTCGAAGTCGAACTCGGTGGCGCCCAAATCGTTGTCTTTTTCGAAAATGCGGGTGATGTGACCGTGGATGTTGCCGTGGTTGTCGTTATTCGTGTGGCAGATGAACACGGTGTTGTCGAACGGCGAAATCTCGATATCTTCCGGACGGTCGGTCGGCATGCCGCCCAGCAGCAGAGCCGCTTCATGGCAGTTCGTGACGACGTCCCCTTGAGTTTGGAACATCTTCAGCAGGTCTTCCTTCGTGCCCTTCACGCCGGAAGGCGCTTTGAAGCTGGCGCTCTCGAGCACTTTCTTGACGGCTTCGATCGTGAGCGCGATCCATTGGCCCTTCTTCAGGTTCGCCACGTACAGCGTGCCTTCGGAGAGCAGGTTCGAGTTGCCCTTCCCGGCGCTCGGGTTGTACTTGTTTTTGGAAACGAATTTGTAAACGCAGGCGTCTTTCTTGTCATCGCCCATGTAGACGACGACGCGGCCGTCTTTGGCCAGTCCCATGGCGGTGTTCTCGTGGTTGAAACGGCCGAGCGCCGTATGCTTCCGCAGGAACGAACCATCGAACGGATCCATCTCGACGACCCATCCGTAGTGCGTGGCATTGAGGCTTGCGGCAGACGCGGTGGTGGAGAAGTTCTCCTCGCAGGACATGACCGTGTTCCACAGCGTGACGCCCCCGGAGCAGTTGGCGAACGTGCCCGTGACGGTGGAGACGTTGCCCACCGCGGAAGACCCTTTGGCCGGACCGGTTAGCTCGAATTTCGAGAAGCCGTTGATGCGGCGGGCGTATTTGGACTTCGTGTCCATTTTCCACGCGCCGTTCTCGTCCTGATACACTTCGATGACCGACATGCCTTGATAGTACAGCTCGTTTTTGATTTGCTCGGCCGTCATTTTGCCGTCCTTGATCGGACCGTGGAGGAAAATGTTCGTGTACTCGTGATTGGTGACCAGCAGTCCGCGGTTATTCGAGCCGTCAATCGGGAAGAACGCGTTGTAATCGCAGCCTTGGCCGAATTTGTCCCCGTCCTTGTTGATGACGTCGTCGAACGCGGCTACCACGTCATATTGAAAGCCTTTCGGAAGAATGAGCTGATCTTCGCTCGAAGGCTGGATCGGCTCGAAGTACCCGCTCACCCGGTTCGTTTTGAATCCGAACAGATGGTCTGCGGTTTTCGATGCCGCGGAAGCTTTGCCTTCCAGAGTGCCCAGTCCGGCCGATGCGGCGGCCAGCGCGGCGGCACCCGTCCCCAGGTAAGACAAGAACTTGCGGCGGTCCATTTGTTTTTCCATTCGTGCACACTCCCCAGTACATGATTGGCCCAACAATACAAGCATAGGCGGCCCATGTAAAAAGGAGATTAGACGGAGTGCATGGACTTGTAAAAATGGGAATCGTTTACGAACGTTGTGTAAAGTGGATTTCGAAGCGGGGCAGTTCCATTCTAGGAAATAAAAAACACCCTGTTCGGGTGTTTCCGCATGCTCAAGATTCGGCGGATGGGGAAGAAGCGGCTTCTTCCTGGGCGATCTTCCGGAAGGCGGCGAGGAATTGCGCCGAAGGGTAAGCGCCGGACAAGGCGTACTTTCCGTTGATAATGAAGAACGGCACGCCGGTAATGCCCAGGTTCCTCGCCGTCTCGAAATCGCGTTCGACCTCGGCCGTGCCTTCCCCGGCCGCTAAACGCGGACGAAGGTCTTCCGGATCCGCTCCGATGCCGGAAGCCAGTTCGAACAGCACGTCCGCCTGCGCGATATCCCGGCCCTCCTCGAAATGGGCGTCCATGACGGCGTCGACCCACGGTTGCCGGAGTTCCGCGGGGAGGATCGCGGTGATCCGGTGGGCCAGGAGCGTATTCGGCATCCGCGTAACTCGGTCGAAGCGGAACGTGAGGCCGATGCCGGCGCCCGCTTCGGTCACCCTCTGCAGCATCGGATCCAGCCGCCCGGCTCCGCCGAACTTGGCTTCCATCTCTTGACGGAACGGCTTGCCTTCCGGAGGAAGCGTCGGATCCAGCTGGTAGGCGCGGTAGGTCACGGGAATCGTTTCGTTCACTTCGGAGGCCCACGCCATGATCGCGTCGTACATGTTTTTCTTGCCGATCCGGCACCAAGGGCAGATCATATCGGAATACACATCGATTTTCACGGAGCAGCTCACCTCGTCTTTCGGAATGGTAACGCGGTATCCCCAGTATGGCAGACGAAAGGCCTCGGTACAACGTGCGGCCTGCTCGGGGGCATGGTAAAATGGAGAGCGTTTGGTTTTGCGTGAGGAGAGAGTTTGAGCGGGGAGAGTTTGCTCATGCAAGCTCCCTATAAGACGTCAAACTCCCTGAAGCGGTGAGAGTTTGACTCCGTCAAACTCCCTATTAGAGGAGGAATGAACGTGAAATTGACGATCGAATCGAAAGCCGAGCTGCTGAACGGCGTGGAAATGCCGCGTCTGGGCTTGGGCGTATGGCGGACCCAAGAGGGCGAAGAGGTGGAGAAGGCCGTCTCCGAGGCATTGAAAGCCGGATATCTGGGCGTCGACACGGCTTCGATGTACGGCAACGAAGCGGGTGTCGGCCGCGCCGTCCGGGCATCCGGGATTCCTCGCGGGAACTTGTTCATCACGACCAAGGTGTGGAACAACCAGCAAGGCTACGATAATACGCTCCGGGCGTTCGAAGAGAGCGCCAAGCAGCTGGATCTGGGCTATGTCGACCTATATTTGGTACATTGGCCGGTGAAGGGCAAATATAAGGATACATACCGCGCAATGGAAGAGCTGTACGACCAAGGCAAAGTCCGGGCGATCGGCGTCAGCAACTTCCACATCCACCACCTCGAGGACCTGATGGGCTCCTGCCGCATCAAGCCGATGGTGAACCAGGTCGAGCTCCATCCGATGCTGACACAGAAGAAGCTGCAGATGTTCTGCCGCAAGGAAGGCATCCAGATCGAATCCTGGCGGCCGCTCATGCGAGGCAACCTCGATCTTCCGCTCCTTCAGGAGCTTGCCGCCCAATACGGAAAGACGCCGGCCCAGATCGTGATCCGTTGGCACCTGCAGCAAGGCGTCGTGACGATTCCCAAATCGGTACGGGAATCCCGGATCCGCGAGAACGCGGACGTGTTCGATTTCGAGCTGGCGCCCGAGGACATGAACCGTATCGATTCCTTAAACGAGGACCGCAGGTTCGGGGCGGACCCGGACAACTTCGATTTCTAAGAGCGGCCGTCCGTCATAAAACGCTGGGCGGAGCGGAACCATACCGAATGGCAGCGGCGACTCGTTGACAAATTCAACTGTAACTGATATTATTACAGTATCCGGCGGGGAGGAGAAGCCATGAACAGTGAATTCGTCATAGCCGTTCACAGTCTCGTGCTGCTGGCTCACCGACCCGAAGGAATGGCAACGAGCGAGGAGATCGCCGAGAACGTCTGCACCAATCCGGTCCGGGTCCGCAAAGTGATGGGCTGCCTCCGCAAGCACGGCTTCATCGGAACCCGTGAAGGATCCGGCGGCGGATACCGGCTGTCCCGCGATCCGGACGAAGTGACCCTGGCGGACGTGTATCGCTCGCTGGCGGCAGGTTCCTTGGCGCCAAGCTGGTGCAGCGGCGATCCGGAGAAAGATTGCGTCGTCAGCTCCAACATGGCGGAAGTCATGAACGCCGTGTTCTGCGGGGCGGACCGCCAGCTGGAGGCGTATTTCGAAGGGATCACGATCGGCCGCATGCTGTCGCAGGTGAAGGCCAAGCAACAGGCTTAGAGCCGGGGTGTAACGGGCATATTAGAGGTGCCCGATCATCATATCCGATTTACTCGTTTTCCATTTTACCCGAAGGAGAGATGTGAAATGGCAGTCGCTATCACGAAAGACAATTTCAATGAAACGGTCGCGCAAGGGGTATCCCTCTTGGACTTCTGGGCTCCGTGGTGCGGACCTTGCAAAATGCAGCTTCCGATCGTGGAAGAGCTTGCCGAAGAACTGAAAGGCCAAGCGACGATCGCGAAAGTCAACGTGGACGAAGAGCCGGAACTGGCGAGCCAATTCGGCGTCATGAGCATTCCGACGCTTATCCTGTTCAAAGACGGCCAGCCGGTCGACAAACTCGTCGGCCTGCAAAGCAAAGCCGCTCTGCAAGCCAAAATTCAAAACTTGGTCTAATCGGGCCCAACAAGTTACAACGGCTGCGCCTGATTCCGAGCATTTGAATGGCACAACCGCCGATCGCGAGACTTCTCGCCTTCGGCGGTTTTTCCGTTTCGGGCGGCTCCCTGTACCGACGGGGCCGATCGTTACGGGCCGACTCGGTTCGTCGTTGGTCTTGTCCATGACTGCCGGGTTGATTATGATGGGAGCATGATCGGTAGAGGCATCAGGCACGTTCCATCATGAGGAGAAGGAAGCGGTCGTTCGAGTATGGAAAACCAAGCGACGGAAATGATTCACCACTTGTTCCTGTTGTTTCTCATCATCATCGCGGCGGGTACGTTGGCAGGCAAAATCGCGGGATGGCTTCGACTGCCGGACGTCGTGCTTTTCATCGCGGCGGGGATGGCGCTTGGGCAAGGACTTCACTGGGTGAACGAAACGAGCAGCTCCCTTACGAACCAGCTCATACTGGTCGCCGGTTCCGCGCTCATTCTATTCGACGGGGGAAGGAATATTCGGCTGAAGGGATTGAAGAAGGTCGGATGGACCGTCGGGCTGCTCAGCGTACCGGGCGTCCTGATCACGGTTGGGGTAACGGGTGCCGCCATCCATTATGCATTCGGAATCGATTGGCTGTACGCATTCCTCGCGGCCGCGGTCATCGCGTCCACGGATCCGGCCTCGATCATCCCCGTCTTCCGGCAAGTCCGCATTCGGGACAAGGTGCGCGAAACCGTCGAAAGCGAATCCGCCTTCAACGACGCCACCGGCTCCATCGTGACGTTCGCCCTTCTGGCAGCAGCGACGGGGAAGCAGGCACTCCAAGCGGGGCCGATGATCGGGGAATTCCTGTACACCGCGGTTGGAGGCATCCTCGCCGGAGCGGCGCTTGCGTTTGTCGTGCTGTATCTGGTCGGGCACAAGATGCTGGGCATTTTCGGAGATTATACGACCATCGCCATGCTGGCGCTCGCCCTCGCCGCCTACGTGATCGGTGATCTCCTTCACGTGAGCGGGTTCATGGCCACGTTCGTCGCCGGTCTTGTCTGGGGCAACGCTCCGACGTTCGGCGTACACATGGCGCATAAGGAAACGGAAATGACCCACTTCTCCGACAACTTGACGGTCATGATGCGGATGCTCATTTTCGTCTTGCTCGGGAGCCAGGTCGATTTCCGGCTGGTGGCCGAGTACTGGTGGCAGAGCCTGATCGCGGTGCTCGTCCTGATGGCGGTCGCGCGGCCGCTTACGGTATACGCATGCGCTTTGCCGCACCGGAAGGCCGAATGGACGCCGAAGGAGCTGCTTTTCATGGTATGGGTGCGGGAGACCGGCGTGATTCCGGCGGCCCTCTCGGGGATGATCGCGGGGATGGGCGTTCCCCATGCGGACGTGATCGCCTCGGTAACCTTCATGGCGATCATGCTGACGATTCTCGTGCAGGCCAGCACGACCGCCTGGGCGGCGCGCAAGCTGGGGCTGGAGATACGGACGGAAGGATGAAGCGCACGCTCCTATCGCCATAATCCGGAAGTTCGGGCCGGCAACGGATTCGCGCCTTGCCGCAATCGCTGCAGCTTCGCCGCCGCCTGAACGCTTGCTTGGATCAAGGCAAGGATCGATCCCGCCATGCTCGTCACCGCCTGCCTTCCGCCGTCAGTTTCTCTACCCTGTACGCTCCGTTTTTGAATTGAAGCTGCTTGGACACCATGTCCCACAACTCCGGCGTCAGCTCGTTTGCTGCTTGCGTATCGTGCAGGGAACCGTAGTGGAACGGCACGAAAACCATGCCGATCGGCACGGTGTCCGTCACCCTCGCCGGAACGACGATGAACCCCCCGCCGGGACGAGATTCGAAGAGGGTCGCCCGTCCGTACGCTCAATCTCTCCGCGTCTCCCGGATGGACTCGATGCACTCGGGTCTTGTCGCTATGCAAATATGTATGCGATTCGCGGAGGGCTAGCATATCCGCTTCGGAGGAGCGAAGCAAAACGGAACGGCAGCCGCGAACGCAGGGCTCGCGGCTGCCGCCTTGATGAGGAAATATTCGGGATGGATCCGTCAAATCGTCCATTGCCCGTGCACGATCGCGGCCAGTTTCCAATCCTGCCCCGACGGGCGGAATACGAGAATCAGGCTCTCCCAGTCCATGCCTTCGTTCTTCTTGTCGAAGCCCGGAAAATGGAACTCCACATAGGATGCGTCCGGGTACACGTCCGGGCCGTTGAACGTCATTGTTCCCTTCGCCGCCAGCTTGTTCACGTTAACGATCGGCGCGCCGGAGAAGTCCTGATTGTAGACGAACTTCTCGAAATAATCGCGGAACGTCAGCTCGATCGGCTCTCCGCTGCCGTCGTACGAACCCCAGGTGAGCTTCTTCGCGTCCTTGAAGCTGGGGAGTTCGCCGGCTTTGAAGACCAGGGAGGTTTTCTCGTCGATATGGAGGTAAGGAGAGAAACGGATGCCTTGCTGCGGGTCCGCCGCCTCCGCCAGGCTCGCCAAGTCCCGGTCGCGAAGCGCGTCCACGACGTTGCGGGCCGCCCGGAGCAACGCTTGGTCGGCGCCGGATTCGGGAGCCGGGGATTGCGAAGAGGCCGGCTCTTCGGAGGCCGAAGGCGACGCGGGGGTTGTGACCGTGCCCGTGCCCGCGGAAGGGGATCCTGCGGCAGGAGATTCAGAGATAGAGCCGGAATTGGCCGTGCCTCCGGCATTCGCGTCGTTTGCTTGCGAATTTCCGCAGCCGGATAACAGAAGCGCCAGAAGCGCCATAAGAAGCAGAAACGGGATAGTTCTGCGCATCGATGCATTCCTCCTTGCTGTTCGGTATTTTTTTAGACGCAAAATCTCTTCGGATGTTCCGCTCGGAAACGCTTAAAATGAACATTTTCTCGCTCCCAAATTCAGGTTGCCGCCCTCCTCGGACAGCCGCCGGATCGGCTCGCAGTTTTTTCGTAAAAAAATGCAAGGGATCGTTACGGAAGTGGTTAGAGCGCGGTTGGCAGTGAGCGGTACATGGATGGATGACGGCAAGATGGACGGGAAGATGGATGGCCCTAAACCGGACGCGGCAGATAAACCAGGTGATGCGGGGCTCCTCATCAGGCATCACCGTGCGTGTGCTATAATTTGAGTATCAAACCGTCAAGGGGGAAACTTCGGTGTCCGGCACGCGGGATGGACAGTGGGAAACGGGAGAAAGACCGCCATTTCCAAGGATTCTCCGTATACCCGGCCCTTCGCAAAGTAACCTTGGACGGAAGGGAAGCGGAGCTTACGGCCAAGGAGTTCGACCTGCTGCACGGGTTCGTGCGCCATCTCGGACAAGTATTCTCCAGAAACCGACTTCTCAACCGGGTATGGGACATCGATTTCGAGGGAGAGACGACGGTTGCCGTCCACGTCAGGCGGCTCCGGGAGAAGATCGAGCCCGAGCCGTCTGACCCGGTCTTCATCAAGACCGTCTCGGCGGAGAAAACATCGGAATCCGCGTGCCTCACCGTTCGGATACGAGAGAGGAGGAAGAGCGCATGAACCGGAAAAGGCCGGGATTCGGCAAACAGCTGGCGGAGCTTCACCGCTGGAACGCTTGGCTCGTGCTGGCGCTGGCGGTCAGCGGGCTGCTGCTCGCTTGGGGAGTCATCCGCGAACTCGGGGAAGGCAGGATTTGGATCAAGCAGCTTCACGTTGCGATCGGCGTCATTTCGGGCATTCTGGTCCTGTTGTACGCGCCAATGGCCAAACGGCACTTGAAGCAACTGAGGCAACGGCCCCGCCAGAAGGGGAACCTGGGCTTCGTCCTGTTCCTGCTCGTCGGCTGGCTCCTATCGGGGATCGTGCTGTGGCAGCTGAGGCATTTCCCGCCCCGTTGGGCGAACGTCGCTCTGCTTACGCATCAATTATTGACGTACGTCGGGCTGCCCTACATTCTCTATCATTCCGTCACCCGCATGAAGTGGATGAAACAACCGGAGAGAAGAGCGGTGCGCGTGTCGGACGCCGCGGAATCGGGGGAGCTTGCCGGGCAAGGTCCGACAGTGCCTCCCGGTCCGTCCGTTCCGGGACCTTGGCTGACCCGCCGCCAATTTCTGAAAATATCGCTCGGCGCGGCGCTGGCGGTGGCCGTGCTGCCTTCTTTTTTCCGCTGGCTGGGATCGGTGCCCGGAGGGTCATCTCTCGTTCCGGGAGGGGATGCAGTCCCCGAGACGGATCCGAATCGGATGCTGCCTGCGCCCCAGCCGTTGCCGGATTCCGCGAACGTCATCGGCGGCGGCGCGCAAGGGCGGTTCCAGGTCTATACGGTCACGAGGCTGCCGACGTTCACGTCCGACACTTGGCGGTTCACGATCGACGGGTTGGTGGAGCGGCCGGCCTCCTGGAGTTGGAGCGAGTTCCTTCAGCTCTCCCGAACCGTGCAGGTGAGCGACTTCCATTGCGTGACGGGCTGGTCGGTATACAAGAACACTTGGGAAGGCATTCCGCTATCCCGGTTGCTCAGGGAGGCAGGCGTCAAGCCGTCGGCGACCACGGTAAAGCTCTATTCCGGTGACGGGGTGTACACCGACTCGCTGACGCTCGAGCAGGCGAACATGGACGACGTGATGGTCGCCGTCCTGCACGATGGCAAGCCGATCCATCGCGATTATGGGGGACCCGTCCGGCTGATCGTACCGAAGATGTACGCGTATAAATCCGTCAAATGGCTGAACCGGATTGAGCTGATCGACCGGGACCATACCGGCTACTGGGAGGAAAGAGGCTACGACAAAGACGCTTGGCTGAAAGGCGAAGGTCTGAATGGTTAACCATCCTCCAAGGGATCGCCCTCGGAATCCCCCTTCCCCGGAAGGGGAATTCCGAGGCGCTGCGCCTTCTGGACACCCGCGATTTTGCCTTTGGAGCGCTCGGGCGGACTGTGGTTTGCACAGGGACAGTCTGAGCGCTCGAGCTTCATCAAGGCACAACGACAACAAGGCACAACGACAGCATTGTTGAATAGAATCGTGGGGATTCCGGCTATTTGCGTAGATTCTATATGATTTTTAGAACAGATTTATCGAAATTACCGCCTTCGGGACTTTTCTATTCGAAATTTCAAACAGTTTCGAACCGCCTGGTCATGGAAAGGATACCATAAATGTGACACAACCAAAGGACAGGGTAGCGGCGACGGAATTCCCGAATGAATCTTGCCATTCGAGCCGAGATGAATCGCTGACGACGGAGCCGGCACAAATCGAGTTGCTGAATCCGGATAAGAGACCAATTGGATAGAGGTTGACATGCTGTTGTTGCGAATGGGTCAGCCGCAGAAAAAAACCGCACCCGGGCAGAGAAAGCTTCGGGAACGGCTTTTTTTCTATTTAAGGCGGATGGTCCGATTGACTTCGAGGTTTCGGGTATGTTACACAAGAGGGACTCGCGGCAAGCCGTGAAGGGACCAATGGGACGGAGAGGCCCCCATCAATCCGTTTTCTTCTTCTTGCGGGGAACCGGGGCTACGGATTTCGTTCTCTCGAGCGTGTCATTGACGAACGCCATATCCTGGTTTTCCGCCTCCATATGCGCGGTGCCGTCGTAGTTGCCTTTATGCTTCCGATTTTCCATGGCGATTCCTCCTCCAATTAGGGAGTTTGACGGAGTCAAACTCTCTCCTTTGCTGGGGTACGCTGTGATTGTGCGCATTCTCTTCCCAAGTTATCCGCGAGGAGGTTGATCCGAATGAAATGGTACTCTCTCCCGTCCATCCGCCGCTCCGGCCGTCTTGTTCTCGCCGTTATCGCAGCGTGCGCCTGCATGGCTGGCGTTGCCGCCTGCGCTTCCTCCGGATCTCCGGCGGTGACTCCGTCCGCTTCCGCGCCGACCCCGGTTACCCCGAAGCCTTCGGCCTCTCCCGGCTCCTCTGCAACCCAAGTGCTGGAGCAGGCCCGAGAGGCGGCCCAGGGGCTGAAGAGATACGCTTTCGAAATGGATTTGGTGCAGCATTTGGCCGGCCCGGGCGCGGAAGGCAACTCGGCCGTTTCCGTGAAGATGCAAGGCCGCGCGGAGCTGGGGCCGCTTAAGCTCGACCAGCAAATCAAGAGCGACATGGACGGCCAAACCTACAGCATCCGCGCGATTCTCGTGCCGGACGCCTATTACGTCTACGAGCCGGAGATCGAGGAGTGGACCAAGACGCCTAAGCAGGAAACGGCCGAGATCAAGAAAACGCTGTCCGATTTCCAGGCGAATCCGGCAAAAGCCCTGCAAGCCGTCGGATCTTTGGGCAGCGGGTTGCAGACGGAGCGGAACGGGGGTCGGGACATCATCCGGTACGAGGGCAAAGGAGCGCCCGCGTCGGCGTTTCTCGAAAACGTGCTGGAGAGCACGCTCGACTTGTCCGGCATGGATCCGAAGGTTCGGAAAACCATTAAGCTCGAAAGTTTGAAGGTGGAGCTCGCGCTTGACGCGAACAAGCATTGGCCGCTGTCGTATAAGATCGAATCGTCGATGACGGTCGAGTACGAGGCGGGCAAGCCTTCCACGTTGACGCAGACGCTCAGCGGGACCTACAGCAAGCATAACGCGTCCGAGAACGTCACGGTTCCGAAGGCCGCTTTGGAAGCGCCCGAACCCGATTCTTCATCGGAGTCGTCTTAACCGCATGCGCCATCGTTTTCCGTCTCCCGGACGTGAAAGCGGTGGCGTTCGCGCATCTTTATCCAGAATTTAGGAATTAAGAATCTTGAAGGAATCCAAAAATTGCAATAAACTGAAAACGGTTGCCATTCGAAAAGGGGGGAGTTCATGGACAGTTTTTTGAAAGGAATCCTGGATAAGTTGCCGCCCTGGTTTTACAGCGTGTCCGCCGTGCTGTTTCTCCTGGTGCTGATCATCTTCTTCGGGATGACTTTGTTCGGAGCGTCCAGGATCACGAGGGCCATGCACAGCATCATGAGCCGGGACCGCCGCATCGAGCAGCTGCACGACCGGCTGCACGAAGCGATCCGGCGCGCCGAACGGCAGGAGAACGTCGCGTCGCAGTTGGCTACGGCTTGCGGCAACTTGAGCCCGCTGCTGCATCAGCTTAACGCGCTGCGCTCCCATCTGAATCTCATGACCCGCATGAACGAGATCGAATCGCTGTCCCAACGCTGTCTGGACACGTTGTCGTCCGACATCAAGGTCAGCGCGGGAGGAAGGCACCGATGCGCGTTGTGGGTGCAGCAGGACGAAGAGCTTCTGCTTGTATTCGCCAGCTCCGGTTTTCCCAAAACCCATCCCGGAAACCGCAGGCTGCACATCCACCGTTCCATCGCGGGACGCTGCCTTCGCAAGAGGCAGATGATCCATGTCGACGACGTAACGGAAGACGACGACTGGGAACCGAACCACGATTCCAAATCGCCTTACCGCTCCCTCATTTGCGTCCCGGTCAGCACTTGGGTGGTGTTGACCGTGGACGGCATCCAGCCGATGAGCCGGGAGGTCGAGCTGCTGTGCGAGCTTTACGGGGTCATTTTCGAAGGCATTTTCCAGGAACAAGTGAACACCGTCCAACGGTTGGCTGGTGACCATATGGGGGAAGAAGCAAATGCCAGTGGCGCGTAGGACCAAATTATGGTAAAATCGGATCCAGAAGGAGTGTGGATCCGTGGGTCGTCAGATTCCAATCATTCGAGCGGTCGCACAGGCCGCACTGGAGCAACAAATGCTAACGCCATACGCGTATGACGGAATTGTCCGTTGGATCGACGGGCTGGAGCAGCAGCACCGTTCCGTGTCGCAGGATCAAGCGATCCGGAGGGCGAGCGAGCTGATGATCCGCCGGTTGCGCCAATCCATGTCGGTTTAGAGGGTGCATGCATCTTGCGAACCGGGGTCTCCTCCCTATCGGGGAGACTCCGGTTTTTTTTTGCCGCTTCGGGACGCCGGAGCCGTTTTGGCCTTCGCAACAATGGCGGCCCCGTGCAATCTGCGTTATAATGTGCTGAGAATTGTAGAGGAGTGGTCGAACTTATGCCGCTGTCGTGTGGAATCGTCGGGTTGCCGAACGTGGGCAAATCGACGTTGTTTAATGCGATTACGCAGGCGGGCGCAGAATCCGCCAATTATCCGTTTTGTACGATCGATCCCAACGTGGGCGTCGTGGAGGTGCCGGACGAGCGGCTGCAGAAGCTGGCCGAAATCGTTGTGCCGAACCGAATCGTCCCGACGGCGTTCGAATTCGTCGATATTGCCGGCCTGGTGAAGGGAGCAAGCCGCGGAGAGGGACTCGGCAACAAGTTCCTCGCGAACATCCGCGAGGTCGATGCCATCGTCCATGTCGTGCGCTGCTTTCACGACGAGAACATCACCCACGTGTCGGGGAAAGTCGATCCGATCCACGACATCGAAGTCATTAACCTCGAGCTGATCCTCGCGGACTTGGATACCGTGGAGAAACGGATGGAACGCACCCGCAAGAACCTGAAGGGCGGCGACAAGAAATACGCCCAGGAGCTGGAGGCGCTGGAGCGCATCCATAAGGCGCTGCTGGACGAGAAGCCGGCCAGAAGCGTGGAATTGTCCGACGAGGAGAAGCTGCTCGTCCGGGATCTTCACCTGTTGACGATCAAGCCGGTTCTGTATGCGGCCAACGTCAGCGAGAGCGAAGCGGCGAACGCGGACGGAAACGAATACGTCAAGCGCGTCCGCGAATTCGCCGCGGCCGAAGGCTCGGAGGTCGTGCCGATCAGCGCGAAGGTCGAGAGCGAAATCGCCGAGCTGGAGGGCGAGGACAAGGCGCTGTTCCTGGAGGAGCTCGGTCTCGCCGAGTCCGGCCTGGACCGCTTGATCCGCGCGGCTTACAAGCTGCTCGGGCTGTACACCTACTTTACGGCAGGCGTGCAGGAAGTGCGCGCTTGGACCATCCGCAAGGGGACCAAGGCGCCCCAGGCGGCCGGCGTCATCCATACGGATTTCGAGCGGGGCTTCATCCGCGCGGAAGTCGTCTCTTACGAAGACCTGGTGAACTCCGGGTCCATGAACGCAGCCAAGGAGAAAGGCCTTCTCCGCCTCGAAGGCAAGGAGTACGTGGTGGCCGACGGCGACGTCATGCATTTCCGGTTTAACGTATAACGAGATTGCGGTATCGGGGCGGCCTTCGGGCCGCCTTTCGTTCGTTGGTACGGGCTCTCGAGCCTCTGCACCCTAAGCCCGTATCAGCGATAAGCCTGTCCCGCAAGCATAACTTCGCTCCACCGACGCGAAGCGGCCACGATAAGTCTGTCCCGCAAGCATAACTTCGCTCCACCTACCCGAAGCGGCCGCGATAAGCCTGTCCCGCAAGCATAACTACGTGCCACCGACGCGAAGCGGCCGCGGAAAGCCCGTCCCGCAAGCTTAACTCCTCTCGACCTAGGCGAAGCCATCACGATAAGCCTGTCCCGCAAGCACAACTCCGTTCCACCGACGCGAAGCGGCCGCGATAAGCCTGTCCCGCAAGCATAACTACGTGCCACCGACGCGAAGCGGCCGCGATAAGCTTGTCCCGCAAGCTTAACTACGTGCCACCGACGCGAAGCGGCCGCGATAAGCCTGTCCCGCAAGCTTAACTCCTCCACCGACGCGAAGCGGCCGCGATAAGCTTCCCGCAAGCATAACTCCGATCCACCTACGCGAAGCGGCCGCGATAAGCTTGTCCCGCAAGCATAACTCCGTTCCACCGACGCGAAGCGGCCGCGATAAGCCTGTCCCGCAAGCTTAACTCCGCTCCACCGACGCGAAGCGGCCGCGATAAGCCTGTCCCGCAAGCATAACTCCGTTCCACCGACGCGAAGCGGCCGCGATAAGCCTGTCCCGCAAGCTTAACTCCGTTCCACCGACGCGAAGCGGCCGCGATAAGCCTGTCCCGCAAGCATAACTCCCGCCGCTCCCTTTTGCATCGGTCTGTTGAGCCGCAGCTCATTCCGCAACCTTGCCGGCGGCAGCTTCGTCAGGAGGAATGACCGACTGGCGGATTCAGCCACAGGGAAAGGGGAAAAGAATCATGCAACGCACCAAAACTAAAACGATCGCGCTGCCGTCGCGCTCAGCTTTCCTCCTCAAGCGTCTCCCAACAAAATCGTCATCCGCGCCCAGCGCCTGATCCGCGAGGATGCACTGGGAGATATCCAAATCTCCGAGGAGGGGACGCGGCTCTCGTTCGGGAACGTAGGAGCAGACGTCTACAAGCCTGGCCTCGTTCTGAACGCGGGCAAAGAATCGGCGGTCGTGTCCGCGCAAGGCGAACCGCTCAAGTGGGCCGATTTGTTGAAAGGAACGAAGATCCGGGCCTATTACGGACCTGCCGTCACCAAGAGCATCCCGCCGCAGGTTTCGATCGATCCGATTCTGCTGGACGATACTGCCGCAAGCGAATACTCGCTATCATGCCAGGCTGCCATTCAAAGGTCTCTTTAAGACCAGGAGGGCAGTCTTTTTCATTTGATCCGTTTTTATCGTTTCTTTATTTATTCTTCAGAAAGTTCCCGCGGGATTCCTTATTCTTCTCCCCTAAGATGGATTCGAACATGAATCCGATAGAGGTGGAGAAAAAAATGATCGGAAAAAACAACGCCCCGTTGTTGTGGATGCTGGCCATCCCGCTCTTGAGCAACATATACGTTTGGCTGAACCATTCGGGATATCAAGTGCACTCCCTGGTGACGCCGCTGGACGAACGGACCCCGTTCCTGCCCGTGTTCGCGATCCCCTATCTCTTGTGGTATCCGTTCCTTGCGGTAACGCTGGTCGCGATTTTCCGGCAAAGCTATCTCGCCTACGTCAGAACGCTTCTCGCGATCTGCATGGGCCTGCTGGCTTGTTACGCGGTATACTTCTTATTCCAAACGACGGTCCCGCGCCCGGACATCACGTCCGACGGCTTGCTGCACCGGTTGGCGGCGCTGGTATATCGATCCGATCAACCGTACAACTGTTTTCCGAGCATTCACGTGATGACCAGCTGCCTGATGATCAAAGGTTCGATCGTGCTCAGGCCGCGGTTCAGAATGGCCGTCCTGACGACCGCCGTTTGCATCATCGCTTCGACGCTGTTCATCAAGCAGCATGTCATCGCGGACGTTGCCGCCGGCATCTTGTTCGCCGAAGTGATGTTCCGGCTTGCGGCATGGCTACTCGCGGGCCCCAGAAGCCGGATGTTGCCCGATTCTCTACGGAAGCTGAGGTATACGGACCATGAGTAGGGAAAGCTTTCTCTTCCTCCGCAAATTTGTCCGACAGCCCAAGCAAGTGGGAAGCGTGATGCCCAGCTCGGGATTCCTGGGGCGAGCGATGGCGGACTCCGTTCCGTGGGCGGCCGTGACCGCGGCGGCGGAGCTGGGGGCGGGAACCGGGGCGATCACCCGTCACTTGGCACGCAGCGCGCTCCCCGGCACGGCAATGCATTTGTTCGAGAAGGATGCGGCCATGAGGGAGAGCTTGACGCGGGCTTACCCCGGCTTCCGCTGCTACTCCGACGCGGCCGATATGCTGGAAGAGTTGGCAGGTTCGGGCGCGGGACAGATGGACTGCATTTTCAGCGGGCTTCCGTTTTTCAACTTTTCTCCGGAATTAAGGGAGCGTCTGTTGGGGCAAATCGAAGGGGCGCTCAAGCCGGGCGGTTATTTCGTCGCATTCCAGTACTCCCTGCAGATGAAGAAGCGGCTTTCCAATTCGTTCCGGGTCGAGCGGATCCGGTTCGTTCCCTGGAATTTGCCCCCGGCTTTTGTTTACGTCTGCCGCCGGAAGATATAATGGATTCAACCGTGGCCGAAAACTCGGGAAGAGAGGGAGACCGATGGGCAAAGCGACCGTTCTGGTGGCGGATGACGATCCGGAAATCCGGGATGTCGTCCATGTGTATTTGCGCAACGAGGGATTCGAGGTCCTGGAGGCGGAGAATGGGGCTCAAGCGGTGGAGATCGTGCGGGAGAAGAAGGTCGACCTCGTCGTTCTCGACGTGATGATGCCCGAGATGGACGGGATTCGGGCTTGCATGAAAATCCGGGAGCAGGCGCTTGTGCCGATTATTTTCCTGTCCGCCAAACAAGAAGACATCGACAAGATCAACGGCCTCTCCACGGGCGCGGACGATTACGTGGCCAAACCGTTCAGCCCGCTCGAGCTCATGGCCCGAGTCAAGGCGCAGCTGCGCCGCCAAAGCTTCCACGCCCGGCACGATGACGGGGCCGTATTGGCCGTTCAGGATTTGACGGTCGACAGGGCGAAGCATTCCGTGACGGTCCGAGGGGAAGAAGTGGCCGTGACGCCGCTGGAATTCGCGATTCTCGAGCTGCTCGCCAGCCACCCGGGGCAGGTGTTTCACGCGGATCAAATTTACGAGAAGGCGTGGAAGGAACCCGCCGGTTATTCCGACAACACCGTCATGGTCCACATCCGCAACCTCCGGGAGAAAATCGAGATCAACCCCCGCGAGCCGCGTTACATCAAGACGGTGTGGGGAGTGGGGTATAAAATTGAAAAATAACGTGCTCGCCCGGATATCCGGAAGATCCAGCATCCGAGCGCGGATGATCTGGGCATTCGTCGGAGGCAACTTGGCCGGACTGGCGGCGTCCTTTGCCGTTCCGCTGGAGTATAAGAGGATCCCGTTGCAAATTGCCGCTCCGCTGTCGGTGCTCGTATACGTGACCGCGTTCCTCTTGGCCTTTTACTTTTTGACCCGCCGCTTCGTGAGGGATTTGCGGAAGTTGGGCGAAGGACTTGCGGTCATCGCAAACGGGAATTTGCATTATCGCGTCGATTCGGCCAGGCAGGACGAATTGGGCAAGGTCGCGGAAAACGTCAACGGGATGGCTGCCAAGCTGCAGCGCCTGATCGAAAAGGAACGGGAGATCGAGAAATCGAAAATGGAGCTCATCACGGGCGTCTCCCACGATTTGAGGACGCCCTTGACGAGTTTGATCGGGTATCTGGATTTGCTCAAAGAGCGGGATTACCGGGACGATTCCGAGTATGACCGCTTCGTCGGCAACGCCTGGAACAAGGCTTCTCAGCTCAAGAAGCTCATCGACGATCTGTTCGAATACACCCGCCTCACGACCCAAGAGGACTCGCTTCGGCTTCAAACGGTCGACTTCCGGGAGCTGATCCACCAAATCCGGGTGGAATACGAACCGATCGCGGAGGAGAACGGAATCCGGCTGGAAGCGTCCGTCGAGGCGCAGCCCCTGTTCGTCTCCATGGATCCGGCGAAAATACGGAGGGCGGTCGACAACCTGCTCGCGAACGCCCTGAAATTCTCCGTCAAGCCCGGAACGGTGCGGATGAGGCTTGCGGCGGACCGCGGCAGGGCCCGGATCACGGTCGAGAACGAAGGCCGGCCGATCACGAAGGAGCAGGAGAGCAAGCTGTTCGAACGTTTCTACAAGGCGGACGATGCAAGAACGAGCAGCGTCTTTCCCTCCGGTTCCGGGCTCGGTCTGTCCATCGCCCGGAGCATCGTCGAGCTGCACGGCGGAGCCATCCGGTTTACCCACGAGTCGGGCCGGTACGTCTTCGGCTTCGAACTGCCGGCTGAGGAAGCCGGCAGCTAGCGGTGACGGCGGCGCATTACACGATCGGTGCTTTCATGCCCCATTCTTCCCAGTCTTCCATCACGGGGCCGTACATGCCGGGAATCTGAAGGCCGGCTTGGCGCATCAGCACGGTCATTTGGCCGCGGTGATGGATTTCGTGATGGATGACGGCGCGCAGCGTGAACCCGTTCGGCCATTCGTCCCCGTACATCTCGGAAACTTCGGCCAGCTTGGCGTCGTCCCATTGGTTCCGGAGCGCATTCAGCAAGCCTTGTTCCATGGCCCGATAGGCTTGCGCGATTTCCGCCCCGGACTCGGGGATGTAATCGTATGCGAGAGGCGTTTCGAAGGAGAGCCCGGTTCGGGACATCATTTCATGAGGAGCCGTGACGATATGGGCGGCCAGCCGGCCCAACGTGCGCCGGTTAGGACCGACGGCCTGGGAGAGGGAGTCGTCCGTCAGCGTGTCGAACAACCGTTTGGTGCCTTCCGTAACTTGGCCCCATTCGGCCGTGAATTCCGCAATCGTTTTGAACATTTCCGTTTCCTCCTTGCAGGGGTTGGTTATCGCGACGGATATCGATTCGCCGCAACCCCATGATAGGGGAGGTCCGCTGACAACAGGGTGTCAGCTTTCGGAATACATTTTCACGATTTTTTCGGCTTCCGCGCGGAGCTTGAGAGCCGTTTCCGCCGGCTGAAGCACCCTTACGTCCGTGCCGAATCCGAGCAGATAACGGTAAAGCCAAGGGCCGTCTGGACGCGAAAAACGAACCCGGACGGAGCCGTCCGGCATATCCTCGATCGAAGCGGGTTCGAATTCGTCCACCACCCGAGCCCTCATTTTCGGAGCGAATTGCAAGACGAGATCCAGGACGGATTCATGGATCATGCGGTCCCAGCGGAGCAGATTGTCGGTTGCCGGCATTTCCCTTCGGACGAACACGGGCCCCGTGATGTCCAACTCCCGGATTCTCGAAAGCCGGAAAATCCGAAAATCGCGCCGAAGCAGGCAATAACCGTACACATACCAGACGTATCCTTTCAGTACAAGCTTCATCGGCTCGCAGGAACGGCTCGTCCGGTCTCCTTCCGCGTTCGTATATTCGAAACGGATCACCTTGCGGTCCCGGATCGCTTCGCGCAACCCGGTTAGCTTCTCCTTGTCCTCCGCGCCTCTGCTCCAGGGGTTGATGTCGATCGCGAGGCGGTCAGAGGATTCGTCCAGCCGTTCGTGCTCGGATTTGCCCAACAGCGCGCCGACCTTGTCGAGCAGGGGCTCGATCTCCCGGTCGTCCAGCGTCGTCCGGATGCCCCTCAGCGCGACGACAATGGAGTTGAGCTCCTCGAAGGAAAGCATCTGCCGGTCCAGGCGGTACCGGTCCATGATTTCGTACCCGCCGGACGTGCCGGCGTAAGAAACGACCGGGATGCCGGCCATTTGGATCGTCTCCACGTCGCGGTAGACCGTCCGAAGCGAGACCTCGAAGCGGTCGGCCAGCTCCTTGGCGCTGACCCGCTTGCGATTGAGCAGCAGCATCGTGATGGCGAGCAGGCGGTCGAGTTTCATAAGGCGTTCCGAAAACGGGCGTGCGGTTGCCGCGACTCTTCCATCGGTTGCACCCTCCTCCGTGTTTTCTTTTCGTTACCGAATATTGTAATGATTCATGCAGCATAATTCTACGCATGCTCTTCGGATTCGCCCGATCGTATCGCAGCCCCGGCAGATGAGCGGAGAGGCCTGTTTCATCGACGGGGGAAGAGAGCGGCGGGTCAAATGGCGGAAGGCGAGGGGTTGCGGGGATGTGGTATAATAGAGGGTGCAATCTGCCGCGTCCCTCCGGGGCGGGCATTTCATGGAGGTTGAGGAGAAGTGCTGGACCGTCTGCAAGCGTTGGCGGATCGATACGAGAAATTGAGCGAGCTGCTGTGCGACCCCGACGTCGTGAACGACGCCGCGCGGCTTCGATCGTATGCCAAGGAACAATCCGGCCTTGAGGAAGCGTATCAGGGCTATCGGGAATATAAATCGGTGCTCGACCAATTGGCCGGGGCCAAAGCGATGCTGGAAGAGAAGCTCGACGACGAAATGCGGGAAATGGTCAAACTGGAAATCGCCGAGCTGGAAGAACGCCGCTCCTGGCTGGAGGAGCGCATCCGCATTCTGCTGCTGCCGAAGGATCCGAACGACGGGAAGAACGTCATCGTGGAAATCCGCGGCGCCGCCGGCGGAGAAGAAGCGAACCTGTTCGCGGCCGACCTGTACCGGATGTACGTCAAATACGCGGACAGCCAGGGCTGGCGCACGGAAGTGCTGGAGGCGAACGCCAGCGATCTCGGCGGGTTCAAGGAAATCATTTTCCAAGTGAGCGGGCCTGACGCGTACCGCAAATTGAAGTACGAGAGCGGCGCGCACCGCGTGCAGCGGGTGCCGGAGACCGAATCGGGCGGGCGGATCCACACGTCCACGTCCACGGTCGTCGTCATGCCGGAAGCGGAGGAAGTCGACATCGAAATCCTCGACAAGGACATCCGGGTCGATACGTTCTGCTCCAGCGGCGCCGGCGGCCAGTCGGTCAACACGACCAAATCGGCCGTGCGCGTGACCCACATTCCGACGGGCATCGTGGCGACGTGCCAGGACGGCAAGTCGCAGAACGACAACAAAGCCAAAGCCCTTCAGGTGCTCCGCGCCCGCATCATGGACATCAAGATGCAGGAAGAGGAAGCCAAGTACGCGGGCGAGCGGCGGGAGAAAATCGGCACCGGCGACCGGAGCGAGCGCATCCGGACGTACAATTACCCGCAGAGCCGGGTGACGGACCACCGCATCGGGCTTACGCTCCACCGGCTTGACGCCGTGCTGGGCGGGGATATGGATGAGATCGTCCAGACGCTGACGCTGGCCGAACAGCAAGCGGCGCTGGAACGCGAAAATATGGGCTGACGGCAAGGAGGCTCCCGGTTTGGGCGGAGTTGAGGGAGTTCGCGGCGGGCAGACGCTGCGGGAAGTTTGGCGCCTCGGCGCGGACAGGTTGGAGAGAGCGGGGATCGAAGAAGCGGCCGCGGATGCGGAGCTTCTTCTTTTGCATTTGCTCGGGAAGAGCAAGGCCGAGCTGCTCCGGGACTGGCGGGAGCCTTGGCCGGAGGACGCGCAATTGGACGAGGCTTGGGAAGCGTTCCTGCGGCGGCGGGCGTCGGGGGAACCGGTGCAGTATTTGACGGGGGAGCAATATTTTTACGGGCGGCGCTTCGAGGTGAGCCCCGCGGTGCTCATTCCCCGGCCCGAGACGGAGCTGCTCGCGGAAGCCGTGCTGGCGGAGGCCGACCGGCTATGGCCGCCGGCCGAGGGTAGGCAGGCAGGTACGAGCCTGCCTGCAGCGGCGGGAAATGGTGAGCGGGCAGGTGAGAGCCTGCATGCGGCGGCGGAAAATGGAGAGCGGGCAGGTGAGAGCCTGCATGCAGCGGCGGGAGATGGAGAGCGGGCAGGTGAGAGCCTGCATGCAGCGGCGGGAGATGGAGAGCGGGCCGGTGAGAGCCGGAATGCAGCGGCGGGAGATGGAGAGCGGGCCGGTGAGAGCCGGAACGTTGACAAGGGAGATAGAGGAATGGCAGCGGCGAATGTTGTTGCAGCCGGAGGCGCTGGCGCGGCACCGGGGCTTCCGCACGTGCTGGACGTCGGAACCGGCAGCGGCGCGTTGGCGGTGACGCTGGCGGCCGAACGACCGGGGTGGAGGGTGACGGCCAGCGATTTGTCCGCAGACGCGATCGCGATGGCACGGGACAACTCGGCATTGCACGGCGTTATGAGCCGTATCTCCTTCGTGCTTGGTGACCTGCTTATCCCCTTCGTTCAGGGGCCGCCGATCGACATTCTCGTGTCCAATCCCCCGTACATTCCATCTCGCGACCTGCCAGGCTTGCAGCGGGAAGTGCGGGAGCATGAGCCCCATCTCGCGCTGGACGGCGGCGATGACGGATTGGAGCCATACCGCCGCATGGCGGAACAGTTGAGCATGCTGCCGCGGCTGCCCCGTTTGGTTGCGTGGGAGGTTGGCGCCGGACAAGCCGAAGAAGTGGCGGCGTTGCTGCGCGCCGCGGCGGATTGGACGGACATCCGCTTCGTCGTCGATTACGCCGGGATTCAACGGCACGTAATCGCGGTACGGTGATTCGCATCAATAACGGAACGGAGGTTCCTCTATTCCCTCGAAGGATCGCGATTTCGCTGAAATAACGGAAGGAGTTTCGTTAAACCGGTATTAGAAGGGATCCCTCGGCGAGGTTTAAGCCTGCGAGAACGGCTTAAAGCGCCGGGTGAGGGGCGATGGCGAGGTTTAAGCCTGCGAGAACGGCTTAAAGTGTCTGGTGAGGGGCGTATGGCGAGGTTTAAGCCTGCGAGAACGGCTTAAAGTGTCTGGTGAGGGGCGTATGGCGAGGTTTAAGCCTGCGAGAACGGCTTAAAGTGTCTGGTGAGGGGCGTATGGCGAGGTTTAGACTGCGAGAACGGCTTAAAGTGTCTGGTGAGGGGCGTATGGCGAGGTTAAAGCCTGCGAGACCGGCTTAAAGTGTCTGGTGAGGAGTGTATGCATGCAGTTAAGCTCGCTGGGCAAGCTTATCTCCGCCGCGCGGCAGCGTGCAGGGTACTGTTAAGCTCGTCGGGCGAGCTTATCTCCGCCGATGGATAATCCTACTACACAGACTTCTTGACGGTACCCTTATGGCGAGATTTAAGACTGCGAGACCGGCTTAAAGTGTCGGGTGAGGAGTGTATGGCGAGATTTAAGACTGCGAGACCGGCTTAAAGTGTCGGGTGAGGGGCGTATGGCGAGGTTTAAGACTGCGAGAACGGCTTAAAGTGTCTGGTGAGGGGCGTATGGCGAGGTTTAGACTGCGAGAACGGCTTAAAGTGTCTGGTGAGGGGCGTATGGCGAGGTTTAAGCCTGTGAGAACGGCTTAAAGCGCCTGTTGAAAATAGTGACTTCACAATACTTTATTTTTGCGATAGTGCAGGGGTATCGTGACTTCGCGGAACGTTACATCGGGACGCTCTTCCCGCCTCATTTTCGAGAATTGCTAGGTTTATAGATTCGCCGAGTGGACATACTGATGGCTAAGACGTTCCGGAACGCATAGCGGGCGCCGACGGGTGCTCAAGGGAGAGAACCACTATGCGACGTCTCGGCCATCATTTTTCTAATTTCCTTGCCTTGCTGACTGCCGCCATTTCGAAATTCTCTATGTCTGCCGCCGTTAAAGCCGCTTTGGCCCTCATGGTTCTTCTGGCCGGCCTGTCCTCCGCGTTGGGGGCTGCCGCATCGGCAACTGCCTCAACGGAAACGGAGGATCCGATCCCCCCTGATGCCATCCGTATCCGGATTCTCGCCAACTCCGATTCCGCCTTTGACCAGAAAGTGAAAGGCGACGTTCGCGACCGGGTCGCCGCAGTGATCGAGTCCTGGGGAGCGATGCCCGCCACGCATGACGAGGCGCGCGCGCTAATCGCGTCCCATCTGGACGAAATCCAGCAAACGGCTGACCAAACGCTCGTCGATTGGGGTGTCTCCTACCGCGCGACGACGGAGCTCGCCCAAGTCCCGTTCCCGGGAAAAACGTTCGAAGGCCGCGAATACGCCGCCGGAGATTACGAAGCGCTGCGCATTTCGCTTGGAGGCGGACAAGGCGCAAACTGGTGGTGCGTGCTGTTTCCTCCGCTCTGCCTGACCGCGGCGACGAAATCGGAAGAGCAAGCCCCGGCGCAGCAAACGGAAGCCAAAGCCGACGGCAAGGGGAGCGCCAAATCATCGGCGGGCAAAATCGCGAAAACGTCCTCCCTGCCGTCCAAATCGGCAGCCGCAGCGGATGCTGAAGACGGTGAAGATTCGGAGAAACCGGAAGCCCGGTTCTTTCTGTGGGAGCTGCTGCAGAAGCTGGGCGATTTCCTGGGGTCGATCTTCTCCTGAGCTGGATCTTCTCCTGGGGTCGATCTTCTCCTGAGCTGGATCTTCTCCTGGGATCGATGTTCTCCTGAGCTCGATCTTCTCCTGAGCGAGGGGGATATGCCGAAACGGAAAGCGTCGGGGGATGGAGCGGATTTTCCTCATCGCGGACGGGAACCGGAGGTGCCCTCGCCTCTGCCCGGCCGCAAGCGTGCGAGATTATGCTATAATTTCTCTTAGAAAATAAGGCGGCGTACGGGTGCAGATTCCCGCGGCCGTCCGAGGATGGATCCCCAAATGATGACGGAAACGAAATATTGGCCGGCGGAAGATTCGTCCTCCGGCTTGAAGGAAGCCGCCGCGGCGCTCGCCGCCGGCGGCGTTGTCGCTTTTCCCACCGAGACGGTGTACGGCCTCGGCGCCGACGCCCGGAACACCTCCGCGGTTGCCAAAATATTCGAAGCGAAAGGACGTCCGTCCGACAATCCGCTGATCGTGCACGTCGCGTCGGAGACCGAGGCGGAGTCGCTCGCCGAATCCATGAACGAGATCGAACGGCGGCTGGCTCGCGCTTTCTGGCCGGGACCGTTCACGCTCGTCCTTCCCGTCCGGCCAGGGGCGGTATCTCCCCTCGTGACGGCGGGGCTCGATACGGTCGCGGTACGGATGCCGTCGCACGCGGTCGCCAGACGGCTGATCGAGCTGTCCGGCTGTCCGCTGGCCGCGCCGAGCGCCAACCGTTCCGGACGTCCGAGCCCGACGGAGGCCCGGCACGTGACGGAGGATTTGGCCGGCCGGATCGACGGGATCGTGGACGGCGGGCCGACGGGCGTCGGACTGGAGTCGACCGTGGTCCGGGTGGTGGACGGCGTCATCCATATTCTCCGGCCGGGCGGCGTCACCCGGGAGCAGCTGCAAGCCGCAGCGGGTCCCGATGCGCCGGTCGAGTCCGGAGAACGGGAGGCGGACGCGTCCGCCACGGCCGGGCCGCGCTCCCCGGGCGTCAAATATACGCATTACGCGCCCCGGGGAGAGATGCTGCTGGTCACCGGCGACGACCCGGAAGGCGTGGTCGCCGCGGTCCGCCAAGAGGCGGCGGATGCGCGCCGGGAAGGACGCCGGGTCGGGATCCTCGCCGCGGCCGAGCATGCCGGACGGTACGAAGGAGCCGCCGACGAAATCGTGGTTTGCGGCTCCCGGCGCGCGCCCGAAACGGCGGCGCAACGGCTGTACGCCGCGCTGCGCGAATGCGACGGCCTGGGGCTGGACTTCATCGTGGCGGAAGGATATCCCGAGGAGGGCATCGGCTCGGCGCTCATGAACCGCATGCGCAAAGCGGCCGGAGGCCGCGAGAGGGTCGTCGGGAAGCAAGGCGTAAGCTAACTTGTCCCTTGCGCGGGTCATGTTCCCCGTCTTGTCCGCATATGCTCAGTAAAGAGCGTAGGCGGATTTCGCGTCCGCGGGCGGCAGCCGCCGTTTCCGGATCGCGCGGGGGGGATAAGCTATGTTGGAGATGTCCGCGTCCGCCGGCCACTTGATCGCCATCCTGCTCATGGCTGCCGCGCTGGGCATGGATGCTTTTTCGCTGGGCATCGGCATCGGGCTTAAAGGCGTCAGGCTGCTCGACGTGATCAAGCTCAGTTCCGTCATCGCGCTGTTCCATATCCTGATGCCGCTCGGCGGCATGGTGACGGGGCAATACGTCAGCTCGCTGCTCGGCGGTGTGGCGACCTCGGCCGCAGGCGCTCTTCTCCTGCTGCTGGGCGGGCATATGGTGTACAGCTCCCTGCGGGGGGACAAATCGGAATCGATCGACCACCGCACGGGGTGGGGACTTCTCGTGTTCTCCTTAAGCGTCAGCATCGACTCTTTTTCGGTGGGGGTATCGCTCGGAATGTTCTCCGGGCATCTCTTGTTCACGGTGCTCATGTTCGGCTTTTTCGGGGGATTGATGAGCGTGCTCGGCTTGTTGCTCGGCCGCAAGGTCGGCCATTCTCTCGGCGGGTACGGAGAAGCGTTCGGCGGCGTGATCTTGTTTGCGTTCGGGCTGCTTTTTCTGTTATGAATAAACTAATGGAAGGGAGGGGGAGAACATGCGAAACGTTCTGTTAGTCTGCACGGGCAACACTTGCCGGAGTCCGATGGCCGAGTCGATGCTGCGGGAAATGGCGCGGCAGGCCGGCAAGCCGCTTGAGATCCGCTCGGCCGGCGTGGGGGCAATGGACGGGAATCCGGTTTCTCCCCACGCGGCCGCGGCGCTTCGCCGGCGGAATCTGCCGGTTCCCGGTCCTTCCCGGTCCTTGACCGCCAACGAAGTCGCTTGGGCGGACCTCATCCTGGCGATGACGTCGTCCCACAAGCGGGCGATCATCCAGCGCCATCCGGCAGCTGCCGGCAAAACCTACACGCTCAAGGAATTCGCGCTCCGGGACGACGCTTCGATGGACGACGTGGAAGAAGCGGAGCGGCTTTATGCCGAATGGCAAGTGAGCTTGGCCACGGGGCAGCCCTTCGGCGAAGCCGACCGGAAGCGGCTGGAGGAGCTGGAGCGGCGTTTGCCCGACTTCGACATCGCCGATCCTTTCGGAGGGCCGCCGGATGTATACGAGCGAAGCGCGGACGAGATCGAGGGGGCGCTGCGCCGCGTGGTGGACAAACTGGGCCCAGGGGACGGATCTGAAGGTTGAAAGGACCGGATTCGCCGAAATCCGATTGATTTTTCCGCTGCGCTCCGTTATGATGAAAATACAATTCAAAGTTCCGATGTGACTGGCGACGCGAAGTGGGTGGAACCACGGGGGAGCATCGGAATTACGGCCGGTCGCCTGGGCGAAGAGCAACGCGCTTCATAGCGCGTTCGCTCTTTTTTGTCTTTTATCCGGGGTTCGAGGGGGAATGCGCGGACCGGACCCGCCGGGCAGGCGGCGGAGCCCAACTGTTGACCTGCACCCGATTCAGGTATAATACCTTGTATGACAGCGAAGCGGAGGTAGTTATCCATGAAAATTGCGATTGGTGCCGATCATGCCGGCTACCGTTTGAAAGACGTCATCGTTCCGTACCTGAAACAGCAGGGACACGAAGTGCTCGACGTCGGCTGCGACTGCGCCGATTCGGTCGATTACCCGGACTACGCGATTCCCGTTTGCGAAATGGTCGTCAAGGGCGAGGCGGAGAGAGGAATCCTGATCTGCGGCACGGGCATCGGCATGTCCATCGCGGCCAACAAGACGCCCGGGATCCGTTGCGCGCTCGTGCACGACCTGTTCTCGGCCAAGGCGACCCGCGAGCATAACGACACCAACGTGCTGGCCATGGGCGAGCGGGTGATCGGGCCCGGCGTCGCGGAAGAGATCGTCAAGGTATGGCTGGACACGCCGTTCTCCCGGGGAGAGCGGCATCAGAACCGAATCCGCAAAGTGATGGAGCTGGAAAACAAGCAGGCTTTGCATCCGTAATCCCGCAGGATTCGCGGCATGATCGCCGCGGTCGTACGTCAGACGGCCTTATCTCGTGGAGGTGACCGCGAATGGAGACGGAACAGAGACCCATCGCCGATCTGGTCGAGCAGGCGCTTGACGAGCTGGCGGCCGCCGGCGGCATCCGCTCCGGCAGGCTGGTCGTGATCGGCACGAGCACGAGTGAGGTGCAAGGCCGCCGCATCGGCACGTCGGGAACGGAGGCGGTCGCTTCCGCCATATACGACGGCGTGGACCGTGTCCGGAGCCGAATCGGCTTCGACGTCGTCTGGCAATGCTGCGAGCATTTGAATCGGGCATTGGTGGCGGAACGGTCCTTGGCCGAAGCGATGGACTGGACGATCGTGTCGGCGGTCCCGGTGCCCAAAGCCGGCGGCTCGATGGCAGCCTATGCGTACCGGCAAATGAAGGACCCTTGCCTGGTCGAAAGCGTTCGGGCCCACGCGGGCCTCGATATCGGCGAGACGCTGATCGGCATGCATCTGCGCGCCGTCGCGGTTCCTTTCCGCCCGTCCGTCCGCTTCATCGGGGAAGCCCGCCTGACCGCGGCGTACAGCCGTCCGAAATTGATCGGCGGAGCGCGCGCCGTATACCAGCTTCCTGCTGCCGAGCCGCCGAGCGATACATGCGAGTGATGAACTCGAACTCGGGCGGATAAGTGCAATAAATTCTCATTCAAATTCAGGAGGTTTTCCGAAATGGAACATTTGCGCCAGCAAGACCCCGAACTCGTCAAAGCGTTGAACCTGGAGCTGGGCCGCCAGCGCGACAACATCGAGCTGATCGCCTCCGAGAACATCGTCAGCCGCGCCGTCCTCGAAGCGATGGGCACGGTGCTGACGAACAAATACGCCGAAGGCTATCCGGGCAAACGGTATTACGGCGGCTGCGAGTACGTGGACATCGCCGAAGACATCGCGCGGAACCGCGCGAAGGAGCTGTTCGGCGCCGATCATGCCAACGTGCAGCCGCATTCCGGCGCGCAAGCGAACATGGCCGTCTACTTGGCCGCGCTGCAACCGGGAGACACCGTGCTCGGGATGAACCTGGCGCACGGCGGCCACTTGACCCACGGCAGCCCGGTCAATGCCTCCGGCCTGCTTTACAACTTCGTCGCTTACGGCGTGAGCGAGGCTACGTTCACGATCGATTACGACGAGGTCCGCAAAGCGGCCTTCAAGCACCGTCCGCGCATGATCGTGGCCGGCGCGAGCGCGTATCCTCGCATCATCGATTTCGAGAAGCTCGGTCAAATCGCGCATGACGTGGGCGCCCTGTTCTTCGTCGACATGGCCCACATCGCCGGCCTCGTGGCCGCGGGCGAGCACCCGAGCCCGGTGCCGCACGCGCATTTCGTCACGACGACGACGCACAAGACGCTCCGCGGTCCCCGCGGCGGCTTGATCCTGTGCCGCCAGCCGTGGGCGCAAGCGATCGACAAGGCTGTTTTCCCGGGCACGCAGGGCGGTCCGCTCATGCACATCATCGCCTCCAAAGCGGTGGCGCTCGGCGAAGCGCTTCAGCCGTCCTTCAAGGATTACGCCCGCAATGTCGTCGCCAACGCGAAGGTCTTGTCCGAAGCTCTGCTGGCCGAAGGCCTGAACCTCGTTTCCGGCGGCACGGACAACCACCTGATGCTGATCGACACGCGCAACCTGAACATCACGGGCAAGGACGCGGAGCACGTGCTCGACTCCGTCGCGATCACGGTCAACAAGAACGCGATTCCGTTCGACCCGACGAGCCCGTTCGTCACGAGCGGCATCCGCATCGGCACGCCGGCCGTCACGTCCCGCGGCATGGACGCCGGCGCGATGAAGACGATCGCCAAGGTCATCGCCATGACGCTCAAGAACCCGAAGGACGAGGCCACGCTGCAGAAGGCCCGCGGCTTGGTGCGCGACCTCGCCGCACAGTATCCGCTGTATCCGGACCTCGCGTATTAAGAACCGGAATGTGCGTCCGACATCCCGTTTCCGCTTTGCGGTGGAGCGGGATGTTTTTGTTTGAAGGAGGTGCTGGGTGAGAGGGCCATGCATTCTTAGTGGGCCTAAGAACCTATATACAGTTAATCCGTCTTATTTCCCTCAAAATCCGATGACTACAGACCAAAATGCAATTAGCGCAGCGAGTTTCGGCAGAAAAATGAAGCTTTGGCGAAAAATAAATGTATTTCAGCTCTTAGCGCTTCGAAAAACGGCAAATCGAGAAAATCTAGTTGTATTTATGCTCTGATCGGCAGAGCCGTCCGGGACGGCGAAAGCAAAAACCTCCCTCTGATCGAGAGGGAGGTTTTCGCATGAATCGGGCTTCTCAATATCCGCGCTGATACGGCTTGACCACGTCGGCTTTGCCGTCCAGCTTGCGCAGGGCGTCGACCGCCCAATACGGCTGGCGCAGCATCCCGCGACCGATCGCGACGAGGTCGGCGTCCCCGCCGGCGACGGCATGTTCGGCCAGGGCCGGATCGTCCAGCAGGCCGACGGCGATGACCGGCACGCCGACCTTCTCCTTGACCGCCCGCGCGAACGGGAGCTGGTAACCGGGGTAATTGCCGGGTTTCCGCGGGCCTGGCGGACCCCCTTCGCCGCCGGACGAGACGTCGAACAGATCGACGCCCGCGTCGCGATAGGCGAGGCACAGCTCAAGCGAGTGGTCGAGACCGTATCCGCCTTCCATGTACTCGACTGCCGAGATCCGCATCATAAGCGGCATATCGGCGGGCATCTCTTTTTTCACCGCGCGGATGACTTCGACGCCGAACTTCGCCAGGTCGGTTCCGAACGCGTCCGTCCGCTTGTTGATGCCCGGGGAATGGAACTGGTGGATGAGGTAGCCGTGCGCGCCGTGGAGCTCGATGGCGTCGACGCCCGCTTCCACGGCGCGGCGCGCGGCATCGGCGAACTTATCGACCATCTGCCAGGCTTCTTCCGTCGTGAGCGCCCGCGGTCTCTTCGCGTCGGGAGCGAACGGCTCGTCTCCCGGGCCGACGGGAACTTCCGCGTCCAGCGCTTTGCGCCCGGCGTGCGCGATTTGGATCGCCGCCTTGGCACCGTGACGATGGATTTCGTCGATGACGCGGCGGAAAGCGGGAATGTGCCCGTCCGACCACAAGCCGAGGTCGCGGTTCGAGATCCGCCCGTCCGGCTCGACGTCGGTCATTTCCATCATAATGAGGCCGGTGCCGCCGATGGCGCGCGAGGCGTAGTGGACGAAATGCCAGTCGTTCGGAGCTCCGTCTTCGGCATCGACGGAATATTGGCACATCGGGCTCATTACGATCCGGTTTTTCAGGTTCAGGCTTTTCAGCGAGAAGGGCTGGCCCAAACGGCTCATGCGAACGCCTCCTGACGCAAGGGGATAGGATATGTTCTCCATTTTACCGGAATCCAACCCCCACTGCAAAAAAGAAAGCCGCATCCGAAAATGAAGCGAAGTTGCAAACGGTCCGTTCTTCATTTCATGCCCAAAAAACAAAACCCGCCAAGGGCGGGCGGCCGAGCGCCGCGGCTAGATCAACAGCGTAATGGCGAGCAGATCGAACAGCACGAGCGGCAGGATGAAGCCGGCCGCCCAAGGGCCGAAGAAGCGCGTGTCCCTGGGCATCAGATACAAGTAGCTTCCGCTCGTTCCGACCACCGTTCCTTCGTAAACGTGCCCGTCGATCGTCTGCACGCGGACGAGGCGGTTCGAGCAACGGGCGCAAACGCGGCTCAGCTTCTCCCTTGCGGACCGGACTTGCTCGCACCAAGCGGAATCCGCCTGGTAAATCCGCGATTCGCCCTCTCTTGCCGGAGCAGGCTGCATAGGTATTCCTCCCTGTTATCGATGCTCCATGCTATGCGAATGTCCCGGATTCCGTGCGGATTCGGGGCCGGTTCGCAAGGTTCGGGAGACAATGCTATAATGAAGGGCAAGTAAAATCGACATCGCCGTGTTTTGGGGCAGAGAACGAGAGGGAGGAAAATCATGGGGCGACTCGTGATTTGCGATCATCCGCTGATTCAGCATAAAGTGACGATCATACGCGACAAGGAAACGAATACGAAGCAATTCCGCGAATTGGTGGACGAAGTGGCGATGCTCATGGCCTATGAGTTGACACGGGATCTCCCTCTGGAAGAGATTGCGGTACATACGCCGGTCGCGGAAGCCGTAGGGCGCCGCATTGCCGGCAGAACGATGGGGCTGGTGCCGATCCTGCGCGCGGGGCTGGGCATGGTGGACGGAGTGCTGCAAATCCTGCCTTCCGCGAAAGTGGGACACATCGGCATGTACCGGGACCACGATACGCTGCAGCCGGTCGAATACTACGTCAGCCTGCCGACGGATGTCGAGGAGCGGGAGCTGATCGTCATCGATCCGATGCTGGCCACGGGCGGGTCGGCGAACGCCGCGATCGACCTGCTTAAGAAGAGAGGCTGCCGGCCGACGAAGCTGATGTGCCTCATCGCCGCGCCGGAGGGCGTGAAGGCCGTCCAGGAGCGCCATCCCGACGTGGACATCTATTTAGCGGCGCTGGACGAGCGGCTGAACGAACACGGCTACATCGTGCCCGGTCTTGGAGACGCGGGCGACCGGCTGTACGGCACCAATTAGTTTGAGCGGAGGAGAGACCCCAACGTGAGCAAGATCAAGGTCATGACCGTATTCGGCACCCGTCCGGAAGCGGTGAAGATGGCGCCGCTCGTGCTCGAACTGCGCAAATATCCGGAGCAAATCGAACCGATTGTCTGCGTAACCGCGCAGCATCGCCAAATGCTGGACCAGGTGCTGGACTTTTTCAAGATCCGTCCCGATTACGATTTGAACGTGATGCAGCCCCGGCAGACGCTGACCGGCACGACCGTTCGCGTATTGGAGGGGCTCGAGCCCGTCCTCGCGGAATCGAAGCCCGACATCGTGCTCGTGCACGGGGACACCCAAACGTGTTTTCTGGCCAGCTACGCGGCATTCGTCCAGCAAATACAAGTCGGCCATGTCGAAGCGGGGCTTCGGACCTGGAACAAGCTGTCCCCGTACCCGGAGGAAATGAACCGTCAGCTCGCGGGCGTCCTCTCCGACGTCCACTTCGCGCCGACGGAATGGTCCGCGGGCAATCTGCTGAAGGAGAACAAGCCGGCGGACCGCATCTACGTGACGGGCAACACGGCAACGGACGTTTTCCAATATACGGTCGACCCGAGCTTCCGGCATCCCGTGCTCGATTGGGCGAAGGGCAAACGGATGATCCTGATGACCGCGCATCGCCGCGAAGCGATCGGGGAACCGCACCGCAACATTTTCCGCGCGGTGAAGCGGCTGGCCGACGAATTCGAGGACGTCGCCGTCGTGTACGCCGTGCATCCGAACCCGGCCGTGCGCGAGCCGGCGAATGAGATTCTCGGCGATCACCCCCGCGTGAAGCTGATCGAGCCGTTGGACGTTTTCGAGTTCCACAATTTCTATCCGCACGCTTTCATGATCATGACGGACTCGGGGGGGCTTCAGGAGGAAGCCCCGTCATTCGGAGTTCCGACGCTCGTCCTGCGCGATACGACGGAGCGGCCGGAGGGCATCGAGGCCGGCACGCTGGAGCTCGTCGGCACCGACGAAGAGAAGGTATACGGCCGGGCGCGGGCGCTGCTGACGGACAGCGCCGCTTACGAGCGGATGAGCAAAGCCGCGAATCCTTACGGGGACGGCCAAGCGTCCAAGCGCATCGTGCAAGCCATCCTTCATCATTTCGGCCGCGGGGACCGGCCGGATTCGTTCCGGTAAACCCGGTCCGCAGGAATGGGAACCTCTCCGCGCTTAAACGGCGGCGGATCGGGTTCCCTTTTTGCGTTTGGCGGCATGCGGGTTAAGAACCGATATATCCGAAACCTGGAAAACGATCCGCGGGAGGCGCGGCAGCGCGGCGGGAACATACAGCATACAGTGGAACTGTACGGTTCAAAAACCTCGGAAGTCTTGATCTGACAGGGGTTTCGGGCTTGTCCGTTCACACAATTTTTGAATTTGGTTTCATTGACAAACGTTGTAACCGAAAGATACAATAAAACGTGGAACATGGGGGAGAAAGGGCTTACTTGACAAGCCGTTTCGACGACATGGGCATCGAAGGAGCGAGTAAGGATGACGGACTCTCCGCACGGGTCCAAGCCGCCCCAAGACGAAAATCCGTGGAAAACCGCGGGCCTTGTCATGGGACTGGGAGTGGAATTCGCGGTATGCGTGGTGCTTGGCTGGTGGCTGGGAACGCTATATGACGACCGGAATGGAACCGATTACGGGTACTTGACCGGCGTCATCGCCGGACTGGTTGCCGGAATCGGCACCGCCGTGACGACGATCCGCAAGTTCTCGGGGAAACGGAGACCGTGATGAACGACTTGCCTTCTTTGATGCGGAGAAACGCGCGCATGACGCTATTTTTTTTGTCCTTGGGTTGCTTGGGTTGGGCGTTCCGCCCCGATTGGAAGCCGGTTTTCGGAGGTTTCCTCATGGGCGTGGCCGGAGGCTTCCTCGTTTCCTTGCACCTGGCTTGGAAGGTTTCGGCCATCGCGGCGAGAGCCGCGGGCGGGCAGCGCAGCCGATTCGGCATGTTCGGCTTCGTGTCCCGCGCCGCCATCGGCGTGCTGGCGGCCGTGATTTCCGTCCGCTACCTGGAGTTTAATCTCCCGGCGACGGCGGCCGGTTTATTAGCGGGGCCGTTGGTCACACTGATATTGGGATTATCAGCCATAAGCCGCCAAACCGGCGGTCACGCCTCCGATGAAAGGGGTGAGAAGCAATAAGATGGAACATTTAGCTCCGTTGCTTAACCTCGGCGGATTCAGATTGGACTTGTCCGCCCTGTTCATGATCGTCCTGTCGAGCCTTGTCGTCCTTATTTTGTGCCGGCTGGCCGTGCGGAATCTGTCGGTGGAGAACCCCGGCAAGCTCCAGAACTTCCTGGAGTGGGTCGTCGAATTCGTTCAGGGCATCATCGGACAAGCGATGGATTTCAAGAAAGGCAAACCTTACTTGGCCCTCGGCTTGACGCTGATTCTGTACATTTTCGTGTCCAACATGCTAGGCCTGCCGATCGGGATCGTCACGGAAGCGCACGATGCGGACCATGCAACATTCTTCGGCATGCATTTGTTCGTTACGGGCGAGCATGAGCATCTGGCCTTCACTTGGTGGAAGTCGCCGACGGCGGATGCCTCGATGACCATGGCTCTGGCTTTGATCGTCATCGTCCTGTCGCACGTGCAAGGCTTGCGCCACAACACCAAGCACTACTTGCAGCACTATACGCACAACCCGAATGTCGTTTTCTTACCGATCCACTTGATCGAAATCGTCTCCAAGCCTCTGACGCTCGGCTTGCGTCTATTCGGCAATATTTTCGCGGGCGAGGTCATGATCGGCGTCATTCTCGGCATGGGCTGGGTCGGCATTCCGGCGATGCTGCTGTGGCAAGGATTCAGTATTTTCGTAGGCGCGATCCAATCGTTCGTATTCACCATGCTCACGATGGTTTACATCTCTCAAGCCATCGTTCATGAAGAAAGCCATTAAAATCTACAAACCCATTTTCGAGGAGGATTTACACAATGGAAATTTACGGCATGTTGGCAGCAGGTATCGTATTCGGTCTGGGCGCCCTGGGCGCAGGTATCGGCAACGGTCTGATCTTCAGCAAAACGGTAGAAGGCATCTCCCGTCAGCCGGAACTTCGCGGCACCCTGACGGCTACCGCGTTCATCGGCGTCGGTCTGGTAGAAGCCATGCCGATCATCGCGCTCGTCCTTGCTTTCATGTGGTCGGCGTAACCATCAATAAACTGCAGGGCGCGGAGTGCCACTTGCCTCCTCGCCTTCCTTTTGCCATTAACCCGAGCAAGATGAGTTCAGCCGTGTGAAAGGAGTGAAGTTCCGTTGAATTTCTTATGGGAAAATTTCCTGATCCAGTTGGTCGCCTTCGCGGTCCTGTTCTTCCTGCTTCAGCGTTACGCCTTCAAGCCATTGTTCGGAGTCATGGAGAAACGCCGCCAGATGGTCCTGGAACAGATGGAGAACGCGCAGAAGAACCGCGATGAAGCGAACCAATATATCGAAGAGCAGAAGCAAGCCCTGCAACAAGCCCGCAAGGAAGCTTACGACATCATCGAGCAAGCGAAGTCGACGGGCTCCAAGCAAGCGGACGAAATTCTCGCGGCTGCACGCAGCGAAGCGAGCCGCTTGAAAGAAGAAGCGCTTCGCGACATCGAGAGCGAGAAGAACAAGGCGGTCGCCGCGCTCAAGGCGCAAGTCAGCGGCCTGTCCGTCCTGATCGCTTCCAAGATCATCGAGAAGCAAGTCGATGAGCAAACCCAGCAGCAGCTGGTCGAACAATATCTCCAAGAGGTAGGGAACAAGTCATGAGCCGGGGGACGGTCGTAGCGCGGCGCTATGCCAAGGCGCTGTTCGAGCTGGCCCGCGAACAAGGGCTTGTGGCGGAAACGGAAACCCAATTGCAAGCGATCGTGGAAGCGACCGGCAAAGACGCGGAAATCCGCGCTTTCCTGGCCGCTCCGGGCATTACGGCGGAGAGCAAGGTGAAGGCGATTCAAGCCGCATTCGGCGGTAAAGCGTCCTCCATCGTCCTGAATACGATCAGCCTGCTGATCGAACGCGGACGCCAGAGCGAGATCGCCTCCTTGCTCGATGCCTATCGCATCGTGTCGGGCAGCGTCCTGGGACGCGCCGACGCGCTCGTGACTTCGGCCAAGCCGTTGTCCGAGGAATACAAGAGCAAGCTGGCCGCCCAATTCGGCGCGCTGACCGGCAAAACCGTACGCGTAGAAAACGTCGTCGATGCAGAGCTGCTTGGCGGGCTTACCGTCCGCATCGGGGATACCTTGTACGACGGAAGCCTTCGCGGCAAGCTGGATCGGCTTTCCAAGCAATTGCAAACGTCCGTGTAATATATCAACGACAACCGGCAGCGGCGAGCCGCTGGCCAGCGGTTGCGTCGTAGGAAACAGGGGTGAAACGAGTTGAGTATTCGGCCTGAAGAGATCAGCACGCTGATCAAACAGCAAATCCAGAATTACCAATCCGATATCCAAGTCGTTGACGTCGGTACCGTCATTCAAGTCGGTGACGGGATTGCCCGCGTCCACGGTCTGGAAAAATGTATGGCCGGCGAACTCCTCGAGTTCGAAGGCGGCGTCGTAGGCATGGCCCTCAACCTCGAGGAAGACAATGTCGGCGTCGTTATCATGGGTCCGTACACGAATATCAAAGAAGGCGGCCAGGTCAAACGCACCGGCCGCATCATGGAAGTGCCGGTTGGCGAAGCAATGCTGGGCCGCGTCGTCAACGCGCTCGGCCAACCGATTGACGGCAACGGCCCGATCGCCACGACCGCGTTCCGTCCGATCGAGTCCCCGGCCCCGGGCGTTATGGCCCGTAAATCCGTACACGAGCCGATGCAGACCGGCATCAAGGCGATCGACTCGATGATCCCGATCGGCCGCGGCCAACGGGAGCTCATCATCGGCGACCGCCAAACGGGCAAAACCCAAATCGCGATCGACACGATCGTGAACCAGAAGGGCAACGGCGTGAAATGTATTTACGTCGCGATCGGCCAGAAGCAGTCGACCGTCCGCGGCGTCGTCGAAACGCTCCGCAAAGCGGGCGCTCTCGACTACACCATCGTCGTGTCCGCCAGCGCGTCCGAACCGGCACCGCTGCTGTTCCTGGCGCCGTACGCGGGCTGCGCGATGGGCGAGTACTTCATGTACAAAGGCGAGCACGTTCTCGTCATCTACGACGACTTGACCAAACAAGCCGCGGCATACCGCGAGCTGTCCCTGCTGCTCCGCCGTCCTCCGGGCCGCGAAGCTTATCCGGGCGACGTTTTCTATCTCCACTCCCGTCTGCTCGAGCGCGCGGCGAAGCTGAACGACGAGCTCGGCGGCGGTTCCTTGACCGCGCTGCCGTTCATCGAGACGCAAGCGGGCGACGTATCGGCTTACATTCCGACGAACGTTATCTCCATCACGGACGGCCAGATCTTCCTGGAAGCCGACCTGTTCTACTCCGGCCAACGTCCGGCGGTTAACGTAGGGATTTCCGTTTCCCGCGTCGGAAGCTCCGCGCAGATCAAGGCGATGAAGAAGGTTGCGGGCACGCTCAAGCTTGACCTGGCCCAATACCGTGAGCTCGCGGCGTTCGCGCAGTTCGGCTCCGACCTCGACAAGGTGACGCAAGCGCGCCTCAACCGCGGCGTGCGCACCCTGGAAATCCTGAAACAAGGCATCAACCAGCCGCTTCCGGTTGAGCGCCAAGTCGTATCGCTGTTCATCGTCACGAGAGGCCACACCGACGACATTCCGGTACAGGACGTCCGCCGTTTCGAAGCGGAATTCCTGAGCTACCTGGATGCCAACCGTCCGGAAATCTACGCGTCGATCCGCGATACGAAAGACCTGACTTCCGATAACGAGAAAGCGCTCGTGGAAGCGATCGGTGCGTTCAAAAAAGGTTTTGCCGTAACGGCTTAAGACGCGATACAGGCGGCCGGGACCGTCCGATGGGGGGCGGCCCGGCAATAAGGTGGTGATTTGGATTGGCTAAAGGCATGCGCGAAATCAAACGCTCGATCAAGAGCAAGCAGAACATGAAGCAGATCACCAAGGCGATGGAGATGGTGTCGGCCGCCAAGCTGAAGCGCGCCCAGAACGCGGCGCTCGCTTCCCGGCCCTACGCCGACAAGCTCCGCGAGGTGGTGTTCAGCATCGCGGGCGGCTCCGGCAGCGTGAAGCATCCGATGCTTCAGACCCGCGAGGTCAAGCGCACGGCCTACCTGGTGATCACTTCGGACCGCGGGCTCGCAGGCGGACTCAACACCAACCTGCTCCGCAAGCTGCTGATTACGATTCGCGAGAAGCATAGCTCGCAAGATCAATATTCGGTCTTCGTCATCGGGCGCAAAGGCCGCGACTTCTTGCGGAGACGGAATATCCCGATCGCGCAGGAAGTGACCGGGATGACCGACTCTCCTACGTTCGCGGACGTGAAACCGATCGCGGCTGCCGCCGTCCAGGGATTCGAGAACGGAACGTACGACGAGCTGGTTCTCGTCTACAACGAATTCCGCAATGCCATCACGCAAATCCCGACGCTGCAGAAGCTGCTCCCGCTCGACGCGAGCGAGCTCGGCGGCGCCGGCGGCGCGAAGGCGGACTACGAATACGAGCCGTCCGCGGAGGAAGTGCTTCAAGTGCTGCTTCCCAAATACGCGGAGACTTTGGTGTTCAGCGCGCTGCTCGACAACAAGGCGAGCGAGCACGGGGCTCGGATGACGGCGATGGGCAACGCGACGAAGAACGCCTCGAAGATGATTCAGCAACTCACGCTGACCTACAACCGCGCGCGCCAAGCGGCGATCACACAGGAAATCGCGGAAATCGTCGGCGGCGCCAACGCGCAGCAATAAAGGATTAGAAGGCAGGCAGTATATGGGATCCCAAATAAGGAATCAGCATCCGCTTCCGTATGCCCGGGGATGAGATGGCTTCTTATTTGGGAAATGTCAAGGAGGGAAAAGCATGAGCAAGGGACGCGTCATTCAGATTACGGGTCCGGTCGTCGACATCGAATTCGACCACGGCCATCTGCCCGAGATCCTGAATGCAATCCGAATTGAGCATAAAGCGCAAAACGCCAACGAACGCGACATCAACCTGACGGTAGAAGTCGCGACTCACTTGGGCGACAACCTGGTCCGCGCGGTTGCCATGTCATCCACGGACGGTCTCGTTCGCGGCATGGAAGCCGTGGATACGGGCGCTCCGATCACGATTGCGGTCGGACCGGTTACGCTGGGACGGGTATTCAACGTGCTGGGCGAGCCGATCGACAACGCAGGTGAACCGGACAAATCGAAAACGTATCCGATCCACCGTTCCGCTCCGACGTTCGAGAACCTCTCGACGCAGACGGAAATGCTGGAAACGGGCATCAAGGTCGTCGACCTGATCGCTCCTTACACCAAGGGCGGCAAAATCGGCCTCTTCGGCGGCGCCGGCGTAGGCAAAACCGTCTTGATGCAGGAGCTCATCCACAACATCGCATCCGAGCACGGCGGTATCTCCGTATTCGCCGGGGTAGGCGAGCGTACCCGCGAAGGGAACGATCTCTACCACGAAATGGCGGAGTCCGGCGTTATCTCCAAGCTGGCGATGGTATTCGGACAAATGAACGAACCGCCGGGAGCGCGTCTGCGCGTCGCCCTGACGGGCCTGACGATGGCCGAGTATTTCCGCGACGAAGAAGGCCGCGACGTGCTGCTGTTCGTAGACAACATCTTCCGCTTCACGCAAGCGGGCTCGGAAGTATCCGCGCTTCTCGGCCGGATGCCGTCCGCGGTAGGTTACCAGCCGACGCTGGCTACCGAGATGGGGCAGCTGCAAGAGCGCATCACCTCGACCAAAAAAGGTTCGATCACGTCGATCCAGGCCATCTACGTGCCCGCGGACGACTATACCGACCCGGCTCCGGCCACCGCGTTCGCTCACTTGGACGCGACGACCAACCTGGAGCGTAACATCGCGGCGATGGGGATTTTCCCGGCGGTCGACCCGCTGGCGTCCTCTTCCCGGATTCTGGCGCCCGAAATCTTGGGCGAAGAGCACTACAACGTCGCGCAAGGCATCAAGCGTCTGCTGCAGCGCTACAAAGAGCTTCTCGACATCATCGCCATCCTCGGGATGGACGAATTGTCCGAGGAAGACAAGCTCGTCGTTCACCGCGCGCGCCGCGTTCAGCTGTTCCTTTCGCAGCCGCTGCACGTCGCCGAAGCCTTCAACGGCATCCCGGGCGTTTACGTACCGGTTAAAGAAACGATCCGCAGCTTCAAAGAGATCCTCGAAGGGAAGCATGACGATCTCCCGGAACCGGCTTTCCACAACGTCGGCGTAATCGAAGACGCCGTCGAGAAAGCCAAAAAGCTCGCTGCTGCGGTTTAATCCGCCGCCGGCCAGGGAGGAATCGAAATGAGCACCCTACGACTCGAAATCGTCACGCCGGAACGCAAGGTTTACGAGAAAGACGTGAACATGGTCGTCGTGAAGGGCGTTGCGGGTGAGCTCGGGATTCTGCCGAACCACATTCCGCTCGTCACGCCGCTCAAGATCGCGCCCGTGAAAGCCAAGATCGACGGCAAGGACGAATACATGGCCGTCCATGGCGGCTTCATGGAAGTCCGCAAGGACAAAGTCGTGATCCTGGCGGAAGCGGCCGAGCAAGGCCAGGACATCGACGTAATCCGGGCCCGCCAGGCCAAGGAACGCGCCGAGCGCCGCTTGGCCGACCGCTCGACCGAGATCGACCACAAGCGCGCGGAGCTCGCTCTGCAGCGCGCGCTCAGCCGGATCACGGCCGCCGGCGGCGAATAAGCTGTTAGGCGGGAAAGCCCGCAGCACGGCCCCCTCGGGGGTTTGCGCTGCGGGCTTTTTGCGTGCGTGGGGCGAGCGGTGGATGGTGCTGTGTGCGCCAATTAGGCGAGTTTTAAGAGTGTCATTCCGAAAGGTGAGGGCTCATTGGTATAAAGAGCATAAGAGTGACGGAGGGACATTGTTTTCGCGGCTTGACGTGAGAATGCGAGGAATAGTGGCGGAGGGACATTATTATGGCGGGTTGGCGGGACATTGCGTGGGGGTAGTGACTGAGGTACATTATTTTGGCGGTATGGCGGGACAATGCTTGGGATAGTGACGGAAGGACATTATTTTGGCGGGTTGGTGGGAGAATGCGAGGAATAGTGGCGGAAAGACATAATTTTGGCGGGTTGGCGGGACGTTGCAAGGGATCGTGACGGAGGGACATTATTTTGGCGGGTTGGCGGGAGAATGCGAGGGATAGTGTCAGAGAGACATTATTTTGGCGTTTTGGCGGGATAAAGAGCGGAATCGTGACGGAGAGACATTATTTTGGCGGGTTGGCGGGACAAAGTGCCTCCTCCTCCTTTTGCTTCCCGACCAGCGTTGAAGTAAAATTTACAGAATAGAAAAAGCACGAACAGGGAGTGCGAGAACGTGAGGATCGAGGATGTCGTTGTCATCGGGGCCGGGCCGTGCGGATTGTCGGCCGCCGCGGAGCTGCAGGATAAGGGGTTCGATCCGCTCGTCATCGAGAAGGAGAACATCGTCCATTCCATCACATGTTACCCGACGAATATGCAGTTTTTCAGTACGCCGGCGCTGCTGGAGATTGCGGGTGTTCCATTTATTACCCCGCACGATAAGCCGTCCAGGCTTGAAGCGCTTCATTATTACCGCATCGTCTCCGAGCGGCGCAACATGCGGATTCGCAGGTACGAGAAAGTGACGGCCGTGGAACGGACGGAGGACGGGGCGTTTATCGTACGGTCCGTCCGGCGCAGCGGAGAAGCGTTGGAGACGAGGGCTCAAGCGGTCGTCGTGGCCACGGGTTATTTCGATCATCCGAACCGGATCGGCATTCCGGGAGAGGAGCTTCCGCACGTGACGCATTTTTTCCGCGAATCGCATCCGTACGCCGGCATGCGGGCCGTGGTCATCGGCGGCAGCAATTCCGCGGTGGATGCCGCGCTGGAGCTGGAACGCGTCGGAGCCAAGGTGACGGTAGTTTACCGAGGAGAATCGGTCTCCGCGAACATTAAACCGTGGGTACGGCCGATCTTCGACAGCATGGTGAGCAAGGGGAGAATCGAGCTCAGGCTCCAATCTCGTGTGATCGCGATTCGTACGGATGAGGTAACCATTCAAACCGCCCGCAACACCGAACAACTCGGGTGCGATTTTGTGCTCGCCCTGACGGGTTTCCGACCGGATCGCGGCTTTCTGCGTGCGATGGGCGTCCAAGCGCCGGATGGGGATATCCCCCCGACTCATGACCCCGATACGATGGAGACGAACGTTCCCGGTTTGTATTTGGCGGGAGTCGTGTCCACGGGGAGGGACGCGAACGAGATCTTTATCGAAAGCGGCCGCTTTCACGGGCGCAAAATCGCGGAACATCTCGTGGCGAAGCGTGATCGGGAAGGTTAGAAAAAAAGAATAGTGGGAAAACCTCCCATTAATCACTTCAGTAAGAGGTCCTGGATCAATTAGTTGGAAAACCTCCCACTAATATTTGCTATAAGGACGGTATTTCGGAGAATGCGTGTATTTAATGGTGAGTTTTCCCACAAATATCGTTCAAATCGACTCATCGACGCAATTTAATGGGAGGTTTTCCCTTTAAATGGAATGGAAGCCTTCGGTAGCGTAGTCTTCAGGGCTAACCATAGGGACAATCCAGACTCACGCAGACTCAAACAGACTCACCCAGACTCACGCAGACTCACCAGACTCACCAGACTCACCAGACTCACCAGACTCACCAGACTCACCCAGACTCACGCAGACTCACCAGACTCACCCAGACTCACGCAGACTCAGCCAGAATAATTCTCTTTATCCCAGTTTACCCCAGGTAAACCCGCATCCCAGGAAATACCAGGCAAACACTCATTTGACGCTGTGGGCGCCCGCAAGTATACTAAGTAGAATGTTGAGAATTGTTCTCATCTATAATCGCCGCCGTAGCAGCGGACAACTCTGCGAAGCTCTAATCGGAGGAAAAGCGATGGTTTCGATAGCGAAAATACTGCGGGGAGCCGTCGGCGTCGCGATGCTGGCGGTTTTCGCTTGGTTGGCGGGACGTTATCTGCAGGTCCGCGAGCTGTCGGCCGCCTTCTCCTCCTTGCTCCGATCACCGGGAATACTCGTGATCATGACAATCGCTTACGCCGCGTCGTTCCTGCTGAAATCCGCGGCCTGGAAGCTGTACGCCAATGCCAGGCAATCCGCGTGGAAACACGTCGCGCCGCTCGGTTACAGCCTCTTCATCAACCACCTGCTCCCCATCAAAGCAGGCGACCTCGTTCGAACCGGTCTGGCTGCCAAACTAGAGCGCCAAAACTGGGACGAGGCACTCCACACGGTCGCGGTCATGAGGGTGATGGATATATCCGTTCTTCTGCTGTTCGGGGGAATCGGATTAGCCGTACTCGGCGTCGATTGGGTTCCGGGCGGCGGTTTCTTCATCGCCGGGGCGGCGGTGCTCGGCCTGATCCTCCTGCTGGCAGGACTTCGTTTCGCCAACCAACGCGGCATCCGATTCGCAGAAAGGCAGCTCCTGCTGCTCCGGCGACTGAGAACGCGGAGAGCGTTTCAGGCCTGGCTGATCACAGCCGCAAGCTGGGTGTTCGAGGCTGTCGTTCCATTCGGAGTGCTGATCGCCTTGAAGACTCAGATCCCTTTCGGTGAAGCTGTCTGGGTCAACAGCATGACGGTGGCCGGCCAGCTGTTCCATGTGACGCCGGGCGGGATCGGGACGTACGAGACGACGATGTCGGCCTCGTTGGCCGCTCTTGGCGAGGAGCGGTCCGCCGCCCTTACCGCCGCGGTCGTCTCGCACGCTTATAAATTCCTATTCGCGTTCGCGGCAGGGGCCGTTTCCTGGCTCATCCTTCCGATCGGAACGCGTGATATCACCCGGTGGCTCCGAAGCCGCCGTACCGGAAAGGAGGAGCCTGCCCAATGAAAAGGGCTTCCGGATTCGAAATCATCGCCGCTCGCGCATGGAACCTGCTCAACGAAGGACGTCCGTTTACGCCGATTTTCGTGCTCGGCACCTTCCTGCTCTACCACGCGGACAGCTGGACCAACGCCGGCTTCTGGACCGCTCTGGCGGTAGCGTTACTCGGAACGCTCCCGCTTTTTTACGCCTACTTCATCTACGACTTCCCTTTATATCTCCGGAATTACCTGTGGCTCCCGCTCGTCGCGGCTATCGTCCTATGGGGAGGCGCCCGCGAGACGCTATCGCTCTGGCTGGCCGGAATCGGGCTGTTTTTCTTTTTTACGGTGTTTTTCTGGGGCACATTCTACTATCACTTGCGGATCGGCACCTCTTGGCTCAATTTCACGCGGTTCTGGAAACTCGTCCTGCAGCACAGCGATTCCACGAGCGGCAATGCCCAAGAACAGCTTCCCAAAACGATGCTGCTCCTCTACATGATGGAAATGCTCTACCGGTGGAGCCGCAATCCCTTCGGACCGACATCGGCGGCATGGATGGAAGCGATCGTTTTCGGATGCGCGGTGCTTATCTATGCTTGGTTGCTGCACCGTTATCTGTTCGACTGGAAGCCGAAGGAGCGCCGGGAATCGCCGGAGACGCTGCCGCCCGTGACCGGTGCCGTGAGCAAAAAAGTGTACGTTCTCGTCGTCGACGGCATGCGCAAGGACAGGTTTGAGGAGGCGGACGCCCCGTTCTTGAAGAAGCTGCGCGCCCAAGGTACGGAATACACCGCCATGGAGACGGTGTATCCGGCTCGGACGGTCGTCTGTTTCTCTTCCATGTTCACGGGCACGTATCCGAAGGAGCACGGCATAGCATCGAACATGGTGTGGAGGCTCGGCGTCCGGACGGAAACGATTTTCGACTCGCTCCGGAAGGTCGGCAAAACGGGAAGGTTGGTCGGCATCGCCCACCTGATCGACTCCATGGGCGACGATGTGGACGCGGTAACGGCGGTCGCGCACTATGACAAGGCCGACCCGATGGCCGTCGAATTGGCGAAGCAGGTGGTGGAGCAGCGCAATCCCGACCTGCTTGTGCTCCAGCTCATCGGCACGGATCAAATCGGACACAGCCGAGGCGCGTTATATGACGAGTACCGGACAAAAATCGAACAAGCCGACCGCCTGCTGGAAGAGTTCGTCGGCTGGCTCGACAGCCGGGGTTTGATGGAGGAAGCCACGATCATCGTATGCGCGGACCATGGACAAGCGATCGGCATCGGCGGTCACGGACACCTGGATGAAGGGGAGCGGTGGGTGCCGTTTTTCATGGCAGGCCATGGCGTCCGGGAAGGCGTCAAAATCGACATGCCGCAAACCCTCGTTTCGATGGCTCCGACTTTGGCCTACCTGCTCGGCGCGCCTTATCCCAGCCACAGCAGGGGGCCCGTGCTAACGGATGCCCTGAAACCGCGCGAGCGACCCTAACCATTTACCGAACGCAAAGGAAAACCGACTTCATGAAAATCATCGTGTTTCTGCCAGCCCATAACGAAGCCCTGAACATCGGGGGCGTCATCTCGAGAATTCCCCGCCGCTTCAGACCCGGTGCCGAAGTGGAGGTGCTCGTGATCGACGACGGCTCCACGGACGGAACGGCAGACGCCGCACGCAGGGCGGGAGCCGACCATGTCGTTTCTTTCCCTTCGAACCGGGGGCTGGGCGCGGCGGTGAGGGAAGGACTCAAGCTCTGCTGCGAACTGGGCGCGGACATCGGGCTCATGATCGACGCCGACAACGAATATCCCCCGGAGCAAATCCCGGACGTGCTCGCGCCCATCCTGGACGGCACGGCCGACTACACGATGGGCTCGCGGTTCAAAGGCAACATCTGGGGCATGACGCTGACGCGCAGACTGGGCAATTACGCGTTCACGTTTCTCCAATCGTTGCTGCTGCGCCGTTGGATATGGGACGGGCAGTCCGGCATGCGCGGCTTCAGCCGGCGGGCGATGCTGGCTGCGCGGATCGTGCACGATTACAATTACGCGCAGGTTCTGACGTTGAATCTGGTCCGGCAAGGCTTCCGGATGATGGAAGTGCCGATCCATTACCGCGTCCGAACGCAAGGGGAATCGTTCATCAAGTTCCGGGCGTACGTGTCCCGCGTGCTGCCCGCGATTTGGCGGGAGCTGAGGCTGCCGGCGCGAGGTTCGGATCCGAGAAAATAGCGGGGAGGCGAGAGGATGAACGGGGCAAAAGCGGAGAGCGCAAGAGCGGAGAGCGCAAAAGCGGAAAGGGCAAAAGCGGAGAGCGCAAAATCGGAGAGACTCGGTGCGGCGGCGGTGCTGACGCTTGTGCTGGCTTATGCGGCGTTCGGGGTGTTCCATCTGTCGCCTTGGGCCGCCTCCTGGGACGAGGTCGATTTCACGCTCGCCCTTGACCGCTTCGACCTGCTCGCCATGCAGCCGCACGCGCCCGGTTACCCTTATTTCATCCTCGGCGGCCGGCTCATGCGCCTGCTGTCGGGAGATCCCGTGCTCGCCCTCGGCGGATGGAATCTGCTGCTCGCCTCTTCTTCCGCTTGGCCCATCTACCGGATCGCCCGCCGCTGGATTCCGCCTGTATCCGCTTCCCTGGCCGCGGCGATCGTGCTGACGCTGCCGATGAATTGGACGCTCTCCGTCCGGCCGATGTCGGAAGGGGCGGCTTTGGCGCTGCTATGGTGGTTCCTCTGGTCGCTCGTAAGGCTCGCCGAGCGGCGTTCGAACGGACGTTGGCTGGCCGCGGCGTTCTTGTTCGGCTTGCTGATGGGGACGCGTCTGTCCTATGTGCCTTTTGGAATCGGTCTGTTGATCGCAGGGATCGTCGAAGCGCGAGATCTACGAAGGACCGTTACGCAACGCGTACTTAGGCTTACCGGTTGGGCGGCGTCCGCGGCGGCTTTCCAATTCTTCTGGGTGGGGGCCGTCGCGGCGGCGGAAGGAGGATTTGCGGAAACGCTTCGTTTGTTCGCGGGTTTCGGGGAAGGCCACTTCACCGAGTGGGGCGGCGGGGTATCGCAAGCCGGATTGCCGTTCGGGGAACGGATCTGGCGCTTCGCCGCCGACAATTGGCTGTGGACGGGAACGTTTGCCCGCTTCGTTCCATTGGCGGTCATAACCGGAGCGTTGCTGATCTGGACAGCCTGGGGATGGCGACAACGTTGGGCGGTTTCCAATCGCCCGAATGCAAGCAGCCTTCGCCGTCTGACCGCATCGCCAGCCTTCATTCTCGCCGTTTGCGTACTCGCCTATGCCTTATGGGCGCTGCTCGGGCAAAACATCGCCAAACCCCGCCATGCCGCGCCGCTCGCCGCGTTGTCGATGTTCGCCCTGGCGGCCTGCGCGCTTCGGCTTCGCATCGGCAGAAGCAGAAGCGCCGCAATCGTGCTCGCCGTCCTGCTCGCCGCGCTGCAAGCTGCGGAAGGGGCGCGGCTCGTTTCCCTCCAGCAGCACGAACGCCCGGCCGTCTATCAATTGGCTGACGCGCTTGCGAAGGATTCGGAATCTTCCGCTATCCTGTACACGTGGGAGGAAGAGAGGGTGCTGCGCTACCTGAATGTACCTATACAGACCCAACCTATTTTCACCTATGAGTACTTCCTGGCCAATGCAGCCGCGGAGCGAGGCTCCCGAATTCTGCTCACGGGCAGCGTTTGGGACGAGTTCCGCCGGCAGGCGGACGTCCCGGCGGCCAAAGTACGCCTTCTCGCCGTTTACCGGTCGGATTCCCGGCTGGATCCGGTGTACGGAACGATCGCGCTTTATGAGTGGAAAGGATAGCCGAAGGACATTCTGTAACCAATTGGTGACAATCGCCCTTCTGCTATTGACACCGCCATTGAAAATGATTATCATTACCTCTGGAGCCGGCGAGAACGCGAAACCCGCCCGGTCTCCCGAGGATACATAACCTCGATTCGGCAGCCTCGGATCGACCGGAAGGTGGAAGGATGAAACTGCTTAAAGTCCGTACGTTGATCGCCTTGTTTTCGGTCCTGCTCATGGCCGGAATCTTTCCCGCGTCCGCCGGCGCGTATTCCTACGGGAACGCGAATACGGAGGCCGTGGCCGAAACATTCAAATTGATCGTTTCCAAGCTGAACGCGGACAGCCCCGATTGGACTGCAGCCAAAGCGGCTTACGCGGAAACCCGCTCGGAGATCGATTCCCATTTCGGCAAGGATGTCACGAAGGAATTGGACGACGCGTTCGCGGCGCAAGACAAGGACCGCGTGCTCAAGGACTGGAAGGGCGTTCTCGTCCTGAACCTCGACCGGCGCTTCACGTATGCGGAGCAAGGATTCGAGAACTATAGCGACACCAAGCTGCTGTTGGCCAAGGCGCGCGCCACTTACGAGGCGTTGAAGCCTTACCTGTCGGGGACGCCCGCCGAAGGCAAGCTGACCGAGCTCGACCAGGCTTTCGACAAGGCGCTCGAAGCGCTCGGCAATCCGGGTCTGCTCGGCGTGGGCAAGAAAGATCCGAATCCCGAAGCTTTCAAGCAAAATATCAAGCTGATTTACGATACGATCGCGCCGCTGTTCCCGATGGCGGGGGCAGCCGCAGGGGGCGGGGCAACGCTGGATCCGACGGCTTCGCCCGCGGCCCATGCGCCGATGGCCGAAACGAACAAAACCAACGCCTCCGTTACGATCGGTGCCATCGCAGTCGTCGTCCTCCTCGCCGCTTTGCTGTTCTGGCGGATGCGGCGCCGCAAAGCCTAAATTCATTTCAATCCATTATCAGACTGAGGGGTCCCAAAAAACATGAACAAGATTTCCGCATCGCTCGCCGTCGTACTGATTGCCGCAACGCTTTCCGCTTGCGGTTCCAAAAATAACGAAGCAGCGTCTTCCGCACCCGCGGCGTCGCCCGCTTCCGCTTCGGCTTCATCTTCTCCCGCCGCTTCGCCTTCCGCATCTCCTTCGGCTTCGCCGTCCGCCTCGCCTGCCGAGTCCGCTTCGCCTTCTCCCGCGCCTCTTGCGCTGGACGTGCCGAAGCTGACGGCCGACTACAAGGCGATCGTCGAGATGGCGGAAGACAAGAAAGACCTCAAAACGATTCAGCAAACGTACCAGCAAAATTTCCAAACGTACGTGAAAGCGATCGACGCCACGCTGAAGGAAGGTTCTCCTCTCATCGACGAGAATATTTCGTTCGTGCTCGATCACGCGATCGCCGGCGACATGAACGCGGACCAAGTGGCGGAAGCCGTGGAGAAAGGCCTGATCTGGTACTTCTACTTCCAAGTGAAGGACCTGGTCAACAAGCAAGCGGGCCCGGCGCTGAAAGACGGCGACACCGCCAAAGCGTCCGCGCTTCTGGAGCAAGCCGTTCAAGCTTACAAAGGCGTACTGGAGCCGTTCGTCGAGAAACGCGATAACAAGTTCAAGACGACGATGAAGGATTCGATTGCCAGCGCCGTCATCCCGGCGCTCCAAGCCGACGTCAAAGCCGGCAATTACGCCGACTTCAACGTGCATCGCCAGATGCTCGACAAAACGCTGATCAAAGCGTTCACGCTCGCGACGTATGCGTACGGCGAGAAAATGCCGAAGGTCGAGAAAGCCGAGCAAGCCAAGGAGATGACGGAAGGCTACTTCCTGTTCCTGCCGGTCTACGCTTACTTGAAGGGCGGCAGCGAAGCCGACGCCAACGCCGTCAAAGAAGCTTTCGGTTCGGGGGACGCCTCCAAGGTCGTGCCCGCGAAAATCAAAGCCTCGCTCATCGCGGCCCTGACCGGCAAAGTGAAGGAATATTTGGAGGAATCCCAGCAAGAATTGAAAGACGGCAAAAAAGACGACTCGCGGGTCCACGCGATGGAAGCGGCCATGTTCGTATCCGCTCATGAAGTGTTCCTTGGTTCCGGCTACGCGTCCGTTTCTTCCGCGAGCGAAGCTTATGTCAAAGCGATCGACGAAGGCAATGCCGACGAAGCGAAGAAGCAAGCGGACGCGATTCTCGCCGCCTTGTCCAAACTGTAAGCAACAGGAGTGACCCCCCCCATGAACGTGCAAGCCTTTCTCATTACGTTCCGCGAGGCGATGGAAGCGATTCTGATCGTAGGCGTCATTCTGACGTACCTCAAACGGATCGGCGAAACCCGTTGGAACAAATGGGTATGGGTCGGAGTCGCGCTGGCTCTGGCGGCGAGTTATGGGGTGGCGCTCCTGTTCCAGGTGGCGCTCGACGGCTACGAGAGCATGTCGAACCAGAACTATCTGCGCATCGGCATCATGCTGGCGTCGGCCGTGCTGCTTACCCACATGATCCTGTTCATGAGCAAGCAGAGCCGCAATTACCAGCTCAGCGTGCAGACCAAGGTCGCCGCGATCCTGACGACGGGCGGCGTCATGAACATGATTATCCACTCCTTCCTCATTACGCTGAGGGAGGGCGTGGAGACCGTGTTTTTCTTCGCCGCGATCGGCGGGGGCGACATTCAGTCGGCCATGCAGAACTGGGGGGCGCTGCTTGGCCTCGTGGCGGCGTGCGTTCTCGGTTACGCGTTCTTCCGGGGCACGAAGCGGATTTCGCTGAAGCATTATTTTCGGGCGACGAGCGTGTTCCTGATGCTGATCGCCGGCGGGTTGCTCGTGCAAGCGGTCGGCATCATGCAGGATATCGGCATCATCGGCTCCGTTTACCGTACCCCCGGCGGGCAAATCGCGGAAGTGTACAACATCGAGTGGCTGATGCCGGAGCATCCCAACGACGAAGCCCACTATATCCGGGATACCGGACACCATCCGCTGATCAACGGGCAGGTCGGCATTTTCTTCAAGGCATTTCTGGGCTACACCCAAAACCCGTCGCTCGAGGAGTTCGGCGTTTACTGGGCGTATTACTTCTTCGTGTTCTTCATCTTGACGCGGCGACCGAAACCGGCTGCCATTCCGGCGGCTGGAGCTGCGAAATCGGGCGCGGGGACGGAGACGGCCGGAAATGCGGCTTTGCCGGATAAGGGCGCGGAAACGTTGGGCACGGCAGCTCGGAGCCAAGGGGCATAAGGCGGACCCAAGGGGCATAAGGCGGACCCAAATCCGTTAAAGCGCCCGTACTTCCGCCAACCCGCCGAAATAACGTCCCACGTGCAGGAAATCGCTCGTATTTCCGCCAACCCGCCGAAATAAGGTCCCACGTGCAGGAAATCGCTCGTATTTCCGCCAACCCGCCGAAATAAGGTCCCACGTCCACTGGTATGAGTGGCGGATTGTTTAGGCACGAAGACGAATTTAACCGGATTTTCGCTGAGGCGAAGGTCCGGTTTTTCGGTTCCAATGGACACTAAATCGCACGTTACCCCAGTGATCCGCCGCAATAGTGCCTCTCCGCCACTAAATCGCACGTGGCGCCGGTGATGCGCCGAAATAATGTCTCTCCGCCACTAAATCGCACGTTGTCCCAGTGATGCGCCGCAATAGTGCCTCTCCGCCACTAAATCGCACGTTGCCGCGGCGATCCGCCGCAATAGTGCCTCTCCGCCACTAAATCGCATGTTGTCCCAGCGATCCGCCGCAATAGTGCCTCTCCGCTACTAAATCGCATGTTGCGCAGTGATGCGCCGAAATAATGTCTCTCCGCCACTAAATCGCACGTTGCCGCGGCGATCCGCCGCAATAGTGCCTCTCCGCCACTAAATCGCACGTTACCCCAGTGATCCGCCGCAATAGTGCCTCTCCGCTACTAAATCGCACTTTACCCCAGTGATCCGCCGCAATAGTGCCTCTTCGCCACGAAATCGCACGTTGTCCCAGTGATGCGCCGCAATAGTGCCTCTCCGCCACGAAATCGCACGTTGTCCCAGCGATCCGCCGCAATAGTGCCTCTCCGCTACTAAATCGCACGTTGTCCCAGTGATGCGCCGCAATAGTGCCTCTCCGCCACTAAATCGCACGTTGTCCCAGTGATGCGCCGAAATAATGTCTCTCCGCCACTAAAACGCACGTTGCGCCAGCGATCCTCCGATCTAGCGTTTCTGCGCCGCCAAAATGCCACAAATCGACGGCTGTCCTACCGCCGAGGCGAATCGCCTACATTGACGGTGGTGATGCCGTAGCGCTGCGGGGTTTCGGCCGTCGCTCCGAACCAGACATCGCCTTTGCCCGCCATGACGCCTTCTTCGTTCACGAAGAGCGTGTCCGCGTCTTGTGCGGCAAGAGCTTTCCGGACCTTCTCGGTCATGATCCGTTCGTATTGCTTCACGAAATCTTCTTTCGTCTTCACTTCAACCGCCACTTTGCCGACGTTGACCCGAATCGGATACAGCGCGTGCTCGGCAACCTTCTCTTTGTCATTGGCCGCGACCGCCGTTTTCAAGTCCTCGAACATTTGCCGGAACGCGGCCGGATCGCTTACCCCCGCTGCGGCGTACGGATTCTCCGCGGAAGGAGACCCGCCGGAGGCTTGCGGAGCCGACGAACCGGACGTTTCGCCTGACGTTCCGCCGCTCGAGCCGCATCCTGCAAGGGAAATCGCAAGAGCAGCCGACAGAACCATCGCAGTCATCAAACGCAGCATCGCAACGGTCACATTCGCCTTTTTCAAAATCCATTCTTCCTCTCTTGTCAGATCGGATACCATTATATCACTTCAAGGAATCGAGCGTCCGATCGGGGCCTTGGGCTTGAAAACGCTTTTTCATGGACTTGGATGGGAGCATTTGTTATAATTGTGAAGGAAAATTGACCGTCAGGCCAAGCCAGGCGGCATTTTTTCGACTTCGAAGCGCGGAGGTAAGCAGGTGGAGAAGTACATCAATTCGTACGTCATCGTTACCGTTTTCCTCGTCTTAGGGATTGCTTTTCCGATATTCGTGCTGTCGCTCGGCAGGCTGCTTCGTCCCCATAAACCTTCCCCGGGCAAAGAAACCACCTACGAGAGCGGCAACGATCCCGTCGGAGACAGCCAAATCCGCTTCAACGTCCGCTATTACCTGTACGCCCTGATGTTCGTCGTTTTCGATGTCGAAACCGTTTTCCTCTACCCTTGGGCCGTAGCCTATCGACAGCTCGGCCTATTTGCGTTGGTGGAAATGGTTATATTCATCGGGCTGCTCCTCGTCGGCCTGATCTACGCCTGGAAAAAGAAGGTGCTGCAATGGAATTCGATTTAGAGAAGGTGACGCCGGAAGAGCGTCAGGAAATCGAACGAAACGTCTTTTTCGGCACCATCGAGCAATTGAAGGGCTGGGCCCGGAGCAACTCGCTTTGGCCGCTCACTTTCGGTCTGGCGTGCTGCGCCATCGAAATGATGACCGCCGGAGCGCCCCACTACGATTTGGACCGGTTCGGCGTCATGTTCCGGACATCGCCGCGCCAAGCGGACGTGATGATCGTTTCGGGAACGGTAACCAAGAAAATGGGACCGCTGCTCAAACGCCTCTACGACCAAATGCCGGAACCGAAATGGGTCATCGCGATGGGTTCCTGCGCCACGGCCGGAGGTCCGTATATCAAATCGTATTCCGTCGTCAAAGGCGTGGACCAGATCGTGCCGGTCGACGTCTATATTCCGGGCTGCCCGCCCAATCCGGCGGCCCTTATTTACGGAATCAACAAACTGCAGGAGAAAATCCGTTATGAAGCCAAGACCGGGAAGCAGGTGACCGGCTGATGAGCGATGAGCTGAAACGCGAAAACGGGCAGGGGGCGGAAACCGAGCAGGGAACGGAATCGTCCGGAGCGCAAGAGAGCCCGGCTGAAGCCCCGGCCGGGGCCGCGCCCGCGAATCCGCCGGAAGCCGAGGCAGCCTCCGCGCCTGCGGCTGAGGCTCCGGCGCCGGCAGCGGAAGAGCCGGCAGCAACGGAAGCTCCGGCAGCAGATGCGTCAACCGGCACCAAACCTTCGCCTTCGATAGAGGCACCCGCATCCGCGCCCGCCGAGGAAACGACGGTAGAATCCGCCCCCGCGGCGGAAGCGCCTCCAGCAACGGCGGCACAAGCAACAGGTACGCCGGCAACACCCGCACCCGCAGTGGAAGCGCCGGCAGCAGGTACGCCGCCCGCCCCGGCGGCGGAGGCCGCCGCACCCGCCTCCGCCGCGGAAGCAACGCCGGCGCCGGCAGCCGAGGCCACACCCGCCGCGCCCGCCGCAGAAGGCTCGTCCGGCGACGCGCCTCCCCGCCGCAAGGAGACGGACGAAGAGAAGGCCGCCCGCCGCAAAGCCGCCCTGGAGGCGAAAGAAGCGGCCAAAGCGGCCGCCGCCCAGGCGAAAGCCGCCGAAGCCAAGGCTCCGGCGGCCGCGGAGGCGGGGGCGAACGACGGAGCGGCCGCGCCGCCTCCGAAGCCGCCTTCGCCGAACCAGCCCCGGCTCGACCGCGCCGTCGCCTTGATCCGCGAACGGGTTGGCGAGGATGCGGTGGAAGAAGCGTATATCAACGAACCGAACGACCATCTGCCTACGCTTGTCGTGAAGGGCAGCCGCTGGTTCGAAACCGCGAGGCTGTTCCGGGACCATGAGGAGCTTACCTGCGGTTATTTGCGCAACGTCTCCGGCGTAGATTATGAGACGTACATGGAAGTCGTGTACTATCCGCTGAACATGGAGCGTCGCCAAACCTACTGCATCAAGGTGCGCACGGAGCGTGAGCAGCCGTCCGTTCCTTCCGTCACGCCGATCTGGGAGACCGCCAACTGGAACGAACGCGAAATTTACGACCTGCTCGGCATCGATTTTCCGGGACATCCGAACCTGACCCGCATCATGATGCCCGACGACTGGGTCGGCCATCCGCTCCGCAAAGACTACGTACCGCTCGACCCGGAGGTGTAAGCTAAGCGTGATTCGTACCGAAGAACTGCTGCTGAACGTCGGCCCTCAGCATCCGAGCACGCACGGCGTGTTCCGGATCGTGGTCAAGCTCGACGGCGAAATCATCACGGAAGCGACCCCCGTCATGGGTTACTTGCATCGCGGCACCGAGAAGCTGGCCGAAAACCTGAACTTCACGCAAATCATTCCTTATACCGACCGGATGGACTACGTGTCCGCCATGACGAACAATTACGTGCTCTGCCACGCCGTCGAGAAGATGATGGAGCTCGAGGTTCCGGAACGCGCGGAATTCCTCAGACTCATCGTCATGGAGCTGCAGCGGATCGCCAGCCACCTCGTTTGGTGGGGCACCTATCTGCTGGATATTGGCGCCCTAAGCCCGTTCCTGTTCGCGTTCAGCGACCGCGAGCGGATCCTGCAATTGTTCAACGAACTGTGCGGCGCTCGGCTCACTTATAACTACATGCGCGTCGGCGGCGTCAAATGGGATGCCCCGGAGGGCTGGATCGACCGGACGAAACAGTTCGTGAAGGACATGCGCCTCCGGCTGGACGAGTACCACAATCTAGTCAGCGGCAACGAAATCTTCCTCTCCCGGATCAAGGGCATCGGCAAGTACGACGCGGCCACCGCGATCGCGTACGGGTTGTCCGGGGCCAACCTGCGCAGCACCGGGGTTGAATGGGATCTTCGCAAAACGGAGCCTTACAGCTTGTACAGCCGATTCGATTTCGACATCGTGACCGGCAAGAACGGCGATTGCTACGACCGGTACCTCTGCCGCTTGGGAGAGATCGAGCAGAGCATCCGCATTCTTGAGCAGGCGCTTGAACATTTCCCGGGCGACGGGGAAACGATGGGCAAAGTTCCGCGCGTCATCCGGCCGCCGGCCGGAGAGATCTACGTGCGCATCGAATCGCCGCGCGGCGAGATCGGCTGCCATATCGTGTCCAAAGGCAAGGCGGAGCCCTATCGGCTGAAGTTCCGCCGGCCTTCGTTCGTGAACCTGCAAATCCTGCCTAAGCTTCTCGTCGGCGAGAGCATGACGAACCTGGTCACGATCCTCGGCGGCATCGATATCGTGCTCGGGGAGGTCGACTGCTGATGGAACCGTTAAGCTTTATCGACAAGCCCCTTAGCTGGGGCCATGCGGCGATCTTCATCGCCATGGCGATCGGCGTTCTCGCGTTCGTGATTCTGTTCGTGACGTACGCCATCTACTTCGAACGCAAGGTGATCGGCTGGATGCAGTTCCGCAAAGGCCCGAACCGGGTAGGCCCGCTCGGCCTGCTGCAGACGGTGGCGGACGTGTCCAAGCTGCTACTCAAGGAGGATACGATTCCGGCCAAGGCGGACCGCGGGCTGTTCATCCTCGCGCCCGTGCTGGCGTTCGTACCGTCCTTCGCGGTGCTGGCGTTCATCCCTTACAGCCAAAACCTCCAATTCGCCGACCTGAACGTCGGCTTCCTGTATTACATCGCGCTCTCCGGAATCACGACGATCGCCATCGTCATCGGCGGCTGGGCGTCGAACAACAAGTACGCCCTGCTCGGGGGCATGCGGTCTGCCGCGCAGATGATCAGCTACGAGGTTCCTCTGGTCATCTCCGTCGTCGGCTGCGTCATGCTGGCGGGCAGCTTGAACCTGCGCGACATCGTGGCCGCCCAAGCGGGCTACTTCTGGCATTGGAACTTCCTGCCGCAGATCGTGGGCTTCGCCGTGTTCATCGTCGCCGCGATCTCCGAGCTGAACCGGACGCCGTTCGACTTGCCGGAAGCCGAGTCGGAGCTGGTCGCGGGCTACCATGTCGAGTACAGCGGATTCCGGTTCGCGTTCTTCATGCTGTCGGAGTACGTCTACGTGTACGCGATCGCCTGCTTGACGACGCTGCTCTTCCTGGGCGGCTGGAATCCGCCCCTTCCGCAGCTCGACATCATTCCGGGCGTCGTCTGGTTCTTCCTGAAATTCGCCTTCATCGTGTTCAGCCTGTTCTGGATCCGCGCGACGTTCCCGCGACTGCGGGTCGACCAGCTGATGGGGCTGGCCTGGAAAGTGCTGCTGCCGCTCGCCATCCTCAACATTTTCATCACGGCCGCTTTGATCGAACTGTTCGGAATGGGAGGTTGACGACATGAAAGGTATGATCAAAGGCCTTGGCGTCACGCTGAAAACGATGGGCGCCAAGAAGGTGACCTTGTCCTATCCCGACGTTCCGATCGAGATGCCGGACCGCTTCCGCGGGATCCAATACGTCGACCAGGAAAAATGCATCGTGTGCAACCAGTGCGCGCGCATTTGCCCGACGGAATGCATCACGCTCTCCGGCAAGCCGAACCCGGACCCGGAGAAGAAGGGCAAGGTTCTCGACACGTTCGACATCAATTTCGAAATTTGCATCTTGTGCGACCTGTGCACGGAGGTATGCCCGACCGAGGCGATCGTCATGACGAACAACTTCGAGCTCGCCGCCTACAGCCGTGACGATCTGTTCAAGGATCTGAAATGGTTGGGCAGCAACACCGAGAATATCCGCCAGGACAACAACAATATCGGGGCACCCCAGAAGGGGGCCAAGGCCTGATGAATTTCAACATCCAATTGACCGGGGAATTCATCGCTTTCTTCGCGCTGGCCGTCTGCGCCATCGTCGGCGCGGTCATGGCGCTCAATTTCACGAAGGTCGTCCACACGGCCTTGTCCCTTGCGTTCACCTTTATCGCCCTGGCGGGGCTGTACGTGGTGCTGGACGCCGAATTCGTGGCCTTCGTCCAAGTGCTGCTTTATGTCGGCGCGATTACGATCCTGATGATTTTCGGCATCATGATGACCAAGCATCAGGGCGAAGGGCAAGAGCCGGCCCGGCCGCTGCTCGAGACGCTGGCCGCGGTCGGCTGCCTGTGCCTGCTCGCCATCTTGATCTTCGCGATCCGCGACGCCGATTTCCCCGCGGAAACCGCATCGCTTCCGGCGGACACCACGCGGGAAATCGGCATGCAGCTGTTCACGCGGATGGCGGTTCCGTTCGAGCTCGTTTCGGTGCTGCTGACCGTCGCCTTCATCGGCGCGATCGCGCTCGCCAAGAAGGAGGAGGATCCGAAATGAACATGCTCGCCTCCTACCTGACGCTGGCCGCCGTCCTGTTCTGCGTCGGCTTGTACGGGGTGCTGACCAAACGCAATGCCATCATCGTCCTGCTGTCCATCGAACTGATGCTCAACGCGGTGAACCTGAATCTCGTCGCCTTCTCCAAATACGGCGTACAGCCTTCGCTCACCGGGCAAATTTTCTCCCTCTTCACGATGACCGTCGCCGCCGCGGAAGCCGCCGTCGGCGTCGCGATCCTGGTTGCGATCTACCGGGCCAAAACTTCCGTGAACGTGGACGAATTCGACGAGTTGAGGAGGTAGCGCATGAGTTCCCTGGCAGAATACGCCTGGCTCGTTCCGGTGTTCCCGGCCGCCGCGTTCGCCGCCCTGACGGCCATGGGCCGCGGAGCGGGACGCGCGGGCGCCTGGATCGGCACGCTCGCCAGCCTCGTATCCCTGATCTTGTCCCTGCTCATCGCGGGTCAGCGGTTATCCGGCACGGCGGAAGAGTACAGCAACCATTTCGATTGGATCCAGGTGGGCAACACGACCCTGCCGATCGGCTTCGAAGTGACCAACCTGACGAGCCTGATGCTCGTCGTGGTCACGTTGGTCAGCTTTCTCGTCAATTTGTACTCGCAAGGCTACATGAAGGACGACGAGAGAATCTCCACCTTCTTCGCCTACGTGGCGCTGTTCTCGGCTTCCATGCTCGGCCTCGTCCTTTCCTACAACCTTCTGACGATGTACATTTTCTGGGAGCTGGTAGGCGTCTGTTCGTTCCTGCTGGTCGGTTTCTGGTTCCGGAAGCCGGAGGCGAGAGCCGCGGCCAAGAAGGCGTTCATCGTCACCCGGATCGGGGACCTTGGCCTCTTGATCGCAATCCTCCTGCTGTTCTGGTACATGCCGAACCACGAACTTGATTTCACCAACCTGCATAACGTTTTCGGCACGCAGACGGGCGTCATCTCGACAGGAATCACGACGCTGATCGCGCTCTTGATCTTCCTGGGAGCGGTGGGCAAATCGGGCCAATTCCCGCTTCACGTCTGGCTTCCGGACGCCATGGAAGGCCCGACGCCGATCAGCGCGCTGATCCACGCCGCGACGATGGTCGCCGCCGGCGTGTTCCTCGTCGCGAGAACGTTCGATATTTTCCACGCCTCGCAGGCCGCGATGGACACCGTAGCCGTCATCGGCGCGTTCACCGCGATTTTCGCCGCTACGATCGGGCTTGCCCAGAACGACATCAAGCGGATTCTGGCGTACTCCACCGTCAGCCAGCTCGGCTACATGATGCTGGCGCTCGGGGTCGGATCCGTCAGCGCGGCGATGTTCCATCTGTTTACCCACGCCTTCTTCAAAGCGCTTCTGTTCCTCGGGGCGGGCAGCGTCATTCACAGCGTCCATACGCAGGATATCCGGGAGATGGGCGGACTCGGCGGCCGAATGAAAATCACGGCGTGGACGTTCGGCATCGGCGCGCTCGCGCTGTCGGGCATTCCCCCGCTGGCCGGATTCTGGTCCAAGGACGCCGTACTGACGGCCGCGCTCGACGGTCATCCGGTTTACTTCGTCGTCGGGGTCGTCGCGGCGTTCTTCACGGCGCTGTACATGGCGCGGTTGTTCTTCCTGGTGTTCGCGGGCAAACCGCGCGGCGACGCCCATGCGCACGAGTCTCCGGCCGTCATGACGATTCCGCTCGTCGTGCTTGCCGTGCTGGCAGCCCTTGCCGGGTTCGTGCAGACGCCGTTTAACGGATGGTTCGGCGAATGGCTGACCGGCGAGGCGGAGCAAGAGCACGCCAGCGGCTTGGTCATCATCGTGTCGACGGCCGTCGGGCTGCTGGGCGTCTACCTCGGATGGCTGATTTATGCCAAAGGCACCGTGCGTCGGGACATCGTCTCGTCCCGCATGCCCGGTGTGGTCCGGCTGCTGGAGCGCAAATATTACGTTGACGAACTCTACCATTACGTTATCGTGAAACCCCTCGAAGGGTTGGGCAAGCTGCTGATTGCTTTCGACGACTATGTCGTCGACGGGGCCGTTCGGCTCGCGGGCATGTCCGCTTCCGCGATCGGGCGGCTGAACACGCGGCTGCAAAGCGGCCAAGTGCAAGGGTACGTCCTGACGGCGCTCATCGGTCTGGTCATCCTCGCGCTCGCTGTCGCCGGAAGGAGGTTCTGGTAAATGCTCGAGAACATTCCGGTCCTGTCGTTGATCCTGCTGTCGCCGCTCGCCGGCGCTTTGCTCGTGCTTCTGCTGCCGGGACAGCGAAGCGTCTGGCTGCGGGCCGCCGCGCTCGTTTTCACGCTGATCCCGCTCGCCCTGACGTTATGCCTGTTCGCCGCGTATCGTCCCGGCGTCGGGGGCGCCGCGTTCACGGAGCATTACACCTGGCTGTCGGTGCCTTTGAACAAGGAAATGATTAACGCCAAATCGCTGTCGATCGCATTCGATTATCACCTGGCGGTGGACGGCATTTCGCTGCCTCTGTTGCTGCTGTCCGCGATCGTTTCGGCGATGGCGCTGCTGGCTTCGGTACACATCCGCAAACGCTGGAAAACGTTCTACTCGTTGTTCCTGCTGCTCGAAACCGGCATGTACGGCGTTTTCTTGGCCCGCGACCTCATCGAGTTCTTCATCTTCTTCGAACTGACGCTGATCCCGATGTTCTTCCTGATCGGCATCTGGGGATATTACGGGCGCGAGAAGGCGGCTACCCGCTTCCTCGTCTACAACGGACTAGGCTCCGCGGCCATGCTGCTGGCGTTCCTGATCCTGATCGCAACCGCGGGATTCACGGCCGTCCAAGGGGCAGACGGATATACCGTCCAATTTAGCGGCAGTTATGACGTGTTGCTTAAGAATCTGGCGGATCCTCAGTCGTACGCGAATAACGCATCGGAAGAAATGGCCGGACTCGGCGTTTTCTTGTCGGACAATCTCAAATGGGCGGCTTTTATCCTGCTGCTGGTGGCGTTCGGGATCAAAATCCCGATTTTTCCGCTCCATACCTGGATGCTCCGCGTGCATACGGAGGCACCTCCGTCGGTCGTCATGATCCACTCCGGCGTCCTGCTCAAAATGGGCGTGTACGGCTTGATCCGCTTCGGCGCGGCGCTCTTCCCGGCTCAACTGGCCGACTGGTCGACCGTGATCGCCGTGCTTGGCGTCATCAACATCCTGTACGGAGCCGTCCTGGCTTGCGTGCAGAAGGAATTCAAGCTCGTGCTGGCCTACTCCAGCATCAGCCACATGGGGATCGTGCTGCTCGGCATCGCATCGCTCCATGAGGTGGGGCTGCAAGGCGCGGTCTTCCAATCCGTGTCGCACGGATTGATATCCGCGCTGCTGTTCCTGCTCGTGGGCAGCTTGTATGAGCGCACGGGCACGACGCAGCTGGGCGAATTGGGCGGGCTGGCCAAATCGGTTCCGTTCCTGTCGGGCATTCTGCTCACCGCCGGCCTGGCTTCGCTGGGGCTGCCCGGACTGTCGGGCTTCGTCGGCGAATTCCTGGCGTTCCTCGGCCTGTTCGGGTCGATGAAAGGGATGACCGCAGTCGGGGTGCTCGGCATCCTGTTCGCCGCCGTCTATATCCTCCGTAGCGTGCTCGGCATCACGTTCGGACCGCTGCAGGAACGCTGCGCGGACATCAAAGACGCCCGCTTCGTCGAAGCGTTGCCGATGATCACTTTGACGGCTCTCATCGTGCTGCTCGGAGTATACCCGTCCATTCTAACCGACGTGATGCAGCACGGCTTCGTCGGGCTGCTCGAACATTTCCAACAGAGGACGGGGGGCTGACGCATGATCCATTTGCCTACACTAACCTGGAGCGATGCCTGGTACCTCGCCCCCGAGCTGACGTTGTCGATCTTCGCGGTCGTGCTCGCCGTCCTGGATCTGTTCCTGCCGAGGAGCTGGAACCGCAACATCATCGGATGGCTGACCCTAGTCGGGTTGGCGTCGGCAGCCGCGTTCGTCGTCTGGCTGATGATCGATTTCAAAAATGCGGCCGCGGCGCACCCGGAAGATCCGACGGCGGCTTTCCGCAATTTGCTTGGCGGCAGCTACCGGATCGACGATTTCGGAAACCTGCTGAAGCTCGTCTTCCTGGGCGCTTCCGGCTTTATCGTGCTTTCGTCCCTCGGTTCCGTAAGGAGTTCGGACATTCCGCTTAAAGGCGAATTTTATTACTTCATGCTGCCCGCCGCGCTGGGCGCGATGGTCATGTCTTCGTCCGGCGACCTGATCACGCTGTTCGTCGGCTTGGAGCTGCTTAGCATCACTTCCTACATCCTGGTCGGCATGCGCAAACGGAGCGGGCTGTCCGCGGAAGGCGCGTTCAAGTACCTGGTTGCCGGGGGAGTCGCCTCCGCGTTCGTCCTGTACGGGATGTCCTTCTTGTACGGCGTAACGGGAACGACGAATCTGGCCTTCATCGGCGAAGGCATTCCGGCAGCGATCACCGATTACCGGGCGCTGGTCTACGTGGCCTTCTTCCTGATGACGGCGGGGTTCGCCATGAAGCTTGCCCTTGCGCCGTTTCACGCCTGGGCGGCCGATGTGTACCAGGGGGCGCCGACCCCGGTCACCTCCTTCCTGGCCGTCGTCTCCAAAGGAGCGGCGTTCGCCATGCTGTATCGGATTTTCATGAACACCGCCTTTTTCGCCAAAGACGATCCGTTCGTACAGAAGGATTTGTATCTCGGCCTGTCCGTGTTGGCGGCGGCCGCCATGATCGTAGGGACGGCGGGCGCGCTGCGGCAGCGCCAAGTCAAGCGGCTGCTGGCCCTGTCCGGCGTTGCGAATGCCGGCATTCTGCTGACGCCGCTGGCGATTCATCTGACGCCTCTGCATTCGTCGCTGTTTTCCGAATTCGTCTACTACCTGATCGCTTATGCTTTCATGAACATCGGGGCCTTCGCCGTGCTGACGGTCGTTAGCCGGGGCTCCGGCAACGAGTCGCTGTCCGGATTCGCAGGCCTGTATTACCGGGCGCCTTGGACCGCGGCAGGCATGACCGTGCTGCTGTGCTCGCTCTCCGGTCTGCCGGTGACGGGCGGATTTTTCGGCAAACTGTTCATCCTCTTCGGGACCGTGCAGACGGGTGCCTATTGGTTGGCCGCGATTCTGCTCGTCACCACCGTCGTCTCGTATGCCGTATATTTTTCCTTCATCCGGCAAATGTACATGAGAAGCGGGTCCGACGATTCGTCGATCCGGATCCCGGGACCGGCGGGCGTCACGATCTGGCTTTGCGTCGCGGCGACGCTGGCGCTCGGTTTTCTGCCCAAGCCGGTGCTCGGCTGGATTGACGCGTTGTTCTCGATCCCGGCGGATTTTCTTGCCAGATAGCGTTCTGGAGCGACCTTGAACCATCCCTTTGCGGTCGCGCGAGGGATGGTTTTTTTGCGGTTGTTCGCTTATCGCGCATGTACCATTGGAACGCATTTATTCGGGAGATTGCGACCAAAGACCCTATTTTACAAAACGAAGAAGGGAAAATCGTGTCGATAATCGAAGAACTATTGTAATGGCGAAAAGAAGGCGAGTTTCGGAAGGGATGAACGGAATTTCCAGGCTTCCGCATCCGTTCCGTTATCGTGACGCTCGCCGGACAGACGGTATTGCTCCCAGGGGCGGGAGCAGATGAAGGAAACCGGAACCGGCTTCCGTTCATCGCCGCTTGCCGTCCGGTAACGCCGATACGCGCATAGGTTCCATCCGCTTCGGATAGAAGCGCGCGCGAAACCGCCCGACATTTCCCGAGTAGACGGGCTGGCCGTTCGAACGCGCTTCGCGGACGGTCGGGTACAAACGTGACTCCTCCAGATGATGGGCGAGGCGAGCGGCGAGAAGGAGGGGACCGGGTCCGGCGGCAGAAAGCGCATGCATACACGAGAGGCCGGATTTACGAACGAGCGGGGAGCGGCATGACCGCAGAGGTTGTGCTCCCTTTAGTTTGGATGGGTTTCGGGACGCATATGAGGGAAGTGGAATATATTACCCTGTATGAGGGAATAATCGCGTGCCCGATGAATGGAAATTGCCATGCCGTGGCATTGAAGACTCCGAACCTGCAAATCCTGAGGAGAGGAAAAACATTCGATCGGGAACCGGTACAGGGACGGAAATAACGAAGGTCTCGGCGGATGTTCGACCAAGCATCGGGCGGCGGCGCGGCGGATGAAAGGGGAAATGGAGTAGTGGACAATACGGGAGGGTTGGACTCCATTGCCTGGGATGGATTGTTCTCCATCTTCGTCACGCTTGGCTGCATAGCGCTCGCCTGGGTACTGCTTCAGGAAGTGAAATTCGAACGGATTCTCCGGCATCCCGCAAGTCCCAGAGCCCGGCTGCTGCGTCTGCTGATCGCGATCGGCCTGGGTCAATTGGCCGCCGGCTTCCTGCTGAATTACTGGCATTGGGCCGGGTCCGTCAAGTGGCTCTTTCCGTCATGATGATGTGCGTAAAGCCGCATAAGCGCAAGCTGGAATGAAAACAATGGGTAAAAGGCGGAGAATCGGACTTTTTGTCCCATTTGACCGAAAATAGACGAATCTTGGCCGGTAAAAGGAAGGGATTGGCGCTTGTGCCAGTCAACCTGCCGGTGGTAAGATGGAATTTGTGTGATTTGGGTTTTTTCGGGGTTGGGCTTGGTATCGAGTACGGCTTCGGAATGATTTATTAACGCGCGGAGGGAACCACCCATGAGCAAAATCATCGTCCGCGGAGGCCGTCCACTTCAGGGGGCTGTCCGTGTTCACGGCGCCAAAAATTCCGTCCTTCCGATCCTCGCCGCCACGCTGCTGGCGGAAGAAGGATCCTGCGTCATTCACGACGTGCCCGCCCTGGATGATGTCCACAACATTTTGCAGGTTCTGGAGTATTTGGGGGTTCAATCGAGGATTGCCGGCGGAAGCGTCCGCCTGAGCGCCGATTCGCTTCATTCGTACGAAGCGCCTTATGAGCTGGTCCGCAAAATGAGGGCGTCCTTCCTCGTGATGGGACCGCTGCTTGCGCGTTTGGGCAAGGTAAGAATTTCTTTGCCGGGCGGATGCGCCATCGGCACGCGCCCGATCGACCAGCATCTCAAAGGCTTCGAAGCGATGGGAGCCGAAATCGGTTTCGGCCAAGGGACCATAGAAGCGAGTGTCAACGGGAAGCTGCGCGGCGCGAAAATCTACCTCGACATCGCAAGCGTCGGGGCCACCGAAAACATCATGATGGCGGCAGCGACCGCAACGGGTACGACCCTTATCGAAAACGCGGCTAAAGAACCGGAAATCGTGGATTTGGCCAATTTACTTAACGCAATGGGCGCCAAAGTCCGCGGAGCAGGTACAGGCATGATCCGCATCGAAGGCGTAGAACGGCTGCACGGCGTGGAGCACCAAGTGATCCCCGACCGGGTGGAAGCCGGTACTTACATGATTGCGGCCGCCATTACGGGCGGCGATGTGTACGTGGAAGGAGCCATCCGCGACCATCTCGGTCCGGTCGTGGCGAAGCTGGAGGAAATGGGCGTCGTCATCGATTGCGATGAGAACGGAATCCGGGTACGGGCCCAGCATCCGCTGCGTGCGGTCGACGTCAAAACGCTGCCTTATCCGGGTTTTCCGACCGACATGCAAGCGCAAATGATGGCTTTGCTGCTAAGAGCAGAAGGGACCAGCATCATTACGGAAACGGTGTTCGAGAACCGGTTCATGCATGTGGAGGAGCTCGCCAAGATGGGCGCGGAAATCAAGGTCGACGGTCGTACGGCCATCGTGACGGGCAACACGCGCCTGACAGGAGCAAGCGTTGCAGCCACGGATCTCCGCGCGGGAGCCGCGCTGATCTGCGCCGCTCTCGTTGCCGACGGCGTAACGGAAGTCAGCGGCCTTCACCATATCGACCGCGGATACATGGACATCGTCGGCAAGCTGTCCGCGCTCGGCGCCGACATTCTCCGCGCGCCTTCGCCGGAGGAATTGCTGGCGGAAACCGAGCGAGCCCAGATGCCGCCGACCATCGTTCTCAGGCAAGAAGAGCGCGCCGCACCGGAAATCGGCGTGCTGAACATTCAACCGACGCTGGCCTAAAGCGGCGGACGTCCTTATCCTAACTTGCGCGAGGGGTGCCCTAAGGGCATCCTTTGTTGTTTGTCTCGTTTCCAAGTAAACGAACAAGAAGGCCGATTGGTTGCGGGGGAGCGCAACCCGCCGAAATAAGGACGCAGCGTCACTAATCCGCCCGCGGTAGCGCCGATTCGCCGAAATAAGGACGCAGCGTCACTAATCCGCCCGTTGTCTCGCCGATTCGCCGAAATAAGGACGCAGCGCCACTAATCCGCCCGTTGTCTCGCCGATCCGCCGAAATAACGACGCAGCGCCACTAATCCGCCCGTTGTCTCGCCGATCCGCCGAAATAAGGACGCAGCGCCACTAATCCGCCCGTTGTCTCGCCGATCCGCCGAAATAACGACGCAGCGTCACTAATCCGCCTCCGGTACCGCAAATCTGCCGAAATAAAGACGCAGCGCCACTAATTCGCCTCTTGTCTCGCCGATCCGCCGAAATAACGACGCAGCGCCACTAATCCGGCCGTTGTCTTGCCGATCCGCCGAAATAACGACGCAGCGCCACTAATTCGCCTCTTGTCTCGCCGATCCGCCGAAATAACGACGCAGCGTCACTAATCCGCCTCTTGTCTCGCCGATCCGCCGAAATAACGACGCAGCGCCACTAATCCGCCCGTTGTCTCGCCGATCCGTCGAAATAACGACGCAGCGCCACTAATCCGCCTCCGGTACCGCAAATCTGCCGAAATAACGACGCAGCGCCATTAATTCGCCTCTTGTCTCGCCGATCCGCCGAAATAACGACGCAGCGCCACTAATCCGCCCGTTGTCTCGCCGATCCGCCGAAATAACGACGCAGCGCCACTAATCCGCCCGTTGTCTCGCCGATCCGCCGAAATAAGGACGCAGCGCCACTAATTCGCCTCTTGTCTCGCCGATCCGCCGAAATAACGACGCAGCGCCACTAATCCGCCCGTTGTCTCGCCGATCCGCCGAAATAACGACGCAGCGCCACTAATCCGCCCGTTGTCTCGCCAATCCGCCGAAATCACGACGCAGCGCCACTAATCCGCAAAACAGATCCATCTCTTGTTCAAGGAACTTCCTTGCCTTTAAAGTCCTGCTTCGAGTCAGCAGTGGCGCTAGGAGTTCTGTTAAGGACATAACGAGTGGTCCTTGTCATACCCGACTTTTTTGGAAATACAATGCCGTTTTTCTGCAAGCTTTTTAAATGTCTAGCAATGGTGGCGTTGCTCCAACCCAGCTCGCGGGCAATTTCAATGGGCGAGAGGGCAATTTTGCGACCTTCCATCAACCTGACGATTGCATTGTCGATCGGATCGGCCAGAACGATTGGCGGTTTGATGATCCCCCATTTTCCGAAAGCGAGTTGGATTGTCCTCTGGCAGTGGCGGGGGTTAGTGGTGACCTGATCGGTCGAGAAGCGCAGAACCTTCCAGTCGTCGATCACCAGGTCGTTCTGCCTGTCCAGATTGTCGTCGAACTTCCAACGCGATATTTTGGCGTGATGGGTTCCGAACGCATCGATCTCGAAACAGATGATCAGGCCGGGTCTCATGTAGGCGAAGTCCAGGAACCGGGTGCCATCCTTGGAATCGAAAACCGCATATTCCGGGTATAAGTGATCGAAATTGCCGAAAAGCGGCCACCACGTTTCGGAAACGAATGCATATTCCGAGTAGCCGAGGCCCTGCAAGAGCTTGCGTTTGCGTTCGCCCGTGCTTTCGCGAATATGCTTTTTCAACCATCGCCGATAAGCCTCTTGAAAGGCAGGGTACTCATGTTTCGGCGGGTTGTCGGTACTCGGATCTCCCTTGTTCGCGATCTGAACCATACCCTGGTCCCCCCTGGACAAGAAAATAAAAACGCCGCCCGACCGGATAATTCCGGTACAGACGGCGTGTGCTTCACGACCTTGTCTGCTAAGAGAGTAACAGAGACGGACGGTATAGGCAAGAACTTTTGATTCTGGTACAACCCTATCACCTTCCCTCAGTCTCGGAAAAAGCCAATTCTAAACACCCCTATCGTCTTCGCTCAGAGTCGGAAAAGCCATATCTCAAAAAAAACTATCCTCTTCGCTCAGTCTCGGAAAAAGACAAATCGAAACAACCCTATCCTCTTCGCTTTGTCTAGGAAACGCCGTATCCCATCCAACCTTCTTCCCTTAGTTCAAGCTCGGTTAAGCCGTAATCCACCCTATCCCCTTCACTCAGTCCGTGGTCATTCCAATAGGGCCGACTTCATCCCGCCTTCATCCCGCCTCCATCGCAGTTCTACCTCCGCCATCATCCGCATAAACTCTCTTGACCGGCGGGGACAAGCCGCCGGCGCAATCCAAACGCGGAGGGAGCACATGAAAGGGCGCAACGCGATGGAATGGACGGCGTTTGCGGGAGGATTGGTCCTTGCGCTCATCCTATGGGTTTCTTTGCATCCCCGGAGTTCAGGCTCGGATGCGCTCGCCGCCCAAGTTTCCAAAAACGGTTGGACAAGCGCGGAAAACTCGGCCCAAGACAGCCGGAACAACACCGCTCATTTCGCAAAATCCGGCCATTCAGCGAACCCAGCCAACCCAACCAACCCAGCCAACCCAGCCAACCCAAACAACACAACAAAGTCCCGAGATGCGAACAACCCTGATTCACCCACTGCGGCTCACAAGCGGACTTCCTCGTCGGACGAGCTTGCCGGCACGTATGAACAAAATGGTGCGCAAGCCCGCGATTCATCCGCGTCGGACAAGTCCCCATCAGATTACGGACGCGATAGCATGCCAGCCAATAGGCAAAGCAGCTTCCCTGCCGAGTCCCTGCCCGACGTTCGGGTATATCTCACGGCTGAGCGCCGCGTCGAAACCGTACCGCTCGAGACCTACGTCCGGGGAGTCGTCGCGGGGGAGATGCCTTCCGATTTCGAGCCGGCCGCACTGGAAGCGCAGGCGCTCGCCGCCCGTACCTACATCGTACGCCGGCTGCTGCTGCATGACGAATCGGGCATGCCGGTCGCCGGAGCGGACGTGACGGACACCCTGACTCACCAGGTTTACCGGTCCCTGGCGGACATGGCGCTTCTGAGAAGGAAGGACGAGCAAGCGTGGCTCAAGTTCACCCAGGCAGCCGCTCGTACGAAGGGCCGAATCATCGCATACCGAGGGCAGCCGATTCAGGCGCTTTATTTTTCGACCAGTAACGGATATACGGAAAACTCGGAGGACGTATTTCCCGGCGAAGTCCCGTACCTTCGATCCGTTGCCAGTCCGTGGGACAAGAAGGGGGCTCCGCGCTCCGTAGAGACCGCCCGGCTTCCGCTGAAGAAGTTTTATGCCAAGCTTGGGGTCAAAACGCTGCCCGTAGCCGCCGGACTGTTCGGTTATCCGAAAATCAAGGTGACGGAGTGGTCGGCAGGCAAAAGGGTGAAAACGATGAAAGTAGGCGGCGAGACGTTCACGGGGCAGGAAATCCGGGACAAGCTGGGGCTCCGGTCGGCCTCATTCACCTGGAGCGTCGAAGGCGGCGAAATCATTTTGACGACTTACGGAAGCGGGCATGGCGTCGGCATGAGCCAATGGGGGGCGCAAGGCATGGCCCGAGCCGGGAGTAGCGCGGAAGAGATCGTCAAATACTATTATTCGGGGACGGAGCTGATGGAAGTTTCGAAACTTGCGGAAGGGATCGGAAATTCCCCATAGGCAAGTTAGACTATAAAAATTGCAAACTTGCAAACCGTTCAGGTATAAAACCCCGTCACCTGGTAACAATGGCTTACTGAGGTGATGGAAAAATGAATAACGAAGGCAACAAAACGACTCGCAAGATCGACGAATCTCCCAAGTCGGTCGCAGGATCGGTGCCGGCCAAACCTTCCGGCTGGAAAAAGCTGCTGTCCAAACGGTGGGTCTTCCCTGCAGCTTACATGGCCGCGGCAGCAATCATCGTAACGATCCTCTGGCTGAACGCGGGTGGCCAGGGGAAAGACGCGGATCAATCCGTTCCCGGTCAAGCCAGCGTGGAAACCGGAGCGGGCGCGGAAGAAACCGCGAGCCCGGACGCAGCGCAGGCAGCGGCGAACGGAGAAACGCTCCGGTGGCCGGTGGACAAGTTCGAATCGTTCAAGACGGTTATGGCCTTCTACGACGCGTCCGCGCCGGAAGAAGAGCGCCAAGCCGCTTTGATCGAGCGCGACAACCAGTTCACGCCGCACACGGCCGTGGATCTCGCCCGCATTGACGCCAAGGATTTCAACGTACTGGCAGCGCTTAGCGGCGAAGTAACAGTGGCCGAACAGACGCCGGTTAACGGCTATGAGGTGCGCATCAAGCACGGCAACGGACTGGAGACCGTCTACCAAAGCTTGAAGGACATCAAGGTCCAAGTCGGCCAACAAGTCGAGCAAGGCGATGTGATCGGCAGCGCAGGACAAAGCCCGCTGGAAACGGCCGAAGGCATTCACGTCCACTTCGAAGTACTGAGCAACGGTACGTCCGTGAACCCGGCCAGCATGATCAAAACCGAATAAAGCGGTTTCCGGAAAAAGAAGCCGGGCCGATCCGCACGAAGCGGAACGGCCCGGCTTTCCGTAATTTTGGGGATTAAATCCTGCGACCAAAGACGCACATGCTCCCCGGAACAAAGAATAAGTGACCGCGCCCCTCATATAATGTACCAATCAATTTCAGCAGGGAGGCGGGAGCGTGCACGACTACATCAAGGAACGCACCATCAAGATCGGCCGATGCATTGTGGAAACGCGGAATACGGTGCGTACGATTGCCAAGGAATTCGGCGTCTCCAAGAGCACGGTGCATAAAGACCTGACCGAACGCTTGCCGGAGATCAATCCGGATTTGGCGGACCAAGTCAAGCACATTTTGGAGTACCACAAATCGATCCGGCACCTGAGGGGAGGAGAAGCGACCAAGATCAAATACAAGAAAACGACGGTGAAGAAACGGGAAGTGATGACGGCCGGGAAAGTATAATTCCGCCAAAAGTCCGGGAAGAAAAAGAAGGAAATCGAAAAACGCTGTTGAATAATATAATATTATGAATGTTTAAACCTGAAATTTGTCGAAATTTATCCATTCCAATCGCACAAGGGAGCCAAGGCTCATGTTCAGCAAAGACATCGGAATCGACCTCGGCACGGCGAACGTGTCCATTCATGTGAAAGGCAGGGGAGTGGTCCTGGACGAACCGTCGGTCGTCGCCATCGAGAGCGACACGAGAAAGGTTCTCGCCGTCGGCGAAGACGCCAGGAGGATGGTCGGCCGGACGCCGGGCAACATCGTGGCGATCCGTCCGCTGAGGGACGGGGTGATCGCAGACTTCGAAGTCACGGACATGATGCTGAAAGCTTTCATCCAGCGGGTGGGAGGTCGCAGCTGGTACAGCCGTCCCCGGATTCTCATCTGCGCGCCGAGCAACATTACCTCGGTCGAGCAGAAGGCTATCCGCGAGGCCGCCGAGAGAAGCGGAGCCAAGGAAGTGTTCATGGAAGAGGAACCGAAGGCGGCGGCGATCGGAGCGGGCATGGACATCTTCCAGCCCAGCGGCAATATGGTGGTCGATATTGGCGGAGGCACGACGGATGTAGCCGTCCTATCCATGGGCGACGTCGTAACCGCCTCTTCTCTTAAAGTCGCGGGGGACAAGTTCGACGCGGCGATCATGAAATACATAAAGAACAAGTACAAACTGCTGATCGGGGAACGGACCGGCGAGGATATCAAAATCAAGATCGGAACGGTGTATCCATACGGCCGCAGCGAGGAAATGGACATTCGCGGCCGCGACATGGTATCCGGGCTGCCGCAGACGATTACCGTCCATTCGGACGAAGTCCGCGACGCGCTGTGGGAGCCGGTGTCGGCCATCGTTTCGTCGGCCAAGTCGGTTCTCGAGCGCACGCCGCCGGAGCTGTCCGCGGACATCATCGACCGCGGCGTCATCCTGACCGGCGGCGGCGCGCTGCTGGACGGACTCGACGCCTTGCTGGCGGACGAACTGAAGGTCCCGGTGCTCATCGCGGAAGACCCGATGCATTGCGTCGTGAAAGGTACCGGCATTATGCTGGATCATTTGGATAAAATGACCCGAAAGTTGGGTTAAACCGGGGCGACGAAGCAGTCGTCTCGGTACGCGCGATCGATGGAAGCGCGCCGCCGGCGCGGCGGATCGGTCGTCATGCAAATGCAGGGAGGTTCGCTAACATGCTAAGGGGATTATATACGGCCGCTTCGGGGATGATGGCCCAGCAGCGGCGCCACGATACGGTCACGAACAATATCGCGAACCTGAACACGCCGGGCTACAAGGCGATGAACGCGATGACGCGGGCGTTTCCGGAGATGCTGATCTCGGCCATGGGCGGGGAGAACGTCAAGAAGGGGCCGATCGGCAAGCTGACGACCGGCGTATTCGCGGAAGAGAACCGGCTGTCCTTCGTACAGGGCGATCTGTTCGAGACGTACCGGCCGCAGGATCTGGCATTGGTTTCGGACATTCGGGTGAACGGCGCCGTTTTCGACGATTCCGGCAAGTATGTGGATCCGAACGGCAACGTCACTTACCAGCCGCAGGCTTTCTTCACGGTGCAATCGCCGGACGGCGAGCGGCAATATACCCGAGACGGCAGCTTCAAGACGGCGCAGGACGGAACGCTGCTGACCGCGGACGGAGTGCCGGTTCTGGGTGCCAACGGCCAGCCGATCGTCATCAACGGGTCGTGGGAGGACATCGCGGTGACTTCGGACGGCATCCTGTACAGCCGTGCGCTGAACGCGCCGCTGCCCGGGAGTCCGCGGCTTATGCTCACGGTGGTGAACAACCCGAACGATCTGACCCGGCAAGGCAACGGGCGATTCCGTTACGAGGGCGATCCGGCCGGCATCCGCCAGCTCGCGGCGGGCGACCCGGTGCAAGTGCGCCAGGGATTCCTGGAGCGGTCGAACGTGGATTCCGCCCAATCGATGGTGGACATCATGTCCGCGCTCCGCGCGTACGAAGCGAACCAGAAGGTCATTCAATTTTACGACAGCAGCCTTCAGAAAGCCGTGAACGAAGTCGGCAGGGTGTAATCCATGCCTGATACGGGAGGAATCGCCGCTTGAACAACTCCATGATCTCCGCATCCGCCTCGATCGGCTCCTTGCAACGGAAGCTCGACATGCTTGCGGATAATATCGCCAATATCAATACCGTCGGTTATAAACGCAAAACCTCGGTTTTCGAAGATCTGCTGACCAGCCTGCAGCCGCACGAGGAGGCGTTCCGGCAGCCCGGTCGCGCGACGCCTCCGGGATTCACGCTCGGCTGGGGCGTACGCCTGTCGTCCATGATGCTGGACATGACCCAAGGGGCCCTGCAGGCGACGGGCAACCCGAACGACGTGGCGATCGAAGGGAACGCGCTGTTCGAAATCACCATGCCCGACGGCACGCCGGCTTATACCCGCCATGGAGCCTTCCAACTGGTCGCGCTGCCGAGCGGCGACAGACAGCTCGTCACCGACGCCGGAATGGCGGTCCGGGACAGCAGGGGCCAGAACATCATCGTTCCCGCCGGCCGGACCTTGACGATATCGCCGGAGGGGACGCTGACTGCCGTGGGCAACAGCGGGACGACGCCGATCGAACTGGGCCAGCTGCAGCTCGTCCAGGTGCTGAAGCCGGAGCTTCTGCGTTCGATCGGGGACAACCTGTACGGCATCGAGCAAGGCACGAATCCGGCTTCCGTGTTGCAGCAGCTCCCCGCCAGGCCAGTCGGCGTAGCCGTCCGGCAAGGGTTCACGGAGCAATCGAACGTCAGCTTGACGGACGAGATGGCCGACCTGATGTCCGTCCAGCGCGCTTACCAGCTTAACGCGAGGGCGTTAACCTCCGCGGATCAGATGCTGGGAATGGCGAATAATCTCCGGGGATGATAGGATAGAAAGGGCGACAAAGTCGTCCCGTCCGTTCCGCCTGCAGGCAGCAATGCTTCGCATTGTGGTGCAGCGAGCGAACGTGGAAACCAACCGCCCCCGGGCGTTATCGAAGGAGACGAAAGCTGCATGACTGCATCTCCCCGTCCGACGGTGTCCGGAGGACGCTCAGCCGGCCGGACGATCGGACGAATCCTGTGGATCACCTTCAAGGTATTGATTATTCCCGGTCTTTGCGTTTTGGCGCTGATCGTAGGGTTGGCGGCCGGTTACGCCGTGCTCGGCGGAAGACCGGTATCGGAAGTGTTCGAGATAGACACTTGGAAGCATATGTACGATCTCGTGTTTGCGGACGGCTGACTGCCTTCCCCTGACAGACGAGATGCCGCTGGCTCCCCGGCCGTGCCGGGGAGTTTTCATTTGACCGGGCGAACGGTATAATGAGCGAGGGGAACTTATGGCCAAGCGGATGGAAGAGCGAGAGGAGCGTAGGGGATGAACGTACCGAATTTGATCACGATGTCCCGGTTCGCGCTCATTCCTCTTTTCCTGGTGCTGTATTTGAACGGCTATCCTTTGGCGGCTCTCGTCACTGTGCTGCTGGCGGGCTTATCGGATTTTCTGGACGGATACATAGCGCGCCGAAGCGGGCAAATTACGGTCACCGGCATCATGCTTGATCCGCTGGCGGATAAGCTGATGATGCTTGCCATCGTTGCCTCGCTGCTCGTCGGAGGCAGAATCCCCTGGGAAGCGGTGGCGGTCATGGCGTTCCGGGAAATCGGGATGATTGCCTTTTCGGCGTTTTTTCATTTCCGGGGATTCAAAACGGTTCCCGCCAACAGGCTCGGCAAAGCGACGACGGTCGTTTACTATGGAGCGATCGTGCTGCTGTTGCTCGACCAGCCGGGGGGCTTGCTGCTGTTCTGGATCGGCATCGTGCTCTCGTTCCTGACTTCCGGCATTTATGTCTTGCAATTCCGCCATTTGAACCGCGCTTCCTGACGGAGACAAAAGAGCCCGCGGCCGCGCCCGTCCTGCGGGCGCGGATGCAAGCTCTCTTATATCAACCTTCGCGACTGCAGTTCGCCGAAGGGGACAACCCTAGTATGGGCCAATAAACGGCCGTCTATGCGGCGGCAACCATTTCCTGCCATGGAGGAGATCGCAAATGCTCGATATTAACCAAATCCAAGAGATCATTCCCCACCGTCCGCCGTTTCTGCTCGTGGACCGCATCCTCGAAGTCGAACCGGGCAAACGCGCCGTCGGGCTGAAGAACGTGACGATGAACGAGCCTTTTTTCACGGGGCATTTTCCGGGATACGCCGTCATGCCCGGGGTGCTGATCGTCGAGGCGCTGGCGCAGGTCGGAACCGTCGCCATGCTCATGGTGGAAGAAAACCGCGGCAAGCTCGGCTTCTTCGCCGGCATTGACGAGTTCCGGTTCCGCGGTCAAGTGAAGCCGGGCGACACCCTCATCCTGGAGCTGGAAGTCACCCGGCTCAAAGGACCGATCGGCAAAGGCAAAGCGACCGCCAAGGTAGATGGCGCCGTCGTGGCCGAAGGCGAATTGATGTTCGCGTTGTCGGACCCTGCCCCGAAAGGGTAATGGACATCAGGACACTGCGCAAGCGTGGACCTTCTTATAGAGATAGACGATAAGCCGGTAAAAGGAGAGTTGAGGGATGAAGAAAACGCCGCAGGAATTGTACGAGGCATGGCTGCAGGATCCGGGCATCGACGAGGCCACCAAGGAGGAGCTAAGGTCCATCGCCGGCAAGACGGCGGAAATCGAGGACCGTTTCTTCCGGGATCTGGAATTCGGAACCGGGGGACTTCGCGGGGTCATGGGCGCGGGAACGAACCGAATGAACCGTTACGTGATCGGGAAAGCGACGCAAGGCTTCGCGGAATATTTGCTTAAGGGGGGCGCTGCGCCTTCCGTGGTGATCGCCCACGATTCCAGGCGCAATTCGGACGTATTCTCTCTGGAAGCGGCGTGCGTGCTGGCGGCAAACGGTATCAAGACGTATCTGTTCCGTACGCTGCGCCCGACGCCCCAATTGTCCTTCGCCGTGCGCAAGCTGGGCGCGGCCGGCGGCATCGTCATCACGGCAAGCCACAATCCGCCGGAATATAACGGCTACAAAGTGTACGCCTCGGACGGCTGCCAGCTGGTGCCCGACCAGGCGGAGCAGGTGATCGAAAGCATCCGCCGAATCGAGTCTTTCGACGCCGTCAAGCGGATCGGCCAGGCCGAAGCGGAAGCCCAAGGCCTGATCGAATGGCTCGGCGACGAGGCGGATCAGGACTTCGTGGACGCGGTGAAGGCGCAGGCCGTGCAGCCGGAGCTGTTGCGCCAGGGGGCCGGGGACGCGCTGACGGTCGTCTACACCCCGCTGCACGGGGCCGGCAATTTGCCGGTCCGCCGGGTACTGGCGCGAGCCGGTTTCGCCAACGTCCATGTCGTGCCGGAACAGGAACAGCCGGACGGCGGATTTCCGACGGTGAAATCCCCGAATCCGGAAGAGCATGAAGCGTTTGAACTGGCGATCAAGCTGGCCGATCAAGTCGGAGCCGACATCATCATCGGAACGGATCCGGACTGCGATCGCATGGGTTCCGTCGTGAAGAACGACGAAGGCCGGTACGTCGTATTGACCGGCAACCAGGCCGGCGCAATCATGGTCCATTATCTGCTATCGAAACTCAAAGAACAGGGCAAACTACCCGCGAACGGAACCGTCATCAAGACGATCGTCACGAGCGAGATGGGAGCCGACATTGCCGCCTCCTTCGGCTGCAAGGTCATCAATACGCTTACGGGCTTCAAGTATATCGGCGAGCAGATGACGAAGTTCGAGAGCTCTAACGAGCATGTTTTCCTCTTCGGGTACGAGGAGAGCTACGGCTACCTCACCGGCACTTACGCGCGGGATAAGGACGCGGTCGTCGCTTCGCTGTTGATCTGCGAGGCGGCCGCCTATTACAAGTCCCAAGGCAAAACGCTCTATGACGTGCTGCTCGAGCTTTACAGCGAGTACGGCACGTATCTCGAGAAGCTGGAATCGCGCACGTTGAAGGGCAAGGACGGCCTCGAGAAAATCGGCGCGATCATGTCCGATTGGAGGTCCAATCCGCCGACCGAGGTGGCCGGCGTGAAGGTGGACCGCATGCTCGACTACGCCGGGGGACTGGACGGCCTGCCGCCGGAGAACGTGCTGAAGTTCATGCTTGCGGACGGATCCTGGTTCTGCCTGCGGCCTTCGGGCACGGAACCGAAAATCAAGCTGTACTTCGCGGTGCGCGGGGGCGATTTGAACTCGGCCGCTGCGTCGCTGGAGCGCCTGGTCGCCAATGTGATGGCCCGCGTAGACGCTTTGGCGTAAGGCGAAAACGCGAATTCGCGGGCTCGCGGGTGAGCGAGGCGAAATAGTGGCGCACAGACGCGAATTCGCGGGCTCGCGGGAGTGCGAGGCGAAATAGCGGCGCACAGACGCTAATTCGCGGGATCGCGGGTGAGCGAGGCGAAATAGCGGCGCACAGACGCGAATTCGCGGGATCGCGGGTGAGCGAGGCGAAATAGCGGCGCACTAGACGCTAATTCGCGGTATCGCGGGTGAGCGAGGCGAAATAGCGGCGCACAGACGCTAATTCGCGGGCTCGCGGGTGAGCGAGGCGAAATAGCGGCGCACAGACGCTAATTTGCGGTATCGCGGGTGAGCGAGGCGAAATAGCGGCGCACAGACGCGAATTCGCGGGATCGCGGGTGAGCGAGGCGAAATAGCGGCGCACAGACGCGAATTCGCGGGATCGCGGGTGAGCGAGGCGAAATAGCGGCACACAGACGCGAATTCGCGGGATCGCGGATGTGCGAGGCGAAATAGCGGCGCACAGACGCTAATTCGCGGGATCGCGGATGTGCGAGGCGAAATAGTGGCGCACAGACGCGAATTCGCGGGATCGCGGGTGAGCGAGGCGAAATAGCGGCGCTAAGTTGGTGCCGAAATCGCCAGTGCGCTTACAAAGCGAGCAGGATTGGTGCAGAGGACCAAGCAGCGTTGAGCTGACAACCGAGGCATGCGATTTTGGCGCGGCAGAGCAACAAGATGGCCAACGTGTTTGATAGCGGATTCGAAGTCACCATGAAACCGAGAGCGAGCAGTTGCCGAATATGAGACCATTAGCGGCAGAAATGCCGCTAATTTTTGCGAGTGCGGCACGGGTGCCGAGAGGCGCGGCTGCACAGGGAGGACCACAGCACGACTGTCCCGTTCCCCGATGGAATCAACGACGTTAGCCCAACATCATAATGGACTCATCTTGAAGGAGTGACGGTTGTGCCTCAGTGGTTGAACAGAGTGAATCGCAAATCGGCAGGCTGGCTGTGGTGGCTGGTGCTCTTGGGCGTCATCGCATCGCTGCCGGTCATGTACGCCAGGTCCCAGACGGAATCTTCCGCCGACCAGACGGCGATCGTCATCGATTACCGTGATCTGCTGCAAATCGGGGCGGGGAAGGCCGATCCCGAAGCGACCGTGAAGCACGAGCTGAACCGGCTCATGCAGGCCGGAGTGAACGGGGCGGTCGTGTACGAGAGCACGCTGGAGGAGTTCGGCTGGGCGGGCGAAACCGAGGTATACAGCGCTGCGGAAGCCGCCGCCTTGCAAGGCCGGGTGCCGGACAAGAACGACAACCGCACTTATGTGCTGTTTTTGAATCCGGACCATGCCGCCGAGATCGAGGGGATCGTCCGGGAAGGGTTCGAAGCGCACGGCGTGACCGTGTCGGACTGGGCGATGGACGGCCGCAAGGGCGTCATTCTCGACATCGGCAAGGACGACGCCATGCTCCGGCCGATGCAGCCGAATCCGATCGAGATCCGGCAGCTCAGGGACTTGGGGCTGTGGGTCGTACCGCGGCTTTCGGACCGGTTTGAACCGTTCAACGCGGAGCGGCTTGACGCTTGGCTGAAATCGTTCAAGGCGGCGGGCATCGACCGCATCACGTTCGACGGGGACGCCGTTCCCGGATTCAGCGAGGAATCGCCGGGGCCGGGCAAGCCGGACGGCGTGCAGCGGTTCGCGTACATGCTGCAGAACAACGGGATCGGCATCGCTTCTTTCGAGAATTTGAAAACGCCGGTCCAAGGTTTGGGCAAGCTGGCCAAACTGATCGACTATAACGTGATCCGCGCCCATTCCGTGACCGACCAGGAGATGGCCGTGATCAAGACCGACGCCTTGGAGGACCGGATCCTGCTGGCCGTGAAGGATCGCAACATCCGCATGGTATTCTTGAACGCGATTCCGTCGAGGGATGCTTTGAAGGGCAAATTGACGAATCCGCTCGATACGATCGTGGACGCGCTGCAAGGCGAGAAAGTCGAATCGGGCCAGGCGGCGGGCGGAGCGGCGGAAGGCGAAAATCATGGGTTGAGCGGAGGAGCCGTGCAGGGTCTCAAACACTTCGGCTTCACGTTCGGCGTGCCTCACGCGTTCCAGGTGCATCATGCCCCTGCGGAAACCCTCCTGCGCGGGCTCGCCATGCTGGGCGGGATCGCGCTCGTGTCCATCGTCGTCGGGATGTTCCTTCCGTCGCTCATCGCGCTCGCTTTCGCGGCGGGCGTGGTTGGCGGCGCGGGATTGTACGTGCTGAAGCCCACGTTGATGGTGCAGTCGCTTGCGTTGTTCGCCGCGATCGCGGCGCCGACGGCCGCCGTGATCCTGCTCGTGCGCAGGCTGCGCGCGAACCGCTCGGACGGGCTCAGCGCGGGACGGCGCTTGGGCAGCGCGGTTTTGCTGTACTTGAGGACGGCATTGCTCTCCATGGCGGCGATCCCGATCGTGGTGGCGCTGCTCAATCATATTTCGTATAATCTGGTGCTTCAGCAGTTCCGGGGCGTGAGCCTGCTTCATGCGGCGCCGATTGCGCTCGCGGCCGTGTACGTGTTCCTGTACGGTCCGGGCGGATCGGTGATTGGAAACGCGCGCCGGATTTTGATGACGCCGATCACGGTGTTCTGGATCGCGGCGATCGGCGTGCTGGGCGCGGCGGGCTTGTACTACATGTCCCGGACCGGCAACGCGGGCACGGTGTCGGGCATCGAGCTCACGTTCCGCTCGCTGCTCGAGAATACGTTCGGGGTGCGTCCGCGGACGAAGGAGTTCCTGCTGGGGCACCCGATCATGCTGGCGGGCATTTTCCTGACGCTGCGGTATCGCTATGCGTCGTTCCTGCTCGTACTCGGCACGATCGCGCAGTTGTCGATGGTCGATACGTTCGCGCACATCCATACGCCGCTGGCGCTTTCGATTGCGCGCGTGCTGCTCGGGCTGGGACTCGGCTTGCTGATCGGCCTCGTGCTGATCGCGGTTTGGCAGGTCGGGGAGCGGATTTGGAAACGGTTCGGGCTTGGCGAGCTTCGGGAGGCGAAGTGATGCGTCTCGTTCTGTCTGGGTACTACGGGTTTAAAAACAGCGGAGACGAGGCGGTGCTGAAAAGCATCCTGACGGCTTTGGAGCACGCGGGCAAGGAACGCGGCGTGAGGGTGGAGCCGGTCGTGCTGTCGGGCGATCCGGATTGGACAAGCCGGCAGTACGGCGTGGAAGCCGTGCCGCGTTTGAAGCTGGGGGCGGTGCGGGCTGCGCTGCGCTCGAGCGACGGGCTCATCAGCGGCGGGGGAAGCCTGCTGCAGGACGCCACCGGGCTCGGGTCGATTCCGTATTATTTGGGGATCATGGAAATGGCCCGTTGGTGCGGGAAGCCGACTTTCGTGTACGCGCAAGGCATCGGCCCGGTGAACCGGTCGATATTCCGCTGGCCGATCGCGCGGGCGTTCCGCAAGGCGGCCTATGTGTCGGTGCGCGACGAGGAGTCGGCGGCGCTGCTGCGGCAGTTCGGCGTGCCGGGCGAGCGCGTCGAGGTCGTGCCGGATCCGGTCATGGGCCTTCCCATGCCGGGAGAGGCGGTCGGCGGATCGGTCGCCGGTGGCGCAGCTTCGGCGACGGCTTCGGGCTCGGGCGTTTCTAGGGGCGAAGGTGTGGCGGAGCTTGCGGGCGTCTCCGATCAAGGCGGAGCCGGAGCCGATTGCGCGCGAACTGGGGTGCTGTCGGAGAGCGCCGGTCGAAGTGGAGGCGAAGGGGAGGCGCCGCTCGCGGGGACGCGCGAGCGGGAGGATGCGGACGGGCCGGCGTTGGTCGGCGTGTCCGTCCGTTTTTGGCGCGGCGACCGCGCGGACCTGGACCGCGCGGCGGCCGCGCTGGAAGCGCTGGCCGGACGGCGGAGCGTCCGGCTGCGCTTCTTGCCGTTCCATCACGGCCTGGACGAGGATGCGTCCCGGTACGTGATGGAACGGCTCGCGAGCGCGCGCGTGGCGTGCGAGCTTGCGCCGGCGCACGACGAGCCGCAGGCGATGTTGGGCGAGGTGGGGCGGTGCCGGCTGCTGTTCGGCATGCGGCTGCACTCGCTCATCTATGCCGCCAACCGCGAAGTGCCGCTGCTCGGTCTCTCGTACGATCCGAAAATCGACCAATTTTTGGCCCGGATCGGACAGAAAGCGATCGGTTCCACGGAAGCGCTCGATCCCGCCATTTTCGCGGACCGAGCCGCCCGCTTGTTGGACGATCCCGATGCATGGCGTATATCCGCGGGGGGCTCTATCGACCGGTTGAAAAAAGAAGCCATCCGTCCCGCGCAACAAATTTTGGATTACAAACGTATTTAACACAGATGAATGGGGAGGGTGCCGCCGAGGTGAGTTCCGGTATCGCATCGCAGACACGGGCATTCCCGACGGTGACGCTGTACGGCGTCCCGTTTTCGAAAATGAACATGGAACAAACGGTCCGCTACCTGGTGGATGCCGTGGAATCCCGCCGTACGCACCGCATCGTGACAGGCAACCCGATCATGCTCATGGCCGGCCTGGAGGATCCTTCGTTCCACCGCGCCTTGCAGACCGCCGATCTCGTGGTCCCGGACGGGGCCGGGGTCGTGTGGGCCGCCCGCCATGTCGGCCAGCCGGTTCAGGAGCGCGTCGCCGGGTTCGATCTCATGCACGAGCTCCTACGCGAAGGTGACTTGCGCGGCTGGAAGGTGTACCTGCTCGGCACGACCGAGGAAACGATATCAGCGGCTCACGCGAATCTGCAGCGGCAATATCCGGGCGTCCGTTTCGTCGGGTACCGGGATGGGTATTTTACGGAAAATGAGGATGCGTCGGTCGTGGCGGCGATCCGGGAAGCGGATCCGGACCTGCTGTTCGTGGCGCGTTCGCTGACGACGCAGGAGCCATGGCTGGCGAAATACGAAAGCGCGCTGCAAGTACCGGTGATGATGGGCGTCGGCGGGAGCTTCGACGTCATTGCCGGCAAGCTGAAGCGGGCGCCGAAGCTTTTCCGGAAAATGCATCTCGAATGGTTTTACCGCTTGCTTCAGGAACCGGCCCGCTACCGGAGAATGCTGGTTTTGCCCCGATTTGCGCTGAAAGTGATGAGGGACGGAGATAAGGTCCTCAAACAAGGCTAATGCCTCGTGAAAACATCATGAAAATCGCGAAAATGAACCAATTTGCCGGAAAACGACAGGATAACCGCCTTGTTGACTTCCGGGCGCCGGGTTTATAATTCTAACCGGTGCTTATAAAAGGGGAGTTAATCGATGCCAACTGGCTTCATGATCGGAATCGGTATATCCGGATTCATCGCTTCGCTCGCGCTCGCACTCTTACTTACGCCGCTTGTCAAGAAATTCGCGTTCCGCGTCGGCGCGGTCGACGTGCCGAACGCCCGGAAAGTCCACTCGCGCATCATGCCGCGCCTAGGCGGCCTCGCGATCTACGCGTCTTTCGCATTGGTCGTGCTTCTTCTCTTGAACTTCATTCCGAACAACTTGATGATGGCCAGCAACCGCAACCTGATCGGCGCCCTCCTCACGGGAGGCACGTTGATCATCTTGCTGGGCGCGCTGGACGACCGGTTCGACCTGAACGCGAAGCTGAAGTTTCTCGTCCAGATCGGGGTCGCGTGCGTCGTCGTTTTCGGCTTCGATATCAAAATGAACATCGTCAACATCCCGTTCGGATCCGCCATGCAGCCGCTGGGCGAATGGATCGGGATCCCGCTCACGATCTTCTGGATCGTCGGCGTCACGAACGCGATCAACCTGATCGACGGGCTCGACGGCCTCGCGGCCGGCGTCTCCGCCATCGCCATCGCCAGCATCATGGGCATGGGGATCATCATGGGCAACGGCACGGTCGTGCTTCTGGCCATCGTGCTGCTCGGCAGCATTTTGGGTTTTCTCGTCTTCAACTTCCATCCCGCGAAAATATTCATGGGCGACTCGGGCGCGCTGTTCCTCGGCTTCAGCCTGGCGATGCTGTCCATGTTAGGGTTTAAGCAAATCACGGTGCTGTCCTTCGTGACCCCGCTGCTTATCATCGGCGTACCGCTCTCGGACACGTTCTTCGCGATCGTTCGCCGCTGGGTGAACAAGAAACCGCTGATGAAGGCCGACAAGGGCCATCTTCATCACTGCTTGCAGCAGCTGGGCTTCAGCCACCGCAAGACGGTTCTCGTCATCTACGGAATCGCCGCGTTCTTCGGCGGCTGCGCAGTACTGCAATCGGCGCTGACCAAGACCGGCTTCGGCAACTGGGTGACGTTCATCGTCATCTGCGTGCTGGTGTTCCTGCTGCAGATCGGAGCGGAGCTCATTGGTATCGTCGACAAGTCGCGGCGCCCGGTGATCAACTTCTTCGCAAGGCGTCTGATGAAGCCGCAGACGGAGAGCCGTTCGAAGTGATCGTTATATGAATCCCGACCCCGAAGCCAGTAACGCTATCGGGGTTTTCGTTGTGCGTGCACAATGAAGCCTTTCGTTTTTATGGGCACGCGGTCTCATTTTTAATTCGCCGGCTAAACAATCGGGCGCAGACGTCCGATAAGGTAAATACATATGGGATTTATTTGAACCAAGTTCAGCGAGGAGGATTTACTTTTGAAACCCAATCGACTGCGCATTACTTTGTGGCTGCTTATCGTGGCTCTAGTCTTGCCGACGCTGCCCATGAGCCCGTCGATAACGAATGCTGCGCCTTCCGTGTACTTCCAATTCCGCGACTTCAGCACGGATCAGACCGCGCCCACCGACGTGAACAGCAACATCACGGATATCGCGGGAACGTTCAGCGGGGTAACGGCATCATCCATTTCGTATAAAATCGAGCAATTGGTCAACGGCAAGGCTGTACAAACGACCGTTGGATCCACAAGACCAACCATAACCGGAAACAGCTTCCTCTTTTCGGGTGTCAGTCTGTACGATGGATTAAACCGTATTTCCATCACCGGGGTGAATACGACAGGCAATGCCGTATCGGGAGATGCCTATGTCAATTTCAACAATGTCCCTGTCATTACGGAGATAAAATTGGCAGACGGACGAGACCTGGCAGACGGCGCGACCGTGGTCACCACGCGCTCCTCCGAAGCGATTAATATTAAAGCCCCTAACGCGACAGAAGTAACGATTAACGGGACCCAAATGATCGGGGGCTCCGGTTCTACGTTCGTATTGTCTAATATTGGGTTGACCCCTGGGCAAAACAAATTGGTCATTGTGGCGCGAAACGCTACGAAGACGTACCAACAAACCCGCTATTTGGCTTACTACAACGGCAACTTCACTGCATATGACATTCAAGCCGGCACGCAGCCCTTGGATGGCAATCCGACATTCAGTACTGCTCAAAACAACGTGCCCGTTACCGGTAAAGTTATCGTCAGCAGCACCTCCCCCGCGCCGAATATTACAGTTTCGCTGAAGAACGGTGCTACTACTGTCGCGACAGTCACCGATGCTGCCCCCGTTTCGGTCGGAACGGGCACCGGTTACGTGATTTATTCATTCACGACGGGGAACTTGACGATCGATACGACCGGCGATTATACGCTTACCGTGACGAATACGACACCGACGCCAAATACTGACTTCCCGATTACTTTTAAGTTTCGTGACAGTACATCACCATTTATTACCGACGTTCAGCAAGCTTATAACGTTACGGAAGGGACGCCTGTTTCCTATACGTCCTTCAGTTCTTTTCCGAACAATTCGACCGTGTTCAAAACTCCTTTTTGGATGGTGTTGAACACAGGGAACTTCTCCGCTTCTGGGGGGACCACAACGGTTACCGCAACGCAAGGCGGGAACCCAGTTCCTTCCGGTTCATTCACTTATGATGCGACTTTCAGGAATCAAAACGATCAGCCAGTGATCAAAATCACCAATATGCCAAGTGGAACGATTACGCTTACTTTTAAGATTACAAGCGGTGGCAAATCGGACACGATTACCCGAACTTTGACCTTTACGCCTGCACCGTCCATTCAGTTGGACAATTTGTTTGACGGCATGACTTGGACGAACGATTTTGTCAGTTCGGACCGCTTTAATGGAACATTGGTCAACTTCAATTTAACAAACGATGACGAACTAGATACACTCAAATTGAATTTCAACGGAATCGACTATGATTTGTTGCCTGCAAGCGCGCCTAGGACGACAACTTCAGGCGGTTTCAGTTTCGATCCCTATTCCAAGGGACTTCATCTAGTCCCCGGTCCGAATACTCTGATCTTCAAAGGGGTTGCGAACGGGGTTCCGGTATCCACGACTTTAACGTTATATTACGTCTCGGGAACGAACCCTAGTATCTCAAACATGTTTCCGGTTCCGTTCGTCGTGGATCCGACTGTGGATACTACGCCTCCGGTAAAGCGGCAGTTCAGCGATACGTTGTCCAAGTTCGTTTCTACCGGCACCAAGCAGTACAACACGACGGAGAAAAAACTCGATTTGATTTTCGATGTCGCAAATGCGACGGACATGGAAGTCCAAGTCGATGGAAATAGCTTGGCAACCGTATCTTTAAACAGTACGTCAACTCCTGCTAAATTGAACATCAACGATACGAATGCGACGGACGGCATTGGGCTTTGCTTTGAAGTCGTTGTGGGCTCAGTTAATCAATGTCTCACTTCCATCGACAACACGAGCCCGGTGAAACTTCGTCTCTGGAACGTCGGATTGCCGCAATCGGGTGCAACCAGCATTACGGTAATCGTCCGTGCGGGAACGGTATCGGTCAGCGAGACCGTGACGATCATTCGTGACCTATCGCCGTATATTGTCTTGTCTCCTAAGCTTCCGGAGGAAAGTGTCATTAATGCGAACTTCCTGAAGATCAGCATCAAGGCAGAAGGAGCGGATCAGGTCCTTGTTGGCAAAGTCGAGATGACCAAAGGTCAGGGAGATATTTTCCGCTATGAGCTTAAACCTCTGAAGCCAGGCAACAATACGGTGAAATTTACCGTGGTTCAAGGGAAGCAGAAGATAAATGGCAGCTTTACCGTCAACTATGCGGCCGACAATTCGATTAGTGCTCAATATAAGGCGAAAATCCCGACATCGGGCAAACTGGCTATTTTCAAAAACGACCTCACGTTGTCCTTCCCGAAAAATACATTCCTGCGCCAAGCAAACCTGAATCCGGGACAGGACGTGAAAACGGTCGATTTGTTCGATGCGCAAGAACTGTACTTTGGCATCGCCGACCGGACAGATGGGCGAGCTGTGAAGAAATATAACGCAGTCGGCGAACAGGACCCTGACGGCAATTATTTGGACGGCACGATTAAGACAATCAGTACCGACGATTTCGCTATCGATCGGATCAGGCCTCTCAACAATTTCAACTTCGCGTCGAATCTGTTTTGGGTGGATGCCGGCTACTTCGATTCATCCAAACCGGATTACACGCTTGTGAATGCAATGGATCCGTTCGCCGCGAACCATATCTTCTATAATCGGGTATTTGAGCCGAACAAATGGTTAGAGCCGTCACAGCGGGGGACGATCACCATTAAGTATGACAGCAACATTCGGGATGCTTTGGCATCCAACCTGAGCGTATGGCGGTACACTTCCAGCGGATGGATCAATGTAGGAGGCGTAACGAACACCAAGAACAAGACGGTTACCGCTTCATTCGACGGTTTCGGTTATTACGCGGTAATGGCTCTTCGATATAGCTACAGCGATATTATTGGACACCCTTATGCAAGATTCTCATTGGAAACGATGTTGTCCAAAGGGATTATGGCTAACAAAGATAACAACAATTTCGGGGTGTATGACAATATTACCCGCGGAGAATTTGCCCAGATGCTCGTAAAAGCATTGGACATCCCGCTTGAATACGACCCGAACAACATGACTTTCGACGACGTGTTACCAATCAATTTCCCGGGGGCACTCTGGAACTATCGGTATGTTGAGACCGCGGTAAAGAAAGGCTTTATCCGTGGGAAATCACCCAGATTGTTCTTCCCGAACGACCCCATTACGCGTCAAGAGGCATCCGTTATGGTCGCGCGTGCGCTCAATCTAGTGAAGAGTAACGCGAATGCCGAGAAAGATCTGGCAGCTCTGCAAAAGCAGTTTACCGATGCCAACACCATGGACATCTATGCTGCAAGTTCCGTTCAAGCCGTAGTTAAAGCCAAGTTTATCAGCGGCATCGTGAACACCCAGCCGGCTAAGACTTTCCGTTTCGAGCCGGATTCCTTCTTAAAACGCGCCGATGCGGCCGTGATCACCGAGAAAATCTTGAAAAGTCTGAAGAAGCTTTAATTTCGCGCGGATCGCCTCCTGTTTACGGACGGGAGGCGATCGGATTTGTTCGAACTTGGACGAAAAGGAAAAAGTTAAGCGATGACGAAGACGGTGTCACAAGCTATACTAAAGAGGCTTGAGGGTCGTACATAGTAATACATAATGGAATCTGCGAAAAAAACTTTAACGATTTCCGAATTCGCCGCAACTTTTTCCGAGCAACAGCGTTAAACAACATGTAACAAAAACAACCGGGACCTAAGACCGGGAAGCTACGAATCTCGTAAAATATGCGTTTGCGCTTCATATATTCCTCATGTATAATGGGGGAAGTGGCATATTTTTCCCTGCCTATTTTTGTTTTCTTCGGCAGATTCACTCCGTTTACGAGTTTCTGCGACATGATTCTCCTACATAGGTCTCATGATTGCAGACACAAATTATAGACAATCGCTCAACTCAGGGAAGGGGGTGAAACATCGATGAGAGAATCGAGCTATCAATCTTCCACGCAACACCAACAGATGTTTTCCCAAGGAGGAGAAAAAAAGGTTATGAAGAAAAGTTTATCCGTTCTTCTGTCCGCGGCCCTGGCATTCGGCGCATTCGCGTCCGTTGCTTCGGCAGCTGACCCGGCTACGGCGCAAGAGAAATTCGACGCGCTGAAAGCCAAAGGCATTTTCGCTGGCATGGCCGATGGCAGTGCCGGTCTGAATCAAAATATGACCCGCGCTCAATTCGCTCGCGTTCTTGGCCTTCTCAAGGGCATCAACGTTGACGCTGAGCCGACGGTTCAAACGTTCACGGACGTTGCTAAAACCGCATGGTACTACCAAGAAGTTGAAGCTGCAGTTGCAGCAAATCTTCTGGTAGGTGTCGGCGGCGGTAAATTCAATCCGAATGGCGACGTGACGGTGCAAGAGCTTGCAGTTGCCGCTGCGAAAGCTCTCGGATTGGCTCCGGTAGCCGATGCTAAAGTTGAAGGCGCTGCTGATTGGGCTGCTGGTTACATCAAAGCTCTGATCGACAACGGCATCAACCTGCCGACTACTTACACGGCTGCTGCTACCCGTGAAATCCTTGTTAACGCTTCGTACGAAGTCTACGTGAAAACGCAAGCTCCGGCTAAAGTTTCCGTAGCATCCGCTAAAGCGACCGGTGTTTCCAAGGTAACGGTTACGTTGGACAAAGCTGTCGACACTGCCAAAGCTGTATTGACGCTGAAACGCGGCACGGCTACGGTTGCTACGACCTCGGCTTGGTCCGATGACAAGAAAACCGCTACGCTGACTTTGACGGACACGAAAATCACCGAAGCGGATTACACGGTAACGCTGAGCGGTCTCGCAGCTGAAGAAATCGCTACTGCTACTGCATCTTTCAAAGGCGAGAAAGAAACCGTTTCGAAGCTCGAGTTCGTTTCGGCGACGGACGAAATCGCAACGACGACGAATGCGCGCATTCGGTTGAAAGCTGAGAACCAATACGGCGAGTTCGCTTCTTTTGGTTCCGCTAACTTCACGGTGAACGCTTCGGCTGATTTCTCTCCTTCGCTTACGAAGGACAGCGATGGTTACCTGGTTATCAAGCTGAACACCAAAGCTGCCGTTGATGCAAACAAAGCTACTTCTGGTCTGACCCAGATTCCGGTATATGTTTACTTCAACGACACGCACCTCACTGCTAACAAGGTGTTCAAACTGGGCTTCGCTCCGTTCGTATCGAAGATGGAGCTCGGCGAAATGAAGTATGATAACGGTAAAACTGCCCTGATCAACGTTGGTGAAACGGCAACTGCCGATGTCAAACTGTTCGACCAATACGGCAACCCTGTTACCGTCAGCCAAAACGTTCTCCAGCAGGTGAACGGTAAGTACTTCAACACTAACATCGTTCCGTATTCCCAATATGCAGTCGTAACGGACGGTGACTTCGATAACGATGACGAGTTTGAAGTTCGCGTTTCGCTGTCGAAGAAAGAAGACAAAGCTTCCACTCACACGTTGACTGTGTATGCTGGTTCCGGCGTTGCCACCACGAAATTCGATGTTGGCACTTCCAAAGTCGCTACGCAACTCGACCTTGAGTTCAACGGTACGCTTGCTCAAGGCGACAGCGGCAAATTGGTAACGCTGAATGCCTATGATGCTAATGGTGACAAGTTGACACCGCAAGAAATCGTCGACAACAAAGATCGCATCACGGTTACTGCGTCCGGCGTAGCATCTGCTCAACTCATAACGGTTGGACCGGACAAAGGCAAAATCCGCCTCGGAGCAACAACCGTGAATGCCAAGTCGTACGTTTTCGTAACGGCAAGCATTCTCTCGCCTAACGTTAACACCTTGAAGACAATGCAAATCGTTGTTGCTGATCCTCGCGTACCTGCTTCCTTGACTGTTGCTAAGAAGCCGGCTGCTAAAGCGGTATTGAACGCAACTTCCGGATTTGACTTCCAGGTTAAAGACCAATATGGCGACAACATCGGCGGCAACACTCCGTCTACCGATTACCGTGTCCAATACGATTACGTTCCGAACGCATCGGGTATCACGGTTTCGGGCGGTACCCTCTCGCTTTCCGTTGCATCCACGGTCTATGAATACACCCTGGACAACGTAAATGCAGATAACAAGCAGTTTAATGCACAAACTGGCATCTTCGGTACTTCTTCTCTGAAAGCAACCTTGCAGCAAAAGGTTGGTTCGGATTGGAGAGACATCGCTACGCCGGTAACGGTATCGATCGAAGCGATCAACCCGGCTCTGGTTCAACTGAACTATAGCATCAGCGACATCACGAGCCTGTATGCTTCGCTGGACAACGCTTCGTTGTTCCCGGCTGCTCCGTATTCCATCCTGGGTGGAAAAACGCAAAAAGAAATTACTTTGACGGTTAAAGACAACGCAGGCAACACCGTTGCTTATCCGGCAAACATCAAAGACGTTACGACTTCGAACAACCTCGTTGCACAAGTTACTACGGGTAGTAATACTGCGTTTGTAACTGGTAACAAAGCTGGCGAAGCTACGGTAACAGCGGTTGTTTACAAAGCTAATGGTGAAACGGCTACGCTGAGCGCTAAAGTAACGGTCAAAAACGATGCGGTTGTGGCTGACTCCTTGTCGTCCGATTCCTCCGAAGATCTCGGAACGGGTAGTGCCCTTGTTGATGCAGGAGCCCTCATGACGGCAAAAGTAAAAGACAACTATGGTATCGAATATGACGCAACCGACATTCAAACGTTCCAAAAACTGCTTGGAATTCGTTACACCGTATCTGACATCACCAACGCTCAAGTGACGATCAATCCGACATCGGGTGTAATTACCGCGTTCACTCAGGTTGACGGAACTAAACCGTATCAGTTTGTAGTGACTGCTACAGCTCCGAACGGTAAATCGACGAGCACGGTATTCTTCGGCGAATAATTATTGCTGAACTGAACAAGGGAAAAGGATGAGGGATGCCTCATCCTTTTCCTTTTTTATGGATGATATCTCCTTTTAGCTTTTAATATACATCTCCATTGGCGAAACTAAATGGCACAATTAAACGTCTATAGTATATAAAGCCAGTGCAGGAGGATGGACGTGAATGGTAACTCTTAAAAGGCTAGTTGCAGTAATGTTTTTGGTATTTGCTTTAGGTTTTCCAGCATTAAATCAAGTTTCATATGCTGAAGATAGTGAAACGAAGATCATCATACAGAATCCCATCTCCTTAGGAAAAGTTACTTTAAAAGAAAATGTGACGGCAGAAGTAAGCAATCTCATGGTCATGCCAAATGGTAATAGTCAAACAGCTGCGTTTACTGTAAGCATCAATAATAACAGCAACACCGATTTGAACTTCATTGACTACTGGGTGAATGTAAGTACCAAGAACGGTACGAAAGTCACCATTCAAACAGCTAACAATGACGTGAAAACCATCCCAGCGAAAACCCAAAAAGATATCGTATTTTACGGTAAAGTCGGCTTGAATATCAAGGTTACGGATTTGATTATTAAAGTCATCAAATGGGATTTCTCCGTTCCCTCTTATACGAACACGCTTGGTCAAATATCGGTATCGCAAAGATATAACCCGACAACTACAGCAAACACCGGAAGGTATATAAACATAGGGGACAGCAAAACTTCTATATATATTGAACAAGCGACGATTGGAAAGAGTTCAAAGTATTATAAACCTGAATTAAAAGTTGTCTTTAAAAACGAAGGTACGAGTTCGATTGCTCTTCCCGAATATCAGTTGTATATCCAAACGCAAGACAATTTGCTTTATTCACTCAACAGCTCGAGTATCAAAGGGACAGTGCTAGAGCCTTTAACGGAAAAGGAATTTCAACTAACGACCTCTATTCCGATTACGGTAAAAGAAAATGGTTGGAGCATGCTTGTCAGTTATCCAGTTAATGAAGGGAAAGATAAGATTCCGCTTGCGCTATTCAGTCTTCCGAAGGCTAATACGAGCTCAGGAGACGATATCGATAAGTATTATTCTTTTACAACTTCACAGGGTGTATATTATGTAAAAATGAATTCCTTGAATCGACTTCCGATCGAAGACGACGATTTGGTAATTGCGAACTTGACGATCCAGAACAAAGGATCGGATACCATTCCGCTCCCCGATTTCACCGGCAAGTTTATTTTTGATGACAAAGTTGAAAAAAGCGTATCCGTATTAACAAACAATAAGATAATCGCACTTCAACCCGGACAAACGATGGATTTCCAAGTAGCAGGAAGAATCCCCTACACATTTGATGTAAGGAAGGTTAGTTTACTTTTACAGCAAAAAGAATCGGGAAGTACTGAAAACACGGATTTGGTGGAATTTACGCATTCCGGTACTTTCAGTCCCGTGCAAACCGTGAATTGGGATAAGGGCTTCAAAATTACCGACGTGGGTTACCGTTCGGATGTCAAGATTCGGAATCTGATGACATTCGCAGGACAGAACGGAAATGTGCTTGCTGCTCAAGTGATTGTGACGAATGAAGAGAAGCGCTTGACCACCATTCAGCAATTGGCAGGTTATTTCGAGAAAAAGGATGGCACGGTATTCCCTGCTACTATTCAATCGTTAACGGATAAATTAAATCCTGGCGGTACAGCACTCTTATATGCCACGGCGTCCATACCTAAAGATGCTGATGTTTCCGATGTTCAATTGGTAATCGGGAAGGCTATCTTGGAGACGACGCAGACAGGAACAACAGCAGGGCAAAGCGAAAGCGTTCTGGCAGGGTATGTTTCACCTTATTCATTCGTTATGCCCGCCGAAAAGAAAGAACAAAATAGTATCCGGAATATCGACATTCTGCCCTATAAATTGTCCATAGAACGAGTTGCCACGCAAATTCGTTTTCCGAATTCTCAATCTGCGGAAACATTTGTGAAATTAGACTTCGATTATACGTTGGAAGAGGATTTATTAACGAAGGCGGACATCAAAGATCAAAAAATTATCATCGAATTAAATGATGCCAATCAAAAATCCGTATTTAGTAAAGCTCTGCCAATCTCAAATGGAGATCAAGCGAGCAGTGATGCTTCTTTGAAGGTCGGAACGAATACGCTGGAATTAAGCTGGACAGATCAGGAGTTAGTAATGAATGTTACTTTGCTGAAAGATTACAATCTTAACATCTATCATGAAATAAAGCCGGGTTATAAAAAATTAATCGCAACCGAGAAGATTCCATGGCTTGTTAATCGGTCTTTTACAAACTAATCAGAAGAAAAATAAATGGTTGAGCGAATCGCTCAACCATTTATATTATTTTTTAGCAACTAGACGAGCAATCTCCGCAGCTTCCTCCGGAAGTGCTTTGGTAAAATTATTATAGAGTTCATCGTTGGGTTGGTTCATCTTCGATAAGGTTGCCAGGTAAAATCTCATGACGATCCGGTCCTCGGTCTGGCTATAATTTGTGCCTACAAATCGTTTTAATAGTTCGGCGCTCTTTTGATACTGTCCCTGAAAGAAATAGATCTGACTGACCGTTGAGGCAATTGTCTTCGTTACCGAAAATGCTTGTCCCTTCAGTTGATTCTCCGGCAGGTTGCTTAAAAATTTGACCTTTTCTTGGACTCTGTTATATAAATCTAATGCTTTATTCCAGTAGGATTGATTAGCTCCTTGATCTCCGAGTCGGGCGTTTAAACCTATGGCTTGTTCATAGATGCCAATGTCCCAGGGGAACTTCTTAATGGCCTCATCCATGACCGCAACGGCTTCAGTTGTCATATTGTTTTGTTGATAAAACTGATTGAGTAGCAAGTAACCATTCCGGTCATTCGGTTCATACTTCTTGTACAAGTTCGCCGTTTCGATTGCTTTTTGCAAGTAATCGGCATTGTTCGATCGTTGATATCCTTGCTGATAAAAGTCTAAACGATATCTGAGGTACGTTGGATTTTTAGATATTGAAACTGCTTTGTTCAAAGGAGAAATCATTTGTTCGAACGAAACACTCTGCTGAGCAAGTGATAGTGATTTCTGATAATTGACGTAACCAAGATATTGAAGTCCAGCAAATATCACAGTGAGCGAAGAAGCGATACCAATCAACCATGATGACCACTTATTGTATTTATGATCGAGAAGAGACTTACTTACCGAACTGCTGAGAATTCCAAGCGAGAAAAAGACAAGACCTGCGACATAAACATAACTCATATCGAAGTCAATGAAGCTGTGCCCCAGCAAACAGATGATAAAGATAAAGAAGTAAAAGAGAGAATTGTCGGGCTCCGTGCCTGCTTGCCTATGACGCAGGAAAGATTGTAAGTAGAATACCACAATAAAAACAATCAAAAGAAGGAGGAATAAGAGACCGAAGATACCAGTTTCTAATAAATATTGCAAGAAGAAATTATGGGCTTGCGTACTAATATAAGGATAACTCTGATACTGGGGATATAATGCTTTCCATGCGCCGCCGCCGGCGCCAAAAACGGGGTGATCAGCGAAAATGCGCAGAGCATCCGTAAAGAAAGACTGCCTCTCCAAAACGGTTTGTTGACCTAAATCAATATTTTGAATTCGCGCTGATACGCTTTCTGGGAGAATACGCGAAACATTTGTATACAAGAGAAGATAGAATGCAATCAAAGAAAGTAGGATCAAACTGAATGGAAAGAATAGTGACGAGAAACGAAGGCCGTTTAAACGGTTGTCAATGGCTTTGAGTAGATTTGGCGAAAACTTGTTCAATAACCAGAAGAATCCGGCGCAGACAATGGATGCTCCAAGCACGATCAAACATCCGACAGTGAAATCATGGCTACTGAAAGTCTCTTGAAGGCTTTTGCCCAACTTGGAGACCAGATTAAGAATGACTAAAGAAATGACAGAAGCAAGCGCCAAATAAAGAAAATAAAGGACTTGCTTGGCTGGTCTATAGAAGAAAAGAACGATTATTACCATCACAGGTAACAAGACAAGCGCACCCCGGGAGAGAGTTAAGAAGAAGGAGACAATGAGCGGAACCATCATCACAGCGGCTATATGCCGGTATATTTTGCTGTTTGAACTGATCATCGCATGAACGGACATGAGGATAAGAGCCAGAAGAAAACCGCCATAGGTGTTCGAATATTGGAATACCGATGCCAGCCGCGGCCCATCGGCAGCCATCCAAACCGCATCGGGGAATACGGTGCTGGCTTGTCCGGAGGCATTCGTCCAACTAAAAAGTCCCCAGAACGACGCGTTGCCAAACCAATTAAGAATCCCGAATGCAACGACTATGTACCCTGTCGATAGCACGATTTCGCTGGCTCTTTGGATGTGTCCAGGAACTCTTGAAACGATAAGCCCCGCAACGAAAAGGAGAAATAACAATAAACTAATTAAAATACCGGTTGACGCCATATAACTGGAGGCGGAAAAGAAATAAGAAACAAAATATGATAATGGAACGAGTGACATCAATGCGACAGGCAGAACATTCAAACCTTTTAATGATTTTCTAATCACTACCGCTAAAATCAAAAATGAAAGCGATGAAAGCAAAACGAACAAATAAATCGTTTTGTCGTACTGGGTCATTGCAGCGTTAAACAGCGCTTTATTGTAGAGAGCGTAAAGGGAGAGGAAAACCGCTATTGCTGGGACTAAAAAGTTCTTGAACTGCAAAGATTGTTGTTTTTTCATGGATTTTCTCCTTCGATGTATTCATAAACAGTGTAAGATAATAAAGCGATCAATAGCAATAGAGAGAAACGCTTTGTGGCGGTGGGAAAACATAAGACTATATGTATTTGAGCATCTTTGATAAAATTGAAATGGGCGATACAGCATTTACGATTCCAACATTTACGGATAGGTGATGGAAGTGATTCGACAGAATCAGCGAATTTTGACGCAAATATACGTATTATCGGACTCCACAATGATGTTTCTCATTTTTCTGTGCGCTTATTGGTTTAAATTCTATAGCGGTTGGGTTCCGTCTGTGATCACGTTGTCTTTCCAGAGTTACTTGCTCTGGGGCACGGTGTATGCATTCGTTTCGATATTGATCGGATTTTATGTAGGCTTCTATACGCCAAGGCGGAAAAAGAATTTTTCCGCAGACGTTTTCAAGATCATCCAGGTACACAGTTTAAGTTTCTTAGCACTACTTAGCTTGCTATATGCGTTAAAGGAGTTACATATCTCGCGCGAATTTCTCCTCTTGTTCTTCATAACGAACATGATCGTACTGATGCTGTACCGGTACTTGTTAAAAATGACGCTTTATCGGCTCCGTAGCAAAGGATTCAATAAAAAATACATTCTGATCCTTGGGGCCGGATCTGTCGGGCGCAGTTTTTATCACAGCTTGCAAATGCATCCGGAACTTGGATACGAAGTTTATGGTTTCCTTGATGATAGCATTCAGCAGCATGCCTCGGAACATCAAAGCTTGAAGCCCGTTATCGGCAAAGTATCGGATTTAGCAAACATAATCAGGGACCACCCGATAGACGAAGTAATTATTGCCTTGCCACTGACGGCCCATTCCTTATACGCACAAATTATTGAGATTTGCGATAACGCTGGTGTCAAATCCTTGATTATTCCGGATTTCTTCGACTTGTTGCCCGCGCGCCCTTACTTCGATAATTTTGCAGGGATCCCGCTCATCAACGTGCGCGACATCCCCCTGGATGAGCTAAGTAACCGCATTGTTAAGAGAACGTTCGACATTATCTTTTCCATTGCCGCGATCGTCATCACCTCCCCTGTGATGTTATTCGCTGCGGTTGGTATCAAGTTAACTTCCAAAGGCCCTGTCATCTTCAGTCAAGAACGAATGGGGTTGGATAGAAAGACATTCCGTATGTACAAGTTTCGAACGATGCATGTGTCCAACCAAGAAGTATCGGATACGCATTGGACCGTGGAAGGAGATCCGCGCAGAACGAAATTCGGTACCTTCTTGCGAAGAACAAGCATCGATGAGCTTCCCCAATTTTTCAATGTATTGATCGGCGATATGAGCGTAGTCGGCCCGCGGCCGGAGCGTCCTTACTTCGTGGAGCAATTCAAGGAGGAAATCCCCAAATACATGGTGAAGCATCATGTCCGGCCTGGAATTACGGGCTGGGCGCAGTCGAATGGATTACGAGGCGATACGTCGATTCAAGACCGAATCTCGCACGATCTGTTTTATCTCGAGAATTGGACGTTTCTTTTTGATTTAAAAATCATACTGAAAACAATCTACAAAGGATTCGTAAACCGCAATGCCTATTGAGCATAGAAGCCCGTACACCGTTTCCGTCATCATTCCTACCTATAATGCCGGCCCCGAAACGGAAACGTTGTTGAAATCGCTTTGGAATCAGACATTGCCCCCTCATGAAATCATTGTGATCGATTCCTCATCGACTGACGGTACGGCTGAACGCGCCAGGAAGAATGGTGCGAAGGTGTATGTGATTGATCAAAGCGATTTTGACCATGGTGGAACCCGCAATTATGCGGTTACGATGGCAAGCGGGGAAATCCTCGTCTTCATGACCCAAGATGCTGTGCCGAATCATGAACGAATGCTCGAAGAATTAACGAAGCCCTTGCTCGAAAATCCAAAAATCGGATGTGCCTATGGAAGGCAAATCGCCAAATCAGATGCAAACGTGTTGGAGCGACTATCGCGCTTGCATAATTATCCGGAGCATTCCTATCTCAAAGATCAAAATAATATCCCAAGAATGGGGATCAAAACCTTCTTCTGCTCCAATGTTTGCTCGGCGATACGCAAGGATACATTCATCCAATTAGGCCGATTTCCGGAGCCGGTTATTTTCAACGAGGATTTGTTTTTTGCCGCCAAGTGCGTTCTTTCCGGCTATGCCGTTGCTTATGTCGCCGAGGCGGAAGTGCTGCACTCCCACAATTACTCCCTGAAGCAGCAGTTCAAACGGTATTTCGACAACGGCGTGTCAATGAGGATGAATGAATGGATATATCCATTTTCGTCCGTCGGTCGAGAAGGATCGCATCTTCTGAAAATGCAATTTCGAAAGCTTATGAGAAGCAGAGCTTGGAACTGGATTCCTGCGCTTCTCGTGGATTCCGCGGCTAAGTTTATCGGATATCAGCTGGGTAAAAATTACCGCAAATTGCCGCAGTTTCTGACGATGCGTTTTAGTATGCATCGAAGGATCCTGATTAAGTTGCAGTCCGTAAATGGCAACGGGATGAGTATGAAAGGATGACTTCCATAAGGGAAACTCTTACGAAATCCATCGCAACTATATGGTCATTGCAAGCGTCAAATGAGTAACCTTATTGTCGATCGGAGAGAGATAAGATGCTGAAATTCTCGAAAAAAGGACGCACATGGCTTGGAATTTTGACGGTTGCCGCATTAATAGGCGTTATTGGTTTCTATTCGACCGTCGAGGCGGATTCGACTGCGATACCCGGTTCCGGAGATGATCCGGTCGTCACCAAAAGTTATGTCGACCAGAAGATCGCGGAAATCGTGCAGGGAGGCGGCGGAGGCACGCCGCCAGTCGGCAGCGGCGCGATGGCTCCGTTAGAGGTTGTTAAGGTTCCGACAGGCAAAACCATCATCGTGAACGCCGGAGGCGAATTGATCGTCCGGACGGGTAAAGCAATCGCGTTCAGTCCGGATGCCAACGGCTTATCGGATATGACGGACGGACTGGATATCGCGCCAGGCAAGCCGATCGGCAACAATCATCTGATCTTGTTCCCTAGGGATGGCAGGGGCGTAAAACAGGATCCCAAATCGAAAGTGGAACTGATCGTGCTCGTACGTGGCGGATATCAATTGAAATAGCTATCATGCTTTTATTCTTAAAAAGGAAGGCCGAGACTGGATGTCTCGGCCTTCTTCACGTCATTTCAACCATCGCTTCGCAACCTCCGCGCTAACGATATCCGCGCCCTTGGGTCGAACATGGTTCGTATCTCGAAAGTCATTTTTTAACGTAAGCCCTTCATTGGACATGACTGTAAATTCGGCCCCATACTTCTTCGCGAGTGTAGAGATGATATCGAAATACTCCTGCTGTTCGGCGGGGTATTTACGTTTCACTGTTTCTTCAAACAACTCTGAACGAGGAATTTGGAGAATGACGATTCGAACTCCCCGGGCATGGAGATCATGCAACAACGCCTCCAAAGAGTCGGTTTGCAGGCCAGCCGTATCATATTGTTCGAACCATCCGTCAGCTCTTTTCTCGGCGTAAGCTGGGGTTAAACCGTCTTTCTCGAGCTGCGTCTCTGCCCTAAGGCCGCCGGGCTTGTACACTTCAGCAAGCGTTTTTTTCGGCAGTGTCCCATTGAAATAGGATTTCAACATTCGGCTCCAAATCCCACGCATATCGAAAGCCTTGGACACCCACCCCATGGTGAGTTCCCCGTAATTATCCCAGTTCATGATCCGAATACGGTCTTGGAGTCCGGCATAAAAGCGGTACTTCTCGTCGTTCTCCATGTTGAAGGAATTGATTTGGTGCTCGTTGACCACCACGATCGCTTCCTTCAGATTGGGCAAAAAATCCTCGTATTTCAAGTACGTGTGGTAAATGTCGAACGCTTTGCCTCCGCTGATGCTGAAGTTAAAGATAGAGTCCGGACTTCTGCCCGAGGCTGCCGCGAGGAGATCGGGTCTTAGGGCATCCTTGCTCTGCGAGTCACCGAATATAGCCACATTGACCTTATCGGGCTTGGAATGCCGGAAAGAGTAATCCAACTCGGCGAACTGGCCTACGGATGAGCGATACTCCATCGCGTAGAAATCCAGATCTCGAAACACGAATATCTCCGCAGCTGCGAACAGTACCACAAATCCCACGAAACCCCAGCCGAACCGTCGCCATAGCTTCTTTTTAGAATTGGAAGTAGATGAACTCATATTTGCCCCCTTGCAGGTAATAGATCAAGCCCAAGGTGATCAGCAGGTAGGCGGCACTCCGCAAGGGGAACGGAACGTGGTTCCAGGCCTGCCCAAGGCGCCCTTCATGCTTGCGCAACAAGTACTCCGCAAGATGCACCGCAAACAGTCCCACGATCAGCGGGAAGGTCGGATGACGGACGATGTTGCCTACGTGGGCATGGGCCATTTTCCAGGTCATGTCGAGGGCGATGTCGATACTCGGCGCGTGGAAGAACACCCAGGTCCAGGTCGCGACGTGGTAAAATATGAAGATGGCCGCAACTCGATAGATACGGCTTTCGCGTGCGGCTGCAATCCATTTCCAGCGATTGAGCCCGAGCGACAGACGGTGGACGACCTGCAGAAGCCCATGGATGCCGCCCCAAACCACGAACGTCCACATGGCTCCGTGCCAGAGCCCGGAGATCAGCATGGCGATCATGAGGTTCAAGTACAGCCGGAGCGCCCCTTTTCGATTCCCTCCAAGGCCTATGTAGATATAATCCCGAATCCATCGCGACAGAGTCATATGCCAGCGGCGCCAGAATTCGCTCGGACTTCCGCTCAAATAGGGAGAATTAAAATTGTCCGCGAAACGAACGCCCAGCATGATCCCCAGCCCGATCGCCATGTCCGTGTAAGCGGAGAAGTCGTTATAGATGTAGAAGCTGAACGTATAGGCCGCCATCCAGGACTCGGTCCCGGTTAACGCCGGCCCTTTGTCGAACAATTCCTTCACGATGGGGGACAGTTGATCGGCGATGACGACCTTCTTCACCATCCCGATCGCGAACAGATACACCCCGTACCGGATATCGTTCCAGGTGATTTTCTTTTCGCGGAGTTTGTCCAGCTGGGGAAACAGTTCGTCACCGCGCATGATCGGTCCCGCGATAAGGTGCGGGAACATGGACACGAATACCCAGAAATTCGCGAAGGACCGCGTAGGCTTGGAGTCCCCTCTACGCACGTCGATGAGATAAGAAATGAATTCGAACGTGTAAAAGGAAATTCCCAGCGGCAGCACGATGGAGGAAGCGATCGAATCGGCCGCAGCGGACTGGAAGCCGAACCAGGTCTTCAAATTATCGAGAACGAATAGCGTGTATTTGAAGAAAGCCAGGTTCAGTACGTTTAGAACAATGCCGACCCAGAACATCCAGCGCCACCTGGGAACGGTCATCAGATGGACGATCCCGAAGGTTAGTACAGCCATCGCGAGGAACAGCACCAGGAATCCTTCCGGGTGCGCAACGTAGAAGATCGCGTTGGCTACGGCGAGGAGCCACAGGCGCTGTTTCTTGAGAACCAGATACGGAATCAGCAGCACCAGGAAAAAGATCATGAAGTTAGGGGAGTAGAAGAACATGAAGCACCTCAATGAATGTTTACGTCTGCCAATAAGTATTCCCCTTATTATATCAAAGCGAATCATCAAGAAGGAATATTGTGGGGTGCTAGGTGATGTTGCACATCGAATTCGGTAAGAATATATCTTATAAATCATATTGTTTATGTCTTTCCTAATCTTTACAATGAAAATTCCCCCTATTAAGATAGGAATATGTACCGAGGAGACAATTACTATTAGGGAGAGTGCTTGTTAATGTTTCAGAAGTGGCTGCTGTACTTAAAAAGGATAAGTTATACACTAACTGCATCGTTTCTGCTCTTTAGCCTAATAGTACCGATTGTTGACGCAGAAAAACCGGATACTCAAGCACAATTCATAGCACAAAAAACGCAACAAGTTCAGGGTTTAAAGAAAATCTTAAAAGAAAAACAAAAAGTTAAAATTATCATCGAAATGAACACGCCTTTCCAACCGGAAGGGAAGTTGGATAATGCTGAAAAATCTGATCAGCATAACCGAATCGCAAAAGTTCAGAACACAATCAAAGATCATATCGCCGAAAACTTGCCCATTCAAGCAAAAACGATGAAAGGGTTCAAAACGATTCCTTATTTAACTCTTGAAGTAGACTCGGATGGATTGGATGTCTTATTAAATGATGTGAATGTAAAAAGCATTGTAGAAGATGTTCCTATTCCCTTTAATAGTGTTGTTGTTAAAGAAAGCATGGATTCACCATACTTAGTAGATAGTACGAATATAATAAATACTGAAATGGCTTGGTCACAGGGTTATACAGGGAAAGACCAAACGGTCGCGATTCTGGATACGGGAGTAGATAAGACACACCCTTTTTTGTCAAACAAAGTAGTTTCCGAGGCTTGTTACTCGACTACAAATTCAAACAATGGCAGTGAATCATTATGTCCCGGAGGAGTTGGTGAATCCACGGCATCAAATTCCGGCTTGGATTGTACAGGTATTGAAGGATGTGGACATGGCACTCATGTAGCCGGCATTGCGGCTGGTAAAGGAGATGCTTTTTCAGGTGTGGCCAAGGATGCCAAAATCATTGCGATAAAAGTATTTTCTAAATTTACACCTCAGGCGTGCAATTCAAGTACTTATTGTATATCTTCATATACTTCTGATATTATTAGTGGCTTGGAACGGGTCTATCAACTGAGTTCTCAGTTTCATATTTCGTCTGTAAATATGAGTCTAGGCGGTGGCCGTTCCTACAGTACGTGTGATGATGATCCGACAAAAGCGATAATTGATAATCTAAAATCTCTTGGAATTGCCACCGTAATTGCATCCGGTAATGAGGGTTATAAAGATTCAGTTAGTGCTCCGGGGTGTGTTTCCTCTGCAGTTACAGTAGGGGCAACAACTAAATATAATGATGTGGCAGATTTCTCAAATAGTTACAGCTATCTGGACTTATTGGCTCCAGGAGTTAATATAACATCCGCTAACAATGGTGGAGGATTTATCGAGGAGTCGGGAACATCAATGGCCGCACCTCATGTAGCGGGAGCGTGGGCTGTTCTAAAGCAGAAGTATCCAAATGCTTCCGTAGACGAGATATTAAATATGATTCAAAATGGCGGTGTCCCCATCACCGATATAGCGAATAATATAACGAAGCCAAGGCTAGATTTTGGTTGGATGTTGAATATAAATAATCTTGCGGAGATGTACAAACAGGATTTCGAAAATAGCAATGGTCAATTTGCCCTTACTGGAACCAACAATTCGTGGGAGTGGGGAATCCCGACAACAGGACCTGTTAGCGGTTCAATAACAAAATTATGGGGAACAAATCTTGATGGTAATTACAATAATGATGAAGTGAGTTATATAGAGTCACCCGCTATTAATTTAACAGCAGCTACGTCAGGAGTAGTTGTTTCGTGGGATCAGTGGATGAATTTGGAGAAGGGATATGATTACTCAAGAGTAGAGGTAAGTAAAGATGGAGGGCAAACCTGGGTTCTTAAAAATTCTTCTACAGGAGCGTCCGGCTGGAAGAATAAATACTTCGCTTTGGACAACAGTTACGCGACTAGTAATTTTAGAATAAGATTTGGCATAGCTTCGGACTCTACAGAAACAGTAGAGGGATTGTATATAGATAATATTAAGGTAAGGCAATTAAGTGGAGTCCCTCTTCCGGCCAAAGGGAATGTAGAGAATCCGCCTTCGGGAGCGACGCTAAGCGGAAATTATAATGTTACTGGATGGTTTTTGGACGGAGCCGGAGTCTCGAAGATCGAAGTGTTAGTTGATGGAGCGGTGGCAGGTCAAGTGATTTACGGGGATGCACGAGCGGACGTTAAATCGGCATTTCCCGACTACAACAATGGAAATGCAGGATTCCATTATACGCTGGATACGACGAAATATAGTAACGGCAGTCACACGATTACAGTGAAAGAGACCGCGAGTAATAGTAATGTGGCGACGCTACCAGCGGTAACGGTGACGATTTCGAACGCATTGCCGCCTAAAGGGAATGTAGAGAATCCTGCTTCGGGAGCAACGTTAAGTGGCAACTATAACGTCAAGGGATGGTTCCTTGATGGGGCCGGAGTGTCGAAGATCGAAGTGCTGGTAGATGGAGTATTAGCGGGCCAAGCAATCTATGGGGATGCACGAGCGGACGTGAAGACTGCCTTTCCGGACTACAACAATGGAAATGCAGGATTCCATTATTCGCTGGATACTTCGAAATATAGCAATGGAAATCATACGATTACAATCAAAGAGACCGCGAATAATAGTAACGTGACGACGCTACCAGCGGTTACGGTGACGATTTCGAACGCATTGCCGCCCAAAGGGAATGTAGAGAATCCGGCTTCGGGAGCAACGTTAAGCGGCAACTATAACGTCAAGGGATGGTTCCTTGATGGGGCCGGAGTGTCGAAGATCGAAGTGCTGGTAGACGGAGTATTAGCGGGCCAAGCAATCTATGGGGATGCACGAGCGGACGTGAAAACTGCCTTTCCGGACTACAACAATGGAAATGCAGGATTCCATTATACGCTGGATACTTCGAAATATAGCAATGGAAATCATACGATTACAGTCAAAGAGACCGCGAATAATAGTAACGTGACGACGCTACCAGCGATAACGGTGACGATTTCGAACGCATTGCCGCCCAAAGGGAATGTTGAGAATCCGGCTTCGGGAGCAACGCTAAGCGGTAGCTATAACGTCAAGGGATGGTTCCTTGATGGGGCCGGAGTTTCGAAGGTTGAAGTGTTGGTAGACGGAGTACTTGCGGGGCAAGCAATCTACGGGGATGCACGAGCGGATGTTAAATCGGCATTTCCCGACTACAACAATGGAAATGCAGGATTCCATTATACGCTGGATACGACGAAATATAGTAACGGCAGTCACACGATTACAGTCAAAGAGACCGCGAGTAATAGTAACGTGACGACGCTACCAGCGATAACGGTGACGATTTCGAACGGATCGCCGCCCAAAGGGAATGTTGAGAATCCGTCTTCGGGAGCAATGCTAAGTGGCAACTATAACGTCAAGGGATGGTTCCTTGATGGGGCCGGAGTGTCGAAGATCGAAGTGCTGGTAGATGGAGTACTTGCGGGGCAAGCAATCTACGGGGATGCAAGAGCGGACGTGAAGACTGTCTTTCCGGACTACAACAATGGAAATGCAGGATTCCATTATACGCTGGATACGACGAAATATAGCAATGGAAATCATACGATTACAGTCAAAGAGACCGCGAATAATAGTAACGTGACGACGCTACCAGCGATAACGGTGACGATTTCGAACGCATTGCCGCCCAAAGGGAATGTTGAGAATCCCTTCGAAATATAGCAATGGAAATCATACGATTACAGTCAAAGAGACCGCGAATAATAGTAACGTGACGACGCTACCAGCGATAACGGTGACGATTTCGAACGCATTGCCGCCCAAAGGGAATGTTGAGAATCCGGCTTCGGGAGCAACGCTAAGCGGTAGCTATAACGTCAAGGGATGGTTCCTTGATGGGGCCGGAGTTTCGAAGGTTGAAGTGTTGGTAGACGGAGTACTTGCGGGGCAAGCAATCTACGGGGATGCACGAGCGGATGTTAAATCGGCATTTCCCGACTACAACAATGGAAATGCAGGATTCCATTATACGCTGGATACGACGAAATATAGTAACGGCAGTCACACGATTACAGTCAAAGAGACCGCGAGTAATAGTAACGTGACGACGCTACCAGCGATAACGGTGACGATTTCGAACGGATCGCCGCCCAAAGGGAATGTTGAGAATCCGTCTTCGGGAGCAATGCTAAGTGGCAACTATAACGTCAAGGGATGGTTCCTTGATGGGGCCGGAGTGTCGAAGATCGAAGTGCTGGTAGATGGAGTACTTGCGGGGCAAGCAATCTACGGGGATGCAAGAGCGGACGTGAAGACTGTCTTTCCGGACTACAACAATGGAAATGCAGGATTCCATTATACGCTGGATACGACGAAATATAGCAATGGAAATCATACGATTACAGTCAAAGAGACCGCGAATAATAGTAACGTGACGACGCTACCAGCGATAACGGTGACGATTTCGAACGCATTGCCGCCCAAAGGGAATGTTGAGAATCCTGCTTCGGGAGCAACGTTAAGCGGAAGCTATAACGTTACTGGATGGTTCTTGGATGGAGCCGGAGTCTCGAAGATCGAAGTGCTGATTGATGGAGCGGTGGCAGGTCAAGCAATTTACGGGGATGCAAGGGTAGACGTGAAATCGGCATTTCCTGACTACAGCAATGGAAATGCAGGATTCCATTATACGCTGGATACAACTAGATTTGATAATGGTACCCACGTAGTTTCTATCAGAGAAATTAACAATCACAACAATGTGACGACGTTGCCAGCAGTAATGATACTAATTTCCAATTAATTTGACTGACTCGATTAGAGGGGAAGTGGTGGTATTTTCCCATCTACCTTTGGAGACCCACTCCTTCCGTATCAGCTTAATACAATAGTTGTCAAGTATTGATGATTGATAAGATTGAGAGCCTTTCTAGGCTCTTTTTCTTTTGGCTATGTTTAATCTTATTGTTGATATTTGATACATTCGAACATTTGTTCTATAATTATGGTAACATCCTGTTCGGAGATGATTTAGCCATGGATTTGAAGGAAGTAAAGAAGCTTGCCTATTCCTTGGACGACAGCGGAAAGCGAGAGCTTATTTAATTTTTGCAGTCCCGAACCAAGGGGACGGCGACTCCAGTACGAGCGATAGACGAAATTCAAGAGCAGAAGCATAAAGATGGGCTTGTTTGTCCGCATTGTACAAACCACTCAGTCGTGAGGTTTGGGAAGTACGTTGTAAAAACACGTACTGGAGAGGTCAAGCGTCAACGCTACCGTTGCAAGTCCTGCCGTCAAACGTTTAACGACCTCACGTATACCCCTCTCCAACGCACGCGAAGACCTCATCTGTTTATGATCAAATAAAATTGGAGGTTTCGATCAATAGAAATTCCCTGTTGTGATCAACAGGAAATCCCTGTTCGGATCATCAGGAATTCCTTGATTGGAACTGGAAATTCCGTTTGTGGAAATCGACTCCCTGGTCGTCACCTTGTCCCGTACAATTCTCCTTGTGCAACTACAAGGAGGAGAAAGGATGACGAAGAGCATGGAGCAGATCCACCGCGTGAAAGAATTGCAGTTGCAGCAGTTGGGCCCGTACCAAATCGCCAAGGAGGTGGGCATGGATCCGAAGACGGTACGCAAGTACATGGAGCAGGAGGACTTCTCCCCAAAGCCGCCGTCTACAGAGCAGCGTGCCTCAAAGCTGGATCCATACAAGGCGACCATTGAGACCTGGCTAACAAAAGATGAACGCAATCGCTACAAGCAGCGGCATACCGCGAAGCGTGTGTACGACAGACTGCTCCAGCTTCGTCCGGAGTTCGATTGCTCCTATCTAACGGTAGTCCGCTATGTGCGTGAGGTTCGTAAGCAACAGAAGCTGGGCAAGAACGGCTTCCTTGAGCTTAGGTGGCATCCGGGGGAAGCACAAGCCGACTTTGGCGAATGCGATGTGATTCTGAACGGCGTGCTCACCACCTGTCGTTACTTAGTCGTTTCCTTTCCGCAGAGCAACGCAGCTTTCGTACAGTGTTTCCACGGAGAGACGGCGGAGTGCCTATGTCAAGGGCTCATGGACATCTTCCATCACGTTGGCGGCGTACCAAAGCGTCTCGTACTGGACAATGCAACTGGTGCCGGAAGACGGATCGGCGAGACGGTACGGCTGACGCAGCTGTTTCAGCGGTTCCAATCACACTTCGGCTTTGAAGTCACCTTCTGCAACCCGGCCAGCGGCCACGAGAAAGGCAATGTCGAGAACAAGGTCGGTTACGTCCGCCGGAACTATTTCGTACCGCTGCCGTCGGCGCCGTCTTTGCTCGAGTGGAACACGGACCTCTTGCGGATGTGCGATCTGGACAACCTCCGAGAGCACTACAAGAAGGACGTTCCGATCTGCGAGCTGTTCGAGGCCGACCGGCAGGCGCTGTTGCCGCTGCCCCGATTGCCGTTTGAGGCGTGCCGTTACGAGCATGTCAAGACGAACGGCTATGGCAAATTTGTGCTTGATGGCAAACATACTTATTCGTCGTCGCCGATGTACGCCGAGCAGGAAATTGTGGTGCGCGTTGGTGCCCATTTCATTGAGCCGCTGGACGAAGCCGGCGATCCGATTTCGCGGCACAACCGGCAGTTCGGCAGTGAACGGACCGATACCGTTGATTGGCTGACGATGCTGGATTCGCTCATTGCCAAGCCCGGAGGGTGGAAGAACAGTGTCATGCGGTCGCAGATGTCCTACGACGTTCGCGACTACATGGACGATCTGGACCGCAGTGGTCTGAGACAGGCGCTGCGTATGGTCAAGGAACTCTCCGAGCAGTACGGCCTCGATGTTGCCGTAACGAGTCTGCAAGAGGCGATTGTACGCCGACGAGCGGACGGGCTTTCCGTGAACACCGCTGTTATCGCGGCGCGAATTGCCGGTTACGGACTCGATACCGCAGCGACGCCGGGACCGGACATGCGGCTGTACGATGACGCATTGCTGCCGGTGCCGACAGGGGGGTTCTAAATAAATGGACCGAAGCCAGATCCGAAACGAGATTTCGCTGTTTTGCAAGCAGCTCATTCTCAGCCAAAATGCGGTGCGCTTATGCGACCTGGAGGCGACGCCGAAGCAGGAAGAGTTTCTACACCAGGTGTTTAAAGAAGAGCTTGAGCACCGCGAGCGCTTGCGCAAGGCCAGGCTGTTCCAGCGCGCCGCCTTCCCGATTCGTAAGACACTCGAAGGCTACGAGATGAATGCGCTGCGGGTGCCTTCTACCCTTCATCCGGACGAACTGACCTCGTGTCAGTTTGTCCGGGACAAAAAGAACCTTGTACTATACGGTCCGGTCGGTACCGGGAAGACGCATTTGGCTATTGCACTTGGTGTGAAGGCATGCGAGATGGGCATGGCGACCCGTTTCTTCACGGCGGCCTCTCTGGTGACACGCTTGAGCGAGAGCAAGCGCGCGGGTTCTCTGGAACGGACGATGAAGGAGCTTGAGAAGGCCGAACTCGTCATTATTGACGAGTGGGGCTATCTGCCCATGGACCGGGAAGAAGCACAACTGCTCTTTCAGGTGATAGCCACAAGCTATGAGCGACGGAGCTTGGTTCTTACCACTAATCTGGAGTTCTCGAAATGGGGCTCGATCTTCACTGACGACCAGATGGCCGCAGCCATGATTGACCGGCTTGCTCATCACGGGCAATTGATTGTATTTGAGGGCGAGAGTTACCGCTTGAAGCATGCACTTATGCGCCAAAAGTAACCGCCAAAACTGGAAATTGACCAAGGAACTCTCGTGATTAGACCAGGGATTTTCTGATGACTACACCAGGGAAAAGCTGATGATCCGACTAGGGAAAAATCGATGATCCAAACAGGGAATTCTACTTGACAAAACACAACCTCATCTTTGGGTTCGATTCATTGAATGTATGATTGAGGGTTATTCGCTTAGAAAATGTGCTGAGCAGTTGCATGACGAGGTAACGTATGTAACCTTGTTTTACTGGCGTCATAAAATCCTTGCCGCTTTGAAGCAAATTCCAACTGAAACTTTCCAGGGTATCGTCGAAATGGACGAGACTTATTTCTTATTCTCTGAAAAAGGTAAACGGAACATCACCGAACGCAAACCGCGTAAACGTGGCGGCAAAGCCAAATATCATCAGCGACGACCAAGTGTGTGTACTGGTTGCCCGTGACCGTCAGAAGATGACTTACTCTGGCGTTCTTGGGCGAGGGCGTATTCGGACAACGAAGTTAGATGAGGTTATTGGTGGTCATTTATCGACTACAAACGTGCTTTGCACGGATTCGTGGAGGGCATTCAGTTCCTATGCGAATTCAAAAGGGTTGGCTCTTCAAGTCCGACGGGAAACAACGTGTGAAAGGCGTGTACCACATCCAAAACGTCAACAGTTACCATAGCCGTCTGAAGAAATGGATGGACCGTTTTAACCTTGATTCTTAATATCTGCAGATATATCATGGGACCTGGGGACTTAATCATTTATCAAAGTAAGAAAAGTGGAAAGCGTGGAAACATATAAAGATATAAAGATTCGCGTATCTTTGATAAAATAATATCGTGGACGACAAAATACTTTTTTTTGGGGGATCAAGGTGGCTTCAATCACAAACTTTACTAAAGATATTATCCGTAATCGAAGATTGATCCTCTCCCTGGCGTGGAACGATATTAAGACCAAGTATGCAGGCTCCTACTTCGGAGTAGTCTGGGCATTCGTCCAACCTATCATGAGCATATTGGTGTATTGGTACGTTTTTCAATATGGATTGAAAGCAATGCCGGTCGACGATAACGTACCGTTCGCAATCTGGTTTATTACGGGACTTATCCCTTGGTTTTACTTTTCGGAAGCTTTATCCAGCGCAACGAACAGTTTTTATGAGTACAGCTATTTAGTCAAGAAAATCGTATTTAAAATCAGTATTTTGCCATTGGTTAAAGTAATTTCGGCGATATTTATACATATCGTTTTTGTTGGATTTTTAGTGATCATCTTTTTACTTTACGGATATAAATTAAACTTCTATGCTTTACAAATTATATACTATTCGTTTTGCATGTCTGTTCTAGTAACAGGCCTTAGCTTTGTTACTTCGGCCCTTATGGTTTTTTTTAAAGATCTCGGCCAGATCATATCTATATTTCTGCAATTAGGGATGTGGACGACGCCGATCATGTGGTCGTATAAGATCGTACTTCCACAATACCAATGGTTTATTGATTGGAATCCCATGTTTTATGTTGTAGAGGGATATCGAAAATCTTTGATTTATCATCAGTCGTTTTTCACACAAACAACCGAGTTGCAGAGATTCTGGTTGATTACCGGAATCGTATTTTTAGCGGGACTCATCATATTTAAACGGTTGAAACCTCATTTTTCTGAAGTACTATAAATCGACATGGGAGTTCTTAGAGATGAATCATAAAGATCATCCGGTAATCAAAATCAACCAATTAACAAAAATCTATAAAATTTTCGATGGACCCCTTGATCGTTTAAAAGAAGCACTTCATCCTTTTAAAAAAAAATACCACAAAAATTTTTCGGCGTTAAATTCTGTCTCGCTTGAAATTTATCGAGGGGAGACCATTGGGATCGTCGGAAAAAATGGTTCCGGCAAATCAACATTGCTCAAATTGATCACCGGAGTTCTGTCGCCTACTTCCGGTCAAATCATGGTTAATGGTAAAGTATCGGCTTTGTTGGAATTAGGAGCGGGCTTTAATCCTGAGTATACCGGAATGCAAAATGTATACTTGAACGGAACTTTGATGGGGTATACGAAAGAAGAGGTCGATGCAAAGGTTGACAGTATCTTGAAGTTTGCTGATATCGGCGACTTTATCTTTCAACCTGTCAAATCATATTCCAGTGGGATGTTCGCTAGGTTGGCATTTGCCGTAGCAATCAACGTTGAGCCGGATATATTGATTGTAGACGAAGCATTGAGCGTAGGGGACTTTGTATTCCAGAGCAAATGCTACATGAAGTTACAAGAAATGCAAAAAAGAGGAACCACGATTCTATTGGTATCCCACAGCAATCAACAAATTATAAATTATTGTACTCGCGCTATTCTACTTCATGAAGGGGCTGTAATCGAAGACTCGCACGAAGTAGAAAAAGTCATTTTTAAATACGAGGAATATATGAGAACCTCTCGCCGTCATGAAGGCGAAGATTCTCCATATGAGAAACCCGTAGAGATAGAATATACAGGCAATCAAACGAACGAATCCGTCGATGAACATAGATTTGGAAGTCATGATGCCTATATAAAACAAATCAATGTAACCCATCAGGCTGACGGGTGGCAAGATGCTGAGGTCTTGAAGTCAGGACATACTTGTTACTTCAAAATCGCTATTCATTCAAAAAAGGATATTGAAGCCGTCGTAATCGGACTTTCTTTTAAAGATGTAAACGGTATTGTGATCTGGGGAGATAACTCGATCGTGGCTGGTCAAAATATTTCGCTTCAAAGAGGCATGAATTACTTTAGCCTTGAGTTCAATCTCAATCTGGCAGCAGGAGAATACATGCTATTTCTCGGGTTGGCGGATATATCGGGTGCTGAAAGAGTCGAATTGGATCAAAGGTGGCCAGTCAAGAAGATTAGTATCGTCAGCTCACGTGGTATGGCTGAAGGATACGTCTATGCTCCGACTAAATTTATGGTTCTTTAACAAACAGGAGGACTTACTATGAAAGTAGTGGCTTTTTTGCCGGCAAAAGGTGAAAGTGAACGTATACAATCTAAAAACATGAAGCTTCTGAATGGGAAACCTCTTTTTCTCTATACGCTTGAAAAATTGATGGAATGTGATTTTCTCGATGAAGTGTACTTGGATACGGATAGTCAGGAAATGATGGAAATCGCGAGCCACACCGGTTGCAAAATCATGAAACGCGACCCCCGGTTTGCGACGAATAAAACGGACGGACACCAGTTGCTTTTGAATGAAGTCAATCATGCAGATGCCGATATTTATGTCCAAGTTTTATGCACAAGTCCCTTTATTCAGAAGGAAACAATCAAAAAAGCTATAGATCTACTCATAAAAGATCATAGCTATGATTCCGTCGTCCTTATCAAGAGAGATAAGCAATATACCTGGAATCAAGACAGCCCCAATTATGACAAGCATAAAATCCCAAATAGCGGTGATTTGCCGGACACCATAATCGAAACAATGGGGATGTATGTAATTCGCAAGGAAACCGCCATAGCGTATCAAAGGAGATACGGCGAGAACGTCTATTTATTAGAGGCATCACCCATCGAGTCTGTGGATGTAAATTATCCCAGCGAATTTGAACTTGCAAATCTGATTACCACGGGGCTGCACTCCAAGGAGGTACAGTACCTCCGGAATATAAAGAACTTTTTGTCAAGTCCTATGCTGTCTGATATCCTGGATGATTTGGGCATTAACGGCGTAGTTAGCGGATATACTCTGAATTTGGAAGACCGGAAAATAATGGGGAGAGCCAAAACGCTCAAACTCCGAGCGCTTAAAGAAGGAGAGGATTTCAGGGGGATATACGAAGCTCTGAAATCCTATTCTTCGATCGTTAACGGCGACATTATTGCAGTAGAGAACGAGTGTAACTCCTATGCCTATTTCGGTGAGTTAAATGCGAATTTAGCGATACGTTCCGGTGCATCTGGAGCCATCATTGGAGGAATGACAAGGGATAGCCGAGAAGTGAAGAGCTTGGATTTCCCTGTTTTTTCAAAAGGATATAACTGCCAGGATGTGAGGAAGCGGGCAATAGTAGAACATATGAATAAACAAATCTCGATTGAGGGAGTAACAGTTCAGCCTGGCGACCTTATATTCGGTGATAGGGACGGCATCGTAGTCATCCCTCGAAAGGATGAAAAGGAAGTTCTTAGAAGAGCTTGTGATACCATAAAAAAAGAGCGGGCTGTTCTCTTGGAGATCTTCGAAAATACGTGTGGCGTCGCATCGAATTTGCGAAAAAATCTCACGTTTTTTGCGAAAAGTAGTTTAGGGAGACTGTGTAGAAACAGGTCGGCGGAGCGGGTTGTCGTGCCCACTCCATCGACCTGTTTTGTTCGCATCATCGCCTATCTATCGGCGGTTACTTGTTTGATCTTCAGGGTGCCGTCAGCTTCGGCACTCGTGACTTCATACCAGCCTTCGAGGCCGGGTATCTGTACTTGTTCGCCAATCAGGTCTTCAGTTCCTGCTGGCGTCTTCTGGAGAGCTTGCATGACGTTCTTTGTCCCGCTGTGAAACCCGATCGCCGTCGCGGCCAAGAGCACGCCTCCAATCGCGCCTTCAGGTGTGGCTCCGATAAATATCAGGCCGAGCACGATGCCGAGAACAAGCGCCACAATCGGCAGGAAACGCTTATGCAATCCTGCCTGGCCGACGATCCACAGAATGAAGATCATGGCCGGGATCAGGGTCGCGTCGTAAATTCCGATGTCGATGTTCATGGATGACTCCCTCCTAGTTTTGTGAGATTTTTTGTTCCAGATATGTCACCGCGCGGTCCACGATGACGGCGGCATCCTCGCGGGTAATCGGCTTTCCGAATCCGAAGAAGTCGTCTGCCATACCGTTCATGATGCCCTTTGCGGCCAATCGTTCCGTCGCACCTTTGGCATAATGGCCGTCCGGTACGTCCTTGAACTTCCCACTGTTTTCCGGTTCAGGTGCAGGTGTTTGCGTCTTCTTCGATAGGCCGTACACCTTGACGATCCCGGCCACAATCGCATTTGCGCAATTACGTCGGTATGCGTCGCTTTTCAGGAGCTCTGCCTCTTCGCGGTTGGTCATGAAGCCGCACTCCGCGAGAATCGCGGTCATGTGAGTTTCACGCAGCATATGGAAGTTCTCCGCCTTAACGCCCCGATTTTTCCGGCCTGTTCCCATCACCAGATACTGCTGGATAGCTTCTGCGAGCTTAACAGCTTCCGCAGGGCGCGTCGTATAGACGAACGTCTCGATGCCTTGCGCGTCGTTCCAACCCTCCCCCATAGCGTTAGCATGGATGGAGACAAGCACATCCGCCTTCCAGGCGTTCGCTTTATCTGTCCGTTCTTTGAGCGGAACGTCACGGCTGCCGTCGTCCGCGTGGGTGAAGATCGTTTCCACTCCGATGTAGCCGCTCAAGCCATCGCGAACATATCGGGCGACTACGCTGTTGAATTGAAACTCCCGCATGGAATCGTCGGGGCAGCGTTTCCCCGGCGTGTCCGGCCCATGACCGGCGTCGATTGCTACTTTCATTTTCCGTTCACTCCTCACTCTTTGATTTGCCCAGTTCCCTGTGTCTTTGCGTATTGTTCGCCCTTGACGAGCGTATGTGTGGCGAATAGATGCTTGCGCAAGTTGTACGAGTTCGCATGCTTGACATGACCGATCCAGCTTTGCACCGTTCGCTCGATTTCCTCCAGTCCGATCGTTCCCTTGGCATATCCTCGTTGGAACTTTCGCATCTTCCGCTTCATGCGGATGACGCTGCTCTTTCGTACCAGGCGGTGCGTCCTCCAAGTGCGATACCCCAAGAAGTTGACGCCTTGTGATGCCGGGAAGATGGCCGTTTTCGGGTTCAGGCGCAGGCGCAAACGCCTGTTCAGGAATTGCTCGATGTCGTAATGAATGCGGTGCAGCTCCTGCTTGTCGTGATGGAGGACCACAAAGTCGTCCATATATCGAATGTAGTAGCCGATGCGGAGCGTCTCTTTGACGTAGTGATCAAGCTGGCTCAAGTAGATGTTCGCGAACAGCTGGCTGGTCAAATTGCCGACCGGAATGCCGACGCCGTTCTCCTCATCGCCTCGGACAATGTGCTGAAGCAGCTGCATCGTATCCCTGCACTTCAACTTTCGCCATAGAAGGCGGATCAGGATGCCGTGATCGATCGACGGGAAATACTTCGATATATCGGCCTTCAGCACATACACGCGCCCATTCCATTTCCGATCCGTTTCTCGAAGCCAGGACACCAGCCGTTCGGAACCGGCATGAATGCCTTTTCCCACGCGGCAGGCGTAGCTGTCATAAATGAACGTCGGCTCGAAGATCGGCTCGATGATGTTGTTTATGGCGTGCTGCACGACGCGATCCCGGAACGGCAAGGCTTTGATGTTCCGCATTTTCGGCTCATACACGACAAACTCTCGGTATGGGCTTGTGCGATACGTCTTCCAGATCAGCTCGTTCTGAAGAATGATCAGATTCTCCTCCAGGTTGCTGCTGAACTGCAAAACCTCGTGTCGGAAGCGTTTATTCTTTCGAGCCTTCAGGTAGGCGATGTGCAGGTTCTCAAAGTCATATATCTGCGGGTACAGCCCGCCGAATCGTCGCGGCATCTCGTCTCCTCCTTGTCCTTCCAGGACGTTCGATCCTACTTGCCCCGGTCGGACGGTTCATATATTTGCCTGTCGCTGGTGCGCCAGGACGGGACCAGAATCCCAAGTCAAGCGCACAGCCTGAAACGGTTCCCACCGCAGGATCGGGCGCATTGATGACTTGCAGGCGCGGAAGCCGATGTTCGTGTTCGTGTTCGACGGCAGATTGTTCAAGTTGAGCGCGAAGACCCCGGCATTCGAGCCATTGTTCCAGTTGCCGCCGCGAAGAGCCGCCTAGATTCTGGCCCCAAGTTTCTCATCTGCTGAACTTCCTCAACCAGCCGCCGAGCAAGCGACCGACTTCCGCGATCTGCTTGCCCAGGTGCTCGTACTTCTTGATGTCAATGAACCCCAAGTCTTTCGCGAGACGGATCAAGAATTTCAGCTTTTCTAAATCCGTGTCGATTTGATAGAGAATCGGCGCTTTGTTCTTCTGACGGTTGGCCTGGATAATGTTCTTCTGGATGTCCAGCATCGTATTTTGAATTTGCTGCCCCAGCGTGAACCGTTGTTGCTTCGGGAACCGGTTCACGACCGGGTAAGCGTACAAGATCAGATCGTACATCTTCTGGTAAATGACCAATTCGTGCGTCACGCTGCGTTTTCTCCTCTAGCTTCTTTTTGCGCCAAAACTTCAGATAACAGATTTTCAGAAAACCAGATTTCAGATTGACTTGCAGGCGCGGAAGCCGATGCTCGTGTACGTGATCGACGGCAGATTGTTCAAGTTGAGCGCGAAGACCCCGGCAGGCGAGCCATCGTTCCAGTTGCCGCCGCGAAGAGCCGCCCGCTGTTTGTATGCTCGCCACCAGTAACCATGAAGATTTTTATAATTGCTGTTACCGCCGGAGCTGACCGAATTGGGAAGCGCGAGCGCCTTCAGTTCGGCGTCGATCGAGAGCAGGTCGAGTTTCGCTTGACCATACTGGCCGTAATCGCCGGTGGCCGTCACGTTGTAGTTGAAGCTCGTATTCACCGTGGCGAACCCTTTGCCCGCGCTGGCCGCTGCCGCTGTCGTGCCGTTCGCACCGCGTGTGCAGCCGGTCAAGTTGGCCCCGTCGTTGCCGGTGTACGTGATTTGCTCGTTGTCGATCTGAATCGTGCCTGAGCTCGGAAGGTTCGGTCCCTTGTAATTGTCCGGGTACACATACGGAATCGTCGTTTGAGCCGCCGTAATGTTCGCGGACAACTTCGCCGCCGATCCGCCCGGAGGCGCGATGCAGTAACGCAGCTTGAGCGTGACCGTGGCGTTGTTGGCCGCTGCCGCTGCCGTCGTCCCGTTATACCCGCGCGTGCAGCCAATCAATGCGCCGGTGCCGTCGCCGTTGTCCAGGAACGACGTATATTTGATGTCCTCGTTGCCGATCGTGACAACCCCGGAAGCAGGCCACGCCGGATATTCGATGTCTTTCAGCGCGATCGTGCTGTCGGCGGCGGTGATACCGTCGGCGTCGTTGATCTTCGCGGTCTTTGCATGAGCATATACGCCGTCTTCGATCAGTAGGTCCACCCATTCCCAGACATTGCCGACAATATCGAAAATTCCGTTCGCTTGGCCGTTGTGGCTCCAAGAGGACGGTCCCGTCCCCGTAAGCGTCCTGCTCATAATCTGTCCGGCATATTGTGGCGCGATCGGGTCTTTAATGCCGAAGTTTTCCCACGAGTTCGCGTCGCGGTGATCGCGGCCATAGCTTGTGTTCCCTTTCAAGTCAGGGTTCAGCAGCCAGGACAGATAGGCGATCGCAGCCCATTCCTTCGGGCCGATCAGGCGGCAGGCTTCGCCATTGATCACGCGATTTGCGCAGGCCGTCTTTGCATTGTTCCAGTCGATGTCCGTCCACGGTACGACGCCCGCCTGCGATACGGCGGCGACCAAACCGGGAGCGTTGGAGTTCGTCGCTCCGCGACTTTTCGATGTTGCATCCGGCTGGCTGCATTGGTATTTGTCCACCCAGAAGCCGCCCATTTCAATGCCATTCAGTTCCGGCTGGGGAAGACCTGCTGTTTTGAACTTCGGCACGTACACCATCGTGGAGATGGCATTCGTACCCGACCCGTCGGACTTGCTGTTATGGATGAAATGTTTCTCCCGCGTACCGGCGAGGATTTGATCTCGTAATTGCGCTAAACTTAAACCAGGCATTTTGATTCCTCCTCAATTCATTCTGGAAAAGCCCAAACGCTGACGGTGACATCTTCCGCCACGTTCAGCGGCTGCTTCTGACTGACGACGATCGGCATGTCGTTGTCATCCCGTTCATCCGTCTCCACCATCACGATTTCGCGCGGCGGCACATGGGCCTCGGCGAGCTGCCAGAAGTGCCCTTGCGTGTCGTCGGTGCTCAAGCTGCCATCCGCATCGAGGTAAAGGCGGAAGCATTGACCTTCCCATTCGTTGAGACTGAACGCGCCACCCTGGCACTTGATGCTGTCGCCGAACGTAAACGGTGCGACGACGAGCTTGTCATCTTCCTCGGTGATCGTGGCCGGTCGCCCTTCATTGACCATCTGTAACATGGGCCGATTCCTCCTTAATCCTTGAAAATTTGATAATCGAACGCGCCTCGGAAGTCGCCGGAGTTGAAGATCGTCATCGTGTTCGACGATTTGACGACCCACACTTCCCCGAGTGCGCCGTCCGGGTTGGCCGTCGGCGTGATCGACACGCGGAAGTTCGTCGTGCCGAGATTGTGGGTGATCGTGGTGCCGGTTGCACCGCCGAAGTTACCCGTGCCGGACTGAAGCGCCAGGCGAATCGATTGGAGGTTTGCCAGCAGTGAGGCTTTGCCTTCGCGTGCCGCTTGCACTTCCGCGTTGATTGCATCAGCCAGCGTTTTGAGAAAGACCGTGTTGTTCAGCAGTGCCTGGTGCACTTCGTTGTAGACCGTATAGACGACGGGCGTCTGCGCGTCGTATTCGGTCACGGTAGGGCTGAACGTGTTCGTACCATTGAGTGGCATCGGGGATTCCCTCCTTAAAAGTCTTCATCCCAGGTGAACGTGAATTCATCCTCGGGTTCTTTCTTCTTGGCTCCGAACGTCTTGATCGCGACAACCTTTCCGTTCTGATCGATGAGCGCCTGCTCGGTGAGCACTACGCCGTTCAGCGTTCCCTTCGGGATCACGACTTTGTATTGCACCGTCGTGTCGTTGATCAGCGTGGCCGAAGCGATCGGGTACCGAGCAACTTCGGTTTCCAGAGCGGTCGCCGTCTCCGAAGGCTTGACCGGTGTCAGCACATCACCCGGAGCATGGCCGCCGGTGCCGAACGCGATGTGCGTGATTTTCGGCAGCGCGATCTGCCCGATCCGGGCTTTCGCCATGTCCTTCCTGGCTTGCAGCATGGTAACTTGATAGCTCATTCAGATGGCCCTCCTTTCGATGACATAATCATTTCGTCTCACAATTAGCGCGGCATTGTTGTGCCTTACGACCGAGAGTCTCATCTTCGCCGAGCCGTCCATACGCCATCTGCCGCCCAACTGGCGACGACCGTCCATCGTTTCGGCATAGGCCAGATGCGTCGCGATCGGACGCATGCGAGCTGCTCCATTCATGAGCAGAGCGCCATTCATCAGCTGATCGTTCGACATCTTGTTCTGGCCGTCCATGTAGCGCAAGTGCTGGCCGGTCATGAACAGAATGCCGTCTCCCATGTGCCCGGCTGCTCCGCCGCTCGTGGCGGTCGCAAATGCGCTGCGGACTTTGTATGCAAGGCCGTCCACTCGCATGTCTTGCTTCATGCCGTCCATGCCCAGCGCGCCGTTCATGCGGGGCGCGTGATATGGTTCGCTCACGCCCGCTCTGAAGGCGGAGTCTTGCTGCCGGTGCACGAGGTTGATCGCCGTATCGGTGCTCGATTGGACAGACGCTGCCGCCGAATGGATGATGTGCGGCTGTGCCGACATCGTAAGCTGGCCGTTCATGCGATGCTTCCGATCGTGCAGGGCGAATATTTGACGGTCATTCTCGGCGAACGTCGAGATGCTGTCCGATCCTTTTGCGAAGGCATTTCGCATATCGATCGAGCCGTCCATCACCCGGCGGTCGTTCATCCGGTAGCCCTGGGGCCGGTTGAGCAGGTACGCGGGGGAGAGGATCGCACTTTCCCCGGAGCTGCGCAGCGTATAATCCGTCAGGGCGGCGAAGGTGAAGATGAACGCATAGAGCTTCGATTCGATCGGTTTCGCCTTGTTGATCATATGGAGCAGCCGGTCGCGATCGCGTTCCAGGAGTGCTTCGTCGCTGGCGTTCAGGTAGACGAGGAACTGCGACCACTTGGACAAGTAATCGACGTTTGCGCCTTCCTCCTTCGCTGTCATCGACTGCGTTCCGTCCATGAGCAGCTGTCCGTCCTGGAGATGGAACTTGTACTTCTCGCGGTACAGCGGATAAATCTCGGCTGCCGGGTACCCGAGCGATTCCAGGACGCGCTTCATGCCGGGCATGGTTCCGCCTTCGCGGTACAGATCGTAGGCGGCCAGCAGGCGCTTGCGGTAACTCTCGTCGCTTTCTCCGGCCAAGCGCGGCATCTTGCGATCGATGCCGTGCAGATCGAGCGCCCGGCCTTCCGATGTCATGATGAACTTCAGTTCCCGCACCCGGAAGGTCGCTTGCTTGGCGTCGTCCAACATGCCGCCGATCACGCCGGTGAGCTTCGTGATGTCCATATCCGCTTTGCGCGGCAGTTTCTTGAATATTCCGTGCGCCCAGGCGAAGAGATCGTCAGCGAACTTCCTCATACCCGATCCGCCTCCTGAACGTCAATCTGCACCGTTCCGAGCACCGCCACCTGCCTGCGGGTGATTGTCACCGATCCGACAGGCTGAAGCACGTCCACACGGACGACGCTCGCCGCGCTGCGCAGGTTGGAGTAGAGCATCGAGCTGTCAAACGGATAACGCGGATCGATGCGCAGGATGCCGTCGTTGATACTCGTTGCGCCATATCGGAACGTCTCCTGGATGCGGAGGTTCGCTTCCGTCTCGATCGCCTCGGGCGTGGCGTACTCGGGATCGTAGTACAGCACGACGTGGACATCGATCTCGACGGGTTCAGCGGCAAACGCCCGAATGTCGCCGATGATCGATCCCTTTTCGTCGATCAGCTGCTGCGCTTCCTGGACGATCGATTCCGATGGCACACCGGCGACGCTGGAGATGATGATGTCCGCCGTGCCTTCGCCTCTCGGATGGTCATCCTCGATATGCACGGCCACGACGCCGTTGATCGATTCCACCAGCGAGCGGTAATAGTCGCGAATGCCGCCGGTGGACAGCTGTTCCCAGCGGTTAAGCGTCCGGGCCCGAAGGTCTTCGTCCGTTTCTTCGTCCGTCCCTTCGCGGTCAAGCCAGTCGTCCCGGTTCTCGATGGTCACGTAAGGAATGAACGTCAGCAAGTTGCGGATCGTCCCGCTGGCGGCGTTGTATGCGGCCCCGGCGGCTTCGGCTTCGATCGCGCCTTCCGCCTCCGCGACGCCGACTGCCAGCACGACGTTCTCCTTCAGGTAGTACCGGCGCTCGTTGCCTTCCAGATCGGGGTCGGTCGAGAAGATCGCCCCTGCTGGAATGGTGATGCGCTGACTTGTATTGCTGCGCACGAACGTAATCGTGCCGGTTGTTTTGGTGGCCTGCTTCCGGAAGACGCCATACTCCCGCGCCGCGACATCGAGCCATTTGCCGGTCGCCGAGTGTACGAACATTTGCTGGACGATGACTGGCAGCAATCCGTACAGAGCGGCGAGCGCCCGGAAGAACAGCGCCAGCAGCGTGTAGAACACACCGCCCTTGCGCAAAAGACGCGCCGGGAACTGCTGATCGCGGAGCTGCTGCTTCGCTTCTTCCATGAGCTCGTCTTCGGTTTTGGCTTGGATCAAGTCTTCATCCATGTTCATTCACTCCTTACCACGCGAACGCCGTCCACGGTAATCTGCACCGTCAGCTCCGCCGATTCGATCCCGTCCGGCGTCTGAACGCTGAACGATACGCTGAAGTCAATCTCCCGCAGCGTCCACGAATCGGCCCGAACGTCCACGCTCCCCGGAACGACGAAGGAGTGTCGCTGCACGACTTCCTCCACGTCCTGGATCAGCTCTTGCCTGGACAGTTCGGTGTTCTCCCGTTGCAGGTACAGGATCAGGCGGGTGCCGTATGTCTCATCGAGCGGATACGATCCGAGAACCGTCTCCAGCTCGTGCTTGACATCCTGCAAGTACGCCGCCTTTCCCGTCACCAGCTGCACGTCGCCGTCAGCGGATGCCTTGAAATTCCCCTCATCGTCCAGGTAAATGTCCGCCCAATCGTCAATCATCGTTTAACACCTCGTCGATGTAGGGGAGGGCAGGGTCACCGTAGTAAAAACCGACGCGGACCTTGCCTCCAACCCGGACTGTCATCCCGAACGGCATCGGCACGTTCGGCAACGGCGGAAAGGACGGGTGAGGGGTACCGTCCGCCGCCAACACCTGAAGGTCGCAGCCGGTCGGTTTCGTGTCGATCACGACCGCCTTCATCATGTGCCGAGCCGGGCTCAAGAGCTCGGGAAACTCTTTTTCGATGATGATTTTGACCGCTTCTTTGAACGTGTCCAATTCGTCCGGCATGAGAATCACTCGCTTTCTAACTTGTAATAGATTTCGGAGCGCAGCTTCTCGTCCTGGATGAAGTGATGCACCGTCTCCACCAGCGCGATCCCGTTCGCCCGAGGGTGCGAGATCGTGATGTACTGCGAGTGATCCAAGCCTGGAACGAACACCGTTCGGAACATGCCGATCGCGCCGTCGGCTATCAGTTCGAGGATGTTCTCTCCGTATTGGAACAGAAACATCTGGTCCGGCTTTTCGAGCGGCTGCCACACAAACACGTCTCGCGTGTCGAAGTAAGGCGCGAAGTCGATGCTCCAGTACGGATTGATGCGTTGCCGGATCATGTCATGCACGTTCAGGTTTGCAACGACCTGATCCTTCGGTCCGAACACTTGCGAAGCAATCGAAAACGCCTCGATTCCGGCCAGCTTCAGCCCGAACCGGATCATGTCCTGGGGTGTCGCCTGCAAGAAGGTTTGCATGACCTTCGTTTGCAGCAGTTTTGTCATGCTGTCTTTGGCGACGATCCACTCCTGATCCGGGCGGCTGACCTCGCCGGTGAACACCCTGGCGACGTTCTTCTCGTCGTACCCGATGTCGATCTCGACGATGGCCCCCTGGGGCGTGTCGATCTCCACTTCGTCCTTGAAAAGGAAGGAGGCATATCCTGCCGGGTCTTTGCGGGATCGCCACACATCGAGCGCCTTCAGACCGCTTGAGACGACCACGTTCCCGATGCGGATTTGCTGGAACATTACCGTCACCTCACTTTCGGCGCGTCGGCGTCATCCACCGCTGCGGACGAAGCGGCGAGCCTTGTCGGGCTGCTGCTGGCCCCTGGGATCGTGAGACGCTGGCCGGTATAGATCAGGTTGACGTTGGCGATGTTGTTGGCCTTCGCGATGGCATCGACCGTCGTGCCGAACTGCCTTGCGATGGCCGAAAGCGTATCACCTTTCTTGACGACGTACTGTTGGCCGCCGCCGGAGGCTGCCGCCACCTTTTGGACCGAGACGGTCGTCGATTCGGTCGCCTGGAATTCCAGACTGACGGCGATGATGTCGTTCGTGTTGGTGTCCTGGCTGCGGAGCCGTAGCATCATCACCTGGCCGATGCCGCGCGCCTTGGCATGGCTGGATACGAACTTGTACGTCTGCGGCTTTTTCTGGGACGGGGAAGCACGGAACACCTTTTGAATGATGGCGAGCTTCGCTTCTGCCGTCCCGTTGTCGTCGTTCAGCAGCTTCAGGTTCAGCCGGATCGTGGCCGGGTTGTAGCTGTAATTAACGACCTTTTTACCGCCTTTGAGCTCCTCTTCGTCGGAACGAATGTCGCCCGTGATTTCCATCCCATCGTAAACACCAGGGAGGAGCGTATCGCCGACTTTGATTTGCTCGTCTTCCAATCGAATATCCATACGCTCACTCCCTGTGCTGTTCGATAAATCGCTTCAGATCGTCGAAGAAGTTGCGGCGCTCGCGTTCGCTGCCGCCGTGATAATGCAATTCGATCGTCGGGCCTTTCTGGCCGTTTTTCTCACGAATCGTCTCACGAACGGTCGTGCTTTCGCGGAATACTTCCTTCACGTCCACCCGGTTCGGGCGCATTCCTGGCGACGGAGCTGCCGGGAACGGCGCGTCATCCGTGTCGGGAACGCCTGGAAACGGGGCTGGTGAAGGGAAACCGCCGGATACTCCGCCGCCGCCTGGGATCGCTGGTACCGGCATCGGCTGGATGCCGAAGGTCAGCGATCCGGCTGCCGCTTGCAGCCATTCGGCCCCGCGACGGAAGCCGGAGACGATCATGCCCGCAAGGTCTGTGAACTGATGTTTCAGCGTTTGTGTGAAGCTCGCCGCGACACTCAGCTCCTGGATGTCGGTCGGCACAGTTTCCGCCATGAAGCGGACGGGGTACGTCCGATCGAGCTCCACGCCGTCCATCATCCGATAAGCTGCGGCGCGCAGCTGTCCTGCGCCCTTGTCCACGCCTTCCGCGATCGTGCCCGGTATTTTCGAGCCCGAATACGTCAGATCGGAGAGAGGTCCGGTCTTCGCATCGGAGAACGGTAGCAGCTCGCGGACCTTGCCGAAGATGTTTTTCACCGCTTCGACCGGTGCCGTCGCCACCGACTTGATGCCGTCCACCAGCGTGTTGATGATCGCTTTGCCACTTTCAAAGAGCCACGATCCGAATCCGCCGATGAAGGTCTTGATACCTTCCCAGACGCCGGTGACAATACCCACGACGCCATCCCAAGCGCCTTGCCAGTCACCGGTGAAGATCGCCAGCGCCGTCTTGATGATGCCCGAGATGACCGCCCAGGCGATCATGATAATGCTCTTAATTGTTGTCCATATGAACTGGATCGTCGCTGCGATGAAGTTGAATCCGTTGATGATGATCGACTTCAGGATTTCGAGCGCCGCCATGACATAAGGTCCGATCGCAGCCCAAACCCACTGTATAAAGGTGAACACACCCGCGATGATTTGCTGCACATACGGCCATATCGCCAGCGCCCACGTCAGCACCGCATTGAACGCCTGGACTACGCTCGTCACCACGTTCGTAATGATCGGTACGACCGCCTGATAAATCGCCAGGAAGACTTCGCCGACGAAGGCGAGCACCGGCGGCAGATACGTCGTCACCGCCCGGTATATTGCGGCCACCGCCGCGAGCACGACCGGAAACACCGTCTGGAACAAGCGCCCGAGTGTGACGGCCAGCGGCTGTACCGCATCCCAGATGTCACGGAACGCTTTGACGCCGGTTGCGAGCAGCTGCGTCAGGATCGGTCTTGCAACTTCCCATATCCGCGCCATCATTCCGCTCACGTCTCGGAAAATTCTCGTGACGATCGGCAGCACGTTGGTCTGGATGTAGGCGAAGGCTTCAACAATCGCGTCCCGGATCACCGGCCAGTACGTGACGGCCTGCTGCCTGATCCAGCCGAACGCTTGCATCGCTTGATCGGCAAACTGCCGCAGAGCGGACACCGCCCGACTGACCCAGGCTTGCGTGCCATCCGATTGCCACCAGGTTTTCAGAGTGTCGAACCAACCGAGCAGCACTTTTTTCGTGCCCTCGATGCCGCCGTTCAGCTTGATCAGCCAGCCGATCAAGAGGCCGACGGCGAGGATGATCCAGCCGATCGGGTTAGTTAGCATCGCCGCCGACAGCAGCCGCATGGCGACCGTCGCCACCATCGTGTACGTCCTCATCACACCGAGAGCGGTCGCGACCGCGCCGATTGCGATAGCGATGCCTTGAACGAAGGGGCGAATGCTCTGCCAGTTGTCCCGCAGGAAACTGAAGATCGGGGCCGCCACCTTCTGCACGGCTTGGAAGCCGGTGCGGACGAGCCCTGCCGCATAAGCCACTTCATTCGCAACGATCGCTCCGGCTCGGTGTACGTTGCCGATGAACCGGTCGATCGCGCCACTGTCTTGCAGTCGGTCCAGTACGCCCAAGAAGGAGCCAAGTCCTTCCTTCAGCTTGTCAAAGAGCGGAGCGCCAAGCCTTCGTCCGAGCGTGCCCATGAAGTCCTGGGCGTTGGAGATCATGCCCTTGAACGACTTACTTTGCATCTCCATGCCGCCTTTGAACCGGTCTTCCATCAGGGCGAACAAGGCATCGTTGAAGGCTTGCATATCGGTGATCTGGCCCTTGTTGTTGATCGGGTTCGATCCCATCAGCTTCGCTTGGTCTTCGATCATGCCTTTGGTGATCCCGAACTCCTTCAGGCGCTCCAGCTCACCGGTCTGCGCATCGGCAACGGCCTCCACGGCTTGCATCAGGTCTTTGCCCATGACGGACGCCATGTCGCCGACGATGCCGAGCGTCTTCTGCGCATTGATGCCGTAGGCGGACATCCGCGTCGTCGCCTCGACGATCTGCGGAATCTCGAACGGGGTTTTCGCGGCGAATTGCTGCGCCCATTCCAGCGTTTTGACGGCTTCTTCCTCGCTCTTCAGCACGACAGACAAGGTGTTTTTGTACTGTTCCATGTCTGCGTTTGCGCCGACTAGCCAACTAAACCCCTTCTTGACGGCAGCGAACCCGCCGAGCGCGACTGCAAGTCCGCTCAATGTCGATCGAAGGCTGGAGCCGGTCCGCTCGAACGACTTGGAGGCCCGTTCAAGCTCGCCCATGTCACCGCGAAGGTTGTCAATCGACCGACCGGCTTTCATCGCTTCCGGCGTTACTTTATCGACCATGTTCATGATGACGGACAACTTGAAGAGCGAGCTTAAACCGCCCATATATGCGCCCCTTTCGCGCGCCGTCATTTTTCCTTACCGCTGCCGAAGGCCATTGCGATCGCAGCGGCGTGGATTTTGATTTCCCGGTCCTCATACCATAACGACTTTGCATAGAACTCGGAGAAGTCCTCTAGTTCTAGATTGTCGGGAGCTTCCGGGAAGTATTTGCGGATCAGCAGGTGCCCGGCTTCGAGGAAGTTGGAATCGATCTCCTCGAAGCGCTCGGACACCGCTTCTATAACTTTTTTAAGCTGGTGGCCGCGCTTGCTCCGACAAGCTCCATCAGGCGACTGGCGGTGTTAAACGGCAGCCCCGGAAACTCGTCGGCTGCCTGACGCAGCTCTTCTTCCTGCTCGGGAATGATGCAGGAGAACGTGAGATTTTTCATCGCCATGTCCGGCTTGGAGTTGAGCTCCTTCGTAAACCGGGAAATGTCGCTCGACTTCGGGCGGGTGAAGTAGAAGACGAACTCGGCTTCGTCGCCACTCTCGTATTCCAGCCCTTCGATGCGAATTTCGTACACGCGCCCATATTTTTGCTTCAGCTCTTCCTTGTTGATCGGTGCTTTGGCTGCTTTGCTCATGGATCGTTACCCTCCTGTCAAATTGCGCGAACGCCGTCGCGGATGATTTGGCCGGTCACAAGGATTTCGAGCTCGACTTCGAGCTTCGTGTCGCCTTGTGCCCCTTTGTTGGACGTTTTCGTGAACTTGCAGCCCCGGATTTCGTCCGTCCGTGTGCGCTCGCCGTCATTGGCGTATGAAACGGTGATCGGGAAGAGCGGCAGCCGGTACAGCGGCTTGCCCTGGCCGCGCGCGTAATCCAACAGCTTGTTGAACTCATCGCGCAGAAGGGTGATCTTGGCGCTAGCCGTATAGTTGCCGTTACCGTAACCGAGCGGAGCCGCGCCTTTGCCATACGCCAGCTCGGCGGACAGCTCGTCGTCGTAGTCGATTCCGGAGATGGCGATCGCCACGCCGTAAGGCAGGCCGACGCTGATCGATTCCCAATCGTACACCTTGCCGTTAATCATGCAGCTTCCTCCTTTAGCTTAAATTCGGATTTTGCAGCTTCAGCCGAACCGTGATCCACTTCATGATCGGGATCGGCACGACGGCCAGATCGATGTCCAGGCTGCGCGTCGAGAAGATGTCCTGCCCTTCCGGGATGGAAAGGGTGAAGTCGCTGATCTCCGGCGCTCCAGCGGACATCATTTGACCGGAAAGCGGTGCGGCCAGATTGGCGATCAAGTTGTCGAGTCCGTCTTCGTCCGCTTCGCTTTGCACGAACCGGACGCTGGCCTGGCGAACGAGCCGTGCCGCCTTGTCCACGGTCCGGCGTACTTCGACGAACTCGAAGTCGGAACCGGCATTCGCCATCATCCGGCCATTCGTGATATAGAAGCCGGAGAGCCCCTCAAACGTGCGGGCCGTGATGTAACCGGCGTCGTCGAGCGCTTTGATATGGCTGTTGTCCATGCCTTCCATGAGCGCCGTCACGTTCGTGAGCGGGAAGCTCATCACCTTGCCCGGCGATTCGCTGACACGGGCGCGTGCCAGAATCCCGGCATACACACCTGCGAGATTCGTCCACCGGACGCTGCCGTCCAGCGCCGCGACCTGCACGATCGGGGCGACGACGGACACGCGGTCGCTGACGAAGCTCTGGCGGGCAGTAATCAGGGCTTGCACCCACTGATCGACCGTTTCGCCCTCATCGGGCCGCTGCGCTTCGCAGATGAAGTGGATCGGCTTGTGGTTCTCTTCCAGCGCCACCGCGTCAGAAGCGCACATCGCCCACAGGGAGCTGTCGCTCTCGCCGACGACGTGGATGTACTCGTAATTCAGCGAGTTGTTTTTGACCACGTTCATCGCGGCCAAAAAGTCGGCATTACTCATTTGCGGCGCGGTCGTCTCGAAGCGGTATTCGTCGCCCTCGACGAAGTTGTCGGTCGTCGGAGGCGTCGGTGACGTGAAATTCAGCGTCAGGCCAGTGTCCGGCAAGGCGATCGTGCCGTTGCTCGGAATCGTGCGGACCGGTCCGAACGTGCTGCCGTCCAGCGAGAGCTGATACTGCGCCGCGTTGGCCGCGCCCGACTTCACGATCTTTACGATCACGTCGTACCGGTTGTTCGGCGTGCCGGTTACATTCAGCACTCTGCCGCCGGTGCCGGTTTTCGTCACCGCGCCGACCGTACCCGCGACGCTGGCCGCTGCCGGGATGACGATGATGTCACGAGCGCCAAGCTGCATGGAATCCAGCAGCGCGCGGACAAGCTCGCCGGTCCCGAACGTGGATGCGATCTTGCTCGGGTCGGAAACCCGGTATATTTGGTTCGGCGTGCCCAGCGAGCAAACACCGATTTTCAGATGGACGCCGCCAGCCGCGTCGTGTGATGCGCCGAGGCCGCCGTCCTGGATGACGACTTTCGCGTCAGGAAGTCCTGTCGGCATCCCGTTCACCATCCTTTCTTATCAGGCCGCACGGGCTTCTTCAGGAAGCTTTCGACGGCCTTTTCATACTCTTTTTGCGTGCATTCGTAGCCTTCCGCCCAGCCGCTTGCAGCGAGGAGGCCGACGAAAAGCGTCTGGCCGGTGCCCAGGGCATCCCGCCATTCTTCGATCGGCCTTTGTTCCGCTGCCGGTTTCGGGTCGGACGCCGGTTTCGTTTTTTCACTCATGGGCTTGTCTCCTCCACCGTAATGTTGTTGATCCGAACCTGCTCGATCTTGCCGAGCTCGCGGTCGGTATAGATGCCCCATTCAAATTCGATGAACACCGTGGCCGCCGCGCGGTCCTTTTGGTCGGGAATCCATTCGATTTCCTTCGGCCTAAGCGGCGTATAATTGCCCTGGCCGTCGTCGATCCCGTCCGGCAGCTCGGCAAGCAGCAACCGAATCCAGGCATCGACCTTTTCCTCGTCTCGGTCGAAGATGGTCACTTCGATCGGCGTGATCCGCCTAAATCGCTTCGATCGGAGGAAGCGCCGCCCGGCGTTCTCGAACTTGGCCGCCTTCCGGTGATCGGGCTCCAGCTTCTCGCGGGCGGTCAGGATGATCGCCGAAGGGGAAGCCCGAACGCGGTCGAAGGCGTCTTCGTCGCGGAAAATCTGCTTGATTCCGCCGGTTTGCAAAGTCGTTTCGATGAGATTTTTTGCCGTGTGGATCATTGGACACGCTCCCGAATGAACTCCTGGATGAGCTCCTTGATGTCGGCTTCCTCGCTGCTGGATACGCCGAGGAAAGGACGGGCCGGGATTTCGACCTTTTTTCCTCGCCCGGCTTTGCCGCCGAGCTGCTGGATCGCTGCCTGCACGAGGTTCGTGCCGATGGCTGCGCCTTCGCCGGTCGCCTTCGTAGCGATCGAGCGCATCAGTCGCCCGGTATCCTTCAGCGGCTTACCGCTGGCGACGATCCGCTCGGCTCGTTTCGACACTTTGCCGCGCTTCGTCCGATACCCGCTGGAACCGTCCTTTCGTCTGGTCCTGCGCATGGCGCGGGCGATGAGCGTAGCAGGGGAAAGCGGCTCCCAGGACTCACCTTCCGGCGATCGCTCCGTCTCGAACCGCTCCTTCGAGCCTTCAGCGACGATCTGCGCGATTTGCGCGTTCAGCATCCGCAGCTCGCTTTTGGAGAGGTTCAGATCGCGGAGCGTCTCGAACAGCCGGGACCAGTCACCCTCGACACGAACGCCCTCGGCAGCCATCAGTCGTACATCCTCCGAAAATCCTCGCCGTACACCTTGCGGCGGGCGTAGGTGCGAATGCCGCTTTCATTGGCCGAGAGTTTCACTTCGTCTGCCGCGATCTTTTCCAGCAGTTTGATCGCGTCCCGGTACCGGCGCGTGAACACGTTGTCCTCATCGTTGTAGTGACGAGTGAACAGGTTGTAGATCGCAATGTCCGCCGTCAGCTTGTTCACGATTTTCGGAACGGGGGAGAGAGGGACGGGGTAGCGCATCGCGATGTACGTGTTCACAACCGCCGTCGCCGCGTCGATCGCGCTGTTCGCGTTGCCCTCATGGATGATTTCCTGTCCGTTCTCATCGACCGCCGGATTGTCCCGGTCGTTCGTCAGCTCGATCAGTTTCGACTTGTCGATCTGGCCGAGCAGGTCGTCGATTGTGCAGTACATTGTCGATGTTCACTCCCTTCAACCTTCCAGCACGTTCGGAAACCGCGTTATAACGCGTGATAACGCCCCTGTCCGGCTCGGTGAGTCCTTTTATACCCCCAAGCCGTCAGAATCGAAAATAGAGCGTCTGGACGTTATTCTTTCGGCGGGTCGTTCTCGCCGTCTTTCGGATCGTCCGTGCCTTCCTTCGTCTTACCGCCGGAGCCGGAGTTCTTGCCCCCGGACTTCGGCTTTTCCAGCGCTTCGATTGCGCCGAGATCGAGCAGGCGCTCCGCCTCGGCTTCGGTCAGCTCGACCGTCTGGCCGGGCTTGACCTTCTCGTCGTTATGCCGCAGCTGGCGCAAAGCCTTGTAGGATGCCGTCGTTTGCTTTTCCTTGTCCGCCATGACCTAGCCCTCCTTATACCGCACCGGTGATGAGGAAGCCCGCGTCCTTGGATGTGAGCTCCACACCGTACACATCGGCAACGTGGATGATGTTCGACTTGACCGTCTCGTCGCGGTACTTCGACGTTTGCGGGCGGCCACGCTTGCGCATCGTGTAGCCGTAGCTCGGCACCCAGATGTCGGCGGAGCTCTCCGGCACGTAAGCCAGGACGAGGTTTTTGCCCCATACGTCTTTCATCGTGCCGTCGCGATCCGCGTACACCGCCTTGCCGACGACGACTTTCTTCACGTCGAAGATTTCGGCAAGAATGTCCGTCGTCGCGATCCCCTTCATCGAATACTTGATCTTTTCGATGATCTGCGGGTGATTCTTCAGCACTTCGTACACGGACGCGCCGATCTCCAGCACGTTCGGATACAGGCCGATCTTGCTGCGAATGGTCGATCGTCCGTCGCCGATCACATCGATCGGCTTGCTGGCCGGATCGGTGAATACGGCGGTGCCCGAAAGGGCTTCGACGTGACCGGCGGAATAGTTGGCCGGGTTTTGCGCGGCATCCGCCTGGTCCTTCTCCATCTTCAGCCGGATGTTGTCGGTCAGCATCTTCGTGCGGCTCATTTCGAGCTTCAGCACTTCCGCTGCTTCCTCCAACTCGCGGTCGTCGATCGGCGCTTCGAGCGCTTCTTCCTCCAGGGAGTAGGGCACCGTCGTCGCGTCCATCTCGATGCGGTTCGTCTTGCTGCGGATCGCGCGGCGCGTGTTGTAGATGCGGAACGCCTCCGCGCCCCATTTCGGGATTTTGCCTTGCTCCTTGTCCACCGGCACGACCGGGAACAAGTTTTCACCGATGTACTCGGCGTTCTTGTAGCCGATGGCCACGTTGGTGAGGATCGGGTCCACGATCCTCGTCTTCTCTAATCCGGGCATGGTTTAGCCTCCTTTAGGTTGGTTATGCCTTGGCATACGGTGCGCCGATCAGCACTTCGACCGGCTGGTCGAGAGCTGCGGCTTCCAGGGCGACGCCGTTGATGACGTTGCCTGCGGCTGCCGGAACCGCCCGGCCTTGCGCGTCGCTGGTGACAGGATCTCCGGCGTTGATGGCAGCCCCTGCAACGACCGGGGCCGTGCCGCCGGTGACGACCGTCAGCGCTGCGCCAGCAGCTGCGGCGGCGGTCAGCGAAACGCCGATCGCGGCGGCTCCGGCTCCGGCCTGTGCTCCGGCTGCGGTGACGAAACGGTATTCGCCGACCGCGGCGGAAGCGATCCGGGTGATCGTATGACCGGGATTATATTGCGTGTTCATGGCCGCTTGCCCTCCTTACGCCCGAGAAACGGCGATGACCGCTTCTTCGTAGCTCACTTTGTTTTTCTCCGCGAAGTCGCGGGCCTTTTTGTCGAGCTCCAGCCGATCTTCATCGACCTGCTCGTTCGGGCCGACCGCAAAGTCGGCGGTCTTGCTGCCGCTCGCCTGGTTCTTCGCGAACTCGGTGAACAGCGCGTCCTTGTCCGGCAGATTGCCGACAAACGACCGGAAGAACTGATACGGCGATTGCTTCACCGCTTTGCCTTCCGCCGAGAACTCGACCGTCTCCTCGTCAGGCAGCTGCTGCATGAATTCGGCCAGGCCGGTCCGCAGCGCCGGAGGGAGCTTCGTCTTGTGCTCGTCGATCAGAGCGTGGATGTCGCGCTCGCGCTCCAGCTGCTTGCGGGACCGTTCGCGCTCGGCGGCGAAGTCGGCCTCCATTTGCTTCTTGAGCTTCTCACGCTCGGCGGCGAACTCTTTTTCAAGCTCGGCCCGCACTTCTTTTTTGATGTCATCCTTGTTGTCCGGCATCTTCTTGGCCTCCTTGTTTTCACCTGAAAATTCCAGGTCGATTTGTATGCCTTCACGGTCCTCCTGGGAGAACTCGATGGGCTTCAGTCCTTCCACCGCCGGGGCGGCTGCGCCGAGGAACCCGACGTGCCGCAGCGTCCATCCATTGTCCGTCTTGCGCAAGCGGACGGACACTTTCTTGTAACGCCCGGCGTTGACCGCCTCCGAAAATTCGGGCACCACCTGGCGGAACGATGCCAGCAGCTTGTCGCCTTCGCGCTTCAGGGCGGACACCCAGCCGAAGGCCGGATCGTCCTGCTTCGGATGCCCGATGACGATCGGCGCCTCGAACTTGTTCGGGTCGTAGTTGTCCACGACTTGCTGAATGTCGTCTTCGGTAAAGTCACCTTGCGGCTCATAGCGCCCGGCGCGGAACACTTCATACCATTTCATCGCTTGTTTGCCTCCTTATTCCTCGCGGTCTTTGACCGATTCGGGCACTTCCCTAAGCGAGACGCTCGGGGGCTTGGCCCAGCCCGGATCGGGTGATACGTCCGGCCTGAAGTTGGCCGGGGTGATGCCTTCTCGGGCGGCGCGGTATTTGTTGATCGCGATCACGCCGCACCGACAGCGATGCCCGTTCGCAGGCCACCATTCCTGCCAGATCGGATCGTCGCGATGCGCGATCAGGCCGTTCATTGCCCGGTGACTGGCCCGCGTGCCCGAATCCATGACGGCGGAATACCGGTAGAAGGGGAACATATCCACCATTTCCGGCTGCTGAAGCTTTTCATACTGGCCGGTGTTGTAGGCCGTCTGAATCTGGTTGCGGAACACCGTCTCCATGTGCCACGGGTCCGATTCGGCGATGCCGAGCGTCGCCGCCTTGGCGTCCACGAACTTCAGGAAGTCGTCGAAGGTCGTCCCTTGTTCCAGGGAAGCGAGCAGCGCTTCGTGGATCGCCCGGACCATATCCTGGCTTTGCACGCCAGCCAGCGTGAAGTGCTTCGCCTTCAGCTCCTCATTCAATTTCCGGTACTGCTCGATGTTCAGCGGCATCAGCTGCGAGAAGTAGCGGATCGCCTCCTCGAATTTGACCGGCTTGGCAATGACCTTATACGTCAGCTCGTCGTCTTCATCCGCGAAGGAGGCGCTGCCTTCGCGCTCGGCCTTCAGGTAATCCAGGTGCGCGCCGTACTCGCCCATCGCATAGGCGACGATGCCGGTGCGGTTCATCAGCTCGGCCAGTTCGGCGATCGCATCCCGATCCGGCTGCAAACGCTTGACATCGGCAGCGCCGAAGTCCTTCCATTCACGCACTTGCTGGACCAGGTGATTCCACATCCGGCGGACGATCGGCTGCGCAGCGTCCACGGACCGGGCGAACAGCAGCTGAAGCTGATCGGCCCTCTCCAGCTGGTCGTCCTCGCTTGCGGCGAACTGGACGACGTGCAGCTCGCGATCATGGTCGTGCGTTTTTCGCGCTTTTTGTGAGACGTTTTGTTCCGCGAACAGCGGGGAAGGGGCGACTTCCGCCTTCTTCACCAGCACGTCATCCTTGCCGGGGCGAGGGATGTTGTACTTCTCATAGAAGTAGTCCACCGCGATCGGCACGCCCATATTGACCAGCTTCTCATCGCGTTCCACCCATTCCTTATGCACTTCTTCCGTCTCGAAGTTGATATGGAAGTACGGATACGAATCGACCTCGCCGAAGTTGAAGGCAACCAGGAACGGGATCAGGTCCGTGTTGATCGCGCTCATGAGCATCTTGGCGTCCGCCTCGATGATCTCGTCCTTGACGCCCTCGTGCGTCTTGCTGGCGGCGAACGATCCGCCGGTCGGCAGCTCGGTCGTCAGCGTCTGGCCGAGGATCGCCTTCGAGATTTCCGCATTGCAGAAGCGCAGGAATGCTTCGTGCGCGTCGCCTTTCGCGTCACCGGCTTCGATGAAGTCCACAGATGAGTTGGCCGGGATTGCGACCGCCGCGTCCTGGACGAGCGAGACGAGCGCATCGAGCAGCCGGTCCTGATCGGCTTGCGACGTGCCGGGCTGATACTTGCCGACTGCGGTCGGCATGCCGTACTTCTCCATGAAGATCGCCCAGAACTTGAACCCGTGCTTCTTGAACTGCCACGCCCAGAAGCATTTCGTCGCCAGCGCCACGCCGTAGGGGTTGTGATCGTCGCCTGATTCGTGGACGACGGTCAGGAACTTGCCCGGCGGCACCGGCTCGCCCTCGATGTCGGCCAAGCTCTTCAGGAAGCGAAGGTTCCCGTCGATGTCGAAGGTGAAATATTCGATCGGGCGGTCCTTCATGTTGGCAATCGTCCAGCGACCTTCCCGTTCCGTCCAGATCAGCTCGTGAATATTCCGACCGGCGAATACGGCGTCGAGCATTTGCCGCATGTCCTGGTCGAAGTTGAGCCGCTCGAACGTCTCCTTGATGAAGGCGGCGATCTCCAGATCGCGCTTGTCGTCGGAGGCAGGGAGTACGTCCCAATCCTTGGAGAGGACGCCGCTTTTGCGCTTGGTGAGCTCCGCCCACACATGCGCGTCGGTCTTCATCTCCTCGAAAATCTCCGCCGACTTGCCGGTCTTCTTCAGGATGATGTCCGGGTTCGGCAGCGACTTCATAAATGCGCCGAACGTGTTCAGGACGCGGGCGATCTCGCTCGTATCCGGTTTTTTGATTGGTTTGCCGTCTGGACCGAGAATCATCCGTATCCCTCCATCATCCTCCGCGCTGTGCTGCGCCGGGCGACCGTTACATCCAGCGACACATACGGGTTATTGATTGCTGCATGCAGCGAGAGGGCAAGCGCCCAGAAGCGGTCCGCGTGGCCGTTCTCGCTGCGTTCGGCGGCGTACCGGATGTTCCCGGCTGCCGTCGTGATCTTCTGAACCGAGTGCAGGTCGTTGCGCAGCACCCGGTCGATCGGAATGCGCACGGCCTTGTCCTCGAACGTCCGGCGCTGGGTGATCGCGAGTTCCTGTTTGACCGGCCCGGTGAACTCGACGGCCTCGGCCTTGGTGCCGAACGCCTCGACCGCCTCCTCGGCGAGCTGCATGCCGATGCCGGTAGCGTCGATGCAAGCCCGGCGCATGCGCGGCATGGACAGGTAGGTGAACAGCTGCTCGCGCTGGACGCTGAACTTCTGCTTCTCCAGAACGTGGATCGCTCGCGTCCAGTACAGCGTGCCGGTGTATTCGAGCACCCACATGACGGTCAGGTCGCGCTTGCGTCCGATGTCCACGCCGAGTGTAAGATCGCCGATCGGGGAGAAGTCCTCCGGCAGGGCGAACGTCGCTTCGTCCGTCTCGCAAGGGGTGATGAGCTCGTAAGGGAGGAGCGATCCGGCCTCGTCGATGAACTCGCAGCAAAACTCTTGCAGCCAGTCATCCTCCGATTCGCAGCCCTTGCGCAGCTCGTCGATGTCGAGATTGAGCCCTTGCTCCTTCGCCATGTAGATGTCGATGAAATGCTTCGACCAGGTGCCTGTGTTGTCCATCCACAGGTCGTAAAACTTGCCCGACTTGCCATTCGGCGTCGAGATGACGCGCAGCTTGTAGCCCCGCGTAATCGTCGGGTAGAGGGCCGTCCAGATTTTTCGGCTGTCCGCGTGGAAGGCGAACTCGTCCAGAACGACGTTGCCGGAGAAGCCGCGCGCGGTGTCCGGGTTGGCCGGAAGGCCGATGATCTTGCTGCCGTTCGGGAAGCGGACTTCCAGCTGTCGGATGTCCTGGTCGTCGATGCGGAAGGTCGTCTCCAGCTCCTCGCAGGCAACGCCGATCGCGCGGGTGTGCATGGCGACCTTCTCCATGAGCTCCTTGCTTTGCCGTTCCCCGCGTGAGAGGAGCACCCACGTCGTTCGGTGATCGAGACAGTCGAGGACGACTTCCAGCGAAACCGCGAACGAGAAGCCGGTCTGCCGGGCTTTCAGGGAGATTTTGAACCGGCTCTTGTCTTCGACCCATTTGCGCTGGTATTCGGTAAGCTGGATCGCAGGCCGCGTCATAGGATGCCGTAGACTTGCTCTTTGATGTAGGCCAGCGTTTCCGCGTCAAGCCCCTTTTGTCGCCCGGTTTCCTCGATCGCCTTGACGGCCTTCTCGGCCTTCTGCCGGAACTCCAGCTTCAGCTTCTCGCGCTGAACCGAGCTGCGTTCCAGTTGGGCGAGCGCCTTCATGGTTTCGATCAAGCCCTTGTCGATCACGCCGCCCTCGTCCTGGGCAGCCATCAGCGTTTCCTGGATGAGCTGCACGGCCAGATTGGACGCCGCCTCGGTCATTTCCGTGGCCGGTCGGTCCTTGTTGTCTTCGATGATCGCCTTGGCCTGCTCGCGGGCGATCCGCAGCTTCTCCAGCCGACCGAGGAAGTCTTTGCCGTACCGCTGCACCGCCATGTGGCTGACCTCGACGCCGGTTTTCTCGGCCATCTGATTGATCCAGTCCGCGATGTCGCGGTACGTTGCGCCGGTCGTCAGTTTTTTGTTGACCGCCTCGACGATTTCCGGCGGCAGCTGAAGCACTTTGCTGTGCTTGCGGCGGCTGCTCATCAGCGGATCACCAGCACACCAGGATCATCCGGGATGTTGCCGTCCAGCAGATCGATGCCCTTGGCGGTCAGGGTGGCCATCGTGCGCTGGATGCCGAGCTCGTTGCCTTCCTCGGTGCGGACGTATCCTTTCTCTTCGAGGTAGTGCAGGTGTCTGCGGATTTGCGGCAGCGATCCGTCCAGCTGACTGTCGTTCAGTGTCAGCGAGATCAGCCGGTCGCTGGCCGGGCTCGGATATTGGACCTTGAGGATCGTCAGGATGAATCCCCGGATTTCTTTCGCTTCCTTGTTGTTCATTCGCCTTTCCCTCCAGCTCCCGTCAGTTTGCTCACGCTCTGGAGCATTTCCCGCACGTCGCGGGTGAGCGTATCGACTTTATGCTCAAGCCCCGCGATCGCCCGCGTCTGATCGTCTTTCAGCTCCTTCAGGGCGCGGTTGAAGTCGTCTTTCAGGACGTACTTCTGCGGAAGCTCGGCCTTAAACTCCGAGAAGTCCTTCTCGATCTCCTGAAGGTTCTTGTCCAGGGCTGTCTGATTCTCTTTCACGCTGGCGCGAATGTCTTTGAGGAAATACCCGATGATGCTGGCAAGCGTGAGCAGAATGGAACCCATCACGGAGATAGTGGTGATAAGTGCGCCGGTTGGCAGTTGATCCAATGCTAGTTCCCTCCCAAAAAGAAAAATGCTCACAATAGATTTGGTCTATTGTGAGCATAACAAAGGGGTGCGATCGGACTCGATCACACCCCGTTAGTTTTTTCACGCGGTAAACTACTTATAGGAAAACTTGCTAATCATCGAATAGGGCCAGCTGCTCGCCTGCTTCCTTCGGTCGGGTCAGGCTGCGGATATACGTTTCCGACAGGTTGTATTTGCGGGCTAGGTCTTTGTAGTTGGTCCCGTCGAATTCCTTGCAGATGATGCGGTCCCGAGCCGGGCCGATGGCCTTGTCGAACTTCGGCATGTACTCGTAGGTGCCGCCGAAGTGCTTCGCGAGCTCCAGCGTCGCAGGCACGCCGATCAGCTCGGCCATCTTCCTGTAAGGATGAGGCAGTTCCTCGCAGCTGACTTCGGAGACGAGCTCTTCCGTCAACTCCATTGTCATCCTCCTTCCTGGCATTATATCGCATCGTCTTCATTTTGTCTCGCGATTTCCCATTCTTTGGCTTCGGTGTGCTGGGTGACGGCCTGGCAGGACGGGCACCACAGCGTTTTGATGTGGCCGGATTTCTTCAGCTTGCACCTTCGCCGCTGAATGACCGAGACGTGGCGGCAGACAGGGCAGATGAGGTACGTCGCCGCCAGAAGGCGCGAGGCGCTCCGCCTACTCACACGGCCAGCCCCTACGGCGCGGCGCGCTGATAACCGCGATCGCGCATCTTCTTCAGCGCCTCGATCACCTTCATGCCTTGCTGCTTCGTCAGCCAGCCGATCCGTTCCACGCCGGTGAGCTTTTTGACGAAGCCCTGGAGACGCTTGGGCTCGTCTGCCCAGCCGAGCTCCTTCTCCAGCTGACGGATTTTGCCGAGCATGGCGTCCGTCGCCCGGTGCTCGCGCGGTTTCGGCGCTTCGCCGACGAGCTTGCAAAGCCGGTCGATCACCTTGATCGCCTGCTCCTTGGTCAGGGCGGAAATGCTGCGGTCGCCGCTGATCTGCTCGACGATTGACCGCAGATTATCCTCCTCGATGCCGTGCTGTCTCTGAAGCCCGAAGATTTTGCGGCGCTGCTCGGGAGTGATCTTCATGGCGGAATCACTCCTTCCCGGTCAGGCGCTGGCACTCTTCGACGGTCATCTGGCGGCGGTACATACCCCCGGTCGCGGCATTCAGATCGGCGTCGAACAGCTTGTCGAAGTCGGGGCTCATTTCCACCCGCGTCATTTCCTCAATCTTCTGAACCGGCATTGCCATTTGCATCGTCCTCCTTTACGTATTCGAAGCCCACGCTGATGTTGTCTTCGACGAAAACGGATTTTCTCACGATCTCGATTTGTTCCTCGGTCAGTTCGGCGAAGAATCGGTCAATCAGCTCGGCATTCTTCGCCAGTCGGATCGCATCGAGTTCCTCTTCCAGATCGCCCTGGATGCCGAGCGCCTCCAGCAGTTTCTTGTCCTTCAGGTATTCGCCCTTGAGCTTCTTTTTGACGGTCTTTATCGCGTCGGGGGAGAGGCCAAGTTCGCGCAGCACGTCGTCGATCTGGATGTCCCGGCTGTAATCACCCTTGAACAGGGCGATGAGGGCCGCTTTGAATCTCGCTTCGACATCGTATTTGACCTCTTCCTTGCGGGCCACCTTCGCCCGGACGAGCTCGCCGAGCACGGTCAGCAGGCGCTCGTAGTTGTCAATCTCGAACTTTTCCTTGTAAACGGCATTGAAACGACCGGCGGTGCCGAAGATTTGCAGATGGGACAGGTTCTTGTTGTCCATTTCCGCATAGGCTGCCGTCGTCAGCTCGGCCTTGATGGCGTCGAGCCGCTTCTTGTCCTCCTTCATCTTACGCTCCAGGATGATCGCTTCATCGACGAGCTGGGCGAGGGATGTGCTCATGAGCTCGCCTCCTGCCCGACGAAGGCGTTCGCGAATTTCCGCTCGGACACGTCCACGTCCATCTGTTCGACGCACTTGGCGCACACGAACCGGCCCTTGTGGACGATCAGCTGCTTGTCGGAATCGCAGAACAGGCATTGCCCGTTCGTGCGCTGAAGGAGGATCGTGCCGTCTTCGGCGCATACTTCGATTTTGAATTTTTCGCCGCCGGTCAGGCCGAAGTCGCGGCGGAGAGCGGACGGCAGGGTGATGGCTCCGGTTTTGTTGATTTTCTTATTGAATGATTTCAAGGGAAAAACTCCTTTCGCTGAATGAGATTTTTTGTTCCTTGAGCAGCGTGCAGTACGCCCTCTCGGCGGCGACCAGGCGATGGATCGCGGCGTCCACGAACGCCGGTTCCGCTTGGTCGAAGTGCTGCCAGGCGACCGCCAGCTCCGTCCGAGCGCGTTCCAGCTCGTGGCTGACAGGGAGGGCGGGAGGTTCGTCCCGGTGGCGTATGGCTTGGCTCAAAAGTTGCAGCAGCATGGTCTCGCCTCCTTTCAAAAGGTTTCGCGGTCTTTCTTGCGACCGTCCTCGCCATCCATGTGCGCATGCTTCATCATCTGGTTCAGGCGGCTGCGGATCGCTTCGACCTTTTCTTCCAGGCGGTGCTTGCGCATGGCCTTCTCATACACCTGGTCGGGCGCATAGTTGCTCGTCGCGAACGTCGGCAGGTTGCCGGTGAAACGGGCGTTCACGATCTCGAACATGACATCGACCGTAAATTCGGTTCCGGCCTCCTGGCCGAACTCGTCGATGACGAGCACCGGCGTCGTGCAGTACGCCTCGATCAGGGTATCGAGCGATTCCTTCTTCGAGAGCATGCCGCGCATGTTTCGGAAGATCGCGTCGGTGCGGATAAACAGCACCGGCACGCGGCGTTCCTCCAACCGGTTGACCATCGAGAGGACCAGGTGCGTCTTCGCCGTTCCCGGCGGTCCGTATATGTAAACGCCCTTGTCGCTTGCGCCGGGCGCGAACTCTTGGGCGAATCGGTGAATGTACGCGCATAGCTGCTTGTGACGCCGCTTCTGCGCATCTGGGAAGTTATCAAACGTGAAGTCTTTGTCGCTGGCGGCCTTCCCGGAGAGGGAAAGCAGCCGCTGCCAGCGCAGCTCCCGGTGATGCGCCCGGAACGGTTCACACATGCTGTGCAGGCTTGTGATGTGCTCGCTTTGGATGTCCAGATGTATCTGCATGCCTTCCTGACCGGCAGGGCGGCGGCAGGCGGCGTAGTCCGTGCAGCCCTGGCATTGCTCGGCTTGCCGAACCCGGTCGAGCAGCTGCGCGGACGCCTTGCGAATTTGATCGTCCGTCGCCCCGAGCTCCGCCAGCTCCGGCAGCCGTTCGCGGAAATAGTCCGGCGTGTACCGGTTCATCACTTCGGCCAGGCGCGCCTGAAGCGATTCGTTACCTTCCAGCGCCTCCTTGATGCTCTGCATGCGACACTTCGCCTCCTTCCAGCGGGACGAACAGCACTTCCATGATCAGACTGTCCGGGTCGAAGCGAATCGCCTCGATCGGGCGGCCTGATGGCTGCTTCTCCACCTGCCGCAGGAGGCTGTGCAGGCAAACCGCAGCCGTTCCGGCGGTCAGAATGCGGGAGAAGTGAACGAAGCAGCGGTTCGGATCGGGAGGAGTTGCCATCACGGTCCGCTCCGTATGCGCCGGTTTACTTTTGGATGAGGCCCATTTTTTCGTCATCGCTTTCACCGCCTTTTTGCCCTGAAACGAACCGTCCTTCGACGATCGCTTCGATGTCGGCGTAGGTTTTGACCTCTCGCCGGTTGTCGTGGTAATCGCAGATGGCCCTCATAAATTTCAGGAAGCCGAGCTCCTCGTCCGTGATCCGGTGATCGTCGAACACGGAAGCCTTCCTCGCGGCCTTGGCCTTGATCTGCGCGAGCATCATGCCGCCGACCATGCTGAAATAGTGGGAGAGCTCAATGTGCGTGATGCGCGAATCGTGCCAGCGGCCTGCCACTTCCCGCGCCAGCTTCTTCCGGTTGATCTTCGGCCTCGGCGGCGGAGGCTCGATGCCCAGGATGCGGCGGAGCTCGGCTTTCGTCGGCTTCCTCTCTTGCTTTCGCTTGCGGCGCTTTATCGTCGGGGAGGCGCTCCGCTTCGTCGGTTTCGGCGTCGTGGTCATAGGACCGCCTCCTTCGGTATGGGGATGTCGTGCAAGAAGCGGATCGCCATCGCGGCGACCTGCATCATCTCGATCCGGGCGTGGATCGGGTCGTTCGCCTTGATTGCTTCCCAGGCTTCCTCGACTTCCTCCTTCAGCACCGCATAGCCTTCATGTGCCGAGTGGAAACGTGGGAACTTGCTCATCGCCCGGCGCAGCTCCAGCTGCACGTCGCAGATGATGTCCTCGATCCGGCTGTCCGATCGGCTGGCCGGAGTCGGGGAGGGCGGACGTTTCATCGTTTCGCTCTCGGATTTGAACGGCGAGCGCGGGCTGCGGATGCCCCAGGCGCGCAGCTTCGCTTGCAGTGTGTTCATTTTCATGCCTTGCTCTTGCTCGATCTGATGGATCGTCTTGCCCTTGGCGAACTCGGCGAGCACAAGTTCCTTCGTGACGTGTTCGTACTTGCGCGGCGGCAAGGTGATCGGCCTCCTTTCCTGAACGCCGTCTGCGTTCGTGATCTTCGGCGGGGATGCGACCCCGTATTTGAGCCGCTCCTCTTCGGTCATTGGCCGTGTGACGCATTCGCTTGACCAGGTAGCGCGCAGTTCGACCTCCCGTTTCGGAATCGGCGTTCCCGTGTGGCCCTTCGTTGATGCCACGGTCATCACCACAATTCATCCAGTTTTAGTTCCAGCTTCGGTTTGCCGTCCGGCATCGTGCCGGGGCGCTCCGGCGGCGGGTTCAGGTACCCGGTGTGAATCACTCTCACGATGTCGGCCACAGCGTAGCGCCCCAGCACATAGGAGACGGCACCCGCCTCATCGACCACGCCTTCCACATATGCGACGCGGATGTCGCCTTCCGGCGTTTCATATGCGACATCGTAAATGCGGAGAGGTTTGCCCCCATACAGGCGGCGGCGTTCCCGTCCGCGTTCCCGTGCGGCTGCGACCCGCCGTCGCCAGGAACGCACCCATTCGGCATGCTTTGCCCGGCGTGAGGGCTTGATTTGCGGAGGCGGGGAGGACTTGGGGCGGGCGTGTCGCTTGTCCTTCATCGCGCAGGCCGCCTCCTCCTTCGCTTGCGCCACTTGCGCCAGTTCTTGGCCTGACTTCTCTTCTTCCGGTAGGACAGCTGCTTGATCCGCTTCCGGCGGATGTCTTCCCGCTCGACGATCGCCCGAAGCGCCGGATAGTGCTTCGCCACCGCCTGCACGATGGCGCGGACGGTGGCCGTGACGGCTTGGATGAAACGCTCGAAAAATTGCTTCACTTCCGGCAACAGCTGCATTGGTACTTGCTCACGCATTGGCGTTCAGGTTGATCTGGCCGATGTGCAGGACCATTTCTTCGGTGATCGGTTCGCCCTTGGTCATGTCCAGCAGCACGTCCAGAATCTCGACGCAGTTGCGCAGGCCGCCCTTGCGCGGGTTGAGGGCGATCTGAATCATGAGCTTGCGCGCGCCGCTTGTCAGGTTCACCCGTTCGAGCAGCTGCTCGACCTCCTCGCGGGAAGGCCCTTGCAGGCGCTGGTGGAACGGGGCGCGGTCGGCCAAGCGCTTCAGCTCCGGGCGCATGTCCGCGAAGTCGAGGAACATTTCCGCCAGGGCGAGATTGCCGACCAGAGCGACGCCGATGTTCCCGGCTTCGTCGTAGATGTCGCGCAGCGCCTCGTATTTATCCGCCGACTTCAGCAGATCGGCCTCGTCGAAGATGAGGAAGAAAGGCGTGCGCTTCAGCTGCTTCACGATCCGGCGCGTCAGCTGGCTGGCCGATCCGTAATCCGGCAGGCCGAGCGCGTCGGCCAGTTCCTGAAGAAGGCTCTTGACCGTGTGCGTGCTCTTGCAGCGGACGTAGATCGCGCTGCCGGGATTCGTTAGCAGGTACTTCTTCAGCGTCTCGGTCTTGCCGAGGCCGGGATCACCGGCGACGATGCCGAACTTTTGCTTCGTCGCGGCCTTCTTCAGCACGTACCGCATCCGCTTGACATCGCTTGTCTCGATGAAGGGGAGCTCATCCGCGCCGGTGATGTAGCTGACGGCGGGAGCTTGTCCCACCTCGTCCTGCTCGTCCTCCCACACGCCGATGTTGCGCAGGTAATTTCTGACCGTTTCCCGCAATTCTTCACTTTCGGGATATTTTCCGTTAATATAGAGGGAGATGGTGCTCCGAGACTTGCCCAGTTCCCGAGCCACATCTGTGATCTTTGCGCCCTCTTCCTGAACGACCTTCTGGAGGAGGGTTCTTTCTTTGGACACGTCCCCCTCGAATTGAACCAGCTGTGCTACTGCCATCTGGCATTACCTCCTTTGATTGATTATCCTTCCGTGCCCTCGCGCAGGATGTACTCCTCGAACGCGCTGACCGTCTTGGCCGGGCGTTTCGACTTGTTTCCTTGCTTCGCTTGCTCCTCACGCTGCTTGACGACCTGCTCGGTGCCGAGCATCGCCCGGACGTTGCTTTTCGCGCCGCTGACCGATCCGCTCTTCATGCGGGCACCGGCTCCCTGGCGTTCGCTGACGACCTGTTCGAGCGTGGCCTGCGATTCGTGCAGCATCTGCTTGACCTGCTTGCGCCGGGCCGCGCGCCGCTTGAGAAACTCCTGCACGTCGTCCTTCGTGGCGTTGAAGTCCAGCAGCTCCTTGTTGGTTGCCGTGAACAGGTACTTGCCGGTCTTCGGGTGGAAGACGAGCAGCTCACCGATCCGGTTCGGGTCGTAGCGGATAATGACCTTCTGTCCGGCGTAGGCGGGCAGTTCCGGGTGCCAGTACCAGCGAGGACGCCCCCGCGTGCCGAACCGTTCGATACCGTTCGCGGATACACTCGCACGTTCCACGTCCATGAGACAGATGTCCAGGGCGCGTTCGTCGGCGAAGCCTTCGCGAATTTTCGGTGTGGAGAAATGCTTTTGCATCGGTGCCATGCCGATCGTCCGGTGCACCGTCGTGTGATAGTCGTACAAATACGCCTCGATGCGCTCCGACAGCTCTTCGAGGTTTAGCAGCTGTCCCTTTTCGTGGGCAATCTTCTCATCGAAGCCCTCGGGCCGGTCTTCGTTGTTCGGTCCGCACCAGCCGGGCTGGTAGCGCGTGAACTGATCGGTGAAGGTGCCGAAGAATCGCTCGACGTGCGCCTTCGCCCAGGGATGGTACGGCGTCGCGAACTGGACCTTGATGTCCAGCGATGCGCAGATGCCGCGCGTTTCCCGCGACAGTTCCCAATCCTCATGTTTTTTCCCGGCGCGTACTTGCGCCTTGTAGTCCTCCCCGTTGTCGATGTAGAGCATACCGGGGATGCCGCCGATCTCCAGCGTGTCTTCGGTGCCGTCGTCGTTCACGATCTTCTTCGGCAGCAGCGCGTGGCGCAGCGCCAGGGCGATCGTGCGACCATTGGCCTGATCGGAGAGGCACCAGCCGACAACGGTGCGGCTGCATACATCGAACCAGACGGTCAGCCACGGGCGGATCGCACGCCCGCGATAGCTGATGAACAGGTCCAGCTTGTGGTGGTCGCCCATCCAGACCTGGTTGACGAACTCCGGCTCCTTGCGGGTCGCCTTCTCGGCGAATCTCTTCCAGTATGCCTCCTCACCTTCACGAGCAAGGCAGCACAGGTCCGGCTCGTAGTCTTCCATGTCGCTTATGTACCGGAACACGCTCGCGCGGGACGGCTCCTTGTAACCGTTTGTCTCACAGAATTTCACTGTTTCGCGGAAGATGTGCGCCGATTTCGGCTTGCGCCGGTCCAGGTACTTCATGCGGATAAACTTCTCGACCTCGGGTTCAATGGAAGTCCGCTGCGGCCCTTGCGTCAGTAGTCGCGACTTCCTCATCAGTCCCAAAACCCCCCATTCCTCGAATCTTTCCATGTCCCGGTAAAGGGTGGCCGTGCTCTTGCCGTACTTCTTCGCCAGGCGAGTGATCCAGAGCGTTCGCTCGACGCCTTTCGGCGGGTTCATCGCCTGCTCGACGATTTCCATCTTGTATTCGGCCTCGGCCATCATCTCCCGGAACTTCGCTTTGCCGACGGCATGTTCCAATTCCGCCAGCGTGTACGGGATTCCGGTCGGTTCCGGCTTGTCCGGCTCGGCGGGGCCGATATCGGATGCGGCGGCCACTTCGCTCGTCGTCCAGAACTTGCGCTGGACATCGACCGGGAGGGAGGACACGGGGATCACGTAGCCCGGACGGCCCTTGCCTTCGGCCCTTTGCGCTTGCTTGGCGACGAACTCGCCTTCCTTGATTTTCTTGCGGATCGCTTGGCTGGACACGCCCATGAGCTCCGACACTTGCGTGACGGTCAGTTCTAGCTGCATGTGTTCCCTCCTCTCTTGCGGCTTTTCCCTAAAGTAATTTAATGAAGTGATTTGGTAGAATGCCCTGCGGGCTTGATGTACGATAGATTCATAGATTCGTAAGAGCGGCAGCTTCCCTCCTGACGGCGCTGGAGCCGGAAAGGAGGGAACGCCTATGGCAAACACCGTGAAAATGGACGGTTCCGTCAAACTCGACGGCTCCGTGAAGTTGGACGGCAAAACGCCATCCACTAAGAAGTAAGCCGCCGCCTTGTCATTGACTTGATCTCTCGGTAGATGGACGCTACCGACGGATACAAAGCTCCAGCGCCTTCAGGAGGAAAGCTGCTTCGCTCTTACGCAATCTTGTCCAGTTTATCCGGGCTCATCCCCAGCGCCTGGGCGATCTTGGGGATGAAGGTTCTCCCGGATCGTTCGCCGATCAGGATCAGGTGGAGGTATTTGCCGCTGGTGCCGATCTCTTTGGCGAGCTCGACTTGCGTTTTCCCCACTTCGATCAGGCGCATTTTTACTGCCATGCCAAGCGGCGACAGCTGACGCTTCCTCATGCTGATTCACCCCTTTCGTTGCTGTCTTCTGCCATCCTCAAGCCTTGCTGCTTGCCGGTTTCGTGAACCGCGATCTTCCACAGGTTGCGCGTCGCGGCGATCTTGGCGCTCAAGTGGAGCACCGTGCGATGCAGCTCGGCGATCAGCTCTTGCTCCTGCCTTTTTAACAGGTCCGCATAGCTTTCCATCGCTTCTTCGATTGCGAAGGATACGGCAAATTCACCTTCCGTCACATTCAGCTGGATGTCTCCGAGAAGTTCCCGGACGATCGCAGCCGATGCCTCGCGTTGATCCTGAAGCAGTTTGTTCATTTTGTCTCACCTTCTTCCGTTTGAGGCGTGAAAATCTCGGATTCTCGTATTCAGTTTTCAAAGATCGACTGTTTGTGACTTCTTAGGTGTGATAGAATCGCTGTGTGATGTACTTTTCTATCTATTGCAATTGTAAATGTAAATTCACATCATGTCAACGAATAAAATGTGTTTTTACATCAATTAAGTATGGGAATGAGGTGAACTTACATAGTGGATACCTTAGGAAAGAGAATCGCCTTTTTACGCGAATCTAAGGGATTGAAACAGAGGCAGCTGATGGAAATATTAAATTTCAATAATTTGAGTAGGTTTGAGCGTGATGAAATGAAGCCTGGAATTGATATTATCATTATGCTCGCCGAATACTTCGATGTTTCTACCGATTGGTTGTTGACAGGGAAAGAAAGAGTTTCTGGTGTAATTTCACATCAGGAAGAGCTTCCTTCGCCAGATGCGCTGGTACTCCTTGCTAAATTTCAACAACTGACGGTGGGTAATCAGATCAAAGCAGAAGGGTATATCGAAGGGTTGTTGTCTGGTCAAGATCACCCGCGAGACAGGACGGGAACGTTGTCCAGATCGACGAATGGAAGCGAACGCGAAGAGGCCGCCGCAAAACATGAATCGGCTTAATTTTTTGTCGATTATGATAGATTTTTATATCATTTTTGCGGTTGCGAAAATGGCGGCGGGCGAGGCCGTGCGAAAAAGCTGAAAACCCAGCAGCGGCGCGGGTTTTGCTTTGGTTGCGAAAATGCGCGCTGGTTGCGATAATAAGTTGCGAAAATAACTGCGGCGATCCGGGCCGTTTCGGGCCGATTTTGGATCGTTGCCGCGCGGCCAGTAACGCCGCTAACGCCGTAGTAACGCGGGTTCTAACGATTTTGCAGACATCCGCGCGTCGATGCGTTACTCGTCCGGCTGAAACAACAAAAAGAGGGCGATCCGGCGGAATTTCGTCTCACTCCGTCAGGTCGTCCTCTATCCATACTGGACACACTCACGCACTCACATTTCCTTTATTTTATTGGGTTTTTGTAACACCCGGTAACGTCCGATCACGGGATGTAACGGGGTTTAGTTTTTCTCATATTCAGTGATACCCCACATTTCGCCGTTGCGATGCAGGATGGCCACCATGTTTCCTGCCGGCCGTGTTTCGTCCACTTGGCCTACAGGCTTATTATCCGGGCTGCCGTCGACTGCCGCCGCCACGACGCCCTCTGCCGGAGCGAGAACGTCTTGATCGAAGGCGAAGTAGCTTTCGTTCCGCTTCGGATCCCCCTCGTAACTATAGCCGTTTCTCTCTTTCAGAAAATCATAGGCATAACGCACGGGTTCAAACTCGTAGTGGTAGTTGAGCAGAATGTTGTGCCCTCCCCAGAAAACCAGCCATTCCCCTTCAAACGGAAAATCGAAAACGGTCTTCGAGTATGCATCGTCGGTCTCGGGATGAGGGGTATGAGGGAGGATTCGAATGCCGGCGATCGTCCCTTTGTCGTCTATGGCCGCGGTCAATCCCTTTCGCCCGGTTTGATCCTCCCATACCCGTGAGTCATACCCGTTCAGCCGTATAGCCGAGGTTTGCCGGAACGTCTCCACGTCGGATACGAAATCTTGACCCATCGACCGAAAATCTTCTGCCCAGCCATGGTAATCTCCTCCTTTTCCTCATGGCCGTCATCTTTGCCGCTGCAGCCGGCGATAACGAGAACAAGTGACGCTAAGAAGACCGCTCCCCGGCAAGACAAGATACTTCTGGATTCTCTTTTCATCCCCATGATCCTCCCTCGCTTCCAGGTAGGATCAGTGTAGCTTAAGAAGCTTTCCTTCTATGAAACGGTTCTTTAATTCTCGTTTAATCTTCCGACGGAGCATGAAGTGAAAATTAAGGTAACGGTAAGATTCCATTTCCAATTCCGTTCATCTCACATGGTACAATAGACGCATCCTTACCTGGAGTGATGACGGATGAAGGACGCCAAAATCCTGATTGTCGACGATGAACGTGCGATCGTGGAAATCATGGATACCGTGCTGCGCAAAGAAGGATTCACGGACATCGATACCGCCTATGACGGGGAAACCGCGCTAGCGGCATGTGAGCGGAAACGATACGATATCGTGCTGCTCGACGTGATGATGCCGGGCTCCAGCGGCCTCGACATTTGTCCGTTCATTCGCAGGACGACGGATGCTCCCGTCCTGTTCTTAACGGCGAGAACATCCGATTTCGATAAATTATCCGGATTCGCGGTAGGCGGGGACGATTATATCACGAAGCCGTTTAATCCGCTTGAGGTCGTGGCGAGGATGCAGGCTCAGCTGCGCCGGTATCTGATGTCCAAACCGCCGCAAGAGCACCGGACCGCCGATATTTACGACTTCGGCCGTTTCCAGGTGAATGCTTTGGAAGGAACGCTCACCGTAGAAGGCCGTATTTCGCATTGTCCTTCACTTGTTTTTCAACTGCTCTTGTTTCTCTGTAAGCATCCGAACCGAATCTTCAGCAAGAGGGAGCTGTACGAACGCGTGTGGGGAGAGGATATGCTGAGCGAAGACAATACCGTCATGGTGCATATCCATCGAATCCGCGAGAGGATCGAACGGGATCCCTCCAAGCCCGAGCATCTGGTGAATGTCAGGGGCATGGGGTATAAGCTGATTCGGCCAAAAGGGGAACGTTCCGGTGATACGTAGGCGGCTGGCGATTCGGTTTGTGCTGCAATTGGCAGCGGCGGGAGCACTGCTCACGGTGTTTGCTGTCCTCATCGTCGTCTGGATGTTGGGAAAGCTGACAGACATCGAAATTCGCCGAAACTTCGCGCCGCTGGGGATATCGCGTATGATTGCGGAATCGGACGTCGACTCCCGAGGTCTGATCGTGGACCCGGAGCTGCTTCGACGTTTGCGAGAGGACGGGGGGTGGCTGCAAAACCTGGACGAGAAGGGAAATGTCCTTCAATCCTTCAACGCTCCGAATGATTTGCCTGCCCGCTATATTCCCGGACAACTCATCGATTACTGGATCGGCAATGAGCCGTTTCCCTATCGGTTAGGGCTGTGGATCCAGGAGAAGGACGGCCGCCTGTTTACCTTGCTGTATGGCGCTCGATCTTCAACCGAAGATCTGCTCGGGCGCGTCATCGATGATGGCCGGCTGTCGGATCATCGAATTGCTTTTTCCGATCAGACGATCCGTTTACTAAACGGCATAGAAGGTTGGGTTCAAGTCCTTGACCGGGAGGGCAAGGAGATCTCTTCGTGGGGGAAGCCCGACGATGCGCTGGCCTCCTACACGCTTCAGGAACTGGCGATGCGGGCCCACAATCCGGAATTCTCCGGCATGGAGATGGACACGCAATATGACGACAGGACCGGACTAACCTGGGTCATTCAGTATCCGCCGTACCGAAGCGGCGGTGAAGCAGACGATGTTCCGTTCATCCATTCGGAAGTGCAGGTCATGATCATCGGAATCGCGGCCTTTCTCCTATCGTCCTTGTTCGTTTTCACGCTGCTTTCCCTCTGGTATGCGAACCGCTTTGGAACGCCGATCTTATTGATGCTGGGGTGGATCCACAAGCTGGGGCAGGGCGATTACACCGAGTACACGCATGTGAAGGGCAAGGAAAGCGGTAGAAACCGCAAAGGAGAATGGAAGCGCAAATACCGCGTTTTCGGAGAGATCATGGAATCGATTCATGCCCTTGCCGCGACGCTTCAGGCAGGCAAGAATACGGTGGAACAGACGCAGCGGAACCGGGAAGAGTGGATCGCGGGGGTTACGCACGACATGAAGACGCCGATTGCCTCCATCCAAGGATTCGCCCATCTGCTGGAGGCGGAGAGGTATCGCTGGTCCGAGGAAGAAGTGCGCCAGTACGCGTCCAAGATCGTGGAGAAGACGGGCTACATGGATAAATTGATCAATGACCTTGCTCTGACGTACCGCTTGAGAAGCGGGGATGTTCCGGTCTCTTTCGATACGGCGGACATCGGCGCGTTGTTGACCGAATCCGTAGAACGTGCCGCGGCGCATCCCGCTTACGAGGGCAGGCAAATTCGTTGTTCGACTCCGTCCGATCCCGTGAAGGCGGCCGTTCACCCGCCTTGGTTTGACCGAATCGTTCAAAATATCGTAGCCAACGGGCTGATGCATAACCCTCTAGGCACCACGATTGAGATTGAATTGACCAAGCTGTCCTCCAAGGGATGGCGCGTTGACTTCAGGGATAACGGCCAAGGGATGAATCCGCAGACGTTGGGCAGATTGTTTGACCGTTACTACCGGGGAACGAGTACGGAAAGCGAAATGGAAGGCAGCGGACTCGGCATGGCGGTAACCAAAGAGCTGGTCCACGCGATGGGCGGCCGAATCGAGGTTGATTCCAAGCAGGGACAAGGTACGGTCATCAGCCTCATTTGGGATGCCTGAACGACGCAGCCATGGCGGCTGTCCTCGGGAGAATATTCGTCATCATTTGATATCGTTCATGTGCGAGCGGTATAATATTGACAATTTAGACCGATATGCCGGATACAAGGAGGTGAACGAAGGTGGACCAATTGATGGATTTGATCGTTCAATTGTTGCTCTCCGCAGGTCTTGTCTGTTCCATTGGAATTCTTACAACCTCCTTTGCCGGTGAAAAAGAAATCCTATGGGACCATGGAAGGGTTGCCGCGGGTTCATCTTCGTTTGTCCCCCTTTTTCTGCCCCTCCTTACCGGTATCCAACGCTGGATTGCCCGGACGGTTAGACGTAAAGAATCGTCTGATGACGATGCGGACTGCCCCTCCTCCTATTGATGTCCCATACATTCAATAGGGAGGATAACCATGACCAACATGTCCCGGAAACGGGTGAAGTTCGCGCCGCTAACGATCGTAATTAGCGCGGTCCTTATGCTATGCGGGTGCGCACCGGCATCCCAATCGAACCCGATCGATGCCTCTTCGCCCGGGTTCTTCGACCATTACTTCGTATACCCTTTTTCGTACCTGATTCAATTTTTCGCCAATGCGTTCCATGGAGATTACGGATTATCGATCGTGCTGATGACGTTGATCATCCGAATCGCGATCATGCCGCTCATGATGAATCAAACGAAGAAGCAAACGGCCATGAGAGAAAAATTGGCCGCTCTCCAACCGGAGTTAAACGCCATCAACGCAAAGTATAAGAACGATACAAGCGCGGATGCCAAGCAACGACAGCAACTCGAAGTGATGGAGCTCTACCGGAAGCATCGATTCAACCCGCTGAACATGGGATGTTTGCCGATGCTTCTTCAGTGGCCGATCACTCTCGCCTTTTACTATGCGATACGACGTACCCCGGAGATCGCGGATCACGATTTTCTATGGTTCAGTTTGGGAAAGCCGGACCTCGTTCTTCCGATCATTGCCGCGGCCGTTTATTATGTTCAGTTCCGCGTGTCGCGAACGATGTCGCCGCAAAATCAGCAGAACCCGAATAATCAACTGGCAATGATCGGGCTCTTGTTCCCGGCCATGATGGGAGTATTCGCATTTGCAATGCCGGCAGCGTTGCCGTTGTATTGGTCGGTCGGGGGTATCTTCATCATCTTTCAGACGGTTATTTTGAATAAAATGTACGCGAAGCCAACAAGTCAAGAAGCCGTTCTGACAGATTAGAAGATGTGACAAAATTGGACCGCCTTCGCATACAGGACAGGACCCCTTCGGCTCATTGGCGGAGGGGTTGTTTGCTTGGAAAGGGAATTCGAAGATGAGGATCGAATCTTGATGGGAGAGAGCAGCTTAGCGCCTGCGCCAACGGCGTTGTACGGTCTCGTCCTGCTGCTTGCGGCGATTTCGTATTCCCTGCTGCAACGTACCATTCTCAAACAGCATCCCTCCGATTCCGCGAAAGAGAGCTGTTCCTATTCGTACAAGCTCGCGATTTGTGCACCCATACGCTTGATCTTGTCCGCGACGAAGGCCGGCTCCAGCACTCGAACGTCAGGCCCATAGGAGAGGATCATCCCGTACATCCAATGATTATCCGGGTAACTGGCTCGGACCCGTAACGATCCGTCCTCCTGAACCTCGACGTTGGCTGGGCCGAAGGCCTCCTCCACGCGAACGCGCAGTCGCGGGCGGAACAGCAGCAGAAGCTCGACGGCGGGCCCCGTCTCCCTGTTGCCCCAGCGCGTGTCGAGCTCCTCCATGCGCACGCCGCGGTTTGCGAAATGCTCCAAATGCACGCGAAGCCCGCTCAGCCTGGAGAGCCGGAATGTCCGGTAGTCGCCGCGCCCCCTGCAATAGGCGTACAAATACCAGGCATATCCTTTCCAGGCCAGCCCGATCGGCTCGACCTCCCGATGCTCGCCGATCCCCTCCGTGCTCGTGTAGGTAAAGGAAACAACGGTTCGATTCTTGGATGCCAGCCGAAGCTGCGCGAGTATCGTTCTGTCCTTAATGCCGCCTCCGTGCAATAAATTCGTATCGAAGATGAGCGTCTCTCCGGACTCCTCCAGTTGATTCTGTTCGGATCTGGAGATCAGCGCTTTGATTTTGGTCAGCAGGCCGTCCATCTCTTCATCGTCCAGCGATGCCTGAACGCCCTTGAGCGCCGTTAATATCGATTGGAGATCCTCCAGCGTGACGATCTGCCTGTCTATGCGAAATTGCTCCATAATCTCATAGCCCCCGTCGTTCCCCGTAAAGGAGACGATCGGGATTCCGGCGGCGTTAATCGTCTCGAGATCCCGGTAGATCGTCCGGTGCGAAACCTCGAATTTGTCAGCCAGCGTCTGGGCGTTTACCCGTCGCCGGCTAAGCAGCATCATCGTAATCCCGAGCAGCCTCTCCACCTTCAAGACATTCCTCCCCCCTCTTCCATATTCTACATTTCCAGTGCGGTTCTTTCTCATTTTTTTGACGGACGCTTTCTTCCTGACAAACAGTTGTCAGAAAAGGGCCCATATAATGAGGACATAAGCCCAATTAAATCCAAGGAGGAGTTCCATTATGAAAACGAACGCAACGACCGTCGCAAGCACGATCCGGCCATTCCGTATTGAGGCTTCCCAGGCTGAACTGGACGACCTGAATCTTCGGCTTCGCATGACCCGCTGGCCCGACGAGCTGCCGGGAGCCGGCTGGAATTACGGCGCCCCGCTCTCCTTCGTGAAGGAGATGGCCGAGTATTGGCGGACGGCGTTCGACTGGCGTAAGCAGGAGGCCCTGCTGAACGAGCTGCCTCAATTCACCGCTTCGATCGGCGGCGCGAATATCCACTTCTTCCACGTCCGGTCGCCGGAGCCGAACGCCACGCCGCTCCTGCTCGTTCATGGTTGGCCGGGATCGCCGGTCGAGTTCCTGGATCTGATCGGCCCCTTGACCGACCCCGCTTCCTACGGAGGCGACGCGTCGGATGCCTATCACCTCGTCATTCCGTCCCTGCCCGGCTTCGGACTGTCCGGCCCAACGAAGGAAACGGGTTGGACGCCGGGCCGCGCTGCAGGCGCGTTGGTCGAACTGATGGAAGCGCTCGGCTATGAACGCTATGGCGTGCAGGGCGGAGACATGGGGGCCATCATCGCGCCGGAGATCGGCCGCATCGCGGCACCGCGGGTGACCGGCGTTCACGTGAATGCCGCGACGGTAGGTTTCGTCCCCTTCGGTCAGGTCGAAGACGAGGTGTTCGCGAAGCTGACCGATGCGGAGAAGGTACGGCTGCAGCGTCTGGGACACTTCATGCAGGAGCGGTTCGGCTTCAACAAAATTCAGTCCAACCGGCCCCAGACGCTGGCTTATGGACTGCATGATTCTCCGGTCGGCTTGCTCGCCTGGACGTGCGAGTTGTTCTATGGCTTCGGCGATGCCCCGGAGGCAGTGGCCAAGGACCGCTTCCTGACCAACCTCATGCTGTATTGGCTGACTGGTACCGCGAACTCCTCTGCCCGCATGTACTACGAAGCCGCGCACGATCCTGCGGCTTGGGCGCCCAAGGCTCCTTCGCCGACGCCCGTAGGCGTCGCGGTGTTCCAGCAATCCGATGTCGCGATCCGATACTATGGCGACATGGCCAATAACATCGTACACTGGCGCGAATACGAGCGCGGCACTCACTTTGCGGCCATCGATGCACCGGATCTGATGATTGCGGATATCCGGACGTTTTTCCGGCAGGTGAATGCCCAGTAGGTCCGCCGCCTGCAGAGGGCCGATTGATCGGAATCGCATATTCAAGATCAGAGGCACCCGATCGGGTGTCTTTGCGTTTTGCTTAAACGGTGAGTTTGATCCGGAAGGGGCGTCGTCGGCACAACTGCATTCCGATGATTGACAAGTGAGGTTTATTGGGATAAACTCACCCTAGTTGGGTTTACTTGGATAAACCTATCGAGGGAGCGATCCGAATGGAAACGTACAAATTGTTCGATGCCGAATACAAATTTGCATGCCTAATTTGGGATCATGAACCCATTAATTCTACAGATCTTGTAAAGTTAAGCCAGACAAAGCTGGGCTGGAAGAAATCCACAACCTATACCGTTTTAAGGAAACTATGCGAGCGGGGGATCCTCAAGAACGAGAATGCAACAGTCACGGCAATTGTTAAGAAAACAGATGCACAGAAATGCGAAAGTCAGTCGGTTGTTGAAAAAGCCTTCAACGGTTCTTTGCCCCAGTTTTTAACCGCCTTTCTGGTTGGCAAGAAACTGTCCGAGGAAGAAGCAGAAGAGTTGAAGCGGATTATTGAGGAGGCAGCCAGATGACGAACTTGTTTCTCATTATCCTCAATATGAGCATTGCGGCAAGCTATGCGGCACTTGCGGTAATCCTTGCGAGATTTCTTTTGAGACGCGCTCCTAAAATATTTGCCTATATCCTATGGTCGGTTGTAGCCATCAGACTGGTCATCCCCGTTAGTTTCACTTCAGGCTTCAGTATTTTTCAACTCGTACAGTCCCTGGCCAAACCGGGCACAAGCTTAATGGAGTTTGTTCCGCGAGAGATCGGGATGCAAAAAAACCCTGTTGTGGACGTTGGATTTCGCGGGATAAGCCGTTTGGTCAATTCGTCTCTCCCAGTTGCTGCACCGACGTCAAGCGCAAATCTGATGCAAATCATCATATGGATCGGAAGTATAATCTGGATAACGGGAGCAGCCATACTGTTTCTTTACAGTGTCATTTCATATTTGAAAATACAGGACAAAGTCAGGACGGCGACCCTCGTAAAGGATAATATTTTTGAGACCGATCAGATTGCCACGCCCTTTGTCTTAGGTTTTCTAAAGCCGAAAATATACATTCCGGTCGGTATGAGCGAGCACGAGTTACCTCATATTTTACTGCATGAGCAAACGCATATCATGAGACGGGATTACCTCATAAAACCTTTTGCATATATGATACTTTTCGTCCATTGGTTTAATCCGCTTATGTGGCTTTCTTATGCGCTCATGAGTAAAGATATGGAAATGTCCTGCGATGAGCGCGTCATCAACAAGATGGGCGACCAGATTAAAAGAAGTTACTCAACAACTTTGCTTTCTTTATCAGTAAGCAGAAGCAGGTTATTAACCGGCAGCCCGCTTTCCTTTGGAGAGAGTCATGTTAAGGCAAGAATTAAAAATATACTCTCATATCGTCAGCCTTCTTTTTGGATGGTCTCAGGCTCTATGCTCGTAATTGCAGCCTTGGTTATGGGATGTATAGCCAATCCCAAGCCTTTACAGCAATTGACACCGCCTTCCTCGCCGCGATCCTATTCCGGATATAATATGGATAAGCTTATGGAGAACAAAACCCTTTATGTGGGTAATCATGTCAAAGTAGGCGGTCTCATCAGTGGAATGCCCGAGCCGGTTGGTTTGAAGGTTAACGGAATTGCACTTCAAACTAAAGCTCAGCCTTATGGATTGACTATCAATTATATAATGAATAAGGCATCTGAAGCGGTAAATGAGGGAGCAATAAGCCGTGAAATTTTTTATAGGAATTCCGTTCTTCTCTTAAGCCTGATTGATAACGTCGATAGGATAACCGGTTTGATTGTTGACGGCACCGGGCAAAGTGATGGCGCATCATACAGCTTTACGTTTACAAGAGATCAGGCCGACAAATTGCTTGGAGTGGATGTAAGGCATTATGCCGCAGACGAAACAAGCTTGCGGAATCTGATCGATCGTTTAAACAGTTTGCCCTTTAATGAAACCGGTACGTAACGTTATCCATGCGGCGTCTTTCGAAAGAATGCTCGTGCCGGCCTTCATGAACTACGGCGCCGAGCTCTCTTTCTCCTCGATATTCTGCGCCAGGGGGGCCGGATATTCCGTGCCCTGGGACGAGGCGGAAACCAAGATGCCCTGCTCTAAGTGTGTAAGCGAAAGGAAGTCGATTGCCATGGATAAACCCGGAATCAAGAAGGCGATATTGCTGGGGGCAACTGGTCTCATCGGGCAAGAACTGCTGGAGAAGCTCTTGCATTCGGAAGCATACGGAGAGGTGCGGATCTTGGTCAGGAGACCTCTTCCGGAGCGGGAGAAGTTGAAGCAGGTGGTTCTGAGCGATTGGGATAAGCTTGACGAGCATGCCGATTGCTTCGAGGACGTTACCGATGTGTTCTGCTGTCTGGGGACGACGATCAAGAAGGCGGGAACGCAAGCGAATTTCCGCAAGGTGGATTATGAATATCCCTTCATGGCGGCCCGATTAGCCAAAGCCGCGGGCGTGCAGCGGTTCCTGGTCATCACTGCGATAGGAGCCGATGCTGCCGCCAGAACGTTCTACAGCCGCGTGAAGGGCGAGTTGGAAGCGGCGATACGGACGTTGAATCTTCCATCGGTTGCCATCCTGCGTCCTTCTCTCCTTCTTGGAAAGCGTAAGGAGTTTCGAATCGGCGAGCGCGCGGCCATCGGACTGAGCAAGCTGGTCGCTTTTGTATTCAGGGGATCCTTGTTCAAATACAAGCCTATTCAGGCCCGGACGGTTGCTTACGTCATGTTTCGCGTGGCCCAGATGTATTTGCCTGGCACGCATATTTTTGAAAATGACCAACTGCACAGGATGGGAGCGCAGGGCTAGTTTTTACTTTCTCTTGAGGTGCTTCACGCATTAGCGATTGCAGGCTGAATAAGCTTTGTGTTAAATAGTTGAGCCTAATAGAACATGCCGCTGCTAACGACGGTTAGAAGGCCAGAGTCCTTAGGACTTCCGGCCTTCTTTTTGTTCGAAAGACGAAACATCATCGATGGATATTTGTGTCAAAACGATATTGACATCCGATATAACGAGCAATACTATATCGGCATGGGATATATCGGGTTACGATATATTATGGGGAGGGACGAGATGGGGAATAAGAAAGAGATACTGCCGCTTACGGAAGCTTTTTATTACATCCTGGTTTCGCTGTACGCGATGCCTTCTCATGGATATGGAATTATGCAAGATGTCGAGAAGATGAGCAGCGGCAGAGTGAAGATCGGTGCGGGCACCTTATACACGGCGCTAAATACATTGCTGAATAAAGGCCTCATCGATCATTACCCTGTTCCTGAAGGCACGGATTCCCGACGCAAGATGTATGCCATTACGAATGACGGCAAAACGGCGGTAGCTGCTGAAATGAGTCGGCTCGAGGAGCTTCTGCAAGCGGGGCGGCTCGTTCAACTATCCATTAAGGAGTGAGGCAATTGGAAGTGCGTTCGGAAAGAAAATACCGTCTGAATTTGAGCTGGGATTATGATAAAGAGGAAGCATGGTTGAACGAGCTGTCCAGTCAAGGCCTGCATCTTAAGAAAGCCGGGTTCTTGAGCGGCGCCTTCTCGCGTGACGAATCCGCTCGATATACGTACAGTTTGGACTATCAACCGGGCTTTCTGAAACACGGCAAATTACAGGAGTATATCGATTTGTATCAGGATGCAGGCTGGGAATATGTGTGCACCTACGGAGGAATATGGCACTACTTCCGCAGGGCGTGGCAGCCCGGGGAAACGCCTAGGTTGTATACGGATATGGCTTCGCTTGTGACGCATTATAGGAAGATCCAACGGATGATGGGTATAATGCTGCTATTGAATATGGGCATTTTTCTTATGAATATGATGAATTTGCTGCTTCGTAATAATCTTTGGACGATTGTTATCCCGGTAGTAGGGATTTACGTACTCCTCCTTGGTCTGTTTCTATACGGTTACGTCAAGATGGGCAGGAAGATTAGTAAACTTACGCGATAGCTTCTTGCAGATGACGCCCTACAAACCGATATTCGCTTTCACGACGATTTCTTGGAATTTCCGCTCATCCGCCTTTTTCTTCGACAGCAGAGTACCTATGTAAGCGCCGAGGAAGCCGAGCGGAATCGAGAGGATCCCGGGGTTGGCCAGCGGAAACCAAGGTTCGCCGGTGAAGATCGCTGCGCCTTCCTTCACGTTCCATACGCTGGGGCTCGCGGCCACGAGAATAACCGCGCTCATGAGTCCGGACAACATCCCCGTGACGGCTCCAGTCGTATTAAACCTCCTCCAGAATATCGTAAATACGATGACGGGCAGATTCGCGCTTGCGGCGATCGCGAACGCCACCGAGACGAGGAAAGCGACATTCAGCTTGGAAGCGGCCAGTGCCAGGATGATCGACAACACCGCAACCCCGACCGCCGCCCAGCGGGCTACGTTCATCTGCTCTTTCTCCGTCGCTTTGCCGCCGCGTACGATGTGGTTGTAGAAGTCGTGCGCGAAAGCCGATGCGGCGGACAGGACTAGGCCGGTAACGACCGCAAGGATCGTAGCGAAAGCAACGGCGGCAATGAAGGCGAAGAAGAAATCCCCGCCCAACGCCTGCGCCAGCAAAGGAGCCGCCATATTCCCGCCCTTGTCGGCCGCCGCGATCTTCTCGTGACCGACGAACACCGCTGCGCCGAAGCCTAGGAAAATCGTCATGATGTAGAAAATACCGATAATCCACGTCGCATAGACCACCGAGCTGCGCGCCGTTTTGGCGTCACGCACCGTGAAGAAGCGGATCAAAATATGCGGAAGACCCGCCGTTCCGAGGACGAGCGCGAGATTGAGAGACAAAGTATCGAGCGGGTTTTTGTATTTGTTCCCGGGGTTTAGGAACGCTTCCTTCAGCGGCGTAGCCGTCTTCATTTGCTCGAACATGTCGGTAATGCTGAAATGGAATTTGCCGAGCACCATGAGAGACAGCACAAGGGTTCCCGCCATGAGCAATACTGCTTTAATGATTTGTACCCAGCTTGTGGCGCGCATTCCGCCCCAGACCACATAGATGGTCATCAGCAAACCGACCACGAGCACCGACAGCCAATAGTCCCACCCGAGCAGCAGCTTGATCAGCAATCCCGCTCCAACGAGCTGCGCGATCATGTAGAACGTGGAAATGACGACCGTGTTAATGGCCGCCACGCCACGTACCCGCTTCTCGTCGAAACGTGCCGCGATCATGTCCGCCACCGTGTATTTGCCCAGATTGCGCAGCGGTTCTGCCACAATATACAAGACAACGAGATAGGCGACCAGGAAGCCGATGCTGTAGAAGAAGCCGTCGAAGCCCGCCAGCGCGATCGTTCCGGCAATCCCGAGGAAAGACGCGGCCGACATATAGTCGCCGGCAATCGCGAGCCCGTTCTGCCAACCGGTCAATCCGCCGCCCGCCGTATAGAATTCATTGGTCGAATTGGTTTTGCGAGCCGCGTAATACGTAATCACGAGCGTAAGGGCAACGATGGCCAGAAAGAGCCAGAATGCGGTATTCATACTCCCACCTCCCGCTTGACTTCTCGGACCGTCTCATCGAACTTGGCCGACCGGCGCGAATAGAGGATGCACATCGCCCAGGTCATGATAAATTGCGCGAAGGCGAATACCCAGGCCCATGAGATCGGACCGATGGCGGGCTGATTCAGCACTTTGGAGTACGAAGTCAGTATCGGAAGCAAAAAATAAAACACCAGGAAGAAGACCGTACTCGAAACGATGAAGTTCCTTTTCTGCCTCAGAAGAGCACGAAACTTCGGTGACTGAGCAATGGCGGATAAGATTACGCCTTTCTCCCGCATCCCAGTTACCTCCTTATTTAAGATGGATAGCGCTTTCGAATCACATTTATGAGAAGGATGGGACGAATATTCCCCTCCAAGCTTTGTTTGACATCATTGGCGATGATGGATACCCCATTCGGCAGGAATCCCTTGAAAAAAAAACAAAAAGCAGACCGCGGTCTGCTCTTTGTACATGTTATAACCCCTCGGAGGGTAACCGGGCTCGCCCTTCTCGCCTTGCGGTCTCCTCGAATCGGGGACTCCTGCCTCTTGATCGGATTACGGCTTCGCTTTAATGTATCCTTCCGCCGTCAGCAGCTCGGCAATGAGGACGGCACCGCCTGCCGCTCCTCGCAGCGTATTGTGGGAGAGCCCGACGAACTTGAAATCGTACAGGGAATCCTCGCGCAGTCTGCCTGCGGATACGCCCATGCCGCCTTCGACATCGCGGTCCGACTTCGTCTGCGGACGATTGTCTTCTTCGAAATAAGTGATGAACTGCTTCGGCGCGCTTGGAAGACCAAGCTCCTGCGGACGTCCTCTGAAGCTGCGCCAGCGCTCGAGAATTTCTTCTTTGGAAGGTTTGTTCTCGAACGATACGAATACCGTCGCCAAGTGTCCGTCCGTAACCGGAACGCGGATGCACTGGGTCGTGATGTGCGGCGCACTCGCCTTGACGATCGCGCCGTTCTTCACGCTGCCCCAGATGCGAAGCGGTTCCTGCTCGCTCTTCTCTTCTTCGCCGCCGATGTACGGGATGACGTTGTCCAACATTTCCGGCCAGTCGGCGAAGTTCTTGCCGGCGCCGGAGATCGCTTGGTAAGTAGAAGCAACGACGGTCGTGGGCTTGAACTCCTGCAGCGCATGAAGCATGGGGACATAGCTCTGGATCGAACAGTTCGGCTTCACGGCGATAAAGCCGGTCGAAGTGCCAAGGCGCTTGCGCTGCGCGGCGATAACGTCGAGATGGCTCGGATTGATTTCCGGAATCACCATTGGCACGTCCTCGGTCCAGCGGTGAGCCGAGTTGTTCGAGACCACGGGCGTTCCCGTCTTGGCGTATGCCTCTTCGAGGGCCTTGATCTCATCCTTCTTCATATCGACGGCGCAGAAAATAAAGTCAACCCCGGAGGCAACCTCTTCCACTTTCGAGGCATCCTGCACGACGATGGATTTTACCTTCTCTGGAATCGGGGCAGCGAGCTTCCATCTGCCTTGCACGGATTGTTCATACGTCTTGCCCGCCGAACCGGCGCTGGCCGCAATCGCGGTTACTTCAAACCAAGGGTGCCCGTCCAGGAGTTGAACGAAACGCTGCCCAACCATTCCCGTTCCTCCAACGATGCCTACTTTCAATAATGGTGTCATCCGATTGATCTCCCTCTCGAGTTGTTTTCGACTGTATAAAGCTTACCCGTTCTTGCATGCGTTCCGAACTTCAATTGAAATAAAAAATCCCACCCCCAAGACCGATTCCAGTCTTAGGGACGAGATTGCATTCTCGCGGTACCACCCCAGATTCGCGGAAATGTCGCCATGTCCGCCTCTTCGAGTACGGCCCGATCTTGTCCGGCTTATACTCTAGCTCTGTAACAGGAGCTCCTGGCACACCACCCCCCGTTCTCAGACAGGTTCCGGTGCGCTGCTCAGAGTCTTTTTTCGGTAACGTCTTCTTTGCTCCTTCTCAGCGGCTGGAGCTCTCTGTGAAAGAATCCATTACCTACTCTTCTCTTCATCGCATTTATTGATGATTATTCTAACAGATTTCGGGCCTGAGGGTAAACATCTATCTTGGACGGCCTGTCCGTTACTTATTCCCATTCCGGTATGGATAACGACTTTACGCTCTCCGCATTTTTGACCAGCCACGCTTGATCCGATTGGACTTCCGCCTTCTCCGCCGCTTGCATGGCGAGATCGACGTGCCTGTCTGTGAAATCAACGATAAAATGGCCGTTTTGGCCAGCTTATACTTGAATAAAGTTTAGGCCATATTATACTTGATTTGAATTAATTCTTACCGTGGGGCCGTTTATGGATTCGACGGGGACAGTTCGAGCATGAGTAGCGGGTAGTAGGGCTGCGGCTGCTTCAAAAACGCGGAAAGCGAATAATCACAAACGAAAAACCTTCTCTGGCTCTGGCCGCCTAATAACGGTCACCAGGCTCCTCCACTCCATCGCCCATGTGGCGTGACATGGGCTCAACTTTAGTGGGATACGCTGTCTAGTCTCCGCCTGGGGCTAGCTGAAGAAGACAATCAGGCTGACTCAATACAGAGCCGGTTCCGGGGCACTGCACGGGTGACATCAAAACTGGAACTACACCCGTAGAAGCTTATGTGACGTTGTTTCCGGACAGGGGTTAGACTCCCCTCGGCTCCCGTACTAGCCTAATTACAAACAGATTAAGCAAGAATAAGAAGATTTCATGGTATAATTTTTTGCATTGGGCTTCGAAACTCAACTCCACGAGGATCTTGTGGCCGAGCCACATGTTTGAACTTTGCAATGTCTACACCGACAATGAGTGTAGATGAAGTGATTTTGAGTAATTCGCTGTTCTTGAGTAGAATGCATAGTGTAGTCTCCTTGGTTTGTTTTTGAGATCCGTTCGCTGGCCAGCTACCGGGATCCCAAAACATCTTACCAAGGAGTCTTTTTATTTCTCAAACCCGATATTTCTTCATATCAGGAATGCTGCCCGTACGTATAATGAGGTCATTTAGTTTTTGCTGGTTGACCTCTTTTGTTCGTATGGGGTTTAGTACGAGTAGCCGTGGTAGAGCGTTCCTGCCCGTTGGGATTGACCCCGTGGGCAAAACTGTTCACCCCCAACTTGTAAAAATGCTCGCTCCGGTAAGCCTTGTCTCGTTTGTTAAAGATATTCTTAAAATGGAAACTTTTATGTTATTTCAGCGTCTATATTTATGCAAGAAAATACTAAAAAAAGGTAGGTGCTGGTTTATGTCGATTAAGAAATTGTTGTTCTCCGGAGTGTCTCTTGTATTTGCAGCAGCGTTGATTCCCTTAACCGTATTTGCAAGCCCACATGACGGTGAGATGTCCAACGCACAATTTCAAGAACTAAAACAAAAGGCTTTAAATGCAGCGCAAAATTATGTAAGTATAGTAAGCCAAAACGGTTCCTACTCTCCCTGGTTAAATACGAATATCACCTACCAGTTTCCCTTATTTGACTTTGAAGACGATGTTACATCATTTTTGTTCGATGTTGATAATGATGTTGGCGATGCTGGCTATTTGGTTGTTAGTGCAGATGATTCTCCCGTAGTAATTGAAGCAACGCGAGAGGGAAACAGTCCTTACTTAAATAAAAGTAAAAATGAGAAAGCTGTATATGTCGGGCCAACTCAGTATTATATTAAAAAGAGCAACGATGTATACTATGACATTCGCAAAAAAACTGAAGAAAACAAGAGTAATTTTAAGTCGAAAGGAACATTGGACGGGACAAAAAAAGTTGCTGAATCCGAGCTTGTCTCTGAAACGGCCTTGTCTTCCAAAACAAAACCTGGAGAAATTAGTACCATGACCATTGTAAACTATTCATCACGAACAATCTCTGAGGTTCCCGATTTCACTTGGAGAAAAGGCTGTAGCCCGACCTCTTTTTCAAACATTATCTGGTACTACAGATATTCGCAAGGTTATACGGGTCTTCTTCAAAGTACCACTACCCCGGAAACGTTGATTGACGTATTGGCAAGTTCAACGTATATGAATACTGGAACCAATGGAGGAACCGGATGGGATAATCGAGTGACGGGCATGGTAAAATTTTGGTCCGACCGAGGATATACAGTATCGGTAACAAGAAATAGCCCAAGTTTTTCGGAGCACATGACTGAAATCAATAATGGAAGACCAGACATTTAACACCGTGGGAGATGCAACGTATAAAGATCATGACATGACTGGGGTTGGTTATGAGCAGTATCAGGAGTCAAGTGAGAATTTAAAGTATTATAGATATGTTATCGTTCGTGATACTTGGGACAACACTCCAATTTCTGTATACATTTATCTCCCCCAACTCTCTTGGAATGAAACTGTAAAAGTAAGGCCATAAGTCTGCTGCTACGAAACAAACAGCCCCCTTAGATGGGGGCTGTTTCCTTGATGTACGCCCAGCATGGGCGTCATCTTTAGGGTGAAAGTCCCGAACGGGGGCTGGCGAGCGCCTACCGTAGCCAAGGGCAAGGGTGTCCGTCGTGAGGCGGAATCTGAAGGAAGCCGGAGGCAAATGCACGGGCCAAGGTACACGAACTGGATTTGAGGCAGGGTTAGTCGGATGAGTTGCCATCACACAACGAAATCCAAAGCCGCCAAGGGCTAGTCTTGTAAACTCCAGTGGTCGCGGGCAGACAGATGACGCTCTTATCTGGGGAGGCCTGCGGAATACGCGAAATCATTTCGTAACCAGAGCCGGAAGGCTCTGCTGAATCCGCAGGAGTCAGCAGAGGCCATAGTACGCGAGTACGGGACGCCGGAAAGCGGAAGGGCCGAACCGAAAGGAGAGAGGAAACCGATGCGTTCGAGCGAAGAGCAAAGACAGCAGAATATCCCGCAAGGGAGCTCACGGCAAAGAGAAGCGGTGAAGCCGTCATGGTATGTCGGAGCGCCGAGTTCTTCGTCGGCACAAGTCGCCCCTTCCTCTCGCGAAGACCGAGACGACCTGCTGGAGAGAATGCTCGAAGGAAGCAACCTTCGGGACGCCTATAAGCGCGTAGTCCAGAACGGAGGAGCTCCCGGTGTGGACGGTGTAACGGTAGCTGAGCTACAAGCTTACCTGAAAACCCACTGGGAAACGGTGAAAGCCGACCTCCTATCGGGAACGTACAGACCTTCGCCAGTCAGACGGGTGGAAATCCCCAAACCCGGAGGAGGCGTGAGGCTGCTCGGCATTCCGACCGTGATGGACCGGCTCCTCCAGCAAGCGCTTCTGCAAGTGATGAACCCGATCTTTGACGCGGGTTTCTCTCCGCATAGCCACGGTTTCAGACCGGGCAAGCGAGCGCACGACGCCGTAAAAGAAGCCCAAGGCTACATCCAGAGCGGACTGCGCTGGACGGTGGACATGGACTTGGAGAAGTTCTTCGATAAGGTCAATCATGACATGCTCATGGCGAGGGTGGCGCGGAAGATAAAGGACAAACGCATCCTGAAATTGATCCGCTCTTACTTAAACGCCGGAGTAATGGCAAACGGAGTCTACCAGAAGACCGAAGAAGGAACGCCACAAGGCGGTCCGCTTAGTCCGATGCTGGCAAACATCCTGCTGGACGACCTGGACAAAGAACTGACCCGGCGCGGGTTGCGGTTCGTCCGCTATGCAGACGATTGCAACATCTTCGTGGCGAGTAGACGGGCAGGGGAACGCGTGATGGAATCGGTGATCCGCTTCGTAGAAGGAAAGCTCAAACTGAAAGTGAACCGGGACAAGAGCGCTGTGGCAAGACCTTGGAACCGAAAGTTTCTCGGGTTCAGTTTCACCTCCCACAAGCAAGCGACGATCCGGCTTGCGCCGAAGACGGTCGAGCGATTCAAGGATAAGATTCGCGAACTAACCGACCGGACCAAGTCGATGTCGATGGAGGATAGGATTCCAAAGCTAAACCGTTACACGATGGGATGGCTTGGCTACTTCCGCCTGGCATCTGCGAAAATCCACTGCGAGCAATTCGACCAGTGGATACGCCGCCGGCTTCGGATGTGTCTGTGGAAGCAGTGGAAACGGGTCCGTACGCGCATCCGTGAACTCCGGGCGCTCGGTGTACCGGAGTGGGCATGCCTCGTCATGGCCAACTCCCGCCGCGGTCCGTGGGAAATGTCTCGAAACACGAACAACGCCCTTCCGACTTCCTACTTGGAAGCGAAAGGGCTGAAAAGTCTGCTTTCTCGTTATTCGGAGCTTTGCTAACCTTTTGGAACCGCCGTATGCGGACCCGCATGTACGGTGGTGTGGGAATTGCGCCTTGAAAGCTCAAGAGGCACGTGTCGCCTGAGATGGCGATCGGGACAAAGCTTAGCCAGCAGTCCTGTACCGAGTCTTGCGTGGTGCATGGCAACATGTACGACGAAGCGTAGACAGGAA
>NZ_WJIB01000050.1 GCF_019400745.1 Cohnella sp. CFH 77786 | reverse complement strand
GCGGAGCTTTCGTTTTCGTTCACGCTGTACGCGCCGCTTTCGAAGGCGAACTCGCCGGGCTCAGGAGGAGGCGGAGGCGAGTCGTTGTCCGTGATGGTGACGACCGCGCTCGTGATCGTCCCCAGCGAGGCACCGCCTGTCGCGTTAAACAGCGATACCGTGAAATTCTCGTTACCCTCGTATTCGGCGTCATCGAGAATCGGCACCTCGATCGTCTTCCACGTTTCTCCTTCCGCGAACGTGAGTGACCCGGAGGTGCCGGTGAAATCCGAGCCCTCCGACGCGCTGCCGCCCCCGACGCCGTAGTCGACCGTCACCGTGCCGCCCGCTCCGTTCGTGCGCGTCACCAACAGGGAGACGAAGCTGCCGCCCTCATCTACCGTGGCCGATGCCGTATCCAACTGCAGCTGTCCCGGCGGATCCGGAATCCAGGTGTCGTCGTCCACGATCGAGACGTTCGAGCCGGTGATCGTTCCAAGCGTCGCCCCGTTCGTCGGATTGCCGAGCGTAACCGTGAAACTCTCGTCGCCTTCCGTGTCGGTATCGTTGTAGATCGGTACCGAGATC
>NZ_WJIB01000049.1 GCF_019400745.1 Cohnella sp. CFH 77786 | reverse complement strand
CTAACGTTCCCGCATTCACGACGCCGAGAGGCTTAAGGATTCCTTGGATTGATCCAATTTGGGATCAATCCGGTCCGGGTGGCGCAGCCACTTAGCCTCGCAGGTGTGTCCGCCTGAATCAGCTCCCTTGTCGATCACTTCTGGCGGACCGAGGGGCGGCGAATGCCGACCCGATGCGTGAATGCAATGTTAACTGAAGTTCTCGGCTTCTTCGAAATACCCCAGCAAATTCGTCTTATCCTTCTGCATCATCGAAATGCCCCAGCAAATTCGTCCTTATCCTTCTGCATCATCGAAATGCCCCAGCAAATTTGTCCTTCCCTTCCTGCATCATCGAAATGCCCCAGCAAATTCGTCCTTGCCCTTTGCATCATCGAAATGCCCCGACAAATTCGTCCTTACCCTTCTGCATCATCGAAACGCCCCGACAAATTCATCCTTACCTTTCTACATCGTCGAAATGCCCCAGCAAATTCGTCCTTACCCTTCTGCATTGAAATGCACCAGCAAATTCGTCCTTACCTTTATGTATCATCGAAATGCCCATAAACTAAGACCTCTTAATGATCTTCTCGAGAATTTCAGTTAAC
>NZ_WJIB01000048.1 GCF_019400745.1 Cohnella sp. CFH 77786 | reverse complement strand
CCTTCGCAGGATCGCCATCCCCCCATGTCCCCCTTCGCAGGATCGCCATCCCCCCATGTCCCCCTTCGCAGGAAGGGGGATTCCAAGGCGCTGCGCCCTCTGGACTCCCGCGATTTCCGTTTTGGAGCTCTTTGGGGACGGTTGCGGGGAAAGGGGCTATGTGCGCTCGCGAGGGACTTGAAGCTGGGTTTGTTTGTCAAATTCGTTATCGTGCAGGCTACGAAGAGTCATTGATACTATTGGAGGGCGGAGCGCAAGCGAAGGCGCGGGAGCCCAGCCTCTTTTTTCGCAAGTGCATCGGCATTCCATCGAAATAACGCCGCTCTGCCATTTTTTCGCCCACGGCGCCGTCGTACCATCGAAATAACGCCGCTCCGCCTTTATTTCGCCCACGGCGCCGTTGTACCATCGAAATAATGTCGCTCCGCCTTTATTTCGCCCACGGCGCCGTCATACCAACGAAATAATGCCGCTCCGCCTTTATTTCGCCCACGGCGCCGTTGTACCATCGAAATAATGTCGCTCTGCCTTTATTTCGCCCACGGCACCGCCCTTCCATCGAAATAATGTCGCTCTGCCATTATTTCACCCACGGCACCGCCCTACCATCGAAATAATGTCGCTCCGCCTTTATTTCGCCCACGGCGCCGTCATACCATCGAAGTAATGCCGCTCTGCCATTATTTCACCGACGACGCCCTCATATCATCGAAATAACGCCGCTCCGCCTTTATTTCGCCCACGGCGCCGTCGTACCATCGAAATAATGT
>NZ_WJIB01000047.1 GCF_019400745.1 Cohnella sp. CFH 77786 | reverse complement strand
GTTCTTATCCGCATACACTCAGCACTCGCGTAGGCAACCTTACGCTTCAGGTTCCCCGTTTTAGGGATGGAGCATTTTCAACCGAGTTATTTGCACGTTACCAACGTAGTGAGCAGGCATTTGTTATCTCCCTTATGGAGATGGTGGTTAACGGCATATCTACGCGCAAAGTAACGAAGGTGACAGAAGAATTGTGCGGGACCGAGTTCTCCAAATCAACGGTAAGCGAGCTGTGCAAGCAACTGGATCCCGTCATCACAGCTTGGAGCAGTCGTCCGTTACACGATAATGAGTATCCGTTTCTTATCGTTGACGCCCTGTACGTGAAGGTTCGCGAAGATGGTCGTGTGCGCTCCCGCGGAGTTATGATCGCAACGGGCATTAACCAAGACGGCTACCGTGAACTATTGGGGCTTCGCGTAGATGATACAGAGTCTGAAGCGAGCTGGAGTGCGTTCTTTGCCGAATTGAAGCAACGTGGTCTCCGCGGTGTTGATCTGGTAACCAGCGATCACCATGGGGGACTGGTAAACGCAATTCGTCAGCATTTTCAGGGCGTCACCTGGCAACGATGCCAGACTCACTTTATGCGCAACATTCTGGATGCCGCTCCTAAAGCATTACGTGATGAGGTGAAAGCACACGTCCGGGCCATATTCGAAGCGGCTGAGCCTGCGACTGCGCGTTCGCTTCTGGAGCGGACGCTAGGTACCTTTCAGGACACAGCCTCAAAGGCCATGAAAGTGCTTGAGGAAGGCTTTGAAGACGCGACAGCGGTATTGGCGCTGCCCGCTGTTTGCCGAAAGCGCACAAGAACGACCAACGCCGTTGAGCGGTTGAATGCCGAGCTTCGTCGTA
>NZ_WJIB01000046.1 GCF_019400745.1 Cohnella sp. CFH 77786 | reverse complement strand
GTCGGTGGGGTAACCGCAAGGAGCCAGCCGCCGAAGGTGGGGTAGATGATTGGGGTGAAGTCGTAACAAGGTAGCCGTATCGGAAGGTGCGGCTGGATCACCTCCTTTCTAAGGAGCCCTTCGGGGCAATGAAAATCCACACCTGCTCGCAGGGTGGTACGTATTACGCTCGAGTTCAGTTTTGAAGGGGCAAGTTTCTAATCCCCACAAAGTGACGATAAGCTTCGCAGCTGATTCCGATTCCTTTGCGGGGACCCCGAAATGCTTCTTCAACCGAATACAACCTGTCTGGTGGCAATGGCGGAGGGGTTCCACGCGTACCCATCCCGAACACGACCGTTAAGCCCTCCAGCGCCGATGGTACTTGGACCGCAGGGTCCTGGGAGAGTAGGACGCCGCCAGGCAGGCCCATATTTGGGTCTTTTTCATGGCCTGATGAATATTGGCCTTTAGCTCAGCTGGTTAGAGCGCACCCCTGATAAGGGTGAGGTCGGTGGTTCGAGTCCACTAAGGCCAACCAATTTCATATCCCTTAACCGGGGTCCACTGTATGGGGACGTAGCTCAGCTGGGAGAGCACCTGCCTTGCACGCAGGGGGTCAGGAGTTCGATCCTCCTCGTCTCCACCATTAGAATCTTTGCACCTTGAAAACTGGATAGCGAAACGAAACATCCACGCAACTGACCGCAGCTAACGCTGCTGGGTAAGTTGCATGCCGCTGATGAAACATCATCGAAGCAAACCTTAAGGTTTAGCTGCAAGCGGAGAGATTATCGTTTTGACTGAGTTTTTCGACCGAGTTCGAACCCATTCTAATGGGAGCGTTAACGAGGGAGGAATCGAAGGCACAAACGATAATCCGGAGCTAGGTTAAGCTAATAAGGGCGCACGGTGGATGCCTAGGCGCCAGGAGCCGACGAAGGACGCGACGAACAGCGATATGCTTCGGGGAGCCGTAAGTGGGCTTTGATCCGGAGATTTCCGAATGGGGAAAC
>NZ_WJIB01000044.1 GCF_019400745.1 Cohnella sp. CFH 77786 | reverse complement strand
GAGTCTGTAAAATAAAGTGTGTAAACTCTCAAACCTGTTAGAATAAAAGCAGCAGAAAGGTTGGGGAGTACACATGGGTTTATGGACGAAGGAGCAACTCCGAGCATTCATCAAGGAGAACAAGCTGGTCACTGCTCAGGATGCGCAGAATGCCTTGAAGAACCTGTTTGCCGAGACGCTGCAGGAAATGCTCGAAGCCGAGTTGGACACGCATCTGGGCTATGAGAAACATGACGTGCAAAACAAACGAACGACGAATAGCCGCAACGGCAAAAGCAAGAAGACGATCACCAGCGAATACGGCGAGCAGGAGATTTCCGTTCCGAGAGACCGGTTAAGCGAATTCGATCCGATCGTGGTGAAGAAGAATCAGTCCAGCGTGACCGGCATCGAGGATCAGATTATCGCCCTTTACGCCAAAGGCGTTAGCACGCGGGAGATCCAGGATCATCTTCAGAATCTATATGGCATTGACGTCTCTCCAACGATGATCTCGAACGTAACGAACAAGATCATCCCCCTCATCAAGGAGTGGCAGAATCGCCCGCTGCAAGGCGTATATGCAGTCGTATTCCTCGACGCCATTCACTTCAAGGTGAAGCAGGATGGTGCCATCGTGAACAAGGCGGCCTATATGGTCATCGGCATCGATCTGGACGGAAACAAGGACGTTCTCGGCATGTGGATTGGCGAGAACGAATCTGCCAAGTTCTGGCTCAGCGTGCTAAATGATCTCAAAAACCGCGGCGTACAAGACATCCTCATCACCTGCGTCGACAACCTGACGGGATTCTCCCAGGCGATCACGGCTTGCTATCCGAAGACGGAGATTCAAAAGTGCATCATTCACCAAATCCGCAATTCCACGCGCTACGTTTCCTACAAGGATCTGAAGAAAGTAACGGCCGATCTGAAGCCGATCTACAAAGCGGCAACCGAAGAAATGGCTCTCGTGGAGCTTGATCGCTTCGAGGAAACTTGGGGAGCCAAGTATCCGCTCATCATCCGTTCCTGGCGCAGCAATTGGGATGAACTCGCCACTTTCTTCAAATACCCACCCGAGCTGCGCAAGCTCATTTACACCACGAACATGATCGAGAGCTACCACCGTCAGCTTCGGAAAGTCACGAAAGGAAAGAGCATTTTCCCGAGTGATGAAGCACTACTGAAAATGCTCTACCTTGTCACCATGGATGTCACGCGCAAATGGACGGGCCGCGTTCAGAACTGGGGACAGATGCTTCTCCAGCTATCCGTTTTCTATCCGGATCGGATCGGCCCGCATTTGCCTTGAGAGCTAATCTCCCCCTCGGGGGAGATTCTCAATAGATGAGTTTACACAAAATTATTGACAGACCCGAT
>NZ_WJIB01000043.1 GCF_019400745.1 Cohnella sp. CFH 77786 | reverse complement strand
CTCCACGGCCCCCTAATTGATGTGGAGTCCTGTCCCCCAATTGAATTAGACTAATGGTAATGGGGAGGCGGACAATATGCGTACAGGGAAAGTGTTCGAAGAGAAGCGAATGCAAATCGTGAAAGAAGCCTTATCCGGCATCAAGATTGCGGTATTGGCGCGCAAGTATGAAATGAATCCTGAAACCATCCGTAACTGGGTGAAAAATTACGGTAACCTGGTTGGACCTGACCAGATACCATCTACGGATGAGCAGATCCAAGAACTCAAACGACTTCAAGAGGTGGAAGAGAAGTACGAGCTCGCGGTGAAAAAGCTTGGCGAAAAGGAACTCGAAATTGAAATTCTTCGTGAACTTCTAAAAAAGAAGAACCCCGCTTATCCGAAAAACTCGAAATAGCAGACCAGTTCATTAAGCGGGGAGAAAAGGCAACTCTGGTCTTACGTCTTTTGGGTTTGGCTGAGTCGACGTACTATGCCCGTAAAAAACGAATCAGCGAGCAAAGAAACCTTGAGTGCGAGCGATCCGCAAGTGGAAAAAGAGGACGCCCGTGCCCAGGTTATTCCTTGACATCGACCGGGCAACGCGTAAGCGACGAGCAGATTAAAGAGTGGCTGCTCGAACTCGTTGAGGGCGAAGAACACGTTTACGGCTATAAACTCTTAGCCCAATGTTTGCGTAATGACCACGAATTGATTTTAGATAAGAAAAAGGTTTACAGGCTGTGCGACGAGCTGGGCATCCTACAACCACAGCGGGAGAAGAAGATAAAGCATCCGAGAAGGTTGCCGAAAAACCATTTGATTACGGCTCGCAACCAGCTATGGCAGGCTGATATTAAATATGGCTATGTGGCTGGCAAGGAACGGTTCTTTTTTGTATTGAGCATAATCGACGTGTTTGACCGGGTTGTTGTCGGCCAATACAGAGGACATGTTTGTGAGGCCAAGCATGCTGTCCAGACAGTGGTGACGGCCCTGAGACAGCGCGTTGGAGAGTCTGGACCTTTTCCCGTTATACGCACGGATAATGGCCCCCAATTCCTCAGCACGCTATTTCAAGACACATGCGAAGCCTACGAGATAACGCATGAGAGGATCCCACCTCGAACGCCTAATATGAACGCATATATTGAATCTTTTCACAGCGTGCTTGAAGATAACTTGTTCTCCAAATCCGTATTCATGACGTTTGAGGAAGCGTGCGCAGCACTCGATAATTACATGGACTTCTACAACAACCGTCGAATGCACGGAAGTTTAAAACGAATGTCACCACAAAGGTTTTCCATGTGGGCAATGGAACTTGAAGACCGATCTGCGTTTTACAGGGCGCTGTAATCGCTAGAAAAACATACCTATCCTGCGAACGATGTAATTTTTGTGGGGCAGACTCCAGAATTAAGGGGCCTAGCCG
>NZ_WJIB01000041.1 GCF_019400745.1 Cohnella sp. CFH 77786 | reverse complement strand
TTGTGGTAAAATATCCCTATAAATTTGATGTTATTCAGCGCAGAATATCTCTTGGTTGCGCCAAATGCCGTAAATGAGCCGCAGAAGCTTGTTAGAAGTAGCAACTATGGCAACTTTTGCAGGTTTGCCCTCCGTGCATTTCTGTTGGTAATATCGCCATAGAACCGGATTTCTTGGACCGTGGATCTGCTTTGAAATACCCGCAACGGTGGCTTGGTAAAGGGCCGTGCGGAGATAAGCGGAGCCCCGTTTCGAGATTCGATTCTGGTTAGCCTTAAAGGTTCCCGACTCGTAAACAGATGAATCCAGCCCGGCAAAAGCGGTCCACTGTTTCACGTTCGGGAACCTGTTTATATCCCCAATTTCCGCGTAAATAACCGCCGCGGTAATCGGTCCCACACCAGGAATTGTACGCAGCAAGCGATACGGCATCGATGTGCCAGCCAACTGTTCCATCTGTTGTTCCAGTAAGGAGATACCCGCCCGGTACGACTTTAACAGATCCATGTAGTTCCGTAAGGCGGGTTGGTGAGCCAGGTGTCCCGTTGGATCAGGCAGGCTGCTCTGAGCGATAGAGACCAGTACTTCATACTTTTCTTCATTCCACTTCAGACCTCGCCGGTTATTCATCAGAATTTTTAGGACGTCTGCTTTATCAGCTGAAAGTAATGCAGCAGGCGTTGGGTAAGTGGTGAGCAGCTGAAGGGAAGTAGGGTTGAAGAGATTCTGAAATGCCTTCTCATAACCGGGAAAGACCAAGTCTAAGACAGAACGGAATTGAAGCTGAACCTCACTGTAGAGGGCCATCCAATTCGCGTATTGCCGGGAAATGAAGCGCAGTTCAGCGACATGCTCATCTAGTTGGCTTCGAGGAGTTCCTCCACCCAAGTAAAAAGCTTGGCAATCCGGATTGCATCCACGGAATCTGTTTTGACTTCTCGTACAGCTTGCTTTTTCAGTGCATGGGTGGACAAGGGATTCAGCATAACAACGGCGTAACCATGAGAAGAAAAGAAAGAAGCGATCGGTTTCGAATAGTTGCCGGTAGCCTCCATGACCACCGTAGGGCGCTCACCCGTAGACGTTTCGAGTTGATCAAGCAAGGGAAGCAGGGCAGCAACAGCTTGAGGTGTGTGGTGAAACGAGAATGGCTTTTTAACGGCAACACCGTAGGAAGAGAAGGCTGCAGCTACACTTTTTCCTTTTGCGATATCGATGCTTAATACAGGATGATCCATAAAACCCCCTTTATTGACACCAGGACCCGACACAATGGCTCTCCACAGGTTGGCACGGTGATACGGGCTCGAAGCCCAACCAGCTGAATCGGGGTATGAGCATTGCTGGGGCTGAAACACTTTATGCGAAGAGATCTAAGAGTCCCAACAGCGCATTCGTTTTTGACCCGGTGGCGATTCTCTCAGTATAAAAGAAAAGCTCATCCCCGACTCACTGGGACGAGCTTAATATACCAACATCGTATTCACGCATC
>NZ_WJIB01000003.1 GCF_019400745.1 Cohnella sp. CFH 77786 | reverse complement strand
CATTGAAATGAACGACTACTACGAACAAAAGAGAGCTAAGGAAAAACAAACCAGCAAGGTTGTATCTATCCGTTAGACAACCCGCCGGGGATTTTACACACAATATTGGACTTGACCTTAACTCCACCGCTCTGCCGCTATTTGGGTGGAATTAAGGCACTTTGTTCCTTAACTTGCCGTCGATAAAATGAAGCTCGGGAGCCCAGATATGGGAGCTCATCGCCCCGTCCGGACGTTTCCGCCACACGACGGCCGTTTCCGCGTTGCTCAGCCCTTGAAGAGTCGGCGATTTGCGGATTTCGATCCGGTCGTACTCGGGAACGGAAGCCGTGAATTAGTAGAGCCCGTCCGTATGCTTGTAAATCCAGGAATCGGCTCGCTGACTGACTAACCGATTCCGATAAGAACTTCGGATCGTTTGCTTCATGCCTGGACTCTCCTATTCATGATCTTCCACTTTCGCTTCCCCTTGGGCAAGCAGCAGTCTTTACCAATCCCCCCGTGCGGCCGGAGTGAGGATGGCATCAATCGTTAATATTGGCAACTACAAGCAGGACATCCTGTTCGGACATCCTGTTCCGTCTGTATTATGAGAGAATCGTGCCGTCCGGAGGAGAGGGCTAAGCGAAGACGGAAAGAACACCCGGCTGCTGATAAGCCGCCGGGTGTTTCTATTTGTCAATCCTCATTGCGATCGGTATGTCATAAGAACTTAATCGACGGGTCGCAGCGGTGCTGTCCCAAAAATTTCTGAGCGCCGGAATGGCGCCCTTCCAACTCGGTCACATTAGCTTGTTAGCTTGTTTTCTTCTCTTCGATGATTCTTTTGATGACTTCCGTCTGTACGGACGCAAACTTCAAATCGAGCCTAACGAGCAGAAACAGGACGCCGATGACAATAATGGCAACGCTATAAATCACGATGATGCCAAGGAGAAAGTACACGCCGGCTATATCCTCGAACATTTTGCCGATGCTGAGCGTCAGGAAGCCAAGGATTAAGGAAGCAAAAATACCGACCATCAACCCCGTTGCCGTTTTCGACTTCTCGTTTGCGATCAATGCAACCTCAAGACACTTCAGATCTTCATCGGAGTAGTTACGATACCGTTCGAACACTTTCCTAACCGCTTCTTTTTCCGTCTCCAGCTTCCGATCCGCTTTGTTCGATCCCTTCATGCATCATCACCCTCCTATGGTTTTCTTCGACGTCAGGGAGGATTTATCCTCGAACGCAACTCGGATTGTTGAAAAACAGCGCTCTCGTCCTCGACTCATTTACGACTCTAACCCATTATGTTACATTTAAGATGTCAATAGGCAATCTAGAAGAGGTGGCTGAATGGATTACAATTGCGCTTGCCTCGCAAACCTCAAAGAGTGGAATCGAAGAGTCGTAAGCGCCTATTGGATCGCCATGTTATTCTATATGTTGGCCACGGGATCGAACCTGCTTTATACCTCCGAGGATAAAGAGGTTTTTTTCAGAGCGGCGATTCTCCTTCCCTCGATTAAAATCGTTATTGTCCTATTGTTAACTGAAATCGCTTACAGAAATCTCAAAGATTCTTTGTTGCCTTACGTTTTGATTGTTTCGGGCAACTTGTTCGCGGCGATCGTCATCTTGTCGATCTACGAGAAAACTTTGATCTTGATCGTGCTTTTATTTCCGTTGTTTTCATCGGTTTTTTATTTCGATAAAAAAATCGTACAGTTCGCTTCCATCGTAAGTTTATTGACATGTATCCCCGTTTTTTATCTCTTTCAGCATAAGAACCCCTTCACAGAAGCATCGGATTTCATAACGATCCTGGCCCTGCTGGCAGCCGGTTCCGTGATTCTGCTCAAGCTGATGAAGCGCGGGTTGGAAATGATAAAAAAGATAGAGATTATGGTACAGAAGGAGCAAGAACTCCTCTACAGAAATAAAGAGATGGAGACGATGGTGACTACGGATGCGTTGACCGGGCTTAAAAACCATCGGGCATTTCATGAATACATGGACCGGCTATTATTTTCGAATTCAAGCGAGAAGAAGCAAATCCAGATAGCCTTAATCGATATCGATAACTTCAAGCAGGTTAATGATACCTACGGCCATCACGTGGGCGACCAGATTCTGTCAAGCGTTGCTGCAGCAATCCGCAAAGGGTTAGGTGAGGAGGATTTCGCGGGACGGTATGGCGGAGAGGAATTCGTTGTGATTTTCAGGGAAAATACGATGAAACAATGCTGCCGTAAGTTGGAGGCCATCCGGGAAAGCATCGCCTTGCTGAAGCATGAAGGTATGGATGGCAAAGCGGTTACGGTCAGCATCGGCTTAAACGAATTTACACCCGACAAGGGAAAGGACTTCCTGTTTATCGGTGCCGACCGGGCACTTTACGAAGCAAAAAAGAACGGGAAAAACCAGACGAGAATCGCCTCGGATTTCTGAAGATGCACCTGATCAAACACGCCCTAGGTCTATCGCCCTTTCTAACCGGATGTCTTGAGAATCATGAAAAACGGCAAAAAAACAGGAGATTGGAACGACAGGGTCCCGACAGGATTTTGATTCCGTTTGCAGAATTTCTACTCATAACGACAGAATCGGCAAGCAGGAAAAGCTAAGCCGAGCGCACGACCAATGGCAAACCCGCGCGAAAGCCGGGGACGCAAAGCCGCGGATCTAAACCATCGGCCCCTCGATGGCATGACAGCCGGGTTGCTCGAGACGCTCGGCTTTTTGTCGTCCCGCGAGAGCTGCCGCTCCCTTTTCGACATGTTCTGAAGGAGGACCTTATGCGAATCGGCGAATTACTGGTGAAGAACGGACTGATTTCGGATGACCAGCTGGCCGAGGCTTTGGAGGAGCAACGGCTCCGTCCCGGCAAGCTTGGAGAAATCCTGATCGCCAAAGGTTTCATCAACGAAAGCCAGCTGGTCGAAGCTTTGGAATTTCAACTCGGCGTGCCGGTCGTCAAGCTGACCGAAATCGCATTCGACCCCTCCCGCTGCGAATGGATTCCCGAATCGGTTGCCCGCAAGCACCGGATTTTCCCTGTGGGCCGGGATGGCGGCAAACTCCGGCTGGCGATGGTCGATCCCCTCAATCAGGAGGCGGTCAGGGACGTCCAGAAGGCAACCGGATTGCGCGTACAGCCGATGATCGCCGCAACCTCCGACATGCAGGAAGCCCTGGTTCGTTACTATGGAGCGGATGACCCGAGCCGGGAGTTGGAAGCCATTCTGCTGGAAAGCATGCGTCTTCAGGCATCCTCCATCCGGCTCGAAGCCAGGCCGCAAGGCTTGTTTGTCCGGTATTTCAAGGATGAATCCCGCGTGCAAGGAGAAGAGAAGGTAATCGCCAAATCCGGGCATCTTGCCCTGGCGGATCGGATTAAACAAATCGCCGGATTGAAAACGGGGTCCGTTGCTCTCCCCCAGTTCGGCCGGTTTCGGACCGATGTCGATCACAAGCCGATCGACGTGCGCGTCTCGACGCTGCCCTCCCGAGACGGCGAGTGCTTCTATCTGTTGCTGTCGGATCCGTATACGCCGCTGCTGACACTCTCCGAAATGGACTTTAGCGAGAATCACCGTCAAAAGGTCGAACAAGCCATCCGCCAAACGTCGGGTTCGATCGTCATCTCGGGACCGCCGGGCTCCGGCAGAACTTCACTGGCCTACGCTTTGCTTCAACAAATCGCCAAAGACGGCCGCAACATCATCACCCTCGAAAATCTGATCAAGCGACCGATGCCCGACATGACGCAAGTGGAAGTCGCCGGGCAGGAAGGAATGACCATGGCGCGCGCGCTTCAGGCCGCGCTGCGGCACCGGCCCGATGTCGTCATGATGGACGAAATCGGCGACGCGGACACCGCCGAGACCGCTATGCTTGCCTCCCGGTTCGGAACGTTCGTGCTCGGCACGATGACAAGCAACGGCATATATGACACGTTGGGCCGTTTGACGGCTTGGGTTCGCGATCGGGAACTGCTGGCCGCCTCTCTCTCCTGCATCGTTTTCCAGCGTTTGGTGCGCAAGGTGTGCCAGCAATGCCAACAATCCGTATCCGCATCGGAAGAGGAGCAGCGCCTTTTCGAGTCCAACGGAATCCCGCTGGCCGAAGAAACGGTCCCGGCTTCCAAAGGCGTCATCGGCAATTTTCGTTCCTATCTCACGGCCCAAGTGAGCGGCAAGCCATCCGTGACACGCGGGGAAGGCTGCCGGCTGTGCGGCAACTCCGGCTATCGGGGGTTCGTTGCCGTGCACGAGGTGCTGAGCATCGACGATACGCTCCGGGAACGCATCGCCGCCGGCGAATCCGCACGGGATATCAGGCAAAGCTTGCATAACGGCGGCAGAAACCTGCTGTTTGACGGCCTTCAGAAAGCTCGAAAAGGGCTGACGACGGCCGATGAACTGATCAAATCCGTGACGTAAGCACATTGTGAAGGAGGTTATGTTCATCGTGTCCTACAAATTTCTGATCGTGGATGATACGAGCTTCATGCGCAGAATGGCTTCCGATTCCCTGAAGCAGTTCGGTTACGAGGTGGCCGGGGAGGCGAGCAACGGCAAAGAAGCCGTGCGGTTATACGATGAGCTGCGGCCGGATGTCGTCCTGATGGATTTGACGATGCCCGAAATGACCGGATCCGAAGCTCTTACGCGGATCCTGGAGATGGACCCGGAAGCCGTCGTATTGATCTGCTCGGCCAGCAATCAGCAGGAGCAGATCCTGGAAGCGCTCGAAGCCGGAGCCAAAGGTTATGTGCTGAAGCCTTTCAATCCGGAACGGCTTCAGGAAGTGATCGAAGAATATGCGCTGCCGTTTCTCAAAGCCGCGGATTCGCCCGGCGAACCTGGTTTAGACCTTTCCGCCGATGCACCGGACTCCGAGGCAGCCTCGGAGCACGCTGAAGAGCACGCTGAAGAGCACGCTGAAGAGCACGCTGAAGAGCACGCTGCGGATCCACGGGCCATTGCGGAAGCGGCCGTTACCCGAGAACCTGTTCCATTGAATCCGTTCAAGAACTTGAACCGACCCGGGAGGAGCGAAAAAATGAAAGGATTCGTCAGCAGCCTGGCTTGCAATTGGGAGGAAGACGGAAACGAAGGAACGGTCCGGTATACCGTGGTCTGTACCGAAAGCGAAAACAAACTGGTGATCGAGATGAAGGACGTACAGGACGAAAAGCGGGTCATCCCCTTCTCCATCGAAGGTTTTCGGCATTTGGCCGCCTGGCTGGACGATCATCTGGGATCTGCCAGATAGCTGGAAGGTCGAAGATGTTTTCGGCTATAATCTAAACAGAGACTCAAGTAAAACGGCTACGCCGTCCTTCTCCGACGGATAGACGTTTTTATCGGAGGTGATTCAGTAAAGTATGGTGGATACTATCCTTTCTGAATCGCCAAGAAGGCCCGGAACACCGATTCTCTTGCGGTGCACCGGGCCTTGTCTTTTATGTCAATATCCGGGCACGATCTTCGTTTTGCCGAAAATATCATTCGCCTTCCGTTGTTATGGCCGATATTCCCTCATCTCACTCATGGATAAATCCTTCGATGATGCGCATCGGGTAAACCGGATTTACGGTAAAAGTACGTATTGATCACATCGCGCCATTCCTCCGCGTGTTTCGATTGCTCCTCAAGACGGCTCAGCACGCTCGCATAGCGCCCCCCGTCTATTTTGCCCTCCAGCCCCCGCCACGTCTCCACGAGCTTGGCCGCCCGTTCGGCACCTTCGAAATGCGAGTCGTAGATATGCTGGATCACGGTCTTGCCCGATTTGAGCACGTGCGTGTAGGGGACATGGTGGAAAAAAAGGAGCAGCTCATCCGGGCAGCTGTCGATCGATTCGTAGCATGCGGCAGGAATCTCGCGGTACTGCCCGGTAAAGCCGGTTCCCGTACTTACGGTACGATCCACTCCGAGACCGTGACAGTCGGCGTAGTGGTATGTTCCCCACTTCGAATATTCATAGCCATCGACGTTCGGGCCGTAATGATGGCCCGGGTTGACCATCCACCCGATTCCGAGCGGAGACGTGTAGCTCTCATAGATGCTCCAGGAATCGAGAAGCATGCGGCTGATCGTTCCGACGACGGCCGGATCGTTGCCGAAGGTGAGTCGCACCCATTCGTCTGCAATCTGCTCCGACGTCAGCTCCGGACGCCAGGCCAAACGGCCATAACCGTAATAGTTGGCCTGCGCCAAAACGTGCCCGGTCCAACTCGAATCGTCGCCGATGTTGGCTACGGCCGCGAACCCGCCCAGCGGCCGGCCGTTCAGCGCTCCGCTCGCCGCTTTCGCCACCGTCGAGCCTTCGCCTTGCGCATAGGTGTCGAAGTCGATGACTTCCTTCCACTGCGGAACCAGATAGCACAGGTGCTTCTGCTGACCCGTGTACTCCTGGGTAATTTGCAGCTCCAGAAGCTGATTGGTCTGCCGCATGCCGCCGAATAGAGGTGAAACCGGCTCCCTCACTTGGAAATCCACCGGGCCGTTCTTGATTTGCAGGACGACGTTATCGCTGAACTTCCCGTCGAGCGGGCGGAAATGGTCGTACGCCGCCTTGGCCCGGTCGGTCGACCGGTCGCGCCAGTCCTGCAGGCAGTCGTATACGAAGCAGCGCCAGATCACGATTCCTCCGTAAGGTTGAAGCGCCTCCGCAAGCATGTTCGCTCCGTCCGCATGATCGCGTCCGTAGGTGAAGGGTCCCGGCCGGAATTCCGAGTCGGCTTTCACGAGGAAACCGCCGAAATCCGGAATGTGACGATACACGTCGGCCGCCCGTTCCGCCCAGAACCGTTTCACCTCCGGGTCGAGCGGATCGGCCGTCGCAAGCCCGCCGCATTGGATCGGGCTTGCGAAGTTCACGCTCAAGTAAAGCCGGATTCCATACGCTCTGAAGGAATCCGCCGCCATCGCCACGGAAGGCAGCAGCTCGGGCGTTATCAGGTTCGATTCCACCTCGTGAACGTTCACGTTGTTGATGCAGACCGCATTCAACCCGACGGCTGCCATCAGACGGGCATAGTCCCGAATTCGTTTGCGATCCGCGATGAACTTCCCTTCGCGGAAAAAAATCGATCCGCCCGCATACCCCCGTTCAATACTTCCGTCCATATTGTCCCAGTGGTTGATCATCCTTAGCTTGGCAGCCGGTTTCTCGACCGCGTGAAGCTCGTGAATGCGTTGTCCGGTTTGCATCAGGCGAAGGAAATGAAACACCCCGTACAACGCGCTCCGGTCCGTTTTGCCGCCAATCGCGATGAACCTCCGCCCGGGTTCTTCGACGGTCTTGAGCACATACCCCTCATCCCCCGCAGCCTCAAGCTCCGCCGTTTCCATTACGCCTCGGAATTCGGAATGCTCCCCCGTACCGACCATGAGATAATGTTCGCGATCCGTACTCGCTCCTGCCTCGGGCCTACGGCCAAGCATAGATCCGATTCCGTTCACCAGCTCTTCGCAGGCGGCAGCGAATAGCGGAGATTGACCGGAAGCCTCCGCGACGATCATGCCGCACCAAGGGGCGTATTCCTTTGCTTGATCCGGGTGTAACGGGGCATATCGCAGCCAAGCTTTGTATGCTTCTCCCATAACCTCCCCGTCACTGCTCGTCGTTTCCCGGACGGTTTTGTTGCCGATTTTCAATTCGGGTTCCTCCAATAAAAGCCGGTTATTCCGTGATTAGCTCTTTTATCTGGTTCAGATTATAAGTTTAAGCGTTTCCATAATCCATAGAGCAACTAGATATTTTTTGTAATTATTAAACATCTTTCTTTATTTCGCCCGGCTTCGGTGATAAGATGAAGCCGGAATCAACCATTCATCGATTTCGATATCCTCAGGCGATACGGGCGGTGAACATCATGGAGACGGTATTCGACCGATTTCAGGACCTGGTCCCCAGCGTCGATTTCTTCGTCGACCGGCGGTGCTTTCCCGACTGGGAAATCATCAAGCAAACGATCGATTTTCACGATCTAACGTTTATCGTGGAAGGAAAATCCCATTACTTCGTCAATGGCGTCAAGCATACGATCGAAGCCGGCGACGTCGTCTACATCCCCGTCGGCAGCGTTCGCGAGGCGCATACGTTCAAGGATAATCCCATGCATTCCTACGCTTTCAATTTCAAATGGCTGGCCGGCAGGACGGACCCGCTCCCGCTTCAAACCGTGACCAAAAACGTCATCACGAGCGAACTCATCGGGTATTTCAAGCAGTTCACGCAAGTGTGGATGAGCAAGCAACCGGGATATGTCATGCAGTCCAGGGCCTTGTTCATGCTGATCGTTCATCGCCTCTTGACGATCACGAACCGGAATACCTCGCTTCTGAAAGCCGATCAACGGGTGAATCAGGTCTTGGAATACGTGGCCGAGCACTATCCCGAGGAGCTGGATTTATCCGGCATGGCCGAAATCGTCAACCTTCATCCGGTCTATTTGGGGAAATTGTTCAAAAAGAACATGGGCTGCTCGTTCAAGGAATATTTGAACATGATCCGTGTCAATCATGCGGAAATGCTGCTGTCTACCGGCGGTTTCTCCGTCACGCAGGTGGCCGAACGGTGCGGCTTCCGCGACATTTCGTATTTCAGCAACGTGTTCAAGTCCGTCAAAGGATACCCCCCTTCAACCGTTTTCAAAGTCCTAAACGGTTGATCCTGCTCACATCCCCCCCAAAAAAGGATCCAGCCGGGCAGTCAATTCGATTTCAAATGATACCGTTTCCTGCCGTCGCGCTGAACGCGGCAAAATCCGTTCCCCTGCGAGAACTGGTCGAAATCTCCAAATACGAGGAATAATCGAGTAAGAGGGGGCGGCGAGCCCCCGTCTTCTCACCACCGTACATGCGGGTCCGCATACGGCGGTTCCAAAAGGTTAACGAAGTTCAAGATACCGAGAAAGCAAACTTTTCAGCCCTTTCGCTTCCCAGTAGGAAGCCGGAAGGGCATTATTTGTGTTTCGGGACATTTCCCACGCTCCACGTCGGGAATTGGCCATCACCAAGGCCGCCCAATTGGGGACCCCGAGCGCCCGGAGCTCGCGGATGCGGGTTCGCACCCGTTTCCATTGCTTCCACAGGCACATACGGAGTCTTCTTCGAATCCACTGGTCAAAATTCTGACAGTGGGTTTTCGCCGAAGCCAGCCTGAAATAGCCTATCCATCCCATGAGGTAGCGGTTGAGGCGGAGGATGCGTTCTTCCATCGAAATCGACTGTGTCCGGTCGGTCAGCTCCCGAATCTTCTCTTTGAAACGCGAGATGGTTTTCGGTGCCAATCGGATCGTCGCCTGCCTCGACAGGAAGCTAAAACCAAGGAACTTTCGATTCCATGGCCGGTCTACCGCGCTTTTATCCCGGTTCACTTTCAGTTTCAGCTTTCCTTCTACAAAGCGCGTTACCGACTCCATTACACGCTCTCCGGCGCGCTTGCTCGCAACAAAGATGTTGCAATCGTCCGCATAGCGGACGAACCGCAGTCCTCGTTTGGTCAGTTCCTTGTCCAAGTCGTCCAGCAAGATGTTCGCCAGGAGCGGACTCAGTGGCCCGCCTCGCGGCGTGCCTTCATCCGTTCGTTCCAGTGCGCCATCTGCCATGACCCCGGCATTAAGGTAGGTACGAATCAGTTTCAGGACACGCTTGTCCGTCACCCTTCGTGCCACTCTTGCCATAAGCATGTCGTGGTTCACCCGGTCAAAGAATTGCTCGAGGTCCATATCCACGACCCATTTCAGGCCGTTTTGGATATATCTTTGCGCTTGCTTCACCGCGTCGTGCGCTCTCTTTCCCGGGCGGAAGCCATAGCTGTGCCACGAGAAATGAGGTCGAAGATCGGGTTCATCACTTGCAGAAGCGCCTGCTGGAGGAAGCGGTCCAGCACGGTCGGGATTCCGAGCAGCCGCACGCCGCCTCCGGGTTTGGGGATTTCCACCCGTTTGACTGGCGCGGGTCCGTACGTTCCCGCGAGGAGTTGGGCCTTCACCGTTTCCCAGTGTGTGTTCAGGTAAGCTTGTAGCTCGGCTACCGTTACTCGGTCCACTCCGGGCGCTCCTCCGTTTTGTACCACCCGCTTATAGGCGAGCCGAAGGTTGTTTCCTTCGAGCATCTTATCCAGCAGGTCGTTCTGGCCTTCGCGAGAGGAAGGGGCGATTTGTGCCGACGAAGAATTCGGCGCTCCGGCATACCCTGACGGCTTCACTGCTTCTCTTTGCCGCGAGCTCTCTTGTAAGATATTCTGCTGTCTTTGCTCTTCGCGCGAACGCATCGGTTTCCTCTCTCCTTTCGGTTCGGCCCTTCCGGTTTCCGGCGTCCCGTACTGCCGTACTATGGCCTCTGCTGACTCCTGCGGATTCAGCGCGGCTTCTCAACCGCGGTTACGAAATAACTTCGCGTATTCGCAGGCCTCCCCAGATAAGAGCGTCATCTGTCTGCCCGCGACCACTGGAGTTTACAGGATTAGCCCTTGGCGGCTTTGGATTTCGTTGTGTCTTGGCAACTCATCCGACTAGTCCTGCCTCAAATCCAGTTCGTGTACCTTGGCCCGTGCATTTGCCTCCGGCTTCCTTCAGATTCCTCCTCACGACGGACACCCTTGCCCTTGGCTACGGTAGGCGCTCGCCAGCCCCCGTTCGGGACTTTCACCCTAAAGATGACGCCCATGCTGGGCGTACAAGGAGCAAAATCTCTTTGTATCATGGCTTGGACGAATCATTCCCCCTGTATTTCGTTGCTCGTTTTTTCAAAACACAGATTCACCGTTCTTTCCTTGGACCAAGTACGGTGCATCACGTTTCGCGGAATCGTGAATAACTCCCCCGGCTTCAGCGAAATCGTCTTGTCTTCCAAATCGATGAACAGCTCTCCTTCGAGCACCATGAACAACTCGTCGCAATCTTCATGTTGATGCCAATGGAATTCTCCATCAATAACGGCGATACGCAGCGCATGGTCGTTCACCTCGCTCACGATCCAATTTCGATAATCCGTTATCCCCTTCGTGATGTCGTACAGATTAATCTTTTCGAGTTGACCGTTCTTCATTGGACAATACTCCCTTTCCGCAAATGCAGCCGCACTCCTATCGATTTCCAGCTTGTCCGCGATTTTCGGACTTCCTTTTCACTCCTTCGAACCGTAGACAAACTGATCCAATTGCGCGATTTTGCCGTCCGTAAACGGTCCCGAGTTGTCGAAATACAGTACGGAATCCGCCGGAAGGCGCCATTTCACTTTCCGATCCGCCGTAAGAGACCGGCTGAACTCGTCCCAATGATCCAGTTTCCATACGTCCAGTACGGAGCCCCGCCCGCGAATGCGTTCGCGGTAAGAATCCGTATCCTTCAAGGAGACGACGATAACCTTCACCTCCACGTCGCGCGTCGAGGCGCCGATTCTGGCCAGCTCGCTCTCGAGCCACGCCGCGTCCCCGGTCTCCCGGGTGAACGGTCCGATGACGATGGCATCCATTCCGATCTCCAGGTTCTCAAGCGCCGCATTCATCGTCAGCCGATAACCCAAGTCTCGGCATCGCGTCTTGTAAGCGGGCGAATCGCGGTCGTCGGGATCCAAGCCGGACAGCCTCATGATCGCTTCCGCCGCGGGACGCAGCAACGTATCCATGTCGAACAGAGCCGCCCCCCGTCTCTTCGCGAGCGCCTTCGCCAGCGTCGTCTTTCCCGCTCCCGCTCCACCTATGAAAAATATCAGTTTGCGCATATTCAGCCTCCATAAGCGTGGTATAATCGATTGCATTTCAAACGTTACCCCTTTGACAGCATCTCGGAGAGAGCCGGTGTCGTTCGCCAAAGAAATCGAGACGGTGAAAACGTGTCGAGGAAAAAACGTAACATCGGATGCCGAAAACGGGGGAAAGCCGTTTCCAAGCACGGGATATGGAATCATGCGACAGCCAGTCCCTCATTCGAGGAAACAATCGTGACGAACGTATAAGCTATCTTGAGTATCCCGACATAAACTGCTGTATGAATCCGGCAAGGAGTTGGGAGAACACATGAAACCTGAGCTCCATTTGTTTATCGTATGGGAGCAAGCCGCTCCTATGATGCAGCCCATCATGCAAGACATTCTTACAAAATTCAAGGTCAAAAAAGCGTATCAAATTTATTGGACCCCTTCTCTATTTTCCTCCAACCTCTCTCGTTTCTATAGTCAAGATTTGCCTCCCTGCTCCGAAAAAGAAATGCACTGCGGTCGAGGTCCTTTTTTTTGCATCATCGTTCTGGACGAGCGCCCCGCCTACGGACCGCGGCAAACCTCCAAAGGCGTTTTGACCGTAAATACGAATGTTTTTGACTCCAAATCCCTGTATCGGCAATGGACCGGAGGGGGGCACAAAATCCATGCAACGAACACCCCGGCGGAATGCTCCCGCGACTTAAATTTATTGTTAGGTTACGATCCGGATACCTTCCTGCTGAACCATCCGATGAATTGGGATGGGCAATGTCCCGTGCTGCATCAAGATCTTAGGGGAACGCACGGCTGGGAGGATTTGCGCCAGCTTTTTTCCGTGCTCAATGCCACGACCGACTATGTCGTATTGCGTAATTTCGAACATCTGCCGAACATTTACTCCACGGAGCTGCACGGCGATATCGATTTGTTGGTTCGGGATCCTGTCGATGTCGCCTATCTTCTCAACGGTCAAAAAGTATTTCCGGAACCCTATCGGATTCATTATCGGGTTCCGGTTGGAGGGCAGTCGGTGTTATTCGATTTCCGTCATGTGGGAGACGGTTATATGGACGAAAACTGGGAAATGTCCATTATGCAAAATAAGACCTATTCCTCGAAAGGTTTGTTCACCCCGAATCCCCGCGATTATTTTTACAGTTTGCTCTACCATGCAGCCATCCATAAACCGTTCATTGCCCCGGATTATTTCGAGCGCTTGTCGATGATGGCGAAACAAATGGAGATCGCGGATTTTACCCCCGATACGATGACTGATCCGCGCTTACTTAAATCCTTTTTAGACGCGTATTTGAATAGCAGGAATTATCAGTATACCGTTCCGCTCGATCTGTCTGTATTTTTTAATCGCAGCCTTCTCGATAGAAGCTGAAAGAACATGAGTCTTAATGCCTTGTTTTCCGCACATCTGGAGAAGAATTATCGAATCGTAAATCTCAACCCTTATTTAGACTCACAAGCCCATCATGGCTTTTATTATTATGAAGGCATTGACGCGGCGGACGGAAAAAGGGTATTCATCAAAGTAGATGGAACGTCCGGGGAAGCGACGCGGCGAGAGGCTGTTATCGTCAACCAGCTTGCGGGCGATCATTTCCCGCGTCTCGTGGCATACGAAGATAAACCTCCATTCCCTTTTCTTGCCCTGGAGTGGATTGAAGGAATGACCTTAAGTACGCTGCTGGAGAATCGGGACTCTCTCACCCGCCGGCAAAAGCAAACGTTGTTGAAACAGTTGTGCTCCATCTTGGCGACACTCCATGAAGCAGGGTATATCCATCGGGACATTCGCCCCGACAACTTGATGATCGATATGCGGGAAGAAGACTGGAAATTGGTGTTGATCGACTACTCTTACTCTATGAAGCTAGGTCCGGGTGCTTGGCCGGAGCTTGAATTTTTGCGCGAAAGACCTTACCTTTTGATCGATTTGGGCGGGGCTGCCAATAAGCCTGCCCCCCTTATCTGGGATGATGCATATTCCGTACGCGGGGTTGCTCTTCAAATCGATGCGGATTGTGAACGGAATTTTCCGGACATCTGGCATCATTTAACGACATGGATAGGCAAATTCATCTACGTCTCCAACACTTGATCGGCCTGCGTCGCGCCGGATACGATCTTGACCGTTCGCCCGCTGTTTGACCATGCCCGAAAACCATTACCCCGTGTGCCTCCCCTGCGAATGCCGGTACAGCTCCTCATAGTACCCTCGCCGCGCCAGCAGCTCCGCATGTTTCCCCTGCTCCACGATTTGGCCGGCCTTCATCACGAGAATCCGGTCCGCGTGCATCACGGTAGACAGCCGGTGCGCGATGACCAGGGTCGTGCGTCCTCGCGAAACATAATTCAGCGCGGATTGGAGCAGCTGCTCGGTATGCGAATCGAGGTTCGCCGTCGCCTCGTCGAGGATCAGGATTTTCGGCTTGAACACGACGATCCGGGCGAACGAAATCAGCTGCCGCTCGCCCGCGGACAAACCGCTGCCCCGATCCGTCAGGCGCGTATCGTAGCCGTCCTTCATCCGCCGGATCAGCGCATCCGCACCGACCAGCCGGCACGCGGCCACGGCTTCCTCCCGCGGAATCGACTCGTCGAACAGCCTGACGTTGTCCACGATGCTGCCGGAAAACAAATACGGCTCCTGCTGCACGAGCCCGATCATCCGCTGGAGCTTCTGCTGCGGAATGTCGCGGACATCGGTGCCGTCAATCCGCACGTTTCCGCTCCATACGTCGTAAAACCGGCACATCAGGCCGATCAGGGAGCTTTTGCCCGCCCCGGTCGTACCGACGATGCCGATCATTTCGCCCGGCCGGACCTGAAGGCTGACATCGCGGATGACCGGCTGATCCGGCGCGTACCCGAACGTAATCCGCTCGAAATCGAGCTTGCCTTTCACCTGGCTTTCATCCGGCACCACCGGTTCCGGAGCATCCTTCACCTCCGGCTCGGTCGCGAAAATTCCCCATATCCGGCTTGCCGACACGTTGGCCGATTGCAGCGTGTTCCACTGCTGCGTAATGTTGTTGATCGGCTGGAAAAACTGCCGGATATACGTAATGAATGCATACAGCACGCCGAGCTCGATGCCGCCGCCAAGCACCGCCTTGCCTCCCAGCCAAGTCACGAAAGCGACCGCCAGGTTTCCCAGAATCTCGTACGACCGGTTAAACAGCACGTTCGAACGGACTTCCCGGATGTTCGCTTTGAAATAGGCGCGGTTGCGCACCAAGAACTGGGACTGCTGCTCCTTCTCCTGGTGGAAAGCCTGAATGAGCCCCATGCCGGCCAAATTTTCCGCGGTAAACGCGATCAGCCGGGACAGGTTCGTCCGCGCCATCTGATAGGTTCGGCGGATATAGGAGCGGAAGGAGACGGCGATCAGCGCGATCACGGGCAACAGGCACAAACAGTACAAGGTAAGCGTGACGTCCAGCTTGAACATGACCGCGACGATGAAGACAAGCGTCATCCCGTCCCGCAGCAGGCTGAGCAGCACCTGGCTGAAAAAGGCGCTGAGCGCCTCCGTGTCGCTGGAGACATGCGTGATGAGGCTGCCGCTCGGGACCCGGTTGAAATAGGACATCGATTGGGACATGATGTGCCGGAAAATCCGCTTCCGGATCGCGGCAATGATGCTCTGGGCGGCAAATTGGAGCAAGTTGTTCTGCAAATACGTAAACAGCAAGCCGCCGAGCGCGAGCGCCAGGTACACGCCCGCGATGACAAGCATCGTGCCGTAATCTTGGCTGCCCGCCATCAGATGGTCGTCGATGACGATTTTGACCAAATACGGCTGCAGCAGATCCGCCGCGATCGCGAGCAGCGTGCAGCCGATCACGCCGAGAAAGGTCAGCCGGTAGGGTCCCGCGTATTCGTATAACGCCCGGAAAGCCGAAACCGATTTTACATGCGTCCGCATCTGCGGCTGCGCCGCGGAATCCGATCGGGCGCCTTGCCAGTCGTCAATAGCCTTGGGCAACTCGGCTTCCCTCCTCCTGAATGGCATGCAGCGCCCTGTAGACGCCGTCCTGCTTCAATAGTTCCTCGTGACGGCCGCGCTGCACGATCCGCCCCTCGTCAAGCACGATAATCTCGTCCGCGTGCTTCAGCGCGCTGATCCGATGGGCGATGATCAAGGTCGTTTTGCCGCTGCGGTCTTGCCGGATCGAATCGATGATCCGCTTCTCCGTGACGGCATCGACGGCGCTGACGCTGTCGTCCAGAACGAGAATCGGCGCCTGCTTGATCAGGCCGCGGGCGAGACTGGTCCTCTGCCGCTGGCCGCCCGACAAGGTGACGCCCCGCTCGCCGAGCTTCGTCTCGAATCGGTCCGGGAACTCGGCGATGCTGGCATGGATTTGCGCCAGCCGGGCGGCGTTCTCCACGGATTCGAGATCGGAATCCCTTCGGTAGAATGCGATGTTTTCCCGGATCGTGGTGCTGAACAGAAAGCCGTCCTGCGGCACGTAGGCGATGCCGCTGCGCAAGCTTTCCAGCTTCAGGTCGCGGACGTCGACGCCCCCGATCCGGATCGTTCCTGCCGGCGGGTCATAGATTCGGAGCAGGAGCTTGACGAGCGTGGTTTTGCCGCTGCCCGTCTTGCCGACGATGCCCAGCGTCTTCCCCGGTTGAACGGTAATCGATACGTCATGAAGAGACTCGCTGTCCGTATCGGGATAGGAGAACGACAATCCTTCCACTTCGATCGCCGCCTTCCCCATATCCAGGGCCACCGCTTGATCGCTCTCCCGGATATCCGGCAACGTGGCGAACAGCCCGTTCAGCCGGTCGAGCGAAGCGCGCGATCGCTGCATCGAGTTGATGACGTTGCCGACCGCCTGAAGCGGGTTGATCATCATGCGGATATACAGCGTCAGCGCGACGAAGCTGCCCAGCGTGATCGTGCCGTGCAGCGCGTGGTACCCGCCGAACGCGAGGGTTACGATCAGTGAAAGTGCCCCGAGAAACGGAATCAGCGCCTGGAACAGCGACGATACGCGAATGAGCCGGATTTGCCGATCCCGGATCGCGTCTACGGTATCGCCGAACCGGCCGTTCATCACGTCCTCTACCGCGAATTTCTTGGTGACGCGGATGCCGGCGAACTGCTCCTCGGCAGACTCGGTCATCCGGCTGAGCGCATCGCGCGTGTCCAGCGACCGCTGGCGGATCACCGGCCCGATCTTGACGACGATAAACGGGATGAGCAACAGCGGAAGGATACATACCGCGATTACATAAAGCGGAATATCGCTCGACAGCATCATCGCCACGGCCGACACCATCAAAATCGTCGCGTTCGTGGTCTGGTTGACCCCCATCGCGAGCGATTCCCGAACCGCCGTCACGTCGTTCATCATGTAGCTGAGAAAGTGGCCGACTCCTTTTTTGGAATAATAATGCTCGCTGAGCAGCGTCAGATGCCCGAACAACCGCCGCCGGGCCACATTTTCGAACGACCGCCCCAAGTACACGATGATGAACTGGCCGATACCGCCGAGAATCCCGTAGGACAGCCCGATGATCATCAATTGGACGCTGTAGTCCACGACGGACGAACCCGTCAATTCTCCCCGCTTGAGCGTATCGGTGAAGCTTCCCAGCACCTTCGGATAATACGCGTAGAAGAGGTTGGCCGACGTAATGATCGCGATTCCAAGCAAATAAAAGTACCATCTCACCCGAAGAAAATCGAGCAGCAACCGCACCGGTTTCAATTTGTCGCACTTCCTCTCCGCGCCCCGTTCGCCTTTTTCGCACAAACCTACTATACCCCTATCGATCTCAAGATGCATCCGGGCGAAGTCCTCTATAGACGCAAAAACAACCTTAACCTGGCAACAGACCGGATCAAGGCTGCCTTTTCCGCGATTTATTTGAAGTTTGATGCTATTTTAAAATATTCCTTTACAGGAATATTCTCAATATGGTATATTCTGATCAAGGAAAACACAATCGAATTGAAGGAGAGATGTATCGTGAGAAAAATCAAAATCGCTTATTGGACGGTCACCATCCTGTTTTCGCTGTCGATGTTGTTCTCGGCGATCCTGGCTGTCGCGGGGGAGAAGGAAACCGCGAAGTTCATCACCGAGCACTATGGTTACCCGGACTATTTCGTGTTCTACAGCGGAATCGTGAAGATACTCGGTGTCGCGGCGATTCTGATTCCAGGCTTCCCCCGGTTGAAAGAATGGGCCTATGCCGGATTGGCCTTCGACTTGATCAGCGTGGTTTATTCGAGCCTAGCCGTCGGCGATTCCGTCGTTGCCTGCTTGCCGATGCTCGTATACTTCGCCTTGATCGCCGGGTCGTATGTGCTTTATCGCAAAAGGAGAACGGCTGCCGACGAAACGGCCGCCAAGGACCACGAAGGTTCGGGACGCGCGTTCATCGGAGCCGGGATTTAACGGAAAGAACGGAAAAACAAAAACAACCTCGATCCGGCAACAGGCCGGAATGAGGTTGTTTTTGCCGCTGCAGTTGAATGGAGCCCGAATGGAGCCCCAGAGCTCGGTCCCGGACCTCAAGCGAGAACAAACACGAACGCTGTCAGAGCCGGAAGTCCTTGCGTAAGGAGTATGGAACGCTTCGACGTTAAGCCGCCGTATACCGCAGCCGCCAGAATGCACCCGAGAAAGAACAGCTGAATTTGATGCCCGAACGCAGGATTGGGATGTACGAGCCCCCAGATCAAACCAGCTGCGAGAAAGCCGTTGTAGAGTCCCTGATTCGCCGCCAATGTTTTCGTTTCTTCCGCGAATGGCTCGGTCGTACCGAAAATTCTCATCGCTCGCGGCGTCGTCCACAAGAACATCTCCAGGACCAAGATGTAAAGATGTTCGAGAGCCACAACCGCTACAAGTATTGCGCTAATCAGAGTCATATCTCATATCTTCTCCCTCTGTACGGTGTTGGTTTTTGCCTATTATGGGAGCATTATATCACGATCAATGGGAATGTCGGGGACTTCCTTCTTCGGTCTTCCAATCGATATGATCGCTGGATAATGTTACTCTTCTTAAGCAGGAGGCAACTCCATCATCCATTGAAACGGGTCGGGAAGCCTTCCCGTCTGGATACCCGTTAACGTCTCGTAAATCTTGGCCGACAACTCGCCCGTTCCCCCGCCGCCGATCGCCAGCTTCTCGCCTTGCCAATGCAGCTCTCCGACAGGAGAAATGACGGCGGCCGTCCCCGTACCGAAAATTTCCTGGAGAAAGCCCTCACGATGCGCTTCCACAACCTCCCCGATGGAAATCATCCGCTCCTCTACGGCGACATCCCAGTGACGGAGCATCCGGATCACCGAATCGCGGACGATCCCCTCGAGCAAGCTGCCGGTCAAGGACGGCGTCACTACGGTATCGCCGATTCGGAAAAACACGTTCATGCTGCCGACTTCCTCGACATACTTCCGATGTACGCCGTCCAGCCATAGCACTTGCGCGCACCCGTTCCGGGAGGCTTCCTCCTGGGCTTTTAAGCTTGCAGCGTAGTTGCCGGCGGTTTTGGCATGGCCTACGCCACCCGCAACAGCCCGAACGTACTCCGATTCCACATGGATGGAAACGGGATGGATTCCTTCGGAATAATAAGAGCCGACCGGCGAGAGGATGATGATGAACCGGTATTGGCGGGAAGGTGCCACGCCAAGCGCGGGCTCCGTCGCGATAACGAAGGGACGGACGTAGAGGGAGGAGCCGGGTTCGCCGGGAACCCACTCCCGATCGGTCCGGATGAGCTGCTTCAGCGCCTCCAGGACCATCTCCTCGTCCAGGGGAGGAATACTTAATCGCTCGCATGAGCGGTTCAGCCTTCGGATATTCATTTCGGGACGAAAGAGAAGGATTTTGCGATCTTGCGTTCGATAGGCTTTCAGCCCTTCAAACACCGATTGTCCATAATGAAACACTCTGGCCGAGGGATCCAAGGAAATCGGTTGGTACGGCACAATGCGCGGCTGGTGCCAGCCACGGACGGGTTCGTAGTCCATCAGAAACATATGATCGGTAAAAACATTTCCGAAGCCCAGCGAATCCATCTCCGGTTTCGTTTTGGGAGCACGCGTACGTTCCATGGAAATCGTTTGAATCATCTCCGCATCCATTCCTCTCCTCATTCGATAGTTGAATCATAGCAACCCGTTATGTATATTGGAAATATCTGTTTTGTAGAAAAAATATACCGAAAAAGTATGATGAGGATGTGCGCTCAGATGGATATCCGTCAGCTCCGTTATTTTTTGGCGGTCGCCCGGGAAGGCCAAGTGACAAGCGCTGCCAAACGTTTGAATATGGAGCAGCCCCCGCTCAGCCGACAGATGAAAATGCTGGAACAGGAGCTGGGCGTCACGCTGTTCGACCGGAGCGGGAAACGGTTAACCCTGACGCATGCCGGTGAACTTTTGCGTGAGAGAGCCGAGCGGCTGCTTCAGCAGTTCGACGAAACGGTGCAAGAGGTCCGGGAGTTGGACGAAGGCATTCAAGGCGTCCTCTCGATCGGTTCCGTCGTTTCCTGCGTTTCCCTCCTGCCGCGGCGGATCGAACGTTTCCGTCAACAATTTCCGGGGGTCACCTTCAAAATCCGCGAAGGGGATCACTTCCTGCTCGGGGAACAGATGGAGAAACGAAACATCGAGCTCGTGATCGCCAGGCTCCCCTTCGAAGCAGCCTCCGACCCGGAGCGTTATTCCGTCCTGCCCTTGCCTCCCGACCCGTTCGTGGCCTTGCTTCCCGATTCATGGAGTCCGGCTTCGGCCGAACCCGGCATCGACATGCGGGAGCTGGCGCAATATCCCTTCATCACGCTGAAGAGCGATCAGACGACCGGGATGCATGCCAAGGTCTTGAAGGAATTCCGCCAATCGGGCCTTGAGCCCCGGATTCTATGTGAATGTTCCAGCGTCGCCATCACGATCGCTCTCGTCGCGGCTGGAATCGGAGCCACCATTTTGCCGAAATCGGTTACCGCTTCTTTTCCCCTCACGAACATCTCCACCTTTCCGATTGCAAACGCGGACTTTCATTCCGAAAACGGAATTGTATGGCTGCGGGACCGCTATCTCTCCAAAACCGCTCGGCGCTTCATCGATATGTTTCAAGATCTGCCGTAACGATACGGGGGAGACGCACTTGCGGCGTACTCCCCTGCTTCAATGCTGAAAGAATAGCTAATAAGATACCGTTCGCCCTTTTGCACTCGTTACGCTTCTGCGCATGACCGTCCTCACACTCAAGAAGCCGAACACGATCGCTTGCAGCATGAACAGCGCGCCCCAGAACCCGGCGGGCAATAAGGTGTCTCGAGCCAAATTCGCCGCATCCCCGGCTGAAGCGGGACTATGCAAGCTCAACCATAGAATGGTAAAGCTTCCCGACACCGATTCCGCCAGCACGAACACATACAGCCCGACGGACAAGACGACGGTCCAGTTCCCGCGCCTCCATAGCGCAAAGAGCAATAACCCGATAAACAGCGCAAGCCATGTCATTCCGAATGGATTGCGTACCCACAGTACCAGATTCACGGCCGCGACCAGCAGGAAGAACCAGAGCGACGCCGCATGTTTTCCCCGCGCGCATAGAACGGCTAAACACAAAGCGGCGATAGACGAGCCCGTATAGCCGGCAGCGCTAATGAGAATCGAAGAGGTCCGGGAGGAAAATTCGGAATACGTGACGCCTTCCGTATTAGCGAACAATTCGATTTGGAGCACCTTTTCTTGCAGGAGCAAGGTCATGATGGCATGAGACGATTCGTGGATCATCGTGTCGGCGATTTTGAAGAACGTCCCGATGACGGGAATTTGGATCACGACAAACGCCAAGGCAAAATAACCGATCCATCTCCAGTTCACGCGGCAACCTCCGAAGGACTTCTTTTCTATATCCTAACATAAGATGCTTGGTGCATGTATTTTGTCGTCCTCAACATAAGTATAAGTATCACTTAAACAAGGGTGTGAATGCGCATGTCGCTGAATCCTTCCAAAGCGGACATGGAAGAATGGATTCCGCTCACCCCGATCGAGAAAATGGCGCAGACCGACTACGACGTCATCATCGTCGGCAGCGGCGCAGGAGGGGGAGCGGCACTCTGGCGGCTTTGCGAGAAATGGAGACGAACCGGCAAACGAATCGGCCTCGTCGAAGCCGGGGACCTGCTGGTTCCGACACACGCCGCGAACATGCCCGTTTTTAACGGTAACCGCTTTGAGCAGTTCCGAGTTGCCCATTCGGATCATGTGGGGAATCTCTTGCCTGATTTTCCGAATGCGATCATCCTCAGGGCACTCGGCGGAAGGACTATCGTTTGGGCCATGGAAAGCCCGCGCTTCCCCCCGTTCACTTTCGAAACTTGGCCGATCTCTTATCGGGAGCTCGTACCCTACTACAATATTGCAGAACGGGTCATGAAGGTAAACACAAGCTACGCTCTAGGCTCTGCGATTCAGGACATCCTGCTAGACCGCTCACGTTCCGGCGGACTTCCGGAAGCCGCGACCGTACCGCTCGCCCTCGATCCCCAGGTCACTCAATTCGGGCAAGTCCACTCCAATCCCGCTTTCAGCTCCATCGATTTTATGGCTCGTGCGCTGAATGCCAGACCATTCGATCTGGCCGTAAGGACGCGCGCCGTTCGGGTACTCGCCGAGAAAGGCAAAGTCTCCGGCATTCAGGTCATGAATTGGAATAGAGAATCGTATGTCATCTCCGCGAGAACCGTTATCGTGTCCGCAAGCACGCTAGAAACTCCGCGCCTTCTGCTCCATTCCGGCATTCCGGGGGAAGCCATCGGCAGATATTTGGTCGATCATTCTTTCGTGGCCGCCGAAGCAACGGCCGGACGTCGGGAGTTCCCCGAAGTATTGGGAACCTCAAAGATTTACGTACCGGACTCGGAAGAACGGAGATTTCATATGCTGTTGTTAGGACCGAGTTTTCGTCACAAATTCGAGGAACCGGCCGTGGCCGATTCGCTCCCTTTTTTGTTTTATTCCTATGGACCGGTCGAGCCAAGGTTCGAAAACCGGGTATTCCTCCAGCCATCGCAGCTTGATGCCTACGGCGTTCCCAGAATTGACATCGATTTTTCTTTCAGCAACCGGGATATGGCGTTAATTGAACAAATGATCGTTTGGACGGGCAAATGGATCGAAATCGCGAAAATGTCGACCCGGAGACCGCCCGAGTTATGGCCTCCGGGAAGCATCCGACATGAGGCGGGAACGTGCCGGATGGGCGACGATCCCGCTGCGTCGGCGTGTAATCGTTACGGGCAAATACACGGCATTTCGGAGCTCTATGTGGCAGATAACAGCGTAGTGCCGCTTACCGCGGGGGCAAACCCCACTTTGACGACGATTGCGCTCGCCATTCGCACGGCCGACTATATCGTCGAAACGTCGAGTTGATTACGGAAGAGAGATTCCCGGCTTGGAGGTGATGGATCATGCCGATATCGCGTCAGACGGACCCCGAACCCCTTAACCCGTTTATTCTCTCCCCCACTCGCAGACAATGGGTTCCCCCCGGTCCTTTGCAACCGGAATGGTTGCCAATGACCCCTATAGAGAAGATGGCGCAAACCGATTACGATGCGCTGATCGTCGGCAGCGGAGCCGGAGGAAGCGCCGTTCTATGGAGACTGAGCGAGCAATGGGCAGCATCCGGGAAAAGAATCGGAATCATCGAATCGGGCCCGCTGCTCTTGCCGACGCACGGGCGAAATCTCCCGACCATGGACCAGGAACGTTTCGTACGTTTTTTCGACAATCCCTTGCATACGGAATATATCGGAAAGCAGTGGCCGGAATACCCGGGTGCCAAGATCATAAGGGCTCTTGGAGGACGAACCCTGCAATGGAACTTGGTGTCGCCCCGCTTATCCCCGGTACAGTTCAAATCATGGCCGATTTCGTATCGGGAAATGGTTCGATATTACCTGCTTGCCGAAGAAATGATGAGTGTCACGACCGACTACGCCAAGGGGTCGTCGATCCAGCAGACGCTTCTGAAGCGGCTTCGAGCGCAAGGGCTTGCCGATGCCCAGGCTCTGCCCCTTTCCGCCGACCTCCAGGCGTCGCAATTCGGCATCATTCATTCGAATGTATTTACCAGCTCGATCAACTTTTTTGCTGCAGCCCTCAACATCAGACCCTTTGATCTCGCCGTCCATGTACGGGCGAATCAAGTGCTCATCGACAAGGGGAGAGCGGCCGGCGTGAAGGTCATGACTCCCGACAGGAAAAGTTACACGATCGCCGCCAAAACGGTCATCCTCTCCGCCGGAACCTGGGAGACGCCGCGGCTCCTGCTCCACTCCGGCATTCCCGGGAAAGCGATCGGACATTACTTGGTGAATCACCCGAAGCTGATCGCAATCGCCAGGGGCAGCCGGGATCAATTCGGAGAAGTATCGGGGGTGGCGAGCCTCATGGTCCCCCATCCGGAAAACAGCCGAATTCTGGTGACCGGAATCGGGCCCGATCCGGAACAATATTATTGGTATGCGTACGAAGAAAAACCGTATTTGAACGAATTGAGATTCCGGTTTTACTGCCAAGGAACCATGGAACCGCAGTTCGACAATCATGTTTATCTCGTCCCGGGAACGGAAGACGAGTACGGCGTACCAAGATTGCAGGTGAAATTTACGTACGGCAATGAAGACCGGGTGACGATCGGCAAACAGTTCAAATTCCTGGAAAAGGCCGTGGCCAGTATGGGACTCGAGTTGGAAAGCGCGCCCCGTCTTCTGCCTCCGGGAGAAGACAATCATGAGTGCGGTACGTGCCGGATGGGCGTCGATCCCGACACCTCGGCAACCGATGCCTTCGGCCGAATCCACGGAATTTCCGGTCTGTTCGTGGCCGATAACAGCGTCGTTCGGTTGTCGGGGCCTGCCCATCCTACTTTAACGACGGTCGCATTGGCGATCCGCACGGCCGATTATATCAGCGGCCAAGCACAATCCTAACGGACAATCCTGTTCTTCCGAAAAGGAGCGATGTGAAGATGAGTACCGTAATGGGCGATGGTCCCGCTTCCATGACGAATCCGATCCGGGTCTTGATATGGAACGAGTACATTGCCGAGCGTAAGGAGCCCCAAGTCGCCGCGATTTATCCAAAGGGAATACATATGGCCTTGTCCGACGCGTTGTCCCCCTACGGCTTCCGCATTCGGACCGCCACGCTGGAGGAACCTGAGCACGGCTTGACGGTCGATGCTCTCGACCAGACGGACGTCCTCATTTGGTGGGGGGAATATGCGCATGAGCAAATCCCGGACGAGATCGTGCGCAGAATTCATGCGAGAGTGCTTGCGGGAATGGGACTCATCGTCCTGCATTCGGGGCATTGGTCGAGAATCTTCCGGATGCTCATGGGGACGACCTGCTCATTGAAATACCGGCAGGACGCCAAGAGGGAAATCCTCTGGGTCGTCGATCCCGCACACCCGATTACGGAAGGGATCGGCCAGTATATCGATATCGAGCATGAGGAAGCGTATGGCGAGTTTTTCGATATTCCCGCTCCGGAACGGCTTGTCTTCATTAGTTCGTTTCAGGGCGGCGAAGTGTTCCGCAGCGGCTGCGAATACCACCGCGGCCTCGGCAAAATCTTCTATTTCCGCCCGGGACATCAAGGCAACCCTACTTATTACCATAAGGATGTGTTGCGGGTCATCGCGAATGCCGTCCGCTATGTCGGTTCGCCGCATGGGGCGGCGCCGACGTTCGGGTTCTGGGAGCCGCTTGTGAAGGCTCCAAAATCCTAATAAAAAGAGGGGGAGTGCCCGCGCCCCTCTTTTCTATTAGCCTTAGTGTTGTTGTCTCCGATGTGTGTGCACGCGAATTTAGTCGGATGGGTATCGCTGGTAATCGGAAGTCTGCTATACGTCCATTTCCCGGACGCGCAATTTTACTCTCTTACAAATATGCATTCAATACAAAAGACTTAACCTCTATCCCTCTTTTGGATAACCTTCTAGCCTGGTCGTTTAATAAACGCTTGGTCTTTTCAAGCCCACCTGATGGAATTGCAGTTTTGCGTCTATCAGAAGCATCCCAATTTACACTCTCAAACCATCCAATCAAGTATAACCCGTACTTACATTTTGCATCTTTTAGATACCTATCCACCAATTGTGTTTCCATTGCTTGAAAAAGCTGTTCATGCCAATTTCCCTTAACCTCAATAATAATCGTAATTATCTCCGCTGCTCCCCGTCCATCCCCTAAAAGAATAGCGTTAACATGAATGTCCGTACGTTCCCCTGGCAATGAACCGGTACTTCTCCGTATTTCAACTTCGCGGTTAACTACAATTCCTGTATTTACAAGATCACGTTCCAGATGTTGTTTTAGATAATCAGAAAATTCATTCTCAGATCTAGGGCGGTATTTTCGTTTATCGGTTTCATTCCAGAGCCAAATAACTTCTGGCGTAATCCCATGTAGTTTTTGCTCAAGCCTGCCAAGGGATTCGATTAGCACCTCTAATAATTGTTCCTCTCTTTGAACTAGCCTGTTACGCTTGGTTCCCACTAGCTTAATGATATCTATGGGAGATGGAGGGGACCAGGTTTTGCGACGGGTTACATCCTGTGCTTCAAATAGTGTCCACTTCAACCACGGAAGTTCAGGCAATTCCGATACTATTCGAGCAAGTTGATCACAAGATTCCATGGTTCCTTTATTTGAAAGATAGCGTAATATTTCATCCCTAAAACTAGTCACCTCTTCCCGAGGTCCTACGAAATGTGCCATTTCATCATCATCATGATTAGGGTCTTCTTGATAAGGAAATCTATTTACTAACCAAATATATAGATCAGCAAGTTCCATTTCTGATAAGTTTTGAATAAGGTAGTATCTTTCAAAGTTACTCGAGAAAGTAAGTATAACATCATGTAAAAATACAGGATTAGTTGCTTTTAGTGGCCAAATGATATCCTTCCAACCTATAGAATTCCTCAATAATACGTTGGCAGAAATGATTGCCGCCGTACGTGATTGCTTATCATCTAATAACTGGGGTGAAATTAATGACTTGGCATAATCCTCTGTTCCTTTTATTTGATGTATTAGTAGTTCATTTAGAATGCACTTCATAGATTCTGGCATGAGACTCTGCGTTTTTAACTTATTTAAAACTGATTCTCCTAATCGAGCATCCCAACAACCTTTAAAATACCTGAGAATATAGACATTTGAATGTTTTTCATTTTCTTTATCGATAAGTTTCAACAAATCGGAAATAACCTGATCCGGAGCACTTTCATACGTAAGCTTTATTATCTCATGATGAATTATTAATTCGTCATCCATTGATAATGATATAGGTTGAGACAATACAACTGGGGACCAATTTTTCCAATGCACAGAGGTTAACGATCTTATGAAGTTAATATCCTCCATGTACACCAATCGAATTGCTCTATAACCAGCTATTGCTGGCCAAGGTAAAGTATCTGATCCAAACCAATTAGCAGTATCATCTAAGCTTTTTTCAATAATGTATTTCTTCGCAGCCGCTAAAATACGCATCTGTGCACGAGTGTCAACCTTGTTCCAACCCGGTAATTCCCTTATATCCGCCTTCATTATTTCAACGTGCCTACCGTCCTCTTTTATCCCTAAGTCTCGATTAAGGAGCCACCATGCATTTAGTTTGCCAGCTTCGAAATCATCTAATCGTAGGACGATTCTTGGATTTTTGAGCGCAGGAATTCTTTAGATTCAACTCTCAATAGAGAGCACAACAATCAATTAGGCCTATGACAAGCGCACAGACCTCGCCCAGGCAGGTCGTCGCATCCGGCTCATTCAGTGATCATCCCCTCTATATGGTGGGCTTATTGAACCAGCTGGTGAAGTTCGGGCCTGTCTTGCCGCCAGGGGTTAATTGAAAAAGACCCGAGCCTGAGCCGGGTCACCTCTTAGCATCTGACATATTTGCGTTTAAAACCAAGTTGCTTTCTGTCTAACGCCTTTTGAATATTTTCGGAAGCGTTCAGGAACTTCTTGCCTTGTTTGACTTCTACCCGGCCTACTGCCTTTGCGGTTTCAACTGCTTGATCATGGAGAGGCACATAGGATACCGCTACCGTGTAAATAAACTGATTCATCGCGTATTTCGTTCGTTCGGGGGAATCGTGGATCGTATTGTTCACCATTTCAAGCATGCCGGCCAGTTTGCTTTCGGTAAAATCACCGTCCGGACGACTGCCCAGAAGCCAGCAGTAACAGCTCCAGCCCGCCGACATTCTCAGCTCTTCGCCGCTAGCGATCCATTTATCGGCAACTTCCTGCGCGATATCCGTTTCTGCCAAGGTTACGGCAACGACGAAATCGGACAGCATATAAAAATAAGCACCATCGATCCAGCGCTCGAAATCCGCTTCCGTCATCGTTTTCGGATCCGCTATGACGCCGGCGAAGTACATGGCGTCGTAGTTCCCCGTGGCGTAAAGCTGCTCGGCCAAAGGTTGATTGATTTTGATTTTCTTGGCGATGGGCTTCATTTCGCCTGTAGCCACGCCGAATAGCGGTTCGCGCGCGCCGTTGGATAGGTAGATTTTCTTGAGACGATCCTTGCCGAGAGCTTCAAGCTCCTTCATCACCGTTTCGAGATCCATGGTCGAACACTCCTCGATCGAGAGCGGGCAATCCCGTCATTACGATTGTCGTTGCTCCTTACAAGCAGGCATACACGATATTTTTCAACCGAGGGTGCACGAAAGGCTCCTGGTTATTCAGCAAATGCTGCGCATACATCACGGTCAGCTGCGAATCCGGATCGATGACCGCCAGACATCCGGCCGCGCCGCTCCAGCCGAATTCGCCAAGCGGAGTGAGCGATCCGCTCGCGGCCTTGGAGATATGGGTTCTGACGCCCAGTCCATACCCATAACCAGCCAGCTGCTCCCAGGAGTAATCGCCGCGCATGCTCGCGTCCAAATGATCCGTCCGCATCAGGTCCACGGCCGCCGGCGATAGTATACGCACGCCGTCCGGGCTTGTCCCCCGATTGGTCAGCGCGTTCAAAAACAGAACGTAGTCGCTCACGGTCGACAGCAGCCCTGCCCCTCCGCTTTCGAATTCCGTACCGACCCGGAACCCGTTTCCGTCTTTGCGTACAGGCTTACCCAGCGCATCGTCATATTCGTACTGCGGAGCCAGACGGCCGCGCTGCTCCTCCGAGAGATCGAAGCCCGTATCCTGCATGCCGAGCGGGCCGGTAATTTCATCCCGCACGTACGCGCTGAATCGCCTTCCGTCCACAACCTCGACCAGAGCGGCGAGGACATCATGACACAAGCTGTAGTTCCACCGGGTCCCCGGCTCGAAATGCAGCGGTTCCTTGGCAAGCGCCGAAGCAAATTCGCGGGTCGGTACCCTTCCTTCCGTGCGTTTCGCGACATCCCGGATCGAAGGCGCGCCGAGGTCATAGGAGAAACCGGCCGTCATGGCGAACAGGTCGCGCACTCGGATCGGTCTCTCTGCCCGTTCGAGCGCGATTCGACCGTCCGGCAAAGATTTCCTCACCGTCATTTCGGCGTATTCCGGCAAATAGGCCGACAGCGGATCGTTCAGCAGAAACGCGCCTCTCTCAACGAGTTGAAGCGCCGCCGTACACGTTAGGATCTTCGTCAGCGAGTAGAGATTGAAGATCCGGCGATCGTCGATCGCAATCTTCTCTTCCAAATCGGCGTAACCGTTACGATAACGGAAAACCGTTTCGTTGCGCTGGATAACGACCACTTCCGCCCAGGGGATGCGCCAAGATGTGATCTGATCGATAAATTGCGAGAGCCGTTTGAAGTCCATCGTTCCTCACCTTTCGGGAGATAGTGCACTTCCATACTTACGCAAAGTCACCTTTTAGACCATTCTATCATATCAATTCTCCGCCAACCTTTTATACATTTCAACTTGAGAGAGCGCGTCTTGGCGAAAACCCCGGTTGATCGCAAAATCACGAAGGGAGGCGTTGCCGGCCATGTTCAAGTGAAGTTTGGACAATCCGAGCTCGGATGCTGCTTTACGGAGCAACCCGATGCCGATTCCTTGGCGCCTAACGGGTTCGTCCACCCACAAAAACTTGATCCTTCCGGTCAGATGCAAGCAAATCAAGCCGACCAGCCGATCCATGCTGTAAGCCCCGTATAGGACGATTCCTTCCGATTGCTCGATATAATCGACATCGTTCTGCCAGCTCACGTGGACTTCGGAGAGGCGTCGACGGATGGCTTGAAAGTCAAGGATGCCCGCCGGCTTGATAATGGCAGGACCCGTGTGCCCGGGGTCCGGAAGACTGACATCTGCGAGAGTGAAATACTCCAAATCGTACACTTTCTCGTATCCCAGTTTCGTATAGAAATCAATCGCCCTGTCGTTGCCTGCAATCACTTCCAGAAACAATTGTCCGCAACCGAGCCGTACGGCTTCTTCTTGATGAAGCTCCATCAATCGGCGCCCGACTCCGTCCCTTCTGAATTCCGGATGCACGGCCAAAGCGCCGCATCTCATCGTCTTGATTCCTTCATACCCTTTCACGCCGCCGAGTACGACACCGACCGGCTTGCCGCCTGCCTGAGCAAGAAAAGTATGCTCCAAGCGGTTGCCTTCCGGTCCGAAAAAACGTTTCTCGAACAGGTCCCGGCTGATCTCCATTTTCAGCATGTAGTCCGAAAAGCCGTCGGTAAAAGCCTGATAGAGCAAATCCATTCCCGCTTCGGTTCCTTTGGAATAACGGATCATTCACTCTTCCCCCCTGTCGATTTTGCGCAATTCGGTCGGCGAGCATTTCAAGAATTGCGCGTCGTGCCGGATCGGCACCAGAACCATACGATATGGACGAGAAGTCGCAAGAAGCCTCGGCACCCTCCTTTCCGAAGTATAGCTTACTTTGACCGAAAGCTATCGTTTTTTTCATTTATTTAGGAATGGTGATTGACAATGGAAAAGGATGCCTTTATATTAAATGTATCAAATTGATATATCGGTTTGATGTATGAGAGGTGGTCGGAATGGTCGAATACGTTAGCTTGGGCATTGTGATGGAAGGGCAAAAGAGCGGTTATGAAATCAAGAAAATTGCCGAGCAGACGGTTGGCTTATTTTTCAAAATGAGTTATGGCAGCCTATACCCGGCGCTTAACCGGCTAGTCGCCGCCGGACGCTTGACGGAGGAAGAAACGAACAACAGCAAGAACAAGAAGCTGTACGCCATTACCGAGCAAGGACGCGGACATTTTCTGGAGTGGTTGAAGGAACCTTTGCAGAGCAACAGGAGGGAACATCTGCTCAAACTTTTTTTCTACGACTATTTAGAGGAAGAGATCCGGAAGAGAAACCTGCAGGCGTTTCAGCATTCCCTTCAGAACGGCATTTCCCGGATGGAATCCTTAAAGACGATTGTCTCCAAAGAACTGGAACAGTTGCCGAACAAGGACGATTATTATTACCGCGTATCGGTCATGCATTACGGCCTGCAATTTTTCAAGATGGAACATGCGTTTTTCACGAAAATGATTGATAAAGAGGAGCTATAACATGGAACCCTATACGAAACGTCCGTACCTTGTCATTGCACTCATCGAGCTTGCGCTTATCGTATTTATCGCGGGAGGCAGCGCCTATGCCTCGATCACCGAAGCGACCCACCCGGCAGCGCCTTTTATCGGTTTTATCCCGATCGCCTTGTTCCTGGCCTGGTATTTTTCTTTCAAGAAAAGGGGCAAGCAATTCTTCTTCGCGGAAGGGCCGAAGCTTTCACCCAGGCAATGGCTGGATTTTGCGCCGCTTCTGCTCATTCTTATGCTGCTGCTCATCGCGAATCGCGGTTTTGAAGCGCATCCGTTCTCCTATTTCGCTTATATGCTTCTGTCGCAGCTTCTGCTGGTCGGCTTTGTCGAGGAATCGCTCTTCCGCGGAATCATGCTGCGCGTCCTGCTTCATAAAGGAACCGGCTCCGCGGTTTTCGTCTCCAGCTTCTTCTTCGGCGTAACCCATGCCCTGCAAGCGCTCGGCGGCCAATCGTTGGAAGACACGATTCTGCAAATCGTTTACGCCTTCCTGCTCGGCCTGCTGCTCTCGCTGCTCGTCGTCAAGCATCGCACCATCGTGCCCGGTATTCTCTTTCACGGCTTCCACAATTTCTTGAACTTCACCGGAAATGCCCCTTCTACCCATCTTTATGATTATGCCGTGCTTCTGATCATGGCCGTACATATCCTCTTGCTCTACCGTTCCGTCATCAAGCCGGCTATGATATCGCCTTCGATCGCCGGTTAAAAGAAAAGGTTATCCCCCAAGAAATGATCCATTTCTTAAGGGGATAACCTTATTCGACCTTCGGAGCGAGTTCATGGTAAGGCCCGGTGCTTTGACGAACGACCAGCTCCGGCTGGAACAGCGTCAGCTTTCTCGTCTCTTCCCGGTTGATGAGCTGGTGCAGAATTTGCACCGCTTGTTTGCCGAGCTCGTAAGTATGCTGGGTGACGGTAGTCAGTTCAGGAATAATCGCCGTGGACAAATGGGTATCATCGTAGCCTACGACCGAGATGTCCTCGGGTATGCGCAGTCCTCGCTCGATGGCCTCTTTCACGGCCCCCACCGCCGTAAAGTCGTTCACGCATAGAACGGCGCTCGGCCTTTCCTTCATCCCGATCAGTTGGCCCATCATCGCTTTTCCGCTTTCGATGCTTAAGCCGTCGTGGATGATCCATTCCGGTCGGACGGGCAAGCCGGCTTCTTTCATGATTCTTTTATAAGCTTTCACCTTCTGGCTCGTCGTACTCATGGCGTCATAGCCGCCCAGGAAAGCAATATCCCGATGTCCCATCTCGATTAGATGCCGGGTGGCCAGCTCCGCTCCTGCGGCTTCATCCGTCATCACCCGGTACATAGAGCTCTTCGGAAGGTTTCCGTTCACGAGGACGACCGGGATTTGTTTCGACAGCTCGGTCACTTCTTCCGCAAGCTTCGGGCTGCAGCGCGCCAAATTGATTCTCCCCCCGAGGAAAACAATCCCGTCTACTCTCTTTTCCTTTAAGATGGAGAGGTATTCCGACTCGCGCTCGTAGTCCCCTTCCGTATCGCATAGAAAAAAAGTATAGCCCTTGGCGCGCGCCTCGGTCTCGGCACCCTTGAACACCTCGGGAAAAAACGGATTCGTAATATCCGGCACGATGATGCCGATCGTGCCGGTTGCTTTGCTGATGAGGCTTCTCGCCAACGCATTGGGCTGAAACTGGTACTTCTTGATGATCTTATTGACTTTCTCCCGGGTACTGGCTTTGACAGGCGCCGTATCGTTCAATACGCGCGAAACGGTCGATACCGAGACATTGGCTTCCCTGGCGATATCGTAGACCGTAATATTCTTCATATGGGCCGATCCTTTCGTCAACGTTATCGCCTTATCGAATATTTGGCGGAAATCGCATCATATTCGGTTTGCGTAATGGGTATAACCGTCCCATGCCTGGGGCTGCGCGGCAATGCGTAACCGGCGGATAATGTCCATTGCCCCGTCGCCAGGTCCGCCGTTTCAAACGGCACATAACCTCTTCCTCCGTAGGAGTCCACAAACAAATACCATTTCTCTTCCGTGTTGGATTTGAAGACGGTCGGACCTTCCACTCCCCGGATCCCGCCGACGCCTTCCTGAACCATTCCAAATCCGGGATCGAACGCGGAGCTCCCGACCTCTTGGAAAACCATCTTGCCATGCGGGGCTGCAGACGACGGATCTCTTTCATCTTTCGTAAACCGGTAAACTTTGCCCTCATCCGCAATCATGGTCGTATCCACGACGGAATATCCGTAATCCATGTACACCTGCGGCTCCGTAAATTGATGGAAATCCCGGGTTCTACTGTACATCATCTTTTGATACGTATTTCGCGTATGATTGTGATCCGCGTAGATTTTGGAAGCCCAGAAAACGACAAATTCACCCGCCGCGCCATCATAGAATGCTTCGGGCGCCCACGCGTTGCCCGCTTCCTTCGGCGCCACTTCCACCATTCGCTGCTTGGACCAGTTTACCAGATCATCGGATTCCCACACCATGATGGATCGGCTTCCTTGTCTTTGGGCCCGGTCCCAATTCCCGTCTCCGTAAATCTTCAGGTCGGTGGCGATCAGATAGAACTTGCCGCCTTCCGGAGACCGGATGACGAATGGATCCCGCAGGCCTTTCTCGCCCATTTCGGACGTAATGACCGGCTTCCCGCCATTCAGCTCCTTCCAGTTCAGCGGGTCGTTGCCTTCGCTTAAAGCAAAGTAGATTTGTTCCCCGTCCGGCACTCCTTCTCCCTTAAAGTAAGCAAAGAGATAACCCGAGTAGTTCACCTGTTTCGACTCCCCGTGCCACGTCATTACGTATCGTGCTGAAATCGCAACCAGTACGATGACCAATAAGCATATGAGGAGAATCGCCGGCCGGATTCTTGTCATCCCACGATACCGGATTGTTCAAAGTTCTCGACGATCCGCTTCTGTACGACGAAGTAGATCATCAACAGCGGCAAGAGGTAGATGAAGGCTGCCGCTTGCTTGGCGGCATCGAAAGCAAAGGTGGTAGCCCCGGGTACGTCATACCAGGTTCGGATGGCATATAAAATATGATTGACATTGGCCGGTGCGAATGTGGTTGCAAGCTTGAGGCTCAAATAAGGGCCATCCGGATGAAAGTATCCCGTATAGTAAGTGTCTCCGTAATTCCACACAAAAGCAAGAATGGCCACCGTCATGATCGCCGGTACGGCATTCGGCAGTCCGACCCTGAAATAGGTCTTGTAGAAGCTGCAGCCATCGATATAGGCAGCTTCCTCCAGTTCCTTCGGCAACCCCTTGAAAAACTGCCGGAATATGAAAACAAACATGCTTTGCTTGACCCCGAAACCGAATAAGGCGATCAGATAAAGCGTATAGGGCTTGTTCAACAAGTCGATCGTACCGCCATTCATGGCCGTCATGATTCCCATCATGTCAAAGTGCTTGAAGCTTAAATATTGCGAGATCAACAGCGACTGCGGAGGGACGACGAAGGTCAGGATGACAAGAAACAGGACCAGGTGCTTGCCCCAGAAGTCGACCCGTCCGAGCGAGTATCCTGCGATCGCGCTGACGAAGATCTGGATGAAGGCGATCACGGCGGCAAAACCTACGGATTGCAGGATCGGCATTCCGTTGCCGAACGCAAGTCTCATTGCCGCCTGAAAGCTGACCGTGGAAAACTGTTCCGGCACCCAGATGACATCGGGATTGCCCAGATCCTCCAGGTTGTTGAATACGACCGGAGCCAATTTGATCAACGGATACAAGATGGCAAAACCCATTCCGATAATCAGCGAGAAAAACAACAGTCCGAAAATCGTCTTCTTCATTTTCTCCCGGACTGCCCTCATATCATTTGGCAGCATGATTCAGCTTCACCACCCTGCTAAGGATTAACAATAACAGCAGCAAATCGAGAAGAACATTGAACAAATAAACGACCGATAACGCCGAACCTACGCCGATGTTGTTCTTGTTGAAAGCAAAATAGTAAACCTCCGTGGAGATCGATGATTTGAGGAACATGTCGACAAAAGTATAGATGAAAGCAAATAGCGAGATGTTGGACATGAGCGGGAGCGTGATTTTCCAGAACACTTCGTAACTGCTCGCGCCTTCGATTTTGGCCACCTCATACAACGACTTGTTGATGGATTGCAGTCCCGCCAGGAAGATCAGCGTCTGGACCCCGGTCTGCGACAGCAGCAGAAACACGTTATTGGCCAAATCCGAAATGAAAATCGAAACCTTCAAGGGAAGAAAGGTATAGGTTAGCAGAAAATCGATGATCATGCCGTTGTCGAACCTCTCGCTTACGGCCGCGTCGGCGACATCTCCGCCCGTCGTGACCATGATCAAATCCACGACGACTTTGAGTCCCAGTACGATAGGCAGAAAGAAGATCACCCTGGCGAGCCCCTGCCCCTTGAATTTGACATTGATCAAGATGGCGCAGAACAAGCTGAATACGACGATCACCGGCGTATTGACGAAGATATTCAGATTCTCGTCGGAGAATATTCTTAAAAACTGCTTGCTCTGACTGGACACTTCCACTTTGAACAGATCGATGTAATTCTGCAGGCCTACATATTTTTGAACCATTCCGCCTGTGTCCGCCACGCCTACGTTGTGAAAGGAGTATTTGATCGTGTTCGCCAGCGGCGTGATGAAGAACAGGATGAACCCGATCAGCCACGGCAGCACGAAGACGATGCCGTGGATTTTTCTCATGTTTTTATATGAAACGCGGATTTTCGCCATTTCCTTACCTCCCTTCGATGAGATAGCCTAACGCATCAAGATGATATCCCGAGGCGGAGACAGGAAATTTGTTATAATTGACGATCACTTTTGCTCCTGAAGCATACGTCGTTTCAAATACGTTTTGATCGAGCATGCGGTGGCCGACGATTTCCTTGGAACCGATTTGCGCAAGTCCTCTGCTATACTTCTCGTATACGTCTTTGATTTTATCCTTCAGCGAAGCGTACTGAATCGAGAAGTAGTCGCTGTAATCGGTATTTTTAAGGATATCTGCATTCTCGGCGCTGATGGTAAACTTCGGGATGCTTCCGAGCTCGAAGGCTTGCAGCAGGAAATAATCGCTTCTGTCCGAGGACATGTTCACATTCAAGGTCGTATATTCCGTCAGTCCGTTCATCACCAGCTGCCGGAACGGGATCGAAACGTACATGGTGCCGTAATTGCTGCTCTCCCTGGAGATATCGGCCGCGTAGCGGATATAACCGATTTTATCGATATTCGGATTTTCCAAGGCGATCGTTTTATGATCGGACAGTTTCTTCAGGTTCTCATTCACGATCGAACCGGCGATGACGGGATCGATGATTTCCCGGGGATTGTAGTGGGCATAGTAAGTCGACCCCATGTCCTCCACGAATAGATTCGGATAGTCCTTCGATTTCTTGATGAATTTGTCCACCGTATCGCTTAAATACAATGGGTTTAAAAGGTATTGCTTCGTGCTGAACCGATTAAAAATGCCGATCGAATAGAGATACTTCCGGATTTCAACCGGTTTTCCGTCATACCCGTACAACGCATTGCTTTTCGGCCGGAAGCCTCCGCTTGTATCGGTTACTCTCATCAGGTCGGCATTCAGGAACAGCGAATTGCGTTCTCCGTCGAAATATTTCATTAATGAGTCCAATTCCTTCTTGCTTCCGTTTGCCCCCGCTAATTCGGCCTTGTTTCCGATGGAGTTATTCAGGCCGTTGTTGAAGACGCCTTTATAGTTGACGATCTTGTCGATGCCCTGCATATCCTTCATGATCGCCAGCAGCTGACTATATTTCGTCATGGAATAATTCTCTTTGTAGGGGATCCCCAGAAACCGCTTCTTAAGGGTTACCGTTCCGATCACGTCGAGAAACAGCTTCGGCGTCGTGTTATAGGAATCCTTGAGGTTGTATTTCTCCTTCAGATATTCCTTATAGGCCTTCGCCAGATCGTAATAGGTTACCTTGCCCGGAAACAGCTTGTATCTTACCGTGTAGTCCACGGGTATCAAGCCGGTCGTAGCCAGAAAGCGAGCATCATTGTCGCTGTAAGGTCCAAACACCTTGACCCGGGAATACTGCATGGAGTCGAAAGCGCTGTAGACCTTATTGTAGAAGGTACCTCCGGCCGACGTATCCTTCGCGCCGAGCTGGACCTTGATGTGTCCGAGCTCCGCCCCCTTCTCGATAATTCCCATGAATCCACGCGACTTTCCTGTCTGATCCGTGCCGTACATGCCAAACACAGGCATCGTCAGATTCTCGGGATATTCAGGCATCACGTAGAGCGTGTCGTAATAGGTGTTGTTGTAGACAGGCCGATCGTATTCCGGATACTTGCCATTGAACGTATTAAGTCTGAACAGCGCTCCGGAACCGTCCGGCACCAGGATATACCCGTCGTCCGCCTTCTCCGCCGATGCCAGTCCGAAGGAGGGGAGCACGGAGATGTTCTGCAGCGTATAGAAATCATTGTCGCCTTGCGTCTCGTACGTCGGTACTTTGACGACAAGATCCCCTTGGTCCAACGTCACTTCCATCGTGACGAGGAATCTTGCGGGTTTCGTGATCGTTACGCTGATTCCGTACGCCTGGCTGTCGGCCATCAGCATCTCCGTCGTGTATTCCACCGCTTTGGAGAACTGGATCAGTTCTTTCACGAGAGAGAGCGGCGGAAGCCCTGCAAACTTGTTGAAATAATAGCCGTTATCCTGGTCCAGCTGATAGGTGAGCTCCAGCGCTTCTTTATATTTTTGAGCTTGATCCGCGCTTATTTTTCCTTCCTTCACCTTCTGATCCAACGCATCCAGAAACTCTTTTTGATAATTTTCCGTTGATATTTTGGCCGGCATATATTCGTCCAGACGGTAGGATTCCGTTTCGGACAAGTCGAATACGATTTGGACACCGTTGTTGATTTGATGGAGGGTGTAGCTGCCGTTCTGAATGCTGTATCGATAAGCATCCCATTCGCGCATGGAACTGTCCTTGCCCAGAAACTTGATCACCATGGGCGATTTCTCCAGATCCCCGCTTTTTTCATCCGGATAGATGCTGTTCCACTCGGCGCCCGATTTCGTATCCACGACTTTGATATTCAATGTGGCCGTATCGATCGACAGCTCTTTTCCCTCGCTGCTTGCCAATCGAACCGTTCCCGTTTTGTTGTCGATCTTGCCGATCGAAGCCGATAATCCTTCTCTGGAATACGCCGGCGGTGCCTGACGTTTAATGTTCGCATGTTCGACATACCGGGGAACGTAATAAATCGCCGCAACAATCAGTACGGCAAGCAACGCCAGCAGAAGCCCTTTGATTCCCGCACCCTGGATTCGTCTTACCGCCGCTCCGCTCACACGGTTGATCATCTGGTCATCACCTTTTCGTCAACTCAATGAATACGGTGTGAATGAATCCGAACACTTTCCCGAGCAAGGTGAAATACAACATGGAGAGAAAGACAATGATCACCGCGGAACAGAAGGAAACGACAAGCGTGACAACGTTCGTTAACGGTTTGTATTCATGAACGACACACAGTCCGCAGAACAGCAAGAAACAGAACCACACCGTTCCAATCGCCTCGAATGCATGCAGCAGCGCCGTTTCTTCCTGAATAATCATGTTGCTGAATATCATTCCCGCGAGGTCGAAGATCAGCTTCGGAACCAGAGAATAGCTTATCACGATATAAATATCTCCCATGGTTCCGTTGCCGTCGAACAAGGTCGTGATGCTCCAATTGCTGATCAGAAACAACAAATAAGGGAACAAAGTCGTTAAGAAGAGCGTGATGCTGTTCATGGCAAACAGCGGATTGCGGTTCAGAATAAAGCCGGTGTATTGATAACCCAGAATGCCTGCAACGCCGCAGATCAGCATGATCACCGTAGGAATCGTGTAATTTCTTTTTCTCGCGAATTTCAGATCATAGAAACCTTCGAACGGATGAAAGAGTACGTAGAACATGTATTTTCCGTCTGCCATCATTCCCGACATATCGAGCACCCCTCCCCTTTCCAGCCTTGGCCTTTCGTTACCCGTGTTTCCTGTTGTATCGATATTCCGAATACAACAATGCGCCGGCCAGGAGCACGAACGAGACGACAAACCAGATGAAGTGCTGTTGGATGAACAAATTGCGATACTCGGCGAAAGCTTTGGAATAGTAATGACGGCTGTTGCCGAGTTTGAAATAATATAACGCTTCTTCGTACAAATCCTGCATCAGGTAATTCCTGCCTACGCCGGTATAGGCAATCTCGTAATTCGCGTTTTGCGCGAGCGTATCTTGGTACGCTTTGCCCGCCGATTCCCAGTTTCCGTTCAGGTATTGTTTTTCGGCTTCCAGAGCGGCCTGACCGAATTCCGTCGGTTGAAAGATATGGGCGACGCCGAATTGCTTGTCGGCCACGATCAGCTTATCTCCAAACCAGGCAATGGCGGTCGGATTCCGGACATTGCCCTTCAAGTTCCCGGATGAATTAAAGATGTTCATGATTTCCCCTTCGAAATTATAGAGAAATACCCTGCCCCTTGTTTTATCCAGAAGGGCGTACACGCCATAGTCGGTAACCGCGATATCGACAAACCGGCTGTAATCCTGCTCGCTCATGTAATGCAGGTCGCCGATGACCGGCCAACCATACGTAATCAGCACGTTTTCTCCCTTGGCATTGAAGCGGAATACCCGATCCTTGGCCGAGGAATCAAAGGTCGTCGCATAGATCAACCCTTCCGAATCGATGCTCACGTTATTGAAGGAAGGGGCGAATATCTTCTTCATCTTTTCCTTCTGCTGGTTGGTGGCGATCGATTTCCAGAAGTAATCCGCCACGTTGACCCTGGGCTTGTTCAGGCCGAAATATCGGAAGAAGGAGCCGTCCCGGTTGATTTCCACGATGCCTTCATAACTGCCCTGGACAACGACGCTGATTTTCCCTTCCTTGTTCACAACCAGCTTGGAAGGTTTAAACGGTGTCACCCCCGGCATGTTTTCCGGCTTTTCGATCGTCCTTTTGTAAACGTAGGTCTTCCCGTCCAGAACGATTATCCGCTCCGCCCCTGTGTCGGCAATATATAGCTCTTCGAGCGCATCGCTGTAAAATACGCCCTCCGGTTGATTCAACATCAGCTGTTTGTTCGTCTCCGGATCGACGACGAATTTGCCGTGCTCATTCTTGACCAATTTAATGGACAGAAGGAACCGGAGATCCGAATCGAAAACATTGACCCGGCTTTCCACGGAATCCACCAGAAAGATCCTGTCCTTGCTTACATACACATCGTCGACGCTTTCCATTTTGATTTTGCCCATCTTGCCGCTATCCAGCGTAGTCACCCATTCGAACGCCGGAAGGCTCCTTACGGCATCCGCCCAATAGTCGTACGTATAATTGCTTTCAAAGGTATTCGCGGCATATGCGCCGGCAGGTTGAAGCGTCAAGCATAGGATGAAGGCGATAACAGCAGCCCACTTATCTCTCATAACCGCCCGGCCTTCCTTTCCGAGTCGTCCATTATTCTTTAATGCCTGTCGTCGCCATGGTCTGAATCACGTTGCTCTGCGAAATCACGAACACCACGACGGGCACGACCAGCATGATGAGCGTAACGGCCGATGCGACCCCGGTTCTGGCGACGCCCGCGTTCACGATTTGCGACAACGCGTAACTGACCGGCTTCAGCTTCTCGCTGTAAATAAAGCCGCCCCCGGTGGTCCCCCACAGAAACTGAAAGGATAGGATGACAAGCGTGATCCAGGCCGATTTGGAGAGCGGCATCATGACCCTCCAGAAGATGGTGAACTCGCCGGCCCCGTCCATTTTGGCGGCCTCAAGCAGCGCGCTGGGGACCTGAACCATGAAGTTCTGCATCAGAAACAGCCCCAATGTGCCGCCCGCGGAAGGAAGAATAATGGCCCAATACGTGTCGATCATATGCAGCTTGGACATGATGATGTAGTTCGGCAGGGCGGTAACGGTTCCGTTAAACATGAGGGAGTAGACGACCAGCTTCGACATCAGCCTCGAGCCCGGGAAGACGTATTTGGCAAGCGGGAAAGCGGCCATGGAACCGATGAGGACCGTTCCGACCGTTCCCAGCGCGGTGAGAAACACGGTATTGAAGATATACCGCGACAACGGGATCCAGGAGTTGCCGAGAATGATGGACAAATCGGCAAAATTGGTCAGCGTCGGGTTCTGCACGAACAGATTGGGCGGAAAGACGAAGATCTCGTTCAGCGGTTTAAAGGCGTTATTGATAATGAACACAAGCGGCCATACGCTGAATAATCCGAATACGCCCAGAAAAAAAGTAAGGGAGAAGTCCCCGAGGATGCTTCTGTTCCTTCTCTTGAACTTCCTGGATAGGTAAGCTTTCCTGACCGCTGCGGCAACACCGATCACGCTAGGCACCTACCCTTCTTAACGCTTTCTGGACGATGATATTGGTAAATACCATGATGAAAAACAAGATCGCGGCGATCGCGGAAGCGTACCCCATCTCATACCGGACAAATCCGTAATCGTGGAGATGGGTCAGAATCGTGTGGCCGGCATAGGAGACCGAAGGGAAACCCGCAAGTTCGATCGAGATTTGCGATACCGACAGGGAGCTCGTGATCTGCATCACCGCTCCGAACATCAGCTGCGGCTTCATTGACGGAAGCGTAATGAACCAAAGCTCCTGCCAGCGGTTTCGGATCCCGTCGATCGAACCCGCTTCATACAGCGTTTTGTCCACATTTTGCAATCCCGCGATGAAGGCCAGGAAACTGACGCCCAGACTTAACCACAGCTGCACCAAGATCAGGATGGGAAGCACGTACTCTTTCTTGTCGAACCATAAGATCGGCTCATCCGCGAATCCGAGTCTCAGCAGCCAGGAATTGGCGTATCCATACATATCGGACGAGAAAATCAGCTTCCAGATCAGATAGGCGTTGCCCGAAATCGAAGGCGCATAGAACACCAGCGTCATGAACGCGCGGATTTTGGGCGAGAGCTCATTGATGAGCCAGGAAAAAACGAAACACATCAAATAACTGACCGGCCCGGTAATCAAGGCAAATAACAGCGTATTTTTTACCGCGATCAGAAAGACGTCATCGTTGACCATGAGATTGATATAGTTGCTGAACCCGACGAACTTGGGGAATTCCAGCATGTTGAAAGAGGTGAAGCTGATCACGATCGACGCCAGAACAGGGATGGCGGTAAACACGATGAACAGAACCGCGAATGGAAGGATCAGCAAATATTTTTCCCAGTGCTCTTTCCACGCCTGCTTCACCTGTACTCCTCTTTTCCCTCATTCTGAATGGAAGACAAATGGAACTCCTTGCGTTTTTTGGCCAGCTCCTTGTCGATTTGCTTGACATGCATGAACAGCGCCTCGCGAGGATTCACGCCGCTCGTTACGCCGTCCCACGTGACTACGGCGCGGAAAGCATAATCGATCGCTCTTGCCGTCATATATCCGCCGGGTACCTCGGGCATTCCCACGGTCTCCTGAAACTGCTTCATCAGTTCCTGCGAATCTTGGGTCGACCAAGGGAGCTGCTTCAACACCTCGAGATTCGCCGTCGGATATCTCGCAGCCGCGCCCATGACCGCCTCAAGCGCGTTCGCGTACCGCGTCTGGGTATCCGTATCCATCCACCATTTCAGAAACTCCCAGGCTTCCTTCTGTTTCTTCGAGGAGCTCATCATGATGCTGTCCACGGTTTCGGAAACGGCAGAGCGGTTTATACTTCCGTCAGGATTCTTCACACCCGGCAGCGGGGCGAAAGACCACAAGCCGCGGATCTCCGGCGCGAATACCGCCAGTTGGTTGAAGGTCGTATAAGGCGCAATGCCGATCGGCATCTCGCTGGACCTGAACCGGTTGGGGAAATCGGCGGATACCGGCAATCTGTAGCTGGTAAAGAAGCTGGTAAGCCTTTTAAACGCATTCATGGCGCTTTCGTCGGTCAAGCCGCTCCGAATGCCGTAATCGTTGCCGCTGCCCTGATAGAGGTCTCCTCCGTACTGGTACACGAGCGACGGGTACAACCCTTGAGCGTTTACATAGAAATCGTATTGGTGCGCATGCAGGACGGAGATCACATTCTCAAGATCATCCCAGGTCTTGGGAGGCTCCAGCCCGAGCTGCTCCAGAATATCTTCCCGGTAGAACATCATCATGAAGGTTTGCTGCTCCGGAAGACCGTATATGCCGTTCTGATAGGTCACCGTTTTCAATGCGCTGTCCGCGAACTTGGCGCCGATTTCGTTAAAGCCGTCCAGCTTGGACAGATCGACCAGGGCGTTGCGCATGGCAAAGTTGACAACCGTTGCCTGAGGGATCGCCAAGGCGACATCGGGGCCATTGCCCGCAAGGGTGGCCGGCAGGATGACATCCTCGGGGATGAGCTGCAAATCCACCGCAATATTCGACTCCGGCGTGAAGCTCTGATCAATCAGATTTTTGATGATCTGTGCCTGATCGCGCCCGGCCGAAAACCATACTTTAAGGGCTTTGCCGCTTGAAGCGTCGGACAATTGGGTTTGGTCGACGAAGAAAGTGGACAGAAACCGTACCGTGCTGTTATAGCCTCGAACGAAGACATTCGGCTTCGGAGAAGGCAGCTCCGCTCCCGGCGCGGACAAGGCAAAGCTGTCCAGCAGAAGCGGCATCTCCGATATGGATGAGATCCAGGAGCCCATAGAGGAGATATTGTTTTCCAGCGTGTGCAGCTCATAGATGACGCTTTCGGGCTTCCGGCTTAATTGTTCCGCCTGCACCTGCATCTTGCCGATGATCGCCGTCTTTTCGCCTTTCTCCCCGGTGATTCGGACCAATTCGTCTACCACTTTTTTCAAACGGTCGCTTTCCGCCCGGAACGTTTCCGCGTAGTCGGGAATTTTTTTCGTGATTTCATAATCGATATATTTGTCCGGCGCAAGTCCGGTAATTTGAACGGTTTTGCGGTACAGTTCATTCAGGACGAGCACGCTCTGCTCCACTTCCGACAGCGGCATGGCGAACCGGCCCAACACGACTTCCAGCGATATCGTGTTCTCGCCTTGTTTCAGAGGAATCAGATAATCTTCGCCGGGTTTCCCTAATACATAGTTGACAAATCCGGTATGGAAGCCGAAGGGGATCGCCGCCGCTTCGAGAAACGGAACCTCTCCGTTTACTTTCAGCTGCCTGTAGGACATCACGCCCCGGTTCGTGTTCTGTTCCCCCCGGAAAGAAAGGCTGTATAAACCCTCTTCCGGCACGTTCATCCGCCACTGGATATAATCGCCCGGGGTTCTCCAGTTGGGACCTCCGATCGTATTCAGTTTGATTTTGTACGGGTGATAGGGGACGGTATTGGGATTGCTGTAGTCGGTAGACATTACGATATCGACCGATGATTTCTCGATATTCAGCGTATTCCGGTCCGTTCTCTCCGCCTGGTAGACAAGATTGGCTTTGTCATAAACCTTGTATTCTTTTTTCCATTCCTGGATGACCTCTGCGTAAGGCTTGATTTCGGGCGCCGCCTTGAGCGTAATGTCGCCAATCTCCAGAGGCTCCTTGACCGATTCCAACGTTAACGTGTGCTTACCTGCACTCAGATAGAATTTATAAGGCTCCAAGCTTCTCTTTTGCGAATCGTTCAGATAAACCGTCTTCCACTCGGGTTTTTCCACCGCTTCGGGACGAATCTCATTCCCGTCCTTCTCCGCGATCGGCTTTCCGCCGCTGTTGTCCCAGATCCGGTTGAAGATCAATTGGTCCATGCCCTTGAACAAACTTTGCCCGTCGATCGTTAATTTTCTCTCGATTTTGGAGTTCGTTCCTTTAACTGGAAGGTACTTCACGGCAATGTTATAGAAGCCGGCTTCCTGCACGGACACATTCCATGTAAGGGTGCCGCTGTCGCCGATGATGACGGAACCGTTGTCCATCCTTGCTTGCATATCGCCGGATGTCCGATAGGAGCCCAGATCCACCTTGATTTCCGAGGAGGCCATCGTTCCGGCATAGCCTTGATCGGCAAGGTATTGCCGGTACGATTCTTCCACATACCCCTGGTTGTCCTCCGGCATCATGGCGGATACCGCACGGACATTCCCCGGTCCTTGAGCAGGCATGAACAGGAGGAAAGCTGCTATGATCGGAATACTAAACGCGAACATTCTCTTCACCATGATCATGCGCTTAGACCTCATACCCCTAAACCTCCATTAATAGGCCTATAGGTGCTATGAAATCCTTCATAGCACCTATCGCCTCCAAGCTTGCTACTCTACCGTCACCGTAATCTTCAGATCGGCCTTATTCCCGGCAAAATCCGTCACGGTAAGCGTGACCTCATATTTGCCCGGCGTCGTCACGTCAAGTTCCCCGATATCGGCCGTAATCTTGCTCTTCAAGTCAAAGCCGTCCTTGTCCGCAGCCTGGTCTACGAAATCGTTCGCCCAATTGATCTTGGAAGCATCCTCATTGACTTTAATCGCCCTGTAGCCTTCCTTGGCCTTGATCGTCGGAGCGGTTTTGTTTTTCGGATCGTAGACGAATACGGTAAAGCTCTTTTTCCCCTCGTTGCCGGCCGCATCTTTGGCGGATACGGCAAGGCCGTTGTCGTATTTTCCGACTTTGTTGAACGTAACCGCGCTGGTGTCCACCTTGACATTGGTGAAAGCAATATCCCCGTCTACCGCATCTTGAGCCTTAACGAAGGTATCCCATTGGATGGAGGACGGATCCGTACCTGCCGCCACGGCAATCGGTGTCCCGGTCTCCGTGAACGACGGAGGAATGTTATCGATGAATTTCCCCGAACTGAGCGCTTTTTCCGTTGAACTCATGGATTCAAGGATTAGATTCTTCTGCGCGTCGATGGCTGCGGCGTACTTCGGAGAACCGTTCAATCCGTAAATGGAATTCCCCAGAATGGTGTCGCTCCACAGGTTGGCCCACGGCATGATGCTGGAATACTCATTCGGCTTGCTTCCGGCGATCGCCGTGAACGCCTCCATCATATTGGCGCCCAGCTTCTCGTTCGTCACGTCATATCCATAACTGATCGCCGTATTTTTGGCTTGCTTGGTGAAGAAGTCGAGCGCCTTATCGCTGCTCGCCAGCGTTTTGTATGCCGTCGACCAGTACAGCTGATAAGCCTTCAAAGCAAGCTCCGTCTTCTCCTTGGATATCCCTTTCAAGACGGCCATCTGGTTGCCCGGAAAAACAACCTGCTCGTACTTCGGATCATCCGCCGCGATGTTGTCCGGTCTCGGGAAAGGCACGACGCCCATGGATTCGCCGCGCCCGGCAAGCGTCTGACCTGCGCCGGTGGACAGCCATGGAACCATGTTGGTGAATACCGTTTCTCCATTGCCGAAGTCGCTGCCGTTCCACGTCCATCCCGGAACGGAAGTATCGTCTCCGTATCTGACCGACATCATCAGGCCTTTCGTCATCAGCCCGTCGATGTATTCTACCGCTTTCTTCGCTTCCGGAGCGTCTGCCGTCAGTCCATTGGCTCCGTATACCGCGCCGCCGTTGGAGTGAATCGCCTGCTGCGCCGTATAGCGGTAGTCCGTTTGGAAGGCCTTGATCGGCACGTCCGTTCTTACGGGAGCCTTCTTGTTTGCATAATAAGCATTGACCTTCGTCAGGTAATCTTCGAAGGCAGACCAGGTCCATTTCCCTTGTTTCCACAGATCGACCGGATACACGGTTTGACCGTTTTCCTTCAGGGCATCGACCTTATCCAGGTACGCAATGTTGTAAACCAGCGGCCAAGTGTTCACGAAATCCAGAATATAATTCAGGAAGTAGTTGTGCCCGAACATCTTGTCGCCGAACATCCAAGCGTTGTCCGGGTCGCTGAAGATGCTCTGATATTCATCAAGAGGCTGGAAGATGTTCTGCCCCAGCAAGGTTCCCTGCGAACCGCCCCACAACAGGCAGACATCGCAGATGGGATCATTGGCGAGCACGGATTTCAAGAGCGCTTCCCTGACATCGCTCGGGTACTGGATCCATTTGATCTGGACATTCAACTCTTTCAGAACGGCTTCTTGCGCCTTCTGTCTGGCCAGCAGCTGGTCCGGCGCCATGCCCGGCGCGCCCGTGACGGGATCCTTCCATTCGGGATCGTCCCCCTGTTGCCAATGCGTACCGAAAACGATGACCGTCGGCGCTCCCGTCTTCGTTTCCTTGGCAGCTTCGCTCGATGGAGAGGGTTCGTTTTTGCTTTCCGAGCTCGTGCCTGTCGGCGTGGCTTCATTGCCTCCTGAACCAAAGCACCCGCTTAATAAAGTAACGAATAAAGCAAGTACAACAAACATTGCAAGAAATCCAGACCGTTTGCTTGCCATTTTGTCGCCCTCCTTATTTGTTTATATGTACAGCCTTGTTAATCCAGGAAGCTGAATAACCCCCCTGCTTGAACAACGAATGTCGTGACCGACTCCGGCGGCATCACATAGCTCTCCAGCTTGTTCACCTCCTTCACCAGCGCGAGATTGGATTTCTCCGACGTCTCGTAAATCTTCGTCTTCTTCCCCTTCAACTGACGAAACGCAACCGGCTTCTCCTGAGGGGTTGGGTTGATGGCGACGATAACGGTTTGATCCTCTTTCGGACTGACATAGGCGGATACGAGGATATCGCCGTCTTCGCTTTCCGCTTGGATCCGGTGATCGCCCGGTTTGACGAATTTGGAGTAGTTTCCGAAGCTCCACATCCGTTTGGCCGCGCCGAACTGCCGGGTTGACTCGCGAACATAGACGAGACCGTCGCGGTAATCCCCCTTGGCTACCGCCAGCCACTGTTCCCATACGGATACATTTAATATGGTCATGTCCTCATGAATCGTTCTCGCCAGTACCAAAGCGGCGTCCATGCTCGCGGCGTTGCCGTTCTTCATCTCGCACCATTCGGTCTGATACAGCGGAACCATGCGATCAAACTGCGAGAAGTAGGACGCCGCAATCTTCTTGTCGTTCTCGCTGGACCAATAAGAATGCACTGCATAAGCATCGATATGCTTCGAGAGGACCTCGTCGTTCATGATCCTCTTGTACATGGTCAACGTATAGTTCGGATCGTTCCACGCTCCCGATTCGGCGATGAGAAGCTTGACGGGGAGATTCCTCTTCTCCAGCTCCAACGCGACTTTCCTGGACAAGCTGATCACTTGCTCCGGCTCATAATGGCAGCCTTCCTGACCGCCCTTCCAATCCCATTGCGGTTCATTGATCGGGCTTACGTATTTGACCGGCACGCCTTCCTTTACGAACAGCTCGGCGATATCGACGAGATACTTGGCGAACGCTTCTTCATTCTCCGGCGGCAGGTTGGATTTCCCCGTTCTTTCGCCGGAGGAATAGCCCGATTTGGTAAGCCTTGCCGGAGGACTGTTCGCGAACAATTCAATCGTCGCTCCGCGTTTGGCCGCTTCTTTCATGGCACGGATGGCGTTTTTGTCCCGGTTCAAATCATAGACACCGGGAGATACTTCAAGCGTCTCCGCACTGCGCCAGGGATCCTCCGCGATGATCGGCTTGCCGGCTCCGATGTTATATCTGTAAATATTGAGCCCAATGCCTTTCTTGTCGTCATACAACAAATCCATGATTTCGCCGAGATTATCCCATCCGCCGACGTCCTGGGCCCACCATGCGCCGGATGCTCCAAAACCCTCGATTTTTTGATGCACGGCATCATAATCAAGCTTTATATTTTTCCCCACGAAATCATCCCCTGTATGACTTTGCTCCGACACAGGGCGGAGCGGATTCGAATATAGCGCGAAGATCACTCCGCAGACGATCAACAAGATGATCGCCGGAAGATGGGGTTTCCGTATCACTCGCATAGGCCACTTCTTTTCATCATGGATTTTGAATGCGCTTCCAGGATGACCTCGAATTTTGAAACCCCTTTCATGAAATGGGTTTCATTTTGGCGAATAGAAGACGAATAACCGATCGAGGCCGGCCGGATTCCATCGCGAGACTGCATGTAACTGTCGAACCCAGTCGATGAAATCCCTTTCATGAAATGGGTTTCATAAACGGTAAAAAATAATAACGTATCCTATCGTGTTGTCCGGTCAGGTTGCCTTGTAAGGGCTTACATTCCCATTCTATCCTCGGCAAGCTTGTCCTGTCAATATTAAGATTGCATGTGCATGGGAGGCAGCGTCAACACAACCCCGTTCGATCGCGAAATTCTTGCGGGGTCATGTTCGTAAAAGCCTTAAATAGCTTAATAAAATGCGGCACTGCCTGGTATCCGATGATTTGAGCGATCTCGTATATTTTTTTGTCGGTGCTGCGCAGCAAATACGAGGCCAATTCCATCCGATATCTCAGAATATAATCGCTCAAACCGTTTCCCGTTTCTGCCCAGTATGCTCTCGACAAGGGGGATGAAGGCCGATATGCGCCGCGATCGTCCGAAGCGATAAATGATCGTTCATGTTCTCCTCGATGAATTTATGCACCTTGTCGACTAAACCGGTCTGCTTATCGGTGGAACCTTCCGACTGCTCTAAGACTTCGGAGCATGAAGAAGGCCCACTTCTCTAATTGCTTAAGCGAAGGAGCCGCGGACATGAGACCGAAGGAGGACGTTTCTTGTGTGCCATATACTGATAGGTGCCCGCAATGGCGAAATACGCTTCGTTGGCATGCTCGGGAGGATAGTTGACGCTATTCACGCAAGAAGGGATAGACGAGCAAAATCGGCAACGCCCCGATAAAAATTTTGACGAATTCGTCGAAGTACTCGATCGGTTTTTCGCCGTAAATGATTTTGAGATAGCTTTCCGTAGCGAGTTTCTTCAGCAGTTCGCCTTTGGATTTCATCGTCGGCGTCATGGGACCGGTAAAATAGTTTTCCCCTTCGCTTCGGCTTATTAGCTGTTGATATGATTTTTTACATCTTTTTCACTTTAACAGCCCCCCCTATGCTGCGAGGGGTTGCATAAATCAGTATAAGGCACTTCGCACACGCTATTAACCAACTGTCCCAACGTCAGCAAATTCCGACTTAGCTGCGGGTGTAAATTGAGGCTGCCCAGTGACCCAAGCAATTGCCTCCCGGCAAGCCGCAAACACCATTGTGACCAAGAACTATGCCGCCGAATTATACGAATGTACGTTCGCTATTCCCATAGTGCTTATGCTATAATTGGAATGCAATAGAATAGGCTTGCAAGGGCGGTCGGCTACCTCTCGGAAGGGAGGGATGCCCGTGACAGTGTTCGAAGCACTTATGATTATGCTTACCTTTGGTATGCTAGTCGCAGCGATCCTGTCCCAAAAACGGAAATAGACCGCCCTCGGTCAAAGGTCGCGGTCTATTTCTGATCGTGTGAACCATTGAAGCCTACCGCCCTTAAAAGCGGCTATTGCGCGGGGGAGTCGGCTGCAACCGGCTCCCTTTGCATATTGCTCAATTCGTGGTTCCAGTATACCACAGAGAAGAAAAGAAAATAACCCTTTTGTGGATGTGGACGGTTAACGAATTGCTGCCTGGTAAGTGACAATAGCCGATCAAATAAAACCGTTGGTTTGCGGGATGAGATAATAAAGGGAGAATCGAAGATATCGAATCCCGCCCGAATCAGTTATTCGCTCAGGCGGGATTGAAGGGCATATGAGATTCAAATGGAATCAGTCGATCATTCCAAGCTGACGCAGCATACGAATGAATACGATCGCCGCCTGCGCGCGTGTCGTTTCACCCTTGGGATTGAAAGTATCCTCGCTTGTGCCTGTCATGATCCGATATTTCACCATCAAGCGAACATCCTCCCGATAGGACGCGTCTACTCTTGCGATATCCATGTAACCGTCCAAGCTCACCGTTTCCTTGGTAATCGGCGCCTCTTGAACGACCATCGCAGCGGCCAGCATGCTCGCCATCTCCTCACGCGTTAGCGGTTGATCGGGCTTGAAGCGGTTGCCGCTCGCGAAATCTAGCAGTCCAAGCTCCTTAGCTGCTCCCACGGCCCCAAAATACCACGCGTCTGGACGGACATCTTCATAAGGCGCCGCGCTGCCAACATTTGCGGCACTCCGCCCCAAAGCCCGGACGAGCATGGCGGCAAACTCCGCCCGTGTCACAGCTTTGTCAGGATTGTACCTTCCGCTGCCAACTCCTTCCACAAGGCCTTTCGCCGCGGCCTGCTCGACCCATGACTTCGCCCAATGCTTTTGCACATCGGTGAAGCTCGCTGCATAGTCCACCACAACGTACACGCTGTTAGAATAAGAGCTAATCATTACGTACCGTACGCCGTCGATCTGTACACTCTTGGCGGGAACGAACTCCATTTTCTTCGTCGTTTCGTTATATCGGAACGCGCCCCAATGCGCCGGCATGCTCGTTATATCCTTCGGCAACGGAATAACCCTTGTCAGCATCTGGCTGAATCGATCTGCCGTACCTATCGTTTGACCCGTCTTGGCGTTCAGAATATCGATGTGAAAATCGACCATCGCGCCCATCGCTTTGCCGTTCGGCAAGCCGTTCGCAAACGCGGCTTGAAGCTCCTTGTCGGCGGACTTGTCGGTCAAGACGATCTTGAAGCTGATCTCCTCGGCTTTGAGGTTGTTCTTCGCAAGCCATTCCTTCCACCCCGGGATCAGCGACGCCAGATTGACCGGGACTTGATAGCTCCCGTATGGTTTCTGATTTCAATGAGAAAGGCAGCGTTTTTGCCTTCGAGGCTCGTCAGAATGCTCGCCGGTATGCTGACCACGGCCGCTCCGTCCCTGGGCACAACGTCAAGGGTGACGGATGGCTTGGAAGTGTCGATGTCAGCCGGGTCAAGCGGCGTACCGCCCAAATCGATGACCGGCCTCGAAGCGAAAGGTGCTGAAGTGTCATCACTTCGCGGTAACGATGGCTGCGGAGCAGCGTCTACCGTGACTGTGCGCGTTACCTCTACGGCCGTATTTCCCGCCAGATCGGATACGTTATACCGCAAGGTGTACGTTCCGGGCGCTTTTGCATTCACCGCTACCGGGCCTGCGACTCCTGAACCTCCGGTATCCGTTGCCGTTGCTCCTTCTTCCGTATACGTACCGCCCGCCGTCATATGCATGCTGGACGAACCGATGAGCGTAATCACCGGAGCCGTATTGTCCAGCCGGAAACGGTTCGACACCTTGTCCCCAATATTGCCTGCAGTATCCCCCGCCCGAATGTGCAAGTACCAATCCCCGTCAACCGCGCTTTGCTTCAGCGTCGCTCCGCTCGCAAACGATGTCCAGCCCGATGTCGGGACACCTGTATCGGTCGTCCACGCATACGCCAAAGTTGAAGCGTCTACACCGTTGATGCTGTCCGCAACCGTTACGGTCGTCGATGCCGACTGCGCCCAGCTCTCGCTGCCGTTCGTTCCGAAGCCGACGGACGGCGGAGTCGCATCAACGGTAAAAGCTAACGGTGTCGCGGCGATTGCAGGATGATTGGTATCCTCGGCCGATATGTTCAAGGTGTAGATCCCACTGCTTAATCCGGCAATAGGGATCGTACGGCCGATCGACTGTTCGCTGCCATCGGCATACACGCTGTACGTGACGCTTGTAACGGTGGCGTTCGAGCTATCCTTAACGACATAATTGACGGTGACTTGATCCCCGATGCTTCCGTCGCGAACGGTCCCCGTCACCGTTATCTCGTCTTGGCCGGAAGACAAGTTATACATCGTCGCCGCGAGCGGAACGGCAGCAAGCTCGGGCTTATACGCAAGCAGATACGGATAGGTCTCCCCTTCGCGGATGCCCCAGACATTGGTAAAGTCCAGGCCAGTATAGGTGCTCTGGAATTTCATTTCGGCAGTCGTTTTCCCGATTCCTGTCGAGCTGACGGATTGGCCGGACGCTTCCGTGTTCCAATAGGAGTTAACGCTGGTGCCGTAAACGTTAATAGCCACCAAGCCCCCGAGAGTGCCGGAGCCGGTTACACGACCTGTCGCATACGAGTTTGCGATCTTGCTTATTGAGCCAATCCCCCCCACCCGTACACCACCATCGTTCATACCCACCAGGCCGCCAACAACATCCCCCCCCGTTACATCGCCGGTCGCATACGAATTTTGGATGGTGGATCCGCCATAGTTCCTACCCGCCAAGCCGCCGACATCCTGATTTCCGCTTACGCTGCCGGTCGCATACGAGTTTTCGATGAGTCCTATATTCGAACCTACCAGGCCGCCGACTTCTTGGTTCCCGTTTACAGTGCTGATCGCATACGAGTTTTGAACGGTTCCGCCACCATCAATTTCACCCGCCAAGCCCCCGACATAGGTATCGCCGCTAGCACTGCCTGTCGCATACGAGTCCAGAATGGTTCCGCCAGAGTGGTTGCCTATCAATACTCCGACATAATTAAGCCCGTTAACGCTGCCTGTCGAATACGAATGTTGGATGGTGCTTCCGAAATTGTTCACACCCGCCAAGCCGCCGACAAAGTCATGACCTGACACATTGACATCAAGCAGACGGATGTCTGTTAAATTAGCGTTGTAGATGTAACCAAACAGCCCGACGTAATCCTGTGATGAACGGTTGATCGTCAAGTTCCGGATCTCATATCCGTTCCCGTCCAGCGTGCCGATAAAGGGATTGTTGATGGTGCCGATCGGCATCCACCCTCCGCCGTCGCCATAGTCGTAGCCGGCCAAATCGATGTCGGCCCCCAGCTTGTAGTGCGCCGACATGTTGTTGCGGATATCGGACAAATCCTGAACCGTCAGGATGGTGTACGGATCTGCCGATGTCCCGCCGCCACTCATCGACGCGTGGACTTTCATCGTCCAGACGGACATCGATAACGTCTGAATAACGAGCATAAGCATCAGAATGAAACTTATCGTTTTTTTCATCCTTCGGTGTTCCTCTCCAATCAAATCTGCTTCCTCCACATGGAAATTATATCAACACTTCTTACGTGGAAATCTTAATGGAATCTTAACGGATTCGACATCATCGTCATTGAAAAATAGATGAGCCTACCGCAAGATTTGCGATAGGCCCTGCTTTTGTTCCCTTTAATGAATGATGCACGAAGTGCGCCTTATTAATCCATCCATCCAAGCGTGTGCAGTGTCCTGATCAAGACGACCGCCGCTTGTGCGCGTGTCGTTGCCCCCTTAGGATCGAATGTTTTCGCTCCTGTACCTGCCATGATTTTAAGCTTGATCATCAGGCGAATGTTCTCCAGATAGGCAGCATCTGCTCTTTCAATATCCTTGTACCCGCTCAAGCTTGCGAAATCATTGGATACCGGCATTTTTTCGAGTTGAATCACCGCGGCCAGCATACTTGCCATTTCTTCCCGAGTGATGGGTTGATCGGGCTTGAATCGGTTGCCGCTCGCGAAATCCAGCAGTCCAAGCTCCTTCGCTGCTCCCACGGCTCCAAAATACCACGCGTCTGGACGGACATCTTCATACGGCACCGCACTGCCGACGTAGGCGGCACCCCGTCCCAAAGCCCGGACGAGCATGGCGGCAAATTCCGCTCGGGTCACGGCTTTGTCAGGGTTATACCTTCCGCCGCCAACCCCTTCCACAAGACCTTTCGCTGCCGCCATCTCGACCCACGACTTCGCCCAATGCTTCTGCACATCGGTAAAGCTCAGCGCATTTTCCGCCACAACGTACACGCTGTTGGAATAGGAGCTAATCATCACGTACCAGACGCCGTCGATCTTGACATGAGTGGCTGGGATGAACTCAAACTTCTTCATCGTTTCGTTATACCGGAACGCGCCCCATTGCGCCGGCATTTCGGTCATGCTCATCGGCAGCGGAATAACTCTTGTGAGCGCTTGGCTGAACCGATCAGCTATTCCGATCGATTGCCCTGTCTTCGCGTTGATGATCTCGATATGAAAATCGACGATCGCGCCCAGCACCTTGCCGTCCGGCAAGCCGCTCTCCAGCGCCGCTTGCATGTTCTCGTCGCCGGACTTGTCGGTCAACGAAATCTTGAAGCTGATGTCTTCGGCTTTCAGGTTGTTCTTAGCTAGTAAGCCTTCTAGCCCTGGAATCAAGGATGCCAGGTTCACCGGGACGCGATAGTTGCCGTACGGCGTCTTGATCTCGATAATGAAAGTAGCGTTCTTGCCTTCAAAGGTCGTTAAAATGCTGGCAGGCAGGCTCACGTAAGCTACGCCATCCTTTGGCGTCACCTCAAGCGTGACGGACGGCTTCGTCGTGTCTATTTTATCCGTATTAAGCGCTACACCGTTCTGGTCGATGACCGGATTGGTGACGGTGGGCGTTGAGTCTCTATCCCTGTTTATATTTGTAGGCGTCGTATCGCTTACCGTTACCGCAAGCGTCTGTGCCGCTCCGGCGCTGAACGTGAACGTCAAGGTTGCTGTGCCGACCGGCCGTGCCGCCAAGTACGCTTTCTTGATCGTTACCGTGCTTCCCGTTACGGTATAGTCCGTTCCCGACACTAAAGGCGTCGCGCCGTTGGATATGCTTGTCAGCGTGTTGCCGTTCAGCGTCAACGTCGTCGATACATCCGCGTTTGCCACCGTTCCGGCAAATTTGTCAAAATTGCCCGTCGTAGGGCTAATCGTGCTGTTCGGCGTTGTATCGCTCACCGCAATCGCTAGCGTTTGCGGCGTTCCGGCGCTGAACGCGAATGTCAAGGTTGTTGTGCCGACCGGCTGTGCCGCCAAGTACGCCTTCTTGATCGTTACCGTATTGCCCGATACGGTATAATCCGTACCCGGCGCAAGGGTCGTCAGGCCGTCGGAAATGCTGGCAAGCGTATTGTAATGCAGCGTCAACGCGGTCGTTACATCCGTATTCGCGGTCGCTCCGGCGTATTTGTCGAAGCTTGCGCTTGCCGGACTGATCGTGTTGTCAGGCAAAACGATAAATGAATAGGCGGCGGCTACTCCTGCCGGAGCTCCAACCTCCTGCGCCTCTAACGCTACTGCATAAATCACATGTTCGCCGGGCGTTAATGACGTTACGGTTCCCGTCCAATCGCCTGCCGTCGAAGTTGCGGGACTCCAATTCCCATCCGTACTGTCCAACTGGAAATAGACAGCCTGTACCACCGATGCGTTCGGGCTGTAGCCGTTGTAAACCGCGAACGTAACGGTGGCTTCCGTACCGTAGGCGACATCGCCGACAAGCGGCGTAATCGTTACAGACAGCGGATTCGTTGTACGCCCGGCGCCGTCAATGACGGTCACGTTGGCGCTGCTATTATTGGAGACATAGATTTTGTTCGTCACCGGATTCACCGCGACTGCCCAAGGAGCGGTTCCCGCACCTACCGTCGTCGTCGCGTTGCTCGCGCCGTCAATGACCGTCACGTCGTTGCTGCCATAATTGGCGACATAGATTTTGTTCGTCACCGGATTTACCGCGACAGCCCAAGGACCGGATCCCGCCGCTACCGTCGTCGTCGTGTTGCTCTCGCCGTCAATGACCGTCACGTTGGCGCTCACACGATTGGCGACATAGATTTTATTCGTCACCGGATTCACAGCGATTGCATCAGGAAACCTTCCCGCCGCTACCGTCGTCGTCGTGTTGCTCTCGCCGTCAATGACCGTCACGTTGGCGCTGCCACTGGCGCTGCCACGATTGGCGACATAGATTTTGTTCGTCACCGGATTCACAGCGACTGCTAGAGGACTCGTTCCCGCCCCTACCGTCGTCGTCGTGTTGCTCGCGCCGTCAATGACTGTCACGTTGTAGCCGTTTTGATTGGCGACATAGATTTTGTTCGTCACCGGATTCACCGCGACTGCCGCAGGATTCGTTCCCGCCCCCACCGTCGTCGTCGCGTTGCTCGCGCCGTCAATGACCGTCACGTCGTTGCTGCCATAATTGGCGACATAGATTTTGTTCGTCACCGGATTCACAGCGACTGCCAACGGATAGATCCCCGCCGCCGCTACCGTCGTGGTCGTGTTGCTCGCGCCGTCAATGACTGTCACGTTGTAGCCGTTTTGATTGGCGACATAGATTTTGTTCGTCACCGGATTCACAGCGACTGCCGCAGGACTCGTTCCCACCCCTACCGTCATCGTCGCATTGCTCGCACCGTCAATGACCGTCACGCTATTACTGTCACGATTGGCGACATAGATTTTGTTCGTCACCGGATTCACCGCGACTGCACGAGGAATCGTTCCCGCCCCTACCGTCGTCGTCGCGTTGCTCGCGCCGTCAATGACCGTCACGTTATTACTGCCGCGATTGGCGACATAGATTTTGTTCGTCACCGGATTCACCGAGATTGCCTCAGGAGCCGTTCCCGCCGATACTGTCGTCGTCGTATTGCTTGCGCCGTCTATGACCGTCACGTTGGCGCTGCCATTATTGGCGACATAGATTTTGTTCGTGACCGGGTTCACAGCGACTGCCCGAGGATTCGATCCCGCGTTTACCGTCGTCGTCGCATTGCTCGCGCCGTCTATGACCGTCACGTTGTCGCTGCCACTATTGGCGACATAGATTTTGTTCGTGACCGGGTTCACAGCGACTGCCCGAGGATTCGATCCCGCGTTTACCGTCATCTTCCCGTTGCTCGCGCCGTCAATGACCGTCACGTTGTCGCTATCAAAATTGGCGACATAGATTTTGTTCGCCACCGGATTCACCGAGATTGCCACAGGACTGTCTCCCGCTGTTACCGTCGTCGTCGCGTTGGTCGCGCCGTCAATGACCGTCACGTTGTCGCTGTCGTAATTGGAGACATAGATTTTGTTCGTCACCGGATTCACCGCGACTGCCCAAGGACCGGTTCCCGCACCTACCGTCGTCGTCGTGTTGCTCGCGCCGTCAATGACCGTCACATTGGCGCTGCCATAATTGGCGACATAGATTTTGTTCGTCACCGGATTCACCGCGACTGTCCGAGGATTCGTTCCCACCGATACCGTCGTCGTCGTGTTGCTCGCGCCGTCAATGATCGTCACGTCGTTGCTGCCATAATTGGCGACATAGATTTTGTTCGTCACCGGATTCACCGCGACTGTCCGAGGATTGGTTCCCGCGGTTACCGTCGTCGTCGCGTTTCTCGCGCCGTCTATGACCGTCACGTTATTGCTATTACGATTGGCGACATAGATTTTGTTCGTCACCGGATTCACCGCAACTGCCTCAGGAGTCGTCCCCGCCGCCACGGCATTCAATCTCGTATCTGCCGAAGCCGGTTGCGCTGCCGGAAGCAAAGTCGGAAACAGCAGTGCGAAAGCAATCATCATGCGAATTAGCGCCGCAACCCGTTGCTCGCGTTGGAGCTTCCAGCCCCTGCGTTCCTTTTTGGTAGAATTCAAGCTTGCTATCGATTCATTTGTCACCAGCATCGATTCCCCACATCTCCCCAGATTTCTCCTTCATATATGAAAAAATTATACCAACCGCTCTTTTGCGGAAGTCTTAATGAAATCTTAATAGATTCGACCTATCCGCAAATCGCGGTGGAATATATCATGATCCTCGACGGCGACCAAGTCCGAATGCTCTGCGGCCACGGCGGTTGAACTTCGGGCTTCTCCCGTGATTAGCGCCATTTCGCCCAGACTGTCTCCCTCCATCAAGAAGGCAAGCGGCTGTCTGGCATCATTTTTTTGGGAGTAAAACTCGATTTTCCCTTTTTCGTTAAGATACATCGATTCGCCGTGATCGCCTTGTTCGAACAAGGTATCGCCTGAAGCAAGCTGCAACTTATCCAACTTTCCCAACAGTTTTGCCAGTTCGATATTAGATAAGCCATGGAACATCTTCATTCTCGTGATTTTCATTCGATAATTATCAACACTTCTTTCGTGGAAATCTTAATGAAATCTTAACGATTCGACATCATCGCCGTTCAAATGACAAGAATCGCGGCCCGTGCTATGATCGAGCTATACTAATATTTGGGCGGTGACGACAATCAATAATGGAACGAATTCTCGTCGTCGATGACGATCCGCAAATCCGAGAACTGATCCGCACCCATATCGAACAATCGGGAATGCATGCACTTGAAGCCGAGTCCGGACGACAAGCGATTGATCGGCTGGAGTCGGAGCATGTGGATGTCATCATTCTTGATCTCATGATGGATGACCAGAGCGGGTTCGAGGTGCTGCGCTACTTGAACAATCGCAGATTAGACACTCTCACGATCGTGGTCAGCGCAAGAAGACAGGAACAAGATAAGATCTTGACGCTTGGACTCGGGGCCGACGATTATATGACGAAGCCCTTTAGTCCCATGGAGTTAATGGCCCGCATTCAAGCCGTTCTGCGCAGACGGTATCCGAAATCCAGTCACGCTTCCGTCGTCATTCGTCTGAACCCTATGATTCTGGATGTCGATAATTACACGCTGCTTATTCATAACGAGAAGATTTCCTTAACTTTCGTAGAGTGCGATCTGATGCAGCTCTTCATGCGCAATCCCGATCAGGTGATGACGAAGCTCGAAATCTATCAACAAGTTTGGCAACATGAACGTTATGACGATAATAACTTAAGCGTTTTTATGAGTCGGTTACGCAAACTGTTGGAACGGGCTCAGTCATCGTGGGAAATACAAACGGTTCGCGGCGTTGGATACCGGTTAACAGGAGTTGGCTTATGAAATTACGAACCAAGCTTTGGCTATTGCTTGTGCTTAGCGCCGCGATGAGTATGGTGGTTTTCGGATTTACGTCAGTCTGGATCGGGAAGGCAGCGAATAAAGGATACGCGCTGTTTCAGTTAAATCCGCTCGCGCAATCCATTGTGGACTCGATACAGGAACAGCCTAAATTGGACATAGACGTACTGAAGCAAACCTTGGATCGGGCGCACGCAGATCACCCCGCCATTCGATTGGTGTGGCTTGACGATAAAGGACAGTCCATCTATGATACGGCGGGACTCAATCCGACATTTACATTCCATGACTTGGCGATGCTCATGCAGAATATGCCCAAGAGCTACTTATCTGGAGAAGACATCCGTATCCTTACGCCAGCAGCCAAGGACGGACAGTCGTATTTCTTGCTCCTGAGCATTCCGGCCTCCGCGATGAAGCAAGGCGAGATGTATTTTTTCGTTCGCAAGCTGTCATCGTTGTTAACGCTGGTTGTTCCGCTGATTCTATCGTTTTCCATACCTTTCTTGCTGGCCTTATGGTTTTTCTCTGTCATCAATAGAAGAATACGCAAGTTAAACAAGGCGTTGAATCAACTGAGTATCCAGAGCGATTCTCCCGTTGTCGAATTGAAGGATTCATCCAAAGACGAGCTTGGCCAGCTTACGCAGCATTATAATTCCATGGCGCATCGGATCCGAGCTCAATTCGCGGAAATTCAACAGTTCGAGAGCAAGCGCAAGCTCCTGCTATCCAATCTGTCGCATGATCTGCGAACTCCTCTGACCACGATGCTCGGTTATGCGGAAATGATTCGTACCGGAAATTATCAAGACCAGCAAGAGCTTCAAGCCAGAGCCAAAATCATCCTTCAACGTTGCAGGTATATGGATAAGCTGCTGGATCAAATGCTGGACATCTCCCGCCAAGATGCGGACGGTATGGCCATCCATCTGGAAAATCACAATTTATCCGAGCTCATTCGCAAAATTGCGGCTGAATATATCATGATATTCGATGGAGAACCCTTTCAGTTTGATGTCGAGGTCCCGGATGAGGATATTTATCTCTCTATGGATGCGCCTCTTATGGAAAGGGCATTAAGAAATCTTCTTGATAATGCGATCCGTTATGGGAAGGATGGACGATATCTCGGCATCCAGCTGACAGCGGATGAACAATCCGTAAACGTAATTGTGAAGGACAAGGGCAAAGGGATTCCTCCGGAACATCAAGCGCAAATATTCGAGCGCTTTTACCGGGTGGATCGCGGAAGAAAGGGAGAAGGATTGGGGATTGGTCTGGCCATTGTCAAGGACATCGCCGAAGCCCACCAGGGCAGCATTGAGATGAACAGTACGCCGAACGTGGAAACGGCGTTTCGGATCAAGCTGCCTCATCTCATAAGGGCATCGTAACCTATCCTTTGCATCCAAAATATGATGTGCCTAGAGTCATCTAAAGGGGTGAGCCGATGGCAGTCGTAAAAGCCAGGAACAGTGATATTGACATGTTGGCAAGGTTGCTTAGAGCCGAAGCTGAAGGTGAAGGCGAATTGGGGATGCTCCTTGCTGGCAATGTCGGCATTAATCGAATAAGAGCGAATTGCTCCGACTTCAAAGGAATCCGGACCATTCCCCAAAATGATCAACCAGCCGCATGCGTTTGAAGCTCTGCTTCACGGGATGTTTTACCAAAAGGCTAAAGACAAAGTACGCCGTCTGGCACGGCGGGCCGTGAATGGGGAGCGTCATTGGCCGGCCAAATTCTCCCTCTGGTATTTTCGTCCGGGAACGGCCGCGGCTCCTCAGCCATGTCCCCCGAACTGGTATAATCAGCCGATCGTAGGACGATACAAGCTTCACTGTTTTTATGAGCCGACCGTAAAAGAATGCGAAAATGTATATAACGTTTTTTAAGCAATAAATGAGCAAAGTACTCTTCCAAATTTTTGTTTATCCTCGATCACTAGACTAATCCATACGTTGTTTCCTTTTGCTAACTCGCCTGTTACGCTCTTCATGGAAGGCAGCAGATCCGACATCATGATCTTTCCTCCCGGGAATGCGATAGAAGACTCCATGATCATATTCAAAATGCAATCGCTTGTTCTGCAACTCCATCTAAGTTCAAATAGGCAATCGCTGACATCATGCATAACCTCCTTCTTGTGATAACTGTAGTATAATGAATAAAAGGTGACAGCTATCCGTCACTTTTCTGAGACAGCGTCGAGAAAAATGAGGTAAACATATGGACAAGGTCGAGAGGTTGATTTCGATCATCGTAAAGAGAAGGTTCGTTTCGTTTGATTATATCGACAAAAACGGCACCGTGACGAATCGAATCGTCGAGCCTTACGGACTTCATTTCAGCGAATCGAGTTGGTACTTGAAAGGCTTCTGTCTGGATCGTCAGGGATATCGAACGTTTAAATTGTCCCGGATCGATCATCTGACGGTGGGGGAAAGAACATTTACCCCTAGAGATGATTGGCCGGAACAAGTACACGAAGCCAGTTATCAACCGCAGCTTGTCACGATTAAGGCATTGATTTCGCCTAGCATTAAAGATCACTTCATGGAGAGGTACGGTCGAAAGAGTATTGAAACCGATGGTGCTGAATGGTTATTAGCAACCCTTCATGTTCCTCACAACAGTACGGGCTTTCAGTTTCTGGCAAGCTTCGGCACCCAACTGAAAATCGTAGAGCCCCAAACTTATGTGGATGACTTTCGAAAATATTTATATAACATGATGGAGAACTATTCGTAGAGTGTTCGATTGCCGGTGCCGTAGATGATGCCCGCGTTGTGCAGTTGCTCGAAATACGGCTTCGCCCAGCTGTTCGACGTATCCGAGAAGGAATTCGTCGCAGCCGAAATCATATGGTATCCCGGATGCGACCTATTTCACATGGATGACCATGTCATTTGCTTGTCAGCCGATATTGAATCCGTCTCTGAAACGGCGTTGCGGCGTCCGGGCCAGAAACTCCACTTGCCGAGGATCAGCGTTATGGCCGGTACGAGCAATGGGCGCACAACGAACGTATCGAGCAAAATTCCGAGCGCAGTTATGACTCCCATTTGCAGCATCAACTGAACCGGCATCGTGATCAGAACGGCGAAAGTCCCCGCAAGAATGAGGCCAGCTGATGTAATGACGGATCCCGTCTCCCCCACCCCTTCCCAGACCGCTTGTTTCAACGGCAAACGCTTGCTCTTCTGCCATATGGAGGATATCACGAAAATGTTGTAATCCTCGCCCAGCGCGATCAAAAATACAAACGAATAAAGCGGTATCGTGCCTTGAATCACGTCCATGCCCATAATGTAGTGCAAGACGACCCACCCTAATCCCAACGCTGACAAATACGAGAGTAATACGGTTAGAATAAGGTAAGTTGCCGCGACCAAAGAACGCAGATACACGACCAGGAGAGTTGCGATCACGAGAATGATCAGCGGCAAAATGCTGCTCATATCCCGTATGTTAGTTTCTTTCGTGTCATATTGCTCCGCTGTCTCTCCGGAAATCCAAACGTGTTTCGCAGCGTTCGTGTCGCCAGACTGACTCAACACGCCTTCTACCGTTTGGCGAAGTTCCGGAATGAGATTCATCGCGTCCGTCGAATAAGGATTCAGGGAAAGGGAAACGTCATATGCCAGGATTGCAGGGTTCATCTTCCCTGCCTGCGGCTCGGATACTTGTGTCACGTAAGGAAGCGAGGCCAAGGTCCGGGCAACGTCCCGATTCTCGCCTTCGGTATCCACGATCACTTTAACGGGAGCGAGTTCGCCGGGCGAGAATTGCTCGCCGATGACGGAGAATCCTTCGATGGATGCCATCGTTTTGGGAAACATGGCAAGCTTATCGAACGTGAACTTAACCTGAGTCGAGAATACGGCAAATCCGCCAAGCACCAAGCAGGTCAGGACCATAATCAGCCAAGGCCGACGTACGACAAGGGAACCAATATAATTGCGCGAGGGCTTGTTTGAAGCCGGGGTCGGTTGTCCGTTACGCTTGGCTCGTTCGGCCAGCATGCCCGGTGTCCTCGGAATGAACGGCCAGAATGAAGCGCGTCCCATAATGGCGAGCAAAGCCGGAACAAGCGTCAAGCTGGCCAGGACCATAATGAAGATCGAAATACCAAACGGTGCGGCGAGCAGTCGGAACGAACCGTACTCCGCAACGATCATCGTAAGGAGCGAGAGAATGACGGTTAACCCGCTCATCGCGATCGCGCCTGACGATCCGGTAATGGCGCCGCGAAGTGCCTTGCCTCTATCCGGTTCGATCATGAGCAGTTGACGGAACCGGTAAATGAGGAACAAGCAATAATCCGTACCGGCGCCGAACAATAATACCGTCATGATATTGGTTCCTTGCTTTTCCACCGTGATCATGCCGCTGTGAACCATCCAGCCCAAAATCGGACTGATGACGAAGTAAGCGATTCCTACGGCAACCAGCGGGGTTATGGCCAGAATCGGCGAGCGGTAAATGAGCAGCAGCAGCACGAGCACAAGAAGTACGGTTCCGAGGAGCAACGTTTTGTCGGCCTGTCCGAATACTCCGGTCGCGTCGATCTGTATGCCGACCTGACCGGTAACTCTTGCGTTCAAGTCGGCCGGAGAATCGATGGCGACGGCGAACAGATCGGTACCGAATAGGACGGTTGCTTCTTCTTTCGCTTGATCTACGCCTTCCTTCCACTCATTCGATTGTGCTCCTTTCCTGAAGAATACCGGCGTGACGATGGTGCTGCCGTCCTCCGACAGCTTCGTTTTCAAAGCTTGAAGCGGCATTTGATGCAAGGGCGGTACGGATGTCTGATACGGTACGGGATGTGTCGATAATCTTTCGGTAAATTGTTGGATGCGCCGCAGATCGGTATCGGTCAGTCCTCCTTGGCGGTGCCACACGAACAGGGCAAGAGCCTCTTCCGCATTCGGATATTCTCTCTTTACTAATTCAAGTGCTTGCACGGATGGCCTGTCGACAGCCAATGGGGGAGCATTATTCACGACTTCCTTGCTAATGGACGGAGCCACCGCGCTTAACAGCCCTGCTGCGATTAACCAAGTAAGCAATGTAACCCATCTAGAAGTGGGGCCAGCCACCCATCTATCGATTCCAATTCGATCCTTCATGCCTGATTCTCCTTTTTTCGTTCCTTGCCTTTCGTCATGATCTTGGAAAGATAATAAAGAGAACAAAGACACCGGACATTCCATAAAGAACCATTACAATGATTCGAAACCGACGAGTCCGATTCTCATCATCACGCGCAACCAGATGCAGCGATACTCCGGACGCGATAAGGAATAGAAGGACACTTAACACCATTCAACCGCTTTGCTCCACAGATTGTTGTTTTGCTTCCATGAGCGCATCGGTCCTCCGAATGAGGGACACCGTTCCAATAAACAACAATAGAGCGAGTACCGGATGAAGAGCAGATAAGTATCCAATTCCAGACGGCAATTCGGCGCTGACCGCTATTAAAATGATGATGCCGAACAACCCCGCACTGCGCAGTCGAAGAGAAAGCGGCAGCCGAGCGATGAAAGAAATGACGAGGATCAGGATCGAAACCACGATCAGCACCCTGGCAAAACCCGTGTGGCTGGCCCACTGGGCCGAATCCCAAAATATTGCGAGACCGGCAAGAAACACCTGGATCATAATACATACGGCAAAAATCCTTACCATCGCCTTAAACACCAACGATAGAATACTCATTTTTAATCCTCGCTTTCGTTAAATTCAGATTTTACAGTCAGTGTAAACAATAAATGTCGAGAACTTATGCATATCCTCCACTTATTGTGTGGACTTCTTCAAGAGCATGATGAATCACGGTATAATTTTCGGTAAGTCGTATATTCGAGCGCTGGAAGCAGACGAAACCGGAAAGATGGGATGGATTGGAATGGAACCGAAACTGTTGCTCGTTGAGGACGAACCGGGCATGCTGGAGGAAATGCACACCTATCTGCAACGTGAAGGGTTTCGGGTATTAATCGCCTGTACCGGTAGAGAAGCGCTCACGATTGCCCGATCTGAACGGCCTGATCTTGTCGTGCTCGATTGGATGCTCCCCGAGAAAAGCGGCATTGACGTATGCCGTGAATTAAGGCAAACCTCGCAATGCGGCATTATCATGGTTACGGCCAGATCGGATGAAGCGGATAAAATCGTAGGTCTGGAAATCGGTGCGGACGATTACTTGACGAAGCCGTTCAGCTTGCGCGAGCTCGCTTCGCGGCTTCGAGCCTTACTTCGCCGCATGCGCGGTCCTGAAGACAGGTCGATGTTCCTGGAAAGAGACAACCTGATCATTTCCGAGGCCAAATGTCAGGTATTCAAGGACGGCCAGGAGATCCAACTGACACCGACGGAATTCAAAATTTTGTACACGTTGGCCGCGCGTCCCGGAATCGTTTTCAGCCGCCTGCAATTATTAAGAGCCGCACTCGAGGACGAATATATGGGATACGAAAGAACGATGGATTCCCATATCCGCAATCTTCGCCGCAAGCTGGGAGAAGATCCGACCAGTCCGCGTTATATTCAAACGGTATACGGCTTCGGTTACCGATTTGGAGAACAATCATGAAGCTGACGGTCCGCATGAAAATATTCGCCTGTATGGGACTGCTCGTGCTCATTGTAAGTATGACATTCGCTCTTACAACACAAGTTTACTCCAGCAACCTGATCGATCAATTTCAAAGGGAACACATCGATGCCCGCTATTTGAGTGCCGAGCCCGAAGAGCAAATCGAAATGTTTAAATCTTTTTTCCTTGACAATATGCGGGCGAACGCACTGCTCAATGTCACGCACGGCGTACGCTTGTTCTCTTTTATTGCGATCGGGTTGGTCTTCAGTTTTTGGATATCGGGGGTGCTGACCCACCCGCTCAAAAAGCTGATAGCCGCAATAGAGCGCGTGTCGCAGGGAGACCTGAACGTCAAAGTACCTGTATACTCGAAAGATGAGTATGGGAAGGTCGCTCAAACTTTCAACGAGATGACGCTTCGCCTTCAGGAAGCGGAGGACGCCCGCAAGCGGTTGGTCGCTGATGTCGCTCATGAGCTTCGAACTCCGCTGTCGATCATGCAGCTTAAATTGGAAAATGCCCAACAGACCGTTCCATACGTCCCTCCGGAAATGCTGCTGAGACTCCATGACGAAGTTATCCGCCTAGGCTTGCTCGTGGAAGATCTTCATGTCTTATCGTTGGCTGAGGCGGGCCGTTTGGCATTGGATCGCAAACCGCTCGATCTATCGTCAAGACTGGAGCAAATCGTTGATGATGTGAAGATGGAGGCTGAGGAGAACGGACTGGAGTTACGCTTCTATTCGAACACGAAGCCGGTAATGGTGATGGCCGACACGAGACGGATCACGCAGGTGTTCATCAATTTGCTGACGAATGCAATCCGCTACACGCCGGGAGGTGGTAAGATTTCGGTTGAAATCGAGGAGCAAGTCGTCGACCGGGGCTCGATTTATGCCAAGGTCTCCGTAACGGACACCGGCATCGGGATCCCCGAAGAAGATCTTGCCCATCTATTCGATCGGTTTTACCGCGTGGAAGAAGCCCGTTCGCGGCATTCAGGCGGATCGGGGCTCGGACTGTCCATTGCGCATCACTTCGTCAAAGCCCACGGAGGATTCATCCGCGTCCGGAGCAAGCCGGGTACCGGTACGTGCTTTAGCGTTTATTTACCTTAGAGCAAAGAAGGTCTCTCTGATGATCAATCGTACCGTATTAATTACTGGGGCAAATACGGGAATCGGAAGAGCGACGGCGGAAGCGCTGGCAACAAAGGGAGCCTCCCTTATTCTCGCCTGTCGCAATACGGGGAAGGGGGAAGCGGTTCGGCGGGAAATCGCCAAACAGAGCGGAAACGAGCGCCTGGAAGTCATGGAGCTGGATCTGGCTTCCTTCACTTCCATTCGCAAGTTCGCGGAATCCGTCAACAAGAAGTATGATCGACTGCATGTTCTGATCAACAATGCCGGCACGATGGCGAACAAGCGAACCGAAACGGAGGACGGGTTGGAACTGACGATTGGCGTCAATCACTTCGGCACGTTTCTGCTAACCGGTTTATTGACGGGACTGCTGAAAGAAAGCGGCAACGCCCGTATCGTGACGGTAAGCTCGATCGCGCACCGGTTTAGCCGCATTCGCCTCGATGATCTGCACAGTAAACGCCGCTACTTGCCCAGTCTAGCCTATGGGCAATCCAAGCTAGCCAACCTATTGTTCAATTATGAACTATCACGCCGGCTAAACGGTACCGGCGTTACGGCCAACTGTCTGCATCCCGGTTTTGTGAATACGCCATTTACGCAGCAACTGACCGGTTTGGAAAAATGGGTGAACTCGATGTTAAACCCCCTTTTGATTCCTGTGGACAAAGGTGCGGCAACAAGCGTCTATCTCGCCTCCTCTCCTGAAGTGGAGGGGGTTACAGGAAAATATTTTGCTCGCTGCCGAGAAGCGCGCGCTTCCAAAACCGCCTATGATGCCTCATTAGCCCGCCGTCTGTGGGAGATCAGCGAGGAAACGACAGGTTTGCCTACCACTCTATAACCTCTGGATATTCCACCGGTTCTTCGATATTATCCGTATGCGTATTGTACCTTATTGCGGCTGCATGAACTTCTTTGCGCAACTGGAGATATTCCTCGCCGTGTTCGGCGAGCCTTTTGGCCATGATCGGGATATTCTTTATTTAGTTGCATTCCGATCATCTTTGTTGTCATCAATTTCACATCATATCAGAGGGTCTTAGGTATGCATTAAAAACGTCTCTCCAACAAATAGTAGAAGAGACGCGCTTAATATGACTCTATATTTAGAAGTTGTCGTCATGGTGAGCGCCTCCTTCGTTTTGGGATATGTTCTTGGTTGAACGGTTCCCAGTATAACAAGGGGCGTTTTTGTTTTAAAAGGGCAATTTACTTCATTATAGGAATGAGTCCTTTATGGAACTATTGATCAGTCCTCCACTTGCCTCTATGTTACTCTACTACGTTGTAGAAATAGCTGTTTTTGTAAAACATGTTCTCTGTGTGTCGAATACCGTAGCTTTTACCCCACGTGCTATTAGCTACGTTCGTAGTCATGCTGACAACAGAATACCCGTCGTACCATACACCTTTTTTAAGTTTGAAAGAATCAGATGTGGACGATACTTTATAGTTATCCAGGAAAGTTTGAGCGGTATCGTCTGCCGAAATAATCATAAACTTAAAGTGTGTAGGTACCCAGAACATTAATCCGGAGTTATCGGGTTTATAGACAGAAGACATCTCAGGGTCTGCGTAACCTCGGGCAACTACCTTGTTTTTCTTAACCCAAGATACATAATCAGCTACCATCTTTTTTGTTTGATCAATATAAAAAGCATTCATGTTTCTAACCCCGGATGAACTGTCAAGAAGTACTTGAATAAGCTTATCAGCATCTACGGTCCTATAGTCGATATTTAATTGAGCTTCGTAGTACTTACGTATTTTGCTACTCAGAACGTCAGCTGTTTCTTTGAAAAAAGCAACGTCTTCGTTTTTCGGCTCGAGGAAGTAACGGCTCGGTTTAGCTCCGTAAAAATCATAAAACTTGGCACTTTCGAGGTCCGTTAGTTTCATCCAGTTAGCATCGTAGTTCTTACTATACTCACGCCCCCAGGGGTCAAGCTTTACTTCGCCAGCATCAATTTTTGTCTGATACTTTGCATCCGTAACTTTGACCGCATGAGCGCCGTCGTCCCACTCGACAGTAGAACCAAGGACTTCGCTGACGAATCGCAGAGGTACCATCGTACGGCCATCCGTGAATTCAGCGGCAGTATCGAGTTCAGTAACTTGTCCGTTTACCATAACGATTTGAGAACCGACAGACATCTGGATCGTTTTGCCTTCATAATTGATTATCGCAGACTGAGTACCTGCTTCCCATTTGACATTGGCACCGAGCATCTCACTCACAAAGCGAACAGGAACCATCGTTCGGCCATCCGTATTGATATACGGTTCGGTATCAGGGAATCTTACTTTTTGGCCGTTGACGATTACAGGAATGATACGCAGATCCTTCCCGGGATCTGCATGAGCGAGTTCTTCGTGGAGCCCAAAGGCAATGGAAACGACCACTATTGCCGATAACATTTTCGCGAACATTAAACATCGTCTCCTTTGCTTTCAACCGATTTAAGCCGAGAGTTGATACCATTTGATTTCGATAGAGCAACGGCCGCTTCAGTATAGCCTCGGTTTAAAACCTCATGTGCTCCATAATCTTAATCGAACCCTGTTCATTATATCGATATCGATTTGCCTAATCGGAAAAGACGGGTGTATTGATCCGAGTCTGTTGGTTATGGGACTTGAAATTGCTTAGCCTCATCTCCAGCAACCTTATGAGCCAAGCAACTGTAGTGTAACGGATAGCAGCCGATGTTGCTTTACGTCAGTGTTTGTAAGGACCGATGGATATTAACGTGTTCCATTTTCTCAATCTCCTCACAAGATTCTATCCCCCTTCTTTGGTTACTTTAATTCCACATACTTATACCGGTCTCTCTGAAACATGTTTTCAAAACCCGCTATTCCATAGTGATCTTCTTGGTTATTACCGAAATGAGTATACATCCCGACATCTGAGTATCCGTCATACCATACTCCTGTTTTAAGCTTGAAAGAATCCGATTTGTGAGTGACTTCCCAGTTGTCCATAAAAGTTTGGGCTGTATCATCGGCCTGGACAATCATAAACTTAAAATGAGTTCTAAATATAGGTGCTCCAAATAGATAACGGACTAAAGAGTTCTCTGGATCTGCGTAACCTTTTGCTATTACATGATTCTTCTTTACCCATGCAACATACCGCTTAATTCCTTCAACGCCTTGCGTCTTATAGTACGATGATCCTAAGTCCATCTCATTCAGAAGACTTGCGACAAAATCTGCTTCGTTAATTGTTCTATAATCTATATTGAGCTGAGCTTTATAGTAGTTTCGAATTTTACCCGCCCACATATCAATGTGTTCTTTGTTAACCCAATCGAGCCCCTTTGAAAAGAACTCTTTATTAGTCAACTCAGCTGGCGTCGCTAAGTGATATACATAATCAGGAATGTCAACAAGTTTGTTCCACCTACTATCGGGAATTCCCAACTCACGACCCCAGGCATCGAGCTTTACAGAACCGTTATCGATTTTTGCTTGGTAAGCAGCATCGGTAATTTGTACTGCATTAGCACCTGCATCCCAAGTTACTTTGGAGTCCAGAGCTTCACTGACAAAGCGAAGAGGAACCATTGTCCGTCCATCGACCTTAGCAGCCGCAGTATCCAGTTCAATAGTCTGTCCGTTAACAGTAGGCGTTTTGGAGCCAATTGTCAGTGAGATATCCTTGTCGGCAGTTTTAATGGTGACCGAGTTGGTTTCGTTATTCCATTTTACTTCCCCGCCCAGCTTCTCACTGACGAAGCGAACAGGAACCATCGTACGGCCGTTTTCATCAACATAAGGTTCAGTATCCGGAAATTTCACTTTATGACCATTGACGATGACAGGCAAAATGATTTGACCTTCGTTTACAGCAGCTGCCGTAACGGAGTTAATCCCTATTCCGCCAAAAATTACCGCAGCAGCTACTGCCATTGCGATTATTTTCTTCTCAAATTTTTTCATCATTGATTCACGTCTCCTATTGGTTTATGGCATACGGAACAAGCCAGTAAACTGGCCGATCAGAAGAAATGATATGAGCCCCTCTGTAGAGAATCTGAGATTAAGTATGTAAGGAAAAATTCAGAGAGCATAATAGCATAGTTAGTACCCATGATCACACTAGAATAACCATCGTACCAGACACCAGTTTTCAGTTTAAAAGAATCTGATGACTGAGATACGTCATAGTTGTCCATGAATGTTTGAGCAGTATCGTCAGCTGGATCAGCAAGTTTGCTCCACTTATCATCAGCAATTCCCGATTAATTGTGAAGTCTTTGTTGGATTGATACTAGTTTATAAAGCTTATCGTAGGCTTTTTCTTCATCTTCAGCTCTAAATACAATGGATTTCAATCCTCTCTCATCGGTTTCATAAATGATCCATTCTTTATTTTGCGAATCAAAATAGCATCCTAGTATAAATGATGCTTCAGAACTTACTTCCGTTTCTATTTGATAGACACCAATGTTAGGCTTTTCGTTTGCAAGTTTATTTAAGAACTCAATTTTGGTCATGATATCCTCCCACTATAATTTAATGTTTTCTCGCGTTTTCTCACTCGTTCTTAGATTTTCAACTATCGACCAATACGAGAGATGGAGAAGTCATGTAGCTATGACATAATTTTCTGAAGAAGCCGGTGGCGGGAATAGACGTTGGGATGCTATTCCCAATCTGTGGATAAGTCGTATGACCGCACTCTGGATATCCACTCCATTCCCTCGACGGCTTACCCTCCCATGTCACGCTGGGTCTTAGCCCTTACATTCCTTCGTCCTGCCTCTCGAGGTGTGGACGCCGCTTCTTGCTCCTTTACTGGGTCGTTGCCCTAATGGAATAAAATCTACGGCTGCTCCGTGCTTCAATTGTCGTTGGTTTATTTCAAGTCCTGGTGAGAAACGCGAAAATGGTTTGAATTAAGCTGCCATCTGTAACTGGGCTTGACGTACCAGCCCTAGAACGTCGTTAGGTTGGTACGAGATGCGTTTGGTGCCGAGCGTGTATAAGACGCGAATCAGTTTCCCGCAAAGTGCCACAATGGATTGCTTCTTTTTCAGCGGGTTGTGACTCCGTTTCGTGAAGTATTGGTGTAATGCCTTAAATTCGGCGTTCTTCGCAACCATCGGCAGCACCGCTCGGAACAACAAAGCCCGAAGCCTGGATCTGCCGCGTTTTGTAATCGTCGATTTGCCCTTTTTCTTGCCAGAGCTATTTTCTTTGAGGTTAAAGCCAGCGAGCCGAATAATCTGCTGACCGTGGTCGTAGCCACTTAGGTCTCCAACTTCAGCCAGGAAGCCGGCGAGCGTCACGATAGCAACGCCAGGGATGGTCAGCATCTCTTTCGTTCCCGGAATTTGAGCTAACAACCGCTCTACTTCCGTCATGATCTCTTCAATCTGCTTGGCGAACATCTCGTATTGCTCGAGAAGCGTCTTCAGCTCCATCTTCGCCGCTGCCAGACCTTGCGTAAGCCCGATTGAAGTTTTCGCTGCTTCAAGCAATTGCGCCGCTCGTTTAGGACCGACCGCACGCTTTACGTCTTCCTTCCAACGACGCACGATTGTGCTGGCACCTAACGCCACAATATCGCTCGGGGTTGGGAATTCGCTCAGCGTAATCAGCGAAGCCTTGCCCTCCCAGTCCTTAAACACCTGGTCATACTCCGGAAAAAAGCGGTCTAGCCAGTTCTGTATGCGGCGCTGGACTTGACCGAAGTTCACCATGACCTTCTCTCGAAGATTCATCAGGATTCGAAGGTCTGCATAAACGTTGATCGGCAATTTAGGTTCGGAGTACTTCCCGCCCCGCACCAGATCGGCGATCACCTTGGCGTCTTTGTAATCGTTCTTGGTCGGCGAGTTATCCTCAAGCTCCTTGCTCTTGCTTACGTGATGCGGGTTAACAACGACGACTCTAACGCTTTCTCGCTGTAGAAATTCGGCCAATGGAAACCAGTAGTGTCCGGTGGGCTCGATCCCCAAGACGATCTCTGTCTTGTGATGTCGCCGCTGAAGCTCCTTCATCCACGTTACAAGTTTCGATAGGCCGTGATGATCATTGCCGAATACGCAGTCTTTGCCGAGCTCGATTCCGCGGTAATCGACCGCCCTTGCAACATGCGTTTTCTTGGCAATATCAGCTCCAACAACAAGAGTTGATTCGGTAATTTGTAGAATCCGTTGATTCTGTTTCCTAGCGTGTTTATACTTCATTGTAGAGTGCCTCCTGCGCTGGGATTTGTTCTTTGGACGGAACGTTCCCCAGTATACAGAAGGTGCTTTTTTTATTCAAACCTCGAATTCATTCATTACAGGAATGGCTCCTTAAGGGATACAAACTCAAATTGTGCGCTATTCCCTAATCGGTTAGAAATATGGATAGTTTTACTGTAGACTCATACCCTCTCGTTCAACAAACAGGGAGCACCACAACGTCAAGATTTAGGTGATTCCGGATGTGAGAGGGCATATGATAGTATTTTGCACAACAACACATTGAGCGTGGTTCAACAACCAGCATCTGCGCTTACCATTCCTCACAACGCGCTTTCGGAAAAAATACGATCACCAGTCGCTTCAATTCAACGTTAAAGAAAAACGGATTATTTGAAGTGACTTCAAATAATGATCTCACTCGCCAAAGTCTTTATTGGCTTTCACGGTTTGGCCCCCAAAATCTGCAAGCAAGTTGAATGAATTAGCTCAAGCTCCCTTACTTTATTACATCACTACTTCATATTTGTAAAAGCCTTTAGCAAACATGTTTTCGTTTGCAATTAAGCCAAAGTGGTCTTCTTGCTCTTTAGCATAGTTAGTACCCATGATCACACTAGAATAACCATCGTACCAAACACCTGTTTTCAGTTTAAAAGAATCTGATGACTGAGATACGTCATAGTTGTCCATGAATGTTTGAGCAGTATCGTAAGCTTGCACAATCATAAATTTGAAATGAGTTAAGAACACAGGACCTCTTCTTCCATGAGCGACTAAAGAGTTCTCTGGATCAGCATAACCTTTAGCTACAATATGATTTTTCTTTACCCATGCAATATATTGTTTGACGGCAGATTTTACCTGACTAGTTCCGTAATTATCTAGCCCCATATTTGAAACAATAGCTTTGGTAAAACTAACTTCGTCAATAGTACGGTAATCAACATTCAATTGAGCTTGGTAGTAGTTGCGAATTTTACTTGCCCACATATCAATGTGGCTTTTGTCTGCTCCATTGAATCCAATAGAAGCATATTCTTTATTGCTCATATCAGCATAAGAATAAAGTGAGTATACGTAAGAAGGCATATCAGCAAGTTTGTTCCACTTATCATCAGCAATTCCCAATTCACGACCCCAAGCATCGAGCTTTACAGAACCGTTATCGATTTTTGCTTGGTAAGTAGCATCAGTAATTTGTACTGCATTAGCACCAGCATCCCAAGTTACTTTGGAATCTAGAGCTTCGCTTACAAAACGAAGAGGAACCATCGTACGTCCATCGACCTTAGCGGCCGCAGTATCCAGTTCAATAGTTTGTCCGTTAACAGTAGGGGTTTTAGAGCCGATTGTCAGTGAGATATCCTTGCCGGCTGTTTTAATGGTGACAGTGTTGGTTTCGTTATTCCATTTTACTTCCCCGCCCAGCTTCTCACTGACGAAGCGAACAGGAACCATCGTACGACCGTTTTCATCAACATAAGGTTCAGTATCCGGAAATTTCACTTTATGACCATTGACGATGACAGGCAAAATGATTTGACCTTCGTTTACAGCAGCTGCCGTAACGGAGTTAATCCCTATTCCGCCAAAAATTACCGCAGCAGCTACTGCCATTGCGATTATTTTCTTAAACATAGTATCGTCTCCTTGTATGCTAAGAGCAGTTCCCGATCTAGGGGTTGCTCATAAGATTTGCACCTTGAAAGCTTAATAATATTGTCCCTATGGAAGGCGCAACCCAAGCGAAGCGCGAGAGTGGCCCGAGGAGACTAAGCTGTCCTTGGGATAGATAAAAGAACTCCTATTTGTTGAACCAAGTCACATCATATTATTTTGTCGTATTGTGCCGAAATCAATGTTTATGAAGCTAAATGAACGACAAAAAAAGATCAATCATGGTGGTATCTGACCATAACGAATATCGTTATTAGGTCGTAATATTCAAGCATTATGTGCGCACAACAAAACGGCTTGAATTATCTCTATCCTTGTAACTATATCGATGTGCCTAATTATAAACCTGGCAGAAAAATATTGGATAGGGTGTAAAATGTCTGTATTAATCGTTTTATGTCGTTATTTGTCGCTTTATATTTTCTTTAAATTAATTTTTTTCTTTGTGACTCTATGACTCCTAGCAACGCAGATCAAGCGGTTGCCTATAAGTTCGAATTGCTTTTCACAATGAAAAACAGCACATAAATAGTAAAGAGACGCGCGGGGCTCCCCGGTGTCTCTTCGTACTTTTGGGCTTTTGGTTTTTTTTACATCAAAATTACATCAACAGCATGTTTCACGTGCTGTACCACAAACTCAAAAACCCTGTATTACCACCAAAAACTCAATAGCCACAAGGAATCTCAGCTTGGTGTTTCAACGTTCTCCAACATAGCTACGCACTCCACATGACTCGTATGCGGGAACATATCCACCGGCTGCACCTCGACGGTGCGGTATCCCCCATCCTCCAGCAGCCTCAAATCGCGCGCCAGCGTCGAAGGATTGCACGACACGTAAACGATGCGTGCGGGCCGAAGCTCCAGCATCGTCGCGATGAGCGCGGGGTCGCAGCCTTTGCGCGGAGGGTCGACGACGATGACGTCCGGCGTCACGCCGGCTTTCTGCCAGCGGGGCAGCACGGCTTCGGCGCGGCCTACCGCGAACTCGACGTTGCCGATGCCGTTGAGCTGTGCATTCCGCCGAGCGTCCTCGATCGCTTCCGGCACGATCTCCACGCCGTAGACGCGCCGGGCATGGCGGGCGAGGAACAGTGTGATCGTGCCGATACCGCAGTAGGCATCGACGACCGTTTCTTCGCCGGTTAAGCCGGCGCACTCCACCGCTTTCCGGTACAGCAACTCCGTTTGCTCGGGATTGACCTGGAAGAAGGAGCGCGCCGAAATGGCGAAGCGGATGCAGCCGATTTCGTCGTAGATGACGTCCTCGCCCCACAACGTGCGGGTCGTTTCCCCGAACACGACTGGCGTGCGCGTTGTGTTGACGTTCTGCACCACGCTCACAACTCCCGGCACTTGCTCCCGTATGAGTCCCACGAGCTCGGCCTCGTGCGGGATGTCCCGGCCGTTCGTCACGAGCACGACCATCCGTTGGCCGGTCGCCGCCGCATGCCGGACGACGACATGCCGAAGCAAACCGCGCCCCGAAACCCGGTCGTATGCAGATATACCAAGCGTCCGGGCCGCTTCCTTCACGGCGCGGACGGTCTCTTCGTTCGCTTCCTGCTGGATCAGGCAAGCCTCCATGTCCACGATGTCGTGGCTGCTTTCTTCGAAGAAGCCGCCGATGAGCCCGGCTTCGCCGCGGCCGATTGGTACCTGCGCCTTGTTCCGATACCGCCAAGGATCCGGCATTCCGATGGTCGGGTGCACGCGAACCGGAGCCCGCTGCTCTGCACCGGAAACCCGTAAAGATCCGGCAATCCCGCCTTTCCAGGCGGTATCTCCGTTAGCCCGGCCGTTCACTGCGCTATCCCCGTGATCCCCGCCTTTCCCGGCGGTATCGGCGCCGTCATTCTCGCCTTCCGCGGCTACACTCCCCGCACCCCCAACCGGCTCTCCCTCCACCGGCAACTTGCCGACCCTCACAAGATTGTCCACCACGTGCCGCCGCTTCCAATGCAGCTGTGCCGGGTAATCCAGATGCTGCAGCTGGCAGCCGCCGCAAGCGTCATAGATCGGACAAGGCGCCGCCCTGCGATCGGGACTGGCCAATACCAACCCGGTCATTCGCGCCTTGCCGAACGATTTGCCCACGCTGATCACCTTGGCCCGAACCTGCTCGCCCGGGAGCGCCCCATGAACAAAAAGGGTAAAGCCCCGGTACCGGCCTACCCCTTCACCCTCGTGCGTCAATCCGACGATTTCGCATTCCACGGCTTGTCCGACCGCCACCGGAACCGTCCGTTCCTTGCTCATGGCAACAATCCCCGTACGTTGCCCATGCCTGCTCCGCGCCGGTAAGTGGACTCCCCGTGTTCATCCATGATCACGTTCAAATGCGACGGAAGAATGGAGAACGTACAAGGCAGCGTACCCCCGAATTCGCCGTCCAGGTTCAGCTGAACGCGGTCGTCCGACTCCACCCGGATATTGTTGCTTTGAAAGAAAATGAAATGCGGGTCGTTCTTGATCACTTCCCCGCGCATGACCATCGTGGCGATCCGAATGAACTCCGCCAGGTTGCATTTGCGCAGCGCGAGCACGTCGAACACGCCGTCGTTCGTGCTGGCGTCGGGCGCCAGCTTGTCGAAGCCCGCTACCGAGCTGCTGTTGGCGATGAGGAAGAGCATCAGTTCCTCGTCGATCTCGACCTGGCCGTTCGCAATGATCTTCATGGGAACGGCTTGCAGCCTCGTGATTTTCTCCAAGCCTTTCATATAGTAAGCAAGCTGTCCGACCATCGTCTTCAGCTTGCTCGGCACTTCGTAGGTGAGCTCCGTGAGCGAACCGCCGCCCGCGATGTTGATGAAATATTTGTCGTCGGCTCTGCCTACATCGACCGGCCGAGTATAGCCGCGGACGATCAGATCGCAGGCGTCCGCCCATTGCTTCGGAATGCCGTGCGCGCGGGCGAAGTCGTTCGTCGTGCCGAGCGGCAGAATCCCGAGCGATGGCCGCCGCTCATGGCCGGACAGTCCGCTGACCACTTCGTTCAGCGTACCGTCCCCGCCCGCGGAGATCACAATGTCGAACCCGCGCCGAACGGCCTCGGAGGCCGCGAACGCGGCGTCGCCTTCCCCTTCGGTGGCGTGGCAGGACGTCTCGATGCCGCCCCGCTCCAGCCGCTGGAGGATGGCGGGCAATCTGCGCCGCACTTCTTCCCGTCCGGAGGTCGGATTATAGATGAGTCTTGCTCGTATGCTGTCCAAACGTGATCCCCTCTTTTTCTACCCTTGTGAATCTAATCACGAAACCGACCCAACCACGCTTCGGCCTGCCGTTGCACCCACTGCGCCACGAGCGGATGCGGCATGAGCGTCTTGCCCTCGTACCGGCATCCCAGCCCTTCCAGCCGCGACGGAATGACTTCCTTCGTAAAGTACCCTTCGCTTAGAAACACCGGCAGCGCCAGCACGGCGGCATCCGGGCGCTTCTCGCGCAACGAACGCACGGTCTCCGCCGCCATGTCGGGCCGCAGCATCGCGATTCCGGCTGCAGCGTAACCGCCCCGCTCCCGAACCGCGTTCGCCAGCGACGTCAATCCGTCCCGCCACGCTTCGTGAAAACCCGGCCATTCGCTCCCGTGTCCAACGAGCAGCACGCACTCGGCAGCCGGATCCGCCGACATCCCGGACAACCGCTCCAGCAGAATCTCCGCGAACTCAGGATCGTCATCGATCGGTCGCCCATACGTTAACGCGGCACCGACCCGGAACGGCTCCAGATCCGTCTCCGTCCTGGCCTCCGGATACGCGCCCAGCGCCCAGCCGATCTCGTCCACGTGGGTGCTCCCGGACGACACGAACATCGGGATGGCCAGCAGATCCGTCACGCCTTCCCGCTCCAGCCGGTCGATGCCGTCCTGAATCAGTCGGCCGCCGACGAGCTCGAGGAAAGCGGCCTCTACCGGCGTGTCCGCCGGCAGAGCCGCCCGCGCGGCGTTCACCGTTTCGTCCACCAGCGCAACCCAGCCGTTCTCGCTCGAGCCGTGACTGATCACCAGGATCCCGGGCTTGCGGTCCATTTTCGTTCACCCTCTCGGGCATTTTTTACACTCACCGAACATTCGTCCAACATTAATATGCTAGCGAAAGCTGACATGAAAGTCAACGCGGGCGCAATTGGCCTCTACGTAGGCGTAACGCAGTCGTAACGGGCCGCAACGTAGGTGTATCGCAGGCGCAACAGGCCTCTACGTAGGCGCAACGGACCTCTACGTACGCGCAGCAGGCTGCAAAGTAGGCGCAACAGGCCGCAACGCAGGCGCAGCAAGCCGCAAAGCAGGCGCACCGCTTGTGTCAAATCCCGGATCCGGACCGGGTCCCCCGCCCAAAATCTTTCCCTAAGGAAAATTTCTGTTGTAAAGGCAATTGTTTTGCAGTAAGCTAATAATGTAGGTAACAACCGAGTATGGCCTGCTTTTTTTTAACCCGAAATGTTGCCTAAGGGAAACATAATTGAGCAAAGGAAATCGAAGAGGAGGAAATCGGCGATGATGATCCAAGCGAAAACGAGGTTGAAGGGTTCGGTGCAGCGGTTGGCCTTGACGATGTTGGTCGTGCTCTTGTCCGCATGCGGGGCAAGCGGTGCAGCCACACCGGAAGGCGAAGACAAAATCAAGGTGACGACGACGGTCGGCATGATCACCGATCTGGTCAAGCAGGTCGGAGGCGGGCACGTGGAAGTGACGGGATTGATGAAAGCGGGCGTCGACCCCCACCTGTACAAGGCCTCCCATGGAGATATCGAGTTGCTGGAGAAAGCCGATATCATTTTCTATAACGGACTTCATTTGGAAGGAAAAATGGCGGAGATTTTCGAGAAGATGGCCAAGAGCAAAACGACGGTCGCCGTCACGGACGGCATCGACCGCTCCAAGCTCAGAACCGGCGCAGAGAATGGCATGGATACCGAGTACGATCCGCACGTCTGGTTTGACGTCAAGCTGTGGATGAAGGCGACGGAAGCGATCCGGGACACCCTCGCCGAGCAGGACCCCGAACATGCCGAGGACTATCGGAAGAACGCGGAAGCCTACCTGGGCGAACTAACGAAGCTCGACGAAGAAGTCGCCGCCAAAATCCGCTCGATCCCGGAGCCCGCCCGCGTGCTCGTCACGGCTCACGACGCGTTCGGCTACTTCGGCGACGCGTACGGCATGAAAGTGATGGGACTGCAGGGCATCAGCACCGCGTCGGAGGCGGGCACGAAGGACGTGACGGATTTGCGGGATTATCTGGTCGCGAACAAGATCAAGGCGGTGTTCATCGAATCCAGCGTGCCGCGCAAAGCGATCGACGCCGTCATCCAAGGGGCGAAGGAGCAAGGCCACGACCTGACGATCGGGGGCGAGCTGTTCTCCGACGCCATGGGAGAAGAAGGAACGCCGGAGGGCACCTATATCGGCATGGTGCGCCACAATGCGGACACCATCGTGAACGCCCTCAAATGACATGCGAAAGGAGTGACTCGTCTCCATGAAACGCGCGAATCCCTTATCGATTGAAGATCTGTCGGTCGCTTATCAGAAGAAGCCGGTGCTTCGGGACATCACCTTCGAGGCACCGGAAGGCAAACTCATCGGCATCGTCGGCCCGAACGGAGCCGGGAAATCGACGCTGATCAAAGCCGCGCTCGGCCTCATCCCCCGCCTGTCGGGCAGCGTGGCGATCTATGGCAAGCCGTATTCGGAGCAGCGCAAGCTGGTCGGCTATGTCCCCCAGCGGGAATCCGTCGATTGGGATTTTCCCACGAATGCGCTCGACGTCGTGATGATGGGGCGCTACGGGCATCTGGGCTGGTTCCGGCGCCCCGGAACCGCGGAGAAGAAGCGCGCGATGGAATGCCTGGAGAAGGTCGGCATGGCGGACTTCGCGGGCCGGCAGATCAGCCAGCTGTCCGGCGGCCAGCAGCAGCGGATCTTCCTGGCGCGGGCGCTGGCCCAAGACGCCAATCTGTACTTCATGGACGAACCGTTCGTCGGGGTCGACGCCGCCACGGAGAAGGCGATCGTCACGCTCCTGAACGAGCTGAAGACGCAAGGGAAAACCGTGCTCGTCGTCCACCATGACTTGGCGACGGTGAAGGAATACTTCGACTGGGTGATGTTGCTCAACGAGCGGCTTATCTCCTTCGGCCCCGCGGAGACGACGTTCACGGCCGACAACCTGCAGCGGGCTTACGGCGGAAAACTCACGATGCTGGATCACGGCGACCGGTCCGCAATCCTCGTCAGCGGGAGGGGATGAACATGGCGGGAGAATGGCTGGCCCTCTTCAGAGACCCCAACGCGCAGTGGATCCTGTTCGGCTGCATGCTGCTCGGCCTCGGCAGCGGCGTGATCGGCAGCTTCGCCTATCTCCGCAAGCAGTCGCTCATGGGCGACGCCCTGGCGCACGCGGCGTTGCCCGGCGTCTGCATCGCCTTCATGCTGAGCGGGTCGAAGTCGATTCTGCTGTTTCTGATCGGCGCCGCAGCGGCGGGAGTCGTTGCCACGTTCGGAATCGGCTTTATCACGCGGCATACCCGGATCAAGCAGGACGCCGCTCTCGCGATCGTGCTGTCCGTGTTCTTCGGCATCGGCATCGTCCTGCTGACCCGGATCCAGCACAGCGGCGCCGGCAACCAGAGCGGGCTCGACAAGTTCCTGTTCGGCCAGGCCGCTTCCATGGTCCGGTCCGACGTCATCCTCATGGCGGTCATCTCCGCCGTCCTGATCGCGGTGTGCGCGTTGCTCTTCAAGGAATTCAAGCTGCTCAGCTTCGATCCCGGCTTCGCCCGCGGATTGGGGTATCCCGTCGCCTTCCTGGAACAGCTGATCATGCTGCTCATCGTGATCGCCGTCGTCGTCGGCATCCAGGCGGTCGGCGTCGTGCTGATGGCGGCGCTCTTAATTACGCCCGCGGTATCGGCCCGGTATTGGACCGAAAAGCTGGGCGTCATGGTCGTTCTATCCGGGGTGATCGGCGCGCTTAGCGGGCTTGTGGGCACCTATGTCAGCGCAAGCGGCAACAACCTGCCGACGGGCCCCCTGACCGTGCTCGCTTCCACCGTTCTGTTCGTCGTCTCGGTCGTGTTCGCACCCCGCAGGGGCTTGCTTTCCAAGGTGCTCCTGCGCGCTGCCGCCCGGAACGAACTCCGGCGGGAGAAGGAGTTCCTGCTCGCGGAACGCAGGGAACGAAGGGAGGAGGCCGTATGAGCACGTTCTGGATCATCCTGACCGGCGCGCTCGTCGCGAGCGCTTGCGGCATCGTCGGCTGCTTCCTCGTTTTGCGCAGAATGGCGCTGGTCGGAGACGCGATCAGCCACTCCGTGCTGCCCGGCATCGTCATCGCCTTCCTGATCAGCGGGTCGCGGGACTCCCTGGCCATGATGCTCGGCGCCGCGGCGATCGGTCTCGTGACCGTGTTCCTCATCCAATGGTTCCACCAGAGCGGGGTGCAATCGGACGCATCCATCGGCGTCGTGTTCACCGCCCTCTTCGCCGTCGGGGTCGTGCTGGTCAGCTTGTACACCCGGCACATCGACCTGGATCTCGATTGCGTGCTGTATGGGGAAATTGCTTACGTGCCCTGGAATACGATCGAGCTCGCCGGCATCGACATCGGGCCGAAAGCGGTATGGGGCGTCGGGATCGCTCTGGCGCTGATACTCGCTCTCCTGTTTCTCTTCTACAAGCAATTCAAAATTTGCTCGTTCGACCCCGCGATGGCGGCGGCGGTCGGCATTCCGGTGGCGTTATTCCACTATCTGCTCATGGGCCTCGTCTCCGTCACCACGGTCGCTTCCTTCGAAAGCGTCGGCGCGATTCTCGTCGTCGGCATGCTGGTCGTGCCTCCGGCGACGGCCTACCTGCTCACGGAGAAGCTGGGACGCATGATTGCCTACAGCGTCGCGATCGGCTGCGCCAGCTCCGTCCTCGGCTATGGCCTCGCCAGCCTGCTCGACGCTTCGATCGCAGGCTGCATGATCGCGGTCGCCGGCGGCCTGTTCCTGGTGGCGCTGCTTTTCTCCCCATCGCATGGCGTGATCTTCCGCAAGCTCAGACAGAAGCGGATGATCCGGCATCGGACCGCCTCATAATAAAACGAAAAACAGCCGGCCCCAGGTGGGCCGGCTGTTCGTTTGCGCGTACTCGCATTACTTGCCGAGGAACGCGTCCAGCTGCTTCTGCTTCTCCTTGATCACGTCGTCCAGTCCGTTCGCCTTAAGCTTGTTGTAATACTCTTCGGCTTTGGACGGATCGATCGAACCGGTGTCGAGCGCCGGATCGTACTGCTTGCGGATGTTCTGCATGACGGCGACCTGGGATTTCACAGGTTCGGCGTTAAACGTGAAGCCGAGCGCCGGGGAGTTGTGCGCCCCTTCGTTGAATTTTTTGAACTGCTCCCATTTGTCCGGCGCTTCCGTATCCCACACGTAGTTCAGGAATTGGTTGCCGAACTGCCAGGCTTGCCCGCCGGCGAAGTAGTTCCCCGTATTGTCGGTGCGCGAGATGATTTCGCCGTTGCGGGTATAGTGATCGCCTTCGATCCCGAAGTTGATCAGGTTGTTCAGATACTTGTCGGAATGCAGCAGGTTGATGAACATCATCGCGCGCTCCGGATCTCCGGAAGTCGTGGAAATCGCGAGGAGCGAGCCGGCCGTATCGCCCGTCGATACGGTGCGTGCCGTCATGTTGACTTGCTTCAACTTGCCCGTGAGGTTCGTCGCGCTTGCCATTTCGGCATCTTTACCCGGCTTCAGCGGGCACGGAATCATGAACACGTTGCCTTTCTTCAATGCGTCGCCCGCGCCGAGCTGCGTCGTGGCAGCGTCTTTGTTGATATAGCCCTTCTTGAAGAAGTCGCGGGTGATGTTCAGCGTTTCCTTATAACGCGGCTGATCGTAACGGGCTTTGACCGTCGTATCTTCGCCGTCCTTCATGATGACACCGTCGATCGAGCCGTCGCCCAGGTAATCGTATTTCGCGAAATAGTGGGCATTGAAGTTCTCGCCGTCGCGCATGAACATCGGGATCATGTCCGGCTTCTTCGCTTTGACTTCGGCCAGGATCGGCTCGAGGTCGGCGATCGTCTTGACCGCTTCGATCTTGTCCGTCAAGCCGAGCTCTTGGGCGATGTCCGTGCGGTAGATAATGCCCCCTTGCTCCGCCAGCTCTTTATTGGCCGGAATTCCGTAGTTGAAGCCGTTGATTTTGGCGCCTTTAAGGAACGCCTCAGGCAGCGTGGACAGAATATCCTTGCCGTATTTCTCCAACAGGTTGCCGTATTTGCCGTTCGGATCGTTCAGGGGCAGGAACGCCCCCTTCGCGACGTTGGAAGCGTGGCGGTCCCACGCGGCCGTGAAGATGATGTCCATCGGATCGCGGCCCGCGATGGCCAGGTTCGTTTTGTTCTCCCACTGGCCCCAGTCGATCGGGCGCAGGTCGACGGTCGCGTTGATTTTGTCCTTGAGGTATTTGTTGATCTCGGCCTCCACTTTCTGCTCGTCCTTCGGCGGGGAGCCCGGGAAGAAGACCGTCAGGTTATACTCCTTCAAATCGGATGCGGGACTCGAAGATTCGCTGGCGGAAGCGGACGGGGAATCCGATTCGCTGGCCGACGGAGATGCCGACGATGACGAAGGCGAAGCGCTGCCTCCTTTGTTGCTCCCGCCGCAGGCCGTCAGGATGACCGCCAGCGCCATTACGGCCGCCAGCAGCAGGATGGACGATTTGCCAAGCTTGCTGCTCATTTTGAGCATGGGTGTTGCCTCCCTTTTACTCCATATAATGGTATATGCTTAACCGGCCGGTAACCGGTAGAAGCCTTCATGATCGAACTCAACCCTTGACCGCGCCGACGGTGAGTCCCGCGACGAAATACCGCTGCAGGAATGGGTACACGAAGATGATCGGGCCGATGCCGACGACGCCCATCGCCATCCGCGCGGTTTCGCTCGGCACCTTGAAGTTCGGGTTCGCCTGCATGATCGCCGAGTAGGCTTGCGTGTTGGAGCTGAGGTACTGAATGTCCAGCAGCGTCTTGTACATCCGGAATTGGATGCTGACGGGACCGTCGTCCGAGATGAACAGCAGGCTCAGGAACCAATCGTTCCAGTAGTTCAGCGTGCACAGCAGGCCGACGGACGCCAGCACGGGCAGCGACAGCGGAAGCACGATTTGGAAGAACGTCCGAAGCTCGCCCGCCCCGTCCATCCTCGCCGATTCCAGCAGCTCCGGCGGAATCTGGTTCTGGAAGAACGTCCGGATGACGAAGACGAAGAACGCCTGCACGAACAGCGGGAACATCAGCACGAACAGCGTGTCATCGACGTGCAGCCCTTGCTTGTAGACGAGATAGAACGGAACGAGCCCGCTGTTGAACAGGATCGTGAAGAACATGATGAAGGCGAACAGATTGCGGTGCTTGAAGTCCCGGCGCGAAATCGGATACGCATACAAGGTCATGATCAGCATGGCGGCGATCGTCCCGACGACGGTGACAAAAATCGAGATGCCGTACGATTTCACGATCACCATGTAGTCGCTGACCAGGAATTTATAGGATTCGAGGCTCCATTTCTCCGGCCAGAAGCGGTAACCGCCCACCAAGACGGAAGTCTCGTCGGAGAATGATACCGAGATCACGAGCAGCAGCGGAATGATGCAGAGCGCCGAGTAGATCCAGAAAAACACGTTGATCGCGAAGTTCGCGCCGCCGGAAATCCGATTCACGTCGAACTTCTTTTTATTCACAGCCGCGGTTGCCATAAAGGGAAGCCTCCTAAACTCCTATTGCTCCTAGAACAGGGCGTCTTCTTTGCTGATTCGGCGGACGATCAGGTTGGACGCGAACACCAGCACGAATCCGACGACGGCTTGATACAGCCCTGCAGCCGAGGACATCCCGATATCACCGGTGGCTCTGAATCCTTGGAATACGTACGTGTCGATGATGAGCGTTTTCTCGTACAAGGCGCCCGCGTTTTGCGTCACCTGGAAGAACAGGCCGAAATCCGCGTAGAAAATCCGGCCGATCTGAAGCAGCGTCAAAATGATGATGACGGGCTTGATGAGCGGCAGCGTGATGGTCCACACCTGTCTCCACCGGGTGGCGCCGTCGATGTGGGCCGCTTCGTAGTACTCGTTATCGATTCCGATGATCGCCGCCAGGTAGAATACCGCATAGTAGCCGATGAATTTCCACGTGTTGACGATCGGCAGGATGAGCGGCCACCATTTCGGGTCCGAGTACCACATGACGCCTTCCTCGTTGCCGAACCAAGGAAGAATCAGCTTGTTCATGACCCCGATATCCGGGTTCAGGAACCCGTAGGCCAGGTAGGCAACGATGATCATGGACAGGAAATAAGGCAGGAACATCGTGGTCTGGTAAAATTTCGCGAGCTTCTTGTTCCGCAGGTTGTGGAACATGAGCGCGAGGGCGACGCCGACGACCAGGTTCAGCACGATGAATACCGCGTTGTAAGCGAGCGTGTTCCGGGTAATGAGCCAGGCGTCGCTCGAGTTGAACAGGAACTCGAAGTTTTTCCAGCCGATCCAGGGCGAATCGACAAAGTTCTGGAAAAAGCTCGGCGAGGCGTAGGTCATACTCTTGAATGCGATCAAGCTGCCGACCATCGGAATGTAATTGTTGATGATCAGGACGATGAGCGCGGGCGCCATCATCAGATAGAAAACACCGTACCGCTTCCAATAGCTTTGGTTCAGCGTCTTCTCCTTGCGAACTTCGATTTTCGGGGGTACCGCCTGCCCAGCGACTTGCTCCATCTCTCCACCAGTCCTTTGCCTTGCGCGTCTGTTTCTGTGTCCCCATTGTACAGGGCGCGGCTCGGCTCCATCTATCTACTGAGGTGACTTAGATAGCACTATGGTGACTTGGAGGAAAAACATTTCCCCATGAAGAAAGAACGGCCCGGCTCCGTAGAGCGAGGGCCTGACCGCGCGGCGGGTCATACGATCGTCTGGTGCTTTTTGCGGTACTCCTGCGGGGTGATGCCGGTCATCTTCTTGAACAGTTTGGCGAAATAGGAGAAATGCAGGTAGCCGAGCCCTTCGGCGATGTTGCTGACCTTGTCGTTCGTCTCGACCAGCAGCCGCTTCGCCCGTTCGATCTTGATCTGCGCGATGTAGTCGGTCAAGGAGAGCCCCGTCTCCTTGCGGAACATCCGGGACAAGTAAGCCGGATTCCGGTACACCGCGGCGGCGATGTCGTCCCGGCCCAGCTCCTTGTGGAGGTTGTCCTGGATAAACGCCTGGATCTTGGCGATGACGGCCGAGGCGTCGCGGGGGCGATCCTGCATGGCTTGTCCCAGCTTCAGCGCCGTCTTCGCCGCCCAAGCTTGCATGGCCTGCGGCGTCCTCGCCGACTGGCCGTCCGCGATTTCCTGCGCCGCCAAAGCGTCGTAAACCGACAGCCCCCGGCGGTGCGCCGCCTGGAACAGCAGGTGCACGAAGCCGTAATAGAACAGCTCCAGCGTTTCGCGGCCGGCCGCTTCGTCCTGAAACCGGCGCATCGTCGCGGCAATTTCGGCGACCAGCTCGTCCTGGCTTCCGTTGTCGAGCAGAATGCCCCATTCAAGCAACGAAGGCAAGCCCGGCCCGCCGCCGGCGGCGACGTTCTCGCCAGCCTCCAGGCCGTCGATCACCGTCTGCGGTCTGGAAACGTTGGCTCGTTCGAGCTGGGACAGCCGTTCCACCGCTTCCGCGATTTCGCCGATCCGGACAACGCCGCCCACGTAACAGGATACTCGGCAATGGAAATAGCCCCCGCAAGCCCGTACGTATTCCGCGCATGCCGCTTTCACCGCTTCCCGGTCAAACGGGACGCCGTCCGTCAAGTAGACCAGCACCAGATTCATGTCGTTGCGATCCTGCAGGACCGCCCCCTGACGTTGTCCGAGCACGATCTCCTCCGCGGCCTTACGCACCGCGTATTCCATGATGCGCTCGTCGCGGGCGTCCATCTCCGCGTCCCATTGCTCGATGCTGAGCAGCACGGGCAGCACCCGGCCGCCCGCCGTCAGGGGAATGCCGTACATCTCGAATTCCCGCGCGAGCCGCTCGAGGCCCGCCGCGGGGACGCGGCCGGACAGGACGTTCTGCCAGAACCGCTCGACCAGGATGGGCAGCTGGTTCGTCCAGTGCCTGCGGTACGTTTCCAGCGTCTCTTCGAACCGTTGCCGCTCTTGTTTCCGTTCGATTTCCCCGGCCGCCCGCCGCACGATTTCCTTCAGCACGTCGTGGTCGATCGGTTTAAGCACATAATCGTAGCAGCCGTATTGAAGCGCTTCCTGCGCGTATTCGAAACGGGCGTGTCCGGTCAGGAAAATCGTGAGCGAATCCGGGGAAACTTCCCGGATGTGGCGAAGCAGCTCGATTCCGTTCACGCCCGGCATCTCGATATCGGAGATGACGAGGTCCACCTTCGCCTCCCGAAGCTTCGCCTTCGCCTGATCCGCGTTCTCCGCCTCGAGAATGGATCCGATGGGCAGGTCGCTCCAATCGATTCCTTGCGTAATGCCTTTTAAAGCGTATATCTCGTCGTCCACCACGAGCATCGTCAGCATCGTCCAGTCTCTCCTCCTTTAACGCGCGTTCGCCAGGGGCCACTCGCCGGACACCGGCTCCTCCCGCGCTTGTTGCTCCGAACCGATCGGCAGCTTGGCGGCGGCCGGCAGCCGGATTTCGACGACGGCTCCTCCCTCTTCCGCGTTGCGGAAGGAAATGCCGCCCGCCTCTCCGTACAGCATCCGGAACCTCCGCAAAACATTCCAGATGCCGAGGTGCTGTTCCCCGTTGCCCGAGAGATACGCGCCGTTCTCCAATTCCCGCAGCATCGCGTCCGGAAAACCCGGGCCGTTGTCGGACACCCTCAGAACGACGTAACGTCCCGACTCGTCCGCTTCGTCCTCCGACCGGATCGCGATCCGGAAGAGGCTGCCGTCCTGGACCCGCTTGTTGAACGCATGGATCACGGAATTCTCGACGAACGGCTGGATCATGAGCGGCGGAATTTCGGTCCGGAAGTGATGCGGCTTCACGTCGATTTCGTAGCCGAGCTTCGTCACGTAACGTACGATCTGGATCTCCAGGTAATGGCCGATGTGACGGATTTCGTCCTCCAGCGCAACGACCGGCCGATTGCTCTGCATCAGGAACCGGAAATAATCCGCAAGATGGAGCGACAGCTTCTGCACCGATTTGAAATCCTTCAGCGCCGCCAGGTTATAAATGATGTTCAGGGAATTCATGTAGAAGTGCGGGTTGATCTGAACCTGCAGGTGTTTGTATTCGGCGCGCTGGACGCGGAGCTGCTCCTCGTAGATGTCGATTTTGAGCTTCTCGATTTGCTCGGCCATTTGGTTGAACGAGCTCGACATGAAGGCGAATTCGCTGCTCCGGTTGACCGGCAGCCGGATGTCGAACCGGCCTTGTCCGAGCTTGCGCATGCCGCGGATCAGCTCGATGAGCGGCCGGAACACGACGCTCTGGAGGAACAGCAGGTAAAGGGACAGCAGCGCGGCGACGAGCAGCGGAATCCAGAAGTACAGCACTTTTTGGAAGAAAGGCAGGTTTTTCAAAATGTAGGATTCAGGCATCACGAGGACATACGTCAGGTCGGCATACGGAGAGCGTTTGGCCATAACGAGATAGTTCGCGTTATCCTCGCCCCGCAGGATGCCGTACGGCCCGGTCTGCGCGGCTGCCCGCTTGCGGAACTCGGCGCTCTGCGCAGGTCCGGTGGCGCTGCCCGCCAGCAGCTGCCCGCCCGAGTCCAGCAGCATCGTGGCGCCGGACGGTCCGACGTCGAAGCCCGCCAGCACGCGCATCAGGCTGTCGGCCGGAACGAGCGCCCCGGCGAATACGTTCAGGTCGAGATCTACCGTATGCAGGAAATAATGGTAGCCGCTTGGGAGCGTTAACGTGTCCCAACGTGCATCCAGCGTGCGAGGGTCGCCCAGGTTCTTCCTGGACCAATCGACGAGCGCCGATTCCTTCTCCTCGGAGTTCTTGTTATACTGCGTGGCGAAGATGATGTTCCGCTCCTTGCGCGGATACAGGAAAAGCGTGTCCAGCATGTCGTAGATACTCGTCGAATCCAGCGCGAACCGGATGAGCAGCCGCTGCTTGGCGAGCACGTATTCGTCCGAATCGGACGGGTAGGACTGGATGATCGGGATGTCGGGGTCGCGGGCGAGACGCAGCAGATAATAGCGGTACTCTTTGAGGATTTTGTCGGTCTCGCCGGCGTTCGCGTCCAGCAGCTTGCTGTACTGGATGGAGATCTGCTCGCGCACTACGCCCGTGGCATACATGTTGTGGTAGATGAGAAAGGCGACCATCGGCGCCAGGATAAGCGCGAACCCGAAAACGATTTTGAAGCGCACCGATTGCCAGAAACGCATGGACGTCCCTCCCCGGAAACGTGTCGAACACAGGTACGCCATTAGCATAACTTAGCGGTTTGCGGGCGGGCAACGTATATTTTCGCGGAGGTTTCCCGTTATGGGCGGCCGGGTGCATGGAAATGCTAGCCAATAGTCGACAAAAAAAGGAGTGCGTGCGATGAGAGACGACCAGATCCCGAACTACTACAGCGGGGACATGGAAGCGACCGTGCCGACCCCGCCGGACCAGCAGGACGTGTCGCCTATCGACATGGTGAGCGAAGCCGTGGAGGAGATGATGGACACCATCCGCGCGGACTTGGGGCTGCGGGACGGGCCCTTGGAGGAGCAGAGACGGGAAGAGTAGCAAAGACGCCGGAGGAAGCGAATCATCATGCGGGTGTTTAGCGCACCCCGCTGATTTTGCGAAATGCCTCCGGCGTCATTCCTTCCACTCTCTTGAACAGGGTGCTGAAATACCCCGGGGCATCCAATCCCACCTTTCGGGCGATTTCACTGATTCGGGCATCCCGGTCCCGGAGCATCATTCCCTTGCTTTTGTGGATGCGGAGCTGGTTGAGGTATTCGATCGGACGCGTCTTCACGATTTTCCGGAACAACAGGCACAAGTGTTGGATCGAGACCCCCATGACGTCCGCCAACTCTTCCAGCGTGATTTTTCGGTCGTAATGCAATTCCATATATTCGAAAACGGGCTGAAGTCTCATGTAATTTTGTTCCACGGACGGACGGTCAACCGTAATGCACTTCATGATATCGATGAGCAGCATGTATACCAATTTGGAGCATTCCAGACCCGCCAAAGGCTTCCCGGCCGATGCCAATGTCAAGGCGTTCTGGATGTGGCGAATCAAGCCGTCGTCCGTCACGCTGTACACCCCGGACCGGGTTAGTCCGGCCAACCGGGCCAGCGGCTCCGCCAGCTCCCCCCCAAAAACGATCCAATATATTTCCCAGGGCTCGCTGATCGCCCGGTATTCATGAGGCTCATTCGGGTAAAGAAAAAATCCCGTCCCCTCCCTCACGCGGCTGGATTCCCCGGCCACCTTCAATTCCCCTTCCCCGGCTGCGCAGTGCAGCCATTGGAACAACGGAAATCCCTCCGGACGGACGATCGTTTCCTGGTTGTCCCAATGCCCCGCCCCCGATACATAAATGGGGAGCCTTAATTCGATCTCCTGCTGCATCAGAAAAGCGAAACGATCCATGTTCCCTGCGCCCCTCGTTCTCGAAAATACGAAAATCGTTAAATAAATACTAAAATCGACTTCTATCAAGCAGAAAAATATCGATATATAATCATCAGTATACGTTAGAAAACGTTTTACATCCAATACGATCTCGTATGAAAATCGTTCACTCAAAAGGAGCGGCAATCATGGCTATCATCGTGAAGGATCTGAACAAGCAGTATCATTACTACAAGAAACAGGCGGGGCTTGCGCAATCCGTGAAAAATCTCTTTCATCGGGAAAAGCTGGTGAAAGAAGCCGTGCGGAATATTTCGTTTTCGATCGACGAGGGCGAAATCGTCGGTTTCTTGGGGCCGAACGGCGCGGGCAAAACGACGACGCTGAAGATGCTGTCGGGCATCCTGTTCCCGACCGGCGGCAGCGCTTCCGTGCTCGGGTTTACCCCATGGGAGCGGAAAAAGGAGTTCAAGAAGCGGTTCGCGATCGTCCTGGGGCAAAAAAGCCAGCTTTGGCCGGACCTGCCCGCCTATGAATCGTTTCAGTTGAATAAAGCCATCTATGAAGTCGATGACCGAACGTTCTCGGCTACGCTGGACGAGCTCGTCGAGCTGCTCGATGTCAAAGAGCTGCTTCATGTTCAAGCCAGGCGCTTGTCGCTTGGCGAAAGAATGAAGATGGAGCTGATCGCATCGTTGATCCACCGGCCGCGAATCTTGTTCCTCGACGAGCCGACCATCGGTCTGGATGTGATCTCCCAGAAAAAAATAAGGGAATTCATACGGAAATACAATGAACGGTTCAAAATAACCGTTCTGCTCACCAGCCATTATATGAAAGATATTGAAGAGCTTTGCCGCCGCACGATTGTCATCAATGAAGGCCAGGTGATGTTTGACGGCGATTTGAACCGCATCAAAACATCGTTTGCCGATATTAAGAGACTGAAGGTTCAATTCGCCGAGGAAGTAGATGTCGAACGTTTGCGTTCATTCGGGAAGGTGACCGAGTGGGACGGCGTCCATGCGACGATCGAAACGAATCATCAAGACGTTCCGGCCGTGTCCCAGCAGCTGCTAAACCGCTTCCCCGTGCTGGACTTTGCCGTCGAAGAACAGCCGATTGACGAAGCGGTCGCCAAGCTGTTTGCGAAGGGGGGGTGAACGGGATGCGGGTATTCGGCAAATATTGGCGCTGTTTTCAAATGGGGATGCAAAACGCCATCGAATATCGGGCGGATTTTCTGATCGGGCTCGTGAGCGGAAGCTTTGCCGTTCTGCTCCAAGTATTCCTCTGGACGGCCATGTTCGAGAGCGGAGACAGACAGACGCTGTACGGCTACAGCTATCAACAGATGATTGCTTACGTCATTATTGCGGGCATCGTATCCCGCTTGGTCGCGACCGGCTTCGAATACGAAGTGGCGGGGGATATCAAGAGCGGGGGATTAAGCAAATTTATCGTTCAACCGATCCATTATCTATACTTCCGCATGTTCTGTTTTTTCGGAAGCAAGGCGCCTCAAAGCCTGTTCATCTTCATCGTGGCGATCGCAACGGTGCTCCTGGTGGACGGTTCGCTGCACGCGGAAGAGCTGCTCCGCCGATTGGCTTTCTTTGTGCCCGCCATGCTTCTGGCCCTTGCGCTTAACTTCTTTATTTTCTACTGCGTCAGTATATTGGCCTTCTGGCTGACGGAAGCGTGGGCGGCGTTCATCGGCTTGAATCTGCTCATCAACATCTGCAGCGGAGGCGTGTTTCCGCTCGATGTGTTCGGAGCAACCTTCATGAAAATCGTCAGCTTCTCGCCTTTTCCATATACGATCTTCTTCCCCATCAACATCCTGAACGGCAAAATCTCGGCGGATGCGATGCTGCAGGGCTGCATGCTGCAACTCTTATGGATCGTCGTTCTCATGGGGTGCTCCGGGTTGTGGTGGAAGCAAGGGATGAAAAAATATATCGCGGTTGGAGGTTAGACAGGTGGGCCAACTTGTTGCCGGTATCCGATACCATATGAAAATATGGGCCTTGTTCGCCAAATACAGCCTGATGTCCCAAATGGAGTATCGTTCGAATTTCTTGCTGACTTTGGCGGTTGAATCGTGTTTCTTGCTATCGAAGCTCATCTATGCGGCTGTCGTGTACAAAACGGGGATCCAGCTGGGCGGGCTCTCGCCGGACGCCATGTTTCTGTACATCGGAGTTTTCATTCTCATCACCGCTTTTTACACCGGATTGTTCATGAACAACTTCTACCGGCTCCCCGATTATGTAAGGGAAGGAACGCTTGATTTATTGATTACGAAGCCGGTTTCCACGTTGTTCATGGTAAGCACCCGTCATGTCGATTTTGCCATTCCGGTCCCCAACATGATCGCGGGCGGCATTATCATCGCGATCGGTTGGCGGCGGCTTTCGATTCCCTTCGATTTCGTTCATGTCGCGGGATTCGCAGGGCTGCTTCTGTGCGGCGTATTCCTTGCCTATTCCTTGTACTTATTCCCCCAAATTCTGACCTTCTGGACCGTACGGACGTCTGCGGTCGTTGAATTCGCCGACAAGGCTTGGGATTTCAACACGATGCCCATGGCTATCTACCGCCGATGGATGCAGCGGATCGGCACCTCCTTATTTCCGATCTTTCTCATCTTCAATGTTCCGGCGATGTTTCTATGGAATCAGTTGACTTGGAAGATGGCGCTATGGTCAATCGCCGCACCCCTCCTGTTTATGGGACTGGTCCGAATTTTCTGGAACGTATCGATCAAGCGTTACAGCAGCGCGGGCGGTTGAGAAGGCCTGCCTCCATACCCCAAACGGCCTTAAGCCGGGAAGCAAGCGTGCGCTCTATGCGCCCGCTGCTTGCCGGCTTTCGATATCCCCATGCGCGCTTCCGGCACCCTCGCCTTGCGGCTTCGTCCCATTCCTAATTGCCGATATCAGGTCCTATTCCCAGGGCGATTCCGCTCTCCGTCATCCTCACGTCCGCCTTATTCAGCGGCTTCCGTATTCCCTTGGCCCCCGAACCGCCCGAGGCGCTCCAGCGCCATCTTATAGCCGTCGTTGCCGTAATTGAGGCAGCGCTTGACCCGGGAGATCGTGGCGGTGCTCGCGCCGGTTTCCGTCTCGATCTGGTTGTACGTGTTGCCCTTGCCCAGCATCCGGGCGACTTCCAGCCGCTGCGAAAGCGATTGGATCTCGTTCACCGTGCACAGATCGTCGAAGAAGACGTAGCATTCCTCCACGTTCTTGAGCGTGAGGATGGCTTCGAACAGTTGGTCGATCGACGGATCGTTCAATTTTTTCAGCTGCATGCCGGCACCCCGATTTCCTCGCTAATCCGATCACTCCCCATTGTACTGCGTCTCGTGAAGTTCTTCAAGCGTTGCCGTATTCACGCATTACCGGACTAAAATCACGGAAAAGCAGGCATCCGTCCATTCGCGGGGGCTGCTGCCTTCATACCCTACAAGAGAAAGGGTGTGACTCCATGAACGATCCGAATCTTCCTTCAATCCAAGGCTGGAACAAGCCGCAGGGCTTCGGAGGCGAAATGTATCCCGGTCTCGGGGATCCGTTCGCCGGTCCTCCCGCGTTCGCGAACCCGAAGGTGCTCCCCGGGCCGGGGAATGCCAAACCGGGATTCCTGAGCAACCTGGCCGAATGGAAACTGATGCTCGACCGGCTGGGAGGCATCGACGGGGTTCTGACCACGATGGGCAAGCTCCAGAAAATCGTGACGACCATGCAGCAGATGGCACCGCTTCTGCGGCTCTTCATCGGCAAAGGCGCCGCCGTCAAGGCGGCCGACGCCAGCGGCGGCGCTCGCAGGAACAGAAAATCCCGCCGGAAAAAGCGTTCCCGTAGGCCATCGGGGCAAAAGCGCTGACCTCCCGCAGGACGCGAAGGGCCGGCACGGGCTCGGAGCATCGATACTCCGCGCCATGCCGGCCCCGCCGTTAGGTCTCATATTCGATGAACGGATCGGAGATGACGATCGCGTGCGCTTCCGCGTCGCTGACGCCCGTGTACAAGCGGGCATTGCCGTCCTTCAAGCGAACAAGCCCTCCGCTGAACAGGACGTCACTCAGGTCGGGACGTTTGGCCGGGCCGTCCGGGAACATGCTCCGCTCCGCCAGCAGCTTCAGCGGTGAATGCCTGCGCGTCTCGGGATCGAAAGCGAACGCCATCGGATAATAGTGGCGGATGTTGTTGTTCTCCATGTACGCGACATGGCCGAGAACCCCTACCGTTCCGTTCGCGAGCAAGTGCGCTTCATTCGCGCCGCCCCATTCGTCAGGGAGGAATTGGTTGCGCAGCAGGTCGGCACCGTCGATCGCTTCCTCGGTGAGCTCCGAGAGGTCGCCGATTTCCGTGTAGCCGATCATCGCCCGGGCGCCGTCTACCATCATGGGTCTCGTGAAGACGCCGATCTTGCCGCTCCGGAGTTCAAGGAGGCGGATATCCTTCATCGTCAGCGGGCCTTTGGCGAACGGCCGAAGCTCGGATATGTTCCCGCCCCGGTAAAAGACGGTCCGCCAGGAGGTGACATAGTGGGGATCGTCGCCGTCGAAGTACACCTCGACGCCCCCGAAAACAAGCTCTCCCCGGATGAATGCGACGAACGGATCCTGCAAGGCAAATACCGGCGCTCCCGGCCGGGGAACCCATTCCTCTCCCCGCAAGGCGAAGAACATCACTTCCGCAGACTCGCTGCTGCGCTCCTCCACGCGTCCCGCGATCACCGTCTCCCCTTCGTCCATGAATGGCGCGCTGATATTGTATACGTCCCGGGTTCCCACGCCGGAGAAAACCAACTTCTCCCCGAAAGCCGAGGTCTTCTCCCGGCGAAATTCGCTCAGCAACGTTTCGCACGATTTCGCTTTTTCGGTAGATGCCAGCATGGGTGTCCTCCAGCTCCGATCCTGTCGTCTGCCTTCATCCATATTGTATTAACCGGACGGTGCGGTTTGAATTAATCGAAATGCCTATTTTGCGTACCTCGGCTTCAATCGTGCAGAAACAGGCTCAGCACCGCGTAGATCAGCGACGCCAGCACCGCTACGGCGGGAATCGTGATGATCCAGGTCATGACGATGCGTCCCGCGACGTTCCATTTGACGCTGTTGAATTTCTTGGCCGCTCCGACCCCCAGGATCGAGGAAGTGATGGCGTGCGTGGTGCTGACCGGAAAATGAGTCAACGTCGCCGTCAGAATAACCGACGCCGAGCTGAGATCGGCCGAAAATCCGTTGATCGGTTCGATTTTGAAAATTTTCGTCCCCATCGTCTTGATGATCTTCCAGCCTCCGACCGAAGTGCCCAAGGCCATCGCGAGGGCGGCGGAAATCTTCACCCACAAGGCGACTTCGAGATCGGACTGCAGGCCGGCCGCGATGAGCGCCATCGTGATGACGCCCATCGCCTTCTGGGCATCGTTCGTGCCGTGGGTGAACGCTTGGAAAGCGGCGGTCACCCACTGTCCCTTGCGGAACACTTTGTTGACCTGATGCGGGCTCGAATTGGCGAAAACGTGTTTCAGCAAAAACATGATGAGAAAGCCCAGCACGAACGCTATTATCGGGGAAAACACGAGGCCCATCACGATGCTCGAGAATCCGCCGTAATTGATGCCGTCCCAGCCTTCGGACGCGATCGCGGCCCCGGCAAGAGCCCCGATCAGGGCATGGGAGGAAGAAGACGGAAGCCCTCTCCACCAGGTGAGCAAATTCCAGGCGATCGCGGCCAGAAGCGTGGCGATGACGACGGTCAGCCCGTGCTCCAGCTTGAAGGGGTCGGTAACCTTCCCTCCGATCGTCTTGGCGACCCCCGTGAACATCAAGGCCCCGAGCAGGTTCATGAGGGATGCGAGAAGGATGGCCCGGCGCGGCGTCAGGGAACGCGTCGATACGGCCGTCGCGATCGCGTTGGCCGTATCGTGGAACCCGTTGATGAAGTCGAAGCTAAGCGCCAGAATGACGATAATGACAACCAGAACCGTTGTAAGATCCATATGGGTTTGATCCGTCCCTGCTTAAGTAATGTCAAGAATTCCGCATGATAATCGATTGGAGCGTATTGGCAACATGCTCGCACGAGTCGGTCGTTTCCTCAAGACGCTCGTACAGCTCCTTGTACTTCAGCAGTTCGATCGGATCCTTCACGTTTTGGAACAGATGCTTGACCCCTTGGCGCATCAGGGCGTCGCCCTCGTTCTCGAGCTCGTGCAGATTGACGCAGTGGGGCTGCATGGCGAGCAGCTTCTTCTGGGTCAACAGGTAGATGGCGGCTTTGATCTCGAGCGAGCAGCGGCGGAGGCAGTCCGCGAACTTCCGAATGTAGACGTCGGACTTGACAATGCCGTACATGTCGAAACGGGAGACGCAAGCTTCGATGCCGTCCAGCACGTCATCCAGCCGTTTGACCAGCTCCATGATGTCTTCGCGCTCGATGGGCGTGATAAACGTTTTGTTCAGCTCCGTAATGATCGTATGGGTGAACTCGTCGCCCTTGTGCTCGAAATCCTTCATCTCTTTCGTGAAATCCGCCAGATTCGGCAGCTCGCCGCTCACGGCGGCCTCGAAACGGTCGACGGTCGTAACGATCACGTCCGCCATTTGTTCCAGCGTTTTGAAAAAGATGTCTTTTTTCTTGAACACGAACAGCCCTTCTTTCCTAGGGGTCAATGGTGATTTGGCGCAATTTGCCTTCCTTATATTATCACAGTGTAAACGCGCTGGGTATAGCCTGTCCGGCCATCATTCGACAGTTTTTCCCCAAGCCCGCCGGTTCTCCGTAGCATTCCCATTTCGAGTTCGTTTGAATTTACCCGGACAACAAAAAAAGCCGCCTGAATCCGCGGAGGATCCGGCAGCCTTCTATTCCATGCGGTTGCTCAACCTTTGATCGCGCCTTCCGCCATGCCGGCCAGCACGCGTTTGTTGAAGACGGCGAACAGCACGATCGTGGGAATCGTCGCGATCATGACGGCGGCGAACATCGGCGCGTAGTCCGTCGTGTATAAATCGGAGAATCTCGTCAGCCCGACGGGCAGCGTGAATTTCCCCTGGTCCGTCAGGAAAATCAGCGCGAGCAGCAGCTCGTTCCATACGCCGACGAAGCTAAGGATGGTTACGGTCATGAGCGCGGACGACGAAATCGGCAGCACGATGCGCCAGAACACGCCGTACATCGAGCAGCCGTCCATGACCGCCGCTTCCATCATCTCGTTCGGAATCGCGGTCAAGAACCCGCACAGCACCAGGATCGCGGACGGCAAGCCGAACGCGATATAGATCAGGATGAGACCGAATTGGGAATCGACCAGATGCAGCTTGGTAAAATTGACGAACAGCGGAATCAGCGTCGCGTGAACCGGAACCATGAAGCCGATCAGCACATACAGCAGCGTCCATTTGGACGCCTTCCAGCGCAGCTTCGTGAGCGAGAAAGCGGCCATCGCGCTGAGCAACAGAACGACGGTCAGCGTCGCGGCCGTCATCAGCACGGAGTTGAACAGATAGGTGCTCACCTGTCCGGTCGTCCACGCGTTCGGATAATTGCTCCACATCCAGCGCGACGGCAGGCTCCACGGGTTCTCGAAAATTTGGGGCGTTTCTTTCAGCGAATTGAGCAAAAGCCAGAGCAAAGGGTAGATATAGGCCATCGCGCCGATTCCCAGAATGGCGTATATCGCCGCCGTACCGATTCGGACGCGGGCGTTCGAAGCTTGAGGCGTCGTCATGTCTCGCTCCCTCCCGTCAGTACTCCACTTCCGATTTCCGGAAGATCGCATGGATGATCATTGTCGCGGCCAGGCACATCGCCAGCAGCACGACGGCCAGCGCGTCGCCGTATCCGTACTCCAATTGGGAGAACGAGCGGCTGTACATGTGCAAGGCGAGCACGGTGGTGGAGTCGGCCGGCCCTCCCCGGGTCATGACGAACACGAGGTCAAAAAACTTGAGCGAGCCGATCGTAATCAGCACGGTACTGACTTTGATAATGGGACGCACGAGCGGAATCGTCATCGTACGGACGAGCCTCCACCCCACCGCGCCGTCGATCCGGGCGGACTCGAAGATTTCGCCGGGCACGTTCTGGATCGCCGCGACGTACAGAATCATCGTGTACCCGACATATTGCCAGGAGACGACGGTCGTGATCGCCCACATCGCGGTGGCCGGCTCGTACAGCCATTGATGCTGAAGCGAACCCAATCCGATCAAGCCCAAGAAGCCGTTAAGCAGTCCGATGCCCGGATCGTAAATGAACGTCCACAGCATGCCGACGGCCACGCTGCTGATGACGGCGGGGAAGAAGTAAACGTTTTTGAAAAACTCTTTGCCCTTGATTCGGCTCGTGATGAACACGGCCAGCATGAACCCGAGAACCTGTTGGAAAACGATGCTCGTGACCGTCAGGAACAGCATGTTCTTCACGCTGGTGACGAATACGTCGTCTTTCGTGAACATGCGGACGAAGTTGTCCAGGCCGACGTACTTCCGCGGACTGATCGCGTCCCAGCTGAAAAAGCTGTAGTAGATCGAGAACAGAATCGGCACGAACACGATGGCGGTATAGAACAAGAGGGCCGGGACCGTAAAGAACAGGATCGTCGTTTTTTTCCTCAGCAGCTTCTCCAAGCCTTCACCCCCCCCCCACATTCGTCCGGCGCCCCGCGAAAAAAGGAGGAGACGGGCTCCTCCTTCCGCGTTCGTCCGTGCGGTTACCCGCGGTTATCCTTCGTGTACTGCTCCAGCGCTTGGAACGCGTCCTCCACCTTCTTGCCGGCGAGTATCCCTTGGATCGTCTTGTTGTATTCGTCGCCGATCTTGGCCCCCAGACCGACGTCGTAGAAGATGAACATGCCCTTCATCGTGGACATCGCCTTCTGCAGGTCTTGGGAAATGGCCGGCACTTTCGCGGGATCGAGCTGGACGTTCGTCGCCGGGATTTCCCCCGCCTCGATCGCGATCCGCTGCTGGTATTTGTCGCTCGTGAACATTTTGAGGTAGTCTATGGCCGCGTCTTTATCTTTGGTGCTGGCGTTGATCGCCAGGTTATAGCTCGGCTGTCCGAGCCAGACGTCGATGTCGCCCTTGCCGCCCGGGAAGGTCGGAAACTTGGCGATGCCAACCGAATTCTTGACTTTCGAATCTTCCTTCACCATGTTGCCGATCGCCCAGCTGCCCATGACGAACATGGCGGCTTCGCCGTTTTTGAACATATTGTTGATCGCGTTGTTGTCGAGGCCGAGGAAGCCTTTCGGGAACGCGCCGAGGTCCTTGAGCTCGTTCAGCACTTTGCCCGTCTCGATGAACGAAGGATCCGTCCAAGAACCGCTTCCATCTAGAATTTTGTTGAACGGCTCGTCTCCGCCGATCCGATTGGCGATCATCTCGCTGAACAGGGCGCTCGTCCAGGCGTCCTTGGAGCCGAAGGCGAACGGGGTGACGCCGTTGTCCTTCAGCACCTTGACGACGTTCTTCAGGTCGTCATAGGTTTGCGGAGGCTGGAGGTTGTATTTCGCGAATATGTCCTTGTTGTAGAAAAGCGGCACGGCCGCGAACGAAGTCGGCACCGCATAGATCTTGCCGCCTTGGGTGAGCAGGTTAAACGCGCCGGACGTGAAGCTGTTTTTCCAATCCGGCTCCGCGTCCAGGATACCGGTCAGATCCATCAGCCGGCCCGCGTCGCTGTACGTCTTCAATTTCCCGGCTCCGTGCAGCGGAAACACGTCGGGGCCGCTGTTCGCCGCGAGCGAAGCGTTCAGTTTCGGGTAGTAGACGTCGCTGCCCGGCAGATGCTGGGAAGTGAGCGTCGCCTTGGCGTCCGGTTTGGCATTGTACTCGGCGATCATGTCTTCCATGATCTTGAATTGCGCGCTGTCCGACGTCTGCCAATCGTAGACGAGCAGCTTGGACTTCTCTTTGGCGCCGCTGGGCTCCGGGCTTGCGGACGCACCGGCGGACGGGCTGGCCGACTGGGTTGCCGGCGGGCTTGCCGCTCCTTCGTCGTTGTTGCTCCTGCCTCCGCATGCGCTCAGCAAGGCAAGCAGCATCGCGGCGACCGTGAGCAGGACGGTCCACTTTCTCGTTTTCAAGCGAATCCCCCCATCGGAAATGTTCCTGCTCTTTCATCGTAAAGTCGCTTCCGGCATTTCACGATGGGACGATTCCGACTTCGCGGTCGAAATTTCCGACTTCTTCGGAAGCGTGAGCCGGACGGCGGTTCCCGCTCCCGTCGAGCTGTCGATCGTAAGACCGTATTCGGCTCCGTAGTGCAGGCGGATGCGTCGATGCACGTTGGTCAGCCCGATGCCGTGCGCGTCATCCTCAGACACCGTTTCAAGGGAAGCGCGAATTTCGGCCAGCCGGCGGGGTTCGATGCCGAGCCCGTCGTCGCGCACCGTGATCTTGAGCGTTTCTCCGGACAACTCCGCTTGGATTTCGATCGTCCCTCTCCCCATTTTCGTCTCCATCCCGTGCACCATCGCGTTCTCCACGAGCGGCTGCAAAATGAAACGCGGAACGGCGGCCCCCAGCACTTCCCCGGCGATTTCGAACCGGACCTCGATTTTGTCGTCGTAGCGGTATTTTTGAATGTACAGGTAGTTCTTCAAATTCGCGAGCTCGCGCTCGAACGGAACGAACTCCTTGCCTTTGATTCCTTCCCTCATCAAATCCCCGAGCGCTTTCGACAGCTTGCCGACCTCCGGAGCGCCCTGAATGCGGGCGACCCAGTTGATCGTCTCCAGCGTGTTGAACAGGAAGTGGGGGTTGATCTGGAACATGAGGTACTTCAGCTGCGTCCTCTGCTTCAGCAGCTCTTCCTGGTACACCTGGTGGATCAGATAGCGGATGCGGCCGATCATCCGGTTGAAGTTGCGGGACAGGATGCCGATTTCGCTGCGGGAACGGTAATCGGATTGCACGTCCCAGTTGTCCCGTTCGACGCTCTTCATCATCGCGGACAAACGCCGGATCGGTTTGGAAATGTTGTTCGACAGCAAGTACGAGAGAATCAGGGCAAGGGCGGAAACGGCGGCGAACACGGCGATCATCCAGTTGCGCAGCAGAAGCGACAGGCTGGAATATTGCGCGGCCGGGATGACGCTGACGAGCTTCCAGTCGGTATCCCCGATCTCGTGGAAGGAGACGATCTGTTCCCTCCCGTCCGCTTGGGCGGAGAAATTCCCGGAGGAACCGGAGGCCGTCCGGACCGGGTCCAGATAGGGCGCCTCCAGTCGCGTGCCGATCCGCGATTTGTCCCGATGGGAAATGATTTGCCCGCCGCCGTCGACCATAAACAGCTCCCCCTGGTCGTGCAGCTTGATCCGGCTGTAGATCGCAAGCAGCGCGTCCTCCTTGAATCCGAGCACGAAGTAGCCGCTTTTCCGAAGCGTGTCTGTATCGTAAATGGAGCTCGCCGCTGCCACCACGGACCGCTCGTTCTCCGGCCGGAACCAGACGAGGTTCCCTTTGTTGCGCTCGATCCGGTCCCATTCCTTCCGGGTCAAGGGCACGTACATCGGGTATTCTCCCGCCTGGAACAGGAACTTCTTGTCCAAAGCGTAGACGTTCACCGCCTGCACGTCCTCCCGGTCCAGCACGTAGCTCTGCAGGATGCTGAACGTCTTGTACGAAGCGGAGAAATATTCGCCTTCCGACATGAGTCCTTTGTTGGCCCGGGACAAGTTCGTCCGGATGAGCTCGTTCGTGAAAATGGAGTAGTAGAGGCTGTCGATTTCCCTTAGCGTGAGCTCGATATTCCGGCTGACCTCCGACAGCAGATCGGCGGTATAATCATTCGTCCTCTCCTGCAGGAGAGAGCTCGACTTCTGGTACGTCAGCGCGCCGATCGCGGCGAGCGGCAGCATGTTGAGCAGCAGGAAGGCGGCGAACAGCTTGTTGCGGATTTTGAGATCGGCGACGGACCGGCGGACGGATGACCACAGGCGGGACAGCATCAGGCTTCTTCCGCTTCCGATTCCGTTTCCGGCTGACCGGCGAACAGCCTTTTGCGGAAATCGCCCGGCGTCACTCCGTAACGTTTTTTGAACAATTGCCCGAAATAACGCGTGTCGCGGATGCCTACCTTTTCCGAAATCTCGTATACTTTAACCCGGCGGTCGGCGAGCAGCTCCACCGCTTTCTGCATGCGGATGCGGGCGAGCGTGTTCGAGAAATGGTCGCCGGTTTCCCGTTTGAACATGCGGCTCAAATAATCGGGATGGAAGTGGTACTTCCTCGCCATCTGCTCGATCGTGATCTCGGACGCGTACTGCTCGGCCATGTCGGCCAAGATGTCCTGGACGACTCCGTGCGGCGCCGCTTCCTCCGGTTCGGGCACGAGCTTGTTCTGCAGCGCCAGCGAGATTTCCTTGAGCTGTCCCCGGAGACCCTCCTCCGCTCGCTTCCGCTCCCGCTCCTCCTCGATCCGCTTTTTGGCATTCCGGCACGTTTCCAGGATTTCGTCGGGATCGGTAGGCTTCAGAACGAAGCCGAGCGCTCCCAGCTTGATCGCCTGCAGCGCGTACTCCATATGGTGGTAGGCCGTGATGAAAATGACCTTGAGGCCGGGTTTCTCCCGGTGGGCGGCTTCCATCAGCGCCAGGCCGTCCAGGCCGGGCATCCGGATGTCGGTCAGCAGCAGGTCCGGCTCGGCGCTGCGGACGAGCTCCAGCGCTTCCAGCCCGTTCTCCGCGACGCCGGCGACCGCGAACCCTTCCTTCTCCCAAGCGAGCTGGGACAGGCCCATCCTCGTCATCGTCTCGTCATCTGCGATTACCATTCGGATCATGAGGGGACGGCTCCTTTCTTCGTTGGGGTTCGGTCTTTGAAAGCGGTTAGCCGGCGGGGTCGTACCGAAATCCGGAGAAATAGGCCGGGGTCGCGCTTGGTTGGCCGTTGCCGGAAGCGTACATGCCGATGCAGACGCCGGTGAAGCCGCCGTTGCGTTCGGGCGACAACGCGGACGCGGGCAGCCTTGCCGGCAATTCCCGCCAGTTCCGCCCGTCCGGGGAGTAGGAGAATCCGTACGCCGCGGCATCCGACCGGACGGACAGATAGCAGGCTTCCTCCGGGGCGGCGTCGTACAAGGCGCTGAAATCGGTTGGTCCATCCCGATACGTCAGGCTGATCCGCGGGACTCCGTCATCCGTCCGTTTGATGCCGAAGACGCAGAAGCCGTTGTGGTTGAGACGAGCCGCCAAGCCGGCCTCTTCTCCTTGCGCCTGCGGAATGAAATCGAGCCGGCAGGAGAAGGCCATGGACCGGTGCTTCTGGCGAAGGCAGGCGAACACGGCGGGCCCGCCGTTGTCGGCCAGCGTATAGACGTTCCCGGTGACGGCGAGCCACCCCGGGCGGTCCGTCCAGGAGAACCGGCTTTCGTCGTAGTCCCGAAGGAAGCTCCAGTTGGCGTCGAAGCCCGAGCCCAGCCGGTATGCATTGCCGGGCGGGAGGACCGGCGCCTCGTGGGACGGAGTGCCCGGAAGTCTCGCGACGGTCATGAGCGGCCGGACAATCCCTTCGTCGTCGTCGATGTACGGCCAACCGTCCTCCGTCCACCGCACGGGGGCCAAGAACGTCTCCCGGCCCAGCACCGAGAACCCGCCTTCCGTCGGCCGCGTGCCCAGGAACACCGCCCACCAGTCTCCGTTCCCATCCTGGAATAAATCCGCATGGCCCAGGCATTGGAACGGATGATCGCGGAGTCCGCTGTGCGTAAGGATCGGCTCCGGACGCGGCTCGAACGGGCCGTACGGGTTCGCGCTTCTCGCCGCGATCTCCCGATGGCCGAATCCGGTGCCGCCCGACGCGCAGAGCAAATAATACATCCCGCGGATTTTGTACAGGTGCGGCCCTTCCGTCCATGGACCTTCGTCGCCTTCGAAAATGACCTTCGGCTCCGTCAACGCTTCTCCCGTCTCAGGGTCGATTTCGTACTGGATGATGTGAGACTCGTACTCCCACCCGTTCTGCGCGGTGACGTACACCCGGCCGTCATCGTCGAACAGCAGGGACGGATCGATGTTTCCGTACGGCAGCTTGACGGGATCGGACCACGGCCCCGCCGGGTCGGACGCGCGGACGAAGAAGTTGCCTCTGCCCCTGACGTCGGTTGTGATCAAATAGAATAGACCGCCGTGGTAACGCAAGGTCGGCGCGTAAATGCCGTCCGAGCTTCCCCGGTTCCGAAAGTCGACCTGCGAGCGCCGGGTCAGCGCGTGGCCGATCGGCTCCCAGCTTACCAGATCGGTGCTGCGGAAAATCGGGACGCCCGGAAAATACTCGAACGAGCTCGTTGCGAGATAGAACGTGTCCCCGGCGCGCGCTACGGTAGGATCGGGGTAAAAGCCGGGAATGACGGGATTCCGGTATGTGGCCATGGATCTGCTCCTTTTCGCGATGAACTTAGGATCGTCCGTTATATGTGCTATTGCACCGCTGCATCGTTTGATCGTCGCCAGTGACACTCGCTGTTTCGTTGCACCGTTGCGTCGTTGTGCCGCTTGATCGGCGCCAGTGGCACTCGCTGCTTCGTTGCACCGTTGCGTCGTTGTGCCGCTTGATCGCCGCCAGTGACACTCGCTGCTTCGTTGCACCGTTGCGTCGTTTGAGGCCGCGCACTCCGGAAGCCGGCCGACGGCAGCCAGCCATGCCAAGGACGGGGCCAGACTCATCCGTATGAGGATGCCGTCCGCTCTGCTGTAGCGCCATCCTTCTTCATCTGTCACATACGACTGATCGCTGCCCGTGACACCCGCTGCACCGTTTGATCGCTGCCCGTGACACCCGCTGAACCGTTTGATCGCTGCCCGTGACACTCGCTGCACCGTTTGATCGCTGCCCCACTCGGTGATCGTCGCACCGTTGCGGCCGTGTGATCGTCTCAAGTTCCCGGGTACTAACTGCGAAAATACATTTAGAATACCGTCTAACCGCCCCATTTTGAATACTAAGAACCGAAATACATTTAACCACCTGCATTTCGAACAAAAATCCGGGTTTTCGCAAAAATTAACGGTATTCTGGCTCTTAGTCGCTCAAAAACAGGCAGTTTCCGAAAAAATAAGTGTATTTTTGCGCTTAGCAGCAGGGCAAAGTGTCTGCGGTCTTGGCGGTCTTGGCGGTCTTGGCCTGCCCGTTAACGAACGAGAGGCACCCCGAAGGATGCCTGCTCCAACAAAACAATGGTCCGTTTAATGCTTTACCAGACGTACAACGCCGAAGGTGGAAGGATTCATATAAGCCTGGCCGGTCGGGTCGCTCCACGTCATGACGCTCGTGCGGCTTCCGCCGCCGGTTCCGTCGTCGTTGACCTGAAGGTCGAAGCCGATCAGCGTATCCTTCTGCATGGCGATGCCCGAGACCGGAATGGAGGCTTCCACCCAATAGCCGTCCGCCGTCAGCTTCACGCGGCTGACGAACCCTTCTCGGGGCGTCGTATCGCCGAAGCTGACCGCATTGTTGAAATTGACCCGGTACTGGCCGTCTCCCTCTTCGTAGCTGTCGGATTTATGGTTGTCGGGATCGAGGAAAATCTCCACGGAGTCCTGCTCCCACACGTTAGGGCTCTTGTCGCTGAGCACCGGATCCGTCACTTTGGCCGAGACGTAGAGATGGCCTGCATCCCACATCACCTTCACCTTGGCGGTCGCGCCGCCCGTCCCTTGCACCTGCGTGCCGGTGACAAGTTCCTTCGCCCGGCTCCATGCCGCTTCGTCGAACGAGCCGATGACCGGCGTTCCTCGGGCCGCGTCCGCAACCTTCATCGGATCCCGCAGCGTCAGCGCTCCCCAATTGTCCGGAACGGGAGGCTCGGCGTTCGTCCGGTCGTTCCAGCTGATGACCGCTCCGATGCCCGACGCGTCCACCACCCGAAGATCGAACCGGACCTGCGAACCCGCCGCAGCCGCTTCGGCCCATGGAATCCGGGCTTCGACCCGGTAGCCGCCCTCGCGTTCCTTGGTCTTGTAATCGACGTCGGCCGCACGCGATTCTTTGCGCGTCAGCGGATAGCTTCCCGCCGCCGCGGAGCCTTGCTTCACATAGACCGTAACCGTATCCGAGCGGTCTTCGCTGGCATCCGTCACATCCGCCCAGACGTAGAGGTAACGGTCATCCCACATCGTTTTGAACTCCGCCTGCAAACCGCCTCCGCCGTCCGTGATCGCGACCGGCTTCAGCACGTCCCACGCCAATTCGGATTTGCCGTCCACCTTCGCAGCGCCTCGATGCGAATCCGCCTTCTGCATGAGGACGGGGATTTTCGATGGATCGACGATCGCCCAATACGCGTACTTCGCCTGAAGACGTTTGTCGAACAGCAGCGGCCAGTTGTTGCGTATGACCGGGAACGAGGTGAGCCAGGTGTGCCCGTCGTCCTTGCCCCACAGCGTAACGCTGTTTACCAGGTTTTTGCGTTTCTTCAGAATCTCGAAAATCGCCTGGTACCGGTACGCCTGCTCGAGCTCCATTTCCTTGGTGAACGTGTCGTACCGCTGACCGTCGTTCGTGTAGACGCTCATGTCCATTTCCGTGACCTGCTGCTGAACGCCGAGATCCGCGAACTTCAGGATCGCTTGGTCGAGGTTGCCGACCGGCGGAGACTGGATGCTGATGTGGAACTGGTGTCCGACTCCGTCCACCGGGACTCCCCTGGCTTTCAACCGTTTGACCAGGTCGTACAGCGCCTGCGCCTTCACCGGGTTTTCGGTGCCGTAGTCGTTGATGAACAGCTTCGCATCCGGATCGGCTTCCCTGGCGAATTGGAACGCCTTATCGATGTACGCTTCCCCGGCGATTTGATACCAAGGGCTGCGACGCAGACCGTCCGGCTGCGAGGCGTCGATGACCTCGTTCACCACGTCCCACGCGTACATCTTGCCCTTGAAATGGCCGACCACCGTCTTGATATGACGCTCCATGCGGGCGAACAGCACATCCTTGCTGACCAGCTGGCCGCTATCGTCATAGAACACCCAGTTCGGGGTTTGGCTGTGCCACACGAGCGTATGGCCGCGGACTTGAATTCCGTTATCCAGCGCGAACTGAACCGCTTCATCGGCGCCTTCGAGCCGGAATTCTCCTTCCCTCGGCTCCGTGCTGTCCCATTTGATGATGTTGCCCGGCGTCACGGAGTTGAAGTGCTTCGCCATCAGCTCCTCGTTCGGTCCGTCGTCGAGCTCGTCATTCGTGAACGCGGTGCCGATGAGGAAATCGTCCGCGAATACGTCCTTCAAAGAAGGAATGTCCTTCTGGATTTCGATCGGCGGTTCCTCCGCCAGCTTCGTCATCGATACGTCGTCGACGTAGAAATCGATGCCGGCGTGTTCCGATTCGAAATACAGCGACAGCTTGTCGACTAGAGCGGAATAAGCGTAATCGCCTTCGATTCGCACCCACTGGCCGGCCGTGACCGACTCGAACGATATTCCCTGGTAGTTCTCGGAAGCGCCTTTGCTCGTCTGCATCGTCATCTTGATCGTTTCGCTCCCGGCCGCGGACACGAGCTTCGCCCAGGCGGTAAACCGATAGGTAGAGCCTACGTTCAGCAAACCGGTCACGTCCTTGGAGGCTCCCATGTAGAAGGCTCCGTCCCGGTTTGCGACTTTTAAGCTATGCGTCCCGCCGTGCGCGGCATCGGCCGTGACGGTCACCGATTCCGGTCCGATTCTGGGCTGCCAGCCTTGCGTCGTCCCGTCTTCGAAATCGTTCGCGAAATCGGTATCCCCGGGCGGAGTCAGCTGCGGCGCAAAGGAGACATCGTCGATGGAAAACGACAAAGACGCGTCCGGAGATTCGAAGTAGATTTGCACGTAATCCAAATTGGGCGGCAACGTGTACGTTCCCTTGATTTCGGTCCACTCGCCGGCCTTGACCGTCGTTCCGTGCACCAATGCCGAGTAGTCGTGCGTCTGGCTCCCGGCAACCTGCGACTCGAGCGTGACGTTCACGACCGCGTCCGGATGGCCGTCCTCCAGCTTCACCCACGCGCTGAAATCGTAGGCGCCGCTCCGGGAAGCCAGGAATGTCGCATTAAACCCCGGCCCCATCCAGCTCTGCGTTCGGCCGGTCGATTTCAGGCTGTACGTCCCGCCATGGGCGCCGCCCGCAACGACCGATACCGTATCCCCGCGGCCGAACCAGCCTTGCGCCGTCCCGTCCTCGAAATCCGAGACGACGGCGGTATCCGCCGCCGCCGCTTGCCGCTCAGGCGCGACGAAGGGCAGCAGCATTCCGAATGCAAGTAAACACATCCATCCTTTTTTCACCCGTTTGCCTAGCTTCATGCAAGTTCCCTCCGATTCGTAAGGTTGGGACCGGAGTCAACCGGCAAAACCGGAGACGCCGGTGATTGCGAAGTGTAGGTTGTCTTAGGTGATCGAAAAGGCCGGTATGTCTATGGTGTCAGATGAAAACTCGCTACTCTTTCACGCTGCCCAGCTGCGCTCCGGATACGAAATGCCGCTGCAGGAACGGATAGACGACAAGAATCGGAACGGACGCGACCATCGTGATGGCCGCCCGGATCGACAGCGGGGTAATCATGGTTGCAGCGTCGCGGGCCGCGGACGATGAAATGTTCGGATTCGAGTTGGAGTTCGTTGCCGAAGACAGCAGCTTGATCAGCTCGTATTGGAGCGTGCTCAGGTTTTGCTTGGATGAAGCGTACAGGAACGTATCGAACCATGTGTTCCACTGACCGACGGCGGTGAACAGGGCGATCGTCGCCAGCACCGGCGCGCAAAGCGGGAGAACGATGCTGAGGAAGATGCGGAAATCCCCCGCGCCGTCGATCTTGGCCGATTCCACCAGACTTTCCGGCAGCGTATGAATGTACGTGCGGACGACGAGCATGTTAAACGCGCTGACGAGTCCGGCCGCTCCGCCGGGGAACAGGATGTACACGAGGAACGTGTTCAGCAGGTTCAGGTCTTTGACCAGGAAATACGAAGGAATGAGACCGGCGTGAAAATACATCGTCAGCACGAACGCGATCGTAATGATCTTGCGGAACATGTATTCCTTGCGGCTGAGCGTATACGCGAGCATGGCGGTCAGGAACACGCTGAACACAGTTCCGACCAATGTCCGCGCCACGGATACCCAGAACGCGTGAAACACATGCCCGGATACGAATACGGCCTCGTAGTTCTTGAGCGTCCAAATCCGCGGCAACAAGTAGATTCCGCCCCGGGTCGTGTCCGTCCCCGCGTTGAAGGAAACGGCCAGCGTGTTGAGAAACGGATACAGCGTCACGACCGCGATAAGCAGCATGATGGCGTAGTTGAAGGCATGGAACAGAAGCGGCTCCGTTTCGAACCGTTTTTTGGCAGTAAGCATGCGGAGCCCCCCTTAGATCAACCGTTCTTCGCCCAGACGTTTGGCGATCGTATTGGCCGCGAACAGCAGCACGATGCTGACGACGGTTTTGAAAATGCCCGCCGCGACGCCCAGCGAATAGTTCCCGATTTTAAGCCCGTATTTCAGCACGAAAATATCGATCGTCTCCGACCAATCCGAGACCTGTCCGTTGCCGAGGAAATATTGGATCTCGAAACCTCCGCCGTTGAGAATCCAGCCGATGTTCAAGATGAGCAAGATCACGATAACCGGCTTGATGCCGGGAAGCGTAATATGGAGCATTTTGCGGTATCGGCTCGCGCCGTCCATTTCCGCCGCTTCGTACAGGGAAGGATCGATCGAAGCGATCGCAGCCAGATAAATAATGGCATTCCATCCGACCTCTTTCCACACGTTCGAGGCGCCGACGATGCCCCAGAAGTATTTGCCTTCGCCGAGCCACAGGATCGGCTCTTCGATCAGATGCAGCTTGAGCAGAACGATGTTCACGATGCCGTCCTCGGTCGAGAGGGACGTGGCGACAAGGCCCGTCACGACGACCCAGGACAGGAAATGGGGCAAATACGATATCGTCTGGATCGTCCGCTTGATCCCCGATTTCTTGATCTCGTTCAGCAAAATCGCGAAACCGATCGCCGTCACGAAGCCGAGCACCAAGCTGATCACGCTCATGCCCAGCGTATTCCGCAGCACCCGCAGGAACGCATCGTCCTCGAACAGGAAACGGAACTGATCCAGCCCGACCCATTCCTGATTCAGGATTGAGAAACCCGGCCGGAAATGCTGAAACGCCATCAGCCAACCCCAAATCGGCGCGTAAGCGAACAAGAGGATATAAAAAAGCATCGGAAACGACATGAAAATAAGCTGCCGCTGGCGGACCATCCGGTTCCAGAACGTTCCGGTCCGCCGTGCGGGCTGAGGTGCGACTTCTTTGGTTTGGACCGTGCTCTGCATCGGTTCCGCCTCCTAGCCGGTACGAGCGGAAAGCCGGAATGAATCCCGCGCCTTCCGCTCCTTTTTCTTATCTTATTTGCTCCAGTTCTCCTGGCGCCATTTCAAGATCTCGTTAACCCGGTCCAAATACGCTTTGGTATCCACTTTGCCCATCTGCTCTCCGTATTCGGCCCATACTTTGTCGAAGTCGCCCGGCTTGCTTAAGATCGCCTTCGGCAAGTATTTGAACGCGAGATCCTTCATCTTCTGGTTCGCTACCTTGGCCGGGGAGCCTTCGACGAGGTCGATGCTCCAAGCGGGGTAGGAGATCCGGTTTTCCGGCGGCACCGAGAAGAAATCGGTCCAGAGCTTGTAACCGTATGCGCCCAGCACTTCCTGGTCGATCGGCTTCAGGTTCGCGAAGAACTCGTCCGGCTGGTTGCCCGGGCCGTCCGCGTTGCCGTCCGGATATTTGCCCTCCAGCTTCGGCAGAAATCTGAACAAAGCTTCCGCTTTATTCGCTTGCTTCCAGGTGACGTCCTCCTGCTGCTTCCGCTGTTCCGGCGTTCTGGAGTACAGTCCGTTCGCGCCGACTTGATAGTCGACTCCTTCCTCGCCCCAGGAAAACAGCTTCTGCCACTTCGGATCCATAAGCGTATCCAGGAACTTGATGATCTTGACCGGGTCCTTGGCGTTCACCGTAATGCCGAAACCGTTATTCAGATTCAGCACGGGACGATCCACGTAATAATCCCGAATGCTCGGGTCATACACCAGAGGAATGCCGACGTATGCCCTCTCCGGCTTGCCTTGCGAGATCAAGGAATCTTCGCCCTGCTGGAAGTTCCAGCGCTGGTCGAACATGCCAAGCACGCGGCCGCTGGCGATCTTGGCCAAATACTGGTCGAAGTTCTGCGCGAAGGCTTCACGGTCCATCAAGCCCTTCGCGTTGATTTCGTTCAGTTTCTTATAGTAAGGCTTCGCGATATCCGTCGCTTCGAAGAGGGACGCCACGTTCGTATTCGGATCGACGACGACGCCGCCGTCGTTCGGATGGCCCGACAGATGCTCCGGGGCGTTCCGCAGCGGCCAGTCGCGCCAATCGTAGGCCAGCGTCGTGAAACCGATCGTCGGCTGTCCGTCGATTTCCGGATACTTGGCCTTGTAATCCTCGATCAGCTTGAAATATTCGTCCAACGTCTTGAATTTCGGATAGCCGAATTCCTTGAGCACCGCTTTCTGGATGAAGAAAGCCGGCCCGTAATGCTGCGTGGTCTTGAATTCCCCTTGATACACGCCGTAGTTGGGCATCCAATAAATATGGCCGTCGTTCGGATCCTTCATCTGGTTCCAAACCTTCTCGTAATGCTTCTTGAGGTTGGGAGCGTTCTTCTCGATCAAATCCTCCAGCGGGATAACCGCCTTGGCCGCCACCAGCTTCGTGTTCGCGGTGATCAGGTCCGGGTAGTCGCCGCCGGCGATCATGACGCCCAGCTTCTGCTCCGCGTCGCCGACGAGGTACTCTTCCTTCAGCGTAACGCCGAGCTCGTCCTTGATTTTCTTGTAAATCCGGTTGTTTTCCGTCGGGATCGGACCCGGGTCTTGCATGAAGATGGAAATCTCGAACGGTTCGGGCCCCGCGGATGCGGAACCGCTTTCAGACGGTGACGACGAATTGGCTTGCGGCGATGCCGAAGGGCTTCCGCTTCCTTCCGCGTTTTCTTTCTTGGAACAACCAGACGCGATAATGCTGAATGCGAAGACCAGCATGAGCAGCCCGTAGGCCGCTTTTCTTGCACGTACCCCCATTTGGAATCCTCCTTGACGGTTTTGAAGCAAGATGGCGCGCTTTCATCTTGTCACTCTTACGATAGCGTCCAAGTGTATGCGGTTACAATTCACAGATTAAACCGTTATCCCCCCGAAAAATCGGAAGCGTCTTCAACTCCGTCCGATGCGTTCACTTTGCCGCTGCCCGGTATTCCGCCGGCTTCAGGCCGGTGCGCTTCTCGAAATGGTGCAGGAAATGGTTGTATTGCGCATAGCCGACACGCGAGGCGATGTCCCCCGTTTGACGGTTCGTTTCCCGCAGCAGCCGGCAGGCCTCTTCGATTCGCAAATCGTGGATCCGGTCCAGCATGCCGCGGCCGAATTTCTCCTGGTAGGCTTTGCCCAAATAAACGGGATTCACGTAAAACCGCGCCGCCACCTGCTTGATCGTCAAGCTGTCGCGGTAAAACTCGCGGAGAAACCGGTCCACTTCCGAAAGCAGGCCGCCCGGCTTCCGGTCCCTTCCCGCCCTTACCGCTTCGATGGTCAGCTCGGCGAAAGCGATCAGGCCCTCAGGCCCGCCCGCGGACGAACCCGGACCGCGTCCCAGTCCCGACGGATCTCCGCCCAGCACCTGTACCAGCTTTACGCATTGAATGGCAAGATGGTCGGCGATCAGCCCCGACCATGCCGGCGACCTGCTGCCGAGCTCGGCAAACAAGCCGCGGAGCCGCTCCGCCGCATGCGTCCGGTCCAAGCTCTCGATCGCTTCCAGGATGCCGTTCACCTCGCGGATGGCCCAGGCGGGCAGCTCGTCTTCGGCTTCGCGGGCTTCCCATTCCGCTTCCCCCCCTGCCGCGCCCGAACGGCGCGACTCCAGCCGGCTGCGAACCTCGCCGAGCACTTCGGCCGCCTCCTCACCGATGATCGGCTTGAGCAGGTAATGCCGCACTCCGAGCTGCAGCGCCCTCTTGGCATAGGCAAACTCGCCGTATGCGCTGAGCACGACGATTTCCGGAGCCGAGTCCGATTCCGCGCGAAGACGGCCGATCAAGTCCAGACCGTCCATGCCCGGCATGCGGATATCCGTCACGACGACGTCCGGCGCCTTTACCCGGATCGTCTCCAGCGCCTCCTCCCCGTTCTCGCAAGTCCCGCACACGCGGAACCCCAGCCGCTCCCAATCGACGAACAGCTGGAGCCCTTCGATCGCCCGAGGCTCGTCATCCACGAGCAGCACCGAGTACATGGTCCGCCCTCCCTTGCTCTGTCGGCATAGCCGGAATTCGAAAGCTGATTCTCGTTCCTTCATCTGCTTTACTGTCGATATACAGATCGACGCGGTCCCCGTAATGGAGCCGAAGCCGCTTGTAGACGTTGCGCAGCCCGATATTCTCGTCGGAATCGAGCCTGCCGTTCATTTGGCCGCGGATTTCATCCAGCCGCTGCGCGTCGATCCCCTTGCCGTTGTCTGCGACCAGGATGAACAGATACGCTTCCGCCTTCTTCGCCTCGATCCGGATATGCCGCTGTCCCTTGACGGACTGGAGTCCATGCTTGCACGCGTTCTCCACGAGGGGCTGGATGCACATTTTCGGAACCATGCAAGCGGCGGCGCCTTCGTCGATTTCGAACGTATAGTCGAAACGGTCCGCGAACCGGAACTTCTCGATTTTGAGGTACATTTCCGTAAAATGGAGCTCGTCCGCAAGCGCGACCGCGTCGTCGGACCAGCTGAGCATTCGCCTGAGCAGAAGCGACAGGTTTTTGACGAGATCCGTCGCTTCCGTATACCCGTTTTTGGCGCAGACGACCAGAAGGGCGTTCAGCGTGTTGAACAGGAAATGGGGGTTCATCTGGCTCTGCAGCAGCTTCAATTCCGCGCGGATTTGCTCCAGCTGCATGTCTTTCTGCTGAATCTCGAGCTTGTATACGTCGTTGATGAGGGCCTCGATGGTGACGGTCATCCGGTTGAAGCTGCGGATTAAGCCGCCGATCTCGTCCTTGCCTTCGGGGAGCTGGATGAGATCGAATTTCTCGTTCTTGGCTTTGTCCATGTGGCGGGACAGCCGTTTGATCCGGTAGTTGTACGACCGCAAAATGATGAAGATGAGCGAAGTCGGCACCAACGTGCTGATGATGGCCAGCGTCCATATCCACCTTTCCGAATTTTGAATCGCCTCTTGGTAGATCGACTCGTCAGCCGTTCCGGCGATTTTCCAGCCCTGGATGTAAGAAGCGGTGCCCAGGCGGCTCTCGAACGTCAAGCCGGAATGGCCGTCCTCGAGCTGGCTCGGCGCAGTCTTCAGGGCAAACGGGGAAGTCGACGGGAAGAGCAGGCGTCCTTCCGGACCCAGCACCTGCAGCTCCATGTACGGCTTCTCCTGGCTTAGGATTTCGTCCATGCTCGACACCTTGATGTCGATTTTCAAATATTTCGCGTAACGGCCGTAGCTCGGATATTCGTTCAGCTTGCGGAGGATGCTGAAATACGTTTTCGGGTTGCTCGTATTGATCGGATCGACGCCCGGGTAGACCAACACGTGTACTCCGGAACCCGATGCCTCGGCCGCTTTGTACCAGGGGCTCGCTTTGGCCGCGTCATCCAGCATGAAGTAGTTGCCTCCGCTCACGATCGAGCCGTTCCCCGTATACACGGAGATATTCTCGACGTAAGGATACGCGGTCATGAAAGGCTTCATTTTATCTCTCAGGACGTTATTGAAGCTTTCGTAGAAATCGACGAGATCCGGGTAATCCCGGTCCAGCGCCTCGTAGAGCGACCGGTCGTTCGCCACGGAATGGCTCAGCGTCACGCCTCCCAGGATGATGTCCATCGCTTTCTTGGAGGCCCTGTCGAGCGTCATCCGCATGCTGTTCTCTTCGCGGGTCTGGATATTGGACGAGACTTGCTGGAAGAACAGGACGTTGATCGTGAGAATCGGCAGCAGCACGCACAACAAATAGATCAGCGCGAACTTCCAGGTCAGAGGGATATCGTTCACGAAGCCCAGCCAGCCGCGTGGTTTGCGCATAACGGACGCCTCCGTAGGTTCAGCTTTTTTTGTATTGGGAAGGGGACACGTTCATGAACTGCCTGAATTTCGCCGTAAACAGCTCGGGATCCGCATACCCGACTGCCCGCGCGATGTCGGCGATTTTCAGGTCCGTTCTCCGGAGCAGCTTGCGCGCCTCTTCGATGCGGGTTCGATGCACATAATCGAGAAAGGACATGCCGATGTGCTTCTTGAACAGCTGCCCCAGGTAGGCGGGCTGAAAATGGAGCGCCTTGGCGACATCCTGCAGCTTCAGCGGCTCGTGATAGCGGCGGCGGACGTACCGCGCGGCTTCTCCGGCCGGTCCCGCCTTGGCGCGCTGCGCCGCAAGCCGGTCGGCCGCTTCCCGGCACAGGTCCGCGAGCTGCCGCTCCCACGCTTCCTCGTCGGTCGGAAAGAACGGCAGCTCTTGGGCGGCTTCGAAGCCGGTTATGGTCATCTCTTCCCCCGTCTCCCCGGCGCTTGTTTTCCAGGCCAACTCCAGCAGGAAATGGGTCAGATAGGATTTGCGCCATGCGGGGTCGGCGAACGAACGCCTGACGATTGTTGCGAGAAGCTCCGCGCCTTGAACGATCCGTTCCCCTTCGCCCGATTCGATCGCCAGAAACAGGCCATCCTCCGCGGCGCATAACTCTTCGCTGATTCCCGTTACGGGAAACTCCCGCTCCGGCTGCGGGCTCGGATTCGGCTGCGGCAAGGTTACGGGCGGTTGGCAGCGCTCCTCGCTCCACTGCTCGCGCAGCTTGCGCAAGGTTTCATGAATCTCATCCGTATCGATCGGCTTCAGCCAATAATTGACGACGCCATATCGCAGCGCTTGATGCGCGAAGGAGAACTCCTCGTGCCCGCTCAAGATCACGAAACGGCTGCGGACCCGGGGATCGGCCGCGCATCGTTCGAGGAGCTGCAGCCCGTCCAGGATCGGCATCCGGATATCGGTAACGACCAGATCGGGATCCAGCTCCGCGATCCGCTCCAGCGCCTCTTCGCCGTCGCAGGCTTCGCCGCAGACGCGGAACCCGTGTCCCTGCCAATCCACCATGAATTTCAGGCCTTCGAGCACGAGCGGCTCGTCGTCTACCAGGAGCACGGTAAACACCACGGAACCTCCCTTCCGAATGTCAGCTTCATTATAGCTTAATGTATCCGCTTACACATCGCAGTGAACAAATTTAACCTTTTACCCCCTCAAATTATGGATTTGCCGTCGAAGCCTGAAGGGCGCATGGGGGAACCGCGAAACGCCGTTATCGCGAGTTCGCCGCAGAATAGTGGCTGTGCGCCGCTAGTTCGCCGCTTTCCCTCGTGTACCCGCCCAATAGTGTCTGTGCGCCGCAAGTTCGCCGCTTTCCTCGTGTACCCGCCGAATAGTGTCTGTGCGCCGCAAGTTCGCCGCTTTCCTCGTGTACCCGCCGAATAGTGTCTGTGCGCCGCTATTTCGCCGCTTTCCCTCGTGTACCCGCCGAATAGTGGCTGTGCGCCACTATTTCGCTGGTTTCCCTCGTGTACCTTCCGAATAGTGTCTGTGCGCCGCTATTTCGCCGCTTTCCCTCGTGTACCCGCCGATTAGTGGCTGTGCGCCGCTATTTCGCCGCTTTCCTCGTGTACCCGCCGATTAGTGGCTGTGCGCCGCTATTTCGCCGCTTTCCCTCGTGTACCCGCCGAATAGTGCCTGTGCGCCGCTAGTTCGCCGCTTTCCCTCGTGTACCCGCCGATTAGTGGCTGTGCGCCGTTAGTTCGCCGCTTTCCCTCGTGTACCCGCCGATTAGTGGCTGTGCGCCGCTATTTCGCCGCTTTCCCTCGTGTACCCGCCGATTAGTGGCTGTGCGCCACTATTTCGCTGGTTTCCCTCGCGTACCCGCCGAATAGTGTCTGTGCGCCGCTATTTCGACGCTTTCCCTCGTGTACCCGCCGAATAGTGGCTGTGCGCCACTATTTCGCTGGTTTCCCTCGTGTACCCGCCGATTAGTGGCTGTGCGCCGTTAGTTCGCCGCTTTCCCTCGTGTACCCGCCGATTAGTGGCTGTGCGCCGCTATTTCGCCGCTTTCCCTCGTGTACCCGCCGAATAGTGCCTGTGCGCCGCTATTTCGCCGCTTTCCCTCGTGCACCCGCTGGATAGTGTCTGTGCGTCGTTATTTTCGCGGTTATCGGTCATGATGCAAATAAGCACCCCTTGCTAACAAGGGGCGCAGAGCGTCATCCATATGCTTCAACCAGAATCGCGTCGCCTTGGGCCGCACCGCTGCAGATGGCCGCGATCCCGAGCCCGCCGCCGCGGCGGCGAAGTTCGTACACCAGAGTCATCAAGATCCGGGCGCCGCTCGCCCCAATCGGATGCCCGAACGCAATCGCTCCACCGTTTACATTGACGCGCTCGGGGTCCCACTCGACGATTTTACCGCTGACGAGCGCCACCGAAGCGAAGGCTTCATTGACCTCGAACAAATCGATATCCGCGGCGGCATATCCCGTCTTCCGAAGGAGCTTGTTGATCGCCAGGCCCGGCGTGTCGGCAATATCGGGTGCTTCCCGTCCGACCTCCGCAAACCCGACAATCGCGGCCAACGGCTTCTTGCCGAGCTCGGCCGCCTTCTCTTCCGTCATCAGCACCATCGCTCCGGCTCCGTCGCCTACTCCCGGCGCATTCCCGGCCGTGACGGTGCCTGCGGGTTCGAACGCGGGAGGAAGCGCTGCCAGTAGCTCCAAGCTCGTGTCCCGGCGCGGACCTTCGTCGGCTTCCACCATGGTCTTCGGCACCCGTCGCGGACCTTCGTCGGCTTCCACCATGGTCTTCGGCCCCCGGCGCGGTCCTTGGTCGGCTTCCACCATGGTCTTCGGCCCCCGTTGCCCGGCAGCCGCGACGGGTACGACTTCGTCCTTGAACTTGCCTTCCTCCCATGCGGCGACCGCCCGCCTATGGCTGCGCAGCGCCCATTCATCCTGAGCCTCCCGCGAGATGCCGTGCTCTTCCGCCGCCCTGCTCCCGTACAGCCCCATAGGGACTTGGCCGAAAGCGCAGATCAGCCCGTCGCGCAGCATCAAATCCACAGCCGCGGCGTCCCCCATCCGGGTCCCCCAACGCAGGTTCGGGACCGCGTACGGAATGCGGCTCATGCTTTCCATGCCGCCGGCAACCACGATCTCCGCGTCCCCGGCGCGGATGATCTGGTCGCCGAGCGTAACCGCCCGCAGTCCGGACGCGCACACTTTGTTGACCGTTTCCGTCCGGACCTCCCAGGGAAGTCCCGCTTTCCGCGCGGCTTGCCGGGAAGGGATTTGCCCCGAGCCGGCCTGCACGACCATGCCCATGATGACCTCGTCCACCTGTTCGCCCCGAACGCCGGCGCGATCCACGGCTTCCTTGATCGCGATGCCGCCCAGATCGGCGGCCTCAAGCTCTTTCAAAGCGCCGCCGAATTTGCCGAACGGTGTTCGGGCCGCGCTGACGATCACCGTCCTGCCCATCGCCGCCTCTCCTCTCCCCGCGATTCACGCCCCACCCCTCGCGAAGAACATTACCCCTCCGGAGGCCATTCCGTTTTCGCGATTTTCCCGTCCAAAGCTTCGTAATCGGAATACCGGATCGCCTCGTACAGTTCTTGGCGGGTTTGCATTTCCTGCAAGGAGCCGAGCTGCGTCCCGGTGTTCTTGATTTCGGCGAATACCCGTTCATAGGCTTTGGCGGCAACCCGGAGGGAAGTGACGGGGTAGAGGACCATGTTGTAGCCCCAGGCTTCGAACTGATCCGCCGTATAATAAGGCGTTCTTCCGAATTCGGTCATGTTGGCGAGCAGAGGCCCCGCGACACAAGCGCGAAAACGCCGGAATTCCTCTTCGCCCTCCAACGCCTCCGGGAAAATGCCGTCCGCCCCGGCGGCAAGATAGAAGCGCGCCCGGTCGATCGCCGCCTCCATCCCTTCCACGCTCCTCGCGTCGGTACGAGCAAGAACGAACAGGGTGGGGCAAATTTCCTTGATCGTACGGATTTTTTGCGCCAATTCTTCGGGGGATACGAGCTTTTTGCCGTTCAAATGCCCGCATTTTTTCGGCAGCTCCTGGTCCTCGATTTGCACCGCGGCCACCCGGGCCTCCGCCATTTCCTTGGCCGTTCGGGCCGCGTTCAGCACGCCGCCGAAGCCGGTATCGATATCGACGAGCAGCGGAAGACCCGAGGCGCGCACCAGTTCGCGGGCACGGTCGGCCACTTCATTGGAATAGAGCATCCCCAAATCCGGCAGTCCCCGGCTTGCCGCGTAAGCGGCTCCGGACAGATAGATCGCTTGAAACCCGCATCGCTTCGCCAATCTCGCGGCCAATCCGTCGTGCGTGCCGGGAATTTGGACGACCGGTCCCGCGGTAACGAGGGTTCGGAAGGCTTCGGCCAACGTAGGTTGATCGGGTCCCTCTTCCATAAGCCATACCACGCCGTCATGACCTCCGTATTCGAATCAAATGACGAACAGCTTCATGAAATGATGAACCGGCATCTCCGCGAGGCGGTCGTAATCCCGCGAAATCCGCATGATCTCCGCCGTCCGTGCACGGGGAAAACGAGCGAGCAGATTCGACTCGTACTTCTCCCATACTTTCGGCAGTCCTTCCGCGCGGCGCCTGCGATGGCCGATCGGATATTCGCACGCGACCTTGTCCGTCTCGGTCCCATCCTTGAAACGGATTTGCACCGCATTGGCGATGGACCGCTTCTCGGGGTCAAGATAGTCCACGCTGTAACGCTCATCCTCGACGACCTCCATTTTGCTCCGAAGCTCGTCGATTCTCGGGTCAGCCGCCGTCTCCTCTTCATAATGCTCCGCGGACAACGTTCCGTGCAGCAGACCGACGGCCACCATGTACTGCAAGCAGTGGTCTCGATCCGCGGGATTGCGCAGCGGACCGGTTTTATCGATGATCCGGATGGCGGACCGTTGCGTCGTGAGCGTGATCCGGTCGATGTCGTCCAGCCGGTGCTTCACCGTTTCGTGCAAGGCGAACGCGCACTCGACCGCCGTCTGCCCGTGGAATTCGGCCGGGAACGAGATTTTGAACAGCACATTCTCCATCACATAGGTGCCGAGGGGGCGGGCCAGCACGATCTCCTTTCCTTGGAACAGCACGTCCTGAAAACCCCAGCCTTTCGCCGAGAGCGCGGTCCGGTACCCCATCTCTCCGGCGAGCGCCATGAGGGCATGGCGCACCGCCCGGCTGGCCGCATCGCCGGCCGCCCACGACTTGCGCTCCCCAGTATTCGGAGCGTGTCGATACGTCCTAAGGCTTCCGCCATCCAGCCACGCGTTGGACAACGCACTTGCGACCTGCTCCCGGCTGCCGCCCAGCATGGCCGTCGCGACGGCCGTCGACGCGATTTTAACCAGAAGGACGTGATCGAGACCGACGCGGTTGAAGCTGTTCTCGAGCGCCAGCACGCCCTGGATTTCATGCGCTTTGACCGCGGCCGTCAGCACGTCCTTCACCGTGAACGGCGCTTCTCCTTCGGCTGCCGCTTGGCGGCTCTTGTAATCCGCGACGGCCAGAATGCTGCCGAGATTGTCCGACGGATGTCCCCATTCCGCGGCAAGCCAGGTGTCGTTGTAGTCGAGCCAGCGTATCATGCAGCCGATGTTGAACGCCGCTTGAACGGGATCCAGCTCGAATCTCGTCCCCGGCACCCGGGCCCCTCCGGGGAGAACCGCGCCCGGAACGACCGGCCCCAACAGCTTGGCGCATTCCGGAAAACGAAGCGCGAGCACCGCCGTCCCGATCGAATCGAGCAGGACATGGTGGGCGATCCGGTAAGCTTCTTCGCTTTCGACCGCGTAATCCAGCACGTAATCCGCGATTTCGGCCAGCAGCCGATCCGGTTTTCCCGCCTGGCCGTAAACGGTATCCTCTATTGCGCTCATCCGGTTCGCCCCGTCTCTCCGGACGTTTCTTCCGGTTCCGGATGCAAATCGCGCGGTCCCTTATAGAGAACTCTCGGCCGGAAAAGCCGGTTGCTCTCATGCTGTTCCATGACGTGCGCGCAAATGCCGGCCGTGCGTGCAGCAAGAAAAACGGGGGTGAACAAATCGATCGGAATGCCGAGCAAATAATAAACCGGCGCGGCGTAATAGTCCAAATTCGGAAACAGACCCTTCTCCCGCTTCATGACTTCTTCCCCGGCTGCGCACATGCGGAACAGTTCTGTCCGATCCTTCTCCACCGCCAGAACGGCAAGCGCCTTTTTCATGAGAACGGCGCGGGGATCCGGCTTTTTCATGTAAACGCGGTGCCCGAACCCCATGATTCTTTCTTTCCGAGCCAGCTTGCCGGATATGAGGGACTCGATGTCCGCTTCCGTGCCCGCCTCCAGCAGCATTTTCATCACCGCTTCGTTGGCTCCGCCGTGCAGCGTGCCCTTCAGCGATGCCGCGGCTCCGGTTAGCGCCCCGTATATGTCGGACAACGTGGAGGCGATGACCCGCGCGGAGAAGGTGGAGTTCGGCATTTCATGCTCGCTGTAAACGACAAGAGACCGGTCGAAAATGGTTTCCTCCATCTTCGAAGGCTCCCGGCCGGTGATCATGTACAAGAAATTACCGGTGTAGGAGAGATCCGTCCGCGGCTGCACGAAGGGCTGTTTCGTGAGGGCCCGGTACCCGCAGGCGACGATCTGCGGCACTTTGGCGAGCAGACGGATCGCTTTGCGATCGTTGGCCTCGGCGGACCGGTCCTCCAGCTCCGCATCGAAGCAGGCGAGAGCGGAAATCCCCGTCCTTAGCACATCCATCATATTCGAATGCGGAGGGAGCGCTTGCAGGATGCAGAGGATGTCCCGGGGCAATCCGTATTCGGATTTCAATCGATCTTCCAGCGCGGAACGCTGTCCTGTCGTTGGCAGCTGAGCGTCCAGCAATAACCCTGTCACGTCCAGATAGGTTTTCCGTTTCGCCAGTTCGATCAGGTCATACCCTCGAACGACGATTTGTTCCTTCTCCACATCGAGATAGGAAATGGCGGTCTCGCTGGCGATCACGTTCTCCAGGCCGGGCTGATAAGGCGCGTTCATCGTCCTCGCGCTCCTTTGCCTATCATTTTCCCGCTTTCACGGAGTTAACGGTCATAGACGTAAAATCCGCGGCCGCTCTTCTTCCCCAGCCATCCGGCTTTAACGTATTGGCGAAGCAGCGGACACGGCCTGTATTTCGAATCACCCAATCCGTTGTGCAAGGTTTCCATAATGGAGAGACACGTGTCCAAGCCGATGAAATCCGCCAAGGCGAGCGGGCCCATCGGATGGTTCATACCCAACTTCATGACGTCATCGACCGCTTCCGGCGCGGCGATCCCTTCATACACGCAATAGACGGCCTCGTTAATCATCGGAAGCAAAATCCGGTTCGAGACGAACCCGGGGAAATCCCGGACCGAGACGGGAACCTTGCCCATTCGGACCGCCAAATCCTCCGCGGCCCGGAACGTTTCGTCGGAGGTGGCGAGTGCCCGGATCACCTCGATCAACTTCATCACCGGCACCGGATTCATGAAATGCATGCCGATGACTTTGTCCGGACGCATCGTCGCAGCCGCGATTTCCGTGATCGGCAGGGACGAAGTATTCGTGGCCAGGATGGCGGACGGGGGGCAGAGGCGATCGAGCCGACGGAACAGATTCGCCTTGACCTCCAGGCTTTCGACGACCGCTTCGATGACAAGGTCGGCATGTCCGGCGGCGTCCGCCAAGTCCGTCGAAGCGGAAATCCGGTTTCGCACCGCGTCCGCTTCTTCCGCGTTTTTCCGTCCCTTCTCCACGTCGCGGGCAAGATGGCCGCCGATGGAGATTAAGCCTTTTTCCGCGAATTCCGGTTTCAGATCATGGAGAACGACTTTCAACCCCGCCTCTGCCGCGACTTGGGCGATCCCGGCGCCCATCTGGCCGACTCCGACGACCAGAACGTGACGGATGACCACTGGTTCACGCTCCTTTCCGCGCCCGTGATTCCCCATAACGCCACACCGATGATAATCTCAACGTATGCTTCGCGGTTTTTCATTAATACCGAAACTTGCCGCGACCAAAGGCGGCCGACTGGTGTCGACCGCCTTTGCTTTCCTATGACTTGAATTTGCGATTTCATTAAGGTGACATTAGGGAAAATATTCCTTTTCTATAATTGAACAGTCCATCTACTAATTTTTGATCATAGGAGAGAGGAAAATGAAAAAACGCAATAGGGTTATGGCAACTGCTTTGATTGCTGCGTTGCTTTTGCCAATGGGCTTGGTAAGCGAAGCCGCTGCAGCGGAGTATGTACCGCTTCGTGCACAACTGGAGAAACTTGGAGCTGCGATCACATGGGATGAAGAAGACCGCGCTGCCTTGTTTACGCTGAAAAACGGGATTTCCGGCGTTGTGACCATCGGCGAGAACGAATACCGTCTGCGATTTTCCGCTTGGCGGGAAAAAAGTCGATATCGTAGCGGCAACGAACCGGACGAGTAATACCATTGACGTATTCAGCTTCTCCGGGGAAACGGGCGAACTGAATGAAGTGGCAGCCGAGCCGATCAAATCGGACATGGGGGAAGTTTACGGCTTCAGCTTGTATCACAGCTTGAGAACCGATCAATTTTATGCGCTTGTGCTCGGAAGAGACGGCGAATTCGAGCAATACGAATTGTCTGACAATGGCAACGGCAAAATCAAGGGCAAATGGGTTCGCGAATTTCGTCTGGCGACACAATCCGAAGGTATGGCAGCTGACGACGAGTACGGCATGCTGTACATTGCGGAAGAAGATTTCGGCATCTGGAAATACAACGCCGAGCCGGACGGCGGCAAGGAGCCGCTTGCGCAGGTGGATATCGCCGACGGCCGCCGTCTGAGGGACGATGTGGAAGGCCTGACGATCTACTACGGCAAGGACGGCACAGGGTATTTGATTGCATCGAGCCAGGGCAGCAACAGCTATGCCATTTATGACCGCGTGGGCAAAAACGAACACATCGCGAACTTTACGATCGAAGACGGCGACATTGACGGAACCTACGACACCGACGGGATCGACGTACTCGCCTTCAACCTTGGCTCCCCATATCCGAAAGGGATTTCGTCGCGCAGGACGGCGAAAATACGGATAACGGCAAGTAGAGGACCCAGAACTTCAAAATGGTCGCTTGGGACAAGATTGCAACTTCGATGGAACCGGCGTTGGCGATGGACACGGACATGGATCCGCGCAAGCTCGTGAAACGCGATGTAAAGTAAGGATCCGGAAATTAAAAAGCGGGAGTTCGCGATAAATGCGAATTCCCGCTTTTCTTAGTGAAAATCAAACGTACGCTTATTGATACGTGACATGCGAAGACAGCGACTGCGATTTCGGCACGACGTGGTAATACGTGACGCCGGGCAGGAAGGGAAGCTCCTTGCCGTCTTTGACGATCCGGATCATATTGCCGTCCCTCTGCCACTGGCAGGCGATCGCCTTGCCCTGCTGGAACAGCACCGCTTCCCCGCCGCTCTTCAGATCGACTTCCAGCCTTCCGTAGTCGTCGTAAGCTTTGGTGGAGGCGGCCAGCACGACCAGATTCGCCGCGGTCAACTGTTCGTCGTTATTCTTGTCCACGTGCGGCTTGCCGTTGATGAACCGGGCGTACACGCCTTTCGCGCTGTCGTACGTATACGATACCTTGTAATTTTTGAGCTCGAACCGGATGCTTACTTCGGACGCCGGCGCCGCGCCCGTCAAGTCGGGGAAGCTGTTGAAGGACAGCGCCGGCACGGTCGCGGTATCCGCGTATTTACGGTGAGCCGCGCCCGCGCGCAGCTTCTCCAGGTTCGTATACAGATTATGCGGCGCTTTGCGCGACTTGTCCCGCCAGAAGAAGGCGCCCGCGTTCGTGATCTCGTCCAGGTCCTCCTTATGCTCGCCCTGGAGGATGGCGAACGCGTCGTTGCTCGCTCCCGCATGGACGAGAACGCCGCTGTAGAACTCCCCGACCTCTATGAAATAAGGACGAATGCTGCGCACCGGTCCGATCGGATCGGCGAACTCCTTGCTTTGGAAAATGCCCACGAGCCGCGTGATGCCGCCTTCCGCGAGCAGCTCCCACACCGTGTCGGCCTGCGTCAATCCGGATTGGGGCCGAGCCGGCGCCAGGTTGTTGATCATGACGGCGAACGGACGGTTCGTCACTTCATGGTCGACCGGCAGTCCGGTGAGCGGTGCCGTGAAACCCGGGACCGGGACGTCCGGGGTTGCGCTCGGCGACGCGGAAGCGGAGACCGTCGGGACGGGAGTCGCCGTGGCTTCGGTCGCGACGGGGGGCTTCGCCCCTCCGGAGCACGCTGCCGTCGCGGCAAGCAGGCCGGATGCCAGTAGCGCGAGCGGAAGCCTGAGGGACCGGGATAACCTGGTTTGAGCTGGCATGCCATTCCTCCGTCTTTTCCTGTTTTTTATCCATTAAACCACAAGGATAGACGAATGTCTTGGTGCCAGCGTTGCATCTTGCAGAAGGACTTTATTAAGAGGCGACCTTCACCAGAGTGATCAGCCCCCCCATTTCGGCTCCCATGCGGGCATGCTCCCCGCCGTTCATCGTATGGTCGAGGATATGGCAGTGGAACATCCAGTCCCCCGGCGCATCGGCGCGGAACGCGAGATCGACGGTCTCCCCCGGTCCGAGCAGGACGGTGTTCATCGTCTCCGGCGTCTTCACGGCATGGCCGTTACGGGCGATGACCTGGAAATCCATGCCGTGCAGATGCATCGTGTGAACCTCCACCGGATCGATGTTGATCAGCCTGACCCGCGCCGTCTGACCCTTCTTGAGCTCGATCGGAGGCGTGTCGGGATAGCTTCTGCCGTTGATCGTGAAATAGTCCGGTTCGTCGTCCAACCCCGCATTCACGTTCATGCGAGAGAGTACCATCGTGTAGTCGCGGTCGAACGCCATCCCGTCGCTCAACTCGCCCGTTGCCGGCACGGGAACCGGCTTTGCCGCCGGGTCGATAATGAAGGCGCCGTACAATCCTCCCACGATCTGCTTCATGTCGTCGTAATGGGAATGGTACATGAAGGTTCCCGGATGGCTGGCCGTGAATTCGTAGACGAATTCCTTGCCGGGCTCCACCGCTTGCTGGGTAATGCCCGGCACTCCGTCCATCGCGTTCGGAAGATGAAAGCCGTGCCAATGGATGGTGGAAGGCTCCGGCAGCTTGTTCACGAACTTGATGCGGACCTTGTCTCCTTCCGTCACGCGGATCGTCGGGCCGGCCACTTGGCCGTTGTAGGTCCATGCGGTCGTCAGCACGCCTTTGACCGGAGCCCAATCCGACATTTCGGCGGTCAGCGTGAACGTCTTCGTACCGTCGGCATCCACCGTCGGGGTCAATCCTCTGCCCTCGAAAACGTCGCGCACTTTCGCTTCCTGCTCCTGGAACAGCTTCTCCGCTTTCGGCGTGCCGAGCATGACCATGTGGCCGGCATCGTCGTAACGGTAATTCAGACCAAGAGACTTGGCCAGCGGCTCTGCCACCGCCATGACGTTCGCCCCGATTTTCACCGGGTCGGCTTCGGCCGGCAGCGGCTTCTCGTCGATATAGACGGTACGCGTGCCCATGTCCCAACGATACGGGAGATCCAGGGCATCGGCCACGTCCTGCGGGGAGATGCGGAGCTCCGCGAGATCGCTGCTCAGCGATCCCGGCGTCGGAAGCAGTCGGCCGTCCAGGTATGCGGCGATTCCTCCGCCTTCTCCCGCTTCGCCTTCCTCCGCTTCGTGCGAACCCTCGTGGGCCGATACGTCCGGCCGTAAACCGCCCAGAATATACAGCGAGGCTGCCATGAGCAGCATAAACGTCCATATCGTCATTTTTTTCTTCATCGCGTTTCACCTTCCGCATGGAATGGGGAAGCCGCCGGGTGGGGATCCCGGCGGCTTCGGGGCCAATCAGACTTCCCGATATGAACTACAGTTGGAGGAAATCGTTCAGGACGCCGGACGGAACCCAAACCCGGCCTTGTTTGCTCACGGGCGCCGCAGGGAGCGACACGGTTTCGCCGTCCACGGTCGCCGTTTTGACGCCGACGCGGACGACCAGCTTATGCGAGCCTTTGACGACTACGATATCTTTGCTGCCTTTCGTCAGGACAATCGAGGCGCCGGCTGCTTCAGCTGTTGCGCGAAGCGCAGCGAGTTTGGCGTCATCCGCTTTGGCGGCCAGCATTTGCTGTTTCGACGGCAATCCCGAGATATAACCGACCACGCCGGAAGCCTTGTTGTCGAAGTTCTGATTGATATATTTCTCAACGTCGGCCTTCAAGCTGTCCGCGACGATCATTTCATCGCCCGGATGCTGGATGTTGGACATGACGTAGCTGAAGCCGTTCAGGTTGTCGACCGCCGCGAGTCCGGTCGCTTCCGCTCCGGCCGGAGTAGACAGGATGCGGGAAAGCTTCTTCGTATCCACGTTGTAGGCCCACACGAAGTTGTTCACGTGCATGCCGCTGTCTTCGCCGATGAACAGGGTGCGAAGGTCTTCCGAGAAGCTGAGGTTGTCCGGGTTCGCCACCTTGTCCGGATTGGCTTTGTTGCCCAGCGCGTCCGAAGCGGCCAGATCTTCCCCGACGACGAGGCCTTGCATGAACGAAGGCACGTATGCGCTGTCGATCGCGGCGCCTTTGCTGTCTTTTTGCTTGCCGGTTAAGGTCAGCTCATAGGTCACGCCGGAGGAGATTTTGTTGACTTGAATGTCGTCGGCCGGGTCGGCGCCTTTGGTATCCTTCTCCATCGCTTTCTCGACATAGGACATCGCGATGTAGGCTTTATTGTCTTTCGCGTTGACGGTAACGCCTTCCATCTTGTTGAATTCGGAAGTCGCTCCGAGGATGGCGCCGTAACGGCGGGATTCCAGGAACGCGGCCGCCTTCTCCATGCCCGGCTTCACTTTCAGGTACTCCACTTTGCCGGAAGGATAGGTTTTGATAGCCGTAAAGCCGTCCGCCGCTTTATCGGAAGCTTCGAAGATATCGCTGAATTGGATGCCCTGGTCGATATAGGCTTTCACTTCCTTGTCGGAAGCGTGACCCAGCTTGATCCATTGCAGGTCTGCGGAACCGCCGTTTTCGGCGCTCTTCTGGATCCACTTGGCCGCGTACAGCGTGCCGGCGGACAGGTCCTTCGCCTTGTCGGCTACGTACAGGAAGAGCATCGTATTGCCGCCGTCGTCGCCGAACAGGACGGTGCGGCTGTCCGGAGCGACCTTGCCGAGCTCATGGGAGAAACGTCCCATGCTGTAGTGTTTCGTTACGGCGGTCGAATTGTCGGCTTTCACCGCGACTTCTACCAGATAGTTGTAAGCGTAAGGATTGCCCTTCTTGGTGGAGTCGTTATAATAGTTTTTCACGAACGAACCGACGTACGTTTTCGTCGGATCCGCTTCATACGCGCGGGCGTCCGCGTCGTACTCTTCGCTTCCGAGGTGGGTGTTCCACGGCGTCAGAGAGCCGTTGCAAGGAATCCACAAGCCGTCGACGCCGGAGAAATCGATTTTCTTGAGCGTAACCGGCGTGAGCTCGCCCGTCGCCTTGTTCTGGTCGATCGTCGTCAGGCTCATGCTGGCGGGAACGACGCCGTAAGCGCGGTTGATGTATTCGTAGTGCGTGACGAGCGACAACGCGTTGCCGCCCTTGGAGGTCGGCTTCATGCCCGGTACGGAGAACAGGCTGTTGGAGTCCGGATCTTCCGAAACGTAAGGAACCGGTTGGCTCGGATTCGTCGTGTCCATGATCGGATTGCCTTTGGCGTCCACCGCGACGCCGGCGATCGTTCCGCCGATCTTGTCGGTGGATTTGAACAGCTTCTTATAAGCAAGAGGGAAGGATTTCGACGAACCGTCGGCATAAGTCACTTTCACCGACGCGGTCGTATACAGCCGGGCCATGTCGCTGGCCGTCGCAGGCGCCGGCATGCCGACGAATTCGACGGATTTGACGGCGGCGCCGGATGGAGTCTGCGGATGGGCATTCGCATTCTTGGCGTATACGGCCGCCGGAATGCCGGCGGTCAGAACGGCCAGTCCAAGCGCGGGCAGCAAGGCCTTCTTGGGCCATGTCTTCCATTTCATCTGTGAATCTTCCTCTCTATTCTCGGGATCGATAGACACTTACAAGAATAGAGGTTCATCGTTACCTCAATGTCAGAAGAAATGAAGGTTTGAGTAAACTCCCGGGAAAAGGAAACGCCGAAGCAGGTTCTCCTGCTCCGGCGTCGCGAGTCAGATCGCGGCAACGTCGATTTCGTTCACCACGGCAAGCGGTCCCGGCAGCGTATTGACCAGAACCTTCCGGCCGTCCGCCGAGAAGGCGGGGTGATGGTCGACGAGGAACCGGTTCCGGCCTGCCGGCGGCGTACCGCCGTAAACGCGGGGCAAGACGAAGCTCCGGATCTCGCTGTCGCTCCGGACGTCGATGAACTGCACGACTCCCGGATTTCCGTACGTATCGGTCACGAGCAGGTCGTGGTTGGCAGGGCAAATGCTCGGGTGCCCGCCGCTCCCGTGCTTGCTGATCTTGCGGTATCCGCTGCCGTCATAACGGACTTGGGCCAGGCACAGGCGCTCCGGCTGTTCCGGATCGGGGCCGTAGCCGATCAGATGCTCGCCGTCCGGATGCCACGACCAGTGAAGCCCCGGCTTTCCATAGCTCAAATCCAAGGCCAGATGAAGCTCCCGCAGCTCCCGGTCGGCGGTCCAGACATAGGCCAGCCTCGGCTCTCCCCGGCCCGGATCGACGCAATGGTTGCCGAAATAGAACAACATCCGGCTCCCGCTCCGATTCCAGCGGACGCAATAGGCCATCAGGGTCAATCCTTCCTCTTCCCCCAGCCGGCGTTTCAATTCCCGTTCGCTTTGCACCAGACGCTCCCGCTCGGGATGGCGCGCGAGAAGATCGGCGACGCTCAGCGCCGGCGGACCGGACTCCGATCCGAATTCGAATCGGAACAACCCGTGAGCCTCGCGCCGCCGGAACGGGACGGGCGCCGCCTCCGGACAATAGAGGCCGTTCCCGTAACCCGCCGCGTACAGCATGCCCATCAAGCCGGACAGGATCGGTTCCCCGAACGGCGGGGCCCCCTCCATATCCCCTTCCATTATGCTTTCCTCGCCGGTGCTTAGCCTCCGCCTGACGATAAGGGGCCTCCGAAGCGTTCCGCTCTGATAATAGACGCACCCGCCGTCCGGACTCCACGTTTGCCACAACCCCGTATGGTAAAAACCGGCATGCAGCCCGGTCCGGCCGAACCGATCCAGGACCCGGCCGTCCGGACTTACGATCAGCACTTCCGCGATGCCTTCCTCTTCCCGTCCGGACGCCAGCAGCAGCCTGCCGCTTCCGTCCGGTGCGTACGGATCCACCGTGTAGTAGCTGTGGATGCACCAGCGATCCGGAATCGGGATCGGCCGGATCGGCTCTCCGGATTCCCGGATCATGTCCGCTTCCCCCGGATCCGCTCCGCTGCCAGCTGGCCGAGCAACCCCATCCCCATCTGGAAAATGACGCGGTAGCCTTCCCGTTGCAGCGGTTCCCCGTTCTTGTTGCTCTGGGCGCATCCGGTAAGCAGGCCGTCCGGCGTGACATAGCGCATCAGCGTACGGTAAGCGAGGAAAGCGATGCCGCGCGCGTCCGCCTCCAGCAGCCGTTCCCGGCAGCCGATCGCCAAGGCGGCAGCGATGCCGGCGCTGCCCGACGTTTCCGGTCCGGAGGCAGGATCGTCGAGGAAGCTGTACCATAGGCCGTCGTCCGAAACATACCGCATGGCGATCCGCGCGCTTCGGACGAATTCGTCCTTCCAGGGCTCTAGCGCTTCGGCAGTCAGCATATTCGAGCGGCTGAGCACGGATACCGTTTTGACGAGGCCCAGCAAGTACCACACGTACGCGCGCGCCCAATTCCGGAACGTCCTGACGCCGTCCGTACTCCAGCGGAGGTGGAGATCGTCCCCCAGCCAGAGCCGCTCCCTTCTCGCCTCCAATTGCCGAACGGCGCTCGCCGCGAGAGCGGGATCATGCCGGCACGCCGCGAGCACGGCCAGCGGGTAGGCGACCGTATAGCAGCCCTCGGCGGACAGCGTATCCCCGTCCATGATCACGCCATCCGTGTCGGTGAGCCGATCAAAGAAAGCCGTCGCTTCTTCCAACGCCGCGCTCGAGGGGAACTCCTCGGCAATGGCCGCCACGGGCAGCGTTGCCTCGATGCCGTAATAGGTGCCGTCGGACGGCCTTGTCCGGGGATCCTCGTACGTGAGCCGGTTACCGTCTGGGAGAAACAGGGCCAGATGCTTGCGTTTTGCCGCCTTGAAGCGCTCTTCGCCGGTCGCTTCCTCCAAGGCGGATAATCCGTCCAAAACGCATCCTTCCATCCATCCGAACGGCTGAAGAGACGCCAAGGAGGCGAAGCGCCCGAGAAACGCTTCCTCAAGATCGGCCGCCGCCGCGCCGGGCACGTAGAGATGCGGACGCAGGAGAACCTCTCCCGGCTCCCCGGTTTCCCGGAACAGCCAGAGAGGCTCCTCCCCCTTGACCATGCGGAAGCCCACTCCCTCTCTCACGGCCGCTGCAGCGTCGGATAAAGACAAAGGCAGCTCGTAAATCTGCATGGGGAAGGAGAACCGGATGTCCAGGCTGCCGAGTACCCGGCAACTGCTTAGCAAGTAACACTCTACGACTTTATCCTCTCTTGCGTCCAGAGCTACCGTCATGCGGAGCCGCACGGATTCGCCCCTGATTTCGGCTGCCCGATTCCATATCCATTGCGCGGAGTTACCCGTTCCGGCAGCCGGAACGGCATAAGCGCTCCAACCGAACGGTACCCGTTTGCCCTCCGGCGGCGGCACCTCCGCGCCCTCGACCGAAGGCTCCCAATAGTCGCCGCTTGGGCTCGGCATTCTCCTTCCGCTCATGCGATCATCTTCTCCTCTCCGTTACGGCCGCGGACGGCCTGCTTCTAAGGATCGATTTGCAACACGGGGAGCACCTGCGCATCCGAATGTTCGCTTGAGCCGTAGGAGACCAAAGGCCGGCTGCCGGCGGGAGACGTGCAGAAGACGCGGATGGAAATCTTCTTGTCTCCGGACATCGCCGCCCTTACTTGGGAGGTGACGTCGATGCGGATCGGGACGCCCGGCGTCACGGTATACGTCCCCAATACCGCTCCGGACGCCGGTTTCGTGTTCCAAGTGATTCCGCCTTCCGTCCACGTATTGTCGCTGACGAAGGCGACTTGATTTTGAATCCCGGACGTTCCGGCGGAGAGCGGGGTCAGGATGACCGTTGCCTCGTTCACCGTACCCGTAAAACCGCCGAAATCGAACTTGTAATACCCCTCGCGCGCGTACGAAACGGCATCCGCTTTCGTCTCCACGCTCGGCGTGGTTGCTCCCGATTGATTCGTGTCCGCGTAACTTCCGTCCCGGACCGTCGCGTCATCCGATGCGGTCCACGTACGGGGCGGGAGGCTCGGATCGCTCCGCTCGACTCCCGGGCCGTTATAGGCCCCGCGGTTCGGCGCGCCGGTTGCGGACACGGAATTCCCCCAGTAATCCCTCCCGCCGTTGCCGGCGATGGGAACGCCGGATCCGAGTGCCGGCGAATCTTGATACAACCGGTAGCCGCCCACCGAGTCCCTGCCCGTGCCTCCGCACCCTCCGCATACGAATTGGGGGTCGGAGGTGATTTTGCGGGGATCGGCCGGCTCCGTCGGACTATGGTTTCCGGAAAACAGATTGGAATCGAAGCTCATATCCCCCGGCCCATACGTCAAAGATCCCGCGCTGTGGATGATGTTGTTTCGGAAAAGGTAGACGTTGCCGTTGCTTCCGGAGGACTGCTCGTTGAACTTCACGGACAACGTGGAAGGGACGTAAATCGTGTTGTTGTAAATTTGCGCGTTGCGGGGAACGTAGCCTTGGTTCATCTCGAACAGCCTCTCCCGGTCCCCTTGGCTGATGTTGTACCGAACCACGACATCATCGTTGAACGTGGTGCCCATGATCAGGACGAAACCGCCCCTGTTGTCGTGGCTGTAGTTATACTGTATGGTGCATCCCCTGTTGTTGTAGTCGCAATCGAAGCCCTGCCCGTCCATCGTCGTCTGCGTATCGTAAGCTTCGTTAAACTGGATGACCGGATGGTTCGAATTGATCGCCCAAATCGCAACGTCATAATGGGTGTCCCTGGCATGCGCTTTGGACACCACATTGTATTCCACGACTCCATAGTCGGAGGACCGAAGCACGATGCCGTCGCCTCCGATATCGTGCAGAGCGTTGTTGCGGATGGCAACATTGGTGAATGGCGCGAAGCTCGCCGAACCGTTGATTCCCCAGGAGCTGTAGGTGCAAATGCCGGATCGGTCGACCCTCTCCACGGTATTGCCCTCGATGAGCACGTCGTTCCAGTTCGTCCTCACCGCCGTACCCGTTACGACCACGAATATGCCGCCGGTGATTTTCATGTCGTTCGTATTCTGTCCCGTCACGTCATGGACGTACAGTCCTCGGATCCGAATATGGTTAAGCGTCCCCGCGTCTTGCCCCTGAATGTAGACGCCCTGCCGGTTTCCGGGCACGAGACCGGGATCGCGGTTTGTCACTTCCAGATTGTTGATCTCCCAATATTGCTGATTATAGAGGTGGATCGTTCCTCCGATGAGCCCGTTGCCGTTGATGATCGGCTTGTTCCCCGTTCCGTAGCGGTCGATGACGATCGGGGACGCGATGCCGCCAATGACGGCTCCGGAGCCTTTGGGGCGCAATTGCCCGTTCCAAACGGAGCCCGATTTGAACAAGATCCGGTCGCCGGGCTGGAAAGTGGCGGCATTGACCTTGTTCAGGGATTTCCAGGGGGTGGCGCTGCTTAACCCGTCGTAGCTATCGTTGCCGCTGACGGAATCGACGTAATAGGAGGTCCCGTCGGCATGGGCGTCGTCGATCCACGCGGGTACCATAATCGCGGTCGAGAACAGAAGAGCGAACATCGACATCAAGAGCCCGATTCTTCGAATTGCGGAGCGAATTCGCATATCCTATCCCTTCCTTCATAAATTGCAATCGCTCACATTTCCGCTTGATCATACACATCCCTCAGGATTTCCAAACGCATCACCCCCATCCGCCGGCGCACTTCCGTTTCGTATGCCGCATCGATCATTCTCCGCTCCACGTCGTCCCGCGCTTCGACATACGGGATATATCCCCGATCTATCCGTTCGATCGTTTTCAGCAGGGAGTACCCCTGTTCCTCTTCCACGATTTCGCTGATCTGGCCGACCGGCAGCTTGACCGCTTCGCGAAGCAAAGACGGACCCATATACGCTTCCCCCCGGTTTTCATTCTCCAGAAACGTCCGCTCGCGAACGAGCCATTTCCCGGGTTCTTCCTTCGCGAGAAGCGCGGCGACTTCTTCATAAGGCTCTCCTGCGGCGATCCGCTGCCGGATTCGTTCGATCGCGGCTTTGGCCGTTTCCCGGTTCTCCCGGGCGGCGCCTCCGTCCTCGGCGAAGAGCGCCGTAACCGTCAAAAAGGTGATTTCGTCCGGATTGCGGTAGAAGTGCTCCTTCAGTTCTTCATAGCGCCGCCTCCGTTCATCCTCCGTAAAAAAACCTCCCGCTCGCTCCAAACTTTCTTAAGCTCGATTACGGCATTGGAGTATACGTAGCGGTAATAGCCGCTTTCGTCGTACTGGAGGGGACCGTAGATCGCCTGGCCATTCCGCGCCGCTTGCTTCCTCCGTTCGTTTTCCCGGGACAGATTCTCCAAAAATGCCCCGTAGCCGATGTCTTCCAAAACGCCGTATTCACGGGCCATCAATTGTTGGACTTTTACGGCCGCCAATTCCTCCATCGCCGCCCGTTTCGCCAGCTCCAACGGCACTTCCCCCGCGAAATTGGAGGTCCAGAACGAAGGCGAATCTTCGGCGCCGTACTTCCGATGAAAGTACGAGAATACGTTTGCTTTTGCCCGATCCAAAAACAATGCGAATTCGCGCACCTCGATCGGTTCTTGATTCACGTAGGCGATCACCCGTTCCCCCGGATTTCCGTCTGTCCCGGCCGGCCGCAGCGCCATCCAGACGGCCGATCCGACGAGCAGGATCATTCCCAGCGCAAAGCAAGCTTTCTTGAACATCCCGGCCACATCCCTTCGTTTCGTGTTGCGCGGTTCTTCTAGCGGTAGTCTTTGGGATTGACGCCGATATATTTTTTGAATAGCTTCGAAAAATAGGTCCGCTCCGAATACCCCAGCTTCGCCGCGATCGTTTCGACATTGTGCTGGTCCTGCTTCAGCAGGCGGCAGGCGGCTTGCATTTTGAATTTATGAACGTAATCCGTGAAATTCATGCCGGTTTCCTGCTTGAAGTAACGGGACAGGTAACTCGGATTCAAATGAAGGTGATCCGCCAATGCGGTGAGCGAAATGTTCTCGGACAGACGTTCCGCCAAATAGCGGTCGATCTGCACGATTTTCGACGGTTTATCGTGCCTATTCCCCGCCATCAGGTCGGCCAGCTCGCATGTTTTTCGCTTGACCAAGGCCATGGCGTCCCCCAACGTTTGGCTTAACGCCAGACAATCGTGGAAATCCTGATCGCCCGGCTGATCCGCATCGAGCTCCAGAACGCGAACCCATTGCGAGAACTTTCCGAGCAGGACGGCGGGATCGGGCTTCATTCGGGCGGCTGCGGCGCGGAGTTGGTCCCAAGCGCCGTCGGTTGCGCCGCGGTTCCGGTGCAGGAAGGCCATTCGGACTTTTGCCCAATCTTCGCCGAGAGCGGCGATCTTGTCCGACGCGAAAAACCTCGCCTCCCCGGCCCCCTCCGGCATCCCGTAGAACGCGGATCCGATCTCCTCCTTCAAGCTGCCGAGGTTCGTTGCCAACTCTCCGATGCCTTCGAATCCGGCGATCCGGCCGAAGCTGACGTCCAGGTTCAAAAACCGCTTCGTCTTGGTTTGCAGTTCCGTCAAAAAATATCGAAACCGTTCATACGGATTGTGTCTCAGATCGGCGCTGTAATTCACGATGCATACGACGTAAACCTCCTGGTGCTGGAACGTGTCCACGGGCAGAAGGTCCGTGCGAAGCTCTTCCGAGATGTTGCACACGCTGTACAGCAACAGCGGCAAATCGCGGTAGCGGTAGTGGTCCGGAAATCCCTCCAGCCGGATGAAACCCAGAGAGATCAAGAAGCGGGAGCTTTCCCAGCGGATGCCGATTCGGCTTCCGTGCGCCGCCATTTCCTCCGGGTGCCGAGCCGTCAGCACCCGATGGAGGAAACGCCGCTTCATGATTTCGCGGTCCCGGACGATATCCTGCAAATACAACGTTTCTCCTTTTCTCGAAAGCTCTTCCGCGAGGGAAGAGGACACTTTGTGGAGCGATTCCAACAAGATCGCTTCCGTCAGCTCGTCCTTGATCAAATAATCGACCGCGTTCAGCTGCAGGGCTTTGCGGGCATACCCGAATTCTTCGTGACACGTGAGGAAAACGATCCGGACCTCCGGCTTAAGCGCCCGAACTTGCGAGGCCAGCTCCAGCCCGTCCGGCCGGGGCATGCCGATGTCCGTAATCAGCACGTCCGGCATCGTCTTCCGGAACAGCTGCAGCGCATGGTTCCCGGAATGGGCAAGTCCGATGACCTCGAAACCGAGGCTCTTCCACGGAAGACGTTTGCTCCAATACTTGATCATGGGCACGTCGTCATCCGCCAGCAGAACCTTCCACATCGGATTCACCCCCTTTCCGGGCGGGAAAGCGAACGATCACGGCAAGCCCGCCCGCGGCATTCTCCCGCAGGAACATCTCCGCGCCGACTCCGTACGTTTTGCGCAGCCGCATGAACGCATTGACCATACCCACCCGTCCATAACCTTCGAAATCCGCCTTCTGCCCTTCCGCGAACAGCCGGTTCAGCCATTCCCTCTTCTCCCTGCCGCAACCGGCCCCGTTGTCCTCGATCTCGATCCGGACGAGACCGTCCTCCCATTCGGAACGGATCCGGATACGCGGCTTTCTTGCCACCCCCGGGAATCCATGGATGATCGCGTTCTCCACCAGGGGCTGCAGCAGAAGCTTGGGCAGCATGACGTCTTCTGTGCCCGGAGCAAGCTCCACGACCCATTCCATATCCATTTCGTTGCGCATCCGCATAATGTCCACGTAATGGTTCAGGAGAACGCATTCTTCCCTGAGAGTAGACGGCTCTCCGAATTTCATGCCGGCCCGAAGCAAAGTCATGATCGACGCGATTTTGCGGCTATGGTATTCGTCATGGTCCGCGATCAAGCTGTATTTGATGGAGTTCAGCGTATTGAGGAGAAAGTGGGGATGGATTTGCGAGGAAAGAGCCTTGAGCTCGAGTTCCCGCTTTTCTTCTTGTTCTTGCTTGATGTCCGCGATCAGACGATTGATTTGGTCGACCATCGTATTCAGCGTTTGGCCGAGCTCTTCCATTTCGTCGCCGCTTCGGATGCGGAACCGGACGGACAGCTCCCCTTCTCCGAATCGCCGGATCCCCAGCTTCAATTGCCGGATCGGCTCGTACAGGCGGCGGGCGATCCAGACCGAGATGAGGAAAAACAGCGCCACGCAAACGACGACGACGACCGCCGAATAATAGAAATTGCGTTTGATCGCCCCGGTGACTTCCGATTCCGGCGTCTCGTGCACGAGCTTCCAGCCGTTCTTGGGAATCTCCGCTTCCGAGCGGATCCGTTCGGAATTCGCGGCGGCCGCCCGGCAAGGAACTCCGGCTTGGCCGGCGATCAACCGGCACTCGCCGTCATACAGCGCGACGTTCGCGTTTACCGCCGGATCGAGCAGTTGTTCGAAAAACCGGTCCGGGATGATCGTATAGACGGTGGCCAGCCAGGTGAAATCGCCCGGGTCGCGAATGACGCGCGCCACGTAATAGTCCCCGGCCGGACCGTCGTTATCCGCCGGAAGCGTGCCCAGCCATTGCATGACCTTGCTCTTATTCGGATCCACCAGCGGCTCCAGCCGCGCATGGATGCCTTGTATCCGCTCCAGCGGAATATCCCCGCCCGACGATTGGACGATGAAGCCCGCCGGATTGGCCACGAACATCCGGAGGCGGCTGTTGAGCATCCGCAGGGAAACGAGGTCGAAAAAATCCCGGATCTCCCTGTAATGCAAGTAATCCTCGAAGCTGTCGATCTTGGACATCGCATGAAAAGCTCGGAGGTGCGCGAGTGCGGCCGGATCCTGGACGAAAAAGCTCGACGCATAGGTCACGTCGTCGATCATGCGGAGCAGGTCGCCCGCCAGCAGCGAGACGGATCGTTCGTTATGGTTCCGCATGTTCTCCCGGACGCTCTGCTGCGTATTGTAGTAGCTGATGCTGGACACGGCCGCGAGCGGCAGCAGGATCAAAGCCAGAAAAGAAACCTGAAGCCGGCGATAGAAGGCGAACCGGCGGATCGTGCGCATAGCGGACCCTCTCTTCCGAGATCGCGCAGGATGATCGGCACGCGATTACCTTCTATCGTATGCTCCTTACTTCGCATTCTGTTTGATGATTTTGTCCGCTTCCTCCATCATCCGCTTCTGGGCTTCCTCCACCGTGATGTTATCCAAGATGAACTTGCTGAACCCGTCCTCCAAAACCTTCTTCAACTGATTGGCGTAAGGAACCGCGATATCCGGAGACACGGAAGTCCGGACTCTCTCGTCGTAGAGCGTCGATTTGAGCGACGCGAGATCGAGCAGGGCGGCGTCTTGGCCGTAAATCCTGTCCACGAGAGCGTTCGAATCGGCTTTCTTCCAGCCGGAAAGCCAGATCCGGTCCTTGTTGTCCGTCGTCGCGTAACGGATGAATTTGAACGCCTGTTCCCGATGCTTCGATTCCGCCGGAATGGCCAAGTACGTGCCGCCGATGTGCGTGAGTCCCGGTTCCACGTTCGGGGAAGAACGGGGGAGCGGCGCGACCACCGTTTTGAACGCGTGCGGATAGTTCTTCTGATCCCCGACCGAGGTGAGAGCGAAGTTGGCCGTGATGAGCATGGCGGCTTTGCCGGTAAAAAACTCCGTCCGGTAATTCAGCTTCGCTCCGATGACGTCCGCGTACGGTTTCGCGCTATGGTCCTCGCTTTCCATCGCGCGCCTCATTTCGAAAAACGGCTTATAGCTCGGATCGTCGAATTGCGGCTTCAGCTCTTCCGTCAGAAAGGGGTTTTTGCGGTCCGTAAACACGATCATGTTGGCGTATTCGCCCCAGTTGTGGAAGTAGGTTCCGTACCGTTTGTTCGGTCCTTCTCCTTTGGTCATTTTTTTCGCGTAATCTCGAAAGTCGTCCCATGTCCAGCCGAAGGTAGGCGCCGTCAACCCTGCTTCTTTGAGAGCGTCTTCATTTAAGAGAACCATCCAGTTCGTGGTCGTGTTCATCACGCCGTAATATTTGCCGTCGTACTTCGGGTTGAGGTAGTACTCTTCCTCCGGACGGATGCCGGCCGCCGCGTACAAATCGTCGAGCGGCGCGAGTACGCCGAGGGCCGCGCGGGCCATCGTCTCTTCTACGCTCGGCATGAACACGATATCCGCCTGTTCGCCGGAAGCGAGCGCCACGTCCAGTTTCACGAGCGACTCGACCGAATTGCCCGGCACCAGCGGGACCATCTCCACCCGGATATCCGGGTTCTGCCGTTCGAAGCCGGCGATGACCTGTTCCATCCCGCTCGCGTCCGCGTCATTGTACGGGTGGTAAAATTTGAGCGTCACCGGATCCGCCGTTTTGGCCGGCGGAGTCGGACTGGCGGACGGCTCCCCTGCCTTTGCGGGTTCGCTTGCCCGCTGATCCGCATTGTTCCCGCCCGAGCAGGCAGCCAGCAAGGAAACGACGAGCATCGCGGCGATCAGAACGGACCGGGTCTTCTTCATCATGCGATCTCCCCTCCATCTGGTGAGACATGAGCAACCGCAACCTCATTGTATGATGAAAGCGGTTTATTCAGCGGTGTAAAATTTTGCCGTATCGGTGCCATTTGATGACCTTATCCTTTTACTCCGCCCAGCGAGATTCCTTTGATCACCTGTTTCTGCAAAACGACGAACACGAGGAGCAGCGGAACGATGGCGGACAACGAAGCCATCATGAGCACCGAATAGTTATCCGCGAAATCGTTGCGGAACAGCTGCATGCCCAGCGGTATCGGATATAAATCGCGGTCGATGAGGAAGATCAGCGCATTCTGGTAATCGTTCCACGACCAAATGAATTTGATGATCGCCACCGTCGCCAGGATCGGCTTGCTGAGCGGGATCATAATGCGCCAATACACGGTCGCGTACCCTGCCCCGTCCATTCGGGCCGCTTCTATGAAATCGTTATGGATGCCCAGCATGAACTGCCGGAGCAGAAACGTGAAGTAAATCGAAAACAAACCCATCACGATTAAGCCTTCGTGGGAGTTATACAGGTGAAACCATTTCATCAGCATGTACCGGGGAACGAGCGTCGCCTCGGGCGGAATGATCATGAACGACAGGAGGAGTCCGAAAGCGAGGTCCCGGCCTCTGAACCTGAGCTTGGATAAGGAGAAGGCCGCCATCGAAGAGAAAAGCAGGGTGCCCAGCGTCATCGCGGCCGCAAGCTTGAAGGAATTCCAATAGAACAACGCGAACGGCACGTCGCCGAGCCACACGGTCCGGAAATTCGCGGCGAAGTTCCAATGGTCCGGGATCCAGCGGATCGGATATTCAAGCACCTCGCTCTCGACTTTCGAAGCGGCGGATACCATCCAAATCAGCGGGACGAGAAACAGGACGGAGAACGCGGCCATAAGCGCGGTCGCGACGATTTTACCCGCCTTCGCCCGGCTCATCCGAACCGGCCTCCCGGGACATCGTGACGCTCTCTCTGCATTCTGGCGGAGACGAAAGTCACAAGTCCGACGATGACGAACAGCAGCCAGGAAATCGCGGACGCATACCCCATCCGGAAATGGCGGAAGCCTTCCTCATAGATTCGATAGACCAGCACCGTGGAAGAATCGTTCGGTCCCCCGCCCGTCAAGAACGCGACGAGATCGAACACTTTGAACGAGGACATCAGCGTCGTGATGAACAGAAAAAACAGGGTCGGCTTCAGAAGCGGGAGCGTAATCCGGAAAAAACGCTGGAAGCTGCCGGCCCCGTCGATGCTCGCCGCCTCGTACAGTTCGTCGGGAATCTGTCCGAGCCCGGCAATGTAAATGACGATTTTATAGCCGATTGCCGCCCATATCGCGATGATCATGATCGCGGTTAACGAATACTGCGGATCGGCCAGCCACTTGGGCGGATCCTCCACGCCGACGCTTAGCAGGAACCGGTTGACCGGACCGTATGAAGGGTGGAACAAGGCGCTCCATATCGCCCCGAGCGCGATGATGGAGGAAATGTAGGGGATGAAAAAAGCGACCTTGAAATAGGATTTTCCATACACCCGGGTATGGATCAGCACGGCGAGAACCAAGGCCAGGAACAAACCGACCGGTACGGTGAAGAGGGTATAAACGAAGTTGTTCCTGAGCGCTTTGCCGATCTTGTCGTCTTCCAGCATCGCCGCGAAATTGTCCCAACCGGCGAAGCGGATGGAAGACAGGCCGCCGACCAAATTCCATTCGCTAAAGCTGAGCAGCAGCGAGAACAGAATCGGAAACAGGCTAAGCGCGATCATGCCGAGCAATTCGGGCGCCAGAAACAGCCAGCCGGCAAGCGCCTCCCTTCGTTTGGGATTCCAATACGCGTTTCTGACCGACTTCGAGGGAATGGCGACTTTTTTCGCTTGGGAGTGCGAGTACAAGACGGCTCACCGGATCCTTTCTTGAAAACGCTTCTTTTACTGTTACTATACGTTCCCTCCGAACCCGCATGAATCCGTGGATTTCCACCGGTTTGTGCCATCTGTTTACCTTTGCGCGAGCCGTGGGAAACTTGGGCGTACAGCAAAATGCCGAAACAGGCTGGCCTGCTTCGGCATATCGGGAGCGCTTATTTGATTACCGACGCGTTCGCTTCCTCGGCATCGATCATTTCGTCCACCGTCGCGAACTCGTATCCCGCTTTCCGCAAATCTTCGATGATTTGGGGGAGCAATTCGACCGTATGCTCGATCGCATGCTTGCGGCCGCCGAACGAGTGCAGCAGGATGACGCTGCCCGGACGAACGTGCTTGCGGATGTTTTCCCGCATCGCGGCGACCGGGGTGCCGGCCCAATCTCTCGGATCGACCGACCAATAGACGTGGTGAAATTTCCGGTCGTGCAAATAATCAAGCAATGAGTCCGAAATTGCACCGTACGGCGCGCGAACCAAGTCCGGCGTGTAGCCTCCCGCCGCTTGCGCGACGGCTTCCTGCGTTCGGTCGATCTCATCGTCGAGCGCCTGGCCGGTCAGCTTCGTCAGGTCCTGATGCGACCAGCTGTGGTTGCCGATATCGTGTCCCTCCCGGACGATCCGCAGCGTAACGTCCGGATATTTCTCCACCTGCTTCCCGACGACGAAGAAGGTGGCCTTCACGTTGTACTTCTTCAAAATGTCCAGCACCTGGGGCGTGTACTTGCCGTCAGGTCCGTCGTCGAACGTGAGCGCGACGACTTTGCTTTTCTCCGCTTTGCCGGCCGACCCCGTCGGTTTTTCCGCTTCCGCAGGGCTCGGCTTTGGAGCCGTCTTCGGCCGCGGATGCTGCTGCGTTTCCGGTTGCGTTTCCGGCTGCGCTTTCGCCGTCGCCAGCTTCACGGACAGCGCCCCGTCCTGCGAACTCGGTGCTCCTTCCCTTGCGGATCCCGCGGCAGGCGCCGCTTCGCCGGCCCATGCCGCCTTGCCTGCGCCGGCTGCAAGCTCGCTGCTTCCCCATAGGCCGGCCGGTTGGCATCCGGCTTGGCCGAATACAATCAGCAGGAAGGACAAAACCACTCCGCATTTCCCCATCCCGGGTGTCCGGGTTCCCTTCATTCCGTTCTTCTCCTCCGGTTGCTTTTTTCATCCATGATCGGGAGGCGTATCGTGGGGGAAATCCGCGCCGGGGGTCCCCTCCCCCTGACGCGCGGACCGGTTCATGCTGCCTGCTCTCATTTGGATACACATTAGACGATGGAAACCCGGTTTCGGATGGACCGAAAGGACGATATTTTTGAAATTTTTTCCGACAAAACAAAACCGCCTTTGCCGGCAAACGGGCAAAGGCGATCGGATTCGATTCGATATTTCCGGGATTCTTCAGCTTGGCGGTCAGGTCGACCTCGGTTCCGTTCGTTTCCGCTGCATCAGCTCCTGGTATTCACCGGGGCTCATGCCGAACTGCTGTTTGAAGATGGAGCAAAAATAGGAAAAGTTAGACACTCCGATACGGCCGGCGATTTCGGATACTTTAAGCTTTGTTGTGCGAAGCAGCTCTTCCGCCTTGCTCATCCGGATATCCGCCAGGTACTGATGAACCGTTCTCCCCGTTACTTTCTTGAACATCGTATTCAGATGGTTCGGCGACACGAACACTTCTTCCGCGAGCATCGTGAGGCTGAGTCCGCCGGATCCGTACCGCTCGTCAATGAGGCGGATCACCCTGTCAACGATATATTTGTCTTTGTTGTTCCTCTTCTCTTCCAGAAGATGCATAATATCGCTTATATAGCTCTTCACATAGTCGTGCATGTCCTGAAGTCGGTGCATGGCAACCAGCTGCTCGATGCTGCCCTTATTCCCTTCCTGCTCTTCGGCAAGCACCGAAAGCTCGATGATAAGCGCGTTAAGTAAAGCTGCGACGTACGCGCCGGGCGCATCGGCAATCGACTTGATCATCGCTTCGAGCTGCATGTGGACTTCTTTCTCCTGCAGAGCGAGCAGGTGAAGCCGGATCCGCCGGGACATCTCCTGCCACGCCGCAAGAAAATTCCCTGCCTGCTCGGAGAATCGGAGTCCCGCCTGCTCCTCCGCTTCTGCCTTAATCAAGCCGGAATGGCCGTAGAACAACCCGTATTTGGCTGCGTTCAGTGCCTGACTGTAAGAGTCCTTCAACGCGACGAGACCGCTAGCCGTAGCTCCGGCTCCGATCGCGGGAACGTTCGCCATTGTATGGTTCCATTCCTTGAGCAGTAGCTTGGCGGTTTGTTCCGGAGATTGTGTTCCGGGAGCGTGCTCCGGCAGAACCACGGCCAATCCGCCAGGCAGTTCTTCGCAGCCTACGATGAAGCATGGACGGCCAATCAGCCTTCGAACCTCCTCTTCACGGATGCCCGATTCGGTCGGCGCAATGACGATCACCTCGTAAGCATCGGCCCGAAGCTCCTCTGCGCCTTCGAGAAGCTCGTTCTCCCCCAGGTCCTTGCTCACCCTGTCGCGGAGCAGCTCGGAGAGCCGCTTCTCCGCCGCAATGCGCGCCCCGAATTGCAGCATCTCCGCGAGCCGCTCATTGTCCTCCCGCCTGCTCCGGAGAAGCGCGCATTCCTGCGAGACGCGATGCATCGCTCTCCTTATCTCCTTCTCTTCCACCGGCTTGAGCACATAATCGTCCACGTGCAGGCTGATCGCTTCCCGGGTATATTCGAATTCGCCGTGCCCCGTAAGGACCACGAATCGCACGTCGGGGAGCTGCTCGCGGATCCGCTTGGCCATCTCCAGTCCGGTCATGCCTGGCATTCGAATATCGGTTATAATGATGTCCGGCCGCAGCGCGATCGCCTTCTCATATCCGTCGATGCCGTCGAAGGCGGTTCCAATTATCTCCATGCCGAGAGATTTCCAGTCGAGGAAATCGACGAGACCCTCGCGTTCCCACCGTTCATCTTCCACAATAAGCAAGGATAACATGGGACACTCACTCCTTCGGCAGCGTGATGACAAAGACCGTACCGATTCCTGGCCGGCTGAATAATTCGAAGCTGTAATCGTCTCCGTAATAACCGTTTAACCGTTCAATAATATTTCGAACCGCATAACCGCTGCCGCTTGTCCGATGGATTTGTCCCCTCAGCACAGCCTGAACCCGATCGCGGTCCATGCCGACGCCATCGTCAATGACCCGGAAGACAACGTTGTTGCCGTTCAGTCCGGCCTCGATGATGACCGTGCCGTGGCTGCGTTTCGGTTCGATGCCGTGCGACAGCGCGTTCTCCACCAGCGGCTGTAAAATATTTTTCGGAACGGTATAAGGGAGAACCCCGTCGTCGATGCGAAACTCAGCGTCAAACATATTCTCGAAACGGAATTTCTGAATCTCAAGGTATGCCTTGACCATCTCGATTTCGTCTCTTATGAGTATAGCTGACTTTCCTTTGTTCAACACCAGACGGTAAAATTTGGCCAGTGAATTGGACAGATGGGCAATCTCGGGCGAACGGACCTTCCGCGCGACCCAGGAAATCGTCGCCAGAGTATTGTACAGGAAATGCGGATTGATTTGCGATTCGAGCACCCGCAGCTCCGCTTCTTTCTCCAGGATGCGGCTCTTGTACACCGTCTCCACAAGGTCGTGGATGCGGGCTGTCATGAGATTAAAGCTTACCGCCATCTGGCCGAACTCGTCGTTCGCTGCGACCGGGACCGATACGTCCAGCGATCCTTCCCGTACTTGCTTCATCGCTTTTACGAGCGTTTTCATCCGACGCAGAAGCGCATGGGTAATAAAGGTGACGATGCCGCTGAGCAGGATCAGCGAGGATAAGAGGATCACGATGATCCATTTCAGCGAAAGCCTCATGCTCTCGATGAAAGGACTGACGGGAAAGACGCCTGTAACGTAAAGCTCCGGCCCGCCGAGCGGGATGGAAATCACAATGGAGCGTTCTCCCTTGACGTCCATGATTTTGTTAATCTCGGTGCCCTGCGCAGGTATCGGCAATCCGAGCGACTTGGCGGATTCGGCTGCCAGCTGGGGCACGTTATCCGATAAGATCTCACCCCGGCGGTCAACGACGAAGATGCTGCCGAAATGCGCGCTTCGCGGATTTTTGAGCCCATCGAACAGAAAGTCGTGATCGACCTCGATCTCCAGGACTCCGGCCAACGCCGTACTATTGGACGAATAGATTTTTCGATCGTAAGTGAATACCTTCTTCTGGACGCTTGCATCGAAATTGCCGACAAAGCTCTTCTCCGTATGAAGCCCCTGCCAATCTCCCACCACCGTTGAACGGATGAACGAAGCATACCACGGGTCTGACTCCACACGCTTCAGATGGTAGAAACTGTCGTAGAGTTCCGGTATCTCGTTATTGGCCATGAAGATCCGCATGGTGTGTATATAAGTGTTCTGCAGCATCAGATTACCCAAAATCGGAGCGATGTTGTATCGGTAATCGATCATTTGGAATGGTTTGCCCGAAAAACTAGTCCCGAGGAAATTTTGGATTTGCTGATTAAAGGCAACGATTTGGGATACGTTCTGGACCATGTCCACTTTCTGAGACATGCCGTCCCTCATTTGCAGCACGTTCTGCATCATGAGAATTTGCCCCTGTGCGATGGCCGCCTGAGAGGACTGGTAATACAGAATATAGCCCATGAACGACATCGATACCGTCAGGATGGATATAAAAGTGAGTACGAATTTCGTCGTGACGCCCAAATGCTTCGGTAGAGCCATGCTGACACACCTCATGCTTGTTAGATGAGCCTATTATACCATCGGTAAACGTTATGATTTCTAAACCAAAAACTTCCCGCACCCGATCGCAGGATCGGGTACGGGAAGCGAAGCACCAACCTTATTTTCTTCCCATCGGCGTGCGTTGTCATAGAAGAAACAGCTTCTCGCACGTAACGGGGAGACGTACTATTCTTGCTTATTTGTACATCTTGAATACTGTATTTTTCGTTTGCTGAACTTCCCAATTGACGACATCGTCATAGCCGAGGCCTTTTGCCTTCTGATCCATTTGCTGCTTCAATTGGTCGAATTCACCCTGGTTCTTGGCAAACATCATCTTCCAGGAGTATTCCTTGATGACCTTGCCAACCTGGCTGTGCTTCAGCTTGATATCCGAGGGCTCTTGAGCCGCCGGCTGTCCGTTGAAGAACGGTTTCGTAACCGCGATCTGGTTGTTCTTGACAAACAATTCCTTCGAGGTGGTCACGCCCATCGCTTCCCGCCAGCTCTTCGTCACCGGATCCGGATTAGCGGTCAACGTCGATTTCCACAGGTTGTAATCATACGGTTCCCCGGTATTCGGGTTAATCTGAGACGTGGCAAGTGTCGCATTGTTAAGCGCGGAAACACCGTTCTTCCAAGTTCCGCCGCCATATTGCGCCGGTATCGGTGTGTCGCCGTTAGCCGTTGCCTTCTTGCCGAAATCGGTCAATGCCGGCTTGCCATCCTTGCCGATATCCCATGCGAGGCCTTTCGGACCGATGTTGGTTTCCTGCACGCCCTCCGGCGAGAACAACCAATCGACGAATGCCAGTACACGCGCAGGATCCTTCGTATGGGAGCCGATCGACCAGATCCATGGGCCGCCGTAAGGATTGAAGCCAGAGGAGTACACTTTCTCGTCCTGGAACGGAACAAGGGCGAATCCTTTGCCTTCCGACGTATGAGCCGGCGTATTATACGCGTTGGAAACCCAAGGGAATTGCGAGAAGAGCACTTGGCCGTCCTTGAATTTGTTCGAAACATCGCCGAATTTCTGAGTCAGGGAATCCGGATCGAGCAGTCCCATCTGATTCGCCTTGAAATAGAACTCCAGTCCTTGCATATAGTAGCTGTTATCATCTAGAAATCCTTGATATTCCGGACCGTCGGCTTTGGTAAGAATCATGTCCCCGGGATTGAAGCCGTCGCCTTCCCCATAGCCGTAGAATTGCGCTGTAACTTTAGCCAAGGTGGACCAATCTCCATCCCAGTCGGACCACAGCGACATTCCATACGTTTTCTTGCCCGAATCGCTCTTCGGATCCATCTCTTGCATCTTCTTCAGAATCGGCAGATAATCGTCAAGCGTCTTGATCTGAGGGCTGCCGAGCTTCTGGTACAAATCCCAGCGAAGCATCGGTCCGAACGTCATGTCCGCTCCTTCGCTCGGTCCTTCGCCGGTGCCAACGTTATGCCCGATGCCGTAAATCGCTGTGCCGCCGCCGTATTGTTTCTTGTTCGCATCAAGTGCCTGAGCGGCATACTTCTCCAAATTTTTGCCGTATTTGTCGAGCAGACCGTCTTTCGTCCAGTCGAGGATCATTCCTGATTTGATCGCATTCTGATAATCCTTGCCTCCGAGTCCTACAACAAGGTCGCCCAGGTCGCCGGATGCCATCTGCGTAGCGATCATTTGCGCACCGCCTGACAGGTTCGGTGCGACGATGTTCAGTTTGATATTAAACTTGTCCTTGATCAGCTTGGCGAACCAGCCCTGCTGCTCGCCCGCAAAGTTGGCCAAAGTATCGAAGACAGTCAAGGTCATTTCCGGTTGCTTGGACCAGTCCGTTATGACTCCGTTGTCCGAAGTGCTTGCTGTTTCCGTACTGCTCGTGGAACTGGACGAGCCCGTTTTGCCGGCTCCTCCGGAATTGCATGCCGCGGTAAAAATCATCATCAGGCATACAGGGACAACGAGAAAGGCCCATTTCTTTTGCCTAGTCATGCTGAAAACCTCCCTTGTCAATTGAACCGCTTTTACGTTCAAAATGCGCAATATGTGCTAAGAAGTCCGGAATTGACCGATTACTCCGTTGCAATCGCTGGCAACGAATGAACCACCTCCTTGAAAGAGTTTGTGGGTCAGATCGGCGCGCTAGCCTTTAACCGCGCCGATCATGATGCCTTTCACAAAATACCGCTGGAAGAATGGATAGACGAGCAAGGTCGGGATGACGACGACCATCGAAACCGTGGACTGGATTGAGGTCGGCGTCGGCTGCAAAGCCAGATTCGCCACCGATCCTCCCCCGCTCATCGCTTGTTTCATGAGTTCGGCGACAGACAAAGCCTCGTTCAAATATCGATACAGAATGAACTGAAGCGTGAAGAGCTTCGGATTCGTCACAAGAAACAGCGTGTCCTGGAACTGGTTCCACTGACCGACGGCAGAGAAAATCGCAATGGTAGCCAGAATCGGCGTAATGAGCGGCATGACGATCTTCCTGAAGATCGTGAAGTTTCCCGCCCCGTCAATCTGTGCGGATTCCTGCAGGGCAATCGGCGTCGACTCTACGTACGTTTTGACCAAAATAATGAAGAACGGAGATACGATCCCAGGCACGATATAAGCCAGGAAGTTGTTGGTCAGTCCGAGATTGCGCATGGTCAGGTACCAGGGTATCAGACCGGCGTTAAAGTACATGGTTACGACAATGAATCGATACCACAGCCGGCGCCCCCACATCTGATTCTTCGTGAACAGGAACCCGAGCAAGCCGGACGCCGCAACCGTCAATGCCGTGCCAATCACGGTACGCCCGAGCGACACGAGCGCAGCCATGCCCAGGCCGGGGATTTGGAAAATATGCACATAGTTGGACAACTGAAACCCCTTCGGCCAGAACATGACCAGCCCTTTGCTGCTTATGTCGTTGTTGCTTATCGTATTGATAAACAAATAATAGAACGGAAAGAAACAGGCTAATGTAAACAAGCCGAGCAGCGTGTAGTTTAACGCGTCGAACAAGGTAAATCTTTGTCTGGTCGCCATGGGGCTCTCCCCTTTCTCTCTCGTCTTAGATGATGCCTTTTCCGCGGATGAGCTTGGACAAGCCGTTCGCCGCGAACAGCAGGAACAGGCTGACGATGGATTTCATGATGCTGACAGCGGTCGCAAATCCGAAGTTGGAGTTCCCCATGCCAATGTTATACACGTACAGATCGAGCACTTCGATATGGTTCATGTTCATGGCATTGGCGAAAACAAAATATTGTTCGAGCCCGTTATTGATAAAGTTCGCAATCGACAAAATGAGGAGCACGAAGTATGTCGGGATGATACCCGGCACCGTCACGTGCCAGATCTGGCGGAAACGGTTCGCACCGTCGACTCTGGCCGCTTCATACAATTCCGAATCGATGCCCGAAATCGCGGCGATGTACATGATCGCGCCCCACCCGAGCCCTTTCCACACTCCCCATAACGTCATCGCGAGCCACACGTGATCGTCATCGGCGAGGATGTTCGTCGGCGAACGAATCCAACCGAGGCTCATCAGGAGGTGATTGAGAAAGCCGTTGTCAACCGAGAACAGCATGAATGCGAAGGAATATACCAATACCCAGCTGATGAAGTTCGGCAAAGTCGTCAAGGTCTGAACGATTCTCTTGAACTTCGAATTTCTTACCTCGGTCAGAAGGATCGCGAAGATGACGGGCAGTATCGAAGTCACAATGCCGAGTGAACTAATGGCGAACGTATTGCGCAGAACCCGGAACATCTCTGCCCGTTGAACCTGGTCCGATACCATCGCAGTAAACCATTGCAGGCCGACGAAGTCCGTATTCGCCAGCGGAATGCCCGGCTGATAGTCATATAGCGCATAGATCCACCCGTACAGCGGCAGATAAGAGAACAAAAAAACGAGTGCAAGAAAAGGCAATGCCATCAAGAAGAGTGTGTATTTATCCTTGATTTGGAATCGCTTTCCGGTTATCGAGGAATCCGCAGTTTTCGTCAGGCTGGCACTCATCTTATTCCTCCTTAATCTCTATTTGCTTAGGATTTATTATAATTCGGGGTGAAAGCGCTTTATATATCAATAATCCACTTGAATATCAATTTCTAACGCATTTATCGCTGAAAAAAAAAACCGTCAGGGAATCACCCTGACAGTTCATTTATACCCATTCGATCCCACAGATTTTGTTTTGATCTTAATCCCTATCCTTCACCGGATCCCCATAAATCATGCCGCGACCATGGGTTGCGAGATAAACCCGTCCATAAATTCGTGGGTCGCCTATAGTGGTTGTCGGTCTTCCATATTGATGTTGATCATCATGAATCCGCACCCAGCAACGCATTTTCCGAGCGTATACCAAAAACTGCCAGGTAATATCGCCCTGACAGTTTGCTATACCCGTTTTTTACAGTACCTGTCCATTGAGGAAATCGATTTGGACTGCGGTTTCGAATCGTATCCTGGTTTCGCGAAAGTTATAAGAAAATGGTTGGTTTAACCCGACCGACTGGAATGGCGCAAATGATTCGCAGCTGCACTTGCGCGCCGTTTACGGATATACCCGTTCTCGCATACCGTCCCAATCGCTGCTTTAAGTCTTCGCGACATCGCAATGCGGTCGAATTCGTATTTACCCAAACCCGCAAGACGATCGGCATCGATGAAGGTTAAATGCTCCAATGATGCCAATCGCGCTGCCGGGCTTCGTGCGCTCCGAGCCACTCGGCGGTCGAACGGAACAATTCCGCCTTGTGGATGCCTCTCGAATACGTGTGGTCCGCCTGGAACAGAATGTTCTTGTCGCACCGGCCTTCGCCGCGCAGCCAGAACGTTTTCTCGAGCAGAAAGCTGTAGTCGGCCGGAATGATGTCGTCGCCGGTCCCGTGCGCGATGAAGACGTCCCCGAGAAACTTCGGAGCCTCCTGGAAAGGCTGATGCAGCTGAAGCGAATCGAAAAAGGCGGGAATCAACGTGTACCCCAGATAGTCCGCCCGTCCCCGCTTCACGGCCTCGTTATAGACTTCGCGACCGACGATGCGCGTGATGTCCGAAAACGGATGGCCGACCGGCGACCATAGCGCCAGCGACTTGACCCGCTTGTCGCGGGTCGCGGTCAGCAGCGCGGCGGCGCCGCCGAGGCTATGCCCGATAAGCGTGACCCGAAGCGGATCCACGCAATCCAGGCCGAGTCCGTAGTCCAGCACCGAACGGGTCTGGGCGATCATGGAATCGAGTCCGTGCTCCCCGTAGATCCCTTCGCTCTCCCCGCAGCCCGCGAAATCGAACCGGATCACGAGGGACCCTTGCCGCGCGAATTCGCGCCCCGCCAGAACGAACAGCCGGTCCACGCCCATCCGGCTGCCCACGAACCCGTGGCATATGACGACCAACGGCAGCTTCCGGTCCGCAAACTTGTCGCATGCCGCGGGATAATGAATGCTGGCTGCCAGCTTAAGGTCATTATGGCTTATCGAGATCGATCGTTCCATCGCGGGATCCTCCATTCGTTTGAATCGGATTATAACCGTTTATTCCGATTATTTTACTATGAATTGAGTTTATTCGATTCTTCTTGCCCTGTCAAGGCAGGAAAGCCCGGTTTCACTCGTCGTCACAAATACGCGGAAGCCGATCGTACGGACCACGCTACGTTGCCGTCCCCCTCTTGGGTAGAAGTGGAAAGGTTCGGATAGGCTAGTAAGAAGACGATTCGGCAACCGGAACAAGGAGGCGCACAACGGAATATGAAAACGTTCGTCGATTGGATTTCCCACCACGTGTTGACCACATTGCTGATTATCGGGACGATTTATTCGGTCGCCTATGTGTTCACCAACCGAAAAAAGCTGTTTTACCGGGAATAGCAAAGCGATGCAGCCGGGGATTCAAGCATTTCGACCTTTGAGCGGCCGCGTAATGGAGGATCCGCACGGGTGGGGGAGTGGGGCGGTTGACAACCGCCGTTATTCCTTTCTGGAGCGGACGCTAGGTACCTTTCAGGACACAGCCTCAAAGGCCATGAAAGTGCTTGAGGAAGGCTTTGAAGACGCGACAGCGGTATTGGCGCTGCCTGCTGTTTGCCGAAAGCGCACAAGAACGACCAACGCCGTTGAGCGGTTGAATGCCGAGCTTCGTCGTAGAGAACGTGTCGTCCGTATTTTTCCTAACCGAGCATCGGTGTTTCGACTATTCGGAGCTCTACTGATGGATATGGACGAGAAGTGGGCTTCTCAGAAGAAGTACATTGAAATGAACGACTACTACGAACAAAAGAGAGCTAAGGAAAAACAAACCAGCAAGGTTGTATCTATCCGTTAGACAACCCGCCGGGGATTTTACACACAATATTGGACTTGACCGAATTCCGTAAAATGAGTTGTATTTTTGCGCTTAGCCTCACCTTGTGAATGAAAAAAGGAATTAGTTGGTCCGTTTTTGGTCCGTTTTTGGTCCGTTTTTGGTCCGTTTTTGGTCCGTTTTTGGTCCGTTTTTGGTCCGTTTTTGGTCCGTTTTTGGTCCGTTTTTGGTCCGTTTTTGGTCCGTTTTTGGTCCGCTGTTGGTCCGCTGTCGCCCGTCGGAGCTTTTCCACCAATCAAATAAAACCTCCGATTCCGGTCCACGGAAGGACAGGTTTCGGAGGTTTTATCGGGAAAAATCGCTTCAGACCAGCGCCTTGGCGGCGATGTCCGTGCGGTTGATCTTGCCCTCGAATCGGATGCGGTCCGCCGCCGCGTAAGCGCGGTCGCGCGCTTCCGCGATGCCGCGTCCCCGGCCGACGACGCCGAGCACCCTGCCGCCGTTCGTGACGAATCGGCCTTCTTTGAGTGCCGTCCCGGCGTGGAAAACGAGCGCGTCTTGATCCGCGACGCTCTCGAGTCCTTCGATCGGCAAGCCTTTCGGATACGCTCCCGGATAACCGCCCGACGCGAGAATGACGCAAACGGCCGCTTCGTCGCTCCAGGAGATCTCGATATCGTTCAGGCGTCCGTCCAAGGAAGCGAGGAAGATGTCGAGCAGGTCGGTCTGCAACCGCGGGAGCACGACCTGCGTCTCCGGGTCGCCGAAACGGGCGTTGAATTCGATCGTTTTCGGCCCGTCCTTCGTGATCATGAGCCCCGCGAACAGGACGCCGCGGAACGGCCGGCCTTCGGCGACCAAGGCCCGAGCCGTCGGGCGTACGATCGTCTCGATCGCCACGTCGATGATGGATGGCGGAATGTGCGGCAGCGGCGAATAGGTGCCCATGCCGCCCGTATTCGGGCCTTTGTCGCCGTCGTATACCGGCTTATGGTCCTGCGCCGCCGGCATCGGCCGCACCGTCTCGCCGTCGACGAACGCGAGGATCGACATTTCCTGGCCTTCGAGGAACTCCTCGATGACGACCTTGTCGCCCGCCGCACCGAACGCCTTGCTCAGCATCGTCTCGCGCAGCGCCGCGTCCGCTTCCTCGCGGTTAAAGCAGACGGTGACGCCTTTGCCCGCCGCGAGCCCGTCCGCCTTGATGACGATTGGCACGGGCTGGGCGTCCAGATAGGCTTTGGCACTCTCATAATCCGTGAACGTTTCGTACTTCGCGGTCGGGATGCCGTGCTTGTGCAGCAGGTTTTTCATGAAGATTTTGCTGCCCTCGATTTCCGCCGCGTTCCGGCGCGGACCGTACACGCGAAGCCCGCCGGCTTCGAGCGCGTCCACGATCCCTGCTGCGAGCGGATCATCCGGTCCGACGACGACGAGATCGATGGCCTTTTCCCGGGCGAATTCGACCAATCGGTCGAACTCCAGCTCGCCGATGTCAACCGTTTCGGCCAGCTGAGCGATGCCCGCATTGCCCGGCGCGCAGTAGATCCGGCGGGTGTTATCGCGGTCATGGCGCTTAAGCGCCCAGACGATGGCGTGCTCGCGCCCGCCCCGTCCGATTACGAGAATGCGCACGATCAGACCCCTCCTTCGGAATCCTTGTTGATTACGGTGAGAGAGACCGCTCCGTCCCCGATGCGGATCGTCTTGACCAACAAGGAAATTTTGTTGTCCTCGTTCAGCAGGTTCCAATAGAACCGGGCCGTCTCGTTATCGTCGTCGAACAGCGGAGCCAGCTGAGGCTCGCCTGCGAATGACGGCAACGGGTTCCCGTCTCCCTGGTACGTCGAGATGAAATGGCCAAATCCTGCAATCGCTTTTTCATAGTGGAAAAATTGGCGCTTCGTCTGGGACTCGTCGTTCTCGTTCGTCTTCAGGATGGACAACTTGTAGGCGTTCCGCCGATCGTTCAGATCGACGATGCCCGAGATGCGCGGGGTGAAGTTCGGCGGGTCCGGCTCATAGGTGCGCTGCGCCAACGCCTGCTCGAAGGTTCCGCCTTGCTTCAGCGATTCCCAAATCGTGTCGGTCTGATCGCCGTTCGTAACGATGTGCGCTCCGCCTTCATGCCGAAGCGGATAATAGATGATCAGAGAAGGATCGGACAGCTTCGCCGGATCGCGCGCTTCCGTGCGCAGATATCCGTTCTCTTCCGGTACAAAAATGCGATTGCGGCTGTTCTCGCTTCTTCCCATAATCCAGTACACTTGCACATACCGCGAGGCGTCCGGCGTCAAACCGATTACAATACCGCGGCCAGGGTAAGCGTTCGCCTTCAATTGCCGGACCGTTCGATCCGCCAGCTCCTGCCATTTCGTTGACATGTTCGTCGTCCCTTCTCCCGTCAGTGATGGAACAGGCGCACGCCCGAGTACACCATGACCATTCCGTAATCGTTCGCGGCTTGAACCACTTCTTCATCCCGAAGGGAGCTGCCGGCTTGTATGACGTACTTGACGCCGCTGCGGCTGGCCCGGTCGAGGTTGTCGCGGAACGGAAGAAAGGCATCGGAGCCATACGAGACGCCGGTCAATCCCTTGAGCCATTCGCGTTTCTCTTCCCGCGTCAAACGGGCCGGCACTTCCTCGAAGCAGCTCTCCCAAGCCGCTTGCTCGACCGGCGTCACTTCGTCCTCGAGCCACAGGTCGATCGCGTTGTTCTGCTCGGCGCGCGCCAGCCCTTCGCGGAACTTCATGTTCAGCGCGGCCGGGTGCTGCCGCAGGTACCAGCGGTCCGCCTTGTCTCCGGCGAGGCGCGTGCAGTGAATGCGGGACTGCTGCCCCGCGCCGATGCCGATCGTCTGGCCGTCGAGCGCGTAGCAGATGGAGTTGGATTGCGTATATTTCAGCGTGATGAGAGCCACGAGCAGATCGCGTTTCGCGCCTGCCGGAAGGTCCTTGTTCTCCGTCACGATGCGGTCGAACACGGACGCGTCCGGTACGGCACTGTTACGCTCCTGCTGCAGCTTCATCCCGAATAGGGTGCGGGTCTCGATCGGATCGGGCACATATTCCGGATCGATCTGCAGAATGAGGTACTTGCCGCCCTTCTTCTGCTTCAGAATCTCCAGGGCTTCGGGCGTGTAGCCCGGCGCCACGACAAGGTCGGAAACTTCGCGCTTCAGAAGGTGCGCGGTGGACGCATCCACGACATCGCTGAGCGCAGCGGCGTCCCCGAAGGAGGACATGCGGTCGGCTCCGCGCGCGCGCGCGTATGCGGTCGCCAGCGGTGAAAGCTCCGCGCCGTCGACGAAATAAGCCTTCGCCAATTCAGGCGTCATCGGCGCATAGACGGCTGCTCCGGCCGGGCTTACGTGTTTGAAAGAAGCCGCAGCGGGAAGACCCGTCGCTTGACGAAGCTCGCGCACGAGCTGGAAAGCATTCAGCGCGTCCAATAGATTGATGAAGCCGGGCTCTCCGTTAACGACGGTCAGCGGAAGCGGCCCGTCCGCCTTCAGCTTCGCTTCTTTCTGATGCGGGTTCATGCCGTATCGCAGGGCAATCTCGTAGATCTCGCTCATGAATCTTTCTCATCCTTTCCTATGCGCATCGCCATTCGGCATTCATCGCCGAGACGAACGTTTACTTTTCGATCGTTCAACGTCACACGACCTTCCGCGATCAGGCGGACCGTCTCCGGCAGCAGCTCGTGCTCGACCCGCTGGATGCGGGCGTTCAGCGACTCTTCCGTATCGTCGTCCCGAACCTCGACGGCACGCTGCGCGATGATCGGACCGGAATCCATTCCTCCGTCCACGTAATGCACCGTGGCCCCGGCGATCTTCACGCCGTAATCGAGCGCTTGCCTCGCGGCGTGCAGTCCGGGAAAAGCCGGCAAGAGCGCGGGGTGAATATTGATGAGCCGACCGTAATAGGGTTCCACCAGAACGGGGGTGATGAGCCGCATGTATCCGGCCATGACCACGAGGTCAATGGCGCGCTCCTGCAGCTCCCGCAAAATTTCTTGCTCATAAGCTTCCCGGGAGGGATAATCCTTCGGGTTGAACACGAACGTGCCGATACCGAAAGATTCGGCGCGCCGAACGACTTGCGCCGAAGGCTTATCGCACACGAGAAGCTCGATGGAGGCGGGAATGCGGCCGTCACGGGCCGCCTCCGCCAGCATCTGGAAGTTGCTGCCGCTGCCTGAAGCCATCACGGCAATCCGAAATTCGCTCATTTCCACTCGGCCCCGTCGAACGTTACGATTTTGTTCCCAGCCGTTATTTCGCCGATCCGATACGCTTTCTCTCCGAGCTCCGCCGCGAGAGCCAGCGCTTGATCCGCCTGATCCGAAGGGATAACCAGCACCATGCCGATGCCCATGTTGAACGTCGTGTACATGTCGCGGTCGGAGATGCCTCCGTCCCGCTGCATCAGTCCGAAGATCGGCAGCACCGGCCAAGAGCCGCGCTTGATGTCCACGTTTACGCCTTCGGGAAGAACGCGCGGAATGTTTTCGATGAAGCCGCCCCCGGTAATGTGGGCCATGCCTTTCACTTGCACGGATTCCAGCAGCTTCAGAATCGGCTTGACGTAAATCCGCGTCGGTTCCAGCAGCGTGTCGCCAAGCGTTCTGCCCTCCAGTTCGGGCAGCTTGTCCGACAGCGAATAGCCCTTCTGCTCCAGAAGCAGGCTGCGGACGAGGGAGAAGCCGTTGGAATGGACGCCGCTCGACCCCAGTCCGATCACGGCGTCGCCCGGCTTGATGAAGGAGCCGTCGACGATTTTCCGCTTGTCTACGATGCCCACGGTGAAGCCGGCAATGTCGTATTCCCCGTCCTGGTACATGCCCGGCATCTCCGCCGTCTCGCCGCCGATCAGGGCGCATCCGGCTTGGGCGCAACCGTCGGCCACGCCCTTCACGATCGCTTCGATTTTCTCCGGCACCAGCTTGCCCGTGGCCAGGTAGTCGAGGAAGAACAGCGGCTCCGCGCCGGTCACCACGACGTCGTTCACGCACATGGCGACGGCGTCGATGCCGATCGTGTCGTGCTTGTCCATCTGGAACGCGAGCTTCAGCTTCGTGCCGACGCCGTCGGTCCCGGACACGAGCACCGGCTCCTCGTACTTGTCCTTGTTCAGCCCGAACAGCCCGCCGAAGCCGCCGAGCCCCGTCAGCACCTCGGGCCGGAAGGTTTTCTTCACGTGTTTCTTCATCCGCTCGACGGCCTCGTTGCCCGCGGCGATGTCGACTCCGGCTTGCTTGTATGCTTCGGACACTCCGTTCACTCCTTATATGTTCGCCAATGTCGTTCAGTACGCCCAATCCGCCGTTGCCGGGAAATCGCCAGATTCCCTCTCACGGCTGCGGGCGACCGCCGCTCTGGCCCAAATTCGAGTTCACTCCGTTTGGTCACTGGCGATTCCCTCTCACGGTTCCCGGGCGACCGCCGCTCTGGCTCAAATTCGAGTTCACTCCGATGAACTTCCCATTCCAGTGCTTGTTCACCGTTCTTCCGCCCATGCCCCTCCAACCTCCACAGCTCCATCTACGCTCCCAAAGCCGTCATGCGGGTGTCCAGAGGGCGCAGCGCCTCGGAATCCCCCTTCCGGGGAAGGGGGACATAGGGGGTTGGCGAATCTCTTAGGGGGTTGGCGAAATCCATTTAATCGCAACCGCAGCCGATTTGAGCCTCTTCGAAATCGACCAGCGTCGGGTAATCGTTGCTAAAGCAGCCGAGGCAGAGCCCGCGGTCCCGCTCCCCTTCGTGCCCCCCGATCGCCTCGATAAGCCCCTCTTTGCTGAGGAAATACAGCGAATCCGCGTTGATCGCCTGGCGGATTTCCTCGATCGTTTTGCTGGACGCGATCAGATCCCGCCGGTCCGGCGTATCGATTCCGTAAAAGCACGGATTGGCGAAAGGCGGTGAAGTGATCCGCACGTGCACCTCAAGCGCGCCGGCTTCCCGCAGCAGATTGACGATCCGGCGGGACGTCGTGCCCCGCACGATGGAGTCGTCGATCATGATGACCCGTTTCCCTTCGACCACCTTGCGGACGGCGGACAGCTTCATTTTGACGCCTTTCTCGCGCAGCTCCTGGGACGGCTGGATAAACGTTCGGCCCGTGTATTTGTTTTTGATCAGTCCGAGCTCGTAAGGGATGCCCGTCTGCTCCGCGTACCCGATGGCGGCACTGATGCTGGAATCCGGCACGCCGGTGACGACGTCGGCGTCGGCGAACGCCTCGATCGCCAGCTGCCGCCCCATCCGTTTGCGGGACGAGTGCAGGTTGATGCCGTTGATGTCGCTGTCCGGACGGGCGAAGTAAATGTACTCCATCGCGCAGACCGCGCGGCGTTCGAGCGACGCGAAACGGTCCTCGCGCACGCCGTCCTTGTCCAGGATCAGCAGCTCGCCCGGCTGCACGTCGCGCAGGTAGGTCGCGCCGATCGTCTCCAGAGCGCAGGACTCGGAGGAGAACACGTGCCCCTCTCCCAGCCTGCCCAACACCATCGGCCGCAGGCCGTGCGGATCGGATGCGGCAATCAAGGTGTCGTTCGTCATGATCAGGAACGCGAACCCTCCAACCAGCCGGTCGAAGGCGTCCTTCACCGCGTCCACCAGGTTCTTCGGCGAACGGGCGATGAGGTGGGCGATGACCTCGGTGTCGCTGGACGTCTGGAAAATCGAGCCTTGCGATTCGAGTTCCCGCCGGATTTGCGGGGCATTGACGATGTTGCCGTTCGTCGCCACCGCGAGATCGCCTCCCCGGTACTTGAACACGAGCGGCTGGGCATTCGCCAGCTTGCTCTCTCCCGCGGTCGAATAACGCACGTGACCGATTGACCGGTCGCCGGGAAGCGAAGCGATCCGGTCCTGGTCGAACACTTCCTTCACGAGCCCCATTCCGCGGTGGTAATGGAACACCCCATTGTCGGAGGTGCAGATGCCGGCGCTTTCCTCGCCGCGGTGCTGCAGCGCGTGCAGGCCGTAATAGGACAGGGCCGCGGCTTCGGGATGTCCGAACACCCCGAATACGCCGCACTCTTCCTTCAACTTGTCGAAAATGTCATCGCGTCCGTTGCCTTCGTTGTAGTAGTCACCTGTCCAGAGGCGCTGCACCGTTGTCCCTCCGATCTGTTCGTTTCCCGGGGTTCCGGCCGGATTTATTTCATCCGGCATGGGATGGCTTCCTTCCATTCCTTGCTCAGCTCTTCTACCGTGGCGTCGACGGCTGTCCGTCCCCCCACCGTGATCGTGAGGCGGTCTCCGCGGGCCGTGCCGAGGCGGGCGGCGGGGACGCCCCGTCCCGCGAGGAACGATGCGAGGGCGTCCGCTTTGTCCGGCTTCGCGGACAGGAGAATCCGCGACTGCGACTCGCTGAACAGAGCCAGGTCGGGGCGCAGGTTCGGCGTCCATTCCACCGTCGCGCCGAGGCCGCGGCCGAAGCAGCATTCCGCGAGCGCTGCGGCGAGTCCGCCTTCGGACAAGTCGTGCGCCGAAGCGACCAGGCCTTGCCGGATCGCACCCAACACCGCTTGCTGCACGCGTTGCTCAAGGGCAAGGTCGATCTCCGGCGGGCGTCCTTCCGTCACGCCGTGTACGGCGTATTGGAATTCGCTGCCGCCGATTTCCGCCTTCGTCTCGCCGAGCAGGAAGATGACGTCGCCTTCCGCTTTGAATTCCTGCGTGGTGATATGGTCGAGATCTTGGACGAGGCCGACCATGCCGACGACGGGCGTCGGATAAATCGCGCCTTTGACGTTCTCGTTATAGAGAGAAACATTGCCGCCGATGACCGGCGTGTCGAGCAGGCGGCAGGCCTCGGCCATGCCGTCGACCGCTTTCTCCATCTGCCAGAACACTTCCGGCTTCTCGGGGCTGCCGAAATTCAGGTTGTCCGTGATCGCCAGCGGCTCCCCGCCGGAGCAGACGATGTTGCGGGCCGCTTCCGCGACGGCGATTTTGCCGCCGATTTCGGGATCGAGATAGACGTACCGGCCGTTGCAGTCCGTCGTCATCGCGAGCGCCTTGCGAGTGCCGCGGATCGCGACGACGGCCGCGTCGGAGCCCGGCACGACCGCGGTCGAAGTGCGGACCTGGTAGTCGTACTGGCTGTACACCCACTCCTTGCTCGCCAGCGAGGGGGAGCCGAGCACCTTTTTGAGCGCGCCCGTCAGGTCCGTTACTTCCTCGTACGCGTTCGTGTCGACCGATTCGTTTTTCAGATAATATTCCGGCACTTTGGAAGGCTTGTTGTACACCGGGCAGTCGTCGACCAGCGCCTTGACCGGCATGTCGGCGACTTGCTCGCCTTTGTGGAACAGGCGCAGCCGGCCGTCATCCGTCACCTTGCCGACCTTGGCGCAGTGCAGGCCCCAACGCTCGAAAATGGCTTTCGCCTGCTCCTCGTGCTGCGGCTCCGTGACGAACAGCATGCGTTCCTGCGACTCGGAGAGCATCATTTCGTAGGCGGTCATGCCTTCTTCGCGCTGCGGTACTTCGTCGAGATAAAGCTCCATGCCGTTGCCCGCTTTGCTCGCCATTTCCGCGCTCGAGCAAGTGAGTCCGGCCGCGCCCATGTCCTGGATGCCGAGCACGATGCCGGAGTCGATCAGCTCGAGCGTCGCCTCCATGACCAGCTTCTCCATGAACGGATCGCCGACCTGCACGGCAGAGCGTTTGGCTTCCGATTCGGCGGTGAGATCCTCGGAGGCGAACGTCGCGCCGTGGATGCCGTCGCGGCCCGTGGCCGGTCCGACGTAGAACACGGGGTTGCCGACGCCCTTGGCGACGCCGCGCTGGATTTTGTCGTGGTCGATGAGTCCGACGCACATCGCGTTGACGAGCGGGTTGCCCTCGTAGGCTTCATCGAACATGACTTCTCCCGCGACCGTCGGGATGCCGATGCAGTTGCCGTAGCCGGCAATCCCCGCGACGACGTGGGAGAACAGGTAGCGCACGCGTTCGTTATCGAGCTTGCCGAACCGAAGCGAGTTGAGCAGCGCCACCGGCCGCGCGCCCATCGAGAAAATGTCGCGGATAATGCCGCCTACGCCCGTTGCGGCGCCTTGATAAGGTTCGACCGCGGACGGGTGGTTGTGCGATTCGATTTTGAAAACGACGGCCTGATTGTCCCCGATGTCCACGATGCCGGCGCCTTCGCCGGGTCCCATCAGGACGCGCGGGCCGGTCGTCGGGAAACGCCGGAGCAGCGGCTTGGAGTTCTTATACGCGCAATGTTCCGACCACATGACGCTGAACACGCCGATTTCGGTGTAGTTCGGTTTCCGTCCGAGAAACCCGCAAATGAGCTCGAACTCGCTGTCGGACACGCCGAATTGCTTGTAAATTTTCTGATCCGCGATTTGGTCGACCGTCGGCTCCTTAGCGGCCAATTGCTGCGCCATTGCGTTCCCTCCTATAATAGGGAGTTTGACGAAGTCAAACTCTCTCGCTTTGGGCCTGAGCGCCGTGTACTGCGCCGGAATTGACCCGCGATAAAAAAGCGTTGAGTACTGACGTGAACATGCGGGCGCCGTCCTTCGAGCCGAGCAGCTCTTTGACTGCGCGTTCGGGATGCGGCATCATGCCGACGACGTTGCCGCGTTCGTTGGACACGCCGGCAATGTTGTCCGTGGAACCGTTCGGATTCTCGCCGGCGTAGCGGAAGACGATCTGATTGTTCGCTTTGAGCGTTAGCAGCGTTTGTTCGTCGACATAGTAGTTGCCTTCTCCGTGCGCGATCGGGATGCGGACCGTCTCTCCCGGCGCGTAGTCGTTCGTGAATGCCGTCTTGTTGTTCTCCACGACGAGATCCACCGGGTGGCAGCGGAATTTCAGGCTGTTGTTCCGGATGAGAGCGCCGGGCAGCAGCCCAGCCTCGGTCAGAATCTGGAAGCCGTTGCAGACGCCGAGCACGAATTTGCCGGCCTCCGCCGCTTTGCGCACTTCCTCCATGACGGGAGCGAATTGGGCAATGGCACCGCAGCGGAGGTAATCGCCGTAGGAGAAGCCTCCCGGCACGAGAATGGCGTCGTACGCGGAGAGGTCGGTGGCGGTGTGCCATACGTAATCGACCGGTTGCTGTACCGTGTCTTCGACGGCATGGTACATGTCCAGGTCGCAGTTGGAGCCCGGGAAAACGAGAACCGCGAATTTCATGGGGAGATCAGCCCTCCAGTTCGAAGCGGTAATCTTCGACGACGGTGTTGGCAAGGAGCTTCTCGCACATCGATTTCAGCTGCTGCTCCGCCTGGGCGCGGTCGGACGTCGCGAGCTCCACTTCCATGAATTTTCCGATGCGGACTTTGGAAACTTCTCCGAATCCCAGCGAGTGGAGCGCTCCTTGGACGGCATTGCCTTGAGGGTCGAGCACGTTTTCCTTGATCGTCACGTAAACTTTGGCTTTCATCGGTTGCTCCTCCTTGAATGGGCTCCTGTGCCCTTTGGCTGGCTGCATGCGCTTGTGATCTTTTTAATCCATTGCGGTGGGACTTCCCGATCTCTTGCCTCGCTTGGAATAGGCCCTATTCTCTTGGCTTGCTTGACCCGGGGTATCCCCTGCGCTCAGTGTCTGCTCGTAGCCCTGAGTGAAGGGGTTATCCCTTTCACTTAGCTTCGGTTTTTCCGGCTTGCAGCGCGACTTTTCGCCAATCGCGACACTGTAACCCGGTTTTTCCGGCTTGCAGCGCGACTTTTCGCCAATCGCGACACTGTAACCCGGTTTTTCCGGCTTGCAGCGCGACTTTTCGCCAATCGCGACACTGTAACCCGGTTTTTCCGGCTTGCAGCACGCTTTTTCGCCAAACGCGACACCGTAACCCGGTTTTTCCGGCTTGCAGCGCGACTTTTCGCCAATCGCGACACTGTATAACCCGGTTTTTCCGGCTTGCAGCGCGCTTTTTCACCGACCAAGGCTCTGTAACCCGGTTTTTCCGTCTTGCAGCGCGCTTTTTCGCCAATCGCGACACTGTAGCCCGGTTTTTCCGGCTTGGGGCGGTCCTGAGCGAAAGGGATACCCTGGGTCGAGGGTAAAAATAGACAACCATCCTTCCCAACCGCATAGAGGAGTCGCCGTCCGCTGAACCCCGAACACCACTCAACGGCAAACTTAGACGCGTTGCTCCGTCAATCGACGGTAAATTTCCTTATAGCGGGCCGAGGTTTCTTCGACAACGGAATCCGGCAGCCGGGGCGGCGGGCTGTTCTTGTCCCAATCGGAGCCCGACAAATACGTGCGCACCGGCTCTTTGTCCATGCTGTCGATCTCCACATCGAGCGCGTATTTCTCTTTCGCCCAGAACCGCGAGGAATCCGGCGTGAACAGCTCGTCGATCAGAATGACCTCGCCGCCCTCCAGCAAACCGAACTCGAACTTGCAGTCCGCGAGGATGATGCCGCGCTCCGCGCAGAAATCCCGTCCCGCTTCGTACAACCGCAAACTGCGTTCCCGCAATTCCTCCGCCAGCTCGCGCCCTACGCGCCGAGCCATTTCTTCGAACGGGATGTCCTCGTCATGGCCGACGTCGTTCTTGCCCGCGGGCGTGAAGATCGGCTGCTCCAGCTTGCCGTTCTTGCGCAGCCCCTCCGGAAGCGCGATGCCGTTGACCTCGCCGGTCGCTGTATACTGACGCCAGCCTCCCCCGGTAATGTAGCCGCGGACGACGCATTCGATGTCGATCCGCTTCGCTTTCCGGCACACCATGATGCGTCCGGCCAGCTTCTCCGGTTCCTTCACCAGATCGCCCAGCAACTCTGCGTCGGTATGCACGACATGGTTCTTCTGGATCCCGGCCGTGCGCTCGAACCAATAGGCGCTGAGGCCGTTCAGCACGCGACCTTTGTCCGGCACGGGAGGATCGAGCACGTAATCGAAAGCGCTGATGCGGTCCGTCACGACGATCAGCAGAAACTCGCCGATGTCGTACAGCTCCCGGACCTTGCCTTTATGCAGGAGCGGAGCCTTCACGAGCCCTTCCGCGGTGGATAATGCTTCGGAAATCGACAACCTGGCCGCCTCCCCGTCCATGTATTATTTCAAGCCGAGCCGTTCGAATATGGTGTCCACGTGCTTCAAATGCCAGGAAGGATCGAAGCAGTCCGCGATTTCCTCCGGGCTGAGCCGCTCCGTGATCTCCGGCGTGCTTTCCACGATCGAGCGGAAATCCCGCTGCTCCTCCCAGGCCTGCATCGCGCGGGGCTGCACGGTGTCGTATGCCTGTTCGCGGCTGAACCCCTTGTCGATCAGCTTCGTCATGACGCGGCCGGAGAACGGCACGTTGTACGTGCTGCGCATGTTCCGCTTCATGTTCTCCGGGAACACGGTCAGATTCTTCACGATGTTGCCGAACCGGTTCAACATGTAATTGAGCAGCATGGTCGCGTCCGGCAAAATCACCCGTTCGGCCGAGGAGTGCGAAATGTCCCGTTCGTGCCACAGCGTGACGTTTTCGTATGCCGTCAGCATGTGGCCGCGGATCACCCGCGAAAGCCCGCTCATGTTCTCGCAGCCGATCGGGTTGCGCTTGTGGGGCATCGCGGAGGAGCCCTTCTGGCCCTTGGCGAACGGCTCCTCGACTTCGCGGAACTCGCTCTTCTGCAGGCCGCGGATTTCCGTCGCGAATTTGTCGACGGACGTCGCGATGAGAGCCAGCGTCGCCATGTATTCCGCGTGTCGGTCGCGCTGCAGCGTCTGGGTCGAAATCGGCGCCGGCTTGATGCCGAGCTTCTCGCAAACGAATTGCTCGACGAACGGATCGATGTTGGCGTACGTGCCGACCGCGCCGGACATTTTGCCGAACTGGACGCCGTCCGCCGCCCGGTCGAAGCGCTCCAGGTTGCGCTTCATCTCTTCGTGCCACAGCGCCAGCTTCAGCCCGAACGTCGTCGGCTCCGCGTGGACGCCGTGCGTGCGGCCCATCATCGGGGTGTCTTTATAGCGGATCGCCTGTTCGCGCAGAATGGCGATGAAGTTCTCGATATCCCGGCGCAAAATGCGGTTCGCCTGCAGCAGAAGATATCCAAGCGCCGTGTCGACGACGTCCGTGGAGGTCAGCCCGTAATGCACCCATTTGCGTTCCGCCCCGAGACTCTCCGATACCGCGCGCGTAAAGGCGATGACATCGTGGCGCGTTTCCTGCTCGATCTCGTAGATCCGGTCGATGTCGAAGCGGGCGTTCTTGCGCAGCTCCACGGTATCTTCCTTCGGGATATGCCCGAGCTCGGCCCAAGCCTCGCACGCGCAAAGCTCCACCTCCAGCCAAGCCTGAAACTTGTTCTGTTCCGTCCAAATGGCCCGCATCTCCGGGCGGCTGTAGCGTTCGATCATGCTTCGTGAACCCTCCAAATGTCTGATTGCGAGATCCAAGCGAGCGCGGCCCCCGTCTGGGGAGCAAGCACGTTGATATGGCCCATTTTGCGTCCCGGCTTCGCCTCGGCTTTGCCGTACAAGTGAAGCTTCGGTTCGACGCCGAGCTTCTCCGCTTCCATGTCGCAGGCAGGCAGCCATTTCATCAGCGGCTCCATATGCTCGCCAAGCAAGTTCACCATGACGACGGGCGTCAGGAGGGCGGTATCGCCGAGCGGCAAATCGCAGATGGCGCGGATGTGCTGCTCGAACTGCGACGTCCGGCAGGCGTCCATCGTGTAGTGGCCGGAATTGTGGGGCCTCGGTGCCAATTCGTTCACGAATAAAGTTCCGTCAGCGTCAAGGAACATTTCGACCGCGATCAATCCGACGACGTTCAGCGACTCGGCGATCGAGATCGCCAGCCTTTCCGCTTCCGCCCTGACGGCATCGGAAATGCGGGCCGGAACGATGGATAAGTGCAGGATGTTCCGAACGTGCAAGTTCTCGGCCGGCGGGAACGTCCGGACTTCGCCCGAAGGCCGGCGGGCCGCGATGACCGATATTTCCTTCACGAACTTCACGAACTTCTCCAGCACGAGCCCGGTCCCCGTCCGGGACGCTTCCGCCCACGCCGGGGCGAGATCGCCTTCCGTCCGCAGCACCCATTGGCCTTTGCCGTCGTAACCCCCCGTCGCCGTCTTCAACACGACCGGCAGCCCCAGCTTCTCCGCCGCTGCGCGCAACCCGTCCAGGCTTACGATTTCCGCGTACGGCGCCACCCGGGCGCCCGCGGCTTCGAGCGCGCGTTTCTCCCGCAGCCGATGTTGGGTCGTATACAGGAGCGAACTGCCTTGCGGCACGTACGATTCCGTCTCCAGCATCGCCGCCACGCCGGCATCGACGTTCTCGAACTCGTACGTGATGACGTCCGATTGACGGGCAAGCTCGCGCGCGGCTTCGCGGTCTCCGTAACCGGCTACGATTTGCCGGGCCGTCTGGCCGCAAGGCGAATCCGGCGTCGGATCCAGCGTCACGAATCGGTATCCCAGCCGGCCCCCGGCATGCGCAAGCATACGCCCCAACTGACCCCCGCCAAGCACGCCGACCGTGGCGCCGGGAAGGATGGTGCGGGCGGTCATGGGAGTTCACCGCCCTCCAGCACTTCCCGCGTGATTCTCTCCCGGCGGGCGATTAAACGGCTCTGCACGTCCGGCTCGAAGGCGCCGACGATCTGCGCGGCGAGCAGGCCGGCGTTCGTCGCCCCGGCCTGTCCGATCGCGACCGTCGCGACCGGGATGCCGCCTGGCATCTGCACGATCGACAGCAGCGAGTCCAGTCCGTTCAGCGCTTTCGATTGCACCGGTACCCCGATGACGGGCAGGACGGTTTTGGCGGCTACCATTCCCGGCAGGTGCGCGGCTCCCCCGGCCCCGGCGATGATCGCCTTGAGGCCGCGGGCAACGGCCGTCTCCGCGTATTCGAACATCAGGTCCGGAGTCCGATGCGCCGAGACGACCTTCTTCTCGTAAGGAACGCCCAGCTCATCGAGCACGTCGCACGCCTTCTTCATCGTTTCCCAATCCGAAGTGCTCCCCATGATGACGCCGACCTTAACCGACATGCTTTCCCACTTCCCCTGTCCGATGTTTTGTCTTCGATCCCCATATAAGCAAATAAGCAAAAAAAGGGCGAGGGGTGTCTTTTTGCATTTTACCCCATCGGCCCTAGTATTCTCTATTCGAGGCATTTCGCTCCTGCCGGCGACGACACAAACCTCGAAATCGAATCCCCGCGCGCAGGGAAAAGTTCGAGGTTCAAGGCATGCCGGTTCTGGGGCGGACTGCCGCGTAGTCCGGAAATTAAGGTTTCCGGGTAGAGACATTCGGGCCGATTCCCGAGTATATACGCGGGTGATGCGAGTCGCAGCCATAAAAGCTAATTCCGAAATGATGCTTATTCAGTGTACCTTACATGTCGTGGAATGTCAAACAAAGACGAACGCTTTTTAATCATCAAAATGTTAATGTTCGGTTTTAGCGAAAAGAGAAAAAACGACCCCGGCATATTAAGCCGGAGTCGCGACTTCACCTGTCAGAGGCGTAAAATTCAAGGAGTTACGTTCGCATTCGAGCCCAGAGGTCCCGTTCGCGTCAACGCGACGTGATCGAGATAACCCCAGTAACCGGCAGAACGCGATCGAAATCGTGCCGTCCGTCACGGCAATGCCTTCCACGCTGAACGGCTGCCAGACGTTCCAGCCCTGGTTGATGACGTTTGCGCTTTTGTCCCCCGCGCTAGTCGAAGCGGACAAATACCGGCTTCACTTGTATCGCCGAGATGTCGGTGTCGGCGCCGGCGAGGCCGAAGTAGAAATCGTCCGCGTCGCCCCATGCTCCCGCCGCGCCGTAAAAGTTCACGCCGACCGTTACCGTTCCGGACGTGACGGGAACCGTAATAGAATAGAACTGCCAGACGTTCCAGCCGGAAGGAGCGAAGTTCCGGACCAGCGCGGCGTTCGGATCGATAGCGTCGAAATCCGCCGCATACGGATACGGCACCGAAGCGTCGCCTCTCGCATCCCCTTCGCCGCAAACGGATAGAAAACCCCGCTCCGCCTCCGAAAGCCGGAAGCGAAACGGGGTTGGGACACCGAGGGAAATATTCGATCAACCCTGGGAGCCGATGAACGCGTATCGCGCGATGACGAGCACGGCCAGCACCCACATGAGCCAATGGATCTTGTGCTTGCCTTTGCCGAGAAGATTGGCCGCCGCAGCCAGCACAACGTAGGACACAATACCGAAAGATATCCCGTTGGCGATGTTGTACGTGAACGGCATGAACACAATCGTCAGGAATGACGGAATGGCGATCGCGTAGTCCTGGAAATCGATTTCTTTGACCGACTGCATCATCAGGAGACCGACGACGATCAAAGCGGCAGCCGTCGCCGAACCCGGAATCAAGCTCACGACCGGAGCGAGGAACAAGGCGGCCAGGAACAATACGCCGGTGGAAACGGCCGTAAGTCCGCTTCGTCCGCCTTCGGCGATACCCGCGGAGCTTTCGATGTAAGCCGTCGTCGTGCTCGTTCCGAGCATGGCGCCGCCGCTTACGGCGATCGCATCGACCATCATCGCTTTGCCAACCCGTTTCTCGCCTTCCACTTTATTTTTCATGATCCCGGCGCGATTCGCCGTTCCGACAAGCGTGCCGAACGTATCGAACAACTCGACGAACGTGAATGTCGCGACGATCGAGATGATCCCCGCCCGGAATACGCCTTCCCAGTCGAAGTTCATGAATTGCAGCTGGGTCAGATCCGGAATCCACGGAGTGGTGCCGGTATTGATCGTCGTGGGCACATAATCCGCGCCGAGCAGGATCCCGATTAACGTGGTGCCGAGAATGCCGAACAGGATCGCTCCTTTTACCCGCAGAACCATCAGGATGGCGATCAGCGCAAGGCCGATCAGCGCCAGCTGGACGCTCGGGCTTTCAAGGGAACCCATGTGGAACACGGTCTCGAAGAAAGCGACGTCCGTGAATTTCCCTTTCGGGATGTCGTTTAACGCTTCGACGCCTACGGTCAGCAGCCCGCTGTTTTTCAATCCGATGATCGTGATGAAAAGCCCGATTCCCACCGTAATCGCATGTTTCAAACTGTCCGGGACCGCCGTCAGCAGCATTTGGCGCACTTTGGTTACCGTAAGGAGAATGAAAATGATCCCCGAAATGAAAACGGCGGTCAGCGCGATTTCGAACGTGATCGGTTTGCCCGTGGCGGAAGAGCTGAGGATGACAGACGCAAAATAAGCATTCAGCCCCATACCGGGCGCGAGGGCAACCGGGAAGTTGACGAAGATTCCCATAGCGATCGTGAATATGCCAGCCGCAAGCGCGGTAGCCAGGAAGATCGGATACCATTCCCCGCCCGTTGCGCCCGACCCGAATGCGCTCAGCGTATTCGGATTCACCGCCAATATGTACGCCATCGTCATAAATGTCGTCAGACCGGCCATGATCTCCGTACGGACGTTCGTTCCGAGTTCCTTCAACTTAAAGAAACGCTCCAATGGATTCGACTCCTTCGTTTGTTAGAGACTTCCGGGCCGATTCCCGGGATTATACGAAAAGACCTATTCGATTGTATTTTTCGTTCTCATTCTAGGACCAGGTACCTGATGTTGTCAATGTTTATTACGAACTTGCCCGCCCATATTCGTGAGTAATGTTCGGAATTAACGGCCAATTCGGCGATTTTCGATCAAAAAAAACCGGACCGACATTTCCGTCGATCCGGCTTCCTGGTTAACCAAGCACGACCCGGTCATCCGCCAGCTTGCGTCCGCTGATGCTCTCGAACTCGCGCAGCAGCCGCTCCACCGTCAGCTCCTTCTTGCGTTCCTCGTTCACGTCGAGGATGATCCGTCCCTTGTCCATCATGATGAGGCGGTTGCCGAGGCGGATCGCCTGCTCCATGTTATGGGTGACCATCAGCGTCGTCAGCTTCATCTCGCGCACGATGCTCTCGGTCAGCGCGGTAACGAGATCCGCGCGGGCCGGGTCCAGCGCCGCCGTATGCTCGTCCAGCAGCAGGATCTGCGGCTTCGTGAACGTCGCCATGAGCAGGCTCAGCGCCTGCCGTTCGCCCCCGGACAGCTGGCCGACCTTCGCCTTGAGCCGGGTATCCAGCCCGAGATTCAGGCGTCTCAGCTGCTCCTGGAAGAAGGCGCGTTTGGCGCGGTTCACGCCGAAGCTCAGGCCGCGGGACTTGCCGCGGGCGAACGCCATGGCGAGGTTCTCTTCAATCGTCATGTTCGGCGCCGTGCCGGCCATCGGATCCTGGAACACCCGCCCGATCCAGCGGCTTCTCCGGTATTCCGGCAAGTGCTGCACGGCATTCCCTTCAATCCGCACTTCGCCGGCATCCGGGGTAAGGACGCCGGAGATGATGTTCATCAGCGTCGACTTGCCCGCTCCGTTGCTGCCGATCACGGTGACGAAATCGCCCGGCTTCAGCGACAGGTTGATGCCGGCCAGCGCCACCTTCTCATCGGGCGATCCGGGGAAGAACAGCTTCGACACGCCGTTTAGCTGCAGCATCAGCGCGCACCCCCCGATCCCTTGCCCGACGTCGCGGCGGCCAATTCGGCCGTACGCCTGCGCGCCGCATTCTTCATCCTCCATGAGCGTTGAAGGGTTGGCACAACGAGCGCGATAATGACGATGACGGCCGTAATGACTTTAAGGTCGGAAGCCTTGAACCCGGGAACCTGGAGGGCCAGGGCGATAATGATCCGGTAAACGATCATCCCGACGACCGCGGAGAGCGTCGCCCAAAAAATCGTGCGGGCGCCGAGAATCGCTTCGCCGATGATGACCGCGGCCAGGCCGATCACGATCATCCCGATGCCCATCGATTGGTCCGAGTATCCTTGATCCTGCGCGACGAACGCGCCGGACAAAGCGACCAAGCCGTTGGACAGGCTGACGCCGATGATCTTCGTGTTGTCGGTATGGGCGCCGAAGCTGCGGATCATCCGGGCGTTGTCGCCCGTCGCGCGCAGGCTGAGCCCCAGATCCGTGTGAAAGAACGCATCCAGCAGCAGCTTGATCGCGATGACGGCTACGAGCATCAGAGCCCAAGGCGCAATGGACGTAAAGACGGTTTCCGCGTTAAGCAGCGGAACGTTGGGAACGCGGGAAATCCGAAGGTTGATCGAATAGAGCGCGATCATCATCAGAATTCCGGACAGCAGCGCGTTGATTTTGCCTTTGGTATGCAGCAGCCCCGTCACGGCCCCGGCCGCGAGCCCGCCCAGAAAAGCGCAGGCGGTCGCGATCCAAGGGGAATAGCCGTGCGTAATCATCACGGCGGCGATGGCGCCGCCGGTCGTGAAGCTGCCGTCCACGGTCAGGTCGGGAAAATCGAGAATCCGGTACGTGATGTAAACCCCGAGCGACATGAAGGCGTACAGCAAGCCCAGCTGGATCGCTCCGGGGATCGAGTGCAGCATGGATTCGAAAGTGGACATGGAACGCCTCCGATCACTGGATCAGGTTTTGCGTTTGATCCTGCACCGCGCTCTTCATGGCATCCGTCACTTCAATGCCATAGTCTTTGGCCACTTTCAGGTTCAAAATCAAATCCAGCTTTTCTTGCATCAGAACGGGCAGGTCGCCCGGCTTCTTGCCGTTCAGCAGAATGTCGGCCGCCATTTGGCCGGCTTGGTAGCCGTGGTCGTAGTATTTGAAGCCGACGGTCGCGAACGCGCCTTTCTCGACGGTGTCGCGGTCGCTGGAGAAGAACGGGATTTTGTTCTCCTTCGCCACTTGGATAATGGAGTCGACGCCGCTGACCACCATGTTGTCGAGCGTGATGTAGAAGGCGTCGGCGCGGCCGACGAGCGATTCCGCGGCTTGCTTCACTTCCGAAGAGTTCGTCACCGGAGCCTTGATCAGCTTGATGCCCTTCTTGGTCAGCTCTTCCTCCGCTTTCTTCGCCATGACGACGGCGTTCGTCTCGCCTTCGTTGATGACGAGGCCGACCGTCTTGACGTTCGGGAAGTTGGCGGCGATGAATTCGACCAGCTTCGTCGTCGCTTCCGGGTTCGTGTCGGAAGCGCCGGTCACGTTGCCGCCCGGAGCCTTGAGATCGCTGACGATTTGGGCCGCGACCGGATCGGTCACCGCCGCGAATACGATCGGGGTGTCCTTGACGTTCTGCACCAGCGCCTGGGCGGAAGGCGTCGCGATGCCGAGGGCAAGATCGAACTTGCCGCTGGCGATTTTCTGCGCGATCGCCGTGTTGTTCGACGGATCGCCTTGCGCGGAGTTGAAATCGACCGTCAGGTTTTTGCCTTCTTCCAGTCCCGCATCCTTAAGCGCGGCCAGGAAGCCTTCGCGCGTGGCGTCGAGCGACGGATGCTCGACGATTTGGGAAATGGCGATTTTGTACGTTTTGCCGGCGCTTTCGCTCGGACTCGGGCTCTCGCCTGCGCTTTCGCTGGCGCTCGGGCTGGCCGAAGCGGACGGACTGGCGCCGCCTGCGTTCTCATTCTTCTTGCCGCACGCGGCGACAAGCAACACGATGGACATGACGAGTGCAAGCCAGGTTAATTTCTTCATCGGATCTATCTCCTCCCATGGTTCGGTGCATTAGGCGCGGAGTCCCTGCAACGCTTCGCCCCGTAAAAGCATAAAAGCAAAAACGACGCAAATCTTCCACGACCTGCAAATTACACGCTTTTTCCTATCTTACGGGCCATCCCGGCATTCGTCAATGTTGCAAAGATAAGCCTCCGTACAAAACAATACCGCCAGGCTGCCCCGGCGGCGGTCCGGTCAAGCGGGCGGAATCTTGGCGGATCGTTTACCCCAAGCCGGGAAAAATCCATTTTCCGACCGGCTCGAAAACGGCGCGAAGCGGCTCGTTCGGACTCGGCAGTTGAACGCCGGCAAGAAGAAGCGCCCCGATCGCCGCGGCGGCGGCCATCAGGAGGGCGTAACACGCCGCATCCTTGGTTTCCCCTTTGGCCAACAAGCCGCGAACCTGCCAGCGGGCCAAACTTGCGGACAAGAGCACGAATAGGATGACGTACGCAGCGCTCATTCTCCCTTCACACCACCGGCTGCGGCTAATCCGTCAGGCGGCGGCTCCCGTTTGCGTTTCGCGAATGACGCCAGCATCAGAAGCGCAAGCGGAACGGCGATTTGAAACGGAAAGGAGTACCACTGCCAAACCCGGACCGCGAATTGGATCTGCTCCGCATTGTTCCGGTGAACGAACAGGGAGAACTCCAGCATCAACAATCCCATCGGCACGAGATACGGGCGGTAATGCGTCGATGCCATGCCTGCGGACAACGATTTCGCGCACACATACAGGCAGACGCTGATTTTCGAGAATCCCCCCATGAGCCAGGTGATAATCAGGATCGGTTCTACGCGCTCGATGAAATCGGCAAGGGAAATGTACTGATAGGCCGTATAGCTCGGAAAAACGAGCTTCGAGGCCATGTCCCCCAGAATCAAAAAATTGCGTATGTTGACCATGATCAGGAGAGCGCCGGCTGCAAACAGCGTCCGGAGCATCGTTTTGTTCGCTTGGCCGATCCGGTTCAACGCGGGAATGATCATGGCGAACAGGACCGACTCGCCGAAAGGAAACCCGACCAGCTCCGTCATGCCTTCAAGGATCGGCATCCACCCCCGGTCAACGACCGGCAGCAGATTTGCGGCTTGAAAATCCTTGCTCATAAGCAGCATCGATACGATTCCTTCCGACAAAACGAACCAGATCAGGGCGAGCGCGCAACGGGCGATGACTTCGATCCCCCCGTAAGCCGCCCACAGCACCATGCCGATCATCACGGCCGAAACGACGAAGGGCGGGGTCCTCTGAAGCGCGACCGTGTTGATCAGTTCGGTGAAGTTGCGCAGAACCAGCGAACCGAGGTGCAGAGCGTACCAAGCGTATAACAGGGCCATGATCCCTCCTCCCCATGCGCCCAGCAATTCCCGCGCGATCTCCACGAGGGACTTTCCCGGGTAGTGCAGGCATAGGCGGGTATAGATCCAGACGATGCCGCTGGAGACGGCAAGGGCCAGGATGATCGATATCCAGGCGTCGTGACCGGCGATTGCGGCGAGCGGGACGGTCATCGAACTTCCCATCAGGAACATGAACAGGAGCGCCCCAAGACCGGTGCTCGAAATGCTTTCGGCGCTCTTCTCCACCTGGGTTCCCTCCATCCGTTATTTCACGATTTCCTTCTCCCGCAGCTGCAGGGGCGGCCCCGTCAAACCCGAGCGCGTCACGGTGAACTCCGCGTCCACCTTGATATCCGCCCGCTCGAACCAGGTGTTCCAATTGTTCTTGTAACGGCTCCAGCTCCGATTGTCCTTCCGGTGGAGCGCTTCTCCCAACCCGAATACGTCGGCGCCGTATTTCTGCTGCACTTCGGCGATCAACTTCTCCGTGTCTCGGCGGAGCGACCGTTCGAGCAGTCTCTGCACCGTCCGCACATGCTTCGGATTGGAGAAATCCAACCGGCTGTTGTTTTCGTCCACGGTTCCCTTTCCCTGCAGACGGATGGAGAACCGGGGCATGCCGTTCACCACTTTGGGGACGATGGTCCGCTTCGCGGCGGTCAGAACGATGGCGGCATTGCCTTGTTGGTCCGGCAGCTCCACCGTGAATATGGCCCTCTTCAGCTTGCCCGTCACCCATTGCTGCAACTGCGTTTGACCGGCGTTCAAATAACCCGCCAGTTTCAACCCGTTGAACACCGCCGAACCGGTCAGCTTGAACGTTTCCTCCGATCCTTGTTCGCCTTTGTCTTCCCCCCCGATAGGCGTGAGCTCGATGACCCCCGTCACGGGCTGAACCCCCTCCGCGGACGATGCGTTCAGCAGATCGCGCATCGTTGTCAGCATGCCGCCGGTCAAATTCTCCATTTCGCGCACGGCTTCCGTCGGGACAAACTCAAGCGGATAGTCCACCTTCAGCGCTTCTTTGCCCTGTCTTCCTTTGACCACCAGCACGTAAACGCGAAGCCGCGTCTGAGGATTGCGGCCATAATATTCGATCACGTCTCCAAGCCCGTGCCTCGCCAGCTTCTCCCCGATGAGAAGCACGCGCCGATGCCCGACGAACAGCCTCCGGGACAACTTGGGCTGCTCGTCTTGAATCAGTTGATGGATGTTGTACCCTTTTCCCGAGACGGAAAAATATTTCTTCGCTCTTTGCGGAATGTTTCCGATTTGGCGGGCCGGTATCGCGATTTGCGTCGTCCCCTCGTAGCGGCCGTCGGCCGTCAGGTCGAGAGAAGACGCCATCACGAGCGCAATATCGTTAATCTCCGTGCGGTCCCAACAGCCCGTGCACAGGAGTGCGGCGGCAACGAGTGCGGCGCATGCCCCTCCTTTGCCTTTCATGGCGCGCCGCCGCCTTGATTTCCCTGCTTCCCGGAAGCGCCCGGCCGCGGCATCTGTCCCTCGGGCACGCGCACGGGATCTTGATATCCCGTCAAGCGGGGACGAAGCTTCATTGCCCAATGGGGACTGCGGATGACGACGTCTTTCAACCCTCCGAACGACAACGGCGCCACCGGAGAGAAATACGGGATTCCGAAAGAACGCAGGGAACAGAGATGGATCAAAATGCCGAGCAGGCCGATACCGATGCCGAATAGGCCGAGCGTCCCGGCGAGCAGAATCATGGGAAAGCGAAGCAGGCGGATGCTGGCCGCGAAATTGAACCGGGGGATCGAGAAATTCGCGATCCCGGTAACCGCAACCACGATCACCATCGGGGCGGAGATGATGCCCGCCTGCACCGCCGCCTGTCCGATGACGAGAGCCCCGACGATGCTGACCGCGGCTCCAACCTGTTTAGGCAGACGCACGCCGGCTTCGCGCAGCGCTTCGAACGTAATCTCCATGAGGAGCACTTCCACCAATGCCGGAAACGGGTTCGCTTCGCGCGCCCCGGCGATGCTCATGAGCAAATTGGTCGGGATCATCTCCTGGTGGAAAGTGGATATCGCTACGTAAACCGAAGGAAGGAAAAGGGCGATCAGCAGATGGGCGAACCGAATCCAACGGAGAAACGTGCCGATCGGGAACCGCTCGTAATAATCTTCCGCGCTTTGCAGCCCGGACCAGAACGTCATGGGCACCAACAGCGCGAAAGGCGTGCCCCCGATCAGGATCGCAACCCTTCCTTCCAGCAGATGAGCGGCGACGACGTCCGGCCGCTCCGTGTTCAGCACTTGGGGAAACGGCGAGAACGGCAAATCTTCGATGAATTCTTCGACGTATCCCGATTCCACGATCCCGTCGATCCGGATTCGGGCGATCCGGTTACGAACCTCCAGAACGACGGAGTCCGTCGCAATCCCTTCGAGGTACGCGACGACGACTTTCGTATCGGAGAGCTCTCCGACCGTAAAGGGCTCCATCTTGAGCCTGGTCGTCGGAAACCGCTTGCGCAGCAGCGCCATGTTGGTCTGGATCTGCTCGATGAACCCTTCCCGCGGTCCGCGGATCAGCGTTTCCGCCTGCGGCTCCTCGACGCTACGCGAAGGCGGCCGGCCTGCGCCGACGATCAGAATGCACGGCTCGCCGTCCAGGACGACCCCGACTTGGCCGCCCATTACGCCCTTCGCGAACTCGCCGAGCGTATTCACCGTTCGCGTTCCGCCGGTCCCGAGCCGGCTGTCCAACTCTTCGGCGAGTTTCCCTGGAGATGCTGGCGCGCCGCCGCGATCCCGAGCCACGGCGCCCAGCCGCATTTGCTGGTCCAGCAGTTGACGGTCGACCATGCCGTCCAAGTAGATCAACAGCGCTTCGCGCTCGCCGGGCAGCTTCACGTTCTGGAACACGACGTCAGAGCAATTCTCGAACGTTTTTTCCAACAGTTTCAGGTTCGCCTGCGGATCTTGGGCAAACTCCGTCCCGGGCTCGGTCCAATCTCGCATTGCCGCCGGCAGCTTGCCGGAACGCTTTCTTAACCATCGCCGAAAAACGAACATGTTCTGCCGCCCCCGAATCGAACGTAATGAGCGCACGGGTTTAGCTTCTGGAATAATATCCAAATTTATGCATGGAGTGGCGCCGGTTTTGCCCTGAACGCAAATCACCTGCCGGGACTTCGTCCGTGGCAGGTGATTTGCGATGCGAAACGCTCTTTTACTCCCACTCGATGGTGGCAGGAGGTTTGGAGGTAATGTCGTAAACGACGCGGTTTACGTTATGGACTTCATTGACGATCCGGTTAGAGATCTTCTCCAGCACTTCGTACGGAATGCGCGCCCAGTCGGCGGTCATTCCGTCGATCGAGGTCACGGCGCGGATGCCGACGGTGTACGAATACGTGCGCTCGTCGCCCATGACGCCGACGCTCTTCATGTCCGGCAGCGCCGTGAAGTACTGCCAAATCTCGCGGTCCAGCCCGGCCTTGGCGATCTCGTCGCGCAGGATGGCGTCCGACTCGCGGACGATCTCCAGCTTGTCCTCGGTCACTTCGCCCAGCACGCGGATCGCGAGACCCGGACCCGGGAACGGCTGGCGCCAGACGATGGCATCCGGCAGGCCGAGCTCCTCGCCGACTTTGCGGACTTCGTCCTTGAACAGCGCCTTGAGAGGTTCGACAAGCTTGAACTTCATGTCCTCCGGCAGGCCGCCCACGTTGTGGTGCGACTTGATCGTTTGCGCCGTCGCCGTGCCGCTCTCGATAATGTCCGTGTACAGCGTCCCCTGCGCGAGGAAATCGAACTCGCCCAGCTTGCGCGACTCTTCGTCGAACGCGTAAATGAATTCGCCCCCGATGATCTTGCGCTTCCGCTCCGGATCGCTCACGCCGCGCAGCTTGCCGAGGAAGCGCTCCTGCGCGTCGATCTTGACCACGTGCATGTCGAACTTGCCGACGAACGTCTCCATGACGCCCTCGGCTTCTCCTTTGCGAAGCAAACCGTGGTCGATGAACATGCACGTCAGCTGATCGCCGATCGCCCGGTGGATCAGCGCCGCCACGACGGAGGAATCGACACCGCCCGACAGGGCGCACAGCACTTTGCGATCCCCGACTTGGTTCCGGATTTCGCGGATCGTGTCTTCGATGAACGTCTCCATGCTCCAGTCGCCTTTGCAGCCGCAAACGTCGAACAGGAAGTTTTTGATCATGTCGTTCCCGCGGACCGTATGGCGCACTTCGGGGTGGAATTGCACCGCGAACAGCCGCTTCCCGGGATGGCTCATCGCCGCCACCGGCGCGTGCAAGGTAGAGGCGTCCACCACGAAGCCTTCCGGCAGCTCGGTCACGAGGTTGCTGTGGCTCATCCACACCTGCTGGGAAGGTTCGAGCCCTTGGGTCAACCGGCAATGCGGCTGGAATTCGACCGACGCTTTGCCGTATTCCCGCTTCTCCGCGCGGCCGACCTTGCCGGAGAGCTGATGGGACATCAGCTGCATGCCGTAGCAAATGCCGAGCACCGGAATGCCGAGCTCGTATACGGCCGGGTCGACCTTCGGCGCCTCCTCTTCGAATACGTTGGCGGGTCCGCCGGAGAACACGATGCCCTTCGGCTGTAGCTCGCGGAGCTTCGCGATCGGCGTGTTGAAAGGAAGAAGTTCGCTGTAGACCCCGAGGTCGCGGATCCGCCTCGCGATCAATTGGTTGTATTGGCCTCCGAAGTCGAGGACGACGATCATTTCATGCGTAGAATTGTTCACCGGTTATGCCGAGCCTCCCTCAATCGATTGACGCTATTATAGACTTGCCCGCCCACAGCGTCAACCGGAGGCTTGGGAGCCTCTGTTTTTGATCTTGCCGACGACCAGCAGCAGCAAAGGAAGACCGATCATGTTGACGGGAAGCGCGATGGGGACCCAATAATTCAGCAAATAATTCGCCGTCGCCTGCGAGATGTTTTGCGGGATCAAGGCAAAGCCGATAATCACCGGGGCGATCCACCACACGAGGTTCCGCCAGTTTTTGATGCCCAGGAATTCCGCCGTGCCGTAGGCCGTGATGAACAGATAGATGGCCAATTTGACGAACACGCTGGTTACCCACGTAATGACGGTCAGCGGATCGAGGTTCTCGACGAAGCCCAATACCGATATTTTGCGGCTCATTTCGAAAAAAGGATACCATAGCTTCGGACTGAGATTGACGCCGATCGTCATGAGGGTCATCGTCATGGCGATCAGCACCGTGAAAGCAGCAGCAGCGGCCGCCCAGTAAGCATACCTCTTTCCGCTGGCCGGCTGGTACAGAAAAGCCGCGAGCATCATGTACTCCACCGAATGTCCAAGGTAGGATGCGGAGGGCAGCGAGCCTTTGAATATCTTCATCGCGCCCGTATCCGCATAGACCGGCAGCAGATTTTTCGCATCAACGTTGTTCACGCTCGCCGCGAGCACAAGCACGATCATTAGGATGACCACCGGTCCAAGCACCTCGCTGCATCGGGCGATCGAGACGATCCCGCCGGCATAAGTCGCGTAACAAATCAGGAGGATCATGATGAGCATGATCGCGGTCTTGGGCGTCAAGGGGAGAATCATGATTTGGATCGCGTCGGTGAATTGCCTCAGCACGATCGGGAGGATCGTGTACCATTGGACCAAATAGACGATCACGACAATGCCGCCGATCCATTTCCCCAGGATCGCCTGGCTGAACCGGATCAAATCCTGCCCGGGATACAGTTGAGCGACATTCGTCACCAGCGCCGTAATCCCCAGGGTCATACAGCCGGCAAGCAGGAGCGAAATCCACAAGTCCTGCTTCGCCGCCTGTACGCCCGGGGTCAGGGTCATGACCAGCGTCATGCCGACTTCCATCGTGAAAATCATCCAGAAAACCTGCAGGCCGGTCACTTTCATCCGTTCTCCTCCTTTCCGTCGAACCGGCTTATTCCGGCAATTCGAGGTGTCCCGGCGCTTGGGTTCTGCCGATCCGCTCGAGATGCACGCGGGCGCGGACCCGAACCGGCACTTCCGGGTACAGGTCCGTCCATCTTTTTTTCAGCTTCTTCCAGGCTTTGGGATGCTCGATATGGAGTTCCCTGCCGAATCCGACCACATCCGATTTAAACTCCCTCTGGGTTAAGGTGAGCAGATCGGTCAACCGCTCGTTCAGCTCGTCGGTCAATGCTTTCTCCGCCCGAAGGAGATTCGGGGTTTTACTAATATCCAAAGTGGAATCGTTGGCGAGTCCCCTCGAATCCACGTTGACGGTCAAATCGAAGGAAGGCGTTCCCTTGACGTAGAACGCGCGGATCTTCGAACGGACCGACAGCACGTCGGCCGTGATCGTGCCTTGCGTTTCCGGCCCTTTCGGTTCCACTTCCGCGGTCAGTTTCATTCCTTTGCCCATGCCCTTGATCATTTTGAACGCTTGCAAAGATTTCCCCGACAAGTAGCCGGCCAGCTTGTTTTCCCGGTAAACCGCGACTTGGTCGATTTGGAAGGTAGGTTCGCCTTGCGCGTCCTTGACGATCCGGATCGCCCCGCTGTAGGGCATGGTCCCGTCGGCGGCCAAATGGTCCAGAAACCGGTCGATTTTGACCCCCACGGTGTACTGGCTGTTCTGCATGATTTTCATTCCGATGGCCGGGATCAGTTCCAGGTGGTAAGGGGTAGTCAAAATTTCCTTGGCCGAAGCCCCCCGGGCGGTCAGAAAAAAACTGTTATACCGGCTGTCGGGGAACCGGAGAAGCGTGTCCAGCACCTCGGTAATGCCTCTTCTGGCATATTCCTCGCCGAAGATGATCACGCCCCGGTGGCCGAAAAAAAGCTTGCGTGACAGCTGCTGCTGCGCTTGGCCGATCAATTCGTGCGCGTTCTTCCCCTTCACCGCGACCACGAGCACGGGCTTCTGGCCTTTGCCCCCGGTTTGCAAAGTACCCGGAATTCCGGTAGGCAGCGCGATTTGCAGCGACAATTCGATCTGACCGTCCCCCAGCTGATCGATGGCGCTTGCCATGACGAGCGCGATGTCGTCCATTTCCTTGCGATCCCAGCAACCCGCGAGCAGCGTGCAGGAGATGGCCAGCACCGCACAACGTTTCAGCGTTCCGAGTCCCTTCATTGCTTCTGCAGCTCCAACATCTGCTGAATGTGCTGCTGGCGTTTATGCATGTACCGCCAAGGCGAGCGCACGATGACATCCATCATTCCGGGACGATTAAACGGCGCAATCGGCCACAAATAAGGTACGCCGTAGGACCGCAGCGTCGTCAGATGGACCAGGATCGCAAGGAGCCCCGCGCTCACCCCATATAAGCCGAACGTACCTGCCAAGACGACCATCGGGAACCGCATCATGCTGACCGCCTGGCTCATGGCCGCATGGGGAATGAGGAAAGAAGCGATCCCCGTCATGGAGACGACGATGATGATCGGCGCGGAGATGATGCCTGCCTGCACCGCGGCCTGTCCAATGACGAGCGCTCCGACGATGCTGATCGTCTGTCCGACCGGGCGAGGCAGGCGCACGCCGGCCTCGCGCAGCGCTTCGAAGGTGATTTCCATGATCAGCGTCTCCGCCATCGCCGGGAAGGGAACGACCTCCCTCGCCGCGGCGAGGCTGAGCGCAAGACTCGTCGGAATCATTTCCGGATGATAGGTCGTAATGGCGACGAAGATGGACGGGAGGGCCATGGCCATGAAAGCGAACAGGTACCTGAGCCACCGCAGCATCGTCGCGAATATGAAATTCATGAAGTAATCCTCGGCCGATTGAAAACCGAACCAGAACGTGACGGGAAGCAAAAGCACCATCGGCGTGCCGTTGACGATCACGGCCACTTTGCCCGTGATGAAGGATGCCGCGACGCTATCGGGCCGCTCGGTCGCCTGGATAACCGGAAAAGGGGAGTAAGGATGGTCGCTGATCAACTCCTCCACGTAGCCGGACGAGATCACGCTGTCGAATTGGATTTGCGAAAGGCGTGTTTTTACGTCCTGAATGACGCTTGGCGGCGCGTAGCTGTCCAAGTAGGCCAGCGTCACGTCGGTGCGGCTGAGCTTGCCGACGGACATCCTCTCCATTTTGAGCCGGGGAGTGCGAAGATATTGCCGGAGAAGGGCCATATTGACATCGATATTCTCGATAAACCCGAGGCGCGGTCCGCGGATGACCGCTTCCGTACTCGGTTCCTGCAGCTCCCTCTGCTTTTGGTCTTTGAATGGAAAGAGGACCGCCCGTTTTTGGGATTCCAGGAACAAAACGACGCTTCCGTGCACGATACTTTCGACGACTTCCTTCATGCTGCCGAGAATCATCGGTTGGAGGGTAGATGCCAGCTTGGCGGTTAACTGATCGATGTAAGCATCCGGTCCTGCGGAAGGGTCCGCCTTGAAACTGCTCAGCGGCTCCAGCAATCCGCCATCCCACGAAACATCCTCGACCAGCACGTTCAAATAAACCACTAAACACGGGACGGAACCGGGCAATTCCATCTTCCGCACGACAAGATCGGAGCATTTGTCGAAAATCGCGACGATTTCCGCTTCATTATCCGCGAGCTTGTCCGAAATGACCGTATCGGCCGTGTAGGACAGTTCTTCGATCTGCTGTCCGATGCCTCTGATTTTTCTTGTCTTTCTATTCATAGGTTTCACCAAGGTCTCCGCTCAGAATAAGAATAGAGAGGTCTGAAGTAATATTTCCTTTCCTTCCTGATTTATGCAGGGTTCTTAGCAAAAGAAGGGCAAACCCCATCGGGTTGGCCCTCGGCTTCAGACAATTTAGGGGATTCGGGATTAACGGAGCTTCCCGGCGAACAAACTGATGGTGACGGGAGGGATGCCGCATCGACAAGTTTTGGAAAGCCGCCGGATTCTTGTTTATCGTCGCCCTTTCGGGTGCGGTATTGTATTGGGCCGTTTCCACCGGTTAAGCGAAATATTTCTGCGCCAGCTTCTCCGAGGTCCGGGTGGCGAGCGCCTGCGTCGTCAGCGTCGGGTTCGGCCCTCCGATCCCGTTGAAGTGCACGCTGTTGTCGGCAAGGAACAGCCGTTTGACTTGGTAAGCCTCGCAGTTCGTATCCACGACGTACCCCATTCGCATCGTGCTTTCCAGATGGAGCATGAAGGCAAACGGAGTATCCGAGCGGATGATCGCTTTGGCTCCCGCCGCCTTGAGCGATTCGCAGGAATATTTGACCAATTGGTCGCGCCTTTGGAGCGTTTTTTTGCTCGGCACATAGTGGACGACCGGGATCGGGCCGTTCTCGTCTTTGAGGATCGGATCGACCTCCACTCGGTTCCGGTACAGCGTTTCGTCGTCGGTCAGAAGCAAATACGTCATCGTCCGGTTGTAGTTCATCATCAGCTCTTTGAGCGCCGGACCGACGACGCGTCCGTGAATGTTCCACGGCGCCCCCGGCTCGGGCGGTTTCAAGGCGTCGAAGCCCGCTTCGCTGAAACCGTAGGTCAGGAAAGCCATGAGTCCGGGACTGAGACAGGAAACTTGGAAGATTCCGATACCCGGAATGTCGACCCTGGCTCCCGACGTATGCCCCATATACGGATAGACGGCAGGGAGCCCCATGATGCCCATGAGATCCTTCTCGTCGAAGACTCCCCCAACCCAGTCGAAGCAATGGTTCGTCAGTCCTCTGCCGACCCACGAGTTGAAAGGAAGATCGGAATTGAACCATAGGCGGGGAGTTTCGATGCAGCCGGCGGCCACCACGACCGCTTTGGCCGTCAGTTCGCCGATTTCGCCCGTCCACGTATCCCGAAACCGGACGCCCGCGGCCCGCAATCCTTCCTTCGGATCGTGTTCCGTCAGGATTCGGATCGTGAACGAATTCGGACGGATGGCGACGTTGCCGGTCTTCAGCGCCAGCGGAACGTAACTCACCAGCGTGCCGCGCTTGGCGATCGTGTCCACCCTCGAACCGGCCGTGCACCCGTTCACGCAATGCCCCTGCATCGTGCAGCCGTCCATATTCCATAATTGATCGATCGGATACTTGGGATCCATCAAATGCGGATTGGGCGGCAAGATGGCGTTCGGATTGGGCCGATAGCCCGGCTTCGTCACGTTCAGGGTCGGATTTTTCTGCCAACCCGCCTTCTGTACGGCGAAGTAAAACAACTCCTCTTTCGGGGCCGTCGGCGAGAATTGCACGGGCAAGGTGGCTTCCGCTTTCTCGTAATAGGGTACCAGTTCCTCGTAGCTGATCGGCCAGACGCCGTCGACGGCGGAAGGAAACGCGCGCGGCGACTGCGACCAATAGTGCTGCGTCGTCCCCCCAACGCCGGCCAGCTGCCAGATGTCTCCCTTCTGCCGCATGACCCGGTGCCAAGGCGTGCGCCTCCGGTCCGCCGGTCCGAACCGGAACGTGCCGGACACGACGTCATTCATGTTGTTTTCATAACGGGTATAGATCTTTTTGTATATTCCCACATCCAGATCGTCATAGCTGGAGCTCCACTCCCCGCCCCGCTCGCTGTTCGGATTTTCCCATTTTTTATTTCCGTAAAACGGACCCGCTTCCAACACCAATACCTTCAAGCCGGCTTCTCCGAGCTCCTTGGCGGCGACCGCGCCGCCGCCGCCGGAACCGATTACGATCACATCCGCGTCATACAATGGTGGACTTCCCCCCTTCGCGCACGATCGTCATCAGGATTCCCCTCACGGCCCGATACCCTTTGGATACTCCCGGATACCCGGTTTGCCGCCAGCCGATGGGGAAGAACTCCAGCCTCCGCCGCGTCGGCGTATTCAGCCGCGTCGTTCCGTAGCCGGGCCACTCCGAATAATTCCCGAACATCGTACCCCTGTTCAGATAATCGATGATGAATTTCACGAGTCCGCCATCGTCGCGGTAAGGAGGAGGGAGCAACCCAAGATCGATCTGCAATTTTTCCAAAATGGCCATGGTGCGAATACGGTCTGCGGGCGATAAAGCGGCGAAAGGGACGGGGCTCCCGGCGATCGCGCCTTGCGCCGCGTACTTCGCTTGGCCCGAAGCGACGAGCTGAGCCGCGCCCGCGTTAAGAAGCCCGGCGGTCGGGGCCGCCAGCGGCACGATCTCCGGGTAATAATCGAGCACGAGCGTAAGGGTGTGGTCCAAAGACCAAATCATATACTCGTGAACGTGCTGCTGGACGGCGCCGATCGGCTGCTCTGCCCCGTAAGCGGCGAGCTCAGGCGTATAAGGGACAATCGCGTCGACAAGCGCCCGAAACGTCGCGACCGTATGCGGGTCGGCGCGAGAAGCGTACAACTCTGGCGTTTGCATCATCCAATTCCTCCCGTTCCCGATAATACTCGATCATTGGAGTATATTCGGCAGGGCCGGTCCGATATTCGGAACAACGAATAAGCGCGAAACGAATGCATGCTGAATGATCATACGAAAAAACGCCGGGCGGCCCCGGCGTCTCATTCAACATGCAGGTCAAAACGTCTTTACCTTCGTATGCTTGCCGTTGAAATCGTAGTCCTGATACCAGTCCGTCACCAGCCATTCCCCGTTCTTCAAAACGAGGCGGTACGTCATCGTATCCGTGTATTCGTCAGGCTCCGGCGGCGTTTCGCCCGCCGCGTAGAACCGCTGGTCGTACGTGCTTTGAAGGGAAACGGCCGTCCGGTACGAACCGTCCGGCTCTTGCTGGATATAAATGCTGTCGGTATCGAACACCAGCTTCTTCAAATGCGCCTCATAGATGAGCCCGCTCGCTTTGTAATCGTGGATTCCCGAAGCCAGCTCCGCGATCTTATCCGGTACCGAATGCCGCACGGCCGAAGGATCCAGCTTGTTGTAAGCGTCCATGTAGCTTTGGATGAACCCCGAAGCCGCGTCCATGACGGCTTCCTTAAGGGCCTCGGTGTTCGGATCGATCACGACCCGCACCGTCCGCTCCCGAATCGGGACCGGTTCGCTTTTGGCGATGCCCCAAGGAAACTCCTTCTCGGCATGCACCCGATTCGTGCCGTCCAGAGGCACAGGTCCCAGAAGGTCTTTCCCGCCGGTACGCGCCCCCGTATCCTTGCCGTCGATATAAATCGCGGCCCCGTCGTAGTTCGCTTCGACCGTAACCATCTCCCCGTTCAGCGAGAGGTCGACCGGGTCGCCTGTTCGGCCGCCTCCGACCGATACGTCCCGTTCGGCTTTGAGAGTCGCGAATTTCCCGATATATTCGGCTTCCAATCTGTAGCTGCCGGGAACGAGCGGTCCAACCTCCGTCCGGTAATCGGAGGAGTCGGCCGTCGCGACCGGCTGACCGTCCAGCTTGACCGTCGCGCCCTTGTAATTCGTGCGGACCTCGATCGCCGAGGTGCGCACGACAATCCGGTAACGGTCGAAAATCCCGAACCGCTTGCCATCCTTCTCGATGGCAAAAATACGGCCAACGGATCCGGTATCGCCGCTCTCCCCGCGCAAGCCTTTCAACGCTTCCTCCAGGCGGCCCTTCTGGTTTAAGAAGGCCATTAATCGTTCGGCTTTCGGTTCATCGATGGCTACCTTGTCATCGTCCGCATGCAGCAGCTCGGCTACGCGCGCCGCGTCTCCGTCGCGCAGGGCCATTTCGAAATCCAGGATCGTACCGGTTTCGTTCGATTCGCTTGCGATTTGCGTTCCGACAACGTACAATCCGCACAAAGCCGCCAAGAGCAAGACGGCCAAGGCCGCCCGGCCAGCGCGCTTCTTCAAGAAGACCAACACGCGATCTCCGCCTCCCCATCCTTTTCCTGCTCCCTTTCAAGATTATCGAAAGAAAAAGACACCCGCAGGTGTCTTTGCGTCCAAATTATTTAGGCCATTCGGCTGAAATCGGGCTATTTCAACAACCTCGCCGCCTCCAGCACGGCCTCGATATGCCCCTTGAGCCGGACGTTCCGCCACTCCCGGACCAGCTTGCCCTTGCGGTCGATCAGGAAGGTGGACCTGACGATGCCCATGTACTTGCGCCCGTACAATTGCTTCTCTTGCCAGACGCCGTAAGCGTTCGCCGCTTTCAACTTCTCGTCGGACAAGAGAAGAAACGGCAGGCTTTGCTTTTCGATGAATTTCAAATGCGACTTCACCGGATCCGGGCTGATGCCGATCAGAACCGTATCCGATTGTTCGAAGTCCGCGTTCGCGTCCCGGAAATCGCACGCTTCCTGCGTGCAAGTCGGCGTGTTGTCCTGCGGGTAGAAAAACAGGACGACCTTGCGCCCCCGAAAATCGCCGAGCTTGACCGTCTCCCCGTTCGAAGCGGGTAATTTGAAGCCGGGTGCGGCTTTGCCGATTTCGGGTGAAGTTCTCGTATCCGCCATGCTTAGCCGCCTCCTTTCTCGAATTAGCTGCCTGCCCCCCGATAACGCTTGACGCCCCGGTTCCAGACGAACAACCCGAAGGCGAAGACGACGACGCCGACGGCGGGGGTCAGCAGCGACATCTCCAGATCGCCGTGCCGGTCCAGGAAGAAGGACGCGGGGTAGACGCCGACGAAAGCGAACGGCAGTACCCAGGTGAGCAGGAAGCGGATGCCCTTGTTGTAAATTTGGATCGGATAACGCCCGTAGTTCTGGATGTTGAACATGAGCGGCACGATGCCGGTCGGCGCGTCCGAGTAGAACGAGATCGCGGCGAGAGCCGTGTACAGACCGGCATAAATGAGCACCGAGCCGATCACCATGGCGAGCAGCGCGAGCGGATCGTACCAATCGAACGGAAGCCCTAACGTCGCCCAAGCCGAGCCCATGATGGCCAGACCGACAAGCGATCCGATGAGCGACGCCGGATCCACGTTTTCCAGCATGATTTGCACGAGGGAATGGGCCGGACGCGTGAGCACGCGGTCCATCTCCCCTTTCACGATGTAGCGTTCACTGAAATTCCACAAGTTAAAGAACGTGCCGAAAACGCCGAAAGGGATCATAAAATATCCGTAGACGAACACGACCTCCGCCTCGCTCCAGCCCGCCAGGGAGGGCGTATGCCCGAACACGACGAAAATAAAGACCAGGTTCATCGCAGAGAACAGCAGGTCCGACAGCACTTCGACCCAGAAATCGGCCCGGTACGTGAGCCTCGTCTTGATGTAATTGCCGAGATACTCCCGGAACAGCGACAGGTTATACGCCCATTTGCTTGCGCTCATCCCGAATCAACCTCCCTGCACGAACAAGCGGCGCCTGGACGCACGCCACATGACGAGAATGGGCACGATCAACACGGCGAACCAGACCGCTTGCACCAGCAGCGCCTGCCAGGCCTCCGCCCCGGCCATCCGCCCGGTGAACACGGAGCTGGGCAAATACGTGATGGCCGGGAACGGCGTCCACTCCAGCACCGTTCTCGCCCAGAAGGGAAAGAAAGCGACCGGGATGACGACGCCCGACAGCAGGTCGACGGCCACCCGTTTCATGCGCATGAGCCCTTCGTTGTTTTCCACGAAGAAGGCGAACAGGCCGGTGAGAATGTTGAGCTGCGAATTGATGAGGAAACTGAACCAGATCATGACGAAAAACAGAACCCATCGGAGCGGATCGGTCGGCAGCTCCACCGGGAAGATCAGCGACACGACGACCATTCCCGGGAACATGAACAGGGTCAGGCGGAACAAGCCCTCCCCGAAGCCCTGCATCATTTTGACCAGCAAATAGTTGTAGGGCCGCGTCATCTGCACCGCGACGCTGCCGTCGCGGATATCGTTCGCGATCTCCCGGTCCAGGTTGTTGAAATAAAACGCGCGGGCCATCCACGACACCGCAACGTAAGTCGTCATTTGGTCGACGGTGAAGCCGGCCAGCGTCTGCGCGTTACCGTAGATTGCTTTCCAGGTGAAGTAGTACGCGCCGATGTTGATCGCATAAATAATAATGCCGCTGTAATAGTTGACCCGGTAAGCGAGCATCATGAGAAACCGGATGCGGATGAGGTCGAAGTACGCGGAGGTCACGGCGACACGCTCCCGACCGGCGCCGCCGCGCTTCCCGACTGGTAGATCTCCCGCACGATCTCGTCCGTGTTCGTCTCGAAAATTTTGATGTCGCTGATATCCTTCGTGCCCACGACGCGGGACAGCACTTCGGAGACGTTCAGCTCGCGCGGGATCCAGACTTTCGCGGTCAGCTCGTTCTCCTTGGACCAGCGGACCTCGAGTCCTTCCGTCAGCCGGGACAAATCCGCGATCGCGACCGGATCGTTGAACTGGAACTGCACCTCGCGTCCTTTGCCCCAACGGTCCTTGAGTTCGTCCAAACCGCCGTCATAGATGATTCTCCCGTCGTCCAGCATGATGACCCGCGAGCATAAGGCCTCGATATCCTGCAGATCGTGCGTCGTCAGCAAGATGGTCGTCCCGTGCTCCCGGTTCAGCTTTTTCAGGAACTCGCGGATTTCCGTTTTCACCACGATGTCGAGGCCGATCGTCGGCTCGTCCAGAAACAGGATGGACGGCTGATGGAGCAGAGCCGCGACCAGCTCGCATCTCATCCGCTGCCCCAGGCTCAGCTTCCGGACCGGACGGTTCAGCAGCTCCTGCAGTTGAAGCGTCTCGACGAGTTCGTCCAGCCTTGCGCGGAAATCGGCCTCGCTCACGCGATACACCTTGCGGAGGAGCCGGAACGATTCGATGACGCCGATATCCCACCAGAGCTGGCTTCGTTGGCCGAACACGACCCCAATGCCGCGGACGAACTCCTCTCTTTCCTTGTAGGGAACGTAGCCGTTGACGAGGATTTTGCCGGACGTGGGGACGAGAATCCCCGTCAGCATTTTGATCGTCGTCGATTTCCCGGCCCCGTTCTCTCCGATATAGCCGCAAATTTCCCCCTGGGGGATTTGGAAGCTGATATCCTTCACCGCGGCCACTTCGGTATGCTCCCGTTTAAACAAATCTTTCAGCGCGCCTTTCAGGCCTTCGCGGTTTTTCTGCACCTTGAACTGCTTGCGCAGGTCGGACACATCGATTGCCAGCATGTTTGCCTCCCGATTCGACGAAACTTGCTTCGCCGCCTGTCGAAACTTTATAATTTTATAAGTTATCTTACCTCACGAACGGATTAGCGTAAATGCGGGAACTTGTCGGAAAGGAAGTCGTCCATGCGCAAGAAATGGAAATGGATATTGACCGGAACGCTTACCGTGGTGATCGCCGTGATCGGCCTTGCGGTCTGGAAAGGCTACCAGACGTACGACCAGCTTGACCAAATGAGCAAACCGCAGGATCAGTCCCGCTTCCGGCAATTCGAGCGGAAACCGGAGTATAAGCCTTTGGAATGGACCGGCTCCGAGCGGGTCAACGTCCTGTTGCTCGGCGGGGATGAGCGGGGGCTGCAGAAAGGCGAGGTCGCCAGATCCGACTCCATCATGGTCGTTTCGTTCGATCCGGGAACGAAACGGGTTCACCTGTTCTCCGTCCTCCGCGATACGTACGTAGACATCCCGGACCACCGGCAAGGACGCATCAACACGGCGATCACGCTGGGCGGACCCGAACTCGCGATGAAGACGGTCGGCAATCTCCTCGGCCTCGATATCCAATACTACGCCTATGTGGATTTTCAAGGATTCATTCAACTGGTGGACGCGATCGGCGGCATCGACTTTTACGTGGAGAAGGACATGCACTACACGAGTGCGGCGGACGACCACAAGTTCGATATCGATTTGAAAAAGGGGCAGCAGCATCTCGACGGCGAAAAAGCGCTGCAGTACGTCCGTTTCCGGCATGACGCCATGAGCGATTTCACGCGGACGGAGCGCCAGCGCAATTTTCTCAAGGCCGTGGCCGACAAGCTCCAGAGCGGTTGGAATTTGATCCGCTTGCCGGACATCCTGTCGAAAATGACCCCTTACGTCGAAACCAATATGTCGCCGGAAGACATGATCCGGTTGGCCAGCCTCGGCTACAAATCGCATCAGGCCGGCTCCGCTCAAATTCCGCCGATGGAGCTCGTCTACGACAAGAACGTAGACGGATCCGCCATGATCGGCATCAAGGATACGGACGCGCTCAAAGGCTACGTGCAGGCGACGCTCGCTCAAGACACCACGCAGCCGTCTCCTTCTCCGTCCGCGTCCGCATCGCCGACTTCCGGCGACGCCGCAGCGCCTCCAGCTCCGTCGTCGATCGAAAAGAAAGAAGGAAATTGAATCCATGTTCTCGCGCACCCGCTCGGAACGTTTGTATGAAGAAGCGCAACGGCATATCGTCGGAGGAGTGAACAGCCCCTCCCGCTCGTTCAAGGCGGTAGGCGGCGGCGCCCCCGTTTTCGTCGAGCGCGCCCAGGGGGCCTGCTTCTGGGACGTCGACGGCAACCGTTATCTCGACTATCTGGCCGCATTCGGCCCCATCATTACCGGACATGCCCATCCCCATGTCACGAAAGCCATCGTTCGCGCCGCGGAATCGGGCACCTTGTACGGAACACCGACCGAGCATGAAATCCGTCTGGCCGAGATGCTGAAATCCGCCATCCCTTCCATGGACAAGGTACGGTTCGTGAATTCCGGCACGGAAGCTGTCATGACGACGATCCGGGTCGCGCGCGCGGCGACCGGCCGCACCAAAATCGTGAAGTTCGCGGGCTGTTACCACGGGCACTCCGACCTGGTCCTCGTCGCGGCCGGGTCCGGACCTTCGACGCTCGGCATTCCGGACAGCGCCGGAGTTCCTTCCGGCATCGCCAGCGAAGTGATCACCGTTCCTTACAACGACCTTGACGGCTTGCGCGCCGCCCTCGAGCGGTGGGGCAGCGACGTCGCGGCCGTCATGGTGGAGCCGATCGTGGGCAATTTCGGCATGGTGATGCCGGAGCCCGGCTTTCTCGAGGGCTTGTGCCGGATGGCGAGGGAAGCCGGCGCACTCGTCATCTACGACGAGGTCATCAGCGCGTTCCGTTTCCATTACGGATCCTCGCAAACGTTCCGCGCCTTCCCCGATCACGAGGCGATCCGCCCCGACCTGACGGCGCTCGGCAAAATCATCGGCGGCGGGCTGCCCATCGGCGCTTACGGCGGCCGCGCCGATGTGATGGACCGGGTGGCGCCGCTGGGTCCTGCTTATCAAGCCGGCACGATGGCGGGCAATCCGGCCTCCGTCCTCGCCGGTCTTGCCTGTTTGGAGGTGCTTCGCGAGCCGGGCGTCTATGACCGGATGGACGCTCTCGCCGCCCGACTGGCAGAAGGGCTGCAGGCCTCTGCCGGTCGATACGGCGTGCCGCTCACCGTTAACCGGATCGTCGGAGCGCTGTCCACCCATTTTTGCTCGCATCCCGTCACCAATTACGACGAAGCCCAGGATACCGACGGGGAAGCGTTCGCCCGGTTTTTCCGACTCATGCTGGGCCGCGGGATTTACTTGGCTCCTTCCAAGTATGAAGCTTGGTTCCTGACGACCGCCCATACCGAGCCCGACATCGACATGACGCTGGAGGCGGCGGAAGCCAGTTTCAAGGCTATGGCGGAAGGCCGCTAGACTCGGTGCAATCGGACACATGAATCAATAAACGGATCCCGTGACCGGTCGAAAAACTTGGTGAACACCTGAACCCGTTTAATGGGAAAACCTCCCACTATTTTTCCGATTTTGGCCGTTTTAAGCGAAATAGTTGGAAATCCTCCCATTATATTCGACCCATTCCCTTCGTTTCTTCAAAAGGACCATGATTAGTTGGAGGTTTTCCCACTATACCGCGCGGGGCCGTATTTTCGTAGAAATAATAGGAGGTTTTCCTACTATTCGTAAGAAACAGCTGGCACATGAACAACGACTTCGTCCCCTCATGATATGAGGGGATCGAAGTCTTTCGAAGATCAGCGACCGCGTTCAGCGGAAGCTTTTCCAAGTACAGAAAGTTTTCTAACGCTTTGACAATGTATCGAACTTACGCATTCTGTAACGTCAAGTAAAAACGACTTCGTCGTCCTTGTAGGGACATAGAATGTCGTTTTTATCGAAGATCATTCAGAAATAAATAGGCGTGAACCTTTTAAATTCTGAATGATCAGGCAAAACGGCTGACGCCGTCCTTGTCGGACGGATAGACGTTTTATCGGAGGTGATTCGGAAAGGGATGGCGGATTTTATCCTTTCCGAAACACTCAAAAAAAGGTCCCGACGCCGGGACCTTTTCCATCCTCATTTGCCGCTTTTCGCATTCCTTGGTACGTAATCCGGATAATCCGTGATGATGCCATCGACGCCCGATTCGATCAGAGGCTCGACCAAGGCTGCGTTGCGTACCGTCCACGCGTGAATCTCCATGCCGAGAGAGTGGACTTGGTCAACCAGTTGTTCCGTGACCAGGTTCAAGCTCGGGTTCACGTAATCCGCGTAAGCGGCGTATTCCCGCAGCTTCGCTTCCGTGAGTTGCTCAGGAAGATACGTCAGCACGCCTACCGGGATGTCCGGCAAGATCGCGTGGAAACGCTGCACGGATCCGTGGTCGAAGGATTGAATCATGATTTTGCCGTTGTTCGGAACATCCATCTGCCGCTTGACGAGTTCGTCCGCCACCTTGCGCTCGATGCCCGGATACAGCCACGGCGCTTTGATTTCGATCAGAATGCCGATTTTCCCCCGATAGCGGTCCAACACTTCTCCAAGCGTCGGAATCCGCTCGCCGGCGTAAGCGGGCGAGAACCAGGTCCCCGCGTCCAAACTCCGCAGTTGTTCGAACGTCAGATCCTTCACGGCTCCGGTTCCGTCCGTCGTCCGATCGACCGTCGTATCGTGGATGATCGCCAATTCCCCGTCTTTGCTCAGCTGCACGTCCAATTCGATGAAATCGGCCTTCATCTCCACGGCCTTGTCGAACGCGGCGATCGTGTTTTCCGGCGCATAACCGGAAGCGCCGCGATGGGCCACCGCGAGCACCTCGCGCGTCCCTGCCGAAGCACTCGAAATGACCGTCGGAATCGTGAGCCCAGCCGTCAACATCGCGATCAGCAACAACGCCATCTTTTTCAACACCCGTCAGCTCCCCTATACCCGAATTGGAATCTGGAGCCCAGATTCTCCCTTGCAGTATAGGGCGGGGTTGTAAAAGGAATTGGAGGTTTTTTCATGCGGTTTTTAAATTTTTCAGGGTAGAAATCCGTCGATTTTCGTCGAGGCCCCGACTATCGCCCCAAAAGATCGTTCGTTTCCGGGCCTCCGGAACCCGATTCCCGTTAACGGCGCGTAAACTCCTTGCCGAGCGTAAATGCAAATTGGTTCTTCAGGATGAATCCGGTAAATAACCGGAGGGGCGGTTCCCTCCGGCGGATCGGACCGCTCGCGCAATCTTGTGCCGGCGAATCTCCGGGGACGCTCATTTCCCCTCCCGGCCGTCGTACCGGTCGTCCACTTCTTTCGCCATCGAGCGGTACAGCTTCGTCTCTTCCGCCACCGGATCGCGCTCGGACTGAATGCGGATTTCCCATCGCGGCGGGAGCTTTCTCACGGCTTCGGCCTCGGGATCCGTCCGGTCCGGACCTCCTTCGGTCAAGCGTTCCGCCAGCAAGCGCTCCGCTTCGCCTTCCTTATCGCGTCGTTCGATGTCCATCGCCCCCCTATTCCGGTAGGATGGTCATTTTGATCCGCTCTCACTCCGCCGCCGCATTCCAAAGCGGCTTCCGCGAAGTCGTGACGGCCACGGCGCCGGCACCCAGCGCAAGCCGGATGTCTTCTTCCGTCCGGATCAACCCCCCGGCGATCACCGGGACGGATGTCGCCTCCGCGAACTGCTTGATAATGACCGGCATGATCCCGGGCAGCAGCTCGACGTAGTCCGGCTTCGTTTTCCCGATCTGTACGTAACTGTTCTCGAGCGCCAGCGAGTCGAGCAGGAAGAAGCGCTGGATGGTGAGGAGTCCTTTCTTCTTCGCGGTGAGGAGCACGTTGTTCCTCGTGGAAATGATGCCGGCCGGCTTGACTTCCTGGGCGAGGAATTCGGCCGCGTATTCGTCGCTCTTCAGCCCGTCGATCAAATCGGCGTGCAGCAGGATTTTCTTGCCGTGCACGGCGGCTTGGGAGACGATCGATCGGGCCATCGCCACATGGACGTTCATCAACACCACGAATTCATATTCCGTGCGGAAGGCGGCCTCCAAGTCCTTCAAATGCCGGACGGCGGGGATGACCTTCTGGCGGAATCCATTCATGCGACCTGCCCCTCTCCTGGATTTCCCGTTCCACAACGCGAACATAGGAACGGGTCTGTTCTTCGTTCCAGCCGTAATGAACGGCCATGATGTCGATAATCTGCCGGTAATGACGGATAACCGTATCCATCTCGAAGAAAAGGGCGCCGGTTCGGCGAATCAGGAAATCGTCCGGACGCATCGCCATCTCCTCGTCCATACCGTATCGCAATGCCGCGTAAAGGTCCAGCGGAATTTGCCGCAGGTTCGCGTCTTCCCGAATCTCCGGGATCACGGCATAGACGGCGGCAACGTTCGTGCCGTACCGCCGGGCCAGCCGCTCTGCGGCTAGCTCGCCAAGGCCCAGCGCGATGCCGGCAACGGTCTGCTCCCGGATGAAGGCGGGGAACGACGCCGGACCTCCGAAATCGCCGCCCGCGAGCGGAAGGGTTTTCGTGATGCAGGGTCCGTAAGGCCCGCAGCCCGCATGGCCAAGTTCCCGCGCCAGCAGATCCGTCACGGTCTCCGCCATTTTCCGGTATCCCGTCAATTTGCCTCCCGCGATCGTGATCAAACCGGAAGGCGAACGGAAAATCTCGTCTTTGCGGGAAATTTCCGAGGGGGATTTGCCTTCCTCGTAGATCAACGGACGAACGCCCGACCATTCCGATTCGATGTCGGCGAGGCTCAGCCGAAGTCCGGGGAACATGGAATTGGCGGCCTTCACGATATATTCCCGATCTTCCGCCGTGACGCCGGGTTCTGCCGGATCACCGGCATAATCGGTATCGGTCGTGCCGATATACGTTTTGCCGTCGCGTGGAATCGCGAACATCATCCGGCCGTCGTCCACGTCGAAATAGATCGCTTGGCGAAGCGGAAAACGGCTTTGGTCGAACACGAGGTGCACGCCCTTGGTCAGCCGCAGCGTCTTCCCCTTGCGCGACCGATCCATTTCGCGGATTTCGTCTACCCAAGGACCCGAAGCGTTCACCACTTGCCGGGCCCGGATCGGAAACGTTTCCCCGCTTAACATGTCCCGACCCGTAACCCCGCTTAATTGCCCTTTCCCATCGTACAACAATTCGGCTGCCCTCACATAGTTCAGAGCGACAGCTCCCCGCTCGGCCGCTTTCTTGACGACCTCAATCGTCAGCCTCGCGTCGTCGGTGCGGTATTCGACGTAGTAACCGCCCCCAAGCAGACCTTCGGAACGCAGCAGCGGCTCCTTCAGGAGCGTTTCCCGCGCGCTGAGCATGCTTCTCCGCTCTTCCCGTTTAACGCCGGCCAGAAAATCATACAACATGAGCCCCAGAGAGGTCGAAAAGCGGCCGAACGTGCCTCCTTGATAGATGGGCAGCAGCATCCATTCGGGTGTCGTCACGTGAGGCGCGTTGCCGTAAACGACGGCTCTTTCCTTGCCGACCTCGGCCACCATTTTCACTTCGAGCTGCTTGAGGTACCGCAAGCCGCCGTGCACGAGCTTCGTCGACCGGCTGGATGTGCCCGCGGCGAAATCTTGCATGTCGATCAGTGCCGTATGCATGCCGCGCGTCGCGGCGTCCAGCGCGATGCCGGCACCCGTGATGCCGCCCCCGATGACCAATACGTCGAAGGTCTCCTCCCCCAGCTGCTTGATCGACTCTGCGCGATGCTTTCCGGACAGCGGTTGCATCGCTTTCTCGTTCGTTCTCTCATTCGTTCTCGCGTTCGTTCTATCGTTCATCAGCAAGTTCCTCCACTTCGGACGGCCGATTCGCCTCGTTTATAACGATGAAGCCGCAAACAGCCCCCTGCCCTTCCGGGCAGGCGGATGCATGCGGCTTCTCCGAAACTCCGTCCATGTATGATGTTGTATGAGTTCAGGGGCGGAAAGCCTGAGCCGCTTTCACGGCGGCTTTCCAACCGGCAATCAGCTTCTCCCGGCGCTCTGGCGGCATCGCCGGAACGTAACGCGCGGCGATCTCCCGCTGACGCTCGATTTCCGCGGTGTCCTGCCAATAACCTACGGCCAGGCCGGCCAAATAGGCCGCCCCGAGCGCCGTCGTCTCGCTCACGACCGGACGCTCTACCGGAACGTCCAGAAGATCGCTCTGAAACTGCATCAGCAGATCGTTCCGCACCGCTCCTCCGTCCACCCGGAGCGTTTGCAGCTTAAGACCCGAGTCTCGCTCCATCACGTCCAGCACGTCCCTTGTCTGATAGGCCAGCGAATCGAGCGTCGCCCGGACGAAATGCTCTTTGGTCGTGCCACGGGTAAGACCGAACACCGCCCCCCTCACGTCGCTGTCCCAATACGGCGTCCCCAGGCCGACGAAAGCCGGCACGACGTATACGCCGTCGCTCGAATCCACCTGGGCGGCGAACGATTCGCTCTCTTCCGCCGACCCGATCATCCGCAGACCGTCGCGAAGCCATTGGATAGCGGAACCCGCGACGAAAATGCTCCCTTCCAATGCATATTCAACCCGGCCGCCGATTCCCCAGGCTATCGTCGTCAACAGGCCATGCCCGGAGGTTACGGAGGTGGTCCCGGTGTTCATCATCATGAAGCAACCGGTGCCGTACGTGTTTTTGGCCATCCCTTTGCCATAGCACGCTTGCCCGAACAGGGCGGCCTGCTGGTCCCCCGCCATGCCGGCGATCGGGACTCCGCTTCCGAAGAAATGGCGGGGAACCGCCCGCCCATACACTTCCGAAGACGAGCGAACTTCCGGCAGCATGGAGGCCGGAATGCCGAGAAGGCTTAGCAGTTCTTCGTCCCATTTCAACTCGTAAATGTTATACAACAGCGTGCGGGAAGCGTTCGTGTAGTCCGTCACGTGCGCCGCTCCGCCCGTCATTTTCCATACGAGCCACGTGTCGATCGTACCGAAGAGCAGCTCCCCGCGCTCCGCTCTCTCCCTCGCGCCTTCCACGTGGTCCAGGATCCACTTCACCTTCGTTCCCGAGAAATACGGATCGAGCAAGAGGCCCGTTTTGCGGCGGAATATGTCCTCATGCCCGCGGGCTTTCAATTCCTCGCAAATGCCGGCGGTCTGCCTCGACTGCCACACGATCGCGCGGTGGATCGGCAATCCGGTCGCGCGATCCCACACGACCGTCGTTTCCCGCTGGTTCGTAATGCCGATCGCCGCGACCTCTTCGGGCTTGATTCCGCCGTTCGACAGAGCCCCCGCGATCACGCCCAGCACGGACAGCCAGATTTCGTTCGCATCGTGCTCCACCCATCCCGGCTGCGGATAATGCTGCTTGATCTCCCGCTGGGACGACGCCGCGATGCGGCCCGCCTTGTCGAACAGGATGGCCCTCGAGCTGGTCGTGCCTTGATCGATGGCCAGCACGTAACCGGTTGTCACAGACGCTCTCTCCCCCTCCGGAAACAAAAAGAACACAGACGTACCCTTATACGCAGGGCGTCGTGTTCTCCGTTTCTCCGACACATGATTAACTTAGTTTAACTATAGCTCCGGAGCAGGTGGAAAGTCAATGCGTTTTCAGCGCCCCGACGAATTCGCCGTGAATCTGACCGTTGCTGGCGGCCACGTTGCGGACCCCCAAGTGGTACGGCTCTCCTCGCGTGTCCGTGATCCGTCCGCCCGATTCCTCCACGAGCAGCGAGCCGGCGGCGATGTCCCACGCGTTCAGCCCGATTTCCCAGAACCCGCTGAGCCTTCCTGCCGCCACGTACGCAAGGTGAAGCGCGGCAGACCCGGCGACTCGCAAATTGCGGACTTTCGGCGCGAGCTCTTGAACGCCTTGCAGATTCTGCGGCAGAGCCTCCAGATGGTCTGCGGGGAAGCCGGTGGCGATTAGGCTTTGGGATAGCGCCGTTTCCCCGGACACCTGCATTTTGCGTCCGTGCACGTACGCGCCTTTGCCCCTTTCCGCTACGAACAGCTCATCCCGCGAAGGGTCGTATATGACGCCGACGATGACTTGTCCGCGGCGGGCCAGCGCGATCGACACGGAATAGAACGGAAAACCGTGCACATAGTTCGTCGTTCCGTCGATCGGATCGACGATCCACAGGTACTCCGCATCCGATGCTTCTTCCAACGCTTTCGCGGACGCCTCCGGCCCCGGCTCGACGCCTTCTTCCCCCAGGAAAGAATGATGGGGGAAATGGGTGCCGATCAAGTTCCGGATCAGCCGCTCGCACCCTTTGTCCACTTCGGTGACGAGGTCGTGCTGCGAATATTTGAGATTCAGCTGGCTGAAGCTGCCGCTTTTGCTTTTGATCCATTCCCCGGCCTTGGCCGCGCAATTGATCGCGACCGCCGTGAAGCTTTTGCCGCCGATGACGCTCTCGGGGCTGTTATCGTCCATGATCCATCCCTCTAATCGATCGATAATTAGGTTCCTATGAATCCGTTTCCGAAGAATTCGATTTCGAACGCTCCAACCTTAGGATATACGTTTTGCGAGCGGCCCGGTTGCGCCGATAGCCGATAAGGCTCTCACATTTCGCGAATGCCTTTGTAAATTAGATATAAGGCCACCGCCAGCAGCGTAGCGCGAAGGAGCCACAACAGCTGACGTCCGCTTAGCCTTCCGGCGATCACGGCTCCCGCCCGCCCGCCGGCGAGGGCTCCCGGAGCGAGTGCCGCAAACAGGCGCCAATCGACGTTGCCGTTCCAGGCATGGACGCCGGATCCGAGCGCGGAAGACAACAGAATGACGAACATCGAAGTGGCCGTCGCAACATGGGGCGGGAACCGGAACAGCAGCACCATGAGGGGCACGAACAACGACCCCCCTCCGATGCCGAACAGGCCGGACGCCATGCCGACCCCGCAGCCGATGAGCAGGGCAAGTCCGATGTTGTAGCCGAACTCGTAGCGGTTGCCGGCTCCGTCCGTGAATTCGCGTTTGATTTTCCAATCGAAGTGTAGCGGTTTCATTCTTTCCCGGGCTACCATGAGCGCGAACATCACGAACATGAAGATCCCGAACGCGAGTTGAAAAGGCCCTTGCGAAATCGCATTGGTCAGCTGGGCCCCGGCCATGGCCGCGGGTCCGCCCGTGATGAAGAACAGCCAGCCGCTGCGATAATCGACCTTCCCTTGCTTGCGGTAAGTCCAGGTCGCCGACAAAGCCGTGAAAATGAGCACCGCGAGCGAGGTTCCGACCGCCGTTTGCGAAGAAACCGGCTCCCCCAACAAGGAAGGGCCGAGCAGGACCAGCACCGGAACCGTGATGATTCCGCCGCCGAGACCGACAATGCTTCCGAAAACGGCCGAGATGGCGCCGATGACGAATAAGATCAGCAGACTGACGCCCATAAGCCACGCCACGCTCCCGGCCATCCTTTCCTTAACCATAACATGGGCAAGGTTTCAGTTCAACGATTCCAATCTTCCACGTCTGCCTTATCTTCCACGTCTGCCTTATCTTCCGGGTCTGCCTTCGGGCGTCCGACGGAATAATATTCGAACCCCGCTTCCAGCATAGCTCCCGGAGAGAATACGTTCCTCCCGTCGAAGACGACCGGCGTTGCCATGGTTTTCCTCAATCGGGCGAGATCCATGCGGGCGATTTCCGGCCATTCGGTCACGACGACGCATGCGTCGCAGCCGGTGACCGCCGATTCGAGATCATCCGTATAAGCCGGTCCTTCGCCGATGATTTCCCTTGCGGCCCGAACCGCCTGCGGATCGTAGGCCCTCACCGACGCGCCTTCCGCCAGCAAGTACCGGACGATCGGAACCGACGGCGCCGAACGCATGTCATCGGTGCCCGGTTTGAAAGACAAGCCGAGCACGGCCAGCCGCATTCCGCGCAAATCTCCAAGCACCGCCTTGACTTTCTCCATGAACCGGATCGGTTGCTCCCGGTTCGTCTCGATCACGGATTTCAGCATTTCGAAATCGTGGCCCGCCGTCTCCGACATTTTCAGCAGAGCGGTTACGTCCTTCGGAAAACACGAACCCCCGTATCCGATGCCGGCCCTTAAATACGACGTCCCGATCCGGCTGTCCAATCCGACGCCCTCCGCCAGCTCCGTTACGTCCGCTCCCAACTTTTCGCACAGGTTCGCCATGTTGTTGATGAACGAAATTTTCACCGCCAGAAAGGCATTGCTTGCGTATTTGATCAGCTCGGCCGTTTCCCATCCGGTACGCACGATGCGGGTTCCCAAAGGGGCGTACAATTGCTCCACCGCGTCGGCCGCCGCTGCGCTCGTTGAGCCAATGACCGCGCGCTCCATCCGGGTGAAATCGGAAATCGCCGTCCCTTCGCGCAGAAATTCCGGGTTGGACACCACTTCGAACGGCGCGTCGGTCGACGCCCGGATCCGGTCGCGCACCATGCGGGCGGTTCCCGCGGGAACCGTGCTTTTGATGACGACGATCGCATGGGGCCGGATCGCTTGTCCGATCGCGGAAGCGGCCGCGCGGACGGCCGACAGATCGGCCTCGCCGCCCGGCGCCATCGGGGTGCCGACCGCGATGAAAATCAATTCGGCTTGGGAGATCGCGGCCGGGACGTCCGAGGTAAACGCCAGCCTGCCTTCCGCCGCGTTCTTGCGCAGCAGCTCCGGAAGCCCCGGCTCATAGAACGGGACTTCCCCTCTCGTTAAGCCTGCGATTTTAGCCTCATCGCAATCGCAGCAGACGACCGCATGTCCGAGCTCTGCCAGGCACGTACCGGTAACCAGGCCGACGTATCCCGATCCGATCATGACGATTCTCTTCACCGCTTCTCCCTCCCGGAGAACGAGTAGAAATCTTTGAACCATTCCACGAACCGGGCAAGCCCCGTTTCCAGCGGGGTGCCCGGCGCAAACCCGACATCCCGCCGAAGATCCGACGTATCCGCGAACGTTTCGAGCATGTCTCCGCTCTGTATGTCCGCGAACTCTTTGATCGCCTCGATCCCCATGTACCGTTCCAAAATGGCGATAAAGTCGAGCAAAGCGACCGGCTCATGGTTTCCGATATTGTAAATGCGATAAGGTGCGGCGCTGGTCGCCGGGTCCGGGTTCTCCGCGCTCCACTCGGGATTCGGAACGGCCGGACGGTCCAGCAGCCGGACGATGCCTTCCGCGACGTCGTCAATGTAAGTGTAATCCCGTTTCATTAGGCCACTGTTAAAGACCGTGATCGGCCGCCTTTCCGCGATCGCTCGGGCAAACGAGAAATAAGCCATGTCCGGCCTTCCCCACGGACCGTACACCGTGAAAAACCGCAAGCCGGTCGCCGGAATTCCGTACAGATGGGCGTAGGCGTGGGCTATCAGCTCGTTCGCTTTCTTCGTGGCGGCGTACAGGCTGATCGGATGATCCGCGGGGTCGTGTTCGGAATAGGGCAGGTTGGCGTTCGCCCCGTATACCGAGCTGGAGGAGGCGAACAGCAGGTGCCGGACCTCATGGATGCGGCACCCCTCGAGCATGTTCACAAAGCCGGTGAGGTTCGCGTCCGCGTAATCATGCGGCTGTCGGAGGCTATGCCGCACCCCGGCCTGCGCCGCCAGATGGATGACGCGGATTGGCCGATACCGGTCGAAAACCCGTTGAAGCGCCTCCCGATCGGCGATCGAGACCTTCTCGAACGAGAAGGACGGCAACGCCTGAAGCCTCGCCAGCCTGGCTTCCTTAAGCCCGACGTCGTAGTAGGCGTTCAGATTGTCGACTCCGACGACCTCGTATCCATCCCGCAAGAGCCGAGCCGCCGTATGGTACCCGATGAATCCCGCGCTGCCCGTCACCATGACCCGTTCCATCGGACCCCTCCTTCATCCATCCATATCCGTGTGCTCGGGCATCGGTTTGGGGTGCGGCTTGGACCGGACCGCGAAAAAAAACAGCAGGCCGAACGGCCGCTGTTTTCTCTTCGTGATTCAGAAAGTATAAAATTCGCCATACTTTATTGAATCACCTCCGATAAAACGTCTATCCGTCCGAAAAGGACGGCGTAGCCGTTTTACTTGGGTTGCGGGCAATGCCAGCATTATATCCCCACGATATTATAGCCGTTGTCCACGAAGATGACTTCGCCGGTGATGCCGCGCGCCCACGGGCTCATCAGGAACAGGGCGGTGTCGCCGACCTCGGCGGCCTCCGTTGTCCGCCGGAGCGGCGCCTTCTCCTCAACCTGCTTGAGGATGGTGTTGAAGCCTGCGATTCCTTTGGCCGCCAGCGTGCGGATCGGGCCGGCGGAAATGGCGTTAACGCGGATGTTGTGCTTCCCAAGATCGGACGCGATATAACGGACGGAAGCTTCCAACGCCGCTTTGGCGACGCCCATGACGTTGTAGTTCGGCAATGCGCGGTCGGCTCCGAGGTACGTCATCGTCACGATGCTGCCGCCTTCGGTCATCAAGGGGTAGAGCCGCTGAACGACCGCGGTCAGCGAGTACACGCTGATGTCGTGAGCAAGGGCGAAGCCGGCGCGGGAGGTATTGACGTAGTCGCCGTCCAGCTCCTCGGTCTTGGCGAAAGCGATACAGTGCGCCAGACCGTGCAGCACCCCGACTTCCTCCTTCAGGCTGGCGGCCAGGGCATCGATATCCTCGTCCGAAGTCACATTGCACAGCAGCGTCAGCGAACCGGGAATCGAGTCGGCCAGCTTCTTCACGCGCTCTTCCACGCGTTCGCTCTCGTATGTAAAAATCAATCGCGCGCCTTGGGACGAAAGCGACTGCGCGATCGCCCACGCGATGCTTCGTTCGTTCGCCACGCCCATGACCACGATGTTCTTGCCTTGCAAGAGTCCGCTCACCAAAGTGGTTCTCCTCCTCTAATCGGGAGTTTGACGTCTAATAGGGAGTTTGCAAGCGCAAACTCTCCCTGCTCAAACTCTCCACTGTAATCGGGAGTTTGACTTCGTCAAACTCTCTCCTCTTCCGAAATGGGGACGGCTGCCGTTTCTGCCATCAGCCGCCTCCTTGTCCAACGTAACGCATTTCGGGCGGGATTGCAACCGCGGGATTCGGCGGGGGTCGAGCGCAGCGTGCGGCGTGCCGGAATGCGGCTGGTCTAAACCGCCTTGGCTCGTCGGCGAGCAATTCAAACAGAAGAAGGCACCTCGATGCTGGCGCCTCCCGTTACGGAGAGCGGAGCTCCCTCCGCCTCCATGGCGCGCAGCTCGTCCAGCAGGCGAAACAGCGATTCGTCCTTCCGCTTCGCTTCGATCATCACGTCGAGAGCTGGCGTGTCTGAGGCGACGTCCCGAAGGAAACGAATCAGCGGGCCGGCCTCGACATAATCGGCATGGCCGCGGGGGTCGGATTCGCTTTTGGGACTGGAGACGTGGATTTTGGGCGGGAGGGCCGTTCCGTAGCGGCGTTCCCACGTGCGGAGAATGCGCGGCCATAGCCGCTCCGCCTGGTCGCCGGAGGGATTGTTGACCGCATGATGATGCAGGTCCAGCACCATCGGAACGCCGACCCGCTCGCAAATGACGAGCGTCTCGGACGCCGTAAACGTCTTGTCGTCGTTCTCCAGCGTCATGCGCCGAGCGATCCGGTCTTCAAGGCGTTGGAATTGTTCAACGAAACGCCGGCCCGCGGCTTCCTTGTCGCCGTACGTTCCGCCGACGTGGATGTTGTTGGCGGCCCGTTCGTCCAGGCCCATCAGCTCGAACATCTTCACGTGATGGCGGAGATCGTTCACCGATTTCTCGAAAACGTCTTGGCGTGGCGTGCTGAGCACGGTAAAGTGGTCCGGGTGGAACGATACCCTCATTCCGTGCTCCCGAACGAACGCTCCCACTTCGGCAAAATCTTCTGCGAGCGCGGCATATGGATCCCAATCGCTAAGCGAGGGATGGGTGGCGAGGGGAATCAGCTTGGACGAGAACCGGTAGACGCGCACGTCCATGTAACGGTTATGCTTCAGAAGGCGCAGCGTATTGCGCAGATTCTCCCGCGCCAGCTGCTCGAGCCGGCGCAAGCCTGCTTCCCGGTCGGGCAGCTTGGAGAAGTTCGACATCGTCATCGTCCTCGATGGCGAGGCGTTCTCGAGCTGGACGGACATGGCGACGTAACCGAACCGGACGATCATGGACGCGGATTCCCCTTTCGCTTGCGGCGATAGGGTTACTGTTGGTCTCCGAAAAACATTTCATGCGCCAAAGCCGTCTGCACGCGCGACTCTTCCTCCGTCAGCTTGCGGATCAGCTCCATTTCGACCTCGGTCACTTCTTCGCCGGCGAAGTTGATCTCCGCGATCGACGCGACGATGCGGACGATGGCGACCGCCCGGTTATCGGGCGCGTAGGCGATCACTTTCTGCCCGGTGGGGAAAACGCGGAATTGCTTCTTGACCATCTTGCCCCGGCCGTACTCCAGCAGCTCGTACAGTTCGCGGTCCGATTTGAATTTGCACACCGAATTGAACTCCGTCTGGAAGCCCATGGCGAGTCCCTCCTACAGCTATTTGCATCATTATAAACTTGCGGGCGGGGGAAAAGGAAGCTTGGGATTTCGGATGGAGGGGTTGTTGCGTATCCTCGCCGCATGTGCGCTTATCGGCTTGCTGGGGGGTATTCCCGTCGCTCAGAGCGGTTGGCGGGCTGCGAATCCATCCTCTCCCGGGAATCGCCCCTTATGCCAATATCCCCGTCGCTCAGAGCGGTTGCGGTGGGGCTGCGAATCCATCCTCTCCCGGGAATCGCCCCTTATGCCAATATCTCCTTCGCTCAGAGCGGTTGCGGAGGCTGCGAATCCATCCTCTTGGGAATCGCCCCTTATGCCAATATCCCCTTCGCTCAGACTGTTCTACCTCATTATGTAATAATCATCTATATATAGACATATTATTCCGTATGTTTTATGATTGTCGTAGTTAGCGCGTGAAGCACACCGCTCCAAGCCGCCCTGAGTTGGCGGCTCGGGGCGGTTATTTTTTTGACGGGGGATGATAGGATGAAGGATTTTGAAACGGAATACCGCAAATGGCTGGACATGCATCTAAGCAAGCGTAAAGGCGAGCGGCTGCGAATGTTGAAAGAACAACACGGCTATGGGGAAAAGCTGCTTTTGGAGCAATTGTGGCGGCCGGTTGTGGGGAACTTCGATTTTCTTCACCCGGAATATGAAGTCTTAGACGAGGACGGCAATTACTACTACATAGACATTGCTTATGTACGGCACACGAAACCCACCGCAATCGAGTCGGATGGGTTCAATCCGCACGCGCGGGATGCCGACCGCAGCACCTTCAAAAAAAGCAGAAGGCGTCAGAACGCCCTCTTGCTGGCCGGTTAGAACATTCTCCGTTATTCCACGGACGATCTCAAGGACGATCCAGAACATGGCCGGAAAACGATCAGGCGCATGTTGGAAAGGTGGTACGGCCTAGATCGCCAGGAATGGTCGAGTTTACCATTGTATCAGAGGGAGATTGTGAGAATGGCCATTCGGTCGACGGCCTCGCTCCGCGCCTCTGAAGTAGCGTCGAATCTAGGAACTGGTACCGCTTTTGCCCGGAGACAGCTTCAGCAGTTGGTGAAGGACGGATGGCTAGAACCTGCTTCTTCGGGTGACGAAAGAATCCATCATTACCGTCTTTCCATGAGTAAGTCCAGGTTTTAACCTACCGAGATAATTAACGTCTTCTGGAGTCACTACAACGCTCGCACCCCGGGGTCAGCCAAAATAACGTCTCCTGGAGTCACTACAGCGCTCGGACCCGGCGTTTTAGCCAAAATAACGTCTCCTGAAGTCACTACAGCGCTCGGACCCGGCGTTTCAGCCAAAATAACGTCTCCTGAAGTCACTACAGTGCTCGCACCCCGGGGTTCAGCCAAAATAACGTCTCCTGGAGTCACTACAGCGCTCGGACCCAGGGTTTCAGCCTAAATAACGTCGCCTCGCGCTCGCCAAAAAAATTAGCGGCTGAACCAGCCGCTATTAGGCTTATTTATTTAATTTACGCCCCGCCGCCGTAGTCGAGCGCTTGCTTCTCCTCGTATCGCTCGAGCGCGAGCCGGATAAGCTCATCGAGCAGCTCCCGGTACGAGAGTCCGGTTTCCTTCCACATGAGCGGATACATGCTGAACGGCGTGAAGCCGGGCATCGTGTTCACTTCGTTGACGAACAGCGCGCCATCGCTGCGGCGGAGGAAAAAGTCGGCGCGGCACAAGCCTGAGCCGTCGATCGCACGGAATGCGCGAACCGCCATCGACCGGACGGCTTCCGCCGTTTCCGTTGGGATGTTCGCCGGAATCTCCATGACCGATTTGCCGTCGATATACTTCGCCTTGTAATCGTAGAACTCGTTGGAGCTGCGGATCTCTCCCGGCACCGAGGCGCGGGGCTCGTCGTTGCCGAGCACGCTCACTTCGATCTCGCGGGCGTCCACGAACTCTTCCACGATGACCTTGCGGTCGTAACGCAGCGCCGCTTCCACCGCGGCGATCAGCTCTGCCCGGTTCCGCGCCTTCGACACCCCGACGCTCGAACCGAGGTTGGCCGGCTTCACGAAACACGGATAGCCGAGCTCTTCGACCTCCGCCAAACGCGCCTCGCGGTCCTCCTTCCACCCGAACCGGGTGAAAAACCGATATTGCACCTGCGGCAGGCCGGCTTGCGCGAACATCGTTTTCATCGCGACCTTGTCCATCCCGACGGCCGACGCGAGGACTCCCGCCCCGACGTACGGCAGCCCGGCCATTTCGAACAACCCCTGGATCGTACCGTCTTCCCCGAACGTTCCGTGCAGCAGCGGGAACATCACGTCGACGGGTTTGCCGTCATCGGCCGGTCCGCCTTCCGCCAGTACGCTCTCCGACATCCCGCGCAAAACCGGCTGAAGCGCATATCCGGCCGAGCCCGCTTGCGTACCTGAAGCCGCATTCGAATCCGAATCCGGCCCTCCGCTTGCCGCGTTCCCGAATTGCAATTCCGCCACCGCCGCCGGAGGCGCGCTCAGCAGCGGCCCCGACCGCCATTGTCCCGAATGGGTAATATAAAACGGAATGAGTTCGTATTTGTCGTAATCGAAAGCTTTCAAAACCGCAAGCGCGGTTTGCAGCGACACCTCGTGTTCGCCCGATCTCCCGCCGTAAACGAGGCCGACGCGGATTTTGTCTCCCATGACTTACCTCCGTATGCTGTCCTTAGATAAAACGGGCGACGCAATCTTCCCTTGCGCGTTCAGAATTCGTCGGCGATATGGAAAAAGCGGTACCGGGTTCTTGCCGTCCATGCGTACGAATCGCGGTAATCCCAGTAGCGATGGCGGCTGCTGACCGTATTGGCGTTCACCAGCGGCGAACCGTCAGGCGCGAAAGCGGTCACGATCGTGTTATGTCCGAACCGGCCCGTGCCGTCCCAGTCGTAGCAAATCACGTCCCCCAAATTCAGACCGTCGGGAGAACCCAAAGCTTCCGCGCGGAACCCGAATCCGCGGGAACGCGACAAATACCGCTGCAGGCTGTCGGCGACCGCCCAGCTGTAGCTCCACATTTCGCGGCCGCCCGCGCGCCCTTTGTACCACCAGCCCGATTCCCTTCTCCCAGTATAGTTCATCGGCGCATGGCCTGCAAAGAGACACTGGGAGACATAATTGGTGCAGTTGACCTCGAAATTTTCGTACGAGGGATTCGGCTCGCTCCACCATCTTTCGGCATAGGCGACGGCTTCTTCCCGCCGGTACCCAATGCCGCGCCGGAAAGGATCGTCCCCGTAGCTCCCGTACGCTCCGGCACCCGCGAACACCTTCGATGTCAAGCTTCCACGGGGTCGAGTGTTGATATAAGGAACGGATGGCATGGCGTCCCTGCGCTCGAACAAGCCTTCCGGATCGTCGTCCGGCTGGGGAACGTTGGCGGAATAACGTCCCTCGACGGCGAGAGGCTGGACCGTGTCCAGCTTCCATGATTTCCCCGACGAGACGAAGCGGATCCGCTCCCGCTCCACGCGCTCTTCCTGCCAAGTGACCCCCTGCTGCTCGCATGAGCGAACCACATGCAGCGCGACGTCTGCCAGCACTTCCTTGCCGCCTCCGGAATGGCGTTCGATCTTCGCCCTCACTTCGCTTCGCGCCGTCTTGATGCCCAGCGAAGCATCCCTGCGTGCCGTCTCCGCCAAACGCGCCGCCAAGCGGTTCCGATGGAGGGCGTCCGGCACGTCGCGCAGCAGGGAATCGTCTCCCCGCAACCCCGCCTCGTTCACCGTGTTCACATAACCGAACAAAGTTTCCTTCCAGTCCGCCTGCGCGATTTTCGTTTCCGGCACCGGACTTCCCCCTTCCCGCTCGCCGCATCACTCGAATGGCGTCGTTTCATTTTATTCGCGAAGCCGTTGAAGGATGACCGAAAGCAATATACGGCACATAGACGCAGGATGAAACCTCTTGTTCCGGATTTCGCTGGATGAAACCCCGAAAGCAGGCGGATTCTAAGCGGGAATGGGCAAAAAAGCTTTACGGCGCAAGACCGACAGAGTATACTAGATATCGGAAATGTTTTTTTGAAATCACGTTTCACGGAGTGAAACAACTCAATCGTTTCGCAAGGAGGCTGACCCACTTGTCCAAACTGCCTTATCAAGTCCAAGCCGATCTGCAGTCGTCCGGCCAATCGTTCCGGTACTACCGCCTGCAGGCTCTGGAAGAGCAAGGATTGGGCCCCGTTTCCAAACTGCCTTTCTCGATCAAAGTGCTGCTCGAAGCCGCCATCCGCCAATTCGACGGCCGCGGCATCACGCTCGACCACGTCAAGCAATTGGCCTCTTGGGCCAACGGACGCGAGGACAAGGAAGTTCCGCTCATCCCCGCGCGCATCGTGCTGCAGGATTTCACCGGCGTTCCGGTTGTCGTCGACTTGGCTGCCATGCGCGAAACGGTCAAAAAAGCCGGCGGCGATCCGAAACGGATCAACCCGCTCGTGCCGGTCGATCTCGTCATCGACCACTCCGTCATGGTCGACGCCTTCGGCACGCCGGAAGCGCTCCAGACGAACACCGACATCGAATTCGAGCGCAACGCGGAGCGCTACCGCTTCCTGCGCTGGGCGCAAACCGCGTTCGACAACTTCCGCGCGGTTCCTCCCGGAACGGGTATCGTTCACCAGGTGAACCTGGAATATCTGGCATCCGTTGCCGCCACGAAGAACAAAGACGGCGTCACCGAAGTGTATCCGGACTCTCTCGTCGGAACCGACTCCCACACGACGATGATTAACGGGATCGGCGTCGTCGGATGGGGCGTCGGCGGCATCGAAGCCGAGGCGTGCATGCTCGGCCAGCCGCTCTATTTCGTCATGCCGGAAGTCATCGGCTTCAAGCTGACCGGCAAGCTCGCGGAAGGCGCCACGGCGACCGACCTTGCGCTCACCGTCACGCAAATGCTTCGCAAAAAAGGCGTCGTCGGCAAATTCGTCGAGTTTTTCGGCCCCGGCCTGACGAACATCAGCCTCGCGGACCGCGCGACGGTGGCCAACATGGCGCCGGAATACGGCGCGACGATCGGCTTCTTCCCGGTCGACGAAGAAGCGCTCAACTACATGCGCCTCACCGGCCGCGATGAGAAGCAAATCCAGTTGGTCGCCGATTATTACAAGGCGCAAGATATGTTCCGTACGGACGCGACGCCGGATCCGGTGTTCAGCGACGTCCTGGAACTCGACCTGTCGACGATCGTTCCGAGCCTCGCCGGCCCGAAGCGCCCGCAAGACCGGGTTGAGCTGACCGCCATGAAGCAGTCGTTTAACGAAATCATCCGCACGCCGATCGACAAAGGCGGCTACGGCCTGACCGACGACAAGATCGCGCAATCGGTAGACGTGAAGCACCCGAACGGTTCCACGAGCACGATGGGCACGGGCGCCGTCGTCATCGCGGCGATCACGAGCTGCACGAACACGTCCAACCCGAGCGTCATGCTCGGCGCCGGCCTCGTCGCCAAGAAGGCGGTCGAGCGCGGCCTGAAGAAACCGGGCTACGTCAAGAGCTCCCTGACGCCGGGCTCGCTCGTCGTCACCGACTACTTGACCAAAGCCGGCCTGCTTCCGTACCTGGAGAAGCTCGGATTCTACGTCGCCGGTTACGGCTGCGCGACCTGTATCGGCAACTCCGGCCCGCTGCCGGACGAAGTAAGCCAGGCGATTGCCGACAACGATATGACGGTCGCCGCCGTCCTGTCCGGCAACCGGAACTTCGAAGGCCGCGTCCACGCGCAAGTGAAAGCGAACTATCTGGCTTCCCCGCCGCTCGTCGTCGCTTACGCCCTCGCGGGCACGGTCAACATCGACCTGGCGAACGATCCGATCGGCCATGACGACAAAGGCCAGCCGGTATACCTCAAGGATATCTGGCCGACGAACGAAGAGATTCAAGAGGCGGTTCGCCAGTCGCTGAACCCGGATATGTTCCGCGCCAAGTACGCGAACGTCTTCACGCAGAACAAGCAATGGAACGAAATCCCGGTTCCGCAAGGCGAGCTGTACGAGTGGGACGAGAAATCGACCTACATTGCCAACCCGCCGTTCTTCACCGATCTCGGCCCGACGCCGGGCGATATCGGCGACATTGGCGGCGCGAAAGTGCTGGCGCTCATGGGCGATTCCGTCACGACGGACCACATCTCGCCGGCCGGCAACATCAAAGCCGACAGCCCTGCGGGCAAATACTTGATCGAGCACGGCGTCGACAAGAAAGACTTCAACTCCTACGGCTCCCGCCGCGGTCACCATGAGGTCATGATGCGCGGTACGTTCGCCAACATCCGGATCCGGAACCAGGTCGCTCCGGGCACCGAAGGCGGCGTTACGACGTACTTGCCTACGGGCGAAGTCATGTCCATCTACGACGCTTCGATGAAATACCAAGCGGGCGATACGAACCTCGTCGTCATCGCCGGCAAAGAGTACGGCACCGGAAGCTCCCGCGACTGGGCGGCCAAAGGCACGTTCCTGCTCGGCATCAAGGCGGTCATCGCCGAAAGCTTCGAGCGGATCCACCGCGCCAACCTCGTCGGCATGGGCGTTCTGCCGCTCTGCTTCCAAGCGGGCACGAGCTGGAAATCGCTCGGCATCACCGGCCGCGAAACGTTCGACATCAAAGGTCTGTCGAACGATGTGCAGCCGGGCCAAACCGTTACCGTAACCGCGACCCGCGAAGACGGCTCGACGTTCGACTTCCCGGCCGTCGTCCGCCTCGACTCGCTCGTCGACGTCGACTACTACCGCAACAGCGGCATCCTGCAAACGGTGCTGCGCCAGATGCTCGCGGGCCAGAAGTAACGGACTGCGGCCCCCTGTGAAATCCAGATCAGCATAGATCTATGCAACAACGGGCTCGCAGCTAAACCGCTGCCGAGCCCGTTCTGTTTTTTCATGAACCGTCTCAATGAGCCTCGGCCGATGGCCGAGGCTTTAACGTGGAATTATAGCATGTTGCACAACTCCGCCCTTCACCCCTTGCTCGCTCCGCCGAAGCTGAATCCCTGCGACATGAACCGCTGTCCCAGCACGTACAAGGCAACCGCCGGAAACGTGTAGAGAATGGAGAATGCCGCCAGCTTCCCGTACTGCACCATGCCGTTCTGGCCGAAATACTGGTAGATCGTAACCGCCGCCGGCATTTTATCCGGGCTTTGCAGCAGAATGAACGGAACGAGAAAATTGCCCCACGCGCCCGCGAACGCGAAGATGCCTACGGTGAAGACGCCCGGAAGCATGAGCGGAAGGACGACCAGACGCAGCGATGTCCAGACGGACGCGCCGTCGACCCAGGCCGCTTCCTCCAGCTCCGTGGGAACGGAATCCATGAAATTTTTCATCATCCAGATCGAATAGGGGAGCGCGGATGCGGCCAGGAACACAATGGTAAACAACAAGGAATCCTGAAGATGGAAGTACAGGAAAAACTGATACACCGGAACCATGACCGCGGTGATGGGCAATCCGGTCGAGAACAAAATGACGTACATGAAGGAACGCTTATAACGCAGCTGGTATCGGGACAACGGATAGGAAGCGAGGCCGGCGACGGCCACGACCAGCAAGGCTTGGCCGAAGGCCAGCACGAGACCGTTCAGAAACGACCGCCGGGTATCGGAATCGGACAGCGTCTGAATGAAATGGTCTGCCGTCGGCCGGTCGGGCACTCGGAGCGACAGCGTAGCCCCCGGATCGACCGAAGCGAACACCATCCAGAGCAGCGGAATCAGAAACAGCAGGCCGATCAACGTGAGCACGACATTGGGCAGCATCCTGGAGAGCGCGAAATAATTCCAGCGTCCCGGCTTCCACGTTTGAGCGTTCATCATTCGTCGCCTCGTTTCCCTCTCAGATCTTGACCTTCAAAACCTTCATATAGATAAGGCTGGCGGCCGCGCCGATGACGAGCAGCGTCAAGGAAATGGCGGTACCGTATCCCAGCTGATAATTGACGAACGCTTGGTGGTACATGTAGACGGGGAGCGTCTCCGTCGCATTGCCGGGACCTCCTCCCGTCAAAGCGTAGATCATCGTAAAAGAGCCCAGCGTTTGTAGCGTAACCAGCACCATGTTGGTCACGACCGACCCGCCGATCATCGGGAGAACGACCCTGACGAGACGCTGCCAAGCGGATGCTCCGTCGATCATCGCGGCTTCTTCCACCTCTTTGGGGACATCGCCCAGCGCAGCTTGAAACACCATCATGGAAAATGCCGTGCCGTGCCAGATGTTGGCGATGACTACGGAAACCATGGGAAAGCTGTACAGCCAAGCGACCGGCTTCAGCCCCGCCGCTTCGAGCGCCATGTTGACCGTGCCGGAGTCGTTCAGAAAAGCGAACCACACGAAAGCGCAAACCACTTCCGGCGCCACCCATCCCGCCAGCACGATGGAGCCGATGATACTGCGGAACGCGCGGCTGCGGCCGTTCATCAGGAAAGCAAGCAGGAACCCGACGGCCTGCTGCCCGATCACCGCTGAAAAAACGAGGTAAACCATCGTATTGTAGACAGCCGTCCGGAAGCCCGGGTCGCGGAACATGTCCGCAAAATTATGAAACCCGACGAATTCCGAAGCCATGGCGGCTTCTCCCGTCAGCGCCATATTGGTGAATGCGAAATAAAACGTAAGCGCGGTCGGAACGAAAAAAAACAGAAGCAGGAGCAGCCAGCTCGGCGACAGGAACAGGACCGCCCGCCATTGCTCTCCGCCGCCGAATCCTCTGCCGCGGCCTCGGGGAACGGGTTGGTTAAGCGCCTCCATCGGTCTCCTCCTCACGGACGGGACAAGCCGATCGCCGCCCTTGCGGAGGCGGCAACCGGCTCCGATTCGCCCTTACTTGGTCGTGACTTTGTCTTTGCCGACCGTTCTTTCTACATTGCGCGCATAGGCCTTCATGGCTTCTTCCGGACTCAGGGCGCCGGCCGCCGTCTTCTCGACGGCATCCTGAATTTGCGTCGATACGCCGGGATATTCGCTGTTGGCCGGTCGAACATGCGTATAGGTGATGAATTCCGCCGCCACCTTGAACAGCGTTCCGGGCTGATCCGCGTATTCGGGATCCCCCGCCACGTCCACCCGAGGGGTCAGAGCGCCGTCCGCGAGCACGAATTTCTTGTTGTTCTCCTTATTCACGGCCAGCTTGACGAATTCCCAGCCAAGCTCCTTCTCTTTGGATTTCGCGCCGACGGCCAGCGTCCAGCCCCCCGACATCGACGTGAAGCCCGGCGGCTGTCCGTTCTGCGTAGGCATCTTGACGAAATCGTAAACGTTCAGCGCATCCGGCCACGGCTTGCTGCCGGTCGGCGCCCAGGTGCCGGTCATCCAGTTGCCGTTGAGCACGATCGCCACTTTCTGATTCGGCATCAGGTCCGTCTCCAGCACTTGCCCCGCTTGCGCGGTCAACACTTGGGACAGCTTCGGTCCCAAGCCTCCGGAATAAATGTCATGGATGAACTGCAGCGAGCTGAGGATGCCCGGGCTTTGCACGACCCACTTGCCGTTCTCGTACAACGTGTCCTGCGTGCCGTAAAGCAGCATTTCGAACGTCTGCATCGTGGTCGCTTCCTGGCCGGCTTTGCCCGAGTTCATCCAGAACGGAATGATGTCCGGAAGCTTCTCCTTGATCGTCTTGGCCGCATCGATGATTTCCTGCCAATTCTTCGGCTGCCACGGCACGGGAAGACCCGCTTGCTTGAACAGCACTTTGTTGTAGTACAGTCCCCGTACGTCGGTCGAGATCGGAACGCCGTACGTTTTGCCGTCCGCCGCGGTCACGGCGGCCTTGATCCCGTCGTTGAACTGCTTCCAGTCGTCCCAGGACGCGGTATCGAGCGGCTCGAGATAGCCGGCGGCGCTGTCCGCGTTGATCATGAAAGAGTCTTCCGTCAGCACCTCCGGAGCGGTGCTTGGATCCATCATGAGCAGCGGCGCTTTCGTCGCGAATTGAGCGCCTTCGATCGGCTGCAGCTCCACCGTCACGCCCGGATGGGCGGCTTCGAATTCCTGTTTGACGGCTGCGAGCCATTTGCCCCAATTGTCCGTCTCGTTCCATTTTCCGTAAGCGACCCTGATCGTTTTGGCTTGCTGATCTTGCCCGCCGGCGGAGGGGCTGGCCGATGGGCTGGCGGACGGGCTCGAGGAGTAAGCGGCAGCCGGGCTTGCGGAAGAGCCGGCGTTGGAAGATTTGCCTCCGCATGCCGTTACGAATACGACCGTCAAGCTCAGAAGAATCATGGCCAGATTGGTTTTTTTGATCACGTTCATCGCTCCCCTTTGACATCGCTTCATCGTTGCTCCGTACTCCGTAATGAGTCTGAAAAAGCTCCTCTGCCCTCCTTTTTTCGAAGCTTTCATTGGGTATATCACCACGGATCCGGCAGCCCGAACCCGTTCCCCAACCCAGTTCAGGCTTGCGTCTTCTCATCCGGCGCGAGCGTAAGGACGGAGTAACCGCAATATTGCAGGATCAGCTCGCTGAACAAGGAGTTCGCCCAGGAAAACCATTCGCGCGTGTATTGCCGGGGATCGTCGGCCGAAAATCCCTCGTGCAGCAATTCCGTACCGGCGTCCGTCCGTTCGAGGGTGTCCAGCAGCCGTTCCGTTTCCTCGAGGTCCCGGGACGTGAGCGCTTGCATGACCAGAGACAGATGCCAAATGTAGCGATCCGGCGTATGAGGGCTTCCGATCCCCTCAGCCGCCTTTCCCCGGTAAAAGTAAGGGTTGTGCTCGCTTAACGCGAATCGGCGGGTATTGAGATAAACCGCATCATCCGCGGATACGCAGCCCAGGTAAGGGAGGGACAACAAGCTCGGAATGTTGGCGTCGTCCATGAGATGATAGCGGCCCATGCCGTCCGTTTCGTAAGCGTAAATCGAACCGAACACGGGATGATCGAATTGTGCGTGAGACCGGAGACCGGATTCGATTTCGCCCCGCAGCTTTTCCGCTTCCTCGGCCATGGGACCGTCTTTCAATACTTCAAAGGCGATTTCGCGCAAATACGCAAGCGCGACGACGGCAAACATGTTGGACGGAATCAAGTATCCGTAAACGCAAGCGTCGTCGCTCGGGCGAAACCCCGACCAGGTCATCCCCGTCTCGGCCACGGGAGAACCCAAGCCTCCGCGCGGAAGCGTGTCCGATGGCGGACAGTTCATGCGCTCGAAGCGGTAGGCCGATTCGCTTTCGTGCCGCTGCTCGGTTCGCCATACGCGCAGAATGGACCACGCCGCCTCGGAAAATGAATCGTCAAAATGCGAGGTCCTGCCGGTCGTTTTCCAGAACAGATACGCCAGTTGGATCGGATAGCACAGCGAATCGACTTCATATTTGCGCTCCCAAATCCAATCGCTCATCTCCGTCAGATCGTCCTGATGGCCCTTGCCGCTCGGACCTTCGTTAAAAGCGTTTGCATAGGGATCAAGGCCGATCATGCGGAATTGCCGCTTCACGACCCCTTCGATCAAGTCGGCCAACTCCCTATCGTGCCGCGCAGGCACCAGATAAGGACGGACTTGAGCTGCCGAATCCCTCAGCCACATGGCCGGAATATCCCCGGTAATGATGAACACGGTTCCGTCCTGCATCGGTTTTACCGTTGTTCTCAGCGTGTTGCTGAAACAGTTGGCAAACATGCGGGCCAGCTTGGGACGGCGCTCAAGCTTGAGCCCGACTTCCCGAATCAATTGCGTCACGGATGCCGGCAACTCTGCGGGCAAGGAATTCACGCCATGCCTCCTCCCTTCTTATTGATTCAGCAAGTATAAAATCCGCCTTACTTTACTGAATCTCCGCCGATAAAACGTCTATCCGTCCTTAAAGGACGGCGTAGACGCTTTGCTTAAGCGCTTTCATTCTGCTGTACCTAGATAATAAGATTCATGTTATATCATTGTCAATATGTTTGTAATATTTATATATCATATAATAACAAATTATGCGTTGATGAGAACAAAAAAGACGCCTGCCGAAACAGACGTCATCGGATCGCAGAGGAATCCGATTCTTCGGACCCGCATCGCGCGAATCCGGCTTGTGGAGCGGAACGGGTTACGGTAAACTTCCGAAACCGGCCGACGGGGCGTTTGTTGCCCGGGCCGGGCCCGTGGATTTGCCTTGGACCAGCTCCGCCTTCAGCGATATTTTGCTCGGCACCGGCGCTCCTCGTATCAAATCAAGCACGCTGTCCACCGCCAGTCTTCCCAGCCGGCGCTCATCCTGGAGCAGATGGGTGAACGGATACAGAGCCGAGCTATGCCGCGGGCTGTCGAAGCACAGGATCGAAATCTGCTGAGGAATTTGCCGGCCCAGTTGATCCGCCGCCTCCTTGGCGCTTAACGCCAAGTCGTATTCCAAGGCGAACAGAGCCGTAATATGGGGATTGTCCGAGAGCAGCCTCCGGATCCTCTCCACATTGTCCGGCCCCTTCGGCGTTTCTTCGTCCGCTCCCCCAAGCAGGTCCGTAACCCAATGGGCGCGGTCCAATAGTACCCCGCGCTCGGCGTGAGCCTGAACGAAACCCTCGATCCGCTCTTCAACCGCCGCGTTGTCGGTCACTTTGGTCGCGAGCAAACCGATATGCCGATGGCCGAGATCCAGAAGATGCTCCGTTCCGATCCGGGCGGCCTCCGTATGGTCCGTGCCGATCGCGGTTGTCGCCGTTCCTTTCAAATAACGGTCTACGAGCACGTGGGGGAACTGATCGATCACCAGCTTCAGGATTTCCGGACTGAAATGCTTGCCGCGCGTCGGGTAAATGATGAAGCCGTCCACTCCGAAAGCGCGCAGCATTTGAATCGCCTGCTCCTCTACGTCGGATTGGGAAAACGAAAGCCGCAGCATCAGGTACACGCCCCGTTCCTGCGCCGTCCGTTCCATTTCCGCCAGCATTTCCTTCCCGTAGCTGTCGGCGAAATCCTCCATAATCAAACCGATGACCGTGGAGTCGGCGCGGCCGAATCGCCCGGACTTCTCGTCTGTCGCCGCGACGGACTCGGCTGCCCCGTTCTTCCGCTCGAGCACGAAGGAACCCCTTCCGGGCTGCCGAAGAATCAACCCTTCACCGGCCAGCATGTCCAACGCCTTCTTGGAAGTGATCCGGCTCACTTCGAACTCGTCCATCAATTCCTTCTCGGACGGAATGCGATCGCCCGGCTTGTACTCGCCGTTCTGTATCCTTTCACGCAATGCCAGATACATTTGCTCGTATCTCGGTTTCAAAAACGGATGGCGCGACATCGTATCCCACCCCTGTTTCAAGATTGACGCTGCCGAAGGACAGGATCGAAACGTTATGGTAAATATAATATACTATGTCATGTCATTTGTGAAGCAAGGATATCCTTTCATCTGAAGGTACTGTCGGTCCATCATTAGGATACGGGTTCCAAATACGGTATAATGGGAGCATTCCCATTCATTCAACTTCATGACCGAACGGAGGTGCCCGGTTTGCCTGCGCGCCGCTCTATCCTGCGCCGCTACCGAGCGGCGATCATCATCAGTACCTTTCTGCTTGTGCTCGGCGCCGCGCAATACGTGTCTTGGCCTTACGTCATCTACGGTCCCGGATCGGCCGAACCCGTGCATCCCCGCGTGGAGACGGGGCGCAAGCTCGACGAGAAAGGAGCCTTCCTCTTCACCACGGTGTCCACGTATTCCAAACCGAGCGCGTTCTCGCTCGCTTACGCTTGGCTGAATCCGAGGATGGATATCCATACCGAAGAAGAAGCGACGGGCGGCACGACCAACCTGGCCGCTTACCGCAACCTGCTCGCCTGGATGCGGGACAGCTCGGAGGCGACCGCCTTGCTCGCGGCTTACGGAGCGATGAATCGCCATATCGAAGTAGATGAGAAGGGCGTTATTGTGGTCCGCTTTCTCAAGGATTCCAAGGCCGCCCAAAACGGTCTCCAGGAAGGGGATATCATCACCTCGGTGGACGGCGAGCCGACGCCGAAAGCCGAGGATCTTGTCGCCGCGCTTACTTCCCGCCGGCCCGGCGACAAAGTCCGGCTGGCCGGCACGCGGGGAGGCAAACCGTTCGAGGCGACGGTCCCCCTGATCAAAATGCCCGGAACGGAACGGACCGGGATCGGCTTCCAGCAAGACAGCGTAATCCAGGTCACCCCTCCGGACCCGGTCAAATTCGACTTCAACGACGTAGGCGGCCCTTCAGCCGGGCTGATGATGACGCTCGAAATCGTGGCGCAGCTCACCGGCGAAGACTTGACCCGGGGCTACCGCATCGCGGGCACCGGCACGATCGATGCGAAGGGCCGCGTCGGCCAAATCGGCGGCATCCAGTATAAGTTGATGGCGGCGGACAAGGAGAAGGCCGACTATTTCCTCGTTCCCTACGACAAGGAAGCCGGCCTTTCCAACTGGAAAGCCGCGGAGCAAACCGTGAAGGACTTGGATCTCAGCCTGAAGCTCGTGCCGGTCTCCACCTTGTCCGAGGCGCTGGATTTCGTCCGCAAGCTGAAGCCCAAATCAACGGAGGTTGAATGAATGAAGCGCGCCTTACGGGTATCCGCATGGCTGGCGTTATGTCTGATCGTTGCGGCAGGGGTGGAAGCCGGTGTCCGTCCTTCATCCGCGAGAGCGGCCGAGGTTTCGCAGCCTGTCTGGCCGGTCCTGCTGCACGAGGAGAACGATTCCGAGGGGGTGCTGCCCGCCCTGCGGCAACAGGTGAAGAAAGAGCTCTCCCTCACGGAAGACGAAGCAGGCTACCTGGACGGAGATCCTTTCTACGAACTGAACCTGGGCGGCATGCCGGCCGGCTACACCCGGCAGTTCCTGGCCGTGACGTATCACGGCGAGCACTTCTACCTGCTTCTCCTGGCTTCCGACCGCAACGCGGCCGACATTCGGACGTTGGATAAGGTGACTGGCGACGATCGGGGCGACTTGGTGATCAATTCGGCCAAAATCGACGTCGGCGTAGACGGCAGCACGATTTCCGTATGGAGCCAGGCGCCTTTCCGCGCCTTCCAATCCGAGGCGAAGCTCCAGTGGGACGGCAGCAAGCTGAAGGTCCTTTCCCACGAGTATTCGGATCCGACGCTTGATTTCTTCGCCGAGAAAGCCGAGTTGTTGAAAAAAGGGGATTTGGCGGGTCTCCTTAAGCTGGAGGATCAACCTGAAGGTACCTATGTCATGTATCCGGCCTTTTACGAGGATTACTTCGCCCTGGCGGCTCCCACGCTTCGGCTTGCTTATAAGAACGCGCTGGAGGCCTACAAGAAGGGCGATGCCAAAACCGCCGCAACCTATCTTCATTACGGGCTGCAGCAATATACCGAGCCCTACGGCTTGTGGGATTGGGAGACCGGCAAGCTGACCGCGGACGATCTGAAGAGCGACGCGAACGATTTCCACCCCGAAGGCCGGCTGAAGGCATCCGAGTTTATTCCCATGCTGAACGATTACGCCTTCTTCCTCTCGGAAACCAAACGCTACAAAGAAGCGAAACCGATCCTGCTGAACGTGATCAAGCTCTCCCCGAGCCGGGCGGTCGCGTACCTGAACGCGGCGGACACCGAATGGGCGCTCGGCGAGAAGAAGGCCGCCCAAGCGCATTACAAGCAGTATCTGAAGCTGCTCGGCAAAAACGCTTCCAAAGCCCCGAAACGGGTGCAGCAGCGCATCAACGCGAAATGAACAGGCGGTTCCTCGCCGGGGATCTATTCGTTGAATTGAAAGAAGGACGTTCTCCTGCGTTAGATCGCCGGAAACGTCCTTTCTTCCTTTAATGGCAAGCTTATCTCTACCTTCTCAACCCCATGCCGGCACGTTAAGCTCGTCTGGCAAGCTTATCTCTACGTCTCAACCCCATACCAGCACGTTAAGCTCGTCTGGCAAGCTTATCTCTACGTCTCAACCCCATACCAGCACGTTAAGCTCGTCTGGCAAGCTTATCTCCACGTCTCACCCCCATGCCGGCACGTTAAGCTCGTCTGGCAAGCTTATCTCTGCCTTCTCAACCCCATGCCGGCACGTTAAGCTCGTCTGGCAAGCTTATCTCTGCCTTCTCAACCCTATGCCGGCACGTTAAGCTCGTCTGGCAAGCTTATCTCCCGTAGGATTAAGACTGGCTGGCTTGGATCGCCTGCTGCAGGTCATGCAGAATGTCGTCGATCGCCTCGGTACCCACGGAGAGTCGGATGAGTCCCGGCGTCACGCCAGCGGCGGCTCGTTCGGATTCGGACAGTTGCTGGTGCGTCGTGCTGGCCGGATGGATAATGAGAGACTTGGAATCCCCGACGTTGGCCAGGTGGGAGAACAGCTTCACGGAGTCGATCAGCTTTCGGCCCGCCGCAACGCCTCCCTTGATTTCGAAAGTCAGGATCGCGCCTTGGCCTTTGGGCAAGTATTTCTTCGCCAATCCGTAGGACGGATGGCTCTCAAGCCCGGCGTAGCTGACCCACTCGACGGCCGGGTTCCCTTCGAGGAACTTCGCGACCTTGAGCGCGTTCTCGCTGTGGCGCTCCATCCGCAGATGAAGCGTCTCGAGGCCCTGCAGCAGCAAGAACGAGTTAAACGGCGACAGCGCGGCGCCCAGGTCGCGGAGGAGCTGCACCCGCATTTTGACGATATAGGCCAGCGGTCCGAGCGCCGCCGTGTACACGACGCCGTGGTAGCTCGGATCCGGCTCGGTCAGGCCCGGGAATTTGCCGCTGGCTGCCCAATCGAACTTGCCGCCGTCGACCACGACGCCGCCGATTGATGTACCGTGGCCGCCGATGAATTTGGTGGCGGAATGAATGACGATATCGGCGCCGTGCTCGATCGGACGAAGCAAATACGGGCTCGGGAACGTGTTGTCCACGATCAGGGGGATGCCATTCTCGTGTGCGACGGCCGCGACCGCGACGATGTCGAGCACGTCGCCTTTCGGATTTCCGATCGATTCCGCGAAAATCGCTTTCGTCTTCTCGTTAATCGCGCTGCGGAAGTTCTCGGGGTTGCCGGGGTCGACGAAACGGACGGTTATCCCGAGTTTGGGCAGCGTGGTGGAGAAGAGGTTGTAGGTGCCGCCATACAAGCTGGAGGAGGAGACGATCTCGTCTCCGCTGCCCGCGATGTTCAGAATCGAATAGCTGATGGCCGCCTGTCCGGACGCTACGGCAAGCGCGCCGACGCCGCCTTCGAGCGCCGCGAGGCGCTGCTCGAATACGTCGGAGGTCGGATTCATGATGCGCGTGTAAATGTTGCCGAACTCTTTCAGCGCGAACAGGTTGGCGGCATGCTCCGTATCCCGGAAGCCGTAAGAGGTCGTCTGGTAGATCGGCACTGCTCGGGACAAAGTAGCCGGATCCAGTTGCTGTCCGGCATGAACGGCCAACGTTTCGGGCTGCAGCTTTCTTTCTTCCGACACGGGGATCATCCTCCAATGCGATAAGGACACGCATTTATTCCGACAAAATAAGTCGGTTTAAATGGAAGTTTATACCTATGTCAGGGTCGTGTCAACGATAAAATGGAAATACCAAGGAAAAAGCCGCCAGTCGATGGATGAACTGGTACCCTCTATGTAGACACGGCACTAAAAAGCCGAAATATGTCGCATGGGGGGAATTTTTTTATGGCCAAGAAGGGCAGTAAATATCAAAAGCGTACACCCGAGTTTAAGGTTGAGATCGTGAAACGCCATCTGCTTGAGGGTGTTTCGGTTGAAATCCTCGCGAAAGAAAATCAATTAGAGCCACGGTTGATTCGGACATGGCGTTCTTTGTATGTAAAGGATGGAGAAGACGGGCTTAAGCCTAAGCCAAAGGGACGCCCTAAAGGATCGCCGGCGATTGGCCGACCAAAGAAGGAGTATGTTTCTGAAATGGAAAGACTGCAGCATGAGAACGCCAGGTTAAAGTTAGAGGTAGCTCGTCTAAAAAAGCTCCAAGAGTTATAAGGGGAGTTCCGGCTTTCAGAGAAGGCCATGAAGGCCATTGTATTCGAGTGCATAAACCAGCTGAAGAATGAATTTAATACACAGCTGCTATGCCAGTTGGCTGGCGTGTCACGATCTGGTTACTATAAATGGCTAGCTCGAAGAGGTAAGCTCAATCAGTGGCAGCGTGCCGAAACGGATCTTATGCTGCTAGTTAACGCTGTACACGGAATCCGGCCGAGCTTTGGTTACAGGCGAATCGCGGATCGTCTTCGTAAACAAGGTACTTGGGAGGGCAGCGACCGCCGGGTTCTTACGTGTATGCAGAAGCTGGACATACAATCCAAGGTGCGTCGCAAAAAGAACTTTGGAGTAGGAAGCGAGCATAATGTGGTAAAGAATCTGCTTAACCGCGATTTCAAGACAAAGAAGCCCATGGAGAAAATCGTCTCCGATGTTACATATATGTTTAGCCGAGGGACGGTACAGTACATGTCCGTATTTTTGGATCTGCACAATAACGAAATTTTGGACCTTGAAGTAAGCCACCATAACGATCTGGAATTAGTCATGCGCCCACTCCAGAGAATCCTCGAAAAACGAAGCAAGGAGATTACTTCTTCAACTATCATCCATTCGGATCAAGGCAACCAATACACCTCCGTAGCTTATGGCCTTTTGCTGAAATCACATGGCATCCGGCAGAGCATGTCACGCAAAGGTACACCACTCGATAACGCACCTGTAGAAAGCTTCTTTGGTTGGTTTAAAGATGAGGTTTACGCGGACTACAAGCCAACATCACCGGAAGAACTCAGGAAAGCAGTAATTCTACACGCACTTTTCCATAACCATGAACGGCCACAAAGAAGACTGAAAAACAAAGCACCCATTCCTTATCGGAATGAGTGCTCATAACGGCTTTATTTATTGTGTCTACAAACCCTTGACCAGTTCATCGATGGACGGACGGCTTTCTTCTAAAACCGCCGGCGTGAGCCGGCTTTCTTACTTGCTCTTCAGCAGCTGGTAAATGATTTGCGCCCCTTCGGCGCGGGTCATGTACTGCTTCGGCGCAAACGTTCCATTGCTGCGTCCCTTCACGAACCCGATCCCCGTCGCCGACTCGATGTATGGCTTCGCCCATTCCTCGGCCGATTGGAGATCGGCGTAAGACGCTGTCGCGGTGGATGGAACCGATTTGCCATACTTGTATTCATACGCCTTGACGATCATCGTGGCCATTTCTTCGCGGGTGATGCGGTCATTCGGCGCGAACGTATGCTCGTCCCGTCCGTGAATAATCCCCGCTTCGCTTGCCGCCGCAATGGCCTCGGCATGGACGTTCCGGCTGTCGACGTCGGTAAACGTTGCCGCTTTGCCCGCTTTCAGACCGAGCGCGCGGGCGATCAGGGCGGCGAATTCGGCTCTCGTCATCTGTTTTTGCGGAGCGAACTTTCTATCGCTTTCCCCGCTGATGATATGCTTGGCCGAAAGTTCTTTGATCGCCTTGGAAGCCCAGAATTGATCGGATACATCGTCAAACGTCTTATCGTATTCCAGTACCGCGTATTTACTGAAATGGCTCACTTGCGCCACGATTTCCCCGTCTACAAGCTCTCCTCCGACATATTCCAACGTTCCGTCATCCGCGATGTAATAGATCCCCAGTAGTGCCGGATTAGCGTTTCCGTTCACCTTAAGCCTCAACGTCAGCGGCTGGTCAAATTGGCTTAGGGACGTCGTCTTGCCGTCGGCGGTGATCACGGAGAGCTTGAATTCGTATACCTCTCCCGCCGCTTTCAACTTCGCATTCGATTTGCCTTTGGCCTTATCCAGTAGGTTGGTTTTGTCCGCTTCGCTCACGGGATCCATGGACAAAGAAAACTGCGCACCGGCCAATTGGTCTGCAGAAACCAACCCTTGAAGCTTCTTCAGTATTCCCGGAGGGATGGCCACTGTCAGTTTGTCGCCCTTGATCTCAAGATTGCGATCGCCTACGATTTCGGCAGCTTTGGCCGGCAGCAGCACTTGTTTGCTTCCGTCCGCGATATCGACCGCCACTTTGTCCTTCGCTCCGTTCTTGAGGCTTTCCTCATTCACGATGACCTTACCCGGTTCGGAAGGAGTGACCGGACTCGGACTCGGACTTGGACTTGGCGAAGGGGATGCCGGAGTCCCCGAACCGTTGTCAGAACCTCCTCCCGAATCCCCGCCACCCGAAGGCGAATCGACAACCGGATTACCGATTATCAAGTTGCGGAAATAGATGCTATTCTGATCTTCAAAGTCGTAAGAGCGCGGCGGCCAGCCGCTGCCCCAAAAACCTACTCTCACACTCGCCGTGTAAATCCCGTCCGGTGGAAGCATGATTTCGTTGCCGGAGCTCTTCGAAGATAATTTCACGAGATACTGGTGATCTTTAATGAGCTTCGTCTTGAGATTAAAGGCAAGCTCCCCGCTGTTACTACTGCTTGCCAAGCCATAGAGATATACGGCGGAGGTTACCGTTTCCGAGCTTAACGTTTCGTCGATAATCTCAAAATCCCCTGTCGTAATGGCACCCGGATCCTCATTGATGGTCGCGTTCGCCGAGTCATTGTAAGGAAGATTAATGATAAATCCTTCCCCGTTGAGATCGGACGAATTCGGCTTGAAACGGACAATTTCCGAACCGGCAGGCAAATAGGTGGCCGCCGTAACGGTTGAAATTCGGTATTCTCCCTGCATGCGATAAGAACCAAGATTCGCTGACGCGCTGGACTTATACATGTATGTACCGGAATATCCAGGATACGGAATCCCCATCAAGTTATACGTTTTCCCTTCTAATAAAACCGAAAGACTGTCGGGAGCCTCTTGCAAATCCGTAAAATTATAATCCACGTTATAATATGGCGTATTATTGTCATCATACCAATACCAGTGGTACGCTTCTTTGTAAGTAACGTCCGTAACCGTACCGCCTTTGCTGGCGCGTACCGAGACCGAGCCGGGGTCTTTGGTATATACGTACCCGCTTAGTCGGTTGTCGTCTTGTCCATACACATACTTGGATGCAGGAGTGTAGATGAAGTACATTAAACTCGTCGCGTAAGCGGCGATCGGAGCCAACATGGTAACCACGAGGGATACTAACAAGAGAACGCTGGTTTTCCTGAGCAACCTTGGAGTCATTCCTTTTCACTCTCCACCATTTTGTCGTGAAAATAACTGTTTGATGCGGGTTCCCGCTCCATACCCCCTTGTCCAATAAAAGCAAGAAACCGCATCCCACTAAAGGATGCGGCTTCTCTATTCGCATCGCTTCGGCGGTCTGGCGATCCGCGGGGGACCCATGACTTTGCGTGCACGCCTTGCGACGTGGTTGCCTTTATCGGAGATGATATAGTAGGACCTTCATGCTATGACTATAGTAACTTCGAATGGGAAAAGTTTCAATCTATTTTTGTCGAATTTACTGGCAACTGCTTTAAGAGGTCCGTATAGAGCGTCTGCTCGGGCACTTTATTATGCGCCATCTTTAGCTTTTCCCGTGCCATTTGGTAATAAGATCCGTCACCCGTCGCGTTGCCTTGCAACACGTATCCTTTGGCAGAGCCATAAAGCGCGTTGGACGACCAAGGCAACATATATTCCGCAGCCTGATACATCTTCTGAGCTTTCGCATATCGTCCTGTATTTGCCTGGAAATCGGCAGCTTGCTTATATCCGTAACCGACCGCAAGCCATCCCCAGAAACCGATAACGGCTACCGTTGCCGGGAGCGCAAATACGAAAGCACCCTTCGTCACACGCAAGCGAAATCTTTTTACGTCCATCTGAACTGCCAGGCATGCTAAAATCGCGAATAAAAACGGAAACGTCAAATCGAAGTCAAAACCCGCGTGCAGAATGATGACCATTACGAGAAACAAGGAACCTTTTCCCCATAATCGAGCCTCGTTCTTCGCTTGTCTCAGCCGTTTGACGCCCAGCCAGCAAATCACCCCAATCCAAGCCACAAACGAGAGCAGACCGAATATACCGATGTCCAAAGCAATTTGAACGTAATGATTATGTACGTAACGTACGAAATAATCCTGGGAACGGTACAGCGGAACCAGAACGTTCCATCCTCCCCCGCCAGTTCCGCCGAGCCAGTAATCGCGGATCATATCCAAGCTGTCCTTCCAGTAGACAAGCCGGATCTGGAATTCGGACGTTTTGCTCTGTATCGAAGATACCCGCTGCCAGAAGAAGAACGCGTCCCCCTTGAGGAGCAGGGCAAGAATCAAACTGCACACATGGACAATCCCGACGGGAAGCCACGCTGCCCGCTTCCGTAATTCCGGAAACCAGATCACCGCCGCGATCATCATCGCCAGCCACAATACCCATACCGATCTGGAGAACGTGAGCAGCAAGCCGACGGCATTCACGGCCATCAGCCCCATCAACGCCGCACGTCGTTCCTGCAGGTAGGACACCAGGCAAATCCCGATATTGACCAGCAAAAAAATCGCCAGCGCATTCGCGTATTCAATCGTGGATTCCAGCCGGCCGTTTCGCTCCATATCCAAGAGAATCCCGGCCACCGTCAAGGCAGCGCCGATCCAGGGCCATGACCGGTACAGCCGTTGCAACCGATCGTCCGGCAGCATACCGATCAACAAGACGAGCGGAATCAACCCGGAGACGCGCGAGGCCTCAAGCACTGCTTGCTCGACATCCACTGAATAAAACACGCTAACCCAGTATCCGCCTATAATCAAGAAAACGAAGAGATGGATTCGGGAAAACACCAACTCCCGTTTCCGACCGATCAGCACCAGAAGCCCGGCAAAGAGAACCAGATTCGAGGTTAAATACGCCATATCCGCGAAATACCCTTGCCAGAGCGCACCGATCCAGAAGTAGAATGAAAGAAAAATGTACATGAAACCGTTGGACATAGTACCCCTCCGTTTGTTGTATTGTATCGGATGAGGAAATCCGCTGTCCAAATATTTTGGTGCAAAATGCGAAAAGCGCCCCACTGGGCGCTTCCTTCCATCCTCAACGTTCCCCGCTACCCGAGCCGCTGCCCCATCCGCCTCGCCGCTTCCATGATGGCGGCAGCATGGTCGTGCATGACGTCCGGGGTCAGCCGGTTGGACGGCCCCGAGACCGCCAGGGCGGCGACCAGCTTGCCCGAGCGGCCTATGATCGGAGCGGACACCGCCGCGGCGCCCGGCTCGCGTTCCTCGAAGCTCGTCGCGTAGCCGCGCTCGCGGATTTCATCGAGCTGCCGGATGAACTTGTCCTTCTCGACGGAAGCCGGCCAGGACGGATCCGCCATGGCCGCGTTTCTCACGGAAGGGTCGTCGAACGCGAGAAGCACCTTGCTCGACGCCCCGACGGACAGCGGCAGCCTGACGCCCACGGTGGCGACCCGCCGGATCGCCTGGCTACTCTGCACGGCTTGAATGCGGACCCTCTCGTTGCGGTCCCGCACGTAAAGGCTGACCGTTTCGCCGATCTCGTCCCGTAGCCGTTCCATATCCGGCAGCAGCACGACGGACGGGTCGTCCTCCCTCGAGAGGTTGGCCGACAGCTCCAGGATGCGAAGCCCGAGCCGGTACTTCTCCGTCGCTTCGTCCCGAATCACGAAACCCCGGTCCTCCAAAGTCGCCAGCAATCGGTGAACGGTGCTCTTATGCAGGCCGATCTGAGCGGCGATTTCCGACAGCCCCCATTCGGATTTCCCCGTAAAACATGACAGGACGTCCAGCGCTCGTTCGACCGCGCGGACGGTTCTTTTTTCTTCTTCCATCCCTATTCCCTCGTTTCATTCTATGAAACTGTGTAATGCCTAGTATAACGCAGCGAACCCCCTGAGTAAACGCCTTCCAGCTTGCGTTACATTTTGATTACACCGGGTTTACAAATCGCGTAGGTCCATTGACGCATAAGGCCCCGCGATCTACGATGGTAACAACCAATACGATAAAACGCTTACAAAAAGAGGCGATCCCATGACGACACTGCACGCTTCCCTTTCCCTCCAGAGCAACGTTCCCCTTCCGCTCGCTCCGGAAACCGGGGGCACGTCCGTCGTCCGACGCCTTGTCCGCCTTTTTGGCTATCTCCTTCTCTCCGGCGTCTTCGCCCTCACCGTTCTTTATGCAGGCGTCCAAGCTTATATCGCCTGGAAATTGACGCACCCTTACGTATCCCCGCTCGTCTCGAATCCGATGCAAGCCAAAAACCTCCCCTACTCCGACGTCCACTTCCCCAGCGCCGACGGTCAAACGGTAGTGGACGGCTGGTGGATTCCCGTGACGGGCAGCAGGCAAAGCGTCGTGCTCAGCCACGGTTACGGCGCGAACCGGGAAGAAAGCTGGGTGCCGATGTACGATTTGGCGGATCTGCTCCATCGCTTGGGCTACAACGTGCTCATGTTCGATTACGGTTTCGCCAGCGCCAAACACCGCCTCCCCGCGACCGGCGGAATCCTGGAATCCCAGCAGCTGCTCGGAGCCATTCATTACGCGCGTGAGCAAGGAACCCGGGAGCTGATCGTCTGGGGGTTCTCGATGGGTGCCGGAACGGCGCTCCAGGCGGCCTTGCAGCACGCGCCAGTGGACGCCATGATTTTGGACAGCACCTTCCTGCCGGATGACGACACGTTGGCGTACAACCTCAATCGGATCCCGTTCGAGCTGCCGAAGCTTCCGACTTTGCAGCTCATCAAGCAGTTTCTTCCGATCATGGGCGGAACGTCGCTCGATCGGATCCCTTCGGAGCGCGCGCAACATACCACGTTCGATTTTCCGATGCTGCTGATCCACGGAACCGCGGACGACAAAGCCCCGGTTTACCTGGCGGAGAACGTGGCCAAAGCGCAAACCAATCCCTACACGCAGCTCTGGACCGTCCAAGGAGCCATACACGAAATGATCTACCGCACCCATAAGCAAGAATACGTGAAACGGATCACGGCGTTTCTCGGCGAAGTGCACGTCCTGACGGTCAACAAAGCCTTCGGCAACGAAGCGGTTCACGTGTAACCGTCCTCTTCAGGCATATTCGGCCCCTCCCGGTCATACGTTGGGTACGTAAGGTACCGATTCGGATCCTGGGAGGGGTTTGCTTCATGCTTCGGGTCTACGGAGAGCAGATGCCTGTCCGCATACTGGAGGAAATCGTGTATTGGAAAAGGCGCGAAAAAGATCACGCGGCGGTGATCCGGGAAATCGTGCCGGGCTTGGAATGGCCTTATATCCGGCTGTTGCAGGATTGGGAGAACGTCTTTGGGCAAATGGCCGAACATGCCCGGGGCACCCTGAGGGCCGCTCTGGAAAACCGCGGCGAATCGGAGCTCTCCGAATGGGAAGCCCAAGTGTCGAAGCTGCTCGAGGATTCGCATTGCCAATCGCGCGAATTCGTCCGCCAGCTCGGCCTCCTTCAAGAGCACAGCGCCGCCGTCCGACGGATGCCGGCGGCACCCGCTTTGCTCTCGTACGTCCGAAGGGAATCGGAAAATTGGCGCGGAGAGAACGGAGATCTCGAAGACTTGGACGGGCCGCAACCGGCAGACGGACCGTTCCGCCCGGAAGGGACCTGGTCCAATCCGGTCGGCGCCGCGGGGGCTGCGGGGACCGCCAACAAAACCGTACCGATCGGGGGCCATACGCTGCCGCCCCTCCCATACGCCTATAATGCCCTGGAGCCCTGGATCGACGAGCGGACGATGCGCATCCATCACGACAAACACCATCAGTCCTACGTGGACGGATTGAACAAAGCGGAGAAAAAACTGGAGGAAGCCCGCAAGTCCGGCGATTTCGACCTCGTCAAGCACTGGGAGAGAGAGCTTGCGTTCAACGGCGCGGGCCACTATTTGCATACGATCTTCTGGGACGCCATGACCCCCAGGGGCGGCGGCCAGCCCGGCGGCGCGCTCGCCGCCGAAATCAACCGAAGCTTCGGGAGCTTCGAAGCGTTCAAGAAACAGTTCTCCGAAGCGGCGAACAAAGTCGAAGGCGGAGGCTGGGCCATCCTCGTCTGGAGCCCGCGCAGCCGCCGGCTGGAAATCCTCACGGCGGAGAAGCACCAGAACCTGTCCCAGTGGGACGTCGTGCCGCTCTTGCCGCTGGACGTGTGGGAGCACGCGTATTATTTGAAGCATCAGAACGACCGCGCGGCGTACGTCAAGGATTGGTGGAACGTCGTGAACTGGCCCTTCGCGGCGGACCGCTACGCGAAAGCGCGGACGCTGCAGTGGGTGCCTTATTGAACGATTTCCCGAGGGTGTTTCGTAAGGTCGGTACCGGCCTGCGGGACACCCTCTTCCTATCGGACAGCAGCGGACATCAAGGAATCGCCCGAAAAAACAGCCAATTAAAGGATGAAAAAGTGTCGAGAAATGTCGATATATAACCTATACCTATATCGATATGAAAAGGGCGGAAATCCATTTGAAAATGAAAAGTAAAATAGGCCTCGCGATTTTGATGCTATGCCTCATCTCCCCTATGTTTCCGAAAGCGCTGCCGGAGGTTCATGCATCGGACGGGACGCCTTTCGCCACGCATAGCGTCCCGGGAACGATCGAGGCCGAGGATTTCAACACGGGCGCCATGAACGACGTTTATTTCGCCCATCCCTCCTCCCAAGTGACGCGGGACACGACCTACCGGGACGTCATGAACGTCGATCTATTCAAGGAAACGATCGGTCAGGCGGCCTACCGTTACGTCGTGAGCTCGAACGATCAGGCCAGCGGCTCGCCCACCGCGGGGTACGTGAGCGAATATCTGAAATACACCCTGAGCGTAAGCTCCGCCAATGCCGGCTGGTTCGACGTCAAATTCCGGGCCAAGATGGGCGGCGCTTCGGCCAAATCCACGATTACCGCCCTGATCGACGGAATCCAGCTGGGGGCAACGCCAGCCATCGCCGGGACAAGCTTTCAGGATTACACACTGCCGATGCCCGCCAATCTAAGCGCCGGAACGCACGTGCTGACGATCGAATTCAGCGGCCCGGATCCGGGGACGTATTTGGACTCGATCGCGTTCGTGAAGAGAGGGACGGCACCCGCCTATCCATCTCCCTCCATCAAGACCGGATTGCTGTCCTCCGACGAAGTGGTCGTGGCCAACGTGACGGCGAGCGCCGATGCGACCGGCACGAACGACGCGACCGCGGCGATCCAGGCCGCCCTCGACCTGGCCCGGGAGATGGGCGGCGGCGTCGTATTTCTCCCCGCGGGAATTTACCGGCTGAACGGCGGGCTCAGCATTCCCGCGGGCGTTACGCTGCGCGGCGATTGGAAAAGCCCCGTCGACGGCGCGCCCGAGGCGGGCACGGTATTGGCCGCGTACAGCACGTCGGTCCCCGCGATTTCGATGAACGCCCCGAATACGACGGTCCGCAACCTGAGCATCTGGTATCCAAACCAGGGCAGTTACGCCGGAGGCATCTTCACGCCGACGGCCTACCCGTATACGATCGATTCGAACTCCTTCGCCGCCAATGTGGCCAACGTGACGTTCTACAATTCTTTCAAGGGAATCAACTTCTCATCGGCCAGCGGATCGAATCTCAGCAACATCTACGGCACTTTCCTCTTTCAAGGCATTACGCTGGACGGCAATTACGAATATTCTTATGTAACGAACGTCTTCATGGACACCGCCATCTGGAAAAACGCCCCCGCCGCGATCGCCAACAAACCCGACAGCACACAAACCGGACTCATCAAAAATTACACGAACGCTTACCTATACGGAATCAAGCTCTGGAAAAACGACGGCATAACGTTATACGGCATCAGCGTCAACGACGCGAAGACGGGGATTCTGATGGAACAAGGCCCCCCGGCTTCGAACGGCTCCTACGGAGCGATGTCCAAAATCAATTCGACGGTACAGCGGGATTATTTGCGCGCGGACGTCGGAGAGTTCATCAGTACCGATGAAGTATGGCAAGCCCGAACGAAGCACTATACGTTCGCGCCCGCCAAGAAACCGGCCAGCGATACGAATTTCTACAACGTGAAGGCCGCGCCTTATAACGCCAAAGGAGACGGACGAACCGACGATCGGGCCGCGATCCAAAGCGCGTTGACCGATGCCGGCAATGCAGGCGGCGGCACCGTCTTCCTGCCTCCGGGCTCCTATAAAATCTCGACGACGCTGAGCGTGCCTTCCGGAGTGGAACTTAGAGGAAGCTACGACTACCTGCACGCGCACGAGAATTTGGACACGACGGTGCTGCTTGCCTATGACGGCAAGGATACCGCTTCTCCCGACACGGCGACGGCCTTCCTTACCTTGAACGCGAATGCCGGCATTCGCGGGTTCACGGTCTTCTACCCCGAGCAGGGCTTCGTCGACGGAAGCGATATGAGCGTCCCTGCGGATCTGAGAGCGTTGTATCCGATCCGGACGTACCCCTACACGGTTCGCAGCGCAGGCGCCGGCACTTGGATGAAGTACATCGAAATCGAAAACGGTTATCTTGGCGCGGACTTCGCGACGTACGCCTCGAACGATTTCGTCGTGTCCGGCAATTGGATCAACGCGGCGAAGAAAGCGGTGTACGTCGGCGGCGGCACGCAGCGCGGCTGGGTCGAACGGACGATCGCCACCTTCGGCATCCATTTTCAATCGAAGCATGCGAACAGCCCGCATACGTACGGCTTCGCGCACGCCAAAAATTACACGCTGGCCAACACGGATGTCCTGACCGTCGGAAACGCCAGCGATCTCAAGACGTTCGCCGTCGATTCCTTCGGCGTCAAATCCGGGATCCGCACGATCAAAGAAGGCGCCGGTGCCGGTCCGCAAAATTTGCTGCTCTATTTGCCTTCCGTCGATACGTCATCCGGCCCGAACGTATCCATCGAAGGCGGCGGAACGATCGACATGGTCGGCTTGCAGGCCGGCAGCGCGGCGGCTCAGAACTACGCGAGAACGACGTCGGCCTTCGCCGGCACCCTGAATATCTACGATTCCCTGCTGTGGGGGAACATCGTCAAAAACGTCGCAAACGGCGGCGGTACGGTCAACGTATACGACAAAGACCTAAGCGTCTACTCGCTTCCCCTGACGCAGAACAAGCCGGCAACCGCGAACAGCTCCGCCGGCGGCGATACGGCCGACCGCGCCGTGGACGGCATGGGTACCTCCAAATGGGTGTCGACGGCGGCGGCGCCGAATTGGCTGCAGGTGGACTTGGGCGCCTCCTACGACATCAGCAGATGGGTCGTCAAACACGCCGGGTTCAATGGGGAAAACTCTTCCTACAATACGAAGGACTATAAGCTTCAAATCAGCACGGACGGGGTTAACTTCATCGACGCGGACGCGGTGACCGGCAATACGGCGAACCTGACGGACCGCAACGTATCGGCAACCGGAAGATACGTACGGCTCTACGTCACAGCAGGACAGCAGGATGGAGGGAGCACGGCGCGGATCGTCGATTTCGAAGTCTACGGCTTAACCGACATCGCGATGAACCGAACGGCGTCGGCGAACGCCTACAATTTGCCGAGCGAAGCCCCTCCATATGCCAACGACGGCTCCCTCGGCACCAAATGGGCTTCTACGGCGGCGTCGCCCCACTGGCTGACTCTCGACCTCGGCCAGCCGTATCATCTGAAGCGCTGGGTGGTGAAACATGCGGGCGCGGGCGGGGAAGCGGCCATCTACAATACGCGGGATTACAAGCTGCAGGTCAGCAACGACGGCACGAACTTCGCCGATGTCGACACCGTAACCGGAAATTCGTCAAATTCTACGGATCGCAATATTAATGCGCACGGCCGGTATGTTAGACTGTATATCACGCAAGGAACGCAAACCGGATATGACGGCTTCGCCAGAATCTACGAATTTGAAGCCTACGGCACCCCAAGCGCCAACGCCGCTTCCGGCAAGACGGCGACGGCGAACGCCTACAACCTGCCGAACGAGGCTCCGCAATATGCCGCGGACGGATCGGCGGGGACCAAATGGGCATCGGTCGCGGCGGCGCCGAACTGGCTGAAGATCGATCTGGGCTACCAAACGAACATCAGCCGCTGGGTCGTGAAGCACGCGGGCGTGAACGGAGAATCGGCCAGCTTCAACACCAGAGATTTCAAGCTCCAGGTCAGCAGCGACGGGACGACATTCACCGATGCGGATACGGTGACGGGCAACGCCGCCAACGTGACGGACCGCAACGTCAATGCCACGGGAAGATACGTAAGGCTGTATATCACGCAGGGCACGCAGACCGGCTCCGACGGTTACGCCAGAATCTATGAGCTCGAAGTTTACAACTAGCGGGAAGATGGTGCAGCGAGCATGAAAACATTCAAATGGGTTTCTATATTGGTTCTGTTAAGCGTCTTAACCGCCGCCGCAGGATGCGCTAAGACGGATAAGCAGCCCGCCTCGCCGAACGGCGGCACGCAGGCAGAGCGAACGGACGAACCCTTCCACTTGCGCGTCTCCTATTGGGCCGAGGACAAGAACGGTTACTTTGCCGCGGTAGAACGGAAGTTCAAGGAGAAGTATCCGAACGCTTCGATCCAGTGGGATAAGCTCGATGAGAAATCGTTTGCCGAAACGACGGATCAGCAGCTGAAATCGGGGAAAGCGGCGGATATCATTTTCAACCAGAAGATCAAGACCTATGCCAAAGAGGGTTATTTGCTCGATTTATCGGATCAGCCATGGGTGGACCGGATGATCGATTCCGCCAGGCAGGCGGTCGCGTACAAAGGGAAAACGTACGGCGCCGCTTTAGACGTCAGCACCTTCGGGGTGTATTACAACAAGCAAATCTTCGAAAACCTGAACCTGCAAGTCCCCCAAACCTGGGACGAATTCATCGCCGTCTGCCAAGCGATCAAGAAGGCGGGCCTGTCGCCGATCACGGGCGGGTTCAAGGATACGTGGACCATTCAGGGGGTTTATCTGCCGATCGCCGCGACGTCGGAGTTTCTGAGCAACCCGAACTTCGAAACGGATCTGTATGAAGGGAAAACGAAGATCGACGGTCCCGAAGTCCGCGACGCCATCGAGAAATTCGCGCAGCTCGCGCATGGCGGCTATTTCAATCCCGATGCCCTTCAAATCGGTTACGACCAATCCACCCTGCAATTCATCGAAGGAAAAGGCGCGATGCAGCTGATGGGCAGCTGGACGCCCGGCGTGGTGGACAGCAAGACGACCGGCTTCCGCCTCGGCTTCTTCGCCTTGCCCGACCGGAACGGCAAATCGGTCATGGCCGCGGCGCCGGACAAGCAGGTCGCGATCAATGCCAAGACCGCATACCGGGCGCAGTCGAAATACCTGTTGTCCCTTCTGCTGGATAAAGACATGCTGGCCATTTACAGCCGGAACCTCGCTCTGTCCGCCTTCAAAGACGTGATCGCGGAGTATACGAATCCGGCGATGAAGGACGTGCAGAAGGCCTTGCAGGTTCACCCGACTTCCATCAATCCGGGCCATCTGTTCACGGATTCCGCGAACGCCTCCATCAATGCCGCGCTTCAGCGGATTCTCGAAGGAAAAACGTTGGAGGACGAACTGAAGGAAGCGGATCAAAACTACACCAAAGACAAATCGACCCTAATCTTGGATTGAGGACGGACGCCCCGTGTGGATCTCGCGATGGTTTGTGCTTAAGACGTTAAAAGCGCGGTTGCGGTTTTTCGGCATTTTCCTGGTGCTGATGGTCGGACTGCTGATCACCGGCTCCTACATCTTGGCGGAGTACAGCCAGACCGAGCAAAACGTCATCGGTTCGATGAGGAAGAACGGTGCGGTTCAGCAAACGGTCATCGATAACTGGTTTTCCGCGCGTGCGGCGGAAATTCGGAATCTGGCGAATCTTCAGTCGGCCGAGCAAGGGGATCTCCCTGATCTGGAGAAGGACCTTGCCTTCTTCGCCTCCAATCAAAGGGAGTTTGAATCGGTTTCGTTCGCGGGCGGGGACGGAATCGTCGAATTCAGCACGGGGAACCAGCTCGGCGCGTATTTCTCGGACCGGACCTATTTCGAAGAAGCGGCCAAAGGAAAAGAATACATCTCCGACGTCGTGATCGGGAAGGTTTCCGGACAACCTACCATTCTGTTTTCATCTCCCGTGCGGGACTCGGCAGGAAGATTCTCGGGCGTCGTATTCGGCTCCGTTTCGCTCCGCTCGATCGACCAACTGATGGCGCAATTCCGCAACGGCGCAAGCGGCGAATCTTACTTGATCGACCGCGGCGGCCAAATGATCACGGAATCGAGATTTTCGGAAAGCCGAAAGCGCTTGGAATCGAAAGTGAACAGCGAAATTTTGAATCGGGCGCTTCTTGAAGATCTCTCGACTTCGGTGTATACGAATTACCACGGCAAGAAGGTACTCGGAACTTATCAGTTCGTCTTCCATAAAAAATGGATCGCGGTCAGCGAAATCGAGGTCAATGAGGTTTTTCGCCCCTTCTATACGCAACTCGTGATCGTTAGCCTGATTACGTTCCTTGTTCTGGCTCTCGGGGCCTTTCTCATGCTGAGAATCTCTTCGAGCATCGAACGCCCCATTCAGCATTTGCTAAAGGGAGTTCATCGGTTGGAATGGGGAGACTACGATTTCAAAGTCGAATACGAAGGAATTGCGTCGGCTCCTGTCGAACTAGTAAGACTCTGCGAGGCATTTAATCGGATGTCTCAAACGATCCGAAACAAAAACGAAGCGCTCACCCTGCAGTCGGAGGAGCTCAGCCGTTCGAACGCGGAGCTGGAGCAATTCGCTTACGTGGCCTCTCACGATTTGCAGGAGCCGCTGCGGATGGTCGCCAGTTACGTTCAGTTGCTCGAAAAACGGTATAAGGGGCGCTTGGATCAGGATGCGGATGATTTTATTCACTACGCCTCGGACGGCGCGCACCGGATGCAAAATCTGATCAACGATTTATTGGCCTTCTCCAGAGTCGGAACGAAGGGAAAAGCATTCAAACCCGTCGATTCCGAGGTCGTCCTGCAGCACGTTCTGGCTAATCTGCAGCAGGCCGCGAAGGAGAACGGCGCGACGATCACGCATGACCCGATGCCGACGATTACGGCCGACTCCACGCAGGTCGCCCAGCTGCTTCAGAACCTGATCGGCAACGCGATCAAGTTTTGCGATCCGGCCCGCGCGCCTGTCATCCATATCGCAGCCGAGCTCCGGGAGGAAGAATGGTTATTTTCGGTTCGCGACAACGGTATCGGCTTGGATCCGAAGTATCGGGATAAAATTTTTCAAATCTTCCAGAGGCTGCACAACAAAACGAAATACCCGGGCACCGGAATCGGTTTATCGATATGCAAAAAAATCGTGGAACGTCATGGAGGGAAAATATGGGTGGAGTCGGTGCCGGGAGTTTTCACGACTTTCTACTTCACTCTTCCGGATAGAAGGAGCATGGATCAATGACCGACAGAAAGTTAGACCAAATCGTGGAGATTCTCTTGGTGGAGGATAATCCGGGCGATGTCAGGCTGATCGTCGAGGTGTTGAAAGAAGGAAAAATCCGCAATCGGCTGAACGTCGCCCTCGACGGCGAACAGGCGTTGGCTTATCTTCGGCGCGAAGGCGAGTATCAGGGCGCGGTTCAGCCGGACATTATCTTGCTGGATTTGAACTTGCCCAAAATCGACGGCCACGGAGTGCTTGCCGTCATCAAGGAGGATCCGGCGCTGAGGCATATTCCGGTCATCGTCCTGACGACCTCCGAAGCGGATCAGGATATTCTCAAAGCTTACGAGCACCACGCGAATTGCTACATCACCAAACCGGTCGACTTGGAGCAGTTCTTGGGCGTTGTAAGATCGTTGGAAAATTTTTGGCTTACGATTGTCAAGCTTCCAGGGAGATGGGTCGAATGAGAGACGTCCGACAAACGAGCTTCACTTCCATCAAAGTTTTATTGATCGAAGATAACCCCGGAGATGCGCGGTTGATTCGGGAAGCTATGTCCGAAACGGATCATGCCGATTTTGACGTTCTATGGGCCGATTCGCTGGAAGACGGAATCGAACGCTTGTCGGAAAGCACGTTCGACGTCGTCCTCCTGGACCTTTCTCTGCCGGACAGTCAGGGGCTGGAGACGATCAAAGCTTTGCGCGACCAGGCGAAGGTCGTTCCGATCGTCGTCCTGACCGGGCTCGATGACGAACAAACCGCCATCCGCGCGGTGCAGTACGGAGCGCAGGATTATTTGATCAAGGGACAGGTGAACGGCGGGACGATCATGCGCGCGATGCGATATGCGATTGAGCGGAACCGCCTTCAGGACAAGCTGTATAACCTGTCGATTATCGACGAGCTGACGGGGCTGTACAACCGGAGGGGCATCTATTCCTTGTTGGAGAACGATGCCGGAACGCTCGGAACGAAAGGATATTTCATCGTCGTCGCGGATATGGACGGCATGAAGCAGATCAACGATTCCTTCGGCCATCATGCGGGAGATCAGGCTTTGGTCGATACCGCCCGTATCCTGAAGGAAGTCTTTCACGGCACGGACATGATCGGCCGCATGGGCGGGGATGAGTTCATGGTCATCTTCCCGCAAAACTCCCTCATTCCGATGAATCCGGAAACGCTGGAGCAGGAAATCGCCGCGAGAATGAAGCATAAGCTGGACGATTTTAACCAGTCCGCCGGTCGAAGCTACCATCTCTCGTTAAGCTTGGGCCTGTCGTATTTCAATCCCGACAGCCCTCTGAATTTGAATGAACTGATCATCGACGCGGATCAACGGATGTATGCCGACAAAAGAGAAAAAAAGACCCGGTCGATCCGATAAAAAAACGCTGCCCTCTGGTTCCGCCCGGGCAGCGTCATTGCTTTCCTCTACAAGCTCCAATCCAGCTTGACTTCGCCGCCGGTGCGGGAAGATTCGTAAATCGCGTCGATGATCAAGTTGCTGCGCAGCCCCGTCTCGGCGGACGTCCAAGGCTGCTTGCCTTCCCGCACGCATTCGAGGAAGTGGCGGCTGAGACGGACGCGGGAGCCTTCGTCGCCGGCCGGTTCGACGAGCGTCGCTTCCAGCGGCTGGTCGAACTTCTCGGTCAGGAACTTGCCTTGCGCCCCTCGAAGAACGGCGCCTCCTTCGGAGCCCATCAGCCGCACGAAAGGCACGTCGTCGGTATCCGTATGTACCGCCCAGCTCACTTCAAGCGTAAGCGTGCTGCCGTCCTCCATCTTGATGATCGCCGTCGCCAAATCCTCCACGTCATAGATGCCGTTCCAGTCCGGTTTGCCCCACGTTCCGATTCCTTTCTTGCGGGGACCGAATTCGGCGTAAGTCGAGCCATACACGGACACCGGCTTGGGCTCTCCCATCAGGAAGAACGCGAGGTCCAGCATGTGAACGCCGATGTCGATCAGGGGACCGCCTCCGGATTGGGCTTGCTGCGTAAACCAGGTTCCCCAGCCCGGAATGCCTTTACGGCGAATGTAGCCTGCTTTGGCCGTATAGATGCGGCCCAGCTGCCCCTGCTCAACTTGCTCCTTGACTTTGAGAGGCAGCCACTCCCATCGCATCTGATGCGCCACCATCACCGTCAGCCCGGTCCGCTTCTGCGCCCGCACGATCTCCTTCGCCGCTTCGGCGTTCAGGCCCATCGGCTTCTCGACCAGCACGTGTTTGCCCGTTTCCAAGGCGAATATCGTCAGAGGCGCATGGGCCTGATTCGGCACCGCCACGATGACGGCGTCCACATCGTCCCGCATGATCAACTCCTCGGGCGTTGACGCCACGCAGGGGATCCCGTATTGGGCCGCGCGTTCCCCCGCCAAGGGCAAATACGCGTCGGTAATCGCCGTAAACTCGCATTGGTCCTGCAATTTGCCGAATTCCTGCAGATGCACGTTGCCGATATTCCCCGCTCCGATCAAGCCGAGGCGGATTTTATTCGCGGTACTCATTCTAAGGGCCTCCAGTTCTGTACAATCGTATCCGTTGCATATGCCCATCATAGACGATTCCCCCTCAAGAGCGTGATACCCGGAATCGTCCTGTTTCTCCGCTAATTTGGTATTCCCGCAATGATGGACCTCTACGCCTGTCCCCGCTCGCATACGAATAAAGGCACCCTCCCGAACGGAGAATGCCTTGGATTCAACGCTTCAACAACTCCAGGAATTCCGACCGCAATGCCGCGCTGTGCCGGAATTGGCCGCGAACCGCGGACGTGACCGTCTGGCTTCCCGGCTTTTTGACCCCCCGCGCGCACATGCACAGATGCTCTCCTTCGACGACGACCATCACCCCGTGGGGCTGCAGCACCTCGTCCAAAGTGTCGGCGATCTGGGAGGTGATCCGCTCCTGAACCTGGAGCCGCCGGGTGACGGCCTCGACGAGCCGCGCGAGCTTGCTGAGCCCCGCGATTTTGCCGCTCGGGATGTACCCGATGTGCGCTTTCCCGAAAAAAGGCGCCATATGGTGCTCGCACTGGCTGTAATAGACGATGTCCTTCACGATCACCAGCTCTTCGTGCTGTTCGTCGAATGTGACGCCGAGCACGTCGCGCGGATCGACGGAGTAGCCGGCGAATATTTCCTCGTACATCCGCGCCACGCGAGCCGGCGTTTCCAGCAGCCCTTCTCGCTCGACGTCCTCGCCGATCAGCTTCAGAATTTCGCGCACATGGGACTCGATTTTCTCCCGGTTTCTTCCAACGTAATCGTTCAAGTAATCTTTGGCGCCAGCCACGACCGTTCCCCCTTCGCGCCGGGATCCTCTCTATGCCTCCGGACCCGGCCGGCCCGAACCCGCCGTCTTACCGGCGTTTCTGGCCTTGGTTTTTCATCATTTGCTGGGCTTTCTGAAGCTGCTGCTTGTTCATGTTGTAGCCCATCTGTTTGGCCATCTTGGCCAGCATTTCCGGATCGTTCTGCATCTTGGTCAGCTGGCTCCGCAAGTAGAAGACGCCGACGATGAATCCGATCACCGCGCCTACGATCAGCGTAATGATCGGGATGATGTAACTCCACATTTCGAACTTCCCCCTGCCGAATCAAAATAAAGCCCTGCCGCCTCAGGCACGAGTCCGCAGGGTACGTGCATACATGATAGCATGGCAACCGGCCACTGGCAAACGAGACCCCGCCTCCGGGGCAACGGGCCGGAATCAGTTCAACACGGCTTCGATGAACAGGGTCGGATGCTGTGCCAAATCGATTTCCTTCGCGTCGACGTTATCCTCGTCTTCCCGGCTCAAGACCCTCACGACCGGCCTGCCCGGCAGCCCGCGGTGCTGACCCACGACGACGCCGATTTTGCGGTTGGAGAGCTTGACCGAAATGCCGTTGGGATAGATCGACACGATCCTCATGAACTGAGTCAGCGCTTCGTGGTCCAGCTTCGTTCCGGACAAGGCGTTGAGATGCTCGCATGCTTCGTGCGGAAGCATCGGGCGGCCGGACTCTGACCGGGAGAGCAGGTTGTCATAGGCGTTCGCAACGGCTACGATCTTGGCGTACGGATGGATCTCGTCGCCGGTAATGCCCCTCGGGAGGCCGGTTCCGTCGACGGCTTCGTGATGCTGGAACGCCACGTGGGCAATGAGGAGGCTGAATTCCCGCTTCATTTTGATCATTTCGAAGCCGCGCCATGCATGATGCATCCGCCCCTCCTGGATCTCCGGGGCGTTCAGCTTGCCGATGTCGTGCAGCAGCGCTCCGATGCTGAGTTCTTTGAGCTGGATCATGTTTAGTCCCATGTTCAGGCCGATCAGCGTGGACAGCATGCACACGTTCATCGCGTGCACGTACGCGGCATTGTCCGCCGTCCGGATATCGGATAGATGCACCGCCACGCCCGAATTGCGCATGACGTCGTCCAGCAGCTGGTCGATCGTCTGGCTGATCGCTTTCGTGCTGAACTCCTTGCCGGAACGCAGCGCCTCGAACGTCTCCGACATTTGGTTGATGACGGCGCGTTTGGTTTCCTCGGACAGCAGGTCCTCGATCTCGACGTCGCGGAATTGCGGATCGTCGATATAGATCGCCGTCACGCCGAGACGTTTCAAGGTACTGATCATGAAAACGGTCAGTTGCACCCCCGAGGAAAGCAGCACCGTTCCGTTCGCGGAAAAGATCGTTTTCCCCAAATGCTGCCCCGGCTCTACCGACTCAATGTCAATCAGTCTCATTGAACTCTTCTCTCCCGATCCCCGCAGGGTCTGATGATTCTATTCTAGCGTAATCGGGGGAACTTCGACAGTCCTTTACCGCATTCGACATTACGGGGCGTAAGCCGTCCCGTTTCGGGCGGCCGCGCGCTCCAGCGCCTCACGTACGGAAGCGTCCGTTTCCGATGCCAGCGCACGCTCCACCGCTTCGGCCGCCTCTTCCCCCCCGATGCGGCCCAGAGCCCAAGCGGCCGTCGCCCGCAGCTCCGGCCGCGGATCCTCTTGGAGCACGCGCGCCACGTCCGGCACGGATTCGGCATCGCGGAAGTTGCCGAGACCGATGAGCGCGTTCCGCTGGATCGGCTTGCGCCCCCGCCATGCCGCCGCGCTGGCCCCGAATTTCTCCTTGAACTCCCGGTTGCCCATGCGGAGCAGCGGCCGAAGCAGCGGCTTGGCCACCTCCGGATCGGGAAGCAGCTCCTCGTGATGCCGGAAATCGACGCCTTTGTTCACCGGACAGACGATTTGGCAAGTGTCGCAGCCGTACAGCCGGTTCCCGATTTTGAGCATCATCTCTTCCTCGACGATCCCTTTCGTCTGGGTGACGTAAGAGATGCAGCGCTGGGCGTTGAGCTGACCGGGGCCGACGAGCGCTCCGGTCGGACAGGCATCGATGCAAATGGTGCAGTCCCCGCATCCGTCCTCGACCGCCCGGTCGGGGGGCAGCGGCAAATCCGTGATCATCTCGCCCAAATACACCCAGGAGCCGAACTCGGGCGTGATGATGGAGCAGTTTTTCCCGCTCCAGCCGATACCGGCCCGTTCGGCCACCGCGCGGTCCGCCAGCGCCCCCGTGTCGACCATCGACAGAAACCGAGCTTTCGGGACGCGCTCCTTCAGCCAAGCCGCGAGCCTCTCCAGCCGGCGGCGCAGCACAGGGTGGTAATCCTCTCCCCATGCGGAACGCGACAGAATCCCCCGCCGCTTTCCCGGCTCCGAGGCCGGCGCCCCCTTGAGCTTGGAAGGATAGGCGACGGCAATGGACAGAATCGTACGGGGCTCCGGGAACAGCAAGGCCGGATCCGTCCGCTTGTCCAGATCCGGCTCTTCGAACCCCGATTCGTACCCCAATTCGCGGTGTTTCACCAACCGCTCCTTGAGCGCGGTAAAAGGATCGGCCGACGCCACCCCGATCTTGTCGATCCCAAGGCCGGGCGCGGCGGAAACCATCTCTTCCTTCAACCGTTGCCAGAATCCGGCGTCCTCTACAGACGGCGCCATCCCGCATCCCTCCTTGCTTCCTACAATTTCGCCCAGCGTACGATCGGCCAGACGATGAATTCGGCCTTCCCTATAATCATGTCCTCCGGCACTTCTTTAAACGCGCGGCTGTCCTTGCTTCCTCCCAAATGGCGGTTATCGCCCATGACGAAATAATGGCCCGCGCTGACCTGCGTCGGCCCGAAATCTCCGTCCTCGATGACCGAGTCGGTATACGGCTCCACCGTCAGCTGTCCGTTCAGGTACAGCTGCCCCCGGCGGATTTCCAGCCGGTCTCCGGGCATCCCGACGATCCGCTTGACCAGATAGTCCTTGCGATCCGGACCGCCGCTCGGATCCTTGAGGATAACGACGTCCCCCCGCCCTGGATGTCCGAAAGAATAAACGATTTTGTTGACGAACAGCCATTCTTTCTCCTGCAGGGTCGGCTGCATCGAGTGCATCTTGACGGTGGAAAGCTGAAACACGTACGCCCTCAGCAACAACACGACCGCGAAGGCGACGACCAGCGCCTTGGTCCAATCCCAAAGCTCCTTGCGCCAACCGACGAGCCGCCGGCGTTGATCGCTTTTTCTCCTGCGCGTGGAAAGCGGGGTGGTTTCGGACGGTTGCATCATGGACGGTCGCGTCTCCTTTGCGTCATCGTCGATTTCCAATCCTCATAATATCGGCGCACCAGCTCGTCCCCGAACGGGACGGACCGTCCGGCCATCCGGTTCCGGAGGCGCCCCAGCCCCCACTCGATCCGGGACAGCACTTTCGCGTCGTAACGGTACTCCGCCCGATGCCGGTTGAACTCGTCGCGATCGAGCTCTTGCAAGGACCCGTCGGGATGCATAACGAGATCCAAATCGTAGTCGATATAGGTCCATACGTCGCGATAATGATAATAAGGGGACGCCGCGTTGCAATAATAACGGACTCCCCGCTCTTCCAGCAAGGCGACCACGTTGAACCATTCCCCCGGCAGGAAGAACGCCGCCGCCGGCACCCGGCTGATCCACGTTCTTCCGTCCGCTTCGCGGATCGGCGTCCCCTCGTTCAGAAGCACTTGCAGGGATGCCTTCACGTGGTCCGGGTGCAGCCGCTCCGCCGGAACCAGCCAATTCTCGAGCCAAATCCGGTGCAAGGAGCCGTCATGCTTGAAGCTTTTGATGATGCCGCGGCGATAGTCCGACCTCTCTGTCCCGTTCTGTTCCATGCACGCCCTCCGCCGCATCTCTTCGATAATTCAAGAAAAGCATATCCACCCGCCAAATGCAATGGCGCATCGGATATGCTTTCAAAGGAAAAGGATTTTGGATTCTATCTCTATTGCGCGTTACCCCGCGACGATGGCGAGCGGTCGGGCCGGCGACCTGAAATCGACCGGGCTGACGCCAAGCGCTTCGTAGAACGGGCGCAGCAGCTCATTATGCTTGTCCCCCGCGATAAGTACCTTCAAGACATTACGCTGGCGGAATCGGGCGTTCATCGCCTCGACCAATGCCTTGCCAATCCCTTGACGCTGGTAATCCTTATGGACCGCGACGCGGTACAAATAGCCCTTCTGCTGGTCGATCGTCCCGATCAAGACGCCGATGACGGCATCCTCGACCGATGCGACGAGAACCAGATCGCTGTCCAACGACAGCTGCCGGGCAAATGCGCCCATCGTTTCCTCACAGCATTCTTCCGAAAGCACTTCGTTGAGCAACTCGGCAACGGAACGGTAGTCCGACAGTTGGAAAGAACGGATCTGCATGGTGCACAATCTCCCCGGGGCATATGATTTTACGTCCAGCTAACGCCTTATTAATTTTACGACAATAATATGAAGATTTCATTCCTTTTTGTGAAAAAAACATAATTTATTTTTGGGAAACATAGAGAAATCGGCATGAAAACGCTTTATAGAGATCGATTGCCATGAATTTATGCGGCAAAATGGATGAATTCGGCGAAGGACGTCCGTTTATGCGTTTTTTTGGTGAAATGTCCCCACGTTTCGACTTTCCAAACATCCATGTTGATTTACTCCGGGAAATCTAGGATAATAATAAACGAGAGCTACATATGCCACACCATTACAGGAGGTATTTCACATGGCACACCAACTGCCCGAACTGCCCTACGCGAAGGACGCGCTGGAGCCCCACATCGACGCGATGACGATGGAGATCCATCACGGCCGCCACCACAACACGTACGTCACGAACCTGAACAAGGCACTCGAATCGGCTCCGGAGCTGGCCGACAAGTCGGTTGAAGATCTGATCGCCGACCTGAACGCCGTGCCGGAAAGCATCCGCACCGCCGTTCGCAACAACGGCGGCGGCCATGCCAACCACTCCCTGTTCTGGGGGACCATCTCCCCGAACGGCGGCGGAGCTCCGACGGGCGCGCTGGCGCAAGCGATCGACAGCGAGCTCGGCGGCTTCGAGAAATTCAAGGAAACGTTCGCGGCCGCGGCAACGACCCGTTTCGGATCCGGCTGGGCATGGCTCGCCGTCGGCAAAGACGGCAAGCTGAAAGTATACAGCCTCCCGAACCAAGACAGCCCGATCATGGAAGGCGACAAGCCGATCCTCGGCCTGGACGTGTGGGAGCACGCTTACTACCTGAAATACCAGAACAAACGCCCGGACTACATCGCGGCGTTCTGGAACGTCGTCGACTGGAACAAAGTCGGCCAGCTGTACGAAGCAGCGAAATAAGCAGCGGGGAACGCGAAAGCTGTCCTTCCGGTAACGGGAGGACAGCTTTTTTGCAACGATGAAAACGTCTCTTCGTACCTCTACTCCGCCGCTCCCCGCTTCTCATCGGGAGAGCGAGTACGCCTCCGGAGCTTCGAAGTATGCGCCCAGCAGCTTCCGGAACACGTTCGGCCACGCCAGTTCGCCGAATTCCCGCCGGTCGATCCAGCGGTAGGCCCCGTCCGCGTCCGCCCCCGCGCCGCCGGCGTCGGCCAGCTTGGCGGACCATAATTTCACGAACCAGTGAAGGTGCGTGAAGACGTGCTCGGCATCCGCGACAGCGCGGATCGGACGCACGCTAAGCCCTTCCGCGGCCAATGCGCCCGCGAGCCAGTCCGAGGCGGCGGCAGCCGACGCCCACACCGACTCGTTCGGCGCTTCCACATGAGGCAGCTCCCACATGCTTGCGAGCAGCCCCTCCCCGGAGCGCTGGCGGACGAGCACGCGTCCCGCATGCGGACCCTCGCCCTCGATGAGGACGGCCAGCCGGTGCACGGGTTTGGGCGGCTTCGCCTTCGTCTTGACCGGCAGCTCCCGCTCCCGCCCGGCCAAACGGCCGGCGCAGTGCTCCATGACGGGACAGGAGAGGCACCCGGGCGAACGCGGGGTGCACACGAGCGCTCCGAGTTCCATCAAGGCCTGGTTGAAGCTGGCGGCCTCCCCTTGCGGAATCAGCTCGCGCGCCAGGTCTTCCATCGCCCCTCGCACCGAAGGCCGGGCGATATCGTCGTCTAAATTATAAAATCGCGACAGCACCCTCATCACGTTGCCGTCGACCGCCGGCTCGGGCTGGTCGAACGCGATGCTGAGTATGGCCCCCGCCGTGTAGGGTCCGACGCCCTTGAGGGCGGAAACCGAAGCCTTGTCGCGCGGCACCGTGCCTCCGTGCAGCTCGACCACCTGACGGGCGGCTGCCTGCAGATTGCGCGCCCGGGAATAATAGCCGAGTCCTTCCCAAGCCTTCAGCACGTCCGGCTCGGGCGCGGCAGCCAAATCGCCGATCGTCGGGAACCGCTCCATGAAACGGTGGTAATAAGGGATGACCGTTTCCACCCGCGTTTGCTGCAGCATGATTTCGGACACCCAGATCCGATAGGGATCCCGGCTTCTCCTCCAGGGTAAATCCCGCCGTTCCCTCTTGTACCAGGCCAGCAGCTCCGTGCCGAAAAACCGGTTGATCGCCGCCCGGTCCATTACCCCATACCTCCGTCCGCATCCGTCTCCGTATCCATGTCGGTGCCTGCCGCCGCCACGCCCAAGGCCTGTTTGCGGTAGCGGCTCGGCGTGAGCCCGGTATGGGCCTTGAACATCCTGGAAAAATAATAGATCTGCATGCCGACGCGGGCGGCGACGTCGGACACGTTGCAGTCGGGCTGCAGCAGCAGCGTCTTGGCAATCTCCATCCGTCTGTGGTTCACGTACTGGATCGGAGAATAGCCCATCATGGCCTTGAAGAAAACGATGAAATAGTTCGGGTGAAGGTATACTTGGCGTGCCAGCTCCTCCACCGTGACGTTGTCGGCCAAATGCTCGTCGATATATTGGAGGACGGTGTCGATTTTTTGGAGCTCCTGCGTCGGATGGATTCGCCCGATTCCCCGGGGCAGCTCCTCCAAATAAAGGCTGACCAGCTCCAGCATCATGGCTTTGATACGCAGCCGGGAGGTGATCCGGTCCTGGTTCAGCTCCCGGATCAGCTTGTCGAACAGCGAGCTCACGGCGGACTTGTTGTCCACCAGGACGGTCATCGGGAGACTCAGCGTCCGGTAGATGTCCCGGTCTCCATAGCTCGCGTGGAAATGGCACCATTGGATGTTCAGCACGTCCCCCGGGTCCACCGCGATGCGGTGGGGCGTTCCGGACAGCAGGATGCACAGCGTTCCCGGGATGAGCTCCATTTCGCGGCCCAATGCCCATAGCCGGCCTCTGCCGGACCGGATATATAAAAAGCGGTTGCAGTCGAATACCGACTCGCGGGGTTTGACGGAATTCGCCCCCACTTCGGTCTCGGACGCGGAGGCGACCTCGATTTGCATTTGCTCCAGCTGCTTCATCAAGATGGTAAAATAAGTCGTTGTCATGTTGGCTCCCCACTCGATCGCTGCAATTGGTGTACCGTCGACGGCGCGCTCATTTATCTGGTGCGTGTTGGATGCGTTCGACAACGGCCGTGGAAGCCGCGAGATTCCTCTCGTGGGTAATGGCCACATGAATCGCGTACGATCCGTCCCGCAAGCCGAGCCGTTCCCGGCATGCCTTCGAAAGCCGGCATACCGGCTTGCCCGCGCTGTCCGGGAGAATTTCCACGTCATGAAACCCGGCCGCCCCGCCGATTCCGCAGCCCAGCGCTTTGACGACCGCCTCTTTGGCGGCGAACCGCCCCGCGATGAACTCCAGGGCGCGCCGTGCGGGCAGTCGGTTCCAGCGCTCCCTTTCCCCTGGCGTGAGCACTTTCTCCGCAAAACGCGCACCCGACGGCTGCTTCACGATCCGGTCGATCCGTTCCAGCTCCACCACGTCCAATCCCACTCCGATGATCATGTCGGGCAGAGATCAGATGCCCGGGATGGGCTGCCGTTTGTGTTGCGTCCGGAGATAATGCTTCTCCAAAATCTCGCGGGCTTTGGGATCGATCTCCTTGCCCTCCAGATAATCGCTGTTGTCCTCGTACGAAACCCCGAGCTCCCCTTCGTCCGTCTGGCCTTCCCACAATCCGGCCGTCGGCGCTTTGTCCAGAATCGCGGCCGGAACGCCGAGCGTTTTGGCGATTTGGCGGATTTGGCGTTTGTTCAAGCTGCTGAGCGGAGTGACGTCGACGGCGCCGTCCCCCCACTTGGTGAAGAAGCCGGTAAGCGCTTCCGAAGCGTGGTCCGTGCCCACGACGAGCAGATTGAGGTCGAACGCCAGGGCGTACTGCACGACCATGCGGGTTCTGGCCTTGACGTTCCCCTTGCCTCCGCGGCTGATATGGCGGGACATGCCCAGCGATTTGAAAGCGTACTCGGTTTCCAGAACGATCTCGTCCACGGCTTCCCGAATATTCGTCTCCACTTTGTGCGTCAGCCCGAATGCCTCGGCCACCGCGTAGCTGTGGGCGATGTCTTCCTGCTCTCCGTACGGCTGGAAGACGCCAAGCGTGATATATTCCTTGCCGCTCTCGCGCGACAGCTCGTCCGTCGCCCTTTTGCAGAGCCCCGTCGTGACCGCGCTGTCGATGCCGCCGCTGATCGCGATGAGCAGGCCCGCGGCGCCGGCCTTCGTTACGTAATCTTTCAGAAACCCGACCCTGCGGGCGATCTCTTCGTCGGCGTCGATGGACGGCTTCACGCGGAGTTCCGCGATGATTTGCTGCTGCAAGCTCATAGATTCATGCCTCCCGGACTCGTAATCGTTCTTATGTATCCCATTATGGACGATGACCTGGTATGAACGGCTGCCGCCATCCTTATGATCAGTTCCGAATCACACAAATAACCCGGAGGTTCGATGATCCGAACCCCCGGGATGGTCGTTTTCTTACCGGCAATGGCGGTCGAAAGCCGCCGTCAGGTCGCCCGCGATTTCGGCGGCGCTGCGATTCTCGATTTGATGGCGCTCGATGAAATGGACCAGCTCCCCGTTCTTGAGCAGGGCGATCGACGGAGACGACGGAGGATACGGCGCGAAGTATTCCCGCGCTTTGGCCGTCGCTTCCTTATCCTGGCCCGCGAACACGGTGAACAGATGATCCGGCGTGACGTCATGAGCCAGCGCCTTCGCGACGCCGGGACGCGCTTGGCCGGCCGCGCAGCCGCACACGGAGTTGACGACGACGAGCACGGTACCTTCGGCGTCCGGAAGGTTCTCTTCGACTTCCTCCGGCGTTCTCAGCTCCTTGATGCCCAGACGGGTCAATTCGTCCCGCATCGGCTGGACCATGTCCAGCATGTATCTTTCAAAAGACATCGACATGTAAAACCCCTCGCTTTCCCTATTGACGCTTGCTTCATCCAAACGGAGTTGCCAGTGCTTACATTATAACGCGAGACCGGCCAGAAAGAAAACCCCGACGGTCGTCAGGGTTCGTCCATTACGTATTCTTCGTCCGGGTCCAGCCAGTCGTAGATTTCCGGCTCCTCCGAATTCCAACGTGCCGAATCAGGCTCGTCCGCGGCGGAAGCCTGGATCGAAGGATGCATGAACGGAACCGCACGCGGCGGGATCCCCCGTTCGAACAAATCCCGGTTTTCCCGGGTGCGGAATCCGATGTCCTTATACGGGTGCACCCACTGTTCCCCCGCCATGACGGACGGATCCGTATCCTTGCTCCATTGCTCGAGCGGCGATTGGGGCGAAGCGTACTCATGGTCCCCGATCACGACTCCGTGCGCGTTGACGAACGGCTCCCGCGGCCCCCGGTTCCCGCGGAACTCCGGCTTGAACTGGATTTCGAACGGATCCAATCGGGAGTCGTCCCGTCCCGGCGCGGGCCTGACTCCTTCATAGGACCCAGTCGGCTGGTTGTCCATGTCGGAAATACCGAGGTCCCTCTCTCAAGTGGAGGGACGGTTCGGACCGTCCAGTTTCTTGTCGAATCCCGGGGACAAGGGCGAACGTTCGCGCTGCGGGTTGCGCGGCGACTTCCGTCCGTCCGAAGAAGGGCCTTGCGGCGGTTTGGTCATGGAAGGATCCTCCTCGATGGCTCGATGGCTCGATGGCTCGATGGCTGATTCTCCCTTATTGTGTCCCATGCCCGTCCTCTTATCCGGCGCACGGCCATCTTTTTACACATTCCGGGAGCCCGGCTTGGAGAAGTTGACGATGAAGGTCGTTCCTTCCCCCACCTTGGACTCCACTCGGATGATACCGTTGTGGCGCTCCACGATGCTTAGGCAGAGGGCAAGCCCAAGACCCGTTCCGTTTGTTTTGGTCGTATAGAAGGGCTCGAACAACCGCTCCAGCTTCTCTTGAGGAATGCCGACTCCGCTGTCCGTCACCCGGAGCTGCACCGTTTCCGGCAAATCGACGGTCTCGATCCGCAGGACGCCGCCCCCCGGCATCGCCTCCATCCCGTTGCGGGCCAGATTCAGCACCAGCTGCTTGATTTCCTTGCTGTTGATCTCCAGCGGGCCGATGTCGTCCGTCAGGCGAAGCTCCACGACTTGACCGCGCATATTGGCATCCGCGTAAATGAGCGGCATCATCTCGTTCAGGACGTCGTGGAGGCTGCCGGGCTGTTTTTCCACGATGCGGTTCTGGGCCAGGGAGAGAAAATCGTTGATGATGCCGTTCGCGCGGTCGAGCTCCTCCATGACGATGCGAAAATAAGACTGCTGCTCCGCGGAGCTCCGTTCGTTCAGCAATTGGACGAATCCCCGGATGACCGCCATCGGGTTGCGAATTTCATGCGTAATGCTGGCCGCCATCTGACCGACGAGGCTGAGGCGCTCCATCCGTCCCAATTCGTCCTTCAGCTGCTGCAGCTCGGTCACGTCTTGTCCGATGAGCAGGATGCCGTCCGACGACTGTCCCGGCGACCCCTTGATGACGCATGCGATCGTATAGATCGTATGGGCCCGAAAACGGACCATTTCGACGGCCCGTTCGTCCCCCTGCATCACCCGTTCGATCGGCGAAGGGGAATCGATGTCCATCAACTGCCGAAGAACCCGATAATGTTGGTCTATGACGTCTTTACCGCTGACCGGGTGAATCAAACGAAGGGCAAACTCGTTGACGTGAACGATTCTGCCCGAGGCATCCAGGATCACCACGACCAAGGGAGCCTGATCGATGAACTGCTGCAGCCGACGCACCTCTCCCCGATATTTCCGCGACATCTCCTGCAGTGCGTTTTGAAGATTCACCCGTTCGAACCCGAGCTCCATAAAATGCACGGCCAACACCGCCACCAGAAGAAAAACCGCCCAGTTGGCCAAAAGACCCGGATCATCGCGGAATGGCGGCAACAGCTCTCCGCGGTTTTTAATCATAATGAACGCACAGTAATCCAGGGACATGACGAACAAACACACGAACGCGATTTTGAACCGTTTGGCTCGCGGGCCTAGACGGAATTTCGTAGAAATTCGGATGAGCGGGACATGGAGCAGCAACACGACGGCCCCGAAATACAAATATTCGATCGAGGCTTGGATATGCAAGAGACGGTAAACGAGATACACACAAACAAGGAATACCGCGACGGGCAATCCTCCGTAGAGAGACCCGATCAGAAGCGGCAAATATCGGAAATCCAAATGAATGCCGCTCAGAGCGGCGACCGAAAGTCTTGCGTTCAGGAAAAGCGCGATTCCGCAGGCGGCAGCGAGGAAGAGAGGCACGAACCGGGTGCGTTTGGGACGGTTATACCATACCAGAAAAAGGAACACCGGCAATAGCGCGATCAACCCTTGCAGCAGCGCATTCTTCCACACACCTGCGGCCTCCTGTGGGGTAACGGTAGTCCGGACGTTTGCCTATTCGTAAGTGAATTAAAACACATCTCCCATTAAGTTACAATCCAGAAGCGTGTATAATAGAAAGAGCGGCTGAAAAGCGGCATTTGGGGAAAATGAACCGGAAAGGCGCGGAAACAAGCGGATGAAATGGGACGTAATCGTAGTCGGCGGAGGACCGTCGGGATTAATGGCGGCCATCGCTTCGGCTCGGGGCGGAGCCCGGACGCTGCTCCTCGACAAAGGGGACAAGCTGGGACGCAAGCTCGGCATTTCCGGAGGCGGCAGATGCAACGTGACGAACAACAAGGAGCCGGCGGAGCTGATCCGATTCGTTCCGGGCAACGGGCGGTTCCTGTACAGCGCTTTGACCCGGTTCGGCAGCCGGGAGATCGCCGCGTATTTCGAAAGCCTCGGCATCCCGCTCAAAGAAGAAGACCACGGCAGGATGTTCCCGGTTTCGGATAAGGCGAAAACGGTCGTGGACGCCCTCGTCCGGGAGGTCCGGCGCTCCGGCGCGGAAATGATCGTGAACAGGAAAGTAAGAAAAGTGATTTACGAGGAAGGCCATGCGGCGGGCGTCCTTCTGGAGGAGGGGGAGAAACTTGAGTCGCGCTGCGTGATCCTGGCCACCGGGGGCAAATCGGTGCCCCACACGGGCTCCACCGGCGACGGATACGCTTGGGCGGCCGAGGCGGGACACACGATCACCGATCTCTATCCTACGGAGGTGCCGGTCACTTCCGATGCGTCTTGGATCCGGGAACGCGAGCTGCAGGGCTTATCCTTGCGGGACGTTACGCTCTCCGTTCTGGACGGCCGAGGCAAGGAGATCGTCTCGCACCGGGGAGACATGATCTTCACCCACTTCGGGCTGTCGGGTCCGGCGGCGCTGCGGTGCAGCGGTTTCGTCGTGCTGGCGCTCAGAGACGGCAAAGGCCCCGTCACGATCGCCATCGACTGGTTTCCGGACGTTGCCGGCGAAGCATTAACCGCGGAATGGACGGCACAGGCCAGGTCCGAACCCCGAAAGTCGCTCAAAACGCTTGTCCGGCAGAAGCTGCCGGAACGGGCCGTCCCCCTGCTGCTTCGGCTGGCAGGCGCGGACGGAGATACGGAAGCGGCCAACGTGTCCAAGCGGATCTGGCTGAAGCTGACCGAGCTGTGCAAAGGGCTGCCGGTACCCGCGACAGGCACGCTGTCGATCGAGGAAGCGTTCATCACCGGCGGGGGTGTAAGCGTCCGGGAGGTCGATCCCAAGACGATGGGTTCGAAGCGGATGACGGGTTTGTACTTCTGCGGGGAGCTGCTGGACATCCACGGGTACACCGGCGGGTATAATATTACGGCGGCATTCGCCACCGGACACGCCGCCGGAACGGCCGCGGCGCAACGGGCGGTCAAGGAGCCGGGATCAAGGAACGCGGACTGTCCGGCGCAGATCCGGCAGCCCAAGTAAGACTCCGGCACAACGCGACCGGCATCCATCCCCGAAACAAACCGCTCTTCTATACCGCTCGGCGCTTCTTCCGTCGGACAGACGCGATAACGGCCCATTGAAGCCGCTCAGCGGACTGCTGCCAAGAAGGTCTGGCGGAAATCCGCCGAGGGATGTCCGCTCAAGTCGCCTCGAAATGGTCGTAGGAACCGTCATCCGTACGAAACCCTTCGTCACGGGCCCAGGCTTCCGGTTCGACCGAGCCGTAGGCTTCCGGCCAATCCTCGTTCACCGTATGGGCCGGAATGGGAATGGCGTCGAGGCGATAGGCATCTTCCGCAAGCGAGAGCGCCTCAGCCGGCGCCCGTTCGACGAGATTTCCGCCGTGGCATTGCATGATTTCAAGCGCGGAGGTCAAATCCTCGTTGCGCACGTGAATGTGCAGCCTTCCGCCTTCATGGACCCGGGGCTCGTAGCCCAGCTCTTCAAACGTGTCCGCGGCAAGCTTCGCCGTCGCTTTATCCCGAAATTCCATCATCAGGGCATCGTGGTTCATCGGCTTCCACTCCGTTCCTTGAATGTACCTTAATCCCAACGGATAGGATTCCCGGAAATGGAATCCTCCTATGCGTTTTCGGATATGCCTGAAATTCTTCCCTAAATCGCAAATGCGGCGGCCGGCAGCATCTATAACGGAATAAGGGCGGATCTCCGTTACTGCGCTAAGTCATGACGATGAGGATCGGGCACGAAGCCATCACTCGCCTCATTACCGTTTGACTCCGAGCGCGCGCAGCGCCGCACGTTCGATCCAGCTCCAAGGCAGGAACGTTTTGGCGCCGACCGTCCAGCGTTCTCCCCACCCCGGAAAGTAACGCAGCTTGGGCTTCTTATCCGTCAATGCCCGGTATATCGCCTCCGCCACGCGTTCCGGATCCCCGCCGCGCGCCGCGCTCCGCTCGAGCATCGGTTTGATTTTCGCATGCAATGCGGCATAAGGCGAATCCGGCGCCGGAGGCGTATCGCCCGCGAAGCTCTTGCGCCAGATGGGCGTGCGGTACGGGCCGGGCTCGACGATGCTGACCGCGGTACCGAAAGCCGCCACCTCCAGCCGCAGCGATTCCCCCAGCCCTTCCAGTGCGTGCTTCGAAGCACAATAAGGACCGAGGCTCGGAAAGCCGATCCTTCCGCTGACGCTGCTGACCAGCACGATGCGGCCGCCCCCGCTTCTCCTCAAAAGCGGCAATGCTTCCCGGGTGACCGACACCACCCCGAACAGGTTCGTCTCGAACTGGCCTCTCCATGCGGACAAGGGCAGCTCCTCCACGAACCCGCCTGCGGCGAATCCCGCGTTGTTGACCAGCGCGTCCAACCTACCCGCTTCCCCTTCCACCGTCCGCACCGCTTCCCGAACCTCATTCTCTGCGGTCACGTCGAGCCGGATCGGCCGGATCCGGGAGCGCGCGCCGGCTCTCTCCGCTTCCGCCGTCAATTCGCCCCCCGCCGCCGGGTCACGGAAACCGGCGTATACCGTCCACCCTTGCCTCGCGAGCAACAGCGCCGTCCGAAGCCCGAATCCGCTGGATGCGCCCGTGAGAAGCGCCGTCCGTTCCTCTCTTTGCCCTTCCATCCGCGCGTTTCCCTCCTCTTCCTTCAAAGCCGAAGACCCGTCCATGATAAAGAGCCCCCACCCGGTTACCGGCCGGGAATACTGGAGGCTCTAACATAGGATAAGGGAGGCAACCCTCATTCCTGCTCTTATCTTATCGCACAAAATCAGTTTCGGAAAGTGGCGAGGGAACGGTTCAAATCGCGGGTCTGGCCATACACGGCTTGGTAGATCCGGAACAATCCGGCATACCGCTCGGCCGTTTCCGCGTTCGGCTTGAAGCGCTTCGACCGCTTGACGAACACGGCGGCGCACTCGTCCAGGCTCGCGAACCAGCCGCAGCCGGCCGCGGCCAGCATAGCCGCGCCGAGGCCCGGACCCTGCTCGTTCTCCAGCGCGACGACTTCGGCGTTGAAGATGTCCGCCTGCATCTGGAGCCAGACCGGGTTCTTCGCGCCGCCGCCGATCGAGACGATCGTGTCCGCCCTCTTGCCGGCCGCCCGGAAAAGATCGACCGACTCGTTCAGGGAGAACGTGATGCCCTCCATCACCGCTCGAGCAAAATGCGCCCTCGTGTGGCTGCCGTCCATGCCGATGAAGCTGGCGCGGATGTCCGGATCCGCATGGGGCGTGCGTTCTCCGACCAGATAAGGCGTGAACAGCAGGCCGCCGGACCCGGCCGGAACGTTCTCCACGCCCGCCAGCAGGCTGTCGTACGATTCGCCCGCGGCGAACGTATTCCGGAACCAGCTGAGCGAGTAACCGGCAGCCAGCGTGACGCCCATCGAATAGAAGGCCCCCGGCTTGCCGTGGTTGAAGAAATGGACCTTGCCGCCGTAGTCCGCGTCCGGGTTGTCCTCATAGGTCAGGATGACGCCGGACGTTCCGATGCTGCACAACGTCAAGCCGTCCGCCAGTATGCCCGCGCCGATCGCGCCGCAGGCGTTGTCCGCGCCGCCCGCGAACACTTTGGTGGCCGGCGACAAGCCCGTCGCTTGCGCGGCTTCCGCGTTCAGCGTGCCGACGAGTCCGCCCGCTTCGACCAGCGGAGCGCAGAAGTCCGCGGGGAGCCCGAACGCTTCCAGCACTTCTCCGCTCCACCATCGGTTCGCCACGTCGAGCAACAACGTTCCCGCGGCGTCGGAGAGGTCCATATGGAACTCACCGGTCAGGCGGAACCGCAAATAGTCCTTGGGAAGAAGGAACTTCCGCGAAGCTGCAAACGCCGCAGTCTCATGATGACGCACCCATAGAATCTTCGGCAGAGTAAACCCTTCGAGCGCCGGATTCCGCGTCACCGCCAGCAGGCGGTCGCCGAGCGTCCGCTCGATCTCGCGGCACTGCTCCGTCGTTCGGGTGTCGTTCCACAGGATAGCCCGCCTGACCGGGCGGTTCCCTTCGTCCAGCAGCACGAGCCCGTGCATCTGGCCCGAGAAGCTGATCCCTTCGATGTCCTCGGGCGAGACGCCCGATTGCCGGACCAGCTCGCTTAGCGCGTCCAGCGTTCCCCTCACCCAGTCCTCCGGCTCCTGCTCGCTCCAGCCGGAGTGCTCGTGATACAGGGGGTATTCGCGGGACGCTTCGCCCGCGACCGTTCCCTCGCGGGAAACGAGCAGCGTCTTGACCGCGCTCGTTCCCAGGTCGACTCCGATGACGTATTTCATCCGGCTAACCTCCCTCCGGCGATCAAACGCTGAAAATGATCTCGTTCAAGGTTGCCCGAATCTGCTCCAGGCGGCCCGATTCGTTCTTGATCGGTTGGTTCAGCTGAAGCGCGTAGGCTTCGAGGGATTTGAGCGTCGCCTTGCCGGACACGATGTCGGCCCCGATGCCTTCGCGGAAGCTGCGGTAGCGGTTTTCGACGATCTCGTCCAGCACGCGCTCCTCGACCAGCTTGGCGGCAGCCTTCAGGCCGCGCGCATAGGCATCCATCCCGGCGATGTGGGCGTAAAACAAATCTTCGTCCTCGAAGGAGGAGCGCCGAACTTTGGCGTCGAAGTTGACGCCGCCGCGGCCGAGGCCGCCGTTCTTCAGGATCTCGTACATGGCCAGCGTCGTCGAGTACAGGTCGGTCGGGAATTCGTCGGTATCCCAGCCGAGCAGCATGTCTCCCTGGTTGGCGTCGATGGAGCCGAGCACGCCGTTGATCCGCGCGACGCGCAGCTCATGCTCGAACGTGTGTCCGGCCAGCGTCGCATGGTTCGCTTCGATGTTCATTTTGAAATGTTCCTTGAGGCCGTAGTTTTGCAGGAACGCGAGCGTGGTGGCCGTGTCGAAATCGTACTGGTGCTTGGTCGGCTCCTTCGGTTTCGGCTCGATCAGGAACTGCGCGTCGAAGCCGATTTCGCGGGCATAGTCGACCGCCATGTGCAGCAGGCGCGCCAGGTTGTCGAGCTCCAGCTTCATGTCCGTGTTCAGCAGCGATTCGTAGCCCTCGCGGCCGCCCCAGAACACGTAGTTCTCCGCGCCCAGCTCCTTGCCGACTTCCAGCCCCTTCTTGATCGTGGCGGCGGAATAAGCGAATACGTCCGCGTTGTTGCTCGTTCCGGCGCCATGCACGAAACGCGGGTTCGTGAACAGATTCGCCGTGTTCCACAGCAGCTTTTTGCCGGTCGATTTCATGTGGTCCTTGAGCAGGGCGACGATCGTATCCAGGTTTTTGAACGATTCGGCGAGCGTCGCGCCTTCCGGGGCGACGTCCACGTCATGGAAGCAGTAGAACGGAATGTTCAGCTTCTCCATGAGCTCGAAATTGGCTTCCACGCGCGCCTTCGCCTTGTCGAGCGGGGACAGCGAGTCCCAGCTGCGGACCGCGGTGCCGACGCCGAACGGGTCGGAGCCGGAGCCTACGAAAGTGTGCCAATAGGCAACGGCGAAACGGAGGTGCTCCTCCATCGTTTTGCCGAGCACGACCTCTTGCGGATTGTAGTGCTTGAAAGCAAACGGGTTTTTCGAGCCGCGTCCTTCGTATTGGACTTTCGGGACGTTCGGGAATAAGCTCATCGAATGAATCCTCCTTGAAAGCGTTTTTGTGCTTGCGATGATTCCAGCATACCATTTCCGACTTAGTTTGTCTATTGGATAAACTAAGTGATCGCGATCTTTCCGTGGGCTTCATTTCCGTGGGCTTCATCTCCGTGGGCTTCGTGGGTCGTGCAACTTCCTCTTTCGTCCTGCGTATTAATGGAAACATTGACATCAGGAGGAGATCTTAACCATGTCGCCAATGGATATCGCTTTAAATGCAGGCGGAATCATTGCTGTATTCTTTTTCATATCCATCTTCTTTTTTGTGATCCATATCTTGCTTTGCGTGTGGGCGTATCGCGATGCCAGAAAAAGGGGAAGAAGCCCTGAATTTGCCCTTATTGTTCTTGTGGCGCTGTTCTTCTTTCCCTTATTGGGATTGATCGTTTACTTGCTGATTCGCAATGACGATGGTCGGCGATACGGAAGATATTGATTGTACGGAAGGCTTCCAGCGACCGCTTCTCCGAAGGATGAGACCCGCATGTCTCCCCGCGGGATCCTCTGGTTCGTCCGGCAAATCGTGCCGCCCCGGCAACTAACACTCCCTATATTCCGTGCGATTACAGCCTTTCCGCATGATGTCTATCCGGCAACCTAATTTCCGGGACACCCGTTTGTGGTATGATGGGAACATCCTATTTTCGAGAAGGAGCTTGCAGGCTTAGATGACGACCACCCCCACCGGAGATCAGGCACTCATCAAAAGGATCAACACGGCGATCGTGCTGGAGTCGATTTTGCGCGGGGCCCCGCTCTCGCGGGCGCAGATTTCCGAACGGACGGGCCTGAACAAAGCGACGGTTTCGAGCCTCGTGCAGGACTTGATCGAAGGTTCGGTCGTTCGCGAAATCGGGACGGGCGTCTCGAGCGGCGGGCGCAAACCCGTGATGCTGGAATTCGTCGCCTCCGCCGGTTACGCGGTAGGGGTCGATCTTGGCGTCAACTACATCCGCGGGGTGCTCGCCGATCTTCAGGGCGGCGTCGTCGCGGAAGCCAATCTGACCTTAAAACGGCACGAACCCGATTCGGTACTGGAGGAAATCGGCCGCTGCATCGACGGATTGATCGAGCAAGCCCCCGCTTCCTCGTACGGCATCGTGGGGATCGGCGTCGGCGTGCCCGGTCTCGTGGACGAGTCCGGGACGGTCCTGTTCGCTCCCAACCTGCAGTGGCGCGACGTACCTCTGAAACGGCAGCTGTCCGAGAGGTACGGGGTACCCGTCACGATCGACAACGAAGCCAACGCCGGGGCGCTGGGCGAGCAAATCTTCGGGGCCGGCCGCAGCATCGCCAACCTCGTGTACGTCAGCGTAGGGATCGGGATCGGCACGGGGCTTATTTTGCATAAAATGCTTTACAAAGGCGCCTCGGGTTTTTCCGGCGAAATGGGGCATCTGTCGGTCGAAGCGTTCGGCAAACCTTGCGCCTGCGGCAACCGGGGGTGCTGGGAGATGTACGCTTCCGAACGGGCGCTGCTCGACAAAGCCTCCGGCCGGGGCTTCGAGAATCTGGAGGGAATGTTGGCAGCGGCTTCGGCCGGCCGGGAAGACGTGCTCTCCCTGTTCGAAGAGACCGGCGAATACCTCGGCATCGGCATCGCGAACATCGTGAATGTGTTCAATCCGGACGCGGTCATCATCGGCAACCGGATCAGTCAGGCCCGACCCTGGATCGAAGCCACCCTCCGCCGCACGGTCGTGCAGCGGTCGCTCGGGTTCCATCTCCGGAACGTCCAGCTGCTGTTCGCGGAGCTGGGCGAAAGCTCGGCGATGCTCGGCGCGGCGCAGATGGCCATCGCGGGATTTTTCGACCGATTGAAAGCTGCTTGAAGCGTTGCCCTTGCTGCCGCCGGCTTCGGCGGCTTTTCTTATGCGGCGCAAATGGTTGATGTCATGTATAATTATGTAATCATATGTCGAAATGAAGTGCCCGCTTGACCGGCGGCAACGGCGAATGAGGAGGACATGGAGGATGAACGAGGAAGGCACCGTAGACGAGCTGAGGGAGATGGCCGAGCTGCTTAAGCTGCTCGGAGAACCGATGCGCCTGGCGATTCTGGCGCTGCTCCAGGAGAAGGTCTTGAGCGTGACGGAAATCACCGCCCTGCTGCGCGCCAGCCAGCCGAATACAAGCCAGCATCTGCGCAAGCTAAGAAGCGCGGGACTGATCCGGGAAACGAAGCGCGGACAATGGGTGTACTACTCGCTGAATCTGGAGGAATATCCGGACCTCCGCGTCTTTCTCTCCCAGCTGCCGGGACGGGAGAAGCGGCGGCTGGAGCTGTCCCGGCTCGAATAGGCCGCCGTCACTTCATCTTCTCGATCGGCACCCGGAAGAGAAAGATCAGCAGCATCGCGAACGCGACGGATACGTCGCTAGACCGACTAGCGGCTTGCGATGGGTTTCGACGCGAGTTACGGCATTTTGTTCCTTTACTCCGCCTCGATTCAGGGTTTCGAGGAGAGTTAAGGCATTTTGTTCCTTTACTCCGCGCTCGGTTCGGGGTTTCGAGGAGAGTTAAGGCATTTTCTTTATTCCGCGCTCGGTTCGGGGTTTCGACGCGAGTTGAGGCATTTTGTTCCTTTACTCCGCCTTGATTCGGGGTTTCGAGAAGAGTTAAGGCATTTTCTTTACTCCGCGCTCGGTTCGGGGTTTCGACGCGAGTTGAGGCATTTTGTTCCTTTACTCCGCCTTGATTCGGGGGTTGGAGGGCCTCAATTCGGGGGAGTGCGGCGACGAAAGGAAAAAGCGGCCTGAGCAGCCGCTTTTTCCTTTCAAATCCTATGTTCAGGGCATCGGCCCATTAGCGCCACTTGCCGCCGTGGCCGCTATGGCCGCCATGGTCGCCGTGGCCGCCGTGGCCGCCAGGAAAACCGGCCGAGTTGACGATTTTCTCGGCCAATGTCGCTACTTTCGCAAGCTGCTTATCGGCTTGAGCCTGGGTCAGTTTGCCATTCTTCACCGCTTGGTTGATCGCGGCCGTGATGGCTTCCTTCTGGGCGTCGATCAGCTTCTGCACGTCCACGTTCTTCTCCTTCGCCAAGTCCGCCAGCGACTTGCCGGATTGAAGCGCCGTTTTCAGGTCCGTCTCGGACAGCCCGAGAATCGTGGCCGCCGAGGTCAGGTCGCGCGCCGCGAAGCCCTTCATTCCCCCAAATCCCCTATCGGGGAACGCATTCCCCTTCGCGTCGATCATGTTGTCGAGATTGGCGGAGAATTCCTGCTTCTGTTCCTCCAGCTTCTTATTGAACGCATCCGTCAGCGCTTGCTTCAGCGCGTCCCGCGAAACGCCTTGCTCGGCGGCGATTTCCGCTAGCGTCTTGCCTTCGGAAAGCTTCGTTTTCAAGGTGGCTTGATCCAGCTTCAGCAGGTCGAGCACCGTTTGGTCCACGGCCCCCTTGCCGATATGGAATTCTCTTGCCGGCGGCGCCTTATCCGTTTGGGCCGCACTCGACTGCGCGGATGTATCGCTGCCGCTCGTTGTCGTTGCCGCATAGGCGCTGAACGGAATCATTACCGCCAGTGCCGCCGTCATCCCGATCGCTTTTACCGCTTTTTTCATTTCACGACCTCCTGCTTGTTTAAATGGCATTACAAGGTACATTATGGTCGCCCAGGCTTAAATGGGGATTAGCCTCCGCTGAAGATCCACTGAATGTTTGGCAAAATGAAAAACAACGGATTTCGTACTTACCGACCATCTAGGATAACGTGAATCCGATTCGATAACATAACCTTGCAACGGTTTCCACAGTGGTTATTGCAGGGAAATGCCTGCTTTTGAAAATCTAACGGTTGGGGGTGACGCGATTCGGTCATCATGAACGGCGTCGACGTCCTCAGGAATTGAGAAGGTCGTTATGATCGATGATCATTCGGACATGGAATGGGCGTGAAACTTGTAAACGCGGAATGAAACAAGAAAGACCGCTTACGCGGCTCTGCTTCCTCAATTATACCTACAGCACACCTAAGGGTTTCGCAGAAATAACGTCTCCGGAAGTCACTAAGGTCACTACAGCGCTCGTAGTCGGGGATTTCGCAAAAATAACGTCTCCGGAAGTCACTACAGCGCTCGTAGTCGGGGATTTCGCAAAAATAACGTCTCCGGAAGTCACTACTGCGCTCGTAGTCGGGGATTTCGCAAAAATAACGTCTCCGGAAGTCACTACGGCGCCCGTAGTCGGGGATTTCGCAAAAATAATGTCTCCGGAAGTCACTACTGCGCTCGTAGTCGGGGATTTCGCAAAAATAACGCCTCCGGAAGTCACTACTGCGCTCGTAGTCGGGGATTTCGCAAAAATAACGTCTCCGGAAGTCACTACGGCGCCCGCAGTCGGGGATTTCGCAAAAATAACGTCTCCGGAGGTCACTACAGCGCCCGCAGTCGGGGATTTCGCAGAAAGACGAGCAGAACAAGAACGGGAGCGCCAATACCGAAAACGGCTCCCCTCTCGCTTCCTCAAAACCACTCTCTGGAAACTTATAAATTCTAACATGTCAAGTAAACGGCTACGCCGTCCTTTACTCACGGATAGACGTTTGATCGGAGGTGATTCAGCAAAGGATGGCGGATTTATAGTTTCACTAAAAAAAGAAGCTGCTCGGCAGCTTCTTAGCTTCTTTGGCGGCCATCAATGATTCTTCCGGCCATGCCCGTGAGAAGATTCGCGTTCCTCTTTCCCCTTCTCATGCGCCGCCTTTCGCTCTTCCTTGATTTTCTCGCGAAGTTCTTTGGCAGCTTCTTTATCGGCATGTTTATGATCGCCGCCTTCATGATCCGCATCTTGATGATCTGCATCTTGATGATCCGCATCTTCATGATCGGCATCATCATGATCCGCATCTTCATGATCATCGCCTTCATGTTCCGCTTCAAATTCGACTTCATGCTCAGCTTCATGCACGGCTTCTTGGTGCGCGGACTCCGCATCGGCCGAAGGCTGCGAAGCCGGAACCGCGGAAACCGCGACCTCCGCCGGCAATCCGAGCTTGGCGGACAGCTTGGCTTTGGTTTTGGCGATGTTGCGCGCGATCGCGGCTTTCGCCGTCGGATTTTTGACCTTCTCCAGAGCCTTGGTTAACGCCTCGATATTGTGCCGGTACTGTTCCGTAAGTTCCTTTTGATCCGATTCCGAGTCCTCGCCTTTGGCATCTTCGCCCCGAACCGTGATTTCAATGGCCAGCTCGTGGTCGGAGAGCGCCTTCTGCAGCGCTTCCGCCGCTTGCTCCGTTTTCCCTTCGGCCAGCATTTCGTCGGATTCCCGAATCCGCTCTTGCGTGATGGCGGTTAGAAGTTTGGCTCGATCGGCATCGTCAACGGTCAGCGTGATCTCGATTTTTTGAACGACCGTTTTCAGAAAGGCGATGAATTCGCTCGGAGTCATCCAGGATTCCGGGCTTTGTTCGGCTGCAACGGGGGGAGCCGTCACGGCTGCTCCCGCATCGGTCGCGGCGGTTTCCGCGGAGCCGGTCGCGGGCGCGAACGTAACGCCGTCATCGGCAAACGCGCTTGCCGCGCCGAACCCCATCGTCAATGCGCCGCCCAACACACTCGTCATGATCCATTTCGAAACGGATTTCGTTTTCACAAACTTCATAAGAAGCCTCCTCTTGATGTTAACGGTGCAGGATTAGGTACCTGTCCATATCATTCGGAAAGAGGTTTCTTTTTACGAGGGTACGCAAGAAGGACAATCAGGATTTCGCGCGCTGCCCCTCCCGGTCCGAAGGGAGCAGCAGCGACAGCAGTCCCACGACGGGCAGCGCGCTGCAGACCCGCATGACCTCCGTCAAACCGAAGACGTCCGACGCTTTGCCGAGGGCCACGGCTCCGATCGCGCCCATGCCGAACGCCAGCCCCGTTGTCAAACCGGAAGCCATGCCGACTTTGGACGGCATCAGATGCTGCGCGTACACGACCGTCACGGAAAACCCGGACAGAATGATGAATCCGAGAACGGCGATGACGGGATAAATCCAGACGAGCGGCAGGTAAGGGAGAATCAACGCGAGCGGTGCGCCGCCGACGATCGAGAATACGATCGTGTTCTTCATGCCGAATCGATCGGACAGCACGCCCCCGAAGAACGTGCCCAGCACGCCCGCCGCGAGAAAGAGGAACAGCGGAATCTGCGCCTGCTCCGTCGTCAATCCGTAATCCTTCTTCAGGAAAAATTGATAGAAGCTGCTGATCGAAGCGTGATACCAGGACCTCGCGAAAACGAGGAATATGAGCAGTCCCATGGCGAACTTCACGCGGGGATGGCTGGCCTCCGGTGCCAACGTCGACCCCGTAATCGCGGCGGCGGCGCGGCGTTGCTCCCGAATTTCCTCCCACGCTTTCAGCTGACGCCTGTACCAAGGCGCAAGCGCCAGCAAGACGGCGATCGCGAGTCCAGCCAGCACCGTCCCCCAGACCGCCCCGATCTGTCCGAGCGGCGCGAAAATATAAACGGTCATCAGCGGAGCCAGAGAGCTTCCCGCGTTCCCCCCGACCTGATAGACCGACTGGGCGAAGCCGCGTCGTCCTCCGGCGGCCAGATAGACGATCCGGGAGCCTTCCGGATGGAAGATCGCGGAGCCGAGCCCGATGAAAACGACGGAGAGCAGCACGTACCAGAAGTTCGGAGCATACGCGATGCCGAGCATGCCGAGCAGGCTAAGCCCCATGCCGACCGGGAGCATATACGGGGACGAACGCTTGTCGGTGTAGGAGCCGACGACGGGCTGCATGACGGAGGAAGTCATGTTCAGCGCGAACAGAATCCATCCAACCTGGGTGTAGGACAAATGCAGCGACTCTTCCAAAATGGTAAACATGGCGGGCACGACGGCCTGCATGGAGTCGTTGAGCAGGTGCACGAGACTGACGGCGAGCAGCACGGGGATTACGGCGGCCGTGGCCAGCACGGTTTTGCGGGAATCCGCGATCGATGGCAAAGGTGTCCCTCCTCACATATGTCCCTCAGTGTAGAAGCCATTTCCTCCCCCGTCAAGGCAAAAACCCGCTGTTTTCCGGCTGATTTTCGTACCGGAAGGATGAATTTCCCATGCGGTTCTCCCGCATTCGGATTCTTTCGTCAGGCCGGTTACACCGCGGCTGTCGCCGCTTGGCGCCCGCGCGTTTCGGCTGCTTGCGGATGAACAAGGCGAGCGGCAGCGCGTCCGAGATGGCCATGGCGAGCCCATAGTCGTCATTCACGGACTCGCGGGGGTGACTTGGTTCCGGAAGTCCATTCCCCTTCTCTCGGAACAGCCGGTGCCGAGAGATCAATCGCCTATAATGGCGAAGCCCCCCTTCCCATAAGAACAAGAAAGCTCCAAGCCGGTCCTGGGCTTGAGAGCTTCCTTACTGCATATTCTTGCTATTCCGCCATCAGAGCCGCGCCAATCGCGCCCGCCGGCACCCCAAGCTCGGGCGGTACGATACGGACCTTCTCGCCGAGCGACGGAATGACGCGGCGGCGGAACTCTTCTTCCATCGGGCCCAGCAGAGGGGCCCCGATCTTGGAGGCGCCGCCCCCCAAGACGATCAGCTCCGGATTGGCCAAATGGACCACGCTGGCCAATCCGGCGCCGAGCGCGCGTCCCGCGTTCCGCAGCAGCTTCAGCGCCAGCGGGTTTCCGCCCTCCGCGGCGGCCGCGACCTCGCGGGACGTGATGCGCGCCGCGTCGCCTCCCGCGAGGTCCAGCATTGCGCGCCCCGCGGCTGGATCCGCCGCTGCGGCCGCGGCTCCGGCTTTGCCGATCGCCGTGCCGGAAGCGTACAGCTCGAGGCAGCCGACGTTGCCGCATCCGCACGCGGGTCCGTTCCAATCGATCGTGAGGTGTCCGATCTCTCCCGCGCTCGCCGTCCATCCGCGGATCAGCCTGCCGCCCTCCACGATGCCGCCCCCGATGCCGGTCGAGACGGTGACGAAAACGCAATTCCTCGTTCCTCGACCCGCACCGGCTTTCCACTCTCCGTAAGCGGCGGCATTGGCGTCGTTCTCCACCGTGACCTTCAGTCCCAATTCGCGTTCCAGGGTCCGCCCGAGCGGAACCTGCGTCCATCCCAGGTTGCCGGCGTACCGGACCGTACCGTCCTCGGGATCCAGCGTTCCGGCGGTGGCTACGCCCAAACCTGAAACTTGCCTGCCGCCTAGCGCGATCAGGCGCCTCACCATGCCGGCCATTCTCGACATGACGCTCTCCGCGCCTTCGTCCGCGAGCGTCGGCTGTTCTTCCGAAGCAAGCACCTTTCCCTGCGCATCCGCAATCACCGCCAGCATTTTGGTACCGCCCAGATCGATGCCCGCATACGCCTTCTCGAAAACCATTTCCTTACGACTCTCCTTTATCCGCCTTTCAGACGGTCGATCTGCGGAGCATGGCGTAGGATCCGAGCCCGCAGAGTCCGATCAGCGGCACCATCCAAGGCGCCAAATCGTTCAGGGAGCGGATGTTCGCCTGTACCCACCGTCCGATGTCGTCCCATCGATCATAATAGGAGAGGAGCAGCGGCGTAAAGGCGAAAATCAGAAAGAGAAGGGAGAAAAACACATACATTCCCGCGCGTCCGAATCTCCGGTGGATGCTGGCGATGATGAAACCGGCAAAAAATAGGGACTGCAGCAACAGGAAAAACGTAACGGTTTGCTGCCATTCGGGTCCCTCGTGGAAGAAGGGCAAATGGAAATAATGCAGCCGAATGCCCCAACCGTCCGTCCAACGCGCTTCCGCCGCGGAGAGCAGAATAAGCAAGGCGGCCGTGATCGCGCTGACGAACACGCTCATCGCCGACGTGCCCAGGAAGTAATCCGCCCGGCGGATGCCCATGCCTAGCGCGAACGGGAACGTTTGCTTCAGCGTGATCATTCCCGAGATGAACACATAGACGAAGATAGAGAAAACCCCTCCCGTATTGAAACGGTCAGGCTCGCCTATGAAGACGCCAAGAATCAAGGTAGCGGCGAAATTAACCAAGCAGATGGCCCAGGGAAGATAAAGCCATGTCCATTTGTCTCTCCCATGCATGCGCACGACGCCAGCGACGCGGTTCATCGGCCGCCCGCCTCCTTCCGTTCGGATGTTCCTCCGGTCAAATGGACGATCAATTGCTGCAGCGATACGGCCGCGGTTTCAAGTCCCAAGGAGTCCGCGTGTCCGCGGGCTTCCCCGTCCAAGGTGCCCATGACCGTCGCCGAAGCGAGCGAGCCGAACGAATCCCGGCGGATCACGCGGCGCCCCCGGGCGAACTCCTCGACCCTGGCGCCGGTTCCGGCCACGGAATAAGCGCCTCCCCGAAGGGCATCCGCGTCTTCGTCCAGCAGCAGGCGGCCGTTGTCGATGAGCAGCACGTGCTCGAGCATCCCGCTGACCTCGTCGATCAGGTGGGAGGACAGGATAACCGTTCGCGGATGCTCCGCGTAGTCCTCCAGCAACCGGTCATAGAACAGCGACCGGGCCACGGCGTCCAGGCCGATGTACGGCTCGTCGAAAATGGTAAGCGGAGCGCGGCTCGCAAGCCCGATGACGATGCCGACGGAAGAAAGCATGCCGCGCGACAGCTTTTTCATCTTGCGCTTCAACGGAAGCCGGAACTGTTCCGACAGCGCCAACGCGTATTCCCGGTCCCAGTTCGGAAAGAACGTCCCCGCCGTCTCCAGAACGTCACGGATTCGGAACGTTTCCGGATATTTCTGGCTTTCCTTGATGAAGCACAGTCTGCTCAGCACCCGGTTATTCTCGTACGGCTCTTCCCCGAATACCTTCAATTCCCCGCCCGTCGGAAACAACTGCGCGGTAAGCAAGTGCATGATCGTGGTTTTGCCGGCGCCGTTCCGCCCGAGAAGCCCGTAAATGCGGTTCTCTTCGAGCGAGAAGCTGACGTCGTCTACCGCCTTGAAGCTCCCGTAGGTTTTGGTTAACCCCTTCGCGGATACGACAACGCTCATCGGGCCTTATCCCCTTTCCGGATCATTTCGATCAGCTGTTCGGCCGTGATGCCCAGCTTCGCCGCTTCACGGACCATCGTCACCACGTATTGCTCGTAAAACTGCCCCTTCCTCTTCTCCCGCAGCTCCTCGCGCGCGCCCGTTTTCACGAACATGCCGATCCCTCTCTTCTTATACAAAATGCCCTCATCCACGAGCAGGTTGACGCCTTTGGCCGCCGTCGCCGGATTGATCCGGTAGAGCGCCGCGAACTGGTTCGTGGAGGGAACCTGAGACTCTTCCGGAAGCGCTCCTTCGATGATGTCGTCCTCGATCCGCTCCGCGATCTGCATGAAAATCGGGCGGCTGTCATCCATCGGGAAAGTCATTGCTTCACCACCACATCGGTTAATTACTCATGTAACTAACCATAGAACATTACTCATGCAAAGTCAAGGGACAATTGGGAAATGCTAGGATTCAACTTTAACGAGCACCCTATCGTCTAACAGGTACTCGCAAAAAAGGAGATGGCAGCATGACCCCAAAAAGACGACGCGGATTCGGAGGCTTCCTGCTTAGTGCGGCTCTTCTGCTGGCTGTGATCGGTTGTTCGGGAGTTGGCGGCGGCGCGAGTCCCGCAACATCGCCCGCAAGTACGGCACCCCCCGCCGAGGCTTCGCCGGCTCCTGCCGCATCGCCATCCGCTGCTCCGACGGAAACGTCCCCGTCTTTGCCCACCCCCGTGAATCCGCCTTCCGTTTCCACGTATCCGGATGCGGGAGATCAGGCGACAGGCAAAGTCACGGCGGTGCGGCTGGCCGACCCCCAGACCGGATGGGCGGGCGGAGACGGATGGATCGCGCGCACGACGGACGGCGGCAAGCACTGGAACGTGCAATTGCGGCCCCCTTATCTCGTATTGCAAATATTCGCTTTGGACGCCGACCGGGCGTGGACGAGTTTGGATCTCGGGGACAAGCGGGGCACGAAGCTGATCCGGACGACGGACGGGGGCAAGCGGTGGAAAGACGCGGGAACGGTCCCGAACTTCTCGTTCTTCCATTTCGTCTCGGAGAACGAAGCGTTCAGCGGCAGCGCGTATACGACCGACGGCGGTAAGACGTGGACCGCGCTTCCGGCGCCCGAGAAGACGGTGGGGGACGTCTACTTTCACGATGCCAAGAACGGCTGGGCGGTAACGAATGGGCACCGCGGCTTCTCGATCCGCCGGACGACGGACGGCGGGAAAACGTGGCCGGCGGTGTTCACCCGGGGCTCGGAGGTGCTGCCGACGAACGCGGTCATCCGCTCCGCGGGCAAGGATGACGCTTGGGTGGAGCTGATCGGCGATTCCGGCATGAGTCAGACCTCGTATTCCCTGTTCCATACGATGGACGGGGGCAAGAGCTGGCAGCCGGTCCTCGCCCATTCCGGCGCCGGCTCGGGGCCCGCTCCCGGGTTTGCCATGGACGAGAAGAAGGTCCCTCGGAACAAGGGAGCTTCGCCGGGTACTCTCTATGTCGTGAATCCGAAGGTCGCGTTCATGGGCGGCCAATGCATGGCGTGCGACAATGGCAACACGCTGGGCAAAACGACCGACGGCGGAAAATCCTGGATCAATTTGGAAGCGGAGTTCCCCGGGTACGGTCCGCAGCAGCTCGCCGCGGCCGATGCCAAGCACGTATGGTGGATCACGACCGACGAGCAGGAGCCTTCGCGCATGTACGTCACGTCCGACGGCGGCGAGCAATGGACCCTCGTCCACACGTTCGACAAGCCGAAGACCTGATCAAAAAACCTCGGTTGAACAATTCGCATAGTACCGCATGTCAACCGCTATCCGATTGATCTCCCGTCCAGATTCTCCAGCTCGATTTGTACCAGTTTCCACGTCAGAACTCCGTCCTGGCTCCATTGCAAGATTCATCGGGCAATTCCGTCGCCGCTATCCCATCCTGGGGTAGTGGCACGTTCATTGAACGCTTTCCATCATCAGGCACCACGATTCTGTTTGAAATTTCATATAGGCAGACAACCCTGCCGCTTCGCAGCACCGTCAGAAGGATGAAATCAGGTTAGTAGATCGTTGCGGCAACTGCAGCAGCTGCGTTGGAACCAAGGGCGTTCGAACTCCTGAATGCAAACGTATCGTTCTTCATCGGAAAAAGCCTTCTCCCGATTACGAGGATCGGAAGAAGGCTTTTGCGCGGGATCGGGTCAGCCGGAGATTTCCGGTTGGCCCTTGGGATGAGGAGCCGGTTTTGCCCGTTCCAGACTGATCCAGATGAGCCCCGCGGCCATCAGCACCGTGCCGGCCAGCTGCCAGCCGGAAACCGTTTCGCCGAAAAACAAATACCCGGCGGCGACGGCGGAAGCCGGCACCACGTACCGGAAAAAGTTCGACCGGGCCGCGCCGACCCGATACATGCAGGCGTTCCAGACGACGAAGGAGAAGACGGTGCAGATCAGCACGTTGTAACCGATCGCGGAATAATGAGATGCCGACAGCCCCGTCCAATCCACCTTGCTCCAAGACCCGAGCGTAAACGGAAACATGAAGGCCGCGCCGAACAGAATGAACCACGCGCTGATGCGCAGCGCGGAATAGCGCGCCATCAGCGGCATGCACACGACGTTGTACAGCCCGCCGATCACGCTGACGCCGAAAGCCAGCAGATCGCCGATCAAATGCTCGGAAGACAGGCTGAATCCGTCCGCGCCTCCGAGTATGACGAAGCTGACGCCGGCGATCGCGGCCGCCCCTCCCCACAGAAGGCGGGAAGTGATTTTCTCGCGCAGGAAGAGAGGAGCGAACAGCGCGGCGAAGATCGGCCACGGCGCTACGTTCAGCAGCGACGCGTTGGCCAGCGTCGTATACTTGATCGAGTACATGACGGCGATTTCCAGCGCGGTGACGCCGACAAGCCCGATGCCCGCAAGCTGGAGCGCCGCCCGCCACGGGATGCCGACGCTTCCTTCCCGCATCCGGACGAACAAGAAGAAAAACGGAACGGCCAATCCGAAGCGCAAGAAAGCGAACAGGATCGGATCGAACGTCTCCATCGCCTTTCTCGACACGCCGAAATTGGCCCCCCAGAGTGCTGCAACGAGTACGAGTCCCAAATAATTCGTCCAACGTTTGTTCATCAAGTCGCTTACAATCTCCAATCGCAGGCGGAAATCCGAATAATGTATTGTACAAGCTTTAAGTTTGAAGGATACCGCCGCGATTTTCAACGTTTTTCTTCACGACGGTGCGGGGAAGGCTTTCGTTCATCCTTCTGAATGGATAAGTTCACGCCTGTTCTTGAATCGATAAAAACTCATTCTCCGTTCCCGGAGGACGAAGAAGTCGTTTTGACTTGGAGTCATCCTTTTGTAAGTTTAGGCTGTGCGGCGGGTTCTCGGCACCAGCTGAACGACCAGAGCGCCGGCGCATTGCATGGCGATCTTGACCACGATCTGACCCGCGATCGCGTAGCCGACCAGATTCCACGGCAGGAATCCGGCGCCGATCGGCGACAGGCCGATCACGACGAAGAGAGCGCTGTCCAGCACCCCGCCGACGACGCCGCTGTACAGGACCCGCAGCGCCATCGGGAGCCGCAGCCGGCTGTAGATTTCCGTATCGGCCGTCTCCGAGCAGAGGAAGGACAGCGCGGAAGCAGCCGTAATCCACAGCGTGTCGCCGAGCAAGTACGACGTGACCGCCGACAAGAGCATGGCCGCCCCGATCGCGATATAGGTATAAGCGCGCCCGATCGCGTTCTGCACCAGATCCCGCAGGATAAACGTAGCCCCGATGAGGAAGGAGCCGGCCGGGATGATCAGCTTGCCCCATAACACGGGATCGTTGCTTGCCGTAATGACGTTCGCGAGCACGATCGCCAGCAAATACAGGAACAGCAGTACCGTTTTCATCATCCGCTCGTCTCCTTCACCGGTTGTCCACTTTCTCCGGATACATATCGTGATTCATCAGACGGTGCTCGGCCATCGCCTCGTATTTCGTGCCGGGCCGGCCCCAGTTGCAATAGGGGTCGATCGAGATGCCGCCGCGCGGCGTGAATTTGCCCCACACCTCGATGTAGCGGGGATTCATCAGCTTGATCAGGTCGTTCATGATCACGTTCATGCAATCCTCGTGGAAATCCCCGTGGTTGCGGAAGCTGAACAGATACAGCTTCAGGGATTTGCTCTCCACCATTTTCGCGTCCGGAATGTAGGAAATGTAGATCGTGGCGAAATCGGGCTGCCCGGTGATCGGGCACAGGCTGGTGAACTCGGGACAGTTGAATTTCACGAAGTAATCCCGGTACGGGTGCTTGTTATCGAACGTCTCGAGCACTTCCGGAGCGTACTGGAACGGGTACTTCGTTCCCTGGTTGCCCAGAAGCGTGAGGTCCTTCATTTCTTCCGCGTTGCGTCCGGCATGGGACATCAAAAAATCTCCTCCTTGTTTCTCGCGGCGTTCGCGCCGCTGACGAGAAAGAAGAAAGAGATTCGCTGAAACTTGGCCGCAGCCAAAACAAGATACGCACGTCCCATGCCGAGCAAAAACGCCCCGCGATGGAAAACATGCGACCGTATCTTAGTTTTTTATAGAGGGAGTTCGCGAACCTCTCCCGGCCCGCCGAGCGGCGCTGCTGGATTTTCTTCTTCGGTTGTCACCCGATAGAATAGCACAGTTCCGTGCTGCTGACCAGCGTCTCTTCCTTTTTCCAAGATGTGTCTGGACTTCGGCCGTGAAATCCCTTATAATCTGTCCGACTGCGATAAAGGCAAACTTATCGAAAGGTAAGGACGCAAAACTGCAGGCCTAACAGGCTCGCGCCTCATGGCGGCTGGGTTGCCGAAGCATAGGAACGCCTACTTCTTGAACCGACGGAACATCCTATCTTTCCTTATGAAGGTTGGATGTTTTTTTGTTACCGTCCGGCGGTCGGAAAGATAACGCTTCCCCTTGTCCGCGCTTCGTCGGTTGCCACGCGTCAGGATCCATCCCGGGGAGGTTGCCATGCTGTACGACAAATACGAAGATCTCATTGGAAAACGCTTGCTCCACCACCTCACGGACGCCCATGGCCTGTTGCTCGTTCCGGAAGGTACGCTTCTTTCGGAGAGCCAAGTCGAGAAGATGCGGAAGTTCAAAATCGATCTCGCGGACATCCATGCCGAACCGGTCTCGCCCGAATCCGGAAAGCAGGAAGCGGAAACGGAACCGGAGCCGGAACCGCAAGCCGCACCGGCGGATGCAAAGGAGCTCGTCCGCAAGACGGGCGCCCGTCTGCAAGACGTCGAGCATTTCGTACAGGCGAACGGTACGGTTCCCGTGGCGGAGCTGGAGGATAAAGTGCTCCCGGTCATCATGGAAGCCGCCCGCAAGCGGAACCTGTTCCAGCTGTTCGCGGATCTCAAATCGATGGGGGATTACCGGTACAAGCAGACCATCGGAGTCGTCGTCATGTCCGCCATGCTGGGCAAATGGCTCCGGTTGGAAGAACAGGAGCTGTCCCTGCTCACGACGGCCGCCAGCTTGTACGACATCGGCTCGGTGAAGCTCCCCTCCTACTTGCTCAGCAAGCCGGACCGGTACCAGCCGAGCGAATTCGAAATCATGAAAGAACATACCGTCATGGGACACCGGCTCTTGCTGGAATCCGGGGTGGACCCGCGGGTCGCCTCGGTCGCGCTGCAGCATCACGAACGGGAGGACGGCAGCGGATATCCGCGCGGGCTGAAAGGCGGCGAAATCGACCGCCTCGCCAAAATCGTGGCTTTGGCCGACGCGTACGTGGCCATGACCTCCGACCGGCCCTATCGGGCGGCGATCCCTTTCTACCAAGTCGTCCGAGAGATCCACGGGGGGATCATCCGGGGCCGCTTCGACTCCGCAATCGGCCTGACGTTCCTGAACGGGCTCATGGCCGCGCAAATCGGCAGCGACGTGATCCTGTCCGACGGTCGCGGAGGCAAGATCCTGCTCGTCAACCCGAACTATCCGACTGAACCGCTGATTGCCGTGGAAGAGGAATTCATCGATCTGAGCAAAACGGATTCCCTGCGGATTCAAGAAATCGTCGGTTAATCCCCTTGCCTCTATAAGGAAAAGCCGGATTCACCGGGCTTACCCTGCTGACGCGCGACCTCGGATCGCGCGTTTTTTCATTCCAAGCCGCCGGGCCCGATCAGCGGATGGGACGTCCTCTCGCGAGGCATTGGAATCATGATCGCGAAATAGGATGAAATGATTGCCGGTGCGCCGGCTGGTAGGCGAGAGCAGGAAGCGAACGGAGGGATGGCAATGGAGAGTTCTTTTCGGGTAGAAGGAACTCGTCTGATTCGCCAATACGACTCGGAACAGCTGTGGCTGGAGCCATGGGGCATCGATAGCCTGCGCGTGCGTGCAACCCATCGATCAACCATGATGGAGGAAGATTGGGCGCTGTTACCCCAACCATGCGACGCCCAAATCAGCATCGTGGGACAAACCGCCTTCATTCAAAATGGAAATATTAGCGCGGGGATCTCCACGGACGGCAAGATTACTTTTTATAACCGGGACGGGGCCGTTCTGCTCCAAGAATACGTCCGGAACAGGAAAGAAACGCAAGCCTTCAAAAGCGCGCTCAACATCGAACCCCGTGAATTCAAGCCGATACTTGGCGGCGATTATCAATTGACCATGCGTTTCGAGTCCGTTCCGGAGGAAAAGATTTATGGGATGGGGCAATATCAGCAGCCCCATTTGAATTTGAAAAACTGCCGGCTGGAGCTGGCACAACGCAATTCGCAGGCCAGCGTTCCCTTCGCTCTCTCCAGCTTGGGCTACGGCTTTCTGTGGAACAATCCGGCTATCGGCCATGTGACATTCGGGAAAAATATCACGGAGTGGCATGCCCCGTACACGAAGCAGTTAGACTATTGGATTACCGCCGGGGATACGCCGGCTCGGATCCTGGAGGCTTATGCAAGGGCAACGGGAACGGTTCCGATGATGCCGGATTACGCGATGGGGCTCTGGCAAAGCAAATACCGGTATCGGACGCAAGAGGAGCTGCTGAACGTAGCGCGCGAATATAAGCGGAGAGGGCTTCCTCTCTCGGTGATCGTCGTCGATTTCTTTCACTGGACGAAGCAGGGCGAGTGGAAATTCGATCCTGATTATTGGCCAGACCCCGCCGCCATGGTGCGCGAATTGAAAGAAATGGGTATCGAACTGATGGTTTCTTTCTGGCCTACCGTCGATAAGACCAGCGAAAATTACCCGGCGATGCTGCAAAAGGGATATCTCGTTAGAACGGAACGGGGTGTTCGGATCACCATGGAGTTTATGGGGGATATGGTTTTCTTCGATCCGACGAATCCCGGAACGCGCGAGTTCGTGTGGAAGGTTGCCAAAAGAAACTACTACGATCTGGGGATCCGGATCTTTTGGCTGGACTTGGCGGAGCCGGAATACACGGTGTACGATTTCGATAATTATCGTTATCATATCGGGCCGAACGTGCAGATTGGAAATCTATATCCCGCCATGTACGCCAAGACGTTCTTCGACGGCATGACGGAAGCGGGTCAGAATCAGGTGATCAATCTGCTCCGGTGCGCCTGGGCCGGCAGCCAGCGTTACGGGGCCCTTGTCTGGTCGGGAGATATTGATCCGAGCTTCGCCGCGCTCAGGAATCAACTGCAGGCGGGCTTGAACATGGGATTGGCCGGCATTCCCTGGTGGACGACCGATACCGGGGGGTTCCAAGGAGGCAATCCGAACGATCCCGCCTATCGCGAGGTCATCATTCGCTGGTTCCAGTACAGCACGTTCTGTCCGGTTTTACGGATGCATGGTTATCGCGAGCCTCATTCCCCGCCTCTCAGCGACAAAGGAGGCGGTTTGATGGACAGCGGCGCAGGCAATGAGCTTTGGAGCTACGGAGAAGAAGCGTACCGGATTTTCAAGAAATACTTGTTCATCCGCGAGCGGCTTCGCCCGTATATTGCCGAAATCATGAAGGCCGCACATGAAAAGGGAACCCCTCCCATGCGTCCGCTTTTCTACGACTTCCCGCACGACAGCGAATCATGGAACGTCGAGGACGAATACATGTTCGGCCCGGATTTGCTCGTCGCTCCCATCTTGTATGAAGGTGCAAGAGAAAGAACCGTCTACTTGCCCTCAGGGGTTGTTTGGAAAGAAGCGCATACGGGACGAATCCTGGAGGGAGGAGTCCTGATGAAGTGCGATGCCCCGATGGATACCCTTCCTTTGTTCACAAGATACGATTCGAGGTTAATCGCGAACATGAACTTTCGGTAAGATAGCAAAAGCTCCTTCCCTGCCTGTCCGGCAAGAGAGGAGCTTTCCTGATTTGAAATGACTCAATCCAGCGCGTGGTCGTGCAGGCCGAGCGGCAGCGGAGCCGGCTTGTCGCAGGTGCTCTTCATGACGTAATGCGCGCCTTGCGCGGCCGCGTCATGGAAGCCGTGCATCGCCTCCAGCACATGGTAGGCCATGGCGCCGCTGGCGCGGTGCTTGCGCCCGGTGAGGATGGCTTTGGCCATATCCGCCGCCCCGACGCCGCGGGCGTTCTCGGCTTTGCCGTGCGTGAGCGGAATTTCCGACCATTCGCGGGAGCCCGCGCGATACACCTTGACCGGACCGCCGAAGGTGTTGGGGTCTGGGACCGACAGCGTACCCTGGCTGCCGTAGACTTCGATCCGGGGAAGCGTGGAGCCGCCCGGCACGTCGAAGGTCGTGAGCAGCGTCCCGATCGGGCCGGAAGCGAAGTCGATGACGCCCGCGATATGGGTCGGCGTCTCCACTTTCATGACTTGCCCGAATTTGGGCTGGCTCGTGATCGTGCGTTCGGGATGGGAAATGCGCGCCGAACCCGTCACCCGGGTGATCGGTCCCAGCATCGCGACCATGGCGGTCAAATAGTAGGGACCCATATCGAACATCGGGCCGCCGCCGATTTGGTAGAAGAACTCCGGCGACGGATGCCAGCTCTCGGGACCTCCGCTGATCATGAAGGCCGTCGCGCCGATCGGCGTGCCGATCCAGCCGTCTTCGATCAACTTCACGCTTGTCTGGATGCCGGCTCCGAGGAACGTGTCCGGGGCGCAGCCGACGCGCAGCCCTTTGCGGTCGGCGAGCTCGAGCAGCTGCTTGCCTTCCTCGCGGGTGACGGACAGGGGCTTCTCCACGTAGACGTGCTTGCCCGCTTCGAGCGCCTTCATGCACACGGAGGCATGGGCCTGCGGAATCGTCAGGTTGATCACCATTTGGATGTCCGGGTCGGCAAGCAACTCCTCCACCGAGCAGCCGCGCACCCCGTGCTCGGCGGCTTTCGCCTTCGCCCGCTCGACGTCGATGTCCGCGCAGGCGACCACTTCCATCGATTCGAAGCGTTTGCCGTTCTGAAAATAAATGCCGCTGATGTTGCCGGTTCCGATAATGCCTACTTTCAGCTTTTCCATGCTTCTCTGTCTCCTCTTGTGCGTAATCGCGTATACTCGTGCCAAGTTGGCGTATCTAGGCTTGCCTTCATTGAGCGGATGATTGCGGCTTGCCTTGCGCGGCCCAGAGGAATCCGCGCCTCATGAGCTCCGACACCTCGGGCATCCGGACGATGTCCGCCTGATGGCCGAGGGAATTGTAATAGACCCTGCCGATCCCCCACCGCTTCGTCCACACGACCGGCATGTCGACGGCTTTGTTCAGCGAATGCGGTCCCGGCACGACCGGGAAACGCGTCGTCGCGAGCACCTCGACCGCAGGATCGATATGCATGTAGTACTGCTCGCTCTTCACGGCGAAGTCTTCGATGCCGTCCACCAGCGGACTGGTGCTGTTCGCGATGTTCACTACGTACTCTACGCCGTCGTTGCCCGGGTGAGCCACCCATTGGCCGCCGGTCATGAACTGCCAGTCCACGTTCTCGCGGAACGCGTCGCACATGCCGCCATGGCAGCCGGCGAGACCGACGCCTCCCTGCACCGCTTCCGATACGTTGTTCACGAGCTCCTGCTCGATTTTGCCCATCGTCCAGATCGGGACGATCAGGTCGAGCGCCTTCAGCTTGCCGGCATCCGCGAATGCCTGCAGGGTGTCCGACACTTCCACCTCGAACCGTTCCCGCTCCAGGATGTCCCGGAAATGGGCCGCGACCTCTTTCGGCTGATGGCCGTCCCAGCCGCCCCATACGATTAGCGCTTTCTTCATGTCCTAAACCTCCTTCGGCGTTCCGCAAGATCTTCGCACCACCAGCTCGGGCCGCAGCATGTCCTCGAAAAACGCGCCGTCTCCGCCGGAAGACGGCGCTGCGAGGTCCAGCACCCGCTCCGCCGCCAGCTTGCCCATTTCGTAGAACGGCACGCGCACCGTCGTCAGAGGGGGCTCGCTCATCCGCGCGGCGTCCGAATCGTCGTAAGCGACGATCGGCAGATCGTCCGGCAACGAGCAGCCCTGATCCCGCAAGCCTTGGATCAGGCCGATCGCCATCCGGTCGTTCGCCACGAACAAGGCGTCCAGCCGGCCCAGATCGGCAAATACCGCAGCCGCCGCCTTATTCCCGCTCGTCCAGCTGTAGTTCCCGGCATAGAGCAAGGAATCGTCCGGCTCGATGCCCGCTTCCTTCAGCGCCTTGCGGTAACCTGCCAACCGGTCGGCGCTGTTGGAATATTGCGGGGAACCGTTGAGGAACCCGATTCGCCGATACCCCCTGCCGAGCAAATGCCTCACCGCCCGGTAGGCGCCCTCCACATGGTCGGCGGCGACCGTGCCGATGCGGATGTCGGCGAAATGCTGATCCATGACGCAGCAGGGGAGGTTCGCCTCCGACATCTGCCGGATTCCCGCCATCTCCGACGGCAAGGAGCTGGCTCCGAGGACGATGCCGGCATCGATCCGAAGCGTCCGGAACAGCGACACGTAGTCGTACGGCTCGGCCGGGTTCCGGAACAGCAGCAGCAAGCCGTACCCTCGCCCGTGCACCGCTTCCCCGATGCCGCTCAGGATTTCGGAGAAGTAATACGTCGAGAACAAGTGGACCTTGGGCACATGCGGCAGGACGACGCCGAGGTTGCCGCTCCGGCCCCGGGCGAAGCTCGAAGCGACCGCGTTCAGGTGGTAGCCCAGCCGCTGCGCCGCTTCCATGACCCGCCGCCGGGTCGATTCCTTGATCGGACCGACTCCGTTCAGCACCCGGGATACGGTCGCCTCGGACACGCCGGCGAGCTCGGCCACCTCTTTGCGTGTGGTCATCGGATCATTCCGTTCCGTAATGTTGTCCTTCCAAATGTACGCGCGTACATTATCTCATCGGGGAAGTCCGAAAGTCAATTGAGAAAGTGCGAAAAAAACTACCGCTTACCCATTCGCATTCAACACGCATTAACACCCAACTATGATAAGCAGCTCGTTTTGTCGGGGCCATACCCGGTTAGACTCAGGCGTGCCTTATCCAGTAACGTTCCTCGAACACTTTCCATGATTCGGCACGTTCAATTCTGTATGAATAATCATATAGAAAATTCATGAAAGCAGTATTTTCGATAAATCTGTATGAAAATTCATAATGGAATGTACTCTTTTCCCCAGCATTCCCGCCATTCTATTCGAAATTTCATACAGATTTACCGGCAAGCCCTTCATCTGGCTTGATTCACTCGATGCATTCGAATTCGCCGATGGAGTTTACTTGATCGTTGTTCATTAAATGGTCAATCGCAGAAAAAAGGCAAAACCGAAGCTCCGCCTTGATTCCGCTCCTCTGACGTTTGCCGTCAATGCGATTTCTGCTGCGCCATTACTTTGGCGTGACCGGGCAGGAACAGGACGGCGATCAGATTGGCCGCCGTGATCGCGGCAAGCAGGACGAATATCGCGTGCATGCCCGCCGCGAGCTCCGGCTTCGTCCCGGGGTCGGTCGTGACGTAATGGTTGAAGATCGTGCCGAAAACGGCGACACCGACGGTTTGTCCCAGCGAACGCATCAGCGAGTTCGTTGCGTTGGCCACCCCGCGCATTTCCCAACCGACGACGGATTGGATGATGACCGCGGACGGAGTGGATACGAATCCCATGCCGAAGCCGAACAGGACCATGACCCCTACCCAATAGGCGTACGGGGAATCCGCGGTCATCGCGGCGAGCCAAACGCCCGCGGCCAGCACGACGAGCGAGCCGAACACGACGGACGCCTTGATGCCGACGCGGTACATGATTCTTCCCACGATCGTGGCGGCCAGCGGCCAAGCGAGCGACATCGGCATGACGGTAAAGCCGGAGCCCGTCGCCGAGTGGCCGAGCACCGACTGGATCCAGACCGGAGCGTAAACCATCATGCCCGTCGTGACGCTGAACGCGAGGAAACCGCTGACGTTCGCCACGTTCATGACGCGAATCTTGAAGATGGCCGGCGGCATCATCGGCTCTTCCGCCCTCCTCTCCACCCACAGGAACAGAACGAGGAACAAAACCGCCGCAGCCATAAGCACGACGATCAGCGGCGAATCCCATGGATGCTGCTCTCCGCCGCTGAGCAGCGCGTACATCAGCGTGGAAAGCGAGACGGTGAACGTGAGGGCGCCGAGGTAGTCGATGGATTTCCGTTTCCTCTCGAAACGCTCATGCAGGAAAATGACGACCAGTACGAGGGCGGCGATGCCGATCGGAACGTTGATGAAGAAAATCCACCGCCAGTTGACGTAATCGACGAAATACCCCCCGACCAGCGGACCCAGGAGGCCCGCGACCGACCAGACGGAACCGAAGACGCCCATCATGCGGGCGCGCTTCTCCCCGGGAAAGATATCGCCCACGATGGTGAAGCACACGGGATTCAGCGCCCCCGCGCCGATTCCCTGCACGGCTCGGAACAGAACGAGCGCCGTCATCGACTCCGCCAGTCCGCAAAGAACCGATCCGAGCACGAATAAGACGACTCCGATCGCGAACACGAGCTTGCGGCCGAACAGATCGGTCAATTTTCCGAAAATCGGGGTGGTCACGCACGTGGTCAGCGTATAAATCGAGAATACCCAGCTCATTAGGCTCATGCCTTGCAAATCCTCGGAGATTCGGGGCATGGCCGTGGCCACGACGGTGACGTCCAGCGCTCCGATGAAGAGCGCCGCAAGCAGGCCGGCGGTGACCATCGCGATGTTGGTGGACTTGGACACGGGAAGGGAAGCCTTCTTTCCGGTTAAGAAATGGGAGAGGATACTTTCTAAACCTCAATGTATGCTTTCCCATTATGGCCAAGGCCCCAAAACTTGTCAATCCTGCCCGGCAACCGCTTTAGGCCTTGCTTCACCCCCCCGGAGATCACTCGCCTGCCGACCGGTCGAACGCCCACTTGGCGCTCCCGAGAACGCCGGCGTCGCTGCCCAGCTCCCCCGTAACGAATGCCAAGTTCTCCCGGTAAACGGGCATTATGCTCGCGTACAGCGTTTCTTTGGCCGGACCGAGCAGCCGGTCTCCGGCTTGCGCCGCTCCGCCTCCGACGAGGATGACGTCCGGGCTGACCATCGGGACGATGTAGGAGAGCGTCCTCCCCAGCAGCCGGCCCGACCGCTCCATGATCGCGACGGCCAGCGCGTCTCCCTGATCGTAAGCGTCCGAGATGTCTTTGGCCGTCAGCTGTCCCAGGTCGGGGTATAGCTTGGCCAGCAAGCTGTCCGCATGATCGCCGCTTCCGTCCGCCAGAGCTGAGACCGCTTGCCGTACGAGGCCGGTGGCGGACACCGCCGTCTCCAGGCAGCCGGTCAGCCCGCATCCGCACGGATAAGGGATCTCGTCGATCGGAATGTGCCCGATCTCGCCCGGACACCCGCTGCCGTTATAGAGGCGGCCGTCGTTCACGAGCGCTGCCGCGAGTCCGGTGCCCAGCGTCAAGCCGAGCACGTGCCGATAGCCCCTCCCGGCGCCATAGCACGATTCCCCGTATACGTACAGTTTTACGTCGTTTTCGATATAAACCGGCAGTCCCGTCAGCTCCATCAGCTTCGCCGCAACCGGATAATCGCGGAAAAACAGGTTCGTCGATCGGATTGAAACCCCTCGCAGCGGCTCGACCAGTCCCGGCATGCCGACCCCGACGGCAAGAACGTCCTCCGCCGGAATCCCCGTCTCCCGCAACCCTTCCCGCACCTGGCCGGCGATCAGCGCCATGACGTGTTCGTTGCCCTTCCGCGGTTCGGTGCGGACGCGGCTCCGCCATATAGGCGTGCCTTCCGGACGGACGATTCCGCACTCGATATTCGTACCTCCGACGTCAACACCGAACGCATACCTTCCCATCGCCGCTGCCTCCTCTTTTCCCGCCATTACGGGACGACCGGCACTTTTCCTTGTTGCCGCGCTTTCCCTTCACTATAGGTCTCTTGCTATCAAAAATCAATCTTTAAAATGATTGTAATGGTCATTTTTGTGATTGAATAAATCATTTTATTGCGATATAGTGGGAGCGAAGATGACCACCATGGATCGTAAAGGAGAGATTCGCATGGCCGCTTACGGCACGTTGACGTACCCGGAAATTGCCGGGCAGCATGAGGCATGGGCAGCAGCCAGGCAGCAACTCGAACAACAGCGGGACTGGATTGAGGACCATTTGCGGGACGGAGGCTACGACGAAACGATCTTTATCGGCTCCGGCTCTTCGTACTACCAAGCGCAAATCATGGCCGCCACCTTCCGCAGCTGGCTGGGCAGGAAAGCATACGCGTATCCGTCTTCCGACATCTTGCTGTTCCGCGGCCATTCGTCGACCCCGGGACGCAAGCTGCTGGTCGGCGTGTCCCGCTCCGGCGAATCGTCCGAAGTCGTGCTCGCGATCCGGTCCGTCATGGATTTGCCGGATTGGACCGTCTGCGGCATCACCTGTTACCCGAACAGCTCGATGGCCCGGCTGGCGCCCTGCCTGGTTTCGCCGCTCGGTGCGGAACGGAGCACAGTGATGACGAAATCGTTCAGCAGCATGACGTTTCTCATGCAGGCGGCGATCGCGCTAGCTTCCGGTTCGACCGGCCTCTTGGAGCAGATGGACGAGGCTTTGACCTTGGGGGCCTCGCTCGTGCCCGCGGCGGATGCGCTGGCCAAGCAGATCGTGGACGGCCATGACCTGTTCCGCAATTATATTTACCTCGGAATGGGGCCGTTGTTCGGGATCGCCCAGGAAGCGTGCCTCAAAATCAAGGAAATGGCCAACGTGTGGACGGAGAGCTTCGGCACGCTGGAGTTCCGACACGGACCGAAGTCGATTATCGAGCCGGGATCGCTCGTCGTCCTGATCCTCTCCGAGCAGGCCCGCGCGTATGAATTGAAGGTCGCGGAAGAGATGAAGGCCTATGGGGCGAAGGTGCTGGTCGCAGCGAGCGAGACGGGGGAAGATACCGCGATCGCCGACTTTGCGTTCGTCACCGGAGGCAGGGCGCTGAGCGACGATGCCCGTGCCGCGCTGACGCTGCCGCTGCTGCAATTCATCGGCTACTACACGGCGCTCAAGCGGAACGTCAACCCCGACGAACCCCGCAATTTGACGCAGGTCGTGAAAATCCAATAACCCGCATCCGCGAGGAGGATTCGTTATGCCGTTGGTCTCATCCACATCGATGCTGCAGGCGGCCCGGGCGGGCGGTTACTGCGTAGGAGCGTTTAACGTCCATACCCTGGAAATGCTTCAAGCGGTCGTCGAAGCGGCGGAGGAGCTGCGTTCTCCGCTCATCCTCCAATCGACGGTCGGCACGGTCAAACATCTCGGTCCCGATTACATCGCGGCCGCGGCGACCGTGGCCGCGAATCGCAGCTCGGTGCCGATCGCGCTTCACCTGGACCACTGCACCGACTTCGATCTCATCGTCCGGTGCATCCGCGCCGGCTATACGTCGGTCATGATCGACGCCTCCCATTCGCCCTTCGACGAGAACGTCCGGCAGACGGCCAAGGTCGTCGAAGTCGCGCGCGCGGCCGGCGTGAACGTCGAGGCGGAGCTGGGCAAAGTGGGCGGCGTGGAGGACGACATCGTCGTCGAGGACAAGGACGCGCTGCTCGCGGACCCGGACGAGTGCGCCCGGTTCGTGGAGCTGACCGGCGTGCCGACGCTCGCGCCGGCTATCGGCACCGCGCACGGCATTTATAAGGGAGACCCGAACATCGATTTCGACCGGATCGGACGCATCGCCTCCAAGGTGGCGGTGCCGCTCGTCCTGCACGGCGGCTCCGGTATCCCCGACGCTCAGGTGAGAACCTGCATTTCGCTCGGCATGTCGAAAATGAACGTGGCGACCGAGCTGCGGATCGTCTTCACGGACGCCATCAAAGCGGTATTCGCCGCAAGCCCGGACGAGAACGATCCGCGCAAATACATGGTGCCCGCCAAAAACGCGCTCCGCGAAGCCGCCGCCGCCAAGATCCGGCTCTGCGGGTCCGCCGGCAAAGCCGGAGATCGCGCATGACCGGCAAGCATATCACGACGGTGACGCTCAATGCCGCCGTCGACAAAACCTATTTCGTGCCCGCTCTGACCCCGGGCAAGGCGAACCGGGTCAGCCGCATGATCGCCCAGCCGGGCGGCAAGGGAATCAACGTGGCGCGAGTCGCCCATCTGCTCGGCGAGAACGTCGTCGCCACAGGCATCGTAGGCGGAAGCGCCGGCCGCTTCATCGAAACGGAGCTGACCAAGCATGGCCTGCGCCACCAGTTCGTTCAAGCGGAGAGCGGCGAATCCCGCGTCTGCCTGAACGTCATTCCGGACTCCGGCGGACCGGTGGAGCTGCTGGAGCCCGGCTTGGAGACGCGGCCGGAGGATTACGGCCGGCTGGCTCTGACCCTGGAGCGGCTGGCCGAAACCTCGTCCGTCATCGTTCTCTCCGGCAGCATCCCCTCCGGCGGACCTTCGGAGATTTACCGGGAGATCCTCGGACGGTTGAAGCCCTTCGGCGTCCCGGTTCTCCTGGATACGAGCGGCGCCGCGCTGAAGCATGGGCTGGCTGCCTCGCCGCCGCCGTTCCTGATCAAGCCGAACGAAGAGGAGATCGCCCAACTGACCGGCGCCTCCGCAATCTCCGCGAACGAGCCGGAGCTGGCGTCGGCCGCGGCCGCCCTCGTCCGTCAAGGAATCCGTTACGTCGCCGTATCGCTGGGGGACAGAGGCTCGCTCGTGGCGGGCACGGACGGTACCTACCGCGTCGAATCGTACCCCGTGAAAGCGGTCAACACCGTGGGATGCGGGGACGCCTTCCTTGCGGGGGCGGCCGTCGGGCTGCACCGCGGCCTGCCGGAGACCGAATGGTTCAAGCTGGCCTCCGCCTGCGGCGCCTCCAACGCCCTGCACCTGTCGGCCGGATGGGTCGATCCGGCGCAGGTGGATGCTTATGCCGAGGCCGTCCGGGTTGAACGGTTATGGTAGAATGGTAAGGAAGATACCGTTATGCGGCGTGAAGAAAGGATGAAAGGCGATCGGAAAGACCGATGCAAGACAGGAAGCCATTATGAGAAGCCTGCGGGAGATCGGCTCGATTACGGTGGGCGCCATCATGGAAACGTTCGGCGTATCCGAGGCGACCGCCCGCCGCGATCTCGAGACGCTGGAGCAAGAGAAGAAGCTCATCCGGACGTTCGGCGGAGCGGTTCTGGAGACGGTGCGGACGGAGATCCCCTTCTACCGCAAAACGGAAATGAACGCGGAGGAGAAGCGGGAAATCGCGGGCAAGGCGCTTTCGCTGATCCGGGACGGCGATGTCATCGGACTGACCGGCGGCAGCACGAACATGGAGATCGCCAAGAAAATCCGCCAGCACCCGTTCGAACGGTTAACGCTGGTGACCAACGCGATCAATATCGCGTTCGAGCTGTCCGGGCAGCCCGGGCTTCAGCTGATCGTAACCGGCGGCGTCATCCGGACGCAAAGCTTCGAGCTGTCCGGGCCGCTGGCCGACGGAACGCTCGGGCAGCTTACGATCCAGAAAACGTTCGTCGGAGCGGACGGCGTTTCCCTCGCGCGGGGAATCACGACGTTCGACGAGCTCGAGGCGCACACGAACCGCGTCATGATGCAGCGTTCTCTCGAAACCTACGTCGTTGCCGACCATACGAAAATAGGCCGAGACTCGGTTTTCCTCATCGACGGTATCGCCACCGTCACGGCGCTGATCACCGACTCCCGGCTGGACCGCCGCCTGTTCCAGACGTTCGCCGAGGCTGGCGTCCGGCTGCTTTAGAACCCGCGAACGCGGAGTGCCGTACACAGGGATATTATCGGGCAAGCCCCTTCGCATGAAGGGGCTTGCCTTTCGTTTATTGTCCTTCTTCCTGGAACTTCTTGATCAGGTCCATCTTCAGATCCCAGGCCGCCTGGCTTAAATTGACCTTATAAAACTCGGGATTGAGCTTGCGAAGAAACTCCGGCCAGAACAGCTTCAGCTGCTCCTCGTGATACCGGCGAATATCCTCCAGAGCGGGCTGGCGATAGACGAATTCGCCGCTTGCGAAGATCGCCTGCAGGAGCGGCACGGCTTCGTAGTCCTTTACGACTTTGCTGCGGTACGGATGGACCGGATCGAACAGCTTCAGCGGTTTGCCCTGCCGGACGTCCTCTTCTTCCCTCAGGACGATGTAATCCGCCTCCGCTTTGCCGGAATTGCGGTCCACGATCCGGTAAAGCTCCTTGACGCCCGGATTGGACACTTTTTCCGGATTGCCCGAAATCTTGATGACGGGCTCGTAGACCCCGCGGTCTTCCCTGGCGACCAGTTTATAGATTCCGCCCAGGGAAGGCTGGTCGGCTGCCGTAATGAGCTGGGTGCCGACGCCCCAAACGTCGATTTTCGCGTTCTGGGCTTTCAAATCGAGGATGATATTCTCGTCCAGGTCGTTCGAAGCGATGATTTTGACGTAAGCTAAGCCCGCTTTGTCGAGCATCTCCCGCGCTTTCTGCGAAGTGTAAGCCAGGTCGCCGCTGTCGATCCGGATGGACTGCAGCCTCTTGCCGGCAAGCTCCAGGCGTTTGGCGGTCCGGATCGCGTTCGGGACGCCGCTCTTCAGCGTGTCGTAAGTGTCGACGAGAAGGGAAACCTGATCGGGCAGCGCCTCCGCGAATTTCCGGAAAGCTTCTTCCTCCGTATCGTGGTCCTGCACCCAGGAGTGCGCGTGCGTCCCTTTGACCGGAATCCCGAAGAGTTGTCCCGCCCGCAGATTGGACGTCGCATGAAAGCCCGCCAAATAAGCCGCACGGGCCCCCCACACCGCCGCATCGGCTTCCTGGGCCCTTCTCGTCCCGAATTCGAGCAGGGTGTCGTTCGGCGCGACCCGTTTGATCCGGGACGCTTTCGTGGCGATCAGCGTTTGATAATTCATGAAGTTCAGGATGGCCGTTTCGAGCAGCTGGGCCTCGAAGATCCGCGCCTCAACCCGGACCAGCGGCTCGTTCGGGAACACGAGCGTCCCTTCCGGAACCGCGTGGAGGTGTCCCCGGAACTCGAACCTCCGAAGCTCGTCCAGAAACCCTTCGTCATACCGTTCTTCTTGCTCTCTGAGAAACGCGATGTCATCTTCCGCGAATCGCAGATGGCGTACGTATTCGATGATCCTCTGGAGCCCGGCGAATACCGCGTATCCGTTGCCGAACGGCAGCTTGCGGAAGTACGCCTCGAACACGGCCTTGTTGTTCAAGGAGCCTTGCTTCCAATGCGCGTACATCATATTGATCTGGTATTTGTCGGTATGCAAGGTCAAGTTCCCGTAATTCAACGTCATCACTCCATAGTTCCACTATTGTCAATCCATGTCGCACGAATACCTAATCCTATTTTCGGAATCCTCTCACCGGAATCCAGTCTTCCACTGAAGGGCAATGATGAGAAAAACGCCTGCCTGACGGCGTCCCGACCGGTATCCGGCGTGTAAAGGGGACCGACCAAATCCATTCCGCCCAGTCATGAATTCCTGGAAAAGTCTTCACGACAGGATACCTTTGTCGGATACCGTGCGGATATGGCAGTTTCTCGAAACCGTATGCCGGAATCCCCCCGCGGTCAACTTTAGAGGGACTCCCACTAATTCCGATCATTTCGAGGATTTGGGATATTTAGAGGGAAACCCCCCTCTAATTTCGGTAAAAAACGGCAATTGAGGGGATATATCCGGAATTAAAGGGCAGTTTTCCTTCTAATCTCCCGCGTGTGGCCACTACGCAAAAATAGAGGGCAGTTTTCCCTTTCATCGCCTTGACTGCGGGACAGCCGACCCGTCTGAGGCACCCGGATCGGAGACCTGCCGAAATCAGATACGTTTGACGCTGCGCGCGTCCCCAGCAGCACTCTTTGCGCCGTCCTATCCGGACGGATTGGCGTTATATCGAAGTGATTCGAAAAGCATCCGCAGACCGCTCAATCCAGCTTGGGCGCAACGCGAGCCGGATGAGCTTGTTCGAACGCGTACGCGAAGCGAAGCAGCGCAGGCTCTTCATACGGTTTGCCGACGAAAGAGACGCCGAACGGAAGGCCGTCCGCGCGGCAGCCGGCCGGAACCATCACTGCCGGGTATCCGGCCACGGCCGGCGAATCGGTGACGCCCGGACAGAACAGGGCATCCAGCCGATGCTTGTCCATCAGCTTGTCGATGCCTTCCTCGCGGGACATCCGCCAGTCCTTCAGCCTGTCGCGGATGTATTCGGGTTCGGTCATCGTGCCCGACGTTTCATACTCCGCCCGCAGCAGCCAGGTCTGCCCGTATTTCAGCATTTTCCGGGGGTTGCGGTTGTTGAAATCGATGACGTCCTTGAGCGACTTGACAGGCGCCTGCGGACCGAGCGAAGCGAAATACCGGTTCAAAGCGGACTTGAATTCGTTCAGCAGCACGGACGAGTGATCGGCCACGTGATGCAGGTTCGTCTCCTCGACGATTTCGGCGCCGGCTTGTTTCATCGCCCGGATCGCCCGGTCGATGAGCCCCTTCTCTTCCTTCGTGAAATCTCCCTGGTACCCGCGGTTAATGCCGATTCGGGCTCCCTTCAGCCCTTCCCGGTCGAGGAATTTCGTATAATCGGAATAGGCTCGCCCCCGCGACGGGCGGGTCGCCGGATCCCGCGGATCTTCGCCAGCCAGGGCTCCGAGAAGGATGGCCGCGTCCTCTACCGTCCGCGCGAGAGGCCCTGCCGTGTCCTGGGTGTACGTGATCGGGATGAGGCCTGTCCGGCTGATAAGGCCGAGCGTCGGCTTGATCCCCACGAGACTGTTGTGGCAGGCGGGATGCAGGATGGACCCCGACGTTTCGGTGCCCACCGCGGCGGCGCACAGGTTGGCCGCGACCGCCACGGCAGAGCCGGAGCTCGAGCCGCCGGGCGTATGCAAGCCCGGACCGTACGGATTAAGAACCTGCCCGCCCCGGGAACTGTAACCGCTCGGCATGTCCGTCGTCATGAAGTTGGCCCACTCGGTCATGTTCGCTTTGCCGAGCGGAACGGCCCCTTCCTCCCGCAGCCGCTTCGCGAGGAAGGCGTCTTCCGGCGCGAAAGAATCCGCCAGCGCTTGCGATCCCGCGCTCGTATGCATTTTGTCCGCCGTGTCGATATTGTCCTTGAGCAGGACCGGAATGCCGTGGAGAGGGCCGCGGACATGGCCTTCGGCCCTCTCCAGATCCAGGTTTTCGGCGATGTACAAAGCGTCCGGGTTGATTTCCAGCACGCTGTTCAGCGTGATCCCGGATTTGTCATAGGCCGCGATCCGCTCCAGGTACAGAACGGTCAGCTGTCGGGAAGAGATCTCCCCCGCCGTCATGGCGGCTTGCATCTGGCGAATTGTCGCCTCTTCGATTCGGAATGTCATATTCGGAACCCCTCTCTTCCGGGAGTCAGCCTCCGTCATCCATTTCAAGCATGTTCTTCACCTCTATTGTCGAGGTTTTCCAGCGATTTCTCAACATTTCGTTTTTTCAGCCGCCATGGCACTCGGGTTGCACCCGGCAACGGAATATGATTTTCTGATTACAGGTACGCAAAAAACAGGATTTTTCGAAAGGATACGGATAGGATGAAAAGGAACCGGCTAGGCGATTCCGATCTGACGGTCGGCGAAATCGGGCTGGGATGCATGTCGCTCGGGACGGAGGAAGGAAAAGCCGTCTCCATCATCCACAAGGCCCTTGACCGCGGGGTCAACCTGCTGGATACGGCGGATTTGTACGATGCCGGGCGTAACGAGGAATTGGTGGGAAAAGCCGTCAAAGGACGGCGGGATCGCGTCATCATCGCGACCAAGGTCGGCAACCGGCGGATTCCCGGTCAGGAAGGCTGGGTATGGGATCCGTCGAAGGCTTACATCCTGTCGGCCGTTAAGGAAAGCTTGCGCAGGCTGCAGACCGACTATATCGATCTCTATCAGCTGCACGGGGGAACGATCGGCGATCCGATCGGCGAAACGATCGAGGCGTTCGAGCAGCTCAAGCAGGAGGGGCTCATACGGGAGTACGGGATCTCTTCGATCCGGCCTAACGTGATCCGGGAGTATGCTGAACGTTCCTCGATCGTCAGCGTAATGAATCAATACAGTATCCTGGACCGGCGGGCGGAAGAGGCAGTGCTGCCGCTGCTTCACGATCGCGGGATCGGCGTCATCGTCCGGGGGCCTGTGGCGAGCGGGCGTCTGGCGGACGGCAGATCGATCGACAAGGGATACCTGGACTACGGAGTCGAAGAATTGCTCGCGTTGCGGGAACGGCTGGAGCGGCTCGTCTCCCCCGCGCGGAGCATGGCACAGCTCGCCATCCGATACTCCCTCTCCCATCCGGCCGTATCCGTCGCCATACCCGGCGCCAGCTCCGAGGAGCAGTTGGACCACAATCTCGGCGCAGCCGATGTGCAGCCGCTCACCGGTGATGAAATCGCGGCCATCCGCGTGATCACCAAGTCCAACGTTTACACGGAGCATCGCTAATCAGACTGGCAATCGAAGATGATAAATGAACGGACCGCGTCAGCAGACGCGGTTTTTATTTCTTTTCTTTTCGCGTTTTTGGAAGTATAATCCAATTGCCTGGATACAAAACGTATCTTTTTTGGGGGGAGGGAGCCTTTGTTGAAATACGCCTGTTTGTTCGGAAAAAAGGGATTGTTGGCCATCGCGGCATTATCGCTTTGGTATTTATTGTTCCCGAATGGCGCGGCTTTCTCGAAAGAAAGCAAACCGTCAAGCGAAGTCATGCTGCAAAATCGAGCTCCATTCGTCACGGAAGAGTTTATCGGCTTTTCCATACCCATCACGCAGGCGGAACAGACGCTGGATCTGCCCAGATACTTCGACGATCCCGACGGTGACCCCCTTACTTACTCCGCTAACCCCATTAACGATAATATGGCGACGGCCAGCGTGGCCGGCGACACGATGACCATCCGGCCCGTCGCGTTAGGATACACAGCTGTTAACGTGACCGCTGACGACGGTCTCGGAGGTACCTTTACCGCTTATTTCAATCTGTTGATCTATGCGCCGCCGGTGGTGGAGAATCCGATTTCCGACCAAACGGTGAAAGTGGGCGGTCCAGAGTTGACGATCGGGTTATCCGGAGTCTTCCGGGACCCGGATGCGGATCCGGAGAGCAGGATGATTTACGCAGCCTCATCCAGCGCCCCTCAAGTCGCCTCAGTCAGCATCGATGACAACGAATTGAAGGTTCACCCCTTTTCCGTCGGAATTGCCTCGATCACAGTGACCGCCAAAGACGACAATGGCGCCACCGTAAACGATACCTTCGAGATTACAATCGGTCCCGCCGCGAACAATCCCGGAAACCGGCTGCCCAAGATCGCCGCTCCGATTCCCGATCAAGCCGCTTTCATTCCTACCGTTCTCGAGCTGCCGTTGGCAAGGGTGTTCACGGACCCGGACGGCGATGAGCTGACGTTTAAGGCTTTCTCCTCCGGCGCAGTATCCGTCATCGTGGCGGACTCCCGCTTGAAGATAACTCCGCAAACTCCTCCGGGAACGGGCACCGTCATCGTCACAGCCCATGACGGACGGGGAGGCTATGCCAGGGATGCGTTCGAGGTCACCGTCAGCTATGAAAACCGGGCACCAACCCTCCTCTCCCCGATTCAGGACAAATTCATTGAACTGGAGAGCGGGGACGTAACCATTCGCTTGACCGGCGTGTTCAAGGATCCGGATTTCGATACGCTCACCTATGCCTTTCAATCAAGCGACTCGGCGGTGGCGACGGTATGCGCCCAATGCGGCGAGCTTAGCGTGCACCCGGTCGGCGCCGGAAGAACGGCCATCACGGTGACCGCGGACGACGGCCACGGTCACACAGTCAGCGATACCTTCGCGGTTACGGTTTATCCCGCCCATACGCCGATGGTGTTTAATCCGATTAAGGATATGACCCTGATGCTCGGAACGCCTTTTTCCCGGCATTTTTCTTACGTGTTCTCGGATCCGGACGGGGATATGTTGACCTACACGGGATATTCCGGCGACGAAACCGTGGCGGTATTGGGTCCGACCGACGAATATTTGACCGTGACTCCGATCGCGCCCGGACACGCCACGATTACGGTTGTGGCGCATGACGGAGATGGCCATTCGGTCCAGCTTTCGTTCGAAGTGGAGGTTGTTCCCCTCAATGGGGCTCCATATGTCTCCAATGAATCGCCTGACCTGTCCACGCCCATCAGCCAGGAGGAACGGACGGTATCTCTGTCCGGCTACTTCATCGATCCCGATGGCGACGCTCTCACCTATTCCGCGCACTCAGACGATGAAAATATCGCCACGGTCAGCGTCACCGACGATGCAGTAACCATCCGGCCCGTCGCGCTCGGATCCACATTCGTTAAGGTGACCGCCCACGACGGTCGCGGAGGTACCGTTACCGCCCGTTTCTATCTGCTAATCTGGGCACCGCCGGTGGTGGAGCATCCAATCCCTGATCAATCGATTAACGTGCGCGGCGAAGAGTTGACGATCAAGTTGAACGATGTCTTCCGGGATCCGGATTTGGATCCTGCGGATCCGGTGTTCGGCATGAGGTTCCGGGCCGCATCGAGCGCCCGGGAAGTCGCGTTCGTCAGCACCTCCGGCGACGTTGTGAAGATTCACCCCCTTGCCGCCGGCACCGCCGCGATCACGGTGACTGCGCAAGACTACAATGGCGCCTCCGTAAGCGATACATTCGAGGTGACCATCGGCCCGGCATCGAACGGTCCCGGCAATCGGTTGCCCGAAATCGCCGCCCTGATCCCCGATCAAACCGTATTCATCCATAAGCCTTTCGAGTTACCGCTGACGGAGGTATTCACGGACCCCGATGGAGACGAGTTGACCGTTTGGGCCTTCGCTTCCCGTGAAGCTGAGAACTATGCTTACATCAGCTTCGACGGATCCGTCTGGAAGATTACCGGATATCGTGCGGGAACGTTTGCCATGATGGTCTCAGCCCATGACGGACGGGGCGGCTATGCGAGGGATGTGTTCGAGGTCACGGTCAGCGACGATAACCGGGCGCCCGTCCTTATCGCCCCGATTGAGGACCAAAACGCCCAACTGGGCGGCGCGGACATCAAAACCCCCTTGGCCGGCGTCTTTAAGGACCCGGATGGCGATCAGCTTACGTACTCCGTTCAATCGAGCGACACGGCAGTGGCGACGGTATGCGTCAAGTGCGGGAAAATCAACGTCCATCCGAAAGCGGCCGGAACGGCCGTCATTACGGTGACCGCGGACGACCGGCATGGCCACAAGATCAGCGATACCTTTGAGGTCAACGTTTATCCCGCCCATACGGCGACAGTGGGAGTATCTAACGACGATTCCGTAAGCAATGCTTCGAGGTCACGGTCGGGCCGGGAGACTGAGGCAGACCCGCATTCATAAAGCAGAGCAGGCTGCCGCGGCAGCCTGTTTTGTTGCATTCACACTTCCCTATCGTAACATTCTGAGGGCCTGCGCAAATAATGACCCTTTGGAGACACCGATAATCAGCGCTCCATCAGTTGCTTCAATTTGTGCTCCGTATTGGAATCGGGGGCCGGCGTATAGATGCTGCACCGCAGATCGGCTTCTCCCTGCACCTGCAGCGAGGTCAAATGAAACAGCATCTTGCCGGCCTTCGCATGCCGGAATTCAATCAGAACCTGAGGGGCGGAGCTCACTTCGCTCTGTTCCCACAGCCGGCCGAAATCGGGATAAGCCTCCTTCATCTCTCTCAGAAACTCTCCATACCATTCATCTTCCACGTATTGTCCGTAATAAGCGCGGAAGATGGCGAGGAATCCCCGCACGAAATGCTCCCAATTGACGGCAAGTCTCCGAAACTCTTTCCTTTCGAACAGCAAGCGAATCATATTCCGGCTTTCCACGGGAATTTGCTCGAAATCGAGGAAAACATGGGATGCCGCCCGGTTCCATCCCACGATTCGGCATCTCCGGTCGGAAATGATCGTCGGACAGGTACGAAGCTCCTGCAGGATTCTGGCCATGGAAGGGCTGATTTCCGGCATGTCCTCGCGGAGCGGAGCCGTTCCGTGGCCGGCGTCCATGGCCAAAGCGTACAAGTACCTGCGCTCGTCGGCCGTCAGTCTTAGAGCCGCAGCGACGCTGTCCAGCACGGACGCCGAAACCTGGATGTCACGGCCCTGCTCGAGCCAAGTGTACCAAGTCGTGCTGACTCCCGCGAGCTGGGCGACTTCTTCCCTCCGAAGGCCGGGCGTTCTTCTTCGCGTGCCGGCGGGCAAGCCGGCGGTCTCCGGCTGAAGCTTGGCCCGCTGCGCCTTCAAGAAGGCGGATAATGCCTCCAATCGGGTCTGCTGATTCAACGGTTCTCTCCCTCGCTTGATCACTCTTTATCGGTAAGGTGGTGCTAATTATACTATAATAAACTCTTACTTGTAATAGGATATTCCCTATGGCACGATAAGCACACCAAATCCGAATGGAAGGAGAATCACGGGAATGGAGAGAGCGGTTATTACCGGGATGGGCGTCATAACTCCGCTGGGCAACGAGGTGGATCGCTTTTGGGATCGTTTGGTCCGCGGGGAATCGGGAATTACCCGGATCGATACGTTCGACGTTTCCAGGCATAAGTCGAAAATCGCGGGATTGGTCCGGGATTTCGACGCCGAAGCTCGTTTCGGGCGCAAAGAGGCGCGGCGCATGGACCGGTTCTGCCAGTTTGCCTTGGCGGCAGCCGAACAGGCGTGGGAGGATGCGGGGTTGGATGCGGAAAAAGCGGACAGAGAACGGATGGGCGTCTACGTGGGATCCGGCACCGGGGGGATTCAGACGCTCCTCGAGCAGGAGAAGCTGCGGCAGGAACGGGGCCCGGAGCGGATCAGTCCGCTGCTCGTTCCGATGATGATCTCCAACATGGCGGCGGCGATGATCAGCATCCGATTCGGCGCTCTAGGTCCCACCCTGTCGCCGGTCACGGCATGCTCGATCGGCAACACGTCCATCGGCGAAGCGTTTCGCCTCATCCGGGCGGGCTTGGCCGACGTCGTCATCGCAGGAGGCGCGGAAGCCGCGGTGACGGAAACCTCGCTGGCGAGCTTCGGCAACGCGACCGCCCTGTCCGCCCGCAACGACGAACCGTCCCGCGCCAGCAGGCCGTTCGATGCCGGGAGGGACGGGTTCGTCATCGCGGAGGGCGCCGGCATCGTCGTGCTGGAATCCCTCGCGCACGCGAAGCGGAGGGACGCCCGGATCTACGCCGAGGTGATCGGCTACGGCGCCACTTCCGACGCATACCATATGGTGGCCACCCCTTCGGACGGAGACGGCGCTTACCGCGCGATGAAAGCGGCGCTTCGGGAAGCCGGCATCCGTCCGGACGAAGTGGACGTGATCAGCGCGCACGCCACCAGCACCGAGGTCGGAGACCGCTCGGAAACGATGGCGATCAAAAGACTGTTCGCGGAAGACGCCTATCGGATTCCGGTCACCGCGAACAAATCGATGACCGGGCATATGCTCGGCGCCGCCAGCGCGGTGGAAGCCGTCGCCTTGGTCCGGACCTTGCGGGAAGGGGTCATCCCGCCGACGATCAATCAGGAGGACAAGGATCCGGCATTCGACCTGGATTGCGTACCGAATCAAGCCCGGTACGCGGATTTGAGCATCGGCATCTCCAACTCCTTCGGGTTCGGCGGCCATAATGCGGTCATCGTGCTCCGAAGCCGGCCGTGAACCGACCGGGCGAATCTTATGCCTGCACGGCCAGCGCCGCCGCGATCGGAATCAGCCAAGTTAGCCTTGCCGCATCCGGATCCTTTTCCGGTATGTCTCGGGCGTCATCCCGACTTGCCTCTTGAACAGCCGGCTGAAATGCGCGAGATGCTTGAAACCGGTTTGAAAACAGACGTCCGTCACGGATCGCCCGGGATCGAGGAGAAACGATATTTTCGCCTCGTTGATCCGCCTCTGGAACACGAAATCGAAGATCGTGACGCCCGTCACTTCCTTGAACAACCGGGACAGGTAGAACTTGCTCACATGCAGATCCGCCTGCAGCCGTTCCATATCGAGATCCTCGGTAAACCGTTCCTCGATGTAGGAAACGACTCGCTGCACGGTGCTCTCCTTCTCCGAAGGCAATTCCGGACGCTCGCTCATCGGATTCCGGCACAACTCGTAGATCAAATGCAGCAGATCGGCGAACACGAGCAGCATCCGGCTCTGCGCGGCCGTACCGCCATGGCGCAGGCGTTCGTCCATGGCGGCGAGCAGCCGTTCGACCTCTTCCTTCTCCCGCGGCTGCAGCGAGAGCTTGAAGTTGGTCGGCGTCTGGAACGGCTGCAGGAACGGCACGCCTTGGGGCAGCTCCAGAAACGGCTTCAGCAGCGACGGCTCGAAATGGATCACGCTGCGGACGTAGGGATATCGCGGATCCATTTTGGGGCAATGCAGGGTCATCCCGTTCATGAGGATCAAATCGCCCGGAGACAAGCTGTAAATCCGGTCGCCGATCAAATAATTGCAGACCCCTTCGTGGAAGTAATAAACCTCGTACCAGGGATGCGAATGGAATTCCGGCTCGATCGGCGTATCCACCCGGTAGCCGAACTGCAGATGCTCGGACCCGCCGTTTCCCCACATGGGTCCCGCCCCCTTTCCTTGCCGTGCTTGCCCGATATTAGCCGAGCAGCCGCTTCATCGTCGCCGCGAAATGATCGAGAAGTCCTTCCGTTCCGAATTCGCCGCTGAAGTCTTCGATTCCGATATAACCCGCATAACCGACCGCCTTCAGATCGGCGATTACCTGCGACCAGTCCACGATCCCGCGGGTAAGCCCCCGCCAACCGGCACGCCAGGAGATCGTGTTTTCCCTTGCCGCCCCTGCCGCTTCCGGATTCGGTTCCCATCCCGCGTTCTTCGCATGGACGTGCGCCAGATAAGGCCCAAGAAGCTCCAAGCCCATCCGGTAATTCTCGTATCCTTCGTAGACCATATTGCCGGGATCGTACAATACGCCGACGTGCGCCGGGTCGCAGCCCTCTACGAGCCGATAGGAGGCGGACGCGCTTGCGGCAATCGTCTCGTGGTGGGTTTCGATCAAACCCTTGACTCCGTATGCCCGGCAGAGCTCCTCCGCTTCCTGCAAATAACGGCGCTGCTCTTCGAACAATTCCCCAAACCGCCGCGTCCGGTCATAGCGATGAACGCCGAGCCGGATGAACGGCGCTCCGAGATACCGGGCCGCCTGAAGCACCCGCTCGGCCTCTGCCACATCGCCCGGCGCCAAATACGGCACCACCGCCGCCGACGCCAAGCCGTTCGTCTCCGCCGCCTCGCGGAACGCTTCGAGATCCTCCTCCCGCCAGCGCGTCGGAATGGAGCATCGGTTGTTCCCCCAGAAAGAGGGCGGCGCGTCTTTCAAATGCTCCGGCACGTCCTGATAGCGCCATTCGATGCCGTGCAGGCCGGCCCTTCCGGCTGCCGCCGCAAGCTGCGCCGGGCTCAAGTCGGGCGTTGCCACCGTGAACACGGACAGTTTGATCCCGCTCATCCCCGCCAGCCTCCATCGATCCGAATCGCCTGGGCTTGCGCCAGAAGGCACAGCTCGGCGGCCTTGAACGCATGCTCCTGCGTCATCGCCGTCTCGGTTCCGTTCAGCACGTCCAGGATCAGCTCCCCGAAGAAGGGGAACCCGACTTGGCCGGCAAGATGCAGGTGCCGCTCGCCTTCGCCGTTGACCAAGTACAAGTGGTCGCCCCCCTTATCCCGGGCGATGTCGACGTATTTTCTCAGCTCCACGTACCCTTCCGTTCCGAGGATGACCGTCCGGCCGTCCCCCCAGGTCGACAATCCGTCGGGCGTCAGCCAATCGACGCGGAAATACATCGTCGCCCCGTTATCGCCCAGCAGCGTCGCATCCCCGTAGTCCTCGAGCTCCGGATATTCCGGACTGCGGTAGTTCCCTGCCTTGCTGTGCAGCACTTTCGCGTCCCGGCAATCCGCATAATAGAGAAACTGTTCGATCTGATGGCTCCCGATATCGCACAGGATGCCGCCGTACCGCTCCTTCTCGAAAAACCAGGACGGCCGGGACGAAGCGTTGAGCCGATGCGGCCCGAGCCCCAGCACCTGCACGACGCGGCCGATCGCCCCGTCCCTGATCAGCTGGCCCGCGAAGACGGCGCTTTCCACATGGAGGCGTTCGCTGAAGTACACCATGTACTTGCGTCCCGTCCGGGCGCAAACCGCCTTCGCCTCGTCCAATTGCGCCAGAGAGGTGAAGGGCGTTTTATCCGTAAAATAATCTTTTCCGTTCCGCATCACCCGGACGCCGAGCGGCCCCCGTTCGTTCGGAATGGCCGCGGCGGCGACGAGCTTCACCTCGGGATCCTCCAGAATCTGCTCCAGCGAGGAAGCCGGCCGCGTATCCGGATAAGCCCGCAGGAAATCGCCCACCTTGCGCGGATCGGGGTCGTACACCCATTTGAGCGTCCCCCCGGCTTCGAGAAGACCGTTGCACATGCCGTAAATATGCCCGTGATCCAGGCATGCCGCCGCGAAGACGAACTCCCCCTTCTCCACGACGGGACGCGGTTTGCCCTGCGGCGCGTAATTCATGCCGTCCCCCCGGCTCATGAGCGAACCCCCCGCGACGTTTCGATTCGTTGCTGCAGCAGGTGATAAAACCGTTCTTCGTCCAGAGGCAGCTCCGCCCAACCGTCCGTCCAGGCGGACAGCAGCATCGCGTTGGACAAGGTCAGCCCGTGAATTCCTTCTTCACCGGGAGCCAGCAGCGGCGTTCCGTGCCGAATCGCGCGCACCCAGTCGCGGGTGATGCCGGCATGCTGCTCCCCTTCCCCGGGCTCCAGCTCGATCTCGACCTTGCGGCTCGGCGGATGAGCGAAGCTTTCTCGGGTCGTTCTGTTGAACTCCCCCTCGGAGACGTCAAGCTTCCACACGTGCAGGCGGCCGCCTTCGACCACGGCTTTGCCGCGGTCTCCCGTCACCTCGAAGCGGTTCGTGCCCGGCGTCTCGCAGGTGGAGGTGATGAATACGGCGGTCGCCCCGTTCGCGTATTCGGCGAAAGCCGTCACTTCGTTCTCGACCTCGATGTCGCGGTGTTGGCCGAAGGCGCAGAACGCCCGGATCCGCTGCGGCATCATGCCGCTGATCCATTGCCACAAATCCAGCTGGTGGGGGCACTGGTTGAGCAGCACGCCGCCGCCTTCGCCGGCCCACGTTGCCCGCCAGCCGCCGGAATCGTAGTAACACTGCGGCCGGTACCAGTCGGTAATGATCCAGTTCAGGCGCCGGATCTCCCCGAGTTCGCCTGCCCGGATCATGTCCCTGAGCTTGCGGTACATCGGATTCGTCCGCTGGTTGTACATGATGCCGAACACCCGGTCCGACGACGACGCGGCCTCGTTCATTTCCCGGACTTGCCGCGTATAGACCCCCGCGGGTTTCTCGATCAGGACGTGAAGCCCGTTGCGGAACGCTTCGATCGCCAACTTCGGGTGGCTGTAATGAGGCGTGCAAATGAGCACTCCGTCGATCGAACCGGACGACAAGAATGCCGACGCGTCATCGAAGGCTTTGACATCCTCGCCGTATTTCCCTATTGCCCGGCGGAGCCGCTCCGGACTCTCGTCGCAAACGGCCGTCAGTACGGCTCCTTCTACCTCGCCCCTGCTCAAGTATCCGGCGTGAGCCGCGCCCATATTGCCTTGCCCGATCACGCCTACGCGAATCTTCTCCATGCGGGCGCCTCCTCAGCGTCTGTAATGGCCACATTCTCTATCGCCATTGTACACGAGCCGGAGGATCCGCACTTGATTGCCTATACTGCATTTTGAAGAAAATTTGACTCTCATTGCACGAATACGGAAAAGTTCTGTCGATCGGCCGGCTGCCCTACTCGAGCCCATCCGCGGGCTTCCCGTCCAACTTCCATTGCCGCGCCAGCTTCCTGGCCTCCGTCCGGTCTTGCACCTGGAGCTTGCTTAGAATGCTCGTGACGTAATTCGCGACCGTCTTGACGCTGAGGTGAAGCTTGGCCCCGATGTCCGCGTTTCCGCAACCTTCCGCGATTAACGCCAAGATCTCCTTCTCCCGCGAGGACAGCTCCGCATAGGCGGGATCCTCCGGTTCGGCCGGTTTGACCGCGGAGAAGAATTGCATCATGCGGGCGGCGATATCGGCGCCGAACACGGCTCCTCCACCCGCGATGACCCGGATCGCCGTCAGCAGCTCTTCCTCGTCCGCGTCTTTCAGCATATAGCCCCGCGCTCCGGCACGCATCGCCGTAAACACGGACTGATCGTCCCGGAACATCGTAAGAATGAGGATTTTAATGTCCGGACAGGTTTCCAGAATGGCTCTCGTCGCTTCTATGCCGTTCCGTCCCGGCATTCGGATATCCATCAGGATCACGTCCGGCCGCAGTTCTCTCGCTTTCGAAATCGCCTCTTCCCCCGTCGCGACTTCCCCCACGATCTCAATGCCGCCTTCCGCGGCGAGCAAATTGCGGATGCCCGCGCGGAAGAGCGTATGGTCGTCAGCCAGCATGATTCTCATCGCGATTCCTCCCCTCCCTCGCTTCGCACGGCAGCGCGGCATGGACCCTTAACCCGCCATGCACGCTTCTTCCGAACGTGCAGCGGCCACCCAGCTCCGCCGTTTGTTCCCGCATGGACAACGTGCCGATGCCTCCATTGGCCGCAGGCGCGCGTTCCTTCTCCATTCCCGAGCCGTCATCCTCGATGACCACATGAAGCCATTCGCGATCGAGGCGGATGCGAATCCAACAGCGGGAAGCCCCGGCGTGGCGGATGACGTTCACGAGAGCTTCCGTGACGATCCGGTAAGCGGCCACCTCCACCGCGGCCGGCAAAGAAGGCAATTCTCCATTCGTTTCGAGCAGAACTTGCAGTCCCGGATCGGTCATTGACTCCGACAGCCGCTTCACCGGCTGCGTCAGCTCGTGGATCCTTTCGCGAACGGCGCCGACAAGGCCGAGCTCATCCAGAGCGGGCGGTCTCAAGCCATGAACGAGATTTCGGATCTCCTCGACGGAGGAACGGATCGTCCGCCGCAATTCCGACAACAAACCCGCGGCTCTGTCGGGATCCTTGCCCAGATAACGCTCCGCCGCCGCCACGTTGAGGGCCAGGGCCGCAAGCCTCGGAGCCAGATCGTCGTGCAGGTTGCGCCGGAGCCTCCTTCGTTCCTCCTCCCGCGCCAGAACGAGTTTCTCGCGGGAAGATTGGGCATCCTCCGCCAGAAGCTTAAGTCCCACCGTCAATTTGACTCCCTGCAGAAGGGGCCCCGCTTGCCTGATCAGCACCTCGAGCAGCTCCCGGTCGTCCTTGGAGAAGGATTCGTCCGATTCGCGGGAGCCCACGAGCAAATCCCCCAGCCGTTCCCCCCGATGGATGATCGGAAACGCGGCAAGCTTCCCCGAACGCTCCCCGGATTCCGCGGCGATCGACTCCGCTCCGTTCACCGTGAAAGAGATGGCCGTGTAGGGGACTTTCAAGGTTTGGCGTATCGTTCCGGTCATGGCGGAGAGGACTCCCTCGGCCGGCATCGGTTGTTCCCACCCTCGGCTCAATTCGGCGAGAACGGCGAACGGCTCTCGTTTCCGGCCGTAGAGAAGCCGGTTCACGAGCTTCTGCAGCCGCTCCTTGATCGGGGCGAAGCATACGGCGACGATGGCCGTCGCGGCCAAGGATACGCCCAGGCTGTTCCGGGCTTGAAACAATCCCCCGAGATACGAGACGGCGGCGACGTAGATGCCGATGATGCATATGGTAAGAATCCCGTACACGATCGTGCGGTTGACGAGCGGATCGATATCCCACAGCCGGTGGCGCAGCAGCGCGATCGTCAGCGTAATCGGCACGAAGGAAACCGAAAGATTGACGAAACCGTTCAAATACAAATAGGACAGCGCGCCCGTCGTCACTTCGGGGACGTAAAAGACGTTAGCCGCGGCGAACAGAACCAAAGCCATTGTAAAACCGTAAACGACCCATTTCGTCTGCTGCCTCTCCGCCCCGCTTTCCGTACGCCGGTAGCGGTAAATCTGCGAGAACGCCATCACCGACAAAGGAAGAAGCAAAACGACCGCTTTCACCCACACCGGTCCCGTCCAAACGTCTGCCGGTCCGCCCGGATCCGCCAAGCTCGCAAGCTGCAATACGGCAAACAGAATGGCAGCCGCGGCGGTCCATTTCGGAACGAACCGTCCGTTCGGAAACAACAGGAAAAATAAAATAAACGTGCTCCAGCCGGCGGCGAACACGAATGACGATCCAGCCCCGGCCACTCCCAAGACCGAGGGAAACGCGGTGCCGAAACTGACCAGCATCATGACGGCGAGAAGGCCCATCGGTTCCCGGCGGCTTTTCCACAGCGTGAGGGCTGCCGCCGCATAGAAAATAAGCGTGAGCGCAACATCCATGAGCACGTAAAGAAACGCATAGGAATCCGCGGACAAGCCGATGTCGCGCAAGGCCTCCGGGGTCGTCGGCGGAGCGGGCGCGAAGGCGCAGGCTTGATAAACGCAGTCTGACCGAAGGATCTCGTAATAGGCGGGCACGCTGCGGAAATAGAGGATTATGCATGTCAAGGAAAGGAGCGCGGTCAGAGGATACAGCAGCCAGCGCCCGTTCGCGGCAAGAAAACGCATCATCATCGTACACCGTCCACCGTCCGTCCGTTTCTTCGATTATAACAGACAAACGGGGAAGCCCGGTTCCCGTTTTTTCCCGCCCCGTTCCCGAAAAAAAGGAATGCCCGACTCTACGGGACGGGAACGGTCCCCCGCTATGATGAAGGCATCGAAAAACGAAGGGATGGATTCACTTTGGAAATGTCTTTAACGAAAATCGGAAAATGGTTCGGCTCTATCGTTCTGGTTGCCGGCATCGCCCGGATCGGCATGACGCCGACCTCCTTGGTCTGGGGAACCGACAGCACGCAGGAGCTGAGCTTCGGATTCGCCGCCTGCGTCTTGATGGCGCTCGGTTCGTTCGGCTTGTTCCTCGTCCAGCGCGAATCGGGCAAGCTGGGGTTCGTTTCGGCCTTGTCGCTCGTCCTATTCAATGCCGTAACCGGATGCATGGTTTGGGCCATTCTGGCGGCCGGCATGTCCGGTGACGGGAACGCGCCGTTCGGCGACAATCCGGTCGTCCTGATGACGCGGATCCTGATCATGGCGGGCATGTTCCTCGGAACGCCCGCGTTCGCCTACGCGACTTTCCGGGCGAAAGTATTCCCTCGTTGGATCGTCTGGCTGCTCTTGCTCGCGATGATCGGTCCGATGCTGCCGGGCATGGAGAAAATAGGAGCCGCTTTCTGGGGACTCTCTTACGTAGGCATGGGTTGGGTCATGATCACCGGCAAATACGCGGTTCCAAGGGAATAAGCGTCGAGAAAGCAGAACGGCCCTATCGCTTCCGGATCGGAAGCGATAGGGCCGTTGCCGTGTCCCTCGTCCTCAGCCTTCCGTACGACAACAAGGATCTTTTTGCCGACTTCGAACGTTTGTCCATCTTCGCCTGCCGCGATTCTGCATCTACTATATATATCCGGAAATCAAGGAGGCGGCGAGATGAACGTCTTTTGGCACCCGATCATTCAGCCGATGTTGAACGGAGTTCGTCCCAAAACGATCATTGAGATCGGAGCGCTGCACGGACATACGACAACGCATTTGCTGAGCTATTGCCTGAATGCCGGCGCCGAACTCTATGTCATCGATCCCGCTCCCACCTTCGACATCCAGGCCTTCCGGGAGGCGTACGGACGGTGTTTCCATTTGCTTCTGAAATACAGTCTGCAGGTGCTTCACCTCATCGATCAATATGATTTCGTGCTCATTGACGGTGACCATAACTGGTACACGGTTTACCATGAACTGAAGACGATCGAAGCGATGGCCAAGAGAACGGGGAAGTTTCCGGCGGTTCTCGTTCACGATATCGAATGGCCGTACGGCAGAAGGGATTTGTATTATTTTCCGGAATCGATCCCGGAAGCGTTCCGGCATCCTTACGAACGGAAGGGCGTGGTTCCGGGCCGGTCCGGATTGGCGGACGGCGGCTTCAACGACGGGTCGTGCCATGCCGTCTTCGAGAACGGTCCGAGAAACGGCGTTCTGACCGCCATCGAAGATTTCCTGAAGGAAACGGATCTGAATCTCGGTTTCTACCGGGCCCTTCCGCATCACGGGCTGGGCATCCTGGTTCAGGACAGCCCCGATAACGATCGGATGATGAAGAAGATTCTGGCCGATTCCGGCTTGTCCCTCTCATGAGGCTGCTCCTCCGTGGATGACCTTGAAGGATTTGCCGTGAGCGCCGGCTTGGGAAGACGCGATTCCGGCGTTGAGCGCCAAGCCGTTGTTTGACTTCCTCGTCGAAGAGGCAAGCTGCCCCTGCAGCTTGCCTCCCTGCTTTGCTTCTTTAAACGTTATTGTTGCTTCTTCGTTTGAGTAGGGACCTTTGTTTTCGTCATTTGAACCGGCACATTGAAATCATCCACGTTAAGATGTCCAAAGCCGGCGGTTGAATGGTCAACGACCTTGATGTATAGTTCCTCTCCAAGGTACGCCGATGCGTCCCAAATGACTCGTTGATACTCCTCGTAATTGGTGGCGGTCGCTTTGAACAATTCTTTACCGTCGGATGCCCGGACGAGAGCAACATAGAGCTTATCGATATCGCGCCCCCCGCTGACAAGGAAGTTCAACTTGCCGTTGCCGACGAGAATAAAGTTTTGCGACCTGAGCGTGCCCGTTAAGCTGTCGCCCCCGGCTGCTTCATTATATCCCCATAGGTGATAACCGCCATTCCGAGCAGGATTGAAGTAGATGTTCCCCCAGAAGAACTTGGCATCGGTGACATGAAGATTCTGGAACGCGTCTCCTTCCGTGATCCAGCCTGTTAAATCCCCTGTTTCAAAATCGTGGTTCGGCAATTCGGTAATATCCTTATACACGGAGTTGTCCCAGTTGTCCGGCACGTATACCGGAGCCGCAGGTTTGCCTGTCGAGGCATTCATGTCCCATACTTGCATTGACTTCACGGTTATATCGCCGTCGGCATATACTTGCAATCCTAATGAATCATATCTGCCCACGTAGACTCTGGTTGTCAGCTTCTTCTTGTCGTTTGCAAAGGCTTCGATCACGGAGCGATCCAGGAAGATATGGAGCTTCAGGTTTTGACCGTCCAGATCCACATCGTCTCCTTGGATGCCGCCGACCCTGACGTCCGGATCGATGCTGCTCTTCGTTCGGTCTACGTTAAACGTTTGATTCGTCTTATCGTAGTAGAGGAGCGTCTCTTCTTCGCCTTTCTCGGAGCGGCGCACCTTGAGGCCGAATTTCTTGGCATTGCCGGGATCGATCTCCATCATGATCTCCAGCATGTCGCCCTTCACGTTTTGAATATGCGCGTTCGCGCTCGCTAATTTTTTATTTTTGAAATCGACGATTTTATTTCTTCTTAGACTTTGCAATTCCTGGATCGGTTCCACTTTCAGCTTATCGTTATTGTCCAGACTCAAGGCAATCGGAAGCGCCAAATTGTGAGCCCAGCCGGACTGATATTCAGCTTGCGGCGTTCTGACATTCTGAACCATGGAGAACAGAACCGTCCTGCCGTCAGGCGTGACCAAGCCGCTTTCCGCAGTAAGATAGCCGTCGCCTGCATCCAGCTTTTGAGGCGCCTCCTGGTCCGGGATGAATCTGAAGCTGTCCCGATCCCAGGTTCCGATCCAATAGAACACCTCCACGTCTCTCAGCAAATCGTCGCTCGGCGGAATGTGCTCGGGTTTCTCATGCGGATTAATGATGAAAATATGCTTTTGATTTCCCTTGCTGTCTTTGCCTAACGGCAGCAATACCGGCAATTCCCACACCGTTCCGAGCTCCGGATACTTGGTTCTGTCGCTGACATATAGTGGCCCCTTATATTGCCAGTTGTACATATCATCCGACACGTATACGAGCGCCGTGCCGCTGCTGAAATCTTGAAGTCCGGAAGTGACGAGTTGATACCATTTATCCGTTTCCCCGTCGTACCAGACGAACGGATCTCTAAATTCATTGTAAATGCCGTTACCGTTTTGCTCCGTGACAGGAACCGGGTGTTTCACCCAATCTCTTAACGTAGGATCGGATAGATCGGCTGGCGTTGCGAGTGCCGTTCTCTGGTTTGGTTTAGCTTGGTCGTTGCCGGCGGTATAGAACAAAACGGGATTGCCGTTCCGATCGTATGCCGCGCTTCCCGACCAGACGCCGTCCGGATCAAGATCGCCGGCTTCCGGCGCCAGGGCCGGCCTTACGTTTTCCCAATGCACCATATCATCGCTGACCCAATGTCCCCAATGAATTTGATGCCAGTATGGCCCTTGCGGATTGTGCTGATAGAACAAGTGATATTTGCCGTTGAAGTAAATCGGCGCATGGCTTTCATTCATCCAGTTTTGCGGCGGGATGCCATGATATTGCGGACGATGCTGATCGCCGTCGAACACGCTTGGATCTTCATCAATATCCGCATCTTGAATTGCGGGGATTGCACCGCTGTGCGCTGCCTTCACGGCTTCATATTGCGCCAGCACGTCTTCCGCCGGAAGGGCGGCATTGCTCAGCTTCACTTCATCGATGAGCCCGCTGAACATATTGAAGGAAAACAATCCCGCAAATTCAACCGCATGAGTATTTTTGCCGATCATCAAATTTTCCGAAGACGGCGTAATCGGAACATTTTTAGGCGTAGCCCGCGACGCGACTTCTTCGCCGTTCAGATATAACTTGATCATTCCGGCTTCCTTATCGAAAGTTGCGACAACATAATTCCATTTGTATTTTTGGAGCGGTTTGTCTTTGACCCATACCTCTACCCATTTCCCTCCGATGCCGACTTGCACCGACCATGTGCCATGCCGGTACATGCCGAGCGCAAGGCCTTCGGATTTATCCTGATTGTATTGATTGACGATCGCGGACAGTTTGCCGCCGTCGCCGTACTCATAGCTGCGTGGAGCAACCCATGCTTGGATCGTGAAGGCATCGCTCAGGGGGACGACATCCTTGGCATCCATTTCGATAGAGTTGGAGTATCCGTCAAACAATAAGGCGCCGCCTTTTACCCCATTCGGTGTCCAACGGGGATCTTTGGATGCCATGTATCTTGCATGATTAAATACATAATTCACATCATGCTCAGTGCTGCGCACTTGTTCCACCGTTTTCTTCCCGGACCCTTCATCGAGAGGGAAATAGGCGATGGTACCCGTAGTAAGCGATTGGAACGCATCGACCGCAATGCTTGCTTGATTGGAAGCGTCAATAACCTTCATATATAACGTTTTGCCGAAATACTCCTGAACTCCCCATGAAATTTGGTCATTCACGCTGATGGTCCCCGTTTTCTTAACCATCGAGTTGTCGTCCGCATCGAACAGGGCAACATAGGCCATTGCAGGATTATGGACTTCCAGAACGCGGAAGTTTATCACGCCTGCGCCTTGCAGCGTAAAGGTGTTGGAAGTGATCGAGCCTTCACCTTCTTCACTGGATGCTGCAAAGAAAGTCCCTTCTTTTGAGGCATGATGATCGTTCGTAACCCGGAAGGCGTCCCCTTCCACCGTCCAGCTAGTGAAGTCCCCGGTTTCAAAGCCGGGATTTGCAATCTCATTCGGGATATTATTAACGGCGAAGACCCCATCTTCCGGCACGACTTCATGGAAGGTATGGAAAGCATCAGCAAAAATCAATCCCCAATCCGATGTCGCGTTGTCGACGATTTCAAGGTACAGATTCTTGCCTATACTTAGACAAATCGGCTCTATACTGCTCCATGTTCGCCAGACGCAATCCTTGGTCCGGATTCGGGAAGTTCACGTCGGCGAATTCGGTATTTCCGTATCTCGCCACCAATTTGCCGGTGTCTGCGTCAATGACATCGACATAGACTTGGTCCGTATGCTTGCCGCCGCCCAGCCTGAAGCTGATCCAGCCGGTGCCGCCCAGCTCGAACGTTGACGAACGAAGCTTGCCGGTTGCTGATTCCGCGCTTTTCCAGCCGTTCAGGTGATACTCGCCTTCTTGATTGTAGGGGATGTTTTCCGCCCAGTAGGACGTTTCATCCGATACGCTGCCGGTATGGAATGCCTGACCTTCAACGATCGTCCATCCCGTCAAATCCCCGGTTTCAAAGCTAGGATTCTGGATTCGGTAACGGTCGAAATCAGGCTTGATATCTACCGCTACGGTCCCTTCCGACGGCTCGGTTGCATGGTACATGTGGAAGGCATCCGCAAAAATCAATCCCCAGTCCGACGTCGCGTTGTCGACAATTTCGACGTACAGCTTTTGGCCAAGATGCGCCGACAGATCCGCCTTGTAGGGTTCCATGTTCGCCAAACGCATGCCTTGGGCCGGATCCGGAAACCCTGCATCCGAAAATTTGCTGTTTCCGTATCTGGCCACGACTTCACCTGAGTCCGCATCCACAATATTGACAAATACTTTGCTTGCATTTTTGGCCCCGCCCAGCCGGAAGCTGATCCAGCCGCTGCCGCTTAACTGAAACGTACTGGAACGCAGCTTCCCTGTACTGGCCTCGCCATTCTTATACGGTTTTCGCAAGGATGTTTCGAAAAGCGGTAAAATGAGAGACGGCTTTCATGAAAGGAAGGATCAATTCCGGCGGAACCGCATGGCGCAGCGGCGAAGACTCGTCATGCTGCAAATATTGCAAAAAATTGATGTAGGATACTTTCAACCGGATAATGTCTTTGAATTGCGCGAACCAAAGTGCTGCGTAGGCGGATGAAGGGGCCGGGGCTCGTTCCAGATGCTCTTTGAATGCTGCGAGTCCTTTCAAGCCGCTGATATAGTTTGGGGTCGTCGTACCGATGATTTTGTCGCGGGTGATTTGCAATTGGCGCGTCAGAACGCTGTCCTTCAAGGATTTGGCAGGCGGCGTAAAAGCAAATGCGGATGCGCCGGGTCTTTCAAACGATTGCTTGATGATGTCCGCGGGAATCGCTCCTCGATGATGAATGCTCCAAACGAGCATTTGACGGTTCGCCTCATCGTACTGTTGAACGGCAAACAAATGATAGTGATTGCGGCTCAATTGGTAGCCGTAGCACCATGGAAGGAAGTAGGTTTCACCGGAAATCAGCAGACAATTGTACCGGGACAGCTTCTCGATCAGGCGGTCGAAGTTTTTTTTCCCGGAGCACGATAAGGTTCATTCCAAACAGCTCGTGGGCATTCCAAAGCACGGGATTGTTCATGTGGTTGGATTCATACCCGGTGATTTGCTCCAAGGAATGATAATAGAAATTCCAGGTGTTGGAGAAGACCCATTGGAACGGCATATTGTACGCTTGAAGCACGGAACATGCCAGCGCGTCGGCGCAATTGCCCCACGTTGCATAATGCAAATCGGGAAGCTCTTTCAATAAAGGTTCTTCCTTCCGCAACATTCATCATCTCCTTCCGAATGGGAGGCCGCCCCCTAATCATGCATTCGCCTGCTTCAGTGACGGCCTCCCAAAGGCTAAATCGTTCCCCTGCTCTCGGCAAGCGGCCTCTTGCTTGAATCCGCATAGATGGAATTAAGCGGATAATAGACGAAGCGGCTCACCTTGACATCCCCGCCTTTGCTGTACAGCGCCACCCCATCGCTGGATGGATCGGGGAAAATCAGATCGGTCAGTACGAGACGCCCGTCATCGGCAAACACTTCGACGGAAGATTGATCGACGAAAACGCGCAGTTTCAACCGATTCCCCGCCGATTGGAGGGCAGCTCCGTGTTTGCAAGGGAACGCCTCGTGGAAGCCGGACTCGCCCGAACGGGTCCGGTCGATATACAGGAAGCCCGTTTCCGTCTCGAAACCGATCACCGTCTCCTCCCGGTCGGACCGGCACAAGATCAACCCGAACTCCGCCGTATCTTCCCAAGAGAATTCCGCTTCGATTTCGTACCCGTTCCCGCTCAGGCCGGACAGCGCGCGCTCTCCCGACACGACGGTACCGGAAGGAAGCGGCACCGGCTCGCCCCGCAATTCGCTCAGCTCTTCGACCGGCTGCGAGATCAGACGAATGCCTTCCGCCGTTCTCGTCAGAGAGAGCGAACGCGGGATCGTCATCGCGCTGCGCCATTCCACGGTCGGCGTTTGGTTCGCGTACTTCCAGTTGCTCATCCAGCCGATGAGAAGACGGCGTCCATCCTGCTCGGGCACGTCGGACCATGTGACGGCGGCATAGTTGTCCCGTCCGAAGTCCATCCATAGGATCTCCGCAGGCTCCAGATCGCTCGTGAACGTACGGCCGTCGAAATGGCCGATGAAATATTGGGTTCGAGAGCCTTCCGGGTATTCCGGGTTATCGCCGATGCTGACGAGCAGCACCCATTTCGTATGGCCGGTTTCGCCGTCGACGGGCAGCTCGAACAGATCGGGACATTCCCAAACGCCCGCATGCGAACCTTCCTCCGCTCCGAATTTGCCGGTGAACGTCCACTCTTTCAAATTCGCGGACGCATAGAATCGAACATGGTCGCCTGCTACCAGCACCATCACCCACTTCTGATCGGCCTCGTGCCAAAACACCTTCGGATCCCGGAAGTCCGTGATCTCGACGTCGGCAAGCACCGGATTGCCCTCGTACATCGTCCACGTTCGACCTTTGTCCTTGCTGTAAGCGAGACTCTGGCGCTGCCTCGGCCGTTCGGTGATCGTCTTCCCGTCAATAACGTAAGCGCCCGGCCCGGTATACACGGTCCCCGGGTACGTATCCGCATGCGTGAAGACGGCGACAAGCCCGGCCCCGCCGCCGAAGAAGCCGCTTGTATCGTTCCGATCCACAACGACGCTGCCGGAGAAAATCATCCCGTTGCGATCCGGGGCCATCGCGATCGGGAGATGTTCCCAACGAGCCAGATCCTTGCTTACCGCATGTCCCCAATGCATCGGCCCCCATTCGCTCTTGTCGGGATAATGCTGGTAGAACAAATGATATTCTCCTTCGAAATAGACGAGCCCGTTCGGATCGTTCAGCCAACCCGACGAAGGACTGAAATGGAATTGAGGCCGGTATTTATCTTGTTTCGTTTGCGGATTCGCAATCATCATAATCTCTCCTATTTCCGTTAATGCGGGCATCGCCGGAATTGCGCCTTTTTTTGTCGTGACAAGGGCTCCGACCGCGTTGGAAAAACGAACCATGGCGTACAGTTCGTCTTCGCCCAGATCGTCGATCCGGCAGTCTCTTTCCAACAGCTGATACAAAAAACCGCCCAAAAAAGCGTCCCCGGATCCCGTCGTATCCACCGCTTCCGCCGGAAATCCGGGAACGGAAAAAGCGATGTCTCCTTTTCTCACGAAGCAGCCTTTTTCCGCCCGCGTGACCAGAACAATGCGCACGCCGTAATGGAGGAAGATAGATTGGGAACCCTGAACAAGATCTTGCGTTCCGGTAATGAATGCAAGCTCTTCTTCCGAAATCTTAAGAACGTCGGCATATGTTAATCCGATTCGGAACTTTTCCTTGGCATGTTCGAGATTTTTCCATAACGGGATTCTCAGATTGGGATCGAACGAAACCACCGTCCCGCCCGCTTTGGCGATCATGGCCGCCTTGATCGTCGCGGAGGCTGCCGGTTCATGCGTCATGGATATGGAGCCAAAGTGAAAGATTTTCGACCTCTCCACGATCGAATAATCGACGTCCGATTCGGTCAGAAGCATATCCGCGCCGGGATTGCGCACGAAGCTGAACGATCTGTCTCCGCTTTCGTCCAAATGAACGAAAGCCAGCGTGGTGCTCGCCTCATCGGTGCGGACAACGCCCGTTGTATGAATGCCGCAAGCCTCCAGCGTATCGGTCAGGAAGCGGCCGAACGCATCCCGGCCTACTTTGCCTATAAAAGCCGTCCGTTTTCCCCATTTCGACAACGCCGCCAGCACGTTGGCAGGCGCTCCTCCCGCATTTTGCTCGAACCGCGCGTTTCCGCTACCGGACGAACCGTCCGGCGTAAAATCGATCAATACTTCTCCAAGCGACGCGACATCAAACAACTCTCTCCACCACCTATGATCTCGGGTATAGGTTTAATTTCTCTATGTTTTACGGTTCAAAAAATCGGCTGCATGCTCCAAACCCGAAGGGATTCGATCCGCAGATCCCCGTCCGCGAACAGCCGGATGCCATCTGCATCGATACGGGAAGGATAGGTTCGTGTCGTGAGGCTTTTCAATCCGTTCGCGTAGGCTTCGATAAGGGAGCGGTCGACGAAGATCCGCAGACGCAGCGGCACGCCCCGCAATTCTAGTGCGCCTTCCTGAATGCCGGTCGTCCGTTCCTTAGCATCCATTGTCGAGCGGTTTCGGTCTGCGCCGAGCCGTTCCCGAAGCCGATCGTAATAGAGATCCGTCGCTTCTTCTCCCCCCGGCGAACGCCGAACCGAAACGCCATAACGGTTAGCGTTAGCGGAACCGAAATGGAAGGCTACTTCGATTTCCAGCATATCCCCGCGAATATCCTGAAGCCGCCGATTCGCCTCTTCCAGCGATACATCCGCAAGCTGAAGCAACAGCCTGTCGCGCAATTGCTCGATCTCCCGGATCGGCTCGACCCCCAGCCGGCCGTCTTCCCGCAGGCTGAGCTGGAGCGGCAACCCCCCGCTATGCGCCCAACCGCTGTCGAATTCGCCTTCGAGCGTTCGTTCCCCTTGGGCGATCGTGAACAGCAAGGTCCGTCCCGTGACCGGATCGACCATGCCGCTCGGTCCCGAAAAATGGAAGTCACCGGCGTCGATCTGCCGCGGCTCCTCCTCGTCCGGTACGAACCGGAGGTTCGCGGCGTCGAACATACCGATCCAATAATGAACGACCTTGTTCGCTCCGGGGCCCCACGGGCTGATCAGGAAAATATGCTTGCCGGTATCGGCCCCATCCCGCTTCAACGGCAGCAGCACAGGCAATTCCCAGCCCGTTCCCAGAAACGGATACTTCGCGTAATCGCTGACGCAGAACAGGCCCTTGTAAGCCCAATCTTCCATGTTCTCCGAGACATAGACGAATGCCGTTCCGCCCAGCCCCTGCAGGCCGCCGCCGACCAACATGATCCAGCGGCCGCCTTCCTTCCAAACGAACGGATCCCGGAAAAATCCGGGCAGCACTTCGTCGTCTTGCGGCAACGTGGCGAGCGGCGTCTGCCGTTTCGTCCACCGGACCAAGTCCACATCTCCGTCTTCGGGATACGTGCTCCTGGCCAATGCGACGCATTGATCCGGATTCAGGCTGAAGTTCCCGGCCGTATAAAAGAGTGCCGGCACCCCGTTCTCGTCCAGCGCCGCGCTCCCCGACCAGATGCCGTCAGGATCGATTCCCGGTTCCGGAGCCAGCGCCGGCGGCAAGTCCCGCCATCGGATCAAATCCTCGCTTACCCAATGCCCCCAGTGGATCGATTGCCAGAAAGGGCCTTTCGGATTGGATTGGTAGAATAAATGATAGCGTCCGTTAAAATAGATCGGAGCATGGGGCTCGTTCATCCAGTGACCCGGAGGGCCCAGATGGAACCCGGGCCGATGCCGGTCCCCGCTGAAGAGCTCGCGCGGGAGGACCAAGTCCTCCCAAGGGATTTCCGGAATTTGTCCGCCGTGCGGTTCCAGAGCCTCCCGATAAAGGCGGAATACCTCTTCCCCGCTCAGGCTCCTTGCATGGATTCGGACTTCATCCATGAGCCCGTCGAAGTGATTCTTGACGAAAGGCCCGACGAGCACCTCCTCTTCGTTATGGCGCCCGACGAGCAAATCGGCTTCGCACGGCGTAATGCTTGCCGGCGCCGGATGCGTCAAACGGGCCGCTTCTTCTCCGTCGAGATACAGCTTTAATGTTCCGTTTCCCTTATCATAGGTGGCGGCCACGAACGACCACCGGTTTTTCCGAATCGGCTGGTCGTGGCACCAGACTTCGACCCATTCGTCGCCGAGCCCCAGCTGCAACGACCAGGAACCGTGTTTGTAGAGCCCGAATGCGTAGCCTTGCCGAAGTTCTCGATTATGCTGGTTCACGATGGGGCAGAGCCGGTGATCATGGTCGATGTCATAAGTGCGAGGCGCAATCCACGCGGTGATCGTCAATGCGTCTGCCGGTTTCCCTGCCTCGCCGGACGAACGGCGGATATAGGTGGAATACCCGTCGAACGAAAGGGCGGTTCCGGATATTCCCGGACGCCAAACCGGATGCCGGGGCGGCTGAAACCGTCCCCTGCCCAGCGCAAATGCAATGCAGTCATCCTTGCCGGACACAATGTCTCTTGCCATGTTTCCTTGCCCTTCGTCGAACGGCCAGCTGACAATCAAAGAATGCTCGTTTGGGGCTGCTCGCGTCACTCTTATCCTCCTATCCTTTGTCTTTGCACGAGTAATAGGAGACTAGCCGGAACGGACGATACCCGTTGTTCCGGCCAGCCTTCGATAGACTTCTCATGTACGGATGCTTATTTCGTCGACGCTAAATAACGGTCGTAAGCGGATTGGTGAGCTTTCAGCAGATCTTGGACACCCATTTTGTCCAGGGTCTTCTGGAATTCGTCCCACTCCTCTTCAACGCCGCCTTTCAACAGCCATTTGGCCCGCATTTTGTTGATGTAGTTGGAAATATCCGGTTTCAGACGATCGATGACTTCCAACTCCTCCGGTTTGAAGAAGAGGTTCGGGAATTTTTCTTTTTCCATTTGCGGAACGTAATATTTGATGCTGTCGTCAATCCGTTGCTGCGCGCGCGGCTCGACATAGTCGACTTTGTCCTTCATGGAGGTCAGGAGAAGACCGATGCCGTTCGTGACGGCCGATTTCTGTCTGAACTCGCCCGGGTTCTCTACGGTCTTCTGAATCAGCTTGCCGCCGGCGTCTTTGTCGAACCAAACGCCGATCGGACCGAAGCGGGCTTGGGCCGCCATCGAGGGCTCGTAGAAGGAGTCCAGCCATGCCGCGGTAATATCCGGGTTTTTATTGTCTTTGGTGATCGTCACGCCGTCGCGGCCGATACCGCCGCCGTTGTTCCATTTGACGACCATGTCTTTGAACGGAGGCACGATGACCCAATGCTCGCCTCTTTCGGGACCGACCACGTCGTTTTTGTCCCACCAGATCAGGGCGCCGATCGTCTCGTCTTGCGTCTTGCCTCTTGCGAAGTAGGAATCGTAATCGTGCGTGAAGGCATCCAGGTCTACCAAACCGTCTTTGAACCAGTTGTGCAAATAAGACACCGCTTGCTTGAAGCCTTCTTGCTGAGCGGAGAGGGTGACTTTCCCGTTCACCACGTTCAGGTGATCGATAAACGTCGGGTTGTTCGGGCGATACGTTTTGTCCGGCACCCCGAAAGCTCCGAACAGGACGCCGATATCGCCGGTCCAGAAATTGTCGATGTACGTCAGCGGAATTTCGTCCGGCTTGCCGTTGCCGTTCGGATCTTGCGTCTTGAACGCCTTCAATACGGCCGTAAATTCGTCCATCGTCGTCGGCATTTGCAGCTTCAGCTTGTCCAGCCAATCTTTGTTGATATAGAGGAAGTCCGGATTCGCGCCGATCTCTTCCTGCCCGGAGCCAAGCTCTTCGCCTTGCGGCAGCGAGTAGATATTGCCATCCGGTGCCGTAATCGACGCTTTGATATCCGGCCGGCTGTCCAAGATCGCCTTCAAATTCGGCATGTGTTTCTCGATCAGATCGTTAAGCGGAATGAGCGTGCCGTCTTGGCCGTATTTCAACAGCTCGGTATCCGAGAAACGGCCGCTAAAGAAGAAGTCGGGAAGGTTGCCGCTCGCCAGCAGCAGGTTGCGCTTCTCGATATAGTCGTTGTCAATGGTCGTATCCCATTCGACATGAACGTTCGTGCTTTTCTCAAGCTCTTGAATCAGCGGTTGTTGGTTGAAGTCCGCGGGCCCGAGCGGCGGTCTGTGCGCGACTGCTTTCAGCGTCAATTTGTCCTTGAGCGGGAATACTCCGCCGGATTCGGCCGGCGATGCGCTTGCCGACGTACTTGGGGTTGCCGAAGCGCTTGCCGAAGGAGATGCCGTCTCCTCGTTCTTGCCGCCGCTGCATGCCGCCAATACCAGGGTCAAAGACATGAGGGTTGCCAAAGCGAAAGTCGATTTTCTTTTCATCTGCTGGTGAACCTCCCTTATTCTTGCTTGCATTTGCAAAATCGTTAGTACCTCTTACTCGTTTTTTTCGAACGAGCAAGAATCACCCCCTTTAATGAGCGGGCGGCCGGCGTCATCGATCAGCCTTTGACCGAACCGATGAACACGCCTTGCACGAAGTAGCGCTGAAGGAACGGATACAGGATCAGGAGCGGAAGCGCAGCCACGATAATGACCCCGTATTTGATCAATCCGACAATCCGCTGCTGCTCGACAGCATTAAGGGTATCCGACACCATAGCACCGCTCGGTTGGTTCGCGATCAGAATGTTGCGCAGAATCAGCTGCAGCGGAAATTTGCTCGCGTCCTTGAGGTAAATGAGCGCGTCGAAAAATCCGTTCCACTGCCTCACGATCGCGAACAGCACAAGCACGGCAATGATCGTTTCGATAACGGCAGAACGAAGCTCCAGACGTATCTCAGGTTCGAGCATCCGTCCATGCTCGCCGATTCGCGGATTTCTTCGGGAAGACCCTGGAAGAAGGTTCTGGCAATGATGATGACGAAAGCGTCGACAGCCGTAAGGAGAACGACAGGCCAGATCGTATTCATCATGTGTAAATCTTTAACGAGCAGATAGGTCGGGATGAGTCCCCCGTTAAAAAACAAGGTGATCGCGAAGAATAGCATCAATACGTTTCTGCCGTAGAAATCCTTCCGAGACAAGGGGTAAGCCGCCATGATCGCAAGCGCCGTGCCGATGAGGGCAGCCAAAAGCGCGTATATAAGCGAATTCCGATAGCCGAGCCAGATCGAGCCGTCCGCCAAGATCCGCTGGTATCCTTCAAACGTGATTCCCCGGGGGATCAACCAAATGTCGCCGGAGCTGACGCGGTTCGGATCGCTGAAGGAAGCGATGAAAATAAAGTAAAGCGGATACAGGATCAGGAGTGTAAACCCGATGAGAAGCGTGTAATTGACGATGTCGAACGCAATGTCGCTCGCCGATTTTCGTTTGAAGGTAAGCATGTCCGGTCCACTCCTTTTAGAACAAGCCGTTGCCGCTCATTTTTTTCACCGCCCGGTTGACGAACACCAGCAAGACCAGGTTGATGACCGCATTAAACAGGCCGATCGCCGCCGAGAAGCTGTATTGCGCCCGCTGAATCCCGATCTTGTATACGTAAGTCGGAATGACTTCGGATGTGTCCACATTCATATCCGTTTGCATCAGAAACACCTTTTCGAAGCCGATATTCATCAGATTGCCGACGGCCAAGATGAAAAGCACCACGATGGTAGGCGTAATTCCCGGAATATCGATATGCCGGACCCTCTGCCACTTGCTGGCTCCGTCAACGACGGCCGCTTCGTGCAAATGAGGATCGATGGCGGCCAGAGCAGCCAAGTAGATAATGGAGGCGAAGCCGGTATTTTGCCACACATCGGTGAAGACGTAGATCGGCCGAAACCATTCGGAAGTCGCCATGAACATGACCGGCTCCCCGCCGAACGCCTTGATGATATGGTTGACGATGCCGCTGTTCGGGGACAGGAACACGAATACCATGCCGATCAGAACAACGGTCGAAATGAAGTAGGGCGCGTAGATCGACGTTTGCATGAATTTTTTGAGCTTCCTGTTCCCCACCTGATTCAGCATCAGGGCGATCAGGATCGGAATCGGAAAAGCGATGGCGAGCAGAAGAAGGCTCAAATAAATCGTGTTTGTGAGAACCTGCTCGAAGTTGTAGGAATGGAAGAATCGTTCGAAGTGTTTGAACCCTACCCACGGGCTGTCCCAGATCCCCAAACCGGCGGAGAAATCCTTGAAAGCGATCTGAACCCCGTACATGGGCATGTACCGGAAAATGATAAAGTATGCGACCGGAAGCGATATGAGCAAATACAATTCCCAATTGACCAGAATTCTCTTCATCCGGTTGCTTTTGACTTTCGTCGCCGCCGGCTTCACCCGAATCGCGGACTCCCCGGAACGAATCATGCTGTCTCCCCCTCCTCATACTCCTCCAAAAGCGACGCGAAGCTTTGCAGCGAATTCCGATTGCTTTTGGGGGAGCCCCGCGGAAAATATCCCCCAAAAGTGATGCATACCTTTGCAGCGAATTCCGATTACTTTTGGGGGAGCCCCGCGGAAAATATCCCCCAAAAGTGACGCATACCTTTGTAGCGAATTCCGATTACTTTTGGGGGAGCCCCGCGGAAAATATCCCCCAAAAGTGACGCATACCTTTGTAGCGAATTCCGATTACTTTTGGGGGAGCCCCTGGTAATTCTCTTTGTAAAACGTTTACGTAAACGTTTTTATGAATCTTAAAAAAGAAAGCCCGCATTTCGCCGGTCAGCTAACACGAGCCCCTCATCACCAGCATCGTCGGAAGACGATATTCGTGAAAATCCGCTTGATCCGGATTTTCGATTCTCTTCAGCATCACTTCCGCCGCTTTCTCCCCGATTTCAAAAGAGGGCTGCCGAATCACGGTCAATGGCGGCGTGGTGATCTTGGTCCAATCGTAATCGTCGAATCCGATGACCGCGAGCTCCTCCGGAATTCGGATCTGGCGTTCCTGAAGATATCCTACCGCCCCCATCGTCAATACGTTGTTGGCCACGAACAAAGCCGTGATTTCGTTTTGGGCGAGCAGCTCTTTCGCGCTTTCGTATCCGCTTTCGTAATTGGAATGCGCTACTTTCACCAAAGAAGGGTCGAAGGCGATGCCATGCTCGGCCAGCGCCTGCCTGTAACCGTTCAACCTCTCGTTGCTGGTGGAGATGCCAAGTCCCCCGGTAATGAATCCGATCCGTCTGTGCCCTCTCTCGATCAGCGTCTGAACCGCTTGCAAGGAACCGCCGAAGCCGTCCGCCAACACGAAGTCGCCATTGTAGCCTATCGGCTTGCGATCGATGAACACGACCGGGTAATGGGAACGGACCGTGTCCTTCAAGTAGCTCACTTCATCGGCAATGGAAGCAATGATGAGTCCGTCAATCTGCTTCGAATTGAAAAGCCTGATCTGCTCCTTCTCTTCCTCCAGCTCTTCGGTCGAGTTGTTGCTCATCAACACCTGGTAACCGTGACGTTTCAGCGCTTTCTGAATGCCCTGCGCAATCGTCATGAAGAAGAAATTGGAAGTATCCGAGGGCAAAATCGGAACGATCAAGCCGATCGTCTTCGTCTTCTGATTCCGAAGGCTTCGAGCCAAGGAGTTGGGCTGGTAATCCAGTTCCTCCATGGCCCGGTGCACCTTGTTCTTCGTGCTCTCGGACACGAAACGCGTATGGTTGATGACGTGGGAAACGGTCGCGATGGATACGCCGGCCCTTTCGGCTACCTGCTTGATGTCTGCCATGGTTTCACCTCGAATGCGCCTAAAAAAACGTTTACGTAATCGTTTTTCTTTATTCTATAACCCCTATTTCTCCGTTGTCAATCTTTTTTTGATGCGCTTACAAAGGGAACGGATTTTGTAATGGCGGAGGGACATTATTTCGGCGAACAGACGGTGCGGCAGGCTAATTAGTGGCGCAGGGACATTATTTCGGCGAATAGACGGTGCGGCAGGCTAATTAGTGGCGGAGGGACATTATTTCGGCGAACAGATGGTACGGCTGGACTATTAGTGGCGCTGGGACATTATTTCGGCGAACGGACGGTACGGCAGACGAATTAGTGGCGAAGGGACATTATTTCGGCGAATAGACGGTGCGGCAGACGAATTAGTGGCGCAGGGACATTATTTCGGCGAATAGACGGTATGGCAGGACTATTCGTGGCGCAGGGACATTATTTCGGCAAGAAGACGGTACGACAGGACTATTAGTGGCGGAGGGACATTATTTCGGCGAATAGACGGTATGGCAGGACTATTCGTGGCGCAGGGACATTATTTCGGCAAGAAGACGGTATGGCAGGACTATTCGTGGCGCAGGGACATTATTTCGGCAAGAAGACGGTACGACAGGACTATTAGTGGCGGAGGGACATTATTTCGGCGAATAGACGGTGCGGCAGGACTATTAGTGGCGCAGGGACATTATTTCGGCGAATAAACGGTGCGGCAGGACTATTCGTGGCGCAGGGACATTATTTCGGCGAATAAACGGTACGGCAGGCTATTAGTGGCGCAGGGACATTATTTCGGCGAATAGACGGTACGGCAGACGAATTAGTGGCGGAGGGACATTATATCGACGAACAGACGGTGCGGCAGGACTATTAGTGGCGGAGGGACATTATTTCGGCGAATAGACGGTGCGGCAGGCTAATTAGTGGCGGAGGGACATTATTTCGGCGAATAGACGGTACGGCAGGACTATTAGTGACTATGGGACATTATTTCGGCGAACACGAATCCGGCCCCGAAGAAAATCCGGCCCCCTGAGGGCCGGATTGAGGAAGATCATTTGCCCGCGGGCGGCTTATGATAGCCCCTGTCTCCATAGGGCTGCAGCTTCTCCAGCCACGGCTTCAGGATTTGCTTGAGCTCCCAGCGCATGTCGGCGATCTTCTCGGTGTCCTTCTGCTCCAACACTTCGTAGGTGAACGCATCCGCTCCGAATTCCTTCCAATCCTTCTGCAGCCCGGCATTCGCGAACCTTCCCATATCCAACTGCATCCGCAGGGTGAACCATTTGTTTTTCAGGTTGGGGTAGCTGTCGATGTAGATTTTGCCGTTGACGTTATTCTTGATTTGGGCGACGCCCATGTAAATCTTGATCTCCTTATACTGCTCAAGCAGTTCTTTGCGTCTGCTCTTGTCCATGTCGTTCTCCTCTCTTGCCGGTTATGAGGCCCTGCAGCAGTGCCCCCACCTTGATTCATGTCGGCGAACGTGCCCCCGATTGGATAACATCTCAATACCCCATATCTTCGAGAATGCTCGATAACGTGCGAAGCCTCTCCCCGATCAGCTCGTCGTCGTTGCTTAAGGCTTGGCTGAACAGCTTGATGTCCTCTTGGATTCTTTCGTTGTCCGTGCACACTGCGACGGTCATGGCATCCCCTTGCAGGCCGACCCGGTCGATCACGGGATTCTGCGGGTCGTACAGATGCTCGTAACGGTAAGCTTCCCGAAAATGCGCCATGGCGCGGCAGATCAGGATGGACAAATCCAGCACGCGATGGAGCGGCAGCTCCTCCGATTGCCGGGACCACTTCTCGCCGGTGTACCTCCACACCTTGGCCGAAATGTCGACCTTGCCTCTGTCGTTCCATTGGGCCAGTCCCAGGGAAAGCCCTTTGGCGTCGGTGTTGCCGGCGAACCGGCCGTCCACCTGCCCGTAATTCTCCGATACGACGACGGGCTTATGTTTAAGGGTTGTCGGGATTTTCATCAGGGGTTCCTCTTTTCGCTTCAAGGTTTCTTGTTCAGTATTTTACTAAATTACTAATTTACTAAACTACGTGTTCATATTAGCCGCTGCTTCGTCGTTTGTCAATCCGTGGCGTTTGACCTGCTCCGAAAAAGACGTTATTCGCGTTCATCAAGTAAACCGGCTACGCCGTTCTTACGGACGGATAGACGTTTTATCGGAGGTGATTCGGATAAGGATGGCGGGTATTATCCTTTCCGAATCATGAACATAGCCCGCTCCTTCCATCCGTAAGGGCGGGCTGACATTCGGCGCTGCTATTCGTTTGCAACAAGCATTTCGCCTTATTTAGCGGCCGGCTTGGGCATGAGCCATTCGTGATCGGGATCGTTATGGAATTTCCACGTACGCACGGGTCCCGCCATTACGTTCAGATAATAAACATCATATCCCGGCGGCGCGCAAACCGGATGGTATCCGCGGGGCACCAGCACGGCCTCGCCGTCGCGTACGACGAGCGTTTCGTCCAGGGACCGGTCGTCCGTATAGACGCGCTGGATGGCGAACCCTTGCCCCGGCTGCACCCGGAAATAATACGTTTCCTCCAGCAGCGACTCTTCCGGAAGCGCGTCGCGGTCATGCTTGTGCGGCGGGTAGCTGGACCAATGGCCGTTCGGCGTGAATACCTCCACCACGAGGAGGCTGTCGGCCGGCTCCCGTTCCGGAAGGATGTTGTGGATCTGGCGCTCGATGTTGCCGTATCCCCGGATTTCCTTGCCTACGTTGTCCGGCGCGATCAGCCTCGCCTCGTGATTCCCCCGGCCCGGAGCGGTGCACACGCCCAATTCCAGCTCGGTGAGAGCAAGCACTTCGTACCGGTCCCCGTCGGGCACATAAACCGAATACGGCGGGGTCTTCTCGAACACGCTCATCCGCTGTCCGATGCCCGTCCAGGACTTGGATTTCGTCGAGATGTCCGCTTTGCCGCCAATCAGCACCAGGCAGACTTCGCGCTCGCCGGTTTCCCGGCTCAGGGTCTGCCCTTCGGCAAGCCGAACGACCTCGAACCCTACATAGGTCCAACCGGCGGATTCCGGCGTAATGGACAGCACCCGGCCGTCCTTGTCCGGATGCCGCTCCGGCGCGACGATCAAGTTAGACATCGGATTACACCCCTTCGATTCTCCTGCTTTGTCGCCCGGGTTGGGCAACGATCGTTCAGGCCTTGCTCAATTCATGAATTTCGCTAAGCTTCACCGGCCGCTTAAGGCGAGAGGAGAGCTTGGCGGCCAAAGCGATCCGTTCCGCCTGCAAGCCGTCGTTGCCTTCGACCGGCAGAGGCGCTCCCTTCGCAAGGCTATCGATGAACATTTGCGTTTCTTCGATATAGGCGTCATTGTACCGTTCCAGGAAGAAATGCAGCGGCTTGTCCGAGACGATGCCTTCGGCCGTGCTGACGACCGCCGTGTTCGGGTGGTCGTTGGCGACGGCGACGCTGCCTTTGGAGCCGAATACCTCGACCCGCTGGTCGTAACCGTACACGGCTTGGCGGCTGTTGTCGATGACGCCGAGAGCGCCGTTCGCGAATCGCAGCGTGACGACCGCCGTGTCCACGTCACCGTATTTGGCGAACACCGGATCCACCAGCACGTTGCCTTGCGCGTACACTTCTTCGACCTCGCTGCCGGACAGGAATCGGGCCATGTCGAAATCGTGAATCATCATGTCCATGAAAATGCCGCCCGACACCTTGATATAGTCCTCATGCGGCGGATTCGGGTCCCGCGAGGTGATCTTCACGATGTGCAAGTCGCCGATGGTGCCCGCCTGCACATGCTCGCGCACCCGCTTGAAGTTGTGGTCGAAACGGCGGTTGAAGCCGATCTGGAGCTTCACGCCCGCCTGGCGCACGGCCTCCACCGCTTCCTCCGTTTGCGCGATGTCCATGCTCACCGGCTTTTCGCAGAAAATGTGCTTGCCTGCCCGCGCGGCCTGCTTGATGAGCGGCACGTGCGTATCCGTAGACGAGCAGATGAACACGGCGTCAATGTCGGGTCTTGCGATAATGTCGTCACTGTTCTTCGTGACGGTGGAGATTCCCCGGTCCGCGGCCCAGACTTCCAGTTCCGGACCCGCATACAGGTCGCTTACGGCGACGACTTCCGCTTGCGCCAGCCGCAGCAGGTTGTCGGCGTGAATCTTGCCGATTCGGCCCGCGCCGATAATCCCGATCCTAATTTTCATCCTTGTTTCCTCCCGCTTTTCCCGTACTGCCGAACAAACGCATTTTCGCTTTCACCGACGCCTTGATCGCTTCCCGCGCCGGATTCAAATAATGTCTCGGATCGTACGCCTCCGGATGCTCGTTCAGATAGCTGCGGATGGCGGAGGTACAGGCCATTTGGTTGTCCGTGTTGACATTGATTTTGGCGGTTCCGAGGTCGATCGCCCGCCGGATTTCCTCTTCCGGCAAGCCGCTGCCTCCATGAAGCACGAGCGGCACGCCCGTCAGCCTGCGGATTTCCGCCATCCGCCCGAAACCGAGCTTGGGCTGTCCGCGATAAGGACCGTGCACCGATCCGAGCGCCGGAGCCAGGCAATCGACTCCGGTTTCCCGCACGAGCCGTACGCACTCCCCGGGCACGGCGTACATCGCTTCCGCTTCGTCCACCACCAGGTCGTCCTCGCGCCCCGTAATGCGTCCGAGCTCCGCTTCCACCGATGCCCCCAGGACATGGGCCGCCTCCGTGACCCGCCGCGTCTCGGCGATGTTTTCCTCCAGAGGATGATGCGAAGCGTCGATCATCACGGAGGTGAACCCCGCATGCAGCGCGCGGATGCAGACCTCGTAGGTCGATCCGTGATCCAGATGAAGGGCGACGGGTACCGTGACGCCGTAGTGCTCGATCAGCGCCCGGACCATTCCGGCAATGCAAGGCAATCCTCCCATATAGGGAATGTAGGCCTCGCTGACGCCAAGAATGACCGGCGACCGTTCTTCTTGCGCCGCCTGCAGAATCGCTTGCGTGAATTCCAGGTTGTTCAAATTAAATTGACCGATCGCGTAGTGACCGTTTGCCGCTTCCTGCAGCATGCGAGTCATCGAAACAAGCGCCATTTCGTTCTCTTCCTCCCAAGACGGCTGCGCCCGAATCCCCTGCCCCGCTTACCAGCGGGTGGTCACCATTTTCTTGCGGGTGTAGAACTCCACGCCGTCCGTTCCGTTGGCGTGCAGATCGCCGTAGAACGATTTTTTCCAGCCGGAGAACGGGAAAAACGCCATCGGAGCCGGCACGCCAAGGTTCACGCCGAGCATGCCGGCGTCGATCGTCTCGCGGAATTGCCTAACGCTGCCGCCGCTCTTCGTAAAGATGCAAGCGCCGTTGGCGAATTCCGAGCGGTTCGCCAGTTCGATCGCCTCTTCCAGCGTACCGACGCGAACGATGGAGAGCACCGGCGCGAAAATTTCGTCTTCCCAAATTTTCATGCCGCACTCCACTTGGTCGAAAATCGTCGGGCCCACGAAATAGCCGGATTCGCCGGCCGCCTCGTCCTTGCGGCCGTCGCGAACGAGCAGCGCGCCTTCTTTCTCGCCGGTTTCGATATACTGGATCGTCCGTTCCTTGTGCGGTCCGCGAATGACCGGTCCGAGGAAGACTCCCTCCGTCAGGCCGTTTCCGATCGTGATTTTGTTCGCCGCCTCCACCAGCTTGCCCACCAGCGCGTCCGCGACCTCGCCTACCGCCACGACGACGGAGCAAGCCATGCAGCGCTCGCCCGCCGAACCGAAGGCGGCGTTGGTGATTTCTTTGACCGCAAGATCGAGGTCCGCATCCGGCAGGACGATGGAGTGGTTCTTGGCGCCGGCCAGCGCTTGCACTCGTTTGCCGTGCGCGGAAGCCGTTTTGTATACGTATTCGGCAACGGGTTGGGAGCCGACGAACGAAACCGCCTTGATGCCGGGATGCTCCAGAATGCCGTTCACGACATCTCGCGCCCCGTGTACGATATTGAAGACGCCCGCCGGAAGCCCCGCCTCGTGGAACAGCTCCGCCAGCCGGTTCGCCAGCAGCGGGGTGCGCTCCGAAGGCTTGAGCACGAAGGTGTTGCCGCACGCGATCGCCAGCGGGAACATCCAGCACGGTACCATCATCGGAAAATTGAACGGCGTAATGCCTCCGACGACCCCGATCGGATAGCGGTACATGCCGGATTCGAGGTTCGTTGCGATATCCGGGAGCTGCTTGCCCATCATGAGCGACGGCGCGCCCGCCGCGAATTCGACGCACTCGATGCCGCGCTGGACTTCGCCGTACGCTTCGTTGTAGCTCTTGCCGTTCTCCAGGGTGACCAGCTTCGCGAGCTCTTCCCAATTCTCCACCAGCAGCTGCTGGTATTTGAACATCACGCGGGCGCGGCGCGGAACCGGCGTGCGGCTCCAGGTCTGGAACGCATTCTGCGCCGCTTGAACCGCCCGGTCCACATCCTCTTGGACAGACAGCGGCACGAGGGCCAATACCTCTTCGGTGGCCGGATTAAATACGGGTTCTGTCCCGGTTGCCGACGAGTCGATCCACTCGCCGCCGATCCAGTTTTTCAAGACGGTAGTCATGGTGCTGTTCCCCTTTCCCCATTATCGCTCATGAATTTTCGAAACCGGTCGATCCGATCAAGAAGCCGTAATTTCGCCTCGGTTGCAGCGGTCGATATATTCGTGCACCTGTTCGGCCGAGGGCATCGCGTCGGAGCAGCTGTGGCTCGAAATGACGATGCAGGCCGAGGCGCTTCCGAACTCCATGCTTTTCTCCAGCGTCCATCCTTGCATGATGCCGTACAGGAAGCCTGCGGCGTAGGAATCGCCGGCCCCGAACGTCTTGACGACCTTGGCCGGGAAGCTCTTCGCGCGGTGGGCGGCGCCGTCCTTGGTATAGGCGATGGAGCCCTCTTTGCCGTGCTTGATGATGACGATCTTGGCCGAGTAGTCGAACCACTTGGCGGCCGTGATCCGGTCATTGCGCTCCGGATTGCGCTCGAATTTCTCCATCATGTCGAATTCTTCGCGCGTGCCGATGATGATGTCGCACTTCTCCGCGGCCAGATTGTAATAGACGGCCGTCTCCTCGGGCGAAGTCCAGGTGTACGGACGGTAATCGAGGTCGAAGGCGATGACGGCTCCATGCTTCTTGGCGTAAGCGAGCGACTGGAACACCGCCTCGCGCGACGGGCTCTTGGCCAGAGCCGTCCCCGAGATGAGCAGAAGCTTCGTTCGCGCGACCAGCTCTTCTTGCACTTCGCCCGGAGCCAGCTTCAGATCCGCGACATTGTCCCTGTACATCAGGATGCTGCAGTCGGTCGGGCTCTTGATTTCGGTGAATGCGAGCCCGGTTACCGCTCCCGTATGGTCGATCACCACATTGCCCGTTTCGATGCCGTTTCGCTCCAGGTAACCTTGGATGAACCGGCCCATCTGATCGTTCGCGACTTTGCCGACGAAAGCCGTCTTCATTCCGAACCGCGACATGCCGATGGCGATATTGGCCGGAGAGCCTCCGACATACTTCGTGAACGTCACCGTCTCTTCCATCGGGCGGTTGATCTCGTTGGCGTTCAAATCGATGCAAAGCCTGCCGACGGCGGTAAAGTCCAGCGTCTTCCCAGCCGGAAAAGCGAGATAGGTCATGTCAATCGCCTGCCTTCGTCGAAATAAGGGAGTCCAAATACTCAATCGCCCGTTTGGCGTACTCGTAAGCCGGATGCGCGGCAGGGTCCTGCTCGCCTTCCAGCATCGCCCAACCGCTGTACCCGCGGCCGACGAGTTCGCGGACGATCGGGCGGAAGTCCAAATCCCCGGTTCCCGGCACCGTGAAGACGCCCTTGCGGATGCAGGTGACGAAATCGGCGCCTTCCGCGCGCGCTTCCTCGAGCACCGCCTTCCGGACGTCCTTGAGATGAACGTAAGCGATGCGACCGTAATGCTTGCGAAGCACGTCAAGCGGTTCGGCTCCTCCGTAATACGCGTGCCCGGTATCGAACAGCAGGTAGACGAGCTCGGGATCGGTGAGCTCCATCAGGCGGTCGATTTCCTCCGGCCGCTCCACGGCGGTTCCCCCGTGATGGTGGTAGGTGAGCTGAAGCCCATACTCCCGGGCGATCGCTCCGGCGGCGTTCAGCCCTTCGGCCAAGCTGTTCCAGCCGGCATCGTCCAGCCGAAGCACTTCTTTCTCGTTCGGCGTCCGCCTGGGATCGAAATGCAGAGAGCCGCCGACCTCGCAGGTGCTGATGACCGCGGCGCCCATTTCCTGCAAAAACTCCGCGTGCTTGCGGTACGCCTGCAGCTCCCGCTCCCGGTAAGCGGGATCGGAAAACAGCACCGATTTCCACTGCGACACGAGCGTAAGGCCCCGATCGGACAGTTCCCGCTTCAGTGCCGCGGGATCGACCGGGTATTTACGCCCCATCTCGGTGCCCTCGAGACCCAGCTTCCGCATGTCGTCCACGATTTGTTCGAACGTCGTATCGGCGCCGTGCTCCTTCACGTCTTCCCCGACCCAGTTGATCGGGTGCGCCCCGAGCCGGAACGGCAGTTTAGCCATCTCGAACGTCCCCCTTTCTCTTTAATAAGGCCTCGCCGCGTCGATTCGCTTCTTCATCTCTTCATGCGCGGTAACGACTTTGCCGCTGACGGACACTTCGGGCACGCCCACGTTCCACCAGGACTCGTAGCCTCCCGTATTCGTGCCCGGCACGACCGGGATTTCGATCAGGGTGGTGACCGTCTCCGCTTTCGCTTGCTTCAGCGCTTCCCGCAGCTCTTCCGCCGTGCGGGCCTTGTATGACTTCGCGCCCAAGCTGCGGGCATGCGCGGCGAAATCGATCGGCAGGTAGCCGCCCGTCAAACGTCCCGTCCCGCTCTCGCGGTAGCGGAATTCGTTGCCGAAGCCGTCGCTGCCATGTCCTCTCTGCAAGTTGTGGATGCATTGGAAGCCATGGTTGTCGAACAGTAAAATCGTGAATTTGCGGCCCTCTTGAAGGCTTGTCACCAGCTCGGAATGAAGCATCAAATAACTGCCGTCCCCGACAACCGCGTACACTTCCCGTCCCGGTTCGGCGAGCGCCGCGCCGAAAGCCCCGCTGACCTCGTAGCCCATGCAGGAGAATCCATACTCCATGTGGTACGACTTCGGCGTTTGCGCCCTCCACAGCCGGTGCAAATCGCCCGGAAGGCTGCCGGCCGCGCAAACGACGACGGCATTCGGATCGATCGTCTCGTTGATGACGCCGAGCGCGCGGGTTTGGGCCAGCCCGGCCTCGATTTCGAGTCCGTACAGCCGGTCCACTTCCGCATCCCATTGTTGCTTCAGCCCGGCGATTTCCCCATCCCCATATGCGCTCCGGTAGCCGGCCGCGGCCAGCGCGTCCTTCAGCGCCTTCAATCCTTCCTTCGCATCGGCCGTAATGGCCGCCCCGCTCAGCTTCGCGGAGTCGAAGCCGCTGACGTTGATGTTGACGAAGCGGACTTCCGGATCGGCGAACGCGGATTTCGAGGCTGTCGTAAAATCGGAATACCGCGTGCCTACGCCGATGATCAGATCCGCTTCCTTGGCGAGCTTGTTCGCCGCCAGCGACCCGGTGACCCCGATCGCGCCGACATTCAGCGGATGGTTCCAGGGCAGCGAGCTCTTCCCCGCCTGAGTCTCGGCGACCGGAAAGCCGAACGCTTCGGCGAAATCCGCCAGCTCGTTCGCCGCGCCGCTGTACAGAACCCCGCCGCCCGCGATCAGCAGCGGCCGCTTCTTGCCCTTGACCAGCTCCGCCGCCCGCTTGACCGCCTCCTCCGCCGCCGGACGCCGATCGATGTAATGGACACGCCTCTCGAAGAACTCCTCCGGATAATCGTAAGCCTCCGCTTGCACATCCTGCGGCAGCGCCAGCGTAACGGCTCCCGTCTCGGCAGGGTGGGTCAGCACGCGCATGGCCTGCAGCGCGGCAGTCATCAGCTGCTCGGGACGCGTGATCCGGTCCCAATATTTGCTGACCGGCTTGAACGGATCGTTCGCCGAGACCGTGTAATCCCCGGCCACTTCCAGCTGCTGAAGCACCGGGTCCGGCTGACGGGTCGCGAAGTTGTCTCCGGGAAGCAGCAGCACGGGGATGCGGTTCACCGTCGCCGTCGCCGCCGCCGTCACCATATTGAGCGCCCCGGGGCCGATGGAAGAGGTGCAGGCCCAAATTTGCCTGCGGTTCATCTGCTTCGCGTATGCGGTTGCGGCGTGAACCATCCCTTGTTCGTTCTTGCCTTGGATATAGATCAGGTCTCCGGCACTTCGCTCTAGCGCCTCGCCGAGCCCCGTCACGTTGCCATGCCCGAAAATGCCCATAACGCCTTTCACGAACTTGGTTTCCGTTCCGTCGATCGAGACGTATTGCCGATCCAGGAACTTCAGAAGTGCCTGTGCCATCGTCAAGCGGATCGTTTTCATGTTCACCCTCCAATCGGTGGATCGCTTTCTGGAAAGCGCTTGCAAATTCTTCATTTGTCGTGCGATTAGTTGGCAACCGAGGCGAATTGCCAGAGTAGGTTAATCGATTACCCACTGTCGATCTTATATTATATCAGGGTATCCGGTTTTGCAACTCCTTTGTTTATCGCTTTTGCGCCGTGGAGCCGCGTACGACAAGCTCGGGGAACAACCGGATTCTCTGCTTGATCTTGTCTTTGCCTTCGATTTTGTCGACGATCACTTCCATCACCTTCTGGCCCAAATCGCTTACCGGCATCGAGATGGAGGTCAACTCCGGGTGGCTGACGGTACACAAGGCCGTATTGTCAAATCCGATCACGGAAAGCTCGTCCGGCACGGCTAGGCCCCGTTTTCTCGCTGCCCGCACGGCGCCTACAGCCATAATGTCGTTGCAGCCGAATATTGCGCTCGGCCTTTCCTTTACATCCAACAGCCGTCCGCCAGTCTCCTCCGCGTCTTCCAATCCGGCTCCGCTGTAAATGACGAGGGATTCGTCCGGTTCGATCCCCGCACTCCGCAAAGCGGTCATATAGCCTCGAAGCCGCTCTTTGCCGCTGTACGAATCCTCGGCAATCATGGCGATACGTCGATGTCCCAGGGATACCAAGTGATCCGTAGCCGCAATGCCGCCCAAAAAATCGTCCGCCGTGACGCTGTCGATCAGCAATTCAGGCTTTTCATAGGCGAACAAAACGACCGGAACCTTGTCTTTCAGCAGCTTATTCAGCAATTCTTCGTTTTTGAACTTGGAAGCGATAATGAACCCGTCCACCCGCTTCTGCAGCATTAAAGAGACATGCCTGGCTTCCTTCTCGGGATTGTTGTCCGTACTGCACATGACGATGCTGAAACCGAACCCTTGGCCGCGTTCTTCTATATGCTTCAAATACTGGGCATAGATCGGATTGTCGATATCGGGAATCAGGAGAGCGATCTGATACGTGAATTTGCCTTTCATGGCGGACGCCAGCACGTTCGGTTGATACTGAAGGTCCTCCATGATTTTCAAAATTCTTTTTCTTGTTTTTTCGCTGATCCGCCCGTTGTTATTCAATACCTTGGAGACGGTGGCTGTCGACACTTCCGCGATTCTGGCGATATCGTAAATCGTTGGCTTCATCATTCTTCATCCAGTCTTTGGTTGTTGTTCGGACGACCGGTCGATCTTCGGATCGCCAGTTCGGGCATAAATTCGCCGAGTTGCTGATCACTTTCGATATCAGGCTGCGGCTATCATACGAATTTATAGCCATAATAGCACCCCCTCAGGAAAAACGCGATCTCTTCCTTACAAGTTCAACCTTGCGCCCGGTTCGGATCGCGGTTGTGGCTGCGGAGGCGATCTCGAGCGCGACTATGCAGTCCTTCTCCAGTTGTCTCTAATTGACCTTCTCGAATCTCTTGCGGTATTCCGAAGGCTGGCAGCCTGCCGCTTCCCGGAACAATTTGGAAAAATAGCGGGTGCTATAATAACCGACCTTGTTTGCAACCTGTTGAACTTGCATATCCGAGCCGCTGAGCAGCTCCTTGGCTTTCAGCATCCGGATTCGGGTGAGGTACTTCATGAACGTCGTACCTGTCTGCTTGTGAAATAAAAAGCTCAAATAATTTTGCGTCATGTCCAGCTCGGCGGCGATCTGGCCCAGGCTGATATCGTCCATGTATTTCTCTTCGATGATGGAAATGACTTGATCCACGATTCGGGTCAGACGGTTGTCATCGCTATGGTTCTCCTCCAGCAGCCGTTCCCCGCGCCTCTTCAACTGCCCGATGATGGCTTGGAAATTCGGCGCTTCTCCTTCGTCACCATTCATCGTACATGCTAAGAAACGGGCGCAGTTGCCGACCGCTTTCGGATGCTCAGCGTCCTTGCATCGTTCCAGCTTTTTCTCCAGGCTGCCGATCCCGTTCTGAAAATGCAGATATTGCTTGGCTTTATACGCCGCTGCCAGTTCGATCAGGTGCTTGCCGATTTCCGTCCATGCTGCGTTATTCGCCGAATGATCCATCTCCTCCATCGTCCATAGGCGGCCGATGCCCAGGACCGGTCTAAGGCAGGCCTTTTCCCTCAGCAGCTCCGTTTGCTCGAACAACGAAGGGAACGAATCGCATTCCGCCGTTTGCAAAGCCGTTATTTTCAAGGAAGAACTGCCGTATTGCCCGAGCAGCTTTTCCAGCTTGGTCCGCAGCATGGCTGCCGTCCGACCGCTTCTTTCGGTTTCCGACGCGGCCACGGCGGCCAGTTCTCCGCCGGAAAGGGCCACAAGCGCGGTGCAAAATCCATTCCGGGTCAAATCGTCCAATTGCGTACGGACATCCCGGCTGAATTCGGACTGCCGGCGCATCATTTCCGCCCCGGTACAGGATCCGTCGATATAGAACAGCAAAGCGCTGAAGTTCCCGTTTCTCATCATGCTGCCATCCGGCTCTTGATCGATGCAGGCAAGCCCGTGGTACAGAGCCGTCAAATCATTCTCGAACTGCTTGTTCAGCAACAGCTTGTACCGGACATTATCCTTGAACACCCGATTCAAGGTTTGTTCCAATTGCTCCGACCGAACCGGTTTGAGCAGGTATTCCGAAGCTCCCAGCTGAATGGCTTGCCTGGCGTATTCAAAATCCGAGAAGCCGCTAAGGATAATCCATTGCGTGAGCGGGGATACTTCGCGGGCCGTTTGGATGGCGGTCAAGCCGTTCATCTTCGGCATCCGGATATCGACAATGGCGATGTCCGGCATCTGTTCGCGGACAAGCTCGACCAGCTCCTCGCCGTTCGCGGCTTCGCCAGCGAGTTCCCAGGGCTGGGACATTTTTCCGATCATCTGCACCAGATTGACGCGCGACAGCCGCTCATCGTCTGCAATCACGATTTTCATGGCTTCACATCCTCCACAGGAATTTCGATCGTTATACGGGTTCCCGATCCGCGATCCGATTCCAATACCCATGATGCATTCTCAAAAGCAAGCTTTAATCTTTCCTTGACGTTGGTTAAACCTACGCTATGCTTGATGCTTTCAGGACGGACGGAAAATCCGACGCCGTCATCCGCAACCCGGATCCGCAGCATCGGGCCTCCGGCCTCTTCGTCAAGCCAAGCGGACACCTGCAAATGTCCCGGGCTGTCTTTCGGCTCGATTCCATGAATAATAGCGTTTTCAACCAGTGGCTGCAGCAGCAGCTTCGGGATTTTGAATGCTTCCGTTTGCGGCTGCGCGTCGATGGATACCTGCAAGCGTTCCTCGAAACGAATCCGCTGCAGTTCGCAATAACGGCGGAGAAAATCGAACTCCTCCCGAACCGTCGTCCATTCGGTATGCCCCAGAGTATACCGAAGCATGTCGCTAAGGGAGAAAATGGCTTGCTCCAGCCTCTCGGTCTGCCCGATCCGGTTCAAGGCGAGAAAACCGTTTAACGTGTTGTACAGAAAATGCGGCTGAATCTGCGACTGAAGCGCCCGGTATTCCGCATTCCGTTTGTTAAGCTCGGCGCGGTATTCCCTGTCGATTAAGTCGTTCAATTGTTCGATCATCGTGTTCAAGGCATGTCCGAGCTGCGCCACCTCATCCTTGCCCCGGACCTTCAGCCTGCCGCGCAGATCGCCGCGCTGCACCTTCTTCATCATCTGAATCATTCTCTTGAACGGATCGACCATCCAATAAGAGAGCGTGAAATAAAGCAGCAGCGTGACGGCGAATCCCCCGAACGCAAAAAGGTAACAAACTTCTTTTAGCCATCGCACTTGCGATTGGATGTCATGATTGGAGAGCAGGACGGCGATTTTCCATCCCGACCGATCCAACGTCTTGTATACGGCAGCGAATGTGTCGTTATCGTCCTCCACCGTCTCAAGGCCGTCCGACACTTGAGAGGCCGCCTCCGATGAAAGCGGGCGATTGGCGTAAATCAATTTGCGTTTATCGTCGAGGATGACCACCTTGGAACCGACATGAAACCGGATTTCCCGAGTAATGCGTTCCAATACGACGGTATCGGCGTCCGCCATCATGACGGCGAGCGGTTTGCCCGAGTCCGGATCTTTGATCAACCGCGCAATGGAGAACGCCGTCCTCGTTGCCTCCGAAGGGAAATAATCTTGCGGATGCGTTCCGATGAAAGCGACGCCTCCGTCCGCCTCGACGGCTTTTTTGTACCAGCTCTGGTCCTTGTAGGGATAGTCCTTCACGGCGTTCAGAATGCCGTCCGGAGTCACGACATACACGGAGCCGTCAAACGGCAGAAGAATCGTTCCCATGATGTCCTTGCGGATGTTTTTGGTTTGAGCGGGGAGCGCGAACGTGAGCGCCTTCTCCGCAAGCATTTTCCGATAAGGGCTGTATTCCGAGTAGGATTTGCTCGCTTTCATTTTCAAGGCTTCCATGACGTCCAAATGGAAGTAAGGCGTAATGGACAGCCGATCCAAGTCGTCCAGGTACATCTCGATATTCTGTGTCGCAACCGTCAAGGTCCCTTTGGCGGTTTCCGTCATTTGCTCTTTCATGGAACGAAGATAAAAGGAAGGCACGGCCAAGATGATCACCGAAATCGGGATCATGATCGTGGCAAGAAAAAGCAGCGATAATTTGCTTCGAAGCTTCACTTGATCCCTCCTCCGGAATACTGGGCATAGCGAATGTTCAATTCCATCTTATCGGCCGGGAAGCCGCCTGAAAACTGGAAAATGCCTGCAGCGCCGCAAGACGCCCCAGGCATGTGCCGGAATCCGGTGCTACCCTTTGACCGCACCCGAAGACAATCCGTGAATGAAGTACCTCTGCAGGAACAAATAGACGCCGGCGACCGGAACCGCTCCCATCAACGAACCGGCGGCCACCCATCCGATGTTGTTGTTGTATTGGCCGAAGAAAGCCGACAGCGCGACCGTGATCGTTCGCGAATCCGGCTGCTGCAGGAAGAATACGGAAAACTGATAATCGTTCCAGATCGTAACGCCGGTCAGAATGATCACCGTCGCCGTGACCGGCTTGAGCAGCGGCAGGATGACCGAATAGAACATGCGCAGCTTGCCGGAACCGTCGATCATCGCGGCTTCATCCAGCTCTTTCGGAATCGTGTCGATGAACCCCGTGTACAAGAAGATCGTGACCGGCAAATTAAACGTAACATGAAGCAAAATGATGCCCCAGAACGAGTTCATGCCGCCGATATCGACCATGAATTTGTACAGCGGAACGAGAATCGTCAGCGGCGGCACGATCATCGCGGAGACGAACAGCGCGTAGACGAATTTGTTCCAGGACGTTTTGTATCGGGCCAGCGGATAGGCGGCGATGGAACCGATGATGACGATGAGAACGATCGCTCCGACCAGAATGGCGATATTATTCGTAAAAGCCCGGCCCAAATTCGCTTCTTTCCAGGCATTCGTGAAGTTGTCGAGATAAAAATAGCCCGGCATGACCCATTTGGAGCTCGGGTCGTCCATCGCCTTGAACGAAGAGGTCAGCAAAACGTAAAACGGAAGCACATGAATGAGGCAGATGAGCAACGAGAGGGCGATTCTCCCTGAACGATTCCGCATCACGGGCTCACCTCCCGCCGTCTTAAGAATACCAGCGCTGTAATGCTGACCATCGAAATGAGCACAAACATCAGATTGCCGAGCGAGGCCGCGTAACCGGCATCCTGCCGGCCGAAATAAAGCTGGTACATCATGCTCGACAAGGAAGCCGAGGCGTAGCCTGGACCGCCGTTCGTCATGGCCGTCACCACATCGAACAGCTTCAAGCCCCCGATCAGATTCAGCACGACGCTGATCGTCAAGGAAGGAGCCAGCATCGGCCATGTAACGTACCGGAATTTACCGGCTGCGTTCGCGCCGTCAATGGTAGCCGCTTCATAATAATCTTTCGGGATGACCTGCAGTCCGGCGAGAAAAATAACCATCGAAATACCAAGAAACTGGTACGTGTTTACGAAAGTAATGATCCAGACGTTAATTCCCGGATCTCCAAGAAGGTTGATCGGTTCATTCCGGAACAACAGAACGATATCGTTCAGCGCGCCGCCCCGATACTGGAAAAAGAAATACCAGATGTAGCCCATGATCAGCGGACTGATGATAACCGGCAAATAAATGACGGTGCGGGCAAGCCCCCGCGTCCGGATGCTCTGGTTCAGGAACAAGGCGTAAGCCAGACCGGCCAGATTCTGTAACAGCGTGCTGCCTACTCCGTAAATAAGCGTGTTCTTGATGACATTGGCGATATCCGGATCGGAAAACATCCGTTTGTAGTTGGCGATTCCGATATGCCGGTACTCCTGGGAAAAACCGTCCCAGTTCGTAAAAGATATTACAATGCCTTTGTAAAAGGGATAAAAGATAAAAACGGCGAAAAGGGCCAGCGCGGGCACGTACAGAAGATTAAGCCATAAGGGTGAATGGGCGAGCTTGCCGGTACGCCTTCGGTTCGGAGCCGGCGGCCGAAGTTCGGTTGACGTTTGCATGACGGTTCTACCAACCCCTTCCTTGCGGAAAGCGAGGAAGCGGAGGAAGCTTCCCCCGCTTCACCTTATTCCCGCTTACTTGTTGCTCAAACGCTCCGCTTCCTGCTTCATTTTCTCGGAAAACTGCTCCGGCGTGACGGATCCGCCCAGCAGCGCGCTGCCGGTTTTGCACATGACGTCCCACATGCCGCTAGGCAGGTAAACCCGGTCGAAATACGGGAATACGCGGATGTTCGCATATTTCTCATAGTACTCGGTAAACTCGTGAGTGGCCGATACTCCCTTCAGTCCGGGCGGAAGCTTCGTCACATTGGCGATTTTCTCCATGTTCTCCGTCTTGGCGAAGAACGCGATGAGCTGCTTCGCTTCTTTCAGATGTTTGCCGTCCTTCCAAGCGCCGAAGGTATATCGCTCTCCTCCGGAGAAGTTCGGCTCGTCTCCGCTCACCATGGAAGGCACCGGCATAAAGCCGATCTTCAGATCGGGATTGATTTTATGCACTTCATCCGCAAAAGAAGGTCCGAGCAGCGTGAACGCGACTTTTCCTTCGGCGAATTGCTGCGGCAAATCGCTGTACTTGGCCGTCAGCACATCTTTGTTGATGTAGCCTTTCTTGAACATCTCCAAATATTTTTCCGGCAGCGGGGTCCACTTCTTCCAGTCAAACGTCTTGTTCAGCAAGTTTTGGGCTTCGTTTTGCTGCGGACTGATCAACTGGGAGGTGGCGAAGTAGTCGAAAAATTGGCCGATCATCCAATCGTCGATCCCCGAGAAGAAGAACGGAGTCACCGCGCCTTTGCTTTCCTTTTTGATTTTTTCCGCCGCAGCCATCAGTTCGTCGAATGTCTTGGGCGGCTCAATGTTATATTGCTTCAGCATGTCGACGTTATAAGTCAGACCGTCTTTCGCTTCGCTCATGACGAGCGCATGCACTTTGCCGTCCTTGTCCGTCACGACGTCTTTGATCGTGTCGGTCATATTCGGAACCCACGGTTCGTCCCTCAGATCCGCCAGGTACTTTCCGTACCGGACTACCGCCCAGCCGTGGGTATCGAATACATCGGGAAGATCGTTGGCCGCCATCTTGACCTTCAGAATATTCTCATATTCGGATCCGGGAAATTGAAGATCCACTTCGATGTTCGGATTCTCGCTGGTGAAAGCGGCGGCGATTTGCTTGTACACTTCCTGCACCGGCTTATCGTTCGTCGTACTGTAAACCGTCAGCTTGACTTTTTCTCCGCCGGAGCTCTTGGCTCCGGAGTCCTCCTTTACGGTCGATTCCTGAGGCGCGGCGCTTGGCGTTGCGGAAGCCCCGGAAGTCCCTTCCCTCTTCGAACATCCCAGGAGAAACGCCGCAAACATCATTACGATAACCAGAGACAACAGAGCCGTTCTTTTCACTGTCTAAATCCCCCTCTGATTGTAATTCGCTTAAGCAATGCCGCGTGCGGAACGGCGCTCTCCGGATAGCGCTTCCATTCGCGGATTCGGTTCGACATGTCAAGTGTAGCATGGATGATTGCGCTTACAAATGTATCATTTCTACGATTGAAGTATCCATTTATCAATTCGGGAACCGCTGAGTCGGTTCCATTCTGGAAATGCGCTTTGCTATGGTGTATTGTTGCTCCTTCCGTCATCGTCTATGCTGATGCAGGGCCGGAACGGAAAACAGGCTCGCGTTCTCTCCCCTTTTCGCTCCCCTGTCCAATAAGATGGATCTCATTTGGAAAGCCTGACCGTACGCGTTGAAGGCTCAAGGTGGCCCCCCAACGGTTTCCGGCTATTCTGCTCATAAGAATCTTTTGCTCCGTACAGAATAGTTACGGTGAACCATATCACAAATAACGGCAAGTTCTTTGGGGGAAACTCTCAGGAGCCTGTGTTGTCTCCCGCTTCGAAAACGGCGATATAGTTTTCTGCCCAAGCGAATTTCGCTCTCCGTGTCGTACTCAAGATCATTCATCAGTTGCCCCGGCAAAGCACTGGACGACAAGGTCCTGCTGCGTCTTGACGATCCTCATTCTTGAATCCCTCCTGAACATGAAAATGACCCCGCGAAAAGGCTATCGAAACGGATTGAGAAGCATAAATACAAAAACACGCAGTCGAACTGCGTGTTTTTGTCAAAAAAGGTTTTTGGTAATCTTTTGAGCCAAATACTCAATTCTCGGCATAATGGCAGCATCATCAATGGCTGAAAGTTTTTCGGGTTTAAATAACTGAATTTTCTTTAATTGATAATAATCATATAAAATTTGTTGAACGGTTAATTGATTCGTCATTAAATATTTGACATTGAACATTCCCCTTAGAAGCTCATCCTGCATAATTAACAGCTTGCCATTGATATCGTTAAAAATCCCTTTTTGAATTCCTTCTCCGTAGAAAGCCAATACCAGCTGTTCTCGCTTCTTCATGGCTTCATTCAATCGATCATACCAATCCGGGTAACTGGTTTCGAGTTCCTTTAAGAAAATATCCGTGAAACACTCAATAAGCGAAACGGACTGCACGAATATTTGCTGGAATCGGGTGCCGAAATTTTGATCTGAATCCAAGGTGCCGGAAGTCAGTTCGTTCATGTAATCAACAAAACCATCTACAATGAATCCGATTATTTCTTCTTTGGTTGAAAAATACTTATATAGAGTCACTCTGCTAATCTCCATCACTTTTGCGATTTCATCCATCCGAACGGATTGAAGGCCATTTTTTCGCAAATAAGGGAGTAGCTTAGTAACTAGCTTGACTCGAGTCTCGTTCATTTTATCCGATCTATTAATATTGTTGTTCAAGATTTAACCTCCTTATTTTTTTATTATACCCTGAATTCTGAAAAGCATATACACGAAATGCAAAGGGATCAAGACTTACAAAAATAACAAAAAGTGTTTACCATGTAATTTTAGTGTGATATGATGGACATCGAAGTCAAGAAATGGAGATGAGGTTATCTAATGAAAACACACAAACTTGGCCACAGTGAGCTTGTCGTTTCTTCTATTGGATTGGGTATGATGGGAATGTCTCCTGGCATTTACGGCACCATAGATGATGAAGAGTCCATTAAAACAATTCATCGAGCTCTGGATCTTGGAGTAACGTTGCTGGATACCGCAGATACGTATGGCAACGGACACAATGAGGAATTGTTAGGCAAAGCATTGAAAGGGAGAAGAGAGCAGGCCATTGTTGCTACCAAGTTTACCTTTGGTCCGAATTGGGAGTTCATCGGAGGGCATCCTGACTACGTAAAGAAAGCAATCGATGAGAGCCTCCGGCGTCTTGACCTTGATTATATCGACTTGTACTATCAGCACCGTGTCGATCCTAATGTCCCGATTGAGGAAACGGTTGGAGCGATGGCTGATCTAGTTAAGGCAGGAAAGGTACGTTATCTTGGACTCTCTGAAGCAGATGCATCTGCCATTCGCCGAGCACATACGGTACATCCAATCTCCGCCTTACAAACGGAATACTCCCTTTGGAGTCGTGACGTTGAAGAAGAAATTCTTCCTACCGTAAAAGAACTTGGAATCACTTTTGTAGCTTACAGTCCTCTAAGCAGGGGCTTCATCACCGGCGAACTTCGTAAATACGAGGATTTTAAAGCGGATGATATTCGGAGATATTTGCCACGTTTCCAAGGCGAAAACTTCCAAAAGAATGTGGACATCGTGTATAAACTTGGGGAAATCGCCAAAGAGAAGAACTGCACGGTTGCACAACTGGCCATAGCCTGGACAATAACGAAAGGCGCGTTGCCGATTCCAGGTACGAAACGCCGAAAATATCTAGAAGAAAATGTTGAGGCAGTCGATATTCAACTTACACTTGATGATTTAGCCGCTATTGACGCCGTTAGTCCAAAGGCATTCGGCGAACGTTACCCCGGTATGGTATAAATGTTCAGGTTGTTCGGGTCGGCTCAAACATCATTGTAGTGGTTCTTTGAAAGAAAGCGATAAAAGAAGCAATCCTTCAGGCCAATGCATGGCAGTAGGATTGCTTCTTTTTCTTGGATTATTAAGCCAACGAATTCTTTGAACGCTTGGATACGATGGCCCTAAAACTTGCCGCTATAGACAGCGCGGTGATCCCAAACATCACTTCAAGGAGGCTGGATTGACTTGTCGAACAAATCGGCGACGCATGCCGGAGCGATCGACAAATCCTTGGCACATGAAATCGCCTTCTACTGAACTAGCGGATGAGATACAGGCAGTTTCGGATGGGATTCATCCACTTTCGGATAAGATTCACCCCGAATCGAATGAGATTCATCCGGCGGATCCCATTTCACCGACATGCCGGCATGTTCAATGGCAGAGTCGACACCTGCATGACATACTGCTGAGTGAACTTTCAGAACAATTGGTTTCGGTTGTGCGGGAGCTGATCGAGATGGAACAACAATTGCAGTTCATGAAGCTGCTGCTTGAAATCGACGACAGAATCCGTCAGACGGAGATCATACCGCGGAACCTGTGTCTGGAAGACAGTAACCTCCTTGAAAAACAAAAAAACCAGTCAGATCAAAGGGATTGATCTAACTGGTTCTCATGGATCGAATTCAAACCTTATAAGCCTTCATCGCCTTCACGAGCTCCTTCACCGAAGGGCGCTTGCCGTACATGAGGACGCCGGTGCGGTAGATCTTGGCCGACAGCCATCCGAGCACGAGGATCGAGACGAGCAAGATGCCGATGGACAGCGCGATCTCCCACCAGCCGGGCTCGGCGAGTCCGACCCGCAGCACCATGAGGAACGGCGAGAAGAACGGGATGAACGAGCAGACGACGATGAGCGGGCTGTCGGGATGCGTGAGGCCGAACATCGCGACGTAGAAGCCGACGATCGTCAGCATCGTAATCGGCAGCACCGCCTGGCCGAGGTCCTCGGTTCGGCTGACGATGGAGCCGACGGCGGCGAACATCATCGCGTACAGGAAGAAGCCGGTCAGAAAGAACACCACCGTGTACACGATCATGGCGGGATCGACCGTATCCAGCCGGATGCCGAAGCCCTGAAGCGCGTCCGCGTTATGCGGCAGGTTCAGGTTGATGACGAGCGCTCCGACGATCCCCGCGATCTGGAGGATGGCCACGACGAACGTGCCGATCACCTTGCCGAACATCTGCGCGAGCGGTGAGACGCTGGTCACGATGATTTCCATGACTCGCGAGCTTTTCTCGGCCGTGATCTCGGTGGCGATCAGTTGCCCGGAGATCATGACGCTCATGAACAACAGGATCACGATCACATAGGTGAGGCCGATTGCAGTGCCTTGCTCTTCGGCGGTTTTGCCCGATCCGTCGGTCACTTGCTCGTTCTGGAACGCAATCGGGGCATTCAGCCTCGATTTCTGTTCATCGGATAATTTTGCGTCCTTCAGGACGAAATCGTTTTTGATTTCTTGCAGCGCGATTTGCAAGGATTGCGAAGTATCGGAGCCCAACGCGCTTTTGGAATGATAGATGGCGGACGGAAATCCGATGGCCGGATTGTCAGTGAACGTCAAGTATCCGGAGATCGTGCCGTCCTCGACCCATGCTTTGAGCTGTTTCTCGTCCGAGGCCCCGTTTTCGAGCTTCACGTCCGGTTTTTCCTGCTTGGCGTAAAGAGTCCTCAATCCTTGAACGATTTCCGGATATTGCCCTTCCACATACCCTACGCTCCGCGTTTTGTCGCCGCCGAATTTATTGATCAGATAAGGCACATTTCCGCCTATGACAACCAGCAAGATCAGCACGAGCGTCGAAATCAGGAAGGCTTTGCTGCGCATCTTGTTCCGCATCGTGAACGCAATGACGGTCCCCAGTTTATTCATGGTTTTCACCTACCGTTTTGATGAAAATCTCGTTCAGCGTCGGCTCCATCAGCTCGAACCGGCGGACGGGGCCTTGGGCGAGCGCGTGCCGCAACACCGCCTGCGCCGTCTCGGGCTCGCGCACCTTCAGCTCGTATCCGTGCTCGTGGCGAACGACCGAGACGACTCCCGGGACGGTCTCGAGACCCGAAATCGGTGCGTCCGCCGAGAGGATCACCCGCTCCTGCGGGAACTTCTTCTTGATCTCCCGGATCGGCCCCTGCAGGACCGGATTCGACTTATGCATGATCGTGATGTTGCGGCACAGCTCTTCGACATGCTCCATCCGGTGCGTAGAGAACACGATGCTCGTGCCGTTGTCGCGAAGCTCCTTGACCGTCGTCTTCAGCAGCTCGACGTTGACCGGATCCAGACCGCTGAAAGCTTCGTCCAAAATAACGATGCGAGGGTTATGAATGACTGCGGCGATAAATTGGATTTTCTGCTGGTTGCCTTTGGACAGCTCTTCGACCTTCTTGTCGTAATACTCCGGCACCTGGAATTTGTCGAGCCACTTCCGCAAATTCGCTTCCGCGTCTTTGCGTGACATGCCGCGAAGCTGGGCCAGGTAGACAATCTGGTCGCTCACCTTGATCTTCGGATACATGCCTCTTTCCTCAGGCAGGTAACCGAGCATGCTCAATTGCTCTTTGCTGTAGGGCTTGCCGAAGTATCGGATGTCCCCGCCGTCGGGGAAAATGAGTCCGAGCACCATGCGCATCGTCGTCGTTTTGCCTGCGCCGTTCGCGCCGAGAAGCCCGTAGATTTCGCCTTCGGACACTTCGAAGCTGAGGCCGTTCACGGCCGTTTTGTCGCCGTATTGCTTGACGACGCGTTCCACTTTAAGCGGGTTCAACGTTCGCTTCCTCCTTTTGAATCAGACAGCCTAGAATATCTTCCAGTTCCAGGCGCCGGCTCTCCAGCACCTGGAATCCGCAAGCCTGCAAGTACGCTTCCAGCCCGCCGCCGGCCGCAAACTCCACCTCGATCCGGTACAGACCCGGACCGGCGCTCTCCATCTGGCAAAACCCGGGAACCCCCCGCAGCTTGCCGGCATCGGCTCCGGGGGATGTCTCCCGGACGAGCAGCGAACGCCAGGCGTCGAACAGCAAGTCCTTCTCGTACAAGCCGAGGCATCGCCCCTGGTGCAGGAATAGGACGTTATCCGCGAGCCGTTTGACTTCCTCCGTCACGTGGGTGGCCAGCAGCAGCGTTTTGTCCCCGTTCTCCAAGTAACTCTGCAACTCTTCCATCCATATTTTCCAAATGAAAGGATCCAAACCTGAAGAAGGCTCGTCGAGAATCAGCAGGTCCGGATCGTGGGCCATCGCGATCGCCAGCTCCGCCTTTCTGCGCGTTCCCTTGGACAGCTTCTTGAGCTTGGCGCCCTCATCCACGCCGAACCTCGCCGCGAGGCGGCGGTATCGCTGCCAGTCCCATCCCGGATACCAGTACGAGGCAAACTCCGCTTTCTCAGCCACCGTCATTGGATTCTCATGAGCATTCGGGCTTTCCGCGACGAAGCCGATTCTCGCTTTATAGCTTTCGTCGCCGTGCGGCACCACCGGTGTGCCCAATACCTCCAGCCGCCCGTCGGTGACCGGCTCCAAGCCGAGCAGCGTGCGGAACAGCGTGCTTTTGCCCGACCCGTTCGCCCCCACGACGGCCGTCACCCAGCCCCGGGGGATCTCGGCGTGAAGCGGCCCGAGCCGGAACCCCTCCCTTCCGGCCTTCACGCCGTCCAGCCGGATCGCGGGTTGTTCTTGTCTATCCATCAGGAGAGTCCCCCTTGTTCTCCGATTTGGTCCGGACGATGTCCCGGAACAGCCCCTCGAGCTCTTCTATCGTACACTGCAGCTGCAGGCCCGCATCGACCGCCCGCTCCAGCTCCTCGGATGCGCGCCTGAGCCGGTGCTGTTCCCGATCGGTCAGGTCGACGCCGGCCACGAACGTTCCGGCTCCCTGCCGGGTGCGGATGAGCCCCTCCGCCTCCAGATCCTGATACACCCGCCGGATCGTGATCGCGCTGCATTTGAGAGATACGGCCAACTCTCGGATGGAGGGAAGCGCGGTCCCCTCCCGAAGTTGTCCGCCGAGAATCAACCCGCGAAGCTGCACCTCGATTTGGTGGTACAGCGGCTCCGGACGCTGTTCGTCAATTTTGATCGGCAGCCACACGGGACCACCTCCTTCCCTGAACCGCATGCATCCGGGGCATGCGGTTCGAGACGTTAAAGATTGTATGGCCGAAGGTGCAGCCTCTGAAGGGTAAGACGGTACCCGGCATACAAGGCCGACACCGCGAAGAGAAGACTGACCGGCAACCAATAGTAATGCCCAGTCTTGATCTCGCCGATCGTTCCCCGGACCAGATGAACGCCTCCGAACGCAAGTCCCGCGGACACGATCATGCATACGCCCATGAGCGCCCAGTATAACCAAACGTAGCGTTTCCCGCTGCACCCCAGCTCCATCCAGATCAGGAAGGCATTCATCCCGAGCGCGTAGCATATCCATATGAATCCGACCGCCAGCCATGCCATGATCGTCAACTGGTCCCTGAGAGTGGAGGAAATGAAGTATTGCAGCAGGAGAAAAGCGAGGCCGATCGCCGGGACGAGCAGCAGCGCGTTCAGCATCCTGGCTTTCACGATCGTCTCCGGCGGAATCGGCATCGTCCGCCAGTGCGCAAGCTTCCTTGTGTAGACGTCGTCGCGGCTGATCGCGAAAGCGGTCCGGTTCATGAGCAGCCCGAACGCCGGGAACATCATGAGGTACATCCAATCCACGACGGCGTGCATCATCGAAAAGCTTGCCCGCTCCCGAAGTAGTGCATACAACGTAAACCCTACGATCCAACCGATATAGAGGGCGAACAACAAAGTGAAGACCATGCCCGGCCATTCCCGTCTCCACCCGAACCGGGCCATCCTCCACGCGGTTTTCCAATCGGACATCGCTTAGGCCTCCTCCTGCCGGTTAAACGATTGACGAAGCGAAACCGTTCAAGTGTGTATGTGTTTATACACACTATACATAAAACATTTTTAATCGTCAACGGACAAAGAAACTATGGACCTGTCAGGTTTAATAGAGGACAATATTGGTGATAGAGTAGATTTGATGGAAAGGCGTGAGCTCCGATTCGACCGTTTCTCGCAAAATCAGTCCTCATGGCATTGTTGCTGTCGCTAGCCGCTGCCCTGCCCGAAGTGCCCTCCGTCCATGCCGAATCTGCGGCCGAGACGGATACCGGCCTCCCGGTCCGAACCGCCCTGGAAGTCGCCGCCATGTGGCGTTCCCACATGAATCCGAAATCCGACTTCAGCCGACCGTTCGCCGTCGCCCCTTCCGTATCCGCTCCCTATGCTCCAGGCACCTTGAAAGCGGAATATTTGCAGGACGGGCTGAATGCCCTCAATTTCTACCGTTACATCAGCGGGCTCCCGAGCGACGTCGCCACGACCGGCGAATTAAACCGGAGCGCGGCGTACGGCGCCGTATTGCTCGCCTCCCAGGGCAAGTTCGGACATGAGCCCCCGCAGCCGTCCGACATGCCGGACGATTTCTACAAGCAGGGATACGCTTCCACTTCCAGCGCCAATATCTTCGCGTCTTTTGGATATGATAATCATATCTTGTTCTCTTCCATCGAGGCTTACATGGAAGACTCCGATACGAGCAATCTGGACCGTCTGGGGCACCGGCGCTGGATCCTGAACCCTCCTCTGAAGTATACCGGGATGGGCCTTGCCAAAGGCAAAGACGAGTTCAGTTACTCCGTGCTGCAAGTGTTCGACCGAAGCCGCACCGAGCCGGTTGGCTATCAGTACATCCCTTATCCTGCCCGCGGCGCTTTTCCCGTCGAAGTGTTCAAGCCCACGACCGCTTGGTCCGTAAGCGTGAATCCGGACGAGTATGCCGAGCCGTCCTATTCTTCGGTCAAAGTCGTGCTCAAAAGGACCCGCGACGGCCGCACCTGGCGCTTCGGGGCGGGACGGTATCCGGTGTCCGAATCCGGCATTTATTTCAACGTCGAAAACAACGGCTACGGCACGGGTCCCGCCATCATTTTCCGGCCGGACGGGGTCGGCGAATACAAACCCGGCGACGTTTATGAGGTAAGAATCGACGGATTGAAGGACCTGGAAGGGTCTGCGAAAAGCATCTTTTACACGGTCAGCTTCATGAGCGCGAAGAACCCGGCGGTGAAATTTTCGGACACCGCCCGTCACTGGGCGAGCCAAACGATCGACTGGGCAGCGGAACGCCAGATCGCTTCGGGTTATCCGGACGGCACCTTCCGGCCGGGCAACACGGTAACGGAAGCGGAATTCCTCAAAATGTTCACGGTGGCCATCGGCGCGCAAATCACGCCGACCCAACGTTGGTCCGACGCTTATTACGCCTATGCGTCCGAACACGGCTACGCCTTGCGAGGGTTGCGGGACACGTCGCTGCAGTCCAAGCCGATCAACCGCACGGCGGTGGCCGAGCTGTTCGCTTCCGCAGCCGGACAGCAGTTGGCCGGAGAAGACGCGATCCGCTTCATGCTGGACCATGGTTACTCCAAAGGAAAAACGTCGGCCACGGTGGCAGGTTACTTGGGAAAGGACACCTTGACGCGGGCGGAAGCCGTGCAATTCATCAAAAACGCGGTCGACGCGAATTACTCGACGCAGCTTAATTGAAACGAAGGAGAGGAAGTTTACCCCCTTGAAACGCCAAAACCAAAGCCAGAGCCGGAACCAAAGCCGGACCCATAGACAGAGCCAGGGTCACAGCGAGAGCCGGAACCAAAGCCGGAATCAGATCCAGAGCCGCAGCCAAGGACCCGACAAGCTTCAACACGATGCCCGAACTCCGGCTCGAAAGTCCCCCCCTGCACGGGCGGCACAGCCGGTCAGCCCCTCAGCCTCCCGTACCTTCACGGTTCGGGAACCGGCGGAGCTGCTGGCTTTCCTGTTCAGCCAGCATCCGGGCCAAGGTCGCAACTCCGTCAAGGCGATGCTGTCCCGCGGGCAGGTGTCGGTCGGCGGGATCACCGTCACCGCCTTCAACCATCCGCTTAAACCGGGAGATACGGTGGAAATCCGGAAAGGCAGGCCGCCGGAGGCGGTGCGATTTGTCGGGCTCTCGATCCTGCACGAGGACGCGGACGTCATCGTAATCCGCAAGGAGGCCGGGCTTCTGTCCGTGGCGACAGAGGAAGAGAAGGAGCTGACCGCGTACCGCCAGCTAACCGATTATGTACGCAAAGCAGATCCCCGTAAGCGGATCTTCGTACTGCATCGGCTCGACCGCGACACGTCCGGGGTCATGATGTTCGCCCGCAGCGAACGCGTACAGAAGGCGATGCAGGACAACTGGAAGGACGTCGTTACGGAACGGACGTATACGGCTTTGGTGGAGGGCCAGGTTCGGGAACCCGAGGGGAAGGTGGAATCGTGGCTCAAGGAGAATGCCGCGATGAAAATGTACTCCAGCCCGCGCGAAGGCGAAGGTCTGCACGCGGTGACGCACTACCGGCTGCTGCGGTCGAACCGTCAATACTCGCTGCTGGAAATCCGGCTGGAAACCGGCCGCAAAAACCAGATCCGCGTCCACATGCAGGATCTGGGCCACCCGATCGCCGGGGACAAGAAATATGGCGCGCGCACGAAGCCGATCGGCAGGCTCGGCCTTCACGCCAGCGTACTGGCGTTCGTGCATCCGACGACGGGCGAGACGCTGCGGTTCAAGGCGGACATTCCGAAATCGTTCCTTAGCGTGTTCAAGGAACCGGAATCGAGGTAAGGCGTTGGTGAATTGGCGGGCGTTCCGACGAGATTCTTCAGGACATCTTCTCTGGTCATGAAAAATCCTCCCTTGAATATGATTCTGGGAGGATTATCTCACGTCTATTGCTGGGGGCGAAGGTGTGCTGGGTTTGACGCTTACTCTGGATCGATCGTATCCGTATCGATCGTTCCGTCAAAAAAGACGAGAGCCATCGCTTTGTCCTCCGGAAATATGCGAGGACTTCCGAACCGCAATTCTGGCATGATTTGTGAATGGATTTATCAAATAGTAACCTCCCCGCGTTTAAGGCCCGTTGGCTAATTTTTTTGATCAAGTTCGTTCACACAATGCCGAATCCGTCTGCAGAAATCCGGATTCAGTAGTAACAATTTTGTGAATCTATAAAAAACGAGGCGTTGTGAAGATTCATTTGATAAAGGAAGTAGTTATAAAAGAATATGACCAGATTGTGGCAGATGTTTGAGAAAGAAAGAAAAGGAGAACTTCACCAGTGTCATAAAACTTCGATAGTCAGGTGGTGTTAGTTAAGGAAGCATAGATTTTAAATGTGACATTAAATCCAATAAGTCTTTACCAAGTTTTTAAGAGGAGAAACTTAAGTGAAAAAACAATTTTATCTTCTTCTATGTGGAATCATTACCGCGGTAGTGCTGGTAGGATGCAGTGCATCTGCAAAACAATCGAAAGATAACGCAAGTCAATCTTCGCCATCAAAAACGCCACCCAGTCAAGCTTCGACACCAAAGGACGACAATCACACGGATTCATTTTCAAACAGCAATCATCCAGACAATCAAGTTGTGTCAACAACACCCGAAACAAAGAAGCAATACACGATTAGCTTAGACGGAAAATCGTACTCCGTTTCATATTCTGATGTAGCTGAGAAACATTTTATATTTGCTACAATGACCGATCGAGGAGTCGTTTGGACGCCTGCGCCGCAATTGGCCGACAAGGATTCCGTACTGAACATTCATCCGATAACGCCCATTACGTTTTATTTAAGTCCAAAATCAGAGGAGCATTTGACCGTACAGAAATCAGTTAAACTTTTTTCACTACCCTTATCGGTTACTAAGAAACCTGTCACGGTAACATCGTACGCTTATGTGATGGGTATACATGCATCAGGATCATGGTTGGTTTATACGACTGCCTATAAACCAACAGAAGTACCACAAAATGCGTGGTACGAGTTGCATGTGTATAATCTTCAAACCAAAAAAGACCGCCGTGTAGCTACACTCCATGATGCGGGTGGTTACCATTACGGTTATAACATTTATAAAACGAAGATTTTTTATTGGCAGGAGAGCCCGGGACAGGATCCCAATCCTCTAATAGATAAGTATTACGTTTATGACATGTCAACGAATGAAACGAAAGAAGATCGGCATAATAGTAACGATCCCTCTGGTGTCATTCGCTATAATGGGAATAAAATTTCGTTGGATTTGATGTAATAATATTAAAAAGCCATCGTCACATCAAGGGGCGATGGCTTTTCGTCAAGGCAATTAACACTGAAGAGGATAACCACAGCATGAAGGATATTCAGTACAGGAAGAGTAAATCAAACTGCTTGAAATATTAGAGAAATAATCATTATACCAGTTCATCAAAATATTACCGGCTGTAGCAGGTGAGTCTCCACTGACATAGTAGTAGGATTGTGCCCATCCCATAGCTCCCATAGCTGCACATGCAGCATCAAAGCCAGGACCAAAATGGGTTCCAGCTCCCGGAATCGAACCATACCCGTTTGATGCGGGAAGGCATAACGAACTTCATAGGTCAACAGCGAAAAAGCGGTTAAACCGGCGAGAGCCGGTTTAACCGCTTTTTTCTATCTCTCCGCTCCCGTCTCTGTTTCGCTTCTCTCTTTATCATGCGGATGGGGGATTGCTCCTCATGTTCAGGCGGACAGGGATCTGACCTCTTGTTCAAACAGACGGGGAACCAGCCCTCAATGATTCGAAAATGAGCGCGGACACGTACTTCCTCGCGTCGGCAGTGAGCAAGCGGAGTTCCGCCGTTCGGGAAGACGGCGGCCGCCCCTGGAACCGGACGTCCATGCCTTCCAGGCCTTCCGTCACGCCAACGATCATGAATCCCGACGCCAGAAGGGCGTTCACCTCGCGGACCTCTTGCGCGTATTCCTCGTAAGCGGACATCAGAAGACGCCTCCGATCGTTTTTTCCTTATCCGGCAGCCGGTCGGGACGGTTGAAGCGCTGGCGGCGCAAATACTGCCCGCTTCCCGGAACGCCCACGAACGCATTGTCGCGGATGACGAACTCCCCGCGAACCAGGACCGATCTGGGCTGCCCCGTGACCTCCATGCCCTCGAAGGCATTGTAGTCGACCTTCATATGGTGGGTGGAGGCCGATATCGTCCGGACGACGTGCGGATCGAAAATGACGAGGTCCGCGTCGCTGCCGATGGCGATCGTTCCTTTGCGGGGGAACAGACCGAACAGCTTGGCGCTGGCCGTGGAGACGATATCGACGAATTTGTGGAGCGAGATCCTCCCTTGGCGCACGCCTTCCGAATAGAGGATGCTGAAGCGGTCCTCGATCGTGGGGCCGCCGTTCGGGATTTTCGAGAAATCGCCCTGTCCGAGCTCCTTCTGCCCCTTGAAATCGAACGAGCATTGATCGGACCCGACCGTCTGAAGCTGGCCGTTCCACAGGGCATCCCACAGGACCTGCTGGTGCCAAGCTTCCCGGAGCGGCGGCGACCAGACGTATTTGGCGCCTTCGAAGTCCGGCTTCTCCAAACAGGATTGATCGAGAACCAGATATTGCGGGCAAGTTTCCCCGTACACGCGCAGCCCCCTCTCGCGGGCTTCGGCGATTTTGCGGACCGCTTCGGCGCAGGTGACGTGGACGACGTACAGCTGGGAATCCGCAAGCCCGGTCAATTCCGCCGCGCGTCCCGTCGCCTCGCCTTCGAGTTCCGGAGGGCGGGTCAGCGCATGGTAGATCGGATCGGTCTGCCCGTTCCGCAGCGCCTGTTCGATCAGATAGGCGATAACGTCGCCGTTCTCCGCGTGTACCATGACGAGGGCGCCCTGTTCCTTCGCCAGCTGAAGCGTCCGGAACAGCGTGCCGTCATCCGCCTGGAACACGTTCTTATAGGCCATGAACACTTTGAGCGAAGTGATCCCTTCCTCCTCGATGATGCGGGGAAGCTCGAGCAGCACGTCGTCGTTCACTTCGGCCACCATGAGGTGGAATCCGTAATCGATCACCGCTTTCCCCTTCGATTTGGCGTGCCACACGTCAACCGCGTTCTTCAGCGGCACCCCCTTCGAGGTGAGGCAGAAATCGATGATCGTCGTCGTCCCTCCGTAAGCGGCCGCGATCGTGCCGGATTCGAAATCGTCCTTCGTCACCGTGCCGCCGAACGGCATGTCCAGATGGGTATGCGGATCGATGCCCCCGGGGAAAACGTAACAGCCGGAAGCGTCCACCACCTCCGCCCCCTGCGCGTCCAGGTCCGCTCCGATCATGACGATGATGCCGTCGTCGATCAGGATGTCGCCGTAAAACTGATCCGACGCGGTCACGATGGTGCCGTTTTTGATCAATTTTGTCATCGCTCAACCGACCTCCGCTTCGGAAGATTGCGCATCCAGCAAAGCGAGCGCGCGCTGCCGCTCGTTCCAGGTCATGGCCGGCAGCTTGGCCGGCACCTCCACCATGTCGATCGCGCCGTCCACCGGGCAGACGATGGAACAGAGGTTGCATCCGACGCAATCTTCTTCGCGCACCTTCAAATACGGCTTCCCATCGCTGTCCGTATGCCGCTCGATGCACTGGTGCGACGTATCCTCGCAAGCGATGTGGCACTTGTTGCAATTGATGCAGGTTTCGGTGTTGATGCGGGCCACGACCGCGTAGTTCAAATCCAGGTTGCCCCACTCGGAATAACGGGGGACGCTTTGGCCGACCAATTCCGTAACGGAAGAGAGACCCTTGTCGTCGAGGTAGTTGTTCAACCCGTCGATCATCTCCTCCACGATGCGGAAACCGTGGTGCATGGCCGCCGTGCAAATCTGGACGCCCGTCGCTCCCATCAGCATGAATTCGACCGCGTCCTGCCAGCTCGAAATCCCGCCGATGCCCGAGATCGGCACGCCGACCTGCGGGTGTCTTGCGCATTCCGCCACCATATTCAGCGCGATCGGCTTCACGGCCGGTCCGCAATAACCGCCGTGGGCCCCTTTGCCGCCGACATGCGGAATCGTGTTCCAGGTGTCGAGATCGACGCCCGCCAGGCTGTTGATCGTATTGATCAGGCTGATGGCGTCGGCCCCGCCCATCACCGCGTGCCTCGCCGTCACCGTAATGTCCGTGATATTGGGCGTGAGCTTAACGATGACCGGCGTCGCGGCGACTTCCTTGACCCAGAAAGTCTGCCTTTCCACCAGGTCGGGCTGCTGGCCGGAGGCCGCTCCCATCCCGCGTTCCGCCATACCGTGCGGGCAGCCGAAGTTCAGCTCCAGCCCGTCGACGCCGATCGCTTCCACCCGTTTGACGATCTCGTGCCATTTGTCCCGCTTCGGCTCCACCATCAGGGACGCGACGAGGGCGTGCTTCGGAAACCGCTTCTTCGTCTCGTAGATTTCCTTGAGATTCACTTCGAGCGGCCGGTCCGTGATCAGTTCGATGTTGTTGAATCCCGCCACGCGCTGTCCGCCGAAATGAACGGCCGCAAATCGCGATGACGTATTGATGATCGGCTCCCCGAGCGTTTTCCAAACCGCTCCGCCCCAGCCCGCCTCGAAAGCACGCTGAACTTGGTAGCCCGTATTCGTGGGAGGCGCGGACGCCAGCCAGAACGGATTGGGCGACTCGATCCCCGCCAAGTTGATGCGCAAATCCGCCATTTCCCCATCTCCCCGTACTTGGAATCAGACTGCTTCCGACTCTACCCGCGGCGCCAGCGCCCGACTGATCGCATGAGCCGCCCGTTTGCCTTGCTCGGCCGCCGATACGACCATCGCTTCTCCTCCGCCGGCTCCAAAGACGATGTCGCCTGCGGCGTAGATTTTCGGATGCGAGGTTCGCCGGGTCTCCTCGTCGATGAGAACGACTCCGCGGTTATGCTCGATGCCGAGCGAATCGATCAGCTTTTGATGCCGAGTCTGACCGATTGCCAGAATGACGGCGTCCGCCGGCATCCGAAACTCGGAACCTTCAATCGGCACGGGCAACCGCCTTCCGTCCTTTCCCGCTTCCCCGGACAACTCCATCTTGATGCATTCCAAATGCGTCACTTTGCCGGTTTCATCTCCGATGATACGCTTAGGGGCCGTGAGCCAACCGAATTCTACGCCCTCCTGCTTGGCGAACTCGTACTCGAATTCGTAAGCGGTCATCTCTTCCTTCGTTCGCCGGTACACCATTTTCACGTTATCCGCGCCGAGCCGGACCGAACAAGTGGCGGCGTCGACCGCCGTATTGCCGGCGCCGATGACGGCGACTCTAGCCCCCGCCAGGGCAGGCAGAGAACCTCCGCGGTCCTTCGTCGCCTCCACGAACCGAATCGCGTCGAAGACGCCGTCCAGCTCCTCGCCTTCGATGCCGAGGCCCGGGACGTATCCCATGCCGGCCGCGAGCACGACGGCGTCGTAATCGTCCAGAAGCTCCGAGACCGGGACGTCCTCCCCGACCTTCACGCCGGTGCGGATTTCCACGCCCAGCTTCTCCACTTGTTCCGCTTCCCAGAGCGAAACCCGCTGCGGAAGCCGGAACGAAACGATCCCGTACGTGTCGAGACCGCCTGCGCGCTCCCGCGCCTCGTAAATCACGACCGAAAATCCGTCGCGCGCCAGCTCGCGGGCCGCAGACAAACCGGCGGGGCCGCCGCCGATGACCGCCACCTTCTTCCCGTTCGAAGGACCTGCGCGAAACAGCGCTTTGCCGCTTTCCATCGCCCAATCCGTGGCGTAGCGCTGCAGAAGCCCGATCCGGATCGGCTCGGACGCGTCGTTCAGCACGCATGCCCCTTCGCAAAGCTCCTCCGTCGGGCAAACGCGCGCGCAGCTTGCCCCGACGGGGTTCGAATCCAGAATCGTCGTTGCCGCGCCCTTCAGGTTGCCGGTCGCGATCCGCTTAATGAACGATGGAATGTTGATTCCGGTGGGGCAAGCCTTGATGCAGGGAGCATCGTAACAATACAGGCAGCGGTTCGCCTCTTCGGCCGCCGCTTTGCGCGTCAGCCCAGGCACCGCCTCCGAGAAGTTTCGCGCGAAGGCATCGGGCGATATCGTCGTCACCGTTTTGTGTCCGCACATTCGTCATCCCTCCGTTTTCCCCGATAATCCGCACAGCCGAAGCGCCGTCCGGTACAAAAGCTCGGTTCCCTCCGCGATATCCTCCGGACTGGCGTACTCCTTCGGATTATGGCTGATCCCTTCCCGGCACCGGACGAAGATCATTCCGTAATCGCAGTAGGAAGACATGGCCAGCGAGTCGTGAAAGGGACCGCTCATCAGTTCCGGCACCTCGCCTGGTCCCATCTCCCGAGCCGATTTGCGGATGGCGTCCATGATCGGGGCCGCGCAATATCGGGGCTCGCTGTTCGTATCCTCGCGGATTTCGTACCGCAGGCCGTGCTCCCGGGAGACCGTTTCGAGCAGCGCACGCAATCGCTTCTCCAGCCGGTTCCTCCGCTCCAAATCGATATCCCGCAAATCGACGGTGAATTGGACGTGCTCCGGAATGATGTTCCGCGAGTCGGGAAACACCCGCAGGGAACCGACCGTTCCGACCGTAGGCGCTCCCGCCTCCCCGATTGCCAGCTCCTGCAGGCCGACTACCACCTTCGAAGCGCCGACGAGCGCATCCCGCCGCATCGTCATCGGCACCGATCCGGCATGTCCGGCGAACCCGTACAGATCGACGGTCCACCAGAGCGGTCCGGATATGCCGGTCACGAGGCCGACCGGCGCGCCGAGCGATTCGAGCACCGGTCCCTGCTCGATGTGAAGCTCGAGGAAGGCGCTCACCCGGCCGGGCGGAAGGGTGTCTTCCGCGAACCGCTCCGGATCGCCGCCGAATTCGATCAGCGCCTGCCGCCGGGTAACGCCGTTCTTGTCGGTCCGTTCGAGCTCGCCGTCTTCCAGCTTGCCAAGCATGCCCCGCACCCCGAACAATCCCTTGTTGAACCGGCAGCCTTCCTCGTCGCAGAAGGAGACGACCTCGACGGGAACGTCCGGCACCCATCCTTTCTCGGCGATCGTCTGCACCGTCTCCAGCGCTCCTATGACGCCGACGATGCCGTCGAATCGGCCCGCATAGGGCTGCGTATCGATGTGGGAGCCGAGCATGAGCGCCGGAGCATCCGGATCGCGTCCCTTCAGACGTCCGATCAGGTTGCCGAATGCGTCCACGCGGGCCGTCATGCCGGCCTCTTCCATCCAGGCCCGCACCAAGTCGACAGCCTCGCGGTCCTCCGGAGAAAGCGCGAGCCTGCAGACACCGGTCTCGCTGATTTTTCCGATCCGGGAGAGTTGTTCGATTCTCCGGTTCACCCGATTTGCGTTAATCGTGTAGGAGCTCAAGAGACCACCACCCAAGTCATATATAAGTCAGATAATATTACATTCATGAGGATGGATAAATAAAAAAAATTGAAGGAAATTCATCTTCTCCAATAGATTATCGTCTTAACCTCATTCCTTTCGTACTTCTCATTACATTTGTGTTATATTATTTAACATAATAATCCGTGAACGTAAGCGTCGCATTAGACAGAATGTCACATTTCCAATCGGGCGCTTTTACTCTGCGCCGGCACTAGCGCCGGCCAGGCTTTCGAAACGGGGGATTCGAATGGAAACCGAACGCACGTTAACCGTCCTGGAGGCGCTGAAGCGCCCGCTTTTCCGCGAGGCGCAAGTAGCGGCGGGCGAACAAGGACTGAACCGGGAAATCCGCTGGGTGCACATCCTGGAGACGCCAAGCCCGGAAACGCTGATTCACGGCGACGAAATGATCCTGACGACCGGTGTCGGATTCCATCCGGACGCCGGTTCTTCCGTCAAGTTCCTGGAAAATTTGATCCGGCAGAAGGCCGCGTGCCTATGCATCGAAATCGGCGCCTATTTCCCCTCCGTCCCTCCGCTCTGGATCGAGTTGGCCGAGCGGCACACCTTCCCGCTGATCTTGTTTCCGAATACCGTCCGGTTCGTCGATATCACGCAGGATTTGCACTCTCTCATTTTGGACCGCCACCACGCGATGCTGAAGGAATTGGAGAGATTGTCGCGCGAATTCCAGCGGCTCACGTTGGGCTCGCACGGCTTGGCCGGCGTCCTCAAGCTCCTCCATAAGCATACGCAGTCGCAGTTCGTGTACCTGCCCTCGGACGGCAAACCGCTCTTTTACCCCGCCGCCCCGCAAGAAGAACAAGCCGCATGGCTTCGGCTCACGCTGCAGGTCCCGGAAGAGCCGGAAGCGCGCGGGACGGAATCGTTTACCGCCGCGGAGACGGACGGCTGGCACCTGATCCGGAAGCCGATCGTCGCGCTGGATCGGACATGGGCCTATCTGCTCATGATCAGCCGCCGCAAACCGAACGAGTACGATCACCTGCTGCTGGATTCGGCCTATCTGGCGATCGCGCAAGAACTGCTGCGTTCCCGCCATCTCGAAGAGCGCAGGCTGTTTTCGGAAAACCTGTGGGTGGACGAACTCCTAAGCAATCCCCAGCGAGATGACACGCAGCTCAAAGCGCTGATCGGACCGGATTTCAAAAAGCTGAACGAATGGAACTACAGGGTCTGCCTGATCGAGATCGAAAATGGGTATGACGGGAATTCCCGCTTGCCCGCTTACGACTGGGAATCCTTGCGCCTTCATCTGACCATGATTCTGCGCGCCGCCTTCGAGAAACACGGCTTCCGCCCCTACATCACGCTGAAAAACAACCGGCTGGCCATCATCGCTCTGGACATCCAGGCCAAGCCGAACGCCAAATCCCGATTGCGGCAATCGCTCGAGGCGTTTTTGGCGATGCGCAGCGACGAGAAGCTGAAGGATTTGCGGCTGATCATCGGCGCGGGAAAACCGTACAGCGGACTGAAAAACGCCTATACCGGCTATCAGGAAGCGGTCCAGGCATTGTCCCTGCATGCCTCCCTGCGCAAACCGATTCTCTTTTACGAGGAATTGGGCGTTCTTCAGCTTCTCTTGCTCCTCAACGACGGACGGACGCTCCAGGCGTTCATCCGCGATTATTTGGGCCCGCTGATCGACCACGACGAAACCAAGGGCAGCAAGCTGCTTCCTACGCTCAAGGCGTTTCTGGACAACGACGGCTCCAAGCAAATCGCCGCCCAGAAGCTGTACATCGTTCGGCAATCGCTCTACTACCGTCTCGAGAAAATCGCGGAGCTGCTCGGCCGGGATTTCATGGCGCCGGACAACCGCATGGCCATCCAAGTCGCCCTGCTGGCCTACCAAATGCTTGAACCCGGCAAATCAGGCGATCGGAGCGAAACCCCGGACAAACTCGAGCGCCAAGGGTGAACGTTCTCCCGGCCGGCGCGGGCGCCGCGCTAAACGCGAAGCGCCGCCCGAACGTCCGAATGCGGCCGCGCCTGAGCGGCGGCAACCGCCGGATGCGTCACCTTGCCGCCCGCCACGTTGATCCCCCTGGCGATTGCCGGGATCATGGCCGCCGCCTCGCGGTAACCCCGGTTCGCGATCTGCAGGCCGAAGGGCGTCGTCATATGCGTCAGGGCCAGCGTCGAGGTTCGGGCCACCGCCCCGGGCATGTTCGCTACGGCGTAATGGATGACGCCATGTTTCTCATAAGTCGGGCGATCGTGCGTCGTGACCCGGTCGATCGTCTCGACCGAACCGCCCTGGTCCACCGCCACGTCGACGATGACCGAGCCTTGCTGCATGCCGCGCACCATGTCTTCGCTCACGAGCTTGGGCGCGCGGGCTCCCGGGATGAGAACCGCGCCGATGAGCAGATCCGCCTGCCTGACCGCTTCGGCGATCGTATGGGGGTTCGAGACGACGGTGCGGATCCGCCCCGCGAACTGATCATCCAACGCGCGAAGCCGTTCGGCGTTCACGTCGAGCAGCGTGACGTCCGCCCCCATCCCGACGGCCATCTTGGCGGCGTTCGATCCGACGATGCCCCCTCCGACGATGACGACCCGGGCGGGCGGAACCCCGGGAACGCCGCCGAGCAGAATCCCCCTTCCGCCCCAGGCATTCTCTAGAAACCGAGCCCCGAGCTGGACCGACATGCGTCCCGCCACTTCGCTCATCGGCGTGAGCAGCGGAAGGCTCCCGTTGTCCTGCTGAACGGTTTCGTAAGCGATCGCCACAACGCCCCGTTCCATCAGAGCCAAGGTCAATTCCGGATCCGGCGCGAGGTGAAGATACGTGTAGAGAATAAGATCCTCCCGAAAATAGGCGAACTCCTCCCGCAGCGGCTCCTTGACCTTGATCACCATGTCCGCCGCCCACGCCTCCGCAGCCGATTCCACCACGACCGCGCCGGCATCCCGGTATTCCCGGTCCGCGAAACCGCTGCCGGCTCCCGCGCCCTCCTGCACCAGGACGGCGTGTCCCGCTTGGACGTATTCCTTCGCCGCCATCGGCGTGACGCCGACCCGGCTTTCGAAACTTTTGATTTCCTTAGGCACGCCGATTCTCATGAAGACACCCCCGTGCCGGCAGCTGCGGACGCCTTCATGACGGATTTGAACGTCCGTACGATGAAATCCAAATCTTCGTCCGTAGCAGACAGCGGCGGCGAGAGCACAAGCACGTTGTTGAAGCCCGCGACCGTGTCCCCGTTCTTGCCGATGATGAGGCCTTGCGCCTTGCATTCCCCGATAATCCGGTTGACCTCGGCGAGCGGAGCCGGCTCCTTCGTCGCTTGGTCCGCCACCAGCTCGATCCCCATCAGGAAGCCGAAGCTGCGGATGTCGCCGACCATCGGGTGACCGGCGAGCTCCGCCATCTCTTCCGCCAGCCGCTCTCCGAGCGTCCTTCCGCGTTCCACGAGCCGTTCCCTCTCGAAAATCTCGAGGTTTTTCACCGCGAGCGCACACGCCGCGGGATTGCCCCCGAACGTGTTCACATGGCGGAAATGGCTGTACGCCTCCCGGTCGTGGAACTTCTCGTAGATATCCCTGCGAACCGCCGTCGCGGAAAGCGGAAGATAACCGCTGGTCAGCCCTTTGGCCATCGTGACGATGTCGGGCTTGAGCCCGAAATTCTGGTGTCCGAACTTACGCCCCGAGCGCCCGAAGCCGCAGATGACCTCGTCGATGATGAGCAGCACGCCGTGCCTGCGGCAAATTTCCTGAACCCGGTCCAGATACGCCTGATGCGGCACGATCACGCCGCCGCCGGTAATGACCGGCTCCATGATGACGGCGGCGACCGTCTCCGCCCCTTCCCACAAGATCGTGTCCTCGATGGCCTGCGCGCACCGGAGGTTAAACTCTTCCACCGTCTGCCCGGCGGGTCTCCGGTAGCTGTCGGGCGGTTGAACGTGCAGGAATCCGGCGGCTAACGGCTCGTATTTGTATTTCCGCTGCGCCTGACCCGTCGCGGCGAGCGCCCCCATCGAATTGCCGTGATAGGCGCGGTAGCGCGAGACGAACTTGAAACGTCCGAACTCGCCGTTCTGCTGATGGAATTGGCGCGCGATCTTGAAAGCCGTCTCGTTCGCTTCCGACCCGCTGTTGGAGAAGAAGATGACGTACTCGCCCTCCAGCCATTCGTTCAGCTTCTCCGCCAATTTGATCGCCGGGAGATGACTTTGGGTAAGGGGGTAATAGGCCAGCGCCTTCAATTGCTCATAGGCCGCTTTCGCCAGCTCCTCCCGTCCGTACCCGGCGTTCACGCAATACAATCCGGACATCGCGTCCAGATACCGGTTGCCCTTCGAATCGGTAATCCAGGAGCCTTGCGCTCCGGTCACGATCAGCGGTTCTTTCCCCGGTCCGTAGGACGCCATGTGGTGCCACAAATACCGCCTGTCTTTCTCGAGCAATCCGCTCGTCACCTTTTCCAAATCCAGCATGCGCTCCACTCCTTTCCGATCAATAGCGGGCGGTCACCATTTTCTTGCGGGTATAGAACTCGACGCCGTCCCGGCCGTTGGCGTGGAGGTCGCCGTAGAACGACTTCTTGTAGCCCGAAAACGGAAAGAAGGCCATCGGCGCCGGAACGCCCAGATTCACGCCCAGCATGCCCGCGTCGATCTCCTCGCGGAACTGCCGGACCGCCTTCGCGCTGTCGGTGTAGATGCAGGCGCCGTTCGCGAACTCCGAGCGGTTGGCGATCGCGATCGCTTCCGCAAGATCCGCTGCCCGGACGACGGAGAGCACCGGCGCGAATATCTCGTCCCGCCAGATCTCCATCCCCGGCTCCACCCGGTCGAAAATCGTCGGGCCGAGGAAACGCGCTTCCGCGGCGATCGGATCCCTCCGGCCGTCCCGAACGAGCGCAGCTCCTTCCGCAACTCCGCTCTCGATATACCGGACCGCCCTCATCTTGCTTGCCGGACGGATAACCGGTCCTAGAAACACGCCAGGTTCCGCGCCGTTGCCGATCTTGATTCGCTCCGCCGCCACGGCGAGCCTTTCCACCAGCTCGTCGGCAATGTCCCCGACGGCAACGACGACGGCGCAGGCCATGCAGCGCTCGCCCGCCGAGCCGAAAGCGGCGCCGACGATGTTCTTGACCGCATAGTCCAGATCCGCATCGGGCATGACGATCGAGTGGTTCTTCGCGCCCGCCAGCGCTTGAACCCGCTTGCCGTTTGCCGTCCCCGTCCTGTACACGTACTCCGCGACCGGCTGCGAGCCCACGAACGATACCGCTTTGACGTCTTCGTGGCCCAAGATGCCGTTTACCACCTCTCGCGCGCCGTGAACGACGTTGAATACGCCGGGCGGCAGCCCCGCTTCCGCGAACAGCTCCGCGAGCCGGTTCGCCAGCAGCGGCGTCCGTTCCGAAGGCTTGAGCACGAACGTGTTGCCGCAAACGATCGCCAGCGGGAACATCCAGCAGGGGACCATCATCGGAAAATTGAACGGGGCGATGCCGCCCACGACACCGAGCGGATAGCGGTACATGCCCGATTCGATGTCGGTCGCGATGTCGGGCAGCTGCGTTCCCATCATCAGCGTCGGCGCCCCCGCGGCGAATTCGACGCATTCGATGCCGCGCTGCACTTCCCCGAGCGCTTCCTCGGTGTTCTTGCCGTTCTCCCGCGTAATGATCGCCGCAAGCTCATCGCGGCGCTCCATCAGCAGCTGCTGATAACGGAACAGGATCCGGGCGCGCCGGGGAACGGGAACCTTCCTCCACTCCCGGAACGCAGCGTTTGCGGCTTCCACCGCCCGGTCCACGTCCTCCCGCCCCGACAGCGGCACGTAAGCCGCGACTTCGCCCGTGGCCGGGTTGAGCACCTCCTCGTACGCGGACGCGGCCGATTCGACCCATTTCCCGCCGATATAGTTGCGCAGCTTCTGCGCGGTTGCCGGCATCGCCATCACGCAAGCCCCCTCTGTCTTCTACTTATGCTTCGATTGGTCAAGTCAAAGCTTGCTTAACTCCAGATACGTCTCCGGACGCCGGTCGCGGTAGAACTGCCAGCTTTCCCGCACTTCGCGGATCAGCTTTTTGTTCATTTCCCCGATGACGACCTCGTCTTGGTCGCGGCTTCCGACGGCGACGATGCTGCCCCGCGGGTCGGCCAAATACGATTGCCCGTAAAACTCGCCCATGTTCCAAGGAGACTCGAATCCGACGCGGTTGATGGCGCCCACGTAATAGCCGTTGGCCACGGCGTGAGCCGGTTGCTCCAGCTTCCACAGGTACTCCGAAGTGCCGGACACCGTCGCCGACGGGTTGAAGACGATTTCCGCCCCGTTCAGCCCGAGCAATCGGGCCCCCTCCGGAAAATGCCGGTCGTAGCAGATGTACACGCCGACCTTGGCGAACGCGGTGTCGAACACCGGGTAACCGAGGTTGCCCGGCTTGAAATAATACTTCTCCCAGAACCCGCAGCCGCCTCCGCCCGCTTGCACGTGCGGGATGTGGTGCTTGCGGTATTTGCCGAGATACGTTCCGTCCGCATCGATCACCGCAGCCGTATTATAGTAGGTCGCAATGCCTTCCCGTTCGTAAATGGGCAGGACGATGACGATCCCGAGCTCCTTGGCCGCCTCCCGGAACAGCTTCGTCGTCGGGCCGTTCGGGATTTCCTCCGCGGCATCGTACCACTTCGGCGTCTGCTCCGCGCAGAAGTACGGGCCGTAGAAAATTTCCTGCAGCGATACGATTTGGGCGCCGCGCCGCTTCGCTTCGCGGACGAGCGCGAGGTGCTTGTCGATCGCCGCTTTTTTGTGGATCTCCACCGGCTCGCCGCCGTCGACGTCGTGATGGGTTTGAATGAGTCCGATCGTAACCTGATCCATGGTAGAGACAACCCCCTTCTCGGGCGCAACGGACGGCCCCGATCAAGCCCAAGCCGTCCGCACGCCGCCGATTCGCTTACTTCATGGCCATTTCCACGATTTCATTCGTATAGGCCGCCTTCAAATCGGCTTCCTTCTTGATGACGCCGAATTTGAAGGCGATATCGGCCGTCTGCTTGAAGAGCGCGTCGTCGATGTAGCCGATCTTCGCGGCGTCGAACCCTTCCGGCAGGACGAGCTTCGCGACTTCATCCATCATGGTGAGCTGGTGCTCCTTGGTCGTACTGCCGGCTTCCGCCTGCTTCATGACGATGTCGACGGCCGATTCCTTGTTGTCGATGGCGTCCTTCCAGCCTTTCAGCGAAGCCTTCACGAACTTGGCAGCCGTCTCCTTGTTGGCGGCGAGCCAGTCCTTATTTGCGAACAGATTGTCTTCGAGCATCGCCACGCCTTCGGCGTTCATGTCGATGACGTTCAGGTCGGAAGCCGCGACCCCCGATTCCAGCGCCACGTGGTACTCGTTGTAAATCATCGCCGAAGCGGCGTCCAGCTCTCCGCCGAGGAACTGGTCCATCGTAAAGCCTTGCTTCGTGAACCGGAGGTCCTTATTGGGGTCGAGTTTGTACTTGTCGAAGAGCGCGAGAATTTCGAACTCGTTGCCGCCCATCCAGTTGCCGACCTTCTTGCCCTTCAGATCGGCCGGACCGCGGATGCCCGCCGTTTTCTTCGAGATGAGCACGAGGCCGCTCTTCTGATAGACCTGGGCGATCTCCACGAGCGGAAGCCCTTGCTCCTGATGTGCCAGAAGACTCGCCACCCAGTCGACCCCGATGTCCGCCGCCCCGTTCGCCACCTGCTGCTCCGGCACGATGTCCGGGCCTCCGGGAAGAATCTCGACGTCGAGCCCTTCGTCTTTGTAGTAGCCTTTTTCCAGGGCGACGTAGTACCCCGCAAACTGCGCTTGCGGGACCCACTTGAGCTGCAGTCTGACCTTGACCGGTTCCGCGGCGGATGCCGGCGGAGTCGCGCTTGCGCTTTCCGAGGCGGCGGCGCCGCTTGCAGCCGGAGCGGACGACGACGCCGGCGCTTCCGTTTTTTTCCCGCATGCGTACAACATCGCCAAAACCAGCACCAGGGCCATCGACAAAACGGTCTTGCGATACATCCGGTTTCTCTTCTCCATCCATTCTCTCTCCCTCTTCGTTCTGAATGAACTTGCGCACAGCGGGCGGATCATGCTGAAGGATATGGGATCGGTCCGGCGGAATGCCCGTCCGGGCTTCGCGCCGTACCGGCTGTGATACCGGCTTTGCGGGTCAGCGTCTTCGGGAAGGATGCCAGCGGATGAACGTTCGCTCCAGCGCCTCCATCACTCCGTACAGCAGGATGCCGGACGCCGCCGCGACGACGATGCAGGCCCAGCCCAGCGGCATTTTGGCCACTTTGATGGAGCCCGACAGCAAGTAGCCGAGACCGCGCGAGGAGAAGAAGAACTCGCCCACGATCGCCCCGATCATGCCCGAAGTCGCGTTGATTTTCAGCGCCGTAAAGACGTAAGGCAGGCTGTTTACCATACGCAGCTTGAAGAAAATGTCCCGTTTCGTCGCTGCGCAGGCGTGCATGAGATCCAGCGCCAGCGGGTCGACCGAAGTCATTCCCTTGTGCGCGTTGATCGCCATCGCGGCCGTCGTGCCCGCGGCGACAATGGCGATCCTGGCACCGATGCCGTCCCCGAACCACAGGTTCATAATGGGCGCCAAAGCAACGATCGGCACGGCGTTCAGGGACGCGACCATCAAGAGTCCGCCCGCTCCCCAGCGCGGCCGCGCGGCCGCCCCCCATGCCGCGAGGAAGCCGGCGGCCGAACCCGCCAGCATGCCGAGCACGGCTTCGGCCAGCGTGTAGCGGGCGTAATCGAACAGAATCCCCCCGTTCTCGGACATCGCTTGGAGAATCGCGGATGGAAGCGGAAGCTGGTAGGTTTTCAAGCGGAAAAGCGAGTGGAACCATTCGGCCTGCCAGGCCAGCAGGAACACCGCTCCCGCGAGCAGCGGCAACAAGGTCCGGGCCCAAGCGCGCAGCGCCGCAGTCGGCGTGCGCCCCCGCATCGCGCGAACCCCGCCTTCGGACACCTTGTCGGTTTCGGACGGGACGACCAGAGAATCGCCGTTCATCCGCGCTCACCTCCCCGCCCGCGGAATTCCGGCTGCCACGGCACCGCCAGCCTTTCCGCGGCGCCGATCAACCAGGAGACGGCAATGCCCAGCAGCGCTCCTGTCATCACGGTTAACCAGAACAGGTAGGCGTGGGACGGTCCGTAATACAAGTTGCGCAGCATAAGCACGCCGATCCCGTGCCGTGCGCCCATCAGTTCGACCAGAATGGCGCCGGTCACCGCGAGCGGAGCGGCCACCTTGAGCCCCGCGAACAGACTCGGCAGCGAAGCCGGCAACCGCAGCTTCCAGTACACCTCCCAAGGCTTGGCCGCGCAGGCCCGCATGAGTTCAAGGGCGGAAGGCGGGACGCTGCGCAAGCCCCGAAGCAGGCCCAGCGATACGGGGAAGAACGTGATATAGCCCGATATGAGAATCCGGGAAACCTGCTCGTCGCGCACGATCCCGTAGATGATCGGCGCCAGCCCCAGGATCGGAATCATTTGGGAGGCGACCGCGTAGGGAAAGGCGAGGTTCTCGACCGTGCGGGAAACGCTCATCAGAACGGCGAGCAGCGCGCCCGCGGCTGTCCCCATCAGAAAGCCGAGTCCGGCATTGCCCAGGGTCGCCGCTCCTTCTTTCAGCAGCACAGCGCCGTAACCGCCCAAAGACCGGACCATTTCGTGGAGATACGGCAACTTGGATTGGGCGAGCGGCACCCGGGCCCATTCGAGCAGAAACCAGGAGACCGCCTCCCACAGGATCATGAGCCCCAGCACCCACGCCGCCGCGGGAAACAAGCGACCTTGCCGCAGCATGCTTTTCATCCGCTACACCCCTTCGAAGCTGTCGCGAATTCGGGAAATCAGACGGTAGAATTCCGGATCGGTCCGCATTTCCCTGGCGCGCGGCCGGGGCAGCGGAATGTCGACGACGGCGGACAGCCTCCCCGGATGGGGAGAAAGCACGAAGACCCTATCGGACAGGAAAACCGCTTCGGGAATGCTGTGCGTGACGAACACGACGGTGTTCTTCACCTTGCTCCAAATCGACAGCAACTCTTCGTTCAGCCGTTCGCGCGAAAATTCGTCCAAAGCCGAGAACGGTTCGTCCATGAGCAGGATTTCCGGTTCCATCGCGAGCGCGCGGGCGATCGCCGCCCGCTGCTGCATGCCGCCGCTGAGCTGCCACGGATACTTGTCGCCGAAGCCCCGCAAACCGACCAGCTCCAGCAGTTCCTCCGCCCGGCGGTCGCGTTCCGCTTTGTTGACCCCGAACATCTCCAGGGGAAGCACGACGTTCTGCTTCACCTTGCGCCAGTCGTAGAGGACGGGATTCTGGAACACGATTCCGTATTTCCGGGAGAGGCGGGCTTCTTTCGCGGTTTTCCCGGCGACGCGCACCGTGCCGCCCGTCGGATCGAGCAAATCGGCCATCAGCCGGAGAAGCGTCGTCTTCCCGCAGCCGGAAGGTCCGAGCAAGGAAACGAATTCTCCTCGGGCAATGCTCAAGCTCACCTGCTGCAGGGCGACGACCTCCGCGGAATCCGTCCGATACCGCATGCCGACCTGATCCAACTCGATTTCCGGAACCACGCTATCCACGATTGCCATTCCGGCACCCCCATTTGCGTCAGATTCTTGTTAGCAAATAAACAACTGACGTTACATTTACTATCATGATATAGGTCATCTTCGAGGCCGACATTAGACACGGAGTAAAACGAACGCGCAAAAAAACGGACACATTGACTATGCGTCCGTTTTCATTCTGCTTGTTCGATTATTAGATTTGTTCGTTTCCCTTACGCAAACCTTACCCCTTGACCGAGCCGCCCAGCAATCCGCGTACGAAGTAGCGCTGCAGGCTGAAGAATACGGCGAGCGGCATGAGCATCGACACGAATGCCGCCGCGGTGAGCAGATGCCAGGCATCTCCGCGGGAACCGACCATGTTGGCGATCCTCATCGACAGCACCTGGACGTCTTCCTGTCCGCCCAGGAAGATGAGGGAAACGAGATAGTCGTTCCACACCCACAGGAACTGGAAGATGCTGATCGAAGCGATCGAAGGCACGGCGAGCGGCAGAATCAGCCGGGTGAAGATCGTGAAGTTCGTCGCGCCGTCCATGTAGGCCGATTCGAACAGATCCTTCGGCAGCTGGCTGATATAGGAATACATGAAATACGTCGCGAGCGGAAGCCCGAACCCGGCATGCGCGATCCAGATGCCGAGGAAATTGCCGTTAAGCCCGAGAGCCGAGAAATCCTTGGACACCGGAATGAGCGCTACCTGCAGCGGAACGACGAGCAGCATGATGACGAGGACGAACAGCGTTTTGCGCAGCGGGAATTTCAGCCAAGCGAACGCGTACGCCGCGAAGCTCGCGATCAGGATCGGGATGACGGTGGCCGGAATCGACACGACGAGCGTATTCAGGAACGCGCGCGACAGGTTGCTGCCCTTCTCCGTCCGTTCGCTGCCGTCGGGCTGCTTGAGTACATACGTCTTCCCGGTCAGAACGCCCTCGTAGTTGTCCAGCGTAAAGCGGGTGTTCATCGTCCAGCCCGGCTTCTGCACGTTGATGAGGCGGGCGCGGCGGTTCTCCCAGATCAGCGTGGAGCCGTCCGGCGCCTTGACGCCCGCGCGCAGCTCGGCGTCCGTGTACGTTTTCCCGTTCACTTCGATAGGCTGCCTCAAATCCGTATCCTTCGGCAGCTGGATCTGGTCTTTCGTGATATTCTCCCGGTGGGGAGCGACCGTCCACCATCCGGTCTTGAGAATGTCGCTGGCCGGCCGGAAGGAGGAAACGAGCAATCCCACCGTCGGAACGAGCCAGATGAGGCAGATGATGGCCAGTATCGTGTTGACGAGCTTCTTGGAGCCCGTGCGGCGCGAATTCCTTCTCATCTCAGATCTCCCCCTGTTTCCGGATCTGGCGCAGGTTGAACACGATCACCGGAATGACGGCGATCAGGAGGACGATGGCAAGCGTCGAACCGTATCCGAAATTCTGGTACATGAAGAACTGCCGGTAGAACTGCGTCGCCACGACTTCGGTGTCGTACTGCCCGCCGGTCATCACCATGACGACGTCGAAAATTTTCAGCGTGAACACGATGATCGTCGTCGTGACGGACAACAGGGTGGTCGAGATGTACGGAATGATGATGCGGAAGAAAACGCGGATCTCCCCGGCGCCGTCCATCCGCGCGGCTTCCAGGATATCCTCCGGAACGCCCTTCAAGGCGGCCGACAGGATGACCATCGCGAAACCGGTTTGCATCCACACCAGGATCACGATCAAGAACAGGTTGTTCCAGGGCTGCATCATGCTGGTCCACGCCTGCGGCTCCCCGCCGAACCACACGACGATGGCGTTCAGCAAGCCGATTTGCTCTTCGCCGGGCTGGTAGTAATAGATGAACTTCCAGATGACGCCGGCGGCGACGAAGGAAATCGCCATCGGCATGAAGATGATCGTTTTGGCGAGGCGCTCGAAGCTGCTGCGGTCCGCCAGGACCGCAATCAACAAACCGAGGATGATGCAGGCCGTCGCTCCGAAAACGACCCACAGCAGGTTGTTGCGCAGCGCCGTGAGCAGAAGCCGGTTCGTGAAAACGGCCGCGTAGTTCGCGAATCCGACGAATTTGCTGGAGCTGGCGTCCTGGAAGCTCATGACGAGCGTCCGCACGGTCGGAATGAGCAGAAGCCAGCCCAGAAGCCCGATCGCGGGGCCGATGAACAGGAACGGCTGGATCCTCCGCTTCCACTTGTCCGGGTAGAGCTCGATCACCAGGTTGAATGACCAGTAAATCGAATATACGCCTGCCACTCCCCACAGAATGGCCAGAATCGCGTAAAGGACCGGATGCAGGCTGCTGGAGCGCAAAAGGAAGAAAATAGCGGTATGCCCGGCGATGTTGAGCAGCGGTACAAGAACCGACCAGAATGCGATTATGGGCACACTTCGCTTTGCAGCGGCAGCGGATGACATCATGGATCTTCCTTTCTCCAAGTATGAACAGCTTCCGCCGTTCTCTGAATCATGGATGGAAAACGGAGGGCAGCGCGCATCGGATGCCCGGGGATGCCCTCCGTTTACTGGGGATTAGCGGTGCCTTACTTCTTCCAGCCGGCTTGGATTTCTTCCATCGCTTTGTTCAAGTCGACCGTACCGCTGACGTAGTCGGTCATGCCTTTCCAGAACGTGCCCGCCCCTACCGCGCCCGGCATCAGGTCGGAGCCGTCGAAACGGATCGCAGGAGCGTTCTTCACGAATTCCGCCATGCGGCGCTCGACATCCGAGGAATACCAGGACGGATCGGCGTCGTTCATCGGGGCGATGACGCCGCCGGATTGGATCCAGGTCTTAAGGGATTCGCCGGTCGTGAAGAATTCCATGACGGCGCGCACTTCCGGACGGTCGTTAAACATCGCGTAGATGTCGCCGGCGACGAGAGCCGGGGTGCCGTATTGCGGGTCGATCGAAGGGAACGGGAACCAGTCGTAGTCCACGCCGGCTTTCAGCCCTTCAGGGAAGAAGCTGGTGATGAAGCTCGCTTGGCGGTGCAGCCAGGCTTTCGGCGGATTGTCGAACAGCACCTTCGGCGCGTCGCCGAACGCCGTCGTCACGATGGATTTGCGTCCGCCGTACACGGCTCCGTCCTTGAACCAGATGTCGGACATTTTCTGAACCGCGTTCTTGACGATCGGATCGGTGAACGGAAGCTCGCCTTTGACCCACTTGTCATAGTTCTCCGGGGACGTCGTGCGCAGCATGATGTCCTCGACCCAGTCGGTGGCCGGCCAGCCGGTGGCGGCGCCGGATTCGATGCCGATCGCCCAAGCCGGATCTCCGTCTTTCGCGATCTGATCGGTCAGCGCCAGCAGCTCATCCCACGTTTTTGGAATTTTGTAGCCGGCGGCATCGAATTCTTTCTTGTTGTACCAGACCAGGCTCTTCACGCTGCTGCGCGCCCAGACGCCGGCCATGATTTTGCCGTTCGCGCCGTCCATCGTGGCCATGTCGAGCCAGCTCTTGTTGTATTTCTTCTCCAGCGTCGCTTTGTCGAGGAACGTGGAGACGTCGATGACCTTGCCCGTTTTGGCGATGTTGGCCAGCAGGCCCGGCTGCGGGAAGTCCGCGATGTCCGGCGCGTTGTTGCCATTGACGCGGACGGAGATCGTCGCTTCGAATTCCTTGGAGCCTTCGTACGCGATGTCGATGCCGGTTTTGGTTTCGAAGTCTTTGATCGCTTCTTCGAATTTCACTTGGTCTACGTCTACGAATGGACCGAACATCGTGACTTTGGTGCCCTTGAACTTGCCGGCCAGCGCGTCGGCCAGCGGGCTGCCGCTTGCGGCGCTTGCGCTCGGCGAAGCGGACGCGGAACTCGCGGGCGCGCTCGGGCTTGCGCCCTTGGAAGATTCCGCGTTCTCCTTCTTGCCGCCGCATGCGGCAAGCAGCATGGAGAGCGCCATTACGAATACCAAGGTCAACGTAAATCTCTTTTTCATCGCCAATCCACTCAGCCCCTCTTTAGGAAATGGTTGATTTCTCAAGTACGGATGAAACCCCTGTGCATGTATACGCTTACGGAATGGGTTTGCGCCCCCACCTCCTTGCTTAATCTAATCCGACAAGTAAAACGGCTACGCCGTCCTTTTCGGACGGATAGACGTTTTATCGGAGGTGATTCAGAATAGTATGCCGGATTTTATACCATCTGAATCACGAACCGAGCCAAAAGCCGTGAAAACGGGCGAACGGTCTGAAAAGCTTTTCAACGTTTCGTAAAACATACCCTTTAGATTCGACGGGTAGAAGCCCGGACGATAATTTCATGCGGCAGCTGCTCCCGCAGGACCGGATCGTTCAATCCGTTGATTTGGGCGTGCAGCTTCTCGACCGCCCGATACCCGATCTGGTACATGGGCTGCGCCACCGTCGTCAGCCGGGGAATCGTCATGCTCGACATCCGGATGTTATCGAACCCGATGACGGATAAATCGTCCGGGACGCGAATGCCCCTCTCGCTCAAGTAGCACATCAGCCCGATGGCGAGTTCGTCCGACGCGGTGAACACGGCCGACACGTTCGGGCACTTCGCGACCAGCGACTCGGCCGCCAGGATCGGATCGTAGCTCCAACCGTCCACGAAAACGACGTTGTCCTTGCACGATTCGAGCCCGTGTTCCCGCAAGGCCCGCACGAAACCCTGGTAACGCGTTTGCCCCGCGATGCTGTCCGTCAACTCGAAGCCGATGAACGCAATCCGGCGATGACCGAGGTCGATCAACGTTTTCGCGGCGTCGTATGCGGCTTGCTCGTCGTTGATCTTCACGGAAGGGAGCTCGAATTCCATCGAGTGGGTCGACACGAGAACGACGGGCAGCCGCAGCCGTTTAACTTCGCTGTAGTAATCCGGGTACATGGAGTCGCTCGTGTAGAGCAGGCCGTCGACTTGCTTCTCGTAGAAATTGTTCAGGTAAGAGAACAACCGGTTATGGGAACGGTCCGTGTTGCAGATGATAAGACTGTACCCGTTCCGCTTGGATGCGTCCTCCATTCCCCGGATGACTTCTGCATAGTAAGGATTGCGGATGTCCGGAATGACGGCCCCGATCGTATGGGTTTTCTTGGAGATCAACCCCCTTGCCAGCGCGTTCGGCTTGTACTGAAGCTCCTCGATGGCGTTCAGGACACGGTTCTTCTTGCTCTCCACTACGGTTTCCGGCGCATTCATGACGCGTGAAACCGTGCTGATGGATACGTTCGCCAATTTGGCGACATCTCGTATGGTCGGTTTCATGCGGTAGTCCAACTCTTTTCTTGAAAAGCTTTTCAAAAAGGATGTAACCTCATGTTATCGCTTTCATATTGTCCTGTCAACAGGAAAATCGGGAAGGCTATCCCTTCCCGATTCTGAAAATGCCGCCGTCCTGCGCCACGACGTAGATTTCCCCCGCTTCGTCGGTTCCGAACGAGGTGATTTGCTTGCCGGTTTGCAGCAGCGTTTCATGCAAGACGCCTCCGCCTTCCTTCAACCTAAGCGCCCACACCGTTCCGAAGGCATAATCGGAGAACAGATACCAGCCGGTCAGTCCCGGGACAAGCCGGCCCCGGTAAACATAGCCGCCCGTAACGGAGACTCCGGCGTCGTGGTCGTACACGTAAACGGGCGGCTGTAATCCCTCGGAAGCGCATCCCTTGGCCGGTTTGTAGCATTCGTTGCCTTCGCGGATGTTCCATCCATAGTTGCCGCCCTTCTCGATGAGGTTGATTTCCTCCCACTCGTTCTGCCCGACGTCCGCCGCCCACAGCCGCCCGGTTTCCGAATCGAAGCTGAACCGCCAAGGGTTGCGGAGTCCGTATGCGTAGATTTCCGGCGCGCCGTCCCCTCCCGCAAAAGGATTGTCGGCGGGAATCGCGTAAGCGCGGCTGCCGTCCTGGCGGCTGACGTCGATCCGGAGGATTTTGCCGAGCAGCGATTTCCTGTTCTGGCCGTTCCCGCGCGGATCGCCCGCGCCGCCGCCGTCGCCCGTCGCGATATACAGCATGCCGTCCGGCCCGAAGGCGAGCTGGCCTCCATTATGGTTGGAGTAAGGCTGCTCGAACGTCAGGATCACTTGCTCGCTCGACGGAATGAGCCGATCGGGCGCGGAAGGATCGGCGGAGAATCTGGAAATGACCGTATGCGTTTCGGTGGTGTAGTTGACGTAGGCGTCCGCGGGATGAGCCGGATCGAAGGCAAGGCCGAGCAGCCCCTGCTCGTTGCCGTCATCCTGCACGCGGTCCGTGATATCGAGCACTTCGGCGGGTTTCGCTTCCGGGTCGGCCAAATCAAGCAGCCGGATCTTGCCCGCCTGCTCCACGACGTACAGCTTGTCCGGCTCCCCGGAACGCCTCTCCAGGCCCACCGGACGGTCGTAAGTGCCCTGCGGCGCGATTTCCTCCAGCCGGACCGGACCCGGCTTGCCGGCGGCTGGAGCCGTGGAGGGGGATTCGCCCGCGGAGCCGGACGGCGACGCGGATCCCGGCAAGGATGCCGACCCGGAGGAGGTTGCTTGGGAGGACGGTCCAGAAGCCGCCGGACGGCTTGGAGCTATGGCAGACTCGGAAGATTCCCCGGCCGGAGTTGACGTACAAGCAGACGTTAACGCGATGAGAAGCACGGCTGCCGTTAGAAGTTTCGAATGGATTTTCATATTTCTCCCCTTCGTCACGAACGATTGCTCACGACACATACATGACACTTCCGCATAACTTTCGCTTTGGAACGCTTCTCGTCCCGTGACGCTCTCCTTCCTTTTGCTTCCATTATCTCATAATCCGGAACGTTTGTCGGCCTCCGAAGAGCCGTTCGACGGCCGCAGCCATACGTTTGCCGCGTGTGGTGATTATCATGATATCCGAATGTTCGTGCCGCTTCTTGCGAATTTCGCACCTATGCCCTTGAGTGCAAATGTCGCAAGCTGTCGGGGATGAGTCTGCCAGCCGCGCAAATTCTCAAAAATTGTTTGAAAAAAATAATCTCAGAGCACAACTTCCCGGTTTCGAAATCGTCTATACATCGCAGGTAAATCCAGGAGGATGGTCTCACGGCCACTTAGAAGGCTTTACTTTTATACAATCCGTTTACAAGATTCTACGTAAAATTTAACTTTCCAAGGTCATGATGGAGAGTAGACGTTTAGAAAGGTCGGTTTCCATGAATCAGAGCACCATGAAGGTATGCATCGTCATCCCCGCCTTCAACGAAGAGAAGAGCATCTATCCCGTCATCCGGGACATCCTGCAGCTCCATCCGGACTTCTCCGTTCTCGTCGTCAACGACGGCTCGTCCGACCGGACTGCCCAAGCCGCCAAATCGGCCGGCGCGCACGTCATCACGCTGCCCCAGAACCTCGGGATCGGCGGGGCGGTGCAGACCGGCTATCGTTACGCGGCTGCGAAGGGCTTCGACGTCGCCATCCAGGTCGATGCCGACGGACAGCATAAACCCGGGGAGCTGAACAAAATCCTGGAGCCGATCCGGCAAGGCGCTGCGGATATGGTCATCGGCTCCCGTTTCGTGGACAAGACCGGCTACCGCTCGACCATCGGCCGCCGGACGGGCATCCGGCTTCTCTCCGCCCTTATCACGCTGATTACGCGTCAACCGCTCAAGGACGTGACTTCGGGCTTCCGGGCGGCCAATCGCCGCATCATCGACTTGTTCGCGGAAGACTATTCTTCCGATTATCCGGAAGTCGATTCGCTCGTCATGGTCAAGAAGAGAAACTTCCGAATTCTCGAAGTGCCGGTGGAGATGGAGCAGCGCCAAGCGGGCCGATCCTCGATCACCGCCTTGAAATCGGCGTATTACATGATCAAAGTATCCCTGTCCATCATGGTCAAGAGCTTCCGTTAGAGGAGAGAGTTTGACTCCGTCAAACTCCCTATTAGAGAGGGGAATTCGCGTGGAGAGAGTGCAAGCGTTGTCCATGGCCCTGAGCCTGGGCCTTCTCTTTGCCGTGCTGCACTTAATGAGAAAACGTTACCTAAGGGAGCAATATTCGCTGCTGTGGCTGCTGTTCTGCCTGGTGCTCTTCGTGTTCTCCCTCAACACCCGCCTGCTGGAAGGCACGGCCGCGCTGCTCGGCGTTAAATACGCCCCCGCTCTGCTGTTCCTCGTCGGCATCATGGTCTGCCTCATGCTGATCCTGCATTTGACGGTGGTCGTGTCCCGGCTGACCGAACGCGTGATCCGGCTCACCCAGGAGATGGGCATGGCCAAGCACCAGCTGGAACAACTCGAGCAAGGCGAGGCCCGGTGAGCGATGGTCTATGCGGCTCTCCTCTTCAATGTCGTCCTGCTCGTCGCCGGTCAAATCGTTTGGAAAATCGGATTGGAAAAAAGCGGCGGATTTCAACTTGAAAACGCGCTGCACGTGCTTTTATCGCCCTTGATTCTGCTGGGCATCCTGATCTACGGCTTGGCAACCGTGGTCTGGCTGTACGTGCTCTCCCGCCTGCCGCTCAGCTTCGCCTACCCGCTTCAAAGCTTCGCATACGTGCTCGCGCTGCTGGTTGCCTTTGCCATGTTCAAGGAAAGCATTCCTCCGACCCGCTGGATCGGCGCCTTCATCATCATGGCGGGCATCGCGGTCGTCAGCTGGAAATAACCGACTGCCGAAAGGAGGAATCCGCATGTCGAAAAAATGGATTTGGGGCGCGTTTGCCGCGATTGTCGTTCTGGCCGTCTATTTGCGCGTCGACTTCCTAAGATCCGTGAACCATCTCATCCCGCACGACACCTTCTATTACGACCAGATGGTGCGCCAATGGCTCGACACCGGAGTGTACGCCTACAAATCGAAAACCTCGAATGCGCTGGTGACGCCCGGTTATCCGCTGATCATGACCGCCGTCTACGAGCTGGTCGATTATACGAAGCGCGATCCCTTTCCGTATTTGCGCTACCTGAACGTGCTGCTTAGCTTGGGCAACCTCACGCTGCTGTTCTTGATGGCCCGCCGGTGGACGAACGACGCCGTTGCTCTGCTCACCGCGTTGCTGACGGCGATCTATCCTTCGTTCGTGTGGACGAACGGCGCCGTTCTGACCGAGGTTCCCGCCGCCTTCATGCTGACCGCCTACCTGTACGCGCAGCTGATCGCTTTCGAAACCCGCAAGCCGATTCATGCGGGACTGGCCGGCGCCCTTCTTGGACTTACGGCCCTCATCCGGCCGGAGTTCATGCCGCTTTGCGTACCGCTGTACGCGGTCTATTGGTTCCAGACCCGAGACCGCTCCTTCTGGAAACCGCTGCTGGCCTCCCTAGCGGGACTGGCAATCGTCATGTCGCCCTGGTGGGTCCGCAACCTGGTCGTGATGGACCGGCTGATCCTGACCGCCACGCAGACGAATCCGTTCTACGCAGGCACGTTCCCCTACTTGAATTGGAACGACGGCCTCGTCGATCAGAAGGGCAAAACCGAGAAGGAAGTCGCCTACGAGAGGCTGAAAGTCGGCTTTACGCAGCATACGGGACTGTTCCTCCGATGGTTCACGATCGGCAAGCTGGAATACACGTATGGGAAAATCTTCATGGGCGCGGGGCACAAGCCGATGTATCGCATCATCCCTAACCCCAACGCGTTCCATGCCACGATCGTCCTGACGGGTCTGCTTGGCATGCTCTTGTCCCTGAGGCGTTGGAGACATCCGCTCGTGCTGCTGGGGACGGTCATCGTGGTCATGTCCGCCGTCCGGCTGCTGTTCATTCCGGATTACCGGTACAATTTCACGGTGATGCCCTTGATCATCCTGTTCTGCTCCTATGCCGCCTATAGGGTTTGCCGGCCGCTGACCGCCCGGTTGTTCCGGTCCAGGCCAGCTCCAAGAGGACAGGTTCAATAGGGGGGAGGAAGGGGCGGGCGAATCCGCGATTCCGCCTCTCTGATTCTCTACGAGAGCATCGCTATTATGGTCACGATCGCGTTTATCTCGATGATTTCCTTGAAGGCCGGCTTGTCCGCACGCTACCCCTTCAACCTGTCCGCGACGCGTTTAAGCGTGTCTAGAGGATCCGGTTCCGAGTCCTGCGCCAGCTCCGTGTTCTGCAATGCAAGACCGACCTGGGTACAAACCCGTTTCCACACGGCCTCCGTTTCGCCGATTCCGTCCCGCCGCCCCTTCATCCTCAGCGCGATGTCCGCCAGCACCGCTTCCAGAGCCGCTTGGTCGAACTCGATTTCCTCCATCGGCTCGCCTTCCGACATCATCCGGACGGTAAACCGCCCGTTATAACTGATTTCGTATATCGTCTTTTCCATTTTCGGAGAACTCCCCTTTCCGCAAGCGTTTACTCTCGTCATCTCCTTTGAGCCGGGGGCTTGTTTACACAAAAGCCCCTCCCTATTAATTCTCCCCTAATGCGGCAATTCCATAATGGTTAAATGACATGGTTGCAAGGGGAATGAAAATGTCGATGTACCCGATCACGAAAAACGAGCCTATTCCGGAATTGCAGATCGTACGCGCGATGGCGATCCTTTGCGTTCTTTCCGTTCACGCGAGCGCATCCGCCACGATCTCCATGACACAGTCGAGCTACTATCCCCTTTATAATTTCGTGAACATCTTCATGAAAATCGGAACGCCCACGTTTATTCTGCTGAGCAGCTTCGTGCTGTTTTACGGCTACTATTCCCGCCCCTTCGATCTGAAGCGGATCGGGGGCTTTTACAAGAGAAGGCTGCTGTATATCGTGGTCCCCTACATCGTTTTCTCGGCGCTCTACTTCCTGCTGGTGCAGCGTATTAATCACGCTCCGATACTTTCTCATGCCGCGCTGCTTAGCTTTGCGAAGCAATTGATCACCGGGAAAGCTTTTGCCCATCTTTATTTCGTATTGATCAGCATACAATTCTACTTGTTGTTTCCCGCTCTTCTTGCCATGACGCAAAAATGGAAAGCATCCGTCCGCTGGCTCATTCCGCTCGGTTTCCTGGTCCAATGGGGCTTCGTACTCGTGAACAAGTACGTTTGGCAGGCTCCCAACAAGGGAAGCTGGTCGCTTTCTTATTTTTCGATGTTTACGGTGGGAGCGGCTTTAGGCATTTATTATCCGAAAATGAAGCAATGGTTCGAGCTTAGAAAAGGGAGTAACGGCGGATATCGAATCGCCGCGTCGCTTCTCCTATGGTCGACATGGCTCGGACTTTCCGTCGCGCACGTGATGCTTTATTACAACGCGCGGTCGTTCGGAACGAGGTACGATTCGCTTTGGTACGAGTTTTTGTGGAACTTCCAATCCGTTCTCGCATCGCTCGTGTTGATTCAAGCCGCTTTCCTCCTGTCCCGTTTATTGCCTTCTTTCGCATCGAAGACGCTATACCCGCTGGGACAGTACTCCTTCGGCATATATTTGATCCATTTGTTCTTTTTAACCCTCTACGATCGTTATATACCGTATTCCGGAGTTTCGTGGCTGGCTCATTTCCGCTATTTGGGAAGCTGGATCCTCATGTTGGGCGCTTCCTGGCTTACGGTTGCCTTCGCGGCCAAGTTCGTTCCCAGCGCATGGATCTTCTTCGGCAAGCTGCCCGGACGTGCAGCCGAAAGGCGTCGATTGAATTCGAACGCGAGCCCGTTATCCGACACCGCCTAATTCGTTTATCCCGGTTCGCTTTCGCGAGTGCGTTGAGCAAAGGGCTGCCACAAGGCAGTCCTTTTATCACTTAGCTAGTGTCTCCGTTAGCCCTTCGCCGATAAGGATAGTTGCTTGCGCAGCGATTTTTTGTCTACCTTATCCACTGCCGTTCGAGGCAGAGTATCTAGAATAAACAGTTGAGTCGGCCATTTGTACCGCGCGAGGCTAGGTTCACAAAATGCCCGTAATTGTGCCAGTTCCAAACGGCCGCCGTTCCTCAGTACGACGCAAGCAACGAGCTCCTCGCCTTCGCCGGGAAGTGGAAGTCCGATAACAGCCGCATCACTAACCCGTTCATGAGCCGCGATCACCTGCTCCACTTCCGCGCAGAACACGTTGGAACCGCCTACGATAACCATATCCTTCAAGCGGTCTAATACATATAGATAGCCGTCATGATCCAGATATCCTACGTCGCCCGTTCGAATCCATCCCTCGCACATTGTTTCTCTTGAAGCCTCCGGCTGGCGCCAATACCCTATCATCGTCTGAGCACCGCGAACAACGATTTCGCCGGGCTCGTTGACTCCTGCCTCCTGACCGTCCCCGAGCAAAATCCGAACCTGAAAGGCCTGTTCCCCGTGGGCGGCTAGATCGGCTGGACGTCCTACTGAGCGAAGACGAATAGGATCCTCCAGATGATGAATGGGAAACGATCGACTGATCGACATTCCGCATTCCGCTTGCGAGTAGTTGTTGACAATCAGCGCTCCCGGTTCGGATAGAAGCATTTCGTCACCCCTTAATCTGATGTGAAAACTAGGATTAAAGAGAGAATACCACTTCATCGTTTAACGTTTCCATATCTAAAACGGCTGATTTGACCCATTGTCCATTGCGCAGTATTCCTCAAACTACTCTGGATTGGTTTGCTCATCATTTTCCTCATTTGGCCATGAGTTAATGATCGCCGCAATTCCAACATTTACAGCCTGCTCGAAACATTCAAGATATTCTGCTTTATCAACATCATTCTCATACCAGTCGCGATTTGCGATATCCTGTTCTTCTATGTTAATCACGTTCCAGCCTTGATTATTGATGTACTTCCTTGCTTCCTTCAAAGCAACATCAACATCATCGCCTTTTACCCAACAGTTAACAAACGCACCCGCTAATTCGTTACGTTCAGGATTATCTGGATTCGGTATAGCCTCGAACATAAAATAATAAATTGGCATGATGTGTGCCCCCCGTTGGTTTATGAGTTTAGCATTTACAAATTTGCGGGATTTTTATTAACGAGTGGTGAAATCATGCAAAAAACGGCCGATGCCGGCTCTTGATTCATCGCGCGAAATCCTCTTGTTTTGCTTCTATTTTGCTGAGAAAATATATGGAAGCCGTTTAGCAGCGGGATAAAATCTGCATTCAGAGGGTTGAGAGTCGTGACATACACCGGCGTTGGAGCAACGGTTAAGCATGCCCGCATCATTCTCGATAGCTACAAAAAATGGACCGGGAAAAATCTGTTGGACGGCGTTGACGGTTTCTGCGACGAATTCGATCGGCTGTTTCATGCCCCGTTCGCGGTGTTGTCCCACGGGACGGAGGCTGATCCGGTTTTGAATTTCGGCAACCAAACGGTGCTGAAGCTATGGGAAATGGACTGGGAGACGTTTACCCGCACGCCTTCCAGGATGACCGCAGAACCCATGTTGCGCGAAGAGCGCGACCGATTATTGAAGGAGGTAAGCGAAAAAGGATTCGTCGAACCCTTCACGGGAATCCGGATATCCAGCACCGGTCGGCGATTTTACATCGTGAATGCAACGGTGTGGAATCTCGTTGACGAGTTTGGCGCGTTTTGCGGCCAAGCCGCCGCTTTCCGGGAGCACCGTTACGTATAGCAATGGAACGGCAACCCTCCGGGTCCCTCCAATTCCCATAAACACATATTGGAAGTGTTGATTGAATCGGTACACGGCGCAAAAGAAAGGGCGCCGTAAACGCCGGCGCCTGTTCAGACTGTCGAGAAAACCCGCAACAGTCATGATATCTCTATCCTTTCACCGGATCTCCGTCCATGTTCAGCCAAGCGCCCGACCCGGCATCCAGCACAGGTTCAAATCCGTAACGACCGTTATTGAATCGGGGAACGGATGGTTTCAGCATGAGCGTATAAAACAGTTCCAGACTGCCCGCACTTGTCCTCTGGTAAGTCAAGACAACGTCATACAGGGAAAGAAGCTTCTTCGCCGCTTCATCCTCGCTGATTTTTACCGTAGCCTTAGCTGGATAGCTCCTCTGAGACAAGCTTGACTCGACGGCTTGAATCGTCCCGTTTCCAGCGGAAATCACGATCTGCACGGTTTCATCGGCCACGGCGATTCCGTCCGCCACCCTGTTGTAGCTCAAGATATAGATGGAGCAGGGCTTCGTACCGCCAGTACTGTTTTTGCGGAAATCCGTTTCCTTCAATTTATCGGCATAGGCAGGCATCGCCGTTTTGATGAAGGCTTCGGAAATCTGCCTCGCTTTGTTCTCGCCGATCTCCGCCTTTCCCGTCGACTTCGGGTCATAATCGTAACAGTTGCCGTTTCTGCCAAGGGACTCGACCTGCCCCGTGTTCAGGTTATAGATGACATCCATGACGAGAGTGTATTTCGGATCCTTCGTTGCAACCGAGAAACGGTAAAATCCGGGAGACGGATTGCTTACCTTGTGGGGGCCGGCGATCCCGAGCAGCCTCCTCGCCTTTTCCCTCATCTGTTTGTCCGTCAGCTTGGCATTCGTGATCAACGGCGCCAGAGGCTTGGAGACAATCGGTTTCCATTTGCCGCTGCCCGGGTAAGGGTTGAAGTTCCATTCGGGCGGCGGGTTGCCGTCCTTAGCGGAAAGGGTATGTAGATACTGACCGTATACAAGTTTAGGCTTCTCAAGATTCAAATAATACAGGACCGGCCGGCTGTTGTTGCGAAAGATTTGTTCCGCCTTGGATTGTGTCACGATGCCTATCGGATCGGCAAATGGTCCCGCCGACCAATTCATAGCGTACGAAAAAATCGTCCCGTCCGGATTCACGTAAACGATAAAACCGTCACCGGGGAACCGGATTCCGTTCACGAACCGCACAAAACTCACCCTGAACTTCGACCGATCGTCCGGCACATTGCCGGAATCCGAATCCGGGTACGGGTTCAGCCGCCAGTCGGCGTCCAGCCCCCAATCCAGTCCGCGGATGAACGTGCCGGCAATTTCCGCCGCCTTCGCGGCATCCATTTTGGAGTCGCCGGCGGGCTGTTGCCCATATTCCCGATCAAGCACCTTATCCGACACGCTGAGTTGGCGAGGAGCACCGTCGGAAGAGCGAAGCCGAACCGAGTATGACCCAGCCGGAAAGTCCTCGCTGTCCGGGTACGACCGTTGCAACGTGAAGTCCCATACCGTGTCGCCTTTGGCATCTTTACTTTGAGCGGAATAGGTCAGGACAGCATCGTCAGGAACGAACGGAAACTCCAACGCCCGTTTAAGCGCCTCCTCCTTGCTCCGAATCCCCGGATCCGAGGCCGAAACAGGTGCAACCCCGAAAACCATCATCAGCACGAGCAGCCATTTCAGTCCGATCGTTATCTTCAAACCCATTCCCTCCCGCAGTAACACTTCCGCATGTGAGTGCAACTTTTTAGACGGCAGCCATCGGAAATAGTTGCACAATATCACCGGTTTTTTTAGGAAAAGCTGTACGGAATGAAGATTCTCCGGGAGAGAACCATAACGAAGTGAAAAAGCCATTCCATCCCGTGTTCGGTGCACCAAGCAAGAGGGATCGGCAGACTGTGAGGCAACCGGCGATCCCCTTGAGTTATCGTACCCGTTAGCTGAACGTATATTGGTTCGTTATGACACAATGGATAATTCCATAAATATTTCAGCAATATCATTATCATTGTATTTTGGTATCTCATAAAAGCCAAAACTTCGAAACACTGATATCGCTTTATAAGATTGTTTCTCAGTGTCCAACCTCAGCTTTTTTAATCCAGCTTGTCTTGCAAATTCTATTATTCGGCTCATCATGCTTTTGCCGTAACCCTTATCTTGATGTTCAGGTAAGACGAAGAACCTCTTTATTTCACCAATTCTGTTTTCAGAATCAATACCCTTTAAACCAATAGTCCCAATAACGCTCTGTTCTTCCTTCAATAACCAAAATCCGCCTCCAGTCCCAAAATATATAAGTTCAATACTTCTAATATCTGAATGCGACCCTTCAGGATCAAAGACATATCCTCTGGAAACATACATCGTTTTCATAAACTCTTCCAATTGATCCTGGTCTGAACGAATGTATCTCTGAAGCAATAAGCATTCCCCTCTCTCGTGAATAGAACTTCTTTACTCTCGTCTCCGTTAGAATAATCGGTTAATGCAAATATGGTTGGATTAACAATAAAAGTCCAATGATTGCACAAATTGCAGTTCCGATTCGAGAAAATACAAAATAAGCAGTTGAAGGTTCTCTTATTGCCTTCCAACCTTGCGTTATTCTCCAAAAAGTTTTTGGCTTGATAGTGGCGAACAATGCAGCTCCAGTCCAAAGTACAAGGAATACTGAAAATAATGTGGAAATTACTTTGACTTCAGGCGGCACCATATTATCCCCCTCCTTAATTCACAGAATAATCCTGTTATCTCTTAAGTTCAATCTCTAGAATGACTCCGCTCTCCTGCCCGTTCCTTCAATAAACCAAAAGAGAGGCTGGCTGAAGCAAGCTCCTCCACTTTCGTGTCCGTTAGTCAAATCTCTTTCTTGGATTCGATGAAGTAGGCCCACGCTCGAAGCGCAAGGTTAGGTTTAACGAGAAATGATTGTCGGTTTTCACGCTTGCATGCTTGTGCCGCTGCTTCTTGCGGCAAACTCCCGCGTCCCCGCCCCGTAGAAGACGGAGGCCCCGAGTACTACGAGCGCCATCACCGTGAACATCACCGTGCCGTTATAAGCGCCGAGCAGATACCCGCCGACCCACGGCCCGATGAACTGGCCCAAATTGCCGAACGTCTGGGCGCCGAAATACGTTCCCCGCATGCCCTCCGGCGCAAGGCGGTCCAGCAGCACGCTTCCGGCCGGGTAGTTCAGGATTTCGCCAAGCGTGAATACGACCATCGCCACGGCCAGGCCGAACCAGTCCTTCGAAAACCCGAACCCCAGCAGCCCGGCGGCGAAGAGCACGTTGCCGACGTGGATCGCGAGCAGAGGCGACCGCTTCTCCGCCCAGCGGCTGATCGGGATTTGCAGCAGGATGACCGTCACGGCGTTCACCGAGATCAAGGCTGCGAACAGCCGAACGCCGCCCTCGAAGTTCGCTTCCACGACCTGCGACAGGGTGACGGTCATCTGGCAGTAGCCCACCCCGACGAAGATCGCGCCGAGCAGGAACATTTTGAGGCACGTATCCCGGCGCACCACTTGCCAGGCCGAAGACAGCGTGATTTTCTCCTTCGGCGGACCTTCGATTTGCTTGATGCCGAACGACAGCAGCAGGACGTAGAGGACGATGCCGTATAGCAAATAGATGAAGCCGGTTACCACAAAAGGAACCGCTCCCTCCCCCATTCCCAGCCAGGCCCCGAGCAACGGTCCCGCCGACACGCCGATGTTCGCCGCCAAATAGCGCATGGAGAACACTTTCATCCGCTTGTCCGGCGGCGTCAAATCCGCCATAAGCGCCTGTGATACCGGCTCGAACCACGAGCGGCACAAGCCGTTCAGCATGTTGAGCAGCAGGAACATCAACGGGAGCTTGGCCACCGCGAATCCGATAAAACAGCACGCCCATAGAAACAAGGCGGTAAGCATGATCACCCGCCGACCGACCCGGTCGGACAACGCGCCGCCGATGAAGCCGCCGAACGTGCCGGCCAACGCGCCCGCCCCGGCGACGACTCCGATCATGGCGTGGCTCATCGAGGTGTTATGCGCTAAATAGAGTGCGAGAAAAGGCATGCTCATCGAAGAGCCGATGCGGGATAGCCCATGTCCGAACACGAGCGTGAGCACGATCGGATGATAGGAACGGAAGAAGGTTTTGAACGAATTCATGGCGGCGGCTCCTGATTGATTCTAATTGTTTCACTGTGTAAAACCCTGTTTTACAAAAGAGATTACCTCCATTCTACTTTACGGAGTCTAGTTATACTAGCCATTTTGCGAAAAAAAGCGATAACCCTGCTGCTTAGACCCAAATGTCAGAGTCTCTTATGCTCTTCTCTCTGATTATTCACCGTTTCCAGCGCCCGGCTTTTTCTCGATCTGATCAGGCTGGCTCCATAAATTGCCAGAAGCGCAATCAATAGCACGGTCGAGCACCTGAACACCGCGATATAGCCCCACCCTTGCGCTATCGCTCCGAATACGATCGAACCGATAGCAATCCCGCCGTCCATGCCGACCAGAAACGTACTGTTCGCCGTGCCCCGGCGGTCTGGCGATGCGCGTTGGACTGTCCATGCAAGGATGAAAGGCTGTACCGCTCCGAACGACAAGCCGTACAGGCAAGCCGCGATAATAAACAAAGTTTGGCCGGAAGCCAGCGACAAGACGACCATCGCAAGGATGCCGATCACCATGCCGGGGAGAAGCACAGCGGCGTGCCCTCTTTTATCGAACGCTCTGCCGGCAACCGGGCGAACCAGTATCGCTGCCGCATTGGACAGCAAAAAAAAGATGCCGCCGTTATGGATACCCAACTCCATTCCGAACAAGCTGACGAAGGAAATGATCCCGCCATATCCAATTGTAAAGAGCAGGATAAGCATCGCGGGGAACAGAGACGATTTCTCGAAGAACCCGTTCGGAATGCCATGCTGATCCCGGGCCGGAGGTACAGCCCTCGATACCCGTTCGGTTGCGCCTCCTGACAAGAACAACAACAAGGAAATAAACGCAATCAAGCTAGCCGCTCCGAACAACACCGGCGGTCCATATTCTTCAATGAGCCACCCGCCGATGAAAGGGGCAACGGCCATGGCTGCCAAGCCAAACAGCATGAAGGTGCCGATTCCGGCCCCCTGCCGGCCCTCAGGAATGAGATCGGATACGATCGTTGCATATGCTGCCGTCATAATGCCCCAGCCGGCGCCTAGCAGCAGACTGACCGTTGCCATCCAACCCGTAGACGCTGAAAACGCGAACGCTCCGGCGGCCAACGCAAGAGAGAGCGAACCGACGATTACGAGCATTCGGCGGCGGTAGCGGTCGAGTGCATATCCGGTCAATGGCCGGATGAGCACGGCCGCAATGGTAATGAGACCGGTGATCCAACCAACCGCGGATTCACTGTTACCGTTGTCCGTCATATAGATCGGCAATGTCGGCAGCAGCATTTGAAATGCGGTAAAGAGAAACAAATTGCATATGCAAATACGGAAATAGGCTGTCGACCAGTATGTTTGGCTGGAGGTTTTCTTCATAACCGGCACCTTCCATTCTTATATTACCGTTCATTCACGGCTTGGTCCTTATCCGATCATTCGATGGCTATAGCCCCTGAATAGGGGCCTCATTTTCCGCCCTTTTCACCGACTCACCCGTAAACGGGTAAATCAGTTCTTATATCGTGGTTACGGACGTACTCTTCGATCACTTTCTTTTTCGCCCAATTTTATCTCATAGGATCCTCTGCACCGGAATTGAAGTTCCGTATCGGAATCCGCTAACCGACAATCAACCGGAACTCCTATCCTTAAGTGCAAGGGATCACTACTCATAGCTATAAGCCTTCCTGAACCCCCAATCGAACACGAACCGGGGGTTTTCGTATAGAAAAAAACGGTTGCCGAAGCAACCGCAAAGAGATCGCCTATTGTCCATTCCATCTCGCCAAGTCCGCCCGTCAGTGCGGCGTCGGCTCCTGCTTGCGCAGAGACTCCGGCTTCTCCCAGCTGCTGAAATGGTCCTCCCACACGACGTGGTAAAGGCTTTCAAGAATCTCCACGACGGTCCCTTTCGATCCGTCGGGCACGTAAACCACGCTATCCCCGACCTTCAGCATGCCCTTCCCTCCCGCTATCCGAGTCGAAAGACGATTCCGTGCCCGCCTTTGGGGTACACCCATTTGATGTTCTCGTGGGGGCAGCCGATCCGGCAGCTTCCGCATTCGTGGCACCCTTCGTAGCCGACGTGCATGCGGACTTCCTCCCATTTGTACACTTCGGCCGGACAGAAAATGGTGCATATCTTATCCGGACATTTCGACAAACAGACTTCCGCGTCCATCACGTGAAGGTGCGACTGCGTATCCGCATTGAACCGCAGCAGATACTGCTTCTCCTCGATGCTGGCCGCCTTCGCGGGAGACGCCGTCTGCGGGGCCTGCGCCGTTTCGCTCATTTCATCACCTTCCATGCCCGGTACAGGTCGCGGGCGATTTTGAACTTCCGCTTCGCGGGGCCGATATCGCGCCAGATTTTCTTCTGCTTCTCCCGCTTCGATGCCCCGTCCACCGTCAGCATCGTGCTGGCCGCGCGGTTCATCATCGGGATGTATTCCTCGAAATACTGCGGGAACTTGTCGAAATGGTGGGTGGCGTCCTTGTATTTCTTCAGGTCCTGCCCGACGAAGCTGTCCATCAGCTTCTGACGGTACGAATCCAGCGAGGCCTCCGAGTAATCTCCCCGCGCCTTGGCTGCCACGATCGTCTGCGCCGCCAGCCGGCCGGACGTCATCGCCATGTTCGAGCCTTCCCGGTGGATCGCGTTAACGAGCTGCGCGGCGTCGCCCACGACGAGTACGCCGTCCCCGACGACCTTGGGCATGGAGCGGTAGCCGCCTTCCGGAATGAGGTGCGCCAAATATTCCTGCGGCTCGGCGCCTTGGAGGTAGGGCCGGATCATCGGATGCGTTTTTACGTATTCCAGGAGCTCGTAAGGCTTTATTTTATGCTTGATCAGGCCGGAAAGTAACGTCCCGACGCCGATGCTGAGCGTATCTTTGTTGGTATAGAGGAACCCGGTTCCGAGGATGCCCTTCGTCGCGTCGCCGAACAGTTCTATCGTGCAGCCTTGCCCTGCCTCCAGATTGAACCGGTCCTCGATCGTCTTGCCATCCAGCTTGAGGATCTCCATCGTAGCCAGCGCCACCTCGTCGGGGCGAAACTCCTTGTGAAAGCCGAGCGACTTCGCCAGCAGCGAGTTGACGCCGTCCGCCAGCACGACGACGTCGGCGTGCAAGTCGCCGTCCGGACGGTCGGTGCGGACGCCGACCACCTTGCCGCCTTCGATGAGGCATTCAAGCGCCACCGTCTCGCAAACGAGCAGCGCCCCCTGGTCTACCGCTTTCTGAGCGAACCACTGGTCGAATTTGGCCCGAAGCACCGTGAAATTGTTGTACGGCTCTTCGGCCCATTCCAGCCCTTTGTACGAGAAGGTGACGGCCGACGTCTTATCCATCATCATGAAGCGCTGCTCCACGATCGGGCGCTCCACCGGCGCTCCCTTGTGGAAACCGGGGATGATCTCCTCCATCATCTGGCGGTACAGCACTCCGCCCATGACGTTCTTGGAGCCGGGATATTCCCCCCGCTCCAGCAGCAGCACGTTCACGCCCGCCTTGGCAAGCTCGTAGGCGCAGGCAATGCCCGCGGGTCCCGCGCCGACGACGATCGCGTCAAACTTTTCCGGCATTGGCCTCTTCCTTTCTTCCCAAGGCGGATTCGAACGCTTCGATCAGCATCGGGACGATTTCGAGCGCGTCGCCGACGATGCCGTAATGGCAAGCTTGGAAAATGGGCGCGGCCGGGTCTTTGTTGATCGCGACGATGAGCCCCGAATTCTGCATGCCCACCAGATGCTGGATCGCGCCGGAAATGCCGATCGCGAAATAGATTTTGGGCGTCACGGTCACGCCGGTCTGCCCGACCTGGTGGTGGTGGCCGATCCAGCCCGCCTCCACGACGTCGCGGCTCGCCCCCACCGCCGCGCCGAGCGTCTCGGCCAAGCGGTGGATGACCTGGAAGCCGGCCGGGCTGCCGAGCCCCTTGCCTCCGGCGACGATAATGTCGGCCTCGTCGATGCGCACTCGGCGGGTGGTCGCCCGGACGATTTCCAACACTTTCGTGCGCACGTCCTCCTCCCGCAGGGGGATCGATTCGGCGATGACGGCACCGGTGCGGCCGGGCTGGCGGGGGAGAGCTTTCATCACTTTCGGGCGTACGGTAGCCATTTGCGGCCGGTACTTCTTGCACAGAATCGTCGCCATGATGTTGCCTCCGAAAGCGGGTCGGCTAGCCAGCAGCAGCCCCGTATCTTCTTCCACGTCGAGCTGGGTCGTATCCGCCGTCAGTCCCGTCGGGAGATCGGTCGCCACTGCGCTCGCCAAGTCCTTGCCGGTGGACGTCGCCCCGTACAGAAGAATTTCCGGTTTATGCTTCTCCACGCACGCGAGCATGGCCCGCATGTAAGCTTCCGTCCGATAATAACGATAGATCGGATCGTCGTAAACGAACACCTTGTCGGCGCCGTACTCGAAGGCGGACGCCGCAAGTATGTTGACGCCTTCGCCGATCAGCACGCCGGAGAGCTCGGACCCGCGTTTGTCGGCAAGCCGTCTCCCCGCCCCCAGCAGCTCCAGCGATACCGGCGCGATGACGCCGTCCTTCTCCTCCAGGAATACCCATACTCCCCGATAGTCGTCGAAATTCAACTTCGCCCCACCTCCAACAGTTCGCGCCGCTCCAGCAGCACGTCCAGCAGCTGGTTGACCTGCTCGCTTGGCGCGCCTTCCAGGAGCTTGCCGCCTTGCGGCTTGGGCGGCGCCCATACCGCGCTGACGATCGTCGGCGAGCCTTTGAGCCCGAGCTGCGCCCGGTCGATGTCGGGCAAATCGTTCACGGACCATATATGGGGTTGATATCTCGCGGCTCTGAGCATGTTCGGCATCGAGGAATAGGGAACCTCGTTGATCTCCTTCTCCACGGAGAGCAAGCAGGGCAGCGTGGAGCGGATCACCTCGTGTCCGTCCTCGAGCTTGCGGTGAACGACCGCATAACCCCTTTCCCGGTTGATCTCGACGACCTTACACACGGAAGTCAGCGGCGGAATGTCGAGCCGTCTCGCGATGCCGGGGCCGACCTGGCCGGTATCTCCGTCGATCGTCATTTTGCCGCAGATGATCAAGTCGACAGGACGGATAGCCGCGATTTTCTCGAGCGCCTTGGTCAGCGCGTAGCTCGTCGCCAGCGTGTCGGCTCCCGCGAACGCCCGGTCCGTGATCATGTATCCTTCGTCCGCTCCGATTTCGATGCACTTCTTGATCGCTTTGACCGCAGGCGGCGGCCCCATCGTCAGCACCGACACGAAGCCTCCGTACCGCGCCTTGAGCCGCACCGCTTCCTCCACCGCATGGGAGTCGTACGGATTGAGGATCGCGGGCGCGCTCGCCCGGTCCATCGTGTTCGTTTTCGGATTCATCTTGATGATCTTCGTGTCCGGCACCTGCTTGATACAGGCGACGATATGCAGCATCGCGCCATCCCCCGTTTCGGATTGCCTCGCTATAGATATTTATATTAGGCGGGCGGCGGGTTGATGCCTGGGTTTGTCCGAGGGGGGAACGTAAAAAGCTTGGAAGTTGCCCCGTTCTTTCGACACGAACCGTTAATGGAACCGCAGCCTACTCGCCGGATCTCGAAGCGGTTGATCGAACTTAAGCTTGCCCGACGGAATTAAAGTGGAGGCTTGGAGCCGGTTGATCGATGTGAAGTCCTCGCCCCGCCCGCTTATCACCAACGCTGATGAATGCTATAAAATCATTCTAATTGCCCCCGCGCGTCAGCTTTGTTAGGGTGAACATAGTGAATAATCCGGTCTTGCGAATTGGAATACTATTCTAATCGCAATGCACGTAACGTGGGGTGGATAGGATTGGTACTGCAAGTGACGAACAGCCCGTTTCATCAAGAGCAAGTCGAATGGCTTAACCGCCTGTTGCCGACTCTGTCCGACACGCAGCGGATTTGGCTGAGCGGATACCTGACCGCGCTTCAAAGCGCCGCGGTTCCGGCCGCGGCCGCGCCTGGTGCCGTCCCGGCAGCGCCGCAGACGGCGAACGGGCCTGCCGCGTCCAAAGAAGCCACCGTGCTGTTCGGATCGCAGACCGGGAACTCCCAAGGCCTCGCCAAGAAGCTGTCCAAACAGCTGGAGGCGCAAGGCTTCCAAGTCACGCTCGCTTCCATGAGCGACTTCAAGCCGAACAACCTGAAGAAAATCGAGAACCTCTTCCTCGTCGTCAGCACGCACGGCGAAGGCGAACCGCCGGACAACGCGATTTCGTTCTATGAGTTCCTGCACGGCAAACGGGCGCCGCAATTGGAAGGCCTGCGCTTCTCGGTGCTTGCGCTCGGAGATACGTCCTATGAGTTCTTCTGCAAGACGGGCAAAGATTTCGACAAACGCCTGGAAGCGCTCGGCGGCAAACGGCTGGTTCCGCGCGTCGACTGCGACGTCGATTTCGCCGAGCCCGCGGCGGAGTGGATGAAGCGAGTCGCCGGCGCGCTCAGCGAAGCCACGGCTCCACCGGCATCCGCAGCGGCACCCGGCATCACCCCCGCAGCAGCGACTCCTCCAGCGGAAACCGATTCGGAATATTCCCGATCGAACCCATTCCAGGCCGAAGTGCTCGAGAACCTGAACCTCAACGGCCGCGGCTCGGACAAGGAGACCCGCCATCTCGAGATTTCCCTCGAGGGCTCGAACCTGCAATATGAACCCGGCGATAGCCTGGGCATCTATCCTGAAAACCATCCGAAGCTGGTCGACGAACTGATCGGGGCCATGGGATGGAAAGCGGACGATCCCGTCCCGGTTCAGAAGAACGGAGAGCAGTTGCCGCTGAGGGAAGCGCTGCTCCGCCGCTGCGAGATTACCGTGCTCACGAAGCCGCTGCTCGAACAGACGGCAAAGCTGGCCTCAACGAACGGCAAACTCCAGGATCTCGTGAAAGCAGGCCGCGAACAAGAGTTGAAGGCATACATCCAAGGCCGGGACCTGCTCGACTTGGTTCAGGACTACTCCCTGAAGGGTCTGCCCGCGGCCGAGCTCGTCCCGCTTCTGCGCAAGCTGCCGCCGAGGCTGTACTCGATCTCCAGCTCGTCTAAAACAACCCCGGACGAAGTGCACGTCACCGTGAGCGCCGTCCGATACGAGGCGCACGGACGCGAGCGGTACGGCGTCTGCTCCGTCCACCTCGCCGAGCGGGCGGAGCCGGGCACCAAGCTGCCGGTATTCGTTCAGCACAACCCGAACTTCAAGCTGCCGGACAACCCGGATACGCCGATCCTCATGATCGGACCGGGCACGGGCGTCGCTCCGTTCCGCGCGTTCCTGATGGACCGGGAGGAATCCGGCGCCGAGGGGAAAACGTGGCTGTTCTTCGGCGACCGGCGCTTCCGCACCGACTTCCTCTATCAGACCGAGTTCCAACGCTGGCTGAAGGACGGCGTGCTCACCCGCATGGACGTCGCGTTCTCGCGCGACAGCGATCGCAAAGTATACGTACAGCACCGGATGCTGGAACGAAGCCGAGAGCTGTACCAATGGCTGCAGGAAGGCGCCTGCGTCTATGTCTGCGGAGACGAGAAGCATATGGCGCACGACGTTCACGCCGCCCTGGCCGAGATCCTGAAGAGCGAGGGCGGCATGAGCGACGAACAGGCGGCGGAATATTTGAACGGAATGCGCCAGGACAAACGTTATCAGCGGGACGTATATTGACCGTGAGTCCCGAAGGTATCGAGAGGAGAGTACCAGCATGTCGGAAAATAACCTGCTATCCCCGAACAGCGCGCCGCACAGCGACGTCGAACGGATCAAACGCGAGAGCAATTATTTGAGAGGCTCCCTGGCGGAGACGCTGGAGGACCGGATCACGGCGTCCATTCCCGACGACGATAACCGGCTCATGAAATTCCACGGCAGCTACTTACAGGACGACCGCGATCTGCGCAACGAACGCCAGAAGCAGAAGCTGGAGCCAGCCTATCAATTCATGGTTCGCGTACGCGCCTCGGGCGGCATCGTGACGCCGGAACAGTGGCTCATGATGGACCGGGTCGCCCGGCAGTACGCCAACGGGTCCATCCGATTGACCACCCGGCAGTCTTTCCAATTGCATGGCGTCCTGAAATGGGACATGAAGCCGGCGATCCAAGAGGTGCACCATGCGCTGCTCACCACGCTGGCCGCATGCGGCGACGTGAACCGCAACGTCATGTGCAACCCGAACCCGTACCAGTCGGAAATCCATGGCGAGGTATACGAATGGGCTTGCCGGGTCAGCCGTCACCTGGATCCCCGGACGAGAGCCTATCATGAAATATGGCTAGACGAGGAGAAAGTGGCGGACAGCCGCGACGAAGACGCCGATGAAGAGCCGATTTACGGGCCGGTTTATTTGCCGCGGAAATTCAAGATCGGGTTCGCCGTCCCTCCTTCCAACGACGTCGACGTCTTTTCCCAGGATCTCGGTTTCATTGCCGTCATCGAAGAAGGCCGCCTGAAAGGCTTTAACGTCACGGTCGGCGGCGGCATGGGCATGATGCACGGCGACCCGAACACGTATCCGCAAGTGGCGAAGCCGATCGGTTTCGCGACCCCGGAGCAAATCGTCGACGTGGCGGAGAAAACGGTCACGATCCAGCGCGACTACGGAGATCGCGCCGTACGGAAACACGCGCGCCTCAAGTACACGATCGACGACCGCGGAATCGACTGGTTCACGGGAGAACTGGCCAAGCGGCTCGGATGGAATCTGGAGCCTGCGCGCCCGTTCCATTTCGAGCATAACGGAGACCGTTACGGCTGGGTCAAAGGCAGCGACGGCAACTGGCATTTTACGCTGTTCATCCAGAACGGGCGGGTCCGGGACGAAGACGGCTATCCGCTCATGACGGGGCTGCGCGAGATCGCCAAAGTGCATACCGGCGATTTCCGGCTGACGCCGAACCAGAACCTCATCATCGGAGGCGTGAAAACCCGGCAGAAGAAGAAGATCGAGGCTTTGATCGACCAGTACGGGCTGACCGACGGTCGGCACGATTCGGCCCTGCGCCGTAACTCGATGGCTTGCGTCGCCTTCCCTACCTGCGGGCTGGCGATGGCCGAGTCCGAGCGCTACTTTCCCTCCTTGCTCGAGAAAATCGAGCCGATGCTGGAGGAGGCCGGCTTGCGCGAGGAAGACATCGTCATCCGGATGACCGGCTGCCCGAACGGGTGCGCCCGGCCGATGCTCGCGGAGATCGCCTTCATCGGCAAGGCGCCCGGCAAATACAATCTGTACTTGGGCGGAGGCTTCGCGGGAGAGCGGCTGAACAAGATGTACAAGGAAAACATCGGCGAAGCGGAAATTCTCGATTCCCTGAAGCCGATCATCAAGCACTATGCGAAGGAGCGGCGGAAAGGCGAGCATTTCGGCGATTTCGTCATCCGCGCGGGGTATGTGAAGGAAGTGCGGGACGGACAGGAGTTCCACGCGTAGAACGCAAAGAGAGGCTCTCCGAGGCAGCGTATCTCTGCCCGGACACCTCTCTTTTTTCTTCGTTCAACAAACAAGTTACTTGCATGCGCACTCTCTCCGGTGAACTTCCCGGTTCAACCTCCCGGTTCGCCGGGAACTCTGCTCTGTTGGATTCGTTCGCCACCCTATACGATGGTAACGAATAACAACGTTAAAGGAGAGAATCGATTTGGATGCCAACCTAGTACCGTCCGTTCCTCAGCAGGTTTCCAAGCGCCGTATGGTTGCCTTTCGCATTCTGGCTGCATTATTCGCATTAGGCAGCTTTGTCGTCCTTGATGGCTTTATTGAAGCCCTGCTTCCGTTCACCAAATCCGAGAGTTACCTTCCGAACGAGCTGCATTGGCATGGCGGCGTCCATGGCGCCCTGATCGGACTGCTTCTCGGCGGGAGCCTGATTCTGCTGCTCTTCCGTCCGGCTGCCGGCCCTCTTGTTCTCCGATTGTATATCCTCGGTCACGCTATTTTCCTTGTCATGCTTGCCATCACCGATTGGCGGTTATATGTAGAGAAGCTATTCGTCACCGGGATGTTTGCCGTCGTCTGCCTTTCGCTCTACGCAACCTATCCTTATCGGGAGCAGGTTTTCTGCCGTGCCGAAGAGGCACGGCCCGCGAGCCGCCCGCTTCTGCTGCTGACGGCCTTAGCCGCTCTTGCGCTGTTGCCTCTGATTTGGAGAGGAATGACGAACCAATGGGCCGGGCTTGATGACGATTTCCGCTGGGGGGAGAATTCCGCACTCTACCTCACGCTGATTCTGGCCGGATGCCTTTCCTCCGGCACGAGACCCGACAGTGCGAGCGTCGGCGTACTGACGGGCATTGTCTATCTCTATCTCGGGACGGCCGCGTTGACAATTCCCCATCACGCTGGTAGTTTGGGTACATGGGGCGGCATCGCGTCGGCTGTTGCCGGAATTGCGTACATTGTCTTGTCCATTACGCGTAAATAGGGTGATCCACGGCATGCGGGGGGATCGCATCGGTACGGGGGGCATTCTCTTGCTCCGCGTCATTTCACTGGTTTGGAGCGGGCTGCTGGGCCTGCTTTTTTTGTCCGGGCTGCCCGCGTACTATCGTTATATCGCCAATTGCGCAGGAAGCGAATGCGCCGGCGCCTCCATCGAAATGCTGCCTGCAGCCGCTCTGGAAAGCCTGCGTCTTACGGCGGCCGGAACGGCCTTCCTCTATGCGGGGTTCGATCTGTTCTGCTTTCTGATATATGCTGGCGCTGCCGCGATTATCGTCCGCAAGCGTTCAAGAGAACCCGTTCCGTTAATCAGCTGCGTCCTGCTCGTATCCTATGCCTTCATTACGATGTATCCCGATTCGCTGCTGCACGCGTCGGCATGGGAAACGGTCGAACCCTTATACAGGCTTGCGGATTCCGCGGCGTTTTTGTCCGTTTTTCTGTTCGGTCTCTTATTCCCGGACGGCCGCGCTCCGCGGCGCTGGATGGCCATGGCAGGTTGGCTCGTCTTCCTCCCCCGCTTTCTATCCAACTTGGCCCAGGACACTTGGCCGATCAAGAACTGGCCCCAGTGGCTGACTTTCTGTTGGATGACTGCGTTCTACGGTTTGCTTCTCACGGTCCAGATTTATCGCTATCGTTGCGTGTCGGACGCGAAACAGCGTCGGCAAACCAAGCTGTTCGTTCTCGGCTTCACCTTCATGATCCTCGGCGTGTGTACGGTTCTTCTAATCCCGCTGATGTGGCAGCCCGATTTCTATGAAATCCGGAATCCCTCGGCTACGCTGCTCCAAGATGTGCCGATTCGGTTGTTGTTCCTGCTGCTTCCGGTAACGCTTGTCGTATCCGTGCTTCGCCGCAGACTCTGGAATATCGAACCCGTCGTCAACCGGACGCTGCTGTACGTATCGCTTAGCGGCTGCATGGCAATCCTCTACGTCGGGATCGTCTGGTATCTGGGCACGGTATTCGGTACGGGAAACCATGCCGCAGCCTCACTGGCGGCTACCGGGCTGATTGCCATCCTGTTCGCCCCGCTCAAGGAACGGATTCAGAATGGACTGAACCGGTTCATGTACGGAAAAAAGGAAGATCCTTACGCCAGTCTGCTTCGGCTAGGGCATCGGCTCAAGGAGCCGCATCAACCGGAAGATATCATGCAGTTGATCGTGAGAACGGTTCGCGATACGCTCAAGCTTCCGTACGTTTCTCTTAAGTTAAGCCGCAATGGAGGGTTTGCCGAGGTTGCGGAGGCTGGAGCTTCGCGTGCCGATCATGACAACGACTTGGAGGAATTGCCGCTGATAATGAACGGAGAAGAACTGGGCGTCCTTACCGTCGCGCCCCCTCCCCCTGGCGAGTGGAGCGAAGATCAGGACCGGAAGCTGTTGGAGCTGCTGGCGCGCCAGGCAACCGTCGTCGTGGCTGGCGTCAAGCAAACGCTAGATATCCGTCTGCTGGCCAAGGAGCTGCAACAATCCCGTGAACGGCTTGTTCTTGGGCGCGAGGAGGAGCGGCTTGCGCTTCGGCGCAACTTGCACGACGATTTGGCGCCGAGGCTCGCCGCCCTGGCTCTGAATGCGGAAAATGCGGAAGAGCTGATCAAGCGGAACCCCGCCAAAGCGGCTGCCATCGTATCGGGACTGAAAACGGCCATCCGTGAAACGGTCGGCGATATCCGGGGGTTGGTATACGACTTGCGTCCGCCGGCCCTCGACGAGCTGGGTCTCGTCGGGGCCGTCCGGCAGAAGCTGGACGAACTGGCGGAAATGGCGGCGATCCGCTCCGTCAAAGCCAATGGGGATGTCGAAGCGCTCCGGATCGAAATGACCGTGCCGGGCGAGACGCTGCCTCAATTGCCGGCTGCCGTTGAAGCAGCCGCCTATCGCATCCTGGTAGAAGCCGTGCTCAATTGCGTCAAGCATGCGAACGCGGCCAACTGTACGGTACGACTGACTCATGAACAGGATGCGCTGTTGCTCTCGATCGCCGATGACGGTATCGGCATGGAGGTGCAGTCAGCCGCGGAAATGAACGCGTATGCCGTGAAAGGCGTAGGCCTTGCGTCCATTCGTGAGCGGACCGCCGAGCTCGGAGGCCGGTTTGTCCTGGTTTCTTCCCCGGCAAACGGTACTCTCGTCGAGGTTCGGCTGCCTTGCGGAAACATAAGAAAGGGGCAGGTATTCGATGTCGACAGCAGAGACGATTCGCGTATTGATCGCCGATGATCATCCGTTGTTCCGCCAAGGCGTGCAAACGATGCTTGAGATGACGGAAGATCTGCACTGCGTCGGGGAGGCGACGACCGGAGAAGAAGCGGTCAAGCTGGCGCAGGAACTGGAGCCCGACGTCATCCTGATGGACATCCGGATGCCCGGGCTGAGCGGCATGGAAGCAGCGCAGCGGATTCGCGCCGCATACCCCGAAATCCGGATTCTCATGCTGACGATGTTCAAGGACGACGCCTCGGTATTGACGGCGATGAAAACCGGCGCTCGGGGCTATATTCTGAAAGACGCCTCCAAGGATGAAATCCTTCGCGCCATTCGCGCGGTGGCGAGCGGCGAGGCGATTTTCAGTCCGGATGTCGCCACGCGCGTCATCGATTACGCGACGAGAACGACTCCCGCCGTGACGGCCATGAAGGATTTGACCCCCCGCGAGAAAGAAGTGCTGTCCTTGTTGATCGAAGGCGCGTCCAACCCGGACATTGCCGCTGCGCTGAATCTGAGTGCCAAAACGGTCGCCAATCATGTATCCGCCATTCTGAATAAGCTTGAGGTACAGGACCGTTACGGAGCGATCAGACTTTTCAAAGACGTTCGCGACAGCTGACGACGGATCACACCCCCTATAGCGGATCAGACCCGCTCCGGAAGCGGGTCCGAATCGGGTCTGTCGATGGAGGGGCGGCAAGGCGCGCGTTGAAAACCGAGATTACTTCCCCAGCATCGGTTCGCCCAGGATGCTCTGGTCCCCTTGAACGTAAACGTACAACGTTTTCGCGTCCTTCACGCCCAGTTCGAGCTCGGTGACGCTTCCGTCCTTCACTTTCTGCTCTTTCACGACCACTTGGTTCTCGTCCGTGATCTTGATCGTCAGGTCCTCGTCCGAAAGCGAGTCGGCCGCGTAGAATTTCGCTTTGAATTTGTCGCATTCGAAATTCGCGTTGACCTGAAGGTTGACGGAACGGTACCCGCCGGTTACGTAGCCGAAATCGAAAACGGTGCCGGCCGCGGTCTTGAGCTCATCCGGCGTCCTCGATGCGAGCCGGTACGTCTTGTCTCCGTTGTAGGTGAACTCCGGAGAGGCTTTGATGTAGTTGATTTCCGCGGCGATGTCCCCTTCGGCTTCCCCCAAATACGCGGTCTGCGTGTTCGCGTCCCAGGTCACCTTCATCCCGGCGGCTTCGGCAACCGCCCGCATCGGCAAATAAGTCGAACCTCTGTAGGTGATCGGCACGAGCTTCGTGCCGCTGCCCGGCTCCACGGGTTCGAACCGTTTGCCGTACAGCATCACCTTGATCCCCGTATTGAGGTACGCCTTCACTTCCGTCAAATTGCCGGCTCCGACCACGTTCATCGTCAGGCTGAAAAACAGCGCGCCCGTCACGAGACCTCTCCGACCGCCCGGTTTTCCCATTCCGCATCCTCCTCTTCTCGGCTTCCCAACCATCATAAAATCGGAGCCGCCGGATCGAATAGTTACGGACTGTCATCGTTTTTGTCACATCGCCAATTGTGATTTCAATTCGGTCTTCGGCTTCTCGAACGCCACAATGCCGCCATACCCTCGCTGCCCGCGGCCGTGGAATCCGCCGTATACCGGATTGTTCAGGAAGCGTTGACCAACGCGATCCGCCATGCACGGTCGGAAAGCTGCCGCATTCAGCTTGAGATCAACAAAGGCAACTTGTATCTCAAAGTGGCCGATGACGGCGGCGGTTTGCCGCAATCGTGGAAACCCGGCGTGGGTATTCGTTCGATGAGAGAGCGCGCGGAGGAGCTCGGGGGTACTTTTCGAATCGTGCGCGGGGATCCTCGAGGAACGGCTGTAGCCGTCACTTTGCCCATAGAGAGAGGAGAGCTTTCGGATGGAAACAGGTGAAGACGAAAAAATCAGGATTTTGGTGGCCGATGACCATCCGATCTTTCGGGAAGGACTGCTCTCGATTCTGTTGTCCGAACCGGATTTCGAGGTGGTGGGGGAAATGGAGAACGGCGAGGATACGATCGAGGCGGCCGAGCTCCTGCAGCCCGATATCCTATTGATGGATGTCCATATGCCCGGCAAGAACGGAATCGAAGCGACGAGGGAAATTACGAAGAACTGTCCGAGCATCGGCTTTCTGATGTTGACCATGTTTGACGACGATGCTTCGGTATTCTCCGCGATGCGTGCCGGAGCCCGCGGCTACATGCTGAAAGGGGCGGGAAAAACGGAGATCATACGGGCGATTCGTACCGTCACGGGAGGAGATGCCATCTTCAGCGCTCCGATCGCGAGGCGAATGATTTACGATTTCGATACGCTTGCCCGAAAACCGGCGGCGATGCTGTTTCCGCAGCTGACGGAGAGGGAACGAAGCGTGCTGGCCTGGATCGCGAAAGGCAAGGATAACGCCTATATCGCGCAAAAGCTGGGACTGTCCCATAAAACGATCCAGAATAACGTAACCAATATATTGAACAAGCTTCAGGTTGCGGACAGGGGGCAGGCCATCCTCCTGGCGCGGGAAGCCGGACTTGTGCATGAAGAGTGAAGTTGCGATTGGCGGCAGATCGGACCCGCTCCGGCATCGGATCCGGATCGGGTCTGTTTTTTATCCCCTAATGGATTGGACTTCACGCGGATGCTGATGCCTCAGTTGCGGCGACCCCCTTCGTCTGCCGTCTTTCGAATACCATACACGCCCCGTAGGCGGCATAAGCAAGGAAGCAGACCGGGTACACGTACTTGCCGAAGCTTTCCCACGGCAGGAAGAACGTGGCCGGCAGCAGAACGATCGACAGCGCCAGCCATTTGGAATAGACGCGTGCTCGGTATAGCGCGATCGTCATCAGGATGAAGCCGATCAGCACGGCCGGCATCGCGACCATCTCCATTTGGGAAGGGAACCCGTCGTGGAACAGCGTCTTCTTCGCGATCTCGTTCGCCGCCTTCAGTTGCTCCTCCGTTTGAATGCCGTCGTACAGTACGGGATACTGATAGACTTGGAGAATCGCGTGGATCAGCTCGAAGGTGAAATAGTAAGTCATCGTGAGCAGACTGATCCATCCCCACCACTTGATGGCTTCCGCCTGTCTCACGAACAATCCTGCCAGGCCGATCATCATGATAGGGGTCGCCACCAGCATCACCGCATGCACGCCGACGGCAAGGCTCAGAAAATGGGGCAGATCGGCCACGCGGGCGGGCGTATCCTCCAAGTGGACGATCTGGAGCACGCAGTTGGTGATCCCGGCCAGGATCAGCATCCAGCCGCAGATTCGGAACAACGATTGCTTCACGGTAATCATAACTCCGTCACTCCTCTGAACGTTTGATGCTTTCCATCGTAGAATGGCCAGGTTCCCTCCGCAAGGGAAGCGTTCCCGAGTCCGCGGGAACCTGCTCGGGAATGTCGAAAACACTTCTCTCCGCGGGTTCACGTCCATGTTATACTGGGTGCAAAACGCGCCCCGGGGAAGTGACCTGATTTGCCATCCTATGCCGCCGGCTTCCTTCGCAAGCCGATTCTGGCCGCGGTCCACCTCGTCTGGTGGGCGGCCTTCGCCGCGTCCGCAGCCGTCTCGCTATACAGCCACTGGAACGGAATCGGAATCTATGAGAGACCTTGTCCGGATGGGGCCTGCGCGAGTTTTTTCCAAATGACGGAGGCTCAGCTCGGACAACTCGCGCAAGCAGGCATCGGCCCCGAGCTGTACGGGGGCATGACCGTAATCCTGCTCCTCCTGCAGAACGTGTCTTCGTGGGCGGTCGGCCTGCTGTTATACCGGTATGGAGGGAAAGACGTCCACTGCGTGCTGGCGTCCATGATGCTCATCGCGACCGGAACGATGTTCAGCACGGACGAAACGCTGTTCGGCCAGGACGCGGGAGTGTTAGGCCTTCTTCTGATGGCCAACGTAACGGTAGGCCTGTTCTATCCGTTCTTCCTCTTCCTGCTGCCGGAAGGCCGATTCTCTCCGGGATGGACGGCCGTCCCCGCATGGTCGATCGTCGCGCTGACGATCGGAAGCGCGCTGTTTCCTGCCCATCCGGTCCTGAGCTTCATGAACTGGCCGCCGATTTTGAAGGAAGGCTTCTCGCTCGCGATCCATCTGCTGATCGTGTTGCAGCAAATCTCCCGCTACGCAGGCGCAACGCCGGAGCAGAAGCGGCAGATCCGCTGGTTCCTCCTCGGGATGGCCGCTTTCGTCGGAGCCACCTACCTCGACCTGCTCGTCCATGACCGGCATGGGCTGCTGCGCGCCGCGAACCAAATCTTGCTGTATGCGGGCCTGCTGTTCCTTCCTTTCTCGATCGGAGTCATGGTGCTGGAAGCCCGGGTTCGCCGAATGTCCGCCGCGTTTAACCGGACGCTGGTGTACTTCGTCCTGAGCGTCATGGGCGTCCTGGCATACGCTCTCGTCGTAGGCGCCGTCGGCTTGATCCTGCAGGTGCGGGGCAGCACTCTCGTCTCGCTCGTTGCGATCGGTCTCGTCGCCGTTCTTTTCCATCCGCTTCGGGAACGGGTGCAGCGTTCGGTGAATCTGCTCGTATACGGCGAACGGGACAATCCGTACCGGATTCTGGCGGACCTGTCCGGGAAATTGGAAAGCGCGCTTACCCGCCGCTCTTTGCTGAATACGGTCGTGGAGACGGTGGCGCACGCGTTCCGGCTGCCTTACGCCTCGATCGACATCGAAAGCGGAAACGGCCCCCGTCGGCTTGCCGAGTACGGACGGCCGACCGGCGAGGTAAGCCTTATTCCGCTTACCGTACAAGGCGAGCAAATCGGGAGGCTCACGCTCGGCATCCGGAATCTGGGCGATATGCTGCCGCCGAGCAAGCACGAGCTGTTCGACGACCTCGTCCGCCAAGTGAGCATCGCCGTGCAGGCCGTCCGCCTAACCGACGAGCTGGCCCGCTCCAGGGAGCGGCTCGTCATCGCCCGCGAGGAGGAGCGGCGAAGGCTGCGCAACGACCTTCATGACGGGCTCGGCTCCGTCATCGCGGGCATGATGCTGCGGACCGAAGAAGCGCTTCAGTTGCACGAAAGCCATCCCGCGTTGTCGAAACAAGCGCTGGAAGCGGTCCGCAGCCAAATGAAATCGAGCATCGCCGATATCCGGAGGCTCGTGTACGCGCTGCGTCCGCCTTCGCTGGACGAATTCGGCCTGGCCTTCGCGCTCGAGGAGTTGGCGGGTCAATTGAGCGACCAGTCGATCCGGGTGAGCCTCGAGCTGCCGGAACGGGAGCTCGAATTCCATCCCGCGGTGGAAGCCGCCGTATACCGGATCGTGCAGGAGGCGCTGACCAACGCTTTGCGCCATTCGGGCGCCGAACACTGCCGCATCCGGCTCGAGTGCGGGGACGGCGCGGTTCTGGTTTCGATTCGGGACGACGGGTCCGGCCTGCCGGCGAACCTGAAGCCGGGCATCGGAATCCGGTCGATGAAGGAGCGCGCGGAAGAGTTGGGCGGCATCTGCGTGCTGCGCTCCGTCTCCGGCGAAGGCACCGAAATCGACGTGCGTATTCCGGCGGCCGATCCATTACGGGAGGAGGAAGATAGACATGGACAAGGAACCGCTGCGTATCCTGCTCGCGGATGACCATCCGCTGTTTCGGGAAGGGCTCGTGTCCATCCTGCGGCTGCAGAAGGATATCGAGGTGATCGGCGAGGCGGGCAGCGGCAAAGAAGCGGTAGCGATGGCCGAGGCGCTGCAGCCCGACGTCATCCTGATGGACGTAGGCATGCAAGAGATGAACGGCATAACCGCCACGCGCGAGATCGTGCTCGACAATCCGCACATCCATATTCTCATTCTCACGATGTTCGACGATGACGCTTCGGTCTTTTCCGCCATGAAAGCAGGCGCGAGAGGCTACCTGCTCAAAGGGTCGGACAGGGAGGACATCCTGCGGGCGATCTCCGCCGCCCACGCCGGCGAAGCCATTTTCAGCCCCGCCATCGCGCGCAGGATGATGTATTACTTCAAGGCCATGACACGCAAGCCGCACGTCGGCGACCTCTTTCCGAAGCTGACCGAGCGTGAGCAGGAGATTTTGGAGCTGATCGCCGACGGCCTGTCCAACGAAGAAATCGCGCGCAAGCTTGACCTCTCGCTCAAGACCGTCCGCAACAACGTATCGAACCTGCTCAACAAGCTGCAAGTGACGGACCGCTCCCAAGCGATTCTGCTGGCGAGGGATGCCGGGCTCGGACGGAACGAGTTCTAAGGCAGCGCTTCCGACCGTTAGCCGGATTCCGGTTCGGAACTCCGTTTTCCCTTGAATCCATTCGCCTGGAATATCGTAGTAATTCTAGGATTGCGATATTTCTAGGCGATGGAGGGATTCATGTGTTGGGCAAGTTTCTGGCAAGCATCGGCATCGGGTCGGCGAAGCTCGATACGCTACTCGAGCGGGCGGTCTACTCGCCCGGTGACGAGGTGCGGGGAGAGGTCAGGCTGAAAGGCGGCAACGTCGAACAGCGGATCGAGACGATCTCCCTCTCGGTCATGACCCAGTACCTGAGAGAAAGCGGCGACAACAAGTATTACGAGAACGCCGAAATCGCGCGTTATGAGATCAGTTCTCCCTTCACGCTGCAAGCGGGCGAGTCGCGCGAAGTCCCCTTCGCGTTCCCGCTGCCGGCGGATACGCCGATCACGGTCGGCAAGACGCCGGTATGGATCGGGACGGAGCTCGACATTCGCGGCGCGCTGGATCCGAACGATAACGACCGCATCGAAGTGAGGCCTACCCCGGGTATGAACACGGTGCTCCAAGCAGCCGAGCTCGCCGGATTCCGCTTCCGCAACGCGGAATGCGAATATACGAGACTTGGAGGACGGCTCCCGTTCCTCCAGGAATTCGAGTACGTTCCCGCCGGAAGGTTCCGCGGCCGTCTCGACGAGATCGAAATCGCGTTCGTGAGGCAGGACGCAAACGGGATCGAGCTGCTCGTCCAAATCGACCGCAGGGCGCGGGGATTGTCCAGCTTGTTCGCGGAAGCGCTCGACATGGACGAGTCCTTCGTCCGCGTCCGGCTGTCCGCCGCCGAGCTGGCGGCGGGACCGAATGCGGTGGCCGGCAAACTGGCCGGAATCATCGAGCATTACTCGCATTAATATCGTTAGCTCCGAGGGCACCTAAACGTGTACGTTTGAGAAACACCGGTCGTCAGGATGTCTCCTTCATACAGGCTCATCCGGGCGAACGCCTTGAACGTTTTGGAGCCGCCCGATTTTTTCACTCGCACGTGGGAAATACGCACACGCACAAAAGCTTGTCGTTACCGTGACGACAAGCTTTTCGTTGTTAGTTGCAGGACGATATTAGGCGTGATACTTCCCGTCGGGGACATCCAACACCCATTCCAAAATTTCGATTTTGCTCCGAATTTCTACCCATTCTTCTTTATGCAGAGCGGGATCTAATCGATCTTCTACCTGTTTGAGTTGAATGATCATTCGTTTAACCTGGTCTATGGACCTCATCTTCGCGACCTCGCTTTTTGATTCGTCATCCATGATCCGCAATTGCAATCTTGCAACGTCTGTATGCTATAATGTTCCATTATCCTTGAATGGAGGCATACGGCAATGGGAGATCTCTATTTGTTCGACCAAGCGGAATTCGTCAGAAAACAAACGCTCAAAGCGATGGAAGGCGTTACGGAGGAAATGGCGGACAAGATCCCGGACGGTTTCCGCAATTCGATCCGCTGGAATCTGGGCCACGTCTACGTGGTGCTGGAGCGGTACATCTTCAAATATCTCGAGCTTCCGCTTCATGTCCCTGAAGGCTTCCAAGAGCTGTTCGAGTTCGGCACGTCACCGCTCGGTTGGCCCGATTCCGTTCGCGTGCCGACGCTGCCCGAGCTGGAGGCGCTGCTCGCAGGCCAGCTCGCGCGCGTACGGGAAGCAGTCGGGCATCGCTTGCGGGATGAAGTCCCGCAGCCGTATACGACATCCTTGGGCATGCGCCTATCCACGCCGGAGGAGTTTCTCAGCTTTAACCTGTACCACGAGGGGATGCACCTCGGCGCGGTGAAGCTGTACAAGAAGCTGTTATCCTGCTAAGTTAGGATAATAAGGGTTTCGTACAACGCTATTGTTACATTCGCTTGCTCAAACAGGTATCAGTGAGACGAAAGCCAGCCCCTTTTGTTACACCAGCGGGCTGGCTTTGCCGTTAACGATACGTTTCCGACTGCAACGTTTAAAATATCGCGTCGATCACCGGTTTCGTGTGACCGCCCGGATACACCAGGTACAGCAGCACGTAAACGGTGATGCCCGTAATCGCGGTAACGAACCAGATGACGGCGGTCGTGCGACCCCATTTGCGGTGCTTGGCGAACCTCTTGCGGAACGCGAGCGTCAGCGTCGTGATGCCGAATACTGCGGCAACGGCGGCTAGAACGATATGGAACAGCAGGAATATCAAGTACACCGTCTTCAAGCTGTCCGGCCCGCCCCACTCCGTATTGCCTACGAAAATGGTCCTCGACAAATAGATGATGAAGAAGATCAAAGCGGCCGCGGCCGCGGCGAGCATGACCTTCTCGTGAGCCTCTCTCTTCTTCCGAATGATCAGGTTCCAGCCGACCGCCACCAGAATCGCGCTGAGCGCGATGAAAGTCGTGCTGATCGCCGGCAGTACGTTATACCAATCCATTAGGGAATCACCCGCCCAATCAAAACGATTTTCTGCATGTCCCCCTCATTGTACCTCTCCGCGGAGCCCCGGGCAACGCAACGGGGCAAAGCGTCACACATTGTTGCTAATTGTCAGACGGCGCCCGCGGCGTCGTCCAAGCCGGGCTGGTCTTCCTTGTCGCGCTCGTGCCGGTACCATCGCATGAACACGAAGAACAAGGCGCCGATATTAATGAATTCCTGCAGAAGCTTCATCACGATGCCCCCCAGCTGCTGATCCTCTTGGGCGGACATCAGGTTGAAGAAAGCCGGGCCGCCCTTGAACTGGGCAAGCAGCGAAGCCGGATCTCCCGATACGCAGTAGCGCATCGCTTGCGCCCAAGCGTTCGGGTCGCTGTATACCGCGAACAGCGGCTCGCTCGCGAAGATGATCAGCACGCACGCGGGCGTGAGCAGCAGTCCGTTCAGGAAAATGTAACCCAGCCGCCACAGCGGACTGATCTTCGCCCATTCTTTCACCGGCGTTTGGATGTGCCACCAGTTCATCATGGCGGCGACCAGCAGAGCGAAGTAGAAAAAGCCGTGGATCGTCGTATGGACCATGATCCAATCGTGGATGTTCGGCATGTGGTAGAACGAGAACATGAGATTGAACAAGAACAGGCAGATGATCGGGTTCATCAACACCCGGAACGGACGCCAGAATGCCCGGTCGAACGCCCATTTCCACAGCCAGTCCGGGATTCCGTACAGGAGCAAGGTCGGAACCATGAAATAGGAGATCGCCATGTCCGTCATATGGAACGTAAACATGAGATGGCCGAGCAGACTCAGCGGTCCTCCCTGAGCCAGATATAGGAGCAATATGCCGGTCAAGAAAGCGATCTGCCTCTTCACCGGAACGGACGAGCTGTTCTTGAAATGCGATCGCCACGGTCCGACCGCGAACGTATATAACACTCCTACAGCCATCATGAAGACCAGGAATACCGGGCTCCATATCTCGCTGAAAGAGAAATATTCCAATCCCAGCATGAACGTTGCCACACCCTTTCCTCCCCTGTCCGGGGACCCCGAGCATCAAGTAAAACGGCTGCGCCGCCCTTTACGGACGGATAGACGTTTTATCGGAGGTGATTCAGAAAAGTATGGCGGATTTTATACTTTCTGAATCATTAAAAAAGAGAGGCGGTACAGGCCCGCCTCTCTTCAGTTCCGACCGTTTTCCCTTACCACCAAACCCAGTAGACCGCCATGATCACCATTGCGAACACGACGAATACGCCGGACAGGATGCAGATAATCGGAAACAGATGTCCCCGGTCCTTCATGTGCATCCAGAACGCCAACTGCACGAATACCTGGATAAGCGCCATGACGACCAAAATGATGTACGTGAACGTGGTGTTGATTTCTCCGGCCGCAACGGCCGCGAACGCGATAATCGTCAGCGCGAGCGACAGCACGAATGCCACGATGTGCTTCTGCGGTCCTTCCAGCTTGTGGCGCTTCGCTTCTTCTCCGGATACGGAATGGTTGCTTGCCATGCGGTTATCCCACCTTTCCCATCAAGTACACGACGGTGAAGATGAATACCCAGACGACGTCGATGAAGTGCCAGTAGATCATCGACAGGTAGATCTTCGGAGCCGTGACGACCGTGAGCCCTTTTTTGAACAGTTGGGCGATCAGCAGGGAGATCCACAAGACGCCGAACGCGACGTGCGCGCCGTGGAAGCCGACCAGCGTATAGAACGACGAGCTGAATGCGCTCGTATTCATTTTGTGGCCTTCGGACACGTACGTGTTGAACTCGTAAATCTCGAGGCCCAGGAACGCAAGCCCCAGAATGATCGTAACGAACAGCCAGCCGATGAGCGCCTTCATCTTGTTCCGGTGCATCGCCTGTACGGCGAACACGCTCATGAGACTGGAGGTCAGCAGGATCATGGTTGCCGCGAATACCATCGGAAGCTCGAACAGGTGGGACGGATGCGGACCGTCGAGCACTTGGTGGCGAAGCGCGATGAACGCGGAGAACAACGTACCGAACAGGACGACCTCGGCGCCGAGGAAAATCCAGAATCCGAGAACCTTGTTGCGTCCCTCTAGCGTGGCCTTCTCCGGCTCGTGCGGGAGGTGTCCTTCTACGTGCTGATGTGCGCTCATGCCTGCACCTCCTCTTCTTCCGGGTCGATATGGAAGCCGTGGTCGTCATACACCGAACGAAGGAACATGCACACGAACGTCACGAGAATGCCGCCTGCGGCTACCCAATGGTTCTGGTACATGAAACCGAAGCCCGCGATGAACAAACCGATGCTCATGATGAGCGGCAGGATCGACGGGGACGGCATGTGGATCGGTCCGAGCGGCTCGGCCGGCGTCATCGCCGTCTTGCCGTCCATCTTCTCTTTCCACCAAGCGTCGAGTCCGCGTACGAGCGGAATCTGCTTGAAGTTGTATTCCGGCGGCGGAGAAGGGATCGACCACTCCAGCGTACGGCCGTCTTCCCACGCGTCGGCTGCCGCGTTGCGCGGTTTCGCCCATGCGATAATCACGTTGACGACGAATACGATCGTGCCGATGCCCATCAGGAACGCCCCGATGGAGCTGATGAGGTTCATCGTTTCGAACCCTTGGTTCGGCAAATAGGTCCAAACCCGGCGCGGCATGCCCAGCAGGCCGAGGAAGTGCTGCACGAAGAACGTCAGGTGGAAGCCGGTGAAGAACGTCCAGAAAGTCAGCTTGCCCAGCCCTTCGTTCAGCATGCGTCCGAACATTTTCGGCCACCAGTAGTGAAGGCCCGCGAAAATCCCCAGAATCAAGCCGCCGACGATGACGTAGTGGAAGTGCGCCACGACGAAGTAGGAGTCGTGGTATTGGTAGTCGGCCGGCGCGGAAGCCAGCATGACCCCGGTAACGCCGCCCAGAACGAACGTCGGGATGAAGCCGACGGCGAACAGGTTGGCGGTCGTGAACTTGATCGAGCCGCCCCACAGCGTGAACAGCCAGTTGAAGATCTTGACCCCGGTCGGCACCGCGATCAACATCGTCGCGATGGAGAACAGCGCGTTGGCCACGGGACCCAGGCCGGTCGTGAACATATGGTGAGCCCAAACCATGAAGCCCAGGAAGGCGATCAGCACGATTGCGAATACCATCGAGCTGTACCCGAACAGGCGCTTGCGCGCGAACGTCGCGACGACTTCGGAAATGACGCCGAAAGCCGGCAGGATCAGGATGTACACCTCGGGGTGACCGAATACCCAGAAGATGTGTTCCCAGAGAACGCCGTTGCCGCCGCCCCCGACTTCGAAGAAGTTCGCCTGGAACAAGCGGTCGAACATGATGGCGACCAGACCGACCGTCAGTACCGGGAAGGCGAAGACGATCAGGACGGACGTGATGAAGATCGCCCAGGTAAACATCGGCATGCGCATGAAGGACATGCCCGGGGCGCGCATGTTGATGATCGTGGCCATGAAGTTGATGCCGCCGAGCAGCGTGCCGATCCCCGCGATCTGGAGACCGATGACATAGTAGTCGACGCCGTGCGTGCCGTTATAGGTCGGTCCGGCAAGGGGCACGTAGGATGTCCAGCCGGCGTCCGGCACAGTGCCCGTGAACCAGCTGATGTTGAGCAGCAGCCCTCCGAAGAAGAACGTCCAGAAGCCGAGGGCGTTCAGGAACGGGAACGCGACGTCGCGCGCGCCGATCTGAAGCGGAATGACCGCGTTCATGAGCGCGAACAGCATCGGCATTGCCGCAAGGAAGATCATCGTGGTACCGTGCATGGTGAGCAATTCGTTAAACGTATCGGCCGCGACGAAGTCGTTCATGGGCTTCATCAGCTGAATCCGGATCAGGATGGCCTCCAGGCCGCCGACCAGGAAAAAGATGAATCCCGCGAGCAAATAGAGAATGCCGATCTTCTTATGGTCGACGGTGGTCAGCCAATCCATCAACCCTTTATACCGTTTGACCGTATGCGTATGTGCATGGGCATGTGCATGAGCAGCATGTGTAGCCAAGGCCGCGAACCCCCTTCTTAAACCGTTTCATTAATAGTCGAGCTTGTAACCGGCCAAATACTTCGCGATGCCGTCGATTTCCTCCGGCGTAAGCTGATTGTCGGCGGCGCTTGGCATTTGGTTGCCCGGCTTCACCTTCTGGGGATCCGTGATCCATTCTTTCAGGTTCTCGACGGTCGTCTTATCTTCGGGCTGAGGATCCGCGACGACGTCCGAGTTGTACAGGATGCCCGCGATCGTCTGGCGTCCGCCGATGCCCGTCAGGTTCGGCGCGCCATTCGTGCCTTGGTCTCCTACCGCGTGGCAAGCCAAGCATTTGGAGCGGAACGTTTCCGCGAGCTTCGGGTCGGCCGGCATCGATGCCGGTGCTTTCATCGCCGCGATCCACCGGTCGAACGATTCGGGGCTGACGGACTTCGCTTTGAAATCCATCAAGGCATGGGAAGGTCCGCACAATTCCGCGCATTTGCCGCGGTAGACGCCTTCTTTGGGGAACTCCAGGTACATCCGGTTGGACGAGCCCGGGTTCGTGTCCATTTTGCCGCCGATGGACGGAATCCAGAACGCGTGCTTCACGTCGGCGGATACGAGCTCGAACGAGATTTTCTTCCCGGTCGGCACGACGAGCTCCTGCGCGGTCGTAACGCCGTATTGCGGGTATTCGAATTCCCACCAGTACAGATGCGAGGTCACCTTCACCTGAATGGCGTTCTTGTCCTTGGAGTAATCCGTCGCCATTCCGAACACGGATTGAATCGTCGGCACGCCGAGAATCAGAAGAAGGACGAGAGGGATGACCGTCCAGATGATCTCAAGCTTGTGGTTGCCTTCGACTTGCTTGGGGATCGTCTTGTCTCCCTTGCGCCGGCGGAAGCGCACCAAAACGTACACGCAGATCGCGAATACGACCACGACGACGAGCGTCATGATACTGATCGAGATTTTCATCAGATCGAACTGCTTTTGCGCCACCGGCCCCTGCGGGTCGAGGGTGGAGAGATCTGCCCGGCCGCAAGCCGACAGCAGCAGCGCCATCCCCGCGAGCAGCGGAAGAATGCGCTTCATCACGTTCCATCGATTCATCTTATCAACCCCAATTTTGCATATTGGCGACGGCCCGAAATCCTTGCCCCTCTAAGCCTTCCGCCCCTGTACGAATGTTGGAACGACACGACGCACACGTTCATTCACACTCTAACTAATATAAAGATTCGTTCGTCATTTTGTCAATGTTCACAAAGCAGTTCACAAATTGTTCTCAAAACTGTCAAAACCACGCCGCTCTAAGGATTTTCGAACATCGGGAACCCGCCTCCGGAAGGAGGAACGCCCGCTTTCCCCCCGCATCGCGGCATAGGCAGGCCTTCTCATCTTTTTGCCATCCGTGGTGAGTTTTATGTACCGCTTTGCCTGTATAGGATCGCCCCGCCGGCGTACCCTAGTCTTACCGCACCCGAATGAGCGAAGGAGGATGGCCCCATGTTCTGGCACCGGCTCTGCAGGCTGACCGCCGTATCGGCCGTTCTGATCGGCTGCCTCTCCGCCTGCAACTACACGGATTATTATAAAAAGCAAAGCGGATACAACTACGGCAGCCGGGACCGCGACGATCCCAAGGCGATGATGATCCGCTCCTTCGGCGCCTACTCGGCGGATCCGCGCCAGCACGACAACCGCTATTTCGAATACAGCGCCTCGCTGTCGCGCAGGATCGCCTCCCTGCCCGGCATCAACACGGCCCTTGTGTTTCTTACCGACCGCAACGCGTACGTGGGCATCACGACGGACTGGTCCGGCGCCGGCACGGATGCTCGCGGCGGCCGAGGCCGGGGAGATCAAATCAACTCCGGCACGATGGAGGGCGTCTATAACGTCGATAACGGCAGCACCCAATGGGACAACCGGCACGCGGCTCCTCTGTACAATTCTTATTTTACCCATAAAGACGTTTCCGATTTATCCAGCAAGCTGAGACAGACGGTCGGCGACGAAATCAGGCGGGCCCATCCCCGGGTGTCCGAGGTGCATATCTCCGCCAACCGGGAATTCGTGAACCAGCTCGTCGAGTTCGCCAAAGAATCTTGGGCCGGCAGGCCGCTTGCGCCCTTGACTCCGGACTTCAACCGGCTTGTCCGCTATATGTTCGGGATGGGGAAGGAAATCCCGCTCCCGTTGTACGAACGCGATCCGCAGGCCGACTCCGCCGGAGGCGTCGGCCCGGAGCCTAGAGACGGGTTAAAATAACCGGTCCCTCGGCGGAAACCGCGACCGTATGCTCGAATTGGGCGGCCCAGCCGCCTTTTTTGGCGCTTACGGTCCATCCGTCTTGCGCGATCTCGATCTCGGGGCTGCCGATCGTGAGCATCGGCTCGACGGTCAGCACCATTCCCGCCTTCAGCATGGAACCGCGCCCCGCCTTGCCGATCGAGGGAACCTCCGGCGGCTCGTGCATCCGTCTGCCGATGCCATGGCCTCCGAATTCGGCCACGACCCCGTATCCGCCTTCCGCCGCCGTGCGCATGATCGCGTCCGCAATATCCCCGGTCCGCCTGCCCGGCCGGACTTGCGCGATGCCCTTCATCATGGCGGCATAGGCGGCTTTCCTCAGCCTTTCCGCTTCCTCGGAGACGCGGCCAACCGCGTACGTATAGGCGGTATCCGCGTGCCAGCCGTCCAGCTCGACCACGAAGTCCAGCGTGACCAGGTCCCCTTCGCGAAGCGCGCGGCCGTCCGGCATGCCGTGGCAGATCACCTCGTTCACCGCCGCGCAGATCGCGTAAGGATAGCCGCGGTAGCCGACTTGGGCGGGAACGGCGCCTCGCTCTCTCATGTACCGGTCCGCGAAATCGTTCAGCTCCATCGTCGTGACGCCGGGAGCGACGAGCCTCCTCAGCGCTTTCCGCAGACCCGCCGCCACTCTTGCCGCCGCGCGGATCCCCTCCAGCTCTGCGGCCGTCCTCGTCGGGATTTTCACGCCACTGCCCATCCCCTCACCTCCTGATTTCTACCATATATATTCAAGAACAGCTAAAAACGGGTTCGTGCCCGAGCATAAAGGCGATGTTGTTGCTGTCTGCACCGTCGGGGGTGAGGTCGACTGAAAGCCGAAACGGCTTCAGCCTTCTCTTCGAAGGCGAAGCCGTTAGATCAATAATTCCGATATACGTAAGGGTCCTTGGGCGCCGGTATCGTCTTCCACTCCGTCACCCGAAGCACCGGGATCGTCTGCTTGAAAGGCTGGTACAATTCCGACGACAACGTCCCCGTCACGTGGACCCATTGATCGTTGGCCAGCACCGTACCGTTCGGGAAATCGACCAACATGCCGAACACCCCCGAGTCCGCGGCGCAGTGGATGAATCCGAAGCGGAAAACGAAATAGTGGTTGTTATCCGCCTGTTCCCCTTTGTAGGCGAATCCGTCGAACGAAATCGATCGCCCCATGAAGCTGCTCGGGAAGTTGTAGATGACCTCCATGCCCTTGAGGTAGTTATCGTCCGTCAGATGAACTTCGCTCAGATCCTTGAATTCGGCGTAGTCCTTGTTCTTCACCTCGGCATAGCCTTCTTTGCCGTAGTAGACGCTCGTGTCCGGCCTCAAGAATTGGTGCTGCCCCGGGTTGTCCGCGGAAATATCGATCTGGGGAAACGAGAAGCCTTTGGCTTTGACGAAGCTCGAGTCCAACGTCGCCACCGGAAGGAAAACGCCGGTCAAAATCGGAACGAACAAGATCGCGTAGCTAAGTCCCCGCTTCCACCTGGAGGGGCTTTCATGCGAGTGGTCATGTCCGAAATCAAGGTCGCCGTGATCGTGGTGATCGTGGTGTTTGTGGTGTTTGTGATGCTCGTGATGATCGTGATAATCGTGATGATCGAGATGATCGTGATGATCGTGATGATCGTGAAGTTCGTGATGCTCGTGATGATCGTGGTGGTCAGGTCCGCTAAGGCGGTCGTGCGCCCGATCATGGCCATTCGTGCCGTCCTCGAGGCCGGCCTCCTCGGCCTTGCGTTTCTCCGCCTCGCTCTCCGCGCGGTAGAACCGGATAAACTCCACCAGGCTGAGCACGGCGAACAAGACGATCGCGATCACCGACAAATAGCTGTACCGCATATTGATGTACTTGTTCAAATTCCCTTGCAAATGGATGAAAGAGAACATCAAAGTAAATCCGAACAGGATCATGAATCGGCTCATCCGAACAACCTCCCGACGATCAAGGATCCGACAAGCGTAAGCAAAGTCACGAGGGCGATCAACACCGCGACGAATTTCCCTTTGAACGTTCCGAGCAGCATCAACGTGTTCTTGATGTCGATCATCGGGCCGTACACGAGGAAAGCGGACAGCGCCCCGACCTGGAACGTGCTGCGGAACGAAGACGCGATAAACGCATCCGCTTCCGAGCAGAGAGACAGGACGAACGCCAATCCGATCATGACCAGTGAAGCCGTAACCGGGTTGCCCCCGAGATGAAGAAGCGACGACGTGGGAATGTAGGTCTGCATGCAAGCGGCGATGAAAGCTCCGAGGACCAAAAATTTGCCGACCGAAAAAAATTCCTCTATGGAGTGGGACAACACGCCGTACAATTGCCGCATGAGCGGCTTGCGGGGCCGAGGCTCCGCCGTCGGCAGCGTCTTAAGCTCCGATGCTGCGGCCGCTTGCTGCACGTGCTCCCCGGACCGGAAAGGCAGCTGCGGATACAGGAAGGAAATCACGATCGAAACGAGAAACGCGACCGCAATCGCCATTCCCGCGCGGATCCCGACCATCTTCCAATCATTGCCGAAGGCGATGTAGGTGGAGAACAGCACGATCGGATTGATGACTGGACCCGTCAGCATGAAGGCGATCCCCGCGTTCAAGGGCACCCCTTTATTCAGCAGGCGCCCCGTGATCGGAACGATGCCGCATTCGCATGAGGGGAACAGCACCCCGACGCCGCACCCGAACAAGGAAGAGAGGAACCGGTTCCGAGGCATGACTCGCGCGATCCACCGCTCCGTCAAGAAGATTTGGATGAGTCCGGAGATGAGCACGCCGATCAGGACGAACGGGATGGCCTCCATGACCATGCTGAGAAAGATGGTATTCAACTGCAACAATGTCTTCAAGCGTTCCACCCATTCCCGCATCGATAGTTTCTCTGAACCTCATTATCTACCATCGGGACGCGAAAATCCACGGGGGGGTCTTTCCCTATAGGGAAGGATGTTCCAGATTAGATATTTGCTAGGGAACCTCTTCTGCAGCTGCAACGGGCGAAATCATGTCGGAGTGGCGCTATTTCAGCGGATTGTCCGTGCAACGGACGAAATCGTGGCGGAGAGACGCGATTTCAGCGGATTGACGATGCACAGTATCTTATCAAAAAAAAGCCGGCAGACTGCCGGGCTAAGGCCCTTCAAGTCTGTCGGCTTGATCCTCCGGTCAGGAAGCCGGGGAATTCAATTTCACCATTTCGCGTTCCACGAGCATCGTGAGCTCGTCTTCGTAACCACCGGTAATTCGGTATTTGCGGATGTAATCTTTGACGAACTTGCGGGGATCCTTCGGGCGGAAAATTCTCGTCAGTTCTCGCAAACTTTCTTGAACTTCGTTGTGGCTGCGTTTGGCCATGCAATTCCCTCCCAGTGGAATGGATTCCGCACCGGCCCCCGGCAACAGCTACGCCGGAGCTGAGGCGGTTCCCAGAGAACCCGACAACCGCGGTTCGCCATGCAAGTTTCGATTTCTCCGCCACTCTCGGCAGAACATCATCGTGCCTGCTCTTTCCCATTATACCAGTTATCGGACAGGGTTGAAAGTAAAAGTCAAGCCCGAACCTCAAACCAATGGGTGTCGCCGGAGAGGGCAAAACGTTGGCCGGACCGCAGCGGATAGCGTTTGCCCGGCTGCAGCCTCTCCCCGTCCGGCAGGAACGTGCCGTTCGAAGAGCCGTGGTCTTCCAACAGGAAAAGCTGATCTTCCTCCTGATACCGAAGCGTGCAATGCCTTCTGCTGACTTCGCCGACATCTACCGGGAACACGACATGGCATAATGCGGGATCCCTCCCGATCGACAGGCCGCTTGCGGTCATTCGGAAATTCGCGCCGGCAAACGCTCCCCCTATCCCGCACAGCCTCGGCTCGTTCTCCGCAGCCGGCTCGGCCGGAGTCCGGGAGAGGGGAATCGTATGCTCGTTCATTTTCCGCTGACTTTCGCCGTCCTTCGGACTCGCTTCCGTTTCCGCTTGGCGGTCCGCAGCCTCATAACGGCCGGCGTATTCCTCTGCCTCCGGTTCGTCCCATTCCGCAGTCCCTCGCGGATCCCGCCCTTTGGCGGTCATTTGCAGAAAGGCGATCACGGCGGCAACGGCGATGACGATTCCGACTCCGAGAGCGGCGAGCAGCGGCAACGTTCCGACAGCCGTGTGCGCGGCAAGCGGTTTCGCGACTGCGGCCGCGCGGTCCGGCTCCGGAAGGAGCGCGGCGGCGAACCCGGACGCCGATCGGGCGGGAGTCGGGCGGAATAAGCGGCGCCGGGACGCCCGCGGCTCGCGGATCCCCCTTCCCCGCACCATTATGTTTATGCGTAAAGGCAACTCTTCACCCCAACCTTCCGCTCTTCCCTCGACATTTTTCAATTTGTAAACGCTTACCGATTCCGATAAAAAAGGAAGGCGGCTCGTTTTCACCTTTCATTTAGTATAGCGAATTTATGGGTGGGCATCAACGTCGCGTTCCATTTTCTGGTGGGGGGTTTCGTGACAGAAGCTACAATGCATATCCTCCAGCCGCGACGACGGCCGCCGCCACAGAACGCCGCAAACCGACCGAGTCCGCCGGCTCGAAGCGGAGCAGCCGCTTCAGTATGGCCAGCTGCATGCGAAGACTCTCCCCCCGGTCGATCGCGGCGAGCAGCATGCGAGTGCGACGGCCCGCACGCTCCAGCGCGTCCTCCGCATACAGCGCGGTCATCCTCTCCGCTTGCGACGAGGCTGCCGCCCCGATCCTCCCTCTGATTTTCCGGGACCTGAGCACCGCGCTTTCCAATGCGTACGCATCGATCATGAGATCGGCCAACACCGCAACCAACTCTTGCTCCCTCTCGAGCCGCAGCCCGTACTTCTGCAGCGCGTGGCCGCCTGCGAGCAGAAACACCTTCTTCAGCGCGGCAGCGATTCCCGCTTCCCTAGCCAGCGGATCGGAAGAAGTCCGGTTCGGGGGCAGCGGCTTCAGCAGCTCCTCCTGCGCCTCCTCCGCCCGGGCCAGCAGAGGGATCTCCCCCTTCAGCGCGCGCCTCAGCAGCATCGTCGGAATGCGCAGCCGGTTGATTTCGTTCGTGCCCTCGAAAATGCGGTTGACGCGCGAATCCCGGTACATCCGCTCGATCGGGGAACCTTCTGCGTAGCCGCTTCCCCCATGGATTTGCACCCCATGGTCCACGATAACGTCCAGCGCCTCGGAAGCGAACACTTTATTAATCGAGCATTCGATGGCGAACTCCGCGAGCGCCTCTGCCGGACTGCTTCCTTCATCTCCGCCGATTCTCTCGAGAGCGCCTTCCAGATCTCCAGCGGTCCGGTAGACCATGCTTTCCGCGACGTAAGCGAGCGTGTTCATCTCCGCCAATTTGGCCGAGATGAGCGGAAAAGAAGCGATCGGCTTGCCGAACTGCTTCCTGGCCGAGGCGTGGGCCGCAGCCAGCCTCGTCGCTTCCTTCATCATGCCGACGCAGGCGGCTGCAAGCTTGAACCGGCCGACGTTCAAGATACCGAAGGCGATGCGGCTTCCTTGGCCCGGCGGGCCGAGCAGCCGGTCCGACGGCACTTCGGCGTTCTCCAGCTTCAGGGAACAGGTGGACATCCCGCGAAGGCCCATCATTCGCTCCTCCGTACCGACGGTAAACCCCGGGGTGTCCCGGTCCAGCACGAACGCGCTGAAGGAAAGGCCGTCCACCTTCGCGTATACGACGAACAAATCCGCGAATCCCGCGTTGGAGATGTATTGTTTGGTCCCGTTCAGCAAGTAGCCTGCCCCATCAGCCGACCGGACTGCCGCCGTTTTCACGCCCAGGGCGTCCGAACCCGCTTCCGGCTCGGTCAAGCAGTACGCGGCGGCGCGGCGCCCCGCCATCAATTCGGGGAGCCAGGCGGCTTTCTGGGCCGGCGTTCCGAAATAGGCGACCGGCAGCATGCCGATTCCGGTATGGGCGAGCGCGGACAACGCGAAGGAGGCGGACGGGGCCAGCGTTTCTGCGATCAACGCGCCCGTCGTCTGGCCGAGTCCCAGTCCCCCATCCTTCTCGGACACTTCCGCCGCCAGCAGCCCCAAATCGCCCATTTTCCGCAACAGGCCGAGAACGAGCCCGTAATCCGGGCGGTCCAACCGGTCGTACGAAGGCATCACTTCCTCCATCCGGAAATTCCGAACCATGCGGGCCAGCTTCAGCTGCTCTTCCGCAAAATCCTCCGGTGCGGCCGTATCCTCCCAAGCGGCCTCGCGGATCATGAAACTGCCGCCGTATACGTCAGCCGCCACGGAAATCGCCTCCTCCGTTCGTTCCATAAACCTCGAAAACGCAAGCCGCCCCCATGCCGCCCCTCGCGCCGACCGCGGCGACGCCCAAACCGCCGCCCCTGCGGGAAAGTTCGTGGACCAAGGAAACCGTAAGCCTGGCCCCCGTACATCCCACAGGGTGGCCCAGAGCGATGCTGCCTCCGTTCACGTTGACCAAGGAAGGATCGATTTCAAGGCGGTCGATGAGCGGCACGGTCTCGGCCGCAGAAGCTTCGTGGAGCTCCCATAGCGAGATATCGCGGGTCTGCAGACCGGCATGCTTGAGCGCATTCGGCACCGCGTATACGGGCCCGAGCCCCGTCATTTCCGGCGGCAGCGCGGACACCGCATAGCCGCGGACGGCCGCGAGAGGCCGGACGCCCATACGCGCGGCCCGCTCCCGGGTCGTCAGCAGCAGGGCCGCGGCCCCGTCCCCGGGCGGAGCGGAGTTGCCTTCGGTAACCGTGCCGTGCACCGCGTAAGCGGGGGCCAATCCGGCGAGTAGATCCGGATCAGGGCCGCGGCCTGGACATTCGTCCTCCTCGGCGGCGGACCAGTAGACGGAAGGACGGCCTTCTCCGTCCGTCCTCGTGCAGACTGCGTTCAACGGCACGATCTCCGCGCGGAACCGGCCACTGGCTGCGGCTTCTGCCGCTTTGCGCCGGCTCTCCGAGGCGTATCGGTCCTGGGCTTCGCGGGAAACGCCGTACCTTCGGGCCGCGAGCTCGGCGGTATGGCCCGGGCTTATGTAAGCGGATGCCATCCGGTCCAGCAGCTCCGGATGCGGCGGATTCGCGAAGACGGGGTCCAGCCGGCGGCTCATGCTTTCCACGCCGCCCGCGATCAACGTCTCCGCGGCTCCGGCCGCCACGGCCGCGGCCCCCAGCGCGACGGCCTGGAGACCGGACGCGCAGGAACGGTTCACGGTCATGGCCGGTACGGTAACCGGAAACCCGGCCAGCAACGCGCACATTCGCGCGAGATTCCGCCCCTCGTCCCCGGCCGCCGCAGCAATGCCCAGGACGCAGTCGTCCGGGCCGTCCGACTGCCATCCGGGCAACCGCCGGATGGTTTCCTTGAGCACCGCGGAACCGAGATCTTCCGCGCGCAATTCGCGGAACATCCCGTTTCCTGCCCGACCGACAGGCGTACGTACCGCCGAGACGATCACGGCTTCGCGCATCGCCCGTCACCTCCCCGTTTCCTGCCTCAAAGGGTTGCCGGCCTCCAACCGCCCGCGGATTCGCGCCCGCGTCTGAGGCTCGCCGCATAGACTGAGAAACGCTTCCCTCTCCAGATCCAGCATATATTCCTCGCTGACCGCGGTCCCGGCGCAAACGTCGCCGCCGGTCAAAACATCGGCCAGCTTGATCGCAACCTTCGCGTCGTGATCGTTCCAATGTCCTGCCCGCCGCTTCGCGAGCGCGCCGAGCTTCAGACCGGCCGCCGCATCCCGGCCGGCGGCCGGAACCAGCCCAGTGTCCGCAGCGCGCCGAACGCCGGAGCGCGACAATTCGAGAACCGTCCTCTTGGCTTCTTCCAGCCGACGGCGTCCCCGTTCCAGCACTCGGTCGCCTGGCCGAGCGAAGCGAAGCTGAACGGCGCTTCCGCCATCCCGGGAGACGTCCGCTTCCGCCATCGATTCGAACAGCGCCGCCAGCGGAATCGAAGAATCCGGCAATCCGGCCTCTCGGGCACGCGAGGCCGCCAGCGACGCAGCCGCCAAACAGCCTCCCGCGGCGGGTATGAGACCCGCTTCCGTCCCGGTCACGCCGAAGCGGGTATCGGGATCGAAAAGAACGCGGTCCGCCGCCAAGCATAATTCCGCCCCCGCTCCGACGGCCAAGCCATGGAGGACGGCCACGACCGGCCGCCGGAGCCGCCTCAACGCTACGGCCGCATCTTGAATCTCGCGCACCAGGCAGTCAACCTCGTCCCAATCGCCGTTCTCCGCTTCCATCAGCACCAGCATGAGGTTCGTTCCGGCGCTGAAGTCCCGGCCCTCTCCGGCCAATACGAGACCCCGCCAATTCCGCTCCACCTCTTCCGCGGTCAGGCGGATCGCTTCCGCGATGCCGGGGCCGACGGTCCCGCCGGAGGAGCGGAACCCTAGACAGGCCACCTCTCCGCCCAAATCGACTAGGCGGGCGCCGTCTCCTTCCCATACGGTCAAATCCTTCCGTCCAACCGTCATGGCGATCCCCCTCGGACGGCCCGATTCCCGCCCGTTCGCGCCGCCCCATCCATGCTCAATTTATTCTCCGGGACGCGCTCCGTATGCTGATACCGGCAAAATAGGACAGAAAAAACGCCGACCAGTCAAGGAACGGCGCTTTAAACGGCACTCTTATTCTGCTCACTCAGCAGTCAGGGGGACGAACGATTCAGAACGATCCGGCCAGTTCCTTCAAGTCGGACAAGCTCGGCTTCCGGAATTCGAATCGGATTTCTCCGTCTCCGAAGGTAACTTTCTTGATTTTCAGCGGCTTGGGAAGCTCCTCTCCAAGCGGCAGCGTCAGGTTGTCGACCGTGTCTTCCGGCAGTCGGATATCCTTGATCTTGACCGACTCCACGGTCGCCGTCAGGTTGGGAGCTTGCCAACCCAGCCGGTAGGTGACCTGCATGCTTGTCGGGATGCGGTCTTTCCACATCAAGCTGAGGTCGGAGACGAGGCGGTCGCCCGATAGGGCAAACCTCGCGCCGCGCACCTCGACATCCGGGTATCTCCGGGGATTGTCGGCCAGCGACCGTTTCAGCACGTTGTTCACGTCATCCTCGGAGAGCACCAGGACGAGCGACCTCCGCTTTACCATATCCAATGCTTTATCCTTGAGCGGCACGGACTCGTAATCCAGCGACAACATCGGGTCAGGGCGGATGTAATAGAGGCCGTAGGCCCCCGCAGCCGTAATGAGAATGAGGAAAACGAACAAAGAGACAAGCAGTTTTTTCACGGAATCCCTCCAATCGGCCTCGCCGCGGGTATGAACTTCATTGACTTTGCAAGGCAAACGGCGTATAAAAGATATAACAAAAATTCGTCGACGGGAACAAGCCCCGGGCCATTCGATCCCCAGAGAGCCGGCGCATGCTGCGAGCCGGCGGTCGGACCCCGCGGGCATCCTCCCCGAGAAGCCGCGCCGAAACGGATCCAAGTAAAAACGACTTCGTCTTCCCTCCGGGACTGAGAATGTCGTTTTTACCGGAGATCAATCAGAGATGAATGGCGAATCTTCTTCATCCTGATTGATGGAATAAGCGCGGACGGCGCCCCCGTTACGGGCTGACGCGTAAGGTTATACGCGTCAGGAGTGCCTCGCGTTGCATCCGGGCGGATGCGCGCGCGGAATCAGGGTGGTAACGCGGATTCGATCCGTCCCTTCGCATAGGGGCGGTTTTTTCGTTTTCGGGGTGATGCTCGAAAGAGGGGGTTGGCCAGGCAATAGTAGCACGACATTTTCAACCACTCCCGTCGCACAAGGGCCTTAACCATTGGAATTAGACCGCCGCTGTCGGCCCCTTTCCGGTCGAATTACTCGAAATTATCTTGCAACTCCACCGGCTATCTTGACCATATCCCACTGGACGGATCGAGCAACTCCTCAACATCGCGCTGCGATACCTTCAACCTGCTTAACGATTAGCCACATTACGGACCTCTATCCGAACGTGAAAGGATGAATCGCCATGCTTCCTTCCGACTCCCCGGCCCGGGTGCCGCTGGCGGACGTGCTTCATGCCCACCGCGTGCTGCAGGAGGTCATCGTTCCGACCCCGCTGCAGCCCAATCGGGGCTTGTCCGCGAAATACGGCTGCAACGTCTACTTGAAACGGGAGGACCTCCAGGTCGTGCGCTCGTTCAAGATCCGCGGCGCCTACAACCTGATCTCCTCCCTGCCCGAAGAGGAGCGCCGCCGCGGCATCGTGTGCGCCAGCGCCGGCAACCATGCGCAAGGCGTCGCGTTTTCCTGCCACGCGCTCGGGATTCCCGGCATCGTCTACATGCCGGCGACCACGCCCCGCCAGAAAGTGAACCAGGTGAAGCTGTTCGGCGGCGAATTCGTGGAAACCCGGCTCGTGGGAGATACCTTCGATGACGCCTACGCGGAAGCGGTCCGGGTATCCGATCGGGAAAAGCTGCCGTTCGTCCATCCGTTCGACCATCCGCGGATTATCGCCGGCAACGCCACGATCGGCAAAGAGATCCTCGAAGCCGGAGTTCAGCCGATCGACATCCTGATCTTGTCGGTAGGCGGAGGCGGGCTGGCCGCCGGCATTGCCTCTTACGTGAAGCAAGTGAGCCCCGAGACGTATATCATCGGCGTGGAGCCGGAGGGCGCGCCTTCCATGACCCGTGCGCTCGAAGCCGGCTCGGTCGTGACGCTGGACGAGATCGAGAAGTTCGTCGACGGCGCCGCGGTCAAACGGGTGGGCGATCTTACCTACGCCATCGGCAAGGAACTGATCGACGAGGTGCTGCTCGTGCCGGAGGGCCGCGCTTGCACGACGATCCTGGAACTCTACAACGAGCACGCCATCGTGGCCGAACCCGCAGGCGCGCTTCCGGTCGCCGCGCTGTCGGCAGTCGATCCCGAGCGCCTGCGGGGCAAGAACGTCGTCTGCGTCATCAGCGGCGGCAACAACGACGTCGACCGTATGCAGGAAATCAAGGAGCGCTCGCTGATTTACGAAGGGCTAAAGCATTATTTCATGATCAACTTCCCGCAACGCGCGGGCGCCTTGCGGGAATTCCTCGACGACGTGCTCGGACCGACCGACGATATCGTGCAATTCGAATATACGAAGAAGCTGAACAAAGAAAACGGCCCGGCCCTCGTCGGCATCGAGCTCAAGAGCCGAGAGGACTACGAGCCGCTGGTCGGCCGCATGACGCGCAAAGGGCTGAGATTCGTCGAACTGAATAAGGATCCGCTGCTGTTTCAATTTCTCGTCTGACCCTCCGAATCCTGACGGACAGTCCGTGAAAGCACGCTGATCCCGTACCCTGCCGGCACGGCACGAAATCGCGAAGGCCGCTCCCAAAGGAACGGCCTTCGTTTCGTTTTTCTTACAGCGGTTTGTTCGACAGGACGAACGTTTCGGGATCCAGCAGCCATTTGCCGTTCACGTACTTCGCCTTATTCTGGACGAGGACTTCCGACTTCACGGTCGATCCGCCCGCCTTCACCTCCACCGTCGTGGAAATGACGAGCGTGGCCGATTTCCCCGCCTCGAACTCGACGATGGCCGTCTTGTTCACCTTCGTGGCGGAGTCCGTTTGCCCGAATATCGCTTTCAGCGACTCCGCCGTTTGCTTCTTCTGGTCCTCGCTACCGAAAGTCATCGTCTGAAGCGTCGCATCCACGTTTTCCTCATTGGCCGCCTTGACCTGCGCCTGCAGAACGGCTTCAATCGCCGATTTATCGGCTTCCGGCACGGTCACCGCCAGGTCGAACAGCCGCTCGGCGTTGATGACTTCCCCTTCCAGCATCTCTACGTTGAAGATTTTCCAATTGCCGTCCGTGTCTTTGTGCAGCGTATAACGGCTATGCGTCTGATTGTCCAGGAAATACGCGCCGCTCAACCGGACGGTCTGGTCTCTCACTTCGACCACGGCTACGTTGTCGGAATAGGAAATGACGTTCTTCTCCGAATAGGTCGTCCGGGTTCTGATCTTGCTGAAATCGGGCAGCATCTGCTTCAGATCCAGCGGCGTGTCGGAAGCGAAGAGGGCTGCCAAACCTTGGTTGTCGCCTGCCGCCTCCGCCAATTGCAGTTTGTCGAACACTTGCAGCACGGCCGCTTCCTGTTCCGGAGTCGCCTTCCTGTCCGCGATCTCGACGACCCGGCTCGTCTCGTCCCAGTCGACGGCTCGCCCGCTCAGGGCGGCCAAGAAATCGGTTCCGACCAATGCCCGATCGCCGACGATCATCCATTCGCCTTTGCTGTCTATGACTTTCCCGTCCACGAAAGCGACGTCCCCGTTCAGCGACATCTCGATTCGGTGTCCCGGGGCTGTCGCTTTGATCGTGCGCGTCTGCTTCACGTAGTCGATGGAGTAACCGAATTTCTCGAACAACGTGCGGAACTCCACGAAAACCTTGTCTCCGCTTACGACCGGATCCTGCAGAAACGCGACCGGTTGGCCACCCAGCAGCACTTGAACGTCCGTCCCCTCCTTGGGGGCGGCCGCCGACGCCGATGCCGCTCCCAATCCCGCAAGCAATATCAAGGACAACCAAAGAACGAGGACCTTTTTCAAATCGCAACTCTCCCTGCCCGTAGATGGATTTCCATACTTTCTCATTATAATCCAGCTTGTCCGATTTTGCTGTCGAATTTTGCCTACGAACACAAAAGAAGAGGCTGCCCGTTGCCGAGCCGCCTCTTCCGCGGCACACCTCTTACCAAGCGTATGCCCGGGGCGCTTCCCCTCCCGGACCCGGGAAAATCTCATCGAGCTTGGCCAGCACGTCGTCTCCGAGTTTGACTTCGACCGCCCGCAGACAGCGTTCGAACTGCTCCAGCGTCCGGGGGCCGAGAATCGGGGACGTTACGGCGGGCCGGTGCAGAAGCCATGCCAAGGCGACGGTATCCTCCCGCTCGCCCAGCTCGGCGCAAAGCTTGGAATAAGCGACAAGCTGGCCGCGCACCTTCTCGATGCGATCCCGTTGCTGAACGCTGCGCAGCCCGACGTCCGGACGCAACGCGTTGCCGCCCAGCAAGCCCGCGTCCAGGGGCGCCCAGACCGTGATCCCGATGCCGAGGCCTTGCGCGGCGGGCAGCACCTCAAGCTCCGGCAGCCGGCACAGCAAATTGTACTTGTGCTGCTCCGCCACGATCCCCAACATGCCCCGCGCCTTGGCCTCCCCTTGCGCCGCCGCCAAATCCCAGCCCGCGAAGTTGCTTGAGCCGACATATCCGATTTTGCCTTGCTGCCCGGCCTTATCGAAAGCCTCCCACAATTCGTCCCAACCGACGCTACGGTCGATGTGATGCATGATGTACAATTCCACGTGGTCGGTGCCTAGACGGCGCAGGGAGCCGTCCAGGTGGCGTCGGATTTTGTAAGCGGACAAGCCCGCTTCCCGATTGGGCCCGTCGAGCGGATCATGCATATGACCGTACACTTTCGTAGCCAGCACGGTTCTCTCCCGCCTTCCGCCGCCCTGGCGGAACCACCGGCCGAGAATTTCTTCCGTGAGTCCCGATCTCTCGCCTCCGTAACCGTTCGCGGTATCGATAAAATTGATGCCCGATTCCAGCGCCGCGTCCAGGATGCGGAACGCCTCGCGTTCTTCCGTGTCCACGCCGAAATTCATCGTCCCCAAACACAGCCTCGACACCCGCATGCCCGAACGGCCCAGCTTCGCGTATTCCACTTCCGTTTCCTCCTCTTCCACGCATCGTACATCTCACCTTATGAACTCTGGCGCCCGGCTCAGAACCCTCCCGTGAAATCGCCTTTTTTAAGCGATCCTTATCTGTAATTTACATGGCCGGGTTAGAATCGAATCAGGCGGGACCCTATCCGGAAGCGTTTGGATAATGCACGTCCATTGTCTATAATGGAAGAGGTTTACCGAAACGCAATCCCGCCTGGAATCGTATGAGACTAAAGGAGTTTCCGCATGAAAATCGCCCCGGCCAAATCGCTGCTCCGCTCGGACATGTTGCTCTACGTACTCATCTTATTTCTGGTCGAATTCGTACGCGGCGCGGCCTTGATCAGCTTTCTCTCCCTCTACGGGACGAAACGGCTCGGGCTCGATCTCGACGTCATCGGCGCGGCCATCACGGCCAGCTTCGTCACGGATACCGCGGTCAAATTGGCTATGGGCTACTTGCTCGACCGATTCCCGATCCGCACGGTCGTGAACGCGAGCTTGCTGCTGTCGTTCGCCGGCATGGCGCTGATCGGCGTCGCCGACGCGCCCTGGCTGTTCATCGCGGCATCCGGGCTGTTCGGCTTCGGGCTTTCTCCCATTTGGATCGTATGCCTGACGCGAGTCCGCGAGGAGAGCCGGGGCATGCAGATGGGCGTGCTTTATACCATTTGGCTCATCGGACTCGGAACCGGCCCCGTCATCACCAATCTCGTGATTGACGTGAGCCTGGGCGCGGCTTTCTGGATGCTCGCCGCCATATCGCTCGCCGCCTGGATGCTGTCATTCGCCCTGTCGTCCCGCCGGCAGATGCATATCGAACGCGTTCCGTTTATTCGGCAGCTATCGATTCTGGGGTCCCGGCTTCGCGAAATGAAAGTGCTGCTGCCGGGCATGGTGCTGCAGACGCTCGGAGCGGGCATGCTGCTGCCCATCCTGCCGACGTTCGCCTCGAACGATCTCGGGATCACCTCCACCCACTATTCGGTGCTTCTGACCGTGGGCGGCGCGTTCACGGCGATCGGGCTGATTCCGATGGGCAAGCTGGCCGACCATTTCGGAAAAAAGTGGTTTCTGGTCGTGGGCTTTCTGATGTTCGGCGTGGTGCTCTACTTGCTGACGCTCAAGCCTTCCTACGGACTCGCCCTGTTCTGGGCGTTCGTGCTCGGGGCGTCTTACGCCGCCGTCCTGCCGGCCTGGAACGCGCTGCTCGCGGCCTACGTGCCTCCGGGCCAGCAAGGGCTGGGATGGGGCGTTTTCTCGACCGTGGAAGGGCTCGGCGGCGTCATCGGCCCTTATGTGGGCGGGCTGCTCGCGACGCTGCTCAGCGAAGCCTGGGTGGTCGGAGTGGCAGGGGCGCTGTTCATGCTGATCAGCCTGTTCTATGTGTTCTTCCCATTCCACTCGCTGCGCGGGGAGAAACGGCTCAGCTCCTGAAAATTGCGCATACTTGAAGGAGATGTGCCTATGTTGATCGAGAATGGGATGGCTTTCCGCTGGGAAGACATGGCCTCTTACCTGAAAGACATCAACCGGGAAGACATCCAGGCTCTGCTGGATCGCTATTCCGCGCTCGGACCGCTGCCGGGCATTCTGCTGCCGCTGCTGGAGGCGTTGCTGCCCTTCCTTCCGCTCGTCGTGTTCGTGGTCGCCAACGCGTCGGCCTACGGTTTGTGGGCCGGTTTTCTGTATTCTTGGATCGGCGCCTGCCTCGGCGCGCTGCTCGTGTTCCTGCTCGCCCGATGGTTCGGCCGCAGATACGGGGATCGCATCCGGCGGCGGTACCCGAAAACGGAGCGGTTCTTCACCTGGATGGAACGCAAAGGCTTCACGCCGATTTTCCTGCTGTCCTGCTTTCCGTTCTCTCCTTCCGCGCTCGTGAACATCTCCGCGGGGGTGTCGAAAATGCCGCTCGCTTCGTTCCTGACCGCGATCGTGCTGGGCAAGGCGGTCATGATTTTCACGCTGTCTTTTCTCGGGGCCGATCTGCGGGCGATGACGGAACAGCCGTGGCGGATCGCGGCCGCGGTTGCCGTTCTGGTCGTCATGTGGTACGGCGGCAAAAAGCTGGAAAAACGCTACGGGGCGGATGGTTGACCGGATGTTTGGATGATCGGATGGTTGGTTGATCGGATGGTTGGTTGGATGGTTGGTTGGTTGGATGATCGGGTGGTTGGATGGTTGGTTGATTGGATGATCGGGCGGTTGGATGATTGGATGATCGGGCGGTTGGATGATCGGGCGGTTGGATGGTTGGATGGTTGGATGATCGAACGGTGAGACGTCGGAAAGCCGAATGGTTGGATGGTTGGATGGTTGGATGATCGGACGGTGAGACGTCGGAAAGCCGAATGGTCGAAATGGAGGAGGGCATGGGGCATGCCTGCTGTCGCTTGGTGGGGTTACGGAATCGCGGTAACGGCGCTCGTCCTGCTGCTTGGCGGCATGTACGCCTTGGTCCGCGCGATGTCGGACGATTCCGGCAAATACGAGGAAATCAAGAAGATGCTGGATCCGATTTTCCACACGCCGTCCTTCCTGAGACCGGGATCGGAATCGGGCGAAGCTTCGCAGGCACAAGGCGAAACCGCGGCGACGGCAGCCGCCCGCGCGGCGCATGAGCCGTTCGAGGATGAGTGCCCCGGCTGCCGCGAGCGCGTGACGCACGAGCATGCGGAATGCCCCTCCTGCGGTTTGCGACTGCTGGGTTGAACCCTGGGCGGGGGCACGCAGCGGTTACGTGTGGCGCGGAGATACGAAAGCGGTACGTATCCCGGGCATAACGGGCCCCATACCGTGGCACCCTAACCCTGCTACGGTCACACGTCGGTGAAGCCGACGAGGACGCCGAAGCCCCATATCTCACGCGGGCAACATACGCAAGCCGACGTTCCGTTGTCCGCTGCCCTGGAGGGACGGTTATGTCCGGTGAAAGGCCATCCGCCGGTCAAGAAGAGGCAAGCTCCGCCCAATCCAAAGCCGACCGAACCGGCCAAGGCAAGGAACGAGCGAGCCGCATGCAGTCCAAGGCGGACAAAGCCGCCTATCCCAAACACGGTTTATAGGGCAAGGGAGGCGGCCGAATGAGCGAGAAGAAGCAACGGATGCTGCCGTTATCCGGCGAAATGATCGAAGTGGACGGCGTCTATAAGAACGAGTGGGGCCGCGAGCTGGAGCTTCAGCGGGGGAACGTGTTTCCCGCAGATCCCGTTCTCGGAACGACGGAATGGGAGCTCGTCGAATTCAGCTTCGACAATCATCACGAAGGGGAGACCGATCCCCGACTTGTGCCGCAAAGCGACAAAATCGAAGCGCTCAAGGGCAAGATCACGCACCCCCGCCGGCATTACAACCGCCAAGACCGGTAATGAGCAAACAAGGGCTGTCCCGCCAAAAGCCTGGAGATCGGGCTTGATGATGGGACAGCCCGTTTGCCTTTTTCTAGGGCCCGTCACGGTTCGTCCGCATCGTCTTCCGTTCCTTTTGGACAAATCATGACGCTCCACCGGCTTCGTACCCGTCATGATTCCGGGAGAATAAGGTGGAGAATTGTAACGTTATTTTGCCGAACGCAACCTTTCTCATACCAACACGTAAAGCTCGTCCGGCAAGCTTATCTCTGCCTTCTCGACCCCGCACCAACACGTAAAGCTCGTCCGGCAAGCTTATCTCTGCCTTCTCGACCCCTTGCCAACACGTTAAGCTCCTCCGGCAAGCTTATCTCTACCTTCTCGACCCCGTGCCAACACGTTAAGCTCCTCCGGCAAGCTTATCTCTGCCTTCTCGACCCCGTGCCAACACGTATAGCTCTTCCGGCAAGCTTATCTCTGCCTTCTCGACCCCGTGCCAACACGTTAAGCTCGTCTGGCAAGCTTATCTCTGCCTTCTCGCCCCCTTGCCAACACGTTAAGCTCGTCCGGCAAGCTTATCTCTGCCTTCTCGACCCCTTGCCAACACGTTAAGCTCCTCCGGCAAGCTTATCTCTGCCCTTCTCGACCCCCACACCGGCACGTTAATCCGGCTGCCTTCTCGACCCCGTGCCAACACGTAAAGCTCGTCCGGCAAGCTTATCTCTACCTTCTCGACCCCGTGCCAACACGTTAAGCTCGTCCGGCAAGCTTATCTCTGCCTTCTCGACCCCGTGCCAACACGTTAAGCTCGTCCGGCAAGCTTATCTCTGCCTTCTCGACCCCGTGCCAACACGTAAAGCTCGTCCGGCAAGCTTATCTCTGCCTTCTCGACCCCGTGCCAACACGTAAAGCTCGTCCGGCAAGCTTATTCTGCCTTCATCGGGTCGTTTTTGGGACCCTGAACGTTTTGCGTCCACCTTATTTGAGCGTTACCCGGTCAGGAAGCCAAAATAAGACGTTTTGAACACGCTAAAAGACTGACATCATCGAACGTACAAAAGAGGTAATACGATCGGAAATCGGGAAACCGCGCCTCCCGCCCTCTCGCGGCGCGGAAGGGCAGCGTACTTGAGACGTAGATCCCTCGGGCGATTAGCTGAGACAGCAGTACAGCCCGGCAGAGTTCGTCCGCCCCTCGCATAAGCACAACGGCAACCCCCGGCTGCTCAATGAAGCAATTCCCACGCCTGTTTCCCGATCAACAAGCCGCTGATCCCGATAAACAACGGACGGACGTACGAAGAGCCTTTACGGATCGCCACCCGGGAACCGATCAGCGATCCGGTGATCATCGCCGCCCCCATCGGAAGCCCGTATCGGTAATCCACGTAGCCGAAAGAAGCGAACACGGCCAGACTCGCGATATTGCTCGCGAAATTGAGCACCTTGGCATTTCCAGCGGCCATGACGAAATCGAATCCGAGCGCCAGAAAGACGAAGATGAGGAACGAGCCGGTTCCCGGCCCGAAAAATCCGTCGTAAAAGCCGAGAGCGGCCGCCGCAACCCCCATCCAAGCCGCAGAACGGACCGACAAACCGCGATATGTGGAGCTTTGGCCCCAACTTTTTTTGAAAATCGTGTAGAGCGTCACCATAACGAGCATGCCCACGACCACGGGCCGCAAAAAACCGGAAGGAATATGCTGCACCGCGTAAGTGCCGAATGCGGCTCCTGCCAGCGACAGCGGAAACAGGCTAAGGACGAGTTTGCCATTCACTTTGCGGGAGCGGACGAACGAAGCTGTACTCGTCAAGGAAGACAAAGTCCCGGCCAGTTTGTTCGTTCCGAGCGCCATCGTCGGGGTCATCCCGGACGCAAGCAGCAAGGGCAAAGCCACCAACCCGCCTCCGCCGACCACGGAATCCACGAATGCAGCCAGAAATCCTCCCGCCATCAAGACCAGAAGCCACGTCCAATCCAAAGATTCCATCGATATCCTATCCTCCATCCAAAGAAATGGATCGCTGTAGTCTATCTCCGTAATCTAGCATCCTCGCATCGCCTTGCCACTAACGGGCTTCCCGTCGACTCGCAACAAGAAACGTCCGGAAACGAAAGAAACCCCGGCCTCTCCTCGAAGGGTGTCGGGGTTCCCCTTTTGTCCAACATCCGCTCCGCTCACGGTTCGGGCGCATCCGAGCCTTCCCCTCGGGCCAAATAGATTTCCATCAGCTTGTCGAGCCGGCGCAGCCGCTCTTCATAAGAATAAACGGAGCTCGTCACGACCAGCAGACGGGCCCGGGAGCCGGGCTCGTCTTCCTCCGCCCGACCGACGACCATCTCGGTTAAGTGCCCGGATACCTCCTGCGGAGGCGCCGCGCTGGAAGCTCCCGGCTTCATCAGCCCGTCCCATTTCCACATGAGCTGCTCGTGATACCCGCACAACGTCTCGATTTGCCGGTCGATCAGCCGGTTCCAGGCTTTCTCGGTCCGCACGGCAAAATAATGCTCTTCCACGGCCACGATCAGGGAGACGCCCCTCTCGAGCGCTTCCAGCATGCCTTTGTAAACGACCAGCAGCCGCGCCCTGCCCATCCGCTTGTTCTGTCCCCAAACGCGTTCCTCCGCGAACAGCTCGTAGAACTCCTCCAGCTTGCGGAGCTGTTTTCTCAGCTTGCCCAGATCGTCGCGGAATACGTTCTCCTTGAGCTCGTTCGAGACGGCCGTGCGGAGCAGGCGGGACATGGACGACTGCGCCTCCTGCACCTGTTTGACGAACCGCTTCGTATGGCGGGGAGGAGCCACCGCGATGTTCACGGCGAACGCCGACACGATTCCCGTCATGATGCCGCCCACGCGGTCCGCCGCGAGCTGCCAGCCCTGGGATCCGGCTTCCATGATGACGACGACCGTGACGAGCGTCAGCCCGATCGTCTCTTCGGTGCCGAAGCGCAAGCACAGCAGGATGACGCAAATACTCACGATCCCGACGGAGATGGGCGACGTGCCGACCAGCCATACGGCGCCGAGGGCGATCGCGGCCCCAAGCAGATTGCTCTGCACCTGCTCGAGCACCTGCTTCCAGGATCGGTAAATCGAGGGCTGGATCGTGAAAATGGCGGCGATGGCGGCGATCAGCGGAGATTTCAGCCCGAGCAGCGTGCCTACCCACAGCGCGATCGCCACGGCGAGCCCGGTTTTCAGCACCCGCGCGCCGATCGTCATGGCAGAAGCACCGCCTCAGCCGAAGCCGCCTCTTGCCCGTTTACGATCAGCGCGAGGTGATGAACGCCCGGATAATGGAGCCGCGTGGACAAGTCCGCGAAGGAATGGCGCCGGCTGCCCCGAACCTCGGAGCCGGGGGCTGCGACTTTCTCGCTCAGCTTGAACAGCTTGCGGTAACGCTTGCCGCCGGGACGCGGGAACGTGACGGCCAGTTCCAGCCGCAGCTTGACCGCCTCCCCTTCCGGCACCTTCAGCCCGTAGGCAACCTCGGCGGAGCCCCCGCGCGGGATTTCCAGGGGCGACACCTTCCACTCGTCCACTTGCACGCCGGCCGCGGGCAGCAAACCGAACCGGGCCATCACTTCCGGATGGGCGGCGCGGATCAACCCCCGGCAGCCGTGCCGGAGAATCCAGTCCGTCCGTTCGTCCCGCCCTTGCCACCGGATCAGCCGTTCCACGACTTGTTCAGGATGATCTTTGGAAATATCGTTCAGGTTGTTCGCCGCGCTCCTGCGCACGTACTCCGAAGGATCCGCCTTCAGGCGCTCCAGGATCGGCCAGATCGGCGACGGGTCCCGCTTCAGCGCAGGCACTCCCATCGCCCAAGGAAGCCGGGGCCGGCAGCCTTCGCTGGCCAGCCGGCGCACATGTTCGTCCGGATGCGAGGCCCACCGCAGCATTCGGTCCATCATGCGGTCCAGGTCCTTCAAGAGGAAGGGTCTGACGCCGAATTCCGACGACGACATCGGAGTAAACTTCTCCAGAGCGTCCACCGAGCGGTCCCATTGGTCCAGCCCGTACCGCTCCACGAAATCCGGAAAGAACATATAGGGAAAACCGCGGCATTCGTCCGCGATATCTTCCAGTACGTCCAGCGCCTGCTCGTACGCTGGCGGGAGCGTCGCGCCGAGGCTCTCCGTAATGCGCCGCATCCGCCCCTTGAGCTCCAGCGATTCCCATCCGGGCCCGAGGGCCAGGCCGACGAACTTCTCCTCGTCGAACGAAGGCAGCCGTTTCGTTATCTTCCGCGCGAAATCCCGCAGAAAAGCTTCATGGTACATCTCTTTCAGCGCTTCGGCCAAGCCGATTCCTCCTTGCCGATCGTCACCTGCGCTTCCATTATAGCACGGCTCGTCTCCCTTCCGCCCGGTCACCCCCTTATCCGCCCTCGGCCCCCGCGCGAAAACGCTTCCCGAACGGGAGACCGCTCTATATAATGGGATACATACGCGAACTGGCAGCAAGGGGAGGCCTATCGGCGAGTGATCCTGTTTGTTGTGAACGAAAAATCCGGCAACGGCCGGGGCAAGCGGACCTGGCGAACCGTAGAACGGAGATTGCTCGAGCAACGCGCCGATTATGAGGCAGTCGCGGCGGAATCGCCGGCGGAGGCGGTTCACAGGGCCAAAGCCCGGCTAGGGCAAGGCGGGGTCGCTGCGCTCGTTGCCGTAGGAGGAGACGGAACGGTGCACAGCCTGCTCCCGCTTGCCTTGGAATTCGGGCTGCCCCTCGGGTTGATCCCTTCCGGCTCCGGCAACGATACGGCCCTGGCTTTCGGGCTCCCGGAAGATCCGGCCGCTGCGCTCGACATCGCGCTGAACGGTGCTGCCCGTCCCGCCGACGTGATCGTCACGCGCCGTCCGGACGGAGGCCGCCAATATTCCCTCGTTTCCGTCGCCATCGGACTCGACGGAGCGGTAGCCGAGGATGTGAACGGCTCCCGCTACAAAAGATGGTGCAACCGGCTGGGCGCAGGTTCGCTCGCCTATATCATCGGGCTTCTCCGGATGCTTGCCGTTTACAAGCCGCAAGACATTGCGGTAACGGTGGACGGGGAACGGCGCGTCTTCCGGAGAGGCTGGCTGGCCGCCGTCGCGAATCTCGCCACCTATGGCGGCGGGTTGAAAATCTGCCCGGAAGCCCGGCCCGACGACGGCAAGCTTCACGTCTGCGTCGTTCACGGCTGCTCTGCGCTTCGGCTGCTGGCCGTATTCCCGGCCGTCCTGACGGGCAAACACGTGCGCATGGAGATCGTCACCATGCTGAGGGGCACGGAGGTTACGGTGGAGTCGCCCGTCCCCCTGCCCGCCTATGGCGACGGGGAACCCGCCGGCCATACCCCGGTTCGGTCAGCCGTTCTTCCGCGTCAGCTGATGATTTTATCCGCGACCGGGTCGGGATAACGGAAAGGCAGAATGATTTCGAACACCGTTCCTTTGCCGAGCTCGCTGTTCACGTTAATGCTGCCCTTGTGGTTGTCCACGATTTTGTAGCTGACCATCAGACCGAGCCCCGTACCCTTCTCCTTGGTCGTATAGAAGGGCTGTCCCATTTTCGCCAGCTGGTCTTCCCCGATGCCCGGCCCTTCGTCATGTATCCGCACATATACGCGGTCGCCCGCCCGTGACAGCCGGATCCGGATCGCGCCTCCGTCGACCATCGCTTCTATGGCGTTTTTGATGACGTTAATGAACACCTGCTTGACCTGGTTTTCCACGCCGTACACCCACAGGGGCTCGTTCCCGTACTCGGTTTCGATCGCGATATTGTGCAGGATCGCCTGCGTCTCGAGCAGCGTGACGGTGTCGCGCATCATGATTCTGACATCATGGTAGGAAAGCTGGTACACCTGGGGCTTGGAAAGCATCAGGAGCTCGCTGACGATCTCTTCGATCCGGTCGAGCTCGGAGTTCATGATATCGTAGTAGGTGGTATTGTTTTTGCGTCCGGAGGCGATCAGCTGCAGGAAACCTTTGAGAGAGGTAAGCGGATTGCGGATCTCGTGCGCGATGCCGGCCGCCAACTGGCCCGCCACGTACAGCTTCTCGGAATTGATGAGCAGCTCCTCGTTCTTCTTCCGCTCCGAAATGTCCCGGATGATCACCTGGATCGCCGGTTCGTTGTCGAGCGTCGTCATCGTCTCCACGATTTCGGTATGCAGCACTTTCCCGTTCAGCGTATACCAATCCTGCTCCAGCGGACGGCCGCTTCCCGTGATGACGAGGTTGGCCAGCCGCTCGCGCACCGCTTCGTGGTCCCGCGGCGGCAGGAAGGAATAAATCGACTTTCCCAGCAGGTCCTTGGGTTCCTCCGCCTCGAACATCCGCAAGCCCGACGCGTTCACGAAGCCCCATTTGTCCCCTTTCAGAATCGCGATCGTATCCAGTGAGTTTTCCACCAGCAGCCGGTAACGCTCGTCCATCTGGTTCAGCCGTTTGTCGATATACCAGGTGACCAGCGTGGACATCAGAATCAGCAAGGCCGCAATGCCGATGATGAAGCCGAGCAGGTTCACGTCCCGGTTCAGCTTGTCCGATGAATTGACGACGGAGAAATCGATATCGAGCGCCTGGATGCCGAGCAGCTGCACCACGGACACGGAAATGCCGAGGATGAGGCTCGCGAGCCACAGGCAGGACCTCTTCCCTTTCTCTACCAGCACGAACGAAACGTACGTTCCCGAGAATAAGAAAAGCAGAGAGAGCGTCAGCGAGAAAGGGTGAATGGACAATTGCTCGATCGGCTGTCCGAGAACGCTGAAATAAGTCATGAACGCGATGCCGAACGCGAGGATGGAGCTGCCCAGCATGAGCCGGTAGCGGAAGACTTCATGAAACGTAAGCATGACGAAGCCGGTCAGCGAGAAGAAAATGATGAAAAACAGGCTGACGAGCATGCTCCAGGCGAAATAAAGCGGCTGGTTAAACGCCAGAACGGTCACGAAATGTTTGGACCAGATCCCGACGCCGAAAACGAACGCGCCCCCCGCCAGCCAAAATTGCCGGAAGGTCCCGTTCGTGCGCTTCAGATTGCTGATGAAGTTAAACATGGTATATGATGCGAGTATGCTGATCATTAGTGATAGTACCAGGAAAAACGCCGACCACCATGCCCCGAAACCGCTCATGTTTTATCCCTCGCTGTCTTTTAGGCTTTCTCCAGTATCTTGGGATCGCTCTTCATATCATTCGACGATGTTAGCCAAATTCCTTTTCCAATAAGGTCCCAAAAATGGGAGGTTGCGTGTAATGTCCTACCAGACGACAGAAAGATTCGACATTTACGACGAAGCAGGCCATCCGATCGGCACGGAAACTCGCGAGGAAGTGCATACCGTGGGCCACTGGCATCGGACGTTTCATTGCTGGCTGGTCCGGCGTGACCGTGAGGGCCGGGCGCGCATTCTGTTTCAGCGCCGGTCGGAGCGCAAGGACACGAATCCGGGGTGCTACGATATTACGGCGGCCGGCCACTTGACCGTGGGGGAAACGCCGGCGGACGCCGTCCGGGAGCTGGAAGAAGAGCTCGGGCTGTCCGTTCGCTTCGAGGAGCTTGTCCCGTATGGCGTTGTGCGCGAGGAAGGTTCGGGTGAAGCCGGGGGGCGGACGTATATCGACCGCGAGATCAGCGACGTATTCGGCTACGTCACGGATTGGCCGCCGGGCCGGTTCCGGCTGCAGGAGGAAGAGGTGGCGGGCTTGTACGAAGCCGACGCGGACCGGCTGATCGCCATGATGGAAGGCGACGAGGAGTCGGTTGAGGCCGAGGGCGTGGAGTTGGCGGCTGAGAGCGGCGGCGTGGCTTGGGGTGCGGCTGGAGGCGATGAGTTGGCAGCTGGGAGCGGCGGCGAGGCTTGCGGTGTGGCTGGAGGCGTCGAGTTGGCAGTTGGGAGCGACGGCGTGGCTTCGGTTGCGGCTGGAGGCGATGAGTTGGCAGCTGGGAGCGGCGGCGTGGCTTGCGGTGTGGCTGGCGGCGATGAGTTGGCAGCTGGGAGCGACGGCGTGGCTTGGGGTGCGGCTGGAGGCGCTGGGTTGGCGGGGAGCGTCGTTGAGGCTTCGGGTGCGGCTGGAGGCGCTGGGTTGGAAGAATGTCGGGTACGGGTTAGCGCGGTGACGGTGCTTGCGTCCGAGTTCGTGCCCCGAGATCGGGCGTATTATATCGGGGTGATGCGGTTTTTGCGGTCTTTGGTCGCGGAGGAAGGGGACGTTTCTCTATGACGAGTGGAAGTCAGTCCGGTCCTCAGCGGCTTGTCTCCGATCAACGGTTGCCAAGTTTTAATTAATAGAAAAAGCTCCACGGCCCCCTAATTGATGTGGAGTCCTGTCCCCCAATTGAATTAGACTAATGGTAATGGGGAGGCGGACAATATGCGTACAGGGAAAGTGTTCGAAGAGAAGCGAATGCAAATCGTGAAAGAA
>NZ_WJIB01000040.1 GCF_019400745.1 Cohnella sp. CFH 77786 | reverse complement strand
GGTTTATCTTTATCGCCTGTGTCTCAACCGCTTCATGCTGCATTCTTCTCATCGTTTCCTGCACGTTCCCAATGCTTCGCTTTAGTCGCTTCTTCTCCGTCTTTCTGCCCACCATGAAGTTCCCTTGTCGGTTTCGTGTACAGTAATGCGTGAAGCCTAGAAAGTACAGTGTATCCGGCTTTCCTTTTCCTTTGGCCTTGCTGTGCCTGCTTGCAAATCGCCCAAACTCAATCAATCTGGTTTTGCTCGGTTCAAGCTCCAGCTTAAACTTGTGGAGTCGATTCCGGAGCGCTTCCTGAAATCGGATGGCGTCACTTCGGTACTGAAAACAGACGATGAAATCATCGATAATATACCGAATGAGGTAGGCCTCGCCCCTAAGCCGCGGCTTGATAGCTTTCTCAAACCATAGATCCAGCACGTAGTGTAGGTACAGGTTGCTTAGCAAAACACTGATTGAGCCGCCCTGAGGTGTGCCTTCTTCGCTGACGTGAATTTTGCCATCTTCCAGCACACCAACCTTTAACCACCGTTGGATGAGTCGAAGGATTCGTGGATCACCGATGCGGTGTTCCACGAACTTCATCATCCACTCATGGTCCAGACTGCCGAAGAAATTCTTCAGGTCCGCCTCTAACACCCAACCGACCTTTTCTCCAGCTATGATCTCGTTCAATGTCGCCAAGGCATTGTGCTGACCTCTTCCTGGTCTGCCTCCAAACGAGCAGTTTAGAAAGTCCTGCTCGTATATTGCGGTCAATATCTCCGCCGTGCACCTCTGTAAGGCACGATCTGCTACGGCAGGAACGCCTAATGGACGCTTTTCCTTCTTGCCAGGTTTCGGTATCCAGACTCTCCTTACGGCTGGCGGGCGATATCCTTTTCGATGAATCGATGTAAGCATTTCATCTGCCCAAACCTCGAAGGTTTTCATCGCTTCATCTCGGGTAATGCCATCCACACCGGGTGCCGTTCGTTTGGGGATATGCTGCAAGCACTCTCGCAGCCGTTCCTTGGAGATGTGGTGGGTGAGCGAAGTAAACTGAAGTTTCGCATCTTCTCGTGCTTTTGCTGCTATTCTTTCCAATCCCGTTGTCATGGCTAGGTTACTCCTTCCTTTGCATGAAGGCCTGTATCCTCCCGTTGTATGGAGCCCATGTTGCCTTAGAAAGATTCCATTTCTGCTGACCGCTTCCCCATGTAGCAGGCTCTCCCTACCTCGGAGTACTATCAGTCAGTAAGACTTCCGGCAAGTCATCGAGTCTCCCTTGCTTTGCAAGCTTGTTCGACCCTATCCAAAAAAAAAAAAATTGGAAACCGCCGGACCTCCCTTGTTCCCAAGAAACCCTTTGGCAGCATGCTGTAGGTACGAACCCCGGAAGCCTCAGTCATCCCCTCGCCTTAGCGGTGATGCTGTTTCTGCCTTCTCCACAGAGAAATAGGATCGGCTGCTTCGATCACGTTAGATTTCGGGGCTAATGATCCTCTTCACTTGTTTCCGGCCTACTGCCTTCCTGTCTACGCTTCGTCGTACATGTTGCCATGCACCACGCAAGACTCGGTACAGGACTGCTGGCTAAGCTTTGTCCCGATCGCCATCTCAGGCGACACGTGCCTCTTGAGCTTTCAAGGCGCAAT
>NZ_WJIB01000039.1 GCF_019400745.1 Cohnella sp. CFH 77786 | reverse complement strand
GAAGTCGGACCGGAAGGACCGGTGGACTGCATACAAGTGAGAATGCCGGTATGAGTAACGAAAAGACAAGTGAGAATCTTGTCCGCCGAAAGCCTAAGGGTTCCTGGGGAAGGTTCGTCCGCCCAGGGTAAGTCGGGACCTAAGGCGAGGCCGAAAGGCGTAGTCGAAGGACAACAGGTTGAAATTCCTGTACCACCGTAAGCCGTTACGAGCGATGGGGGGACGCAGGAGGGCAGAGACGCGAGCTGATGGAATAGCTCGTCCAAGCAGTGAGACTTGTACGTAGGCAAATCCGCGTACTGTAAGGTTGAGCTGTGATGGGGAGGGAAAAATGCAGTACCGAAGGTCTTGTGCTCACGCTGCCGAGAAAAGCCTCTAGCCAGGCGAAGGTGCCCGTACCGCAAACCGACACAGGTAGGCGAGATGAAAATTCTAAGGCGCGCGGAAGAACTCTCGTTAAGGAACTCGGCAAAATGACCCCGTAACTTCGGGAGAAGGGGTGCCCCGGTAGCGTGAATAGCGCGAGGGGGCCGCAGTGAAGAGGCCCAAGCGACTGTTTAGCAAAAACACAGGTCTGTGCGAAGCCGTAAGGCGAAGTATACGGGCTGACGCCTGCCCGGTGCTGGAAGGTTAAGGGGAGCGGTTAGGGGCAACCCGAAGCTGTGAACCGAAGCCCCAGTAAACGGCGGCCGTAACTATAACGGTCCTAAGGTAGCGAAATTCCTTGTCAGGTAAATTCTGACCCGCACGAATGGCGTAACGATCTTGGGCGCTGTCTCAACGAGAGATCCGGTGAAATTTTAGTACCTGTGAAGATGCAGGTTACCCGCGACGTGACGGAAAGACCCCATGGAGCTTTACTGCAGCTTGATATTGGACTTTGGTACGGTCTGTACAGGATAGGTGGGAGCCTGAGAAGCCTGAGCGCCAGCTTGGGTGGAGGCGCCGTTGGGATACCACCCTGATCGTATCGGAGTTCTAACCTGTCACCGTGAATCCGGTGAAGGGACCGTGTCAGGCGGGCAGTTTGACTGGGGCGGTCGCCTCCCAAAAAGTAACGGAGGCGCCCCAAGGTTCCCTCAGCGCGGTTGGAAATCGCGCGAAGAGTGCAAAGGCATAAGGGAGCTTGACTGCGAGACCTACAAGTCGAGCAGGGACGAAAGTCGGGCTTAGTGATCCGGTGGTACCGAATGGAAGGGCCATCGCTCAACGGATAAAAGCTACCCTGGGGATAACAGGCTTATCTCCCCCAAGAGTCCACATCGACGGGGAGGTTTGGCACCTCGATGTCGGCTCATCGCATCCTGGGGCTGAAGTAGGTCCCAAGGGTTGGGCTGTTCGCCCATTAAAGCGGTACGCGAGCTGGGTTCAGAACGTCGTGAGACAGTTCGGTCCCTATCTGTCGCGGGCGTAGGAAATTTGAGAGGGGCTGTCCTTAGTACGAGAGGACCGGGATGGACGCACCGCTGGTGTACCAGTTGTTCCGCCAGGAGCACCGCTGGGTAGCCAAGTGCGGGAGGGATAAGCGCTGAAAGCATCTAAGCGCGAAGCCCGCCTCAAGATGAGATTTCCCAGTATGTAAGACCCCTGGAAGAACACCAGGTTGATAGGCCCGGGGTGGAAGCGCGGCAACGCGTGCAGCTGACGGGTACTAATCGGTCGAGGGCTTATCCTACGCAGCAG
>NZ_WJIB01000038.1 GCF_019400745.1 Cohnella sp. CFH 77786 | reverse complement strand
CTCCGTCCCGTTCTCCGGCGCCGCGTATTCCGTCCCCGTCGCCATCTCTTCCTCCGGCTCCGGCAGCGCCTTGCGGTCCGCCTTCCCGCTCGCCGTCAGCGGCATCGACTCCAGCTGCACGAACGCCTCCGGGATCATGTACGCCGGCAGCCGCTCCGCGCAGTGCCGCCTCAGCTCTCCCGACGTGCACGCCCGGTCCGCCACCACGTACCCGACCAGCCGCTTGCCCCCGGCCCCGTCGTCCCGCGCCGCCACCGCCGCCTCCGACACCGCCTCGTGCAGCAGCAGCGTCCGCTCGATTTCCCCCAGCTCGATCCGGTACCCCCGGATCTTCACCTGGTCGTCGATCCGCCCCAGGTACTGGATTTGGCCGTCCTCCATCCATCTCGCCAAATCTCCCGTCCGGTACATCCGCGTGCCGGGGACGAACGGGTTCGGCACGAACTTCTCCGCCGTCAGCTCCGGCCGGTTCACGTACCCTTGGGCCAGCTGCACCCCCGCGATGCACAGCTCCCCGGGCACCCCGACCGGCAGCGCCCGCCCGCCTTCGTCCACCACGTACAGCGACGTGTTGTCGATCGGTCTCCCGATCGGCACGAACGGCAGCCCGCTCTCCGCCTCGCATTCGTGCACCGACACGTCCACCGTCGCCTCCGTCGGCCCGTACAGGTTCACCAGCTTCACGTCCGTCAGCCCCATGGACCGCATCAGCCCGTAGAACCGCTCCACGTGCGCCCGGTGCAGCGCCTCCCCGCTCGCGAACACCCGCTTCAGCGTCCCCAGCTTCTCCCGCAGCCGCTCCGCCGGCTCGCCCTGCATCGCTTCCAGGAACGCCGCCAGCATCGACGGCACGAAGTGCATCGTCGTCACCCGCGCGCGTCCGATCGCCTCCGCCAGCTCCGCCGGGTCCTTCTCCGCCCCCGGCGCAAGGAACGCCGCCCCCGCGCCCGCCAGCATCCACCAGAACAGCTCCCACACCGACACGTCGAAGCTGTACGGCGTCTTCTGCAGGATCACGTCGTCCGCCCCCAGCGGATACGCCTTCTGCATCCAGTTCAGCCGGTTGATCACCGACCGGTGGCGGATCATCACGCCCTTGGGCCGCCCCGTCGAGCCGGACGTGTACAGGATGTACGCCAGCCCGTCCGGCGACGCCACGGGCTCGAACGGTTCCCCCGCCAATTCCCCTTCGCCCGCTGTTACTTCCCCCGCTGACGATCTCTCCGTCTTGTACGCTTTCCCCGCCAGCGATTCCGGCACCGCTGACGCTTCCTCGGCCCGCGACGATCCCTCACCCGCCGGCGCCTTCGCGGCCCGCGGCGCTTCCGCCGCACCTTCCCGCCACCGCGCGTCGTCCAGGTCGAGCAGCGCCGCGCCCGGCGCCGCCCGCTCCGCCGTCTCCAGCCATCCGCGCTGCGCGCACACCGTGCGCAGGCCGCAGTCCTCCGCCATATACCGCAGCCGCTCCGCCGGAAAGTCCGGCGGCAGGGGCACATAGGCGCCGCCCGCCTTCAGGATGCCGAGCAGCCCCGCCAGCATCGCCGGAGAGCGCTCCGCCATCAGCCCGACCGGCTCCTCCGGCGCCAGCCCCCCTTCCCGCAGCGCCCGCGCGATCCGGCCGGAACGCTCGTCCAGCTCGCGGTACGTCAGCGTCTCCTCCGCGAACGCCGCCGCGACGCGGTCCGGCGTCCGCTCCGCCTGCTGCCGGAACATCGCCGGCAGCGTCAGCTGCTCCGGATACGGCGCCTCCGTGT
>NZ_WJIB01000037.1 GCF_019400745.1 Cohnella sp. CFH 77786 | reverse complement strand
GCCGAGTCCCGGCTGTATGGACGAAGGCCATGGAAGCTGGTAAGAACTTGGAGCGTCAGCGAAGAATCCTCCGGCGTAAGGGGATCGGCATGGGATGAAAGAAGATGCAGTGAACTGGGGAGACCCTCCCCTGCACGAAAAATTAAAATTTTTTTCGTAACGAGAAGCTCTATAAGTCAAAGGCGAAGTGAGCGGTCTGCAGGAAGGGAGTCCGAGGGGCGAATAGTACCGAAGAACGCAGGACAACACAACCTGCGGGAGGGAAGGCGCCCTGCTTTGTTCACGCTTTTCAAGGAGGTACGAGTGAGTGAATGCCATATGGCTAACGACACCCAGAGAAAAAGTTCAACAACTCCAAGAGAAGCTAGGTCATGCTGCCAAGACAAGCAAAAGCAGAAAGTTCCATGCGCTATACGACAAGGTACATCGGCTGGACGTGCTACAGGAAGCGTGGCGTAGAGTGCGGGCAAACAAAGGAGCGGCAGGTATCGACGGTGAGACCATGGCTGACATTGCGAAGATCGGCGAAGACCGATTCGTAGCGGAATGCCAAGAGCGATTGCTGAAGAAATCCTACCATCCTCAGCCTGTACGCCGTCACTACATTCCGAAGAAAGACGGACGGAAACGTCCGCTCGGCATCCCAACGGTAAGAGACCGCGTCGTGCAGATGGCAACCAAACTCATACTGGAACCGATCTTTGAAGCCGATTTTCAGGAATGCTCATTCGGTTTCCGACCAAAGCGAGGCGCGAAACAAGCGCTGGAGCGAATTCGCAAAGCATGCAACCGCAAAGGTAACTGGGTGGTCGACGTCGACATCCAAGGCTACTTCGACAACATTAACCAAGAGAAGCTCATGAAGCTGATGGAAATGCGCATCAGCGACAGACGAGTTCTCAAGCTAATCCGGAAATGGCTTGAAGTAGGAGTGAAGGAGGAAGGGATGGTTAAACGTTCCGATTTGGGTACGCCGCAGGGTGGGGTGATCTCGCCACTGCTCGCAAACATCTACCTGAACTACTTCGACCTATTGTGGGAAAAGCATGGTAAAGAAGTCGGGGAACTCACGCGGTACGCCGACGACTTCGTCGTTGTGTGCAAGACAAGGAAAGATGCGCTCCATGCTTACAAACTCATTCAGACAATAATGGAGCGACTAGAATTGACTTTGCACCCGGAGAAGACGCGGATTGTGGGATTGTGGACGGGGGAAGAAGGGTTTGACTTCCTCGGCATGCACCACCGGAAGACGAAAGCAGAAACGGGACAGAACCGCGTGTACTATACGACCCAGCAATGGCTCTGCGCAAAAGCAGAGAACCATATTCGGGAAGTGGTAAAAGAACGACTCGCACCGCCGAAAATGCGGCATGTCTCGTTCCAAGAGCACGTGGATTGGCTCAATTTGAGAATTCAAGGTTGGAAGAACTACTACGCAACGCCATACAGCTCCAAATGGATGTCCAAGTTAGATTGGTACATCCGAACGAGGTTGACGAAGTGGTACGCAAAGAAACGCCAGCGTAATCGCTGGCGTGGTTCCGGATATGAAGTTAAGTTGCTTAGCCAAATGTATGGCTTGAAGACGCTTTTGTAATCGTATGCGCATGAATGACGAACATCGGAAAGCCGTATGAGGGAAAACCTCACGTACGGTTTGATGAGGATTGCGCCTTGAAAGCTCAAGAGGCACGTGTCGCCTGAGATGGCGATCGGGACAAAGCTTAGCCAGCAGTCCTGTACCGAGTCTTGCGTGGTGCATGGCAACATGTACGACGAAGCGTA
>NZ_WJIB01000036.1 GCF_019400745.1 Cohnella sp. CFH 77786 | reverse complement strand
GGCGTTCGTGCAGCTGGAGTCGATGCCGCTGACGGCGAGCGGGAAGGCGGACCGCAAGGCGCTGCCGGAGCCGGAGGAAGAGATGGCGACGGGGACGGAATACGCGGCGCCGGAGAACGGGACGGAGGTGAAGCTGGCGGCGCTGTGGGCCGAGCTGCTGCAGCGCGAGAGGGTGGGCGTCCACGACAACTTCTTCGAGCTGGGCGGCCATTCGCTTAAGGCGGCTGCGCTGACGGCCGCGGTTCACCGGGAATTTCAATGCGAGGTATCGCTCGGAGAAGTGTTCGATCGGCCGACGGTGCGCGGGTTGGCGATTCTCATCGAGGAGCGCCGAGCTTCGGGCTTCGCGCCCGCGTACCAGCCGATCCCCTTGACCGAACGAAGGACGTATTATCCGCTTTCTTCGGCGCAAAGCCGGCTGTTCGTGCTGCAATCGATGGACGAGTCGTCTACCGCCTATCATCTGTCCTCCGCCTTGCTCATTCGCGGGCCGCTTGACCGGGGCCGGCTGCTGTCGGCGATCCGGACGATCTCGCAACGTCACGACGCGCTCCGCGCCTCCTTCGAATGGGCGGACGGTCAGCCGGTTCAGCGGATTTCGGCAGAGCCGGTCGCGGAAATCGAATATGAAATCGCGGAAATTTCGGATCCCGAAGCTTGTCTTCGCTCGTTCATCCGGCCGTTCCGGCTGATGGAGCCGCCCTTGCTGCGGGTCAAGCTGGTTCGAATGCCGGAGGATTCGGTTCACCTGCTGCTGCTCGACGCGCACCATCTGGTAACGGACGGCGTGTCGATGGCCGTGCTGGCGCGGCAGTTCATGGAGCTATACGAGGGCAATCCAGCCGCGGCGCTGCCGGTTCAATATCCGGATTACGTCGAATGGCAGGCGCAATGGCTCTTGTCCGAATCGTGCCGGGAACAGGAACATTACTGGCTTCAAACGCTCTCCGGGGACATTCCGGCGCTGGAATGGCCGGGCGATTACGCGAGGCCGCAGCGGTTGGACTACCGGGGCGATGAAGTTTCCGTGACGCTGGACGCCGCGTTGACACGGGAGCTGACGGCGTTCGGCGCCCGCGCGGGGACGACGCTTTACATGACCCTGCTTGCCGTATTCGCGGCCTTGCTGTACCGGTATACCGGGCAAAGGGATATCTGGATCGGCAGCCCGGTGGCGGGCAGGCCGCATGCCGATTTGGCCGAACTGATCGGCATGTTCGTCAACACCGTCGTCATTCGCAGCCAGGTGCAAGGAGATTTGACGTTCGAAGATCATTTGCGGCAAATGAAAGACCGCATTCTCGGCGCCTTGGAGCACGACCGCTATCCGTTCGAACGGCTCGTGGAGAAGCTGGGGGCGCGCCGGGACATCGGGCGCAATCCTCTGTTCGACGCGATGTTCGTCCTGCAGAATACGGGAATCCCGGCCGTGGCATGCGGGGCAACGACATTCGAGCCGTACGCGTTCCGGCGGACGGCGGCGAAATTGGATTTGACGCTGGAGGTCGAGGAACGGAGCGGCGAGCTGCGGTGCCGGTTCGAGTACCGCACCTCGCTTTTCCGCCGGGAGACGGTGGAGCGGCTGGCCGAGCGCTTCGTGCGGCTGGCGGAGTCGGCGCTGCGGGATCCTTCGGCGCGGGTGGCGGACCTGGAATGGATGACGGACGGGGAGCGGCGGCAGGTCGTGCAGGGGTTCAACGACACGGAGGCGCCGTATCCGGAGCAGCTGACGCTGCCGGCGATGTTCCGGCAGCAGGCGGAGCGGACGCCGGATCGCGTCGCGGCGGCGTTCGCGGAGGAGACGCTGACGTACCGCGAGCTGGACGAGCGTTCCGGCCGGATCGCGCGGGCGCTGCGGGAAGGGGGGCTGGCGCCGGAGGAGCCGGTCGGGCTGATGGCGG
>NZ_WJIB01000035.1 GCF_019400745.1 Cohnella sp. CFH 77786 | reverse complement strand
CCCGAGGAATTTCGTGGAAGCAGAGTCAGGCGGACAACCCTGCGAACCTAACCGCGCCGCGGCCGCCCCGTTGGGGCTTAAGGTTCTCGGGTTCGTGAATACGAGAGACGTTAACTGAAATTCTCGAGAAGATCATTAAGAGGTCTTAGTTTATGGGCATTTCGATGATACATAAAGGTAAGGACGAATTTGCTGGTGCATTTCAATGCAGAAGGGTAAGGACGAATTTGCTGGGGCATTTCGACGATGTAGAAAGGTAAGGATGAATTTGTCGGGGCGTTTCGATGATGCAGAAGGGTAAGGACGAATTTGCTGGGGCATTTCGACGATGTAGAAAGGTAAGGATGAATTTGTCGGGGCGTTTCGATGATGCAGAAGGGTAAGGACGAATTTGTCGGGGCATTTCGATGATGCAATAGTAAAGGGCGTATTTACTGGGGCATTTCGATGATGCAGTAGTAAAGAGCGTATTTGCTGGGGGCATTTCGATGATGCAGTAGTAAAGTTCATTTTTCGGAGATATTTCGAAGAAGCCGAGAACTTCAGTTAACATTGCATTCACGCATCGGGTCGGCTTTCGCCGCCCCTCGGTCCGCCAGAAGCGATCGACAGAGGAGTTGTTTCAGGCGGACACACCTGCGAGGCTAAGTGGCTGCGCCACCCGGACCGGATTGATCCACATTTGGATCAATCCATGGAATCCTTAAGCCTCTCGGCGTCGTGAATGCGGGAACGTTAACTGAAACCTGGTCAAGAGCTTGTGTAATATTTTTTCATGGTTGAAAAGCAATTATGAACTAAGAATCAAACAAAATAATTCAAAGACGAAAAGGATAGCACAATCATGGAAAACGTACCGAATGTAGAGAAATTGGAATCAATAAGATCCTTACAATCGACAATCAACAAATCAGAAAATGCCTTGGCTAAGATGACTCAGGAAGGTGCAAGTACTACTTTAATAGAGAAACGACTCAAAGCTCATCGCATCGGAATTGCTATGCTAGAAAACGTTTGGAATCAAAGTCCACTTACTTACTCAAAGGAAGATATAACAGAAGCTCGCTATGTTCTTGTTGGTTTATTCCCATCACTTAAGAAAAATTATGCTAAGTCAAAGGAAGGCAGTCCTCAAAGAACGCTATTAGAAAGAAGAATAAAAGCATTGGAACTAGCTGTTCAAGCCATGGACGACTATACCAAATAATATTTCAACCTAATTGGAGACCAGGTAACGGTTGGTAAATAATATTAGACCGGGGTACCATCCAATCTTAAAAAGTCGGAACCATGGCCACATTCACCGGAATAATGAATCAATATGCTTTGAGCATCCAATATTACTACACAGAGTTTTTGAAGGTGTTTTCGAAGAGGGCCCAGGCATCAGATAACATCGTATTCACGCATCGCAGCCTTATGGCTGCTCGGTCCGCCCGAGGCATTTCGGGGAAGTGGGTCAGGCGGACAACCCTGCGAACCTAACCGCGTCGCGGCCGGCTCCTCCGGAGCCTTAAGGTTCTCGGGTTCGTGAATATGAGAGACGTTATCGGAAATCCCCGCAAAGGCTTCAAGCCTCAACTGCACTATAAAGGAGATTGTTGAATGAAGATACTATTATTTTTTATTACTCTCCTTTCCTTTTTATCAGGTTGTAAGACAGAAGATGAATTAATAATGTTTGAAACAAAAGAGAAAGCAATACAGAATTTCGTAGAAGAACAGTCTATTAAGGGGAAAATTCTCGAATTTGATTTAGGAGATGTTGAGAACATATTGTTAGTCCAACAAATGACAGATGTTTATTACTTAGGGGAAGTAATAAAAACAAAAGAGAAGTATTCAGTGACAAGAACTTCCTCTGGAGTAGACATAGGCAATACAACGGGAGCTATGTGGGAATTCAAAACTAACAAAGGCACTACATATACAATAAAAATATCAAAAGAAAATGAAGATAATGAATCAATTTACAATAAAGATTTAGGGTTATATATATCAATTGTCAAAGGACATAGAACATATGAAGACAGCAGATTAATCAATATATTAAAGGCGAGTGAAATAACCAGAATCCAGTAACTCTTCGAAGGCGGGGACTTCCGATAACATCATATTCACGCGTCGCATCCTTACGGCTGCTCGGTCCGCCCGAGGCATTTCGAGGAAGCTGAGCAGGCGGACAACCCTGCGAACCTAACCGCGTCGCGGCCGCCCCGTTGGGGCTTAAGGTTCTCGGGTTCGTGAATACGAGAGACGTTATACGAAATTCCCATGAATTAACACCTGACATGTACGTGCATGATTGGAGGAAATAAATGCTAACTGAAAATGATATTATATTTATAGTTAGAACTAAATTGATCGAAATGGACTTTGAAATATTGCAAACGCTAAATACTTTGCAAAAAGGCATAGATCTTATAGCAAAGAAAGAGCAATATACACTTTTTGTCGAAGCCAAAGGAGAAACAAGTGCTTCATCAACTACTAAAAGATATGGGTTACCCTTTAAACAGAATCAAATAGAAAATCATATATCCAAAGCTTTACTTGCTGCTTCTAAAATCATTACAGATCGCAAAGATGACCATGAAAAAGGGATCATCGGCGTAGGAATAGCATTACCGGATAACATAGGCCATAGGAAAGTCGTTAAGCAAATAACCCATGTACTAGAAAAGCTGAAAATAATGGTTTTTTGGGTTAAGTCTGATAACTCAGTCGAAATCAATGTAAACATAAAATCTTTCTGATTGTAATTCAAAGAAGATGGGAACTTCGTATAACATCGTATTCACGCGTCGGGCCGACATTCGTCGACCCTTGGTCCGCCCGAAGATTTTCGAGGAAGTGAATTCTGGCGGACAACCCTGCGAGGCTAAGTGGCGGAGCCACCCGGCGACTCCGTCGCCTTAAGCCTCTCGGGTTCGTGAATACAAGAGACGTTAGACGCAATTCCTGACAAGGGCTTTATTGAAGACCGAAGGCTAAGAGCTGTGTAAAATCAAGAACTATATAAGATCAAAGGCCGTATAAGATCAAAGGCGGTATAAGTCAAGAACGGTATAAGTTCAAGGACGATATAAGGTCAAGAACGATATAAGGTCAAGAAAGATATAAGGTCAAGAAAGATATAAGGTCAAGAAAGATATAAGGTCAAGAACGGTATAAGGACAAGAACGGCATAAGATCAAGGACAGCATAAGATCAAGGACAGCATAAGATCAAGGACGACTAAGGGCTTAGGTGATTGATTATTCGAAGATGTCAGGAACTGCGTCTAACATCGTATTCACGCTGCGGAGCCTTACGGCTCCTTGGTCCGCCGAGGCATTTCGATGATGCGAATCCAGGCGGACAACCCTGCGAACCTAACCGCGTCGCGGCCGCCCCTTCGGGGCTTAAGGTTCTCGGGTTCGTGAATACAAGAGACGTTATCTGAAATAATCGTAAAGGCGTAAAAACCCATTTAAATCAAAGGTGATCTATTTGTTAGATAAGACGCTTCCTTATTACAACATAATCATGAAGCGAAGAGCTGGACTTCCTTTTTCGCAACCGGAACTACCTGAGGGTTATTCTTTTACACTTTACTCTGCAGGAATGGAACGGAATTGGGCTGAGATAGAAACCTCTGTAGGGGAGTTTAATGACAAGAAGGAAGCTTTGGAATATTTTCGTAAAGAGTATTTAGCACATTCTGAAGAACTTCAAAAACGCCTGATCGTGATTGAAAGCCCTGATGGACATTACATAGCAACCATAACTGCCTGGTGGAATTATACTAACGGAAGAAGAGATCCTTCATTACATTGGCTTTCGGTCAAACCGGAATTTCAAGGATTAGGATTAGGTAAAGCCCTAGTCTATAAATGCCTCCAGATATTTGATCAAATCGAAGGAAAGAAGGACGTATATTTACATACACAGACATGGAGCTATAAAGCAGTAGGCTTATATCTATCAACTGGATTTGAATTATTGAAGACTGAAAGCTTTGGACACTACATTAATGAATACGAGAAGGCAGAGACAATAATAAGAGATCGAATAAAAGCTTTTTGATTGTTTCTCGCAGAAGACGATTACTTCAGATAACATCGTATTCACGCGTCGCAGCCTTACGGCTGCTCGGTCCGCCCGAGGCAATTCGAAGTCGTAATCCAGGCGGACAACCCTGCGAACCTAACCGCGTCGCGGCCGCCCCGTTGGGGCTTAAGGTTCTCGGGTTCGTGAATACAAGAACGTTAACTGAAATTCTCGAAAAAACCACTGTAAGGTGTGTATTTGCTGTGGCGTTTCGATGATGCAGTAGTAAAGAGCGTATTTGCTGGGGCGTTTCAATGATGTAGTACTAAAGGGCGTACTTGCTGGGGTGTTTCGATGAAGTAGTAGTAAAGGGCGTACTTGCTGGGGTGTTTCGATGAAGTAGTAGTAAAGGGCGTACTTGCTGAGGTTTTTCGATGAAGTAGTAGTAAAGGGCGTACTTGCTGAGGTGTTTCGATGAAGTAGTAGTAAAGCGTACTTGCTGGGGTGTTTCGATGAAGTAGTAGTAAAGCGTACTTGCTGGGGTGTTTCGAAGAAAAGTTCACTTTTTCAGATAATTCGAAGAAGCCGAGAACTTCAGTTAACATCGTATTCACGTGTCGTGCCGGCATTCGCCGTCCCTCGGTCCGCCCGAGGAATTTCGTGGAAGCAGAGTCAGGCGGACAACCCTGCGAACCTAACCGCGCCGCGGCCGCCCCGTTGGGGCTTAAGGTTCTCGGGTTCGTGAATACGAGAGACGTTAACTGAAATTCTCGAAAAAACCACTTTAAGGTGTGTATTTGCTGTGGCGTTTCGATGATGCAGTAGTAAAGAGCGTATTTGCTGGGGCGTTTCAATGATGTAGTACTAAAGGGCGTACTTGCTGGGGTGTTTCGATGAAGTAGTAGTAAAGGGCGTACTTGCTGGGGTGTTTCGATGAAGTAGTAGTAAAGGGCGTACTTGCTGAGGTTTTTCGATGAAGTAGTAGTAAAGGGCGTACTTGCTGAGGTGTTTCGATGAAGTAGTAGTAAAGCGTACTTGCTGGGGTGTTTCGAAGAAAAGTTCACTTTTTCAGATAATTCGAAGAAGCCGAGAACTTCAGTTAACATCGTATTCACGTGTCGTGCCGGCATT
>NZ_WJIB01000034.1 GCF_019400745.1 Cohnella sp. CFH 77786 | reverse complement strand
CGATTTGCATTCGCTTCTCTTCGAACACTTTCCCTGTACGCATATTGTCCGCCTCCCCATTACCATTAGTCTAATTCAATTGGGGGACAGGACTCCACATCAATTAGGGGGCCGTGGAGAAACCTCCCTCTAATCTCGGTGAAAAACCTCAATTGAGGGGATATAGCCGGAATTAGAGGGAGGTTTTCCTTCTAATCCCGCGCGTGTGGGCCCATACGCATAAATAGAGGGAGGTTTTCCTTCTAATCACGCGTTTGTGGCCAGTACGCAAAAATAGAGGGGCCCATACGCATAAATAGAGGGAGGTTTTCCTTCTAAATCACGCGCTTATGGTCCAGTACGCAAAAATAGAGGGCCTTTATCAGGCTGTTCCCTTTAATCCCCTTGACTGCGCGACAGCCGACCATCCGAGGCACCCAGATCGGAGACCTGCCGAAATCAGGTACACGTATGACGCTCATGCGCGCGAGTCACAAAATCCGCTTTGCAAGAGCATCGACGGGGACGCCAGTACCGTAAACCGCTCCCTCTCGTTTCCTCAAAACCACTCTCCGGATGCTAATATTCCTGTAATGTGTAAAAAACCTTCGGCCCCATTGAAGAGGAGCCGAAGGTTTTGTCGTTACCCCGGTTACTGTGCAAGCGGACGGTCCCACTCGCCTTGCCGCTCGGCCATGCGGACGAAGACGACCGCGAGCTGGGCGAGCGAGACTTTATCGTTCGGCCGGAAGGCGCCGCCTTGCGGCGTCAGCAGGCCGAGCTTCAGCGCAAGCGCCGCCGCGCCCGGATGCGGCACGGACTTGGCGTCCGACAGCCGCGCGAACGCCGGCAAATCCGCGAGCTTCTCCGCCAGCTTCCAATAGCCCGTGATTTTGCTCAGATAAAACGCCAGTTGGTCCCGGGTGAGCTCGGCTTCGGGATGAAGCTCGGCTTTCGGATCGGGAGTGAGCCACTTCCGGTCGATCATCCGGTTCACGGCTTCATAATAAGGAGAGGACGGCTCGACGTCCGCGAACGGTTTCGTTTGCTCCTGCACCGGCCAGTAAGATTCATAGGCTCCGAAGTAAGGATCCGAGGCGATCGCCAGCATCCGGAAGAAATCGCCCGCCTTCACGCTCCGGTCCGGGTGAATGAGCCCGTCTTCACCGGCTTGGATCACTCCGTGCTCCAGCAACGTCCGCAAATAAACCGCCGCCCAATGGTTGCCGATTTCGGCAGGCTCCTCGGCAGGAAGGCTCGGCCAACGGTTGGGATACAACTCGGTCCATTGCCCCGTAACCGCATCCAGAACGCGATTCATAGGCATCTTCCTCTCCCAATCGTAGGGCGAATACACAAGCTTCCATGACCGCTCCGTATACTCCCCCGACGGTTCGACGTAATAGCCTCCGAAACTCGAATAAGAGAGCTCCATCGACGCCGCTTTCAAATACATCTCTTTCGCTTGCTTTTCCGGAACGGCTGCTCGAAGCGATTCCATCTTTTTCAGCATTTCCCCGCTCAGTGCAGGCTGGCCGTAAAACCCGCGCAGCTTGCCGTTCCCGTCGAACGTAACGTTCAGATTGCGGTTTTGGACGGGCAGTCCGCGGTAGAACAGCTGATAAGTGACCGTCTTGTACTCGGAATCGGGTTTGGGGTCTGCTGCGCTCGCGGCCGGAACGACCCGCCGATAGGAGACGATATTCGGGATGTTGGCCGATACCCACTCGTCCGCGAGTTTGATCGCTTTCTCCATGGGAAGCTCGGGCGCGGCAGGCTTTTCGGGTGCCGGACGGTCAGGCCCGTAGAAGAAGTGCACGTAAAACGAGAGCAGTTGTCCGGTTACCGCATCGACGGTCGCGCTTCTTCGCTCGTAAGGCGTTCCTTTCTCGTTCTGCCACTCCAGCGACCAGAAATCGTTTCCTCCTTCGCGCCCTTGCTGCAGGGAACGGCTCTCGACCCGGTACCCTTCCGGGATATCCGCGTATGCCTCGACCAAAGCCGCCGCCTCTTCGGCCGTTACCGCCTTGGGAGAGAACGGCTTCGCCGGTTCCGGCATTTCGACATATTGCGGCGGCTGGGGGCTGAGCGGATTGCCTCCGAAATCCAGCCATTCGCCGGTTTGAGCGTCCAGCCTGGTGAGCTGCGAGGCCGGCACATAAACGAGCATCCAGCGATCCGGGTTTTCCCGGAAATCGCCGCCCGTATAGGTCAATTCCAGCCGCAAATCGGATTCCCAGCGCGCCTTGGCATCCGCCGCCGTCACCTTCGGCCGGGCGGACGGAAATTCCGTGCTTTCCCCATAATAGGAGAACGAGGTGACCTCGCCGTTGCCGTTCACGTTTACTTGAACGGATTGGCCGTCGACCCTCACGCCGTCATGGGACATGCGAAACGCAAAGCTGTAATAGACAGGTCCGAACAGGGGAGCGGGAGGGTTCTGACCTTTCTCGGTATCCTCCGCGAGTTCTTGCCCTTTGAGCGACGGAGCCGCTTCCGCGGCGAACGCTTTGGCGATCTCCAAGGCTTCGCTGCGCGACGTCATCGGAGGAAACGCGACAGATCCGCGGGACATCTCATAGGGAATGAACACATTGCGCAGATCCCCCGTCATCGCGTCGACGCTGGCCGAAAACCCGCTGGAGACGTTCCCGTTGCGGATCATGAAGCCGATTTCCCACATCGGACTGCCGCCGTTGCCGGAGCCGCCGGAAGCATGGTCGGTTAACCGGACTTCTTGCGTTTGAGCACCGGCCAGCACGGGGAACAGCTTGATCACCCGGGATACGGCCTCCTCCTGGGACACCTTCACGTTCTCCGGGGAAAGCTTGGTCCCGCCCGAATCGCCGGGAACCGCCGTGCTGTCACTGTCGCTGGCGCTCGCGTAAACGGCGCCTTCGGCCGTTTCGGCGGCCCCGATCCCCGGAACGGACAATACCCCGAACAGCAAAACGGCCGCCGTCACTCCCGCGACCTTCGCCCGGTATTTCGCAAGGGACCTCTTTCCTTTCCTGGACACGATGCTTCATCCTCTCTGAGCCATAGATCGTATCGGATCGAGCCGCGGATTCTCGCCTCCGTGATACGCCACACGGTAATACGCCCTGAGGAAGGTAAGGTTTTCCTTTTTTCCGGTTTTTTAGGAAATCTTAATTTTCGCGATCAACCGGCCCTGCCAGGCCTGCCGTCGGAAAACGATAACGCTAATCCGTCTTCCCGCTCTCTCCCCGATTCACCATGTGATCGTACTTCAACCGCAACAGTTCCACCGCCCCTGCGATATCCTCCTCCGATTCGATGTAGAAGGAGACCCACCCCGAACCCGGATGAATGTGATGGGGACTCGCCCGTCCGGCTTCCGCTAGCTGATCTCCCATCCTCCTCGGGAACGGAATGTCGACCAGATGGTCGCCGTGCAAATGCCCGATCTCCTTCCCGTTCCACTGAAACTCGATGCCGCCGAAACGGTGGGGCTGCTCCGTCACCCCCGGCCAGCTGAGCAATTCCCCGATCAGAACCTGCCTTGCGGAAGTTGACATGCTCATGAACTCCTCTCCAATTGTTATTCCTTAACGAATCCGCCGTTTACCGGCGGTCGCGCCGGTATACACGGCGCCGTGCGCGTCGAAGCTGGCGGTAATTGCCCCTCGGCTCGTTTTCCTGGCCATGGCTGCTTGGCCTCCCCTGTTCATGTTCTTTCTCCTCCTAGCGCTTTATGGCTGATCGATTCGGTCTTAACGCCGGGATTCCGGGCACGGAACCCCAAGCGGTAGAACAGCAGAATCCCGACATGCAGGACGGCCAGCACCAGATAAATGTTGCCGAAAACGTAGCTGTCCGCATCGGCGTGCAGCGGATTCCAATTCACGGACGAACCTTGCGCCGCCGCGAGCCCGTACACGCCCGCCCCGATCCCTTGGGCGATGAAGGAAAGCATCGAGAACAGGCCCATTCCCACGCCGACCTGCTCCTTGGGCAATGCCCGCGAAATGGAGTTCGACATCGCGACCTGCATGAAAGACTGGCCTACGTTGCCGAGGATCAGGATGATCGAAATCCAGAGCGGCGCGATCCCCGTCAGGACCGACAGCAGAACGAAACAAGCCAGCAAACAACCGGAAGCGACCGAGAACAGATACGGATTGCCTTTGCGGTCCGCCAGTTTCCCGCCTTTTCTCCCCAGCAGGGAGGCGGCGACTGCCGCGGGCACCATCGCGAACCCGATCCAATCGGAGCCGAGCCGGTATACTTCCGACAGCAGAATCGGGGTCAGGAAGTACAAGGAAACGCCGATCCCCGCGATTAGAAATGAAAGCGCGAGTCCTGTCGCATAGGTTTTGTTGCGGAACAGGCGCGGCTCGATGAAAGGTTCCTTCGTCAAGCGAATTCGCGCGAGGAAAAGGATCAGCAAGGGAATCGAAGCCGCCAGATACGGCCAGGATCGATTCGTGACGCCCAGCAGGAGCAGCGCGGTGAAAGCGGCGAGCAAGCCGCCGCCCAGCCAATCGAACGATTTCGCGGCTTGTTTCGGTTCTGTTTCCAAAATCCTCCGGTAAAATGGCAGCAACAGCAAAATGAGCAAGGACGGGAGAAAAAGCCAACGCCAGTTCGCGATGCTGACGATAGCCGCGGAAACGACAGGCCCAAGCGCACCGCCGATCGCGAGCCCGACGGCCGTCATGCTCAAAGCGGAGCCTCTCTTCTCCTGCGGGAAATAACGCACCGGGATGATCAGGGCAATCGCGGGTACAGCCGCGGCACCCGCGGATTGCAGACAACGGCCGAGCAGCGCAGCCCAGAACGTCTGGGATACGAGTCCCACGAGAGATCCCGCCGCGAAGAGCGTCAGGCCGAACGTGACCAAGCTTCTCAACTGGAACCGATCGGCCAGCTTCCCGTACGTCACCGTTCCGAAGGCGTAAATGAGCGTATAGGCGGAGGACAGCCAGCTCGCCTGAGCCAGGGTCAGGTGAAACTCTTCGCTGATTTGCGGCAGAACCACATGAAACATAAGGGCGCTCATCGAGGAAATCATGACGGTGAACATCATCAAACGCATGATTTGCGATCCTTTGTGCTGCCGTGTCTCCGAATCCATGGTTGATCTCTCCTTTTTATTTGTGTGCAAGCACACACTTGCATGCAATGGGTAAAAAAGCTAGGGAGTTAAAGCCCTAGCGAACAGCCCAACGCTTTCCTTGATAAATTCGTCCAACCATTCTTCCGAGACCGCTTCTTTCTTGTTCAGGCTGCTGAAGAACGCGCCGTAATTCATCCACATGAAAGACAACGCCTGCATCTCGGGGTTCGGCACCAACGCCTTCTTTTGTTTCGCCATGTCCGCCAAATAATCCATTAACAGCTTCTTCAGCTGTTGGGGATGACGTCCGGACTCCTCATAGACTTCTTCCGGCAGATTGCCGCCCTTCTGGGCGAGACGCAGCAATTTGCGGTTCCGGTTCATGAGCTTGTGGTACGTGCGGCTAACCAGGAGAAGGTCCGCATGAAGATCGCCCGTGAGGGATTCCCGAAAAAGCTTCGTCATCTCATCGGCGTAGTGGTAGCGACTGAAGGCCGTTTTCAGCAGATTCTCCTTCGTGCCGAAGTGGCGAAACAGCGTCACTTCGTTCACCCCGGCGGCAGCGGCGATCTCCTTGGTGGTCGTGCCGTCGTATCCCTTCTCGGCCATTAGGTCGATCGCGGCCAACAGAAGTTTATCGCTCGTGCTCGTATTTTCTCTCATGCGTTTATCCCCTTGGATGCAAGTGAACACTTACATCCTTACCTTACGCGATTTCCCGTTCTTTGTCAACAGCAGGAAACGCAGTACCCTCGGCAATTCGCGTTGCTGCTGTAAGCCGTGATGCCGATAAGATTGCCGGTGAATCCGCCGGACATCGATTCAGAGAAGTCTTGATCGATCTGACAGCCTATTTTTCAACCCTGCCTAAACAGCTTTTACCCAATCTGATATACTTATTTCACAAGACGTTCCTCATGCCTCCGGGACCCGGTTTGCAGGCCGGCATGATACGTTTATAGAAATACGAATCCTATTTCTGTCATTACAAATCCCGGAGGAGGAAGAAGCGTATGAGCCAGGCAACGTTGGAATTGATTCTGAACGAGATGCGGAACTTCAGGACGGAGGTAAACGAGGAATTCCAGTCTGTCAGAACGGAAATTCAGGCCGTCAGGTCGGAACTGAAAGAGGAGATTCAGGCCGTCAGGTCGGAACTGAAAGACGAGATTCAGGCCGTCAGGTCGGAACTGAAAGACGAGATTCAGGCTGTCACAACAGAGCTTCGGGCAGAGTTGAAAGCGGATATACAGAGTGCTCGTTCCGAGTTCGCGCAAGAGCTCAAGACTTTCAAGAAAGATCAACAAGCGATCTTGAACCGGCTGAACAGCCAGGAAAAACTGTCCGCGCAATTGGTCGGCATGGTCAAATCCATCAAAGAGACCGTCACCGAAATCGCGGAAAGGCAAGATGCCATGGAGCGGAAATTCTCTTTTCAACTGAATACCCATGCGGCAAGTATCGAAATTCTCAATCGTGAACAGCTCATGATCAAGACGGAAATCGAAATGTTGAAGAACCAATATTAAGCCAACCGGCAAAATCCTTTTCGGGATTTTGCCGGTTCTTGTTTGCCTTCGCGGATTTACGGGGAGTACTTGTTTCTGTAATGGGAAAGCGCAAGGAGCGGCCAAATGTACCGGTAACTGTGATAATGGGAATAAAAAACGCCCGGAAGTCCCGCCCCCGTCGGATAGGCCGCCAGCCCGCCCTCTTCCCGCAAGAGACCGATCAATCGCCTGATCCCTTGGTCGATCGCGGAATTCGGCGTTTCATGGACGGAGATGAGCGCGTCGAGCGCCCAAGCGGTTTGGGAAGGCGTACTCCCCGCAAGTGGGATATAGCGCATGTGCCGGTCGCTGGCGCAGGATTCTCCCCACCCCCCGTCGGCATGCCTGATTTCCAGCAACCATTTCGTTCCGGAGCGTACGGACGGATGATCCGCAGGAATTCCGGCGGCCGTCAGCCCCGTTAATGCCGCCCACGTACCGTAGATGTAGCAGACTCCCCACCGTCCATACCAGGAGCCGTCCTTTTCCTGTCGGTCGAGAAGCCAATCCGCGCCTTTGCGAACAAGCGCGTGGCGGATGTCCAGACCCGCGTAGTTCCCCAAAAACTCCAACGTTCTCCCCGTCAAATCCGGCGTCGAAGGATCGATGG
>NZ_WJIB01000033.1 GCF_019400745.1 Cohnella sp. CFH 77786 | reverse complement strand
GAAGAGATCTAAGAGTCCCAACAGCGCATTCGTTTTTGACCCGGTGGCGATTCTCTCAGTATAAAAGAAAAGCTCATCCCCGACTCACTGGGACGAGCTTAATATACCAACATCGTATTCACGCATCCAGCCTTACGGCTGCTCGGTCCGCCCGAGGAATTTCGAGGAAGTGATTCAGGCGGACAACCCTGCGAACCTAACCGCGTCGCGGCCGCCCCGTAGGGGCTTAAGGTTCTCGGGTTCGTGAATACGAGAGAGTTATATGACATTGGTGCTTATAAAAAATCTTTAAGAAGAAAGGAATCAAAAATATGGGGAATAACACATATAAAAGAATTGGAACAATTTTTATGATTACAGCAGGAGTCATATATACCATTGAAAGATGTGTTGCAAGTATTTCATTTGCATTAATTCAAGCAGGGTATGCTTCGCATGGTACAAATACAAATTTTAAACTAGAATATCCGGGATTTTTTGATAATTTTTTTGTCTGGTCCTTTTTGTTTATTGGGTTTCTATTGCTGGCATATGGATTTCCAAAAGATAGAGATAAACTATAAACTTCTTGAATTAACGGAAAACACATTTTTTAAGTAATTCGAAGAAGGCACCAACATCGTATTCACGCGTCGCAGCCTCACGGCTGCTCGGTCCGCCAGAGGCCTTTTAAGGAAGCTGGGTCAGGCGGACAACCCTGCGAACCTAACCGCGTCGCGGCCACCCCCGTTGGGGGCTTAAGGTTCCCGGGTTCGTGATTACGAGAGACGTTGTGTGAAATCTCTACAAATTCATAAAAGTAAGTAACTCTAAGGAGTGGACCAATTGACCAGAATCCAGGCAGTATTTCTCGATCGGATGGTACGATTGGAGGGACGGGTCATTTTATCCATCCTAGAGATTTTGAATTATACCCCTTAGCTCAAGAGGCGATTAATAAACTTAAGTTAGAAGGGTTTAAAGTTTTCGCTCTAACGAATCAGCATAGAATTGCAAGAGGACAGGCTACCATTGAAGACTTTAGAAGCCAATTTGAACAATTTGGTTTTGATGATTCCTATATTTGTCCTCACGGAAATGAAGAAGATTGTAACTGTAGAAAACCTAAGACAGGAATGCTTATTCAAGCAGCACAGGATTATTATTTGGATCTAAAGAAATGCATAGTAGTTGGTGATTCCGGAAATACAGACATGATTGCAGCTCATGAAGTTGGAGCGATTAAGATTTTGGTGCTAACTGGATGGGGCAAGTCATCCTTGAAACAATATAAGCATACTTGGGAGAATGTTTCCCCGGATTACATAGCCCAGGATATAATTTGTAACCGCCTGTTGCCATTGAGCGGAAGTTGAAGGACTCTACTCCGGAAAAACGGTATAACGCCAGATCGAAGAACAGCCAGCCGGTGTTGGATGCTTTTTCAGCATGGCTCCAAAAGCAGAGTGGTCGAGCCCTTCCCAAGAGTAAACTCGGGGAGGCGATTGGGTATTGTCTGAACCAGTGGGTGAAGTTGACGGCCTTTCTGCTGGACGGACGGCTCGAGCTCGACAACAATCGAAGCGAACGCTCCATAAAGCCGTTCGTCATTGGTCGGAAAAACTGGATGTTCTCCAACACGCCCCGCGGGGCCAAGGTCAGTGCGGTGATCTACAGCATCGTGGAAACCGCCAAAGAGAACGGCCTTCACCCTTTTTACTACTTGTCCTACCTGTTTGAGAAGCTGCCTCAGTTGGCTGATCCGAAGGATCCAAAAGTCTTGAACAAGTTACTTCCATGGTCAACTACGTTACCGTGCGCTTGGACATACGTCATTACCCGATTTACAGCTAAAAGAAATGAAAAGGGGGGCAACTCAGCTGGGAGAGCGCACGCTGGCAGCGATGAGGACAGGGTTCATTACCGCGTGCAGGGAACGAATGAGAAAGCGTCGAAGGAATTGCAGCGTCGACGAGCACGGGGTCTGAATGAATCTACCGCTGCAATCTGCATCGGTGATAAGGCACAAAATAGAACAGGCGCAGCCAATTGGCTGCGCTTTTATCGTGATGTATTATGTTCGACTTGCGGATTTTATGTTTTCGTTTTTCGAACTTCTTTACGGTAAACAAATTTGTGCCCAGACCAAAAGTCATCAACAGCGCATACTTTGACATCGACCAACCCGTTGCTTTGACCCAAATGTCGCACAAGATTACCATTTAAGCTGGTCTCAACTTTCGAAGAGCCTTTTGGCCAGGAAATCCACAGCATTCCTTCCGAAGAAAGATAGGGGATCAGTCTGGGAAGCCGCACAGCTAAAAGGTCAAAATCAGTAGAAAAAATATGCATAAAATCAAACTTTTCTTCCAACTCCCCAAATATTTCAACCCCTATAGGCAATTCACCCAGATCTGTCAAATAGTTAATCGGAGCATTTTCAACATAGATTGAGAAATTATCCTTAATTCCCAATTTCGCAGCTAACGATTTTGTAGAGTAACCGGCCATTGGTTTATCTCACTCCCCACTCCCACATTCCATATGCAGTTTTTTTATTCAGAGGAAAGCCCAACTGCTTGGCCAACAAAGCGATTTGTCCGCGATGGTGGGATTCATGAGAGATGAGATATCCAAGGAACGCAACAGGATGAGGCTTAAAGCCCTTGATTTTGTTTTCATTCAATCCGATCCGAAGCAACTGTTCGACTCTTTCCCCTGAGTCAATTAAACATTGTGCCAGCTTGGTCATGCTTCCTGCATCCTCTTTCTCCAACTCCTCCAAACCTTCCAGTAACGCCGGAGCCGCCTCTTTAAACCACATAAGCCGTACCTTGTGCAAATGAAAGAATTGTTCACCGATTCCCCGGCCTTTACCGCCAGGAGGTGAAATTTCCAGCGCCTCGGAAGGAATAGATTCCAATAAAAACAAGTTAATGCGGTTGTGAATGCTCCATGTTTCCAATAATTGTTCAATCATCGCTTCCTGCCTCCTATCATGTTATTCATTTACGGTCCTGCTCCTTATATTGTTTGAGGAGCCATCTTACGATATATTGATCGTATGCCGTAATGCTTTCAAGGTAACATTGAATAGTGACAGATTCCGTCATCATTTGAAAAAGAGACATATATAGGTGTCGTGACATGTCTAAATCCAAACGGTTAATTGAATTGTTTATGGTGGTTAACACCAAAAGAAAGTTTACTGTCAAGGAATTGGCGGAGGAATTCGGCGTTTCTAAGCGGACGATGATACGCGACCTGCAAGAGCTTTCCGAGCTTGGAGTACCTCTTTATTCTGAAGTTGGCGCTGCCGGAGGCTACCAGGTGCTACGGGAAAAAACGCTCCCACCGATTCGTTTTACCGAAGACGAGGCTATTGCCATGTTTTTTGCTTATCATTCATTGGAGCAGTATGCGGATTTACCTTTTGAAGCATCTTCCATTTCCGTGTTAAAAAAGTTTTACCACTACCTGCCGAGTGAAGCAAAAGTGAAAATTGACAATTTGAAAAATAGATTTCTATTCAAAATACCCAACCATCCCATTTCCACCCCCTTTTTGAAAACGATTCTGGAGGCGGCGCTGGAACAGCATGTTATAAGCATAACCTATGATTCTGAATCCGGCATAAGCGACCGTGATATACAAGTGGTTGGAGTTTATTCTGCTAACGGTTTATGGTATGCACCGTCTTTTTGCTTTAAAAGCAATGAGTACCGCTTGTTTCGGATTGACCGTATAACAGTGGCGCGTACAAAGGATGACCAGACTTGTCTTAAAGATTTGCAATCATATACATTATCGGAATGGTTTGCATACCAGCAGAAAAAACACGCCATTGATTTGGAGGTGAAACTTACTGCAAGAGGAGTGAAGCGTTGTCAGTCCGATATTTGGCTGTCTTCGGATGTGACGGTTTTGCCGGACGGGACTGGAATGATCCAAACTTCCATTGATCCTCCCTATCTATCTTGGGCGGTTAATTTTTTTTTTAGGCTATGGTGAGGATGCCGTTATTGTGAAACCCGATTTTGTTGTTAATATGATGCGGCAAAAAATCGAGCAACTGAGAAGAAATTATGAATGAGACAGACCGCCGCAATTGCCCGCTTTCCTGATAGGCTGCAATATGTTTGGTCCGTACTTCCTGCAACGTCTCTTCCAACACGTCATCCATCCCCTCACTCGTGTGATGGATTCATTGTGGAAGGATTTTCTTCCTATGAACAGGTGTGCTCTATTTGGCGCTTACGCAGGCTGGGCTGCTCGGTCCGCCCGAGGCATTTCAGGGGAGTGGAGTCAGGCGAACAACCTTGCAAACCTAACCGCGTCCCGGCCGGTCACTTCGTGACCTTAAGGTTCTCCAGTTCGTGAATACGAGAGACGTTATGCCAAACCAACAAAAAAAGGTGATTGTGTTGTCTGTAGCATCAATTATCATTGAGCCTAAAGATATACAATTCTATGTCCCCGTTTCAACGGAGGCTTTTTTTCAGAGTTGTTGGGTCCCAGCCATCAAAGAATTAAATCTACAATTAATTTCTTTATTTAATCCTGGATTAGATCTTACTAAAAAAGACCTTTCTCATCTCATAGAAGAGTTAGAAATATTAAAAAAATGGGCTGAGACTAATTTAGATAAAGATGAATATAATTATATGAAGAGAAGAATTGATTTTCTCATAGTTAAATTAATAGAAGTGTTCACAAATGATGAAGTTGTAGTGTTCATTGGTTAACCATCGGGATTACATAGGGCTACCTGAATTCTGGAATGAACATTTTTCTAAAATTTCATTATTTGATGGCATCACTAAGATGAACTAAACTTCCGATAACATCGCATTCACGCATCGCAACCGAGTGCCTGCGCTCGAGGCATTTCGAAGGAGTTGATCCAGGCTTACAACCCCGCACCGACTAGCCGCATCGCGGCCGGCTCCTCCGGAGCACAATAAATCATCTGATTTTTTTTGAAATGGGTGTAATTACAATTGATTAGAAGAAACTTTGGTTTCATTACAATTGTTTTGATCTATGTATTATGCTTTATTTTCTTTGATCGATTGTTTGGTGAGACTCCCGTAAACCTTCTTGGACTGGGCAGAAGTGATGGTGGATCAAATTTATTAATAAACATTTTTTGTTATTCGGTCATATCGTTATCGATTTACATTCCAATAGGGCTTTTCATTGTTAATAAAGTAAATTGGATTACTCAGGGGCTTATTGGTTGCCTATTGGCAATTTTAGCTACATTTTTAGTAGTAATTTTTTTGTACATGATTTCTATAGAACAAGATTTTAACCCACTCTAATTCATATTTAATAACGCAGGGTGGCAAGGACTTCACCAACATCGCATTCACGCTGCGGAACCTTACGGCTCCTTGGTCCGCTCGAGGCATTTCGATGGAGATGGTCGGTCGGACAACCCTGCGAACCTAACCGCGTCGCGGCCGGCTCCTCCGGATCGGAGCCTTAAGGTTCTCGGGTTCGTGAATACGATAGACGTTATGTGGATGCTAAAACAAAAAAATAGAAAGGATCTCGCTTATGACCTCTAAAAAATTGATTTCATCAAGTATGATTCATTTCAGAAGAACTACGGAGGATGACATCGATTTTATAACTTCAACTGAACAAGATCCTGAAAGCAGGGAGTACATCTTTACATGGACAAGGGATAAACATATTCAAACGATTAACAGTGAGGATCACTTACATATTACAATTGAAAACAATGAAAAACGAAAAATTGGATACATCATTCTTGCGGGTATATTAAATCAGAATAGTTGCATTGAATTGGTAAGAATAAACATTGGCGAAAAAGGCAAAGGATATGGAAAAGAATCCGTAAAACTAATTCAAGATTTTGTATTCAATGTTTTAGAAGCCCATCGGTTATGGCTAGATGTAAAAGAACATAATGATAGAGCAAAACATGTCTATGAGTCTGCCGGTTTTAAAATAGAAGGGATATTACGAGAATGTATTAAGAAGGACGATATTTACGAGTCATTAATAATAATGGGAATATTGAAGAATGAATATCATCGGTGATTTTGTTGGCATTTCAAGAAGGAAGGACTTAACATAAACACCGTATTCACGAATCGGGTCGGCTTTTGCCGCCCTCGGCTCGCCCGAGGGATTTCAAGGAAGTCGATTCGGGCGGACAACCTTGCGAACCTAACCGCGTCGCGGCCGGCTCTTCGGACTTAACGCGCGGTGTGAGCTATGACGGCGGTCGTTCGATCGCATGCGTCCTTCAGCAGCTTCTTCTGGCCGAAATATCGCCGTCTGCCACGCCATTCGCATCCGTCCTTTCTCTCTGAGTCGTCTGGAGTCTCATGTCTATGGAAGATATCGGGAAAACCCAGTTACACGCGTCAAGTCGAAAGAGTATTCCATCTTTTTTTGTCAACAGAGGTGTAACAATGTCAGAGATATCTGCCCGTTTGGTACAGAGACAAGACCTGCCCAAATTACTTCAGTTGTACAAGCATTTACATGAGCAAGATCCTGAACTGCAGTTTAATAATGAACTTGAAGAGCTATGGAATGATATTTTAAGTGATAAATACATGAAGATCATTGTAATAGAGCTGAACGGCGAACTGATCTCCTCTTGTGTTTTGAACATTTTGAAGAACTTAACAAGAAGTGCAAGACCTTATGGACTCATCGAGAATGTAGTAACACATAAGGAATATAGAAGAAAAGGGCTAGGGAGAATTGTGTTAAACAAGGCAATAGAAATAGCTAAGGAATTCAATTGTTATAAGGTCATGTTAATGACAGGACAAAACAGAGAAGAAGTACATCATTTTTATGAGAATGTCGGATTTAAAAAAGGCTTGAAAACAGGGTTCCTCATGAAGATTGAATGATATATAGAGAGTATTTTTTTTCGAAGAAGCAGCGGCATCAGTTAAAAATAGAATTCACGCATCGCAGCCATTCGTCTGCTCGGTCCGCCGGGGGACTTCGAGGAAGTGGATCCGAAACAACAGTCAAAAACGTTCTGGAGGCATATATGCTTCATCACATAGAACTGAATGTTTCAAATCTAAAAAGAAGTATTGAATTCTGGGGTCCGATTTTTAATGAGCTTGGTTACTCTATATATCAAGAATGGGAATATGGGATAAGTTGGATTAGTGGAAATACATATATTGTCTTGGTTCAAACAGAAGATAAATATTTGGATATTCCATATCACAGAAAAAGAGTAGGAATGAATCATCTTGCATTCCATGCTAGCTCAAGAGAGCAAGTAAATAAAATCACATATCAACTAGAAAGTAATGGCGTCCCAATATTATATAAGGACAGACATCCATATGCGGGAGGATCATTACATTATGCTGTGTTCTTCGAAGATCCCGACAGGATAAAAGTGGAAATTGTCGCGCCTACTTCAAGATAACATTGGATTACTACAAAAGAATTGGAATTGACAACATAGACGTCAAATAAAAAGGTGAGAAAAGATGCTCCATTTTCACGATGTTGTTGAATCCGAGGAAGAGATCGGGTCTGTCAATAATTTTGTGTAAACTCATCTATTGAGAATCTCCCCCGAGGGGGAGATTAGCTCTCAAGGCAAATGCGGGCCGATCCGATCCGGATAGAAAACGGATAGCTGGAGAAGCATCT
>NZ_WJIB01000032.1 GCF_019400745.1 Cohnella sp. CFH 77786 | reverse complement strand
AATTTGCTGGGGCATTTCGATGATGCAGAAGGATAAGGACGAATTTGCTGGGGTATTTCGAAGAAGCCGAGAACTTCAGTTAACATTGCATTCACGCATCGGGTCTGCATTCGCCGCCCCTCGGTCCGCCAGAAGTGATCGACAAGGGAGCTGATTCAGGCGGACACACCTGCGAGGCTAAGTGGCTGCGCCACCCGGACCGGATTGATCCCAAATTGGATCAATCCAAGGAATCCTTAAGCCTCTCGGCGTCGTGAATGCGGGAACGTTAGCCGAAATTCCATATGTTTTGAAAGAGAGGTAATCAAGTGGAAATTGAAAACCTCGTAAAGGATTGTATTAATAATTCTATAGAATTAGGCAAATACTCATATGAGATCATAGTTCAACCTAGAGTAACAAACAGGATTTATGACAAATGCTACAAGAACTTTATGAAACACAAATCCTATGGTGATGAAGGCATAAACGAAATTGAAAAAATGATTGAAAATGAAAATGATTATGTAAAAAAGACAGCAGCAGTTCATTTATTGCCTTATAGAACAAAGATTGCTCTAAAGACATTGCAAGTATTAGCGAAGAAGTATGAGAACCAAATTGGTCTTTTTAGCTTCAATATTGAAATGGTTATTAAGGAATGGAATAAAGGGAACTTAAGAGACTACTATACATACAAATAAATAAATCATGTAGCTCAAAGAAGATGGAACTTCGGCTAACATCGTTTTCACGCATCGCAGCCTTACGGCTGCTCGGTCCGCCCGAGGGATTTCGAGGAAGCGAAGGCAGGCGGACAACCCTGCGAACCTAACCGCGTCGCGGCCGCCCCTTTGGGGCTTAAGGTTCTCGGGTTCGTGAATACGAGAGACGTTAGGCGAAACTGGCTAAATAACGTGAATAGATCATAGACCTTAGATATTAACATGCCCAAGGAATGGAGACTTGAATTATGAATGATATAATTGCTGAATTTCTTGAAGAAGAAGTCATATATCAAGAGTGGTACGACGCAATTTATAACTTTATTGCTGATCAAAACATCAGAGCTGGCGAATATGAAGGGAATATCTTCGTCATAAAGAAAATGGACAGACTCAATTTCATTATTTTTAAGGAATATACATTTAGAGATAGTGGATCGAAAGAAATTCATAGAGCTACAAATATATTCAGAAAGGATCTTTTAAAGGCAGTAAATAGTCATGCGTCTGCTCAAGGGTTTACTGTAAGAGGATATGGCGAAGAGAGTAATGATGTTATTACTCCATGGTAAACAAATAAGACTGTTAGCCTTTCAAAGGAGAGCCAGCATCGCCTAACACCATATTCACGCATCGGGTCGACGTTGTCGCCCCTCGGTCCGGCAGAAGTTCGAAGTGAAATCTATGAGGCATTTCAGTAAACGAGGAAGCAGAATCAGCCGGACACATCCGCACCACCTAACCGCATCGCGGCCGCCCTTCGGGCTTAAGGTGGTGGGACGTCGTGAATACAACAACGTTAGACGAAATTCATCGATTTGAATAAAAGGAAGAAGTACAGATGAACAATTGGATTAAGCTTACTGACAAAGAATACGATTATGCTTGGGATTTGTTTGAAAAAAGATACAAATTCAAACCAAGTATTAGCAGCACCGACTGGCCCAGTATCCTAGTGGTGGATGATCAGTTTATTACTTATGAGTTATCGGGAACCTGGGATACTACGGACGACTTAGAAGAGAAGTGCAATAAGGTATTCAAAGAGCTCACTACTGAAGATGAATATATTTATGCCTTGGATTGGCAGCATGAGTGTTACTGGTACAACCCTCATTTGCCTCACGGAAGTAAAGAATGGACAATTCCTTTTTACCCTGATGGAGATTACTACATTTTCTTCCCAATGGATTTAAGCTGGTGTTACTTTAGCCATCCATGGGAGAAATCGGTAACTTTAATAAATGAAGATCTTATAAAAACATTTGAAAGACATAAACCCAGCATTTTTGGAAGATTGATTCGAAGAAGTTGATGAACTTCGTCTAACACCGTATTCACGCATCGCAGCCTTACGGCTGCTCGGTCCGCCCGAGGCAATTCGAGGAGCTGATCCAGGCGGACAACCCTGCGAACCTAACCGCATCGCGGCCGCCCCGTTGGGGCTTAAGGTTCTCGGGTTCGTGAATACGAGAGACGTTATCGGAAATTCCCGAAGAGATCGATAAGGAGATTCAAGATGTTCAAAATAAAATTTCATCACGTACTCATAATACTTTTGACCGGATGTTTGATAATAATTTTGGCGCGAAACTTATTTGAGAATAGCAAACCATTGAAAATTAAAATAGATGAAGCTTTAACAGATTATGATGATAATTACTTGAGAACTATTACTAATCAATTTCATAACGATAAGCTATATGCATTTTATGAAACCATTAATAACAACTTAAAAGTAGTTTCACTTGAAAATGACACAATAAAAAGTCTTTCTGTTGAAGAGTTAATTTCAGAATCTCCAATGCTCTCTGACCGGGTAGTTTCATGGCAAGGGATAGGTAACTCTTCAAGTGGAACCAATTTACTTTATGGAATAATAAATGATCCTGAAATAACTCAGCTTTTTGTGGAAAGCGAAGACAATTATTCAACGCATATATTTAAAGTTGACGAAGCAAGAGCTGTCTGGTTTAAGTTCTTGGAAGATCGTGTAAACATACCGGTTATTATTACTGCTACGGACAGAACAGGGAATGAGAAGTTTTATTTTGGGCCAGAAAGGGGAAACTTGTAAGCCTTTCAAAGAAGCCGGGAACATCCGATAACAACGTATTCACGCATCGCAGCCTGGTGGCTGCTTGGTCCGCCCGAGGCATTTCGATGAAGTAGATCAGGCGGACAACCTTGCGAGGCTAAGTGGCGGAGCCACCCGGCGACTTCGTCGCCTTAAGCCTCTCGGGTTCGTGAATACGAGGGACGTTATCCGAAATTACTGTAAAGTAAAAAGAATTTAAAGACCTCTATGACATATAAATCACTGGAGGGTGGGTGCATTGAAGAAAAAAAATATCATTATATTTTGTGTTCTAATTTTAATTGCAACCTCTACAAGTTGCAAAAATCAGCCTGAAGATTCAGGAGCAACTGTAAAAGAAATCAATAGTATAAATCATACTTTTTCTAAAGATGGGACTAAAGAAATTGAAGAGAGCCATAGTGTGGAAATAGACGATGGAAATAACATTTCAGAATCAAATATCACCGAGGAGAACATCTTAGGAATTATCGGCGTAACAAAAGTAACGAACGATATGTCTCCTAAAGGAGCGAATATAAAGTATATTTTTACAAATAAATCAAGTGACAAGGAAACACTACTTGAAATTTACGCTCGCTCTGTTTATGAAGCAGATCTTGATGGCGATGGAATAACAGAAATAATGGTTTATTTGCCTGGTAAAATGCAGTCAATTCGAATATATGATCGAATTGATGACAAAATTTTATACATTGATGTTAACGAAAAGTTAGGCAGCATTGCTTCGTACGGTATGGAGAATATGTCCGGCTATCAACGCGAGTATGAGAACCATTTAATTGCTGTCTTTCAGGATGATAATGGGAAGCAAAGATTGGAAATATATAAAGTTGAGAATAACGGACTGATATATGTTGGTCCGTTTAAGCCGAAATAATTTTTTTGTATGTATTTCACAGAAGACAGTAACTTCGGATAACTATGCATTCACACATCGCAGCCTTGCGGCTGCTCGGTCGCCGAGAGGCATTTCGGGGAAGTGGATTCAGGCGACAACCCTGCGAACCTAACCGCTTTGCGGCCGCCCGTTGGGGTTAAGGTTCTCGGGTTCGTGAATGCGAGAACGTTAGATGAAATCTTCGAAAGATTATAAAACCAAAGGAACATGTCATGACCTATTCTTTGTATCATTATTTTGATAAGCATATTGGGCCTTTTAGAAATCTCTCTAGTCTTCCGATTGAGAGAGCCTTGGAGATTTCAAATCAAATCAAACAAGACGGAAAAATGTTTGCCAGCAAGAGATCAGATGATTATATGTTGATCAGAAGAGATCTCGAACGGCTGGCTAGGGAACAATTTATTGCCAAGGGCGGCAAGCCAAGAAACCCATTTCCTCACTACATGACATTGGAACCATGTGATTGGCTAAAGTCATGGTATTTGAACCCGGATTGGATAGCAATTGACTTGGACGAATTTCTCGAAACATCAATTAGTTTTACATACGGTGATCTTTTTCCAACGATGAGGTATCAGGATAATAAACCATATCGTAGACTAGTGTATACCAAACAAGAGATAATTCGAGTGATGGAAGAATATGGAATGCCACAAGATTGGAATAAGAATGGAGATAAAGGACCAGAAAGATATATTGAAGTTCAGGTGTGGGATGATGAAGTGATACAGAGATATATTTTGTAAGCTCAGCTGAGGGCCGAAGACTTCATCTAACACCGTATTCACGCGACGGGCCGACATTCGTCGACCCTTGGTCCGCCCGATGCACTTCGAGGAAGGTGATCAGGCGGACAACCCTGCGAACCTAACCGCGCCGCGGCCGCCCCGTTGGGGCTCAAGGTTCTCGGGTTCGTGAATACGAGAGACGTTATCTGAAAGTGACGAATGCCTAGGAAAGGATCTTATTCAATGGAGTATTTATTGAACTCAACCATAATTGCATTAGAGAAGGGAGACATAACAAAATCCGATTTAGATTGCATTGTAAACGCAGCAAATACTAGTTTGCTTGGTGGTGGTGGAGTAGATGGAGCCATACATCGAGCAGGTGGTAGAGAGATTCTTGATGAATGCATCAGGATTAGGAATAAGCAGGGAAACTGTCCAGTTGGAGAATCAGTAATTACAACAGGAGGCAGACTAAAAGCTAAGTTTGTAATCCATACAGTTGGACCTGTATGGAATGGAGGTAATAATCTCGAAGATGAAAAACTCGGTAACTGCTATAAGAACTCACTGAACCTTGCAGTTCAATATGGGCTCAAGAGTATATCATTCCCCAATATAAGCACTGGAATTTATAAATTTCCAAAGGACAAGGCAGCAGCAATTGCAATAAGAACAGTCCTTGATTTTGTACTGCAGAATGAGTCCTTTAAGAAAATTCAATTTATTTGTTTCGATGATGAAAACTACAATATTTATCAAGAGAAATTAAGAGCAGTTTTGTAAGTATTTCAAGAGGTCGTCACCTTCAGATAACAACGAATTCACGCGTCGGGCCGGCTTGTGCCGTCCCTTGGTCCGCCCGAGGCATTTCGGGGAAGTGGATTCAGGCGACAACCCTGCGAACCTAACCGCTTTGCGGCCGCCCGTTGGGGCTTAAGGTTCTCGGGATCGTGAATGCGAGAACGTTATCGGAAATCGTCTGTAAGATATGTTCTTGGAGGTTCGGAGATGACAGAAGCTCTAAAATTAATTGCACTTAAGGAAGTAGAAGAACAATCCTTTGAACTTACGAAAGCTTATCTATCTGTAAATAAATTAGTTTATTCGAACAACACACCAAAAATAGATGATGTGATAATAAACGAAGAAGAAAAAACCGCTGCTGTTTACTTTCCAATTGAGGGTGAGGCATATTATTTTGTTATTTACTTAGACACTTCACCTAAAGTAAGGGTTAGATTTATGGGGATGAGCGCTGGAAACCGAGTATACTTTACGGTCTCATCAGAAGAAATTGAATTAGAAAAACTTCTTAAGGAAATTGATTTTATTCCCACACAAACTTGGAAAAAAGGAACACAGATTCCTAATCGGAATATTACCAAGCTCTATGAGGATAGTGGATTTATATTTGAATTTGATCTTAAGCGAACTGGTGAAGTTGAAGATAAATTATCCAATCTTCTAGGAAAATTGGAAAGCTCAAATATTACTTCAATCGTTAATTCAGAAAAAATCAATAGAGTTATTCAAGTTGCTTATTACGGATATAAAGATGAGATGTGGGGAATTAATCTCAACCCGATAATTATTAAGAAACTTTCAAATTTAAATACAATTTTAGATATTGATTTATATGCTAGTGGGCCTGATTTAGAGTAACTCAGTGAAGTCAGACGACTTCCGATAAACCAGCTAATCGCAGTCAAGAGATTATCTAAGTATGTCCCCCAATACGTAAGCATGCAGACTCAAATAAACCTACCTCATGAGATAGGATTTTGGTAAAATCATCCTATGGTTGCTGTGTTAGAGTGCCGAAAACGGCCGGTTGTTTGACCAGACACCGAAGATCATCCGCAGAAGCTTGTGGCAGGTTGCGATTAAAGCGACTTTTTGAGGCTTGCCTTCCGCAAGCTTTTGTTGGTAATATCGGGACAAAGTCGGGTTACGAGGCCCATTGCGCTGCTGAGAAACGGCGGCAACCGTTGCCGGTAGAGGGCGGTTCTCAGATAGGATGAGCCTCGTTTGGAGATGCGGTTCCGACTTGCAGTAAAGGTTCCCGATTCGAAAACAGACGCGTCTAGCCCGGCAAAAGCGGACAACTGTTTCGAACCCGGGAACCTTTTATATCGCCAATCTCTGCAAGAATAACGGATCCCGTAATGTCCCCGACACCCGGAATGGAACGTAGAAGAGCGTACGCGGGAAATGAGGAAGCTAGCTTGGCCATACGGTCTTCGACTTCGTCGATTGCTTTCTGGTAAGTAGTCAGCAGGTTGATATAGCAGCGCAGCATGACCTCATTGGAGCAACGACCCGCCGGGTGAGGCAGGCTTTTGCGGGCGAGTTCGAGCAATGCGTCTCTCTTTTGTTCGTTCCACGCTCTCCCACGTCGATTGGGCAACATAAGCATGAGTAACTGCTCGGGATCGGCGGCCAGAACAGCATCAGGTGCAGGATAGGCAGCCAGGATACGTAAAGAAGTACTGCAGCACGTATGACGGAATAGCTGATCAAAGCCGGGAAACACCAGATCTAACACGGCTTGAAAGTGGAGCTGAACGTCGGTGTAGAGGCCGCTTAGGTGATGGTGTTGCCGGGTCAGCGTTCGGAGTTCAAAGAGAGAATCTTCTACCGGAAGCTGAGGGGATCCGTTTCCCAAGTAGAAAGCTTGCGCGATGCGTGCAGCGTCTATCGGTTTTTACTTTCCGAATCGCTTTCTTCTTAAGCTGGTGGGTAAGAATAGGGTTGAGCACAACAACGGGAAACCCACGAGAAGAGAAGAAAGAGGAGAGCGGTCTAGAGTAATTGCCGGTAGCTTCTAGAACGACATGAGGTTTGGTACTGGCGATCGTCTCCATCTCGTCCAGAAGAGAAAGCAGGCTTTCAACTCCGGAAGGAGAGTGGTCGAATGAGAACGGCTTGCGAAACAACTGACTGCTGGAAAGAAAGGCAGCAGCGACGCTCTTTCCTTTTGCAACATCGATGCTCAATACAGGATGATTCATGAAACCTCCTTAGGATCACTGGAACCCTGAGCTATACGTTCTCCACAAGTTGGCGCGGTGATACGGGCTGAGTCGCCCAACCAGCTCAATCGGGGTATGAACGTCGCCGGGCTGAAACACTTTATGTGACGGGATCGATGTCCCAACACCACATACATTTTTAGACCCAGTGTTTCTACCAGTATAAAAGAAAAAGTTCATCCCCGATTGAACGGGTATGAACTGATAATACCAACACCGTATTCACGCGTCGTGCCGACATTCGTCGACCCTTGGTCCGCCCGATGGTTTTCGAGGGAGTGGACTCAGGCGGACAACCCTGCGAGGCTAAGTGGCGGAGCCACCCGGCGACTCCGTCGCCTTAAGCCTCTCGGGTTCGTGAATACAAGAGACGTTATCCGAAATCTCTGCATGTATTTTAAAATCAAGGAAATCAAGAAAGGAGGCCGATACTTGATAAGAGGAATTAGTTTTGAAATTCCAAATAAATACGGAAGATACCTCAAGGACATTTTAAACCCTTTTGAAATACAAGAATATAATTGGCGTATTGGTGCAGAGGAGTCGTACCTGATAGTTGATAGTAAATTAGGGGATTTGCTATTCCAAGAACCTAATAATTGTATGGACGGAAAAGCTCTTAGGAGTATTTTAGAGGAAAACGATTACTATTTAATATTTCAAGACCTAAAAGCCTTTCCCAAAGGGAAGGATATCAAAGAATTAAAGACATTTGAGGAATACCTTAATAGTGATTGCCAACTTGTCCTTTTGGTTGTTGATAGTTCGTATATTACAATCTATTGCAAGAATACTGAGAAAGTAAATGATCTATATATAAATGCGAAAAACCGGGGATTCAAAAGTCTTGAATATATAACAGACGAAAACAATATGAGAACAGGACTGTCCGTATGGTGAACTATGATGAAGAAAAATTGTAAGTAACCCTGGAAGGCAGAGACTTCGGATAACACCGTAATCACGCTGCGTAACCTGACGGTTCCTTGGTCCACCCGAGGAATTTCAGGATGCTGAATCAGGCGGACAACCCTGCGAACCTAACCGCGCTGCGGCCGCCCCGTTGGGGCTTAAGGTTCTCGGGTTCGTGAATACGAGAGACGTTAGATGAAATAATCGCAATACATAAGAGGAACCTAAGCATGGATGATCAGGAAGAAATCAAAGAAGAACAATCTAGATCATCGATACCTTTTGTATGGTGCTTAGTTGGAAACATCATAGAAGAAAGGTATTTCGGAGAAGGAAAAGAACAAATAAAGCAAGGTACAAAAAAATTCAGACCCCATGCAAAGGTCTACTGCTTCCCAGCGCAATGGGGCGATGGCTACGAAGAAATAAAGGTGATTGGACGAACGAGAAGAAGAAAAAATTACTCAACAGTAATAACCTCTTCAAAATACATAACAAACTGGAGACTACAAAAGGTCTTCGATCCTTTTGTAGTCAAAATGATGAAAGAAAACCATGGATGGGATGAAACAGTAGAGTCAATAAGAATAATAAAATCAATGCTGGAATGGCTCCCACAACGGACGATCGAAAAAGAAAAGGACTAATTTGTAAGTATTTCGAAGAAGGCGATTACTTCATCTAAACCAGCTAATCAAAGTCAATGAGAAAGTCTAAATCATTCAAAGAACAAAATAGGGTATACCGAAATAAGCCTACTTGCCGAAGTACGATTGTGGTAAAATATCCCTATAAATTTGATGTTATTCAGCGCAGAATATCTCTTGGTTGCGCCAAATGCCGTAAATGAGCCGCAGAAGCTTGTTAGAAGTAGCAACTATGGCAACTTTTGCAGGTTTG
>NZ_WJIB01000031.1 GCF_019400745.1 Cohnella sp. CFH 77786 | reverse complement strand
GGGGCGGATCGACGACCAGGTGAAGATCCGGGGGTACCGGATCGAGCTGGGGGAAATCGAGCGGACGCTGCTGCTGCACGAGGCGGTGTCGGAGGCGGCGGTGGCGGCGCGGGACGACGAGGCCGGGGGCAAGCGGCTGGTCGGGTACGTGGTGGCGGACCGGGCGTGCACGTCGGGAGAGCTGAGGCGGCACTGCGCGGAGCGGCTGCCGGCGTACATGATCCCGGAGGCGTTCGTGCAGCTGGAGTCGATGCCGCTGACGGCGAGCGGGAAGGCGGACCGCAAGGCGCTGCCGGAGCCGGAGGAAGAGATGGCGACGGGGACGGAATACGCGGCGCCGGAGAACGGGACGGAGATGAAGCTGGCGGCGCTGTGGGCCGAGCTGCTGCAGCGCGAGAGGGTGGGCGTCCACGACAACTTCTTCGAGCTTGGAGGCCACTCGCTGCTGCTCGTTCGGATGCACAAGCGGCTGGAGCAGGAATTCGGAAGGCTTTTGAGCGTTACGGATCTGTTCGCCTATCCGTCCGTGGCCAAGCTGGCCGAATATCTCGACCGCCACAACAGGACGCCGAAGCGTTCGGCGCTCGTGCCGCTGCGCGTGCCGGGAGGTTGGGGACCCGCGGAACGCCGGCCGCAAGCGGCGGATTACCTGAAGCTCACGTTAGCGGCGTCAACCGTCCGGGAACTGCGGGACATCGCGGAAGCCGAACGGACGGAGCCCGCGTTGCCGGCGCTCGGCATCTGGGTCGTGCTGCTCGCCCGGATGTTCCGGCAGCCGCGGTTCGATTTGCCGGTGGCCGGCTTCGGCCAAGGCATTCGCGTGGCGGAGATCGATCTGAACGCGGCCCGCGGATTTTCGGAGCTGCTTGAACGGCTTCGCGCGTTTCTCTCCGCGGATGCGGCGCTGCCGGAATTCGCCGCCGGGGCATCCGCGGGGACGGACGCCATTGTCCCTCTGTACCGAAACGGCCTTGCCGGGGAGCTGCCGCGCGAATGGAAGGGTAAGACGGACTTGACGATTGCGGTCGGAACGGCCGGTACGGCGTGGACGGTCGAAATCGAATACGACGCCGGCAAGATCCGCAGGGAAAAGCTCAAGGAGCTGCTGCAGGCTTTTCCGATGTGGTGCAGCCGACTCGCCGGCGAGAAGCAGGCGCGGGAGCAGCCGGCGGCCGCCCAGGAGAAAGCGGCGATTTCGGGGGAGGATCCGGGATGAGCAAGAGCGCTTTGTTGTTTCCGGGACAAGGCTCGCAATACGTCGGAATGGGCAGAGCCCTTGCCGAGCGGTATTCGGCGGCCCGGCGGACGTTCGAGGAAGCGGGCGACGCGCTCGGCTGGGATGTGCTCCGGCTCTGCGCGGAAGGAGATATGGCCGAGCTTACGCGAACGGAGAACGCCCAGCCGGCGATTCTGACGCACAGCGTGGCGGCCTATCGGGCTTGGACAGAGGATGAGACGGCCGCGCCGGTCGAGCCGGCCGTTTGCGCCGGCCACAGCCTGGGCGAATTCTCCGCGCTCGCTTGCAGCGGCGCGCTCGGCTTCGCGGATGCCGTACGGCTCGTCCGGGCGCGCGGCGAATTCATGCAGGAGGCGGCCCGCCGCCGTCCGGGAGGCATGGCGGCGGTCGGCGGCATCGGCGGCGAACGCCTGGAGGAGCTGCTTGCGCAAGCAAGCGACGATCGTTCCGTCGCGGTGCTTGCGGGCATCAATTCTCCGGAGCAGCGGGTCGTTTCGGGGCATCGGGATGCCTTGCTCAGGCTCGAAAAGCTGCTTTCGGGCGAGCGCGCTCGCTTTACGTTTCTGAACGTAGGCGCGGCGTTTCATAGTCCATTAATGGAAGAAGCGTCGGAGCGGTTCCGGGAGCGGCTGGAGGCTTGCGCGTTTCACGTCCCCCGGCGGCCGGTGCTCTCGGGCGTGACAGGACAGCTCCATACGGGCGGCAGGTCCGAATTCATCCGGCTGCTTGCCTTGCAGTTAACGCAGCCCGTGCGGTGGTTGGACTGCATGGAAACGATGCGGGATCTGGGCGTCGGTCGGGCGTTCGAACTCGGACCGGGGCGCGTGCTGACCCGGCTGTGGCAATCGTTCGCCCCGCTAACGGACGCGCGGGCGTCGGACGACGGCCTGAAGGAAAACCCGCATGAGGCGCCGCGTCCCTCGGCCTCGGTAAGACCTGTTCCCGTGTCCGGGCAAACGTCCTTTCTGTCCCGCTGCTTGGGGATCGCGGCGGCGACCCGCAATCGCGGCTTCGCCGATCCCGAGTCCTATCGGATCGGAGTGATCGAGCCCTATCGCGAAGTCGAGGCGCTGGCGAGGGAGATCGAACGGAAGGGTGCCTCCCCGACCGAAGAGCAGCTTCGACGGGGCTGGGACATGCTCCTAAGCCAGTTCGAGACCAAACGGACCGATCCCGACGAAAGGCGGCTGCGGCTGTCCCGGCTCCTCGAAGAAACGGGAACGTCGCACCTGTTCGAGATTCGCCCGGATTCCGTCAACCAAGGAGGCGTCGCAAAATGAAAACCAAGCTGCTCGCCGCAGGGGGTTCGCTCGCCTATTCGGCCGTCTATCTCTTTGCGTTCTGGCTCGTCACCGTGTTGCACGAATCGCTCTTGCTGCGGAATTTTCCGGCATATCGGGCGTACTTGGAGCGGAACATTCCCGTTTTCTTATGCCTCGTCTTCGCCATCGCGTTCGCGCTTTTCCTGATTGTCTCCCGGGCGCATACCTCGCTAACGAAAGGGAGGCGTCCGGGCATCCTGAGAACCGCGCGCTTCGCCGCCTTGAACCGGACGCAATGGGCGCAAATCGCGGTAATGGGTCTTGGCTGCACGCTGCTGTTTCTGGCCGTGATGAACCTGAGCGCGGTGAGAAACCATACGCAGGATTTCGCGAGGTACGTGGACACCTTCGGCAAGGCCGACAACTTTGTCTACGTGCTGGCAGGAGTCGGTTTTCTGGCCGTCTGCTTCGAAGAAATCCTGTTTCGGGGCATCGTGTTCAACGCTTTGAACGCTTCGATGCCCGTTTGGCTGTCGCTGCCTCTCACCTCGCTGATCTATGGCTATTTTCAGCCTTCGTTTTGGATCAGCGTCACCTCTTTCTTCCTGAGCGTGCTCTATTGTCTCGTGTATCTCCGGATGAAGTCGCTATGGGCATCGATCGGCATCGGCGCCGTCGTGAATTGCCTCATCATGATCGCGGACCGGACGGGCTGGCTGAACGCCATGGCCCAATGGCCCGACCTTCTGCTGCTTGCCGTCGCGGCGGCGGCGCTGCTGCTCATCGCGCTAACGCTCGTTGCCCTATGGGGAGGCGCGGCAGCCGCGAAGAAATACGGGGTCATGCTTGGCAACCTCGCGGTTTACGTCGGGATTTATTATGGCTTGCTGCAAATTCTGGTCGTCATCTGGGAGCAGGCGGTTCTGCCCCGGTATCCGGCGCTGAGGGAACACGGCATCATCGGCCTTTACGCCAACGCGCTCCTTGCCATGCCGCTCTACCATTTCGTGCTCAAGAAGTTTTACCGCAAGGACCTGATTGCCATCGCGCAGTTCCGCAAGGTTGGGGCGAAAGCGCACGTTTTGAACGTCATTCTCGCCGTTTGCATGGCGCTGTGGGTCATGAGCTTGTTCAGCATCCCGCAAGTGGCGAAGGCTGCCCCCGGCTTCGAGGGGATCGTCGGATTTTTTCTGGCGCAAAATGCTTGGGTTTTCTTCAGCTTTTTCGTCCTCAATTCGGTGTACAAGGAGATTTTGTTCCGGGCGCTCATCTTCAACGAGCTTCGCCGGGCGTTGCCGCTGCCCGTATCGATGGTCGCCACCGGCGTCTTCTACGGCATCCTGTTCTTCTCGGGCGATCTGCCCCTGATGCTATACGGAACGGCCGGCGCCGTCATCTTCGGTTTGCTCTACGTGTGGCACCGCTCGATCTGGCTGACGATCGTGAACGAATACGTCTTGTTCGCGGCTTATTACATCATCCGGCATAGCGGAGGCTTGCCGGGCGGTGCCGCGCTGTACGCGGTGATGGCCGCCAGCTCGGTTGCGATTCTCGCGATTCTGTACGGCCTGTGGCGGATCAGCCGGCCTGCCGCCGCTTCCGTGCCGGAAGCCGGCAAAGTAGGCGTCGGAGCCTGATGGCCGCGATTCGGCAGACGGGTTCGGCTCGAATAGGGAAAGGAAGGGATCCGATTGCGGGAACATGCTTGGTGGGACGACGCGGAAACGCCGCTTGCCGAGGCTTCCGGCCCGGAGCGAACGGCAGGGGATGCGGGGATAGAGGAGACTTCCGGGAGAGACGTGGCGATCGTCGGCATGGCCGTCCGGCTGCCGCAAGCGGATGACGTCCGCCGGTTCTGGCAGCGGGTGGCGGAGGGCTTCGACGCCGTCGGTCCGTTCCCGGAAACGCGCCGCCGGGACGCGGATTCGATGCTGTCCGGCACGAGGCTGCCGGGAAGAAAGGTTTCCTATTATGACGGCGCTTATTTGGAAGAAATAGATAGGTTCGATCATCGGTTTTTCCGTCTTTCGCCGAAAGAAGCCGCGCTGATGAGCCCCAATCAGCGCCTGTGGCTGGAGACGGCCTGGAGCGCGATCGAGGACGCCGGGTATGGGGGGCGGAAACTTGCCGGCAGCCGGACGGGCGTCTATGTCGGCTATAACGGGGATGCGTTCCACGATTACAAGCGGCTGGTCGCCGAGCGGGACCCGGCTTCGCTGTCCCTGGCGATTCCCGGCAATCTCTCGTCGATCGTAGCCGGAAGGATTTCCTACCTGCTCGATCTCAAAGGCCCCGCGCTTACGGTGGATACGGCCTGCTCATCCTCGCTTCTCGCTCTTCACCTCGCCATGCAGGCCTTGCGCAGCGGGGAGTGCGAGACGGCGCTCGTCGGCGGGGTCAAAACTTACTTGCTCCCGATCGATATGGGCATTCGGATCGGCATCGAATCGCCCGATTTCCGGGCGCGAACGTTCGACGAAGCCTCGGAAGGCACGGGCGGAGGGGAAGGCGCGGCGGCGGTGCTGCTGAAGCCGCTCGGTCGGGCGCTTCGCGACCGGGACGCGATCTACGCCGTGATCAAGGGAAGCGCCGCGAACCAGGACGGCGCTTCCGTCGGCATCACCGCCCCGAACGTGCTCGCGCAGGAAGAGGTAATCGTCCAGGCGTGGGGGGACGCCGGAATCGATCCGGAGACGATCGGCTACATCGAGGCGCACGGAACCGGCACTCGGCTGGGCGATCCGATCGAAATCGCCGGCATCACGCAAGCTTTCCGGCGCTTCACGGACCGCAAGCAGTTCTGCGCCGTCGGTTCCGTCAAAACGAATTTCGGGCATCTGGACACGGCCGCGGGCATCGTCGGCCTGATCAAAGCCGCTCTCGCGCTGCATGAGCGGCAGCTTCCGCCGATGCTGCACTTCCGGGAGCCGAACCGGGACATCCCGTTCGTCGATTCTCCGGTGTACGTGAGCGATTTGCTGCGCTCGTGGCCCGGAGGGGACGGCATGCCGCGCAGGGCGGGCGTCAGCTCGTTCGGCATGAGCGGGACGAACGTGCATGCCGTGCTGGAGGAAGCTCCGCCCATAGGAGTTCCGGCTGCAGTTCCCGGAGAAGGAGACACCGCGAAGCTTCAGGTGTTGGCGCTGTCGGCGCGAAGCGCAACGGCCCTGGGGCGTCTTGCGGAAAGCTATGCGCGTTATCTGGAGGAAGCCGGCGCGGGGAACGCGGCACTGGCCGATTTCTGCTATACCGCGAATACGGGAAGGGGGCATTATGAGTACCGGGCGGCGATGGCGGCCGGTTCCGTGCGCGAACTCGCGGACAAGCTCCGGACGCTGCGGGAGAAGCTTGATGCCGAAAGCGCCGCCCCGCCTGCCGACGCCTGGGCCTCCCCCCGGCTCGTCTCCGGCATTTGGCTGGGGCGTGCGGATACTTCCGCGGGTTCGGCTCCGGTTATGGGGGAGGAATGGCTCCAGTATCCGCCGGAACGGCTTTGCCGCGCATACGCGGAAGGCGGAGTCTGGGACTGGGAGTTGCTGTACCGGGACGCGGCTTGCAGGAAAATCCATTTGCCGGCGTATCCGTTCGATCGGATCCGTTGCTGGGTGGAAGAAGCCGGGGACGCGTCATACCGGATACCGGCGGAAAGCGCGCAAGAAACGGAAACGGCGGCCGATTCCGGCAAGGCGGCACGGACTTCCGTTCTGCTGACCGGACGGGACAACGGCGTCTATTCCGCCACGGAGGAAGCCGTTGCCTTGGCGTGGGGGCGCGTGCTGGGCTTCTCCTCGCTCGGCATCCGAGACCATTATTACGAATTGGGCGGGGATTCCATCCTGGCGCTTCAAATCGTAACCGAACTGACCGAGCGGTTCGGCCGGGAAATCGGGGTGGCCGACCTGCTCGGCCATCCCACGGTCGCCGATTTGTCCGCTTATCTCGACGGGAGCGGCGCGGGTACGGCGGAGCCGGACTTGCAAGCCGAAGAGTCTTTCGTATCCGGCACGGCGAAGGAGGTTCCGGAAGCGGCGATCGTATTCCCCCTCTCGCGCGCCCAGCTGCGCATTTTCCTCGCGAGCCGGCAGACGGAAGCGGATCTCCGCCATCATATGACGCTGGCTTACGTCATCGAGGGGCCGCTGGATCCGGAGCGACTGCGATTCACCTTCGTCCGGCTCGCGGAGCGGCACGAAAGCTTGCGCACGACGTTCGAGTGGACGGACGAAGGGGTGCCGGCGGGTCGGGTTCACCCGTTCCCGGAGGTCGAGCTGACGCAAGCGCAGGTCGATTCGGAAGACGTTTGGCCGGCATTCGCCGAAGGGTTCGTGCGGCCGTTCGACCTGTCCCGGCTGCCCCTGTTCCGCGCAGGAATCGCATCCGCGCCGGGAAATCGGCATCTGCTCCTGCTGGATACGCACCATCTGATCGCGGATGGCGCTTCGCTCGCGTTGCTGCTGCAGGAGATGACGGCTCTGTATGCCGGTCAGGCGCTGCCTTCCAAGAAAGCGGATTACCGCGACTATGTGCGCCTGCAGCGCGACATGGCCGAGTCTCCCGAAATGCGGAAGCAGCGTTCGTATTGGCTGGAAGAGACGCTTGCCGGCCCCCTTCCGCAGCTTCGGCTTCCGCTCGATTTCCCCCGGCCGAAGACGCGGACGCTTCTAGGCGGGACGTTCCGCTTCTCGCTGACGGCCCCAGAGGCCGACGCTCTGCGGGAGTTGGCCAAACGGCGGCAAGTTTCGCTTCATACGGTGCTGTTTTCGCTGTATGCCTTATTGATGAACCGTTATACGGAACAGGAAGATTTGATCGTAGGTTCGCTGGTGAACGGAAGGGAACAGACGGAATTCCGCCATGCGGTCGGCATCTTCATCAACTTCCTGCCCGTTCGGGTCCGGGTTCGGGAAGGCATGACGTTCTCCCGTCTGCTGGACGACGTCGGGCGGGCAACGGCCGAGGCTTACGGCAACGGCCGGTTCCCGTACGACGAAATGGCGTCTGCTCTGGGCGCGGGGTCGGACCGTTCGCGCAATCCGCTATACGATACGATGCTCGTGTTCCACAATCACGCTGCGGGAAGCGAGCGGTTCGAGGCGGGCGGCTTGACGTTCTCCGAATACCCGCTCGAGAGGGCAACATCGTCCCTGGACGTCAAAATGGACGTGTTTCCCGGAGCCGGCGGAGAACTGCATGCTGTGATCGAATACGATTCCGGTCTGTTCCGGGAATCGACTGTTGCCCGCTTGGCCGACGATTATCGTAAGCTTGCGGCCGCCATGAGCGAGGATGCCGACGCCGAGATCGGAAGCGTCCGCTTGTTCGAGGCCGCGGAACGGAGCGAGCTGGACCGCAGAAGGCGGCTCAATGACGGGCTTCCTTCCGCGCCGGAAAGGCTCCTCGCCGTCCGCATCGCCTCGTCGTTCACCGCGGAGCCGGTGACGGGCCCGCTCTCCAAATGGCTGCGGCGGTTCGGCATCGCGCCCGAAATCACGTTCGCTCCCTATAACCAAATCGTCCAGTACCTGCTGGCGGAAGATGCCGAACCCTCGGAAGCGGCCGCGACGATCGCCCTGGTTCGGCCGGACGATTGGCTCGCGGCAGGCGCAACGGCCTCGGAGGACGGACTGGCGCGGCTGGCAGACGACTTCGAGACGTTGTTCCGCATCATGCGGGGACGGTCGGACCGCGGGCCTCAGATCGTGGCGCTGTTGCCGTTCTCCGAGAACGGGCCGCTGGGCGGGCTGCCGGAGGCGTCCGTTCGGACTTTCGCGGACCGGATCCGGGAGATCGCATCCGCCGCGGCTCCCGTCCATCTATTGGACGGCACGGCGATGGCGGCCCGCTACCGGGTTCGGATCGTCGAAGATCCGGTCGCGTACGAGGAAGGACGGATTCCTTATACGGAGGACTTTTATGCCGCCGTCGGAACGGAAATCGCCCGCGCGCTGATCGGTTGGAACGGACATCCGTTCAAGGTGGTCGCCGTCGACGCGGACAACACGCTGTGGCGCGGCGTGTGCGGGGAGGACGGTCCGCTCGGCGTGTCCGTGCCCCCGGCTTTCGCCTCCTTCCAACGATTGCTTCTGCGGAAGCGCAGCGAAGGGATGCTGCTCGCGCTCTGCAGCAAAAACAACGAAGCGGATTTGTGGGAAGTGTTCGACCGGCATCCGGACATGCTGCTGCGCAAGGAGCATTTTTCGGCCTGGCGGGTCAACTGGAGTCCGAAGCCGGACAACGTGCGGGAAATGGCGGAAGAGCTCGGGCTCGGGCTGGACAGCTTCATTTTCGTCGACGACAACGCGGCGGAATGCCTGGGCATGATGGCGGAGCGTCCGGAGGTGCTGACGCTGAAGCTGCCGGACGAGCGCGAGATTCCCGCTTTTCTGGAACACGTATGGGCGTGGGACCGTTTGCGGGTGACGGAGGAAGACCGGAAACGGGCGGCGGGTTACGAAGCCGAGCGGAAGCGCCAAGCCGCGGCCCGTTCCGGCGAGACGCTGGAGCAGTATTTGCGCGGCCTGGAGCTGAAGGTCGGCATGCGCCCGCTTGCGCCGGACGAGACGGAACGGGCGGCGCAATTGACCGCGCGGACGAACCAGTTCAACCTGAACGGCATTCGCCTTACGGAAGAGGACATGCGCGCGCGGAGTCTGGCCGAGGGGGCGCGCCTGTGGATGGTTGAGGCCGCAGACCGGTACGGGGATTACGGCCGGATCGGCCTGGTGTCGGGTACCGTGCAAGGCGATGCTCTCGTCCTCGATCTGTTTCTGCTGAGCTGCCGCGTCCTCGGCCGGGGCGTCGAGCAGGCCGTTTGCGCGGGGTTGAAGCGCTTTGCGGAAGCGAACGGCTGCACGGAGCTGCGCGCGGAGTTCACGCGCACGGCGAAGAACCGTCCGTTTGAGCGTTTTCTGGAGGAATCCGGTTGGATGGGCGCGAGCGGCGCGGCGCTTCCGGAGGGGGCAGGGGCTTCGGCCCGTCTGTCCATTCCGCTGTCCCGGGTGCCGGAAGCGCCCGGGCACGTAGAGTTTTACGAAGGCGTCCGGATCGCGGCGGAGGAGGCCTACGGGCAATCGGCACCTGCGAGAGAGCAGCGCGGCGCCTCCTTGACGGCTTTTGCCGCCGGGACGGAAACGGAAACAGGAACGGGAACGTTCTCGGACGGGAAATCTTACGACTGGGTGGTGCCTTACGGGAATGAAGAGCTTCTGCCTCACCGGGCTTACCTGCTGCCGCTTCGTTATCCCGACGCATCGTCCGTCATTGCCTTGCCGGACGAAGGAAAAACGCCGCGCGACGACAGAGGCGGCGCGGGAGCGGGAGCGCCTTACGAGCCTCCCGCCGGCGACGTCGAAGAGGCGATCGCGGGAATGTGGACGAAGGTGCTGGGCGGCGGTACCTACGGGCGCAGCGACCATTTCTTCGACGTCGGCGGGGATTCGCTGCGGGCGGCTTCTCTCGTGTCGCAGCTTGCCCGGGCGTTCGGCGTCCGTGTAACGCTGGTCGATTTGTTCGACCACCCGCGGCTGAACCAAATGGCCGGGCTGATCGAACAAGCGCGAAGGACGCAACCGGTTGCGTCGGCCTCCGTTCTCGCGCGTGCTCCCGAAGCGGAGTCCTATCCCGTTTCGTCGGCACAGCGCAGCATGTATTTCCTGCAGCGATTCGAACCGGAAGGCTTGGCTTATCACATTCCGACGGTGCTTCGGCTGAGCGGTCCTCTCGACCGGGAGCGGCTTCGCCGGGCTTTCCGGAGACTGGCGGAACGGCATGAAGCTTTACGGACTTCCTTCGAGCTGCGGGAAGGCGATCCGGTTCAAATCATTCATCCGGCGATGGATGCGGATATCGAAGAGCAGGAGACGGAAGAGGGAGAGACGCTGCGGCATGCTTTGCGCGCGTTCGTTCGCCCATTCGACTTGCATCGGGCTCCGCTGTACCGGGTCGGGCTGTTCCGGCTGGCGGAGGAAGCGCACGTTCTGGCGTTCGACATCCATCACATCGTTGCGGACGGCGTTTCCGTCAACGTGCTCATGGACGATTTCCTCGCGCTGTACGCGGACCGCGGGCTGCCGCCCTTGGATCTGCAGTATAAGGATTATGCCGTCTGGCAGAAAGCGGAGAAGGAAGCGGGCCGCTTCGAGGAATCGCTCGGCTCCTGGCTCCGGCGGTTCGAGAAGGGGGTTCCGAAGCTGGAGCTTCCCGCCGACCGGCCGCGTCCGGCGATCAAAAGCTCGGCGGGTGCCCAGTTGATCCTCCGGGTGGACAGGGAACGGACGGACGGGCTGAACCGGCTGGGGCGGCAATCGGACGCGACGCTTTTCATGGTGCTGCTCGCCGCTTACGCGACTTGGCTTATGAAGCTGACCCGGCAAACCGATCTGGTCGTCGGTACGCCCGTCGCCGGTAGAAGCCGACCGGAAACCGCCAGGATGGTCGGCGTCTTCGTCAATCCGCTGCCCTTGCGGCTGCAGGCGGATCCGGACTTCACGTTCGATCAGCTGCTCGGCGCCGTCAAGTCGGAGGTACTGAGCGCGCTGGGCCGCCAAGAAACCCCGTTTGGTGAGCTGGTCGAGCGCCTGCAGCCGGATCGCGACGCCAGCCGCAATCCGCTGTTCGACGCGATGTTCTCGATGTTGAACATGGAGCATGCGGATCTATCGGCTGCGGAAATCTCCGTCCGGCCGGAGCCGTTCGATTTCGGGGTTTCCCAATTCGACGTCGGCTTGTCCGCTTTGGAGGAAGAAGGCGGACTCACGCTGACAATCCAGTATGCGGCCGATATTTACGCCGCGGAAACGGTGAAGCGTTGGGCGGAAGCGTTCGGCTCGCTGATCCGCGGGATCGTCCGCGATCCTTCGGCGCGGCTGGCGGACCTGGAATGGATGACGGACGAGGAGCGGCGGCAGGTCGTGGAGGGGTTCAATTACACGGAGGCGCCGTATCCGGAGCAGCTGACGCTGCCGGCGATGTTCCGGCAGCAGGCGGAGCGGACGCCGGACCGCGTCGCGGCGGCGTTCGCGGAGGAGACGCTGACGTACCGCGAGCTGGACGAGCGTTCCGGCCGGATCGCGCGGGCGCTGCGGGAAGGGGGGCTGGCGCCGGAGGAGCCGGTCGGGCTGATGGCGG
>NZ_WJIB01000002.1 GCF_019400745.1 Cohnella sp. CFH 77786 | reverse complement strand
CCGCCATCAGCCCGACCGGCTCCTCCGGCGCCAGCCCCCCTTCCCGCAGCGCCCGCGCGATCCGGCCGGAACGCTCGTCCAGCTCGCGGTACGTCAGCGTCTCCTCCGCGAACGCCGCCGCGACGCGGTCCGGCGTCCGCTCCGCCTGCTGCCGGAACATCGCCGGCAGCGTCAGCTGCTCCGGATACGGCGCCTCCGTGTCGTTGAACCCCTCCACGACCTGCCGCCGCTCCCCGTCCGTCATCCATTCCAGGTCCGCCAGCCGCGCCGAAGGATCGCGCAGCGCCGACTCCGCCAGCCGCGCGAAGCCTTCTGCCAGCCGCTCCGCCGTCTCCCGGCGAAGCAGGCGCTCGTTGTATTCCCACACGCATGTAAGCGAGCCCGACGGCTCCGGGTATACGTCCAGCTTCAGATCCAGCTTCGCCGTTCCCGTCTCCGCCGGAAGCTGGACGAACCGGCATCCGCCGGCCTCGAAGCGGACGGATGCCGATTCCGCTTGATTGTGATACACGAGCATCGTATCGAACAGCGGATTGCGGGAGGGGTCCGTCCGCTGCCCCGAAAGCTCGATCAATCGCTCGTACGGCACGCCCGACCGGCGCAGCGCTTCCCACAGCTTGTCTTGCGCCAAGCGCCGGAAATCGCGGAACGAAGCGCCGGAGTCCGCCGTCAGCCGGATGGGGACGTAGTTGTTGAACATGCCGACTATTTCCGCGGTATCGGGATGCGCTCGGCCGGCGAGCAATAAGCCGACGGACATCTCCGGCCGGCGGGTATATCGATGCACCGCCAAAGCATGCAAGCCGAGCAGAAGCGACGCGATCGTCGATCCATCGCGGCGGACCTGGAGTTCCCAGGCTCGAACCGTTTCCGCGGGCAGCTCCGCGCGAACCGTGCCGCCCCGATAGGTTCTTATGGCGGGTCTGGCGGCCGCATCCGGCCATTCCAAGGCCGGAATCGGAGACCGAAGCTCCTCCCGCCAGTAGGCTTCATCGTCCGGCTTCCGAAGTGCCTCGCCCGCGTCCCGCTCCCAGTGCGCATAATCCTTGTAGTGCCGCTTCGGACGCGCAGGCCGATCCCCGTTCAGCAGCGCCGCGAACTCTCGGGTCAGCACGTTCATGCCGATTCCGTCCGACGCGATATGGTGAACGTTGAGAATCAGGAGATGGCGCTCTTTCCCGTCGGTCCATAAGCGGGCCCGCATCGCCGGCGCGCGCGACAGATCGAACGGCTCGAACGCGTCCCGAAACGCCGCGTCATCCGCATGAACCGGATCGGGAAAACGCCCGCCGCAATCGATCACCTCGAAATCCGCCCCGACGGTGCCCGCGGGATGGATGCGCTGAACGAGCTCTCCGCGCTCCCACCGGAATGACGTGCGCAGCGTCTCATGCCGGTCCGTCAGCTCCTGCAGAACGGCCCGCAGCTTGTCCGCATCCAGCGGGCCGTCGGCCGCGAGCGCGACCGGGATGTGATACGCGCAGCCCATTCCAAGGGCTTGTTCCGCGAGCGCCATCCTTCGCTGCGCGATCGACGCGGGATATAGGCCATCCTCCCGGCGCGGCGCTTCCGGCAACGAATCCCATTCCGCCGCCGCGCGGGCATTAACGCTTCGAAGCCTTTCCAGGAGAAGCCGGGGAGTGGGACAGTCGTACAGATCGCGGGGGGCGAGCTCCGCCCCCCATTCCCTGCGGATGCCTGTCAGCGCCAGCGCAGCCTTTAACGAATTTCCCCCCAGCTCTTGAAAATGATCGTCCGGCCCGACGCTCCCCGTCCCGAGCGCCTCCCGCCATACGGTCAACATGCGCAGCATGTCCGGATGCGCGGTGTCTGCGTCGGCCGCCCCGGACCGCGCCGCTGCCGTCTCTTCCGAGTGCCGGAGCGACTCCAGCTCGCCCAGCACGCCGTCCCATTCTCCGGAGACAAGCCGCTCGACCAGCTTATAACGCTGGATTTTGCCGCTCGTCGTCCGCGGCAGATGGCGAACCGGCACGACGCGGCCGACATCGAGCCCGGTCTCCCGGTTCATCCGGCGCCGAAGCCGTTCGGCCAATGCGGCGAATTTCTCCAGACCGCCCTTGTGCTGAATGAACACCACGATCTCGTCTTCTCCCGAATCGGAGCTCGGTACGCCGCATGCGGCCGCTTTGCCGTACCCCACCCCTTCGACCGCTTCCGCTCGCGTTTCGAGATCGTGAGGATAGACGTTCTGCCCGCGGACGAAAATGATGTCTTTATGGCGGCCCGTGATGACCAGTCTTCCTCCGCGCATCAGCCCGATATCGCCGGTGCGAAGCCATCCGTCCGGGCCGATCGCCTGCCCGCTCGCTTCCGGCGCGTTATAGTAGCCGGAGGTGACGTTTCTCCCCCGGATGAGGATATGGCCGATCCTGCCCTCGGGCAGCGGATCGCCCGTTTCCCCGGCGATCCGCACTTCGCAATCGGCCACAGGGGTTCCTACGTCCACGAAAGTTACCGCCCGCTCGTCCTCCGCATCCGCCAGTCTGACGCTGCCGCCGATCCGGAGCGAATCCGGGGACAGCCGCACGGACGTCAATCCCTCGCCCGCGGGAGGGAACGTAACGGCCAGCGTGCCTTCGGCCAGTCCGTACACCGGAAACATCGCGGAAGGAGACAGCCCGTAAGGCTCCATTTCCCGCAGGAAACGGCCGGCCCACCCGGCGGAAATCGGCTCCGCCCCGTTAAAGATCAGCCTAACGCAGCCAAGGTCCCATGCTTGCGCTTCCTCGGGTTTAAAACAGGCGAGAAAATGCCGATAGCCGAAGTTGGGCGAGGCGAGCGAGGTAATCCGGTGCTCATGCGCCTTCGCGAGCCAAAGCATCGGATCGAGCATGAATTGCGAGGGCCGCATCAGGTACTGCTCCATGCCCGCATAAATCGGGGCGAGATGGAAGCCGATCAGCCCCATGTCGTGCGTCAGCGGCATCCAGCTCAGGGAGGAGTCCCGATCCGTCGTCCCCGAGCAAGCGACGATCGCCCCCAGATTGGAAAGCAGGTTCGAATGGGTCAGAACAACCCCTTTGGGTTCACCCGTCGATCCGGACGAGAATTGAACGAAGGCGATCTCCTCCGGAGAAGGCCGGTACGGCAGCTCCGCATGCGCGAGCGGAGCCTCGCCTTCCTCGGCCAACACCTCGGCGGCAAGAAAGCCGCCCTCAAGGCGCCAAGGCTCGTCTTCAGCCGTGAAGTCGTCCGTATCCGCCAGCAGGCGGGGACGATTGAGCCGGGCCCAAACCTGGCGAAGCTTGGCCCGATGCTCCTCGCTGCCTCCCGCCGCCAGCGGAACCGGAATCAACCCTCCGAGAATGCAGCCCCAGAAGGAGGTCACAAATGCTTGCGGGTCTTCGGTCCGGATGACGATCTCGTCCCGCGGGCGGCAGCCCCCGGCGCGCAATCGCGCGGCGGCGGCCAGGCCCCGGTCGTACAACTCCCGGTAGGTCATGCGGGTTTCCGATTTCTTATGGATAAACACGATGCCCTTCCCGGTTGCGGCGCCGAATTCCAGCACATCCGCCAAATTGCCGAACGGCTTCATGTTAAACTCCTCCCCACTGGTCCGGCGGCGGCATCGGCCGCGGCCGGGTCCGCGCGAATCCTAAGCGAAATTTCTCTTCTCCCCGTACGCCTTCCGTAACGCTTGCTCCAGAAATCCGGGCAGCCAATCGGGATCCGGGCCGTTCTGCCAGTAGAAATGGCCGCCAGGCGGGCGCACGATCCGGCAGCCTGCCGAGGTGCGGCGTCTCCAGCCTTCCAGCTCCTCGTCCGACCATTGTTCCTCCGAGCCGGCCAGAATCGTCAGCTCCCACGGCAGGAGTCCCTTCTCCTCGTAGCGGTACGTTTCGACCAGCCGGAAGTCGGCGCGCAGGATCGGCACGAAAACGTTCATTAATCCCCGATGGGCAAACACCTCGGGAGAGGTCGCCCCCATCTCGAGGATGCGCTCCGCGAACTCGCGGTCCGGCAACTTGTGAATCGGCACGGCCGCGCGCGGCAAATCCGGTGCGGGCCGGCCCGAGAAGAAGAGGGCGGCAGGCGGCGGAAACTTCCCGTCCCGCAGCAGGAGGCAAACCTCGAAGAGGATCATCGCGCCCATCGAATGGCCGAATACCGCGTAAGGCGAACGGGAGTCGATTTGGGCCAGCAGCTTCTCCAGCGCGTCATCGGCCGCCTCCTTCATGCCCGCGTAAAACGGTTCGCCGGACCGTATTCCCCTTCCCGCCAGTTCGAGGGGAACGCACTCGATGCCGGGCGCTAGCGCCCTTTTCCATTTCATGTAGATCGCGGCCGAGGCGCCGGCATACGGCAAACAAAAGAGCTTCACGCGATTTTCCCCATTTCCAGCTTGATCAGCCTGTCCGCCATGCCGAAATACCTGTCGTCGTGGGTAATGACGATGACGCACTTGCCTCGGCTTCTCAGATCCGGCAGCAGGGAGGTGTAGAAAAACTCCCGGTACTCCGGGTCCTGGTCGGCCGCCCATTCGTCGAAGAGGCAGATCGGCTTATCGTCCAAATAGCTGACGAGCAGCGCCAGCCGCTTGCGCTGGCCGGTCGAGAGACGGGTCGTACTGAAGCGCCCGTCTTGGATGCTGACCTTATCCTGAAGGCCGAGCAGCGCAAGGTACGTTTGCGCCTCCCGTTCCTTGGCCGCGAAATCGATTCCGTACAGGCGGTCGAACAGGTAGGCGTCGCTGAAAATGGTGGACACGTAATCGCCGATGTCGCCCGCATGCAGCCGCTTGCCGTTCAAAGTCACGGTACCGTCTTTCGGCTCGTAGAGGCCGGTAATCAGCTTGGCCAGCGTCGACTTGCCGCTTCCATTCCCGCCGACGATGAAGATCAGTTCGCCCGAACGGAGTTCGAGGTCGATCGGGCCGACGGCAAACGCTTGCTCCTCCTCGTGGCCTCCATATGCGTAAACGGCGTTCTCCAGCCGCAGGGCAAGACCGGTTTCCTCCAGCGAGATTTCCGGAGCCGTTCTTCTCCCCCGAAGGGCAGCCAGTTCCTCCGACATTCTCTTCAGCCGCCTCCAGCTGATCCTGGCCTGGAACAGCTCCGGCAACGAATTGAGAATCGAAGTAAGCGGACCCGCCATGTACAGGAACACGAATACGAAGCTGCGTAATTCATCCGTCCCGATGCCGGCGAACAGCAAGGGAAACGCGAACACGACCGACCCGATGACGGCGGCGAACAGCAGGTCGCCGACGACGATGACGGCCGCGACCTTGCCCTCCGCCTTCATCCGCTTGTCGCGGTAAGAGGCGCAGCGGTTTCCCATTTCCTCGCGGAAATCGCGCGCCTTGCCGCGGTGCAGGTACAGCTCTTTGAAGCCGTATATGAGGTCGTGGATCAATTTGAAAAAGACGTTCTGGATGTCCCGGGTCTGTTCCCAGAGCTTGTCGGCCGAACGCAGAATCGCGTAGAAAGCGCCCGAAGCGGCCGCCACGACCGCGAGCGACAGCAGGAACCCCGGCCCATGGAGCAGCGCCAGGTATACGAAGCCGGCGATAATCGTCACCGTCCACGTTCCTATGCTGACCAGCCTGTTGGCGAATGCGCTCACGATTTCCGTGTCGTTGTTCAAGCTCGTTTCGATTTTCCCCCGCTCGAGTCTCTCGACTTTCTCGTAAGGAGCGCCCAGGATCGCGTCGAGAATTTCCATGCGCTTGTCGTATACCATGCCGTTCGTCATTCGGATCAACCGGAACCGGAGCAGCCGTTGACCGCAGACGAACAGGAGCATGCCCAGGACGAAATAGGGCAGCAACGCCAGCCTGGCGCTCCCGGTCAAGGCAATCGCGGCATTGACGACGAAGATCATCGACGCGTTGCCGAAACCGCTGATGACGCTGAGCAGCAGCAGCGTGACATAAGGGCGTTCTCCTTTCCTCGAATAGCGGGACGTCAGGGCGACATAAGCGCCGAACAGGAGCGCGAGCGCGAATGCCATGCCGGCAAGCGCGATTTCCGCAAAGGAAGCGTCCCGCCAGTACTCGGCGGCGGAAACCTCCGGCGGCGAGAACAGCTGCCCGGCGCCGTAGATGCAATAGCCGAGCCAGCCGTATATTCCGGCCGCAAGGAGCAGGGACTTGCCGCTGCGCGGGCCTGGTTGCTGAAGCAACCGTTTGCCGGAGCGTATTCCCGCACATGCGGACGCGATCCCCGCCAAGCAGCCTGCCAAGCCGATTCCGATCGCGATCAACCCAACCGCCGCCGCATTCGGCATCATCGGTCACTCCTTTCGTTCACGCTTGGCCGCTCCCTTATCCCGCGGTTTCCGCCCCGAGGGTTCTGGTCGTGTACCGGCTCAAGTCCCGTATCGTATAGCATTGTTGAAAATCCTCGGGGGAAATGGCGAGTCCCCGCTGCTCCATTTCGATCTCCAGCTTGACGGCGAGAAGCGAATGCCCTCCCAACTCGAAGAAGTTGTCGTTTACGCCGACGATCTCGATCTCCAGCAGCTCCTGCCAAATCTTGACCAGTTCCTCCTCGATCTCGTTGGCCGGCGGCTCGTATTCCGCGTCGGATCGGACACGGGTCAACGGATCGGGAAGTGCCGCCCGGTCCACTTTGCCGTTCGCCGTCACCGGAATGGCCGGAACCCGGACGAAATACGACGGGATCATGTAACCCGGCAGATCCTGGCTCAAATAATCGCGCAGCTCGCGGAAAGGAAGCTCGGCTGCCCCGGCATAATAGGCGCAAAGCGCTTTCTGGCCGGAACCGTCCGAACAGTCGAGGACGACGCACTGGGCGATGTCGGGATGGCGGAGCAGCTTCGCTTGAATCTCCCCCAGCTCGACCCGGAAGCCGCGGATTTTCACCTGGTGGTCGACGCGGCCCAGAAACTCGATGTTTCCGTCCGGCAGCCACTTGGCCAGATCTCCCGTCCGGTACATCCGCGCCCCTCCGTCCGGTTCGAACGGATCCGGGAGGAAACGTTCCCGGGTCAATTTCTCGTCATGATATCCGCTGGCGAGGCATTCTCCCCCGATATACAGTTCCCCGCGCGCTCCAATCGGACAGGGCTTCCTTTCTTGGTCCAGAATATAGTACTTGGCGTTTCGGATCGGCTTGCCGTACGGAATGCTTTGCCACTGCGGATCGATCTCGTTCACTTCATAGCAGTTCGACCAAATGCTCGCTTCCGTCGCGCCGCCCAGCGCAGCTACCCGGCAACCCGGGAACAGGCTCTTGAGCTGCCCGGGCAGCTGCAGCGGAATCCAGTCCCCGCTGAGCAGGAACAGCCTCGCCGGCGCCGGGGCCTCCGCGTGCTTCGCGAAGCAGGGCATGCTCTGGGCCAGCGCGGCGGGCGCGGAATCCCAAATCGTGATGCCGCTCGCCGCCATCCGCTGCGGCCACGTCTCCGGCCTGCGGACGTCTTCCTCCGGAATGATATCGACCGCCCCTCCGGCTGCGAATATCCCGAACAGGTCGTAGACGGACAGATCGAAGCACAGCGACGTGATGAAAAACAAGCGGTCGCGCTCATTTACGCCGAACGTGCCGTTCACCCAGTCGATGACGTTGACGACCGGTCGATGGGACACGACGACGCCTTTGGGCGTTCCCGTCGAACCCGAAGTAAAGATGACGTAGGCCGTTGCCGACGGATCCGAGGAAGCCGGAAGTCCGGCGTCTTCCTCCCGTCCCAGGTGGAGCTTCGTATAGAAGCGGATTCTTCCGTCTTTCGCACGATCTGAATCCGCGTTCGCCGGCTCCTCTTTCGTTAGAACGATGTCGTACCGATAACGGAGTTCGTTTTTGAATCCGGTCGTCCGCTTGCGGACCTCCGCGCGAAGACCGGGATACATGCCGGCGAAGCTCTCGAAAAAGTCCTGATGGACATATAAATGCTGGTCCAGGTTCGTTCGGGTTTTGTAGAAGGCGCCGTGATTCCGCTTGAACTCCTCCAGCGAAGCCCGGAACTCCTCTTTGGCCTCTTCGTCCGGCACGTCGGCCACGATGACGGCTCCTCCCGGCCGAACGACCCGCACCGCCTCCCGGAGCACGTGCGCCAGGTAGAAATAATCAGGGAAAAACTGGATCGCGCTCGGAAGCAATACGGCATCATACGCGTGGTCGGGCATGCCGGCGATCTCGTCGGCGAAGCCTGTCAGCAGCCGGATTCGCCGGTCGTCCCAACCTTCCTCCGCCAAACGCAGGCGATTTCTTTCCTGCGTTAACGGAGAAGGATCGAGCCCCGTGTATTCCCCGAACCTTCCGGCCAATCCGAACAGGATCAAACCGGAGCCGCAGCCGATTTCCAGCGCGGATTTGCCTTCGCCGGCGTAAGGCGCCGCAAGCTCCATCACCCTGTCCCGGTACTCGTCCACTTCTTCTTCCGTGAAATTCAGACCCGTGTAGGAGCTGACGAACCCTCCGGATGACACCCGGTCCGTGGCCGCTGCCGCCAAATCGTCGAACATCCGGACGATCGATTCCCGGTCCGGATGGATAACGTCCGGCTGCTCGCCGTCCTCGTCCAGAAGCACGACGTGCCGCAGAGAGGGAATCCGCCAGAGCAGGTCGGCCAGCGGCGCGATCACATGCCTCTGGGTGACGATATAACGGGCCTCTACTTGTTCAAGAACCGTTTGAACCCGGCGTTTGGGCCAAGAAGCATCGATCGGGACGTAAGCCCCTCCCGCCTTCAGGATGCCTAACGCGCCGACGGCCATGCCGAACGATCGCCTGCACATCAAGGCGACGCGCGTTTCCGGCCCGACGCCCGCCTTCCGGAGTACGCGGGCCAAGCGGTTGGAGCTTTCGTCCAGCTCCCGGTACGTGATCGTTTCGTCTTTGAAAACGGCCGCGACAGCGTCCGGCGTCCTGGCTGCTTGGGCCGCGAACAGGCCGTGAAGCGTCAAGTCCCGGGGGAACGGACCGGCCGTATCGTTAAAGCTCCGGACGACCGTATCCCATTCGGACGGATCGAGCATGTTCAGTTCGCGCAACGGCGCATCCGGGTCGGACAGCAGACGGTCCAGCGCCAGCACAAGCCGGGAAGCGACGGTTTGGGCGAATTCGTCGGAATAACGACTGGGGTTGCAGCGAACTTCCAATTCCCAATCGCCTTCCCGCTCCGCGAACCAGAAAACGACCTCCGCCTCCGTTCCCGCAAGCGATCCGTCAGGGTGAAGCCGCCCGCTGCCGACGGCGATCGGAGCACGGAAGCCCCCCGTTTCGTCGGCATTGCCCCAACCGCGGTCCTGCACGAGTTGGGAGAACGGGTAGTTCTGATGATCCAGAATGTCGGCGAGGCGGTCTTTGAGCGCGTTCAGATTGTCCCGGCAGGAACGTTCCGCATTCGGCGCGAAGGGAATGAGGAGCAGATCGTTGACCCGGTTTTCCCCTTGTTCATTCCCATCGAAAACGGGCGTTACGAGCAGCACTTCCGAAGCGTGCGCGTATAGCCTCGCTACAAGCTGAACGCCGCTTAGCAGCACGAGGAAAGCGGCGATATCCGAACCGCCCGAGATCGCGTTGACCTTGCCGGACAAGGCGGGACCGAACGTCGTCCGCCACCGGCGCATATCGGAAGGAGACGATTCGGCAAGCCGGCGATCTTCGGGAAAACGGGTCAACTCCCGGTCTCCGCCCAGCAGCTCGGACCAAAACCGTTTTTCCTTATCCCATTTCCCGCTCGCCAATATTTTTCGAATCTCCAGCGCATCCAAGCTCATTTTCCTTCCTCTCCTTTTCGAAAAACGTTTAGCTTAATAGGGAGACCGCAGAACGGTGCGAAGCCGCCGATGCCGCATGACCGATGTGCGCTGCCGCGGCTCACATCCCCCCCATCCGGTGCGAGGTCCCATATTCGTCCAGAAGCCGTTCGATCGCGACAGCTTCCTCGTCCTTCAGCCGGATCAACCGTTCGGCGAGCTGCTCCAGATAGCGGTTGTCCAAGGTCATCCAATATTTCAAGATCAGGTTGCGAGTCACCAAGGCGGACTGTTCTACGTTCCGGTAGCCCTCGGCCGCCTCCGGGGAGACAACGTAGTAGCCTTGCCGCTCCATGTAGGCGAAGCGGCGGTTCATCATTCTTTTGTGCTCCCACAGCACGTAGAAGGGACGGTGATCGAGGTTGATTTCCCGGGCGACGTGGCGCTCGATTTGGCGAAGCAGGCAGTCGTAAATCTCCATTCCCCATACGAGGGGAGGAGAGTTTTCAACCTCGAACCGCTCCTTCACCCGGTTCGAAGGCGCGGCATGCCGGTAATCCTCCAGCTGCTTCATCAGCCACCCCACGTGAAATTCGCAGGACGACTTCCGTCTTTCGTTCAGTTTGTACAAGTGGGTATAGGCCGTGTAGTGAAACTCGTCAGCCGGTTCGAATCCGTGGAATGCCCGTTCCAGGTCTTCGTAGCCGACCGATGTGACGCCGTAGCGCTGGTTGGATAAAAAGGCGGTCGCTTGGAACGTCCGGCTTTCGTCGTCGAAGCCGTATAGGAAGATGCTGTGGGGATTGGATCGGTTCTGGTAAGCGACGGTGCCGGGGATATAGAAATCGTTCACGAACGTCGTCACATAGTAGCCGTCTTCGATGGCGCTCCGGACGAAATCGGCGAAGCGCGGAAAGCACCGCTGAATCATCTTCCGGGCGAGGCGCGGCGAGCCGGCTAGACTCGGAATGTAATGGTGGTCGTCCGGATTGTTCGTGTAATAATCCACCATCAAGCTGCCATCAAGGGAGCCCCTCATAAACAGTTGGACGAAATGGTTGTAGACCCAGCGAAGCGAATCCGTGTCCGTGTACAGCACCGAGAGAAAAAAGGCGAAATGGGCATAGGAAGTAATGTCCGGTTCGGCGATCGGCAAGATTTTGCGGGCGGCCATCTTTCGTTCCTCCTTCGGTCTCCTTATGCATTCCGCGGAGCGATCAGAAACGGAAATCCAGTCGGTGCCGGGAAGCGCTTACGGGCTGATATTTCGTTGTGAGGTAGATGGCGCCCAGATCGACATCCGGCTGATCCGCCAACCTGGCGAGCAGAGTCCGGTAGTCTTCCGCCAGCTTTTCGACCGTGGTTCTGCGGAACAGGGAGCTGGAATAAGTCACCCACAGCAGCATGCCGTCCTTGTTCTCCCAGGCCTGGAACACGAGGTCGAACCTCGACCACTTTTCCTCCAGGACATGCGGCGTCCACACCGCTTGTTCGTACCGGATTTCCGGCGAATCGAGATTCTGCAGCACGAACATCGTGTCGAACAGCGGATTCCGTGCGCCTCCTTGCAGCTTCAGCTTGCGTACGAGCCGCTCGAAGGGATAATCCGCGTGTTCATACTCTTCGGTGACCCTCTCCTTTACCACGCGGGCGAACGTTTCGAACGTAAGGTCCCCCGTTACCGTGTTGCGGTGAGCCAGGGTATGCACGAACATGCCGACCATGCTTGCCGCATCCGGGTGGTTCCTGCCCGCATGGAGCGAACCTACGACAATGTCTTCGGATCCGGTCAGTTTGGAGAGAAGCACGAAATAAGCCGCCAGCATCGTCACATGCACGGTAGTCCCGCACCGGTTCGCCAGCTTCCGGACGGCTTCCGCCATCGCTCCGTCCCATTGAAGCGGCAAGGTTCCCCCTTCATACCTGCGGTCCGGGACCCGAGGATAGTCGGTCGGCAAGTCGGGGGAGGACGCATAATCCTCGAACCTGGCGAGCCAGAAATGCTCGTCGTCCCCGGACGGTTCCCGGTTATGCCTCCATTCGCAATAATCTTTGTACTGCACGGTGAGCGGAGGAAGTTCGCGGCCGGACAGAAAAGCGGTCAAATCGTTCATCAAGATGCCGAGCGATATTCCGTCCGCTATGATATGGTGAAGATGAATCAGGAGCAAGCTGCGGCCGTCGGTATATTCGACCAGCGCGGCCCGAAGCAGCGGCGGCTTGTCCAATTCGAACGGTTCCACGAGCCGATCGGTCAAATCCGGGAGCCGCTCCGGGATATCCCGGATCCTTTCCATCCGGAACGGAACGGAAGGATGGACGATTTGCACGGGTTCGCGACCGTCCCAACCGAACGAGGTACGCAGGGGCTCGTGGCGCTCGATGAGCCGGACGAAAGCGTCTTCCAGCCGGGCGAAGTCCGGCGCAGGCTCCATCCAGAAGGCGAACGGCAACACGTACAGCGTACTGCCGGGCCGGGAGCTTTCCACGGTAAATACCCTGGTCTGAGCAGGAGAAAGACGGTACCCGGACCGGACGGGGGCGGGCCCAATCGCCAAAACGGCGGATTCCGCACGAAGCGCTTCGATGCGCCGGGCCATCCCCGCAAGCGACGAATGCCGAAACATTTGCTCCAGCGGCAGATTAACGCCGAACGAATCATAGATGATCGAGGCCATCTTCGCGGCCCTTAAGGAATGCCCGCCGAGCTTGAAGAAATCGTCGTCCTTCCGGATGCCTTCCGTCCCGAGCAGAGAAGCCCAAATGGCGGCCAAACGGACCTCGGTGTCGCCGCTCGGTTCCCGTTCCCCAGGCGTTTGTTGTACATCGCGGAGCCCGGCAACGGATGGAAGCGCCTTCAGATCCGGCTTCCCGTTGGGCGTGAGAGGGATATCCTGAAGCTCCGTCCAATAAGCCGGGATCATGAACGGGGGCAACCGGCTCGAGAGACCTTCCGTCAACGCGTCGGCATGGGGACAGTTGTCCGGCCGGGCCGTATAGAAGGCAACGAGCGCGGGCTCGCCCCCGGCGTCCGTTTGTACCGTGACCACCGCTTCCCTGACGCCCGGCTGCTCCATCAGCGCTTGCCGCACCTCTTCCGTCTCGATCCGGTAGCCCCGGATTTTCACTTGGCGGTCAAGCCGTCCCAGGAAGACGATCCGTCCGTCCGGCGTCCACTTGGCCAAATCCCCGGTCCGGTATACCCTCGTTCCGTCTGCGGGAAGGCGCACGAATTTCTGGTCCGTAAGCTCCGGTTTGTTCCAGTACCCTCGCGCCAAGCCGTCTCCCGACACCACGAGTTCCCCTGCCACGCAAGCCGGAAGCGGCTGCAGAAACTCGTTCACGATCAGCACCTTCGTATTGGGCATAGGCGTGCCGATCGGAACAAGGGCCGATTCCGGCAGCGGCTCGGCACTGCCGTTCCAGGCCGTCGCGCAAACGGTCGTCTCGGTCGGGCCGTATGCGTTCACGTAAGTTACCCTGCTGCGCCACTTCGAGAGCAGCTCCCGGTTGGATTCGGAGCCCGCGGTCACGACCAGCCGGAGCGAAGGCATGGTTGCCGGATCCAAATGAATGGCGTACGTAGGCGGGAGCGTCGCGACCGTTACCCCTTGCTCCTCCATCCACGACTCGAACCGCCTCAGATCGCCGATGACGTCGGGGACCGCGATGTGAAGCTGAGCCCCGGTCAGCAGCGCCATGGACAACTCCCAAATCGAAGCATCGAATGATGCGCTGGCGAATTGGAGGATGCGGTCCCCTGCTCCGATTCCGAGCTCCGCTTCGAAATAGCCTTGCAAGTTGCCGACTCCGCGGTGCTCGATCATGACGCCCTTGGGCTCTCCCGTCGATCCCGAAGTATAGAGGATATATGCCAAATCGTCCGATGACACCGCCGCCCGCGTTGCCGCCGAATCGCCTTCCTCCGGCAGCGGCGACGGTCCGTGCGCGAGGTTCACCAAGGTGCCGGGGAAATGACGGGCCGTTTCCGGTTCTCCCGAGACGATCAGGGCGGAGGCACGGCTGTCGGACAGCATGTATTCGATCCGCTGCACCGGGTAAGACGGGTCCAGCGGGACGTAGACGGCTCCAACCTTGAGCACGGCGATGAAGGCCGCAGCCCACTCCGCGGATCGATCGAGCATAACGGCGACGCGATCGCCGCGGGCGACCCCGGCTTGGCGCAGCCGGCGGGCCAGCGCGTTCGACCTCTCGCTTAGCTCCCGGTACGTCCATCGCTCCCTGCCGCAGACGACGGCCGTCCGATCCGGATGCCGGGCGGCAACCCGTTCGAATCCGTCGTGTATCGTTCGTTCGCGGTCATAAGGCGCGAACGTATCGTTCCACCGGTTCTGCCTGGCGGCCTCGGTGCCGGTTCTCAATTCCCAGTCCGACATGGAACCTTCGGGCCGGATAGCCGCCCGCTCCAACAGGGTCGTGAAGCCTTCCGCCGCGGACTTCATCAATTCGGCGCTGTACAAGCCCTCATCGTAATGAAGGCAGCATATGCCATCATCCGCAAAACCGTTTCCGATATGCAACAGCACTTTCCTGCCGTCCGACTTCTCGAACGAATCCGCGAACTCCCTCCCGTGTACGGGTTCATATGAGAAAGAGAAACATTCCAAAGCTTCCTGCGGCATTGATCGATCGGGATAATCGTGCCAATATTCCGAATATTTATAGGTTTCCCGGAGGGCAACGAGCCACTCGCCGAGCCATTCCTTAAAGCTGCTCCCTTCGGAAGGCTTCCCGATGAAGACCGGTAAGGCTTGTCCACCCGAATCGCCCGGCAGGGACGGGAGCGTTACCGCGACTTTGCCCTCCGCCCGTGAAAAAGCCGCGAGAACGGCGGCCCAGGCCGCAAAACAAAACACCATCCGCAAATCGTGCCGCTGCCGGTCGTAACGCTCCATGCGCTTGACGACATCCGGCGGAATCCGAAAATCGAGCTTGCGATTCCGGACGGTCTCTCCGAACCCGTCGGGCTGCAAGGGAGGTTCCCGGCCCCAGTCGGCCAACGTCTTGTTCCAAAATGCCGAAGCATGGCGATTGGACAACCGTTCTTCCAAGGAGTGAGACATCATGCAAGGATCATCTCCCAAGGTATCAGGTTTCAGTTCATCAACCGCTGTCCAGGTTCTTCGACAAAATATAACATTTTTATTCATTTTATGAAATTCCTGTTCCACCCTTAGATTACAACCGTCGTGTTTTCCGGTCAATAACCGATTTTGTAAAAATTCGGGTAAATGCAATAATATTCGCTCATAGACGTGCCAGCAACGACTCCAGGATTCGTTTCTCTTCGCCGGGGATCGCACGGAGAACGACGTTCGCTTCCGACAGAAACTTCAGGTTCCCGGATACTCCGAACTTCAGCGCCAAGTTGCGGATCATGGCGCATTGTTTCAGAATCGGTTCATAGGCTTGCGCCGCTTCTTCGCGGACATAACCCAAGTTCTTCATATGCTCCAGTCTCCGAAGCATCAGAAATTTATGATCGTGAAGCACATGGATCAGACGAAAATCCGGCTCTTCCCTCTTCTCCAGCACCCGTGACAAGTGTTCGAGCACATAATCATATACGGCAACACCGTATGCCGAAACTTGCGTGGCGAGCCATGTCTCTTCCTTGTCCTGGGTGAACGAGGCATTCAAGTAGTCCGACAAATAGAGTTTGACCTGGTCCCGTTCAAACGGGCAGACGGCCTCCGCACGATACCCGAACAACTCGATACCGTCCAGCTTGTCTTCTGCGGGAGCCATATCTTCATAGGCGAGCTCCAACTGCTTGAACGGAACGGCAAACGTGCCGTATTGAAGGATTCCTCCATCCGCGAGATGAAAATCAGAGAGGAAAAACAGTCGTTTGCGTTCGTCGTACCCGCGAACCAGCGGATCGTGGGGCAAATGCTTGATGTGGTAGAAGGGGTAATGAGGCAGATGGTAGGCGTTAAGGAAAAGGTAGGCGTAGCATCCGTTTCTGGCGCTCTCCTTGAGAAAGGCGACGGCTCCTCCCGCGGCCGCCACGCTTTCCCTCGTCGATCGCGACACCTCGAGCAGACGGCAGGATTCTTCCGGGGTCTTCGGGAAGGAGTAATTGAGAAGCGGGGGGCCGCCATGCAGCGACTCGACGAGCTCAAGCTGAATGTAGTTCGAATAGATCCAATTGCTGCTCTCCGGATTTCTCTCAATGATCGAAAAAATGTGGGCATGATTCGCCCATGACGCGATGATCGGCCGACTCAGCGGCAACAAGACGACGTCTTCCATCCGCTTCCCTCCTCTGCGTTATGGATCACCGTTGCAACGCGCATTCCGCCTTTCTAGGAATCTATTGATTGTTTTCGTTTCCGTTGGAGTTTATACTTATTTTACCATGTCTACCACGGAAGGGGGAGATATCCCGTGACTGCAACGAGCAAGAAATCCGTGCTGCCCGTCGCCTCTCCTATGATTTCCTTGTACGCCGCCCATGCGAACGCTTTGTCCGTGCTGGAGAATCGTCCGGAAACGATGCCGTGGCTGCTCAACCGGTTCGTGCAGATCGTATGCTGGCAGAAAGATTGGGTCGATTACTTGGATTTCGACTTTCGGGACTGTCCTCTTCTCGATTACCAAAGACTCGATAAAACGTTCATCCGGCTCAAATGGGGAGACGATATCGTTTCTTTCGTGCGGGATGCGATCGATGGCGGGTTCTATGTTTCCTTCCTGGTCAAAACCAGATGCGTCCCCGCGTATATCCACGGCGGAGACCATTGCCATGAACTTTTCGTCTACGGCTACGACGACCACGCGAAACAATTGTATATCGCGGACAATTTCGATTTCGGCCGTTACCAACGGAAAACGTGCTCGTTCGAGGAAGCGGCGGAAGGCTACGCCAAGGTAACGGAGCGGGAAGAACGGACCTTCTACGGAGCCCCCCAAGCCAAGGGAGCCGTGCAGCTGATTCGCTACGACGGCGTTAAGAGCGGCTCCGTTTCGCTTTCCTTTCAACCAGGTTTGTTCGTCGAGTCGATGGAGGATTATTTGTCGGGCGACATGCCGAGAGCGGGCTTCAACTTGTACGATTATACACCTCATGCTTATGGCTGCAAGGCCGTTTACCAACTCGCGATCCGCAATATCCGCGAGCTCATGGAAGATCCCGACGCTTATTTCGACGTCCGTAGAATCCACATCCTCTGGGAACATAAGGACATGATGCTTAGAAGGCTGAACTATATGGCCGGGCAGCATATGCTGCCGGCTCCTCAAATCGTGGATCGTTACCGGGAGTTGGAACGGAATCTGCACCGGGCAAGGGCGACGGTCTTGAAATATTTCTTCACGAGGGATAGGAGGATGTTGAAGGAAGCCGTGGATTTGTATGCATCGTTGATGGAATCCGATTTGGAATACGGATATGACTTGTTGCACCAGCTAAAGTCCGGTTGAGGGAGAGATTTACTTCCCGTACCCTTTGTCCGACAGGCGGACGACGCCGGCGAGCAACAAACAGAGCGCTAGCGCGATCACTTCGAGCTGAAGGACGTACCACGGCCACGGGGCCAGCAAATCCAGCATCGATGCCGTATCCGGCTTCCGGGCCAGAAACATGAAGTTCTCGCCCGTGACGGCATTGGCGATCCCAGCCGGCACCGCCAGCAGGTTCAGCCATCCCCATGCCCGCCATGCCGAAATCGAAGAGGGACGGTACCCGGCTACCGCGGTGATATAAGTACCGGCTCCTATAATGGCGGCATGCGCGACGAAAAAATGAAAATAGCGGAAGTTCGGAAACGTCTCCTCCAAGTTCGGGGTGACCACGGCCTGCAGGGCGCCGAGCACGCCCAGAAAGAAAACAGGTTCGGAAAGCCTCGGGTTTCCGCTCAGGAGAGCGGCGACGGAAAGCCATAACGTCATCGTGCAAAGCTGGAACGGCAGCGCGTGGAGTCCCCAATTGCCGGTGAACCCGTACCAGACATAGAGTGAAACTTCGCTGGCGATCAATACGGACGCAAGCCCCAAGCGCGCAGTTCGGTCCGCGGCCGCTTTTCTTAGCCGTGTGCGGAATGCGATGATGGTGCCGGCGACCAAAGCCGTGAAGGCCATCGCTGCCCAATGGGCGGACGACAACGGTTCGAATGCCACCCGAATTCCCCCCTCTACTCCCTATCATTAGCGTGATTCCGGTCCTCACACCCTCATTCTAGAAAAATGGCGCGAAAAAAATAGTACCATCTTGGCATGGTACTCACCTGTTTCGAAGCGGATGGAGAATGTCGCAGGACGTTTCGCGCTCTCCGCGCCTCTTGGCTTGCGCAATTTGTGGATTGTTGCGATTGTGCGGATTGTCGCGATTGTGCGGATTGTTGCGATTGTGCGGATTGTTGCGATTGTGCGGACTGTTCGTCGGTTTCCTACGCCTGTGAGGGGCAAGTAAATGACATAAGACCCCCCCCTTTCAGCCCTGGCCTTTGCCGTCCTCCCGTTCGAACAGGCCCATATCCCGGGCTATGCGGGCCGCTTCCTTGGAGCCGGTAAGACCAAGCTTCTTCAGCACGTGGTTGATATGATTCTTCACCGTCCGGATCGACACGACGAGACGCTCGGCGATCTGGGACTGCGAATAGCCGCGGTCCACGAGCTCCAGCAGCTGCAGCTCGGACGGCGTAATCAGATCGCGCATTTTGCGGACCTCGAATTCCCGCTCCAGCTTCTTCAGCCTGCGGAACTCTTCCCGCATGCGCTCCGCCGCTTCCGGGCTGATCGGCGCCCGTCTGGCAGAAGCCGCACGGATCGCGCCCGGCAAAGACTCGTACTCCGATTTGATCTGGTAGTCGATCGCGCCGGCCTGGAAGGAACGGAAAATGAATTCCTTCTCCTCCATCGACGTAAGCATGATGACCCTGGCGCCGGTCGCGACGGACACTTCCTCCGCGAGCTCGATGCCGGCTGGAACGCCTTGCAGCATGATGTCCATCAGCACGACGTCGGCATCCGCGCCTCCTTCCGCAAGCGCCTCCCGAACCGCGTCGGGCCGCTCCGCACGGAACGTCACCGCCAAGTCCGGCTGGCTGTCCAAATAACCGGACAACCCCCGCAGCCAGTCCGGATCATCCTCTACGATCCAAACGCGAATATCAGCCACCGATATTCCCCCTCTCCGCCTTTTCGGCAGTTTCCCGGCGTTCCGCCCGGACCGCGCGTTTCGGAAACGCCAGGCAAACGGTCGTTCCGATCCCGGGAGAGCTTCTCAGCAGAAGCTGTCCCCCGTGCTTGCGCATCACATGATAAGCGTATGGAAGTCCCAAGCCGAAGTTGAGTCCCGTCTGGGCCTTCGTCGTGTGGAACGGCTCCAAAGCCCGTGCGGCCTGCTCTTTGTCCATGCCCCGCCCGTTGTCCGAGATTTCCACGCGCCATTCCCTTTTCGTCTCGAATAGCCGGACGCCAAGCTCTCCCCCGTTCTCCATCGCCTCCAACGCGTTGACCACTACGTTTTGGAGCGCTTCCCCGACTTGCGCCGCATCGATGAAGCAGTGCCAGCCCTCCGTGACCGACTCCCGGACGGCGATCCCATGCAGCTTCGGGCCGACCGTCCGAACGGTTTCCCGGACGAGGGCGCCAAGGTCCGCAGCCGACAGCCGGATGGACAAATCTTCCGTCCGATGGTGCACGCGGGAGATCATTTCCCGAATGTGCTCCGAAGCGGCGAGCACCGTCCGGATATCCTCGAGGAGTTCCATCTGATTCGTCGCTTCCGCGTATGCCTTGATTTTATCCCCGAACAGCCGCATTTTGCCCACGTCGTTCTTGATCGCATGGTTCAGGATCGCCGTTCCCGACGTCACGGCTCTCAAGGTGGAATCGATCCTTTTCCGCTCGATGGCCAGACGGACGCCCATAAACCCATACGAAAACAAACCGATCAGAAAAATGCCGAATCCCAAAACAACGATCCAGGTATTGTAAACGTACATGCGAAGATAGCCGAGGCTGGGCAGAATATAGTTCAACACCATAAAAAAGAGAACCGGCGGAAGCACGGCCAGACATACGATCGCGTGTATCCGGTCGAAGCCTCTGTATGGAGGGCGTTTCGTCAAAACGAGGACCGTGCCCCCGAGCAAATACGGCACCGCCCACCAGACGACGATCCGGAAAGTGACAGGATACGTTTCCGTATAAAACGGCGTAAACAGCAAGCAGCCGGCAATGGGCAGCAGCAGCAGCCAGGGCATCGCCTTACGCAGTCCGGTTGTCAGGCTCACCGGGCGATAGGCCAGCGCGAATAACACGAAACCATAGGGAACGCCGTAGTAGGATGAAACGGAAGACACGGCCTGCAAAGCATACAAGACCCGCTCCATTTCGTCCGGCCAAGAAGCCCAAGACCCGTTCGTCAGCTTGGGGATGATATCGCTGTCCAGCAAAGAGGCAAGCGCTCCCGCTCCTCCGAAGAAACAGACGGCCGCAAGCCGGCGGGACGCCGGGGATCGCCGATCGGAAACCAGCAGCAGAACGGCGACCGTCCATAACGCGACCAGAACGTAAGCCAGACGATAACCCTCCCTCCACATTTTCCACCGTTAGCTTTTCGACAAAATCCCCCGTTTCCCCTGCCGAACGTCAAAGAAAGCCCGTTTCGCTCCGCGAAGGGAGAAAACGGGCCGGCTAATCACGGGTCGGGTTGTCAACCATCATGCGCCGCAGCGCTTGAAGAGGAAGTCGCGTGAGTGCCGACAGCTGGGTCACGCATCCTGAAGAGCAATTCGCGTCAGTGCCTACAGCTGGGTCACGCATCCTGAAGAGCAATTCGCGTCAGTGCCGATAGCTGGGTCGCACAACCTGTCGAGCGAAGTTCCGAACCCCCAAGACTTGCCGTGCGAATGACGAAAGCCGGCTTACACGGCATGCACCTGCGGGCTTTGTTCGGCAAACTGGCTGTTGTACAGATCGGCGTAAAATCCGCCCCGCTCCATCAGCTCCGAATGGGTTCCCTGCTCGATGACCGTTCCTTTGTTCATGACCAGAATGAGGTCGGCGTCCCGGATCGTGGACAGCCGGTGCGCGATGACGAAGCTGGTCCGTCCTTTCATGAGCCGGCTCATCGCCTTCTGGATTTGGACCTCCGTGCGCGTATCCACGCTGCTGGTCGCTTCGTCGAGGATGAGGATCGCCGGATCGGCCAGGATGGCTCGCGCGATCGTGAGCAGCTGCTTCTGGCCCTGCGAAATGTTCGAAGCTTCTTCATTCAATACGGTATCGTAGCCTTCGGGCAGCGTCCGGATGAAGTGGTCGGCGTAAGCGGCTTTGGCCGCTTCGACGACTTCCTCGTCTGTCGCGCCTTCGCGGCCGTAAGCGATGTTGTCGCGGATCGTGCCGCCGAACAGCCACGTATCCTGCAGCACCATGCCGTAGAGGCTGCGCAAATGCCCGCGTTTCATCCGGGTGATGTCCACGCCGTCCACGGTAATCCGGCCGCCGTTCACCTCGTAGAAGCGCATGAGAAGGTTGACGAGCGTGGTCTTGCCCGCGCCCGTCGGTCCCACGATGGCGACCGTCTGTCCTTGCTTGACGCCGATGTTCATGTTCTCGATCACGGGATCGTCCGCCTTGTACCCGAACGTAACGCCGCGAAGCTCCACGTCCCCGCGCGGCTTCGCGAGCCGGACGGCGTCCCGGGCCGCTTCCGGCACCTCTTCCGATTCGTCGAGCAGCTCGAATACGCGCTCGGCGGAGGCGATGGTGGATTGGATGACGTTCGCGATATTCGCCGTTTGCGTAAGCGGCATCGAGAACTGGCGAGCATATTGGATGAATGCCAGAATGTCTCCGATCTGGATGGCGCTCCGGGTGACCAGAATGCCCCCGACGACGCAAATGAGCACGTAGCCGATGTTGCTGATGACGTTCATGAGCGGCATGATGATGCCGGAGACGAATTGCGCCCGCCAGCCGGATTCGAACAGCCGGCCGTTGATTTCTTCGAACTTGGCGATCGATTGCCGTTCGCGGCCGAACGCCTTGACGATTTTGTGGCCGGTGTACATCTCCTCGACGTGTCCGTTCAGCTCGCCGAGTTCCTTCTGCTGTCCCTTGAAAAAGAGCTGGGAGCGTTTGGCGATGCCTTTGACGACGAAGAAACTGAGGGGCAGCGTAAGCAACAAAATGAGCGTGAGCAGCGGGCTGATCGTCAGCATCATGACGACGACGCCGACGATGGTTACGACGGAAGTGATCAGCTGAGTCAAGCTTTGCTGCAGCGTATTGCTGATGTTGTCGACGTCGTTGACGACGCGGCTCATGATTTCGCCGTGCGTACGCGTGTCGTAATATTTGAGCGGCAGCCGGTTCAGCTTGTCGTTCACTTCGCGGCGGAGCCGGTACACCGTCTTCTGCGCGACGCCGGCCATCAGGTAGGACATGACGTACATGAAGGCGGAACTGAGGAAGTACAGTCCGGCCAAAAGCAGCACGATTTGCCATAGCCCCGCGTAATCGATGTTGCCGCTCATGAATCCTTCAAAAAGTTTGGTCGTGGCCTCGCCCATGATTTCGGGACTGCGAATGCTGAATACGGTGCTCCCCACCGCGGTCAACAAGACCGCAACCAGCTTCCAACGATGCGGACTCAGGTAGCCGGCAAGCCTGCGGAACGAGCCTTTGAAGTCTTTGGGTTTCTGTCCGGGCATCGCCATCATCATGCCGGGGCCGCCGAACGGCATGGGACCGCGTCCAGGACCGCCGGGACCGCCGGGACCGCCCGATCCTCCGGGGCTCCCCGGCATCGGTTTGCGTTCCTCGCTCATGCGATCTCCTCCTCCGTCAGCTGGGATTCCACGATTTCGCGATAGACGGCGTTCTCGGCGAGCAGCTCGCGGTGCGTTCCGCTGCCGACGATGGTGCCTTCATCGAGCACGAGAATCCGGTCCGCATCGATGACCGTGGATACCCTCTGGGCGACGATCAGCACGGTCGCGTCAGCCGTAACCTGCCGGAGTGCGGCGCGGAGCTTGGCGTCCGTCTTGAAGTCGAGCGCGGAGAAGCTGTCGTCGAACAGGTAAATGTCGGGTCTTCGCACGATGGCGCGGGCGATGGAAAGACGCTGCTTCTGCCCGCCGGAGACGTTCGTGCCCCCCTGCGCGATGACGGACGCGAAGCCGTCCGGCATGCCGGAAACGAATTCGGTCGCTTGCGCGATCTCGGCCGCCATCCGCACTTCTTCGTCCGTCGCGTCTTCCTTGCCGAATCGGATATTGTCGGCGATCGTCCCGGTAAACAGCACCGCTTTCTGCGGGACAAGCCCGAGCCTGGACCGCAGGTACTCCTGGTCCTGGTCCCGGACATCCGCGCCGCCGACCCGAACGCTCCCTTCATCCGCGTCGTAGAAGCGGGGAATGAGGCTCAGCAGCGTCGATTTGCCCGAGCCGGTGCCGCCGATGATGGCGGTCACTTCGCCCGGACGGGCCGTGAAGGTAATGCCCGTGAGTGCGGGTTTCTCCGCGCCGGGGTAGCTGAACGTCACGTTGTCGAACTCGACGAGCCCCCTGACGTCCTGCTTGGCGGCGGTCCGGCCGCCTTGATCTTCGATCGCCGGCGCCGTGCTGAGCACTTCGTTGATCCTGACCGCGGAAGCCGAAGCGCGGGGCACCATCACGAACATCATCGAGAGCATCATGAGCGAGAACATAATCTGCATCGCGTACTGAATAAAAGCCATCAGATCCCCGACCTGGATATGCCCGCCTTCGATGCGCATGCCGCCGAACCAAATGATGGCGATGGACGAGAAGTTGATGATCAGCATCATCACCGGCCACATGAACGCCATGATCTGGTTAACCTTCACGGCGGTGTTCGTCAAGTCGAGGTTGGCCTCGTCGAAGCGCCGCTTCTCGTGCTCGATGCGGTTGAACGAGCGGATGACGCGGATGCCCGTCAGCGCTTCGCGAAGCACCAGATTGAGCCGGTCGAGCTTTTTCTGCATCACTTTGAAGTAGGGGATGCCTCTGCCGGCGATCAAAAAGATGGCGCCTCCCAGGATCGGCAGAATGGCGATGAGAACGAGCGAAAGCGTCGGATCTTTGGATACGGCCATGATGATGCCGCCGATGCACATCATCGGGGCCATGACCATGAGCCGCAACATCATCATGAGCACCTGCTGCACCTGGTTGATATCATTGGTCGTCCGCGTGATCAACGACGAGGTGCTGAGCCTGTCGAACTCCTGCAACGAAAACCGCTCGACGTGCGAGAACACCTTCGCGCGTACGATCCGGCCGAAACCGGCAGACGCTTTAGACGAGAGATAGCTGGCCGTCACTGCGACAAGAGCCCCGCCGAGCGTCACGAGCAGCATGAAGCCTCCGATTTTCCAGATGTACGGGATATCCTTCTTCACTACGCCATAGTCGACGATGTCGGCCATCAGCGTCGGCAAGTACAGCTCCGCCAGCGACTGCAGCAGCACGAGCACCAGCACCGCGGCGACCGTCCAGCGGTAAGGCTTCAAATAACGGAACAATCGGAACATTGCTCGAACCACTCCCTCTCGTAACTCCCCGCAAAGAGACGTACTGCTTCGCCATTTTTTCCGATCGCTTTGCGGGGGCCTCAACACCTTAGACTCGAACCAGACTACGCCCGCAATATGAACTCAGTATGAACTTCCGGTTAAGGAGAGACCGACGCGGGAAACCGCGCTTCGGAGCAGGGGCGGCCAAGGCGCGCGGAACTCGCGCCCGTCCGGCAGCACCATCCGCCAGGCATGCAGCAGCTGGTGATTGATCGTTCCGAGCGCGTGCCCTCCGTATTTGATGTCGCCGAGCAGAGGATGGCCGATGCTTTGGAAATGGGTGCGGATCTGGTGCGTGCGGCCGCTGATCAGCTCCACCTCGACGAGAGAGTAGGTTTTGCCGGTTTGCAGCACTTTGTAGCGCGTCGTCGCTTCCTTCTCGCCGGGACGGGTTTCTGCCTGGGCTTCGCCGCCGCGGGAACCGACGACCAGCGTCCGGTTGCTCTTCTCGTCCCGGACAAGCGAGCCCTCTATCGCGCCTTCCCCGCTCAATCGGCCTTCCACCAGGGTGACGTAGTACTTCTCCATTTCCCTTTTCTGGATCCACTGGTTCAGCTGGTGCAGCATGCCAGCCGTTTTGCCGATCAGCACGAGCCCGCTCGTGTTGCGGTCCAGCCGGTTGGCCGTGGCCGGCAGGAACAGCGCGCTGTCCAGCTCGCCCTTGCGGTACAAATACGCGTGAACCCGGCCTATGAGCGTGTCCCTTTGCTGTGCTTGGTCCGGGTGGGTCAGCATGCCCGCCGGCTTGTTCGCGACCAGCAGCTCCGCGTCCTCGAACACCACGTCGACGTCCGAGCTGACGCCGACGAACTTCGGCTTCTTCTGCGCCGCCCCGGCGCTCGCTTCTTTATAGTAAGCCTCTTCGACATGAAGGACGATTTCATCGCCCGCTCCGAGCTCATAATTCTGGTTTTTCCGCTTGCCGTTGACCCGTACCTTGCCTTGGTCGATCATTTTGTATAGTTGCCCGAGCGGAATGTTCGGCATCAACGTCCGGAGAAACCGATGCAGCCGTTTGCCGCTTTCCGAAGGGGTTACTTTGCGTGTAATCATGCGTATTCTCGCTCCCGTTCCGCTTGATGTCGATGTTTTCCGGATTCCCTTCCAAGCGTACTCCACCCACGGCAAAAGTCAAGGCGATATAATGGAGTAATAACAAAACGGGAGGCGCGCCGCATGGACATGATGCCTTACCCCTGTTCTACGACGAGGGAAGAAAAACTGCATTTCGTTTACCGCGCGAAAGACAAGCTGCTGGCTCTGCACGGAGACGGCATCCTGGCCGTCGGGATATACGGTTCCCTAGGCCGCGGATCGGATGGTCCTTATTCGGACATCGAAATCCATGTCGTCACGAGAGACGGATACTCTCTTCAGGGACATGAGTTTATTTGGTTGCCGTTTAAACTCGAGATCAGCGCCGTAACGGAAACGGAATTCCGGAACAAAGCGGCGGGGTGCGACGACGGTTGGCCTATTCGGGCAGGGTCGTACGTCGATATCCTTCCGATTCACGATCCGGACTCCCTGTTCGATGAAATCAAAAAAGTCCCTTCGTCGATTCCGGACGAAACCGTAAGAGAGACCATGAGGCAATTCATGATTTGGGAACCGTATGAAACGATGGCGAAAATCCGAAATAGCCATTGTTCCGGCAACTGGAATTACCTTCCGACCGGCGCGACGGACCTTGCCTGGCAGACAGCGAAATTGGTCGGGCTGGCGAACCGGCGGTATTTCTCCACCCGGGCCCGGACGCTGGAAGAAGCGACGGGCATGCCCTTGAAGCCCGCCGGTTTCACGGAGCTGGCCGCATCCGTCATGGCCGGGGATTTAACCGACAAAAACCGCGTTTATCGCCTTTGCGAAAAGCTGTGGACGGGATTAAACGAGTGGTTTCGGGAACTGGGGATCGAATACCGCAGCAAGGAATGGCCTTTCTAGTCCGGGTAAGACACTCTCTCCAGCCAATCCGTCACCAGGCTTTCCAGCATGATTTTGCCCTCGATCGGGATCATATGACCGGTGCCGCCAAGAATCACGATGGCTGCGCCGGCCGGCGCGATCAAGCAAATTCCGTCGATCTGGAGGTGCAGATGGTGTATAATTCCTTGTGCCGGCAATCCTCCATAAGACATTCCGACGATGGCGAACCGTTCGTTCGGCAGCGTCCGGCAGCATGTCGAGGAAATCATCCGTGCCCCATGGCGTGCAGAACAAGCAGCGGCCTTCCTTCTCCGAAAATATCGCAATGTATGGTACCTTGACGGAGTTGTATCATCATCGTTGCTGGGTCACCTCGCTTTTCCATCCTAACATAAAGGCGGCGAACCCTATGCTTTTTCTGGACAACGGCAACATCCACGATCCGGCCCTTAACCTGGCCTTGGAGGAATATGCCCTCCGCAAGCTGCCCGCAGACGAGGACTACTTGCTGTTCTACATCAACGAACCGTCCATCATCATCGGCAAAAACCAGAACACCGCGGAGGAAGTGAACGAACCGTACGTTCGCGAGCGGGGCCTCCATGTCGTCCGCCGTCTGTCGGGCGGCGGCGCGGTGTACCACGATTTGGGCAATCTGAATTTCAGCTTCATCACCCGGGACGACGGCCAGTCGTTCCATAATTTCCGCAAATTCACGGAACCGGTCGTGGCGGCCTTGCGGAAGCTGGGCGTGCAGGCGGAATTGACCGGCCGCAACGACCTCCAAGTCGGGGAACGCAAAATTTCCGGCAACGCCCAATTCGCTTCGAAGGGACGCATGTTCAGCCACGGCACGCTGCTGTTCGATTCCGAAATCGATGCCATCGTGGCCGCCTTGAACGCGAATCCGTCGAAGTTCCAGTCGAAAGCAACCAAATCGGTGCGCAGTCGGGTCGCCAACATTTCGGAGTTTCTGCCCGAACCGATGGAAATGGAGGCTTTCAAGCGTTTCTTGCTGGAGTCGATCTTCGGCGGCACCGATATCCACCGATACGAGATGGGGGAAGCGGATTGGGAAGCCGTCCGGAAGCTGGCCGACGAGCGGTACCGCAGCTGGGAGTGGAACTACGGACGCTCCCCGGCGTTTAACGTGAAGCAGGTGAAACGGATCGAAGGGGCGGGCACGTATGACGTCCGATTAAACGTCGAGGCCGGCATCATCCGCGAAGCCGCCGTATACGGGGACTTCTTCGGAACAGGCGAAGTCGGCGAAGTGACGCAGCGTCTGATCGGCGTGCGGTATGATCGGGATGCCGTCCGCGAGGCGCTGGCCGACCTGGACCTGAAGGTCTATTTCGGCCCTGTCGACCGGGAGGAATGGCTGTCTCTGCTGATTTGAGCGGGGGGTGCAACTCCATTAATGAATTGGCATACCTGATTCGACAAGCCGAAACGATGCGACCCAATGCTGTTGCCAACCTGAATGCAAAAGCTAGGAAGTGACAGACTGTAGGCGACCCGATCATGATTGTAAAAACCCGACGTGGGTTCGGCAATCGCCGCGAAGACGGGGAGGTTCGCCTGTCAATTCCTTCTCCATAGCACCTGCAAGTTTTAAGGCCATCCATTTCGGATGGCCCTTTCTTGGAAAGATTGAACGAACGTGTCCCTTTCGTTCATATCATACTTTATCAACATAATAGAGTACGGTTCCATAGTATTTCATAAATCTTTTATAATCGGCATTTTCTTTCATAACGATTATGGTGGGATAAGCGTTTACTTTGCGTTTTTTTAATGAGGCCAATAATTCTTGCTGAACGATGCAATGAAATATGCCTTCCTCATACTGAACGATAAGCGGCGGGTGGGCGGCTGCATGGTTATCTTTTTCATCCGCATGGTTGTTCCTGTTCTCGATTCCATCACGCTGAATGAGACGCAATGGAAACTTAACGACACCAAAATATAAATGATCTTCTTTCATGAAATGTTGTAAACGGGGAGCGGATTTTCGAGTAAGCAGGAGATAGCATTGAATCCATTCTTCGATCTTCCCGACATTCGCATATTGCACAGCCGATTCTAAAGTCGGAACATAGGTTAAACGGCTGTCGTTTTTCTTCGAATAGATGATCTTCTTGATTGAATCCAAGGATAGAAAGTATTCGTCCGCAAGTTCCGAAACCGTCATCCCATGGGCATACTTATTGCGAATCATGAGGTTGCGCCTCTGCAGTTGATGTCGGTAACCGGACGTTTCGCCCCAAGCCTTCTTTTCCTCCCCGGAGGGTATATAAAGAAGTTTTCCTGCCGCGTATTTCTGGATTTCTTTCAATAGTCCCCCCGGGAGTACATCGCCGGCATTTTCATATTTCATACCGTCACCATCTATAAGGCATAAATTCGATCTTTCAATTCGCTGATGGATTTCTTGATGGATATGCAGGACTCCACGTCGTCAATCGATGCATGCCAGCGCAAGGTGTCGATCCCTTTATAATAAGCCATGCATAAGAATCTTTCCTTAAAATCCGGGATGATGATGGCTCTTTTCTTGCAGTACTCAAACAACAATTCCGGAATTTTTAGGTAAGGCTTATTTAAGTCCATGATGGCAAAATCCAAAAGCAAATCGCCAATGCCGGATCTGCTCCAGTCAGGAAAACCGACCATTGTCTGGCCATCTGTGATGATATTGACGAAAAACGCGTTATTGTAAACCAAATAACGTTTTCCTTCACAATAACGGATTCTGTCCGCCATTTCCTTGAAGTAGTTTTCGAAGAATTCACGCTCTAAAACCGTTGTTTCGAACATTTCCCTCCAATTATACCAGTACCCCTCTTTATCTTCCGTAAAGGTACCGACCAGAAACTCCTCGCAAGATCCATATTCTGTTTTACATTCATCATTAAACTCGCCATAACCTTCTACTTCCGCTATGTCGGATGAACTAATTTCAAAAATCTTGTCAAAAAACAATTCGTAGCAACCGGCAAACTGTTCGGGGCTTAATTGATCCGCAACGAATCCATTCGGTGTCATGTTTACCTTTTCAGAAAGCATGGATTTAATGATATTGTCCTTACCCAATTCTTCATCTCCTTTTCCATGTTCAAATCGTGCTCTAATCAGTTCCGCGCCTGATATGTGATCATCATATCATCGGTAAAGTGCGGGATATAGGCAACGAATATCTTTAATTAACTTTACACCGACCCAAAAAACTCGCAGAAGCTGGTTTGTGCCACTGTTTTTCCGTGGATTTTGGAGTCCAGTGAACCGGACAGCCGTAAAGCAAAAACCGCCGCAAGGATCGGGAGAGCGGCTCCCGGCCTTCGGCGGTTGTGGTTTATATGCCTTTGATTTTGAAGCGGAAGTCGTAAGAGCGGTTCGAGAACAGCGTATAGTCCGGATGCGTCCGAGCGCCCCAGCTGTCGTCCCCGCCGACGCCCATTTGCAGATGATTGATCCTCACGACCGTTTTCTCCGCTTTCGGCAGCAGATGGTAATGGTCGTACTGCTCCATTTCGTCAGGCGTGTACGGCATCACGTTCAACTCGAACGCCGGCAGCCCCTCGATCCGGAATCCCTTTCCGGCCGCGTCGGTAACCGTCGCGTAACGCACGTCGGTTTTGTTTCCGCACTCCTGCGGACGAAGGTAAGGAACGACTTGTTCGGAAACGAGCCCTTCATGCAGGCCCAGCTTCGCGCCGGTTTTCCGGTCCCAATGGTTCTCGTGCGGCCCGCGGCCATACCAGACGATGCGGTCGAACGACGGCTCCATGGCGAACAGGAGGCCGATCTCCGGAATTTCCGGATTGCCTTGGCCCGGATGCAAACTGCCCGACACCGCGATCTCTCCGTTGCCGGCAACTTCGTACCGCAGGTCCAACGTCGATTCCGGCGCCGTCGGAAGCCCGTAGCGGACGTTAACCTGCACACGGTCGGTTCCCGATACCCATTCCAGGCCGAGCAGCTTGCGGTTCGGGCCGGCTTCCCTCCAAACGGCCGTCCTTTGCGGGTGGCCGTTGCCGCGGTCGTTGTCGGTATAGGCGCGCCAGAAATTAGGAGCGGGAGCTTGCCGCAGCAGCTCCACGTCGCCGATCCGGTAGGACGAGAGGTTTCCGCTGTCCAGATCGAACCGGACCGTGAACCCTTCGCCTTCGAGATGAACGCTCGTTCCTTCCTCCCTGACCCGCAGCGCCGGATAAACGGCCGAAGCGGGCGCCGCCACCGGCGTTTGCCCGGACGCGGGCAGCACGAACTGCTCCCATGCCAGCTCGTGGCCGGCTTCCGCCCATTTCGTGCCTTCCTGCAAGTGCATGCTCAGCGTCAAAACATGCTCGTCGCCGTAAGCGGCGTTGCTCGGGTACGCATGCAGCAGATCCACGATGACGGTTTCCCCTGGTGCCCCTTGAACCGGGATCCGTCCTTCATCCACCGGAACCCCGCCGCGGGAAAGCGTCCAGCGGAAAGCGAATTCGCTCAAATCCGTAAAAAGGTTGCCGTTCTTGACGGCGAACGTCCCTTTGGACAAATCGTCCGAAGTGATGCGAACGTTCTGATAGCATTTTTTCACCTCGTACAGCTTCGGGGAAACGGACCGGTCCGCGAAGATCAGACCATTGCCGCAGAAGTTGCCGTCGTGCGGAGATTCCCCGAAATCGCCTCCGTAAGCCAAATGGCTGGAACCGTCCGCTTCCGTCACGCGGATGGCCTGGTCGACCCAATCCCAAATAAATCCGCCTTGCAGGACCGGATATTGCTCGAACAGCTCCGTGTATTTCTCGAGTCCACCGCACGAGTTGCCCATCGCATGGCTGTATTCGCAGAGAATGAAAGGCTTCTTGTCTCCCGGCCGCCGCGCGTATTCCTCGAGCGCTCTCGGCGGGGAATACATTTGGCTCTCCATATCGGAAGCCGAATCGAACGGCCGACAGTGCATCACGCCTTCGTAATGCACGGGCCGGGAAGGATCGCGTTCCCTCAGGTAGTCGTGCATCTTGACGAAATTGCTGCCGCCCCATGCTTCGTTGCCGAGCGACCAGATGAGGATGGACGGGTGGTTCTTGTCCCGCTCCAGCATGGACTTGCAACGGTCGAGGACGTTCTCGCTCCATTCCGGCTTGCTTCCCGGCACGGTGTCCCCTTCCTCGACTTGCCCGTACTGCCAGCTGCCGTGGGTCTCGAGATTCGTTTCGTCGATCACGTACAAGCCGTACTCGTCGCACAGATCGTACCATCTGGAATCGTTGGGGTAATGGGAAGTCCTGACCGCGTTGATGTTGTGCGACTTCATGAGGCGGACGTCGCGCAGCATGTCTTCGAATTGCGGCACCCGTCCTTCGTCGCAGGAAAACTCGTGCCGGTTGACGCCTTTGAACACGATGCGCTGGCCGTTGATTTTCATCAAACCGTCCACGATCTCGAATTTGCGGAAACCGATCCTGCAGCTCGCGTACTGAATCGTCTGCCCTGCGGCGTCCGCGAGTCTTAGGACCAGCGTATACAAATTCGGATGTTCGGCGCTCCATTTCTTCGGATTGCCGACAGTCGCGGCGCCTTGGACGGTGCCTGATTCACCGGAACCGAGGGCGGATTCCATCCGCAGCGGGTTCGGAAGCACGGGATTGCCCGCAGGATCGTAGAGCTGCGCTTCCAGCGTCACCGTTCCGGCATCGCGTTCGTAGTAATTCACCAGCTTGGCGGATACCCGGACTTCCGCGTCTCGGAAATCGGCGTCCAAGTCCGTATTCGCCTGAAAATCATAGAGATGCACGTCAGGCGCGGTGAACAGGTACACCTCGCGGAATATGCCGCTCAGCCGCCAGAAGTCCTGATCCTCCAGCCAGCTGCCGTCGCACCAGCGGTACACCTCGACCGCCAGCTTGTTCTCCCCTTCGCTCAGGTAGGGGGTCAGGTCGAATTCCGCGGGCGTGAACGTATCTTCGCAATAGCCGACGAGCTCGCCGTTCAGCCAGACATAGAACGCCGACTCCACGCCTTGGAAGCTGATGAAAACGGGTTTGCCCGCCCATGACTCCGGAACGGTGAACGACCGGACGTAGGAGCCGACCGGATTGTAGTTCGTCGGCGCGAACGGAGGGCGGATGTCGTCGTGCTCGATCCAAGGGTAGCGGACGTTCGTGTATTGGGGGTAGTCGTATCCCTTCAGCTGCCAATGGGAAGGCACCGGGATTTCGGCCCAGCCGGAACAATCGTAGTCCCTTTCGTAAAAGTTCGCGATACGCGAGTCCGGGTTTTTCGCCCAAGCGAATTTCCAGCTGCCGTTCAGGGAGACTTTGTAAGCGGAAGTATCCCGATTGCCTTTGAGCGCTTCTTCGAGCGTATCGTACGGAAGGAAGGCGGCGTGCGCGTCCATTCGATTCAAGGCGAAGATGTCGGGATTGTTGTTCCATTCCGGATATCCGTTCACCGGCGGAACGTAGACGAATTTTGTTTTGGACAATGGGGACACTCCCTATGCATAATATAACTATATTCAAATTATAATGGCCGATCGTGTGCAATCCAATACTAGTATTTTCGCCAGGATATCAAAATTTGAAAGGAAGTCGCGGATGACGGACATCGCCCTGTTTCCGGTGGTGAGCGAGCTCGACGCCAGGCTCCCGGTCCATTTGACCACTGTAGGGCATTGGGATCATCAAGACGCCATGCGGAGGCCGGACGGCTTCCCGCACTATCAATGGCTGCAAATCGTGTCCGGGGAAGGTGAACTGATTTGCGGGGAGCGGCGGGTGACCGCCAAAGCCGGACAAGGGGTATGCCTCTATCCCCGCATCCCCCATCGTTACGCTCCGATCAAATCTCCCTGGGAAATCTACTGGGTCTCCTTCGACGGCGGATTAGCGGGGCAGCTGCTCGGGCAGGCGGGCATCGCGGAAACGGGCGTGTACGGCACCGCGGAACCGGAGCTCGCGCTTTCTCATTTAAGGAATTTGCTGGCAGCGGCGCGATCGGCGCCTCCTACTTCTGCGATCGAGTTTTCGAAAATCTTGTACGCTTTTCTCCTGGACTTGCAGACCATCGTGCACGGGCAGCCGGTGAAAACCGGCGTGCACCGGTCGCGATTGGACCCGGTGCTCCGGTTGATCGAGGAGCGGCTTCACCGGCCGATCGGCATCGCGGAATTGGCCGGCGCGATCGGAACGAGCCCGCAGCATCTGTGTACGCTGTTCCGTAAAACGCTCGGCATGCGGCCGATGGCATACGTCAACCTCGAGCGGATCAAACGGAGCAAGGAGCTGATGTTCCGCCATCCCGATCTTCCGATCCGCGACGTTGCCGCGCGCGTCGGCATGGACAACCCGAGCTATTTCGGCGCCGTGTTCAAGAAGCTGGAAGGCCGGACGCCGGAACAGTTCAAGCATATGCACGGACTGAGATAACTCGGGCGATGGCCCGGGATATGATCCTTATCATGATAAACTCAGCCCTCTGCCGTCTTTGCGGTGGAATTAAGGCATTTTGTACCTTTACTCCGCCGCTTTCTCGGTGTTTTGGCGGAGTTAAGGCATTTTGTTCCTTAACTCTGCCGCTCTCTCGGTGTCTTGGCGGAGTTAGGGCATTTTGTTCCTTAACTCCGCCGCTCACTCGGGGTTTTGGCGGAGTTAAGGTATTTTGTTCCTTAACTCTGCCGCACTCTCGGTGTTTAGGCGGAGTTAAGGCATTTTGTACCTTTACTCCGCCGCTCTCTCGGTGTTTTGGCGGAGTTAAGGTATTTTGTTCCTTAACTCTGCCGCTCTCTCGATGTTTTGGCGGAGTTAGGGCATTTTGTTCCTTAACTCTGCCGCTCTCTCGGTGTTTAGGCGGAGTTAGGGCATTTTGTTCCTTAACTCCGCCGCTCTCTCGGTGATTTGGCGGAGTTAAGGTATTTTGTACCTTTACTCCGCCGCTCTCTCGGTGTTTTGGCGGAGTTAAGGCATTTTGTACCTTTACTCCGCCGCTCTCTCGGTGTTTTGGCGGAGTTAAGGCATTTTGTACCTTTACTCCGCCGCTCTCTCTGTGTTTTGTAGGAATTAAGGTATTTTGTTCCTTAACTCCGCCGCATCTCGGTGTTTAGGCGGAATTAAGAGATTGCCGCTTGACGATGATGTTTTCACCATTATGGGAAACGGGGGTCGGGACGGTGCCCGGGGGAAAGTTTCCTCAACAAAAAAGTCCCGGCAGCGGTCGGCGCGGTAGAACGCGCGCCGGGTTGGCCGGGACTTTCGAGGCGATCTTCAGGCGTCCGTAACGACGCCTTTCTTCAGGATCAGGTTCGCGTACAAGGCGCTCTCCCCCGTCGCGACGACCGCATACGCTTGTTTGGCTCTCTCGTAGAAGGCGAAACGTTCCACTTGTTCGAACGGCTCGGCCAGTCCGGCTCGCTGCCGGATCACGTCCGCGTACGTTTCCCAGATCGGGGTTTTCACCGGATCGCCGGGAACGACTTGCATGAGCGCAGCCGGCTTCGGCACGTACGGATCCAGCGGGAACAGCTTCAGTACCGCGTCCAGCAGCTCCGGGATGCCGAGGCCGTCGCAACGGATCAGCCGCCGAGCATGGCTGGCCGCGGGAAAATTACCGTCCGCCAGTACGATTTCGTCACCATGACCCATTTCCATCAAGACTTTGAGCAGCTCCGGCGACAGGATTTTCGGAATGCCGATCAGCATCTGTTTCCACCTCTCTATGATGGTTCCATCATCGATTTATCAAAACCCGTTTAAGCCTCTGGTTCTTCTCCGCCACAGGGCAGCGTGCACGCTCGTTATGCTCGCCAGGCGAGCTTATCTCCGCCTATGCGGCAGCGTGCATGTACGTTAAGCTCGTCGGGCGAGCTTATCACCGCCACCTCGGCAGCGTGCTCGCATGTTATGCTCGCCGGGCGAGCTTATCTCCTCCTCCGCGGCAGCGTGCAGATACGTTAGCTCGTCTGGCGAGCTTATCTCCGCCTCCGCAGCAGCCTGCACGCTCATTATGCTCGCCAGGCGAGCTTATCTCCGCCACAGGGCAGCGTGCACGCTCGTTATGCTCGCCAGGCGAGCTTATCTCCGCCTCCGCAGAAGCGTGCACGCTCGTTATGCTCGCCAGGCGAGCTTATCTCCGCCCCCGCGGCAGCGTGCATGTACGTTAAGCTCGTCTGGCGAGCTTATCTCCGCCCCCGCGGCAGCGTGCATGTACGTTAAGCTCGTCTGGCGAGCTTATCTCAGCCTCCGCAGAAGCGTGCACGCTCGTTATGCTCGCCAGGCGAGCTTATCTCCGCCCCCGCGGCAGCGTGCATGTACGTTAAGCTCGTCTGGCGAGCTTATCTTCTCCTCCGCGGCAGCGTGCTCGCATGTTATGCTCGCCAGGCGAGCTTATCTCCACCATCGCGAAAGCGTGCACGCTCGTTATGCTCTCCAGGCGAGCTTATCTCCGCCTATGCGGCAGCGTGCATGTACGTTAAGCTCGTCGGGCGAGCTTATCTCAGCCACCGTGGCAGCGTGCATGTACGTTAAGCTCGTCGGGCGAGCTTATCACCGCCACCTCGGCAGCGTGCTCGCATGTTATGCTCGCCGGGCAGGCTTAACTCCGCCCGAGGCTCTCGAGCCCGCCAGCTTACGCCCCCGCCGACGGCTTCTGCTTCCGGAACCGCACATATGCCGCTTCCCAAGCGGAGACGTCGGCCGCCGGCGCGTATTGCTCGACCGGGAACGACGACGCAACGAGGCGGCGCGCTTCCGGCAAGCCGGTGCAGCGGCCGAGCGCGACGAGCTGCATCAGCATGTTGCCGATCGCGCTCGCCTCGACGGGGCCAGCCCATACCGGCCGGCCCAAGGCGTCGGCGGTAAACCGGCACAGCAGCCGGTTCTGGATGCCGCCGCCCACCATGTGCAGCCCGCCGTACTCGCGGCCGGTCAACGTCTCCGCCTGTTCCAGCGCCTCGCGGTATCGCAGGGCGAGGCTTTCCAGGACGCAGCGGACGAACTCCCCTTCGTTGCGCGGCGCCGGCTGCCCGGTCTCCTCGCAATAGGATCTGATTTTGTCCGGCATGCCGCCCGGCCCGTAGAAGCGAGGATCGTCCGGGTTCACGAGGCTGCGGAACGGCTCTGCGGCTTCCGCCGCCGCCACCAGTTCGGGATAACCGATTTCGCCGCTGCCCTTCTCGTCCCATTCCCGCTTGCATTCCTGAAGCAGCCACAATCCCATGATGTTCTTGAGCAGCTGATACGTCCCGCCGACGCCGCCTTCGTTGGAGAACTCCATCTCCATCGCGTCCAATGTCAACAAAGGTTCCGCCATCTCGGTCCCGAGAAGCGACCATGTGCCGCAGACGAGGTACGCGAACGGCTCATCGCCCGCCGGGACCGCGGCGATCGCCGACTCCGTATCGTGCGTGCCGACGGAGACCGCGGTTATCGCGGGCACTCCGAGCTCCTCGCGCACTTCCGGCGCGAGCGGGCCGATGACGCTCCCCGGCTCCGCCGGGTCGAGAAAAAGCCCGGCCGGAATGCCGAGCCGCTCCATCAGCTCGGCGTTCCAAGCGCGCCGCTCGGGATGGAACAGCTGCGTCGTCGTGGCCATCGTGAATTCGCACGATTGGACGCCCGTCAGCAAGTACGCGAGCAAATCCGGCGTCAGCAGCAGCGTGCGGGCGACCTCCAGCTTCGGAGACGCGGCTTTCTTCATCGCGTACAGCTGGTACAACGTGTTGAACGGCATGAACTGCAGCCCGCTTTGCCGGAACAGCTCCTCCTTGCCGATCAGCGCATTGACCTCTTCGATCAGCCCTTCGGTCTGCGGGTCGCGGTAATGGTACGGATTGCCCAACAGCTCGCCGTTTGCGTCGATCAACCCGAAGTCGACGCCCCACGAATCGATGCCGAACGTCTGCGGCGCATACCCTTCCTTGAAGGCGATGCGGATCGATTTCTTGATTTCGTGCAGAAGCCGAAGGATATCCCAGTGCAAATGCCGCCCGACCTGGATCGCGTGGTTCGGAAACCGGTGGAGCTCCGTCACCTGCAGCTTCGGCTCTCCGCCTTCCGCTGCTGCGAGTTCCCCGATCAAAGCGCGCCCGCTGCCGGCGCCCAAATCGAACGCCAGCACGGCCGTCCGCTCGGTCATCGCGCGCCACCTCCGGTCATTTCATCTTCTGAAGCAGCTGGATCCGGTACGCTTCGCTTTCAAGCGAAGCGATTTCCCGAAACTCCTCTTCCGTGAGCACCTTCGGCTCCCGGATCGCCTTCGCGATCAAATAGATTTTCGAGCTCTCCTCGACCACTTCCGTGCGGTAATACGCTTCGCGTAAATTTCTGCCCGTGGTCACCAGCCCGTGGTTGCCAAGCAATATCGAGCTTGCGTCGTTCACCTTCGCCACCACCGCGTCGGCCAGCTTGTCGGTCGTCGGCAGCACGTAATCGACGTACACGGTGCGGCCGACAAGCGCCGCTTGGTCGGGGAACATGATCGGCAGCTCCCGCTCGACCAGCGTGAACGCGATGCAGTAAGGCGGATGCGTATGGACGATCGCGCCGATATTCGGATTCGCCCGGTACGCGTACAGATGCATAAGGACTTCGGAAGACGGGCGCAGGCCGATGTCGGTGATGTCGCCGGTCGCGATGTCCACCTCGACCCATTGCTCCGGCTTGATTTCATCCAGCGCGAAGCCGCTGGGGGACAAGTACATTGTACCTTCGTGCCGGGCGCTGATATTGCCTCCCGGTCCGACGACAAGTTTGTTCGCTACGGTTTTCTGCGCGTACTTGCAGAGCTCCTCGCGGATGGCGGTACTGCTGCTCATGAACGTTCAGTCTCCTCTCCGTTATCCGTACAGCGGTCCGAAATTGCCGCAGGCTCTGAAATCGGCGCTTTCCGCGTTGTCCGTGCCGAACAGTCCCCAAGCCCGGGGACGGAAAACGCGATCCGCGGACACGTTGTGCATGTTGACCGGAATCCGGAGCATGGAAGCCAAGGTGATCAAGTCCGCGCCGATATGGCCGTAGCTGATCGAACCGTGGTTGGCCCCCCAATTGTCCATCACTTCGTACACGGAACGGAACGCGCCGCTTCCCGTCAGGATCGGCGCGAACCAGGTCGTCGGCCAAGTCGGGTTTGTCCGCTCGTCGAGCGCGTCGTGCACCTCCGGCGGCAGATCGACGGAATACCCTTCCGCGATTTGCAGGACGGGGCCAATGCCCTTCACCAGGTTGATGCGGGACATCGTCATCGGCATGCCGCCCCGCGTCAAATAGTCGGTCGAATACCCGCCCCCGTTGAAATACTCGACGGCGGCCGGACGCCAGGACGTCGCTTTCAGGCATTTATCCGCTTCTTCCTCGCTGATTTCCCAGAATGGCTTCATCGCCGGCTTGCCGTCCCGCGTCTGCTCCCCCGTTCCGTCGAGCGCCGCCGGTCCGGAATTGATCAAATGCAGAATGCCTCCCGCCGCCGCCCCTTCCAGCTTATGGCCGGTGACCCGCTCGACGGATTCCGGGCTCCAATAGGTGCGGACGTCAGCAAAAATTTGCGCCGTATTGGTGAGCAAATATCCCATCAGCATGGCAGCGCCGTTCAGGCTGTCGTTCTCCGTTGCCACGATATAAGGTGCTCGGATGCCGTTCCAGTCGAAAGAGGAGTTGAGAATCGCTTCGAGGAAATCCCCATTCGGAAAATGATCGGTCCATTGCCGCTGTCCCTGGAATCCGGAGACGATCGCGTTATGGCCGAGCGCTTCTTCGCCGTAGCCAAGTTCCGCCAGTCTCGGGTTGCCGACCATCAGGTCCCGGGCGATAAGCGCCATCTTGACGACGGTCTCCCAGTCTTTGTCCTTCCGCTCGCGGGAGGTTCGGATGCCCGGAGGGTTGTCGTCCGGTCCTTCCGGACAATTCTCCTTCACCCATTTAAGCGCGCGTTCGAATTCCTCCGGGTCGTAAATGCCCGTGTCCATTCGGCGCACGAATTCGGTCATATCCACGTACTCGTTGCGCATGCCGAGATAGTCCTGGAAGAACGAGTCGTTGACGACGGAGCCCGCGATGCCCATGGACACCGAACCCATGGACAGATAGGCTTTGCCGCGCATGATCGCAACCGCGAGACCCGCCCTTGCAAAAGCCAACAATTTGCCGCGAACATCGTCCGGAATCGAAGTATCCCCGGCATCCTGCACCTGCTCGCCATAGATGCCGAACGCGGGCAGGCCCTTCTGCGCGTATCCGGACAGAACCGCCGCCAAGTAAACCGCGCCGGGACGCTCCGTTCCGTTAAAGCCCCATACGGCCTTCGGGATCGTAGGATCCGCGTCCATCGTTTCCGTTCCGTAACACCAGCAAGGGGTGACCGTTATCGATACCCCCACCCCGGATTTGGCGAACTTGTCGGCACAGGCCGCCGCTTCCGCCACGCCGCCGATGCACGTATCCGCGATGACGCATTCCACCGGAGAACCGTCCGGATAGCGCAAGTTGCCCGTCAGCAGCTTCGCCGTCGCCTTCGCCATGTTCATCGTCTGGTCTTCCAGCGATTCCCGAACGCCTTTGCGCCGTCCGTCGATCGTCGGCCGGATTCCGATTTTCGGAAATCCGCCCGCCCAGCGCGTCTGTATATCCGCCAATTTGAACACCCTCCCGCACTTTTTGAAAGCGCTTGAAATGTTATCGATAACTCTACGCTATCAAGGAAACGTATTGCTGTCAACCATTTTCTCCGGTAAGATAAACACAACGATTCGACAAGAGGAGCAGCCTTCATGGTTACGATATACGATATCGCGGCGAAAGCGGGCGTATCCGCGATGACGGTCTCGAGAGTTATCAATAACACGGGAAAAATCAGCGACAAAACGAGGGCCAAGGTGAAACGGGTCATGGAGGAGCTGAACTACGTCCCGAACCAGACCGCCCGCAGTCTCGTGCTTCAGCAAACCCGGATCCTGTTCCTGCTGATCACCGACATTACGAACCCTTTCTATACGACGCTGGCCCGGGGAGCGGAAGACGCAGCCACGAAAAACGGCTTCCGCCTGCTGTTCGGCAACAGCGACGAAAGCCTGGACAAGGAAAGCGATTATATCCAAACGATTCTCTCCACCCGCGTGGACGGCGTGCTGGTCGCGCCCGCGGGCGATCCTTCGCTCCCCCATCTGGAGAAGCTCCGCCGGCATAACATCCCGTTCGTGCTGCTGGACCGGGAGGTGCCCGGCATCGGCTGCGACGTCGTGCTCGGGGACAGCAAGGAGGGCGGCCGGCGACTCGTCGAGCATCTTGCCGAACATGGACACCGCCGGATCGCCATGATCAACGGCTCCTCTTCCATCTCCAGCGCGCGCCTGCGCCTGCAAGGGTACCGGGAAGCGATGAAGCTGCACGACCTTCCCTGCGGCGAGCTCGATATTTATGAAACGAGCTTCGGCCTCCGCTCCGACCTCTCCGGCATCGAAGCTTGGCTGGACGCCATGCCGGAGCCTCCGACCGCCATCATCGCGGGCAACAACGTGCTGGCCCTTGAAGTGATGAGCGTGCTGCGCAAGCGGGGAATCTCCGTTCCCGAACAAATCTCGCTCGTCTGCTTCGACGACCTCGGACCGTACGCCGATTTCGATCCGTTTATCACCGTCATTGCGCAGCAAGCCTACCATTTCGGCTACATCGGCATGCAGATGCTGCTGGAGCGGATTCAGGAGCGGGAGCCTTCCGCCCCATGGAAGAAAATCGTTCTGCCCGCCGAGTTGATCGTCCGGCGATCCGTCGCCGAGCCGCCTTCCCCGTAAGTTCGTCTAACGAGCCGTCGCCAAGCCGCATTCACGGTTACTTCGCCCGGCGATCCGTCGCCGAGCCGCATTCAAGGTTACTTCGCCCGGCGTTCCGTCGCCGAGCCGCCTTCATGGTAACTTCGCCCGGCGATCCGTCCCGGAGCCGCCAACGCGCTAATACTTCCGGTTGCCGACCTCGACCGCCGCCATTTCCTCCGTGAACACGCTCTCCGGGGACGCGATCCTTTTGGGAAGCGTGCGCCCCTGCATGATTTCCTTCGCCGCCTGCATGATCAAGGGCCCTAAGAGCGGGTTGCACTCCACGACGCAGTTGATTTTGCCCTCCACCATCTTCTCGAAGGCTTTCCGGGTCCCGTCGACGGAGATGACGACGATGTCCTTGCCGGGCGCGAGCCCCGCCTCTTCGATCGCCTCGATCGCGCCGAGCGCCATGTCGTCGTTGTGCGCAAACAGGACGTGCGGCGGCTTCCCGTCCTTCTTCAGGAACGCCCGCATCACTTCCCGGCCCTTCTCCATCGTGAAATCCGCCGGGGCGCTGCTTACGATTTCCAGGTCGGCGCGCGATCGGATCGTATCCCGGAAGCCTTGCCCGCGGTCGATCGACGGCGTCGAACCGACGGTGCCTTCCAGCTCCGCGATCCGGATCGGACCGGGCACGTCGCGCATCTTGTCGAGCAAATATTTCCCGGCTTTGACGCCCTCTTCGTAAAAATCGGACCCGATGAACGTGACGTACAGCGACGTATCCCGGACGTCCACGGCGCGGTCGGACAGGATCACCGGAATGCCCGCCTGCTGCGCTTCCTTCAGGATGGGTTCCCATCCGGATTGGATTACCGGCGCGAACGCGATGACGTCGACCTTCTTGCGGATGAACGAGCGGATGGCTTCGAATTGCTTCTCCTGCGATTGCTCGGCGTTCTCGAGCAGCAGCGTGATGCCGGCCTCCCGGGCGGCGTCCCGGATCGAATTCGTGTTCGCGATCCGCCAGTCGCTCTCGGATCCGAGCTGAGAGAACCCGAGCACGATAGGACGCTCGGGCGTCTGGCTCTCCGCGGCCGGATCGGCCGGTTGCCCGGCAGACGGCTTGGGCACCGGTTCGGCGACGGGCTGAACGTCCGGGCCGCTTCCCCACGCGCAACCGGACAAGTCCAGGAGCAGAATGGAAAGGAGGCAGCATGCCGCGGTCCATTTCAGAATCCTCATGTCATTCCCTCACCTTCGCGATCCGTCCGTCTTCGGCTGCCTCATAACGAAGAAGCTAGACATATGATTCTCCACCTGACAGGATATTTCCTTCAAGCAGCCGGCCGCGCGTTGAGATTCGCCGGTTCGCCCGCGCTCCTCGCCTTCGCTACCCCTTCCATGCCGCCTTCCCGGAACTCAGCAATCTCTGCAGCACGATGAACAGAAACAGCAGCAAACCGATGGCGATCTTCGTCCACCAGGAGCTGAGCGTCCCCTCGAAGCTGATGATCGTCTGGATGACGCCCTGGATCATGACCCCGAAAAACGTTCCGACCACGTACCCGACGCCGCCCGTCAGCAGCGTGCCGCCGATGACGACGGCCGCGATCGTGTCGAGCTCCGTGCCGATCGCATGCATGCCGTACCCGGACAACATATAGAACGTAAACACGACGCCCGCAAGCGAAGAACACAAGCCGCTGAGCAAGTAGACCGATATCTTCGTCTTCCCGACGGGAAGTCCCATGAGCAGCGCCGACTGTTCGCTTCCTCCCAGCGCGTACGCGTTGCGGCCGAAACGGGTGTAATGCGCGATGTAAATGCCGATGGCGACCACGATGAGCGCGATGACGACGCTGACGGACACCGTGTTTCCGCCCGGCAGGTGAATACGCGTCTGCGCTGCTTTCGTATAGAAGGCGTTATCGATCGTGATCGTATTGATGTCGATGACATAGCATAAGCCCCGGGCCAGGAACATGCCGGCAAGCGTGACGATAAACGGTTGGATTTTGAAATAGTGGATGATCGCGCCCATTCCCGAGCCGAAGACGGCACCCATCGCAAGCACGAGCGGAATGACGACGGCGGGCGGCCAACCGTGTTGCTGGACGAGGCTCGCGGACACCATCGTGGTAAGCGCGATGACCGAACCCACCGACAGGTCGATGCCTCCGGACACGATAACGAGCGTCATGCCGACGGCCGCGATGAGCAGGTAGGCATTATCGATCAGCAAATTCAAAATGACTTGCAGCGAGAAAAAACCGGTGTAGCGGAAAGATCCCGCGGCGAACATAAGCGCGAATAAGCCGACCGTGACGAATATCGGGACGTATTTCCGGTTAAACATGGCGCGCGACCTCCCGTTCGGCCGGATAGCGGCGGGTTTTCCATCGTTGCACGAGCGCCTGGCGGAACGTTTCCGATTGGATCAGGCATACGGCGAGCACCACGAACGCCTTCACGACAAGCGTGATGGTCGGCGGCACGCCGGTCATATAGATCGTTGTCGTCAGCGTCTGGATGATCAAGGCGCCGATGACGGTCCCCGTCAAGTAAAACCGTCCTCCGTTCAGCGAGGTCCCGCCGATGACGACGGCCAGAATCGCGTCCAGCTCGTACCATTGGCCGGCGTTATTGCCGTCCGCGCTGGCGACGTTGGAGCTGAGGATGAGACCCGCGATGCCGGCGCAGAAGCCGCAGAACACATACACGGCAGCGATGACCCACCCCGACCGGATCCCGGCCAGGCGGCTGGCGCGCGGACTTACGCCGACCGATTCGATAAACAGGCCCAAGGCGGTTTTTCTCGTCAGCAGAGAAGCCAGAAGGAACAAGGCGAGAACGATGAAAATGGAAAACGGCAGACCCGCCAGCGCCCCGGAGCCGATATATTGGTACTTCGGGCTGTTCACCGTAATGATCTGGCCATCCGTGATGAGCTGCGCGATCCCGCGTCCGGCCACCATGAGAATCAGCGTGGCGATGATCGGTTGGATGCCCGCTCCCGCGACGAGAAACCCGTTCCACAAGCCCAGCAGCAGCGACAATCCCAGGGCGGCGCCGGCGGCGGTCAGCACCAAGGCGAGAGAATCTCCGCCGGTGCCTTTGCTGATCGTCAGGCACGCCATGGCGCCGGAGATCGCGACGACGGAGCCGACGGACAAGTCGATGCCTTTGGCCGCGATGACGAGCGTCATCCCGATGGCGACCAGGATCAGGGGCGCCCCGAAATTCAGGATGTCGATCAGGCTGCCGAACAGCCTCCCGCCCCGCATCCCGATGCGGAAGAAGTCCGACGAGTACAGGAAATTGAACAGCAGCAGCGCGGCCAGGACGGCGATCGGCCAAAACAGGTGGTGTTTCAATATTCGGTTCATGGCTTTCACACTCCCGCGATCGCCTGCATGACATGCTGCTGGCTGATGTTTTGGTCCGCGATTTCCTTGACCACGCGGCGGTCCCGAAGCACGGCGATCCGGTCGCTGACGCGGAGGACTTCCTCCAGCTCGGACGAAACGAAGAGCACGGACATCCCCTCGCCGGCGAGCTGAAGGACCAGCTTCTGGATTTCGGCCTTCGCGCCGATATCGATGCCCCGCGTCGGTTCATCCAGGATCAGCAGCTTCGGCTGCGTCAGCAGCCAGCGTGCCAGAATGACCTTCTGCTGGTTGCCGCCGCTCAAGTTTTTGACCAAATGCTCCGGATTCGGAGGATTGATGTTCAGCTTCCGGATGTATTCGTCCGCGATCTCCTCCTGGCGTTTGCGGGAGATCGTCCGGAACCATCCCCGGTGCGCTTGGAGCGCGAGTACGATGTTCTCCCGAACGGTCAGGTCGTCGATGATCCCTTCGGTTTTCCGGTTTTCCGGGCAGAAGGCGATGCCGTTGTCGAGCGCTTGCCTGGGCGATTGGATCCCGCGGGTGCCGCCTCCCTTCCCCCGGAACGTGAGCTTGCCCGAATCCGGGCGGTCGGCGCCGAAGAACAGCCGCGCGACCTCCGTGCGGCCCGATCCGAGCAGTCCCGCCAGACCGACGACCTCCCCTTGCCCGATCCGCAGGTCGAACGGCTCGATCGCCCCCTTCCGACCGAGCCCCTTGGCTTCGGCGACGGTTTCGGCGCCGGATTTGGCCGAAGCTGGCGCCTTAGGCATCTCCTCCAGCAGATGCAGCGCCTTCCCGATCATGCGCGAGACGAGCTCGATCCGGGGCAGCTCGGCGGCCGGGTATTCCCCGACGAATTCCCCGTTTCGGAGTATGGTGATGCGGTCGGAGATTTCGTACACCTGGTCCAGGAAATGGGTGACGAACAGAATGGCCAACCCTTCGCCCTTCAGCTTCCGCATGATCCCGAACAGCTGCTGGACTTCGCTCTGGTCCAAGCTGGACGTCGGCTCGTCCAGGATCAGCACTTTGGCCTCGACGTTCAGCGCCCGCGCGATGGCGACCAGCTGCTGTATGGCGACGGAATAATGCTCAAGCGGAAGCGTGACGTCAATGTCCAGGTGGAGACGCTCCTTCAGCAGCACCTTCGCCCTCGCGTTCATTTCCTTCCACCGGATCCGGCCAAGCCGGCGCGGCTCCCGGCCGATGAAGATGTTTTCCGCCACCGACAGGTTCGGACACAAATTGACTTCCTGATAAACGGTGCTGATCCCCGCCTGCTGCGCTTCCAGCGGACTGCGAACTTCGTGCGTCCGGCCTTCAAGCGTCACGGTGCCCCGCGTAATGGAATACACGCCGGTAAGCACCTTGATGAGCGTCGATTTGCCGGCTCCGTTCTCCCCCATAAGCGCGTGGACTTCACCGGGAAACAGCCGGAAATTGACGTTCGTCAAGGCCGCGACGCCCGGGAATTCCTTGCAGATGCCTTTCATTTCAAGAATCGGTTCGCGTTCGGCCACCGGATTCCCTCCCTTCATGGGAAAAGCCGCTCCGGCGCGGAAGAGCCCGAACGGTACGGAGCGGCTTTGCCCTTGATCTTCGAATAGGCTGTCAGAGCTTGCTTCTTAATATTGGCGGGTCGGGAGCGCTTCTTTGGCTTGCTCCGACGTGAACGTGCCTTCCTTGGTCACGATCCGCTGCGGAATTTCCTTGCCCTCAAGCACGGCGTTCACGGCTTCCATCAACTGCGGCCCGAGGAGCGGATTGCACTCGACGATGAAGTTGATCTTGCCTTCGCTCGCGGCTTGCATGCCGTCCTTCACCGCGTCGACGGAGATGATTTTGATGTCCGTGCCCGGCTTCAGGCCGGCGGCTTCAATCGCCTGGATCGCGCCGAGCGCCATGTCGTCGTTATGCGCGTACAGCACGTCGATGTCCTTGTGCGCCTGCAGGAATGCCTGCATGACTTCCTTGCCTTTGGCGCGGGTGAATTCTCCCGTCTGCGAAGCGATGATCTTCAGGTGCGGATTGGTCTTGATCACTTCCTGGAAGCCCGCCATCCGGTCGTTCGCCGGAGCGGAACCGGTCGTGCCCTGCAGCTCCACGATGTTGACGTCTTCCGATGCGTCCTTATACTGGTCAACCAGCCATTGGCCGGCCTTGCGTCCCTCTTCCACGAAGTCCGAGCCGAGGAACGTCCGGTACAGCGACGTGTCTTTGGAGTCGACGGCGCGGTCCGTCAGGATGACCGGAATGCCGGCGTCCTTCGCTTCCTTCAGCACGGTGTCCCATCCGGATTCGACGACCGGAGAGAATGCGATCACGTCGACCTTCTGCTGAATGAACGACCGGATCGCCTTGATTTGGTTTTCCTGCTTCTGCTGGGCATCTGAGAATTTCAGCTCGAAGCCCGCTTGTGCGGCCGATTCCTGGATGGACTTTGTGTTCGCCGTCCGCCAAGCGCTTTCCGCGCCGACCTGCGCGAAGCCGAGCACCACTTTCTTGTCCGCCGGTTTCGCGGATTCGCTTGGTTTCGCGGATTCGCTTGGTTTGGCGCTTTCGCTGGCCGCAGGCGCCTTCGAGCTTTCGCTGGGCGACGGGCTCGCCCCTTCGTTTTTGCCGCCGCATGCCGCGACCGCGAGCATCAGCGCGATCAGCGCGGCAAGCACGCCCCACTTTTTGCCGAACATCTTCATCGTTCTATTCCTCCCCTTCGGATCACCATGGTTGGTGTGGCTCCATTATAGAGCGCTTCCAAAACGGAAAAATACGGAGTCCGATGGGGATTGTTTTTGTTTTCTTATTCATTTGCCGGCCGCTTCAGGAGCGAAAGTGTAAATTTATCATCGTTTGCTGGATTTTTTAGTCGCGCTTCCATTTCCGTCTCTCCGCCCCCGCAACTTTTGCTATAGTAATAGAAGCTCCCATTTGACATAACCCGAGCGGTGCGGAAAGCGAGACGGAAGAGCCCATGATGAATCCGGTGCGCGTCATCAATTCCAGCCTTAGAGCCAAGCTGCTGACCATGTTCGTCATCTTGACTTCCATCCCCCTGATCACGGTCGGCCTCATTTCCTACCAGAAATCCTTCAATACGATCTCCGGTCACAGCAAGGCTTCCGCGATGCTGGCGGCGAACCGGCTCGCCCGCGACATCGACGTCCTGTTCCAGGACACCGGCAAGCTGCTCGAGCTGGAGAACAATCCGCAGGTGCTGCGGTTTCTGTTCTCGCAGAGCGAGACTTACGCCGACGCCAAAGACATCCTGAAGACGTTCGAGCTTTACCGCGATATCTACAAATACGAGAACGTCCGCAACATCACCATGATCAACCTGTACGGCAAAGGGATCAGCGAACGCAAAGGCGTCTTCCAGCTCGATCACAATCCGATGCGCAATCCCCATTTTCAGCGATTGACGAAAGAACCCGGGCGGACCTTGATCATCCCCCCTTCCGACGCTTCGCCGCTGGACCGACTGGACGGCTTCACCTATCCTGAGTCGGATGTCATTTCGATCATGGCGACCGTCAAGCAGCGCATTACCCACGAGGTCATCGGATTCATCGTCATCGACTTGGACGACTCGTTCGTGGAACGGTTCTGCAACGACGTGACGATCGGCGATACCGGGTTTTTCTACGTGGCCGATCCGGAAGGCACTCCGCTGTTCGCCCCGGCCGACCCGGCGAAGAAGGAAGCGCTGCGGCAGATCGATTGGTCGGATCGGAAGCTGGGCCAAACGCAAGACAGCTTCGTGCTGCGCCAATCCGGCAAGCCGAAATTCGTTGTCTTCACGACATCCTCCGCCACCGGGTGGAAAATCGTCGGAAACGTCACGCTGCAGGAGATCGTACAGGACGCCAACGAGATCCGCCAGCTCATCATCGTCAGCGTCATGCTCAGCATCCTGTTCACGATCACGTTATACTTCTTCATCACCGCCCGGCTGACCCGTCCGATCCAGTTTCTCAAAAACAAAATGAGACAGGCGGCGAGCGGCTACCTGGACGCGAAGGTGAAGCCGGCCGGTCAGGATGAAATCGCCGATCTGGGCAAGAGCTTCAATATCATGCTGGAGAAAATCAAAGCGCTGCTCGACCAGAGCATCCGGGAGAAGGAGCTCGTCCAGAAAGCCGAACTCCGGACGCTGCAGGCGCAAATCAATCCCCACTTCCTCTATAACACGCTCGATTCCGTCGTCTGGATGGCGGAAGCCGGCAAGAAGGATCAGGTGATCCAGCTCGTGCAGGCGTTCTCCCGTTTCTTCCGGATCAGCCTCAACAAGGGACGGGACTGGATCTCGATCAAATCCGAGCTGGATCATGTCCAAAGCTACTTGATCATCCAGCAAATCCGTTACCGGGACATCCTCGATTACGAGATTTCGGTGGACGGGGAATTGCAGGTGTTCCCGATCCTGAAAATGACGCTGCAGCCGCTCGTCGAAAACGCGCTGTATCACGGCATCAAAAACAAACGGGGCAAAGGCATGATCCGGATCGGCGGCCATGTCGAGCAGGAACGGGACATCGTCCTGACGGTCGAAGACGACGGCGCCGGCATGAGCGCCGAGCGCCTCGCGGAAGTCCGGGAAGGCTTGAACCGGCAGCGCGCCCCGGACGAAGAGGAAGACGGAGCGGGCGGCGGCTTCGGCCTCCAGAACGTGCACCAGCGGATCCGGCTGTATTTCGGCGAACGGTACGGGGTCGGGATCGAAAGCGCGGAGGGCGCCGGCACCCGCATTTTCGTGCGGATTCCGAAGAAATGAGGAGGCGGGTCGGATGAAAAAAGTGATGCTCGTCGACGACGAAATCGTCATCCGGGAAAATATACGCGAAAGCATCGATTGGGAGCGGGCAGGGTTGATCTACTGCGGGGACGCCTCCGACGGCGAGACGGCGCTCCCCTTGATCGAGAAATGGAATCCGGACATCCTGATCACCGATATCAAGATGCCGTTCATGGACGGACTCGAGCTGAGCAGCATCGTCCGCCGGCGGATGCCGCATATGAAGATCGTCATCCTGAGCGGGCATGACGAATTCCATTATGCCCGGAGCGCCCTGCGTATCGGGGTCGAAGAATACATCCTCAAGCCGATCGGGGCGGCCGACCTCATGCAAGTCCTGCAGTCGGTCTGCCTCAAGATCGATCGGGAGAACCGCGAGAAATCGGCCGGCGCGTACACGAAAGACAAGCTGCTGGCCGACTTGTGCGGCGGACTCGTTACGACGGCGGAAGCCGCGGAAGCCGCCGCCTCGCTCGGGCTTCCGCTGCTCTCCCGGTTCTACGCGGCGGCGGTCTGGGACCTGCGTTTCCCGGAACCGGCCGCGGACGCGGACGCAGAGCTGCTGCGGCGAGCGGACGCGGAAATCGAAGCGCGCGGCCGACAGCTGGACGGGGTGCTCGGTTACCGTCGCAGCCGCGCCGAAATCGTCTGGATCGTCACCGGCGATTCCTGCGGCGAAGTGGAGCTCACGTTGGAACGGCTGCAGCAGAGCATCCTCCCGGAGCTGGAAAACGCCCTTCCCTGTCCGGTTACTGTCGGCATCGGTTCGGTGCAGGATCGGCTCCAGGGCATCCACGCTTCGTTCATGGAGGCCGAAGAAGACCGCAATTGGAAGCGGCTGACGAGAATGAACGAGCTGGCTCTGCGCGAAGCTGCGGGCATCGGCTCCCATGAAGCCGCCCCGCTAGACCGGCCGAAATTCGTGGAATTCCTGAAGATCGGCCGCCCCGCGGGTGCGGACGGCTTCATCCGCGGCTTCGCCGAAGGACTGCGGGCGATCGACTGGAAATCTTCCTTGTACGGTTATTACCTCATGAACGATATTACTTTGGAGACGCTTCGCGCCGCGAAAGAAACGTTCCGCCCGGCGGAGCTGACGGAGGCCGCGGTCGGAGCCTTGCAGGACAAAATCCGGGACATCCGCAGCTGGGAGGATGCCGTCCGTTACTTGACCCTGCTGGCGGAACGGTTCTGGGAATGGCGCGCCTTGGCTTCGGACAAATACGGCGAATTGATCGCTGCCGTAAAGGAATTCATTCACGAGCGTTACGCCGACGACCGGCTCTCCCTGCAAGACGCGGCCGAGCGGGTTCGTGTCAGTCCCGGCCACTTGAGCAAGGTGTTCAGCCAGGAAACGGGCCAAACGTTCATCGAGTATTTGACGCAAACCCGCATCCGCAAAGCGATGGAGCTTCTGCAGACGACAAGGGACAAAACCTACGAGGTCGCCTACCGGGTCGGCTACAACGACGCGCATTACTTCTCCAACCTGTTCAAGAAAATGACGGGAATGACCGCCCGCGAATACCGCCGCCAAGGGGCCGCGGACGTCAAAGCGCCGGAGGGGGATGCCGATGCGACAGGCGGGCAAGTATCGTAAATGGACGCGGCTGCCGCTTGCCGCTGGTTTGCTAGCCGCGCTCGCGGGCTGCACCGGCGCTGCCGGAGAGACGCCGGTCTCCTCCTCTCCGGCAGGGGGAGCATCGGCGGCCCCCTATTCCTATACGTTCGGCATCATCTATCCGATGGCGCATCCCTACTACGAAACCATGACGGAAACCGCGCAGAAAGCGGCCGAGCCGGCCGGTGTCCGGCTCGTGGTCAAAGCGCCCGACGAGGCCAATCTGGAGCAGCAAATCCGGATGATGGAGACGATGATCAAGATGGGAGTCGACGCGATCGCGATCGATCCGGTCGATTCGGACGCGCTCGCCCCCGTCATCGACAAGGCGGTGCTCGGCGGAATCCCGGTCATCTGCTTCGAATCCGACGCGCCGTCGAGCAAACGGCTCGGCTTCGTCGGCGTCGACAACGTCGAAGCCGGCGTCCGCATGGGGCAAGCGATCGACCGGCAGCTGAAGGGCCGGGGCATGGTGCTGGTGGAAACGGGCATGAGCCGGATGAGAAGCCTGGGCCAACGGCTGCAGGGCATGCTGGACTATATTAATGCCCATACGGATATCCAGGTGCTGGAGGTTCGGTACAACGAAGGAAGCGAAGACAAAGCGTTGTCCGATCTGGAGGAGATGATCGACGCCCATCCCCATTTCGACGCGTTCATCGCTTTGGACGTCGTATCGGGCCCGGCTTCCGTCCTTGTGTGGAAAGCCAAAGGCTTGACCCGTTACGCCGTCACCTTCGGCGTTACGCCGAAAATCCGGGAAGCGATCGCGAACGGGCAGATCAAAGCTGCCGTTTCCCAGAACGAAGCCGGGATCGGAACCCGCATCGTGGAACGCATGCTGCAGGCCGCGCAAGGACAAGCGGTTCCGGCCTTCGACGATACGGGGCTAACGGAGATCGCCTCTGGCTCGGCCCCGTAGCGGCGCTCGGCGGATTGAAACGCCTTCGCCTGCCGGGTTAAACTGAGAGAGTACGTCTCGTTCGAATCCGGATTCGACGAAACATCGCACCCCTGACGGGAGGAGAAGAGCGTTGTCGCAAATCTATTGGTATCAAGACCGCTGGCTGCCGGCGGATGAAGTGAGGATCTCTCCGGAGGACCGCGGCTATTATTTCGGGGACGGCGTCTACGAGGTATTCCGCGTGTACGGAGGCAAGCTGTTCGAAGCGGACGCCCATTTCGCCCGCCTGGAGAAGAGCGCGGCCGGCATCCGGATTCGGCTGCCCCATTCGACCGAAGTCCTGAAGCGGCGGATGGAGGAATTGGTCCGTCGCAACGGATTGCAAGAAGGAACCGTTTATTTGCAGATCACGCGGGGAGAAGCGCCGCGCAGCCACTTGTTCCCCCGCGATGCGGACCCGGTCGCGATGGCGTACTGCACGGAAACGAAGCGCCCGATCGCCGCCATGCAGACCGGTTATAAAGCCATAACGGCCGAGGACGTGCGCTGGCTCCATTGCGATTACAAAACGCTGAACCTGCTGGCGAACGTGCTGGCCAAGCAGGAGGCGGCGGACCGCGGGGCGGACGACGCCGTCCTTCATCGCGGCGGAACCGTAACCGAGAGCAGCGCCTCGAACGTCATGATCGTGAAGGACGGCAGCTTAATCACCCACCCGGCCAATCACCTGATTCTGCACGGCATCACGCGCGCCGTCGTGCTGAGGCTGGCCGCCCGGGCGGAAATTCCGACGGAGGAACGGAGCTTCTCCGTCCACGAGCTTCTAGCCGCCGACGAGGTGCTGCTCACGGGCACGACGATCGAGGTGATGCCGGTGATCGAGGTTGACGGAAGAACGGTCGGTACAGGCGTTCCCGGACCGGTGACCCGCCGGCTGCAGCAAGAGTTCGAGCGCGTGATTCATGCGTGAAATGAAAAATCCCTTTCACCGGTTCGCCGCCGGAAGAAGGGATTTTTCATATCGTTTATCGTTTCGGGAGAGACTGCACGTACGCATCCGACAAGCCCATCAGCTTCAGCACGTAATCGTAGTCTTCCTTATATTTCGAGAAATCGGCAACAGGTTTCAGTGTATCGAGGGAGACGGCCGTACCGTCCTCGAACGATTTGCCCGGCACGAACATGACGTCGTTGTTGAAGAACGAACCGGTCGGCAAGTAATACCGCATGCCGAATACGTTCTTCTCCGTGTTGAGCAGGTCGTGCCCGAAAGCCATGTAATTCTCTTCTTTCAAGGAGATGCCAAGCAGGTTTGCGACCGTCGGCATAATGTCGACTTGCCCCCCTACCGTTTGGATCGTTTTCTTGGGGGACGTGCCGGGCACATGGATGATGAGCGGAATGTTGAAACGGGAAATCCGTTCATGATACGTAATGCCGAGCTTCTCGCTGACGTCCTCCGGTTTGTTGTCCTGGGGCTGAAGGCCGAAGTGATCGCCGTAAAGCACGATCATCGTGCTGTCGTACAGTCCGTTTGCCTTCAGCATCTTGATCAGCTCGCCGATTGCGTAATCCGTGTAATGGATCGCCTGCAAATAATCGCCCAGCTGCGTGCCCTGGATGTTCGCCGGCAGATCGAGCCACTGCTTATCCTTCGGAATTTTGAACGGATGATGGCTGGAAGCGGTGATGAGCTGTGCATAGAACGGCTTGTTCTCTTTTTTGAGCTCGACCAACCGCTTGACCGCCCCCTTGTACAACTCTTCGTCGGATGCGCCGAAAGCGTTGAAATGGTCGTTGTTGAAAAAGGGCTTGTCGAAATATCGATCGAACCCGAGCGCCGGATACATCTTGATGCGGTCCCAGAACGTGACGTCGTTGACGTGGAACGTCTCCGCCGCGTATCCGTGCTTCTCGAGCAGTCTCGGAAGGCTCGGAATCTTCCGGTCGCCGTATCCGGTCGACATCGCAACCTTCGCCGTCGGGTAAATCGACGTGTTGGACATGAACTCGGCGTCGGATGTGTTCCCTTGGCCGATTTGCTGGAAGAAATGCGGGAAATAATAACCTTCGTCCGCCAGTCCGTTAAGCACGGGCGTCAGCACCTGTCCGTTCAGCTTCAGGTGGATCGGGAAGTTCTGGAACGCCTCCATCTGGATGACGATCAGGTTCTTGCCCTTCATCGAACCGAATGCCGCGGGTGTTGCTTCCTTCGTCGCCTGCAGATCCGGATTGGATGTCTCGAGCTGGTCGACCTGCTTGGAAAGCTGCTTGATGTCCACGGTTTTCGCAAAAGCTTCTTTGGCATTCAACGCCGCGTTAACTTGATAATTGAAGAAGCCGATTTCTTCCGCCTGCGCCAATTCGTTCTCGATCGAAGCCGCGCTGCGGATATACAATTGGGAAACGAAAAGACCGACGACTGCCGCGGCGATGACGCCGAGTTTCCAAGTGCGGCTCTTTCCTCTCTCCGGCGGGGAAACTCTCTTCGTCAACCGGTAAACCGCCCATACGAAGGCCAAGATGATCAGATCCGCGAAAAACGCGTAATATTTCCACTGAATCGTCGCCCGGACGCTGTCCTTCACGCCCGCCACCTGATCGAGCTGTTCCAGCGCCGTGTACGTCGGTATCGTGCTGTAATAGCTGAAGTACAGGGTGGAAGCGAAAAACAGCAAGGAAACGACGAGATTCAGAGCCCAGAACACGTATTTCTTCGGCTTGTCAGGCGTGATTGCTTCGAATAACCCTGTGAGGAACAGGATGGACGCGGCGTCTGCCGCCACCTGCCCCCATGCAATATGGTCGAACAGAAACTGGCGAAGCAGCAGCGATTTGAGGAATAACAGCACGAATGCAACAAAAAAAGGCTGAGGCCGTTTTAGCCCGGATAAGAGCGTAGAAATCAATGAGCAACCTTCCTTTATCTGCATAATGTCAAATCCATATAAACTGTATGTTATCACGGATTTAATCATTTTCCAAAAGCATAATAACAGGAAAAGAAGAAAACTCCGGCACGCGGCCCGGAGTTTCCCAAAGATGTTTCCGATCGGACTAGTCCTCCTGCTCGAAGGCTTTGTTGTAGCATTTGCGGCAGACCGGCTTGTAATCCTCGTTGCCGCCGACCTGGAATTGCTCGCCCACGTTGACGGGAACCCCGTCCTTGAACCGGATGACCATCGTGGCCTTGCGGTCGCAGTACCAGCAGATCGTTTTGATTTCCTCGATTTTGTCCGCGTAGATGAGCAGGTTGTAGCTGCCTTCGAACAGATGGTTCTGGAAATCGTTCTTCAGCCCGAACGCCATGACCGGAACGTGGAGCTCGTCCACGACGCGGGTCAGCTCCAGGATATGCTTCTTCTTCAGCCACTGGGCTTCGTCGACAAGCACGCAATAATATTTCCGCTCCTCGAGGAACTGTTTGACGCTCTCGTACAGGTTCGTATCCTCGTCCACGGGAATCGCTTCCCGCGTGAAGCCCGCGCGCGACCCGATCCGGTTCGATCCGTTTCTCGTATCGACCGCCGGCGTATATAACAGCACCGGTTTGCCCTGTTCCTCGTAATTGTGGGCCACCTTGATGATTTCGAAGGATTTGCCGCTGTTCATCGTTCCGTATTTGTAATAGAGCTGTGCCAAACCGTGTCCCTCCATGCCGATCTTATCTCGTCCATTATACTCGAGCGAAAGCGAATGATCGACATGAAGTGGCAGGATCGTGTCGTTTCGCGTGTTGTCTCGATGACGTTACTCGTTGCATGAAGCCCTATTCCGCCAACCCGAATTTCCGCAGCTGGTCCCAATGCCCCTCGCGAATCAAGATTTCCTTTTGCTTCGGGCCGATCAGATCGAAGTGCGGGTAAGGCTGCCGCCGGTGAATGTACTTCGGGTTCAGCCCGTTCGCGGCGCACCAGTCGGACAACCGGTCCAGATCGGAGCAGCCCACTTTCGTAACCGTGCGGACGCCGGGAAAGCGGATTTCCTGCCAATAATGGGTCAGGAACGCGATCTCCCCCTTCGCCACCCGCTCCTTCCACGCCTCCAGCTCTTCCCTCGTAATCCCGAAAGCCATGTTCGCATTCCGTCCTTCATGCAGAGCATTTGAATAGGATCAACATCATATCATAAGCTTCCCGCGGCATGACAAAGCCCTGGGCGTTGGAAAGAAGCGATGGCGAGCGAGAAAATGGAATTTTGTTCCTTTCCTCCGCCCCTCTCCCGCTTTTCCAGCTGAACGCGGAACCAACAAAAGACCCGGCAGCTAAGCCGGGGCAGGGGATGTTGTCGTACCAACCGACTGGATCTCTTTTATCTTGCCGTCGTCGACCGTTTGGTGGATCATCCCCCACAGTTACGCAGTTTAGGAATACGGTCCGGACGAATACTCGCTGCGTTTTCCTGCAACAAACATGGCCCATGTTGAGGATTCCGGGTCCGCTCATCCTAAATATACGCCAAACCCGCCGTATACGGGAACGGGACGGGGAACAAGTCCCGGTAAGCGTCGCAGCCTGCCGGCAACGCCTCGTTCTCCGAGCTGGCGCAGTCGAAGACCAGGCGCACGAGTTCGTTGGCCGTCAATGGGACGGTCGGACACGAAGCTCTCTCCAACCGCCAGTTGCCTTCTTCTACAGACACGAAACGCAATCCATCAATGTTGCTCCGCTTCTCCAGCCAAGGCCGCAGCTGTTCCGCCAACGCATCTCCATCGACGATCCGGACGGTCCCCAGGTGATCCTCCAGAGTGAAAGGGATACCCTCCAGCCGCGATTGCAACACCGTCTCGTGCCAAGGAATTGGAAAATCCACACCCGGAAGCCCGTAACGCAGCACCGCTGCCCCGGCCAACCGAGCCACTACGCTAGGATCCCCCGCATACTCCACCACGACTCCTCGTTTATGCGGGTCGTTCGGCACGCCGATCACGGCGAACGCGGCCATGACGCCGCCGGTTTCCGCGACGAGCACCCGGTGCGTCATCTTGATGCAGCTGACGAACGCCTCCGCCTTGAGCAGCGTGGCCAACTCCTGAACGCCGTAATGATACCGAACGCCGCGGGAAGCCGCAATTTCCTGCAGACCGAACACGTCTTCGGGATTCAACTCCCGGACCAGTGGATGCCCGTCTCCGGCGCGATCGGCCAGCGTCTCCGCGGATTGCGGATCCAAGCGGTACCTGCGAATCCTTCCGAACGGGGCGCAGCCGGCCCGCGTGTACAGGGAGCGGTATCCTGACACGAGAAGCAGGGACGCGCCGGCTTGCCGGGTAAACTCGTTGATCTCGCTTAAGATATCGCTGGCGTAACCTTTTCCCCGGGCTTCCGGTTCCGTGCAGACCGAGCCGAGAGAGAACACCCGCAGCTTCGCGCCGCCGATCCGAATTTCCCAAGGCACCAAACCCATGAACGATATAAGCTTCCCGTTCTCCCCGAATGCGCCATAGGACAATGAAACCGACGTTTCCGAGAAAATGTACGGAAACGCCTTGCCCATCGACGTCTGCTCCGCATCGCGGAACGTGGCGTCCGACAGGCGCACGGCCTCCCTCATTTCGGTATCCGTTAATCTGCGTATGATCGCCATTCGCCGGGCCTCCGTAGGTTCGTTTTTGATTCGCTTCCTCTCACCTTATGGCCGCTTGGCGGGCCTTCCCTCCGGCCGATGCGCGGGCTGCTCGGTCACGACTTCGCCGTTATCCAGCCTGAGCCACGTGCGAAATCCCCGAGCGCCTTCCTCCAGCAAGATGACTCTCGCCCCGTTCGGGAAACCTTCCATGGCATAGTTGTTGTATCCGGTTTTGCGGCCGTAGCACAAGGTGATGCCCATCAGCTCGCCCATGAAATCATTGGCATGGTCGTGCCCGACGAAGGTGCCGACCACGTTCCCTTGCTGAACCATGGCGGCGAACAAGCCGGTATTAAGCGCGGGACAGCAGATTTCCTCGTGTTTGCTGCCGCGGCATTCCCGGAAATCCCAGACATCGTTGTACTCCGGCAGCGGAATGTGGAAGAACGCGAGCGCCGGAACGGGCGTATTCCCATTGGCTTCTTTCAACGCCTCTGACTCCCGGGCGAACCAATCGATCTGATCCCTCGCGACCGCGGCATATCCGCCAATCGGCGGCTCCGCGTAATCTCCCGAATCGAGGAAGAACAATGCATGCCCCGGCTTCCCGTCCCTTCCATGCAGGCGGAGCACGTAGTTGCCCACTCCGGCAATCGAAGCCGGACCGCGTTCCGTCAGCCCGTGCCGAAGTCCGCGTAACGCCTCCATCAGCTCCTCCCGGGTCACGTTGCCTTCGGCGTCGTGATTGCCGAATACGGCGGCCCACGGCGTGGCGGATTCCTCCATCGGGGCGACTGCGTCCCGAATGGAGCGGACGGGAACGCTGCAAGTCCCGCTTTCGATGAGGTCGCCCGTGAGCACGACCAGGTCCGGGCGCTCCTCCACCAACACCCGTTCCATGAGGAGCCGGGTCCGGCGGTCGTTCTCGTTCCCTTCCCCCCAATGCAAGTCCGTGAATTGCACGATTTTGAACGTTCCGTCTTCCCGATAAAACAACGGCATCCCGATACCCTCTCCCGGTAAAATTTTCACCCTTATTCCATGGAATGCTTCTCCGCCTTAACGATACCGCTGGATGAACCGCACGGCTTCCCGGATGTCCGCCTCCGGGTTGACGCCCACTTCCCGCTCGATCGTCAAATAGCCTTGATAGGCGATTTCCAGAAGCGCGCCGAAATAATCGTCGAAGTTCACGCCGCCTTGACCCAGCGGCACTTCCTTGAACACTTCCCCGGATGTTACCATCTGCGCGATTTTGCCGTGGTCCATCGGCTCGTAGCCCAGAGCTCCATAGATTTCGCGGGGATCGACCTCCTTGAAGCGGACTCCGTCTTTCACGTGCGTATGCACAATATAATCCTTCAGCATGCGAACGCCGGCCGAGGGATCGTCCCCGGTCACCATCACCATGTTCGCGGGATCGAAATTGACCGACACCCCTCTGGAGCTCAGCGTGTCTAGGAAAGCCTTGAGATGGGCCGCCCGTTCCGGACCGGTCTCGATCGCGAAATAAGCGCCCATGCTCGTCGCGTATCGGCTCAACTCTTCGCAGGACTGCTGCATCGCATCGTAAATGTCGTTTCGATCGTCCGGGACGATTCCGATATGCGTCGTCACGATGTTCGTGCCGAGTTCGACCGCGAGGTCGAGGATGCGTTTCGATTTCTCGATTTTCGCCGGATTAGCCGCGCGATCCTGAAATCCGTGGCCTCCCAAATCCCCGACCAACGCGGAGATTTCCAGCCCGAGCGACTCGATGTAAGCTTTCAGTTCCTTGCGGGCAGCGACGCTGAGGTGGGCCGGATCCATCTCCCCGCTGACGGCATAGATTTGCACGCCTTCCGCTCCGACTTCCTTCGCCTTCACGAGGCCTTCGCGGATCGGCAAGCGGAAGCTGTCGACGATGACGCCGATTTTGTTGGTCAATTTCATAGCGGTTCTCCCCTTTTCCATGATCCCCCTGTCTATAACTTTGGTTGACTCGGATACATAAATGCCGCGCGTCTGGATTCGATCCCTGCAGCACCTTTCCATGACCTGCTGCGCGCCCAACATCGCTTGTTTCATGTCCCCGGAATTCTCCTGTGGCTCTATTTACCAAGACGCTCTTATCGTAACATATGTTGAATGTTCACTCCACAATCTTCAGGATTTCCGAAGAAATTATCCAACACAAAAGGGAACGATCGCATGAGGTCGTTCCCGAAGCCGGAGCGATGATATGGAATTCAATACAATTTATCGGCGACGGACAGCGCCGTTTTCTCGAGCGCTTCGGACGCCGTGTCCATCTTCATGGACAAGAGCGTAGTGAGAATGTTGAGCATATGGATCTGCGTGAACTTCGTCGACAACGCCCCGCCTTCCCTCGACATCTCCCGCGACGGTACGAGCAGCACCGTATCGGCATGGGCGGCGATCGGAGAGCGCAGGTGGCTCGTCAAGCAAATCACGCCGGCTCCGTTCTTCTTCGCCTGCCGCACCGGATCGACCAGGTCCCGGGTGCTCCCGGACGTGGAGATCCCGAATACGAGGTCGCCTTTCTTCAACAGTGCGGCCGACATCGCGATGATGTGGGCGTCGCGGTGCGCCTCGACGTTCATGCCCAGCCGCATCAGCCGGTAGTGCAAGTCCAGCGCGGTAATGCCGGACGATCCTACGCCGTAGACGAATATTCGTTCCGCGGCGAGCATTTTGTCCACGGCTGCCTTCAAGTTGTCTACGTTTACCAGATCCAGGGTGTTCTTCAACAGCCGTTCGTGCTGCATCGTCAGCTTACGGGCTACCGTTATGACGTCATCCTCGTCGCCGATCTCCATGTTCGAAACCGACGGCGGACGGTCCACCAGATCCTGCGCGACCGACAGCTTGAATTCGTGGAACCCGCGGAACCCCAGCTTCCGGCAGAAACGGATGACCGAAGTCTCCCCGACGCCCGCCTGTTCGGACAGATCCGTCACGGTGGCCAGCACCGCTTCCTCGGGATTGCTTTTCACGACGTCCGCTACCTTCTTCTCGGCCTTCGTCAAGGAAGAATAGATGCTCGAGATCATCAGGAGCGTATTCGCTTGCTGCAGCTTCGGGCCTACTCTTGCCATATGCCAAACCTCGCTTATTCATGTGTAGGGAATAGAAAAAGAATAGACGATTGCCTAGGGAAAAACAAGCAAATATCTTCTTCATCAGGAGTACAAAAGAAGAAAATATCCAATTCGATGATCTGATGATCAATATTCGGCAACAACCTGCGTTTTCCCTTCATCTGTCAGAGAATAGACCTTTCTGCAACCGGAAACGGAAAAAAACACCCGAGTTACCTCAGGTGCCGGCTTGGAAATATACCGGTTCGGATGCCGGGGCATCCTTAAGCGTTATATCGCCGATAGGATTTACAACGGAAAATGGCATGCGACTTGACGGTCGTCTCCCGCCGGCGAGAGCAGCGGCTCCTCGACCTTGCACCGTTCTTGCGCGTAGGGGCAGCGGGTGTGGAAGCGGCACCCGGACGGCGGATTCGCCGGCGACGGCACGTCTCCCTCCAGGATGATGCGCTCCTTCGTCCGGTGCGGCGTCGGCTTGGGAATCGCGGACAGCAGCACCTGCGTATACGGATGCTTCGGATGGTCGAACAGGTCTTCGGTGCGCGCGATCTCCACCATTTTGCCCAAGTACATGACGCCGATTCGGTCCGAAATGTGCCGGACGACGTTCAGTCCGTGGGCGATGAACAGATACGTGAGCCCGAGCTCCTTCTGCAGCCGCTGCAGCAGGTTCAGCACTTGGGACTGCACGGAGACGTCAAGCGCCGATACCGCTTCGTCCGCCACGACGAACTTCGGGTTCAGGGCGATTGCCCTGGCGATGCCGACCCGCTGGCGCTGCCCGCCGGAAAATTCGTGCGGGTACCGGTTCCGCCGGCTCACGTCCAGTCCGACCAGCTCCATCAGCTCCACGACCCGTTCGTCCACTTCCTTGGCCGACATTCTCCTGTGCGTGCGAAGCGGTTCCGCGATCACGTCCTTCACCAGAAACCGCGGGTTCAAGGAACCGTAAGGATCCTGGAAAATGATCTGCATTTCTTGCCGAAGCTTGCGCAAGTCGGAGGAGCCGACTTCGTGGATATCCCGTCCCTGGAAACGGATTCCCCCGTCCGTCGCCCGTTTGAGCTTGAGCAGCACGCGGGCCAGCGTCGATTTGCCGCAGCCGGACTCCCCAACAAGTCCGAACGTCTCCCCCGCCCGGATCCCGAACGACACGTCGTCCACCGCTTTGACGTGACCGACCACCCGGCCGAACAAGCCCGACTTGATCGGGAAGTATTTCTTGACGTGCTCCGCTTCCAGCAAATATTCGTTCGTCATGACGGGGTCACCTCCGGCCGGCTTCCGATCGTGATTTTCCTTTCCCTGTTGTCCGGCATGCCTGGTCTCAGGCCGCCCTCGTCGTCCAGCCAGCAAGCGGCCTTATGTCCGGACAACGATTGGCGAAGAGGCGGTTCGTCCGTCCGGCACGCGTCCATTGCATACGGACAACGGGGATGAAAGCGGCAGCCCGACGGGATCTTGCTAAGCGGAGGTATCGATCCCTTGATCGTATACAGCTCTCCGCCGCGCTCTCCTTCCAGGCCCGGAATCGACTTCAGCAACCCGATCGTATAGGGATGACGGGGCTTTTCGAAAATTTCCGCGACCGTTCCCTCTTCGACCACGGTTCCCGCGTACATGACCGCGATGCGGTCCGCGACTTCCGCCGCCACGCCCATATCGTGGGTGATGAGCAGCATGGACATGCGGAACTCCTGCTTGAGTTGCAGGAGCAGATCGAGGATTTGCGCCTGAACGGTCACGTCGAGCGCCGTCGTCGGCTCGTCGGCGATGAGCAGCTCGGGATTGCAGGCGAGGGCCATCGCGATGACGACGCGCTGGCACATGCCGCCCGACATTTCGTACGGGTACTGCCGCGCCCGGATTTCCGGATCCGGAATCCGGACCTTCCTCAACATTTCCACGCTTTGCCGCCAAGCTTCCTTCTGGCCGACTCCCTTATGCGTCCGGAGCGCTTCGGCGATCTGTTCCCCGACCGTGAAGACGGGATTCAGGGCCGACATCGGGTCCTGGAAAATCATCGTAATGCGGTTGCCGCGGATTTTCAGCATCTCTTGCTGTTTCATCCGGACCAAATCCTGACCGTCAAACCGCACTTCGCCTTCCGTGATCGTGCCGCCTGCGAAATCGATCAGCCGCATCACCGACAATGCCGTCACGCTTTTTCCGCTGCCGGACTCGCCGACCACGCACAACGTCTTCCCTTTTTCGATCTCGAGGGAGACCCGGTCCGCGGCTTTCACCATTCCTTGATCCGTAAGGAAGGCGGCGGTCATGTTCCGGATTTCGAGAATTTTGTCCGCCATTGGTCCAGCCTCCTTCGCGGGATCGTCGTTTTGCGGGGATCCATGGCGTCGCGAATGCCGTCACCGATGAAATTCACGGCCAGCACGACGATCAGAATGCACAAACCGGGATATAAAGCCAGCAGGGGATCGGTCAGCATGAATTCCTGAGCGTTGCTAAGCATCAGGCCCCAGCTCGTATCCGGAGTCTGGATTCCCAGTCCCAAATAAGAAAGCGCCGATTCGCTCAAAATCGCGTTCCCCACCATGAGCGTGGCGGTCACGATGATCGGAGCCGAAGAGTTGCGGAGCAGATGGACGAAAATAATGCGCCAATCGGACACTCCGATCGCCTTGGCCGCTTCTACGTACTGCATCTCCCGCAGCTGCAAATAATTGCCGCGCACGAGCCGGGCCACGCCCATCCAGCTGGTGAGCGCGAGAATCCAGATCAGATAAGTCGACTTCGAGCCGAAAATGGCCAAAATCAAAATATTGAGGAACAACGTGGGAATCGAGTACATGACGTCGACCAGCCGCATGAAAACCGTGTCCACCCAACCGCCGAAATAGCCGGATACGGCGCCGATCATCGCGCCGATCACGACGGAAACGATGGCGACGGAGAAACCGACCTTCAGCGAGATTTGGCTGCTGTAGATCAGCCGGGACAAGATATCCCGTCCCAATTCGTCCGTCCCGAGCAGATGGCCTTCCGAGCCGGCCGGCAGGTTCGGGAACATCATATCGATCCGGGTCGGATCGTAAGGAGCCAGCTTATGGGCGAGCAGCGCGATCAGAACGAAAATCAAAACGATGACGAGTCCCGCAACCGCAAAAGGATTATGCATGAACTTCTTGGCCGCGGTCTTCCAAGGCCCCGGAGGCGGCGGATCCGCGGGAACGGGAATGCCCGCCGGCGTCCCCTGGGGGGAATTACGCCGCTTGCCTGTTGGAGGAACTTCAATGTCGCTCATGCGGCCGCACCGCCCTTCCGCCCGTACTGTACGCGGGGATCCACGACGGCATAGAGAATATCCGCCAGCAGGTTGCCGACCACGACCATGACGGAAACGACGAGCGTGATGGACATGAGCACGGAATATTCGCGCGCTACGGCCATTTCCACGAACAGGCGGCCCATTCCGGGCCAGTTGAATACGTTTTCGGTTAACGCCGCGCCGCCGACCAGAATCGGCAGATCGAGGCCGAGGATCGTGATGATGGGGATCAGCGCGTTGCGAAGGGCGTGGCGGTAAACGACTTTTCGTTCCTTCAAGCCTTTGGCGCGGGCCGTGCGCACATAATCTTGGTTCAGCACCTCGAGCATGCTGGAACGGGAATATTTAACATAACCGGCTAGAAAGCCGAGAGATAGCACCGTTACGGGAAGAACGAGATGCAGGATCAGGTTTCCGACGTCTCCTTGCTTGTCCATGTCGTACATGTCGGATAGAGGCAGCAGATCCAGCTTAAGCGCGAACGTCTGCTGCAGAATGATGCCGAACCAGAACGTCGGCATCGCGAAGCCGAGATACGAAATGAAATTGGAAGTATGGTCGGAAAAGCCGTATTCCCGGGTGCTGTTGTAGATGCCCCAAGGGATGGCGATGATCAGGGACAGAATCCAGGCCGACGCCATCAGAATGATCGTGTTCTTCACGGTTGGCCACAGGATGTCGCCGACGGGGATGTTGTTCTTGAACGTGTGGCCCAAATCCCCTTGAAGCATTCCCCCGATCCATTTCAAATACTGCACGGGAACCGGTTGGTCCAAGCCGAGGTTGTGAGCCTGCACTTTGGCCGCTTCCGGAGACAGCCCCGGCGCCAGGAACACTTGCGTCGGACCGCCTGGAGCCGCATGGATGATGGCGAACGTGAGGATGGATATGAGGAAAAGCACCAGCACGGATTGCAGCAAACGGCGTATCAAATACTCGGTCATCCGGCGTCCTCCTCTCCTTGGAGACAGGGGAAGGGCCCGCGGGACCTTCCCCTGAATCTTTAGAATTAAGATGATGTCCTTGCGATTCCGCTTACTCTAACCACCAGTTGATGATATGGAACAGATAGCCGTAGGCAAGGGACGATTCGGGACGGTCTTCCTCCGCCCATTTGACCTTCGAAGCGTCCACGCCTTGCGGGAGGCCGTATTGGTACAGGAATACGTAGGGCAGGTCAATCGAAATTTTCTCGCCGATCTCGTGATAAATCTTGGCGCGCTCGGTTTTGTCGACGGTTTGTTGGCCTTTCACCCACAGCTCGTCGAGCTCTTTGTTCACGTACCAGCCGCTGTTCTGTCCGGCCGGCGGGAAATATTTGGACGAGAAGATGCTCTCCGCGTCCGGATCCGGGTTGGACAGCGACCATCCGAGCAGGATCGCCGGGAACTTGCCGGGCGTGACGTTCTGGTCGATCCAGGTCGCGAAGTCGATGCCTTTCGGAATCACCTCGATGCCGACGTCCTTCAAGTTCTGTTGGACGATCGCCGATACTTGCTCGCGGCGGCTGTTGCCCGCGTTGTACTGCAGTTCGAACGAGAAGCGGATGCCGTCCTTCTCGAGGATGCCGTCTTTACCCGGCTTCCACCCGTCTTCCGCCAGCAGCGCTTTCGCCTTCTCGGGATCGTATGCGTAATTGACGGCTTTGTCGCCCGGGTCCGCCCACGATTTGGGGAGGAACGGGGAGTTCATCAGGGCGCCGGCGCCCTTCAGCACGTTGTCGACCATGCCTTGGCGGTTGAGCGCGTAGGCGATCGCTTGACGGGTCTTCTGGCTCTTGAACGGAGACACCTTCTGCGGGAAGTTCTCGTCCTTGAAGTTGAATTGGATGTACTCGTATTGCGGTCCCGGCGCCAGGATGACGTTGAGGTTCTGCTGCTTCTTCACGGCTTCGATCTGCGTCAGCGGGATCGCTTCCGTCATTTGAACGTCGCCCTTCATGAGCGCCTGAACTTCCGTGTTCTGGTCCGCGTAGATCTTGTACACGATCTTGTCGATATGCGGCTTCTTCTCGCCCCAGTAGTTCGGGTCCTTCTCGATCGTGAAATGCTGGCCTTGCGTCCATTCCGTCCATTTCCACGGTCCGCTGGTCACCGTTTGGGCCGGATCGACCCCGAACTTGTGCGCCTTAAGTTCCTTGGCAGGAACGTCCTTGAGGATGTGCTGCGGCACGATGGAGATGTACAGGGAGTACGGGAACGGCGCGTATACCTGCTTCAGCTTGATTTCCACCGTCTGGGGGTCCTTGACGGTGATCGTATCGATTTTATCCAACGTGCTGATCGCCGGAGAGCCGACGTCCGGATTCCGGATCGTATCGAACGTGAATTTCACGTCTTCCGCGGTGATCGGCTGGCCGTCGCTCCATTTGGCGTTCGGCTTCAGCTTGATGACATAAGTCTTATTGTCCGCGGCAACCTGAGGCAGCTCGGCGGCGAGCGACCACGGCTCGGCGGCCAGATTGGCGTTGCGGTCCAAATCGTACAGCTTCGCGAAAATCAAGGCGTCCAGGTCACCGGATGCGGTATCGTTAATGAAAATCGGGTTGACGGATACCATGTCGGAGAACGTGCTGATCGTCAAGGTTCCGCCGTCTTTGGGCCCGGCCGGGCTGGCGGAAGGAGATTCGGAGGGAGATTCGCTGGATGTCGCGCTGGGCGACGCCGAGGGGGAGGCAGATTCCTGCGGCTTATTGCCGGTACAGCCCGCGATGAGTACGGCCGCTAGTGCAAAAACGGTGAAGCTCGAGACCCACTTCTTTTTTCTCACGTTTTCATCCTCCTCTTAATTATTGCGGAAAATCATGGCAAAAGCGGAGTACGCCTTTTTAAATCATAACGACTTTTCCAAGTTATCGGAAGAATTTTTTTATTCGATTTCTCCCGAATATCCCGTACGAAATTAATAATTATTAGCTTTTGTTCATAAACATTTTTCGCGCTCCGGCTTGCGTTCTGAAAACGCAATCCCGCTCTTACTGGAAAATCGGAACCCGATCTTTCTCCTGCCAAATTCTATCATCTAAAATCCACAACAAAAAATGAGGCTTGTGCCTCTTCGTTTTGTGAGCTCTTTTCATTTCCAATTGAAAACGCTTCAATCGAGGACGGCGCAGGGTTTGTCGAATTTTCACGACTTACCGGTGACGATTTCTGGCGAGAAATGTATAAAGATGCATTACGATTTTTTGTTAAAAAATTGTTAAAGTCCCCTTCGGATCTCTGTAAACGGCGGGGCAACCCTTCCTTCCATCATGAATGACACCGGCAACGATTGCCGGTGCCCTCGGTTTGGCCGATCCGTTCAAAAGACGACTTGCGCCCATTCGGTATGAATGCGGAAAAATTCGCCTTGATTATGCTGCTTCAGGGATTCGATCAGACTGTGGTTATGGCTGAGCGCCTTGACCGCACCTCCGGCGTCATGCAGCTTTCTCATGAGGCCCAGGATACGGACCAGCAAGTCCTCCTGCAGCATCCCGATGCTGCCGAAATCGACGACGGCTCGGAGCGGCTTGACGTAGAGGAACCCTTGCACCGCCGTCTGAAGCTCGTCCAGCTTCTCGTCCGTGATTCCGTGTCCGATCCGGATGAGGAAGATTCCGTTCTTGTTCTCGATCGCCAGCGGCACGTCGTTGTCCCGCCCGTTCTCCTCTGTCATGGACGCGACGTCCGGGGATTTGATTTTCAGAACTTCGTTCACCGTTTCGAGAATCTTCTCCACGGTCACCGGTTTGAGGATATAGTGCTTGGCGCCGTTCTGGATCGCCTCGAACACCATGTTCCGCTGGTCCAGCGCGCTAATCATGATGATGTTGGCTTCCGGATACGTGGCCATGATTTTTTTGACGGCGTCGATCCCGTTCATGACCGGCATCGTGATGTCCATCGTCACGAGGTCCGGCAGCAGCCTCGCGTATTCCCGGTACGCCTCCATTCCGTCGGAAGCTTCTCCGACGATCGTGTGGCCCGCCTGCACAAGCATCGATTTCAGATTTCTCCGCATGATCACGGAATCGTCTACGATCAATATTCTGGCCAAATGGATAACCTCCTAGGTTAAACTGCTTTTCTTGAGAATGACGAAGCCGACGCGAAGCACCCCTTGCCCGGAATCCAGACGGCACGTCCAGATTTCCGAATCCGCGTATCGGATGGAAGCCCCCTCCGTGCGGATCGTGATCGGCGGATCCATCAGAATGAATTCTTCCAGGCTCTGCAGCTGGCTCAGGGAATTCCCGAGCACCGTATTGGCGGCTTCCGCCAGACTGTCCTCGACGAATGCGTCCTCTTCTGCCTCCGGAATCCCTCCGATGACCATGCGCTGAAGCAATATTCGAGAAAGCCGGTCGTCTGCCGTCATCACGAAGATGCCTTCCACCGCCCCTTTGACATGGATGAACGTGGTCACCTTGTTCAGCAGCAGCTTGTCGTTCTTCCCCTGCTGCAGCTGAACCATTTCGTCGGCGACCAGGCGGACGCCGGCTTGCTCGCGGAAGAAGGTCTCGGTGGTGCGGACCAGCGGTTCGATCACCGTCGGCACGCCGAGCTGCGGAAGATCGGTCAATTCGTCAGCCGGAAGCGTAATGCGGAAGATCGTGCCCTGCCCCGGCCCGGTCATCACTTCGATCGTGCCGCCCAGACGAAGCACTTCGGCTTTGACGGAGGACAATCCGATTCCCCGTCCGGACAGTTCCGTGACTTGCTCCTTCGTCGAGAGCTCGTCGCGGAAAATGAGGTCGAGCGCTTCCCGATCGTCCAAGTTAGCCAGACGGTCTTCCGCATAGATGCCGGCGGCCTGCGCCCGGGCCTTGATCGCGGAGACGTCGATTCCCTTTCCGTCGTCGGCGATGGACAAGAGAATCGAATCCGCCCCCCGGCTAACGTCGCAGATCAAGTTGGCCGAAACCTCCTTGCCGGAAGCCTCCCTCTCCTCGGCCGTCTCGATGCCGTGGTCGACAGCGTTGCGGAAAATATGGATAAGGGACCGGCCAAGCTCCCCGTATTTATCCGTATCGGCGAGGAAGTCCCCGCCCCGGATGTCGAAGCGGTTCACGGATTTCTCGAGCCGCGAGGCCAGCCCTTCCACGTATTCGGGATAGGTCTTGAGCAGGTCGCGGAAAGGCTTGTACCTGAGCTTGCGCAGGTCGGGCAGCAACAGCTTGCAATCGACCGGCGACAACGTTTGCAGCATTTTCTTCTCGATCTCGATCAAGCGGGCCTTGTCGATCATCAGGACGTCCCGGTCTTGGAGGAACTCGTCGCCGACGGTGTCCCGTAGCATCTGCATGTCCTCTTCCAGGGCTGTCTCCAAGGACATGTCTTCCAGTTCGTCCAGCCATTCCATGGCTTCGGACGGTTCCCGCTTGCCGAGCTTGGAAACGAGGGTTTCCGCTTCGTGCAGCCTTTCCGTGATCTGGCGAAGACCCCATTGTGCGAAAGTGCCTTTGAACGTATGGAGATGGCGGAATACGACCGTCAGCTTGTCCCCTATCGGCTCGTCCCTGGACGCCAGCTGCTTCAGGTCGTACTCGAGGAATTTGCGGAAATCCTTCACGCTGGAGGAGAAGTCGGCATAATGGACCATGACTTTGACGACCATCTTGAGGGTATTCCGTTCCGCTTCCATTTGCGATTGAAGCGCCCGTTTTTCCGTGATGTCGGTCAGGACGACCATGAATATCTCGCCGGTCTCGTTCTCGGGATCCGGTATGATTTTATAGTCGACGTGCACGATCCGCCCGCAGGTTCGGACCTCTTCAATAAGGAGCGGCATGTAGATTTCCCGGCGGTTGCGGTCGCGGTCCTGCAGAATTTTCACGAGGATGTTCTCCATGAATATCCGCTGTTCTTCGTCCCCGGAGGAGATTAAGGCCGGGAAAGAGCGCCCGGCGAGCGGCCGATCCGGAGACAATATTTTGACGCATTCCTGGCTGAACACCGGGTGGACCGACAGATCCGCGCCGAACGTCAGGAAGCCCTGCCCCGCATGATTCAGGATGTTCCGAAGCGCGGCTTCCTTCCGGGCGATTTCCAGTTGGGCCCGCTGGATGATCTCCTTGGACTCCATGAGCTCCTGATTTTGCGCTTCGAGCTCCTCGTTCTGGTCCTCCAGCGTCTGCTTCTGAATATGGAGCTGGTCGGCGTAATCACTCATCTTCTCTATGATCAGATTCGTGGCATCCGCGAGCTCTTCGATTTCCCGCAGCGGCCGTCTCAGCTCCACCCGGTTCCCTGCGACATCCTCGTAACGGTCCCGCGCAATCCCCTGGATGTTGTCTTTGAGCTGCATCAGCGGTTTGAGCACCGGAATCGAGAACAGCTTGCTGAAAAGCAAGGAAAACAGCTGCATAATGACGAACATCACGATGAACAAGACGACCATGAGCGCGAGCATGAAGGCAGTTACCGCCGGGGAGAAGCCGACTTTCACCTGCCCGATCCGATCTCCTGACGTATTATACAGCTCGTTGAGGGAATCCGAATGGTACAAGCGGTCCACCAGCTTCAGCAGCCCCTTCGGGGAAGCCATGGCTTCGTTGTTCGAATAGACGGTTTTCCCGGCCAAATCCACTTGAACGTAAATCATCACATCCGAAAAATCGACTCTCTTGGGAGGCGCTAAATCGACTTCCCCCGAATTCGGATCCCAGGACATGGGAAGGAAGTATTCGATCTTGGTCATCCGGTCCATCTTGGCTTTCCACGGCTGGGCTTCGGGACTGTCCGGATTGAAATCCTCCAGCTTCCCGATCTTCATCTCCTGAAGGAACGATGGAGAATTGATCTCTTCGGCGATGGAAGAGCTGATATAAGTGGCGGCGGCTTCCGTAATCGGCTTGAAAATGAATCCGATCAAGGCCAGCGTAATGCAGGCGAACAGAAACGTGTTGACCATGTTGGACAGATAGAACAGGCGGCGTACCCGTCTCCTGAGCGTCCGGCGGTTTATCTTATTTCCCGGCTTGGGGTAATGGCTGCGAACGGCCTGCTGGGGCTTGGCAGTCACAAGGTTTCACCTGCTTCTTGGGAGTCGTAGGCCGGGCGGCCCGCGGGAGGACCTTCTCCGGTTACTTCATAGATTTCGACGGGTTCCTTCTTGCCCTTCACCCGCACCCGATCGACCCGTCTGACCCGGAACCGGGAAGGATCCGCCAGACGGCGGTATGTATGCTCCGAGAACAGAATGGAAGTGCCGTACGCTTTGTTGAACTCTTCCATCCGGGAGGCGAGATTGACGGCATCGCTGATCACCGTTCCTTCCATCCGGTTCTCCCCGCCGACGATACCCAGCATCATGGAACCCGTATTGATCCCGATGCCGATCGCCAGCGGCTCTTCGCCGGCGGCCGCGCGGTCCCGGTTGAACTCGCGGAGCCGTTCCAGCATCCGAAGCGCGGCAAGTAAGGCATGGTCAGGACTCCTGTGGAAGAGAGCCATGATCGAATCGCCTATATATTTGTCGATGAACCCGTGATGCTCGTTGACCACCGGTTCCATGACATATAGGTAGGCATTGATCAACCGGAAGTTTTCTTCGGGCGTCAATCCTTCGGACAAGGCGGTGAAGGAACGGATGTCCGACACGAGAATCGTCATTTCCGTCTGGACATGGTCGCCGAGCTTCACTTCCGTGATGCTCGATTTCTGGAGAAAGCTGATGAAGTCTTTGGGAACGAACCGCTGATAGGCGTTCGTGAGCGCGAGTTGAGCCAATTTCGCCTGTCGCTCTTCCTCGAAGCCTTGCTCCAGGTTGTCCACGTTCCTCAGCAGCATCCGGTTAATCTCGATCACTTGCCGGAACGCTTCCGCGATGCCGGGCTCGGCCCTGCGGAACGGTTCCTCCGGAATCTCGTCCGGAATAAAGCCTTCCGAGATGTCCTCCAGCCTGGAACGAAAGTAGCGCAGCGGTTCATGGACGCGGATCCGGAGGAAACGCAGCAGCAAGAACGCATAAGCGGCGATCCCCACCAGCGTAAGCGCGAACAAGGCGAATCCCCAGGTTGCCCGGTTTCCGGACAAGCCGTTAATCGAGTACCACCCGAGCGCAAAGGCCGGAAGGCCGATCAGAAGAACCAGGCACGCGACGAGCGGCGTCCGGAGCTTGTTCGGAATATCCGCCGCCTTCACCCGCTCCGTCCTTCCGCCCCGATCGGTACGGACAACCGGTTGCGCAGCGCGGCGGCCAGCGTCTCGTTCCGGGCGCCTGCGAAGGCGTTCCCCCCGGCTTGCCGGATCGTACCGATCAATGCCTCCAGTTCGTCAGCCAACGCCGGATGGCACCCCTGCGCGTCTCCGAAATGAAAGGCAATGTTGATCGGCTTCACGAAAAGCAGTCCTTGCACGGCCGTTCGCAAATCGGCATAGGGACCCGGCCTCATCGGATCGGCGAACGAAATCGTGAACATCCCGTCTTTGTTCTCGATGTCGAAACCGGGCCCTTCAGCCGTCAAGCTTGAAGTCGCGGGACGCTCGGGAGATCCGGCGGCGACCGGTTCGGAAACCGGGACAGGGGAAGGCTCAAGCTGCTGTCGTACGGCCGAGAGCAGCTTATCTGCCGTGATCGGTTTGATCAAATAGTGCTTGGCTCCGTTCTCCATCGCCTCGAACAGCATCCGCCGCTGATCGAAGGCGCTGATCACGACGATCCGGGCTCCCGGATACTCGCGGATGATCCGCTTGACCGTCTCCAAGCCGTCCATCACCGGCATCGTGATGTCCATCGTCACCAGGTCGGGGAGATACTTGCGGTACGCTTGAAGCGCCTCCTCGCCGTCGGCCGCTTCGGCCACGACTTCATACCCGGCATTCGAGAGGATCGCTCTCAGGTTTCTACGCATGATTGCGGAATCGTCCGTGATGAGAATGCGCTTCAAAGATCAAACCTCTCTTCCATAACTTGTCTCTCCCATTGTAGCCGGATCGACAGGAAGTGACAATCTTCCCAGGCTTGAACGATCATAAAGAAACCATCCTTCGGCGCGGATATAGAGAGGAATACCCACAGAACTTCAGCGAAACCGCATGGTCCCGGGGATGGACCACAACGCGGTTTTCTTGCGGTTAGGACTTGTGCATGAGGGGAAACGTAGTCGGTGGAGGTGAATCGTCCTGCAAATGGATACGCCCAAACCGGAGACCTCGCCGGTTCCGATCTTCCGATGCGTCAATCCGGAATGCAAGGCGTGGGTGCGGGAGGAACTGGCCGCTTCAGCTTCTCCCGAATGTCCCATGTGCCGGGGGAAAATGATCCGGGGCATCAAACACTTGCCTAAGCTGATTAAGAAGCATAGAGGGAGCCGCAAGAAGAACGACGAGAAAGTTTGACTCGTTAGAACAGCGTTTCCATAGAACGATCAAGATCAAGTCTAAGAGGTTCTATTTTTTCGCTGAAACTGCTTTTCTCCGCAATCGTTCCGGATTCGCAGACTTGAACAAAAAAACGACGGTGACCTACAGCATATATGCCAAGCCGCTTTCGGCAGATCCTACCGAATGCCGGATTTGCCCCGCCGATCCACTTTAGATGAAAAACCTCCCGCTAATTCCTTGAATTTTGCTTATTCGGGATCTTTAGAGGGAAAATCTCCCACTAATATCGGTGAAAAACTTCAATTGAGGGGAGATAGCCGGAATTAGAGGGAGGTTTTCCTTCTAATCACGCGCGTGTGGGATACGCAAAAATAGAGGGCCGATTTCCCTTTACTCGCCTTGACTTCGAGACAGCCGCCCCATCTTAGGCACCCAGTTCGGCACTGCCGAAATCAGATACGCGTATGACGAGGATGGCAGATTTTATACTTTCTGAATCACCAAGTAAAACGACTTCGTCGTTCTGTCGGTACGTATTTCAAGGCAGATTTGCGGACAGGCCCTTCATCTGGCTTGATGACTCGTATCTCGGCCGAGTGGAACATACTTGCTCGTGAGTTCAATCGCCACCCGGATAAAAGACCAAGCCTTGCATACCCACACCCGATTCTCTTAAAAGACTGATCCGCAGGGCGGCGTGCAAGGGCTTGGATTACCTCTTATGATAGGAGACGACCGTCTCTTTGTAACCGGTAAACTGTGTCATGACAGAGCAACATTCCAAACCATTCTCCCTTTCGCTCGAAAGGTCGGACGGCGGGATTATGCAGTTTCCCCGCGCGCTGCCCCGCAAGAAAGAGCATCTCCCGCGTCATGCTTTCGAGCGAATGCTTAGGCTTGAACCTCCAGTTCACGATGCCCGAGCGGCACCACACCGCGTTCCCTTAAGCGTTCGCTTCGTCGGACTCCGGAAGCTTGTCTTCTTCGTTGTCCCGGATCGTCTTCTGCAGGACGAGACAGGACACGATCAGAAACGCGGCGGCGATGGCGTAATATCCAACCACGTAAAGCGGTTCCTGCAAGGTCGACAGACCGATATATTCGAAAGCGACCGACAGGACGAATCCTCCCCAGGCCAAGAAAGTAAATGCAGGAGTGTTCCGCCTCCGGTGATGGGGATTGTGCTCCGCAAGGTAACGGTCTTCGTCATTGTCGCGGATGACCTTCTGAAGCACGAACGACGTAACGATGATCAGCACGCCCACGGCTGCATAGTAGCCTTGAACGGACAGGGGCTGCTTCAGCGTATAGATGCCGACGAATTCAAACCCGCAAGCGATGACGAATGCCGCCCATGCCATGAAGGTATACGCCGGAGTATTTCTTCTCCGGTAGAAATTGCGGCTAGCTCTTCTGGCCGCGACAATCGGTTCTTCCATGTCCGATTCCTCCTGAGTGACGGGATCTGGTGGATCTAACGTCATGATACGGGAGGATGGCGGCTGCCGGTAGACTCATCTTTTCCTAGTACCTTCCGGGGACGAATCACCCGGTTTACGATCACGATGCCCAGCACGATCAAGAGAAGAGACAGAAACGTGGTCGGATAAAGACGTTCGTTCAGCATCCAGGCGGACAACATCACCCCGAACAGAGGGATCAGAGCCAAGTACATGGACACCGAGCCTACGCTGTTATATTTCATCAGGTAGTTCCAAAGCAGGAAACCCGTCGAAGAGAGCACGGCCAAATAGAGCAGCAGAAGAACCGAATGGCCGTCGATCCGAAACGGCAGCCATCCTCCCCGAAGACCTCCGGCCGCCAGCAGGGTCAATCCGCCGAGAAGCATCTGCAAGCCCGTCAATAAGAACACGTTCACGCTCGATGCCTGCTTCTTGCTGATGACGTTCCCGAGCGCCCCGAACAACATCGCGGCCAGCAGCAGAATCTCTCCGAATCCGAACGAGCCTTCGTCTGCCGCTCCTTGAAAATAAATAACCATGATGCCGGCAAACCCGGCAAGCATCCCCAACACCTTCGGCGCGGTAAACCGTTCGTCGCGGTACATGAAGCGGGCAACGAGCAGTTGGAAGAACGATGTCGTCCCCGCGGTTATCGAACTGATCGTTCCCGTACTGAAGCCGAGACCGATATAAAACGCGATGTATTGCAATACCGTTTGGAAAACGCCCACCTTAGCGGCTCTAGCCACAGACGACCAGTTTCTCTCGAATTCGATCCGCATCGCGAGCATCGCGATTAAGATCAACATTCCGGCCAGCGTAAAACGGTACCCGGCAAACAAAATTTGCGCATTCGTCTCATCCCTATGGATGCCCATATGGGCGTAAGAAAGCTTGATCAGGGGAAAAGCGCTGCCCCACAGCAGAGTCGCCCCTGCCGCAGCCAGCGGCTTGCCGATCGGGTGTGTAAAAAATCGTTCTGCTGCGGACATAGTCCCTCCGTCATGCTGTCGAATCAAATACGCTCTATTGTAACCGGATTGATCCCGGATCGGCAATTCCCCTTCGTTTCTAGCCGTAGTCCTTACGCGGTACATAATCGGGATAGTCCGTGATGATGCCGTCCACGCCCATCCGTATCAGCGGTTCCACCTGGGATTTGTCGCGGACCGTCCAAGGCAGGATCTTCATGCCGAGCGAGTGGATTTGGTCCGTCAGCGTCCCGCTTGCGAGGCTTAGGTGGGGGTTCACGTATTCGGCGAACTCCGCGAAATCCCGCAGTTTGTCTTCCGTCAAGTCCTCCGGCAGGAAGGTCAATAGCCCGATGGGAATATCGGGGAGAAGCGCATGAAAACGGCGCATGGCTGCGTGGTCGAAGGACTGGACGATCACTTCGCCTCTTTTCGGCTCGTCCATTACCCTTTCCCGGAGCTCATCGGCCACCTGCTGCTCAATCCCCGGATAAAGCCAGGGCGATTTGATCTCGATCAGAAAACCGATTTGGCCCCGGTAACGGTCCAGCACCTCGCCCAGCGTAGGAATCCGTTCGCCGGCATAGGCGTCGGAGAACCAACTCCCAGCGTCAAGGCCCCGAAGCTCCTCCAACGTCAAATCCATAACGGCTCCGCTGCCGTCCGTCGTCCGGTCGACCGTTTCGTCATGGATCACGACCAATTTGCCGTCTTTGCTCCTCTGCACGTCGAACTCGATCAAATCCGCATTCATCTTCAAAGCCAGGTCGAAAGCAGCGATCGTGTTTTCCGGCGCATACCCCGACGCGCCCCGATGGGCAATCTTCCATAAGTCGCGGGAATTAGCCGAAGCGTCGGACACCAGACCGGGAAACGACATTCCGGATGCCGCCAGCATCATGAGGAAAACCACCGCCTTCATCGGTTTCTCGCCCCTTTTTCTTCTGTCGTCCATTCCAGTATAGAGCGTCATTGTAAACCGAAATGGCGGTAAACTCGCTTCGTTTGTAAGTCTGAAAAAAACGCCTGCATCCGGCCGGATGGCGGATGAACAGGCGATTTACAACGATTGCCATATTTTCAGAATGCCCAAGTCCCTTGCCGGAAAATCGGCTCCAGCGTGCCGTCGGCGGTTTCGCCGTCGATGTCCATGTCGGCCGTGCCGATCATGAAATCCACATGGGTTTGGCTGTTGTTGAGCCCGGCTTTCTCCCTCTCCTCAGGCGATAGGGAGGCGCCGTCCTCCAGGCAGAACGCGAAAGCCCGGCCGATGGCCAAATGGCTGGACGCATTCTCGTCGTACAAGGTATGGTAGAAAATCAAGCCGGATCGGGAAATCGGGGAATCGTGCGGCACCAGGGCCACCTCTCCCAAATATTGCGCCCCCTCGTCAAGCCCGATCATCGCTTTCAAAGTATCGGTGCCTTTCTCCGCTTCATACTCGACGACCCTTCCGTTCTCGAAACGCATCCTGAAATTCTCGATTACGTTGCCTTGGTAGCTGAGCGGTTTGGAGCTGCGGACGGTTCCGTTCGTCCCCTCCTTGCGCGGGGATGTAAATACTTCTTCCGTGGGGATGTTGGGGCTGAAAACCGTTCCTTTCTCATTCCGGGCCGATCCTCCGCTCCAAATATGCCCTTGAGGAAGCTCCACGGTCAATTCCGTCCCGAGCGCGCGGTAATGAAGCTTCCGGTATTGCTTGCGGGTCAAGTATTCTTTCCTCTCGTGCAATGCGGCAACATGCTCCGTCCAATTCCGGACCGGATCGTTCCCTTCCACCCGCGAGGCCCGGAAAATCGCTTCCCACAGCGCCTGCACGGCTTCGTTCTCCGGCAGGCCGGGGAACGCTTTTTTCGCCCATTCGGGCGAAGCGGCGCCGATAATCGTCCATGAAAACTTGTCGGAGGTCATGTATTCCCTCCACCTGGCGAGCGCTTTGCCCGAGGCTTTGGCGAAAGCCGCGACGCGTCTCGTATCCGCGTCCTTCAGCATCTCGGGGTCCCTGGACTCGATCAGCAGATACGCCCCGTCGTTCACCGCGTTCTCTTCCACCGCCTGCACCCGCCAGGCCGGATACTCCTCGAACGCTTCGTCCGGAGCTTTCGCGAATTTGATTTTCGTTATCGCTTCGTCGTACCATTCCACGTGTACGTCTCTGGCTCCCGCTTCGTATGCCTTGTCCGTAATGAAACGCACCAGCTCGGGGGTGCCGATCGGGGCATTGATCCATAAGGCTTGTCCGGGTTGGATATTCAATCCGACCTTTACGGTTATTTCGGCGTATTGCTTCAGTTTAGTCAAGAAGTCAGACATATAAGCCCTCCGCTCTCGGTTCCATCGCAGGATTTTATTACCATCTTACACATTCGCGAACCGCTTTTTCAACCTGATGGACCGGCCTATTCGACGGGATACGTCCACATTGATCTAGTTGAACAAAAAAAAAGAGAGTCCGTCGACTCTCTACTTGCTGGATTCTCATCCTTGCGCGGTTATCCCCCATTGTTGGGACTAACGTCCGCCATCTCGCTGCCGGCAACGGCGACATCGGACAGACTGGACGCCAGCTTGCCTTCCATATAACGAATGAACTGGTCTGCAAGCTCGGGATCGAATTGGGAGCCGGAGCATCTTCTGATTTCCAGCAGCGCGTCCATGAACGATTTCGTCTCCTGATACGGACGTTCCGTCGTCATCGCATCGAATGAATCGATAATGCACAGCATTCGGGCCAACCTTGGAATTTCTTCCCCTTTGTAACCGTGCGGGTATCCGGCGCCGTCATAACGTTCATGGTGGAGTTCGACGAGCGGAACGAGATCCTTGAATTTGCCCGTTACGAGAACGATTTCCTTTCCCCACAACACGTGCTTTTTGACGATTTCCCATTCCTCGCGGGTCAGCTTGCTCTTCTTATTCAAGATGTCCCTCGGGATTTCCAGCTTCCCGATGTCGTGAATCAACGCGCCCAATACCAGAAGCCTGCGATCCGATTCGCCCAGCTTCAGCACTTCGGCCATTTCGACCGCGTACGAATACACCCTTTTGGAATGCTTGAACGTGTACACGTCTTTGGACAGGAAAATTTTCAGCTGCTGTTCCAATTCATGGATGTCGTTCTCGAGACTGATCGGCAAACGGCTATCTTCGCCATAGATGAGGACCGTGTTCTTGCCTTTGGCCTTCGCCGCATAGAGCGCCTGGTCCGCCCAATCGATCAGTTGGGACTTGTCGTGCGTCTCCTTGTTCAGCTCCAGAATCCCGGCCGAGAACGATACGCAGCCGTGCGGAAAAATCTCCACCCCTTCGAAGGGAGTGTCGTTGATTTTCTTGCGGAGTGAGTCCACGAACGCCTTCGCTTTATCCTGCGTTAATCCCGGCATGATGATGGAGAACTCTTCCCCCCCAAACCGGGCGGCGAAAAACTCCTTGGGTTCGCATTCCGACTTGATCTGTTGGCCGAAAAAACCGAGAAGCCGATCACCTTGCGGGTGACCGAAAGCGTCATTGTATTTCTTGAAGTCGTCCAAATCGATCATCACCAGGGATAAGGGAAGAGCCTGTTCCCTGGCTTGAGCGATATATTCATCCAGCTTCTCTTCGAAGTAACTGTGGCTGTACAAGCCGGTGCGCTGGTCCGTATTCGCTTTTTCGCTGACTGCATTATACATATTGAACAATTGCCTGAAGGCGTGGGACAAAAGCATCCCAATCGCAAGGAAAAGAAAGAGGCCAAGCGAACCGTTATTTACGATTAGAATGACGAGAACTAGTGAAAGCAGCAGTGTACTTAAGTAAGCAAACAGAGTATCTTTCAAAATGTTTTTAATAAACTCATAAATGGTTCCTTTATGTAAGAGAAAGTAATAGCCCAGTAATAAGACATTTACAATGAAATATACGCTTAAAGAGAGAATATAGGCATAAATGTGATCACTGTTCAATTCACCAGTTTTACCGCCTAACAGATTAAAAGTAAAATCCGCTCCGTTAATCATAAACGTGTAAATCGAAAAATTAACGAAGTGTTTCCACCACTTTATGGATCTATTGTAAACTAAGACGACCGCTGTACTGATTAGTAGAATAAATAAAGCAAAACTTCCGCCAAAAACAAACATTGCAGCCAAATAAACGGATGAGTCCATGGACTGGACATTGCCTTCCGGCGGAAGGTAAAAAGAATAGTGATCTAATATCAAAACGGCTCCAACCATGGCATATATTAGTGCCCATTGTGCCATGGTATAAGCATGAAAGGATAAATTTCCGGTTGCAGCATAGAGTGCTACTCCTGCAAAGCAAAGCAACAACAAATAGATGTTGCCGGGTTGTCGAAAGTTGGAAAGTAATCTTTGAGCGAACCCCATTGTGGCTTCAGACCCTCCAACACGTTCAAATAAAAAAACGGGCAAACAGGTTTACCTGTTTACCCTTTATCTTAACCTAATTTATATCCCGATGTAAGAGCAATAATGACTGATGCAACAATCAACGCATTCAACAAAATCCGGGTAACTTTGATTCCATCAAGTTTTTTCATATGGCTATCTCCTCCAAATGAATGAAATTATCCCAGTTTATAGCCGGAAGTCAGAGCCACGATGACCGAAGCAACAATGGCTGCGTTGAAAAGAATTCTCGAAAGTTTGATTCCTTCGATTTTTTTCATATGTATGTCTCCTCCCAAAGAATGAAATTATCCCAGTTTATAGCCGGAAGTCAGAGCCACGATGACCGAAGCAACGACGGCAGCATTGAACAAAATACGAGTAATCTTGATACCTTCAAATTTTTTCATGGTTTATCATTCTCCTCTTTAGGAAATTGAGTTTATATTATTTTGTTTTCACAAAGGAAGTACTCGTCTTATAAACCATCATGACTTTCTGCAGGAAGATGAAAATCCCGAAGTTCATGATAACATCGCCCACGCTGATCACTTGCTGTCTCGGATACGGAGGCGTGAGAGGAATGATGTCTCCAAGAAAGGGGAGTCTCGTCGAATCCGTCATTGCGACGTGCTTGGCGTCCGCGGTTCCGCTCTGAAGCATTTCAACGTATTTATGATCCAACACGGAAGCGGCGTCGATCGATACCGGCATTTGCCCCCCGTTCACAAGCATCACGAGGAAATTCAGCGCGACTCCGGCGAAAATCCACCAAAATCCTTTTTCGTTCCGGTTGAGCCAAAGTACACAAAGCCCGGCGGCGTAGACGACCATGAACATATAGCCGCTGGATGTCGCCAGAAATGGAATACGGTTTTCAAGCAACACGACAATCAATTGAATAGCCAGCAGAATCGGAAAGACGATGCCGCCTCTTATTCGAATTTGCGAGAGTGCCGCCAGACCGCTGCGCCATCCGGCGCGGATAAATCCGACGAGCAATCCGATTACGATTCCGTCATAAACCATTTAAGCAGTTCCCTTCGCAGCAGCCGGGATGGATGAAATCGTCTTACTGGCGCCGGGCTTTGGCTGGTTCTTCTCCAGAATATAAGTTTTGCCGAACTTCCGGCATGTCACTTTCCCTTCGCGGCAGAGCCGTTTGACATGGTCCTGATGGACTCCCCAAAGCTTGGATGCCTCTTCCGTCGACATAATTTCGTTGAGCGGGCTCAAAATGCACTCCTCCTTACTGCACAGATAGAGGCGGCATCTCTGGGTCTTTGCGAAAATCTTCCTATGAAATCGCTTCCTGTTTGACTAAATAATAGCATGTCCGACAACGGACGTCAACATTTTTTTTCGTAATATCTTCCACATTTGATTATAGCGCAAAAAAGACCCCGTAACCGGGGTCTTGGGATGCAATATATCAAACGATCCATGGTCGATTCCTATCAGATTTGGGAGTAGAATATCGATCCGTTACGCCGTCGGGTTCGCGCGTTGCCGGATCGACCTCTCGGCCATGCATTCCCCGTAATCGAATTCGTCGATTTTGCCGGAAGTCATAAGATAATAGACCCACGCTTCCCGATGCTGCGACGTCTGTCTCGTCATCCGGTTATGACGCTGAAGCATGTCCAAATACCGGGACGGATAATCGTAATGCACCAAATGGTTCGCGGCCGTCACGTCCAGCCCCGTGCTCGCGGCATCGGTCAGGATCAGAACGGTCGAATCGGGATGCTTGTTGAATTGGTCGATCAGTTGGTTCGCTTGATGGACGGACAGCTCCGCAGACAGGAATAACACGCTCTCCTGGCTCCAAGCCGCAGTCAGTCTTTCATGCAATTCCGCTGCCGCGGCGGCCGACTTCGAGATGATCGCGAGCTTCTCCCGCTTATCGCGGACCTTCCCGATCACTTCATTCAGCCGCTCCAGCTTGTTCGGGTTCCGGTTGCACAGCTCCGTCATGACGTCCTTGATCGCCATCAGCCGTTTCTTCGCTTCGATGGACGAAACGCGGCTGTTGCGCTCCGCGGCCGCAAAATATTCATTCAGGAGTCCGAGGTATTCCGTTTCCAATGAAGGTTCCAACGTGACGACGATCGGGATTTCCGTAACTTTCATCGCGGATAACACCCTCTCTCTCGGTTTTCCCCATTATAAACGAAAATCTGCCGGAGTCAGTGCCTAAGAACTTTCCACGTCTGGCACAAATCCCCTAAGCGGTGAAACGGCGGATCATCGATCTCCATCATTTATCCGCCTTTGCCGATGCCGCGATTTCGGTCAGCCGCTCCCGGATCCGCTCCTTGCAGACCCCTCCGTGATAAGTGATCACGGTTTCGATGTCGTAAACGAGAAGCTTCGAGACGGATTGCATCGCGCTTTCCCAATCCGGCGTGAATTGGGGGGTGGGCGGCATCAGAACGCCATCCTGCGCTGTCAGGGCATCACCCGAAACGAGCGTTTTGCTGGAGGGATGATACAGGCTGATATGGTCCGGCGTGTGTCCCGGCGTATGGATCACCCGAATGCCTCCGGCATGCGATAGGACATCGCCGTCCTTCAGCTTCACGCCTACATCAACCGCAGGGGCGATCATTCCGCTCTTGATCAGCGGAACTTCTCCCTTCAAATAAGGTACGGCCTCTTCATGCGCCAATACCTCTACTTTACCGCCGAACGCCTCGACCAACTCGGGAAGACTTCCGATGTGGTCCCGGTCCTGATGCGTGATGATGATTTTCGTCAAACGGCCGAACGGGATGCCTGCGCTCTCCACCGCACGGCGGATGATCTCCAGCTGTCCCGCGATTCCGGTATCCACCAGGATCAGGTTGCTCTCGTCCCTGAAGAGGGCCGCATGCACGATAAAAGGATTGCCGCCGGCATCCATTTCGAGTTTCAGCGGAATAAGTTCCATGACTGCCTCCTTGCAGGGTTAGGAATGGGGCGCGAACACGGAATTCAACCGCTCGTCCCATCCAGTCGGCTCGAACTCCACGATCTCGTAGTCCGCAATTTCATGCTTGTAAAAAGGATCTTGTCTGACGGTTTCTTCGACGAGTTCCCTGTCGGACCCTGCCGCGAGAATCACCCCGCCGTTTCTCGGCACTTTGCGACCGGAAAGAAGAAACAAGCCTTGTCCGTAGTACGTCTCCAAGAAAGCCTTGTGCTCCGGAAGATAGCGTTCGACCGCATCAAGCGACGCTTTGTACTTCAATAAAATAAGAAACATCGCCGACCCCCTCCTCCACTTAAGCGTCCGGAATCGGTTTGCGGCCGATGAAGCCGTCGTTCCATCCGTGATAATGGGTGATACTCTCTTCCCCTTCCTGCCAGCAGATCAATACCGATTTTCCTTCGATGATGGCCGGAAAGTCAACCAGACCCGGGCGGATTCGCTTCAGCAATACGCCCTTGCGTTCGAAATTCCCGATGAGCAAATCGACTTCCACTTTCATGAAATCGAGACGACTCTCTTCCGTGAAGAAAGGATCCCGGCCTTCGGCCGCCATGCCGGCCGTTTGCTTCAGGCGGTTTTTTTGTCCTGCAATTCCCCGTACAGCTCCTCGAACCGCGCCGCCAAATCCTGAAGCTTCCGCAATTCCGTTCTCAGCTCCGGCAGCAGCGCGTTCGCTTCTTGCAAAGTGAAGATTTTCCTGTCCACGCCGGCATACACCCCTTCTTCCCAAAGTGTACTAAAAAACCGGCGGACAGTAAAACCCGGTAAACCTCCCTGCTCGCCTACGGTCCGCTGGTGCGCCCAACATCGATTTCATGCCGCGACTTCCTCTTTCGCCGCTTCTCGTTTATCGCGCCGCCTGTATTGAACCCCGAAGACGCCGACGAGGATGAGCAAGCCGCCATAGAGATGGTAAATCTCCAGCTTGTCATGCAGGAAGAGAATGCCGGCGAGCACCGCGATCAAATTGCCGAGGTTGACGAATACGCTCATCTTAAACGCCTCCAGCTTGGAAAGCACGAAATTGGAGAGCAACGAAGAAACGAGGGAAGACAACAGGCCGATGTACAGAATGGATACCGCGAAAACCGGATGGGAGAACGGCTGCAGCATGCCGCCGAACGTGCCTTCCCAGACGTGCTTGGCGATCGCGGCCGCGTCGAAGCAAACGCAGCCGACGAGCATCATCGCGAAACTCAATTGAAACGCGTTGAATTCGTGCCTCATGGAGCGGGCAAACACGCCGTACAAGGCAAGCGTGATGGCCGACGCCAGCAGCATGGCGATGCCGAACGCACTCGTTCCGTTCAAGGATGCCCCGCCCATCGATACGATGCAGACCACTCCTCCGACCGAACAGAGTACGGACAGCTTCTGGATCCAAGACGTCCGCTCTTTCAACACAAGGGAGCCTAGGATCAGCGTGAAAACCGGCGTCATAGCCGAGAAAATGCCGCCTTCGGATGACGTAGCATGGGCGAGCCCGAACGACTGGAACCCGAAAAACGCGGCCGGATACGTGAGTCCGATCGGCAGGAGCCGCCGCCAATGGCCGGCACGCAAACCCAATCGGATCCATCCCGCCCATACGGGGATCCCGATCGCAAGAAACGAAAGGGAAAACCGGAAAGCCAGCATGTCGACCGGATCCGCGATTTCCAAGGCCTGTTTCGTGAATAAGAAGGAAAACCCGATGATGAACGCGTATAATAAAGCCAACCAAATTGTCGCACGAGGGATACGCACGTAAAAACCTGCCCTTCATCTTGACCTGAAAATGGAAGCCGGCCGGCTTACTGAGTTCAAGCATACGGGACCGGGAAGGGATCTACAATCGAATCATCCATCAACTGTACCGGTACAGTCAGGCGAGAGGAGTTCGTGAGGCGAAATGAAATACGCCGAAATCATTTACGAAATCGAACGGCGGCTGGAAAACGGAGAGATTCGCGGAGGGCAGAGACTCCCGTCCATCCGGGAAATGAAGGAGCGGCATTCGTGCAGCAAAAGCACGGTCATCCGCGCGTATGCGGAGCTGGAGAAAAGGCATCTGGTGTACGCGATCCCGCAGAGCGGCTATTATGCCGTCGTGAAAAAGCCCGAGACGGAGCGGCCACCGGTTCGCGCCTTCCTGGACTTTTCCGCCCCGTCGCCCGATCCCGGACTGTTCCCTTATCTCGATTTCCAGCATTGCCTGAACAAAGCGATCGATATGTACAGAAGCCATCTGTTCGCCTACGGCACCCCGCAAGGCCTTCCTTCTCTGTTGAACGTGCTCGTTCGGCACCTGGCCGGCTATCAGGTGTTCGCGCGGCCCGAGCAGCTTGCGGTCACGTCGGGCGTGCAGCAGGCGCTCTCCATTCTGGCCGCGATGCCGTCCCCCAACGGCCGGCGGGCGGTGTTGCTGGAGCAGCCGAGCTACCACTTGTTCATCCAGTTGCTGGCTTGCCACGGCATTCCGGCCGTGGGCATTGCCCGAACCGAAGACGGCATCGACCTGGATCGATTGGAGCACCTTTTCCGTACGGCGGACATCAAATTATTTTATACGACCCCCCGTTTCCACAATCCGCTCGGCACCTCCTATTCCGAAAGCACCAAAAAGGCGATTGCCGAGTTGGCCAAACGGTACGGTGTCTACATCGCGGAGGACGATTATTTGGCGGACCTGGAGACGGACACGAAATCCGATCCGATCCATGCCTACGCTCCGACCCATGTCGTCTATTTGAAAAGCTTCTCGAAAATCCTGTTTCCCGGCTTGCGCGTCGGGGCGGTGGTCCTCCCTCCCGAGCTTCGGGAGACGTTCTCCCGATACAAGCAATTATCCGACATCGACAGCTCGATGCTGTCGCAGGCAGCGTTGGAAATCTATATTCAGAACGGCATGTTCGAACGGCGGAAACAAAAAATCGTCTCCGCTTACCGAAGCCGGATGCTCCGGCTGATTCGGGCGCTGGACGACTGCAACGATATTCCGGACGTCCGTCATGCGCGGCTGTTTTCCGGCGTTCATACGCATCTCGAGCTGCCCCGGCGCTTGCCCGTCCCTGCCTTGCTAAACCGGTTAAACAAAAAGGGGATCATCCTGAAAGAAATCGAACCCAGCTTCATCGCCGGGTTCGAGAAGAGGTCGATCCTGAAATTGAGCATTACCCAGGTGGAAGAAGAGCAGGTCGAAGATGGGATCCGCGCGGTTTTCTCCGAAATCAAACGGTTTCCCGTCCGGTAGAAGCCCGGTTATCCGCCGATGTGCGACATTTCCACTTTCTTGACGCGCTTCGTGTGCTCACCCCTGATTTCCGAGTAGCGGTCTTCCCGCGCCCCCCACACCGACCGGATCAGACCGCCGATTTCCTCGTCGGTCTTCCCGCTTCTTAACGGTTCCCTGAGGTCGGTGCCTTCGCCGGAGAACAAGCAGGTGTACAGTTTGCCGTCCGCGGACAGCCGGGAGCGGGTGCACGTCGTGCAGAAGGCGCGGGTGACCGACGAAATGAATCCGACCTCGGTGCCGCCGTCCGCGTACCGATACCGTTCCGCCACTTCGCCGTACCGCTCCGGATCGACGGGCGACAGCGCCATCTCCTGCTGCAGAATGCGAAGGATTTCCCGGCTCGGCACGACGGAATCGAGCCTCCATCCGTTCGTGTTGCCCACGTCCATGAACTCGATGAAACGCAGCTGGATATTACGCTCTTTAAAATACTTAGCCATCGGCAAAATATCGATGTCGTTGACGCCGCGTTGGACGACCATGTTGACTTTGACCGCGAGCCCCGCTTCCTGCGCTTTATCGATTCCGTCCAGCACCACGGATACTGGGAATCCGACGCCGTTCATCCGGCCGAACCGTTCGTCGTCCAAGCTGTCCAGACTGACCGTCACCCTGCGTAAGCCCGCGGACTTAAGGTCCGTCGCCAGCTTCCCCAGCAAGGAACCATTGGTGGTCAGGGCGATGTCCTCGACTCCGTCGATCCGGCGGATTTGGGAGATCAGAAGCGGCAGCCCCCTTCTTAGCAACGGTTCGCCTCCGGTAATCCGGATTTTATCCGTGCCCAATTCCGCGAATATCCGGACCAACCGGGTGATTTCCTCGAAAGACAGGATGCTTTCCTTGCCCATGAACGGGTAGTCGGGGCCGAAAACCTCCGCGGGCATGCAATAAGTGCATCTAAAATTGCAACGGTCCGTCACCGATATTCTCAAATCCTTCAGCGGGCGTCCGTACCGGTCCAGGACCGCGTTGTTCCGTTCCATCGCTCCAACCTCCATGCAGCCTGGCTTTTCTCTATTCTAACCGATTTAAGTCGATTGTAGATAGAAGGAAGAGCTGACGGCATGCGAGGTATCCCAAAACGCGCGAATCGCAATTCGTACCGATCGTCTTCGACGACGGGCATTCGCCAAGTCCGCGGATCGGTATACACGCCGAACTCGTCGCGGATCGCTCATCCTTAACCGATCCGGGTCCGGTCATACGGACCGATCCACAGGCCGCCCGATCCGGGGATCCATCCCGGAAGCGGGAGCCGGTTCTCCCTCCGGGCCCAGCCGGACTCCATCCGCCGGCGCATCTGCTCCCAAGCCGGCACGCCGCTTACCGCGTCCGCCTGCTCGACGTTATAAGCCCCGACCGCCACCGCTGCATCCAGCACTTGCTCCGGCGTTCCGTCCGTTCGCAGCAGGCCGGCCAGGAAACCGGCAATCGTGCAATCCCCGGCTCCGGTCGTGCCGACGACCTGCGCTGCATAACATGGGGCGAGCAGCTCGCGGCAACGCCACACTCCGAGATCACGGGGTTTGCCGGCGCCCATCCTGTCCAGCCGCTCCGGATCGGCGGCCGTGCGCAAATATAACCCGTGCTCGCCAAGCTTCAGGACGACGACAGCCGCACCCATGGCGATCAGCTCGTCGGCGATCGAACGAAGCAGCGTTCCGTCCGCATGGGGCAGCAGTCCGGAGTCGCCTTGCTTCCGAACCATCTCCTCGTATTGCTCCCTTCGGAGCATATACAGGATTTCGTCGAAGCTGGGCAGGAACAGGTCAACATGGGGCAACGCACGCCGCAAGATCTCCCGCCAATCCGCCCTTCCGGCGTCCGACGCCGGGTCCGGCCGCGCCATATCCAGCGACACCGTCACGCCGCGCTCCTTGGCACGCGACAACAGCTTCGCCAGCTGTTCGCCCGTCCCCTCATACATCCGGCGCATGAGCGGCGGGTAGCCGAAATGGAACAGCTTGGCGCGACCGATCGCCTCCAGATCCAGGTCGTCCGCCGCGAACGTATCGTTAGCCCCCGTACAATGGAGGAATACGCGGTCGGTCCCGGGCGGGCTGATCACGATCGAATACGACGTGTGCTCGCCTTCCGCGACGATCATGCCTTCAGCCAGCATATCTCCATAGGTCCGCAGCCGCTCGAGAACGGCCCTGCCGAATCCGTCACCGCCGATTTTGCCCATGAGGCCCGCGCGGACGCCGAGCCGGTGCAGCGCCAAGCCGGTGTTCGATACGGCGCCTCCGGTCGCGATCGTGGCCGGGCCGATTTCCACCAGCTTGCCGGGCACGAACATGGCGCGCATCCCTCCATCCTTCGCGTCGATCCTCGGAATGACGTCCAGACAGAGATGTCCGGCCACCACGACCTCGATTGAATCGGCCGCCACCTTTAGTCCCCCCAATCGATGCGCACCGTATCCCCTGTCAGCCCGGATTGGAGCGCGGCCGTAAACACGCGGTGGCTGCCGGCGGCTTCCTCCGGCGTAGCGCAGCGGAATGGCTGGCGCATGGAATCCCGGTTCGTCAGTTCGTCGCAGAACGCCGCCCACATCTGGAGAATGGAATCGGAGAAGCCGAATTCGAATATGCCGCCCGTTATCGTCTCGTAGGCCGAACGGTGGGGCGCGTCCATGACATGCCAAGCTTGGGAGCCGCCCGGTTCATAGGGGAGCCATGACACCTGCTTCGGGTTTTTGGTCGAGAACTCCGCCGACAGCTTCGTGCCTTGAATCCGGATGAACCACGTGTTGGCGTGCCCGGGCGCGATGCGTTTCATCGACAGCACCATCGGAAAACGCTGTGCACCGGCATTCACGTCGCAAGCCAAAATCGCGTTGTCCCACGTTTCGCACGGAGCGGTGCCGCCTTGGCCGTCCGGCCGCTCCCGAACGATTTTGCCGAGGAGCGCCCGCACGCTTCGGGGCTTCCAGCCGAACCGAAGGGGCAGGTGCAGGACATGCATGCCGAGATCGCCCATGCAGCCGTATTCGCCGTTGGTCGCGTTTCTCCGTTTCCAGTTGATCGGTTTGTTCGGATCCAGATCGCTCGAATGCCAGAAGCCGGCTTCCACTTCGATGATGGTGCCGAAACGGCCTTCGTTCACCCATTCGACGATTTGCCGGGCCCCCGGGAAGAACGGAAACTCCGACGAGCAGCGGACGAGCACATCCGGCCGTTCCCGCAGTGCCTTTGCGATCTGCTCGTTCGCCTCCCCGTCGATGCCGAACGGCTTCTCGCCGAGCAGGTGTTTGCCGGCTCTGACGATATCCGCGTAAATCCGCGCATGAAGGTGGTGAGGAACCGCGCAATAGACCGCGTCGATCTCGGCATCGGCGAGCAACTCGCGGTAATCGGCATAGACGCGCACGCCGGGGATCCGCTGACGGAACCACTCCGCCGCGTCAAGGTTCGCGTCGCATGCGGCAACGATTTTCGGCTCGAAGTTCACGTCCGCCAGATGCAGCCAGCGGGCCGCGGCGCTCGCGAACTCCTTGCCCATGAGTCCGCAGCCGATGACGCCGAATCGGATCGTCGTCCTCGCCATGGTTACGCCCCCTGACCGCGCAGCAGGGCCAGCGCCCGGTCCGCCGAAGCGCCGTGGTGGACGATTTCCATGAGCGCACGGGTCATGCCCGCCGGGTTCGGGTGCTGAACCACGTTGCGTCCGTAGACGATGCCCGACGCGCCTTGGTTCATCAGTTCCGCTGTGCGGCGGACGATTTCCTCGTCGCTAGCCCGTCCGCCTCCGCGGACGAGCACAGGCACCCCGGAAGCGATTTCAATCACACGGTGATATTCGGATACATCGTCGCAAGGATCCGCTTTGATGACGTCGGCGCCCAGCTCGACGCCTTGGCGGACGAGCGCCATGATTTTGCGGATGTCGCCGTCGACCATGTAGCCGCCCTTCTCTTCGTTCGGCAGCATGACCAGCGGCTCGACCATGAGCGGCATCCCGTATTCTTCGCACTTGCGTTTGAGCTGGGAAATGTTGCGGACGCACTGGTGATGGAGTTCGGGCTGATTGGGAAGCAGGAGCAGATTGATGCACATGGCGACCGCGTCCAACCGGACGGCATGTTCGACCGCGTGGTCGATGAGTTCGCTGAACAGATACCGGGGCGTCTCCGTGCCGTACACGTTAGCCGCGTCCGAGCGCAGCACGAGGCCGGGCTTGCGCTTTCCGGGAATGGCTTGCAGAAGCGGCGCCTGCCCGACGCTGAGCTGAATGCAATCGGGGTTCGCATCCACGATCGCCGCGATCGCGTTTCCCATGTCTTCGATGCCGGAGAGGAAGGAATACTCGTTGAAAAAGCCGTGGTCGATCGCCACGTCGAAGCATTTGCCTTGCTCGCTGAACATGCGGTTCAATCTGGGTTTGCTGCTGGACAACCGGATCATCCCCTTTGTTATTCGTGAACAGATTAATGTTCGATCCGAACATAATTGTAAGCGGATCAAGAAGATTTGTCGACGGTTATGTTCAAATCAAACTCGGATAGAGTTGCAAGCGAACCTGTCAGTCGCATATGACGCATTCTACGGAAGCTTCCCGCAGAACCTGACGGACGTCTTCCTCCTGCTCGGGCATCGAATCGGTCACCCATCGGTGCGCTTCGGACAGCCCGGCGAAGGAGAACAAGTCCTGCACGCCCCATTTGGACCGATCCGCGACGATGTTGACTTCCTTCGCGCGGGAGATCGCGATCCGCTTGATTTCCGCCTCGTACATGTTGGAGTTGCTGAATCCGTGGCGCGCGGAAATGCCGGTCGCGCCCAGGAAAACGCGGTCGAAAGCCATTTTGGACAGCGTTTCGGCGCAAACGGGTCCGATCAGCGTGGAAGTCTTCTCCATCAGCATGCCCCCCGTGACGAGCGTCGGAATGTTTTTGTCCATCAGCTCGGCAGCCAGGTTGATCGCGTTGGTGACAACAGTGATCCGCAGATTCTGCTCCAGGTTGCGGACGAGTTGAAGGGTCGTCGTACCGCCGTCGATGAAGACGGAATCGCCGGGGTGAATGCAAGACGCGGCACGTCTGCCGATTCTCGCCTTCTCCTCCGAGAACACGCCGGCCCGTTCCGACAGCGCGATGTCTCCGGTCACCATGATAGCCCCGCCGAACGTGCGCTTCACACGGCCCGTCTGCTCCAGCTTCTCCAAGTCCCGCCGGATCGTCATTTCCGTAACCTCGAACCGGGTTTTCAAGTCCGGCACCCGGATCTCTCCCGTCCGTTCGAGGAGCTCCAGCATGTCCCGCTGCCGATCGTTCAGTTTCAGCGCCTTGTCGTTCAACGAACGTGCCTCCTATAAGATGGATATGCCATGTTGCAAACGAACATAAGCCTTGTTGCTTTTGATCCCATTGTAGGAGAAACTCGTTCCTCTGTCCAATTGACAAAAACGTGCAGCTGCCACAGATGGCGCCTGCACGTTTCCGGAAATCGCGATGGCTCAGGTTCCTGCGTCGGGCATCGGGCCCGTATACGCCGATTGCGGGCGAAAAATGCGATTGATGCCCGCCTGCTCCAGGCAATGAGCCGTCCATCCGACGGTTCGCGCCGCCGTGAAGGTAGGCGTAAACAGCTCCGCCGGCAGCTCGACCGCCGTCAGGATCGCCGCGGCGAAAAACTCTACGTTCGTGTACAGGCGCCTTCCCGGCTTATAGGCCTCGAGCAGCCGAATCGCCGTCCGTTCCGCGTGCAGCGCCAACTCGAACGAATCCGTGTCGCCGGCCAGCGTTTCCGTAACGATCCGCAGCGCCTCGGCGCGGGGATCCTTCGTCTTGTAGATGCGATGGCCGAACCCCATCAGACGCCCTCCGGATTCGAGTACGGCTCTCATCCTAGGCTCGGCGTTATCCGGAGTGCCGATTTCCTCCAGCATCGCGATCACCTCGGAAGGCGCGCCGCCATGCAGCGGCCCTTTCATCGTGCCGATGGCGGAGCTGACGGCGGCGAACAGGTCGGACTGCGTGGACAAGGTGACACGCGCCGAGAACGTCGAGGCATTCATGCCGTGCTCCATGCCGAGGATGAGATAGGCGGTGAGCGCCTTCGCATGCGCCTCGTTCGGGAGGGAACCCTTGAGCATGTATAAATAGTTGGCTGCGTGATCCAATTCAGGATGCGGCTCGACCGGATCCAGGCCTTGCCGGGTCCGGTGCCGGTAGGCAACGATCGTCGGCACGAGCGCGGTCAGCCTTTCCGCTTGTTCCGGCGAGGGCGGCCAGTCCGCCGCTTCCCCTCCGGGCAGGGCCGCGACGGCGGACTGCAGCACCTTCATCATCGGCAGCTCCGCGGGCATGGCGTCGATGAGCGCACGAACCGATGCCGGCATAACGCGCCCCGCACGCAGCCTTTCATTTAACCGCCCCAGTTCGCTATCGTCCGGCAATTTCCCGTACCACAGCAGAAACGCGACCTCCTCGAACCCGCGCTGAACCGCCAAGTCTTTCGCCCAGTGCCCCCGGTAAATCAACCAGCCTTTTTCACCGTCCACCAGGCTGATATCGGTTTCCGCCGCGACGACGCCCTCTAGTCCCGTTACTTTAGGCATGATCATGACCTCCTTCGAAGATTTCGTAAGGCTAGCGTAGCGCATTCAATCCATCATGTAAATTTATAATATTAAATCATTGTGATAAACTATATTTATCACTTAAGGTTGAGGTGTACTCTTGACGAAGCCGACCCTCTCGGCTTCGTCAGATGCGTAACATGCAAAACGATATTGATATATCACTGATGCATAACTATTCTTGTGATATGCAAAACAAATTTTACCAATTACACATAAAGGGGTTATCTAAGATGTCAAACGGATCGACGATCGTACAATCCCTCATCAGATCACGGTAGCGGGACAATCGTCAGGAGCACATACCGTTATGTGGCTATTGGCAATGCCGGAGGCTCGCGGGCTTTTCCAAAGCGCGATTCTGCAGAGCGCACCTGCTGGTCTTGCTCCTTTACCTGCTGGTCTTGCTCCTATATCGGAAGCGAAAGCAGTGGAACGTGCCAACCGGCTGCTGGAACTCTTGAATGCTGATCAACGGAATCCTAAAGACATGGTCACTCAATTGAATGCCATGCCGCCTACCCGAATCTTGCTAGCAATGGGGAACTTGGCTCAAGAAATCGCACGGTTCGGTCGAATAAGGATGCACCGATCATGCAAGGGGCCGATTCTGAGGTTGTTGACGATATATCAACAGCGATCCGCGGCGCTTGGACAGGATCAATACGAACCGGCAATCCTGGCGTTTCCATTCCATGGCCGACTTATGAGCCGAATCAGAGACAAACCATGCGATTTGCTTCTGTGATTAGTGCTGTAGGCGACTTAGCCGAGATAAATCGCTTCCAATGAGAGAACGAATAAGGAAGTGGAAATCATGAATAAAGAGATTTACATTTTGCACCATATTGGGCTAATCACATCCAACATGAACATCACCATTGAACGTTATGAAAAGCTGGGATTTTCCTTTACTCCGCTTTCGTTACCTAAGATTCCTTTAACGGCACGGTGACGAGCATAAAAATTGTATAACATCGTATAGAAAAAGCTTCCCGCTTCCGCCTCATCGGCGCTGCGGGAAGCTTTTGTCTACTTCGATCAATCGATGTTCAGTCATTCTTTCTTCGACACGACCGCCTTTCATTTTCAATCTTGTTAGTTGTCCGCTTCGTTGCTTACTGTCCGTTTAAATAAAAGCAAGTTGTCTTTCGACCACAAAAGCTTGTAGTCCTGCAAACGATTCGATTCGATATCGCTCCAGTAAGTAAAAGCGAGCTGATCCCGCTCCGGATTTTTCAATAGAGCGATATAATCGGCATATAAGAAGGGTCGATTTAATGCAAGATTATACTCGTCATCGTAAGGGAGAATATCCGAATCCTTCTTATGACGGAATGAAAGAACAGGATACATGCTTTTGTCATCCATTAGAAGGCTTCCTTTCGGTAGCCTGTCCAATTCAACCGCCAATTCATAATAGGACTCTGCTTTAGGGAAGACGATTTGCTCGGCGAGTTCCTCGCGAGGATGCCGGTACAAATAACTCCAGCTCCAAATCAACAAAGCAAACAGCAGCATGCCCGCCACGGTTTGGTTGAACTTGGTCAGCTTGACATAAGGCAGCAAGAGACCGATAAACCAGATCGACGAAGTAAGTGCATATATCGAAATAGACTGATAATCGAAATAATCCAGCAGATAGAGCATATAGTACGGAATAACTGAAATGATAGAGAGCGACGTAAATATATACTTGCCATGAATGTCTCGAAAACGAGTGTTCAACAGAATTCCAAGATGAAGTAATACAAATGGGAGGATATAGTCCCATTGAAGTATGGAGCCGCTGCCGCTTATTTTGGCGAATGCAAGTTCCGTCATTCTGTCGCGCACATATTTCAGAAACGATAAAGAGTTGCCCAGTAACAGCCAGTTTAAATACATCCAGCTTGCCAATGCCATTAGAGCAGGCAGGATAACAATACCAATCACGGCAATGATATAGTTCTTTTCTTTCTCTCTAAGCATAAAAGGCAGAAGAACAAGGAAGGAAGGGAGAAGCACAATCGTACAATAATCCGTCAATATGCTTAAACCGTACAAAATGGAAAACAGGAACAGATCGTGAACCTCAAATTTGTTTAAATAACGGATTAATAAAGAGATAGCCGGAAGCACGAATAAAAAGGCAAGCAGCCAATAGGTCTGAAACCAGACGGCAATACTCGGCAGGGAAAAAACAAGCGTGAGCGCATACAACCATTTTAATGGCACGGAAATTCTTGAACGGCTCAACCTTGATAATAGATAGAATACGATTCCCGAATAGATCAGTAACGGCGTTTCCATGAAAGAAGGCGTCAAAAATTCAAGCAATAACGGAATTGGTGGTCTGCCGCCGTTTAATTGCAGAATTTGAGGGCCCTCGACAGTCGGAATCAGCGAAGCTTTTGCTGAAAGGAACAGCCAATCGACGGAATACCATCCGCGAACCGGCAACACTCTGAAAACAAGAAAATGGTATCCATAAATCGCCAAAAAAAGCGTAACTGATTTTATTTGTTTCACCCTGACAACCCTCTGATCACCTATAATTGTGGAGCGGATTCACCGTTTTTTGAACCGTCGTGTGTGCTCTTCGTTAAACCATGCACCGTTTTTTCCCAATAAAATGGGTTGACTATGAGCTGCCACAGACCTTTCCAGGTTGCAATCGAAAGGAGCAGCCAATAGAGCGGATTTAAGAATGAAAACCATTGTATATCGTAATACTGACGCCGAAACACAGAAAGCATGTTTAGATAAATCATGCAAAAATTTCCTGCAAGTAAATTGAACAAACCGATATATAAGAACAGGGGCGGGGAATATTCGTCCAAACTCGTCGTGCGGGTTATGAACCAAAACACGTAAAGACCCCAGAAGATAGGGGACATAGCGGCACTGAACACGCTTCCCCCAATAAAAAACTGGAGTGTAAAAAAACCTTTCAAACCCACAGTTCTCAAAAACTTCAAAGGGTTCCGGTTATGCACCAGAAAGGTCTGAGCATAGCCCTTCTGCCATCTGGAGCGCTGGCGAATCCAGTTACGAACTGAAGTGTTGGCTTCCTCGTAAGTGGTCGAATTCAAGATCCCGATGCGATAACCGTTGCTGTATGCTCGAATGCCGAGGTCAGCATCCTCCGTAACGTTGAACGGATCCCACCCCCCGAGCGCCCGCAATTTCTCCGTGTCGAAATGGTTGGAGGTGCCTCCTAGCGGAATCGGCAAGCGCAAGCGATTTAAGCCCTTCAACATATAATCGAACCAATAAGAATATTCCAGCGTAAACAACCGGGTCAGGACATTTTCTGTACGATTGAAATAGTTCAATGCCGCTTGATAACACACGTAATCGGGTGGCGAATTTCGAAAGGCGACAACCGCTTTTTTTAGTTGGTCCGGCTCCGGAAGATCCTCCGCGTCATAAATCGTCAAATATTTGCCCCTCGCAAACGCGAGTCCATAATTGCATGCTTTTGGCTTCGTTTTCGGCTGACTGTTCGGAATAACGATAAACCTGAAATTCGCGGGCGGAGCCGCGTGCTTGGCGGCAAGCAGCGTTTCCGAGTCGCCTTCCTCCAGCAAGAGTAAAATATCCAGCTTTTCCTGGGGGTAATCCAAATTTATCAGTGCTTTAATCAGATGCGGCACCACTTCAGGTTCTTTATACACCGGCACCAGAACCGAATACACAGGAAGCGACTTGACGTCGAGACTGCGCAGTTCCTCTTCTTCTACAACAACCTCGGATTCGTTCTTCGCGCCGACCAGACTTAAGAAAAGTTTGAACAGAACGGAAATTTGAAAAAAGACATTCACCGAACTCATGAGGATTGTAATTGTAATGGTAGGATTGTAATATAACCCCAACAGGCAGATTGAAGCGACTGTGAAGAGGAACAGAATCTGCCCGCGCGTAATCACCTGGATCGCCGACTCTTCCGGTCTGCGATAATAAAGGCCCATGATCGAATTTTGTGTGATATTCTCCTTAAATACGATATCTACAATTTTTGTGATATCCAGTTCGGTAGCGATCTTTATCTCCGTTTTCATGTCTATTGGAAGATTTAGCCGTTCTTTGACATAATCAATGGATTCCCGGTCGAACGGATTGGATGCTAGCAGGAGCAATCGGTTGTCGTCCGCTTTAACCGGAAAAATGAGTCTTGTCGATAACTCATCCGGACTGAATAGAACGATCAGCTCCCGGTCCACCATGTCGATATAAGGCTCAAGCCGGTTGTCGATATACTCAAACCCGGTTTGACGGGCTAACATATTATAAAATTCAAAACGCTTGACATAACCGAATGAAGTAATAATTTGCCCTAATGGACTACCTGTTCTTTGTTGATGTTCGAGCGCCTCCTCAAGCTTCTCCTGACTTATGAGTCCCTCTGCCAGCAGCATGTCGCCAATCCTCGCTTTTGGCATCTGCTACCATCTCCTTATAAACGCTATTCGATATGGTTATCGGACTTTCCGGAATCGAGAGCCTTCTTTTTCCTTGCGACCGAAAGATAAATTAAAAGGAAAATAACTCCGGATAAAATCCATATTGCAGTAAAGATTTCACTCTTGTAGCTCCGATAATAGTATGTCCAGTCTTTTGTTTCCGGTTTGATCAATTGAAAATTGGTTCCGATTTCATAGTCCCTGATCTCATCGTTCACGTAAAACGCAAGATTGCCATGCAGCTTTCTGAACTCTTTCATCGACAACAGGCGATCGGATAATCGATTAATCAGCTTCTTGTCACTGCCAAACACATTCATTGCGACAGCAGGCCGATCCTTGTATTTAAAAATTTGCAAGATCCCGATAGGCTGTGAAGCGTTGATGTTTAAAAGCTCCTTTTGCTTGTTCCGGGCTACAATTTTGAAAGTCGAATTCTCGGTAAACGCAAGTGAACCAAGTTCTTTCAGTTTATCGCCGGAAACGAAGAAAATATAATAATCGTAAGTTTTTGACCCCAATTCATTCAAAGAAATAATATTAGCCTGAATATTGCTCTGATCAAATTGCTTCATTGCCGACAAAAACGAAGCGGCCGCACTCAAATACGAACTATATTCCGCATTATTCGTTTCAGGCAGCACAATCGCCCCGCTGCCCATGAAACGGCCCGGTAAATCGGTAAAGTCAAGTCGGCTCACGTCTGTGCTATAGCTGTCGACTTTGAAGTAAGAGTCTTCGGAAATTTCACCTTCGAAAAATACGCCGCCTTTGGTGCATACGCCCGATTCGGGATAATACGAGTAAGTAATTCGAAGGGTATTCTCTCTCTGCAGCAGTTCGGTCGGCAACGTGACCTCCAAGTCCGCAAGTTTGCCGTCGTTCCGAAGATGAACCGCTTTGATCAAATGATTATTCAACGAAATTTTCAACAGGTGATGGTACTCCTTTTCAACTTCGAAAGGTAAATGGCTGCCCATAAGAGTAAAGGTTAGTTGCCTCGGATACCCCCCAAAATCGGCCACCGTAAATCCGATGTCCGTATTCAGATCCCCGATACCTTTCGCTTTGATAACGGAATACCCGAGTTGTTTCAACGGGATAACCGAAGAAGGTGTGTCTTCATCAACGTGAAGCACTTCAACCGGATTGACCGGCAGAAGATCGTACCATTCAGACATGATGTAATCAACCTGGGATGCGGGTATATTCAGGATCTTATTGTCATCGAGGTAAATGTTCGAAATATCGTTCCGAATCGCTATAATTCTTTCTAAACGGGTGCTCTTCAACGGCATAATTTTGTCGATTCGCTGAATTTCCACCGCCCTCTTGTTTATCACCCTGTGCAGAAAAGCATCAAGCTTTAAATAAGCTGAGCTAACCGGCTTGGACGGTTTCTCAGGAATCATAATTATGATTTTATCCATAAATCCTTTCAGAAAGTTATCCATTGTTAAACGAACATGATCGTTAGCCGGCTGAAGGGAAATATATGAATCTTTATCAATTAAAGTCCACAAACTGTTCGTATTCCAATCGAGACAATAACTTTCCGAGTCAAATAAATTCGTTCTGAGCTCAACCTTGAATAACGGATTGTCAGAGTCGACTTTGACTCCGTTTAACGGTACGCGAAGCATGAGATTGCCATCACTGAGCCTCTTAAGATCTGCAACCTTATAGGAATCAACGGGACTATCGTTTACATTTACCTGGATGTATGCGTTCGGAATCATAAAGTTGGAATGACGAATATAGAAGACCATTTCGCTCTTGCGCCAATCTATTTTATCGTACAAGGGGAGAAACACGGTAAATGTCGGATTCATCCCTTCAAGTAAGACGTCATTGGTGTATCCAAACTGGGTGAGAGGGAGTTTGATCGACGTCGCAGACACGTTCTCAGCCGATGATGGAAAAGCAAACATGTTGAAACCGCAAATGACAACAACCAGGAATAAAATCGCTCTTTTCATATAAACCTCCGAAATATTTCGATGCGTAAGGATTATCTGGGGTTAGAACGTTCCATAAGTGCACGTTCGATCAGCGGCTTGATCGATTGCAATGCCCCGAGACCGCTAATAAGTATTCCTTCCGGGCCGGCTACAATGACAGAATCGGATATTCCGTTCACAACAATCGGGATTCCCAATTGATTGATTGTTAACGTATTGATGCAATTGTCGTTCATAATGGTGAGGCTAGATGAGGAGGGCTCCAGCAAGTGCGCAATTTCGTCCCAAGTACCTAAATCGGACCATACGCCTTCATATTTCAAACACGCAATAGATTCCTCTCTCTCGGTCACCATATAATCAAAGCTGATTTTCGGTAGAGCGTTATAATTTGTATACAAGTAATGGTAACCGGACGGGTGATTGAGTTGCTCCAGAAGTCTCATTACATACCCGAGACGAAACGCGTAGACCCCTCCATTCCATAACGCTCCGCTTTGCATCAGCTTCATAGCAAGCTCAGACGAAGGCTTCTCAATAAATTTATGGACATACAAGCAACGATCGGAACACTCACCAGCCAGTTCGATGTAACCATACTTCTCAGTTGCCCGCTTCGGTAAGACGCCGACTAGCGCGATTTTCGCTACTTCTTCCGCTATTATCGAATCCAGCGTTTCAAACAGTGAATAAAACTCGTCGTCAGCAAAAGAGTCCACCGGAACGGTAACAATCGTTTCCTTTAGCGGAACAGATTCTAGCGAATACAGATAACTGCAAGCTAGAGCGATCGCCGGAAACGTATCGCGCTGTTCTGGCTCAGAAATGATTCGGGCATTGTCGCCGAGTTGTTCGCGTAGTATAACTTCATTTTTAACGTTTGCCGCGATATACAGGTTATCTGCACCGTAACGGCTTGCAAGTTTATCCCAAATGTTCTCAACCATGGAAATCTGTTTGCCGTCACGTTTGGTGATGAGCTTAATAAATTGTTTAGGACGATCAGGCTGAGACAGCGGCCATAACCGCGTGCCGCCACCCCCGGACAATAGCACAATCTTCACGGAACCACTCCCTTCAGCGAATCAGTTTGTACAACAACGCTAGAAATTCACGTTGTGTCAATGATTAATGGGATTTCGAGGCATAGTGATGCATCAAGCTCAAATTCTAATAATGAGCCAAGGGACCTTATCTATGATAAAGAGAGAATATGAGTATACTTTCATTTTAGTTATAAGATTTTTGTTAGTTCTGATAAGAAACAAGACTTTGTGCTGTAACCATTGAACCGCTCGCAATGACAGAAAAAATAAAGGATCAGGCAGTTTACATCAGTAGATGTCAACTGCCTGATCCTTTATTATACTTAGGACAACACAGGACTAAGCACGCATTTCCCGGTCAAGATACCGGATCCGCCGGGACTTTCAACACAGAACCGACCTTCACTTCATCGCCGTCCTGTAGAGGATTGTACTCGGCAATGGCCTTGGCGTACTTGTTGGAATTGTAGTATTTTCTCGAAATCCGTAAAGCGTCTGTCCCTGCTTAACGATATGTTCCTTGACGGAAGTGGGGCTTCTGTTGTCGGCATCGGCCTGACTCTTGCCCGGGAGCGCGGGAATGACAAGGTTCGTGCCGGCCTTCAGCCCTTTGGACTTGTCCAGCTTGTTCTGTTCCGCGATCAGATCCACATAGTTGCCCGATTGATAGAACAGCTATTCCAGCCCTGCGCTTTCATTGGCTAACCTCGATTTATGATCCGATTTTACGTTGGACCTTGAGGGAATCTACATTCAAGCCCAAACTAGTCATCGTGGCCTGTTCGTTCTGAGGATGTCGAGATCGTCCGGTCGCTCAGAAAATCTTTGCGCACGGTGTTCGAGCTGGCAAGAGAACAGAAAGCACAGGATGCAGCGGCGCTTTTGAATGAGCAACTGCGGATCAGCGGGGCGAAGCCAAGAATAAGCTGGTTGCATGGCCCCTGCCATCTGCATTTTGAATCGGTGGAGGACGGGTGCGCTCATTGGTTGGCTACGACGACAGCAATGGGGCTCGCTTTTGTATTGATTGAGTTTGGAACGGAGAGATTCGGAATTTGCGCTTCCGCTTCCGCAAACGTAAACGCTCCAATCGTTGAACCAAATACTTGAACGATTCCCGTCGAATCCAAGATCGTATCGATAAAGAAAGCAAAACCCGCGGCAAAGAAATGATGAAGCATTTCTTTGCCGCGGGTACTTTGCAGCATATCTTGGCCGTTGCGGCAAACATACGCTTTAAATATCCAGAAAACTCAGAGAATCGATGTCGTCGTTATTCACGTTTCCGTCCAGGGTACCCGCCGGCCACACATCCGGTTTCCTCTCGTCCGGAACATTGAGGTTGTTCACGATGCAGACGATGTTGCCGAAAGGAAGATCGTTATTCGTCGCCTGAGAGGGAATGACGTCCATCCTGTCGCCTTTGTAATCTTTACTCTGATGGAATCTGATTTTCCGGTTCGATGGCAAGATGGCCACGATGCCCGAAATCTCATCGTCCCATTCGCTGTCGTCCGGCAGGTTGTGGTCGGTTTTGGGCAGTTGCCCCAAATCCGCGATTCGATCGCCGACCGCTTCCGCCACCCATAATTTGTTCTTGCCGATCGGCTGAAGAACGTGGCCGAGCGCTTTCTTCAAGCCGAGAAGCATGAGCGCGAAATCCGCCAGGTCCGTGACGCCGTCGAGCAAGCCGTACACGGTTTCGACTTGGGCGTTCACCTTTTCCAAAACCGGTTTGAGCACGTCCCAATTCGCGAGGCGGGTAAACGTGGATTGCGGAAGGACGATGAGCCGGTCTCCCGCTTGGTCCAGGTCGTCAAGCCGATGCTCGGTGACCAGAAGCAGCTCCGGCACCGCGATCGGGAGCTGCGTGATCGGAATCTTCGGCAGGCTGAGCGGAATCGGATCAAGCGTCGGAATGGTGATTTCCAGTGCGGCCTCCAAGTAGCGGAACTCGATTTCCGCCAGCTGATGGAACCCTTTCACCTGCGGGACCAACAGAACGTCGAGCCGGGAATCCTTCCACGGATTGCCGCTCGTGTTGTCGGCGCCCGGGCGAAGACGGAAGTCTTTGCCGCCCAATTGGACATACTGTCCGTCCGCCCCTTTCTTGTACAGCTTCCACTCCAGCTTCACCGAAAATCCGAGCGGAATCTCGAACGGCAAGCGATCGTCCGCGAACGGCAGCGTACCCGTGAATACGCGTTCGATTGGGGCGAGCGACGTGCCCTGGATGCCCGCCTGCGACAGCGCGGCCGGCTTGGCCAGATCGGACGCCAGCTCGGCGATCAGCGGGGTTCCCGGCTCCAGCGTATCCGAATTGCGCGTCACCCGCAGGGTTTGCTCGATCAGTCCGAGAATCTTGTCTTGGAAAGGCAGCAAGCTCAAATCCGAGAACGTCAAGGCGAGATTGTCCAGCGGAAGCAGCTTGCCGTTCAAGAATGCTTTTACGTTCGCCTGTACCTTGCGCGTGAGGGAAGCGGCGCCTCCTGCCCAATTCTTAGGCGGAAGAAACACGAGCGAAGTTTGGAGACTGCTGAGCCCTTCGAGCGTACGGAAGTCTTCGCCATGGTTCAGCGGCGCCCCCTTCTCGTCCAGCACCTGCCATGCGATCTCCTTGATTTCGAAAGGAATCGTGAGCTCTCCGACCGGCAGGCCGCCGGTGACTGGAAACCATTTCAGATCGGGAAGCGCCGACGCGGACGCGGAGAGCGGAGCCGCGGCTTCGACGAGATTCTCCAGCGGCGTTGCCAGCTTGAGAAGCACCTGCTCTCCCAGGCTCGCCGAGCCCGCTTTGTTCGACTTCACTTGGAACAGGGACTGAATCTGCTCCTTCACGAGAGGCAATTGTTTGATCAGCAGCTTGATGGGATTGGAGCTCTCCGTATCTCCGTTGATCAGATAGGAGACGGTTCCCGTCAGCTCATACACTTCAGGGACAGCTTGCTCCGGTTTGTCTACGATCGACGGCTGGATCAGCAGCTTCTGCTCGAACGGATTGCCCGCGTCGGAGAGGAAGAAGTCTTTCCCCAAGGCGAGCGGGACAGGTCCGGCCGCGGCGCTTGAAGCGCTTTGGCGGCTGAGCCCCCAGACGATGCCGGTGATTTTCCACGCATAGGACAACGCGCCGATGTTCAAGTTCCCGAACGGCTCGGACAGATCCAGCAGTTTGTGGATGACCTTGAGCTCGAGAGGCTGGCCCGGCTGCAGCGTATGGAAGGAGTCCGGAATCAGGTCGAAGCCGCCCAAAATATCGGTGAGGACGGAAGTGACGGCCGGGATCGTGGTCGTCGGCGTGGTGAGCGACAGCGTTTGCCTGACTCCGTTGCATTCCGTCAGGACCTTAGCCGCGGCGTAAGCTTTGTAAGCCTCTTGCTGTGGAATGAACAGAAACCGGGATGTCAGCTTGTCCAAGCCGTCCGGAGCCTGGAAGTCCCGGCCTTCGACCAGCTTGATCGGCGCTGTTGCCGCGGCGGAGGCAGACTCGATCGGCGATTTGTAGGCTTCCCATTGGATCGAGTGGATGGTCACCAAGGTCGGTTTGCCGTTGATCGGCATCGTCGTCTTGATCGGAAACGAGTCGGTAGCGGCGCCTTCCGGAAGGGATTGCAGAATCGTCGACAGGCTGGCTTGCAAATATTCCCCGCTGCGCAGCATATTCGTCGAAGACGACTCCGCCAGGAACGACTGGAAAAACGTCTCCGACACGGTGGGCAGCAAGGTGGCCGTCTCGGGGTCGAAGGTGCGCTGGACGGAGTAGCCGTTCAGGATCACTTGAACGGTCGCCTGAATCGTAATCTCCGCTTGTTGTTCGACCCGCAGCAGCGGCGTCAGCACGAGGTCGGTGTAATTGCTCGTCCGGATTTCCTCGAGATGGTAGTCCTTGCCCCGGGCGAGCTCCGCTCCGGCTTTTTTGACCGACAGGAACGTCTCCAGCTCGTACGGGAAGTTGTACGAACTGCCGTAATAGAATTCGCCGGCGTGGCCCGACCGGGGGAGAACCGGAAAAGCGGGCTTGCAAATCCGATACGTGAGGGATTGTCCGGGGGGCAGAACGCCGCTGGCCGGGTTCAACGTGGTGAACAGATTTTGCTTCAACTCGTTGAGATCGATGGGGGTTTGCCCGATTACCACTTCCACATCATTCATCTCCTAGCCTCAAATTTTGGGTATATTTGGACATAGTTCTATTTGGTTCTAGTCCATACCCACTAAGATTATATAGGCAGAAAATGGAATGCGTTATAGGAAGCGATTCCCGATTCGCCGACGCGATTTAGGCGTAGGGTCGCACGCGATGTTCGATTATGTCAGAAAATAAGAATCGGACAAACGCGACGTTTGTCCGTTCCCCATTATTCGACAGTCTCGGCTTGATGCCGTACTATGGTCGAACCTCGAAGCCGGTGGAGTTGTCCGGGATTCCGGGTATCTGCATCGATCCTGTACATTCGATTCCAATCGTCATGCCGAAACCGGATCATCACTTCCCAGGATAACTCCTCTGACGTTAACTTTTACCGCCAAAAAACCCGAAAGCCGGACGCTTCAAGCGAGCGCCGGCTTTCGGGTTTACTGGAAAAGGAATAAACGTCTATGAATATTACACGGAAGCCGTTTCCCCGGACAAATCCAACCATTCCATCTCTTCGCGGGTCAGGCGGATCCGGGAGCCTTCGTCGCAGGAACGAAGCTCTTCGGCGTTCTGCGCGCCGATCAAGGCGCACGTCGGGAACGGCTGGTTCATCACGTAGGCGAGCGCGATCATGATCGCGCTGACGCCGCGCTCGCGGGCGAGTCGCTCGGCTCTCCGCAGCCGCTCCCAGTTGCCGTCGCTGTAGAATACGCGCACGATGTCGGCATTGTCGCGTACTTCCGGAGAGAATCGGCCGGTGAAGAAGCCTCTCGCCTGGGAGGACCAGGAGAGCAGAGGCAGCTGCTCCTTCTCGTGCCAGGTGCACGTTTCGGCGTCAGCCGAGACGCAGCCCGCCCAGAACGGTTCGTTCGCCTTGGCCAGGCTCAGGTTCGGACTGCTGAACGTGAACCCTCGCAGGCCGTGCGCCGCGGCATATTCGTTCGCTTCCTGCAGGCGCTGCCAAGTCCAGTTCGATCCGCCGATCGCCCCGATGGCGCCGGACTCGATATGCTCGTTCAGCGCTTCGATGATGGCGCCGACCGGCACGCCTGGATCGTCGCGGTGGAGCGCGTACAGCTCGACATGATCGGTCTGCAGCCGTTCCAGGCTCTCGGACAGGTCGCGGCGGATCGCTTCCTTGTTCACGCGCGGACCGTTATGGTCGTGGTGCGCTCCCTTGGTCAGGATGACCATCCGGTCGCGGTTGCCCCTCTCCCGCATGTACCGCCCCAGCACCTCTTCGCTCTGGCCGCCGCAATAAATATGGGCCGTATCCACCGAGTTGCCGCCGATCGCCAGGAATGCGTCCAAATTCGCGGCGGCTTTGTCATAGGAATCATGATAGAAATAGTCGGTGCCCTTCATCAGCCGGGATACCGGCTTGGCGCACCCTTCGATGCGGATATATTCCACGTTCCCTTGCCCCCTTGCCCGATGATGACTTCGCCTTACAGGGTGACGCGCCCCTTTGTTTCCGCCGACCGCAGCACCGCGTCGATGACCCGCATGTTGCGCACGGCGTCCTCTGACTCAAACTTCGGTTGTACCCCATCCAGAACAGTCCGGGCAAATTCGTCGCCTTGCAGCGCATACTGGTTCACGTCCGGCACCGCGACTTCGCGGCGGCTGCCTCCGGCGTTCACGAAGAAATTCGAACCTCCGTTCGGTTGAGTGATGAACGCCGACGGCACCTCGATCGTGCCTTGCGTCCCCAACACTTCCAGCGTATTGCGGAACGCGGCCCACATGCCGCAATCGAACGTCAGGGCAACCGAGCCCGGGAATTCGACCAAGCCTGAAGCCATCATGTCGACGCCGTCGTGCTCCGGCGAGAAGAACGCCTGCGCAGTCGCCGCTTCCGGCTCGCGTCCCAGCAGCAGCCGGGCGGCGCTGATCGGGTAGCAGCCCACATCGTATACGGATCCGCCTCCCCAATCCTTGCGAAACCGGACATTTCCCTTATCCCCGGCGTTGTTGAACGTAAACGTCCCGTGAATGCCCCTGATCTCGCCGATTTCACCGGAAGCGATAACCTCGCGGATCATCGCATAACGCGGGTGGAATCGGTACATGAACGCTTCGGCCAGATGGACGCCTGCAACCTTGCAGGCATCCGCCATCTCCTGCGCCTCTTCGGCGTTCAGGGCGATCGGCTTCTCGCACAGTACGTGTTTGCCCGCTTGGGCCGCGCGGATCGTCCACTCTTTATGCAGATGGTTCGGCAGCGGGATATACACGGCGTCGATGGACGCGTCCCTGAGCAGCTCTTCGTAGCTGCCGTAAGCGGCCGGAATGCCCAGGCGGCCGGCGGTTTCCTTGGCTTTGGCCAAGTCGCGGCTCGCGATCGCGGCCACTTCGTTCCGTTCGGACTGCTGCAAGCCGGGAATGACCGCTCTTTCCGCGATTCCGGCACAGCCGATGATGCCCCATTTCAATTTTCTTGTCATGGCTTGCGGGGTCCCTCATTTCGGTTTAGGATGATATTGTTATTATAGTAATTGACGATAAACATGAAAATATTAATATTTTGCATTTCCTTATAATAATATTGTCATCCTGTTACTCGGGAGGTTACCGTATGCTCCGTCAAAGCCACTTGCTGACGATTTCCGACAACCCGTACTTCGTTTTTCCCGAATCGGTCGGCGCCTACCGGGATTACCCCGAGCATTCCGTCTCCCGGGAGAAAGGCGCGCTGGGCAACTTCAACATCCATTACGTCGCGTCCGGCAAAGGGTATGTCGTCATCGAGGGACGCGTCCACGATTTGAAAAGAGGAGACGCCGTGCTTTATTTCCCCGCTCAAGAACAACGATATTACAGCAGCAAGGACCAGCCTTGGGACATTCGCTGGGTGCATTTCTACGGCAACGGCCTTGCCGAGTATTTGCGGGAGCGCGGGTTCCATCAAAGGAGACTGTGGACGCTCCGCCAACCTGACGCCTGGGAACGAGCCCATCTCGAGCTGCTGGAAGAGGCGGACAACCATAAAATGCTTCGTCCGACGCGGCTGTCTACGCTCACGTACGCCGTCATAGCCGAATTCGTGAACCAAGCGGTTCCTCTGGAAGGCTTTACGCCGAGCATGGCCAGCAGCCGGATTCTGAAGCTGCTGGCCCCGATGCAGCAAGAGGCCCATAAACCGTTCATCCTGGAAGAGTGGGCGGAACGGGCCGGCATCACCCCTCACTATTTCTGCAAGCTGTTCCGCCGAACGATGCAGATGTCGCCGCTCGATTACGTCACGCGCTGCCGTCTGCAGCTCGCGAAGCAGTGGCTGCTGGAACGGATGGACGCCCGGATCGGGCAAATCTCCGAGGATGCCGGTTACCCGAGCGTCAGCTATTTCAACCGGAAGTTCCATGAGCACGAAGGCATGACGCCGTCCGAATACCGCCGCCTGTTCGGCAAATGAAGGTTGTCTGTTCCCGTTACTCGACAACAAGGGTCCTCCTGCCGGAGGACCCTTTCGATTCTGATGGAAGGAGAATCATGCGCAGCAAGAAGCGCTGTTTGCGGCGACGTCGGAACCGCAGCACGAAGTTACGGTCGTGTCCGTGCTGCAGCAGGAGCTGGAAGACGCCGTTTCCTTGCCTGCGGCAGGATTTTTGCTCTCTGCTTCGCAGCATCCACCTGTGTTTTCGTTGCTGCCCTCGGTTTTCTTCGTCTGATTTTCCATTTGATTTCCTCCTTCTTTGAAATGATTTTTTATTTGATTCCCGATCGGGAGAATCAACTTGACGTCGAATTAATCAATTTTTTTTGATTTATTGCGCAAGCGAATGCCTTTAACAGCAGTCGCCTGAAGAAGAGTCATTTCGGAATATGCAACACAGTTCCGGGGACAGAAGATGATTCACTTCCGTTTGATTCAGTTCGTAGTAGCTCCAAGTTCCCCTGATTTCCCGCTTAATGAGCCCGGCGTCCAGCAAGATCTTCAGATGGTACGACAGCTTGGACTGCGGCATCCCGACGATTTCGGTCAGATCGCAGACGCAAGTGCTTCCCCTCCGGGTCAGTTCGTACATGATCTGAAGCCGCTTCTGGTCCGCGATCGCCTTGAACTTCATCTCATACTCGGAAAAATCAACGGGGTTTATCGCCCGTTCGAGAACCGGCAGCTCCTTCTTCATGTCCTTTCCTCCGACCCGATCCTTGATCAATTTTTTTTGATGTAGTCATCTTAACACGGAATGAAGAATCGCGCAAGAGTTAATCAATTTATTTTGATTTAGAGGAATATTTAGAAATAAACCTCCACTAATATAATTGTTTACTTATTTAAATGAGCGCGTATAATACAAGTTGTGCGAAGAATGGATCTGGACAGGAAGGAGGGGAACGGTGGCAACGATCGAAGAGCTGTCCGAACAACTGAAGCTTATTTCCGACAAGTCGAGGTTAACGATTCTGGCGTTGCTGAAAGAACGGGAAATGTGCGTATGCGATATTGTCGAGATTCTGGAGACGACTCAACCGAACGTAAGCCAGCATTTGAAGAAACTCAAAAACGGCGGAATGGTCCATGAGACGCGACGCGGCCACTGGATTTATTATTCCTTGAACGTTGAGGACAAACCCCATGTGAAGAAGATTTTGGACGATCTGCCCTCCATGAGAGACCGCGTCGCGCTACTTCGCAAGGAAAGTTGTGATTAAGGCGCATGCCCTCCCTATTGAAAAAAAAGCTTCTATCCGAGTTTATCGGCACGTATTTTCTCGTTTTCGCAGGCACCGGCGCGGTCGTCATCGATTCCTTGACGCATGCTTTAACGCATGTCGGCGTGGCCGCAACGTTCGGGTTGGTCGTTTTGGCCATGATTTACGCCTTCGGGCATGTCTCGGGCGCGCATTTTAATCCGGCGGTAACCATAGGGTTTTGGGTTCGCAGAGACCTGCCGGCGGCAGAAGCGCTTCTTTACGTCGCCGTTCAATGTCTTGCCGCTCTATCCGCAAGCGGCACGTTGAAATTGCTATTCGGCAACGTGAACGATTTGGGCGCGACGCTCCCCCGTTCGTCTTGGGGTCAATCGTTCGTTCTTGAAATGATTTTGACATTCGTGCTCATGATGGTCATCTTGGGATCCGCCGTTCATGGGAAGGCCGTTAAGTCCTTCGGGGGACTGGCGATCGGCGCCACGGTCGGATTGATGGCGATGTTCGCCGGACCGATCTGCGGCGCCTCCATGAATCCCGCCCGTTCCCTCGGTCCCGCCGTTGTATCGGGACATCTCCAATTTTTGTGGATCTACATCGTTGCGACCATCGCCGGAGCCATCGCTGCATCCGTCGTATATTCTCAAATTCATGAATAAGGAGAACAAACAAAATGAGCAAACCTCTCGTGTATTTCTTGTGTACGGGGAATTCTTGCCGGAGCCAGATGGCTGACGGTTTTCTGAAGGCTTTGGGCAGTGACAAGTATGAGGTGAGAAGCGCCGGTTTGGAAGCGCACGGCCTCAACCCCCGCGCAGTCCAGGTCATGAAGGAAGCCGGGGTGGACATTTCGCAACACACGTCCGACGTCATCGATCCGGAAACGTTAAACCGGTCAACTTACGTGATTACGCTTTGCGGCCATGCGGACGAACATTGCCCCGTCATTTCCAACCGGGACGTCATCAAATGGCATTGGGGCTTCGACGATCCTGCCAAAGCGACCGGCCCCGAAGAGGAGATCATGGCGCAATTCCGCACGGTCCGGGATTCGATCAAAGATCGTATCCTCAAATTCGTGCAAGAAGGTCAATAAGGATCGAAAAGTCAAAGAGCCGCCGCTCCCGCGGCGACTCCTCGATGACCTTCCGCTTATTCTACGTTGAAGACAAACGGAACGGTGAATACCTTGCCGCCCCGCTGGAATTGCGCCCAGAGCTTATAGACGCCCGGCTCCGGGAATTCGGTGGCGAACTTCGCCTCGGTTCCCTTCGCCTTCTCGTCAAGCGGGTGAACGTGAAGGTACCGCTCCGTATCCGCGCTCAGGATGACGACATGTCCGACCGCCCCCAGGTAGGGCTCGAGATCCGTGACCGGATCCTTGGTCTTCGAGTCCGCCAGCGTGAAGTTCAGCTCGAACTCCTCCCCGGCTTTCGGGTGGTCGTTCTGAAGCGTCGCTTCCACGCCATCCTCGACCTTGGAATGCGTCTGATCCGGTGTGAGCGGAACGGGCTCGGCGGCATCGCCTTCCACCTTGATCCATTCCATCTGCGTCGTCTTGCTGCCGCCGGACGGCACATAGTCCGCGATCAGCTTGTATTCGCCTCCGGAAGGGAACCGGTTCGTAATCGTGAACTCGCCTTGTCCCTTATACTCGGGGTGAATATGGTTGAAATAAGCCATATCCTTGCTGACGATGATGAGGTGCAGCAGCTTCTCGTGTTCGATGTCGAACTTCTCGACCGGGTTGCCGCTCCCGTCCCGGATGCGGATCCGGATTTCGGCGTCCTCTCCCGCGTTGGCGCGATTCACCGTCCACACCGCTTCGGTGGGCAAGGATTCCGCGCTGCCGCTTCCATGTCCGCTTCCGGCGTGTCCGGTACCGCCATGGCCGTGTTCACCGGACTCCGGCACGGATCCTGACATCTCCATGCCCGAATTCGATGCGCCGCCCTGCTTCCCGAAGCCATATCCGCCGATGAATGCCGCTGCGACGAGAACCATCACCGCCGCGATTTTCGCTTTTCGGCTCATTCCGCTGCCTCTCTCCCCTGCTTGGCGATCCACGTTCTGCAACCGGAGCGCGTTAAGGACGACCGACACCGAGCTGAGCGCCATCGCCGCTCCGGCCAGCCACGGTTCCAGGTAACCGAGAGCCGCGACCGGAATGCCGATCACATTGTACGCCAGTGCCCAGAACAGGTTCTGCTTGATATTGACCATCGTTTTCTTGCTCATCGAGATCGCGTCCGGAATGCTGTTCAGGTCGCCCCGCATCAAGGTGACGTCCGCCGCTTCCATCGCCACGTCCGTTCCGGTTCCGATCGCCATGCCGATATCCGCCGTCGCGAGCGCAGGTGCGTCGTTGATTCCGTCCCCGACCATGGCGACCGTTTTCCCGGCCAGCTGCAGCTTCTTCACTTCGCCCGCTTTGCCTTCGGGAAGCACTTCGGCCAGCACGCGGTCGATTCCGACCCGGCTTGAGATCGCATGGGCCGTGCGTTCGTTGTCGCCGGTGATCATGACGACTTCGAGGCCGAGCGCTTTCATCCGGGCTACCGCTTGCTCTGACGTTTCCTTCACCGTATCCGCCACGGCGACCATCCCCGCGTACTTGCCGTCAATGGCGACCAGCATCGCGGTTTTGCCTTCCGACTCCAGCCTGGCCATTTCCTCGAACGCGCTCTCCGCCTTGACGCTGTATTGGGCCATGAGCTTGCGGGTCCCGATCATGACTCCTTTGTCTTCGACAACCGCCATGATGCCGTACCCCGGGATCGCTTGGAACGAATCGGTCTGCGGCAAGTCGATTCCCCGCTCCCGGATTCCGGCGACAATGGCTTCCGCCAGCGGATGTTCGGAATTCCTCTCCGCGGCGCCCACCCAGGACAACAGCTGCTTCTCCTCGAACCCCGGCGCTGTCCGCACGTCGGTCAATTCCGGTTTGCCTTTCGTCACCGTGCCGGTTTTGTCCAGGATGACGGTGTCCACGCGATGGGTATTTTCCAGATGCTCGCCGCCCTTGAACAGGATGCCCAATTCGGCCGCCCGGCCCGAACCGGCCATGATGGAGGTCGGCGTCGCGAGACCGAGCGCGCAAGGGCAGGCGATGACGAGAACCGCGATCGCTTTCTCCAGCGCGGAAGCCACGTTGCCCGGTTCCGCGGCGAAATACCAGATCAGGAACGTGACGGCCGCGATGCCGACCACGATCGGAACGAAGATGCCGGAAATGACGTCCGCGACCCGCTGGATCGGAGCCTTGGAGCCTTGCGCCTCTTCCACGACTTTGATGATCTGCGCCAGCGCGGTTTCCTTGCCCACCTTGGTCGCCTTGACCTTCAGGACGCCGTTCTTGTTGATCGTGGCCCCGATCACCGAGTCCCCTGCGCGTTTCTCCACCGGGATGCTCTCGCCGGTCAACATGGATTCGTCCACCGCCGAGACGCCTTCCTCGACCAGACCGTCGACTGGCACTTTCTCGCCCGGTTTCACAAGGAATATATCGCCGACCACGACTTCTTCCACCGGTAGGTTCATCTCCCGGCCGTCGCGGATGACCGTCGCCGTCTTGGCTTGCAAGCCCATCAGCGACTTGATCGCTTCCGAGGAACGGCCTTTGGCCAGCGCTTCGAACAGCTTGCCGAGCAGGATCAGCGTAATCAGCACGGAGCTCGTTTCGTAATAAAGCGCCGAAGGGACATCCGCTAACGTGACATACAAGCTGTAGAAATACGCGGCCGAGGTGCCGAGCGCGACGAGCACGTCCATGTTCGCGCTGCCGCTCTTGAGCGCCTTGAAGGCTCCGACGTAAAATCTAGCCCCGATGATAAATTGAACCGGAGTTGCCAAGGCGAACTGGAACCAGGGATCCATGAAGCGCTCCGGGACCCAAATCCATGACGTAAAAGAGAAGTGTCCCACCATCGCCCACAGCAGCGGCAAGGTCAGCAGAGCCGAGACGGCCAGCATCCATTGCTGGCGCAAGATATCTTTGCGCCGGTGGCCCCCGCTGTCCTTCGCTTCGGATTTCGGCTTCGCTTTGTAGCCGAGCTGCTCCACCTTCTTGATCATGTCGGCAGTACTCACCGTGGACGGGCTAAATTCGACGTGGGCGGTTTCCAGCGCCAGATTGACGGTCGCTTTCACGCCTTCGAGCTTGTTGAGTCCTTTCTCGATGCGGGTCGCGCAAGCGGCGCACGTCATGCCGATAATATCGAAATCGACCGCTTCATATCCTTGTTGCCGCGGATCGTTGTTTCCCGGTGCGGACGCGTTCATGTGAAATCACCTTATCTTCTTTAAGACTTGGAAGGAACGTGACGTTCCGAAGGAGAAGAGCCATCCTGCGATGGCTCCGCGCTTAGGAAACGACGTCGTAACCTTGATCTTCGATCGTTTCCTTGATGGCTTCCAGCGTCACTTTGCTTTCGTCGAATTCCACGGCGACGGAACCCGCGCCGAGATCGACCTTGGCGGTGGCCCCGAGTTTTTTCACGGCTCCTTCGATCGAATTGACGCAATGCCCGCAGCTCATTCCTTGAACGTTCAACGTTACGTTTTGCATATCGCATGCCTCCATTCTGTTCGCCCGGATCGTCGATCCGATTGCTTGATTCCAATATAGTATACCCCTCTAGGGTATGTCAAGAAGTATGGTAAATATTCTTTTCGATTGCAGTTTGCCCCGGCGAACGCTTTTTCTACAGCCCAGCTCCCGCGCCATTCCCTTTCGATCCATTACCAGCCGAACCTCGCTACCGTATAGGCCAGGACAGCGAACGAGACGAGGATCGACGCGATCGTCAGGCCGTTCATCCAAGCCGGCATGCGCCGATGCTTCAAGAGCCGGAAAACGGAATATGCCGAAGCCAGAATCGTCATCGCAATCATCGCTCTGCGGAGCCAAACCATGCCCGTCATCGTCGCCGTCATATTCGCCGAACTTCCCAGCACGAGGAGTACCCCCATATGCAGCCAATGGTGGGAGGAGGCCAGGACGGAGAACACCACGGAAGAAACCGAACCCGCGATCGCGGCCGTAGGGCGTCGATCGTCATCCTTAGGGCCCTTATCGCTCATGACCGTCTCACCTCCGACAATGCGTTCGCGAAGGATTGGAAACCTTCGAACAGCATCATCCGTTCCGGTTCGGACATGTGCCCCAGGATCGATTCGTAAAACCGAACCGATTGGTCGCGTACCGCCCGAACGGAACGTTCCCCCTTCTCCGTAAGCGCGAGAATGACCTCCCTCCGGTTGCTCGCGTTTAATTCCCTGGAAACAAATCCCCCGTTCACCAGTCCGTCGATGAGCCTGCTCACCGAACTCCTTTCCAATTGCAGCCTTAGAGCGAGTTCCGTGATCGTTAACGTTTCTTTTTCCAGCTCCTGCAAGGCGAATACTTGCGACAACGACATGGAAAAACCGCAAGGCGTGGTCGCCTGCTCCAGCAACCCGAAGGATCGGATAAACTGTTGGACGGTATGGCGAAAAGCGAGAATCCGTTCCCGTTCCATATCAAGGCCCCCTAATATATGCATATTACAATTGATGTATTATACACGTTTATTGTATTCCATCATCCAAGCCTTGGCAAGTTGTTCCCTCTTCATGTCCGCTTCGGCACCAACCGCCCCTTTTCGTTTTCCTCCGGCTCGAATCGCCGTTCGTCCAAGCCCCCTGCGCGTTCCGTCATACTTTATTAAATAAATAAAGTCTTGCAGGGAAGGAGGGCGGTAGATGCTCAAGATCGACGAGAAAGAAATCCTCGGAATCCTGCGGGAGAAATACGGGGTTGCGGCGGATCAAGCGATTCGCGTCAGGCGAAAAACGGACAGGCAGGTATGGAGAATCCATGATGCGTCCGGCGCCGAATACGCGCTGAAATTCGTGGCCAAAGGCGGCAAAGGCCGAATGATCGCCATGGTTAACGATTATTTGCACAAGAAAGGAATTCCCGTCGCCACCGTTATTCCTCCCTTGGAAGGCGACGCGTCCGTCCCCCGCGACGAGGGATGCTTCCTGTTGTTTCCTTGGCTCGAAGGTACCCACCCCGACTATACGGAGCCCGGTATGATCGAGAAAATGGCCAAGCTTCTCGCCGAGTTTCACGAAGCGTCCCGCGGATATGCCGCCGCCGGTTATCCGATTGCGGACGGACGTTACGATTGGAACCGCGTGTACAATAGAAAAATCAAGAAAATGGAACGGCTCCGAAAGATGGCCGTCCAGGACCCCGATCCCTTCGCGCAGACGTTCCTTGATCAGTACCCCTGGCTTCGTTTGCGCGTTGACTGGGTGTTGGACAAGCTGCCGGACACGGCGCTGCGAAGGCTGCTGGAGGAGAACCGGGACGACCCGGCACTCGGCCACGGCGATTATTCCCACCTCAATTTGCTGCGCGATCATCGGAACGAATTGACGGTCATCGACCTGGATACCGTCAGCACCGCATTGCCCATGCGGGATATTTCCCACTTGGTGACTTGGATCAACGATGCATTCGGCGACTGGTCTCGCGACCGGTTGGACAGGGTCGTGCACGCCTACCGCGAAACCAGCCCTCTCACCGAGGAAGAATACACGCTTCTGCTGATCGATCAGATATTTCCCCACCGGGCGATCCGGTTAGCGGAAAAATACCTCGAATATCCAAGGAACGCGGCGCTTCTGCAGCAATTCGAGCGTTGTATCGGGATCGATGCGCGCAAATTGAACGACCTGGGGATGGGACCGTCATGAAAGTCGCCATTTTAGCCGCAGGGTTGGGAAGCCGCTTGCATCCTTTGACGATAAACCGCCCGAAAGCAATGGTCGGGCTTCACGGCAAACCGTTGGTGCAGCATCAGGCGGAAAGCTTGCTCGAGTCGGGATTCTCGTACGAGGATATCTACATCGTAGGCGGTTACAAAATCGAACAGATCGAGGACCATTTCCGGGGAACGGGCGTCCATCTGATCTATAACCCGTTTTACGATTCCATGAACAACATTTATTCTTTCATGCTCACCCAAGCCGTGGGAGACGATCTGCTGCTGATGAATTCGGACCTTCACTGCGACAGACGGATTCTGGGACGGGTCTTGGAATCGCCCTTCTCTACGTGCATTGCTGTCGATCGGCAGAGAGAAATCACCGAGGAAGCGATGAAGGTCAAGCTTAACGGGGACCGGCTGTTGTCCGTGAACAAGCGTATGAGTCCTGCGGAGGCAGACGGCGAATATATCGGGCTTGCCAAGTTGGCGTCGGACGATCTGGTCGTATTGTATCGGAAAGCCCGCCAGCTCATCGACGCCGGGGAAACGAACGAATGGTACGAGAGCGTATTCGAGGCGTGCGCGGAAGTCGTGCCCATCCGCGTCGTAGACACGGCCGGCTTCCCCTGGATCGAGATCGACGACATGAGCGACTTCGAGAAGGCAGAAGCCTGAAGACGGGGGTGCAGCGCGATGGCCAAGAATGTGTTACTCCCCAACCATCTGATCTGCGAACCCCGGGCATTCGGCCGGCTGCGCGCCAGCGAAATCTATGCGGAGGCGGCGGAACGAAGGATCGCCTTGCTTAGCGGCGCAGGTCCGACCTATGAGATCGGAGAGCGGCTGATCGAGGAGCTGAAGCTGAAGCCTTCGCAAATCAACCGCCTCGTATGCCCCGACAACAGCTTGCAGACGATCGACCGACTGGAAGCGGAAGCGCAAAGCCATTTTACCGAAATGATCATCGGGGTCGGCGGCGGCAAAGCGCTGGATGCGGCCAAAGTCGTCGGCGCAAGATTGAACGTGCCCGTGATGCTCGTCCCGACCGCTTTGTCGGGCGACGCCATCTGCTCGCCGGTCGGCTCGGTGCGCGTAAGCCCGGACAAGAGCATCAGCATCGCGGGCACCATGCCGTGGGCGGTCGTCATCGACCTGGAAGTGGCAGCGGGCTCTCCCGTCCGGCTATGGTCTGCGGGCATCGGGGACTTGCTGTCCAACAAGACGGCGCTCGCGGATTGGAAGCTGGCGCATCGGGCGGCCCGCGAGAAAATCGACACTTTTGCCTGTCTTATCGCGGATCATGCGATCGAAGCTTTCATCCACGCGGCGGACCACGGAAACGAGAGCAAGGAAGCGTTGCTGCGGGTGACCGCGGAATCCCTGATCATGAGCGGCATGGCCATGGCCATCGCAGGTTCGAGCCGGCCTTGCAGCGGATCGGAGCACTTGATCAGCCACGCGCTCGACGCCTATTGCGGAGGCAAAGCGCTTCACGGCGAACAGGTGGCCATCGGGCTGCTGATCGCGGAATGGCTGCAAGGCAACCGCGATTCCGGCAGCAGCATGCGCCCTTATCTAGTGCGGTTCGGGCTTCCCACCCATTACGAGGAGCTCGGCTATTCGAAGGAAGAGATGATCTTGGCCATCCGGAAAGCGCCGACGCTGCGGAACAGGTACACCGTGCTTAACGAAACGGAGCTCACGGCCGATCACATCGGCCGCGTGCTGGACGCCGTTTTTACAACCCCGCGTTAAGCCTAGGCCGGATAAGGAGTGAACCTCTCTTGGCTGACGCCAAATATTCGATGACAGACGTCCGGAATGCCTTCAAAAAGAAAGACGCCTGGTGGACCGTCTATCTCGTCGATCCCGTCGCTGCCCGGTTGATGCTCCCCCTCGCGAATCATACCCGGATCACGCCGAATCAGCTGACTTTATCCGCCTTCGCGTGCGGCTTGATCTCCGCCTTCTGTTTCTATCGCGGCACCTACTCCTGGATCTTGGCGGGCGCGGTTCTGTATCACCTCAGCTTCACGCTGGACTGCATGGACGGTAAAGTCTCCCGGCTCAAGGGTACCGGCTCCGTCTTCGGCGCATGGCTGGATTACGCTCTGGACCGCACTCGTGTCGCCATTTGCGCGTTCGCCTTGATGTTGGGCCAGTACGGGCAGACCGGGGACATCGCTTTTTTTTACCTGGCGGCCCTCGTGTGTTTCCTCGACAGTACCCGGTATATGAACTCGCTTCTCGTCTACAAATCTCTGAATACGATGCGCCACAAGCTCGGGGCGGATAACTCGGAGGAATTCCTTCGGGAAGTCATCGCCCGTCACCCCTCGTATTTGCCGATCCGGACCTTCCTGTTGAAGAGAAGGGTGAGGCTCCATCTCGTGAGCGGAATCGAATTTCAAATGTTCGTCTTCATCCTCGCGCCGGTATTCGGACTCATCCCGGAAGGAACGGTCGCGAGCTCGATTCTCATGGTTCTGTTCGAATCGGCCGTCATTTACAAGCTATGGCTGATGACCCTGGATTACAGGAGGCAGCTAAGGTCTAAACTCGAAGGAGCGTGAACAGGAAAGATGCAGTACTCCACCTATGGCAGGCATATCATCACCGATTTCTGGGGTGTTGAATTCTCCGTCCTGAACGACCTCGAGCTGCTCAAACAGCATATGATCGAGGCCGCCGAGCATAGCGGGGCCAAAGTTCTGTCCGTGAGCAGCGAGAAATTCGACCCATTCGGTTGCACGATTCTGCTCCTGCTGTCGGAAAGCCATATGTCCATTCACACCTATCCGGAAAAAAAATTCGCGGCGATCGACTGTTTCACGTGCGGTTACGACAAAATTCCGCAACTGGCGATCGAATACTTGAAGCTAAAGCTTAAGCCCAAGGAGCTGTCCGCCATCCGATTGATTCGCGGTCTCCATGGGATCGAAATCATAGACGACTGATCCCTATGAAGAATAAGCTCGATACCGCCGCATCCAAACGGCTGAAACGGCTGCCCCTTCCGATCTTCCCGGCACTCGCGTCCACGGCCGACAGGCTTGAACGTCAAGGATGCGACGTCATCCGGCTCGGACAAGGAATTCCGGATATGCCCCCCCCGCCCCATGTCATTCAGGCATTGCAAGCCTCCGCCGCGAAGCAGCAGGACGGCTGGCCGCTCGCGCCGGGCAAGCGGGAGCTGCGTGAAGCGATTTGCCGATGGTACCGGTCGGAACAAGGCGTAGACCTGGATCCCGAGACGGAAGTCGCCGTGCTTCCCGGCTTCCGTTCGGGATGGGTTCAACTGGCGGCGGCGCTGCTGGGTCCTGGAGACGCCGTTCTGGCGCCGGATCCCGCAAGCCCGAGCTTCGCTCCCGGCATCGCGCTTGCCGGCGCTTCCTCCGTTCCGATGCCGCTCCTGGCGGACAACGCCTATTTGCCGGAGTTGGGGAAAATCTCCCGTAACCAGAGAGAAAGAGCGAAGCTGATGCTGCTCGGATATCCCGCCAACCCGGCCGCCGTCCTGGCGCCGGCGTCCTTCTTCGACGAAGCGATCCGGTTCGCGGAGGACAACAAGATCCTCATCGTGCATGACTTCTCCTACGGCGCGATCGGATTCGACGGCAAGAAGCCGGTCAGCTTCTTGTCGCGCCCCGGCGCCAAGGAAACGGGGATTGAGCTCTATTCCCTGTCGTACGCCTACAACATGGCCGGATGGCGGATCGGGTTCGCGCTCGGGAACCGCAAGGCGATCCGGCTCCTGAATACTTTGCAGGCACATGCCGGCTTAGGCGTGTTCGGCGCCGTGCAGGACGCCGCGATCGCGGCGCTGACCTCCTCCCAGGAGTGCGTGCGCGAGCTGGCGGACCTTTACGAATCCCGCCGAAACGCTCTGTTCCGCGATATGGGGAGAATCGGCTGGTCAGCCGCACCTTGCGAAGGTACCTGCTATGTATGGGTGAAAACGCCTCCCGGCTTCTCCTCGACCCGATTCGCGGATCTCGTTCTGCGCAAGGCCCAGGTGATGACGGTTCCGGGCAGCGGATTCGGCGGCTGCGGCGAAGGCTATGTCCGGCTCGGATTGCTCACCAGCGAAGAACGACTGAGGGAAGCGATGCGGAGAATCCAGACCCTGTCTCTTTTTTGACATCGGAAAACCGGAGGGACGCCCCGTCCCCCCCGGCCTGTTCATTTCAAATGCGATAAGTCGTCGTTCTGATCCCGATGGAAATATTGAAACAACCGGAGATTTTTCAAGCTGTTCGGCTGCACCGTTCTTCTCCCCTGGAGCAGCTCCTTCGGAAGCTTGAACAAGGTGGAAAGACGGGACGGAAGCGTTCGGGCTTCGACCACCGGACGATGTCCCTTCGGGTCGAATTTCCGATAGGATGCGATTTGGAAGCCCCAATCCCCGAAGGAAGGCACATATACGTAATAGCTTCTCGTATGCATCCCGAGACTTCTCAACGTGTGGTAGATGCTCCAATACACGCTTGGCTTATCCTCCGTCGAGTTGGCCTGGACGACGAGCTTGCCGCCGGGAGCGAGGAGCCGGCCTACCTGTTGGTAAAATTCCTTCGTGTACAGCTTGCTGAGCGTCTTGTCGGCCGGGTCGGGAAAGTCCTGGATGATGACGTTATACCTTTTGGAACCCGCTTTCAGCCTGCCCGCGAGATACTTCCTCGCGTCCATCACGTAAACCTGGACCCGCTCGTCGGCGAGAGAACGCCCGTTCAATTCGGAGACCGGCTTGCTCTTCGCAAGCTCGATCATCTTAGGGTCCAGCTCGACGAGGTCAACCGATCGGACGTCCTTGTACTTCAATACTTCGCGCAGGGCGAATCCGTCTCCCCCGCCCAGAATCAGCACATTGCGGCGGATCGGCGTCATGCTCATGGCCGGATGGACCAACGCTTCATGGTAGACCCGCTCATCCACCGAGCTGAACTGCAGCTGCTTGTCGAGATACAGCCGGATGTCCTTCGTTTCCAGCATGACGATGTTCTGAAACCGGCTCTTGCCTCGATACAGGATCTTCGGCTTTTCTTTCATCAGAAACCGCAAGGTGATCAGGTCCCAGTAATCACCCCGAACAGGGCGGATCCGCCGGATCGTACTCCTCTTCTGCAAACCAGCTCGCCTCCCGCAGGCTTCGGTAATTCGTCCATTTCGATCAGGTTATGCGGGACAAAGCGGACCCGTGTGGGCAGGTACGGCGTTCGGATCCGAAGCTCCTGCCCGGTTTCCGAGCATGCCGAAGATCCCGGTTGCTGGCAACCGGGATCGGACGGATCGGACGGAATCCCGCTATTCGCTGCTCTGCGTCTGCAAATGCGAGGAAACATAATCGCTTGCCCAGGTGATCATGCCGTCCATGACGGTCAGGATCAGCTGGGCCACGTCTTTCTCGGTTAAATGTCCCGACGTTTGAGAACGGACGTACTGGGACATTCCCGATTCCACGCTTTGAATCATGTCTTTCACTTTCAGCAAATCCCCCGCCAATTGATCCAATTGGTTTTGCTGACCGCTTTGCTGATCGTTTTGCAGGCTGTATGGCTGGTTGTATTGCTGATCGTTTTGCTGGTTGTTTTGCTGATCGTTTTGCTGGTTGTTTTGCTGATTGTTTTGCTGATCGTTTTGCAGGTTGTATTGCTGGTTGCTTTGTTGATTGTTTTCCTCGGAAGACTGCATATCCGATTGCGATTGATCACTTTGCAGCATGGACTTGATCTGGTTGATCTCCTTCATGAAGGTTTCGTTTTGCCGGGTCAGCCGATCGATCTTGGCCGTTACGTCATTCGTAAGGATCATCACGTGTCCATCATCTATTCGCTTCCTTCTTTCGGATGCCGGGAACTTTCCTTCATTTTGTCCAACCGCTGAGATCTTATTCGGAAACAAGTAAGACCGCTTGCGCGGTTCTGCTTCCTCAACTATACCTACAGCTCGCCTAAGGGTTTCGCAGAAACAACGTCTCCGGAAGTCACTAAGGCGCTCGTAGTCGGGGATTTCGCAAAAATAACGTCTCCGGAAGTCACTACGGCGCTCGTAGTCGGGGATTTCGCAAAAATAACGTCTCCGGAAGTCACTACGGCGCCCGTAGTCGGGGATTTCGCAAAAATAACGTCTCCGGAAGTCACTACGGCGCCCGTAGTCGGGGATTTCGCAAAAATAACGTCTCCGGAAGTCACTACAGCGCCCGTAGTCGGGGATTTCGCAAAAATAACGTCTTCGTAACTCACTAAGGCGCCCGTAGTCGGGGATTTCGCAAAAATAACGTCTCCGGAAGTCATGCGGCCAATACGCAAAAATAGAGGGCAGTTTTCCCTTTCATCGCGATGACTGCGCGACAGCCGTCCCATCTGAGCGCCAGTCCTTTAACCGCTCCCCTCTCGCTTCCCAAAACAACCGGTTGCGCCGTCCTGTTCGGACGGATAGCTTTTATCGAAGTGTTTCAGAAAAGTATCGCTAAACCCGACTTCGTTCACGGCGGCCGACGCCGCGATCATAAAGCCGCCCTCCATCGTTCTCGCGGGGCGGCTTTATCGGATTGCACGGTATCAAGTTTCGCCTCTGTTTGCGGACGTTAGGTTCCCTTCTCCATCATGCTGCTTCGCCTACCACTGAGGCGTACCCGGTTTCGGACAACGTCTGTCCGCCAGCTTCGCCCGAATGTGGACGATACAGCCGCAATGGCTGCATGTGGTCCCATATTGAAGCGAAGAGCAGGCGAAGCAGGCATCGAGCCGCGTCCGGTAGACGTCGTCCGGCACGCGCTCGAATTCCCCGTCCTCCAGATGCTTCAGCATCCTTGCGATCTGCTGCGCGGAGACGTTCACGTCCGCCGAGCAGCCTTTGCAAGTTTCCGCCATGGCGGCGTTATGCCTGCGCTTTCGCTTCGAGCACGACGACGGACATCGGCGGCAGCTTCGCGGAGAGCACTCCGCCCGCGGTTTCGAACTGAACGAACGGCTTCGGCTTCACCGCGTCCGGGCGTTCGAACGTGTTGCGGTCGTTCTTGGCCGCGGAAGTCAGGATTCTGCCGCTATACGCGCGCGCCCCGGCATCGCCGCGGAGCTCCACCGAGATTTGCGCTTCCTCGTTGTGGCTCAGATTGGTGAGTCCGATGCAGATCGTGCCGTCTTCCGATTTCGCGGCTGTAGCGCTTACGCTCGGGATCGACTGGCCGTCCATGTCATAGAAACCGCTTTGCACGTTCAGATCCAGCGCCGTGGCGTTCTGGAACACCTTGTACATCTCGAACACGTGGTATGACGGGGTCAGCACCATTTTCTCGCCTTCGGTCAGCACCATCGCCTGAAGGACGTTAACGGTCTGCGCGATGTTCGCCATCTGCACGCGGTCGCAATGCCGGTGAAAAACGTCGAACGTGACGGAGGCGACCAGAGCGTCGCGCAGCGTGTTTTGCTGGTACAGGAATCCCGGATTCGTGCCCGGCTCCACGTCGAACCAGGTGCCCCATTCATCGACGATCAAGCCGACCCGCTTCTCGGGATCGTATTTATCCATGACGGTGGAATGGAGGGTGAGCACCTCATCCATCTTCAATGCTTTCTGCAGCGTCGTGAACCATTCCCGCTCCGTGAATTCGGTGGCGGAGCCTTTGTTCTCCCAGGCCGGTCCCGTGACGACGTAGTAATGGAGGCTGAGACCATCCATGTACCGTCCGGCTTCCCGCATGAGCACTTCCGTCCAATATGTGTTGAAATCGTTGCTTCCGCACGCGATTTTGTAGATTTTGTTGTCGCCGTAGTTCCGGACATACGTCTGATACTGACGGTACAGGTCCGCGTAATACTCCGGCCTCATGTGGCCGCCGCAGCCCCAGTTCTCGTTCCCGACGCCGAAATAGCGCACCTTCCACGGCTTCTCCCGGCCGTTCTCCTTGCGCCAGTTCGCCATAGGCGATTCTCCGTCAAACGTCATGTACTCGACCCATTCCTGCATCTCCTGCACGGTGCCGCTCCCCACGTTCCCCGCGATGTACGGCTCGCACCCGAGCATTTCGCAGAGCATCAGAAACTCGTGCGTTCCGAAATGGTTGTTCTCGACGACGCCGCCCCAGTGCGTATTGACCATCCGCTTGCGGGACTCGCGCGGACCGACGCCGTCCTTCCAATGGTACTCGTCTGCGAAACAGCCGCCCGGCCAGCGGAGCAGCGGGATGTCGAGCCCGCGAAGCGCTTCCAACACGTCATTGCGGATCCCGTTCGTGTTCGGAATCGGCGAATCTTCCCCGACCCAGATCCCTTCATAAATGCACCTGCCCAGATGCTCGGCGAAATGGCCGTAAATGTTTTTGTTGATCCTGCCTTTGGCTACGTCGGCATTAATGATGACGCGGTTGCTCATGTAACTGTCCCTCCATTGAATTAATGTTTCTATTAATGGTATAATCCATATATTAATTCAATTCCATCATAAAATAGATTTCCACGAACCGCAATGACAAATCGGGCGATCAATCCCTTATCCTTAAAGCGGAGGCTGCCTCATCCATGAACACGATCAAAGCGACGACAAGCCCGGAATGGCTCCCCTTATACGAAGCATTGGCCAGCGAAGTCCGATTGAAGATGATCGACCTGCTCGCGGTTCAACCGATGAACAACAAAGATCTAGCGGCCAGGCTTAACATCAGCGGCGCGATCGTCACATCCCACATCCGCAAGCTCCAAGCCGCCGGCATCGTCGAATCCCGGATGGTCCGCATCCAAGGCGGCACCCACAAAATGAACACCCTGTCGGCGGAAGGCGTCGAGCTGCTCTTTCCCGCCAAGAAGACGAACGCCCGCCCGTTCCATGAAGTATCGATCCCCGTCGGACACTACACGCGGTTCGAGATCCACCCGACGTGCGGCTTGGCGACGCCCGAGAAGATGATCGGCCAATTCGACGAACCTCGTTCCTTCCATGACCCGCAGCGGATGGCGGCGGGCATTCTGTGGTTCGGGCGCGGATTCGTAGAATACACGATACCGAATTACCTGCTCTCTTCGCAGAACATCACGGAGATCGAAATCTCGATGGAAATCGGCTCGGAGGCCCCGGGCATCGCCGAGAATTGGCCTTCGGACATCCATTTCCACCTCAACGACACGTTCGTAGGCTATTGGACAAGTCCGGGCGATTCCGGGAACGGACGGGGGATCTTCTCGCCGGATTGGTGGTCCAGCTCCATTAACCAATACGGGTTCCTGAAGATGCTCCGAATCGGCGAAGAAGGAACCTTCATCGACGGAGAGCCGATCTCGGCCGTGACGCTGAACGATTTGAAAGTGGACCGGAACAGCTGGAAGCTCCGGTTCAGCGTCGAGGAAACGGCGAAAAACGTCGGCGGCTTCACGCTGTACGGGGCCGGCTTCGGCAACTACAACCAAGACATCGTGTTCCGGACGTATTATGAGTGAGTGAGGGAACAAGAATGGCGACGATATTGATCGTAGAAGACGAAATCCCTATCAATGAGTTAATCAAAAGAAGCTTACAGCTCGTCGGCCATCGCTGCATTTCGGTTTTTGACGGAAAAGCCGCCATTACGGAAATTGAACGGCAAACGTACGATTTGATTCTGCTGGATGTGATGCTGCCGGAGTTGGACGGATTTCAAGTCTTGGAAACCATCCGGAATATCCCCACGATCTTTCTGACGGCCCGCAGCAGCTTGTCCGATCGCGTGAAAGGTTTGACGATGGGGGCCGACGATTATCTGACCAAGCCTTTTGAAATGCTGGAACTGCTGGCCCGCGTGGATGCGGTGTTGCGTCGAACGCTGAAAGACAGCCATTGCTATCAATTGGACAACATAAGAATCGATTTGGACAGCAGGCAAATATTCGACAACGGACAGCTCGTCGAATGTACTCCGCAAGAATTCGAGCTGCTGAACGTACTCATCAAAAACCGAAATATCGCATTATCGAGGGAAAAGCTACTGCAACTGGCTTGGGGCTATGCCTATGAAGGGGACACAAGAACCGTGGATGTGCATATTCAAAAATTGCGGAAAAAACTGAGGTTGGAGGAGCGTATCAAAACCGTCTACAAACTGGGTTATCGGCTGGAGGTCTAACCTTGAAACTGAAAACGTACCTGATGACCCTGATGCTGTTTCTTTTGTTTTTCAACGGCAGCATCTTTATCTTTTCGGTAGTTACGCTGAAAAGCAGCATGGACAGTTTGCGGGAACGGTCCTTGGCGGAGCATTATTTTATCGTCTCTGCATTATCCAAAGATTTATTTGCGGTTGAAAACAGGGGAACGCCTCTTCAACCGGCCATGCAGACGTTGTTTCAATCTTATTCCAAATACTACGCCAAACAGAATGTTCTGCTGGAGATCTCGAAAGACGGCCAGCCGCTTTATTCCACTGTGCCGGAAGAAGAACGCTTGACCGGCAAGTCCGATGTTCCGGCGGCCGGAACCCGGACGGTTACGATGCAAAAGTCAAAAAGCAAAGAATATATCAAAATCTCCGGGCAACTTCCGGCTCCGTATCAAGCATATGCGCTTGCTTATCTTTATGATTTATCGGAAGCTGCCGCGTCATGGAATCGGATGACAACAACGCTGTTCGCGATCGGCATGATCCTCTCGGCCTTGCTTGCCGCTAGCCTCCTGTTGCTGCTTACCCGTATTTTCAAACCTCTGAAGCAGTTTTCCATGGCTTCCCGAAGCATTGCGAAGGGGGAATACGGAAATCGGTTGAACGTTGCCGGACATGACGAGCTGGCGGAAATGGCGGAGAGCTTTAACGAAATGGCCGGGGAAATCCAGAACCAGATGAAGCAGCTTGCTGCCGCCGTAGAACAGAGACAACGCTTTATCGATAATCTGGCCCATGAGCTCAGAACTCCCTTGACCTCCATCTACGGGTATGCAGAATACATCCAAAAGGCGCCGGTCACGGATGAAGATAAGCTGACGGCTACGGATTATATCATGTCGGAGAGCAGACGGCTTCAGAATATCGCGTTCAGGCTTCTGGAGCTTGCGAGTCTTCGCCACAGCGAGATTAAGCGCGAGGAAGTCGTGATTGCGGAGCTTTTTCGCTCTACGGAAGCAACGATTCGCCTAAAAGCGTCGATGAACGAAGTGGAACTGAAATGGAGCAGCAAGATCGACAAGCTCGCCGGCGATCGCGATTTATTGGAAAGCCTGCTGCTTAATTTGACGGATAACGCGGTGAAAGCTTGCGGTCCGGGAGGCAGAGTCGAACTGAGCGCCTATTGGGAGGACGGAAAAAAAGTCATTTCCGTTCAGGATAATGGGAAAGGAATGACGGAAGAGCAGTTAAGTCATATTACCGAGGCGTTCTACAGGGCGGATCCATCGCGCAGCCGGAAAGATGGAGGAGCAGGGCTGGGACTTGCGCTTTGCGAGCAAATCGCTTTCTGTCATGGCGCCGAACTTGCTTTTTCCTCGCACCCCGGCTCGGGCACTGCCGTCAAAGTAACTTTTACAACTTCAACATAAGTCGGTGACCGGTTGGTGATGGGACGACTTTATACTTCTTCTTGTGATCACCACAATAAGAAGTGAAGGAGAATTCAGGCATGAAAAAAGCTGCGAAACATGAAGGCAAAAAAATGGCTCTCGGAGCGGTTGCGGCGATTGGTCTTTGCACATTGTTGTTTTCCGGGTCTACGCAAGCGGCAAAATTAGCCATTTTTCATCATTCGGAGACGGTTCCTACCACCTATAACCTAGATTCGATTACAGGGTCAAGCCATCCGGATGTACCCGATGGCTATGTAAAATCTAAATATACGGTGAAGCTCGTAGAAACTCCGGATAAACCTCCGGCGCAAGATATGTCCATGGAAAAGGCGGCGGAGCTGGGCGCGCAGAATCTATGGCGGTTATATTCCGCAACTTTCGATAACCAAACGATCTATATGACTTATATCCCGGCAGATGATTATCAATCACGCGCATTGTGGTACGGAGAAGTGAATATTAACGATACCCTGTTCTATTCTTTCCAACTGGATGCCGTAACCGGCGAATCCTACTCCGCTTCCAGATGGGACGATTCAAGCGAGACTGTTGAACCTTTGGAATATCTGAAAGACTACCAGGATTTTATATCCCTTGCCAAGTCGACCGCGGAAAAATATCGGCTTGTGTCCGGGAAGGTCATATCCGGAGAATACGTTCTGCAGGAAGCCAGGGGGAAACACCTTGTCATTGTCATTAGGGTGGCATCGGACAACGGGCAGGAAGCCGAACTGACTTTCGAAACCCATAACAAGGATCTGGTTTATGTGGCCTATGACAGCGAGGTCAAACAAGAGAAAAAGAACGTGGAAAAATCAAATCAGGAAGCTGCGCAGAACGATTGACGGACGAAATCCCGATAAGCTTGCTGGATCGCGGGCAACCGGTATTATAGCAAAAATAAGCCCCTCTATCGGACATGGAGTCCGGAGAGGGGCTAGAACATTGGCCATCCGATCGTCGACTACTGCTCCACCGCAACCTCGTATTTCTCTGCGACCTTGATCAAGTACTCTTCGATGTTGTCGTAATCCCCGACTTTGTCGCTTGAGATGATGACCGGTTCTTCCATTCCCTTGATATGCACTTGCAATCCCTTCACTTCGATCGTCCGAAACAGCTTTTTTACCGGCTCCTTCACCTTCACCAACCGATCCAGCTTGCTGTACTCGATCCTTCTAGGCGAAGATTCCTTCTCCAGCTTAAGCACCATTTCTTCCGCATCCAGGTTGACATCGACCGCTTTCGGCATGCCGCACGACCTCCTGTCGGTTGCCCTGCAATCCAGGCAAGGAATTGATGCGCTTATAAATGTATTCCCCTTGCCGGAGAATTATGAATCGGAAAACACGTTTATGATTTCAGCCGGGCGGCCGCGATACCGAGATACTCCCGAAGGCTCGCGCCCATGTTGGACAGCGCTTCGGAGGACGGACTCAGCTTGTTCAAACCGAAAACACCCCTTTCGCTCACGTGATAGTCCACGGGATAAGGCTGCACGGTCATCCCCGCTTTCTCGAATTGCAGCACGGACCTCTTCATATGGAAGGCCGAAGTGACGAGCACAGGTTTCTTCCAATGAAGCTGCTGCAGCATTCGCCCCACGTATTCGGCGTTCTGCTCGGTGTTCAAGGAGCGGTTCTCGACGAAAATCCGGTTCACCGGTACGTTCAGGCCGATCAACTGGCGCTTGGCGATGTCCGCCTCGTTGCCCGTGTCCGCGTACACTTGCCCGCCGGAGAACAGGATCGGCAAGCCGGTCTGAAAATGCAGCCGAGCCGCCGCCAAGAGCCGGTTCGCCGCAGAACCCAGCAGGTTGCCCTGGCCGTCAATGTCCGGCGTATCCGCCGTCGCGCCGCCGCCCAGCACGACGATGACATCGCCGTCGATCTTCGCGGGCGGCGGATAATCGCGCTCCAACGAGCGCATGACTTCACCGCTCACCAAGCCGGTGCTCGACAAATAGAGCATAATCGTCACCGCCAGTATCGCGATGCCCGTTGTCCGCCGCCTTCCGCGGATCCAAATCCAAACCCCCAAGACGGCGAACAAAATGATAAATAGACCTGGCGGGAGTACGAAACTGTACAGGAACTTGATCAAATACAGCAACTTGCGCTTCTCCTTCCGGCTTCCGGCCGCAAACGGCTTATTTCAGGGAACGGAGCAGCTGGCTTACGCGGCTCTGGGAGATTCCGATCATCCGCGCCCATTCGCTTTGCGAAGCGTCGGGATGGGCATTCATCACCTCGGCAAGCCGATTCCACGTCTCTCCCCGTTTGCGCCTCCGATTCTCCTCGCTTGCGGAAGGGAGGTCACCCACCGGAAGCTCTTCCGTGAGAACATCCGATGCCGCCGCGCTTTCCCGCTTCGCGGACGAACCGGACGGCGATCCCGGTAACGAATCCCTGATGCAGGAGGAACAGATAAAACGCTCTTTGAAATATCGCAATTCGTCGGTCGATTGGCAAAACAGGCACTCTTGCGTCCGGTATTTACGGAACATGATTTGCTTATGCTCCCGGTCGACGAAGAATTCGACCGGATCCCCTTCGTTCAGTTCCATCACGCGGCGCAGCTCGATCGGCATGACGATCCGCCCAAGCTCATCGACCAACCGAACGATTCCCGTGCTTCTCATGACACTCCACCTCTTGTTCATAATGTAGACATGCAAAGGCCGCAAAGCTGCTAGGCCGAGATTCTCACGTTATGTATTCCAGCGCCTGACAGATCAGGAAGTGGCGTTGATTCCATCGTAGCCGAAAGCAGTCCCGCCTATCAACACTTATCGCGAAAAAAAGCCCCAGGCAGCGCCTGAGGCATCGGGATAAACGGGTCGGCCGATATGCCGGTTGGTTACCTTATTGTATGATCACACAAGCTCATCAAGCCGAAACGGCATACATTGGTTGTGTGCACGGCGCACCTCTTTTGGAGCGGCCTTCCGAATGGAAGGCTGTTTTTTTAATTGAATCAGAAAACCCAGTACACCCAATACGCAAGAAGGACTAACGTAAAACAAGCGCTGATCGGAATCACCCGGAACGTCACCTTCAAATAATCGCCCCAGCTGATCTTGATGCCGCCTCTCTTGACGATATGCATCCACATCAAGGTCGCCAGCGTCCCGATCGGCAACAGCAGGGAGCCTACGTCGCTCCCGATGACGCTCGCCAAATAGGAAATCTTCAAGGTCAGGGGATCGAGCCCCATGTTGGTTAACGTCAGCGTCCCGATCATTAAAGCGGGGTGGTTGTTGAAGACGTTGGACAACACGGAGAGGAGGAAGCCCATCCCGAGGCTGGCTTGCAACAAACTTCCCGATACGACCGGGTGCAGCTCGTGGACCAGCCACCGGGTGAGTCCGATATTGTTCAAGCCGTAAACGATGACATACATGGAGAACGCGAACAGGAGAATATGCCAGGGCGTCTTCTTGACCATGTCGCGGGGAGAAATTTTCAGGAAGTACCAACGCCATCCCAGCAGAAAGGCGGAACCGATGACCGCCATGAGCGGTACGGGAAAATGAACGTAAGAGGCAACGAATAGGCTGATTCGGACGCCGAATACGAACAGCAGAATGTTTCGCATGAACCGGGATCTCTTCTCGATCGGGATCGGCGAAGCATCGTCTTTGAGCGGATGACCGCTCGCCGTCAAATGCCAATGTCTCAGCCGGAGAACGGGCAGTTTGCGCGGAATCGCGCGATAGAAATTGAGATACAGCAGAAACGCGAGGAGGACAAGTCCCAAGGATGCCGGAATGAACATCATCGCCGTATGCATGTAGAGGTCCATGTGGACGATTTCGAGGGCAATCAGATTGACGATGTTGCTGACTCCGATCGGCGCGCTCGCCGCGGTCGCGATAAGCGCACCGGACAGCAAATAAGGAATTTTTTGATGATTTTTGAGATTCAGCCGGTACAGCAGCATTAATAAAATCGGCGTCGTAATCAAAATGCTCCCGTCGTTGTTCACGAACAGGGTCATAAGAAAGCATAGCAGGTTGGTGTACCAGTACAATCGGACTCCCGAGCCTCTCGCCTTCTCCATAAGCCTCTCGGCCGCCCAGTGGAAGAACCCGAAGCTTTCCAGCACGATGGCCATCACGATGGTGGCCATGATGGTAATGGCCGCGCCGCCTATCGTTTCCATTATGACGCCGAGATCGTTCAGCGAAACGCTGCCGCTGAGCAGGACGATGACCGCGCCGATCGTGGCCGGAATCGCCTCATGGACATGGGGACGCCAGAAAATAAACGCGATGGTGCAGATAAAGGCGGCAATCGTTGTAAAAATCATGAAGTCGTTCACATCGCCTAACCTCTTTTCGGAATACGGTTGTCCTCCAATCTCGAAATCGATGGCAGGAATTTTGGTAGGGGACAAGCTGCCCCGGACGGTTTCACCTCCCTCTGCCTGTGTCTTGTATTTATAATTGCATTGTATGAAGCGGCAGCAGAGCCTGTACTACGCACTCTCCACGGTTCTTGATATTCCAACGAATCGCTATTCCTTACGGATAGTCATGGATGGCGTTTACCTAAATCCGATGGCTGCCCAGTGGGTACGGATTTCGATCAACGGCATATTTCCCGGGACGGGATTCGTCTATGTTTGAGGTCAGGCAATCTATGAAAACGAAACGAAAAACTGCGTTCGGCGATCCTGGCTGCGTTAACAATAGTCCCCGAAACGTTAATGCACCGCGCGGCAGCAGCGACAACAAAAACGAGCCAGGCTACTGATGTCTTAACATCTGTAGCCCGGCCCGTCGTCCCGAAAATAACGTTCCTGCCATCCCCGCAAGCGGCGTTCAGAACCTTCCTCTTCTTGAACAAATCGATATCATTTCAAGAAAAAGATGCCGGTACCCTTCAAGCTCCGATTTCCCTGCCGCAATTCGCGCAGAATCGGTGGGATTCTTCGGCGATCCTGTTGCCGCAGTAAGGGCAGTAGTTGATTTCGCCTGGATCCGTGTTAACCGGATCGTCCGTATAGCGTCTTCTCTGCTTGGAGCCGAACCTCTCGTTTAACGGATCCGGTTCCTCATGAGGGTCCGTGATGTCGTACTCGGACATCCGGTTCTTTCCTGTCGCGTTGTTGAAATGGTAGACCGCCTGCACGATCGCCATGATGATGAAAACGACGCCGAACAAGACGAAGAATGACGGCGCTCCCATGCTTGCGGCACCGATCGTCCATATGACCCCGAACACAGCCGTGAAAAGGCTTCCGGCTGCCCCCATGGCAGACGGGCCGCGGCCCGGTTTTATGCTTCTCATGCTGCACCTCTATCTTAATGGTGGAATTGCATTCCGTATTCCCACTATCGCAAATGCAACCGCATCGCGCGATCTTCAAACCCAGCAAAAAACTCCCATAACAATAGACACCGAAAATGGGAGTTAGTTGCTGTGCTTTTCACTTTTATTTGTTGCGCTGCGCCGGCTTGGATACCGCCACCATGTCCCTGCGGCGGTAAATGCCAAGAACCAGTCCGATCGCGGCGAATTGAACGATTTGATCGGTCCCTCCGTAACTTAAGAACGGCAGCGAGATTCCGACAAACGGAGCAAAGCCGAACACCATGGCAATCCCCCATGCGTACTGGATGGCAAAGAAAGAAGCGATGCCCGCGAACAATAGCTTGCCATAATCGTCCCGAACCGAAGCTGCCGATTTGACCGTCTTGACGATGAAACCCAGTATGACCGCGATAAGGAGAATTCCCGCCGCCCAACCGAAATAGGAAATGAAATAGGGAAGGAACCCTTCGGCTTGGACAGATGGAATACGCACATTCGAATCTCCGTTTCCCCACCACCCGGCAGATTGCATAGCATTCAAAGACTGCGTAACCATGTAATCGCCGCCTCCAGGATCATCAAACCGATTCAGAAACCCGAATGCCCGCATGAACCCATAATGGCTATTTAAAAGCGTCCAAACAACCAACAAAACGCCGCTTGAGGTATAAGCAACAACCTGCCATGCATGTTTCTTGGTCAACCCAAGATAAACGATAAAAACCAAGGCGTAGAGAACGGCCATCGTCACCACATTTACCTTCAAAAGCAGCAGTACCGGCATGATTCCGCGATACGCGATCAGCAGAAGGCCGCCTTTCCAATCCTGCTCCCTCAGCGGTTTGATTCCGGCGAGACCGACGACGAAGAGCAATATCGACACGATTGGGGCATAGATGCCAAAGGGACCGATTTCGAACCAAGCCGTCTGACCATTCATCGAGTGGCCGAATTCATGAACCCCGATCAGCAGCAGCACACCTGATCCGAAAAGATACCCCGAAAGCTTCTTGATTTTCTCATAATCGATAACCCAAAACACAACCATCAAAAGCGCGCCGATTCCCGTGAAAATCGTCTTCTTCTCGAAAAAGTTAACGTAACGAGCAGGTCCGGATCCTTGCATCTGAAAGTTGTAAAGGGCAAGGAGTCCGAGTGCAGTCAGGCCGGCAATAAAAGCAATCAGGATCCAATCCGTCCTGGGGCGGTGCGCGCGATCCAATTCGCGCCCGATTCGGGCAGGTTCGCCCATGCGGGAGACCGCAGCATGAACCGCCTCTGCTTCGTTCATGCCGCCCGCCCGATTCTCTTCGACGAGTTCTTGCAGATGGGTCGCTAATTCTTCCTTGATTTGAACATGAAGGGTTTTCGCTCTAACTTGCCGGCAAACCGCGTCAAGGAAACGTTCGATTTCCGGATGGTCGTTTGCGCTTTTCATACCGTGCCCTCCCCCAGAACGCCATCCACGGCGTTCCGGAACAATCTCCATTCCCTTTTCTTCTCTTGAAGAGATGCTTGTCCTTTCGGCGTGATCCGATAGTATTTGCGATTCCGCGATTCATGCGTCTGCCAATACGCGGTCACGAGTTCTTCCGATTCCAAACCGTGAAGAATGGGGTAGAGCGTCCCTTCTTTAAAAGCGAAAACCCCGCTCGATTTCCGCTCCATTTCTTTGATGATTTCATAACCGTACATGTCTCTCTGCTCGAGCATCGTCAAAATGAGAATCGCCGTGCTCCCTTTCAAAAGCTCTTTGTTGATGGTCAAAACGCTGCCCCCTTCATCGTATTCTTATACCTAGTTTTTCAATGCATCGATTATCTAGGTATATAATACAAGAATGGGCTTCCCCATTCAAGAAAAAAAGTTACAAGCTGCCCGATGTTACAAAAACGAACGGATCAAACCTTAAGTGCTTGAGCCATTCACCTCCTAACTGCCATCTCGCAAAAAACTCCTTGTGATCGTGATTGCGTGTCTGGTTGCATTCATGAGATCCACTTTATCCGGTTTAGATTCTCTTTAGAAGCAAAGCATCCTGAAAGTATTCCATGGCTTCCGGATATTTTCGTTGTTCAACTAGACACTTGCCGAAGTGCTGGTAGGCAAAATCAAGGAGTTCCTTCGATTGATCATCATGGTGGATATCCTCGATCACCTCGAGAAACATGCGATTCGCATCATCATAACGCCCCTCATATTGCAGCAGATGTGCGAATCCAATCCGGTTGATCAGGAGATTTTTTGTTGTCCTTTTTTTCGTTAAAACGATAAATCGCAATAGGGAGATATTTGTCTGCTGTTTTCAAGTCGCCAACCATTCTGCAATATGCACCGAGTAATCCGGCTATTTGGGGGTCGTTCGTGCTTGTTAAAAAAACGACGGCTGACCATTTAACAAACCACGATTCATGATTCCCGACTGGCGAAGGGCTCTGAAGAATCGAGCAAAGCGAGTCAGATGAGGGGCCTGCCCGTAAATCTAAATCTGTATGAAATTTCATACAGAATCGTAATGCCTGATCATGGAAAGTATTCATTCAATGTAACGCTGACCAAGGATCGGGTTGTGGCGACGGAATTGCCCGAAAAAATCTTGCAATTCGCGCCGGGATGGAGTGCTGAAGAGGGAGCCGATACCAATCGAACGGCTAATCTTGATGGAATCAATCGGAAAGTGGTTTACAAGCTGTTGGATGCGAATTAGTCAGCCATAGAAAAAAACACCTCCGAAGCATTCGGTTCAAGGCTAGGTTTCTTCAAATCCGACCGACAGCACTCGCTCCGTGACCGGATCAAATCGGATGGTGACGTACACGCCGAATTCTCTGCCATCCCGTCTCCTCAGCCAAAGTTTGAATTTCTCCTCCGCAACTGACGCGGAGATGTCGGTTCGACCCACATGTAAATAATCAATGATGGGCAGGCCGTATCGTTTCATCGTTTCCAGGACGGCCAGATTGCCCCATTTCGCGTAAGAAGGCGGGCTTTCGGGCTGTCTTTCTATACCAAAGGCAGCAAAGGAGTGCGAAGTCGAGATAAGCATACTGAAAATCAAAATGACGAAAATCCTACGTTTCATGTTGCACCACCTTTCGTCAGAACACCGAATCATCCAGTTCGTCCCCTTCCGAGTCATGAAGTCTCTGCACCGGAACCCGATCCGCCTTCGAAGGAACAGCGGTTGTCACAATCGCAATCACGAGAATAAGGAACACGGCCGTTCTCATCTTTAAATTACCCCCTCCTCCACTCGCTACATTTTTCCACCATCCCATGTAAATCACTCACCCTAAAGAAAAAAAGCCGCATCCCCAGGACGCGCCGGGATGCGACAAAAGGTAACCGAGGCCATGGCTTCACGAATCATTCGCTGCGGTCCCTGCTTACCTGCACTCAAATCACCCGAAAAACCGGCTCCTCCTTCAGGAAATGTACCGGTATTCCGGGATACTTCGTTTGCAGCCGATCGGCCAGCAGCTTCATGCCGGGCTCTTCGCTTTCCGCATGGCCCAGGACGATCAACGCCTTCCGATTGCCGAGGCGATTGGAATCCCTAACGTATTCCGGCGTTTCCCATTCGGGACCTTCTCCGCACAGGATGAGGTCGACATCTTCTTGCCCGAGCAGCGGAATCGACAGATCTCCGCCTCCCCGGTATCCCGCAAGCAGCCCTAGCTTCTTGCACTTCATGTCCAAGTCGCCAATCGCCCGGACGTAGGGGATGCCGAGCCGCCGCTTGGCGTATTCGGCCACTTCCCGGACGGAAGCGGCAGGAATCCTCACGATCGCCGCCGCTTCCCGATGTTCAAGGACGTACGGCTCCCAGCCAAGCGCATGAATCAGCCCTTCCATGATCCCGTCCGGCCGGTACCGGTGCCAATAATCGTGGAATCGGAAAATGGCAAGACCCGACTCCTCGATGAATCGTTTCTTCGCTTTGAAGACGGAATCGGCCATACGAAGACCGGTTCCGTCCTGGTGGGAAAAGAAGGGGCCTTCGTGCGTAATCAGAAGATTGGCGCCGCGTTCGATGGTCTGTTCCAATACCCTCTGCGTGGGCATGAAGGAAACCGCGATACCGGTTACTTCCGTTTGCGGCTTCCCGAACAGCAAAGCGTCGACGGTCCGTTCGAGCCCGCCTGCGGGTTCGATCAAAGCGTCGATGACGGATTGCACGGTCGGTCGCATGGCACTACCCTTTCCGCGAACGAACCCTCCCCTTCCGGATTCGTTCGACCCGTATATTCGATCAGGACTAGTCTACAACAGGAATGACGCGCGGGCGATAGGAATCTTGTCCGTCGTTTGCAATCCGTCCCGTTCTTTCTGCTACAATGGTGTCAAAACCAGCCTGCGCGACAGAAATGGAGTTGTTCGTCATTCGCCCGACAGGATACGGAACGTACGGCTTTCGGTACTCCGAGTTCCCGGAGCTCGCCTTGTGCAGTCTCTTCGCCGTCGGCTTCGACCGCGTTCACGATACCGGTTATCGGTGGGACGGGATGACCCGGACGGACGGACCGTTGCTGTTGTTCCAGTATACATTGGAAGGAGAAGGCATCTTCGAGCACGGTGACAACGTCTCCCGGATCGGTCCCGGCCAGGCGTTCCTGGCGGAAATCCCCAGCGATCATCGGTATTATTTCCCGGAAGACCAGCGTGCCTGGGAATTCGCCTTCCTTCTCTTCCGTCCCCGCCTGGTGCTGCCCAATTGGCAGGAAGCGGTCGCCAAGCTGGGACGGACTCCGGCGCTGCCCATCGGAAGCAGACCGATCCGGCTTCTCCTGCACATCTACGAGGAGGCGAGAGCCGGACGGATCACGGACCCTTATCACTCGTCTTCCTTCGTTTATCAATTCGTTACGGGATTATGCCGCTATGCCCTGCACGGCCGGTCCGAATGGCCCGCCAAAATCAGGACAGCCGTTTCGATCATCGAATCGCGTTATGCCTCCATGTTGAGCCTCGAACAGCTTGCGGACGAGCTACGGCTGTCGAAATACCATTTTCTGCGTTCCTTCTCCTCCGCCGTAGGCATGACGCCGAACGAATATGTTAACCGGGTGAGAACGGAACGCGCCATGGAGCTGCTGCGGCAAACGGACGAGAACGTCGAACGGATCGCGCAGCGGGTCGGCTATTCGAGCGGCAGTTACTTCATCAAAGCTTTCCGCCGCCATACCGGACTCACGCCCGGCGCGTTCCGCAAAGGCGATCCTCTCGTCCTGAACCGCTTGTACTTCGATTGACCGCAATATCGTACCATCGGGCGAATCATTTTACTGTAGAAGTTGCTTTTGCCGCGGGGTTATGATGGGAACATGATCGCAATATTGCTACAGATAACAAGGAGGTCATCCGATGCGACATCATACCTTCGCGGCCACGCCGCCGATGGGATGGAACAGCTGGGATTGTTACGGCGCGGCTGTGACGGAAGAAGAAGTGCGGGGCAATGCGGCTTACATGGCCGAACATCTGAAGCCTTACGGCTGGGAGTACGTTGTCGTGGACATCCAGTGGTACGAGCCGGGGGCCGTCTCCTCGCAATATCGGCCTTTCGTGCCGCTTGAGATGGATGCTTATTCGCGTCTTATCCCCGCGGTGAACCGGTTCCCTTCGGCCGCCGGCGGACAAGGGTTCAAGCCGCTGGCGGATTATGTGCATGGGCTTGGGCTGAAATTCGGCATCCACATCATGCGGGGCATTCCGCGTCAAGCCGTTCATCAGAACACGCCCGTTAAGGGCACTCAGGCGACCGCGCGCGATATCGCGCATCCGAACTCCATCTGTCCCTGGAACACGGACATGTACGGAGTTGACGCCGCCAAAGAAGGAGCCCAAGCTTATTACAGCTCGCTGTTCGAGCTCTACGCGGAATGGGGAGTCGACTTCGTGAAAGTGGACGACATCGCGGCCTCCCGGCTTTACGGCACGCATCAGGCGGAGATCGAATTGATCCGCCGCGCGATCGACCGCTGCGGGCGTCCCATGGTGCTCAGCTTGTCTCCCGGACCGGCCCCGGCGGAGCTGGCGGATTTCTTCGAAGCGAACGCCAACATGTGGCGGATGACGGACGACTTCTGGGATTTGTGGCCGTTGCTTCTCGATATGTTCGACCGTTGCGAGAGATGGCAGGGAAGGCCGGCGCCCGGCCGCTGGCCGGATTGCGACATGCTGCCGCTGGGGCACATCGGCATCCGGTCGGTGGACGGAGGCGGTTCGGACCGATGGACCCGCTTCACGCGGGACGAGCAGCTCACCATGATGACGCTGTGGACGATTTTCCGTTCGCCGCTCATGTTCGGAGGCGAGCTGCGGGACAACGACGATTGGACGCTGTCCCTGCTGACGAATCGCGAGGTCCTCGACATGCACCGTCACAGCGGAGGGGCGCGGCAAGTGATTCGGGACGGAAGCCGCATCGTCTGGGCGGCGGATGGACCGGACGGGACGAAATACGCGGCCCTGTTCAATACGGGTGAGGAAGCACATGAGGTACGGGTGTCCTTGGAGGCACTCGGTTGCCGAGACGGAGCAAAAGGGAAAGATTTATGGACCGGGAGTGAAATGGGCCGCTTGGAAGGCGGTTTGAGCGCGGTCATTCCGCCCCATGGCGCATCTCTGTTTCGCCTTGATCCGTAACCGGCCGATTCGTTCGGCCGAATACACGAAGAAGCCCGCGGCTGACCAGCCCCGGGCTTCGCTCCTTTCCGCCCTTACTCCCCTTTCAGACCCGATAACGTGACGCCTCGTACGAATACGTCCTGGGCGAGCAGAAACACAATCAGAATCGGCAGGACGGTAATGACCGTGGCCGCCATCAAGGCAGGCCAGTCGGTCGAGTACAACCCCTGCATGTTGGCCAGCCCCAGCGTCAGCGTCATCTTGCTCATCGAGCTGAGGTAAACGAGCGGGTTGACGAAATCGTTCCACGTGCCCATCGTGATGAAAATGCCGAGCGTCGCGAGCGCCGGTTTGGAGAGGGGCACGAAAATGCGCCAGTAAATGCCGAATGGCGTGCAGCCGTCGATTTTGGCGGCTTCCTCGAGCGCAATCGGAATTGTCGAGAAGAATTGCCGCAGCAGGAAGGTTCCGAAAGCGGATACGAGGGCGGGCAATATGAGCGACCAATGCGTGTCGAGCAGACCGTAGTATTTCATCAGCAGAAACGTCGGAATCATCGTCACCTGGGCCGGAACCATGAGCGTGGCCAAATACAAGCCGAACAGTCCTTCCCGGAACCGGAACCGCAGTCTCGCGAATACATACCCCGCCATCGAGCTGGTCAATAGCTGGAAAACGACGACGATGACCGTGATTTTGAGCGTATTGAAGAAGAAACGGAAGAACGGAATCCGTTCGGTCATATGCGTGTAGTTGGCGAACTTCAACTGTTCACCGAAGAAGCGGGGCGGAAACGTAAACACCTCGCCGATATCTTTCAGGGACGTGCCTATCGACCAAATGAACGGAAACAGCATGACGGCCGATCCGAGCAGAAGGACGGCATGCGCCGCCGCTTTGACTCCCAAACGCGGTCTCATCGTCGCCCTCCTCCTTAGTAGATGCTCCATTTTTTCTGCCTCCAGAATTGGAGGAACGTGATGATCAGGACGATGAAGAACAGGACGTAAGCCAGCGCGCTCGCGTAACCCATGCGGAAATATTGGAAGGCGTTTTGGAAAATGTAGTAAACCAGTACGGACGTCGACCGCGCCGGACCGCCCTGCGTCATCAAGTAGGCGGTATCGAATACCTGGAACGAATTGATGACGGACATGACCGTGACGAAGAAGGTCGTCGGGGACAGGAGCGGCACGGTAATGCGCCAAAATTTCGAGTACCACTTGGCCCCGTCGATGTCCGCGGCTTCGTAGTAAGATTCCGAAATGGACTGGAGACCGGCAAGGAAAATGAGCATGTTGAAGCCGAGGCTTTTCCAGATGCTCGTTATGATGACGGCCGGCATCGCCCAGCGGGTGCTGGTCAGCCAGGCGGGTCCATCGATGCCGAACCAGGAAAGGGCGTAATTGAGCAAACCGAATTCCGGATTGTAAATCCATTGCCAGATGACGGCGACCGCGACCATCGAGGAGATGACCGGGATGAAGAAGGCGGCCCGGTAGAAGCGGACGAGCGCCAGCTTCTGGTTCAAGAACACGGCCAGGAATAACGAGAGTGCGATGCCGATCGGCACGCTGGCGATCGTGAAATAAAACGTGTTTCCGAGCACCTGGCCGAATACGGGATCTTGAAACAATTCCTTGTAGTTATCGATTCCGTTGAATCGGAACGAATCCGTCAGATTCCATCCGGTGAAGCTGATCACGAACGTGGCCAAGACCGGCAGCAGCAAGAACATCAGGAAGCCGGCGATGTTCGGCAGCAGCATGAGGAAGGCCCAAAACCCGTCCTTGTACAGCAGAGGCTTTAGCGGTTTCATTGTCTCACCCCGGTTGCAGGAACCGGGGAAGGAACGTCAGCGTTCCCTCCCAGGTGCCTCTTTCTGTTTATTGATTTTGGGCCAACTGTTTGTTCACGACCGTTTCGATATTTTCCACCGTCTTGTCGAGCGGCTGGTTTCCGATGAAGAACTTATCCAGCTCCGCCGTCGTATCTTCCTGGATTTTCTGGCTGCTGAGAAGGGCATACGGGTACGTCTTCGATTCCGTGAAGTAAGGGATCATGTCCTTGAAGCCGTCCGGGTGGACGCCCGGGGTCAGCCATTTGGCGATGCCTTGTTCGGTGTACAGCGATTTGTGGTTGGGAAGCCAGAGACCGGCCTTGACGTTCTGCAATTGATACTCCTCGGAGGACAGGAACTTGATCAGCTTCCATGCTTCCTCCGGATGCTCCGTATTGGCGGATGCGACGTGCAGATGCGCCTGTCCGTGCGTGACCGCTTCCTTGAACTTCGGAAGCACGGCCATGCCGACTTTGAAGTTCATGTGGGACAGTTCCTGCAGTGCCCAGGAGCCGTCGACGAGCATTGCGATTTTGCCCGTTTGCAGCATTTGCGCTGCGCTCATCCCGCTGTTCGTCAGCAGCTTCGCTTCCGGGCTGACTCCGTCTTTCTTGCGGAGATCGGCGATCGCCTGCAGTACCTCTTTCACTTCCGGCGTGTTCGCGGCGGATTTCTTCAGATCCTCCGTGAACCAATTGCCGCCGTTGCTCATGATTTCGGCGATCGTCATATAGTAGTTTTCCAGTCCGTATACGCCGTACTGCTCGAATTTGTTGCCGTTTTTGACCGTCAGCTTCTTGGCTGCGTCCACGAACTGCTGCCAGGTCCACGCTTTGCTGGGGTCCGTGGGCGGATAGGCCACGCCGGCTTTGTCGAAAATGTCTTTGTTGAAATAGAGAACCGGCGCTACGATGCAGGACTCGATGCCGTAATATTTGCCGTCCACCGTGCTGAGCTTGACGGCGGAATCGATCAGGTCATCCGCTACGCCTTCGGAGTTGACCTTGTCGGTGATGTCGAGGAGGCTCTTCCGTTTCACGAAGTCCCGGTAGTAGTCGCTTTGCAGGAAGAATACGTCCGGCGCCTCGTTGCCGAGAACCATCGCCTGCATTTTGGCCACGTACTGCGTGCCGCCCGGAATCGTCGTGTATTCGACCTTGATGTTCGGGTTTTCTTTCATGAACAGCTCCAAGCCTTTTTTGACGCTCTCGGTTTCCAACGGACTTACTTCCCAGCCCATGAATTTCAGCGTGACTTGCTTGCCTCCCTGATCGCCTCCGGCATCGGCGGATGCCGAAGCTCCCGGCGAACCGGACGATTCGCCCTTTCCTCCGCCGCACGCTGCCAGCAGAAGCGCGAGAATCAGGAGAGAAGCGGTTGCGACTGACCATTTTTTCATGACAAGACCCTCCACATTCGGTGTCGTCGCCGGCGGATCGCGCATTTCTCGCGGCTGAACGCTGCGCATCTCGCAACATCATTCCCGCAAGTCTCTAAAACGCTTTCACCGGCCGCAACTTTACTATACCGAACGGATGGAGGGTCGAAATTGCAGCTTTTTTGGATTTCTCGACTATTTTTGTGCAAATAAAACGCTTACTTTCGCCGCGATCCCGTCGAGAGCCGCTTGCGCGGTCTGCTCTCCTTGCCAGACGGGCAAGAGACCCGCGGTCACCTCGGGGAAAATTTCCTTCTGGTTGCGCAAATAATACCCGATGCTGGGCATCCCGTTCTCGAGCAACTGTTTCATCATGGCGTCCTTGAATCCCGGGGGATGGGCGGCCGGATTCGCATTCACCCATCTCGCGACGAGCTCAGGATCGGTATACCACTTCTTCAGCACCGGCATCCATAAACCGTCCGCATACAGGTTGATCGCCTTGTTCGGATCGGACAGCCACTTATACAGCAGCCACGCTTCATCCGGATGGCGGGAAGATCGGAACAGCACCGTCGCTCCGCTGAGCCCGACCGTTACGCTCTTCTTCAGCTTCGGCAGGACGCCGATGTCGAAATCCGCTTTGGCTTTGCCCAGATCGAGATTGATCCATTGCCCGTCAACGATCATCGCCGCAAGTCCGGCCTGCAAGGAGACGCTCATGGCCGGCAGCGATTTGGATTCGTAGGGGGAAGGCGCAACATGGTGAACGTTCGTCAAGTCCGCGAGCTTCTGCAGCGCCTCCGCCACCTCCGGCGAATTCAGGGTAAACCGCTCGCCGTCCGGGCTCACCCAATCGCCTCCGTTGCCGAAGATGAAATTGTTGAGCGGGTCCGACCACGTCTCGAACATGACGCCATAGCGGACGATTCGGTCCTTGTCGAATCGCGGATCGTACGCATTCCGTCCCTCGCTGTCGAGGGTCAGCCGTTTGGCCGCGTCCACGAACTCGTCCCAGCTCCAAGCTCGCTCCGCTTGCGCCGGAGGGGGCGCAACCCCGGCTTGGGCCAGCAGGTCCTTCCGGTAGTAGAGCCCGAAGCACTCCGCCGCCGTGCTGATGCCCCAGGCGTAATCGGGCGACGATTTGTACCACAGGTAGTCCAGGAAATCCCCTTGGTCCAGCTCCGGGTCCTTCTTCAGGAAATCGAACAGGTTCAGGAACTTGTCCTGCTTCGCGAACACTTCCCCGAGCTCCGTCGTCATGTACGCGATATCGGGCTCTTCGTTGGAAGCGGACAGCGCCAGCATCTTCGTGTTGTAGTCGGAATTCGGGAGCTGGATCGGTTCCACCGTGATCCAAGGATATTCTTGGGTAAACCGGGCAAGCGCGCTTTCGATCGCCCGTTTCTCTTCGATGGACCCCCAGTAAGTGAACCTCAGCGCGACTTTCTCCCGATGCTCTTCGCCCCGGGGCGGAAGATCCGGCGATGCGGTTCCCCATCTTCCGATGAGGAGAGCGGCGAGAATCGCGAGCGCAAGCGCCCCGGCCGCCGCAAGCTTCATTCGGGTCATGAGGTTTCCTCCTATAATCGGGAGTTTGACGGAGTCAAACTCTCTCCGCTCAGGGAGTTTGACGGAGTCAAACTCTCTCCGCTTGCGGACGACGGCAGCGTAACGGTGACGGCGGTTCCTTCGCCCGGAACGGATCGGATCTGCAGGCCGTAAGGATCCCCGTATAAGATCCGGATGCGGCGGTTAACGTTGGACAACCCCACATGGCGTTCGCTTTGCAGGAGTTCCTCCGTCTGCGATGTCTCCATGCCTTGCCCGTTGTCCTCGATCCGGAATACGCGCGCGTCCCCTTCCAGGCGGCATGCGATTCGCAGCACCCCTTCCTTCTTCTGCCGCTTGAAGCCGTGAACGAATGCGTTCTCCACGATCGGCTGCAGGAAGAACTTCGGCACGCCTTCCTCCAGCAAACGCGAATCGATCTCGTACTCCACCCGGACCGAGCCTTCGAGCCGCTTGCACATGATGGTGACGTAGCCCTCCAGGTAAGCGAGATCGTCCCGGAACCGGACGACGGAGGCCTCGGTCTTCACCATGTATTTGAGCATGTTGCTCAGACTCACGACGATCTCGCTGATTTCGTACTCTCCTTTTTCAAGCGACATCAGACTGACCATATTCAAGGTGTTGTACATGAAATGGGGATCGAGCTGCAAATTCAGCGCCTTGATTTCCGCTTCCTTCTCGCGGATCCGGGTTTCGTAATTTTCCTGGAACAGCTTGCGGATATTTTCGTTCATGTCGTTGAATTTCTTCATCAGCACCCGGAATTCGTAGCTGCCGCTTTCCCGGAACCGCGTCTCGAATCGTCCTTCCCCCGCGTTGACAATCGCCCGGATCATCGTCCGGAACGGCTGGGTGACGAGCCGGGACAGGAAGAACGACAAGCCGACGAACAGCAGCGTGATGATCCCCGCCGAAATCAGCATGTTCCGGATGTATTGCCGGATGACCGGTCCCAGCAGCTCCTGCGGGGGAATGACGGCAAGGCTCAGCCAGCCGGTGATGTCGGAGCGGGAGAAAGCGACCGCCTGCTCCTTCCCACCGATTTTGAGCATCCGCACGCCATATTTCTCGTTCATCATATCGCCCAGTTCGGGAAGGTTGATCGTCTTCGTAAGAGACGAGCGGTCCGGGTGAGACACGATACGGCCCTTCTCGTCCACGACGAAGTAAGTGCTGCCGCTGACCGGGATGCTCCCCGCGAACACGCCGGTGAACAATGAGTCCTTGAAGTTCAGGATGAGGACGGGCTTGTCCTGCATGTCCGAATAGGACCGGAACGTTCCTTTGAAATAGGAGCCCTGGATCATCGTGACCGCCGAAAACAGGTATTTGTAGTCGTAGTCCATTTGCTTCAGGTACGGAACCCGGAACATGTCGGAGAAATCGTAGGTCGGCACCCAACGGGTTTTCCCGGCCCCTTGCCGGGCGATCCGGCTGAGCTCGGTGTCGTTGAATCCCTTCATCGGAATGAAGTTCTTCGAGTGCTCGCTGTTGGCCGACGAAGCGGTTCCGAATATGAAATAGGAGGTCGCCACCTGCACGGAATACAGGTCTTGCGATTGGGCGAAATATTTGTCGAGAATCCCCTTGATGCGCAGGTCGGCGGCCAGCACTTCCGTCTTGTCGGCCGGATGCAGCTTCGAGAACGTCTCGTAGAAGTCGGCATCCTCCGTAAAGCCGTAGATCATTTCGCGGATCCTCGAAAATTTGGCGTCCAGGATCTCGTCGTTTTTCCTGACGATCGTGTAGACGTCTTTTTTGGCCATCTCGAGCACGGTGTCGCGGCTAAGGCGGTAATCGCTGAAGCTTAAAATGAGCACCGTAACGGCAAGCAGCAGCAAATAGGTAATGAGCAGCTTCGTATGGAGGCGGCTGTCCCGAATCGCGTTCAGAAGGGCTTTCATGCTCCGGCGCCTTTCCCTTTCATTTGGCGGAAAACATTGGGCGATAACCCGGTTTCGCGCTTGAACATCTTGTTGAAGTAGGCGGCGTTGCGGAATCCGACCTTCTCCGAGATGTCGGCGATCTTCTCTTGGCCGTTCTCCAGCATCGCCTTCGCCTGCCGGATCCTTACTTCCAGGAGATATTCGGAGAAGTTTAAACCCGTTTTGCTTTTGAACAGATTGCTGAAATAGGACGGGTTAAAATGGAACAGGGACGCAACGGACTCGAGCGAGAGGTCTTCCATGTAATGCTGCTGCAGATACGCCTGACATCGCAGGACGATGAGCCCGTTCTTGTCCAGGCGCACTTGCCCGGCCTGCTCCAGCCAACCTTCCAGAAGCTTCTTGAACCGGAACTTGAGTTCCCGGTATTGGATGCAATCGCCAAGCCGTTTCTTCTGGTCGTAGTAGTTTAATTCCTGCGCATCGGCGGGCAACATCCCCTGCAGGCCTTCCGTCATTTGCCACAGGATCAGGTTCAGCTCTTCCTTGATTCGGTCCGGTTCCGGATAAGGCGGGGTTTCTCGAGGGCGGAAAAACGCATGGAACAGTTCCATCGCCTTCGTCCGGTCCCCGGCCTTCACCGCCAGCGTCAGCGGTTCGGCCAGCTCTTTGGAACCGGGCGTCACGCGCTCGGTGAATGCGCGCACGTCCGACCCCCATAGAATCGACTCGTCATGGGAATAGAAACGGTGGCGCAAAGCCAGCAACGCTTCGTCATAGGCATCTTTCAGGCGTTGCGGCTCCAGGAGGCGGATCGTGCTCACGCCGAGTACGGCCCCTTCCGTGACGTCCGCCCTGAACCTTTCGAACAGCCGGACGACTTTGCTGACGGTATCGGACGGTTTGGCCGCCAGCGGGCGCTCGAGCCACACGAACGATACGATTCTGCCCGTCGCGGTATCGCCGAATGTCACGGTTCTCCCGATCGACGACAAGAGCTTGGCCCACCTCTCCTTCGCCTCGTCCGCCGAATAAGGTTCGCACGGTTCGCTCCCCGACGCCCGCTGCGGACCGTTGTCCATCGCCATCGCGAAACCCGTACCCGTTGCCGGTATCTGACGTTCGAGCTCCAGACGCTGCCTCTCGTTTAATGAACCGGCGATCAGCCCGTTCCACAGATGCTCCTGGTAGACGGTAACGGACTGATGCAGAGCGGATTCCCGGGCGAAGAGGTCCTCCAGCTTGCCGATGACCCGTTCGATGTCCGGGAGGCCGATCGGTTTGACGAGGTATTCCACGACGCGGAACTCGATCGCTTTCTTGGCGTAATCGAATTGGCCGTAGCCGCTGATCAGCACCGTCTTCACATACGGCTTGTGCCGGGCAATCCGCTCGATCAAGGTCAAACCGTCCACGTCGGGCATTCGGATATCGGTCAGAACCGCATCCACGGCCTCCCTCTCGAGGTTCTCCCATGCCGATTCGGCGTCCGTCGCCTCGAGGATGCGGTATTGCGGCCGCTGCCTTCCGATAATGGCCGCCAAAGCTTTGACCTGGCGCGGCTCGTCATCGACGATGAGCAAAGTCGTCATTCGAACACCCCCAAACATAGCGGTTCGTCGAATTCAAGAAAGCGCTGTCACGCTATAATATATCCTATCTATCGCTGCTTTGGGCATCATTTTTTTTGGAAAACAGCACGATCTTGAGATTTCGATTCTGCCGATCACTGAGCACTCGGAAAGAAACATGGATCAGGAACTTTTGTTACAATCAAATCAAGTATGATGACCAAGGGCACGCCGGAACAACGCGATCGCGTCGCTCAGGCATTGCGTTGAGGTATAATGGAAGAAAGCAATAAAGGGGGGGAAGGCTGTGGAGTGGTTCATCGGATTGGCCGGCAGCACAGGGATCGCTGGGGCGGCTTATGCCAAACGGTCGCTGTCCGGCTCCGGCTTCCTGGCGGCGGTAATGCTGGGCACGGTAATGTATGCGCTTGGAAGCGCGGTCTGGTTCGGCTCCCTCATCGCTTTTTTTATTTCATCGACGTTATGGTCCAAGTGGAAAAAGCATGCAAAGGAAAAGGCCGAGAGCGGCTACGAGAAATCCGGACGGCGCGATGCCGGTCAGGTGCTCGCAAACGGAGGGCTGGGGCTGCTGCTATGCTCGGCCTATTGGGCTTGGCCGCATGCACTTTGGTGGTATGCTTTCCTCGGCGTCATGGCGGCGGTAACAGCCGATACGTGGGCGACGGAAATCGGCGGCTTGAGCCGGACGCCGCCGAGATCGATCAAGACGGGCCGGCGCGTTGCGCCCGGTACATCCGGAGGCGTCTCCGGCCTCGGCCTGGGCGCTTCGCTGGCCGGAGGCTTGTTTATCGGCGCCGCAGCATGGATGCTGCTGCTTGCGTGGCCCGGCCAAACCGCGCCGGACGTGGCCTCGGCGCCGCTTAGGCTGGCCGCCTGGGGCGGAATAGCCGGACTGGCCGGCATCATCGGATCGCTCGCCGATTCGTGGATCGGGGCGACCTGGCAGCTCATGTACCGCTGCGGCGAATGCGGTCGAGAAATCGAGCAGGCCCGCCACTGCGGCAGGCCTGCTGAACGAATCCGCGGCCGCGCCGGCTGGAACAACGATGCGGTCAACGTCGCCGGCTCCCTTGCGGGCGGCGCTTCCGCGGCTTTGCTGGCGCTGGCGCTCGGCTTAGCCTGAATAAATCGGAAAGAACGATCGGGACCCCCAAGGCTATGCGTTCTTCTCGATCAATCCGGCAAGTTCCCGGACCTCGTCCCCACCTCGTAAGAAGAGCGAACGTTGTCGTACATCAGATGCAAAATCATGCCGGTCGCCGCATGGTCCAGGTTATGGCAATGGTCCATCCACATCCCCGGATTGTCCGCGACGAATCCCACTTCATAGGATTCCCCGGGAAGCACGTTTAACGTATCGGTCATCCAAGGCGTTTTCACTTTCTCTCCGTTCTTCTTCAGTACCGTCATATGATGGCCGTGCAGATGCATCGGATGTTCGGCCAGACTTTTGTTCACGAAGGTGGTCTTCACTTTGTCGCCTTCTTTGACGACCAAGGTCGGCACATGGGGATACACTTCTCCGTTAATCGTCCACAGAAAAGTAAATTTCCCGTTGTAGAACCCCATCTTGTTCCCGAGGATCATCTTAAACTCCCGATCGAATTTCGCTGCGGCCGTGATTGCATTCACCACGGGCTTGCCGTAATCCGACGGATCGAACAGGCCGGATTCCGCTTGAAAGGCCGGATTCGCCGGCGGGGTATCCGTATAGAAAACGAAACTCGGATTGCGATCGTTCCGATCATCGCCAAGCTGGAACAGGACGGGATGGTTCGGCATCGTGAAGGCGACGTCGTATCTGCCGCCTGCGCCCAGCCTGAACGCGGTCCGATCGGACAACGAATCCGGGTTTTGGATCCGCACGCCGTCGATGCTCGTAATTCGGTAGCTGGCGCCCTGCAGCAAATATTTGCGTGACAACTTATCCGTATTGATGACCCGCAGCTTCACTTTCTTCCCCGGCTCGATCTGCTTGAATTGCTCTCCGTCCTGGATGCCGAAAGCGTTGACGCGTCCTTGACCCGTCTTCCAGCGGTGATTGATCAAGATAACCTCTTCGTCATACGTGTCGTCTTCCTGCTTGGGATCCACGATCAACGCGCCGAACAGTCCTTTCGCCACTTGCTCGGACGCTTGCTGATGGGAATGGAACCAATAGCTTCCTTCTTGGTTGGCCCGGAATTTATAGGTGAACGATTGCCCGGGCTTCACGACATTCTGGGTCATGCCCGGTACGCCGTCCATCGCATTCGGAACGTTATAGCCATGCCAGTGGATCGTGACACCCGCGTCAACATCTTGGTTGACGAGCTTCACTTCGATCATCTCCCCCTGTCGTACGCGCAGCTCGGGAGCGACTTCCCCATTATACGTCCAGGCATCGATCTCGGCGCCGGACGCAAGCGTAACCTTGCCCTGCCGCGCCGACAGCACGAATTTGCGGTCCGCGGGAGCCGAAATATCCCCCTTCAAAGCGGCCACTTCCACCATCGAGGATGGATTCGATTGATTTTGCTCCTCCATCGAATGGTCGTGAACGTGATGGGAGCCCGTCATCCGGGTTGGCGTCCCGCCCCCTTCGTCTACATGCTCATGGTTCATCATGTCGGAAGCCTCCGGCAGTTTCGAAGTCTGGATGCCGACTACGGCATGAAGCACGAAGACGGCGACAGCCACGATGGCCGTAAGAACCCCCGCATACGCGAACTTTAACCATCTGGACCCGACTCCTTGCACGTGGTTTCCCCCTTTCAACCCGTTGAGATATCTCCTTCTGAGAATCAGCGCCGGTACGGCGAGAAGGAGAACGATCAGAAGCAGCCTCATCACGATTTCCGCCAAATCGGGCAGGATCGGTTGCGCAATGACCATGCTGAAGGCGGCCATGCCCGACACGAATGTCAACGCGTAATAAGACAGCGAGATGGCGGGCATTGCGGCCTTGAGCCATGTATCCCTCGTCAGCGGCTGCTTGTTGGACTCCCCCAATGCGTATACTTTCGGCATCGTGACCCACAACCAATGGATGTGCAGAACAAGCAGCAACGGAATGGTCGCCTTGAAGGTGCCTTCCACGAAGAGCCAGCCGCTTCGATACAGCCAACCGATTTGGAACGCATACCAGAGCAGTCCGATCAGGAGAGCCGCATAACTCAACATAAGCAGCAGGATTCTCCGTCTTTTCAGCTTTTGATTGTTTGCGGCATAAGGCAAGCTCGTGGCCACCAAACTGGCCAACGCCCATAATACCGTCATGGCGAAAGTCAGCAGAATGCCTGCAAGGGTCTCGAACATATGGACTTCTCTCCTCGCGATCGTTTTTCAAACCTTATATTCGCTATCCTAATCCTGGAATGTTGCGAACTTATGGTGAAAAAATCGAGAGGTTGTGGGAATGGCCAATGTCCGTTAAAGTGGAAATGGTCATGGTAAGGATTGGGAGGCACGGTCATGGGGATCAAAGTGTTGATCGTAGAGGACGAAACGAAGATCTTGTCGCTGATGGAATCGTATCTTCAAACCGAAGGTTATGAGGTGCTGACGGCGGCGGACGGAATGTCGGCCGTGCAGTTGTACGCGAAGAGCAAGCCCGACGTCGTGATATTGGACTGGATGCTGCCGAACCTGAACGGTTTGGATACCTGCAGGAAGCTGAGGCAGCTGGGTTCCCCCGGGATCATCATGGTTACGGCGAAATCGGAGGAAACCGACAAAATCGTCGGACTTGAAATGGGAGCGGACGATTACTTGACGAAGCCCTTCAGCCTGAGAGAGCTTTCCGCGCGGATCCGCTCGTTGCTGCGGCGGATGAACCTGAACGGCAACGATGAAACGGCCAGCGTGCTTCGAAGAGGCGATCTTGCGATTCGCGAAGACAGCTTGCAGGTTTTCCTAGGCAGCCGCGAAGTGCATCTGACCCCTACGGAGTTCAAACTCCTTCATTTGCTGGCATCGAAACCCGGCCGGGTGTATAGCCGAATGCAGCTGCTTCAGCACGCGTTCGAAGACGAATTCATCGTCGACGAGCGGACGGTGGATTCCCACATCAGCAAGCTCCGCAAAAAATTGGAGAACGGCGGTCAGCCGATCGATTACATTCAGACCGTATACGGCTTCGGTTATCGTTTCGGAGCGGAACCATGAAGATCAGAACGAAGCTGATCCTGTCGATGAGCGTTTTGCTCGTGTTCATCCTGCTCTTTCTGCTGGCTGTCACGCATATTCAATTTTATATTTCGAGGGATTACGCTTATCGGGAGGATAAAGCCGTTTTCGAAGCTTTACGGCAGGAGTTCGAGCGGTATTACGCGGAGCATGGCGGTTCCTGGGAACAAGTGGGGGCCGCCGAGTTCAAACGGACGCGCGGCTTTGCCGAAGTTCTTCTCTACGTAGACGGAGTCCCGCTGTACCGGCAAGGACGTCTGGGCGTCGATGAGCTTCGGAACGAAGGCTACAAACTCGCGATCTTCTCCGGCGAGCGGAAAGTCGGCCGGCTCTACGTGATGAACGACAAGCAATACAAGACGTACGAATTCAAAAAAATGTGGTACGGCATCTTGCCCGCAATCGGTAGAGCGTCGCTGCTGTTCACCTGCGCCGCCGCCCTGCTGACCATTTTCTTATTGTCCTGGAGACTGACGCGCCCCATCCGAAGAATCATCCAAGGGATCGAAGGCGTCAAAAAAGGAGCACGGGACGTATCCTTCCCCGTTCGAAGAAAGGATGAATTCGGGGCGATCTCCAGGGCCCTCCGGGACATGAACGAGTCTCTCGCGAATGCGGAACGTGCCCGCAAACAGCTTCTCTCCGATGTCGCGCATGAATTGAGAACGCCGCTCATGATCATCCAAGGAGAATTGGAGCTGGTGCAGGAGACGGGCGACACGCTCTCTCCGGCTAAACAATCCTCCATCCTCGACGAAGTTTTGCGGTTGTCGCGATTGGTGAATGAGGTGCTGGATTTATCCAAGCTGGAGGCGGGCATGAACGAGCTCCGCCCGGAACCGGAGAACCTTGCGGCGTTGCTGGAGGATGTAGCGGAGAAAACCCGCTTTCTTGCGGAGGATAAACAAATCTTGCTCACGATTCACGGAGCGGAGGACGAAATTCTCGTCAAGGCGGAAAAGCCGCGCATTCTCCAAGCCCTGTACAACCTGTTAACGAACGCGGTCTATTACACGAACTCCGGCGGCCGAATCCAGGTCTCTCTCGATCGGGAATGGCATCCGGATAAGCATCAACAATATGCGCGCATCCGGATCGAAGATTCCGGTGTCGGCATATCCGCGGCCGATCTCCCGCATATCTTCGACCGCTTCTACCGGGCCGACCATGCCAGGGCACGACCGACAGGCGGCACGGGACTGGGGCTCGCGATCGCGCAGCAGAACGTCCTCGTCCATCAAGGCTGGATTGACGTTCAGAGCGAGGCGGGCCAAGGATCCGTGTTCACGGTTTATTTGCCCATCCATCCTTCTTCGTCCGAGCCCAAGGGCAAGAACTTGCATCCGTAAACCTGGAACTGCCGTACCCTCATTCGGAGCAGGAAGACTTCCATTCGCGTTGATGGATATATTGCGCGCCCCACTCGCCCAGCTGGTCCAAGATGGATTTCAGCGACCTTCCGAATTCGCTTATTTCATAGACAACTTTCGGCGGCACTTGATTATAGACCGTTCTAGTGATGATGCCGTCTTCTTCCAACGAGGCAGCACGACGCTCTTGCCTTATCATCTCGGACTCTATTATGACAACGATTCGAAGGCCGAAACTCGGTGACGAAGCGGTTGAAAAGCAACCGGCCCGCAGGAAGCCGCGGGCCGGTTGCTTTTACAGTCAGGTGTTCCCTATTGCATACGAAACTCGATCCCCGGCGGCCGCGATTGCCGGAACGTACGCAGCATCGGTTCCAGCGGCGGCGTATTGCCGAAGGTCGGCTTCGCTCCATGCGGTGACGCGGCCCAGCGGACGGCGTTGGCGATCACCTTCAGCACCGTCTTGTTGTAATAGGTCGGATACGCTTCATGTCCGGGACGGAAGTAGAAGATTTTCCCCCGTCCGCGTTCGTACGCGCAGCCGCTGCGAAATACTTCCCCGCCTTGAAACCAACTGATGAAAACCAGCTGCTCGGGAGCGGGAATTTCGAAAAACTCGCCGTACATTTCCTCCGGTTCCACGACGAAGGATTCCCCGATTCCCTCCGTAATCGGATGGGCGGGGTCGACCACCCACAAGCGTTCCCTCTCCGCATCTTCCCGCCATTTCAAATCGCACGTCGTTCCCATCAGTTTCTGGAAAATTTTCGAGCGATGGCCGGAATGCAGGACGATCAGCCCCATCCCGTCCAGCACTCTCGCCTGAATTCGATTCACGATCTCGTCGGACACCCGTTCGTGCGCCAGATGGCCCCACCAGATCAGCACGTCGGTGCCGGTCAGCACCTCCTTCGTCAAACCATGCTCCGGCTGATCCAGCGTTGCGGTCCGGATGCGGAATCCGTAAGGCCCGATGCCCGCCGCAAGGGCTTCGTGAATACCCCTCGGATAGACGGCGGCAACCTTCGGATCCGTTCTCTCGTGGATATATTCGTTCCAGATCGTCACGCGAATCCCATTCCGGAGAGGCGTTTGCGCCACGGTTTGCTGTTCGTACACTTCCGATCCCTCCTTCGATCATGGAGACATGCCAACATGATGTAACCGTATTTCAAGGACGCAAGAATCATAGTCATGATAAGTAAAGATAAATCCTTCTCTATGAGGATGTGTGGACCTTGAGGTTCTATATCGCCCGCGGTGAGGAAACGTTATACGGGATCTCGTTGCGATACGGGATCGGACTCGATCGGATGATGTCTGCGAATCCGCACATCGACCGGCCCGATGATACAATCGCGGGTCAAACGGTCCGCATCCCCTCCCCGGAAACGCCGCTAACCCGGCATCGGGTGGTCGCGCCTTTCTGCCCGCCCCTTCCCGAAACCGACTTCCTTCATAATTGGATTCCGCTTACGACTGCAGAGCGGATGGCCGAAACCGAATACGACGCCCTGATCGTCGGTTCGGGGGCCGGGGGCGGAGCTGCCCTCTGGCGGCTGTGCGAAAGGTGGGCGAACGCCGGAAAACGGATCGGGATCATCGAACGGGGTCCTCAATACTTGCCTACGCATGTCTCGAACATCGCGACCATTGACGGAAATACGTTCCGAATCTATCGGCCTCCCGAGATCACCGATCTGATCGGCGACAGGCTCCCCCAGTATTCCGGCATGAAGCTTATCTACGCCTTAGGCGGCAGAACGATTCTGTGGGGAGCGATAACGCCCCGCATCCCCGATTTCGAAATCGCGTTAAATTGGCCGGTCCCTGTCCACGAAATGGAAATGTATTACAACATCGCGGAAGAGGTGATGACGGTCACCAAATCCTATACGAAAGACTCTTCGATCACGCGGATCCTGCTGGAGAGGCTGCGGGATAACGGATTCCGCAACGCGGACGATATTCCGGTCGCCGCCGATCTGGATCAGACGCAATACGGACGGGTGCATTCCAACGTCTTTTTCAGCACGATTGTCCTGCTCGCCCGGGCCTTAGGCCTGCGCCCCTTCGATCTGGCCGTCGATACCTATTGCGCGGAGGTGCTGACGGAAGGAGGCAAAGCCCGGGGCGTCCGGGTGATGACCCCCGATAAACGATCGTATATCATCAAGGCGAAGAACGTCGTCATGTCGGCGGGCGCGCTTCAAACCCCGCGGATTCTGCTGAACTCGGGGATTCCGGGCAAAGCGATCGGCAGATATCTGACCAACCATTCTTACCTGGTATCAACGGTATTCGTCGATACGCGTCATTTTCCGGAACCTCTCGGGGTATTGGGTATTCTCGTTCCGGAGCTGGAGGATCGTCCCTATCAGCTGCAATTGCAAGGACCGGGAGGCTACTTCAATTACCACTATGAGCCGAAGCCGGTCCGGGACGAATGGATCGTGACCGACTTCTATGCGTCGGGCAAAGTGGAGTCGCGATACGAGAACCGCGTTTACGTCGATCCCGGAAAACGGGATGCGTTCGGGATGCCGGAGCTGCAGGTCAGCTTCTCGTTCAGCGAGAAGGACGAACAGATCGTGCAGCGGATGTATGAAGCCGTATTTCGGGCTTCCTCGGCGATGCAGCTGCGATTGTCCATGGTTGGCGGCGCTCCCGCCATCTGCAGGCTGCCGCCCGGAGCCGACAACCATGAATCCGGAACGTGCCGAATGGGCGACGATCCGAACACATCGGCAACGAACCGGTTCGGGCAAATCCATGGCGTGCCGGGCCTGTACGTGGCCGACACCAGCGTTCTTCCCTCGATCGGAGCCGCCAATCCGACCTTGTCCGCCGCCGCGTTGGCCATTCGGACGGCGGATGACATCGTTAGCCGGCTGCCTTGACCGGGGGAAATCGTCGCGAGTATACTTTCAGCTTATGCCCCGCCCCTTAAATGGGTTAATACCCAAACAATGCCTACGAAGCCATTTCCGATTCCTTTTCGGGGACCACGGGCGATATTCATTCAGTCGTCTTGTCCCTGTGAATTTTTGTTGGAATTAGGGCCACAATAGTACCATCTTCAGGGGAGGATGGTACGTTTGAACATCTTCAGATGGCTGGTGAAAAAAAGTTATCGCGGCAAAATCCCGGGAGCGGGTACCGTTCAACGAGGAGTTCCGCTTCCGGCTGCTTCGCCGGCTTCGGCTCCTTCCGGCATTTCACCCCTTCTGTCGGACAACCTGGAGAAGTTGAAGCTGATTTTCGACCGTTGCAGCGACATCGTGGTCGAGCCTTGGCGCTACGGTCCCGGCATGAAGCACTCCGTATTCTCCATCTATGTGGAAACGCTGATCCAAAAAAAAGAACACAATTATTTTAAACAATCGCTCCAGGATCTCGTCACGCACGAGGTCGGTCCGGGAACGGACGTTACGCCCGATGACGTGAAATATTACTTCGAACGCAACGTCGGGTCGAGCCAGAGCGCCATTCTGATCGACGATATCAACGACGCGGTCAACAAAGTACTGCAAGGACATATCGTCATTTTCTTCGACGGCTGGGACAAAGCGCTGGGGTACGAAGCGACCGGTCTTGAAACCCGGCAAGTGTCGGAATCGACCCTCGAACCGGTCGTGCAAGGGCCTCGCGAAGCGACCGTCGAAAACATGAAGAAAAATATGGGCATGCTGCGGGAACGTTTGAGAAATCCGAGCTTCAAAATCGAAACGGTTCAGACGTCAGGAGTCACGAGAACCAAGTTCGCTTACGGCTATTTGGATGGAATCGTGAATGCGGAAATGCTGAAGGAATTCCGGAAGAGAATCGATAAGCTGAAGAACGAAGAAGTACTGGAAACGTCTTACGTCGAAGAGCTGATCGAAGATTCGGCGTACTCCCCGTTTCCCCAATTCCGTTACACAGAGAGAACGGATGTGGCCGTCGCCGCCTTGGTGGAAGGGAAAATCATCGTGCTGGTCGAGGGAACGGGGTCCATTCTCATCTGTCCCGGCCTGCTCGTGGATCTGCTGCAATCGAACGAAGACTACTATCAACGGACCGTCATCTCCAGCCTGATCCGGTTGATCCGGTTAGTCGCCCTGTTCATCGCGATCGGGCTTCCCAGCATCTATATCGCTTTTTCCACGTTCCATTCGGAATTGCTCCCAACCGTTCTCCTGCTCGCCATCATCAACTCCAGGGAAGGAATTCCATTCCCCGCGGTGATCGAAGCCTTCATCATGGAATTCTTTTTCGAATTGCTCCGGGAGGCCGGCATCCGGCTGCCGCGCCCGGTCGGATCCGCGGTGAGCATCGTCGGGGCGCTCGTCATCGGGGAAGCCGCCATCAACGCAGGCATCGCGTCGCCGATCATGGTCATCATCGTCTCCTTGACCGGGATCGCCTCCTTCGCCATTCCCCAGTACAATTTCGCCATCGCGCTGCGCATCTTGCGGTTCCCGCTGATGGCTTTCGCTGCCTTCTTGGGGATATTCGGCATCATGGTCGCCTTCCTGCTGATTTGGCTGCATCTCTCGAGTCTGCGCGTTCTGGGCCAGCCTTACCTGAGCCCTCTGGGTCCTTTCATTCCGCGTCAAATGAGGGATGTGTTCATCCGGGCTCCGCTCGGATTCCTGATGCGATCGCCGAAAACCCAGCATAGGAGTGAACCGGATTCATGAGCAGACGGATTGGACTGGCGGCCAGCCTGTCGGCATTATGCTTGATGACGGGCTGCTGGGATCGGGCCGAGCTGCCCGAGAAAGGATTCGTGATGGGCATCGCGATCGATGAAGGCAGAGAAGGGAAAATCTCTTTGGCCACGCAAATTTACCGGCCGTCCCAAGGCGTCAGCAGTATCGGCGCCAAAACGGCCGAAACGGCGTTCGTGAATATCACGACCGAGGATAAGACAGTCGCCAGAGCGATCCGCGACATTCCGATCAACCTCGGCCGCAAGGCCCAATGGAGCCATATTCGCCTGATTATGATCGGGGACAAGCTGGCGCGTAAACGACCGATCACGGAGCTTCTGGAGTTTTTTTACCGCGATCACGAGCCCCGGCTCACGATCAAGTTCATGATCACGAACGGTGAGGCCTATCCCTTTTTGCAGCTCAAACCCTACATCGAAAATACGATTTCCCAGCAACTGTTCCAAAGCGAGAAAGCCGCTGCGGAGAATAGCACGAAAACGATAGATATGGACTTGCTGAAGCTGGGTCTTCAGCTCAAGGGCGAAACCGGCAATGCGGTCGTCCCCTATCTGTATGAGACCCAAGAGCCGCTCAAAAGGCCGGAGAAAACCCCGAATGTCGCCGGACTCGCCTTGCTGAAGAAGGGGAAGCTCGTGGGCGTGATGGATCCGTCCATGGTCGAATATTTGCAAATGCTGACGGGAGTATACAAGAACGGAATGCTCGATATTCCCTGCCGGCCATCGCCCGAAGGCAGGCAGGTGAAAGAAGTCGTGGAAGCCCTCAACTCTCAAAGCCGTCTGCAGACATCCATCGGTCCGGAATCGGCAACGGTCCGGTTCCAGATCAAAATCGATCTTGCGTTGATCGAGCTTGCCTGCACCAAAATCAAAACGAGCTCTGACGAAAGGAAGTTCGCTAAACAGGTGGAGGATACGGTGCGGGAGCGAATCGAGGAAACGGTCGACTGGATGAAAGAGCAGAAGTTCGACGGGATCGGATTGGGCAATAAGATCAACGCCAAGAATCCAAAGCTGTGGAAGAAATGGAAACCGGACTGGGACAGCCGCTTCGCCCGGACCCGGTTCAAGATCGATGTGAAGGTCAAATTGAAAACCAGCGGTACGACGATCGGCAAACCCGTATTCAAAAAATAAAGGGAGGCAAGCGGCATGATGGGCAAGCTGATCTTGCTCATGATTATATACGCGGGGATCGGACTGGCGGACAGGGCCAGGCTTAGCAAGCTGGGCAGCCGTGAGCTGGCGGCATATGCCGCCATGCTTCTGCTTTCCCTGTATCTCGGCATCGATTACGTCTTCGATCTGAAATGGCCGTTTCTGGAGGATGCCGCCAAACTCGTGTTCGGAAAATTCGCGGGTTGGATCGTGAAAGGATTAACGGTTTCTTCATAAAATCCAGAGGAGGGCGTGAAAGGAATGAAAACGCGCGAGCAAATCAGCGCCGGGCAAATGTCCGTCATGTTTTTTTCTTTCATGACGGGCTCCTCGATCGTGAACATTCCGGGGCCTCTCATCGGTTATGCCAAGAATGGAGCATGGATATCCCTGCTCCTTTCCCTTGCGATCGGCGCCGTTCTGCTTGTCTGCATTCTGTCCTTATACCGCAAATTTCCCGACTTGACCTTCATCGAATACAGCAGGGCAACCGTCGGCAAATGGCTGACCGTTCTTCTCGCCATCCCCTTTATTTCATTCCAGTTCCACATGACATCCGGAATCGTCCTGGACATCGGCCTGTTCTTGAACACCTCGATGTTGCGACAAACTCCGCTCTATCTTTTCTCATTGCCCATTTTCTTTGTTGTCGCCCTCACGGTCCGTTCCGGCATCGAAACCATGGCCAGGATGTTCTTCGTGCCGATGGTCGTCGTGCTCGCCTCCATTACCTCCATCCTGATTTTGTCCATTCCGAATTATAACCTCGAGGCCTTGCTGCCCTTGATGTCGGACGGATTCAAACCTGTACTCCTCGGCGCCTATTTCTCCTATGGTTTCCCTTATGCCGAACTCGTGCTGATGTCGATGGTTTTCCCGCACATACGTAAGAATGAACGGATAAAAATCGCGAGACCGTTGTTTCTCGCCCTATTTCTCAACGCTTTTTACTTAATCGCGGTGACGCTCAGCACGATCCTGGTGTTCGGTCCGATGGCGGCGGAACGCATGTATTCCATGTTCGAAGTCGCCCGGACCGTCGATCTTCTCGAGGTGATCCAGCGGATCGAATCGCTGGTCGGCATTTCCTTGATCATGGCCTCTTTCATGAAGGCGGCCGTCACTTTGTTCGTGCTCAATATGACGTTTACGAAACTTCTGAATTTGCAGGACGACCGCATTCTCGTGTTCCCGCTTGCGCTGGTTTGTTTCCTGTTTTCCATGAATCAAATCGAGTACGGCCAATTCTTCTGGATCAATTCCGTAACCGTCATCCATCCCGTATGGGCAACCGTCTCTTACGTGCTGCCTCTGCTGATCGTAAGGACGGCGGCGTTTTTCCGCCGCAGGCCCGGTCCATCGCTATGATCAAGCGCTCTCCCGAACAGCTCGTTTCCGAATCCTTCGTCAGACGACCTCGCCATCCAGCGGATAGTGCCCGGCAACCGTTTTCCGAAACGATTGAACGAAAGTCAGCTGCCATCCAAGGGATCAATGACGCCTATTTCGTCATCATCGGAATCGGCGTTATCGCCTTGCTGCTTTCCTTCTTCATCAAACGCGTTCCCCAAGCTTCCGAGGAAGAGTCCGAAGCGGCGTTTAAAAAGGTAAAGGTCGCAGAAGCTTGAGTAAAAGAAGCGAGAAATCACGTCGAGTCATAACCACCGGCTTAGCCGGTGGCTTCTGCTCCCTTCAGCCCTATAAGGGCATGCTGGAAGCAAGCGCCTTTAGAGGCACTGAGAGTCTGCCATCCGCGTGTTGCCACGGGCAAGCCCCTGAAAAGGGGCCTCCCCCTTTTTTCACCAACTCACCTGTTAAAGGGTTTCCGTATCTGCACTCCCTATCACCTTTCCGCAAAACCGCCGTCATCCATACAGATCACGGAATTGCTGGGGCGTCATTCCCGTCATCCGGCGAAATTGGCTGATGAAATAACTGCTTTGGCTGAATCCCGCCTCGAACGCGATCTGCTTGATGGCGAGCGGAGTCGATACGAGCAGGTTCTTGGACAGCAAGATCCGGCTTTCCGTCAAGTATTGCGTCGGCGACTTGCCTACGGCATCCCGGAAAATTCGGGTAAAATGGTGCGGACTGTACCCGGCTTTCCCGGCGATCGACGTCAAACTCAAGTTACCGGCACAGCTCGCCCGGATGTAATCGGCCGCTTCGAACATCTTCTCGCGGGTGCCGTTTCCCGCCTGGCGGCGACGCCGACCGGCATCATGCAGGAGCGCGGCAAGCGCCTCGTACAGGGCCGCCGACAGGGCCGGTTCGCTCAAGCTCTCGAATGTCCCCGCCAACCGGGTCAACTTCTCCAGCGCTTGCTCGACGGATTTGCGCTGCTGCGTAAGCGTAAAGAGCCAAACCTCTCCCTTTCCTTTGGGGCCCAGCAGCGACTCGATTCCATTTCCGGCAAAATGAACCCATCGAACATCCCAAGGATCGCCCGGATCGGTCCCATAATCCTGGCTCTCGCCGGGTCCGTACAGAAAACCGGAGCCGGCCGACAATTCCTGCCGCTCTCCTCCGGCTATCACGTATCCTTTGCCCGCGACGATGACATGCAGGTTGTATTCGCTCAACATCCCGGCAGGTCTCCGTTCGCGGTGATCGGGATCATGAGCATAGCGGCCGCAGGATTCCGGATAGCAGACATAATGCAAATTGCTGGGCCGCGGCAGATAAATATGCTCCCTCACGGTGTCTCACCTCAATTTTGGATGCGTTTGTCACGATCGCAAAATATTGATATCATTCGCAAGATCCCGTCATTTACTCTATATCGTTTTAGTTTAAAATGAAAGACATATGCGAAAGAATTCGCAATATTTTATCACTCCATCTGTCAGGAGGATGCGGCGTGCCGAAATCGACCAAAGAAGAAGCGATACGGCTGGGTGTGTGTTACTATCCGGAGCATTGGGACGAAAACTTGTGGGAGGATGACTTCCGCCGCATGCGGGAGCTCGGATTCTCCATCATCCGCGTGGCGGAATTCGGCTGGGCGATCATGGAGCCGGAGGAAGGCGTCTTTCGGTTCGATTTGTTCGACCGGGCCCTCGACTCCGCTCACCGTCATGGCCTGAAGGTCATCTTGGGCACGCCGACGGCAACGCCCCCGGCTTGGCTGACGCACCGCTATCCGGAAGTGCTTAACGCCTCCATGGATGGCACCCCTTACCGGCACGGCCAGCGGCGGCATTACAATTACAACAGCCCCGTTTACCGGCAGCTTTGCGCGCGGATCACGAGGCGGATGGCCGAGCATTACAAGGACCATCCCGCGGTCGTCGGCTGGCAAATCGACAACGAGCTGAACTGCGAGATCAACGTGTTTTATTCGGAAGCCGACCATGCCGCGTTCCGAGTATGGCTGCAGCGCAAATACGGCTCCTTGGACGCCCTGAATCGGGCATGGGGAACCGTCTTCTGGAGTCAAACGTATACGGCGTGGGAGCAGGTATTTCTTCCGAGGCCGACGCCTTCCGACTCCCCGAATCCGCACCAGGCGCTGGACGAGAAGCGGTTCATCTCGGACAGCGCGATCGAATTCGCCCGCATCCAGGCCGATATTCTGCGGGAAGTCGCAGGTTCTCGGCATTGGATCACGACGAACGGCATGTTCGGCCATCTCGACAACCACCGGATGACGGAGGAGTTGCTGGATTTCTTCTCCTACGACTCTTATCCGCAGTTCGGAACGATTCATCCGGATGAGGGGCCCGAACCGTTTCTGGACCGGATGTCGAGTTTGTACTTGAGCGGCGTGCGCTCGATCTCCCCGAATTTCTGCATCATGGAGCAGCAGTCCGGACCGGGAGGATGGGTGAACCGGCTGGCGATGGCTTCGCCCAGACCCGGCCAAATGCGGCTATGGACGTATCAGTCGCTCGCACACGGCGCCGACATGCTTCTCTATTTCCGCTGGCGCACGGCCACATTCGGCACCGAAATATACTGGCACGGCATCAACGACTACCATAACCGTCCGAACCGCAGGGTGCTTGAAGCCGCACGCATCGGGCAAGAGCTGGCGCAGGTTGGCGGAAAGCTGGCGCAAAGCCGTTACGAAGCGAGCATCGCGATCGTAAGCGACTACGACAACAGCTGGGACGGGGAGCTCGACGTCTGGCACGGCCCGCTTGCCGGTCAAAGCACGAGGGCTTGGTTCAAATCTCTTCAGCAAGCACACATTGCGGCCGATTCGCTGACGTTGACGGACCGGACGAAGCTTGCCGATTTGCAGCGGTACGGGGTGTTGGTGTATCCGCATCCCGCCATCTTGACGGAATCCGCAGCCACGCTGCTCCGCTCCTACGTGGAAGCCGGCGGCATCGCCTTGTTCGGAGCCCGCACCGGCTACAAGGACGAGCAGGGGCATTGCCGGATGATGCCGATGCCTGGCCTCGCCGCTTCCCTGTGCGGCATTACGGTCGAGGACTTCACGATAATCAAGGGAACCGTACCCGCTCCAACGCTGCGCTTCGTTGGCGAAGAAGACGGCGGCGAAACGACCTCAGCCGGCTCGCTTATCGCCGAAGGCTTTAACGATATTCTGCGGGTCGAGGCAGATAGCGTGAAGGTGATCGCCGAGTATGCGTCCGACTATTATGCCGGGAAGCCTGCCTTAACCGTCAACGAGCTGGGCCAAGGGCGCGTATACTATTACGGCGCCGCTTACAGCGAAGCGGTCGTGCGCAAGCTTCTGCCGGAGCTTGGTTTGCGGAAGACGGCGGAGGACGTCGTTCGCGCGCCGGCAGAAGTTGAGCTGGCTGTCCGGCGGCATCCCGCTACCGGCGAAGCCTTTATTTTCGCGCTCAACTATTCGGGACAGGCGGCAACGCTTCGGTTGCAGCGCAAATCGGTTGATTTGCTCAGCGGCAGCTCCTTGGAGGGAGACATCGAGCTGGAGCCATACGGCGTACTGGTGCTAAGCTGATCCTCCACATTGATAAATAGGCCAACATCACCTTAAGGTCAGGCCGGCCGATTTGTTGAACTGAGATCAACGCCGTGCTGCTAAGGGATCTAACCGCGCGAACAGCCTGCGCTGGGATGGCGAGTTCGCGAGCCGACGAAAAGGAGGCAGATTAGTGGGAAAATGTCCCACTAATTTGCCTCCCTTCGGCGTTTTCGTAACAATTAGAAGGAAAAATTCCCACTAATACACCCCTAACACCCGAATTCACGGTTTGTAGGCGATATTAGTGGGAGCTTTTCCCTCTATTTTCGCATCCACTTTCCAAAGGGACAATTGAATGTCAACTTTTCCCTCTATTTGGGGCCATCAAGCCTGGAATCTCAACCACACCGACATTTCTCCGCTCTCCCGGTTCCCCCACAGGAAGTAGGGGACGGCCCGCGCTTTGACGCGGGAAGCGGCCTGGATTATTCCCGCCGGCAGATAGGGATTCTCTCCGCTCCAGCCGTTCTCGTCCGCCTTCCGGCCTTCGGTTTCGATCACGACGACGCCTCCGAGCAAACCCGGATCGAAACGGGCATGAAGCGTCGAATCGGGACCGAACGAGAGCGATGCCAGCGGTTTGCCGTTATCCGTCTCCTCCAGACAGTAAACAAGCGGGCCATACTGGATGGCGGCTTTCCCGGCGTTCGCCCGGATTTCGGGATGCGCGACGATCCATTCCGCCCGGAGCGGCAGCTGCCATTCCACGACGTCTCCCTCCGACCATTCGCGGTCTATGTGCGCATAACCGCCTTTCTCGGCGTTAGAATAATCCGTCTCTGCGCCGTTCACCAGCAGCCTCGGCCGGTCCGCGCACCACGAAGGAATGCGCAGAGCAAGCGTAAACCGGGTCGCCGTCTTCGGAGACACCTGAAGCTTGACGTTCCCTTCCCAGGGCAGCGACGATTGCTGTTGCAGGGTGACCGGCACGTCACCCAGATGAAGCGTGAACTCGCTGCCGATAAACAGATGGGCGTAAACGGTTTTCGTTTTCTCGTCCGCGGTATAGATATAGTCGCCCAGTGAAGAGATCAGCCGGGCGATATTCGGCGGGCAGCACGCGCACCCGTACCATTTGGGCCGGGCCGGTTTGACATGGTGCTTCCCGGGATTTTGCGCGCTGGCTTCCGGCCATACCTCCAGCGGGTTGACGTAGAAGTAGTTGTGACCGTCCTTCGACATGCCCGCGAGCACCAGATTGTGCAGCGCGCGCTCGATGACGTCGGCGTACTTGCTGTCCGCTTCGAGCTGCAGCATTCTTTGCGCGAAGAAGATCAGGCCGATGGAAGCGCACGTTTCCGCATAAACGGTATCGTTCGGCAAATCATAGTCGAAGGTAAATGCTTCCCCATGATGCGTAGATCCAATACCGCCCGTAATGTACATTTGCTTGGTCGTCATGTTGTCCCACAGCTTGCGGCAGGCTTCCAGCAATCCGGTATCTCCGGTCAGCCGCGCAAGATCCGCCATCGCCGTGTACATGTATACGGCCCTGACCGCATGGCCGACTGCCTTCGTCTGCTCCCTCACCGGCAGGTGGCTCTGATGGTACTCGTGATGCGGTTTCGCAGCTTTCGCGCCTCCGTTCCAGAAGGAAGTTTGCCCTCTGGCCTCCCACTCCTGTTCGAAGAACTTAGGCTCCCGTCCCCGTTCGTCGATAAAATATTGGCTTAACTTCAGATAGCGCTCGTTGCCGGTCGTGTTGTACAGCTTCACGAGCGCCAGCTCGATTTCCTGATGGCCGTCGTAACCTCTGATCTTGCCCGGTTCGGTGCCGAACACCGAATCGATGTAATCCGCGAACCGGCACATCGCGTCCAGCAGCTTCCGCTTGCCGGTCGCTTCGTAATAAGCAACCGCCGCTTCGATCATATGGCCCGCGCAATATAACTCGTGGCAATCGGTCAGATTCGTCCAGCGCTTCTCCGGCGCTTCGATCGAGAAATACGTATTCAAATATCCGTCGTCCCACTGCGCTTGAAGCGCCAGGTCGATCGCTTCGTCCGCGATCCGCTCCAGCTCCGGGTCGGGATGCGAAGCCAAGGAGTGGCCGACCGCCTCCAGCCACTTGGCCAGGTCGCTGTCCTGAAAGACGAACCCTCCGAAGTTCCCCTCCTCCAAGCCGGCGGCAATCCGGAAATTCTTCATGCAATGGCTCGGTTCGGCACCGGGAACCCGGTCGTTCAGCATCTCCCATTGATAGGGGATGACGGTTTCCCGGACCAGCCGTTCATACGGCGTCCAGAACGGATCGGAAATGCGGGCTTTTCTCATCATGTTCGTAAGCCTCCAAAAATATAATGAACAACACTATCATATTCTGTTAGATGAAGATAGAATATAGATAACCTTAACTTCTTTTTTATAAATTTCAACACAAGGAAGTCGATCGGACATGGCGCCTGAATCCCTTGTCGTATCCTTCCCGGCCCCTCCTTTTCCCTACTATCTAGAAGGAGGAAAAACGGTGTACGGGCCGGGCGACCAACATCCGAACCGATCCCGGCTGGGCGTGTTCGATCTCATTTTTCTCGTCAAAGGCACTCTGTTCATAGGTGAAGAACAGACCCAGTGGGACCTGCGTCCCGGACAGGCCTTGCTGCTCCTTCCCGATCGCCATCATTACCCCGTCAAACCCTGCGAGGAGCCTACCGAGTTTTATTGGATTCATTTTCAGAGCGCTCGCGAATGGGAAGCCTCGGGAAATTCCCTGAGCGCCAATCGGATTTCTCTCGCCCAATATTGGACCGTTACGGATATCGGCCACGCCGAACGGTTCTTCCGTTACCTGCTCACCCTCTCCCTAAAACCCCGTTCCATTTCCCTGTGGGAGGAGCAGAGCACGTTCTGGGATTTGCTCCGTTACATGGAAGAAGGGAGGAAAGCCGCTTGGCCTTCCTCCCCGCAAGTCATTGCCGATAAAACCGAAACCTATCTCAAGCAGCATTACCAAGCCGAAATCACGAACGAGTCTCTGGCGGAGGCGCTTCATTTTCATCCGAACTACGTCATCCGATGCATGAAAGACGTTTACAACTGCACGCCGATGGAATACCTGTTCCGCTACCGGATCGAACAAGCCAAGCTGCTGCTGCTCAAAACGGAATGGCCGGTATCCGTAATCGCCGAGCAAGCCGGTTTCCGTTACGCGCCCTATTTCTCCAGCTGCTTCAAGAAGCAAACCGGCGAGTCCCCTCTTAAGTTCCGCCAACGGTTCAAAGGCTCGCCCTGACTTCGGGCGTTCACCCGGGGACCCCGAAGTTCGGAGTTCCATCCTCGTTCCAATTCAATACTTGCGCGCGTGTATGGCGATTGGGGTCATTCAGCGGCTCGCCCTCGATTTCCTTGTAGCTTCGGGAGTGATACACCAGAATGTCGGCCGAACCGTCCTCCGAAACGGTGAAGCTGTTATGGCCCGGGCCGTACTCGCCGGTCTCTTCGTTCGACCGGAATACCGGCTCCGGCGATTTCGTCCAGGATCGCGGATCCAACAAATCGCTTGTGTCCGAAGCGCTTAACAGTCCCATGCAATAATTGTGGTCCGTGGCGCTTGCCGAGTAGCTGATATAGATTTTGCCGTTCTTCTTGAGTACCGCGGGCCCTTCGTTCACCCGGTGGCCAATGATCTCCCACGCATATTCCGGTTTCGCAAGCAATACCTGCTTGCCGCGAATCGTCCACGGATCGGACATCTCGGCGATATACAGATTGGAGCTTGCCGGCGTTTCCTGGTCGTACTGCGCCCAAACCAAATACCTGACGCCGCGATGCTCGAAGGTCGTGGCATCCAGGGAGAAGGAGTCCCAGTCGGTCCGAATCTGTCCTCTCTCCACCCATGACGCTTCCAGCGGGCTCTCTGCCTCGTTTTCCAGGACGTACATGCGGATTTCCCAATCCGTCTCGTACTCTTCCGAGCCGCCGGCGGCAAAATAGATATACCACTTGCCGTCGATATAATGGATTTCGGGCGCCCAAATATGTCCGCTCATTCTGCCCTTCCCGTGTTTCCGCCAAATGACAACCGGTTCGACGGTACCGAGCTCCCGAATCGTTTCAGCCCTTCTCAGCTCGATGCAGTCGTAGGCGGGAACGGTAGCGGTGAAATAATAATAACCGTCCGTATGCTTATAAATCCAGGGATCGGCCCGTTGTTCGACAAGCGGATCCGGGTATGGGCGGTTGATGTTCGATCGATCTTTTGTAAGCATCATGTTTTTCTCCTCATCTTCATCTCATTCTGAATACCGTAATGGAATGTTTGGGAAACTCGTAATGAAAACTGCAGCCTTCCGTGCGGAATTCCTTCCGGGTCGGCCGCACCCGCTCCGGCGACGCGAACGTGTTCTCGTCTTCCAACGCATAGCCGGACATCTCATACACTTCGACGGTCAAAGACTTTGCTTGCATTTCCGCCGGAACAATCTGTCCGCTAACGTTTTTCTCCTGCACGTTGACGACCTTAACGATGACATCCCCCGTAGAACGCTCATAGCTCGCGGAATAATATAGCGGCTCGATGACCGGAAGCTTGTCTTCCGTATCGTGGAATAACACGCCGTCGATCCAAGCGCGGATTCGTCTGCCCGCTACGTTCAATGTCAACTCGTATTCCTTATCGGTTTCCACGTTGAAGATGCTTTGGGTGAGGCAAGAGGTTCTGCCGTTTACGCTGGCGCACAAGGCGGAATCCTGGTTCTGCCACCCTCCGAAATCCCAGAACAATTGATTGTTGCCGTCCCGTTTGCCAAAGTACAGGTTGAATCCCTTAGGTCCGCTGATTCTTTGCGCTTTCAACCTCAGCGTATAATTCACCCAATCCGTTTCGCCGAGGTCCAGCGTTGCGATAGAGGTACCGCTCCGCCGGTCTTCTTCCGTATCCGACAGCTCGGCGGACGAGCCGTTCAGAAACGCTTTCGTTTCTCCGGTCTCGTCGTTAACGAGCAGTATGTCCCGGAAACGGAAAGAGCAACGCTCTGTCCCGAGCGCGAAGGCTCCATTAATCGGCTTGATCGCTTGTTCCTGTTTTTCCTCGAAGCCTGTTGCCTCGATGGTTAAGAGCTGGTCGCCCTGGTGATGCATAAACAGCTTCTGCACGTAATAATTGGCGGTTCCGTAAACTTCATGGTTGTTGAACCAAATCAAGTCCGGCTTCCAGTTGACGTAATCCACGTTGCAGAGCATCGGCGCATAGCAAGCCAGGGCTACCGCGTGGGCGTTCCTTTCAAGGCCGGTCATAAAAGCCGCTTCGACAAGGGCGTTGTAATACGTGTTCCCCCATGTCGCGTATTCACCCAAAAATACTTTCGGCTCATCGGCTTTGAAGGCGTCGTAGCGGTCGACATGCGCGAGAAACCATTCCGGCGTCTGATAATAGTGCTCGTCCACCAGATCCGATCCATTTTCTTTCGCGGATTTCCAGCCGCGTTCATACTCGCTACCGGCCGCGAACGGACCGGCGGAATTGATGACTTTGATATCGGGATACTTCGCTTTGATGGCTCTGTGGAAATAGGGATAGCGTTCGAAAAACGGTTCTCCGACTTCTTCGTTTCCGATGCCGATATACTCCAGTCCGAACGGCTCCGGATGACCCAACTCCGTCCGTATCGCTCCCCACTTGGTGGACGCATCGCCATTGGCGAACTCAATCAAATCAAGCGCGTCGTCGATCCACGGCTGCAGCTCGTCCAGCGGGACGATTCGTTTATGATGCGGGTCGTATCCTGCCGGCAAGATCGGAATCGGCTTGGCGCCGATATCCTCGCAGAACAGAAAGTATTCGTAATAACCCAAACCAAGCGTTTGATTATAGACCCAATTATTCCGTCTGGCCGGTCTTTGCGCGATATCGCCAATCGTGTTTTTCCAGCGGTACATCGAATTTCTGTCGTCGGGATTCAAAGACCCGTCGTGAATCAAGCAGCCGCCCGGAAAACGCATAAACTTGGGTTTCAGATCCGCGATCATCCGGGCAATGTCTTCCCGCAGGCCACCCGGCCGGTTGCGAAAAGTCCGTTCCGGAAATAGGGACACCATATCCAGGTACAGCTTCCCTTTTCCCTTCGTTACCAGCACAAGACGGCTGTTGGTGTCGGTAGCGATCGCCGTAATTTTCGCCTCGTATTTCGTCCATTCGGGCGATTGGACCGTTACCGTTGCCTCTCCATGAACGGACCCGTCCGTCCCTTCTATCGTGACGACAACCGGCTCGTCAAAGCTGGTTTCCCGCCGTGCATAAACCGAGAACAAATAAGATTCTCCCTGTTTGACCGGGATTCCGTTAAAACCGGTGTTCATGATTCCGACGCCATCGCCCTCGGACAGAATATCGATGGCGACGTAATGAAGGTTTCGCGGATTTAGAGGATAGCTGTCTTCAACGGCGATTTCCGCCTGTCCGCCGCCTCTTTCGATTTTCTCCCACGCCGTCATGGCATGATATTCCGCGCGATCGATCGGATCGAATTCGAAAGAACGGTTCTGCACAAGCTCCGCATACAGCCCTCCGTCCGCCGCATGGTTCAGATCCTCGAAAAAAATGCCGAACAAGTCGCCTAATTCCGCACCCCGCTGTTGCGTATATACAGTTAATGTCGGTTGCGCACGCATGACGTTTTCGACTCCTTTGCAATGTCCGTGCGACCGGCACGGCCCTTATTCATCGATTTTAAGCGCTTGTTCATCCGGGAACAATTCATTATAATGACAGAAAACTGACCTTTCGTGCTTTAAATGGGGATCCAGTATGATTACATTGATTAGTTGCGGTTATCATTTCATTCATGAGAACGGGATCACGATCGATCGTCCGGCAGGAGCGGGCAATTACGCCTTTGTCTTTTTTAAAAGCAAAGCGGAGCTGATCCTGAACGGAGAGCTCCTTGCAGCGGAAAAAAACTCCTATATCCTGCTTCGCCCCGAAACTCCCCATCTATACCGAGAATCGGATGAGCCTTTTATCAACGACTGGTTCCATTGCGACGGCGATGAACTCCCGGAATTCCTCAAGCGACTGAACTTTCCGCTGGATACAGTCGTGAAGGCTACGGATCCGCTCCTGATTTCCGGAAGCATCCGGGAATTGCAAAGCACCACCAGACTTGGCGGCCCTCTGCGCGATCAGATTTCGGATTCCGAAATCAAAACTCTTCTTATGAAACTGAGCAATCTTCTTCAGAGAGCCTCCCTGCCCGATACGACGAACCGATATTTCCGCCAATTTTCCGAGCTGCGCAACGAGCTGTACAGTTCGCCTCATACCCGTATGCCGGTCGAAAAGATCGCATCGCGCCTCAATTTGAGCAAATCGTATTTCCAGCATATCTATAAAGAGCTGTTCGGCTGTTCCGTTGTATCGGATATCATCCATAGCAGACTCGAATATGCCAAGTATCTTTTGCAGAACAGCTCGCTATCCATCGTTGCGATTTCGAAAATGTGCGGATACGAGAACGACACCCATTTCATGCGCCAATTCAAACGCTTCTTTGGCGTCACGCCAAGCCAATTCAGATCGCGGCGATAGGTGGCATAGTGCGTCTTACGGAAGTTTGAACCGCATGGATTCGTGCTAAAGAATTCCAAAACCGCAGAAATGCCTGAGGGGTGGCGTGGATGGAACGTCTGATCGACCGGTATATCCGCAACGATGCGGAAAGGGAGCGCGCGGATCGGATCGAGGCTTTGGCGGTCCGATTCGCCGAGCGTGCGGCCGCCCATGACCGCGAAGGCTCTTTTCCCTTCGAGAATTTCGCCGACCTGCGCGAAGCCGGTTACTTGCATAGCACGGTTCCGAAGGTTTACGGCGGAGAAGAGCTATCGCTCTACGACCTGGTGTCGCTTCAGGAGCGGCTGGCTTACGGAGACGGTTCCACCGCGCTCGCCGTCGGCTGGCATGTCGGCCAGATTCTCCATCTGAGAACGTCCCGCAAGTGGCCGGAGCCCTTGTTCGAGCGGCTATGCCGGGATATCGTCGCGGACGGGGCCATGATCAACACCTTCGCCAGCGAAACCGCCACGGGCAGTCCCACGAGGGGCGGCAGACCCGAAACGACCGCGGTCCGGACAGAGGGCGGCTGGCTCCTGACGGGACGCAAAACGTTCAGCACGCTCTCTCCGATCCTGGACCGATTCGTTGTCTCCGCTTATGTGCCGGAGGAAGACCGGACGGACGAATTCCTCGTCTACCGTTCCGATCGCGTGACGATTGAGCAAACCTGGGATACGATCGGCATGCGCGCGACCGGAAGCCACGACGTCGTGCTGGACGGCGCTTTCGCGGCCGAGGATGCCCGCATCGCCGGTAAAGGCGAAGACGACGGAGGCGGCTGGCTGCTGCACATCCCGGCCTGCTATCTCGGGATCGCCTTGGCGGCGCGGGATTTCGCTCTCGAGTATGCCCGAACCTACCGTCCCAACTATCTCGCGGGGCCGATTGCTGACGTCCCTGCGGTTCAACAATCGCTCGGCCTCATGGAAGTCGAGCTCCGCACGGCCCGCTCCCTGCTGTACGCGGCGGCGGATCGATGGGACCGGGACAAGGAAAAACGGCCGTTCATGAAGCCGGAGCTGGGACTCGCCAAATACGTGGCGACGAACCATGCGCTTAAGGTCGTCGATATGGCGATGCGGATCGTCGGAGGCGCCGGCTTGTCCAGAGCATTGCCTCTCGAACGCTTCTACCGGGACGTCCGCGCGGGCCTGCACAACCCTCCGATGGACAATCTGGTGCTCCAGTCGCTCGCTTCCGACGCGCTGGGGGAAGGTCGTTGATCGCGGAGCCTATTTGACGACAAGAAACAGGGGCAGTCCCTCGGCCATGATCATGGCGTTTGGGACTGCCCCTGTTGCCGTTTCAGTATCGGATTTGCCGGGACGGCTCGATCTTTCTACAAATCCCGCTTCACCTTCATCACGGATTCTCCGTTCCCCGACTCCTCGATCGTGTATTCCGCGCGCAGAATGCCGAACAAATCGTCGGCTGCGATATAAGCGTAGGGGCCTTCCTGGTAGACCGCGCTGGACAACGTTGCTTTCTGCCCATTCACGTATGCTTCCGCCGAGCCGATGTTGAATACGATTTCCTGACCGGAAGCCCCGTCCGCGAATCGGATTTCTTTCGTCTCGTGCGTATAGATGATCTTGTCGCCGAGCTGCTCCAGCGAATATCGAACCGGAACGTAGGCCTTTCCATTCTTGTCCTTCACGAAGGGAATGCCCCATTCGCTGCTGATCTCGAACGATTGGTCATCGATTTGCAGATCGTTTTTCAGCAGATCGTAAAGAACGGACGAGCTGTCGAGCGATCTTACGAAATCGTATGCCTGCATCGATTCCAGATCTTTCTCTGTCAGCGCCCCTTCGGGGATGTCCACCGGTTGAACGGTCACGTCGCCGTTTACGTTCCAGATGTCCGCGCTGCCGTGAATGCGGATGCTTCGAATCGGAAAGTCGGGCTCTGCGAAATACGCGGGAGAGATAACGAGCTCCGTATCCGTTTTGCGCAGGAAAAGCGAGTCGTCCACGTACAGGTCGGTTTTGAGCGAAATGCCTTTGTCGAAGATCTGTCCCCACATTTCATCCTTGCGCGCTTCGGCAAGCTCGTCCCGGAGCTCTTGCAGCATGGGGAGCAGCTCGCTCATGCCTTCGTTAACGAAAGCCTCGATATCGTTCTCCGAGGCCGGGAGATCTTCGATACCCAACGATTCCCTGGCTTCCGGCGGAAGAGCGGCGAATGCCTTGACCAAGCTGCGCAGCATGTCTTTGAACCCTGCTTCGTCTTTGAGCATGTTGTCAAGATATGCGGGGATCAGCTCGCCCAGTTGCTCCCCGTTCAGCTCCGCATGCACCTTCGTCAGCGACATGAAAGTGCCGTTCACCGGCTCCCACGCGCGTCCGACCTCCAGCTTGGGAGGATTCGGCAAATGGTGGACAAAATAGGAAGCGACCGATTGAATCAGGCTTCGGGTCCACTCCGCGATCTGCTTGTCGCCTGCTTCCAGGTTCGAGAAACCCATGCCGGGCATCATCATTCCATTCAAAACTTCCGCATTCAGGGAATCGGTCGTCATCACGATGGGCTGCTTCAATCCGCCGATGTCAAGACGAACCGACTTCTCGTCCGTATGGAGCTCGAGCGGGATGGCGCCCTTGCCCCCGAACGTCACGGAGCCTTTCATGTCCAAACGGCCTGTGCCGTCGGTTGCCGCATGGTCGATCGTAAACGTCATCTTCTTGAATAAGCCGAGCGCTTGGGCGATCCCCGGTTCATCCTCCGCGATCGCTTTATCGTTCAAATCCAGCTCAATGTCGAGCTTGCCGGACTGCTCCAGCGACCTCACTTCCAACTGCTTCAGAAGCATGCCGTCCAAGTTCAGCCCAAAGACCGCCTGGCACCCGACAAGCACCACTACCAGCATCATAGATAGCCAAAGCCCGATTTTCCGGTAACGTCTTTTACCCATCCCTCATCTTCCTCTCCTCTTCCGTTCCAGAAGATGAGTTCGACATCCACCCTCCAAATCCTGCCTCAATCTGGGCGAATCTGGATGAATTACCGCAGATCTTCATTCGCAGGCGGTACGGCAACCAGCACCAGAAGCTGCTCGGCATTCTTCGTATTCCGGGACTCGCAATGCTCCAGCGTGACCCTTTCGCCGTTCTCGACGTAAAAGGCCTGGCCTTCATGATTCTCTACCGTTACGTTGTGGAACCGGACATCCTTCACGTTGCCGAGGAAGAACCCCCGATTGTTTATCTCCCGCAGGCCCGACATCATCGCGGGCAGTCCCGGGGTCGCCTGTTCGGCCATGGAGATCTCGATATGGTCGAAGGTGATTTCCGAGATCGGCTGCTCCGCCAGTCCATACAGGAATCCGGCTGCCGCGTGAACGCGGCGGGCGGTGATGTTCGCGAAGTGAATGCGGCGGAAGCGCGGCGTCTCCTCCGTAACCGGGTAAGGATTTTTGTCCCAGACATATTTGTCTTTGCCCCGCGGTCCGCAGAAGTAATAAAGATTCAGGATAAACGGGCAAATCACGTCCTCCATCACGATATTGCCGACTCGGATATCCTCGACGATGCCGCCTCTCCCCCGCCTCGATTTCAAGCGGATGCCGCGGTCCGTCTGCTTGAATACGCAATTGGAGATGACGACATTGCGGACATCGCCGCTCATCTCGCTGCCGATGACGACGCCTCCGTGTCCGTGGACCATCGTGCAATTCGCGATCGTGACGTTCTCGCAGGGAATCCGTTCCTCCGCGTCTTCGGTGCCGGATTTAATGGCGATGCAATCGTCCCCGACATCGATGTGGCAGTTGCTGATGCGGACGTTCGCGCAAGATTCCGGATTGATTCCATCCGTATTGGGCGAATCGGCGGGATTGAGGATGGACAGATTGTCGATGGTCACATTCCGGCAGCGGAGAGGATTAACCGTCCAGCTTGGAGAGTTCGTCAGAGTGAGATCCTTGATCGTTACTCTACTGCAATTTTCGAAGCAGAACGGCTTGGGACGAGGATAACGAAGCTCTTCGGGCCGGTTTCGATGCTTGTCCCACCAGGCTCGGCCGTTTCCTTCGAGCCGGCCCGCGCCCGTCACCGAGACATTCTCCGAATCCTTGGCGAAGATGCACGAGGCGTGCACCTCCCGGCTCGCTCCTTCCCACCGAATGATTCGGTTTAGGGATTATCCTGTTCTCCGTCGGCCCTCGTTGAATCCCGCTTGAAACCGTTATTTTCCGAATGAACAAGGAATACCCCTGACGGCGTCGCAAGCCGGATTCACCCCGTCGGTAAACTTTAGAGGGAAAACCTCCCACTAATTTCGATATTTATAAGAGTTTGGGGCCTTTAGAGGGAAAACCTCCCACTAATTTCGGTGTAAAACTTCAATTTAAGGTATATAGCCGGAATTAGAGGGAGGTTTTCCTACTAATCACGCACGAGTGGCCAGTCCGCAAAAATAGAGGGAGGTTTTCCCACTAATTACTTTGACTGCGCGTCAGCCCACCCATCTTAGGCACCCAGATCGGAGACCTGCCGATATCAGCAACACGTTTGACGCTCATGCGTGCGACTTCGGCCATGCTCCGCGGGTTGTCTCGCCGGATCTGAGTGGGGATAAGAAATAACTTCACACCGGTCTTGTTGATATAAAGTCTCCGGAGGTCACTATCGTCCGCAGCTCCGGAAGACACAACCGCACAATCCGCTTCACAAGATGAACAGAGCATCAACGGGAGAGCCAGTATCGTAGAGGGCTCCCCTCTCGCTTAACATCGATTTGCCGATTCCTCTTTACGCACGACTTCAAGCTTAGATTCCGAAAACGATGAAATATCCGTCTGGATCCTGGATGCAGATGTTTTTGTACGTATTTCCGTCGCTGTGCGTTCTTTGGATAGGACCGAGGACAATCTAGGCCCTGCTCGCTTTAAGCACTTGCTCCAGGCGATCAAACTCTTCGCTCTTCACGTGAATGAACTTGTCCCAGCCCAGATCCGGTCCAGTCCAGTCCGTCGGATAGGTGTCCCGCTTCGCCGAAGCGGCGTTGGGACGCACATCGCTTTCCTCCCGGGCTTGCTGAAGAATCAGCTTCATGCCGCCTCGAATTGCATGTCCCCAATCATTGACTTCACAGCCCAGTACATCGCGATACCAGGCTTGTGACTTGCGAAAGTCGGAAACTAGCCTGACCTGCAACGTATCGTGAAAGGTGGTTTTGGACTCGTTTGTCGTTCCCATCTGCTGCGATAGTCTCCTTGATTCAGAGCTATCACCTCAATCCAGAATCGGCAGCGAGTACCGGGCAAAACCCTTGCCCTCATAGTTGTAGCGCTCGCATATGGTATATTTCCGGTCGCTTGCGCCGACAACCCATCCATTCTCGCTGATGTAACGGTCGATCACCTGCCCAGCCGCATCGAAATTCCCTTCTTGGTTCGCGACGACGACGCACTTCTGAGGGGAGAGGCTCGTCTTAAAATACGACTCCGGAACCCCGTCGAAGGACTCGACTTCCACGCAGAGAATGTAGGCATGCCGATCGGAATCGTCCTGCGTGGGCGCTTGCGGCCATATCCCATAGTGAACTTCCTGGTTTTTGACAGCGAAATGTTAGGTCGAAACCAGCAGAGCGTCTTTGGCGTGACGGTATTTTCCGTTCATGTCGTTGAGACTGATGCAGGGGATTCCGATGAGCTTCAATTCTTCGTGCTCGACGACATAGGGTTTCATGTCTTCCACCCTGCCGGACACCTCTTTCTTTGGACGCTCCTTCATGATTTTCAACGCCGCCGGGACTCTATTCGGCTTATCGTTATCCGGGCTGTCGGAATCAGATACAAGCGGCACGCACAATTCCATCTCAAAATCCTCGTCCGTTTTCCCTAGAGCCCTGCGGGAGTATTTCCAAAGCCGCTGACTTGAACCGCGACATAATAGGTGTGGGTATTTCCCTGATCCTCAAACGATGAACAAGGAGCAATGCCGTACCGATAATGGAGCGCAGTTCGCTCTAGCGGGACATACAGATATTGACAAATCGTCTGATCATTGTATACATTTGTATACAGAAATGAATTTGCATGCGTTTGTATACGCCCAAGGAGGAGAATCCATCATGCGGGAAGGTAAACAGGATCCCCGAAGACATCACGGTCACGGAGGTCCCGGGGAGCACCGCGGGCATGAGCATCGCGGGCATGAGCACCATCAACACCATGAACACCATCAACACCATCAACACCATCAACTGCATGAACACCATCAACTGCATGAACACCATGATCGTCGTGAACATCACAAGCATCGTTTCCACAGTGCCCAAACATTTCGCCGAGGGAGGGCGATCGCGTTTCTCGACAGGCTGCATCTCAAGCGATCGACCTTGCTGCAGCAGCTGAATCAGCCGGAATACGAGGCCATCAAGCAAGTCATCAGCGGCGAATTAAAAGCGGTCGACTCGATCATCCAAGAGTTCATCCAGGCGTTTGAGCTTCGCGAAGTCCCCCCGGACAGCGACATCGAAAACGTTGGAGAGGACGGGAAAGAGCCGTAAGACATGGTACCGGTATCCGCCATGTCACCTGTCTCAATCAAGGAACCGGCGAATGCGGTTCTTGATCCCATCGATTCCAAGGGCGAATCCAAGGCCGTTTTTGTTTTTGGCCATGAAGGCGTTCATACCGATCACTTGGCCTTTCAAATTGATCAGCGGTCCTCCGCTGCTTCCGGGATTAATCGCGCAGTCCGTTTGGATGATATCCTGAAGTTCCGTATCGGAAACGGCGACGGATTTATGCTTTCTGCTGATCACGCCCGAGGTGAGCGAGTTTTCCAGTCCGAGCGGATTCCCGACGGACATCACGATTTCACCCACTTCGCTTCGGCGCGAGGAACCTAACGGCAATGGCGGTAGATTCTGCTCGCTGTCAAGCTTAAGCAAGGCAATATCATGGTCTTGGTCGCTCCAAACCAGTTCGCCCGAACATTGCTTGCCATCATATAGGCTCACTTTAATCTCCCGTGCGTTTCTCACCACGTGCTCGCTCGTCAGGATGAGTCCATCCTTGTTGATGACGAATCCGGTCCCAAAACCGATTAACTCCGTTCGCGCTTCTTGGCCGGGAAAGAATACAGGAAACGGATAGGGAGGCGCCTCTGCCTCCTCTTTTTTGATTGCTTGAATATATACGATTCCTCGGCGGCATTTGCGAAACAGGGGGACGAAGAAATTGCCGAAATTACGGCCGGAATGGTTCCTCTTGGGGACAGGCGGCCTTTTTCTAGACGGAAATTTCGCTGCCATGCGCACACCTCCTTCCATAAAGTATGAATCGGGAGGACGATCGCACACTGCGCATAAAAAAAAGGCCTCTAAGGATTATTCCAAGTGATGTACACAGGATAAAATGGAAAAAGACCCTTTCGGGCCGGAAAAATCAAACATGAAAGAAGGATCCGTCCGAAGGATCGGGAACCCAAGACTGATTGGATGAAGCTCGCAAGCGATCTGCCATGGCCATGATAACAAACACCTTGTCATCTGACATTCTTATATTATTTATTAGGTTGTTTGTAAACAATTGGATAGTACCCATGTTGGCTTTACCTGTATCCTACCACTGTTGTGCGGGAATAAAAAAAGCCGCCTGAAACGGCGGCATGTCCCTTCGGTATGCGATTGCGGCGGTTATTGCGGATTTCTCGGCCGATTGATGAAATTTTCCGTTTTTTCGTACACTTTATCGTCTCCGACCACGACCAGTACGTCGCTTTCCAGGAGCACGACGTGCGGACCTGGGGAGATCGATACATGGGTACCCCTGCGCAGCGCGATAATCGTTGCGCCGGTGTTCTGCCAAAACTGGAGATGGGCGATCGTGAGGCCGATGGCGTGCGAGTCGGGATGGATCGTGATTTCGACGGGCTTGTACGGCTTGAGGTTTTGCAGGCGGTCGGAAGCGTCTATGATCTCCTTGAGAAGCGATTCGAAATGGCGGTCCAGCGCCTGCTTCTGCTGAAGAAGCTGCTGCAAATCCTGTTTCAGGGAATAGACGGACTTCAAATAGTTGTTTTTGGTGATGTATTCGTAAGCGTTGCGGTCCGAAACGATCGTGATTTCCTTGCCTTGCGAGACGGACACGATATTTTCTTCCTTCAGGAGGCCGATGGCTTTCCGGATGGTTTCCGGCGACACCTGGTACTGTCCGGCCAGCAGCGATCTCCCGGAAATCTTGCTGTGCAGCGGAAACTCTCCGCTTACGATCCTTTGCGCGATGTCGAGCGCAATCGATTTATAGCCCGCTTTTTCCGAATCGGACATTTGCCTTGTTCTTCCCCTTGTCGACTGGGATGCGTGTTCAAAACAAGCATACGCTTTTCCGCATCGGTTGTAAATCGAATGGCTCGACTTCCACATCCTACTGTAATCCTGCCCGTGGGACTTCCCGGAAGAACGACCATCCGATTGTCCGGACGAAGATCCGTCGGAGCGGCCGTGGGATCCGTATCCTGATCGATCAGCTTCTCCCGCAAAGCGAGCTCGGCAATCGCGTCCTCGTTCCGGTCGACGGCAAGCTCCGCCCTGGCGGCTTCGCTTCATCACGACGCTTGGCTGTTCTTTCCTTGCGGATCATGATGCGACGGGAAGCCGGAGCGTGAGCACGCAGCCCCAATCCGCGCTCTCCTCGACCGCCAGCGTGCCGCCGAGGGTGACCACGCGTTCCTTCATGGCGGTGAGGCCGAAGCCGAACCGGGAATCGTGGAAAGGCTGCCCGTTGTTCTTCAACGTAAATTGAAGCCACCCTTCCTTCACCTCCAGCTCGAATCGAAACTTGGTGCCGCCGCCGTGGCGCAAGCCGTTCGTCAGTCCCTCCTGAAGCGCGTGGTATACCACTTTTTTCTGCAATGGGGATAAGCCGGACAGCGGCGGGATGCTGTAGCCGATCTCCACGCCGGCCGCATTCTCTGTTTCCGTTATCAATTGGACCAAGGATTCGTTCAAATCGCTTTTCGCCGAATCTTCCTTCACGACTCTGACCGCGGTGCGAACTTGCTGCAGGCCGTTCCGGATGAGAGTTTGAGCCGACGCCAGCTTCTCCAGGGCGAGCTCCCTGTCTTTCTCGAGCAGTTTTTTGGTGGCTTCGAGCTGAAAGATGGTGGCCGTCAGCGCATGCCCGACCGTGTCGTGAATCTCGTGCGCGATGCGGTTCCGCTCTTCCAGCGCTACGATTTCCTTCATCGCCTCCAGCGTTTCGCGGATGGAGTATTGCAGCTCGAGGTTCCGCTTTTCCAGCTCCGCCGTGCGTTCCCGAACCTCTTCCTCCAACGAACGGTTCAGCTCCGCCATTTTCAGGTGAAGCTTGACGCGGGACAGCAGCTCCCGCTTGGTCACGGGCTTCACGACGTAATCGTTGGCTCCGGATTCGAAGCCTTCCGTCAGGTCTTCCGGCATGCTTTTGGCCGAAAGCATCAGAATCGGCATATCGGCTTCCCCGTAAAGGCCGCGAAGCTGTTTCGCCAGCTCGTAACCGTTCATGCCGGGCATCATCACGTCGGTGATCACGAGGTCCGGCTTGCCTCCGCCCTTGATCCAATCCAATGCTTTCGCCGCTTGATGGTGCGTCACGACCCGGTAAGGAGGACACAGATGGCTCGCGAGCACCTCCAAGTTGACGGGCTCGTCGTCGACGACGAGAATCAGCCGTTCTTTCGTCTCCGGCGCGTGGGAAATAAGGGTTCGTGGTTCATTGTCCTCCGTTTCCGCCGTTCGCAGAACCGGGGGCTGAAGCAAGGAGGGAGCAACGGATGCGCTTGCCGCTTGCCGCGAAGCCAGGTCCGGATCGAACCCATGAATCTCCTCCTGCCAGACCGGCAGCGTAAAGCGAAAAGTGCTCCCCCGGTCGACCTCCGAGGTTACGGACAACTGTCCGCCCTGCAGCTCGATTAGCCGCTTGCTCACCGTAAGCCCGAGTCCGGTCCCCCCCAAACCTTGTTCTATCGTGCGGCTGCTTTGATGGAATTTCTCGAAGATGCGGCTCAGGTCCTCCGGCGGAATCCCCAGTCCCGTGTCCGATATGGAGATTTCCAGAGCCTCGCGGCCGTCCGGGGTGACGGCAGGCCTGCAAGCCAGCGTAACGCTCCCTTCGGCGGTGAATTTCAAAGCGTTCCCCACGAGATTGAACAGGATTTGCTGCACGCGGTCTTCGTCGGCCCGCACCGGACGCAGTTCCGTCGGAAAATCGTTCCGCAGCGCCAAATTTTTCATTTTCGCCTGCGGAGTCAGCAAGGCCGTGACGATTTCCGCGGATTGCCGGATATCGACGGGCCGCAGATCGAGCTTCAAATCGTTATGCGACAATCGGGCCAAGTCAAGAATGTCGCTCACGAGCCGGATCAACCGCTTGCAGCTGGCGATGATGATTTCCAGACGGTTCCGTCCGGCCCGGCCTTCGGCCGTCCCGTTCTCATCCAGGAGCGTTTCCGCCATGCCGATAATCCCGTAAAGCGGCGTTCGCAGCTCATGGGAGGTATTCGCCAGAAAATCGTCCTTCAATCGATCCATTTCGCGGAGCTGCTCGTTCTTCGCTTCAAGCTCCCCGGCGTACTGCGCGACTTGACGGTGCGTTGCCGTATACCGGCGAACCAGTACGGCGCCGAGACAGACGACGAACAGAAATCCGCCGAAGATGATATGCGACCCTTCAATAGACGAAGCAAACGTTGGAGACAGTCGAAACAGCCAGTAACGATAAGCATCGACGTAGATTTGGACGAAATGCAGGACCAGGGAGAGGATAAGCAGAATGAGTCCGGCTAATATCCACAGCAGGTCGTTGTCGCGCCGGCGTCTTAAAGATTGCGCGATGAATGCGAACAAGACGATCATCATCATGCCGGTGATTGGCGGATAAACCCTCAGCATCCCGAACAGATACCAACGCTCGTCGGTCATGGCCGCCCATACGACGGCCGCGAACAATCCCCACTGGATCCATAAGAAAGTACGGAGGATGACAGCGCGTCTGCCCGTCAACAGCTCGCTCATGAACCCGAACAAAGCGCCGGTTCCGAGCGGAATTCCGATATGGTGAAGATAGGAGAACAACGGCAGGTCGACGAATAGAACATGCGATCTAGCCGTGACTATGCTCCCATAAGTAATGCATGCCGTCAGAATGGCGAAAAAGAAATAGGCCCGGTCCTTGCGGTGGAACGCGAACAGAACGAAAGCGGACACGGAGAGGATCATATACAAGATGCATAAGACGATGCGGAACGCGTCGATCCACAACGTTTCGAGAATAAACTTGTAGGCAGGACCGAGCAGAAAGGTGCCGAGGCGCGGCGGCCCGCCGGACTGGTACTCCCGGATATACAAGGTGTGGCCGAAATCCTGCTCTTTCAGGGAAGCGAGGCTCCAGTAGAAGTCGACATTGACTTTGAAATCCCGTTTCTCCATGTTGAATTCAAAGACCTTGCGTTGGTCGGTGAACAGCTGGACGTGTTTGATCCCCCGAACCAGGATATGCCGCCCTTCCTCCTCCCGAAGCGTTTCGGGCAGTTGGACCCTCATCCAATAATATCCCCGGTACCCGGAAGGAATTTGCGCCGTTTCGGACGATTGGCTGTCCAGCGGTTCCCATTGCTCGGCCGCGTTACGGTCCGGGAGTCCGCCCTTGAAGGCGAGATCCCCGATATGCAGTTCCCATCCCGGCAATGCCCTCAAATTGTGATAACTTTGGTAGCCTTGCCGTTCCAGGTTCCATGAAGCGAAAGTCCAGAAGGCGGCAAATAGAATCAGGGCGGGCAAGATCAGCAGGATCGGAATGGCATATTTTCTAACCACGTAAAGCCCCCGTTTCTCGTATTCCGTCGACAAGCCTCGAACAGCCGCCGAAACATCGGAGATTTCCATTTTACGTCGATTTTCACGTTTTCACATCGACCTTAAGTGCTACTAAGAATTCGGAAACGGACTCCGGTATCCTTTAATTTCTCGGCGGTTGCCGTCCGAACCTTAATAAGCCCAGGGCACCACCGGCCCGCAATGGGCATATGTTATGGTGTATGAGCTTTCAAGAAGGACGGGATAGCATGCAACCTATTTTCGGAAGTTATACCGAGTGCAAAACGATTCCCGTTAATCAGCCGCCGCAGTATCAACCGCAGCAGCCCGGGATCGAATCCATTATGATTCCAAGACCCGTGTCCGAAAATCCCGCTTATGTCGGATGCGGGAAGCTGCGCGATAAAGTCGCGATCATAACGGGCGGAGACAGCGGGATCGGAAGGGCCGTGGCGTACGCGTTCGCCAAAGAAGGAGCGGACATCGTCATCGTCTATTACAACGAACACGGGGATGCGCAGGAAACCTTGGCCAGGGTCAACCAATTGGGCCGAAGGTGCCTCGCGCTCGCCGGAGATATCGGAGAAGAATCGTTTTGCGGGCATGTGGTGAACATGACGATCCGCGCGTTCGGCCGAATCGATTGCCTCATTAATAACGCGGCTGTGCAGTTTTATCAGGAGAGCATCGAAAACATAACACGCGAACAGTTGGAGCTGACCTTTCGAACGAATATTTTCTCGATGTTCTATTTAACCAAAGCGGCCCTCCCTTACATGAAACCGGGAAGTACGATCATCAACACCTCTTCCGAAACCGCAACCATCGGCTTTAAAGGGTTGATCGACTATTCGGCGACCAAAGGCGCGATCAGCACGTTTACGCGTTCCTTGAGCATGTCGCTGATCGACCGCGGAATCCGCGTCAATGCGGTGGCTCCGGGCAGAACTTGGACGCCTCTGCAACCATCGTCGCTGCCTCCGAAGCTTTACATGTCGATCAAATACGGTCAGCCCTGGGAGCTTGCACCGGCATATGTCTACCTTGCTTCACAAGACTCCACATATGTGGTCGGACAGGTGATCCATGTCAACGGGGGGTCATATTTCAGTCAATAACCGAGTCAGAGAGAAAGGATCCGGCCGATACTGCGATCCCATGCAAAGGGGCTCGAATCTCTTCGAGCCCCTTATGCTTGGGTTCAAGCATATTCGCATTTAAAATTCGAAAACTCCGCCAAACAGCCTTCGCCATAGGCATATAAACCGATCATCACGCCGGTAAATCCTCCTGCAACCTCGGAGGATAGGTATTTCGTTTGTGCCGTTCCTAAATGGATCTCCTTGCCGTCTACCTGAACAACAAAACTGTAGGCGTTAGGGGTAGATCGGATAATCAGGGAAGCGCAGCTATGATGGATATCCACCGCTTTTTCTATGGATTTAATATCGCCGATATTCAGGCGTTCGATCACTTTATACCCGTTCTCATCTTTGCGAATCGCGAAGTCGTAATGATGATTTTCATCCATATAGAGAGTTATGCCCGCTTCACCGCTCTCAAGGGATACATCGCAAGTAATCACGGCGTTGAAGTCCCTCTGGCGAATGCCGATGAAGGTCGGGGTGTCAGCTTGATCGAGCGAGATTTCCGTTCCTTTCAGCGTTAACCTATTCCGTTCGAACGAGTAATTTCCCGAACGCGGCAGACGAAGATAACACCAATCCTTATCCCATTCCGTATTTTCAAAGGTATCGCTCTTTTTCTCATTCTGAACCACTTCTTCCGGGATACGGTCCGTTTCAAAGCACGATAGCGTGGTACCGTTATCTCCTGCCGTAAACCAGCCATTCTCTCCGAAAGTAACGGGCGTGAGGAAGACTTCGCGTCCGAGGTGGTGGTAAGCAAACCACCGGCCGATTTGACGGAAACCGAGATGAAGCATCCACCAATTGCCTCCGTTGTCTTGCACGAGGTCTCCGTGACCGACACCTTGGATTTCATACCCCCCCAAGTTGCGGTTCGTGAGCACGGGGTTCAGGGGATACGCTTCAAACGGACCGCCGGGAGAAGGTCCGCGGGCATAGGTCACCATATGACCATATTCGGTGCCGCCTTCAGCAGCGAGAAGATAATACCAGCCGTTTATTTTGTACAGATGCGGCGCTTCCAGATAACGTCCGCCCGTTCCTTGCCAGATCACCCGGCTCGGGGTCAGCTTGCAGCCCGTTTCGATGTCGATTTGACATTGAACGATACCGCCTCGGCCATGATCGTCCGCTCCGTTGCTCATGAAGTAGGCTTTCCCGTCTTCAAAATACAAATCGGGGTCGATTCCCCCTTGATCCACGTTGATCGGATCCGACCATTCCCCGTAAATATCGTCCGTCCATACATAGAAATTTTGACGAGTCGTGTCGTTGGTGGTGGTCATATAGAATCGACCGTTATGATACCGAAGGGTAGGAGCAAAGACTCCGCCTGAACTGTTCACTTTGTCCAGCTGAATCTGGCTTTGTCGGGTGAGACAATGACCGATTGGCTTCCAGTTGATCAGATCCTTGCTTTCAAAAAGAGGAACGCCAGGGAAATACTGAAACGAGCTGCACGCTAGATAATAGGTATCCTTCACTTTGCACACGCTCGGATCCGGATACATGCCTTTCACGACCGGGTTATTGAATCTCATATATACACCTCTATTTGAAATATGGAATCCATAAATACTACCATGACCCCTTGTCCTTGCGTACCCCAGAAATCAACACAAAAATCACTTCATTATCCGCAAAAATGGCGGCAAAACCGATCCGTAAATGCCTATTGTAGAGCTAGCCGCAACGACCAACAAGATAATATTCTTCACCGACCCTCCATACGTTAGGATTAGGATGAAATCCGGAATGAAGGGGTGAAGACGTAAAATAAAAAAGTTGATTTTTGCAGGCAGTCGTATTATACATAGATTAGAATAATTTTTATCTACGATTTAATTTAATCTGATGGGAGAGAAACAAATGGACGCAAAGGTTATCCCCGACGCCGGGAAATGCCCGTTTCATCACGGGAGCGCTACGAGTCACAATACTAGCGGTACGACGAACAAAGACTGGTGGCCGAATCAGTTGAATTTGAACATTCTCCATCAGCATGACCGAAAATCGAACCCGATGGGCGAAGATTTCGATTATGCGGAGGAATTCCGAAAGTTAGATTACCAGGCTCTCAAGCAGGACCTTCGCGATCTCATGACAGACAGCCAAGATTGGTGGCCGGCTGACTACGGACATTACGGTCCCTTCTTCATTCGTATGGCTTGGCACTCCGCAGGCACTTATCGCACGGGCGACGGCCGCGGCGGAGCCGGATCCGGCACGCAGCGTTTCGCTCCCCTGAACAGCTGGCCCGACAACGGCAACTTGGATAAAGCCCGCCGATTGCTGTGGCCGATTAAACAAAAGTACGGCAACAAGATCTCTTGGGCCGATTTAATGATTCTTGCAGGGAATGTCGCGATCGAGTCCATGGGCGCCAAGACATTCGGATTTGGCGGCGGACGCGCGGACGTGTGGCACCCGGAAGAAGACATCTACTGGGGCGCGGAAACGGAATGGCTCGGGGATAAGCGCTACACGGGAGACCGCGAGCTTGAGAATCCGCTTGCCGCCGTTCAAATGGGTCTGATCTACGTGAATCCGGAAGGTCCGAACGGCAAGCCGGATCCGCTTGCAAGCGCTCGCGACATCCGCGAAACCTTCAAACGGATGGGCATGAACGATGAAGAAACCGTCGCGCTCGTCGCCGGCGGACATACGTTCGGCAAGGCACACGGTGCAGGAGATGCTGCGCACGTAGGACCGGAGCCGGAGGCTGCTCCCATTGAAGCGCAAGGCTTAGGCTGGCTGAGCACGCACGGGTCCGGCAAAGGCCGCGACGCCATCACCAGCGGGATCGAAGGGGCTTGGACCGCGAATCCGACACAGTGGGATAACGGTTATTTCGATGTGCTGTTCGGATACGAATGGCAGCTCACGAAAAGCCCGGCAGGCGCCCATCAGTGGGCTCCCGTCAATCCTGCCGAGGAGCATCTGGCACCGGACGCGGAAGATTCGTCCATTCGCGTTCCGACGATCATGACGACGGCGGATATGGCCTTGCGCGTGGATCCGGTATATGAAAAGATTTCCCGCCGCTACCATGAGAATCCGGAAGAGTTTGCGGATGCATTCGCTCGAGCATGGTTCAAACTCACCCATCGCGACATGGGTCCTCGCGCAAGATACCTCGGGCCGGAAGTTCCGGAAGAAGAACTGATCTGGCAAGATCCCGTTCCGGCGGTTGATTACGAATTAACGGATGCGGAAATCGAAGATCTGAAAACAAAGATCCTGGACTCCGGACTTACCGTCAGCGAACTGGTCACGACGGCTTGGGCTTCGGCGAGCACCTTCCGCGGCTCCGACAAGCGCGGCGGCGCGAACGGCGCCCGCATCCGTCTTGCTCCGCAGAAGGACTGGGAAGTGAATCAGCCTGAGCAGCTTGCGAAAGTGCTGACCATCCTGCAAGCCATTCAAGATGATCTGGATAAGAAAGTCAGTCTGGCCGATTTGATCGTACTCGGCGGCAGCGCCGCAGTAGAGAAAGCGGCTCGGGATGCCGGCTTTGACGTAACGGTTCCTTTCGCTCCCGGACGCGGCGATGCCGCGCAAGAGCAAACCGATGTAGAAAGCTTTGCCGTACTCGAGCCGATCGCGGATGGTTTCCGCAACTATCAGAAGAAGCACTATAGCGTCAGTTCTGCGGAGCTCCTGGTAGACAAGGCGCAGCTGCTCAACCTGACCGCACCGGAAATGACGGTACTGGTTGGCGGCATGCGCGTACTCGGCACAAACTTCGGCGGCACCAAACACGGCGTATTCACGGATCGTGTCGGCACTCTCACGAATGATTTCTTCGTTAACTTGCTTGACATGGGGGTGCAGTGGAAGCCGGTAGACGGGGGCTACTATGAAGGACGCGACCGCAAGACCGGTGAAGTCGTGCGTACGGCGACTACGGTTGACCTCGTCTTCGGTTCGAACTCCATTCTGCGCGCCATCGCCGAAGTTTATGCCCAAGACGATAACCGAGAGAAGTTTGTGCGCGACTTTATTGCCGCTTGGGTTAAGGTCATGAATGCAGATCGTTTCGACTTTCTGAATCACTGAAATAACGGCTGCTGAGGACCACAGGGCACAGAGATACGAAAAGAGGGATCCTATCGATGATTGATAGGGTCCCTCTTTTCGTTTAATGCCCGGCTCGCATCGCGGCGGACTCCTCTTCGTTCGGTCCGTACACGCCGGGTGGAACGAGTCCGGCCTGACGCATCAGGATCGTCATCTGGCCGCGGTGATGGATCTGGTGGCGCACGATCATCACGAGCAGACCGCCGTATGTCGTGTTGATCCGACCGAAAAGAAGAAGCGGCTCGGACAGCTTACCGTCGGTCCACTGCGCCTTCAGCGCGGAGACGGCGGCGTCGCTGACCTTGCGGTAGCCGTCGGCGATTTCCTGAGCCCGGGTCGGGGTGGGCGCGTTAAAGCCCGGACCATCGACCTGCACCCCTCCCGCGCCCAGCATGCCGGTAACGCTGGTCGCCAAATGCCAGGCCAATTCCCCGAGCTTTCTCCCCTTCGTTTCCGTGACCGCCTGCGTCAAGGACGCGTCCGTCAAGGCGGAGAGAACTTTCGACGTCAGCGAGGACTCCTGCGCCCAGTCGTCCAAAAACTGTTGAACCGCTTGATACATCCGATCTCCATCTCCTTCTGGGATAATGTGGGCAGAACTATGATATCACCCGGGCGGAGCCGTCCGCAAACGCAAAGCAGCTCATACCCGTTAGGTTAGGAGCTGCTTTGATATTGGATGTCGATGATCAGGGACTGACCAACTGCCACTGCAAGTTCGTACTAGGGTCGCTGCTCCACAACTTCAAGTCGGAGCCGTTCGCCGTACTGCCGCCGCCGTCCAAATAAAGTCCGGTCGCCACGTTCTTGATCCTGTAATTGCCTCCGTACGATTCCAATACCCATCTCTGATTGTTGCTGTTGCTGTTGCCCCACTGGCCGCAAATGGAGCCGGCTGACGTAAGGCCCATTCCGTCAAGATACAAACCGGTTGCGACGTTTTTGATTTTGGAATCGCTTCCGTATGATTCGATTACCCATTTCTGGTTGTTGCTGCTGCTGTTGCTCCATTGCCCTGCATTTGAACCGTTCGTGGTTCGCCCCATGCCGTCAACATACAAACCTGTCGTGACGTTCTTGATTTTGTAAGTGCCCGCGATGCCCGTAGAGCCGCCCATACCGCTCATGATCGCGTCGATGATTCCTTGCTGCGTAACCGCGTAAGTCGATCTGTTAAATAATGCGAAGCCGTACTGTCCGTTGTGTCCATTATCCCAATATACGGGTACGGAGCCGTATTTCTTGGCCGTCTGGCTTACCGCTTTGGCGAATGCCGCCCGATACGTGTTGTTCGAGGAATCGAAGGCCGTTTTATCGATGGAGCCGAATTCACCGACGACCACGGGATATCCTTGCGTGACGAATTTATCGAACGTGGACTTCAGCTGCGAATCCAAATAATCTTCCTGTCCCCAGGTCGATTTTTTCGAAGCGTTGGTCGCGGTTGCTCCCCATTGGGTAATTGCGCCGGATTCCACGCCGCAGAAGTCCCATGGCGAATAATAATGAACGGAGATCATGATTCTCTTCTCGGAACTCGGAATGGCAGAGGAACGATAATTGTCCGTAGGAAGCACGAAGCCGTAGTTGCCGACCGTATAATCGATGTTCGTATTCCAGCCGGGAATCAGCAGCCATCTTGCGCTGTTGTTTCCTCCGGTCTGTCTTACGGTATCTACGAAGATTTGATTATACGCATTCAGATTCGAATAGTATGTGGGGTTAGGCGTGCCGTAAGTACCGTCGAATTCTTCGTTCATGGATTCGAAGATCAAATGCTCATCATAGTTAACGAACTTATTCGCGATCTGCTGCCACACTTTCTGATACTTGGCTCGAATCGTGGCTTGATCGCTTGAATTGACGAGCAGCCAAGAGCCGGGAATGGAATTGTAACCGTCTCCATGCATGTTGATGATAACATACAAACCCTCGTTGTAGGCGTAATCCACGACCGTTTTGACTCTGTTCAGCCAAGTGGAATTAATCGTATAGTCCGGTGCGCTCCCGATGTAATTCAAATACGAAACGGGGATCCGGATCGTTTTGAATCCCGCTGCTTTTACCTTCTGAATGAGAGACTGCGTTACGGCAGGATTACCCCACGCCGTTTCGCTCGGCGTACCGTTAGAGCCGACAGCTTCCAGCTGGTTGCCCAGATTCCAGCCCGCACCCATTTCATTAACGATTTGCGAAGCATTCAAGGATGTGAAATCCGCCGTTTCCGCGGACGCTGACGGAATCCAACCGGTAATGACCGTGGTAAACGCTACTGCCATCGCTAACAAACAGCTCCTCATTGACTTCGCTTTCGATAACATGCCCATTACCTCCGTCTCTTCTTATTCTTGACGATGAAACGAGTTTGGCAAAAGCACTTCCCTCCGAAGTCGACTCTATTCATTCCCCCTTTCGATTCATGCAATCATCGTTTCTTGGTGGACACTGGTGTAAGAATCGCTTTGTGCAATTTGATTATATAATTATAAACGCATATAAGGCACCCTATAAATTGTCACAAAATTCATACAATAATTGCTAGTACCCTCCTTACCCTTTAACGCTGCCGATCACCATCCCCTTCAAGAAATACTTCTGCAGGAACGGATACGCGGCCAGGACGGGAAGGGCGCCTACCAGAATCTGAGTCGCCTTGACCGTTCTCTCGGCCGATTCATGAGTCGATAAAACCCCCGGGTTACTTCAATTTTAGGGGCAATTCCCTTGGTCGATGGTGATTCGAATGGCATCGAAACAAAAAAAAGCTTGATTGCTCAAGCTTTCGGAAGCAGGTGATCTTCCTTGCTGCGTGTCGTTACAGCCATTTTTCAAAAAACTGGAGGTATCCCCGCTTCATCACATCATAGGAGAAATGGCTGAAGGCATACTCCCTGTTCTCTTCGGAAACCCGATGCGGCGAGGCAGCAGCCATATTCACAAGTTCGAACCAATTGTGTTCGTCTCCGGCAAACGTGTGCCTGGATGAAATGTGCGAATAGCAGCGGTTTTCGGACCGGACGATCAGCTTCCCCATGGCCATCGCTTCGCTTAACGGCATGGCAAACGTATCGAAGACCGAACTGTTCCAGTAAACCTTCGATGAATTCATGAGCTTGAATATCTCTTCCCGGGACAAAGCGAACATGGTTCTGACGTTGTTGGGAATATCGTATTTCTTGATACTCTCCCTGTACCTGAGCCCGCCGAATACCATCACCACTTCTTTATCCGGATTTTGCCTCGCGTACTCGATCGGGGTATGAGGCCTCCGGTTGGGTTCGTCCCTTCCGATCCACAGGATGCGGTTGTGCACGACTTCATCGGGATTGTAATATTGCTTGGCCAGTTCCGTTTCAAAGCCGATCGGAATGACATCCACGTTCGTGACGCCGTAATCGAGCGCGAATCGCTGCCGCAAATATTCGGTATGCACGATCGCTTGATCGATCAGATCCGGCGTATAGAAGGGTTTCATCATCTCGTAACCGGTTAAATCCCGGTGCGGGTAAGAATGCGGAAACAGCACGCATTTATCGAAGAACATTCTCAAGAACGTAAAGCCCGACACGGTATAAATGATATGCTCGATGCGTTCTTTCGCGAGTTTATCCAGAACGATATCGTAATTCGCAAGATCGCCCTTCTCGTATTCATAACCGGGCGCTTGATCGAAATCGCTGACATGGCGTTCCGGCGAGATAAAGACGATATCCACTCCGAGTTCCCTGCCGATTTGCTTCAATCGATCCGCATATACCCGCGGGCCTTGCGCCTCCGCGAATTGAATTTTCCGCATCACCAAGCCGACTTTTTTCAATGCTGTTCCTCCACGTTTATCGACGATGATTGGGTGAGGGAAGGCACGCCTTCTCCTCAATCTGCGCCTTATAGAACGCCCGCGTACTCCAGACCTTTCTTGACTCCGCCTTCGTCGACGTTCGCGGTCACGTAATCGGCATACGGCAGCAGCTCCTTGTGAGAGTTGCCCATCGCGATGCCGAGGCCGACGAGCTGCAGCATCTCCTTGTCGTTCAGCCCGTCACCGAACGCGATCGCTTCCTCCGGAAGGATACCGATCTTATCCAGCAGCGCCTTGATGCCTTCCGCTTTGGAGCCCGTGTTCGGCAGCACGTCCATCGCCTTGGAGTGCCAACGGACGAAGCGCAGCTCCGGCAGCTCCCCGGGGTACAGATGCTCCTCATGGCTCTCGCAGTGCAGGAACACCTGGTAGATGCCTTCCTTCTTCCAGAAATCCGCATCCGCTTCCGGGTGCACGACCTTAAGCGAGGCGACCGCCTCGTAGACGAAGGGATGCTCAGGCGACGTCGCGAAGTAGGCGTTCTTGCCTTCGAACACGAGCTCGTGCCCGTTCTTCCTTGCGAGACCGACCAGCTTCTCCAATGCTTCCATCGGAATCTGGCTCTCATACAGATCCTCGCCTTTGTACCTTACGTACGCTCCGTTAAGGCAGACATAGGATTCAATGCCGATTTGCTTGATGAGATCTTGGAAGAAGTACGGCGCTCTGCCTGTCGCGATGACGGGCTCGATCCCCTGCTCCTTCAAGCGGCGAATCGCCTCAATGGCATCCTCCGGGATTCGCTTCTCCTCGTCGACCAACGTTCCGTCAATATCGAAAAAAGCGATTTTATAAGACATGATGTTCTCTCCCCTATCTCTATTTTCGCCGATTATAGCACTCTTCACGGAATAAAAGAAGGCTTCCATAACTCCCGCTTAACTCTCGCTTGAAGCGGGAGCTTGTATCCACGGCAGGCTTTCCTACCGTTTTTCGCAAATTGTTCATATATAAGCATAAAAGCTGCCCCCCTCTCATTCCAAGATGGGGGCAGCTTTTATGCTTACCTGCAATTGAAGTTCAACATTTTGGAGTGCCCGTTTTGGACGGCCGGCGTATCCACCGCCGCTTCGTCAACCGTCCGTTCATCCTCCGCTCCGAATCGTGGATTCCATACATGCCTTCTTGCCGCACACGCCGTAAATTTTTTTGACGCCGTTCGTGGGGAGGGTAGCCACGACTTCGTTGCAAACCCTGCAGATCAACGCCCCCAATTCCGGCTTCCCGGATGGGGTCGGCGCTAAACCGTTGGAACGAGACATGTATCTCCCCCTTTCCGTATTTGGAACTCGGCTTGTGACATATAAGCTGCCAGGTCGATCAGCCGACTCGCATACCCCCATTCATTGTCATACCAAGCCATCAGCTTGAGCGAATCCCCGTCCGTCATGATGCTGAGCCCATCGATAACGGCGGACTTGTCGCTCCCGATGTAGTCTGATGATACGAGCGGCAGCTCATTGTACGCCACGTAAGCGCCCATCCCCTCCGCGATCGCAGCCTGAAACGCGTTCGCCACGTCTGCCGGTTCTACGGACCGATTGAGAAAGACCAGCAAATCCAACAGCGAAACATCCGGGGTGGGAACGCGCACGGAGACCCCCTTCAGATGCGGCGCAAGCCGGGGAAGCACGTCGACTAGCGCTTTAGAGACGCCGGTCGTGGTCGGAATGATCGACTGGGTGCAGGCTCGGGCTCTCCGCAAATCTTTGTGCGGGTTATCCATATGGTTCTGATCGTTGGTGTAGGCATGAATGGAGGTCAACCATCCTCGTTTCACTCCGAAGGCTCCATCCAGAATCTTCAGTACCGGAGCCAGGCAGTTGGTCGTACACGAAGCGGCCGATACGAGGCGGTGCCGTTTCGGATCGTACCGCTCCTCATTCACGCCCAGGACGATCGTCGCGTCCAGGTCTTTGCCCGGCGCGGTCAGCAGCACCTTGCCCGCTCCGGCTTTCAGATGTTTTTCCAAAGAAACCCGATCCCTGAATTTCCCCGTCGCGTCGATGACCAGATCGATGCCGAACGATTGCCACGGCAGCTGCGCCGGATCCCGTTCCGAAATCACGGGGATTTCGTGTCCGCTCACGATCAGCCGATCCGGTTCGCTTCGGATGTCCGCGTCCCATTTGCCGTGCACGGTGTCGTAAGCCAGCAAATGGGCCAATACCGACGTCGGGCTGGTGCTGTTGAGGACGCCGATTTCGAAACCCGGAGCGTTCCGCGATAAGGCAATGCGGATGCACAATCGCCCGATTCGGCCCATTCCGTTTACAGCGATCCGCATGTCGCATCCTCCTTCCAATTCTGTTAGGCGTTCATTTTATTCATGGACAAGTGTCAGATATTTGCGACTCCTAATTCTCCACAACCTTCAAACCTCTTGAATTGGCTCGCGAACCGCTCGGCGAGCTCATACGCCGCTTTCTCGTAAGCCGCCTTGTCCGGCCAGGCGTCGCGCGGTTGGAGCAGTTGTCCGGGAACGCCGGCAAGGCTGGCCGGGCATTGCAACCCGAAGATCGGATCGACGGCGAAATCCGTTTGTTCGATCGATCCGTCCAGCACGGCGGCCACCATGGCCCGCGTGTAAGATAGATCCATCCTCTTGCCTACGCCGTAGGGACCCCCGGTCCAACCGGTGTTGAGCAAGTATACTTTGGTTTGATGGGCCTCGATTTTTTCTCCGAGCATTCTCGCGTAGACGGTGGGGGGAAGGGGAAGGAACGGCGAACCGAAACACGAGGAGAACGTCGCCTCCGGTTCTGTCACGCCCCTCTCTGTGCCGGCGAGCTTGGACGTATACCCTAACAAAAAGTGATACATGGCTTGCGCTTTTGTGAGTTTGGAGATCGGGGGCAGCACGCCGAACGCATCTGCCGTCAGAAAGATGATGACGTTGGGATGCCCGGCTTTGCCGGGGTTAAGCGCGCCGGGGATCATATCGAGCGGGTACGCGGCCCGTGTGTTTTCCGTCCGGCTCAAGTCATGGAAATCGGGGGAACCCGTTACCCCATCCAGCACGACGTTTTCCAATACCGTTCCGAATCGGATGGCACCCCAGATTTGCGGTTCTTTTTCTTCGGACAGATTGGCGCACTTGGCGTAGCAGCCGCCCTCGAAATTAAAGACCCCCTGATCCGTCCAACCATGCTCGTCGTCTCCGATTAACCGGCGATGGGGATCGGCGGACAGCGTCGTTTTCCCCGTGCCGGACAAGCCGAAGAACAGCGCCACGTCGCCGCGCTCGCCCACGTTGGCCGAACAATGCATGGGGAAAACCCCTTGCTTAGGCAGCAAGTAATTAAGCACCGTGAAAATCGATTTTTTGATTTCTCCGGCATACTCGGTTCCGCCGATCAGCACGATCTTCCGGGTAAAGGAAATGCAGATGAATGTTTCCGACCTCGTGCCGTCCACCGCCGGATCCGCCTTCAAACCGGGAAGCGCGATCACCGTGAATGCCGGGCTGGGCGGCCGTTCGCCCGCGACGGGGCGGATAAACAGCTGCCGGGCGAACAAATTGTGCCAAGCGTATTCATTGACGACCCGGATCGGGATCCGATACGCTTCGTCGGCGCCCGCATAACCGTCGAAAATAAACAGTTCCTTGTCCGACATATACCGGATCGCCTTATCGTACAGCCGGTCGAAGGAGGCCGGAGACAACGGTTGATTGGCTGGACCCCAGTCCACAAGATGCTCCGTCTCCGCGTCTTTCACGATAAATTTGTCCTTGGGAGAACGGCCGGTATACTTGCCTGTATACACTTGGAGCGCTCCCGTAGACGCCAGCTCGCCTTCTTCTCTCGCCAACGCCATTCGGATCAGTTCGTTCACGGGCAAATTATCATTTGCGATTCTGGAAAGCCGTTCCTCTTGGACACTCATGTGCTGAACACCCCTCTTATTAATCCATATATGAGTCATTTACATTTATTATTTTATATTAGTGCGTCATTTAGTTCCAATAGAAATATTATATGTGTCACATTAAAACATTTAATACTCATTTATAGATATGATTTTACAGTACCACGCGGCCTGCGATTCCATCGATTTCTATCTGGGTTCCGAATGGCGAAGACAGTTCCCTCAACGCAAGCAAAATCTCCCGATCGGAAGACAATTCCGGCCAGCCGCGCTGCGGACGAGGCAAGCCGAAACCCAATTCGATCGGAAACAACGTAAGCTCCGTCAGTTCGCCGTTTCGCATTTTCCAATACGGCAGAACCGATCTCCAGATCTGGGGATTGGCCGCATAACCGCGGGTCCCGTTTGCGCTGCGGCAATCGAACACATCGGCGACCGTGTGCTCCGGACCGAGTCCGTACTTGTCATAACTCTCCGCCGGCAAACGCGGAAGCGTTTCGTTATGAAAAATGAAATTGCCCAGGCTGTAGAAAATCGGACGTTTGCGGTAAATTTCGATTCCCCGCAGCACATGCGGTCCGTGGCCGATAACGGCATGCGCTCCTTCGTCGATGCATGCGCGGGCGAACGTTCGGATAAACTCGGCCGGTTCTTCCATACGGTCCCCGTTCATCTCGTGTGTGTGAATGCTGACCAGGACATAATCGGCTTGCCGTTTGGCTTCGGCGATCCTTCTTCGAATCCGCTTCATATCCGTTTCATGGGGGGACGTCGAGACCCCAGCCGTTTCATCCGCCTTAAAACGATACGTTCCGAAAGCGAAAACTCCGATCTCCTCGTCTTTCAAATAACCGTTCTGGATGGACTTGTTTCGTTTCGCGTTCAGGTGTACCGACCGCGCGATCTCCTTTAGCGTCTCGAGCTTGTCTTCCGGTACGCCGTAGGTGGAAATATAACGCAACGGATGGATGCCCGGTCTGCCGATCATGTCGGAGCGCTGTTCGCCAGCCATTTGGAACTCGTGAAAGGTGGAGGTAGCCGCAATCAGACCCACTCTTCCGGAGGGAGTTTCCAAATATCGCACTTCGCTCGCTTCGGCCAGATTGCGGCCGGCTCCCGCGTGAATAAAGCCGTATCGATTCAAATGAGATTCCGTTGCGGCCAATCCCTCGTATAAATAGTCCATCGTATGGTTATTCGCCCATGAGATCGCGTTGATTCCGTAGGCCTTCAGGTCCTCCAGCACCTCGGGAGGGCTGACCGCCCAAGTTCCGCCGCTCAGCGCCGAAGGAACGCAATCATAATGGTGAAGCGTCGTTTCCAAATTGGTGAAACGGACGTCCGCGTTATGAAACAGCTTCGCGATCCGTTGAAAGGAACTCGTTTGGAACGACGGCAGCCTCCGGGTAATGAAGCTATCGCCGCTCGCGATAAAGCTGATCTCTTGATCCATCGTCGCACCTCCAAATCAGGTCATGCCCAGCCCCGCAGCTTGACGGCGTGAGCCAAATTCTCGATTCCCACCATGTAGGCGGCCATCCGCATGTGTACGCCATGTTTTTGCGCCATGCGGAAAACCGCATGCAGGGATTCGACCATCCGCGTTTCCAATCGCGCGTTTACTTCCTCTTCCGTCCAGTACAACCCTTGGTTGTTCTGCACCCATTCGAAATAGGACGCCGTTACGCCGCCGGCATTGGCTACGATATCCGGTACGATGACAACGCCGCGGTCGGTCAACATCCGGGTCGCCTCCAAGGTCGTCGGCCCGTTCGCCGCCTCTACGATGATGGAGGCCCGGATTCGATGAGCGTTTTCGCTCGTGATTTGATGTTCGATCGATGCGGGAATCAACATGTCGCATTCCTGCTCCAAAATTTCCCGATTCGTGAGATTTGCCCGAAATCGATCGGTCACGTTGCCGAACGCATCGCGCTTCTCCAGAAGCTCGGTCACGGGCAATCCGCGGGGATCGTAGATTCCGCCGAACAAATCGCCAACGCCTACCACCTTGACGCCTCTCGCATGCAATAACTTCGCGACCTCTCCCCCAACGTTGCCAAAACCGTGAATGATCACCCGTAGATCCAGCAAATCGCGATTCAGGTAAGCGGCGATTTCACGAGCGGCGATCACAACGCCGCGTCCGGTTGCCGACTCCCTTCCGTTCGAGCCGCCCAAGATGCGGGGCTTGCCGGTAATAAACCCAGGCGTATGGCTTTCGCGGATGCGATTGTACTCGTCATACATCCAGGCCATGATTTGCGGATTCGTATAGACGTCCGGCGCGGGAATGTCCTTCGCGGGACCGGCCATTTGGCTGATCGCCCTCACATAGCCTCGGGACAACGATTCCAATTCCCTGGGAGACAAGGCCCTCGGATCGCAAGCAATGCCTCCTTTGCTCCCGCCGAACGGTAGACCCAGAATGCTGCATTTCAGACTCATCCAGATCGAAAGCGCCTTCACTTCGTCTTCGGATACGGAAGGATGAAACCGGATTCCTCCTTTCGTCGGTCCTAACGCGGTATGCTGAATGCGGTATCCGGTAAACACCCGAACATTCCCGTCATCCATGCGGACCGGAATCCGAACCTTCAAGCTTCTCATCGGTTCTTTCAGGATCTCGAATACTCCGGAATCGAAGCCCAGTCGATCCATTGCGGCCGCTATAACCGCCTGCGTGTCGCCGAGCTCGTCCTCTTGTTCCGCTTTCGCCTGTCCGTTTTGTACGGTAATCGTCATGAAATGACTCCCCCTGCACCGGCATTCATTTTTCCGTGTTTAACTATAGCGATTGTGGCGCGAAGGGTACAATCGAAGGATTCGAAGCTATGGTTTCAAAATTTCAAACCAACGAGAACGACGTGCAACGTTCTCTTAATTCATCCGACAGCTCGAACAAGGATTTCGATGCGGCGGCCATTTCCTGCAGTGCCGCCTGCTGCTGCTGACTGGCAGCCGTCGTTTCCTCACTCGTCGCCGCGGCGGTTAGCGTGACGGCCTTTACCTCCTCCATCCCTTTCACGATCTCTTGGCTTCTCCCGGCGATTTCGCTGACGGCGGCCGTGACGGACAACGCGCTCTTCCTGAATTGGTCTATCGTGAACTCGATCGTTTGAAATTCGCTTTGGGCAGCGGTTGCAAGCTTCATGCCTTCTTTGGCGCTCTCCGTCCCTTCCGCGATCGATTTCCGGGCATCGGAGGTACGTTCGGCGATTTGCAGCGCGATCTCGGCGATCAGCTTGGAGGAAGCCGTCGATTGATCGGCCAGATCGCGAATGCGCGCGGCAACAACAGAGAAACCCCGGCCGGCTTCTCCTGCGCGGGCGGCTTCGATGGAAGCGTTCAGCGCGAGCAGATTCGTTTGGTAAGAAGCTTCTTTCATCATCTTGGTGATCATGCCGATTTTTCCGGATTGTTCGACCAGTAAAGAGAACAGGCGCTGCGTCTGTTCGTTTGTACGGCATAGCCCTTCGATTCGGCCGTACAGTTGAAACACATGATCGACTCCCGCCGCCGAAGCCTGAGAAGCCTTTTCCGTGCGATCCGCCATCAACCTCATCTGCTCGTCGATCTGTTGAATGTGGGCATCCACTCTCTCCAGTTCATTCGTCATCCTGGCCACGCTGCTCACCTGGTTGTCCAACCCGGACGTTAACCGGGCGGAAGCGGAAGCGATGACCTCCGAAGCCTTCGAAGTCTGGTCGGCGAACACAACCGTCTGGTCGGCGGTTTGGGAAAGCGACTTGGAGCAATGGTCGATTTGGGATACGAGGGAGCGCAGCGAAGCGATCATGACATGAAATGACCGGAACATCGCGCCGATTTCATCCTTGGACCGGTATGCGCCGGAGACGTTCAAACGGCCTTCTGCCGCCTTCTCCATCAGCCGTCCGATGTCTTCAAGGGGGCTCGTAATCGTTTTGCCGAGGAGCGCGGCGGCAAATCCGGATACCAAGGCGGACAGCAGCAGCAAGCATACGCTGAGCTGGACGGCGAAGGCGCTCGTTTCTGCATTGGATGCTTTGATATCGCTGGCGACTTCCGCCATATGGTCGGCTATCGCCATCATCAACCCGTTCATTTGCGCCTGAATCGGGCCGGTTTCCGCGGCGTATTGCCGATAGGCTTGCTCGCTTTGCCTCTGATGGGTCAAATACGAGATTTCGTTCTGGCTTTTCAAATATTCGATCCGGAGCTTGTTGTACCGCTCCAGCCGATCGCGGTCGAATTCGCTCAGCGGCACGGTCTTCAATAGATTCAACCGTTTGGACGTTTCCCCCAGCCGACCGTTCACCCGCGCTTCCAATTCCGCGATCCGGTCCGGCTCCTTCGCGATCATCGTTTCGAACACGTCTGCCTGGATTTCGAACGTCATGTCGCGAATCTCGTAGATCCACTCGAGGGGGAGTACCGCTTCCTCGTATAAGCGTTCCGAATTGGACTGAAGAACCTGCACGTTCCGATAGCCCACCAAGCCGATCAAGACGATGAAACCGACGGACAACGCATTCAGGGCCGCCAGTTTTCGCTGAATCGTCAAATTTTTCATCATCGCGATCTCCATCCTCCCTCGCGCTTGACAATGATTAATAATCTGCCTAACGTATACACTAACTATCGGAAAATAGCTGATGTCTAAGGGGGACCCGGCATGAACGAACAAGATTGGTCGCTGCTCGACTTCGTCTATAGAGAGCAAAACTTGTCGAGAGCCGCGGAGCAGCTATTCCTCTCGCAGCCCACCTTAACGTACCGGCTGCATCAGATCGAGTCGGAATTCGGCATTAAAATATTCACGAGGACCGGCAAAACGATGAAGTTCACGCCGGAAGGCGAGCATCTGGTTGCTTACGCCCGGAATATGCTGCTGGAGCTGCGGAAAACGAAGGATCTGTTGACCAATCTCAAGCACCAAGATATCCGGAGCACGATCCGGATCGGCGTTTCCGGCAATTACGCGATGTATCGGATGGTCCCGATTTTGCATTCGTTTTACGAGCAATTCCCGAATATACAGGTCAACATGCTCACCAGTCTAAGCTCCGTCATCTTTCAACTCCTGCAAATGCAGGACGTCCATGTCTGCATCGTGCGGGGAGAGTACAGCTGGTTCGACCGAAAAGACCTTCTGGAGCCCGAAGGCGTCTGTCTCGTCTCGAAACAGCCGATTCGGTTGGAAGAATTGCCTTCGATTCCCTGCATCCAATATCGCAATGATCCCAATGCCGCCGGGCTGAAACATAAGACCGACCCTCTATTGGGAAAAGCGATCGATAGCTGGTGGAACGAACGGTTCAACGAGTCGCCGCTCATCGCCATGCAGGTCGACAACCTGGATATGACGATGAAATGGGTCAAGATGGGAGTCGGTTACAGCATCGTACCGGAAGTTTGCTTAACGGACGAAGATCGAACCGAGTTGTTCGTTCAACCGCTCGAATTCAGTAACGGACAAGCCGTGATTCGAAACAATTGGATGCTGTACCGGGAATCTTCCCTAGGTCTCTACGCCGTGGACAAATTCGTCGAACATGTAAGAACATGGTATAGAAACCGGACCGAAGAATCCTGATTCTTCGGTCCGCATTTACGTTAGATCGTTACCCCTGATGGGCGACGGCATATTCCGCTTGGATTTCCTTCAGCAGTTCCGGATCGGCGATCAGGTCGAAGGCGCTTCCCGCAATGGCTTTGGCCGCCAGCATAACCGCCTTATGGCCTTCCGGACTCACGCCCGCCCTCACCCACTCCTCGGTATGGCTCGAAGTTCCCAGCGGAACGAATGCCACACGCAAACAGGCGCCGGGTACCCGATGCGTCACGTTGGCGAAATCCGTGGACCCCGTGCTCGTTCTCGGCGGCGAAATTTTCTCGCACCCCGCCTCTATTGCGTTATCCAGCAGAAGCCGGTTCAATCGTTCGACGTTGATCTTGTTTTCGGTTGCTTTCTTTTCCTCGATCGTCACGGTGGTACCGGTAGCCATGGCCGCGCCGCGCACGGCATTAAAGACCCGTTCCAGCACCGTGTTCAGATGCTGGCGGTCGTTTGCGCGAACGTAATATTGGGCGGAGGCGTATTCGGGCACTATGTTGGGCGCGACGCCGCCGTTTGTGATCACGCCGTGGATTTTGACGTCGGAACGCACGTGTTCTCGCAAATATTCGAGCGCATGATAGGCGAGCAGTACCCCATCCAGCGCGCTGACGCCTTGGTCGGGAGCAATGGCCGCATGGGCTGATTTTCCTCTGAAGATAAAGTCGAACTTATTCATCGCGAGCGTTTTGCCATCCACGGTCGTTCGATCGCCCGCGTGCATCATGAGCGCCACGTCCAGATGATCGAACACGCCCGCTTGGACCATCGGCACCTTTCCGCTCGTCGTCTCCTCGGCCGGCGTCCCGTACACTTCGATGGTCGCGGAGAGATCGCCCAAGCATTGGGTCAGCGCGATCGCCGCTCCCGTGATGGAAGCCGCCTGCATGTGGTGTCCGCAGCCGTGTCCCATTCCCTCGAGGGCATCGTATTCGCATAATAACCCGATCGTGGGACCTCCATCCCCATTGCGAAAAGTCGCTTTGAATGCGGTCGCCAATCCGGCCACGTTCCGCTCCACTTCAAAACGATGCTCCGCGAGCGCGCGCGTCAGCAGTTCCACGGCTTGAAACTCCTGATTGCCGATCTCGGGATGGCTGTGAATAAAATCGTTGATGGCCAAAATTACGCTTTCCATGCCATCAATCGTCTCATATATCCGACGTTTGATCTCCTTCATCGATTCCCCTCCGTATATCGCTTTCCGTTTCTATTCGTTGTACAAATGGCACGCGACAAATCGTCCGTCCACTTCCCGAAGCGCCGGCTTCTCCGTGCGGCATATCGCCATGCATTCGCTGCATCGCGTATGGAAGGCACAGCCGGCCGGAGGATTGGCCGGGCTTGGCACATCGCCGGTCAGCACGATCCGTTCCTTCTTGACGAGCGGGTTCGGAATCGGCACCGCGGACAGCAGCGCGCGGGTGTAAGGGTGTTTCGGGTCGTCGAACAGTTCCTGTTTTTCCGCCAATTCCACGATACCGCCGAGGTACATCACGCCGATCCGGTCGCTGATGTGCTTCACGACGCTTAAATCGTGCGCGATAAACAAATACGTCAGTTGAAACTGCTGCTGCAAATCTTGCATCAAATTGATCACTTGCGATTGGATCGAAACGTCGAGCGCGGAGACCGGTTCGTCCGCGACAATCAGCTTCGGACGCAAGGCCAGCGCCCTCGCGATGCCGATGCGCTGCCGTTGGCCGCCGCTGAACTCATGTACGTAACGCTTGGAATGGTAGCCGCTTAATCCGACGACGCTCAGCAGTTCTTCGATGCGCCCGTTCAGCTCTTTTCTCGGAACGAGACGATGGATCTTCATCGGCTCCGCGATAATGTCTCCGACGGTCATCCGCGGATCAAGCGAGGCATACGGGTCCTGAAAAATCATTTGCAAGTCGCGGCGAAGCGGCCGCAGCTGCCCCGGGGTCATGCCGGCGAGATCATATCCCTCATAGATCACTTCCCCTTCCGTAGGAGTCAGAAGCTGCAGCAGCGTTCTGCCGGTCGTCGATTTCCCGCAGCCGCTTTCTCCCACCAGACCGAGCGTTTCCCCTTTGAAAATCGTGAAATCCAGGCCGTCTACCGCTTTCACATAGGCGGGCCGCCGATTGAGCAGTCCTCTTTTGATCGGAAAATATTTTTTCAAATTCCTTACTTCAATGAGCGGCTGCTTCATCGAACGTCCCCCTTTCTTCGGGTGCATGAAGCCAACATCTGCTGTAGTGCCCGGCTTCGACTTCGAGAAATTGCGGAGGTTGAGCGCGGCAACTATCCATCGCAAACTCGCACCGCGGGGCGAAGCTGCACCCCGGGGGCAGACGGTTGGGAGCGGGTACGTTCCCTTTGATGGAATGCAGCCGCTTCTGATTGCTCTCAAGAGACGGAATCGACTGAATCAAGCCCTTCGTATACGGATGTTTCGGATTCGTGAACAACGTAACCACATCCGCTTGTTCCACCACCTTGCCGCCGTACATGACGACGACGCGGTCGCACATTTCAGCCACGACGCCCAGATCGTGCGTGATCATCAGGATCGCGGTGTTGTGCTTCCGTTTGAGTTCTTTCATCAGATCCAGGATTTGCGCTTGGATGGTCACGTCAAGGGCGGTCGTCGGCTCGTCCGCGATCAGCAGCTTCGGATTGCAGGACATCGCCATGGCAATCATCACGCGTTGCCGCATGCCGCCGGACAATCGGTGAGGATACTCGTCCACGATTTGCTCAGGACGGGGGATACCGACCAGCTTCAGCATGTCGACGGCGCGCTTTTTCGCTTCTTTCTTGCCCGCTTTCCTATGGATTCGAACGGCCTCGCCGATTTGATCCCCGACCGTGTATACGGGGTTCAAGGAGGTCATCGGCTCCTGGAAAATCATCGCCATATCGTTACCTCGGATATCGCGCATCTCTTCTTCCGTGCAGGCGAGAAGATCGCGGCCGTCGAACGTAATCGAGCCTCCGACGACTTTGCCCGGCGTCAATCGCATGGCGGTCAGCGAGGTTACGCTTTTGCCGCAGCCCGATTCTCCGACGACGCCGACGGTCTCCCCTTCATGAACGACGAGATCGACGCCGTCTACAGCGGGCACGACACCTTCATCCGTATAGAAAAACGTTTGCAGCTGTTTGATTTCCAATATTTTCTTCACCGGCAATTCCCCTCCGCGCAAAGCCGTTATAGTTTCATCTTGGGGTCCAGCGCGTCGCGCAGGCCGTCACCCAGCATATTGAACGCAAGGACCATGAACATGATGGCCAGCCCGGGAATCGTACTGACATGCGGCGCAACGCGCAAATACCCGCGACCCGTGCTGAGCATGGCCCCCCATTCCGGCGTAGGCGGCTGCGCGCCCATACCGAGAAAACTGAGACCGGCCGCGGTCAGAATGGCGGTCGCGATCCGCAGCGTGGACAACACGATGACCGGCGCGATACTGTTCGGAATAATGTGTTTGAAAATGATCAATAGATGGGAGCCGCCCATCGCCTTGGCCGCTTCGACGAATTCCTTGTTCTTGATCCCGATGACGGCGCCGCGGGAAATCCGCGCGAATGTCGGGACGGAAAAGATTCCGATGGCGATCATCACGTTAATCATGCCAGGTCCGAGAACGCTGACAATCGCAAGCGCGAGCAGAAAGCTGGGGAACGCCATGAAAATATCGATGAAACGCATGATGATCGAATCCAGCCAACCTCCGAAATAACCGGAGACGGTGCCGAGGAATACACCGAACACAAGAGAGATCAGGACTCCGACCGTACCGACCATCAGCGAGATTTGCGTTCCGTATAGAATTCGGGACAAGATATCCCGGCCGAATTCGTCGGTGCCAAACGGATGCGCCAAATTCGGCCCCTCAAGCATGACTTCCATGTTTTGCTGGTAAGGATCGTACGGTGCGATCCATTGAGCGGTGGAAGCCAACAAAATCAGGGCCGCTACCATCCATAACCCCACCATGGCGCGTTTGTTTCTCCGGAAACGCCTCGCCATCAGCCTCCAGGGAGACCGGGAAGCGGCGACGCCGGATACATTCGATTCGAAGGGTGTTGCGGCAGGAGCTGTCGTTCGGCTCATGTAGGTTACTCCTTTATTCGTACTTGACACGCGGATCGACTAAGCTGTAGCAAAGATCGACGATCAGATTCACGACAACGAAAATCGCCGCGCAAAATAATACGGTGCCTTGAACAGCCGGATAATCGCGGTATTCAATCGATTGGATGATAAATCGCCCCAATCCGTTCATGGAGAAAACGGTTTCGGTCAATACCGCGCCTCCGAGCAAATGGCCGAATTCCAGGCCGACAATCGTAATGATGGGGATGAGCGCGTTTTTGAGCGCGTGCTTCAGGATAACGACACGTTCCTTAACGCCTTTCGCGCGTGCGGTTCGGATAAAGTCCTGATGAATCACTTCCAACAAGCTGGATCGGGTGAGCCTGGCCAGAATGGCGGAAGACGATAAACCGACCGCGAACGACGGCAATATGAACTGACTGAAGTGATCGCTGCCCCCGGAAGGCAACAACTTGAAATAATACGAGAAAAGCAGAATGAGCATCAATCCGAGCCAGAAGACGGGCATGGAAATCCCGAACAAGGACAGCATCATGAACCCGTTGTCTCTTCTGCTGTTCGGTTTGGTCGCCGAGAAGATGCCCGCGAGCAATCCGATGACCACCATGAAGCCGATGGCCATAAGCGTGAGCTTGATCGTCGTCGGAAACCGGATCATGATTTCGTGCAGAACGGGCCGTTCGGAACGGAGCGAGTCGCCCAAGTCCCCTTTGAGCAGGTTTCCGACATAATGGGTGTATTGGTAAATCAGCGGCTGATCCAGCCCGAGCCGTTCTCTCATCAACTGGACGTCTTGTTCGGTGGCATCGTATCCCGCGATCAGCCGCGCGGGATCGCCCGGTATGGAATGGATCATGATAAAAACGAGAACGGATACGCCGATCAGCGTAGGGATCATCTGCAGAACGCGTTTGATCGCGTAAGTCGTCAATGTGCTCCCTCCAAGCAGGAAAGGGAGGGGGAGTCCCCTCCTCTCGGTTACTTTTTCGATGCTTCTCTCAGGATGAGACGTTCGTTTGCCCAACTATAGACGTTTTCAACGTTTTTCCGAACACCCGTCGTTTGCGAGTAGTCCAGAACGAAAATCCAAGGCGCATCATCTTTAACCAACTGCAGGGCTTCCGCATAAATTTGTTTGCGCTTTGCCTCGTCGACTTCTTTCATGCCTTGTTCGAGCAGTTCGTCCAGTTTCGGACTGGAGAATTTCGAGTAATTGCTGGAACCGTCCGTTCCCAATACCGGCCGCAAGCCCCAGTCTGCGTCGTTGGTCGAATTGCCCCACGCATTGACGGATAGATTGAAATCCGCGTCCTTCTCCCTCAACCCATCGGTGTAGGAACCGAAATCCCGCTTTTGGAACTCGACCTTGAATCCGACGGCCTGCAAGTTCGCTTGCACGAACTCGGCGATTTGACGGTCCATCAAGTAGCGGCCATCCGCCGTCCACAGCTTGATCGTCGTTCCTTCCTTCACGCCCGCTTCCGCCAGCAACTGCTTGGCCTTCTCCGGATCGTAAGGGTATGCCCCGACCGGCGTGAATCCCCAAGTATCATGGCCGATTGCCGCTTCTGCCACGATCGCATTATTACCCATGATTTTCCGGACGATCGTTTCTTTATCCACGGCGTAATTGACGGCTTGCCGAACCTTCGGATCGTTAAACGGCGGCCTCGTGGTATTAAGCGCGAAGTACAGGTTTCTCGAGCTTGGTTCGATATTCACGGTCAAATCTTGATTTTCCCTTAAACGGTCGATATCGGTAATCGAGATCGGCAGGGCCACGTCCGCTTCGCCGGTCTCGAGCATGATCGTTCTAGCCGAGCTTTCCGGAACCGTTTTAAACGTAATGGTTTTGAGCTTCGGTTTGCCGCCCCAATAATCGTCGAAAGCTTCGAATACGACTTTGTCGCCGGGCACCCATTCTTTGAGCTTGAACGGGCCTGAGCCTACCGGTGATTTTCCCACGTCCGAGCCCTTCTCCTGCAAGTTTTTCGGGCTGTGGATGCCGGCATTCGTGTGCGCAAACGTCATCAAAGCCGGTCCGAAAGGGAATTTCAGATCGAAGCTAACCTGATACTCGCCGTCCACGTTCACCTTGTCGATAAATGCCCCAAAGAGAGAATAGCGGTTCAGCTTGTTCTCCTTGTTAAGAACGCGGTCGAACGTCACTTTCACCGCTTCCGCGTTGACCGGCGTGCCGTCCTGGAATTTCGCGTTATCGCGAAGCTTGAACGTAATCTTCTTCCGGTCTTCGGAGAAGGTCCAGCTTTCGGCGAGCTGCGGTACGATCTTGCCTTCCCGGTCCAGCGTAACCAACTTGTCATACAGAAGCTCGTTCGCGTTGTTGGAGACCCCGTCGCTCGCGTCTTGCGGGTCCAACTTCACCGGCTCCGCACCCATCGCGACAACCAAATCCCCGCGTTCGGCTTGTTCGGACGAGGCGGCCTTGGTCGATGCCGAAGGCGCATTAGACGCGGAGGACGCCGAATCATCGGAGGAACCGTTCTGACTGGTGCACGCGACCGCGACCATTAGCGTAAAGATGACCGTTGCAACCGTTTTCACCATTTTCAACGTTCTCGCTGTTTTCATAGACCTACTCCCTTATGGTAGATTCGCAACTCTCTATCACTATGGAATTGCTGATTTGATCTTATGGGATGGTTAAGGGAATGTAAATTTCAGATCTTCTATGATCATTATCTAAAATCTAAATGATAAAAAAACGATCTGAAGGTTGGAGAGAGGGGCGTTAGCGAGGGACTTCCAAAGAAAAGGGCCATTGGAAATTTTCCAACAGCCCTAATCGAAAACTACCCAATCCGAGGTCGGCGGACTTTGATGCTACTTAATTACATCGTAAAGCAGCTTGATAATCGTCGTTTTGGTGATTCGGCCGACCACCTCCGGCTTGACACCGCCGTCATTCACTCCCTGTTGCACCACTGGAAGTCCGTCCACCTCATGCTCGATCATTTTGCCTATCGCCTTACGGACGGTTTCATCGGGGGAAATTGTCACGATATTGGGATAGCGGGTCATGACCATGCTGAGCGGAACGGAGGAAGCCTGGGGATTGCCGAAAGTGGCTTTGATCAAATCTTTACGGGACACTATCCCTGCCAGCGAACCAGTTGCGTCGACGACGGTCAGGTTCCCGACATTCTCGAGAAACAGCGCGACCACGGCGTCGCTGACAGTCGCCGTATCGCGCAGCACGACCGGAGCGCCCATGACTTCGCGAACCTGCATGTCCGCGATCGGAGCCAGGCCGGCCTGCTCGTCCGGAAAGGCGGGGCCGATAAAATAGCCGACCTTGGGCTTCGCGTCGAGATAGCCCAACATGACCAGCAATCCCAAATCGGACCGGATGGTGGGGCGGGTGACGCCAAGTCGCTCCGCAATCTGTTCTCCCGTGATCGGGGCGAACTTGCGAACCAGCTCGACGATTTCTGATTGGCGGGATGAAAGGACGATGGCGGTTCCCTCCCAAATGCTGTACCTCCCCCCATTGTACCCGATTTAAGTGCGGGTTTACACTGCCGGCATTTCATGTTGATCCTATCACCGAGCATCTTTCAAGTCCCATTAAAAGGGTCCGAAATGAACAAACTCGCCGACCGGCTTACGGTAGCCTCTGGGTCTGGGATGATTCGTTTTTTCTTTGCCAATCGTGATCATCATGACGATATGATATCGATCGGGAATGTTTAAGAGGCTTCTCATTCGTTCGGGGTCAAAGCCGATCATCGGGCAAGTATCCCAACCTTTCGATTTGGCAATGAGCATAAACTGCATAGCCGATAACGAGGCATTGCGGATGGCTTCTTCTTTTCGAAATTGTACGTCTTGGTATGCCGCATGAATGGAATCAATGGTTTGCCGATAAGAGAGCTCATCCAACATACCTAGATGAAGCATGCCTTCATAAATGCGTTCGGCATCCTTATAGGCTTCCAAGTCCCCAAGAACCAGAAGAGCGGCAGAAGCGGTCTCTACTTTATGTTGACGATAGGCGGCTTCCTTCACCTTGAGCTTGAGTTCGGGATCATCGACCACTACATAATTCGCGTGTTGCAGGTTATAAGCGGATGGAGCGAATTTCGCCAATTCGAACATTTCTTCGATTTCCCGGCGTGTAATCTTCACATTACCGTCGAAGTTATTCGCGGATCTTCTGGTTCTCACGATTTCTTCAACCGAACTTGCCTTCATGACTTGTTCCATGAGAATGTCCCCCTCCATTGATCGAAGAATTGCACTTGAAATTAGACAGTCTTTGCCACAACGCTTCCGTCTTCATTCAAGTGACCGGCACGGTTTATCTTCGTCTTCAAATATTTGACGTTGTACTCGGACACGTCCCCCCACAACGGAACCCGTTCTTCCACGTCCAATCCGGCTTTCGTGAGGGCTTCGAGTTTCCGAGGGTTATTCGTAATCAACGTGACCGGTTTGGACCGAAGAGATTTCAAGACATGAATCGCATCGCTGTAATCCCTGGCGTCATCGACGAATCCAAGCTTCAGGTTCGCATCGACGGTATCGTACCCGTTCTCCTGAAGGATGTAGGCGAGGGCTTTACTGAAGAGGCCAATCCCTCTGCCTTCATGATTCGCCAAATAAAACAACGCGCCATGTCCGTGCTCGGCAATGCGCTTCAGCGATTGCTTCAGCTGATAGCCGCAATCGCAGCGCTTGCTGCCGAAAATATCTCCGGTATGGCAGATGGAGTGAAACCGAATCAAGGCGCGTTCGGCATGCTGAAAATCACCGTGAACCAGAACGCTCGATTGTTGAAATTCCGCTAAATTGCCTTCTGACAGCATGGCGATCAAACGCCCCACATCGACTGTCTCTTCGCGGGATTTCAGCCAGCAATACCAGTTGAACGGAACGGTTTTCCCCATGAGGTTAATCGGCATTTTAATGGGTCCGGCAAGGTAGACGGCTCCCTCTCCGGTTTCGATCCGTTGTACTTTTCCTTGCAGAAGAGAAATGACTTCAGGGTTCGGTAGTTTCGTCATCAACAGATTTCCATCTCCTTATGCAGCCAATTTTGAGGTCAGAAGGTCCGAAAGAACAATTGTGATTAATCGTAATGTCATTACGAAAAGTAAGTATTGGATGAAAAAAATAATCTTGAACTTGGTCTATTCACTTACTTTGTGTAACTAAACTATACAACAGTAACTTACTTATTTCAAGTCATTATTTTTGTGCTATAATAAATAATAACCTTAATCAGACAAGGGGGATGCTCCGTTATGCAAGTCCCAAGGAAATGTATCGTTACCCAAGCCATGGAGGAGATATTAGGAAAAAAATGGGCGGTCTCCATTTTGCTTCAGCTGCTTTCCGGACCGAAACGTTTCTGCCAACTGGAAGAAGATACGGATGCCAGCGGCCGCCTGCTCTCGGAACGGTTAAAGGAGCTGGAAGCCGCCGGCATGGTCACCCGAACGATATATCCCGAAGTTCCGCCGCGGGTTGTGTATGAATTGACGGAAAAAGGCAAAGACGTGGAGCCGATTATTGAGCAAATCTACGGTTGGGCGTCGAAATGGCTGCGTTGATGCCCTTCGCCTCTCGCCTCCGGCTGCCAGCCTCCCATGATCATCAAAAAGGAAAAAGCCCGGTTCGCGGGCCTCTTATTCCTTCATGTTCCAGGATCAGATCTTCCACACCGATCACGTAGCAGTAACCATCCGGCGTATTTCTCGTCGACCCTGATCTTTGCCTTCTCGATTTTACTCCGCACTTCCGCTGAATCGATTTCGGAGCAACGGCATCCGAAAGTTTCATTTCCTTCACTTCCAATCACCTCTTCATTCAACTCAAACAAAAGCGGCCTTGGAGACGGACGCACAGAAAGCTAATAATTTACTGCAAGCTGGGGCAGTAATAAATGGACCAACCTGTTGAGGGATTCGCAAGGAGGACAACCCGTGTCATTGACAGATCAATCGATTGCACGACCAGCGGGCTTCTGGATCCGGTTTTATGCCCAAATCCTTGACGGCATTATCGTGTCGGTTCCCTTGGCGCTAATCAGCTTTCTGGTTACGGGCAGCTGGAATGATAATATTTTCAACACGATCGTATCGTTGTTGTATACACTGTTGCTTCCGATCTTATGGAATGGGTATACGATTGGTAAACGACTGGCCGGGATACGGATTGCGAAAGTAAACGGTGAAAACCTCGGTTTGGGGACCATGCTCATGCGGAATATCGTAGGCGGGTTAATCTACGGGATTACCGTGGGCATCGCCGCGATCGTCAGCGCCTTTATGGTCGGATTGCGCGAGGATAAGCGTTCGATTCACGATTTCATTGCGGGAACGTACGTAACGAAAGCAAAACGGTAAAATACAAACGGAACCAGCGATTAAAAATACACAGATCAGGACATGGAGTTCATGTCCCGTACTGTGCATTCCTGCTTTCTCTAGGGCCGGACACCGAAACGTACATCCGTTCTCGCCGTTATTCCTTCACGGATCCGAGCAGCACGCCCTTCACGAAGAAGCGCTGCGCAAACGGATATAGGATAATCATCGGAATCGATGCGATGACCATCGACGCCAGCTGCAGCGTTCGGGCGTTAACGGCTCCCTGGCCTTGAACCTTGGAATAGAGAGACGCGACATTGGGATTGTTGCCGCCCACTAAATTCGCCATGTGTTCAACCGCGTCGCTCGACTGGACCAACCTCAGAATCAAGTACTGCAGCGTCTGCAAATCCGTCGATTGGGTGAAGTACAAAGTCACTCCGTAATCGTTCCACACACCGACCGCCACGAAAACGGAAAGGGCGGCCAAAACCGGCTTCGACAAGGGAAAGACGATTCGGAAGAAAATCGTAAACTCATTCGCGCCGTCTATTTTGGCCGATTCGAACAATGCGCTCGATATGGCCTTGAAATTCGCATTGAAAATGATGACGTTCCAAAATCCGGAAAACAGGAACGGAAGGATATAAACCCAATATTGATCATACAATCCGAGCCAATTCATGAGCATAAACGATGGAATCAGCCCGCCGCTGAAATACATGCTCGTAAAGCCGACCGCCGCATAAAACCACTTGCCCTTCAAATAAGGGCGGGAAAACGCGTAAGCGAACATGGCCGTATACGTAATGGAAACCGCCGTTACGATCACCGTGCGCGATCCGCTGATCCAAGCCGCATGAAGAATGCTCGGATCCAGCAAGACGGTCTCCCAGCTCGCCCATGTGAAATCCCTCGGCCATAGAAAGATGGGACCGAACCGAAGATCGTCTCCCGTATTCAAAGAGTTCGCAATCGAAAACCAAAACGGATATAACGTCAATAGCATCGCAATGAGCATGATGCCGACATTCGATACGGCAAATAGGCGCTCTCTCCAACTCCTGCCTCCAACCATGCCGGACACCCCCTAAAACAAACCCGATTTTGTAAGCTTCTTGGATAGCGTGGTGGCTCCTACCAACAAAATAAGCGCAAACACCGATTTCAACAAACCGATCGCAGTCGCCGTGTCAAACTGAAACTGTTGGAGCCCTACACGATAGATGAACGTATCGATGACCTCGCTTGTCGGCAAGTTCACCGGATTCTGCAGCACGTAAATCTGGTCGAAATTGTTGTTCAACATGCCGCTTACGGCGAAGATGATCAGAATCATGAGCGTAGGCAGAATGCCGGGAATCGTGACGTGTACGATCCGTTTGAAGCGGCCTGCGCCGTCGATCGCGGCAGCCTCGTACAAAGACTGGTCAATGCCCGCAATGGCAGCCAAATACAGGATCGCTCCCCAACCCAGGTCTTTCAATAATCCCGTCCCGATGGCGACGCCCCAGAAATGCTTGGGATCGCCCAGAAATTGAATGGGCTCGTCGATCAAACCCAAATGCAAGAGCACATAATTCACGATGCCGCTATCCGGATTGAGCAGGTTAATAAACAAGCCTCCGAAGATAACCCACGATAGAAAATGCGGCAGATACGTGACGGTCTGTACCCAGGATTTGAACCTCGCATGCTTGATCTCATTCAACAACAGCGCGAACGTCATCGTAACCGGAATCCCGATCAAATTCCCCAAAAGATTGATGCCGAGCGTGTTTCTCACCATGGGCCAAAACTGAAAATTATCGAAAACAAGCCGGAAGTTCTCGAAATGGTTCCAGGGACTGGTGAAAATCCCTTTGACTCCGGTTAGAGGATCGTAATGCTTGAAAGCCAATAACAACCCGTATAACGGAACAAAGTTGAAGATGAAAATGATCATAATCGCCGGCCACAGCATGATCTTAAGCTCCAGCTGGGTGCGGAAATCATGCCCAAGCTTGTATGGTTTCGCCATCCCTATTCACCTCTGGCGGAAAATGATAGTGCCAAAGCGCCATTCAGTACACAGGCACTTTGGCACTTTTTTTCGATCGAATCGTGCGGTTAAGAATTAACCCCTTTTACCGTTACGCCCATTTCTTTCTGTTGCTTTTGGAGCTCTTCGTTCAAAGCCGCATCCAGCTGTTCGATTTTCAATTTCTTCATTTGGGCGACATACTCGTCATATTGCTTGTTGAACGCCGCTTCATCCTTCGCCAGGACCATCTTCGAAATCTGCACTTGCAGGTATTGCTGGACGTCATTATTAATCTGTTGATTAGCAGTTCCCGGCGCATAGAAGTCGCCTGGCACCGTTAATACGGAAGCGTCGTATCTGACAACGCCCGGCGTTCTCGCGAACGCGGTTTTCACTTCGGCGTCTAACAATCCGCCGGCGCCGATCTTATTGGTAGGAGCCGGATCCATATGATTGAAGAAGTCCACATTGGCGAATGGCCAGAAGATATCCACTGCCGTTTTGCTGGCGTCTTTCCGATTTTGGATTCCCGTATCCGTTTCGATAAGAAGGCCTTGGTCATTTTTGTTGTAATCGACGCCTTCCATGCCGTAATGATTGAGGATCAAGCCTTCGGGACTCGTCATATAATCAAGCCATTTCGCCAACTGCTCCGGGTGCTTGGTCGATTTGGAAATAAACGTTTGCATCCAGCCCGTACTCGGGATGGAATAATAATCATAAACGGGTTTTGCGCCTGTATTCGACAGAATCGCGCCGGGAGAAGCGAAGTAATCGTTGTCATAGTAGTGAACATTGGCCATATTGCCGATGAAAGCGAACACCCGTCCGGACACGAGCTGCGCGTCCAGCGCCGAAGTATCCAAGGTCAATTGGCTGGCATCGAGGGCGCCGTTTTGTTTGGCCTTGAACAGGAATTCAAACGCATGCTTCGTTTCCGGAGCCATGAGAACATTCCTGAATTTGCCGTCTTTGTCGATATTCATGGCGCCAAACGTTTTCTGCAGAAATTGGAGCGTGGAGCCGGCATAGTTCTTGCCGTCCACCGAAAGCGGAATGACAGCCTGCCCGTCCACTTTCAGGTTCATGTCCTTCACTTTCTTGAGCGCCGCAAGCAATCCGTCCTCGGTCTTCAGATCGTCCAACGTAAGACCTGCTTGCTTCAAAATCTTCGTATTGACCACAATGCCCTTGTTGTCGCCGTATTTTGCATTGTCTGCGAAATAATCGCTGGAAGGCGGGAATTGCTTCTTCAGCTCGTCACTGGCCATATGACTCGGAATGGCGTACCAACCGCCGTCGCGTTTGATCAGTTCCTTCTTGATATCCTGAGGAAAATCTTTAAGCAAATGCGAATCCGGAGCGTATTTCTTCAGAAATTCTTCCAAGTCCCAGAATTTACCTGATTTCGCCAATTTGACGGACTCTCCATCATAGGGCAAGTCCGTAACGATATCCGGGAAGTCCCCCGACGAAACCATCAGCAGGCTCAATTTCGTTTGGCCGTCCTGCGCCGGGATGTTATAGGTGAACGTGAGCCCCGTCTTCTTCGTGATTTCGCCCATCACCGTTCCCGGCTTCGCATCCCACTGAGGAGGGTTCCAGAATCCGATCGTACTGAACCATGTCACATCCACCGGCGCTGCCGACGCGTCCGACGAAGCCGATGCCGCCGGCGAGCTTGATTGCGTCTCCTTCGAAGGCTCCGCGCTGCTTCCGGATTTGTTGGCGCCGCAGCCCGTTAACGCAACGGTTCCGGCCAAGGCGAGAATAGAAAGCACTTTCAGTTTCATACTTACCGATCACCCCTGTAGTGATATTGTGTCGTTGCTTCTTCAGCATACCCCGATCGGTAGGTCCGCCATATGTTCGGATTTTCGTATTTTGGTGTTCCTTTCAGATCGTGCTTACATTTTTCTATATTTGCTTGGCGTGATGCCGTAATGCTTCTTGAAGAGCTTGTTGAAATGAAAATAATCTTTATACCCCACGCGCTCCACGATCTCCTGGATGGACAGCGATGGATCGTTCAACAATTCTTTGGAAAGCTGAAGACGCTTGCCGGTCACATAGTCCGTATACGTTTTTCCCGTTTCCTTCTTGATCAGGGTGCTTAAATAACCGAGACTGAGGTTGAATTTTCGGGATAGATCGCTCAGCATCATATCCTCCGTAAAGCTGGAATCGATATACCCGACGATCTTCTTCGCCGTTTCATTGGAAATCTGCGGCTCCCTCCCGGCCTGTTGCTCGAAGAACGCCTTGATCCCGTCGAACAACTGATCGATGGAGCCGTAATGACGGACGATTTGATCATAGCTTAAGTAGTCGATATCGGGATTGGCATCGCGGTCGCCGAAGTACTTATAGACAAGCGAAACGACTTGATTGTAAATGGTGGAGATTTGGTCGATGAGCATTCGGCGGGACTTGCATACCTCGCAAAGCTCGTCCAATCCTTGATGAATCATCGCAGGCTTCGTTTCCTTAATCGCCAATTCGATTTGCAGGATCGTTCTGGCAACCATCGCGGCATGATCCGCCGTTTTATATTCGACGATCTGCTCACCCTGCTGAAAAAGAGCGCTGGACAGGGCAATATCCGATTCTTGATAAAGCTTGGCAAGAGGAGCAGAATAAATACCCGTGCTGCTGATGCCGATATGACGGGCATTGGAGAGATTCCCCGATATGAAATTCAATAAACCGACCGGATTCTTGTACTCGTCGTAATTGACCAGAATGGAGATTTTATGTTGTCCGGTTCGAAACCTCATATACCGGATTCCGAATTCCGTTGTATATGGTTCGCCGCTATCCGATACGGTGGAGTGCAAGTAGGAACAGCTGATGAAGCGGTAGTGGGGATACTCGAATTCAATCCCTTTGTTGGCCAGAAAATTGTTGATTTTGATTTTGTTGTCCGGCTCGAACAACTCGAACAGATCGTCCAGAAATAAATCCAATCCTCTGTAAACGTGCTGTTTGTCCATCAACGCGATTTTTAAACGCAGCAACGTTTCGGTCAGCTTGTCCTTCTCGACTTGCTTGAGCAAATAATCGAAGGCGCCGAGACGGACCGCTTTCTGCGCGTATTCGAACTCGGCATAGCCGCTGATCAGAATGACTTTGGTGTCCAGCTGCCTCTCCCTGATCGCTTCCAGCAGCTCGATTCCGTTTAATCCCGGCATGCGAATATCCGAAATGACGACCTTCGGCTGTTTCTCTTCGATCTTCTCCAACGCCGTTATGCCATTGTGAGCCTCGCCAATCACGGTATAGCCGAGACTCTCCCAATCGACCAATTGTTTCAAGCCGTAAGCAACCCAAGGCTCGTCATCAACGATCAATACCGTATTCATGCTGTCTCATCCTCTTTATTTTGCGAATGATGGTGCATGGGGAAGGAAACGATCACCGTCGTGCCTTCGTGCAAAACGCTTTGTATCGTCATGGAAGCCGCGTCGCCGTAAACCAGCTTGAGTCTGCGGAAAATATTGAACAAGCCGATTCCTTGATCGCCTTCGTTGGCGGATCCTTCCGACGAATCCCATTGTCTGAGGCGATGGACGAGTGAATTGTACCGCTCTTCTTCCATCCCATACCCGTTATCCTGAATGATGTATTGAATTTGGTCCCTCTCGTCCTTACGAACCGTGATCCTTACGAGGCCGTTGTCGATTTTTTTCTCCAAGCCGTGAAACACGGCATTTTCGACGATCGGCTGCAGCAGCATTTTAAGCGTTTTCAGCTCCATCCATTCTTCTTCGCCTTTCATCTCGATCTTGATTCTTCCCATAAAACGAAACCCGACGATTTTGGCGTATTCGCCGACATGGGCGATCTCGTCCCGAATGGTGACGAAATCGTTTCCTTTCACCGAATACCGGAACATTTTGGACAAGGATTCCGAGATCGCGGCAATGTCCTCGACCTTGTAATAGAAAGCCATGGCGCGTATGCATTCCAGCGTGTTGTATAGAAAATGGGGATTGATCTGATTGCGAAACGCCGATATTTCCATTTGCTTCTTCGCGATTTCGATTTCGTACTTTTGCTTTTGCGTTTGCTGAATCTCAATGCCGAGGGAATCGATCTCATCCAGCATCCGGTTCAGATTGGCGCCGAGAACGCCGATTTCATTATGATAGACCACGTTGAACCGGCGATCGCGCTCCATCTTCGGATAAGACCTCATAAAATCCATAATCTCCTTTACCGGTTTCAAAATCCGGGTGGAGAAAATAAACAAGAATAAGATCAGCATGCCGAACATGATCACATACGTCGCGATATTCAGTCTTTTGACGGTATCCAAATCCTGCAGCAGTTCGCTCTTCGGAATGATGCTGACCAGCTTCCATCCCGTTCGGGGTAGCGTGGCCGTCTGGACAATATAATGAGTATCTTTCTTCCAATCCTCAAGACGGGAGGCGTCAATATTGAGCGCCGTGCCTTCGTTGACGATGATATGATTCTGCTGATCGAGCAGCATAAGCGTGGAATTTTTCGTTATTTTCCCGCCTTCGAGAATTTTGCCGAAATTCCGGACATCCATGACAAAAACGGCGGTGCCTCTGTAATCTTTGAATATGGAGCTCTTCAGATTATAAATGGGAACGGTTATGGTGTAGTTGGTGGTGGCGGTCTTTGCTTCCGGATCCCTCAACAATCCCGAATACACCGTCGATTCGACCGGAAGCTGAACCGATCGGCCTGTCCCTATTCCGATGCTTTCGACCATCTTGCCTTCCCGGTCGAACAATTGGATGCCTCTTATATTATCTTTTAACGTAACTGTGTTGTTGAACACGGATATGATTTCATTGTCCATCAGAATTTTTTCCAATGGATCCTGCAAACTCATGAAGGTTTGAACCGTCGGGCTGTAGAGCAGCGAATTCGAAATCCCCTCCATATCCGAATAGAAGCTCGCCGTTTTCTCCTGAACCTGCAGGAATACTTTACTGACGGACTCCGTGACCTTCTTCTCGATAATCCTCCCGGCAATCCGGTTCGAAATGACGAAGGAAATCAGAAGGACGATAAGCATAATCAGGATCAAAGCAATTATTTGCTTATTCAGGCCCAGCCTGCGAAATTGGTTCATACGTTTCATTCCCCATCCTGAAATGATGTCCTAATGATAGCTCGCTTCCTTCGCAAGAATCAATGCGTGGATACAATTGGAGCCGAAGCGGACTTATTCTTTCCGTATGAGCAAAAGAAAGACTGTCGGCAAATGCCGACAGTCTTGGCGACTGCTGGAGAACTTGGCGCCGCTCGGCGCCGGATCGGTTAGCCTGGCCCGGTAAAGGCCTCTACAGCTGTATCCGCTGCATCAGCCCATCCTCTCCGAAGGTGAGCGGGTCTATGCAGACTTCGCGATGATAGCCTTTTCCCTCCGTAAACCGGGTCAGCGGCGTGACAAACCGGTGATAAGCCATCCAATACTGATCGGTTCCGGGCTCCTGGAGAATCGAATGATGGCCGGTGCCCAGCATCTCTTTATCCTTATTTTTGACAAGAACCGGGTAACGATAGGTGACCGGCCCGTATAGATGCTCCGCCGTTCCGTAGTTCACGTGGTAATCTTCGCTGCCGGTGTCGTCGCAGGACCACGTGAAGTGATAAATCCCGCCGCGCTTCAGAACGGTAACCGCCTCACGGAAGTCGTGCAGGCCGACAAGATTCTTCATCGTATCCTCCATGACGGACACCATATCTTCGCCGAGCTGTACGATTGCGGCGTGCGCATTGCCGAACAGCAGGTAAGCCGTGCCGTCATCTTCATAATAGACAGACGGGTCGATCGTTTGGCCCATGGCGATGCCAAGACGCTTCATCTGTTCCATCGTAAGAAGCGGCTGCGGCTGCGCGCGGAACGGGCCTGCCGGAGTCTCGGCGACCGCGACCCCTATGGCGCTGACCCCGCTTTCCATTTTGCCGCAGAAATAGAAGAAGTATTTGCCGTTTTTGCTCGCAATGGCCGGAGCCCATGCGCTGCCGACGGCCCAGGGTACATCTTCCGTCGCAAGATCCAGGATCACGCCTTCGTCTTTCCAAATGCGCATGTCATCGGATGAAAACACATGAAATTGCGTGCCCGACCAGCCCGTGAAACCATCCGTCGTCGGATAAAGGTAATAGCGATCGCCGAATTTCGCTAGGTCCGGGTCCGCGAATTGCCCGGGCAGCGCCTGATGGCCGTCGCCGAACGCCGCCAGAAGGCGGCCGCATTCTGCAGCGGTAATGGGGAGAACTCCGCCGTGGCGTTTCTTCGTTTTCCCCAAATCAAACGATCCTTCCGGCAATACCCGGAACTCGCCGCTTTCAAGGTCGGAGGTCACCAAGGGGAGGTAGCCCTTTCCTTCCGCAAAGCGGTCCACAATCAGGCACCACTCCTCGCGGTCGTTGAACTTATACATTTGCGGGCCTTCCACGCCTAACAATTGCTCCAGAACCGGAGCGTGCAGGTTGGTGAAGGCGTCCTTTTCCAGCGATGTGCCTTTTTCGACCCGGATATTCTTCGTCGTTTCATCCTTGGAGTAACGGAAGTAGGTATCGCCCCGGGCAATGATCGTCGTGTCAATGATGTGGTTTTCTCGTTCGATATACTTTTCAGCTGCCGTAAAGCTGCGGAAATCTTTGGTACGGGCGCTGTAAATTTTATGTTTCCGCTCGGTTTCTTGAGGCTCTTGCGTCGCGGAAGCCCAGAACACCAGAAACTCGTCCGCGGCTTCGTCATAAACGGCCTCCGGCGCCCAGACGCAGCCGGCGCCCGGCACGCCGAGCGTGACCGCCCACGGTTCAGACCAATGCACAAGATCGGCGGATTCCCATAGGATCACGTCGCGGCTTCCGGCATGTACCGCATTGTCCCAGCCCTTCCCGTTTGCGATGCGGAGATCCGTAGCGATGAGGTAAAACTTGTCCTCCTTGGGCGATCGCACGAGAAACGGATCCCGTACGCCCTTCTCCCCCAGTTCGGAACGCAGGACAGGCAATCCCCCGTTCAGATCCTTCCAATGCAGGCCGTCCTCGCTGTAGGAGAAATAGACCTGCTCGCCGTCAGGCTGTTCCCCGATAAAATGCGCCAATAGATACCCGGAGTATTCGTCATTCCGTACCGGCAAAACAATGCCCTCCTTGCTCCTGCTGCGATCAAGAGCGTAACGAAAGTATTTTGGACCATTTTCCCATTGTATCATATATCGTAACGAGCGATTCGCTATCAACAAAGCAAGAGATTGCGCATCGCAATCTCTTGGCTTTGACTCGCCGCTGCGGCGGCGGCTGCCATCCATGACGTCCATTCACGCAGAAGCGATTGGCAGCTTTACGCCATCTCTCAAAAATACAGGAATCCTTTCCAGAGGGGCTTCGACCATTATGGAAGCTCCGCCATCAAACCGTTCTCCCGTATAAGCGTCTTTCCAAAATGCTCCGGACGGCAAGTATACGGTTCGGCTTCTGGCGCCTTGCTGCAAAACGGGGGCTACTAACAGATCCGGCCCAAACATGAACTGGTCTTCTACATCCCACGCCTTGGAATCCTGCGGAAAATCATAAAACAGTGGCCGCATCGGCGGCGTGCCCTTCTCATGGGCTTCCTTCATCCGTTCCGCAATATAAGGACGAAGCCGTTCTCTCAGATGCAGGTGGCTAACCATAATCTCATACGCCTCATCGCCGTAGCTCCAGACTTCGTTGGCGGCGCCGCTGCCGCATATGCCTCCTCCGGCAGGCCCGATGCCGGGAGTATGCGGCACACGATCTCCATGCAAACGGAATACCGGGCAGAAGACGCCGTATTGGAACCAGCGGATGATGAGTTCCCTGAAGGAGGGATCATCCGGGTTGCCCCCGTGAAAACCGCCAATATCTGTCGTCCACCAAGGAATTCCGGCAATCGCCATATTCAGTCCGGCGCGCACCTGGTAACCGAATACTTCAAAGGTCGAAGCAATATCCCCAGACCAGACAAGTGCTCCATAACGCTGACTGCCCGCCCAGGCGCAGCGGACCAGATTGATGATATTGGACTGGCCTTCCGCGGCCATGCCGTCATAGAACGTCTGGCTGTACTTGGACGGGTAAATGTTCCCGACTTGCAGGCTTGAGCCGATATGATAACGGTAAATATCATGATCGTAGACCGAGAGCTCCGGTTCGGCCTCATCCAGCCAGAACACCTTAATGCCGTAATCGTAGTAATTCTTTTTGATAATATTCCACAAATATTTCCTGGCATTCGGGTTGGTGGCATCGAAGATGGCGTTTTGGCCGAGAAACTGAAACTGGGTTCGAACCCCTCGATCGTTGCGGAGGAGGTACCCCTTCTCCAGCATTTCGCCGAAGTTTTCGCTTTCCGTCTGAACCGTAGGCCACACGGACACCATAAGCTCAATGCCCATTTCCTTGAGTTCCTCAACCATCCCCTTCGGATCCGGCCAATATTCAGGGTCAAACTTCCAATCCCCTTGGTTCGTCCAATGGAAGAAATCGATGACAATGACGGAGATCGGCAGGTTCCTTCTCTTATACTCCCGCGCAACTTCGAGAAGCTCTTCCTGCGTACGGTAACGTAATTTGCACTGCCAGAAGCCCATGGCATAATCCGGCATCATCGGAACCTTGCCGGTTGCTGCAGCATACGATTCTTCGATCTCTGCCGGCGTATCGCCCGCGGTTATCCAGTAATCCAATTGCTTGGTGGAAGGAGCACTCCACTCCGTTACGTTCAAGTTGAAGTTAGCACGGCCTACGGCCGGATTATGCCATAAGAAGCCATAGCCGAGATTGGACAGCACAAACGGAACACTCGCCTGGGAGTTTCGATGCGTCAATTCGAGTTGACAGCCCTTCAGGTTCAGAAAGGGTTGTTGATATTGCCCCATCCCATAAAGCTTCTCCGTGGGATTGGACTCTAGACGGAGTGTGAGATGAAAATCACTTCCTCCTTGATGCCCCCTGAGTTCCCGCCCCCCATATTTGAGCTGATAGGTATTTTTGCTTTCACGCAACAATACTTCATCCTTCTGATTGTAAAACGTCATTTGGCCATCGCGAGTAATCTCGGCCTTGATCTTGCCATTCGTAATCGTGGCACGATCCGCCTCAATCACGATTTCCGGTTCCGTCCGAACGGCGGGTAGAAGCGCCCATTCGTCATCCGTTATCGAGGCATAGGAAGCACGTACACGCAAGGAATTTTCTCCCCAGGGTTCGATCCAGACCTTCTCATGGTCATATTCCCGAATGAGTCGATTTTCATCAATACGAAACATTTTGTCCCCCCATAGCCCCTAATCTGTACCCTGAAAATCTTGCATACGTTTCATAAAACGCGCTTTACAAGTCAATTATAATTATGTTATTGAACGAGTATCTACCTCGAAAAATAGGATGTTTTCGTTCAATATTACGATTCTAGGGGGATCATCGGTAATGGAGGCTTCGACTCATTGGTTACCCAGCAAGGAACATACGGATATTCCCGATCTGACCTTTCCAATCAATATGTTCCACCTATGCGGATCCCATTCCAGGATTATTCCCCCGCACTGGCACGATCATCTGGAATGGATTGCGATTGTGAACGGGAGTTTCCGTGTCCAAGTGGATACCCGCTTCGAGGATTTGTACGAGGGTGATGTCGCTTTCATCAATACCCGACAGATGCATTCCGCGTTTCCGATCGGCGAAGACAGCCAATTGTACGCTGTCGTTTTTAATGAGGCCTTGCTGCGGAATAGCTCTCTGGACAATACGGAAATGAAATATATCAAGCCGTTGCTTAACCAAGAGATTCAACCGCCATGCTTCTATCGGGCTGAACAAACCGTTACGGCTCGAATTCACGCCATTATCGAAAGGATGATCAATTATCACAGAGAGAAAAAATTCGGCTATGAACTTCTAGTCAAGGCTTCTCTATTTGAATCGCTGGGACATGCCCTTCAGTGTACTCCGATTTCCCAGCATCCTTCTAAAAACAACAGGCGCGAAGGGGTCATTCAACCCTTGCTCCTGCATCTTAGCCAACATTTCAATGAACCCATGAGTGTTGAGCATGCCGCGCAGATTTGTTGCATCAGTCCGAATTATTTCTGTTATTTGTTCAAAAAAACCACTGGAAAAACCTTGGTCGAATACATGAATATGCTACGAGTGAACGAGGCCGAACAACTCCTTCGGACCCGGCGTTACCAAATCCAGCAGATCGCACAAATGATTGGATACTCCAATATGACCTACTTCGGGAAGATGTTTAAGAAGTTCAAAAATCAAACTCCCAGGGAATACATGAATTCTCTGGATGGATTCGGAATTCAATCAGCGGACGAATGAACGCGCAAGTGAATCTGGCCACAGGGACACGGAATTCTTTGGATAGGCCTAGATCGGCGGCGGTATAGCGAAAAGGAAAACTTGATTTACGCTGTGACACGGAAACCGGTACCTGAGTGTCTGCAGGTACCGGTTTCGTTATTTTCTAATAGGCCTGCGTAACGCACTCCCGACCTCTCGCGCTCAACGAAATGACTGCCTGTCCCTATCTTGCGCGTGGCGGCATTGTCGGGAGAGTCGGAAGCGTTATGGGGGCGGTAGCATTCGTACCCTCTCCGGTAAGATCCTGACCTGCTCCCTCGGTGGTCCGCGACGTTTCGGAAGGGGAAATGTTTCTGACGTTTCCAATAATGACCGTTCCTTCGTTTCTTACAATGATGATTCGTCCAATATAACAAGACATGAAACGATCAGCATCCTTTATCATCTCTGGTTGTCGGTACATGCTTTATTATACGTGGACTTGTTCGAGGTGGTCTTGGCTTTTCCAATGGTTCTCGGAGCCCTTTTGCTTCCTATCCGCTTCTCACACGAATCCTTGAAGCATCGAGCGGTATTGGTTTGGAGTCATTCCGGTTTTCCTGCGGAACAGCCTGCAGAAGTAATTCACATCCGGAATCCCGGAATATTCGGCTACCTCCCGGATGGACAAGCGGTCCTGGGCTAGAAGCTGCCGGGCTTTCTCCACTTTCAGATGATGGAAGTATTGCAGAGGACTCATGCCCGTGAATCGTTTCATGCAACGGGCCAGGTAATCGAACCGGAAATGCAACTCCTTCTCCATCCCGGCAGCGTCGAACGGCAGCGTAAGCCGTTCTTTCAAATAGCCGATCACCATTTCACTGACCGCATAGGCTCGCGAACGGACATATTGCCGGGTCGTATTCTGCAGCCGGATCAATAGTTCGCCCAGCAGAACTTGCAGCCGCAGCGCATTATGAATCGACAACTCCCGGTGAACCTGTACCATCTCATCCAAGATCGGGAGAAGCGGGCGCAAATCCAGATGAGCGAATTTGGGCAGATACATGAACTGTTCCGTGGGTGACAGATCAGCGTCCGTACCGCGAAGCAGCGGTTGAGGCCAGTTGATTTTATCGTGGGGAAGACGTCTCTCCGGTGCGGCATGGACGAAATGCACCCAATAAAGCTCAGTGTCGACGGCGGTTTCCCTATGGCCGACATGGGTCAGTCCGGGTTCGAGCAGCAACACCCCTCCGTCGCCAAGATCGTATGCCGCATCCTCTTCCGTCATATGGAGGCTTCCGCGGGCGACGAACTGGAGATCGAACACTTGAAACCGCCGCTCAAAATGGATCGTCCCCGGCCTCCACCATGAATGGCCGACAGTGACCAACTGCGGCAGCGGAGGTATTTTCAGCTCCACACATTCCATCTCCTATTTCCTTCCTCTTTACCGAATCCTTCTGAAGATGACATTAGTCGATATTGTACTATAGATGGTCGTCTTCTTCAGTATTTATCCGGATTTTGTTGCGGTAGAGTGGAAGAAAACGAATGGTTGATGGGAGGAGCTTCGCATGCGTTTTCGCCAAGTACATCTCGATTTTCATACATCCGAGGCGATCGAAGGTATCGGCAAACATTTCTCCAAAGCGCAATTTCAGGAGATGCTGCTCCGCGGGTGCGTCGATTCCATTACGGTGTTTTCCAAATGCCATCATGGGTGGGCCTATCACCCGTCGGAAGCGAATGAACGACATCCGGAGCTTGATTTCGATCTGCTAGGCGCTATGATCGAAGCGGCACACGAAATCGGGGTCAAGACGCCGGTATACCTCTCCGCCGGTTTGGATGAGAAGATGGCCCGCCGCCATCCCGAATGGTTGATTCGCGGCAAGTCCGAGCGAACGCAATGGGCCGTTGACTTCATGCAGCCCGGCTATCACGAATTTTGCATGAATACGCCCTACCTCGATTATTTGCTGGAGCAAATCCGGGAGGTCGTGACGAGGTATGACGCCGACGGAATATTCCTCGACATCGTCGGCGTGCGCGAATGCTATTGCCAGCACTGTGTTTCGGCGATTCGCGCCGAAGGTGCCGACCCGCGCGATCGGGAGGCGATGAAGCGGATGTGGGAGCGAACGTACCGGAATTACGCGGATCGCGCCAATCAAACGGTTCATGAAGTCAAGGCAGGACTTCCCGTCTTCCATAACGGAGGCCACATTCGGCGGGGCCGGCGCGATTTGGCGGCGTTGAACACGCATTTTGAACTGGAATCTCTGCCGACGGGAGGCTGGGGTTACGATCACTTTCCGCTATCCGTACGTTATGCTCAAGCTCTGGGTTTGGCATATTTGGGGATGACGGGGAAATTCCATACATCATGGGGGGAATTCGGCGGTTACAAGCATCCGAATGCGCTTCGGTACGAGACGGCGCTTTGCCTCGCGAACGGAGCGCGGTGCTCGATCGGCGACCAGCTGCATCCGGAGGGGCTGATGGATGAAGCCACCTACGATTTGATCGGGAAAGCCTATCAGGAAGTGAAAGGAAAGGAAAAGTGGTGCACGGATACGCGCAACATAGCCGATGTTGCCTTGTTGTCCTTGGAAGCGGCAGGTGTGCATCCGTCAGGTGAATCTCACGAAGATCGAACCGCGGATCCGGATGCCGGAGCGGTGCGGTTTCTGCTGGAAGGCAAGTTTTTATTTGACGTCATTGATTGCGAAGCGGACTTCGATGCGTATCGGGTGATCCTATTGCCGGATCGGGTGTTCGTAGATGATGGGTTGAAGCGGAAGCTATCGGAATTCCTGCAACGCGGAGGCAAAGTGCTTGCAACCGGCAGCTCCGGCATGACGGCGGATCGAAAGACGTTTGCGCTGGACCTCGGTGTCCGCCCACTTGGCCCCAACCCTTACCGCCCTTCGTACATACGGCCGAATTTCCCGCTGCAAGCACTTGGATCCGCTTCATTCATCATGTACGGCGAAGGGCAGATGGTCGAACTGACGGACAGCGGATCGGAGCTTGCGTCACAGGAAAATCCTTATTTCAACCGCGATATCTTCACCTTCTGCTCCCACCAGCATGCGCCCAGCACCAATGTCCGATCGGCGGTCGGCATGGCGGAAGGACCGGACGGGATCTATATCGCATGGAACGTATTCGAGGATTACGCGGACAAGGGCAGCTTGATCTTGAAAGAAATGGTCGTATGGGCGCTGAACCGGCTTCTTCCCGGCAAAACGCTCGATACCGATTTGCCTGCGCAGGGTGTTACGACGATCCAATCGCAGGAAGAGCAGAACCGCTGGATCCACCATCTCCTGTATGCATCGCCGATCAGGCGCGGGAAAGGCGTCGAAGTCATCGAGGATATATTGCCGATTCGCGGCACGAAAGCCGCCATCCGTGTTCCCCGGCCGGTACGGCGAGTGTATATGGCTCCGCAGTTAATCGAAATTCCGTTTGTGCAAGAAGGCGGTATCGTGCGGTACGAGCTGCCGGAATGGGAATGTCATCAGATGGCGGTCATCCAATTTTGATTGACACGATAAACGTGAGGCGGGCGGCAAAGAAGACTCCACACACCACTGACAAGTGGAGTTGGAGTCTTCGACTTTTTACTTCTATTCCTCACTTTCGGGGCACTGCTGTTCAATCCACGATCTCTAATACGATCTTGTAAACATAGATGCCCTTTCCGATTTTATATTCATCGTGAATGTTTTTGATCCAACCGTTGTCTCCGCCAAGACCCGCATGTTTATAATCGATATGAAGGAAAACGGAATCGGATGAGCCAAGCTCGTCTTCATAGGCAGCCTTGTCATACTGTCCGATGCTGTGGTGATGGATATCAAAATGGAAGTGACCCGCCGAGGTAACTTTTACCTTGCGATCATCCGCGGACACAACTAAATAGCGGACATCCTCCTTGCCCCCGCATTCACACGGCACGATGTAGGGAACATGTTGAGCCTGAACGGAGCTTTCGTAGATCCCGACGAAGGCAGACATTTTACGGTCCGCATAGTTTTCCCATGGCCCGCGGCCATACCATTGGATATGGTTCCAGGCAGCAGGGAAGGTAAAACTTAGACCGATTCTCGGAAGGGTATCGACATGGGCATTATTCACGACCGCGTTGGTAATTTCAATGCCTTTACCGCCAATCTTATATTCGGTTCGCGTTTCGATGCACCCATGATACAAAGCATGAACCTGAATGAAAACAGAAGCAGTCGCTGCATAAACCCGGATATGCTTGATCTCTTTCCGATTGGAGTCCAGCCCGAGGCTTCTCCAATCATCCGCATAGTTCAGCGTCTCGCCGGGAATACCGGCGTCTATTCCCGTTGGCGGGCGATAGAAGTTGTTAGTCCCGCCTGTAAAGTAGTCCCGGTTATTGTAACGCACGGAAATGAATTCTGCCGTTTCTTTCGAGAAGACCACGTTCGTATTTTCATGATAAATAAGAATTCGATCTGCGGTTTCTTCATAGGTTAGGCTTCCACTTTCAATTTCTCCGGTATGGATTGCGTGAAGGGAATCATTCAATTCGATCTGGCAGGCATAAATACTGGTTCCCTTGTTTGCATAATACGTATCCTCGTCCAGATAAGCATAGAAATTCAAGTACGCTTCTCCCGAGACCCTGGATGGATCGTAGGGTGGCTGAACATGGTCCATAGATCCAGCCGGCGTGTTCAATTTGGGTAATGTACCCTTTTGGACAACCTTCCCGTCGCAAACAAGCTCCCAACCGATTTCCAGGTGGCTCAAGTCTCGATGCGTATAGTGATTATATATTCGATAACTCTTGTTACTCGGAATATCATAGGGTCGTTCAAAGTAATCGATCTGAACGGGAGATTGAACATGTTTGATTTCATAGGCAGCCGGTTTCGGCGTTAAATCCGGAAATACAACGCCGTTCAGGCACATATCGGGCGCGGAATCCACGATCTCTTCTTGGAACGCGCCGCCATAAACATATTTTTTGTTCCCGGATTCATCGTACCTCACAAGCGCTTTATCCTGGAAGTCCCAAATGAAACCGCCCTGAAACCGCGGGAATTGATGAATAAGGTCCCAGAACTCCTTGAAATTCCCGTTGCTGTTGCTTTTCGAATACGCATATTCGCACATAATAAACGGCCGCAGGTCTTCGGAGTTGGCCATGCATTCCAGGATCCAATCCTTCCCAGGATACATGGGTGCCAGGATATCGGAAATGTGGGCCGGAGGATTCAAGGACTCGTACTGGACAAATCTTGTTCGATCATACTCCTTCATCCAACCGTACATGGCGGCATGGTTCGCTCCGTACCCGGATTCATTGCCCAGGGACCACAGAATGATCGAGGGATGATTCTTATCTCTGAGCACCATCCGAGCCGCACGTTCCATATAAGCATGCGTCCATTCCGGAGATGCGCTGAGCTGACCGCCGATGCCATGGGTCTCAATATTGGCCTCGTCCACGACATAAATGCCCAGCTCATCGCAGAGGTCGTACCATTCGACTGCATGCGGATAGTGACTCGTTCTTACCGCATTGATATTCAGCGATTTCATGATTTTGATCTGCTCGCGCATATACTCCGTCGACACCACGCGCCCCGTTTCGGGACAAAACGCATGAAGATTCGTTCCGCGGACGATGAGACGTTTTCCGTTTATTTTCAATATGCCATTCTTATCCATACTGACTTCGCGGAAGCCCACATGTGCGCTCTCGATGTCAACGACATTGCCGTCAGGGTCGATCATTTCCAATACCAACCGATAAAGGTAAGGAATTTCGTCGCTCCACAATTTGGGATTGTGAATGGTTTGTTTGACCTTCGCCACATAGTTCTCTTGCAGGTAGGATCTGCAATCCGCAAATTTCGGCGTTTCAAATTGCGTAACCAATTTGTGTTCATGATCGTAAAGAGACAGCCGCACGTGAGCTTCCCCGTAGCCGCTCGTTCGATTATTAGGATGGACCGTCACGGCCAATTCGGCATTGTCGTATTGACCCGCAAAGAGCGTTTCGATTTTATAATCATGAATGCGCATTCGCGGCTTGGCATAAATCAGAACGTCTCTGTAGATCCCCGAGAGATGCCAGTAGTCCTGATCCTCCAGATAAGTGCCGGCTCCGAATCGCATCACCTGGACGGCTAAACGGTTCTGCCCCTTTTGGATGTAATCCGTTATCTCGAAAGAAGCGTTAAGCTTGCTGTCCGACGAATAACCGACGAACTTCCCGTTCAGCCACAAATAAAAGCAAGATTCCACGCCGGCAAAATCGATCAATAGATCCCGGCCGGTAAAGTGTTCGGGGATTTCGAACAAGTGGACATAACATCCGGTGAGGTTATCTTCCGGCACATGAGGCGGATTCCATACAAATTCATCTTTCTTCAATTGAATTTCATGACGGGAGTCCGCCCACTTCCGCACAAAGGGATACTTGATATTGGTGTATATGGGTTTTCCGTATCCGTGCAGCTCCCAGTTGGAAGGAACCGGGATATCCTCCCACTGGGACGTGTCAAATTCCGGATGATAGAACCCATCGGTTACCACATCCGGAGACGGAAACAATTGAAATTTCCACAAGCCGTTTAAGCATTTTACGTATTTCGACTTTCTGCGATCTCCGCTTAGCGCCTGTTCCACGGTTTCGTATACGCCATACGGCTCATGCATGGGGTAACGGTTCTTCTGCGCCACATGCGGATTTTCCCAGTCTCTGTTCAGCTTCATACGTTTGCATTCATCCTCTCGCCAATTGTTCTAATTGGTTGTACCCTATAATCGATACCCCTATAATATAAGGACAAGTCTTCATTTGAAATGTTAAGGCTGGGATTTCATTTATCCATTTTGGTAGGTGCGCAACAGAATGAATTACGACGGGATAAAGGAAAACGATGTCGTATACCGGTGTATCGGCGACGATTTCAACCAAGGCATCATGTCATGCGGCTTTATGAGAAAAAGAACGGCGGATCGTTCCCAATATGACTTTATGATCGGATATTACAGCTGTTTTGTGATCCTGCAAGGCAGTGGACGATTTATCTCGAAGGACGGCACCGTGATTCCGATGCAAGCGGGGGATCTGGTTCAGCGTTTGCCCGAACGTATGCACTCCACCGAAATCGAGCCCGATGGGGAATGGATCGAGTTTTATATTAGCGTAGGCTATCCTGTCTATCATTACCTCAAAACGCTTGGAATGATCAACTCTGATCAAGAGGTGCGGGCGACGCGGCTTACGAGCGATTTGGTACTTGATTTTGCTGCCTTGCTAAACACGCTTAAAGGCGCTGCGGATGATAGGCTCCCCTACGTGCTGATGAGAGCGCAAGAGCTCATGATCCGATTACACGGCAGCGTTCCTTATACGCAGAAAGAGGACAATGAACATAAAATAGCGAAGGCTTGCCAACTCATCGGCGGCTCCAACGATATCCATTATGATAGGAAGGAAGCTGCAGCAGCCATCAATATGGGCTATGAGAATTTCAGGAAGCTGTTTAAAGCCTCGACCGGGGTTTCCCCTCAGCGGTACCACATTGAACAATTGATGAAACAGGCCAAAATGATGCTCCTCTCCGGACTTCCTATCAAACAAGTAGCCCTTAGTCTTGGTTATGGGGATATTTATTCCTTTACGAAACAATTTTCGAAATCGGAAGGAATGCCTCCAGGGCGTTATATCCGTTGCCGTTGAGGGCAGATTAGAGTTCCAAATGCAAACAACCGACCCTGATGAGGATCGGTTGTTTGCATTCGGAGACGAAGGGGATCGAACCCATACCTCATCGTTGCAAGCCATGCGTTTCTGCAGCCAATGCGCGTTTGCCTGCTTCCAACGTCCGGATGATGCGATCCGTATCATACACGCAGCCTTTCCAGATTCCGCCGCTGGCCGATTGAAGCGCTGCCCACAGCCGCGTGTCGTCCGGAAGCTCGGGATCTTCCGCGAGACCGGGATGCAGGGATCGGGCGGCAAGAATGGCTGTTCCGGATTCAGGGGAATCCGGCCGTTCGCCGCAACCGACCATATGAACCGATCCTTCCAACTTCCGCGTGTCGATCCGGATCTCGATCCAGTCGCCATCGCGAAGCCGTCCGATGGGACCGTCCGCCAGCGCCTCCGGACCTATGTGCCCGATGCATGCGCCGGTAGAAACGCCGGAGAACCGTGCATCGGTCAGCAACGATACCTCCTTCCCGAAGGAGAGGTACCTTAGCGCCGAGGTGAGTTGGTACGTCTCCTCCATGCCGGCGCCGGAAGGCCCGCGGCCGATCAACACCAACACATCGCCGGCAGAGATGCCTCCGGTCTTGATCGCTCGTATCGCCGCGCGTTCGGTCGTGAACACCTTCGCTCGGCCGACGTGCCGGAAGATGCCGTCCGGACCGATCACCGACGGATCGATGGCCGTCGATTTGATGACCGAGCCTTCCGGCGCGATATTGCCGGACGGGAACGTAAGGGTAGGTGCAAGGCCTGCGGCGCGTGCACGTTCCGGACGATAGATGACGGAGTCCGGATCGATGCCTTCCTGCTCTCTGAGGCGTGTCCTCATGCGCTGGCGTCTCTCCGACGTCTCCCACCAATCCAGCGTTTCGTCCAGCTTCAAACCGACGACCGTAAGCGCCCGCACATCCAGCAACCCTAATCGCCTCAAGTGCAACATGACTTCCGGAACGCCGCCTGCGAGAAACACGCGGACGGTCGTATGCGGAATCGGTCCATTCGGTAATACGCTAACGAGTCGCGGCACCTCACGATTGATCGTTGACCAATCGGATACGTCGGGAACGGCGAGTCCTGCGGAGTGGGCAAGGGCCGGGATATGCAGGAGCAGATTCGTCGAACCGCCGAAAGCGGCGTGTACCGCCATCGCATTGCGGATGGATGCATCCGTCAGCAGATCGCCCATCGTCAGGCCAAGTTCGGCGAGCGACATGGCGGCACGGGCGGACTGCCGCGCCATATTCGTCCAGACCGGCTGGCCCGACGGCGCAAGCGCGGCGTGCGGGACGGTCAGGCCGAGCGCCTCCGCCACGACCTGGGAAGTTCCCGCGGTGCCGAGGAATTGGCACCCGCCTCCCGGCGACGCGCAGGCGCGGCAGCCCAGATCGGCAGCCTCCTCCAGTGAAAGCTCGCCGTTCGCGTAGCGGGCGCCGATCGTCTGGATCTTGCCGGCATCCTCGCCATTCGTCGGAGGCAGCGTCACCCCGCCCGGCACGATGACGCCCGGCAGCTTCGTCATGCCCGCTAGCGCAAGCATCATGGCCGGCAGTCCTTTGTCGCAAGTCGCAACGCCCAGAACGACCGAGCGTGTCGGCAGCGAGCGGATCAGCCGTCGCATGACCATCGCCGCGTCGTTACGATAAGGAAGCGAATCGAACATACCCGTCGTTCCCTGCGAACGTCCATCGCATGGGTCGCTGACGTATCCCGCGAACGGAATATGGCCTGCCGTGTTGATTTCATCCGCCGCCGCTTTCATCAACAGACCGACTTCCCAATGACCGGTATGATAACCGAGCGCCGCCGGCGTGCCGTCTTCATTCCGGATACCGCCAAGCGTTCCCAGAATGAGCACCTGCCTTCCCGTCAGCCGGTCCGCCCGCCAGCCCATTCCGACGTTTTGCGACCAGCCGAACAGATCCCCGCTCGGCGCATTCAGCAGCAGCTCCGGCGTGAGCGGCAGCGTGCCCGTCGGACCGGGTGCATGCGTCACCACATGGAAATACGCATCGTCATGGTTCCCCATGATGTGATGGATTCTATCGCTCACCCGCGTTCCTCCCCCTCCGGATTAAGGCTTCACGAAAACCGTCTTCACCGACGTGTAGAATTCGATCGCCGCCGTGCCCTGCTCCCGCGAATGCGAGCTGGACTGTTTCATGCCCCCGAACGGCGCTTGAAGCTCCACGCCGGCCGTCTCCGCATTAACCCGAACGAGACCTGCTTCGGACTCCTTGATGAATGTCAGGGCGTTTCCGATATTGCGCGTATACAATGAGGCGCTGAGTCCGAATTCCGTATCGTTCGCCGCGGCGATCGCTTCCTTGAGATCGCGCACTTCGATAAGCGCTAGCACGGGGCCGAAAATTTCTTCCCTTGCAATCGACATTTCCGGCGTTACTCCTTCGAACACGGCCGGCGTTACATAGAAGCCTTCCCTAAGCGCCGGATCGTCGGGACGTTCGCCGCCGACCAACAGGACGGCGCCCTCTTCTTTGCCTTTGCGTATAAAATTCATTACCGTATCATATTGGTTCTCGTTCGCGCACGGTCCCAACCATGTCTTGGCATCCAGACCGTCGCCGACGACGAGGTTGCTCACTTTGGCCAGCAGCTTCTCTTTGAACGCGTCATAGACCTCGCTGACGACGATGGCCCGGCTCGTCGCCGTACATTTCTGGCCCGTGGAACGAAGTCCGCCGCTCACCGCCGCCTCCGCGGCCAACTCCAAGTCGGCATCCGCCGCCACGATGATCGGATTTTTCCCGCCCATTTCCAGCTGATATTTGGCGCCTCGCGCCAGAGCGGCCTGACCGACCCGCTTGCCGACGCCGTTGGAACCGGTGAACGTTATGCCATGGATGCCCGGATGCTCGGCGATGCCCTGTCCGACGACCGCTCCGCTGCCGACCACCATATTGACGGTTCCGGCCGGGAAGCCGGCATCATGGAAACATTGCATGACGAGAGAAGCCGTGACGGCCGTTTCGGTTGCCGGCTTCCAGACGACGGCATTGCCATAGATAAGCGCGGGCGCCATCTTCCAGACCGGAATGGCTACCGGGAAATTCCACGGCGAGATGACGCCTACGACCCCGAGCGGCACGCGAGTGGTGAACATCAGCGCATCCGCATCCGTTGACGGAATGACGTCGCCTGTCTTCCTCATTCCTTCACCCGCGTAATAGCGCAGAATGGCAGCGCCTCTCGCCGTCTCTCCCTTCGCTTCCCCGATCGTCTTTCCCATTTCCCGGGTCATCGTCCGGCCGATCTCCTCGATCCGGTTCTCCAGCAGGTCGGCCGCCTTGAAAAGGAACGCACCGCGCTGCGCTCCCGTCAGCATGTTCCATGCGCGTCTTGCTTCATCGGCCGCAGCAACGGCTCGGTTCAAATCGTCGATCCCGGAGACGGGAACCTCTCCGACCGTCTCGCCATGCCTTGCCGGATTCAGACTCGGCACCCGTTTGCCCGAAGCCGGAGGCGTCCAGCTTCCTCCGATATAATTGTCAACGATGAAGACGGATTGCGTGTCCATGAATGTATCCTCCTTCTTTCTTATAGCGCAACCGAGGCCGTGTCCAATTCGTGCACGTTTACCGCCGTATTCACGAGCGTTCCGATCGTTTCGACCTCGATCTCGATCCGATCGCCGGACTTGAGCGTGAACTGATTCGGCGGCACCAGACACGTGCCCGTCAGCAGAACGGTTCCGTCGAACAGCTCGTTGTCGCGTTTCAGAAAAACGATCAGCTCATCCAATTTTCGCTTCAACATCCCCGTGTTCGCCGTCTCATCGAACATCTTGACGCCGCCGCGGTATATCCGGCATGAAACGGCAAGCGCATAGGGGTCCGCTACCGTATCCGCCAGCCGTATGAACGGTCCGATCGCGCACGAACGCTTCCAAATTTTCGCTTGCGGCAAATAGAGCGGATTTTCGCCCTCGATATCCCGGCAGCTCATATCGTTTCCGGCCGTGTAGCCGATGATCGTTCCGTCGCGATCCAGAACGAGGCCGAGCTCCGCTTCGGGCACTTGCCAGGCAGAGTCGCTTCGCAGGCACACCTGCTCGCCCGGACCGACCGTACGTGCAGCGGTCGATTTCAGGAACAGCTCCGGCCGCTCCGCCTCATACACCTTATCGTAGAATGTATCCGCGTTCAGCCGCCCACTCGTGGCCTCGTAATTTCTCGCCTGCCGGCTCCGCTCATAGGTTACGCCTGCCGCCCATACTTCAGGTGCATCAACCGGCATCGCCAGATCCAGCGATTCCGCTTGCCTCGATAAAGGCACAGATTCGGCGATCCGTTCCGCTACAAATTCCGAGAGCATGACGCCTTGTGCGCGGGCTGCTTTCCATAACGTAATGAGGTCCGGCTCATCCAGTTTGAAAGCAGATCCATCGTCCGCCATGACCCCTAAGATTAGCCCCCCGCTATCCCGATACCTGAATATGCGCATACTGCTTCGCCTCCACTGTAGTTTTATATTATAAAACCGCGTTCTCGTTTTGTGCCGAGAATAAACACATGACACGAGGTCATGCGTCCGGTTTTATCGACATTACCCCCGATAGCCAAGCCCCCGGGAAATACGGTCTGCAACGTCGCGAATGAGCCTCACGAAACGCTCCTGCTCTTCTTCGCTCACGGTGAACGCCATCGTCGAAATGCTGACGGCCGCGGCGATCTGCCCGCCGTGATCGTAAACCGGCGCCGCCGCACATCGCACGCCCGGCTCATTCTCTTCCTTATCGTAGGCGACGCCCGACTCCCGCACGCGTTCCAATTCCTCCCGGAACGCTTTCTCGTTCGTAATCGTATTCGGCGTATGGAGGGTATAGACGTAGTTCTTCAAGGTTTTTGCCAGATCCTCGGGCGGAGCCATTGCCGCCAGCACCTTGCCTACTGCGCTGCTGTGCAGGGGCACGCGTTTTCCGATCCTCGAGTACCGGATCGCCGCCCTGCTCCCCTCCACCTTATCGATGTATACTCCCTCCCCTCCGTCCCGGATCACCAGATGCACCGTCTGCCCCGTCTGATCGGACAATTGCTGCAAATACGGCTTGGCGACTTCCCGAATATCGAAGCCTTGAAGGATCGACTGGCCCTTCTCCAACAAACGCATGCCGAGCCGGTAAAGTCCATTCTCGTCCTGTTCGATGTACCTGTGCATTTGAAGCGTCTTCAAAAGAGAGTGGACCGTGCTCTTATGCAAGCCGATTCGGCTGCTGATCTCGGTGATTTTCAACTCCCGGTTATGCTCGTCGAACAGATCCAAAATCCGGAGCGCCCGGTCCAAGGCTTGAATGATCGGCATGTGAAGCTGCAATCCCCTTAGTTCTATAATGTAAAACTATGTTCTGTAATATAATTTTACCAATACGATCCTTTTTCGTCCACCGAATCGGGAAGAAAACAAATGCATCTTCATGAAAAGACCCTCCTAATCCGCGAAACTGCTGGAAAATGCCAGTCGACTAAAGTTGTAGGCGCCGTGATTCCACACCCCGAAATCGTGTACGCCGCCCGGCACGAGAACCCGGTAAAAGTGGCCAAGCTTGTCTCCCGCTGCATCCGCGAGCCCTTCGATCGACTTGGTATACGGGCCGATGGAGACCTCGTCCCGATCGCCGCAGGTCATATACAGCAAATGGAGCTTGTGCCCGGCAGACGCCAGGCTTGCGCCCAGAACCGGACCTTCGCTCGACGTTGGGGCATTGGAGAAAACGCCAACATAGGCAAACAAATCGAGCATGCCCGGCGCGAGCACGGTCGTATCCAACCCGTTCCTCCAGCCGTGCTTGTTTTCCGTGTAAGCGACCGAATCGCATCGGTAGCCGCCGAGAATCAAGTTCAGGCACTGCATGCCTCCCATGGACAAACCGGCGATCGCCCGGTGCAAGCGGTTGTAAGCGATCCCCTCGGCCGAAGTGTCCGTAATGTCCGCGTACGTACGGTATGTCGATTCGATGAAGGGGATCAGATCGTATCTGAGCTCATAATCGAAATAATAGAAGCCGAGCATGTTGGTTCCTTCGGAATTGAAAGATCTGTCCATATGATCAGGCGCGGATCGCCCGTTGGGGAAAACGGCGATGAGCGGATCGATCTCGCCCTCGGCGATCAAGTTGTCCAGAATATTGCAAAGGACAAAATTCCCGCCGATTTGCCCGTTGCCCCGCAACCACTCGGCCGGGTCTCCGCCCACTCCGTGAAGCAGATACAGTACGTTATATCGATTGCCCTCCGCGTTTTCTTCATAGCCGGAGGGAAGATAGATGTTGCACTTCTTGGCGATCGGGTCTCCGCTGACCGTTTGTCTTCCCGCCTCTGCAGATTCAATATGCCGATCCGTCACGAGCAGCCGTGACACGTTAATGTAGTTCCGGACCGGGTACTCGATTTCGGTTAACGTCCCCTGAAGCTCCTTCTTGACCGCCCTCATGTACTCGGCAGGAACGGCCGTCGCGTGCAGGTTCTCCATATTCCATCCTCGCTTTCCCTAATTGGATTCCAATGCGAACGACGCCAGACATAGCCCCGTGCATAGAGATAATACCAAGAGGGAAGATACGGATTCAAACCTTGCTTTTTCATTTTCGCAATTCCTCCTTGTACGGTTGACGCCTTTCAATCTTCCACCGGCGACTTGCTCTCCCGATACTCGCTGGGCGTGACTCCCGTATATTTCTTGAACACTTTCGTAAAGTAATGCTTATTCTCGTAGCCAACCTGCTGCCCGATGGCGCTGACGAGGAGATGGCGCTGCGCCCGGAGCAGCTTCCGCGCCTCCCGGATCCGCAGCGCGTTCAGGTAATGGACGAAGGTATCGCCGGTTTCCTTCTTAAATAGACTGCTGATGTAATTCGGATGAAGATCCATCTTGTCGGCGAGATGATCCAGGGAAAGCACGCTGTTGTAATTGGCCTCCATGTAGGCGAGAATCCGCTTGGCGTGTTTCGAGTAATCCGTATCGCCTTCGGAAGGGAGTTCCGCGCTCACCCGTTCGAGCAGCCGCGCGATTTCCTCCTTATCGATCGGCTTCAGAAGGTAGTCCACGACTCCCGCACGCAACGCCCTTCGCGCGTATTCGAAATCGTCGTAGCCGGTCAATATGATAAAGCGGTCGCATAACCCGTCCTGTCTCGCTTCTTCGATCAAATCGAACCCGTTTTTCTCCGGCATGTTGAGGTCCGTAATCATCACGTCGGGCCAATATTCCTTCATGATTTCCAGGGCCTCATAGGCGTTGCCCGCATCGCGGAACCGGGCTCCGACGGGAGCGACTTCGCTCACCACCTTGACCAGCCCGCTCAGGATGAGCGGCTCATCGTCCACGATCAATATTTTCATCGCCGGGTTCCCCTCCTTTCGCAATAATGACGCACAGAGCCGTCCCTTGGCCGGGGTTGCTTGCGATTTCCAGCCGCGATGCTCCGCCGTAGAACGAACGGATGCGCTCGTTCACGTTAACCAGCCCGACTCCGCCCTCCTGCTCCTCTTCGCCCGCCTCGTCTCGTCTCGCTAGCCGGGCTTGAATGGCCTGCAGCTTCTCCGGAGGGATTCCGCTTCCATTATCGGAGACGGTAACCCTGATTTCCTCCGCCGTCTCTGTCGCCGAGAGACGGATATGGACGGTCCGCAGAACGGTGGACGCACCATGAGCGATGCAGTTCTCAAGCAGCGGCTGCAACAGGAAACGCGGGCATCGCACGTTCCCGGCATCCAAGGCGACGTCGATTTCATAGGTCAACCGGCTCTGCAGCCTCATCTTGTGGATGTTGAGGAAGAAGGTGACCATTTCGATTTCCTTGGCCAGAACCGTCTCGTCCTTCTGAGGCGATAGACTGTAGCGCATCAGTTTCCCGAACCAGAAGGAAATATCGGCGACTTCCTTATCGTCATGAGATTCCGCGAGCATTCGGATCGTTTCGAGCGTGTTATAGAGAAAGTGCGGTTTAATCTGGGCTTGCAGCACTTTGTAAGCGGCTTCTTTATGGCGCAGCTCGGCGCGGTGGACGTTGTTGATCAGTTCGTCCATGCGCCGGATCATCGAATTGTACGTTTGGGTAAGGAACCCGATTTCGTCCCTGCCATCCAACTTGTCTTGCTTGATGACGAGCGGTTTCAAATTATCGTCGCGCAAGGTGCGCATATGCCGGGCAAGCCGGAGGATGCGTTTCGAAATCGTGGACACCAATGCGTAATAAGCGAACGATAAACCGGCCAACAGCAAGACGATTGTCGTGACCATTACGATTTCTCTCCGCTTGATCGCGTGGAAGACGTCGCCGACCTGCCCGGTGACGATCACGCGAACGCCGAGCTCCTCCAGATTCTGTTGGTTCACGATCGTTTTGCGGTTAATGAAGAACGTGTTGTTCTTCGATTGCAGCATGCGCAGCGTCCCATCATCCAGATGAGCAGCCGTCTTGCCGCCAAACAAAGGCTTCCCTTGCTCGGACAACAGAAAGGCTTCCCAGTTCTCTTCCACGCCTGCGGCCTCGTAAAAATGGCGGATCAGACTGCTGCGGACCCGGATTTCGAGCAAGCCGATTTTTTCCGTGATCTGGGTATTGTAGAGGTATTGGTAATAGATCAGGTCCGGATCCGAAACCTCCGGATCGGCGCGTACCCACACGCCTCGGCCCGGCTTGATGGATCGGACCGCTTCTACCCTTCGCGAATCCAGCTTGGACAGGTCCAGGATATGATCCGAGATCGGCAGAACGCGGTCCTTCATCTTGTAGATGACGACGGATTCGATCTCCGGACTGGCGAACAACGATTGCGAAAATAGCGGACTGATGTAACGAATGAACGCATAGACGCTGTCCGCATCGGACTGGTAGACGCCGTCCAGATAATCGGTTAAGTACGGATTATATTGCAGCATCCGGTGCACCGATTGGATGCGGGCGAGCTCCGTTTTCATATTCGCGTAAGCCTGTTCGAGGATTTTCTGCCGGCTTTCCACGAACTGCTGGGTGAGGTTGCCGTAAGTTTGCGTATAGTAGTGATAACCGAATGCGATGACCGGGATAAAGATGAGGACCGCGTATCCCAGAATCATTTTGCGCATGATGCTCATGGCAGCCCTTCCCTTCGAGTTCCGTATCCCGTTACCGTTCCATGAGCAAGCAAAGTCCGGTAAGGACCGCGCAGCGCCCCTACCGGATTTTCGACTTTATTGAAATAAATCCTTCTTCTTCTGGTACGTTTCGTTCGCCCAGTCGACCAGTTTCTGCAAGCCCAACTTCTCGGCGTTCTTGAGCATGTTGTTATAATTCGCGACGGCTTCCTCTTCGGATTTCGCCAAGTAGATTTTGACCTTCTCGTTTTTCACCATTTCGTCGATCTTCGTCTTGAGCGTCTTTTCCGGGGAATCCGGCTGGGTCTGGATCAAGCCGAGCGCCGGCTTGTAGACCGTGAAGGCTTTCCGCTCCATCAAAGCCTGCGTTTTCTGCGTGCCGGGAACGTAGGACAGCATGCCTTCCGTTACGCCGTCATTGTACAGGTACCACCACTTGATGCCGTTGCCGTTCACGAAATCGGAATCGCTCGGATCGTATTTCAAGTTCGGATACCCCTCGTCGTTCCACGTCCAATGCACCCCCTCGACGCCGAACATGGTCAGTTTCTTGCCTTCTTCGCTCGCCAGGTACTGGATGAATTTGATCGACGCTTCCGGATCTTTATTGTTTTTCGTGATGAACGTGCCGGCAAAGCCGAGCCCCGAGCTGACGGATACCGTTTTGTCCGACAGGGCGCTGGGCAGCAATTTGAACGTGAACGATCCGCCGTTGTTTTTGACTTTGATGTTGTCCGAGTCCGCTACGCTTACCGTATGGCTGTGCGCGAACGCTTTGCCGCTCGTCGCGTACTGGTCGTCGATCTGATCGTTCGTGTATGCGAAATTTTCCGCCAGAATGAAGCCGCTGCGGTAAAGGCTGTTCATGAATTTGAAGTACTCGAGCGTCTCCGGCTGCCGGAGGACGTAATCCACTTTGCCGTCCCGTTCGTACCAGCCGTCCAAGAGGCCTTCAACGCCGGATTGCTGCAGGAAATATTGCTCCATCCAGTCCTTGTCCATCGTAAGCGGGATCATGTCGGGATACTTCTCCTTGACCCTGCCCAGAACCTTCACGAAATCGTCCAGCGTCCGGAGCGGCGGGTTGCCGAGTTCCTTCAGGATATCCTCCCGCACCGCGATGCCGGGATTTCCGTCGTTGCCTAAAGAGTATTTATTTTGGGCCATTTCCTCCTGCGTCGCGAAGGCATTCCGAACCGTGTAGAAGTTGCCGTCGTCCATCGTGTGGATGGCGATTCTCGTCTTGTCGATTTTAAAATCCGGAGCATAATTGGCGATCAGTTCGTTCCAGGGGTAGGAAAGCTTCGAATCCGACAGACGGTCGACGTTGGCATACGTGAACACGAGGTCCGGGAGGTCTCCGGAAGCGATCATGAGCGGAAGCTGCTTATCGTCCGTCGCGATGGTCACTTTCAGCTTGACGCCCGTTTTCTCGGTGATCTTGTCCGCAACCGGGCCTTTCCACTCCTTAACCGGATACCATGGCGCGTCGATAAACAAGGACAGTTCTACCGGATCTTTGCCGTGGGAAGCCGGTTCGCTGCCGGCAGCCGATGGCGATGCTTCGGGTGTCCCTTGGTTGCCGCCGCCATTGCTCTTGCTGCATGCGGATAACAACGCCAATACGAGCACGACAACCAGCGATGAATACAGCCTTTTGAGGACTAATCGGTTCAATCTAACCCCTCCGTCGATTGATTTGTATATTAAAGCAACTTGCGCTTTAATATCATGATGATTTTTCAACCCTTGATGGAGCCCAGCATGATTCCTTGGATGAAGTACTTCTGCAGGAACGGGTAAACGCAAACGATCGGCGCGACGGAAATCACCATCGCCGCAACTTGCAGCGAATAGCTCGTGACGCCCGCCGACGCGCTGTTCGCGACGGCGACGGCATCGAGCGGCATGTTGCTCTTGTTGATGACCTCCATCATTCGGAACGCGAGCGTCCGCAAGCCGTCCGATTGCACGAAGTAAGCGGAGTCCAGCCAGGAGTTCCATTGGCCGACGCCCATGAACAGCGCCATGGTGGCGAGCAGCGGCATCGAGACGGGAAGGATGATCCGGCAGAAAATGACGAATTCGTTCGCCCCGTCGAGATGCGCCGACTCCTTCAGTTCTCCGGGGATTTCGCGGAAGAACGAAAGGGCGATCAGCAGAAAAAACGTGCTGAGCATGGAAGGGATAATATAGACGCCGAACGTATTGAGCAGACCGAGCGCACGCAGCACCACGTAGTAAGGAATGAGCCCTCCCGAGAAGTACATCGCGAAAATGATGATCGTGAAATACAATTTGCGAAGCAACAGATCCCGATGCGAGAGTCCGTAAGCCACGAGACAAGTAAGCAGGACGCCCAGCACGGTTCCCGTTACCGTTCGGAGCACCGTCACCAGGAACGCTTGATACCAGTTCGGATCGTTCAGGAACTGGGCGTAGTTCTCGAACGTGACATGGCGCGGCCATACATAGATGCCGCCAAGAAGCGAATCGGTCCCCTTGTTGAGCGAGAGGATCAGAACGTAATAGAACGGATAAAGCATCGACAGCATGATGACGAACAATACGAGGTGAACCGCGGTATCCATGATCCGGTCTTTCCGTCTTTGGCTGAACGGCAACGCCGAACCCTCCTTTTTCTAGAATAAGCTGGAACCCGACGCCCTCTTGGCGATGAAATTGCTGGAGAAGATCAAGATGACGGAGATGACGGATTGAATCAAGTCGATGGCCGCCGCATAGGAGAACCGCCCGTCCTTCAAGCCGACCTTGAACGCGTAAGTCTGCACGATCTCCGAGGTCGGATTGTTAATGGTGTTGCCGAACAGGAAAGCTTGTTCGAAATTCGAGCCGACGAGCCCTCCGCCGAGAATGCTCCCGATCGTCAGAATAAGGACCACGACGATCGTTCCTTTCATCCCGGGGAACGTGATATGGCGAATGCGCGCCAGTCTTCCTGCCCCGTCCATTTCCGCCGCTTCATAAAGGGAAGGGTTGATGCCCGCGATGGCGGCCAGGAAAATAATCGTCCACCAGCCCATTTCCTTCCATACGGCGCTTCCGACGGACAGCCCCCAGAAATAGTTCGGACTCGTCAGGATGGCCAGCGGTTTGTCGATGATTCCGAGCCCCATCAGCGCCTTGTTCACGACTCCGATGTCAACGGAGAAGAAGGAGAAGGAGATTCCGACCACGACGACCCACGAGATGAAGTGCGGCAAGTAGCTGACCGTCTGGACGAACCGTTTGAACCGCAAGTTTTTCGCTTCGTTCAGCAAGATCGCCAGCAGAATCGGAGCCGGAAACGTAAACAACACTTTAAGAAAGCTCAACATGAGCGTGTTTCGGACGATGGTTCCGAACTGGTAGTCGTTCACGAATTCCTTGAAATGATCCAATCCGACCCATTCGCTGGTGAAAATCCCTTGAATACCGGTGGAAATCGAATAATCCTTGAACGCCATCAAAATCCCGAACATCGGCGAATAGGAGAAGATGAGCAAAAAAACGATGCCGAGCCCGACGAAGAGGTGGAGCAGCTTCTGCTTTTTGAACCGCTTCCAAAAGAGTGCTTGGCGTCCGTTTGTTGACCTGACATTCGCGGGTGCCGTATTCCATTCCATGCGCGTGCCTCCCTTATTTCCAGTCTACATGGTGAGGCCCTTTGCCCATAAGCCAACAATCCTTAGAAAGCGTTGTCATTTTTTAAGGTCGCGAAAAGCAAGAGCCTGCAACCGGGTAACGGAGGCAGGCCCTTTGCGAGTGATCGATGTTGAGTATCGGTTTTATTTGCTCGCCATCGCCTCGGCGCGCATTTTCACGATTTTTTGGGCTTTGGCCGTATCCGCGGCAACGACATCGTTCCAGCCGAGTCCGACCACGTCGGTCTTCATCTTGGCCCACAGCGAATCGAATTCCGCTTGGTCTTTGGCGAATACCATCTTCCAGGACGCGTTCTTCACATAGTCCGAGATTTGGCTGCGCTCGTTTTTAATGTCGGACGAATCGCTTCCGAGGCTGGTATTGATATTCGGCACGATATCGATCATGTTGTTCTTCAAGTAGTAGTCCGTGGCGTTCTTTGCGCCGAATGTATTCTGCCAATCCATAGTCAGGGCGGTCTTGTTCGCTTCTATTGTCGAGCTCCAGTAATTGCTGTTGTAGAATTCTCCCGTATCCGGGTCGACGACGAAATCGCTCATGATCATGCTGTTGATTTTGCTCTGTCCGTCCTGGTATCCTCCTCCTCCGTACTGATCCGGAACCGGCGTATTTTTCTGGAAGGCAGTCTGTCCGACTTCGGTCAGCTTAAACTTGCCTTCGGGCGTCCTTTCGTAGTTAAAACCTTCGAATCCGTTCGTATAGTAACGAAGGCCTTCCGGAGATACGTACCAATCCAGGAATTCCATGATCCGATCCGGATCTTTGGCTTTCGAACCGATGGCGAACACCCTTCCGTTCCCGTAATAAGCGTCGCTGGTCTGAATGAGATGCGTGTCCGCGATCGGAACCGCGACATTGCCGTCGCCATTCTTCCCTCTCTCGATGGTATTGTAAAAACCTCTCTGCCAGGAATACCACAAGAGAAGAACTTGCTTGTTGGTCAGCTTCTCGGCCACCTTGTTCCAATCCTGCGAAGCGGAGTCGGGGTCGACCAGCCCCATCTGATTGGCGGTAAACAGGAATTGCAGTATCTTCTTGTACATGCTGTTGTCGTCAATGATCGGAACGATATCGCCCTTCGCGTTCAACTGAATCGTCGTTGTGCCGTCAGGCTTCTCGTAGCCGTACCAGTTGCTGAGCCAGCGAACGTTTTCCATGGCGCCGGTGCCGCCGTCCCAATCCTTCCATAAGGTGATCGGAACGATTGTTTTGCCGTCCGGCGTCTTGGGATACTTCTGCTGCATTTGCTTCAATACGTTCAGAAGATCGTTCAGATTGTTCAGCTTGGGAGCTCCGACTCCCTTGTAATAATCCCATGGCATAAGCGGGCTGGAGTAAGGCGTATCCTCGGAGTAAGTCGTTGGCGAAGTATCCGCCTCGAAGGTCGGCATCGCATAGATCTTGCCATCCGGATTCACCTTGTCAAATCCCGCATTGAAAGGCTTGAAATGATTGTCTACGTATTGGGACAAGTATTTCGTATTTTTGACCTTATCCGTGATATCCATGATCAGTCCGGCCGGAATCAATTCCTCCAATTGGCTGTTATCGATGATCAAGAGGTCTCCCAGATCCCCGGCTGCCGTCCTTGTCTTGTATAGCTGGTCGCCGGCCACCTGCGGCGCAAGAATGTTGAGCGTAATGTTGAACTTGTCCTTAAGAAGCTTTCCATACCACCCTGTCTGCTCTCCCTGGTAATTGGCCGCGTTGTCGTAAACGGTAATGGTCAGCGGTTTGCTGTGGTCGATCGCCGAATCGCCTTGGGATGCCGCTGGGCTGGATCCTGATGGAGCCGACGAAGCTTCCTTGTTTGGAGATGAGCTTTGACATCCGGTCAGCGCCGCCGACACCAGAAAGAGGCAGGCAAACAACAGACATGTCGCTCTCTTTACCGCAAGATTACGCTTACTCATTCGCAATCCCCCATAGAATGTTTTTTATTATAATGGTGCAGATCAACCTTTTACCGCACCGATCATAATCCCTTTTACAAAGAATCTTTGGAAAATCGGATAAACCAACAGGATGGGAGCCACCACGATGATCGTAACCGTCATGCGGATGGATGTGGTGGTTTGCTTGGTTGCCAAACTGGCCATGGCGGTTGAACCGGCATTTTGCAGATTTACCATCGTGGATAACGAACTTGCCTGATTCATGTAGTTGTACAGAATGAACTGTAAGCTGAACAGCTTGCTGTCCGTCACCAGAAGCAACGTATCCTGAAAGGAGTTCCATTGATCCACTGCCGCGAATATGGCAACCGTGGCCAATATGGGCTTGCTTATGGGCAAGATGATCCGGAAAAACAGGGTCAAGAGCCCGGCCCCATCGATGCTTGCCGCCTGCTGCAATTCCTTCGGCGTCGATTCCACGAAAGTTTTTACCAAAATGATAAAAAACGGGGCCACGATGGCCGGCAGAACATAGGCTAGAAAATTGTTGGTCAGGTGCAGCGTTCTCATGGTGAGATACCAGGGAATGATCCCGGCATTGAAAAACATCGTGAGGATCGTAAAGCGATACCAAAATCTTCTGCCCCACATGTCTTCCTGGGTAAACATGAATCCAAGGAATGCGGAAGCCCCTACCGTCAGCAACGTTCCCAACAAAGTTCTTTCCAGCGAAATCAGGGTGGCGTTCCACAGCCCCGGTATTTTGAACACATCCAAGTAATTCTGGAAATGGATGTGCCGCGGGTAGAAGATAATCTCTCCTCGCGCGCTGATGTCGTTGGCGCTTATCGTGTTGATGATGATGTAGTAAAACGGATATACGCACATCAGTGCGAACAAGGCAAACAGGGTATAGGTCAGAACGGAAATGGTTTTGTCGGTCGTGCCGAACGTCATACGATGCTCTCTCCTCGTATTAATTTAGACAGCCCGTTTACGGAAAAGAGAAGCACGACGCTGATCAAGCTCTTCAGCATGCTGATCGCCACGGAGACCGAGTAGCTGCCGCCCCCCATGGCCAAGTTGTAGACGTACAGGTCCAGAACCTGGATGGAATCTTTGTTAAACGCATTTTGGAACACGAAATATTGCTCCATGCCGTTATTCAGGAAGCTCGCGATCTGCAGCATCACCAGAACGAAATAGGTCGGCAGCAAGCTGGGCAAGGTGACATGCCGAATCGCCTGCATTCTAGTCGCACCGTCTACGCGGGCCGCCTCATAGAGAGATTCGTCGATTCCCGTAATCGCGGCGATATACAAGATGGCCGCCCACCCCAGCGTCTTCCAGGTCTGCCACATCCACATCGTGATCCAGACATGTTCGGAGTTTTGAAGGAACAACACCGGAGAATCGATCAGCCCCAACTGCTTGAGAAGGCCGTTCACCATGCCTTCGCTGGAGAACATGGAGAAGGCCAGCGAATAGACCAATACCCAACTGATAAAGTTCGGCAAGGTGGTGACCGTCTGCACGATCCTCCGGAAACGCATGGCTTTGATCTCGCTCAGAAAGACCGCGAAAATCATGGGAAGCCAAGAGAATAACAGATACAAGCCGCTGATCCCGAACGTGTTCTTGATCACCTGAAGCAGTTGATTGACCTTGACCGGGTTCTCGACCAAGGAACGAAACCACTTGAGACCGACAAACGGCGAATGGGACAAAGGCGTCGGCGGCATGTAGTCGAAAAAGGCATAAACCCATCCGTAAAGCGGGTAATAAGCGAAGGTCGCGAGCAACACCATGAATGGAAGGATGTAGAGAAATTTCCTGATTGACACTCTTCTTCTGCCGTATGCTTGAGTATGCACCCAGACACCTGCCTTCCGATCATTCAACGAATTGAAGCGCTTCCATAAATCGACTGTCGTATTCCAGTCTACTTGTTATGACCTCACGCCCATAAGCCAACATTTTTAAGAAACCGTTGTCATTTTTAAAGATCCGGCGTTCATGGCCTGCACCCGGTTTATTCTGATCACAAAAACGGCAGCCTTGGCGGAATGCGCCCCGGACTGCCGCTTTCGTGATTATTATGGCCGATTTTCGGTCAACCTTTGACGCATCGTATGATTTAATAAGGCTGCCGATCCATTGACCGGCAGCCTCGTTATTTGAGCCATTGCATAATAACTAACGGGCCCTCAATCATTTGCCGCATACTTTGCACGATACGTTATCCATTCCACCAGACCACGGAGTAAGCCGACAGAAATCAAAACCGGGAAAAAAAACTGCTCAAATTTTAGATCCAAATCGGGAATCTTCGAGTATTCCAAAATGATATTTCCTACAAAAATGACAATCAAAAATAACGGTGTAGTGAAGAAAACGATCATTTTGATTTGATCTGTGACGGCTTGTTCAATCTGGGAATCTGTTTGCCATCTATATTGTAAGTGATTGCTCTTGATACTTTCTTTCGCTTTGACTATATACCATGGGCAGTAGAGAACTGTGAAAAAAGAAGGCAGTAAGTAAATGGCGTAGATGATCTCATCCGGAAGTCCAGTATTCTCCCACAGCATACCGCCCATAATGACCCCAATCATCAATGTTGCAATTGGAGAAACAAAGCCTAATAAAATTCCGGTTAGCCACACATGGCCGATAGCAATCCGGATGAAGAAATAAAGGAAAATATAGAGCAGAAGCATCAGGACAAAATTTTCGATTCGAGCTTCGAACAATGATGTATTCGGAAGGATAAGGAGTAGAAGAATAATGAGGAAGGTTGACGCTGCAAATACAATATTTTTCTTCAATTGCATAATACCTTTCTGAATGAAGGAATATTTAACAATAAGGAACGCAGCGCTTGAAAGTAATGTAAATTTCAGTTAAGTTTTCTTTTAAACGTCACGACCAGCCCATTCACCTTCGACAATAGCTCGCCCTTCGAGCTTCAAGCCAATCTCCTGGAAGAAAGAGATTGCGTCGTCAAGGGATTCTACAACGATGCCAACATTGTCCATTCTTAGTAATTTGTTTTTTGCCATTGTGTTATCTCCTCGCGTACAAATTTATTACCTGACCATCGTCATATTTATTCTATCAAGAACTACGAATTACTTCCATGCACCACGAATCAATGCAAAGCACGTTTGAGTCATAAGCTTCCCTGAACCCCCAGTCGAACGTCGAACTGCGGGTTTTCTAATACGAATAATAAAATTCCGTGAGCCAATTGCGCTCACGGAATTTGGATGTTCACGAAGCTCATTTCTTGTTAAAATTACTTCTTCAAAGCCGCACCGACCGTTTTTTCGTAATTCTCGACTTGCCACTTCAGCACATCGTCGTAACCCAGGCCTTTGGCTTTCGAAATCATTTGCTCTTTTAATTTGGCAAACTCATCATCCGTCTTCGCGAACATCATCTTCCAGGAGAATTCCTTGATGACTTTGCCCATTTCAGCTTTCTTCTGCTTGATATCGGCCGGTTCCGCCACCGGAGCTTCTTCGCTAAAGTACGCAGGCTGTACGGCCACTATGTTGTTTTTGACAACGTAGTCTTTCATCGTCATTGCTCCCATAGCTTCCCGCCAGCTCTTCGTGACCGGGTCCGGATCGTGGTTCAGATAGGAGGACCACATGCTGTAATCGTATGGTTCACCGGTTTCCGGATTGATCATTGACTTGTTGATCGTTGCGTTGTTGGCTTGGAAACCTCCGTCCGTGAACTTCCCGCCGCCGTATTCGGCAGGCATATCGACGGAGTTGGTAACTGCTTTGTATCCGAATTCGGTCAAGGCAGGCTTGCCATCCACGATATCCCAGATCACACCCTTCGGACCTGCGGCGGCGATCTGAGCGCCCTCCGGCGAGTACAGCCAGTTCAAGAATTGCATCACGCGCTCCGGATATTTGGTCTTCGACCCAATGGACCATAAATATTGGCTGCCATAAGGGTTATATCCGCTGGAAGTCATTTTCTCTTCGGTGAACGGTACGAACGCGAAGCCTTTGCCTTGGCTCGTATTCTCTGTGGTGTTGTAGCTATCGGTAAGCCAAGGGAATTGGGCGAAGAGAACTTGTCCGTCCTTGTACTTATTGATCACATCGGGAAACTTCTGCGTCAAGGAGTCCGGATCCAGCAGCCCCATCTTATTCGCTTCGAAGAAGAATTTCAAGCCTCTCAGGTAGTAGCCGTCGTCGTCGAGCAGGCCGATCCATTTCGCTTCATCGGCCTTCGTCATCATGATATCGGCAGTATTGAAGCCGTCCCCTTCGTTATACCCATAAAACTGAGCCGTGACCTTCGCGTTCACAGACATAACGCCATCCCAGTCCGACCACAGCGAGAACCCGTAAGTAGGCTTGCCGGAATCACTCTTCGGACTAAGCTCCTGCATTTTTTTGACGATGGGAAGATAGTCTTCAAACGTCTTGATTTCCGGACTTCCCAGCTTCTGGTACAGGTCCCAGCGAAGCATCGGACCGAACGTCGTTCTGGCGCCATCGCTCGGGCCGTCGCCGCTGCCTACACTATTACCGACGCCGTAAATCGCCGTGCCGCCGCCGAACTGCTTGCTGTTGGCTTCGAGCGACTTGCCGGCATTCTCCAGAAGGTCCTTGCCGTATTTGTCAAGCAGACCGTCCTTCTTCCAATCCAGCAACAAGCCGGCTTTGATGGCATCCTTATAATCATCTCCGCCGATAGCGACCGCGATGTCGCCCAAATCGCCAGAGGCCAGCAGCGTAGAAGCTTTTTGCTGTCCGCCGGAGATAATGTTCAATTTGATATTAAATTTATCTTTAACCACTTTCGCGAACCAACCGGTTTGCTCACCGGTATAGTTGGCCAGGTTCGAGAAAACATCCAGCGTGATTTCCGGTTGCTTCGAAGGATCGTCCGTTCCTTCCGACGCCGCGCTGCTCGCCGTGCTGCTCGGTGAATTACTCGCCGTGCTGCCTCCCTTGGAGCTGCTGCATGCGGACATAAATACAAGCAAGGCGATCATCGCGACAGCAGAAGCTGTCCATTTTTTTCTTCTTGTCATGTTTTTGTTACCCTCCTTGTCATCATCCAACAAAAAAACCTTCATATCCTCTGCCGCCAAGAAAAGTATGCTGACGCCCACTTGGCAATTTTAAGCGTACAGCGGCCCGCCTCACCTCCTTAGAGAGCTCCGGGGTCAACCCTTCACGGCCCCGATCATCATACCTTTGACATAGTATCGTTGGAAGAAAGGGTAGACGAGCAAGATCGGGATGACGACAACCATCGAGACCGTCGTCCGAATCGAAGTGGCCGTCTGTATAGTGGCCAAGTTCACACTTCCTCCCCCGGCTTGTAACAGGGATGCCAGCGATGTCGCAGTTTGAAAATAGCGGTACAGAATAAATTGCAGCGTAAACAACTTCGAATCCGTGATCAGGAACACGGTGTCCTGAATCGAGTTCCATTGACCGATGGCAGAGAAGATGGCAATCGTGGCCAGAACCGGCGTGATCAAAGGCATCACAATTTTCCAGAAGATGGTCATATGGCCAGCTCCGTCGATTTGCGCCGATTCCTGCAGGGAGATCGGCGTCGACTCGATGAACGTCTTGACCAAGATGATGAAGAACGGCGAAACGATTCCGGGTACGATATAAGCCAGGAAATTGTTAACCATGCCGAGCTTAAGCATGATCAGGAACCAAGGAATCAAGCCGGCATTAAAATACATCGTGGCGATCAGGAATCGGTACCAGAATTTGCGTCCCCACATGGTGGGCTTCGAGAACAGGTACCCTAGAAAACCCGATGCGGCCACAGTCAACACCGTGCCGATCACAGTGCGTCCTATGGAAACGATCGTGGCATCGGCCAGTCCTGGGATTTTGAACACCTGTATATAGTTGGTCAAATGAAAGCCCTTCGGGAAGTACATGACAAGTCCTCTGCTGCTCAAGTCGTTATTGCTGATGGTATTGATGAACAAATAATAGAACGGAAAGAAACAGGCCAAAGTAAACAAAGCAAATATCGTATAGTTACATACGTCAAACATCGAAATCTTACTATTCTTCCCCATGTCGGCTCCTCTTCCTACTAAGACTTAAATGACGCCTTCGCCGCGAACCAACTTCGACATGCTGTTAGCTGCAAACAGCAAGATCAAACTGACAATCGATTTCAGAATGCTGACCGCTGTCGCGAACCCGAAGTTGTTGTTTTCTATTCCGATGTTGTATACGTATAGATCAAGCACTTCGATATGCTCCATGTTGATCGCGTTCTTGAACACAAAATATTGCTCAAATCCGCTATTGATGAAATTCGCGATCCCCAATACAAGCAGCACGAAGAATGTCGGTATAATCCCGGGAACCGTCACGTGCCACATCAGTCGGTAGCGGTTTGCTCCGTCCACTCTTGCCGCCTCATACAATTCCGGGTCGATCCCGGTAATCGCGGCAATGTACAAGATCGCCCCCCAACCGAGTCCCTTCCATACGCCCCACAAAGTCATGGACAACCATGTATGGTTGTCCGATCCCAGCACATTCAGCGGCTGATCAATTACATTCATGTTTATCAGCAAATTGTTCAGAAAACCGTTGTCAACAGAAAACAACATGAAGGCGAAGGAGTACACCAGCACCCAACTGATAAAGTTCGGCAGCGTTGTAAGCGTCTGTACGATTTTCTTGAACGGCGCGTTCTTTATTTCCGTAAGGAAAATCGCGAAGATGACCGGAAGAACCGAAGTCAGAAGGCCAAGCGTGCTGATCGCGAACGTGTTTCGCATGACCCTGAAGACTTCCTCCCTCTGGAACTCGTTTGACACCAACGAAGTAAACCAGCGAAAGCCTACAAACTCGTTCTGGGACAGCGGAAGAGCCGGCCTGTAATCGTAAAAAGCATAAATCCAGCCGTACAACGGCAAATAAGAAAACACAAAGACGAGCAGCAGAAAAGGTAATGCCATAAGGAATAATTGATACTTGTCTCCGAGATGAAACCGCTTCTTCGACACTGGGGTGTAAACGTGATGGTGTGGATTCGCTTTCATCTTACTCCCCCACCCTGCAATATCGACATCTCTATAACCACTCCTACGGGTATTTTGTATTGATTATAACGAAATCGTTTTCATGGAAATACCGCTTAAATGTTACTCATAAACTACTTAAAATGATACATTGGTCATCACTTAGCAGACGTTTCTTCCCGCCGCGCGGCGACGAAATGGCTCAAATACAAACGACCCTTCTCGGATGACGTCGCTGCTTACGCAGCTTCACATCCGGGAAGGGTCGTCTTTTGGGTTAACAATTATTGAAAAATAAAGCCTGGAAAAATGATACAAGTCGTTTTCCAAACCGGGTAGTTCGATTCAATAAAGGGAATCAGATCGTCCAGCAAATCGGATTCGAACGTCTCGAACGCTTTGACTTTGTTTTATCATGGATTTCCGATCAACCACAGCCCAGAAAGCCGGCTTTGGCTGCAATTGCCGGTCGAACAAGAGCGGCGCGTCCGTGCGATTCGGCACAGGGAAATGATTCAGCCATGTATGGTCGTCCGCGATGCCCCAGAACACGACGCCGCCGAGGAGGTTCTTGTTCGCCTTGAAGGCGCCGAACAGCTCGCGGTACCGGTCGGCTTGCGTCTGCAGGATGCTCGCCGGGATGTTGTCTCCGTAATCGCTGCGGTCATTCCAGGCGTAGATGCTCATATCCAGCTCGGTCACCAGATTGTCCAGACCGAGCTGGCTGAACTTCTTCATCGAATCTATGATATTGACAACGGAGGGTCCGTAGATGCCGATATGCGTCTGATGCCCGACGCCGTCGATCGGCACGCCCTTGTCCAGCATCGCCTTCACCAGTGCGTATAGACGGTCGCGTTTTCTCGGATCGTCCGTGCTATAGTCGTTGATGTACAGCTTGACGTCCGGCCCTCCCGCTTCGCGCGCGGCGCGGAATGCGGTCTCGATATAATCGGTCCCGGCAATCTTGTACCAATCGCTGGCCCGCATGCCGTCCGGATCGCCGGGTTCGACGACCTCGTTCACGACGTCCCACGACCGGATATCGTCCTTGTACCTGCCGACGATCGTGCGAACATGCGTTTCGAGCCGCTCCAATAGCAGCTTCTTATTGGCCTCCCGCTTCTTCGGATCGGTCTCTTCCGCCATCGGCCGGCCCTCGGGGTCCTTGAAGAACCAAGCCCCTACCTGACTATGCCAGACAAGGGTGTGGAAGCGCACCTTCATGCCGTTCGCTTTGGCGAATTGGACAATCTTGTCGGCGTTCCTCCATTCGTACCGGTCTTCGGCCGGATGAACCGCATCCGGCTTCATGGCGTTCTCCGCGACCAGCCAGTTCACATGCTTCTTCAGCAGCTCGGCCGTCAAGCCGCTTGCCTGGTACGGCTCGATGGCCGCCCCGATCGGAAAGTCATCCTTATAGGTTTCCGCCAAAGACGGAATATCCGTCTGCACCGATGGCTGCGGCGCTTTTTCCGTTGCCTCGGCCGCACGATCCGGAGAAGATTGCCCGGTCGATTGCCCGGTCGATTGCCCGGTTGGTTGCCCGCTCGGTTCCGGTCCGCTCGGCAGCGAACACGCTGCGCACGCCAAGAAGATCCCGCACAAGACGACAGTCGGCCTTATCCTCCGCATCACCCGACAATCCCCGTCCGTTCAATGCTTTCCACGAAGTAACGCTGAACGAAGATATAGATAATGATAAGCGGCAGAATCGCCAGCAGAATGCCCGTATCCTGCACCATGCTCATATAGAACGGATCCGCCCTGGAGTTCACGCCGTCCGTCAGCAGAATGGCCAGATTGTACGGCAGGGACGACAATTGAATCGACATCACTTTGCTGGAGGTCAGGTAAGTCGTCGTGTAGAAGCTGTCGTTCCACTGCCAAACGAAGGAGAAGAGCAGCACGGTAATGATCGCGGGCAGCGCGTTAGGCAGCATGATCCGCGTAAACGTCTTGCCGACGCCGGCGCCGTCGATATAAGCGGCTTCCTCCACCTCCTTCGGAATTCCCCTGAAAAATTGCCGGAAGATAAAAATATACAGTCCCGCCTTCAGCGAGATGGCCGTCATGGACGTCAGAATAAATGGCCAATACGAGTTCAGCAAATTGACCGACTTCCCCGTAAGCAGCGGCACTAGGCCCATTAAGGTGAAGTCCTTCAAATTCAAATACACGGGAATGAGAATCGTCGTGGGAGGAACCAGAATGGTCAGCACCACGCCTCCGAACAGCAGGCCGCTTCCCCTGAATTTCAACCGGGCGAATCCGTACCCCGCCAAAGCGCATGACATCGCGGTCAGGATCGTCGTCATCGCGGACAAGGCAAACGTGTTGCCCAGCGTCTCCCAATAGCTCATGATTTCGATAGCCTTCCGGAAATTATCCAGCGAAAAATGCTCGGGTATCCAAACGACGATCGGCGAGTACAGATCGGTTCTGTCTTTGATCGCGGTCGCGATTTTCCGGAGAATCGGGTACAGGATCACGAAGGACAATCCCGCAATCAGAACGAGCCGCGCGAACGACCACAACCGCCTCTTCCAGACTTCGATCGATAGCCATCGGGATATCAGCAATCCATCCGCCTCCCTTTAATCATGGTAGAAGACCTTCCTCGAAATCACGAAGGTACTGATCAGCAGGATCACGGAAACCGCCAGGAAATAAATCCAGGCCATCGCCGAGCTCAGCCCGAAGTTGAACGATTTGAATCCCGTATCCCGGATCAGCTCCGTCATGGCATTCGTCGAGAACGCGTCGATGATCGAGTAGACGACGTTGACCAGAATGAGCGGGCTGACCATCGGAAAGGTGATCTTCCAGAACGCTTCGTATCCGGTTGCCCCCTCCATCTTCGAAGCCTCGTACAGCTGCGGAGATATCGTCTGGATACCAGCCAGGAAAATCAGAATCTGCACGCCCGATTGGCTGACGATCTGGTAGATCCGGTCGACGGCGCCCGTAAGATAATCGACGACCGTTTCGCTGACGCCGGCTTCCATCATCATCCCGGCCAATTCGTAGCTGGTGAACGTATTCATGATATTGGCGCCTGCGTTCGCCTCGTTGATCGCCTGCACCAGGCTGGTGCTGTCCAGTCTCATGATGATGCCGGATGCCAGAATGACCGGCAGGAAGAAGATCGCCCGCGCGGCGGTTCTTCCGATGAATTTCTGATTCAGCAGTACGGCCAGAAACAAGCTGAAAATGACGATAAGCGGCACGTTGACGACCATGTTCGCGATCGATTCGAACAACGTGCGGTTGAAGCTGGTGTTGATCGTGAGCGCTTCCGCGTAATGACTCCACCCGACGAATCGGACGGTCACGCCTTGCGCGCTGGCATCCACCGAGCTGAAGCTGTACCGCAAGGATGTCAGCAAGGGCACGAAGAAAAAGAAAAGGAAACCGAGCAGCCACGGCAATACGCATACAAAGCCCCATAAAGCTTTCTTCTCCGCATAAGTCCGCGGTCTCAGGCCGAATTGGAGATGCGATTTCATGAAGCTTCACCGCCCGTTGCATAACTTTCGGCTTCAATCCGCTTACCGTCAACCTGTATCGGAAAACGGTTATAATTCACGATGATATACGCTCCGTTCCCGTAGACCGTTCTGAACGCGCCTTCTCTCAGCTTCTCATGCGCCACGATCGGCTCGTTCCGAACGTTGCGCAGCACTCCGTTCACTTCCCGGTAAACGTCCGCGGCCTGGTCCAGCCATTGCGCGTAATGGACGGCATACAGGTCGTTGAAATCGGAATCTTTCACCCTATGGTTCGGCTCATAGATCCACGCGAAGTACACGCCCGATCCGTACTCCAGACATTTCAACACATATTGCCTGACATCGGTGTAGGCGGATAGATTGTACGGCGCTCCCGTGTAGTCGATGAACCCGCGCACGACCATCTGATAGAAAGGAATTTCTTCATCCTCGAGCTTGAACCTGCTGCCCGACATCGGCGCATTCGTAATGTCCGTCAGATAAGGAAGCGCATAAGCATTGCCCCCGTTTCCCATGATCTTCAAGCCTTCGTCCTGCATCTTCCGGAGCGCTTCGATGGAAATCCTCTCCGACTCCGTCCGGTCGATCTGCTTGCGCTTCCGGAAATCGCTGTTTAATTGATCGGCGAGATCACGAAGCGATATGGCTTCGGACCGGTAACGCCCAAGCCCCTTCAACAAGGCGTCCGCATAGCCGCTCACGAGCCTGGGCGATGCGACGTAGGAAGGCGACCGGCTTCTGTCGCGCCGATTCAAGGCCAGGTCTAGCGGGTACAGCTCGGCCGGTACGCTTCTGAGGGTGCGGGAAGCGTCTTTCGACTCCTTGAAGCCCTTCCCGGTATGGACCGTCAGAATGGAAGCGTCCGGATAAAAACCGATTCCTTTGTCCCGCGCGAACGAGACGAAATCGATCAGCCCTCTGCTGCCGCCGATCGCCTCGTCGACCGAGACGCGGTTGGGAACCCGGTGGTTAAGACCGCCGTTGAACCAGCCGGCATATTGAAGCCTGATGTTGCGGATATCGCGCTGCAGCGCTTGCGTGACGATCGTTTGCGCCTGGTCGAACGTCGTAAGGGGCTCGAGCGCCCGATAGGGGATGCCGATCGCGCGTTTCTTTTTATCGATGCTTCCGATCAGCTGCAGATAGAACGGGACGTCCTGCTCCCGGCCTCGATCCGCATTCGGCCCGGGAAGGCCGCCGCGGTCGATCAAATATTGCCGGTAAAACTTCGCCATTCCCGCATGCGAAGCGTCCGTACCGGTCAGAAAGGCGTAACGGACCGTAAAGTCCGTCTTCATCGGATCTTCCTGGAACTTCGGCACGGACCTCTGCTGTCCGTTCGCATCCAAGGTGACCTGATCTTTCCGGATCACATAGAAGCTGGGGTAGACGTAGTTATAGCTGTTCAGTCTGCCGCCGACATCCGCATGAATGACCGCGGCCGGCGCGCCCTCTTCAATGATGCCGAGAAAGGCCGCGCCTTCCCGTATGCTTCCGAATACCGGAAGCCTGACCGTCTCTTCCCTCGCGGCGTCTTCGGTTCGCTCGATCGTCAGATCCGATCCGTAGACGGGCTGCTGGTAAGCCGGGTACTCGGTTTTGCCGTTATGATAGTGAATCAGCGCCCCGGATCCGTCCGGAACGAACAAGGAGCCCTTCGTCCCCTTCCCTTCCGCGCCGAAGTAGCTCAGGAGCGAGATGCTGTACACGGGATAGTCCGACGGATAATGGATACCGGACGCCGGAACCGTGGCGACGAGACTGCCGGCATCCAAGGTGTATTCGATCGATGCCAGGAAGATGCGGGGCTCGGGTTTCGTCTGGTCCAGGTGAAGTTCGGCCATATCCTTCTTCCGATCTTCTTCCGTATAGCCGGCATCCTCCAGCGCTTTGATCGCCCGCTCGAGCTGAAGTCCTTGCAGCGCGCTGTCGTTTCGCTCGTATACCGATTGTTCCGCATCCTCCTTATAAGCGATCGTTAACGCGCGTTTTCCTGTGTTATCGAGTTTGCCCGATAGTTCTTCGAAACGGGCTTTGCTCAGCTTCACGGGCAGATCGTCCGCCGATTTCTCTGCTTTGCCGAATTGATAGGTCACCCTGACGCCGCTTGGAATGGGCTCCGCCTTGATCTGCTTGTGTACGACGCTGTCCGTATAAGAATCGATCGAATTGAGCTGTCCGAAATGGTTGTAGAAATCGATCTTGAGCTGCGCCGACAATAAGTCTTTGTTCACCCCTGCGGCGAGCGGATCCGAATCGCGGTCGGGCGGGTTGCTGTACCATATTTCCCCGCTTTGTTTGTGCAGCACGGCAATCGCGCCTGTCTGATCGTCCGCGAACAGGCGCAGCCGTTCGTTCTCGGCGACCCCTTTCATGCCTTCCACGCGCGGGTCGGAGAAGGAAGCGCGGATCGGCTTTCCCGGCGTGAAAGCGACGGCGGCCTCCGCAGCCCCTTGCGATGGATTGCCCGAACGGGAATCCGAGCAACCTGCGGCCGCGATCCCGGCCAGAAGGATCGCCGCGAGCAGGACGTGACGGGCCTTCCTCATTTCGATGCCTCCTTCCTTAGCGCCTCAAGTCGATTTCTTGGTATAGGGTCGCGACGAAGGCGACGATTTGCTGGACAAGACTGAAGAACAACAAGCCCAGGAAGGCGAGAAAACCCATTGCGACGACAGTCAGCAGCATCGTCCAGACCGTCTTGAGCGGCGTAAATTGGTGCACCGTCATATTGCCGACGAAGAGCAGATACAAGCTCCATAGGACGGCGGCATGGCTGGAAAACCGATAAAATGCAGCCTCCTGCATCGAAATGACGTTGCTCAGCCATATCCACGGGAAATTCACGAGGACGAGCGGGATCATCGCAAAACAGGTGGACGCGAAAATCTCGGCGAATTTTCCTTCCCCGTCCATCAGCGTCGTGAGCGACCAATTCGCGACGCACCAGAACAGCACCGGGACGAATACATACACGATTTCCATGATGCTGTTGATAGAGTCCGGATTTACGATCCGGACGGCAAACCCGCTGTACTCGTTCTGCAAGATGTTGGTGACGGCCAGGAAGAACAGAATGACGAAGGAGAGGGCCAAGCTGCTCCTCCGGCTTCGGTCGTATTTCAACTCCCAATAGCCGTTATAGGGATGCACGATGAGATAGAATGGAAACTTAAACTGCTCTCTGCTGAGTGGCGGCAACCTTCTTTCCCCTCCTCATTCTCCGGTATTTTCTCCACAGGAAAGCGCAGGCGGCCAGCACGACAATCCCGGTCAAGATCGCGGGAAAACGTTCCCGCAGCACTTGCTTGCGGTAGAGCAGGAATGCCTTCGAATAATTCCGCTGGTCCATGCTGAGCTTGAAATATTTCATCGCCTCGGCATATTCGCCTTTCCGAAGCAGCGCTTTCCCGATCCCCGCATAGGCGAATTCCATATTCGCGTTGTCGTTGACCGTCTTCCGGAACAGCCGATCGGCCTTTTCATCATCGCCTCGATCATAGCTTCTGACCGCTTCGTTGATCGTCCGGCCGTAATCCGTCGTTCGGAATACCGTCACTTCCCCCAATGCCTTATCCAAGACCAGGAAATCGTCACCCAGCCGCTCAATCGCTGCCGGCGTATCGAACTTGCCTAATTGATGGCCGAGACCGCCGAACACGTACAGGAGATAGCCATCGCCGTTGTACGTGAAGACCCGGCCCTTGCTTGCGTCCAGGATGGAATACATCTCGCTGTCCCCGACGTCGATGTCGACCAGCCGGGTTGGACCGCCAGTGATGGTGAAGCGAATATCGCCTTCCGGAGGAAAATATCCGTTTCTCCTCAGAATATCGTTGCCTCGCGCGTTGAGCTTTTTCACGCTGTCCCGCGATTCGCCGTTGGTGGCGTAAATAAATCCCTCGGCATCGATATCCAGGTTCGTGAACTCCGTCGGCGTGAACATGACCATCTGGCTTCGCTGAGCCCGAGTCGACAGCATCTTCCAGAAATAATCGATCGGATGGAAGGAAACGCGGTTGGCGCCGATGAAAGACGTGAACGCCCCGTCCGCGCTGAATTCCATGAAGCCGTCGAACACGCCGGCGGCCATGACGTAAATCCGCCGTGCCTTGTCTACGACAACCCGGACCGGCTGGAACTGGAAGTTCGCTTGCAGCAGCTCGGACTGCGGCGAATCGACGACCTGGACCAGCTTGCCGTCCGGATCCAGATGGACGACCCGCAGGTTCCCCGTATCGGCAACATACAGATGCTTGTCATCCGTGACGAACAGCCCTTGCGGATTGTTGAAGGTTTCGGGCTGCCCATCCCGGTCGAAGGAATCGATGATCCGGACGGGCTTGAACTCCTGATCCAGAACGACGACGCGATGATGGCCGGTATCCAGCACGTAGATCTGTCGATCCGCCGTTACGTGCATGTCGCTCGGCGCCTTGAACGCCCCGACGCCGAGACGTTCGCCGTTCCATATCGTCTCCGCGAGATACGCCGCGGGCGAAGCGACCGTCTCCCCCCAGTAAGAATACTGGTAGGACGTATCCCCCGCATCCGCCCGGACAGCCGAACCTCCTGCACCCATGCCCAGCAAGCAGACGGCCGCCGTGATGACGTACATCCCCGCTCTTCGTAACCTGTTCAGCATCGCGCACGCATCCCTTCTAATCTTTCATCCCGGAAGTCGCCATCGTCTGGATGACGCTGCTCTGGGAGATGATGAAGAGCGTGATGGGAACGACCATCAGGATGAGCGCCACCGCCGCTCCGACGCCGGCGCGGGCGATCCCCCCCAGCGTGATCTGGCCGAGCGCGTAGTGAAGCGTCTTTAAATTCTCGCTGTAAATGAAGCTGCCCCCGTCGCTCCCCCACAGGAACGGAAATTGCAAGATCATGAGCGTCAGCCAGGCCGGCTTCACGTTAGGCATGACGATCGTCCAGTATATCCGGTATTCGCTGGCTCCGTCGATTTTGGCGGCCTCCAGCAAGGCGTCCGGAATTTGCTCCATGAACTGCTTCATGAGGAAAAGTCCCAACGGGAAAGCGAGAGACGGCACGATGATGGAAGTCAGCGTGTTGATCCAACCGAGCCAGGACATCACCATGTAATTCGGGATCGCCGTGACGTGCCCGGAGAACATGAGAGACAGGACGACGATGGAGAAGAGCGTTCTGGAGCCCGGGAATCGGTATTTCGCCAGCGGGTAAGCCGCGGCGGACGCCAGCAGGATATGTCCCGCCGTCCCGACGATCGTAATGAGCAGCGTATTCGCGATATACCGGGACAGCGGTACCCACGAATTTCCCATCAAGGATACGAGATCGTAGAAATTGTCCCACGTCGGGTTGTTGACGAAAAAGCGGGGCGGGAAAACGAATAATTCGTCCAGCGGCTTGAACGCGTTGTTCACCGCATAGAGGAGCGGCAGCGCGCTGAAAGCGCCGAATACGGCAAGCAGGACGAACAGAAAAAGACTGGTCGCGAAGGAACGGTTAAGCTTCCTGGACAGGCGAAACACCGCGATCGTTCTCATGCGCCGTCACTCGCCTACCTTTCTCAGCAGTTTCTGCGTCAGCAAGTTGGTTCCGATCATGATGAGGAACAGCACCGTTGCGATGGAGGACGCATAGCCCATTTCGAATCGAATCGTACCGTAGTCCATCAGATGGGTTACGATCGTGTGCGCCGCGTAGTTGACGCTGGGAAATCCCGCGAGCGCGATCGATACGTCCGCCACCGCGAACGAAGCGGTAATTTGCATGACGGCGCCGAACAGAAGCTGCGGTCTCATGGAGGGGAGCGTGATGAACCAGAGCTCCTGCCACCTGTTCTTGATCCCGTCCACCGCGCCGGCTTCGACGAGCGACCTGTCGATCGTCTGAAGACCCGCGATGAAGGCCAGGAAGCTCGTTCCGAGGCTGAGCCACAGCTGAACGATGATGACGATGGTCAGAATGTATTTCTCGTTCGTAAGCCATTGAACCGGTTCGAGCAGAAACCCGAATTGGATCAGAAACCCGTTCAAATAACCATACCGGTCCCCGGAGAAGATGATCAGCCAAATAAAATACACGTTCCCGGAAATGGAAGGCGCATAGAACACCAGCGTCATGAAGGCGCGGACTTTCGGCGGCAGCTCGTTGATGATCCAGGCGAACAGAAAACAGGCGAAATAGCTGATCGGCCCGGTAATGACCGCGAACAGGAACGTATTCTTCAGAGCGATCATGAAGACGTCGTCGTTCAGAAACAGACGGGTGTAGTTCTGCCATCCTACGAAACGCGGAAACTCCAGCATGTTGAAATAAGTGAAGCTCAGAAAAAGCGAGAAGACGACCGGAATGACGGTAAACAGAAAAAATATAACCATGAAGGGACCCATCAGCACGTAGTAGTGCTTGCTTTTTTGGACCGCTTGGAACGCAAGCGCCCACCGCGATGCCCGGTTCGCGCGGAGAAGGGGCGCCGCGGCCGGACGGGTCGTATCGGCTTGCATCGGTTTCCACCCCCGAACTAGTACGGCAAATTGAATTCTCTCCGCTTGATGGAGATTTCGTCGTTGATGTACAAGATAGAGTCCGACAAGGCTTCGCGAGGATTTTCGGACCCGTTGACGACTTTGCGGAAGGCGTTGTCCAGGTGCCTGCCGGTAAAGTATCCGCCCGGCACTTGCGGGATCCCCTTGACCCATTGCCACTGGCTCTCCAGGTTGCGATAATCTTTGATCGGCCAAGGCAATTCCCGGAGCGCTTCGGTATTGGCCGTCGGATAACGCGCCGCCTCGCCCAACAGCCCTTCCATCTCGCGTCCGTACGCCATTTGGGTTTCCTTGTCCGTCCACCATTTCATGAATGCCCACGCCGACGCTTTGTCCTTCGCATGCCGGAGCATCATGACCGCGGTCGTATGGCTGGCGACTTCATGATTGACGCTGCCGTTTGTCGTCTCCGTGCCGGGCACGAGGGTAAAGTCCCACAAGCCTTTGATTTCCGGCGCCAGCACCGTCAGCATGTTATAAGTCGTGTAATCCGCGATGCCGACCGGCATCTCTCCCGTACGGAACCGGTTGGGGAAATCCGCGATTAACGGAAACTTGTAGTTGGTGTAGAATTGCGTCCATTTCTTGAACGATTCCATCGAGATATCCGAGTTGAGGGCGCTTCTCGTGCCGCCGTCCCGATAGAAGCCGCCGCCGTTCTGGTAGAGCAGCATCGAGAACGTCGCGTTCGGAACGAGCGTCGCGTTGTTCGTCGGATTCTCGATCGGCAGCCAGAACTCCATGTTGTGCTTCTGAAGCACGGAAATCATCTTGTACACGTCCTGCCACGTTCGGGGCGGCGTCAATCCGAGCTCCTCGAGAATATCTTTGCGATAGAACAGCATCGGGAACGTTTGCTGCTCCGGCAGGGCATACAAGCCTCCGTTGTATCGATAGGGCACCAAAGCACTGTCCCGGAATCGCGATGCGACGTCCCGATAATCGGGAAAGACCGACAAATCGGCCGCGGCATTCCTCATCGCATAGTTGACGGGGACATCTTCGCCGATCTGCAAGGCGACGTCCGGCCCCTCTCCGGCCAGCGTTGCCGGGAGCAGGATGTTGCCGGGCACGAGCCGGAGCCGGACCGAAATATTCGTCTCCGGCGTAAAGGAGTCGTCGATCAAGTTTTTCAACACTTGCGCCTGATCCCGTCCGGTCGTAATCCAGACGGTAATCGAACGGCTGCCTTTCCCCGTATTGCCGATGCTGTCGTAATCTTCCGTATAAGAAGCGGCCAGCGCGCCAAGCTCGTGCTTGACTTTGTCCAGTACGGTCGCGTTGGCCTTGGGGAGCTCCGTGCCCGGCGAGGATACGACGAGATAATCCAGCGTGAGCGGCTGTTCCCGAACGGTGAGCATCCATGTCCCGAGTCCGCCGACATTGATCTTGAAAGAACCGAGGCGCCTGGCGACGGTTTCCGGTTTATCCGCCATTTCTTCGAGCTGCTCGACCATCGTATACAGAACGGAGACTTTATCGCTGCGTTCGCCCGTCGATCGTTCCAAGTAATCGGCAACGCTTTGAATCGTCTGCGCCTGCGTCCGGAACGCCTCGACCATGCCCGGGATCCGTTTCTCCAGCTGGTAATCCCGGTACGGATCCGGCGTATTCGACGTGATCATCAGGATTTTTCTGTACATTTCGTTGAGCTCCAGCACGCTGGACTCGATCGTCCGAAGGAGCGGCGCGATCTCTCCGAGCGTAACCGTCAGGCGAATTCGGTGCTTGCCCTGGGTCAGATGGAACAAGTAAGGCTCCTCGCCGCCCAATACGTCCATCTGCCAATCCGCGTTGTATGGGAACCGGATCCGCTTCATTTCCTCGAACGGATATTCTCCGTCGATCATGAGACTCCGGGTGGCGTAAATGCCCCGAAGCTGGTCCTGCTTCCGTTTCAACGCGATCCGATACAGTCCTTCCTCCGCCACGTCGATTTCCCATTCGATCCACTGGCCGGGCAGCTTCCAGTTCAAACCTCCGATCGCGTTCATGCGGATCTTCGAGACATCGTACGGAACGACCGAAGGACTGGAACGGTCGGACAGCGGGTACAGCATCGGCGAAGACTTCAGCGCCGCATCCTCCGCTTGGACGAGCAGATATTGATTTCGGGCGGGACCGATTCCTTCAGCCCTGTATTCCTTGCTTGCTTCTTCATAGGTCTTCACCGGTTTTTCCTGATACAGCTCGATATAATCGATGGCCATCGGTTCCCGCAGCGACGTCATGGTGAGTTCCTGGGTGCCTTTGCCGAAATGGAACCAATACGGCTCTTCGTAATAACCGTCGCTGTTCTTGAACGGAGAGAGCTGCCAGGCCGGTTTCTCCTCCTGCCTCGGGCGGAGATCGTTTCCTCTGTCGTCCCTTCGAATCTCCGGATCCCGGTTGCCCCACAGCCGGTTGAACAGGAGGATGTCCGCTCCCTTGAAGGGCACGTTCCGGTTGACGGCGATTTGCCTCTCGATCGCCGAGCTTTTGCCTTCTATCGGATAATAATGGATTCGGATATTGTACAGGCCCGGACGATCGACATTCACGTTCCAGCTGATCGAACCGGTTTCCGGCGTCATGACGGCTTTTCCATCCAATCCTTCGAATCGGTCCGCGATTTCGAATCCGTCCCCGGCGGTGACGGAATAGTTTTCGCCCTCGATGCGGATGACCTCGTCGGGCCGTTCCGCTGCCGCATACCTTTTCAAATAGCGGTCATACCCGTCTTCGGCAGCCGAATCCGCAATCGCGTCAAAATCGCCCATGGCGTTAACATGTCCTTGCCCGGATCGATTCGAAGGAGAGAAGGCCCAAATGGACAAAAAAAATAACACGAGTACGAGTATGGCGATAAAAGAGGTCCTTTTTCTGCTGTGCAATTCTTCTCCCCTCCTCTCTATTCGTCTTGTCTATCCGATCTCTTGGTCCTCTCCGGCGCGGGAGAGGACCACGAGACTTTCGGATATTTTACTTTTTGTACACTTCGTCGATCGCCGCTTGGACCGGCGCTTTATACTTCTCGACCACGGTGGAGACCGAGTTGCCCGCCGTAATTTCGCCTAAGATATCGTAAAACGGCAATTTCGGGAAAGTATCGTGGTCGAGAACGAGCATGCCTTCTCCCGTCGTGCGCGCATTTTGAATGTCATCCTCATTCGAGAAGTTGCTCTCGAGCGTCGCTTGATCCGGATAATCGTAAATGGAGTCGATATCGTTCATCTTTTCCCAGATATACACCAGCTTCTCCGGATCCTTGACCGCCTTCGGAATCGTGAGAGCCTGGAAAGCCGGTTCGACGGAATGGTACGCCATCGCGCTGGGACCTTTGGGGAACGGAAGGAACCCGATGTCGAAATCCTTCATGTCGTTCTTAAGGCCGCCGATTTCATACATGGCGCCTGCATACATCAGCGTGTTGCCTTGACGGAAAAATTGACCCGGTTCCGTCCAATCTCCGCCTTCCGTGGGTCTGGCCACTTTCTCGGTGGCCAAGCGGGAAAGGAAATTGAACACTTCGGCGGTTTTGGGATCGTCCAGATTCTGTTTATCCTCTTTGGTCAGGCTGGTTTCGTTGGAAACCAAGGCGGCGGCCATGAAACCGTTCTGCGCGAGCCCCCAAGTATCCAGCTTGCCGTCGTTGTTCGTATCCTTGTTCGCTTCTTTGGCGGCTTGAATGAACGTCTCCCAATTCCAATTGTCTTCTTTCACGTAATCCTGCAGCGGCTTCAAGCCGAGCTTGTTCAGAAGCGTGCGATTGTAGAAGATACCGGTGACCAGGTTGGACTGTTCCGTGAAGGCGTAGGTTCTGCCATTGTAGCTCATGAACTCGTTCGCCTTCGCATTGAATACTTTCGCGTTCTTCGTGTACTCGTCCACCGGCCAGAGCAGATCCTGTTTGACCAGCGCCGGAATCGTATAATTCTTGCCCAAGCGCACGATATCTCCGAGCGGTTCTCCGGCCAGCAGAGACGCCACCACTTTCTGCTGATACTCGCCGAAGTCGATGGGGACGAATTCCATTTTGAAATTATGCTTCTTCATTAAGGCTTCGAGATTCTTCTTGCGCTGAATATTGTCCGGATTGTCCTCCTGGATCGTCATATCCCACCACGATACGACCTTGATCGTTCTGCCGCCCATATCGAAATCCATTTCAGGCGTTCCTTGCTCCGCTCCCTCGCTGGGCGAGGTGCTTGCGGTCTCCGCGGACGCAGCGGATCCTGACGGCTCGGTCTCTTGGGTCGCAGGACTGCCGCTCCCTTCCGGCTTGGAGCCTCCGCCGCATGCGGCTAATGCGAGTAACAACATCAAACTGATCAACATGGCGATAACCTTCTTGCTTCGCATCTTAAACCCCCCTGAGAGTGGATTACACCGAGAAGTGTAGCGCTTTCAAAAACCGCCGCCAACCTGACGGGCGGCAGGTGTTTGACCCGATGATCCATACGTTCCGAGGTCGCCGGCAACCTCTTAGTTTGAGAGGTAAACAAATGTACCCGGTATAAAAAGTTGCACATTGTTTCGGTACTCGGCTTTGAACATAATGAAAGCGAGGTCGATGTTCGCACGTTCTTCAACTCTACCATGGCCATTCTCATGAAAAGCGAGGTGCTGAATTTGCACAAGGTATTGCTCGTCGATCCGGACAGACAGTCGAGAGAAACCACCTGGCAAATGGTGAATGGGAGTCAATGGGGCTACGCGATTCAAGGTTGGGCCGGGAAGTCCGAAGATGCATTGTCCTTGCTGGAGAAACAGCCGTACTCTCTTGTCCTGATAAATATTAAGCGCTTTCAAATCGAGGGATTGAATCTTTGCAGTCAAATCCGCCAAAGAAGCCGAATCCCGATTATCCTCATCGGCGGAGATCATGATTTCAACCTTGCGAGGAAAGCCATGGCCTGTCAGGTAAGCGATTACTTGGCCGATCCCGTTCATACCGCCGATTTGGCGGCGAGCCTTCAGGCAGTCAAACGGGAGCTTGAAACCGGGTCCGCGTTGGACTCCTATTGGATATCCGCCATGGTCAGGAAGCGCTCCAAGCAATCCTCGATTGTCGATGTGGTCAAACAATACGTGCAACAGGAGATGCATCGGAACGTAACGTTGAAAAAAATCTCGGACGCCTTGCACTTTAACTGTGCCTATCTGGGCAGAAAATTTAAAGAAGAGGTCAAAATGACTTTCAACGAATATTTGCTCCGGGAGCGAATGGAAAGAGCCAAACGGCTGCTCGAACAAACGGACATGAGAATCTATGAAATCGCGAACGAAGTCGGCTATACCGAAATCGATTGGTTCTATAAGAAGTTTAAGGAATATACCGGAACCAGCGCGAACGAGTACCGCAAACAGATTACTTTTACGGCTTAATGCTGGCCGGGAATCGGCATATGAAAAGCGGCAGCCTGAGGTGGATTGCGCCTCGGACTGCCGCTTCTTGAAATGGAGTTAAACGGTAATTACCGCATTTTCGAAAGGTTGGAAGGACAATTCCTTCGGTTGGAGAATTATATAACAACTAGATGAAGGGACTGGGCATCGAATGGAACTGTACGCCGTTAAATTCGGAGAATCTTCGTTCCGTTTAAAATATGTATACCGGGACATGGAACATTCGGATGAAATCGTCAAGATTGCGTGGTCTTATTATATTGCAAAGCATGATCATAAAACGATTTTCATTGATACGGGATTTCGCGATGAGAATACGGCAAATCAATGGGGCATTACGTTTACCGGCGTTGAAAAGGAGTTAGGGCGCATCGTTGATCACTTAAACTCCGTTGATACGGTAATCATGACTCACAGTCACTTTGACCACATTGAAAATCTTGACTTGTTTGATAGGCCTGAAATCATCATTTCTAAAATCGGCTATGAAAATGCGCTAAAAGAATGTTCGCAATCCATTCAACAGAAGCTGCTTCAATGCCGTGTGCTGACCGTAGAAGATGACTATATTTGGGGCGGCCTGTTCCGATTCCAAGTGATCGGCGGTCATAGCGATGATTCATCTGTCGTCTATTTTGAAGCGAATGATAACCGCTATGTCTTAACGGGCGATGAATGTTATTGGCGCGACAATATGATCAGCAACCGGCCGATTGGAGTTTATTCGAGTACGGAAAATAACGAAAGGTTTCTGAACGACGCTCATCATCATGGATTCATCCCGCTTCCGTGCCATGATATGCAAATCTTCGAACAACACCCTGCCATTTCAAAAAATATCGTCAGAATCCTTTAAGACCGAATATGGAACCGGGAGCGCTCGACGTGTCGGTTATTTATCCTTCTCCGTGAATTGCCAGGATCCCAGCTTAAGAAGCTTGTCGCCGTTTCCGCGGAATACGATGTATAAATCGTGGATGCCTTCGGCGCCTGAAACTTCCGCCCTGCGCTCCGTCCACTCCTGTCCGGCAGTCGGGGGAACGGAGAGCGTCCCGACCAGCTTGCCGTCCGGGGCATCCAGACGGAGCTCCACGGCGGCGGGTTCGCTTGATCCGGATACGGTTGCCGTGAAGGCAGATGCCCCCTTGCCGCCGAAGTCGACCTTCGACAAAGCGATCCAATCCCCGTTTTCGATGTCCGTGACCGCCATTCCGGTCTCGCTGTCGCTGCCTGCGTCGGATTCCGCCGCAACCCCCGCGCTCCAAGCCATCGTCGCGCCCGCGACTCGGGTATACGGATTCAGAGGCTGAATTTGCGAAACGCCTTTTACATCCGCCGAAATTTCCTCGATCGAACCGTCGTCCCGAAAGGAAACCCGATTCAGGTGCGTCGATCGATAACCTTTCGGTACGCCCATGGCCTTGGACAACGTCTGCGCATGGTAAGCGATGTACCAATCGTCGCGAAACCTGAAGATGGCATGGTGATTGTTGCCTCCGACGCCGAAGAAGTGACCCGGATTTTTTAAAATCGTTCCCCGATAGGTCCACGGCCCCATCGGACGGTCGCTGGTCATATAAGCGATTTCCCCTGCCGACGGGCTCCCCTCCGGACGGGTCCCGTTGTAGAAATTGGAGCAATAGGTATAGTAATAGGTGCCTCTGTACTTATGGATGCCCGAGTCCTCGAACATATACGGCGCCCGGATCGTCACCGCTTCACCCACGACGCTGACCATATCCGGACCCAATTCCATCACGCGGGCGGTATCCGGCCATTCGTCTTTCCCGTTCGGCACTCCGCCTCCGAAATAGAGATAAGCTTTGCCGTCGTCGTCCGTCAGAACGGCAGGGTCGAACAGCCAGGTCACGTCTTGAACGCCTGGCGTCGCTCTGGTTACGAGAGCTTGGCCGATCGGATCCGTCCATGGCCCCGTTGGACTGTCGCTCGTCAACACTCCGATCCCGCTCGCGTTGTTGGCGAAGTAGAGGAAGAACCGGTCTTTGCCGTCGATCACCTTATGCGCGGCAGACGGCGCCCAGGATTGCGTCGCCCATTTGGCCGCGCCTTGCGGTCCGGCCGCCCGGATTTCTCCGTGATCCGTCCAGTTCGCCAGATCAGCCGACGAAATGACCGTAATTTTACGGATATTCCCGTAGGTATTGTCTTTCACGTTGCCGTCGGCATCATATTCCAGGACATCGTTCGTCATGTATAAATAGACGCGATCCCGGAATACCAGCGCATACGGATCGGCTCCGAACTTATGGGAGATCAGGGGATTGCCGTTCGGCGGAACCTTGCCGATCGCCCGAGCCGTCGGCGTTTCATTCTTTTTGCTCATGGGATTCTCCTTCTGCATCGCTTCCGTCCCGTTTCCTGACGGAAGCGGTTGCGGATTTGCCGCGCGGTCTCGACTGCAGGCCGACAGAATGACAAGAAACGTTATCGCGCTCACGAACAGCTTGACTTGGTTCATGTCCAACCACGCCTTGCGTCGGAGCTTCGGAAACGAATTTTCCTTCGCATTCCCACACCTCGCATGCTCTCCTTGATCGTAATCTTCACCTTCCAAGATTAGCGCTTTTTTTCGCCCGATACGACCGGTCGGATCGGGCGAAAATACCTGACTAACCGTATTTCCATGCGCGAGAAGCCCCCGCAGGCCTTCTTCCGGGGAGAATACTCGCCCTTCGGGGTACGATCCGGCAACATGCAAATCAAAGGGTATATTTGACATAATTAGGCAGGTTTTCGCCTTCCTAATAGAAGTAGTAAATTCAGTTTGGCAGCGCATACATCCTAAAAATCGAAGGAGATGAGCAGTGATGAGGAAGGGTAAGACAAACTGGTTGACGAAGCTGTTTCTGCTAGCGGCGCTTCTACTGACGCCGTCGATGCTGAAAGGCCCTCCGGCGGAAGCATGGACGGGCATGCCCATGTCCAAGCTCCACGTAAGCGGCAACCAGCTGGTCAACAGCAGCGGACAGCCCGTGCTGCTAAGCGGGTGGCATCAGCCCACCGGCTCCTACTGGACGTACCAGAACAGCAGCTATTACCTGAATCAGAACGGCGGCAATCGGCATGCGGCGATTCTAGCCTACCTGAAGGACATCACCGACACCTTTACCAAAACCTCCAGCCTGTACGGAAGCACTCACGGATGGTACATGAATCAGGTACGCCTGTTCATCGACCGGGAGGACATGGGCGACGTCGCGGCCGGCACTTATAATTTCGCCGGGCTGCAGGCCGCCACCCAGAATGTCATCATTCCGTACATTAACTACGCCAAGACCAAAGGGGTTTATGTTACGCTGGGTCTTGACTTCACGATTCTGAATAACCAAGCCACCACGCAAGCCAATCTGGACAAGTTCAATCAAATCTGGGGATACCTTTCCTCCCAATCGGCCATTAAGAGCGCCGACAACGTCATGTTCGAACTCATCAACGAGCCCGTTCTGTCTTATGCGAATGGGGGCTGGGGAGGAAACCCCGCCGAGCCGGACTTCGTCGATCATTGGAACGCGCTTAGAACATTCCAGAACTCCATCATTTCAACCATTCGTAACAATGGGGCGGATAACGTCATCTGGGCGGCTGGCCTTGGCTGGGACCAATACTATCAACTGTGTGCTTCGCACCCGCTTACCGACCCCTTGAACAATGTCGGATATGCCGTTCACTGGTATCCCGGCTACGGCGCCCATGACGATTACGCGCCTCTTCAGCAGATTTGGGACAACACCATCAAGCCTTGCGCGGCGAATTATCCGATTAATATCACGGAGACAACCTGGTTCAAGAGGTTGCCGGGAGACTCTTCCTATTGGGAGCTGTTCAACGGCTCGAACGAAGGCTTCGGCAAGAATACCAAGGCGATCTTCACGGCGGCCGGCAATGTCAGCATCGCCGTCCATATGAACGGGTTCCTGTTGGAGTCCGGCACGAGGAGCTCATTCGCCGACCCGACGGCAGGCTTAAAGTATGATGGAGATCCGTCGAGGGATGGCATGGCCCGATTCCTCTTCGAATGGTATTACGAGCGGGCGCAGCTGCATCCATGGAACGGAATATGGAACGGAGTGCTATCCGGGTCAACCTACAAAATCATCAATCGCGCCTCGGGCAAAGCGCTGGATGTGCCGGGCGGCGCCAATACCAACGGCTTGCAGCTCCAGCAATATACCGACAATGGCGCGACCGCGCAGCAATGGGTCTTGACGGATATGGGCACGTACAACAACTACTACAAGCTGCGAAGCGTCAGCTCTTCCGACGGCAAGGTCATGGATGTCCGCAACGGAACGTCGAACAACGGCGAAGCGATTCAGTTAATGACGGATAATAACAATGCCGCTCAACAGTTCCGATTGTTCAAGCTGAGCAACGGGTATTGGAGCATCGTCAACGTAAACAGCAATAAAGCCGTCGAGGTGGCCGGATCGTCGACATCGAACAATGCGCTCATTCAGCAGAACCTTTACAGGGGCAACCTGAATCAGCAATGGCAATTGGTCAAGATCAACCCATGATGAACACCGCCGGAGCTTGCTGCTCCGGCGGTGTTTTTGTATTGGATCATCATTTACTCCTCTCCCAGCTTCAGCGCCTGGGCGATCCGGATCCGGCCGAGGCGGAAGCCGAGAATCAACAAACCGATCGCCAGCGTAAACGAGACAATGCCGTAAAGCTTGAGGTAATCGGCGAGCCGGTGCACGATCTCGAACGGCGGTACTTGCTCCCTTGTCGCAAAGGACATTTGGAACAGGGGGACGAACATCTCGCTGACCAGGTTGCCGATCAGCACGCCGATGACGACCGCCGCGCCGGAGGTCAGCAACTGTTCTCCGACGAGCATTCCGATGAGCTGCGGAAACGAGATCCCCATCGCCCTGAGCATTCCGTATTGAAGCGTTCGTCCGGACAAGACGAGCACCCAGAACAGTAGAAAGCCGAAAAAGCTGATTAGCATCGAAATGACGAACCCGAGCGTCATGACGCCATTGATCGCCAGGCGGAACGGATCGGACTTGGACCGAATCAACTCCTGCTTGGCATCCCGGAGACTGGTGACCGGTGTTCGGAGCTTCTCCAGCCGGTCATAAATCTGCTGGCTGGTTGCGCCGTCCTTCAGCTTCAGCCATACCTCATACGGTTCGGCGGCCAGGCGGTCCTGGATCGTGTTCAGATGGCCGACGACCAGATGAGGCAAAGGGGCTCCCTCGCGATTCGTTCCGTCTTCGCCGGTCGGAAGCGGATTCCAGCTCGGCCAATAATCGACGATTCCGTAAACGGTGAATGCCGCCTCGTCGAGGCCGTCCCACGAGAGGCGAATCGGATCCCCCGGCTTGATCTTGGCCGCATCGGCGAGCGAACGCGAGACCAGCACCGCTCTCGGATTCGGCGCGATCAGATTGAGATATCGGTTGATGTGGTGATCGAGCAAGTCCTCTTTCATCCAGGCCGTTTTGCCGAAATCCATCGTATCGATTCCGAACAGCGTGGTATTGCCGGTTTTATTGTTGCGTCCGGCGGCATAGGCGACCTTTTCCTTCTTGAAGACCCTCGCGGCCGCCTCCACTCCCGGAAGGTCCTGGAACGGCTTGAACGGCGGCTCGACATACCGGACTCGTCTCGTTGCCGCGAATTCCTCACCGGTCCGGGGCTGTTGAACGGAACCGTATGCCGCCGACGGCGGCGCATCGCTCTCCCAACGCGTCGTCAGCGCGATGTCGGCCCCGACGGCATATTGAATCTTGCTTTCCATGTTGTCGTTGATCGTTCGTGCCGCATTCGCGCTGAACAAGCCGGTAGCTGCCGTCATGATCAAGAAAACCATGATCGTCAGATACTGCCCGGACGATCGGCTGATCTGAATCAGCGTATGGAAGAGCGCCGGCGGCCACCAGCGCCGGCCCGCCCAATAGACGAAGCGGATGAACCACGGGTATACCCGCAGGACCAGAAGGCCCGCACCCAGCGCGAATAGCGCCGGCATCAGGAACAGCAGCGGATCCGATTGAAGGGCGTCGGCGTTCAACGCCAAGCGCTTCAGATCCTCCTGCCGGACGTTGAAATTGTACAGGAGATAACCGGACAGGCAGACAAGGAGGATGTCGATTCCCGTCTTATGCCAGAACGGCAGCTTGGTCAGGCGCGCCGCTTGCTGCTTGTGGGCTACGATGCTGACCCGCGTCGCCAAGAAAGCCGGAATCAGAATCAGCAGAATGGCCCCGCCAACCGCGGCTGCCGCCATCCGATAGGCGCTTCCGGTCAGGGTGACTTCCAGCGCCGAGCGTTGAACGAACTCCAGAAATCCGTTCGAAGCGCCCAGCAATCTCGTGAACAGGACGCCGAGGAACGGTCCGGCGGCCAGCGCGCCTAAACCGAGCAGCATACTTTCCAGAGCATAAGCCGTCATGATCTGGATACGGCTCGCTCCCCGGCTGCGGAGCACGGAAATTTCCGTTTTCTGCCGCTCGATGATGAGATTTGCCGTCATATACAAGTAGAAGACAAGCATCAGCATGACGGGAGAATACAGCGACAGCAGCATGACGTCGAGCTTCTCCTGTTTCCCCTGATAAGTAACGACCGTCTTGCTCGCGGGGATGTTGACTTCGGCTACTCCGAGACGTCCTGCGAAGTAGCGCCGGATATCGCGGTCCGCTTGAAGGAAAACGCCGATGCGGTCGATGTTCAGTTGCGTGTAATCCATGGCCAAACGCCATTCCAGATCGGAGACTCCGGCCTTGCCGCCTCTCGTAAATTCGCGTTCGAACTGCTCGAACGGAATCAGGAATCCGTCGGCGTCTTTCGATGTCAGAAACGGCAAATACGGATCGGCCATCGGATTCGTCTCCATGATGCCGACCGGAACGACCCGGTATTTGACTTCGTCCGGAGATTCCGCAATCAGCTCTTCCCCAAGCTCCCGTTTCGCTTTGAACAGGAAGCTCTGCGTGACCAGGGCCTCGAATACTCCGTCCGTTCGGACCGATGGCATTCTGCCGTCGATCAACCTCACGCGCTTTTCCATATCGGTAAGCGACTTGAAGCTGCCGTTCGTTTTCTGCGCTCTCTTCTCCTGCTGCGACGCGTCGGCTCCGTATACCTTCATTTTCTGCGTGGACCGCTGCCGGTAGAATGACAGAGCCTGAAGTCCCATCCGTTTCGGAATCGTCTGCACGAATCGGTCCGCGCGTTCGATCGCCTGCGCCGTCTTCCTGTCCATTGTCGAAGAAGAGACGGACGTGGCGATCCGAACGAAACCCGGGTACGTAACGCTCAGGCTTTGCACCTGCTGCAGTTCTTTCTGCAGCGTCCGCTGCAGGATGGCGTGAGAGTAGAGCGGCATGGAACTGAATAGGGCTACGCAAACCGTAAGGCCGAACCACAGGTTCAGCTGCAGCCATTTGTTGTTCGCCATCTTGCGGAAGATCATCAACCATAACGCCATGTGCATACCCCATTCTTGCACCCGGTTGTTCCGGGCCAGCATCGATCAGTTGTTCAATACGATCTTCTGACCCGCCTCCAGGCCGCGAACGATCTCTACTTCGGTCGGCGTCGTCAGTCCGACTTCGACATCGGCTTCTTTCCGGCGTTCCCCCTCCGCGACCTGCACGTAGTAGCGCCCCATGTAGGAACGGACCGCCGAACGGGGCAGCACGATGACGTTCTCCCGCTTCTGAAGCTCGATCGTAAGTTCGGCGACGTCGCCGGGGTGAACTCCCTCGGGCGTGCCGTCCATGCTCATGACGAGCGTCGACGCGTTGCGATCGGCCTTCGCCTTGTCGGTGGAGACAGGGGCGTTGGAAGGAGATTGCAGCACTTTGCCTTGATAGTCTTTGCCTTTGTATTTCAGACTGACGGGCATGCCGACTTCCACCGGTAGCAGGTCCTTCGCATTCGCGGCCGTATACGTCAGCTGCAGCCCGGACGGGTCCGCAACGGTGAGGATCGGCTGATACGGGTTGACGTTATCGCCCTCTTTGAGCGTATCGAGGAAAATGACGGTTCCCGAGATCGGCGCATACAGATTCGCTTGGTCGAACCGGCTCTCCAACGCCCCGAGCGAAATCTTCTCCCGCTCCAAGTCGATTTCCCGAAGGCGCAGATCGGTATCGTCCGCTCCGGACACCTTCGCTTGTTTGTACAGCAGCTGCGCGCGTTCCACGTTCAGCCTCTGCAATTTCACCTGCATATCCAAATCGCCCGTCTCCAGTTCCGCGAGCAAGTCGCCGGCCTTCACCCGGTCGCCCAGGGCAACGCGGATCGATTTCAGACGCCCTCCCGATGCTTTGAACGACAGCGTTTCGGTATGGGCGGAGACGAATGTCGCCGTGCCTTTGAGATAAGTTTGAATATTTCCCCTTGCCGCCTCGACCACGTCGAACGTCTCTTGTGCCGGTTGGACAAGCGGGGGCGCCAGCGCCTCGTCTTCGGCGGGAAAAAGCGAACAGCCGGCAAGCGTCAAAGAACCTGCAAGCAGCGCTGCCGCCATCGTCGCGGTGATAACTCGGCTTCCCGAGCGGCGATTCGTTGTTCGACTGCGAAACAATTTATCCATCCTCCAATGCGATAACTTAATCGGCAAGCTCCATTGCCCGGATCGTTCGTCGTCAAAGCAACCGTCATGCCGGGCCGATGAACCGGATCGCGATCAGACAAAACTTTATCGGTTTCATGCAAGCGGAACAACCTGCCGATGATTTCTTCCTTACCTTACGGATTTGCGCACAAGCTCCATGACCACCACCTTGAATTATTGTTATCGAACTTAAATCATTGTCATGGCAGCGCTATCATTTTACGCAGTATGATCAATTTGCATCTCTACCTAATTATAGGAGGTTTGATGGATGAGAAAAAGTCGTTTGACTGGCGCAATTTCGCTCATCGCTTTGTTGTGCATCCTGTTTGCCGCACCATCCTCGGCAGCAACGGTATTCTGGGAGCCGCTCACTTACTTTAATCCGGCAACCTGGCAGAAAGCGGACGGTTACTCGAACGGAGGCATGTTCAACTGCACATGGAGGGCCAATAACGCGACCTTCACGTCAGGCGGACAGCTTCGCTTGGCACTGACGAGCCCTTCATACAACAAATTCGATTGCGCGGAGTACCGTTCGGTGAATAGATACGGTTACGGGCGTTATGAGGTCAGCATGAAGCCGGCCAAAAATACGGGAATCGTCTCCTCCTTCTTCACCTACACCGGGCCCTCGGACGGTAAACCGTGGGACGAGATCGATATCGAATTTCTCGGCAAGGACACGACCAAGGTTCAGTTCAATTACTTCACGAACGGCGTCGGCGGACACGAGAAGATCGTCGATCTCGGTTTCGACGCTTCGCAGGGCTATCATACTTACGCCTTCGACTGGCAGCCCGGCTACATCAAATGGTACGTGGACGGAGTGCTGAAGCATACGGCGACAAGCAACATCCCTTCCAATCCGGGTAAGATCATGATGAATCTATGGAACGGCCAGGGCGTGGACGCATGGCTCGGCTCCTATAACGGAGCGAATCCGCTGTACGCCTATTACGACTGGGTTAAATACACGAGCAACTGATTCGGTCGCAAGCCGGTGAACCGACGACCCTGAATCACTCAAAAAAGACCGTCATCGCGGCAGCGGCTTCTCCGGGCGGAGAGGGCGCCATGCGATGACGGTCCCGTTCTTAAGGCGATTCCGAAACGGAAGATTTAGAGGCTGCATACCACTCGTTTACCTCCCGGGTAATCCGGGCGCCGCCGAATTCGAACCATCGGTTCGCGAATGCGTCGAACGCGTCCGCCGAGCCGTCTCCAAATAAGATGGCCTCGAACGACTTCTGCTCAAGCTTTTGCAGCAGTTCCCAATTCTTCTTCATGGTCGGCGTCGGCGGACCTGTGAACTGATCCTTGCGCGAGGCGTCCCGTTGCGATAATAGGACTTGCTCCACGTCTTTGGGCATAGCCTTGACGACTTGCGACGGGATGCGCGCTCCGTCGAACGTGAGCGTATAAGAAGCGACGCGGATACCTCCCAACGGCAAATCCGCCGGATCGTCCGTGGGCTTGCCGTCCTTGACCGTCCAATCGTAGCCTTCCGCGAGTCCGTATTGGAATTCTCCCTTGGAGGCTGCATAATAGTCGAACAAGTAATTTTGGTATTTGAAAAAAATTTCGGGGTGCTTCATTTTTTTGTTGATCAGGATGGCGCCGTTAACCGGCTGCGTGCCCCGCCGAAGCGCGATATGACTCGGGCCTGAGGGGATCGGGATCGCATCGTACCGGGCGCCGGCGTCCGTCTTCTTCAGTTCGGCAAGCGGCCAGCCGGACATCCAATAGGGTCCCGCTACGATGCCGGCTTTGCCGGTGACGAACAGCTGAGCCGCTTGCGTCTCGTCATACCATTGGCTTTCCGCCGGCACGTAGCTTTTCGCGATCCAGGATTTGAGAAGACGAAGCGCTTCCTTCATGCCAGGCTGAACGGAGCCGTAAGCAAGCATTCCGTTTGCCGATCGATTCCACTGTTTCGGTACGGCGCCGTATGCGCCGAAAATCCAACTGCTGTCGGCCATCCATGTGTTGGCCCCGTGTGCGAAGCTTACCGTCAAGCCGAACGTATCCTTCAGGCCGTCGCCGTCCGGATCCCGCTCGGTGAATGCCTGCATGACTCGCTCCAACTCTTCCATCGTTCGCGGCACGCCGAGATGGAGCTTGTCCAGCCAATCTTTGCGAATCCACAGGACCGGGTCGGAATTGTAATCATAGTCCAGAATCGGAATCGCGTATTTACGACCGTCCCGGGTCAAGGCATCCCAGGCCGCAGGGTCCTCCCGCATCGCCGCCTTCCATGTCGGAGAGGCATACCGGTCGAACAACCCGCCGACCTCCGCGAATTGCCCGGAATCGATCAGCTCCTGAATGACCGTTGACTCCCGAGTGGTTACGATGTCGGGAAGCGTGCCTTTGGCCAATTCAATCCGGAGCTTGTTGCCATAGGCGCCGTTCGTATCCTGTATCGTCCATTTGTAGCGGATGTGAATGCCCAGCCGTTCCTCGGCCCAACGAGTGTGCACATTATTTTCAAGCGTTTCCCCGTCCGCGAAGACGATGTTGGGGGTAACGGCTCCAACCGTCTCCAGTACGACCGGCGGGTCGAACTTTCCGAGCGCTTCGTCAAAAAAAGCATCCGGGTTATGATCCGTTGCGGTCGCTCCGCCCGGGCTGGATCCATCGCAGCCGGCGCATATGACGACCGCAAGCAAGAACGCGTACCAACGCATGCCGGTTCACTCCTATCGCGATCAACTTTCGACGACATCATAGCATATCCCTGCGCTTGCGGCATGATATAATTAAATAAAGTGCGAAACGTTTCCACAGAGGATGGTCATCTTGCGCAAGCATTTGAATCTCTTTGTCAAAATGATGCTGCTATTCGTCTCCGTCATCTTCATTACGCTGTTGCTTTACGGCCGTTCCTATCAGAACGACGTTAAAGTCATCACGCAGCAGGTGACCGCCTCTGATCTCAGCCATCTGAAGTTCTTCGTCCAGCAGCTCGACGGCAACATCGATCAGCTGGCGACTGCCGCTTATACGCTTCTTCGCGATCCCACCGTCCGCGACTACGAGCAGATCGGTCGGCTAGACCATCTCATCGACCGCAACCAAACCATCCGAAACGTGCTGGAGAAGCTGTCGCTTCAAGCCGTGACGAGCAACCTGGAGAATACCATCACGGTCTACAACGTGCAGGAGAAGGAATATCTCTCTTCGGATTCGGGTTCGCGTTTCGACGTTTCGCAATTATCGTCGCCTCTATCCAACGGATGGACCTATGCCGCCCAAACCGGGCAGCGTGCATCGGAAGGCGAATTCCGCATGCTGTTATCCGATCCGGCGGATTATGCGTCCAGCCCTCAGTCGGCCAACATGATCATGGAGATCCGATTTCCGGTCTCCAATTTGCAGAAGCTGCTGGGCGATATTCAATCTCCTTACGGGGGATTCACCTTTCTCTATCGTCCGGGGACGGGGCTTATCCATCCCCCGGGCACGGACTCGAACGTTGTTCAAGGGCTCGTGTCCAGTCTGGGCACTCTGTCCTCGCAGAAGAACGACTATTCGATTCTCAAATATAAGGACAAGCGCTATCTCGTCAGCACCGTCCGGTCTTCCTCGCTTGGCTGGCAGGTTATTCACTGCTCGCCGCTGGAACAGATGCTGAAGCCGCTGGAGAGCAGCCGCGGCTATTTTTTCACGGCATCGCTCGTCCTGCTGGGACTTGGCATCCTGTTCTCGCTGCTGCTGTTCCGCCAAATCCAACGCCCGATTAACGCGTTGCTGAGAGTGGTTAACCGGCTGAAGGAAGGGGATTGGTCGTCGAGGATCAGGCTGAAAACCAATAACGAATTTTCCTTGTTGAACGAGTCTTTTAATGATATGGCCGCGCAGATCCAATCACTCATCGAGCGAGTCTACATGGAGCAGCTTCGTGCCAAGGACGCATACCTGAAGCAACTGCAATCTCAGATTAATCCCCACTTCCTGTACAACTGCCTTTTTTTCATCAAGAGCAAAGCCGGCGTCGGAGACACGGCAGCCGTGACCGCAATGGCGCTCAATCTCGGCGAGTACTATCGTTATATCACCCGTCTGGACCATACCATGACGACAGTAGCGGAAGAGTTGAAATTGCTTGAAAGCTACCTTTCGATCCAGAACTTGCGCAAACAACGCATCGATTATCGGATCGAAGCGCCTCAAACGGTGCTCGGCGTGGCGATCCCGCGCTTGCTCATCCAACCGCTCGTGGAGAATGCCATCGTTCACGGCATCGAGAAAAAGGCAGGCGCCGGCTACATCGGCATTACAGGCGAAATCAATGGCGATGATTTGGAAATCACCGTTGAAGACAGCGGCGCCGGCATGAGCGACAACGATATCGCCGAATTGCTTGCCAAACTGAACGAGCCCGAACGGGGCGAAGTGAGCTGCGGCCTGTGGAACGTACAACAGCGCCTTAAGCATCAATTCGGTCCCCGCTCGGGGCTGTCGATTCAACCCTCCGAGCTGGGCGGCATCCGCGTGAAACTTCGTATTCATAAGAAAGAGGGTTAACCGCTTGCTGCAAATATTGCTGGTAGACGATGAACCGTACGTCGTGGACGACCTGTCCGTCACGATCCCCTGGCAGGAGCTCGGCTTCGAGCAGGTGCATATAGCCTATTCCGGTATGGAAGCGCTGGAGATTCTTCAGCGGCATCCCATCGATATCCTGGTTACGGATATCAACATGCCGCAGATGACGGGAATGGAATTGATCGATCTCGTTCGCGACCGTTGGAAGCATATCAAATGCTTGTTGCTTACGGGCTATGCCGAATTCGAATACGCCAAGCAGGCGATCGAGCGGCAAGCAAGCGCTTATCTGCTGAAGCCCGTAGCCGACGAACAAATGATCGATACGCTAAGGCAACTGCAACAACAGGTTCGCCTGGAATGGGAGGCCTGGTCCTCCCAGCAGCGAACGACGCAGACGCTTCGAGAGCACCTGCCGTTGCTGCGGGACAAATTGCTAAACGAGCTGCTCCTGGGCAGGCGCTTACCCGGGTCCAAGCTCGCGGACAAGATGGACAAGTTCGGTCTCCCCTTCTCCATCGGCGATCGCGCTTCGCTGCTCGCCATTCGGCTCGAGGCGTTCTTCCAACAGCAGGACGTAAACAGTCTGCTGCTGTTCGAATTCGCCATCGTCAACATCGCCAGCGAGCTCCTTCAGGATCACTTTCGCTTCTGGTCGTGCAAGGATACCCACGATTATCTCGTTTTCTTGGTGGCTGCGAAGCCTGGCGCCGATAGGGAGAGCGAAACGCAAGCCGATTCGGAGGCCGCCGCCGCGAAGTCGAATGCCGCTCTTCTCGAGCGAATCGCTTATCAATTGCAAAAAAACGTAAGCGCGCTTCTCGGCGGGGGCATCTCCGTTGTAACGACGGATTGGGGCGTCTTTCCGGATCGGACGCGCGAGCTGTACCTCTCCGCCGTAACGACGATTCGGCAGCGGATCGGACCGGAGACCGGCGTCTGCCTGTCAGGCGGTGAGCCGGCGCTCCCTGCCTCGATCCCGTCACTCCAATCCCTCTATGAGCCGCCCACGCTGTTCCACCTGTTCGAGACCAATAACTGGGATGCGATCGAGGATAAGCTTGCTTCCATTGCCGCCGAGTTGAATCGTCGGGAGGATCTGTCCCCCGAGCATGTTCAGGAAGCTCGCCATTACCTCGAGAGCGTCTTCTACTACATCGCCCATAGGGGCAGCAGGCTTCTCGGAGAGATTGTCGACCTGCCTCAATTGGCGGTTAAGCCCGTTCATACGGCGGATCAACTGCGGGAATGGGCGTCTCCCGTGTTGGCCACGTTAAAGAACGAATTCGATGCCGAACGGATGGACCAGCGCAAGCAGTTGATCTCGCAGGTGCATGAATTCGTCGATCAAAACCTTCATTATGTCTCTCTTCATGCGATCGCGGACCATGTAGGCTTGCATCCGGTTTACTTGTCCAAAATTTACAAGTCCGAGACGGGCAGGAGAATCAGCGATTACATTCAGCATTTGAAGATGGAGAAAGCTGCCTATCTTCTCTCGCATTCGCATCTCAGGATATACGAAATTTCGGCGCAGCTCGGTTATTCCAACGCGCATTACTTCATCAAGCTCTTCAAAGATTTCAACGGACTTACTCCTCAGGAATACCGGGATTCGAGAAAGAGTTGAGCACAGCCGCGCTACGAACCGGCGTCCGCCTCCACCGGTTCGTAGCGCGGCTTCTTCAACCTTTGACCGCGCCTGCCGTCATTCCGCTGATAAAGTAGCGCTGCGTCAGAAAGAAGACAGCCATGACCGGAAGCGTAACGACGGTCGAAGCCGCCATGAGAAGGTCATACCGGGTGTTATACTGGCCGACGAAGAGGCGTATGCCGACCGGAATCGTCTGCACATCCGAGCTGGTCGTCAGCACCCAGGCGAAGAGCAGCTCGTCCCAAGCCGTCAGGAAAATATAGATACCGGTCGCGATCATGCCGGGCACCGACAGGGGCAGAATGATTTTGTAGAAGGCCTGGAACTTCGTGCAGCCGTCGATGACCGCGGACTCCTCGAGATCGCTGGGAATCGACACGAAGAAGCTGCGCATGATCCAGATGCTGATCGGCGTATAGAAGGCCGTGTACACCAGGATCATTCCCCAGTAGGTATCGATCATCGGAATTCCGAGTGCCTGCTTGATCCACAGGAACATCAGGTAAATCGGGAACAGGAACATGATGCCCGGAATCATTTGCGTGGAGATAATGCTCATGCTGATCGTGCGCGAGCCCGCGAACCGGAAACGAGCGAGCGCATAACCGGCCATGACGGCGAATGCGCCGGCAAACACGGTCGTTAACCCGCAGATGACCAAGCTGTTTCGGAAATAAACGGCGAAGTTGATCATATCCCACATATTTCGGTAATTGGACCACTGGGGTGACGGAAGCGAGAAGGAAGTGATGCCTTTCATAATCTCGCTGTTCGTATGCAGAGAGGCGAACACCATCCAGAAAATCGGAAACACCGTAACGATGACGATAATCCAAGTGAGCGTTGTAAGCGATAAGCTCGCCAGTTTGGCGGAAGTGCGTCTCGTCATTGCGCGTTCAACTCCGATCTGAACATTCGATACCAAATGCCTACGAATACGAGCATCACGACCATGAGCAGGAACGAAGCTGCCGATCCGGACCCGAATGCCCAATATCCGAACGATTGCCGGGTGAGCGCCGTCATCAGCAGATCGCCCCATTCGCCCGGATAGCCGGCTCCGTTGCCGAACATGGTAGAAACGATATTGTACGAATAGACGTTGTTAATGAACTGGAACAACAGCTGCACGGCGAATACCGGCTTCAGCAAAGGCAGCGTAATATGAACGAACTGACGCAGCTTGTGCGCTCCATCGATACGTGCTGCTTCGTAGATATCCTCGGGAATCGTTTGAAGCGCTGCCAGGAAGACGATCATGAGGAACGGCCAACCCCGCCAGATCGTCGGGATGATGATCGCCCAGATCGTATTGTGGCCGATGAGCCAGAACGGTTTTTCTCCCATCAGATGCAGCACGTCGACCAGAAGATAATTGATGATACCGTCTTGCTGCCACATGAATCCCCACAATACTCCTACCACGTAAGACGGTACGACCCAGGGGAGCAGCATGGCGGTTCGGGCAATTCCGCGTCCGGGAAAAGGACGGTTCATCAGCATCGCGACTGCCAGCCCCCAAGCCAGCACGAGAAAGGTGACGACGATCGTGTAGATGACCGTGTTGCGCACCGCGAATCCCATGCCTTGGCGAACGGGATTGCTTCCGTCGAACAACAGCGACTTGTAATTGTCGAGGCCGATGAAAGGCGCATGCAAATATCGGGCGAGCGTAAACTGGTTCAGCTTCAGCGTCGACATGATGATTCCCTGCGCCATCGGCAGGAAATGGACGAGCAGCATGAACAGAAGGGTGGGAACGATGAGCGCATAAGCGAATCGGTGGGTTCTGAAGCCCTTTTGGAAGTAAGCGAAGCCTCGGGTCTTGCGCTTAGCCGCGGTTTCGGATTGCATCGGGTTGTCCTCGCTTTCGGGAAAAGAGCGTCTCACGCCGGTTGCGGTGCGAGACGCCCCTATGTTCGTCGTTCTTATTGCTGGATAATGCTATTGACTTCTGCGGCCGCGTCATCCATCTCTTTCTGAATGCTGTCTTTGTCGTATTTGCCCTTCACGCCTGCCACAATGTCCCATATATTGGCGAAATGCTTTTGGAGCGCCGTCTCCGTCGGACCCCATTGCGGGATGGACGGGTAGGATTTGCCATACTTCGTCGCCTCGGCGAATGCTTTCATGTTGGAATCGAGGTCCGGCGATTCGATCAGGCTCTTTTTCGCCGGCAGTTGACCGGATATATTCGCGTAAGCCTTCTGAGCCTCTTCCGAGCTCAAATATTTGATCACGTCCCAGGCTTCGTCTTTATGCTTGGAGCCCTTGAACACCGTCAGATCGCTGCCTCCGATGAAGGTAGACTGTCCGGCAGGCCCCGCAGGCAGCGGAGAGATCGCGAATTGCTTCGCCGCCGCCTTATCGCTCATGCCGCCTGCGTCCTTAGGCGTCGCGAAGTTCTTCGCCAGCCACGGACCGGTGATGATGACGGCAGACTTGCCATCCCCGAAGTCGCTTTCGATCTGGGAGGAGTTCTTCTCGAGCGAGCTTTTGTCTACGAGCCCTTTGTTGGCAAGGCCGGTATAGTACATGACGCCGTCGATTCCCTTGCCTTCGTTGAACACGGCCGACTTGTGATCCGCGCTCAGAACGTCGCCGCCTGCCGCCCAAATCCACGGGAAGATGTTGTGCACGACGTTCCAGTCGTTTTTGCCCGGAATGCCGAGCGCCGCGACTTTGTTGCCGCCTACCGTGACCCCGTTGACTTTCTGCAGCGCGGCCTCGAACGATTCCCACGTCTTGAACGCTTCGGCCGGGTCGACGTTCGCCGCTTTAAAGGCCTCCGTATTGTAGTAGATGGCACGCGCGTCCACGAACCACGGAACCGCATAAATGTCTTCCTGGCCTTCGATCTTCGTCGTGTTCCAGCTGGCGGACAGGTAATTCTCTGCGCCTCCTACGTCGCTGATCTTGTCCGTGATCTTGTCGATTCCGCCCATGCTGGCGATCGCCGGCACCCAAGTCGTGCCGAGCTGCAGGATGTCCGGACCTTCTCCGCTGGTCGCCGCCGTCGTGATCTTCGTCCATGCGGATCCCCAGTCCAGTACGGTTACCTTCAGCGTAACGTTCGGATGCTGTTTCAGATACGGGTCCATCACCTTGAGCAAGTCCGCGTCCGGCTTCGGGCTGTTCGGCATGATCCAGGCCGACAACGTCACGGGAGCCGATTGCGCGGAGGACGATGCTTGTCCGCTTGCGCTTGCGGACGGCGAGGACGATGCCGCCGCGGAGCCGGATGCCTGGCTGCCGCTTCCGTTGCCGGAATTGCCCCCGCAGCCCGCGAGCAGCAAGGTCAAAGCCATTACGGTTGAGAATAAAGTCCATTTCGATTTCTTCTTCAGCACGGTAAATCCCCCTATGGCATGATATGATTTCGGCGAAGGCCGGGACTTTCGGCCCTGCAATTCGATTATAGGAGCGAAGGTCAGGCACCTAAAATAACAAATACAAAGCCTCCGTAACAAATAAACAACAATCCGCCGCTATCGTTCGGGCTGATAGACCCTCACGTAATCGACAACCATCGACCTCGGGAAGATCGAATCGTCGACCCCTTGCTGGCCGCCCCATGAACCGCCGACCGCGATGTTCAAGATGAGATGGAAGGCTTGGTCGAACGGCCAGGCGCGCGATCCGTCCCCTTGATCTTCCGGTCCCGGCGCGTAGGTAAAATAAACTTGGCCGTCCACGCTCATCCGCACTTCAGACGGCGTCCAGTCCAACGCGTAAACGTGGAACGCGCGATCCGCATCGGGAACCGAGGTTTGAGCGGACTTCTGATTGTTCTTTTTCCAGTAATACTTCTCGGTATGGACCGTCGCATGCACAACGCCCGGCTCGAATCCGACATGCTCCATCAAGTCCATTTCCCCGCTCGAAGGCCAGCCGCCATATTTCGATTCGGTCGGCATCATCCAAATCGCCGGCCAGACGCCGATCCCGGTCGGCACCTGGGCACGTACTTCGATATGGCCGTACTTCCAGTCTCCCTTGCCTCGGCTGACCAATCGCGTCGAGGTATAATCGTGCCCCTCATATGCCTCTTTGCGCGCGGTGATCGTCAAATAACCGTCTTTGACCATAACGTTTTCTTGCCGAGCCTCCGTATAATACTCGAGCTCGTCATTGCCCCAGCCGCCTCCGCCGACGTCGTAACCCCACTTGCTGCTGTCAGGCAAACCGTTCTTGTCAAACTCGTCGTGCCAGACGAGCTTCATGCCCGGCAATTTCGGGATTTGACGCTCCTCTCCGGCGGAACAGCCGGAGAGGATGACCCCGAGGGCCCCAAGGAAGAGCAGCGGACGCGCCCAGAGCGCTTTCCGGCTTATTTTCCCGAAGCTTCGCCGCCTCATGACGCTTCACCCTCGTCGATCAGCACGATATCGTCGATATCGACCGCGGCGGCGCCGTCGCCGGCTGCGACTAGGCCCAGCTCGAACGACAATCTGCCGATCGCCGTGCTGTCCGGCCCGACATCGAACGTGAACTCGTAAGTCTGATCTCCCGTACCCAATTCAAAGATCTCGCTGCCATAGCCGTGCCAAGCATAATTGTTAGCCGCGTCCAGCCAACCGACGCTGACATTCATACTGCGCGGAACCGTCGCCTTCGCCTTGAACGTCAGCTTATAGCGGTGGCCGTTCGTGTAGGGCAATCCCTCGTAATATACCTGCCGATCATAGCTGTTCTTGCCCGGACTGGACACGTCGATATGCAGCGTGCCTTTATCTCCTTGGCGAACGGCTAATTCTCCCGCGTCAACCGAGTAGCTGCTCCAGCCGGTTATTCCGGCCGTGAAGTCGCCGTTCGGCACCAGGTTGACGCCAGCGGCGATGCCCGCAAGCGAAGGATCGACGCGATGCAGCGAAATATTGCGCAGGCTGATCTCATGCGCCCCCGACACGTCACCGATCTTGCCCATGCTGAACTGCAGCAATGCGCTTGGTTCATCGCTTGACGCCACGAAGACATAGTCGAATGCCTGCATATCGGCGCCCAGTGTCGTCTTTCGCTCCAGATAGGTCGTCCAGTTGCCGTCCCCGCTGCCGTCGTGCTGCAGGAGCGCGGTGATGTCGCGGGGGATCGAGGAAGCCGCCTCGAACCGCAGCCTGTACACCGCCCCTTGCTTCAGGGGCTTGCCTTCCTGCTTCACCTGTACGTTCCACGCCTCCGTGCCGGGGCCGCCAAGCTTGACGCGAAGCGTGCCGTACACGGCCTCCGCTACCGTATCCTTGACCGGATCGGATGGTTCCCAGTCTTTTTTGAACAATGTCCACCCGGTCATTCCTTCGCTGAAGTCTCCGTTGACGGCGAGTTCAGCCGACAATTCCAGCCAAGCCAGGCTGAAGCCGGTTCCCGAGACGCGCAGGAAGCAGGTGCCTGCCGGTATTTCCAGCGCGGGCAGCGAGACAACCTGTCCGCCGCTCCCGGCGAGCGTGCCCGTTTCGACGGTCTTGATCTCCTGCAGATCCGAATCCAGCAAGGCGACTCGCACCTTGGCGTCAAGCGCGGCGTCCTCCAAACGTAACGTCGGCACATAAACCCCGCCGCCAGTCGCGCGAAACTTGTATTCCGCGAAGCCGCCGGCATCGAACCCGGTCAGCAGCCGACCTCCGCTCGCTGCCGTCTTCTCGGTCATGCCTTCGGCGCTCCAGTAGGAATTGGCGGCCCAATGCAGATAGCCGTCCAGAGAGGGAGGCGCGGCGCGCCGGACAAGCCTGACGTTGTCGATCACGACGGTGCCCGCCGTGCCGCCGAGCTGGAAGGAGAGCGCCGAGGCGGACGCCTTCTCGCCCGATTGAATCGTGATGTCCTTGGTATACGAGCGCATGGCCGTCCCCAATCCGACCGAGTCGCCGCCCGCAATACGGACGCCGCCGGGCGTACCCGCGGACAATGCCAGACGTATCGTCCTGGCTCGATCGGCCTTCGCGTCGAAGGTGAGCGTGTACGTCTCGCCCTCGGCGAGCGGCAATTCGTCCTGCGTTAGCTGAACGTCTTCCGGCTGCCCGCCGTCTTTCGGCGAATTCGCCGTGAACTGCCTCTGCATATACGGGAAGACAAGCTCGTTGCTTACCGATGCCGAGGCGCCGGCCGCATCCGAGCTCAAGAAGCGCCAATAGCCCATTCGGGCCGCCCCTTGGTCGAAGCCTCCGTTGAAGATCAAATTGCCGTCCGGAAGCGCCTTCCGCGGCTCGACGATCGGCGTCGTCTCCGTCACGCGCACGTTGGCGAAGTATGCCGCCGCCGTCCCCTGTCCCAGATTGAACTCGAACCTCGCGTTGTTGTCGCTCGCCGAGTTCATGTTGAACGTATATTCATATTGCTGCCAATCTCCGGTCAGCGAGAAGCTGCGCTCTCCGGAGTAGGCCGTCCAGCCCCCGCCGAACTCGGTCACTTTGCTCATCAGCGACCTGGGCTCGTCCGCCTTCGCCTCGAAGGTCACTTTGTACGTCTTCCCCTTCTGCATATATAGCGGCCGCTGCGTCAACTGAATCGAATACTTCTGGACGCCCGCCGACGTAACGGTCACCTTGGCGGCCTTGTCCTTGCCGGCGTCGCTTACGACGGAGACGCTGCCGGCGCCGCCTTCATTCAACAGGAAATCCCAATCGGCCGGTGCCCCGCCCGCTCCCGTCCCGCCTGCGAAATCGCCATTGTAGATTTGGTTGCCGTCAGGCAACGGATTGCGCTGCGGCTCCACTCCGGCTGACGGGTCCGGACGCTGGCCCGTAACGTCCGGCCATTCGGAGAGGCGTTCATACTGATACACGCGTACGTAGTCGATATCCATCCGGTCGGTCTGGAAATCGGGCTTCGGATCGCCCGGCCAATCGCCGCCCACGGCTAAATTGAGAATCATATAGAAGGGCCGGTCGAACGGCGCGGGATACGTGTAATATTCCGCCTGTCCGTCCCTCTTCGTGCCCCAGTCGCGGCTTTCGAAGTAGAGATGATCGTCGACATAATAGCGGATCAAGCCGGGCAGCCACTCCATCGCGAAATCGTGGTAGTCGTCCGCAAATGTCTGCCCCTCCGGCAGCATATAGGTTTTCGTTTGCGAAGACCTCGGAAAATCGTAATGAAGCGAGCCGTGCACCGTTCTAGGATAATCGTCCGCTTTGGCCGGATCGCTCGCCTTCGGTCCGGTCAGCTCCATGATGTCCATTTCTCCGCTGCCCGGCCAGGGTCCGTATTGTTCCATCTCGTCCGTCGGCATCATCCAGATCGCCGGCCACATCCCCTGCTGAATCGGCAGCTTGGCGCGTACGACGAACTTCCCGTACGTCCAGTCGCCCTTCATCCTGGAGGTCAGCTTGGCAGACGTGTACTTGCGGCCGCCGTAATCCTCGCGCTTGGCGGTTAGCCGAAGCACTCCCTTCGTGCCGTCCTTGGCGAGCGAGGCATTGCCGGGCCGATAATATTCCAGCTCGTTGTTGTATACGGTTCCCGTATCGACGAGATTCCACTTGGACGTGTCGATCGCGTCGCCGTCGAACTCGTCGTTCCAGACGAGCTTCCAGTCGCCGGAGGTCGCAGGGCCTCCGCCGTTGTTGCCGCCCGACCCGCCAGTGCCGACGGTGCCGCTTCCCGCGTCCTTCGTTTCCGAGGGCTGGAAATTGGCTCCTTTGGGTATGGCTTGGCCATTCAGACTAGCGTTCTCAGCTTCGGATACAAGCCGGCCGAGCTTCCCTTTGTTCGCAATCTTCGTCCCGGCCGCCGCCGTTTCGATTCGGAGCTCCTCCACCTTCGAATCCTCCGAAATATCGATCGTCGCCGGCCGATCAACCACAAGCACCTCGGCCGAGGTCCCTTGTTCAAGCAAGATGCGTACCGGCGAACCCTTCTTCGCGGCGGATACCTTGCCGAGTTGGGATTGCCGAAAATGCACCGAGTTTTCGCCGCCGCCCTCGACGACCGTAAGCCCCTTGACCTTGATCTCTTCGAAGGACGCATTTCCTTCGCCGACGCCGTCCGTTACGTACAGATTGCCTTCGATGTTCGCGCCGTCAAGCTCAATTCCGGGCAGATTGACGAAAGCGTTCCCCTGAATCGAAGCCTCCTTGTAGTTCCCCGGCTGAACGGCCATCCATCCGATCATCCGGTCGAGCATGACGGCTGCCTCCGCCCGCGTGATCGGACTTAACGGATGCAGCATTCCCCTGCCGTCGCCCTTCAGATAACCTTGTTCAGCCGCAGCGGCAATGGCATCCCGCGCATACGCAGCGATTTCATTCGCGTCCGAGAACCCGATCTCGGCTTGATCTCCTCTCTTCGATTCAAGCCGGAGGGACTTCGCAAGCATGAGCGCCGCATCTTGGCGGGACAACTGTCCGAGCGGCTTAAACGTGCCATCCGGGTACCCCGTGATGATGCCTGCCTCGCGCGCCTTGAGCACATCCTTCTCATACCAATCGGAAGCGGTTACATCGGCAAAGCCGTTCGTCCCTTCATGGACGAACTTGAAAACGCGGTTCACCATCGCGGCGAACTCCGCACGACTGACCGGTGCGTTCGGCCTATAGGCTCCTCCGGGATCCCCCTTCACAATTCCGAAACCGTTTAGGCGTTCGGCAGCCTTATTCGCCCAGTGACCTCCCATATCCGCGAATGGCGAATTTCGAGAACTGTCGTCATCCGTTGCGGCTGCGCTTGCGATTTGCTGCGTCCGGAACGACGCCGGGACGTCCTGCGCTGCGGACGCGTTTTTCACCCATGGTACACCGGACAAGACCAGACTCGCAGCCAGAGCCGTCGACACAATACTGCGGATCAAAGCAACCCCTCCCAAGCTGTTATGCAAGGCATGACTCCTGCCTCGATTTCAGTATAGGTTCAGAACGAGCTTGGCTATATACCAATTCGTTAGCTTGGATAACAAAGTTCCAAACCGATGCTGCTTTTGGGTACGCAAAGAATGATCGCGATCCCTTCGGCCCATGGACCGGGATCGCGATCTTGGCAGTGTTTATTACTCAATCTGCGTAAATGCTGTCTCGGTAATCTTGCGGCGTCAGCCCCGCGGTTTTCTTGAAAAAACGCGTAAACGAGTGCGCGGAGTCGTAACCGACCATCAGCGCCACTTCCCTCACCTTCAAATCCGAATCCCGCAGAAGCTCTTTCGCCTTTCTGGCCCGGCATTGATCGATGTATTCGGATAAATTGATTCCCCGCTCCTGCTTGAAAAAACGGGATAGGTACGATGGATTGAAATTATGGACCTCCGCCAATCGCACCAAGGATAAGTCATCATGCAGGTGATGGTCGATATATTGGCAAATCCGGTCGATCACCGACGAGGCTCTTTCCCTTTCGTTCGCATGCTTGATTTCAAAGATACATTCGGCGATTTGGCGCAGGTATTGAAACCCGTCCTTCATGGAGGCATGCTCATCGAGACGCATAAGTTTGCCGTATTTTCCGAAACGGTCTCGGTCTTCCAATCCCCATCGATGGATGCAGGCAAATAGAACGAGAGCAATCGTATAGTAGGCCTCCATCGTGACCGGAACCGCGTTTCTCGTCTGGACGTACCGCATGACTTCCTCGGTGCATTCAAAATACTTCTCCGCCCTGCCCGCTTCGAGATGCGCCTCCAATATTTCCGCTTTCCGGCTGATGCGAAGCTCCTCTTTGATGCCGGGAACATCCTTCGAATCCGTTCGATCCGTTACGATAACGGATATGCCGTCGCCAATCTTCCATTGCTGGAGTTGGCGCAATCTTTCATGCTGCCGCGTAATGGCCGTCCATTCACAGGCGGTTCCGCTAATCGTGAAAGAGATCGTTAGCCCAAGGGATTCCAAACAGGTTTCTTGGATCAGCTCCAATGTGCCTTCCAAGTAACGGATCATGTGGGGGTAGAACTTCTCCTCGGCAATTTCCGACGGTTGCAGCAGCCATAAAGCGTTTTCATATTTATCGACAATCCCGATATGAAGGGTCTGCTCCGACAAGTAAGAATTCCACAGCATGCCGGAGGAACGCAGAATCTCGCTCCGTTCGGAATAGGAAGCGCCTGCCGGGTAGGATAAATGACCAAGGACCAGAACGACGGGAACCGTCGGATCCAATCCGATATTGAGCTTGCGGAATTCCTTGACCAGCACCGCTTGATCCACGCAATGCGCTTGGCTGTCTTGAAGAAGATGACGGATATAATCCCCTTGCGCCATGAACTCCAACGCATGCAGCTGTTCCCGCGACTGTTGCAGAAAGGCGTTCATTTGGTTTTCGCGCTGAATTTCATCGATTGCGGCTTGCACGGTTTGGATAACCCGATCGTATCCTTCCGTTTTCAACAAATAACGAACGAATGGCATTTGAATGGCTTTGTAGGCGTAATCGAATTCGCTGTAGCCCGTCAGGAAGATGATTTTGCATCTTGGCCAATAAGCCCGTATTTCTTCCACCATGTCCAATCCGCTCATCCCGGGCATGCGGATATCCGTAAGCACGATATCGATTCGAGTCCGCGCCAGCCAATTCAGAGCTTGCTTGCCGGAGTAGGCTTTGCATACATCCAATTTCTCCGGCATCCATCGATTGAACACTTCGAATAATCCATCCGTAATGATCTCTTCGTCGTCGACGATTAACAGTCTATACAATCCCATTCTCCTCCCGCAGCTTGATTCGAATGACGACCTGGAGACCGTTCATCCCTCCTCTTGCCAGGTCCAGACCGCTTCCTTCCCCGTAAGTCAGAAGAAGCCGCCGGTGAATGTTGATCAAGCCCGTCATTTCCTGGGCATCCGGGGCATGCTCGAGCCGATTCCTCAGCGCTTCGATTTCCGAATCGGGAATTTCCCCGTTATCCTCGACGACGATTCTGACTTCGCCGGAATCCATCCCGAACCCCACCCGGAGCTTCCCTTCCTCCGTCATTCGCTCAAGGCTGTGTTCGTAAGCGTTTTCGATGATCGGCTGAATGATCAGCCTGGGCACTCGAATCTGTTCCATTTCCTTGGGGAGATCGTCGAATTGCACGAGGATCCGCCTGGAGAAACGGAGCTTCTGAATTTCGGTATACGTGCGGGAATGCTTGACCTCTTCGGACAGGTATACCGTGTCTTGCCCATTGCGGGTGATAAACCGGAAATACTCGCCTAACATGTTCGTAAACTGTTCAATTCTCTCGACATCCCCCGTTTTCGCCAATGAGTTGAGGATAAAGAAACTATTGTACAGAAAATGAGGATTGATCTGGGATTGCAGCTGTTTCAGCTCCGCGCGCTGCATCATCAGCTTTTGCTTAAAATCCTGCTCGATCAAGGTCTGCAGATTGGTCAGCATTTGGTTGAACCGCTGATATAAATACCCGATTTCATCTTTGCGATTGTGTTGGATCTGAATGTTTAACGTTCCTCCTTCCATCCTCCTGAAGCTCTGAACGAAAAGAAGCAGCGGCTTATGCACATACTTATAAGTGGAGTAGGCGTAGATCACGACCGCGAAGAAAGAGGCGACGGAGAATAGCCAGGCCCACATTTCGAACTTGTTTAACGGCTTGCGGAGCGACTTCTCAGGCAAAATCGTCGCGACCGTAAGCCCCAACGGCTCGGAATCGGCTTTGTCGATGTGGTACTTCTTGCCGTCGCTCTTCATGATGAATGTGTTCCCGCCCGTTCCGCTTGCTTCCCTAAAATAGTTGTGCATAATGCGGTTGGAGTCGGAATCGCTGGCCAGCGTGAAACCTGACGTTTCCGAATAGATGAAGGATCCGCTCTCGGGATACAACCGGATTTGCTGCAACGATTGTTTCAATTTGTCCGAATCCAATTCGATCTGCACCATGAATAACGGCTCCGTTCCCTTCTTGCCGCTTTGCTTGGAGGCACTCAGATAAAGGGAGTCGTCCAATCTCGATAGACGGTTTTCTTTCCCGTGCGTAATCGAACGAAAATGATCATATCTAACCAGATCTAAAGTATCTATTCGGTTAATAGCGGAGATCGTTTTATGGATCGAGCGGATATGTACATAAACATCTTTCATATAAGCGCTGCTGTTTTTAAAGGAAACGAGACGATGCAGCAAATAATCCATGCTTGCCTTTTTGTCGACGCTGTCCATCATATCCCAAGTGACGGCAAGCTTATTTAATTCGCTATCCTCCAGGATATCGAATTGCTGAATTTCCAGCCATTCGATTTCCCGGTTCAAGTCCTCCAAATAGAACGATAATTGCGCTAAAGTCGCTCTCGAGAGATCTTGGCTGGCAATCCTGTAGCTCCAGTTATATAAATACACGCCTAATGAAATGATGGGCAGAATGACCACGAGATAGGTCAATACCAGCCTGACGAATATCGTATGGCGAAAGGACTGGGCGGGAAATTTGAACAAGTCATCTCCTCCGGTTGCTTATCGGCCTCTTCGAGTACTCGCGAAGGCTCTTGCCGCGAACCATTCGTTTACCTCGGCCGTAATCTTGTCCCCGCCTAACTTTCGCCAATCCGTTACGAACCGGTCGAACTTGTCGATGGGGCTGCCGAGAATGATGCCCGTGAACGTTTCGTCCTGCAGATGGGTTAGGATGTCCTGCTTCTCGATCATCGTTTCCGTCGGCGCGCCGACGAACCGCTCGAACAACAGCTGGCCATTATGCTCGTATTGATCGAGAATCGCCATAGCGCCGTTCGGACCGTAGGTTCGCTCCCACCCCCAGCCGGATTCCCGATCGCCGTTTCCGGAAGAGTAGGCATCGATCTTCTTCTGTATGAATTCGGCTTCGTCCTTTAATACCGAACGATTCCCGGTCCGGCGAGCTTCTTCGAGTTCACGGAACGCTTCCAGGTTTTTCAGCGGCGGATAAGGTGTAACCGGAGATAATTGCCAGACGGGGATCGTGGTATTATAGTAGGTTTCATATTCGGCCGTCTTCCCCCAATTCTTCTCGAGATGCAAATTGATGAGCTTCACGATCGCTTCGGGATGCGGATAATCTTTGCGGACGGCGAAGTACTGGTAGGTGCTGAACCGCAAAGGAACCTTGGGCGCTTCTCCCGAGACGGTAACGAGCGGGAACGCCTGCCATTCCGCGCTCGGATTGCGGGATCGGCTCGCCTGAACGAAGAAGGAACCCCACTGCTGACCGTACATCATGCCGATTTTCCCTTCCGCAATCTGCTCCTTCACTTTTCTGCCGTCCGTATAGGCGAACTCGCTATAGATTTGACCGTTTCGGTACATCTCTTGAAGCGCCTGTAACGCGGTTTTAATTTGCGGCTGGATTCCCCCGTACACGAGTTTTCCCGACTTGTCCAGGATCCAAAGATTCGGAAACGCATCGTAGCCGGCCATGAATCCCGTTACCCCCATCACGGGATCCCACAAGTAATTCGTAGCCGCCAACCCGAACGTATCCTTCTTTCCATTTTGATCCGGATCCTTTTCTGTAAACGCTTTCGAAATTTCCATCAAGTCATTCATCGTTCGCGGCGGCTGCATTCCGAGACGCTTCAGCCAGTCCGTTCGAATCCAAAGAAACAAAGCTTGTTCGTACGAAGAGTTCGTTTCCGGAATTCCCATCAATTTTCCGTCGATCGTCCCCGAGTCGAATGGGCCGGTACCTTCCTGGGACAGGATTCGCTTCGTAAGCGGCGTGGCAAATTTGTCGTAAACTTCGGACAAATCCTGAATCAACCCCGCGTTGCTGAGCTGCCTCAATTGCTGCGCGCTCACTTTCACGACATCGGGAATATCCCCCGAGGCTAAAGAAACGCCCAGTTTCTGACGAAATAATTCGCCTTTTTCGATCCAATCATATTTGATTTTCATACCGAGCACCTGCTCGTAAAGCCGGCTCCATCGGTTATCGGTCAACGTTTCGCCCGGCAATCCGCTTAATAATTCTTCCAATCCGTCTGCGTCTCTTACGAAAGAGACTTCAATCGGCGGGTCATATCGGCTTAGCCCCGGCTCCAAATAGGGAATGAGGTTTTCTTTCGCGTCCGGAAACGGTTTCGGTTGAATGGCGCCGGAGCCGCCATGCTCGCATGCCGATAAGAGGAGAACGGACCCTAATGCCGCCAATATACGCTTGAGCTTGTACCTGATTGGCTTCCGCAAATGAACGAACCCCATTTCGCATTTGTGGATTCAAGCGACCCTTATTATTTTTATTATGAAAGGATGACTTTGAGAATACAACGTGCCATTGTTGACCTCATGGCCCGTTCTTTACCTCATCATACCGATTCTTTCCTCTATCTTAGCGGGAAAATGTCGAATGGCTAGCTTTTCATCAACGTCATTTCGGACAGTTTCATCCAAAAAAATTCAATTTCAATGTGCTTTTTAGGTTATTTCATGTTGTTTTATCGGTAACCTCACACAGTTACAATAAAAATGGCACCGCTTACATCTGACAATTACTTAGGAGGTGCATGAAAAACAACATCTTAGCGTTGTCACAAGGACGTTGTAAATCGATTGACTCGAAAACCAGCTATGCCGTATCTAAAAAAACAAAGGAGACTATTCATGCGCACAAAAAGATCATATCTATCCGTCTTAGTGGTCGTTGCCCTGCTGTCGGCGTTATTCTCATCCATCGGCTCGGCCGCTGCTTCCCCGAAAGAATCCAAAATGCAGGCTTATGTAGACGCGATGCAGCCTGGATGGAACCTGGGCAATACCTTTGATGCATTGAGCTATTGGGGCGACATTCAATTAACCCAAGATGCCGCAAACAAAAACTTCCTTAAGGAAATACGGAAGCAAGGCTTCAAAAGCATCCGCATTCCGATTACATGGTACGAACAAACGGGCGGCGCACCGGACTATAAGATCAATCCGGATTATATGGACCGGGTGCAGAAAGTCGTCGACTGGTCGCTTGAAGAGGGCCTGTATGTCATGATCAACCTTCACCACGACTCTTGGAATTGGATCAACAAAGCGCCGGCGAATCACGACGAAGTACTGGCCCAATATAATGCGACATGGGCGCAAATCGCCGACCGCTTCAAGAAATATCCCGACAAACTGATGTTCGAAAGCATCAACGAGCCGAAATTTGATAACGTTGATGTGGCGACGGAGCACGCATTGCTTGATGAATTCAACAAATCCTTCTTCCATATTGTAAGAGAGTCAGGCGGCAAAAATAAAGATCGTCCGCTCGTGCTGCCGACGTTATATACGAACAACTCTCAAGAGCACGTGGATTCGCTCGCAAGCACGATTGCCGATTTGAACGACCCCAATATCATCGCGACCATTCACTTTTACGGCTTCTGGCCTTTCAGTATAAACATTGCGGGCTTCCCGAAGCTGGAGGCCGAAACGATTAAAGATATCGACACAGCGGTTGACAATGTAAGTAAAGCGTTTGTCTCGAAAGGAATTCCCGTTGTCGTTGGCGAATTCGGACTTCTTGGCTGGGATGCGACAAGCCCCGACACGCCGCTTATCGAAGGTGTGCCCGAGCATGGCGAGATGTTGAAGTTTATCGAGTATTTCACCTATAAATGCGTAGAGAACAAACTTACTTTTATGCTGTGGGACAACGGCAATCGTTTTGACCGCAAAAAGCTTCAATGGAACGATCCGGAGCTTTATAACATGATAATGGCATCCTTGAATAGCCGCTCTTCCACAGCCGAATCCGATCTGATCTTCATCAAGAGGGGCTCTCCGGCTCAAGATACCAGTATTAACCTGAACCTGAACGGCAATCAATTCGTCCGCCTCATTGGAAATGATAGAGAGTTGAAGAAAGACGTCGATTATACGCTGGACGGCCAAACACTGACGCTCAAAGCCGGTTATATCGCCAGGTTGATCGCATACGATATGCCGCGCGAGGTTGCCGTGCTGAAAGCCCAGTTCGATAAGGGTGCCGATTGGACCTTCCACGTATTGTACACGGACACGCCGGTGCAGAATAACGCAGAAGGAACGACATCCTTTTTTGTAATACCGACCGCCTTCAATGGCGACCGTCTTCAAACGATGGAGGCCGTTTACGCGGATGGGGGCAACGCCGGTCCGCATAACTGGACTTCGTACAAGGAGTACGCCCGGACATACAAACCCTATTATTCTGCCAATGTAATTGCTCTGACACCGGACTTCTTTAATGAAGTGAAGGATGGCACCGTCATTCTGAAGTTCCACTTCTGGAGCGGCGTCACCCTCGAGTACACGCTTACGAAGAATGGCACGAGCATCACGGGCAAGGCATCGTAGAACAGGAAACGATCCATTCGGGAAAGAAGGAGTCCTGCCTTGCGCCCCGTGCGCTGGGCAGGACTCCTTTGCTGCCAGACCTCGTTACGGATTCGTACGATGAGTCAATCGATAAGCGGTCGGAGATAAGCCTGTCGAGGATTTGAATAATTTGGACAAATAAGAAACGTCGGGAATGCCGACTTTGGCGCCGATTTCCGCCAACAGGAGGTCCGTGGAGGCCAACAGCCACTTCGCCTCTTCGATCCTTTTTCTGTTCACGTACTGGATTGGAGACGTGCCGAAATGCCTTCTGAACACGCGGATAAAATAATTGGGATGCAGATGGGCGCGTTCAGCCAGCTCGTCGATCGTTAAGTTTCGATCGTAGTGAAGATGGATGTGCTCGATGACGGCTTGAAGCGGCACGGACGATTCAGCGGGTTCGACGCCGGCCGCGCCGGCCGCTGCATGCTCCACATAGTAGGCGATCAGCTTCATCATGGCGGCTTTTAACAGCAATGGCGAAGTCAAGGACGTATCGGCTTCACAGGAAAGCAGCTCCTGGAACAGCCGCTGCGGTTCGCCCTCGACTCCCGATTCGAGCAATACGGGAATATGCAGCAGATTGAACAGGTTGTTCTCCCCGACCTTGGCCGTAAAATGGCACCAATACTTCGTAAACCGCGGACCGGCCGTATAAGAGTACGATTGCTTCACCCCTTGCGGCATCAGGAACCACTGTCCCGGATGGGGAGCATATTCCTTGTCGCCGATTTTCAACCAGCCTTCGCCATCGCAAATCAAATAAAATTTATTATAATCCGGCGTGTAATCAAGATCCCGCCAGTCGGGCAAAACCTGATTATATCCCATTTCGGTTACGCGAACCTGAAGGTTATCGAGATAAAGCCGGATCAGTTGCTGCCTGGCATTGTCCATGGTCAGTCACCTTGTAGGGTAGATAATTTTATACATAAGGAAGTTAGGATTCTATATTCAAGAGTATACCATGGTATTGCTAGGATAAACCTGAAGCAAATAAATAGGAGGCTTGGTCCGCATGGTGAAGGCGCAAATCGCCAAGGGTCCTTTCGAACCCACTTTTGAATCGCTCAGGACATTCGAGTGCCCGGATTGGTTCCGGGATGCGAAGCTCGGCATATGGTCGCACTGGGGCGCACAATCGGTGCCGATGTACGGGGACTGGTACGCCCGGAACATGTATTACGAAGGTTCCGACCAATACCGGTACCATATTCGCCATTACGGACATCCGTCGAAATTCGGCTACAAAGATATCGTGCAATTGTGGAAAGCGGAGAAATTCGATCCGGAATCTCTGATGGACTTGTACGTTGCGGCCGGTGCCAAGTATTTCGTCGCGCAGGCGATGCACCACGACAACTTCTTTAACTACGATTCGAAAATCCACCGCTGGAACTCGGTCAACATGGGCCCGAAGAAAGATATCGTTGCCCTGTGGAAAGCTGCCGCTTCCCGCCGCGGACTGCCTTTCGGCCTGACCGAGCATCTGGGAGCGACGTTCAGCTGGTATCAATTTAATAAAGGACAGGATAAGGAAGGACCTTACACAGGTATCCCTTATGACGGAAACGATCCCGCCTACGAGGATTTGTACTTGCCGAACCGCGAGCATTATCACCCGGACAAACCGCAGTGGGATCCGAAGGACCCCTGGTATACCCCCAATCCCTGGTGGCATCAGCGCTGGTTCGACGTCATGAAAGAAGTCATCGATCTGTACCAACCTGATCTGCTGTACTCCGACGGCGGACTGCCGTTCGTCAGCCTGGATCAAACGGACGTCCCCCTTACGGATCCGGCGTTCGCTGCCGGACTGCATGCGGTCGCGCATCTGTACAATACGAGCGCTGCGGCAGGCGGCGGGGTGAATCGCGCCGTGTATAACCAGAAAGACCGCAGGCAGGAAATATACCGCCTTGGCATCCTCGACATCGAGCGCAGCCAGTTGCCGGACATCAGGCCTGACCCTTGGCAGACCGACACATGCGTCGGGGATTGGTTCTACAATGTGAAGACCGTATATAAGAAACCGGGTCACGTGATCGAAATTCTGGTAGACATCATCGCCAAGAACGGAAACCTTCTCCTCAATATTCCACAGAAGCCGGACGGCACGATCGATGACGAATGTACGCATATTCTGAAAGAGATGGCCCTATGGATTCAGGTATGCGGGGAAGGCGTGTACGGCACCAGACCGTTCCGCGTATCGGGCGAAGGTCTCTCCCGCGTGGTCATTGATCATTTCAGGGAGGACAGGGTGGAATGGAACGCCAGCGACTTCCGTTTTACCCGGAAGGGAAATACGCTGTACGCCTTCCAGATGCGGTGGCCTGAAGATCACCGGGCGGTCATCCGTACGTTGACTCCTGCAGACCAAGTGCAGTCTGTCCGGTTGCTTGGCGTGGGTGAAGTTCCGTTCGAGCAGCCGTACGGAGCCCTGATCGTTTCGCTGCCGGACCGGGCGCCGACGCCCTACGTCAACTGCCTGGCGATCGAACTTAAGCCTTAACTAGGAACCTCAAAGCAAAGCCGGCTAACGTGATCCACGCAGCCGGCTTTGTCGATGTTCAAGCGAGATGGCTATGTCGGTTCGAGGGGGCGCAGCATGAAAAACATGTCCATTTTGACCCAATTAATTTTCGGATTCAGCGTGATGATGCTCGCTTTAACGATGGCCGTCAGCTTTTTTTCCTATCAGAAGTCTTCGGAAATTCTCTATCGGAAATCCACCCAGTTCTTGCTGTACTCTATCAATCAAATGAAAGAGCGTATGGACAACACCCTAGAAGATTACGATAAATTTTCCAAGCAACTGGCCTATAGTCCGGCTGTATTGGACTACTTGACCCAGATCCACATGAAAAAAAACACCAAGATTCCGAAATACGAATTGGAGAAAGAGATCGCGCGGCAGAGCCAGACATTCGCCCGTGACATCATCGTTCAGATTTGGGATGAGCGCGACACCGCTTATACGGCTTATAACGGGTTCGACTTGGCGTGGTCGAATATTAACCAATTGAAAAATATGGCCTGGTATCCCCAAGTCGCTCAAGCGGAGGGCAGCATCGTCTGGGCGGGAGGCGAGATGAAAAATACGATTCTTGTTCCGGCCGTAATCGGCAGCCGGGTTATTCATAGTTGGATCGATCTGAAGCCTATCGGACAAATCCTCGTGATCATCCCTGCTAACGTCATCGAAACCATAAGCCAGGACAAACAGCTCTCGGAGATCGACAACATTCGGATTGTCGACCGCTATCACCGAATCGTATATTCCAGGCGGACGTCCGAAATCGGCCAAACGTCCGGGCTTGCTTTACGCGTATATAAGCATCGGCATTATGGTGCCGATCCACTCGACGCTTGTACCTTTGGTTAAATTGGTGTCGTCGATAGACGGATATAATAGTTACTCTACGATCATCGCCATTTATGCGACTTTTATATCCATGCCGATTATTTCTACGACTGGGATTTTGACGTTTCTATTCATTTACAATGAATTGATTTTCGCCGTCCTGTTCTTAACCAAAAAAGAAATGTACACGATCTCGCTCTCCATGCTTTCTTTTGTGGGTGAACGAAGCAGTCTACTTGCTCATGCAGGAGAAAGTGGTAGGCGGGCTGAGCAGCGGTGCCGTGAAGGGATAACAACTGCTGGTCAATTGCCGAATCTGACTAAGAATTGACGAATGCGGAAGTTCATGAAGTTGAAAAGGGATTGTCCCCATGGAACTAACCTGGGACAATCCCTTCTTCCGTTAAAGCGAATTACGAATTCAAGTATCCCGCCATGACTGTCTAAGCACCGCCGCTGTAATCCCTGCGCTTCATTCTAGAATGTCCAGCCTAACCACAGTATCGAGCGGTTCCCATTTCTCCTTCGGAACGCGAATTTCAATCCCCTGCTCGTTCTGCTCGAAAGGAATCTCGCTTCCGTCCAGCAACCGGCAACGCGCGATTCGCTGTTCAAGCGGCAGCAGCCCGATGTTTTCGAATGCCTGCATGTCTTGCACATGGAGATAAAGTACATTTCCTCTTCGGGTCATTCCGCAGATATGATCGACCGGCTCAAGCGGCCCCGCAGTCGTCCCGTAGATGGCTTCGCCGTTCTTCCGCATAAACGCTCCGATTTGCTTAAGCCGTTCGACTTGGCTGGAGGGGATCTCCCCGTCCGGATTCGGAGCAACGTTCAGCAGCACATTGCCTCCGCGGACGAAACAGTCCATCATCAACTTGATGATTTCTTCCAGCGGCATCACAAGTTCTTGCGGGTCATAGGACCAATGGGTTCCGATGGAAAAACATTTCTCCCAATCGATCGGAAGGATATTCCCGGTGATGGCGTGCGTGCCTTCGTCGCATTGAAAATCGCCGATCCATCCGGACCGCGGATTGATTACGCATGCCGGCTGATGGCGCCGGACCATCCCGTTCAGCTTCACCGGATCCCAGAACCAAGCCGCATCCGCATCCGTTCCGCTATGTGCCAGCCAGCCTCCGTCATACCACAGAATATCGATCTGCCCGTACCGGGTGGTCAGCTCCTCGATCTGAGCGTAGCACTGCTTCTTCATCAGCTCCGCATTGTCGGCAAGCTCCAGCGGCTTGAAGTAACCCGGAAACCGCCAATCCATAGGCGAATAATACAAGCCGACGCCAAGTCCGGCGTTCCGGAAGGCGTCCGTGTATTCTTTCACGAAATCGCGTTTGGCCGCGGCGTGCATGCTGTCGAATCGTCCGTAGCTGCCCGGACTGTCCCACATCGCGAATCCATCGTGATGGCGGGTGACCATGACGGAATAACGCATGCCTGCTTCCCGGGCAAGCTGTGCCATTCGTTCCGGGTTCCAATGCAGCGGGTTGAACCTTTCAGCCAGCTTCGCGTATTCATCCGCGGGAATCTTCTCATTAAACATGGCCCATTCGCCGCGTCCCACAATCGAATAAAGCCCCCAGTGGAAGAACAATCCGAGCTTCGCATCCCGCCACCACTGCATGTCTTCGTCGCTCAGCTTTAACTCGGGCGCTTCAACGCCATCGAGGCTTTTGAGCTGAATGCTGCTCTTCAACATGGACGCAAGCTCCGCGCCGCTTAGTTCTTTCTTAACCATCCCCGTTCTTCCTCTCGCAATGTTTAGCCAACGACTCCCGTGCGTTCGATGCTTTCCACGAAGTATCGCTGCACGAAGAAGTACATAAGAACAAGAGGCAAGATCGCCAGAAGAATGCCGGTATCCTGCACCATGCTCAGATAGAAAGGATCCGTTTGCATGGCTAAGCCGCCGCCTTCGGCAAGTTTACCTATATTGAACGGCAGCGAAGACAATTGCGTCGCCATGACCTTGCTGGCTGTCAAATAGGTGGTCGTAAAGAAACTGTCGTTCCACTGCCATACGAACGAGAAGAGCAGAACGGTGACAATGGCCGGAATGGCGTTCGGCAGCATGATCCGGGTGAACGTCTTCCCTACTCCGGCGCCGTCGATGTAGGCCGCTTCCTCAACTTCCTTCGGAATGTTCCGGAAAAATTGCCGGAAAATATAAATGTAGAGGCCAGCTTTCAGGGAATTCGCCGTCGCCGAAGTTAAGATAAACGGCCAGTACGAGTTCAGCAGACTCACCGGTTTCCCGGTGAACAGCGGAATGATTCCCAGCAAGGTGAAGTTCTTCAGGTTCATGTAAATCGGGATCAGAATCGTCGTGGGCGGAACCAGAATCGTGAGCACGACGCCTGCGAAGAGCAGCTTGCTTCCTTTAAACTTCAACCGGGCGAACGCATATCCGGCCAACCCGCACGAAACGGCGGTCAGAATCGTCGTCATTCCGGACAGCATAACCGTGTTCGCGAGCGTATGCCAATAGTCCATAATCGAGATGGCTTTCTTGAAATTATCAAACGTAAAATGCTGGGGGATCCACACCACGATCGGGGAATAGAGATCCTGTTTGTCCTTGATCGCCGTCGATATTTTCTGAATGATCGGGTAGAGAATGACGAACGACATGCCGAAGATGAGTCCGAACCGAACGAGCGACCAGAGCCACCGTTTCCAGATTTCCAACGATAACAATCGAGCCAATATCAAATCTCTCACTCCCCCTTAGTCTTGGTAGAACACTTTCCTGGATACCAGATAAGACGTGATCCCCAAGATGATCATGATCGCCAGGAAATAGATCCAAGCCATCGCCGAGGCTAATCCGAAGTTGAAATTGGCAAAGCCTGTCGTCTTGATCAAATCCGTCATGGCATTCCGGGAGAACGAGTCAATAATGGTGAAGATCACATTGACGAGGATAAGCGGACTGACCATCGGAAATGTGATTTTCCAGAACGCTTCGTAGCCGGTGGCGCCTTCCACCTTGGACGCTTCGTAGAGCTGCGGCGAGATCGTCTGAATGCCGGCCAGGAAGATCAGAATTTGCACGCCGGATTGACTGACGATCTGGTTGATTCTATCGACGGCATCCGTCAAATAAAGGACGATCGACTCGTTGACGCCTGCGCGCAGCATAATCCGTTCCAGCGGGGAGTCGCCCAGCACCTGGACAAAATTGCCCGCGACCGCGTTCTGTTCGGTTAGTGCCTGGACGAGACTCCCGGTCTCCAGATTCGCGATAACGCCGGAGGCCAAAATGACCGGGAGGAAGAAGACGGATCGGGCCAGCGCTCTTCCGAAAAATTTCTGATTCAACAAGACGGCGATGAACAAACTGAAAATGACGATTAACGGCACGCTGACGACCATATTCACAATCGATTCCGTTAACGCGCGGTTAAAGCTGGTGTTCACCGTTAAAGCTTCCACATAGTTCGAGAAGCCGATGAATTGGATGATCATGCCATCCGCATTGGCCTTGATGGAGCTGAGGCTGTATCGGAAGGAAGACACGAAAGGAAGGAGGAAGAATAAGAGAAAACCGATCAGCCAGGGGAGAACGTAAATAACCCCCCAGAATGCTTTCTGACCCTCGTGCGTCCACTGCTTCTTGCCGAATGCCGCGAAGAAGGATTTCAAGACCGTTCACCGCCCGTCATATAGCTCTCGCCTGCCAACGTCCTGCCTTCTACCGTCACCGGCGATAGGTTGTAATTCACAACGACATAACCGCCGCTTTCATAGACGGTCTTATAGACGCCTTCCTCCAGCTTCTCATGCGCGACGATCCGCTCATTCCGGAAGTTCTTCAATGTCTCGTTCACTTCCCGGTAGATTTCCGCAGCCTGGTCGATCCATTGTCCGTAATGGACGGCAAATAGTTCGCTGTGCTCCGTATCCTGGATCTTGTAATTCGGCTCGTAGATCCATTCGAAATAGACACCCGCTCCGTATTCCAGGCATTTCAACATATATTGCTTATAATCCGTGTAAGCGGACAAATTATACGGTTCTCCCGTATAGTCGATATATCCGCGAACGACCATCGGATAGAAAGGAACTTCTTCGTCCTCCAGCTTGAATCCGCTGCTGGCGAGCGGCGCATTCGTAATGTCCGTCAAATAAGGAAGCGCATAGGCGTTTCCGCCGTCGGCCATCATCTTCAAGTTCTCGCCGCGAATCCGGTTCAGCGCTTGAACGGAGATCTCTTCCGACTCGGCCCGGTCGATCAGACCGCCAATGCGATAATCGCTGTTCAGTTGATCGGCCAGGTCTCGCAGCGAAATACCGCCGGTCTTGTAGCCTTTCAGATCCTCCAGCATACCGTCCGCATATTTTCCGACAAGGCGCGGCGATACGACATAGGATGGAGACCGGCTCCTGTCGCGTCCCTGGGTGGCCAGATCAAGCGGATAAATCTTGGCGGGAATGCCGCTTAGCGTGACGGCCGCTTCCTCGTTCTCGTTGAAACCCTTGCCCGAATGAGCCATGACCATGGCAACGTCGGGATAGAATGCGACTCCCTTCTCCTGAGCATACGCCGCAAACTTGCGCAACCCCTTGCTTCCGCCAACCGCCCGGTCGACCGCAACGTTGTCCGGTACCTGGTGATCCAGTCCGCCGTTGAACCAGCCGGAATATTTGACCCGAATCGGGCCGACCCCGCGCTCTTGCATCTGTTCGACGATGCTTTGCGCCTGTTGGAACGTTGTAAGCGGTTCGAACGCTTGATACGGAATGCCGACAAAATGCTTCCGTTTGGAAATGCTCCCTACCAATTGCAAATAGAAGGGGGTATCTTCCGAATGGCCGCCCGTCTTCCGCTCGGGAAGTCCTTTATGTTGCTCCAAATATTGCTGGTAGTACCGGGCCATCCCTTGCCAGGAAGCGTCTTTCCCGCTCAGGAAAGCGTAACGGATCGTGAAGTCCGTCTTCACCGGGCTTTCCTGAAACTTCGGCAGCGTGCGCTCCTTCCCTTTCGCATTCAACGTCACCTGGCCTTTGTTCACCACGTTGAAGCTCGGATAGACGTAGTTATAGCTATTTAACCTGCCGCTGACATCCGCATTAAGGGTGGCGACAGGCGCACCATCTTCAATGATGCCGAGAAATGCGTCGCTATCCTTGATCATCCCGAATACCGGCAGTCTGACCGTTTGCTCTCTTCCGGCCGTTTCGGTTCGCTCCATCGTCAGATCCGATCCGTATACGGACTGCTGGTAGGCAGGATATCGGATTTTGCCGTTGTTAAAGTGGATGAGCGCGCCGGAGCCGTCCGGAACGAATATCGTTCCCTCCTCGTTCGCCCCTCCCGCGCCGAAGAAGCTCAGCACGGAAATGCGGTTCACGGGAAAGTTGGCAGGATAACGGATGCCGGATGCCGGAACGCGAACGACCAGACTGTCGGCATCCAGGACGTATTCGACCGTTACCTTAAAGATTCGCCCCTCCGGCTTTTCCTGTGTAAAGTTCAGTTCCTCCATATCCTTCTTTAAGTCTTCTTCCGTATACCCCGCGTCCTCGAAAGCTTTCAACGTCCGCTTCAACTGCGAAGCACTTTTGACTGCATCGTCGTTTCTCACATAGACCGATTTGGCCTCGTCCTTCCGGTAGGCGGTCATCAGCGCGCGCCGCCCCGCTTTGTCCACCTTGCCCGACAAGCTCTCGAATCGTTCGAAGCTTAACATCAGGGGCAGATCTTCCGCCGTTTTCGCGGCCGTGCCGAATGTATAGACCACTCTGAGGCCGCCCTGAATGGCTTCAGCCTGAATTTGTTTGTGAGCGAAGCTGTCCGCGTAGGAGTTGACCGAGCCGATTTGGCCAAAGCTGTTATAGAAATCGAGCTTCAGCTGCGAGGACAACAGCTCTTTGTTCACGCCTGCGGCAAGAGAGTCCGAGTCGCGTTCGGGCGGGTTGCTGTGCCAGATTTCGCCGCTTTGCTTATTGCGCACGGCAATGGCCCCTGTTTGATCGTCTGCGAACAATTGCAGCCGGTCGTTCTCTACGATCCCCTTCATGCCGTCGACACGGGAGTCTGTGAAGGAAGCACGGAGCGGTTTTCCTTGCGCGACGGCCGATACCGCTTCGCGGTTCTCTTCCGAGCGTTGGGGCGAGCTTGCGCCGGAACAGCCCGCAACAAGCGCGGGAAGCAAACACGCGGCCAGCAAGGCGCAAGTGATCTTGCGCATAGGTAATCTCCTCCCTCTTATCTTAGAACAATCTCTTGATACAGGATGGAAAAGAAGGAAACGACCTGTTGGATCAGGCTAAAAAACAACATGCAAAGAAAAGCCATAAAGCCCATCGCCGCAACGGACAGCAGCATCGTGCCGATCGTCTTGGAAGGTGTAAATTGATGCACCGTCATATTCCCGACGAACAACAGATACAGAGACCAGCAAACGGCGATGTTGCCCGAAAAGGAGTAAAAGGCCGTTTCCTGCAAAGAAATGACGTTGCTCAGCCAGATCCACGGGAAGTTGATGAGAATCATTGGAATGAGCGCAAAGCAGGTTGAAGTAAAGATCTCGACAAACTTCCCTTCGCCGTCCATTAACGTCGTAAGCGACCAGTTCGCTACGCACCAGAACAAGACGGGGACGACCACATACAACACTTCCATCAGGCTGTTCATCTCGGCCGGATTATACAGACGGACCAGAAAACCGCTGTACTGGCTGCTCATCACATTGGTGATGACCAGCAAGAACAGGATCAGCATGGAAAGGATCAGATTCGCCTTCTTGCTGCGTTCGTATTTGAGGTCCCAGAAGCCGTTAAAGGGATGAACGATGAGATATAAAGGGAATTTAAACAGCCCTTTGCTCATTGGCGGCAACCTTCTTTCCCCTGTTTATTATCCGGAACTTTCTGGCAAGCAGGAAGCCGATCGCCAGGACGGCGGCGACGGTCATGATGACCGGAAACCGCTCCCGCAGCACTTCCTTGCGGTAGAGAAGGAACGCCTTCGAGTAGTTCTTTTGATCCTTGCCGCGTTTGAAATACTTCATGGCTTCGGCATAATCCCCTTGACGAAGCAGCGCTTTGCCGATCCCGACATAGGCGAATTCCAGATTCGCGTTCATGTTGATCGTCTTCTGATACATCTCGTATGCCTTGTCTTCATCCCCGCGATAGTAGCTTCGAACGGCCTCGTTAAGCGTCCTGCCGTATTCCGTCGTCCGGAATACCGTGATCTCCCCAAGCGCCTTGTCCAGTACGAGAAAATCTTCCCCGACCCGCTCGATGGCTGTCGGCGTGTTGAATTCTCCCAACTGATTGCCCAGGCCGCCGAACTCGTACATGAAATGCCCGTCTCCGTTGTAAGTGAAGATACGGCCTTTGTTGGAATCGAGAACGGAATACATATCGCTGTCTCCGACATCGATATCGATTAGTCTGGAAGGACCAACAGCGGGGGAGAAACGAATGTCCCCTCTCGGGCTGAAGTACCCTTCCCTTCGCAAGATATCGTTGCCCTGTGCGTTCAGTTTCTTGATGGTGTCGCCAAATCGATCGCCATTCGTCGCATAGATGAAGCCTTCATCGTCGATATCCAGATTTGTGAATTCCGTCGGGGTAAACATAATCATCTGGCTCCGCTGCTTTCGGGTGGACAGCATCTTCCAGAAATAGTCGGCCGGATCGACCTGGACCTTGTTCGCGCCCATGAAGGACGTGAACTCTCCGTCGGCATTGAATTCCATAAAGCCGTCGAAGACGCCTGATGACATGACATAAATCCGTTGCGCGCGATCGGCCGCTACCCGAACGGGTTGAAATGCGAAGTTGGCGTTAAGCATTTCCGATTTGGGCGCTTCAACGATCTTCACAAGCTTGCCTTCCGCATCCAGATGCACGACTCGTTGATGTCCCGTATCCGCAACGATGATATCGTTCCGTTCGGTGACGAAGATTCCCTGAGGGTTCGCGAACGTATCCGCCTGCCCGTCCCGGACGAAGGAGTCGATCATTCGCACCGGCTTGAATTGCGAATCCAGTACGACGATCCGGTTGTTGCCGGAGTCCAGCACGTAAATCAGCCCGTCTGCCGAGACGTACAAATCGTCAGGTTCTTTGAACGCCCCGATGCCCAGACCCTCGCCGCTCAATAAAGCGGTTGCCTTGTAGGCGGCTGGCGCGACGACCGTGTCTCCCCAGAAGGAATAATGATAGGAACCCGGTTCCGCCCGGGCGATCTCCCCTCCGCCGATCAACCCGGCCAGACAGCCCAAGGCGGCAAGCAGACATAGAGTCGCTCTTCGTACGATTTTCAATTTCGAGCACGCCCCCTTCTAGTCTTTCATCCCGGAAGTCGCCATCGTCTGCATGACGCTGCTCTGGGAAATGATAAAGAGCGTGATCGGAACGATCATCAAGAGCAGCGCGATCGCCGCTCCGACGCCTGCCCGGGCAATTCCGCCCGCCGTAATCTGGCCCAAGGCATAGTGAAGCGTCTTCAAGTTCTCGCTGTAGATAAAGTTTCCTCCATCCGAACCCCACAGCATCGGGAACTGCAAAATCATGAGCGTCAACCACGCCGGCTTCACATTCGGCATGACGATGCTCCAATAAATCCGGTATTCGTTCGCTCCGTCGATCTTGGCCGCTTCCAATAATGCGTCCGGTATTTGTTCCATAAATTGCTTCATCAGGAACAGACCCAATGGGAACGCCAGGGAAGGCACGATAATCGACGCATGCGTGTTGATCCATCCGATCCAGGACATCACCATGTAGTTCGGGATGGCGGTAACATGTCCCGAGAACATCAGGGAGAGCACGACAATGGCGAAGAGCGATCTGGAGCCGCGGAACCGGTATTTCGCGAGCGGATAAGCCGCCGCGGAAGCAAGCAGAATGTGGCCGGCGGTTCCGACAATCGTAATGAGCAGCGTGTTGGCGATATATCGGGAGAGCGGCACCCACGAGTTGCCCATCAAGGCCACCAGATCGAAGAAGTTATCCATAGTCGGATTGTTTACGAAAAGCCGCGGCGGGAAAATGAACAATTCGTCCAACGGCTTAAAGGCGTTGTTCACGGTAAAGATTAACGGCAAGGCCATAAAACAGCCGAACAGGCCCAGCAGCACGAACAACAAGAAGCTGACGGCAAAGGAGCGATTGAGCCTTCTGGGCGTTCGAATGACCGAGAGCATCCGCATGTCCAATGTCACTCCCCTACCTTTCTCAACATGGATTGCGTGAGCTTGTTCGTTCCGAGCATCAAGACGAACAGAAACGTCGCGATAGCGGAGGCGTAGCCCATCTCGAATCGGATCGTTCCGTAATCCATCAGGTGGGTCACGACCGTATGCGCCGCGTAGTTGACGCTTGGAAAGCCCGCAAGGTTGATCGAAACTTCAGCAACCGCGAACGACGCCGTAATCTGCATGACGGCCCCGAACATCAGCTGCGGCCGCATGGACGGCAGCGTAATAAACCAAAGCTCCTGCCAACGGTTGCGAATGCCGTCAACGGTTGCGGCTTCCACCAGCGTCTTGTCGATCGTCTGAAGGCCGGCGATAAAGGCCAGAAAGCTGGTGCCGAGGCTTAACCACAGCTGGACGATGATGACGATGGTCATAATGTATTTCTCGTTCGTCAGCCATTGGATCGGTTCCAGAATAAACCCGAGCTTCATCAGGATGCCGTTCAAATAACCGTAGCTGTCTCCGGAAAACAGAATCAGCCAGACGAAATACACGTTGCCGGAAATCGACGGCGCATAAAAAACGAGGGTCATGATCGCTCGTACTTTGGGCGACAGCTCGTTAATAATCCAGGCAAACAGGAAACAGGCGATGTAGCTGATCGGCCCGGTGATGAGCGCAAACAGCAAGGTGTTTTTCAATGCGATCATAAACACGTCGTCGCTCAGAAACAGCCGCGAGTAATTCTGCCACCCGATAAACCGCGGAGCCTCCAGCATATTGAAATAAAAGAAACTGAGCACTAAAGAACAGACAACCGGAATGACCGTAAACAAGAAGAAAATGATCATGAACGGGCTTAACAGCACGTAATAATGCTTATCTCTTTTGAACTCCTTCAGGGCAACGGACCATCGCGATTCCTTCTTCGCTTGTAACGGGTTAAGGTTGGTCTGAAGCTTCGCTTCCGTTTGCATCGGCCCTCACCCCCAGGTTGAATTCCTTGCGCTTGATCTTGATTTCGTCGTTGATGTACAGGATATAGTCCGACAGAGCTTCACGCGGGTTCTCGCCGTTATTGACGACTTTGCGGAACGCATTATCCAGATGCCGGCCGGTAAAGTATCCGCCCGGAACTTGCGGAATCCCTTTGACCCACTTCCATTGATGGTTCAGGTTGTTATAATCCCGGATCGGCCACGGCAGTTGCTCGAGCGCTTCGATGTTGGCGGTCGGATAACGCGCCGCTTCGCCCATAAGGCCTTCCATCTCCCGTCCGAACGCGACCTGGGTTTCCTTGTCGGTCCACCATTTCATAAACTCCCATGCCGACTCCTTGTCGTCCGCGTTCTGAAGCATCATCACACCGGTCGTATGGCTGGGGACCGTGTGATTAACCGCTCCGTCCGGCGTCACCGTGCCGGGCACGACGGTAAAGTCCCATAGCCCTTTGATTTCCGGAGCGAGCACCGACAAGGTGTTGTAGGTCGTATAATCCGCAATGCCGAGCGGCATCTCGCCCGTGCGGAACCGGTTAGGGAAATCCGCGGTCAGCGGAAATTTGTAGTTGGTGTAAAATTGGGTCCACGTTTTGAATGCATTCATGGATACTTCGGAATCTAGAGCGCTCCTGCTGTCGCCGTCCCGATAAAACTCGCCGCCGTTCTGGAAGAGCAGCATGGCAAACGTTGAATTCGGAAGCATGTCGATCGGCAAATAAAACGCCATGTTGCGTTTTTGCAGAACGGATATCAGGTTATTGACGTCCTGCCACGTTTCGGGGGGCGTCAATTTAAGTTCCTTCAATATATCCTTGCGATAGAACAGCATCGGGAAGGTCTGCTGCTCAGGAAGGGCATACAACCCCCCGTTATACTCGTAAGGCTTCAAAGCGCTCTCGCGAAATCGGGAAACGACCTCCTTGTAATCGGGAAAAATCGACAAATCAGCCGCAGCTTTGCGCATGGCATAGTTGACGGGCGTTTCTTCGCCGATTTGCATCGCGACGTCCGGCCCCTCGTTGGCAAGCGTAGCCGGCAGCAGAATGTTGGCCGGAACGAGCCGAAGCTTAACGGAAATATTCGTATCGGGCGTGAACGTCTCGTCAATCAGGCTCTTTAATACCTGCGCCTGATCTCGTCCCGTCGTGATCCAGACCGTGATCGAGCGTTGCTTGCTGGCGGTATTGCCGATGCTGTCATAATCTTCGGTGTAGGATGAGACAAGACTGCCCAGCTCGTGTTTCAGCTTCTGTCCGAACGTGGCCTTCGCCTGAGGAAGCTTCTTATCGGGCGAAGAGATAACCAGATAGTCCAGCGTAAGCGGCTGTTCCCGAACCGTGAGCATCCAGGTGCCAAGGCCGCCGATATTGACTTTGAACGAATTCAATCGTCCTGCAACCGTTTCCGGCTCTGCCGCCATTTCCCGGAGCTGGCGAACCATCGTATGAAGTACGGCAACCTTATCGCTACGCTCCCCTGTCGATTGTTCCAGATAATCGGCAACGCGTTGAATCGTATCCGCCTGTTGAAGGAAGACCTCGATCATGTCGGGGATTCGCTTCTCCAATTGATAATCGCGATAAGTATCGGGCGTATTCGAGGTGATGACCAGAATCTTGCGATACATTTCATTCAGCTGCAGCACGCTGGACTCGATCGTTCGAAGCAGCGGAGCGATCTCTCCCAGCGCAACCTCCATGCGAATCCGATGCTTGCCCTTGGCCAGATAGAACAAGTAAGGCTGCTCGTCTCCGAGCACATCCGTCTGCCAGTCCATATTGAAATCAAACCTCAGCCGCTTCAGTTCCTCGAACGGATATTGTCCGTCAATCGTCAGGCTCCGCGTGGCGTATATGCCGCGAAGCTGATCCTGCTTCCGCTTCAAGGCAATTTGATACAACCCGTCCTCTTGCACATCGAATTCCCATTCGATCCATTGTCCGGGCAGCTTCCAGTTCAAACCGCCGATCGTATTGATCCTCAGCTTGGACACATCGTACGGCATCACCGATGGGCTTGAGCGATCGGACAGCGGATATAAGGTCGGCGAAGACTTCAGCTTCGCCTCCTCCGCCTGGATGAGTATGTATTGATCTTTCGCCGGTTTTAAACCTTTCGCTTCATACTCGTTACTGACCTCTGCGTAACTCTTCGGCGCTTGCTCCTGATACAGCTCGATATAATCGATGACCATCGGTTCTCTTAAAGAGGTCAGCGTCAGGCGATTGCTGCCGCGACCAAAGTAGAATGAATAAGGTTCGTCATAATAGCCTTCGCTGTCCTGAAACGAGGCGATCTGCCATGCCGCCTTCTCGACCTGCCTCGGTCTCAGATCGTTCCCCCGGTCGTCTCTATGGATTTGTTCGTCCCGATTGCCCCACACCCGGTCGAACGAGACGATTGCGGCGCCCTTGAACGGCACTTCTCCGTTAATGGCGAACTGTCTTTCAATGGCGGAGCTCTTTCCTTCCATGGGGAAATAATGAATCCGGACATTGTACAGTCCCGGACGATTCACTTGAACGTCCCAACCGATCGTTCCCGTCTCCGGCGTGATCACGGCTTTGCCGCTTTCCCCTTCATACCGGTCGACGACTTGAAATCCGTCCCCGTCATGGTCCGCGAAGCTCTCCCCCTCGATCCGAATGACCTGGTCGGGCCGCTCCTCGGACGAATAACGCTTCAGGTAATGGTCATAGCTGTCGCGATCGTCCGCGCCCGTCATCGCTTCAAAATCGGACATCGCCTGAACGCGCCCCCCTGGAGAGGATGTGGAAGGATAGAAAGCCCAAACCGACAACAATACAGGAACAACCAGCAGGAGCGCAATGTAGCTCTTTCTTTTGAGATGCAACGTTTCTCTCCTCCCGAAGCCAAAGGTCGATGACTCAGAAACAGTCCCCATTCACAGTTTGAACTGGACGGGGACTGTTCGGCCTTGCTGGATTGTTACTTCTTATACACTTCGTCTATGGCCGATTGGGTCACGGCCTTGTACTTCTCGACGACGGTAGATACCGATTCGCCGTTAAGAATATCCCCCAAAATCTGGAAATACGGGTTTTTCGGGAAAGTACCGTATTTGAGAAGCACGTACCCTTTGGAGGTCAACAGGGCATTGTTGATGTCCGCCTCGTTGGTGAAGTTCTGCTCCAGTCCTGCTTGTTCCGGATAGTCGTATACGGAGTCGATATCATGAATTTTCTCCCAAATGTAGATCAGTCTCTCCGGATGCTCGACCGCCTTCGGAATGGTCAACATCTCATATTCGGTTGTCCCATAATGATATTCCGATGCGCTCGGCCCTTTAGGGTACGGAAGAAATCCGATGTCGGAATTCTCCATATCCTTCTTGATATTGCCAATATCCCAGTTGGGGCCAGGATACAACAGGACGTTGCCTTGCCGGAAGAATCGGCCTGGCTCATCCCATGCCCCGGTTTCCTGCGGCCGGGCAACTTTCTCGGTAAGAATTCGGGATACCAGGTTCAGCGCCTCAACGGTCTTCGGATCATCCAGACTTTGCTTATCGCCGTTGACCAGGTCCGCTTCGTTGGAAATAAGCGCCTCCGTAAAGAAATTGAAGTTGGTCAGTCCCCATGTATCCAACTTGCCGTCGTTATTCGTATCTCTGGTCGCCTCTTTGGCCACTTGCATGAACGTATCCCAATTCCACTGGTCATTATCTACATACTCTTGCAACGGCTTCATGCCGAGTTTGTCCATCAAGGTACGATTATAGTAAATTCCTCCCCACGGGTTCGACAAGTCCGCCTGGAAACCGTAGCTTTTGCCGTTATACTGCGACATCTCATTCCGGATCTTCTGATTGAATACTTTACCGTTCGTCGTATATTCATCTACCGGCCACAACAGCCCCTGCTTCGTTAGCGTCGGAATCGTATACGAGATCCCCAGGGCGACGATATCGCCGATCGGCTCGCCGGACAACAGAGATGCCGTAACCTTGCTTTGATATTCGCCCCAATCGACGGAAACGTATTCCATTTTAAAGTTATGTTTTTTCTCCAAGGCTTCTAGGTTCTTCTTACGCTGTATATTGTCGGGATTATCCTCTTTGATGGACTTGTCATACCATGCGACGACCTTGATCGTTTTCCCGCCCATATCGAAATCCATCTCTGGCGTGCCATTGGAATCTACCGCATCTTCTTCAGCGACATTGGTCTCCTCGGAAGCGTTCGTCGCCGCCGGATCGCTTGAAGCTGCTTGAGAAGGTGTATTGGTGCTTCCTGCGCTGTTGCTTCCGCTGCCGCAAGCCGCCAAAGAAAAGATCAACATCAAACCAACAAGCAACACAACCCATTTTTTGCTAATCATTTTCATCCCCCTGGAATTGAAATGTAATCGCTGTCACTTGCTTGCAAGGTTAAAGCTTGACCGATATCTCGGACAATTCCGAATCACTCCCCCGATCTTATAGTTGTTGACTGAGTGCCGCTTCATCGAACAATCGATGGAAGCGGTATCATAGCTATTCTATCTTCGAGAAGATTCTGGAAACACACCCTAATTCCAACCAATAATCATATAGAAAATAACTATTTTTCTGAAAAAAAAGAAAAGCGCTACACCACCCGCAAAGGCGGCGAAAGCGCTCAATCGTCCAGGAAGGTTCTTCGAAGGGGTCAAACGATTCATGTCGAAGCTCCGGTAAGCACGATTCCGGTATTTTTACGGGACGGAAAACAAGCGTATCTCAACGGAAAAATATAAGGTACGCCCGTTAATCTTCCGCTCCAAGATTTAACTCAAACTCCTCGTCGCGGTCACAGATCAGCACACCGTCCTTAACCTCCAGCTTGGCAACCTGAATGGACGAGCGGCGCATTTCATAGCCCGTATCTTCGTTATGCCCATTCACACGGCCGGGATGAGTGAAATAAAAGATATACCCCTCATCTCCTTGTACGACCACATCTGCATGAAGGCCGATCGTCCCGTCATCCTCACGTTTGCCGGGTTGGTCGAGAATGATGCCGTTTCGTTCCCATGTCATCAGATCGTCGGAGCGGAAAACACCTTGTCCTCTCCATTCGTCTACGATAAGCCAATAATATCCTTTGAACTGAAACACATTCGGTCCTTCGTGGCCTCTTTCGGTGATCACCGGACCCATCGGCTGCCAATGATACAGATCCTTGCTTTCGGCAGCGTAGGTATGATTCCGTTGCTTAAACCACATGCGAAACGTGCCGTTCGGCAGCCGGTACACACAGGCATCGATCACGTTCTCGTCACTAATGCCAAGCGTGGACTGGAACTCCCAGCGAATAAGATCGGGGCTTGTATAATGCCTGATTCGAGCCTTGCCCGTCCAATCATCCGGTACGCCGTGGACGTAAGTGACATACATATGGTACAGCCCGTCATGCCAAATGATTTCAGGCGCCCAGAACGTATTTCTGCCCCATTCCGTTTCGAGATCTTGCAGGATTCCCCGGTATAACCAGGTTGATCCGCCATCCGATGAAGAAGCGACACCGAGATCGGTGCCATGCACCCATCCGAATTTCGGACCTTCCTGCGTTGCGCGGCGGTTCGTATAAACCATCCACCATTCCTTGGCCTGACGATTCCAAATGACGACAGGATCTGCCGCTCCGTCATAGATGGGATCCCTGAACAATGGCGATTTCATTTCTTCTTCACTCCCCTCATAATACCCGACCGTTCCGGACCGATTCAGGATTCTTCTATACGAAACTGAATGCCATAGGTATGTTCGTTGATGTCGAAATTCCCCTGTTCCGCACTTCGAATCAACTCGCCGTTAATCCGCAGATTTGTAAAGGTCACACCGCCCACGGTCCTTTCAGGGTTAAACCCGTATATGCGGTTTTTGTTTTCATTTCTTCCGTTATAGGTCACATTGCGAAATTCGATGTTCTCAATTTTCTTGCCGGCTGCGGGATTATATTTCTCATTAAATACCACGCGCAGGTCCACAAGCTGCCCAAGCTCAAAATCCTCCACGCGGATATCCTCGTAGCAGACATTCCGTACCGTGTTATTATCCCCGACGTTAATGTTCATGGCCCCCCAATATCCAGGCTGGGGTTCATGGTGCTCCAAAATATCGATATTGCTGAACTTGATGTCTTCGATCAGATCGCCGCCCCGACGGTAGTCTCCATGCCCGCCGATGTTCATCGCATGAGCTACGTCGGCCCAAAGGACGGAGTTTTTGACCGTTATGCAGCGCGAATCTCCTTTATAATCCCAGCGGCTTCCGTATATGGCGATGCAATCGTCGGATGTGCGCAGGAACACATCGTCAATCTCCACATGCGAGCTGGACATCATGTCGATCCCATCGGACCATCCTCGCGTGCTGAATGACTTGAAGTTGCGGATCCGAATATGCTCGGACTTGCCGATGTAAATGCTGTAGTGAGGCGGATCGAGCAGCACGATACCCTCCACGGAAATATGATGCGAGAACATGATCCTAACGCCACGGAAAGCGGAGAACCGGTGGAAATCGGATAAATAGAGCACCCCTCTGCCGCGAATGGTGACATCTTGTACATGATCGCAAACAAGGGAACCGACAACAATAGCGCCGCCGGCGATATAGACGGTTTTCCCGGACGGGATACGGAAGATCGTCTCCTCCAGATAATGCATCCCTGGCCCGAAATAGATCACTTCAGGTTCCGCCCCTCCAGGCTGCAGCGGACTGTTCGCCAAACGGTCGATATCCTCCTTCCGATGAATGGCAGGCTTCAGGAACAGCACGTTCGGTGCGTCCGGTTGCGGGGGATTCTCCTCCGGAGCATTCGCGAAAAGATGAAGATTGCCAAACCGGTCCCCGTTCACTTCAATCGACAGCTTGCATGGTTCTTCCAAGCGGAAGGTCATGACCGCATCTTCCACTTCGAACGGAATCCGCTTCGAGAGCGGGCGGATGACAGCTTGGCGAATAGGTCCCTTCCGGCTCTCGACCCTTACCTCCACCGTTCCCTCCATGTCAAAATAAGACATGGAGGCTTGTCTGACATTGTGCATGTCCACCTTCGCTTCATACACGAATAACGGCTCCCAATCCTCTCCCGGGATGCGGACGCTTACCTCAAAATCATCCCGACCTACCGCCCCTTCGGGCGCATTCCATATTTTTAAATAGCTCATCGATGTTCTCCTCCTTGGGCTTATCAAATGACAGCCTATAATACAATGATCTCAAAAACAGAGGTGAGTTGAATAGTTTAAGTATCTGCAAAGTCAACGGTATCCGGATTCTGCAACACTTTAAAACCCATCAAAATGTTTAATTAATACGAAATCAACCTAAATAAGCAGTACATAACGAGCAGGCCCATCGCAATTGCATGGGCCTCTCACAGAGACAGTTGCTCATTACTTCCCACCGGCATCAAGATACGCTTGTACCTGTTTCACGACCTCTTGGCGTATCGTATCGAGACCTAAGGAGCGCCATTTCTTGTTTTGTTCCTGTGCGTACTTCTTCCAATCATCGACCATGCCGGTCATCAGCAGATCGGATGCTTGGAGCATAGCAGGTTTGACCTTCGCGATTTCCGTTGCGACCGGCGTTGAATGAAAAACGAATCCGGATAGCGGGAGTTGGTAATAGCTCTTCTTATCCCTTGCCCATTTCATGTAAGCCAATGTCTTCGGATCGGTATCCGTCAAGATGCGGGACAGGGTTGGATTCAGTGTTAGTTCATACCCGGGAAAGCGGTAGTTGTCGGATTGGGCAGTCAACTTATAACCGTTGTCGCCATCCTTAACCCAATGTTCACCTTCAATCCCAAGTTCGAATAAATCATGGTTCGCTTGACTGCCGAACAGCCAGTCCAAAAACTTCATCGTACGCTCCGTATTACGGGATGTAACCGGGATCACCAGGCTGTTATTCGCGCGGAACGTCGTTCCGATGGATGCCGGCTGCATTTCGCGTTGAGCCTGGCTCTCGATAAGGAATGGCTCATAATCCGCTTGGGGATCAACACGGTTCAAATCCTTCCTATTGGCGGCTATCCCGGAGATCGTTGTATCGGCTAACGAAGCCTCCCTGGTGATATCAAGAGCATCATCTGCTTCGAGCGATAGCGGATTCGCGTTGTTGTACTTGCGAAATTGAACCCGGGTCCCGAAATGTCCGTAAATCGAGTCATGGGAATTGAAAGGAGCGGGAAAGTCAGCAAATTCCGAATCGGGATCGCCGATGGTCGCAGCACCGATTACCTTCTTTCCATCTTTGGACAACGCCACATTAAAGGGAATGCCGCCCGTAAACGAATAAGACATGATCGGGGCTAACCGAATGTCGTTGTGCCCTTTTGGATCAGGCAATCCCAATTTAAAAATGCCTCTGCTGCCGATCGCCGCCGGAATATCATCCGGATATTGATCAAGTACTTTATCGTAATAATGGGTCAGGTCTTCCAATGTTTCCAACGGTTTCATCCCCAGTGACTCCCGAATATCCTTCCGAATCGCAATCGCCGGCGGGTCGTAATAGGAGTCGAACAAAGGGATGGTATAGATATGGCCGTTAATTTTATTGGCCTCCATGATCTCCTGCGGAAATGCTTTCTTCAATCCTGGATAATCATCGTTGTTAAAGTACTTGTCTAATTGTTGATAATAGCCCGCGCTCACATTATTGAATAAATTTTTCGTCCATGGCGCATCGAACATCAGGTCGATGGGCTCCCCGGTAGACATTCTTAGCATCATTTTTTGTTCAAATTCCAGGTAAGGACTAATCTCGATTTGAAGCTTCGTGTTTAAGGAATCACTCGTCAATTGCTCAAACTTCCGTAAAATTTTGTCCATGTCGGCGGGTTTATTTCCGAATAGCATCACTTTTAAGGTGACCGGATCCGGAATTTTCTCTGTCAACGATTGCGTTTCTTGCACATCTGACCCACGATTTGCGCTGTTCTCTTGCACTTTGGTTGAGCAAGCGGACAGGAACAAACTAAGACTAAAGACAATCATCAGACCTAAAGCAAGTCTGAATCTTTTGAATCTCATTTGTCTGCCCCTGTTATTCGCATCCATCATACTAGCATCTCCAGTTTATGCTCTCTGCGGTAATGGTCAGGAGTCATCCCCACATGCTTTTTGAATAACACGTAGAAGTAGTTCGTATTCTCAAATCCCACGTTTGCGCCAATCTTCCTGGCAGGATCGTCTGTTTTTATTAATAGCTCCTTGGCCTTTTCCATGCGAAGCGTCGTAAGATATTCGGAAACGGACATACCCGTCTCCTCTTTGAATAATCGTCTCATGTAATTGGTGGATAAGCCTACGGAATGGGACATCTGATCGACCGAAAGATTAGGGTCCAAATAATTTTCTTTCATGTATTCAACCATGGAAGCAACCGTCTTGCTGTTCTTTGATTTGGATTCCTGATCGCGAAGCTTGATGATCTTATAACATAGATCCATGTACCATTCTTCCATTTGTTCCAGCGTGTCAAGGCACCATAATTCTTGCTGACAAGTATGGATTTCCATGTTAAAGTCTGCCTGCTCAAAGTTCGACATGCTCTTCGCTACTCGGACTGTCATGATCAGCAGTTGGGTAAGGGAATGGGTAATCTCGTAATACTTCAATGACATCATGACTGAAAAAAACTCGGAGATATATTCCTTTAAGGTCTCCCTATCCCCAGCTTTGAGATTGGACATGATTTGCTTCTCCAGCAATTCGGGATATTCATACTCTCTGGATTCCGCCTCGATCCAATCATCGTAGGATAGGATACTATTCGTTCCATATATTAAACGGTATTGGACGGCTTGGTAAGCGCAATCCCTCGATTCGCGCATTTGTTCTATTTTGTGCGCGACGGAGCCAATCCCTACAGAAACACTGATTTTCAAATAGCTTTTTATGTTTTTTTGGATTTCGACCCACATACTCCTGAGCACGCCTGTAAGTTCTTCCTCAGCGGTACCCATATTGAATACCAAATCCAACGAGTCGTAACCGTTTTCAATCACTTCCAGTTTAAACACATCTCCGACGATCTCTTCACTAATATTCTGAATGGCGAATTTGAAGAGTGAAATATCAACCAAATCATATTTCTGCGAGATATCCTGGAACCCATCGATTTTAAGCACGCAAACGACATAACGATCCATCGCCGACCCGATCTGCAGATTTTCCATTGCTTTCTTCATTTCCTCATTGCGATTGACGTTCCCGTTGAGGACCGACCGAAGAAGGCTTTGTTTGCGCATGGGTACAGATTGATTGAAGTCCTTTTGCAAGGTTTGAACTTTACCTTCCAATAGCGAGAAAGATTTATCAATCAGATCATATTCGTTCAGGACAACCTTGTCTTTCGCCTCTGTGTTTGTTTTGATTCTATTGAGCAGTCTGGCGATCGGTACATAAATCATTCTTGTGAAGAAGGCGGATGTAATCGTAATCATAAGAAGACTAACTACCGTCATGGCAAGTATGAAGTTCTGTAAGGTATGGACGATCCCTAACAATTGGTTTTTTTCCGTAAATACAATGAAATTCCAGCCTAGTTTATCCGACTTCACATAAGAAATACGATACGTTTTTCCTTGGAATGTTTGATCCATCTCTCCGCGTTGACTGGCGGAACGCACGATTGGCGAAAGAATTTGACCGGTTGACGTGTCATCGTAAGACCAAGCCGGCGGTTTGGAAATCATGAGACCTTGATCGTTAATGATCATCATCTTATTCGGTCCTGCATCGTTTCCCTTCAATATTAAGGATTGAAGCACCGTCTGATCCAGGTTCAGAACCATGCTGTTTTGCTGTTCACCCGAACCAATCCTTGTATAGATGATCGAAATATAGTTTTCAGTGGACTTCTTATTAGATTGCGATGTAAAGGCTAAGGTCGCTGTTCTCGGAATAAACAAGCCGCTTCTTGATAAATCCCCCTTTTTCAAATAGTCCGTCATGCCTTTATCATAAAAATGATCCACCGTGCTAAAGTCCTTGGCCGAATTGAAAACAATGCCCGCTTTATAATTATAGACATAGATCGAGGCTACCAATGGGTTGGTGTCTTTAAACCCTGTCAATTGGCTGTTAATTTCGTAGATATCATGCGTATCAAATGATGTCCCATTCAACGCTTTGGATATATATTCGTTATTCAAATAAATTTGAGAATAATAATTGTACGTAAAGGTAAGCAGAATATCTGCCGTATTATAGGTCTGATTCATCATTCTTTTTGAAGCTTCAACAATTTCCTGCGTCATCTTTGAGGATACCGTCTTGAGAACCACGTAGGAAAAGCAGCCAATCACCACGAATCCGATCAACACGTAGGACAGAATGATCTTAAACAACATATTCTTTTTTCGAAAAACAGCTAGCACATGTTTCATGTTTACGCCGCCCAGCAAATGATTTCTGTTCTTTTATTATACACTTAAACAGCACTTTTTCGGGAGTTGGAGGATTTGGGAATCCCATAGCCTTCAAGATAAGAAGCCCCCAATTTGGAATTCGATTGGGGGCATCGAAAAAATATACCGGTTGACTCTATTGATCAACCTTCTTGCTTCTTGACGGTAATCATAACCGTCTCGCTGGATGTCTCACCTGCCGCATTGACCTATACGGCGCTGTACTCGTATACGCCTGGAGCACTGCCGGCCGGCGCCCCTCCCGCCAGCGGCGTCTCATCGTGCAGCCACTGCGTCCAGCGGACCAGCACGGCCGCCTGCTCGCCGCTCAGCTTTTTCCCGCTTTGAGCATTCACTTCATGGATATATGCCTGCAGCATATTGCGCGCTTCCTTACCCTTGCCTTCAGCGGCTTTCGCTTTGGCACCTGACAGCTTCTGCTGAAGCGATGCCGCGATGTCCTGCCATCCTGCCGCGCCGGTTTCGGCCGCGAAGGTACCGGTTAGCGCGGACAGACTGTCGAACGTCGCAACCACGCGGTACGAATGCGCGGCCGAACCGCGGTGACCCGCGGCATCTTCCGCTTCCGCCGTTACGGAATGAACGCCCGGCTCAAGCGTATACGCCTTGATTGCCACGATCGGTGCTTCGCACGGCGAGTAAGTGACGCCGGATACGGTGTCCACCGCGCTGCACGTGATGGTGATCGTCTGATCAATCGTATACGATGCTTCGCCCGTAATCGTGACCTGCGGCGCAGTCAGATCAATCTTCGCATCCACCGATTTCGGATAAACCGCACCGGTTACGGTTGCCGGACGATACAGCATTTGGTTCGAACCTTCCTGGCTCAGCGTAACAGGCGCGTCATAGGCGAACCAGCTGCTGCCGCCGTCCACACTGTACTGCACATTCCCGTAAGTGGACAACGTCACCGTTGCCGGCGTCGTGTACCACCCGTTCAGGCCGTTCGGAGCGGAAGGATTGAGCGATGCCGTGATCTTGAGCTCCAATCCTTCCAGTGCCTCCAGCAGGCTTGCGCCCGCCGCGTCGACCTCGGCCTGTGCTGCAGCGGTATTGTCGTACACCGCTTGCGCCTCCGAAACCTCCGTCCGGAGCGCAGCATAGCTTTCCTCCGTATAATGCTCGGCGATGATGGCTGCCGCTTCTTCCAGCAGGACCGGAATTAACGTTTTGTCAATCCAGACCTTCGCCGTGTTGTTCATGGCCGCTTTGACCTCGTCTGCGCTCAGGACGTAATTGTAGACGCGGAATTCGTCGATCATCCCATTGAACAATGGATCGTTATACTGGCTTTTGCCGATGTAATTTACCCCTGGCTTGAAATCGCTCGGCCTGATGGTCGTGTTGGTATTCGTCGCCTTCAGCTCTCCGTTCACATACAGCTTCGCCGTATTCTCGCCAAGCGTCACCGCGACATGTACCCATTGATTCGCCGGAAGCGTCGCGGTTTGCGTGATCTGCTCGCCGCCGCCGTTCTTGATCGCGAAGCGAAGCGTATTGTTGCCCGATCTTGGCGTCAGGAACATGTTTTGATTCGTATTGTTTCCGAAGTCGAATATTCTTTGCCAGTTGCCGCCGCCTCTCCAATTGACCCAGGTTGCCAGGGTGATCTCCTTGTACCCGGCCAGAGCATGCGTCGAAGGCAGTTTGACGTAGTTATCCTTGCCGTTCAGATTGATGGCTTGTCCGACCTTTCCTTCCGTGTAAACCGGAGGTCCGAATACGGTCGCTCCGGATGCGGACGAGCCGAACGAATTATTCGCATTTCCATCAAACGCATAGAGCGAGAGAGGGATGAGAACAAGCGACTTCTCCGCTTGGTCAAGCTGAGCGGCAAGCTGCGCCTTGTCGGCACCCGGCTTCGCCATCTCCCTTTCGATACGTGCAACTTCCTTCAGATACAGGTAGTAGCTGCCCTTCGTGTAGTCTTCGGCCGGAAGGATACCCAGCTTCACCTTGAACTCCACGGTCTGGCTGACCGCAAATCTTCCGTTGCTAGCCGTGAACGTAACCGGATGGCTGCCGTAATCCGCCTGGCCCGGCTTCCAGCTGAATACGCCGGTCGCCGCGTTGAACGCCGCCCCTGCGGGCAAATTCGCGGCGCTGTAAACCAACTGCTCGCCAGTCGGATCAGACGCCGGAACCTGATAGCTGAAGTCCTGCTTCGCCGTCAGTTCGACCGTCGTATCGGGAGCGATAACCGGCTGACCTTTGACGGTGATCTTGATCGTTTTCGAAGAAGACATTTCACCTGCCGTCGCGGTAAAGGTTACGGCATGCACGCCGCCCTGTTCTTTACCCGGCGTCCAGACGAACGTTTGAGTTGCTGCATTAAAAGATGCTCCTTCGGGCAAATTTTGTACCCCATAGACAACTTCGGCAGCCGCATTGACGGCTTGAACCTTGAATGAGAGCGTATCTTCCGCCATGACGGTCTTGTCGGCAAGGGATTCAAGAACCGGCATGCCGGGAATATATTGAAGTCCTTTCAAAGCCGTCAGCAGGTTGTTATCCGCAGTGTCAACCTCTTCCTGCGTCGCATCCGGGTTATCTCGTACCGCAGTCGGTGCAGCTATCTGCTGCCTGAGCGTTTGCAAGCTTTCTTCCGTGTAGACTCCGGCATCCTGCGCCGCCGCCGCTTCATCCAGCAAGTACGCGAGCAGCGTCTTGTCAATGCCGATTTCGAGGAACTCGATTTCTTCGAAGTTCACGAAGCCGAAATGGTTGTCGTAAATGCGAATATAACGGTAGGGGGTCCTGTCCGGATTGATGGCGGAATACCATTCATATACGCCTACCCCTTTAATGCGATGCAGATCCGTCCAGTTCACGCCGTCATTTGAACCCATGAACACGGTGTCGTTGATACGGTGGGTAGCATTCCTCCTCGGCAGGTAGCGGAACGTATCCACCACTTTTTCGTTTCCTGCACCAAAGTCCACGTCAACCCAGCTCTCTTTAGACCTGGTGTGGGCAATCGTGTCGGGATTTTCATCAAATAAATACCATGCGTTCTGTTCCTCGGAGATGTTATCATTCTGCCAGAACTTCTCGGAGGCTCTGGCCATCGATGGATCCATCCGAATTTTCGTCAGCAACGACGTCCTAGCCGAAACGAGCAGCCTCTTCGCATCGTAGACTTCGTCAATCAGCTGCTTCTCGTCAAATTCGGGCCTCATCATCTCCGCTTCGATCCGATCCAATTCCTTAAGGAACAAGTAGAAGCTCGCCTTCGTATATTCGTAGGCCGGCAAGCTCCTCGCGTCCTCCAGCACCGCCGAAATCGAATCCGCATCAGCGGAAACCGTGGTCGAGAACGGTTGCGGGGAGCCGTCGTCATGAACGGCCAGCACCTTATAATACGCACTGCCATACCGTAAGAAGTCCTGGAATGGCCTCGCTCTGGCACCCGTGAGGACCTCCTCCCAGGGGGAGCCGTCTTCCAGTTCGGTCGTGCCTGCCTTGAATACCGGATCGGTCAAGCTCGCCTCTTCATCATAGGTGCGGTATACGTTGAACCAGGAAGCTTGCTTTGGTTTATTCCAATGCAAAGTGATTTGATCTTTATCTTTTTCAATAAACGGCATCAGACTCTCTCTCGGCATACCCGATACGGTTACTTCACTGAATGCTGCCTCTTGGGACGATATGAGCCCTGTATAATAGGCATATGGGAATAAACTTTCTGTCTTCGCGACGTATTCCCAATCGACTCCATCTTTCGATACAAAAGCATAGGCCATCTGCGAATCATGATGCCACAACAGCTTGATATAAGGATAGTCATTGATATGATACCCTTTAATTCCATGATTGAACGGACTTACAGGTATACCGCCATTCCATACCACAAAGGATACTCGATTACGATCTTGCAATACCAGGTTCCCATGGTCATCCGCGCCAAAATAAAGATAACGGGAATTTTCGGAAAGCTTTTCCCTTAACATGATACCGCTGAGAGCGCCGCTATTCTGATCAATCCTGGCACTAATAGAGCTATTGCCAACCGCGACCTGATGGACAAAGTGAAAGGAATCATGAATATTTCTTTTATAGATATTAAAATCGTCCCCTACTCCCAGGCCTTTCCCATCCACATTCCGGATGGTAATCACATCACCGTTAACGGTTGCGTTGCCTTGGGTGGTGCCAATGAAGTCCTGCTGCCAAGGAGAGGCAAGGTTTTTGGATCCGGCATCGCTCAGATCAGCTTTTGCGCGCCATGACTCCCAACCTGATCCATGTTCATTAACGGCCGCCACTTTATAATAATATACTTTCCCATCGACCACATCGGTATCTTGATAGTGATTGCCAGTTAACCCTTCTGCAATCACGGCATACGGACCATTTTCCGCTTCCGAACGTTTGATTGTATACGTTTTTCCTCCGGCTGTGGTTTTCCATATCACATCTACAAATCCATTGCCTTCAACGGCTTTGGCGAAATCCACATGATTCGGCTTTGGAGCCGGATCAAATTTGGACGATAATTTTAAAACCATTCCTCTTTCGGGTCCGATGGTTACTTTTCCATTGGTTACGGGAATATTTGATCTTGTAACGAAATCGAAGATCTCATTTCCTGTATAATCGGAAGGCAACTCCACCTCAAAGGAGCTTTCATTCTCGTATTCGGCACGAGTGGTATTCATAAGGATGAAATACTCCCCATATCTTGCAACCCTTAAATCCGACAAAGATGAATAGGGGTGATCGACTTCAAGATTGTCCCGCACTACAATACCAACCCCCGGCTGATAAGCAGTGGGTAATATTTCACCTGCCAGGGACTGAGGCGCAAACCCTTTGGTTGCCGGATCCGATCGCTGGTAAAACAGATCCACGTCATGAGGTCTGATGTAGTAATCTTTATATTGGAATTGATTGTTGTGAGCAACTTGTACCGTTCCCACATACTTAGGGGTAACAATATGAAGCTTGCCGGTGGCCGAAACTCCCAAATTCAGCCATGCTAAAGCCCCGAACATTCTAAAGTCCCCATCTCGCATGGAGATGAATGCATTATCTACATCGATCCACGCAAACTGTTCATAATCCTCCGGATTCACACCTAATGCGGCAATCTCTTCTTCCGAATAATAATCAAAATCGGTCTGAGGAATGACAACCCCGGCCTTTACATCATGAAATCTTGCATAGTCCTTCCGGTTTTTAAATATATACTCATAGGTGTCACGCAGATGGAAATCCCTCGAAGACAAATCACCCATTAAGCGATTATCCATCTTCATCTGCTGTACGGCCGCTACGGTATATTTGGCGTAGTCCCAATACCGATCCCATTCCGGACCGCTGTAACGCTCCTCATGATCCGCCATATACTTTTCCAAATAAGCATAGGACGTGCCATATCCGAGCATTCTGGCGCCATAAGCGGGAGTTCTGGAAGGCATACCCCCATTTCGTGCATCTACAGTGGCATTCATCGCGATGAGTCGTTTGCCCTCATCATCCAGGTCTTGGATTCGAGTCCACACACGAGCATAAAAGTTGTGAAGAGCTTGTTTCAGAAGTTCATCATTGAGTTCTTCATCCCCAGGCTGATCCAAGGTTTTATAGAAGTAATCCAGCATATAATTGGCTACTTCCCCATAAATACCTACATAGTGATTTTCTCTTGTCAACCCGGCTTTGGTTAGATTTGTATAATGTTCTCCATAAGGCTTGCGCCGTACAACATGACCCTCTTCATCCAATTTGCTTTTTGCAAGCCCTTTTCCGACAATGTGTACATAGTCATCTGTAAAGACAGCTGAATTATCATGAGCAAACAAAGAATGATAGAGATCCAATTCTTCCCCGTTAGGACCAACCAATACTTCTTCTCCTAACCATGGTCGTACCCCAAATATTTCCAATAAAATTTGATGACTGCGCTCTTTCCCTTCATAGAATTCGGACCCTACCATCCTGAGCCCTTCATGCGCTTTCCATGCGCCTTCGTACGTATAGAACACCTGATTCGTAATATACGATTGTCTGGAACGGGCGAAATCAAAATTCGCTTTCAGTACCCGTTCCCATGCCATGCGACGGGTTAATGGTTCACCATTCCACCCTGCGCTGGCAAGGGAAAATTCTCCTTCAACCGATCCCGTATCAAAAGGTTGATCCAGAAAAGCATGATAGGCTTCTTCTCCTAGCACGTCTTCATCAAAGATCAGGTTTTCCGCAAGATACAAAGCCTCTCCTAATTCGCCGTAAAAACCGCCCCAATCCCCCTGGTGTCCTCCGCGAAGCACCAGTCTTGTATCTCTGTAATAGTTTTTCGTATGAACATCAATGGCTTGAAACATACGCATTAACGCTTCACGCTTCGCTTCCGGGGTTTTCATCGGAGATATGTCCGATTTCAAGACCATGGCATAATACCGAAGATGATTTGTGTATTTCGCGATATTTAACGTGTTATTCGGATGATTGCCAAGATGGTTATAAAGATTCATAAAGGTGTTAATGGGTTCTTGTGTTAACTGTTCAATTCTTGCTTCAATTTCCTCATACGTATCGCCAGATCGCAATACGGTCTCCGGTCCCTGGCCTTCTTTAAATTTATACCCCTGCACTTCATCATCTACATCAATATAAGCCTGGGTATGGGTATAACCGGTATAGTACCCCCTTGATGGTTGATCTACCTTCCCCATAGGATCCGTTGTATTCATTGTGATTTCAACGATTCCCTTCCCTCTCGTTGACTCCAGAGGAAGCACAATGGTGCTGTATATAAATTGATTCTCTGCTCGTTCGCCGCCAAACAGAGGACCGTAATCCCCCCCTCTGAAATACCCGATCTGTTCGCCATTGATCACAAGTTGTACTCGATCTCCCGGAGCAATAGACTCATTTCCTGAAAACTTCACGGTAAAGTAATTTTGCAAATACGGATCCACCTTCATGGAAAAGGTTAAAAACCCTCCCGTATCTGAAGCAGGAATACGCGGCTCAGATACCCTGGCCGTTTCTCCCAAGAAACCGGTGATCACTCTCGTAAATTCGCCCCTGAAATTGTGAGCGCTTTCGGAATCGGCATTGCCGAAGTCGATCTTGTCCAAAATCCCTTTAGCAGGTTCAGACTGCGCAGGTTCAGGCTGCGGATCTTCATTAGCCGCGAATACGCGATTGTTCGTCACGGGGACGAACAATTGCAACAGCATGACTGCCGCCAGACAGACGGCCAGGGCGCGCACCGCCCAGGTTGCTTTCTTGTTCTGTAAAACCATTATTAATGTCCTCCTTTGTAATTTCGTTACTGCTGTTTCTTTTCCCAATCTGGCTTCGTATACTGTTGAATGGTCTCACCTTTCTTTCGGCGCTAATTTATTTAATAGGGACACCTATAGATTTGATTTAGCTGAATCTACAGATGTCCCTCATTTACTTCAAATTACTTCTTCTGAGCAAGGAAGGCGTTGATTTGATTTTTCAATTCCTCTTTAATCTTATCTACGCCTGAAGACTTTAAATCCTTATTCATCTTCGACAAGTTCTCATTCACGTCGCCGAAACCGGACAGTAGTAATGGAAGATACTTATCCATAACGGTGTTGCATTTGGCAATTTCATTTTTTACAGGCTCTGGATCAAATGTATATCCTGCCAATACATGTTTCTTATACGTATCCGGCTTATATTGATATTCATAATATTGTTGAATCTGCTCCGGCAATCCTGCGGGAAATCTGGTTAATGTCGGATTCCAGGTTAACTGGTAACCGGGGAACATGTAATTTTTCGTCTTATCGACTCCATCCGGAATCTTAAACTGTTTATCTCCTACAGCCTCCCAGTTTTTACCTTCGATACCGTAAGTGAATAAGTCGTTGTTCTCCTGGCTGGAGAAAATCCAATCCAGGAATTCCATGGTTCTATCAATTTTTTTAGAAGAAGCAGGTATAGCTATGAAATTCCAAGCCTTGCCATCCGTAGATTGCGTTCCAGGCGCCATTTGCTGATTGTTCTTGAAGATCGGCCAGAAACCGATCTCCGCATTCGGATCTTTCGCCTTTTGCTCGGCTTCTTTCCCCTGGAACATGCCTACGGTTGCGTATCCGGCAGCTTCGGGCTTGCCTGTTCCAGTCGTGTTTGTCAAGGTATCTGCCGGAATAAATTTGTTAAATCGCTTCGCTTGGTTAAACTGGTTCATAAGATATTTCAGACCGTATTCGGGATGAAAGTTCGCCCATTCGGATGCCGGATCTCCATAAGCTGCCACACCCGCGACGGATTTCCCGTCATCGGCGATTTGAACGTAAACGAAATTTCTCTTCGGATTTCCTTGGCCGGTAAACGGAAATACTTTCCCCTCCAGCTGTTGCGCGTTGATATCGGTAAAGAGTTTGAAGAAAGCCGTATTTCCATAGTTACCAAACGGGATCATGTCTTTTTCGTTTTCTTTTACTTTTTCAAGGAAGTTGTACAAATCGTCATAACTGCTGATATCGTTCATTCCATACTTCTTTAACAAATCTTTTCTGTACCATACACCTTCCATATCCATGAAAGCGTTTGTAATCGGAATCGCATAGGTTTTGCCAAAGATCTTATTATCGTTGATATACTCTTCCGAGAAAGCCTTTTGTAGTCCGGGATATTTGGGGTTGTTAAAGTATTCGCCTAAATCTGCCAATACGCCGTCTTTGGCAAATTTAGCCAAGTCCCACGGGATAAAGAGGTCGATGTCCTCTCCCGATGTCATCCATAATTGATGCTTTGTTCCATAGTCGGCAGCCGGTGTCCATACAACGTTCAATTTCGTATTCAGCGTATCCTTCGTCCGTTTCTCAAACTCTCTAAAGATGGGATCGACATCGCGATAATGCCCGTTTTCATTCCCGAAGAAACGAATATTAAGCGTAACCGGATCCTTCTTTTTTTCGGACGCAGCACTTTCTGTCGCATTGCTGTTAGGCGTATTGCCGACAGGCGCAGTGCTTTCAGCCTTCTCGCCTGATTCCTTGCTGCATCCAACGATGGAAGCAGCAAGCAGTATTGCAGCAAGCGGCAATACCATAAACTTTCTGTACATGTCTTTTCCTCCCTTAATGAAATATAACGATATATACTAAACCGCTATAGCGGGTTTAGCCCTTGACCGCTCCAACGACTAATCCCTTAATAAAGTACTTTTGCAGAAATGGATAAACAAAAATAATGGGACCTACAGTGACTACGGCTGTAGCCATTTTGACGGTATTTTTTGGGGCTACATAATCAACTACAACTCCTTGCATATAATCCATTTGATACATAAAGTCCACTTCTCTCAATACCTTCATGATCAGATATTGCAAGGAGTACAGGTCTTTATCGTTAATATAAAGGGTGGCTGTAAACCATTCGTTCCAGAAACCGAGTCCATAGAACAATCCGATCGTGGCCATTGCAGGTTTTGCCAATGGAAGGATGATTTTAAACAATATATAGATGTCATTCGCTCCATCTATTTTGGCGGACTCCGCCAGCGAATCCGGTATTTGCTTGAAGAAGTTTCTTAAGAGAAACATATTAAACGGATTAACCAATCCCGGTAAAATATAAACCAAAATATTATCACTTAAACCTAAATATTTGGAGATAAGAAGGTACGAAGGTATCAAGCCTCCGTTAAACAGCATCGTAAAATAGACGAAAAAAGCAATCTTGTTTCTGTGAGCAAACGTTTTGACGGAAATGGCATAAGCCATCGCACTTGTAATGATAAGGCAAAGGATTGTACCCACAACCGTGAAAATGATCGTTGTCTTGTAAGCGGTGAATATGGTGTTATCCTGAAAAATGAGCTCGTAAGCAAACAACGAGAAATCTTTTGGAATAAGGGAAAAACCGGTCAATTGTACAGCTTTTTCGTCCGATAGGGAGCTTGATAGAATAAGGATAAAAGGCACAATACAAAATATGGAAAATATAGCCATGAAAAGATAAGAAAATAGATCTAATGCTTTATTCTCCAAGCTGCTTTTCATTTTTTATCTCCTTCCTTTAGAAAATGGCTGAATCCGAATCATATTTCTTGGCAAAATAATTCGCGATAAATACGATGACTAAACCTACAAGGGATTGATAAAGTCCGATCGCAGCAGACATGCTGATGTCGTTCATTTGCCTGAGCATTCTGAATACATAAGTGTCAATGACATCGGTAGTCTCATACAAGAAAGGGTTGTCGCCTACAATCGCATAAATCATTCCTAAATCCCCGTAGAATATGCCTCCGATGCCAAATAAGGTCAAAAGCACTACTGTTGTTTTAAGCTGCGGCAACGTAATCTTCGTAATACACTGCATACGGCTGGCTCCGTCAATTTTGGCAGCTTCATAGATTTCCTGGTCAATGCCTGCTATAGCTGCCAAATAGATAACGGAGCCGAAACCCGCTCCTTTCCATATTTTTAAAACAATCAGTATTCCCACCCATAAACTCGGATTGGAATAAAAATTGATTTCCTGTCCTTCCTGAATAAAACCCAACGTTTTTAAAACTGCATTAATAAATCCTACTTCCGTCGACAGTAGGGCAAATACGAACATGGAAACTAATGTCCAGGAAATAAAATGCGGCAAAATGACAACCGATTGCGTCACTTTCTTGAAATATTTGGAGTTGATTTCCGATAGAACAAGGGCAATCAGGATCGAAAAAAACAACCCGGTAAAAAGAAACAATAGATTTAAATACACCGTGTTCCAGGTTACAACCAGCCAATCCTTTGAAGTGAAGAAATACTGGAAGTTTTTCAAACCGACAAATTCGCTATGAAAAAGTCCTTTCATCACGTTAAAGTCTTGAAAAGCTACGATGATTCCTACCATCGGCAGGTACTGGAAAATCACAAAATATAAAACACCTGGAAAAACTAATAAGTATAAATAGAAATTTTGTTTCACATCGGATAGAAAGGTCTTTTTTTTCTTCTTCATCACTACGCTGTCTGCTTTGTTATTGCTCAAAGCTACATTCACATTTATCATTCTCCTTTAAGCTTGGTTGGTTTACATCTCCCCAGAAAACGATTACAGGTTTTGCACTTTTGACTTTAGTACCGAGTCTAGGAGCGTTCAAGTTCTCGTTTTGTCAAAATGCCGATTTGATGGTTTTCGAACTTGTTCAAAATGTCACTGTAGAGGCTCTCGATGCTTTTTGAACTCCACGGTTTCTGGCGAGCAACGGCAAATGAAAATAAGCACCTGTTTCCTTGCGGAAACAAAGTGCTTATTCCGGCCCGGGTTCCTGTCCGTCACCCGCTTTTTGAACTCGCATGATTTTGGATGCAATTTCTGTAATTATCCGGAGTTTTGCCAAAGTGTTTTTTAAATATGGTATAGAAGTGTTTACTATTCTCCGGATACCCAACCATTTCAGCAATCCTTTTGACAGGATAATCCGTTTCAATCAGAAGTCTCTGTGCTTCCGACATCCTGCATTGCGTAATATAATCTGATAATGAGATCCCAGTTATCTCCTTGAAAATAGACCTGACATAGTTGGGAGAGAGCTCTACATACTTTGCAACGGTATCCGTTGATAAATTTATGCCATCATAATGCCTTCCAACATAATCTTTGATTTTATTTGCAATCATTGTTTTGGCATCTTCTTTAGAGTCATTGCCTTTAGCCTTTACAACTTCGGAACAGAGTGAATAGAGATACTTCTTTATTTCCTCCAAGGTTTCGCAAGTTTGTATCTTGGAAACCAGCACCTTAATGCTGTATTCTCCATTCTCAACACTAGTCTTGGCTATACCGCTTAGTGTCCTTGTAAGTAACACGGCTAGCTGCAGCACGGTTATTTGTATTTCATCAGACCTATATAAAGCAAGCGTTTCAAAAAACTCATTAAGGCTTGTGTCTATTTTTCTCAAATTGCGCTCCTTAATGGCTTCGATTATTCTCTTCTCAATATCATAAGGATATTCATGTAGATCATGATTACGATTTCGTTCAGCGATATCGCGATATTTGATTACTGCTTCTCTTCCGAAAATAATTCGGTAATTCGAAGCTGCCAGCGCATTCTGGAAGGAATTACTTATCCCTTCAACTCCTTCTACAATATCACCCATTCCCGCTGTTACGGAGATCTTCAGATATTTGTATACTGTATCTTGTATTTCCTTTGTAGTCTCGATTAATTCATTCAAAACCTCATCATTTCCACTATTTACATTTAAAATAATACTTACATAATCCGGTCCGTTATCAATGCCCTCTACCTTACATCGTTTTTCACGAAAGAGTTCATTTGCAATGTTGAGAATAGCAAATCTAACTAAACTTACGTTTTTCGACCATGAACCTGTAAGAACTTTTTCAAAAGTATCTATTTTAAGTACAATGGTCAAGAAGAATGGATTGTCAAAAGTAACCCCGCATTCCGTCATATAATCTTTGTCGTAGATGCTAATATCCCCATCAACCAATTTCTCCAACAATGTCTTCTTCTTATTATTCAACATTCTGCTTGAATCCAGTCTGTACTTATCAACATCGTCAGCCAGTTCATAGAAAATATGTTTCAAATCGTATATATCAAGAAATGTATTTTTTTTCTGATTTCTAACTCTCAGTTGGATATCATGAAGCAATTTTCTAAACGGATTATATATACTTGATGTAAAAAATACAGATAAAATGATCCCCACGAATATAAAAATAATTGTAAAAATCAATAATGTTTTTTGCATAGAAAATGCTGACGATAAAAGCTTGCTATATTCGCCAATGCCTATAAATATCAAGCCTAAATGCTTTGCTTTCACATAGCTGACAAGTGATTCCTTACCATTAATCTTGGATATAAAACTGCCTCTTTCATTGTTAGACTGCAGTATTTGTTTCGTAAAGCTTTCATTGGCAAGGTTCTTATTGATCATAGAAGTGTCATCATGCGATAGTACGTTACCGTCTTTATACATAATCAATACCTGATTAAGATCCCCGGCACTTCCACTGGTAACCATCTGCTGTAATATTCTTTGATTTAGATTAATCACCAATGACGATTCAATTTCACCATGATTTGCAGCGCTTGCAAGAACCAAGGTTAAGAAATTTTCGCTTATTTTTCTATTATTTATGACATAATCCACTTTTCTTGTGAAATATTCATCTGAAACGAAATTTTCCGGTTTTCTCAGGATCTTAATTATATCTTGATCCAAAAAATCTGCAGTAGTCTGAATCCCTTCCCCGATCTCAGATATGCTGAACATTACTCTGTCAGCCTTTGAATTATAAATATAAATCGAACGAATAAGCGGATTTGACATCACATATTGCTTTAGTTTCTTTAATACATCTTGATCGGCGAACAAATCTGATTGATCAACATATAAACCATAATTAAGATCACTATCCAGATTATTAATAAATAATTGATGAAAATTATAATAAAGATTTATGAGCATTATATCCGCAATATAATATGATTGAGATATAAAATTTTCAGAGGATTGACTTACTTGCTCTATACTTCTATTGCTGTAAGTACGAAATAATACAGAGGAAAATACGGATAATAGAACGATAACAATAACGAAATAGGATGATAGGATTTTTATTAATAAATTATTTCTTCTATAGAGTGATTTTACCCTGCCCCTTACACGATCTACTTTCATTTTGCAGCCCCCCCAGTTCGCCTAAGGCCCGTTCTTCATGACCAGGTAGAAACTACGCTTCAAATTTGACAAGCCAAGGAGGCCTGTCTGATCTCTTCTCGATGGTTTCAGTATGAACAAGATAGCGCTTGCAAACTACTTTAAAATATAACGAACACTGTGATCCATCCGCCATATTTTCCCAACGCCCCATCTGAAGCTCCATCCTGCTTAAACCGTGTATAAACGATCGATAACAAATTCATGTCTACCGGAGCATTGTGATAAGAAAACCGTTCCCTTCTTGGAATAAATACTCCCCTGCTGCCGATTTTCTGTCATGATTCATGTTATAGATATAAACCGATTCTATTAAGGGATTCGCTGCTTTTAAATCCACAAGCTTATCCCGGATTCGCTTGGATTGCATGCCGGTAAATTCATCCCCGTACATCGCATTAAATATCTCCATATCATTCGTATAAAGCTGGCCGAAGTAGTAATAGGTAGATTTCAGCAGCACGTCAACCGTGTGGTAAGCTTGCTCTGTCATGGTATCGACAGATGCTAACCAATATCAGCACGAGAATGGAATGAAAAAACACAGTTTTCCCCAATAATGAATATTTGAAAGGAATACTCCTGATTCTTTTCATCGCCAACCTCCGCCTTAACGAAAATGACGACCGTTTTACTCTTCACCCGGACTGCATATGCATTTCATTACTTATATTATACACTTAAATGCCTGCACAGACTGTAAGAGTCCGCACAGGCATTGGAAAATTCAAAATTTTATTTCTTTTGAGCAAGGAAGGCGTTGATTTGATTCTTCAATTCCTCTTTAATCTTATCTACGCCTGAATCCTTCAAATCCTTATTCATCTTCGCCAAATTCTCATTTACGTCGCCGAAACCGGACAATAAGAATGGAAGATACTTGTCCATAACGGTGTTGCATTTGGCCAATTCATTTTTTACAGGCTCTTGATCAAAGGTAAATCCTGCCAATACATGTTTCTTATACGTATCCGGCTTAAATTGATATTCATAATATTGTTGAACTTGCTCCGGCAATCCTGCAGGAATTCGATTATATGTCGGATTCCAAGTCAACTGGAAAGCGGGGAAAAGGTAATTTTTAGTCGTATCCACTCCTTCCGGAATATCCCACTCCTTATCTCCTACAGCCTTCCAGTTTTTACCTTCGATACCGTAAGTGAACAAGTCATTGTTCTCCTGACTGGAGAAAATCCAATCCAGGAATTCCATGGCTCTGTCAACTTTTTTGGAATTAGCAGGGATAGCAATGAAATTCCATGCCTTGCCATCCGTAGATTGCGTACCAGGCGTCATTTCCTGATTGTTCTTGAAGATCGGCCAGAAACCGATCTCCGCGTTCGGATCTCGTGCCTTTTGCTCGTTTACTTTCCCCTTGAAACCGCCTATGGTTATGAATCCGGCAGCTTCAGGCTTACCTGCTATACCCGTCCCATTCAAGGTATCTGCCGGAATAAATTTGTTAAACCGCTTCGCTTGATTAAACTGATTCATCAGATAATTCAGACCGTATTGGGGATTAATGTTCGCCCATTCGGATGCCGGATCTCCATATGCTGCCACACCCGCGACGGATTTCCCATCATCGGCGATTTGAACGTAAATGAAATTTCTCTTCGGATTTCCTTGGCCGGTAAATGGAAATACTTTCCCCTCCAGCTGTTGTGCATTGATATCGGTAAATAGTTTGAAGAAAGCAGTATTTCCATAGTTTCCATACGGGATCATGTCTTTTTCATTTTCTTTTACTTTTTCAAGGAAATTATACAAATCGTCATAGCTGCTGATATCCTTCATTCCATACTTCTTTAGCAAATCTTTCCGATACCAGACGCCTTCCATATCCATAAACGCGTTTGTAAGCGGAACGGCATAAATCTTGCCATTGATTTTATTGTCATTGATATATTCGGGTGAAAATGCCTTCTGAAGTCCGGGATATTTCGGGTTGTTAAAGTATTCGGTCAAATCCGCCAATGCGCCGTCTCTGATGAATTTATCCTTTGACCACGGGTTGAAGAGGTCGATGTCTTCGCCCGATGAGATCCATAATTCATGCTTTGGACCATAGTCGGCAGGCGGTGTAAAGGTAAGATTCAAGGTCGTATTCAGCGTATCCTTCGTCCTTTTCTCAAACTCCTTAACGACGGAATCGACATCGCGATACATCCCGTTTTCAACCCCGAACAGACGAATATTAAGGGTAACCGGATCCTTCTTGGCTGCGGGTGCAGAGCTATCTGCTGAAGGCGCAGCGCTTCCAGCCGGCTCCTTGGATACTTTGCTGCATCCAACGATTGAAGCAGCAAGCATGGTTGCAGCAAGCGGCAATACCAAAAACTTTTTGTTCATCTTTCTTCCTCCCTTATATTGTCCAATCATCTATACTAAACCGCTATTGCGGGTTTAGCCTTTAACAGCTCCAACTACTAATCCCTTAACAAAGTACTTTTGCAGGAATGGATAAACAAAAATGATGGGACCTACAGTGACTACGGCTGTAGACATTCTGACGGTATTCCTTGGGAGTACATAACTAACTGTAGCTCCTTGCATATAATCCAATTGATACATAAAATCCACTTCTCTCATTACCTTCATGATCAGATATTGCAAGGAGTACAGATCTTTATTGTCAATAAAAAGGGTGGCTGTAAACCACTCGTTCCAGAAACCGAGTCCATAGAACAATCCGATCGTGGCCATTGCAGGTTTTGCCAATGGAAGGATGATTTTAAATAAAATATAGATGTCATTCGCTCCATCTATTTTGGCGGACTCCGCCAGCGAATCCGGTATTTGCTTGAAGAAGTTTCTTAAGAGAAACATATTAAACGGATTAACCAATCCCGGTAAAATATAAACCAAAATATTATCACTTAAACCCAAATATTTGGAGATAAGTAGATACGAAGGGATCAAACCTCCGCTAAACAGCATCGTAAAATAAACGAAAAAAGCAATCTTGTTTCTGTGAGTAAACGTTTTGACGGAAAGGGCATAAGCCATCGCACTGGTAACGATCATGCAAAGGATCGTACCCACAACCGTGAAAATGATCGTTGTCTTGTAAGCGGTGAATATGGTGTTATCCTGAAAGATGACCTCGTAAGCCGTTAACGAGAAATGTTTCGGAATAAGAGCAAAACCGGTCAATTGTACAGCTTTTTCGTCTGATAAGGAGCTTGATAGAATAAGGATAAAAGGCACAATGCAAAATATAGAAAATAGGGCCATAAAAAGATAAGAAAATGTATCGATTGCTTTGTTCTCCAAGCTGTTTTTCATTTATAATCTCCTTTCTTTAAAAAATGGCTGAATCCGAATCATACTTCTTGGCAAAATAATTCGATACATATACGATGATTAAACCTACAAGGGATTGATAAAATCCGATCGCAGTAGACATGCTGATGTCATTCATTTGCCTAAGCATTCTAAATACATAAGTGTCAATGACATCGGTCGTTTCGTACAAATTAGGGTTGTCGCCTACAATCGCATAAATCATTCCTAAATCCCCATGGAATATGCCTCCGATGCCGAACAAGGTCAAAAGCACTACCGTTGTTTTAAGCTGCGGCAACGTAATCTTTGTAATACTCTGCAATCGGCTGGCTCCGTCAATTTTGGCAGCTTCATAGATTTCCTGGTCAATGCCTGCTATAGCAGCCAAATAGATAACGGAACCGAAGCCTGCGGATTTCCATATTTTCAAAACAATCAGTATTCCGACCCATAAATTCGGATTGGAGTAAAAATTGATTTCCTGCCCTTCTTGAATGAAACCAAACGCTTTCAAAATGGAATTAATATATCCTACATCCGTCGACAATAATGCAAAAACAAACATCGAAACTAATGTCCAGGATATAAAATTCGGCAGAATGACAATCGATTGCGTCACTTTCTTGAAATGTTTGGAGGTGATTTCGGATAGCACAATGGCAATAAGGATCGAAAAAAACAACCCGGTAACAAGAAACAATATATTTAAATAAAGCGTGTTCCACGTTACAACCAGCCAATCCTTTGAGGTGAAGAAATACTCAAAGTTTTTTAATCCTACAAATTTACTTTTAAAAAATCCTTTAACAGAATTAAAGTCTTGAAAAGCTACCACTAACCCCACCATTGGCAGATACTTGAAAATAAAGAAATATAAAACACCCGGCAAAACTAATAAGTACAAATAGAAATTTTGTTTCACATCGGTTAGGAAGCTCTTTTTATTCTTCTTGATTACTACGCTGTCTGCTTTATTGCTCAAAGCTACATTCACATTTAACATCCTCCTCGTATTCGCCTGATTCCGTTTACTGTGTTGAACCGGCAGCCCCTGTGCCCGGCTGATAAGGGTACTATCGCAGATATCCGGTGCATTCCATAGTTTAAGAAGCTTCAAAATCAATGAATTGCAGCCATTCGAGTTCTTCAAAAAGCTTCAAATTGATTATTTTGATGCGAACTTTGCTTGTGAGTCACGCGCTTCAGCATACTCTTCGATGAATGATCACAAAAAAACGCCTGAACAGGGTATTTCCTGTTCAGGCGAACGTCACTTCTTGACTTTTTTATTAACGATGGGCTACATCCTGTTTAATCATGCGAAGAACGCCATAGATGCCATTCTCCTTCTGGCGCGGCACGAACCTGACGGTTACGGCTTCCTTGCCTGCCGTTAATGCGTCAGGAAGGACGAAGATTCGCTCATAGAACATCCGCTTCCATTCTTGCGGGAACATCTCGGTGACCAATTGCTCTCCGTCAATCAAGATGTCCAAGCTTCTATTGGTGTGCATGTGGTTAAAGGTCACGGCTAATACAGCGCCAGGCTGAACTTTCATCCGATAGCTGAACCATCCGCCGGCTTCAACCTTCCTTCCGTTCAATCCTTCCCAAGTGCCGCCGTATGTCCGTTCTCCCTGTACCTGATGCTCCAGTTCGTATTGGTCATTTCCTATTTGTATAGCATCAATGGTTGCTTCTCTTATGCGCCGTTCCCGTTCCGCTTTGTCCACATGCTTCTTCAGCTCTTCAGATCCCTCTTCCAGGAGGCTCCAGTAGATGCCGTATCTTTCGCGATGCTGCTTGTAATGCGGCGTAAAGACAAGCCGTTCGTCTTCATCCGTATGTTTAAGGGTAAACGCCAAATCCTCGCCCCGACGAATCACATGCTCGTCGAAACGGCCCAGCCATTCCTCGACTCTCATTCCTTGCGGAACGATATAATCTTTGACCGTCATTCGCCTGGTCGCAACGCTGACATTTACGCCGGTATTCGATTCGACCATATCTTCTGTGCCAAGCGCCGCGCTTAAGACAACCGGGCCATATTGGAGCCCAATGACATGTGGCGCATCAGGCAGGCGGGAATAGGCAACCTTCATCGGAATTCGCAGCCCGATCGTATCGCCGTCCATCCAAATACGGTTGAGAATCGCATAACCCCGCTCCATGACAGGTGTAACCCGTTCTCCATTAACCGTCATTTCAATGGCGTCAACTGCCCAATAAGGGATACGAATGTGAACGGCAAGCTGCCTTGGCTCGTTCGATTCGAATGAAAATTGAACCTGATCGGTTTGAGGGAGCGTGGTGGACTGCGTAATCGTCACCTTTTGCTCCTGCCAATGCAGCTTCGAGCTTACGAATTGATTGACATAAAGCTTGTTATCGGCATGGAAATAAATGCTGTCATTCAATTTGGTGAAGCTTTCCATTCCCGTACCGGTGCAGCACCAGAAATGTTCGAACGGGGAGCTGTAGATTTTGAAATATCCGGTTGCCATAGGCTGAAAATACATCGTCATGCCCGTATCCGGATTTTGGGATGACAAGATGGCATTGATATACGTTCTCTCGTAAAAATCGGCGTATTTGATATCTTGCGTAAGCTTGAACAGTTCTTTGGTCAGCTTCAGCATATTATAGCTGTTGCATGTTTCGCAGGTAACATCGGAACGCTTGCTGTCCAGCACATCAGGTTCGCCGAAATGCTCGCACTCGCTGTTTCCGCCCGTGATATAGCTGTGGTGGTAAACGACGGTATCCCAGAAGTTAACGGCCGCTTCAAAGTAGCTGCGTTCGCTCTCCCCAAGGGTCAAATACCGGTTCAATGCGCCGATAAACTTCGGAATCATCGTGTTGGCATGTTTGCCCTTCAGTACATCTCTTCCCTCCCGAAGCGCTTCGAACAGGCTGATCTCATCAAACCGGTGGGCGGCCTCAAGATGGCGGCTGTTTCCCGTCAGCTTGTAAAGATCGTACAGGCAATCGTTCATGCCTCCGTATTCGACAGCCAGCACGGTTGCTTGCACCTCGTCTGTCCATGCGCAAGCGCGGTTCGCCACCCAATCGCCCAGACGGTTCACCACATGATAAGCTTGCTGCAGCTTCGCAGCATGATAGACGGCAATCAGGCCTGCAATAATTTTATGCATGGTATACCATGGCACCCAAGCGGGTTTGCGATTCTCCACATTGTCAAACAGCGTTTCGGGAAAAGCCGATAAATAACCGCTATCCTGTTGGCATTCGGCCAATTCGGCCACAAGGTATTCGATTCTGGCGAGCAGATCCTGATCTTTCGTTTGCGAATAAGCTTGGGCGACAGCGGTCAAATAGTGGCCTAACGTATGGCCTCGAATTTCAGTATTCTCCCATCCCGGGTATTTATCCGCTTTCGGCTGCAAGCCCTTCGTTTCACGGAAGCCGGCTAGAAGGCGGTCGGCTTCGTAGCGGGTCAAATAACTCCATTCTTTCTTGAATGCATGGGTAAGAACTTCATCCCTTAATTGCACTTGATCAAGCTCGAAATGCTTTAATGGGGTATGGCTGAAGTGTGCTTTCAACGAGATCATCCTCTCACGATTTGAATACTAGCTTATTACGAACACGTAATTCAGGTAAATAGCGTAAGGTTGGATTGCATGTCAAAAGGTAAGTTTTTTTGAATCGTTCTTTGAAATTTGCCTCTTTTATAATAAGATTAATTGTGAAAAAGGCAGAAAGGATGGCAGCTTGTGACCTGCTACAGCTTCCGTGTCGATTCACCCGTATCCCTCGTTATGACCGGCAAATTCGTTGCTCCCTCATCAGAGTGGAAGCACATGTACCGTGTATTATTGGAATTCGAACTGTTTATTCAAACCCGCGGGACCTTATATATTGCGATGGACAAGGAACGGCATGTCCTGAATGAAGGAGACTTCCTGCTCATGCCGCCCCAAGCCGTGCAATACGGTTATCGGGAATCGGACTGCAGCTTCTATTGGCTGCATTTCACGGTTCAAGGCGGCTATGAAACCCTGGAAAGCGGCGCGGCCGGGTATCAGCCCGGCGTCATAACGATTCCCGCCCAGGGGACGCTTCGAAGTCCCGATAAGCTGATCGTCATGATGAAGCAGCTTCAGGATTCCGTCCGCAGCTATCGGGAACAAACTTTGAACAATTATTTGACGACCAGTATTTTATGCGAATTGTATAATCAGCTGTCTATTGTCCAAAACCAATCCAGGAAGAATCGCAAGCAGCAGCTGTATAACGACATCGTGGATTATATCAAGTGGAACCGGATGGAGAATATGAAGGTGAATCAATTGGCCGAACATTTCGGCTACAATGCCAAGTATTTATCCTTCTTGTTCTCGGAGATCGCGGGAATCTCTTTAAAGCAATTCATGTTGCAGGAGAAGACGGATGCCGCCAAGTCGCTATTGACCGATACGAATCAAAGCATAAAGGAAATATCGCAGCAGCTAGGGTACTCGGAAAGTCATCAATTTACGCATAGCTTTAAGAAGATGACCGGCCTTGCACCAACCGATTACCGTAATGCATACTCCAGTCGGTTGTTATTTTATAAGTGAATAGTTATTGATGGACTGTTGAAAGAACTCTTGCTCTCTCCATTGCGTGGGAGTCAGATGAAAGTGTTTTTTAAACAGCTTTGAAAATTCCATCTGATTTCCATATCCGACACTATTGGCAACCTCTTTAATGGTCATACTGCTTTTTTTGAGCAACTGTGAAGCCATCTCCATTTTAAGAGAAATGATAAACTGCTGTGTGCTTATGCCGCAAATGCTTTTGAAGGTACGCGCCAGATGACTGCGATCTATGTTTAGAAAATGTGCAATTTCAGAAATGGATATTCTTTTGTGAACATTGCTTCTTATGAAGTTTTTTGCATTAGAGACATAGGTTTCTGCCGTATTCTCATCTTTCTTCAATAATTTTCCCTTCGTAAGTGCCGCGATAAAAGACCAAAAATGGCTCATGATTGTTTCAAAGTCAGACCAGCCTAAATCGATGATATTCTTAAGTGCGTTTCCAACGCCATGATCATCATTTATAACGTGGTTTTCGTGTGAGAAGCCTGTCACAGTCATAAGCTTTTCCGAAAAACTGCCGTCAAACTCAATCCAGCGATACAGCCATGGCTCATGGTCATCTGCCTTATAGTATGCTGTTTGTTTCGGACGAATCAAAAAAAACTGTCCTGCATGTACCTTATAAGCTTTTTTATTAATATGCAGCTCGCCTTGCCCGCTATAAACATAGTGGATTAGATAGAAGTTGCGCACTGCAGGTCCGAAGGAATATCCGCTATCGCACTGCTGTTCACCATATTGCATGGGATAAATATCGGATGACGTAAAAGGGCTTTTGGCATAATAGAGTTTCATTGAAATCAGCTCCTGAAATTAATATATCACATTTTCCCATAATCACTCGTTAAAAACATATGTATTTACCCATTTATTTGTCCTATCATAACAATGTAAATCCAAGCTTAAGGAGGATTTCTTATGGACAAGCTTATGAATTTAAAGGCTAGAACTACATCAAGGACTGCGCCTGACGAGATCACGGATCCTGACTATATGTTTCCGGCTTTCTCAAACGGCAAGGTGCTTTTAGATAAAAAGCGGGGACGTCTCCCTGCCATGGGCTGGAACAGCTGGAATGCTTTTGGAAGCAAGAACAATGAGGAACTCACAAAAGCAATGGCAGACGCGATTGTTGATTTGGGACTTGCGGATCTGGGATACAAGTATGTCGTGCTCGATGACGGCTGCTACAAGTCCGAGCGCGTAAACGGCTTACTTTCAAATGAAACGATTAAATTTCCAAGCGGCTTTAAGGCATTATCCGATTACATCCACAGCAAGGGACTTAAATTCGGTATGTACAATGATATAGGCACGAACCTTTGTGCAGGCTCTGCGGTAGGTACGTGCGGCTTTGAGGATGTCGACACGAGGTCTTATATTGACTGGGGGGTTGACTTTATAAAGGTTGATAACTGCTACTACCTCTGGGACAATGCAACGTTCTCAGACTCAGCGAATGCAAAGTATTCCTATGCCCCGAATATCAGAAGCATAACGGTTTCGGGTGAAGGGCTGAAAATCACTTTAAATGCAGTTAAGGACGGTGTGCTTTTAGGCCAGGGTGCATCCAAAAACAGTGGCGACTATGTAACAAATATCGGTACATTCGACGGAACAAACGTGGGTACGACGCCTGTGGGCGACCGTTGGGGCGAGCTTCAGTTTACTGTGAACGCGCCGGCTGGCGGAAAATACGCCATAACCGTAAATTACGCAAGCGGCGAGGAGGAAGGCATTGGACGCTGGCTTCAGCTTGCAGTAGGAAGCGCAGATCATGAAACTAGATATTTTGATCATTTGCTTCCTCTTACCCCAAGTACAGCTGCATTTGAAGATTCGGAAGAAATAACGGTATCCCTAAGCGAGGGAGAAAATATCATACGTCTCATGAATCACAGAAGGCAGGAAAATACCCTTAATTCCTATGCGGCTCTGCTTGAAGGCCTGAACAAGGCCGACCCTGATCATGATGTTGTATTCTCCATCTGTGAATGGGGTAAGACACAGCCCCATAACTGGGGATATAAAGTCGGGGACTCATGGCGTATTCTTAATGATATCACCTTCTGTGTCGGCTCTGACGGTGATCCGGGCTCCGCCGAATGGAGTTCAAATCATACCGCAAGCATAACCTCGCAGTACAGTAAGGCGGTTATTATGGACGAGTTTGCCGGACTGGAAAAGGGTTGGAACGATCCCGATATGCTTGTAATCGGTATGAACGGAATTACAAATCCCATGGATAAAACGCATATGACGATGTGGTGTATGATGAATGCTCCGATTATGCTTGGATTGGATTTAAGACGGGTTGCCAAGGGGGACGAGCTATGGAAGATTATTGCGAATAAAGACGTAATCGCCTTGAATCAAGATCCCCTCGGTATTCAGGCAAAAAGAATTTACTGCTCGCTCGATAATACCAATCCCGATACGGCTTATATTACGAATACCAACCGTGTTGATATTCTTGTAAAGCCTCTTGCGAACGGAGATCTTGCAATATCCTTTATTAATCTCAGCGACTCAAGAGATACGAAGGAGCATTCCGTTGATGTAAGCCGTATTATCGATTACATTGGGCATAAAATGATTAGCGATGTAAAATTTAAAAATTCTAGAAGTTTTTATGTAAGGGATTTATGGACAGGCGAGGTTACAACGAACATTTCAAGGACCTTCTCTGTTACAGGAATTGACGCCTACGACAATGTTACCCTAAGAGTAACTCCTGTTTAATATGAATGGCGGCTTATTTCATCCCGAGGATCATGTTACGACCGAACAGTTTGTGACAATGGTAATTAGAAGCAGTAAAGGCATTATAGAGCCGACGCGTGGCAGTTGGTCATCAGGATATATGGATTACGCGTTGCATAAGGGAATAATAGAGGACTATGATCTAACAAACATAAACAAACCCATTGAGCGTCGTTCCGCTGCAAGAATCGTTCATGAGGCGCTTAAAACCGATTTCGGAGAAAGAGATGAGCATGAATGGTCGGCGGCAGAAAAGCTGAGAGACTTATATTCCTGCCATACCTGCGTTATGCATATCGCGCAGGTGTATGTTAAAGGTATCATGCTCGCGCGTGACAATAACGTGTTCGACGCTGTGGGCAGCTTAACTCGCGCGGAGGCTGCAGCAGTTGTTGTAAGAATGCTTGACAGAGACCAACGTATTCCTCAGACTGGGGGCAGAGAAATTCAAAGTAAAAATCTGTCCCCCGATGAAGCATGGCAACTGTTGTTAAATGATAAAACTGCAATGCTTGTTGATGTGCGGACTCATGAGGAGTATAAGATCGGACATATACTGGAAAGCATTTGTATACCGTTACAGAATATATCCAATAACCCGTTCTCGGTATGCAATAGAAAGGATACTCCAATAATCCTTTACTGTCATAAGGGGTATAAGAGCTCGTTGGCTGCCCAAGCACTTATAGATGCAGGCTATAGCAGAGTGTACACAATTCCAGGTATTGGGCAGTATCCGTATCATTTAATTTAGGAGAACACAACGTAACGATGCCCGCTTATTACGTGGAATCCGATGCAGCCGTTCTCCATTATCGAATAAGTAACTTCTTCTCCTTCTTGCGTAATCCGGACCTTTTGCTTGACGAGCACTCGGCAAATCTGCGTGATGGAAACTTCGATTTCCGCCTTCGACAACGAGCCGTTGTTCCACTCCAGATCGACTTCATAGCCCCCTCGCGCCCGTAATCCTTTGACATACCCGTTCTTCCAGGAATCGGGCAGCGCCGGCAGCAGTTCCAGCCATCCTTGATGGGATTGCAGCAGCATCTCGGCAATCCCCGCCGTGGCAGCGAAGTTCCCGTCGATCTGGAAAGGCGGATGCGCGTCGAACAGATTGGGATAGACACCGCCTCGTTCATAGTTAATCGGGCCATCACTTTTGACGAGAGTTAGCAAATTCGAAATCAGCCGTTCCGCGCGATTGCCGTCCTTGAATCTGGCCCATAGACCGATTTTCCAGCCGAGACTCCACCCCGTACCTCCGTCTCCTCTGATTTCAAGCGATGTCTTCGCAGCATGGAACAGGGCGGGAGAAGACTGCTCCGTGATCAGCCGCCCGGGGTAAATCCCGACCAGATGGGAGACGTGACGATGATGAACGTCCTCGCCTTCGAAATCTTGGGACCATTCCTGCAATTGGCCTTGCTTGCCGATTTGAAGCGGCAGCAGCCGTTGCTTCGTTTCCTGAAGGGTTCGGACGAAATCTTCGTCGATCTTGAGCTGCTGTGCGGATAAGATACAGTTGTCGAACAGTTCCGCGATCAAGGACAAATCCATCGTCGTCGCTTCGCTTACGGCGTGTCGGTGATCCGCAGCCAGAAATTTGTGCTCCGGAGAGGTGGCGGGCGAAGTGATGAAATAACCGTCCTGATTTTCGATCAGCCAATCCAGACAAAACAACGACGCTTCCTTCATGATCGGGTATGCCGTATGCCGCAAATAAGCTTCGTTGCCACTGAAGGCGTAATGCTCCCACAGATGCTGGGTCAACCATACGCCGCCCATCGGCCAGAAGGCCCAAACCGGGTCCCCGTCTCCATAATCGCCCACCGGCGCCGTTTGTCCCCACAGGTCCGAATTGTGGTGCGCGACCCATCCCCTTGCGCCATAGTTCGTTTCCGCCGTCTTCTTGCCGTGAACGGCCAGCCTGCCGATGAAATCGATCAGCGGCTCGTGCAGCTCCGCCATATTGCACGTTTCCGCGGGCCAATAATTCATTTCCGCGTTAATATTGAGCGTATAATTGCTGCTCCAGGGCGCCCTCGTCTCTTCATTCCATATGCCTTGCAGATTGGCCGGCGTGGTTCCCGGACGCGAGCTGGCAATCAACAAGTAGCGTCCATACTGGAACAATAGCTCGACCAGACCTGGATCACTGCTGCCGTATTGGGCAATCCGCTGATCCGTAGGCATCTCTGCGGGCGCTTTGCTTTCGCCCAGATGCAGGGCAACCCTGCCGAACAGCTGGAGGTGATCGTCCAGATGACGATGAAGAACCTCCGTATATTCCTTCCCGCATATGGATTGAATCGCCTCGGCGGTCCATTGTTCCGGATCGCGTTCGGGGCTGCTTGCGCCAATGCCCGGGTCGAAACTTGTCGCCGCGCTGAAGTACAAGGTGGCAACCGTCGCTCCCTTGACGTGCAAGCCGTCGGCATCGGCCCGCGCCGTTCCGCCTTCATGCGTGACCGCCAGGCGTCCATGGAATTTCAAACCTTTAGACGTATGGGGATCGCCGTAACGCACCGGATTTTCCGCATCACGGTAACTCGGCTCCACGTGCTCCGGCGCATGCCCGGATATCGTAAAGTGACCGCCATCCGGTTTCGATGCATATCGCAGCGGACTGTCCAGCTTGGCCCGAAAGCTCAGGAAGCCCTCCTTGCCCGCCGTTAACCGCACGACAATCGCCTGGTCGGGATGCGAGGCGAATATTTCCCGAGTGTATGGAACGCCGCCGACGTTATAGTCTACGGTCGCAATCCCGGTGGAGAGATCAAGCTTCCGGCTGTAGCCCCGGCGGCTTAGCTGACCGTGATCCATCACGATGTGCAAATCGCCGAAAGGCAAATAGGATTGCGTATACGGCCCCATCATTTCCTTGCAGAGCCGATCCGCTTCCCCGTACTTTTCTTGCGCGATCAACTCCCGTATTCTCGGCAGCACTTCTTTCGCTCCCGGATTGTTCCAATCCCTGGGGCAGCCCGACCAAAGCGTGTCTTCATTCAACGCGATGCGTTCTTTCCCGATGCCGCCAAAGACCATCGCGCCGAGTCTGCCATTGCCGACGGGCAGCGCTTCTACCCAATAAACGGCCGGGGAACGAAACTGAATATGCATATGGATTTCAAGTCCTCCTATTTACGTAGTCGAGGCTCCCGCGACCTCATGACAAAATTGATCTACATCGATATAACCTCGTTCACTCTCGCGATTATAGCTGTATAATCCGATCCGGTCTCCCCGATAATGCCCCCAACCCAGCTGATAGACGTCTCCAAAACCAGTGAAATTCACCCCATCGATGCTATATTCGAACCGGTTGATGCCGTCCAGGCCCCACACAGACTTTAACCAAAGGGTGGAAACCGTTATTGCAGGGCCCCATTCGAACTTGCCCGAATCGTTAAACTTCAGAACCCTTGTCCCCTTCTGTTGATGAACGCCAATCGTGCAATAGGTTCGCGCAAAGTGGCAAAGCCCCGCTTCTTGCCCGTCTGCCATGCCGCCGATCTCTATTTTTACAGTTGCCGTATTGTGAACGGTTCTGAACGCTCTTTGTGTAATGACGTTGCAGACGGTAAAGAAATTATCCTTATCCACCGGTTGGCATGCGTATAGGCGCAAATAGCCAGGGCGTTCTTTTAACGACCATTTGCCGGCTCTTGGCTGATGATTCCATTCCCAATACGGCTCAAGCACCGCTCGGTCAAAATCGTCGTTCGCGGAAAGAACCGTCATGGGATACCCGTCAATCGGCTTCTTGCCTCCCCATACCATCTCCCCGATTCCGTCGCCGTCCGTATCTTTGCCGATGATCGGCCATCCCTCCACCCACGTTACGGGCAACAAATGAAGGGTTCTCCCCTCATAATACCCGCCTGTTCCTTGATGACTGATGAAGTACCATTCCCCGGAAACCGTCTGTACGAGTCCGCCTTGATTGGGCTCCCGGTCTACCTCCATGCCGTGCGTATGGATAAGCTCCTTTTCCTCGTAGGGCCCGTAAATATGTTCGGACCGCAACATCATAACGACTCTGACCTGGGCGCCTTCCTCAAGTCGAACCTCGCTGTGGAAAAAATAGTAATACCCGTTTATTTTGTAGAGCTTATTGGCTTCGCTTCCTTTGTACCGATGAATAATCGTATCGCTGTCATGCAATAGCTCTTTGCCGTCTTCGCTAAGTTTAAACAAATGAATATTGTAGTTACCGGCAAAATGGGTGGCAACCAGGTAGCCTTGTCCGTCATCGTCCCAAAACGGACAGCAGTCGTCCCAGCCGCTAACCGCCCAAACCTGATGAGGCGGCTCCCAAGGTCCCGCCGGATCGGAAGACGTGCTCATAAACAACCCCTCATCGGGCGTGAAAAAATACACCCAGTACTTATCCTCGTGGAATCGGATCGCGCCCGCCCAGACTCCTCTGCCGTAACGGTTCATTCGATCATAACCGTATTCCGGGCCGATGCTCGTCAAATCTTGAACCACATGCCCGATCATTCTCCAATTGACAAGGTCTTTGGAATGCAGCACCGCCATCCCCGGAGAGCAATGCAAGGTGGAGGAAATACCGTAATAATCATCCCCGACCCGAATGACGTCCGGATCGCTGTAATCTCCCGGCAAGACAGGGTTGATATAAGTGCCGTCCCCTTGATCCCCCCAAGCTCCCTTCTTCGATAACAGATGATCGTTATCTTCCATAACGGGGACATCCTTTCCATGACGTTTTTCCAGCCTCTTATGTATCGATTGTAAGCGCTTATCCATCCGGAAACAATTCATTAACATGACAAGCAACTAACCTATCGTGCTTTTTTGGGATCGGATATATTAACAATGAAAAAAAGACAGCTTCAAGGGGAGATTATCCCCTATTCGCTGTCCGGAGCGGTATCCCGTCAATCGGTCAATGTAAATTCGACTGTAACGTCTAATGCGGAATTCAGCGATAAGCGAATATGTTTGCCGAATCCCTCTTCAAGCACCGTTGCTTCTTTTCCGTTGACCGTTGCTTTCATCCAAGGAATACCCAATTTTAATTTGATTTCGTTGGGAGGAGCAATGGAAATCAAGGTAACGCTCACCGCTTTGGATAAGAGATCCCATGATAAAGCGGCGACCTCCACCTGGGTTCTCGCCATGAGCCCGTGAATGGATCCCGATGTCCATTCGGATGGCAATGCCGGAAGCACCTCAATCTCACCCGTATTGGAGAATAGCAACGCTTCATTGACCGCTCCCACCGTACCGAATAAAGTATCCGTACAGTAGGTATCGCATCTTCCGTTGGTGTCATGATCCGTCATCAGGGATGCGTAGTAACCGGAATCCGTCATCATCGGGAGAAGGGAAGCCGCGACTGCGTTGCCGTCTTTTAATCTCGCGCAGACCAGCGCCTTGTGCATCCAGCCGTGCCCCGCCGTGGCGTCCAATGTATTGTATTTATTTCGGTTCTCCAGTGCGATCACGGCGGCTTTCGCGAGCTCTGCATCGTTCTGCGTCTCATAGGCGGGCCATGCCGGATAGAGGTGGCTCAAATGACGGTGGTTGTTGTTCTCCGTATATTCGTTCATCGCCCATTCGCGCAAAGCGCCGTCCTTGTCCACCTTGTAGTCCGGCAGCAGCTCCAGCAATGACTCCCATTTGGCTGCTGCGTCTTCATATCCGTCGCGCTTCACTGCTTTTTCCATGGTGATGACCATAAGCAGTCCGTCCCGCGCGGCTGAAATATCCATGGTCGCATTGGCCGTAATCGTACTGTTGTAACCAATGGGATGATTCTCCGGCGAGTAGGTGGGGATAAACATGTATTTCTCACCCGGATGCAGCCTTATCTTGCCTTGCTCATAGCACGCATTGCCGTTTACATCCGTATAGAACTCCGGCGTGCAGAGCTGCTCCCAGAAATTCGCCTGCTTGGTCAACAGCGGAAGCAAAATATCTTTTTCCAAATCCAAATATCCCTTTTCGAGCAGCCTATCGAATTCTTCATCCGTCAGCCCCCCATCCTTAACGCTGAGAATCGGCTTCAGTTCATGGATTCTCATGTGATCGTTGATCGGGATCTGTTGGTTGCCGAAGCACTGCCAATATTCGAAGATGGGAAGCAGACACCAGCTTGCCCCCGCGTTCCAATATTGAAACGGGTAGTCATTGTCGTATTCCACATGCATCCCGCGGTCGCCGTCCGAGTTGACCGATACCTGCAGCGCATCATGCATCCCGTAGGCCATTCGCGCATTGGATTCAAAATCGGGCGTATTTCGCAAGAAGAAGGTGATATACCCAAGCGGGGCATACGTCAAATGGCCTGTATTCATGGGAGAAACCTGCAAATTCACGTTGGCGTCGAGGGTATAGATGGCGCGCCAGCCCGGATTCCACTCTCCGGTCCACATGCCATACAACCGCGGCGCGCTTGAGCCGCTGCAGCAAATCAAGGCATATCGTCCCTGGTTGTACACCTGCTCCATGAAAGCATGATGGATTCTCGATTGGGATGCCTTCTGCGCATTGATCAACGTTACATTGTCTGCGCTCTTGTCATCTTCGTCGCCTGCAAGGGAAAAACGTACGGCGTTAAATTCCGCGGCATGCTTCAGCGCATGAGGCGCAAGGGCCGCGTAGTAATCGAAATTGCCGGTAACGTCCCGATATTTAATTGCGACAGCATTCGTATTCCGAAACAGACTGTCCACGATAGCGTACTGCGTCATGCCGGCAAAATCATCGATTTTGCCCATGTCGAAAGTTCTGTTCGATTGCGTGATTAAATATACGGCGTCGGCATCGCTCACTTGAATCGCAGGATTCTGTTCCTCTCCGACATTCATCGATTCATCCGTGTCGGCGAGCAGCACTCGCTTCTGGGTTCCGTTCACGACCACAACCCGGGTCAAGCCGGCGTATCCCCCATCGATCAGCTCGCTGCCCGGGTAGGACGGATAATGGGCAACCTGCGCGATATATTCGGCGTTTGGATCTACCAGCTTTTTGTATTGGAGTGCCGACAACTCGGACGCACCGTCCCGCGCCTTGTACATGCCTGAAATGTCATCGATGGAGATGATCATGTTGATCTTGGCGCCGGCGGACGATTGCGCGATCTTCGTAATGGATACATTGTCTTCCCTGGACGTGAATGAGGTTCGGATCCACTCGCCGCATTCATCGGAATAACGCACGCCGGTTTCCGCCGTTTCATAGTTCGTCCATCTTTCGTAGCCGGACACGGTTCCCTTATTCGTCACGCTTAGTCTGAGCTGGTGTCCCGGGTGATAGCTGTAATAAAAGGTTCTTCTCCGGGTTGTCCCGTCCGGAAACGTAATCTTCCATTGATCATTCAAATGAAATACATTCCGCCTGGCCTCGGCCAGCTGCCCCGTCAGCTCTTCCGGAATCACTCTCGGATCGCGGGATGGATAGTTGAACCACATATATTGAAAAATAAAGGTGTCCGAATACGGCGATCCGGACGTGACGTATCCGTTCTCGCCGTTTCCGCTCACCATGCCGTCCCGCCACGCCCGACCGGGATTGGACGCCGGAACCTCCGTATAGGTGCCGGCGTAATTTCCTTTATCATACAGGCGTACAGATTTCGAGTCATTGGTCATGCTATCATACCCTCCTTCAGTTCGTCGTGGCTCTTATTATAACGATTCCGAATAGAAAGCAGCATTCGCCTGCACGACAGATCCTCGTTGCAGATGTCGCAATTTCGCAGATCGGGTTATAATGAGAACACATCCGGCCTGAGGAGCGAATGAAACATGAATTTGCCGCCGATCCACCTGGAAAATACGAATCTGAAGATCAAGGTCGGCGGATTGGCACTGAATGTGCCCTATATCCATTTCGGCACGTTTTATCGTTCTTTTCCGGAACATATCCATAGCAAACGAAGCTATGAGTTGCACTATATCCCTCTCGGGCAAGGTACGTTGATCGCGAACGGCCATCGTTATCCGATCGTCCCCGGCACCTTGTTTATGACCGGCCCTGATGTCGTCCATGAGCAGATCACCAATCCTTCTGCTCCCATGTCGGAATACTGCATTTGCTTCGAGTTACTGGATCACGAGCCTACCCGGGATCCGGAACTTGATCTCATGACCGAAACCTTCGTGCAAACTCCGTTCTGGTTCGGCCAAGATACGCAAAACCTGATGTCGCTGTTCGATCAGCTTTCCATCGAGACGACTCGCAAAATCATCGGATATCACCGGTATATAGGCACCATTCTCGAACAGATTGTCCTAAAACTCATTCGGAATTATAGGGGGGATCAGGCGGCTCTCTCGTCAACACCGCTGCAAACGCTGGACGACAAGCGGCTGGCCACCATTGAACAACGTTTGCTGCATCAATATCGCACCATTACCGTGCAAGAGCTTGCGAGCGCATTGGGTTTAAGCGTAAGACAAACGGAAAGAACGATTAAACATAATTTCGGCATGACATTTACTCGAAAACGCAACATAGCCAGGATAAGAGCTGCCGCTCATTTTCTTACCACGACGACCATGACCGTCAGCCAGATCGCGGAAACGGTCGGCTACTCGTCTCTTGAGCAATTTTGCTCGGCTTTTAAAAAACACTATGGAATGCCGGCAAGCCGGTATCGATTGTCGCGTTCGGAAAGTTAACTGTTCCGGTATTCGATCGGCGTCTTGCCGATCACTTTCCGGAATACTTTCCTGAAATAAACATTATCCTCGTAACCCGATTGCTCGTCGATGCTGTTTATCGTCAAATCGCTCGTTTTCAGCAGCATGCAGGCATGCTCCATCGAACTCCATCTCGTTAAAATGATATCGAATCATGATTCTTTTTCCGTTTCCGAGAATTCCCGCGAGCCAAGGTAAACCTCGAAAGCAGAAAGGGTGGGGTACCATCTCGATTCCAGAACGGTAAGGCGAACATGTCTTGCCGTTACTTTCGGGAACCGGCAGATGCGTTTGTACCCTACAACCGTGCATACGTAGAAACGCTGCCATACGTCACCTTTCAGGTATTCCAGGCAAAGCTTTTCGATTCGTTGACCGGACTGGATATGCTCCTGGAGCACGATCGTGTCGAAGGTCCGTTCCTCATTCAGATCGATTTCAATCGCGGCTTGTTCCGTGCCTTCTTGTGGACACCAGAAAGTCTCTTTATTGCCGTCCAATATTCTGCCGGCATCATGGTTCTCGTTGAGCGCTTCCGTTGCCGTCGCATGGGCGTTCGAGGCGAGGTTGTGCCGGAACGTCGACCGAAGAATTTCTCCAACCTCGGCCATTCGCACCGCATCATTCTCATGTATAAGTCCGCGCCGATCCGGGGGAAGATTCAGCAGGAACGTCGCGTTCCCTCCAACCGATTTATAGTAAATATCCAGCAGCTTTTCTACGCTTCTCAACTTGTCATCCTCAGCGGCATGGTAAAACCATCCCGGACGAATCGAAGTGTTCACTTCAGCCGGATACCAGACAAGCTGCTCCACTTTCCGAATGGCTTCCCTTCCGCCCAAATCCGCGTCACGGGTATTTACACGCTTGGAAAACTCCCCGTCGTCCACATGCTGCGACTCTTCCTGAATCTTCTCGCAATTCTGAAGCGTTGCCGGCACGACGCTCCATTCCGATTCACGGGTATGGCCGGCTTCGTTACCGCACCAGCGAACATCCGGACCGCATACGGAAATGACCGCGCCTGGCTGTAATTCGCGAATGACATCGTAATACCCGTCCCAATCATAAACTTGCTTTAACCCATTAGGGCCCTCGCCGCACGCGCCGTCGAACCAAACACAGAAGATATCCCCATAACCCGTCAACAGTTCTCGTAATTGGTTTTTGAAAAATTCGTTGTAGAGCGAAGAGCCATAACGTTGATCGCGGCGATCCCAAGGGGATAAATACACGCCGAACCGGATCCCGACTTCGCGGCAAGCGTCTGCCACTTCCTTCACGATGTCGCCGTTGCCGCCGCGCCAAGGGCTGTTCCTCACCGAATGCTCCGTATAGGCGCTAGGCCAGAGGCAGAATCCGTCATGGTGCTTGCAAGTTAAGATCAAGCCCTTCATCCCGGCTGATTGGCACACTTGAACCCACTGCTTCGCATCGAACGCAGTAGGATTGAATAGAGCGGGATCTTCGTCTCCAAGCCCCCATTCTTTATCCGTAAAGGTGTTGATGCCGAAATGAATGAAGGCATAGAACTCCAGCTCTTGCCAAGCCAACTGTCTTGCAGACGGCACAATTTGCGCCGCATAGCTGATCCTGTTGTTCATCCTTGACGCTCCTCTTCGGTTGGCTTAATCCAAAACTCAAACTCGAACTCTTTCTCGTTCAATTGATACTGATCCAATAAGAAAGGCCCGCAGCTGGCTGAGCCAATGCCGGATTGCTTATAATCGATGCACACAACCGAATATCCGCTCTTCTCCAGCTCGTAATGATGTTTCTTGGCAGCCAACTCTTCTTGCGTGTATTCCGAAGCGTTGAATGAGAACGGTTTCTCCGCTTCGAACGTAACCAGAGTATCGCGGGAGTTGATTGTGACGTAGTCGCACCCCCAATGGGAGGAGTTTTCCTGCGGCTTAATATAATCCTCATGCATCTCGGAAATCGCTTGCCTGAATACCCCTTTATAGGATGCTTGATGCTTGTCTATATAGCTTTCATAAGGTCCATAGCCGTAATATTCCACCTGGTCGAATTGGCTGTTCATGAACATTCTCACGCCAAAGCGAGGCAAGTAAGGACGTTTATCCGCAACTTGAACGGTATATTTCATCTTGATTTCACCGCTGTTATAGATGACGGTTTCCGTCTGCAATTGAAACGTGTTGTGGTAGGAATGGCCGCCAAGCGCGATTCGGGAGCTGATCAAGACGTGCGTATCCGATTTCTTCGCCGATATCTGGTACACCTTGGTCGTAAGCTTCCCGAAACTGAACATATTCCATTTCCCTTTGATCCATTCATTGTCCGTCGGAGCTCTATAGGCATTGTATTCCATCGGCTTCTCGATTAACGCTCTACCATTAAAGAACAATCTGTCAAACAGCGCGATCGATTTATTGAAGCGATATTCGAATTTATGACCTATAATATGAATGAATTTCTTATCCTCCGAATACTCAATAGGCGCGTTCTCTTCGGAAGGCTCGATGAGTTTGTGTTCCTGACTGATGAGAATTTGATCGAAACCGATCTCATAGCCTTCGCCGGACCATGGGGTATCGTGCTTTTGGGTGAAAATAAACCGCGCATATACGCTTGATCCGGTTAAACCTACAAAGCCTGGGATTGTAACGATTCTCGAGGACTTGGCCGGAACTTGAATATCCAATTTTTCTTGTAAAATCACTTTTCCAAAGTCTGTAACCTCCACCGTACAATCAAGCTTGTCGGACAAATCGGAAAAATCGTACGTATTGATGAACTCGAATGTCCCTTGAGTGACGGAAACGGGCTTGACTCGAATCGGACGATACACGTTTTTCGCTTCTTTCAATCCGGTATGCGGAGTCCGGTCCGGATACACTAATCCGTCGATACAGAAATTCCCGTCATGGCGCGCTTCGTTAAAATCTCCGCCATAGGCATACTTGGCTTTGCCATGGCTGTCTTTCCCGATTTCGATTCCGTGGTCGCACCATTCCCATATAAAGCCGCCACTGAATCGGTCGTCGGAATAGATGACTTGCCAGTAATCCTCCAAATCCCCGGGTCCGTTCCCCATGGCATGACTGTACTCGCATAGTATCAATGGACGCTTTTCGTTTTCCCTTTTCAGGAAATCATTTTTCATCCAATCCGTTGATGTATACATCACGGAGAAGACATCCAATACGGCTTCGCTGTCGTCCGCTTTCTCTGCGCCTTCCAATTCGTGCATGCTTTGATAATGGACTAATCTTGTTGGATCGTATTCCTTAACGTATTTGGCCGCCTTCTCCATAATTTTGCTGTAACCGGCTTCATTGCCCAGCGACCATAGCAGGACGCAAGGACGATTGAAATCTCTTGTAATCATGAGATCGACGCGATCCATGATCGCTTTCTCATAGTCGTCGCGAGCTACCAGCAGAGCAATACCGGAATAATCGCCGTTGTTGTCCTGGGTATGAGCGGCTTCTACTGAACCGTGGGATTCGAGGTCTGCTTCGTCGATCACGTAGAACCCAAGCTCATCGCATAACTGAAGGAAGACGGGGCTGTTCGGATAGTGCGAGGTCCGGATGCTGTTGATGTTGTGCTGCTTCATCAAATAGAGATCAACGAGCATTTGCTCCCTGCTAATAACGGCGCCTGTTACAGGGTCGCTGTCATGACGGTTGACTCCTTTGAATTTAATCGCCACGCCGTTCAACAGAATGGCCCCATTATGAACTTCTATGTCCCGAAGACCCACTTTGTCGCCAATGATCTCCTCGTCAGTTTGCAACGTGACCTTGTACAAATACGGATGCTCCGCATTCCAGAGGCTCGGATTCTCCAAACGGAATATGGCAACGGTTTCTCCATCGCGAAGACGTTGTTCACCAAGGTGTCCGCCGCTTTCATCATAGAGCTTGACTGTCACCTCCGAGTTTGCCTTTACGTCAACCCTAATCTCAGCCTTCGTGTAGGAATCATAGAGCTTGGAGGTCAACTGGAAGCTCTCGATTTTACGCCGCGGCCTTGAGAGCACATATACATCTCTGAAAATGCCCGACATCCGCCATTTATCCTGATCTTCCAGGTAGGTGCCGTCGCACCATTTGAGTACCACGACCGTCATGGAATTCGTGCCGTTTACGAGGTATCGGGTAATATTAAATTCGCTTGTCATGTGAGAAACCTGGCTGTAACCGACAAACTGCTTGTTGATATAAAGGTAAAAGCAGCTGTCGACACCCTCGAAGTTTAAAAACCGCTCGAATCCATCGGTTAAATCCACTGTGAATTCCCGGTTATACACGCCTGCCGGATTCTGATCGGGCACGAATGGCGGATCATAAGGGATCGGGTAGTGAATGTTCGTATATTGAGGAACATCATAACCGTGCAATTGCCAATTGGCTGGAACGGGGATTTCCGCATATTCATTGATCTCAAGAAAATGGTCCTCCAAGTCTCCAAAGCTGTCATAATACCTGAAGTTCCATTGTCCGTTTAATAAATAGAAACGATTGGATTGTTCTCTTCGCGCAAACGCATCTTGTTCGGGAGAGAAGGGGATATAATAGTTGCGATTCCTCTCCGTATTCACATGCAGCTGCTGAGGATCTTCATGATATAAGTTGTTCGGATTCACGTTAAAACCTCACTTTGCGGAGTTTATTCGTTATTTGTCATGCTCCTCTTTGCCTTCCATGATAGGCGATGGCTCGCGGATATGAAATCTTGTATAATTCTTGTGGCATATAAAAATATGAAAGTTGTGATCCGATGCGGCATTACATGAAACAGATGATGGTCACAGCTTTGGATCGGACCCTGCCTGTTTACATCGAAACGATGGGATGGAATGAATGGCAGGATGAATTTATACGTCCCAAAGGCTACCACTGTTATCATTGGCTGCAGACAACCAGCGGAGCTGGATTATTTGAATGTTCCGGCAAATCCGTAACCCTGTCGCCAAATCAAGGGGTTTTGTTGCCCCCCAACGTTCCGCACCGTTATGTGACGACTTCGCATCCCTGGTCAACCTGGTATATCACCTTCAATGGGAATCACGCGCCTTTCATCGTTTCTTCCCTCGGTTTGGCCACTTCTACCGTTATTCGATGGGAACCTGATTCCCCACTAACGAATCTGCATAGAAGGAGTCGAAAGCTGGTCGGACGGAACTTCGATTTTAACGGAATGGATGGTTCTGCCTTTGTCTATCGCTTTCTGATCGACCTAAAAAAACATGGGCAGGTCGATAACCAACGTTCCCTTTCCCAACATCATGTCCGATTAATGCCTCTCTTTCGTTTCCTTGAGGAGAACTATTCGAATCCGGCTCTTGGGTTAGCCCATATGGCAGCCTTCATGGGTGTCAGCCCGCAACGATTAAACTCCCTGTTCAGATTGTCGACAGGAATGAGTCCATACCAATTCCTCATCAGCCTGCGCATTCAGAAAGCCAAAGAGCTCCTGATAAACGAAGAGAACATCACCGTCAAAGCGGTCGCTACTTTGGTGGGCTTCTTTGATGCCAGTCATTTTATCGTTACTTTCAGGAAGCTCGAAACCATAACTCCCGAGATATATCGGGAACTGAATAAATATAGCGCCGGCAAGCACATCCAAAACTCCAATACTTGGGATGCTCGTGATGAATAACTTGACCGAAGCCGAATATATTGCTTGCTGCTGCCGAATCCGGTCGTTCCGTATTGTAAATCGTAGGAATACAAACCATAAAGAAGCGCTATGCCTCTCCTTGGAGGAGCGAGGCATAGCGCCTTACCGACTTCGTTTACCTCGGTCCAATGTGATTCGAACCAAGGCCGCTAACGCGGAGTGCATTTTTTATTTGTGGAACACAAAGCTCTCGAGCTCGCAAATCGGCCTGTCTTTGAAAAATTCAGCAAAGTACCCTTGATACTCATCGTCGAACACAAAAAATACGGCATGTATTCCAGTTACGGATTTCACGACCGCATGCACGATTCCGTTATCCGGCCCAATATCGCATGCTCCGATTTCTTCGCCCGAGCGATAATCATCAATAAGGATTTTCATTTTCCCCTTGTTGCCGCATCCTCTGACCTTGGCCGAGAACTCCATCGTTACGCTGGAATTATCTTCGCCAAAATCAAAAACCTTATATCCAATGACACATCCTTTTGTAATCTGGACAACCGATCTCTCCAGAACGTTCCTCTCTGTAATATAACATCCGCCTTTAAGAACACATGCCACGTCTGCCGAAGTAGGCTGATAGGGGGAAAGCGACTTTTCAAATCCTAATGAAGTCATCTCCACCTGCGGAATGCTGCCGTCGGGAAGAATCTCTATGCGTTCAACGCAAGCACGCCTTGACATAACCGTGTTATTGGTCATTCTGTGATAGAAAATATACCACTGTCCATTGATTTGGCAGATGGAACCATGATTATTGCCGCCCGGATAGTCCACTCCGTTATCGACAATCGTTCCGCCATATTGATAGGGTCCTGTCGGCGATTGACTCGTAGCGTAATCGAGCCTGTTGCCGTTTTTCGGCGAATAGATTAAGTAATACGTATCCCCTACTTTGCGGGGCGAACATGCCTCGAAAAAACCATCCTCAGGAATAATGTCTGCCTTATAGGAATGAGGTAAAATTTCATACATATTATCTGCGCTAATCTCAGCCATATACGATTTTAAGTATCCGCAATAGATATAGACTCTGCCGTCATCATCCACCAATACTCCCGGATCGGTAAAAATTCCTTCTTTTAAAATATCTTCAGCATTTTCCGGAACTTGATATTGAGAGACGAGCCGAAAAGGCCCTTCCGGTCTATCGCTTACCGCCACGCAGCCTTTGGAATGAACAATATAGGCATACAAGTAATATTTACCGTCTTTCTCGACCACATCCGGAGCATAGAGCTCCTTGTCTGACCAAGGTGTATCGCTTGCATGATCCCGATCCATTCGCGTATGAAAGCTGTCTCCATGGCAGGTCCAGTTATTCAGATCGTTAATATCCGCTGACCATACCTTCAGCTTATAGTCGCAAAACCGATCTGAGCCTGCCAAATCGTGCGATCCGTACAGGTATACTCTGTTACCGAACACCCTTGGTTCCCCATCGGGGATGTATTCCCAATTCGGCAAAAATGGATTAGCCACCATCATTCTCCTCCATAATCAGAACTTATCGACCTTGTACCAAAATATCGGGAGCGGGAACCAGCCTGCTGGTGCAGGCACAGGCATATAACGGCCGTGCTGCGTAAGCAGCAGCGTCTGCGCTTGCTCCTTGCTAAGGATGACTGCGCCAGGCTTAGCCGACCGCTCCACAGCTACACCGCTCGCATCCACGCGCGCAGTGACTGGCTGTCCATCCATTACCGCGGAGAATTCCCCGGCAGCAAGTCCGGTAGTCTTATGCTTAAGGGTCAAATACGCCTTCAATACATTTGCGAAGTCATAGATATTGTACATATCGGATGTCTCTATAACGAAATCCTCTGCGAAGCTGCCTAAGGCTGCATTCAGCGAAGTCTCGTATTCCGGAGCGTAAATAACTACCCGCCCTTTGCCTATATGCGCCATATAGGCCTTGATGGCTCGCGAGATGTCTCCCGTATTTTCCATCGCGATTTCTGAGATTTCGTCGCCAGTATCGTTTACGAGAAAATATCCGATCAGTTTCCCGTTATCCAGAACGCCCAGCGCTTGCTGATAGAGAGTGGTTAAGATATAAGGCAGCTGCTGCAGTTCTCGATGCACATAAGCAAGCCGCGCAGCGTTGAGCTTATGCGCAAAGGCTTCTGCGCCTTCAACCTCGAACAGCGGTAGAAAGGATAGCCCCTTGTCGTCCACCTGCTTCAGCGAATGTCGTACGTTGGCATCTCCCACCGTATACTTGAACTTTACTCCGCCTAGCGTGAAGCCGAAATACTCGTATCTTTGACGCTGTCCGTACAGGACGACCATATCATACAATTTACACAATTCCTCCAAGCACAGGTTCATGAGCGCCTTCATATGTCCTTCACCGCGTGCCCGGGGATGCGATGACACCGTACCCAAATATCCGATTCGCAGCGTTTGGCCGCACACCGACAAATCCTCCGGTAAAATGGCCACCTGAGAGCGCAGCCTGCCTTGCTCGTCCACGGCAACCGCATGCATAGCCGGAGATTCGACTTTCTTGCCGATACTTTCGGCATCAGGGTTTCAAAATCCAGGCGGAAAGCGAAGTTCGCCAAATCAATGCAATCCTCGCGTTCATTCAGCCTCGCCATTCTGTATTCAACCATTGCGTTCCACTCCGTCATTTATAATATCTACCGTGATCCGATAAACGGCTCCCGCTTCCGCATGGAACCGATGACTGCCTTCCCTGGTTGTCTCGACTTCGACCGCCGCACCGTCATTCGTGATCAGGACTCGTTCACGAACCCGAACAGTGCATGGACCGCCGACTTCCGAGCTTATGACCGCCTCCGTCAACATGCCGTTCTCCCAAGCGATATCGGCCGTAAAGCCGCCTCTGGCGCGTAATCCTGTGACAGAGCCTGTTGACCAGGCTTTAGGCAATGCCGGGAGCAACTGCAGCTCGCCGGCATGGCTTTGCAGAAGCATCTCGGCAATCGCGGCCGTGCCGCCAAAGTTACCGTCTATCTGGAACGGCGGGTGATTGTCCAGAAAGTTAGGCAGCGTCGAGTGCGTCAGAAGCGCCGCCAGATTGCCGACTGCCTCCTCTGCGTCCTGCAACCGAGCCCAGAAGTTGATGATCCAAGCCCGGCTCCAGCCCGTATGTCCGCCGCCGTTCGCCAGCCGTCTCTCCAGCGTGCATCTGGCTGCGGCTGCCAGCTCCGGCGTGCCGGTCGGCGTAATCTGGCTGCCGGGATGCAAGGCGAACAGATGGGAGATATGGCGATGGCCCGGCTCCTCCTCCTCGTAATCCTCGTACCATTCTTGCAGTTGGCCGTACTTCCCGATTTGGGGCTGCGGCAGCTTGTCCAGCACCCTGCGAAGCTCCGACCCCAGCGCTGCGGGCTCCTGGATGCCGAGCAACTTTTCCGTCTGCAGCACCGCGCCGAACAATTCGCGAATGATCTGCGAGTCCATCGACGGTCCCGCGCACAATACTCCCGACTCGCCATTCGGCAGAATATACGTATTTTCCGGCGACACCGAAGGGTTAGTGACCAACTCGCCGCTCTTCGTCTCCACGACGTAATCCACCAGGAACATCGCGGCCTCCCGCAAGGTCGGGTATGCGGCATGCAGGAATTCGCCATTCATCGTGAATAGATAATGCTCCCACAGATGCAGAGAGAGCCAGGCGGCCCCCATCGGCCAGTAGGTCGCGGGCAGCCACGTATCCTGGGGCGCGGTGTCCCCCCAGATGTCGGTATTATGATGGGCCGTAAATCCCCGGCACCCGTACATGACAGCCGCCGTATGCCTGCCCGGCTCGCGCATCCGCTCCAGCAGCTCGAACAAGGGCTCGTGGCACTCGGACAACGCGCACGATTCCGCCGGCCAGTAATTCATCTGGGCATTGATGTTGATCGTATACTTGCTATCCCACGGCGGCTGGAAATGCTCGTTCCAGATGCCCTGCAGATTGGCAGGCAGCGAACCAGGGCGGCTGGAGGCAATCAGCAAATAGCGGCCGAATTGAAAATAGAGAGCGAACAGGCCCGGATCAGATTCGCCGTTAGCCAGCCGTTCCATACGTCTCCCCAACGTCATGCGTTCGAGATCCTGTTGACCTGCCTTGCAGAGCGACAGCGTGACGCGGCTAAACAGCGCCCGATAATCGTCGATATGGCGCCTGCGCAGCTCGTCATAGCCGAGCCGTACGGCCATCGACGTCCGATCCAGAGCGCTTCCCACCGGGTCGGCAACGCGGAATGTCGTCGCGGCGGCAAGCACCAGCGTAACGCTGTCCGCGTTCTCCACGAGGAGGTGCTCGCCGATCGCCTTCACGGTTCCGCCTTCCGCGGACGCCCGCAGTACGGCTCCGAACAGGCTGCCTCCTTCGCCGCCGCAGCTGCCGCTCATCCATATGGCGTCGTCACCCGTTCGGCCGATTCGGTCGGCATACCGCCAGCCTCCCCGTTCCAGGCGCGCGGTAAAGCTTACTGCACCCGGCCGGTCAGCCGATAGTTTCAGTACGATCGCTTGGTCCGGGAAGCTGGCGAACAACTCGCGACGGAACGAAACACCCCCTTGGCTGAAGGAAACCGTAACGATGCCGGAGTCCAGATCCAGCACCCTCTCGTACCGCTCGGTTTCGCCGTCCGGAAGTTCGAAGTCAAGCAGCAAATGGCCCAGCGGCAAATAGTGCCGCTGCGATTCCGGCAGCCCGGACAACGCCAGACGGGCCAAGCGCTCCGCTTCCTTCAGCCTTCCTTCGAAGATCAGCCTCCGGATCTCCGGCAAATTTGTCAGCGCGTCCGGATTATTGCGGTCCCGCGGTCCGCCGTACCACACGGAGTCTTCGTTCAATTGCAACCGTTCCTGCCGCGGCTGTCCGTATACCATTGCTCCCAGCCTGCCGTTTCCTATGGGAATCGCTTCCTCCCATTTCGACGCCGGACTATCGAATAACAACGCAGTGCGTGCCTTTACCGATTGTTGCTCCATTAAGTCTCACTCCTTTTCCCATAGACAAACCGATAGATGAAGCCGCTACTCCGTAATAATGTCCATTTCCGCTATAGTCGCCATTTGATTCTCTCCATAGCACGAACGTGCCACAAAACGAATATACTTCCCTTGCTTGCTGCGGGTGGAATTGAAGCCATCATTGACCCAGCCCAGCTGAATACGCTTCGGTTCCGCGTTCGAATCGAACGTTCCTTCGGCAACCGGCTCTCCAAAGTCGTCCGGATCACGGCTTACATACCAAGCATAGTCGGCAATTCTGCCCACGCTTCGTCCATCTTGAAGCGGCTTGTAGAGGAAGCCCTTAACCGTCACTTCACGGTCAAGCTCAATAACAATTTCATGCGGACAGGCAGCATCTCCGCTCATCCAATAGGTATCGGGATTGCCGTCTATCAAATTCTTCACGTTACCAGTCCAATGATAACTCGATGCCTTTATCGTCTTCACAAATGTTCCCAGCTGATTTTTTTCTTTATTTCTCAGCACCTCTCGAATCGCATCGAGTTGCCATCTGCATTCCGGTCTGAATCCTTCCCCTCCCATATAGGCAAGAAGGCTGGAAAGCAATTGACGTGCCGCCGGTCGGTTTTCCAAGTTCGACATCAGATCAAAGCCGCTTACCAGCAGCCGGCCTTCTCCAACCGCACATTCAAACAGCATGCCTAGTTTGCGGTTTCGGACTGGATGGTCGATTGCCTGTACGATCGGGGCCAACTCTGACGGAGCTTTGGTTAGATCTACCGCCTTAGCGCCAATGAGCGCATCCCACCATTGCCAGTCCGTATGGAAAGCGGTCGGGAAATCGGACAGCGCTTCGTGCTCCGGATCACACAACAGGCCCATCGTTTTGGGTTGGTTTGGAAAAAGCTGGGTGTTCCAGAATGGCGTCGTGAAAGCCGCAGTCTCGCCGTTTTCGGTTTGTGTCGCGATAAACAGCACACGGTTTCCATGCAGAAGTTGACGTTCAACCTCTTCGTTCCAATCCTTCGTTATTATCATTTCGGCGCTTCCCGATATTTCCCTGTCTTCGGGATACACCCAGATATCCCAATCGTTCGCGATATGAATTTGATCGATCGACAACTCGATCGTCAGCCTTTCCGCCTTTGCAATGCCAGTGAGCGAAACCTCAATCGTTCCCGCTTGAGATACCGTTCCTTGTTCTATGTCTACATTATCAAAAGTGCCACTCGCTTTGACGCTGCCGGACGAATCTTTCAATACCCATTGCATAGTTAGGTCTCGAAGGTCGGTACGGCTATAGTTGGACAGCTCCGCAATCGCCGTTAACGATTCATTGCTGCGAAATACCCGCTTCGGCATCCGCAGCAAAGGAACGACCGCATTGCAAAACCGGCGGAACCGCTCGGGCGACACCAAGCCTTTGGAATCCCAGAACGCATCCAGAATACCGACAAGCGCTGTGCCTTGTCCCGGATAGTCGTGAATATCGAGCAGCTGAAAGCCGCCGTAATGAGGCGTACGCAATGATCTTTCGATCTCCTCCCGGTATAAGGCCAAGGAGAGCGCGCCCGATGCTTGCAGAAAATCATCCGCCTGATGCAACATCCCATTCGCCTCAAGAGAGCTTCTAAACTGCTGCAGGTTGCGAGGCTCCAACACGCCGGTATACTTCTCCATTTCTCGATAATTCGGATATACTGCCCATTGCCCCACTTCATGCGAAACGGTCGGAACGTCAATGCCATCGAGCGTATAGCCAAAGTCGCCCATTGTCTCGGGGAATTGATCATTGAAGATGAGTTCACATCTTCTCAGATGCCGGACTCCGCCTATTCTCGCTTCGTGCGCGACATAGAAATCTTCGGAGCTTCTGGGCTGAATGCCTACGCTGGGTTCGGCCGCATTGTTGGCAACCGTGCTATATAGATGGCGCGCATCGAGCTGGCGGCCGTCGCGTACAAAAGAGTCCAGAATCTCGTAGTTGCCCTTCAGCTCATTCCCCATGCACATCATGCAAAAGGACGGGTGGTTGCCGTAAGTCTCCAGAATCTGTTCGAGTTCCTCTCTCAGGAAGGCATCCCTGGCGGCATCTGCGCCGATCGGTACCGCGCCTATGCTGAATAGCGGAAGCTCGGCCTGCAAGATGATGCCTGCTTCGTCCGCTGCCTCGAACGCCGCCTCGGGAGGACACCAGGAATGAAACCGAAAATGGTTCAATCCATAAGATTTGGCCGTCTCGTAGATATGAAGCCAATGCGCCTTGTCCATGGCAGGGTACCCTGTCAGCGGAAAATTCCCCGCGTCATGCGTGCCTCTCAGAAAAACATAATAATCGTTTAGCCGAAAGCGGGACCCTTCTGCTTTAAAATCCCGGATGCCGAAACGGTCCTGCCGCTTGCTCCGGAACGTGCCGTCTCTCGTGCTGACATTCAATGACGCCGTCAATTCATACAGATTGGGTTCAAATTCATCCCAAAGCCGCACCTGATCACCCAATTCAAGTTCGGCGCTAATGTTCCATTCCGCATCTCCCGACCCGACCTCCAATACCGCCGAGCCGACGCTGCCTCTCCCAGGCAATTCCGCCTGGAAGCTCAAAGTGCCGGTTACAGCCTCTCCAGTGTGATTTTCAATCCTCGCTTCCACTACCGCTTTTCTGTTCGGCGCATCCGGATAAACTTTTACGTTTTTGATAAACACCGAATCGGTTACGCGAAGCTCTACCTTCCCAACGATGCCATTCCAGATCGTTTGTACTTCCTCCGACCAACCATGGCTCCATGCACCCAGATCAACTTGAGCAGTGTTATCCACTCGAATGCATATCGCATGTATTCCTGGCGTAAGCCATGGGGTCAAGTCGTATACATGCGCCGTTGACAGACTGTTGCGGCTTCCGGCAGGCTGTCCGTCAACCCATACCCTGGTTTCCCACATGCATCGTTCCAGGTATAGCGTAAGCCGTTTCCCCGCCCAGTTCGGAGGAATGACGATTTGCTTCCGGTACCATGCCGCCCCTAAGTACCTTTTTTTCCTGCTTAGCCGTAATGAGTCGGCCGCTTGCGTCGTTTCTCCATAACCGCCTTCGTCCGTTGTCCCCGGCAGCGCTATAGCATTCTCGAGAACGTGATCGAACCAGTTCTGATTGAGGCCAATATTATGAGGGTCAAGCTTGAATCCCCATTTCCCCGCCAAATTGATCGTTTCCATGACTTCTCCTTTTTTAGGTCGAGTAATTGTTGCTAGGCAACCTAATCAAATGGAAATACGTTCAAGGTTGTAATCTTATCTATCTAGCCAAACGGATCACATTCCATGAAGTTCGGGCCAATCTCGCGCTCAGCATACCGCCGTTCACTACGGCATTACCGTCTTTATGCGGAGCAACGCTCTCTTCGCCGGCTTTGTTTACGGCTTTCAGATCGTCATGCTCCAACACGATATGCTCCACAAGGCGGTACCCTTCAAAGCTTCTCACGTCAACCTCCAGCTCCAGTCCTTCGGACAGGTGGCGATTAACGGCGAAGATGGTCAGCTCCTCCGTTTCCTCATTATACACCCCTGTGGAATCCAGGTACGGCACATCGGTGAAGGCCTTGCAGTCGTAGACCGGCGAGGAAATAACCGGGTTCAAGGCGTACCCCCGGCCAAACTTCGAGGCGTGCAGGAACGGATAGAAAATGGTCTGCCGCCAGGCGCGTCCGTTTACTTCGGTCATAATCGGGGCGATCACGTTAACGAGCTGGGCCAAACATGCCATCTTCACGCGGTCCGCATGCTTCAGAAGGGTGATCAGAAGGGAGCCTACCACAAGCGCATCCTCGAAGGTGTAAACGTCCTCCAGCTGAGGGGGCGCAATGGACCACGGATCCAGCTTGGAGTCGGCAGCATGGGAATGATACCAGACGTTCCACTCGTCGAAGCTCAGGTAGATGTTCTTATGGCTTCTTTTTTTCGCTTTCACGAAATCGCAGGTGGAAATCACCGTCTTAATGAATTGATCCATACTTACCGAGCTGGCGAGGTAGCTGGCAGGATCGTTCGCCGAATTGCTGTAGTACTGATGCAGCGAGATGTAGTCAATCGCTTCATAAGTATGCTCCAGCACGGTCGCTTCCCAATCGGGGAAGGTCGACATATAGGGGTTAGAGCTTCCGCAGGCTACGAGTTCAATGCCCGGGTCAACTTGTCGCATGGCTTTGGCCGTCTCCGCCGCCAAACGTCCGTATTCGCCGGCGGTTTTGTGGCCGATCTGCCAAGGGCCGTCCATCTCGTTGCCGAGGCACCAGGTTTTGATCTTGTGCGGAGCCTTGCAGCCATGGGATTTGCGCAGGTCGCTGAAATAGCTTCCGCCTTCGATGTTGCAGTATTCGATCAGGTTACGTGCATCGTCAATGCCGCGCGTCCCCAGATTGACCGCCATCATGACCTCGGTGCCCGCCAGCCTCGCCCAATCCATGAACTCGTTGGTTCCCACCTGGTTGGTCTCGATGGTTCTCCATGCCAGATCCAGCCGGCGAGGGCGGCTCTCGCGGGGACCTACTCCGTCCTCCCAGTTGTAGCCGGATACAAAATTGCCGCCCGGGTAACGTACGATCGGCACGTTCAGTTCACGAATAAGTTTCAGCACGTCACGGCGGAAACCGCTTTCATTTGCAGTCGGATGTCCCGGCTCGTATATTCCTTCATATACCGCACGACCCAGATGCTCAATGAAAGAGCCATAAATCCGGTTGTCGATGGTTGCAATCTTAAAATCCTTGTCCAATACCATTGATGCTTTCAAACGATTCATAGGTGTCATCCCTTCATGTCCGCTTTTCTACTGATTGTATAGAACGACATCATAGATGTCCTTGATATTAAAGCCGTGAGATAGCATATTATGGACAAGTCCTTCCGCAAAAAAACACAGCGCGCTGTTTCATAGAGAAACAATGCGCTGTGTTTATCGTAGATTTGGTTCCAAATAATCAGTTAACGACTCCGATTCCTGTTACATCCGTTCCATTTTTTTGAACCGCATAGTTAATGATTTGCCCGTCGTAGAACTCAATCGTGATCTTGATCGTTCCATCCAGTACGGAACTGTCAAAAAAACGGCTTGTCAAACTAAATGTACCATTTGTATAGTCCGCACTAAATTCACCTGGGTAGCCTCCAAAATGCATATATTTGAACCAGGAAGTAGCGCCAATTCTGTTGCCGGCTTCATCAAAGGCCGCAGCACGTCTTACTTTGGAACCATTATAAGTTACCGGAATCGTTATTCCTTCTGTTGTTGTGCCTGTCGCCGTTTGGAATACAGGCGTAGCATATTTGATTAGATATTGATGCCAATCAGCGCCTGCTGAGAACTTGATAACGAAATCAGCAATGGTGCCGTATCCGCCGTCTTTGAATTTCTTATTCACGAAGTTTTTGGAAAGAGTAATCGTTGCTGTTTGTTCATCATAAGTGTAATCTTTATGTTCTTTTAATCCCTCAATGCCTGCAAAGCGATTCCCATTCAGGGTAAGCGGAATCTGAATACCGCTTGTAACCTTCTCATTGATATAGGTTTCATTTAACCCCGTTGCATAAGAAGAGCGTTGTCCCTCTATCGCTGCTTTTATTACAGGTCCGTATGAAGGCATCCAGTCATATGGCGGAACTCGCTCAAATGCGGGTGGCCAGATCATGGGACAAACGCCATATTGCTTCGCCTTATAGTTCAGATATTCCAAATATTTCTGCTTTTCACCCGGCTGCATCTCTGACGCTCCGCTATCAGGGGATAACCAACCATATTCGCCAATGACAACTCCGACTCCTTTAGAAATTAAGGATTGCTGTAAGGTATTGAGCATCAGATCAATATTTGATCTGGGCGTTTGAGTGGAACCGTCGTAAAGCTGCTCGTCAAAGCCGGTAATTCCAATATTGGCGCTAAATACCCAGTCCGTGTAGAAATGTACGGTTGCAATAATGTTCGGGTCATTCAGACCGGCAATAAAGTTATACGTAGCATCCGCTTTATCGGCATCAGCGCTTGTATAGTACGTTGGAATGACAATCATTCTGGTTGCATTATTTCCGCCCGAGCTGCGAATCACCTGATGTGCCGCTTGATTAATCATATTCAATTTGTCCTGGGTAGTGATACTCCCTGTAGCTGTTTTAAATCCAGGCTCATTCATCGTCTCAAACATGACGGTATTGGGTTCATCCTTGAAATAATCCGCAAGCTGCGTCCATAAATCAACATATCTCTTGTATTCCTCTGATTGCGTATTTCCATCCCAGTCTGAAAGCCAGGACCAGGAATCGTGATGAAGGTTGATCATCACATAGAATCCTGCATCAACGGCCCAGTCCACAACTTCCTTATATCTTGCCAGCCATGCTTCATTAAAGACGTAGTGTCCATCAGCGCCTAAAGTATACCTTGTGTATGCGGTCATGGGTATACGGATACTGTCGAAGCCTTTGGCTTTGGCGTTTAATATCAATTCTTGCGTTACCCTCGGCTGCCCCCAGGAAGTCTCATCGGACAGCGAGAAGTCGTCCGTTCTAAAGCTGTCAAAGGTATTAAATACGTTCCAGCCAGTGCCCATTGCCTGGACATAGGCCTGCGACGGAGATACCGCTGCAGCCGATACGGACTTCAAATGGCCAATCCCTAACCCAAGCACCATAGATAATGCGAGCACACAAACGGTCAGGCTCCTTAAACGACGAATTGTTCTTAACATCCTGGAATCCCTCCTGAAAGAATGAAGTAATCGCTTACAAAATTGCACGAAACCGACATTCACCACGCTTCCTTGTAATTGTTGCTTTCACCCGGATTATATGACAGGAAACGAAAGATTTCCTTCATCTTCAGGACAATAACTAGCATAATCCGGTCACTCCCCCCTGCAATCATTGATCGAAGCGTTATCCTTGATTATCAAGTCATCGAATAGCATAATATAGACAAGGGGGGGTCATTTTGAGCATTACCTACTTGGAATGGTTCACACAGGACGAGCAATTCCCTTTCTTTATTCATTATGGCGAGCACGACCAGGACGTGGAGCTGCACAGGCACATCGACTTCTCCGAACTCGTGATTGTGTTGAATGGGAACGCTACGCATATCGTTAACACCGAAAGCTCCTTCATTAAGAAGGGAAACGTATTTGTCATAAACGGCGAAACCCCCCACGGTTACAAAGATCCTCATGATTTCAAAATATGCAATATCATGTATCGGCCTGAAATGCTGAGGTCGGCCGGTCCTGATCTTAGGACCTGCAACGGTTATCAGGCGCTTTTTGTTTTGGAACCGTTTTACCGCAATATTAACTCGTATAATAGCAAGCTCAATCTGCCGATCCCTAATTTAGAGTTTGTCTCATCGCTAATCTCCGCCATGATCGACGAATATCACGGCAGACTTAAGGGGTATCAGACGATGCTGATTTCCCGTTTTATGGAGCTTGTCGTCTATTTGTCAAGGCAGTACGACAGTCAGGAGAAGGGGATGCACAGCAACATGATGCATCTGGCGAACGCAATCTCCTATATTGAAGATCATTATCTCGAGCCGATAACCCTGGAGGAAATTGCGGCAATATCCGATATTTCGGTCAGGCACTTGAACCGGATCTTCCAGTCCTATTATCAAACGACCCCTATCGCCTATCTGCAACGGCTTCGTTTGGAGCGGGCATGTACAATGTTGAAGCAGACCAAACGCACGATTATGGAAATCTCCTATGAATGCGGCTTTAATGACAGCAATTATTTCACCCGTCAATTCACCAAAGCTTACGGGCTTTCCCCTAAGGCCTACAGACTGAATCGATAAGATGGGCAAAAAACCAGCGCACAGTTTCTCTGAGAAACTGTGCGCTGGTTTTTTAATAGTCGCCTATAGACTCATGGGACAGCCACACGGCGCGTTCACCTATTCGTCCGCAGGCTCATAATCGAACCAATCGAAGAGCGCCGGCGTACTTGATCCTGCTTCGGAAACGGCGTACATCGCGATGAATAACCCCGTAAATCCGCCCGCCACTTCCGTAGAAAGCAGATGGGTTTCTCCCGAGCCCACTCCAAAGGAAGATTGCTCTTGTTGAACGTAGAAAACAAACCATTCCGGCTTAGCCCTAATCTTAAGCACGACCGGTCCCACTGAGCAATCCAGCATGCTTTCCGTTCTCATCGATCCAACGGTTCGCCGGAATACGATCGTCTTGCGTCCCTCATGCAGCTTTACGGCCAGATCGTAATGATACCTTTCGTTCATAAACACCGTGAGTCCGGCTTCCTCGCCTTCGTATGTCGGTTCGAAATTTAGCGAGACGGCGATGTCGCATGACAAATGGCGCAGACGACGGCCCACGAAAGCCGGGGATCCGGCAACGTCAAGAGAAACCTTCGTCCCGCGCAGCATAAGATGCCCTGGATACTCACGCAGCGACCAGCTTTCGGGCGCCGGATTCCGAAGGAAAGTCCAGTCCAATCCCAACGCTTCATCGTCAAAATCATCCCGGATTGCCTGAGGAGGAAACGGATTTTCCGTTATCGGCGGAGCGTCCATGAGTGATTCGACGCGTCCGCCATGGCCGATGATCGGCCAGCCGTCATCCGTCCATGACACGGGCGCCAGAAAAGTCTCTCTGCCCAAATGATGCCGCTTGGGATAAGATACGGGCCTGATGCCCAGGAAAACCGCCCACCAGCTGCCGTCCTGCGCTTGTACTAGATCCGCATGCCCGGTCGCGTGTATGCTGCTGTCTAAGCTTCTGTGGGACAAGATCGGGTTATGGGGACACGAAACATAGGGCCCGTAGGGAGCTTCGCTTCTCGCGATGGTCACCATATGGCCGTATTCGGTCCCGCCTTCCGCAATCATTAAATAATAAAGTCCGTTGATCTTGTAGAGATGAGGCGCTTCCGGATGCGCTCCGCCCGTTCCCTTCCAGAGCAGACGGCTCTCCGTCAACATGCGGCCGGTGGCAATGTCGAACTCGCATTGATAAATGCCTAAGCCCTGATCGCCAGTGCATGTCGACTGAAAATACACTTTCCCGTCATCGTCGAACAAGAGAGACGGATCGATGCCGCCCTGTGCAACGAGAATGGGATCAGACCACGGTCCGGCGGGGTTTCGGCTTCGAACATAGAAGTTGCCCATCCCGCTAACGTTCGTCGTCGCCATGTAGAACCAGCCGTCATGGTGGCGGATCGTCGGAGCGAAGATCCCGCCCGAGCTCCAAGAGTTTGCGAGCGGCAGATGCCGCTCACTCGTGAGACAATGGCCGATCTGGCGCCAGTTGATCAGATCCTTGCTGTGAAAGACAGGAACGCCAGGGAAATACTCGAAAGAGCTGGTCACCAGGTAGTAATCCTCCCCAACCCGGCAAATGCTCGGATCGGGATAGAAGCCGGGTATAACCGGATTCGTATACTGCACGAAGCTGCACTCCCAATCGTTACGGGTTTTGAGCAAACGCCGTCTTCTTCGTTTGTTCAGCTTCCCAAGCAAGGACTTCGTCGTATCCGAGGCCTTTGGCTTTCTCGATCATTTGTTGCTTCAGCTTGTTGAAATCGGCGTCGTTCTTCGCAATGACCATCTTCCAGGAGAATTCTTTGATCACTTTGCCGACTTCGTTCTGCTTCTGCTGGATGTCGGTAGTAAGCTGAACCGGCGGTTCGCCTGTGAAAGTCTGTTTGGTTACGGCGATCATGTTGTTCTTGGTGTAGTATTCGTTCATTGTCTTGGCGCCCATCGCTTCACGCCAGCTGGAGAGGACCGGGTTCGGCTGATGGTCGAGCGTCGACGACCACATGTCGTGGTGATACGGTTCGCCGGTTTCCGGGTTTATCAAATTGCTGTTAAGCGTGGAGTTATTGATTTTCACACTGCCGTTTTTGTACGTGTTGCCGCCGTATTCGGCCGGAACTTCCGTGTCAGGGTTCTGGTACGCCTTCCATCCGAATTCGGTCACGTACGGTTTGCCATCCTTGAGATCCCAAGTAAGGCCCTTGGGTCCGTTTTGGAGCACCATCATGCCTTCGGGCGAGTACAACCAGTCAATCAACATGAGGACGCGGGCCGGATCTTTCGCTTTGGCGCCGATCGCCCATTTACGTTCGCCGCCATACGGAGTATAGCCGAACGTAATTGCCTTCTCTTCCGCGAACGGCACGGGCATGATGCCCTTGCCTGCCGACGTATGATTTTCGGTATTGTAAGTGTCGTCCAGCCAAGTCCACGGAGTGAAGAAAACCTGGCCGTCCTTGAGCTTATTGGCAACGTCCCCGAACTTCTGCGTCACCGAATCCGGATCGAGCAGGCCCATCTGATTCGCTTTATTGTAGAATTGCAGACCTTGGATATAGTAACCGTTCTCGTCGAGAAGGCCTTGGTATTTGGGTTCCGTCGCGGATACCAGGAGCATATCGCCCGGATTGAAGCCGTCGCCGCCCTGATAGCCGTAGTAGGATCCGATGGTTCTCGCCAGATTCATGAAGTTGCCGTCCCAATCCGACCACAACGAGAACCCGTATGTTTTCCGGCCGGAGTCGCTCTTCGGCTCCAGCTCCTGCATCTTCTTCAGGAGAGGCAAATAATCCTCCAGCTTCGTAATCTTCGGGCTGCCCAGCTTCTGATACAGGTCCCAACGGATACTCGGCCCCATCGTCAATTTATTCAGCTCGGACGAGCCTTCGCCGTCACCGACCGATTCACCGATGCCGTAAACGTGCTTGCCGTCGCCGAACATCTTCATGTTCGCTTCAATTCCCTTGCTTGCGTATTTCTTAATGTTCGTCCCGTACTTGTCCAGCAGGCCGTCCTTGGTCCAATCCAGCAGCAAGCCGCCTTGAATCGAATCCGAATACTCTTTTCTATTCTCGTTCCCGAACACGACAAGATCGCCCAGGTCGCCCGAAGCCATCCGGGAAGGAACCACTTCTCCCGTGCTGTTAACGAGATTGAGTTTGATATTGAACTTGTCTTTGACGATCTTGGCGAACCAACCCTCTTGCGGGCCGGCGTAGTCAGTCAGCATGGAAAGTACGTCGATCGTCAGTTCCGGAAGTTGTTCGGAGCCGGAGCTGCCAGATGGACTATTCGAAGCCGACGACGTGTTCTTGGCGTCGTTGCTGCCGCCGCTGCATGCCGATATAACGAGTACCAGGCACAATACACTTAGGACGAATGACAATTTTCTTCCCTTTACGATCATCCTGTTTCACCTCAAGCATGATTTTTGTGCTTTCCGTTGACCCTTGTCCCTGCTCTTCCCGTTGCGATAATATCCGTTGATTCGGGCGGTGCCGTCTCCGCCAATTGCTGAATCACCTCCCCATGGAGTTCACATGATCCGGCGTTCGCCTGCCTCTAGACGAACGCTTAACCTTTAACGGCGCCAATCATGATCCCTTTGACGAAAAAGCGCTGGAAGAAAGGATATACGAGCAGGATCGGCGCAACGACGATCATCGTAACGGTCGTCTGTATCGTCATCGGAGTCGGCATGAGCGAAATGTCGATCCCGGTCGACGAGTTCTTCATCATATCCGCAAGCGCATTCGCCTCGTTCAAATAGCGGTACAAAATGAACTGCAGCGTGAACAGCTTGGAATCGTTAATGAGAAACAGCGTATCGGTAAAACTGTTCCATTGGCCGACAGCCGTAAATATAGAGAGTGTGGCCAGAATCGGAGTAATCAAAGGCACCACGATCTTATAAAAGATCGTGAAGTAGCCTGCTCCGTCGATTTGCGCCGATTCCTGAAGCGCGATCGGCGTCGACTCGATGAATGTTTTCACGAGGACAACGTTAAACGGTACGACGATGCCCGGAATAATGTAAGCGAGGAAGCTGTTCATCAAGCCCAGATTTTTCATGGTAATAAACCAAGGGATAATCCCGGCATTAAAGTACATCGTAAGAATGAGGAACCGGTACCAAAACCTGCGCCCCCACATCTCGTTCCTCGTGAAAACGTATCCGAGAAACGCGGATACCGCTACGGTCAAAAACGTCCCGATGACGGTCCGGCTCACCGATACGAACGCCGCGGTTTTAAGCCCCGGAACGCTAAACGCTCTCAAGTAATTCTGAAAATGGATCCCTTCCGGATAGAACCAGATCAGCCCTCTGCTGCTTAAATCGTTGTTGCTGATCGTATTGATAAACAAGTAGTAGAACGGAAAGACGCAAAGCAGAGTAAACAATCCGAACAGGCTATAGTTCACGATTGAAAACAAACTGAATCGTTTTTTTGCCCTCATGGCCATATGGGGCTCTCCTTTCTTGGCGGACGCCGAATTAGATAATGGATTCTCCCCGGACCATTTTCGATAACCGGTTCGCAATGAAAAGCAGGAACACGCTGACCAACGATTTCAGGATGCTGACAGCCGTCGAATACGAGAAACTGGAATTCGCGATCCCGATGTTGTAGACGTACAGATCCAGCACTTCGATATCGTGTGCGTTGACCGCATTCTGAAATACGTAAAATTGCTCGAAGCCTGCGCTGATGAACCCGGCGATGGACAACAACAGCAGAACGAAATAAGTCGGCATCAGCCCCGGCACGGTCACGTGCCACATCAATCTGAACCTTCCTGCGCCATCCACTCTGGCGGCTTCGTACAATTCCTGATCGATCCCGGCAATGGCTGCGATATACAAGATCGCCCCCCAGCCCAACCCTTTCCACAAGCCCAAGAGTGTCATTTTGATCCAAATATGGCTATCGGAAGCCAAAAAATTGATAGGCTCCGAAATCCATCCCAAATCCATCAGCACTCCGTTAACAAAGCCGGTCTGAGTGGAAAACATCATGAACACAAAGGAGTAGACGAGCACCCAACTGACGAAATTGGGCAACGTCGTTAGAATTTGAACCATTTTTTTGTACCATGTCGATTTGATCTCCACCAGGAAGATCGCGAAGATGACCGGAACGACAGAAGTCATCAGCCCCAATAGGTTCATCCCGAAGGTATTGCGAAGGACCCGAACGACCTCCGCCCGCTGTACTTCATTCGATACCATGGTGGTGAACCACTTAAACCCGACATAAGGCGAGTGGGCAATTCCTAGGGCCGGTCTGTAGTCGTAAAACGCATAAATCCAGCCATACAAAGGCAAATAGGAAAATAAAAAAGCTAAAATCAGGAACGGCGAAGCCATAAAAAACAACTGGTACCTTCCATGTTTTGTCGGTTTGCGTAAACGCTTACTTTTTGCCGCGGTCGGATGGAGTGTTGCGGAATCGGCTTGCACGCCATTTCCCCCTTCTTGTCATTAAAACTTGTCATCAAAATCTTGAAACCGCTCGCAAGAGTCCTATAAAAAAGAAAAGTGCGATTTTTAAAGTCACGCTTCAGGTTGCATAGGAAATTACAAACAAACCTGCATCACTCCTACTATGACTTGTTGCTCTCTCATTAACTATGAATTGTACAGGAAGTGTTCGAAGCCAGCCTTGATTTTCAAGTCATGGAATAGCACAATATAGACAAACGGTTCATGGAATCGGAATCGGTCTTGCGCTGGCAATTAAATTCAAAAGAACTGACCCTGAGAGAATTGATTCCATACAGGGTCAGTTCTAATCATCCAGATTGAAATTTGTCGGCAAGCAATCTCTCGTATTCAGAGCGCGTAACCGGCAATACAGATCCGTGGCGCGGTTTGGCCGGCAACGCATATTCCGTGGGCATCGTCCATACGCCCGAATCCAGATCCGTTGTCACCAGAGGGATGTAACCCCTGAATCCATATTCATCGATAAACAAATACCATTTGTTTTCCACATTCGATTTGAACACCAAAGGGCCTTCGCCGCGTTTCATCCATTGCTGCCCGATATTGTCGCAGACCAGCGTAAAGCTCTGGGAATAGAGCGAATCCCCGGACTCCTGAAACACGGCGGAGCTGCCTTCCCCTTTTGAAAACCTGTACAGCTTCCCATTCGCCTGAATCATTGTCGTATCAATAACGGAATGACCGTAGTCGATATAAACCTCCGGCTCCGTAAAATGCACGAAATCCTTCGTTCTTGCCGCCAATATTCGGTGATAAAGGCCTTTACCGCCTTCCGACTCCTGATCCCCAAGCATGGAAGCCCAATACACCCAATATTGCCCCGAATCGGCGTCGTAGATCGCTTCAGGCGCCCATGCGCAGCCAGCTTCGGGAGGCGCAATTTCAACCCTCCTCTGCTCGGACCAATGAATCAGATCGTGCGATTCCCACACCAGGATGGATCGGCTGCCTTCGTTCACGGCGCGATGCCAATCCCCTGTTCCGTGTGCTTTGAGGTCCGTTCCCAGAAGGAAAAACTTATCCCCTTGCGGCGACCGGATGAGGAACGGATCGCGCACGCCCTTTTCTCCTAGCTGAGAGACAAGAACAGGCTTGCCGCCGTTCAGCTCACGCCAATGCAGCGGATCGTTCCCCTTGCTTAAAGCGAAGTAGATTTCCTCGCCGCCGCCCTCGCCTTCATCGTCGGTGAAATAGACGAACAAATAACCGGCATATGGTTCATGATTGGACATTTCCGCAGTTGCCTCCCGATTATTCTTTTAAAGACCCAAGCATAACGCCTTTAGTGAAATAGCGCTGGGCGAATGGATATAAGACGATCATCGGTATGGAGGAGAGGACCATTGCTGCCAGTTGAATGGTTTGCGCTGTTATCAGTCCTTGACCCTGGGCATTGTTCAGCAAATCGGCAATTGCTGTGCTCGAGTTGGCGGCCAAGCTTTTCATCTGCTCAGACGCATTGCTCGTCTGCACCAATTTCAGAATCATATACTGCAGCGTTTGCAAATCAGTCGATTGCGTAAAGTATAGCGTGGTTCCAAAGTCATTCCATACCCCAACGGCCGTGAAAACGGCCAATGCGGCCAAAACCGGCTTGGACAGAGGCAGGACAATTCGGAAAAAGATCGTAAATTCGCTAGCCCCGTCCAGCTTCGCAGATTCGAACAAAGAGTCGGAGATCGCCTTGTAATTGGCATTGAGAATGATGACATTCCAGAATCCCCCAAACAACGAAGGGATAATATACACCCAATAGTTGTCATACAGCCCGAGCCAATTGATCAGCATAAAGGAAGGGATCAAGCCGCCGCTGAAATACATGCTGATAAATCCGATTATCATATATAGCTTCTTGCCTTTTAAATACGGTCGTGAGAAGGCATAAGCGAACATCGCCGTGTATAGAATGGACACCACGGTAACGATGACCGTTCGCGATATCGTGATCCATGCTGTATGAAGCAGTCCGGGATCCGCCAGAACGGCCTCCCAGCTGGCCCACGTAAACTCCCGGGGCCACATAAATAAAGGCCCCCGCACCAGATCCGCTCCCCCGTTCAAAGAGCCGATTACCGAATACCAGAACGGATAGATGGTCGCAACCATCAGCAAAATCATGATCACGACATTCGATTTATTAAAAATACGCTCTCCAAGAGACTTGCCGCCAACCATTATGCACGCCTCCTTTAGAAAAGCCCTGACTGGGTCAATTTTTTCGATGCATAGTTGCCTCCGAATAACAGGAGCAACGCCAATACCGACTTCAACAGGCCGATGGCCGTCGCCGTAGCGAATTGGAATTGCAGAAGTCCCGTCTGATACAAATACGTATCAATGACTTGGCTTGCCGACATGTTAAGCGTATTCTGAAAGACGTAAATTTGGGTAAAGTTGTTGTTCAACATACCGCTTATGGAGAAAATAATCATAATCATGACTGTCGGCTTAATGCTGGGAATCGTAACATTAATCATTCTCCTGAAACGCCCTGCTCCATCGATGGCGGCGGCCTCATATAACGATTGGTCGACACCGGCGATGGCAGCCAAATATAAGATGGCCCCCCAGCCCAAATCCTTCAACAAACCGGTGCCAATGGCAACTCCCCAGAAGTATTTCGGATCTCCTAGAAATAGAATCGGCTCATCAATAAGATGAAGCTTCACCAGCAATGCATTGACAATGCCGCCTTGCGGATCCAACAGGGTAATGAATAACCCGCCATAAATGACCCATGACAGAAAATGCGGCAAATAAGTGATCGTTTGTATGAACGATTTGAACCTGCTGCTCGTAATTTCATTCAGCAGTAAAGCGAACAAGAGTGTTACGGGAAGACCTACCAGCGAGCCGAACAGATTGATTCCAATCGTATTTTTTAACATCGGCCAAAATTGAAAGCTATGAAAAACGACTGTGAAATTATCAAAGCCACTCCATTCGCTTGTAAAAATCCCTTTTATCCCGCTCATCGGATTGTAGTTCTTGAATGCCATCAACAGGCCGAATAACGGAAAAAAACTAAATATAATAATGAGAACGATCGCTGGCCAAATCATGACCTGCAATTCCAACTGAGTTCGCCAATCACTCCCTAGATAATGGCCCTTCCTTTTCCTTTCCCAAGGCACTCTTATACTCTCCGGAGTCTTCTTCATCTGTTTAACTCCTCCTATCCGTCTTATTATGGATCATGCCAAAGTGCAAGCACTTTGGCATGATCCGACTTCCCTGCAACAATTAGGGATTAATTGCTTTCACCGTTATGCCCATCTCTTGCTCCTGCTTATGGAACTGTTCATTCTTCTTCGCATCAAGTTCAAGCTGACCGAGTTCCTTGATCTTGCTGATCATCTCATCGTAATTTTTATTAAATGCCGCCTCATCCTTGGACAAGATGATTTTGGAGATCTGCGCTTCCCGATAAAGCTTGATATCTGCCTCAGCCTTCGCCTCTTTGCTGTCGGGCGGGAAGAAGCCTTGCGGCATACCGAGCGGTGTAGCATCATAGAGGGTCGATGCCTTTACAGCCGCCGTACCCACCTTAATAACCATAACATCAAGCGGATCGGTTGGAGGAGGAGTTACGTGGTCGGTCCAGGCCGTGTTGGCAAATTCCCAGAACATGTCAATCCCTGTTTTCGTACGGTCATCTTGATTCTTTTTGCCTTGCTCGGTTCTGACAAAGAGCCCATTCTGCACATTGTAATCCTTGCCTTCAAATCCAAAGAAGAGCAGCGCTTTCCCTTCATCGCTCATCATGAAATCGATCCATTTGGCAATACGTTCCGGATGCTTGGCCGTCTTGGAGATGGAGGTTTGCATCCAGCCTGCATACGGCTCTGACCAACGAGCAGCAACCGGTTTGGTCCCCTGATTCGACTGGATCGGTCCCGGATTGATCCAAATTGGACCGGGATTCCCTTTTTCTTTCATCCCTGTTTGTGCCACATTACCGATAAAGCAGAAGACACGCCCGGACATTACAGCCGCTTTCATAGCCGCATCATCCTGGGTCATCTGAGCCGGATCAAAGTATCCTCCTTTGGCTGCCTTGAACAAGAATTCAATCGCATGCTTCGTTTCAGGAGCAAAAATCCCGTCCCGATAGTTCCCATCCTTGTCCACCCCCATGGCGCCAAAATGATCCGAAAGTGTAGGGAGCGTAGCAGACTGGTACACCTTGCCGTTGATTTGCAGCGGGATGACAGGCGCGCCATCGACCTTCAGGTTCTTGACCTTTTCGAAAGCAGCCAATACGCCGTCCTCGGTTTTAAGATCATCTACCGAAATACCGGCCTCTTTCATGATTTTCTCATTGAACATGGCGTTATTGTTGGTGGAATATTTCTGACTGTCGGCTACAATTTCATTCGCCGCAGGATAGATTTTTTGTAAATCCGGAGAGTTGATATGGCTTGGAATGGCAGCGAAAGCGCCATAGTTTCTAATTATCGATTTCTTTACATCTGCCGGGAAAGACGTCAACAAAGGCGAAGAAGGATTGTACTTCTTCATAAATTCATCCAAATCCCAAATTTTCCCTGAATTGATCAGCTTCTTATGCAATTCGCCATCCGTAATCGTCATGATATCCGGAAGATCCTGCGAAGTAGCGAGCATCAAATTGAGCTTCGTCCCCGCATCCTGCGCCGGAATGTTAAATTCAAACGTAAGCCCTGTCTTCTGGGTAATGACCCCTTCTACGGTATTCGGGTCGGTGCTCCAAGGCTGTGGAGGATTCCAGAAGCTTGCATCCGCAAACCAGGTCAGCTTCACCGGTTCTGCCGGCACTGCCGAATTCGTTGCGGCTGCCGATTCCGCCGGCGATGCGCCATTGCTGCTTTCGTTCTTTTTCGAGGAGCTGCAGCCCGTAAGAGCTACGGCGCCTGCCAGGGCCAATACTGTAAGCACTTTCAACTTCTTAAACTTTGTCATACTTGCTGTTCACCCCTGTGTTGAATGTTGGTTGAGACACCTTTATCTTAACTTGAACTCATGGCGCGCCATATGTTCACGTTTTGTTTTTGGTTTGGTGTAGATTTTTGTCGCAAAGCTCCTTAGCCAGATTCACTTGAACAAGATCGCTGTTTCCGTAGTATTTGTATACGAACAGTTATTTATTAATGGCGAACCGATTCCAAAAACAAAGGATGACCAAAATATGGAACAGAAATGCTGTTGCGCTAGCCGTTTGCCCTTTTGAAGGGTTCTTTGCCAGAATGAATTGGAAAACGGAGCCCGTAAACCCGCGCGGCTCCGTTTTTGTTGTGATGTTACGTTGTGCTGGATTTCATATTCAGCCTTAAAGGAATATCCTTCTGTAGTGGATACTCCCGCCCATTAACACGCACCATTCCTCCCGGCTTATCAGCGAGAACCTCCAGTGCCTCCTGTGTCAGTTCCACGGATACCGTTCCCCCGTTTACCGGAACCGTTCCTTTAATCCATTCCAATCCGCCAAGCTGCGGTTCCACTATAAAGGCATCGTATCCCGCTGCAGTTTGGTTAACGCCAAGATAATAACGTCCCAGCAAATAGATGGGGCTCGCTCCCCAAGCATGACATAAGCTTTTGCCGTAGCGGTCGCCGTACATTTCATATCGATCCAGACCGGTTACTGCAGGATTGTACTCCTCCCAGAAGGTAGTCGCCCCTAATTGAAGCATGCCTCCCCAATAATCCTGGATCTGCTTGGTGACGTCTTCCAAACGGCCGATTTTGCACATGGCCTCCAACTCATAAAATTTAAAATAGGGGGTACTAATTTTCGGTACGGCATCGTTGGAAAGTACGTTCATGATGATGCTCTCCCGCTGCTTCGGATCCGCATAATCCCATAGCAAAGCAAAAATATTGGCATGACGGGTGATGTTACGTTTCCCGGATTCAAAGCTGTCGATATACGCCCCCTTATCTTCGTCCCAATAAAACTTGGCTATCTGTTCCTTAAGTTGATTGTAACGTTCCAAGTAACACGTTTCACCGGCGCCAATCAGATCCCCACAAATCCATGTCGCTTTTAAACTTTCGGCAAAAAGTATTTGTTCCGCACACACAGCACCGGTTTTGTCTATTTCCGCCCAGTCGATGAAAACCCAGTCCCCCTCTCTTCCCCGGATAAAACCGTCCTCATCCGTAAGCGAGATACAATAATCCATCATGGATTTCATCCTGGGATAGATAAAGGAAACGAAATCCAAATCCTTTGTCGCTTGATAATAATCATGGATACTCATGATCCAGTAGAAGGAGTAGTCGAGAATCGTGTTGATATGCTTGGCAATGGGATCCTTGCCACGCAGTGCGATAATGGTCCGCTTGGTAATATCCGTATCGAAATAGAGGTAGTTGTTAATGAAATAGCTTTGGTACGCATCACCGGACCAGACCCAACGATCCCGTTTGATCCCATCCAAGAAGAACTCCCGGCTGTTCAAGTGTAACGTATACTCGGCCATATCCCAGATTCGGTTCACTTCATCATTCGAACAAGTAAAGCTTCCTTTTTTATAGAGGGGTAGATATTCATACAAAGCGGTCAGTTCGAATTGCTCTATCTCCGCTCCCTTGACAAATACATACCTAAATGCCCGGGAGGAGCAGCGATACTTGTCGCTTCCGGCCGGCACAGCATCAATCAGAATACTATGTTCCGTATCCAATGCTTCTTCTAATGATTCACCGTAGAAGATCCGAATATCCTTTGGTGCTTGGATATTCTCGAAAAGTAATGCGGCAAAGGTTTCTTTTCCATAGTCGTATAGAAGACCTTCCTGCCTCTTTTCTATCGATACAGGCAACATTTCCGCATATTGAAACGAGAAAATGTTCGGGTCATCCTCTTTATTCGGGTACAGTTCGTTGCAACCTGCGGGAAGCCATTCGAAGCTGTATTCGTTAGCCTCCCATGACGAATTGCTGGCACTCTGAACTCCATCCACATAGACACAAGGCAGACCGTCCGTACGGGCAACGCAAATTTCAATATTGTGGATTCCGGTTGAAAGAATAATTGGCTTCCGTAAGGCTTGCTTTTTCCCGTCCACCCAAACATGTCCGACACCATGGGCATATACGGTCATTTCTTCAGGAGTGTCGCAGTGCACCTGTTTCCGGAAACGGACATTGTGATAGCAGTCATCCAATCGCCAGAATGCAGGCCATTGATAATTTCGTTCTTCCCTCCGAATATTAAGCAGCAAATGGTGATAGATTTCAAAATCACCCGGATACCAGATCCATACAGAGCCTTTGTTCATCTCGTTCCCATCCTTTCGCAGCCTCTCGCCGTTATCTTACCTTGAACCCTTGACGCGCCATATGCTCACGTTTTGTTTTTGGTTTGGTGTAGATTTTGGCGCGGTTATCTTTTTCGGTGTTGGCTCGGCGTGAGGCCGAAGTGCTTCTTAAACAGCTTGTTGAAATGAAAGTAATCTTTATACCCTACCCGTTCCACGATTTCCTGAATCGACAACGATGAATCGCTCAGCAGCTCCTTAGCCAAACTCAATCTCCTGGCGACCACGTAATCCGAATAATTCGTTCCAGTCTCCTTCTTGATCAAGGCGCTTAAATATCCGAGACTGACGTTGAATTGTCTGGATAACATGCTGAGCGAAATATCTTCCGTATAGCTGGAATCGATGTAATCGATGATTTTCTTCACCGTCTCTTTGGAGAGCTGCATCTCTTCGTCCAACTGCCGTTCGAAGATGACGCCGATCCTTTCGAAGAGCTGCCGAACCGACTCGCAGGACCGCACGATTTGGGAATAGGTCATGTACTCCAAGCCTTGAACAAGATCGCTGTTGCCGTAATATTTGTAGACGAACAAGACGATCTGGTTGTAAACCGCGGAGATTTGGTCGATCGGCATGCTCCGCGTTTCGCATTCCTCGCACAGCTCGTCCAGCCCTTCCCTTATGATGTCCCGTTTATATCCTTTAATGGCCAGCTCAATTTTAAGGACCAGCTTGGTCAACGCCGATGCGTGGTCCGTCGATTTGTATTCGGCGATTCTCTTCTCCTGCAGAAAGGAAGAGCTGGACAGAGCAATATCCGATTCTTGATACAACTTGCCGATGGGCGTCGAGTAAAGCCCGATGCTGCTGATTCCCACGTACTGAGCGCCGGCAAGGCTTCCCGAGATAAAATCGAGCAAGCCGACCGGATTTTTCTGTTCGTCGTAATTGACCAGATACGATCGTTTGTTTTGCCCCGTGCGAAAACTGACCCAATGGATCCCCTTCTGCGCCGCTTGCTCGGCGACGGCATCCCGAGAAGACGAATGCGGATATAAACAGCTGATGAAACGGTAGTGGGGAAACTCGAATTCCATTCCCCGATGGATCATGAAATTGCTGATTTTGATGTTGTTGTCGGGTTCGAGCAATTCGAACAGTTCCTCGAGGTGCAAATCCGGCTCGCGTTGACCTTTATGCAAGTTCTCCAGCTCATTCTTTAGCCGCAGCAAGGTTTCGGTCAGCGTATTTTTGTTGACCTGCTTGAGCAAATAATCGAAGGCCCCGAACTGGATCGCTTTTTGCGCATATTTGAACTCCGCATATCCGCTGATCAGGATGACCTTCGTATGAAGCCCCTGATGACGAATGCTTTCCATCAGCTCTATCCCGTTTAATCCGGGCATGCGGACATCCGAGAGAACGACATCGGGATTCATTTCCTGAATCGCTTCCATCGCCTCGATTCCGTCGTGGACGTCTCCAATAACGAAGTAGCCCAGGCTCTCCCAATCGATTAAGGCGATTAATCCTTTGGCAACCCAAGGCTCATCGTCAACGATCAATACCCTGTACACGATTCGTTCCCTCCTCTACTTCCGCGTTATCATGCGCCGGAATGGCTATCCTGATTATCGTTTCGGCATTTAGCTGACTTTGAATGTCCATCTCCGCCGCATCGCCGTAGAACAGCTTTATTCTTCGATAAATATTGGCAAGCCCTATGCCTTGCTTGTCACCCTTCGCCTCAGGTACGAGCGCATCTGAATTCCTCAGACGTTGCAGCAGCTCCTGCACCTGTTCCTCCTCCATGCCGCAGCCGTTGTCTTGTACGGTATATTGAATCCGGTTGTCTGAGAGCGGTTGTACCGTTAGCCGGACGACGCCTTTGCCTCTTTTTCTCTCCAAGCCGTGAAAGACGGCGTTCTCGACAATCGGCTGCAGCAGCATTTTTAGCGTCTTCCTATCGAGCAAGCCTTCGTCGGCTTCGACTTCCACCTGAATCCTTCCCGCAAATCGGAGCCCGATAATTTGGGCATATTCCTTGACATGCGTAATTTCATCCCGAATCGTCACGAAATCGTTGCCTTTCACCGAGTATCGGAACATATTGGATAAGGAGGCCGATATATCCGCAATCTCCTCGCCCTTATTGTGTAAGGCCAAAGCGCGGATGCATTCCAGCGTATTGTACAAAAAGTGTGGGTTGATCTGATTGCGGAATGCCGATATTTCCATCTGCTTCTTGGCGATTTCGATTTCATATTTTTGTTTTTGCGTAAGCTGGACTTCTTGGCCCAGGGCATCGATTTCGTCCAGCATTTTATTCAAATGGGATGCGAGCACGCCGATTTCGTTATGGTACTCGATGGTGAAGCGCGAATCGCTTCCCATCTTCGAATAAGACCTCATGAAATCCATCAACGCTTTGATCGGCCTCATGATCCGGGAGAAAAATAGCAGCAGAAACAAACCGAGCATGCCGGACATAACCAGGTAGGTCGCGATATTCAGTCTTTGTATCGTATCCAAATCCCGCAGCAGCTCGTCCTTCGGGATAATATTGATTAGCTTCCAACCGGTGTGGGGAAGCGTAACCGACTGCACGATGTACCGTTTATCGTCCTTCCATTCCGCCAAATCAATCGGATCGATATTGGACACGGCTCCTTCGCTCGCCAGAATTTTGTTGTTCTGATCTAGGAGCAGAAAGCGGGAGCTGGGGGTGATCTTCGTATTTTGCAGGATGCTGTTGAAATTGCTTACATCCATGCTGAATACGCATGCTCCCATATAGTCTTGAATCTGGAGGCTCTTCAGGTTATAGATCGGAACGGTGATCGTATAATGGGGACCGTCCGTCGATAATAAGCCGGAATACTCGGTCTTTTGGACCGGAAGCTTAGCGGAATCGCCGATTTCCTTGCCAGCTATGGCCAGCATCGTTCCTTCGTTGTTATAAAGACGTATGCCTCGAATATTTTCTTTCAGCGCCATCGTGTTGGCGAACATCGATGTCAAATCCGGATTCATGAGAACCAGGGTCACCTTATCTTCCACAGTCAACGCGGTTTGAATGGTCGGACTGTAGAGCAGCGATGTCGAGATTTCGCTCATATCCGCATAAAAGCTGGTCATCTTCTCTTCCGCCTGAAGCAGTATTTTATCGACGGAGTCCGTAACCTTTCTCTCGACGATCCGCTTTGCGATTTGGTTCGTAATGATGAATGAAATCAGAAGAATGACCATCATGATCAATATCAGAAACAGGATTTGTCTGATCAAGCTGAGCTTGCGAAATCGGTCCATGGATGGTTTCTTTCCCCGCCTTTATCATTTTTAGCATCAGTATAACCTGAGTGCGTAGGTATAAGAACAGGGGATGATGCGCAATGAACGCTTCATCCCCTTAACCTCTCGCCTTCCAATCCTATTCCGTAGCCAGTATGACGTATCGTTTACCGCATTCTGTACGGAATCCGACACGACCGTTTTCCAGTTCAACCTTATTTACTTCTTGGCCGTCCTGGGTAACCCGGATCGCCCGTTTAACCGACACTTCGCATGTCTGCGTGATGGAGGCAGAGATCTCTGCCTTCGACAAAACCCCGTTCGTCCACTCCAGATCGACCTCGTATCCGCCTCTGCCCCGCAATCCTCTGACATACCCGTTCTTCCAGGAATCGGGCAACGCCGGCAAGAACTCCAGGCATCCCTGATGAGATTGCAGCAGCATCTCGGCGATTCCCGCCGTTGCGGCAAAGTTACCGTCGATCTGGAAAGGAGGATGCGCGTCGAACAAATTGGCGTACACGCCGCCTATGTCCATATTGAGCGGTGCGTCACTCTTCACGAGTGTGAGCAAGTTCGAGATTAACCGTTCCGCGCGATTGCCGTCCTTGAATCTGGCCCATAGGCCGATCTTCCAGCCAAGGCTCCACCCCGTACCTCCGTCTCCTCTGATTTCAAGCGATTTCTTCGCCGCATGGAAGAGGTCGGGTGCAGACTGCTCCGTGATAAACCGCCCGGGGTATATTCCTACAAGATGGGAAACGTGCCGGTGATGCACATCTTCGCCTTCGAAGTCTTGGGACCATTCCTGCAATTGACCTCGCTTGCCGATCTGCAGGGGCAGCAGCCGTTGCTTTGTTTCCTGAAGGTTCCGGGCGAAGTCTTCGTCGATCTTCAACTGCTGTGCCGACAGTATGCAGTTGTCGAATAATTCCGCGATCAGGGACAAATCCATCGTTGTTGCTTCGCTTACGGCATGGCGCTTATCCCCAAACAGAAATTTTTGCTCCGGGGAGGTGGAAGGCGAGGTGATGAAGTGACCGTCCTTATTCTCGATCAGCCAATCCAGACAGAACAACGCCGCTTCCTTCATGATCGGGTATGCTGTATTCCGTAAATAGGCTTCGTCCCCACTAAACGCGTAATGCTCCCACAGATGCTGAGTCAACCATACGCCGCCCATCGGCCAGTACGCCCAAACCGGGTCTCCGTCTCCAAAATCGCCCACCGGCGCCGTTTGTCCCCACAAATCCGAATTATGGTGCGCAACCCATCCCCTTGCGCCATAGTTCGTTTCCGCCGTCTTCTTGCCGTTAACGGCCAGTCTGCCGATGAAATCGATCAACGGCTCGTGCAGCTCCGCCAAATTGCACGTTTCAGCGGGCCAATAGTTCATTTCCGCGTTAATATTCAGCGTATAGTTGCTGCTCCATGGCGCCCTCGTCTCTTCGTTCCATATGCCTTGAAGATTGGCCGGACTGGTTCCCAGGCGCGAGCTGGCAATAAGCAGGTATCGGCCATAATGGAACAACAGCTCCACCAGACCCGGATCGCTGCTGCCGTATTCGGCAATGCGCCGATCCGTAGGCATATCCGAGGGAGCTTTGCTTTCGCCCAGATGCAGGGCAACCCTGCCGAATAGCTTGCCATGATCGTCCAGATGACGATGAAGGACATCCGTATATCCCTTCCCGCATACGGAACGAATCGCTTCGGCGGTCGATTGTCCCGGATCGCGTTCGGGGCTGCTTGCGCCAAGCCCGAAGTCAAAGCTGGTCGCCGCGCTGAAGTACAAAGTCGCAACCGTCGCTCCGATGACATGCAAGCCGTCCGTATCGGCCCGCGCCGTTCCTCCATCTTGTACGACCGCCAGGCGTCCGTGGAATTTCAACCCTTTGGAGGCTACCGGATCGCCATATTGCACAGGATATTCCGCATCGCGGTAACTGGGCTCAACGTGCTCCGGCGCGTGGCCGGATATCGTAAAGTGATCGCCATCCGCTTTCGACGTGTATCGGAGCGGACTGTCCAGCTTGGCCCGGAAGCTCAGGAAGCCCTCCTTGCCCGCCGTTAATCGCACGACAATCGCCTGATCGGGATGCGAGGCGAATATTTCCCGCGTGTAATGAACGCCGCCTACGTTGTAGTCTACGGTCGCAATTCCGGTCGAGAGATCGAGCTTTCGGCTATACCCCCCCCAGCGGCTTACCTGACCGTGTTCCATCACGATGTGCAAATCGCCGAAAGGCAAATAGGATTGCGTATACGGCCCCATCATTTCCTTGCAGAGCCGATCCGCTTCCCCGTACTTTTCTTGCGCGATCAGCTCCCGTACTTTCGGCAACGCTTCTTTCGCCCCCGGATTGTTCCAATCCTTGGGGTAACCGGACCAGAGTGTATCCTCATTCAACGCGATGCGTTCTTTCTCAATCCCTCCGAAGACCATCGCGCCGAGTCTGCCATTGCCGACGGGGAGCGCCTCAACCCAGTAAACGGCGGGCGAGTGAAATTGAATGTTCATCTGATTTTGTCAGCCTCCATGAATCGATTCCCTGTCTATTCCATGTTCAAGCCGTACAGTCCGAACGATTTCAGATTTGCCGGTACTCCCGCCGGCAAATCCGTGAATAAGAGTTTCACATATCGGCAAGCATTAGGCTCAAGAAGTTCCGCGACGGCGTCGATCGCATCATGGTTCTGACGATAATCAAGCAGCGTTTGCCAATGATTTCCGTTGCTCGATCCGATGAGGACAAACTGATAAGTCCCTTTCGTATCAAACTCCAGCTCGATCCGTTTCGGATATTTGACGCCTTCCAGATCCAGCATCCACCATTCTCCGGAGTTGGTGCCGCTGGCTCTCCATGATGTGCTGCGGTCGGCGTTGTTGGCGTTGCTTTTGCCGTGTCCCTTCGCTTCGCTGCTTGCCCGGTTGGGCCGGTGCGTAGCCAGATCGAGCCATTCCGTATCGATGGAGGCCGCACGGACCGTTCCCGTCCGTACTTGAGGGATCGTCATGTCCGGTTCCATACCGCCGTCGTCGCCTGCCGTTGCGATAACGAAGGACGCTCCTTGCAACCCGGGTGCGGTAGCCGCTATGACCGTTTCGCCCGCATAGTAGGAACGAAAAGTAATGGCCCCAAGTCCTTCGATGATGACAAGTCCCGTTTCGGTATCTATGCGTTTTGGATGATAGGAAGGGAATTGACCGGGACCGGATACGACTGTCAGCGTTACATCCGCCGTGGCATCCACGCGGTTCCCGTGTTCGTCCACGAGTTCTATGATGAGCTGCGTATCGTCGGTTCCGTCATTTCTTATCGCGGTACTGCTGCCGACGCCCGGATAAAGCTTGATCCGCTTGGGCGTTCCCGGCTTCGGCCACGCCGGTTCGGCATCGCCGGCAGCAGGCGGCTGGATGCCTAAATAGCCAAGATCGCCGGCATCCGCACCCCCAAGATTCGCTGAATAATTAAACCGGTACCAGTACCAGCTGCGCAGGGGAAGCCGGTAGTAATCGATAATGCCCATGTGCCCCATATCGCCCGCCAGACTGCCATGATGGAAGCCGCACCAAACGGCTTGTCCGCAACGCCACCGGGGCGCGGCATAACGGTAAGGAACGGTCCGGCTCGCCGAAACGTGATCGTAAAACGGACGATATTGGCCAGGCCGGTTCATCACCTGGCTGCCGTATTCGGAGATGACCTGGGGGCACGCCGGCCGATCCGCCTCCGGGTCGTCGACGCGATCATCGCCATCCCATTTCAGATAGAAGCTTCCCCCGTCGCCATTCAGCCCCGCCACATCCGAGAAGTCCGGCCGGTCCAAATCCCACCTTTGGGCGCCGCCTGCCGCCGCTTTGCGTGTCGGATCTTCCTCGTGCGATACTTCCACCATTTTCCGAATGAGACCAATCGCCTTCTCCCTGACGGATTCGTGGCTGAAGAACGGCTCATTGCACATGCTCCAGACGATAATGCTAGGACGGTTCCGGTTGATGCGGATCATTTCGCGCAACTGCTGAATGGCGCTTTGTTCAAAGCCTTGTTGGTGCGCTTCCAGTACCGGATAAGCGCTGCATTTCCCCCAATGTGTCTGCTCCCCCGTGTCGCCGGCCGTTCCGCCGATTCCCCAGAAGGTCGCTTCCGACCAGAACAGAATGCCGTAATGGTCGCAAGCCCGGGCAAAAGCGGGATGATGGGGGTAGTGGCTGCCGCGAATGAAGTTCATACCGGCCTCCTTGATCATTCGAACGTCCCGGTATATGGCTGCTTGGGTAACCGCATCACCCCAGCCGGCTTGATCCTGGTGAACGTTCGCCCCGTTCAAGTACACATGCTTGCCGTTTAAGAAAAATCCTTCGTCAGCGGTCCACTCCATCCACCGGAATCCCATTGTTTCTTCTACAAGATCCTCCACCGCTCCATCCTTGATGATTTCAGTGGTAACATGATACAGATACGGGTCATCAGGGGACCAGAGCCGGGGATTGTCAATCGTCTCGCTTACGGCTTCAATCCGCTGCCTTCCCCAGGCCGGCACAACGGCTGTGCTTTCCAGCTCTATCAGCTTTAAACCCTGATGATCCTTCACAACGGTACGAACCATGGCATGCGCGTCCGAATCCGTATGATTGTCAACCTCCGTTTGCATGCGCACCTGCATCATAACATGATCCTTGCTCGCTTCCAGCAGCGGCGTAGATACAAAAGTACCGTTCCAGGCAATATGAACCGGATTCGTGATCGTTAAGCTCACGTCACGATAGATTCCTCCGGAAAACGTGTGCTCTCCGGCACGTGGAGCAAGCTGTCCGTTCCAATGGTTATTAACTCGAACGGCGATGAGGTTGTCCCCTTGCTTCAGCAGTCGGGTGATATTCAGACTGAATCCCGTATACCCGCCTTCATGCTTCCCGGCAATGGTTCCATTCACGAATATCTCTGCGACCTGAAATACGCCTTCGAATTCCAGACTTATCATTTTGTTCTCCCATTCCGGAACCCACTTGATATGCTTTCGGTACCATCCGTATCCCACGTACCATTCATTCTCCATATAATATGGAATACTGAACGAATGCGGCAATCCAATATGGCACCATGAGGAGTCATCATAATCCGGTTGTTCCGGACCGTTCTCGTGGAATCCTTCCCAGTCTCCGCGAATGAACCTCCATTCCCGATTCAATAGGTTGGATGATCGGATGTTGTTGCATTTCATGATTGTCCCCAGCCCCATCTTTATAACAAAATTATTTTCTAAATGAATTATATAATAACGGATATGCTATATTAAATAATATAATAATACTTAGTATATAACGATATTACGTTTTATTGACACATAAGAGCGGAAAGGGGTTCGTCTATCTCATGATGTTTCGTCATTATTTTTTGCCGCCGTTCGATGAACTCAATTTCTTTTGTTTCCCGCATTCCGTAGGCAAATATACTCGTCCCGACAAACACTACGTCCTCCGTGAAGAAGGTGTGAAAGATTTCAGCTTGCATTTTATCGTAGGCGGCAAGGGGTATCTGGAGATCGATAACACGGTCTACGCCTTGAAGCAAGGAGATGTTTTTCTACACGTTCCGTATCAGAAAATGAGTTACCATATGTCGAATGACGAAAGTTGGGATATCTACTGGATGCAATTCAACGGCAACAAACTGACGGATTTCCTATTGGAAAGGGGCTTTCACGAATCCTCCCTCTGGTTCATGAACGAGAGCGAACTGTTAGAGCGATCTTTCCTCGATCTCATCGAAGAAGTAGAGCAGTTTAATATCTCCCGACCGACCAAGCTATCCGCACTTACCTATGCCGTACTGATTGAATTCATCAGCAACGCGATCCCTTTTGCCAACAGGAAAGGAAAGGGAAACATCGAGAAGGTCATTCAACTTCTACCTCTAATGCGCAAAGACGCCCATCTTCCCTATGATTTGGAAAGATGGGCGTCGGAAGCGGGCCTGACACCGAATTATTTTTGCAGCCTGTTTAAAAAAATTACGAAGATGACGCCGCTCTCCTATATAACCAAGTGCAGAATTCAAATCAGTAAACATCTGCTGCTCAGCGACCCGTCGATGCCCATCAACAAGATTTCAATCGCATCGGGCTATCCCAACCCGAGCTACTTCAACAAAATATTCATGGAGTTGGAAGGCATCACGCCAAGCGAGTTCCGAAAAAATCATTCCCAGCTTCAAGCTTTATAAGAAGAAGGCGACATGCCGGTATACTTCTTGAATTTCAGATGGAAATAATCCGCGTTCGGGTACCCGACCCGTTCGGCCGCCTCGCGCACCTTGCAGCCCTCGCGAAGCAGCTGGATCGCGCGTTCGATGCGCACTTTATCCAAATAGGCGTTAAAGCTTAGACCGGTATGGTTTTTGAACATTCGGCCCAAATAACCGCTGTGATAGTTAAACAGCTCGGCCAAGGTTTCCAGCCTCAGAGGATCCTTATAGTTTCTATCGATGAAATCCGTCATTTGCTTCATGATGGGTTCAGAGCTGCCTGTTCCCCTCATCTCGATCGAGAGTCGAAGAAACCGGTGTTCCATCTCTTCGATCAAGCCGGAGAGATGACGGTGTTTATGCATGTTCGCAATCATGGAAAGACAAGGATCGATGGCCGGCTGCCGGCCGGAGACGGCTGCCAACTTCACGACATGTACGGCGAGTTTGGCGAAGCTTGATTTCACCGCAAGCTCTGTCTGGTCGTAATGGCTGATTTGGTCGGCCGCTTCCTTCAGCACGCTGCAGATATTTCCCGCGTTTCCGATCTCCAGCGCATAATAGATCCGACTGGCCAGGGCTTGGATGTCAGGCTCGGGGGCCGGCTCCCGGACCTTCTGCTCCTCGGCCCGTTGTCCGTGGATCTTGCCCGGCGCAAGCCAAAAGCTGCGGTTCATCAGATCTTTCGCCGTCCTATAGCTGTGGATTAGCGCTTCCACATCCCCCACGATCTGTCCCGAAGCCGCCGTAAACGTTGAGCCCGAATGGAATGCCGCCTGGATGTTCCGCAGCCCATTCCCGTTAAATTCATCCTGGGCGTTGCGGTCAATAAGCAATACACCCATATCCGTTCCGACTGGAAATACCCAGCCGATATTCCTGTCCTCCACATACTCGAACAAGGCTTCCTCAAACAGAGTCTTAGCTGCCGCGGAATCCCCCGTTTCCCCGGGGTTAAACCGAAAGAGAGTAATTTGAAACTGTTTGCCGGAACCGCCGAGAAAGCCTTTCAATTCCTGCAAATGGTTTGCCAGCATCCGCCTGTTCGGATCATTCACGAGGACGGCTTTCAGCAGCTCAGCCCGACGGACGGTCTGGGCTTGTTTCATTTTCCGCTCCGCGATGATCCGGTCGAGGATATACTCGCCGATTTGCTTCACCAAGAGCCCCAATTCTTTCTTGTTGATCGGCTTCAGCAAATAGCCCTTCACACCGTAGCCGATCGCTTGCTTGGCGTAAGCAAAATCGGAATAACCGCTCAAGATGACAAAGCAGCACTTCTCATCGACTTTCCTGACTTCTTCGATCACTTGCAGACCGTTCATGCCCGGCATTTTAATATCCACGACCATCAGATCCGGGGACAGTTGCAGATGCTTGGCCAAAGCCTCCACACCGCCCGACGCGTCGCCGACCACGCGAAAACCGTACGATTCCCAGTCGATAATCGTTCGAAGCCCTTCCCGGATCATCGGTTCGTCATCCACAATCAACACTTTAAGCGCTTTCGCTTGCGTTTCCAAGTTGCGTGCCTCCCAATGGAATTTGGAAAGACACTCTCGTGCCTTTGCCTTCTTCCGTGTCGATCACAAGACCGCAGGGTTCCCCATACATCATGTACAACCGTTGGTGAACGTTTCGAAGTCCGATCCGGTAATTTTCCGTCTCCTCCATATCGCTCAGAGAAGATAAGATTTCTTTACGTTTCGCTTCCGGAATCCCGCAGCCGTTGTCCGTCACTTCAAACCGAATGAATCCGCCAGACTTATAGATCGATATATCGATCTTGCCTCCTTGCTCAACGTCGTCCAAACCATGAACGACAGCGTTTTCAACAAGCGGCTGGATCACGAGAGGAGGAATATGAAACTCTTGGCCTTCGACTTTCGGATCCATGTGAATGCGGAACGTTAACCGGTCGTCTCCCAAACGGAACTTCTGAACCTCCAAATAGCAGCGCACGCTTTCCAATTCATCTTCCAAAGGAATATTGCGGGAACCGATGTCGAGGTTGCGGCGGATGATAAACCCCAGCATCTCGACGACGGATGCGAGTTGATCTTGCCCCTTGATGTGTGCGTTCATGCGGATCGATTCAAGCGCATTGAACAGAAAATGGGGATTGATCTGGCTCGCCATCATTTTCAGCTTGATATCCCTTTGGCGCAGTTCCAGCCGGTTTTTGATCCTTTGCGATTCGGCCACTTCGTCCATGAGCCGCCTGAGGCTGGCTACCATGTTGTTGAACTGCCTGGACAGCAAACCGATTTCATCGTTTCCCCGGATCTCGGAAATGATTCGCAAATCCCCAAGCCCTACCTTGTACAATTCCCGGTTCAGAACGCGGATTCTTCTGCTGAGGACGCCCGAGAACATATAGATGAGGATAATGGCGATCAGAAGACTGCCCGCGATGATCAGAAAACCGAGTATGCTGACATGCTTGGCCTCGTTTACGATGCTGTCGATTTCGAATATGGAGATGATATGAATCCCGCTTGTTTGCGGCTGCAGATCCTCCACGATCGCTTTGCAAAGTTTGCCGTTGTATTTGATCTGATAAGTTCCCGTTGGCTTGCCGGTCAGTTGATTCCCAAGCTGCAGCTCCGAAATGTGGGCATGATTCCAAGCCGCATGATTGGACGCGGCAATAAAGCCTTGTTCATCCACGATCATCGTATCAAAAGGTTCTTGCCGCAGAATCCCATTCAATTGATCCTCGTTAACGGCAATGACCAGCACCCCGCTTGTTCGGAATTGCGGGAAGGTGATTTTGCGTACCAGACTCAAATATTTTTTGTTCTCTTTCGTTTCGTCGGCAAGATCGAACCAATGGACGATGTTCTGTTTCATCGCATTGCGATACCAGAAAGCGTTTTCGATTTTGTCGGTTACCTTGATAAACTCCCAATTGTCGAGAAGAGACGGATTCGTGGTATAAAACCGGATGCTTGAAATCTCTTTGTTCTGCTCGAGATACTCTTTGAAATTCGAATAGTCCCAATAGGCATGCACCACGTCCAGCGTAGTCGGATATTCGGCATTCACCGTATACATCAATTTTCTGTCCGCCTGCAGGTTTCTCGATATCGCCGTCGGCACGCGGGTCAGATCGAGCATTCGTTGCTTGACCCGATCTACGTTGTTGATCGTTTGCAGGGTGGCTTGCTCGATCACGTCCTGCCGATATCGGGCGGTCAAGAAGATTCCGACAATAAGTACGGGAATAAATACGACGAGAACATAGGATAAGATCAGCTTGTTCTTAATTCGGACATTGTTTAAATACTCCTGGATGACGAGAAGCCGACTCATCTTCGGGAATCGCTCCCCCCTTGGTGTTGTGGAACGAATAGAAGCCGCCGAAGCAGAGTCGCTTCGGCAGCCGTTCAATACGATATTATCATTGTCCGTTCCAAAGTTCTAATCTTTCTTTCAAATACTTCGTAAAATCTTTTTCCATTTTTTCGGCGCCATTTTTATCCAGCTCCTGCATGAACGCATCCCACTTACTGTCGAATTCGGACGGCTTTGCAAGAATAATTTCCGGAATCCGTTTCCAAATGACGTTTTTACGGAGTTTCTCGGCAATGACGTTGGCGTCCGAATCGACCGGAATCGGCAAACTCCACGCCGCGCCCCATTCTTTGACCGGGAACTCGCTGCTTTTCGGGAACATGTCCCTCCAGGTTGTTTTGCCGTATGCCGCCAACACTTCTTTCTCGATCGGAGTATATTCGTTCACGATCTGTTCCGGGAATATCGGGGTATAGAAGTTTCCGCTCGGATCCTTCATGCCATCCGCGTAACGAAGGGAGTACCCGTAGGATCCGATTCCTGTTTCCTTAAAGAATGTGTTGGCATTATTGACTTTTTGGTCCAGCACTTCTTTCGGAATCACCCGCTTGCCGTTCTCTACAACATATTGCTTGCCTTCAACGCCCCAATTGTTCAACACTTGGCCTTCATCCGAAGCGAGGAAATCAAGGAATTTGATGGCGCGTACCGGATCCTTGCAATCTTTGGTAATGCCGATTCCCCAGCCGCCCGAGAAAGCCCACACCTGATTTACCCGTGTCTTCATATCCGGGGAAAGACTGACATCGTATATTCCGAAGGTGCGTTCGGCTTTACCTTCCTTGATCAAGGAACGCTTCGCATCGTTGAATTGCCAGGTTGCGCCAATCATGCCCAGAACGCGGCCGCTGGCGATTTTTGCTTTCCATTGGTCGTTCTTCTGAACGAAGGATTCGGGATCGATCAAGCCGATGTCGTTCATATGGTTGAGCCAGCGGAAGTATTCTTTCTCTTCGGGCCGTTTGTAGTGAAGGGTGGCTTCCTTCGTCTCGGGATCGACATAATATTCTCCGTCGTCGGCAGCGCCCGTCGCAATGAATGCCGGGTTGGTGACGGTGAAGATGATGTTCCAGTCATCGGCGTTCAAGGAAAGCGGAATCGTTTTCTGGCCGTCAATGGTGGGGTGTTTCTCATAGTAGGTTTTAATCGCGTTCTCGAAATCCTGAAGCGTACGGATTTTCGGATAGCCCAATTCCTTTACGACCGCATGCTGCAGCATGAATGGACCCACCGCATCCGTTACGCCTTCGACCTCCGGGGAAGATATCGTTTCGAGCGTAGGGATGAAATAGATCGAGTGGTCGTCCTTGCTCCAGCGCATATGGGTCAAGTTTTCTCCGGCCACTCTTTTGATGTTCGGCGCGTATTTGTCGATCAATTCGGTAAGATCCAGCATGGCGCCTGCGTCGACAAGCGTGGCCGCCCCGCCGGCAGGAGCGATCAGATCGGGATAGTCGCCGCTCGAAGCAATGAGCGCAATGTCCTGATTATCGTCCCCCAAGGAAAATTTGATGTCCAGCGAGACGCCTGTCTTGGCCGTGATTTCCTTGCCGACATCATCCTGCATTTTGTTCCAGTTCGCATTTGTTGCTGCGGAATACATGCTGAAGGTGATCGGAGATTGGTCTGCCTTCTCGCTGCCTGTTGCCGTGGTTTCGGCCGGCGTGCTCGCGGAAGGACTGCCGCTGCTCTCGGAATTTTTGCTGCCGCTGCTGCACGCAGCCATAAACAAGAACAGAATGGCGGCCATCAACAGGCTGATAGATTTGGTTACTCTGCTTTTCATCGGAAATACGGTTCCCCTTTCCATTCTCGATATATTGTACGAACAGGTTGCCCTGGCCTTACCAAGTTCAGCTTTTCACGGCGCCCAGCGTCATCCCTTTGATAAAGTACCGTTGCAAGAAAGGATAAACAAGCAGAATCGGCACCGTAACGATCATCGTAATGGCCATCTTGATCGATTCCGGCGATACTTTGCTCTGCATCTCAAGCAAGTTCTGCCCGCGAATTTGGGCTTCGTTCCCGGACGTCGTGCTTTGTAAAATTTTCATCAGCTCGAATTGAAGTGTTGTCAAATTTGCATTATTGGAATTGAACAAATAAGTGTCGAACCATGTATTCCACTGTCCAACGGCCAGGAACAGCGCGATGGTCGCGAGCACCGGCTTGCACAGAGGCAGCACGATACTCCAATAGATCCGGAAATCGTTGGCGCCGTCCAGCTTGGCCGATTCCTGCAGGGAATACGGAAGCCCGTCGACAAAAGAACGGATGACGAACACGTTAAAGGCACTGACTAAGCCAGGGAGGACATAAACCCAGAAGGAGTTCATCATCCCGAGGTTGCGGATCAAGATGAAGAATGGAATGAGTCCCGCCGAGAAATACATGGTTAAGGCCAGGAAAATGGATACGAACCGTCTGGCGATGAAATCTTTGCGGCTCAGCGTATAGGCCAGCATGGACCCCGAGAGAAGTCCCAGAATCGTACCGATGACCGTTCGCAATACGGAATTGCGAAAGCCGGTAATCAATCCCTGGAACGCGAAGATCGTATCGTAATTTTCCAGCGTGAACGCTCTCGGCCAAATATGGATGCCGCCTTTAACGGTGTCGTTGGAATCGTTGAGCGAAATCGCGAGAACGTTCAAAAAAGGATATAACGTAACGGTGATTACGAACAGCATGATCAGAAGATTCAAACCGTCGAAAATCTTGTCGGACCGTGCCGCTCTTCTTCTGCGCGTTTGCCCTGTCATCTTCTAACTCGCTCCTTAAATAACACTTTCCTTGGTATATCTTTTGAATAACCCATTCGCGATCAACAGCAGGACAATTGCGACAGCCGAATTAAAAATCCCGACAGCGGTTCCGAAGGAATACCGGTTCATCCCGATCCCGTAATTCAGGGCATACAGGTCAAGCACTTGCGAATACTCGATCACCAGATGGTTGCCGAGCAGGAACTGTTTCTCGAATCCCGTGCTGATCAAATGGCCGATGGACAGGATTAACAAGACTGAGAAGGTAGGTCTAATCCCAGGGAGCGTGATGTGCCATATTTGCCGTATCCGTGAGGCCCCGTCCACCTTCGCGGCTTCGTACATCTCCGGATCGATGCCCATCATAACGGCCAAGAAAATAATCGAATTCCACCCGGTCTCCTTCCAGAGATCGGATAGGGTGACAATCCCCCAAAACCATTCTCCCTTGGCCATGAAGTTGATAGGACTATCGATGATATGGAGGCTCATTAACAATTCGTTGACGATGCCGCCGTTAATGGAAAGCATCTTCGTAATCAATCCGGCGACAACGACCCATGACACGAAATGAGGCAAATAAGAGATCGTTTGCACGGCACGCTTGAACAATGAGCCTTTGAGTTCGTTAAGCAGAACCGCGAACAGGATCGGAACGGTAAAGCCTGCAATCAATCCCATTACACTCATGGCGATCGTATTTCTCAGCACCTGATAAAACAGGTCGTCATGGAACAGCTCCTGGAAATACTTCAGGCCCACCCACTGCTGATCAAATAATGACCTGCCGAAGCGGTACTTCTGAAAGGCCGTGATCCAGCCCCACAAGGGAAAGTAACTGAACACAAAAACCCAGATCACGAATGGAAACGACATCAACAACAAGTATTTCTGATCACGGATCGTTCTTACGACTTTCATTCCGAGATGTCCTCCTCCCTTGTTGAATATTATAAAAGCGGTGTAAGCGGATACATACCCTGTTGAATCACCTTGTTTTCATGTCAATATTAATCGTGTGGGCCCGGCCAAAATACCATAGCAAATTCTTACATGAAAAATCAGTTAATTATCGAGGTATCGAAGGGGGCAGCCGCCTGCTAAAATAAAAACCGGTAAACGCTTACATTTTTTTGAAAAGGAGGTTTGTGACTGGCATCGTTCTTCATAATGAATGCGGGAAGCTGCGAAACCCATTCAAACCAAAGGAGAGTGAGAGTATTTATGAGCATGAAAAAAACGTACCTATCGCTGCTGCTGGCCGTCGCGATGCTGTTGTCCTTGCTGCCGTTCACGCCTTCGTCTTCTGCCGCCACCGCCATGCAGTCGTATGTGAGCGCGATGCAGCCCGGGTGGAACCTGGGCAATACGCTTGACGCGACGGGAGCCGACGAGACGTCTTGGGGCAACCCGGTCGTCACGCAGGCTTTTGTACAGCAAATTGCCGCCCAAGGCTTCAAGAGCATTCGTATACCGGTGACCTGGATGCAGCATACGGGGCCTGCACCCGGCTATACGGTCGATCCGGCATGGATGAGCCGGGTACAGCAAATTGTGGACTGGTCGCTGCAAGCCGGTCTTTATGTCATGATCAACATGCACCACGACTCGTGGCAATGGGTCAATACGATGCCCGCGAATCACGACGCCGTTCTTGCCGAATATAAGGCGGTATGGACGCAAATCGCCAATCGGTTTAAGAACCATTCCAACAATCTTATGTTCGAGAGCATTAACGAACCGGTCTTTGACGGTGTGGACGATGCAACGCAGTTTTCGCTGCTCGATGAACTGAACACGGCCTTCTACAATGTAGTAAGGGGAACCGGCGGAGGCAATGCCACCCGTCCGCTCGTACTGCCGACGCTGCATACGGGTTCCGGGCAAACCTATTTTGATTCGCTTAACGCCACCATTACGAAACTGAACGATCCGAATCTGATTGCGACCGTCCATTATTACGGACTCTGGCATTTTAGCGTTAACATTGCGGGATACACGAAGTTCGATCAAGCATCGATCGACCACATCGTGAATCAGATTGACGGCGTCTATAACGCGTTTGTCTCGAAGGGGATCCCCGTCATCATCGGCGAATACGGACTGCTCGGCTGGGATTCCGGTGAAGGTGTGCCCGAGCATGGCGAGATGCTGAAGTTTATCGAAAATTTTACGCAGTATGCCCGCTCGAAGGGCGTTACTCATATGCTGTGGGACAACGGCCGGCACTTTAACCGTACGACCTACCAGTGGCGTGATCCAGACCTTTACAATGTCATCATGCAGAGCATGACGGGCCGTTCGTCCACCGCCAACACCGACTTGATTTTCCTCAAAAGCGGTACAGCTGTCCAGGATGCCGTCCTCGACCTGAATTTGAACGGCAACAGCTTCGTCTCGCTCAAGGACGGTTCCGCCACGCTAAGCCCCGGCACGGACTACACGCTCAGCGGCAGCGTCTTGACGGTCAAAGCGAGCGCGCTTGCCAAGTACGCTTCGGGCTCATTCGGTGAGAAGACGGTATTGACGGCGAATTTTAATGCTGGGCCTGCATGGAAAATCCATGTGCGTTACACCAATAAGCCGGTACAGTCGCAAGCTTCGGGCACAATCGGGGGCGGGCTGGTGATTCCGACATCCTTCAACGGCGATCTGCTTGCCACGATGGAAGCCGTATACGCAAGCGGCGGCAACGCCGGTCCGCAAAACTGGACGTCTTACAAAGAGTTCAACTACACATTCACCCCCGATTATGCGAATAACACGATCACGATTAAGCCGACTTTCTTCGCTGAAACGACCGGCGGCACGATCAACCTCACGTTCCATTTCTGGAGCGGTCAAATCGTGAAATACCAGATTTCGTTGAAAGGCAATCGCGTCACCGGCAAGCCCATGTAATATTTTTGAAGCGATAGTCGTTGATTACGGGGGAGGTGCACCCGCCTTCACTTGTAGGGAAAACCTCCTCCTAATTTCCGGGTTCGTACCCGATTGCGATAAATTGAAGGAAAACCTCTCCCTAATTGAACGTTTTTCGCGGAAAGTACCGATTCCGTCGAAATTAGGGGGAGGTTTTCCATCAAGGGCCTTGCGCCTGATCGATCGTTTGCAATATTGGATCAAGTTAACCTAAAGCAATCGTATAAAGAACATCTTTCTTGGCGATGAATTCGGTGCATCCGTCATTGACCCGAGCCGTATCGACAGGAGTGCCATCCTGTTCGTATATGGAAAGCCTCGCCGCATGCGGAACGCGGAGCCTGCAGGCGCCGCCAAGGCTTGTCACGAGCGCTGCTTCCTGCAGCTTCCCGTCTGCCCAACGCAAATCCACGGTATAACCGCCTCTGCCCCGCAGGCCTCGTACCGAGCCGTCCGCCCACGCTCCGGGCAGTGCAGGCAAAAGATGCAGCTCGCCGGCATGGCTGTGCAGCAGCATCTCCGCGATGCCTGCCGTTCCGCCGAAATTCCCGTCGATCTGGAACGGCGGATGGTTATCGAACAGATTGGGCAGCGTGGAGTGCCGAAGCAATTCAAGGAAGTTGGCATAAGCGGCCTCGCCGTCCTCCAGCCGAGCCCACATATTGATGATCCAGGCCCGGCTCCAGCCGGTATGTCCACCGCCGTGCGCCAGCCTGCGTTCGAGCGTCACTCTGGCCGCCCGCGCCCATTCCGGCGTGCGGCGCGTCGTGATTTGGCTTCCGGGATGTAGCGCGAACAGGTGGGAAATATGCCGATGGCCCGGCTCCGCTTCTTCATAATCGACGGCCCATTCCTGAATCTGCCCATGTTTGCCGATTGCCGGTTGCGGAATACGCCGCAGCGTCTCCTTCACTTTCCAGCGGAAATCCTCGTCACAGCTCAGCAGCTCGCTCGCTTCGATGCAGGCTTGGAACAACGCGTATAGAATTTGGCTGTCCATCGACGGTCCGGCGCATAGCGTTCCGGATTCGCCGTTCGGCAGCAGATACGTATTCTCCGGGGAAACGGACGGGCTCGTGACGAGCATCCCATCCGGATTTTCAATCAAGTAGTCCAGGAAAAACTCGACGGATTCCTTGATCGCCTCATAGGCCCTGGACAAATGGTCCCGGTCCCCTCCGAATGCGTAATGCTCCCAAAGATGCAGACAAAGCCATGCCGCCCCCATCGGCCAATGCGTAGCCGGCATCCAGAGGTCCTGCGGCGCGGTATCTCCCCAAATGTCGGTGTTGTGGTGAGCGGCGAACCCTCCGCAGCCATACATCACTTTTGCCGTCCGGCGGCCGTTCGATCAGATCGAATAGCGGCTCGTGGCATTCGGACAAGTTGCACGTCTCCGCCGGCCAATAGTTCATCTGTGCGTTAATGTTGATCGTGTACTTGCCGCCCCAAGGCGGAATCGTATGCTCGTTCCAGATGCCCTGCAGATTGGCGGGCAAGGAGCCGGGCCGACTGCTCGCCATTAATAAATAGCGGCCGTACTGGAAGTACAGCGCCGCCAGACCATGGTCCTCTTCTCCCTGCCGCAGCCGTTGCAGCCGCTCGTCGGTTGCCAGCCCGGACAACTCGCGATCTTCCGCCCCGCCGAGCCGCAGCTCCACCCGCCGGAACAAGGCGGCATGATCGTCCGCGTGTGTCTGAAGCAGCTCGGCATACGGCATCCCGGATGCCGCCTCGAGCGCATCCATGCAGGCTTGGTACGGGTCCGCCTCGCGGAACGTCGTGGCGGCGGCCAGCAGCAACGTCACGCTGTCCGCTTGCTCGACATGCAAATATTCGCCGAGCGTGCGAACCGCTCCCCCCTCGGGGAAAGCGGCGAGTACGGCTGCGAAGTCCGAGCCGCCGCGGCCGCCGCATGAACCTGTCATGAAAATCGCATTGCCGTTAACGGACGACACCTGATCCACATAATAATTGTGCACTCTTGACAGTTGAGCCGAGAACGAAACCGAACCGGGCCGGGCCGCTTCCACGCGTACGGCCAACACCCCGGCGGGATAGCTGGCGAAGTATTCCCGCCGATAGCGGACTCCTTCCGCCTCGTATGTAACAGACCCGACGCCCCGCTCCAAATCAAGCGAACGCCGGTAATCGCTAACCTCCCGGTGGCCGAATTGCAAATACAGCTCGCCCAGGGTCGTGTAATGGCGCATTTGCAGCGGCGTACCGGACATGGCCTCGGCGGCCAGCTTCTCCGCATCGCTCAGTCTGCCTTCCGCAATCATGCGGCGTATGTCCGCGAGGGAGGTCAGCGCATCCGGATTGTTCCGGTCCATCGGCCCGCCGTACCAGACGGAGTCTTCGTTCAACTGCACCCGTTCACGGTCGCTATATCCGAACACCATCCCGCCAAGACGCCCGTTGCCGATCGGAAGCGCCTCATTCCATTCGGATGCGGGCTTCCGGTACCACAAGCTCATCGTACTCATACCCAACGTATCCTCTCTTTTATCCTCGCACCCGCATTCCATGGGAAAACCCGCAAAACGCCAACTCTCGTCCGTTTGCGGGCCTTTTCCTTTATGAGTCGATTTCAAGGATCTCTACCCCGTAAGGCTCCAGCTCCAGGTTCGGCGCGGCGATCGTTCCGGTCAGCAGACTCTTCATCGGCCGCTCCAGCTGGACCGCGTTCGGTTCCCGGCTCAGATTGAGAACGAAGAGGACCGACTCCGTACCGCGCTTTCTGCGGGACAGGTGCACCCCTTCCGGCAAGTCCGTCCGGGCTTCGATTCCGGTTTCTCCGGCGATCATCCCGAACAGTGACCGCAGGTAAGCTTCCTCCGGGAACGTTCCGACGTAGTAGGCTTGTCCGCTGCCCAGCCGATTCCTCGTCACCGCCGGCGTGCCTTTATAGAAGGATTCGGCGTGCCGGGCGATCGGCTCGGCGCTTGTCGTTTCCAACAAATCGTTCCATAAACCGCAGGAATAAAGATTTCCGCTCTCGTCTTGGATGGCATGTACGCCCGGGCCGATCGGATCGTACTCGGAGACGCGGACGCCAAAGCAATCGGCCAAGGGACCGGGAAGCTGCAGCATATGGCACTGGTTGTTCGTCCGCTTGACGCCCGTTCTCGGCGTGGCGACCACCGTGCCCCCTTGCTCTACGAAGCTGCGGATCTTGGCGGCCGTATGCTCGCCGATGACGAACAAGGACGGAATGACGAGGAGCTTGTACCGGGAAGCGATTTGATCCGGGGTATGAAGGACATCCACGCCAATCCCCAACTTTTGGAAAGACCGATGAACGGCTTTCATGTGCTCATAGTAATCGAACCCGTCGACTTGAGGCTGCAGCTGCAGCGCGGTGTGGCTGTCGAAATCGTACAGGATGGCCGCTTCGTTCTCCACGCGGGAACCGTACAGACGCTCGGACAGAGCGCCCGCCTCCTCCGCGAAACGCCGGAATTCGGCGAGCCGCCTGCCGGGCACGTTGCCATGATCGATCAGCCCGTGCCAGAATTGCTCGGCGCCGGCAACGCCGCTCCGCCAGCGGAAGAAGAGAACGCCGTCGGCCCCCCGGGAAATGCTCTGCCAAGCGAACGCGCGAATAAACCCGGGGTACGGGCTTGGCCACGTAGGCATCCAGCTTCCGGGCGGACCGCCGTACTGCTCCATGACCCAGAAGTTTTTCCCCTTGATCCCCCGGATCAGATCGAGCAACAAAGCGCCGCTATAGGGGTTGCTTACTGCTTTGTCGGCACTGGAGGCCGGATAGTAATCGATGGACGCGAAGTCCAGCTCCCCGTACAAGGCTGCCAGATCGAGAGGCAGCGGGGCTGTCCACGTGTTGTGCGTGATCCATTGGCCTTCGCTGTGCTTGCGGATCTCTTCCACCTGAACACGCTGGAAGTTGACGACCGATTCGCTCTGGAATCGGCGATAGTCGAGCAGCAAGGACGGATTCATGTACCTCTCGGGCGTCTCGTGCAGCCCGATCTGCTCCCAGTCGCTGAATTCTCCGCTCCATACGACGGTCCCCCATTCCCGGTTGAGGCGCTCGAGGGTCCCGTATTCGTTCCTGAGCCATTCCACGAATCCATTCTTGCAATGGCGACAACGGCACATGTGAAGCATAAACTCGTTATCCGTCTGCCAGCCGATGACGGCGGGATGCTTGCCGTACCGCATCGCCATTCGTTCCGTAATGATCCGGGTGAATCTGCGCATCGACGGGCTGTTGTAGCATCGGTGCCCTCGAACGCCCGGTCGCGACGAAGCCTGTCCGGGCAAATCCGGCAACACGTCGGGATAACGCTGCGTAAGCCATGCCGGAGGCGTCATCGTAGGAACGCCGAGCACCACCTGGATGCCGTTGCGCTGGAACAGATCGATCGCATCGTCCAGCCAACCGAAATCGAACCGGCCTTCCTCGGGCTCCATGCGGCACCAGGCGAATTCGGCCATCCGGACGACATTCACGCCGGATTCCTTCATGAGCCGAGCGTCCTCTTCCCACAGTTCCCGGTCCCAATGCTCCGGATAATAATCAACGCCGATTCCGATCATGCTTGGATGTGCTCCTCAGCCAGGCCTTCGTATTCAAACCAATCGAAATGCGCCGGCGTTGCAGATCGAATGCCGTTGCCGGTCGCGTACATGGCGATGAGTACGCCCGTAAACCCGCCGGCGAGTTCCGTGGACAGCATCGAGCATTCCCCGCGTCCGAACCAGAACGGCTCCCCGGCGTCAACGCTTCCGGAGAACCCGAAGGCGTACTGTTCCTTGTCCGCCTTGACAGTCAGCACGACCGAATCCGCGGACCATGGCGCCTCGTTCTCCACCTTCCACATACTCCCGATCCTTCTGCGGCAAATGATCTTGCGTTCGCCTGCGATTCGGGTCACCGCGATCTCGTAATGGAACTTCTGGTTCATGTACACGGTAATGCCCGCTTCTTCCCCGTCCCGCTGCGGCGCGAACGTCAATAACGCGGACGCTCGGCAATGGAAGTGCTGCTGCCTTCTGCCGACGAAAGCGGGGGAGCCGGCGTCGTTCAAGGTCGCCGGGGAGCCGTGCAGTGTCAGGCAGCTCTCCCGCTCCGCGAGCGACCAGTTGTCCGGATCCGGCGAACGCAGGAAATTCCACTGCGGCGCGAGCGCAGAATCGTCAAAGCCGTCTCTTGCCGAAGGCGCGGCTGCCGGCTGCAGCGGAAGACTGCCGGCCGGCATCGTCTCCGAGGCGGTGCCGTTATCGCCCACAATCGGCCACCCGTCTTCCGTCCACGTGACGGGCGCCAGGAACGTCTCTCTCCCGAGGTGATGCTTATTCGGATAGCTGGCCGGCCGAACGCCGAGGAACACGGTCCACCAGCTGCCGTCCGATGCTTGAACGAAATCCGCGTGACCCGTCGACTGGATGGAATTGCGCCGGCTCCGATGGGTCAAGATCGGATTGTGCGGACAGCTCTCGAACGGACCGTCCGGCCTCTTGCTCCTGGCGATCGTCGCCATATGTCCGTACTCGGTTCCGCCTTCGGCGATGAGGAGATAGTACCACTCTCCGATCCGATAAAGATGCGGGGCCTCCGGGTACTGGCCGCCGGTCCCTTCCCATAGTAACTTGAGTTCGGAAAGCCGTTTCCCCGTCTTCAAGTCGATCCGGCTCTGGAAGATGCCGCCGTTCGCGGAGGACGTGAAATAAACCGTTCCATCTTCGTCGAAGAACAAATCGGGATCGATCCCCGGGTGATCCACCCAGATCGGGTCGGACCATTCTCCGCGCGGATCGTCCGTATGCACGATGAAATTGCCGCCTTTCGTCACGTTGGTAGTCGTCATGTAGAACGTGCCGTTGTGAATGCGGATCGTCGGCGCGTAAATCCCGCAGGAGCTGGGAACGTCGACAAGATCCAATTGCCCGGGCCGGGTCAGGCAATGGCCGATCTGCCGCCAGTTCACGAGATCCTTGCTGTGAAAGAGCGGTACGCCCGGAAAATACTCGAAGGAGCTGGTGACGAGATAATAGTCTTCGCCGGCTCTGCAAACGCTGGGATCGGGATGGAAGCCGGGAATAACGGGATTGCGATAGGTCTGCATGTTCAGATCATTCTCTCCTTTAAAATGCTTGCTTGTCCTGATATTGACGAATAACTGCCTAGACTTTCCCCATCATGATCATAGGACGAATTTACGCGGTTTAACACCACTCGAATTGTTCGCATTTTCATGCAATTATTTGACATCGTGCATCTTATTCACTCCAAAGCTTCACGCGGTCTTTCACCAGCTTGGTAAATTCTTCGTTCAGCTTGTTGACTCCGGCTTTCTCCAGATCCAGCATGAATTTGTCCCATACGGCGTCGAATTGGTCCGGCTCTGCCAGAATCGCTTCCGGAATGCGCTTCTTCATGATATCTTCGCACTTCTGGAAGAGAACGTTCGCTTCGGAGCCGGTCTCGAAGTTTATGTTCCATGCCGAGCCCCACGGCCTAACCGGGAACTCTTCCTCGGACGGCCATAATTCCCTGAAGCTCTTGATATGGTAGGCAGCCAATGTCTCTCTGTCCGCTTGGGTGTATTCCTTCTCGATTTGTTCCGGGAAGACCGTGGTGTAATAATTGCCCGTCGGATCCTTCACGCCGTCGCCGTAGCTCGGTCCTATTCGGTACATATCTACGCCTGTCGTTTTCCTAAAATTTTGGTTATCATTGATCTTCATCTTCAGAAGGTCGTCCGGGATGACGCGTTTGCCGTTCTCCACCTTGTAATGCTTGCCTTCGATCCCCCAGTTGACCAACACTTGCCCTTCATCGGACGCCAGAAAATCCAGGAACTTGATGACGCGAGCCGGGTCTTTGGCGCTCTTCGTGATCGAGATGCCGGTACCCGCCATGTAGCCAGTGCTCTGAAAGTCATGTCTCTTGTAAGTTTCGTTCAAGGTAACCGGGAAGTGCGCGTAGGTTTGATCGAACTTGCCGTCTTTCCTCAGCAATGCTACTGCACCGGAGAAGTCCCATTCCATATCGATGAGTCCCAGAACGCGGCCGCTGGCGATTTTCGCGTTGTACTGATCCGTCTTCTGCACGAAGCTTTCCGCCTCCAGCAAGCCAATGTCGTGCATATGGTTCAGCCATCTGAAGTATTCCTTGTCTTCCGGACGAAGGTAATGGAACTTCGCCTCATAGGTTTGCGGATCGATGTAAAATTCGCCTTCATCCGGCGCGCCTGTCGTGGCGACGGCCGGGTTGGTGACGGTAATCAAAATTTGCCAATCCCCTGCGTTCAGGGTCAAGGGAATGATCGGTTTACCGTCGGCCGTGGTCTTGTGCTTGTCATAGTAAGCTTGAAGAGCGTTCTCGAAATCCTTCACCGTCTTGATCGGCGGATAGCCAAGCTCCTTCAGCACGGCATGCTGCAGCTCGAAGCCGCCGTCCGCATTGAAGTACGTTTGGTTTACCGGAGCTGTCGGCAGAACATAAATGCCATGGTCGTCATTGCTCCAGCGCAAACGCTTCATGTGATCGCCATACAGCTTCTTGATGTTCGGCGCATGCTGGTCAATGAGCGGCGCCAAATCGATCAATGCGCCGGCGTCCTTCAGCTGGCCCACGCTGCCTTTGGCCGCAACCATATCCGGATACTCGTTGCTTGCCACCATCCGGGCGAATAGATCCCCGTCATGGCCGTCAATCGGGAATTGCGCCTTGATGAAGATGCCGGTTTTTTCCGATATGAGTTTGCCGACTTCGCTCTTCATGTCGTCCCAGAGCGGATTGTTGTCGCCTACAGCGAAAGTAATCGTCATGGGTGTAAGATCATCTTTCGTTGTTGCGGGTGACCCATCCTTAGACGAAACCGGTGCCGCAGAACGGCTTTCGCTGTCGGTATTCGGCTTGATGCAGCCGGTGGCCGCCAACAAGGCGATCGCCATCAGAACGCTCGCCACTTTCGTTGCGGTGACTTTCACGGCATTCTGCCTCCCTAGCCATAATAAAAGCCGTTAAGTACTAGGATATTTCCAGTGGAATTGGCTTTGCCTTGGGCGGGGCTCCTTTAAACGAAGAAGGGTAAACTCCCACATATTTCTTGAATTTGCTGCGGAAATAATCCACATTGGGATAGCCTACCAGCTCCGAAACCAGGTAAACCTTGTGACCTTCCCCGAGGAGCCGGATCGCTTGCTGAATACGAATCTTATCCAGGAAGGTATGGAACGAGTCGCCCGTATGCTGCTTGAACATTCTGCCCAAGTACCCCCTGTTGTAATTGAACATCTCCGCAAGCGTTTCCAGCTTCAGATTTTCCTGGTAATGCCGCTGAATGAAATCTATCACTTGCTTGACCACGGGCAGGCAGCCGTCCGCCCCCAGCCTTCCCGCCAGTCCGGCGAGCTGGGCATGAACGGCGCTCACCACCTCATCGTAATGGGTGTGCTGATAGAGCTCGGCCAGCAGAGGCGCATAGTCCTGGATGTTGACGCTTGGATGGAGAACCGCCAGCTTGTTCAGAGCTACAGATAGCACTTGGGCAAAGCCCGACTTGATCGCGGCTTCGGAAGAATCGAAAGCCGCAAGCGCCCTTCCCGTCTCCTCAATCGCCTCCGCCACCTCTTCGCGTTTGCCAAGATCCAGCAGGTAGAACAGCTTGAGGGCCAGCGCTTCCAGATCCGGAGGCGCATCCTTGTTCGGCGCCGCCGCCGAATGACTCAAGTCCGTTTCCGTCTCCAAGTGGATCCGTCCTCCGGCAAGCAAAAAGCGGTTTTTCAACACTCCCAAGGCGCCCTCGTACGATTGACGGATATCCGCCAGGTCATAGACGATCCTTCCTGCGGCGGCAGTGAAGCCGAGATTCGTCCCGCAGGCGTCTTGCAGCAACCGGGTCCATTCGTTAAAGGCGGCAGGCCGACTGAGATCTTCCTTCAACAGGAATCCGACATACGATCCGGTTTGAAACCCGTACCCGAGTTCCTCCGCTTTCACGGCTTCCAGCCATTTCCTTTTGACCGACTCCAGATCCCCCATCCCCGCAAGAGAGATGTCCTCCGCCTCTGCCAGCAGAATCTGCTTGGATTTCCCCGCAAAAAGGGTTAAAGGCTTCAGTGCGCTTTCCAGTTCCGGAGCATACGCCGGATCCGCTGCGATCAGCTTGAGGATAAGCTCCTCCTGCAGCGCATCGGAAGGGATTCCGGACCATTTGCCGCGATCCGACAGCTGGTCCAGACTGGATCTAATGCGCAGCAGTTCCTTCTTCAGCTCCTCTTCATCGATCGGCTTGAGCACATAGCCGCTGACATTCATTGCGATTGCTTGCTTGGCATAGTCAAAATCGGCATATCCGCTCAGAATGAGAAATTGGCAATCCCCATCCGTCTTGCGAATTTCGCGGATCGCTTCAAGACCATCCATGACCGGCATCCGGATATCGATGACGATCAGTTCGGGAGAAAGCTCTTGATGGAGAGCAACTGCCTTTCTTCCGTTCGAGACGTCTCCGACCACGCGGAAGCCAAGAGCATCCCAATCGACAATTTTCAGGAGCCCCTGCCGGATTGCCGGCTCGTCGTCGACCACCAGTACTTTATACATGCAATTTTCCCCCCAACGGTATGGAAAATGTTACCTTTGTACCGGATCCCGGCGGGCTTTCCAGCTTTAGCCCGTATCCTTCGCCGTAAGTCAGAATGAGGCGCTGATGCACGTTGCGGAGTCCGATCCGATACTCCTCGGCATCCTCCAGGTCCTGGAAGGAAATCCCGATTGCCCGCATTTTGTCCTCCGATATGCCGCTCCCGTTATCCTCCACCGTAATCACGACCCGGTCCGACTCCACACGCGCCTCGATGCACACGATGCCCCCCTCTTCAACCTCCTCCAGCCCGTGCACAACCGCATTCTCTGCCAGAGGCTGAACGATGAGGGGCGGAATTTCCACTTTCTCCGCCGCATCATCCAGATGGAGCTTGTAGGTCAAACGTTCGTCTTCGAAACGGAATTTCTGAATTTCCAAATAGCAGCGCACAATCTCAAACTCTTCCTTGAGCGTGATCTTGCGCGCTCCGATTTCGATGCTGCGCCTCATCAGCTTCCCCAAGAGCTGCACGACGTTGGAGATCTCCTTGTCACCTTTCACATACGCCTTCATTCGGATGGACTCCAGCGTATTGAACAGAAAGTGCGGGTTGATTTGGCTCGCCATCATCTTCAGCTTGATGTCGCGCTGCCGCAGCTCCAGCAGGCTTTTCTGCATGTGGGACTCGCTCACTTCTTCCATCAGGCTCCGGATGCTGGCCAGCATGTGGTTGAACTGTTTGGATAACAAGCCGATTTCATCGTTTCCATCCACTTCCGAAGTCACATTCAGATTGCCCATGGAGACTTTGTTCAACATCCGATTAAGCAGAAGCAGTCTGCGGGACAACAAGGAGGAGGTGAAGTAGATCAGTACGCACGCGATAAACAAACTGGCCGCAATGATGATGAACCCGAGCCTGCTGACCCGGTTTGCGCCGCTCACGATGCTGTCGATCGTAAAGACCGAAACGACCTTGAGCCCGTTCCGGCTAAACGGAGGAACCACTTCCTCCACGACGATCTTCGTGGGCTGCCCCTCATAATGAAACTCATAGGCGCCAGCCGGTTTATCGCTCAAATCTTTGGCAAAATCCAAGCTTTCGATTTTCCGGCCGACCCACTGCGGGTTTTTGGCAGCGACAATAAAGCCCGTCGCATCGAAAATCATCGTATCGAACGGCTCCTGGCTCAGAATCCCGCCAAGCTCATCCGGATCCAAATCGATGACCAGCACTCCGTAGGAACGGTACAGCGGGAAATCAATCCTGCGAACAAGACTGAGATAAGGGCGGTTTCCCTTCGTTTCATCAGGGACGTAATGCCAACCGATGGACGAGCTGGATTTGTCCAACGCCTCCCGGTACCAGTCCGAGTTCTTGACGGACTCATCCGCGCTGAGAAACTCCCAGTTGTTGATGGGCAACGGATTGGCCGTATAGAAGCGGACGTTGTCAATCTCCTTGTATATCTGCACGTAGTCCCGGAAATTGCGAAAATCCCATAACGCTTTGACCAAGTCGAAGATATGCTCATAGCGGGTATTGACCAAGTTGGATAACCTGTCATCCACCTGCAGCTTGTTCGAGATTTCAATCGGCACCCGCAGAATGTCCGAAACGCGTTTCTTGATTTTATCCACGTTGTTCCTGGTTTGCTGGGTAGCTTGGTCAAGGACGTTCTGGCGGTACGAAGCCGTCAAGATCGTACCCACGAGAAGAACCGGGATGAACACCACCACCACGATGGAAATGATCAGCTTATTCTTTAGCCGGATATTGTTCGTCTTCCTGACCGCGGCGAGGATCTTGCCTCCCATTCCGGATCTCCTTTCGGATGTATGAGCACATGACCTTGATGACGCTTTCATAAGACCCATGATAGACACATTAGGGCTATCGTTGCTTCACCTTGATATTATACCCCACAAATACTAGATTTTTTACCCCCGTTTGATGAGTTTAACTTTTTCTGTTTTCCTCACTCCGTCGACCGATATGCATGCCCCGATCATCATAATGTCTGCCAGGAAGCAGGAACGAGGGATTTCAGCTTGCATTTCTTGATAGGCGGCAAGGGATTTATCGAATTAAACGATACGGTCTGCAAGCTGAAACAAGGGGATGCCTTTCTTCATGTTCCGTTTGAATTTACGTGCAACGCCATTTCTTTCTCCAATAGGAGGAGGAAAGAAAAAATCGACGCGATCATTGAGCTCCTTCCGATGATGCAAAAAAACTCGCATCTTCCTTTTGTCCTGGAAGAGTGGGCAAATCAAGCCGGGCTGACTCCGAATTATTTCTGCAGCCTTTTCAAAAAGGTAACCAAGATGACCCCGCTTGCCTATATAACGAAAAGCCCGGCAATGTAATCTGTCAGTAAGGCGGTGCTCAAGCTTCCGGCAATAAAGAGCAATAACGAGCTCATTAAGAGCTTCTTCCTCCCCATTGCTGCCGTCATCGAGATCACGAGCGGGGTACCGATCGCATACGAAAGCGAATAGGCCGTAATCAATTGGCCGGCCATCCCGATGGATACATGTAATTCCTTCGCAAGCATGCCCGATATCCCTGCGACGACAAGTTCGGCGGTCGCTGTAAGAAAGATTCCTCCGGTAAGAAGATAGATGATCGGTCGGTTCATTCGCTTACTTCCTTTCTTGACCCCATAACGCTCGCTTAAGGGCTCCAATATACTCGCTTCTTGCCCGTCGACTTATAGCGGCGTCCGGAACGATATCGTCAAATCCATGGTAACAACCCGGTTATACATGAAGCTCCACAGGTACACCGGCCTGAGCCAGACGGGTGACGTACTGTATCGTCTCATCTCTAAAGGGATCCAATCATTCCGACACCGCACAAAAGAATCAAAAAATGAAGTAAGCTTCATCCCCCCAATCAACAACACTATTTCCCTGATTAATAACATAATCAGAAGAATAGTTCCATCTCCCTATTCTCCACGGTCAATAATCACAATATCACGACCTTATAATCAGACACACGCTACGCTTCGTCATCATGGGCTATTTGATTGCTGACGTATCGGGCAGAGTTCCGCTCGCCATTTTCCAACATGTTTCTATAATTGTTCCTTGAAAACATAGCGAATTGTTTGGGTATCCAATCTTCATCCAAACATATTAAAATATCGAAACGGGAGGGGGTGAATTTTGTAAGCGCTTCAATGCGAAGAGAGACATCAGTACTGCAAGTAAAACTATTTGCCCTGAATTTCGAAAAATCTCTGAACAGCCATCAGTCTAAGCAAGTCCGAATCTTCCTGTGAAATGCCACGAGTTTCGGTCGCATCAAAAACTTCCTATTTGGGTTCGAAACGTTTTTGAGCATCGATAATATGGTTAACAACATGAGGAGGCAGCTTATGAAAAGGAAAAAATTATTAGCTCTAGCCGCTTGTATTGCAATCGTATTTACTCCTGTAATCTCTCCGTCTAAGGTGGCCCATGCAAGTATTTACGGCGCTCCGGATGGGTGGAGGAATCTTCAAGACTTTTATATCTTCAAAGATACTTTCAGCGGGACGGCCGACAGCAGCGGCGGATTGGAAACTGTAAACGGTGGTTTGCCTGTTGATACGCAAGTAACCTTTGAAAATTTACCTTCATTGAGATTTAATGTTACAACTAGTGGAGGTCCGTTGAAAGCCATGCAAGTAATGGCTGGATGGGCAAATCATGATATTCACAATTATGTTCCTAACGGATACTTGGAATTCAATGTAAAAGGGAAAAATGGCGGGGAGCAATTTAAAATCGGCGGCGATGACCATGTAGAGAGACGTACGTCGGGTGTTGAACACACGATATTTAAATCCATAACGGATTACGTTACCGTTACAACGAATTGGCAGCATGTAAAGATCCCATTAAAGGATATTTACAATAACCCAACGTTTGATCTGGATGAATTCAATGCAAAGTCTATCCTACTGGACAGAGTGAACGATGTGCCGTTTACGGTTTGGATAAACCAGATTAAATTAACTTCTCCCGATAAAGAACCAGCATTTCCGGCTATTAAAGTAAATCAGGTGGGATTCCGGAACGCTTCCGAGAAATATGCTTATGTTTCCGGATTTGAGGATGAATTAACCGCTGATGTCGGAACCCAATTCCAGGTAAAGAGAGTTGCTGACAACACAGTCGCATATAGCGGGCAGCTGGTCCTCGACAAGAATTATGACATTGATTCCGGAGAAAGGGTTTTAAAAGCTGTATTCTCGGACCTTAAAGAAACAGGTGATTTTTACATTACGGTTAATGCGGCCGGTATAAATAATTCTCCCAAATTTAAGATCGGTGATGCCATTTATAAGCCTTTATTGGTCGATGCGGCAAAATATTATTATAATCAACGTTCAGGAATTGTGCTTTCGTCACAGTACACTCCTTTCCCGAAGGATGATCACATTAATGATACGATTGCCTACTTCGCATCCAATCCTGCGGTTACTAAAGACGTATCGAAAGGTTGGTATGATGCCGGCGATAGAGGAAAGTATGTAAGTACCGGATCAGAGTCGGTTAGGACTCTATTATGGTCTTATGAGATGTTCCCGGAGACCTATACGGATAATCAGTTAAATATTCCGGAAAGCGGAAATGGCGTTCCTGATTTCCTTGATGAAGCACGATGGGAACTTGAATGGCTTCTTAAAATGCAAGACTCAGCAAGCGGCGGTGTTTACTCAGAAGTCGCGTCAGATGGGAATGATAGCAAGAGGGTAATACTTGATAAAGTAGGCAATATCGGAAATATAAGGGCGACCAATGATACTGCATGGGCAGCGGCTGTTTTCGCACAGGCTTCAATAGATTATGCCAATTATGATTCGGTGTTTGCTGCTAACTGTTTGGCGGCTGCTAAGCGTGCATGGGGGTTTCTCGAACAGAATCCCGATAATATTAAAGGAGCAGATGCTTATGCAACTGACTCCGATAAAGCCACGAGGCTGATGGCTGCCGCATCTTTGTATCGGGCTACCGGCGAGGCAAAGTATAACACCTACTTCTTGAATAACTATTCGCAAAGTAAGGCCATCTTTGAGGATTCGACAGGAGATTGGATGGGCGGCTGGCATTGGGCATTTTTCTACTACATGAAATCTGCTAACCGCGACATGACTGCTGTGAACTGGTATAAAGATGAATTTACGATTTGGTCAAATTTAAAATTGAATAGATATCAAAACAATGCTTGGAATAATACGGCTAATCAGGGGAATTATTACTGGGGAAGCAATAACATAATACTTAATACGGCTACAGAAGCGCTGATTGGTTCCAAACTTCTTGATATGAATAACGAAACGATTAAAAATATGGCGCTTTCTTCATTAAATTATATTCTTGGCGCTAATCCATTGAGAAAAAGCTTTGTAACGGGATATGGCGACGACAGCCTTAAAACCGTATATGGAATTTTGAACAACTATCCTGGGTCAGAGGTACTCAAAGGGGTTATGCCGTTAGGACCAAATAAGTATAATAATCCAGGCATCTCCATGTTCCCTGCCAAAAACTACATGGATAGCGCTACCGAATGGACCACGAATGAGCATACTGTTGGTTCGACTGCCAATCTGGTGTTTGTGACCGCATTTGCCGCCAGCGCTCAAAATGCAACAAATCTGGTAGCAAATCCGGGATTTGAAGCGGATGGGACCGGTACGCAGACACCAACGGGATGGACGGAATGGAGCGGTACCGGCACGAACAACGCTTCTTATACCGAAACTAACGGAGGGGCCCATAGCGGTACCTATCATCTGACGCACTACAACGGTCAGACGGGAAGCTGGAATGTTTACACCTACCGCACGTTTACAGGATTGGCCAACGGCACCTATACCTTGAAAGCTTGGGCAAGACGAAGCGGAAACGGGTTCGTCGTCAGTCAATTGGAGGCCAAGGACTTTGGCGGAAGCACATTGTCTGCTGCGATTCTTGACTCGCCAAGCTACCAAGAGGTGACCGTATCCAATATTAATGTCACGAACGGACAATGCACGATTGGCTTCTGGACGCAAGTCAATAATGGCAGCAACTGGCCCTATGTTTTTATGGATGATGTATCATTCACAAAGAATTAAGCAATGCCCCCGTTCATTCAAACAGGCTTTCAGCCTGTTTGAATGAAATATAATATATACCGGGTTTAGTGGTGTTGGCGACGGCTCATCGTTTCGTCCGGATCGAACCAAGTGCTAAAGGAAACAGGCTTCGCCTATGAGCTTCTAATACGATTTTTCGAGGAGGTTTATTATGAAAGGTAAAAAATTATTAGCTCTAATCGCTTGTATTGCCATCGTATTTACTCCTGTAATCTCGCCGTCAATGGTGGCCCATGCGAGTAGTTACGGCGCTCCTGAAGGGTGGAGAAATCTTCCGGACTTTTATGTATTCAAAGATACTTATAGCGGGTGGTCCGGTAGCAGCGGCGGATTGGAAACGGTAAACGGTGCTTTGCCTGTTGACACGCAAGAAACCTATGAAAATTTACCTTCATTGAGATTTAATATTACAACTAAGGTAGATTGGATGTCCGCCGTGCTTGTAATGGCTGGATGGGCAAATCATGATATTCACAATTATGTTCCGAACGGATACCTGGAATTTAATGTAAAAGGCAAAAATGGCGGGGAGCAATTTAAAATCGGCGGCGATGACCATGTGGAGAGACGTGCGTCGGGTGTTGAACACACGGTATTTAAATCCATAACGGATTACGTTACCGTGACAACGGATTGGCAGCATGTAAAGATCCCCTTAAAGGATATTTACAATGACCCATCGGTTGATTTGGATGAATACAATGCAAAGGCGATCCTGCTGGACAGAGCAAACGATGAGCCGGTTACGGTTTGGTTAAACCAGATTAAACTAACTTCTCCCGATAAAGAACCTGGATTTCCGGCAATTAAGGTAAATCAGGTGGGATTCCGGAACGATTCCGAGAAATATGCCTATGTTTCCGGATTTGAGGATGAATTAACCGCTGATGTCGGAACTCCATTCCAGGTAAGGAGAGTTGCCGACGACACAGTTGCGTATAGCGGACAACTGGTCCTCGTAAAGAATTATGACATTGATTCCGGAGAAAGGGTATTAAAGGCTGTATTCTCGGACCTTAAAGAACCGGGTGATTATTACATTACGGTTAATGCAGACGGTATAGATAAGTCTCCCAGATTTAAGATCGGAGATGACGTTTATAAGCCTTTATTAGTCGATGCGGCTAAATATTATTATTTTCAACGTTCAGGAATTGCGCTTGAACCACAGTACACTCCTTACCCAAGGGCAGATATAACACCTAAGGATACGGCTGCCACCTTTGAATCCAATTCTGCGGTTACCAGAGACGTATCGAAGGGATGGTTTGATGCCGGTGATAAAGGAAAGTATGTAACTACCGGAGCAGGAACGGTTATGACTCTCTTATGGTCTTATGAGTTGTTCCCGGAGACCTATACGGATCAGTCCAATATTCCGGAAAGCGGAAACGGTGTTCCTGATATTCTGGATGAAGCAAGATGGGAACTCGAGTGGATTCTGAAAATGCAAGACCCTGACAGCGGCGGTTTCTACGCAAAAGTCGAGTCAATGGGTAACGATAATAACAATAGGGCAATCAGGGATAAAAGAGGCGATGTCACAAACGTAAGGCCGACCAATGATACTGCATGGGCAGCAGCTGCTTTGGCACATGCTTCAATCGTTTATGCCAAGTATGATCCGGCGTTTGCCGCTACCTGTTTAGAGGCTGCTAAGCGTGGATGGATGTATCTCGAACAGAATCCCGATAATATTAAAGGTCCGTCAGGAGCTTATGAAACGGACTTCGATAAGGACACGAGGCTGATGGCTGCCGCATCCTTGTATCGGGCTGCCGGCGATGCAAAGTATAACGACTACTTCTTGAATAACTATTCGCAAAGTAAGGACAGATTTGAGGATCCGACAGGAGATTGGCTCGGCGGCTGGCAATGGGCATTTTTCTACTACATGAAATCGGATAACCGCGACGTGGATGCTGCGAACTGGTATAAAAATGAATTTACGATTTGGTCAAACCTAAAAATTGATCGATATCGAAACAATGCTTGGAATAATACGATTAATCAAGGGAATTATTACTGGGGCAGCAACAACATCATTCTTAATACGGCTACAGAAGCCCTGATTGGTTCCAAAGTTCTTGGAATGTATAACGAAACGATTAAAAATATGGCGCTTTCCTCATTAAATTATATTCTAGGCGCTAATCCATTGAGAAAAAGCTTTGTAACGGGATATGGCGACGACAGTCTTCAAACCGTATATGGGATTATGAACGACGACCCTAGACCAGGGGTAATCAAAGGGGTAATGCCGTTAGGACCAAATAAGTATAATAATCCAGACATCTCCATATTCCCTGCCAAAAACTTTATGGATTGCTATACCGAATGGACCACGAATGAGCATACTGTTGGTTCGACTGCCAATCTGATGTTTATCACCGCATTTGCCGACAGCGATCAGGATGCTCCTGTTACGACAGCAACTATAAATCCAGCGGCTCCAAATGGAAGCAACGGCTGGTATACATCGGATGTGACAGTCAGCTTGAATGCAACTGACAATGTATCGGGCTCTGTCAAAACGGAGTATAGTCTGGATAACGGGACTACATGGCTCACCTACACGGCGCCTGTCACTGTTAGTCAAGATGGCCAACATACAGTGAGCTACCGTTCGACGGACAGCGCCGGCAATGTTGAAGCTGTTAAAACCATCAGCTTTAACCTGGATTCGACCGGGCCGGAAATTACGGTAACGGGTGTGGAAAATGGTTCGTACAATGATTCACTGGAGGTTACGCCGGTCATCACGCTGGATGATAGCTTATCCGGAGTTGATGCAAGCATGACGACCGTTACGCTGGATGGGAATGCCCTGCAGCAAGGAGCGATTATCCCGCTCTATACGCTGCCGCTCGGTTCGCATACCTTGACGGTCACTGCAAGTGACTTGGCTGGTAATGCAAGCAGCAAGAAGATCGTGTTCCAGACGACTACCAGCATTCAATCCATGCAGGCCTTGGTAACAAGCTTTGTGAAATCGGGGTGGATTGATAATGCAGGCATCGCAAACAGCTTGCAAAGCAAATTGTCTTCGAAAGCGCTTGCTGCTTTGGTGAATGAAGTGGAGGCGCAAAGAGGCAAGCATATTTCTGTGGAAGCTGCTGATTGCCTGATCCGAGATGCCCAATACTTGTTGTCCCAATCGAATTAACTAATCTTGTGTTCATAAAAAGGCTCAACCAGTGTTAAATCACTGCAGTTGAGCTTTTTTTATTTCTCGCGTGAAATTCGGTCGCCTCAGACAATCAGCATCGACTTGTTCGCGGTGGGAGACCCCAGGAATCGAAACCGCGACAGTTCGTGGCGGTCCTGATCACTACCGTTCTCCAACTTACCTACTTCAAGCGTCAGGAGGTGGAGAACTGAAGAATACGAGAAAACCGGGATTGATTCCTCTTGAGATTGTCATCTCCTGCTCGCTCTGTTGTTCCTGTTCCCGATCTTCATTTCTCATTTCAAAAACGCTCAACAAATTGTGGGCCTTTCAATATATAAGGGTTTGTAGGAAACTTTCAACCTCATCCCTTAAGAATAAATAGGGTTGTCCGCTGTGCAACTCACTACCTACAACAGGCTGTAACCCTTTTTTTATTAAAAACGATACAGAGATCGTCGCTTTTATTTTTTTACTGGTGAAGTACTTCCATACCTAGCAGCGCTTCCGGCAGCGTCTTCGAAGGGGATTTTCTCCGTATCATTTTATTTAATAAGTTTTCTAACGTTTTTTCTCGATATTTTCTTTAAACCCGCCCCCGAGAAGGATACTACGCCTTTGTTCAAAAAATCGTTAATGCACCTCCCTCCAACACCAAGAATAATTTGATCTGTTCTCTATGTATCTATCATTTTCATTCGAAATATTGATCCTCTTTTCACCTTTATCATTAATTGTTATTGTCCCCTCAATTTCGCCGGCTTCATTCAGTGATATGCATAAATGAACTTTAGGAAGTTCTGAAACAACACTTCCAACTTTCTTTGAAACATTTACAACTTTCAATGAAAAATCACAAAAAGAAAAAGTGTGTGGTGTCAGAATTGTTGAGAAAAAATTGGGGACAATCCCTATTACTATAAGGACGTTTTCATAATTGGTGATAATGAAAAATTCACAATTACTTCGTGACGATATCCATTTTCACATTTAATGAGAAAATCCTCTCGAGCAGCAATGTATAAATATGCACGACGTTAACTCTAAGCTTTTGTTGACGTTGCTAATGAAAAGAAATCCAGCCAAAATGACCGGATTTCTTTTCATCGTTTCTTTTCATCGTTCTTCAAAATGCCTTTTCTGACCCTGAATAACTTCCACCGGCTTCCCAGAACTTCCTTGGTGAAATTCAGGTGCATCGGGATTTCTTCCTAAATTCTGCGAGTTGAATGTTTAATAAAACAGAGACAACATGGAGTTGTTACGCTCGCATGTGGTCTATCAGCATTTGGAGATACTATCTTTGGATTAATTTCGAAATAACAACAAACGCTATCATCAGGAGTGCTACAATAAAAACAACAGCACAAATAATCACAATTCTTCTTTTTTCCGGATTATCTTTCGTGCTTTGAAAAGCAGCTACCAAAAACAACGGTAGTCCTGCCAGCCCCGGCAACGGTAGCCATGTCGGAAGATGAAGTTGCCCGTTACTTACGACATCAATTTTAATTAATCCAGCTGATACTGAAGAATAAGAGGTCATTAGCAAAGCTATTGTAAATGAACCTGGATATTTACAACGATTTTTAATAATATAAATCAAAATCGGTATTGGTACACCAATAGACAAAATTAGATACATTGGCCATGGAATATTTGCATAAAAACTAAGCATTAAACGTTTACCCCCATTGTCTCCAAAAAAGACACCTGGACCAATTACCACACCGGATAGAATTGGTGAGCAAACTATTTTCGACTATCCCCCAATCCTTCTTGTTGAAAGAAAAGAAATCCAGTAAAATTGACCGGATTTCTTTTCTTATAGCTGGAACTCATTTCGTTCAATGAGCCTTCAACTTGACAGCTTCAATATAAGAACACTTTTGCAAATAAGACAAATAAAATTAGAAAAATCAAAAGAATTATTAATACTTTAAATGTCTCTCTCCATCTAAGCCTCTGTTCATCGGGGCCCTTATTATAGGATATATATACTCCATAAACCATGATGATTAATGAAACTAATAAACTCCCGATTTCAAGATTGCCTAGTTGGTTTGATTCAAGAACATCTAGGTAATCGAGTAAAGTAACGAATGAAGTAGAAAAAGCGGCGATCACGAATGCACTTGCTGAAACGCGATTATGAGAAGGAGTTCGTAATAATTTATATAGGAAAAAGCATCCCACAACTAAAGAAATAAGCCCTAGTACTGGTTTAGGCAAAAGCTGTAATCCAAGCATTCTAAATCACCACCAATTCATTAAAGAAGACTATGCCACCCAATTTTCTTCCAGCACTTACAGCTGAATACCCTACTCCGTATAATAGTCCTGCACCAAGCGCGACTGGTGCAGAAGCACTAAACACAGTTACAGCAACGAAACCAATCCCAATACCAATTGCTGTATTTATTACATTATCAATAAGACTATCTCTTGCATTATAATCAGGATCTAGTCCAGTTGCACCTAATATGGCATCTGAGGCCATTCCTACGACAAAACTTGATGTTCCAATTTTGCCTACGATTTAACTCCAACCCTTACTGCACTTGTTGAATACAAAGGATTAATAGGAGAATAATTTGTATTATAAGACTTATGCGGACTAATATTACTTATTTTGCTGTCGAGCTTTGCGCCAGTGTATCCTGATGAAATTGATGCGGACACGGCAGCTCCAATTGACAGACTACTCGAGGATTTGATAGGTAATACGTTATTAGTAGTTCTAATTGCCTCTGCCAACTGGTTTGTGCTTCTTTAGAATAAAACTCGATTTCTGCATTACCAATAGTAAAGTCCAGTATCGATCCATCATTCGTGGTTGAAGAAAAGTTAACTTCAAATTTGTTTGCTTTATTTTTGAATCCATTTTTCTTTTTGTCAGAGGCAACGAGTGTATTGTCTATATCTTTCCACTGTTTTGTTTTAACATCTTGATAAAAAATGGAATCCTTTGAAACCTCCATCTGGAAGTCGCCATCATCTTTAAAAAAATGTTTGGCGTTTGCAGAGCGCCATTCAGCAATTTCTATCCTTTGTCCTTTGGCGGGACGGTTTTTAAATTCTTTCTTGACTTTTTCAGACGACATGGGAAGCTTGGATGAAGCAGCATTAGCAATGTTGAGGTTAATTGGGGATAAAATAATCATCAGACTGAGTAACAAAAGAGAGGCTGAACGAAGAAAAACCATAAAGGCAAAATCCACCCTTTATTAATAAGTATTTGTCATATTTGACACATCTATTTCTAAGAGGGTGGAAACAATTAATCACTGAAAACATATTGGGCATCGAGGTTATATTTGGAGCAAAGATTTGAAGAAAAAGAAAAAGAAAAAGAAACGAGGAAAATAGAAGAAAGAAAAGAAGAAGAAAAAGGAAAGCAAAGAAAAAAAAGAAAAGAGAAAAAAAAGACCCCGTCGCCGGGGTCTTCTCTGTTTTACGAACACTTGCTATACCCGCAATTCCCGCAGGTTTTACATCCTTCCATGTTCAGCAGCGAGGCCGAGCCGCAGGACGGGCACAAGTCCTTGGATTGGTACGGTTTATCGGTTTGCGGAGCGACCGGGCCGCCGGATTCGGCGGTGGCTGCGATCGGCGGCGTATGGTTCCCCGCGTACTGCTCGGAATCCGCCAGACCGGCATGCTGCTGGAGTGCCTTGGCCACCGCGTCCGCGATCGATTCGACGCGGTTCGGGCCGAAGCCGACGGCGCCGGAGCCGCCGATGCCCTTGAGATGCTTGACGAGCAGCTGTACCTTGTTGCCGTGGTCGCCGTACCTCAGAAACAGCGAGCAGACGCGGCCGAGCGCTTCCGCCATCGCGAACACGTCCGAGCCGGCTTTGCCGACGTTCAGGAAAATCTCTCCCGGCGTGCCGTCGATGTCGTTGACCGTAATATACGCCATGCCGAACGGCGTATTGTATTTGTACGTTGCGCCCCGCAGCACTTTCGGGCGGGACTTGTACTGCTTGTCGAACATCTGGGCTTGAGCCGGCGTCACGTTCTCGTTCAGCGCCGCGTTCAGTCCAGAGGCGGCAGCCGCGTCCGCTGCGGGAACCGCGGCTGCCGGCTCGGATGCCGGGGCCGACGCTTCGGCAAGCGGCTTCTCATCCTCTTTCTTCTTGTCCTTCGACGTACTCAGGACCTGCACGTCGCGGCTTCCGTCGCGATAGATGGTTACGCCTTTACAGCCGAGCTCGAACGCTTTCTCGTACAGCTCTTTGGTCTCTTCGACCGTGAAGTCGGCCGGCGCGTTCGCCGTCTTGGAGATGGAACTGTCGACCCAGCGCTGGATCGCCGCTTGCGCGCGGATGTGGTCCATGGCGGACAGATCCATGGCGGTAACGAACCATGCCGGCAGCTCTTCGCCCGGGTGCGCGTCCTTCCATTCTTGCGCGATCGGCACGTATTGCTTGTCGAAGCCGAGGCGGCTCTGACGGAAATATTCGAACGCGAAGTACGGCTCGATGCCGGTGGACGTACCGACCATCGTACCCGTGGAACCGGTCGGCGCCTGGGTGATGACGGTGACGTTGCGCATGCCGCGTTTCCGTACGGCTTCGCCGACTTCGGGATAAACTTCCGCCATGTTCTTCATGAAGCCGGATTGCAGGAACTTCTCGGCGTCGAACGCCGGGAAGGAGCCTTTCTCTGCGGCGATTTCCGTGGACGCGAGGTACGCTTCCCGGGCCATGAAGCCGTACAGCTTGTCGAGGAATTCCAGGGAGTCCTCGCTGCCGTAGCGTATTTCCAGGCGGATCATCAGCTCGGCCAATCCCATCGTGCCCAGGCCGACGCGGCGCTCGTTCTTCTGGTTGCGCTCGTTCTCCGGGAAATGGTAAGGCGTCTTGTCGATGACATTGTCCAGAAAACGGGTCGCGTAACGGACAACCTTGCCGAGCTCCTCCCAGTCTACATCATGCTTCTCGGCGTCGTAGAACTTGGACAGGTTGATCGCGGACAGGTTGCAGACGCCCCAAGCTGGCAGGCCTTGTTCCCCGCAGTTGTGAACAACCATGCCGTTCGCGATAAGGGAATGCGTCATCGGTTCGGTAATGTCGTATACCGTTACAACATCCCCTGGTGTTACGTTTTCGACCTTGGAGACAAATTTCTCGGATTTGCGGGAAGGCCGAGCGATCCGGTTCAACGCCTCTTGCTTCCTCGATGCATACCGGAAACCAATCTCTTCCTTAAACACAGCAATGTTGTTTCCGTTGAGCTCCAGCTCGAAAAACGGCCTGCTTTCGTACGTACGGTGCTCGCCATTCAGCTTCGTATACTGAAAGTTCATTTGCGACGATTTGGGCCGTTCGTAAATCAACCCGTGAATACCGTAGTTCAACAACAGCAATTGCACACCTTGCAGAAGCTTCTTGGAAGAGGACGAGAGTCGTACGGTACGATGCATTTCGTCCCTGTCGCAAACCGTACCGTCTGCACTGAACAACGCCTGCAGGAAGGCGGTAACCGTCGGTTTGGAGGCCGTAAACAGCGCTTGCGGCACCTCTTTCTCCGGCGCCTTCACATGCTTCACACCGAGCTCCAGAAGCCGATTCCGCAGCGCTTTCCTATGCCAAAATATATGTTTCGTTCCATTAGGGCGTTCGAACACTTTCGCCTTAATGCCCGAAATTGATTCCCCTGCTTCAACCATGCATTCGATGACTTCGGCATCGTTCGCACCGAATACCATACCGATGTCGCCTTGTTTCGAAATCCAACCGTCGCCTGTCAGCCAACCAAGGAACATCCCCCATTGCTCACCCAAACCGTCATGATCCGAAAATGCTCCTTCTCCCGATTGCACGTATACGTAATCCTCGGTGTTCAGATTCCGGGCTTCTTTCCAACCGTTATGAGTATATATCCGGTGCTCCGGCGTGACTTTCAGTTCCATACCGTTCTTCAGCGCGATATTTAAAGTCTGCTTAACCCCCGTCGGAAAAACGACGGCTGAACGCATATGAACGCCCGGCACTTCATATGAACGACCTCCTGCGACGCGGGCCTGCTCCACCAAACGCGCATCCGTACCGACCAGAAACGACTCTCCGCCCATTTTCCGATACAAATCTTCGATGCGGATCAAACCGAATTCCGTCGATATCCGGGTATCCGGATGAAAGCATGGGTTCGTGCAGATGATCGGGTTGAAGTACCAGCTGTTGGACATCTGGTTGTAGTATTCCATGAACACGACGCCCGGCTCCGCCGATTTCCACGCGGATTCGATGATCGTGTGCCACACGTCGCGCGCGCGGACGGTGCGGTAGTGGTCGACCTTCTTGCCGAGCTTCTTCCACTTGTCCAAATCGCCGTCCCAGATTTCGTTGTATTCCGGATCGGATTTGTCCGGGAACACCAAATCCCAATCCAGGTCTTCCTTGACGGCTTTCATAAACGCATTACTGACGCACACGGACAGGTTGGCGTTCGTCACTTGGCCCATCGTTTGCTTAACCGTGATGAAGTCCAGCACATCCGGATGCCAGTCGTTGATCATGAGCATTAAGGCGCCGCGGCGCGAACCGCCCTGCTCGATCAACCCGGTCGTGTAGCTGAACAGACCGCCCCAGGAAACGGCGCCGCTGGAGGTACCGTTCACGCCTGCAACGATTGAACGGCGGGGACGCAACGAAGACAGGTTGATGCCGACGCCGCCGCCGCGCGCCATGATCTCCGTCATTTCCGTCAGCGTTTCCATGATGCCGCCGCGGCTGTCGTGCGGGGACGGGATGACGTAGCAATTGAACAGCGTCAGCTCTTCGCTCGCTCCCGCGCCCGCGGCGATACGGCCGCCCGGTACGAGCTTCCAGTCGTCCAGCACCCAGCGGAACTTTTCGGTCCATTCTTTCTGCTTCTCGGGAGAGGTTTCGACGGATGCCATCGCCGCCGCCAGGCGGTCCCACATTTCTTCCGGGGTTTTCTCGATCGTCAGGGTCAGCTTCTCGACCGTGGACTCCACCAGCTCGCCGCTGCGCAGCTTAACCGTCACTTTGTTGCCGTCGCGACCCACGACTTCCCCTACGTCCTTGGCCGGAAACTTCGGATCGTCCTTCGTCAGGACGAGCACGACGTCGCCGATTTTGGCGGCGCTGGTGTCCGCATTCTTCCATGCGTACCGGTCCAAAAAGATTTTCTCGCTTAGCCCTTCCAACCGCTTTGTTTGCGCCGTCTCCACCCCGGATCACTCTCCCGATCGCTTGATATGATGGATGTTTCATGATTTCCAACGAGCCGTAACCGAATCCCGAATCGCCCAAGATCACTCAAGATATTGTGATCGACTGTCATTATATTATACCACATATTGAGAATCCATAGGACAAAACGTATAGCTCCCGGGCTCCTTGCCGGATGATAAGAATTCGGCATCCGCTTCGAAGGACCGAGTCACTTTTTGGGGATATCGTTTTGAATGCCGTTTCTAAGCTCATACTAATGGGGTAACTTCCGACGATGAGGAGGACCCGCCGTTGCTCACCCCGAAACCCCAGCCGATCGGCATGCCGAACGTTCCGATGCCTCCCGCCGCGGAGCCCGCCGCCCTGCCCCCGTCCTCATCCGCCTCTGGCGATACGCCCGCGAGGCTTATTCATCCGCTCGTAGAGCTGTCGTTCGAACGCTCCGCCTTCGAAGATTTGGAACGCAGGTCGGAGCGCAACGGCCCTTGGGACGATTGGACGCTGTACAAGCTCGCCTGGGAAGCAGAAGAAGCTTCGCTCGTCACCGATTTTCACGAGCTGCAGTGCCTGCGCGCGCTGCCCGCGTTCGAGCCGATGCCCCATCAGATCGAAACGGCGCGCAAAGTCCTCCACGAGATGCGAGGCCGGGCCATTCTGGCGGACGAGGTCGGGCTGGGCAAAACGATCGAAGCCGGCTTGATCCTCAAAGAATACTGGGTTCGGGGCCTTGTCAAAAAAGCGTTGATCCTCGTACCCGCTTCCCTCGTGCTGCAATGGGTGCGCGAGCTCGTGCAGAAGTTCGACCTGCCCGCGATTCCCCACAAACGCATCCATTCCTGGCAGCAGGAAATCGTCGTCGCCTCCATGGATACGGCCAAGCGGGAGCCGAACCGCCAGCTGCTGCTGGAGAACGAATACGATCTGCTGATCGTGGACGAGGCGCACAAGCTCAAAAACAAGCGGACGAGCAACTATCGATTCGTGAACGAGCTCCGCAAGAAATATTGCCTGCTGCTGACCGCTACCCCCGTGCAGAACGACCTCAGCGAGCTTTACAACCTGATCACCTTGCTCAAGCCCGGGCAATTGGGAGAAGAGGGCGATTTCAACTCCAACTTCGTGAGAGGGAAACGCGCGGCCAAAAACGAGGACAAGCTGCAGGAAAACATCGGCCAGCTCATGATCCGCAACCGGCGCACCGACGGAGGCGTCGAGTTCACCCGCCGTTTCGTCACGAACGTGCCGCTGACGCTGTCTCCCGAAGAGATGGCGCTGTACGAAGGCGTTACCGATTACGTCAAACGGCATGCCTACGCCGAGAACGGGGATCTCGCGAGCATGCTCTCCCTCGTAACGCTGCAGCGCGAGGTTTGCTCCAGCCGGGATGCCGTGTTCCTCACGCTCGTGAACCTGTTCAAGAAAACGCCGGAGGGCTCGCCCTTGCGCGCCCGCATCTGGGAGCTGGTCGAGCTGATCCGCAACATCAAGGCCAATACGAAGGCGGAGAAAACGATGGAGCTCATTCGGGAAATGAACGACAAAGCCATCGTGTTCACGGAATACCGCCAAACGCAAGACTATTTGCTCCGTTTTTTCAGAGAGCACGGCATTCAGGCCGTTCCCTACCGCGGAGGCATGAACCGGGGCCGCAAAGACTGGATGATGGATCTGTTCCGCCGGCGCGCCCAGGTCATGATCGCCACCGAGGCCGGAGGAGAAGGCATCAACCTGCAGTTCTGCCACCATATCATCAATTTCGACCTGCCCTGGAACCCGATGCGGGTAGAGCAGCGAATCGGACGTGTCCATCGGCTGGGGCAGACGCAAGACGTCAAAATCTACAATCTGTGCACGCTCGGCACGATCGAGGAACATATCGTTCACCTGCTCCACGAGAAAATCAATCTGTTCGAATCGGTGATCGGCGAATTGGACGATATCGTCGAGCGGCTGGAACGGGAAGAATCTTGGGAGCGGAGAGTCGCCAAAATGGTGCTGGAGTCGTCGGACGGGGAAGATTTGCGCAGGCGGATGGACGATCTCGGGGATACGATGCTGGAAGCCCGCAATCAGTCGCAGCGTGGGGTGACGACATGAACGCGAAGAAGGTCCAGAAATTCGTTCTTTCCTATATAGATGCGACCGGGTGCGATCTGCTAGAGAAAAGCCCGAACCACGTGACGGTCAAGCTGTCCCCGGAAGCCGACCGGGCGCTGTCCGGCCGACCTTTCTACTGGAGCTTCATCGACAATACCGGCACGGAGCCGGAAACGATGACTTATTCGTGGATGTTCGAGAAGTCCCCTCCCCCTCCCGCCGGTGCCCTCTCCACCCCCTTGTCCTATCTCATGACGGCCGGAGGCAGAGTCGTCCGGGAAGAGATGTATTTCGGCTCGCGCCGGCTGAACCAGCTTTTCGACGCCGTACGCCAGGCCGGACGATGCGTAACGATGTTCGAGGAGCCTCCCCGCGGCGTCCGCGATCCGCTCGGCTCCGCCCCCTATTCGGCATGGCTGGGGGTCAATTTCAAAGTCGGCTTCACTTGCGACATGAAACGGGAGGAGCTGTACGGCTGGGGCATCTCCCTCGCGACGGGCGTCATTGACGACAAATTTTACGAACGATTGAAGGATTCGCGCCTGACGCCGCGCTTGCCTTCCAACGTCCATTTGCTGAGGAACGGCCTGTCTTTGCGCAAAGGAATGGCGATGCTCGAGAGCGCGTTGGAGCGCAGGCTCAAATCATCCGATTTCGCGTGGGCCATGGAAGCGGAACAGCGGCGCCGGGAGGAACGGAACCGAATCGATCTTTATTACGGGCCGCAGCTGGAGAGAACGAAGGATGATCCGCAGCAGAACGCGGCTCTGCGCAGCCGGCTGCAGCAGCGGGAAGCCGAAATCGACTGGCAATACCGTCCGCGCGTTAGCGTCTCGGTGCTCAATTGCGGGATTTTCCATCTCCCGGGGATCGACTGAGCGCCTTGTGCCCTCTCTGCTCCCCTTCGGGGAAATCCGGCAAAAACAGAACCGCCGGACCGCCTTCGGCCTGACAGATTGCAACAGCATCGGCGGGGCTTGTCCCTTACAATGAACCTAACTTGCCCCCGCATGTAAGCAAGCCAAATTCCCCACAAGCAGGTGAGCGCTAATGAACCGTACCGAACCGAAACGAACGCTGTCCCGTCTCCCGCGATGGTTGCCCGTCGTGCTCGCCCTGTCGGTTTTGTTCGCCTCGCCTCTTCTCATGGCTTCCTCGCCCGTTTCGAAAAGCGTCGCCTTTGCCGAGCCGATGTCGAGCGTGGAGCGGCAAGTGCGGGAATGGGCTTCGGTCCTGTCCGCGCAGCAGCCTTTCTCCGAATGGAAGGACGCCAAACCGGACGTACAAGCTCTCGGCCCCGGTACGCACGGCTGGCTGGCGATCCTGAAGAAAAACGGGCGGACGGTCGGCTACATGGTCGTTCACGCGGCAAGCGACGGGACGTACCGGTTGGGCGAATACGGCGCGGGACCGAACGTGCTATTCTCTCCGGCCGCGCTGCGGAAGTCTTTGCTGGAAAACGGCTTGATCCGGACCGAAAACGAAGCCTATTCGGCGATACGCCATTATTACCATCCGTTCGCGGCGGTTTGGGAGGTGACCGTCGGCCGGGAGTCGTATTGGATCGACGCCAAGACGGGCGAATTGCTCCCGTTCGATCGAGCGGGTTGGGAGAAAGCTCTGCCCCTGATCAAGCCCCTGGAAGTCGAAAATGCGGGGGCCTCCAATCAGATTGGGCTCGGCGGAACGGCGGCTGCCGGCCAATCGGCGGTATCATGGATGCGGGAAGACAGCTTCGACCCGTACGAAAATTTGCCCTGGCTGACCGGTAAAGCCCCTGTGTCCGTGCGAAACGGCAAAAAGGTGCAGAGCCTCATCCGCGGCGGCCTGCACCTCCGATATGTGACCGAGCCATATGGAGACGCCGCCCTGTACGCTCTCCCCGTCGTCGGATTCGTGGACTGGAGCGGCGGGAGCCTGGATCTTGCGCTCGATATGGAAGGGAACCGTTTCATTCCGATCCTGACGCTGCAGAAGCTCGGTCGCTTTTACGAATAATCGGCCTGTCCTTCTCCGTAAGACAGGGTCTCGGCCGTATCCGTCCTCCCGGCATGCTGCCGGCGGCTTCTCCACCAGATGCCGATGCCCGCGGGCAGAAGCTGGCCGAACCATCGGAAGGCCCATGGCTCCCGTTTGAGCCGTCGTTCCCGGCGCGCTTCGGGAGATGGGGGGGCCTCCCAATAGCTGACAATCCGTTCCGTGACATATTTCAAATACTCGGCGCCATCGCTCATCCGTGCTCGCCTCCTTCGTTGCTGTCCATAGTTTGCCCCGAAAACCGGCCCGCCAAACTTCGTATGACGGTAACGGTTTGGTGCTACGCTACGGGGAGGAACCTCAGAGAAGAAGGTGAGCGAGCATGCGCCGTGTTTTCGTTCTGCTGATAACCGCGGTCCTGACCTGCTCCTCGGGGTGGACGGCCCCTCCCGTCTCCGCCATCCCGGCAGCGCCGGCCAAGAAATCCGCAGGCGTCGCCCCCCCGGACATCCGGCGTGCGATTCCCGCCGCCGACGTCATCATCGATGCCGGCCACGGCGGGATTGACGGAGGAACGCACTGGGGCGACATTAAGGAGAGCAACATCAACCTGGCGATCTCCCGCAAGCTGTATCTGCTGCTGCGGAGCCGCGGCATCCACGCAGTATTGAACCGCACGGGCGATTACGCGCTGAGCGACGACAACCGTTGGCACCTTTCACGCTCCCGGCACCGCCGGGATTTGTCCCAGCGGCGCGGGCTCTCGGACGAGCTCGAGGCCGGCCTTCTCGTCAGCATCCACGTGAATTGGTCCACCCGCAGCAGCAAAAGCGGCCCCCTTGTCCTCTTCCGGAAAGACGACGCCAGCGGGGCCTTGCTGGCGGGCTTCCTCCAGGACAGCTTGAACCGACAGCAGGGAACGCGTTACTTGCCCAAAGCGGCCGGCCGCTTCTATCTTCTGAACACGGCGAAAATCCCGAGCGCCATCGTGGAGACCGGCTTTCTGAGCCATGAGGGCGACCGTGCGATGCTTACTTCCCCGCGCGGCCAAACGCGCATCGCGGAAGCCATCGCGGCCGGCATCGCCGCTTATCGCTGCTTGGCTCCCTGAGCACGGCTGACGGCCGGGATCAACTCCGAGAGGCGCACGAAAGTCGCTTCGGATTGCAGAGCCGGGATCGCATTCTTCAATTCTCCGGAAGTAATCAAACCCGGAGGCCCGACATGCCCGATCACGACGCAAGTATTCCGTTTCTTGAGCTCCTTCCGCAGCACCGAGAGTTGGCGCGACACATGTCGGCGGGTATAGACGTCATCGAGAAAGACGTCGTTCTGCAGCAGGGGAACCCCGAGCTCCCGGGCCACCTTCGGAATGACCGTCCTCCATGAAGTCCGGCTGTCGAGAAAGAACAGCCCTTTCTCCTTGCATACCTGGAGGACGATCCGCATGACCCGTTCATCCGAAGTCGCCTTCGACCCCATGTGGTTGTTCATGCCGACCGCATAGGGGACGTCCGCGATGGCCGCCTCCACCCGCCGCCGGATTTCCTCGTCCGACAGACGGGTCAGAATGGCGCCCGGACCAAGCCAGCTGGCCTTGCCGCGCAGCGGTTCCATTGGCAGATGGATGAGGACGTCATGGCCCATGGCGTGGGCAGTCTCCGCATCCTTGCGGGTGGTCGGAAGAAACGGCATCACCGCCACGGTGACCTTGACCGGCAGCTTCAGCATCTCTTCGGTGCCCTTCATCCCGTTGCCGAAATCGTCGATGACGACGGCGATATGGCGACTCCGGGCGGACGCCTGCGGCGGCTCCGAACCGTCGGGCGGAACGGGATGCGCCTGCGCTAGCCCCTGGCCCCAGCCCAGCCATGCCGCCAATAACAAGAGCAATACCTTCAACATTCGATACCCACTCCTTCAGCGCCCTTGGAGCGCTTGGCCTCCCTCCTATTGTTTCCAACTGAAAATGAAAAACAACCTTCCGGCAGGTTTCGGGATTAAAGGGAAAACCCTCCACTAAAACTCGCTGTTTTCGGAGATTTGAACAAAAAAGGGAAAACTGCCCACTAATTTGGCCAATGCTGCCTTTTTCGAGGTAGGTCGGCAGAAATAGCGGGAAGTTCTCCTTCTAAATGTTAAAAAATACCGAATTTCCCGAAATTAGTGGGAGGTTTTCCATCTAAATTGCGAGATGCGAGCAGCGAAACGCGAGCACGAGCGAGAGCGAACGTTAGCGACAGGGAAGTGATCCGGCGGTCAGCTGTACTTCCCGAATCGCTTCCGCTCTTGGGACAGCCAACCGCTTCGGGTGACTTTTTCCGGTCGGACAACTTGCTCCGAGAACACCGCTCCCACCCTCACGGAGCCGCGGACGTGGACTGGCGCAGAAGAATATCGCCCGCGAGCAGGATTTTCTCCATCGGGCTGTCCGGATTTCCCAGGCGCCAGAGCAGCGTCTCAACCGCCCGGTAACCAAGGGCTTCCTTGTTGACGTGTACCGTGCTGAGCGCCGGGCTGGCGAGCGCGGCGTCGTCGATGTTGTCGAAGCCGGTGACGGACACTTGGCCCGGCACGTCGATCCCCATCTTCATCAGCAGGGTCATCACGCAAATCGCGATGGAATCGTTCGCGCAGACGAACGCGCTGGGCATCGCCTTGCGATCCGCCAGATCGAGGAGGGCAGGCTCGAGCTCCTCCGTCATCTCCGAACGGTTGAGGCCCTCGAACTCGAGCAGCCGGGCGTCCTGAGCCAGCGGGATACCGTGCTCTTCCACCATGGAACGGAAGCCGAGCCACCGGTCCTGGAAGCTGCGGGCGAAACGGATGTTGCCGACGAACTGCAGGCTGCGGTGACCCCGTCCGAGCAGATAGTTCGTCACCCGGCGCACGCATTCGTAATTGTTCATGAACAGCGTATCCGACGGGATCAGCGGATCCTCGTGGTCCACGAGCACGAACGGAATGCCCAGATTGCGGATTTCGAGCAGCAGCTGGTTGGAGATGTGACCTACGCCTACCAAGCCCAGCACGGCATCCGGGTTGATCAGCTGAGCGAAATTGTCGGTAATCTGCTCCGTCACGATCATCATGCCCAGATGGTGCTCCTCCAGCGCGTTCGTGATGCCATCGATGATCCTTCCCCAATACACGGACTGTCGGTTCTGGTACCGCACGTTCGGAATGAGCACGATGATCGTGTTGGGCTGCCCCGGCTGGGCTTTGCCCGCGGCGGCGCGGGCTGCCGCGGGCGGCTTGTTCCGCTTCTGGGCGAAATAGCCCAGCTGCGTAGCCGCGTGGATGATTCTCTCCCGCGTATCCGGACTGACGCCCGATTTGCCGGACAGCGCTTTGGAAACCGCGAATTTGGAAACGCCCACGTGGTCGGCGATTTGCTGCATCGTTACTTTTTTGGACATTCGGCCCTTCACTCCGCTCGCGCACAGAAATAACAAAGAATAATTGTTATCATAACATATCGATTCATTTGCGATAATGTTATTTCACAGCGCCAGGTAACGCCAGAAGAAATGTACCGCCGAAGCAGCAGGACGATCAAATGTTTCAAGTGAACGTTCGCGGACTTGCGGACGAACCCGCTTTCCCGAAAAAAGAGCGTAGACGCGGTATTTTCGCGCTGCGAGCGAAATATGATAGGTTGTCGACGAACGTTTAACGGACGGGATGTGATTGGAAATGCTCCATCAGCCCCCTCAAACGCCCGGTCCCCTTCCTGTTTGTCCGTCCGGACCGGTTCCGACGTTAAGCAACTGGATCCCGCTGGCGTCGCTGGAACAGATGTCCCATAACGAATACGACGTGCTGATCGTCGGGTCCGGCGCCGGCGGAGGAGCCGTGCTGTGGCGTTTATGCGAACAGTGGAAAAGACAGCGCAAACGCATCGGCATCATCGACCGGGGAAACCTGGAGCTGCAGATGCATGCCCGGAATTTGCCCACGATGAACCAGGAACGATTGGTCGCATATTTCAACTACCTCTCCAGGCTGCTGCCCGGCGGAAGTCCCGAATATCCGAACGCCCGGCAGCTGTTTGCCCTTGGCGGACGGACGTTGTTCTGGTATGCGTTTACGCCCCGCATGCACGAATGGGACTTGGCAAAATGGCCCGTTCCGATGAAAGTGCTGGAAAGCTATTACGGCATCGCCGAGCAAGTGATGAACGTGACCCGGGAATTCGCGAAAGGATCGTCCTTCACGGAAATTTTGCTTGAGCGGTTATGGATGCGCGGGTATTCCAAAGCGTCGCCGCTTCCCGTCGCGGCCGATATCGAGCCGCAATCTTTCGGACGAATCCACACGGACATGTTTACCAGTTCGATTTCCTTAATGGCCAGAGCGTTGAACGAGAGGCCGTTCGATTTGGCGGTCAACGCGCGTGCCGTGCAAATTCTTCACGACAACGGGAGAGTAACCGGCGTTAAAGTGATGTCGCCGGACAAGAAGGCGCATATCCTGAGGGCCAAAACCGTGGTGGTCAGCGCCAGCACGTTCGAAACGCCGCGTCTGCTTCTCTGCTCCGGCATCCAAAACCGCGCGCTCGGCCATTATTTGACGAATCAAACGTTCCTGCAGGCGACGGGCAGGATCAGTACGCTGGGCTTTCCGGTCCCCCTCGGCCCTCTGAATATCATGGTTCCGCAAACGCCGGATCGTCCCTACTCCGTCCTGCTCACGGGACCGGAAGCTTTCTACTGGTATCCGGTTGCCCAAGAAAGACCGCTGCAAGAGGAAATTGATGCCACTCTGTACGGATACGGCAAACTCGAAACCCGGTATGAGAACCGGATTGAACTCGATTACGGCAAATTGGACGAATACGGCATCCCGGAAGTCAAAGTTCATTTTTCGCTCAGCCCCGCGGATTGGAACGTGGTCGGCCGAATGTCGCAAGGCGTCCGGCGCATCGCGGCGGACGCGGGCATACGCCTGGCTCCCCGCAACAATCGGCCGCCCATCTGCCTCACGCCTTTCGGCGATTTGCACCATGACGCGGGCACATGCCGGATCGGAGACGATCCCGCTACGTCGGCGGCCGACCGATACGGGCGCGTCCGCGGTACCTCCGGCCTGTTCGTCGCGGATAACAGCGCGCTGCCCGACACCGGCGCCGAAAATCATACTTTGACAACAGTAGCTTTGGCGATTCGAACGGCGGATATTATCGCACGGCTGTAAAACCGTCAGCTTTCGGAATTCCGATATCGGGCGGGGGAAACGCCGTATTTCTTGCGGAAAACCCGATGGAAGTACGAGTAGCTGGCGAAGCCGCAGGTTTCCGCGATTTGATCCAGGCTCATCGAGCTGTATTTCATGCGCTCCAATGCGGCGTCAAGCCGGATTTCGATCGCGTATTGGATCATCGTCAGGCCGTAGCAGGATTTGAAAAGATGGACGGCCCGGGAGAGGCTGAGACCTACGCTTTGGGCAGCCTCCTCCAGCTTGAACGTCGAGGTGGCGTGCTCCTCGATATACCGCTTCAGTCTCAGCGCGGCGAAGAAGGTGCGATCCGTCCGGCTCGTCTCCGTCATCGCCCGGTCCACGTACAAGCAAAGAGCGCGAAGCAAACAATCGGAGAGCTCGGCGCTCTCCTCCCGGGGCCCGCGCCGTTTCTCGAGCAGCAGATTCCTCCATAAAGCAAGAAGCCGTTCATCCGTGCCGATCCGGCTGACCGCCGGACGGGGAGAGCAGTTCCACCAGGCGTCGATCCACGCCCCTTGGCAGAATAAGTAGTAGTCCCCGCTTGCGACCCGTCCTCCCGGCTCGGCAGGCTCGATTCGCAGATCGTACTCGTCCCCCGGCTTCAAAATCAGCAGATCGCCTCCCCGCATTCGATAGTGACGCCCGCGGGCGTACACCTCGGAAGAACCCTCAACCTGCAACCGAAACAAATAATTGCTCAAACCGTTCTTAAAATTGGTGTAAAAAGGCTCGGCATGGTAAGAATATCCGCAGATCAGCAATTCCGTTTCCAAAGGAAGGCCCTCCCGGAGAACTATTAGCCAGATCGTTCATGTTTCGAGGATATCGTTTATTGTCTATTCTGTCTATCTTCGCGTATGATAGAACGAAATAGAGCAACATCAACGAATCCCGAAAGGCGGAATGGCATCATGAGGAGAATGGGCATTGGATTGCAATTGTATACGCTTCGGAACGAGACGGCCGAAGATTTTCGGGGCACGCTGCGCAAGGTGGCCGAGCTGGGCTACGAAGGCGTAGAGTTCGCGGGCTACGGCGGCATCCCGGCCGAGGAAATGAAATCGCTGCTCGAGGAGCTGGGCCTGAAGGCCATCGGAGCCCATGTCGGACTGCATCTGCTGCGCGAAGACCTGCAGAAGGAAATCGGTTATTTGAAGGCGATAGGCGCCAAGTACATGATCTGCCCCTACGTCATGCCGGAGGAACGCGGGAATCCGGAAACGTGGAAGCGGTTGTATACATTCCTGGAGGAAGTCGGCGCGGAAGCCCGTAAACAAGGTTTGATTTTCGGTTACCACAACCATGACTTCGAATTTACGGAGCGCGTCGGCGATTCGTCCGTGTTCGATGCGATGTACGCGGCGACGACGCCGGAAGCCGTTCAGGTCGAGATGGACGTATGCTGGGTGCAGTTCGCGGGCGAAGATCCTCTCGTCTACATTCCGAAGTATGCCGGCCGTTTGCCGCTGCTCCATCTGAAGGATTACGACAAGGACGAAGAAGGCAAGATGCTCACCTTGGAGCTGGGCAAGGGCGTCGTCGACTTGCCGGCCGTCATTGAAGCGGCTTCCGGCGCAGGCGCTGAATGGTTGATCGTCGAACAGGACAACTGCCAAATCCCGCCGCTGGAAAGCGTCGCGAACAGCTATCAATGGGTCAAGCATAACTATTTGAACCGGTTTTGATCTCATCCGAACGATAAGGAGACCTATGCCCATGAGCAAAATAAAAGTAGCCGTCTTCGGCTGCGGCGCGATCGCGCAGCGAAGACACATTCCCGAGTACGCGGAAAATCCGAACGTCGAGTTGATCGCGTTCGCGGATCCGGTAATCGAACGCGCGCGGGAAATGGCGGAAACCTATGGCGGCAAAGCCTATTCCAGCTATGAAGAGCTGCTCGCAAACGAGAAGCCGGACGCGGTGAGCGTGTGCGCTCCCAATGATCTCCATGCGCCCATGTCGATCGCGGCGGCGAACGCGGGCGCGCACGTACTGGTGGAGAAGCCGATGGCCGGCACGGAGGAAGAAGCGAAACGAATGATCGAGGCCGCGGCGGGCAACGGCGTGTATCTCATGGTCGCGCACAATCAGCGCCTGATGCCCCCGCACGTGAAAGCGAAGGAATTGCTCGATTCCGGCAAGCTGGGCCGCGTGCTTACGTTCCGCACCGCCTTCGGCCACCCGGGTCCCGAGGGTTGGAGCGTGGACGGCCGCGACAGCTGGTTCTTCCGCAAGAAAGACGCGATCATGGGGGCGATGGGCGATCTTGGCGTCCATAAATCCGACCTGATCCGTTATTTGTTGGGCGACGAAGTGGCGGAAGTGACCGGCTTCATCGGCACGATCCATAAAGAAGGAACGGACGTGGACGACAACGCGGTTTGCATCCTTCGCATGAAGAGCGGCGCGATCGGCACTCTCACGGCCAGCTGGACGCAATATAAAGGCGGCGACAACAGCACGGTGCTGTGGTGCGAGAACGGCGTGCTGAAAATCGGAACCGTGAACGGCGACGAAGTGATCGTGGAGCTCACCAACGGCAGCGTGGAAACCTATCAAGTCGGCGCCATGGCGACGAACGAGAAACAAGTGCCGAGCGGCATCATCGACGCTTTCGTCGAGTCGATCGTGACGAAGACGCCTCCGAGCATCTCCGGCGAAGAAGGCTTGCGTTCCTTGAAGGTGATCCTGGCCGCTTTCGAATCCCAAGCAATGGGGCAAGTGATCCAATTAGGCTAAGCGACTGCCCAAGTAAAACGTCTGTCCGTCGTTTTCGGACGGATAGACGTTTTTTCGGAGGCGTTTCAGAAATAGATGGCCGATTTTATACTGTCTGAATCACGGATAAGGGCAAGGGGATCCCCCTTCGCTCTTTTATTTTCCGCCGAAGCTGCGATCCCGCAACGATAGGTATGAAACGGTTCCCGAATCCCAAAATAAACGTATCGGCGAAATTCGGGAGGTGGATTTTCGTTTGCTGAAATGGTTTCTTGTTTCGATTCTCTTCGTCTTGAGCGTTTGCTTTGTGTTCGTCATGGATCTTTTGCTCGGCTTACAACCGAATACGTCCATCCATACGATGCTTTCCCCTTTCCTCTTCATGCGCAAGAGTGAGGTGGTTGTCATCGTATTGATACTCCTCATTGTCTCAGCCTTGGAATGGGGCGATTTAGGAAGAAGGAAACCGTAAAGCTTGGCCTTTCATGGCGATTGCCGCAATGCCTTGCGTATCCAAGCCGCTCCCCACAACACAATGGGAATGACGACCCCGAACAGAAGAAACACGGTCATCAAAGCGAAGTTTCCTTCCTCGATATGTTCCGAAAAGTTAGCGGCGATAATGGCCGAGATGAACAAGATGATCAACCCGATCGGATAAACCAGCCTTCGATGGTCCCGGATACGGAATATATCGGTTGCCCCCTGCACAGCAGCGTAATAGAAGACAGCCACCTTGAAAAAATCTCCGATGATCAATGTCATGACGACAAGCACGTCCATCCGTTGAATGAACTCCTTGATATTGACCAGGCTGACCGCCATCAGAAGCGGGAACGTCGCCCTCCCGGCGATATCGACTCCCAGCACGGCAATGTCCATGGCTGAACTGAAACTGAGGACAAGACCGCCGGCCAATAAAGTCATCATCCCTAACTTGATCCCTTTGGCGGGCCTGTTCAGATAGGGAAGCAGCATGGTGAAACAAATCATTTCGGCGAATGGGAATTCGAACGATTGCGTGAGCGTCGTCCGGATGACGGGGCTCCATCCTTTTTCCAGCACGGGCAGAAGCCGGTCGATATCGATCACGCCGGATACGGCAAGCAGAAAATTGCTTAGCACACCCAGTATGATCAGCACGGCAAAGTAAATCTGGGCCGTTCTTGCCAGCACTTCGATTCCTTTATGCAGTACGTACCCCGTCGTCAGGATCATGATGGAGCTTACCGCGATCATCGGCGTTTGATCCAACACCGAGCTGATCAGCAGGTCCGCACCGTCCCGAAGATCTCTTGCAGCCCCGTAAATAAAAAACAGCACGTAAAGCAGGCCCAGAGGCCACCCGATCCATCTCCCCAAAATTATCCTTACGTAGGATGTTAATGGATGATCCGGGAATTGGCGGTAAAGCGAAACGTATACGCCAAACAGCCCCATACCTCCGGCCAAGCCCAATAGAATGGCAAGCCAGGCGTCTTTTTCGGCCTTCAATCCCAGGCTGACAACAAGCGCCGTTCCCATTTCGAACAAAAAAATCAATGCCGCCAATTGTCCCGGACTGATTTTCGCTTTCTCCATCCTGCCTCCACCGCATGAGCCTTGAACTGAACTGCCCCGCGCTATTTGCTGGACATGCTGGGTTTCGTCCTCATGCCCGTACGTAAAATTGAAGTCTCGGCTCTGACCACCACCTGGACCTCCGGGAAAATCATACTCCATTTGTCCTCGATTTTTTTCCATAGCTTTGGCTCGTCTCGTTGTACCGTTTCTCCGAATTCGAGAGCATCGCTGCCCATGTGTTGAACTTTCTCGATCGCCTTCTCCACTTCAAGCTTCGTTACTTTCTCCCACAATTTCTCAAGCTTCCGGATTTCGGCGGATTTCGTCAGATCGACTGGGCAATCCGCTTCTCCGACCTTTCCCGTTTGGCGAATGTCAATCTCGATCATCGGTTTCCCGTTTCGGATACGGGCTTTTTTCTTCGTTTTCGAATGGTAGGTCTCGATCGCGATGTTCCCCGGATTCCCGGCGCATTCCAGATTGACCACGGTGCTCTTCAGCTTATTGTTCGTCCATGATAGCCCGCGCGCGTCTTTGCCATACAGCCATCCCGTCAGCTTGCCATTATGAAATAACGCCATCCCCGCAACCGTAATCTTCGTCAACGAATCCGTCTGCTGCAAGTTGCTTCTATTTTCCCCGATGTCGGCATCACCCATAATCTTGAGGCCGCTAATGGCGAACCCGCCATTCTTCCGGTAAATGCCATGGATCGCGCTGGCGAGATCGACTTCGTAATTTTCCCCCAAGACCCTTTCCGAAAGCTTGATCTTGCCGAGGATGGCATTGGCCGGAATTTGATCGAGGGGAGTCAGTATTTTGAGAACTTGTTCCGAGTCGCTGCCCTTCGCGATATATACCCGGGTCGTCAGACGGGATTCATGATCGCGTTCCAATAAATCGAACAATTCCTTTACCCCTCCCCTTGCCAGCTCTTCCCCGATAACCAGATCCCTCAAATGCTGAAGATTAATCCGCCGGGAACCTTTCAGCGTGACATTGCGGATCGCTTCAAACATCGTTTGGCCTGTCCCGGTAAAAACGACGACCGGCACGCCACTTCCAGCCACATTACGTCCGGCAGCCTCTTTGGGGTTGACGACTTGCATCGCGACGCGATATCCGCCGGCATCCGTTTTATCGACTCCCATCGCCATCGCCAGCGAGAGCTCGTTCAGCTCCCGATAATCCCAGCAACCGGCAAGGATGACGGCACTGATCGACAACAAACTCAAAGCCCTGGCGCTACGTTTCATGACGTTCTCTTTCCGAATCGCCGCGGGCAGTTCCTTGTTTCATCGTGAGGTCAGGGCGTGTACGGGCCGTTTTGAGAGGAGAACGCCATATCGTATCCTTCTGACGCCATGGATCGTACGGCGAGAATGGATACAAATACGGAACGCCAAAGGATTTCAGGCTCGTCATGTGCGCGACCAGGAAAATCATCCCCATCATGAGGCCATAAAAGCCGAAAGTGGAAGCGAGCAGCATCATGGGAAACCGGATCATCCTTACGGCATTGCTCAAGGCAATGCCCGGTGTGGCAAAGCTGGCGATCCCCGTAAGGGACACGATGATGACCATCATCGCGGTGACCACGCCCGCTTCCACCGCGGCCGACCCCAACACGATGGCGCCGACAATCGAGACGGCCTGCCCGACAGCCCGCGGCATTCGGACCCCCGCTTCCCGCATGATCTCGAAAGCGGCTTCCATCAGCATCGCTTCGAAGAAGGCCGGGAACGGAATGCCTTCGCGCTGAGCCAGCAAGTTGATGACCAGGACGGTCGGAATCATCTCGTGATGAAACGTAGTCAACGCGATGTAGCTCGAAGGAAGCAGGAGCGTAACAAAAAAGCTGAAGTACCGGATGATTCGCATGAAAAAGCCAAAATCGAACCGTTGATAATAATCCTCCGTCGTCTTGAAAAATTGCGAGAAATTGGTAGGCGCAATCAAGATAAACGGCGTTCCGTCGACAATTACCGCTACCCGTCCTTCCAACAAATTCGCGACCGCCATATCCGGGCGTTCGGTGTTGAAAACCGTTGGGAAAGGAGTGAAGGTTTGATCGCGGATCAGTTCTTCGATATTTCCGGAGCCTTGGATCGCTTCGATTTTGATATCCGTCAGGCGATTTCTTACTTCCTGCACCAGAAGGTTATCCGCAACTCCATGGATATACAAGATGGCAACATCGGTTTTGGATATCCTTCCGATCGCAAACGTTTCCAGCCATAAATTGACGCTCTTCAGACGCCTTCTGACCAGAGCGATGTTCGCATCGATCGACTCGATGAAGGAGTCTTTAGGGCCTCGGACCGTAACCTCGGTCGTAGGCTCTGCGACGGCCCTCCCTTCGAATTTGCGCAGATCCGCGACAATGGCCTCGCCGCTGCCATCCAACAAGATGACAATATCGCCCGATAACAAGGCGTGCATGATGAAGTTCCAGTCGCCGCAAGCCTTGGCATCCCCCACCGTCGACGTTCTTTTTAAAACGACCTCAAGTACGCCGCCCTGGTTGTCCATCGAACGCAATTCTTCCTCCGAAGGCGCGAGCAGCAGCGATTGCGCTACGAATTCGTTGATTTTCCCTTTATCCGTCAGTCCGTCAATGTGAACGACCGCCATCCGGACCCCCGGATGGCTCCCCAACTGAAGGATGCGGACAATCACGTCAGGACTTCCGCCGAACGATTGTTTTACATAGTCGAGCGCATCGCCAATATCCAGTTGAAGCATCACAATCCCTCGTCGATTTCATTGATTCCTTTCCATTTCCATTGTTTTCATTTTTCAAAGCGGGTATTCACGCAAGCGGAAACCGTCCGGCTGTTGACGCAAAATAAAAAATCCCTCTTCGTGATTAACACGAGGAAGGAACACCTTGGAAAAACGATTCAAATATGAATATGCAAAAAAGCTCATAAATCACGTTTCCGTCATTTACGAGCCTGTCGTTGGTAAGATGGTGCGGTCGAGAGGACTCGAACCTCCACGGCTGTTACACCACTAGAACCTGAATCTAGCGCGTCTGCCAATTCCGCCACGACCGCATATTGAGCGTTGTTTTCTCAACGTCAATGATCAATATAGTACCATGGCGGATAGGACGTGTCAATCGCAATTTATGGCAAGCCCTCTTAAACATGATCATCCGTCCTGGGGACTTCGGCGCACATATCCAACGCGGCGGAGGAAATAATATGCGTCGATTTGCTTCGGATTTGTGTTACAATACAAGCTTGGAACCTGCAATCATCATGGGGAGGTTTAAGGAACCGCAATGCTCATCATCGGCATCGCCGGCGGCACCGGCTCCGGCAAAACGACGGTCGCGCGCTCCGTCATCGACCGCCTGGGATCGGACAAGGTCACGTTCATCTCCCAGGATAACTATTACAAAGACAATACCCATCTTAGCATGGAGGAACGCGAGAAGATCAATTACGACCACCCGCTCGCTTTCGACATGGAACTGCTTGTCCAGCACCTGCATTTGCTGAAAGCGCGCCGATCGGTGCAGGCGCCGCTGTACGATTTCACCATTCACACCCGCTCCGCCACCGAAACCGTCGCGCTAGAGCCGAACAATATCGTCATTCTGGAAGGTCTGCACGTGCTGTTCGACGAGAAATTGCGGGAAGTACTGGACATCAAGGTTTTCGTCGATACGGATCCCGACGTGCGCATCCTCCGCCGGGTCGTCCGGGACATCGAAGAGCGAGGACGGAGCATCCAGTCCATCCATGACCAATATTTGAACACGGTGAAGCCCATGCACGAAGCCTTCATCGAACCCTCCAAGAAATACGCGGACCTCATCATTCCCGAAGGCGGCTACAATCAGGTCGGGATCGAGCTTCTGTCGATCTTGACCGAGAAATATTTGACCGGCGACCGCGCGGCCGCGGGCATTAAGGAATAAGGGAAGGGGAAGACAGCGTTTCTTCCGCTCATAAGGAAGGCCTTCGACCGGTGTCGGAGGCCTTTCCGAGTTATTCCTGCGGTAACGGAGGCTGCTGCGCCATCTCGGCATAAGCGACTTGCGGGGATGCCGGGTCCAGGTCGGATTTGTTGTTCAGATTACGGAGCACCATGGGCATCTTCGCGCCCGCTTCTTTCGCTTGCTCTTCGCGCGGCTTGTCATGCGGGTTGGCCGACGTAAATCTCGCGGCGTCCATTCCGTCCATGATGTTCATTCGGGCGTCCCTCCCCCGGATCTGCGAATCGCTATTAGATTACCCTGAAGAGAGAGATCTCATGCCCATCCTGCGTGTTTCAGTCCGGCGGGCCGGACAATCTCCCGTACAGGAAATCGACGATATGCATCGCTTCCATGCCGGAGCCGTTCCCGTGTTTCATGACGCCCAGCCTCATCTGCAGCAGGCAGCCCGGATTGCTCGTGAGCAAATAGCGGGCTTTCGTCGCGTTCGCGTGCTCCATCTTATGCTCCAGGATTTGTCCGGCCATTTCCGGCTGCGTCACGTTATAGATGCCCGCCGAACCGCAGCAGCGGTCCGCTTCGCGCATTTCGGCAAACGTGACGCCCGCGACCCGCTTCATGAGGTGCCTAGGGGCGTCCGAGCTTCCCATCACGTTGCGCAAGTGGCACGAATCCTGATACGTGACGGTAGTCGTCTCCGCGGCCGATCCTGCGCCGGTTTCCGCGAAATCAAGCAGGCGGCCGCGTTCGGCCAGCAGCCGGCTGACGTCGATGACGCGCGATGAGAACGATGCGGCCAGCTCGCGATATGAGGGATCTTGCTGCAGCAGATGGTCGTATTCCGCCAGCAGAGCGCCGCATCCGCCTGCATTGGATACGATATAGTCGATACCGGCATCCTTGAACGCTTCGAGGTTCCGGCGGGCGAGGTCTCTCGCCGTCTCCAGCTCGCCGCTGTGCGCATGCAGCGCCCCGCAGCAAACCTGATCCCGCGGGATGACCACCTCGAAGCCGGCCTCCGCAAGCAGCTTCACCGTATGGACGTTCGTTTCCGCGAACAGCACGTCCATGACGCATCCCCGAAACAGCGCGACGCGCGCCACCTTCTCTTTGTTTGCCGGGTAGAAGGTCCCGATCCGCTCGATCACGCCCCTGCCGGTGGCCTCCGGCAATATCGACTCCATCTCCCGCAAATGCTCGGGGAACAGCTTCATCATACCGCTGCTCCGAACGAGCCGTCGCAGTCCGGATTTCTGATAGAAGGCGAGCGCTTTCCCGAGCAACCGAAGCCGCCTGCGGCTCGGGAAGATCCCTTGGAACAACAGCCGGCGGACCCCTCGGGCGGCAATGCCGCGTTCGGCGTGATCTTCAATGGCGTCACGGGCCTGTTCGATCAGCTGCCCGTATTTGACGTCCGCGGGGCAGACCGGCTCGCACGCCCGGCAGCCGAGACAATGGTCCATCTGGTCCCGAAACGCTTGATCCGGTTCCATCAGACCGTCCGCGACGGCCTTCATGAGGGCGATGCGCCCCCGAGGGGATTCCGGCTCCACGCCGGTTTCGCGAAAAGTGGGACAAGCCGGCAGACAAAATCCGCAGCGCATGCAATTGGTCAGCTGATCGTAATCCAGCTTGGCGAGCAACGTCCTGGACAGCGGATGGGCGTGGTCGATCGCCGGTTTCTTCGGTACCGCAGATGCGGCGGCCTTCGCCTCAGCCATGATCGATCACCACTCGTTTCCTCGCGGCTTTGGCGAATACTTTGCCGGGATTGAGCAGCTGATGCGGATCGAACGCGTTTTTGATGCCCCGCATGACCTCAATGCCCGCCGCGCCGACTTTCCATTCCAGAAAAGGGGCTTTTACCACGCCCACGCCATGCTCTCCGGTAATCGTTCCTCCGAGCTCGATCGCCGCTTCGAAGATTTCCTGGAACGCCTGTTCGACGCGGTGAATCTCTTCCCGGTCCCGGGCGTCGGTCGTTGCCGTCGGATGCAGATTGCCGTCTCCCGCGTGGCCGAACGTGGCGATCGAAACCCCATGCTTCCCGGCGATCTCGTTGATCCGGAGCACCATGTCCGCAATCCGCGAACGGGGAACCGTCGCGTCCTCCAGAATCGTCGTCGGCCGGATCCGGGCCAGCGCCGTGAACGCGCTGCGCCGCGCCGTCAGCAGCTTCTCCGCTTGCTCCCGGTTCTCCGCCACCTCGATCCGGTCGGCGCGCTCCGACTCGCAGATTTGCCGGATCCGTCCGATGTCGCGTTCGACCGTTTCCGGTTCCCCATCCTGCTCGATCAGGAGAATCGCCTCCATGTCGCGCGGGAGTCCCAGCTTCGCGAAATCGTCCACCACCCGGATCGTCGGGTTGTCCATGAACTCCAGCGTTGCCGGGATGATCTTCGCCTCGATGATGCGGGATACGGTCCGGGCTGCCCCGTACAAATCCTTGTACATCGCGAGCATCGTCTTCTTCGCGGCCGGAGGCGGCACCAGCTTCAGCGTCGCTTCCGTGATGATGGCGAGCGTGCCTTCCGAGCCGACCAGCAGCTTCGTCAAATCGTAGCCTGCCGCGTCCTTCATCAGCTTGCCGCCCGTGCGGATGATTTCGCCGCTGGCGAGCACGGCCTCGAGGCCGATCACGTAGTCTTTGGTCGTGCCGTATTTCAGCCCCCGGAGCCCGCCGGAGCCTTCCGCGATGTTGCCCCCGATCGTTGAAATCTTCATGCTGCTGGGATCCGGAGGATAGAAGAGTCCGAGCGATTCGACATGGGCGTTGAACGCGGCCGTGATCATCCCGGGTTGCACCGTGGCCGTCAGGTTCTCCAAGTCGACTTCCAGCAGCCGGTTCATCCGGTGCATGACCATGACGACGCCCCCTTCGACGGGAACCGTGCCCCCGCACAGGTTGGACCCCGATCCCCGGGCAATCAACGGCACTCGATGCTCCGCAAGGGCTTTCATGATCTCCGACACCTGCGCGGTATCCGCGGGATAGATCACCCCGTCGGGCAAGCTCTGGAGCATGGGCGTCCCGTCGTAGGAGTGGGCGACCAAGGCTTCCGGATCGTCCCGGTAGTGCTTCTCGCCGACGATTTGCCGCAGCCGCCTCGTAAGCGCCGCGTCGAGCATGGATAACTCCTCCCCCAAAATAGATCAGGTCATCTGATGACTTTGGCAACATTATAGGATAAACTTATGCTACTGTATAGATAAGATGGAGATATTTACAGGATCGGGAGGCTTTCTTTTCCGTGAAAATCGAAACCCAAAAAGGCCACGAAATCGTGGCGGAACATCTTCTCCGCCGGATTCGCGAGGGAGAATGGCAAGCCGGACAGCGGTTGCCTTCGGTCGTGGAGCTCGCCGAGAGCTACGGCGTCGGTCGATCCACGATCCGGGAAGCCGTGAGCGCCTTGAAGGCGACGGGCTGGCTGGACGTTCGCCAGGGAGGCGGAACGTTCGTCAAAACCGTTTTGCCGAACGAGGCGAGAACGGGAGCCGATCTTCTTTTCCAAGGCGCCGAATCTTTGATCGAATTGCTGGAGGTCCGCAAAGCGCTGGAGGTCGAAGCCGCGAACCTGGCAGCAGGCAGGCGAAGCGCAGTGGATTTGCGCCGGTTGCGTGAGCTGCTTGCGGTGATGGAGCGAAGCTTGGAGGGCGGGGATACGTCCGAGGGAGAACGTGCCGATGCCGACTTCCACATGGCCATCGCCGCGGCATCGGGCAACTCCCTCCTGTTGCAGTTGATGGAGTCCTTGTCGGAACGTTTCGCCGGGTCGATCCGGCAAACCCGCGAATTGTGGTTTTACGGGGAAAAGGCGACCGCTTCGCGTTTGCTCGGGGAACATCGGATGATTTACGAGGCGATCGAGAAGCAGGACGGAGCTCTTGCGGCAGAACGGATCTCCGGCCATCTTCTCAAGGTGGAGCAGGTTCTGAGAGGCGTTTTGACGAGTTAGAGACAACGCTGTCCATGCACTTGTCGATGACGCGGCACGGGCATTGACTCATCCAAAACGAATACAAATCGTTGTGAACGCATGCATATGAAATATTGCCATGAAACAAGTAAAAACGACTTCGTCGTCCTGCAGGGACATAGAATGTCGTTTTTAACGAAGATCATTCGGAAATGAATAGGCGTGAAACTTATAAATTCTGAATTATCAAAAAAGAAGCCTTGAATATCAAGGCTTCCGGAAACTTATGTATGGTGCGGTCGAGAGGACTCGAACCTCCACGGCTGTTACACCACTAGAACCTGAATCTAGCGCGTCTGCCAATTCCGCCACGACCGCATGCCACTTGTGAAGGCGCTCGGCAGAACCTGTCGCAATCACGAGACTTATCATAGCATGGGCCGAGAAGCCAAGTCAAGCCGGATCCGAAAGTTCAAATTTTCAGTCATCTGTCTCTCAATAGCTGGGAGAAACCGCGCCTTCCGAGCCGTATTCGACGTTCATCCGCCCGATTTCCCCGGCGAATTCCGTGTCCTGCAAATAATCCTGCATTCCCCCGAAGGACGGTTCCGGAGCCGCATGCCTTGCGTGCCCCTCCAACGCCCCCTGAACGCGAATCACGCCTTGCGACATCGCGTGCCCGCTTGCCGCGGCTGCCGCGACGGCCGCCGCCTCCATGATTTGCCGGTCTGTCGCCCCCTTGGCCAACGCTTCCTGCACATGATAATAAGTGCATACCTCATTGTTGGCGAACATGGAGATCCCAAGCGCGATTAACTGTTTCGTCCGTTCGTCCAGCTCCCCGGCGGCAAAACATTCTCCCGTGAATCCGTGGTACGCTTCGGCCACGTTCGGGAGCGTGCCGGCCAGCGCCGTCACTTCGTTTTTGTATCGAACCACTTTGTCCGTCGAAACCTCCATGCGGCAATCCCCCTTCCTTGACACCTAATCTTCCACAAGGAAGGGCCGGCCATACCCGGTTATTCCCCGATATCCCACGTCCGGGGCTCGTCCGCCGGCAGAATCCGGTATTTGCGCTCCACCTTCACGACGCGCCGGTTGGGACGCCTGATGAGGACGCTCGCGTCGTCCCACGCGACCACGATCCCGACGACGTCGTTCTGCTCGAGGGCGTCGCGGATGACCCTGACTTTCGTGCCTTCGATCCTGAATTGATCCAATTGCGCTTCGTCCATTCGAGTCCCTGCCTTCCCAACAAGTTAAAAGCCCGCGGAACGGAGGTTCCACGGGCCTTAAGCAACTGCAGCGTCCTGGATCATTACCCGACGTGCTCCATCGAATCGTTCGTCTCGTACCAATCGTCCAGCACTTTGCCGGACATGACGCGCCCGCGGACGTACTCCGCCTGGCGCTCGGTGAAGCGCTCCGCCCAAGGAATCTCGAGCTCCTCGCACATCTTCACGACGGTGAGCAATTCCGACCACGCGACATAACGTTTGTACCAGAAAAATTGCGGGTGTTCGATCATGTAAGGATACAGATCGTCGAACTCCGTATGTTTGCAGTCGAGCGCGCGCTCGAAATGGACTTTGGCGTCTTCCAACTTATGCGCGAAAAATTCGACGGACGGCTGAATGTTTCCCATTTGCTGCTCGCCTCCCCCTGCAAGTTCCCCTCTATTATACGTGATCCCGAGCGGAACGAAAAGGGTGTTTCACCCCGGACGGGTTGAACGATGCCTCTTATTCGCCGAACGAGATCACGCCGTTGTCGAGCGACTTGATTTTCACCAGCGTCTCGAGCCGGTAGCCGAGCTCCCGCAGCGTTCGTCCACCCGCCTGGAACGATTTCTCGAGCACGATGCCGATGCCCGCCAGTCGCGCGCCCGATTGCTCGACGATCCGGATCAAGCCGCGCGCGGCGTCTCCGTTCGCGATGATATCGTCGATGAACAGGGCGGAATCGTCCGGTCCGAGCAAGTGGCGGGAGACGATTAAATCGGTTACGATCCCTTTCGTAAAGGAAGGCACCCGTTCGCAATACGCGTCCGGCTCGCCGAGCAGCGTCCTCTTGCGGCGCGCGAAGACGAGCGGCACGCCCAGCTCCAGCGCGGTCGCGAACGCGACCGGAATGCCCGACGACTCCACCGTGATCACTTTCGTCACGGTTTCGCCGGCATACCTGCGAGCGAATTCCCGGCCCATTTCCATCGTCAGCTGAGGATCGACGCCGTGATTCAGCAGCGAATCGACCTTAAGCACGTCGGCATTCAGGACGCTGGCTTCCTTCAGAAGCCTCTCCTTCAAAATGTCCACGGTTCCACCCCGCCGTTCTTTTTCCGTTTAACGTACCATATCCTGCTTGAGTTGCGCAACCGTTTGTACCCGATCTTGTCCGAACCGCGGGGCGGGTGCTATAATTTTCTAAATCTTCGAAGGGGGCTGTAAGCTCATGAACGAACGTCCGAAGCCGGAAGAATATGGAGGGCATTTCGGCACTTATATCGGCTTGGTGCCGGAAGGGAACATCCTTGACATCTTGGCCGGGCAAGAGAAGGAATTGGCAGAGCTGCTGTCCTCCTTGTCCGAGAGCCGCGCGGATTACCGGTATGCGGAGGGGAAATGGTCGATCAAGGAAATCATCGGCCATGTTACGGATACGGAGCGCGTCATGGCGTACCGTCTGCTCCGGATCGCGCGGGGGGACAAGACGCCGCTCCCGGGTTTCGACCAGGATCTCTTCATGGAGCACTCTCCGTTCGGCAATTGGAGCCTGGAGCAGCTTGCGGATGATTATCGGGCGGTGAGGCAGGCGACGTTGACGCTGCTTCGCGGTTTGCCTGAAGAAGCCTGGTCCCGCAAAGGTACGGCCAACAACATCGGCATGACGGTCCGCGCGTTCGCGAACGTGATCGCCGGCCACGAGAAGCATCATGTCGCGATCATTCGGGAGAAATATTTGAAGTAGACGGAGTATCGAAATGACGGAAGGCGTTTAAATTGGCAACCAATTTGAGCGCCTTTTTTGTTTGCTATGAACCTAAGGCTTCGTAAAGGCGGTCGATTGATTTGGGGAGCGTTACGCGTTACCGTTTAGCTGATTCAACGAAGTTGACAGAACTTCCGCCGTTTCCTTTAACCTATCTTTGGCTTTTGTAGAGTCGATGGGTTCTACCCAGCTAAAACCGTCGGCATGATAACGAGGGAAGACATGCATGTGATAGTGGGTCAAATCATTAAATACACCATTATTTTGGATGATCGTGATTCCATCAGGCTTGTACTGCACTTTTAGCAACTTAGAGAGCATCTTGGATGCCTTCATGATTTCACTAGCCGTTGCTTCATCCAAATCATCGACATCATGATAGTGCCGTTTCGGAAGTATTAGAATGTGCCCTTCATTCAATGGCGCAAGATCAAGAATACAAGCAACGAATTCATTTTCATAGACAGTGTGCGTGTCAATCTTTCGATTTGCCAGCTTACACCCTAAGCATGGAGTCTCCGTCATCATATTTCCCCCTAGATTGCGTCATGATTCGAAGAGGCGGATCATGACATCCTTTGCGCACACCCCGAAAACTTATTCATATAAATAAAGGAGACGGAATTCGCGTTGACGCGGTTTCCGTTCCTTGCCGTTTGGATGGCATGTCCGCAGCAAGCGCCTCATATCTTGTTAGGAAGAGCGGACAAGACAAGGGGGAGCCTGCGGACGTGAAAACGTGGTGGCGAAGCTTGCAGGTGGCGTTTACGTTTATCGGAACCGTCGTGGGCGCCGGATTTGCCTCCGGCCGGGAAGTCATGCAGTTTTTCACGCGATTCGGCGAGTGGGGGCCGCTGCTGATTCTGCTTGCCACGCTGTTCTTCGTCTGGATCGGCTCGAAGGTCATGCTGCTGGCGGCGGAAATGAAAGCCGCTTCCTATGAGGATCTGAACAAGCATCTGTTCGGCGACAAGGGCGGCCGGCTCGTCAGCCACCTGATGCTGTTCCTGCTGCTCGCGGTCAACGCCGTCATGCTGGCGGGGGCCGGCTCCATTTTCTCCGAGCATCTGAACCTGAACTACCAAACCGGCCTTCTGCTGACGATGTTCGCATGCTTCATGCTGCTGCGCAGGGGCATATCCGGTATCTTGACGATTAACACCCTCGTGGTTCCGATCATGATCGTGTTCACCGCCGTTTTGATGACCGACACGCTAATCAGCCCTGGAAACGGCCGCTGGTTGTCGCTTTCAACGGATGCGTCTCCGTGGGCCGCCGGTTTGTCCCCTTTCTTGTACGCGGCCTTTAATCTCTCTATGGCTCAAGCCGTCCTTGTCCCGGTCGGCTCGCAGATCGGCGATCCGAAGATCCTGCGGCGCGGCGCATGGCTCGGCGGAATCGGCATCGGGCTGCTGCTGCTCGCCGGCCACCTGACGTTGTCGGCCCGCATGCCCGGGATCGCCCGGTTCGACATTCCGATGGGCGGAATCGCGCTCGAATTCGGCGCCTGGATCCATTGGACGTATATCCTGCTCATTTTCTTCGAAATCTTCACCACGCTCGTCGCCGACATCTACGGCCTGACGACCCAGCTGCGGGAGAGAACCCGCATTCCGGAATGGATGCTGACGGCCGGTTTGCTGATCGTTTGCTTCTTCGTGGGACAATTCGGTTTCGGCCCCTTGCTGTCGACGCTGTATCCGCTGTTCGGCATGCTCAGCCTGGGCTGGCTGTTCCTGATGAGCCGGGACCGCGCGCTTCGGAACGGGGCTCCTCCCGCCGCGCCTCCCAGTCGATGACGCGCGCGGCGGGCAAATCGCGGCGAACGGCTTCCGCGACATGGCGGTGGCAAGTGAACAGGATGACCTGCCGGGTTCGCGAAATTTCCGCCAGTACCGGCACCGTTTGACGAAGTCGCCGCTCGTCGAAATGGACGAACAAATCGTCGAGAAGAAGCGGAAGCGGCACGTCCTTCGAAGCCGCGTCCGCCAAGGCGAAGCGCATGGCCAGGTACAGCTGCTCCTGGGTTCCGCGGCTGAGATAAGCGCTGTCGATCCATTGGCGGTCCGTTGTCTCCGCGAGTACGGAGGGCGTATCCGCCGGCACTGCGATCCGGGTGTAGGCTCCTCCCGTCATCGCCGCGAAATAGCGGGACGCCAGCCGAAGCACCTCGGGCTGCCGTTCTTCCTCGTACACCGCCTTCGTCTCCTGCAGCAGCCGGTCGCTGACGGCCAAGACGGCATATCGTTCCGCGAGCCGTTCCAGCTTGCCTTCCCATTCCGCCAACCTCAGCAGCCGGTCTTCCGAATCCGCATCTTCTCGCAGCCGCTCGAGCTCCCGGCCCAAACGGCCCTTGCGGTCGAGCAGCTCCGTGCGTTCCCGTTCCGCGGCCTGCCAAGCCTCTTCGGCATTCCGGCATAACGCCGACAACGACGCTTCGTCATGACTCTCGAGCAGCCCGTACAGGGAGGCCGCCGCCTCTGTCGTTCGCCCCGCTTCGATCCGCAGCTCGATTTCCCTTCTCTCTCTTGTCAACGCCCGCCTTCGCTCATCGATCCGAAGCCGCTGCGCGTATTCAGCCTCGTCCGCCGCGCCCGCTTGCCGGAGTACGGCGAGCATTCCGGCTTCCGCTTCCCCGCAGGCGAGCCGGGCTTCCGTCTCCTCCGCTTCCGCTTCCCGGAGGGCTCGATCGGCGCGTTCCGCCTGTTCCTTCACCGCCCGCTGCTCTTCCGCAAAGCGATACAGCCAGCTTACCGCAAGCACGGGATCGGATGCCAGGGAAGGCGGCGGCGGATAGGCGGCGAACAAAGCCGCCCCCGTCTCCCGGAAGGCGGACTGGTACTGCTCCAAGGCGTGCCGGCGCTCCACCGCTCTTGCCCGGCGGCGCAATGCCGTCTGCGCTTGTTCGGCGAGCCCGAGCAGCTCCGGCAGGCTGTCCGGAGCAAGAGAGAGCGGCAGTTTGTACGTTCGCACCCACTCCGTCCACTCCGCCTGCAGCTCTTCCGACCGGGACGCGTTCCGTTCCAAATCCATCCGCAAAGCTTCGAACTCCCGGTCCAATTCGGAGAGCCTGCGCTGCCATTCTTGCTCGCGTACGGCATCCAACTCGCTGCGCTCCAGCGCGGCGAGCTTGTCTTGAACCGCCTGACGCATACGCCTCCACGCCTCGTCGGACAACGGCTCCGCTGGGTCCGGCTCTCCTCCGAACAGCGCTTCCGCCGCCTTCACGGGATCCGCGAACAGCTCGCGGAGACGCTCCTCCGCGCGCCGGCGGGATTCCGCCGCCCGCTCGGCCAGCCGGATCTCCCCGGCCGGCGAGGAAGGCCCCTTCCCTTTCTTGCTTCCCGTCCAGCCGGCTGCGGCGGAGAGAGCCGCCATCGCGGCGGCCCCCGCCAGGAAAGCCGGAGCGGCTGCGGAGGTCGGGAACCCGAGCATGGCTCCAGTCACCAGCAGAATCGAAGCAGCTCCCGCCAAGATCGATACCGCGATTCGAACGATTCTTCCGGAAGCCTGCGCGCTTCCTGCTCCGCGTGCCCCCGCTGCGCGTCGGCGTTCCGGCACTCGGGCTCCCCCGTACTCGGCGGAAGCGGAGGACGGGACTTCGACCCCGGACAGCATCGCATCGTAACGTGCCCGCGCGAGCATACGCACTTCGTCCTCAAGCGCATTCCAGGCGAGCTGGAGCGATTCCCGCGATTGCGGGCGGAAAGGACCGAACGGGCTCGCTTCCGCTTCGGATTCGAGACGATGCGAAGCTCGCGCGGATCCGCCCTGCCGCGACGACTTCATCTCGGCACGCAGGGCTTCGCGCTGCCGCCGGATCCGCCCAGCATCCGCTTCCAACCGTTCGTGCGCCCGTCCGGCTTCCTCCCAGGCCTGCTGCAGCCGACGAAGCGGCTCCCGCTCCGCGGTTACGGCCGCGAACGCTTCCAAGTCCGTCTCATGCCAGTCCGGCGACAGCCTCCGCAACAGCGTTTCCAGGGCATCGTCCAGCAGCCGGAGCTCGGAAGCGACGGATTCGCTCTCCTCCGACCTGGCCGCGGCCGCTTCCCGCATCGCCTCGAGCTTGTCCAGCTCGCCTGCGTGCGTCAGCAGGCGTTCGTCCCACCGGAGCCCTTCCCGTTCCTTGCGGCGCTCCCGGACAAGCGCTTCCGTCTTCCGGAGCCGCGCGTAAGCCGTCTCCTTCCGCTCCAGCCAGACGGCCCATTCCGCCGCCGCTTCTTCCGGCAGCGGAGGAGCGGCCGGGTCCGGCAGGCGGAGAGCCCATTCGCGCTCCTCGGCCAACAGCACCCGAAGCCGCAGCCAGAGCTCGCGCGCGTCCAAGGCGCCGCGCGCTTCGGCTGTCTTCTCCGCGAGCCGGGGAATGGCGATGTCCAGCTCTTCCAGCCGCGCACGCACCCTCGCAATTTCCATGGAGGCTTCCTGAAACGCCGCGACCGCGCCGCGGCTTTGCCGGATCTCGGCCTCGATCTCCTGGATGAGGGCGAGCAGCCGGTTCATTTCCTGGTTTGTGCCCTTCGGACGGTAGAGCTTGTCCATTTCCCCGGCGAGCTTGCGCCTCGCTTCCGCCAGCGAAGCCCCTCCGGCCAGGCCGGCATGGTACAGGAAATTGCCGATCTCGTCCCCCTGCAGCGTCAGCAGCTCGTGCAGCTCGTCGAGCGACACCGAGAACAGCTGCCGGAACAGGCGTTCCGATACGCCGCCTAGGACATGCCGCTCCCACTCGGCTTGCGTCCACCGCAGCTCGTGCCCTTCGGCGTCACGGACGAGTGGTCCACTCGGCGCTCTGCGCCCTCGTCCGCTGCCGTCCGCGTACCGTTCCACGGCCAGCACCCGTCCGTCCCGGGCCAGAACGGACATCCGGCCGCCGTGCCGACCGCCGTTAACGGGCTCGCCCCTTTCGACCGGGTCTTTGCGCGTCGGGATTCCGTAGAGCATGCTGCGGATGAAACGAAGCAGCGAGCTTTTGCCCGCTTCATTGGGACCGAACACGACCGTGACCGGCGTTTCGAAGGTTACGGCTGCGTTCCGCAGCGGGCCGAACCCTTCCGCTCGAAGCTCGCGTATGTACAAAGTCCGCTCCTCCTTCCCCGCCCGCGGGCTTCTTCATTCCGCTTCCCCGTTCCGAAGCATCGAGACGGCCAGTTCGGTCGCCCTGCGGACGACCGCCGCGCGTTCCGCGTCGCTTCGCGAAGCGAGCCATTCGCGGATTCTCGGCAGGCGGCGCAATGCTACCAACGCTTCTTCCTCCAGCATCCGGGCGACGGCGGGATCGGCCTCCGCCCGCAAGCCCCGGCGCACCAGCTCGCCCAGGAATCCGTCCTCGCCCGACAGCGCCGCCAAATCCACGGCTCCCGCCGTATGGACCGCGATCGATTCGGGCCACACCCAATCGTCCCGCTCTTCCGGGGAGCCAAGCCACTCCCGCAGCTCCTCAAGCCACTCGTCCGCGACGGACGCTTCTAGCAACGTCTCGTGAAGCGCGCCTCTGCCTGCAAACCGGAGCCGCAGGATGACCGGGCGTCCCGACGAACCGGCCCGGGCTTCTTCCGCGGCTTGAAGGAGCCGCTCCTTCAGCTGCTGCTCCCTTCCTATGCCTTCGATCGAGACGGTTGTCTCCATCCAGAGCACCTCCGCCGTGTCCCGGAAAGACAAGGAAACCTCGCCCGCTTCGGAAACCCGGACGACGTAAGCGCCTTTCGGCCCCGTTTCCCGGATGCTCCGGCCCTGGATATTCCCCGGATAAACGACATGCGGATATTCGTGCAGCACGCGTCTGTCGTGCACATGACCGAGCGCCCAATAGTCGAAGCCGGCACCGACCAGTTCCGTCAGCCGGCAGGGGGCGTAATTGTCGTGCCCGGGATTCCCGTCCACATTCCCGTGCAGCAGGGCCAAATGAAAAGGCGCCCCTTCCCGCTTCGAGAAACGGAGCGCCAAATTATCCGTCACCGCGGGCGTCGGATACGAGATGCCATATACGTAAGCAGCCAGCCGGCCGTCCCGGCGGTAAGCCTCCGCGCACCCTGCCTCGCCCGATTCGAAAACGCGCACGCCGGGCGGCCAATCCAACCTTGCCTGGCGCCCGCTTTCCGGATCGTGGTTGCCGTGCACGACGAACACGCCGATTCCTTCGCCGGCCAGCTCGGACAGCATCCGCTGCAGGCGCAGCTGCGCCCGGAGAGAGCGGTCGGCCATGTCGTAGAGATCTCCGGCCAGCACGACGAAATCGGCCCCTTCGCATATGGCGGTCTCCACGAGGCGGCGAAACGAACCGAACGTCGATTCCCGGAGCCGGTTCCTCACGGCGTCCGGCACTTTGGCCAGCCCCTTGAAAGGACTGTCCAGGTGCAAATCGGCCGCATGGACGAACGTAAACGGTACTCCCATCGCTCGTAAGCCCTCCGTTCAGCCTTCCGCGGGATCGGCCGCCGGTTCGGCCGCCGCCGTCGACCCGCCGAAGGAGACGTAGATTTGCTTCAGCTCGCCGATGACCCGGTTCAGCGAATAGGTCTTCTTCGCTTTGTTCCAAGCGGCGCGCGCCATCTCGTACCGGAAATGGGGATCCGCGATCACCGTTTCGAGCGCGTCGGCCAGCGCCGTCGGATTCTCGGGAGGAACGAGCAGGCCGTTCACGCCGTGGTCGATCTGCTCGGATATCCCGCCGACGTCCGTGCCGACGAGCGCAAGCAAGCACAGCGCGGCTTCGGCGAAGACGGAACCGAACGCTTCCGCGCGCGAAGGCAGCACGAAAACGTCGAAGAAAGGCATAAGCTCCTCGGGATGGAGCATGTAGCCGTAAAAAATCGTATCGTCGTAAATGCCGAGCTGCTTCGCCATCCGCTCCAGATCCTCGCGGATCGGTCCGTCCCCGATGATATGAAGGACGAAAGGACGGTTCCGTTTACGGAGCTCCGCGCAGGCCGCAAGCAGGATGTCCAGCCCTTTGGCCGGAACGAGCCGGCAGACGGTGATCAGCTGCGCGACCGCATTGTCGTGGGAAATCGGTTTGAACCTCTTCTCGTCGTAGCCGTTGGGGATCACCTTGATCCGCTCCGGATGCCGCATGTACTGCCCCAAATAAGAAGCGAAGGAATGGGACACCGTCATGAGCAGGTCCGCATGCCGCTCCAATTCCCCGTAGATCGACGTCAGAAAACGGTGCTCCGGCCCGTCCGCCGGGATCCGCCCGTTCAGGATCAGCTCTTTTTCGAAACTGGAGTGTACCGTCATGACCACCGGGGTATCGGGAAACACCCGCTTCATCGCCAGCGCGGCGATCGGATGGTGGGCATGGATCAGATCGTATTTCTGTCCCGTCAGCCGCAGCTTCGTCCACCAAATGTAATCCTTGAACGTCTGCACGTATTTGTCGACGACCGCATGGCCCTCGTACGGCCGCCAATCGAACGTTTCGAACGCGATATCATCATGGCCTTTGTTGCGGATTCGTTTCGGCAAGGAAAAAAGCTCCATTTCCCAACCGATTTTGCGGAACCGCTCCCTGATATAAGGAACCATGGACGAGACGCCGCCCGGCTGTTCCGGCGGGAAAAACAGCGCCTGCAAGATGTTCATGGGCGATTCCTCCTCTGCTTGCCGACCTACTCGGTCTATGGAAAATATGATATATTAGAACATATGTTTCTGACAAGAAAGGTTCAATTTCCGGCCAAAAGGAGCCCCTATGCCCTCAATCGACGTTTCCGCGCACATCCCGGGTCTTCTGTTCTCCTCGACCGTTTCCGTCGTCGTCCTCGGCCTGATGCTGTTCATGGCCTTCCGCTTATATGCCGGCAACCGGAGGCGCGCCTATCGGACGCTCCTCGTTTCGCTCGGTTTCATCTTTACCCATCACTCTCTGCAGCTCGCGTATTCGGCCGGCTGGCTGCCCGAAATCCCGGGACTGGGCTTCGCCGGCAAGCTGCTCCGGGTGTTCGCGTTCATCGTCCTGAACTTCGCCGTTTTCGAACTGTACTTCAAGCGGCGTCCCCGCACGAGAGTATGGTTCTACGGGCTGCTCGCCTTGGGCGTCTTCATCGCCGCCTGCGACTTGTTCCCCGGTCCTGCCGGGAACGCGTCTGCCTGGGCCGACCGGCTGGCGCGCACGCCCGCCCTCGACGGCTACCAGCTGCTGCTTCCTCCGCTGTTCGCGCTTATGTTCGGCCCTCATATCGGCCAGCGCCGCAAGTACGCCCTGGGTCTCGGCTGCGCGTTCGCGGCACAGGTTTGCGCGATCCTCGGCCAATACGGGCCGTCCAGCCGGGCCGGATTCGCCGCTCTTGCGGAAGTGCTTCATGTCGTCTATTACATCCTGCTGTTCATGCTGCTGTTCGAACGGGTCGTCGAGCTGCTCATGTCGGCGTACCGGTCCTCCATCACCGACGGGCTGACGAATCTGTACAACCGCCGGTACTTCTTGAGCCAACTGGAACGAGCTCTCCGTTCGGGCAAGCCGGTCGGGGCCATCTTCTGCGACATCGATAATTTCAAGCGGCTGAACGACACCCACGGCCATCACCGCGCCGACGGCGTTTTGAAGCAGGTCGCCTCGATCCTTGCGGAGGAAGCGGAGGGCATCGGTGTGGCCGGCCGTTACGGCGGCGAAGAGCTCGTCGCGTTCGTGGCGGGGCCGGCTCTGAAAGTCCTGCAAGCGGCGGAAGCGATCCGCGCGCGAACGGAGAAGGAGAGCATCGTCACGCTCAGCGTCGGCGTATGCGTTGCCGAGCCGGGCTCGGGCATCGCCGCGGAGGCGCTGCTCAAACAGGCGGACCAAGCCATGTACCACAGCAAGAAGACGGGGAAAAACAAAGTGACCGATTATGCCGGGATGCCTCTGACGGATAGGGCGCCGGCTGCGATGAAACGCTAGACGAAGGATGAGAGCAAGCCGGAAGGAGATTCGCACGCATGCCCGTATTGCCGCCCGATTTCGTGCGGAACATGACCCGCCTGCTCGGCGGGGAGACCGACCGTTTTCTGCGCAGTTACGACGAACCTCGAAGCTATGGCCTTCGCTTGAACCGCTTGAAGCTGGATGAACGCCACTCCTTGATCCCGGCGTTGACCGGGCTGTTCGGGCTTCGTCCCGTTCCCTGGTGCCCGGACGGGTACTTCTACGAAGCGTCGGCCCGCCCCGGCCGCCATATTTACCATGCCGCCGGGCTTTATTACATCCAGGAGCCGTCGGCGATGATCGCAGCCGAGCTGCTGGATCCCGTTCCGGGAGAAACGGTGCTCGATCTGGCTGCCGCCCCAGGCGGCAAAACGACGCAGCTGGCCGCCAAGCTGCGCGGGGAAGGCTTGCTCGTCGCCAACGAGATCCACCCCGCCAGGGCCAAGATATTGTCCGAAAACGTCGAACGCCTCGGCATCCCGAACGCGATCGTGACGCAGGCAGCGCCCCAGGAGCTGTCCGCCCGTTATCCGGAAACGTTCGACCGCGTGCTGCTGGATGCCCCTTGCTCGGGCGAAGGCATGTTCCGCAAAGATCCGGAAGCGATCGCGGAATGGTCGGAGGAAGCCGTGGAAACCTGCGCGCAGCGTCAGCGGGACATCCTTCCCCATGCGGCCGCGATGCTGAAGCCCGGCGGCACGCTGGTCTATTCCACTTGCACGTTCAACACGCTGGAGAACGAAGAGACGGTCGCCGACTTCCTCCAGCGCTTCCCGGAATTCCGTCTGCTCCGGGAAGAGAGGATGTGGCCCCATCTCGGACAAGGCGAAGGCCATTACGCGGCCCTGCTGCGCAAGGATGACGTTTCGCAGGAACAAGGTCGCCGTCCTGCCGGGATGCCGGCCCGACGCGAAGGGGGCAAACCCCGAAAAGGCAAAGGCGCCGAACCGCCCGAAGCCTCCGCCCTATCATCTTATGTCGCGTTCGCGCAAGAATCGCTTCCCGGATTCCGGCTGCCTCCGCACGGTCAGCCGCTCGTATTCGGGGACGCTTTGTTCTGGCTTCCGGTGCCGCCGGGATCGGCCGTTACGCCCGCATCGCTGCGCGGACTCAAGGTGCCGCGGCCGGGGCTGCACCTCGGGGACATCCGCTCCGGCGGACGATTCGAGCCGAACCATTCGCTCGCGATGGCGATTCCGGCCGAAGCCGCGCGTTTCGCCGCCGACTTTCCCGCGGGTTCCGCGGAGGCCGCCGCTTACTGGCACGGCGAATCCCTGCCGGCTCCCCCTGGCGCCAAAGGATGGGGGCTGGCCGCCGTGGACGGCTTCCCCCTCGGATGGGTGAAAGCCAGCGACGGACAATGCAAAAACCGTCTCCCCAAGGGACTGAGGTCGCCGTAAGGAGGCGATCCGGCACCGAGTAAGAAGGCCCGTCTACGCCCCTGCCCAAAATCGGACGGATCGGGGTAAGTGTCCAATCGGTGACCGACCTTCCTCATAGTATAAAGCAGACCGAAGTAAGGAAATGCCCGCGGATCCGTCCGACGGGCCTGCTTCGGCACTTGCCAACACTAAATCCTGAAGGAGGAATTGCCATGTCCGGTGTTGTCGGCGGCTACGGTTACGGCGGAGCTGCAGCCTTCGTCCTGGTTCTCTTTATCCTGCTCGTGATTATCCTGCGCGCTGGCATCTGGTAATCGGGAATCCGATAATTCCTTCCGCGCATAAAGCAAGACCGGCTGGTTCCAGCCGGTCTTGCTCTTGTTAGAAGATTCCCAATCGTTCCAGCGCGGCGGCGACGCCGTCTTCGTTGTTGGACAGCGTGACGGAATCGGCTTCCGCCTTCACCTCGGCGGGAGAGTTGTCCATCGCCACCCCGTGTCCCGCGAACGCGAGCATTCCGATATCATTGTAATAATTGCCGATCGCCAGCACCTGACCGCGGGGGATTCCCCGGATAGCGGCCAGCTTCTCGAGCGACTTTCCTTTGGAGGCATGGGGATGCTGAACGTCTATGAATTCGTCCCCGCTGCGGATGTATTGGAGGAGCTCGCGGTCCAACTCCCGCCATTCCCGTTCGACGCCGTCAAGCGCGACTTTCGGCGCGTATACCGACAGCTTGACCGTGTGTTCCGGCAGCCCTTCGGAGATCTCGCGAAGGATCGGTCGGGCATGCATCGCGGCGTACATCCGGGCCGCCTCGTCCCCGAGCCGGTTCACGAACAGATCGAAGGACGTATTCATGTCGAAATGGAGTTGCCGGTCCCGCAAATAAGCCAAGTACGGTTCTGCGGCTTCCGGGGAGATCGCGGTTTCGAACAGGACGGTCCGGGAGGCGCTGTCCACGATCGAGGCCCCGTTATGCGTGATCATCGTCCCTTGAAGGCCGAGTTCGTCGAGCACGGGAAGCGCGCTCGTGGAGCCCCGCCCGGTGCACAGCACGATTTCGGCGCCTCGGCGCGCGGCGGCCCGGACGGCCTCCCTCACGCGGGGGGTCACTTCATGGTCGTCATTCAGCAGCGTCCCGTCTACGTCGAGCGCAATCACTCGGTAAGTCAATGCTTCCCATCCTTCCGGTATTGCCTCAAGCTTTCGGTTTCTTCCTCCGTCAATTCCCGCCACTGTCCCGGGACGAGGTCCGGATCGAGCCGCAAGGGCCCCATGGATACCCGCCGCAAATAGAGCACCTGGCGGCCCACGGCTTCGAACATGCGCTTCACCTGGTGGAACTTGCCTTCGTGGATCGTCAGCTCGATCCAGCTTAACGTATCCGGGACGGCTTCCCGGAACCGGCCGGGAGCCATGCGGGCATAGGGCTCCGCGATCGCCGGATGCACGGCCGCTTCCGATGCCGGGGTTACGGCGAGCACGCCCAGCTGCGCCGGCATCGTCACGTACCCGTCGTCCAGCTCGACGCCGCGGCCGAACGCTTCCGCTTCCGCTGCGCCCACCTCCCCCGTCACGAGCGCGCGGTACGTTTTCGGAACGTGTTTCCGCGGAGACAGCAGATCGTGCGCCAGCTTGCCGTCATTCGTTAAGAGCAGCAGTCCTTCCGTGTCCTTGTCAAGCCGTCCGACGGGAAACGGCGAGAAGACGGCCAGTTCGGGACCGAGCAAATCCAGCACCGTGCGGTCGCGGAGATCTTCGGTCGCGGAAACGACGCCGGCCGGCTTGTTCAGCAGCACGTATACCGTGTCGCGGTACCGGATGATCTCTCCTTCCAGCGCGATCGTATCCTTCATGGGATCAACCTGCATGCCCGCGTCTTTGGCGCGTTCCCCATTGACGGTCACGGCTCCTTGGCGAACGAGCGTCTTGATGCCGCTGCGGGTGCCGTAACCCAGGTTCCCCAGCATTTTATCGAGCCTCATCGTTTGCTTCATGAGAGGTAGTCCTTTCCTTCGCGCGATTCGTCAGATCCAGCGCCAGCCCGGCAGCCGCTCGTTCTTGAGCACGAAGCCGTCCCATCGGCCCCACCCCGCCGGAAACCCGTCGACGCAGACGAGCATCCATCCCCGGCCCGAGAGCTGCCCGGCTTCCGGCTGCAACGTTTCCCCCTTAAGGTAGCGCAGGCAGTCGGGGTGGCCGGACGAGAGCCGCAGCACGCGGGTGGCGTCAAGTTCCCTTAACCCCATCGCCAGCGCTTGCGAAGGCTCGAAACGGTGCTTCGATGCCGCCCCCAGGAACCAGCCCGGACGAACCGTCTTCAAGCGGTCCAGGGAGGGCACCCCTTCCGGCTGCGAATAAACCGAGCTGCCTTGGACGACGAGTCGTCCGGGAGGATGCCAATCCGGCAGCGTCTCGGAGCGGAACGCTTCGAACTTGGCCAAGGTCTCGTCTTTCCCTCCGTCTTCCCGTAACTTGGCGAAACGACGGTTTTTTGCGGATACGGCGGCTTCGACCTTCGAGGCTTGCCCGCAGCCGGTGCCGTCCTCTTCCCGCACGGCACCGTCCGTTCCGTCCGCCCCGGCCATCCGCTCCAGGACCACAGCGAAATGCCCTTCGCCCCGGCATCTATGGGGCCACAATCGGATGGCGCCTGCCAAAGAAGCGAGCCTCTCCCCGGACAAGCCCTCGGCTTCCGGCACGTCCAGCCAGTCCGGCCTTCCCGGCGCCATCCCGCATTCGTCTCCGAAGGGGGACGGCACGACCCGGAAATCCGGAAACGCCGACAGAAAGCGGGCGATCGTCCCTTCGTTCTCCCGAGGCGAGAACGTGCAGGTGGAGTAGACGAGCTTGCCTCCTGGCGCGACTAGCCGTGCGGCATCCCGGAGAATGTCGCGCTGCATGAGCGAGCATTTCTCCACGGAATGACGCTCCCATTGGCGGATCATATCCTCGTCCTTGCGGAACATGCCTTCCCCGGAACACGGTGCATCCACGAGCACCCGGTCGAACCAGGCGCCGAACGCGTCCGCGATCCTTCCCGGTTCCTCGTTCAGAATCACCGCATTGCGGGCGCCGGCCAACTCGACGTTTTTGGCCAGCGCTTTCGTCCGTTCCGCCGCGTTGTCGTTCGTGACGAGCACGCCTTCGCCTCGCAGCTTGGCGGCCAATTGGGTCGTCTTGCCCCCGGGGGCAGCGCACAGGTCGAGCACCCGGTGTCCCGGGCGGACGTCCAACAGCTCGGCGGGCAGCATGGCGCTCGGTTCTTGTATGTAATAAAGGCCGAGGTGGTAGTGCGGGTGCTTCCCCGGACGGTCCTCTTCCTCGGTGTAAAACCCGCCTTCCGCCCAAGGAACGGGCGCTCTGGCCATGTCGGACATATCCCGAAGCCGGGCGGGCGCAAGCTTCAAACCGTTCGCGCGGAGACCGGACGTTCTGGGCTTGTCGTAGGAGGCGAAGAACGCGTCGGCTTCCTCTCGAAGCAGCTCGCGCATGACGCGGATGAATTCCTGTGGCAGTTTCATAAGTATGCTTACGTCTCCTTGCTGCCGGAACATCATTTCGGATGTTTTTTTCCGTTCGTTGCCGATATCGGGCGGAAGGGCCCGCCGGATGGCGAGCCCTTCGGTTATCTGCTCCGTTTCAATTCCTGTATGTCTGCGTCGTGCTCCATGTACCGGGCAGCTAAAGCGTGAAACATTTTCCGGTCTTCGAGTCGTTCGCGCCGCAAGAATTCTATGGATGCCGAATGCTCCTGTTGAACCGCATCGATTCGGACAACCGCCTCGTGCGTTTCCAAAACAGCCTGCGTTAATTCGACAACCGCATTCTCCAGTCGATCCAGTCTTCCTTCGATGTTGTCGAGCCTGGCGTCCACCTTGTCCAGTCTGGCGTCCACCTTGTCGAGTCTGGCGTCCACCTTGTCGAGTCTGGCGTCTACCTTGTCCAGTCTGGCGTCCACCTTGTCGAGTCTGGCGTCCACCTTGTCGAGTCTGGCGTCTACCTTGTCCAACTTGCCATCGATCCCGTCCAGCCTTCGATTCACGCCCTGCATTTCCAGCAAAATTTGCTGCAGCATCTGTTCGCTCACTTCAGTTTCCCTCCAAAAAAAGAATGTTGGTCATCCTCGTAAGCGAACCATCCCTGGCGGTCGGTTGGGAGGTGTGGCTTTTCTTTTATTATACCTGACGATCCGTGAGCTCGGCCAGATCCGGATCGACAATGATCAGCTCGAACGGCTCGAAGGGCGCGGACTCCGGCTGCTCAAGCAGCGCCTTAAGCGAACGGTCCAAACATTCGCGCAAATCGTCCAGATCGAGTCCCGCCACACGTTCCGGGTAACCTTCCAGCTTCCTACGCGACTGCTGCATCAATTTCACCGCTCCGGACCGGTTGCCGTTGCTCCAATGATACAGCCCGACCGCGGCTTGGAGCAGCCCTTGCAGCAGAGGATGGCGTCCCTCCTCCAGCCACAGCTCCTCCATCAGCTCGTGGCACTCGAAGTAATCCCGGTCCCCGTTATAATGGCGGACGAAATCGACGAAACGAGAATCCCTCATCACATCGGGACACCGGTTTCTTGCCCCTGCCGTTCCCTCGCCGGACAATCTTCAATTCCCCCCGCCCTTGTTCAGCCGGTTAAGCGCTTCGTGGATATCGATCGACAAGTCCTTGAGTCCCCGGATATCCTCCTGCTCCCACAGCTCGTTGAACCGGAGCTGGAATTGCGCGGCCTCCCGGATTTTGCGGAAGAAATACAGCTCCTGGATGGCGTTCAGGACGTTCCGGACCGTTCCCGCGCTCTCTTCGAATTCCTGCTGGGCATCGACGATCTCCTTGCGGATGCTGGACATTTCCTTATCGAGCAGAAACGCCGCCTCCGCCGCCGCGCGAAGCCGGTCGCGGACGTGCGGGGGCAGCTGCTCCTTATATTTGTAATTGAGGGAATGCTCGATCGTGGCCCAGAAATTCATCGCCAGCGTGCGGATCTGGATTTCGGCGAGCACGGGCATGGAGCCGAGCGACGTCTGCACCGGATACTCCACGATCAGGTGGTAGCTGCGGTACCCGCTCTCTTTGTAGTTCGTGATGTAGTCCTTCTCGTAAACGAGCTTCATGTCTTTGCGCTGGCGAATCATGGAGGCCACCCGATGGATGTCGTCCACGAATTGGCACATGATGCGGATCCCCGCGATGTCTTCGATCCCGGTCTCGATCGAGTCCAGAGCGACGCTCAGCCTCCGCGCCTTTTCCAGGATGCTCGAGATCCGCTTGACGCGGCCGGTCACGAATTCGATCGGCGCGTATTCTTCTCTGGCTTTCAGTTCCTTGCGCAGCGACTTGAATTTAATCTTCAATTCTTCCACCGCTTGCTGGTACGGCAGCAGAAACTTTCCCCAGTCCCGTCCGTCCATATTCTACCTCCTGACTGGCGAACTCCGATGATCGGCTCCGACCGCTTGCGTGATCCGGGTGAACCCGTCCCGCTCCAGCCTCTCGCGGAGTCCTTTATGCAGGCTGCGAAGCAGGCCGGGGCCCCGGTAGATCAGAGCCGTGTACACTTCGACGAGGCTGGCTCCCGCACGGATCTTGTCATAGGCGTCGTCCGCGTCGAAAATGCCGCCGGAACCGATGATCGGCATTTTCCCTTCGGTGATGGCATAGAGCGAGCGAATGATTTCCGTCGATCTCTTCGTCAGCGGCCGTCCGCTTAAACCGCCGGTCTGTTCGGCGTGCGGGTGGGTCAGTCCTTCCCGCCCGACCGTCGTGTTCGTGGCGATGATGCCCGACATGCCGCTTTGCACGATCGCGGCCGCCATGTAGCGGAGCTGCTCGTCCGTGTTGTCCGGGGCGATTTTCACCAGAATGGGCTTCGGAGCATCCCCGTGACGCTCCGCCTGGACGATCATTTCGTCCTTCACCGCGGCGAGAAGCAGGGCAAGCTCGTCCCCATGCTGCAGCGCGCGCAAATCGGGCGTGTTGGGCGAGCTGATATTCACGACGAAGAAATCCCCGTACGGATACAGCTTCCGGAGGCAGGCCCGGTAATCGTCCGCGGCCTTCTCGTTCGGCGTCGCCTTGTTTTTGCCGATGTTGACGGCGAGCGGAATACGCCGGCGCTTGAGTCGCGCAAGGCGCTCCGCCATGGCGTCCGCCCCTTCGTTATTGAAGCCCATCCGGTTGATGAGCGCTTCGTCCGGAGGCAGCCGGAACAGCCTCGGCGTCTCGTTGCCCGGCTGGCCCAACGGGGTGACGGTGCCGACTTCCATGAAAGACAGGCCGATGCGGGAAAATCCGGCGACCGCTTTGGCGTTCTTGTCCAGTCCGGCCGCGAGACCCACGGGATGGGCAAAATGCAGGCCGAACAAATCCACCGCCAGTTCGGGCGATTCCCCGACTCCCCAAGCGGCGGACAACAGCGGCAAGGCGCCGGGAACGCGCGCGGCGGCGCCCATGCCGTCGACGATCAAGTGATGGGCCGATTCCGGGTCCATTCGAAACAGCAGCGGTTTGGCGATCCGATAGAGCAATGAATTCGACATCCTTTCTGACCTTTCGGGTACCAGTTTAGCCTTTTCCGGGCAAAAAGAAAAGGGCGGAAGGCCCGACCAACTCGCGCCATTCGCCCTTGATCTGGCATTTTACGAGGAAAACGGTTACAATGAGGGCATACAACCCTAATTACGTTGGAAAGGTTGAGGAAGAACATGAGCCATGCGAAAAAGAAACCGCCCGTCACGCGCGCCAAACAACCGGAGCAGGTGAACAAAAAAGCGCTGATCTGGATCGGCGTCGCATTCGGCGTGATCGTCGTCGCCGTAGGCGTCATGCTGGCGCTTAACATCTAATTCAACCAATCGTAGATTTTGCGGGGGTTTGTCTCGTCCTGCGCCGCAGGCAGCCGGAAACGCTTCGCCGGCACGCGCGTCTCGGACGGCAAGCCCCCTTTGGTTATCGTCACCGGCGTTCCCATGGGTACGAGGTCATACAGCTCCTCGATATCGTCCTTGGCCATCCGGATGCAGCCCTGCGATTCGTCCTTGCCGATGCTGTCCGGCTCGTTCGTTCCATGGATGCCGTAACGCGTGTCCGAGAGCGTCATGCCGCGCGATCCGAACACCCCCGCAGGCTTGCCGTTCGGATCGCGGACCTTCTCCGAGATGACGAATCGCCCCTCCGGCGTCTTGTCTCCGCCCAAACCCACCGCGTAATTCCGCACCAGTACGTTGCCGCTGACCACCGCGAGCCGGTGATTCGTCTTGTCCACGAGGATTTGCATGGGTTCGGCAACGAGCGGAGCGAGCTGCCCGGCAGGCGTGCCGGACGGAGAGCCGGGTGCCGGCCGCTCCGGCCAACCGGCCGTCGTCGGGATTTTGCCATCCTTCTTGTTATCGAGAACGCCCTTGAGCTCATCGAACCACTGCGTCATCTCGTCCGTCCATCCGGCCACGGTATTGTCCGGGTAGGCGCCCGCGAGCGATTCCGGTTCCGCCGGCCATCGTCCCGTCCGGCTCCGGTAACTCTCCATCGCGGATCGAAGCAGCAGCTTCGCTTCCTGTGCCGGCTTCCAGGCTTCGACGGCGTGCATCGCTTCGTTCCCGTCCGAGGCTTGGCAGGCGCACCATTTGGGGTCATGCCAGAGAAGCACGGCCGATCCCGGAGCCGTGCCGGCAGACAAGCTGGCCACGGGGGTTCCGGCGCGGACCCAATCGGTCCATTGTCCGATCCGGGGGGACCGGATCAGGAGGGAATCGGATTTGCCGGTCCGGGCCGCCAGCTGCGCGAAGATCCGCGAGCCCTCCCCGTCCGGCTCCGCCGCTCCGGCGATCAGATCGTAACCGGCGCCGCTCCGGTTCCCGGCCGGTGACGGAACGCCCGGTTCCGCCGAGGCTTCATCCGCGGTACCCGCCTCCGCTTCCGCTGCCGGCAACGCCGCCGACTCCGACGGTTTGCGTTCGCGATCCGGAGCCGCCGCTTGACCGGCATAGAAGAGCACCCCCGCCGCAACCAGCAATGCCGCTCCGCCCGCCGCGAGCAAGCGCCTGCTTCTCCGTTTGGAGAGCGGCCCGGTCATCGTCCCATTTGGGGTCACGGGTGCGGTTTTATTTTCGAAGGCTTCGTAGATTTCCCCGGCTTGGCCGAAGCAATATCGCGCCTTGGCCTCCTGACCTTTGGATTCGTACTGCTTCCCCAGCAAATACCACGCCATCCGGCTGTCTTCGTGTTTAATCAGGTAATCCTTGAAGGGCAGCGCATCCTCAATATCCGGCACCTGGTCGTAAAACTCCTTGAGCCGCCGCTCCAGACGGTCATCCCCATTCAAGCCGGCCACCTCCTCCCGGGTACTCCCTATTTATATCGGAGCCCGAGGCCCGGAGGTTTACTTGTCCGCCTGCAACACTTTCTGAATCGTGCCGAGCAATACGGGGCCTTCGATCGGTTTGACCAGATAGGATTTGGCTCCGCTTTTGATCGCTTCGAGCACTTGGGCTTTCTGGCCCATGGCGCTGACGATGACGACCTTCGCTTCGGGAAAAACCTTAAGCAGCCCCCTCAAGGCTTCGATTCCGTCCAGATGAGGCATGCTGATATCCATCGTCACGACGTCCGGGGTGTGGAAAATATAGTGTTGCAGCACTTCCCGGCCATCCGCCGCTTCCCCCACCACCTCGTGACCCGCCCGTTCGAGAATCGCGCGGATGTTTTTCCTCATCACGCCCGAGTCGTCGACCACCATGATTTTCGCCATCCGTTTCCCTCCCGTTATCTCTCTTCGCCATCCGTGCGAACGGTCACGATGCTCGCCAGCTCGGTTTTGTCCATTTTCGGAATGCAAATCAGGCGGCATCGGCCTCCCGGCGCGGCATACGTCTGGGATTGATAGAAGCCGGCCCGCATCCCCATGTCGCGGGATAGGATCATCAGCGGGTTGCCGAGCAGAATCTCCCGATCCTCATGGTCCTTGAGCGAGTGCGCGGTCACGATATTCGCCACCTCGGCGACGACCTCCGACGCGTACTGGCTCGCCTCTTCCTCGTCGATCTCATCCACCATGAACAGCTTGGCCAGCTGGCACGACAAGCCATGGTCGACGGAGAGCAGGTATCCCCCTTGAATGCCGCCGCTCACTTGGATGAAAGCCGTCACGTCCTCCAGCTCCAGCTCGCTCGGACCGGATTCCTGCGCATCCAGCCGCCTGAAGCCGGCTAACCCCAAATGCTCCATATAACGCTCCGCGGCTGCCAGCAGCGATGGAAACAGGTCCGGCAACCCGTCCTTGGAATCAAGCGCCAATGCGATCCGCTCCTTTCTCGGTATCGTTCGGAATCCGGAAAATAAACACGGTGCCCGATCCCTTCGCCGTTCGGATTTCGATGTTGCCGCCCAGCCGATCGACCTCGTCTTTCACGACCGAGAGGCCGACGCCGCGTCCGCTCCATTCGCTCACTTCGCGGGCCGTGGACATCCGCTCCTCGAAAATCAGCCGCAACGCTTCTTCGTCCGTAAGATGATCGGTAGAGATGCCGCGTTTCGCGCCTTGGGCCCTGAGCGATTCGGGATCGATCCCTCTTCCGTCGTCCCCGAATAAGATACGAAGGTCATCTGGAGTCCTCTCGATGGCAAAGGAAACCGTGCCGTACTCCTCCTTGCCGCACGCGATCCGTTCCTCCGGCGGCTCGATCCCGTGCACGACCGCGTTCCGGACGACATGCACGAAAGCTCTTGCGAAACCGTACAGCCGGTCGGGATCGACCGGAACGTCGTCCCCCCGCAGCTCGACCGGGTGCAACCGGACGCCGGTTCGGGCCGCCAGATCCTCCAAATAGGCGGCATAGGGACGGAACAAAGTGCTCGCCGGACGGAAACGCCATCTGCGGAATTCTTGCAACCATTCTCGGTCTTCCGGGGAGATCAGCGTACGGTCAAGCACGGCTTCGATTTCGTTCCATTGCCTTCGGTCAAGCTTCACGCCTTCTTCCGACAGCAACGAGGGGTAAGACGGGCCCAATACGGAACGCAGCTGTTCCAGATCCGCCTCCAGCCACTTCTCCAGCCCCTGCTCGCGCAGATAACCGTAGAGCGCTTCAAACGTAAGCCCGGGATCTCCCATCCGTTCCTGCAAACCCGACTCCAGCCCGTGCAGCTGTGGCACGATGTGCAGGAATTGAAGGAAGGAGAAGCTGCCCTTGAACGTGTGGACCGTCCGGTAGAGAGAAGCCGCCTTCTCTTGAGGCGATTCGTCCGGAGCCGTCCTCTCCCATATTTCCGTCGTCCGGAAGCTCTCGAAATCCCGCAGCACGTGCGCGAAATCCTCCGGATGCGTAACGGACTGAACCACCATTTTCAGAATCCGCCTCTCCTGCTGCATCCGGTCCTCCAACTGACGCGTTTCCGTTAAATCGGTCAGGATCGCCATGATCGAATGGGCGGCGGCTCCGTCATCCCCGCGGCCGTCTTGGAGCGGGACGAACTCGATTTTGGCCGTGCGGTTGCCGATCTTGACCTCATTCGGAAGCAACGAGAAAATGAGCTCCTTCGCGAGCGGCGTCCGTTCCCCATAATAGTCCGTCAGAATGGACCTGAGCAGCCGGTTCTCTTCCGGATCGTCCGGGTACAGCAGATTCTGAATCGCAAGGCCTGCCGGTTCGCGGCCGAACAGCCGCACGCACTCGGCGCTGAATTCGTCCTTGACGCGCAGATCGGGGCCGAAAGACAGGAATCCTTGGCGCGCGTGATCCAGAAGGCTGCGGATTTCCGCGGTTCTGCGCTCCACGGTTTGTTCGAGCAGGCGATTCCATTGGATGATCTGCTGGAATGCCCGGACGATTTCCGCTTCCGCTTGAAGGACGTGTTTGGGAATCTCGTCGATTTGCTTGCCAGCGGCCACTTCCTGAAGCGATTGCGTAAACTGCCGAAGAGGCAGCACGATGCGGCGCCGGAGCAGATAGATCACGAGGGTGACGAGCAAAGTCAGAATGGCGGCGACGTAGATCATGAGCGTTCGTTGGTCATCCGCCGTCTGTGACGCGGAAACGGACGCGTATTGGATATGCAGGATGCCGACGATCCCGCCGGCCATATCTCTCAGCGGGGCGGCGTATCTCATCCTATACGTCCCGCCGTCTCGAGCCATGTCGAAGGACTCGCCGCCGCCGCCGCGAACGAATTGGGAATACAGTGGCATAAGTTCGGATCGGTTAAAGCCGTTCGGTGAGGAAATGGATTGACCGGCGTCTGTCAGGATGGATAGATCGGCCTGAAGCATCGCCGAGAGGGACTTCAGAATGTCTCCCGTCAGCAGCCTGCCCGTAATCAGCATGCCGAGCGGAGGCTTCGTTCTCTCCTCGTTCGTGACCGGCGCCACGGCGACTGCCGCCAGTCCCCGGGAGGTGTTCAAGATGCCGAAAAACTGTCCGACTGCGGTGAATCGGTCCATGATAACGGGATAGGCGACCTTGTTCTGGAATTCCTTCACGCCGCCGGCTTGTACGAGAATGTTTCCGTTTAAGTCCGCTTCGGCCACGAAGTCGATATTGGGCACGATATCCGGCATGTCGGCGACATTTTCTTTCAACCACTGGATGTCCCGTTTTTCAATCGCTTCCCGGTTCACTTCCCAGTAGGCGTTCGTCACCGTGATGCCGAGGATCGACTCGCCCAGGTTCTCGATCGCTTTCGCGGCCGACCGGCTCGTTGCCAGGGCCTTCTCCCGCTCCAACCGCTCCAAATGATCGAAGCTGCTGAAGTAGGAATAGATTTGAAATCCCATTACGGGAATGACGACGAATAGCAAAATCCAGACGAGCAGCTCGGTCGTGAAGCTTCTGCGTTTGCGGGCGTGGGACATCGAGGGCCTCCGGTGGGGTCATGGTTACACTCCACTATTATCCATCAGATTGTCGAATTCTGTCATCTATTTTCGACAAAAAAGCGTATCGCCGATCGGCGATACGCTTCTGCATGACTGAAGAAATACTTAGATTTATACCCCTCCTCCATAACGGTAAACTTCCAGGTTATAATAGATCTCCTGACCGCCATACTGCACTTTCACGATCACACCGAAGTAAGTGAGTCCAGGCGGAACATGAATATCGTATGATCCGTCGGGCTTCGCGATAACGGTTTCTCCATCTGCCATCACGCTAACCGTTGCCGAGGGATTCGCGGTTACGGGTTTGATCGTGACCGTGTTTTCGGATAAACCGATGTTCGATTGGTAAATGGACGGATGTTCGGTGACCGTAGCCCCCTGCAACTCCGTTAATTTCAAATCATCAGGCACGTAATCCAAGAAAAAATAATAATTGTACCCCTCTACTTTGAAAGAGTAGTTGGAGTAAACGGTAGCGACCAGCATATTCAAACCTGGGTTCAAGTGATCCGTCAGATTAAAGGTTCCGCTATCGTTCATCAACCTTATTCCGTTTAAGGTTAGGATGATATCTTCGGACGGGTAGCCGGTGAACGAGAGAGCCAATTTGTTCGTGTTCACTTGTGCAGAGTACTGGGAACCTACTACATTCAGTGAAAGAGGGACTGGCACTTCCCCGGAAATATCCTTAAGATTCACGAAAGTGGTATTGTCGTATAATACTGGTTCTGTATCGTCCCGAACCACGACCAGGTCGGTCATGTATGTTTGTCCGCTCACGACGGTTTTAAGAACGAAATGATTGACGCCCTCGTCCAAACCGATCGGTTGATACAGCCAACCTTCCCCTCTCAATTCACCAAGAAGCGTTCCGTCGGAGCGGTACAAGCTTGCGCTAGTCGTTGAACTATCCTGGAAGAGAAGCTTGAGTTTGAAATTCTCCGGTTCATACGTAGCTTCCGTGACGGAAACATAGTACCGGTCGCTGTCTTTCACTTTGTGCCACATTACATCGGCTCCGTCGACTACCGCATACCACTCCGCAATGCCTTTCGGCAAAATGCCGTTTTGAAGGATAAGGGTCTGAGGCGCGCCGATGACGTTATGATCCGTGTCGTACATCGTTAAAGATAAGTAAACGATTCCGGTTGGCAGATTGCTAAGAACCAGCCTTTGTCTGTCGGAATAAGGCACGGAGTTAACAGTGCCGCCTTCATAGTTGACGACAGCCGAATCGATCCCGTACAAATCCAAAGTAAGCTCTTCCGAATAGTTTTGTAAAACGGACTGGAACGTGTTGACTCCGCTCGGTTCCCACTCAACGTATGCTTCGGTATCGTTTCTGGTCGTCCAATCCGTCAAGCCGTCCGGCAATATAGACCGATAAACCTGGAACGTATAATAGACGAGACTGCTATTCGTCGGATCGGTGGATAACCGGACGCCGACCGTAATAGAATTGGAAATCTGACTCAAGGAAAGCCCGTATATCCCTTCCGTATCCGGACTTACCGTCGTGCCGTTTACGGCAACGGAGCGAATGACGGAACCGGCTTGCGCCACGGGTTTCACTTTCATGAGCAGTCCGTTGGCGGGTACGTTAAACGAGGGATATGCCAATTGAACCGGATCAAACGCAAGCATGTCCGGTCCAACCGTACGGAATCCTCCCGTTGCGGTTGGGTCGTAGTATTGCATGTTGATGGAGCTTAACACGCCCCAAGTCCCCTCCGCCATCCATTTCGCATAAAGCGTGATGTTGCCGGTGATCGGTGTCGTAGAGAAGACGAACGGGATCGTCAGTTCTATATCTTGATACCAGCCCGCGAACGAATAGCCTGACTTCGTCGGAGCGGTCGGCTCCACGGCGATCCCCCCATGGTTCACCGTCTGGCTCTCAATCACTGAACCGCCGTTGCTTTCGAAGGTTACCGTGTAGCTGTTCTTCGTCCATTTTGCATAAAGCGTGATGGTACCGGTGATCGGCGTCATGGAGAAGATGAATGGGATCGTCAATTCCGTATCTTGATACCAGCCCGCGAACGAATAGCCTGACTTCGTCGGAGCGGTCGGCTCCATGGCGATCCCCCCATGGTTCACCGTTTGGCTCTCAATTGCCGAACCGCCGTTGCTTTCGAAGGTTACCTTGTATTTCGGGATAGAGACGATAGGAGTATAGCTGACGAATTGCGTAAAATGCTTTGTCCAGATCGCCAGATCGCTTCCTGCCGTGATCTTAGCGTCTCCACCATTGCCAATTCCGTCCGCGACAGCCTGCGAATCTGCAGTAAGTGTTGTCGTGATCTCATTGAATTGGCCAGCTCGCACAAATCCAGCCGATTTACCGCCTTGCCCAGGAATCAGCAAACGCACCGCCTTGTCGAAAATCAGCGAATCATTCGATGAACCAACCTCGATAACGGCGCTTACGTTGCCGCCCGTGACCGGTACGCTGGCGGCAGCTAATAACCGGGGCAGTTGGATGATGCCGTCCCAGCCGGCAGGACCGGAAACCATCGTTCCGGCTGGAATCGTCAGACCTATTTCACCGAGGGAGGTGGATGCCTGTACTTCGACCAAAGGAAGAGTCGCGGTCTTCCTATCACCTATCATAGTCGTTGAAACGGCAATCGAGGCATCCGTTACATTCGCTGGGACGAAAATGCTGACAGGATCGTTCGATACCGTAATTGGAGATCCTGAACCTGCCGTTTGCAAATCAACCCGTGTGACCTTTACGGTATAGGTTTTCGTTGTGCCGTTTTGCGCCGTGACAACAATCGAAATCGTATTGCTGCCTACATTCAAATTGATCGCACTGCTATTTAAGCCGCTTTGAACGGCTGCGCCGTTTACCTTAATCGTCGCGTGCGATTCGTTTGCCGTCAGCATCAGTTTTACCGAGTCAACGCTATTCGCTACTCGTGTAGAATAATCCGTCGTTCCAGAAGCAAATGTTGGACTAAGCGCAACGGAGACGTTTCCGTTTGCGTTTGTCATGGACAAACCGGACAAAGTCGCGTCGTTTGAAGGAGCAGAGCTCGGGCTCGGGTCCGAGCTCGAGCCGGAGCTTTGATTTCCATTTGCGCTCGGATTTCTGCTTGGTTGCGAAGCGGCTTGATCCCGCTCGAATCTTTCTTTTTCCGTTTCGGAAAGCTGGCTCAAGTAGCCGCTCAATGCTTTGGCTTTCTTCTGCTCTTCCGTTAACTCGTTCGCTTGATGAAGTGCATTGCGTTCCGTTTCCAGCTTTTTGAGGAGTTCCTCGTTTTTCGCGCGCTCTTCCTCTTCTTTCGCTCTACGCTCTTCCGCGGCTCTCCGCGCTTCCTCTTCTTTCCGCCTCTGTTCTTCTTGTTTGAGCCTCTCTTCGTCCGTGAGCTGAAGCTCATCCTTCTTCAAATCGACGGTGATACCGGTTTGCTCCTGAACCTCTTTGACGAGCTGATTCACCCGTTCTTGCGAGATCACGCCGGAATCTACGGCTTGGCCGACAATGGCTCCGAGCAAGTTTTCAATGTTCTTCTTACGGCGCTCTTGTTCAGACGAGCTGTCGTTACCGTATTGGTCTATGTATTGGTCCATTTTCTGATTGTTTTCTTTGATGATTTCCCCTGCCGCTCTCACGATCGCTTCGACGATCGACTTGTCGCTTTGGTCCATCAGCAGCTCCAAATCGACGGGAGCAATCGTAATTTCCTTGTCTCCTCGGGAATCTTCCGAGATCAAGGCGTTTTCGGTCGGGTACACGTCGCGCCGGTCCGGGTTGTCATGGTCTGTCGTCTGGGTCGATACGACACCGGCTGCAACGGTCAGAAACGTCGAGCCGGAAACCGGATCTACGCTCACGAGCAAGTGGGTTCCCCGCACCCCCATGATCGCGGTCGGCGTCTCCAACGTAAATTCGTCGTTTTTGGTGGCGATCGATTTGACGTCGACCCAAGCCGAACCGTTGAACATGCTTACCTTCGTACGCGTTCCTTTACGGTCGGATAATTTGGAAAAAGTAAGAGTCGTGTTCGCGGAAACGGACATCTTATCGTCTTCGGACGTTCCGTTCGCGAACTGCAGGACGGCCGAGCTGCCTGCTCCGGTCGTCAAGACATCGCCCTCGTTCAGGCTCATTCTGGCAAATGCTTTGAACTGCTTGGATCCTCCCGCTTTCTTGACTTGCACGGTTCCCTTCAATTCTTTGATAACGGCCACGCGCGAAGTGGCAGCAGATGCTTGTCCCGAAAAATGGCCTAGAAACGGCAATATGACAAGTATAAATGCCATAAATTGAATAAGACTTTTGCGGAATGTCATGAACGTCACTCCCTAACTACTATTTTTTCTATTATCTACCATTAGGTCGAAAATTGTCACTACAGGGTTTCGACAAAAAAGCGTATCGTGTTGTCGATACGCCTAAAATTGAATATCAAGTCGGAAGAGTGGGGCGGAAAATCATGAAAGTATATTCAAGCGTTTTATGGTCTTGGGATTCAACGATTACTTTGACTGCGTTATTGCCGTAGTTCAACGGAACGGTGAAGTTGCCTGAAGAATCCCTTGTACCTGTATAATCCGTACTGCCATTGGTGACTTTTATCACGGTTCCGTGGGCGGCTACAGGTTTAAAGACAATGGTTTGGTCTGAAGCAGAAACTCTGTACCAATAGTTCAGTACGATCGGACTAAAATCAAAGTTGAAAAGATCCGGGGAGGACGAAACCGTCCCGCTAATCTCGCTTAAAGTCGCGTCTCCTGCTGCTCCCAGAAAACCGCGGCGATCGATTGTGTAATAATAAGTTACATGTTTCGACCAGTCTGACGAATAAACAGTCACTTCCAGCTTATGAACCGTTGTGGTTAAAGGTAAAGTGTACTCACCAGAAATAGATGCAGAAACGATCTGATCGTCATACTCGACAGAGATCGGCGAGTTGGCAAAGGCGGGATCCACTCTCAAACGGAGCTCGGTCGCCGTTACATCGGTAAAGGTGTAGTTCATAACGCTCGGACTAAATCCATAGTCCGGGACTTCGCTAAACCAAATCCCGTCGACCTCGGAACCGTTAGCTCCTGAAGCTTCCCGAATCATTTGTATCGAGTAAGTCATCTCTTTCCCGTCCACTGCCGATACGTGAATCGTGATGATGTTTTCCGATCCGACGTTTACGTGAATAGGACCTGACTCCGTATTGTTGGCAACCGATACCCCATTCACGGTAATCGATGCCGTGTTATCTGCTGCAAAGGGCTTCACGGACACATAATAAGTGGCACCCGTTACGGTAGCCGAGTACGTTTCTACATCTGGTTTAAATCCGGTGATCTCGAATCCGGTTGTAGACAACGATTGCAACTCAGCGCTTACGCCTTTGTAAATATAAACTTCATAATAACCGCCATATATTTCGGTAGATCCTTCCACTAGGGACAAGCTCCGTCCGGGCGAGTAACTAGAACTCGTGTTGTAAACGATGAATTTATTGCTACCCTGTTGTAAATCAAGATCGTACTGATTCGTTCCAGACGCATCCAATTTCTCGCCATTGGAATTATAGACGATCCATTTCCCTTGGACATCGTTCGTCGTAAAGTTCATCCGAGCCGTAGACATCTCCGCGGGAACATGGGTTTCAAAAGTATCCGTGGCAGCTGAATAAATGGAAACGTTATTTACCTTCAAGTCAGTCAACTGCGGAGTTGCATATTCTCTATTCATCACGATGCGATAGACATTCAACGGTGACGTACTGTTCCCGTTACTTGGCCTTACTACGACATCATAAACATTCGCGCCTGCACCGACACGAGCATGCGATGGATCGGCAATGAGGGTTCCGTTCCGGTAGATTTTGATGTCATAATCGCTAAGCGAGTGACCTTGCATTGCCTTCGGCGTAATCGACAAGGTCGAAATTTTCGGGTCTGCAATATCATCCTCAAAGTATTGGACCACTGATGCATCATAATCCACCGGGTTATCAGTGTATTTCACTTCAAAACCAGCTAACTTAAGGTTGTCGGTGTTGCCTTTATAAACCGCAAGTTGATAATCTTCTTTCCACTGCGCATTCACGTCTGGCAACGTGTCTTCCAAGTGGAAATTGATATTCGTCATACCGGGTTTCTCATCCGAGTTCCATTTTAAAAGGAAATTCTTATTGTAATCGTATTGACTGACATCGCTCAGGATGGATCCGTTGTCGCCAGTAACAGACCATTTCATTGGTAGTAAGTAATTACCGTATAAGGAAGAAGCGAAAATCCCCGCTTCGGAAACCGTATCATTCAGATTGGTGACGAAGTTGCTCGGACCGGTTTGGACGATGGGAGTATTCCCACCGGCATACCATCCCAGATGGAATGGAAGTACCGCCTTCTGAACGCTCAGAAACGCGATTTGAGGGATCGATGTTCCATCTACCGAATTAGGAATGAGAACCAATGCGTACAGGTTTGGTCCGTTAACAGGCAGCGGAACCGTATCCGTTGATCCGCTGGTTTTCCATGTCGCCACTTCCATGAACGGGAAATACCAGCCGCTTGATGTTCCGCTAACCGAGTTCACAGTCAAGGCGTTCGACATTAGATCCAGTGCAGGTTGGGAAACGGAGTAGCCCGAGTTTAGTTGCCGTGTAGCTTGAGAACTCAGACTCATACCTTTATACAAAGAGTAGACCCTAGCCGTATATTTCGTTTGGTCAAAGTTCAACCTCATGTAGATATCTTGTACGTCTTCTGTAACATTCGCTAGCAAAAACTCATGAGAACTGGTGGCGCTCGGTTCGGGATCAGGGAGATTCATCTTTGTCCACTGGATGGGATTGCCGCTCCCGTCGGTCGTTGCCCAGCTGCTAATGAAAGACGGGGTTTGAGAACTGCTGCCGGAACCGCCGTTACCGGAACCGCCGTTACTGGAACCGCCGTTACCGGAACCGCCGTTACCGGAACCAGAACCGGCTGTCTCCGAAAGTTTTTTGTTGTCTTCCTGAAAACGTGCCTTGTCTGCATCGGAAAGCTGGCTCTCATAATCGATCAGCGCTTTTTTGTTCTTCTCTTCTAACGCTTTTCGATTGGCTTCTTCCTGCGCTTTGCGTTCCGCTTCAAGTCTCTTGAACAGGTCCTCGTTCTTCGCTCGTTGTTCCGCTTCTTTCTTCTTCTGCTCTTCTGCCGACTTCCGTGCTTCCTCTTCCTTCAGCTGTTGCTCCGCCTGCTTTCGTTTCTCTTCGTCTGTGAGTTGGAGCTCTTTCTTGGATAAGTCTATGACCACTCCGGTTTGAGTCTGGGCTTCCGAGACGAGTTGATTGACGCGGTCCTGGGAGATCAAGCCGGCTTTGACGGCGTTATCGACGATCGCGCCAAGCAGGTTCTCCACGTTGCTTTTCTGCCGAGCCAATTCGTCGGTGCCTTGCGTTCCGGACTGCTCCAGATACTGACCAAGCTTCTCCTTGTTCTCCTTCACGATTTCGCCGGAGGCTCTGACGATCGCTTCGACGATCGATTTGTCGCTCTGCTTCATCAGCATCTCAAGATCGACCGGCGCAATCGTGATTTCTTTATCGCCTAGAGAATCTTCGGAAACCAAAGCATTTTGCGTCGGGTATACATCGCGGTTGTCCGGGTTTTCTTGATCCGTCGTTTGCGTCGAGACGACACCTGCAGCGACGGTCAATCGTGTCGAGCCGGAGACCGGATCTACGCTGACGAGCAAGTGCGTGCCGCGCACGCCCATGATGGCCGTCGGCGTTTCCAACGTAAACTCATCGTTTTTGGAGGCGATGGATTTGACGTCCACCCAAGCCGCCCCGTTAAACATGCTGACTTTCGTGCGAGTCCCTTTACGGTCCGACAGCTTGGAGAAGGTTAATGTCGTATTCGCCGCAACGGACATTTTGTCATCTTCCGAAGTACCGTTGGCGAATTGCAGCACTGCGGTGCTGCTCGCGGATGTCGTGAGAATATCTCCTTCGTTCAGGCTCATTCTGGCGAAGGCTTTGAACTGTTTGGAACCGCCGGCTTTCTTGACTTGAACGGTACCCGTCAAGGATTTGATGACGGCAACGCGGGATGTCGCGGCGCTGGCATGACCCGAGAATAGCCCGAGAAACGGAGACAATGCGATAAGAACGGCTAGGAAAGGCATGAGTCCTTTTCGGAGCATCAATTGAACATACCTCCATCGGTATACGAATGAATTTTCATGCTGACAGGATAGACTTGTCCTCATTTTGATTATAGAACCCCTATTTCAACCATTTCTGTAATCGACGTCACAAAAATGAAAAGAAAGGCGCCTATGAGCAGGCGCCTGACTCATAGCGGGGCTTAGAACGTTTTGTTTCGAATGACGACAATGCGTGCCTCGTTATCCCATTGGATGTCCAAATCGTTCTGCTCCGCGAAAAATCTCACCGGAAGGAACATGCGGTCTCTCGTGATAAAGGCAGCCGCGTTCAAAGTCAGTGTCGTCTTCTCGCCTTTGACCGATTTGACGACCGTATTGCTGCCGTTCTTAACCGTAAACGTAACATCGCCCTTGGTCAGGAACGCTTCACCCGTCTTGTTGTTATTCTTCACGGTATAACCCAAGGATTCCGTAACGGCTCTTACCGGGAGAAAAATATAATTCGATCGGTTTTGTGCCGGAACATCCGAAGATAGCAGTTTGCCATTCAACAAAACAGGGATTGTGCCAGTCGGCAGGTTGGCCGGTTTGGCATATTTCTGCAGCACGCGAACTTTGTTGCCGTACTCGTCGGCAATCGCCAGTCTTCCGTCTGCCAATACGGTAACGTCCGTCGGGTGATTAAATTGGGCAGACCCGGTGAGGCCGTCGGTTTGCCCGAATTCGGTTCCGACTCCGGCGAGCGTGGTAACCTGGCCTGATTTGATCAGACGGATGGCATGATTCAAGCTGTCCGCAACGACGACGGTGCCGTCTGAAGTGACGGTCAACCCTTCCGGCGCGTTGAAACGCGAAACGGATGCTGCGCCGTCCACGTAATCGCCTTCCACGTAGGAGGCTTGCTTTCCGTAATTGCCCCCGCCGGCTACGGTCGTGACTTGGCCGGTAGAGAAATCGATGTAGCGAATCCGTTGATTTCCGCGGTCGCTAACGTACAAATTCCCCTTGTCATCGACTGCCAAGCCGCTCGGTTCGTTGAACTTGGCGGTTGCGATCGGACCGTCGAGAAAATCCCCTGCATCTTCTACCGCCCCCGGGAAGTATTCCACCACCCGGGTGGAAGGAGCCGTCAAAGTCGTGACCCTACCGTCTGCCGCCGCGATTTTCCGGATGGCGTGGTTTAACGTATCCGCCACGTATACGTTGCCTCTTGCATCGACGGCAACGTCCGAAGGATGATCGAACGTGACCTCGGATCCGATTCCGTTGGTCAAGCCGATTTTGCCGTTTCCGGCCAGCGTGGTGACTTTGCCTTCTTTGTTGATTTTGCGGATCGCGTTGTTGCCCGTGTCCGCAACGTAGACGTTGCCTTGCGAATCGATCGCCAACCCGGACGGTTGTTGAAACGCGGCCGTGGATAAAGCGGCGTCATGGAAGGCGCCGATGGGCAATCCTGCGTCGTCTTCACCCAGGGTAAGACCGGCGTAAGCGGACACTTGCTCGGCAGTCAACGTGCGGAGCAAATGATTGCCGTTATCCGCTACGAGCAGTTTTCCGTCCGGCAAGCCGACTACCGAGCGCGGATGGAAGAAACTTGCCGTTTTGACCGAACCGTTCGCGTGACCCCAATCCGATTTCCCGGCCCAGGTGCGAATCTCGTAAAGCTTGGAAGAGGTTGTCCAACCGGTATCGGCCGCCGCGAAAGAAGAGGTTGCCCAAGATAACGCTAACGTAAGACCCAAAGTCAAAGACGTAACGTTTTTCAGCTGTTTTTTCATGTTAAGGCTCCTTCATATGGTTTATTTTCATAAGAATATGTATTGGGGATCTGCGCATTGCTTCTCATTTTTCGAAACTTGACACCGGTATGTTTCGCTTAATCTGCCTTCGAAACCGCAGCCTCTTCCAGCGCGCGAGCCCCTTCGAGCTTGCCCAAAACCTCGTACACGCGGATCGGATGGGATTTGCCCTTGAACATCCGGTCCTCTCCTTCATCGAACGAGAAATAGTCCTTTGCCAGTTCATGCACGTGCTCCGATACGTGGATCTGCCCTTTCTTCGTCTGCGACTCGATCCGGGCCGCGATGTTGACGTTGTCTCCGATCGCCGTGTAGTCGACCCTCAGGTAGGAGCCGATGTTGCCGACGACGACGTTGCCGGTATGGATCCCGATGCCGACATTGACCTCCACGCCGTATCTCTCCAAGATCTCGTCGCGAATCTTTTTCATCGATTGCTGAATCTCGTAAGCCGTCTTGACCGCCATGACCGCGTGATTCTCCACGTCGAGCGGCGCGTTGAACAGGATCATCGCCGCGTCCCCGATGAATTTGTCGATCGTGCCGCGGTTGCGAAGCGTCGTCTCGGTGATCATGTTGAACATGGTATTGAGCGTATCGACCAGCTCCGGCGGCGTCAGCTTCTCGGACAGCGGAGTGAACCCGCGGATGTCCAGGAACAGGATCGTGATGTTCTTGGAATCGCCGCCCAGCTTGATGTCGATGTCCTGCGCCACGATTTGCTTGACGAGATCGGGCGATATGTATCGGCCGAATTGCCGGGTTACGAAGCTTTTCTGCGAGCTTTCCAAGTAGGATTTGAGAGAAACGTTCGTTAAGTAAGCCAGCGTGATCGCCAAGATCACGTCTGCCGTCTTCACGACCGTCGTGGACTCTTGATAGTACAAGTACTGGCCGAACAGAATGCCTGCGACCACAGCCAGAAAAACGAGAATCGAGTAAATATTCTTCATTCGCCAAGGGACGAGAATGAACAGCGCGAACAGCAACAGCCCTGCCAAAACTTCGATCCAAACCGCCGTATGATGCACTAACGTCCCTTTCAGCAGCTGGTCGACGATATTCGCGTGAACGTATACGAGCTTCATGTTCTTCTCGATCGGGGTCGTCCCCGAGTCTTGCCCGGCGTCGTCGGATAACCCGACCGCCGTAAAGCCGACGAGCACGATCGCGTCCTTGAACACGCTCGGATCGATCTCCCCGTTCAGCACCCGGCTGAAGCCGACGGTGAGGAAATCGCTCGTCACGTTCTGGTAATCGATCGTTAACGTATTTCGGGCCGACTTCTTTCCGGGCTCGGAGTTCGGGTCCGTCAAGGCGTCATACCGGCTCAGGTCGGCTCCGTACATCTTGGCCGCTTGATACGCGAGGGAAGGAACGACTTCTCCGTCCTTCGTCCGGATTTTCAGCCACGTCTGTCGGATCACCGCGTCGTTGCTGATCACCCGGTTGATATGCGCAAGTTCGACATGGTCGGCGATCGTCGGGATCGGCTTGCTGAGGCTGTAGACTTCAGGCCATTCCTTCGGATTGACCGTGATCGTATTGAAGACGTCGCCTTCCGTATTGCCGACGACCGGCAAGATCACGTTGTTATATTGCGAAAGCCCTTCCGCGAATGCGGCATCGCTGTCGGCGTTCGATTCCTCGTTGAACAGGACGTCGAACGCGATTGCCTTGGGCTCGCTGCCCGGCTGGTTGATCATATCCAGAAATTGCGGATAGACGGCGCGGTCCCAGGGAAATCGGCCCAGCTCCTGAAGCGATTCGTCGTCGATCGCCACCACCACGATGTGCTCGTCCGGATGACCTTGTTTGGCCTCGGTCATGTTGTAATCGAGCAGCAGGTTGTCGATGCTGCGCAGAAAGTGGCTTTGGTAAATCAAAGCAAGCGCAATGAGAACGACCGCGTTCAGAACGATGGCAATCCGCTTAATTTTTTCCCGCAATGGTTATCCCCGCCTATGTAAATCGTACCAGTCCCATTCTCGATTATAGCTTACAATCTTAAATTTTTGTTTAAATTACGTAAAATCATGACGAAACATGACGACAGTCATAATCGATATGACAAAAAACCCCCGCCTGGGTCGTTAGACCTAAGCGGGGGTTTCTCGTTCGCATAGCCTATTACTTGTTAAAAGGGGCGTCCGCAACTTTGATGGAATCGGTCGGGCAGCCGTCAGCCGCATCTTGCAGATCGTCATACAAATCTTCCGGAATTTCCGTATTTCCGTGGTTGCCGTCGCCCTTGAAAATGACTTCGGCAAGGCCTTCATCGTCGTAATCGTAAATGTCGGGAGCCGTTGCGCCGCAAGCGCCGCATGCGATGCAAGTGTCTTTCTCTACCCAAGTAAACTTGGCCATCGGATACCCTCCTAAATTCTGATCCGTCGGTTTCTGTGTCAACATTAACCTTCCACTGTCCAATATAATACAAAAGTACGCGGAGATCAAACGAAAATGCAGATGATACCGATCGTTTTCCGTTCTTAATAACCATTCTCACTGTCCGTCGGAACCTCGCAGAAAATCTTTTTCGAGCGACGTTCCCCGAACTTTTTTGTTCCGGATGAGCGCGGACGGGTCGTCTCCCAGCATGCCGGCCGTCAGCAAGGCGCTTTCCCCGAATTTGTCCCGCAGCCGGTCCATGACCGTCACCAGTTTATCCCGCTTCGGCGTTTCCTCGTACGAGAACAAATCCAGCTGCACGGCCGTCTCCTGCTTGGGACTCAGCCCCTGCAGAGTCACGCCCAGCAGGCGAACGGGCTTGCCTTCCTTCCAGTTCGCGTCCATCAGCCGGCAGGCTTCCTTATAGATGACGTCCGGATCGTCGGTGGGAACGCCCAAACCCGCGGCTCTCGTAATGGTTTTCATCGAAGGATCGCGGATTGTGATTTGGACCGTGGAGCACATCATGCCTTGGCGGCGCAAACGCCTGGCCGTCTGATCGGCAAGGTTGAGCAGCACCCGCCGGTATTGGTCCCGTTCGGTCAAATCGGCCGGCAGCGTCGTGGTATGGCCGATCGACTTTGCCGCGTCGGACAGCGGCTGAACCGGCGAGTCGTCAAGTCCGTGGGCCGCCCGCTTCATCCACGCTCCGTAGACGCCGAAACGTTCGGTCAGCATTTTCTCGTCCGCCGCGGCCAGCTCGCCGATCGTGTTGATATTCAGCCTTCTTAGCTTCTCCGCGGTTTTCGCGCCGATTCCGTACAATGTTTGGCAAGGCTTCCCCCAGAGCAAGACGGGAACGTCCCGCCGGCGGAGCACGGTGACCGCGTCCGGCTTGCGCATGTCCGAAGCCATCTTGGCCAGCAGCTTGTTAGGCGCCACCCCAATCGAGCAAGGCAGCGACAACTCCTGGCGCACGCGTTGCCGGATCGTCTCGGCAATCTCGACCGGCGTGCCGAATTGCCCGCTCCCCGTAACGTCGAGAAAGCATTCGTCGATGGACACCGCCTCCACGAGGGGCGTAAAGTTCCCCGCGATCTTCATGAACGCCCGGCTGTATTTGCGGTAGAGATCGAAATCCGGCGCGATCAGTATCAGGTCCGGGCACGCCGCCATCGCCTGGCGCACCGTCATGCCGGTTCGGACGCCCTTGGCGCGAGCTTCGTAAGAGCTGGTGACGACGATGCCTTTGCGCAGCTCCACGCTTCCGGCCACCCCGGTGGGCTTCCCCTTGTACAATTCGGGCTGTTCGGCGGCGTGCACGGAGCAATAGAACGCGTTCATGTCGATATGGAGAATGTACCTTCTTCCCGTTTCGGTCATCATCGTCCTCCTCCTCGTCCGCGCGAACACCCATTCGTCAATTCCATTATAATAGCCCTCGCAAGAAGGCGGCAACAAAGACGTGCGCTCTCTACATTTGCGGCTCCGCGTGCTATAATAGTTTCACCTGTTCGAGATCAAGGAGGAAGTTCGTTTTGGGCATGTCAACACCGATCACCATCTTCGACACAACGCTCCGCGACGGCACGCAAGGCGAAGGCATCAGCCTGACCGCGGAAGACAAAGTGAAAATCGCCCTGAAGCTTGACGCGCTCGGCGTCCAATATATAGAAGGCGGTAATCCGGGCAGCAACGGCAAGGATATCGAGTTTTTCCGGAGAATCCGCGAGATGAACCTGCGGGCCAAATTGACCGCGTTCGGGAGCACCCGCCGCAAAAACTCCCGGTGCGAGCAGGACATCAACCTCAAGCACTTGACGGAATCGGGCGCGCAGGCGGCCACGCTCGTCGGCAAGACATGGGATTTCCACGTGCATACCGCGCTGCAGACGACCTTGGAAGAGAACCTCGCCATGATCCTCGAATCGCTCGCCTTCGTGCGCAGCCGCGGCATGGAGGCTTTGTTCGACGCCGAGCATTTCTTCGACGGATACAAAGCGAATCCGGAATACGCGCTGGCCGCCTTGCGGAAAGCGAAGGAAGCCGGAGCCTCCTGGATCGTGCTCTGCGATACGAACGGCGGAACGCTGCCCGAGGAGATCCGCGACATCGTCTCGAAGGTCGTAGCCGAGATCGACGCCCCCATCGGCATCCATACGCATAACGATTGCGAGCTGGCCGTCGCCAACTCCTTGGCCGCCGTGGCCGCAGGCGCACGGCAGGTGCAAGGGACGATCAACGGATATGGGGAGCGTTGCGGCAACGCCAACCTGTGCTCCGTCATTCCGAACCTGCAGCTCAAAATGGGGTACCGCGCCGTCAGCGACGAACAGCTCAAAATGCTGACCAGCGTTGCCCGGTACGTCAGCGAAATCGCCAACGCGCATATGCCCGTGGGCCAGCCTTACGTCGGCAACGCGGCGTTCGCCCACAAGGGCGGCATCCACGTTTCCGCGATCATGAAGGACTCCAAGACCTACGAACACATCGAACCCGAGCTCGTCGGCAACAAGCAGCGGGTGCTGGTCTCGGAGCTGTCCGGCCAGAGCAATATTCTTTCCAAGGCGCAGGAGCTCGGCCTAGACGTAAATGCGGAACAGGCTCGCTCGCGGGAAGTGATCGAGCGGATCAAGGAGCTGGAGCATCAGGGCTACCAATTCGAAGGCGCGGATGCATCGCTCGAGCTGCTGCTCCGGGATGCCTATGGGGATACCCAGGACATTTTTACGGTCGAAAGCTTTAAAATGATGGTGGAAAAGACGGCGGCGGGACTTGTCTCGGAAGCGATCGTCAAGCTGACCGTGGGCGGACAGCAAGCGTACACCGTTTCGGAAGGCAACGGGCCGGTCAACGCGCTGGACAATGCCCTGCGCAAAGCGCTCGTTCAGTTTTACCCGGACATCAACCGGATCCATCTAACCGATTACAAGGTCCGCGTGCTGGACGAGAAGGACGCCACGGCCGCCAAAGTCCGGGTATTGATGGAATCGACCGATTTCAAAGACACCTGGAGCACGGTCGGCGTGTCCTCCAACGTCATCGAAGCAAGCTGGGAAGCGCTGATCGATTCGATCCGTTATGCCCTCCTGGGCATGGTGAAGAAGGACGCGGCGCCCGAAGATCAGCCCCGGGAAGAACTCGGCTTGGTCAATCTGTAATAGATCGTATAGCAATACGGGCTTAAAAATGGAAGAGCGCGCAGGTTGGCGGAGTTTAAGCTCGTGGGAGAGGCTTTAACTCCCCGGAGCGCGCAGGTTGGTGAAGTTTAAGCTCGTGAAAGGGGCTTAAAGTCCCCGGAGCGCGCAGGTTGGCGGAGTTTAAGCTCACAGGAGAAGCTTAAAGTACCCGGAGCGCGCTGATTGGCGAAGTTTAAGCTCGTGGGAGTGGCTTAAAGTCCCCGGAGCGCGCAGGTTGGCGGATTTAAGCTCGCAGGAGAGGCTTTAACTCCCCGGAGCGCGCAGGTTGGCGGATTTAAGCTCGTGGGAGAGGCTTTAACTCCCCGGAGCGCGCAGGTTGGCGGAGTTTAAGCTCGTGGGAGAGGCTTAAAGTCCCCGGAGCGCGCAGGTTGGCGGATTTAAGCTCGTGGGAGAGGCTTTAACTCCCCGGAGCGCGCAGGTTGGCGGAGTTTAAGCTCGTGGGAGAGGCTTAAAGTCCCCGGAGCGCGCTGATTGGCGAAGTTTAAGCTCGTGGGAGTGGCTTAAAGTCCCCGGAGCGCGCAGGTTGGTGAAGTTTAAGCTCGTGAAAGGGGCTTAAAGTCCCCGGAGCGCGCAGGTTGGCGAATTTTTAAGCCTGCCTGACCGTCGAAAGTGCCAGGAAAGCCTCGGCCGGCGGAGTTTAAGCCTGCCTGATTGTCGAAACTGCCTGGAATGCATCGGTTGGTGAAGTTTAAGCCTGCCAGACATTAAAGCACCAGCAGTGCCCGGTCGGCGGAATTTAATCCTAAACTTCTTTTTTAACAGCAAAATCCATCCCGCGCCGGGATGGATTTTTTGCTGCTTAACTTTCTTTCGTCGCCTCGTCCAGATACTGTTCCCACGTCGCGAGCGGAATCGTTCCTTCGATCCGCTCCAGGATCCGGCCGTCCCGCCCCACGATAAAGCTCGTGGGATAGGAGAACACTTTATACGCGTCTCCCGCGGTTCCTTCGGCATCGGTCAGCACCGGGAACGTGAAGGCTTTCTCCTTCACGAATTCTCTTGCGTTGCGCAGCCTGTCGTAGTTGGTCGCGTTCACCGCGTACAAATCCATCCGGTCCTTGTACTTGTCGTACAAGGCGACCAAATCGGGCGCTTCGCGGTCGCAAGGACCGCACCAGGAGGCCCAGAAGTTGACGACCAGCACTTTCGCGCGTTCCCCGCCGATCTTGTAGCTCGTTTTCCCATCCAGGCTGGCGAGCTCGAAAGACGGCGCGGCGGAGCCTTTTTTGGGCGCGGACGCGGGCAGCGCCTCCGAGGTCGCCCCCGGGCGCGGCTCCGAGACGCCGCTGGCAGCCGGAGAATCCGAGTCTTTCCCCATCCGGTTGCCGAGCAAGACGGCCGTGACGGCCGCCAGGACGGCAAGGAGGATGATCCAGTTCCGTTTCATATGTCGATACGCCTCGCTCTTGTTCGAATGCCGCAACTTCGGCGGCCTTCCTATTTTACCTCATTTCCGGCGGGCGCACCAACTCTTGCGCCGAATGGCTCGCGAAGCGGCAGGGCACCTTAATCGATGGTTGACTTGCCGCATCGAATGACAAGGAGGAGCCGAAATGGACGCAGCCCGAACGAAACGGAAGCTCGGGGTCACGTTTACGAGCGACATGGAGGACGATGCCGCTTGGGAATCCCAGGAGCGCGCAAAGCAGAAGGAAAAGCCCGAGGGCGGCCGCAAAAACAAGGTTTTGGAATATGTCGCCTTGGCTACCGTTCCGGTCGTGCTTGTGCTCGGCAATTCCATGCTCGTTCCGATCCTTCCGACCATGCAGCGCGAGCTCGGCATTTCCAAGTTCCAATCGAGCCTCGTGATCAGCCTGTTCTCCGTGGCGGCCGCCATCATCATCCCGATCGCCGGATACTTATCCGACCGGTTCAGCCGCAAAGCCGTCATCCTTCCCGCCTTGGTCCTCTACGGCGGAGCCGGCATCTTGGCCGGCTTCGGCGCGGTATGGCACTCGTACCCGACGTTGATCGCGGCACGCGCGCTCCAGGGGATCGGCGCCGCCGGAACCGCACCGATCGCGATGGCGCTCGTAGGCGATTTATATAAGGACGGCAAGGAAAGCCAGGCGCTTGGGCTCATCGAAGCGTCCAACGGGTCCGGCAAAGTCGTCAGCCCCATTCTCGGTTCCCTTCTGGCCCTGTGGGTATGGTATGCGGCTTTCTTCGCCTTTCCGGTCTTCTGCCTGCTCTCCTTGCTCGCCATGATTTTTCTCATCAAGGAACCCGAACGCACCGCAGAACCGAAACCGATCAAGGAATACATCCGCTCGGTCAAAAACATCTTCGCCAAAAACGGCCGATGGCTGCTCTCGTCTTTCTTCAGCGGTTCGCTCGCCTTGTTCATCCTGTTCGGCGTGCTGTTTTTTCTGTCCAACGTCCTGGAGAAACCGCCTTATTCCATCAATGGCGTTTGGAAAGGGCTGGTGCTCGCCATTCCGCTGTTCGGCATGGTCGCCACCGCTTACATCACGGGCACGGTAATCCGCAAGAACGGCGTCCTCATCCGCTGGCTGATGAACATCGGCCTCGTGCTGATGGTCGTTTCGCTCGCGCTCGCGATCTGGCTTAACAAGAACCTGTATGTTTTCATCGGGCTTCTGACGCTGAGCAGCATCGGCACGGGTTTTCTTCTCCCCTGCCTCAACACCATGATCACGGGAGCAGTGGAAAAATCGGAAAGGGGCATGATTACTTCCCTGTACAGCAGCCTCCGTTTTTTCGGGGTTGCGTTCGGTCCTCCCCTTTTCGGCTGGATGATGGGCATCTCCCATCAGACGGTGTTCATCACGGTATCCTGTCTGTCGCTCATCGCCTTGGGACTCGTTTTTTTCTTGGTGAAGCCCGGAAAGCAAGTTCAGTGACGTTGCTTCCCTGCGGGCCATCCCCCATACTGGAGTAAGGAAAGGGGAACTCGCAATGGAAAACGTGGAATTCGCGACGATTCCGTTACGGCTGCTACGGGAACTGGAAGACACGTGCGGGAGAAGGCGGCCTTATGAAACGTGCGGGGTGTTGTTCGGACATTCTACGGGCACGGAGATGCATGTCGACGGATATGCGCTTGTCCGCAATGCGGCCTCCGATCCCGAGGGCGCGTTCGCCTTCGATCCGAAGGATTGGGTCCGAACCGCCTCCGAAGCGCAAAAAAACCAACGAAGCATCGTCGGTTTTTTTCACTCGCACCCGGCAGGCTCCGCTCTTCCGAGCCGAAGAGACGTACAAGGCCGGCCTCCCGCGGGTACTTATTGGATTGTCGGATGGATAGAGGAAACGTGCGAAGTCCGCGCCTACCGCATGACGGGAGAGTCCGGCTGGAAGCCTTTACCGCTACTCATCGGTACGGAAGCATCCCCGTCGTCTTAATGTCTGCTCAAATAGGCGTACAAATCGCCCAGCGTAACGACTTGCCGCGATTGGATCATTTTCAGGAACGTAAAGTAAAGCTTGGCGGTCATCATGGAATCGTGCAAGGCATGATGCCTTTCCGTAATCTCGATTCCGTAGCTTTCGAGCAATTCGTCCAGGCCATATTCCCCGCGTTTCGGATCGAGCCATTTGGCGATCATCATCGTATCGACGACGCGGTGGGTCAAATTCACCTTGGACGTGCGCCACAGCGCCGCGTTCAGAAATTGCTTGTCGTGCCCGCTACCGTGCGCGATCAGCACCCGCTTGCCCGTAAAATCCATGAAATCGTGCAGCACCTGCATGAGATCTCCGGCTTCCTGGGCCATTTCGTTGGTGATGCCGGTCAATTCGACGATGTGCTTGGGAATTTTGCGCTTCGGATTGACAAGCCGGTAGAACGGTTCGATTTCCTGAAATTCGCCGCCTTTGATGCATACGCCGCCGATCGAAATGATTTCGTCGCCGTTATAGGGATGGAAACCCGTCGTCTCCAAATCGAACACGACGGCTTCCATCTCCGCCAAGGGCGTATCCAGCGTGCTTTCCTTTCTTTGCTCCCGCGACATGGACCGGATGAAGGCCATCTGCTGAGCATTGGAAGAACCCATCATGGAAGCGATCGCGGGCGTCAGCCCCCCCATTTTATACAAGTGCCACATTCGCCCCATCGGAGAGTTGCCCTTGGGTTCTTTCATCCATCATCACCTCCCGCCGAAGCGGTCCTGCATTTCGCGCTCTACCCTGCGCTGCATCCTCTTGCCGAATTTGAGCGCTTTTTTCAGCAAATGCGTAAGCTCCTTGGTCAGCTGCTTCTTCGGGATTTTCCCGCTGCCGATCCACTGGCTGCCTTCTGTTTTCACCGCCGTCAGGAGCCTCATCCTGAGCAGCAGCGTGAATGCGGATGACGCCTGCTCCGCTTCCACCAGAGTCAGCTTCTTCTCGTGCGCCAGAGCGGCGATCCGGCCCAGCGTGCTCGTTTCGCGGATGCCCGCTTGGACGGCCAGCAGCCGGAACAGGTTTACCATCGGAATGTAGGCACCGTATTTGATATCCAGTCCGCCCGCATTCTCTCCGTATCTCTCCCGCAGCAATTGCCCGAAAATCCCGACCAAAACCTTATGACGCAGCGTATTCTCCATCATTCTTCTGACGATGACGGGCGACTGAAGCATGTCGGTGAAAAAACGGTTTTTCAATACGTCGGCAAGCCCGGCATCGCCTGCCACGGCCCGTCCGTCGGCGATAATGAGCAAGTAGCGGACGTTCTCCCAGCTTGGTTCCGCGAACCAGCCGTCCAATTTGCTCTCCCATTCCCGCAGCGGAAGACACCACTCCGGATTCGTCGAGATCACGTTCCCTTCGCACGGCGGATAACCGAGCTCGATCAAGAATTCGACCGCCGTTTCAGCGAACTTCCGGAAATAAGAAGCGTACGTTTCCGCCTCTTGCGCCGTCTCGGGATTCGCGAAGACGATCCCGCTGTCTTGGTCGCTCGAGAACGTCTGCTCGAACCGTCCTCCGCTCCCGAACAGCAGATACGCATAAGGCACGGGAGGGGCGCCAAACCCCAACCGTGCCAATTCCGTTTCCACAAGCTCAAGCGCCCGGTTTATCAATGCGTCGTGAAGTTCGCTAAGCGAATCCAGAGCGGCGTTCACGGGAGTGGAAGAAAGCGCGGCCGACAGCCGGTCCTGCTCCGATTCCCGGATGTTGCGGAGTGCGTGCACATCCGTGGCCTCACGTATAGCCTGGTGCCTATTCTCCCGATTGCGACTGGACATGTCAGCTATAGCCCTCCCGAAGTTGAACGCCTGACCGCGCCGCGTCGATTACAACGAGCCGGTTTTTTTCAGATGCTCCGGATAGCCGTAGGAGCCGTGTTCGCTAAGGTCAAGACCGATGATTTCTTGCTCTTCCGTTACGCGGAAGCCGATGACTTGCTTCATGATCCACAGCAGGATGAACGAGGCAGCGAATGCGTAAGCGCCGCAAACGACGACCGACTCGAATTGCACCCACAGCTGGTGGCCGCCGCCGCCGTAGAACAAGCCCGCCTGACCGACGTTCACTTTGGCTGCCAATTCTTTGGTCGCGAACAAGCCGTTCGCCAGCGTACCCCAAACCCCTGCCGCGCCGTGTACGGACATCGCGGAGATCGGGTCGTCCACGCGGATTTTCTCGAAGAACTTCGCGCTTACATACACCAGTACGCCTGCAATCAGACCAATAACGACTGCCGCCCAAGGCTCGACGTACGCGCAGGATGCGGTGATGGCGACGAGACCGGCGAGAGCGCCGTTCAGCATCGTCGGAATGTCCGCTTTGCCGCTGAACATCCAGGAGACAAGCAATGCCGCTACGGCACCGCCGGCTGCGCCCAATTGGGTGTTGAACGCGACGTAACCGAAGAATCCGTCGCCGACCGCAAGCGCGCTGCCTGCGTTAAACCCGAACCAACCTACCCACAGCAGCAGAACCGACAGGGCCGAGAAAACTTGGTTGTGGCCCGCGATTTGGTTCGCGGATCCATCCTTGTTGTATTTGCCGATCCGCGGTTTGAGCAGGATCGTCGCCGCCAGGGCGCCCATCGCGCCGGTCAAGTGAACGACCGTGGAGCCGGCGTAGTCTTGCGCGCCGTCCGCAGCCAGCCAACCGCCGCCCCAGATCCAGTGGGCGATGACCGGATAGATGATCGAGGAGAAGAGAATCGTATAGATCAGGTAAGAAGAAAGTTTCGCGCGCTCCGCGAAGCCGCCCCATGCGATGGAGAGCGATACGGCCGCGAATGCCAATTGGAAAACGAAGAAAATCGTCGTCGGATAGTTCTCGCCTTCACCTGCAGCGACAGCCGGATCGAAGAAGAAGTTGCCGATGCCGATGAACTTGTTGAGCCCTGCCGCCGCTTCCGTACCGAAGGAGAAGCCGTAGCCGACCGCCCAATAAATCAGGGAACAAAGACCTACGGTGAAAATCGTCTTACCCGCCACGTGACCTGCGTTTTTCATCCGGGTAGAACCGGTTTCGAGAAGAATGAACCCGCCTTGCATCAGAAGTACCAGAACGCCTGCGATGAGGATCCACAGGGCGTTCAGACCCATGTTAAGCGTTGCGGCGGAAGGATCTTCCGCGAACGCCGCCGTTGGGAATAGGACCAACAGCGCACCCAACGCGATTAAACTTTTCTTCACCAATCCGACCAACTCCCTAATTGTTATATTTCATGACATCAGAAGAAAGGCTTGATGTCATTATAGGATGATGATCGGCATTTGACAATACGTTTTTTGTTAACAATCGCTTTATTTCGTTCAAATATCTAACATTAAGCATCAAAATCATGTTGAATGTTAGGAAATTGCTTCATTGATCCGTTATGAAGTATTCAATGGATGTGATTTCCAATCACACGTACACTTCCATAATGAGGCATCGCTTCAACACTGTGTTAAGTTATGTTCCATTATAGCACGCGTTTGCCATAATGTAAGGGTTTTTCGCAAAGCATAACGTTTGACTGTATGGTTATGCTTTGAGTAAGATAAGAATAGATTGGCGATACGGAAGAAAGAAGGTGTGATCGATGCGACATGCACCGAACGAGCCGCCCAGGCTTTACCGGATCGGGGAACTCTCGCAGCTCGCCGGAGTCAGCCCTCGTACGATCGATTACTACACGGGTCTAGGGCTGCTGGCGCCCGCCAAACGGTCTGCCGGCAATTATCGGCTGTACGATGATGAAACCTTGACGCGGATTCGCCGTATTGAACATTTGAAGGCTCAAAAATTTTCCCTGGAGGAGATCCGCGAGCAGTTCGCCGCCCTGAGCCGCGTAACGGCGGATGAGATCGTAAGCCGCAAGCTCACGGAACTGCAAAGCCACCTGACGCAGTTGGAGAGGGAAGTGAAGGAGCTGGAGCCCGTGTTGGACCAGCTGAAGCCGAACCAGGCCAAACGGCTCTTCCGGGCCATCACGCCCCAAACCGCAGCTTGCGTCGAAGCCTTGCTCCTTCTCTTGGGCAAAAGCAATCTGATGTGATACGCGAAGCGCCGCGTATCCCAATCACGGAGGGACAACTTTCATGATGCTTTTTTTCCACCCCATGGACTTTCTGATCATCCCGGCGTTCCTGCTGTCTCTGTGGGCCCAATTCCGCGTAAGCGGCACCTTCAACAAATGGTCGGAGGTCCGGGCTTCGAGCGGCATGACCGGGTACGAAGCGGCCCGGCGGATGCTTGACCGCAACGGACTCCACGACGTACCGATCGAACCGGTGCCCGGCAAGCTGTCCGACCACTATGATCCGATCGCGCGCGTCGTCCGGTTGTCCGAACCGGTTTACTACGAGAACTCGATTTCGGCCATCTCCGTCGCGTGCCACGAAGTCGGCCATGCCATCCAGCACCAGCAGCATTATCCGGCGCTTGTGATGCGCCACCGCATGTTCCCGGTCGTCCGATTCGCATCCGGCATCGCGCCTTTCCTTCTGATTGCGGGATTCCTGTTCCAAGCCACCGGATTAATCGGCGCCGGCATCATCTTCTTCGCCGCCGCCGTGGCCTTCCAGCTCGTGACGTTGCCCGTCGAATTCAATGCCAGCAACCGGGCCCGCGATATTATGGTGGCGGAAGGCTTCATCCGCAGCGACGAGGAACGGGGCGTCGCCAAAGTGCTGAACGCAGCAGCCCTCACGTACGTCGCGGCCGCGCTCATTTCGTTGCTGGAGCTAATCAAGTATATTCTGATCTTCACGCAAAGCCGGGAAGATTAAGAGCAAACGAAGAACGGTAGGCTGCCTCGGGTCTGATCAGACCTGCAGGCAGCCTTTATTTATGTAACGGCGGATGGTTATCGAGGAGTATATTCGTTCTTGAAGTAGTCCAGCAAGAAGGAATGGAACATCTGCGCCACCGTCGGCAGCTTCTCCCCGCCCCGGCGAATCAACCCGATCGTACGCGTAACATGCGGTCGGCTGATTTTGACGACGGCCGGCATCATGGCGCTCGTCTGGTACAGCGCCATCTCCGGCAGCAAGCTGACGCCCATGCCGGCGGCCACGAGTCCGCGAATGGTGTCCGTCTCCTCCCCTTCGAACCCGATCTGGGGCGTGAATCCGGCTTCCTTGCATGCGTCCCATACGAGAGACCGGAGCGAGTAGCCGGGACTGAACAAGACGAATGTTTCGTTCTTCAGCTGGGCCAGGTCAAGCGACACCTCCAAGGCCAGAGGATGGTTTTCCGGGAGGATCGCGAACAGCTCCTCGGTCAGCACCACTTCGCCGGTTACTTGATCGTTTCTTTCCGGATGAGGGGAGATGAAGGCCAAATCCACTTCGGCGTCAAGCACGTCGCGGATCAAGGACGCGTACATCCCTTGCCGGAAACGGAACTTGACGTTCGGATGAAGCTTGCGGAAAGCCGCCACGACTCGGGGAACGAGATGGTAACCCAAGCTGTGGGGGAACCCAAGCCGGATTTCGCCCGCTTCCGGATCGAGAAACTCGTGGATTTCCGTCACGGCCCGGTCCAGATCGGTAAGGATCGACTCGGCGCGGCGGAGAAACAGCTGTCCGACCGGCGTCAGCTGAACGTTGCGGCCCTTCTGCATGAACAATTGCGCGCCCAGCTCTTCCTCGAGCCGGTGGATTTGGCGGCTGACCGCCGATTGCGCGACGTGAAGCTCCTCCGCGGCTTTGGTGACGTGCTGGAGCCTGGCGACCTTCACGAAGTATTGCAGCTGCCTGAATTCCACTGATTCGTCGCATCCTTCCCTAAAAACGACATGCGCTACCCGTAGGAAAGACGAAGTCGCATTTACTCGTCCGATGGATTGGACTTTAGCATTCTTAAACGATTATAATGATAACCGCAAGGCTATTCAATGAAGGAGGTATTTCCAGTTATGGCACAAGAACGCTCCGCGAAACTGAAAGGGAATCCGATTACCCTGATCGGTCCCGAGTTGAAAGCCGGCGACCAAGCGCCGGATTTCAACCTCAACAAGAACCTCCTGGAGACCGCAAGCTTGAAGGACTACGCCGGCAAAATCAAGCTGATCAGCGTCGTTCCTTCGATCGACACCGGCGTATGCGACGCCCAAACCCGCCGTTTCAACGAAGAGGCAGCAGGGCTGGGCGAGAACGTCGTCATCCTGACGGTCAGCGCCGACCTTCCGTTCGCGCAATCCCGCTGGTGCGCGGCGGCAGGCGTAGAACGCGTCGTGCTGCTGTCCGACTACAAAGGCAACACGTTCGGGCAAGCTTACGGCGTTCTGATCAAAGAACTCGCACTCGATATGCGATCCATTTTCGTCGTCGATGCCAACGACAAAATCACTTATGTGGAAGTGCTCGAGGAAATGACCGAGCATCCGGATTACGACGCGGCGATCGCCGCCGTCAAAGCGCTGCTCTAATCCCGGCCCCATAGAAGGACTCCCGGAAATGCGAAAAAGCGAGGCAAGGCGATACCGCCTTCCTCGCTTTGTTTATGTGGCCGATAGCCGAAACGGAATTACACGCGATAGTTGGAGAGCTTGCGGTCCAGCACGGCGTAGATCTCCTGGATGACGCGGTAATTCGCCCCCAAGTCGCCCAGCGACCCGCGGGATGCGGAGTAGATGTCGACGGCGGACACGCCGGGAGACGTACCGACGATCTGAACCGTGATATCCATCGTACGGCCGGCCATCGTCCGCTTCTCCATGACGATTTCGCCGATGTTCGGCACTTCGTGAAGCACCTTGTAGCCCTGCATCTTCTTGAGGACGGACCCCACCTCTTCGAAGGCGCGATCCTTGGAAAGCCGATAGTAATGTGACTTCAGCTTAGGGTCTTTCGCCTTGTCGCCGGTATGTTCATGGCTTCGGAGCAAACCGACCAACACTCGCTTCAGCAATACTCTCTCTCCCTCTCGGTGCAATTGCGCGTCACATTCTATGATAACATGGTTGCCCATAATTTTATAGATCCGCTACCGAAAAAGAAAAAACCCGCCTATGCCGTCCGACGTGCTTGTTTCTGAACCCGCTATGGCAGGTGGGTGTCCGCAGCTCCGGTTTTTGGCTACCCGTTTCGGGGGCTTGCCAGCTGCCGGGCAATGTTGAACTCCCGTGGAAACAGCAATGGTTCAAAACATGTGAGCGCCGTAACGTACATCGCAGGATTAGTTCCATTATAAGCAGAATGGCTTGCCGAGGCAACCTGGACGCGCTAGCTTTTCATTTCCTGATCTTCCTCGGCCGCTCCATCCGATGCGGACAGCTTCTCCGCGTTCGCCATCATCTTGGTGATGATCAGGTTGAAGTTGTAGAACGTGAAGGTCGCGATGATGCTGCCGAAAAAGAACGGAATGAGAAACGTGAAACGGGTGCTGATGAACAGGATCGCTACGGTGCCGAGCGTCATGATGATGGAGCGGATCGGACGGCCGATCGTCAGCACGAGCGCGTTCTTCAGCAGCTGCAGCGTTTTCATGTGAAAATGCGACAGCAGGGAGAAGAAATGATGCAAAGAGACGAGCAGAAGCAGCATCAGCGCGATGAACAGATAGGCGATGACTTGCAGGTTCTCGATCTTCGTCAGGTAAACCTGATAATCGATGATCAGAATGGTCGACAGCAGCGAGTAAAGAATGCCGCCGAGCATCGCCTGTTTGAAGTTCGTCTTGTAGCTTCGGAAAAACGTTTTGAGGAGCGGCACGTCCGTATCGCCCATGACCCATTTCCGGGCGACCGAGAACATGGCCGAGGTCGCCGGGAAAAAGGTGAAGGGTGACAGAACCGCCATGATGATGACGGTCGATTGAAGCATCCCCGTCATTTGCGCTTCGTCAGCCGCGGCATTCATGTTCAGAAAACCGATGAACCCGAATAACCAGAAAGGCAAGGAGCAGAGGAGCCATAATACGTTGATTACGGCCAGCCTCATGATCCACTCGGACAGTTTGTAGAATCCGCCCATCATGCCCCGCATTTCCACCTTGTTTTCCTCCCTGACGACCTGGCTTTGTTCTTAGATGTTCACGTAATCTTCGCTGTTCGATTTCCGCGGCTCCGGTCTGCCTCCCCGGGAACCCCCGTCGCGGTAGCCGCCTCCGTCTTCGCGGTACGTACGTCCGCCGCCGCCGTAAGTCTTGCGCTGTTGTCCGCCCGAACCGCCGTAGCCGCCGCGTCCTCCGCCATAGCCGCCGCCGTAGCCGCCCCGGCCTTGGCCGCCCGGACCGCCTTGCCCGTACCTGCGGTTGCCGCCTTGGCCGCCATACCCGCCGCGTCCGTCAAATTTGCGCTTCTTGCCGCGGATCGGGTCCTCCGGCGTCAGCTCGATTTCGACGTCTTTCTTGTCGCCGGTCAGCAGTTTCATGGCCGCAGCCAGCAGTTGAACGGAATCGTACTGCTCCAGAAGCTGCATGGCAACCCATTTGTAAGGATTGACTTCCTCTTCGCCTTTGAGGGTATCCATGATCCGTTCGGCGACGACCCTTTGTTTGCCTTCCATCGCCTCCGACAGCGTAGGAAGCGGTTTTTTGGCAATCCGGTGGCGCGTGATTTTCTCGATGAAGTGCAAGTGATCCGTCTCGCGGGGGGTCACGAACGTCCAGGACGTTCCTTCCTTGCCCGCGCGCCCCGTCCGGCCGATCCGGTGAACGTAGCTCTCCGGATCCTGCGGCAGGTCGAAATTGATGACATGCGTGACGCCGCTGACGTCGAGACCGCGGGCCGCCACGTCCGTGGCGACGAGCACGTCGATGCTCCCGTCCCTGAATTTCCGCATAACCGCATCGCGCTGGTTCTGCGACAAGTCCCCGTGCAACCCGTCGGAAGCGTACCCCCGTTTGGCGAGCGCTTCGGACAGCTCGGCGACCCGGCGCTTGGTGCGGCCGAAGACGATCGCGAGCTCCGGCGGCTCCATGTCGAGCAGACGGCACAGCGCGTCGAATTTCATCCGTTCTTGAACTTCGATGTAAAATTGCTGAATCAGCGGAGCGCTAACCTGCTTCGGAATGACGGAAATGTGTTCCGGATCGCGAAGGAACTGCTGGGCCAGCTTCTGGATATTCGTCGGCATCGTAGCCGAGAACAGCAGCGTCTGGCGCTCTTCCGGCACGAGCTTCAGAATCGATTGGATATCGTCCATGAAGCCCATATCCAGCATTTCGTCTGCCTCGTCCAGCACGACCGTCCGGACGTCGTCAAGGCGGATCGTCTTCCGGTTGATATGGTCAAGCAGCCGTCCGGGCGTTCCGATGATGATCTGCGGCCTTCTTCTAAGCGAGCGGATCTGGCGGCCGATGTCTTGTCCCCCGTATATGGCCAAGGAGCGCAGCCCTTTAAACCGTCCGAGTTTCTCGATCTCCTCGGCCACCTGAATGGCCAATTCGCGGGTCGGCGCCATGACCAGAGCGACAATGCGGTCTTCGGACGCCGAAATTTTGTTGATCAAAGGGATTCCGAAAGCGGCGGTTTTCCCCGTGCCCGTCTGGGCCTGGCCAATCATGTCCCGGCCTTGCAGCGCAACGGGAATCGCCTTGGCCTGAATCGGCGTCGCTTCTTCAAACCCCATTTCGGAGACGGCTTGAATAACGTCCGGATCCAATCCAAATTCATTAAATGTACTCAATTTCTCTAACTCCTTCTGTATTGGGCCTTCGTTCACGGCTTCCAAAAAATATACAGTCCATTATAGCATAAACGAATGCGCAAACACCAGCACGGTGAAAACCGGATCCGCGCATGCCGCTTCTTTCCCGGGGAAATCTAGGAAAAGAAAGAAATACGCTGCCGGAGTGTGGAATCGCATATGCGGAAATGGCGGGTCAAAATCGCCGGAGCGGGTCCCTATATCGTCATGGTGCTCGGGGGAGCGGCCGTTGCCCTCGGGTTCAACTTGATGCTGATCCCCGTCAAGCTGCTGAGCAGCGGAGTTTCCGGGATCGCGATGATCCTCGGTTATGTGAGCGGCCTGAATATCGCCTTGCTGTATTTTGCCCTGAACGTCCCGATTTTGTACTGGGGTTACCGCGTGCTGGGGCGCCGCTTCATCCTGCTGAGCATCGTGAACGTTCTGGCCACCTCGTTGTTTCTCCAGCTGCTGCCCGTGCTTGATCTGACCCAGGACCGGCTCCTCTCGGCCGTATTCGGAGGGCTTCTCGTCGGCATCGGTTCGGCGGGCGCCCTGCGTTACGGCGGTTCGACCGGGGGCGTCGACGTCGTGGCTTCCATCATTTCCCGGTACAAAGACGTCGCGGTCGGGTTTATGATCGTCGCCTTGAACACCGGAATCGTCGCGGCGCTCGGCTTGCTCAAGCACGATTGGAACGCTGCCCTGTATTCCATGCTCTCGATTTACCTGACGGGCAAAGTGATCGACGTCGTGCACACGCCGCACCGCAAAGTGACGGCCTTCATCGTCACGAACCGTTCCCAGGAGCTTGCCTCGCGCCTTCTCACCCTGCCGCGCGGCGTCACGATCCTGAAAACCCGGGGGGCGTTCACGAGCGAGGAAAGAGACCTGCTCATGACCGTCACGACCCGCTTCGAGCTGGCGGAGCTTCGCAAAATCGTGAAAGGGGTCGATCCCAAAGCGTTCGTCAACGTCGTCCAAACGATCGACGTCATCGGGGAATTCCGCCGGTCGTAAGCGCGGCCGTCCCCGCTGTCATGGCCCTCCCCGCACCCGCATAAAATGTACCCGCGACGTTCGGCTGCGGGTTCCGGCTGCGGGTTCCGTCTGCGGTCCTCCCCTTGTCCGCCACCATACCGCAAAATCCTACAAAATACCCCTGTCTCCGCCGTCGCAACTCGTTTATAATCGGGTTAAGAGCTTACGGGGAGAGGGATTCATGGAAATTTTTATGACGTTGTTCCTGCTGCTGCAATCGGCATTGGGCGGCAGCCATCACGAGCAAGACAACCTGGGAAAAATTTGGAACACGGCGCACAGCATGACGCAGCAACCGACTGCCCCGGAACCGGCCGGAGGCGGAACCGCACCCGCGACGCCGCCATCGACGACGCCGGTCAAAGCCGGGGATCCCCAGAAGGACGCCCCGAAGGTCAAAGGCATTTATGTCACGGCTTACAGCGCCGGCGGAGCCAGGATGGCCACTTTGCTGGATCTTGTCGACAAAACGGAATTGAACGCGATGGTCATCGACGTCAAGGACGATAACGGCTTCATTACTTACAAAACCGACAACCCGGAACTGACGAAGCTGGGAACGCCCCAACCGTTCATCAAAGACGTGAATAAGCTGATGGCCACGCTGAACGAACATAAGATTTATCCGATCGCCCGTATCGTCGTTTTCAAGGATACCGTATTGGCCAAGAAACATAAGGAGCTCTCCTACTTGAATCCCGACGGTTCCGTCTGGAAGAACGGCAAAGGAGACAGCTTCGTCAACCCGTACCGCAAGGAAGTGTGGGAATACAACGTCGCCGTGGCCAAGGAAGCCGCCAAGCTCGGCTTCAAGGAAATCCAATTCGATTATGTCCGTTTCCCGGAAGGCTTCGAGAAGAAAGCCGAGCATCTGAAGTTCACGAAAACGGATCAGAGCCGCGTGGACGCGGTGGCGGGATTCGTGCAATACGCGCGCAAAGAACTGGAGCCGCTCGGGGTGAGGGTTTCGGTCGACATTTTCGGTTATGCCGCTTCCGTTCCCGCGGCGGAAGGCATCGGACAGGACTTCGTCAAAATCTCCAACGCGGTGAACGTCATTTGCCCGATGATCTACCCCAGCCATTACAGCACCGGATGGTTCAAGCAGAAGGATCCCGACAAGGCGCCTTACGCGACGGTCAAAGGCGCAATGGACGATACGCATAAGAAGCTGGATCCGCTCGGAGACGCCAAACCGATCATCCGTCCGTGGATTCAGGATTTCACGGCGAGTTGGCTTGGCAAAGGACATTACATCCCCTACGGAGCAGCGGAAGTATCCGCCCAGGTGAAAGCCTTGAAGGAAAGCGGAATCGATGAGTTCCTGCTGTGGAACGCCGGCAACAAATATTCTGCCGGGGCGCAATATTGAGAGCAAGACCGCAAGCCGGCGCAATCGCGCCGTTTTTTTTACCCGCAAATATATGCCCCATGGGCACTAAATCGAGCGATACTTTGTCGAAGCGCCGAAATAACGCCCCACGGGCACGAAATCGCTCGAAGTCCTGTCGAAGCGCCGAAATAATGCCCCACGGGCACGAAATCGCTCGAAATCCTGTCGAAGCGCCGAAATAATGCCCCACAGGCACTAAATCGCTCGAAATCCTGTCGAAGCGCCGAAATAATGCCCCACGGCACTAAATCGCTCGAAATCCTGTCGAAGCGCCGAAATAATGCCCCACGGGCACGAAATCGCTCGAAATCCTGTCGAAGCGCCGAAATAATGCCCCACAGGCACTAAATCGCTCGAAGCCCAGTCGAAGCCCGAAAAGAGAACAAACTTAAACTTTAAGTAACGCAAGAAATAACGACATCGTCGTCCACTTGGTACAGAGAAAGTCGTTTTTATCGAAGATCATTCAGAAAGGAATAGGTGCGAAACTTATAAATGCCGAATGATTCAAAAAAGCGGGCTCCCGAAGGAGCCCGCCTGCGTAAGAAGCCGTCAAGCGGCTCTCTTTGCTTCTAACGTTTGCCCACGTCATACGGTTCCCCCGCCGCTTTCGGCGCGCGGGAAGACTTCGAGAACACGATGAGCGCGAGCAGAGTCACCGCATACGGGAATACCTTGAGCACGATCGGCGGAATGACCGCCAGGGAAGGAATGACCTGCGACACGTTCGCGACCGTTGTGGCGATTCCGAAAAACAACGTTGCGGCCAGAACGCCCAGCGGCCTCCATTGGCCGAAGATCAGCGCCGCGAGCGCCAGGAAGCCGAGCCCCGCCACGCTTCCGGTAAACTCGCCCGCGTACGTCATGATGATGATGGCGCCTCCGAGGCCGGAGAACGCGCCCGAGATCATGACGCCGATGTACCGCATTCTCTTCACGTTGACGCCGGCGGCCTCGGCCGCATGCGGATGTTCGCCGCAAGCGCGCAGCCGCAAGCCGAAGGCCGTTTTGTACAAGAGGAAGGAGCTTAACGCCAGGATAAGCAGGATCAGCCAGGTGGTCCAATAGGTCTTGGTGAAGATAAGAGGGCCGATGATCGGAATATCCGAAAGCGGCAGCCACTTCCAATCCATGTCGAAAGGCGAAAAGCCGCTCACCCGGATGTTCCCGCTTCCGGTCATGTTCCGGGCCATGAAGATCGTGATCGCCCCGGCGATCATGTTGATCGCGGTGCCGCTGATGACCTGGTCGGCACTTAAGTTAATGCTGGCGAACGCGTGCAGCAGCGAGAACAGCACGCCGGCCAGCACGGCGACAAGCAGGCCGACCCAGGGTACCCAACCTTCGTTTGCATAGGACTCCTGCAATTTGAAGCTCGTGAAAGCGCCCGCGAACGCTCCGACGACCATCAAGCCTTCCAGTCCGATGTTGACGACGCCGCTCCGTTCGCTGAACAAGCCGCCAAGCGCCGTAATCAGCAAGGGAATGGTGTAAATAATGGCGTACGGAAAGATTTGTTCGATCGTCGTCCACATGCGATTATTTCCCCTTCCCTTCCTGCGCGGCGTTCAGCTTCGCGTTCGCCCTGCGGCGAATCGCCCAGCGGATCAGCCGTTCGACCAGAATGCTGGTGGCCGCGAAGTAGATGATGATGGCGATGATGGAATCGGCGATCTCCGGAGGGATGTCCGTCATCGCGTTCATGAACCCCCGGCCGGAATATAACAGCCCGAAGAAGATCGCGGACAGAAGCACGCCAAGCGGATGGTTCGCGCCCAGCAAGGAAACGGCAATCCCGTCGAAGCCTTGCGACGGCAGAATCCCGATCTGGATGTTCGACGCGTTGCCGGCATACAACGCCACTCCTCCGAGCCCCGCGATCGCGCCCGAAATCGCCATGGAATACACGATGCTGCGGTTCACGGTAATGCCGGCATATTCCGCGGCGTCCCGGTTATGTCCGACGGCTTTGAGCTCGTAGCCGAACGTCGTTCTGTTAATGACGAAAGCGACGGCGAGGACAACAACGATCGCAAGCATCAAACCCAAGTTGATGAACGATCCGTCGAACAGGTCCGACAACCAGGACGCCTTAAGCGTCGCGGCGTCGGGCAGGGGCATCGATTCGGTTTCGCTGGACGGATTTTTGATGAACGATTGCACGCCGTAATAAACCGCCCAGAAGCCGATCCAGTTCATCATGATGGAAGAGACGACTTCATGCACGTTAAACCGCGCTTTCAGCAATCCCGGAACGACCGCCCACAAGGCGCCGCCCAGCGCCCCGGCGATCAGCATGGCCGGGAGCAGCAGCACTTGCGGCAAATCGAGGTTCAAACCGACGACCGAGGCGACGAACCCGCCGACAAGCAATTGACCGGCGACGCCGATGTTGAACAACCCGGTCCGGAAAGCGAAAGCGACGGCAAGTCCGCTGAAAATGAGCGGCGTGGCGGTGGCCAGCGTGTTGCCGATGCGCTCCGGGTTCTTGAGTCCGCCTTCGAACAAATAGGAATAACCGCTTGCCGGGTTATGCCCGGTGGCCAGCATGAGGACGGCCCCGGCCAACAGGCCGAACGCGACGGCGCACAGAGAGATGATCAGATTGTTTTTCACGCGCCTGCCTCCCGTCTGACGCCGGCCATCATGAGGCCGATTTCGTTCTCGTCCGTATCCGCCGCCCGGACGACGCCGACCAGTTCCCCGTTGTTCACGACGGCAATACGGTCGGAAACGTTCAGGATTTCATCCAGCTCCAGCGATACGAGCAGAACCGCATTGCCCTTGTCCCGATGCTCGATGAGCCGTTTATGGATATATTCGATCGATCCGACGTCAAGCCCCCTCGTCGGCTGCACGGCGACAAGCAGGACAGGGCTCCGTTCGATTTCCCGGCCGATGATCGCCTTCTGCTGGTTGCCGCCCGACAGGGATCTGGCCTTCGATTCGGCGCCTTCCCCCGAGCGGACGTCATAGCTGGAAATAATATGGTCCGCATATTGCCGAATCGATTGCTTCTGCAGGATGCCCCGGCGGGAGTACGGCTCCTTGTGGTATACCTCGAGCACCATATTCTCGGCGATCGAGTAGTCCAGCACGAGTCCTCTGCGCTGCCGGTCTTCGGGGATATGGCCGACACCGCTTTCGATACGATCGCGAATCGTCAAACCGGTGATTTCTTTGCCGTTCAAGTAGATATGCCCCGATTCCGCTTTCCGAAGCCCCGTGATCGCTTCGACCAGATCGGATTGCCCGTTGCCTTCCACCCCGGCGATGCCGACGATTTCGCCCGCCCGCACTTCCAGCGAGAAATCGTTCAGCGCGATCGATTTCCTGCCGCTCTTCACGGTCAGGGAATCGACCTTCAGCACGATGTCTTTCGGCCGGCTTTCGGCTTTCTGAACCTTGAAAGACACCTGTCGCCCAACCATCATTTCCGCCATGGCGGCTTCGCTCATCTGTGCCACTTCCACCGTCCCGATCGTCTTGCCCCGGCGGATGACCGTGCACCGGTCGGCGAATTCCTTGATTTCCTTCAGCTTGTGCGTAATCAGGATAATCGATTTGCCTTCGGCGATCAGGTTTTTCATGATCTTGCCGAGCTCCTGGATTTCCTGCGGGGTCAGCACCCCGGTAGGCTCGTCCAGGATCAGCACTTCCGCTTTCCGATACAGCATCTTCAGAATCTCGACCCGTTGTTGCATGCCGACCGAAATATCCTCGATCTTCGCGTAAGGATCGACGTTCAAGCCGTACTGCTTGGACAGCTCTTCGATTTTCTTGCCCGCTTGTTTCACGTCCAGAACGATGCCCCATTTGCGCGTTTCGCTGCCCATGATGATGTTCTCGGTGACCGTGAAATTCTCGACCAGCTTGAAATGCTGATGCACCATGCCGATTCCCAGGTCGTTGGCGACGTTCGGACTTGCGATCCGGACTTCTTTGCCGTTCACCTTGATCGTGCCCCGGTCGGGCTGGTACATGCCGAACAGAATGCTCATGAGCGTCGACTTGCCCGCCCCGTTCTCGCCGAGCAAAGCGTGGATTTCTCCCCGCTTCAGCCGCAGCGTGATATCGTCGTTCGCCACGACGCCGGGAAATTCTTTTCTGATGTTCAGCATCTCCACTACGTAGTCCATGGAATGCTCCTCCTCAAGACGTTAGAAACGCGCTCCTCATAACACACGCATATGGAACGAACAGGGAGAATCCTCGCGAGGATCCTCCTTCATTCTGCCCGAATTACAAAAAAAGACGGGAGCCCGTCTTTTTTTGTATTCGACTTACTTGATGAGATCTCCTTGTTCCGCGGCGACCTTGATTTCGCCCGATTTCAGCTTTTGCAGCACATCGTTCACTTTCGCGACCGTTTCCTGGCTGAGGTTCGGGTTGTCTTTCGGCAGGCCGACGCCGTCTACTTTCGAATCGAATACGAGCGTTTGGCCGCCGGGGAATTTGCCTTCCGTCTCCGCCTTGACCATGTCATATGCGGCTTGGTCGATTTTCTTCATCGCGGAGGTCAGAATGATCGATTTACCGTCTTTCTTCATGCCTTCCGCGTATTGGTCGACGTCAACGCCGACGATCCATACTTCCTTGCCGGCATTGCCGCGCGTGACGGCTTCCTTGATCGCGCCTACGCCTACGCCGCCGGCTGCCGCGAAGATCACCTTCACGCCGCGGTCGTACATTTGAGCCGCGATTTGCTGCCCGGCCGCCGTGTCGCTGAACGTGCCTTGGTAGATTACGTTCTCTTTCTTGATCGTGATTTTGGTGCCCAGGTTATCGTTCGCGTATTTCACGCCTTGCTGGAAGCCCCAGTTGTACTTCTGAACCGGCGGAATTTCCATGCCTCCGATAAAGCCTGCCTCGCCTTCTTTCAATTGGAGGGCGGTCGCTACGCCGGCCAGGAAGCCGGATTCTTGCTCGGCGAAGAAGATGGATACCGTGTTCGGTTTTACGACAGGCGTATTGTCGTCCGCTTTGTGCGGAGCGCCGTCGATCAGAACGAATTTGGCGTCTTTATATTTGTCTTGGGCCGCAAAGATCGCCGTTTCGAACTTGAAGCCCGGCGTCACGATGAATTTGAACCCCGCGTCGTACAGGTTGCCGATTTGATTGAGATAATCGGCTTCCGTCGTGCCGGTCGGCTTCAGGTATTTGTCCTTCAGCCCGAGATCCTTGGCTGCTCTTTGCACGCCTTCCCAAGTGCCTTGGTTAAAAGACTTGTCGTCGATCGTGCCGGAGTCCGTAACCATCCCGACCGAGAAGTCGGTGTTGGCTGCGGGTGCAGGAGATGCACTTTCGGTCGCCGCCGGGGAGCTTGCCGCCGGGGAGCTTGCCGCCGGCGTAGTGGCGCCGCCCTCGTTGTTTTTCTTGCCGCATGCCGCGAGCACACTGATGACCAGAGCTAGAATGGCTAACACGACTACACTCTTTTTCATTCCGTTTGCCTCCCGTTTTTCTTATGATTTATATGGTGTTGCTGTAAAACCTTATCTTGAGCGTTTGTGAGCGTTGTTGAACCCTCTCTGAATCCATTGTTTCCCGTTCCCGGGAAAACCATCCCGTACGCCACATTACCTTAAGGATGGCAGACCGCCGACGATGGCTTTGACCAAGGAAATGAATTTCGGCTTCGTCCGGCCCGCGACCTCCATCACCTGCTCGTGCGTCAGCGGCTCGAGCTCGTCGGCGATCGCCATGTCGGTCACGCAGGAGATCCCGATGACCGCAAGACCGGCATGGCTGGCCACGATCACTTCGGGAACGGTCGACATCCCGACCGCGTCGCCGCCCAGCAGCCTCAGCATTCTCAGCTCCGCTGCGGCCAGGTAGTTCGGTCCGGATATCCCCGCGTAGACGCCTTCCTGCACCTCGATGCCTAGCGATGCCGCGGTCGCCTTGGCGAATTCGGCAAGCTCCGGCGTATACGCCCGGCTCATGTCCGGGAAGCGCGGCCCGAGCGTCGGTTCGTTCGGCCCGATCAGCGGGTTGGCGCCCGTCATGTTCAGATGGTCGCGGATGATCATCAGATCGCCGGCCTTGAACGCGGGATTCATGCCGCCGCACGCGTTCGTCACGATCAGGGTTTCGACCCCGAGCTCCTTCATGACGCGCACGGGATACGTCACTTCCTGCATGGAGTAACCTTCGTAGTAATGAAAGCGACCCTGCATCGCCACGACCGGTTGGTTTTCCAAATGGCCGAAGACCAGCATTCCGGCATGCCCTTCCACGGTGGAAACCGGAAAATGCGGGATGTTCCCGTAGTCTACGGCGACCGCACGATCCAGTTGATCGGCAAGCTCGCCCAGACCCGAACCCAGGATCAATCCGATTCTCGGGCGGATCTCCGTTCGGGACGCCAAATGCGTCGTCGTTTCCTGCAGCCGTTCAAGCAATCGTCCCATTCGTATCCCTCCTTATCGAATCCCGCCGTTGCCGTCTTGCCCTTCCACAACCCCGTAAACGAGCGGAGGCGCGGCTGCCGGCTGCGAACCGATGGCGATGGAAGCGTAGAGGTTTTCGAGCACTTCTTCCACCTGTTCCTTGTTCGCATGGATCGTCGCCAGCGATTCACCTTGCCGGACCCGATCGCCGACCTTCTTGCGCAGGACGATGCCGACCGCCAAATCGATCTCCGAATCTTTCGTCGCCCGGCCGGCGCCCAGCATCATGGCCGCCGTCCCGATCCGTTCGGCTGCCATTCCCGATACGTATCCTTCCGATCGCGCCGGAACCTCGATCCGGTACGCGGCTGTTGGCAGCCGCTCGGGTTGGTCGACCACGGAAGCGTCTCCTCCTTGGGCGGCAAGGAAAGTTTTGAATGTCTCCAGGGCACGGCCGGAAGCGACGGACGCTTCCAGCAGGCGGCGAGCTTCCTCTGCGTCGGCCGCTTTGCCGGCCAGCACGACCATGTGGCTTCCGAGCGTCAGGCTGAGCTCGTACAAATCCGCCGGCCCTTGCCCTCTCAGGGTATCGATCGCTTCCCTGACTTCCAGGGCATTGCCGATCGCATAGCCGAGGGGCTGGCTCATGTCGGAGATGACCGCGATCGTTCTCCGGCCAACCCGGTTGCCGATATCGACCATCGCCTGCGCCAGCTCCCGGGTATCCTCCATCTTTTTCATAAACGCCCCGTCGCCGGTCTTCACGTCAAGCACGATGGCGTCGGCGCCCGCCGCGATTTTCTTGCTCATGATGGAGCTGGCGATAAGCGGGATCGACTCGACGGTTGCCGTTACGTCCCGGAGCGCGTAGAGCTTCTTGTCGGCGGGTGTCAGATCTCCGCTCTGGCCGATGACCGCGAGCCCGTTCCGGTTGACCAGTTCTAAAAATTGCTCGTTGTCGATTTCCACGTGGAAGCCCGGCACGGACTCCAGCTTGTCGATCGTCCCTCCCGTGTGGCCGAGACCGCGGCCGGACATCTTCGCCACGGGCACGCCGACCGAAGCGACGAGCGGGGCCAGCACCAGCGTCGTCGTATCGCCGACGCCGCCGGTGCTGTGCTTGTCGACTTTGATGCCGGTGACCCCGGACAGATCGATGCGGTCGCCCGAATCGACCATGGCCATCGTGAGGTCTGCCCGTTCCCGCGGCGTCATGCCTTGAAAATAGACGGCCATCGCAAGCGCGGACATTTGGTAGTCCGGGATCGCCCCGTCGGTATAACCGCGGATGAGGAACGCGATCTCCTCTTGGGACAGTTCGCCCCCGTCGCGTTTTTTCGCGATCAAATCCACCGTTCTCATGGAATGCCTCCTTTCCTTCCGTCCGTACGCTTCGTTATCCGATTCCCTAATAGCCTTCGCCTTTGCCGCCGGTCACGATGGCGACCGAGGCGCTGGCTCCGAGCCGCGTCGCGCCCGCTTCAATCAGCTTCTCGGCGAAATCGAGGCCGCGGACGCCGCCGGAAGCCTTGATGCCCATCTCCGGTCCGACGACCGCCCGGATCAGCTCGATATCGGCCACGGTGGCCCCTCCCGTGCCGAAGCCCGTCGACGTCTTCACGAAGTCCGCCCCCGCTTCTTTGCAGATGAGCGAAGCTTCCCGCTTCTCCTCGTCGGTCAAGTAACACGTTTCGATAATGACCTTCACGGCCGCTTTCCCGCGGCAAGCCTCGACGACGGCTCGCACGTCGCGCAGCGCCGCCTCCCGGTCTCCTGACTTGAGCGCTCCGACATTCAGCACCATGTCGATTTCGGTCGCCCCGGCCTCCACCGCATCCTTCGCCTCGGCGGCTTTGATTTCCGTCCGGCTCGCGCCCAGGGGAAATCCCACGACCGTGGCGACGCCGACGCCGCTTCCAGCCAGAGCTTGGACGGCAACCGGAATCCAATAAGGATTGACGCACACCGTCGCAAAGCCGTATTTTCTCGCCTCGCCGCAGATTCTCAGGATATCGTCCTTCGTGCTCACGGCGCTGAGCAGCGTGTGGTCGATCATTTTCGCGATTTGTTCCGGTTTCATTTCGTTATCGACTCCCGTCGTTCCCATTTGTCAAGCAATTCCCGAGCCGTTATCTGGTCGGTGATCAGCGTGTTGCCGTACCGTCCCTGCAGCGCGCCGAAAATCGCGTTCACCTTGGCTGCGCCGCCGGCCACAAGAATGGCGTGTTCTTTGCCGCGGAGATCCGCCAGTTCGATGCCGACCGTCCGGTCGTTCAACTCGGGAAGGCAAATCTCCCCGTTCTCGTCGAAGTAGCGGGAGCAGATGTCGCCGGCGCCGCGCGCGCGGATCGCCTCCAATTCATCCTCCCGAAAATAGTTCGAGCCGAGGAGAACGGAATCCGGCGTTGGCGCCCCCGCCGTAAACACGGCCACGTTCGCTTGGACTCCCATGTCCATGACCCGGCGGATGTGCCGGTCGGACAGCATCGCTTGCTTCACGAGAGTATGATCTACAATCGCAGGCAAATACATGAAATAAGGCGTGACATGGAAAGCCTGCGCGAACCGGTGGACGATTTCCGAAGGGGATATCCGGACATCGGCGTCGCTGACGCCCCCGTTCAATTGGACGACAAAGGAGTTTTTGAGCGTCCTCGATTTCAAATGCCGGGCGACCTGGTACATGGTGGAACCCCATGAGGCGCCGATCGTGTCCCCGTCCCTCAGGATTTCCCCCAAATAATCCGCCGCTGCCTGCCCGATGCACTTCTTGACGAGCTCATCTTCGTAGGTGGGGGTATTGGCCACGATCGCGTCGCGCAACCCGAACTTGTCCTTGAGAGCGGCCTGCAGAGATTCGACGTCTTCGGTCGGATCCCTGATTTCGATCCGGACGATCCCTTCCGCCTTCGCCTGCTGCAGAAGCCGCGACACGGTCGGCCTGGAAACGCCGAGCAGCTCCGCGATCTGGCTCTGGCTGTAGTCCAGCTGATAATATAGCTTGGCCGCTTCCAGCGCTTTTTTGATTTTGTCGTTATCCAACGAATGTCACACGCTTTCATTCATCGAATTATTGTGAAATTCTGTTCAGCAAGTGTGAAATTCTGTTCGGTCCCGATTCGTAGCTATTATAATGGAAAAATCGCCCGATTTCAACGTCTGTCCTGCAGGATTCTGTCGCCTTTGCCGAATTCTTTCCCCATTTTCGGCCGAATAAAAACAGCCTTCCGAATAAAGAAGGCTGTTCCAGTACGAAATGTTCGGATTTAAGGTTGAGGGATGCTTGCGCTCAACTGCCGGCTCATCCGGACAAACGTTTCCAGGACGTTCTCAATCCGAAGTCTCATTCGTTCGTCGAGCGGATTTCCTTCGGCATCGAAACGTCTCTGGTCGCCGCCGACGGAGATCCAATCCGGGCAGTTGATGCCGTGCAAGTTCCGGACGATCGTTTGAAGGTGCGTCAGCGAACTGACACCCACCGCTCCGCCTGCCGCGCTTACCGACAGGACGACTTTTCCGTCAAACTCTTCCGCGCCCAAATAGTCCAAAGCGTTCTTGAGAACCCCGGACAGGCTGCCATGGTATTCCGGCGTTGCCAGAACGACGGCATCGCTCTCGGCGACCAGCTGCGCCAGCGCGCGGGCCGGCTCCGGCACCGCATCTTCGTCCGGATCGTACAGGGGAAGCGGCGTCTCCCGCAAATCGAAAACGCGGGCATTGTGCCCGAGGGCGTTTAGTCTCTTGCCGATATAGCGGGCGACTTTCGTGCTGGCGGATTCTCGGCGGGCGCTCCCCGCCAGGATGGCGACGTTCATTGGGAAAACCTCCCTTTCTCAACTTTACATACATATTAGTATGTAAATTGTCGCATGTCAATTCGTCTTGTGAAGAATAAGTGAATCTCCCTTCCGGCTGAGTCACTTATCCTTTCGAGTCACGGTGGCGTTCTGGCCGTGAGCCAGCAGTGACTCTCACGCAATCGAGGCACAATCGGCTAGGAACGGTTGACTCGAGATGGAATCGTATGTATTCGAGGCATCGGGAACAACGAATAACTTGTCAGCGCCTCGCCTTTTATTCAATTGAGACTCAACGTCACGACTCCTCATTGACTTGGAAAACCTCCCATTAATTCCGTTTGCAAACCCCATACGGACTTTAGCTGGAAAGCCACCCGCTAATTTCAGCCATCTTACACGAGTAACCCGGGTCGCAGCGGGTTAGTGGTAACCTTCCCGTTAATTTGCTTCTTGAGGCGTAATCCATGGGATTTAGCGGGAGTTTACCAACTATTCTTGGAATCCCTCAAAATAAAGCGGCTTCGATGGTTACGATCAAACAAAAAAACAGGCTACGTCTCGATGACGTAACCCGCTCCCTTGTTCGCCCTGCGTTTCTCGATCAAGACGATTTCCTTGATCTCCGGCGCCCCGATAAAATGCTTGGACAAATGAACCTCAGCCTCTTCCATCGCCTCGAGATCCGTTTCCGCCAAAATGACCAACACGGCCTGCCTGTCCGGCATTTGCGCTTCCAGCTTGTACAAGTACAACGGCATGCCCTCCGCCATTCGCTATCCGCTTCTCTTATTGGGACAGCCGTCTGGCCAATTCGTACATTTCGATGTCGAACGGCTTCTTCGACTGGCAGACCACTTCGATGTCCGTCGCGACAAACTCGCCCTTGACGAGGCCGAGAGCTTTGCCGGAATCACCCTCAATCAGACGCTGCACCGCGTAATCTCCCAGCCTCGACGCCAGGATGCGGTCATTGTGCGTCGGAGATCCGCCGCGCTGGATATGGCCGAGCACGGTCACGCGAGGCTCGATGCCGCTGTGCTCGGTGATTTGGCGGGCGATGCTCTCGCCGCTGCCGACGCCTTCCGCGACGACGATGATGCCGTGGCGCTTGCCGTTCTTGAAATTTTGTTTCATATGAAGAGCGATTTCCTTGATATCGAAAGGCACTTCCGGCACGAGGATCGCTTCCGCGCCGCTGGCCAGTCCCGCGTACAGCGCGATGTCGCCGCAGTGCCGGCCCATGACCTCCACGACGGAGGCGCGCTCGTGGGAAGTCATCGTGTCCCGCAGTTTGTTGATCGCGTCCACCACGATGCTGACCGACGTATCGAAGCCGATCGTGAAATCCGTGAACGGAATGTCGTTGTCGATCGTGCCGGGCAAGCCCATCGTCTTGATCCCGAGACGGCTGAGCCGAAGCGCCCCTTGGTAGGATCCGTCGCCGCCGATCACGACGAGGCCGTCGATGCCGAATTCGCGCAGGATGTCGGCGCCGCGCTGCTGTCCTTCCGGCGTCATGAATTCCTTGCAGCGAGCCGTCTGCAGGATGGTACCGCCCCGCTGGATGATGTCGCCGACGCTCCGCAGGTCCATTTCCCGGATTTCCCGGTTCAGAAGCCCCTGGTATCCCCGCTGGATCGCGTAAACTTCCAAACCGCGGTATAAACCGCCGCGGACGACCGCGCGGACGGCGGCGTTCATGCCTTGAGAATCCCCGCCGCTCGTCAGAACGGCAATCCTTTTGACTGCACTCATGTTCGTAGTCCTCCCCATTCTAGTCGCGAGCTACATGGCTTTGCGTATCCAATGGCTGTTCAGCCAGAAAAACAAGCGGGTCCACGGGCTCCCCTTCATGAGCAGGCCGGCCGTTCGTCGAACCTGGCTCTGTCCTTTCACTTTGGGGTCCGATAAATAAAGGGCGATCAGCCCTTCGACGATCATGCGGTGGAAAGACGGGTTCGGCAGGCGGTCCGCCGACTGGCGCGCCGACCGGACCATCCGCAGCATGCGCTCGTCCAGATGCTCTTGGCTGTTGAAATAGCTGCAGAAATTCAAGTCTCCGCCTTCCCGGTCTTCGGCCTGGTCGATCAAATAATCGAGCAAGATATGAAGCCCGCAGATCGACGGAAAATAGGTTTTCCGGATGTTGTCGGCCATTTCCGGCGTCAGATCCGGATCTCCGGCCGCGAGGAACAGCATGAACATGCCGAGGGTCGATCCGGTCGCCGCGGCGAACTCGTTCCAAAGCAGTTCCGGATACTCGGATCTATGCCGTTCCCACCAGGCGAGCAGCTCGGGCTCCCGCTCCGGCTTGGCAATGTGCTTGTACACTTGCAGGTCGCCGTACAATCCGACCAGGTCCCGGACATGCGCCTGCACCCGGCCGTAGGCGGGAAGCTCGGCGATCGACGCTTGGCATCTGCGCACGAGGGCATGGAGGTAGCCGCCGTCGTCGTTCTCCCGCCGCAGCGCGTAATAATCGGTCAGAGGGGCCCCGGGGGTAACCGCGTCGAGCATGCTGCGGTGAAGCAGCCGGAAATCTTCCGCGTCGAGCGAAGTGCTCCTGTCGCACAAATTGTCCAAGTAATCGCTGATCGTCTGCAAGGCCACGATGAGCGGGATCAGAACGTCCCGCAAATCCAGCCGAGCCGCTGCGTAGACCGCTCCGCCCTCGCAGTGAAACTGCTTCCCGTTCATGCTGTCGAGCGCCTGCTTGCGTAGCTCGGGATCCGGGATCGCTTCCGCCGCGGCGCGCCACCCGGCAAGCTCGGAGCGTACGCCCGGCAAGATATACTTGTATACTCGCGACATCAGCGAGACCGGTCCCTTCGGACATCGGCCCGCCATGCGATCGTGTTCCATTCCGCGTCCTCCGCTTGCTCGGTCAGCCATGCCTCTTGGTGTCCTCGTCAAGATCCTGCTGGGTGCGAAACCAGATGTGCAAATCGTTGATCCGGCTGGCCAGCTCGGCGATTTCCCCGTTCAGCCGGCAGGAAGCGCCAAAATCTTCTTCCGCCGACAGGCGATCCTGTTTGACTTTGATTTCTTCTTCGAACCGCTTGACGCGGTCCGGAATCGTTCCCCTAACGTTCTCCCAAAACTCGAGCACGGCCGTTTGCCGCTCGCGGCCGAGCGAATCCCAATCCGTCTCCAGGGACGGCAAATGAATGCCGAGCCGTTCGCTCCATGCGAATTGACGGTCCAGCCACCCGTTGTCTCCCATCGCCATTCCTTCCGTTTTCGCGCTCTAATTGAAGTTTGGATGAAAGCATCATCCTATAATGTATCACTACGGCCATGTGAAATCCAGCGCAAATGTTCTGTCCGCGTTCTGTTAAACGGACGTAAAAAGCTGTCGGAATCTGTTATAATACTAGCATTCGCACAACCTGAACCGATCCGGGCAAAGGAGCCTGAACCATGAAACCTTCGGACGGCCCGGTCACCATGAGGCGGCTGTTTCTTTTTTTCATTCCGATGGGATTGTCCGTTGTCCTGATCAATCTATCCCATGTCATCATCAACGGCACGCTCGCCCGCGCGCCCGATCCGGAGACGATTCTGGCCGGGTACGCGCTCGGCATGAGCCTGCTGGCCGTGACGGAGAGACCGGCGGTCCTGCTCCGCCAGACCTGTTCGGCGCTTGTCCGGGATCGGACCTCGTTTCGCGCCGTTCGCACCGTCGCATTTTGGGTATTCGGATCCTCGCTCGTCTTCGGGGCGCTGACCGCATATAGCCCGGTGGGACATTGGGTGTTCGGAGTCGCCTTCGGCGCCGACGCCCATGTGCGCGCGGAAGCCGTGCGATCTTGGCAGGCGCTCATGTTCCTGTCGGTTTTTTCCGGACTGAGGTGTCTCTTTCAAGGGGTCATCATCTATCGGATGAGAACGAAGTGGCTGACCGTCGGCATGGTGTTCCGCTTGACCGGGATGGTCATCCTTTCCCAACTATTCATCCGCGCCGGCATCACGACCGCTCTGCAAGGAGCCGTCATTTTCGTCTTCGGCATGATCATTGAAGCTACGCTCAGTTGGATCGAATGCCGCAGGCTGGTCAAGCAATTGCCCGATCGCGCGGAAGAGAGCACCGTCGCGGGTCCGAAGCAGGTGCTTCCCTTTTACAATCCGCTCCTGTTCTCTTCCCTGATCGTCGTGTGGGTCATGCCGATCCTGAACGCGGTGCTCGGAACCACCGAGCGGGCGACGCTGGCGATCGCGTCCTTCGCCGTCGCGGGCAGCCTGATGAACCTGATGCTGGGCTTCTTTACCTATTTCCATCAAATCGCGCTGCACTTCGGCAAGACGGATCCCGGCCAAGTCCGCAGGTTTACGCTCGCGCTCGGCTTCGTGCCGGCGGTGTTCCTCGTTCTGCTCGCCTATACGCCGGCAGGCCCGTGGATGCTCGCCCACGCGCTCGGCGTCCGCGGAGATCTGCTCGAGGAGAGCTTGCTCGCCCTCCGGGGCTTTTTGCCGTTCGTGCTCGCGTTTCCGTGGCTCGATACGTTAAACGGCTTCGTCATGTCCCGCGGGGAAACGAAGCTGATGTTCGGCTCCCAGCTCGCCAACGCTTCCGTTACGGCCTTGCTCGTCGCCGCGCTTGCAGCGATGCTCCCCCACTGGAGCGGCATCCTCGGGTCGCTCGCCCAATCGGGCGGCTTGGTCGCCGAGCTGGCTCTGCTCTCGTGGATGTACCGACGCAATCGTATCAAATCGCAGTCTGCGTTCGCCCAGTCATCCTAGAATCGCAACAGCAGGAGAGGAACAGGAGAAAACCAACGATGAAAGTTAACGCCGCCCCGTCCCGTCAAATGACCGTATTGCGCTCGCTGCATTTCGCTTCCTACGCCACGATGGTCCTGATCATGACTTATTTTCCGCTCTATTTCTACAGTCTGGGCTTCTCCAAGCTGCAGATCGGGGCGATCTATTCGGTCGGCCCCGTGCTGTCGATCGTGTCCAACCTGCTCGTCGGCATTCTGAGCGACAAGACCAAGAGCCTTCGCCGGATGGTCAGCCTCCTGTACCTCGGTCAAATCCTGGCGCTCGCCCTGCTGCTTCCGCAGCGGGAATTCGGCATCATGTCCGCCGTCATGGCGCTCTTCTATCTGTTCCAGACACCCATCAACTCGATGCTGGACAGCCTGACGCTGCTGGCGGCCGACCGCATGAAACGGAGCTTCCCGTCCATCCGGATGTTCGGCTCGCTCGGCTACGCGATTAGCGCCGTTATTTTCGGTTACCTGCTGAAAACGTACGGCTCGGACCTCACGATCTCCCTTGCGCTCGGGACGGTTACGGCTTCGCTCGTATTCTCCCTGTTCGTGGCGGATTACCAGGCGTCCATGCGCAAGTTCGAATTCCGCGCGTTATGGGCCGTGCTGCGCCGCCGAGAAACGTTCGGCTTTTTCGTCTTCATTGCTCTCGTATCCGTCTCCCACCGAATGAACGAAGGATTCCTCTCGGTGGCGATGCGAGACAATGGCGCGCCGGATTCGGTCATCGGGATCGCGTCCCTCGCCTCGTCCGCCAGCGAGATCCCGGTGTTCTTCCTGCTGTCCAAATTCGGGCATCGGTTCCGCGAATTCCCGCTGCTGGCGGTCGCCTGCTTCATGTACGTCGTTCGGATGCTGCTGCTCAGCGTTACGACGGAGCCCTGGGGCTTCGTCGCGATCCAGGCGATGCACAGCGTGACCTTCGGCATCTTCTATATCACGGCGCTCCGTTGCCTTCAGTCCCTCATACCGGAGGAATACCGCGCTTCCGGACAAGCCGTGTTCGGCGTCGTCTGGACGGGCATCGCCGGGCTGCTGGCGGGAACGGTCGGCGGCTGGCTGTACGACGCCTTCGGCCTCGCCGCCCTGTTCCGGGCGGGAGCCGTATTCGCCCTGCTGGGCTGCGCGGGCTTCCTGTTGTTCCACTTCCGGCGCACCGCGCCTTAACCGGCGGATTCGCTTCTTGATCGCCCCTCCCCCCGCCACTATAATAGGGGGGAAGGAGAGAGAACAACGATGGAATACAGCGCACTCAAACAGCTTATCCAGGAACGGCGAAGCATCCGTAAATTCGCGGACAGGCCCGTATCCGAAGAGGACATTCGCGAACTGATCGATTGCGCGCGTTACGCGCCCAGCGACACGAATTCGCAAACGTGGGAGTTCGTCGTCGTGACGAATCCGGACAAAATCTCGGCGATCGAGAAAATGACGTGGGACGAGCTCCACAAGCGGGCCCAGGAAGCCGAGGAACGCGGCCTCTCCCGGGAAGGCCGGCTGCTCGTCAAATCGTTCGGCCCTTACGCGACGGCTTTCTCGGACGCACCCGCCCTTATCGTGTGTCTCGCGACCCCGTACCAGTCGAAATTCCGCGAACGGATCTTCGATCCGATCGGCCTCGTGAACGACGAAGTATGGCGCGAGGAAGGCATCAAAAGCAGCTGCCTCGCTTCGATGAACCTGATGCTGGCCGCCCACGCGCGGGGAATGGCGACCTGTCCGATGACCGGCCCCGTCCTGCTCGCGGAGAAGCCGCTTCGCGAATATCTCGGCATCGACGAGAGCCGCCAAGTGAACATGGTCATCGCGCTCGGCTATCCGAGCGAAACGCCGGGTAAACTGCCCCGCAAAGAAATCGACGAAATCCTCACGATCGTAAAATGACCCGCTAAGCGAACAACCGACCTTGCAGCCTGAAATATCCAGGCGGAGGTCGGTTGTTTTTGTTTCATCGAACCGTCAGCTTATCGGTTTTGGAAGAGACGATAACGCCCTTGTCATCGAATGCTTTGACCGTCAGATCCACGGTTTTGCCTTTGAACGAAGTAAAATCGTAATCGAACTTCCAAGGCGCCGACGTGACCGTCGCCGCTTTCTTCCCATTCACCCAGTACTCCGCTTTGCCGAGAATCGGCGACACCGTCTTGATGTATGCGGCGATCGTCTGCCGGCCGGCTGTGATCGTACCCGATGCAAGCGGCTTGAATGCGGCCACCGATTCTTCGCCGACGGCGGATAAATAATACGGGTTCCCGATCGATTGCTTGTAGGCCCCGAGCAATTCCGAACTGGCTGACAGCGTATACGAGTTCAGCCGTCCTCGTTCCTTCTTCGTGGCATCGAACCACACGACCGCCTTGACGCCCGGATAGAGCAGAGGCAAGCTTTCATAGAATACCCGGGTCTGATAAGCGGCCCAAGCGTTGCGGTCGGTATGCATGACGGGATCCGTATACGATACGGCGCCCTCGGACAACATGATCGGCTTTTTCTTGGCATAGAGCTTATAGATTCGGTCGAATTTCTCGACGTAGCTGGAGCGGTCGACCGATTTCTTCAGAGGGTCCAAGCTGCCGTTAAACGTCTGGTACATGCTGACGCCGACCCAATCGACAGCGTCGTCGCCCGGGTAATATTTCTCGATGTTATCCGGGGGGAAATAGTTCGGCGACCACACCATGACGACGTTCGGCGCTTCTTCGTGAAACGCCTTGGCTACCACGCGGAACTTCTCGATGTAGGTCGCGGGATCGGGCGAATACCATTCCACCCAATCGCCGTTCATCTCGTTGGCGAAGCGGAGGAAGATCGGAATGCCCGCTTCTTTGGCGGAGCGGGCCAGCTCCCTTAAATAGCCGTCGTCCTCGACCTGATCCAGGCCTTTGCTCGGTTGCAGGGCAACCTCCAGCGCCACGTTTTCCCGTTTGGCGATCTCGATATGGCGCTTGTAGGACTCGAAGAAGTTCGTGCCCGCATCCCGGTCATACACCGTATATAACAGGTACATGGCATGTTTCTTCCCCGTGAGCTCGGGGAAGTCGGTCATGTAAAACTTTTCTCCGTTTTTGCTGGCATGGACCGCCGGGTCGTTTTCGGCATAAGCGCCGATCAGAGCGCCGTTCTTCGGTTCATACTTCACGCCGTGATAAACGGAGCCGGCTGCCGAACCGTCCTGTACGAACAGCTCGAACCGGCTGCGGATCCAGTCCGCCTTGCGCTTCGCCGCAATGGATTCCTGCGTTTTCCCGCCCATGGCCCAGGCAGCGGCTTCGAGATCCCACGAGGCGACCGCGTCGTCGTACAAACCGAGTTTGGATTGAAGGTCGCCGGCATTGTTGTACATCAGGGCGGCATTGTTGTAATCCTTCTTCTCGGCAAACAGCGGAGCGATCTGCAAATACTTGGCAATCGCGGTCTTGTAGTCGTTCTTTCCCTTCGCCTTATTCGCCTCGCCGTATACTCTCCATACATTCACTTTGGCCGCCAACGCCGCCTCGGCTTGCGGCGACGCGGTTGTCGTCCATAGCAGCGCGGCGGCAGCCAGACTAAAACAAACCCGAACCATCCATCTCGTCAACGAAAGACTTCCTCCCCTGCCCATCACGCTTTATAAGCCAATTTCTCCTCGATCAGCTTCGCAATGCCGGAATACGTCGTGACGACCGGCCCATTCAGCAGCAGAACGTCCGTGATTCCGCGTTTCTCGATCTCCGCGGCCAAATTCCCTTTGAAATAACGAGGGTCGACGATCTCGATCTCTTGAAAATGGGGAAGCAGGAACGGCACGACAGCGTTGGCATAGGAGTCTTTGATGATCATCAGCTTCTTGCCGTTCTTGACGTCAGTCGTAATCCGGCTCATGGCGAAGTCCCCGCCGAGGAACACGGCGTAACCTCCGCGGCCGTCCGCCGGAATCTTGTTCTCGACCAGCGTTTTCTTCACTCCGTGAACCCCGTCGCGATATACCTTATATTCGTGCTTCACGGTCGGCTGGTATGTCGCAATCGTATCCGGATTCTTCTTCAACTCCGCGTTCAAGGTCGCCGCGTACGCCGTACCTAGGTAGCCGGGAAGCTCCTTCTTCGGGTAAGCGCTCAGCGGAACCGGCTGGAACCCCATCGTTTTCGCGATCGCTTCGTATCCGTAATAAGCGCCGAGTGCCGTCCAATGATGGTCGGTCCGGAAATAGACATAGTCCTTTTTGTGGGCTTCCACGTTGGCATACGCGGGAACGGTTCGGATCGGCGCCTTCAACGACTCGTAAACGTGCTCGAAAGCCTGCTTCTGGGAATCGGACAGTTTGCGCAGCTTCTCGGATTCGACGAATTCGACCTGCGAAGGAACCAACATCGAGTACACGCGGATATCCGGGCCGATCATGCTTTGAAGGTGGTTGATCGCCTTGGCGTACGCTTCCGCGCTCGCGGCGGAATACTGGTACAGCAGCATCGCCCGATCCTTGATGACCAAATATTTCGAAGCTTCGGCGGCGACGACTTCGCCCTTATCGTCTTCCGCTCCAGAAGCGCCCGCCGCTCGAGCGCCGCCGCCTCCGAGCGCTTCGCCCATATTATTGCCGCCTTTGTTCACCACGAGGGAAACGCCGTCGGAACCTTTGCTTCCTTTCAGCGCTTTAACGGACGTGCCGAGCTCGACGAATGCGTTTCGGAAGGCGAAATGATCTGAAAAATAATTGTCGTACTCCTTAAGCAAGCCGCCATGGAACAGCTTGTCCAGCGAAAACGACGGCCAGGCCTGAAGCTCCCGTTTTTCCATGTCGGACAATTGCGCCTTGCCGCCGGGTTGGGCCAGGTTCAGGACGGACATGACGGCGACGGGTATGAGGAATAACGCGATATTCCATCGAGAATGGCGAGACTGCAATTTGCTTCGCTCCTTTGTTTAGAACCTGAAATACAGAAATGGATTATACGTGCTGCCAACCAACAGGACGGTCGACAAGGCCAACAAGATGAAGTTGTACACCGGGGCGGCGTACGCGACGAAGGCCCTTGCGCCCCGCCTTGCCGCCAGCTTGTCCGCCAGCTTCTTCATGAGCGGGGTAGCGGCGATCGCGGCCACGAAGAACAAGTACATGTTTTCGCGGAAGAAGTAGAACGATTCCGACGTGACGAAAGGCCGGTACTCCGCACCGAACATGATCTTCAGCGTCGTCCAAGCCTGGCTCAAGTCGGTGAAATAGAACCATACCCAACCGACCAGCATAAGACCCAGCAGGTATAGATGCGAGACGAACGAAGGCAATTTCTCCAGCCATTTTTGCAGGAACAGTCTTTCGAGCAGAATCAGTACGCCGAAATAGAGTCCCCATATGATGAAGTTCCAGCTTGCGCCGTGCCAGAGACCCGTAAGAAACCAGACGACGAACAAATTCCGGACCATGCGCTTCCGATTGCCTCCGAGCGGAATATAGACGTAGTCGCGGAAAAATCCGCCCAGCGATATGTTCCATCGGCGCCAGAATTCACCTGCCGACTTCGAGATGTACGGATAATCGAAATTCTCCTTCAGGGTGAAACCAAACATTTTGCCCAGCCCTACCGCCATATCGGAATAGCCCGAGAAATCGAAATAGATTTGCAGGGCGTACAGGCAAACGCCGAACCAGACCCCCAGGAAAGAATCGGAGCTGTCCGGGCCGATCAGGTTCGGTACGATTTCGCCAACGGAGTTGGCGAGAATCACTTTCTTGCCGAGGCCGATCACAAAGCGGCTGACCCCCTGGCTGAAACCGGCCATCGTAATCTTCCGGTTGTCCATCTGCTCTTCGATGTCGGTAAAGCGGATAATGGGACCCGCGATCAGATGCGGGAAGAAAGACACGTACAGGAACATCTTCATCGGCGAGCGCGGAGCTTGCAAGGCGCCTTTATGGACATCGGTCATGTAGCAGATGATTTCAAAGGTAAAGAAGGAAATGCCGATCGGCAGGGCGATGTTCGGAGGTGCCGCTCCGAGGCCAAACCATGCGTTCAGATTGTCGACCACGAAACCCGTATATTTGAAAAAACCGAGCATTCCGATAATAAAGCAAATCGACAGAACGTATACGATTTTCCCCTTGCGGGTACCCCTATGAACGTCAATGTAGAGGGATGCCAGATAACCCAGCAGGGAAGCCGCGATCAGCAAGAATACCCACACCGGTTCTCCCCAAGCGTAGAAGGCGAACGAAAACACGATGAGGATCCAGTTGCGGACCTTGGTCTTCGGAACGGCAAAATAGACGAGCAAAAGCAGAGGAAAAAAGAAATATAAAAAAAGAATACTGGAAAATACCAAAAAAGCGCCCTCCCTAGACGAAGTTCTTTGTATTTTAACATAAATCATCGGAATCAGGGGCAACCCAAGGCGACACGAAGGCGAGAAAAGGCTGGTAAGCATATTCCTTGCCTGACCGGAAAACAGCGGAACACAGTGCGGTAATTCGTTTTTTCTCGCTCGTTTTTTCTCATCTTAGCGTGTTCCTCCAAAACAGCACAGTAAGAAATTGTTATTTATTTCAGGGATTGCCTTACTAGTGACTGCATTATGTTGCGATTAACCGACACATTGTAACAAAAAAACTCGGCGACCTTTCCCCGGTTGAAAACCCGGGATCGGTCGCCGCTTCCCAACGTCTCATGTCCAAAAAGACCTCTGCGTCATTCGATCCTCTCATACGAGGAATTGTGCAAGGCTTTGTACACGCCGCGGCGGGCCTATAGCCTTGCGGCCGCTGATTTCGTGTACTCCCGAACGTATTCGCCGCAATCTACCCGCTCGAGAAGCTCGGGCTCGCTTGCCTGCTCCGCCTTCGGAAATGTCCCGATGGCTGTCCGCAGCGTATCGCGAAGCTGCCGCCGGCGCTCCTCCCTGCTCAAGGAATCGGACTTTACCCGATGAAAAGCCCATGCTCCGGCTCAGCGAAGCATGGGCTTTGTTTTTGGCGCGGCCTATCCGGTTTCCGCCTGCGTATCCCACAGGGTTTCGTCGGTCCGGGTCACCGTGACGCGGGAGACGCGAAGATGGTCGGTCTCCTCGATAATGAAGCGAACGGCGCCGTCTTCCGTCTCGACGACCTGGTTCTTCTTCGGCGGAATTTCGATCTGGGAGTAAATCCATCCCCCGATCGTATCGTAATCGTCCGACGGGATATCCAGGTTGAAGAGGCTGTTCACTTCCTCGATCAACAGCAACCCGCTGATCGAATACGTACTCTCATCCTTCTTCTCGATGTCGGGACGTTCCTCGTCGAATTCGTCCTGGATTTCCCCGACGATTTCTTCCATGATGTCCTCGAGCGTCACGAGTCCGGCCGTTCCGCCGTATTCGTCGATCAGCATCGCGATCTGCGTCTTCTTCTTCTGCATCAGCTTCAGAAGCGCGCTGATCGGCATGCTTTCCGGCACCGAAGTAATCGGCCGCATCAGCTCGCGGATGTCCGGATTCGCATCATCCGGTACCTTCAGCAGATCCTTGATGTGGACGAAGCCGATGATGCTGTCTTTGTCGGTCTCGCAAACCGGATAACGCGTATGCATCTCCCGCAGGGCGATCGCTTTGTTCTCCGCGAAGCTCATGTTGCCGTACAAGCAGATCATCTCGGTGCGGGGAATCATGATTTCGCGGGCGTTCGTGTCCGCGAAATCGAAAATATTGTCCACGAGGGTCAATTCCGTTTTGTCGATCAGCCCGCTCTTGTGGCTTTCCTTCACGAGTATCCGGATCTCTTCCTCGGTATGGGCGGAGTTCGAATCTTCCCTCGTATCGATCCCGAAAGGACGAAGCAGCAGGTTGGCGGTTCCGTTCAGCAGCCAGATGAAAGGGCTCATCAGCTTGCGGAACAACACGAGCGGCCATGCCACCAGCAAGGTGACCGTCTCGGCCTTGCGGATCGCGACCGATTTGGGAGCCAGTTCGCCAAGCACGATATGCAGTACCGTAATGAACGTGAATCCGATGAAGAACGCGAGAGGATGCACGAGCGACTCGCTGATGTTCATCGCTATGAACGCCGGCTCAAGCATGCGCGCGATCGCCGGTTCGCCGATCCAGCCAAGTCCCAGGGAAGAGAGCGTGATCCCGAGCTGGCAAGCGGATAAATAGGCGTCCAGGTGATTGGTCAGGTGGGAAGCGAACGATGCCCGCTTGTTCCCTTCTTGGACCAAGGTGTCGATGCGCGTGCCTCTGACCTTGACCATGGCGAATTCGGCCGCCACGAAGAAGCCGTTCATGAAAACCAGCAATGCAATGATGACCAAGTTCACGCCTAGCGGAAAAGGGTCACTGTCCAAATATTCCCTATCGCCGGATTTCCGGAGATAGGTACACCTCCTTTGTTGAAGAAAAAAGATAAATATGGAAAAAGGGAAAGAAACTTTATTCTAGCTTAGTCGTTTTGATGTTCTCCGTCAAACGGCGATTGCCTGCGCAAAACGCCGTAGTACCCATCTGTATTCGCGCCAGCTTGCTCCCTATGCCGAAATTTCCGGTGAGAACGCCCGAAATGGAGGTCTGAAGCCGATGAGCGAAGTTCGCATCGGCAACGCCACGCGTACAGGCTATTTCTCCGTCCCGTTCCGCCCGCGGCGCTTGGCCTGATTTTGGCGGATTTTGTCCTCCATTCCCTGCTCCGTCGCTTCGTAAAACACCCGTTCCCGCAGCTTGTCCGGCAAATATTGCTGTTCGACGTAATGCCCGGGATAATCGTGAGGGTAACGGTAGCCGACGTGCCCGAGCATCTTCGCTCCGCTGTAGTGCGCGTCCCGAAGGTGAAGCGGCACTTCCGCGGACTTCGTTTCCTCGAAGGCCGACATGATGTTGCCGACCGCCAGCGCGATCGCGTTGGATTTCGGACTTTCCACCGCGAACAGGATGGCTTGGGCAACGATATATCTCGATTCCGGCCACCCTATACGATGATATGCTTCCATGGCGCTGACGGCTTGCACGAGCGCCTGCGGGTTGGAAAGTCCGATATCCTCGCTGCAGGCCACTGTAAGCCGCCGCAGGAATGTCATCGGATCCATGCCGAGCTTCTCGACGGCGTAGAGAAACCAGTATAGCGCCGCGTCGCTGGATCCCCTTACGCTCTTATGGAAAGCGGAGAGCACATCGTACTGCGTCGACTCGTCTGCGATCACCGTCGGCTGGCGGATCGATTCTTCGGCAATGTCCAGCGTGATGCGGACGCTTCCGTCCGGCTCCGAAGGCGTCGTGACGGCGGCGAGCTCGAGCGCGGTCAGCGCCCGCCGGATGTCGCCGTTCGCCATGGATGCGATATGTTCGAGCGCCTCTTCGTCGACCGACAGCTTCATGAAGCCGAGCCCTTTGACGGGATCGGCGAGGGCCCTTCGCATGGCGATGAGCGAATGCTCCCTGGTGAGCGGCTGCAGCCGGAATAACGTGGAGCGCGACAGCAGGGCTCCGTTCACCGAATGGAACGGATTCTCCGTCGTCGCGCCGATGAAGACGATGATGCCCTTCTCGACGGCCGGCAGCAGCGCGTCCTGTCTGGCGCTGTTGAACCGGTGCACCTCGTCCAGGAACAGGATCGTTTTGCGGCCGTACATGTTTTTGTTCCGCTCGGCCTGCTCGATCACTTCGCGCACGTCCTTGACGGACGCGTCCACGGCGTTCAACCGGACGAAGTCGCCTTCGGTCCGCTTCGATACGATATGGGCCAGCGTCGTTTTCCCCGAGCCCGGGGGACCGAAGAGCAGGATCGAGGTGACCGCGTCCCGTTCGATCGCCCGGCGCAGCAGCTTGCCGGGACCGACGATATGGTCCTGTCCGATATACTCCTCGATCGTTTCCGGCCGCATCCGGTCCGCCAGCAGCCGGCTGCGCGGCTCCGTTTCCGCGCGGTAGCTGAACAAGTCCATCCTTCTCCCGCCTTTCTCTCTACCCCATCATAGCAGAAAGATCCCGGCATCGGAAGGCGGATAAGAACGCACGTTCCCTCAAGCGGCGCCGTGCCCTCACAAAAGCCCATCCAGCTCCCGGGTCACGATTTCCCTTCGGACGCGGATATGCCGCCGGATCAGCTCCGCTTCACCGAGAAATTCGGAATACGACCACCGGCTCAACACGTCCTGGCGGACATGGGGACTCAGCTCGGACAGCATTTTGTTCGCGATCGGCATGATCTTCCTCTCCGTGAACGGCCCTTTCAGCGCTTGGATCAGAATGTCGCGGTACATCCGCCGATAAGGGCGATAGTCCAACAGCCTTCTCGTAAGCTCGTTGTACCCGCGGATCGGCACGAGGTCGTCGTCCTGGATTTGCCCGTAACAATTGCGTCCCCAGGTACCCTCGTAATCCCAGGGGATGATCCGGTACTTTCCCGTTCGGCTATGTCGATAAACGGCGTAATTCTGTTCGAAGCCGTCGTAATTGCCGGTCAGCACCGCACCCGCGAGCCATCGCAAATAATTGTCGACGTCCAAGCTTCTGCTCAGGCCGGCCGCAGGCAGCCGCTCATCCGTGTTGTTGACGCTCCGGATGAAGGACGCGAACCGTTTGCGCTCCTCCTCTCCGCCGAACCGGTACTCGTATCCGGACAGCAAGGAAGACTTCGGGCTTTCCGAGTTATGGCGGTAGAGCCCGAAATTCGCATTGTTGTTCACCGCGTAAAAAAGGGAAAGCGCGCCGATCCCCCGCCGCCGGAAAAACCGTTTGCCCACGCTTTCGATTTCCAGGTACACGCCCTGCGGATCGCCGTTGCGATACAGCAGCACGTGCCGGCATCGGGGCGCGGGAACGCCCAGCATCGGGAAAAAGGCGAAAGAAAGCGCGTTTCGGATCATGGAAGGATCGTCGAACTCCGCGTTGTAATGGTAGGTTTCCCCTCCAAGGACGACATCGTAGGACCGCTTCGGATATTCGCGGGTGTGTCCGCCCCGGTACCGGACCATCGTCCGCTCCGTTTGTCCGTTCACCCTCATCGCGCACGTAACGTATCGGTCGGTCCAGAGATTCCTCTCGAGCTCTCTGTCGGCTGATTCGCTGAGTTTAAGCGTTCTGACCGGTAATGCCATTCCGTTATCCGCCTTCCTCCCGTGACTGACGCTTTATCACCCAAGTGCTTCAGCGTATGTCCTGCCGGTAAAGGCGGAAACGGCAAACGTCTAGATCGGGGCCGGCGTTTCGGTCCGCGCCGCGGGAAATGGGTTCGTATCCGTGGTGCCCCGACGGACTTCCGCAGGAGGGGGTATTTTCATATGCCGTTTAGCGGATTTTTGCGACAGTATCGGACAACCAACCGTATCTCTTTTTTCCGGGCACACATAGAAATGAAGTATAAATTCACTTCCCCCGCAAGTGTAAAGGAGGGACCAATCCCGAGGAACATTCGCGCAGGCCATACGTTCGCTCAAGTCATACAAGCAGGTCCGGCTCGTCCGGCAGGCGCATTCCCGCAGGCGGCTCGCGCCGCGTTACAACCTATGATCCGGAAGGAGACTGAACTATGTTTTATAACGGCCAGCAATACCCGGTGCATAATCTGGAATACCGGGAGCCGCAACGCTCCAGCAGCAGGAGCATGAACAGAAGCACCAGCATGAACAGAAGCTCCAGCATGAACAGAAGCACCAGCGTCCAAGTCGAAGCCAAGCAATGGATCGGACGCTCGGTCAAAGTAAACCGCGGAGGCCCCGACAGCATCGAAGGCACGCTGCTCGCGGTCAACGGAGACGTCATCGTCCTCGTTTCCTCGAACAACAACAACAACAACAACAACAACAACAACAACAACAACAACAATAACAATAACAACAACAATAACAACAACAATAACAACAGCAATAACAACGTCGTCTACTACGTGAACGCAAGACACGTCAAAAGCATTTCGGAAGGCGGCAGCAAAAACAACAACAATAACGGCGGCGACAACGGTTTCGCGAACGTAAGCTACATCTCGGCCAGCAGTTTCTCCGGCGTCTTGAGCGAAATGCGCCAGCAGTTCGTCCAAATCAACAACGGACCGGACAAAGTCGAAGGCTTCCTGGCCGAAACCGGAACCGACTTCATGCTCATGATCACGAACGACCGCGAATACGTCCGCGTTCCGGTGTACCACATCAAATCGATCTGCTTGTCGACGAAAAGCAATAATAACAACAATAACAACAACAACAACAACAACAACAACAACAATAATAACAACAATAAGAACAAAGACAGCAACAAAAACAGCAAAAACGACGGCAAGAACAGCAGAAGAAGCAGCAAAAAAAGCAGCAAGAACAAATCCGGAGGCAAACGCAACAGAAACTAACGGCCTAGCGACCGTTAATCTCGATGCGTTGCAAAGGAGGTGTTCCGCCGAGCTATGGAAATGTACTTGAAACACCCCGTAAAGCTCATCGTTTCCGGAAGCCGAGCCCCCGTCAAAGGCATCCTGATCGACCTGGGTAACGACATTCTCGTTCTCCATAACGGGGCTCAATTTCTCTACGTGCCGCTCGTCCATCTGCAGCAACTGACCCGCTGCCCCGCATCGGAGTCCAACTTCGGATCGCCACCAGAGCCACCTCTGGAAGGGGCGGCGGACCTGTCCTACCGCAAAGTGCTGATGAACGCCAAAGGGATGTTCTCCGAAGTCTATATCACCGGCAATCAATCCGTGCACGGCTACGTAACCAGCATCATGAACGACTTTTTCGTTTTCTACTCTCCCATGTACCGTTCTCTCTACGTCTCCATGCGCCACCTGAAAACTTTGATCCCCTACGACGACCAGACAACCCCCTACGCGCTGGAACAGGAGAAATTTCCGGTAAACCCGACGACGGCTTCCCTGGCCCGGACGTTCGACCAGCAGCTTAAAAAATTCGAAGGCGAGTTCATCGTCCTCGACCTGGGAGAACAACCCGGCAAAATCGGCCTGCTCAAATCGGTATCGGGCAACCTGCTCGAGCTCGTGACGGCCGACGGCGCCAGCACGTTCATCCACCTGGACCACGTCAAGACGATTCACAAGCCTTGAACGGTCTTCCGAAAAACGGGTCTCAACAGCAACGCAAAGCCCTCCTGACCTTCCGGTCATGGAGGGCTTTGCGTGATGGAGGAAAATAGACGGAAAAGTTCACATTCATTTGCGTCGTTGGGACGAGGACGTGCGATTAGAGGGAAACCGGGTGCGAAACTCGTCCTTTTCCCGACTATCCCTTGTCCGAGGGACGTTTCAAGCCTTTGCCGAGCTTGTCCACCGCCTTCTCGATCCGCGAGGCGCGCGTTTCCGCCTTCTTGGCTTCCACGATCCAGGAGATATATTCCTTCTTGTGGGAGGGGGCCAGCTTGTCGAAAACGGCGGCGGCTTCCGGCACGGTGTCTAGGGCACGGCGCAAATCTTCCGGCGTCTCCAGGGGAGCCGCGGTCGGCCTGTCCGCTGCGGCAGCCCGGCGTTCGGCCGGGGACGGCCGCGTCTTGCCGACGGCCGAGGCGGGACGGAACCGCATCGACGACCAGGTGTCGTCAAGCGAGACAAGGGCGATGCCCTCCCAGCCCGCATCGGACACCGGTTTCCAGCCGGTATCCCGGTTGATGTCGGTTTTCAGCTTGGACGTTCCTTTCGGGTAACACATCCAGAGCAGCCCGTCCGGCTTCACCGCGCGGATAGCCGCCGGGGCGAGCCGCTGCACGTCGGCGGAATTCCGGGCGAAAACCTGTACGAAGTCGTAGGAACCGGCGGCGGCGTCCGCATCGAGCCGCGTCTCGTCCGTCCCGAGTCCGACGGAAGCCAAGTACCCTTCGGGAGGTTCCAGGACGGCGATCCTGCCGCCGGCCGGCAGCCTCAGTTTCTTGACCAGCGCTTCATCCATGGGATTCCGCCCCTTTGCGCTCCAGCAGCTCCCGGATGACGACGCTGACCATGATCAGCCCGGCAACGGGGGGCACGAACGCGTTGCTCGCCGGCGGCTGCTGGGCTTTGCGGATTTCTTTGGGCGCATTCTCCGGTACGATGCGCTGCGTAACGTCTTCCCGCGGCTTCATCGGCTCCTCGGTCGAGAACACGACCTTGACGCCCTTCTTGATCCCGTCTTTGCGCAGCTTCTGGCGGACGACGCGGGCGATCGGATCCATCGTCGTCTTCGAGATATCGGCCACCTGGAACTTCGTCGGGTCCATCTTGTTCGCGGCGCCCATGCTGGAGATGATCGGGATCTCCCGCTTCAGGCATTCCTTGATCAGATGGATCTTATACGAAATCGTATCGGAAGCATCGATCACGTAATCCAGCGGATACTTGAACAGCTCTTCCGCCGTTTCTTCCGTATAGAACATCCGAAGCGACACCGCGTCGCAATCCGGGTTGATCAGCAGAATGCGGTCGCGCATCAAATCCGCTTTGGGCTGGCCGACCGTCGTTGTCAGGGCGTGGATCTGGCGGTTGATGTTCGTGATGTCGACGACGTCTTTGTCGATCATCACGATCCGACCGACGCCCGTCCTCGCCAGCGCTTCCGCGGCAATCGATCCCACCCCGCCGATGCCCAGCACCGCCACCGTGCTGCCTTTCAGGATCTCGAGCCCTTCCGGGCCGATGGCCAGCTCCGTCCGGGAGAATTGATGAAGCATCGTACGATCCCGCTCCTTTGCTTAAGACTGGACGGCCGTTTCGGGAGCCGCCGCGGCCCCCGATTGTTTCTGCTGGGCGGCGATCGCCTTGGCGGACAGCCGGATGTGCAGGTCCTCCAGCTGGCGCTCCGTTACCTTCGAAGGCGCGTCGGTCAATAAGTCGGTCGCGCTCGCCGTCTTCGGGAACGCGATCGTCTCGCGCAGGTTCGTGCGGCCGGCCAGCAGCATGACGAGCCGGTCCAGGCCGAACGCGATGCCCCCGTGCGGCGGGGTGCCGTATTCGAACGCATCGAGGAAGAAGCCGAACTTCTCCTTCGCTTCCTCCGGCGAGAAGCCGAGCGCCTTGAACATCTTCTCCTGCACTTCGCGGCGGAAAATCCGCATGGAGCCCCCGCCCACCTCATAGCCGTTCAGCACGATGTCGTACGCTTGCGCGCGGATCGCGCCCGGATCGGTGTCGAACAGAGGCAAGTCTTCGTCGCGCGGGCGGGTGAAAGGATGATGCTCCGCCACCCAGCGCTTGCCTTCCTCGTCCCAGCCGAGCAGAGGGAAATCGACGACCCACAGGAACTTGTAAGCGTTGTTGTCGATCAGGCCCAGATCTCGCCCGACCTTCAGCCGCAGATTGCCCATGACGTCCGCTGCCGTTTTGAGCTTATCGGCAGAGAAACAAAGCAGGTCTCCCTCTTCGACGTGCAGCTTCTCCGTCAGCGCGGCGATTTCTTCCGGCTTGAAGAATTTCACGATCGGGCCGCGCCATTCGCCGTCCTTCACCGTAATCCATGCGATACCTTTGCCGCCGTACCGCGCCGCGAACGGCTGCAGGTCGTCGAGCTCCTTGCGGCTCCAGGAAGCGCAGCCCTTGGCGTTGAGCGCCTTGACGACCCCGCCGGACGCGGCTACGGAAGCGAACACCTTGACCTCGCTGTTCTTGACGATGTCGGTGACGTCTTCGATCTCCAGGCCAAAACGCAAATCCGGCTTGTCGGAGCCGTACTTGTGGATCGCGTCATGGTACGTAAGCCGCTGGAACGGGGCCTCGATGTCCACCCCGATCGTTTCCCGGAACAACCGGACCATCAGGTCCTCCATCATGCCGAGGAGCTGGTCCTGCGACAGGAACGACGTCTCGATGTCCACCTGCGTGAACTCCGGCTGCCGGTCCGCGCGCAAATCTTCGTCGCGGAAGCAGCGCGCCACTTGGTAGTACCGCTCCAGTCCTCCGACCATGAGCAGCTGCTTGAACAGCTGGGGAGACTGCGGCAGGGCGAAAAACTCGCCCGGATGGACGCGGCTCGGCACCAGGTAGTCGCGCGCGCCTTCCGGCGTGCTCAGCGTCAGAATCGGCGTCTCGACATCGATGAACCCGTTCTCGTCGAGGTAATCGCGGAACACCTTGGTCGCCTTGGAGCGAAGCAGCAGCGTCTTCTGCATTTCCGGGCGGCGAAGGTCGAGATAGCGGTACTTGAGGCGGAGCGATTCGTCGACTTCGACGCCGTCCTCGATCGGAAACGGAGGCGTTTTGGCGGCGTTCAGGATTTCCACTTCGGTCACCTGGACTTCGATTTCGCCGGTCGCAATGTTCGGGTTGTACGTTTCGGGATCGCGGTCGACGACTTTCCCCTTGACGGCGAGCACGTACTCGTTGCGCGCCCGGCTCGCGATATCCAGCGCCTCGCCGGAGAACGCCGGATTGAAGACGATCTGAACGATGCCGGTGCGGTCCCGGAGGTCAATGAACAGGATGCCGCCGAAATCGCGCCAGCCTTGCACCCATCCGTTCAGGACGACGGTTTCTCCTACCTGTTGTCTGGACAGCGTTCCGCAATCGTGGTTTTTGAGCATCATTGGTTTTCGTTCCCCTTTTTCTGTTCGGTTATGATCGTTTTTACGCTTTCGGCCAATCGGGCCAGCGCTACCTGCACCTGCTCGCCCGTCGCTAAGTTTTTCAGTCCGATTTCCCCGCGCTCCAGCTCGTCGTCGCCGAGAATGGCCGCGTACCGCGCGCCCGCCCGGTCGGCTGCCTTGAACAGCGCCTTCGGCTTGCGTCCCTGATAATCCCGTTCCGCCGACAGGCCGCCCCTCCTCAGCGACTGGACGAGCCCGGGCAGCTCCCGCTCCGCGCGCTCGCCGAAGCCGATCAGATAAACGTCTACGCCCGCTTCGATCTCCGGCTTGACATTCTGGCTCTCGAGCAGCAGCATCGTCCTCTCCAGTCCGAGCCCAAGCCCGACGCCCGGACGGTCGTCCCCGCCGATTTCGGCCACCAACCCATTGTAGCGGCCGCCGCCGCCGATCGTGTCGATCGAGCCGATGCCTTGCGCCTTGTATTCGAAAGCGGTGTGCGTGTAATAATCGAGCCCCCGCACCATCCGCGGATTGACCCGGTACGGAATGTTCATCGCATCCAGACACTCCCTCACACGCGCGAAATGCGCCGTGCAAGCCTCGTCCAAGCTGTCGAGAATGGAGGGCGCGCCGTCGAATTTGTCCTGGTCCGTCTTGCAGTCCAGCACCCGCAGCGGATTGCGGTCCATCCTCGACTGGCAGTCCTTGCACAGCTCACTGCGCATGGGTTCCAGGAATTCGAGGAGTTTGGTGCGGAATGCCGCCCGGATCGCCGGCGTTCCGACCGAGTTGATCTCGACCGTGATGCCGGACAATCCGACTTCCTTGTAGAATTGGTACCCCAGGGCGATCACTTCCGCGTCCAGGGCCGGATCCTCCGAGCCGATCGCCTCCACCCCGAACTGGTGGAACTGGCGGTAACGGCCGGCCTGCGCCCGCTCGTAGCGGAACATCGGGCCGATGTAGTACAGCTTGGCGATGTCCGGCTCTCCGTACAATTTGTTCTCGACGTAGGAACGGACGACGCCCGCCGTGCCTTCCGGCCGCAGCGTCATGCTGCGGTTGCCGCGGTCCGTGAACGTGTACATCTCCTTCTCGACGATGTCCGTCGTTTCCCCGACCCCGCGCTGGAACAGCTCGGTCGTCTCGAATATCGGCGTGCGGATTTCCCGATAGCGGTAACGCCTGCAGATGTCCCTCGCCGTCTTCTCCACGTACTGCCAGACCTCGACCGTGCCGGGAAGCACGTCCTGCGTGCCCGGAGGCTTCTGAAACGCCATGATCTTCATCCTTTCCGAATAACCAAAGATACAAGTAAAAACGACTTCGTCGTCCTGAAGGGACATAGAATGTCGTTTTTATCGAAGATCATTCAGAAATGAATAAGCGTGAAACTTATAAATTCTGAATGATCAAAAAAAGCCTCCGCCCCAAACGTTCATGTCTGGGACGGAAGCGTCGTCTGCTTCCGCGGTACCACCCGTGGTTCGACCCCCCGCGGTCCGCGCGGTTGTCGCTCTTCATTGCCGGGTAACGCCCGGTGGACGCCTCGAAACTACTGGGTCCCAATCGGACCGTTCGCATCGGGTTCTCGGGGAGGTCGTTCGTCCGCTCATCGCCGGAAAGCTTGCAGCCATACTGCAACCGATAGCCAGCGGCGCTCGCCGCACTCGGTTAGCAGAGGACTTTCCTCTCTGGGGGCTTGGGGGCGGAGTACTCGTTCCCGTCATCGAATCTGGAGCAGGATACAATTGCCTTATATTGTACCAAAGAAAAGAACCTGCCGTCAATTCGGCAGGCCCAACATAAATCTATAAGAAAAAGGGGGTCTTCTTTATCCTAGTCCATTTGTTTTAAACGCGCGTGAAGAAGGCATTACAATTGCGTTACAAAACCGTTTTTCGTTGACCCTTAGAGGCGGAATGGCTAGACTTGAGGTAACGAAACCAACTTTGAGGGAAGATCGGACGTTTCCACATGAACATTTTCGACATCGCCCGAATGGCGGGTGTCTCGCGAAAAACCGTGCAACGAGTCCTCAACGGATCGCCGAGCGTCAGGCCCGAAACGAAAGCCCGAATCGAACGGATCATGGAGGACAACCATTACGAGCCGAGCGAGACCGCCCGTAATTTATCCGCCAGAAGAACGAGAACGATCGCCGTATTTATCGTTCAGAACAAGCTGCAATACGAGCTGCACACGGACGACCTTTACTTCGGGGCCGTAATCGGCGGCATCGTAAACGAATGCACCGCGAAGAATTACAAGACGCTCATCACGACGTTGGACGTCTCGAACCCGGAGCCTCTGCTCAGCGTATACAAGCAAAGAATCGCGGACGCCGGCATTATCGTCAGCTGGTCGAACGTGCAATCGATCGTCGATCGCGTGACGGATGCCGGATTCCTGATCGGGGTTTTCGATCCCGGCAACATTTCCCCCCATACGTCTCCTATTCCTTACCCCGCGTTCGACAATCGCGCCAGCGCGCGGGAAGCCGCAACGTACTTGATGGATCTCGGCCATACGGACCTGGCGATCGTCACGGGAGACCTGTCCAATGCCGCAGCTGCCGAGCGGCTGCGGGGTTTCCTGGAAGCCGCAGCCGAACGCGGCATCGCGGTTCCGGAATCCCGGATCCATTACGGTCAATTCGTCGAAGGAGACGGAGTACAAGCTGTCGAGCGGTGGATCGCAGCCGGCGACTTGCCTCGCGCGCTATTTTGCTCCAACGACCTCATGGCCTACGGTGCGCTCAAGGCGCTTATCAAGAACGGGATTCCCGTCCCCGAGCGGATTTCCATTCTCGGATTCGATGACCTGCTGATTTCGCAATACACGCATCCCCCGCTGACGACCATGCGGGTGCCCCGCGTTCTAATGGCGGAAAACTTGGCGGAACGGATGATCCGAATGCTGGAAGAATCGGCGTCACGCGAGGGGGGCGACCCCGACCGACGGTTTACCGCGGAGCTGGTCGAGCGGGAATCGTGCCGCACCGTTTGAAGAATCGATTGACAAGTGCTTCCTGTTGTCGCTATTGTTAAATTGTTTCCAAATGTCCCACGAGAGACATTTTTATTTGTTTCATGTCTCACGAGGGACATCGCCATGCAACCAAGTATTTCCCCGACTTCTTTGTCCCACGTGCTTCATCCAACCCCATCTCGTCACAAGGAGGCGATGTCTGCAATAAATCGATCCTGCAATATCCAACTCAAAACGGACATTGAAAGGAGTATGAGCCCATGCGATTCATTAGGTACCGATCATCTTGCGCGGCATTGCTGGCAAGCATCATGACGTTTTCCTTGTTTGCCGGCTCTGTAAGCGCTTCAACGAAGGAGGCGCCCGCTCCCGCCGCCAAGGATGTCACCGCCGCTCATTGGGCAGCAGGAGCGATCTACCGATGGCAGCAAGCCGGCGTGATCAGGGGTTACCCGGACGGCACCTTCCGCCCTTCTACCGGGATTTCGCGCGCTGAATTCGCTTCCCTCATGAACCGGACCTTCGGCTTGCCCGCCGTTGAAAACGCTTCCTCATATCCCGACGTGAAACCCGGAAGCTGGGCTCAAACGGAAATCGCGACTGCCATCGCCGCCGGTTACTTGAAGCTGGACGCGCACGGGCTGGCCCAGCCGAACGCGAAAGTTTCCCGCGCCGACGCCGCAAATGCGCTCAACGATCTATTCCGGTTCGACGTGCCGCAAACGGCAGACGCCGCCAAGTTCAGCGACATCGGCAGCCTTGATGCCGGCACGCGGGACAGCATTGCGGCCCTCGCTTCCCGCGGCTACCTGAAAGGCTTCGAGGACGGCACTTATCGTCCGAATCAGCCGATCACCCGTGCCGAAATCGCCGCCTTGCTCGATCGATTGATTGGCTTGCTGGTAAACAAAGCCGGCACTGCCACCTCCGCAACCCCGGTTGGCAATGTTGTCGTCACGGCGCCGGGTGCAGCTATCAAAGACGCGTTAATCGAAGGCAACCTGTATGTCACGCCGGGAGTCGGCGATGGGGATGCGGATTTCACCAATGTCACCGTCAAAGGTACCGCGTTCGTTGAAGGCGGCGGCGAAAACACGGTCACCTTCGCCGATTCGAAGCTGACGCGGATGAACATCGACAAGCCCGACGACAAAGTCCGCGTCCTCGTGACGGGCAACAGCGGCGTCAGCGAAGCAAAAGTGCAGTCCGGCGCCATCGTCGAAGGCAGCTTCGACCGGGTGACCGTCGTGCCGGACGCCTCCGGCAACGGACCGGCCACCGTCATCGTCCGCGGCACCGTGGACGAGTTGACGCTGGACAGCCGAGTGAGGCTGGTGCTGGAAGAAGGCGCTGTCGTCAAGCATTTGACCGCGACGCCGAACGCCGGCCAGTCTTCCATTGAAGGCACGGGCAAAGTCGAGAAAATCGACAACAAGGCAGACGGCCTGCGGCACAACGGCAAACCAGTGCCCGTTGCGATAACGCCGATTCCGCCCGCAACCGGAGGGAACGGCGGAACGCCGACGACGCCTTCCGATCCATGGACGCTCGTGTGGAGCGACGAGTTTAACGACGGCACCATCGATCCGGCCAAGTGGACGTACGACACGACAAACGGCGCTTCCGTCGGCAACCCGGGATGGGGCAATAACGAGCTTCAATACTACACGAATCGTCCGGAAAACGTGAAGGAGCAGGAAGGCAAGCTCTTGATCACCGCGCGCAAAGAACCGCAGAAATACGAAGGCTTCGATTACACTTCGGCGCGGATCAAAACGAAAGGCCTTTTCGCCAAGAAGTACGGCAAATTCGAAATTCGCGCAAAAGCTCCGACGGGGAAAGGCTTGTGGCCGGCCATCTGGATGCTCCCCGAGAACAACGTTTACGGCACCTGGGCCGCGTCCGGCGAAATCGACATCATGGAAGGCTGGGGCAGCCGTCCGCACGATATCGCCGGCACGATTCACTTCGGCCGGCAATGGCCCGGCAACACTTATTCCGGCAAGGAGTATACGTTCGCCAACAGTACGACCCATGACTTCCATACTTATTCCATCGAATGGGAGCCCGGCGAAATCCGCTGGTACGTCGACGGCCTGCTCTACTCGACGAAGAACGATTGGTACAGCAAAGGCGACGGCAATCCGGCGAACTTTGCGTACCCCGCTCCGTTCGACCAAGAATTCCACTTGATCATGAACCTCGCGGTCGGCGGCAATTTCGACGGAAATCCGACGCCGGAGACGCCATTCCCGAGCACGCTGGAAATCGACTATGTCCGCGTCTACGAACTGACGGGCCGTCCGTATCGGGATCCGGTGCCGGTGGCCATTCCCAGGGAAAACTACTTGCCTGGCGCCAACCTGCCCCAGGGCATCGACAAGGATCTCGTTTATAACGCCGACTACACGGAAAACATCGAAGGCGACGCGGGCATGGGCATTCCGGGAACCGCGCACTGGGAGCTGTTCAACGGCGAAGGCGGCGCGGGGAACGTAACGATCGATACGATCGACGATACCCGGTATGCCAAAGTCAACATCTCGTCTGGCGGAAGCCAGCTCTATTCCGTGCAGCCCAAAGCGATCGTATCACTGGCCAAAGGACGTTATTACAAGTTATCCTTCCAGGCGAAGTCAGACTCGGCAAGAAGCATGAACGTCAAGGTGACCGGAGGATCGGCTCGCGGATTCTCGGCCTACTCTCCTTCGCTTGACGCCAGTCTCACCGGCGATTTTCAAACTTACGAAATGTCGTTCCAGATGAAGCAGGATTCGGACAATGCGGCGCGCATCGAGTTCAACGTGGGCACGAACACAAAGCCGGTGTGGATTGGCAAAGTGAAATTAGTCGAAATCGAAGGCATTGCCTTCGATCACGATCTTCCCAAAACGCCGCTCGGCGACGGAAACCATATTTACAACGGAACGTTCGATCTCGGAGATCCGTACAGCCTGCAGAAAGCGGATCGTTTGGTCTATTGGCATTTGCTCGCCTCGGGCGGCGCCGCAGCGAATGCATCCGTCGATCCCGCTGCGCGCAAGCTGAAAGTGAGCGTAACGAACGGCGGCTCCGATTCCGGTCAAATCCGGCTTGTACAAAATGGAATTCAGTTGATACAGAACCAACGGTACCGGCTTACCTTTGAGGGAAGCGCGACGCCCGCCAAGCCGGTCGAAGCCGTTTTACTTAGCCAGGACGGGACGCAAGTGTACGCCTCCGAATCCGTCAACTTAACCGCTGCCGGCTCGGAAAGTGTCGTTTCCTTCACGATGAACGGCGCAACCACGAATGCGGCCCGACTGGTGCTGAAACTCGGAGGTTCTTCGGGCGAAATCCAATTGGATAATATCAAAATGGTCCGGACCAGCGCATACCTGGACCCTTCCGTCGTCAAGTTCCCGCTGCAAAATGGACAGTTCGACGCAGGAATGGCACCATGGCAAACGATTGGCATGGATGGCGCAACGGTTGCATCTTCGGTGTATCAATCCGAAGCCCGGCTGACCATCGGCTCCGTCGGCATCAATCCCTGGAGCGTCATGTTGCTGCAGGACGGTTTAACCGTGTCGGGCGGCGTCCAATACGCGGTTGAGTTCGACGCGCGGTCGACCGTGAACCGCACAATGGAAGTCATCCTCGAGAACAGCGCTTATCAACGCTCCTTCGACCAAACGGTAGACTTGACGCCGGGCAATCAGCGTTACCGCTTTGAATTTACGAAAGCCGGAAACGAGACGGTTTCGCTCAAGTTCCTGCTTGGCAACGTTCCCGGCGGCGCTCCTTCGGTAACTCATGCCGTCTATATCGACAATGTTGTCGTCGAACCGAAGCTGTCGGTTATGCTTGACAACAAGCTTCCTAACGGCGCGTTCGACACCGGAGTCAGCGGTTGGACGTCCTTCTTCGCGGATTTCCAAGGCGTGAGCGGAACCCTTGCTGCGGCGAACGGGGAAATGAAAGCCGCTTTGAGCGGCAGCGGGCCGGAATTCTGGTCGGCACAGATCGATTGGGAGAATATCGCGGTCGAGCAGGGCAAAAGCTATCGGCTCACTTTCGACGCCAGATCGAGTGTGAACCGGGACATCCAGGTGACGGTCGAGCACAAAGGCGGAGACTACGCGAAATATCTCGACTTGCGGCCGCTTTCCTTGACCGGCGGCATGAAAACGTACAGCTACACCTTTACCGCGGGTGCGACGGACAGCGGAGCCCATGTCAATTTCTTGCTCGGCGCGATTAACGGCCAAACGATTTCCGAGGCGCACGACGTCTACTTCGACAACATCAGTCTGGTGGAGGTGACGCTGCCTCCGGCGGAAGGGCACGCCCTCCGAAACGGAACGTTCGATTCGGATACGAGCGGATGGTCGCTCGGCACGGCGGACGGATCGAATGCGGCGATTTCGGTGGACGAACAACGGCTCAAGGTCCATTTTCCGAACTACGACGGCTGGTTCCAGTGGTCCACCATCGTGAATCAGAACGGCTTGCTGCTGGAAACCGGCAAAACGTACCGTTTCTCCTTCGAAGCCAGCTCCACTCTGGCAAAGCCGGTGCTTGTCGAAATCAAACGCGGTGATTCCGGATTCCATTTGACTACGCAAACCGTGAATTTGTCGACGGTTCCCCAGACGTTCTCCTGGGATTTCACCGTCACGGGCGCAACGGATCCGAACGCGCTTCTGCAGTTCCTGCTTGGCAGCAATAACGTGCCTGGAGAAAACTTCACGTCCCATAGCATTTTCATCGACAACGTCAGCTTGACCGAACTTCCTTCATGACGAAGCAATCCCCTTCGGACAACCGAAGGGGATTGCTCTTTAACCGACCGTGATGCCCTGCCGCCGCGAAGCGTTCCACTTCTCCAGCTCCGCCAGCTTCAAGTCGATGTACTTCCGGTACGTGTCGATATAAGCTTTCGGCTCCTTGGGATTCGCGAGCCTCGAGATTTCGCCCGTCCGCGCGTCCACCCATTTGCTCGTCGCCCCGCAGCCGAGTCCGACGATGGACTGCATCTCCTCGATGATGAGAATGTTGTACAGGCTGTCCATGCCTGGAAGCGCGTATCCGACGTTCTCGAGGTTGCCCAGGATGTTCTTCTGCCGGTACAAATAATAAGGCCCGTACCCGTGCTCCTCCGTCCACCTTGTCGCGTCCTCCATCATCCGGCCGATCTCCTCCCTCGTCGCCACCCGGAATTTCTCTTCGCCCCGATGCTGCGTCATTTCCGATGCCCGCTTGAAGCTGAGCGTGTGCACCGTGAGCGATTCCGGCATGAGCTTCTCCGTCTCGGCCAGCGTAAACGCGAAATGCTCCGGTCCCTCGCCGGGCAGCCCGATGATGAGATCCATGTTGATGTTATTCATGCCCGATGACCGGGCCAGCCGGAACTTGTCGATCGTTTCTTGCACGGTATGATGGCGTCCGATCACATCGAGCGTTTGCTGGATGTAAGACTGGGGATTGATGCTGATCCGGTGGATATTCCATTTCTTCAGCACGTCCAGCTTCTCCGGCGTAATCGTATCCGGGCGGCCCGCTTCCACGGTCAGCTCCCGGATGCGGTCCACGTCCGGGAACGATGCGTGCATCTCGGCATACAGCCTGTCCATCTCCTCGGCCGTAATGCTTGTAGGCGTGCCGCCTCCGAAATAAACGGTCGTGATTCGAACCCCATGGTCGCGCAGCCATCCCCCGATGACGCGGATTTCTTCATGCAGTCCGTGCAGGAACCCGTTTACCGAGCCCTGCCGACCGTTGATGTCATAAGCGGGGAACGTGCAATACGCGCACTTGGTCGGACAGAACGGAATACCGATGTAGACGCTCACTTCTTCGCGCAGGTCGTATAAATCCGGGAGAGAAGACAGCTGCCGGTCCACGATCCGTTCCATAAGCGCGATTTTCTCGTCCGTGACCAGATACTCCTCCCGCAGCGTCCGCCGAACCTCTTCCCTCGGCTGCCCCCGGCGCAGCCCGTCGTGGAGCAGCTTCGTCGGCCGCACGCCGGTCAGAATCCCCCATGGCTGCACCAGACCGGACTCCCGAGTCAGCACGTCAACGAGCGCGCGGCTCGCGGCCAGCCGAACGGCTTTGCGGCGCTCTTCCGGCGAGGCATTCCGCTCGAAACGGCCCGACCGTTCGGACGTATGCCGATCGACTCCCGCCGTCCGCAGCTTGGCCCACGCGAACGCCTCGCCGTCCTTCTCTTCATGGGATAGTTCGATTTCGATGTCCGCATCGGGCTTGCTTTCGGTTCCGAAGGTCACCTCCGGATTCTCGTAAAACAGCGGCACAATGTGGCAAAGCGCCCGCTCGTTGGAAGGATCGGCCGCTCTCAGATGGATTTTCATTTCGACTTTCTTCCCCTCTCCCGGCCCGTCGTTCGCCGGTCTATCCCCGCCCGCCCGGAGGCTGGCGTCTGCCGTTGCGCGTGCCTGCCGCAGGGCCGTTTCCCCACTCCTCCGCGAACTCCGTTCCCGGCGACTCGGGAAACGCCATCGCTTCCCTGCGCTCGGGATTCATGCCTTCCCTGGCCATCCGTTCGATTTTCGCTTCTTTGCGCGATTGCCGCATGCCGTTCATCCTCCGGTATCCCAAAGTTTCCCGACATTTAGTATGGCCGCGCCGAAGCGTCCGCAAACGATGGCAGCCTTGCAATTCGTTCCAGGAACGGCTGTCGACATGATCCTTCAACAAAACATGCGATTCGGAACGGGGCCTTTCAACCGTCAGCCGCGACTGTCCACGATCAGCGTCACCGGACCGTCGTTCACGAGCGCAACGTCCATCATGGCGCCGAATCGCCCGGTTTCGACCGGTACGCCGCGTTCTCCGAGCATTCCGTTGAACCGCTCGTACATCGCCTCTGCCGTCTCGGGACGCGCCGCTCCCATGAAATTGGGACGTCTGCCTTTGCGGCAATCGCCGTACAACGTGAACTGGGAAACCGACAGAATCGCCCCTCCGACGTCCGTCACCGACAGGTTCATCTTTCCGTCCGCGTCCTCGAAAATCCGCAGCCCCGTTAATTTGTCCGCCATCCAGACCAGATCGGACTCCTCGTCCTCCTGTCCGATGCCGACGAGCAGGAGAAGCCCCTGACCGATTTCGCCGACCGTTTGCCCCTCGACTTTGACATTCGCTTGCGACACCCGCTGAACGACTACTTTCACGATGTACCTCCGATTCTATCCTTGCATCATCCGCTGAACGGAGAAAATGTCCTTGACCCGCTTGATCTTCTCCACGACCGATGCCAGATGGTCCTTGTTGCGGATGAGAATGGTCATATGGATGATCGACATCTTGTTTTTGTCCGACCGTCCCGATACGGCCGAAATATTCGTCTTACTCTCCGAAACGGCCTGCAGCACCTCGTTCAGCAAACCGCGGCGGTCATGGCCGAGAATTTCGATTTCCACGCTGTAATTCGCTTCGACGGCATCCTCCCATTCCACCTCGATGACGCGGGCCGCTTCTTCGCCTTCCGCCGCCGCCGGGATGTTGGAGCAATCCGTCCGATGGACGGATACGCCCCGGCCGCGGGTGATGTACCCGGTGATGTCGTCTCCCGGAACGGGATTGCAGCACCTGGCGAAACGGACGAGCAGGTTGTCGGCGCCCCTCACCCGCACGCCATGGGTAGGCCGCTTGCGCATGGCGGCAGCCGCTCCCGCGTTCGGCTTCAATTCCTTGACTTCGGAAGTCAGCTGGATTTGCTGCGCTTCCTCGGCTTCCTTGCGAAGCTTCTCCGTCAGGCGGGTGCAGATCTGAGCCGCGGTGATGCCGCCGAAGCCGATCGCGGACATCATGTCCTCCGCGTCGTGGAACGTAAATTTTCGCGCGACCTCCTGCAGCTTGTCTTCGGTCATCCATTCCGGCGGTTCAAGTCCGATCCTCCGCAGCTCCCGTTCGAGCATGTCCCGGCCTTTGGCGACGTTCTCCTCGCGTTTCTCCTTCTTGAACCACTGGCGGATTTTGGCCCTCGCGTGGGACGATTGGGCGATCTTGAGCCAGTCCTGGCTCGGTCCGTAGGAATGCTTGGACGTCAGGATTTCCACGATATCTCCGGTCTTGAGCTTGTGGTCGAGCGGCACGATCCTTCCGTTGACTTTGGCGCCGATCGTGCGGTTGCCGACCTCCGTGTGGATCCGGTACGCGAAATCGAGCGGGACGGAGCCCGCGGGCAACTCGAACACCTCGCCCTTCGGCGTGAAGACGAAGACGAGGTCGGTGAAGAAATCCATTTTGAGCGATTCCATGAATTCGGCCGCGTCCCGCGTCTCTTGCTGCAGCTCGATGATTTCGCGGAACCAGTTCATTTTCTCCCCGAAGCTGCCCGGCACGACGCCCTGCTCTTTACCGTCTTTGTAAGCCCAGTGGGCGGCGATCCCGAACTCGCTCGTCCGGTGCATTTCGTACGTTCGGATTTGCACCTCGGTCGGTTCGCCGTTCGGGCCTACGATGGTCGTATGCAGGGACTGGTACATGTTCGCCTTCGGCATGGCGATGTAATCCTTGAAGCGCCCCGGCATCGGCTTCCACAGCGTATGGATGATGCCCAGCGTCGCGTAGCAGTCCTTCACGTTGTCGACGAGGATCCGGATCGCGAGAAGATCGTAAATCTCGTCGAATTGCTTGTTGCGCGTCGTCATTTTCTTAAACACGCTGTAAATATGCTTCGGACGGCCGCTGAGATCGCCCTGGATGCCCATTTCGCTGAGCTTCTCCTGGATCTTCGAGATCAGTTCCCCGATATAATTCTCCCGTTCGGCGCGCTTCATTTTCATCAAATGGGCGATCCGGTAGTACTGCTGGGGGTTCAGGAAACGGAGCGCGATGTCTTCCATTTCCCACTTGATCGTGCTGATCCCGAGCCGGTGGGCGATCGGGCAATAGATTTCGAGGGTTTCGTGCGCGATGCGGCGCTGGCTCTCCTCGGATTGGAACTTCAGCGTGCGCATGTTATGGAGCCGATCCGCAAGCTTGATGAGAATGACGCGGATGTCGTTGGCCATCGCCACGAACATTTTGCGGTAGTTCTCGTTCTGCTGCTCTTCTTTGGAGCGGAATTGGATGCGTTCGAGCTTGGTGAGGCCGTCGACGAGCCCCGCCAGCGTCTCGCCGAAACGCGCCTGCAAATCTTCCACCGTCACGTTCGTGTCTTCGACGACGTCGTGCAGCAGAGCCGCCTCGACCGTCACGACGTCCATTTGCATGCCCGCCATGATTTCGGCTACCGCGACGGGATGCAGGATGTAAGGTTCTCCGGATTTGCGCGTCTGTCCGCGATGCGCTTCCTCCGCGAATTCATAGGCGTCCCGTATCCGCTTCAGATCCTGATCTTTCATATAGGAAGAAGCTTTTTCGAGAAGCTGCTCGATGCCCATTTCTTCTATCCTTTCCGGTGGCTGTCCACCGAGAGTTCCCCATGAGATATTCCTTCCATTATGCCTCTTGGCGGCGGGAACCGTCAACCGTCGACGCTCGCGGAACGGCCTGCGGGACGCAAGAAACCGCTGGAAGACGATTACCTACCCGAACGTTGTCAAAAGATGTAAGATGGGAAAGACTTTTCGATATGACGCTGTGGGAGGATCACTTGTGAAAAGAGAAATCGGAGTACACGAAAGGCCGCCGCTCGGCGCGAGTTGGTTTCTGAGCCTTCAGCACCTGTTCGCGATGTTCGGCTCGACCGTACTGGTCCCGTCTTTGCTCGGCGTGGATCCCGCGGTCTGCCTGCTCATGAACGGCATCGGCACGCTGCTGTACATTTGGATCTGCAAGGGCCGTATCCCGGCTTACTTGGGTTCGAGCTTCGCCTTCATCGCGCCCGCGGGCGCGGTCATCGGAACGGCCGAAGCGCCCGGACTCGGCTATCCGGCCGCACTCGGCGGATTCATCGCGGCCGGTCTCGTGTTTATTGCCGTCGCGCTCCTCGTCCGCTTCGCCGGCACGAAATGGATCGGGGTCGTATTTCCCCCCGCGGCCATGGGCGCCATCGTCTCGGTCATCGGGCTCGAACTCGTTCCGGTCGCAGCCCGCATGGCAGGCTGGATATCGGACGGCAAGCCGGATTGGACGCCGAACCCCGATCAGATCCTGCTGTCGACCGCGACGCTGGCCGTCACCGTCATCGGTTCCGTCGTGTTCCGCGGGTTTCTGAAAATCATTCCGATCCTGTTCGGCATCATATTCGGCTACGTGCTCGCTTGGGCGATGGGGATGACGGACTTCTCGGGAGTGGGCGAGGCTTCCTTCTTTACGTCTCCGACATTTACCGCTCCCGAATTCAAATGGATGGCGATCGCGACGATCGTTCCCGCTTCCCTGGTCGTCATCGCGGAGCATATCGGCCATCTGATCGTGACGGGCAACATCGTGGGCAAGGATCTGTCCAAGGACCCCGGTCTTCACCGCTCCATGCTGGGCAACGGGATCTCCACCGTGATTTCCGGGTTCGTCGGCTCCACCCCGAATACGACGTATGGGGAAAACATCGGCGTTCTGGCGATCACCCGGGTGTATTCGACCTTCGTCATCGGCGGTGCGGCGGTTATCGCGATTCTGCTGTCCTTCCTGGGCAAATTCTCGGCGCTCGTGAAGGGAATTCCGGTTCCGGTCATGGGCGGCGTATCGCTGCTGCTGTTCGGCGTCATCGCGGCCTCCGGCCTCCGGATGCTCGTCGAAGCCAAGGTGGATTACGGACGCCCCTCCAACCTGCTGCTCACGACGGTCGTTCTCGTCACCGGGCTGTCGGGCGTGAAAATCACGATCGGGGACTTCTCGCTGTCGGGCATGGCGCTCGCCACCGTCGTCGCGATCGTGCTCAGCCTGCTGTTCAAGCTGTTCGAAATCAGCGGGCTCTCGAACGACCGGGAAGCGGGACATTGAGTTTCGCCATCCCCCTAAGGGATCGCCATCCCCGTTGAGTCCCCCTTCCCCGGAAGGGGGATTCCGAGACGCTGCGCCCTCCGGACACCCGCGACTCGGGTTTTGGAGCTCTAGGGGGACTGAGGTGCGGGGAGATGCTATTCCGCCTGCGAGTGACTTTCAGATCGAAAGAACCGAAAGATCAAAAGAACCGCTGCTCCTGACTTTCGCGGAGACGGCGGTTTTTCTTTTTTGAGAAGCAAATTTTCCATTGTCACCCCATCGGATTTCTCTTATACTTGGGAATATTTACACGAGCTCGATTGCGATATGGGAGGGAGAGCATGCTGCAGGCTTACGCGTATATCACCAAAATGCGCATTCTAACCAATCTAGCCTACCGTTTCGAAGTTTTCGCTTCGATCGGGTCCAACCTGATCCTGCTCGTCGCTTCCGTATTCTTGTGGAAGGCTGCGTACGGCGGAGGCGTCGTGCGATCGGGCGGTATCGGCTTGCAAGACATCGTTACCTACACCATCGTTTCCGTGCTTCTGGCATCCATATTCGTGTGCGGCGTGCAAGACACGATCTACTATAAAATCCGGGAAGGCCAGATCGTCACGGATTTGTACCGGCCGATTCCCCTGCTCGCCGGTTACCTCGCCGACGACTTGGGCAGCATGGCGAGTGCTCTCGTGAATAAAGCGATCCCCCTGATCGTGTTCGCCTCCCTGTTTTTCGGCTTTCCGCTTCCGCACTCCGTCTCCGGCCTTCTCCTGTTTATCCCAAGCTGCATGTTCAGCTATGCGATCTTATGGCTGCTCAGCGCACTCGTCGGATTGGTAGCATTCTGGGTCATGGAGCTCGGCAACATGGGCAGCGTGAAGGACGCCATCGTCCGGGTGCTGTCCGGCAGCCTGGTGCCGCTCTGGTTTTTCCCGGAGGGGGTGCAGACCGTTTCGAAATATCTCCCATTCCAGTATACCTATCAGACGCCCATCGGCATTTACATCGGCGCTGCCGGCACATCGGAAGCGCTGCAAGCGATGGCGGTGCAAGGATTATGGATCGGGATCCTCTTTGCGGCGGTCGTCCTGTTTTGGAAAAAAACGAAAACCAAAACGTTGATCCAGGGGGGCTGAGACGCGATGTTGCAGACATTGAGACATTACGGCTCGGTTGCCGTCTGCTTCGCCCGGTTGGCCATCCAGCGACAATTGGAATATCCCTTGTTCCTCGTCAGTTGGTTCCTCATGATTCCGATCCAATATTTCTCGGGTATCTGGATGCTCAAAATCCTCGTCGATCGCTTCCAGCCGCTGAACGGATGGGACTTTCCCGAGCTGGCCTTCGTTTATGGGCTGGGATTGATCAGCCACGGCATCATGGTCGTCTTGTTCATCAACACGTGGCATATTGACAATATGGTCATTAACGGACAGTTCGACAGGCTGCTGCTTCGTCCGATGAACGTATTCTTTCAATTGGTCTCGAGTTATTTCAACTTTATCGGGCTGATCGACCTGATACCGGGAACCGTCGTATTTCTGTACGGCTGCCACCTCGTCGGGTTCGAATGGACGTTCGCGAATATGATCAAGCTCATCCTCGTCCTTATCGGCGGGGTGCTGATCCGAGCCTCGTTGTTCATTGCATTGGGCACGATCGCCTTCCGGACCAAAAAAAACGCGTCCATGGTCGGATTCGCCTTGTCCTTGCTCGAGCGCGCGACGATGTATCCGCTCAGCATTTATCCGTATGTCATCCAAGTATTATTTACGTTCGTCATTCCGATCGGGTTCATCAGCTTCTACCCGGCGGTCGGTTTCCTCGGCAAAAGCAGCGGATTTCAAATTCCGTTCGATCTGGCGCTATGGACGCCTGCGGTCGGCATCGTCTGTTTCCTGCTTTCGCAGCAGCTGTTTAAAAGCGGTCTGAAACATTATGAAAGCTCCGGTTCTTAAAAGGGACGAGAGGTGATAGAAATGGCAGCCGTTATCGAGGTCAAAGACATCGTCAAAGAATACGTGGTCGCCAAAAAGGAGAGCGGATTGCGGGGAGCGCTCAAAGGGCTGCTGTTTCCGGACAAGAAGGTCGTGCGGGGAGTCGACGGTATCAGCTTTTCGATCCAACCCGGCGAAATCGTCGGCTATATCGGTCCGAACGGAGCCGGCAAGAGCACGACGATCAAAATGCTCACGGGAATCCTCCATCCGACCTCCGGCTCCATCCGGGTGTGCGGCATTTCGCCGCAAGCGGACCGCAAAGCCGTCGTGCGCAAGCTGGGCGTCGTCTTCGGGCAGCGTACCCAGCTTTATTGGGACCTGCGTCTCGGCGAGTCTTTCGAGCTGCTCCGTCGCATCTACCAGATCGATGTCTCCGTCTACGAAGAAAACCTGAACGAACTTAGCCGCGTGCTCCGGTTGGAGGAATTCATCGACACGCCGGTCCGGCAGCTTTCGCTCGGTCAGCGGATGCGGGGAGATTTGGCGGCCGCCATGCTGCATTCCCCTTCCGTGCTATTCCTGGATGAGCCCACGATCGGACTCGATGCGGAAGCCAAACACGCAATCCGCTCGTTTATTAAGGAAATGAACCGGCTTCGGGGCGTAACGGTCATCCTCACGACGCACGATCTCGATGACGTCGAGCAGCTTTGCGACCGCCTTGTCATCGTCAATCACGGCAAAGTCGTCGAAGACGGGCCGATTGACGCGTTGATCGGCAAGCTGACCCCGCGCCGGATGCTCGTCATCGACCTGCAGGAGCCCCGTGACGATTTGACCCATCCGGCAGCGGAAATCGTCAAGCAAGAAGGATTGAAGGTGTGGTATCAGTTCGAGAAAAGCCGAATCTCGGCCGCCGAATTGATCGCCGACTTGTCGCGCAAGCTGCCGATTCAGGATTTGAGCGTGAAAGAACCGGACATCGAGGACGCAATTCGGGAAGTCTATAAGGGGCCGAGCGCCTAAGCCCCCTTCGGGAATTCCGCCAACCCCCAATGCCCCCCTTCTCGGGATCGCCATCCCCCTAAGTCCCCCTTCGCGGGATCGCCATCCCCCTAAGTCCCCCTTCGCGGGATCGCCATCCCCCTAAGTCCCCCTTCGCAGGATCGCCATCCCCCCATGTCCCCCTTCGCAGGATCGCCATCCCCCTATGTCCCCCTTCGCAGGATCGCCATCC
>NZ_WJIB01000030.1 GCF_019400745.1 Cohnella sp. CFH 77786 | reverse complement strand
TCAAGATGAGATTTCCCAGTATGTAAGACCCCTGGAAGAACACCAGGTTGATAGGCCCGGGGTGGAAGCGCGGCAACGCGTGCAGCTGACGGGTACTAATCGGTCGAGGGCTTATCCTACGCAGCAGTCCACAGGTTTGTAAGGTGTTTCATCAATCAGCACGACGTTTCGTTTCGCATCCAGTTTTCAAGGCGCAAACCCGCAACGCATTGCTATGCAATGTTGTCTGCAGTTCGCGGACTGTGACGATTTCATCGCACAGGAGGCACAAGCCTTGTCGAATAACGGTAAAAATTACCGCTATTCACGCGTCGAAGATTATGTTATCATATTCTTCGCTGCAAAAATCCGGTCTGGTGATCATGGCGGAGGGGTTCCACGCGTACCCATCTCGAACACGACCGTTAAGCCCTCCAGCGCCGATGGTACTTGGACCGCAGGGTCCTGGGAGAGTAGGACGTCGCCGGGCCGGATTACAACATTCCCTGATAGCTCAGTTGGTAGAGCACACGACTGTTAATCGTGTTGTCACTGGTTCGAGTCCAGTTCGGGGAGCCATACGGAGAGATGTCCGAGTTTGGTCGAAGGAGCACGATTGGAAATCGTGTAGGCGCCAAAAGCGTCTCGAGGGTTCGAATCCCTCTCTCTCCGCCAGTTTTGTTTCCATTGCGGCCCGTTGGTCAAGGGGTTAAGACACCTCCCTTTCACGGAGGTAACAGGGGTTCGAATCCCCTACGGGTCACCATAAATTCTCCCTCAACTTCCTGAAATTAAGGGTTGCAATCGAAGTGACGGATGCGGTATGATAGTAAACGTCGCCTCTACAGGGATTATCGTTCTAATGACGCGGGGTGGAGCAGTCCGGTAGCTCGTCGGGCTCATAACCCGAAGGCCGCAGGTTCAAATCCTGCCCCCGCAACCAATCGCACTTTGTACGTCGCTTTTATCGTGGAGCTGTGGTGTAGAGGCCTAACATGCCTGCCTGTCACGCAGGAGACCGCGGGTTCGAATCCCGTCAGCTCCGCCATATTTACTCCCTTAAGCAACGCCGATCATACAAAGAACCGAAGACATGGCTCGGTAGCTCAGTTGGTAGAGCAGAGGACTGAAAATCCTCGTGTCGGCGGTTCGATTCCGTCCCGAGCCACCACTCAACAACACTGCGCCGGTGTAGCTCAACTGGTAGAGCAACTGACTTGTAATCAGTAGGTTGGGGGTTCAAGTCCTCTCGCCGGCACCATTCGACTCCATCGTCATGGAGGCTTAGCGAAGTGGCCAAACGCGGCAGACTGTAAATCTGCTCCCTCTGGGTTCGGTGGTTCAAATCCATCAGCCTCCACCAGTTTCGTACCTGGGCCGGGTACCCCATGCATACCATAGGGGCATAGTTTAATGGTAGAACAGCGGTCTCCAAAACCGTTAGTGTGGGTTCAACTCCTGCTGCCCCTGCCAAACTGAATATCATGGCGGTCGTGGCGAAGTGGTTAACGCACCGGATTGTGGCTCCGGCATTCGTGGGTTCGAACCCCATCGATCGCCCCATTAACCTCATATTGGGGATTAGCCAAGCGGTAAGGCAACGGACTTTGACTCCGTCACTCCTAGGTTCGAATCCTAGATCCCCAGCCATTTATGTGCGGAAATAGCTCAGTGGTAGAGCATCTCGTTGCCAACGAGAAGGTCGCGGGTTCGAATCCCGTTTTCCGCTCCATTTTGTTTATGGCGCCATAGCCAAGTGGTAAGGCAGAGCTCTGCAAAAGCTTTACCCCCAGTTCGAATCTGGGTGGCGCCTCCACAATTTCATAACGCGCGCCCTTAGCTCAGCTGGATAGAGCGTCAGACTACGAATCTGAAGGCCAGGAGTTCGAATCTCTTAGGGCGCGCCACTTATATGCCGGTGTGGCGGAATGGCAGACGCGACGGACTCAAAATCCGTTTCTCGCAAGGGAGTGGGGGTTCAAGTCCCTTCACCGGCACCAACCCAGATGATGAAGCCCTGAGGAATCCAATGTTCCTCAGGGTTTTTGTTGTTCCATATACGATTTCCAGTATGGTACAATATTCTCGATCTATTCCGACAAATCGAAAAGGCAAACCTGCTGAAAAGCAGGGACGCAAAGCCACAGGCCTAACGGATTCTCCCATGGCGGCTGGGCCACCGAAGTTGCGGCGCGTAACGATTCGACGAATACCGCCCCCGGGCGGTATATTTTTTTTGGGAAGCGAGGCTGCGTGAAGGATGGATCTGTCGAATTGCATCCTATGCGGGAAGATGTTCCGGCAAGACGGCAGGAACTCGAAAGCATGCCTGGATTGTCATCCGGAGCACGAGAGGAAGCTGAGGGCGGTCAAGGACGTGATTCTCAGCCATGCGGGGCTTACGGTCCAGGAAGTGAGCGAGAAATCCGGGGCTTCCTACAAACTGATCATGGAGTGGATTAAAGAGGGCAGGATAATCCGTTAGTGCTCCTAATAAAGTGACCTTTCCCTATCCCCGCTAGGTGACATCATGATCTCCCCGTTTAACCGGAACCTCAGAAGATATTTCGGAACATCGCGAACGAACGAAAGGCTGCCGCGATCGTTCCCTCTGGGAGAAGACGATCGGCAGATCGATTCCGCCCGCGAGCGACCCCACGACGCGCATTGCTCCCCAGCCCTCGGACTTTCCTCTTTCCAAGCCGAACACGATGCCGAGCTGTCCGTCTTCCGGCAGAAGGATGCCCGGCGCACCCGTCGGATTTATGCCCCTGTAGACTCCGTAAGCCATATCATGTCCAAAAAGCGAGTGCGCCGACGGAGCTTCTCCGGAAAAGAGTGAAACTGTTCCGGGTCCCCCGGGCCGTCGAGAATGCATGGATGTCGAGTACGGAAGCTTGCTCCAGAAGCGCCATACCAATACGCTGCTTCGACTTGAAGAAGTGGAACAACCGGATTATCCCATTGGGCACAGAAGGCAGGGACAGCGCCTCGCAGCGGAAGGGGACGCAGGGCGGAGCGTACAAGGTCCGCGGACGGTCCCGCGCCCCGACTTCGGTCCAGTATCAAAAACATACGCGAGTCCGTTATGCGAAAATGCGCCTCCGTTTACAATGAGAGTGTGAGTTGAAGAAAAGAGGTGAAACACATGAAGAGAGGAAACGGACTCGCGGTGCTGCTGATCGCCTTCGGCGTTCTGCTCCTTCTGGGGAAACTCGGCGTCTTCGGATTTCTGATGGGACTGCTGATCCCGATCCTGGTCGTAGGACTCGGCGTTCTGGCCTGGAACAACGGCAACCGCTTCTTGGGCGGGGTGATCGGCGCGATCGGCGTTCTGATGCTGCTCAGCAAGCTGTCCTTCCTGTTCGTCTGGGCAGCAGCAATCGCGCTCATCGTCTTCGGCGTATCGATGTTCCGCCGCAGATCGGGCGCCAGAGTATAATCGCATGACACGACGTATGAAGCGGGAAATGGAGGGACGCGCATGAGCGTAATGAAAAGAGTTCGGGACATGACGGTCGCGACGTTAAACGACCGGCTGGAGAAATCGGAAGATCCCGTCCGCGTCATCGATCAGTTTCTCTGGTCGACGCACCAGGAGATCGTCCAGAGCGAGCAATTGCAGAGACAATACGCCGCTCATACGGACAGCCTTCTCCGCCAGTGGAAAGACGCGGAGCAATGGATGAACAAGCGCGAGGAACAGGCGCTTACGGCTCTGAAGGCAGGCGAAGAGCAGGCCGCGAAGCTGGCGCTGCAAGACAAGGTGGCACACGAAGAACGCGCAAACCGCTATCGCGAGCTTTATGAGCAAAGCCGTCAGGAACTGAACGAGCTGGAGCAGCTGCTGCAGGATTTGCGAAGCGAATACCGCAGCGTATACGATCGCAGGCAATTCTACGTAGCCCGCATGGAATCCCTGCGGCTTCAGCAAAGGCTGAACGCCCGGTTCGGACCCGGCTCCGACGACCCTTCGAGTTTGTTCCGCAAGCTGGATGACCGGATGACCGATATCGAGCTGGAAGCCCGCAGCTTGCGGGATCTCCGCAGGCTCGGCCAGGAGTCGGTGCTTCGGCTCGGAACCGTCGTTCAGGAAACGATCGAGCGGGAACTTCAGCAATTGAAGCAGAGAATGCAGCAAGGGAACTAGCAAGGGAGGGATAACGTTCATGCGGAAACTGTATCGCTCGTCGCGGGACAAGAAAATATTCGGCGTCTGCGGCGGGTTGGCAGATTACTTAGGCGTCGATGCCACGCTGCTCCGGATACTTCTGGTCGTCGTCACGTTCTTCTCGGCGGGATCGGTGATTCTGGTTTACATTCTCGCGGGATTCATCATCCCCCGGGAATATCCGGGCGGCTTCGGCACGGGACCGGCCCCTTATTCCCACGGTTGGGGCCATGGTACGGCGGAAGCCAATCATCCGCCCCAATACGGGACGCAAGGATGGCCTCCGGGAAACAGTTGGCAGAATGCATCCGTTCCGCCGACTCCGCCTCCGTCTCCGGCCCGCCCGTCCCAAGCGTTCGTGCCGCCGCAAGCGGCCCCCAAGGCGCAAGGGTTGGACGCGATGATGGAAGACATCGAGAAAAAAGCGTTAAGACGGGAAATCGAAGAACTGAAAGCCAAAATCACAAAAATCGAGAAGGATTCGAAAGGAGAATAACCCATGGGTGTATTCCAACGTATGAAGGACATTACGAAAGCTTCGATTCACGAGCTGCTGGATAAAATGGAAGATCCGGTCGTCATGCTGAATCAATATCTGCGTGACATGGAAGTGGAAATCCGGGAGGCCGAAGTGACCGTAGCCCGCCAAATGGCGGCCGAACGACGGATGAAGCATCGCCTGGACGAAGCGTCGCGAAACGGCCTGGAGCGCGAATCGCAAGCCGAGCAGGCTCTCCGCGGCGGCAACGAGCTGCTGGCCCGCAAGCTGCTGGAGGAGAAAGTGCAATACGACCAGCAAGCCGCGGAATTGGCCGGCGTTCATGCTGGGGCCCATGCGCAGGTTGCCGAATTGACGGCCCAGCTGCATGAGATGAAAGAAGAATTCTACAAGCTTCGCAACAAACGCAACGAGCTCGCGGCACGCGCCCAGATGGCCAAAGCCCGCAAGCAAATGGCCCAAGTCAGCACGCTGCATACGATCGAAACCGGCAACGCTTCGGCCGGATTCAGCCGGATGGAGGAGAAAATCCTGCAAATGGAGGCGGAAGCGGACGTCGCCCGCATCCCGGTTTCCCCGCTCAGCGGTTCGCCGATCCGTCTCGATCCCGAGAAGTCGCTTCGGGTGGAGCAGGAATTGGCGCTGCTGAGAAACCGGATCGCCCCGGCACAGGACGCCGAATAATCGGCAGCCGGCAATCTCGCCGGGCCCGGCAAGTTGTGTTACAATGGAAATCGTGTCGAACCGGCGCGCCTCGAGCGTGCCGGTGACCGAAGCGGAAGGTGTCGACTTGCCATAACGGAACCATTCCGTTATGGCTTTCGCCGTAAGAGCGGGATCGGCAAACAGGGGGAGGTGCGGCCGAACGTGAAATTTTCCAACCATGCATTGTTGTTCATAGCGGCCGGACTCTACCTCGCGTTTGGCGGGATCGCCGGCTATGCGACGGTCAACGCCGCGATTCTGCTCTGCCTCGGGATATACCGGTTCAGGTTGGACCGCTCCCGACTGTCGGTCATCGTGGTCGCCGTCAGTACGCTGATCCTCATCGTCACCCAATTTGCCCTGTTCGCGGTTATTGTGCTTCTTTCCCTGGGCTTCTATTACTTCCGGTCAAGGCCCGCGGTATCCGGCATTTACCGCAATGCCCATCGCCTGCTGCTGAACATGAGGCTGGACGAGCAATCCTGGGTGCTGCAATCGATGAGTTTCTGGCAAGCAGTCGGCGAAATCCGCATGGACATGACGCTCGCCATTCCGGAAGAGAAGGAAACGACGATCGTGCTGCAAGGTCTGGTCGGCGACGTGGATTTGACGGTGCCCGAGGATTACGGGCTGCAGGTCGAGGCGTCCGTGTTTGTCGGGCAGATCGGATATAAGCAATCGAGGGACGGGGGCATGCTTCACAGGCTTTCCTGGCGTTCGCCCGATTATGACAGCAGGGAGTACCGGTTGAAACTGCAGCTCTTTTACCTCGTAGGAGATATCAAGATTCGCACGGTGTAGCGGAAGGAGAGCGGCGGATGGAATCGCGCAAGGTCGCCAATATGGTATGGCGTCAAATGGGGGAATCCGTCCTCTACTCCCTGGCCATCGGTGCGTTGGTCATTTACTTATTAATGAGGTACGGCTTGGTCTCCGAAATTTATAAATGGGGATCCGTGTTGCCGTTTGTCCTTACCACCATCGCCGTGCTGACGGTAGGGGGAGCAGCGTTCGGGTTTCTTCGCTGGTACCCGGTCCGCCACCGGCTGCGCCTGCTGAGCGACACGATGTTGAGCCTGGAGAAGGGAAATCCCGCGCCTCCTCTGCCGCCTCTCGGCGAAGACGAAATCGGAAGGCTTGGCGAACAGCTGGCCCGGCTCGCCCGCCGATGGGAGGAGCAGGTAAGCACGCTTCAGCGGCTGTCGAACAACAACACCGAGCTCGAAGCCAAGGCGAAGATGAGCGCGGTCGTCGAGGAACGGCAGCGTCTCGCCCGCGAGCTGCACGACGCCGTCAGCCAGCAGCTGTTCGCGATCTCGATGACGGCGACGGCGGTCGGCCGGACGCTCGATCAGGATTTCGAGAAGGCGAGACGCCAGATCGAGCTGATCGAAGAGATGGCTTCGGTCGCCCAATCGGAAATGCGCGCGCTTCTGCTGCATTTGCGCCCCATCCATCTCGAGGGCAAACGGCTGTCGCAGGCCATTCCGGAGCTGATCCAGGAAATGAAGGCCAAGGTGCCGGTCGACATTTCCTTGGATATGGAAGAGGATCTGCCGCTTAACATCGGGATGGAAAACCATCTGTTCCGAATCGTGCAGGAAGCCTTGTCCAATACGCTCCGCCATGCCCGTGCGTCCAAGATGGGGATCGAGCTGCAGCGCCGAGGAGACGCCGTCCGGCTTGGCATCCGGGACAATGGGGTCGGGTTCGATATTCAGGAACGCAAGCAGGCCTCGTACGGTCTGATGAATATGGAAGAGCGAGTAAACGAGCTGGGCGGCTCGTTTCACGTGGTCAGCGCTCCAGGCAAAGGGACGAGAATCGAAATTCGGGTGCCGTTGATGGCCGATGGGGGTTAGAACCGGATGAAAGAAGGCAAAGTGGCGAGGGTGCTGCTCGTCGACGACCATGAGATGGTCAGAATCGGATTGGCAGCGGTGCTGGGGACCGAGGACGGCATCGAGGTGGTCGGCGAAGCCGGCAACGGGATGGACGGCTTGCGGCTCGCGCGGGAATACAAGCCCGACGTCGTCTTGATGGACCTCGTGATGGAAGGCATGGACGGTATCGAGACGACTCGCCGGCTGATGGAGGAAATGCCCGATTGCAAAGTGATCGTGCTTACCAGCTTCCTGGACGATGAGAAAATGTATCCGGTCATCGAAGCGGGAGCGTTCAGCTATTTGCTCAAAACGTCCCGGGCTTCCGAAATCGCGGACGCGATCCGGGCGGCGGCCCGAGGGCAATCGGTCCTGGAATCCCAGGTCGCGTCCAAAATGATGAACCGGTTCCGCCGTCCCGCGCATTCGGCCGCTATGCCGCACGAAGAGCTGACGGAGCGGGAAATGGAAGTGCTCAAGCTGATCGCCCAAGGCAAATCCAACCAGGAAGTGGCGGACGAACTGTTCATCGGGATCAAAACGGTCAAATACCATCTTACCAATCTGTTCGGCAAGCTGGGTGTCGAAGACCGTACCCAGGCGGCCATTTACGCCCACCGGCAGGGGCTCGCGGAATAGCCGCTCCAAACGCAAAAAACCGTCCCTCGGACGGTTCAGACTGTTTTTATTTAATCATTCGGAATGAATCAGTTTGCAGAGAGCGGTTATTGGGAAGCGAGAGGGGAGCCGTTTACGGTAGCGGAGCTCCCGTTGATTGCCGTTTCGAGTTCGCGGAATTCTGTTTCCGGGGACGGTGAACGGCAAACAGTTTATCTTGCGAAACTCGCGTCGCAACATCCGTTTTCCGATCTGGGTGTCATATAGATGGGTCGGCTGTCGCGTAGTCGAGGCAATTAAAGAGAAAATTGCCCTCTATTTTTGCGTAATACCCATAAGCGGGTGATTAGAAGGAAAACCTCCCTCTAATTCCGGCTAAATCCCCTCAATTGAGGTTTTTCACCGAGATTAGAGGGAGGTTTTCCCTCTAAACATCCCAAATCCTTGAAATGATCGGAATTAGAGGGAGGTTTTCCCTCTAAAGTTGACCGGCAGGGCGAATCCGGTGCACAGACCGCTGTCCCCCAAAAGTGACGTTATGCATCACGTATGCCGAGTACTTTGCGGGGACCCCGCGAAGAAGCAACGTCACTTCTGGGGGAATTGCGATTAAAGGACGAGAATCGAATCTACCTTCTTGAGAGGAACGGATTCCCTCGGCAGGGAAGCAAGCGGCCGCTCCAGACCGATCGGGGCGAAAGAAAAATCATCCCATTCCTGCTCTTGCTGCGGCTGATGCGGGGCCGGGGGATCTAACGGTTTGCGGGCGCGGCGGCGGCCGGCGCCGCGGCGGGTTGCCGCTGCTTTGCGCGAGATGGTTGCCTCTATCGGGTCGTCGGCTCCGCCGTTCAAGATCACTTTTCCGGAGATGCAGGCGGTCAATTGCCCGATTTTGCGGGTGCCGTCCTTCATCAGCAGGCAGACTTGATGTCCTTTATAAGGATGAAGCTGCTTCTCGTCGGGATCGAGCCTAAGCTCAAACATGGTCCCACCCTCCTTTCCTTTGGTCCTCGCCCCATTTTATTCACCCGCGGGCGGACGCGCATGGGCCCGTATCCGGGTTCCTTTCTCCTTTTTCGGGAGAGGTGGAAAAACCCGTCAAAGCCATGGCATTGGTTTTGCGATTATGCTAAACTACAATACATACGAAAAGCACCCCTGCAGGCCGCGGGAGGCCTTACGGCGCACCGCCACACCCATGCCTGGAAGAAAGATGAGGAACATGACGGACAACAAAACGGAATCGATTTCCGCCCACGAAGCGGTCTACTTCATTTTCGGAGCGACCGGCGACTTGGCCCGCCGCAAACTGTTTCCCGCGTTGTACAGCCTGTACCGCGAAGGCAAGCTCGGAGACAAGTTCGCCGTCGTGGGGCTGGCCCGCCGTCCGCGCACCGACCTGCAATTCCGCGACGACGTGCATGAGTCCATCCGGGAGTTCTGCCGCTATAAGCCCGGCGAGGCGAACGAGTGGAACGCCTTCGCGGAGCACTTCAGCTATCAGTCCCTCGATATCGGCAACGTCGAAGGGTTTCGCCGGCTGAAAGCCCATACGGAAGAGCGGGAAGCCAAATTCGGCATTCCCGGCAACCGCCTGTTCTATCTGGCCTTGGCGCCGGAATTGTTCGGCACCGTTTCGCATAACCTCCGCGACGGAGGCATGCTGGAAAGCGCGGGCTGGCACCGCCTCGTCATCGAGAAGCCGTTCGGCTACGACTATCCTTCCGCGGAGAAGCTGAACGAAGAAATCAGCCGGGTGTTCAAGGAAGAGGAAGTGTTCCGGATCGACCACTACCTCGGCAAGGAAATGGTCCAGAACATCGAAATGATCCGGTTCGCCAACGCATTCTTCGAGCCCCTGTGGAACAACCACCACATCGCGAACGTGCAGATCACGCTGGCCGAGACGGTGGGCGTGGAGGAACGCGGCGCGTATTATAACAAATCCGGAGCTTTGCGGGACATGGTGCAGAACCATATGCTGCAGATGCTGACGATGATCGCGATGGAGGCGCCCAGCCGCCTGGACGCCGAAGATATCCGGGACGAGAAGGTCAAGGTGCTGAGGTCCATCCGCAAGTTCGAGTCGGCCGAAGACGTCCGCAACCGTATCGTCCGCGGGCAATATGCGAGGGGTTCGCTGAGAGGCAAGGAATTGAAAGGATACCGCGAGGAGGATTCCGTCGATCCCGAGTCCGTGACGGAAACGTTCTTCGCCGCACGGGTGTTCGTCGACAACTTCCGTTGGGCCGGCGTGCCGTTCTATGTGCGCACGGGCAAACGCCTGCCGGTCAAGTCCACGGAAATCGTGGTGGAATTCAAGAACGTGCCGAATAACGTCCTGTTCGCGCGCCGCCAGGATTTGGCGCCGAATCTGCTCGTCATCCGCGTCAACCCGATGGAAGGCATCTATATCAAGATCAATGCCAAAAAACCGGGCAACGACATGACGATCCAGCCGGTGGCCATGGAATTCTGCCAGAGCTGCCAGATCGGCATCAACACGCCGGAGGCGTACGAAAGACTGATTTTCGACGCGGCCCGCGGGGACCATACTTATTTCACCCGCTGGGACGAGCTCGCGGCGGCATGGCAGCTGATCGATCCGATCGCGGCCGCGTGGAAAGAGCACAAGATCGAGCCTTTCCTGTACCCGGCCGGATCCTGGGGACCGGAGCAAGCGAACAAGCTGCTCGAAGAAGACGGCTTCCACTGGTGGCCGGTGAACGGACAAGAGGAAGACAACGTGATTTGGGTCACCAACACGGAGAAATAACAAGCATAGCGGGGGTAACCGGATATGGGATTGGGCCGCATCATCGATATCAGCATGACGATCGAAGAAGGCATGCAAGTGTGGAAAGGCTACGAGCACAAGAAGCCTCGGATCACGAACGTACAGAATCACGATCAAGGAAAACCGCATGAAAGCCGGCTCGACATGGACGTGCACTGCGGCACGCATGTCGACGCTCCGCTCCACATGCTGCCGGGCGGCGACACGATCGAGACGGTTACGCTCGAACAGTTGAACGGCGCGGCGCGCGTACTGGATCTTACGCACCTGAAGGACCACATTTCCAAGGAAGATCTGGTGCCGTACGCCATCCAGCGCGGCGAGCGGATCCTGTTCAAAACGTCGAGCTCTTTGACCGAGGCGTTCGACCTCGAGTTTCCGTACCTGCGGGCGGACGGTGCCGAGTATTTGGCCGAAATCGGCGTGGCGCTGGTCGGGACCGACGCGCTCGGCATCGAGCGCGCGCAGCCGGAGTACCCGACGCATCGCACGTTGATGCGCAAAGGCATCGTGATCGTGGAAGGCTTGCGGCTGAAGCACGTGGAGGCGGGCAATTACACGCTGATCCTCGCGCCGCTCAAGCTGACCGGCATCGACGCGGCACCGGCCCGGGCTTTCCTGCTCGGGGACTGAAACCGCACGGAAGAAAACGATTCTTTATCATACCTGCCGAAATCGCTCTCTTTCTCCCGAATCGGGAAAAGAGGGCGTTTTTTATTGCATGCATGCCCGCGGTAGGAGGAAAAGGTCACGACAACGTTAGCAACAGGTTACATGGCGCACATTGCTGCAGGCGGAGCCGTCGTATAATCGGAATTGCCATCATTTTACATGAAGGAGAGGGAGCGAAACATGAATCTTGCTGGTTGATGCGCAAAGCAACCCCGGCGGACCGACCCATTCAAGGATGAAGGAGGAAAATCAAATGATTCGAAAGTATTCGCGGATCGTGTTCGTTTCCTGGATTGCGCTGGCCGTCGTATTCGCTGCATGGGGCTCGCTTTGGATCGCTCCGGTCGGCAAAGCGGAGGCGGCCGGCGTGAACGGAACACGTTTTCTGCAGCTCTACAATCAGATCAAGAATCCGGCGAACGGATATTTCTCGCCGGAAGGCATTCCCTACCATTCCATCGAGACGCTCATCAGCGAAGCGCCCGATTACGGCCATATGACGACCTCGGAAGCGTACAGCTACTGGCTCTGGCTGGAAACGCTGTACGGGTACTACACCGGCGATTGGTCCCATTTGGAAGCTGCGTGGGACAACATGGAGAAATATATCATTCCGGTAAATGAAGGAGACGGGAAAGAGGAGCAGCCGACGATGGGCTCCTACAACCCGAACAGTCCGGCGACCTACGCCGCGGAGAAGCCTTATCCCGATCAATATCCGTCGCAATTGTCGGGACAATACGCGGCCGGGCAGGATCCGCTCGACGCGGAGCTGAAAGCGACGTACGGCAACAACCAGACCTACTTGATGCACTGGCTGGTCGACGTGGATAATTGGTACGGTTTCGGGAACCTGCTGAATCCTACCCACACGGCGAGTTACGTGAACACATTCCAGCGCGGCGAGCAGGAATCCGTCTGGGAGGCGATTACGCACCCGTCGCAAGACAACAAAACGTTCGGCAAAACCAATGAAGGGTTCATGTCCCTGTTTACCAAGGAAAATCAGGCACCTGCGGCGCAGTGGCGGTATTCCAATGCGACCGACGCGGATGCGCGGGCCGTTCAGGTCATGTACTGGGCCAAACAGCTCGGTTACAACAATTCGGCTTACCTGAACAAAGCCAAGAAAATGGGCGACTACCTCCGTTACGGAATGTACGACAAATACTTCCAACAAATCGGGAGCGCAAGCAGCGGCACTCCGACGCCGGGGTCCGGGAAAAACTCCGCTCATTATTTGATGGCTTGGTATACGTCATGGGGCGGCGGCCTCGGCTCGGGCGCCAACTGGGCTTGGCGAATCGGCGCCAGCCATACGCATCAGGCTTATCAAAATCCGGTAGCGGCGTATGCCTTGTCGAGTCCGGGCGGCGGTCTCGTTCCGTCTTCGGCGACGGCCCAAACGGACTGGAACGAATCGCTCAAGCGGCAGCTGGAATTCTACAACTGGCTGCTCACCGCGGAAGGCGGCATCGGCGGCGGCGCGACGAACAGCTGGAACGGCAGCTACAGCGCTTATCCGGCTGGCGTCAGCAAGTTCTACGGGATGGCTTACCAAGAGGCGCCGGTATATCACGATCCCAATTCGAACACCTGGTTCGGGTTCCAAGCCTGGCCGATGGAGCGGGTCGCCGAGCTTTACTATATTCTCGCATCGAGCGGAGACATCAGCTCTCAAAACTTCCAGATGGCGAAAAACGTCATCTCCAAATGGATCGACTGGTCGATCGACTACGTGTTCGTCGACAAGCGCCCGGTCACCGATTCGGACGGCTATTATCTGAACGCGTCCGGGCAAAGGATACTGGGCGGACTGAATCCCGCGGTCGCGACGACTTCGGCTCCGGGAGAGTTCTGGATTCCGAGCGGGCAGGAATGGACCGGGCAGCCGGATACGTGGAACGGCTTCTCGTCCTTCACCGGGAATCCGAACTATCACGTCATTACGAAAAGTCCGAGCCAAGACGTCGGGGTGCTCGGCAGCTACATCAAGGCGCTCTCGTTCTTCGCGGCAGGGACCAAAGCCGAAACCGGCAGCTTCACGACGCTCGGCAACCAGGCGAAGACGCTGGCGGAGCAGCTGCTGAACGTCGCCTGGAACTTCAACGACGGCGTCGGGATTGCGGCCGATGAGCAGCGGGCCGACTACTTCCGATATTTCACGAAAGAGCTCTATTTCCCCAGCGGCTGGAGCGGAACCTACGGCCAGGGCAATACGATCCCCGGTTCGGGCGGCGTCGCCTCCGATCCCGCCAAGGGCGGCAACGGCGTGTACATCAGCTATCCGGAATTGCGGCCGAAAATCACACAGGATCCGAAATGGTCCTATTTGACCAATCTCTACAACTCTTCCTGGAACCCGACCACGCAGAAATGGACAAACGGCGTTCCGACCTTCAAATACCACCGTTTCTGGGCGCAGGTCGACATTGCGACCGCCTACGCGGAGTATGAACGGCTGCTCGTGCCTCCGACTCCGTCGGTTCCTGCAGCTCCGGCCGGCCTTACGGCGACGGCGGGCAACGCGCAGGCGTCGCTGAGCTGGACGGCCACGAGCGGGGCGACAAGTTATAACGTAAAACGCGCGACGACGAGCGGCGGCCCGTACACGACGATCGCCACGGGCGTGACGGCGACGAGCTATACGAACACGGGGCTGACGAACGGCACGACGTACTACTATGTCGTGAGTGCGGTGAACAGCGTCGGCGAAAGCGCGAACTCCGCGCAAGTCAGCGCCGCGCCGCAAGCGCAACCGGTGCCGGCGGCGCCGACCGGTTTGACGGCGGCGGCGGGGAACGCGCAGGCGGCGCTCAGCTGGACGGCATCAAGCGGCGCGACGAGCTACAACGTGAAGCGGGCGACGACCAGCGGCGGCCCGTACACGACAATCGCCACGGGCGTGACGGCGGCGAGCTACACGAATACGGGGCTGACGAACGGCACGACGTACTATTACGTCGTCAGCGCGGTGAACGCTTCGGGCGAAAGCGCGAACTCCGCGCAAGCCAGCGCGACGCCTCAAGCTCCGAGCGCCGGCCTGGTCGCGCAGTATAAGCTGAACAACAACAACGCGAGCGACAATATGATCTACGCGACGTTCAACATCAAGAACACCGGTACGACCCCCGTCAACCTGAGCAACGTGAAGCTGCGCTATTATTTCACGAAAGACGGCAGCGCCGCGCTGAACTTCTGGTGCGACTGGGCGCAGGTGGGCACATCCGCCGTCAGCGGCGCATTCGCGACGGTCAGCCCGGCCAAGACGGGAGCGGACACGTACCTGGAAATTTCATTCGCTTCGGCGGCGGGATCGATCGCGGCGGGCGGACAGACGGGTGAAATTCAAATCCGCATGGCGAAGTCCGATTGGTCGAACTTCAACGAAGCGAACGATTACTCGTTCGACGGCACGAAGTCCGCGTTCGCCGACTGGAGCAAGGTGACCGTGTACAACAACGGCACCCTGGTATGGGGGACCGAACCGTAAGGACGATCTCCCGTTAACCGGAAACAGTCCCAACCGCCCTCTCGCGTCAGACATTGACACGGAGGGCGGTTTTTTTGGTGATTCAGATAGACCAAACGCGGTTGGATTGTACCCTGTTCCGCCCTGTTTCACCGGGCGAATATTCCGGTAAGCACAACTGCCGGGTGACCCGTTGCGATCATGCGGTTACAAAGAGGAAACAAATAGGTTATATAAAGCACATTTTTGTCAATTTCTCCGATTTATAATGGATTTACGTATGAAAATCCTTTTCGGAAAGGAGATCTTGTCGAGTCTTGCCGGTTCAAAGGCTATGAACATTTCTCAATCGAGGAGGTGCAGGATGAAGACGCTCGGGTGGACAAAAGCGGCAAAGCTGTTGCTCGTCGCGGCGGTCGGCTCTTCGCTGTTGCTTGGATCTCCATGGATTCAACGTTCCAACGCCGCCGCCAATTCTTACAACTATGCGGAAGCGCTTCAGAAAGCGATCTATTTCTACGAAGCCCAGCGCTCCGGGGATCTGCCGGCGAACAACCGCGTAGAGTGGCGCGGAGACTCGGGGATGACGGACGGAGCGGACGCGGGCAAGGACTTGACCGGCGGTTGGTATGATGCCGGCGACCACGTCAAGTTCGGACTTCCGATGGCCGCTTCGGCGGCGATGCTCGCTTGGGCCGTCTACGAATACGAGGACGGTTTTAAGCAGGCGGGGCAATACGAGGAGATTTTAGACAACATCAAGTGGGCGACGGACTATTTTATCAAAGCGCATACGGCTCCGAACGAGCTTTACGTGCAGGTCGGACAAGGCTCGGCCGATCACGCCTGGTGGGGACCGGCGGAAGTGATGCAGATAAATCGTCCTTCGTACAAAATCACCGCAACGTGTCCCGGTTCCGACGTGGCGGGCGAGACGGCGGCCGCGCTGGCGGCGGCGTCGATCGTGTTCAAGGAGACCAATCCCGCTTATTCGGCCACGCTGCTGACGCACGCCGAGCAGCTGTACACGTTTGCGGACACGTATCGCGGCAAATACAGCGATTGCGTGACGGACGCCCAATCCTTCTACAATTCCTGGTCGGGCTATTGGGACGAGCTGTCCTGGGGAGCCGCCTGGCTCTACTTGGCGACGAACAACGCGACGTATTTGACGAAAGCGATCGCCGCTTCGAACAACTGGGGCAAGGAAGGGCAGACGGCGAACTGGGGCTACAAATGGACGCAATCCTGGGATGACAAGCATTACGGCGCCCAGCTTCTGCTTGCCCGAATTACGAACGACGCCTCTTTCATCGCCTCGACGGAACGGAACCTCGATTACTGGACGACCGGGGTATCGGGGACAGGCGAACGGATCACGTACACCCCCGGCGGGTTGGCTTGGCTGGATACGTGGGGTTCCCTGCGGTATGCGATGAACGCTTCTTTCCTCGCGTTCGTGTATTCCGACTGGGTAACGGACACCGCCAAGAAAAACCGGTACAGAAACTTCGCGGTTAGTCAAGCGCTCTATGCGCTCGGCGACAATCCGCGCAATAGCAGCTACGTGATCGGCTTCGGCACGAATCCGCCGCAGCATCCGCACCACCGGACGTCGCACGGCTCCTGGGCGGACAGCCAATCGGTTCCTGCCAATCACCGCCACGTGCTGTACGGCGCGCTCGTCGGCGGACCGAACAGCAGCGACGCCTACACCGATTCGATCGGCGATTACGTCAGCAACGAAGTCGCGACCGATTACAACGCCGGATTCACCGGCGTGCTCGCGAAGATGAACCTGATTTTCGGCACGGGACAACAGCCGCTCGCGAATTTCCCGGCGCCGGAAACGAAGGAAGACGAAATGTTCGTGGAAGCGTCGTTCAACAGCACGGGGCCGACCTACACCGAGATCAAGGCGCTCGTGAACAACCGCTCCGGCTGGCCGGCGCGCATGGGCGACAAGCTATCGTTCCGCTACTACGTGGATCTGTCCGAAGTGTATGCGGCCGGATATACGAAAAACGACATTGCGATCAGCACGAACTATAACCAAGGGGCGGCCGTTTCTCCGCTCACGGCGTACGACGAGGCCAGTCGCATCTATTACGTAACGGTCGATTTCACGGGCACGAAAATCTATCCCGGCGGGCAGCCGCACTACAAGAAGGAGGTTCAATTCCGTTTGGCAGCCCCTTCGGGAACGTCGTTTTGGAACCCGAACAACGATTACTCCGCGCAAGGACTGACGAGTTCGTCCGCGGTCAAGACGGCGCGTTTTCCGCTGTACGATAACGGCGTCAAGGTATTCGGCAGCGAGCCGGACGGCGGCAATCCGTCGACCGTACCGGCTGCGCCGACGGGACTGAACGCCACCGCGGGCAACGCGCAGGTCGCCTTGAGCTGGACGGCATCGAGCGGGGCTGCGAGCTACAACGTGAAGCGGGCGACGACGAGCGGCGGCCCGTACACGACGGTGGCGACGGGCGTCACGTCGACCGGCTATACGAACACGGGTTTGACGAACGGAACGACCTACTACTATGTCGTGAGCGCGGTGAACAGCGCGGGGGAAAGCGCCAACTCTTCGCAAGCGAGCGCGACGCCGACGACGGGCACGACCGTAGCGGCGGCGCCGACGGGACTGACCGCCACGGCGGGCAACGCGCAGGTCGCCTTGAGCTGGACGGCGTCGAGCGGGGCTGCGAGCTACAACGTGAAGCGGGCGACGACGAGCGGCGGCCCGTATACGACGGTGGCGACGGGGATCACGTCGACGGGCTATACGAACACGGGGCTGACGAACGGCACGACATACTTCTATGTCGTGAGCGCGGTGAACAGCGCGGGCGAGAGCGCGAACTCGGCGCAAGCCAGCGCGACGCCGAGCGGAGGTACGGGCATGCCCAGCGGTCTGGTCGCGCAGTATAAGCTGAACAACAACAACGCAACCGACAACATGATCTACGCGACGTTCAACATCAGGAACACCGGCACGGCCGCCGTCAATCTGAGCAATGTGAAGCTGCGGTACTACCTGACCAAAGACGGAGCGGCGAATTTGAACTTCTGGTGCGATTGGGCACAGGTGGGCACTTCCGCCGTGAGCGGCTCGTTCATGACGATCAATCCCGCGAAGACGGGAGCGGACACGTACCTGGAAATCTCGTTCGGCTCGGCTGCGGGATCGATCGCGGCGGGCGGACAGACGGGTGAAATTCAAATCCGCATGGCGAAGTCCGATTGGTCGAATTTCAACGAAGCGAACGATTACTCGTTCGACGGCACGAAGTCCGCGCTCGCCGATTGGAGCAAGGTGACGGTGTACAACAACGGCACCCTGGTATGGGGAACCGAACCGTAAAAACAGGAACCGGCAATACCGTTCGGGTAGCGTTGCACGGAACGAGGTCGGCGCGGAGTTCTTCCGCCGGCCTCGTTACCTTCCGGGGTCACGAGAATGCTAAGTAGGTCATTTGAGTGGATAGACCTCCTATACGGCAAGCATTATAATAAGGGCGCAGAAATCGTTTTCCATTTTTTCATGATTTTACCTGCGTTTCTCTTCAACCCATGATCAAGTTGGGAGGGAGCCGAGTGCCGACTGTTTTGCTCGTTGCAGGTCCGCAATACGCGGGAGAAGCGTTTACCGAAAGGAAAGAGAGGCAGAGGACGCGCAGCCGCGTATGCGTCGTTGGCGGGATCCGCGAAGCAAGGGACTGGATCTCGCGAAGGCCATGCGAAGCCGTGATGTGCGACTTGGAGTTCACCGGTATGGACGAAGGCGTGAACCTGCTGCTTTGGGTACGAAAGTTCCGTCCGCAGACCGCGTGCGCGGCCATCGTACCCGAGCCCGGTCTATCCGGTTTGCTCGCTTCGGGGCCGGGAGGGCCTTATCCGTTCGAACTGCGGACCAAGCCTTCGCATCCGGATCTCGTCCTGTCGCTTGCGTTGGGATTGCTTGAGAAAAGCGGGAACAGGAGGGAAATGACGTTTCGCGGGAATCACCCCGCACCGGAGAAATATTGGATGCGGCCGGTCCGCTTGTCGATACGCAGGTGGCGTATCGCGCTGACTTCCAAGGAAAGAGAATTGCTCGTATTCGCGCTGCTGAACGTTGCCGACGAGCTGCTGTGCAGGCCTGGAGCCGGTTACGCCGCGGCAAGGGGGCAGGAAATCGCGGTGTGGCTCACCGGACCTTCGGTATTGGCGAACCTTTACTGCGATTTGGAACGCGTATGCGAGAGAATGAAAGCCATCGCCGGCCGGTATTTTTACGCGGATTTGTCGTACTCGATCGGGGAGACCGTTCCGATGAAGGAGTTCCCGTCGGACGGAGAGGCGCTGCCGCCGGCCTGCGGGACATGGGGGAAAAGGGAGCCGTGCGTCGACCAGGTCGTGCTGGAGAAGGTGCTTGCCTATATCGACCGCCATCTGCAGGAGGATTTTTCAAGAGAGGACGTGGCGCGGTGCGTCCATTATCATCCTGTCTATTTGTCCAGGTTTTTCAAAAAAATGACCGGCTGGTCCCTGTCCGAGTATATCGTGCATCGCCGGATCGAGCAGGCCAAAGCGTATCTGGCCCAGCCCGACCTGAAAGTCGGGCACGTGATGATCAAGCTGGGCTACGGGAATCCGTCGAACTTCACCCGGACCTTCAAAAAAATAACGGGGTATACGCCCCGGCAGTATCGCCGCTCTCTCTTTTCCTGAGCGTAATTTCATACAGGCAAACGACGAAAGCCCCGATCATCTCGGGGCTTTTGCTGTAGCCGCTTAACCTTTCACCGCGCCTGCGGTAACGCCTTTGACGATATGCTTCTGGAGCAGGATGAACACGAGAATGGAGGGCAGCACGGCCATCACGACGGCGGTCATCGTATACTGCCAGTCGGTGTTGTACTGTCCGACGAACGTATAAGCGGCGAGCGTCAGCGTCTTGGTGTCCGCGGATCCGTTCACCATCAGGAGCGGAAGCAGGAAGTCGTTCCAGATCCACATGATGTCGATGACGGCGATCGTCGCGGTAACCGGCTTCAGCAGCGGGAAAATGATCCGGAAAAACAGGCTGAAGCCGGAGGCTCCGTCAATCGTCGCGCTTTCGTCCAATTCCTTGGGCACGCCTTTGACGAACCCGTGGTAAATGAAGACGGCCATCGGGGCGCCGAGCCCCCAATATTGGATGCCGAGACCCCACACGCTGTTGGCCAAATGCAGGTCCCGCGCCAATTTCAGCACCGTAACCATGATGCTCTGGAACGGAATCAGCATCGGAATGATGATCAGAAAATAGATCAGACCGCTAAGCTTCGTTTTCGTCCGCGCGAGCTTGTAAGCCGCGATCGACGAGATCAGGATGATGCCGACCAGACCGACGGCCGTGACGATGACGTTGTTGAGGAACAGCTTCGGATAATCGATGTACTTCCAGACGTAGGCGTAATTCTCGAACGTGAGCTTGTGCGGCAGCGCCATGACGTCCCGCATCACTTCGCCGAAAGATTTCAGCGAGTTGTAGAAGACGAGGATAATCGGGAACAGGAACAGCAGCGCGGCCGCGATCATGACGAGTTCGAGCGCGATCAGGCCCGTTTTGTTTTCGCGCATCAATGCTCGACCTCCTTGCGCTTGAAGTAGGTCAGCTGAAGGACCGTGATGAGCAGCACGACGACGAACAGAACGAGCGCCTTCGCGGTACCGTATCCGAACAGATTGTTCTGGAACGTTTCCCGGTAGATGTCGAAGGACACGCTATATGTGCTTCCTCCGGGTCCCCCGCCGGTGAGGGACAGGATGACGTCGAATACTTTAATGGAATTCGTAAGCGACATGAACACCGCGATCGTGACCGAAGGAGCGAGCAGCGGAAGGGTGACGCTCCGGAACCTGCGGAAAGGTCCGGCGCCGTCGACCGTCGCCGCTTCGAGCAAATCGGCCGGTACGGACTGAAGCCCCGCGATATAGATGACGATGTAGAACCCGATCGATTGCCAGACGGAGACGAGCAGCACGGAGATGAACGCCATTTTCGGAGTCCCGAGCCAGCTCCAATCGAAAATCCCCCAGCCCGTCATTTCGGCAAGAGACTGGAAGCCTTGGGAGAAAATAAACTTCCAGATAAACCCGACGATGATGAGGCTCAGGATGTAAGGGATGAAGAAAGCGGCTCGGAGCAGGGCGGACGTCTTGAGGTTCCGGTCCAGCAGCACCGCGATCAAGAGCGCCAGTACGTTGGAGAGCAGGATGAACAGCAAGCTGAATTTCATGGTCAACAGGGAAGCGCTCGCGAAATTCGCGTCCCCCGAGAAAATTTGCTTGAAGTTGTCGAAACCGATGTAGTTCGTATGCTTCGAAATGCCGTTCCAATCGGTCAGCGAATAGTACATGCTCATGAAGAATGGAATGTAGAACGCCAGTACGATTCCGATCAGAACCGGCAGGGTGAACAGTCCGAATTCGATTTTTCCGAACGTTCTTCTCCCGAATTTTGGCATGAGGTTCACTCCTTTATGTTTCTGTGCCCGCGGATGGTTCGATATTCCCCATTATAGGCAGGCTGAGGGACGGAAGAAATATAGATAAGTGGTCACTTAGGGGTAATAACGTGTACAATCGGCATGGATCATCGGGGAGGCAAGTAAAAACGGCTACGCCTAAAGGACACCAAAAAAAGTAGATTGGGCGCGGGCTCCCTTGCGAGTATAATGGGGAATGGGTTTTGACGGGAAGGAGGGCCGCCATTGACAGCGTTCGCATCTTGGATCCGGCGTTTGCTGAGCCGAATCTCGCACCGGGTCGCGCAGCGGCTGGTCAACAAGCTCATCCTGCTGTTCGCCTCGATTATCGTGCTCGTAGTCGGTTCGCTCACCTTCATTTCCTCGAAGATGCTGGAGAACGAATCGTTCAAGAGCAACGTGAACAGCACGGAAAGCAACTTGAATATCGTGAACAAAAACCTGGAGAAGTTCCGGTCGGAAATCGATCAGATGTCGTTGCCCCCGCTTCAGTTCGAACAGCTGATTCTCGCGCTGCGCAACGAGCCGGGCGATTACGCTTCCAAGCTGTACCTGGAGGATTACGTCCGCCAGCTGTACTATTCCCGGGACGACATCGAAGCCATCTATCTCTATCTGATCGATCAACGCAAATACTACTATATTTCGCGTCAGGATCAGGATATCCGGGTACGGGTACTCTATGATGCGCAAGGAAAAGTGAGCGAGTCGGCCTGGTTCCGGAGCGCGCTGGACAGCCTCGAGAACCGCGAGACGCAATCGATGCTCGTCCAGCCGCCTGCGGATCATGCTTACGGCATCGACACGAAACGCACTTTCATGGCTTACCATCGGGTGCTTCGCAATTTGTCGGACCGGAGAGCGGAAGCGGTCATGTCGTTCTACTTCAATCCGTCCGGCCGGGACCGGGTCGTGGGGGACATCCCGGTGTCGGACGGGGAGTTCATCGCTTACGTGGACGAAAAGAATACGCCTTATTACTGGAACGACGCGGACTTCTTCCGTTCGGCTGCCGCCGGTTCTTTGTATGCCCGGATGAATCGGGGGGAAGGCCAAGGGCGTTTCGACTGGGAGTACGGGGGCGAGAAGTACTTGGTCGTCTTCGACCGTCTGGAGACGGACGGCTGGAAGCTGATCAAGGCGATTCCGTACGGGAAAATCAGCCGCGCCGCCCAGACGAACCGTTTGTACAGCTATGCGATCGGAGGCGTCTTCCTGCTCGTCTCCCTGCTTCTCGTCACGTTCGTGTCCGGCGCGATTACCCGGCCGCTTAAACGGTTGTCCCAGAAAATGAACCGGTTCGGGGAAGGGTTCTTCGACGTCGAGGTCGAGGTGAAGGGCCGGGACGAGATCGCGCATCTGGCGAACCGGTTCAATATGATGGTCGCCCGGACCAACGATTTGATCAACGAGCGGTACCGGATGAAGCTGGTGGAGAAAAGCGCGATCCTGAAAGCGCTCGAAGCGGAAATCAATCCGCATTTTCTCTATAACGCGCTTCAGGCGATCTCGACGAAGGCGCTCAAGAGCGGAATGACGGACATCACGGACATGGTGGACGCCCTTGCGCTCACGCTGCGTTACAGCATCAGCGGCAAGGACGTCGTGACCTTGCGGGAAGAGCTGAAGCACATTCGCCATTATTTCACGCTGCAGAAGGCCCGCTTCGGTGACCGCCTGCAAGTGGTCTACGATTTGGGCGAAGAGGCGTACGGGCTTGAAATACCGAAGCTGTCCGTCCAATCGCTCGTCGAGAACGCGGTCAAACACGGACTCGAGAAGGTATCGTACGCCGTGACGATTTCGATCCGACATGCGCGGCGCGGCGGGGAACACGTCATCACGGTAGCGGACAACGGGCCGGGGATTCCGCCCGAGAAATTGGAGCAGATCCTGAGGTCCCTGCAGACGGAATGGGAGGATCGTGAAACGGACAGCCTCGGGCTGAAGAACGTGCATACGCGCCTTCAGTTGATTTTCGGCGATCGGGCGCGCCTGGAGATCCGGACGGATACGTCCGGCACGGAAATGAGCATGCTATTGCCGGGGGAAGAAGGTACCGAACATGTATAAAGTACTCATTATCGACGACGAGTTGCCTTCGCGGGAAGCGATCCGGATTCTCGGGGAATGGGACAGGCTGAACGTGGGCGAAGTCCGGGAAGCCGACAACGGGAAAACGGGTCTCGCGGTGCTGGAGGAATGGCGGCCGGACCTCGTGCTGGTGGACATGAAAATGCCGGAAATGGACGGGTCGGAGTTCCTTCGCCGCATGGAGGAAAGGTCCCCCGGCACCTTCACGATCGTCATCAGCGGCTTCGACGATTTCGAATACACGAGGCAGGCGATCAAATCGAGGGTGGTCGACTATTTGCTCAAGCCGGTCATCCGGGCGGAATTGAACGCGGCGCTGGCCAAGGCGTTCGATTATCTGGAAGCCCGCAGGAAACAGGCGACCGAATCGATCGACCGGGACATCACCTTGAACATGTCGCTTCCGAAATTGAAAGAGACGATTTACCTGTCGATGGTGAACCGGAATTTCAATGATAGCACGCGCGCGAGTTCGCTTAAGCTGATCGGAGCGGACGAGCCCGGCACCCGATTCTGCGCGGCCGTCATGCGCATCCTGAACTGGGAGGAAGTGAAGGACTCCCGGTTCCGCGGGGACGGCGCGCTGCTGAACTTCGCGCTGACGAACGTGTTGAACGAATTGGAACACGGGGGCTTGCGCTGCTTCAGCTTCGCGAATCCGAAGCTGGAGCGGGAACTGATCGCCGTTTTTCTCGCACCCGGTACGAAGGCGGAAGACCATGCGGTACGGGCGGCGTCTTTCCTCCGCAAAGCCTGCCGGGTGCTGGGGGACATGCTGGGCATCGCGGCGCTGGCCGCCGTGGGAGAGCCCGCTTCCGACCCGGCGGGCGTCGGGGATTCCTACGACCGCGCGGTCTCCCGGCTGCTCTCCGCCAATCTGTTGAAGGGGTCGGACCCTGTTGCCGCGACGGACCATGCGCCGGCCGCATCCTCTGAAGTCCACCTGATTACGGGACGCATCGGTTTGATCCGGGGAGCGCTGCAGGACCCGAATCCGCGGTTCATCGAGGGAGTGGCGGAGGACATGTTGGGGCATCTCCGCAAATCGGGGCTCTTCACGTTCGGGGATGCGATCCGGACGCTTCGCGAGACCGACATTCTGCTCAAGGACATGGCCCTTGAAATCGGGGTGCCGCCTGCGGAATTGGGTGAGCAACGGCTGTTCCCGGAGGCGGGCGATTGCGATTTCCGCGATTACGCCCAGTTCGAGCAGCAGTTCCGCCGCGTGCTGAACCATTACGGCGACCTTGTCCGGAATCATGCCAGGCCGCTGGGGACGTTCCAAATCCGCGATATCAAGAGCTACATCGACCAGCATTATTTCGAGGACGTCAAGATTTCCACCTTCACGGAGAAATACTATTTGAGCCGCGAATATTTGATGAAGCTGTTCAAGCAGGAGTACGGGTACGGGATTTACGAATACGTCCTCAAGGTCCGGATGGAGAAAGCGAAGGAGCTGCTCCAGGCGCCGGAATTGAAAATCCAGAACATCGCCGACATGCTGGGCTACAAGGACAAGAACTACTTCAGCAAAGCGTTCAAAAATTACTGCGGCCTATCCCCGACCGAATACCGCCAGCAAATCGGCGCCGAAGAGAGCGTTTAAGCGGTGTCCACTTTTTTACCCTATAAGTGGTCACTTAAATGCATTCTTATTGCGCCGCCGTTTCTTTAGAATGAAACCGTAATCATTCATGAATGGGGGATCTGCACAATGGTTAAGAAATGGTTGGGATTGCCGCTGGCCGTGCTTCTGACGGCGAGTGCCCTGTCCGCCTGCGGCTCGAAATCGAATGACGAAGGTGCCGCTTCTCCGAGCGCCTCCGCGCCGGCTTCCTCGCAAGCGGCTTCGCCGTCCGGCGACGGCGGCGCGCCGGTCACGATCAAGATGTTCACGGCTTCTCCGGAATACACGGATGCTTTCCACGCTTACATCGAGGAATACAAGAAGGTCAAGCCGAACGTCACGATCGAGCTGGAAATCATGCAAGCCGACTATCCGACCGTGCTCAAGTCCCGCATCGCTTCGGGCAACACGCCGGACGTGTTCCAGACGACCGCAGGCGGCGAAATTAAGCAATACGCCGAGTACAGCGCCGACCTGACGAACGAGCCGCTGGCGGCCGCGATGACGGACGCCGTCAAGGCCAACATGTCCGCAGACGGCAAAGTGCTGGGCCTGCCGGTCAAAGGCAACCTGTTCACGCTCATCTACAACAAAAAGCTGTTCGCCGACGCCGGCATCACGGAAGTACCGAAAACGATGAGCCAGCTGAAGGACGCCGTCGCCAAGCTCGAAGCCAAGGGCATTACGCCTTTCGCCAACGGCTACAAGGAATGGTGGGTCCAGAAGCACATCATGCAGCACTTCCTGAGCGCCGCAGCGGGGCACAACGCCGCGCAACTTGTCGCAGACTTCCAGCAAGGGAAAACGACGTTCAAGGACCATCCGATCCTGATGAACTACTTCGATTTCGTGGACTTGACCGTCCAACACGGCATGCCGAAACCGCTCGAACGCGATCTGAACGCCGAAATCACCGACTTCGCGACCGGCAAAGCCGCGATTATGACCGGCCAAGGTGCATGGGTGGAAGAAGGCATCTCGAAGATCGACCCGAACCTGCAAATCGGCATCATGGGCTATCCGGTCGACGATAATCCGGATGATGCCCGGATCATCACCGGCGCGGACCAGGCGCTTCGCATCAACAAAGACTCCAAAGTCGTCAAGGAAACGATCGAATTCTTCAACTGGCTGTACACCTCGGACTACGGCAAGAACTGGTTCGCGAACGTGGCGAAGGTCATCCCGCCGATCAAGGACGGCACGATGCCGAACCTGCAAATGCCGAAAGCGATGGAGGAATACTTCAAGGCCGGCGGCAAATCCGGCGACCTGGCCGTCAACTACTCCCTCGACAGCTTCCACCAGAAGCTCGGGGAAATCATGCAAGCCTATATCGGTAAGAACAAAACGAAGGACCAAGCTATTGACGAGATCCAGAAAGCTTGGATTCAACTCGGGGCAGCGAAATAAATAAAACCGGCTGCCGATCTCGAATCGGCAGAGGCACAATCGGAACCATGCCTGGCGGTAACGCCGGGTATGGTTTTTTTTCAATCCCTTGCTTTGGTCAGGTGTCCGCAGCCGACGGCTTCACTGAGGCGGCGTCCCAAGCCGTTGCGGCGAACCTGATTCAGGGCATGACTAAGCGCTATAAGAACCTCCAATTCCGCCGGCAGCGTGGAGAAGGGGGTTCGTTTTTTTCATGCTGACGAATTGTCCGATTTTGTTGTACGATGATGAAAAATAGTTGTTGGAGCGGGCGATCATCGGATGATGGAGAAAGTGCGGCACGGGAAACGGAGCCGATTGATGCTTACCGTAATGAAGGGAATGCTGGGATGGTGCGTCATCGTGCTGTTTCTGGCCGCGGCTGCGCGGCCGGTTCATGCTGCCGTTGCGGATGCGGGGAAAAGCGGAGGCGTATCGGAACTGCAATGGAAACAGTACCGATGGGAGGAGCTCCATTCGGCCGAGGGGGTCTGTCCTTTCGGGTCGAACGGCGCCGGAACCGATTCCGGTTGGCATCCGTTCGAGCGCATGGCATATGCCAGTCCGCTGGAAAGATCTTCGAAGCAGCAGTCCCAGGAAGTATGGCTGCGGACGAAACTGCCGGAAGATAACGGCGTCACCCCTTATTTTCTGATCTCCGAGACTTCGGCTGTGTTCGGACTCGAACTGTACGTGGACGGCAAGCCCGTCTTTGCATCCGACGGCCGCAAAGTGCCGATCGGCCTGAACAAATGGGAAATGCTTCGGTTCCAGCCGGAATTTGCGGGCAAGACGCTGGATGTCCGCCTGTATCCCGGCCGGGGGGTGATCCACGGATTCGGCATCTGGACGGGATCCCAGATGGATTTAACCGTCAAGCTGATTCGGGACGACATTCCATTCTATGTGATGGGTCTTCTTCTTACTTTCATGGGTGCGTCGGCACTGATCATGTACATCCGATTCCGCTCGGAGAGGCTGTACTTGTATTTCTCCTTGTTCACGATCGCCACCGCGGTGCATTTCTTCCTGTGGGGGGGAAGCTGGCAGCTGCTCGCCAAGGCGGATCAATGGAGATGGATCGGTTATCTCGACCATCTGAGCTGGTACATATCCTATCCGAGCGCCCTGTTCATGTTCGAAGGCATCTTCGGTTCCGGGTTCCGCCGGATCATCCGAAGATGCGCTCAGCTCGAATTATTGTACGGAGCGGCCGCTCTCGGCACCGGTATGCTATGGGGACCCGGCTATCTTGAGGGGTTTTACTGGCGGTTTTTCTATTACCTTCTTCCGGTCATCATGCTCATTCTGCTCGTTACGCTGATCGGAGCGCTCCGAAGGCGGAGAGATGCGGAAGCGAAGCTGTTTACCGCGGGATTTGTGGCGGTCATCTTTACGGAAGCATACGTTCGCACCGGGCTGCTGGCGATCCCGCTGAATTTGAAGCAGAATTCGCCCGCAAGGTACGCCGTGGCCGACGTAGATTGGAATCTGTACGGACAGTTCGCCTTCGTTCTTTGCATCGGCTTGATTTTGCTGCGGAGAATCGTAGAGGTGAATCGGAAAGTCAAAGTCTATTCGCGGGAACTGGAGGCCAAGAACGACAAGCTTCTGCAGATGGACCGGCTCAAAGACGAGTTTCTCGCGAATACTTCGCACGAGCTTCGGACTCCGCTTCACGGCATCATCGGCATCGCCGAATCGCTCATGGACGGAGCGGCGGGGCAGCTTCCGAAGCCCGTCGCCTCCAATCTTGCCATGGTGCTGGCCAGCGGGAGGCGGCTTGCGAACCTGATTAACGATATTCTCGATTTCTCCAAATTAAAGCACCGCGATATCCAAATTCGAAAAACGCAGGTGGACCTTCATACGCTTGCCGATATGATGGTCGCACTCTCCCGGCCGCTCATTCGAAACAAGGGAATCGAGCTGCGCAATATCGTACCCGCGGGAACCTGGGCGGAAGGCGACCCCGACCGGATCCAGCAAATCTTGCACAACCTGATCGGCAACGCGATCAAGTTCACGCATGGCGGGACCGTGGAAGTCGGGGCGGGCCGCCCGGCGGAAGCCGGACCGTGGATCGAAATCCACGTTTCCGATACGGGGATCGGCATTCCGGCGGACAAGCTGGACAGCATCTTCGAATCCTTCGAGCAGGCGGACGGTTCGACGATGCGGGAATACGGCGGCACCGGACTGGGCTTAACGATCACGAAGCAGCTCGTCGAGCTGCAGGGCGGTTCGATTCGCGTCCAATCGGAGATCGGCAGGGGTTCGCGGTTTACGTTCACGCTTCCGGCGGCAGCCGAGCCGAAGGCGGCGACGGTTGAAACTTTGGATCAGTCTGTAACCCAGTTGAGCGTAACGGAAACGGATCGGGATGACAGGGGAACGGAGGCCCGCGCTCATCCTTCTCCAAACCGCTTTCCGGAATCGGTTATGCTGGCGTACGAAGAAGTCGCTGCAGCCTCGGAAGACGGCGCGTCTCCCGTCATCCTCATCGTCGACGACGATCCCGTCAATTTACAGGTGCTCTCCAATCATTTGAAGCTGCACAAGTTTTCCGTGAAGCAGGCGGGCAGCGGTCACGAGGCACTGGCGATGATCGCGGGAGGTTTCACACCCGATCTCATCGTGCTGGACGTCATGATGCCGAGAATGTCCGGCTTCGAGCTATGCATGCGCCTTCGGGAGGACCATCCGGTCAGCGAGCTGCCGATCGTCCTGCTCACGGCGAAAAACCAGGTGCAGGATCTGGTCGACGGATTCGAAGCCGGGGCCAATGATTATTTAACGAAGCCGGTTTCCAAGAAAGAATTGCTGTCGCGCATCAACCTTCATTTGAAAGTCGCCAAATGGCACGCGATGCTGGAGCATCAAGTGCGGGAGCGGACGACCGAGCTGGCGGAGACGAACACCGCGCTGGAGCAGATCAACCGGGAGCTGGAGCAGGCGTACCGCGAGCTATCGGCGATGGAGCAATCCCGGAGACGGCTGTTCGGAAACATTTCCCACGAGCTGGGGACGCCGCTTACTTCGATTCAAGGGTACGTCAAAGGGATTTTGGACGGGATCGAACGGTTTCAGGACCGGAAGTATTTGCAGCGGATTTACGACAAAACGATCTACTTGCACCGAATCATCCGCGATTTGTTCGAGCTTTCGAAGCTGGAGGCGAGACAGATCCGATTCGAGTTCCAGCAGATGGAGCTGCTGCCGTTTGTCGAAAACTTGCGTCAGAAATACGCATCCGATGTCGAGTTGCACGAATTGCGGTTCGAGTGTACGCTGCCGGATCCGAAAGCGACGGAGACCGCCATGGTACGGATCGACCCTCTGCGCATCGAGCAGGTCGTGAACAATTTCATCACCAACGCGATCAAATTTACGGGTCCCGGAGGGACAATTCGTTTGTCGGTCGAGCTTGACGCGTCGTCGGCGCCGTATGACAGGGTGCGGATCGGCATACACGATACGGGGTCCGGCATAGACGATGAGGACCTGCCGCACGTGTTCGACCGATTCTACCGGGGGCAGGCTTCCCGCAAGTCCCGTGCGGAAGGAGCCGGACTCGGGCTGTCGATCTGTCAGGAAATTATCCGGTACCACGACGGGGAGATTGGAGTCGCGAGCAGATTGGGCGAAGGAAGCACGTTCTATTTTACGCTGCCTGTCGAATTTGAGTTTGCGGATGAGAGGGAGGCCGACTAGATGAGCGAAACGGTCGTTTTGCTGGTGGAAGACGATGAGGACATTCGCGAGCTGGTTGCGGGATACTTGGAAAACGAAGGGTACCGGGTCGAGGAAGCCGATAGCGGCCGCAGGGCGCTTGAGCTTACGGAAAGCCTGCGCCCGGATCTGATCGTGCTCGATATTCTGCTGCCGGACATGAGCGGTTTCGAGGTTTGCGTGAACGTGCGGGAAAAGCACAACATGCCGATTGTGTTCATGAGCTGCAAGGATGAGGCAGAGGATATCATTTCGGGGCTGACGCTGGGCGGAGACGATTATGTAACCAAACCTTTCGATCCGCAAGTGCTCGTGATGCGCGTGAAGGCGAACTTGCGGCGTTATCGGGGGACGGGCGGCGGGCGCGCGGACATTCAGCCGGTGAGAATCCCGGCCGAACAACTGCTGCAGGCGCTCACCAAACGGGAAGAGGAAATCATGGACTTGATGGCGCTGGGACTCACGAACGAAGAGATCGCCGGGCGATTGTCGGTATCCGTGGGTACGGTGAAATGGTTTAACACCCAAATTTTCAGCAAGCTGGACGTGAAGAGCCGGGCGCAGGCGATCGCGAAGATGCACGAAATCCGGAATGCCGGCAGTTTCTGAAACAAGACGGTTCTCTGCGGCCTGAACGGCCGGGAGGGCCGTCTTTTTTTATGAATTGATAGAGTTAATAAGTTTTCGGGGTGAAGGTAATGGTCGTGATTGTTTGAGGAAGGAGCTTGACTTGGGAGCGTGGGAGTGCCGGGGGTGAGATAAGCTCGCGGGAGGAGCTTAACGTGGGGGCGTGGGAGTGCCGGGAGTGAGATAAGCTCGCGGGAGGAGCTTGACTTGGGAGCGTGGGAGTGCGTGGGAGTGCCGGGGGTGAGATAAGCTCGCAGGAGGAGCTTAACGTGGGGGCGTGGGAGTGCCGGGGGTGAGATAAGCTCGCGGTAGGAGCTTAACGTGGGAGCGTGAGGTGCCGGGG
>NZ_WJIB01000029.1 GCF_019400745.1 Cohnella sp. CFH 77786 | reverse complement strand
ACCCCGCACCCCGCACCCCGCATCCGCATCCTGCATCCCGCATCCGCATCCGCACCCCGCACCCCGCACCCCGCATCCGCATCCCGCACCCCGCACTACCCCGCATCCGCATCCGCATCCCGCATCCGGCATCCCGCATCCGCATCCCGCATCCGGCATCCCGCATCCGCATCCCGCATCCGGCATCCCGCATCCGGCATCCCGCATCCGGCATCTCGCATCCTGCATCCTGCATCCGGCATCCGGCATCCGGCATCCGGCATCCACTGTCTCCCTTCCGCGGCAGCCTTCCCGTACGCCGCCAACGAAATCGGGTAGTCCTGAGCGATTCCGACACCTACCGAATAAAAATTGCTATTTTACCAAATAAAATTGTTATTGCTTAAAGTCGCCCGGTGCTACAATCGGAAATATAACCGTTTTCTTTGCTCTAAGGGGAGACAGCGATGAAATTCATTCAGACGACCCGCACGCAGCTGTGGATCGGATTCGCGTCGGTCATGCTAACCGTCTTGATATGCGTAAGCTTCGTATCTTACACCTATGTCAGCAAGCTGTTGCTCAGCAACGCGGATCGCTATTCGGAGGAAATCGCGAGCCAGGCGACCGGCAGGTTGGAAGCGCTTTTAAACCAGATCGATACGATAACGCTGCAGGTGAACATGCTCCCGCAAGTTCAATATTTGCTCACGACGATCAAGGCGAAGAGGCCTGTCAACATCGACGAGCAGCTTTATTTGAGAGAGCCGATCATACGGTTGTCCAGCTACTTGAAGGTCATTCGCTCCGTCGATGTTTACTCGCTCGATAGGGCCGTGTACCCGGCGGACAACACGCTGCTTACCGATCGCATCGATCCGAAGTGGATCGCGGAAGCGGATAAGCACTCCGGGCAGCTCGTCTGGATCGGCTTAGAGGATAGCCGAAGCAACGGAGACAACGACTCCATCGTAGGTATTCGCCAAATCAGGCTGGAATCGGACAATTATCGAAAAGGCGGCTATATCGTCATTACGGCCAACTCCTCGCTGCTCGATTTTCTCGGCGGCTCGGTCGCCAGCATCGAGGGCAGCGCGATGTATTTGCTGAACGCGAACGGGGAGACGATCTCCGCCCGCCAAGACGGCAGCGCAAGCGTACCCACGGAAGTCCTGCTCGGCGACGATTCCGAAGTGAAAGTGAACGGAGCCTCGTACAAGCTGATCCGCAAGCCCGCCGGCCTGATGGGGTGGACGCTGGTCATGCAGCTTCCGCTCAGCAAGATCACGGAAGGAATCGGCGGCCTTAACCGGGTGTATTGGCTGATCGGGGCCGTCGGGCTGCTATTCTTCGTCATTCTGTCTTTTATTCTGTCGACGTGGGTGACGAGGCCGATCATTCATCTGATCAAAGTGATGCGCCGCACCCGCGACGGTGTTTTCCGAGAAAATCCGGAGTCGTATTCGAATCGGGAAATGAACGAGCTGAACTTCACGTACAACAAAATGGTGTCCAACATCAATCAATTGATAGATGAAGTGTACACGCAGGAAATCGTCCGGATGACGACGGAGATCAAGGCGCTGCAGGCGCAGATCCACCCGCACTTTCTCTATAACACGCTGGAGGCGTTCTATTGGTCACTCATCCAGAAAGGGGAGGACGAGCTCGCGTCTAAAGTCCTCAGCCTATCGAATTTATTCCGTTACGTGATCAAGCAAGAGAAAAGCGGAGCCCATCTCGTGTCGCTGGAGACGGAGATGAGCCATGTGTCCAGCTATCTCGAAATTATGGGCATGCGAATGGGAAGCAGGCTCGGCTGGCAGCTTACGACGGAGCCTGCAACCGCTTCTCTGCTTATTCCGAAGCTGCTCATTCAGCCGATCGTCGAAAACGCGATTTTGCACGGCATCGAGCCCAATATCGGTCCGGGCTGCGTGACGGTCCGGTCTCGCTTGGATGAAGACGGCCGAACGCTCATTATCGCCGTGGAAGACACGGGCACGGGGCTTGTCGAAGAAGAAGTCGAGGCGATCAACGATAAGCTGCAAAAGGGCGAACCGCTGGCCAGCAAGCGGACGGGCATCGGCCTGCACAATATCAGCAGGCTGATCCGGATCTATTACGGAGATTCGTTCGGCGTGTCGCTTAGGAGCAAGCTGGGACGGGGAACGCTTGTGGAGCTGAGACTCCCGGCGGCGGATTACTACGAAGAAGGGGCAGCAAGCGCATGGAACAAATGAACATTCTGATCGTCGACGACGAAGTGAACACGCGTCAGGGCATTTATTATATTCTTGAGCGCCATTACCAAGGCAAGCATAAGCTGTTGACCGCCGAGCATGGCTTGGAAGCTTATGGGATCATTTGCGCGAACAGAATCGACCTGCTGCTCTCCGACATCCGCATGCCCGGCATGTCCGGCATCGACCTGCTGACAAGATTGCACGAAGAAGAGAAAAAGGATATCGCCGTGCTGCTGTTAACCGGATACGCGGATTTCGAGTACGCACAGCAAGGCATTCGCTTGGGCATCTTGGATTACTTGTTGAAGCCCGTGGATAGGGACCAGCTCGTACGAGCAGTCGACCAAGCGTTGGAGTATCGCAAGGCAAGCCAAAGACAAAGGGCTATCGCGAAAAAATGGGAAGCCGCGCATTCGTCCGATGGGGAAGCGGAAGGAGCGGAGGGCGTAGAAAACCAGCTGATTAAGAAGGCGATCGCCTTTTTGAACGAGCATTTAGATGAAGAAAACAACGTGAAAGAAATCGCGCAGCACGTGCATTTGAGCCCGAGCTATTTCAGCGTCCTTTTCAAGGAGAAAACCGGACATACCTTCAGCGAATACGTGACGAAGCTGCGCCACCGCAAAGCGAAAGAGCTGCTGCTAGCGACCGCGACCGACATCAATCTTATCGCCGACCAGATCGGTTACCGTTCCTCCAGCTATTTTATCCGCGTCTTCAAAGACATCGAAGGCGTAACGCCGCGCCAATACCGCGATCAAGCGAACAAACAGTGGCAGGCTTGAGCGGGCCTCGGAAAACATCGAATCATAGTGCTATTTTGTCGAATGAGAGTTCGATCATGGAAAAATCCCCGTTGCTATACTGAAAGCGTAATCAAACTTCTTTATGGGGGATATCGACAATGAAAAAAGTTTTATCCGTCCTCATGGCATTCGCTTTGGTGCTGCTGGCCGCTTGCGGCCATAACGGCAGCAACGAAAAGTCGGCGGAGAGCACGCAGCCTGCATCCACGGAAGCGGCTTCGCCATCGCCGAGCGCATCCGAGGAGCCTTCCACCAAGCCGGCGAAAAACGTGGAGCTTAAGTTTTGGAGCTTCGAACCGAAGGACGACGCGAACCGCGAAATTTTCAAAAAGATCATCGACGATTTCAACAACAGCCATCCGAACATCAAGATCGTGCCGGAATATTTCAACGACGAGCCGTTCAAGCAGAAGATCAAAGTCGGCCTCGCCAGCAACGATCTGCCGGACATCTTCTCCTACTGGACGGGCGACCAATTCAAGACGCTGGTCGACGCTAACGCCGTAGGCGACATTACGGACGTGCTTGGCGCGGACGAGGCGTTCAAAAACTCCATCACGCCTGGCGGACTCGACGCTTATTCCTACAACGGCAAAAACTACGCGATCCCGACGCAGATCGCCTCCGTTAACCTATGGTACAACAAAGAAATTCTCGCCAAATACAACATCGCGCCTCCTCAGACTTGGGCCGAGTTATTGGCGGCAGTCGATACGCTCAACGCGAACAAAGTAACGCCGATTACGGTAGCGGGCAAAGACCGCTGGCCGGTGCTTCATTGGCTCTCCTACCTCCAGCAGCGCGTGGGCGGAGATTCGACGTTCGCGGCTGCAGCCGAAGCCAACGATTTCACGGGAGAATCTTTCGTCAAAGCGGGCGAGATGCTGAACGACTTGGCATTGAACCACAAAGGCTTCGTGAGCGGCTTCCTCGGCCTCGACTACGGCGCGGCGGAATCCATGTTCCTGAACGACAAAGCGGCATTTTACTTGCAAGGCGACTGGGCGGTAGGCTCCTTCACGCAGAAAGACGAATTCGCGGCGAAAGTCGGCTTCGTTCCGTTCCCTTCGGTCGACGGCGGCCAAGGCGCAAGCACGACGTACCAGGGCGGCTTCGGCATCGGCTACGCGATTTCGGCTAAAGCAGCGGAGAATTACAAAGCCGAAGCTTACGAGGCGCTGAAATACTTGTCCTCTTGGAAAACGCGCGAAGCGCTCACGAAGATGAACGGCACGACGCCTCCGTTCACCGATTTCCAAGCGCCGGAAGGCATGAAGCCGCTGGCGGCGGAAGTCATGAAATACGTCTCGTCCAACGCGAAAGGTTTCTTCCCGTACTACGACCAAGCGTTGAAACCGAAGCCTGCGGAAAACTTCCTGAACGCGGCTACGACGATCGCCGGCAAGAAAGGCGTAGACGTCAAAGCCGAGCTCGCGAAAATTACGCAAGAGTAACCGGATAATCGATGATAAGATGTCACGCCGACATGCGGTCTAGAGAAATCCGGACCGCATGTAGCATTATACGCACGAAATTACCCCTGAGAAGGTGACACCTATGTTGGAAAGAGGCTTCGCGAAATGGTCGAGCCGATTCCTTTTCACGATGCCCGCGATCGTCATTTATTCGGTTATGGTCATCGTTCCGATCGTTTACAGCATGTATTTGAGCTTCTTTACCTGGAACGGCATCGCCACGCAGCCTAAAGTGTTCGCGGGGCTGGACAATTGGACGAGGCTGCTGCACGACGAGACGATGCGCCAGGTCATGATCAACACGTTCAAGCTGACTTTTTTTGCCCTTATGATCCAGTTGCCCGCAGGCATGCTGTTTGCGCTGCTGCTGACGTCGAAAGTCAGATTCGGGCGCTGGTTCAAGACGATTTACTTTTTCCCCGTGATGATGTCCAGCACCGTGCTCGGCATCCTGTGGGGCCAAATTTACGATCCGAACATCGGCTTGCTCAACGCTCTGCTGACCAAGCTCGGGTTGGATCATCTCGTGCACGTCTGGCTCGGAGAAGCCGGCTATGCGCTCGGCTCGATCATCGCGGTCGTCGCTTGGCAGTTCATCGGCTTCTATGTCGTTGTCTACTATGCCGCGCTTCAGACGATTCCGGACGAAATCATCGAATCGGCCAAGATGGAAGGTGCGACGGAGCGCCTGATCGTGTTCCGTATCCGCATTCCGCTCATCTGGCACGTCATAACGTTCACGATTCTTAACTGCGTCATTAACTCGTTCCGCTATTTCGACTTGATTTATATCATGACCGAGGGCGGACCGAACGGATCGAGCGAAGTGATGTCGAGTTACATGTACAAACAAGCGTTCCAGTTCCTCGATTTCGGCTACGGCAGCTCGATCGCCGGGTTTATGTTCATTTTCAGCCTGATCGTCGCCGTCATTATCATCCGCTTGCTGCGCAGAGAGTCGTATCAGAACTAGAAAGGGGAGCTAAGCATGACAGATCAGGCAATACCGATGAACGCCTATGCACCGTCCGATAAATCGTATCCCAAGCTGCGCAAGGGCTTGGTTAGGGCGGCGATCTATCTAATCCTGATCTTGAATCTCGTGCTGACCGGTTATCCGCTCGTCTGGATGATCATCGGCGCGTTCAAGACGAACGAAGAATATTACGGCGATCCGTGGGGGTTCCCGAAGGCGCTGCAATGGGACAACTTCCGCCGCGCTTGGGAATACGGCGTCAAAGACTACATGTTCAACAGCTTCTACATCACGGCTCTCTCCGTGCTCGGATTGCTGCTCGTCGCTTCGCTCATTTCCTACTATTTGGCGAGAAGGCCGTTCAGAGGGTCCAAGTTCTTGCTGCTGTTTTTCCTGTTCGGGATGATGATTCCGGGGCAAAGTACGCTCATTCCGCTGACACTCCTTATGAAGGAGCTCGGCTTGCTGAACACGTTCTTTGCCTTGTTCTTCCCTTACGTCGCGTTCGGGCTGCCCGTTGCGGTATACTTGATGACAGGTTACTTCCAGCAAATTCCAAAAGAGCTTGATGAAGCGGCGACTGTGGACGGCAGCGGCATTTACCGGACGTTCGCGTCGATTTATTTGCCGCTCGGACGGCCGATCATCTCGACCATAACGATATTGAGCGCGTTCAGCATCTGGAACGAGTTCATTCTGCCTCTCGTGTTCGCGAACAAGGATTATTTGAAAGGGCTGCCGATCGGCCTGATGACGTTCCGCGGCGGATTCACGGCGGAGTATGCGGTCATTAGCGCGGCTCTCGTATTGGCGACGCTGCCGGTCATCTTGCTGTACCTGCTGCTGTCTAAACAAATAGAAAGCGGATTGACGGCCGGGGCGGTGAAAGGTTGATAGAGGGAGAAGGAGCGGATTTGAATGTCCATGATTCATAACCCGATTTTGCGAGGCTTTAATCCGGATCCATCGATCTTGCGCGTCGGCGAAGACTATTATATCGCGACGTCTACGTTCGAATGGTATCCGGGCGTGCAGATCCATCATTCGCGGGATTTGGTTCATTGGCGTGTACTGACGCGTCCGCTGGATTCGGCCCGGCTGCTTGATATGCGCGGCAACCCCAACTCGGGCGGAATTTGGGCGCCGTGTCTGACTTATTCGGATGGCCTCTATTATTTGCTCTATACGAATGTGAGAAGCTTGGCGGGGGCATACAAGGACACGCCGAATTACTTAGTGACGGCTGAAAGCATCGAGGGGCCTTGGAGCGATCCGATCTATTTGAACAGCAGCGGCTTCGATCCTTCGTTGTTCCATGACGACGACGGGCGCAAATGGGTGCTGAACATGATTTGGGATCACCGCGCAGGGCGCAATCCGTTTTACGGTATCGTCATACAGGAATATAGCGTGGAACAACGCAGGTTGGTCGGGGAGAAGCGGATCATCTTCAAGGGTACTTCGCTTGGAGGTACGGAAGGGCCGCATCTGTATAAGCGGGGCGGCTACTACTACCTCATGACCGCCGAGGGCGGAACGGGTTACGAGCACGCCGTGACGGTCGCTCGGTCGGAGAGTATGTTCGGCCCTTACGAGGTTGATCCGAGCAATCCGATGCTGACGGCTTTCGGAGCGCCTGAGCTGGCGTTGCAAAAAGCGGGCCATGCGAGCTTGGTCGAGACGCAGACGGGCGAATGGTACATCGCTCACCTCTGCGCTCGTCCGATCGAAGGATTGCAGCGTTCGCCGCTCGGGCGGGAAACGGCGTTGCAGCGCGTCGAGTGGACCGCGGACGGTTGGCTGAGGCTGGCGAATGGCGGAAACGGGGGCAGGAGGAGTCGTCCGAGCTTAGGGGTGCCAGCGCCTGCATTGGCGTGGCATCCGTTCGAGGCGTTGCCGGAGCGGGACGACTTCGACGCGGCGTCGCTTGCGATTTGGTGGAACACGCTGCGCGAACCGGCCAACGAAAGCTGGCTTAGCTTAACCGAACGGCCGGGTTATTTGCGCCTGCGCGGAAGAGAGTCTCTAAATTCCATGCACGAGCAAAGTCTCGTCGCAAGAAGGCTGCAATCGCTGGAAGCGGAAGCCGAGACGCGCGTGTCTTTCTCGCCGGAATCGTTCCAGCAGATGGCGGGAATGGTATGCTACTACAATACGAAGCATTACTATTATTTGCACGTGACGCATGATGAAGAGCTAGGTAAATGCCTGCGCATCGTCGCCAGCGACAACGGCGTCTATTCCGAGCCGCTGGGGCAGGGCGGGATCCCGCTGGATGACGCCGATGGGTGTTGCTTACGCGCGTCGATCTCGAAAGCCGGGCTTCGGTTCGGCTATTCTCTGGACGGCGAAGCGTGGGAAACGCTCGGTCCGACGCTGGACTTATCGAAGCTATCGGACGAATATTGCACGAAATTCGAGAACGGAACGTTTACCGACTGGGGCTTTACCGGAACATTCGTTGGCTTGTGCGCGCAAGATTTAACGGGCAAGCGGCTCACGGCGGACTTCGATTATTTCGTTTACCGGGAAATGGAATAGGCGCATACGATACGGCCGGCGGGACTAAGCTCCCGTCGGTTTTTTGCGTGCTTGGCAGCGCGTCGATATCTCCTCACGTCCATGAGACCTCCCACGGTAAGACGATTCACTTTCCTTCCATCTACCCGCCCATTTACCTGGAATGTCCTGTAACGCTTAGTTAGTTTGCCATACGCGGCGCACAACGAAAAGACGCCCTCGCGGGCGCCTTCTCATTGGACGACCAGGTAGCCGACCATCGGACCGCCGTTCGCGGGGACGTCGTGTGTCTGGCATACGATCGGATAGATGCCCGCTTCCGTCGGGGTAAACCGGACGATTGCCGTTTTCCCTTTGTTCACCACGCCCTTGACGTTGAGCCCTTCGATGACGAACGGATGGGACTGCCCGTTAATGCCCGAAATGCGGAGCTCGACCGGCCTGTTCTTCTGCACGACGATCGTGCCGGGATCCCAGCGGTACGATTCCAATTCTTTGCCGCTGCTCGAAGTGGCTCTGAACTCGCCCGTCACGAGCTGAAACACCTGCGGCGCCTCCGAGACCGCCGAAGGAGCGGACGCGGGTTTGGACTGCTGCCACCCGACGTACGCCCCGGCCAAAATGACCGCAACCGCCAATAGGGCGTACAGCTGCATTTTTTTGCGGTCGACAAACACGACTTTGCTCATGCCGTTCATTCCTCCTCAACTTTGTCCCTCTACCGAAGTCTATGCCCGGGCCCGTCCCCGCATGACAAGCCCGAGGCGCATTTTCATCGGCTGGAATCGCCCTCTCGGACTGTGCTAGAATAAAAAAAGCTTTGGAAATGGGAGAGAAAGCAGGTATTCCGCGATGGGTGTCATTCACGATTTGTTGGCGCATGCGCTCGAATGGGTGGAAAGTCTGGGGTACTGGGGCATTATTATCGGACTGGCCATCGAGGTGATCCCGAGCGAAATCGTACTCGGTTTCGGAGGTTACCTGGTGTCGAAAGGGGACGTTACGTTCCTTGGGGCCGTCATCTGCGGAACGATCGGAGCGGTGATCCAGCAATGGCTCCTGTACGCGATCGGCAAATACGGAGGCCGGCCGTTCCTGCTCAAATTCGGTAAATACTTGCACATCAAAGAGAAACACGTGGACATCGCGGAAAAATGGTTCGATAAGTACGGGCCGGTCATCGTGTTTACGGCGCGTTTCGTGCCGGTCATGAGACAGGTAATTTCCATTCCGGCCGGCATGGCGCGGATGAACTTCACCGTTTATACGCTCCTGACGCTGCTCGCTTCGATCCCGTGGTCGTTCCTGTTTGTTTGGCTGGGCTGGAAGCTGGGTGACAATTGGGAACAAATCGGAGAGGAAGCGGCTCCGTACACCCACATCATCATTCCCGTTGCGGCAGCGTTGCTCGTGATTTACTTCCTTTACGCCATATGGCGCAGCAAAAAGAAGAAAACGGCATAGCCGGAACAAGAAAATGGAGGGTGTCGCATGAGCCGGCAGATCGGGCACAAGTGGCAGCAAGGCATTTCGCCGCAGCAATTTAGGGAGAAAATGACGAAAAACCAGGACGCATTCCAGTCGTGGTACGAGAAGTTCGAATGGCCGGACGGCGGGCTGGAGGCGTTTTTCGAGTCGCTCAACAACCGGGACGACTTGCGCTGCGTGATTTTGGCGGCCGAGTGGTGCGGCGACGTCGTCCGCAACGTTCCAGTCGTGCTTCGCGCGGCGGAGACGGCCGGCATTCCGACCCGGATCCTGATCTTGGAAGAGCATTTGGATTTGATGGATGAGCATCTGACCATGGGCGGCCGCTCGATTCCGGTCGTGTTTATCGCGGATACCGGCGGCGCCATTCTCGGTAAATGGGGTCCGCGGCCCAAATACGTGCAGGAACCGATGGTGAAGTTCAAACAGGAAAATCCGGACCGCGACGCACCGGATTATCAGGACAAGCTGGCGGAAACCCGCGCGGAAATCAAGCGCAGGTATGGCGAGGATACCGGATACCAGGCGCTGATTCTGCAAGAGCTGCAAGATTTGCTGGCGAGGGTGTAAAGCGGATGATGACATTTCAGAGGTTTGCGCTAGGAGCGCTCGAAACGAACGCGTACGTCCTGACGGACGCGGAGCGCACGCGGGCCGTCGTGATCGACCCCGGGACCCCGGACCCCGGTCTCCTTCGGCGGCTGGAGGGTTTCCAGGTAGAGGCCGTTCTCCTCACGCATGCCCATTTTGACCATATTGGGGGCGTGGAGGCGGTGCGCAAACGTTTCGGCTGCCCGGTGCTTATCCATTCGTCGGAGAAGGATTGGCTTACGGATGCGTCCAAAAACGGATCTCTTCACTGGGCGGAGGTGACGCCTCCCATTGCCGGAGAAGCGCCGGACCGGCTGCTGGCGGACGGAGACGAGCTGGAGCTGCTCGGAGAGAAATTCCAAGTGCTCCACACCCCCGGCCACTCGCCGGGCAGCGTAAGCTTTCTGTGCGGCGATTTGCTGCTGGCGGGAGACGCGTTGTTCCGCCGTTCGGTCGGACGGACGGATTTGCCCGGAGGCAACGCGGATCAGCTGGCCCGTTCGATTCGGGAGAAGCTGTACGCGTTGCCCGATCGCGTGATCGTGCTGCCGGGACACGGGCCCGAAACGACGATCGGCGAGGAGCGGCGGGAAAATCCGTACGTGCGCGGGTAAGAGAAAAATGTCGGGATTGGAAGCAAAATGAAAAAAAGGACTTTACACCCTCACGCGCATTTGATATAGTGAGCCTACATAGCTTCTGCATACGGAACCGCGACTGCGAAGAACGCAGGCCAAGGAGAACGTCTCCTTTGCCTGCGTTTATTTATTTTCTCGAACGGGGTGGAGGAAAGAATGAACCGGAAAAGACAGCTTGCGATCAGCCTGTCGGCTGCGGTGTTGTCCGGCATGCTGGTGTATGGCGTGTATGAACTGCAATTAAGGCAAGTGAAGCTGCAAGAAACGCTAGAGGTCGTCGTGCCCCGGCAATTCGTGCCGATGGGGGCTACGCTTTCGATCGAGCAGTTGGAGACCCGGGCGCTGCCGCGCTCCGCCGTGACGGAGGACATGATCACGGACCCGCTGGAGGCGGTCGGCATGGAGACGTTTGCTCCGCTCGGCGCGGGCGAGCCGCTGCTTCGGTGGAAGCTGGACCGCTTCCGTCTGCTGCCGGGTATCGGGGAGGCGACTTTCCAAATCCCCCGCGAATACGTCAAATCCATTTCGAGCGGCATCCGTGCCGGGGACCTGGCGGTCGTCTATTTGTCGGACGAATCGTCTGCCTCCCGCCGGCTGTTCGAGAAGCCCATCGTCGTCGCGGGGGTCAAGACGGCCGCGAACCTGGAAATCGACAATCCCAAGAATCCGAACCTGCTCTCCATGGCGAGCGGGAACAAGGAAAGCATGTACGCTTCCCGGCGGGACGCGAACGGCACGATCGACGCGATCAATTTGAACTTGACGGAGCGGCAGTGGCTGGAGATCGATTCCGCTTGCAAGTCGGGCAAGGCCAAGCTCGTCGTGGCCTTCGACTCCGCGAGCTTGCAGCAGGCTCCGGATAAGGAGGCGGTGACGAGATGAGCGGAAAGCTGGCGGCGTTCGCCGGTTCGACCCCCAACATCGGGACGACGCTCGCCGCGTTCGGTACCGCCTACCGGATCGCGTCGGCGACCGGACGCAAGATCGGCTTTCTCTGCCTCAATTTGAAAAGCGCCAAGACGCATCTCTACCTGGGCATCGACAAGCCGCAAGTCACTTTGGACGGGCTTCGGCCGGAGCTCCGGGCGGGAACGCTCACGCCGGACAAGCTGATCCGTTACGCGTTTCGGACGCCGCAGCTCGGCGAGCTGCACGTGCTGTTCGGCAATCTGGCCCGCGAACAGGCGGAATATTACGAGCCGGAGGACATGAACCGCTTGTTGGAAGCGTCCCGCCAGGCGTTCGATTTGACGGTCGCTGACGTCAGCGCTTACTGGGATAACGCCGCGACGGTATGCGCGATGAAGGCGGCGGACGAGAAATTTTTGGTGACGACAGGCAGCTTGAGCCATTTTCAGGAGGATGTCCAGCGGTGGACGGGTCAGGTCGGCGCGATGTTCGGCTTGCATGCCGAGCAATTCAAGCTGATCCTGCTGCAGGGTAACAACAGATCGACGGGAGGTTTCGGGATGAAGGAGATTCGCAAGGAAATCGGCAGCCCTTCTTTTGCCGAGTTGAAGCTGGTCGAAAGCGTTCACCTGCAGCTGGACAGCGGGAGGCTGGACGAATGGCTGGCCTCGCAGGAACGGCATGCCGAATCGTTCGATTCGGTGGCGGTCCCGCTGATGCGGCGTCTCAATTGGGAAGAACGTTTGCGGCGAACGGAACGGCCGTGGCTCAGAAGGCTGATGTTCCACAGACGGAGAGAGCGATGAGCAGGGAGGACAGAAGGTTTTCCGCGACGGCGTACGCCGCCGACCTGCAGCAGGCGGGGGAAGACGGCCGTATAACGTCAGCCGTCAAGGCCACCGGGGAAGGCAACGATCCGGCTCCTCTCAAGGCTTTGACCGAGGAGGTGCGGCTGATGCTGGCGGCTCCGCGCGGGTGGAGCGAGGAAGAGCGCAGGAAATACGCGGAGAAGCTGAACCGCGCCGTCATCGGATTTCCTCAAGAGAGGGCCGAGATGCTGGCCGTCATCTCCGACTGGATCATCAAAAAAAGGCTGCAGCACACGGCAGTCGGAGGTCTTCCTTACGGCACGTTGGCTGAGGCGCTGTTCGCGGAAGTGATCGGGATGAACATGCTGGAGCTCGTTTTGCGGAACCGGGAGGGGCTCGAGGAGGTTCAGGTCGTCGGCACCCGGATTTTCGAGGTGAGGGACGGACGGGCGGTTCCTTCGCCTTACCGGTTTCAGGAGATCGCCCAGGTGGAACGGATCCAGCAGAACCTGGTGCTGTTCAACAACGACAGGATCAATCCCCGGAAACGCTGGGCGGAGGTCGTGCTGCTCGACGGTTCCCGGGTGACGATGACGGGTTTCGGCTTCACGGCCCAGCCTACGTTGACGATCCGTTTCTACACGGTGCGCCGGTTCGATCTGGAGGCGTTGTGCCGCCCGGAGTACCGGACCCTCGACGAGGACGTCCGGGAGCTGCTGCTGACGGTCGTCCGCAGCCGGTTCAACCTGGTCGTGATCGGATCGACCAATACCGGCAAAACCCATTTGATCAAGTCCTTGATCGCCGCCATGCCGGACGAAGAGAGAATCGTGACGATCGAAACCCGCCACGAGCTGATGCTCGCCCGCGACTTTCCCGAGAAGAACGTGGTCGAGTACGAGGCGGACGAGGACGATCCCGCGCACGGGCCGAGGCAAGCCTTCAAGCTCGCGCTCCGTCAATCCCCCCAACGGATTTGCCATGCCGAAATTCGCGACGAAGACGCGAACATCTATGTCCGCGCGTGCACGAGAGGGCACGAAGGCAGCATCACTTCCGTCCACGTCAGCGCTTTGGAAGACGTGCCTGACGCCATTGCGGACATGTGCTTGCTGGACGGACGCGGCATGAATGCGGTCAGGCTCGCGAGACGGATCGCCGAGCACGTCACGCAGATCGGATTGGAGATGAGAATGGTGGGCGGAACCCGCAAACTTGTACGCATCGGCGAGTTCAGCTGGGTGAATGGAGAGATTAGAATCCGCGATCTCGCGAGATACGAGGAGTCAGATGACCGCTGGACGTTTCCCGAACCGTTCTCGACCAAGGGTTCGATGCGAATCCGGCGTCTGGATCCGGAGCATTATGCGTGGCTGCTGGAGCGGGGAGGGGTAGAACGGTGATGAACCTGAAGCTGGCCGCGCTATCCGTCCTGTTGTTTCTGCTTCTATTTGCCAGCCTGCTGTTCGCGTTCTCCACGGTATGGGACCGGACCGTATTGCGGCAACGGCTCACCGGTCGTAGAGCGCCCGAACCGGGATGGCTGCCGGGAATCGATCGGCGAACAGGGCTGTTCGGCAAGCTGCTTGCCCATTCGGCCGATCTGCTTTCCGCCGTCGGTTGGCGCACCTCCCCGGGCGCTTTTTTCGCCGCATCCGCTTTTCTGGGCATGCTGGGCTCTGCCTGCGGCGTCTTGCTGTTCCAATCCGTGCGTTCGGCGGGGCTTCTGGGCCTGATGCTCGGCTCGATGCCGTACGTGACGCTGCGGATGCGGCTCGTCAGCCGGCAAATGGCGACGCGGCTCGAGTTTCTGCCCGCCGTAGAGTTGTTCTATCAAAGTTATCTGATCACGGGATGCCGCCACGTGCGGACGGCTCTTCAGAAAACCGTGGAGGAGCGGCGGCTTCCCGGCGAGGTGCACGCGGTTTTCGACCAGCTGTGCCGCCATCTCTCCGTCCGGGGCAACGACGAAGAGAGCTTGCGCAGGTTCTCGCTCGCATTCGGTCATACGTGGGCCGATTATTTCGGCAGCATTCTGAAGGTGGCGCTGACGGAGGGCAATAACGTGGCCGACAATCTGAAGGAATTGATCGGCGACATGCGCAAAGCCCAATTGGCCAACCAGCAGGAGCGCCACCGGATGCTGGAGATCCGGCTGGCCAATTTCACTCCGGTTCTGTTTCTGGCCTTGTTCCTGGGAATCAATTTCCGGATGAATCCGGAAAGCAGCTATCGTTTCTATGTCCTCGACCCGACGGGACGGGGCATGCTGTTGAACGCTTTGGCGCTCCTCTTCGGCTCTCTGCTCATGGGACTTTACTTATCGCGGAGGAAGATATGATCGCGGATTACGGAGCTTTCCTCTTCGCTTCGACGGGTTGGATCACCCAATTCGCGGTGGCGTTCGCCGGATTCGCCGCGATCTTGCGATTCTCGGTATTCCGTCCAAGCCTCGGGCGCTGGCGGATCTCCAGGCGGGGCTGGCGAACGCGCGAAGTGCCGGCGTGGTTCCTGAAGCTATGGCTGGCGGAGCGGGAAAGCGCGGCGTTGCAGGAACGCAGGGTATTGTTGTCCGGATGCGGTCTGCGGATCGATCCCCGGTTTTATCTGGCTTGCCGCCGAATGTCCGTTTTCGTTTCCGTCACGATTTCCGTCTTGGCTTGGGGGTTTCACGAGACCGGGGTCGTTCCCTTACCCGGTGTGTGGAAAGGGATCCTTGCCGGCGCGGGGGTTGCGGGAGCGGTTCTGTTCGACGGTGCCGCGCTGAATGCCCTCCGGCACTATCGTACGGACCGGATTCGGCGGGAACTCATCGCCGTCAGCAGCCAATTGCTGTATTACACGGGATCGCGGCTGCACCTCCACGGCAAATTGCTAAGATGCCTGCCGCTCACCCGGATCATCCGGTCCGAAATGAGCCTGATGCTGAACGAATGGTACCATGATCCCGACCGTGCGCTTCGGATTTTCAAGGAACGGCTCGGGACGGACGAGGCATACGGCTTTACCGAAAGCATCCGTTCCTTGAGGCTTCACGAAAGCGAAGAAGTATACGAGCTGCTTCGGGAGATGGTCCGGGAGTATAAGGCCAAAATCGATTTGGCCCGGGAAGGCCGCAAAGAGACGGCGTCCTATGTGCTGTTCGTACTCGCGGGCATACCGATTTTGTACACGTTTCAAATCTTCCTGTACCCGTGGGTACAGGAGGCGGCCAGGCTGTTCGATGCGTTGAATCCATGAACGAGAGGGGACCGCGGGATGAGGAATATTTTGATAACGGTCATGATGCTGATTGTGGTCGCGGTGATGTTCAACACGATCATTGCCCAGGACAATACGGGGACGAAGGCCCGAATCGAGAACCAAGGTACGACCGCGAATACGACGATCGGCAATTTGCAGCCTTGATGCAAGGGGGATCGGATCGCCATGCGTCAGCTCCTGATGACTGTCATGCTGATCGCGGTCGTCGTCTCCCTGTATGCGTCAACGGTGCAGGGAGATGACGGCATGAAAGCCCATATCCGGGATTCGGGCGTCCGGATGGCCGACGGAATCTCCCGGATCAGCCCATGAAGCAGCTGCTCGTGTTCGTTCTGTTCGCGGCGCTGTTTTGCTGGCTGATGTTCTCCCCGGTGTACAAGCATGTGCTCATCATCCGGCAGGCGCTGCTCCAGCAAGAGGCCGATTATTTGCTGGAAGTCGGGGCCAGCGGAAGATACGGCTACATTGACGGCGGCATGGTAGCCGCTTCCCGGGACCGGCTGTCGGCGCACGGTTTCCAACCGGCCAGGCTTGAATACGAGGTGTCCTCCACGACAGGCGCGGCAGCGGACAATCCTTACGCTCCGCTGGCCAGGGGTACGGGACTGAAATTAACGATCCGTTATCCTTACGATCGTCTGCTCGACATCGACCGATTGATCGGCGTGACGCCTCCTTCGGAAGATGACCGGATTGCGGCCGGAGGAATGAAGATGAGCGAGTATGTCCCGTGAGACCGAAAGAGAAGCGGCGTACGAGAAGGGGATCGGGCTATGCAACTTTAACGATGGAGAAGCGAAGGTCGCCTGCGAAATAACGGGAGGCGTGTATGGCCAAGCTGGTGTTCGGTATTCTGATGGCGGTCGTTTGGTGGATGCTGCACGCGCTGCAAATGGACGAAGAATTGGCGATGGGGACCGTGCACGAGGCCAAACGTGCGGTCGACCGGGCTGCCCATGCAGCCGCGCAGCAGGTGGACCGGGAGAAGCTGGAGATCGGGGATCTCACCTTGGACCCGGGCCGTGCCCAGTCGGCCGTTCTGGCTTACTTGCGCGAAAACCTGCGGCTTGACGGGAACCTGATGCCCGTCCCGGGCAGCTTCCTGCGGGAAGAGGTGCGGATCGAGCACTTCGCCGTGATCGGCTCGGAAGCGGGTTTTCCCTATACGTACCGCAACGACGCGTTCGAGTATGAAGTCACTTTGCAGCGTCCGGGCGTCGTATTGATCGTCCACGTGTCCTGCCCGCGCCTGTTCGGCGTCATGTCGCCGGTCGAATGGGATTTAAAAGGCTCCGCGGAGATGGTATACGACTGAAGGGATGCGGGGCAGACGAGGCATTCGAAGGTTCGATAACTCACTTGACATTGGCTGTTGTGGTTCGCATGGATGGGGTAATAAGAAAACGGGAGGTATGGATGGTTCTCCGGTTCTGAGCATTGACGCGCGGACTTTGCTTTTGCTGTAATGAAGAGTAACAAATGCAAAGGAGCGCTTGCCATGACGGCTTGGCCAGAAACGGAATCATGGAGACGAATTCAATTCCTCCAGCGGTCGATGTCGGACGAAGGGATGGCCGGCTGCCTGGTCACCCAGAACGTCGGGATCTACTATTTCACCGGCTCGATGCAGAGCGGCTATTTGTTCGTACCCGCCCAAGGCGAGCCGACGTATTACGTTCGGCGCAGCATCGCCCGCGCTCAGCAGGAATCGGCGGTCCGCACCGCCGAGCTCGGATCGCTGCGGCAATTCGGCAGCCGTCTGGCCGCCGACTATGCTGCTTTGTTCGAAGAGGGAAACCGGCTTGCCATCGGCGCGGATCTGGACGTGCTGCCCGCGCAGCTCTATCTCAAGCTCATCGATGCCGTCCCCATGGCGGCATGGACGGATGCTTCTTCCCTGCTTCGCCGGATCCGAAGCGTCAAATCCCCGCTCGAGATCGCCGCGATCGGGAAAGCGGCTCGAGCGGCTTCCGATGCGTTGGAAGAGGGGCTTCGCCGGCTGCGGGAAGGCATGACGGAGCTGGAGCTCATGGCCATCATCGAAGGGGTCATGAGAAACGCCGGACACGCCGGCCTGATGCGGATGCGGGGATACAACCAGGAGCTGGCGACCGGCATGGTGGCGGCCGGTGATGCGGCGGCGGAGCCGACCTGCTTCGACGGACCGGCCGGCGGCAGGGGACTCACGCCTGCCGTTCCGCAGAGCTCCAGCCTCCGCCCGATCGGACGTAACGAACCGATCCTCATCGATATCGGCTGCTGCATCGACGGGTATACGATCGATCAGACGCGTACTGCCGTGATCGGGTCTTTGCCCCCAGCCCTCAGAGCGGCATACGACGCGTCCGTTTCGATCCTGCGCCGGGCGGAGGCGGAGCTTAGGCCCGGCGTCGCGCCGGAAATCCTTTACGAAATATCGCTAACGATGGCCGCGGAGGCGGGATTGGCCGACCATTTCATGGGCTATGGCCGGGATCAGGTGAAGTTCCTGGGTCATGGCATCGGGCTGGAAATCGATGAATGGCCCGTATTGGCGCGCGGATTCCGGGAGCCGCTGGAGGCCGGCATGGTGATCGCGGTCGAGCCGAAGTTTACGTTTCCGGGTCTTGGAGTCGTCGGGATCGAGAACACGTATCTCATCACGGAGAACGGCTGCAGGCCGTTAACCTTGTCGCCGGAGAAGCTGTATGAAATTCCCGTATCTTGACTAAGCTGTTAACAGGACTGCTCCGATCGTCATTGGACGAGGGGCAGTCTTTTTGCATCATTCAGATTTTGTTCCAGGAAGACGAAGTCGTTTTTACTTGACATGTTAGAAATGATAAGTTTCCAGAGAGTGGTTTTAGGGAAGCGAGAGGGGAGCCGTTTACGGTATTGGCGCTCCCGTTCTTGTTCTGCTCGTCTTGCTGCGAAACCCTCCACAACAACAACAAACGCAGTAGTGACTTCCGGAGACGTTATTTTTGCGAAATCCCCGACTACGGGCGCTGTAGTGACTTCCGGAGACGTTATTTTGCGAAATCCTCGACTACGGGCGCTGTAGTGACTTCCGGAGACGTTATTTTGCGAAATCCCCGACTCCGAGCGCTGTAGTGACTTCCGGAGACGTTATTTTTGCGAAATCCCCGACTACAGGCGCTGTAGTGACTTCCGGAGACGTTATTTTGCGAAATCCTCGACTACGAGCGCTGTAGTGACTTCCGGAGACGTTATTTTGCGAAATCCCCGGCTCCGAGCGCTGTAGTGACTTCCGGAGACGTTATTTTGCGAAAACCTTAGGTGAGCTGTAGGTATAATTGAGGAAGCAGAACCGCGCAAGCGGTCTTTCTTGGTTCACGTGAAAGCAAACGAATTTCTTTCAGACTCTCATGAACGAATCGGCATCGACGGACGTATTACCGGTACTCCGGAATCAAACGGGAGAGAAATTCCAGGAAGGCAGGAGCCCGTATTCATGTCTGACCCTATTCGCAAACGTTCCTCCGCCGGAATTTCATCCGATGAAGAGCTGGCCGAACTGTTGCGCGAGCATTACGGAATCGTCTTTCACTATTTGATCAAAGCAACCATGGATAGGACCTTGGCGGAAGATTTGGCGCAAGAGACGATGGTGCGGGCCATCGAGCATTATGAACGTTACGACGGGAGCTCCAAGTTCTCGTCTTGGCTGATCACGATCGGCACCCGGTTGTACCTGGATCTGCTTCGCAAGCGCCGTACGGAGCGGAGGTACGTGACGGAAGAGACCCGCAGCGGAGCCTTCCGTTTCGAGACGCTGTCAAGGGGCGGAGAATGGACGGAGCTGAACGAGATGCTGTCCGCCCTTCCCGAGGAAGTCCGCACCCCGCTCGTTCTCAAGCATTACTGCGGCTATACGTACGAAGAAATCGGAGACATGATGTCGGTGGCGCCGGGTACGGTCAAGTCCCGTATTCATCATGCGATCAAGAAAATCCGGGAGGAGTGGAACGTTTGACGGTGCGATCGGACGAAACCAAGCGGGAAGATGACACGATACAAGCGATGAAAGAGACTTGGGCGCGTTTGGACGATGCTTTCGCGGTCGAACCGGCACCGCTTTCTGCCTGGACGGCGCTCGTGCGGGAACGCAAACGGCTGGCGAAACGTAAACTATGGCGGGATTTGGCGATTTTGTGGTCGATTGCGATACCGGCGATGGGTTTGATGCTGCTGCTGGTTACGGGCATGCCGCCCTTGTTTTGGATGTTCCAAGCGGCGGCTGCCGTTGCCGGAATCCCCTGGCTCGTCGGGGAAATCAAACGTATCGCGCGCAGCGGCGGCAGGAGGACGACTCCATGAAAGCTCTAACCGCGAGTCAGGCTTGGCCGATCTTGGTGCCGGTTGCCATGATCTTGCTGGCGCAAGGCACATGTCTGTTTCTGCATGCGAGAAGACGCGGCGGGAAAGCGTGGTTCTGGGGATTATGGGGAATGATCCAATTCCCGTGGCCGACCATCGCCTATGCATTACTGATTTGGTGGAGGAGACGCAAGCTGTCCTCAAGCGACTGAGAGGTCTCAAAACCGCCTGGGTTCCATCGGCTTTCTTCCCATTTGCATAGCGGGGGCGTTTTTAGTAGGATGAAGGTAACACCGCGTTCAAACAGGGAGGGGGAGAACGGCGTGCTGAAACTGGGAGAAAAGGTCATCATCGTCGGGGACCGATTCGAGCAGAATCTGCCGATCGGGGAATACGGCTACGTGATCGCCTACGACCGCAATAACGACAGCGCATTCGAATATATTATCCGCGTGCCCAAGGCCAATCGGCAATTCTATGTCCCTGCGTCGGACGTGGAATTGGAAGAAACGCTTCTCGAGCTGGAAGCGGAGCGCATCGAGAGGGAAGCCTTGATCGATTTCGCTCTCGCGACCCGCAACGAAGAATTGTTTAACCGAATCGTGCGCGGCAATCAGGAAGACGAGGCGCACGAGGCAAGCGATAAAGAAGTGCTCAGCCGGGAGGAGTTTATCCGGCAAGTGAATTTGAAAGCTTGGATATAAGAAGGGCCGGTGCCGACGATATGTCGGCCCGGCTTTTTTTCTTCGATAATGAACCGGTAAGCGCGACGCATTAACGGAATTTCGTACTTCAGCGTTTTTTCCCGCCGTATTCAAATCCTCGACAGCGTACGCGCCGCAGGTGCCGGTACCGGAGCGGCCAACCCGAACAAATAGCCTTGGAACAGCGGGACACCGGCCTGGCGCAGCCAGTGCCATTCCGGCTCCCGCTCGACGCCTTCGGCCAGAACGACCCCATGGAAGCGGGCGGCGCGTTCGAGGAGGTTTTCGATATGGCGCTGTTTTTCCGGATCCCGGTCGCACCCGCTGACCCAATTTCGGTCCAACTTCACGTAATCCGGCTTCAAGCCCTCGATGAGCCCGAAGTTGTCGCCGTCAGCTCCGGAATCGTCCACCGCCAGCCGGATGCCGCGCCGCCGGTATTGATCGAAGATGCTCCACATCTCCGGATGGTCCAGCCGTTCTGTCTCCGCCACTTCGAACACGATATCCGCGGGATCCGTTCCCGTTTCCTCGATCGCTTCGAAGGTCCCCCGAAGGCAAGTCTCCGTGCAATAGAGAGATGAAGGCAGAAAGTTGACGAAACGCTTCATTCCGGCGGGCAAGTGGGACGAGCTCATGCGGATGGCCGCATGCCGGGCTTCCCGGTCGAGGAACGAATGCTGGCCGATTTTGCGGGCTTTCTCGAACAACTCGGAAGGACGGAAAGGCGCTTGCTCGGGAAGCGGCCGAAGCAGGCACTCGTAGCCGACGATTTGTCCGTTCGGCTGCACGATCGGCTGCAGATGCGTCGTAAAATACCGGTGCAGGATATATTCGGTTACCCCGCGTCCCCCCACCGTTTCGAACAGGCTGGAGAGAGGGGACCAAGGGAGAGGATTTTCCCCATACTGGAATCGGAACCGGATCCGGTCCGTTTCTTCGCGGAGAAGTTCCTTCTGCAGGCGATGCAGCAGCGTCAACAGCTGACGATAGCTGCCGAATCGGAATGACGTGCCGTCCAGGGAGCTGTTTTGTTCGTCATCTCCGCCGGCGTTCCGGATCGTGTCGTGAAGCCTCGGACAGGCATCCAAGCCGTCCGCGGCGAACTCGACCAAGCCCTCGTCCCGAAGCGGCGCCGCGGATGCGGCAACGGGCGGCTTGTTCACGGTTATTTCCTCCCTTCCGGACGGAATCGTAATGTTCATTAGTATTACCCGGAACGAGGGGATATGTATTCCCGCTCCGCTTGCCGTCATTGAGAATGTCCAGGCAGTCCGATATAATGATAGGAATGACTACCTATCGGAACAGGCAAGGGGGATTTCGGCCATGAGCATTACCGTGAAAGACGTCGAGCATGTCGCCAATCTGGCGAGGCTGGATTTGTCCGCAGAAGAGAAGGAGCAGTTCACCGGCCAATTAAACGCCATTCTGAAATATGCCGAGAAGCTGGGCGAGTTGGACACGTCCGACGTGGAGCCGACCAGCCACGTTCTTCCTCTGGCGAACGTCATGCGGGAAGACGAAGCGCGGCCGTCTTGGCCGATCGAGAAGGTGCTGGCGAACGCGCCGGACGAAGAAGACGGACAGTTCAAAGTGCCCGCGGTTTTGGAATAAAGCTCGCGCTACCCATTTTACCGGTGGAATGAAGGAGGAACCTGTTTTGTCGCTTTTTGACCTGCGGTTGACGGATATACATAATAAGCTGGCGCACAAGGAATTGTCGGTGTCCGAGCTGACGGAGGCATCCTTGAAACGGATTGCGGATACGGACGGGGAGCTCGGCGCTTTCCTGACGCTGGATGAAGAGGGTGCCCGGAAAACGGCGCGTTCTCTCGACGACCGACTGGCGGCGGGCGGAGAGCGGGGCATTCTGTTCGGCCTGCCTGCCGGCATCAAGGACAACATGGTCACGGAAGGGCTCCGCACGACCTGCGCCAGCCGTTTCTTGGATAACCATATTCCGATTTACGACGCCACGGTCGTGAAAAAACTCCGTTCGGCGCAGTCGGTGACCGTCGGCAAACTCAACATGGACGAATTCGCGATGGGCGGCTCGAACGAGAACTCGGCTTACCGCGCCGTCCGCAACCCTTGGTCGCCGGCCCACGTTCCGGGCGGCTCCAGCGGAGGCTCCGCGGCTGCGGTCGCGGCCGGCCAAGTGTATTTCGCGCTCGGCTCCGATACGGGCGGCTCCATCCGCCAACCCGCCGCCTATTGCGGCGTGGTCGGCTTGAAGCCGACTTACGGGCTCGTTTCCCGTTTCGGTCTCGTCGCGTTCGCTTCTTCGCTGGACCAGATCGGCCCGATCACCAAGAACGTCGAAGACGCCGCGTACGTCCTCCAAGCGATCGCCGGCCATGACGAGCTGGATTCCACGTCCGCGAACGTAGACATTCCGGACTATACCGCCGCGCTGACCGGCGATGTTCGCGGGCTCCGCATCGGAGTGCCGAAGGAATACCTCGGGGAAGGGATCGATCCCCGCGTGAAAGAACGGGTCTCGGAAGCCCTGAAAGTGTTCGAATCGATGGGCGCCGTATGGGAAGAAATCTCCCTGCCGCATACGGAATACGCCGTCGCGACTTATTATTTGCTCGCTTCCTCGGAAGCATCCTCCAACCTGGCGAGGTTCGACGGGGTCCGTTACGGCGTGCGCGCGGAGAACCCGGACAATTTGCTGGACCTGTACCGCCGGTCGCGCAGCCAAGGCTTCGGTTCCGAGGTCAAACGCCGCATCATGCTGGGCACGTACGCCCTAAGTTCCGGCTACTACGACGCCTACTATTTGAAAGCCCAGAAGGTCCGGACGCTGATCAAGCGCGATTTCGATCTGGCGTTCGAGAAGTACGACCTGATTATCGGCCCGACCGCTCCGACGCCGGCGTTCCGGATCGGCGAGCAGGTCGGCGATCCGCTGACGATGTACCTGAACGACATCGTGACGATTCCGGTCAGCTTGGCCGGCGTTCCGGCGATCAGCGTGCCTTGCGGTTTCGCGGACGGCTTGCCGGTCGGCCTGCAAATCATCGGGAAACCGTTCGACGAGACGACCGTGCTTCGCGCGGCCCACGCCTATGAGTCCCATACCGATCACCATCTCCGCCGTCCGGCGCTTTCCTAAGGAGGTCCGACAGACATGTCCATGAACAAATACGAAACCGTCGTCGGGCTGGAAGTGCACGTCGAGCTTCACACGAATTCGAAAATATTCTGCGGCTGCTCGACCTCTTTCGGCGCTCCGCCCAATACGCACACGTGCCCGGTCTGCCTCGGCCATCCCGGCGTGCTGCCGGTGCTGAACCGCCAGGCCGTCGAATACGCGATGAAAGCCGCCATGGCCATCAATTGCGAGATCGCCGATTGGTGCAAGTTCGACCGCAAAAACTATTTCTATCCCGACTCCCCGAAGGCGTACCAAATCTCGCAATACGACCAGCCGATCGGCCGGAACGGCTGGATCGACATCGAAGTGAACGGGGTCGCGAAGCGGATCGGCATTACCCGCTTGCACCTGGAGGAAGACGCGGGCAAGCTGACGCATGTGGAGGGCGGATATGCCTCTTTGGTCGACTTCAACCGCGTCGGTACGCCGCTCCTCGAGATCGTGTCCGAGCCGGATATCCGTTCTCCGGAGGAAGCCAAAGCCTATTTGGAAAAATTGAAAGCGATCATGCAGTACTGCGACGTTTCGGACGTGAAGATGGAGCAGGGATCGCTGCGCTGCGACGCCAACATCAGCCTCCGTCCTTACGGCCAGAAGGAATTCGGCACGCGTGCCGAGCTCAAGAACATGAACTCCTTCCGGGGCGTGCAGCGCGGGCTTGAATACGAGCAGATGCGCCAAGCCGACGTGCTCGAGAGCGGCGGCGCCGTCGTGCAGGAAACCAGGCGCTGGGACGAGTCGCAGGGCAAAACATTCAGCATGAGAGGCAAGGAAGAAGCCCACGATTATCGCTACTTCCCGGATCCGGACCTCGTCCGCGTGCATATCGACGAAGAATGGAAAGCGCGCGTCCGCGCCTCGATTCCGGAGTTGCCGGACGCCCGGCAAGCCCGGTACATTCAGGAGTACGGGTTGTCCTCCTACGACGCGGGCGTGCTGACGGCGTCCATGAAGCTGGCCGACTTCTTCGAAGACAGCCTGCGCTACACGTCGGATGCCAAAGCTTCCGCCAACTGGATCATGGGCGAGCTGCTCGCCTACTTGAACGCGAATAACCTCGAGTTCGAAGACGTCAAGATCACCGGCCAAGGGCTCGGCGAGATGATCCAATTGATCGAGAAAGGCACCATCAGCACCAAAATCGCGAAAACCGTGTTCAAGGGCATGGTCGAAACCGGCAAGTCCCCGCAGCAAATCGTCGAGGAGCAGGGGCTCGTGCAAATCAGCGACGAAGGGGCCATTCTCGCCATCGTCGACGCGGTCATCGCCGCCAATCCGCAATCCGTGGAGGATTTCCGCGGAGGCAAGGACAAGGCGATCGGCTTCCTCGTCGGGCAGATCATGAAGGAAACGAAAGGCAAAGCGAACCCCGGGCTCGTCAACAAGCTGCTGATGGAGCGTTTGAAGGGGTAGAGGCAATTACACGGCATATTCGCTCTTGGGCGGTGTGCCGTTTCTTCTATTTTGGGCACGAAACGGAGATGTTCCCATGCACATCCACCCCCTTGACCTTACCAACCCCGATATTGCCGAAGAACTATGGGCCCTGCAGCATGCCGCTTACCGGCGGGAAGCCGACCTCATCGGCGTTCCCGACCTGCCGCCCTTGAAGGATACCGTGCTAACTCTGCAACATTGCGGAGAAACGTTTTACGGCTGCTGGACGGAAGACGGCGAGTTGGCCGGTGCCATCTCCATAGAGGACGAGCCTGACGGCGTAACGGTCATTTGCCGCATGATGGTGCAACCGGATTATTTTCGAAAAGGGATCGGAAGCGCACTGGTCGCACATGTCCTCGCCGAGGTGCCTGGGGGCTCCGAAGTATCCGTGACCGCGGAAACCCGCAATGAACCCGCCGTCCGCCTCTACGAGCGGCAAGGCTTTCAACCCGAAGAAATCTTTAAGCCCGCGCCTGGCATTACCATGGTCCGATACGTCCGGAAAGCTTGAGCCGAAATGCCGCCCGCCCGAGCAACCAAGACCTCAGGCCAGGTCGGCGCCCCGTCCCCGAGCGGTTGTAGGGAATTTTGGAGCCATGTTACAATGTGGAAAAATTGCCGCTAAGCTGGAGGAAGACGCAGAAAATGAGCGAATGGAACCGTTCGAACCCTTATTATCATGGATATCCGCCGGGATATCCGGACGATCCGAGGCTGCACCCCGCCCGGAAAAGAAAATGGATCGCCGGCGTGCTGGCCTTTTTCTTTCCGGGTACGGGGCACTTCTATCTTGGGCAGATGGTGAAAGGAGCCGTCATCATGCTGCTGCTTGCGGCGAATATATGCGCCATCGTGTTCACCGCGATCGAAATACACGAAGTGTTCCCGATCGTTCTGCTCAGTCTCTTTATCCCGATCCTGTATTTCTACAATCTGTTCGACGCCATCCAGAGCACGGACATCGTGAACGATCGGCGGATCCATGCGGCATGGCAAGCGTATCCTTACGGAATGCCGGGAAATTTGCCCCCGAGCCCGATGGCCCGAACTTCCGGATATGCCGGACCGCCGACTCAATCGCCTTCACCGGAAGTGCCTTCGCCTGAAATGCTTGGGCAGACGCCTCCTCCCGAGCCGCTAGGGCCTACGCCGATAACGGAGGCCATGGGTCAGACTCCGCCTCCTCCCGGACCGATGGGGCATATGCAGGGACCGCTGCCGGGTTCGGAAGGCAGGCACCGTGGCATCAACGGGTCCGCGGTTGTCCTGCTGGCTGCCGGGGCGGTTGCTCTGCTGCTCATGGCGGACATGGGGTGGACGCATTGGCTGTTCCAATCGTCCGGTTCCATGGCCGGAGCGGTCGTGCTGATCGGCGCCGGGATCGGCTTGTGGATTTGGGAATTGAGAAGCGGCAGCGGAAGAAAAGGGTAACGGGGGAAAGCGAATGATCAAGATCGGCCGTTACACCGCGGCTTTGTCCCTGACCTCGCTTGGGATTCTCCTGTTGCTCGATCACGCGGGCGTTCTGGACGCGCTTCGCGTCCTGAGCGTCTGGTGGCCTGTTGCCCTCGTGGCGCTCGGCGTCGAACTCATTCTGGTTCAATCCGTCCATCGGCATGAAGGGAGGCGTGTCGGATTTTCCTTCGGAACGCTGTTCGGAGCCGCCGTTCTTGGCGGATTCGTGCTGATCGCGGCCCGGGGGAACGAGATCAACCTATCCTCGTTGCGGCAGTGGACGGACGGCATCGGCTGGGGCTTCTACGATTCCGAACGCGCGAAGCATTCCTTCGACAAGGGCGTCACGGTCGTTCCCATACGCGATCCAAGCAAGAAGGTGACCATCTCGGACGTGAACGGTGACGTGACGCTTCGCGAAGGGTCGGGATCGGATATCGAGGTGAAAGCGGTCGTCTATGTGGACGTTACGGACAGGACCAAAGCGGAATCGCTCGCGGAAAGGTCCGCCGTTCAGGTCATGGAGGGCGAGAGCGTTGAGATCGTGGCGAACGGGCAGCCTTATGGGAAGGGAAACTTGCGCAAGCCCCGTATGGACATTACCGTCACCTTGCCGCGAGACCGTATGCCTTCGTCTTTGGAAGTGTTGGTCGGCAGCGGATCCGTACGCCTGGAACGGTTAACGGAATCCGTCCACTTGGCTTTGGATGTCAAGAACGGCGATATTACCGGGGAACGAATCGGCGGTACGTTGCAGGTCAAACTGTTGAACGGCGATATCAGGCTGGCCGATCTCCACGGGAACGCCGATCTGGAAAGCGTCAACGGAAATATGGAGATTCGGAATCCGCTGGCTGCTCTTACGGCAAAAAACATGCACGGAGACATCCTCGTCCGAAGCGGTTCGGTCGGCGGAGATTGGAACGTTTCCAGCACGATCGGGGACGTAACCCTCGCTTGGCCGGAAAACGCGGGCGTCACCATCACGGCCAAATCAACGTTCGGCGATATCGAGGACGACTGGTCTCTCCAAGTCCGCGAGCATGAAGATTCCGGCACGCAAGAGCTTTCCGGCAAGCTTGGAGACGGTTCTCGGCATATCTCCGCGGAGACGGTCGGGGATATCAAGCTGGAGAAGCACGGGGCCTGAGGGGCTCTTCTTCCATTGACAAGGCCAAGAAACGAAACGTACAATGGGTCTAAATAATTGACTACGCGATCGCCGCCTGTCCTGGTCGTCGACTTCGTCGACTGCTCGGGCATGCATCAGGACCGCGAGAGCCGTACGTCATCATGAAAGGCTGTGAAGAGCATGGAATCCCGGGTTCATCATGCCGTGGACCAGCTCAAATCCGGCGGAGTCCGCATGACCCCGCAGCGATATGCGATTTTGGAATACTTGATGGAATCCCATGTCCATCCCACGGCAGACGATATCTTCCGCGCGCTGTCGCCACAATATCCGAGCCTGAGCGTCGCGACGGTCTATAACAACCTGAAATTGTTCGTGGACGCCGGATTGGTTCGGGAGCTGACTTACGGGGACGATTCCAGCCGGTTCGACGCGGATCTGTCGGACCATTACCATGCGATCTGCACCGGCTGCGGAACGATGGTCGACTTCGAGCATCCCCCGGTGAAAGCCGTTGAGGAAGCCGCGGCCCAATCTACCGGATTTCAGGTCCACGGTCATCGAATGGAAATCTACGGGCTGTGCCCGTCCTGTTCGAACCAACGCAATTAAGGAAGAAAGCCGAATAAGCGCGCGTGGAGAATCGTCTACGCGCGTTTGCCATTTTAGGAGAGTTCGCAACTTTCGCCCCGCCTCTGTCGTCCAATTACGGGCAACAGGTCAGCAACGATAAGGAGTGAAACGATTTGAGCAGGGTCCAAGCGGCCGGATTGGGAGCCCGCAGAAGGCGGTCCCGGTTATGGGTCGTCATGATATTGCTGTTTATCGCTTCCGCAGCCGGAGCGGCATGGTGGGTTTGGACGCAAATGCCCAATACGAAACACGTCGTCCCTCCGTATCTCGCCGATTCGCATCCGATCATGCTGGGCGGGGAATGGACGAAAAGCCATGCCATCGGCGCGGGAGACGGCATGCTGATCCCGCTTGAGGTCGGACAGAAGCTGTCGGGAGACGGAATCAAATACGAAAAGGAAACCGACTCCGTCATCCTGACCACGAAGACGCGGGTCATCCATTTCAAGGTCGGAGCGTTAGACGCCACGTTGAACCGAAAACCCTTTACGCTTCAGTTTGCCGCCGTCAAGCAGGACGGAAAAATTTATTTGCCGCTCGCGCCGCTCAAGGAACTGTTCGGTTTCCGATCGGAAACGGACGGCAAGACGGGGATCGTTACCTTGCTTGCCCCGGATCAAGCGGTGCAGCGTGCGGAAATCCCGAAGGAACGCAAAAATGGCGCGAAGCTTCGCGAAGGACCGGACAAGTCGTTTCCGATCGTGGAAGATGCGGCGCCGGGGACGGTTTTGCGTCTTTGGGGAGAACGAGACGGCTGGTACCGGGCACAGACCGAATCCGGCAATATCGGCTACGTGGCGAAGAATGACGCTTCGTTGCTCGAGGTGGAGAAGTTTCCGGGCAAGGAAGAACCGGAGACGTTCATCGCGTGGAAAGCGGTGGGCCAGCGGATCAACCTGACCTGGGAGGCCGTCTACGAGAACCGTCCGAATCCGGAGAAAATCGGGGAGCTGGCGGGCGTGAACGTCGTCAGTCCGACCTGGTTCGAGCTGACGGACGGCACAGGGACGATCCGCAGCAAGGCGGACGCCGCGTATTCGCAATGGTACAGGTCCAAGGGCGTGCAAGTGTGGGCGCTCTTCAGCAACGGGTTCGAGCCGGAGCGTACGGAGCAGGCGTTGGCTTCCTATGAGACAAGGCTCAAGATGATCCAGCAATTGCTTGCGTACGCGAAGACTTTTCAATTGCAGGGGATCAACCTGGATTTCGAAAACGTGAAAACGTCGGACAAGGACAACCTGGTGCAATTCGTTCGCGAATTCACGCCGCTTGCCCACGAGCAGAACCTGGTCGTCTCCATCGACGTGACGCCTAAGTCGAACAGCGAATTCTGGTCGCTTTTCCTGGATCGGAGCAAGCTGGGCCAAACGGTCGATTACATGATGGTCATGGCCTACGACGAGCATTGGGCGAGCAGTCCGGAAGCGGGATCCGTCTCTTCGCTGCAATGGGCGGAGAATTCGGTACGCCGGATTTTGGAAGAAGACGGGGTGCCGGCTCGCAAATTGATTCTTGGCGTGCCTCTGTACACCCGGATGTGGACGGAAAAGCCGGACGGAAACGGGGGCGTGAAGGTGTCGTCCAAAACGATGGGCATGGACGCGGTGAGCAAGCTTCTCACGGACAAGAAGTTGAAACCCCAGTACTTGGAGGAGGCCGGGCAGAACTACGTCGAATTCAAGGACGGCGCGGGCACGCAGAAAATTTGGATCGAGGATTCCGTATCCCTTCAAGCCAGAATGCAGCTGGCCAAAAAATACAACCTCGCGGGCGTGGCGACCTGGGCGCGAAGCTTCGCGTCCGACGGCGCCTGGAGCGTCATCGATCAGCATTTGCAAAGCAGGCCTTAATCCGATCGCATCATGAAAAAACAGGACCCGTTCTTCAAGAAGGGAGTCCTGTTTTTTGCCGTTTTGATTCAGGTTTGCGCCGGAGCTGCCGGCTGTTGCGGTTCCGCCGCCTCCGTGGCTTTGTCGGGATTCCAGGTGAGGATCGTATGGCAGTACATGCAGCGGTCGGTTTCCCCCAGCATTTTGGTCCGCTTGCCGCATTCCGGACAATCCACGACCGGAGCGTTGGTCGACAGCATGCCGACCCAGAAATAAACGCCCATGCTGACGAAGCACGAAATGATGCCGAACACCATGAAGACAGCCGCGATGATTTTGCCGGTTTGTCCGAACAGCAGGATTCCGCTTGTTCCCAGCACGCATAATCCGAGACCGATCAGCACGAGGAGCAGTCCCCAGGTGCGCATCATCGATATTTTGCTCGTTTTCCATTTCATGTGGCTTTAGCTCCCGTTCGTTAGTTCAACCTCTGGCCATTCCCGCTTCAAGCAGGAAACGGGCAGGGGGGTGTAGAACTACACCATACCCTCAAAAAACATTATAGCCTACATTTTACGTGCAGGCCAACTTATGCAGTGTGCGGTGCGATACCTTCGGGCGGACGGTGAACGGTTTGAATCGGCTGGAAAGCAAAGATTGGTACTACCTCGACTTATTCGGCAAGGAAGAGGGGATGATCGGGCTTCTGCTCGTGCATGACCCCTATTCGGGCTTGCCTTTTGCCGACGGTACGGACCGGTTGGTGCTGATCGTCCGCAATCGCGTTTCGCCGCAAGAAGAAATCGAGCATTGGCTGCGTGACGATGTGCGCATCCAAGTCCGCCGGGTTACGTTGGACACGTTGAATCGGTGGGTGATCCACGGTGACCGCACCGGAGTCGGGTGGCTCGTTCAAGGCGAATTGCTGTCCGATGAAACGGGACGGATCGCCGAGCTGCGGCACTTTCTGGAGGAATGGCCGGGGGAACTGCGCGAACGGAAGCTGCTGGTCGCGTTTTCCCGTTTCATTATGTCTTATATGTTGGCCAAGACGGATCTCCAGAACGGGCAAGTGCCGGACGCCTACGGCCACATATTGGCATGTCTGCGGTATTGGTCGAATATCTGCCTGATCGAACAGGGAATGCTACCGGAAATGACGGTTTGGGAGCAGATGCGTCTGGTGAACCCCGGCATTTATAAATTATATGAGGAATTGACGGACAGCCCCGAAACGGTGGAGAAACGCGTTCAGCTCGTCGTACTGGCGTGCGAATTCTCGATCCAGACGAAAATGCGTTCTTCGTGTTCGCTTTTGCTCCGGGTGCTGGCCAGCCGGGCCGAACCGTGGTCCGTCGCGGAGCTTCGGGAAGATTCCCGGTTACACGGGCTGCCGTTGGACCTGACCTTGCTGCTGCGGAAGCTGGTTCATCGGGGGCTGGCCAGGGAAGTGGCGAAGCCGATCCGCGGACGCGGATCGCTCAAGCTCGAATTGCGGTATGCGGCGGGCGATGAACGGCCATAAAAAATATTGCGAATCCGGTGTTGACTCCGGGCGGCGGTCTGTGGTAAATTAGCAATCGTCGCTTTTGCTAGAGCGGATGCGGCGAATCGCACAGGACGATGAACGACGAAAAAAGGAATAAATTAGTTCTTGCATCGGCCTAATCGACTGTGATATATTATTTAAGTCGCCGCTGACGCGGTGGCGCTAGCGAGGCTGACGAAGCCGAGCGAATTGCTCCTTGAAAACTGAACATCGAGCGTAATACGGATTCGGACTTCGGTTCGAAAAACCAGCTTTAACTTTTGAGCCATCACGGCTCTTCAATAAGGTTTTACCTTTATGGAGAGTTTGATCCTGGCTCAGGACGAACGCTGGCGGCGTGCCTAATACATGCAAGTCGAGCGGAGTTGTGAGAGAGCTTGCTCTCAAGCAGCTTAGCGGCGGACGGGTGAGTAACACGTAGGCAACCTGCCCGTAAGACCGGGATAACATGCGGAAACGGATGCTAAGACCGGATACGCAGCCCCCTCGCATGAGGGAGCTGGGAAACGCGGAGC
>NZ_WJIB01000028.1 GCF_019400745.1 Cohnella sp. CFH 77786 | reverse complement strand
TGCGGTTTGCGGTTTGCGGTTTGCGGTTTGCGGTTTGCGGTTTGCGGTTTGCGGTTTGCGGTTTGCGGTTTGCGGTTTGCGGTTTGCGGTTTGCGGTTTGCGGTTTGCGGTTTGCGGTTTGCGGTTTCAGGTTGGCGACGGGCGCCAAGCTGCGATCCCGAGCTTTCGTTCGAGCGGGCTGCGCCCGCCACTGTCAAACACGGAAAAAGGAGCGGTTGCCGAAGCAGCCGCTCCTTTCCGTTACCCCGCAGCCTTCAATGCCCGCCCGAATATTCCCCGGATTGAGCCTGCGGATCCAGCTTGGAACGTCCCATGAACAAGGACACGAGCAGCGCCAGCACCGCCGGGACGATCGCCAATGCGAACGTAAACGTGATGGAAGACGACAGCATCTCCGAAATTTTGCCCAGCGCCTCTTGCGGAATGTTCGCCCGCGCTTCCGGCGTGAGCAGCGCATGCGGATCCTTGAAGTTGATTCCTTCCGGCATCGGAGCTTTCCCTTCGCCGGCACCGAAGACGCCGGACAGCTTATTCAGAAACACGTGGCTTTGGATAATCCCGAACACGGTGATGCCGATCGTCATGCCGAGAGAACGGATGAAGTTCAGCGTAGAGCTGGCCGTGCCGCGCTGATTCGCGGGGATGCCGTGGATGGCGGTGTTGCCGAGCACGGAGAAGGAAGCCCCGATGCCGAGACCGATGAGCACCATGTAGACGGTGACGAGAAAACGGGTTGCGTCGGGCGTCAGCGTTGCGGTCAAAATCGTGCCCCCGACCAAGATCGCCAGCGTCGGAACCATGATATTCCGGTACGATACCTTCGTCATCAGGAAACCGCCAACGCTCGCGGTCACGACCGATCCGACCATCATCGGCAGCAGAACGAGGCCGGAGTTGGTGGCCGTCCCGCCGAGGACGCCTTGGATGAAGATCGGGATGTACACCGACGCCACGATGAACCCCGCGCCGCTGAACAGCGCGATGAGCACGCTTGTCGTGTAGAGGCGCTTCCGGAACAGCGAGTAGGAAATGATCGGCTCCTCGGCCTTCGTCTCCACGAACAGGAATACGATGGCGAGCACGGCGAATCCGCCGAACAGGGACAGGATTTGCGCGGAGTCCCAGGCGTACTCTTTGCCGCCGAGCTCCAGAGCGAACATGAGGCAGACGACCGCGCCAAGCAGCGTCAATGCTCCGAACCAGTCGATACGCTGCTTCGAATGTTCATGCGACTCCTTGTAGAAGAACGCGATCATGACGAAGGCCAGCACGCCCAGCGGCAAGTTGATGTAGAACACCCACTCCCACGCGATATGGTCCGTAATGTAAGCGCCAAGCAGCGGCCCGAAAATGCTGGACATCCCGAACACCGCGCCGAACAAGCCGCCGAGCTTGCCCCGCATTTCGTACGGAACCGCGTCGAACATGATCGTGAACGCGATCGGAACGAGCGCGCCGCCCCCGATGCCCTGCACGGCCCGGTATATCGCCAGCTCCGTGATGTTCGTGGCCATGCCGCACAGCACCGACCCCGCCATGAAGACGAGGAGACCGAAAATGAAAAACTTTTTGCGACCGTACATGTCGGACAGCTTGCCGAAAATCGGCATGCCCGCCATCTCCGCTACCATATAGGCGGACGTGACCCAAACGAATTTATCCAGGCCGCCCAGTTCGCCGACGATGTTCCCCATCGCCGTGGCGACGATGGTGTTGTCCATGGAAGCCATCAGAATGCCGAGCAGCAGGCCGGCGATGACGACCCCCAAGTTTTTTTGCTTCTGTGCCAACGGAATCCTCTCCTTCTATCGGTTAGAACGTTGAATTTCCGGTTAGATTCGCACGCGCTCCAAGACGACGGCGCTCTTGTGGACTTCCAGGGAGGTCCGGTATTCGACGGTGTCGACGCGGCAGCCCGGGCCGAGCACGACATTGTTGCCGCGCACGATCTTCGCGTTCGTATAAGACAGATCGAGCGCATCCCCCTCGATCACATCCGCTTTTAACCCGGCTGCGGAGCTCGCGTGCACCAGGTTCAGCAGCTTCAAAGCCCGGCTTCGCCTGACGATCAGAATCTCGCCTCCGATTTCCCTCGCATGGCTGGGGCCGAGCAACCGGACGTCGAGACGGTCCGCGCTGAGCAGCCCGTCGATTTGGAAAGCCCCGGCCAGGTCGAACCTCCCGGCTTCGAAATCGCCTCCGACGCTGACATTGCCGGTCAACGCGACATTCTCCGCCCGGGCGCCCCCCGCGATCCGAAGCTCGCCTCGTCCCTGAACCTTCCCGGCGTGCATCGTTCCTCCGATCGCGCATTCCCCGGTCAGCTTCAATTGATCCCCTTTCAAGGCTCCCTGAACGGTCATATTCCCCGTGACGGACAGTCGATTGGATGCCAAATCGCCCGTGACCGTACATTCGCCCGTAATCCTGACAAGGTTGTACCGACCGCCCGCGGTCGTCGTGGTCCCCGTCATCTTCAAATCGCGCAGAACGGCTTCACTCACCGGTTTTCATCTCCTTTCCCACTTGGGCCCCCGGATGTTTGCGGTACTCCGAACGGTACTCGACGCGGCCGATGCGGCAGCCCGGACCGATGACGACGCGGTTTCCCCGGACGACGGAAGCGACGGTATGCTCCAAATCGAGATCGTCCCCTTCGATCGTGCCGGTCTGCAGCTCGGGCGTCCATTTGCTGAACATTTTCTGCAAAGCTTCCTTCCATATGCTCTTCGCGATTTTCCGCACCCGGATCGATTCGCATCCGATTTCCCGGGCTTTGCCGTGCCCATAGAGCGCGATGTCGATGAACCCGGCGTTCAGCATGCCCCCGACCTCGAACCCCCCGGAAGCGTCAAACCGTTCCAGCTCGCAGTCTCCCCGGATGTTGAGAATCCCTTTCAGAACGACTTCTTCGCCGGTCAGAGAGCCAAGCACATCGATGAGACCGTCGATATCCGCCTTGCCGGCCTTAAGCTTTCCTTCGATTTTCAGCTTCCCGTTCGCGCGCATCGTCTCCGTTTCCAGGCTGCCCCCGACGGTCGTCACTCCGTTCGCGCGAAATTCGTCCGCTTGGACATCGCCTTCCACTTTGCTGACGCCATCCGTACACACCCGGCGGTATCGCCCGCCTCCTGCGTTCCCCACTCCGTTCATGTCCAAGTCCCCGTAAGGACGGTTCTCCATCTCCGGATCCTCCCTTGTTCTCCTTCAGATCAGTCTGCTCTTAAGCCGTTCGACAACCTCCGTCATCGACAAACGCGCCACCACTTTGACCCCGTTCTCGAAAAAAATCTCCGACGGCACGGACACGAGCGCGAACGAGGAAACGCCCATTTTCCGGATGAAAATCAGATCGCAGGACTTGCCGTCGAACTTCGGGAAATGGTCCCGCATCGTCGCGAGCAGGCGCTCTCCTTCCTCCATGCTCATGTCGCCGGCTTGCAGCAGGTTGTCGATCACGTAGAGATAGAGAATCATCTCGAACGCGTACACGGTGTTGTCCGGGTCCCCCCCTGCAAACCTCTGAAGCACCACACTCGAAACAATGTTACGTTTCACAAGATCCATTCTGCGCAGTTCGAAATCGGGTAAGGAGGGAGAGAGTTTGCCTGCCACCTGATCGAGGGACAAATCGTCCTTCATGTTCAGGATTTTGTCGATTCGGGCGAGGATCAAATCTTTCGGGAAAAACGTCTCCTGGCCGGTGAAGGTGGACTTGCGGACGAACCACTCTTCCGGAATGAGCTGCTTCCGCTTCCACCGGTACAGTTGGCCGTAGGAAATGCCCGTTTGATCCAGCAGATCCTTCTTGGATATCAATTCTCGGTCCATGTTCATCTCCTCCGATTAGGATCGTAACATAACACTGTTACGTTGTAAAGCGAAACATTGTTACGTCCACGCCTTTTTTTCTCCGACCTCGGTCGGGGGCGCGAACAGAACCCGAGTCGATTGTGGCGCGGGTTTTCAGGGGCTACTATAAAATCAAGGTTCTTATCGCGACAAGGTAAGTTTGGCCGTAAGGGGGTGCTCCCATGTTCGAATCCTATCTCTTCCCGATCGGATATGCATTTCTTGCGTTTCCGATCGCCGCTGCGCTGTTTACGATGCCGTTCCTGATCGTTCAATACCGAAGGCACGGGTATATCCATATGTACCGGGCTTTGCTGCTCTATCTTCTGCTGTTGTACTTGCTGAACGCCTTGTTTCTCGTCATTCTTCCCATGCCCGCGTCGCTGCACAACGAACCGCCGAACGTTGCCTCCTACGTGCAGCTGATCCCGTTCCGATTCATCGGGGATATCGCGAGGGAAACGGCCGTTCAGGCGGATAACCCCTCCACGTACTGGCATTTGCTGACGGAGCGGGCCTTCCTGCAAGTCGTGTTCAACGTGCTCCTTACGGTGCCTTTCGGCATGTTCTTGCGATATTATTTCCGGGTTCGCTCCGTTACCTGCTCGTTCGCAACGCTGGCGTTGTCGCTGCTCTTCGAAATCACGCAGGTCACCGGCATTTACGGCCTGTTCGACTACCCGTACCGGCTGTTCGACGTGGACGATCTGATGACGAACACGGCAGGCGGCATGATCGGATTCGCGGCTGCGGCATGGCTGTCCGCCCATCTTCCCCGGATCGACAAACTGGACGAACGGGTGGATTTGACGAAAAAACGCGTCAGCTATACCCGGAGAGCGGTCGCTTTGGCGCTGGATGGGCTCGTTCTGCTGCCGGTTCTCGCCGTACTCGCCGTTATGCGGACCGCCGATGTCTTCCCGCTGCTCGCCGCCGCCTATTTCATTGGGCTTCCTTATGCCGCAGGCGGCCGTACGTTCGGCAAATGGGCCGTCCGAATCCGGCTGAGAGGGATGGGCGAGGGAATCCGGGTGCGCGATCTTCTTGTCCGGTACGGCTTGCTCTACGGGCCCGCGACGGGAGTACCGGCGCTGGGGCTCATCGGTTTGCCGCCCGCCTTTCTGGGCTTGTATCTGCCCGCGATGTTCCTGTACTACGCGTTTATCGCGTTTGATCTGCTTAGAGGCGTGTTGAATCGGAGCCGCTTCCCTTTCCACGACAGGAAAGCCGGAACCGGCCACGTCATCGACCCGGCACGAGGGACCCAACATAAGGGCGAGACCCCGGCGAAAGCGGATTTCGTTCCCGCCGGCACGAAAGGCACCCTATGAACGGGTGCCTTTCCTTATTTTCCACTTGGTTCACCAAACGCCCCCCGGAGAGCCACGCCGCTCCATTCCGCGCTACTCGACCTTGACATGGCGGATGTTATTCTTCTTAAGCAGTTCGACCATCGTCTCCGAAACGGTCTTGCCGGCACGAAGCAGGAGTTTGCCCTGCTTGTTGTAGACGTTCTCGGTCACGACTTTTCCGATCAAATACTCGTTGACCATTCTTTTAGACGATTCCTTTGCTCCCTGTCTTGAAGGCACGAAACCGGATTGAGCCGACGGGCCGTACGGCGCCTCGTGGCGGCGGTCAAACCCATGCTGCGGAACACCGGCGGCGGATGAAGCTTTGGCCGAATGCGGCATCCGCTCCGAGGTTTTCTCTTTGCTGCCGAGCAGGTGCTCGACGACTTGCAGCACTTTGGTTTCTTCGAACGGCTTCAGAATGTAATGCGTAACGCCGCTCTTGACGACCCGGATCAGCAGGCCGCGTTCGCTTTCCGAGCTGATCATCACGATTTTCGCTTCGGGGAATTCGGCCTTGATCTCCTTGGCCGCTTCAACCCCCGACATGACCGGCATATTGATGTCGAGCGTCAATAAATCCGGAAGATGCTGTTTATAGGCCAGAATCGCGTCTTTCCCGTTCTCAGCCTCGGCGACGACGACATCGCCCCTCCGTTCGAAAATGTACCGCAGCTGGCTCCTCATAACCGCCGTATCGTCTACGATCACAATTCGCGCCATGATCGAGTTCCTCCTCCATTCGTTTACCCGTTGGTCTATTTCTCTGCCGGCAGACGGAAAATAAATGCCGAGCCTTCTCCCGGCTCCGTCTCTACCCGGACCGAGCCTCCGATTTTCTCCGCCTCCTGCTTGACGGCGGCAAGCCCGACCCCGCGGCCCGACCATTCCGTCACTTCATCCTTCGTCGAGAAACCGTCCATAAAGATGCTCGCGATGATCTCTTCGTCCGTTAAAGCCGCCGCCTTGTCTTCGGAGTACAAGCCGCGAGCGACGGCCCTTCGCCGAATCGCGTCCGCGTCGATCCCCCTGCCGTCGTCGGAGATGACAAGCTCCAGCACGCCCGGTTGAAGCTCCCATCGGCAAACGATGCGTCCGAGCGGATCCTTCCCTGCGGCCGTCCGTTCTTCACCGGGTTCGAGGCCGTGATCCACCATGTTGTTGAACACGTGAACGAGGGACGCGGCCAGCGGACGATACATTTCCAAGTCGACCGGCGTATCGTCTCCCGCAAGCTCGACCGGATGGATCGGCTTGCCCAGCCTCATCGCGGTCTCCGCCGTCGTACCGGGATACCGCTTCAGCAATTCGCGGAAAGGTTGGTATCGCAATCGGCGAAGCTCGGCAAGCAGTTCCTTCGCTTCTTTCTCCTCCAGCAGCTCCGACACTTTCCTCTCGAGCTCGGCAAGCAGCTCCTCCTTGATGATCAAGACATCGGACGATGGCAGGAAGGCGTCTCCCAGCATGCGCTCGAGCAGGTCCATGTCCTCAGCCAGCCATTCGGACAAGCGGTACGGCTCCAAGAAAGCAACCAGCGCTTCCGGTTCCCGCGCCATCAGCTCCCGTTTCCCTTCCGACAATCTCGACTCCAGCTCATGAAGCTTCGGTACGATGTGCACGAAACCGAATTGCGCGAAATTTCCTTTGAAGGTATGGACGGTCCGGTACAGACGGGCGTACGGCGATTCCGCGCTCCCGGCTTCGGCCGCCGGGAGAGGCGCTTCGCAGAAACGTCCGTAATCGGCGGTGAGCCGCGCGATTTCCCGGCTGTTCGTAACTGCCTTGACTACCATTTTCATCACCCGCCTTTCCTGTTCGACTTGCGTCTCGAGATACCGCTCGTGCGTGATGTCCGTCAGAATGGCCATGCAGATCCGCCCGTCGCCCGAAACATCGATGATCTTGTATTCGAGCCGGATCGTCCTTTCCCGAATGTCGAGCTCCCGCGGCAGCAAGCCGATCCACATCTCCCGCACGAACGGATCCGCCTCTTCCAGGATCATCTCAAACAGCGATCCGGTCTGCGCCTGCGTCTCCGCATCTTCCGGGAACAGCAGCTCCGGAAACGGAACGAAGGCGATCTCGCGTCCGAACAGGGTTAAGCATTCTACGCTGTACTCCTCATGCACCCTCAGCCCGGGGCCGAACGATAGGAAGCCTTGGCCCGCGTTGTCAAGCAGGTTGCGGATGGCGTCGGTCCGCTCCCGAACCTGGTGCTCCAGCATCGCATGCCACCGGGCGACCTTCAGATGCAGCTGGATGCGGGAGAGCAGTTCTTTTTTGGAAACGGGCTTGGTCAAATAATCGTTGGCGCCCGCCTCGAAGCCGTCGACAAGGTCCTGTACCTGGTTCTTGCCCGTGAGCAGGATGACCGGCAGTTCGCTGGTTGGATACGTTTCCCGCAGCCGCATGCACATTTCGAAACCCGACATCCGGGGCATCATCACGTCCAGCACGATGAGATCCGGCAAGAAACCTTGCTCGATCTGCCGAAGCGCCTCGATTCCGCTCTCCGCCTGCCGTACGGCGTACCGGTGCAGCCTCAGATGGTTGGCCAGCACCTGCAGGTTGATCGGATCGTCGTCGACGATCAGGATCGCGGGAACGGGCCCGGGCGCTTCAGATTCCGTCTCGTCCGCGGCCGCGGCCGCCGCCTCCGATGGCCCGTCCGGCTGCGGCAGTTCTTCCGTTTCCGATTCAGCGACCAATGCGGCTTCCGTCTCCGCCGGACCGTTCTCCTCGTCCGCCCCGCGAAGCTTCGTGACCAACGTCTCCGCCGCATCCGAGCCCTCGTACGCAGGAGGCATAGATGCTGACGGCAGCGTAAACGCAAACCGTGAACCTTGGCCGATTACTGACTCTACAAAGATCTTCCCGCCGTGCAGCTCGACGAGCTGTTTCGTGATCGTAAGCCCGAGTCCCGTACCGCCGTACTCGCGGGCCGTCGAGCCGTCCGCCTGCTCGAACGATTCGAAGATGCGGTCCAGCTTCTCCTCCGCGATGCCGATGCCCGTGTCGGTTACATAAATCTCCAACCGCTTGCCGTCCTCATCCGGAGTGCGGTCCGCCCCGACTTCGACGATTCCTTGATGGGTGAACTTGACGGCATTTCCGATCAGGTTCTGCAAAATCTGCTGCAGCCGGTCGGGATCCCCTTCCGCGTAGGTGCCCGGCGGAATCGCGTTCACGAGCCGGATGTCCTTGCCGCGGATGAACGGCCGGGACAGCGCCAGGATCATATCGGCCAGCGTGTGGATGTCGACCGTCGTCCTGCGGATGCGGATGTCCCGATGCTTCAATTTGGAGAAGTCGAGAATGTCGTTGATGAGGTTCGCCAGCCGTTTGCCGCTGGCCAGCACCATGCCGAGATTGGAGGCGACCGGCTTCGGCAGCTCGCCCGCGGCCCCGTCGATGAGCGACTCCGTGATGCCGATAATTCCGTTCAGCGGCGTGCGCAACTCGTGCGACGTGTTGGCGAGAAACTCGTCCTTCAACCTGTCCATCTGCAGCAGCTGTTCGTTCTTCAACCGCAGTTCCTCGGCATACACCTGCACGCGCCGGTTCAATTCGGCAAACCTTCGGAGGAGAATGACGCCGATGCAGAGCGCGAACACCAACATGCCATAGTGATTCCATTTGACCGAGATGAAGGAGAAAAGCCCCGGCGACGTCTGGCTCAAATTGATCGGAGTGAGCCGCCAAGCCACCCGAACGAACGCATCCGTCAGCATGATGGCCAGGAACCCGGCGGTAAACAGCTTCGCCTCGGCGTCCCTGCGCTTCTTCAGCGCTTTGAACAAGGTGTACAGCACGATCAGCATGATGATAAACAAGACGAAGTAAAACAACCCGTAGTAGAACAGCCAATCATGCTTGCTGCCGAAGGCCGCTTTCGTTCCGAGCGCGACGGCCCCGTAGCCGAGTACCACATAGGCGCATTTTCGAATGATTCGCTTGGCTCCGGAACCGAACACCGCTTCGAACATAAGCAGGAAGCTGGCGTAGGACACGTACCAGGCGGTATAGGCAAGATAGCCGATGGCGTGGAAATGCGCCGGATTGGCGAACAGCTGCCAGCTGCCGCCCCAAAGCACGAAATCGGCTGCTATGCTTACGGTGAATAAGCCAAAAGCCAAATACAGCTTCTCCGCGCGATACCTGAGGAACATGGCGAACGAGGCTGCCCCGAGCACGAAGAGCAGAAAACCGAGCATGAGGAAGTTCAAGTCGCCCCAGATCAGCTTCTTGAACAAATCCGCCTGCGACCCGCTCCATACCCGGAACTCGTAGTTCACCGTCCGTCCGGGCGAAATCCGGAGCTCGAGCGTCTTGCCCGCGTACTCCGGGCGAATCGGCAGCATGTCCCACCGATACAAGCCGAAGGGCACTTTGTCGCGGTCGGAGACGAAAATCCGCTCGCCGTCGACGTACAGCTCCAGGTTGAAAGCCGCCGTCGACTCGGAGAGAAGCAGGTACGGATCGGAAACCGCGCCTGTCTGGGGGAGCGTCGTTCGGAGCCAGAGCGTCTTTTCTTCCGGCGAACCCTGCATCGGTCCCGGACGGATCATCTCGTCGAACGGCAGCCAGCCGGACGCAGGGTTGTCGACCGGGATCCGCTGCCCGCCGCTCGCGTCACGGGAAACGTCCCACCGGTACGATTCCCATCGGAGCGCGATGACTCCGCCGGGCTCCTCTACCCCCGCCGGGATTTGGCCTGCAACCGAAGCCGGCCGGACGAGTCCCTGTTGCGCCAACAATAAACAGGCAAGCGCAAAAATCACGATTTTCGCGCTTTGTCTCGCGATTGCCATCTGCCGACCACGATGCCGTCCTATCATTCGTTCTCCCGCTTTCGTTTCTCTCTGGAACCGCTAAGCTTCAACTGAATTTTGACTCAGCCTGGTTCTGACGTCCTATTGTTGTCCCTATTGTAAGGGAAAGAAAAGGGGCCAACACCTTACTAAAGTTAGGGGCATGCTCTTTTTTTTCGGCGTAAATAAGGGGGCTAAAAAACTCCCCTGCCCCGGGCTTATGCCAGGCAGGGGAGTTGATCTTCCTCATCCGTCTCGATCAGAGTCAGGATTTGGCCCGAAGTGAAGTCAGGAGATGTAACCCGCCTCAACCGCTTTCCGCAATTCCGGGTAAACCCAATCGGAGGACTTCACATCCCTACCCGATTCGGGTAAATCCGAACGATTTATTGACGAGCGCCATAAACTCGCCCCGCGTCACCTGTTGATCGGGTCGGATGGTACCGTCGCATAACCGTTCAACCAGCCTTTTTCCTTCCACTTTGTCAATGGCGTTGCCGCCCAGTGTCCTGCGAGATCTTGACCGGTTGCCGTCGCAGCTTCCGCGTTCGCACCTCCGAAAGGAAATCGCATGATGCATAAAGCCAACATCAAAGCCGTAAGTCGATTCGCCCACTCATGGCAGCACCTCCGCTTAATCATGTACTTCCGGATGACGGCTCTATCGCGTATTTCTCCACCTCCCCCGCTTTCATGGCAGAGGGAAACGGTCCGTGCGGTTCGGAGGAATCAGATCAAACCGGATTCTTGCAGCATCCGCCTTACGATGACTGCGGCCTCCGCTCGGGTGATCATCCCCTTGGGCGCGAGCAGCGTGGCGGTTCGGCCGGAGACGATTCCCGCCTGCAAGCCCGCGGACATGCTTGGTCTTGCCCATTCCGAAAGCTCGCCGACATCCGCGTACGATTCGAGCAAACGCGCCTCGCCGCCGGCCTGAAGCTTCGCCTGCAGCCCGGTGATCTCCATCGCTTTGACCAGCATCGCCATGGCCTGCTCACGCGAGATGGCGTCCAGCGGACGGAACGTGCCGTCCGGGAACCCTCCGATAAAGCCGTAAGCGTACGCGGTTTGAATCGCGTCGCGATACCAGTCGGATGCCGCGATATCCGTGAACGGGATCGAACCGTTGACGGTCTTCAGCCCCAAAGCCCGGATGATCATCGCGGCAAACTCGGCGCGAGTAATATGCTGGTCCGGGCCGAACCGACCATCGCCCACACCGCTGACGATCATTCGGGATCCCATGTCGTTCACGGCATCCTTCGCCCAATGCCGGGCAACGTCTTGAAAATCAACCGGATGCCAAACAACGGCATAAATACTGTTCGTCAGACTGCTCATCTTGGCATGATACTTGCCGTCGATTTCGACGATCTTGGTCGGAACTTGGCGGGTCTTGCCGTCAGGTTCGATGACGAGCGCTGTCGTGACCTTGCTGGGGTCCGCGTCAGCAGGAAGAGCAATCGTGCGTTCGACGTAGCCCTCGAACCGGGTCAGTTCGAACTTCCGCCCTCCGCTAACCCCGCTTACCTTAAATTCAAGAGGAGGCGCCACGATCGTAAACTCCCCTTGAACTGCCGAATATGCCACCAACTTCTCCGTTTCCGCCGTCGGCTTCGACATTTCGATCAGCAGTTGCACGTCTTGAAGCTGAACATCCGTGCCGAATGGCTTCGCGAGCGAATCCATAGAAATCCGTTCCAGAGGCAAAGAATAGGAGCCGTCCTTGGATTGAATGACGATAACCGCCTGATTCTGAGCCAAGTCTTGGATCAGTTGTCCGTTCAGTTCCCCGATGACAACGTCGGCGTTCGCATCCCCTTGTATCGTGATGACCGTCCCTTTTTCAGAGCTTTCGAGTTTCGGCTGGACTTTCGCCGGATCGACGGTAACCGTCGTAACCGTCCGGCCGTTTACGGTTGTCGTTGTGGCGGTTCCCACGCTTTCCGCCTTGCCGTTAACCAGCGTCTGCGCATCGGATTTCGTTGGCTTGGTCGTGTTCTTCGGCCCGTCCGATGGAGGCGTGCCGCTTCCGCCAGGGCTATTGGACGGCCTGTTGTAGACGACCTGAGTCACCGAGAAAGTCACTGGCGTCATCTTGGTTGCTGATACGGTAACCGTTGCCGTATGGGTTCCGGCTGCCAATCCATCCTTGCCTTTCACGGTGAAGGCCGTCGTCGGAGTGGCGGAATCCAACGTACCGTGTACGGGTTGGGTGACCGTAAAATCGGCAGCGTTCGTTCCGCTTAGCGCGACGGACATATTTTTTAAGGGCCCCGTACCCTTACGGCTCACCGTAACCGTTTGGGTTTGCTGAGATCCCGGCAGATAGCCGGCGTTCAAATCCGTCAACCTCAAGTCAGCGAGCGGTGCGATGGTGTACGACAATTTGTCGATCGTAATGCGAACCGTCGCGGTTGCCGATCCGCCATGCCCGTCGCTCACCTTATAGGTGAACGTATCCAGACCGCTATAGTCGGCAGCTGGCGTATATTCAACGCTTTTACCGTTCCCCGTCACGACTGCCTTACCGTGAGCACCATCGGTGACTTCGATAATCGATAGGCTGTCGCCTTCTAAATCGGAATCGTTGGCAAGTACGTCAATGGCGTTCGCCCTGCTGTCTTCTTCCACGGTGACGGGATCATCGTTTGCCGTTGGCGTATCGTTTACGCTGTTCACCGTCAAGGTGACCGTCGACGTCGAAGTGCCGCCGTGGTTGTCGTTCACCGTGTAGGTGAACGAATCCGGGCCGTTGTAATTCGTATCCGGCGTATATGTAAGGCCCGTGCCTCCCTCCGTTATCTCCACGAGTCCATGGGCGCTCTGGGTCACTGCAATGATCGTAAGCGTATCGCCGTCTACATCCGAGTCGTTCGCGAGCACGTTGATCGCGTTCGCCCCGCTGTCTTCCTCCACCGTCGCGGTATCGCCGCCCGCTGACGGCCCGTCGTTGACACCCGTCACGGTTACGTTAACCGTCGCCGTCGAGGTGCCGCCGTTATGGTCGCTCACCGTGTAGGTGAACGAATCCGGGCCGTTGAAATTCGTATCCGGCGTATAAGTGAGGCCCGTGCCTCCCTCCGTTATCTCCACGAGTCCATGGGCGCTCTGGGTCACCGCAATGATCGTAAGCGTATCGCCGTCGATATCCGAGTCGTTCGCGAGCACGTTGATCGCGTTCGCCCCGCTGTCTTCCTCCACCGTCGTTGTATCGCCGCCCGCTGACGGCCCGTCGTTGACACCCGTCACGGTTACGGTAACCGTTGCCGTCGAGGTGCCGCCGTTTCCATCGTGTACCGTGTAGGTGAGCGAATCCGAACCAACGTAATTTTCATTCGGCGTGTAAGTGAGGCCGGTGCCCCCGCCCGTTATCGCCACCGTCCCATGTAGGCTCTGGGTCACTGCGATTATCGTAAGCGTATCGCCGTCTACATCCGAGTCATTCGCGAGCACGTTGATCGCGTTCGCCCCGCTGTCTTCCTCCACCGTCGCGGTATCGCCGCCCGCTGACGGCCCGTCGTTGACACCCGTCACGGTTACGTTAACCGTCGCCGTCGAGGTGCCGCCGTTTCCATCGTGTACCGTGTAGGTGAGCGAATCCGAACCAACGTAATTTTCATTCGGCGTGTAAGTGAGGCCGGTGCCCCCGCCCGTTATCGCCACTGTCCCATGTACGCTCTGGGTCACTGCGATTATCGTAAGCGCATCGCCGTCTACATCCGAGTCGTTCGCGAGCACGTTGATCGCGTTCGCCCCGCTGTCTTCCTCCACCGTCGCGGTATCTCCGTTTGCTACAGGTGCTGCCGCATAAGCAAGGCTGCCCCCCGGCATCAGCAATCCCGAAATTCCGCCAACCCCGAGAATCGCCGCCAAGATGAAATGCGATATCTTTCTGCGAAAAGTGTACAAAGCCATTCCTCCCGTTATGGATAGGTCAACCCGGTTCTCATTTTATGGGATACGATAACAGTGGACACCTGACCAAAGTTAGGGTCGGAACAATTTATTTCCGCAGCGCCTAGCCGCCGACCGTCGAAAATGAAAAGACGGCCCTCCGACCGTTCGAGCCGGGACCGTCTTTACTCGCAAGATTCATCTCGGTGAACGGTCTCCGAAGCCGTGTTGGACCGCGTTTCACGTCATGTCGATGGCCGCCCTTACAGCTGTATTACCGCTCTAATTTCCCGATCCGCTTCGCCTCCCGAATCCCGCTGAAGTACGCTCCGTGAACGGTGGCCGCGTACTCGCCAGAGGTCGCCTCTCCGGCAAAAAACAGACGCCCCCCCACCGGTCTCGCGAGCTCTTCGATGTCCTTGCCGCTTGCCCCCGGCGCCATGAAGGAATACGAGCCGTAAGCGAAAGGGTCGGTTCCCCAGCGCGTGATCTTCCATCCCGTCGGATCGGGGATGTCTTCGCCGTAGATCGTACGCAAAACGTCCATCGCCGACGCTACGACCCGCTCGTCCGACCCTTTTTCCATCATGCGGGCGTTCGCGGCGGCGGAAAAACCGACCAGGGCCGGCTGCCCCGTATATTTGGCCAAGTTCACGAATTCCGCCCACTCCCCTTTGATTTGGGAGATGTAGCCCAGCATGCTGCTGTTCTCGTCCCAGAACGGTTCCGGAAAACGCAAATACAGCTTGTTCAGCACGCCCATTCCGATGTTGCGGATCGCCCTCCGTTTCGTCTCCGGCAGTTCCGGCGAGAAAATGACATTGCCGCTTTTCAGCACGCCGAGAGGAAGGGTAACGACTACCCGATCCGCGCGGAAGCGGGCACGGTTCGTGATTACATTAACGTGATTCCGATCCCATTCGATGCGCCGCACGAGATGGCCAAGCCGGATATCGAGATCCTCGGCAAGTCCGGCAGCGATGCCTCCGTACCCGCCGGTGATCAGCGTATCCCCGCCTTCCCGTTCGCGGCCCCAATCCCCGTTCAGCAGCGACAGCTCGGAGATATCGGCGGCATACTCGTGCTCGATTTCCGTGTTGATCGCATAATCGAGCCCGGTCCGTTCCGATTCCGACAAGCGCACGCCGTCGATCCACCGGTCGAATGCCTGTTTCATGCTCATTCGACTGTCCTCTTCCAGCCCTTCCCGGATATCTTCCAAGTACGTCATCAGACCGTCGAATCTCTCGTAAATCCGGTCTATTTCCTCATCGGACAACAACGTTCCGTCCGAACCGTATAAGGCTTTAGAATCGTAGTCGAACGGAACGCCGGCGATGTTCCAGTGTTTTGCCATATCGGCAATGGGGTTTCCGCGTATCCCGTGAATCCACGAAGCGCCCCTATCGAAGGGAAAGTCCGGGCACGACCGGTCCGTCCACAATCGTCCTCCGATTCTGTCGCGCCCTTCGAGGATCACGACCTTGTATCCGGCGGAGCGAAGCTCCCGTGCGGCCGCCAGCCCCGCGATGCCGGCACCGATCACGAGCACTTCCGCGTTTCCGCTTGACGTTTCTTCCTTTTTATTGCCGTCTGCCGTCTTGCTTGCGACGGTGAGATTCTTGGCTGTGCCTGTGCATCCGGATACGAGGATCGAGGCTCCAAGCATAAACGCTCCTTTAAGAAATTGACGGCGGCTGATTTCCTTGGTCACGAGTCCGTTCCTCCATACCGCGAATCCGCGCTCGATCCATGTCACGATTTTCCGGATTCCGCTCTTCCGTGGTCAGGGCATCAAACCCTCTACTCCATCAACGGCAAATCGAAAATAAAAGAACAGCCTGTCCCCAGCCTCGTCTCCACCCGGACCGATCCGCCGATCCTTTCCGCCTCCCGTTTCACGGCGGCCAGTCCGACTCCTCGACCCGACAGGCCGCTCACCTCATCGCGTGTCGACAACCCGCCGAGGAAAATCAACTGAACGATCTCTTCGTCCGGTATCCGGGCCGCCTCCTCTTCGCCGTACATCCCCGCAGCCGCGGCCCGCTTGCGGACCTCCGCCGGATCAATGCCCTTACCGTCGTCGGAGATCCTCAAGATCAAGCAATCCCGTCTGCGCTCCAGCGTGCAGGTGATGCGGCCGATCGGATCTTTGCCCCCCAATAGCCGCCGCTCTTCCGGCTCGATACCATGGTCGATCATATTGCTGAAAACATGAACGAGCGACCGGGCAAACGGCCGATAGCGTTCCAGCTCGACGGCGATAGGTTCTCCTTCTACCTTGAGGGGATAAATCGCCTTGCCCAGCTTCGCCGCCGTTCCGGACACCCATTCGGGATACGGCTTCAGCAGCTCGGCGATCGGGCGATGGCGAAGTTTCCGCAGCTCGGCAAGAAGCGCGCCGGCTTCCCGGGGCGGAAGCAAATCGGAGATTTTGCGCTCCAGCCCGGCAAGCTTTTCCTCCTCCACCATCAACACGCCGGAAGGCTGCAGGAACTTGCCGCCCAGCACCTGCCCAAGAAAGGCCGTATCCTCCTCCAGCCATGCGGACATGCGGTGCGATGCGACGAACTGCGCGAACGACTCGATCGGCGCTTGCAGCAGCTCCTGACGGCGGACGGACAGCTCCGTCTCCAGCTCGTGCAGTTTCGGAACGATGTGCACGAAACCGTACTGCGCGAAGTTCCCTTTGAACGTATGGACAGAGCGGTAAAAATCCTCGAACGCCGCAGGCAAGTCCGCTTCAAGCCGGGCCAACGCGCCGGGAGGCGATTCACAGAAGCGGCGGTACGCGGCAATGACATCGGCTAACTCGTCTCCGCCCTTAACCGCCCGGACCACCATTTTGAGCATGCGCCTTTCTCGTTCCACTTCGGATTCCAGCTTCCGCTCGTGCGTAATATCGGTCAGAATCGCCATGCAGAACGGCTCACCGTCCGGTTCGTCGACGATCTTATATGCCAGCCTCACCGTTGCTCCATGGATCGTCCGTTCCTTCGGCAGTAAATCCAACCACATGGCCCGCAGGAACTCGTCCCGTTCCTCGAGAATCATCCGCAGGATCGTTTCCGTCTGCTCCCGCTCCTCCGATTCCCCGGGATAGAGCAGTCCGGCAAACGGCAGACCGCCGATCCTGCGTCCGAATATTCGTTTGCATTCCGCGCTGTACTGCTTCCGCACCGCCAGGCTGCGGTCGAACGTCAGAAAACCTTGCCCGGCATTGTCCAACAAAGCTTTGAGCTCCGATTTGATCCGGACGAGGGCGAGGCTTTGGGCGTCGCTGATGCGAAGCATTTTGTTCATTTCCCGCAGCAGCTTTTCCTGTTCCGCCCTGAACGATTCCAGATTGACCCGGCCCGTTTCCATCGTCCGCTCCCCCTATCCCGCCTTCGAGTACCGTGACCGAAACGCCAGCAGGACAATGTCGTCACGTTGAGACTCGGCCCCCATGTAAGCCGCTAAGTTACGTTCGAAAATCAACCGCTGCTCCGGCAAAGGATGCTGCCGCATCGACTCCAGCCAGGTCATGAGACGCGTTCTTCCCAAAGAGAGGTTTTTGGCTCCGCCGTTCTGGTCGACGACGCCGTCGGAAGCGAGATAGTAGGCGGCATCCGGGTCCGCCGGAAGCGGGTGGTTCTCGTATTCGAAATCCGCCGGCGTTCTGCGGTAACCGATTTTCTGTTTGTCTCCCTTCACCATCCGCACGCCCGCGGAATCCGAAATATAGACCGCAATGCCCGCTCCCGCGAATGTAACCTCGGCCCCCCGTACGAAGCAAAGCCCCAAATCGAGGCCGTCATCGGTCAATCCTTCCGGATCCGTCTGGTTCAGCGTTTGCTTCAGGAGATGGTTCAGCTTGCGCAAGACGCCGGCGGGAGAATCGTTATCTCCCTGGTCCGCGATCCGGCTGAGCAGGGAGACGACGAGCATCGTCATCAATGCTCCGGGAACCCCGTGTCCCGTGCAATCTCCAACCGCCACCCATTTGACGCCGCCGACCTCTTTCGTCCAATAGAAATCCCCTCCGACGACGTCCCGCGGCTTCCACACGACCCAATGCCCCGCAAACGCCCTTTCGAGGCTGGCTCCGGACGGAAGCACCGTCTGCTGGATGCGGTTCGCATAGAGGATGCTGTCCGTCATCTCGCGGTTTTTGCGCTCCAATTCCCTCGTTCTGTCGGCTACGATCCGCTCCAGCTGTTCGTTGATCCGCAACGCCTGTTTGTACGGATTGGCCAGCTTGCGGGAAACGTAGTAGAAGAAAAACACGATAATCCCCATCGTGAAGAGCACGGCCACGGTTGTCTGAATTCGGATGGCGCTTAAAAATCCGACCGTCTCGCTTCGCGGCACGAGCACGAGTAGGCGCGTCCCCATCGAAGGGATCGGGCGGCTGATCATGTCCATCAGCTGCCCTTCCTGGTCTTTCTCTTCCAGCAGCAGCTCCTGTCCGGGATCGGCGGCGGCCAGCTTGCGCTGAACTTCCGGGGATAAGTACTCGGAAATGTTGCGGCCGGCCTGTTCGAACCGATCGGATAAATAGATGGAGCCGTCCTTCCCCACCATCCACAGATGGCTGTCTTCCCCATAGCGGTACGAAGCGAAGTCCGCGGACAGCGCCTTCAGGCTCATGCCGACGGCTGCGACCCCGAGCGGATTGCGGACGTCGCCGATCAAGATGTCCGTGAAAACGAACGTGTCTTTCAGTTTATCGTTCCAATCGATGTTCACGGTCGTTTTGCGGCCGGCCGAGACGACCCGGAAAAACCAGTCGTCGTCCGGATCGCCGGGGCTGACCGTTTTCAGCAACCCATGGTCGGACCAGTAGTGCTTCGTTTCGTTGCTGAGTACGCTGGCCGTCGTGTAGTCCAATTCGTCGGGAATGCTTCGCAATTTGGCCAGAATGCCTTCACCCAATCGCGCATCCTGCTCTCCGCCCTTGACCCACTCGATGATAAGCGGATCGTCCGCAAGCATCGTGGCGGTTTCGACGGCCCGGCCGATTCTCTCCTCGACCCGGGAAGAGACCGATTTCGCAATGGTGCCCAGCTCCTGCGACTTCAGTTTTTTGACGATCTCGTTCTGGGTGATCCGGTAGGACACGGCTCCGATCAACGTCGTCGACAGTACGAGCAGGACCGCGGCCAGCAGCATCACTTTGAACACGCTGCCGTCGTACAGCGGCTGCGAACGATCGATACCTTTACTCTTCCGTTTCATCGCATGATTCCCCCGATCCCTGTCGTTACCCCTCGTTGCGGGCCTGGATGTGGAACGGCAGGGTAAGATCTTCTTTAAACTCTTCGGCGCATTCGCGTTCGCTCTCGTTGTCCTCGTCATAGCTCCAGAAGACGACGATGTTTTTGCCGGTGAGATGCGCCGCCTCCAGCTTCTCGAACAGCGTCAAGAAGCCCTTGATGCTGGAGGTATTGATGTAAGGCAGCTCGAGCTCAACCCGGACGGCGGCTTCCGCAGGAAGCTGCTCCAAGTATTCGTCCACCCATCGAAGCAGCGGATGGAAAAATTGGAGCGCATTTTCAGGATAACAGGAGCCGCGAATGGCCAGCATGTCCTGACCCGGATCGAAACGGACTTCCGGCGTGCTTCGCGAGCTTGCCATGTGAATCGGCTGCAGCGAACTCATGACCGAACCACCGCCTTTAACGTAAAGAAGGATAGCTGCTCGTCGATTTTCGTGACGGAATAGTCCAGCGGCAGCGTCGCCTTCCTCGCCATATCGATCAGCCCGATACCGGCCCCGATCTCGCCTTCCGGACGCTCCTGGCGCAGCTTTTCCTTGTACAATTGCTTCAGTCCGTCTTTGTCCAGCTTCACGATCTGTTCGACGCGGGCGACCAGTCCTTCGGCGTCCTCGTTTTCGACCAGATTGCCGGAGCCGACGTAGCTTCCTTGCCCGTTTTTGCCGATCGTGACGATGCTGGAATCGGATATTCTCAACGCGGCCGGAGAAGAGCTTTTGCATGTGCAGTAATTTTTAATGTTCTGCGTCAGCTCGATAAAGATCGAGAAAATGAGCGTGATTTCGTTTTTCGGCCGGTTTTCCATTTCCAGGTACCGCTTGACGGCTTCGCCGTACTCCTCGATCAAATGCTGGGATAGCCGGCCGGAGAAGGTGATCAAAATACCATCGTTGCGGAGTATCGTTTGCAACTTCCAAAGCGGATTATCGATCATGGACAAATCCCTTTCTGTCGAATGTTATCGTATACTGTATTTATTCTAAGAAACCCGCGCCGAGGGAGCACCTGACCAAAGTAAGGGATGGGAAAGTTTTTGCGTGTCCGGCTGCGGCGATCCGCGTAAAAAAAGAAGGAGGACCCCCAGGGATCCCCCATCCTGTGCTGATTCGTCTCTCTCCGCCACTATTTCGACCGATTCGCGTGATCTCGTGTTGATTCGTGTCTCTCCGCCGCTATTTCGACCGATTCGCGTGATCTCGTGTTGATTCGTGTCTCTCCGCCGCTATTTCGACCGATTCGCATTTTCGCATGCGGATTAATGTCTCTCCGCCACTATTTCGACCGATTCGCATGTTCGCATGCGGATTAATGTCTCTCCGCCACTATTTCGACCGATTCGCATGTTCGCATGCGGATTAATGTCTCTCTGCCACTATTTCGACCGATTCGCATGTTCGCATGCTGATTCGTGTCTCTCCGCCACTATTTCGACCGATTCGCATGTTCACATGCTGATTCGTGTCTCTCCGCCACTATTTCGACCGATTCGCATGTTCACATGCTGATTATCCTGTGCTGATTCGTCTCTCTCCGACGCTATTTCTACCCATTCGCGTGATCTCGTGCTGATTCGTGTCTCTCCGCCACTATTTCGACCGATTCGCATGTTCACATGCTGATTCGTGTCTCTCTGCCACTATTTCGACCGATTCGCATTTTCGCATGCGGATTAATGTCTCTCCGCCACTATTTCGACCGATTCGCATGTTCACATGCGGATTAATGTCTCTCCGCCGCTATTTCGACCGATTCGCATGTTCACATGCTGATTCGTGTCTCTCCGCCGCTATTTCGACCGATTCGCATTTTCGCATGCGGATTAATGTCTCTCCGCCACTATTTCGACCGATTCGCATGTTCGCATGCTAATTAGTGTCTCTCCGCCACTATTTCGACCGATTCGCATGTTCACATGCGGATTAATGCCTCTCCGCCGCTATTTCGACCGATTCGCATGTTCACATGCTGATTCGTGTCTCTCCGCCGCTATTTCGACCGATTCAGGGGGGATCCCCCCTTTACTCTTCGTACTTAGCGGTTCAAATCCGCCAAGTACGTCATCGAACCGGCTCCTGCGCCAAGGTACGGACGACGAACGGGACGGCTTCCTCGTGATTGGCCTTGCCTTGCGGCCGGTTGCGGAAATAGACCGGAACAAGCTGTTATCCTCGTCCCGGAACGGTTCCGGAAACCGTAAATATAGCTTGTTCAACAGCCGTTCCGATGTTGCGAATCGCTCTTCGTTTCGCCTCCGGACGCCCTCCGATCCGGTCGCGCCCTTCGAGGACGATCACCTTAAATCGTGCGGACCTAAGCTCCCGATTGCAGCGCCTTCGCGATCATCGCAACCGCCTCAGCCCGGGTCGCGCTGCCTTGCGGGCGGAAGCTGCCGTTCGGGTACCCCCGCGCGATGCCCGCCTGCTGCACGGCGGCGATCGCCTCCTTCGCCCACGTAGAGATCCGTTTGCCGTCGGTGAACGAAACGTCCGCGGCAGCGGGCTTCAGCTTCGCGGCCCGCATGACCATGACCGCCATCTGCTCCCGCGTGATTTTGTCGTCCGGCCCGAAGCGGCGGCTGTCATAACCCGACACGATGCCGGCGGCGACCGCCGCGGCGATTGCGTCGTGCGCCCAATGGTCTGCCGTGTCGTCGAACGACGCGTTCCCTTGCTCCTGCAGCCCGAACGCCTTGACGAGCATCGCCGTGAATTCCGCCCGCGTGACGGTGCGGTCCGGCCGGAACGTACCGTCGGCGTATCCGCTCACCGCGCCGAGCTGGGCCAGCTTCTGGATCGCATCCTTCGCCCAGTGTCCTTCGATATCGGTCAAAGAGGCGCCGGCTTGCGGCCCTTCCTTCGGCGGCTCCGATTTCGGAACGGCCAGCACCGCGAATTTCGTGAAATGGAGCACATCCCCGCTCACCGTCCCGGCCGCCGGATCGACCTTGATATGGTCGAGCTTCACCCAGACTTTCGTTTCCTCGTTGAACCAGTAGACGCCGACCTCGTATTTCGCCGTATCGACTTTGGTAACGTCGAACGGCAGCACGATCGTCACCGGCTTCTCGTAGTTGCCGGGCACGTCCTTGACGATGGTGAACACTTCGCCGACCAGCAAAGTCTCTTCGCCCACCGGCAGCGCTGACGTGTCTTTCACGGTTTCCACCGTAACTTGAAAATCTCTGGCCAACGCGCCGGCCGGAATCCTCACGGTCACTCTGTCGACGGATACCGTGCCGCCGGCTGCTGCGGAGATGGTAACCGTATGCGCCGGGGTCCTCGTCTCGGGCGTTCCGCCGCTGCCCGATCCGCCCGGTCCGCCTCCGCCCGGTCCGCCTCCGCCAGGCGGGCCTGCGGCTCGAATGACCTTCACCTCGTAAGTTTGCGATTCCCCGTTGCGACTTGTCACTTCGATCGCGATCGGATTTACTCCGACTTGAAGCGCGATCGGCATCGAGCCGGCGCCGCCGGCAACCGGGCTTCCGTTCACCCGGATGCTTGCGTTAGCGTCCGCCGTCTGCGGAGTTACCGTGATGCTCGTTACGCCGTTTTCGACTGCCGCCTCATAATTCGTCGTACCCGGCTTAAACGAAGGAGATAACTTGCCGGAGCTTACCGAGATCCCGCTTAATACGGGAATCGAGGAATCCAGCAGGTAACGGTTTGAAGACGCCTGCACCCGGTTTCCGGCTTGATCGAACGCTTCAACGTGCAAGTACCATTCCCCGTCGGCATCGCTTTTGCTCAGCATCGTCCCGTTCGAGAACGTCAGCCAGCCCGTAGCGGGGGCCGTGCTTTGCTGCGTCCAGGCGTAGCGCAGCGCGAGAGCGTTCACGCCGCTTCCCGTATCGCTCACGGTTACTTGGGTCGATGCCGACCGCCTCCAGCTTTCGCTGCCAGAGGTTCCGAAACCGACGGACGGAGGCGTTCGGTCGATTCTGATGGACAAGGGAACGGACAGCGAACGGCCCGAGGCATCGATGACCTGGAAAACGACCGAATGTTCTCCTTCCTGATCGAATCGAATCTCCGTACCGTTCTCATACGGCACTGCTTGGCCGCCGTTCAACGAGTACGTAAGCGCAGCAACCCCGCTTGCGGCTTCGGCATACACGTGCAGAATAACGCTGTCGTTGGTCCACTCTCCGCTTCGGTAAGAACTGCCGCTAAAAGTCGCAAGCGTAGGCGTCAACGTGACCCCGCTTCTGCTGATCTTGACGGTACGGTGTGCAAGCGCTGCGTTGCCGGCCGAATCCACGGCTTTGAACGTCAGCGCGTATACCCCGTCGTTTTGGATCGAAAGGCTTGCCGCATATGGGTTCCAGCTGCTTCCGCCATCAAGAGAATAGGCGAGCGAAACCGCGTTGTCCGCATCCGTTACGGTTGCTTCCACGGTGATCTCCCGATTCGTCCACGTATCGTCGGCATAATCTCCGTCTGCCGTCTTCATCGCAAGATGAATCACAGGAGCCGTATTGTCCAACCGGAAACGTTCCGTCGCCGCGTTGGACCGATTGCCCGCCCGGTCGAGCGCCTGAATGTGCAAATACCAGTCTCCGTCGACACCGTTCAACTCCGGCGGATCCCCGTTCTCCAAAGCCATCCAGCCCGTATCCGGGGTTTCGGCGCTTTGTGTCCATGCGTATTGCAGGCTTCCTTCCGCAACGCCGCTTGCCGAATCGCTTACGATCGCCCCGGTCGATACCGAACGTTGCCAGCTCTCGCTGCCATTCTTCCCGAAGCTGAAGGAAGGCGGCGTCCGGTCGATGTTCACCGCGATCGGGAAGCTTAACGAATGCCCGGCCGTATCGGTCGCCTCGAACAGGATCGTATGCATGCCTTCCTCGCCGATCTCGATGTCCGTGCCACTCGCATACGGCATCGCTTGGCCTCCGTCGAACGAGTAGGTAAGCGAAGCGATTGCGCTCGCGCCTGCATCGGCGTCTACTTTGATCTTCACACTCTCCGCAGACCATTCGCCGGCCGTATAAGGGGACCCGTCGGATTTCGTCAGCGCGGGAACCAGCTTCATCTCGCCGGGCGAGATCGCGCGTACGATCGTCAGCCGATACGTCTTCGACCACTTGCCATCGTCCGCCGTCACCGCCACCGTGATCGTATTTTCCCCTTCCGCCAGGGGGATGGGTCCGCTTGCTTGTCCGCTCGCGGTTTCCGTACCGTTGATTTGGATTTTGGCGCCCGCCGTTCCCGCCGTCGGCTTCAAGGTGATGCTCGCAACGCCATAAGGCACCGCAGCTTCATAGACTTCCGTATCCGGCGCGAATTCCGGCTCGAGCGGCCATTTCTTTCCGGCTCCGTCTTCCACGATGAGCTCGGAGAGCTGAACATTGCCCGACAAGACGATCACGTTCAGCGAGACGGTCAATCCACCCGGATTCCGAACGCCCGAAGGCAAGATCAGCGTCCCCGTGAAAACATATTGTCCGGGCGTATTCCCGTCGAAATCGGGAGCGGCATCATCCCAGCCGACGGGGAACGAAGCCGGGCTGCCGTCCTGCAGCGTCACCGGAATCTCGGCCGGAAGATGAAGGCCGCCGATGCCGCCGACGGTGCCCGCCGCAACGCGCTTCTCGCTTAACGAACCGATGGATTGCACATCCACGCCCTCGAATTCGTAAACGCCCATATCCACGTGAGACCCGATCTTGCGCGCATTCCCGTTCAAATCCGCGATCACCCCATCCGGCACCTGGCCGTCGTCGCCGGCATCGACGGCGAACGAGCCGAATTTCAGCCGGTAATCGCCGTCAGCCGTCGGTGCGGCAGCCGCCGGCACGGGTGCGGCGAACCGCGGATCCCCGTCGACATTGCCCCCGACGTCGGCGCCATACTCCGGTTTCCAACCGGAGCTGCCGCCCGAGCCTTCAACCAAACTTCCCGACACTTGCGGGACGCTGGAGAGCAAATTCCTCAAGCTGCTGCCGTTGCCGTAAACGATGCTGTTGCGGATGACGGGATCGCTGCCGATATTCGTGATTCCTCCGCCCGCATTGCCGCTGATCGTCACGTGAATCAGAAGGGCGTCGCTGTTCGCTTCGTTGCTTACGGCCGAACCCGGCGATTGGTTGCCGGTGATCAGCACTTGCTTCAGTACCGCGCTGCCCGAAAAGCTATACATGCCGCTCCCGTCGATCCCGGCTATGTTGGCGCGTATCTTTACGTTTGTGAATACAGGGCTGCCATGATTGTTGAATATCCCGCCGCCGGATTCGCCGGCCCGGTTGCCTTCGATCAGTGCGTCCGTCAGCACCGGACTGCCGTTCGCATTGTACATGCCGCCGCCGGACATCGCCTCGTTATCGCGGATGACCGCGTTCGACAACGTCGGATGGCTGCCTTCTTCGTTGGCGATCGCTCCGCCCCGTCCCGCAGCCCCATTCCCCCGGAAAACGACGTTCCGCAGCGTCGGGCTGCTGCCGTAATTGTACATGCCGCCGCCGTATCGCTCGAAGTCGTTCTCGCCGTTCGCGTTACCGCCGGTGATCGTCACCCCGTCCAGCACGGCCGATCCGTCCAAATAAGGCTTATAACGGAAGTCGTGATTAAACACGTGGTAAGCGTCCCCGTCGGATAAACCGCCCGTGTCGTCGAGATCGCCGCTCAATATCGTTTCATGGGCCGTGAAATCGCGGAGCGCAAGCTGGAACGTATCCGGGTCCTCGTTTCCGGCGAACCCTCCATATACCGCCACCCCGTTCTTCAATCGGAAATGGGCGTTTCTGCCGTCTCCGTTCCCGGTCGGCTTGTACGTTCCTTCCGCGATCCAAATGGCGTCTCCCGCCCCGGTCGCCGCTTCCAAGGCCGGTTGCAGGTTCGCGTAAGCATTCTGCCAGCTGCTCCCGTTGTTCGCTCCCGTGGCGCCTTGCTTGACATAGATCACCTTCGTGCTGACGACGACGTTGACGGTAGCCTTGAAGCCGCCCGTGTTTTTCAAGCCGCTTCCCGGCTCCAACGTACCGGTGAACACGTACGTGCCCGGCTTGCGGCCGTCGTATGCCGGAACTCCCCCGTCCCACCGGACGTTCACCGCTTTCGTCCCCGTTATCCCTTCCGCCTTGACCTCTACGGTCGCCGGAAGCTTCAGATCGCTCGCCGCCGGCTTGCTGCCGGTGCGAACGAGAATGTCGGGGAGAGCGGACACCGATACGATTTCGCGGTCGCCTACGACGACACGGACTGTCGCAGCCGGCGTCTCCGAGCCGTCCGGGTTTACAACGCCGGAAGGCAGCGACAGCGTGCCGCTGAACGTATACGTTCCCGGGCTCCCGCCGTTATACGCCGGAGCGCTTTCGCCCCAGCTGACGGGCGCCGGCCATACGCTGCCGTCCTCGAGCGTAACCTCTGCCGCTGCCGGCAAGTGAAGGTCGCCGACGCCCGGAGCCGACCCCGTCGTCACATGGATGTCTTCACACGCCGCGACGGTTTGCCATCGGATCCCTTGGAACTCGTAAGCGCCCATATCGACGTGCACGCCGGCGATACGGGGAGCGCCCGGCAGGTCCGTCTCGATCCCCGCCGGCAATTCCGCGTCGCTTCCCCGATCGATGGCGGGCGATCCGACCCGCAGCCGGTAATCTCCGGCAAGGGTCGGCGCGCTGACCGCCGGCATCGCGCCGGCGAACCGCGGATCGCCGTCCGCGTTGCCTCCTTCGTCGGTGCCGAGCGAAGGGTTCCAAGCGGCGCTTCCGCCCGAGCCCCCGATCAGGCTGTTCTTGAACCGCGGAGTGCTCATGTAATTGTAAACGTTCGTCCCGTTCCCGAAGATGACGCTGTTGCGGACGACAGTGACGCTGCTGCCCCCGGTGTACAGCCCGGTCGTTTTGTTGCCGCTGATCGTCACGTGTACAAGCTCCGTATGGCTCCCGCCGTCGCTGACCACGCCGCTCCCCAAATACCCCGAGCTGTTTCCGCTGACGAGCGCGCCGACGATCGACGGATCGCCCATGTAAGTATAAATGCCGCCGCCGGAATTTACGGCTGTATTGCCGCGAACCCGGACAGCCGTAAATCGGGCGCTCGACTGGCTGTTATGAATGCCGCCGCCGTTCAAATCGGCCGTATTGCCTTCGACGATCGCTTCCGTCAACCGGGGAGCGCCTGCAAGGTTATACATCCCGCCACCCTCGTTGGCGCGGTTTCCTACAATCGCGATGTTCGTCATGACCGGACTGGCCGCCTGGTTGGAGATGCCGCCGCCGCGAGACGACGCCCGGTTGCCGCGAATCGTTACGTTGCGCAGCGTCGGACTGCTTTTGTTGTTATAAATCCCGCCGCCGTACGCATCCTCTCCATTGCCGTCCGCATTGCCTCCGGTGATCGTAACCCCGTCCATGACCGCCGTCGCGTCCAAGTAAGGCCGATACTGAAATGCGTGATAGAACACGTGGTAGGCGTCTCCGTCCGTCAGCCCCGGCTTGCCGTCGATATCCCCGCTGAAAATCGTCTCGTTCGCCGCGAAATCGCGCTGACCCAAATCGAACGCGTCCGGGTCTTCGTTTCCGGCAAAACCGCCGTAAATCGCCACCCCGTTTTCCATCCGATAATGAACGCCTCTCCCCGTCCCGTTCGCGGTTGGCTTATACGTTCCTCTCGCCACCCAGATGATGTTGCCTTGAGCGGGCGCGGCATCCAAGGCCGATTGCAGATCCGTAAAAGCGTCGTGCCAGCTGCTGCCGTCTTTCGCCCCGGTTGCTCCTTCTTTGACGTAAATGACTTTCGTACGGACCACGACGCGGACCGCGGCCTTCAAACCGTCCGGATTCCGAATGCCGATACCCGGCGCCAGCGTCCCGGCGAACAGGTACGTTCCGGCCTTGTTGCCGTTGTAGGCCGGCGTTCCTCCATTCCAACTCACGTTGACCGATCGCGTCAGCCCGCCGTCGAGCGTTACGCTCACCTGCGGCGGAAGCTTCAAATCGGCAGCGGCGGGTATGGCGTAAGTCGGAACGTGGATATCCGAAAGCGCGGAGACCGCAGTCACAGTCCGGTCGCTTACCCTCACTTTCAGCGTAACCTCCGGCTGCGCCGGTCCGTTCGGATTCGTTACGTCCGAGGGCAGCGTCACCGTCCCCGTAAACGTATAGGTGCCAGGTGTGTTGCCGTCATAAGCCGGCGTGCTGCCGTCCCAGCCGACGGCTGCCGTAGACGTCCCGCCTCCTACCAGCGTGATCCCCACTTGAGCCGGCAGCTGCAAATCGCCCATTGCCGGCGCCGCGCCTGTGAGCACCTCGATGTCGTTCAGCGCCTCAATGGATTTCAAAATCAGCGCAATCCGCTGGAACTCGAATGCTCCCATATCGACATGCGCGCCCGACAAACGCGAGGCTCCGCTCAAATCCGCGGTAATGCCGGAAGGCAAGTCGGAATCGCTTCCGGCGTCGATCGCGGGCGAGACACTCTGCAGCCGGTAATCTCCTTCCACGGTCGGGGCTTCGCCTGCCTGATGCGCACCTGCAAAACGGGGATCGGCATCCAGATTCCCGCCGCCGTCCGTTCCGTACGCCGGCTTCCAGCCGGAGCTCCCCCCGGACCCCGTGACAAGGCTATGGGAAATATACGGCATGCTGCCGCCCGTATTGTAAATTTCCGATCCGTTGCCGGCAATGATGCTGTTGCGGATGACGGGCCGGCTCCCGCCGCTGTTGTTCATGCCGCTGCCGACGTTTCCGCCGATCGTGACGTGAACCAGCACCGGGCTGCTCTCGTTGTTGTACATCCCGCCCAACGAGTAGCCGGAGGCGTTTCCGCCGATCAGGACGTTTACCAATGTCGGATTGCTCTTGTAGTTGGCGATGCCGCCTCCGAATCCTGCACGGTTTCCGCGCACCTTCACGCCGGTCAGCTTCGGATGGCTGCCGTTGTTGAAAATCCCTCCGCCTCCGTTGTTGCCGGCCGTATTGCCCTCGATCGTCACATCCGTCAACTGCGGAAGGCTTGCCGAGTTATAGAGGCCGCCGCCGCTGTCTGCAGCTTCATTGTCCCGGATCGTCACGTTCGTGAAGATCGGCTGGGCGGATTCGTTCGCGATCCCGCCGCCCCGGAAGGCCTTGTTTCCGCGAATGGTGACGTTTCTCAGCGTCGGGCTGCCGCCGTCCAGGTAGATTCCGCCGCCATATTGGTCATAGCCGGTGCCGTTCGCATAACCGCCGGAGATCGTCACCCCGTCCAGCACCGCCGTCGCGTTCAGGGCAGGCTCATTAAGGTAACGGGCCAATACATGGTAAGCATCCCCGCCCGACAATCCCGGCGTGCCGTCGATATCCCCGCTGAAAATGGTTTCGTTGGCCGCGAAGTCCCGCCCGCCCAAGTCGAACGTAGCCGGATCTTCGTCGCCCGCGAACCCTCCGAAAACCGTCACGCCGTTCTTCAGAAGAAAATGGACGGCTCTGCCGCTCCCGTTGGCGGCGGGCTTGTACGTTCCTTTCGCCACCCACACGATATCGCCCGGGGCGCTGGCCGCGTTCAAGGCCGATTGAAAGTCGGTGTACGCGTCTTTCCAGCTGTTTCCGTTGTTTGAACCCGATGCCCCTTGTTTGACGTAGATGACCTTCGTGCTTACGATCACGTTCACCGTAGCCTTCAGCCCGTCCGGATTGTGAATGCCGATGCCCGGCGTCAGCGTACCGGCGAACGTATAGGCGCCCGGCTTATTGCCGTTATAGGCCGGAGTCCCATTGTCCCACTGCACATTGACCGTCCGCGTCATGCCGCCTTCCAGCGTGACCATTGCCTGCGACGGAAGACTTAAATCGGACGCCGCCGGTTTGGTGAACGTCTGCACGCTGGCATCCGAAATCGGAGAGACCGAAACGATGTTCCGGTCGCCGACGATCACTTTCAAGGTTACGGTCGGCTGTCCCGGGCCGTCCGGATTCGTCACGCCCGCAGGCAACGTAAGCGTTCCTGCGAACGTATAGGTTCCCGGGGTATTGCCGTCGTAATCAGGCATGCTAGCGCCCCAGCTCACGCCCGCCGTCGAAACGCCGCCCCCCGCCAGCGTGATGCCGATTCGCGCCGGAAGATGAAGATCGCCCGCGGCCGGTGCGGAGCCGGTCAGCACTTCTAGATCGTCCAGCGGCGCAATGGATTGCAGGGCGATTCCCTGGAACTCGTAAGCCCCCATGTCGATATGCGCGCCGATCGTTCGGACTCCGCCGCCAAGATCCGTCGTCGTGCCGGCCGGCAGAAGCGTATCGTTCCCCGCGTCGATCGCAGGAGAACCGGGATGCAAACGGTAATCCCCTGCCGCTGTCGGAGCGTCTCCCGCTTTTTTGGCGTCCGCGAATCCGGGATCGCCGTCCGTGTTGCCGCCGCCGTTCGTTCCGAAAGACGTTTTCCAGCCGGCGCTGCCGCCCGAACCGCTGACAAGACTGTTGTAGAATTGAGGGTTGCTGTTGTAATTGTTGATGCTGGAAGAGCCGTTTCCATAGATAATGCTGTTGCGGACGATCGGATTGCCGTTCGCGCTGTTGTACAGTTCGAACCCGGAATTGCCGGTCACGGTAACTTGATTCAGCACGGGGCTGCTTTGGCTGCTGTACATGCCGCCGCCGAACTGCGATTTGTTGCCGCTGATCAAGACATTCGTCAAGACCGGATTGCTAGAATAATTGTAGATTCCGCCGGCGTATCCGTTAGCGGCTTGATTGCCCCGAACGGACACCTTCGTCAGCTTCGGGTCGCTGCCTATGCTATAGATGGCGCCGCCGTTTTGAGACGCCGTGTTGCCCTGGAACGACACGTTCGTGAGCTCGGGATTGCTGGAGTCTACATACATGCCTGCCCCGCTGATCTCCGACGCATTGTCGATAAACGCGACATTCTTCATCTGTAGATCGCTTCCGCCCAGCAGGGCGAGCCCGCCGCCGTGGATCTTCGCCCGGTTGCCGCGAATGACGAGATTTCGTAAAGTCGGCGTATGACCGTTGATAAAAACTCCACCGCCATACGCATAATCCCCCGATCCATTCGCATTGCCGCCGGTAATCGTAAACCCGTCGAGCACCGCGGACGCATCGCGGTGGTTATTGGGGTTTAAGCCGCTGTACAAATAAACCACATGATAAGCGTCTTCGCCGGACAGACCGGGCGTGCTGTCGATATCGCCGCTTAGAATCGTTTCGTTGGACGCGAAATCGCGCGTGGACAAATCGAAAGTCGCCGGATCTTCGGTGCCGGCAAAACCTCCATAGATCCCGACGTTGTTTTTCAGTCGGAAATTCACGGTTAACGGAGACGTACCCCCGAATCCGGTAGGCTTATACGTCCCTTTCGCGACCCAGATCGTGCTTCCTGCCGTCGCCGCACTGATCGCGGTATGCAGGCTCCTATAAGCATCCGCCCAGCTCGTCCCGTTGTTCGCGCCCGTCGCGTCCCCCTTCACGAAGATGACGCTGCCCGCAGCGCTCGCCGTTTTCCAAACGGCCGCCCACGGTCCGATCGCCAAACAAACCGACAACAAGAGGCTTAGCGGCCATCTGTATGTCCTCATCTTTTTCCCCACCCCAGCCCTCTGCCAAAATGAAATCTCGCAATCGTGCGAAACACGGGTCACAGGATCGGATCCCCCAACCTTCCAACCGCAACCCGCCCCATTTCGCGCAGCTTGGCCACGGCTTGCATGCGGCTTTTGACTCCCAGCTTGGCGAAAATCTGAGAATTGAACCACTTGACCGTCCCCACCGTCAAAGACAGCTGCTGCGCGATCTCCTCGTTCGTGAAGCCTCGTTCCATCAAGGTCACGATTTCCGCTTCGCGGCTCGTAAGCAGTCCCGCATAGCGGACGGCCGGCTCGCCCGTCGTTTCCGCGGCGCCGGTACAGGCCGCCATCCTGTTGCGGAGCAGCCTCGCTTTGACCCGCATGACCAACACTTGCGGGTCGAACGGCTTCGTGATGTAGTCATCGGCGCCGAGTTCGAATCCGAGGATGATGTCGTCCGCATCCATTCTTCCGCTCATGATGACGATGGGAACGTCGTTGCTTATGCGAATCTCCTCGCACACCTCGAAACCGCTCATATCCGGCAGCAGAATATCCAACAGGATCAAGTCGGGGCTCTCCCGATCCATGATTTGCAAGGCGGTGCGGCCACTGACAGCCTCAAGCACGCGAAAACGCTCGTTCTCCAAATAACCCGCGACAATCGCGCGAATATGGTCATCGTCCTCTACCAGCAAAACGGTCGGGTATGTCATCGAACCGGCTCCTTCACGCATTTGACCATCATTGTAATGAAGAGGAGATTTTCGGACACCTGACCAAAGTAAGGAATCCGCAAATTTTTCCTGCTTGTGAAGATGTCGTTTCGCCCTATGATAGAAAAAACAAGATGGTCCTCCCCGCCTTTGGGGCCGGAGAACCATCTTGGTTGAAGATACCGCGGTTATTCCGCTTTCATGTTCAGGCAGGCAAAGATCATGGCCGCGGCCATGGCGCGGGTGGCCTGGGCTTGCGGACGGAAGGTGCCGTCTGGGTAGCCCTGGAGGATGCCCGCCGCTTTCACGGCGGATACCGCCTCCTGCGCCCAGTCGGAAATATCCGCTCCGTCGGTGAATGCCGTCGGTTCCGCGACCGCCTGAAGCTTGGACGCCCGCACGATCATGACCGCCATCTGTTCGCGGGTGATCGGATCGTCCGGCCCGAACCGCTTGTCGTCGTAGCCCGCAACGATGCCTCCAGCAACGGCGGCGGCGATCGCATCACGCGCCCAATGCGTTTTCGTATCTTCGAAGGACGCGGTCAGTCCCGCTTTCAGACCAAAAGCCTTGACCACAATCGACGCAAATTCTGCTCTCGTGATCGGCTTGTCTGGCCGGAAGGTGCCGTCTGCATAGCCCTTGACCGAGCCTAGCTCGACTAATCCCTTGATCGCATCCGCCGCCCAGTGGCCTTGGATGTCGCTCAACGTTGCGACCGGCTTCGCAGGGTTCGGTTGTTGCGCCTCTTCGGCCGTCTTCTCCACGGCCAGCACCGCGAATTTGGTGAAGTGCTGGACATCGCCGCTCACCGTTCCCTTGCGGTCGACCCGAATATTGTCCAGCTTCACCCACTGCTTCGCTTCTTCGTCGTACCAGTACAAGGCAAAGTCGTAGCGACTCTCGTCCACCGTCGCCGGGTCATATTCGAGCGTGACGGTTACCGGCTTCTTGAACTTGCCGCCTTTGTCTTTGACGAGGGAGAAGACGCGGCTGACGATCCGGGAACCGTCCTTCGGCTCCAGTCCCGAAGTACCGTCCATCCGCTCGACCGTCACCCGGAAGTCGCCGTCCATGGCGCCGGCCGGAAAGTGGATCTTCGCCCCATCGACCGTTACGGTTCCGCCAGCAGCTGCCGTGACGGCAACGGTTCGTTCCGAAACGGCCGCTCCGCCTGCACCTCCGCCGCCGCTGCTCGTTTGACTCTTGGGCGCCCGTGTCACCTTCACCGAGTACGTCTCTTTCGTTGTTCTATCCTGCGCCGTCACTTCGACTGTAATCGCACTATCCCCGACAGGCACGTTCACCGGATCGCTCGCCTTGCCGCTGGCGACGACCTTACCGTTCACCTTCACCGTCGCGTTCGGCTCCGCCGCCGTCGGCGTTACGGTGACGGCCGCCACGCCGTTCACAACCGCCGCGCTGTACGCATTGGTGTCTTCGGCAAAGGCCGGACTAAGCGCGATTTCATGGCCTGACCCGTCTTTCAAGGCGAGCCCGCTCAAGTTTGCATGGCTCGACGGCGCCCGTGTCACGGTGACCGTGTACGACTTCTCCGCGCCATTGTGCGCCGTAACCAGCACGGTAATCGCATTGGCTCCAACGTTCAACGGTACGGCACCCGAAGCGGTTCCGCTTGTTACACCAATGCCGTTCACCGTTACGACCGCATGGCTGTCCGATATTGTCGGCGTGACCGTGATGCTCGTCACGCTGTTTGCTACGCTCGCCGTATAACTCGTCTCGTCCGCGTCAAACGATGGGTCCAGCGTAACGCCGCTCAACGCCAGTCCGCTCAAATCGGCGTTGTTCGAAAGGAAAGCCGATAACTTCTTCGGAGAAGTCAAATACCTTCCCATTTCTCCGATGCCCAGTTGGCCGTAATCATTGTCTCCCCACGCCCATACCTTGCCGTCGTTCTTGACGGCCACACTATGATTGCTCCAGCCTGCCGAGATCGCGGCAACGCCGCTTAACCCGGGTACTTGCAAGGGAGACAGTCGGTTCGTCGTCGTACCGTCGCCAAGCTGGCCCCTCCAGTTTGCTCCCCACGCCCATACCGTGCCGTCGTTTTTCAAAGCCATGCTGTGTCCAGTGCCCGCAGATACCGCGATAACGCCGCTTAAACCTGGCACCTGCAATGGTGTGTCGCTGGATTCCGTCGTACCGTTGCCAAGTTGGCCGCTGGAATTGTTCCCCCACGTCCAGACCGCGCCGTTGTTATCCGAAACCATCGTGCGGATGGCCGTCGATACCGCCGCGATATCGTTTATGACAGACACCTGCTTCGGGGTGCTGCTGGATATCGTACCGTCGCCAATCGTTCCGAATCCCCATGCCCACACCGTACCGTCGGCCTTTACCGCCATACCAAGCGTTCCGCCGGCCGAGATCGCGACAACGCCGGTCAGATCCGATACTTTCTTCGGAGTAGAACTGGGATTCGTCGTGCCGTCGCCAAGCTGGTTCCCGCCATTGTATCCCCATGCCCACACCGTGCCGTCGCTTTTCAGCGCCAGACTGAAGCTGCTGCCGGCCGAAACCGCCACAATGTCTGTCAGGCCAGCCGCCTGTACGGGAGTTGTTTTGTAGTCCGGTGCTATGTCGACTGTGCCGTCGCCAAGCTGGCCATACGCATTCCATCCCCAAGTCCATACCGTGCCGTCGCTCCGGATCGCCATGCTGTGGTTCTCGCCTGCAGCGACCGCAACAACGCCGGACAGCCCCTGCACCTGCACGGGAGAAGGCCGGTCTGTCGTTGTACCGTCGCCCAGTTTGCCTTTTTGATTCAATCCCCAAGCCCATACCGTGCCGTCGTCTTTGACAGCCAAACTATACCGTTCGCCGGCAGCGGCGTAGACCGCATTCGTCACGGTTGTCTGCACGGGAACGGCGCTCTGTCTCGTCACTTCGCCAATCTGATTTTCCTCGTTTGAACCCCACAACCACACCGTTCCGTCGTCTCTTAACGCCATGCTGTGGCTATCGCGCGCCGAAACGGCGATCATTCCGCTTAACCCGGGCACCTGCGCCGGATTGCCGTTATCGGTCGTCGTGCCGTCGCCGAGCTGGCCGTCCCAGTTCGCCCCCCACATCCATACCGTGCCGTCGTTTTTGAGCGCCATATTGGAGTTGAACGCTGCCGATATGGCGGTAACGCCGGATAAACCCGTCACTTCAACCAGTCCGGCACGTTCCGTCATCGTCCCGTCGCCGAGCTGGCCGTACCAATTTGCTCCCCATGTCCACACGGTACCGTCGCTTTTCAGCGCCATATTGTGAGACTCGCCTGCCGCGACCGCGATCACGCCGGTCAAGTCCCCCACCGGCGCCGGTGTGCTGCCGGTTTTCCACTCATATACCGTACCGTCTGCCGTCAGGGCCAAATTGCTCGAAGCGCCTGCCGCGACTGCGGTTACGCCCGTTAAATCCGGCACCTCTGCCGGGGTGGTACCGCCGCCTTGTCCCCACGCATATACCTTGCCGCCGCTCACCGCCAGGCTGTGGGACCGGCCGGCCGCGATCGCGGTCACGCCGGTCAAGTAACCGGAAGGGTCGGAGCTGTTTTTCACCTGCACCGGTGCGTTGCTGGAGTCCGTCGTGCCGTTGCCAAGCTGGCCGTTCCCATTCGAGCCCCATGCAAACAACGTGCCGTCGTTCTTCAAAGCCAGGCTGTGCTCGGTACCGGCCGAGATCGTTGTCACGCCGGATAAACCCGTCACTTGAACCGGGACCGAGCGGTCCGTCGTCGCGTCTTCTTCAAGCTCGAGATACTGGGTGGCGCCCCACGTCCACACCGTGCCGTCGCTCTTCAGCACCATGCTGTGGCTGCCGCCTGCCGCAATCCCGACCGCATGCGGAACTTCCGCCGCGGAAGCTTTGCCCTGTAACGGAATCGGAAGCGCCGCGGCGAGAACCGCCAAGACCAGCATCATGATCCACCATCTGTTTGCCCTTTTCACGCGAAACCCACTCCTCTTTTCCCCGAAATTCGGCATTTTCCCTGGTTCCGTCCATCATTCTAGCGGAAGCCTTGGCGGGGCACACCTGACGAAGGTGAGGGATTTCGACTTTTTTCGGCCATAAGTAAAACGGCTAAGCCGTCCTTTTCGGACGGATAGACGTTTTATCGAAGATCAATCAGAGTTGCATCAACGCCCGCCCGATTTGATTTCGTTCTGCTTGAAGGCGTAGCCCAAGCGAAGGCGCGGGAGCGAGAATTGTCTTTTACCCTGGATTGCGTTCGTTCCACATTACCCCAAACACATCCTTTTTATCCGGACCTCCTGCCCCCCCCCCCCGTACCTCCGTACTCGCACGTTAAGCTCCTCCCGCGAGCTTATCTCACTCCCGGCACTCCCACGCCCTCCCACGCTCCCACGTTAAGCTCCTCCCGCGAGCTTATCTCACCCCCGGCACCTCACGCTCCCACGTTAAGCTCCTACCGCGAGCTTATCTCACCCCCGGCACTCCCACGCCCCCAAGTAAAGCTCCT
>NZ_WJIB01000027.1 GCF_019400745.1 Cohnella sp. CFH 77786 | reverse complement strand
GGTTCTTTCGGCGTTACTTCCAATTTCGTTATCTTCACCGGTAGGGCTTTTACGGTCAAGCTGGCGTTCCCGGTCATGCCGTTCCATGTGGCCGTTACGCCGGTCGTTCCGGCTGCGGAGCCGGTAGTCAAGCCTGAAGCGTTGATTGTTGCCTTCGTAGGATCTCCGAGCGCCCAGGCTGCGGAATTGGTTACGTCTTTCTTTGATCCATCCGAGTAATTTGCTGTCGCGGTGTACTGCTGCGTATCGCCTACTTGAACTGTTGCTGTTGCTGGCGTTACCGTAATGCTTTGCAGCGTAGGATCACTCGAACCGCCGCCTGTTGGCGGTGTAACTGGTGCAGCTGTTACGGTCAAGCTGGCGTTCCCGGTCATGCCGTTCCATGTGGCCGTTACGCCGGTCGTTCCGGCTGCGGAGCCGGTAGCCAAGCCTGAAGCGTTGATTGTTGCCTTCGTCGGATCTCCGAGCGCCCAAGCTGCTGCATTCGTCACGTCTTGCGTCGATCCATCGGAGAAATTCGCTGTCGCATTATACTGCTGCGTGTTCCCTATTTGAATCGTGGCCGTTGCTGGCGTTACCGTAATGCTTTGAAGTGTCACTGGTACCGGTGCTGCCGATACCGTCAGGCTTGCATTGCCGGTCATGCCGTTCCATGTGGCCGTTACGCCGGTCGTTCCAGCTGCGGAACCGGTAGCCAAGCCCGATGCGTTGATTGTTGCCTTCGTCGGATCTCCGAGCGCCCAGGTTGCGGTATTCGTTACGTCCTGCGTCGAACCGTCAGAGAAGTTCGCTGTCGCGGTGTACTGCTGCGTATCGCCTACTTGAACCGTTGCCGTTGCTGGCGTTACCGTAATGCTTTGAAGCGTCACCGGCGCAGCCGTCACCGTCAGGCTTGCGAATCCAGTCATGCCGTTCCAGGTTGCCGCTACGCCCGTAGTACCAACTGCATTTCCTGTTGCAAGTCCTGAATTGTTAATGCTGGCCATAGCAGGAAATTGAAGCATCCATGCTGCGGTGTTCGTTACGTCTTGTGTCGATCCGTCAGAGAAGTTCGCTGTCGCGGTGTATTGTTGCGTCCCCCCTACTGCTACGGTCGCCGTTGCCGGGGTTACTGTAATACTTTGAAGCGTCACCGGTGCAGCTGTGACCGTCAAGCTGGCGTTCCCGGTCATGCCGCCCCAGGTAGCCGTTACACCGGTCGTACCGATGGCCGTTCCTGTCGCCAATCCTGTTGCATTGATTGTCGCTTTCGTCGGATCTCCGAGCGCCCAGGTTGCCATGTTGGTAACATTCTGCGTTGTACCGTTTGAATAATTTGCTGTTGCGGTGTACTGTTGTGTTCCCCCGACTTGGACGGTTGCTGTCGCCGGAGTAACCGTTATGCTCGTAAGTGTAACGGGAGGATTAACCGTCAAGCTGGCGTTCCCGGTCATGCCGTTCCATGTGGCCGAAATGCCGGTTGTCCCGGCTGCTTGCCCCCGAAACAAATAAGTTTGTGTTACGTCCTGGGACGCTATCGCAGCATCCGCAAGCCCCCAAGTGGCAAGTGTTGTTACGTCTTGCGTTGAACCGTCTGAAAAGTTCGCCGTTGCTGAATAGGCTTGATATTGACCGATATTTATTGTTGCGGTAGCCGGTGAAACCGTAATACTTTGCAAAGTAGGTCCGGCATTCACTGTAAGACTCGCATTACCGGATTTTCCTCCCCAGGTAGCCGTTACGCCTGTCGTTCCAGCTGCGGAACCTGTTGCCAGGCCGGAAGTGTTGATTGTCGCTTTCGTCGGATCTGCAAGCGTCCACGTTGCTACGTTGGATATATCCGAAGTTGAACCGTCAGTATAGTGGGCCGTAGCTGTGTACTGCTGGGTTTCTCCGATATTTACCGTAGCCGTCGCCGGTGTTACTTCGATGTAATCCAGCGGCGGGGATATTTGAAAGGAATCAACGCCTTTGTCGATCGTTTCCATACCCCCGATGCCGAATTCAGTCCCGTCATAGCTAACATTCACGCGAACACCATATCGCGGATCTGGCGAACCACTTGGAGTGGTTGGGTTTTTCACGTTTTTGACTTTTAGAACTAAATGGTCATTTTTGTACAACTGCCGGTCAATCTTGAATTGCATAGCTCGTTGGTTAAACGATGTCGTTCCTAAATTCTGAGATACAAAGTTTGCCCCAGTTAGCTCTACCGTAGAACCGGTGAAATCCCAAAAGGCAGCCGGCGAGGAAGAATCGCTGCTTCCCCAATAAAGCCATATTTCCGGAACATGCGTTGTGACGGAAGGAGCCTGTGCATCCCGGAGAAGCGTTAAATCAAACGTGTAATCAGTTGTAGCTCCTGCCTCCGGATTGTCCGGCGTGATCGTTGCATAATTGATAGGTGCAGCTGATCCCGTGATGGTCTGATACTTGTCTCCCACAAGAGCCGATGTTGAGGTGCAGCAGTCAGCTCCATAGAATAATGCTCGAATCTGATACGTTCCGGCATCAACCGGGTTGATAACGTCTTTTACTGTAACGGTAATAACGTCACCCGGATTCGGAATGTTAGAAAAATGCTGTTGTACATCCGACATATACGCTGAATCACCCATGCTCGGAGCGCCGGTTAAAGTTAAGCCGGACGCTGTGATTCCTCCGGAAAAAGGAACGCCTAACGTAATGTACTCTCTTGTTGAATTTTGATTGTTCTTATAGAAGTACACCAGGAATCTCGGTGTCCCAGCATCCCAAGTCACCATCTTGTTGTAAACCGCATCCGTTACCGTAAAGGAAACGGTATAATCTGCCCTTTGCCCTGCTTGGTCATTTGTCGTCGTTATTGATAAATTTGGATCGGTTACAGCAGCGAAAGCTTTCTGCACCGGCAAGAACGCGAACATTTGAAGCACTACTAGAAATGATAGAATGACACTAACTGTTCTCCGCATGAATATCTCCCTTTTCTCGTGACACATTTTCGTCACTTTATTTGTTACAGCTTTGATATAAAAAAGCCCAAGTACATGAATAACTTGGGCTCCTTACCGGTTCGGTTAGTTGTCCCTGTATTATTTCGCTTGTTCTTCAGCTGCCACTTTAGAGGGAACATTTCCAACATAGATTGTTTGTTCGGACTTGGAATATGCAACCTGAATTCCTGCTTCAGACAATCCCCATCTTAAAGGGAAATGACCATTTGCCATAACTGTTGAAGTGAATTCGTCGCGGAGCTGGCTTTGGCCATTGACCTGCATATAATCATGACCAACAGATCCTAGCATTGCGTAAACATCATCCGTAACGGCCACATCGATTTCTGTCTGTTCTGTATCCTTCTTAGCCGGTTTGTATGTAACGCTCTTGAACAACGGGAAATCCGCAAGAGCGTCCCTGCCAATGTAGAAGTTTCCACGAAGAACGTACCCATCGAGAAGGCCCGTTTTATACTCGCCGTCTGCGCCGCGATAGATATAGGGATAGGTTACGGAGCAGCCGTCACAAGACGGCCCAGGAACGTCCGGCCTTACTTCATTGGAAGTGCCGGTAAGGAAGATCCGCATTTCCCCGTTTTGGTAGTGTCCCTTTTCGATGTACTGATCGAACAGTTTTTTGTTATCGATGATTGCCTTAAACCAATCTTCATTATCGGCTGCAAATGCCGAAGTGCTGGCCGTCAAGAATAAGGAAACCAATAAAGTTACGATTGCAAGTTTTTTCTTCATATGGTCTGATCCTCCTAAATGATGTTAGTTCTCTAATACTACAACAAACGACAAATTCCTACTAGCCAGTTGCTGACATTTTGACGGCTTTCATCGACCTCCTTAACTCGTTCACAAATCGGAGAGTACCAGGTGATCCCTCGAAGTGTACGCAGCCGCAAATCTCTTTGCTGCACATCAGAATGGCTATTGCCGGTTCATTTGGCGGCGCTTCGCTGCCGAAATGGATAGATACCGGTCCGGTCTTTACTTCGATGTAGCCAAGCGGTTCCATGACACCGGTTTTACATTCCGGGCAGTTATTCAGCACTTCGATCCCCTCCCTTTCCGTTTGTATGTTGCGTAAAAATCCATTGATTCTTTTGAGCAAGATAGTTCCTCCTTCCTATTATATCATATTTTCAAATTTATCTTTATATATAAAATTACTTTTGATGAATAAAGTAGTTACGGCGAGGTTTAGAGAAGGCCCTAACCCCTCCATTAAAGAGATTAGGGCTGTTTCGGCCAATTCTTGACGGCCAGCTCCAAGTATTTCTTCACTTGCTCATCGCTTGTTCTGCTGCCATCTTTGACAACCAGCCGGATCGGTATTTTCTGACCCGGAATAAACTCGTCCAATTCAATAGTCCGGTTTCGTGGCCGACCCATTTTGCGCTTAGGGCGCGGAAGCTCCGGGTACTGCTTCAGAGCCTTCGCGATCCGAATAGATACATACGACCGGCTTAATCCAAGGATTTCAGCAACATCCATGTGCCGAAGTAAATTCTTCTTTTCCATGAGCTTGACGATCATTACGCCCTGCTGCTCCACAGTGTAATTTTGGTTCGTTTTCAGCTCATGAATTAGTTCATCAGCACTTTTTGCTTCGGCTTGCTTTATAAACCCTTGGACCATACCGGAATACCCCACCCTTACTTATCGTCGTCGTGCATCAGTAGCAGCATTTCGTCATCCGACAGTCCTTTGTCCTGGTCGGCATGGTTATTCTGCTGCTCGTGCATGTCATTGAGGGCAAGGGTATTTTCATCTTCAACAGCTGCCCCATTATCCGGAGTCTTTGAAGCACCGCGCTTTCTTCTGCGTCGTTTTCCTCCCTGCTGCTGCGTCGATTCCTCTTGTGCATCCTCAATGACTTCCCCTTCGTTTTCGCCGTCCTTGTCAACTTCATCGTCGTTATCAGTGTAAGTATAATTGACATTTTCGTTTTCGTCACTAGGGGAATCGTTTGCGGCGGCGACTTCGGCAATGGATGCAGCTGCGGCTTGATTGTCGATAATGGCCTTGGTCATTTCTTCGGAATCGCGGAAAATGTGCTTCGGCAGCGGCCCGATCAAGCCGATCTGTTCGTCCTCAATGACGTTATTGATTACGAACAAGCAAAGCACTTCGGCTGGATCAAAGGTTTTTGTGTTGAAGCCTGGGAGCTTATGAATTTGATCCGGACGCATTCTCATGCGAAGCTCTTCCCGTTTCATGGTGTTTATCTGCAAGGGATTGAATACGGCCTGACTATTGGTCGTAATGTTCTCCCAAAACTGGCCAATCTTCTCCGAGAACATTTCACAGTCTTTTATGTTCGTACCACCGAAAATAACCTTCTGCCGCGCATTGTCGAAGATACTTTCTTCCAGACGTTCGCTGATCTTCCGGAGCTGCGCAAGCCCCTGATGGAAAATGTGCATCATCATCTTGGCTTTCCGTGCCATTTCAAAGATTTCAGCAAACGGTTCGCTTACATAGTTCTGTACCTCGTCCACGTAGACGGCCATCGGCGGCAGCGTGTCCCGGATCGAATCAGGAATACCGGCTCGATTGAAGGTTTCGGTCTGAAGCATGTTTATCATTAAGCGGCCAAGCACGAAACCGAGATCCAGCAATTCCGGATAGTCGGTTGTAATCAAAAGAACATGACCGTTATCGAATACGTCCTTCAATTTGAGTGTGCTTTTGGAGCAAAGCATCCGGCGCATGTGCTTGTTGCCGGTCAACTTCTTCAGGTAGGTATTCAAGCCCTGGTAATTTCGTCTTGCTTCAGGTGCCATCTTCGGATCTTCAAACATTTCCGCAAATTCGGCCAGATCGTTGCGAATGTCCGGATCTGCGATCTGCTTCAAATACTGCTGCCGTAGCGCCTTGTTGATCGGCCTAACAATCTCTCGTAAATCTTCATATGTTGCTTCATCGCCCTTTACAGCTTTCGCAACCTTAATCGCCATCATAAGGGCATTTTCTTGTTCTTCCTTATAAAATTGGTTCGCGTTGTTTCCCAGGTATCCGGAAAAGGCTCTAGCGTTCATAACGCAGATTTTGTCAATATCGGTGCCGTCCAACGGATTGATAATGTCTGATTTCGGATCGGTCGGATCGATGAAGAAAAACTTACGGCCAACCTTCCGGCATATTGCACGCAAGCCCCATACCACGTCTTTCGTCGGTTCCAGAACGACAAGGCCGGTTCCCGGATCAAGAATATCCTGTGTCGCCATGTTGTTCAGTAGGATCGACTTACCGGTACCGGTTGGACCGATGACTTGCATATGCTGGTAGCGTGACACTTCCGGAATAATCATCGGTTCCGACTTCGGTTTCGTTAAGTTCGGCTTAGTATTAGCAACGTGCATATCGGCTTTCTCGCGCTGCCTAATGATAGATCCACCTTCACCGGCTCTATTCTGTGCATCCTCAAATTGATCCAGCACCGATGTTCCACCGGCTCCTTCCGTTAGCTTGACGGCTATGTAGGAGAGGAATGCCAGGTAAATTATGAGTGCAGCTATAAGAGATATTTTCGGGAACTGTTCATGAAAGAAATAAAGTTCCAGGTTTACGATTGCACTTGCGAAGGCAAGGCCGCATAATCCTTCAGCCAGGACACTTGCCCATTCTTTCGTGAATTTTGTTGCCTTCATAAACGGCGCATTGCTGATAATGAATGATCCCCGAATGGACGCTAGCCCAATGAATCCGAGAATCAACCAGCCGTCATCTTGCCATGTGTAGACTTCGTAGATCGTCCGGAACGATCCGATCAAGTATAAAATCGTCGCGATCCCAACGGCTGCGCCTGTGGCATTCCATACGGCGTTTTGGTTTTTGTCGTCTTTGACATATTCCTTCGACATGAAGAAGAATCGCCGGAACACGAAAGATAATGTCATGAAAACGATCTTCAGCACCCACGTTACACCGCGAATGCACTTTCCGGCGAAGGCAAAGGCTAATTGCGGTCCCGCGATCCACCAAATGAATGCAAAGGCGACAGCTGCCAGTACAAGCATTGTGAAAGCCGGTCCCAAGATACCCATTAAGAGACTTTCCATGCAGATCCCCCTAGTAGTTCATCATACTGTTAATATCGAAGTTTCCGAGCTGGTTTTGCATATCCCGGATCATCTGGAAACTATCCTTCGCTTGATGAATCATGCTAACAAAGTTGTCCATTCCGATAGTGTAGTTAATCATGATGATTCCGACAACAGCCACGACCAACAGCTGCACGATCTGCGAGAAGAACCATTTTAGAATCATTTCCCTTCCCCTTCCTTTCGTAACTTCTTTTCAGGCTTAATCGTGTTACGTCGATTGTAAAAAAAATTAGTGCCGGATCGGTTCATCTTGCAGGGATACATAGATCCGATTTTCTTCCTTACGCTTCATCCGGCGCTCCCACTTGGCAATCGCTTCTTTCCTGGCGAAATGGTCTGTAATGCTGGTATAAAGCAGATTCAGCAAACTTGCCGTCAAGGTGATAACTGCATAGGAGAAGCAAGCGAACGCCCACAGCGATACAGGATTTTCCGAAGAAACATTTTGAATCGAACCGCTGGCCAACACAACGAGGATCACCGCTGCCAGGATCACATTCCGATACGTCTTACCGCTATACAACAGATTGTCGAATTTCATCTTCATTTGCCCCTTTCTGTTTTCACAGAGAATATTGTTGTTGTTTGCGCTGCTCAGCTTTTGCCAGCCGACTTTCCCGTTTGTAGCTGCCTTTACCGTACTTTCCATCATAGTGCCGAATGAATTTGCGCTCCATCGTCCAATTATTGATTCCAGCGAAGGCCGAGATACCGAGCCATACGACGAGAGACACTACTGCGAAGAATACCAGGACTTCCAATCCGATCCCCTCCCCTACCATCTGCTGCCGTAACGGTTATAAGAACTGCCGTAACGGTCACGATACTTAGCTTCATGTTTGGCCTTCGCCCGATAGTTCAAGTAAACAAGAACGCCAACAGCTACCGCAGCCACCAAAATGAAGGTAAACACGCCTTCAATAAAGGAGCCAAACCCGTTCGCTTCTTCGACAATCGCTTTGGAGCCGTTCGGTGTCATTCTTACGAATGTCTCCATATTTGAAGCGTTCGGATCGATCTGCATGTTCATCATCTTGTTCGGGTCCATCATCCCGGACATATCCTTCTGAAAACCATCACCAATGTTCTTCAGCGCCGGAAGGCCGACTCCGAAGAAAAGCAATGCCAGAAACCCATAGAACGCAAGTTTCGCCTTAAACATAGTTCCTTATTCCTCCTTATTCGGGGGGCTTAAAGCCCCCTATTCTTCTTATTCGTCATCTTCCAACAAATTCCTCGCTAAACTACTTGTCACGCTATTCTTAATTTGAAATCCTGCTGAACCGGTATTATCGGGTTCTGCCGCTACATTCCCTGGCATTATTCCGAAAGCTGGTTGTCCTGGCTGCGTAAGCATTTGATAGATCCATTGACCCAACATTTGCTTTGTCATTGGATCATTGAGCCATTCTCTTTGCTCCGGAGTGATCGAGCCGGGAAGATGAAGAACCACTCTTTCGCCGCCACCGGTAGACGACAGCTTGTCATTTATTGCTGAAACAAAGAGGGAAGCGCAAGCGCTGCTGTACTTGCGCCCCTCTTGTTGCTTCAGATCGTTTAGAAAGTCCTGAACCGGCTGCGCCGTATCCTGGGGAAGCCTAAACGATACCGGCTTTGATATGTCGAATAATTCTTCCATCCGAGAATCACACCTATTCTTTGGTCGCTGCTGTCAACTGAATACCGTTTTCCGAAAGGTAGAAGTTAAGCAGCTTGTGGTAGGCCCGAACAATCATCCAAATCGAATCTTCCGGCTTTTCCTCAAACTTAATGATATACTTCCGGTCGTTCTCGTTGAGCTTGATAATGTACTCCTTCAGGATCGATGCGCCGCCGCCAATCAGGTACGCCACCTGAATTCTAGGCACCCTGGCCCACATCTCTTTCAAAAGATCGTATTGGGCTTTGGCAGCTCGTCCAAGAACGCCATCGACAATGTTCTTAAACGAATGCCGGTTCGAGTTGATCCAGACGTGCATTTTTTCTTCCGGATCTTTATGCGTCAGGTTTTCAATGAGTTCGCCCCGGCTCTTAAAATATTTCCTTACGCCGAATTCATCATCGACACGCCGGATAATTTCGTCTAAATAACTCGAAAGCCCCTCTTTCTCGCCGTCCGAATTGATATTGTCCACTGTTCCGTCCGGTTTGATAATGGCATCATCTGTCGAAAGACCGCCAATGTCGTGAATCAGAACCATCTTATTGATTAAGTCCTCATTGCGCGGCGATCCGTCGTTCTTTGTCGTAAGCTCGATCATTGCCGCATGGCCTTCCGTATTAACAAGCACATCGTAGAATTTGATTCGTACCTTCTTGTTCTCGTAACCTGGCGTTGTCAGGAAAGTTACTTCGTGAGAGTTGCCCTTCAATTTCTCTTTGAACGCTTTCCGCGTTCCCTTCTTCTTTGCTTCGCCTAACGGCAAGCCAGTAGACAAGAAATAGTTGGCTTCGATAACCCCATCGACATCCTTAAACAAGGAAGCGTTGTTCGCCGCGTCGAATGCTAAAGAAGAAAGCAGCATGACCACCGGCTGATCGTGAACGGATTTTGCATCCTCGTATGTCAGCTCGTCATTTTGGTGTTGAGCTGCGGCCAGATTACCAACCACATATGTAGCGGCTCCACCCTTGCCGTTATTCAACGCACCGGAAACGATTTTGACGTGAAGCGCATCCTTCGGGGCTTCGCCCTGGATAATCTCGCGGTCCTCGCTGTGAGCAGCGACTACGTTAGGCATGTCCAGCACGTCCGGACCGTCACCGAAAACCGCCTTGATCCGAGAGTTACCAATATCCACCGAGCTTTTTCTTACCACTTGATTCAACCTGATCCACTCCTTAACGGGCGTAATGTATTTCCTATATTTACATTGTAGACGTTTTGTCTACAACTGTCAATGGGTTTGTAGACAATTTGTAGACATTATTTTTCTGAAGCGCTCTGCCCCTCCGCTTTCCTTCTCTCTATGTAGGATTTGCACGCTGCCGCAAACTCCTGAAGCCCCTTTTCGCACACTAAACTTCTATTGCCATCGGCAAGCTCACCGGCAATGAAATCTAAATCGCCTATCAATGCTTCTGGCAATGTAATTGATATTGTCTTTTTCCCTGCACTTCCATTGTTCAATAATTGCATTATTGCATTTTCATACATTTCTTGTTTCGGTTTTCTTCCCATGTTATTTACCATCCTTTTAACAGTGTATTTTGCAATGCGATTTACAATATATATTACCATCTAACGGCATCGGCTTCCACCTTTCCTTTTCTTCATATAGATGCTCCCCGAAGCTGTGAAGAAAGATTATCCCTTGATCGCAGTCACCGCTGCTCTGTGTCCCGGATCTCCCCGCCGCCTGTTAATGTAGTCGGGCGACGGCCAGCTGCGCGGCCACCGGCTGGATCAATCTCCACCGTTCCTTCCCGATCCCTATGATCCTTTTCCTCAACCGTGAACGGGCAGCTGGCCAGCTCTTAGTAGTAGAACTGTTCACGCTCTCGCGTGAAGTGCTTTTCCCCTGAGCTATAATTTGTCAATGCTCCGCATTGAGTTCGCCTTCGGCTCCACACGCCCAGGAGAAAAAATAGCACGAATGCGAAATACCACCCTTGCGGCAGCTGTCGCCGCCGATCCGAACCAAGATTCATTTGTCGCAGCTGGAACGCTGCTCCCCTAAACCTCCCCTTCGTTTTGGAGCTATTGCCCCCCTACTCATACAATAGGAAACACAATGTATTTTGCATTGTATTTCCTATTGCTCAAAAGCTGTTCACGCTGTCGCGTGAATGGGGTTTCCCCCTGAAAAATGTCAATGCTCCGCATTGAGTTCGCCTTCGGCTCACGCAGGGGAAAACCCCGAAAGTCAAAGGCATGTTTCGGCCCCTCTTTGTCCACGCTGCCGCGTGGAAGGATCTGGCCAATCGGCCCGATCCTAAGAGGGACCGAAACACTTACGCCCCGGCTGCGCCATGCGATTTGGCGCGTTGCGCCAATCAATGAAGCATGGTACGATATTTCATATCGACCATACTTCATTGTACGCATGGCTACGCCGGGGCGTATACGTGTCGCTACGCTCCCGAAAATGATTTTTGCCATACTACGCAAGGGCTTCGCCCAAGCTGCGTACAGCAAAAATCATGGAGCCCGAATCACCTACGCCCGCGGCTACCTTCCTGCGATACGGTTAAACCTCGCTACCGCTCGTTTAACCTGTATCGCGGAAGATAGCACGCGGCCGGCTTCGGAAGTTTTGTCCCTCCGGGCCAAAACCGCCTTCGGCGCGCGCAGAGCGCGTTCCTATGCCTGCGTACGGTGCTCGGGCTCCCCTCAACCCCTTCCGACCCCTTCGCTATGCGAAGGGCCGCCCCCAAACTCTTGGGGGCTGTCGGCCTTGGCCAGCTACGCCAGCCAAGGAAAGGCCGCGCATGATTTCATCATGCGATTGGTTCAATGCTCCGCATCGGTTCGCTCCGCTCATCCCCGATGCTCCACCATTGAACCAATAGGTCAAAGGCAAAGATTCAATTTCCGTATCGGTCGCTTCGCTCTATCCCGATACTCCAATCGAATCTCTTAAAGATGAATAGCCGCGCATTGATTCCATCATGCGATTGTTTCAAAATTCCGCATCGGTCGCTTCGCTCATTCCCGATGCTCCACATTGAAACAATGAAAGAAAGGAGGTCCGGCAGCTCATGGATCTGCGCGTTGCACCGGCTAAACTCGACCGGATCATATCGCCCTATCTGCTGTTCTTTTTGAAGCGCTATGCTGCTTCATTGTCATTGGAAAACCGCGTCCTGGACTTAGGTTCTGGCAAGTGGAGACATTCTAATTTTATGTACCGAATTGGGTTCAAAAATGTTTCTTGTATTGACCGATATTCATTCCCTAAAATGCCTGATTACATAACATTTATTGAACACAATTTAGAGAATAAAATAGAGTTTTTGGAGCAGAAATTTGACATTATTATTGCTACGTTTCTATTCATGTTTATCGAAAATAAGCGTCTATTAGTTAATGAAATAACCCGTTTATCTGCACCAAATGCGTATTTTATTTGCACATTAAATCAGAAAAAAACCAGCGCATTCCGTCCAGCATTGTCATTCGGAAAAGCGACTACGCCCGATGAAATAATCACGCTTTTAGATCCTGCGCTGTGGGAGATCATGCACCGGAACAAAGACAGTTTCATTGCGAAACGAAGGGAGGGGATGGCTTATGGCGAGGGGCAGACGCGGGAAAAAGAGTGACGTTATTAAGGCCGTTAAATCCACCGAGCAACGGGCTCTGAAAAATCTATGGCGGACCGGCGTACTCACAAAGGCACAGCTTGAAAAACACTATCAGCTGCATGGGGAACGGCTGGCCAAGTTTGAAAAGAGTGGCTTCATCACCATCCAGCAGGATCTAATACGCCTGGAAAAGAAGGGTATCGATTATTGCAAAAAGGAATTGAATCTCGAACACCGGTACATATCATCATCCCAACACCTGAAGCATGACCTGAAGTTGACCGCAGCCTATTTGAAGTTAAATCCGGAAATACAAGATACCTGGAAAACCGAAATGCAGCTCTACTACGAAGCAAAGACCCAGGACAATTTCGAGACGTTCAAACGCGAGATGACCGAGCAGCATCCATCCGGCCACTTCAAGGCCGTTCCGGATGCTGCGATCCAAGATCCCAAGACCGGCAATTATATGGCCTTTGAATGCGTGACGAAAAATTACAACGAAGCTGACATTGCACAAAAAGAAGCGTTCTCCGCTCAATACCTGGGCGGGATCTACAAATTCTGAAAGGAGTCTTTCCAATGGGTTTGATAGAAGATATTCGCGCATACCACGACGATCCGGCCAATTTTGAAACCATGACCATATCCGGCGTTCTGATCGATCCCGCCATACACGCCACCATCGACCGCCACTATAAACGCTTCCTGGAACTGCTCCTTGAATACTTCCCGTATATGCTTAAAACGCAATGGCGCGAGCTTTACGGCAAAGCCAAGATGACCGGCCACTATGCCGTAAATGAATTGGTAGAGTTGAAGGTATTAGGGGAGGGGAGCTTTAAGGGCTGTCATTATGTTTATCCGCTCACAAGAGCGGTCAAGTGGTACACGAAACGGGAAAACGCAAATCCGTTCGTCCAAAAACAATCGAACAATAAGCTGCTGGATCATTTCATGCGAGCTGAATACTTCCTGCGAACGACCCAGCTGATCCAGGTAAGTCCGGATTATTTTTTCAACCGGCTGTTGTGGGACCGGCGAAAGATCCTATTGGAGCAGAAGGAAGTGACCGACCGGATAACCGGCATCAACAAGAAGCTGGCCGATCTGCAAGAGCAGATCCGGCAGCTTTCGCAAAACGCAGCTGCCAACGTAAACCGAATCATTGCGCTGGCCGAACAAAAGGCAGAGTTAAACGGCAGCTTGAATGAGCTTCAGCGGCAGGAGGAACAAATCAAGGAGAAAACGAAGGATCTACCACCTTTTAAGATCCCTGAAATAGCCGAAGGCGGCGCTTTGGATTGCGTGGAGGAATACAAGGAGCGGAAGGTTTTCAGCGAAGGCGTTCCGGAGTTTAAGAACAAGCTGGATTACCTCACGTTCGTACAAAAATGCTTGTCGATCCTTCCGGACCGTAACTGCTATTTTGAGGACATTCGCCTGACCGACGAAGGATTTAAGCTGGATCTTGTCATGATCCATTACCATGATTCTTCTAAATCGCGCTATCACCGGCTGATCGATGACGTAAATTTGATCTGCGATTGCTTCATGAACGGCAGCTTCACGCTGCGCGTCCTCTGCGAGAGCGAGAAGGACCAGGAACGGGCCGACAAGGTTCTGAAGGAAGTCTTTCGCCAGCGGCGAAGATCCCTTTCCGACTTCCAAAAGAAGCGTACAAACCGGAAGAATCTTTGCGAGAAATACATTGTCACCAACACCAACATAGCCCGCTATTTTCAAAGGGGAGATTCGGATTTGCTGGTACATGAATCCGACTTGAAAGACTTGGAGCAGATTATCGCGCAGCTGAATGATGATTCAGATAGTTAACTCAAAAAGCCTTATATATCAAGGTGTTAACCCTGTTAACTCGGTTAACCGCAACGGCGTGGAGCAGATCCGCGCCGTTTTTTTCTACCGCGCTTCGCTTGCTGTACCTTCGGTTACACTCGTTTTCAAAGAACGCGAAAACTCGATAACCTTCAGGTCAACTTTCCAAAAACGCAAAGAAGCGGACCCCCTTCTTCAGAGGCATCCGCTTCATAGACGAAGTGCTGCATTAGATAACTAGATTATACACTAGTCAGCGGATTATTAAAACCACTTTTGGACCGTTTATTTGTTACTTTGTTATTGCTGCCTGATAGGGGAAATGGTATAATTTTCTCATAGCCGTTTGTCTTGTATCTGTTCTGCGGCAGATGATCCTGCGAGTGGGTTTGCGAGGTTGTCCTTACGGACTTCTATCTGGATCTATCATTCTCCGGAATGGTATTTCGAGATGGATGTCCGTAGGGCAATCCTAAAAAACTTATCTCTCGGGAGGAATGTTGTATGAACAAAAGGCATAATGGTGACGAAGGATTTTTTGGTTTGTTGGGGATGATTCTTCTTGGAATGCTGCTTCTGTCGGCAAACAAGGAGAAGGTAGACGCATTTCTGGCGAAGGCTGGCATTGTCGCTGGTAAGATCCTCACGGTTTCGATTTACGTCGGAATCTCGGTCGTTGTACTGTTCGTCAGCTACAAGGTGATCCGCGCTGTTTACAAGGCTAAGAAACGGAAGCAAGAACGCCGTATCGCTGCTTTGGAAAAAGAGCTGACTACCGCAAATGCTGATATGAACTACTACCTCGAACTGTCTGTCTCGGAAGCTTTTCACTTTGGCCTGGCTGAAGAAATTGCAGAACGTCATGATCTCGAAGTTTCTGTTTACGGACCGGCATTGTTTTCTGAAACCAATAACGTGTTGATCGGCAAGCGCAAGGTTGCTAGAATCCACGAAATTGAGCAGGAACTTTACGGTTATACGGAAACATGGAATTACGAGAAAAGCGTTGTGTATCAAGTCACAGTCAAATTGAACCAGCACCGATTCAATGAAGATCTTATCAACGCTCGTCGTAACCGCACTTTGTCCAGAGAAACGGGTAATCGCTATGCAAGAAGATTTTAATGCCGATCATTTCACGCTTGCCGTTCGCAGCTGTCATGAAGGTTATTATCTTGCAAAGCAGTTTCCCTATTGTCCACCTCAAAGAGTTTCACAATTCTTTGAATCCGAACTTCTAGCACTCCTGACATTTATTTCTGTCAAAACCGGTGCTGAAGTTTCCATTCTCGACTAATCTCTATTTTCTTCGTTTCACCGCCTTTTAATGGATATTGATCTCCTTTTGTGACGATCTATTCATTACCTGGCAAACCGGCTTAGACAAGAACTGTTTTCTTATGATCTGTGCTCCCTTTTTGGTTGAGCTATTTTCATTCGAATTCATTTCTTGTCTTTTTCATTTTCCCCAGGTTTATCCCCTCTATCAGTTGGCCATACTGATGATAGATAGACGGCCAACTGCGCGGCCACCGGCTCCAGATCTCACCGGCCTGCCGTCCTTCGCTTCCGAGCTTCCGGAATGACTTGCTTGACGATCCGGTTCGTGCTGTCCTGGAAGGATTCACGAATGAAAGTTTCCAGCACTCTCGTACCGATAATTTCCGGATTGACTTCATGTTCGGCGGGTACCGTTTCATTCAGCGCTTCACAGATCATTTGCAGCTTGTAGTAGTCGCTGCGCGACAACCGCAGCACGACCGTTCGATGCTTCAGAGATTGAACAAAGATTTCCTTCAGCAATGCGAATGCCATACGCGAACACCGTCCCCTATTTGAATATGCTCCATGCCTTTGAAGGCTGGTTGATTGCAGCCGGTCGGATCGGCCCGATAAAATCCTCCTTGGTGATACCAGGAACAAGCTGCTGTACCGTCTTTAGATCGTGCAGCGCGTATCGTAGGAGCGCGTAGGTTGCATGAGCAAGGTAAGACACCCCTAAAGCGATTTGAAACTCGCAGAGCTGATCCAGGAGCGTTTGAGGGGCTTTTATCTTAAACCGGCTCCGTTCGCTATCGTCGTTGATGTAATCGTAGATCGATTTCGCGTCTTTGTGGCCGCAATAAATGATGTTCTCCGTAAATCGGAAATCACGCTTCATGTACGAGCTGAAGAACTCCATTGTCCGTTCGTCCCGCAGCGCGATCCGCACCAGCTGAACGCCAACTTCACCTTCAGGAAGTTCGCACCGGCGCGAGATCCGATGTATCCAGACACGTTCATGATCCGGTATGTACGGCGCAATCGCCTGTTTCTTATCTGACCGTACCTTACGTCTCTTGGCTTCCCTTTCGTCCACGTTCGCCGCCCTCATTTCGTGAATTATCATAGGAACTGCGTTCCGGGGTTCCTAATCTATTTCTATGCAGCTGGCGTGAAAGGTAGTCCAACATTTCGGCAGGGGAGAGGAGGTCCACCATGAAACTGACCCTATCGCAAAAAGAACGGGAACAGCTGGTAGCCGGGGCATTGTCATCCGCTAAACGCCTGGGCTATCCCTTGAAGAAGAAAAAGAACAAACCAGGCTTACAGCTGGTGCCTAAATCCAACAGGTAGCCAGGAGAGAGACAAAGCCCGATAGAAAACATACTACGACGTTCTCCCTCGGGGGACGCTCCCGCTGGGGCTACGCCCTCCACCGGGGGGCCTCCGGCCCCTAACCATCGTAATCAATCTCATTCAGGTATAGGATGATCCGGAACAGAAGTAACCCACAGGCTGCGCGAGGTGAAACAGGGAAAGAAGGGCGCTGTGGACAACTACCAGCAAAACGGCCCACTACCCACAGGCCCGACGATAAGGACGCTTTGCTACGCAAAGCACCAGCCCCGATTTCAAGGAAGGATTGTATTCCCTCCCACCACCCTCCCCCTGTATATGGAGTATGACTATTTAATCTGGCGGTCCGGGATCTGGCGGTTCCGGTTCAATTTTGACTTCACTGAAGCGCTCGATGCGCTCTATTTTGCGTTCCCGGAAGTCAGCGTAAACCACTACCCCGTTTTCAACCGGCGCGGACGGCCCATTCTCGTTTTTATCCTCGATAGGGAAGGGAATGACATTGCTTGCTTCAGCTGCGGCTTCTGGCGCTTCTGAAGGCCGTATGACGGTTACGCCGCCGCGCCCTCTGCGTGTCTCAACGATCACTTTACCGGCATCCTTCAGCTGGCCAAGAACCGCCTTAAACGAAGTCAGCGGACAGTGTAGCCGCGTGGCCAGCTCCTGTTGCGTTCCGGACAGCTCTTTTTCCGATTGGAGAAGATCCAACAGGTCAGCTTCCCATTCGTGAAGATGGCTGCGTTCACGCTCGGACCTTGGCTTGGCAGGTTCCCAATGATTGCGAGTGCGATAATAAAAAGGCATTCCGGTAATCTCCCGGATAATTTCTGCCTTCGGTGCCTGAAGTTTGGAGCTGCGGAACACGTAGCTTGCCTTATATACAGCGTCACGCTGCGTAAAAGGCTTCTTACCAGCTTGTGCGCCTTTCGCGCAGCAGTAAATAAACCAATCCCGCATGGCGGTTTCGGCTTGTTCCTGCGTCCAATCAGACGCTTTCATGGCCAGCGCCAGGTTAAATGCAACAACATCACGATTACCATAGTCGCAAGGCGCTGTAAGTAAGTATTGAAGGGCCGGATGGCTCATTAGATTCCCTGTATGTACGTTCACAAAGCCGCCAGCGTCCGGATCGTAAGGATGGTTGATTTCGCGCCAATCTTTGAACACGTCGAAGCTGTACCGGTTTGCTGGCTCAAAATAAAGCATGTTTTGCTCGGTCGGCGTTCTGAAGATACGATTCGCCCCGACAGCTGCCATATCCGCGCCCAGGTCGTCGGCCATGTGCCACATGATAGCCGAATAAAGACGAATCGCCTTGTCCGTTGCGCGGACCGGCTCCGTAAAGAAGAAAGACGCATGATGGCCGCCGCTCGGCGTTCTCACGATAGCGGTAGGGCGGGGGAGTCCTGCCCGATCGATCCGCTCAATCACTTCTTCGATAGATTCGCCGTAATTATCAAAATCGAACGTAAGCGCGTTAAGCCACCGGAGGGATTCGGTCCAGCGCAAATCGCGCCGGTAGTAGCCATTAGGCGTGTAAAAGGACGTATCGACCGCAGGATCTGCTAGAACAGCATAGAGTGTTGCTTGCGTGGCCATGCTTTTCATGCGCTCTTTCGTTCCGACAAATACCCATTGACGCTCACTATCACGTTTCCCTGCATTTGTTTTCATTCCGGAACGCTTCGGGTAAGAATTCATGTTCTCGCCAAAGAGAAGCCCGAAAAAGGCTTCCGAACGCGTTTTTGGTTGTATTAAATTTTGGGAGACTTGTAACAGCTGCGACATGGGACCGTCCCTTTCTCGAAAAAGGCAATAGGAAAGTAGGCCCTCGATACCCCGCATTTACAAAATTTGGGATTTCGGAGCGACTATATGCGGTTTCGGTTTTATGTATGAGCAGATGGGATCTCAACCGGCTAACCGGTTCCATCGGTTCAGCGAACGCAAAAAAGCCCTGGGATCTCCAACAAAGGGAGATACCAGGGCTCGGGTTCCTATTTTAGAAATAGTACAATGAAACTACTTCCAAATCCGTTGACACGCTTGATAAATAAGCGTCCCAATGGTACAATAAAGGTATATCAGCTGTTGTTTTTTCAGCTTAAAACCTATATTGCTTTCTGGAAGGTCATTGTGTGAGCGCCTGTTTCGCCGATGTAGAGGATCGGTTGACACAGCTCGGAGATGCTGGAAACATCTTCGATACCGCGTGAAACATAATGGCTATTTCAGTTTTATTCGGTTTTTAAGGTCGTAAGAATCTAGTAATCTGACTTGCTCATAAAACATATTAACATAGTTTTAGAGGTTACGGTAGTCGAACTTTGGAAAATCATGATAGCTTGTATTCGATCCCCGTTTCATTCCCCGATAAAATCACATCGTCGATGCCTTTCCCGTTGGCCAGATCCCACAGCGCAAAGATAGGGGGGAGCTGCCGCCGGTTCAGTTCTTCAGCAAGCGAAACGGCGTACTGCTTTACCCAAGGCTTGCTTGCAAATTCAGACGAATCATAAGCAATGATGTTCCGGCCTTCATTCACCAGGAGCTTGCGGAGCTGGGAAAGAAGATTCGGGATCTCCTGCCAATGCGCCACGCCAGGCGCAGCCAACGCTACGCACTTATTCCTCCATGCAATGACATTCGCCTTCAGCGGCCCTTCAGTTATCCATATATCATTACTTTGAATAGAGGGCGGTATGGCCACATGTACAGGGTTTCCGCTATTCGTTCCTTGCTTTTTCCCATCCGTCGAAAGCCAAATATACTTCGTTTTGCCTGTTGGCCGGTCTACTCGTACCTGGATGCCGGTTATTTTCCGATCAACTGAAAGAATCGGAATCATAAAGCCGGTGCCGCCGAATATCGTCCAATACTCGCCATACGGCCCTTCCTTCATGTAAAAGCCCGGAACAGACGAAAGCGCCACTTCACCGTACTTTTCAAGTAACATCTTGCTTACCTGATGCCGATTATTTATAGGTAATGTCCCATAGCCTTGCTCCCGGATCTCCCGGACTGTCAGCCCTCTTTGCTTCAATGTTTCCAGGTGTTCAGCTGATAAGGGAAACTGCCGGAATAAGTCTGAATAGACCGCATGAATCAATTCTTCCGGTCCTCTTGGTTTCTCTATTCGTGGAGTGAAATCCTCTTTATTGGCGGTAATCCGATCTTCGAGCGAATGCCACCAGCCGCCTTTTTTGTTCGGATGATCGTTTTGAATCCGCTGACAGAGAGCCAGCTTACGATCATCGGATACCATGCACCAATCGTTGTGACCGCAGATCGGGCAGAGGATCTTCAACCTTGCGACGTTGCGTAAAGCCATGTTTCCACCTTCCTATCAGTTCCAGTTGTACGCCTATCGTAACATATTTTTTTATCTTATAGAACATCTATCTATGTATATACATACATCGAACTTTGTAATATAATAGGAATATGGTACCAATCCTTGAAGCCTATTGGTAGGGAACAATCTATGAACAAAGGAGGGTTTGAATGAGCAGCAACGATATACTGGACAGCATGAATTTACGAGAATACTTGCGCGGAACTGTTAAGAGGATGCCGAAACAGTCAGCGGCCATATTGTCGATCTTGAAAAACAAAGGGCCTATGAACATGAACCGGCTATCTCTTACAGCTGAAATCAACCGCAGCCTTTTGAATAAATTCGTTACTCCGTTGGAAGTAATGGGTTTGATTCAGCAGGATCGTTACGGCATGACAAAGGAATACAGCCTTACATCACTTGGAGAAGCGTTTCTAAAACTTAAATAGAACAAGGAGTGCATTCAGAAATGAAGATGACCAAAAAGAATCTGTATATCTATTCGGGGGTTGCTGGGGTAGCGGTTATCCTTCTCGTCTTTTTCGCCGTCATGTTGTCCCAGGGAGGGGATAAGAAACCGGCAAGCCAAAGCATTGTTCAACCGACCCAAACGCAGCCGGTTACTATCGCAGATCCGCAGCCGACACAACAGGCGACGAATAGCGGAAGCAACAACAGCTCGAACAGCGGTTCTAACAACTCCGGCACGATCCCGGCCAGTACGAACACCGAAGGCCAGCAAGTAGCACCGGCACCTGCCGCGGCGCTTCAAAACGCACCTTATACGCGAGTATTCTTCGACGGCAAGACCCATATCGTCAATTCCGGGGATCTCGTTATCGACGCAGAAGGAAATCTCCTTATCAAAGCCAGTTATTTGAGCGGCGGCTTGAATCTTCCGATCACATGGAAAGGCGATACGGTTTTTGTCGGATTGCAGCCGGTTCCGGACAGCACGACAAACGAAGTAGCGCAATTCGTTTCCGATCTCGATTACCTGAAGTTCTATTCCTCCGGTGACAACCTTGGAACGATGGAAATGCTGAAAGACCAATGGACGAAAGAAACTTACTTCCGGATCGCCGGTAAGGAATACAACAAGGGCCTGGGCTTTAAGCTGAATTGGGGCTGGGGAGACAGCAAAAACAATGTTGAGCTGGACTATAATCTCGCCGGGAACTACAAAGCATTCAAAACGGTCGTCGGCGTAGACGATCAAATGAAGAACACCAAAGCCCGTTACGTTGTGCGCTTGTACGGCGATAACAAGAAGCTGGCCGAGACGAAAGAATTTACAGGCGGCGACTTCGCGGTTCCGCTCGAAGCTGATCTTACCGGCGTGATTCGTCTTACAATCGAAATTTCCCAGGTAGCATCTGATGATAATTTCCGAGACGTTGGAATCATCCTGGCCAATGCCAGAATTTCTAAATAAGGGGGCTTCATATGTCAGCGCAGCAACAGCAGCGCGTTTCCCAGGAGGAAGAAATCACGATTGACTTCAAGAAAGAGCTTCCTTTCTTGCTTCCGGAAATGCAGCTCATTATCGCAATCAAAAATAAGGGCTTCATGTACTTTGTCGGGATCTTCTTCGGCGCGTTCCGCGACGTGGGACACTTGATCGCCCGATTCACGAACCGCAACAGCGGCGGTTACGGCGGCAGCTATAACGCTGGATCTGCTTCGGCAGCTCCGCAAGCGTCACCGATTGACTTTGCGCCGAACCGCCCGACATTCAAGATCAATCAACCAGCGTTAAATGCAGCCTTGCAAGAACTACACAGTATCGTCGGCCTTGCGCCGGTGAAGCAATACTTCCAGGAGCTGCAAGATACGGTTTCCTTGCAAGCCGAACGGCAAGCAGCTGGCCAAAGCAAACGGAAGCAAACGCTGCATATGGTCTTTACCGGGAATCCCGGTACCGGCAAAACGACACTTGCCCGGATTGCGGCCAATATGTTCAGGGCATTAGGCGTTGTAACGAAGGGGCATTTGGTTGAAGTGACCAGGGAGGATCTTGTCGGTGAATACATCGGCTCGACAGCTCCTAAAACCCGCGAAGTCGTAAACCGCGCTATCGGCGGCATTCTGTTCATTGACGAAGCTTATACGCTTTCTCGCGGCGGTCAGACGGATTTTGGTAAAGAAGCGATTGATACGCTCGTCAAGTGCATGGAGGAATACCGGGATAACTTGATCGTTATTCTCGCCGGTTACACAAAGGAAATGGACGAGTTCATGAAGGCGAACAGCGGCTTGAAGTCTCGTTTCCCAAATATCATTGAATTTCCGGATTACACGCCGGAGGAATTGCTTGAAATCGCTGAAAATCAATTCGACGCTGAAAACTACATCTTAGAGGAAGATGCCGTAAAAGCCCTTTATGCAGTAATTGAGCGGCGGCAAATTCCAGGACGTAACGAGGACGGCAACGGTCGGCTTGTCCGGAACGTCATTGATGAAGCGATCCGCAAACAATCTAGCCGCTTGAAGAATGCTGCAAGACGTTCTTCCGAGGATATCCGTACCATTATCGCGGAGGACTTCGGGTATGTCGAAGGGGAAGTATTCGATCTGGAAGCTGAATTAACCAAGATCGTCGGAAATGAAGGCGTGAAGAAAATGTTACGCTCTTTGGCCGCGCAGCTGCAAGTACAGCGGGCGCGTAAAGAAAACGGCATTTCGTCCGCTACCGGACAAAGCCTACATATGGTTTTTAAGGGCAACCCCGGTACAGGTAAAACCACTATCGCCCGGATCTTAGGCAAGATGCTGAAGGAAATGGGCGTTCTGAAATCCGGCCAGATGAAAGAAACCGACAAAAGCGGTCTTGTGGCTCCTTACGTTGGCCAGACAGCGGACAAGGTTCTCGATGTAGTCAAACAATCGCTTGGCGGTATCCTTTTCATCGACGAAGCCTACTCCTTGGCTAACGGCGATCAATTCGGTAAGGAAGCCATCGATACGCTGGTAAAGGCAATGGAAGATCACCGGGAGAACCTTATCATCATCCTTGCCGGTTACGACGAAGATATGGAGAAATTCTTCGACGTGAACGCCGGTCTACGTTCCCGATTCCCGAACGTGTTTGAGTTCCAGGATTACACCGTCGATGAAATGTTCCGCATCCTTGAAATGATGCTGGCTGCGGCGCAGTATCAGCTTGATCCGGACGCAATTCCAGCTGTCCGCGCCACGCTCCAAAGAGCTGAAGGCAAGCGTGAAGCCGGTAATGGCCGCTACGTCCGGAATCTGATGGAGAGCGCGATACGAAACCAAGCGATTCGTCTGCAAGAGCAATCGGGCTTCAAACAATCGGATCTGATGCTGCTTACAGCTGCCGACTTCGGGGGAGCCATCGAAGATGAAACATTCGATCTGGAAACCGAGCTGGCAAGCATCGTCGGCAATGAGGAAGTCAAAGAGCATATCCGGGCCTTGGCCGCACAGGTGAAGATACAGAAGATGAAGCAGGAAAAGGGCATTGCTCAATCGGCCATCCAAACGCTGCATATGGTCTTTAAGGGCAATCCCGGCACCGGCAAAACGACTATCGCCCGGATCGTCGGTAAAATGCTTCGCCATATGGGAATCTTGAAATCGGGCCAGCTGATCGAAACGGACCGCAGCGGACTTGTGGCTTCCTATGTCGGCCAAACAGCAGCGAAAACTCATAAGGTGATCGAAAAGGCGCTTGGCGGCATTCTGTTCGTTGACGAAGCCTATGCGTTGGCCAGCGGCGGCGAGAACGACTTCGGCAAGGAAGCCATTGACGCGCTTGTAAAAGGCATGGAAGATCATCGGGATAACCTGATCGTCATTCTCGCCGGTTATAACGAAGATATGGAGTATTTCTTCCAGGCTAACGCCGGTCTGAAGTCTCGCTTCCCGTTGGTGTTCGAGTTCAAGGACTACACCGTAGACGAAATGCTTCAGATTTTCCGTCTTATGTCCAGCGGCTTGAACGTAGATCCGCGCAGCGAAGAAATCATTCGCCCCATTCTGGCCAGCGCTGAAGGCGTTCGGGAAGCCGGTAATGGCCGGTTCGTCCGTAACTTGTTGGAGGGCGCTATGAGGAATCAAGCTGTCCGGCTTCAAAAGCTGGCTGATCCTACGCCGGATGATCTTATCACGCTGCTGCCGGAAGATTTTAAGTAAAGGGGGAAACAAGGTTGAGAATCTTAACATGTGTTATAGCTTACTTCACCATCACGCTTTATCTGAAGTCGCTGTTGTACGGCGCAATGATTATCGAATCCATCATTACCCATGAAAGCACTCATGCCAGCTTCTTTCCTTTCTGGGACATTTTCTGGGCGGCGCTGTGGGGCGGCTTGCTTTACGGCAAGATCAAAGACGCGCCGATTCTGAAACCGGCCTTTCTAATGGCCGTCATTATGGCCTTCGGCTTCCATTACACGCTTGCGTTCATGGGGCTTGGCATTTCATCCGGAAGCAAGACCGTAGTAGCGCTTTGCGCGGTCGTCGGCTTGATCGGGCTTCTTGCAACCAGGGCGGCAATGTTCATTCACTTTAGACGCAACCCGATTCAAGCACATAGCTAATTCCTGGAGCCGGTCGGGATCTTCCTACCGGCTCCTTTCAACAGGAGGGGATCTACATGGAAATCAACCGTAACTTCTACCGTCCGGAGGGCGCAGAAGTGAAAGCGTCTAGTACGCCGCTAGATCGGATCTATCGGGCTTACAATGCCGATTCGATCATAGAGGCCCCTATCGTGCAAGTGCAGCTCTACGGCGGCGCTGCGGCTTGGAAAATCGATCTGGAAGGCATACCCGGATACGTCCCGTTCGAGAGATCCGGATTGCAGCATGAAAACCAGCTGAAGCAATTTGTTGGCCAGAAGATTTACGTCATGATTCATTCCGTCCACCGGAAGGACGGAGATCCATATGCGGAGTGTGACCGGCAGAAAGCCGTTGAACGATTAAGCAAAGAAGTATTAGAACGGATTACCCTTTCACAAGAGCTGGAAGCCGTTATAAAGGGCTTGGGAGATAACAAGGTCTATTTGGATATTGGCGGCGGTCTAATCGCGGAAATGCCGCGTCAGGAAGCCACGTTAAGCAAAATCCGGCGCTCCCTGCGGTCCGAGTTTCATATCGGGCAGCTGCTTACCGTCAAGATCGTCAAGCTAGACAAAACCACCGGCAGCGTAACCGTATCCAGGACGGCCATGCTTCCCGATCCTTGGAAAACGAATCAATATAGCGCCGGTGACGTATTGCCGGTCCATATCGTGAATATTGTCGGCCAGCAGATATACGCCGAAGTCGTTCCCGGAATCGTTGGCATGATCGCTACGCCGAATACTCCCGTTGAGCTGGCCATCGGGGATAAAGTTCAATGCAGCGTAATCCGCTTCGATCCGGAGCAAAAGAAATTGAGAATGCGCTACCGGCAGAAGGTCATGTAAGAGGATCAAGCTATGATCCTCGATCATGGCTTTTTCTTTAACGAAGGGGAATTTTATAACGCGTGTTATAATTCGGCTTTTTGGCCTTGGGATCTCACCGGTCTGCCGGGATCGCGACCAGCTGCAGGACGGTTCGATGAAGAAAACACGAATGATTTTTCAAATCCGGAAGATCGATCGTTCGTATTTCATGGGATGATGGTACGTTCCCGGCTACGCCAGGAACGGCGGCCAATTATTGGCTCCCTTGCCGCTTTCAACACGATACCACAGCCCGCCGTCACGACAAGAGGTCCGCTTCGCCGCTGCGCCATATCCTCCCTCCCTTCCGTCAGTCCGGTAATGCTCGCGCCCCTTGTCATGCCGAGCCATCTACCCCCGCCACATTGCTACGTAATGCGTGGGGCCCCTAGATGGCGATTGGGCCGAGCTTTTTCAAAGCTCTCTGTGGTATGCGTGAGCCAAGCGGCAAGCTGATATGGCCGCTGAATCAATCCCATAGGGGATTCCAGGGAGGACAAGACAATGAAAACCGAAATGACGCAAATCAATGAAGAACTGCTGCACGATCCGGCCATAGCAGAAAATGCCGCAGCGATAAAGGAGTGGGAAACGGCATGGGCCACCTACATGCAAAAGTTGAATCGCCTGGACGAGCTGAAGGCAGCTGGCCGATACGGTTATCAGCTGAATCAGCCGCGAAAGGCCGTCTACTTGGCCAAGGAAAAACTGAAGCAGCTCGATCCGGACTTTTGCCAGCGGCTAGGCATCCGCTGATCCGGAGGGCCAGAGCCATGAAAAGACGTGCGCGGCTTGTAGATGAAATCGAACAAAGCAGACGTGAGCTGGCCAACCTGGTTGCGAAGCACAACTTCAACTTCCAGCACAAGGCCGTTATTGATAAATCACAGCAATTGGACAAGTTGCTAAACCGACTGAACCGGACCCTATAAGGTCCGGTTTCGTACTGAAAAGACAAAAGGCCCCAAGAAGGGGCCTTTCGGGATCAGCACAATTACCTTCCGACAATGGCGATGCGTACACATTCAGAGAATCACCACAACCAACAACGTGGCGGGGAATAAAATTAAAAATATCAGTCTTTCTTTTGTCTTGTCAACAAGGCGCAAGGGACCTCGCCACCGGACCGGAACGATCTACCCAGGGATCTATTTTACAAACGAAAGCCGTCTTGTCTCTTTGTTGTATGTAAGGGCGCTGTCAAACTCCCCTTTTCCACCGGCCAGCCCTTTGATAACGTCTGTTTGCCCCTTGGCCAGTAGCTTCCGGATCTGCGCCGCCGACAACTTTTTCTTCAAGAACTCTTTCGGCAAGGAGAATTTGCAGCCGTCTTTATAGCCGGTGCAGCCGTAAAACTTCTCCTTCTCCAATACTTCCTTGCCACATTCAGGGCAAGCGCCCAGGCTTAAATCTTCAGCTGCCGGTTTCTTGCTTTCGATCTTCCCGTCCTGGTTGATCCAGATTATCAAATTATAAGGCCCATACTGCCCCGGAATGTTCTGCAAGAGCGCTTCCCCACCTTTGATAAGCCCCTTGGCAACGCTGGCCGTTATGTTGGCCTTCAGGAACTTCTTTGGCAGCGAGAATTTACATCCGTCCTTAAAGCCGGTGCAGCCGTAAAAATCGTCCCGGACAGCAACCGGCTTTCCGCATTTCGGACAGTCACCAATCACTTCATCGGCTTTTTGGAACATCGGCTTGCCCTGCATGTTCGCTTCGATGCTGGCCTTCAGCGCTTCCCTCTGGCCGACAATATCATGCGCGTGCTGGATGAACTCCTTCAGCGTATCCATCGGATTGCTTTTCCCCTGCGCCACGTCCTCCAACTTCTTCTCAAATTCGCCGGTTAGCTCGATGGAAGCGATAGGCGTTTCGTGAATTAACCCAATGAAATTACGGCCCTTGTCGGTCAAATAGACAAGGTTTTTCTTGGATTCGATGTACTCCATATCCTTCAGGTTCTTAATGATGGCCGTCCTGGTTGCCGGTGTACCGATCCCTTTTTCCTTCAGATGCTGAAGGGCTTCTTCGTCGTCCATTTCGTCAACAATTTTACCGGCGTTCTCCATAGCCTTTTCAAGATCCGCTTCGCTTAATCGCTTCGGCGGTGAAGTCTTTCCGGCCTTCGTTTCCGTCCGGATCGCAGCTGCCGGATCTCCCTGTTTGAGTACCGGCACCTTCAACCGCTCACCTTCCCCTTCGTTTTCTTCGTCCTCCGGCTTCAGAATCTTGCGCCAGCCTTCTTCCAGGACGATAACTCCCCGCGTGAAGAATTTCTCACCAGCTGCGCCGGTTATGACGGTAACTTGCTTGTCCAGTCCTTCCGGATGGAACGCGGCCAACGTGTGCTTCAAAATCAGCTCATACAGCCGTTCTTCCTTCTCCGTCAGATCCGTTGGGTTTTGCCCTGTCGGGACAATGGCATGGTGTTCTGCGGCCTTCTTGTTATCGACGAACCGGCTTTTTCCCTTCAAGCTGCCGATTGTGGCCGGAAACGCGCTGGCGTATTTGCTGCCGCTCCTGATCTTGGCCAAATTATCGGCCAGCTGATCGGCGGCGTTCTCGCTCATATGACGGCTTGCGGTCCGCGTATAGCTGATGAATCCTTTATCATAAAGACTTTGCGCGATTTTTACGGTTTCCTCGATGCCGAAGCCGAGCGCCTTCAAAGCTGCGGTTTTTAATGACGTTGAGTGAAACAGCTGCGGCGCGGCGCGAGACACTTCCCTTTCTTCGTATTCCAGGATGCTGCCGGTTTTCCCCTCGATCTTGCTACGGAGCTGTTCGGCTTGTTCCTTTGTCTCGAAGCGCGTCACCTTCTCCCCGTTCCGTTCAGCGAACCAAAGCGCATCATATTCGCCCTTTTCCGTTTTGAACGTGGCCCGGATCTCGAAATATTCCTGCGCCTTAAACTGCTGTATGGCCATTTCCCGATCATAGACGATCCGGAGGGTTGGCGTTTGAACGCGACCGGCTGAAAGCGTGATTCTTTCGTTTGTTGCTTCCCTGGCCACAAGCGTAAACAGGCGTGATGCCGTAAACCCGATGATATAATCTGCCCTTGCGCGAACTTCGGCAGCTGCGCCAAGGTTGAAGGTTTCCTTCCCATCCTTCAGCTTACGGAATCCGGCCCTGATCGTATCAGCGGTAAGATCGTCGATCCAGAGCCGCTTTAACGGGCCTTTGTAGCCGCTCTTTGCAAGAATCCATCTTCCTATTAGCTCACCTTCGCGCCCCGCGTCTGTGGCAATTACGACCTCGTTACACGCGCTGTTTCCTACCAGCTGCGCGATTACGCTAAACTGTTCCTTTTTTGCCGGATCGACTTCCGTTTCAAAGGGCTTCGGCAGGATCGGAAGCGTGTCGTATTTCCATTCCTTCAGCTCCGGATATGCGTCCGGTGTTTTCAGCCGTACAATGTGGCCAATCGCCCAGGTTACAACGTCGCCGCCGCTCAATTCGATGTATCCATGCCGGGACCGGCCATTACCGAGCGCCGCCGCGATCTGCCTTCCCATGTCCGGCTTTTCTGCAAGAATCACCCGCATTTCTACTGCTCCCTTCTTTTCGATTTTCCTGGCTCGAATGGAACGATATTCGTCTCCGCTGTCAGTTCATCAAGTTTGTCCGTCGATTTAATCAAGTTCCATACAAATTCATCCGGAATTTCTGAAGAAAACACATGATGAATGACCAAGAGGTTAATGACTTTCTCCATGCTGCCTAATCCAAAATCGTCCTGCAGCTGGTTCAGCATTGACTCTAACAGCGGATCACGAATAACGATCTCCATATCATCACGCTCCCGGATAAAGCTGCGGCGGCTTGCTGCTGCCGTTCTTCCGGATCTCGATAGCCTGCAATGCTACCTGAAACAAGTCTTGATTCCAAATATTCAAGCCTTCCATCAGGTTTAAGGGGTTGCTGTCGTTATAAAGGTGCATACCCAGGCTCACCAGCTGCTTGTAGGCCGTAGTAAGCTCGATCTCCCGTTCGTGGACCCATTGGAAGGGGTAATTGCCTGGAACGCCGCCGAGCGCGTTATAGATGACCGGCAGCGCGACGATAAACAGCGCGGAGCGGTAGCCCCGGTCCGGATTCGGCTCTTTGCATTGATGATACTTGTCCTGAAGGCTGTAATAGTTGGATTCATGTTCGGCGTTCAAGAAATAGATAAAATCCATATTCCATTCATTCAGCAGTTCTTCGGCCAGCTCATACGACTTCATGAATTCATATGGTTCTTCAATGACCGTTACCTGGATTTTCGCGCCGTTATGTTCGTGAACATCATTTTCCTCTTTGTTTCGGTTATCGAACTCCAATAGCTGATCTGCGTACTTTCTTCCGAACGTCAATAGAATTTCTCGCCGGTGATAGTGCTTGTTGCCGCTCGATCCGAACAAGTTCTTCAGACTGGCCGTAAAATGAAGCATGATCTGCCGAGGATTGATTTCATTTTCAATATACAGTTCGGCGCGATCCGTCCGGGTGTTCGCTACTCCGTAAATCAAAACGGGCTTCGCCGCGAACCCGCAGCACATATAGATTTCGGCAGAATCGTTATTTTGTTCATACTCGCTTATCGTCCCGATGCCGAGCTTTTTCAAAGTCGGATTCTCCAGGAACGTCAACGGCTTTAATTCATCCCGCAATTTTCCTTCAACTTCCGAGATTGGGCCTGTCAGCTTAACCATTGTTCTCTTTCTCCCTCCGGATAACTTTCTTCGCTGTCAGCACAGCGTTAGGATTCATCATTCGTACCGTATTTCGATATTTTCTTTTAGCTGCTTCGCCGTCCTTTGCGGCGATTTGCAGCCGCGCCTTTAACTCCTTCTCGCCTACCTCATAAACGGGAGACGTAAGCGGTTCGTCCTTGTAAATTCGTACCAGTGATTCCGCGCTGAACAGATCCGAACAAATGCGTTCATTTCCTTCCGCATCGACCAATTTCACGCCGCCATGATTCGGGATCTTCCTTATGGAATATCCGTACCTTGCAGCGTAGTCGCGTATTTGCTTTTCACGGTTCAAACCGCAAGCCCTCCCATAACTACTTTATCGATCTTTTTGTGTTACGACGAAAGCAAAAAAAATCCATCCGGATTCGTGCCGGAGCTGTCGCCTTTCGCCTTCCCCCTCTTTCTCCGTTTACCCCGGAAAGCATGTTCGCCAAGGCGTTGAATGTTCGAGGGATAATGCAGCGTATAATCCACCAGCTGGCCATGCTTACCCTTTCGATACTGGCCAACTCTTGCGCGGAAAATAATCTGCTCCCCTTCCTTCAGCTCCAAGGAATCAAACTCCTGGCAATGATCGACCCAAAGGTGATCGGCAAGCAGCTGGCCGTCCTGATCCTTAATGTTGCGGAGAAGAATAGCCGGTCCGGCCCCGTTATGCTCTTTTTTACCGGATACCTTTACATATTCGCCGGTGAAAATGCTCCGTTTCCCCTCTAGTGCTTGCAGCTGCTCACGCATGACTATCACCCCTTGTACTTCTCATGGCCATTTCCTTTCCATGCGTTCGATCTGCCGGTTCAGCATGGCATCGTAACGCTTGCTGAAGAATTTTGACCGGAACTCGTCAACCAGGACGGCCCCGAATAGGATAAGAACAAGAACGAGAACGCCCACCAAAAATTCAAGCGGCACAGCCAGTAGCCAGGAAAACAGCATGTAAAACCCTCCCTTCGTTTGTTAGTACCAAGTCCCGTTTCGGTCGTAATGCCACCAATCCCCGTTTTTGTAATATACCTTGATGCACTTTTCTTTCGCATCCCATTTGATGTTCTTAATCTGATCCGGCGTAAACTCCTTGCGCTTTTCGGTTCCCCAGGCGCGGTAATGCCGGTTATAGATTCCATCGAACAGCTCCGCTTGCTCCGGAGTGAGATCCGCATATCCGGGAATCTTCAGCTTCACTTCATCGTAATTTTCCATGTGGCCCCCCTTAGAAAGAATCTCCCAGGGATAAGGAATTGACTGCCTTCTTCGTTTCCTTTTCTCCTGGCATCGTGTAAATCCTCGTTGTGTTCAAATCTTCGTGACCGGCCAGCTCCGCGACTACTTGCAACGGGTAGCCCTTGATAATCAAGTCGTGACAAAAGGTGTGCCGCAGAACGTGGGGCGTAAAGTCTTCTAGGCCGAGCTGTTCACCTATTTTTCCGACTACATGCTCGATTCCCTGAAGGGTGAACTTGCCCTTTTTCTGCGAAGGAAAGACGATTTCACCGGGGCTTTGCTTCCGAATATCCAGCCATTCACTTAACGCCTGGAACAGATCGTCATTGATCGGAATGTCCCTTTCCTTGCCGCCCTTGCCATCGTGAACGGTCAATCGTCTTTTCGCCAAATCCACATCTAGAATAATGAGATCCGCAAGCTCGCTTACCCGCAGACCGCCCATAAGGAACGTGTAAACCATAGCTTTATTGCGAATATAGTGCCATGTGTTTTTCGCGCCTTCCGGATTGTTGATCTTCCGGAGCAGCCGGATCTTCTCCTTATCTTCCAGCCAGCGCACCGAGCTATGGCGGTTCTGGATCTTCTGCGACTTGATTTTCAGAGCCGGATTATGGCTGATAGCGCCCGTTTCGGTCAAAAACTTAAAGTACGTCCGGATCACCTGAAGCAATTTATTGACCGTAGCAGCGGCGAGACGCCCGCCGCGCTTGTTCCTGGCGTGTTGAATGAGATATTGTTTGTAGTCTTGGAGATCCAGAGCCGTTACTTCCTCCGGATCGAAACTGTCAGCTGCCTTTTCCTCTACCCACCACTTTTGGAACTGTTCGACCTGAAGGTATGTTTTGATCGTTCCGGATGAACGACCTTCCTCCCGAAGCCAGTTAATAAACTTGTCCAACGTGTTCATTCCCTTCCGACCGGCTGCGCGTTAAATACCCTCGTTGCGGACTTCCTTGCCGGTGCCGGACGGCCCGATCACCATTTTGTGCATTTTCCGATCATCTGCGGACAGAGTTTTAATGCCCACGTCCTGAAGCACTTCGTCCATACTGTGGTACGCTCTCCCCCGACCGGTCTTGCCGATGATGAATTCGTGCCGTTCACGATCCGCTTTTCCGAGCTTCTTAATGTCCGTCATTTGCTAACCCATCTCCTTTATCGTATTCTTTAACATTTAATTAGGTTGTATTCTTTAACATTTACATATCTATTATACTGTATTCTTTAACATTTCACAACGTCTAAATGTTAAAGAATTCATATTCTTTAACATTTAGTTGTCGGCCAATTTCCTCGCCAGTGTTTACGATTCTTGTGTGTCAGTTTGTTTTTTATATAGAAGGATTCTTCCATCCTCGGCAACTTCAAAAATGAGAATATCCCCTGGTAGTAAATTTAATTTCTCCCGTAATTTTTTGGGGATTGTGACTTTCGAGTTCTTTCTTATTATTGCTTCGTATTGCATGGGAAGTTGTCTCCTTTCTTTATATTGACGAATATACTCCTTCATTTGCTCGTGGGATTCGGCGCGTTGTTCGGGAGGGATCGGCACGGCCATAATTCCATCATCGACTTGCGCCGCCAGATGACGTTGAACCGTTTCATCCAATTCGATAACCTTCTCTGCGAAGTCCTCAACGTTCGGCTCATGTCTCCAATTACGGTACATCGGTCGATAGTATTTCCGCAGCAAACTCCTTGCAGCTACACGATCCAGTTTCTTCAGCTCCATGATATGATCGATCACGGCTTCCCTGTAACCTCTGCTGCGCGAATAACGCTTTTCCATATTTGCCCTATCCCCTGTCTCTTTAATTTTTTTGAAGCGTATGCTACCATAAGTTCAGACTAAATTTGTCTCGAAAGAGAACTCCCGCAAGACCATTGTATTTGCCTTGAAAAAGGACTTCCGCAAGATCAAGCAAGGGATGCCGGTTTCTCATACGGTATCCCTTTTTTTCATCGAGAATCGACATCGTTGAAGGGATGAAGTTTATGCAGGAAAAAAAACTATGGTTTACCGAGCAAGAGGTTAAGCAATCCGGAAAGAAGAAGTATTCGGACAAGTTCCCCCCTCCTAAATGGTATTTATCGCGGACGCTTTGCAAAAATGTTGGTGCGCCGGTTACGGATGCTGAAGAACCCGTTGCCTTCAAATACAACCACTCCAAACGGATGTATTCGGCGCTGTTCGACCGTAAGGACTTGGAAATGTGGAAGCTGCCGATGTATTATCCCGGAGATCCGCGCCCGGAAGGAATTGTTGCTCCAACGATGGCCAGCCCCCGCGTCAAGAAGGGTGAAAAGCCTGTGGCCTACATTCGGCATTTCGATTCGTTCACGCCGTTGTATGATAGGCGATAAGCCGATGGCAACAAATAGAACCCTTGTGATATGATTAGTTTACATATTAGGCACCTTACCTAGAGGGGGCAAATCTAGGGAATCCGGACGGTCGAACTATCAGCTTACTTCAGCGGTCCGTCCGGTATAATCAAAGAAGGCCGCGCTGGATCTTCCAGGGCGGCTTTTCTTTATGCGCAATATTCATACGATGGATCTGCAAGAACTTCTCCAATGACCTGATTCAATTCCTCATTTACCGGCAGTTGGTACAACTCGACCAAATAGTTTATCGGAACGATATATTTCCGCTCGAACACATATGATGGCATTTTCGTTTCCCGAATATAGCGTTTGATTGTAAATATGGATCGGCTGTCTCCGATAAGTTCCATGAACCGCGTCACTTCTCTTGCCGAAAAGAATTGCCTTCTAAACGGACGCTTGCGCTCCCTATATTCAGCAAAGGCCGGTATTTCAAATTCATACGTTTTTAGAGCATTCAGCGCATCCTCGAACGCTCGATGCTCGATGCCGTAGCCGGTGCGTCCGCTGGGCATCGTGAACAGATCCAAACGAAGCAGATCCTTGTAGGAATAAAATCGCGTGTAGTCAATGCCGGTGATCGTGGCCAGCTCGTCAACCGTATAATGCGTTTCCGGATTCAGTTCTTTCATATTCTCCCTCAATAGACGATATGAACGCCGCCGCTATTATAAATTTCGATTCTCGTTGCACTATCAAACATTGCATTCATTCGCTTTGTTTCTTCAGCATCCATATAAAATCCATTAGGCAACCGGCCATGAGCTTTAATTTCAGCCTGAAGCTCATTCCAGGAATCAATATCATTGATGAAGTTATAGGCCGTTCCCTTATAGTCATCTTCGCCAAACTCTCCGGCTTCAAATAGCTCGTACCCTTGTCGCTTGAACCAGTTAAGCACATCTACCTTGCGCTTGTATCCCTTTTCCGCAAGAATGCGTTCGACGACATGCCGATCCGCTGCTAGATGGCCAATGCGGAAGTCGCTCATACACAGCTTGCAGATACCAACATTTCCTTCTACAAAGAACCGGTGCGCCATTTCGTCCGGATCGCGCTGCTTACCGCAGTAAAAACAGCTTGCATCCGGGTTTGCCTTCATCCACTCGTAAATATTCTCGTATTTCGTTTTCATGTACTTAAACAACCATATCCCCCCATTAGGCGAGCTGCACACAGCCCTTGAATTGGATTTTAGGCAAGATCATTTCATCCTGGCCGGTAATGTTAATCGCTCCATAATCGATGACCAGTCGCGTTACTTCCCGCGAATCCTTTGCTGTTACAGCGTTGTCCGGAGAAGTTACTTTCCCCTCGTATGTACGATTTTGCTTGTCGTAGATCCTAAACATAGTCCTTCCCCTTCATATGCGTTTTATACCATTATATTAAATTATCTATTTCGTATCCATAGCCTGGATTGGTATAATGAAATGAAAATTCCCCGATTATTTCCTCTCAAATCTCCCCTTTGGGGCTTCCTTAAACCGGGAGCCTATTTTTTTCTATCGGAAGGAGGTATGCAAAAATGGAAGCAATAGATTATTTTAATGGCCGTTTTTTTGAATCGAAGGAGTTTGCGGAAGCGTTGGGGATCGTATGGGGATTCGGCTCCTTGAATGACATATCGCTGCTCCTGCGGCATAGGGATAAGGGCTTAATAGATCGCTTTTGCGGCCTGGTTAAAATATCCGGCGAACCGTTCATGCTGAACACACAAAAAGATAAGATCCAGTGGGCGGTTACGGTCAATATAAATAGTCTTTTCGTGCAGCGCATCCTGGAATATGGTTACTCAAATATCGCCCATGTGGAGGAACGTCCCATGCCGAACGGGGACTTTGATCTTGCAGTATTCCTTCAAACATACGCGCAGCTGCACTACACCTACGATTCACGCAAATGTTCTGACGGCCCTTGGATACGTCATAGAATCCGTTTCTATGGATCGACGGAAATTCTGCAAGCCCTGAACGACTATTTGCACCAGGTGTTTGGTGTTTCGCGGAAAACGATCCAGAATCATAAGGTCAGCACGAAAATGAAAATGCTCTATATCCAGAACAACAAGGAAGTGCCAAAGGTGCTTGAATGGCTTAAAGCGGAGGTTCCAGCTGCGTTGAAATTATAACATGTGTTATACCGGACAGATCCGGACCGGTGCCAGCTGCAAGAGCTACCCTTCTTCCGATCGATCGGCAAAAAAAAGAAGAATACTTTGCCGATCGTCAACCCGAAGGGAGATCAAGCAAGCAGTATTCTTCTTCGTTTGGAGATCGTCACTTAGGAGATCGATCCAAACTGTTCTTCGTAAAAGACAAATCTTTCTTAAACGGCAGCTTGAACGGTTTCAGCTCGACTTTCGTTTAATTGATGATGCCGAATTGTGCAAAGAATCTCGTTTGATGCTCGAAGGATTCGTTCACCGGCATTCTTTATGTCCTCGATTGCCTTTTCCCCATTACCCCATCCGGCCAAATAACCGAACGAATAATGTGAGCTGTCAATCCCTAGCTCCTGGCAAACGATGAATGCCGTTGACTCTGCTTCCAGCTCCCGAACGTGTCTTTGCACGTCCTCTACATCCGGACCAATATGGAGTAAACCATGCGCCCACTCATGAATGAGTGTCTTGGCCTTCTGCATTTCGGAGTTGGACTTCAGAATTTCGATCCTTCCAGTAACCCGCGAGATCGAACCATTTGCACCGCCGCAATTTTCCTTTTCCTCAACCGGGAACGGGCAGCTGGCCAGCAGCTGTTCGTAAATCTCCGTTTCCCCTTCCAGCTTTTTCAGAACGTCAACGACCGGCAGCGGCTTACCATCCGTCTGCGATACGTCGAATACCGTAGTAAGATGATAGCCGGTGAGAATCGGGATCTTCTTCTCAACTGTATCGCCATTCTCCTGCTGCTCCTGAACGGTTTTCGTCCTGGTATTCGGCGCGAAGATGACTAAGCCTTTTTCACCCTTCTTGACGTAACGACCGAGTTTTTTCCAAGCTCCAAATCCTGCAATCAAGGAAGCATTAGGCATTTGAAGCCAGATCATAAGCCGGTTGTTGAAGCTGTACTGATGAAATGTCGAATGAAATTTCAGGTACGAGATCCAACGATCCGAGTTAGTCAACGACTTAATGCCGTCCTCCAATAATTGCATTGCAGCTTGCAGCTTTTCCGTTTTTTCTTCCATGCTGTTCTCCTTCTCCGGCCAACAAAAAAACACCTAACCCCAAATAGGAATAAGTGTTTTCACTGGCCACAAGTATTTTTTTTACACAACGGATAGCATTGCTATCCTTTTCGTAAGACAAGGCCGAGATCCCCGGCATTAGACAATGGTACGATGTACCAGCTCCATTATACCATCGGGGCTGGGAAAATAATAGAGGACGGTCATAAACCGCCCTCGCCTATCTTCCTATTCTTCCGGACTTTTCAGCTGATCCGGATTCCTGCTGGTGATGATCTTTTTAATATAATCATGGAGTTCAAGTCCATGTTCCGCAGCTTCATTATGGAGCTTTTTAATTTCCGGAAAAATTGCGTGATACATGGCCAGGGCTTCATTTGCCATGAGCATAATACCTGTATCGCTTATCGTCGCGGAATATTTGAAAGCCTTATACAGCTGCTTTGTTGTATAAATGGTCCATCGTTTGTCATATAAGGATTCGTCTTGTTCCAAACTTCATATCCCCTTACACCCATTGTAGTCAGCTTATTGTAATTATACCTTGGTTGTAGGCTACTTTGAAACCAGCCAGCTCATAGAATTCCCTAAATGGCAGATAGCCGCGCTGCATCATTGCGAGGGATTCCGGACTGATCTCTACCATTTTTCCATCGATTTCAAAGCCAGTTTTCGGATCGTCCCGCCCGATGTTCAAATTACGATAATCGTTGATGTAGGCCGTAACGCCCTTCGAGCTATCCGGGTTCCAAATTTCAATCTTCGCCGGTTGATCCAGGCTTACAGCCGTATCGTCTGGTTCCTGGGCCGAGCTGGTTACTGTCGGCAAGCTCTTAAAGACAAAATCCGTCGCCACCCAATAAAACTTTCCTCCGTCCATAATGCCCCTTACCGGGAACGTCTCGTCTCCAACCTTCACGACCATTTTAGCCGAACATGGGGAGCAATCCTGCGTTTCAATAACCGGCTTTTGCTCCGCAGCATAAACGCTCGTTCCGATGCTCATTGCCATAACCGCAGCTGCTACAATAGCAAATCCTTTTTTCATATCCATATCCCCAATCAATTATTTTAAGACTACGACAACCCGGCTTTGATAGCCGCCCTTCTCTCTTACAAACTTTCCGGAGCAAGTAATCATCGACACTCTCGCTTCGCCTGTCAGCTCCATTACGTTCTCCGGCACATCATCCAGCGGATAGGTATTATTCGACACGACTTTGAATGTTTGTTCGCTTCCATCTGCAAAGGCGATTGTAACGGCTTCCCCGACCTTCAGACGTTCGATAGGACGCAAAGCACCTAGTTTCCTCTTATAATCCCTATGACCGTCCAGAATCGCGTTTCCCTGCGCTCCTGGTGCCGGACCATACTTGTACCAGCCTACCGTCGCCGCATCCGGGATCGTATCAACTCTCCCTTCGTTATCAAGACCCACCGGTTCAATCGGAGCATCGATTTCAAACGCTGGGACCTTTACTCTTACCGGTATTCGCTTTGCCTTTTCTTCTTCCGATAGTGCATCCGGTTCCGGATCTGCTTCTGCCGGAAGGAGGGCCGGTCCCTCTTGGACCGGTCCCTTTTCTACCGAAACCACCAGAGGAACGGCTTGCGCCGTTTCCGGTGAATTACTGCTTCCGGAGCAAGCAGCTGATAGGCAACTTACGATCACGAAAGATAAGAGAACCAAGAGCCTTTTCATTGTTCTTTGTTCCTGGTTAGCTTTCTGGCCAGAGCAATGACAGCCAGTAAAACGGCTAGAAGCATATAAGGTACATTGTTCGTCTCTTTCGGATCGATCACAGATCCATCACCCGTTTTCGGAATACGGGGTTTGTCCGGAACAGTAACCGGCTCTTCTTCCTTGACCGCAGTGGTTACTTTCTGATCCTGGTTATTCGACCGATCCACATCAGCGGTAATATTATCTTCATCGGCAATAACCTTGATTTCGTAAGTTCCCTTTTCAAGCAACTGTAACGGTACTTCAAAGTTCATTGTCGCCCCGGCCTTCAATCCGGATTTTACGACATGCGATTTCAAGAGCGTCCAGCCTTCAGCATTGGCGCTGGCAATGGTGACTTCCCCACTCTTTTTATCGTCAACCTTTCTTACATAGATGTTAGCTGTAAATTCGTCCGTCACGTCCTCGTCACCGATATTTGCAAGAGTGACCTTCAGATTAAACTTGTCCCCTGCGCTGACTTGATCCGGCGCGGCCAGCTGCGGCGTTAAGTCTTGATATGTCTTGATCTCCACCGGCATATCTTGAACAGTTAGCTTTGCCGTATCGTTCAGACCTTCAAATTCGGCTTTTACGCCAGTTTTACCAGCGGAAAGCCCCTTTGCCTTCCCTTTCGCTATCGACGCGATTGAGCTATCGCTAATCGTCCAGGAAGCGTCTTTCGTTACGTCCTTTTTAGTGCTGTCCGAATAATATGCGATTGCAACATATTCTTGGATCTCGCCAACGAAAATTGTTGGTTCTTTCGGCGTTACTTCCAATTTCGTTATCTTCACCGGTAGGGCTTTTACGGTCAAGCTGGCGTTCCCGGTCATGCCGTTCCATGTGGCCGTTACGCCGGTCGTTCCGGCTGCGGAGCCGGTAG
>NZ_WJIB01000026.1 GCF_019400745.1 Cohnella sp. CFH 77786 | reverse complement strand
CTTAAGCGACCGAAACTCTTCATCCCCTACAATCGATTGAAGACCTACGCTATGCTGTGAATCCATTTCTGAAGAGCCCGGTGCGGGAAATCCGCACGCCGGGTTCTGTGGGGGTTCGGGCCACCAGTTGGGTGGCCCTTCTACCCGGAGGGACTGAAGTTATTTTCAGTCCTTTACTCTAGTAAATACTTGAAAAACTAGTGTTTAACGGCCGCTGCATTCGTTATCGTTCCTCGGAACACTCCCAATGCGCTTAGTTCAGAAGTTGGTATATTTTCTCCCCCTAATGGAAAACATGTCTTTACAAAAGATATGCGGCTCTTCAGCGAAACAATGATGGGGAAGAAAAGGATGTCAGTGCAATGAACAAGCAATATCATGTCTCGGAAAACCTCGAGTTCAACTTGCACTTGCTCCAGAATCGTTTTTTCAATGAAGTGGATGATCTGTATATTCGTACGGACGATCAGTGCAATTTCGCGATCATTTATTTACACACGATGGTCGATCAAACGATTCTTGACCGCGATATTTTGCCGGTTCTGTACGAAACAAGTCCCGCCAATACCCCGGAAGAGATGTTTGTTTTTTTGAAGCAAAAAGCAATACCCGTCGGGGATACCCGGCAAGTTCACCATCTCGATAACGTTGTGCAAGCGCTTGTGCAAGGACAAGTTGTAATACTGATGAAAGGAATCGATTGCGCCTTTTTGACCTCCGCTTTGAATAACCGGCAAAGGCCAATAGATGACCCGAAGACTGAACCGGCCCTTAGAGGCCCAAAAGATGCATTTATCGAAAATGTCGATACCAACGTTGCCCTGTTGCGTCAAAGAATACATTCCCCTTTGCTTAAAATAAAAAAATACACGCTCGGAACAATCACGCAGACTCGTATCGTCATGGTTTACTTGGAACATGCAGCAAATGCCGAATTGATTGAGGAGCTTAAGAAACGAATCGAAAATATACATGTGGACGCATTCGTTTCGAGCTACCAATTGATCGAGTTTCTTCAGGATCATCCAAACTCTCTCTTTCCTACGCTCGCCAGTACCGAAAGACCCGATAAAATTGAATTCCAATTAATCGACGGAGGATTTGCCGTTATGGTAGACGGAACTCCGTTCGTGATATATGGTCCCATACAGTTCCTTAGTCTTCTGAAAGCCCCTGACGATTATTATTTTACGTTTTGGCTGAGCTCGGCCATTCGCATTTTGCGGCTCGGAGCTGTTCTTATTTCCCTGTTATTGCCTTCCTTCTATATTGCCTTAACGAGCTTTCATCAGGAGATGATACCGACCAAGCTTGCCATTAACTTATCGTCCGGAAGGGAACCCATCCCCTTTCCGTCAATGGTTGAGGTGTTATTGATGGAAGGCACCTTTGAACTGTTAAGAGAGGCGGCTTTACGTATGCCTAAACTCATTGGCAACGCGATCAGTATCGTCGGAGCTTTGGTCATCGGCGAAGCGGCTGTCAATGCGGGGATTATTAGTCCGATGATGGTCATTATCGTTTCGATAACCGCTATCGCTTCCTTTGCGATTCCCGATATTACGCTTGGTATCACAACCCGAGTCCTTAAATTTGTTTTTATCGGGTTGGCCGGTTTTCTTGGTTTTTTCGGCATATCTTGGGGATTGATGCTGTTATTTGCTTATTTAACGGGATTGCGTTCTTTCGGCGTACCTTATCTTACCCCTTTGGCTCCATTTATCCTTAGGGACTGGAAGGATACGCTGCTGCGCTTCCCCTTGAGGAACCTTGCCGAAAAACCCACCTTTGCTGCTCCGGAAGAGTCGTTACGTCGACAGTTTTCCGTGAAAAAAAGAAGGAGATGAAACATTGAACAGGCATGTTGATATCTCCGTGGGGCAAGCTGCCTCTCTAATCGGTTTGCTTTTGGTTATTCAAAGCCACGTACTGGCTCCGCCGGTAATGGCGGAATATGCGCATCAGGACATGTGGATATCCGTTATGCTGGCTATCATAGTGACAATATTCTTATGCGCCTACACGGTATGGCTGACGAACCGATTTCCTGAATACACCCTCATGCAATTTTCGGAGTTGGTATTGGGCCGTTTTTTCGGCAAATTGGTCGGCGGCGTCTATTTTCTGTATTTCATAACCATCACAATGATTCATGTGCAACTGATTTTGCAAGTATTCAAAACGATGTTTATGCCTCAGACCCCCGCTCCGATTTTCGTTGTCATGATCCTCGCATTCGCATATTACTGCTCTATCCAAGGGATTGGGACATTAGCCAGAATGAGTACCGTCCTGCTCATCATTTCGTACGCTACCATCATTTTTTTGTTATGTTCCGTTCTGCGCGAAGTTCGCTTCATCCATTACCTTCCCTTATTGCAGAGCGATTGGTCACAAATCGTTCACGCTTCCTTATTTACGTTCGCTTCCAATGGGCAGGTCGTTGTGCTGACCATGATACATCCCTATATCCGGTATCAAACGCAAAATAAGTCCTCCGCGTCCTTTATAGGGTGGATGATCTTGACCAGTCTGATTACAGGACTGTTGATCATGGAGTTTATCGGGATATTTTCGCCCTATCAGCTACAAAATCTCCTCTTCCCTACCGCCGAGTTGGATGCCCTGATCCGTATTGGAGAATTTTTTGAGAGGCCGGAAATGTTCTTTGTTACCATATGGACCTCTGTCATCTTAGTGGCCACCGGTTTTTTATTCTCCGTCGGCTATAACTCGATGATACAGCTTTTCAATTGTTCCGAAGGCTATAAGTCACGAATAATAGCCGCGATCCTGGTGCTTCTGCCAAGCATGATGCTGCAAGACTTCGATCGGTTTTCCCATTTCTTGCATGATGCATGGGTCTATGGGTCGATCGTTTTCCAAGCGGGATTCCCATTTTTGTTAGGACTGATTCACCTGGTCAAGAAGAGGTTCGCATGAAAACGAAGTTTGTTGTTCAAGGAACGGGCATGCTCTTGGCGATTTCGCTCATCGCCGGATGCTGGGACAAGCGCGAGATCAATCAACTCAATCTGCTCAGCGCGGCAGCTATTGATTCCGGCGTGAACAAAAAATACGCCATAACTTTTCTATGGTTTAATCCGTCAGCGCCTTCCGGAGGAAAGGGCGCACAATCACCAGTTTCATCGTTATCTTATACCGTAGAAGGAGATACATTGAAAGAAGCGGAGAGGGAATTATCGAAAATCTCCCCACGAATCCCCGTATTTTTCCATTTGGAAGCATTGGTGATCGGTAACGACCAGGCTAAGAAAGGTATACGTGAAATCATCGACCGATTCGCAAGAGATATCCAATTGCGTCGATCAAAATATTTGCTTGTAGCTGCGAACGATGGAGATGATATTCTTCAGGCGTCAACCCCGTTTGAGATGCCGGGAACAGACATCAGAGGAATTATAGAAAGATCGAACCAGTCATCCGAATATTCTCTGATCAACTTCAACGACTTTATGACGTATTATTCGGATCCTGATATCCTATCGTTTCTGCCGATGGTTCATGCCATACCGTCCAAAGGTATAAAGGGATCGCGCGGGAAACAAGCCACAGACACCTTGAAAGTTGAAGGAATGGCCATTTTCGATAAGGGTCGCATGATTGCCAAAATTGACGGGGAAGAAACCAGAGCTTGGCTATATACTCAAGGGAATATTGAAAAGGGTACGATTGTACAGTGGATCGGAACAGAGAATGAAACGGCGGTTTTCCAAACCTTGGCCCAATCCCGCAAGCTTGTTTTCGACCTAACCGACTCACCGATTCAGGTTAAGATCCATATCCGTACCACTGGCGTCATAGCCGAGGCATCCGACACTTCAATTCTTATGCAACCCAAGCAGCTTCAAAAAGTGGAAGAACAATTGGAAGGAGCGATCCAGAAGCAAATCGAACAATTGATCGGAAAAAGCCAGAGAGAAAAGATGGATATCCTCTTGCTCGGAAGGGAAATTCGCTCGTATCATCCAGATAAATGGAAGGAACTCAAGAGTACTTGGAGCAACGTGTATGCATCGGCAAAATTTCATGTAACCGTTCATGTGGATATCAAAAGTACAGGGATGTTGCGAAAAAATATATCGAAGTAAGGGCTTCTCTTGAAAATGTGACTTTTCCCTGCCCACGGACCGAACCCCTGAGGATTGCCCCTCTTGCAGGGCTTTCATCTTAGGCAAGCTGTTCACGGAAAACCATAAATATAGGACTCGCCAGGGTGTGCCCGAATCTTCTTCAAGGAGATTCGGGCTCTAGAGCGCATGCCCGTTCCATGAAACTCGATCGCTGGCCGAGGCGATTTATTAGTTCCCGCCGCCTCCGCAGCTGGAGCCGCAAGAAGAGCTCGAGCAAGAAGAGCTCGAGCAAGAAGAGCTCGAGCAAGAAGAGCTCCCGCTGCCGCCATCGTCGGACGAGGAGCAGGAGCCTCCATCGGAAGAATCCTTATGGCCGTTGTTATCGTTACTGGAGTTGCAACTGGAATTGGAGGTTCCGTCGGTATAGACGGAACAGCTGGACCCGGACGTTTCCCGTTGCTTCTCGCTTTCCTCCAGTACCGGGTCGAAGGGCGACAAATCGGTCGCCATGCCGAACGCCATCATGGTCCATAGCGGATCGGTCCCTCCATAGAAGGAAGAGCGTTCGTACGGGCGGCTCTCCTCATGGTAGGCGCGGGCTTGCCGGGATTTGTCCTGAAGGGCGCCCAGGATTCCTTCCTGAACGGCCGCCACGGCGGGATCGGCCGAATTCCGGAAGCGCAAAGCCGCGCGGATCCGGTCCGGATCTCCCGATTCGATCTCCTCCAGCAGGGCCGGAGGCATTTTGCGCCGATAGAACAATCCGAGCAGCCTGTGGTTCTCCGGGGCGACCCAGAAAAGGGCGGAATACACGAGCTCGAACGCGGCTCTGTCTTCCCATTGGGACTCCGAAGCGGCGGCATCGCCCTCATCCGTTCTGACGTTCGGTTGATGATGGATGTAGAATCCGGCGAATCGGTCGCAAAACTGCTGGTATTCCCGGGTGAACATCAGCATTTCGTGCCATATCAGATCGGCGTCGTCGCTGTACATCGGCACATGGCGAAGAACGGCGGCAAGAAGAAAGAAACGTTTCATCTCCATTTCCATCCACCCGTATTTCGCGTCTCCGATTTCCGGATGGCGGAACTTGACGCGTTCCCGAACCTGCGGCAAATAAGGCCCTTGAAGAGCTTCTTCCAGTTTACGGACCAAACCGTGAGCGTCCCCCTCGAGCTCCGGACGGATGCCGAGCGCTTCGGGGATAACGGACGAATAGGCAAACGTTCTGGGACGAGCTTGCGGTTCCGGAGCCGGCGGACCCCCGAGAATCCGCTTCAACCATTTCAACATGGATATCCCCTCCTGCCGACATTTTACCAAAAACGAATATCCGGAGTGATAAAATCTGATAGAATCTGGATAAAAAACATGATTTGCGTGAAGCACACGCCGCTTACTCCAATTCCTTGGAGTATTGCGGCGTTTTTTCATGAGGGGGGAACCATCGTGTCCGACTTCGAACAAGAATATGCATGATTTTGGATGCAGAGCGGTCAGTGACTGGAAATGCTGCGGCGAGATTTGACGGAGGCGGAAAGACCCGATGCCATGAACAATTTGCAATCGTGTAGGGGTATCGCAGAGGAGAGGGTCAATTCAAAAAAGCTGTCCGGCAAAGCAAAAACTTTGCAGACAGCTTTTTTGCAACCTTTTCGGTTCTTCTTCCGTCTAATCGATAACTACAGCACGCGGCGGGCGGTTATGTAGTTCTTCTTCCAGTAGGAGGAGTTCAAGCTGGAGATCTTCACCGAGGATCCCGAAGCGCCCAGCATCTTCCCGCTGCCGATGTAGACGGCAACGTGGCCGACGCCCGATTTGCCCGGACGTTTGAAGAAGACGAGATCGCCTTTCTTGAGCTGGCTTTTGCTCACCTTTTTCCCTTTGGTCGCTTGAGAGGCGGAGCTGCGCGGCAGCGAGATGCCGTGCTTCTTGAAGATATATTGGGTGAACGAGGAACAATCGAAGGCGTACGTAACGCCGGACGGGGCTCCGAACCGGTATTTCACCCCTAAGTATTTCTTGCCCGTGGAGATGATTTTTTCCGCTTTGGCGGTGGATTTCGAGGCCGCGCTGACGGTTGCTGCTTGACCGAAGCCGAGGGCGGCGAGCCCGATGACGGTACAGATTCCGACGCTGATTACTTTCCGGATGAGTTGTTTTCTAAGCAAGCGAAATTCCCTCCATCTTTCTTCTGGTCAGCGATTTATCCAGAATCTACTTTACCACATCTATAATCGCCTAATTTTTTCCACGAAGAATGTAAATCCCGTGTTAACGGCATGTTTTGGCTTCTATGAGAATTAAATGAGAATCTTTTAACGAAAATAAGCCCGTCGCTCCTGCTGGGAGAGACGGGCTTGCGGCCGTTGAACTCAACGATTCCGGCTCCACGGTGCGTATTTTTTCCGGTATTCGGTCGGATACATTCCGGTTTCCCTTTTGAAAATCCGGCTGAAATGACTGGAATCCGAGTAACCGACAATTTGCGCAATATCCTTGGTCAGCAGATTGGAGTCCTGACACAACAGCTCCTTGGCCTTGTGAACCCGGATTTGCACGATATATTTGGCGGGAGAAACCCCCTTGTACTTGGCAAAAACTTTGCTTAGATAGGAAGGAACAAGGCCGAACCGGTCGGAAAGCTTTTTATGGTCGATGTCTTCCGTCATATGTTCCTGCAAATACTTTTCCAGATTGTCGGCCAGGATCTCGTTTCCTTCTTTTTCGCTCTGAATCGGACCTTGCAGCGAGAACAAATAGTCGATCAACTGGCTGACTTGCAGGGATACCTGATCGTAGTCAAGCGCGTATACGATAATCTTGTGAATCTCCAATTCAAGCAAATCCTGCGTATAGGGCAAATCGGGTCCAAGCTGTTTAATCAGACTGCTCAAGAGCCGGTTCAATTCGTTCTCCACCGTGACTTGCTTGGCAGGCGCCCGGCCCCAGGTACCGATGAGATGCACGACTTCCGATTTGAACAGGTCCCTGTTTTGCTGCCCCACGGCAAGGTTGACAAGCCGAGCCATGAAAGCCTCGGAAATCATCCGGCCATCGTCCGGCAGCAGGTCGTCCTGGATGGATAACCGGATCGGAGCTCCGAAGGGGATGTTTTTGATCATCATGGAGCGAATGATTTGGGCCCAATGCGCGGTTTGCCGAATGTCCGAAAAGTAACGGCTGTATACGATAGAGACGGGAAGATCGTTGCCAAGCCGGTTCGCGAGCAGTTCCGCCCAAGTCCCGGGGGGGAGCAGCCCCGAATGGTTTTTGTAGATCGAAATCATGACCCACCGTTCCGCCACGGTTTTGCCGCCAACGACCGATAGGTCGCCGATTCCTTTCAGCTCTTCAGGGACCATGCGTTCCGGATCCCGATTATCCCAGTACGTCTTCCCGGGAATTTGCTCGTTGAACGAGATGAGCGGAACCGGTCCTGCGCAGCACAGCATGAGCAAATGCGAGGCATAGAGTTCCTGCCGCTCGGGAGGGAGGATCAGATGCGGCTCCCCGTTGATCAACGATGCAATATACTGTGTAAACGCATTTTTCTTGCGGGCCTGAATCTCGGAGTAGATCGCCTCGAGCAGAGTTCGGACTTGGGACCGCGAAACCGGTTTGAGCAAATAATGCTTCACGCCGAGCTGCATCGCTTGGCGTGCGTATTCGAAATCCTGATAACCGCTCAGGAGAAGGATTTCCGTGTCCGGGTACCGGTCGCGCACATGTCCGGCGAGCTCAAGGCCGTTCATGACGGGCATCCGAATATCCGTGATGATCAAATCGGGTTTGATGCGGTCGAGGAGCTCCAGCGCTTCCAGGCCGTTATAGGCCATCGCCGCCACTTCGAACATGTCGTGCGCGGACTCGACGACCACTCTTAGGCTGCGCTGAATCGGAGCTTCGTCCTCGACAATCATGACCTGGATCAATTGTGCCTCCTTTCGATCCGCACCATAGTACCCGCCGGTTTATTGTCGAAACTTGCTGTACGCTCTGATGATCCGAAGGCGAGATTTAAGCGGACCTATGCATGAAAAAATCTGCTACTTAATTTAACATGATTTAACATCCGGGTCTAATGCCTGAAAGGCGCTTTGGCCCGACAATGCTATGGTTATGTCGAAAAATAAAGCGGTTAACCGGCATCTATTTCAAAAATTGTCATGGATTAATCGAACAATATGACGATTTTATCTTGCGTATTCTTGATTATATGACGATTTTTGATCACTTTCGATATTTGGGATGGACGAACTGTGTCGAATGGTGAAGTATTATCGGAAATTTATGCATCATAAGTCCTTTAGTTTTTCTATTTAGTAACTATGTCCTAGGAAAATATAATTAAAACTATCGGACTAGAATTGAGGATGGTTCATAAGATAGTCAACTACGTCACTTCGTAACTTTCTTGATTTGAGGGGAATGATCTCTGCGCACAAACTGGAATAAAACGGAAAATATACAGAGGAAGCGTTTGCAGGGAAATGGAAAAAGTCAAGATTGAAAGGGGTTCTGAGGAGCAAGTCAATTGGAAATTGACTTCAGGCAGCTTATTCTATTCTAACTCGTCAGAATATTTTATACAAGCTTTTGTCGAATTAGGTGTTTGATGGTGAATGGACGAAAAATGGAGTTAATTGACGAATAACGTTTGGGAGGAAATCGGAATGCGGCAAGCGGATCAAAACCAGTACGTCGAATTCGGAATCGGCGAGGAGAGCTACGCCATTCTGATCTCGGACATCCACGAGATTATCCGGATGCAGGACATTACGGAAATTCCGAACAGCCGGCACTACGTGCAGGGCGTGATCAATTTGCGGGGAAAGATCGTCCCGGTCATCAGCTTAAGAAGCCTGTTTTCCCTCGACAGGGATGAGTTGACCAAATCGACCCGCATCGTCGTGGTCAATCATCTCGAGGAATCCGTCGGCATCATCGTGGATAAAGTGCACAAGGTCACCACGTTCAGCGATATCCAGCCTCCTCCGGAGCGTGTAGGCGGCATCAACGGCGATTACTTCGTCGGAATCGGAATTACGCCGTCCGGTTTGACCGGGATTCTGAAGCTGGATGAAGTGCTCATTCGGCAGTAGGGGGATAGGCGATGGCCAACATGACGGAGTATAAGTCGCTGTTCCTGGAAGAAGTAGAGGAGCAGCTGCAGGTCATGGAGGAGGAAATCCTCCTGCTGGAACAGGAGGGAGGCTCTGCGGAAGGCGTGCAGCGGCTGTTCCGGGCGGCGCATACGCTCAAGGGCTCATCCGCCGCCATGGGTTACGGCAGGATGAAGCAGCTGACCCACGCGATGGAATCCCTTCTCGATCAAGTGCGCAGCGGCGAATTTTCCGTCACCTCGGAATTGGCCACCTTATTCTTCCGGTGCGTGGACCGGATGAAACTGCTGCAGGCAGAAATCGCGGCTGACGGCGACGAATCGTCCGAAATCGACGACTTGGCCGCCGAACTGAATAAGCTGGGCAACAGTCGAATGCCGGAAAACGTGAAGCAGGCGGAAGCGGGTCAGCAGGTTCGCTCACCGTTCCTGCTGGAGGATGACAAGCTGGATTCGGCGCGCAAGCAGGCTGCGGCCGGCATGTCTTTGTTTCGGGTCGAAATCCGATTATCGGCGGACTGCCTGATGAAAAGCGTTCGATGGGATGTCATTGACGCACAGCTTCGGGAAGCGGCAACGGTCGTCTGGTCGGAAATCAAGGAGAGGGAAAACCAGGCATCGCCGGACGACGAAGATAAGGGTTGCTGGCTGATCGCGTCCGTCGAGCGAAGCGAGACGCTCGCGGAAGAAATTCGGTCCTGGTTCGATATCGCATCGGCTGAAGTGACGCCATGCAGCTTGCAGGAATTGGAGCCCAGATCCATTTCCCCGTCGGTCGGGGAAGAGGACAAAGCCGTGCGGGAGAAGGCTTCGGGCTCCTCGGGAGCTTCGGGCGTCATCGAAAAAACCAAAGCGCAGACGATCCGGGTGAACGTGGAACGCTTGGAGCATCTGATGAATCTGGTCGGGGAGCTCGTTATCGATCAGACACGGATTCGGCAAGTCGAGGGCATGCTCGGACAGAAATTCGGTTCCGACGAATCCGTGCAGGAAATGGGTTACATATCGGATCATCTGACCCGGGTGATCGGGGAGCTGCAGGAAAGCGTGATGAAGGTGCGCATGCTGCCGATCGAACAGCTGTTCAACCGGTTTCCCCGCCTGGTCCGCGACTTGGCGAATACGCTCGGCAATGAAGTCGAGCTGGTACTGGAAGGCAAAGAAACGGAGCTTGACCGCACCTTGATTGAGGAAATCGGCGATCCGCTCATTCATATTATTCGCAATGCAGTTGACCACGGCATCGAGACACCGGAAGCGCGCGTTCGAGCAGGCAAACCCGAGAAGGGAACGCTGAGGATCGTCGCCTCCCACGAAGATAATCAAGTCATCATAACCGTAGAGGATGACGGGGCGGGCATCGATACGGAGAAGCTGCTCGCTAAAGCGATAGACAATCAATTGATTCCCGCGAACGAGGCGCAGCATTACACGGAGAGAGAAGCCATCAATCTGATTTTTCACCCGGGCCTGTCTACGGCTCCCGAAGTCAGCGACATTTCCGGACGCGGTGTCGGCATGGATATCGTACGGGCCGGCATCGAGCGGATCAACGGCATGATCGAAGTGGAGGCCCACAAGGGCCGGGGAACCCGGTTCAGAATCCGGCTGCCTCTGACGTTAGCGATTATTACCGGCTTGATGGTGGATCTCGCCGGGCGGATTTACATCCTGCCGATGAGCAATGTCGTGGAAATCATCCGAATGGCGCCGAGGGAGATCCGGACCGCGGGCGGCGTTCCCGTCGTTACGCTGCGCGATCAGGTCATTCCCGTCGTGTGGCTGCACGATGCCTTCGGTTATCCGCGGACGTCTGGGACACGAAAGCAAATTCCGATGGTCATCGTCGGCCGGGCCGAGAAACGGATGGCGCTGGCGGTGGACGAGCTTCACGGATACCAGGAGGTCGTCATCAAAACCCTCGGCGCGTTCGTCGGAAAGACGGAGGGCATATCGGGCGCGACGATCTTGGGCAACGGCCAGGTGGCGCTGATTCTGGAAATCGGCGGGATTATGAAGATAGCCGGCGGGCAATCAGGGCGGAGCGCAACATGAACATGCAGACGACATAAGGGACATTATGGATCAGGACTGGGGCGTTCTGATCACTAGCCCATTCTAAGGAGAAGATTCGGTCATGAAATTAACGATCGGCAGAAAACTAACGTTTAGCTTTGTTTTGATACTGATCCTAATGATTGCGATCATCGGAGTAAGCTATTCACAACAGGACGCGCTTAAACGACAAACCGGCATGATTGTCAGCGACGCGATCCCGCTGGGCCAAGCGGCGAATGATATTCTGCTTGCCCTGGTGAACGAAGAAACCGGGGTTCGCGGATATCTGGTTACGGGCGACGAAGCCTATTTGGAGCCGTATAATGCGGGACGCAATAGCGTTCAAGAGTCGCTGGCTGTTGTTGAGAGCCATCTTGAGGGTCATCCCATCATGGCAGAATTGATTCGAGAAGCGAAGCCCAAGATCGAAAGCGTGGAGGAATATTTCAGCGAACAAATCGCTTTGGTTAAATCGGGGAAAATCGAAAAGGCCCGGGATAACATCGGAAATGGCAAGAAGCTGTTCGACAGCTTCCGGCAAACGAATGAGAAAATCAAGAGAGATGTCGCCAAGCTTACGAACGACTCGTGGATTGAAGTCATGAACGTCCAAAAAAAGGCCGCGATTCTGCTCGTCTTGATAGGCTCGTTTGCCATTCTGGTCACCATCATTCTCGTATTTGTGCTCGTGCGTGCCATCTCCAGGCCGATCATATCGGTTTCCGGTTCCCTCGGCCTTATCGCTGGCGGCAATCTGACGCTTGAGGAAATAAAGATATCCAATCGGGATGAAATCGGAGATCTAGCCCGATCGCTGAATCTCATGGTTGTGAATTTGCGCAGCACCATCGGATCTATTCTGGCGGCGGCGGACAACGTCTCTGCATCTTCGCAGGAAATTTCGGCCAGCTCGGAGGAAATAGCCAGCGGCAGCAACGATCAAGCTAAATCCGCGCAGACGATGAGCGAACTGTTCAAGGGGCTGTCTGAGGCGATCGCTGCAATGGCCCGAAGCGCAGAGCAGGCGTCCGACATGTCGAACCGGACGACGGAAATCGCTCGTGAAGGCGGCAAGGTGGTTGACGCTTCGATCCGCAGCATGGACCGTTTGAACGAGCAAATGTCAAAGCTGGAGAACGATTCGAATAAAATCGGGGAAATCATCGAAGTGATCGACGATATTGCCGAACAAACGAATCTGCTTGCTTTAAACGCTGCGATTGAAGCGGCGCGGGCCGGGGATCAGGGACGCGGCTTTGCCGTCGTCGCGGACGAAGTCCGCAAGCTGGCGGAGCGCAGCGGCGAGGCGACGAAACAGATTACGGCCATTATTAAAGGCATGCAAACAAACACGCAGGAAAGTGTTAAAGCGGTTGGGGAAGGCTTCGAGACATCACAAAAAATGGGAGAAGCTTTCCAGAACATCGTGTCTATGGTTAACGACTCCAGTCTGAAGGTGTCGGAAATCGCTGCTGCCAGCGAGCAACAGTCCGCGCAGACGTCGGAGGTGCTGCAGGCGATCGAAACGATCTCCTCTTCGACGGAGGAATCCGCCGCGAGCAGCGAAGAGACCGCCGCGGCGGCCCAATCGCTGGCCCAGTTGGCGGAGGATTTGAATAAAACGGTATCTGTTTTCAAAATCAGCTGACTGGAGGAGAACCCATGAACCTGTTCAAAAATCTGAAGCTGTACTATAAGATCTTTACGCTTATTGTGCTGGCTCTGCTGATGCTGATCTCAGTCGCTGTCATCGGTTACAACTATATCAACAAAGTGGCGGATAACGGGGATAACTTATACAAAAATAACATGCAGATCGTCGATTCGCTGCAAACGATCCGGAATTCGATGCGGGCAAACATCGCGAATTTCATGGAAATTATCGTTAGCAATGATGCGAACAAGATGAAGGACTTGAGCGAGCAAATCAAAGCCAGGGGGCCTAAGGTTCAGCAGCAATTCGCGCGTCTCGACGCGCTTACGATGCAACCAAGGAATAAAGCGCTATATCCGAAGTTTCAAGAACAATATGCCGCATACAGCAAGTTACGGGATGAAGGAATCGCGCTGGCGCTCAAGGGCAAGAACGAAGAAGCGTATGGATTGTTCCTCAACAAGACGGATGCCTTGATGAGGCAGACACTCGATACGATTGACCAGATGGTTGCCAATGCCAATGAAACGGCCGGGGTCATCAACGGCGATAACAAGAAAGCCGCCTCGACAGCCGTAACGATTATGATTATCGCCGCTCTGATCGCGGCCTCTCTTCTCACCGTCATCGGCATCGCCATTACGAATCTCATCACCCGCCCCGTGAAGAAATTACAGGCGCTGATGGGCCGGGCCGAGAAGGGCGACTTGACGGTGCAGGGGGACTACAACGCGAAGGATGAGATCGGCCAGCTCAACGCGTCTTTCAACGCCATGCTGACCGGGTTTAAAGATACGGTGGACAAGGTTCTGTCCGCTGCCGAAAGCGTATCCGCCTCTTCGCAGCAAATCTCCGCCAGCACGGAGGAAATCGCCAGCGGCAGCAACGATCAGGCCAAATCCGCGCAGACGATGAGCGAGCTGTTCAAGGAGTTGTCCGAGGCGATCGCTTCGGTAGCTCAGAGCGCGGAGCAGGCGTCGGATATGTCGAACCGGACAACGGAAATCGCCCGGGAAGGCGGCAAGGTCGTCAACGCTTCGATCCGCAGCATGGACCGTCTGAACGAGCAGATGTCCAAGCTGGAGAACGATTCGAATAAAATCGGGGAAATTATCGAAGTCATCGACGACATCGCCGAGCAGACGAATCTGCTCGCCTTGAACGCCGCCATCGAAGCGGCGCGGGCAGGCGATCAGGGGCGCGGCTTTGCCGTTGTCGCGGACGAAGTCCGCAAGCTGGCGGAGCGCAGCGGCGAGGCGACCAAGCAGATTACGGCCATCATCAAAGGCATGCAGACGAACACGAAGGAAAGCGTAAAAGCGGTCGGGGACGGTGTCGAAACGTCCCAGAAAATGGGCGAGGCCTTCGAAAATATCGTGTCGATGGTGAACGAATCCGGCCTGAAAGTATCGGAAATCGCGGCCGCCAGCGAGCAGCAGGCCGCTCAGACGTCGGAGGTGCTGCAAGCGATCGAAACGATTTCCGCCGCGACGGAGGAATCCGCCGCGAGCAGCGAGGAGACCGCCGCAGCGGCCCAATCTCTGGCCCAGCTGGCCGAAGATTTGAACCGAACCGTTTCGGTCTTCAAGATTCATTAAAGATGTATCCCATACAAGGAGATGTTCTCTATGGAAGAATGGCACCTGAAACCTTTTCAGGAATCGGCAAATAACGTATTCGGCATGTTCCAGTTGTCACCCCAAATCGGCAGTCCTTCTAAACGGGAAACGGCTTTCACAGGCAATGAGATCCTGACGGTCATAGGAGTGACCGGAGATCTTCGCGGACAAGTCTATCTGGGAATGTCGACAGCCGCCGCTATGAATATCGCATCGGTCATGATGGGAGGAGCCGCCATCGCCGAATTCGATGCCATGGCTCAAAGCGCCGTATCCGAGCTGGGCAATATGATCTGCGGCAACGCTGCGATTGCTCTTTATTCGAAGGAAGGGCTATCGCTCGACATTACTCCTCCTACCTTGGTTGCAGGGAGCGGAATGGAAGTGTCGGCGGTGAAAATGAACGTCGTTTCGATCCCGATTCATCTGGAAGGAATGGACGGAATGGAAATGAATCTGGCCCTTGAAGCCGGGAGAAACGAAGGGTAAGAAAGGAGAGCGGATACGGACATGAGAGTGCTGATCGTAGATGATGCCGCTTTTATGCGGATGATGCTTCGGAAAATTCTTGAAACCGCGGGATATGAAGTAGCCGGAGAAGCGGTGGACGGCAACGATGCGGTGGCCAAGTACTTCGAGCTCAAGCCGGATCTGGTGACGATGGATATCACCATGCCGGCCAAAGACGGAATCGAAGCGGTCGGCGAGATACGGGCCAAGGATCCGAAAGCGAAGATTCTGATGACTTCCGCCATGGGGCAGGAACCGATGGTGAGAGCGGCGATTCTCGCCGGTGCTTACGATTTCGTGGTCAAGCCCGTGGAAGAGGAACGGTTTTTGAAGGCGGTATCCCGTGCGGCAAAATGACTTGAACGATTGTCCGGGGACGAAAGTCCCCGATTTTTTTCGTTATTTATGTCGAATAATGCTACGATTATAAGTCTGAAGGAATTCAGAGCAGTACACTAGGTCTAATCTATGGACGGTCGAAAGCGAGGTGACCCGGATGAACGTCCAGCTGCTGCCCCATATCATGCTGCTTGTCCCGGCCTTATTCCTCTTCTGGATGACGGCGGAGATTTATTCGCGCAACCCCGGCAGCGCTCTGAACCGCTGGACGGCGCTAACCGTTTTTGCCTTCAGCTGCATGATTATGGGATTATTCCTTGAACAAACGCTGCCGATGGAGCTTGCGCCGCTCTTCGGGCGATATTTCACCTATACCGCTATCCTTGTATCCTTGACGGCCAGCCTTTATTTCGTGCACTTGTTCACCCGATCCCGGGTCCGGCCCGCGGTTCTTCATCTCCTGTCGCTGCTCCCGGCGACGGGACTCGGCTTTCTGTATTCGGGATCGCCCCGGTTCGGGATATCGGTGTTTCCCGGACCGGTATGGCGAACCGAAGTGAAAAGCGATGGATTAGACGTTCTCTTGCTGTTCTTCACGCTTTACTCCGTCGTCCTTTATTTCATCCGGATGAGCCAAGCTCTTCGAAAACTGAAATCCGAGCCCTGGCTTGTCGGGCAGAGGAGGCGCGTGCGGTTCTTCCTTGCGGCGAACGCGATCGCCTTGGCGCTAACCGCGGTTTGCCAATTCATTCTCAAGCCGCTGGGTCCGGATCATCCATACCTGTCGTACGAGGTTCTCTCCGTTTACCCGGTCCTGATCATCTGTTGGGCCATGCGGTATGCGATGCTCCATTACGGTTTCTTGTCCTCGACCGGCAGGCGGTACGAGATTCTGTTCGGGAAATCTCCGATCGGCGTTTCGATTTTCAACGATCAAGGCGAGCTGCTGGATGCCAATCCCGCTTATTTGCGGTTGTTGGGAGTTGCGAATCCGAGCGATTGCAGCAGCTGGAAGAAGAAGAGGATAGCGGATTTCGCCGCTTTTGACGACGGAGGAGACAATATAAGCCTAATGAGTCAGGGCTTCCGGGAGAAACGGTCGCTGCAGCTGAAGGGGGTGATGGTCAACCGTCTCGACGAGCGCTTTATCGTTGAGAAATCCATCGACTACTTCGAAATGGAAGGGCAAATGCTGGCATTCGCCATCATCCAGGATGTGACCGGGCAAACGGCCTATGAACAAAACCTGGCCTTTCTCGCCTATCACGATCCGCTTACCCATCTTGGCAACCGGAGATGGTTCTACGAGAATCTGGCCGGAGAGCTGGAACGGCTTCGCAGGACAGAGGAACGCCTTGCCGTCCTGCTGATCGACCTGGATCAGTTCAAGTGGATCAACGACACGCTGGGCCACCACGCTGGAGACGAGCTGCTGCGTTCGGTCGCGGAGCGGCTGAAGGAAGCCGTCCCGGCGGAGGCGATATTAGCCCGGCTCGGCGGCGACGAATTCGCGGTGCTGATTCCGAATCTGTCCTCGGAATGCGAGGCGGAGGGGCTTGCGAGGGAGGTGGTGGCGGCGCTGCGGAATCCTTTCCCCGTCAGCGGCCGCACCTTTCAGGTTACAGCCAGCGTCGGCCTGAGCCTGGCGCCGAAGGACGGACGGGATGCGGAAGAACTGATGCGCAATGCCGACTCCGCGATGTACAGCGCGAAGAAAGCGGGACGCGACGGATACGGGACATTCAGGCCCGAGCTGATAGCCGAATCCCAACGGTCGCTCATGCTGGTGAACGGGCTTCGAACCGCGCTGGAGCGGGAAGAGTTCACCCTTCAGTATCAGCCGCAATTCGATCTGCAAACCGGTCGGACGATCGGAGCGGAAGCGCTGATCCGCTGGCATTCGGCCGAATGGGGGGCGGTATCTCCGGGCGAATTCATTCCCGCCGCGGAGGAGAACGGCACGATCGTCCCGATCGGCGACTGGGTGCTTCGTTCCGCCATCCGGCAGGGCAAACGGTGGATGGAAGCGGGTCATGCCGGTCTGGTAGTTTCGGTTAACGTTTCCGCCCGCCAACTGAAGGATCGGCAGTTTGCGGGGCGACTGGCGGAGATTCTAGAAGAGGAGCAATTTCCTTCCTGCAATCTCTGCCTTGAGCTTACGGAAACTTCGGCGATAGAGGACATGGAGCAGTCTCTCCATATTTGCCGGGAAATCGTCGGGCTTGGCGTAACGCTGGCGCTCGACGATTTCGGAATCGGCTACTCGTCCATAGGGATGCTCAGTCAATTTCCGTTTCACACGATCAAGATCGACAAGTCGCTGATCCGCAACATTGAGAGAAACCTCAATGACGTCGATATCATTCAAACGATCGTGAAATTGTCCGGCAACAAGGGGATGAAAGTGTTGGCCGAAGGCGTGGAGACGGAATGGCAGATGGAGCTGCTGAGGCGATTCGGTTGCCATGCGGCGCAAGGCTATTTGCTCGGACGGCCGATGTCCGCCGATCGCTTCAGTGAACGGTTGAGCAGGCATGAAACGAAGGCGGAATTCAGATATCAGAGGTACCGGGGAATCGAGATTTGCGGAGGAGCCGTAATGTCTTTTCTAAACGGCGCCGGGAGGTACCGGCCCGTGGTGCTTCGATTCCTGGAAGAAGGCGGATTTGGCCGGCCCGAGCCGAACGGATGGTATCCGCTCCCGGATTTTTTGGCGGTATTGGGGGGCATTTCGGAACAATTGGGAACGGAAGCGCTCCACCGGATTGGTCGGGAAATTCCGGAAACCGCGGTATTCCCGCCGGACATCGGCAATCTCGTAGGCGCGCTCGCCTCCATCGACAAGGCATACTACATGAACCATCGGGGCGTGCAAACCGGACAAATCGGCCATTACCTGTTCGCCGCAACCTCGGACCGCTCGGGCGTCATGGTATGCGATAATCCATACCCTTGCGACTTCGATCTCGGCATTATCGAGGCGATGGCCGGCAAATTCAAAGAGCCCGCTTCGCAGGTCCGCATCGTTCACGACGTCAACGGCTGCCGCAAACGGAACGGATCCAGTTGCACTTATCGTATCGTTTGGTAAACCATGCGTATTGGAGTTGACTGAGAATGAAAGTTTTGCTGCTGCTGGTCTTCTTTTATACTCCGTTCCTGATACTCATTGCCGGAGCGGCGGAAATATACCGGAGGAATACCGGCAGCGCGCTTTATCGCTACTCGGCGGCGATGTTGCTCACCAACGCCGTCTTCTTTCTGGGCGACATTCTCGTGCAGACCTTGCCGATCGAGTATGCCCCGGACATGCATCTTTACGTCAAAACCGGCTCCGGATTGCTGAATATGACCGCAGGCATTTACTTTATTCAGAAAATGACCCGTTCATCGGTCCGGCCCGTCTGGTTCCATATCGGCGCGCTACTGCAGATTGCAGGAATCGGCGCCCTGGCGTTCGGACGGCCCTGGTTCTACGTCGAGGTTCATCAGGGTGCGGTCTGGAGAACGGTGGAGCGCAGCGAAGCGCTTGTCCTTCTTCTGCTCGTCTCCGTCGCTTATTCGTTTGTTTTATTTTTCTTTCACCTGGGGTCCGCCAGCCGAAGGCTGAAGATCACCCCTTGGTTGTCCCAGGAGAGGGCGAGAGTTTTCCTCTTCATCAACACGACCATCGCCTTGATGCTCTGGGTCGCACTCTGGCAGCTTTATGGGGCGCGGGCATTCTGGCAAAACGACTATCTTCAGATCGATTTGATCACTTCCTACGGAAATCTGTTCTTCTGCGGGGCGATTCGATATGCCATGGTTCATTACGATTTCCTGTCTGCGCCGGAAAAGAGGTACAAGCTGTTGTTCCGGGAAACCGAAGACGGCATTGTCATTTTTGACGAAGCTTGGCGTTTCGTGGACGCGAACCCGGCTTTCTTGCGAATGATCGGCATCGAGGATAAGAACGACGGGAGCTGGCAGGGCGCTTCTTACACGGAATTTGTGCATTTGGAAGGCAGCTTGCCGCAAGGCGGGCAGATCCAGCGGGCAAGAACGGGCAGCGTGCCCTTGCACATGGATCTTCGTTTCGTCAACAGGCAGAACCGCTCTTACGATATCGACGCCCAAGTGCATTTCTTCGAAACGGAAGGTCAAATCGGTTCCTTCGTCATCGTCAAGGACATCACCTCCCGGAAGGAATATGAACAAAAATTGACTCTGCTGGCCTATCACGATCCGCTCACCAGACTGGCCAACCGGAGACAATTCTATGAAAAACTGACGCAGATGCTCGGTCGGCCCGGCTATCATGCCGTGCTTCTCATCGATCTGGACCAGTTCAAGTGGATCAACGATACGCTCGGCCACTTTGCGGGCGACGAATTGCTGCTGAAGGCGGCGGAGCGGCTGCAGAAGGCGGTGCCGAAGTACGGCTGCGTCGCCCGCTTGGGTGGAGACGAGTTCGGCGTGCTGCTTCCCGATATCCAGACGGAATACGAGGCCGACGCGTTGTCGCTGGATTTGATCAACAAGCTGAGACACCCTTACGACCTCATGGATCAATCGCTCCAGGTCACGGCTAGCATCGGCATCAGCATCGCGCCCAGGGACGGAACCGACGCCGAAACGCTGATCCGCAACGCAGATACGGCCATGTACCGCTCCAAGCGGGAAGGCCGGGATCAGTACCGGAAGTATAGGCCGGAACAGCGGGAGACCGCGCAAAAAGCGCTTGTGCTGGTCAACGGGCTGCGAAGCGCGCTGGAGGAGCAAGAATTCACGCTGCATTATCAACCGCAAGTCGATGTGCGGACAGGCCGGATTGTCGGGGCCGAAGCGCTGCTGCGCTGGTTTTCTCCGCACCTGGGCGCGGTTTCGCCGGCCGATTTCATTCCGGTCGCCGAAGAGACGGGAGCGATCGTCCCGATCGGAGAATGGGTTCTCCGCGCGGCTGTCAAACAAGGCAAGCGGTGGATGGAAGCGGGACATGCAGACCTGAAGCTGTCCGTCAATCTGTCGGCCAGACAGTTCCGCGATCCGGATCTGGTAGGCCGTCTGAAGGAAATCCTCTCCGCATACGATTTCCCGGCAGGCAATCTGTGTCTGGAAATTACGGAAAGCGCCGCGATCGAACAACTGGACCAGGCGCTCGCCGTCATTCATGAAATGAAGCGGCTTGGCGTTTCGCTCGCCATCGACGATTTCGGAACCGGCTACTCCTCGCTCGCCATGCTGAACCGGCTTCCGTTCCGGACGGTGAAGCTCGACAAATCGCTCATCCGGGATATCGGGAAGGACCGCAAGGATGCGGCGGTCGTCCGCATGATCATGAACTTGTCCCGCCGCCTGGAGATGGAGGTCCTCGCGGAAGGGGTGGAGACGGAGGAGCAGCTTCGGCTGCTCAAACGGTTCCGGTGCCACCAGGTTCAAGGTTATTTGTTCGGAGCCCCGATGCCCGCCGAGGCCTTGAACGAATGGCTGGCCGCGCGTCAAGCGTTTGCAGCAGCTGATCAGACTTCGGCTAAGGGAGACCACACGGCGTGATAACCATCCAGAGGAAGGGGAGCGTGTCCGGGTGAGCGGCCTGATCCTGCCCTTATTGTTCATTTTTGTTCCCGTTCTGATGTTGGTCTATATGGAAGCGGACATCCATTCGCGGAATCGGAAGAGGCCTAACCGTTCTGCCATTCGGTAACGGTATCCGACGGGGGGATTTCGATCGCGTCCGGATTTTTCGGCAGCTTGGAAGAAGCGGGGCAATGGTTGTATGAAGTCGATGGAAACAGAAGAGGAACCGTTGAACGATAACCTCAAGAGAAGGATGGACCGGACAAATGGCGAAAATATTAGTGGTTGACGACGCTGCGTTCATGAGAATGACGCTGAAGGATATGCTCTCCAAAGGCGGGCACGAGGTGGTCGGCGAAGCGGAAAACGGCGTGGAAGCGGTTGAGCAATACCGCAAATTGAATCCCGACCTGGTGACGATGGATATCACGATGCCGATCATGGAAGGTATCGAGGCTGTCCGACAAATCAAGCAAGAGTTCCCGAACGCGAAGATCATCATGTGTTCCGCGATGGGACAGCAAGGAATGGTCGTCCAAGCCATTCAGGCGGGAGCAAGGGATTTTGTCGTAAAGCCGTTCCAACCGGAAAGGGTGCTCGAAGCGGTGAAGAGGGTTTTGGGATAAACGGGATGGAAGGCGTTGCCGAAAGGCGCTCAAATTCGAAGGATATGAGGGGTGTTGAGGATGGGAAGTTTGTTGTTTGCCGGGAAGCGGGGTGAAGAAATGTCCGGGAGCTTGCCGATCACGCATCTGGAGCACGCAATGAATCGGTTTTCGGTGAAATACCGGCTCACGAAGCGCGAGTCCGAAATTCTTGCCTTGATCATGATTAATGGATGCACGAACCGTGAAATCGCCGATCGATGCGTGATCAGCGAGAAAACGGTCAAAATCCACATCTCCAACATGATGAAAAAAGTGGGTACCAGTTCCATACGCAAGCTTTTTTCCTTGCTCTTCATCAATTTGAACCGAGACCTGTTTCAGCATCACGGACTGGAGAGATAGCGCGATTCCAAGCGAGTAAACGTTCGCCAAGCGGAAGGTGCAAAGGAGAATTTCCATGGAAACCGGCATGAACTTTCCCCAAGACAGCCGCCTGTTGCATGAAACGATCAGCCGTCTGGACATCGTTCTCTGGGCCCGTGATTATGAGACAAGACGGTTGTTATATATTTCGGAGGGCTGCGGAAGAGTTTTCGGGATTTCACAGGAGGACGCGTTCCAGCTCAGCAGCTTTGTCCACATCGTACATCCGCACGACTCGATGATGACGGCTGAGAAAATCTACGGCGGGACTCAACAGACGGTCGAATACCGGATCATTCACCCGCAAACCGGAGAACTGCGGTGGATTCAGACGCAAGTCAGACCGGAAACGGACGCGTACGGACGAATGAAATCCATTCACGGAATATCGATCGACGTCACGAACCGGAAGCTGCCGGTGGAAATCATGAGGACGCAGAACGAAGTGTTAAGTCTGATTGCGCTTGGTAAACCGTTATCGGAAATTCTATGGAAAATCGCGGAACTCACGAACACCCAACTATCGGGGCGCGCTTGTTCGATTCTCCTCGTGGATCAGGAAAGGCAAGTGTTCGTGAACGGGGCTTCGCCCGGTTTCCCCGACATCTATCAGGATGCGATGGTAAACAGGCCTTTCCGTCAATTAAATAATCCTAGCGTACAAGCAGTATTCTCCAAAAAGCCGGTCATCGTTCCCGACGTGAGCCGCGAAGCCGCATGGGAACATTCCGCTTTCAATCAGGCAGTCATGGCGTTCGGATTGAAGTCTTGTTATGTCTATCCGATTTTGTCGGTTGACCATGAAGTGGTTGCCGTGTTTGCGCTCTATTCCCAAACCAGGGGGGAGCCTGGAGAATATGAGCCCGAAACGATCGAATCCTTCACCCATCTGACTTCGCTTGCGATCGAACGGAAAGAAAACGAACGGAAAATCCGGAAGCTGGCGTATTACGACTCCCTCACCGGATTGTACAATCGGAGTTATTTTACCGACAAATTTCAGCAATTTCTGGACAACAAGCATCCGATTAACGGAAGGGCCGCTCTGCTGTACATCGATCTCGATCAGTTCAAGTGGGTGAACGATTCGCTCGGTCACGATGCCGGGGACCAGCTTCTTGTCGAAGCGGCTGGCCGGATGAACGGCTGCTTGTCGGAAAATCAAATTCTTTCCCGCATCGGGGGAGACGAATTTGCGATGCTGGTGCAAGACATTGCTACGGAGGCAGAGGCTTTTCAAGCGGCCGGGAAAATCAAGGATTGCTTCGATCAGCCCTTCTCGATCAGAGGGCACGAGTGCCGAATCGGCCTTAGCATCGGCGTATGCTTGTATCCGGATCACGGTTTAACGGCCGGCGAATTGATGAAGCATGCCGATACGGCCATGTACCAGGCCAAATCGGGGGGGAGAAATAAAGTGAAGCTTTACCATCCTTCCTGGAATGATGCCGTGTACGACAGATTCGTGCTGCGTACTCAATTTCATAACGCTCTACTCGAAAAACAGTTCTTCCTTCACTACCAGCCGCGAATCGAATTGTGCAGCGGTGAAGTTCACAGCGTGGAGGCGCTCATTCGCTGGAATCACCCGGTCAGAGGGCTGATTTCGCCGTCCGAATTCATATCGCTGGCCGAAGAGTCCGGATTTATCGTTACGCTGGGTGAATGGGTCATGCGGGAAGCATGCAGACAAAATAAAGCATGGCAGGATCGGGGTTACCCGCCATTGCGCGTCGCCGTGAACGTGTCCGCGCAGCAGTTCAGGCAAGAGTCGTTCGTTTCGAAGGTGAAGGAGATTTTGATGGAGACGGACCTTCATCCCAGGTTTCTGGAAATCGAAATTACCGAAAGCGCGCTCATGGATCATGAAGAGCGGATCATCCAAACCCTGCATCGGTTGAATGAAATGGGCGTCTATGTAGCCGTCGATGACTTTGGTACCGGTTATTCTTCGTTAAATTACTTGAAGAGGTTTGAAGTCAATGCTCTCAAGATTGACCAGACGTTCATCCGCGATCTTCAGAGCGATAGGAAAGACGAATCGATTACCCGAATGATCATTTCTTTGGCTTCCAGCTTGGGGCTCGATGTCATCGGGGAAGGGGTTGAAACGAGGCATCAGCACGACTTTCTGCTTCAAAACGGTTGCCGGCATGCACAGGGTTATCTCTATAGCAAGCCTCTGTCCGCAAAGTCAATGGAGGAGCAGCTGATTCGTGACATGCAATTCTTCAGCCTAAACCCCCGAAGGGGCAGCCCATGACGAGACTTACCCGGAGCTGAGGCTCAGGAACAATTCCTAAGCCGCGCGGAAGAAAGAAGCGATAGCCCGGGAAATGGCCGGAGGCACGCAGAACGTTGCGGCTGCGACGGAAGAACAATTGCCCGCCATGCAACGAACCGAATCCTCCGCTGCTTCGTTATCTCGGTTAGCGGAAGATTTAAGACAGGCGACGGAGCCATTTTCCCTTCGTTGGCGCCCAGGAATGAACAAGAAAGGGGGAGAGAGGGTGACCCTTCACTCAATTGTGAAAGGCGGCATGGATTATATCCTCTTTACGGCGTTCGTCATGCTTGCGTTGGCGGGATTGATGCGGTTCGTGCGCAAATCGTGGCTGCCGTCGGTCGACATCCGGCGGCTCAGGCCGGTTATGCTTATCGTGGCAGCGATAACGATCGTTATTATGCTATGCGGATGGTTTCTCGTTCAATTGTCGGAAAATAGGGAATACAAGCGAACGAAAGTCATGTTGACGAGCATGGCGCCGATTCTGGCCTACGAATTGTCCGAGAACGGATACGCGGGCATCCGGCTGGACACCCCGTCTGACGATCCGGTCTATTTGCGGTTACTGGAGGAAATGCTTCGCTGGATGAAGCTCGATCCGCAGGTAATTTCTTTCTATACGCTTCGCAAGCTGGAGACGGTCGGAACGTCTTTATCCTGGGACCCGAAACGGATTATAACCGCGACGGCCGGATTTCCGGCGATGTGGAGGCGAGGGTTCCGATCGGGGAAGTATACGCGGAACGGATTCCGGAGCTGGAGGAAGCGTTCCGGGGGCGAGAGACGTTTCAGTCCGAGGTCTCCGAAGACCCGTGGGGAATCACGATCAGCGCTTTTGTCCCGATTTACGATGCTAAAGGGGAGCTTCACGGCGTCCTTGGAATCGATTACGACGGCCGGCTGTTTCTGAGAAATGTCGCAATGGCCCGCATCGGCATGAGCGGGAGCATCTTCGCCGTCCTGTTGTTTTTGTATTCGATATTGGCGGCATTTGCTTACTTCATCCTCCGGCGACAGAGCAACCGCCATCAGGAAGAGTTGCGGAATTTGGCCTTTCACGATTCCATGACCGGACTTCCAAACCGTTTCTTGTTCCGCGAGCGGCTGACGGCGGCGATTTCCGATTTGCCGGAACGCGCGCATTCGGCTGCCGTATTGTATCTGGATATGGACCGGTTCAAGACCGTGAACGACAGTCTCGGGCATCAAGTCGGCGACCGCTTGCTGCTCGAGCTGGCCGAGCGGTTGAAGGCGGGGCTGAGCGGGGACGAGCTGCTCGCACGGCCCGGGGGAGATGAATTCATGATCCTCATGAAGAACGTTCGGGGCTGGGAAGACGTAAGGATCAAAGCGGAATCGATCCTGTCCGTGCTCGAGGATCCGGTCCTCGTAGACGAATACGAGCTGTTCGCCAAGCCGAGCATTGGGGCAAGCCTGTATCCAAGCGGAGGCAAGGACGCCGATACGCTGATCCGGAATGCGGATACGGCCATGTACTACGCCAAAGAGCGAGGGATTGATTTTCATATCTATACGGAGGATATGAACGAGAAGCTGTTGAAGAGGTTGTCGCTTGAAAACGATTTGCGCAAGGCGATCGAACGCGGCGAATTCCTGCTCTATTATCAGCCCAAGGTGGAGACTCGAAGCGGAAGCGTCGCCGGCATGGAAGCGCTGATCCGCTGGAAACACCCGACGAAGGGCATGGTCCCCCCGAGTCTGTTCATTCCGGCGGCCGAGGATACGGGGCTGATCGTTCCTCTCGGCGAATGGGTGCTGAGAGAAGCTTGCAGGCAGCTTCAGGCATGGATGGCAGCAGGCTTGGAGCCGATTCCCGTATCCGTGAACCTTTCGAGCCGCCAATTTCAAAAGAAGGATCTGGTCACGAGGATTCGCGGCATCCTCGCGGAATACGAAATCGATCCGAAGTGGCTGGAGCTGGAGCTGACGGAGAGCTGCGTGATGCAGACGCCCGAATTGTCGAACCATACGATGCATCAATTGAAGAAAAGCAGGCTGAGCATCGCACTCGACGATTTCGGTACGGGATATTCCAGCTTCGGCTACTTGCGCAGCTTTCCGCTCGACGTGCTCAAGATCGACAAGGGGTTCGTCAAAGACGTGACGAACAATCCGGATAACGCGGCGATCGTGGAGTCCCTCATTTCGCTCTCCCATCATTTGGGGCTGAAAGTCATTTGCGAAGGGGTGGAAACCGCGGATCAGCTCGAGTTTTTGAAGAAGCGAAGATGCGACGAAATACAGGGGTTCTATTTCAGTCCGCCGGTGCCCCCGGACCAGGCGGAAGGTTGGCTGGGCAGCGCCAAGGGCAGGGAGGCGAAGAGACTCGGCTAAACGGCGGGAAATAATCAAGAGAGTTGTGATTTCATGCTATTGGCAAGAGATTTGATTTCCAATTTTGCCTTACTGTCCACCATGATCTTTATCGTAACGCAGATCTCCAGCCAACCGCTGCTGCGCACTTCAGGCAGCGCCAAGCGGAAGTGGGCGATCGGCGTCGTGTTCGGCTTGATCGGCATCTGCCAGATACTGCTGAGCATCCGGGTTACCCCTTCCATGATGATGGATTTGCGTTCGCTCGCCATCGTTTGCGCTTCCCTGTTCGAGGGACTTCCGGCAGCCGTATTGGCAAGCCTTATCATTGCCGCCGCAAGGCTGACTTTGTTCGGCGCGCTTACCGATGCCGCGGTCTCGAGTTCCATCTCCATCGTGGTAAACGCGATCGGCTGCGGCATCATCGTACATATCGTAAAGGATTACCGCAAGGCATGGGCTTGCCTCCTGCTCTATTCAGCGGCATTGCCGGCGATCAACGTTTATTGGCTGCTCCGGGAGAACAGCCGGCCGGTAATCTTTGCATTCGTCCCGATATACCTCGCAAGCGGAGTTCTGATCGCCTACGTCATTTACTACTTGGACCGGACGAAGGCGCTTTTCCTGAAATACGAAACGGAAGCAACGAAAGACCATCTGACCGGATTGCCCAATGTTCGATCCTTTGACGTAAGCTATAATGAAGCTGTCCGGCAAGCGAATGTCAGGCATTCCGCTCTTTCCGTCCTGATGGTCGACATCGATGATTTCAAGATGGTCAACGATACTTACGGGCACGCAGCCGGCGACGAAATATTGAAGCAGTTCGCGGCGGTGTTGGCCGATTGCACGGGGTCTCCTCAATCCGTATTTCGGAAAGGCGGAGAAGAGTATGCCGTTATCTTGGAAAATTGTCCCCGCAGCCACGCTTTAACGGTTGCAGATGCGATTTGCGCCGAAGTACGAAGATTCCATTTTCGGTTGCCGGACGGGCAAAGCATCCCGATCACGACCTCTATCGGGACGGCAAGTTACCCGGATATTGCCGGCGAGAACTTGTTGGCTGCCGCCGATGCCGCATTGTACGAAGCGAAGAGGACGGGGAGAAACAAGGCCGTATCGGCATCTGGCACGGCTCGGATGAACGTATTCGGACCCTAGAGAGGGAATACCTGAATCGGCAGGTGTGGGAGGTTTTCCTGTGAAACTTATCCAAATGCAATGCAACAGATGCCAAGGCAAGCTGGTATGGCATCCTGATTTCGGATCGATAGAAGCATGCGTGTACTGCTTCCACCTGTGGGACGAGAATTCGAATCTGTCCCGGAAGGACGATCGGGTCGAATGCTACACCCCGGAGACGTTTGCCATGGCGCTGGATGTCCTAGAATTTACAACTCGTCCTCATATTGAATCCGCCATTACCTTTGCCTTGAAAGCAGTAGAGATTGCCTCGATGCTGGGTGTCGAGGAACTGGAAATGCGCGCCCAGTTAATCCATGCCGAAATCATGATTCGGAAAGGACTACTAGCGGAAGGAGGACGCATTCTCCAGAAAATCAGCGGATGGGCCGAATCTCATCCCCATGCATACATTTCGGCTCGCGCGCACCGGCATCTGTCCGTTTTTTTCCAGTGTCTCGGAGATTTGCCAAGGGCGCTGGAGCATGCGCTGCATTCCTGCCAGCTTCTGCCCAACGATGCGCGGCCCCAGATTCGGGGAAATCACCTTCTGCTGATGGGGTGTATTCTTGCTCGAAGCAGGGAATATGAAGAGGCCAATCGAAGTTTTCAAGAGACTCTTGACATCGCGCTCGAAACGAATCAGTTGCAAATTGCCTTGATTACGTTAAACAATATGGCCTATGCGCAGTATGAAATGGGGAATACGGAAGAAGCAACCGGGATCATCGAACGGCTCCGTGAGTTTGGGCAAAAGCACGGACTGCCGCTCAATCCCCGCATTCTGGATACGATTGCGAGGGTTGAAATCCTCCGTGGACGTTATGAGGAATCGGAGCGTACGCTGCAGGCTGTTATCGATCGTCAGCTGGACCGTCTTGTAAATGAGTTCGAAATGCTGCCCGAATGTTTCATCACCGCTGCGATGGCTCAACGGCTTCAAGGAGCGTACGGCCGATCGCAAGCAACGCTGGACGAAGCGCTGAGGCTTTGCGAGGAGCACGGCTTCGCGGGTTACCAGGTCAATATCATGGAGGAGCAAGCCGAGCTCTATGCCGCATCCGGACGTTACCGCGAAGCTTATGAGGAATTCCGCAGATTCCATGCCGAATCGGAAAAGCTGCGCTCCAAAGAACGCGAAGCCCGGGCCAAAGTTCTGCAGGCCGTCTTTGAAACGGAAGAGGCCAAACGCGCCAGCGAGTATTACCGGAATTTGGCTTTCCGAGACCCCTTAACCGGCCTGTACAACAGGCGTTACATAGACATGCAGGTCGATGAATGGATCCGGCTCTCCGTCGTTTCCGGCGCCCCCCTCTCGATCGTCTTGCTGGATCTCGATCATTTCAAGCAAATCAACGATACGCTGTCCCACGAGATCGGCGATACGGTGCTGATCCATGTCGCCAAAATCCTTGAAGCCGCCGCCGAAGAGCCCAAAGCAGCCGCCCGCATAGGCGGAGAGGAATTCCTTATCGTGCTTCCCGGATACGATTCCAAACAGGCATTGGCCTATGCGGAAGAGCTCTGCCATACGATTCGTTCCATGGACTGGTGTCCCATTACCGGGACATTGAAAGTTACGGCCAGCATGGGAATCAGTACCTTCTCCGATGGACTAAGCCGTTCCCGCTTATTGACGCTGGCAGACAACAACTTGTACCAGGCCAAGCGCGCGGGAAGAAACCGGGTTGTCGGTTGAACAAGTGAAAAGTTCGAGGATAGGATTCAAGAGGGTCGGAGTGGAGGCATAGAAGGTCATCGCCAGAATGGGGGAAAAGCGACATGCGAGCATTGATCAACATCGACTATACCCGCGATTTCATCGCGTCGGACGGGGCGTTGACGTGCGGGGCGCCGGGACAGGCGATCGAACGGGAAATCGCGCGTTTGACGAAGGAATTCGCGGAAGCGGGCGATTACGTTGTGTTCGCGGTTGACGTACACGACAAAGACGACCGGTTCCATCCGGAAACGAAACTGTTTCCGCCGCACAATATTCGCGGAACGGAGGGTCGAGACCTGTACGGGGAACTCGGCGTACTGTACGAAAGCATCCGGCGGTTGCCGAACGTCCGCTACATGGACAAGACGCGGTACTCCGCTTTCACGGGCACGGATTTGGACTTGAAGCTGCGGGAACGCGGCATCTCCGAAATCCACCTCGTCGGCGTCTGCACCGACATTTGCGTTCTTCACACCGCCGTGGATGCCTATCATCGGAACTATAAGATCGTCGTGCACGAGAAAGCGGTCGCCAGCTTCGACCCGGCAGGCCACGAATGGGCGCTGCGCCATTATCGCAACTGCTTGGGCGCCGAGGTCGTTTGATCGGAGAGGGAGTACCGCTTCAAGTCGCGGAAGGATATTGCAGATGATCCTCGGTTGCCTTCCTCACTCCGATCCGAACGATGGATCCCTTCGGACGGTTCGGTGCAATTTCATAAGAAAACAAACCGCCATAAGTCAGCTTCAATCGTTTTATCGTGTTGATAAGACCTACGCCGCCATGATTTCCGGACGATTCTTCTTGTAAACTTTTATGATCGCCGTCCGAATCGTCATGGAGGCCATCTAAACGTTGGAGTTTGGCAATCACCTTCGGATTGAACCCAACCCCCCGATCCTTTACTTCGAGCAACCAGCCGTACTCGGGAGTTTGCCGAATGGTGACGTGGATTTCCCATGGAGGATTGCAAGTTTGAAAAGCATGATGAAAACAATTTTCGATTAAAGGCTGGATGATGAGGCGAGGCACCTTATACAAAAGCGAGGCTTCATCTATTTCCACCTGATATTGCAAGTGATCCTCGTACCGGACCTTCATCAGTTCCAGATAGAGCTGCGCGTACATCATTTCATCGCGAATCGTCACTTCTTTGTCCGGATTTTGCAACGTATACCTGAACATCGAGCCTAGCTTTTCGCATAATTCGGCTACTTTATCCGCGCCGGCTTCCTCTCCGACGGATCCAATGACCGCAAGCACATTATACAGGAAGTGCGGATTGACTTGCGATTCCAGCGTGTATAGCCGCGCCTTGGTTTCACGTGAACGCGCGTCCGCCTCAGCTTCGATGGAAGTCTTAAGACGATCGATGATGCTATTGAAGGCATTATGGATTTGTACCATTTCATCATCCGCATGATCGAGCGGTATCGTGAGATTCCCCAATCGAACCTGCCTGATCATGTTGACCGTTCTGCGGATTTTTTTTGTAAATTGTTTGGCGATGACGTAATTCATGATAAAACTAAGAATGATGAAGGCGATGCTTACGATGACGATCAGTCTGCCTACCAATTTGATGGATGAAAGAAAATCGGACTTGGGAACGGCAAGGACAACCGTCCAGGGGTTTGAAGGATATCGTATGAAGGAATAAATAAGATCGGATTTGATGATGGTTTCGGGATTTATATCGGCAGATGTGTCGGAGAGCTCGGTTCCAAGCAATTGATGAAACGTTACATTCGGATTCGCCTGCCCGGATTGCGTCGTGAATACAGGCCGACCTTCCGGATCAAATAAGAACACCTCGGTATTTCCTGCATAGGGTACGCCCAAGGTTTCTTCGAATTTCGAAACGTTCTGCTGAAATTCGATCAGGCCGAGGGTTTCAACCTCATTGTGAAATACGCGATAAAAGGAGACCATCCGTTGTTTTCCCTCGGGGTAATAGGGATCAATATGGGGACCGGCGAAGTGAATGGTATCGTCTTCGGTGAAATGAAGATATGAAGCTTTGAATGAATCGCTTAGCAAATAAGAACGGATGGAATCCGTATTCTCCCAGAGCTCTCCCAAACTCACATAGTCGCCGCGATCGTTATAGATACTGATTCTTGACAGATTCAGACCGGGATTTTTGTAGATCGATAAGTAATTCTGAACCATTCGTTCAGCATCGGTATGGAGTGCGAAGAAGTTCTTGTTTTCCTTGGATTGGCCGGCTTTTAGCATAATATATTGTAATTCGGAAGTTTGGCTGATTTGAAATGACGTATGATTCAACTGGCTATAGACCAAGGCGACTTGATTCGATATCTTTAGCGTTAATTCCTCCAAGTTATCAATGGCTTGCTTCTCCAAACGTCCCGATATATAGTAGTAAAAAAAGGAAAAAGAACTGACGATAAGCAGCAGTCCCAGCACGGAATTGATCAAAAACAGTTTTTCCCGAACGCCGAATCTGAAAGTAATCGCAGATTCCTCCTTATATTCGTGCGCGCAAGCCGACGTCTAAAGTATGGCATGATTCGACATTCGTGTAAATGAGAAGACAATCGTAAGAGACCAGGGTTTTTGGAGGATTCGAGATGGGAAGGAAAACGAAATTCGGATTCATAATCTTGATTTCCATTGCGGTGCTGTTTCTTTTTGCAACCGCTTGCAATTTCGCCAAGGAGCCGGAAAGGTCTTCGGAACCCCTTGTCACCACCGGCGAAGCTAAACCGCAAGTCACCATCAAAGTGTACTTGGGTACCGATTTTTCATCTAAAGAGTTTTACAAGAAAGTAAATGAGGCGTTTACAGCCCGGACAGGAATCCAAGTCGAGTCGGAAATGGTTCCCGGAGCCGGTAATGATATGTACAAGAAAGTCGATTTGGATCTTGCTGCCGGCGGTACGGTTGACGTCATTCCATTGATTCAACCTTTAATCCTCGACAAATATGTGAAGAAAAATTATTTGCTGCCATTAAACGGTTTGATGAAAACGGAACACTACGACGCGGATCAAAGGTTCGGCCCCTATTTAACGAAGTATGACGGCATCATTTACGCATTGCCTGAACAAGTGTCTACTTGGGCCGTATTTTATAACAAAAAAATATTTGATGACGCGGGAGTTCCCTATCCGCCGTCGGAATGGACATGGGAACAATATATTGAAACGGCAAAAAAACTGACCGATCCTGCCAAAGGAATCTATGGATCGTATATGTTGGATTACGATATTTATTTATTCATGCTGGCCAAACAACATAACGTTTCCGCTTACAAGGCGGATGGAACCTCGAATTACGACGATCCGCTGTTCATGGAAAGCTTGAAATTTTTCGGTGATTTAGGGAATGTGTATAAAATTCAACCCAGTTGGAAGGAGTTCAAGACGCAAAAATTGACATGGGACGGGTTTATGTCCGGAAAATACGGGATGCATCTGATTGGAACCTGGTATACTTCCATTCTAACGAATGATGCTGATTTCCCGAAAGATTGGGAGTGGGGCATCACCCAAATTCCCACGGATGGCAAGGGAACGAACAATTTCGGCGTAACTTACACCTACGCCGTGAACAAGAATTCGGCTCATCCCAAGGAAGCTTTGGAATATGTGAAATTCAGAGCCGAGAACGCGGCATTGATGAGCGGAAATATCCCCGCTCTGACCGATCGGGCCGTCCAAAGAAAGGCGCTGAAGGAAATCGCGGTCGCTTCCGGAGGCAGCGTTACCGTGAACGATTTATCAAAAGCATTTTTTGATAACAATTTAGGTTTTATTCAGGAAAAAAACATCGGGTCCGCAGCAACGGAGTACAGCAATATTATTTTATCGGAAGGCGATCTGTATCTTAGGGGTCAACGTTCATTGGACGATACGGTAAGAGCCATTAAAGAAAAGGCGGATGCAGCCATACGGAAAGAGTTATCGGTGCAGGATGACTAAGGAGCTGCACGCCGGTACGCGCAACGGCAGCATGATTTTGACGGCCGAGTACACCTTATAAATCCCGCAAGGGATTTTTTTGTTTCGTCAGCGGTCGAGTTTCCCCCGTTGCCTGCACCCGGCGATAAAGTTATAATAATGGAGTAAAACATGAACTAAATATTTTACTAAAAATGTGGGGTTTTATGGCAACGATTAAAGATATCGCCCGGATGTCCGGCGTATCAATCGCCACCGTCTCCCGGGTGCTCAACCGCGACCCGAAGCTGTCCGTCAGCGTCGAAACGCGGGAACGCATCTATCGGGCGGCCGAGCAGCTGCGCTATAAGCCTAAGCATCGGATCCTCCCTTACGACCGCGGCCGCAACGCGGCGGAGAGAATGTTCGCCGTTCTTACGGCGGTCTCGCTGGACGGTGAGGAGGAAGATCCTTACTTCGCCTACATCCGTCGGGGGATCGTCAGAAGAATCGGCGAGCTGGGCTTGGGCCAGCCTCGATGGTTTCGCCGGGATCAGCAGGATGAAATCGACTTTGCCGCATTGGACGGGCTGATCGCGGTCGGTACTTTCGATACGGAGGATTTGGAAGCCAGAATGCCCCCCGGCACACCTCTCGTCCTGGTCAACCAGCTGGGGGATTCCGGTCGTTGCGATTCCGTTAAGTTGGATTTCCGCCAAGCCATGGAGGATGCGCTATCCCATCTGCTCGGCCTCGGGCACGTTAAAATCGGCCTGATCGACGGATGCGAGAAAGAATTCGTTCTCGATCCGGGACTGTCCGAAGGACGCAGGATCCACGATGACCGGCGCGTCCATTTCGAACGTTTTTTGCGCGAACGCGAGTTGTACCATCCCGAGTTCGTTGCGACCGGCGATTGGAGATCGTCGGGAGGGTACGAGGCGATGCTGCGTCTTCTGGCATTGCCGGATCGGCCGACGGCTTGCTTCGTCAGCAGCGACCCGATGGCCATCGGCGCCTTGCGGGCGCTTCGCGAACGCGGCGTTAAGGTTCCGGAAGGAATGGCGGTCATCGGATTCAATGACATTGAAGTTTCGGCATTCGTGGAGCCTCCCCTGACGACGGTCAAGGTCTATCCCGAAGAAGTCGGCAGGGCCGCGGTCGGCTTGCTGATGGACCGGTTTGAGGGCCGCGAGGTTCCGCAGCGCGTCGTCATCGGCACGAAGCTGGTCGTCAGGGAAAGCTGCGGCGCCGCCATAAACAAGTAAACGGAGGAAAAACAACATGCCCATCACCCACCACCCAACCGAGAACATCTTCCACCTGCACTCGGACGAAATGAGCTACGCCATCCAAATCGTCCGCGGCTATCCCGTCCATCTCCATTGGGGCAAACGTCTGCGCGACGGCATGGATTGGAGTGGGATGCTTCCGCGCGTGGAGCGCGCCTCGTTCAGTCCGAATCCGGTGGAGGACGATTATTCGATTTCGCTGGACACCCTTCCGCAGGAGTATCCGCAGTACGGAACGAGCGATTTCCGCGAGCCGGCCTACCAGGTCCAGCTGGCGGACGGAACCCGGATTACGGAGCTGCAATACCGCGACCACCGGATATACGCAGGCAAGCCTAAGCTGCAAGGTCTTCCGGCGGTGTACGCGGAATCGGACTCGGAAGCGGACACGCTCGAGCTGACGCTCGGGGACGATTACAGCGGTCTCACGGTTACGCTCAGCTATACCGTGTTTGCTCGCATGAACGTCGTAACCCGATCCGTCCGTTTGCAGCTTGAACGGGAAGCTTCGGAAATCCGGGTGCTGCGCGCTTTGAGCGCCAGCGTCGATTTCCACGACCGGGATTACGATTGTCTCTATCTGGCGGGAGCTTGGACGCGCGAGCGGCACGTGCAGAGGAGGCCGGTCGCGCCGGGCGGGACAAGGATCGAGAGCCGCAGGGGCGCCAGCAGCCACAACATGAATCCTTTCCTGGCGCTGGTGCGCCCGAATGCGGATGAGGACCAGGGCGACGCTTACGGATTCAGTCTCGTGTACAGCGGTAATTTCATGGCCCAGGCGGAAGTCGACCAGTTCGACATGACGCGGGTGTCGATCGGGCTGAACCCGTTCGACTTCTCGTGGAAGCTCTCGGCGGGAGAGACGTTCCAGACTCCCGAAGCGGTGCTCGTCTACTCGCCGGAAGGCTTGGGCGGCATGTCGCGGACGTATCATCGGTTGTACCGGACGCGGCTGTGCAGGGGAACCCACCGGGACAAGCCCCGCCCGATTCTCGTCAACAACTGGGAAGCGACCTATTTCAATTTCAACGCCGACAAAATCGAGTCTATCGCCAAAGCGGGAGCGGAGCTCGGCATCGAGCTGTTCGTGCTGGACGACGGCTGGTTCGGCAAACGCGACAACGACCACAGCTCCCTGGGAGACTGGGTCGTCGACCGCAAGAAGCTGCCGAACGGATTGCGGGATCTGGCGGAAAGGGTGAACGCTGCCGGCTTGCAGTTCGGGCTGTGGTTCGAGCCGGAAATGGTATCGCCGGACAGCGACCTGTACCGCGCCCATCCGGACTGGTGCCTGCATGTACCCGGACGGAGAAGGACGCCGGCGCGTCGTCAGCTCATCCTCGACCTGTCGCGGCAGGACGTTCGGGACTACTTGTACGGCGCCCTGAGCGATATTTTCTCGACCTGTCCCATCTCGTACGTCAAATGGGACATGAACCGCAACATGTCGGAAATCGGCTCCGCCTTGCTGCCGGAGGACCGCCAAACCGAGACGGCCCACCGGTATATGCTGGGGCTGTACGAGCTGCTCGGGCGGATCACCTCCGCTTATCCGCACATCCTGTTCGAGAGCTGCTCCGGCGGAGGCGGCCGTTTCGACCCGGGCTTGCTGTACTACATGCCCCAGACGTGGACGAGCGACGATACCGACGCGATCGAGCGCCTGAAAATCCAATACGGAACGAGCATGGTCTATCCGGTCAGCTCCATGGGCGCCCACGTGTCCGACGTGCCGAACCATCAGGTCGGGCGGCGGACGTCGCTGGAAATCCGGGGCGACGTCGCGATGTCGGGGAACTTCGGATACGAGCTGGATTTGACCAAGTTCGACGAGGCGGAGAAAGCGGTCGTCAAACGGCAGGTCGCTGCCTACAAGGAGCTGCGCGGGCTGATCCAAACGGGGGACTTGTACCGCCTCCGGAGCCCGTTCGAAGGCAACGAGACGGCGTGGATGTTCGTGTCGGAGGACCGCCGCGAAGCCGTCGCGTTCTACTTCCGCACGCTGGCCGAACCGAATCCGCCGCTCAAGCGGTTCAAGCTTCGGGGGCTGGATCCCGCCCTCGGTTACGTGATCGACGGGGTGGAGGGCAAGTTCGCGGGCGACCGGCTCATGAACTTCGGGTTCAACGTCCCGCAACTGCACGGCGACTTCGCCAGCCTCGTGTTGAAGTTGAAGGCGGAATAGTATCGAAATGACGTCATTCTGCCGAAATGGCGGGAGAGCGGCGGAGTTGAGGTACAAAGTGCCTTAATTCCGCTGAAATGGCGGGAGAGCGGCGGAGTTGAGGAATAAAGTGCCTTAATTCCGCTGAAATGGCGGGAGAGCGGCGGAGTTGAGGAATAAAGTGCCACCAATATCGGAGTAAGCGCCTCGGCCACCGGCCGAGGCTTTGCTTGTCATGATAGTGTTTAGGATAAATATGTTTGAATTCGTTCTGCTTGAGGGCGCAGCCCAAGCGAAGGCGCGGGAGCGGGGTTTGTCCTTACCCTGGAAAGGTACCCGCACGATAAGCTCTTCCCGCGAGCTTATCGCATCCTCGGCCCCCCCGTTTCCGCACGATAAGCTCCTCCCGCGAGCTTATCGCATCCGAAAGGTGCTTTAACGGAGGAGAATAGCGTTGGCCGGCACTGGCGAGCTGTCTTATTTATCGGTGCACCGTTCAATAGGTCTGATTAGCGTCTCTCCGCCACTATTCCGACCGACTCGCATGACCACTCGCTGATTAGCGTCTCTCCGCCACTATTCCGACCGACTCGCATGACCACTCGCTGATTAGCGTCTCTCCGCCACTATTCCGACCGACTCGCATGACCACTCGCTGATTAGCGTCTCTCCGCCGCTATTCCGACCGATTCGCATGACCACTCGCTGATTAGTGTCTCTCCGCCGCTATTCCGACCGATTCGCATGACTACTCGCTGATTAGCGTCTCTCCGCCACTATTCCGACCGACTCGCATGACCACTCGCTGATTAGCGTCTCTCCGCCGCTATTCCGACCGATTCGCATGACCACTCGCTGATTAGCGTCTCTCCGCCACTATTCCGACCGACTCGCATGACCACTCACTGATTAGCGTCTCTCCGCCGCTATTCCGACCGATTCGCATGACCACTCGCTGATTAGCGTCTCTCCGCCGCTATTCCGACCGACTCGCATGACCACTCGCTGATTAGCGTCTCTCCGCCACTATTCCGACCGATTCGCATGACCACTCGCTAATTAGCGTCTCTCCGCCGCTATTCCGACCGATTCGCATGACCACTCGCTGATTAGCGTCTCTCCGCCGCTATTCCGACCGATTCGCGTGACCACTCGCTGATTAGCGTCTCTCCGACGCTATTCCGACCGTTCGCGTGACCACTCGCTAATCTAATAAGTCGCGGGTACGAGGAAGCGGCGGTTCTCCTCTCCCTCCCCCTTGGCGAAATTCGTCGATATGGTACAATATTCTGACCAAACTGCCCCTGCAAGCGGTTTCTAGAGCTGACTTTCGGCCGGCGGATTGCTGCCAATCGTTCTTCATAAAAGAGGTGCATGCGTTTGCGATTCATCCGAAACCGGCTGCTCGGTGCCAGGCGGTGGCACATCGCCACGATTTTGTACGTCTCCTTCTTCCTCATGCTCATCTTACCCATCCTTTTCGTCACCTGGTTCGCCGTCCGCTCGTTTAACGCCGTGCTGTACGACAACGTGACGACGAGGGCGATGCAGACGCTTGAGCAGGTCTCCTACTCGCTCGATTCCGAAGCCAGCCGAATCGTTCATACGATCGCCACCATCGCCAACGACGAGAAAGTGTTCGCGACCGCCACCAAGCTGCACGCCAGCGAGACCGGGAACCCTCAAGCGAGCTACGAAGCGAGCGTCGAGCTGGATCACCAGCTCAGCAACTATTTCCATTACACCTCGGACATCGCGGCGGCGCTGTTCTTCTTCCGGGGCGGCGGCGTCTACGAATACAAGCAGTTTCTGGGGCTCCGCGAAGAGGACCTGCGGAATTCCGAATGGTTCAAGCGGTCGGCCGCGAACGTGAACAAGGTGCATTTGTTCGGCGCCGGGTCGAACCTCGGGACGGGAACGCCCGGGCGAATGGACATCACCGTTTCCGTTGCGCCCCGGTTCGCTTCGTCGTTCTACTCCGTGGAGAACGCGTATTTCATTTTCCGGGGGAGCGTGTTCCAGCAGCTGCTGCGAACGAAGGTGCCGGAGCCCGGATATTTCCTCGTATTGTCGAAGGACGGCTCCGTGATTACCGCCAGCGATGACGGGATGATCCGAGGCGGGGTCGGCCAAGTGCCCGCGGTTCGGGAGGCGCTTCGCGGGCCGAGGGGCAGCTACGTCGTCAAAGACGGGGGCAAACGGTCTTTCGTCCTCTACTTGACGTCGGAGAACACCGACTGGAAATACGTTCACGTCATCCCATACGAAGAGATGCTGTCGGACGTCCGGCAGGTATACAACCGGACGATGCTGGTTTCGACGCTGGGCCTGATCGTGTTCCTGATCGTCTCCTTCTTCCTCGTCCGCAGCATCGCGGGGCCGATCAAATCGCTCGTCCGGCAGATGAACCGGCTCAAGACCGGCAACTTCCAGGAAGTGCGGATCGAAGCTTCGGGCCCTGCGGAGGTGTTCGTCCTCGGTTCCAGCTTCAACGAGATGACGGCGAGGATCGAGGAATTGATCCGGGAACGCGAGGAGAAGGAGGCTCAGCGTTCCCGCGCGGAGATTACGGCGCTGCAATCGCAGATCAATCCGCATTTTCTCGTCAATACGCTCAACGCCATGAAGATCATGGCGATGATGTCCAAGTCCGTCAACATCCAGAAAATGACGGAGGCGCTCATGTACCTGGTCTCGTCCGCGTTTAACCGCGGCGGAAGCCATACGACCGTGGACGAGGAACTGCAGCTGCTGGAGCACTATGTCACGATCATGAAAATGAGGTACGGGGACCGTTTCGAAATCCGGATGGAGATCGACGGCCGGATCCGCGGGGCCTACATGCTCCGGCTGCTGCTTCAGCCCCTGGTCGAAAATTCGATCGTCCACGGCTTTCACGGCTTGAACCGCAAAGGCGCCATCCGCATCGAAGGGCGCCTGACCGAGGAGGGCGCGGTCGAATTCGCGGTGGAGGACAACGGCAAAGGCTTCGAGGGAGAAGCGGAACTCCTCGGGCGGGAGACGAGCGGCGAGACGTTTAACGGCATCGGACTCCGCAACGTGCACCGCCGGATCCAATTAAACTACGGACCTGCGTACGGCATGACGATCGCAAGCAGCGTAGGAGACGGCACGAGAATCACGCTGCTTCTGCCATGGCTGGAAAAAGACCCGGAATCGCAGAAAGCGGCGCCGGGCAAGGGGGCTTAAACCGTGTTTCGCGTGATATTGGCGGATGACGAACCGCTCGTTCGCATCGCTTTAAGGGAAATGATCGCTTGGGAGGAGCATGAGTGCGAAGTCGTCGCCGAAGCGTCGGACGGCGCCGAAGCGCTCCGGCTGCTCGAACGCGAGGGCGGGATCGATCTCGTCGTCATCGATATCCGGATGCCGGAGATGGACGGAATCGAATTCCTGGAGCGGCTCGGGCGAATGGACATGCCGGCCAAGCCGCTCGTGGTCGTGCTCAGCGCTTATCCGGAATACGACTACGTACGGCAGGCGTTCCTGCTCGGCGCGGTCGACTATATCGTGAAGGCGACGATGGAGCAGGGGCCGATGAACGCGGTGATCCGCAAAGCCGCGGCACGGCTCAAGGACAGGCTGCAGCAGGACGACCGGCTGCGGAAGGAACGGCAGGCGGAGCGGCTCAAGCTTCGGGAGCAGGCGGTTATGGAACTCCTCTCGGGAGTAGAGGGACCGGCAAGGACGGCCTTGGCGTCCGACGTTGACTGGCTCAGGTGGCTGCGGGAGGCGGAAGCTTCGGAGCAGGCGGTGGCTTGCATCGAAGTGGATATGACCGGCAGCCAGGCGGGGGGAGCCGGGCCGGACGACCAAACGGCCAGGTATATTCTGCATACCGTCCGCCAGGCCGCGGACGAGAGCGGGCACGCGGAGGCGCTCGTCCTCCGGATGGGCGCGCAGGAATTCGCGCTGCTCATCACGTTCGCCCCCTCGGCCGCCATGAGTCTGCACAAACGGCGAATCCGGCTTGCCGAAACGATCGACCGGGCGGTCAGCCATTTGAAGCAATATTTGAACCTCTCCGCCTGGATTGGCGTGTCGGATGCCGTCCGAGGCCCTTCGGGCTGGAATGAGCGTTACGCGCAAGCCCGCGAATGGGTCCGATTGCGTTTCTACGAGCCCGAGCGGAAGGTGTTTTACCCGGAGCATGGAGTGCCGACGGCGGAGGAAGCGAGGCTGCAGGCGGATCCGTGGGATCGCAAGCCGCTGCTTCGCGCCTTGGAGAATGGAGAACCTTGGGAAGAGGAGTGGGCGAGGGGCATCCGTTATTGGAGAAGCTTCCGGACGCGCCCCGGAGCGGAGGTCAAGCAGTCGATCCGCACGCTCTTGTGGGAGATCGGGGCGCTGCTAGGCGCGCATGGGTTCGATTGGGATGCGTTGTCGGAGCAGGATCCCCCGCCTCCAGAACGCCTTCTGCAGATGAACCGGCTGGCGGAGATCGAGCAATGGCTGTCGGACTTGGCCGGCAAAGCGGCATCGCTGCTCGACCCCCGGCGCCGCGCGGCGGATTCGTCACCCCGCCTCGTCGACAAAGCGATCCGCTATATCGAGCGGCACTATCCGGAGCCGATTTCCCTCGGCCAAGTCAGCGAATGGATCGGCGTATCCGAAAGCCATCTGAGCAAGCAGTTCGCGAAGGAAACCGGCGAGAACTTCATCGTCTACCTGACCCGGCTTCGCGTCCGGAAGGCGATCGAACTCATGGGCGGCGGCATGAAGCTGTTCGAAATCGCCGAGCGCGTCGGCTATCCGAATCCGGAGTATTTCAGCCGGATTTTCAAGAAAATGACGGGACGAACCCCCCAGCAATACAGGGACGAGATGAGGCCGTGAGCACAAAAAATGTCAACGCAAGCACAAAAATCGTCATGTAGCGGAAACCCGAATCCGCTTACAATGATCCATGAAAGCGCAAACATACATTTTTGGGAGGGTTCACATCCATGGCAAAACGCTGGGCAGGCTCCATACTGGCGCTCCTGCTGACGCTATCCGTCGTGCTGGCGGCATGCGGCCAAAGCAAAGACAAAGAGAACGAAGAGACGGCGGCAAGCTCCGGTTCCGCGTCCGCCGCACCGGCTTCGGAAGCGAACGGCGAGAAGATCACGATCAAGATGGCGATGTGGGACGTCAACGCTTCGTTCATTGACTTCCTGACCGCCAAGGTGAAAGAGTATTCCAAGGTCGATCCGAACGTGAGCGTGGAATTGGAAGCGTTCAAAAACGACGGCGACTACCTGAAGGCGATGAAGGTCCGCCTGTCCGCGAACGAAATGCCGGACTTCTTCGAGCTGAAGCCGAACTTCATCAACGACTTCAAGTCGGAGCTGCTTCCGCTGGACGACCTGAGCATCACGGCGAAGAACAAGTTCGCCAAGAAATACGCGGTGGACGGCAAGGTGCTGGCGATGCCGACAGTGTCGTTCCCGGAATTGGTATACTACCATCCGAGCATCTTCCAGGAACTCGGCTTGAACGTTCCGACGACCTGGCAGCAGTTCATGGACGTCCTGAACAAACTGAAAGAAAACGGGAAATACATTCCGTATGCGATGGGCGGCAAAGACGGCTGGCCGGACTATCCGTTCAACGAGTTCATGCACCAGATCATGTCGGGCGACGAGAACTACCTCAGCGCCATCGCCGCGCAGGACAAACCGTTCTCGGAAGGCACGCCGTTCTATAACGCCTACTCCCGCATCGCGGCTTTGTACGACGCCAAGGTGATGGGCCCGGATCCGCTCGGCGTCAGCTGGGACCAGGCGACCGGCCTGTTCGAGAGCAAGCAGGCGGCTGTCGTCGCCGCGGGCCTATGGTACCTGGACACGTACCTCTCCAAGGTCGGCAACATCGACGACCTCGCGGCGTTCCCGATGCCGCTCCGCGACAGCGAAAGCGAAGAGCTCAAAGTCATGACGTTCACGGACCACTTCTATGCCATCAACAAAAACACGAAAAACCCGGAAGCCGTGAAGAAATTCATGGAGTGGTTCTATAGTCCGGAGGTTCATCAGGCTTACGTGGACAAAGCGAAGCTGGGCGCGGCCATGGAAGGCGTCACGGCGAACGTGCCTTTCCTGAATGATTTCTATGCCAAAAACAAAATCACGCCGTTCCTGTACGTGCCGGGCAACCAGCAGTACACCGATCTCATCAACGCCACGCAGCTGGATTGGAAGAAAATCGGACAGGAAATGATGGCGGGCAAGAAGCTGGCCGACATCTCCGCCGAGCTGAACGACAAGTGGAGCAAGGCGCGCGCCGGCGCGAAGTAAGAGAGAAAGGAAAGGCGGGAGACGCCCGGTCCAGGCTAAGGGACGGGGCGTTTCCCGAGCTTTCCCGGAGGAGAGACCCTAAATGAGCTACTCGATGCAGAAGAAAGTGATTATCGTCTCTTTCCTGGCCTTGCCGATCGCGCTCTTGCTCCTGTTCCTGCTGTATCCGACGGCGAAGCTGCTGCAGCTGAGCTTCACGGATTGGAACGGGATCAGCAGAACGTTCGAATATGTCGGACTGGATAACTACGCGGACGCGTTCCGCATGCCCGAGCTGTGGAAATCGCTCTACAATAACTGGCTGTATTTTCTGATTCACGCGTTGTTCATCCCTCTCGAAATCATGGTAGCTGTGTTCCTCAACGCGAAGCTCCGGGCGAATCCGTTCTTCCGTTCGATCGTCTTTCTCCCTTATGTGATCAACGGGGTGGCCGTGGCTTACGTATTCAGCTATTTATATAATCCGATCAACGGACCGATCAACCTGTTCCTGCAATCCATCGGGCTGGAGTCCTGGATCCAGCGGTGGCTCAGCGATCCCGGCGTCGTCAACTATTCGCTGATCGCGGTATCGCTGTGGCGGTTCTGCGGCTTGCACGTCATCCTGTTCCTGGCCGGCCTGCAGGCGATTCCCCAGGACTTGTACGAAGCGTCGAAAATCGACGGCGCGGGACCGATGAGGCAGCTGTGGTATATCACGATCCCGGGCATGAGCCTCGTCATCGAAATCGTACTGTTCCTCAACGTGCGCGGAGCGCTCCAGGTGTTCGACATTCCGTTCCTCATCACCCAGGGCGGACCGGGCAACGCCAGCAGCACCTTCACGCTGTTCACGGTGGATACCGCCTTCAAATTCAACAACTACGGACTCGCTTCCACGATGGCGATCCTGCTTATGATCATGATCATCGTCTTCAGCTACATCCAGAAAAAACTGTTTCAGGCGACGGGAGGCGGGCGCTCGTGACAATGGGTTGGAAAGCCAAACCGTTCTATTACCTCCTGTTCGCGCTCATCACGGTCATCGTGCTCATCCCGATGGCGCTCGTCGTGTTCGCGGCGTTCAAGCCGACCGCCGAGCTCTCGGCTTCATCCCCCTTGGCGCTGCCGAAAAGCTTGTATTTCGGCAACCTGGAAGCGGCTTTCGTGAAAGGCAATATCCTGACCGGCTTCCGCAACACGGCAGTCCTGATCGCGGTCAGCGTCGGCGCAAACATGGTGCTCGGCACGATGACGGCCTACATTCTGAACCGGTTCGATTTCCGCTTCCGGAAGCTGATTTTCGCCATGTTCACCGTCGCGATGATCGTGCCTTACTACACGACGGAAGTGGCCCGTTTCCAAATCATCAAAGGTCTCGGGCTGTACGACACGCTGATGGCCCCCATTCTCATTTACGCGGGAACCGATCTGCTGCAGATCTTCATTTTCCTCCAATTCATGGAGAAAATATCGGTGCAGCTCGACGAGAGCGCGATGATGGACGGGGCGTCGTACTTCCGGATTTTCCGTTCGATCACGTTCCCGCTGATGTTGCCGGCAGCAGCCACGCTGGCGATCATCAAGGTCGTGGAAATCATGAACGATATGTATATTCCGTTCCTGTACATGCCGGACAAGGATCTGCATACGCTGTCCACCGCGCTGATGACGTTCGTGGGAGAACGCGCGACGTTCTGGAACGAGCTGTCCGCGGCGATCCTGATCGTCATGCTCCCGGCCGTGCTGATCTACCTCTTCTTCCAGAGGTACGTGTTCGCCGGATTGATGGACGGCGCGGTGAAGGGGTAGAGCGCCGAGTGCAGCCGGCAACTCAAATCCCGTAACGATCGCGTTACGGGATTATTGAGGATTCACCGGTGTCGGAACGGCGGGCTCGTTCTCCCCTCCCATGCGGCGGCGCGACGTTTCCATTTTGCCAACAGCCGGTACATGCTCCGATACCTTCGCAAGGCCAAACACCGGCATATTACCGTATACGCACTCATACTCACCGGCTCGGATCTTAAAGGTTTCATGGTAGATTCCGACTGTTCCATCCGTTCCGACCCTGCGATTGAAATTCCGCCATGCGGTAAGATGCTGCCCACCCCGGGCATACGCCTCCAGTTGTTCATACGAATCCCAATATTGGAGCAGATGGACGCTGCGCCAGCCCAGCATGAACTCCGTGCCACGGAAGCCGAGCTTGCGATTGGTGTAAAGTTCCCGCAGCATCGGTCCCATTGCCAGAAATACCGGTAGCCACTTGTGTATGGCCCAGAGCCGATTGACGCGCATGCCGATTAGGAAGACGACGAAATCCCCCTCCATACGAGCTGTGTATCTTCCCGGTATTACTTTTGCCATCGAACATCATCTCTCTTCATTGTTGATTAATAAATAAATATAGTCCTAACAAATAGGCGAAGGTTTGTTATTTCTTCTTACAGTAAGGCGAAAGCTCGGGCAACTCCAGCAACTCCGACATTACCGCGACTATCCCGAGGCCAATGAAGCTAGAAGCCTGAAAGTCGGGCTGGGGAATCTGAGCTCGCTCGAATTTCCCCTTCACCATCTGATGAATATGGGCAAATCCTTCCTGAACCTTTTGACGAATGACCGGCTCAGCCGTCGTGAACGCCTGCATCGACAGAAGCGTTTCGTCCCGGTGTTTTTCCAACAGGCCATAGAACGCTGTGCCCATCTGTTCTATCAGTTGCTCCGCAGGCGCCTCAACTTCCCTGAATATGCCTGCAATACGCTGTACGGACTGCTGCAGCACTGCGATAAACAGCTCTTCTTTCGTTTTGAAAAAATGAAACACATACGGCTGCGTAACCCCTACTGCCTGAGCGATATGTGCGGTCGTCGTCTTGTAATATCCCTGCTTGGCGAAGACGGTTATGGCTGCTTCGACAATTTGCTGTTTTCGGTCTTCTTTGGCCACTTCTTGATGTCTCTCCTTTTTTATTTATTAATTAATAAATACACGAACCGTCGCTATCCGTCAACAATTTCCTTACAATCAGATTGCTTTCCGCTTGGATTTCCAGAGTTTATAATTCTTCTAGCGATTTGGGCAAGCGAAGCCTGCTCCTTACCATGAGACCGACGGGCGGGCGAAAGGTTTTCAGGTTATTGAAGCAGATCGCATCTCTAACTGGACATCTTGGCCAGGCGGAGGGCGATCTTTTCATTTCCGTGCGGGGGTGGTCATTCTAAAGCGCTAAAGTTTTCCATGGCGCCAATCAGGTTGACGCTCCCCGGACTTCCCCGTTAAGATAGCGATTACAACACCAAGCTCGCCTAGCGAGAAAGGGACGTGCGCCGAATGAGGCCCGATATCCGAATACCGGACTGGTTCCGCAGCCGTACGATCCGGAACAAGATCATCATCATTTATATTCCGCTCGTGGTGCTGCCACTATTCCTGCTGGGCTACGTGTCCAACCGGATTTACACGCAATCGATCGTGAACAAAACCGTCCAAAGCGTCATGGACGACTCCCGCCTGATCTCGACCCGAATCCAGGGGATCTTGCAAAACGCCGAAAGCAGCGCGAACAGTCTCACCCTGAGCCTGAACCGCGTCGTGTCCGAGGAAGGCGAGCCCGGAGCGGAGGAAGACCCGCGGTATACGGCCTTGATCGTCAATCAGCTCAGCTTTGCGCTGCTCGTGTTTCCGGATGTCGATTCGGCGGCTTTCGTCGACGTCCGCGGCCGCGTTTATCCTTCCCACCGTTCCTTGCAAGACAGGGCTGACAAGTTCCTCTCCAGCGACATGCTTGCAACGCTGCGGAAGTCAAGCGGCGCGAATCTGTGGTTCGGCATGCAGCAGCGGGACTACTTGGTCCGCACGGAGAAGCAGACCGTTCTGACTTTGGGGAAGAAAGTGATCGAGATCAACACCGGGAGAACGCTGGGGTGGTTGATCCTCAACGTGGACGAGAAACATCTGTCCGGCATTTTTCCCGCCGTCGGGCAGGAATTCCAAGCGCCCCACATGCTGATCGACAGCACGGGCCGGATCGTTTCCGCCACCGATCAAGACAAGCTGCTTACGGCCGTGGATAAACCCGAATTGCGCGAGTGGGCCGCGCTGACCCGGCCGGACGACCCGGACCGGACGTTTCGGGAAGGCGGAGAGTTATCCGTTGCCCATCGGCTGAACCAGCTGGGCTGGGTGCTGGTCACCCGCGTACCGGTGGGGGAACTCACCAAGGATACGGGCAAGGTGAGCCTGTTCATCGCGGCGCTTGGGGCAGGCTGCCTGCTGCTCGTCCTGCTCGGAGCCGGGTTGTTGTCCCGCACGATCGCGACCCCGCTGGTCCGGCTGACCCGCACGATGCGCAAAGTGCAGGACGGCTCGCTCGATTACCGTTTCGAGACCCGGGGCCGCGACGAAATCGCCCTTCTCGGATCCGGCTTCAACGGGATGATCGAGCGGATCCGCGAGCTGCTCCGCAGCGTGCGCAACGAACAGCGCCTTAAGAGGGAATACGAGCTGGCGCTCATCCAATCGCAGATCAAGCCTCATTTTCTGTATAACACCCTGGACGTCATCTATACGTTGACCGAGATGGGGCGGCATCGGGACGTGCAGAGGACGACCAAAGCGCTGGCCGATTATTACCGGATCGTGCTCAGCAAAGGCCGGGAGATCATCACGGTCGGGGAAGAAATCCACAACGTGCGCGATTATTTGGCCATCCAGCGGATCCGGTATTCCGACGTGTTCGATTACCGAATCGAAGTGCCCCCGGAGCTCCATGACTATCCGATGCTGAAGCTGACGCTTCAGCCGCTGGTGGAGAACGCGATCTACCACGGGCTGAAACCTTCCGGACGCTTCGGCCTCTTGACGATTACCGGCGAATTGTCCAAGAACAACGTATGGCTGAAAGTGGAGGACGACGGCATAGGCATGGACCGGGAAACCGTCGCCTCGATTTGGGCGCAGGAGCAGAAGAGTCCCGGGGGGCCGTCTTTCGGACTGCGCAGCGTGCAGGATCGGATCCGGCTCTATTTCGGTGAACCGTACGGGCTGCGGATCGATTCGGAACCGGGCCGGGGCACGTCCGTTGTCGCCGTCCTGCCGGTAAGTCCTGCGCAGCCGGAAGCCCGGGAGGCAGAGGAGGAGGGGAAAGCATGAACATCCTGATTGCGGACGACGAAGCGATTTTTCGGGACTACCTGAGGCAGGCCCTGGATTGGGAAGCCTTGGGATTCCGGATTTGCGGAGAAGCGCGAAACGGAGTGGAAGCGCTGGAGCTCTCCGAGCGGATGAAGCCGGATCTGGCGCTGGTCGATATCAATATGCCGCTCATGGACGGTCTTGCGCTCACGGAAGAATTGAAAAAACGGTATCCGCTTATGGACATCATCCTCGTGACCGGCCATAACGAATTCGATTACGCAAGGACCGCGATCCGGCTCGGAGTGGAGGATTACATCCTCAAGCCGTTCTCCAAGGACGAGCTCGTTCTGACCCTGCTCAAGTGCCGGCAGAAATACCGGGACACCCTGGAGGCAAGGCAAACCGAGCAGGCAGACCGGCAGCTGATGGCGGAAAGCATCTTGAACCGCCTGATATCGGGGGAAGCTGCCGAGCCGGCGGAACGACTTGCCGAGCGTTTGAAACAGCTGGGCGTGAAGCTCGGTGCCAAGCATACGGCGGCGTGCATCGAAATCGACCACATGGAGCGACGGTGGAACGAATCCGCGGAACGCCAGCTTTGGAAATTCGCGGTGGAGAACATTTTGCGGGAAACGATGGAGGAAGAAGGGGAACTGCTCGTTTTCCACGGACCGGAAGGCCGGATCGTCTGTCTGAGGCAAGAGAACGGAGACAGCCGGACCTCGCGTGCCGGACTCGAAGGATATGAGAAGGTTTGCCGGTATATCCGCAAATACCTCAAATTGACCGTTACGATCGGCGTCGGCACCTGCCGCGAAGGCGTCAGCGGAATCCGCCGCTCCTTCGAGGAGGCGCGGCAGGCTCTGCAGAGCAAATTCATGCTGGGGGAAGACCGGGTCATCGCGTATGGGGATCTCGAATCGCCTGGTGCGGGGACCGCATTTCCGGCCGATACGAACGAAACGCTGGCCCACATGCTCCGAATGGGCGATTGGGAAGGGCTGAACGGGAAACTGGAAGAGCTGTTTGCCGTCATTCGGGACCGAAGGCTGTCTTTGGACCTGACCTATGTGGCCTGCATGGGTTGGGTTTCGGTCTGCTTGTCCCACGTCTCCGAGGCGGGCCATCCGATCGAGGATTGCTTCGGGGAGCATTTCTTTCCCTATGCCGAGATCCGCCGGATGGAAACGTCGGAAGGAGTCAAAGCGTGGATGAAATCGCTGTTCCGCCAAGCTCTCGAATATGTGGGCCGGCACAAGCAGACGCGTTCGGCCGTCATTGCGAAGAACGCGCGTCAATATATCGAGCAGCATTACGGCGATCCGGAGTTGTCGGTCGAAGGGGTGGCGGCGCACGTTTTCGTCAATCCCAGCTACCTGAGAGCGGTCTTTAAGAAAGCGTACGGAATGACGGCGGGAGAATACATCATCCATGTCCGAATGACGCGGGCCAAAGCGCTGATCGGCGGGCCGCTTCGGCTGTCCGACGTGGCGGAACGGGTCGGATTCGCGGATCCCGGTTATTTCAGCCGGAGCTTCCGCAAATTCTTTGGCGTCTCGCCCAGCGAATACGAGAATGCGGCGAAAGGCTCAAAGCCTTAAGGAGGCCCGAATCGAACGGAAGCGTTCTGAAGCGAACTCAAGCGGAAAGTACAAATCACAATCGGTTTTTCCATTACTCTCGGCGGAACCGTTTCTTATAATGAACCTCGTAAGCCAATCAGAAGTTTCAAGCGGGAGGTCCACGAGATGATCAGAAAAACGGGAGCGATCCTGCTCATCGCTTTGCTTGCCTTTACGGCGGCCGCATGCGGCGGATCCGGTTCCACAAACGGCAGCAACGCTTCTCCTTCGGCCGGTTCGGCATCCCCGAGCGGCAGCGAATCGAGCGCAGCCGCTTCGCCGAGTGCATCGGCAAGCGCGGAGAAGGTCAAGCTGAGGATTTACGCCCAGTACGCCGATGAAGACACCAAATTGCCTTACGACTACGCGGTGGCCGAGCTGAAGAAAGAAATGCCGAACGTCGAGCTGGAGCTGGACATCCAGGCACAGGACGACGGCCAGAAGCTGAAGACGTACGCCGCGACGGGCAATCTGCCGGACATTTACCAGGCGGGTTTGGATATCATCAATACGTTCAAGCAATCCGGCAATATTCAGCAGCTTGACGAATACGCGGACAAATTCGGCTTCAAGGACGCGATGCAGCCGAGCGCGATGAATACGCTGGTGACGGATGACGGCCATATCTACGCGTTCCCGTACGCAGGCAACGAAATGATCCTTCTCTACTACAACAAAGAGCTGTTCGAGAAGTTCGGCGTCAAAGTGCCGACCACCTTCGACGAGTGGAAAACGGCGGTCGAAACGTTCAAGAAGAACGGCATCATTCCGCTCTCCATGTTCGCCAAGGAAAAATGGCCGGATGTCGCGTTGTACGACGTGTTCGCGTCCCGTCTCGATCCGGCGGGCATCACGAAGCTGGACAAAGGGCAGGCGAAGGCAAGCGATCCCGCCTACAAAACCGCTGCCGAGAAGCTTGCCGAGCTGGTTAAAGCGGGCCTGCTGGCCAAAGGCGCGACCAACATGAACTACGACCAGGCGGCAGCGCTGTTCTATGAAGGCAAAGCGGCGATGTTCCTGAACGGCCAATGGGAAATCGAAGCGTCCACCAAAGCGCTTGGCGACAAAGTAGCCTGGATGTTCTATCCGGGGATGGATGCCGCCGGCTATGAATCCTCGAAGCTGGTATTCAGCGGCGGCGGCGGCCCCGGGGGCTACGCGGTCAACCCGAAGAGCGAGCATGTGGAGCTGGCGGCTCAGGTCGCGGCGTTCATGTCCCGCAAGTATGCCGAGTTCAAGTACACGGAGCGCGGAACGCCGATCGTGGCCACGAAGGTGGATAAACCGATCGTCAAGCAATATCCGCCGATGATGCAGGAGCTGGCGAAGGTGATCCCGGACATGAAATCGACCGCGTTCGCCTGGGGATTGTCGAACCCGAAATTCAAAGCGGCGATCGAAGACGCGTCGCAATCGCTCCTGGCCGGAACTTCCGCGGAGCAGTTCGTCAAAGAAGTCGACAAGGCGATCGGGCAATAAGGAAACCGGCCCGCCGGTAAGGCTCACACCGCGTGCTTGCGCGGTGTGAGTGCTTTCCGGGGCGATACGGTTCTCTAAGAGGACGACGAAGTCGTTTTTACTTGGAGGAACAGAAGGGAAGAGCGTTATGAACAAATTTCTCGGCAATCGGGCGGCGGTCGCCGTTTTCATCCTCCCGGCCTTGCTTCTGTACTCGGTCATCGTCTTCTGGCCGCTTCTGCAGACGCTGTACCGGAGCCTGTTCCAGTGGGACGGACTGAATCCGGGAACCTTCCTCTTTCTCGACAACTATAAGGAGCTGTTCCAGGACGAATTGTTCCGGACGTCCGTCTACAACGGGCTCATCTTCGCGGTCATCATCGCCGTGTTCCAGATCGGCGTCGGAACGCTGCTGGCGTTCGGCGTGGCGGACGCCTACGTGAAAGGCCGCAAATGGCTCCGTATCAGCTTCTTCATTCCCGTCGTGCTGTCGGTGACGGTCGTCTGCCAATTATGGATGGCCGTCTACAACGGGGAATACGGGCTGCTGAACCGGCTGTTCCAGGCTTTCGGCATGTCCTACCGGCAAGACTGGCTGAGCGACCCGGACAAAGCGATTTACGCGATCGCCATGGTGAACGCCTGGCATTTCATGGGCTACCATTTCGCCTTGCTGTTCGCGGCGGTGAAATCGATCCCGGAGCATTTTCTCGAGGCGGCGCGGATCGACGGGGCGAGCAAATGGAAGGCGCACTGGCTGATCACCGTTCCTTTGCTGCGGGAAACCTACCGCTTCTGCCTCGTGCTGGCGGTTACCGGGGGACTCAGCGCTTTCGCCCAAATGTTCATCATGACGGGCGGAGGTCCGGGTACCTCGACGTATACGCTGACTTACCTGATGTACCGTTCCGCCTTCCGGATCAACGAATTCGGCTACGGAAGCGCGTCGGCGGTCGTGCTCGTCATCGAATGCCTGATCGTTACGCTGCTCATTAACCGGCTCGTCGCGCGCGACCGGATCGTCTATTAATGCGGAGTGACTTTGAGCTCTGCTCAAAGATCCTGATGTCAGGAGGTTAGCGGCATGCATACCTGGATGATCCGCCTGAGAAGGCAGGCGCCGTTGTCCCAACTGCTCATGTGGATCTACGCGGTCTTATCCGTTTATCCCTTGCTGTGGATGGTCTTCTATTCGCTTAAAGACAATAACGAGATCTTCGTCACCAACCCGTTCGGACCTCCTCTGTCGCCGCGGTTCGAGAACTACTCGACGGCCTGGCACAGCTTTCAGGTTCCCGTCTATTTCCTGAACAGCGTGCTCGTATCGGCGGCTACCGTGGCGGGGGCGATCGTGCTGTCGGTCATGTTTGCCTACGCGGCCGCCCGCATGCGCTGGCGGTTTCGCGAGACGGCCCGCATGTACATGGTCGTCGGATTGTTCATTCCGGTCCAAGTGATCCTGCTTCCGCTCGCCGTGCTCATGCGGGACATCCACCTGGCGAACTCTCTTCTGTCGCTGATCGTTCCGTACATCGCGTTTAATCTTTCGTTTGCGACGCTGGTATTTTACGGATTTTTCCGCACGATTCCGTTCGAATTGGAAGAATCGGCCTGCATGGACGGCGCGAGCATCTACCGGACGTTCTGGAGCATTATGCTTCCGATCGTGCGGCCGGCCATCGCGACGATGATCATCTTCGTCTTCCTGTCGGCATGGAACGAATTTCCGCTCGCCTTGATCCTGATCTCCAAGGAGGAGCTGAAGACGCTGCCGCTCGGGCTGCTGTTCTTCCAAGGACAGTTTACGACGGACTGGGGAGCGATGGGCGCGGTCATGACGATGGCCAGCTTGCCGACCGTGCTGCTGTATGTGTTTTTCAGCGAAAAGGTGGAAAGCGCGTTGACGGTCGGATCCGCGGTCAAAGGGTGAACGGCGGAGATCGGATGGTATAAAGTTCGGATAAGTATCGTGCATCCTCGGCTTGGCGGCCGGGGATGTTTGTTGTTGTCCGCGTCAGACGGGGGGAGGATCTCGGCCGCGGCAAATCTTTTCTTGCAGAAGGTGCTTTACAAACGATTAATTCCGAGTTATTTTATTGGAAAAGTAAAATATTATGGTTTGAAGGAGGGGTGGGAGGTGAATATCGAAAATATCGAGGCCTTCGTGTACGTGATCCATTACGGCAGCTTTAACAAAGCGGCCGAGGCTTTGTACTTGTCCCAGCCCTCCGTCACCGCGCGGATCCAATCGCTCGAACGGGAGCTCGACTGCAGGCTGTTCGACCGGATGGGCAAGCAGATCCAGGTCACGGAGGAGGGAAAACGGTTTTTGCCTTACGCCCAGCAGATCATCCTGACCTACCGGAAGGGCAAGCTCCACATCAACCGGAAAAACTCGCTTCCCTCGGAACTCAAGATCGGCTGCACGGTGTCGGTATCCAACTACATCATCCCGGAGCTGCTCCCCCGTCTGAAGCGGAATTATCCGGACATCCACTATAAATTCGTCACGGGCACGACGGACGATATTGTAAACAAGGCGTTGAACAAGGAAGTGGATATCGGCTTCGTCCGCAACGTCAACCATCCGCACCTGCAGTCGATCAAATTTTACGAGGATCCGATCCGGCTTTACGCGTATGAAGGACATCCTTTCCTGGGAGGAGAACGCGTAACGGTGGAGAAGATCGCGGAGCAGCCCCTCGTGTTCTTCGAATGCGGGGCGCTGGACTGGCTGCGGATCCACCGGATTTTCGAAAGTTTGGAGCAGCCTCCCAACATCCAGATCCAGACCGACAACTCGGAAATGGCCAAAAAGCTGGTCCTGCAAAAGGTGGGGATCGGGTTTCTCCCGGGATTGAGCGTCAGAAGGGAAGTCGCGGAGGAGAAGCTGTTCGCCGTGCCTTTGCCGGAAACGGAAGGCATCGCGCTTCAGACGAACGTCATTTCCCAATATGGGGAGCACGTCCCGTTCATCGAGACGATCCTGGAGGCTGGCAAGGCGTTTCGGTCGGAGAAGAAGGCCGTAACGGCAAGTTAAGAGCGAGATCAGAAGACGGAGGTATGGAAAATGAGCCGAATCGCGGTCATCGCGGGAAGTCCGAATCCGGGCTCCCGGCTGAACGGCATCATCGGGTACGTGGAGAACAAATGGAGCGCGGCGGGGTTCGGGATCGAGACGATCCGGGCCGCGGAGCTGCCGGCGCAAGCGCTGCTGCAAGCCGACTTCAAGGACGCGGCGCTCTTGCGGGCGATTGCCGCGGTCGAACAGGCGGATGGCGTCGTGATCGCAGGTCCGGTTTACAAGGCTTCTTATTCCGGTTTGCTGAAAGCATTCCTGGACTTGCTGCCGCAAACCGGCCTGCAGGGCAAAATCACGCTGCCGCTGTTCATCGGAGGGACGATCGCCCATCTGCTCAGCGTGGAGTACGCCTTGAAGCCGGTCATTTCGGCGCTCGGGGGCCGGCATGTGCTCGGAGGCGTGTACGCCGTCGACCAATGGGTGGAGAAGCGGGAGAACGGCGGCTTCTCGCTGTCGGAGGAGCTGCAGACCCGGCTTGAACGCGCCGCGGACGAGTTTGCAGAGGAGCTCCGGTGGCTGGAGTTTCGGAAGCGGCAGCAGCCGGCCGGCGTTTCCTGATCGGCGGTAATCATCGGAGCGGATGGGATAGCCTTGTCGGCTGGGCAATCCGAGGGGACGGGATAGACTGGGTGGATGGGATCCAGCGAGGACCTTACTTTTCGCGGAAAAGTAAGGTCCTTTTTGCGTTCGCCGAAAAAGTCCTCGCAGAACGCTACATTGCCTGCAGTGCGGGAACCCGCCGAAACAACGGAACCCGGTTCCGCTATCCGGCGCTCGCGCTGGCCTTCGGCCGAATAACGGCGGTGCTACACTTCAATCGGATTGTTGAATCGCTGTATCGAATATCTCTATTAGCCTTCGAGGAACGTGGATGGTAAAGTGAAACAACAGAAATAAAACTAACTAATCGGGTCGGAATTATGAGTTTAATCGACCGAAGAGGGAACCGGAGGAGAAGAGCACATGAAAAAAAGAACGTTAGCCATCGCATTCAGTCTTGTATTGGCGGTCATCGCGACCGGCTGCGGGAACAATGAAGGCGGATCCGGGGGCAAGGCGGACGCCGCGGCGCCTTCCGCGAACGATTCGGCGCCGGCTGCATCGGATAAGCCCGCGCAGGCGAAGAAAATCATCGTGGGGACGGGAACGAAGTTTCCCAAGGTCGCCTTTCTGGACGAAAACGGCAAGCTGACCGGCTTCGACGTCGAGCTGGTCCGGGAAATCGACAAGCGCCTGCCGCAATACGAATTCGAACTTCAGACGCTGGAGTTTTCCAATATCCTGCTCAGCCTGGAGACGAAGAAAATCGACTTCGGGGCGCATGAGTTCGAGAAAAACCCCGAGCGTACCGAGAAGTACCTTTTCAACAAAGTGCCCTACGCGCACTGGAAAAACAAGATCATCGTCGCCAAGGACAACGACTCCGTCCATTCCCTGGACGACTTGGCCGGGAAGAAGGTGCTGACGAGCGCGACCAGCGCGGAAGCCCAAATTCTCGAGAACTACAACAAGGACCACGAGAAGAAAATCAACATCGTGTACCAGAACGGCGCGGCGAACGATACGGTGAGCCAAATCTCCACCGGCCGCGTGGACGCGACGCTGGGCGCCGATTTCGTGCTCCCGCTCATCGATCCGCAAGGAAAGCTGAAGACGGTGGGCGAACCGCTCAGCGAAGCGGATATCCTGTTCGTCTTCCGCAAAGGGGACGCCGAATCGCAGAAGCTGGCGGACGACATCGACGGGGCGATCCAGGAGATCAAAGCGGACGGCACGCTTGGCAAACTGAGCACCCAGTGGCTCGGCCAGGATTTCACGAAATAGGATGGGCGGTTCCATAACAAGGACGGCCAGGGGGCTTGCCCGCCCCCTCCGGTCCGGGGAAAGGCGGTGAATACGGGATGGAACAGCCCTTCGACATTGGTTATGTCTTTCATTTCATCCCGAAGCTGCTCTCGACGCTCGGGACGACGCTGTCGATCGTGGCGGGGTCGCTGCTGCTCGGGCTGGCGGTCGGCTTGCTCGCCGCCCTTCCCCGTCTCTACCGCGTCCCCGTCCTGCAGCGCGTTTCCCGGCTGTATGTCTCCTTCTTCCGCGGCACGCCCATCCTGATCCAGCTGTTCTTGCTCTACTTCGGGTTGCCGGAGCTGCTCAAGCAGGCGGGCGCGGATATCTCCAAAACCCCCGTGATCGTGTTCGTGATTCTGACCTACGGACTCCACGCCGGAGCATCCGTATGCGAAATGATCCGGGCGGCCGTCACGGCGGTGGACCGGGGGCAGGTGGAAGCGGCCTACGCGGTCGGGATGACCGGATACCGCGCCTTTACGAGAATCGTGTTTCCCCAGGCCATCGCGATCGCCTTGCCCGTGTTCTCGAACCTGCTGCTGGCGTTGACGAAAGAAACGTCGCTGGCTTTCACGCTGGGCGTGATGGAAATGACCGGGAAAGCGCAGTCGCTGACCACGCTGACCCAGCATTTCCTCGAAGCGTACTTGGCGCTCGCCCTCGTTTACTTCGCCGTCTGCTTCACGATGGAGAAGCTTCTGCTGCGGGCCGAACGCCGGCTGCTGAAGCATGAGCGGCAAGAAAGCGAGGCCCGGAAGCGGTTCCGTTCATGGAAGAAGCTCCAATGGCGCCGCTATTCCCCGGAGTTCCCGCCGGGCGGAAGGAGGCAAGGTTATGAAGCTTGATCCGTCATTCATTTGGACCGCGTTCGTCCAGATATTGTCCGTTATCCCGACAACCCTGCTCATCACGGCGGTATCCGTCGTCTGCGGCCTGGTCATCGGTACGGCGGCGGCCTTGATCCGGACGTTCCGTGTGCCCGTTTTGTCCGAGGTAGCGGCGGCTTACGTCATTTTCATCCGGGGAACCCCGATGATCACGCATTTGCTGCTCATTTATTTCGGACTGTCGCTCGGTGTGGATGCTTTGTCGAAGCAGTTCGGATGGGCATTTCGGTCCTCCTCGATTCCGATGATCGCATTCGCGTTCATCGCTTTCTCGATCACGGCGGGCGCTTATGCGTCCGAAGTCATCCGGTCCGGACTGCTCGCGGTCAATCGGGGCCAGCTGGAAGCGGCCCATTCGATCGGCATGACGACGGGGCAGGCGCTCCGCCGAATCGTCGTTCCCCAGGCGTTCGCGGCCAGCTTGCCCAACGTGTCCAACCTCGTCGTCGGCATTTTGCATGCCTCGTCGCTGGCTTTTACGGTTTCCGTCGTGGAAGTAACGGCGAAAGCCCAGATCGTTGCCTCCACCAACTGGAAGTTTTTCGACGCTTATTTGGCAGCCGCCCTGATCTATTGGGGGTTGACGCTGCTGATCGAAAGAGCGTCCGCCCTGGTGGAGAAACGAATCAACATTTACTACCGGGGCGGTGTCGCATGATCCAGCTTAAGGGCATTACCAAATCGTTCGGGCGCCAGCAGGTTCTGAAAGGCATCGGCCTTACGGTGGAGAAGGGCGAAGTGGTGGTCATCCTCGGCCCGAGCGGTTCGGGCAAAACGACGCTGCTCCGCTGCATCAACTATCTAGAGAAACCCGGCGGAGGAGAAATCCGCATCGGCGATTGCCGAGTCGATTGCAGAGCGGCTTCCAAAAAAGACATCCGAGAGCTGCGCAAACGGACGGCGATGGTGTTCCAGCAATATAACCTGTTCCGGCATAAAACCGCGCTCGAAAACGTGATGGAAGGACTCGTCGTCGTGCAAAAGGTACCGAAGGAGGAAGCGCGGGCGCGCAGCGTGCAATTGCTCGAGAAGGTGGGACTCGGGGCGAAGCTGGACGCCTATCCGAGCCAGCTGTCGGGCGGACAGCAGCAGCGGGTCGGCATCGCCCGCGCGCTTGCATTGAACCCCGAGGTCATCCTCTTCGACGAGCCGACCTCGGCGCTGGATCCGGAGCTCGTCGGAGAAGTGCTGGCGGTCATCCGCAAAATCGCGAAGGAAGGCATCACGATGATCATCGTGACCCATGAGATGGGCTTCGCGCAGGATGTGGCGAACCACGTTATCTTCATGGACGAGGGCGTTGTGGTGGAGGAAGGCCGTCCGAACGAGATTTTCACCTCTCCGAAGGAAGAGCGGACGAAGCAGTTCCTGAAACGTTTTACGCCCGAAGGGGTTTATTCGATCTAAGAAGGACAGGAGTGGATAGGCGTGGGGATCCCATTCGGCATTCTCGACCAAAGCATCGTGTTCCCCGGACAAACCGCGTCCGAAGCGCTGCAAAACACCGTCAAGCTGGCCAAGTTCGCGGAGCGGCGCGGGTTTCGCCGGTTCTGGGTGGCGGAGCACCATGATTCCCCCCAGACGGCGGGCTCTTCGCCCGAGGTGCTCATCGGCCATCTGCTGGCCCATACGGAGAAAATCCGGGTCGGCTCGGGAGGCGTGATGCTGCAGCATTATAGTCCCTATAAAGTAGCGGAAAACTTCAACGTGCTCGCTTCGTTGGCCCCCGGCAGGGTGGACCTCGGCATCGGCCGGGCGCCGGGCGGGCTCCCGCGGTCGACGAGGGCGCTGCAGCAGGGGACGGCGGAAAGCCGGCCGCTCGCGGAGAAGCTGGCGGAGCTCGAAGGATACTTGTCCGGACGGACGGAGGAGGCTCACCCGCTCGCCGGCATTCAGGCCAGCCCGGTGCCGGCGCAGCCCGCCGACCTTTACTTGCTCGGAACGAGCGTATCGAGCGCGGAGCTGGCGGCCGAACGGGGATACCCGTACGCGTTCGCGCTGTTCATCAACAGCGACTATGAGACGGCGAGGATCGCGTTCGAGACCTATCGGGCACGGTTCAACCGTTCCCGGGGAACCGAGCCGTACGCGATCCTCGCGCTTTCCGCGATCGTCGCGGATTCCGAGGAAGAGGCCGCCGAGCTGGCCGGAAGCTTCAAAAGCGTTCGCGTGACGCTGGCCAGCGGAAAAACGGTTAACGTCGGTTCGCCGGAGCAAGCGGAAGAGTTCGCCCGCCAGGCCGGCGAGTCGTACACGGCCGAAGTCCGGGATGCGGACATCGCCAAAGGCACGAAGGAGACGGTGCGTCAACGGCTGCTGGAGCTCAAGGAGGCGTACGGCGTGGAGGAGTTTCTTTTTACGACCATTCTCGGGGATTTCGCCAAGCGGATCCGGTCGTTCGAGCTTCTGCTTGAAGCGTTCGAGGAGCTGCCGGTATGAGCGCGCCGGCGGTGGAAACGCTGGAACGGCGGCTGGCGGCGGCCCGGCGGCATCTGCACGCCCATCCGGAGCTCTCGCTGGAGGAATACGAGACGACGGCAACGATCCGCGGCTGGCTGGGGGAAGCGGACATCCGGATCGTGGAGTATCCGCTCAAAACCGGCGTTATCGCGGAGGTCGGAGGCTTGCTTGGCGGTCCCGTGGTGGCGTTGCGCGCGGATATCGACGCACTGCCCGTACAGGAGAAGACCGGCCTGCCGTTCGCTTCCACGGTACCCGGCCGCATGCATGCCTGCGGGCATGACTTCCATACCGCGGCGCTGCTCGGGGCCGCGCTGCTGCTCAAGGAGCGGGAGCGCGAGCTGGCGGGCACCGTCCGCCTGATCTTCCAGCCCGCGGAGGAGAAGGCGCTGGGAGCCGGGCAAGTGATCGCGAGCGGTGCGCTCCGGGGGGTGCAGGCGATTTTCGGACTGCATAACAAGCCGGATTTGCCGGTCGGCACCGTCGGCATCAAGGCGGGTCCGCTCATGGCGGCAGCCGACGGGTTCGCGGTGGAGGTCGAGGGGCGGGGAAGCCACGCGGCGGTGCCGGAGGCGGGGCTCGACCCGATCGTCGGCGCGGCCCATATCGTCACGGCGCTGCAGACGATCGTCAGCCGGAACGTCAGCCCGCTGGACAGCGTCGTGCTCAGCGTGACCCGCTTCCAGGGGGGAGCGTCATGGAACGTCATTCCCGACAAGGCTTCGTTCGACGGGACGCTGCGCACGTTCGACGAGAAGGTGAGGACGAAGGTCCGCGAGCGGTTCGAGCAAGTGGTGCACGGCGTCGCGGCGGCCTACGGGACGCAAGCTTCCGTCCGTTGGATCGCGGGACCTCCGGCCGTCCGCAACGACGCGGGATGGGCTGAAACCGCCGTACGGACGGCAGAGGGACTCGGCCTGAACGTGGTGTCGCCGCTCCCCTCTCCCGCGGGGGAGGATTTCGCCTTCTACCGGCAGCAAGTCCCGGGGCTCTTCGTGTTTCTCGGGACGTCGGGACCGCAGGAGTGGCATCATCCCGCGTTCGATGTCGACGAGCGGGCGCTGCCGATCGGCGCCAAATTCCTGGCGGCGCTGGCGGTTGACGCGATCGGGAAGCTGAAGGCGCAGGAGGCAACGGAGGCGGGGGCCGGAACGGGGAGAAGCACGGGGCCGGCGAGGGAAGCGAAAGCGATCGCGGGGACGGTGGATCCGAATGGCTGATGCGGGCATTCCCAAATCTTACGAGGTCATCGTCATCGGCGCCGGATCGATGGGCATGAGCGCGGGCTACCATCTCGTGAAGAGAGGCGTGAAGACGCTGCTCATTGACGCTTTCAACCCGCCCCATGCGCACGGGAGCCACCATGGGGAGCCGCGGCTGATCCGCCACGCCTACCATGGCGGGGACGCGTACGTGCGGCTCGCTCTGCGCGCGGACGACAAGTGGCGCGAGCTGGAGGCTTTATCCGGGGAGAAGCTGCTGGAACGCTCGGGCGTATTGAATGTGGCGACGGAAGCGATCGGTTCGTTCGAAGGCCGCGTGCAAGACGCGAGGGGGAACGGCGTATGCGTCGAGCTGTTGGACGCCGCGGAAATCCTGCACCGGTGGCCGGGGTTCGCCGTCCCGGAGGATTTCCGGGGGATGTACGAGCCGAACGCGGGCTACTTGCACAGCGAACGGTGCGTGGCGGCTTACAGGAGGCTGGCTCTGGAAGCGGGAGCCGTGCTGCTCACGAACACGCTCGTCCGGGACGTGAAGGTGGCGGGCAACGCTTTCGCTTTCGTCGCCGCCGGAGACGAGGTGTACCACGCGGACAATATCATCTTGTGCGCCGGCGCTTGGTTTCGGACGCTGGAGCCGTTCGTGCGTTTGCCGATCCGTTCCGTCCGCAAAGCCGTCGGGTGGTTCGAAACGCGGAACGATGGCTTCCGCGCCGGAGCGTTTCCAGGATTTACGATCGGTACGGCCGAAGGAGGCTACTACGGATTCCCGGACATCGGCGGAGCGGGACTGAAAATCGGCCGCCATGACGGGGGAGCCGAATGGACGCCGGGCGAGTCGTTTCCCCCGTTCGGCGCCTATCCGGAAGACGAAGCGGATTTGCGCCAAGCTTTGAACGCTTACTTGCCGGGAGCGGCGGGCAAGCTGCTTCGAGGCGCGGCATGCAAATACGAGATGACGCCCGACGAACATTTCGTCATCGACGCGCATCCCGCGTATCCGAACGTCCTGCTGGCGGGAGGGTTTTCGGGGCACGGCTTCAAGTTTGCCAGCGCGGTGGGGGAAGCTTTGGCCGATTTGACGGTGGACCGATCGACGGATCTCGATTTGAGCCCGTTCTCGTATTGGCGGTTTGACGAAACGCGGCAGCGTCTCGATTTTCAAATTTGAGGAGGATGTTGGACATGAGCCAGAAACCGGCGGATCTCGCGTCCTATTTGAAAACGTACGACCAATTGCTTGATGCGATCGAGGGCTTGTCGGAGGAGGAGCTCCGCTTCAAGCCGGCGCCGGACAAATGGAGCGTGACGGAGGTGCTCGCGCATCTGGCGGACCACAATATCGTCGTGTCTTTCCGGATTCGCGAAATCCTGTCGGGCTCGGAGGCGCGGCTGCCCGCTTTCAGCCAAGACACTTGGGTAGCCGGCCAGAAAGCGAACGCAGGGAAAGCGGAGGAATTCCTGAACGTTTTCCGGGCTTTATTGGTCCATAACGGCCATTTGTTCGTCCGTCTCTCCGAAGAGGAATGGGGAAGGACGGGCGTCAATTTCCGAGGGGAGACGGTCACGCTGTCCGCGATCGTCCACGCCTTCATCGATCACGTGAATAGGCATCTGGGCCAGATCGACCGCATCAAAAAAGGGATATCGGAAAATCCCCCGCTCGGCGCCGGCTGCGCGGTGTAAGGATTTCGGGGAGGTGGGAGGGAATGTCCGAAACGGAAGTTTCGATCCGCGAGGCGCGGAATTCCGACCGGGACGCGATCCGGAAAGTACTGCTGGACGCCTATCAGCAGTATGAGAGCGTCTTGGCGCCGGAGCGATGGGCGGCTTACCGCGAGGATATCCTGGCTTCCGTGGAAGCCGAAGGGCCGAGGGCGAGGCTGGTCGCCGACCGGAACGGCGAAATCGTCGGCAGCGCGCTGCTGTTCGACTCCTCCCTCGCCGCGTACGGACGCGATATCGGAATCGAATCGCCGATCGTCCGGCTGCTGGCCGTATCGCCGGGCGCGAGAGGGCAAGGCATCGCGACGGCCCTGCTGCGGGAAAGCGCGAGACGCGCGCTGGAGTGGGGAGCCGACACGCTGCACCTGCACACTTCCGACATGATGGCATCCGCCGTGCGGTTGTACGAAAGGCTCGGGTTCGAGAGAGCGTTCGACAAAGAGTTTTACAACGGGGAAAGGCTGGTTAAGAGCTATAGGCTTCGCTTAAGAGAATCCGCGCTGCTGGAGGCGCGGGCATAAGGAAGAGGAGGAGGAGAGAAACATGGCGGTCCGCAAAAAGATCAAGTTCGGAGCTCTCATCCACGGGGTAGGGGGCAACATTTCGGCCTGGCGCCATCCGGAGATTCCGGCCGACGCCAGCGTCAATTTCGGCTTCTACAAGCAGCAGGCCTTGACGGCGGAGGCAGGGCTTTTCGATCTGCTGTTCATCGCGGACGGCTTGTACATCACGGAGAAATCGATCCCCCATTTCCTCAACCGGTTCGAGCCGGTCACGATTCTGTCCGCGCTGGCGTCCGTCACCTCGCGGATCGGCCTGGTCGGCACGCTGTCCACCTCGTACAGCGAGCCGTTCACGGTCGCCAGGCAATTCGCGTCCCTCGACCACATCAGCGGAGGACGCGCGGGGTGGAACGTCGTCACTTCACCGCTGGAAGGTTCGGCCCGCAACTACGGGAAAACCGAGCATCCCAGCCATGACGAACGCTACCGGATCGCGGAAGAATTTTTGGAGGTCGCTCGGGGGCTCTGGGATTCCTGGGAGGACGGCGCGTTCATCCGGGATAAGGAGTCCGGCGTGTTCTTCGATCCGGCCAAGATGCATCGCCTGAATCACAAGGGCAAGTACTTCTCGGTGGAAGGCCCGCTCAACATCGCGCGTTCGAAGCAGGGACACCCGGTCATTTTCCAGGCGGGCTCCTCCGAAAGCGGCAAAAACCTTGCGGCCCGAAGTGCCGACGCCGTCTTCACCGGGCACGAGACGATCGAGGAAGCGCGGGAGTTCTACCGGGACGTGAAAGGGCGGGCAGCGGCGCTCGGACGGTCGCCGGACGAGATCGCCATCTTCCCCGGCATCGGGCCGATCATCGGCCGGACGGAGGAGGAAGCCGAGCGCAAATACGAGGAAATCGCGAGCCTGGTGTCGATCGACAAAGCGCTCGATTTCCTCGGGCGGTTCTTCGACCATCACGATTTCTCGCAGTATCCGCTCGACGAGCCGTTCCCCGACCTCGGCGATCTCGGGAGCAACAGCTTTCGGAGCGGGACGGACAAAATCAAGCGGACGGCCAAGGAGCAGGGGCTCACGCTGCGCCAGGTCGCGCTTCGCTCGGCGACGCCCCGCGGGGAATTCGTCGGCACGCCGGAGCGGATCGCCGACCTCATTCAGCGCTGGCACGAGGAGGAGGCTGCCGACGGTTTCATCATCCACTCTGCGCTACCGAGCGGCTTGAGCGATTTCGTGGACCTGGTCGTGCCGATCCTTCAGCAACGGGGGATTTACCGCACGGAGTACGAGTCGGATACGCTGCGCGGCAACCTGGGGCTTCCGATACCGGAGAACCGTTACGCGAGGGGGAAAGTGACCAGCTGACAGGCGGAATTGATGATGAGGCGTCGCGCCTCGGAGGCCTGCGGAAGGGGCGGACAGCTCCGGCGGAAAGGAAGCGCAGAAACCGGCGTTCTCGCGGAGAATGCCGGTTTCCGTTTCGCCGTTTCGCGGCAGTCTCGCCGACCCGACGCTGCGCCCTGTTTCGCGGCAGTCTCGCCGACCCGACGCTGCGCCCTGTATCACGGTAGTCTCGCCGACCCGACGCAGCGCCCTGTTTCGCGGCAGTCTCGCCGACCCGACGCAGCGCCCTGTTTCGAATCAGTCTCGCCGACCCGACGCAGCGCCCTGTTTCGCGGCAGTCTCGCCGACCCGACGCAGCGCCCTGTTTCGAATCAGTCTCGCCGACCCGACGCTGCGCCCTGTTTCGAGGTAGTCTCGCCGACCCGACGCAGCGCCACATATTTGCCGGCATTCTCGCCGACCTGCCGAAATAACGACGACGTGCAACTACTTACTGTAGTGTTGTTCACGCATTAACCCGGAAAACCCGGTTAGAGCGTCCCAAAGCGGCGAAATCCCCGCTGTAACCCGGAAAAACCCGGTTAGAGCGTCCCAAAGCGGCGAAATCCCCGCTGTAACCCGGAAAAACCCGGTTAGAGCGCCCCAAAGCGGCGAAATCCCCGCTGTAACCCGGAAAAACCCGGTTAGAGCGTCCCAAAGCGGCGAAATCCCCGCTGTAACCCGGAAAAACCCGGTTAGCGGCTAGGCCCCTTAATTCTGGAGTCTGCCCCACAAAAATTACATCGTTCGCAGGATAGGTATGTTTTTCTAGCGATTACAGCGCCCTGTAAAACGCAGATCGGTCTTCAAGTTCCATTGCCCACAT
>NZ_WJIB01000025.1 GCF_019400745.1 Cohnella sp. CFH 77786 | reverse complement strand
CGATTTGCATTCGCTTCTCTTCGAACACTTTCCCTGTACGCATATTGTCCGCCTCCCCATTACCATTAGTCTAATTCAATTGGGGGACAGGACTCCACATCAATTAGGGGGCCGTGGAGAAACCTCCCTCTAATCTCGGTGAAAAACCTCAATTGAGGGGATATAGCCGGAATTAGAGGGAGGTTTTCCTTCTAATCCCGCGCGTGTGGGCCCATACGCATAAATAGAGGGAGGTTTTCCTTCTAATCACGCGTTTGTGGCCAGTACGCAAAAATAGAGGGGCCCATACGCATAAATAGAGGGAGGTTTTCCTTCTAAATCACGCGCTTATGGTCCAGTACGCAAAAATAGAGGGCCTTTATCAGGCTGTTCCCTTTAATCCCCTTGACTGCGCGACAGCCGACCATCCGAGGCACCCAGATCGGAGACCTGCCGAAATCAGGTACACGTATGACGCTCATGCGCGCGAGTCACAAAATCCGCTTTGCAAGAGCATCGACGGGGACGCCAGTACCGTAAACCGCTCCCTCTCGTTTCCTCAAAACCACTCTCCGGATGCTAATATTCCTGTAATGTGTAAAAAACCTTCGGCCCCATTGAAGAGGAGCCGAAGGTTTTGTCGTTACCCCGGTTACTGTGCAAGCGGACGGTCCCACTCGCCTTGCCGCTCGGCCATGCGGACGAAGACGACCGCGAGCTGGGCGAGCGAGACTTTATCGTTCGGCCGGAAGGCGCCGCCTTGCGGCGTCAGCAGGCCGAGCTTCAGCGCAAGCGCCGCCGCGCCCGGATGCGGCACGGACTTGGCGTCCGACAGCCGCGCGAACGCCGGCAAATCCGCGAGCTTCTCCGCCAGCTTCCAATAGCCCGTGATTTTGCTCAGATAAAACGCCAGTTGGTCCCGGGTGAGCTCGGCTTCGGGATGAAGCTCGGCTTTCGGATCGGGAGTGAGCCACTTCCGGTCGATCATCCGGTTCACGGCTTCATAATAAGGAGAGGACGGCTCGACGTCCGCGAACGGTTTCGTTTGCTCCTGCACCGGCCAGTAAGATTCATAGGCTCCGAAGTAAGGATCCGAGGCGATCGCCAGCATCCGGAAGAAATCGCCCGCCTTCACGCTCCGGTCCGGGTGAATGAGCCCGTCTTCACCGGCTTGGATCACTCCGTGCTCCAGCAACGTCCGCAAATAAACCGCCGCCCAATGGTTGCCGATTTCGGCAGGCTCCTCGGCAGGAAGGCTCGGCCAACGGTTGGGATACAACTCGGTCCATTGCCCCGTAACCGCATCCAGAACGCGATTCATAGGCATCTTCCTCTCCCAATCGTAGGGCGAATACACAAGCTTCCATGACCGCTCCGTATACTCCCCCGACGGTTCGACGTAATAGCCTCCGAAACTCGAATAAGAGAGCTCCATCGACGCCGCTTTCAAATACATCTCTTTCGCTTGCTTTTCCGGAACGGCTGCTCGAAGCGATTCCATCTTTTTCAGCATTTCCCCGCTCAGTGCAGGCTGGCCGTAAAACCCGCGCAGCTTGCCGTTCCCGTCGAACGTAACGTTCAGATTGCGGTTTTGGACGGGCAGTCCGCGGTAGAACAGCTGATAAGTGACCGTCTTGTACTCGGAATCGGGTTTGGGGTCTGCTGCGCTCGCGGCCGGAACGACCCGCCGATAGGAGACGATATTCGGGATGTTGGCCGATACCCACTCGTCCGCGAGTTTGATCGCTTTCTCCATGGGAAGCTCGGGCGCGGCAGGCTTTTCGGGTGCCGGACGGTCAGGCCCGTAGAAGAAGTGCACGTAAAACGAGAGCAGTTGTCCGGTTACCGCATCGACGGTCGCGCTTCTTCGCTCGTAAGGCGTTCCTTTCTCGTTCTGCCACTCCAGCGACCAGAAATCGTTTCCTCCTTCGCGCCCTTGCTGCAGGGAACGGCTCTCGACCCGGTACCCTTCCGGGATATCCGCGTATGCCTCGACCAAAGCCGCCGCCTCTTCGGCCGTTACCGCCTTGGGAGAGAACGGCTTCGCCGGTTCCGGCATTTCGACATATTGCGGCGGCTGGGGGCTGAGCGGATTGCCTCCGAAATCCAGCCATTCGCCGGTTTGAGCGTCCAGCCTGGTGAGCTGCGAGGCCGGCACATAAACGAGCATCCAGCGATCCGGGTTTTCCCGGAAATCGCCGCCCGTATAGGTCAATTCCAGCCGCAAATCGGATTCCCAGCGCGCCTTGGCATCCGCCGCCGTCACCTTCGGCCGGGCGGACGGAAATTCCGTGCTTTCCCCATAATAGGAGAACGAGGTGACCTCGCCGTTGCCGTTCACGTTTACTTGAACGGATTGGCCGTCGACCCTCACGCCGTCATGGGACATGCGAAACGCAAAGCTGTAATAGACAGGTCCGAACAGGGGAGCGGGAGGGTTCTGACCTTTCTCGGTATCCTCCGCGAGTTCTTGCCCTTTGAGCGACGGAGCCGCTTCCGCGGCGAACGCTTTGGCGATCTCCAAGGCTTCGCTGCGCGACGTCATCGGAGGAAACGCGACAGATCCGCGGGACATCTCATAGGGAATGAACACATTGCGCAGATCCCCCGTCATCGCGTCGACGCTGGCCGAAAACCCGCTGGAGACGTTCCCGTTGCGGATCATGAAGCCGATTTCCCACATCGGACTGCCGCCGTTGCCGGAGCCGCCGGAAGCATGGTCGGTTAACCGGACTTCTTGCGTTTGAGCACCGGCCAGCACGGGGAACAGCTTGATCACCCGGGATACGGCCTCCTCCTGGGACACCTTCACGTTCTCCGGGGAAAGCTTGGTCCCGCCCGAATCGCCGGGAACCGCCGTGCTGTCACTGTCGCTGGCGCTCGCGTAAACGGCGCCTTCGGCCGTTTCGGCGGCCCCGATCCCCGGAACGGACAATACCCCGAACAGCAAAACGGCCGCCGTCACTCCCGCGACCTTCGCCCGGTATTTCGCAAGGGACCTCTTTCCTTTCCTGGACACGATGCTTCATCCTCTCTGAGCCATAGATCGTATCGGATCGAGCCGCGGATTCTCGCCTCCGTGATACGCCACACGGTAATACGCCCTGAGGAAGGTAAGGTTTTCCTTTTTTCCGGTTTTTTAGGAAATCTTAATTTTCGCGATCAACCGGCCCTGCCAGGCCTGCCGTCGGAAAACGATAACGCTAATCCGTCTTCCCGCTCTCTCCCCGATTCACCATGTGATCGTACTTCAACCGCAACAGTTCCACCGCCCCTGCGATATCCTCCTCCGATTCGATGTAGAAGGAGACCCACCCCGAACCCGGATGAATGTGATGGGGACTCGCCCGTCCGGCTTCCGCTAGCTGATCTCCCATCCTCCTCGGGAACGGAATGTCGACCAGATGGTCGCCGTGCAAATGCCCGATCTCCTTCCCGTTCCACTGAAACTCGATGCCGCCGAAACGGTGGGGCTGCTCCGTCACCCCCGGCCAGCTGAGCAATTCCCCGATCAGAACCTGCCTTGCGGAAGTTGACATGCTCATGAACTCCTCTCCAATTGTTATTCCTTAACGAATCCGCCGTTTACCGGCGGTCGCGCCGGTATACACGGCGCCGTGCGCGTCGAAGCTGGCGGTAATTGCCCCTCGGCTCGTTTTCCTGGCCATGGCTGCTTGGCCTCCCCTGTTCATGTTCTTTCTCCTCCTAGCGCTTTATGGCTGATCGATTCGGTCTTAACGCCGGGATTCCGGGCACGGAACCCCAAGCGGTAGAACAGCAGAATCCCGACATGCAGGACGGCCAGCACCAGATAAATGTTGCCGAAAACGTAGCTGTCCGCATCGGCGTGCAGCGGATTCCAATTCACGGACGAACCTTGCGCCGCCGCGAGCCCGTACACGCCCGCCCCGATCCCTTGGGCGATGAAGGAAAGCATCGAGAACAGGCCCATTCCCACGCCGACCTGCTCCTTGGGCAATGCCCGCGAAATGGAGTTCGACATCGCGACCTGCATGAAAGACTGGCCTACGTTGCCGAGGATCAGGATGATCGAAATCCAGAGCGGCGCGATCCCCGTCAGGACCGACAGCAGAACGAAACAAGCCAGCAAACAACCGGAAGCGACCGAGAACAGATACGGATTGCCTTTGCGGTCCGCCAGTTTCCCGCCTTTTCTCCCCAGCAGGGAGGCGGCGACTGCCGCGGGCACCATCGCGAACCCGATCCAATCGGAGCCGAGCCGGTATACTTCCGACAGCAGAATCGGGGTCAGGAAGTACAAGGAAACGCCGATCCCCGCGATTAGAAATGAAAGCGCGAGTCCTGTCGCATAGGTTTTGTTGCGGAACAGGCGCGGCTCGATGAAAGGTTCCTTCGTCAAGCGAATTCGCGCGAGGAAAAGGATCAGCAAGGGAATCGAAGCCGCCAGATACGGCCAGGATCGATTCGTGACGCCCAGCAGGAGCAGCGCGGTGAAAGCGGCGAGCAAGCCGCCGCCCAGCCAATCGAACGATTTCGCGGCTTGTTTCGGTTCTGTTTCCAAAATCCTCCGGTAAAATGGCAGCAACAGCAAAATGAGCAAGGACGGGAGAAAAAGCCAACGCCAGTTCGCGATGCTGACGATAGCCGCGGAAACGACAGGCCCAAGCGCACCGCCGATCGCGAGCCCGACGGCCGTCATGCTCAAAGCGGAGCCTCTCTTCTCCTGCGGGAAATAACGCACCGGGATGATCAGGGCAATCGCGGGTACAGCCGCGGCACCCGCGGATTGCAGACAACGGCCGAGCAGCGCAGCCCAGAACGTCTGGGATACGAGTCCCACGAGAGATCCCGCCGCGAAGAGCGTCAGGCCGAACGTGACCAAGCTTCTCAACTGGAACCGATCGGCCAGCTTCCCGTACGTCACCGTTCCGAAGGCGTAAATGAGCGTATAGGCGGAGGACAGCCAGCTCGCCTGAGCCAGGGTCAGGTGAAACTCTTCGCTGATTTGCGGCAGAACCACATGAAACATAAGGGCGCTCATCGAGGAAATCATGACGGTGAACATCATCAAACGCATGATTTGCGATCCTTTGTGCTGCCGTGTCTCCGAATCCATGGTTGATCTCTCCTTTTTATTTGTGTGCAAGCACACACTTGCATGCAATGGGTAAAAAAGCTAGGGAGTTAAAGCCCTAGCGAACAGCCCAACGCTTTCCTTGATAAATTCGTCCAACCATTCTTCCGAGACCGCTTCTTTCTTGTTCAGGCTGCTGAAGAACGCGCCGTAATTCATCCACATGAAAGACAACGCCTGCATCTCGGGGTTCGGCACCAACGCCTTCTTTTGTTTCGCCATGTCCGCCAAATAATCCATTAACAGCTTCTTCAGCTGTTGGGGATGACGTCCGGACTCCTCATAGACTTCTTCCGGCAGATTGCCGCCCTTCTGGGCGAGACGCAGCAATTTGCGGTTCCGGTTCATGAGCTTGTGGTACGTGCGGCTAACCAGGAGAAGGTCCGCATGAAGATCGCCCGTGAGGGATTCCCGAAAAAGCTTCGTCATCTCATCGGCGTAGTGGTAGCGACTGAAGGCCGTTTTCAGCAGATTCTCCTTCGTGCCGAAGTGGCGAAACAGCGTCACTTCGTTCACCCCGGCGGCAGCGGCGATCTCCTTGGTGGTCGTGCCGTCGTATCCCTTCTCGGCCATTAGGTCGATCGCGGCCAACAGAAGTTTATCGCTCGTGCTCGTATTTTCTCTCATGCGTTTATCCCCTTGGATGCAAGTGAACACTTACATCCTTACCTTACGCGATTTCCCGTTCTTTGTCAACAGCAGGAAACGCAGTACCCTCGGCAATTCGCGTTGCTGCTGTAAGCCGTGATGCCGATAAGATTGCCGGTGAATCCGCCGGACATCGATTCAGAGAAGTCTTGATCGATCTGACAGCCTATTTTTCAACCCTGCCTAAACAGCTTTTACCCAATCTGATATACTTATTTCACAAGACGTTCCTCATGCCTCCGGGACCCGGTTTGCAGGCCGGCATGATACGTTTATAGAAATACGAATCCTATTTCTGTCATTACAAATCCCGGAGGAGGAAGAAGCGTATGAGCCAGGCAACGTTGGAATTGATTCTGAACGAGATGCGGAACTTCAGGACGGAGGTAAACGAGGAATTCCAGTCTGTCAGAACGGAAATTCAGGCCGTCAGGTCGGAACTGAAAGAGGAAATTCAGGCCGTCAGGTCGGAACTGAAAGAGGAGATTCAGGCCGTCAGGTCGGAACTGAAAGACGAGATTCAGGCCGTCAGGTCGGAACTGAAAGACGAGATTCAGGCCGTCAGGTCGGAACTGAAAGACGAGATTCAGGCTGTCACAACAGAGCTTCGGGCAGAGTTGAAAGCGGATATACAGAGTGCTCGTTCCGAGTTCGCGCAAGAGCTCAAGACTTTCAAGAAAGATCAACAAGCGATCTTGAACCGGCTGAACAGCCAGGAAAAACTGTCCGCGCAATTGGTCGGCATGGTCAAATCCATCAAAGAGACCGTCACCGAAATCGCGGAAAGGCAAGATGCCATGGAGCGGAAATTCTCTTTTCAACTGAATACCCATGCGGCAAGTATCGAAATTCTCAATCGTGAACAGCTCATGATCAAGACGGAAATCGAAATGTTGAAGAACCAATATTAAGCCAACCGGCAAAATCCTTTTCGGGATTTTGCCGGTTCTTGTTTGCCTTCGCGGATTTACGGGGAGTACTTGTTTCTGTAATGGGAAAGCGCAAGGAGCGGCCAAATGTACCGGTAACTGTGATAATGGGAATAAAAAACGCCCGGAAGTCCCGCCCCCGTCGGATAGGCCGCCAGCCCGCCCTCTTCCCGCAAGAGACCGATCAATCGCCTGATCCCTTGGTCGATCGCGGAATTCGGCGTTTCATGGACGGAGATGAGCGCGTCGAGCGCCCAAGCGGTTTGGGAAGGCGTACTCCCCGCAAGTGGGATATAGCGCATGTGCCGGTCGCTGGCGCAGGATTCTCCCCACCCCCCGTCGGCATGCCTGATTTCCAGCAACCATTTCGTTCCGGAGCGTACGGACGGATGATCCGCAGGAATTCCGGCGGCCGTCAGCCCCGTTAATGCCGCCCACGTACCGTAGATGTAGCAGACTCCCCACCGTCCATACCAGGAGCCGTCCTTTTCCTGTCGGTCGAGAAGCCAATCCGCGCCTTTGCGAACAAGCGCGTGGCGGATGTCCAGACCCGCGTAGTTCCCCAAAAACTCCAACGTTCTCCCCGTCAAATCCGGCGTCGAAGGATCGATGGCCGACGACTTCGCCTCCTGCAAAGGAAGCAGCGCAAGGAATTCGCGATCCGTATTTTTCTCGAATGACGGCCATCCCCCGTCGTCGTTCTGCATCGACAGCAGCCAGTTCAATCCGCGGTTCCACGCTTCCCGATACGAGGAATCGGTGCCCGCCAAGTTCCGGATGGCTCTCAAGGCAGCGGTCGTATCGTCCACATCCGGATTGAGCGTATTGGAGTCCGAAAATCCCCACCCGCCTGGAATGACATTCGGATTATGGATGCTCCAATCTCCCGGTCGGCGATGCTGTTTCGATAGAAGATAAGCGGCTGATCGGCGAATCATTACGCTTGCCGCGGAACTCCTTCCCGCTTCCTGTAAAGCATAGCTTAACAAGGCCGTATCCCAGACGGCGGAAGGCGAATTTTGCACGAAAATCGGACTCGCAGTGCGGCAGATCATGGACCTTAGTCCTTGGACGGCGTCCCGGATCACGGGATGACGTTTATCGTATCCGACGGCGAGCAGCGCGAAAATCATCAGAAACGTGCAAGAAGCATAGCTGTAGAACGTCCCGTCCGGCTCGATCCTCTCCAGCATGTACCGTTCCGCACGCTTGCTCGCTTCCCCATGCAGCTGCTCCGGTATGCCGGCAAGAAGATCGATGCCTTTTCCGATTTGGTCCAACAACGACTGAAGAGCCGGGGAGCGATCGCGTCCAACCCCTTCCGACCAGAACGACAAGCGATCCCATGGAAGCGATCCCGCCAGTTCGGACAATTCGGGGGTTCGATCCGTTCGGATCGTGAACCGCCGGTCGGCGAGCAGCAGGGCCGGAATCATATGAACGCGGGCATAGCCGGAAAAGTCGAACATGTTGACCGGAAAGGAGGAGGGAAAGAGAAGCACTTCCAGGGGGATCATCGGGGAGCGCGGCCACGGATATTGGCCATTGACCGCCAGCATGACTTTGGTCATCAATCCGCCGATATTTCGAAGACCGCCTTGGGCCAGAATGAACGCTCGGGCTTTCGCTACCTGCGGATCCGCAACCTGGCTGTAACCGGAATAGAGCAGCGCGAAATAACACTCCACCGTCGCCGACAGATTCCCCTCTCGCTCATCGGGGTAGGCTCTCCAGGAACCGTCCTCGAATTGGGTGGCCAACAGCCGGTCGCGAAGAAGGCGAATGAGAGGTTCGTCCGGGATTTCCAATGCTCTCAGCACGATGATCATGTACGCATCCGTCAGCACCGCGTTTTCGAAGCAGAATCTCCAGGAGCCGTCCGGCGCTTGCAATCGAGACAAGAGTTCCGTCAATCGTTCGATTTCCCGGCCAACCTGGCCGCTCAGGTTCACTCCCCATCAACCCCTTCCTTTCCGCCGTTTGATTAAGCGATCAAGATTAGCATATTCCATGATTATAAAAAAAGAGGCGATTTCTCTTCGTCCGTGAAGACCCGAGAAACCGCCCTATTCGGATGATTCGGTTCGCTTTGCCCTTTGCCCTAGATCAAGCCGGCTTGCTGCAGAAAACGGCGGATGATGACCGCGGTCTCCGCTCTTGTGATATTTTGCAAGGGTCTTGCCTGATTCTGATTGCCGGTGACGATCCCGGAGCGAATCGTCAGCGCCGCGGCCTCGCGGGACCAAGAATGGAATTGTCCGTTGTCTCCGAACGCCGCCAGAAGCTTATCCTGATCTTGTTCGGCGAGCTCCGTTTTCATCTGCGCGACGCGCATTGCCCTGGCGATGATCACCATGGCCTCCTCGCGCGTAATCTGCTTGTTCGGGCGGAAAGTCCCGTCGTCGTAGCCGCTGACAAGCCCGTAGGCGACGCCGACGTGAACCGCTGAAGCAAACCAATCGTCCTGATGCACGTCGGTAAATGCAGGGCCCGCATCCGCAGATCTCAAACCTAACGCTCTTACGACAATGGCGGTGAATTCCGCCCTCGTAATTTCCTTGTCCGGCAGGAACCGCCCATCATCCGTCCCGCTTACGATGAGTCTAGAAGCCATGTCCTCAATCGCCGCCTTGGCCCAGTGACCGGAAATGTCTTCAAGCGTCTTGTGGTTATAGATCAACGCATAAACGCTGTTCGTAAGGCTGTTGATCACGGCCACATATTTACCGTTTACTTGTGCGACTTTAGTCGGAACATGATGCAATGTTCCATCCGAACCCACCACGACGCCGGTCGTGACCTTGTTCGGGTCTACCCCGTCCGGAATCGCGATCGTTCTTTCCACGAAGGCGTTAAACTTTTGCACCTCGATCTCCTGCCCGTCATGCACCGCTTTCACGGTGAATTCGACGGCCGGCGCTACAAGCTGGATATGGTCTCCCCGTGCCGCCGCAAAACGCACCTCCGAATCCGGAATGTTTGTGACGGAGATATGGAGTTCAATATCCTGCAGCGCGGTGTCGGCGCCGAATTTGCCGGACAAGGCGTCGATGCCGATCTGTTCGGCAGGCAGCGTGTACGAGCTGTTCCCGGTTATCAATTCCAGCAAGGCGTTTTTGGTTGTCATGGCTTTGACCGCTTCGCCGGTGAATATGCCTGCTGCGATATCCGGGTTGCCGTTAATCGGGATGGAAACGATCGGACGATTCGACACGGATTCAAGTTCCTTCAACAGCTGGGGACCGTCGACGATAACCGTGGTGGATTTCCGATCGTTCACCGTTTCCTCGACCGTTCGCGCGAATGGTTCGCCGATCACGATCGTGGTTGTTCCATTCTGGCCGCCCCGGTTATCACCGCTGCTGGTTCCATTGTTGCCGCTATTGTTGCTATCCGTGTTGCCGCCGTTGTCTCTGTTGTTGTTCCCGCTGTTGTCTCCGCCGCTCGGTTGACTCTTGTACAAAATCGACGCATGGACAGCCGAACTTACGTTTCCGAGCGCATCCCGGAACTGAACGAACACTTGCTTGGGTCCATATCCGTTCGTTAAGGTCCAGGTTTTCGTTGCCGTTAGGCCCTCCCAATCCGTCCAATCCGTTTCGTTATTGGAAATCCGCATTTCAACGGCTCCCGATCCTGCTCCGTCATCGGCTGAAATCGCCAAGGCAACAACAGGGGAAGTCGCGGAGGATGCCCCATGATTGATCGTGAACGTCCCGGTCGGCGCGGTTGTATCGAGTACGATGGAATCGGAAATTTCCGCCGAATTGACGTTGCCCGCCGCATCCCGGAGCCGGACATAGACCGTTTTCGTTCCATCGCCCGTCGTCGCGGTCCAAGATTTCTCGCCGGTTGCCGCTTCCCAATCGCTCCACGTACGGTTGTCGTTGGAGAACTGCATTTCCTGAACGCCTGTGCCGCTGCCGTCATGATCCGTCAATTTCAGCGTTACCGCCGGGTGCTTCGTAAACGATGACCCGCCATCGATAAGGACGGTACCGGTTGGCGCTGTTTTGTCGATCGTAAACGGAATCGTCGTGACGTTGCCTGCCTCATCGGTAACGATGAGCGTATGCGCGCCTTCCGATCCGTACGTTGTTCCGCTCGCGATCGGCGAACCGTCTAGCCTAGCCGTCCCATCGTTAAAGCTGATAACGACGTCGCGATTGTAAATTTGGTTGTACGTCACACCCGTGACGGTAGGCGGCGTTTTGTCGATCGTAAACGGAATCGTCGTGACGTTGCCTGCCTTATCGGTAACGATGAGCGTATGCGTGCCTTCCGATCCGTACGTTGTTCCGCTCGCAATCGGCGAACCGTCCAGCGTGGCCGTCCCTTCGTTGAAGCTGATCGTCACGTCGCTGTTGTACTGCTGGTTATACGTAACTCCGGTAACCGTAGGCGCGGTCGTATCGAGCGTAATCGATGCGCTGATCGTCCCCTTGCTCACGTTGCCGGCGGCATCCATGAACTGCGCATATACCGTCTTCAGCTTATCTCCGCTTGAAAGATTCAACGACGCCGAAGTCGCATAGCTTTGCCATGTCGACGGCCAGTTGTTCGGATCCTCGGTAAATCTCATCCCGGCGATAGAATCCCCTTCGGGATCCGATGCCGAAACGGAGACATTGACCGTGGTACTATTCGTATACTTTACTTCGTTGAATGAAAATGAGCCGGTCGGCGGTTCGTTATACGTCACAACCAGCTTCGGCACATATTGCGAGGCCTCAGACGAATAGATGTAGAAACTGCCGCTCTGCGAGTCGGCTTCGTTCCCCGTCAACACCAACGTAACTTTCCGATCCGAATCGCTCGTAAACGCTTTGACGATATCCGTCACGTCAACCGCAATCTTCACATCGTGACCGAAATCCGTTGGCGGCCAATACCTTCCTGCGGTCGCACTGCCGATCGATGGAAAAACGCTCCCGTCCGCATTGGTGATCGTATCCGGTGCTGCGCCCCAGACGTCGATATACGCCGATTGTCCCGCTTGTTGTTCCACCAACGAACTCGCATACAATTCGAGCGTAGCCGAAGCCACTTGGCCAGCTTTGGTTCCCAAATCAAACATAATCGCCGATCGGTTCTTGACGTTGACGTAGTTCGGGGGCTGATAGGTCATGCCTACATATAATAATCCTTGCGTATCATTGTCGTACGTATTATCCATATCGGGACTGTTGCTAATCTGAAACACATCCGCTGCGGCCGTGTATGTCTGGGTCGTAGCCGCATGCGCCTTCCCGGGCACAAACGCAATTGCGCACGCCATCAACAAAGCCATAATCGGCAACGATAAATTCTTGTTCATACTTCCCCTCCATGATGCAAACTAGGCCTCTCGGAATTCGAAACTCCCCGATCATCGCCGTGACGCTTTCACAATATGCTATTTCTTACTGTTGCAAGCATCTTGCTGTCGACGCATGGCTATACAGAATAGGGACATCGAACCTTTGCAGAGAAATTGTCGGTTATGAGGCCGAGAATTCCCAGATAAAGGACATGTCCTCGTTCTATCGTATCCTTCTATCTACCGATCGTCAAGCTTGCAAAATGAAAGAGCTATAAGACCTCAGATGAGAAAAAAGAAGCCTTCTTCGGCGTGTTGCCGATAAAGGCTTGTTGTTGGCGGGGCTGACCTCCGGCATCCGCGGTGGATACGCCGTCGATTACTCCTTCACGCTGATTAAAGTCCCCCCGCTGCGCAAGAACAACGGGATCACCTCGAGCGGCGCGTCGCACTCGATCCACTGTCCGCCTTCATGCGTTTCACCGCTGAACGCGTTTATCCAGTCCGCCCCTGCCGGCAAATAAACCTTCCGCGTTCGTGCCCCTGCGTGCAAGATCGGAGCGACGAGCAGATCGGGACCGTACATGTACTGGTCTTCGACATTCCATGTTTCGGAATCCTTCGGGAAGTCATAGAACAGCGGCCGCATGGGGGGCGTGCCCTTCTCGTGGGCGGCGCGCATCAGTTCGGTGGTATAAGGGCGCAGCCGTTCCCGGATGAACATGTAGGTTTTGAAGATTTCATACGCCTCTTCGCCGTAGCTCCACACTTCGTTCGCCGCCCCGCTGAAGCACAAGCCTCCGCCGCTCGTCCCCAATGGTTCGGAGTGCGGCTCCCGGTCTCCGTGAAGACGGAACACGGGACAGAACGCTCCGTACTGAAACCAGCGGATGATGCATTCCCGGAAAGCCGGATCGTCCGGATTGCCCCCGTGGAATCCCCCGATGTCGGTGGTCCACCAAGGGATGCCGGCCAAGCCCATGTTCAGTCCCGCCGCTAGCTGGTTCCTCATGGAGGCGAAGCTGGAATCGATATCCCCGGACCAGACCAAGGCGCCGTAACGCTGGCTCCCCGCCCAAGCGCAGCGCAACAGATTGATGACGTTGCTCTGGCCCGATTCCGTCATCCCGTCATAGAACGTTTTGGCATACATGACCGGGTAGAGGTTGCCGATTTGCACGTTCGGCCCCAAGTGATACCGGTAATTGTCGAAATCGTACACGGAATATTCCGGCTCCGCCTCGTCGAGCCAGAAGATGCGGATCCCCTTGTCGTAATAGTTCTTCTTGACGGTATTCCATACGAAATCGCGGGCACCGGGATGGGTGGCGTCGTAAAAGACGGTGTCGCTCAAAAAATCCATCGTGGTGCGGATGCCCCGGTCCGTGCGGACGAGGTAGCCCTTGCGCAGCATTTCCGGATAATTCTCGCTTTTCTTATCCACGGTGGGCCAGACGGAGACCATCAACTCGACCCCCATCTCCTTCAGCTCGCGTACCATGGCCTCGGGATCCGGCCAATAGTCGGGATCGAATCTCCAATCGCCCTGCATCGGCCAATGGAAGAAATCGATGACGATAACGTCGAGGGGAAGTCCTCTCCGTTTGTATTCGCGCGAGACCGAGAGCAGCTCTTCCTGCGTCTGATACCGGAGCTTGCATTGCCAGAACCCCATGCCGTAATCCGGCATCATCGGCACGGTGCCGGTCGCCCGGGCATAAGCTTCTTCGATTTCCGCAGGCGAATCTCCCGCGGTGATCCAGTAGTCCAGCTGCTTCGTGGATTTCGCTTCCCATTCGGTCACGTTCCGGCCGAAGGTCGCTTTGCCGATCGCCGGGTTATTCCAGAGAAAACCGTACCCCAAGCTGGACAAGGCAAAAGGAACGCTGGCCTGCGAGTTGCGGTGCGCCAGCTCAAGCGTGCAGTATTTCACGTTCAGGTTCGATTGCTGATACTGACCCATGCCGAACAGCTTCTCGTCCGGATCGGATTCGAAACGCAGGGTCAACTCGTAATCGCCGCCAAGGATCGGCTTGAATTCGCGTGCCTCGATGTTAAGGGCGCTGCAAAAATCGTGAATGTTGTTGCGATTCCGAACGTACTCCTGCAGGAGGACTTCATTCCTCGCGTTGCAGAAGGTTAGCTTCCCTCCGGCCGAGATGTCGACGCGGATGTTCCCGTTCTTGACGGTCGCCGTCCCGCCTTTGATCTCAATCTCCGCTTCGAGCTTGCGCTGCGGAAGCAGCGCCCAATCCTCGTCCCCCATCGCGGCCATATGCGTCGCGCGCACCCGAAGGCTGTTCTCTCCCCAGGGCTCGATCCACAGCTTCTCCGAATCGTATTCCCGAATCAGACGTCCGCCTTCCACTCGAAATAAACCGTCCATGCAAGTTCCTCCGTGTTTTGAGTCGTTGAATCAAGTAAGAATGAGACCGGTCCGATCGATGGACCGAATGCGGTCGACGATATCGAAGGTCAAGTTGAAATCCCATTCATAGCTGGATTTCGCGGGAAGCACAGCCGCCCGATTCCATTGAACCGCGGTGTCGAGAGCATCCAAGGCTCCGGTGCACGGTTCGAGCGCCGCCGCGTATCGCCCGTCCATGATCCCTTCCCATACGCCCAGATAAGGCACCTTATCGATCGGATAGGAAAGACCGACCGTATGGCCGGATCCGGAGTTATGCAAGGCACACCAGCCTTCTTCCACCGTTCCCACCGCATAATACTTTTCGCACTTGCCCGGATATTTCGGATATACCTTGTCGATCCGGTACCGCTCCCCCGCGACGGTCGTTTCCGGCCAATCGTGCAAGGTGCCGAACCGGCCCAAGCGGTTATCCACAGAGCAAGTGGACATCACTTGCTTGACCGAAGGCGGCAGAACGATCTCCGTATCCTCATCGCATCGAAGCAGGATATGAGGCGCCCAAATGAACGAGAAATCGAAGTCGGACAAATTGCGGGCACGATACTGAATCGTGACGGTTTGCTCCCTTGTAAACCTCACCGTCTTTTCCAGCCGGTAAGGAAACCGGACCCCGTAGGCGTCGAGCACGAGCGATTCGCCGGATGAGTGACAGCTCCAAGGCAGCGCCCAGACCTCGCCATGATCGGGAACGCCGATTCCTCTCCAGGGCGGGAGCGGATAGAAACAGGGTTCGATCGAGGGAAAGACCTCGTCGAAGCCGCTCGCGTCCCCGTCGGCATAACGGGAGTCGTAGCCGGAGCGCTTGTAGGAGGATCGCGGCGATTGCACGAGATATTCCCGGTCCAGCGTTTTGTCGTAGATGCTCTGGATTTTCCCTCCGCTTTCCGGAATAACCGTTACGGCAAGACGGACGTTCTCCAAGACGACCGAACGAATGTCTTTGTAGACCGATTCATGAATGTGCGCGGACACCGGACTCACCCTCGCTTACCCTTTTACCGCTCCGTTCGTCAGTCCGCTGACGATATAGCGCTGTATGAAAATAAAGATCAAGACGACCGGGATGATGCTGACCGTCCCGAAGGCCATCGTGTTGTTCCAAGACGTGCTCTGGAAGCCCAGGAAGTTGTAAATCCCCGCCGTAATCGGTCTCATATGTTCTTTGCCGATGAAGGTCATGCCGAAGATCAAGTCGCCCCACGCGAAGAGGAAGGAGAAGACCATGGCGACGACGACGCCGGGAACGGCGATCGGGATCATGATTCGCACGAAGGTCCCGAACAAGCCGCAGCCGTCGATTTTCGCCGACTCCTCCAGTTCCTTCGGCAAGGTGGCGAAATAAGTCCGGAGCGTGACGACGGAGAATGGAATCCCCGCCGTGGCGTTGGCCAGGATGGTTCCCCAGTAGGAAGAGCCGATCAACCCGAGATGCTTGAATTGAATGAACAGCGGCGTCAGGATGAGCGAGGCCGGCAGCATCTGCGTGACCAAGAACAGAAGAAGGAACAAGTGCATGCCCGGAAACTTGAAACGCGCCAGCCCGTACGAAGCGGGAACCGCTAGAACCGTCGAGATGGCGAGCGCCCCGAAGGCGATGATCGCGCTGTTCCGGAACCCTTCGAAAATGTTGTAGGACGATCCCGACAGCTGTTCCGTATAAGCTTTCAAATAAATCGTTTGCGGAAACCAGGTCGGCGGCGAACGGAAGATTTCCCCTTCCGCCTTGAAAGACGTGACGACCAGCCAGTAGACCGGAAACAGGAACAAAGCGACGAGAACGATGCTCACGACCGGCAGCAGCCAAGTCGACAATTGGCGTTGGCTCATGCCCCCTTCACCTCTTCCCGGTAAACCAGCCTCAAGTAGATAAACCCGATGACGAGCAGGACGAGGAACATCAGATTCGATGCCGCAGCTCCTTGACTGAAGTTGAATTCGTCGAACGACAGCTTGTACGCGTAGGTGGACATCATCTGCGTCGCGTTAACCGGGCCGCCGTGCGTCATGATGAGCACCAGATCGAACACCTTGAACGTATAGATGAAGCCGAGCACGAGCAGCGAGAGGATGGCCGGTTTCAACAACGGAAGCGTCAGGCGGAAAAAGCGTTGCACGGCGTTGGCGCCGTCTATGGCCGCGCTTTCGTAGATGTCCTTCGGGATCGTCGTAAGTCCTGTCGTCAGCAGCATCATGTTGAACGGAATGCCGATCCAGGTGTTGGCCAGCACGAGCGCGAACATGGCGGTAAATGGCGTCACCAGCCATTCCACGGGCCCGCCGCTGAGATGCAGCATCGCCAGAAGCTCATTCACGATGCCTCCGCTTGTGCCGAACATGAATTTGAAGGTCATTGCCGTAATCGTGGCAGGCAGCAGCCAGCTGATCATCACCAGCCCCCGAAGCCGCTCCGCCATCCGAAACGGACGGGAGAAGAGCAGCGCGAACCCGAGGCCGACGATAAACTGAAAGACGATGCACGCCACCGTGTAAATCAGCGTATTGGTCAGTGTAGTGAGGATCACGCCTTGATCAAACAGTTCCTTGTAATTGCCGAGCCCGACGAAGGGCTGATCGCCGCGGGCGATGTTCATGACGTTGACGTCGAACAAGCTGAGCCTGAAGTTGTCGACGATCGGATAGCCGACGAAAAACAGCATGTACAGCAGCGCCGGCAGCACGAACAGATAACCGGCCGCTCGCTCCATGGATCTTGCCATCACCTTCACCCCTAAGGAGGAAAATTGGAGTACATGAAGCTCTCATGTACTCCAATTCGGATTGTGCGGAGTTTCCCTGCCGCTTATTTGCCCATAATGGCGTCGATTTTCTCTTGCGCCTTCTTCGCCGCATCTTCGGGAGAGGCTTTCAAAGTGAGCGCCTCGGCCAATGCCTGCGAGATGGCGTTCGAAATTTCCGGCCATTTCGGATGCGGACCGCGCGGCTGGGCGTAGTTCATGTTTTCCGCGAACACTTTGAGCTGCGCGTTATCCGTCCAGTACGGATCGGCGGCGACGTCCTTGCGGGCCGGGAAGTAGCCGAAGCTTTGGGCGAACGGTTTGATCACATCAGGCGAGACGACATATTTGATGAAAGCGACGGCTTCGTCGACATTGGGCCCGTTCACGACGCCGAGATTCTCTCCGCCAAGCACGGAGGCGAACTGCTTGTCCTTCGGAACGAAGGCGAGCCCGTACTTCAAATCCGGCACGGTCGTAGCCAATTCCGGCAGCTGCCAGGGTCCGTTGATCATCATGGCCAGCTTGCCCGCGGCGAATTGTTTCATCACGTCGGATTGGCCCCAGTTGATGACCTCTTTGCTCATCGACCCGTCCTTGATCAGATCGGCCAGCACCGCGAACGCTTTCGCGCCTTCCGGGCTGCCGACCGTATCGAAATTGGCGCCGGTGGACAACAGCCAAGGCAGGAACTGGAATGTACCTTCTTCATTGGATGGAGCGCTGATGCCCAGTCCGGTTACGCCGTTCTTCGTCAGTTTCTTGGCGGCAGCCTTCAGCTCGTCCCAGGTTTGCGGAGGCGTAACGCCTGCGTCCGCCAGCATTTTCTCGTTGTAGAACAGCGCCAGGTTGTTGCTGCCGAGCGGGACGCCGTACTGCTTGCCGTCGTAAGACGCTGATTTCCACGGCCCCGGGAAAAACTGGTCTTTGTCCGGCCAATCCGCGATTTTGTCCGTAATGTCCGCGAATAGTCCCATGGCGGCGTATGCGGCATGGTCCGGATTATCGATGATCACGAGATCCGGAAGCTCGGACGAGGCGAGTCCCACCGACAACCTTTTCTTGAAGTCGGCGAACGGAACGTACACCGGCTCGATTTCGACGTTCGGATTTTGCTTCGTGAAGCCGTCCGTCAGCGATTTGATTTTGTCGAAGCGGTCTTTCCCTTCGAAGTAAAACCACAGCGTCAGCTTTTTATGCTCCGCCGGCTGGGCGGATTGCGATGCGGACGGCGATGCGGATGATTCCGCCGACTGGGAAGGAGATTCCGATGCGCTCTCCTTCTTGCCGGAACCGCATCCGACCAAGGCGAATACGAAAAACAACATCACTGCCAAAAGCCACAATCCCGACTTCTTCATTGCTGTGCCCCCTTGAGCAAGGTTGTTATTGCTTTTTCATTGTAATTTCCGTGAAAGCGCTTTGAAAATTTGAAATATCTAAAAAAGGTGGAGATGGATAAGGTCAACCGTCTAAAGCTTAGTTTAGTCCAACATTCTTAGGATTTTATAGTTTTGAAACGCTTACATGAAATTTAGAATGGGAAGTGCTTCATGATTCGTTCGTAAAGGAGGTTCTTGGAGGATTGCCCGGCTTCATGGATTGCTATCGTAACTCAATTATTTGAAAGGGGTTACACGAATGATATTTCAGAAGATCAGGCTGTTTCTGACTGCAACGTTGACAGGTATGCTGCTGTTTAACATGATTCCGGCGCCGCCGGCTTATGCCAGTACGACGATGCCGTCCCATGCAGCCGTGTATCAAGCCGAAAACGCAGCTCTATCCGGCACGGCCAAAGTCGCAACGGACCATACCGGCTATACGGGAACCGGCTTTGCAGCCGGATTCGACTTCAGCAGCACGGCGAAAACGACATTCACGGTAACGGTAGGCACTTCCGGCGATTTCTTCATCGATCTGCGCTACAGCGCCGGAAAAGTGGCCGGATGGCCGGACAATCGGACGGTCGGGCTCGTGGTCAATGGCGTGAGTCAGGGCAGTATAACGCTTGCCGGTACAAACACATGGGAAGCTTGGGCGGATGACGTCAGGACCGTGCCGCTAAACGCCGGCACCAACACGATTGCGTTTACGGCTTTAACCGCCAATGACAACAGCGATTCGATCAATCTCGATAAGCTGACGCTTTGGAAGGATGTCGCCAATCCTGTCGTATATGCTTTAAAGTTTGACCAAAGCGCGTATACGGTAACGGAATCCGGCAGCGTTCAGACGACAGTCCGCGAAGTCTATACGGATGAAACCGTAGTCGATGTGACCGCGGATTCGACCTTCAGCTCATCGGATCCCTCCAAAGCGACCGTAAGCGCGGCCGGTTTCGTCGAAGGGGTCAGTCCCGGTTCGGCAACGATTACCGCCCATAAAAACGGGAATACGGCAACGGCCGGGATCACGATACAGCCGGATCCCACGGTGACGGTTGATTTTGCCAAGCCGATGAGACAAGTGGACAGAAGCATGTTCGGCTACATTTTGACCCCCAATTACGACGTTCCCGACAGCAGAATGACGCTTCTCGGCCCTCTGATGAACAGGGAGACCATCCCCGCGCAAAATTTTCAAGCCGTCGGCGATGGGAATAACGCGCAATACCAGGTTGAGGAAAGCGTGCTTGCCAGAAGTCTTGAAGCCTACAAACGGGCAACCGACAATGGCATGAAATGGTATTTCCTGATCGGGCTGCACCCGTCCTGGACAGCGCCGAACAATAATCCATGGGGCGGCCCCCCTGCGAATGCGGCGTGGTTCAAGCAGTATACCAAGGATGTCATCCAGTTTTACAAGGACAACGGAGCCAAGATTGACATCGCCGATCTGACCAATGAGAACTGGACCGGCAACACGGAAACCTATAAGAACGTTTGGAACGCCTTGAGGGAAGTATACCCTGAAGCCATTCCTACCGTAGGACCTGGAGGCGTAAGCTTCGGACAGTATCAGAGCGCAAAATTCTGGCTGCCCTTTGCAAGCCAAAATAACATCTCCATTGAGGGTCCGTCATGGCATGATTTTTGGGAATCACAATCGTATGCGTCTTTGGAAATGCTTAAAGGATGGAACGATACCGTGAAATCCTGGCAAAACCAATATCCCGAGACGAACGGCAAATACCGGATCTGGGAAGAAAACAATTCGTCCACGACGGATCCGGCCAATTGGACCAGGGATATGGCGAACGTGATCAACTCGGGCATTACCCACAATGTGAAAGGCGTTATGCAAAACTATAATTGGAACGGCATGAGCGATCTGCTGCAAACGAACAAAACCCAACAAAATCCGGGGTTCAGAACTTCGATGTGGTGGGTGCATTACATGTTCTCCCAGCTCTCGGGCGAAATTGTAAGCGCTTCGACGGATGACGCGGCCACCGCTTTCACGGCTGTGGCCAGCAAGGACCGCACGGAATCGAAAATCATTTTGGTCAACAACGGGATGGCCGGAAACCGAAACATCATTCTGAAAAACCAACCTTACAGCGGGCAAAACGTTCGGGTGGATTTGTACCAAATAACGTCCTCCGAAAGTGACGGGCTGACGTACCAATCCAGCATCACTCCGGCATCGACCGACAATATCCAACTATCGCTTTCGAATATCGGAGCCAACGAATCGTGGCTTCTTGTTCTAAAGAAAACAGCGTTCGGGGCGCCCAGCTTCTTCCATCCAATTGCCCCCGACGACGGCGAGGTCGCAACCTCAACGCCTGCATTGACATGGACCGCAGCCAAAGACGCATCCACCTACACGCTTAAAGTATCCGTCAACAAGGACCTCTCCAATCCGGTCATCCATCAAACGGGCATAACGGGTACGAGTTACACGGTAGGTTCAGCCCTGACCATCGGCCAAAAATACTACTGGAACGTAACGGCCGTGAACGCCAACGGAAGCACCCCCGTTTCCAATAACGCCGTCTATTCGTTCCTCGCCGGCGCCAATACGAATGTGCCTGCGCAGTTCGGGCCGTATTTGCCTTCGACTCTTTTCTCCAATGAATCCACGACGCCCAAGTTCCTGTGGTCGAAGGCCTACAATGCGACTTCCTACCGATTGGTCCTTTCGACGAACAGCGACCTGAGCAACCCGGTTATCAATCAAACGGGCATCACCAGCTTGGTCGATACGCCGCAGTTCGGAGCCCAAACTGCGGGCACTTTCCAGCCTGCGGTACCGCTCGCTAACGACACGAAATATTACTGGATGGTCTATGCGGCCAATGCGGCCGGCGAAAGACCGATGAACGGCCCCGTTCAATCCTTTACGACCAAGCCGGCGAGCGGATCGCCGACAAGCTTCGGGCTTACGGCGCCCGCAAACGGAGCCGCGTCCGTGTCCACAAGGGCGGTGCTGTCTTGGCAACAGCCCAAGAATGCGTTCTTCTACAAGCTGGAGGTTTCGCCTAGCGCCGACATGACTTCTCCGATCATCGTTAGAGATCGGATGATCTATAACAAATACACGTTTGAGCCTAACATGTTGAATCCAGGCACAACCTATTATTGGAGAGTAACGGCGTATACGAAGGATCTTGCGAACTCGACTGCGGCATCGAACGGAATTTTCTCTTTTACGACAGAGGCTGTTCCAAGCTCGCCCCTGCTGTATGCAGAAAAAGCGGATAACGGGAAAGTCAAGCTGTGGTTCCAGCCGTCCAATGGAGCAACCTCGTACAAAATCAAGTACGGCAAAGCTCCGGGCGTTTACACCCACACGATAACCGGGGTTACGGGAAGTCCTTACGAGGTAACGGGACTTACGAACGGCACGAATTACTACTTTGCCGTCGTTGCCGTCAATGCGAGCGGAGACAGCTCGATCTGGAATGAAAGAACGGCAACTCCGACCTACCGGGGCCAGGATGATGTCGTATTCGAAGCGGAATATGAGACGCTGAACGGCACCAAGGCTGCGGCCGACCATACCCGATACACCGGAACCGGATTCGTGGCGGGTTATGACCTTTCCGGCACAAGATCGACTGTATTTAAAGCAACGGTTGCTGCCGCAGGAGCGTACAATGTCGTCGCCCGGTATTCGGCCGGACCCGTCGGGACGGCGTCGGTGAACCGGACGATTGGTTTATACGTGAACGGCGCCAAAGTGAAGGATGTTACCTTGGGCGGTACGGGCGACTGGGAAACTTGGGCGGAGTCGCCGGAAAGCATAAGCCTTCAGGCCGGCACGAACATCATTGAATACAGAGGCGAACTGGCCAGCCAGAACGACTGCATCAATCTCGATAACCTATCCATATCCGCTCAACCGACCGGCATCGTCGTACCGACGAATGCGGCTGTCTATCAAGCGGAAGATGCCGCCCTGTCCGGCACAGCCAAGGTTGCAACGGACCATACCGGCTATACCGGAACCGGATTTGCAGCCGGATATGATTTCAGCGGCACCGCTTCCACGGTATTTACGGTCAAAACCCATTCTTCCGGAGATTTTCAGATCGCACTCCGATACAGCGCCGGGAAAGTAAGCGGCTGGCCGGACAACCGGACGGTCGGCCTTCTTGTCAATAACGTCAATCTGGGCAGCATCACTCTCCCGGGAACGGATTCGACTTGGAACACCTGGGCTGATGATGTGAGGACCGTTCAACTCCATGAAGGGACGAATACGATCGCGTTTACCGCGTTGACCGCAAATGATAATAGCGACTCGATCAATCTCGACAAGCTGTCGCTTTGGAAAAACGTGGACAACCCGCAGTTTCATTCGATTGAGTTTGGGAACAATGCCTATACGGTTAATGAGTCCGGGGACGTTCAAACCTCCGTACAAGCCGTGAAGACGGATGAAACCGTTCAAGATGTCACCGCGTCTTCCCAATTCAGCACATCCGATCCTGAAATCGCGACGGTAAATGCGTCTGGCAAAATTCACGGCGTTCGCGAAGGTACCGCAACCGTTACGGCCCGGTACAATGGGGCGTCCGCAACCGCGACCGTTACCGTAAATCCGAGGCCCGAATTGGTCGTCGATCTGGCGACGGTTACCAAGGAAACGGCAGACCATGCCGGATCGGGAGCTTTGTATGCCTTTCGCAACGACGGGACGCCAAGAGATCAAGCGGTGATTCCGCTGAGACCGAAGATGATCGCCCAGCCGCCGGCCAATCCGGGCATGATTCCGAACAAACCATACGAAGTCGGGCCGGTCGGAGACGCGATTGTCGTCGCGCCGGCTGCCAAGCGGACGGGAATCGAACAGATTCAAATTTACATGTCCGACACGTATCCGAACTTCCCGCAGAAATGGGTCAGCTGGGACGATTACTACAGCAGGCTTGACGCGGAAGTGGACGCCGTCCTGAATTCACCCTATCCGCAAGGCTACTTTGTTTATATTCCTTGGAACGAGCCGGATTGGACCTGGAATAACCCCATCAACTCCGGAGATTCGTTCAACGTCGCTTTCAAGAAAATGTTCGACAGGATCAAAGCGAAAGACAAAGTCAACTTGATCGAAGGACCGAATATCGCCGTCTATTCGCACGATTTCATGTTAAGCTTTCTGACTTACTGCAAAGAGAAAGGTTGTTTGCCGGACATCATCAGCTTTCATTCGCTGGAGACGGCAACCATCCCCAAATTCGAATCCGAAGTGGATGATGTACGGGCCATCATGAAAAGCCTTGGCATTCCCGAAAGACCGATTTCGATCAACGAATACGTACAAGCGAGCGATTTGGGCAAGCCGGGGATCACGATTCAGTATTTGGCCAAGTTTGAGCGCAAACTGGTGGATAGCGCCGCCATGCCTTTCTGGTTCAAAAGCGGTTCGTTCGGCGACACGCTTACGGGCGAGATCAACATCCCCAACGGGAACTGGTGGCTGTTCAAGTTCTATGGAGATATGACGGGGAAAATGCTGAAGACGACGCCGCCAAGCGGATCGGCATTAGACGGAATGGCATCAAGAGATGACAATAGCCAGCAAGTCAAGGTCGTCTCCGGCGGGGCAAGCGGGGACTACAACATCGTCTTGGACCATGTCGCCGCTGCGCCCTATTTAACCGGAAACGTTCACGTAGTCATTCATAAAACCATAAATACCGGCAGCGTTCATACCAAATTGACGGAGCCCATCTATGTGTCTCAAGGGGAGTATGCCGTAACCGACGGAAAAATAAAAATCCCCATGCTTAACCTTTCAAGCGAAGAGGCTTACCAGTTCATCATTACTCCGTCAGCTCCTGGTGCGACGAATACGCCCGGCAGGTACCAGGCCGAATACGCCCAGCTCGACGGTACGGCCAAAGTGATGAGAGAGAACGCAGGTTATGATGGCACCGGGTATGTGGCCGGTTATCAGGGCACAAGCAGTGCCAATACGAGATTCGTCGTAGGGATGGAGCAAGACGGGCTTTACAGCGCGAAACTGCATTACAGCGCGGGACCGGTCGAAGGCTCGGCTGCGTACCGAACGCTGGGGCTGTATGTCAACCATAAAAAGGTAAAGGATATTGCCTTGCCGGGAACGGCCGATTGGCATTCATGGTCGACCGTTTCGAACGACGTGTTCCTGCAAGAAGGCGTAAACATCATTGAATACAAGCCGGAGGCGACCGGGAAGAGCAGCGATGTGGGGCTGGACTATCTGGACATCGCACCCGCCGCGGCGAGCGTATACCAAGCGGAAGCCGCCGTCTTGTCCGGAACGGCCGCTGCGGCAAGCGACCACGCCGGGTTTACGGGAACAGGCTTTGTCGCAGGATACAACTCCAGCGACAATGCCCGAACTGAATTCACGGTTCATGCGGACTTGGCAGGCGACTACAATCTGGCGCTTCGGTATTCGGCGGGAGAACAGTACTTGCTGAACTGGCCTGCTGACAGAACGATCGGTTTATATGTCAATGGCATCAAGGTAAAAGATATTCGCCTTAAGGGAACCGTCGGCTGGACGGAGTGGGATACGGACATTCAGACGGTTCCGCTTGCGGCAGGCGACAACAAAATCGCCTACAAAGCGTTGACTTCCGCTGCCGACAATAGCGACGCCGTCAATCTGGACAAGCTGACGGTCTGGCAGCATGACCTTACGGCGCCGACGGCCACGGTAAGTTATAGCCAAACAACGCCGACCAACCAGGATGTAATTGCATCGATCACGGCAAGCGAGAGCGTGACGATCGTTACGAATGGCGGCTTACCGAACCATACGTTCAGCAGCAACGGCTCCTTTACGTTTGAATTTGTCGATGCGGCGGGCAACCTGGGCTCGATTGAAGCGACCGTCGGCAATATCGACAAAACGGCTCCATTGTTGACGATTCAATTCGATAAACCGTCGATTTGGCCGGCAAATCATCAGATGGTGACCGTTCAAGCCGCCGTATATGCAAGTGATGACGCATCTGGCTTGGAATCCGTGGTGATAACCTCGATTACCAGCAACGAACCGGACAGCGGCCAAGGCGATATCGAGGCGAAGATCGGTTCCGCGGACACTTCTTTCGCATTGCGCGCAGAAAGGTCGGGCCATGAAACGGGACGCGTCTATACCGTGACCTATTCGGCAACCGACAAAGCGGGCAACCAGACGGTTGCATCGGCAACCGTCACCGTGCCCCACGATCAATCCGGGAAGAACAAGCCGTCAGGACATGAAACCAAGTAAACCGACTATGCATTCCTTTTCGGACGGATAGACGTTATATCAACAAGAAAGCGGTTATTGCTCGCAATAGAGCAAAAACCGCTTTTTTCACCCGACTGTCAGGATTTGTTCAGCCTCTGGAATTCGCCCGGCGAAAGACCTGTCGTTTCCTTGAACACGCGCGAGAAATACTTGGCATCCGGATAGCCCACCTTCCCCGCGATCTCGAACGTCTTCATTTCCGAACGGAGTAGAAGCTCCTTCGCCTTATGAATCCGAATTTCCTTGATGAAGGAGGAGTAAGTCTTTTTCACTTCTTTGGTAAACAAGGAGCTTAAATATTCCGGCGTTATCCGCAGCGAGGAGGCAATCTCCTCCAACGTGATTCCGTCTTGATAATGCTCCTTGATCATCCGGATGGCCTTCTGGAGCGTCGGGCTGTGAGGCAAGGCGACTAGCGAATTTTCGATATCGGAAACGATTCCCTCGGCGATCGTCTCCATCGCAAGGATAAGTTCGCCTTTCGTCTGAGCTTCCATGAGCGCATTAAGCCACTCTTTCTGTCGGTCATAGGAACGCGCATCGCCGTGATATTCCCCTAAGACGCGAAGCGCCGAAGATACGAACCGGACGGATGCTTCGATGACATGTCCGGGATCATAAGCATCCGCCAAACACCCTTCCAGCCACAGCCTGAATATACGCCGCACCTCATCCCTGTTCCCTTCGGAAATAGCTGCTGCCGCCTTGTTTTCGAGGGTGGCGGGATAAGGCAACACTTTGGCTTGGATCTCTCGGACAACCTGGTCATTCAGGTCTTGAGCTTGATTCAGCACGATCGACCACTTCCGGCACTCCTTCAAGCGGACAAGCCCATCCTTCAAGCCGCTCAAATCCGGAATCGTACCCCAGCACAACACCGGCTTCCTCTCCCATGACCCAAACGCCGCCACAACAACCGTTCGCAGCATGGGACCGAATTCCGATTCCGGCGTGCCGCTCTGAACGACGGCCGTTACCGAACGATCCGAAGGCAGATCGAACAGCACAAGTCGTCTATGAGGTCCCGGCATGCGGGAAATCTCCGTTCTGACGGACTGCCTCCTTGTCTCGAAATCATGTCCGAGATAGAAAGATAAAATCTGCAGCGGGATATTCGGCTCAAATCCAATCGCCTGTTCCACCTTCGAAGTTACCGCCGCCTCCGGTCCGTCCTGCAAGGACAAACGGGCGAGCAGCCGTTCTGCATGAACGGCGGGATCACCTCCCGGGTACCCGACCCACTTCTCGATCGCGAGCTCGTTGTCGATTTTGGCCAACGCCGTTCGGATATCGTCCGCCGTAACCGGCTTTTCCAAGTATTCCACTACGCCCATCCGAATGGCCTTCCTGGCATATTCGAACTCGGAGAAGCCGGTCAGGATGACCGATTTGTGGCGAAACCCGGATTCCTTCAACCGCTCCAACATTTCGATTCCGGTAAGCTGCGGCATCTTGATGTCCGCGATGACGAGATCCGGGGTTGTCTTCTTGATGACCTCAAGTCCATCGGCGCCGTTATCCGCTTCCCCTACGACTTCATAGCGGTTATCGATTTTACGGATTAACCGGATGATTCCTTCCCGCGTATTATCTTCATCTTCCACGACGACGATTCTCATCCGGCTTCTCCCCCTTCCGGAACGACAGGCAGCACCAATGTTACGCGTGTCCCTTGTCCGATCTCGCTGCTGATATTGCAGGATGCGCGAACGCCATAATACATGCGAAGCCGTTCCATCACGTTCTGGATGCCAAGACCGCTTCCTTTGCCCGCATGATCCAAGGCTTTACCCGAATTCAATCGTTGCAACGTCACTTCGTCTATCCCCGCTCCATTGTCCTCGATCCGGATAGAGAAGGAACTCTCGTCGACCACTTTAACGGCGATGCGAAGCACCCCGCCCTGCCTCCTTCCTTCGAACCCATGGATGATGGAATTCTCGATGAACGGCTGCAGGAGAAGCTTGTGAATCCTGAAACCGAGCGTTCTTTCATCATGCTCGACCACGCATCGGAACGAGGAGCGGAACCGGTGCTGCTGAAGAAACACATACTGGTTCATCCAGTTCAGTTCTTCCTTGACGGTCACCCACTTGTTGCTGTCCTTGACGCTGTAACGCAGAATCTGGGCAAGACCTTTCAGCATCTGGCTGATTTGGTGCTCTTCCTTCTCGATCGCGATCCAGTTGATCGAATCCAAGGTATTGTACAGAAAATGGGGATTGATCTGGGCTTCCAGCGCCCGGATTTCCGCTTCCTTCTGTTTCTCCACCGCCTGTTTCGTTTCCGTCATCAGCTCGCTTACGGTGTTCATCATTTTGTTGAAGCCGAAAGCGATGGCGGAGATTTCGTCCCGGTTCCCGCTCTCGACCTGTACGTTCAGCACGCCCTGCTGCGCGACCTTCATCGCTCTCACGACTTTCCGGATCGAACGGGTTAAGCTCCCGGATAAATAATAGATCAAGACGCCCGAAACGAGCAGCGCCGCCATTCCGGAGTAGACGCTGAGACGCTGCATCGAATGCATTTCCCGGAACAGCTCGCCCTGATCGATCAAATTGTAAATTTTCAGCCCGCTCTTCTCGTTCAGGTACATATTGCTGATGGTCGAACTTCCCCGGATTTCGGAGATGTTCTTCCCGATGTCCTGCTTGTCCGGCGAAGAAACGACCCGGTCCCGGCTGTCGGTCAGGAAGTTGCGGTTATCGACCTTCCGCTCGTCATGCGATCTGGAATCGGTCAAATTGATCGCCTGCGCCAACACGGATTCGTATACCGTGATGACGGCGACTCCAATCCCTTCAAGGCTTGGCCGGTTCAGATCGCTCAGCTTTCGCGCCAGGTGAAAACCGTACTGCTCCTTATTGTTGATCGTGTCGATCCTGGCCGGCGGAGTGATGACATTGCCGGATGGGAGCTGGATCGCCTCCCGGTACAGCGGCAAGCGGGTCAAGTCGGATATGCCCGTCCATAGATTCTGGTAGGGAGAACCCGTCTGCTGATCGTAACAAATCAAGGTGCCGTTGCTGGTGAAGATTGCGACGCTGCGGATCCCGAATTTCGCGTAGGAGTAGTTGGAAAGAAGATTAATCAGCTTCCTTTTGCTCAATTCCAAGTCCGCTCTAGGGTCGTTGATCTCCTTGACCAATTCGATCACTTCGTCGTTCGTAAAGATTTGAAAGAGGAGGTCTTCATAGGCGCGGAGCGAGGTATCCAAATTCTTCGACGTCTGCAGCAGGTTCACCTGAACGAGGTCGTCGATTTTTTTCTTCATCGCTTCCGTCGAAATGTAATAGGAAATGGTCTGTACGATCAGGACCGGCAGCAAGCTGACAAGCACGAAAGAAACGATCATCTTGTTCCTGAAGCTCCATTTTCGCAACATGATCCGTTTCATCCACCTTCAGCGTGTCGTTTGGCGAGATTCGCAAAGATATAAGCGCTTTCAAAAAGCATCCGAAGAAGCCGGTTCGAACTCGGCTTCTTCGCTTGCTTTCAGTATAAAGGTTGGGGTACGTTTTGATAATCGGTAAATTTTTAAGAAAGGTGGACAAGGATAAAGTGAAGACGTTCCGTATGTCACCTTACCGCTCATTAAATTGGTCGGCGGCTTTTTCAGCTTCAAGAAGCGATTGGTCGTCGATGTAACCCGTATTCGCATTGCTTTTTTTCGCCATTTCGAAATACGCGTCAAGCATTTTTTTGATTCTGTTTAGTCGTGCAACGTCATTCTCGTCTAATTTTGTTTTGTCGGCTAGTTGCCCAACGATGCTGCTCGCCCTTTCCATACGGATCCGAATCTTATTCCATACGGCATAATACTTCCTGTCTTGGGAGAGCGGCCCGTTTGCCCTCAAGCTTGCGTCATTTAGGAGCGCGAAAGCTCGTCCAAACTGAAAGCCTCTGTCAAATTTTACTGTCAGAATATTTTCAATGGAAAAACTTGCCTGAACAAAGTCGTGGCCTAGAAACGAGATATTCTTGCTTAAAATGGCTTCCTCGGCTTGCTTATTCGACTTTATCGTTTTCCATTGATAAATGTTAAAGGCAAGAGACACAAGTAAAATGCCTGCAACAATTTGTGTACTTCTCATGCTGATGAGTTGCAACTCCCTTAAAGGTACCAAGTATGTCTAATTTAGCACGTCGAAAAATAAGAGAATACATGAAACTTTTTCCACAACGCAGATGTTTTCGTCATTCCGACCGTCTATGTTCTTGTCGCCCGACACTAAGCCAAAGGACCAATACGTACGCAGCCGTCAGGTTCAACCATTTTTGTCTAACGACACAAAGATGACTAGAGATTTTATGTTGATTTAGCAATGTGATTAAGTGAAAACAGGTTAACTTTGTGTATCAAGTAAACAATACAAAGTTTAGGGGCCTAAGCTGTATTCCAGTTTGTTTTTTGGCATTGGATCCACCATCTTTAATCTTTACCTTTTCACCGAACAGAGCATTAATTTCATCTTTCTCAGCTTGGCTAACATTCGTTTTGATTTCAACTCTCTCTTCGATGGGATCAACACCAACATTAAAACCTAAATTAGTTTCAGAAAGCTTTTTCACATCGACCGGTCAACCCTATACAACATTGATGCATAAATGAAAATAAAGTTCTTTATTCTATTCCAGCAAATATTCGAGCAGTCCGTCTTGCTTGTCGAATATTTTACGGATATTTTCTTAAAGGAACTCGAAACCGGTTATCCGGATTGTTATGATCGATTGAATGAAGCCATGAAGCAGCGAGAACAACAAGTATTAGCTTTTTATGAAGAAGGAATTCGAAAAAGCATTTTTCATGATATCAATGGCAAGCTGTTAATCATACAGGATGAACTTCTTCGAAGTATGTTTAATGTCAAATATTTAATGACGAACCAATTAACCGTTCAACAAATTTTATATGATTATTATCAATTGAAGAAAATTCAGTTATTTAAACCCGAAAAACTTTCAGCCATTGATGATGAAATCATGATGCCGAAAATTGAGCATATGGCTCAAAAGATTACAAAAAACCTTTTTTGACGTCATTTTTAGGTCTGAGCTTTGAGAGATTTCTGGGATAGCTTCATGAGCAAGATACGGTGCCAGCTGTTATTTTAGCCCCGTCGGGAATGAATATGATTTCATTTTTAGTCGGCGTTCGCTCAAAGCACCTGATCTCCGCGAAAATCCAAGGTAACAGAAAAAAAGAGGTCAGGGCAAATCCCCGACCTTTCTTGTCTTTCAGATGTTACTCCAAGTATCAGAATAGACTCAATTTCGATCTACGCACGGCCTTGTGCCAGATATCCAGAGACCACGTCTGAAGTAAGCCCATACTCGTTATCCCGACGATCAATCCGATTGACTTTATCCCGTCAAGCCTGAAACATCCGATCGATTCGATCGACTTCCTCCTGCGATAGATGCACAGACAACGTCCGTAAGTTGTTCGCCACCTGTTCAGGCTGTTTGGCGCCCGGGATGAGGGCGTCGATGGCGTCCCGAGTCAGGTACCAGGCCAGCACGATGTGCGCTACCTCAACTTGCTTGGCATTGGCAATCTCGCGCAACCGCTCCACCTTCTCCAAATTAGCGACAAACGTCTCGCCCTGGAACATAGGGTGGTTGGCACGCAAGGCGTCCGAGAACGTCGTCTCCTTCGTATATTTGCCGGCTAACAGGCCCGAAGCGAGCGGGACGTAAGGTACGAACGAGATACCATGCTCCTTCGCGTAAGGGAGGATATCCTTCTCCTTGTCTCGCTTGAGTAAGTTGTACCCGTCCTGGACAACATCTACATAACCGTCTTTGTTTGCTTCCCGCAGCTGCTCGATCGAGAAGTTGGAGAGACCGATCGCGCGGATTTTCCCTTCGTCCTTTAGCTTCTTCAACGCCCCGACGGCTTCGTCCTTAGGCGTCTCCGCATCCGGGTAATGAATGTAGAACAAGTCGATGTAGTCGGTCTGCAGCCGTTTCAGACTGCTCTCGACCGCTTCCTTCAGTGCAGTCGGCTTGTTGTCCATGGCTTTGGTAGCGACGACAACTTTCTCCCGCCCGCCTCGTTCCCGGATCACCTCTCCGATGAGCTCTTCCGAGCGTCCTTGCCCATATAAGAAAGCAGTATCCAGAAAATTGATGCCTTGCTCAAGCGCCGTACGCACCACGCCTTTGCCCATTTCATCGTTCATATTCGGAAAAATGTTGTGCCCGCCAACCGCATTAGCACCAAGACCGATCGGATTCACTTTCAACTCCGTCCGGCCCAATCGAATTTGCTCCACCATTTTGCATCCTCCTCAGATCAAATTGTGCTTAACATTTCTTATACAACCTCGCGTTGTGATCTTCTCCGTACAGCTCCGCGATCTGTTCGAAAGTGTATCGCCGCGAAATTATCCCTTGCTCGCTTAGATCTTCGCGGTTGCTGGCTGCTCCGGGCTTACTTCCTTCGGCGCCTGGGTGCGCTTAATGAAGATGCTGATAACCAGCGCAATCACCGCCAGAACCAGGCCGAACAAGAATGCGTTATGCAGCCCCGCAACCATCGATTGTAGCGCTTCTTGCGGCGAAGTGGGGTCCGGCGAAGTTTTCATATAATCTTTCGCGCCCGACGTCATGATGCTGATGAACAAAGCGATGCCGATCGCGCCCGCGACCTGTTGCAAAGTGTTCAGGATGGCGGTGCCGTGCGCATAGAGGTGGCGCGGCAGCTGATTCAAGCCCGTTGTCTGCGCAGGCATCAGGACCAGAGACATTCCGGACATCATGATGACGTGAATGAAAATGATCCGGCCCTTCGTCCAATCCGATTCTATGCCCATGAACAACCAAAGAGCGACGCACATGAGCACGATACCGGGAACGACCAGCACCCGGGGACCGAATTTATCGAACAGGATGCCGGACACCGGCGCGATAATTCCGTTAATAATGCCGCCCGGCATCAACGCCAATCCCGATGCGAATGCGGTCAGCAACAGTACCTGTTGCATAAAGAGCGGTAGAAGGATCATCGTCGAGAAGAGCGACATCATCATAACGAGAAACAACACGGCAACGAGCGAGAATATCGGATACTTGAAAGCTCGAAGATCCCTGCGCTTGCATTTCCTCGATGACGGTCTCTTCATAGGCCCGGCTTCTGCCGTCGCGAATCTCGTCGATTTTAACCGGCCGCCCCGTATGGCCCGATTCGAGAGCGGCGAATACGACGCACAGCGCTTCCTGTCCTTCGACTCCGCCGGAGATCGGCGGTTTCCCTTCCGCGACCGCTTCCCACAGCTCCAGGTAAGCGTGCGCGAAAGGATCTCCGGGAACTTCGGGCGCATACTTACGGACCAACTCCCCGATCGGAATCCGCTCCCCGCCAGCCAAAGCCAGGTGATGTCCGGGACGAAGGCAGCCTTGACTGCCGTAGATGTATAATCCGCCCATTCCCTCGGCATGGACCGCGGTTGCACACATCCAATGCCCCAGAGCACCATTTTGGAACCGGAATACGGTCACGGCCGCGTCCTCTCCCGTCGGCTCGATCGTAATGCCTCCGGCGCTACGCACCTTCTCGTAAATATCCGTATAGGCGAACACTTCATGAATACCTCCGACCATCTCCAGAAAGGCATGCGTGCGGTGAACGCCGTGGTCGTTGATCCAGCCGGCTCCTGCTATCCCCTTCATGTGTCGCCAAGGCGTTCCGGCAAAAAAACCGTTTCCCACGGCGCTTGTGGCATAGTCAAGTACCAGCCGGACGGGACCTATGGCTCCGTCTCGAATGGCCCTGGCCGTCGCCGCGTTGTCCGCGCCCAGCACGCTGGGTTCGGAAACGGTCAGCACGCGTCCGTACCGGGCCGCATCTTTGATCATTTTCCGACCGAAGGAGGGCGAGATGGCCAATGGCTTTTGCATTTGTACGTGCAGGCCTGCGGCAAAGCAATCCTCCGCGACCGTATGGTGAAGGTCGTGGGTGACGAGCACCGTTACCGCGTCCAGATTTCCTTGGGCAAGCATCTCTCTGTAATCCGCATAAACCGCAGGCTTCACTTGAAGCTGCTCCCGGACTTTGGCTGCGAACGCCTCCGCCCGGTTGATGTCGATATCACATACGGCCGTGATCTCCAGGGCTAAACGGCCTTCCATCCGCAGTTCGAATATACCGCGGAGATGAGCGTCCGAAATGCCTCCGCATCCAATGAACCCGAGCTTCATCTTGTATCCTCCTCGAAACGTTTTGGGAGGGCATCCCCTTCAGATAATTCGGTTATAGCAAAGTACCGTATCGAAAAATTTCACTTTCATGCTCCCCTGACTTTCAATTTCATCAGAAGAGGCAAACAAAAGCTCTTCAGGCCACTAACCTGAAGAGCTCGTGCTTCGTTACGAAACGTATTCCGAATCCTTTTTCTCCGGTAACGTTTTGTTTGATCCGACCGGCTTGATCGCCTCGATTCGCCATCTTTGGTTGTCATGATCGTTCCTATCAGCCAGCTTCACCGTTCCGTCGGCTTCAGCTTCCAGCGCTTTACCCGGGTCGCTCTTCGAAACGATCGTTACCGTGCCGTCTTCATGCTCGATCAAGAACCAACGTTGATTGTCATAATTGAGATACGGATACAATTGGACGATGTTCTGCCCCATATCCCAATCCAGCGATTTGTCGCTGCTGGCGGAACGTATCGTATAAACATCGTCGGCGATCTTGTAGTAGATCCAATTCTGATTGATCGATTTTTTATCGGGTTGCTGTACTTTGACTCTGGTTGAGTTGTTTTGATCATCCACGCCTAGAACCTGACTGCTAGACATATTTACAAAACGATAAACTTTCGAATCGATGGGTGTCGCGTTCGTTACGTTCACATTCTGATAATACGCTTTACCGCCGAACACGTTCAGGCCGAAGTATCCTTGTCTATACGTGTAATCGGTAACATCGATCACCAGATTGCCGTCAAAATAAACTTGAATATGCGGGCCTGAAGCAACGATTTTCGCATGATACTTCCGGCCTTTCTGCAGAAACTTCGGCACTTTGGCTAAGATTTGCCGATCGTCGAATTGTCCACCCGCTTTGTAGAATAGCCGGAGCAACCGCAAATTCGGATCGACGTTGAAATAATAGCCATTGGAGCCATCCGCGCTCGCCCGGAACAAGATCGATCCGGCACCGCCGTCCTTCGAGATCATCAGGTCGGCCTCATAGGTGAAATCGGTTGCTTGATTGCCCGACATGTAATTCGAATCCTTGTCGAACGCACCGCGGATCCCATCTAATGTAGGAACCCACTGCGATGCGGGGTAAACGTTCCATCCGCTCAAATTCGTCGAGAAGGATCCGACAATGACATCCATGGATCGGCTAACCGCGCCGTTCGCTGTTTTGACCGTAATGGTTGCCGTCCCCGAAGAAACGGCCCGCACTCTCGCGCTATTGTCGTCCGCTCCCTGCACCTTCACGACTTTCGGATCGCTCGTTTCCCAGATCAACGATTTGTCGAGCGCCGTATGGGGCTCCGCATGGGCATAAACACGCCGTTCGTCGCCGACTCCGAGTTCCAGTAATCGGCGGTCCAGCACGATTCGCTGCAGGGTATTACCGTCTGGCACCGAACTTCTCCATGTATTTTTCAAGGAATACACGTGCAACGATTTCACGACAACCGTTCCGCCGGATGCATAAAAGCTCATCCCGCTGCGAGCGGAATCCGGCAGGATGATGTCGGAAAAGACCGCCGCCCCGCCGTTGCCGAATACCTCTAAAGAAGATTCATCCACAAAAATGTGCATTTTGACGACTCCGTTGACGGGTTGCACGGCCGCCTCATGCAGCGTCGTGAAATTGGCGGTAAAATCCGTTCTGCCGGAAGCCGACCGATCGACGAACATCTTATTATCGGTACGCCGGTAGCCGACGACCGTCTTCTGTTCTCCGCCTTCCCGCAGCCTGAAACCGAATTCGGAAGCCGCGCCGGAATCGGGGAGCTGGAGCTCTGCAACAATTTCGTATGCCGTTCCAGAGACCGTTCCGAGGATGTTGCCGGATTTCGGCGATACCGAGACATCTTTTACCGTGAAATCGGTTCCGCGCAAGGAATCGAGTTCGCTTACCGGATTCTGCGCAAGGACGATGTTGCCGTCCACCGTCTTCAGCGACAGCTCGCGGGGAATCGTCATTTGCCCTTTCCAACCGTCGGTCGGGAAGCTGAACGGATAATCCCAGTTCGTCATCCATGCCAGCATGATGCGCCGGTTATCCGGGGCGTTGTAGAACGACATCGAAGCGTAGAAGTCTTTCCCGATGTCCGTTTGCAACACTTTGCCAGGCGGATTGTCATTGACGAATTTCCCTTCCGCCGTTACCTGACCCACGAAATATTCCGCAGACGAACCTTGCGTAGCCGGATTGCTGCCGGTACTGATCATCAGCACCCATTTTTTATGGTCCGCATTCCCGTCCACCGCAAGCTGGAACAAGTCCGGGCACTCCCAAACCCCGCCTCGTATATAGGTGCCGTATCCGAAGTTGTCGGTCCACGTCCAATGAAGCAAGTCCGTCGATGTAAAGAAGCGAATGTGGTCCCCGCCCGATACCACCATGATCCAGCGGTCGTTGTCTTCGTCCCGCACGACTTTCGGATCGCGGAAATCCCAATCGCCGTTTAAGCCGCCCGGGTTGGGCACTACGGCGTCGTCCCCGTAATATTCCCACGTGCGTCCTTTGTCTTTGCTGTACGCTAGCCCGATCTTCTGATTGCCGCCCCGCTTATCCGGATTGTACGAAGTATAATAGGCAATCAAACCTTTGCCGCCCGAATCCCCGAACAACCCTGAAGCGTTCGTTAAATCCGCGACTGCGGACCCCGACCAGATATGCCCCATATTGTTCCATTGCAATGCAATCGGCATCCGCTTCCAATGTATAAGGTCGGTGCTGACGGCATGGGCCCATTGGCCTCCGTCCTGGTGGAACAGATGATATTCACCTTCGAAGTACACCAGTCCGTTCGGATCGGCGGCCGATCCTCGCGCCGGTGAATAATGGTATTGCGGCCGGTACGTTTCATCGTAATAATCGCTGTACGGCGTAAGGTACACATTCTGAAAATAGGCGGTCCCGTTCGTCACCGTCAATCCGGCGTACCCGCTCGAAAAGTCGGCATCCTCCGCTGAGATCCTCTTCGCTGAATAACCATCGACATAAACCGTTATGTTCGATCCTTCCGCCGTTATTTCGATATGGTGCTTCTTTCCCGCTGCCAAAGGAATGCCGGATTCCGATTGGATTTCGGTTTCGGCATCCCCGTGTTTTTTGAGTAATGTGACGGTTTGAGCGCTCGGCTGTATCCGAAGAATATATCCGTTCGTTCCTTCCCGGTCGGAACGGAACATCAACCCTGCGGCTGCTTCCGGCATAGAGGAATCGACGGTCACGTCACCCTCAAACACGAAATCGTTTGCCACACTGCCTGCGATGCGAGTCGCCTCCGCGTTCGCGGTTCCGACCCCTTTGACACCGTTCAGATTCGGCGTCCAATCGCCGGTTGACGTCCAACCGTTCAGATTCGACGTCAAATCGCCAATCCAGATGTTTTGGAACTGAACCGAACCGTTAAACGCATGAAGACCGAGCCGGCCATGGCTGTATTCTCCGTCATCCGCAACGATCAACGGATCGTATTTCCCGTCAAAATACACTTGAATATGCGACTGTTCCGCCTTGACACGCAAATGATAGATCTGATTCGCGGCAAGCGTCACGTTCTTCTCGATCCACAGCCGATTCGGATGCCGGTCATTCGCATCCAGCAAACGAATTTTCTGAGCCTTTAGATCCAGCTGCACCATATAGGCGTTTCGTCCGCTGTCGTCGGATCGGAAAATAAGCGAGCCAACGGCATTCTGGCTTTTCAGCATGAGATCAGCCTCGTAATTCAGGTCATTGCTCTTCGTTTCCGACAAGGCCATCACATTCGCGTCCGACGAGAGCAGCATGCCTTCCTTATCCGAAGTTACCGAACCGCTTTCCCGTTTTTGCCACCCGCTCAGATTGCTGTTCACTCCAGGGAAACTTGCTTTCAAATCGTTGACGAAGATGTTCTGGAACAGCATCGAACTGTTCCAAACTTGAAGCCCCAAGTAGCCACCGGTATAAGCGGTATCGTTCGCCTCGATTACCGGGGCAGCGTTGTTTCCCCAGTAGACTTTGAGCGTCGAGCCCACCGCCTTCATTTTCAGATGGTAGGTTTCGTTTGCCGCAAGCGAAACGCCGTACACGCCCAGTTCCCGGTCTCCGTTCGCATCCTTCAAGCGAATCCGGCTGCCTCCCGGATCGATCTGCAGCATATAGGAGCCCCATCCGTTGTCGTTGGAGCGGAACACCAATGCGCCTACCCCGCTGAATTGGCGAAGGGTCACGTCCGCTTCATACGTAAAATCTTCGGCAGTCGTTGTTGACAGCGCAAAGAAATTGCCGCCGGACGTGAGCTGCATCCCGTACGTGCTGTTCGTTACAGTCCCCTCATCCCCCGACGTCGCCCATCCGCTCAAGTTCGTAATCACATCTGGGAAAACCGCATTCAAATCGCGGACGATGATGTTCTGAAACCGCATCGAGCTATTCCAGACTTGAAGGCCCAAATAGCCTCCGCTATAAACGGAATCATTCGCTTCGATCACCGGGGCAGCGTTGTTCCCCCAATAGACTTGAAGCGTCGAGCCCACGGCCTTCACTTTCAGATGATAGGTTTCGTTGACCGCAAGCGAAACGCCGTAAACGCCCAGCTCCCGGTCTCCGTTCGCATCCTTCAAGCGAATCCGGCTGCCTCCCGGATCGATCTGCAGCATATAAGAGCCCCAACCACTTTCGTTGGATCGGAACACCAATGCGCCTACCCCTTGGAATTGGTGAATGGTCACATCCGCTTCATACGTAAAATCTTCGGCAGTCGTTGTCGACAGCGCAAAGAAATTGCCGCCGGACGTGAGCTGCATCCCGTCCGCACCGTTCGTTAACGTCCCGGCATCCCCCGACGTCGCCCATCCGCTCAGGTTCGTGTTTGCGGTTTGATCATTCGGAGTTGTGGATTCAGGCGTCATGATGATGTTCTGGAACAGCATCGAGCTGTTCCAAACCTGAAGGCCCAAGTAGCCTCCGCTATAAGCCGTATCATTCGCCTCCATCACCGGGTCAGCATTGTCCCCCCAGTACACTTGGAGAGTCGACCCCACCGCTTTCACTTTCAAATGATAGGTGGTGTCAGCCGCAAGCGAAACGTTATAGGCATCCAGCCCCCGGTCATTGTTGGCATCCTTCAAGCGAATCCGGCTGCCTCCCGGATCGATTTGCAGCATATAAGAGCCCCAGCCGCTGTTATTGGATCGGAACACCAATGCGCCTACCCCTTGGAATTGGCGAATGGTCACATCCGCTTCATACGTAAAATCTTCGGCAGTCGTTGTCGACAGCGCAAAGAAATTGCCGCCGGACGTGAGCTGCATCCCGTCCGCACCGTTCGTTAACGTCCCGGCATCCCCCGACGTCGCCCACCCGCTCAGGTTCGTGTTCGCCCCAGTACCATCAGCCGCAGCTCTTGAAGCGTTGCCTGTCCATAAAATCGGTATGGCAACCATCATCGCGAGCATGAGTTTCAACCAACAATGCACTCGATTTTTCAAGACAGCCATCCTCTCCCCGTTCGTCAGTCCTCAATGAGTTTATTCCTCAGGCCAGATCGATTTCATTTGCCAGACATCAAGCTTCTCCATCACGGCTGCGCCCTTGCGTGCGAATAGACGAACCGCATTGCTTGACGGGTCGGGATAGATACGGTTCGTGATCGTGACTCGGCCATCGCCCGCGAACAGTTCCACGGACGAGCGGTCGATAAACAAATGCAGTTTGACCCGGCCGTCTTCCATTGTCGACAGGAAAGCTTCGCTGACGCCTCCGTCACCTGCGCCCGACCGGCTCCGGTCCATCGTCAGCTTTCCGTCCGCCGGCCGGTACTTGACTTCCGTACATTCCGAACCGTCCTCCGAACAACGGACCTGCAAACCGAATTCCGCTTCATCGGATGTTGCCGCTTGGAAGATCGCGATCATCTCCAAAGCGTCGCCTTGAATTTCAGGCAGATTGACAACCGTATCTGCGTCGATCCCGAGTCTGCCGACTGCTGTATGTTTCCCGCGAAGATCGGCAAGCTCGGGCACAGGCTGCATGAGCAAGGTCCCGTCTTCGGCCAAAGTCAACAAACGCGGAATCGTCATGGCACCCATCCATCCTTCCGCCTGCTCCGGCATCCGGGCTCCCCAAATGTTCATCCAGCCGAACAGAATTCGTCTGCCGCGGCTGTCAATCATCGTCTGCGGAGCATAGAAATCGAAGCCGTAATCGAGTCGGTCATGGTGCCGCCGATGGAACCGGCCGCTCTCGTAATCGAAATCTCCCGTCATATAGAGCGTTTTGGTCGCGCCCATGTTCATCGGGGATACGATCAACACGTGCCGGCCTTCACCGCCCAAGGGAAACAGATCCGGACATTCCCACATATCCCCCATCGTTCCATCGCTTTCCGTCGCCACACCGGCATAGCGCCATTCCCGCAAGTCGTCGGAAAGATACAGCAGAGCTTTACCCAACCCGTCTTTGCCGTACCCGACGACCATGTACCAGACATCGCCATGCTTCCAGACTTTCGGATCCCGGAATCCGAAGCAATCCGCCTCGGGTGGACCCGGAATGACCGGTCCAGCGGCATTTTTCGAGAAATGCACGCCGTCGGTGCTTGTCGCCAGGCATTGCACTTCCTCCGGATCCCTGCCGTCTACATGCCCGGTATAAATAAGCGTAAGCACCCCCTCATCATCCACCGCGCTTCCCGACCAGCAGCCGCCGCCGCCGAACTCGACGTATTCATAGGGCTCCGAAGGCGCAAGCGCGACCGGGAGATGCTCCCAGTAGACCAAATCCCGGCTTCTGGCATGGCCCCAATGCATAGGCCCCTGCTTCGGCTGATACGGATCGTGCTGATAGAACAGATGGTATTCGCCGTTCCACTGGATCAACCCGTTCGGGTCGTTCATCCAACCCGCCGGCGGCATCATATGGTAGCACAGCCGAAATCCGGCGTCCTTTACCTTATCCAATTGTCGCTCAAGCGCTTCGTTTGCAAAAACAATTCTTTCCTCGTGAATCCTATTTTTCTGCGTTGCGCTCATGTTGCCCATTCTCACCTCTCCTATTGTTCAGACGATCCTGACGAAACCACGGCGGCGCAAATCGTTTGCCGATCCAGACAGTTCCTCCCACATTACCGTTATGTTACCGAACTCGCCGGACAAAAGATTTCAATCTGTTCGGTTTCACATTTTCAATATTTTCGTGCCGCAACGAAAAAAAACCCGGGAACCCCCCGGGGAAAGAACAAACTTATGATCGCGCGCACTTGTCCCGGTATTCTTTGGGACTTATGCCGTAAAACTTCTTGAATGCGGTGCTGAAATAACTGGAGCTAGAATAGCCGACAAGCGTAGCGATATCCGTCAACTTCAGCTCATTCTCCTCGAGCAGCCGAGCGGCTTTCGTCAGCCTCAGCTTCGTTACGTAGTCGCTGAAGGTCATACCGGCCGTTTGCTTGAACAGCCCGGATAAATACGTTTCGTTCAGATGAAACATCTCGGCCAGGAAAGACAGCGTCAATTCATAAGAGTAGTGTTCGTCCACGTAAATGCGTATCGCTTCCCCCAGCTGCTGCCCGTTGGAAAAACGGGTTTTCCTCACCTCGTCCATGACCAATTGCGCCAATTCGTGCAGCTGTTCCAGCACCTGCTCGCGGGATTCGTGACTCCTCACCGTCATCTGGCAGTTCCAGAGGTATTGCTTCAGGGAATCCCCCGCTTCGAACTTCTGGACAATGGCATACAACAGCAGAATGATCCGAAAAGTAAGGAAGGTGAACGCAAACATCGGCGTGTCCCGGTCCGCCGTGAACACCTTCTGAAGGTGTTGGCTGAACGACCGCATATCCAGGCTCTCCAGCGCATGGACGAGCTTGCGCTCCGTTTCCGGTGTGAAAGCGTTCGTCAAATCCATCGTCCGGCGAGCACCATCGGCATGCCCCTCCTCGACGGTGCCTTGGCTCCAAGCTAGCATACTTGATGCATATCCGTTCTTCAACTGTTTCAGCCCATGGATCCGTTCGCCGATTCCAACGACGCAATGGAGCCGAAGATACCGCTTGATATCCCGCTTCAACTCGCGGACGAACCGATCCGTGAACCCGCTGCCCGTCCTTGATCCGTCAAGGCGCACCAGGAAGAAAATCATGGAGGGTTGACTGACGTCCGGGAAACAGTAAATGTGGTTCCATTTGAGCGCGGTTTCCCTGCCGAGGAGCTGAAAGGCAAGATTCAGCAAATCCTTGCGCTCGCTCCATGCTTCCAGCCTTCCCGTCGGCACCCTCATCTCCACGGTGACGAACTGCGCTTGCAAATCATCCGCCGCCAGAGCGGACATTTGCAATTGATGAAGCCTTTCCTTCACCGCAGGCAAGCTGAGCCATTCGCTCTTCACCAGTTGCAGCAACAGCTGCTCCTGTGCCACTCGGACAAGCTCCTCGCTCTTCTTGAGATCCCGCTGCTTTTCCTGGTTCCGGTGCCGGTCTTCTTCCAGCTCCGCCGCGATCTTGGCCATCAATTCGGCCAATTCGCTTCGAACGACGGGCTTAAGCAGGTAATCCTTCACGCCGAACCGGATGGCCGACTTCATGTATTCGAAATCCGAGTAACCGGACAAAACGACCGTTCGGATGTGAGGATACGCTTCTTTGCAGGCTTGCATGAAAGCAATTCCATCCATCACCGGCATGCGGATATCCGATATGATCAGATCGGGCAGGGGATGCTCTCCCAGAAGCCGCAGCGCTTCCTCGCCATTGCTCGCCTCCAGAACAATCTGAAAACCGGCGGCTTCCCAGTTGATCTTCGCCTTAATGCTGGTACGAACGCCCACTTCATCATCGACAATCATGACGGAATAGATTGCAGTCACCCCCTAATCACGGGAAGCCTCAACGTAATGGCTGTCCCCTCATTCGGACGCGATTCGAGCTCCAGCCGGAAAATTTCCCCATACATCAATCGACAACGCGAAAGAACGTTGCGCAGGCCGATGCTTTTACCTTCCGTGTCCAGTATCGCGGCCGAATCGGATCCCCTCGCCACAGACATCAGTTCTTCCACCAGAGCCGGGTTCATGCCGATTCCGTTATCCATGACGGTAAGAAGAAGAGAGTGATCATCAAGTGCGGTTTTCACTCTGACCACGGCAAAGCCATCTCTCTCCAAGCTGTACTTTACGGCGTTCTCGATTAACGGCTGCAGAATGAATTTGGTGATCAACAGATCGTTTGCAGACGGATCCTCCTGAATCGCGACGTCCAGACTGTCCCCATATCGATGCATTAGGATGAACAAATAATCACGCATGTATGCCAGTTCTTCCTTGAGAGGAACCGTATCGCTATGAAGATCCAAGGAATACCTCATCATTTTGCCCAGCGCCTCCGTCGCATCCATGACCAGATCTTCCCGTTTCGTGGCAGCCAAACCGCTGATGAGCTCCAGTGAATTGTAATAGAAGTGCGGATTGATCTGAAGCAGAAGCGCTTTGTACTCCGCATTTTTGCGCCTGAGATTCGTTTCATATTCCGTCTCGATGAGATATTGAAGACGGTGGGTCATGCGGTCAAACACACGGGTGACGAAACCTACCTCGCTGTGCCCGTTACGCACCTGCGGTATAAGGCCGATCGCTTTCGAGAACTCGCTTTTTTCCACGTGCTTCATCGCTTTGGCCATGGCGCTTAGCGGTCTGGTTATGCCGTGCGACAATCGGAAAGCGGCAACAATGACGATGAGCAGAAGCAACAAACTGAACAGCAGCATCGTGCGTCTGATCACATCGATTTTTTGATAGAGTTCACGTTCCGGCACAGCTCCGAGGATGATCCAATCCTGGTCCGGCAGTTTACGGTAGAAGAACAGGAAGTTCTGTCCGTCCTGCTTTTCGGAGAACACGCCCCGCAATCCGCTTTGCGTTTGTTCCGCCAGGTCGGACAGTCCGGACCGGATTACCCCCTCGCTGCCTGCGAGACTCTGATTGAGCACGCTCGCTCCATTGCTCGAAAGCAGAAATACCCGACCGGTATTCCCGAAGCGGATTTTTTCGATTGCATCCTTCAACACGGCTGTCGGATAGTTGATTTTGACAAAACCGATCTCGCGCAAGGACTGAAGATGAACGAGCGGAATCAGAAAGCTGTTGATCTCCCGTTGCATCATGATCTCGTCAGACTGATCCCCGTCTTTGTGAGAATAGGTCCAGCGTGTTTTCCCAAGCTGGAATTGGCGGTACCATTCACTCTTCAGATAGGTGCGATCTTGCGTCCACACTCCCCCTGATTTGTCTGTGAACGCGCTGATCGTAATCTGGTTGGAATTGTTGACCGCAAAAGAAGAGAAAAATTCCCGCAGATGCTGCTTGGCGAGTACACGCTCCTCGATCGTTGAAGAGGCTTTGAGCTCCGCGGCCACCCAATCTTGGGTAATCCGGTTGCTCATGATTTGGGTGCCGATATCCTCGACTTGCGTAAGCAGCGTGGTGACGTGCGAAGCGAATTGATCGATCGTTTGGGAGGTCGATGTCTCGATCGAGCTCTGAATGAGTTTGGAAGACTCGCGGCTGATCACGACAATGAGCGTCACAAGCGGAACGATGAGCAGAATGGAAAAGATGAGCATCAATCGGCTTCGCAGCGAATAGAACACACCATCACCTCAATACGACTTCAACTTCCTTTCGAATTTATTTTAAAGGTTGGGCGAAGGAAAAAATTCTATTATCGTCAGGTCGCTTCTTTTAATATGATTCAACAGATGCCTCCTCGATTTTCTGGATCGCATCAGCCGTGGCATGATCGATGCTGCGTTTGCCGATCACCACTTCCTCAAACATCTTTTTAACCGCTTCGGACATTTGGGGGAAGATCGGCGTAATCGGGCGGGAGCGCCCGAACTTCCGATTTTGGATGACGAAAATATTTTTCGGATAGTCGTTCAGTTCAACGATTTCCTTGGCTACGGAATATCGTACAGGGATGTCCTTCGTGATCGAAACATACGTCTTGGAACCCTCATAGCCAGTGACATAGTTGACGAACTTCCAGGCTGCGTCCGGGTTCTTGCTCCTGGAGGAGATGGCATACGCCCAGCTCCCGTTTGCGACGGCCTGCCTGACTCCCTTCGGCAGTGGCGCGATGTCGTAGTCTTCCCCCAATTTAAAATCGGGAAAATGAGCCGCATAATAAGACAATGACCAGGAACCGTCGACCGTCATTGCCACTTTCCCGTTAGGAAACGGGTCCGGAGGATATTCAAGTGCCGAAACTTTATGCTTGTTGTACAGGTCTGAGTAAAACTGCAGCGCCTTTTTCGTTTCTGGTGAATCCAGATACCCTTTGGATGTTTTTCCGTCGGAACTCATGACCTCCCCGCCGAACTGCCAGATGATCGGGTACTTGAAGTAAGCCGTTGCTCCCGCATTCTGGAACCCTTGCGCGGGGTCGATTCCGTAAACCCCGCTTTCGGGATCCGTCAGTTTTTTTGCGGCATCCAGCACTTGTTCCCAAGTCATAGGTTGTTCCGGATCTTTAGAAGGCAGCGGAATCCCTTTGGCTTCGAACATCTTTTTGTTGTAGAACAGAGCGATCGAAGATTCCGTAAGCGGCGCCATATAAATTTCGTTCTTGTACGTATAGGTTGATAACGTCGATGCCGGAATATCCGTTATATTGCCGTCCGACTTGAAATACGACGTTAGCGGATACAGCGCTTTCGCTTCCGCGTAGGAAGCCATGTTGGGCGCATCGATCGCCATAATATCCGGCGGGTTTCCCGAAGCAATCGAGGTGCGCAGTTTGGTGTCATAATCCGAATAGGGAATGGGAGTCATCTCCACCTTAATTTCCGGATACTTCTTCATAAACCCGGCCACAAGCTGATCATAAGCAGCATTTTCTGCGTCGTTACCCGAGTTTCTCCAGAATGTAAGCGTGATGCGATCTTCCACGGGCGGCTTATCCGCAACCTCTGAAGGCTCTGACAACTTATCGCCATCTGTCGAAGAGCAACCTGTGATCATTGCCGCTGCAAGAAGCACGACAAGCGCAACCGTTAAGAATCTGTTTATCACTAAGACAACCTCCATCGGTGGATCTAATGCAAGTCATCACGTGTTGGAATGAAATCGGTTCCAAGACGTTTGTTAGGATTATATCACATGTCGAAACTTATCGGAGTAGAGAGTACATTCTCCACTTTTGTTTAACCCTCAATTATTTTCAACTTCTTGACAGTCCAATGTCTAGTGGGGAGCTTAATTAAAACGGCTGCGCCGTCCTCTGACAAAGAAAAAAACGGCCCGGATGGTGCAGACAGCATCATTTGAGGCGATTACATCAACAAACTGCAAAATATGGTGCGCACAGCACCATCTGAGGCGATTACTCCTGCAAACTGCCAACTATCGTGCCATCTTCGAAGATGCACGGCCGCGTTAAGCGGAGTTTTTTCCAAGTACAGAAGTTCTCAATGCTTTAGCGAAAATAACTGTCTGTATATGTAAAAAAAGTAAAAGGAGAACTTTCGCCCTCCTTTTACTTTTTTTCAGTTTTCTAATCTACCGTTGAAGGATGAAAAGGACATTCTGCGGAGCTTCAATTCGCTTCTGCCGAATTCTCCCGCTTCGAAATGAAGCGTGATCTGTTCGTTTTCATCAATGGCCCGATTCTTTTCTTGCCTATACAATTGCAGGAACGGTTCGGCGGCCGAGTCTGTCAGGCACGTGCGCTGACTTCCTTTGTCCTTCCGATGATCCTCGATTTTGTAATCGCCATGCTCTTCGGTTACACAGACAATGGATATTTGAGTCAGATAGGAGTTTGTTTCCGCTCCAATCGCTTTCAATCGGGAATCGGCGATTACGCATAGCGCCCGACGATGCGAGCCGCAGGCAAAAAGCCAGTTCAGTATCGTTAATATATTCGTGAACGAGAGAGAGCCCGACTGGCCGACAACGAGCGGAAAGACGCCGGTCAGGTTTAACTCGTTTCTTATCTTGGAGCACCCGATCATGCCAGGATCGGGATTCGTTTGGTGACAATAACATAGCAGGTCTATTTCTTTTACGCGCTGCATATCCGCGCTCAATAACTGAACGATCCGCTCCCATAACGGTTGCCTCCGATCGCTTATGAACGCTTCCGCATAATGGATTGAGATATACATTTCCGTTTTGTTCAAATCGACCACTTCCTAATCATACCGATGCAATGAACATCCATAATAACCCCCGAAGCCAACGGTTACCGTTAAATAATAATCGCCTCGCTTCAGGAAACCGTTCTTGACCGCATGATCGATGTTGTGCAAAATATCGGTATTGTGGATATGCCCTTCCTCTGACAGTGTCTGCGCATAAAACTTTTCCAAAGGAAAGCCTAGTACTTGAGCAAAAGTGTTCCACGTCTGCAGTCCCAGATTCGTGCAGAAAATAAGTGCGATGTCGCGAATACCCATGCCGCAATCGCCAAGCACCGTCCTCACTACCTGCCGGATTCCCAGGTAAAAGGTTGAAAAATATAACTTGATCCGCTCCGGTGCAGCGTCGTAAAGGAGTCCGTCGACTTTCATCCTCGTAGTGAACACTTGTTGACCCTCGCCATGACGCTTCTGGTATAAAGCCGCGCTGGCACCGTCGCCATAAATCATGTATGAATCGCTCCGGTGGTTCGAAGCCTTCGCTTTGTCGGCGGTAACGAACAGAATGGCCTCATCTCCCCCTCGACACGCCGCAAAAAAAGCTTCTGCCAGGCGGAACGACAAATGCACGGTCGAGCAGCCGTATTCCTCCAATGGAATAACGGGAACCTGTTCCAGACCGAAATGGCCAACCAAGCTTGCAAACAAATGGCGATCCGATTGATCTCGATTCGTCACGCAAGCGAAAATGATCGCCGCAATCCGAATCTCCCTTTGCGATGCCCGGCTCAGAATCGGAGTGCATGCCGCGCCGATCATCTGCTCCAGACTAAGCGACTGCTCGACGGGAACAAGCTCAAAACCATTGCCGCGATAGGCGGATTCGCTCATCCAAAAATCGATGCCGTCATCCTTCACCTGTCGGATCGCGTCCTCGGTCGTGATGCGAGAATGCGGAATATAGACCGAATGATCAATAATCGAGAATAAAGGATCACGCATCGTGACTCGCTGGCTTGCGAAAATGCAAGATCTTGTACTTGCGCTTCCCGCTTCGCATGTCGTCGTATATGGGCGTTCCCGGAACGCCCATCGTACTTATGATCTCTTCGTTCATTCGGTCGGACCCGCCGAACGCGGCCAACCGATTCCGCAAAGCAAGATCGCTTGAACGAAGGGCGTTATCCGTAATGTCGCGCGATTGCTGAAGCTCAAAGCCCAGATTGCGCAAATAACGCTCTCCTTCCTCGAACTTCTCTGCCGCCAAGTCGTCAGCATAGACGAACATGCCGCCCGGCTTCAATACCCGGTAGACCTCCATGTAAAAGGAATCAATGTGCGGATAAAGATCGGACGATTCAACATTCAGCACGATATCGCAGCACTCCGTACCGATCGGAAGCTCCTCTGCGTCTCCCACGAAGAAATAAGAGTGAGGATGCCTGTTGTTCGTCTGACAGAACGCAATGTTCGCCTCTGTCAAATCAAGGCCCACCACGCTGCGCGGGCTCCAGCTCTTGAAAAGTTCGCGGACGTTGCCGCCTCTCCCGCATGCTACTTCCAATATATCCATGCCGGTTAGATCCAGGCCGTTTAAGATCTCCTTCAACAAGCGGATCGAGTTGTGATTGACGCCCGCCGTCAGGACGGAAGCCGTATCTTCCTCAGCGGCATAACCCCAATTGATAAACTTGCAGAAACGGGACAAGCCGTTCTCCTCCAGAGCCTGATGAAAAGCGGTGAACATGCGCTTGACCTCGTCTTTGCGCGCGGCTGCCCCGTTCTCCCGCTCCGGCGAGACGGACAGAAGGCAAGGCGCGCCGCTTGCAAGAACCTCATAGCGGGCAGCGCAAACGAGACACTGCAGCTGCACTTCCGTTTCCTCCAGCCGATGCTTGCAGCGGGGACATACTAAAGCTATTCCGACTGGCGGCCACCGTAAACTCATGGATAGACCCTCCTGCATATAGGGATTGAACCCGAACCGGATCCTCCCGCGTCAACCTTTGACAAAGTGTAGAATCTTGAACAGCCTTCTGCCGTCCATCATATCCTTGTGGTTCTGCGTGCCGGGCGCTTCCAACCATTCCAGCGTGCCGTCGTCGTTCCCGAATGTACCGTCAAGCGCATGAATCCGGCTCCTAAGCGATGCGTCGCCGGAGCGAAGCACATTGGGCGTAATGTCGCGGCTGAGTGTCATACGGAAGCCAAGCCGATGCAATTCCGCTTCGTTGACCTCAAACTCAGGCGCGTTTAGAACGTCGGCATAGAGGAATAGACCGCCCGGCTTGAGCACCCGGTACACTTCTTCATAGAAGCGCCCTATATTCGGATACAGATGCGAAGACTCGATATTCAGCACAACATCGCACGAGCCCGAGCCGATTGGCAGCTCTTCCGCGTCGCCGACGCAAAAGTGCGCATGGTCAAATCGGTTGTTTCGCTCGCAAAACACGATGTTCGATGGGGTAAGATCGAGGCCGACCACGCTTCGGGGACCGAAGCTCCTGCACAGCGCGTTAATGTTGCCGCCCCTCCCGCAACCAATCTCCAGAACATCAAGATTCGCAAGATCGTGATCGCCGATGATTTCCTGCAGCAGCCGAATGGAGCTTTGGTTGATGGCGCCAGGTCTTGAACTCCCCTCCTCCTCATCAAGCGGCGCATAGCCCCAGTTCACGAAGGTTGAAAACCGGGACAACCCTTTATTCTCCAACACTTGGTTAATGGAGGTGAAGATCGTTTGTATCTCTTCCTTTCGCGCCGCCGACGGATCGGATTTTGACAACATCACGGGAATGCCTTCCGCCTTCTCGTAGCGTTGGCCGCAGCCTTCGCAATCCAAGCTTGCTTCCGAATCGCTCAGACTGCCTTTGCAGCTTGGACAGACAAGGTCAATGCCGGATAATGTCCATTTCGTCTTCATCGGTTTTCCCCCCATACAACTCAGCCGCTAGCGCTGCTGTAGTTACGAATCGCTTTATTCCACAATAATCGGACGAACACGAGCAATAGAATCGACACGCATACCCCCCAGGTGGCTTGGGTGGGAGTAAGCCGGTCCATAACCATCATGGGCGCAAAATTCGTGATCACGAGAAAGGGCAGCACATAGACTCCAATCCTCTGAATAAGCCGCGAATAGATCGGCATCGGCATATTGTTGGCATCCCAGATCGCGTAGAAAATACCGGCCAGCCCTCCCGTATTGACGAACCAGAAGGATAGCAGCGCAGGAATAAACATCAAGCTGTACGTGATTGTCAAAGCCATTATCAAATAAAACACGAACACAGTCAGATGGTATGCGGTGACGGGAATATCAAGCGCCCTCCAGCCGATCGCCACCATCGTCCCGCCGGCGATGAGATTCGGAATCGGCATTCCGAGATCGATATAACGGAGCGTCACTAAAAACTGCAGCGATACCGGCTTTACCATCAGCAAGTCGAGCGCGCCCGAACGGATATACTCGGAGACGCGAACAAAGTTGGGGAAGAACAAACCTGCATAGAAGCCCGTCATCATCGTGTAGGTGCCGACGAACATCAGAATGCCGTCCGGGCCAATGGATCCGATATGCAGGTCCGTCTGGTAAACGACGACAACATACAACAGCTTTGAAAATAAATAAGCGATTTCGACTGCGATACCTAGCACGAAATTCGTACGGTACTCCAACTGCGCGATAAAGCAGTTCTTAATGAAAAGCCAATAAATGACTAGATAGTTTTTAAAATTACCGAGCCTGCTCTCCAACAGCTATCCCCCCAACCCGAGATACTTTCTTAGTCCCGCGCGCCACGCGGCTCGAGAGATCAGGTACATAGCGGTTAGCCAGAAGAGCTGCATGAGCAACCCGTTAAGGATCTCCTCCATCGTCAACCTTCCGTTAATGACATTCGAAGGGAAATAAATCGTGTACTTAAACGGCAGGCAGTCCAGTACCTCGTTCAAAGTCGAACCGAAGACCTCGATCGGGAATACTCCCCCGCTCAATATAATGACGAACAAGCCGGTCATTTCGAAAAAATACGAGATTTCCGAGAGTTTGAACGCAATTGCCGCAATCGTATACGAAATGAAGAAGTTCAGCAGCAAAGACAACACCATGGAAAGGATAAAAAAAAGCAAGGTGACGAAAGAAATCCGAATCCCGAACGCGTCGGAAAAATAAATGAGCGTAAGGAACATGACCAGCAGCATCACCGAGAAAAAAAACAATTTCTGCCCAAGCATCGTAAACAGTTTCAAGCCGAAATAACTGACAGGCTGAATCAGATACTTGCTTAAAGCCCCATCCTTGATCTCCGAGGCGATCGCATGAGCCATGTCCGTCGTGACGATCTTGGTCACGATGGCCGCCACGATCGTGTAGAGAATCATCTCGCCGTAACTGTAACCGAAAAACTGCGAAGACTCGGATCTGCCGTATACCGATGACCAAATATAGTATTGAATCAGTATGGGAAAGAATGCGCTGATCAAAGAGAACGCAAAATCCGTCCGATACTCCATCGACGATTGAACGCCAAGCTTGAATACGCGTAAATATTTCGGGTACTGGCTCTGGCTCATACCGGCACCTGCTGGTCCCTTCTATACAACGAGACGACGACTTCCTCGATCGGGATGTCTTCGATCGTGATGTCTTCGATCGGAAAAACGGACAATAAATCACGTGAAGCCGGGCGAATCCGATCCTTCGCGATTTCAAGCGTTGCCTGATAGCCGTTCGCCTCCCGGACCACTCCGAAAGGCTGCAGCCTTTCAGGAACCACGTGTTCCGCGAACTTCAACCTGATGATTTTGGTCTCGTTCAACACATCGTCGATTCGCTTCAAGTCTCCGTCGTAGACGAGATTCCCCTCATTGATAATGAGTGTCCGCTTGCACAAATCCTCAATATCCTTCATATAGTGGCTCGTCAGAATAATCGTCGTGCGATGATACGCGTTATAGTACTTTAGAAACTCGCGCACTTTCCTTTGGGTGACGATATCAAGCCCGATCGTCGGTTCATCCAGAAACAGCAGCTTCGGCTTATGGACAAGCGCCGCGATCAGCTCCATCTTCATCCGTTCGCCAAGCGAGAGACGTCTGACTTGCACATTCAGGATTTGCCTTACGTCAAGCAGATCTACTAGTTCTTCCATCGTCTGCTCGTATTGTCGGTCGTCCACTTGGTAAATGTACTTATTCAGCAGGATGGATTCGGCGGCAGGCAAGTCTGTCCACAGCTGACTCTTCTGTCCCATGACGATCGCGAACTGCTTCTTGAACTCCTTTTTCCGTTCATAGGGCCTGAAGCCCAGGACGGACAGTTCCCCGCTTGTCGGAAACAAGATGCCGGAAAGCATCTTCAGCGTCGTTGTTTTGCCGGCGCCGTTCGGCCCCAGAAAAGCCACCATCTCTCCCTTCTCAATGGAAAAGGAGATCTCTTTGACCGCGTTTTTGATCAAGGTTTTACGGTAGAAGAGGTTTTTGAGAGAATGCTTGATGCCGACTTCTTTCGTATAATAGGTAAAATCTTTGGCTAGCCGCTCCACTCTGATCGCTTCCAATCGCCGAATCCTCCCGCGTCTATTTCTTTCATAGTTAACGACCGTAATGATAGAGCAGTCCGCAACGCGAACAGACCGGCATGAGTCCGCAGGACAGCACCTCGCGGTGCTTGCTGTAAGCTTCGCCATGCCATACATCCTTAACGCTTGCCTCGCTCAGGTTACCGACCGCCATTTCGGGAAAGAACTTGCACGGCGTGACGTTGCCGCTCGGCAGAACATCCATACGCGTCGAAATGGCCAAGCATTCCTTTCGATTCATCCCCGTTTTCTGAATGCCTTTGACGAAGTCCTCGATTTCATCCTGTTCCAATGCCGGCATGAACCGGATACGGCTGCTCCAGGTGTGCTCGGAGATTCGGCGAACCTCGCGTTTCAGCGATTCAATATTCTCCTCGGCGATGCGGAAAGTGAAAGAATGCCAACTGCAGCGGCCTTGCTGGATGGGATCCAGCCAGTTGAATTCCCGAATGTAGAAGTCGTCCATGTCCGCCGCCGCTTCCGGGGATATATACCACGGATATACGAAATACACGGAATCGACGCCCAACTTTTCGAAGTGCGCCATAAAATCGAACAGCTTTGGAATCATCAGATCGTTCATGGTCAGGCTAATGGAAACTTTGCCCTTGAAAATGTTCCGCTTTTGAAGATCGAGCAGGCATTCCACCGCTTTGACGACCTTCTTGTAGGTTCCTTTTCCCCGAATGGCATCGTTCTCTTCCTCGAATCCCTCCAAACTGACGAGAACGACGAGTCCTTCCCCTATCTTCAACAGGGAGTCCAGGTTCTGTTCAAGCAAGATGGCGTTCGTGCAGATCGTGGTCGTGCGCGGGTCTTTCTCCAAAAGGCCGGCAAGTTGATCGAACTTGCTGTAATAGAGCGGTTCCCCTCCCCAAAGATAGATCTTCGACTTCTTTTCCGACGTAAAAGCAAGAACCTTCTCGACCAAAGCGATGTCGATTTCCTTCCCCTGTTCCTCCTTGGACATCTCCCAGTGAAAGCCATCGGCATTCCATTCGTAGCAATGTTTGCAACGGAGATTGCACCCATTGTTCAGCTTAATGCCGATATCCTCGGGAACCTCCATCGCATATCGGCTGTCGATCGCCCTGAGGCGGCTGGCGCGCGACATATTCATAATCGTTCGCTTCAAATCGTTAAACACACGCTCATCGAACTTCCGTGTCGTTTTCGGCTGCATGGCTGACACCTCCATAGTGATTGCAGCGCTCCCGCGCGCGCATAAGATTATCGTGCAAGCGTTCCAGAATATCCGCCCGGAACCCTTCGGATTTCCAATCCGCATACGCGATGCCGAATCCCTGCGCGATCCAGTAGTCGGCATTGGCGGCCTCATGCCGGCCGAAGGGTTCAAGAAAGACGAAAGGCGTCGCGGCCGCGAACGACTCCATTAAAGAATAGCCGCCCGGTTTGCTGATAATGGCGGCAGCGTTGCGAATGACATCGAACAGCAGAGGGTTCGACTCTCGGTTGAGATATACGGGCTTCTCTCCATGATCGATCCGCGCAAGCGGCGGGAATGGATACCGGCCTTGCCCGTCCTTGATCCAGGGACTCCATTCCGGATCGTTCCTGAAATAGCGTATTTGTTCATGCGGCTTGATATCCTCGTCATAATAGGCGAGCACATCGAGTTGTTTGCCCGCATCCAACAGCTCCTGAACCGCCCGCGCATACGTTCCGATCCCCCATCCACCGCCATGAGCGATATAACGCTCTTCCCGATCGCGAAACGGGACCGGCGCCTCCTCGGTGATCGGGATTTGCAGGGTAAACCGTTCTCCCTGCAGGTCATAGAACCAGACATGACGATATGGACGGGTTCTCTCCCCGTAAACAAGATAAGAAGGGGAGAGGACGGCGTCGAGATGGAGCATGTCGATTTCCAACCGAAGTCCGTCCGCTTGCCGTTCGTACTGCTCCAGAATCGGTATCCAAAACCCCGTGAACGCGATAAAACAAGTCCGCCGCTCCCGTCCCCATTGCTCCAGCAGCCGGGTCACTTTAACCGGATCCAAGCAATCCGCGATGTCGCGCGCCCATTCGGCGCTTTTCCGGGCGAGCGCGAAATGGTGATGAAAGGCTTTGCGGTAAGCGGGGACCTTCTCCTTGATCGCCTCGAAATAGGTGTTTTCCAGCACGCAGATTTCATTCGGAATTCCGCGCCGGCTCAGGTTCGAGCTTACCTGCACGGCAGGCACGTACACGCCCAGCGAGTTGCCCGAACCGAGGAGTGTGATCGGGGGCTTCGGAAGATTAGCCATACCACATTCCCCCTAACTGAACGAAGCTTTCTTGAAGACGATCGAGCAATCTCTTTCTCCCGGTTGAATCGCCGGCAACGACCGACATGTAAAGCCTGCCCTTGACCGGCTTGCCGTTTGCGGCTTCCGGGATCCGGGCTTCGTCGAAACCCGCGAACAACGTCGCGGAGGAGAGAAGGAGAATCCCTTCCCCTTGATGATTCGGGTACAAGATACCCCGATGTTTGAGCTCCTGAAGCCACATTCCGTAATCAAAGCGATGGCGGCAGCCGACAGAGCGAAACGTAAAAAAACCTTTCTTACCGTCGCACGCCAGCGTTTGATCCAATTTATGGTTGATCAGACCCATCGATTTTCGCGCGTTGATTTCCACGATCGGCACCAAGGTCCCGCCCCATAAAACCATCGAATCGACGCACACGTGGCCGAAATAGCCATCCAAATAAAGACTCGAAGCAACTTGTTCCATTACGGCGAAGTAGCCCGCGGACTCCAACGCTTGAATGTCCGCTCCTTCCATCGTTTCCGATCCTGCATACGCGAACTGCTTGTTCAGCATCTGCTGCAGGCCGACGAGCCGGTATGCACCGTCTACTGCGATCTCAAACTGGCACGAAAAGTCGCGTTCGACGGCGAAAAAAGGCTCGACAAGCAAGGAAGTGTTCGCGCCTTCCGCCTCCTGCTTCCGGATATACGATACGAACCTTTCCAGCGAACCCCCCGTCTGAAGAAGGATATTACCTTTCCCGGAAACACCGAACGGGTCTTTCACCAACACCGAGCCATGAAGCTCAAACAAGGAATGAGCGGACTCCTGCAATTGTTGCGCGCTATACACCGGCTTGCTGTAGGAGGTTCCGAGCAGCCGTTCGGACAACCGGGCCGAATACATCTTTGAATTCACCCGTTTTACGGACTCCAGCGAGGGCAGCTTGTTCGCGTATCCGTATTTGGTCATGACCTCATGAACGTACGGCACAACCGAATATGGGGACATCCTTCCAAACTTCTTCAGGCGGTCGTCCGTGTCTTTCCCTTCCCCTAGGACGCGAAAGAGATTCGGGTGCTCCCCGGACGTTCCGGAGCAGATATGAGCAAATGGAAAACCGATGCTTGCCAGATAGTTCTTGTGCGCTTCCTCCATCGGAAACCGCGTCAGCAGGGTGTCATTCCTGCTGCACAAGGGGGCCATCAGCTCATCCATTGCCATGACGATGCGCGAACGTTCCTTGTCCGGTATGGCGGGCAGCTTGCTGCACTTTTCATCTCTCCAGTAAGACTCCGAATCAAACGTACCGGCCAGCAGCATGCTAGACAATTTTTTTCTCCAACCCATTCAAGTAATCCATGAAAGCCTCGATCGACAGCAGGCAAGAAAGATCCAAATCTTCATAAGCGATCTCGATGCCGAACGCTTCTTCGACGCCAAGAATAAACGTGATCATTTGCAGTGAATCCAAACCTACATCGTTAATCAAGTCGCTGCTCGGCGTCAGCGTCTCGCGAAGCGAATCGTTCTCACATACGGTCGCGATAATCGCTTTGATTTTTTCAAACATGCTTAACACCTCTCCAACGGGAATAGGGATGCAGATAAAAAGGCAAGCCAAAATACCCATTTAATGATATAATAGTTATATATTTGTAATACAAAGCGAAACGGAGGCCTCATATGAACCGCCGCTACCTGTTCGTTTCCCCGCATCTGGACGATGCTGTCATTTCCTGCGGAGACTATATCGACGCTCTTGTTCGGAGCGGCAGCCGCGTAACCGTCGCGACTGTCTTTACGGGTGCCGGCACGGAACTGTCCTTGCTCGCGCGAATTATTCACAAAAAAATCGGGCTGGGTTTGAATGCCATGGACTCGCGCCGGGAAGAGGATCGTCTGGCTTGCAAACGGCTTGGCGCGGATTGGCTCCATCTGGATCTGTTGGAATGCATCTATCGAAAGAATAATGAAGGGAATCCCGTTTACAACAAGTTAACGGACATCTTCCGAACCGATTATCATGCCGAACATGAGGTTATACAGGAGGTGACGGCTGTCTTAAACAGGAGGGTAAATCCAAACGCTTACGAAAAAATATTCGTTCCGCTCGCCATTGGAAGGCATGTGGATCATGGCATCGTCCGCCATGCCGTCGAAAAACACGTCGAGGCGCTCGATGCAAGGGGCATTTCTAGCTTGATCTACTACGAAGACCTGCCCTACTTGTGTTTTCGCAACGATCCGGGTTGGGAAACGGATCTCGCGCAAGATCTTCATTCCACACATATCACGTTGCCCCGCTCATGCCTGAAAATGAAAATAGCCGCGATCTTGCAGTACCCTTCCCAGATCGGCCTGTTGTGGAACTCGAAAATAAGCATGATGAAGCAAATGATGCGTCATTCTCGTTCGTTCCATCCGTCTCGTCTTGGACTTGATCGCCAACATTACGCTTTCAGACTGCATGCTGCGGGTGCGCCTGACGCGGTGCCGCTGGTTACGCTTGCGCCTTCGTCCGGCCTTCAAGAATAAAGGCGGCGAGGTCGCCTACCGTCACTTGGCTGCCGGTCATGTTCCCCAATAGCTCATCCGGCAGCGACAGACCGTACTCGCTCTCCAGCTCGATGACCAGCGTGATGACCTGCATCGAATCCATCCTTTGCCAAACGTCGAGTAACGGTGTATCCGCCGTTACCTGAGCAAGATTAGAGTCTTGGTCCGATGCCATATTCCGTTCGATCAGGCGCACGATTCGCTTCAGCGGCTCATTCCTTATGGTCACGATTCCCCCTCCGTTTCTCATCTTCTTGGATTATTTTGCCACAAGCCGATCCAATATTCTTTCGATTATTTCTTTTTCGGACTTTTGAATTTCTCTTATTTTTTCGAATACTTTGTCGATTATCTCGCCATTGTTCGACAACGTATATTTCACGATGAGATTGCGAGCCAGCAATGCGTCGTTCGCGATCGATTGATATTGGTCCCGGATCGTCGAAGCTTCCTGCAAATATCTATGCCTGTCCATATAGTCAATCCGTTCCAGCATCAGCGACTTATGATCGAAAATCACATGAAAAGGTTTATAGTCCGCTTCCATACACCCCGCACGGATTTTTTCGAGGTCTTCGAGCAGCTTCCCGTACACCTCCAGCCCGAAGACGCAAGGAGGGGTCTCGTAGGTTAATTCCCTGCTTTTTTCGAAGGCGTTGCTGCCGGTTAGAAATCCCTGGAACTGCTCGACGACATGGCCCATGTTGAAGGCATAATTGCTTCTCCCGTCGAAGCTGATCAAGGAGAGTCCCCCCTTCCACGTAAACAACCAATCCCTGCTCTCGTCAATGTCATGATATGCCTTCTCGAGTTGGTCGAACGACACTTCTGCAAACGAGTAAGCGCCAGTGCCCTTGAACGTAAAATCGGCCACATGGAAAATGCGTTTATGTTCGTCGTACCCGTAGATAAACATATCGTGGGAGAAGAATTCGCCGATTTCAAGAATAAACGATTGAACGAACACGCCGTATACATAGTTGTTCATGTCTATGCAATCCATGATGAACGAACAAATATCTTCGTTGAAATACCGAACGGTTTCACGTTTCAAACGCTGATGGAACAGCCACGGACAAAACTCGAAGGTCGGAGTGCGGTAAAAGTCCACAAAAGATTTGCCTTCGTTCATGGTGAGCTCAAGCTGAATGAAATGACTCATGATCCATGGTTCCGTTTGCGGATAATTGGCCAAAATGGCAAACGAGTTCGCCTGCCACTGCCAGGAGGTGACGATCGGATACTTCATCGGCAATCGCTTGGCACGCATATTATTCCCCTCCCATTAAAAAAATCCCCGATCACATGCTTCGTTCGGAGATTCTACGATGACAATATCAAATAATGATGCTGAGTGCCAGAAGCGAAGCCTTCCGGTATTGAAGGCTTATTCGGCATGGCTTCGCCAGTCTCCTATCCTCCCTTTCTTTCATTGTCGTAGACAAAGATGTTGAAAGTCGCAATCACATTGCCGTCTATACTTGTCGCTTTGACCTCAGCTGATCCCGGCATCAGCCCTTTCACGATAACGCCGTCTTCCGCCGTTTCAACAGCCGCGATTGCAGCATCGCTAATTTCCCAATTGATCTGCTGGGGGGAGTTGTACGGCAGGACGTTGGCTGTCATCTTCCGGCTTTCATCCACAGGTACATCCAGCGAGTCCTTGCCAAACACAATTCGAAGCGGCTTCAAACCATCCGGGTCTTCATCGCGCCAAACCGATCGCATCGGATAGTAGTGAGCCTCATTCAGCGTCACGCCGCCTTCCTCCGCGGTTAGCTCCAGACCGCTGCTTGTCGGGTCCGGAAATATGAGGTTGGAAAATACGGTTTCACCGTCGTTCGCGAACAGCTCAGCGCTGGATTCATCGACAAAGAACCGCAGCTTCAACTTGTTCCCGTTCAGCCTTACCGGCGCGGACATTGTTTCCGGGAAGTCTTTCTCAAACGAGGCTACGCCCGATTGCGTACGATCGACGGTAAGCTGCCCGGTACTGGCGTCATAGCTTACACGGGTCGCCTGGCGGTCTCCCTGTCTCAGATTAAATGTAAATTTCGCATTCGGCGTAACTGTCAATTCCGTTTCCAATTCATATGACGTACCTTTAATACCCGCAAACGGGTTATGGCCTTTGACCACCAACTGCTCAGGCAGTACCACTTCCTTGCCCCGCAGCGACTGCAGCTCCTCAATCGGTTGTTGAATCATTCGCAAGCCTTGACCCTCCACCTGTCTAAGCTTCAGCTCACGGGGGATCGACATATTCCCTTTCCATGGTTCGGTTGGCATCGCGAACGGATAGCGCCAGTTGGACATCCAGCCCAACCAGATGCGGCGGCCGTCATTGGCCGGAATATCGGAATAGGATACGGCGGCATAGAAATCCTTTCCATAATCCGTCCACAGCACGTCAGAAGGCTTGTTGTCATTTGTAAACGTTGTGCCGTCGAAAGACCCTACGAAGTATTGTGCAGTCGAACCTTTGGTCGCCTCATTGCTGCCAATGCTCACGGTCAGCACCCACCTCTTTTCTTTGGTGCCCTCCAAAGGCAGCTCGAACAAATCAGGGCACTCCCAGACCGCCGCGTGCGAGCCTTGATCGCTCCCGAACTCGCTGGCCATCCTCCATGCCTTCAGATCGGGCGACGTATAAAAGCGGACGCGGTTATCAACAGCGACGACCATCACCCATGATTTGCTTGGCTTGTGCCAGAAAACTTTTGGGTCCCTGAAATCCTTCAGTCCGGGGTTCGGAATGACTGGATTTCCCACATATTTGGTCCACGTTCTGCCCTTATCTTTACTATAGGCAATGCTCTGAGATTGGACGCCGCCTTTAAAATGCGTAAAGATCGCGACGAGGCCTTCTTTGCCATCGAAAAATCCGCTCGTATCCTCCCGGTCAACCACCGCACTGCCAGACCATATCTCACCGAGCGAATCCCGTACAAGTGCAACGGGAAGATGCTCCCAATGAATGAGATCCCTGCTGACCGCATGTCCCCATTGCCCGCTGTTTTGATAAAACTGATGGTACTCGCCCTCAAAATAAACCATGCCGTTCGGATCGCTCATATTGCCGTAGGGTGGCGACAAATGATATTGGGGACGGTAAAGTTCCGTATAATAATTCGGATCGCTCGAATATGGGAACCCCGATCCATCTTCCGAGAATGTCGATGTACCGCGTCCTGTCATCAAAATCGTTGCTCCAAACCCGATAAGTACGGCAGCGGCAACCCCGGCCGTTAAAATCAACGAGTTCTTCCTCATACTACTACCCCTTGACACCGGACATGGTGATGCCCTGCACATAATAGCGTTGCAAAATAAGGAACAGAATCAGAATCGGTACGGTCGCGATCGTATTCGCAGCGAGCACTTTCGTCCATTCGGTGCCCGATATGGACGTGAAGTTCGCAATAGCGACTTGAATCAGCTGCAGCTTGTCATCATTAATCACGACCAGCGGCCATAGATACCCATCCCAGTTCCCCAGAAAGGTGATGATGCCAAGCGTGATCAGGGCAGGCACGGATGCAGGCAGCACGATCGCCCGGTAAATCTGCAGCCAGGATGCGCCGTCCAGACGCGCGGACTCCAGGATTTCAGTCGGAATTTCTTCAAAAAACTGTTTCAACATGAAGATGCCGAAAACGGACAATGTAGATGGAATAATCAAAGCCTTAAACGAGTTTAGCCAGCCCAGGTTGTTGACCAGCATGTAGTTGGGCACAAGCATGACTTCCCCGGGAATGATCAAGGCGCTCATGAAAAGGACAAATATCGCGGCGCTACCACGAAAGCTCAACTTTGCAAACGCGAAGGCCGCCAGGGAATTAATAAGCAGGACAAGCAAGGTCACCGTGGCAGCCACAAACAGTGTATTGAATACATACCGCAGAAATGGATGTTGATCATCGAAAATGACATCCGTAAAGTTTTTCAAAGTCCACTCTACAGGGACTAAGGTATTTAAGCTCAAATGGCCAGCGTTCTGAATTAACTCCTGATAGGAACGCATGGATCCGAGGATCATCCAAATAATCGGCAGAAGGCAAACAACCGCAATTATCGTCATCCCAAGAAAATGAATGATCCGAAGCATCAGCCTTCATCCTTTCTAATAATTTACTTTTGACCGCAAGGAGAACATTTGAACGACCGATATAATCAGGATCATGAAAAATAGAATGAAGGCCGCCGCGGACGCATAGCCCATCTGCATTTGTTCAAACGCGGTCTGAAAAATAAAATAGACAATCGTTTCCGTAGAGGAGTTGGGACCGCCTGACGTCAATACAAATACAAGTCCCGAAAGTTTGATAGCGTCGATCGTAGTAATAATAATGATAAAGGCCGTCGTTCTCTTCAGAAGAGGCAGTGTGATGTAGACAAACTGCTTGATCTTCGTTGCGCCGTCTACTCTCGCCGATTCATACAGGTCCTGCGGGATATTGTTCAAGCCGGCGAGGTATATGATCATGAAAAAGCCCACGGCTTTCCATATCCCCAGAATAATGACGCCGTTCATCGCGATATCCGGATTGGAGAGCAAGCTGATCTTGGGTACGCCGACTGCGCTGAGCAACGCATTCAGCAATCCGTAATCTTTGTTGTAAATCAGCTTAAAGACCGTGCCGGCCACCGCGGTTGATATGACAACAGGAACAAAAAAAGCGGTACGGAAAAAACCGGTGTATCTGTGCTGAGGTTTGATCAGCAGCGCCAATCCAAGCGCAATCGCCGTTTGGACGGGAATGACGATAACGGCAAAATAAAACGTATGCTTGATGCTGTTCACAAACTTCGCATCCTGCAACAGCGCCGAATAATTTTTTAATCCGACGAACGATTTACTGCCGCTGACCAGCATATAATCATGGAGACTGTAATAAAACGCTTTCGACATCGGGATGAATACAAATACAACAAGCAAGATAAAGGCGGGCAATATGAAGATAATGCCCGTTCGCTCATCGCTTTTGCGAAGCGAATACGATTTGCCCAAAGCCATCGGCGTGATCTCCTTTCGGATGATTTGTTCGGTTTCGAAAGAAAAGCGATGGGAGGGAGCCCTCCCATCGCAGCCTTCGGGTCAGTGTTACTTTTTCAAGCTTTTGAGCGCAGTGTCAATCTTTTTCACGGCATCCGCAGCCGCGGCGTCAACATCCCGGTTGCCTTGCCCGACATCCGCAAACAGCTCGCGGATCGCCGCGCTAACCGCAGGATATGCAGGCGTTACCGGGCGCGGTCTGCTGAACTTCTGAGTCTGCCCGACAAATACGGTGTACGGATATTCTTTCATCGCCGGAATCTGGTCGACGACCGAATAGCGAACCGGCATAACCCCGGTCATTTCCGCATAAATTTTTGCACCTTCCGTGTTTGTCATGTAGTTAATGAATTTCCAAGCTTCTTGCGGGTGCTTGGAATTCGCGGTGATGCCGAAAGTCCAGCTTCCGTTGGCCATCGCCTGCCGCTTCATCTTCGGCAGCGGGGCGATGTCCCAGTCCTCGCCCAATTTGAAATCAGGGAAGTTATTTTTAAAGTGACCCAGCGCCCATATCCCGTTTACAGAAATCGCTAATTTGCCAGTCGGGAACGGATCCGGCGGCAATTCTAACGACGCCACCTTGGATCCCTGATACAGCGATTGATAGAAGCGAAGCGCCTCTTTGGCCTCATTCGAATCCAGATAGCCCTTGGCCGTGCTTCCGTCAGGACTCAGCACTTCGGCTCCAAACTGCCACAGAATCGGCGTTTTGAAATAAGCCGGACCTTCTCCGCCGCCAAAACCGTCGGCAGGATCAATACCGACTACGCCGGCCGCCGGATCGTTCAATTTCTTGGCAGCGTCCAGAACCTGGTCCCAGGTCCAAGCTTCATCCACATTTTTGGATGGCAGCGGAATCCCTTTGGCTTCAAACATTTTTTTGTTGTAAAACATGGCTATATTCGCTTCGTTGATAGGGGCGAGATAGATTTTCCCATTGTATTTCATTGACTCTACAATACCGTCCGGAATATCGCTCAGGTTCGCGTCCGCTTCCATAAACGAAGTTAGATCGTACAACGCGCCGGCACTCACGTAAGAAGGCATGGTCGGCGCATCGATCGCAATGATATCTGCCGCATTATTTCCCGCCAGGGCGGTGCGGATCTTCGTTTCGTAATTATCAAACGGAATATTCTCAAGCTCCACCTTGATACCTGGGTTTGCGGCTTCAAAGTTTGCGATCAGCTTGTCAATAGCGCCGTTCTCCTGATCATTGCCGCTTGGACGCCAAAACTTCAGCGTAACGGTTTCGGCCTTCGGCGAGCTTTGTTCCTCTTGCGGCTGATTGGAACTGGCTGGCGCTTGCTCCCCGCCGGATTTGGAGCATGCGGCCGCCAAGGTCAAGATCATAACCGCTGCTAGCATCAAAACAAAAAATCGTTTCAATTACAGCACCCCTTCTCATATTTAGCTTGCAAAATTAATATAACGGTTTATTACCGAATATAATTTCGCTTTCTTTGGGGAATGACTTTCAAAATCTTTAGAACGCGCACAGGTTTCAAGTGTTCCGTTTTTTGAGCTGCTAGCCGTGCTGAAGTAGCTTGAATTGGAAAAACCGACAAGCTGGCAAAGTGGATAAGCTTCAGCTCGGTATCCCGCATCAACTTTTGCCGTGGTCGTTGTCACTTCCGTTGATGTGCGCTCTTTTACGCAAGGCTATGTTAAATCCTGATGTTGATTTTTACGATAATCGTAGAAGAGGCGGCTTATTGAGCTATCGAGAAACTTGAACTCGTGACGGGTTCGATTAGCCAGCTTGACCGGACGTAGGCGGTATTGGCTGATGCGATGATGAATGTGAGTGCCGTCGCCGAGGAATCGTCGGCATCGTCCGAGGAAGTTGCGTCGCTCAGTAACGAGCAGTTGAGCATCAGTGAAGGCATGGTTCGTTTGTCCGAAAAGCTGGATGCCGCATCGCGTGAACTAAAAGTCGGCATATCGCAATTTAAAATTCGATAATCGGGTAAGAGGGGGTGGCTAGCCCCCGACTCCGGGTAGAAGGGCCATCCAACTGGTGGCCCGAACCCCCACAGAACCCGGCGTGCGGATTTCCCGCACCGGGCTCTTCAGAAATGGATTCACAGCATAGCGTAGGTCTTCAATCGATTGTAGGGGATGAAGAGTTTCGGTCGCTTAAGGGGAAATAATGTGCGAATGTGGCGGTATTCTTCCCAGGTTACATAGCTTTTCTGACTTCGCCTGCTCAGCACCTTCCGCCAGAAGGTGACGGTAGCAGCATAGACTTTGCTCAGGCACCTCATGTTGCCAGCCATTCCGTAGTAAGCATAATGGCCCTGCAGCATCTGGTTTATCTTTATCGCCTGTGTCTCAACCGCTTCATGCTGCATTCTTCTCATCGTTTCCTGCACGTTCCCAATGCTTCGCTTTAGTCGCTTCTTCTCCGTCTTTCTGCCCACCATGAAGTTCCCTTGTCGGTTTCGTGTACAGTAATGCGTGAAGCCTAGAAAGTACAGTGTATCCGATCTTTCCTTTTCCTTTGGCCTTGCTGTGCCTGCTTGCAAATCGCCCAAACTCAATCAATCTGGTTTTGCTCGGTTCAAGCTCCAGCTTAAACTTGTGGAGTCGATTCCGGAGCGCTTCCTGAAATCGGATGGCTCACTTCGGTACTGAAAACAGACGATGAAATCATCGATATACCGAATGAGGTAGGCCTCGCCCCTAAGCCGCGGCTTGATAGCTTTCTCAAACCATAGATCCAGCACGTAGTGTAGGTACAGGTTGCTTAGCAAAACACTGATTGAGCCGCCCTG
>NZ_WJIB01000024.1 GCF_019400745.1 Cohnella sp. CFH 77786 | reverse complement strand
TCAAGATGAGATTTCCCAGTATGTAAGACCCCTGGAAGAACACCAGGTTGATAGGCCCGGGGTGGAAGCGCGGCAACGCGTGCAGCTGACGGGTACTAATCGGTCGAGGGCTTATCCTACGCAGCAGCCCACAGGTTGCACGGTGTTTCATCAATCAGCACGATGTTTCGTTTCGCATCCAGTTTTCAAGGCGCAAACCCGCAACGCATTGCTATGCAATGTTGTCTGCGGTTCGCGGACTGTGACGATTTCATCGCACAGGGGGCGCAAACCATTCAGGCACTTTAACGTTAACTACGTTAAGGTGTCTTTTTGTTTATCCGGAAACGGCTTCCGAGGAGTAAATCGGGCATGAATTAATCGCAATGTTCCTGATCTGCAATGTATACAGCAATGTTTCCCCTATCGCTTCTTTCGGCGACGAAGCTTATACAACCACTGTGTGGTTGTCCCAAGTGAATATACGATAATGAATAGCATCACCAGCCACCCGATTAACGGAATGCTCGCGAATGCCGTAATGAGCGAGGCTCCGATGATCAGTCTAACACGCTCGTTGGGAGTCCACTTCTCCTGCAAAAGGCCTCCGATCTCATAACTCAAGGAAGTAATCCCTATGACGAACGCGGCAAACAAGAACAAAATAACAACGAGCAGTAAAGGGATTCCGATGAGCGTGACAACGCAGAGCAAGCTGAATCCAATCAGGATTGCGCCGCTTAGAGCTCCCAGATACAATTGTTTTCGCCAGGACGTATTCGGCTCGCGCTTAACCCACGCTGCGGCTTTGCTCCATCCGATGAAATGGACCAGCACCGGTATAACAATCAACAAGAGACTCCCTGCAAGCTGAACGGTCCATAGCCCGGCAACCAATCCTCCTCCGATAAGAAGGCTGTTCTGTGTTACGGTATCGAGCGAAATATTATGGATATCGTCACCGGTTAGTGCGCCTTCATCCTGCGTAATCCGCCCGCCGATCACAACAATGGTTCCGTCAACCCTCGCGCTTGCGGCTAGGTGTAAGTTCCCGTTCACAACAACAACCGCCCCCGTTGCATGACCAAGAATGTCGGCATCTCCTCCGACAACATAGAGGTCGTCAACCGTTTGTCCCGCTGGGACTAACGTCTTTGCATGTTCGAACAGGCTGCTTGCGGATACGCTTTGAGGCAAAAGAAGCAGTATGGCTGCGGCGAGCAATCCAACAAAGTGATATATTTTTTTCATGTTTACTCCCCTCACCTGGCCGTCGATCGCAGTAACCGGCGAAGTGACAGGATGGAAGCAATAAGCAAAATAAGCGTGAGAACACCCGCTACACCTGAGAACAGCGGCATATCCGCCACTGCAAGTGACGTGGTGTACAACAGTGCCTTTCCGATGACCAATAAGCCCTTCAGGAGTTGAATTGCGAGCGGCCAGCATGCAACGGCTACAAGTCCGAAGAGCATCACAGCAAGCATCGGCACGAAAAGCCATAGCTTCCCCAGATTCCGCACCCTATATTCACGTGCAACTGCCTCAATAACACGGTTCTCAAAGCCGTCAGGCTCGCTAATCGAGAACATAACCGATGAGAACGTCCCTTTGAGCTCGATGAATTCCTCCAGCAACGATCGGCAGGACGGGCAATTTTCCAAGTGTGCATCGATTCGATCTCGCTCTTCTTGATGAAGTTCCCCGTCAAGGTAAGCCGACAATTCGTCTTCGGGGTGCATGTGTTAGTTCCCCTCCTCTTTGTTCCAGATCTTCCGAAGCGACATCCTTGCCGAGAACAAACGAGATTTAACGGTACCAATCGGGATTCCCGTCAGTTCGGCAATCTCTTCATAACGAAAGCCTTGCACGTCATGCAACAGCAGGATTTCCCTGTGATCGACCGAAAGCCGTGCCAGCGCTTCTTCGATCGAAAACTTTAACGCAGGATCAACGCCGTAAAGGTCCGGGATCGTTTCGTTCGGCATCTCTTGGGTCTTTACATTCTTGGCACGCTGTTTCAGTTTATCCTTGCATAGATTCGATGCGATACGCAGGAGCCAACTAGAGAACGCATGAACATCATCAAGGTTACGAAGAGCAAGAAAGGCCTTGATGAAGATTTCCTGGGCCGCGTCCTCAGCTTCACCGCGGTCGCCCAGCATACCGTATGCATGACGAAAGACATAGCCTTTGTTGCGGATAACGAGCTCCGAGAACGCTTCCTGGTCGCCGCGTCTTGCCCGATCGATTATTCGGCTTAGCTCTTCATCCACCACACTTTTTCAACTCCTGCCGGTAAGGAACCTCCCAACACGACATCAGTTCCCAACGGTTCGCAATTTACGGAGAATCTCCAGAAGCATCACATTGAGACTGATCCATACGCCGCCGAACACATACCCGGCAAATACGTCGCTGGGATATTGAACCTGGAAATAGATCCTGCTGATGCCAACCGTTAGACAGACACAGATTACAACCCAAATAACGGGTACGCGGATATAGCGGTATGGATAATAGCGCAGCAGGAGGAAGGCCGAAAATCCGTATGCGGTCAATGAGATCAGCGTTTCCTCGCTTGGAAACGTATTAAAGAGCTGCACACCCGCCACAACCGGTCCGGAACGATGAAATAACCCGCGTAACATCTCCTCGAAAAGTTCCCCGCCGGCTATAACCCACACGAGAAAGGAAAGGTCCAGCCTGCGTTCCTTGCTGTGCAGGACGATCCAAAGCGCCGTCAGCGCAATCAAGGGGCCATATAGATAAAAGGTGCCGAACCGTGAAAAGGCATGCATCCATTCACTCCACGGCCTGCCGTCTGTACGTGCGGTACGCATAGATCACCCCAGTCAGGAGTGCCGAAGCGATACCGATGATGATCATGTACCGGTTGACCGTCCTGTGATAATGCTCCCATTTGGGACCAAGCATCTTACCCAAGGAGATGAACAAACTCACCCAGAAAAAAGCACCGGTATAGGCAAAGAGAGAGTAACGCCGGAACGGCATGCGTGTAATACCGCAAAAATAACCGGAAATATGCCGGACACCCGGGATAAAATAAGCCGTGAAAAGCAGCTTATCGCCGTAATTCCCAAACCAGAGGGTCAGCTTGTCTACTCGTTCTTCCGTTAGATGGACGTGTTTTCCGTATCGCGCCACGAACGGACTTCCTAACCGATAACCGATCCAATAAGAAAGCGTCATTCCGATCAAGACCCCTGAGCCTGCAGACAGGATGCTGAATAACCAACTCAGTTTATGTTCATAAACGGAGAGACCGATATAGCTCATCATCATTTCACCGGGAAGCGGCAATGCCAGCATTTCGAGGCACAGGAATAGAAAGATAAGCCCATACCCGTAATGTTCCAGCAAATTCGTCACGATGTCCAGGTTGATCGCCTCCCTATGCAAAACAAAGCGGATCCAGCAACCCTATGGTCATTTAACGGGCGAGCAGGGCTTATTGATATCATTCCTGCTCACACCGGCTTTTAACACGATCCCCGATCGACGGCGGCAGCCGCTTTCACGGCTCGCCTTTGTATCTTCTCGGCCAAACGCTTCCTTCTATCCTTTCATACAGCCGAATGATCTGAATAAAGACTCTCTGTATCGGTTCCGAGTTTGCGTGGCAAGCATGAATGGCGACAGCTGTGCCTGTGCCCAAAATAAAGCCCGAAAGCACATCTAAAGGATAATGAACGCCTGTCCACACCCTCGAAACGGTTATTCCTGCAGCCAAAGCCAACCATGCCCGTCCTTCTTTGCGATGGCTGTTCCAAATCGCTGTTGCGACAGCGAATGAAGCGGCAGCATGATCACTTGGAAAGGAAGCATTGGCGGCATGCTGGATAAGAAGATGAACGTGGTGGTCGACGAATGGGCGATTCCGATAGAACAGACTGCCCAGCACTGACGAGGCCCCTAACGCGGCACAAGCCGCAACCAATGCTTCAACGACCATGCGGCGGTTGAACTCGGTACGCGTAAACCAGTACATGGTGATACCCAAAAAGAATACATACTCTCCGTCCATAGATAAGAACTTCATAATTGCGTCCATAAGCGCAAAATGACCGGCCATTCCATTAATGGCTTGAAACAACGGATAATCGATACTTTGCATGAGGGGTGCCTCTTTCTCTGGAGTATGGTTTATGAATGAAAGACTGTTGCTTTGATGAAATTGTTCAATTGCATTCAAGTTTATTTACAGATAAAAACACTACAGAGTGAAACGCACTTATTCAATACTTCATGATCTCAACATTTACAAAGATCTACGTTGAGTCCCAATTAATACCACCCATATTCCATTGACATATCATGAATTATCGATATAATAAGAGACATGGATCCAATTGAAGTGTTCAAGGCGTTGTCTAACGAGTCGAGGTTACAGATCTTACAGTGGCTCAAGGAGCCGGAAAAACATTTTGTGCCCCATGAAGGAGTGGATATGACGACAATCGGGGTATGCGTCAGTCAAGTGACGGAAAAGTTGAATATGACGCAGTCAACGGCTTCGCAGTATTTGTCCATTCTGCAACGGGCGGGTCTGATCCGGACCGAACGGATCGGCAAATATACGTACTACAAACGCGACGAAGAGAAAATACGCGAGTTGGCTGCTTTCTTGAATCAGGAACTCTAATCTGAACTGAATACCTCATATGTATTCAGTTTTTATTTGGTCCAACATATCGACATATCGGGATATGTAATTTTGAATAATGAATCCTCATCTTGATAACCATTAAACTACAAAGAAGGAGAAGTGAACGCATTGTCAAACACGTGGAAGGTCTATTTCTTGGCATTGGTTACTTTTTTGGTTGGCACATCCGAGTACGTCATTTCCGGCATTTTGGATAAAATCTCGGACACGATGGGCATTTCCGTTACTTCGGCGGGACAGCTCGTGACGATTTTTTCCTTCGTCTATGCCATCAGCACCCCAATCCTCATGGCCCTGACGGCAAGGGCGGAAAGACAAAAGCTGCTCGTTTGGGCTCTGGGTATCTTCGTGGTTGGGAATGTTCTGTCTTTCGTTCTGCCTGGATATCCCTTATTTGTCGCAGCCCGTGTCATCATGGCTCTAGGCGCCGGTATGGTCGTGGTAACCGCTTTGGATGTTGCGGCCAAAATCGCCGCTCCGGGCAAACAAGCCAGCGCCATTGCCACCGTCGTAATGGGCTTTACGGCTTCCTTGATTATCGGCGTGCCTCTTGGACGCATCGTTGCAGCACAACTCGGATGGAAATCCGTTTTCGGTATATTGGCACTGGCCGGTTTAGTGGCTATGTTCGTTCTATACGCCGTCATCCCTCGGGTTCAAGGGGATAAACCGGTTCCGTTGACCAAGCAGCTTGCCTTCTTGAAAAACGGAAACGTAGCGCTTGGTCTGGCGATTACCTTCTTCTGGCTCGGTGGATACTCGATCGCCTACACCTACATTTCACCGTATCTACTTGATGTTGCCGGCTTGAAGGAAGGTATGTTGAGCGGCGTCTTGTTGGCGTTCGGCATCGCGAGCTTGGTCGGGTCCAAATTCGGCGGATTCAGCACGGATAAATGGGGAGTGTTCCCTACGTTGTCCGGGGGAATGCTCTTGCATGTCGCAGCGCTGCTTCTTCTCTCACTTACCGTCACCTTTACGCATTCGTGGCTGCCAATTGTCATCATCTTGGTCTTGTGGTCTTTCGCAGCTTGGTCTTCTGGGCCGACTCAGCAATATAATCTGGTTCAGATTGAACCGAATTACTCGGGGATCATGTTAAGTCTGAACCAATCCATGATGCAATTGTCGATGGCTGCCGGTGCGGCAATCGGAGGCGTCATGATCGATCAAGTGTCCCTGTCGTCGGTAACTTGGGTCGGGATGATTGGAGTCGCTCTCGCAATCGTCGCGGTGTTGATCCTGAAAGTGCGGATGAGTGCAGGCAGGCAAAGGGCCGGTGTGTTAAGCGGCAATTAATGCAAAAACAAGCCCAACTCGCCATCATAGCTCGTTGCCGTGAAAAGTGATCGCCGGATCGATGCCTCACGAGTAAATTTCAGCCGTGCCCCGAACAGTCGAGACTTTACAGCTCCAATGGACATCTTCATGGCCTTGCTGATTTCCTCCAACGACATCTCAAAGTAGTACTTGCTCATAAGCAATTCCTTGTCCTTCTGGGGGAGCTGATCAAGAAGAACCGTCAGCTCCTTTTTTCGTTCCTTTTCAAGCAAAGCCGTTTCCGGATCGTTGTAGTCTACTCCATCCAGGGATACGTTTGGCCTTGCTTTCTTTCGTCTTATCTGATCCAAACATAAGTTTTTCGTGATCCGGCAGATCCAGGCGGAGAAGTTTTTGCTTGGGTTATATCGATGTGCAGATAGACGCGAAGGAAGGTTTCCTGAAGAACGTCCTCGCTCTCATGCTTGTTTTTTAGGATTCGGAAGGCGAACGAATAAAGAATTTGATAGTATCGATCGGTGAGTTCCTTGAAAGAGGAGGTCTCCCCGTTTCTGATTTGTTGAACGAGCGTCTCGATTTTCGATTGATCGGGCCAGTCTTTCATGAGTACCTCCGCTTGTATCACAGTCGATAACGCGCGATCAAATTTTGAACGCTCTTCGCTTGTGTCAGCTTTTGATAAATGAGGAAACCAAGCACGCCGCCAAGAGTGTTAGCGATGATATCGTTAATATCGGTACTTCTGCCGTTGCCAAGGGTAACCCGGATGATCAACTGCATCAGCTCAAGCGCGAGACTGGCGCAAAGCGTAGACTTCGCGATACTCGCGACCCGGTTTAGGGTAGATTTCAACAACGGCAGGCTGCATCCGAGCGGTATCATCATGAGAATGTTCAGAAGAAAGGTTTTGACGTCAATGGTCAGGATCGGAATAAAATTGATGCTCTTCAACCAAGGTGTCTGGTTGGCAAATCGGCCGATGTTTACTTCAATCGGGAAGAGGACCAAATGAAGTACAGAGACGGAATAAAGGGTAAAAGTCAGCAGCAAGACAAACTGCCTGACGGGATAAACTTCCCGGATAAAAGTCTTCGTTCCCCAAAAAATGATAAGAACGAGGAGCAGCGGAACCAAAACGTACCACGAGGGTATCGTAAATTGTACAGCCAACGGGCACAACCCCTTTCGTGACGTAACGTGCGGATTCTTGCTTTCTAAACCTTTTTCAAAGTTATCAACGCGAAACTTGGCGGATTAAAAAGGCGGAACCTTGCAAAAGCGGGGCCGCTTGCGCCAAGGCCGGGGGAAACGTATTGCGTATGTCCGTTTACGGTATGGACACCCGCTACATTCACCTTGCCGGGGAATAAGCCATCGTTCGGTGCATGGAAGTTCCGTGCCCAGCATGCGAGGCAATCCCGCCGTTACGAATGGATGCACGGCCATTCCGATGATCAGGCCGCAAGCAATCGAGCCCATCGAGCAAATCGCGCTTTCGATCAGAAGCACCTTGTGAATATGCTTTTTCTCGAGCCCCAGTATGTGGTATAGACCCAGCTCTTTTTTTCGGCGCTTCATGATGTAGCTGTTGGCATAAAGGAGAAAGAGAACGGCGAGGACGGCAAACAATCGATTGCCGAACTTCATGAAATCCACGACGGCATTTCCGCCCGGCACGGTTTTCAGCGCCGCATCCGCGCTAAGGCTGCTCACGATGTAATAAAGCGAGATCAAGATGATGCAGGTGATCAGGTAGGGCAGCATCATCGAAGCGTTTTTCTTCAAATGGGTTACTGCCAACCTGCCATACAGTTTGTTATTCATGCTTCTTCCCTCCGGCCGACATCCCGGAAAGGACGCTGAATATCTGCGGTTGAATATCTTCGTCCGCGGAACGCTTGGAAACCTCGCAGATGACTTTGCCGTCCTTAATAAAAAGAACCCGGTTGGCGCACCCGGCAGCTTGCACGCTATGGTTTACCATCATGATGGTTTGCCCTTCCCGGTTGAGGTCATGAAACTGTTTCAAAAGCTCTTCGGAAGAACGGGAATCCAGCGCACCGGTCGGCTCGTCCGCCAAGATCAAGCTTGGGGATGTAATCAACGCACGGGCCACCGCAGCCCGTTGCTTCTGACCTCCGGAAGCTTCATAAGGGTATTTTTCGAGCAGCTTCTCGATTCCTAATTTCCGAACAAGCGGCTCCAGCTTTTCTTTCATTTCTTTGCTGGAACGGTCGGACAATACGAGCGGCAGAAGAATGTTATCCTTGAGGTTGAAATTGTCGAGCAGGTTGAATTCTTGAAACACGAAGCCAAGATGTGCCCGCCGGAAGGAGGATAACTCCTCCTCTCGAATGTCCGCATAGTTTTTCCCATTCATTAAAACAGTTCCCTCTGTCGGACGATCCAGCGAAGCCATTATGTTCAGCAGGGTGGTTTTTCCCGAGCCGGACTCTCCCATTATCGCAACATACTCGCCTTGTTCAACGGTAAAGGTTATTTGGGACAGCGCCTCGACTTCGTTTCCGCCGAATCGTGTTTTGTATATTTTTTTCAGGTTTTTCACTTCTAAAATGGGCATGCCTGCTCCTCCTATTATCCTTTCATAAAGCAAAACACCCTTGCTTCAGTACCACTATCGTACTGAAAGCAAGGGTGTGATTTATCCGCGGAGTCTCGCGGAAAACCGATTTTTTCATACGGGATTTCTTACGATTTTCCTACGAAAGGGGGAGCTCCACGGAAAAGCATATTTGATCGTCATGACTGGATGCGGAAATCCGACCTTGATGCAGTTCCACCATTTGTTTGGCGATGGCCAATCCGAGTCCGGAACCGCCGGTGCGGGAAGAGCGTGAAGCGTCCAACCGATAGAACCGCTCGAAAATGCGTACCCGTTTTTCTTCTGGAATCGGATGGCCGCTGTTCACGAAATTCAAGGTAACCGCGGTATCCGAAACGGAAGCCGTAATTCGAATTTCACTGTTTTCAAAGCTGTAAGTAACGGCGTTGCGAATCAAATTGTCGAAAACCCGAAGGATTTTGTCCGCATCGCACCGCAGCTGAAGATCCGCAGGCATATCTAAACGGCATTGGAGGTTCTTTTCCGCTAACATCGGCTGAAATTCGAAAACCAGTTGTTCCAGCATGCGCGTCAGATTGATTCTGCTATACTCCAGCGTAATGCGGGATATATTGAAGCGGGTGATTTCGAAAAACTCATTGATGAGGTCATCCAGCCGTTCCGAATTTTGCAGGGCTACCGCAACATACCGGTCATGCATTTCCGGCGAAATCCGTTTCTCGTCCCGAAGCAGCGTTAAGTATCCGATAATGGAGGAAATCGGCGTTTTCAAATCATGGGCAAGATAAACCAGCAAATCGTTTTTCCGTTGTTCCGCCTCACGGGCTTCGACTTCCTTGACCTTTATTTTTTGCCTGACTTGATTGAGCTGCTCTTGCGTTTCGAAGAGGATGGAGGGCAGTTCCACCGGCTTCTGTTCGTCTTCACCGATGATCTGTACGGCTCCGACCACTTCCGCCAAGTAAGAAACGAGCTGCAGCCACTGCACGCAAAAAATGATGGCCATACACAAAGCAAAGCAAGCGGTTCCCAGCAGCATGATGCGATTCTCAATCCAATTCAGTACGCCTTCATACGCTGGAAACAGATTTTCAACCCATACGACGACGGCAGCAATAACTGCAATGAGGACAAAGCTGAAGGCGGACAGGACCAGGAAGCGCAGGAGAAAACGTCTCATCAGACGTTTTCTGATTAGATACTTATTCAATTTTATATCCGACTCCCCACACGGTCTTAATGAATTTCGGCTTCCGTGCCGGTTCGCGAAGCTTGTCCCGCAATCTGCCGATATGGGCCATCACCGTATTATTGTTATCCATGAACTTTTCTCCCCATACCGCTTCGAAAAGCTCTTCCGAAGAAACGACATTCCCTTGATGCTCGCATAAATACCAGAGAATCGAGAACTCGATTGGGGTCAACGTCAGCTCTTCGCCGTATAGGGTGCAGTTGTGCGTTGCTTTGTTGATGACGAGCCCTCTAATATCGTGCTCTACGGTTTCTTTGTCCTCTGCACGGATCGAGGACCGTTCATTATACTTCCAATATCTGCGAAGCTGTGTTTTGACTCTGGCCATGACCTCCATGGGATTAAAAGGTTTGGTGATGTAGTCATCCGCGCCGATGGTAAGACCCGTGATTTTATCCGTATCCTCGATCTTGGCCGTTAGCATGATAATGGGATAGAAATGCTTTTCCCGGATTTTCCGGCAAAGGGTGAACCCGTCGATATCGGGCAACATTACGTCCAATATCGCCAAATCCAGTTCCGTTCGTTCCACGCACCGTAAGGCTTCGGTTCCGTTTTCAAACTTATATACGGTAAATCCGTCATTTTTCAAATATACTTCCAGAAGATCCGCGATATCTTTATCATCTTCTACAAGTAATATCTTTTCGCTCACGATATTTCCGTACATCCTTTCCCGGGAGCGCGGATGATGATCACCCCGCAATTTGTTTTTAGTTTGATTGCACGCCGCGATGATGTCAAGCCGATGGACCTTGGATTGGTATGAGGAACATCCGCAAAAAGCAAACTGAAATCACCGTGCCCCTTTGGTAATTAAAAAGGGGTATTTTAGTGCACACTTTGAGTTGAGGATTCCTGACGATCAAACAGGTCAACTTTGTGTCGGAATCCACGCCAACTTCGCGTTGAACCGTCATCGCCCACCACTTGGCAACGGCGGGAAAAAGTCGTATAATGAATTTAAAGTCAAAGAAAGTCAAAGTCAGATTGTTTGCGGAGGGAGGATGATACGTTGCGCAACATTTCCGATCTCATCGAACAATATTTAAAGCAGATCCTCCAGAACAGTTCGGAAGGCGCCGTCGAAATCCAGCGTAGCGATTTGGCCGAGAAGTTTTCTTGCGTACCGTCCCAGATCAATTACGTCATCAGCACGCGGTTTACCTTGGAAAAGGGATACTACGTGGAAAGCAAACGGGGCGGCGGGGGGTATATCCGCATACAGCGTGTGGATCTGCCTTCCTTGGAGGCCGTCCAGCGGCACATCCACCAGACTGTCGGCGAACGGATCGACCAGACGGCGGCGGAAGGCTTGATTTACCAGCTGGAGGAAGCGAGTTTCCTGACGGAGAGGGAGGCCCGCATGCTGCGTGCGGCCGTCTCCCGCGAAGTGCTGGCGCTCAAGCTGCCGCTTCGCGACGAAATCCGCGCCAACGTCCTAAGGGCCATTTTGATCGCCCTGCTTGCGAGATAGCAGGGCACGAAGAAGGAGTGAGTCCCCGATGCAGTGTCAGGAATGCGGAAAACGCCCGGCTACGCTGCATTTTACGAAAATCGTCGGCGGAGAGAAGACGGAGCTGCATATTTGCGAGTCCTGCGCACGGGACAAAGGGGAGTTCATCCCTGGGACGCAAGGCGGTTTTTCGATCCACAACCTGCTCTCCGGCTTGCTCGATTTCGAACACGCCGGCGCCGGCGCGGCCAAACCGCCGGCCGTACGCTGCGACTCCTGCGGCATGACGTACTCCCAGTTCAGCAAGATCGGGAGGTTCGGCTGCAGCAACTGCTACAAGCAATTCGGAGAACGCCTGGACCCGCTGCTCAAGAGGGTTCACGGCAATACCGTCCACGTAGGGAAAGTTCCGAAACGGGCAGGCGGCAAGGTGAAGACGAAACGGGAGATCGACCGGCTCAAGCAGGAGATGCAAAGCCGCATCGCCCGCGAGGACTTCGAATCCGCCGCCAAGCTCCGCGACCGTATCCGCGAATTGGAGAAGGAGATGGGTGCGGGTTGACCGCAAGAAAGGAGGTGAGGCCGTGGCCAAACGCAATTTCGTCAAACACGCTTTAAGCCAATGGATGCAGAAGGACGGGCCGGAATCCGACGTCGTGCTCAGCAGCCGAGTCCGGTTGGCCCGCAACCTGAAGGGCTCGCCGTTCCCGATGCTCGCAACGCCGGCGCAATCCCAAGAAGTCATGGATCAGCTGCTTGGCGTGGCGGAGAACGGGCGCTTGAACGGCCTTGGGCCGCTGGAGCTGATCCGGCTGTCCGAGCTCACCGAACTGGAGAAGCTGGTGCTCGTGGAGAAGCACCTCATCAGTCCGAACCTGGCGAACGAATCGCGCAACGGCGCGCTCATTCTGGACCAGCAAGAGGACGTCAGCATCATGGTCAACGAGGAGGATCACCTCCGGATCCAATGCATGAGGCCGGGGTTCCAGATCCGCGAGGCTTGGGAAACGGCCAGTCTCATCGACGACGTGTTCGAGGAACAGATCGATTACGCGTTCGACGAGAAGCACGGTTACCTGACCAGCTGCCCGACCAACGTCGGAACCGGCATCCGCGCTTCCGTGATGATGCACCTGCCCGCTCTGGTGCTGACCGGCCAGATCAACCGGATTCTCTCCGCGGTGACGCAGGTCGGCCTGGCGGTCCGCGGACTGTACGGCGAGGGCAGCGAAGCGACGGGCAATCTGTTCCAGGTGTCCAACCAGATCACCTTGGGACAGTCCGAGCAGGAAATCATCGAGAACCTGCACCAGGTAGCCCGGCAAATGATCGAGCACGAGAGGGCTGCACGGTCGAGGCTGCTGGCGGAATCGAGAACCCGCGTCGAAGACCGGGTTCGCCGTTCCTACGGGATTCTGTCCCACGCCGCGATCATGGACTCCAAGGAAGCGGCGCAACGGTTGTCGGACGTCCGCTTGGGCATCCATCTCGGCCTGTTGCCCCAGGTGCAGGCCAAGACGCTCAACGAGCTGCTGGTCTCGACCCAGCCCGGATTTCTTCAAATGACATACGGGGAGGCCTTGCACCCGGAGCAGCGGGACGTGACCCGCGCGGATCTCATCCGGGGGAGACTGGCGGTTTCTTCCTAAATCCATTATCCTTAAATGAAACAGGGGAGGTGTTGTCTCATGATGTTCGGAAGATTCACCGAACGCGCGCAGAAGGTGCTGGCACTCGCCCAGGAAGAAGCTGTGCGCTTGGGACACAACAACATCGGTACGGAACACATCCTGCTCGGTTTGATCCGGGAAGGCGAAAGCATCGCCGCCAAGGCCCTCATCGCCTTGGGGCTCGGACTTGAGAAAATCCAGGACGAAGTCGAATCGCTCATCGGCCGCGGCCAGGAGCAGCCGACGAACATCGCGTATACCCCTCGGGCCAAGAAAGTGATCGAACTGTCGATGGATGAGGCGCGCAAGCTCGGCCATACTTACGTCGGCACGGAGCATATTCTGCTCGGCCTGATCCGCGAAGGGGAAGGCGTGGCCGCCCGGGTTCTCAACAACCTCGGCATCAGCCTGAACAAGGCGCGCCAGCAAGTGCTGCAGCTGCTTGGCAGCAACGAGAGCGTGCAGTCGAACCACGGTCCGTCCGCGAACGTCAGCACGCCGACGCTGGACGGTTTGGCCCGCGATTTGACCGCCAGCGCCAAAGACGGGAACATCGACCCGGTCATCGGCCGTTCCAAGGAAATCGAGCGCGTCATCCAAGTGCTGTCGCGCCGGACGAAGAACAATCCGGTCCTGATCGGGGAGCCGGGCGTCGGCAAAACCGCCATCGCCGAAGGTCTCGCCCAGAAAATCGTAAGCAACGAAATTCCGGAAACGCTGCGCGACAAGCGCGTCATGACGCTGGATATGGGCTCTGTCGTCGCCGGAACCAAATACCGCGGCGAGTTCGAAGACCGCTTGAAGAAAATCATGGACGAAATCCGCCAAGCGGGCAACGTCATTCTGTTCATCGATGAGCTGCATACACTGATCGGAGCCGGCGGCGCGGAAGGCGCGATCGACGCCTCCAACATCCTGAAGCCGGCGCTCGCCCGGGGCGAACTGCAATGCATCGGCGCGACGACGCTCGACGAATACCGCAAATACATCGAGAAGGACGCCGCGCTCGAACGGCGCTTCCAGCCGATCACCGTCGATCAGCCGTCGCCGGATGAAGCGATCCAAATCCTTCACGGCCTGCGCGACCGTTACGAAGCCCATCACCGCGTGAAGATCACGGACGAGGCGATCGAAGCCGCGGTGAAATTGTCGGACCGCTACATCACCGACCGCTTCCTGCCGGACAAGGCGATCGACCTGATCGACGAAGCCGGTTCCAAAGTCCGCCTGCGCTCTTACACGGTACCGCCGAACTTGAAGCAGCTCGAGGCGCGTCTCGAGGACATCCGCAAGGAGAAGGACTCGGCCGTCCAGAGCCAGGAATTCGAGAAAGCCGCCGCGCTTCGAGACACCGAGCAGAAGATCCGCGAAGAGCTCGATTCCACGCGGAACCAGTGGAAGGAGAAGCAAGGCCGCACCGATTCCGAAGTGACGCCCGAGGACATCGCGCAAGTCGTGGCGAGCTGGACCGGCATTCCGGTCAGCAAGCTGGCCGAAGAGGAAACCGAGCGCCTGCTCAAGATGGAAGACATCCTCCATGACCGGGTCATCGGCCAGGACGAAGCCGTCAAAGCGGTCGCCCGCGCCGTCCGCCGTTCGCGCGCCGGTCTCAAGGATCCGAAACGCCCGATGGGATCGTTCATCTTCCTCGGCCCGACGGGCGTCGGCAAAACCGAGCTGGCCCGCGCCCTCGCGGAAGCGATGTTCGGCGACGAGAACGCGGTCATCCGCATCGACATGTCGGAGTACATGGAGAAGCACTCGACCTCGCGCCTCGTCGGAGCGCCTCCCGGATACGTCGGCTATGACGAAGGCGGCCAGCTGACCGAGAAAGTCCGCCGCAAACCGTATTCCGTCGTGCTGCTGGACGAAATCGAGAAAGCCCACCCGGAAGTGTTCAACGTGCTGCTGCAAGTGCTGGAGGACGGCCGCCTGACCGATTCCAAAGGCCGCACGGTCGATTTCCGGAACACGCTGATCATCATGACGTCGAACGTGGGGGCCGAGCAAATCAAGCGGAATTCGACGCTGGGCTTCACCGCCGTTCAGGATGCCGCGCGCGATTATCAGCAAATGAAGGAGAAGGTGCTCGGAGAGCTGAAGAAATCGTTCCGCCCCGAGTTCCTGAACCGGATCGACGAAATGATCGTATTCCACCCGCTGGAGCAGGAGCATATCGCCCGCATCGTGTCCCTGATGGCGGAAGACTTGCGCAAACGCCTCAAAGAACAGAACGTCCAGTTCGACCTGACGGACGCCGCGATGAGCTTCCTAGCCAAGGAAGGCTTCGATCCGCAGTACGGAGCCCGTCCGCTTCGCCGGGCCATCCAGAAGCACATCGAGGACCGGCTGTCCGAAGATCTGCTGCTCGGGAAGATCCACAAAGGCGATACGCTCGTCATCGATGAGAAGGACGGCGAGCTCGTCGTCCGCAACAAGGACGAACTGGCCAGCCAGAAAGCGTAACGATCCCATACGTTTTGCCGAAGCCGCTCCCGGTTTGCCGGGGGCGGCTTCGGCACGCATATGCGTCAATCAGGTACTTTATTTCGGCGGGTCTTCGTGTTGAATCCCCTGCCGATCGGTCGGGCATCGCGGAGCCGAGGCGATTAGACGGAAAACCTCCCGCGATTTTTGCGCTCTGGCAGCAAGCTTATCATTAGTGGGAAAACTTCCCTCTAATTTCGGCGATTCACGCTCCAATGGGGATTTCCCGCGATTTTAGTGGGAGGTTTTCCCTCTAAATGTCCATATTTCGCGAAATGACCGAAATTAGCGGGAGATTTTCCAGCTAAGATAAACGGCGGGATGAATCCGGCAAGCTGCTTCATAAAAAGCCGCATCTAGATGGTGTCCTGCGAAGGCATCATGTCGCCCAGACATTCTGGGAAAGATGCCCGAGCCCAGCCCCGTCACCCCCGCTCCAGGCGGGCCATACCCTATACGAGGGCCAAGTTTCGGGGAGGGATCTCGATGTACGGCGGTTGGAAAACCTGGTGGTGGAAGCGCCCCATTACGTTGCTTGCGGGATTGGCGGGGGCGGTGCTGCTGCTTCTGCTGCTCAGCAAGCTGCTGCTGGTGCTGGCGTATTTGTCCGGCGGCGTCTTGATTTTGCTAATCGTGCTTTGGTTGATATGGCGATGGTGGTGAATCGGTGTTACACTTCATAGAGTGAGCGTTTCCGCAGAAGGGGTAACCGAGGACCCATGGCCAAAATCAAAGTCAAATTCGCCTGCACCGAATGCGGGACCGAATCGCCCAAGTGGATGGGCAAATGCCCGGGCTGCGGCGCCTGGAATACCATGGTCGAGGAAACCGAGACCGTGGTCAAAGCGCCGGTGGGCCGAACCGAAGCGGTTCGGACGAAAGAAAAGGCGCGTTCGATCATAGATATAGAAAGCGGCCGCGAACCCCGTATCGCAACGGGGCTCTCGGAGCTGAACCGGGTGCTGGGGGGAGGCCTCGTCCCGGGTTCGCTGCTTCTTGTCGGAGGAGACCCCGGCATCGGCAAGTCGACCCTGCTTCTGCAGACGTCCAATCGGCTGGCCGCGCAAGGGCTGAAGGTGCTTTACGTGTCGGGAGAGGAATCCGTCCGGCAGACGAAGCTGCGCGCGGACCGGCTCGGCGCCTTGTCCGACCGGCTTTTCGTCCTCTGCGAGACGAACCTCGACTTCATCGAAGAAGCCGTTGCGGAGGCGCAGCCGGACTTCCTCGTCATCGACTCGATCCAGACCGTCTATCGTCCCGACGTTCCTTCCGCCCCGGGCAGCGTGGCTCAAGTCCGCGAGTGCACCGCGCAGTTCATGCGCATCTCCAAAGGCAACGGAGTCGCGACGGTTCTGGTCGGCCACGTCACCAAGGAGGGGGCGATCGCCGGTCCCCGTTTGCTAGAGCATATGGTCGATTGCGTGTTATATTTCGAGGGAGAACGCCATCATTCGTACCGCTTGCTCCGCGCGGTAAAGAACCGGTTCGGCTCGACGAACGAAATCGGCATTTTCGACATGACGGAAGAGGGCCTTCGCGAAGTGACGAATCCGTCCGAGCTGTTCCTGTCGGAACGGCCGCTCGGCGTTTCCGGTTCGACGGTCGTGGCGAGCATGGAAGGAACGAGGCCGGTGCTCGTGGAGCTGCAGGCGCTGGTTTCCCCGACGCATTTTCCGTCTCCGCGCAGAATGACTTCCGGCATCGACCACCATCGCATGTCGCTCGTCATCGCCGTGCTGGAGAAACGCATGGGCATGTTCCTGCAAAATCAGGACGCCTATGTCAACGTAGCCGGCGGCGTGAAATTAGACGAGCCCGCGGCGGACTTGGCGGCAGCCGTCAGCTTGGCTTCGAGCTTCAAGGATCTGCCGACGAAGGCGGATGACGTGATTTTCGGAGAGGTCGGGCTGACGGGCGAAGTGAGAGCGGTGTCGAGAGCGGAGCAGCGGGTGAAGGAAGCGCATAAGCTCGGCTTTAAACGGGTGATTCTACCGGAACAGAGCCTCAAAGGCTGGCAGCCGCCCGCGGGCATGCGGCTCGTCGGGGTACGGACAGTGGCGGAAGCGCTGAAGGCCGCTTTGGAATAGGGGGTGTCATCCGATGAAAGAACAGAAAGATAAAGAGAAGGAAAAAGAGAAAGAAAGTCCGCAGGACACGATGAACCAGCTGCTTCGGATGGTCGCGCCGGGCACTCCCATCCGGGAAGGTTTGGAGAACGTGCTTCGGGCCAAAACGGGCGGACTGATCGTCGTCGGCTACAGCCCCGAAGTGATGGAAGTGGTCGACGGGGGATCGCCTTGAAGGAAATGGGCGTCATTCTGACGAAAGCGAACCAGGCCATCCAGACGCTGGAGCGGTACCGGGCGGTCTTCACTCAGGCGCTGACCAACCTGTCCGCGCTCGAGTTCGAGGAGCTCGTCACCATGCACGAAGTGGCCTATGTGCTGCAACGGGCGGAGATGGTGCTGCGTATTAAGAATGAGATCAACCGCTACGTGCTCGAGCTCGGCAACGAAGGCCGGCTGATCAGCATGCAGATGGAAGAGTTGATCGGCTTGGCGGATGAAGAGGCGAGGCTGCTCATCAAGGATTACGCCAAGGACGCGGGAGACGACAAGGTGCGGGAAATCCAGCACGCGTTCAAAAAGCTGTCCTCCGAAGAACTGCTCGACAACGCCCACTTGTTCCGGCTGCTCGGGTATCCGTCGATCAGCTCCGTCGCCGAGGAAGGGCTGCATCCCCGAGGGTACCGCATGCTAAGTAAAATCCCGAGGCTGCCGGGCGTGATCATCCACAACCTGGTGGACAGGTTCGGCGCATTGCCCCATATCGTCGTCGCCACGATCGAAGAGCTGGACGAAGTCGACGGGATCGGGGAAGTCCGGGCGCGCGCCATCAAGGAAGGATTGAAACGAATCCAAGAGCAGGTGTTTATTGACAGACAGATATGAGGGGACTACAATGAGGGTTGGCACTTGTGCTGTCTGGAAAAGAACCGGCAACTGTCCTTCCGGGAGAAAGGAAGCGGCATTGCGTCATGAATAAGTTTGGATTTGTCGTACGTTTTACGGGATTGGGCATAGTAAAGTCGAGGTGGAAAAGATGATCGCGAAATCCATACCGAACGTGTTCACGATAGGCAACCTGGTGCTCGGTGTCATCAGTATCATCCTTTCGTTCCACGGGGAAGTGAATAGTGCCGCCCTGCTCGTCATCATCGCGATGCTGCTTGACGGATTGGACGGCCGCGTCGCGAGGGCGCTTAATGTCACCAGCGAGTTCGGCAAGGAGCTCGATTCCCTCTCCGACGTCATCTCTTTCGGTGTCGCTCCCGCGTTCATCATGTACCAAGCGGCTTTCATGGAAATGACGCCTCCGGCGCTGGCCTGGATCGCGACCGCGATTTTCCCGATCTGCGGCGCCCTTCGCCTGGCCCGTTTCAACGTCATCGACGGGATTCCAGGATACTTCATCGGTTTGCCGATTCCGGCCGCGGGCGGCGTTCTCGCCACGCTGGCGCTGTTTCATAACGAACTGCACGTTTCCCTGCTGATCATCAGCACATTGGCTCTGTCGTTCCTCATGATCAGCAACATGAAGTACCCGAACTTCAAGAAGCTCGGCCTCCCGAAGGCGGCCATGTGGGCCATTCCCCTCGTCGTGGCGGGCGCGGCCATCCTGGCGTATCTGTTCCAGCAAGCGATCCCGAAGGTCATTCTGGCGCTGCTGCTCCTGTACGCGCTTTGGGGCTTAAAAAAAAACGTTGAGCGGCTTGTGCCGCGAAGACGCCGCCGGCATCGCGCGCATGCCGAGGAGCGCCGCGAGCATAACGCTTGAGCAGCCAGCGCAGACATCTCATCTAACGGCATCGGATCCGTTTCCCGGGGGGGAGGGCCGATGCTGTTTTTATTACGGCGGCATGGCATGAATGGCGATCCGGCTTCTTCGTCCAAGCTTCGTCAAGCCCCCGTGCATACCGAAAAGCGCACCTGAATCTGCCTCTTGCGGGAGGAGATCCGGGTGCGCTTTTTGTTTCATTGAGCCATCTTGACTCACGTCAAATTGAAAAATCCGAGCGTCGAGCATTTCTCGGCTTCCTTCTGCACGACATCTTCCATGTCGATATGGAGGAGGTTGCAGAGGGCCGACAGGTAGAAAAGGTTTTTGCCCATTTCGCCGCGGATGGCGTCACGGCAGGTCTCGCACAGCTCGCCGTCCATATGGGACTTGGATTGACGCAGCGCTTGATCGAACGCCATATCCTCGGAGAAGCCCTGGTTCCGCGCATTCAGCTCGATGCAGCCGCATTCGGTGATCGATTTGGCGACGGCCCGGTTGACGGACGCGCCCGCTTGGCTGAACTTCGTGACGACGTCGAGCAGGCTTCGATGGCGAAGCAACAGTTCCGATACTTGCCGCTGAAATTCGTGCAACGTGGGTGCGCTCATCCGGTCCACCTCGGTTACTCATTTTCGCTTCAACCCCATTATAGTGCATGGAAATAGCGATTTCAAAAGGAGAAGCCGAGATGAGGAAGTTTTCATCGACGCCCGGAAGCGAGATTAACCCTGCCGAAATTGGAACATACTAGTAACGAATTGGATGAGGAATCGTAAGGAGTGATCGTCGGAATGATGAAAAGAATGATTCAAGCGGTGGGCCTCATTATGGGAGCTTTGACCGGTCAAGAGTTGTCTGCTTGGAGATCGACCGGAGCGGCGGCATGGATGGATCCCGTGCTCGGAGCGCCAGCCGCCATGTCGGCCGGAGGCGGCTCCTATGGCGCCGTAATCGGCGCGTTCGTCGGGCTGCTTGCGGCGACGGCGCTGGCGGGACCCTTGACACGGGCGCTTCAACAAGGCATCGACCGCGCGGCGGGCGTGCCCGCATCGGACATGCTGCCGGGAGCGGCCGGGCTCGTGCTCGGCGTAGGTTTCGCCGTGCTGCTGTATCCGTTCGTCTCGGACATCCCCCGCGTCGGTCCGCTGCTGGCGGCCGTGACGGCGTCGGTTCTGGCCTATGCGGGAGTCGCCATCGCGGTGCGCAAGAAAGAGGAGATCGGCGAATGGCTGCGCCTGCGCCGGACGGCCGAGCCGCCGAAAGAGGAGCAGTCGCGGTACGAGGAGCACAAAATTTTGGACACGAGCGTCATCATCGACGGCCGCATCGCGGACATTTGCAAGACGGGCTTCATCGAGGGCACGCTCGTCATCCCCGAATTCGTCCTGGAAGAGCTGCAGCATATCGCGGATTCGTCGGATCTGCTCAAGCGGAACCGCGGCCGCAGGGGGCTGGATATTCTGAACAAAATCCAAAAGGAGCTCGACGTGAAGGTGCTGATCTACGAGGAGGCCGTCGAGGAGCCGGGCGAAGTGGACAGCAAGCTCGTCAAGCTGGCCAAGGCGATGCGCGGGAAAGTCGTAACGAACGACTTCAATCTGAACAAGGTGTGCGAGCTGCAGGGCGTGTCCGTACTGAACATCAACGATTTGGCCAACGCGGTCAAGCCGGTCGTGCTTCCCGGAGAGGAAATCGTCGTCCAGGTCATCAAGGACGGCAAGGAGCATGGCCAAGGCGTCGCCTATTTGGATGACGGCACGATGATCGTCGTCGAAGGCGGCCGAGATTTCATCGGCACGACGATGGAAGTGCTCGTCACGAGCGTGCTGCAGACTTCCGCGGGACGGATGATCTTCGCGAAGCCGAAGCTATTGGAAAAAGCGCTCTGAACAGGTATGATAAAAAAATACGGGCGGGACGCGCGCGTGCGTTCCCGCTCTTCTGCATTTTATAACGGACAGAGGGGATTCGCGATCATGAAATGGGGAGCCGTCATCGTGGCGGCCGGACGCGGGACCCGGATGGGCGTTGCCGACAACAAAGCGTATCTGCCCGCGGCGGGACGACCGATTCTGGCTTACGCGATCGAGGCGTTCGAAAGATGCGGGCGGGTGGAGGAGATCGTCATCGTCGCCGGTGTTGGCGAGATCGGACGCGCGGAGGCGCTGGTCCGTGCCGAACGGTTCGGGAAGGTGGCCGCGGTCGTGGCCGGCGGGGCCGAGCGGCAGGACAGCGTCGAAGCGGGGGTCGCCGCGCTGCGGACGGAGGGCGTGCTCGTGCATGACGCCGCCCGGCCGCTCGTGACGCCGGAGTTGATCGCAGCCTGTGCGGACGGGGCGGAAACATGCGGCGCGGCGACGCTGGCCGTTCCGGTGAAGGATACGATCAAGGTGGCGGAGGGAGGCCTGATCGTGTCCACGCCGGACCGGTCTTCGCTCTGCGCCGTCCAGACGCCGCAGGCGTTCGGCCGGCTGGCGCTGCTCGAGGCGCACCGGCTGGCCCGGGAAGCCGGAGCCTCCGCGACGGACGACGCGATGCTGTTCGAGCGGCTCGGACGCAAGGTAGCCGCGGTGCCCGGTCATTATACGAATTTGAAAATCACGACGCCGGAAGATTTGCTCGTGGCCGAGCTGTTTCTGGAGCGGCGGCGGAGGGAGACGTAAGATAGCGATGATTCGGATCGGACAAGGTTTCGATGTCCATCAACTGGCGGAGGGCCGCCCCTGCATTATCGGCGGCGTTGAGATTCCTCATGAGAAGGGGCTGCTCGGCCATTCGGACGCCGACGTGCTCCTGCACGCGATCAGCGACGCGGTGCTCGGCGCCTTGGCGCTCGGCGATATCGGCAAGCATTTTCCCGATACGGACCCGGCCTACGAAGGGGCGGACAGCGTGAAGCTGCTGAAGCACGTATGGGGATTGGCGTCGGAGCGCGGGTATCGGCTCGGCAACGCGGACGCGACGATCATCGCCCAAGCGCCGAAGATGGCCCCGCACATTCCGCAGATGGTGCGGATCATCGCGGAGGCGCTCGAAGCGGAAGAAGGACAGGTGAACGTGAAAGCGACGACGTCCGAGAAGCTCGGCTTCACGGGCCGGGGAGAAGGCATCGCCGCCCAGGCGGTCGTCTGCCTCCTCGAGCGGCAGGGGTAGCGGGGTCAGCAAGCGACGGCCGTGGGGCGAATAACGGAACCCTGTTCCGCTATTTTGAAGAATATGACGTTCGCAGAGTGAATAACGGAACCCCGTTCCGCAGTTTCGCAGCAAGTGGCGTTCGCAGAGTGAATAACGGAACCCCGTTCCGTTATTTCGCAGCAAGTGGCGTTCGCAGTGCGAATAACGGAACCCCGTTCCGCTATATCGCCGCAAGCGACGTTCGTAGAGCGAATAACGGAACCCCGTTCCGCTATTCCGCAAAGATCTCGTTGAACCATTTTATCGCTGGAGGGTACACTCATGAATACGTCTGTCCGCGTCCGGTATGCGCCGAGTCCTACCGGACATCTACATATCGGAGGCGCGCGCACGGCATTATTCACGTATTTGTTCGCCCGGAAGCACGGGGGACAATTTATTCTGCGCATCGAGGACACCGATTTGGACCGCAACGTGTCGGGCGCCGCGGAGGAGTTCTACAACGGGCTCCGCTGGCTCGGCATCGAATGGGACGAAGGAGAGGACGTAGGCGGTCCCTACGGTCCCTACCGCTGTACCGATCGGATGGACATTTACCGCGAGCTCATCGATCGGCTGCTTCGGGAAGACAAGGCCTATTTTTGCTACTGCACGGAAGAGGAGCTGTCGCGGGAGCGGGACGCTCAAATCGCGGCCGGCGAAACGGCCAAGTATTCCGGCCGCTGCCGCCATTTGACCCCGGAGCAGCGGGCGGCCTTCGAGGACGAGGGACGCAGCCGGACGGTTCGTCTCCGCACGTCCGCGGGCGAAACGCTTGCGTTCCGCGACCTGGTCCGCGGCGATATCTCTTTCGAGGCCGACGGCAACGATTTCGTCATCGTCAAATCGAACGGCATGCCCACCTACAACCTGGCCGTCGTTATCGACGACCATTTGATGAAAATCACCCACGTGACGCGGGGAGAAGAGCATATCTCCAACACGCCGCGGCAAATGCAGATTTACCGTGCGTTCGGCTGGGACGTTCCGGAGTTCGCGCACTTCAATTTGATTTTGAACGATGAAGGCAAAAAACTGTCCAAACGGGACGAATCGATCCTCCAGTTCATCTCCCAATATCGGGACCTCGGCTATTTGGAAGAAGCGATCCTGAACTTCCTGGCGCTGCTCGGCTGGTCCCCGGGAACGGAGGAGGAGATTTTCTCGAAGCCGGAGCTGATCGAGCTTTTCTCGTTCGACCGCGTCAACAAGTCCGGCTCGATCTTCGATCAGCGGAAGCTGGCGTGGATGAACAACCATTATTTCAAAAAAGCCGAACCCGAGCGGATCGTCCGGCTGTGCGCGCCCCAGCTGCAGAAGGCCGGACGCCTGCCGGAATCGCTCGACGAAGCGCAGACGGCATGGATGAACGTTCTGGTCTCCCTGCACCAGGAGAAGATGAACTGCGCCGCCGACATCGTGCCTTTGTCCGACCTGTTCTTCGCGGACGCGGTCGTGGTGGAGAACGACGAAGCCCGGGCGGTGCTCGCCGAAGAGACGGTTCCGGCGGTGCTGTCCGCTTTCGCGCGGCAAATCGAGGCGGCGGGATCGGAAGGCTTCACGGTCGACGGCATCAAGGCCGCGATCAAAGCGGTCCAAGCCGAAACCGGTGTGAAGGGCAAAGGCCTGTTCATGCCGATCCGCGTTGCGCTGACGGGACAGATGCACGGTCCGGATTTGAACGGCACCGTCTGGCTGCTCGGACGGGATCGGGTGCTGCGGCGGCTGGCCGAAGCCGCGGGGGGCCGGCAGTAAAGGCAGGGACACTAGAGCCGCCATCGGTGCATTTCCCTTGTCACTGCAAGGGGGATCGGCTATACTGGTGGTAAATAACCGAAGAGCGACGAACAGGAGAGTACGTTCGCGACTGGAGTGACCAGAGAGGGCGGCCTTGGGTGGAATCCGCCTCATTCCTTCCGAACGGAAATGCGCCTGGGAGCCGCGCCGCCGAGCGGACCCGAGAAGATCGGATCCGGGTAGGCGGCGCCGGGCGGACCCCGTTACCAGCCCCGAGGTGGAGCCTCGCATGCGCCATGAATTGGCGCGGCCTGGCTCAAGCAGAGTGGAACCGCGTATCGTACGACACGTCTCTGCAGCATAATGCTGCGGGGACTTTTTTTATGGCGTTCTGGGGCTGTCGCTCCGACTCCGCAAGACGGTTTCCAGCGTCTTCGGGTGCTCGGGCTGCCCCAGAGCCGTCAAACCTGGTTTCGTGCAGTTGGGCGCAGTTGCAAGAACTTTTCGAGAAAATCCCAGGGTTCGAGTGCCGGTAGAGCGGAGTTGCACGATCTTTTCGAGTAACTTTCCCGACTCAAGTCCTCGTCAGGGGGCTCACCGCTGCCCAGCAGAATAAAGCCCAATGAATGGGCCAGCTAAGAATCAAAATGCATTTATTTTCGCGTTACGCCCATGAATTGCGGTGCCTAAATGCCAAAATACAACTAACTTCCTTCAATCGGGCGAAATTATAAGGCTTTTAGCCAAATGAATGGTATTTTGGTCCTTACTGCTGTTAAAAGGCGGCAATTTGAAGAAATAGATGTATTTTTGGGCTTAGCAAGCAGACGTGACAGAGGGACGGACGGCGAAACTGCAGCACTTATCCGATTCGTTCGTACTGAATGGATTATATCGGCGAAAGAAGGCGTTCATCATGGGGGTATGGAGCAACATCAAATCCGATATCGACGCGGTCATGGAGAACGACCCCGCGGCCAGAAGCCGATTCGAGGCCGTCTTCACGTACTCCGGCCTTCATGCCATTTGGGGGCATCGGATCGCGCATTTCTTCTTCAAGCGCGGATGGTTTACCGTGGCGCGGTTGATTTCGCAGATCAGCCGGTTCTTCACCGGCATCGAAATCCATCCGGGCGCCAAGATCGGACGAAAGTTGTTCATCGATCACGGCATGGGCGTCGTCATCGGGGAGACGTGCGAAATCGGCGACGAGGTCGTCATCTACCAGGGCGTAACGCTCGGCGGAACGGGCAAAGAGAAAGGCAAACGCCACCCGACCATCGGCAACCGCGTCGTGATCGCGTCCGGAGCCAAAGTTCTCGGATCGTTCAAAGTGGGGGACAATTCGAACATCGGGGCGAATTCCGTCGTGCTGCGGGAGGTGCCTCCCAACAGCACCGTCGTCGGCATCCCGGGCCGAATCGTGAAGCGGGACGGCAGGCGGGTCGGGGACAGGCTGGACCACACCAACATTCCGGATCCGCTGATCGACACGTTCCGTTACATGCAGAAGGAGATCAACGAATTGAGGGCGGAGATCGAACGGCTGAAAGAAGCCGGAGTCGTGCGGGGGGCGAGGCAGGCGGGGGATCCGGCGGGTCCGAACGAGTCCGCGCAGGACGGCCAACCGGCAGGTCCGAACAATACCGCGCAGCACGACAAACCCGGTCAGGACGATCCTGGGCAGCCGGCCAAACCGGCGGAGCCCGTGGCGACCGCGCCCTACGACAAATAAAGGAGCTAACCGAAACGTGACCCTTCACATTTACAACACCATGTCCCGGAAATCGGAGCCGTTCGTTCCGCTTACGCCGGGCAAAGTGAACATGTACGTCTGCGGGCCGACCGTGTACGACTATATCCACATCGGCAACGCGAGGCCGCTGATTTTCTTCGACGTGGTCCGGCGGTATTTGGAATACCTGGGCTACTCGGTCAATTTCATCGTCAACTTCACCGACGTCGACGACAAGATGATCCGCAAGGCGGAGCAGCTCGGAAGCACGGTGCCGGAAATCGCGGAGACCTACATCGGCGCCTATGTGGAAGACCGCGACTCGTTAGGTGCGAAAGCGCCGACGGTGACGCCTAGGGTGACAGACACCATGCCCGAAATCATCGCGTTTGTCGCGGATCTCGTGGACAAAGGCCTGGCATACGAGAGCGGAGGGGACGTGTATTTCCGAACGGGCCGGTTTCCTGATTACGGGAAGCTGTCGCACAAGAACCTCGACGAACTGCAGTACGGAATCCGGGTGGAAGTCGACAAACGCAAGGAAAACCCGCAGGATTTCGTGCTATGGAAGGGCGCCAAACCGGGCGAGATCTACTGGCCGAGCCCGTGGGGCGACGGCCGTCCCGGCTGGCACATCGAGTGCTCCGCCATGGCGCTCCGTTACGCCGGTGAGACGCTCGACATCCACGGGGGCGGACAGGACCTGCAATTCCCCCACCACGAATGCGAAATCGCGCAATCCGAATCACTGACGGGCAAGCCGCTGGCTCGGTATTGGATGCATAACGGCTTCTTGAACATCGATAACGAGAAGATGTCCAAGTCGCTCGGCAACGGCGTGAAGGTCCGGGAAATCCTAAAGCGGACGAGCGCGCAAGCGATCCGGTATTTGATGCTCTCGGCCCATTACCGCAACCCGCTCAATTACAGCGACGAAATCGTCCGGCAAGCCGAGAACAGCGTGGAGCGGCTGGCCAACTGCCGCGACAACCTCAAGCATCGCCTGGCCGCGGTGGCCAAGGACATGCCGGCCGTTCCGGCGGAGGACGACGCGGAAATCACCGCCCGGCTTGAGGCGCTTAAGCAAGAGTTTGAAGCGCGGATGAACGACGATTTCGGCACGCCGGACGCCATCACCGTATGGTTCAAGCTCGTTTCGGAGGCGAACGCTTATTTGCAGCGGCCGGTTGCGCGGGAAAACGTGCTGCGAGAGCTGCTGGATCGGATGGCCGAGATGGACGGGGTGCTCGGGCTCTTGCCGCCGGAGGCGGAAGCGGAGCTGCCGGACGAAGAGATCGACGCGCTGATCGCCGAACGGGCCGAAGCCCGCCGAAGCCGCAATTTCGCCCGCGCCGATGAAATCCGGGATTTGCTCGCGGAACGGGGAATCCTGTTGGAGGACACGCCGCAAGGGATCCGGTGGAAACGCAAATGACGGAATCCGGGCCGGCATCGCCGGCGAACCTTAATCCAGCCGTCATCGCGCCGATTCTTCCCGAGGGCGTGCCTGTCCACCAACTGTCCCCCGTGGTGCTGGCTTATATCGGGGACGCCGTCTTCGACGTTTACGTGCGGCAGCGGCTGATCGCGGGAATCAGCCGCAAGCCTCATGAATTGCACCGCGCGGCGACGAAGTATGTCTCCGCCGCCGCCCAGGCCCGGCTGCTCGAACGGTGGATGCCACTGCTGACCGAAGAAGAAGCGGACATCGTGCGCCGGGGGCGCAACGCCAAATCGGGACAGCCGCCCAAGAATGCCGATCCCGGCGATTACCGCCACGCGACCGCGCTGGAATGCCTGATCGGCTACTTGTTCTACCGAGGCGAGCGGGCCAGGCTGGAGCGGCTGGTCGGGATCGCGTTCGAGCCGAATACGGAATCGCCGGAGCATTCGGACATCTAATATGCAGGCTAAAGGACGATGAACATGAATAACCGCAACCGCGGCCGCGGAACAGACGGCGGCCGTTTTCCATCCGGTAAAGGCGCCTCGCGGGACGGAGGACAAGGCGGAGGAGCCCGCGGCTTCCGAGCCGAAACCGGACGCAAGCCGAAGCCGCCCGCACGCGTCCGGCCAAACGCCGAGTACGCGCCGGAAGACGCCGGGGACGATCCGGTGCAGGGCGAAGAGCAATATTTGGCCGGCAAGCATCCGGTGCTGGAAGCGCTGAAAGCCGGCCGGGCACTGAACAAAATCTGGGTGTCCGAGCAGGCCCAGCGCAGCCTCGTCGCCCCGATTCTAGAAGAGGCGAAGGCGAGGGGCGTGGTCGTCCAGACGGCGGATAAACGCAAGCTGGACCAGCTTGTGCCGGACTTGCCGCACCAGGGAATCGTCGCCCAGGCCGCAGCCGCCGCCTATTACGAGGTGGACGATTTGCTGGCCCGCGCCGCGGAGCGGGGGGAGCCTCCGCTGCTCGTGCTGCTCGACGAGGTGGAAGACCCCCACAATCTCGGCTCCGTCCTTCGGACGGCGGACTGCACCGGGGTGCACGGCGTCATCGTTCCCAAGCGCAGAAGCGCGAGCCTGACCGCCGTCGTGGCCAAGACTTCGGCGGGCGCGGTCGAATACGTGCCGGTCGCCCGGGTGGCGAACCTCGTGCAGACGATCGAGAAGCTCAAAGAGGCCGGCGTGTGGGTCGCCGGCGCGGCGGGCGAGGCGCCGGGCGACGTCTACAGGGCCAACCTGACCGGACCGCTCGCCGTCGTGATCGGGAACGAAGGCCGCGGCCTGTCCCGGCTCGTGCGGGAAAGCTGCGACTTCCTCGTGTCGCTGCCCATGTTCGGCCGGATCAATTCGCTTAACGCGTCGGTGGCCGCGGGCGTCATTCTGTACGAGGCGGTCCGTCAGCGTCGCGCGGTCCCCGCCGCCGGCGGCGCCCCGACGGCGAGCGGAGACGGGCATGCTCCGGCGTGAGGACGTCCTGATCGTCGACGGCTACAACATGATCGGCGCGTGGCCCGAGCTGTCCGCCTTGAAGGCGGACAAACTCGAGGACGCGCGGGATAAATTGCTAGGCTTGCTGGCGGATTACCAGAGCTACGCGGGACTGACGGCCATCGTCGTATTCGACGCGTTCCGGGTTCCCGGACTGGGGGCTTCGTTCCGCCAGCTGCGCCTTCGCGTCGTGTATACGCGGGAGAGGGAAACGGCCGACGAGTGCATCGAAAGGCTGGTCGGAGAGTGGACGTCGGTCCGCCGCAACGTGTACGTGGCGACATCCGACATGGTTGAACAGCACGTGGCGTTCGGGCGGGGCGCTTTGCGCCTCTCGGCCCGGGAGCTCAAGCTTGCGGTGGACCAGAGCCGCCGCGAGATCGAGTCGGCCATCCGGCCGGAGGGGACGGTCAAACGCAATCCATTGGGGGGCGCGGTGAGCGACGATATCCAAAGACGATTGGAGCTCATGAGAAGAGGGATGACGGAAGACGGGTCCTGAAATGGGCGAGGATGGCAACATTGCCATCCGGGAATCTCTCAATCGGCGCCAAATCCATTGACGCTGCAGGCTTCATCAAGTATGATTGGTAGTAGTTTGGTAACCGATTTGGTAGAATTCGCGTTTCCAGCAGGGAAGCATGCCGGAGGGATGAACACGTGAGCGTCGACTTGGAGAAGCTGGCAGTGCGCGAATATGACTTCAAGACCGACGAGGACATCGTGGAATCCGTCCGCCTGGGCGACGGCGAAGCGCTGGAATACCTCATCAACAAATACCGCAATTTCGTACGTGCGAAAGCGCGTTCCTATTTTCTGATCGGCGCGGAGCGGGAAGATATCGTGCAGGAAGGGATGATCGGCCTCTACAAGTCGATCCGCGACTTCAAGGGCGATAAGCTGGCCTCGTTCAAGGCGTTCGCCGAATTGTGCATCACCCGCCAGATCATCACCGCCATCAAGACGGCGACCCGCCAGAAGCATATCCCCCTGAACTCATACGTTTCGCTGGACAAGCCCATTTACGACGAAGACTCGGACCGCACGCTGCTCGACGTGATTTGCGGCTCCCGCGTGTGCGATCCGGAAGAGATGATCATCAATCAGGAAGAGTTTTTCGGCTTGGAGGACAAGATGTCGGAGATCCTCAGCGACCTGGAGCGCAAGGTGCTGATGCTCTATCTGGACGGTCGGTCCTATCAGGAAATCGCTGTCGATCTCGATCGCCACGTGAAATCGATCGACAACGCGCTGCAGCGCGTCAAGCGCAAGCTCGAGAAGTATCTCGAGGTGCGGAATCTCGTAAGTTGATCTCATTCCCGTAGAACATCCGGCAGCCGGTTCGCGCGCTGCTTTTTTTAATCCGTCGGAACAGTCATGCTGCCTGATTCCCGAATCTTCTTTAGAAGAATTCGGAAGCTTGTTTCCGTTTCGGGGGGTTAAAAATACCGGAAAACAGAAAGAATGATGCTAGGCTCTGAGGCCGGGGCCGTTCCATAACCTGCCACGGGTTGTTCCCCCAACCTTTTCGTTGACATGACTTTGGGCCTGTGATAAATTATTTTAGTAACCTTTAAGGTGGCATCGTGTGCGCAGGCCCTGAATCATCGGCGAAACGCCAGGTTTCGTTGTAATGACGACCTGGTCAGCGCAGTCGGACTTTCCGTCTGACGGACGGGGTCGCTGTGCCGCCGGTTCGATTCTTTTTTTATGAGTTACTCCCGGGAGGTGGAAGGGATGCGGGTCATCATCACTCTCGCTTGCACGAACTGCAAGCAGCGGAACTACACGTCGACCAAGAACAAGCGGACGCACTCCGATCGCATGGAGTTGAAAAAGTTCTGCAGACACTGCAATGAACATACTCCTCACCGCGAAACGCGCTAAGCAGCAGTGAGAGTTTGCTCCGCAAACTCCCTATTACAGGAGGTATGGACGTGACTTTCCTGGCCAAAATGAAACAGAGCTTTGGGTCCTTTTTTTCGTTTTTCGGTGACAGTTGGAGCGAATTGAAAAAAGTCCGTTGGCCGAACCGGAAAGAACTGATCAGCTACACCGTCATCGTTATCGTGACCGTGCTGCTCGTCACGCTCTACTTCTGGGTGCTGGATATCGGAATTTCTCAGCTCGTCGATCTTGTCATTTGACGCGGGAACCAAAGGTGGATTTTCCCATGGAAAAAAGATGGTATGTCGTACACACGTACTCCGGTTACGAGAACAAGGTCAAGACGAACCTGGAGAAACGCGTGGAATCGATGGGCATGCAGGACAAGATCTTCCGCGTGCTCGTCCCGATGGAAGAAGAGATCGTCAACAAGGACGGCAAGAAGAAAACCGTGATGCGCAAAGTGTATCCCGGCTACGTCCTCGTCGAGATGATCCAGACCGACGACTCCTGGTACGTGGTCCGCAATACGCCCGGCGTAACCGGTTTTGTCGGTTCCACGGGATCCGGCTCGAAGCCGACTCCGCTGCTGCCCGAGGAAGTGGATCAGATTCTGCGCCACATGGGCATGGAAGAGCCGAAGCCGGTCATCGAATTCGACCTGAAGGAGAACGTCCGCGTCAAGGTCGGGCCTTTCGCCAATTTTGTCGGATCCGTGGAAGAGATTCTGCACGACAAGATGAAGCTGAAGGTGCACGTCAACATGTTTGGCAGGGAAACGCCAGTTGAGTTGGATTTCACTCAAGTGGAGAAGATATAATTTTCTGCGTTTCCAAGTAGCAAGGAGCGGGAGGGACGAGTGTCCCGTCGAACCGCAATCTGGGCAAGGAGGTGTGCATCATGGCAAAGAAAGTCATTAAAATGGTCAAATTGCAGGTTCCCGCAGGCAAAGCCAACCCGGCGCCGCCGATCGGTCCCGCACTCGGTCAAGCAGGCGTCAACATCATGGCGTTCTGTAAGGAATTCAACGCCCGTACGGCGGATCAAGCCGGCCTGATCATCCCGGTCGTGATCTCCGTATTCGAGGACCGTTCCTTCACGTTCGAGACGAAGACGCCGCCGGCAGCCGTATTGCTGCGCGTCGCCGCAGGCATCCCGAAAGGATCCGGCGAGCCGAACAAGAAGAAAGTCGCTACCGTGAAACGGGACAAAGTCCGCGAGATCGCCGAGCAGAAAATGCAGGATCTCAACGCGGCTTCCGTCGAAGCGGCTATGCGGATGATCGAAGGTACCGCCCGCAGCATGGGCGTCACGATCGTCGACTGATCGAGCCCGGCTTCGGCCGGCAGCGCAGCGCTCTCTCCGAGGGCGTTTGCGGCGCAGTGCCGTAGCCCGGCGCTCGCCGTCCGCGCGACATTCGTCGCGCTTGTGGTGATTAGCCGAAACCGGCTTTCACCGCCCGCGCACTTTGTGCGCTTGTGGGAGGAGACTTCCGTTAAAACCACACAAGGAGGAGAACATCATGGCCAAACACGGCAAGAAATATGCAGAAGCCGCCAAGCTGATCGACCGCGACGCGACCTACGAGCCGCTCGAAGCGATCGAGCTCGTGAAGAAAGCGGCGACGGCGAAGTTCGACGAAACCGTCGAAGCGGCCGTCCGTCTCGGCGTCGATCCGAGAAAGCAAGACCAGAACGTGCGCGGCGTCGTCGTCCTGCCGCACGGCACGGGCAAAACGAAACGCGTTCTCGTATTCGCGAAAGGCGACAAGGCGAAAGAAGCCGAAGCCGCCGGCGCGGACTACGTCGGAGATCAAGATCTCATCAATAAAATCCAGCAGGGTTGGTTCGAGTTCGACGTCTGCGTCGCGACTCCGGACATGATGAGCGAAGTGGGCAAGCTGGGCCGTATCCTCGGCGGTAAAGGCCTCATGCCGAACCCGAAAGCCGGCACGGTAACGTTCGACGTTTCCAAAGCGATCCAAGAGATCAAAGCCGGTAAAATCGAATACCGTCTGGACAAAGCCGGACAAATTCACGCACCGATCGGCAAAGTCTCGTTCGACGCCGACAAGCTGAACGAGAACCTCAAAGCCCTGATCGACGCGCTGAACCGCGCGAAACCGGCGGCAGCCAAAGGCGTTTACCTGAAGAACGTCTCGATCTCTTCCACCATGGGACCGGGCGCGCGCGTAAACGCGGCGAACTACCGCTAATTGCCGTTTGACAGCGGGCGCAAGCCCGTGGTAAGATGGCGTGGTTGCAAGTTTAACAAACGAATATCAATGCCGTAGACCGTAGGTGCTTTAGCGGCAAGTGCTGAGAGGCAGTAATCGCCGACAGAAACTTGCGCGGTAAGCTTAATTTCCTACCGAGGTGTGTGGATACAATCGAACGGGATGGGCTTTGCCATGCGCGCAGCTGTCCGCGTTTCGAATGATCATGCCCCTGCGTCTGCGGGGGCATTTTTCATGTTCTCCGCGGCAAGGGAAACACCGATACGGTGAACCAAGAACCAGGAGGTGCACACCATGGCAAATGCGAAAATCATCGCCGGCAAACAGCAGGTGGTTGAGGAAATCGCAGCGAAGCTGAAAGAGAGCACGACGACGGTCGTCGCGGATTACCGCGGTCTGAACGTGGCTCAAGTCACCGAGCTCCGCAAGCAGCTGCGCGCAGCCGGCGTCGAGTTCCAAGTTCTGAAGAACTCTCTCGTCAGCCGTGCGGCCGACAGCGTCGAACTCAGCGATCTGAACGAAGTTCTCTCCGGCCCGACTGCCGTTGCTTTCGGTAAGGATGCCGTTGCTCCCGCGAAAATCATCAACGATTTCGCGAAGAAGAACGACGCCCTGAAAATCAAAGGCGGAGTCGTGGAAGGCCGCGTTGTCGACACGGCGCAAATCCAAGCGCTCGCCAACCTGCCGTCCCGCGAAGGCTTGCTGTCCATGCTGCTCAGCGTACTGCAAGCGCCGATGCGCAACGTTGCGCTCGCCGTCAAAGCGGTCGCAGAGAAGAACGAAGCTACGGCGTAATCCGTTTTCGTCTGCAAGCCCCATTCAAAATCACAATATAATGGAGGGTTAACCCCAATGAGCAAAGAGCAAATCTTGGAAGCCATCAAAGGCATGACCGTTCTCGAACTGAACGATCTGGTTAAAGCGATCGAAGAAGAATTCGGCGTAACCGCAGCAGCACCTGTTGCTGTCGTTGCAGGCGGCGGCGCTGCTGCCGAAGTGGAAGAGCAAACGGAATTCGACGTCATCCTGACGGATGCCGGCGCTTCCAAAATCAACGTCATCAAAGCCGTTCGCGAAATCACGGGTCTCGGCCTGAAAGAAGCGAAAGACCTCGTTGACAATGCTCCGAAACCGATCAAAGAGAAAGTGTCCAAAGCTGACGCTGACTCCGTTAAAGCGAAACTCGAAGAAGCCGGCGCGAAAGTCGAAGTTAAGTAATTTCGATTCGATGCGGCAAGCATAAACGGCTTTCGCCGTCCATACGGACGGCGAAATACGTTTCTATCGAAGGTGATTCAGGAAGTATACATCGTTCGTATACGATATGAATCACTGATCAAACCCCTTGAAGATCATCTTCAAGGGGTTTGTTTACGCAAAATACGGGGAAAAATGGGACATACGGCCGAATCCGGCAACAGGACGGAACGCAGGCTCCTGATCCGGCTCGACATGGGCATGCGTTGCGTGGTGTTGCCGGAGGGACGCCGCGGAGGGGGGTCCGCCTTGAACGATCATTATTATTCGCCGCGGCCTGCCGCCGCCAGCGACCGGCGCACGTTCGAAACGGAGCTGCGGGGATATCCTCTGAAGCTCACTTCGGATGCCGGGGTTTTCTCGAGGGAGGGCGTGGATTACGGGAGCAAGGCGTTGATCCGCAAAATGGAGATCCCGCCGGGCGCCCGGGTGCTCGACGTCGGATGCGGCTACGGTCCGATCGGCTTGACCGCGGCGCGTCTCGCTCCTTCGGGGCATGTTGTGATGGTCGACATCAACGAACGCGCCGTGGAGCTGGCCCGCCTGAATGCCGAGGCCAACGGAATCCGCAACGTAAGCTTTGCCCAGAGCGACAAGCTCGCCGCGGTCCGGGGTCAAACCTTCGACGTCATTCTGGCCAATCCGCCGATCCGCGCGGGCAAAGCCGTCGTCCACGAGATTTTCGAGCAAGCGATAGACCATCTGAATCCGGGGGGTTCGCTCTGGATCGTCATCCAGAATAAACAAGGCGCTCCTTCCGCGAGAGCGAAGCTCGAGGAGTTGTTCGGCGAGGAACAGGTAGAGGAAGTCGGCAAAGACAAAGGGTATAGAATTTACTGCGCAAGAAAAGTTTGACTTGACATTTTGGCTGTGGTATCATTTAAAAATGTCAGTATTAGGATGGGCTTATTGTCTTTATCGAAGAAAAGCTTTTTCGGCCCGTATCCTTGGCCAGGAATAAATTCGCTTGGAACAGCGTATAATGGGTTTGTTTTGGGCTAATGACTGGATAAGGGTGCCATTGTGCCGCCAATCGGCGCATAAGGGCTTTTCTTTGTTTTTGTGTTGAAGCAGACTGAAGGGGTGAGGTTAAGTTGGCAGGACATCTTGTTCAGTACGGCCGCCGCACTAGGCGCAGCTATGCCCGCATCAATGAGGTGTTGGACGTCCCGAACCTGATCGAAATCCAGCAGCAATCCTACCAGAAGTTTCTGGACGAGGGCTTGCGGGAGATATTTCAGGACATTTCGCCGATCCAGGATTTCACGGGCAATCTCGTGCTGGAGTTTATCGACTACAGCCTGGGGGAACCCAAATATTCCGTCGACGAATCGAAGGAACGCGATGTCACCTATGCGGCGCCGCTGCGCGTGAAAGTGCGTCTGCTCAACAAGGAAACCGGCGAAGTGAAGGAGCAGGAAGTGTTCATGGGCGATTTCCCGCTCATGACCGAGACCGGCACGTTCATTATCAACGGCGCGGAACGCGTTATCGTCAGCCAATTGGTCCGCTCCCCGAGCGTCTACTACAGCACGAAAGTGGACAAAAACGGGAAGAAGACGTTCACCGCCACGGTGATCCCGAACCGCGGTGCTTGGCTGGAGCTGGAAACGGACGCCAAGGACATCGTGTACGTCAGAATCGACCGCACGCGGAAAATTCCGGTGACGGTGCTTTTGCGCGCTCTGGGTTTCGGCACGGACGCCGAGATTTTGGACCTGCTCGGGCAGGACGAGTTTATCCGCAACACGCTGGAGAAGGACAACACCGATTCCACGGAGAAAGCGCTCATCGAGATTTACGAGCGCCTTCGCCCGGGCGAACCGCCGACCCTCGAGAACGCGCGCAGCCTGCTGATCGCCCGGTTCTTCGATCCGAAGCGCTACGACCTGGCCAACGTGGGCCGTTACAAAATCAATAAAAAGCTGCATATCAAGAACCGTCTGTTCGAACAGCGCTTGGCCGAAACCCTCGTCGACCCGTCTACGGGCGAAATCATCGCCGAAGCCGGCCAGATGGTGGACCGCCGCCTGCTCGATCAGATTCTTCCCGCCTTGGAAAAGAACGTCGGCTTCAAAAACTACCGGGTCGTCGGCGGCGTCAACGAGGCGGACGATATCCCGCTGCAGACGATCAGCGTATTCTCTCCGATCGAAGACGGCAAAGTCGTGAAGGTGATTTCGAACGGAATCATCGACAAACAGGTCAAGCACATCACGCCGGCCGACATTATCGCTTCGATCAACTACTTCATGAATCTGCTCCACGGCATCGGCACGACGGACGACATCGACCATCTCGGCAACCGCCGCCTGCGTTCGGTCGGCGAGCTGCTGCAGAACCAGTTCCGCATCGGTCTGTCCCGGATGGAGCGCGTCGTGCGGGAGCGGATGTCCATTCAGGACCAGAACGCCATCACGCCGCAGGCGCTCATTAACATCCGTCCGGTCATCGCCGCGATCAAGGAGTTTTTCGGATCCTCGCAGCTGTCGCAGTTCATGGACCAGACGAACCCGCTGGCGGAGCTGACGCACAAGCGCCGTCTGTCCGCTCTCGGACCGGGCGGTCTGACGCGCGAGAGAGCCGGCATGGAGGTGCGGGACGTCCACCCTTCGCACTACGGCCGGATGTGCCCGATCGAAACGCCGGAAGGTCCGAACATCGGGCTGATCAACTCGCTGTCCACGTTCGCGCGGATCAACGAGTACGGCTTTATCGAGGCGCCGTACCGCAAGGTGGATCCGAAGACGAACCGCGTGTCGGACGAGATCGTCTACATGACCGCGGATGAAGAGTACAACTACATCATCGCACAGGCGAACGTTAACCTGAACGAGGACGGCTCCTTCGCGGAAGACCACGTTATCGTGCGGTACAACAAGCAGGCGGACAACATTCTGCAAATGCCGAGCGACCGCGTCGACTTCATCGACGTATCGCCGAAGCAGGTCGTGTCCGTCGCGACCGCGATGATCCCGTTCCTCGAGAACGACGACTCCAACCGCGCGCTCATGGGATCGAACATGCAGCGGCAAGCGGTGCCGCTGCTCGTGCCGGACGCCCCGTACGTCGGCACCGGCATGGAGCACAAAGCGGCCAAAGACTCCGGCGTATGTATTGTGTCCAAATACGACGGCGTCATTGAACGCGTTGCCGCGAACGAAATCTGGCTCCGCCGGATCGAAACGGTCGACGGCAAGGAAGTCAAAGGCGACCTCGTCAAATACAAGCTTCAGAAGTTCATGCGTTCCAACCAGGGAACGTGCATCAACCAGCGCCCGATCTGCAAGAAGGGCGAAATCGTCAAGAAGGGCGACATCCTCGCCGACGGACCTTCCACGGACCAGGGCGAGCTCGCGCTCGGGCGCAACGTCGTCGTGGCGTTCATGACGTGGGAAGGCTACAACTACGAGGACGCGATCCTGCTCTCCGAGAAGCTCGTCCGCGAAGACGTCTATACTTCGATTCACATTGAAGAGTACGAGTCCGAAGCGCGCGACACGAAGCTCGGACCGGAGGAAATCACGCGCGACATCCCGAACGTCGGGGAAGACGCGCTGCGCAACCTCGACGAGCGCGGCATCATCCGCGTCGGCGCGGAGATCGGCGCGGGCGACATCCTCGTCGGCAAGGTCACCCCGAAGGGCGTCACCGAGCTGACGGCGGAAGAGCGGCTGCTGCACGCGATCTTCGGCGAGAAGGCGCGCGAAGTCCGTGACACCTCGCTCCGCGTGCCTCACGGCACCGACGGCATCGTCGTCGACGTGAAGGTGTTCACCCGCGAGAACGGCGACGAATTGCCGCCCGGCGTCAACCAGCTGGTTCGCGTCTACATCGCGCAGAAACGCAAAATCTCGGAAGGCGACAAAATGGCGGGACGCCACGGCAACAAAGGCGTTATCGCCCGGATCCTTCCGGAAGAAGATATGCCGTTCCTCCCGGACGGCACCCCGGTGCAGGTCGTGCTCAACCCGCTCGGCGTTCCGTCGCGGATGAACATCGGCCAGGTTCTGGAAGTCCACCTCGGCATGGCGTGCCGCTACCTCGGCATCCGCGCGGCGACGCCGGTATTCGACGGCGCCCGCGAGAACGACGTGTTCGACACGATGGAAGAAGCCGGCATGCAGCGCAACGGCAAGACGAAGCTGTACGACGGACGCACGGGCGAGCCGTTCGAGCGCGAAGTCACCGTCGGCGTCATGTACATGATCAAGCTCGCGCACATGGTCGACGACAAAATCCACGCGCGTTCCACCGGTCCGTACTCCCTCGTTACGCAGCAGCCGCTGGGCGGTAAAGCCCAATTCGGCGGCCAGCGCTTCGGGGAGATGGAGGTATGGGCGCTCGAAGCGTACGGCGCCGCTTATACGCTGCAGGAAATTTTGACCGTGAAGTCGGACGATGTCGTAGGACGCGTCAAAACGTACGAGTCGATCGTCAAGGGCGAGAATGTGCCGGAGCCGGGCGTTCCGGAATCGTTCAAAGTATTGATCAAGGAGCTTCAGAGTCTCGGGATGGACGTCAAGATCTTGACCGAAAACGAAGAAGAGATCGAGATGAAAGAGACCGACGACGAAGACGATGCCGCAGGCGACAAGCTGAATCTCAATCTCGAGGGTTCGGAAGTCGGCGTAGAATAGTGCGCTGATCACGTGCGACTCCGTCGTCACGTTTCAGCCGGCACTAGCGTGATCGGAAGGGCGCGACCCTGTCGCCGCGTTCCGATCACGTCGGCGCAACGGATGGAATTCGGCTATGCCGTCATGGATCCGTTGCGCGATGCGCGGAAGACGCGGCGCTTGCCGCGCTTGATCCGTCATGCAGGACGACCGAACCTTCGGGACCGCCGCTTGCGTTCGGAAATTCTCAGCAAGAATGAAGGAGGGCTTGCTCCTTGTTAGACGTCAATAACTTTGAGTTCATGAAGATCGGGCTCGCATCCCCGGACAAGATCCGGTCCTGGTCGCGCGGCGAAGTCAAGAAGCCGGAAACGATCAACTACCGGACGCTGAAGCCGGAGAAGGAAGGCTTGTTCTGCGAGAAGATTTTCGGTCCGACGAAGGACTGGGAATGCCATTGCGGCAAGTACAAGCGCGTCCGCTACAAAGGCGTCGTCTGCGATCGCTGCGGCGTCGAAGTGACCCGCGCGAAAGTCCGCCGCGAGCGGATGGGCCACATCGAGCTGGCCGCTCCGGTTTCGCATATCTGGTATTTCAAAGGGATCCCGAGCCGGATGGGGCTCGCGCTCGACATGTCTCCTCGTTCCCTGGAAGAGATCATTTACTTCGCCTCCTACGTCGTCACCGATCCGGGCGACACGCCGCTGGAGAAGAAGCAGCTGCTCTCGGAGAAGGAATATCGCAGCTACCGCGAGAAGTACGGCTATGCTTTCCAAGCCGGCATGGGCGCGGAAGCCGTGAAGAAGCTTCTTCAGGACATCGATCTCGACCGCGAGCTCGACATGCTGAAGGAAGAGCTCCGCACGGCCCAAGGCCAGCGCCGCAACCGCGCGATCAAGCGCCTCGAGGTCATCGAGTCGTTCCGCAACTCCGGCAATCTGCCGGACTGGATGATCCTCGACGTGCTGCCGGTCATTCCGCCGGAATTGCGCCCCATGGTGCAGCTCGACGGCGGACGGTTCGCCACGTCCGACCTGAACGATTTGTACCGCCGCGTCATCAACCGGAACAACCGGTTGAAACGCCTGCTTGACCTCGGCGCTCCGGACATCATCGTCCAGAACGAGAAGCGGATGCTCCAGGAAGCGGTAGACGCCCTCATCGACAACGGCCGCCGCGGACGCCCGGTAACGGGCCCGGGCAACCGCCCGCTGAAATCGCTGAGCCATATGCTCAAGGGGAAACAAGGCCGATTCCGCCAGAACCTGCTCGGCAAACGGGTCGATTATTCGGGACGTTCGGTTATCGTCGTCGGACCGAGCCTCAAGATGTACCAATGCGGCTTGCCGAAGGAGATGGCGCTCGAGCTGTTCAAGCCGTTCGTCATGAAGGAGCTCGTGCTCAAAGGCCAAGCGCACAACATCAAGAGCGCGAAGCGCAAAGTCGAACGCGTCAGCCCGGAAGTATGGGACGTACTCGAGGAAGTCATCAAGGAGCATCCCGTCCTGCTGAACCGCGCGCCGACGCTTCACCGCCTCGGGATTCAGGCGTTCGAGCCGATTCTCGTGGAAGGACGCGCCATTAAGCTGCACCCGCTCGTATGTACGGCATACAACGCCGACTTCGACGGCGACCAGATGGCCGTCCACGTGCCGCTGTCCGCCGAGGCCCAAGCCGAAGCCCGCCTGCTCATGCTGGCGTCGGGCAACATCTTGAACCCGAAGGACGGCAAACCGGTCGTTACGCCTTCGCAGGACATGGTTCTGGGCTGCTATTACCTGACCATGGACAACAAGGAAGCGCCGGGCACCGGCTTGCGCTTTGCCAACGTGAACGAAGCGGTCTCCGCTTACCAGCGCGATCCATACAACGTTTCGCTTCACGCGCGCGTGATCATTCCGGTTCGCGAGCTGAAGAAGAAGACGTTCACGCCGGAACAGCAGAACGCCCTGATCGTCACGACGATCGGCAAAATCATTTTCAACGAGATTTTCCCGGATACGTTCCCCTACATCAACGAAGCGACGAAAGACAACCTGCTCAAGGGAACCCCGGACAAATATTTCGTTTACGACAAGGGTGCCGACCTGGATAAGGTGATCGCGGAGCTTCCGACGTCGGGCGCGGTCGGCAAGGAATACCTGGGTACGATCATCGGCGAATGCTTCCGTATTTACCATACGACGCAGACGTCGGTCATCCTGGACCGCATCAAGCAGCTCGGCTTCACCTATTCGACCCGCGCGGGCATCACGATCGCGGTCTCCGACGTTACGGTGCCGAAAGAGAAATACGACATCCTGAAACAATCGGAAGAAAAGGCCAAGGTCATCACGACCCAGTACCGCCGCGGTCTGATCACCAACGAGGAACGTTACGACCGCATCATCGAAATTTGGAGCCGGGCGAAGGACGAAATCACCGACGTGCTGATGAAGTCCATGGACCGCTACAACTCGATTATGCTCATGGTCGATTCCAAAGCGCGGGGCAACAAATCGCAGATCACCCAGCTGGGCGGCATGCGCGGTCTGATGGCGAACCCGTCGGGCCGGATCATCGAATTGCCGATCCGCTCGAACTTCCGCGAAGGCCTGACCGTTTTGGAATACTTCATTTCCACGCACGGCGCGCGGAAAGGTTTGGCGGATACGGCGCTCCGGACGGCAGACTCGGGTTACTTGACCCGGCGTCTCGTCGACGTCGCGCAAGACGTGATCGTCCGCGAAGAAGACTGCGGCACCGACAAGGGGATCCTCGTCGCCCGCATCGAGGACGGCAAAGAGGTTATCGAGGACTTGTTCGACCGGATCGAAGGCCGCTACGCGTTCGAAACGGTTCGTCATCCGGAAACGGGTGAAGTTCTCGTCAACGTGAACGAATTGATCGACTCCGTCAAAGCGGAGACGCTGATCAAGGCCGGCGTGAAGAAGCTCCAGATCCGTTCCGTGCTCAGCTGCCGCGCCCGCCACGGCGTGTGCAAGATGTGCTACGGCCGCAACCTGGCGACCGGCAAGAAAGTCGAAATCGGCGAAGCCGTCGGCATCATCGCGGCCCAATCGATCGGCGAGCCGGGTACCCAGCTCACGATGCGTACGTTCCATACCGGCGGCGTTGCCGGCGACGACATCACGCAAGGCTTGCCGCGGATCCAGGAGCTGTTCGAAGCACGGAACCCGAAAGGCCAGGCGATCATCTCCGAGATCGACGGCGTGATCAAGGAAATCCGCGAGACGAAGGACCGCCGCGAAATCGAAGTGCAGGGCGAAGCCGAGACGAAGGTGTATCCGGTCAGCTACGGCTCCCGCATCCGCGTGGTGCAAGGCCAGAACATCGAGGCCGGCGACGAGCTGACGGACGGCTCCATCGACCCGAAAGAAATGCTGCGTATCAAGGGGATCCGCGGCGTGCAGAACTACATCCTTCAGGAAGTTCAGCGCGTATACCGGAACCAGGGCGTCGAGATCAACGACAAACACGTCGAAGTCATGATCAAGCAGATGCTCCGGAAGATCAAGATCGTCGACCCCGGCGATACGGTGCTTCTCCCGGGCGCATTCGTCGACATTCACGAATACGAGGCCGCGAACCGCGACGCCATTCTGAGCGGCAAGGAGCCGGCGGTTGCCCGCCCGGTGCTGCTCGGGATCACCAAGGCATCGCTCGAGACGGATTCGTTCCTCTCGGCCGCGTCCTTCCAAGAGACGACCCGCGTGCTGACCGACGCCGCCATCAAAGGCAAAGTCGACCGCCTGCTCGGCCTCAAGGAGAACGTCATCATCGGCAAGCTCATCCCGGCCGGCACGGGGATGTCGCGGTACCGCAACATCCGCGTCGTGTCTCCGCTCGACGAGCCGGATGAAGAATCCGCCGAACTGGCGACCGTATCCGCGGAGTAAGTTGAATTTACGCTAGCGAGCGGCGACCTGCGGGTCGCCGTTTTTGCGCGCGGTGCGACAGAATGCGACGGGAACGGACGGCTTTTGAAGCCGATTTTGCCAGGTCGAAGAAGACGTGAAGAAATCGTTTGGCACCGCGATAACTTTTCTTGACACCGGCATACGTCTGGTGCTACTATGTTTGAGTGTGTGCGTAACGAATTCTTTCTGTGATCGATGGAGGTCGGTGTCCATGACAGCGAGCGAAGTTGGTTTCAGCGCAGAAGGAAACGTGGTTATCGGCACGAAGCAAACGACGAAGGCGGTCGAGGGCGGCATAGCCGTCGAAGTCTTCGTAGCGCAGGATGCAGATCCCCGCATGGTGACGCGGATCGTCCAGTTGTGCGAACAGAGAGGCGTTAAGCTGACGCAGGTGGACACGATGCGGAACCTGGGCAAGAAATGCGGAATCGATGTAGGCGCAGCCATGGCTGCCTTGGTCGTCGACTCCGTTGACTGCTCGGATATGCGACCTACGGTCGTTGAGGAATAAGTTTGACGGGAAGCGTCGCGAAGCGATCATTACGGTGAGAGCCCGCGGTGCGGCCCTTTCTCGTTTCTCAAAATGAACCGCCTGGATCTGTGGGCTTTGCAAGCCGGCTGTCAGACTCATATTTTTGTTCGAATTCATGGGAAGGGGGTGGCAACATGCCAACAATCAACCAACTCGTTCGCAAAGGCCGTCAACCGAAAGTGGTCAAATCGAAATCTCCCGCGCTGCAGAAGGGATTCAACGCCCTGAAACGCGTAGAGACCGATCTGAGCGCGCCGCAAAAACGCGGAGTATGCACCCGCGTAGGCACGATGACGCCGAAAAAACCGAACTCCGCACTCCGTAAATACGCGCGGGTACGTCTGACGAACCGCGTCGAGGTGACTGCCTACATTCCGGGGATCGGCCACAATCTGCAGGAGCACAGCGTCGTGCTTATCCGCGGGGGCCGCGTAAAGGACCTTCCGGGTGTACGTTACCACATCGTCCGCGGCGCGCTTGACACCGCAGGCGTCAACAACCGGATGCAAGCTCGTTCCAAATACGGCACGAAACGTCCGAAAGCCAAAAAATCCTAATCCCGTGGACGGAGCGGATCATCCGCCCCTCGCGGAATCGACACGAAAGAGAAAGGAGGAGCTTAAATGCCTCGCAAAGGACCTGTTCCGAAACGGGATGTTCTCCCGGATCCGATATACAACAGCAAGCTCGTAACCCGTCTCGTCAACCGCATCATGATCGACGGCAAGAGAGGCGTTGCGCAACAAATTTTGTACAATGCGTTCAACCTGATTCGCGAACGCTCCGGCAAGGACCCGATGGAAGTATTCGAAGCTGCCATCAAGAACATCATGCCGGTTCTGGAAGTCAAAGCCCGCCGCGTCGGCGGCGCCAACTACCAAGTTCCGGTGGAAGTGAAGCCGGAGCGCCGCACGTCGCTCGGACTCCGCTGGCTCGTCAACTACTCCCGCAACCGCGGCGAGAAGACGATGGAAGAGCGCTTGGCTGCCGAGATCCTCGACGCTTCCAACAACACTGGAGCATCGGTGAAGAAGCGCGAAGATACGCATAAAATGGCGGAAGCGAACAAGGCGTTCGCCCACTACCGCTGGTAATCGAAGGGAGACCAAAGCATGGCAAGAGAGTTCTCCTTACAAAACACGCGCAACATCGGGATCATGGCGCATATCGATGCGGGCAAAACGACCACCACGGAACGGATTCTGTTCTACACCGGCCGCGTTCACAAAATCGGCGAAGTGCATGAAGGCGCCGCGACGATGGACTGGATGGAACAGGAGCAAGAGCGCGGCATCACGATTACGTCCGCCGCGACGACCGCTCAATGGAAAGGCCACCGCATCAATATTATCGACACACCGGGCCACGTGGACTTCACGGTGGAAGTCGAACGCTCCCTGCGCGTATTGGACGGAGCGGTGGGCGTGTTCAGCGCGAAAGAAGGCGTTGAGCCGCAATCCGAGACGGTATGGCGTCAGGCCGACCGTTACGGCGTACCGCGGATCGCGTATGTCAACAAGATGGACATCATCGGCGCGGACTTCCTTAACGTCGTCAAAGACATGCGGGAACGTCTGGGAGCCAATGCCGTTGCCATCCAATTGCCGATCGGCGCGGAGAACGACTTCGTCGGCATGATCGACCTGGTCGATATGGTCGCTTTCACCTATAAGGACGATCTCGGCAAAGAGCCGGTCAAAGGCGAAATTCCGGACAATCTTAAAGCGCAAGCCGAAGAGCTTCGCGCCGAGTTGGTCGAGAAGGTAGCTGAACTTGACGAAGAGCTGATGATGAAGTATCTGGAAGGGGAAGAAATCACCATCCCGGAACTGAAAGCCGCTCTTCGCAAAGGCGTCGTGGAAGTGAAAATCTTCCCCGTCGTCTGCGGTTCCTCCTACCGCAACAAAGGCGTACAACCGATGTTGGACGCGGTTGTCGACTATCTGCCGGCTCCGATCGACGTACCGGATATCAAGGGTCACCTTGAAGACGGTACGGAGACGACCCGCAAATCCGCCGACGACCAGCCGTTCGCGGCGCTGGCGTTCAAAATCATGACGGACCCGTTCGTCGGAAAGCTGACGTTCTTCCGCGTATACTCCGGTATCTTGAACTCCGGTTCGTACGTCGTGAACGCAACGAAAGGCAAACGCGAGCGGATCGGTCGGATCCTTCAGATGCATGCCAACAGCCGTCAGGAAATCAGCGAAGTTTACGCTGGCGACATCGCGGCTGCGGTAGGCCTGAAAGATACGACGACAGGCGACACGCTGTGCGACGAGAAGCACCCGGTTATCCTGGAATCCATGAACTTCCCGGAGCCGGTTATCCAGCTGTCGGTCGAGCCGAAGACGAAAGCCGACCAGGACAAGATGGGCGTCGCGCTGCAGAAGCTCTCCGAAGAAGACCCGACCTTCCGTTATTACACGGACGAAGAAACGGGCCAGACGATCATCGCGGGTATGGGTGAGCTTCACCTGGAAATCCTCGTTGACCGGATGCTCCGCGAATTCAAGGTCGAGACGAATGTGGGCAAACCGCAGGTTGCTTACCGCGAAACGTTCCGCGCTTCGGCGAAGGTCGAAGGCAAGTTCGTTCGCCAGTCCGGCGGACGCGGCCAATACGGCCACGTCTGGATCGAGTTCGAACCGCTTGAAGCCGGAAGCGGCTTCCAGTTCGAGAACAAGATCGTGGGCGGCGTCGTACCGCGCGAATACATCGCGCCGGTACAAGCGGGTATCGAAGAGTCGATGAAGAACGGCGTCCTGGCGGGCTTCCCGCTGGTCGACATCAAAGCCACGATCTTCGACGGCTCGTACCACGACGTCGACTCCTCCGAGATGGCGTTCAAAATCGCCGGCTCCATGGCGCTTAAAGCAGCGAAGGACAAATGCAATCCGGTACTGCTCGAGCCGATCATGAAAGTCGAAGTTACCGTTCCGGAAGAGTACATGGGCGACGTAATGGGGATGCTGAACTCCCGCCGCGGACGCATCGAGGGGATGGATTCGCGCCACGGCGCGCAAATCATCCGCGCGAAGGTTCCGTTGTCCGAGATGTTCGGATACTCCACCACGCTTCGTTCCGGTACCCAAGGACGCGGGGTATTCTCGATGGAGCTGTCCCACTACGAGGAAGTGCCGAAGTCGATCTCGGAAGAGATCGTCGCGAAGTCCAAAGGCGCTTAATCTCATAAACAAGTGATAGCGGACGGGCCGGGGAGGCGCGGCGACGCGTTTCCCTCCCCTCCATCAATAAATCCTTTTTACTTATAAGGAGGCAAAAAACCAATGGCAAAGGCTAAGTTTGAACGTAACAAACCGCACGTCAACATCGGTACGATCGGTCACGTCGACCATGGCAAAACGACCCTGACGGCTGCCATCACGACGGTTCTGGCGAAAAAATACGGCGGCTCTGCCGTTGCTTTCGACCAAATCGACAAAGCTCCGGAAGAGCGCGAACGCGGCATCACGATCTCCACGGCACACGTTGAGTACGAAACGCCGAACCGCCACTACGCTCACGTTGACTGCCCGGGACACGCCGACTACGTTAAAAACATGATCACCGGCGCTGCCCAAATGGACGGCGCGATCCTGGTCGTATCCGCTGCTGACGGCCCGATGCCGCAAACGCGCGAGCACATCCTGCTCTCCCGCCAAGTAGGCGTTCCTTACATCGTCGTATTCCTCAACAAATGCGACATGGTTGAAGACGAAGAACTGCTTGAGCTGGTTGAAATGGAAGTTCGCGACCTGCTGAACGAGTACGAGTTCCCGGGCGACGACACCCCGATCATCCGCGGCGCCGCTCGCGAAGCTCTCCAAAACCCGGACGGCGACTGGGCGAACAAAATCGTCGAGCTGTTCGAGCAAATCGACACCTACATCCCGACGCCTGAGCGCGCAACCGACAAGCCGTTCCTGATGCCTGTCGAGGACGTGTTCACGATCACGGGCCGCGGTACGGTTGCTACGGGCCGCGTTGAGCGTGGTATCGTTAAAGTAGGCGATGAGGTTGAAATCGTCGGTCTGCAAGAAGAAACCCGCAAAACCGTCGTTACCGGCGTTGAAATGTTCCGCAAATTGCTGGACCAAGCCCAAGCCGGCGACAACATCGGCGCCCTGCTTCGCGGCGTAGACCGCAAAGACATCGAGCGCGGTCAAGTTATCGTTAAACCGGGTTCGGTTAAGCCGCACACCGAGTTCACCGCTCAAATCTACGTTCTGACCCAAGCTGAAGGCGGCCGTCATAAGCCTTTCTTCACGGGCTACCGTCCGCAGTTCTACTTCCGGACGACGGACGTAACGGGCATCATCAACCTGCCGGAAGGCACGGAAATGGTTATGCCGGGCGACAACATCACGGTTACGGTTCAACTGATCTCGCCGATCGCGATCGAAGAAGGCACGCGTTTCGCTATCCGCGAAGGCGGCCGCACGGTAGGCGCTGGCGCAGTTGCTTCCATCCAGAAGTAATCAGCCTCACGGCATGAAGGCATCCCTTTGGGGATGCCTTTTGTCGTTATCCCCACAAAGTGACGTTAAGCTTCGAAGTTTATTCCGTTTAAGGGGGCTCCCCCAAAAGTATTCGGAATCAACTGCGAAGGCATTCTTCACTTTTGGGGGTTCAGTTAAGGGGCTCCCCCAAAAGTATTCGGAATCAACTGCGAAGGCATTCTTCACATTTGGGGGTTCAGTTAAGGGGACCCCAAAGTCAAATGCATAAACGTGTTTCTTCATTAAATAGAAGCAGCATGGATGCACCGAACTTTTGGAACCGAAAATGAATAAAATTTTGTTGCATTCGATTAGGCAGATCGCTATAATAGTGAATGTTGGTCTGTGACTGTGCGATGATGTGAGAGGTTGCCGACACACCCGGCCCCTTTGCCATAGAGTGGATGCTCGGGCGCTGTCGGGTTTTTCTCACGGAGTATGTCCGATTCCAAAATTGGACGAATGAGGAGGGAACTTCAATATGGCGAAGCAAAAAATCCGTATCCGCTTGAAAGCCTACGACCACCGCGTGCTGGATCAATCCGCGGAGAAAATCGTAGAAACGGCGAAACGTACCGGTGCAAGCGTGTCCGGTCCGATCCCGTTGCCGACCGAGAAGCAGATCATCACGATCCTGCGCGCGGTGCACAAGTATAAGGATTCGCGCGAGCAATTCGAAATGCGCACGCACAAGCGTTTGATTGACATCGTCAATCCTACGCCGCAAACGGTAGACGCGCTGATGCGCCTCGACCTGCCGTCCGGCGTCGACATCGAAATCAAACTGTAATTAAAACACGGAGACTGGGTCTCATACAGAAGGGAAAAGAGGTGTCAACATGAAAGGAATCTTGGGACGTAAGCTCGGTATGACTCAAGTGTTCGCGGCTGACGGAAGCGTCGTGCCGGTCACGGTCATCGAAGCTACACCGAACGTCGTCCTCCAGAAGAAAGACGGAGCGAACGACGGATACGAAGCGATCCAGCTCGGTTTCGCGGACAAGCGCGAGAAGCTTGCCAACAAACCGGAGACTGGCCATGCGAAAAAAGCCAACACGGCACCCAAGCGCTTCGTCCGCGAAATCCGCGGTGCTGACCTGAACAATGTCGAAGTTGGCCAAGAAATCAAAGTCGACATTTTCGAAGAAGGTCAATTTGTTGACGTGACGGGTATCTCCAAAGGTAAAGGAACGGCTGGCGCGATCAAGCGTTGGGGCATGTCCCGCGGCCCGATGGCTCACGGTTCCAAATACCACCGCGGCAACGGTTCGCTCGCGACGATCCGCGACGCCAACCGCGTGCCGAAAGGCAAGAAAATGCACGGCCGCATGGGCGCCGAAACGATCACGATCCAGAACCTCGAAGTCGTCAAAGTCGACGTCGAGCGCAATGTTTTGCTGATCAAAGGCTCCGTTCCGGGTCCGAAAAACACGTACCTCAAAATCCGCGCAGCGGTAAAGAAATAATACGCATCGTTCAAGAAAGGAGGACCACACATGCCTAAAGTGACTGTTTACAACGTGGAAGGCAACCAGGTTGGGGAAATCGATCTGGCTGACGGTATTTTCGGCATCGAGCCGAATACCCACGTTCTGCATAGCGCAGTCGTGCTGCAGCAAGCTTCGGTTCGCCAAGGCACGCACAAAGTGAAAGGCCGTTCCGAAGTTTCCGGCGGCGGCCGCAAACCGTGGAAACAGAAAGGTACCGGACGCGCCCGTCAAGGCTCCATCCGCGCGCCTCAATGGAAAGGCGGCGGCACGGTATTCGGGCCGACTCCGCGCAGCTACGGTTTCAAATTGCCCCGCAAGGTTCGCCGTCTGGCGATCAAATCCGCTCTGTCCAGCAAAGTGGCAGGCAACGGAATTATCGTTCTCGATCAGCTGACACTGAGCCAGCCGAAGACGAAAGATTTCGCCAAAATTTTGAGCAACCTCAAGGTCGCGCGCAAAGCGCTTGTCGTCACCGCCGACTTTGACAACAATGTGGCTTTGTCCGCACGCAACATTCCGGGCGTCAAATTCGTCGCCGCAGACGGAATCAACGTGCTTGACGTGATGGTTCACGATCAAGTGATCATCACGAAGGACGCGGTCGCGAAAGTGGAGGAGGTGTTCGCGTAATGAAAAACCCCCGTGATGTAATCAAACGGCCGGTCATTACCGAACGCACCAGCGAGTTCATCGACCAGCTGAAATACGTGTTCGAAGTTGACATCAAGGCCAACAAGACCGAAATCAAGCAAGCCGTCGAGCAGATCTTCAAAGTGAAGGTCGCCAGCGTCAACACGCTGCGCATGCCGGCGAAGCCGAAACGTTACGGCCGCCACAGCGGTTACACGTCGGAATGGAAAAAAGCGATCGTTCAGCTCGCAGAAGGCAGCAAGCCGCTCGAGTTCTTCGAAGCTTCCGTATAATCACGAACTCTTGAATTGCGGTGAGAGTTTGCCCCGCAAACTCCGTATTAGAGGAGGGAATCCGAGTGCCAGTCAAAAAGTTTAAACCGACCACGCCGAGCCGCCGTCAGATGACGGTCTCCACGTTCGAAGAGATCACCACTTCGACGCCGGAGAAATCGCTGCTCGCGCCGCTCTCCAAAACGGCGGGCCGGAACAACCAAGGGAAACTGACGGTGCGCCATCACGGCGGCGGTCATAAGCGTAAATACCGCATCATCGACTTCAAACGCACGAAAGACGGCATACCTGGCCGCGTGGCCACGATCGAATACGATCCGAACCGCACGTCCTACATCGCGCTGATCAACTACGTCGACGGAGAGAAAGCTTACATCATCGCTCCGAAAGGCCTGAAAGTCGGCGACGAAATCATGTCCGGTCCCGAAGCCGACATCAAGACGGGGAACGCCCTTCCGCTGGAGAACATCCCGGTCGGTTCCGTTATCCACAACATCGAGCTGAAGCCCGGCAAAGGCGGACAATTGGTACGCGCAGCCGGTACGTCGGCGCAATTGCTCGGCAAAGAAGAGCAATACGTCACGATCCGCCTCGCATCCGGCGAGATCCGCCGCGTGCTGAAGCAATGCCGCGCCACGATCGGCGTCGTCGGCAACCAAGACCACGAGTTGATCAACATCGGTAAAGCGGGACGCAACCGTCACCTGGGCAAACGCCCGGTCGTCCGCGGCGTCGTCATGAACCCGGTGGACCACCCGCACGGCGGCGGCGAAGGCCGCGCTCCGATCGGACGGAAATCCCCGATGTCTCCGTGGGGCAAACCGACGCTCGGTTACAAAACCCGCAAGAAGAAGAAAGCTTCGAACAAATATATTGTTCGTCGCCGCAGCAAGTAATATATCGGGGTCCCCAAAAAGTAATCGGAATCGGCATCGGAGGTTTGCTTCACTTTTTGGGGTGAAGGAAGAAGGGAGGAGCATTCCATGGGTCGCAGCCTGAAAAAAGGACCTTTCGTCGACGACTACCTGTTGAAGAAAGTGGATGAATTGTCCACCAGCGGGAAGAAAGTGGTCATCAAAACGTGGTCCCGCCGCTCGACGATTTTCCCGCAGTTCGTGGGCCACACGTTCGCCGTTTACGACGGACGCAAGCATGTCCCGGTCTATGTGACGGAAGACATGGTCGGACACAAACTAGGCGAATTCGCGCCGACGCGCACGTTCAAAGGACACACGGACGACGACAAGAAAACCGGAAGAAGATAAATGCGATCGAGGGAGAGCGCCTAAGGCGTAACGGCTCGATCAGCATCACAACACCCTGCGAGTCGGCGGTTCCCGCCGACGCACGTAACGTACGGGAGGAGGTACACCGATGTCTCAGCAAGCGAAAGCTCATGTGCACAACATTCGCATTCCGGCCCGCAAAGTCCGCCTGGTTGTTGACCTGATCCGCGGTAAGAAGGTCGGAGAAGCGATTGCGATTCTGCGCCATACGCCGCGTTCGGCATCTCCGGTCGTGGAGAAGCTGCTGAACTCCGCGATTGCCAACGCTGAACACAACTACCAAATGGACGTGAACAAGCTGGTCGTTTCCGAGGCTTTCGTCAACGAAGGCCCGACCATGAAACGGTTCCAGCCGCGTTCCCAAGGCCGCGCGTTCAGCATCTTCAAGCGCACCAGCCACATTACGCTGGTCGTATCCGAAAAATAAGGAGGGACAACGTGTGGGTCAAAAAGTAAATCCGGTCGGTCTTCGCATCGGCATCATCCGTGACTGGGAATCCAAATGGTATGCCGACAAGGACTTCGGCGATCTTCTGATGGAAGACGTCAAAATCCGCGAATTCCTCAAAAATAAACTGAAAGACGCCGCTGTTTCCCGCATCGAGATCGAACGTGCGGCGAACCGCGTGAACGTCACCATCCATACCGCGAAGCCGGGCATCGTCATCGGCAAAGGCGGCTCCGAGGTGGAAGTGCTTCGAACAGAGCTCGCGAAGCTGACGAACAACAAGAAGGTTCACATCAACATTTCCGAAATCAAGAACCCGGAACTGGACGCCATCCTCGTTGCCGAGAGCATCGCGCAACAGCTGGAGCGCCGCACTTCGTTCCGCCGCGCCATGAAGCAAGCGATCCAACGGACGCAGCGCGCAGGCGCCAAAGGTATCAAAACATCCGTCAGCGGTCGTCTGGGCGGAGCGGAAATCGCCCGTACGGAAGGCTACAGCGAAGGCACGGTTCCGCTGCACACGCTGCGCGCGGACATCGACTACGGCACGGCAGAAGCCCATACGACTTATGGCCGCATCGGCGTGAAAGTATGGATCTACCGCGGCGAAGTCCTTCCGGCGAAGAAAAGAGCCGCTGAGGAAGGAGGCAACTGATCATGTTGATCCCCAAACGCGTCAAACACCGCAAACAGCATCGCGGTAAAATGAAAGGCATGGCCAAAGGCGGCACGGAAGTGCACTTCGGCGAATACGGCCTTCAAGCGCAAGAGCCTGCTTGGGTAACCAACCGCCAAATCGAGGCCGCGCGTATCGCCATGACCCGTTACATCAAACGGGGCGGTAAAGTATGGATCAAAATTTTCCCGTCCAAGCCGATCACCCAGAAGCCTCTCGAGGTCCGGATGGGTAGCGGTAAAGGTAACGTAGAGAAATGGGTCGCCGTCGTCAAGCCGGGCAAAATCCTGTTCGAGCTGGCCGGCGTATCCGAGGAGATCGCACGCGAAGCGATGCGTCTTGCGGCTCACAAGCTGCCGATCAAGACGAAGTTCGTGAAGCGCGAAGAACTGGGTGGTGAAGCAAATGAAGGCCAGTGAATTCCGCAACCTGACGTCGGCTGAGCTCGAGCAGAAGGTCGCCGGTTTCAAGGATGAGCTGTTCAACCTCCGTTTCCAACTGGCTACCGGCCAGCTGGACAATCCGCACCGCATCAGCGAGCTGCGGAAAGAAATCGCCCGGGCCAAAACGATTTTGCGCGAGCGTGAACTCGGCATCGGCTGATACGCCTGAACCTATGATTTCAGGAAGGAGGATTTACCCTTGAGCGAAAGACAAAACAACCGCAAAGTTCAGATCGGCAAAGTCGTCAGCGACAAGATGGACAAAACGATCGTGGTGGCTGTCGAGACGTACAAGAAGCACAGCCTGTATCATAAACGCATCAAGTACACGAAGAAATTCAAAGCGCACGACGAGAACAACGAGGCCAAAATCGGCGATACCGTGAAAATCATGGAGACCCGTCCGCTGTCGAAAGACAAAACGTGGCGCCTGGTCGAAATCACCGAAAAAGCCGTCATTCTGTAATGTGAATTCCCCGCTGCGACCGCTAAAAAGTGCGTTCATCACGCGTCGGTCGTCAGCTTAAGAAAGGAGGACCTTGCGATGATTCAACCGTTTACGCGTCTGGCCGTTGCCGACAACTCCGGCGCGAAGGAACTGATGTGCATCCGCGTGCTGGGCGGTACGGGACGCCGCGTCGGCCACATCGGCGACCTGATCGTTGCTTCCGTCAAACAAGCAACACCCGGTGGCGTTGTCAAAAAAGGCGACGTAGTCAAATGCGTTATCGTCCGCACGAAGAACTCGACTCGCCGCAAAGACGGATCCTATATCGCTTTCGACGAGAACGCGGCCGTTATCGTAAAAGAAGACAAGAGCCCGCGCGGCACCCGGATCTTCGGACCGGTCGCCCGTGAGCTTCGCGAACGCGACTTCATGAAAATCATTTCCCTGGCACCGGAAGTTCTGTAAACCCCGGTATCGGACTTAAGAGCAGAAGGCAGGAGGTGTACCCATGCCCCGGTTGAAAAAAGTGCTGGAATCGCACAACAATAAACTGCACGTGAAGAAGGACGACAACGTCATCGTCATCACGGGCAAAGACAAAGGGAAGAAAGGCCGCGTCATCGCAGCTTATCCCCGCGAGAACCGCGTTCTGGTCGAAGGCGTCAACATGGTGAAGCGCCATACGCGCCCGAACCAGGCGAATCCGCAAGGCGGCATCATCGAGCGCGAAGCGCCGATTCACGTATCCAACGTGATGCACATCGATCCGAAAAGCGGCAAACCGACCCGGATCGGCTACAAAGTCCTCGACAACGGCAAGAAAGTCCGGATCGCGAAAAAATCCGGCCAAGAGATCGACTAATCGCGAGTTTTGACGGAAAGGAGGTCACTGTGACAAATGGCAGCTAGAATGAAAGAGCGTTTCAACAATGAAATCACTCCTGCCTTGATGCAGAAGTTCAACTACAAATCGGTGATGCAAGTACCGAAAATCGAGAAAGTCGTCATCAACATGGGCGTCGGCGAAGCGGTCCAAAACTCCAAAGTGCTGGACGCTGCCGTGGAAGACATGCAGAAAATCGCAGGTCAGAAACCCGTGATCACGCGGGCGAAGAAATCGATCGCCGGTTTCCGTCTCCGCGAGAACCTGCCGATCGGCGTGAAAGTCACGCTGCGCGGCGACCGGATGTACTATTTCCTCGACAAGCTGTTCAACATTTCCCTTCCGCGCGTGCGCGACTTCCGCGGCGTATCGAGCAAATCGTTCGACGGACGCGGCAACTACACGCTGGGCTTGAAAGAACAGCTGATTTTCCCGGAGATCGAATACGATAAAATCGATAAAATCCGCGGGATGGACATCGTCATCGTAACGACGGCTCAAACGGACGAAGAAGCCCGCGAGCTGCTCACCCAACTGGGCATGCCGTTCACGAAGTAACGATCGCCCGCCTAACCCTTTAGGAGGTGTGAAAGCAAAGTGGCAAAAACGTCGATGAAAATCAAGCAGCAACGCACGCCGAAGTTTGCGGTCCGCGCTTACACGCGCTGCGAGCGCTGCGGCCGTCCGCATTCCGTTTTCCGCAAGTTCAAAATTTGCCGGATTTGTTTCCGCGAATTGGCATACAAAGGCCAGATTCCTGGCGTCAAAAAAGCGAGCTGGTAATCAGCCGAGTTCGGGAAGGAGGTTTACCCCATGGTTATGTCTGATCCCATTGCAGATATGCTGACGCGCATTCGCAACGCGAACCTCGTGCGTCACGAGTCGGTTGAACTGCCTGCGTCCACGGTGAAGAAGCAAATCGCCGAGATCCTCAAACGCGAAGGTTTTATCCGCGACGCGGAGTACGTCGACGACAACAAGCAAGGGCTGATCCGTATTTTCTTGAAGTACGGTCCCAACAACGAACGCGTCATCACCGGGCTCAAGCGCATCAGCAAACCCGGCCTGCGCGTCTACACGAAATCGAACGAAATCCCGCGGGTGCTGGGTGGCCTCGGCATCGCGATCATCTCGACATCCAAAGGCATCGTAACGGACAAAGAAGCGCGCCAAGCCAAAAACGGCGGAGAAGTGCTCGCTTACGTTTGGTAATACAACCCGCACACGATTGGAGGTGTACCCATGTCCCGTATCGGACGCAAACCGATCCAGGTGCCTAACGGCGTGAACGTGAACCTGGACAACAACGTCATTACCGTCAAAGGACCGAAAGGAACTTTGTCCCGTGTACTGCATCAAGATATGAAAGTCGTGCTCGAAGAAGGCGTCATCAACATCGAACGTCCTTCCGACAACAAGCTTCACCGCTCCCTGCACGGCACGACGCGCAGCGTCGTCGCCAACATGGTCAGCGGCGTAACCGAGGGTTACGCGAAGAACCTCGAGCTGGTCGGCGTCGGTTACCGTGCCAGCAAGTCCGGCGAGAAGCTGGTCCTGAACGTCGGCTACTCCCATCCGGTGGAATTCACGCCGGCCAGCGGCATCGAGTTCGAAGTTCCGGCGCAAAACCGGATCATCATCCGCGGCATCGACAAGGAAGTCGTCGGAGAAACGGCCGCGAAAGTGCGCTCCGTCCGTCCGCCCGAGCCGTACAAAGGCAAAGGCATCAAATACGAAGGCGAACGCATCCTCCGCAAAGAGGGCAAAGCCGGCAAGAAGAAGTAATTCAGGTAGTTGCGGGTGGTTAAGAGCTGCCTAGATGCAACACCGAGAAAGGAGTTTACCTCGGATGATTACCAAAGGCGACAAGAATAAAGCCCGTCTGAAGCGCCACCTGCGGGTGCGCAAGAAAATCAGCGGCACGACTGCCCGTCCCCGCCTCTCCGTGTTCCGTTCCTCGAAGCATATTTATGCTCAACTGATCGATGACGTCAGCGGAACGACGCTGGCGAGCGCATCGACGGTTGACAAGGAACTGGCCGGTCAAGTCGGCAACGGCGGCAACGTCGAAGCGGCTCGCAAAGTGGGCGAGCTCATCGCCCAGCGGGCGAAAGCCAAAGGGTACGAGAGCGTCGTGTTCGATCGCGGCGGCTACCTGTACCACGGACGGATTCAAGCATTGGCGGACGCGGCTCGCGAAGCCGGTCTTCAGTTTTAATACATTCTCGAAACAAGGAGGGTTAACGACTTGCGTGTAGATCCGAATTCTTTGGAACTGACGGAAAAAATGGTCCAAATCAATCGCGTCGCGAAAGTCGTCAAAGGCGGCCGCCGTTTCAGCTTCAGCGCGCTTGTCGTCGTTGGCGACGGCAAGGGCTGGGTCGGCGCGGGCATCGGCAAAGCCGGCGAAGTGCCGGACGCGATCCGCAAAGGCGTCGAAGACGCGAAGAAAAATCTCATTTACGTTCCGCTGGTCGGCACGACCATTCCGCACGCCGTTACGGGACACTTCGGCGCCGGCAAAGTGCTGCTGAAACCGGCATCGGAAGGTACGGGCGTCATCGCGGGCGGTCCTGTCCGCGCGGTGCTCGAACTGGCCGGAGTCGGCGACATTTTGACGAAATCGCTGGGATCCTCCAACTCGATTAACATGGTTAATGCGACGCTGGAAGGTCTCTCCCGCCTGAAACGCGCCGAAGACGTGGCGAAGCTCCGCGGCAAAACCGTGGAAGAGCTGTTGGGTTAAGGAGGGGTATTAGATGGCGAAACTGCAAATCACCCTCAAGCGCAGCCTGATCGGCCGTCCGGAGAACCAACGCCAGACGGTTCAAGCGCTTGGCTTGCGCAAGACGAACTCCGTCGTCGTGAAAGAAGACAATGCGGCCATCCGCGGCATGATCAACACGGTCAGCCACCTGGTCGAAGTTAAAGAAGTATAATTCGAGTTCGCAAGATCTGCATAACTCTCAAGGAGGTGCGACGTACGATGAAATTGCATGAGCTCCAGCCTGCGGAAGGTTCCAAGTTTACCCGCAAGCGCGTGGGTCGCGGTACCGGCAGCGGTCTCGGCAAAACGTCCGGTCGCGGTCATAAAGGACAAAACGCCCGTTCCGGCGGCGGTGTCCGTCCCGGATTCGAGGGCGGCCAGAACCCGCTGTATCGCCGTTTGCCGAAGCGTGGCTTCAACAACGATCGTTTTGCTACCGAATACGCGATCGTAAACCTGGAACAACTGAACGGATTCGCTGACGGCACGGAAGTGACTCCCGAGCTGCTGCTCTCCGAAGGGATCCTCAAGAACCCGAAAGACGGCATCAAGATTCTCGGAGGCGGCGATCTGACCGTGAAGCTGACCGTGAAAGCCCATAAGTTTTCACAATCCGCTGCTGATAAAATCCAGGCCGCCGGCGGTAAAACCGAGGTGATCTAATGCTCAGGACCGTCCAGAACATTTGGAAAGTCGAGGATCTCCGCAAGCGGATCCTGTTCACGCTCTTCATCCTGTTGATTTATCGGATCGGCGCGTTCGTGCCGGTTCCGAACATCAACAAGGATGCTTTGGATGCGGCTAACCAGCAAGGCAACGACTTGTTCGGCCTTCTGAACACGTTCTCCGGCGGCGCGCTGTTCCAGTTCTCCATTTTCGCTCTCGGGATCATGCCGTACATCACGGCTTCGATTATCGTGCAGCTGCTCTCGATGGACGTCATTCCGAAGTTCACCGAGTGGCAGAAGGAAGGCGAAATCGGCAAACGCAAGCTGGCGCAGGTTACGCGCTACGGTACGGTTATTCTGGGGCTGGTTCAAGCCTTGGCGACGACCATCGGCTTCAACCGGATGTTCAACGTGCCCATGGTCATTGATCCGTCGGTTGCGACCTACGCCATGATCACGATCGTGCTCACGGCCGGTACGGCTTTCCTGATGTGGCTCGGCGAGCAGATCAACGAGAAGGGCATCGGCAACGGGATTTCGATCCTGATGTTCGCGGCCATCGTGTCCCGCATTCCGGATCACGCCAGACAGATTTACGCGAGCGAGTTCATCAACGCGGACCAAGTGTTCCTGAACATCGTGAAGATCGTCTTGATCCTGATTGCCATCGTCTTGATCATTGCGGCTGTCATTTACGTCCAGCAAGGCGTTCGCAAAATCCCGGTGCAATATGCAAAACGGGTCGTCGGGCAGAAAATGTACGGCGGACAATCGACGCACATTCCGCTCAAAGTGAACGGCGCGGGCGTCATCCCGGTCATCTTCGCTTCGTCGCTCCTGATGTTCCCGGTGACGATCGCCAACTTCTGGTCCCAGCACGCTTGGGCGAGATGGATCATCGACAACCTGTACTACGACAAGCCGCTCGGCATGGTCTTCTACGTCCTGCTGATCATCGGCTTCACGTTTTTCTACACGTTCGTGCAATTCAACCCGCAGCAAATGGCGGACAACATGAAGAAAAACGGCGGCTACATCCCGGGCATTCGGCCGGGCAAGCCGACGTCCGGTTACCTGATGAAGCTCATTACCCGCATTACGCTCGCGGGCGCGATTTTCCTTGCATTGATCTCGGTGCTTCCGGTGTTCTTCGCGGCTGTTGCCGATCTCCCGCGGTCCGTATCGCTCGGCGGCACTTCGCTGCTCATCGTCATCGGCGTCGCGCTTGAGACGATGAAGCAGATCGAAAGCCAGCTGATCAAACGCCACTACAAAGGTTTCATCAACAAGTGAGGCCGAGGGAAGTGAATGAAGGTATGAACATCCTGTTTATGGGTCCTCCCGGAGCCGGCAAAGGCACGCAGGCGGAACGGATCGTCGAAGAGTTCGGCGTTCCGCACATCTCCACGGGCGACGCGTTCCGTTTGGCGATGAAACAAGGCACGCCGCTGGGACTGAAGGCGAAGGAGTACGTGGATCAAGGTCTCCTCGTGCCGGACGAAGTCACCAACGGCATCGTGCGCGACCGTTTGGCGGAAGAGGATTGCAAGAAGGGCTTCCTCCTCGACGGCTTTCCGAGAACGCTGGCGCAAGCGCAGGCACTGGACGGAATGTTGGCCGAAATGGGCCGCAAGATCGACCACGTGATCAACCTGAAGGTAGACCGCGGATTGCTGCTTGCCCGTCTGACGGGCCGGCGGATTTGCAAATCCTGCGGCTCCACTTACCATGTGATCTTCAACCCGCCGAAGCAGGAAGGCGTCTGCGACAAATGCGGCGGGGAGCTGTATCAGCGCTCGGACGACACGGAAGAGAAAGTCGGCACCCGGCTAGACGAGTATACGAGCAAGACGGCGCCGCTCTTGGCGTATTACGGCGACAAGGGTCTGCTCCGCGAAGTGGACGGGGAGAAGGACATTGATGCTGTCACTGCCGAGATAGGTTCACTTCTGAGAGGATCTAGTCGGCCATGATCGTATGCAAGTCCGAAACGGAACTGAACTTGATGCGCGAGGCCGGCCGGATTGTCGCGGAGACGCACCGCCTGATGAAGCAGGCGGTCGTGCCCGGCATCACCACCGCGGAATTGGACCGGATTGCGGATACGTACATTCGGAGCCAAGGTGCCGTTCCCTCTTTCAAAGGCTACAACGGATTTCCGTCCAGCATCTGCGCTTCCGTCAACGAGGAGCTCGTTCACGGGTTCCCCGGACCTCGGAAGCTCGTGGAGGGCGACATCATCAGCATCGACATCGGCGCTCAATACCGGGGATACCACGGCGATTCCGCCTGGACCTACGCGGTCGGCACCATCTCTGATGAGGCGCAGCGCCTATTGGACGTAACGGAAGCCTCGCTCTACGCGGGACTTGAACTCGTTCGTCCGGACGTCAGGCTGTTCACCGTATCCCACGGCATCCAAAAAGTCATCGAAGAGGCGGGTTTCTCGGTCGTGCGGGAGTATGTCGGACACGGCATCGGCGCCAAGCTGCACGAGGAGCCCCAAATTCCGAACTACGGCATTCCCGAACGGGGCCCAAGGCTGAAACCGGGCATGACGCTCGCGATCGAGCCGATGGTCGTGGCGGGAGAGCGTTACGTGAAGACCCTCTCGGACAATTGGACGGTCGTGACGGTGGACGGATCGCTGTGCGCGCATTTCGAGCATACCATTGCCGTAACCGAAGACGGGTTCGAGATCCTGACCCGTACTTGAGAAGCCAGGTGAATTCGCTATGACGGCTCGGAACAACCTGAACCCCGGCGATCTCGTGAGAAGCCGACGCGGCAAAGACGAGGACCAGCTCTATGTGGTTCTTGCCGCCCTTGACGAGCGATCCGCGCTCGTGGCCGACGGCGACAAACGCCGATTCGACCGGCCCAAACGCAAAAACGTGCTTCATCTCGAGCCGCTCGGGATTCATAGCGAGGAAGTCGCAGGCAGCCTTCGCGAGACCGGTCGCGTGACGAACGCCAAGCTCCGGTTCGCGATCGCCAAAGCCGAGGCGACGGTCAAGGCCGGTACGCGTCCGCCAGACGACGCGATATCGACCGCGAATGCGGCAACCGAAACGCGACAGCAGAGCGACGCCTTTTCGGTTGCACGGGGTGCTGAAGAGAAAGGAGAATGACGTTGGCCAAAGAGGACGTTATCGAGGTAGAGGGAACGGTCATCGAACCGCTTCCGAACGCGATGTTCAAGGTGGAGCTTGAGAACGGGCACCAGATCCTGGCGCATGTCTCCGGCAAGCTGCGGATGCACTTCATCCGGATCCTGACGGGAGACAAAGTCGTCATCCAACTGTCGCCTTACGATCTGACGCGGGGCCGCATCACCTACCGCAAATAAGTTCTTTCTCCGGATTACCGAACCACGAGGAGGTTATAAATCATGAAGGTGAGACCTTCGGTCAAACCGATTTGCGAAAAATGCAAAGTCATTCGCCGCAAAGGCAACGTGATGGTTATCTGCGAAAATCCGAAGCACAAACAAAAACAAGGCTAAGAGGAGGTGCATCTGACACATGGCACGTATTGCTGGTGTTGACCTTCCCCGCGACAAACGCGTGGAAATCGCCCTGACGTACATCTTCGGGATCGGCAAAACGACTTCCCAGAAGCTGCTCGCCCAAAGCGAGATCAATCCGAACACGCGCGTTCGCGAACTGACGGAAGACGAGCTGGGCCGTCTGCGCGACGCGATCGACAAATCGCTTAAAGTCGAAGGCGATCTTCGCCGCGAAATCGCCCTGAACATCAAACGCTTGACGGAAATCGGCTGTTACCGCGGTATCCGCCATCGCCGCGGCCTCCCGGTTCGCGGACAGCGCACGAAAACGAATGCCCGCACGCGCAAAGGCCCGCGCCGTACGGTAGCGAACAAGAAGAAGTAATAAGGGGGGATAACGAGCATGGCACCGAAAGGAAAAAAAGTCGTACGCACGAAGCGTCGTGACCGCAAAAACATCGACTCTGGCGTCGCGCACATCCGCTCGACGTTCAACAATACGATCGTGACGATCACGGATCCTCACGGCAACGCGGTTTCCTGGGCGAGCTCCGGCAACCTTGGCTTCAAAGGCTCACGCAAATCCACTCCGTTCGCCGCGCAAATGGCTGCTGAATCCGCAGCGCGCGCAGCGATGGAGCATGGCATGCGCACCGTCGAAGTCATGGTTAAAGGTCCTGGAGCAGGCCGTGAAGCGGCCATCCGTTCGCTGCAGGCCGCCGGCCTGGAAGTCAGCATGATCAAAGACGTAACGCCGGTTCCGCACAACGGATGCCGTCCTCCGAAACGCCGCCGCGTATAAGACACGCCGTATCGTAGCGGTCGAAACGCGGCCTTCGGGCGACGCATTTTCGGCCGCACGGAATGTGGTATCAAACAAAAACAACTTGTGAATAATGGTTGTAATGGTTAGGCATACTACATGGTTTACCGTTAAGCGGGGAGAGTTTGCTCCGCAAACTCCCGATAGCAGGGAGAGTTTGCTCCGCAAACTCCCGATGTAAAGGTAAACAAACGGCAACGTCCGCGTCTCAGCGACGTTTGAAGGAGGGCATTGTTTGTGATTGTGATCGAGAAGCCGAAAATCGAGACGGTAGAGATCCAGGAAGACAAAAGGTATGGCCGATTCGTCGTGGAACCGCTGGAACGCGGTTACGGCATGACGTTGGGCAACTCCCTCCGCCGTATCCTGCTGTCTTCCTTGCCGGGCGCAGCAGCCGTATCCGTGCAGATCGACGGCGTGCTTCACGAGTTCTCCACGGTTCCCGGAGTGGTGGAGGATGTGACCGAAATCATCCTCAACCTGAAGCGCCTGTCCCTGAAGATCCACTCCGACGAGGAGAAAATCCTGGAGATCGACGCGGAAGGCGAAGGCGTCGTCACGGCCGGTGACATCCGCGCCGACAGCGACGTCGAAATCCTGAACCCGGATCTGCACATCGCGACCCTGGCTTCCGGCGCGCGACTTCACATGCGCATCTATGCCAAGCAGGGACGCGGATATGTGCCGGCGGACCGCAACAAGAAGGAAGATCAGCCGATCGGCGTCATTCCGATCGATTCGATCTACACGCCGATTACCCGCGTGAACTATCAAGTCGAGAACACTCGCGTCGGCCAAGTGACCAACTACGACAAGCTCACGTTGGAAGTTTGGACGGACGGCAGCATCCGGCCGGAAGAAGCGGTCAGCCTGGGCGCGAAGATCTTGACGGACCACCTGTCGCTCTTCGTCGGTCTGACGGACGAGGCCAAGGACACCGAAACGATGAAAGAGAAGGAAGAGGACAAGAAAGAGAAAGTGCTCGAGATGACCATCGAAGAGCTGGATCTTTCGGTCCGTTCCTACAACTGCCTGAAACGCGCCGGCATCAACACCGTGCAAGAGCTGATCACGAAAACCGAAGAGGACATGATGAAAGTCCGCAACCTCGGACGCAAGTCTTTGGAGGAAGTTCAAGAGAAGCTCGAAGAGCTCGGCCTGGGCCTGCGCATGGAAGAGTAAGCAACAAGGAGGGGAAATACGAAATGGCATACTCGAAACTGAGTCGCGACTCCAGCTCGCGGAAAGCTCTATTCCGCGACCTGGTGACCGACCTGTTCCTTTATGAGCGCATCCAAACGACCGAAGCGAAAGCCAAGGAAGTGCGTTCGATCGCGGAAAAACTGATCACCCTCGCCAAGCGCGGAGATCTGCATGCCCGCCGTCAGGTGGCGGCATTCGTGCGCCGGGAGACTTTGAACGGCGAACAAGACGCCATCCAGAAATTGTTCTCCGATCTGGCGACGCGCTACGCGGAACGTGCGGGCGGATATACCCGCATCCTGAAGCTGGGTCCCCGCCGCGGCGACTCCGCTCCGATGGTATATCTCGAACTCGTAGACCGCGCGTAAGGAACCAAGTAAAACGGCTACGCCGTCCTTTTCGGACGGATAGACGTTTTATCGAAGATCAATCAGAAATGCATAGGAGATCGTTATAAATTCTGATTGATCAAGTAAAAACGACTTCGTCATCCTTCAGAAGTGAGTGTCGTTTTTATCGCGGAGCAAAGAAGGATGGACCGAATCGCCGATTCGGATCATCCTTTTTTTGCTTTTGTCCCCAAAAAGCGAAGAAGACTCTCGAAGCGTATTCCGATCACTTTTTGGGGGTCCCGGACGGAGAAGATGAGATGGGCGGGAGGCGATAACGTGCGAAGGAACATCGGCCTGGTGATCAGCTATGACGGGACCGGCTACAACGGCTTCCAAAGCCAGCCGGAGGGCAATACGATCCAGGATCGGCTCGAGCAGGCGATCCGGGTTCTGACCGGCGAAGAGATCCGCGTCACCGGCACCGGCCGTACGGACGCCGGCGTGCATGCCAGGCGCATGGTCATCCATTTCCGCACGGAGTCCAGGATCCCGATCGAGCGCTGGGCCGTCGCGCTGAACGCAAGGCTGCCGGACGATATCGTGGTCCATTCCGCGCGGGACATGCCGGAGGAGTTCCATGCGATCCGGCACGCCCTTCGCAAGACGTACCGCTATACGGTCAACTGCGAGAAATTCCCGGACCCGTTTCGCCGTCCGTTCGAGTTCCACCATCCGCTGCCTCTCGATATCGAGGCCATGAGGCAGGGACTCCAGTTTCTCGTGGGAGAGCATGACTTTACCTCTTTCACCAGCCCTCTGTCGACGAAGCCGAGCCATGTTCGCACGATCTACGAGGCACGATTGGTGAAGGATGAGGGGCGCGAAACGCTGCCGACTTTCCTGGAAGACTTCGACCGGCAGCGATATCCGGGCAGGATGCGGGGCGTGTTTCATTTCTATGTTACCGGCAACGGTTTTCTATATAATATGGTCCGTATTATTGTCGGCACCATCTTGCAGGTAGGAGAAAGGAAACGGGCTCCCGAGGAGGTCGCCTCCATCCTGGCGGCCCGGGATCGGGCGCAAGCCGGACCGACTGCCATGCCGCACGGGCTGACGTTATGGGAAGTCGAATACGATGAAAAATATACTTGCGTAACCAGCCCACTTCCTGTACAATAATTTTTGTGCCTTCTTCATGGCTTCCCACGGCCCCGAATGAAGAATCCGCACTATTTTCGCATGTATTGACTTAACGAAGAATTCAAACCACTTGCGCTGATCCATCCAGCGGCAAGCGGAAACGGAACCTATACACAACGGACTGCAAGAAACTTTAAGGAGGATCATCCATGCGCACCACTTACATGGCGAAGACGAACGAAGTCGAACGCAAATGGCTTCTGATCGACGCCGAAGGCAAAACCCTCGGCCGTCTGGCCAGCGAAGCCGCCGCCCTGATCCGCGGCAAGCACAAACCGGAATTCACTCCGCATATCGACACGGGTGACTTCGTCATCATCATCAACGCCGACAAAGTCAAGCTGACGGGCAAGAAATTGCAGCAAAAGAAATACTACACGCACTCCCATCATCCGGGCGGCTTGAAGACGACGACGGCCGGCGAAATGCTGCAGAAGAAACCGGAACGCTTGGTAGAGCTCGCGGTATACGGCATGCTTCCGCACAACAAGCTCGGCCATCAGCTGAAATCCAAGCTCAAAGTATACGCAGGTGCGGAGCATCCGCACCAAGCCCAACAACCAGAAGTTTACGAACTTCGCGGATAATAGGAGGACGAACGAATGGCTCAAGTGCAATATATCGGAACGGGTCGTCGGAAACAATCCGTCGCGCGGGTTCGTCTCGTGCCGGGTGAAGGCCGCATCATCATCAACACCCGCGACATTAACGAATATTTCGGTCTCGAAACGCTGAAACTGATCGTGAAGCAGCCCCTGGTGCTGACCGAAACGTCCGGCAAATACGATGTTCTCGTATTGGCCCACGGCGGCGGAACGTCCGGTCAAGCCGGCGCGATCCGTCACGGCATTTCCCGCGCGCTGCTCAAAGCCGATCCGGAACTGCGCCCCGCGCTGAAGAGAGCCGGTTTCCTGACCCGCGATCCGCGGATGAAGGAACGGAAGAAATACGGCCTCAAGGCTGCACGCCGCGCTCCTCAATTCTCCAAACGTTAATCTGCCATACCCGATGCCTCTTCCGCCGACCGTTCGGCCGGGGAGGCATTTTCGTTTCCGCGGAATAGAATGAAATGCCGGTTCAGGCAGGCTTTTGTCCCGGAAAGTTCGGCTCCATCCATTGAACTATCGGGGTGGAAGGCGTATAATGAACGTAATTCACATTACAATACTAGGATTTGAAAACGGAGGCCCAAAACGATGAATTTCTTCGAGAAAGAGGCGCTCATCCGCCAGAAGGCGGAGGAGTTCGAGAACGCGTCGCCCGAAACGGTTATCCGGTGGGCGGTCGAGACGTTCCCGAACATCACGTTCGCTTGCAGCTTCGGAGCGGAAGATGTCGTGCTCGTCGATATGCTGCAAAAAATCAGTCCGAAAACGGATATTTTCTATCTGGACACGGATTTTCATTTTAAGGAAACGTACGAAACGCGCGACAGGATGGTCGAGAAATACGGCTTGGAATTCGTCCAGGTCAAGCCTGAACTCACGCCGGAAGAGCAAGCCGCCAAGCATGGCGACGAGCTGTGGAAAAGCGATCCGAATGCCTGCTGCAACATCCGCAAAGTCGAGCCACTGACTCGCATCCTGGGCAAATACGAAGCCTGGATCACGGGAATCCGCCGCGATCAGGCGCCGACGCGCGCGAACGCGAAGAAAGTGGAATACGACACCAAGTTCGGCTTGGTGAAGTTCAATCCGCTTGCCGCTTGGACTTCGGAAGACGTCTGGGACTATATCCGGGCCAATGACGTGATCTATAACCCGCTTCATGACCGGAACTACCCCAGCATCGGCTGCGAGCATTGCACGCGTCCGGTAATGCCGGGCGAAGATCCGCGCGCGGGACGTTGGTCGGGCAACGAGAAGACCGAGTGCGGTCTCCACAAATAACGGCGATAAGTCCGAACTAAGCTGATAAGGAGCTACTCAACCATGAGCGCAATTCTACCGCATGGCGGAACGTTGATCAATCGGCTGGCTGAAGGCAAGGAGCGGGAAGAACTGCTCGCGAAGGCGGAAGGCCTCGCCAAAATTCCCGTCAGCAATTGGACCGTATCCGACCTGGATTTGATCGGCGTAGGCGCCTTCAGTCCGCTGACGGGTTTCATGAACGAAGAGGACTATTTGTCGGTCGTCGACACGATGCGTTTGAAAAACGGACTTGTCTGGAGCATCCCGATCACGCTGGCCGTAACTTCCGATCAAGCCGCAACGCTGGCCGTCGGGCAGCAAGCCGCGCTCGTCGGGGAGAAGGATGGGATCATTTATGCCATCCTGGACGTCGAGAGCATCTATAAAGTCGACAAGAAGCATGAGGCCGTCAAAGTGTTCAAGACGGACGAAACGGCGCATCCGGGCGTCGTGAAGCTGTTCGACCGTCCCGACACCTATGTTGGCGGTCCGATCCGCGTGCTGAACCGGCCGAAGCCGGAGAAGTTCAACGAATATTACTTCGATCCGTCGGAAACCCGCCGCATTTTCGCCGAGAAGGGCTGGCGCACGGTCGTCGGCTTCCAGACGCGGAATCCGGTGCACCGGGCTCACGAATACATCCAGAAATGCGCCATGGAAATCGTGGACGCGTTGTTCTTGAATCCGCTCGTCGGCGAGACCAAATCGGACGACGTGCCGGCGAACGTTCGGATGAAAAGCTACTTGGCGCTTCTTGAGAATTACTACCCGAAAGACCGGGTATTCTTGGGCGTCTTCCCCGCTGCGATGCGATACGCGGGTCCGCGCGAAGCGATTTTCCACGCCATGGTCCGCAAAAATTACGGCTGCACGCATTTCATCGTCGGCCGCGACCATGCGGGAGTAGGCGACTATTACGGCACGTATGAGGCCCAGGAGCTTCTCCGTTCTTTCCCCGCCGAGGACCTCGGCATCACGCCGCTGTTCTTCGAGCACAGCTTCTTCTGTACGAAATGCGGCAACATGGCTTCGAGCAAGACGTGTCCTCACGACAAAGAGGATCACCTGACCCTCTCGGGCACGAAGGTGCGCGCGCTGCTCCGCGAGGGCACTTGCCCGCCGCCGGAGTTCTCCCGTCCGGAAGTCGCGAAAATCCTGATCGAAGGCATGGCCGAAGCCAGCAAGACGTACGCGATTTAACGTTCAAATATCATAAAGATCCACCTTGTCCCATAGAATGTAACGAATCCGATTCGTGGGACGGGGTGGATTTTTTGTTTTCTTCTTCCGGCAATCGAAACCACTGGAACAAAATCGGCGTCCGCCTGCGTTTCGTCGTCTGGCTGACGCGAAGAGGATGGATCCGGTTGGGGTTGGCCGCGGGTCTGGTGGCGCTGACGGCAACCGTGTTTCTGACGGAGCTGCCGTCCTCCAGCACGTGGACGTACTGGTCCTTGCCGCTCTCGGGGAAAATCATCGTGCTCGACGCGGGTCATGGCGGACCTGATGGCGGGGCCGTCAGTCGGGAAGGGACGATCGAGAAGGATCTGAACCTGGCGATCGTTCTGCATTTGCGGGATTACCTTCAGCAGGCGGGGGCTCTCGTCACGCTCACCCGAGAAGGCGATTACGATCTCGCCAAACCGGAGACGAAGGGATACTCGCGCAGGAAAACCGAGGATTTGCTGAAGCGGGCGCAGCGGGTGAAGGAACGCAAGGCCGATTTGATCCTGAGCGTCCATATGAATAGCATCCCTTCGCCGAAGTGGTCGGGGGCGCAAACGTTCTATTTTTCGGGGAACGAGGAAAGCGCGAGGCTCGCTGCCGACATCCAGGCGGAAATCCGGACGGCGCTCGGCAATTCGACTCGCGTGGCCAAGCCCAACGATACGGTCTATTTGCTGAAAGCCGTGGAGATGCCCGCAGCCCTCGTGGAAGTCGGCTTCCTGTCCCACCCGGAGGAGGCGCGGCTGCTGGCGGACGAGAACTACCAGAAGAAGGTCGCTGCGGCGATCTACCGGGGAGTTCTCCGTTACGCGGCTGGCAAGAGCGTCCAGCCGTAGCCTGTGATATACTGGGCAATAGCGGTGTACATTAGGAAGCTGAGCTTGGAGGTCTGCCCAGGATGATAACCAGGGAATCGATATTGGAAGCTTTGAAAGCAGTACGCGAACCCACCCTGCGGAGGGGATTGGCCGAGCTGGGCCTCATTCGCGACGTCGTCGCCAGGGAGGGCTCGGCATCCTTGACCGTCGTGCTGCATCCGGACAGCATGAACCGTACTGAGGATTTGCAACGAGAGCTGGTATCCGCGCTGGAGGGAATCGGAGCGGCGGCGCCGCACTTTCGTTACCGGGTCATGACGGAGCACGAGAAGGCGGATGCTTTGTCTAAGCTGCATCCGGAAGGCGAAAGAGCAAGCGTGCCAAACGAAGGCAAGCCGGCGGCCCCGGTGAAGGGTCATGGGGCGGGACTGGAGAAAAACGCGCTGCTCAGTCCCGAGAGCGGCGTGGAGTTCATCGCGATCGCAAGCGGCAAGGGCGGTGTCGGCAAATCCACCGTCACCGTCAATCTTGCAGCTGCGCTGGCGCGCAAAGGGAAACGGGTCGGGCTGATCGACGCGGACATCTACGGTTTCAGCGTTCCCGACATGATGGGTATCGAAGAGCGTCCGGAGCAAGTCGGGGACAAAATTTTGCCCGTCTGCCGGTTCGGAGTGAAAGTCATTTCGATGGGCTTCTTCGTGGAAGACAACAGCCCGATCGTCTGGCGCGGTCCGATGCTCGGCAAGATGCTGCGAAATTTCTTCGCGGAGATCGAATGGGGAGAGCTCGATTATTTGCTGCTCGACCTGCCTCCGGGAACGGGAGATGTCGCGCTGGATGTGCACCAGATGATTCCGCAGAGCAAGGAGATCATCGTCACGACACCGCACGCAACCGCCGCTTTCGTCGCTGCAAGGGCAGGGGCAATGGCCATCAAGACGAACCATGACATCATCGGCGTGGTGGAGAATATGTCCTATTACGAATGCGGAAACTGCGGAAACCGGGAATACATATTTGGGCGCGGCGGCGGAGGACGGCTGGCGGAAACCCTTCATACGGATTTGCTTGCGCAATTTCCGCTGGGGGCGCCGGATAACCATCCTTCCGAGCCGGATTTTTCTCCTTCGATTTATAAAGCTTCAACGGCGACGGGCCAAGCCTACGACGAACTGGCCGAAGCCGTCATCGCTCGCTGCGGAAAATAAAGGACATAGACAGAAGCTGTCCCGCATTCGGGACAGCTTCTGTCTTTTGGCGGAATCGCTTATATTCCTTCGCATAGGTTAAGCTCCGGAGCTTCCGCCTCCGCCTTGGCCGCCTCCGCCTTGCCCGCCTTCGCCTCCGCCTTCGCCTCCGCCTTCGCCTCCGCCTTGGCCTCCGCCTTGCCCGCCGCCTTGGCCACCTCCGCCTTTTTCTTCCTTCGGAGTCAGTTCCTCTTTAACCACCGTTTGCAGCAATTTCATGATTTCGAGTTTGAACAGCGGATTCTGAATGGCTTCCGTCACGCCCGCCATCATTTGCTTCCGGAACTCGGTCGTTTTCATCGCGTCGGAGAGGATGCGTTGGGCTTCCGGGTTCTTCAGCATCTCGACCAGATCCTTCTGATAACCCGGGTCCTTCATCAGGTCTTTGTGGATCTGCTTATTGTCCTTGCTCACGGCTTTCGCGAATTCGCCCGCGAACTTGGGATCCTTCATGATCTTCTCCAGAACGCGGCTATAGTCGGGCGACGTCAACACATCCTTGACCGCGAGCTTGACCTGCTCATGATCCTGCGGAGTCATGCTTTTCGTCAGAAGCGTGCCTTGTCCTTCCGGAGTCGTGGCGGAGGCTTTGAGGATCGCTTTTTGCGCCTCCTCCGATCCGAGGATGTCGATGACCATCGATTTGACTTCTTTGTAGCTCATTTGACTGCCGCCGCCCTCCGACTCCTGCCCGCAGGACACGAGTACGAGCATAAGCGCGGCAGCGGCCCCGGCTAACGGCAGCCGACGCAGCATACCGACCTCTCCCTTCGATGGGGGTTCTGGACCTAGTATGCGTAGCGCAGGCGGCGATTATCAAGGGCGTTCATGGCTTTTTGGCTGGTTCGTGGTAAAATGGGAAAGACGAAACGAAGACCCGCAAACTGCGCCTCGTTGCCGGCAACGGGGTTGGCAAGGTGCGGGTTGGGGTTATCTGCGCTAATTCGTTGCATAAGAGGCAGGAGGAATTCGAGCTTGAATTTGCGAAAATGGATGAGATTGTTCGGCGTCACGATTCTGATCGGGGGGGCCGTATCCGTATTGACGGGAATCGTCATGAAGTTAGCGGACCCGACTTTCGTTATCCCGAAAGCCGACGACTGGGTTTACAATATTTTCAATATGTTCTTGAGCGGACTGACGCTCGGAGCTTTCGCCCACATGGGATTCTTCGCTTATCTTACGCTGAATTATATCGCCCGGAGCATTTTCAAACGCCCTTATCTATGGGTTGCTTTCCAGGGGTTCGTCGTCGCTTTCGTTCTGGTGGAGGTGGCGGTCAACATGTACGGCACGAATTTTCCGAGCCACGCTTTCTGGCTGCTTCCGGTGGTTCTGACGGCCTGCTCGGCTCTGGTGGCTTGGCGCAAAGCGAAGGAAACGTCCAAAGGGGCGTGGATCCCTTCGTTGTTTTTCATGATCGCGATCACCGTGCTGGAGAGCAATCCGGCCTTTCGGACGGGCAGCATCTCCGCGCTGGTCTACATGCTGCTTCCGCTATTCGTTTGCAATACGTATCAGATCATGAGGCTTCACCGGATATTGGACGCGAAGGCGCCGGTTCCCGGGGAGGCGAAAGCCGGCTGACCTCAGGTCAGCCGGTTCCAAGCGGAGCGGTCCTCCACCGTCTTGTTCCGGGTTTCCGTTTGCCCGAGCAGCTGTCCTACCGTAACGAAATCATAGCCTTGGGCCCGAAGCTGATCGATGATAATCGGCAGCGCCTCATGCGTTTGTTTGCAGGAGTCGCTCGCATGGAGCAAGATAATGTCTCCCGGATGCGCTTTGTCGACGACGCGCCGGACGATGGTGTCTACGCCTGGATTTTTCCAATCGAGCGAGTCGGTATCCCATTGAATGACCTTGTATCCCAAATCGTTCGCGACGCGAAGGACGCGTTTGTCGAAATCGCCGTTGGGCATCCGGATGAGGTTGGGTGCTTTGCCGGTCAACTCGGTAAGCATGCCGTGAGCGGTGGAGATTTGCTTCCGGATCTCCTCTTCCCCGTAGGAGCTGTAATTGTCGTGTTTGTGGCCGTGGCTGCCGATCTCGTAGCCGGCGTCTACCATCCGCTTGACGAGCTCCGGGTGGGTTTTGCTCCAGGGAGACGACAAGAAGAACGTGACGTTCTTGACGCCTTTGTTCTCCAGGATGTCCATAATCGGAGCGGCGCGTTTGTCCCCCCAGCTGATGTCGAACGTAAGCGCGACGACTTTGCGATCGGTAGGCACGCTGTACACAGCGGCGGGCGGATGGGGAGCGAACACGCTCAGGTTATCTCTCTCGACCCAGACGACGGCGAGGGACAGCAGAACGGCCGCCGTCAGAAACGCCATTTGCCGAATGCGCCTTGCATTCAAAACGATAAAAAAGTTCATTTGGATGATTCGTCTCCTTCCATAGCGGAAATCTTTCTTCCAGGCTTGGCTACTATCAATGTATGGCTTGACCCTCTGACTTATTCTTGATCCTCTATTCCTCGAAGGAGGTTTCCCATGTTTACTCGCCAGGCCATCGCGCGGTCGTGGAAGGAAACGCGGCCGTACGTCATCTTTTCCGCTCTATTGTTTTTCGCCGGTATCATCGCGGGAGGAGCGCCGAACAGCTCGGTCGACTGGCTCAGCGGCCAGCTTCAGGCGATTCAGGATTTGGCGGATCGGGCTCGCGAGGCGGACAATCCGCAGCTCGAGTTTTTTTGGCTGATTCTCGTCAACAATTTGTCCAAATCCGTTATGGCGATGTATTTAGGCGTCGTGGCCGGTGTTTTGCCCCTCATCATGCTTGTGCTTAACGGCATGATTATCGGATTCCTGTTCGGCGGATTGGCGGACCAGGGGCAGAACGTGTGGCTCCTCGCGGCGAAAGGGATATTGCCGCACGGAATCTTGGAGCTGCCGGCTTTGTTTTTGGCATGCGGGTTCGGGATCCGGCTCGGTTTTACGTTGATCAAGGGGATTTTCGGCTCGATGCTGGGGAAAACCGAAGCTTGGGGAGCGTTCGTGAGGACCGCATCCGGCTCGGTGCCGGCACTTCTCCTCATCGCGCTCATGCTTCTGATCGCTGCCGGAATCGAGAGCACGGTTACCTATTGGCTTGTCTCTCCCTGATGCCAGAAGCGGATGTCGGCGTTCCGGTCATAAACCGGGGCGGTTTGGAGCATAACACTAAAACATGTCGGAAACGGGATTCTTCACCGTTCCGCGCTCCGGCAATCCGCTTAATTTGGTCAGGGGGCACGGCGAATCATGCTCGGGATGATGTTCACGGACAAAGAGTGCAGGGAATTGGGTTACATGCTCCGCAAGGAATTGGACGAAATGCTGCTGGATATCGGGGACCGCCGTCTGGACGGACCGGTGAAAGAGGCGATCGCGAAGCGGTACAAAATCATCTTTCGCATGTACGCCCGATTGGCTTCGCCGCGGGAATTGTCCCGCTATGCGATTGGATTGCGGACCCAGCGTTAAAAAACCCAGCGCTAAAAAGCTTGACGGTCGGACCGGGCTGTGATAAATTATCTATCGCCGCTTATGATGGGTGGTGCGCAGGGAGTCAGTGCGGCACAAGCCAATGGTTGGAAGAAAAAACCGGTTGCGAAAGCCTAGCCCCCTGTGATATATTATAAAAGTCGCCGTTAGCGCGGTTGACACGAAGCGAAGCGAATGAGCCGAGCGAATTGCTCCTTGAAAACTGAACATCGAGCGTAATACGGATTCGGACTTCGGTTCGAAAACCAGCTTTAACTTTTGAGCCATTAGGCTCTTCAATAAGGTTTACCTTTATGGAGAGTTTGATCCTGGCTCAGGACGAACGCTGGCGGCGTGCCTAATACATGCAAGTCGAGCGGAGTTGCGAGAGAGCTTGCTCTCAAGCAGCTTAGCGGCGGACGGGTGAGTAACACGTAGGCAACCTGCCCGTAAGACCGGGATAACATGCGGAAACGGATGCTAAGACCGGATACGCAGCCCCCTCGCATGAGGGAGCTGGGAAACGCGGAGC
>NZ_WJIB01000023.1 GCF_019400745.1 Cohnella sp. CFH 77786 | reverse complement strand
CTGATATTGAGCCATAGCAAATCCTCCCCTAGAATGTTGTCTCGACAACCTCATTCTAACCGAGGATTTTGACTATGGCTCTCCTATTTCTCACCATAGCTTTTTACACAAGTATACGGACTCAACTATTAATGCATGCAGAAACCTCTTAATTTGGCGATTATTCGAATTACTAATTGTATTCTGGCCTTTAGTCGGCGATTTTGATAGGATTTTGAAAGAAATAACTGCATTTTGGTACTTAGCGATCATGCTACAGGTCCAAAAACAGCCGCGGTTGGGGCCGCAAAATGCATACGCATAACCCCCGCATACGCATAACCCCCGCATACGCATAACCCCCGCATACGCATAACCCCCGCATACGCATAACCCCCGCATACGCATAACCCCCGCATACGCATAACCCTCATTCCCCCTCATGCGCAGCCTCCGCGCAAACGTGGGAATCCGCTCTTGGGAAGCAAAGCACCGCGTATTTTAATATCCCTCCCGTTCGGATACACTGGTAGGCAGATCGGGAACGTTCGGACAGGAGGGTCTAGGATGGGCAAAGTTTTGCGTTTCGAGCTGCAGGTTCCGGATCCGGAACAGGCTGTCGCCTTTTACTCCAGGACGTTCGGATGGCAATTCGTCAAAATGCCGGGAGCGCGCGATTATTGGTTCATCCGTACGGGGGAGCCGGGGGGACGGGGAATCGACGGGGGCTTGATGCGCTCTCCGGACGGCGAGACCCGGACGGCCAATTCGATCGAAGTCGAGTCGATCGACCGGTTCCTCGCCACGGTGACAGCGAACGGGGGCAGCATCGTCGTGCCGAAGACGACCGTTCCCGGCATGGGCTACTTCGCCTACTGCACGGACAACCAGGGTTTGTTGTTCGGGATATCGGAATCAAACGCCGACGCCTGAAACGGAAAGGGAGGCCTACGATTTGGTTACCGGTTGCCAATCGTGTATACTGATTTTGTCCTTGTAAGTTATCAAATGGAGGTAGCGGAAAACGATGAACACGGTCATGCTGTTTTTGCACGTGGTTGGCGCTGTCGGCATGGGGATTTACGCCATTCTGCCCTTTCTGGCGGGGCAATTCCGGAAGCTGTCCGGCGCGGCGCAGGAAGGATTGGCAAGCGGGCTTGTGACCGCGGGCCGGTTTGGTCAATTCGCCTTGGTGCTCCAATTGCTTACCGGCGGTTATCTGATGTCACAGTTGGGCTTGGATTACACGAGGGGATGGATGATTACGGTCGGGATCCTTTTCATCGCGATCGGAGCTTTGACGGGCATCGTCCAGAAGCCTCTCAAACGGATTGCGGCCGCCGCCAAGGAAGGCCGTGATGCCAGCGCCGATGTCGGCAGGGTCAGAACGCTCAGCGCCATTGTTTTCATTTTGTTCCTTGCCATTCTGTGGCTGATGCAAGATCCTTGGTACGCGTAAATCAACCGGCCTACATCCATCCAACCCGCGCCGCTCCCCTGTGGGAGGCCCCGCGCGGGTTTTTTCCATTTCTTAATCGTGTTGGACCCGCTTTCGAAATCTTGCTTTCCTATTCCCGAAACCTATCAGGAAGGGGATCGGGTGTCTATAATAGGGAGTGTCGAAAGGAGCGATCGGAGATGGACGATCCGGTTTTCGCGGCGGTTTATGCCACGATGCTGAGAAGGGATACGGCATATGACGGGATTTACTATGTCGGAATCGTGACGACGGGCATCTTTTGCCGGCCTTCCTGTCGTTCCAGGTTGCCCAAACCCGAGAACGTTCGGGTTTACCGGAGCATCGAGGAAACCCGGAGAGCCGGATTCCGCGCTTGCAAGCGATGCAAGCCGGATACACCCGGCAGGGACGGTCCGGATGCCGAGCTGGCGGGGCGAGTCACGGACCTGATCCGGCGGCAGTACTCGGAAAACCTCACGCTGGGAGAGTTGGCCGCGCGACTGAACGTGAGCCCTTACCATCTGCAACGGGTATATAAGCGAACGACCGGGTCGACGCCTGCCGAACGATTGCTGCGAACCCGGCTGGAAGCGGCCATGGATATGCTTGTCCGGGATGATCGGCCGGTTACCGATATCTCCGGAGCGGTCGGTTTCCGCAGCCCGTCTCATTTCTCCTACGTCTTCCGCAAAGCGGTCGGATGCTCGCCGATCGACTATCGGGCAAGAAAACGTCAGGAAACTTCTAACAACCTGCAACTGGAGGGATAACATGAACGCGCAGGCAACCGAAGTTTATTGGGGGACGCTGAGCCATCCTCTGTTCGATAACCGCCCGCTGCACGTCGCCGCTACGGAGAACGGGCTGTGCCGGGTCAACTGGCCGCACGAATCTTTCGCGGATTTGCAAGATTGGGTGAACAGACGGATCCCGGGAGCGAAATTGATCGAGGACCGGGAACGGGTGTCCGAGTACGTCTCGCAATTGAAACAATTTTTGGACGGCACGAGGAAGACCTTCGATCTGCCCGTTGATCTGCGGGGGACGCCGTTTCAAGTATCCGTCTGGAAGGCGCTCGCCCGGATTCCCTGCGGGGAAACCCGGAGCTACTCGGATATCGCGGAAGCGGTCGGTCGGCCGAATGCGGTTCGCGCCGTCGGCACGGCGAACGGTGCCAACCCGGTTCCGATCGTCGTTCCGTGCCACCGGGTCATCGGCAAAGATGCCGCTTTGACCGGATTCGCGGGCGGCCTCCGGGTGAAGGAAGATTTGCTTCGGCTGGAAGGGGTCCGGGGCTTCACGCAGAAGGGGCACGCGCGATTCCGGTTCTAGGCCGGACGGACGACGGGGATGGCAAGCGGGCAGACGCCCGCTTTTATTTATGTTAGAATGGGAGAAATTTGTCGCAAAATCCGGAGGTTTGGTGAGTGGAGTCGGTTTTGTATGCGTTTGTGAAAGGCTTCTTGTTCAGTCTGGCGCTATGCCTGGACCTTGGCGTCGTGAACATCGCGATCATGAAAACAGGTCTGGACCGGGGGTTCGGCGCGTCCTTCCGCATCGGGTTCGGATCGTGCTTCGGCGATGCCTTCTACATGGCGCTTGCCGTGCTAGGATGGACCGCCGTGTTCCATTATTCGGCCGTGCGCTGGATTTTATGGGTCGGCGGTACGCTGGTGCTTCTGTGGCTGACGAAAAACATGATCCGCGATACGATCCGCCCCAAGACGTTGAATGGAAACGGCGAAGCGGTAACAAGCCGCGGCGGATGGGGAGACGTGCTTGTCGGCGCGGGAATGGCTCTGACTTCCCCGACGCTGATTCTCTCGTTCGCGGCGATAGCCGGTCCCGTGGTGGCGGATTTGAATATTCGGGACGGCGCGGTATTGACGGCTTTCGTCATCGGCTTCGTTGCTGCCGGACTCTTATGGTCGGTGTTGATCGCTTGGCTCGGCAGCCATGCCGCGAAGCTGGGCCAAGGCGTTATCCGCACGATGTCGCTGCTGTCGGCGGTTCTGTTTCTCGCGTTCGCGGCCAAATTGTTCTGGGATGGCTTGCGCGATCTCGTGTTGTCGCGGTAAATCCGGCTTCGCCCGGATCCGAGTTCTGCCGAGGGAACAGCGGGCTCGGTTGGGCGTAACTTCCTAAAGAAAACGGGTTGGCAGGAGAGCTCCTGTCCAACCCGTTTTTTTGCATACCTCTTGTTGGTTTATTCGTCTTCCTTCTCATCCTCCGACAACTCGTCGATCGTCTTCTCGAAGCCGGGAGCGAGCCGTTCAAGCACCCAATCGATCTCGGGCATGCCAAGCTGCCGCAGCTTTTCCTCGCTTTGCCGGCGGGCGGTGGCGAACTCGCGGTTGCCCATCGACATCTCGCTCAGGCATTTCAGGTACGCGTCGAGCACGTCGGCCGCCTTGACGTATTTGACCGCCTCGGGGTCCGCGCCGTTCCCCGTCAATAAGGGCCGGTAAACCCCGCTGAGCTCGTCCGGAACCGTGCCCAGCAGCCGATCGGCCGCGAGGGATTCGATCTCTCGGAAATTGGCCAGAATCCGCGGATTGTGATGCTTGACGGGGGTCGGAATGTCGCCCGTGAACACCTCCGTCGCGTCGTGGAACAAGGCGTACGCCGCGGCTTTGTCCGGGTCCACGCTTCGCCCGAACACGTCGCGAGCCACCGTGCCTAGAAGATGGGCGAGCAGGGCTACGTGATAGGAATGCTCGGCGACGTTTTCCGACGTCGTGTTCCTCATCAGGCTCCAGCGTTCGATGTTGCGCAGCCGGTATAAGTAAGCGAGAAAATGATGCGCCATGTAACCAGTCTCCTTCCGTGACAGTCACCATTCTACTGGATTAGGGCGGTTTTGGCGATATCCGGGGCAATGGAAACGCGAGTTTCGTTCTCGCGGCGGGATGCTTTCGATCGGGGTTTGAGATTCATCCCGGAATCGAAGGTGTGTTATTATAGAAGTTATGAGAAACCGACCAGAGAGGGGAAAACCGCAGCATGTCCACCTTTGAACAAAGCGTTTACCGATTGATCGTCGAAACCTCGACCAACCTGCCCGCGGACGTGCGCCGCGCCGTCGCCGCAGCCCGCGAGGCGGAAGACCAAGCGACGCGCGCCGGACTGTCCCTGGCCACGATCGCGCAAAACATCGAAATGGCGGAGTGCAACGTTTCTCCCATTTGCCAGGATACCGGCATGCCGACCTTCATCGTCCATACGCCGGTCGGGGCGAACCAGATCGTCATGAAACGCGAAATCCGCGAAGCCGTCGCCCGCGCGACGAAGGACGGCAAGCTGCGCACCAATTCCGTCGACTCGCTCACCGGCGCCAACACCGGAGACAATCTCGGACCGGGAACGCCCGTCATCCATTTCGAGCAATGGGAGCGCGACGATATCGAAGTGAAGCTGATCCTGAAGGGCGGAGGCTGCGAGAACAAGAACATCCAATACAGCCTGCCTTGCGAGCTGGAAGGGCTGGGCAAAGCCGGCCGCGACCTCGACGGTATTCGCAAATGCATCCTGCACGCCGTCTACCAGGCGCAAGGCCAGGGCTGCAGCGCGGGCTTCATCGGCGTCGGCATCGGCGGCGACCGCACGTCGGGCTACGAGCTGGCCAAACACCAGCTGTTCCGTCCGGTGGATGACGTCAACCCGATTCCGGAGCTTCGCAAGCTGGAAGAGTACGTGATGGACAAGGCCAACCAGCTGGGAATCGGCACGATGGGCTTCGGCGGCAACGTCACGCTGCTCGGCTGCAAAATCGGCGTGAACAACCGGCTGCCGGCCAGCTTCTTCGTTTCGGTCGCTTACAATTGCTGGGCGTTCCGCCGTCAAGGCGTGATCCTGGACGGATCGACGTTTGAAATCAAAGAATGGGCTTACGAGGGCGGCTCCGCGGTGAAGATGAACGCGTCCGCGGCCGAACGGCCCGCGGCGGCATCCGGAGAGAAACGCCGGGAGGTCGTGCTCCGCGCGCCATTGTCCGAAGAGGACGTCCGCCAGCTGCGCGTTGGCGACGTCGTCATTCTGAACGGGGAAATGCACACGGGGCGCGACGCGCTGCACAAGCATCTGATGGACCACGACTCCCCGATTGACCTGAACGGAGGCGTCATCTACCACTGCGGGCCGGTCATGCTCAAGGATGACGAAGGCTGGCACGTGAAGGCGGCAGGCCCAACGACGAGCATCCGGGAGGAACCGTATCAAGGCGACATCATCCGCAAATTCGGCATCCGCGCGGTCATCGGCAAAGGCGGCATGGGACCGAAGACGCTGGCCGCGCTCAAGGAGCACGGAGCCGTCTATCTCAACGCCGTCGGCGGCGCGGCCCAATATTACGCGGAGTGCATCAAGAAGGTGAACGGCGTCGATTTCATGGAATTCGGCATCCCCGAAGCCATGTGGCATTTGCAGGTCGAAGGCTTCGCCGCGATCGTGACGATGGACGCGCACGGGAACAGCCTGCATGCCGACGTCGAGCAGGATTCCAAGATGAAGCTGGCCCAGTTCAAAGACCCGGTTTTCGCATAAACCCCATACGCGCTTGCGATAAGGAAGGAGTCCCGACGGGCCCCCGATGACCAAATTTCGCCTCAAGCTGTCTTTGCTGTTCATGCTGCTCGTAGGTTTGTCCGTTCTGGCCGCGGGTCTGCTGTCCGGACATTCGTACCGTCAAAATCACCAAAATTCGTTGCGGGACCACATGATCCGCGAAGTGAAGCTGATCGACGCGACCACGCCTTGGCCGGATGGAGATCCGGAGGCGAACCGCGAGGAATTCGAAAGGCGGACGAAGAACTTCAAGGAAGTCGCGGGGATGAGGGTCACGTACATTGCCCCGGACGGCACCGTGCTGGGAGACTCCGACCACGACCCACTGACGATGGACAACCATCTGGGTCGAGCGGAGGTCCAGCAGGCGCTTCAGGAGGGCATCGGCAGCAGCATCCGCCGGAGCGACACGCTCGGCGAGAAGATGATGTACGTCGCCATGCCGGTAAAGAAGGACGGCCAGCTGAAAGGCTTGATCCGGCTGTCCATGAGCTTAAGCGACGTCAGCAGCGGGCTCCACGACATGTGGACAGCGCTCGTGTTCAGCCTCCTCTTGCTGTTCGCCTTGGCTGCCGCCGTCAGCTACCGGGTCGCCCTCGGCGTCACCCGGCCGCTGGAGAGGATGACATCGGCCGCTGAGCGCATGTCGAACATGGATTACGCGATTCGCGTGCCCGAAGGCGGCCGCGACGAGATCGGCGCGCTGGCCAGGGCCTTGAACCTCATGGCGGAAAACCTGCAGGTGCAGCTCGAGCTCATTCGACGCAACGGGGAGAGGCTGCAGGACGTACTGGACAACATGACGAGCGGAGTCGTCATGGTCGGGGACGACGGTCGGGTAACGCTGTATAACCGGCAAGCCGAAACGCTGCTCGGAGGCGCGGCGCGGGAGCGCGTCGGCCGGCCCTTTACGGATATCAAGCAGCATTACGAGCTGGTCGGATTGATCCGGACGGGCCTTGAGACCCGCGAACCACTCTACCAGGAGCTGCAGGTTTATTACCCGGAAGAGCGGCTGCTCCAGCTGAGCCTCGTACCGATGACGCTTAGCGGGGAAGGGCTGCCCGGCCTCCTCGTCGTGCTGCAGGACGTGACGGCGATCCGCCGGCTCGAGAACATGCGGAGCGAGTTCGTGGCCAACGTGTCCCACGAGCTGAAGACGCCGGTGGCCGCCGTCAAAGGTTTCGCGGAAACGCTGCTCGCCGGGGCGATGAACGATCCCGAAACCGCAAGGTCGTTCCTGACGATCATCCAGGAGGAAAGCGAGCGGCTGAACCGGCTGATCGGCGATATTCTGGAGTTGTCCAAAATCGAGTCCCGGCGATCGCCGCTTCAGTACTCGCCGGTCGATTTCGCGGCCTTCCTGTCCCGTTTGAACGAGCTGATCGGGCCCGAAGCGGCCAAGAAGAACATCACGCTCGACCTGCGAACGGAGGAAGGGCTGTACCTGGAGGCGGACGAAGACCGCCTCGGCCAGATCATGCTCAACCTGCTGCAGAACGGCATCAATTACACGCCGGAAGGCGGCCGGGTCAAGGTACGGGCGGAAACGTTCGAAACGGAGGAAGGAAACGAGCGGGTGCGGATTACCGTTTCGGATACCGGCATCGGCATTCCGAAGAAGGATATTCCGAGGATATTCGAGCGGTTCTACCGGGTGGACAAAGCCCGTTCGAGAAGCTCCGGGGGAACGGGGCTCGGGCTGTCGATCGTCAAGCATTTGGTCGAGCTCCATCACGGCACGATCCGGGTGGAAAGCACGGTCGGCGTCGGAACGCATTTCCTCATCGAGCTTCCCCTGCTTCAACCTTAAGGTTGAAGCAGGCGTTTTCGCCTATTAACAAAACTTCCATTTTACATTCACTTAACCTTGGGGTGACTCCCTGCTTACACGGGCGTGATAAAAAGGGGTAGTGAGCACACCACGGCAGGGAGTCTGCCGGACCGGAGGAATGTATGTCGGACAAAGTGCTGATCATCGAGGACGAACCTACGCTTGCCCGTCTCGTCACGTACAACCTCTCTCAGGAAGGTTACGAGACCGAAGTGGTCGGCAACGGGGCGGAAGGTCTACACCGCGCGGTGCATGACGATTATGCCGTCATTTTTCTGGATTTGATGCTGCCGGGGATGAACGGCTTCGAGGTGCTTCAGAAGCTGAGACAACATGGCGTGAAGACGCCCGTAATCATCCTTACCGCGCGCAATGCGGAAGAAGAAGTCGTTCAGGGGCTGCGCCTGGGCGCCGACGATTATATTACGAAACCGTTCGGAGTCGCCGAACTGTTGGCGCGCACTTCCGCGGTGCTGCGCCGGTCGCGAAACGACGAAGGGAAGTCCGTGGTCCCCTCAGGCGGGGAGAAAGTAATCGCGCTGGGCGATCTGCAGATTTTTCCCGACAAATACGAAGTGTTCTTGAACGGACAGTGGATCTCGCTGCGGCCGAAGGAATTCGAGGTTCTCCTCTATCTGGCGGAAAGGCCGGGCATCGTCATTACCCGGGACGACCTCATGAACGTGGTATGGGGCTTCGATTACATCGGGGGCCAGAGAACGGTGGACGTGCATGTGAGCTCGCTTCGCAAGAAGCTGGAGCTGAACCAACAGTCGGTGCAGATCGAATCGATCCGCGGCGTCGGCTACAAACTGATCGTGAACCGCAAAGCTTCCGCGCCGGGACGTTGATGTCCCGGTTTTTTCGTTTTGGACGTGCCACATCGCGAGGGAATAGCGGCAGGAGATGTGATTCCGCCGATACTGCGGTGCATCGGACGAAATCATGGCGGAGAGACACTCATTCGGCGATTGTGCGATCCGACGGACGGCGCGTAGATCCGGCAATTAGCACAAATAAAGTAAACGATCCTGAAAACCGCTCTACGGCAGCAATCAGGATCGATCTGTTTCCGTACGCGATACAGCCTCATCCGCGGCCCCAGGCGAGCATCCTGCGCTGGAACTCCTTGGGGGAAAAGCCGTTGAAGCGCTTGAACATTTTGTAGAAATGGGCCATGTTCGCCATTCCTATTCGGTCGCCGATCTCGCTGACGCTAAGATCGCGGGTCAGGAGCAGCTGCTCGGCCCGTTTGATTTTGCGGAAGTTGACGTACTCCGTGAACGACATGCCCATCACTTTCTTGAAAAACTTGACGAAGTAGTAGTAGCTCATGTTGGCAAGGCGGCAGGCGTCCTCTACGGCGATGCGGTCGTCGATGCGGGATTCTACGAAGTCGAGCACCGGTTTCAAGCGGATCCGCTCCACGCGGTCCTGACCGGCGAGCAGCCCGCGGCCGTCGTTGCGGATGAGAATGAGGAGCAGTTTCTTGATCAGCATGTTGACGGCCAGCTCGTATCCGGATTCCTTCCGCTGGGCTTCCACGAGGATTTGGCGGATGCAGTCGGCGGCGTCCGCCCTCGCCTTCTGATTTTCGCGGAAAATATAGTTCATCGCACTGAGCGGTACTTTGGTTTCATTAAAATATTGCAAATAGGGAATCGTACTTTGATCGAAAAAACTTTGGAGATCGAATTGCAGCACGATGTAGTCAAGAAGCTCGCCGTGGGTGCGGTCGCTGTGAAGCTGCGAGCTGCCGAGAATGACGACGTCCCCGGCTGCCATCGGATACGTCTCCCCGTCCACGTCGATATCCAGTCTGCCGCTCTGTACGAGCAGGAGCTCGCATTCCGGATGGTAGTGCCAGCGGTATGCGCGTTGGTCGAGCCGGACCGTCTGCCATATTTTCAGAGACAACAGCGGGTTCTCGTATTGGATTTCTTCTTTGACGGGCTGCACCGGACCGACCTCCCGAATAACAAAAAAGCATATAATCCTCCCACTTGAGAGGATGTGATTTCCACCGAACGGTGATACACTTAATTGTAGTAATTACGCAGTTTATTCGCAAGGAGGACAAGCGTTTTGTCTACGGTTAACATTGGAATGATCGGCTGCGGCGGCATCGCCATGGGAAAACATCTTCCTTCGCTGGCCAAAATACCGGAAGTCCGCATCACCGCTTTCTTCGACGTAGCCGCCGATCGGGCGGGCGAGGCCAAAGCCAAATTCGGCACGCCCGAAGCGAAAATCTACGACAACGTGCACGATCTGCTGTACGATCCGAACGTTCAGGTCGTTCACGTGTGCACCCCGAACGACACGCACGCCGAAATCTCGATCGCCGCGCTCGAAGCCGGCAAACACGTGCTGTGCGAGAAACCGATGGCCAAGACGGCGGCCGATGCCCGCCGCATGCTGGAAGTGGCCGAACGCACCGGCAAGAAGCTGAGCATCGCGTACCAGAACCGTTTCCGCCGCGATTCCTTGTGGATGCATGAAGCCGCTCGGGCCGGAGAGTTCGGCGAAATCTACCTCGCCAAAGCCCACGCCGTTCGCCGCCGGGCGGTTCCGACATGGGGCGTATTCCTTGACGTGGAGAAGCAAGGCGGAGGACCGCTGATCGACATCGGCACGCACGCGCTCGACCTCGCGCTATGGATGATGAACAACTACGAGCCCCGCACCGTGCTCGGAACGACTTACCGCAAGCTCGCCGAACGAGGCAGCGAGGCGAACGAATGGGGACCTTGGGATCCTGCCAAATTCACGGTCGAGGACTCCGCTTTCGCGATGATCACGATGAAGAACGGCGCGACGGTGTGGCTGGAATCGAGCTGGGCGCTCAACACGCTGGACGTGGACGAAGCGAAGGTCACGCTGTGCGGAACGAAGGCGGGCGCCGATATGAAAGGCGGGCTCCGCGTCAACGGGGAAGAGCACGGCCGCCTGTACACCAAGGAGATCCAACTCGGTTCCGTGTGGGACAACCAGATTCCGAACGACTCCTCCGAGAAGGAAGCGCGCGCCTGGATCGACGCGATTCTGCACGACCGCGAACCCGTCGTCACCGCGAAGCAGGGGCTCGTCGTGCAGCAGATCCTCGAAGCGGTGTACGAATCGGCCCGCAAAGGCGAAGCCATCAGCTTCGTTTAGATACCGAATCGATCAAGAAGCATTAGAAATTGTCTGCGTTTTCATGTAAAATGGGATGAGGATCGGAAATGTACGCGCGTACATTAACCGACCTCGTTTCGCGAAACATCTATTATCGAAAGGACAGGTGGCTACTGTGAAGCTTGGAGTATTTATCGTATTATTCGGGCAGCAATCGTTCGAGCAGGCGCTGGACACCGCGAAAGCGGCTGGCTGCGAAGCCGTCGAGATCGGAACGGGTGCTTACCCGGGAACGGCCCACGTCAACGCGCGGGCCATCCTGAACGACGAGGCGGCCATTCGCCGGATCAAGGACGCCGTCGATTCGAGAGGGCTTACGATCAGCGCGCTCAGCATCCACGGCAACCCGCTGCATCCGAATAAAGAGATCGCTTCCGCACACCATGAGGATTTCGTCGCATCCGTCCAATTGGCGGAGAAGCTCGGCGTGGACACGGTCATCACTTTCTCCGGCTTGCCAGGCGAATCCGAACATTCCAAGTACCCGTCCTGGGTGACCTGCCCCTGGCCACCGGATTTCCTGACGGTCCTCGAGTGGCAATGGAACGAAGTCGCCATTCCGTACTGGAAAGAGCAATCCGCGTTCTGCCGCAAGCACGGCGTCAAGGTCGCCATCGAGGCGCATCCGGGCTTCCTCGTCTATAATACCGAGACCGCCCTTCGGCTTCGCCGCGAAGCGGGCGACAACATCGGCGTCAATTTCGACCCTTCCCATCTGTTCTGGCAGGGCATGGACCCGATCGAATGCGTCAAGGCGCTCGGCAATGCCATCTATCACGTGCACGCGAAAGACACGAAGATCGACGCCCGCAACACGGCGCTGAACGGCGTTCTCGATACGAAGCATTACGGCGATATCCTGAACCGGTCCTTCGTATTCCGCACGGTCGGCTACGGCCACGACGACGAGTTCTGGAAAGCGCTGATCAGCACGCTGCGTTTGGTCGGCTACGACGGCACGATCAGCATCGAGCACGAGGACGGGATCATGAGCGTGAACGAAGGCTTCACGAAAGCCGCGAGCTTCCTGAACGGCCTGATTCTCAAAGAGAGCGCGGGTGAAATGTGGTGGGCGTAAACAAACGCGCAATGAACGTAGGCATGGTCGGCTATAAGTTCATGGGCAAAGCCCATAGCCATGCCTACAAAGATGTCGGCATGTTCTTCGACATGGACGCGGACGTCGTCATGAAGGCGATCTGCGGCCGCGACGAGCAAGGCGTCAAGGAAGCGGCGGACAAGTTCGGCTGGGAGAGCTATGAAACCGACTGGCGCAAAATGGTCGCACGCGACGACATCGATCTGGTCGACATCAATGCGCCGAGCGACGCGCACAAGGAAATCACGCTTGCCGCCATCGCCGCCGGCAAACACGTCTTTTGCGAGAAGCCGCTCGCGCTGAACCTGGCGGACGGCCGCGAGATGCTGGAAGCCGCCGAGAAGGCCGGCATCAGGCATGCGGTCTGCTTCAACTACCGGTTTCTGCCGGCCGTCCAATTGGCCAAGAAGCTGATCGACGACGGCAAAATCGGCGATATCCATCATTATCGCGCGACATATTTGCAGGACTGGCTGGTCGACCCGGGATTCCCGCTGGCTTGGCGCTTGAAGAAAGAAGTCGCAGGCTCCGGCGCGCATGGCGACCTGAACGCCCACTGCATCGACTTGGCTCGGTTTCTGATCGGCGAATTCGACCGTGTCGTCGGGCATAACCGCACCTTCGTCAAGGAGCGTCCGATTCCGGCTTCCTCCTCGGGGCTCAGCGGAACGGCTTCGGCCGACATAGGCGAGGTGACGGTGGATGACGCGACGGGATTCCTGGCGGATTTCAAAAACGGGGCAATGGGCTCGTTCATCGCCACGCGTTTCGCCGCCGGCCGGAAAAACGGCAACACGTTCGAAATCCACGGAAGCAAGGGCTCGATTCGTTGGGACCTGGAGCGCCTGAACGAGCTGGAAGTATACTTCCGCGAGGACGAGCCGAACGAAGCCGGATTCCGTCGCATTCTCGTCACCGAAAGCACGCACAAATACGCGGGCAATTGGTGGCCGACGGGGCATATCATCGGTTACGAGCACGCTTTCGTACATATCGTGTACGAATTCGTCCAGCACATCGCCCAGGGGACGCCGTTCGCTCCCACGTTCCTCGACGGCGTACGCTGCCAGGAAGTGCTCGAAGCAGTCGATCTGTCGATCGAGCGCGGCAGCTGGGTCAGCGTCAGCGAAGTGTAATCCGGAATATCCGATTTTCCATCAAAGGACCGTCAGGGCAAATTTCCCTGACGGTCCTTTCTTTACGGGGGCAAATGGGATAAATATCCTCTTGCCAAGGAACTCTAGTAGAAGGATATTCACCCGGAGGGTCCCGTCCATGAAAATTCAGTTCCGCAAGCAGCTGAGCCGCAATTCCCCCGTTAAGGTCGATGATGCCGACATTCGGGGGGAAGGTGTCATCGCGGCAAACCTCGAACAGAACGAACATTTTGTCCGGCAAGAGTTCCGAAATTGTTCGGATATGGTGTACTCCGAAATTTCAACGGACGGAGGCCAGCCGAAACGTCTGCTCGTCTATCTCGGAACGCTCGTAAACGAAGAAAAAGTGAACGGAATGTTCAAAACCATTGCAGCCTTCCCGGATACACGCTTACCCGAAGGAACCGAATCGGAGAACGGAAAACCGATACCGGTCGGCAAAGTGTTCACGTCATCGAAATGGTCGGAAATCATCCGGCGCATCCTGCGCGGGAACGCGGTCCTGTTTACGGACGGTTCCGACAAAGCCGATTGCTTTGCTGCGGAAAACATGCCGCAACGGTCCATCGAAGAACCCTCGTCCGAACCGTCTATCCGCGGATCCAAGGAAGGCTTCGTCGAGAGACAGTCCGTCAACGTTGGTTTGCTGCGGCATTACATACGAACACCTCGGTTGAAAATGGAAGCTTTCACGGTAGGCGAGATGACGGAAACGAAAGTGTTGGTCGCCTATATCGAAGGTCTGGCCGATGAATCCGTCGTCGAACGGTTGCGGAACAAAATCGCGGCCATTCGAGCTGACGGCATATTGGAGTCCGGATATATCGAGGAAATCATCCGGGACGATCCTTTCCCGATTTTCCCTATCTTTCAGAACACGGAACGACCCGATGTCGTCGCGGGAGGTTTGCTGGAAGGAAGGGTGGCCATTCTGGTCGACAATACTCCCTTCGTGATACTGGCGCCGGTCACGTTCTGGTCGGGTTTGCAAGCAAGCGAGGATTATTATGTTCGCTATCCCGTGGCTTCTTTCGTACGCGGGATCCGATTGCTCTTCTTATTCATCGCCGTGTTTGTCCCTTCTTTCTACGTTGCGGTTACGACGTTCCACCAGGAAATGATCCCGACCAGCTTGCTGCTCAGCGTCGCTTCCGCGCGGGAACCTGTGCCTTTTCCGATCGTGCTGGAAGCTTTATTGATGGAGCTGATGTTCGAGGCTTTGCGGGAAGCGGGCGTTCGTCTGCCAAGACCGATCGGACAGACGGTAAGCATCGTCGGCGCGCTGGTCATCGGACAGTCGGCGGTGCAGGCAGGCATTATTTCGGCTCCCAGCGTCATCATCGTTTCGATGACCGGCATTGCGGCATTTCTGATTCCGCGGTTTAGCTTCGCGAACGGGGTTCGTCTGCTGCGTTTCCCGATGATCGTTCTGGCGGGAACGCTTGGATTATACGGGATCGCGCTCGGTTTTCTGGGGATCTTGCTTCGCGTCGTTCACTTAAAGTCGTTCGGGGTACCCTACTTTACGCCTGTTTCGCCCTTTTCGAAGAGGGCGCTCAAGGACGTGTTTTTCCGTGCCCCCATCGACGGCCGCGTATTCGCTCCGCAATACGAAAAGGATGGTACGAAGTGAAACGCTGGGTGCGAACCGTCATGCTGTCGATTGCGCTGGTCATGGCGTGCGGTTGTTGGGATCGAAGAGAAGTCAACGATATCGGACTGGTGATGGGAACGGGGCTGGACTTGACGGAAGACGGAAAGATCATGATGACGCTTCAGGTCGCCGTCCCGTCTCCTTCATCCCAGTCTGCGGGCGGGACCTCGAAAGAAACGGACAATTTTTTTCTGATTTCGGAATCGGGGAAAAGCGTACTGGACATTGATCAGAAGATCCAGCAAAAAATGTCCCGCAAGCTCGTATTTTCGCACCGCAGCGTCATTCTCGTCGGGGAATCGCTGGCCAGGCGGGGAATGAACGATTTTCTGGACATTTTCTCCCGGAATCCCCGAAACCGGTTAAGAACTTACTTGTTCGTCGTTAAAGGGAAAACGGCGGGAGAGATGCTTCAGGTTCGCTACCCTTACGAAATGGTCCCCGCCGAAGCGTTGAAGGAAATGGAATTGCTCCCGGGTGCGGGAATGAAGTCGACGCTCAGGGACTTTCTGATCGCGTCCGCGGGGGAAGGGGAGAATCCAGCGGTCGGGGTTCTGGAGGGAACCGAGATGTTCCGTTCTTCGCTTAAAGGCAAGGACAAGCAGTTTCGCTTGACCGGAACGGCCGTCTTCAAAAGAACGGCTTTGGTCGGCTTTCTGAACAATCGGGAAACGCAGCAATATTTGTGGTTCAAAAATAACAAGAATTCCGACAATATCGTGGCCGACTTGCCGGGCGGCATGGGCAATGTGGGTTTAATCTTTAGGAGCGGCAATGTCAAAATCGATGTCGTTCCTCTAAGGGATGACTTCCGATTTCATGTTCATGTTACCGGCAAGGGGGACCTGATGGAAAACAATTCGCGGCTGGACGTGACCCAACTCCATAATGAAACGATGGTGAAAAAAGCGCTGGAGGACCAGGTAAAGGAAGAGATGGAGGCGTTTCTTCGCAAATTACAGCATGAATTGAAGACGGATATCTTGGGCTTCGGCGGTCTAGTGGCGAGCCAATACCCCAAAAAGTGGCGCGCCGTCGGGAAAGATTGGGACCGGTATTTTGAGAATGCCGAAATATCCGTATCCGTGAAATTGTCGATCAAGAACACGGGCGCCCTGGGTCCATCTCTGCAATGGAAAGAAAAGGAGATCGTAAAATGAAGATCTTACTGACGGCGGGATATCTCATTATCGTATGCTCCTACGCCTTCGATCGAGTCCGTAAATTGCGGGGAGGCAACGAAAAACGGGAGGCTTGGGTGTATGCGGTATTCATGGCCGTTTCCGCTGTCGCGGGAGCGCTGCTGCTCGCGGGAGTCGAAGTGCCGACCTTGGTCCTGCCCTACCAAATCCTGCTCGAGCCGATCGGAAAAATGATTTTATCCGATTGATTTCGAGGGTTTTGCTCTGAGAACGTCTATCCCCAGAAGCAGCAGAGGGAGCAGGCTTTGCGTGATAAACGCCAGAACCGGGTAGGTGAAGGTGATCCAGGCTTGGAACTGAGCGTCGCTCCTGAATATCCATACGGAGCCGACGATGGATAACAGAGTGACCGGAAGAACGGTTTTCCGGTAATTGCGCGCGAAGAACAACTGGCTGGCGCTCAGGCTGAACATATAAAGAAGCATCGAGATTTTGATGAAGATTCCGAGAATCCAGATGGTAATGGCGATCGTCTCGAGCCTTTCCAGCGAACCGAGGATCCCGATATACTGGATAACCTTGAAGAACGCGAATTTCAAACGCGGCGTGATCGGTCCGAACACCGTTATCGTGATGATGTCGATCGTCATGACCAGCAAGACGACTCCGCCCCAGGAAACGGTCAAATGCTTTCGGATTCTATGCGGCTGCTCGTTTAAGTGGGGGAGAAACCAGCCCAAGAAAAAGAACTGGCTCATCCAGGCCGACGGTACGACCGAGCCTTTCAGGACCGGCAAGATGCCTTCCGCCAAAATCGGCGTCAAACGGGCGGGGTCCATGTCCCGCAAGGAGAGAAGGAACATGGGCACGAGCAGGAGGATGATCACGGGAAGGATGACCTCATTGCATCTGGCGATGGCTTCGACTCCGGCCAGTACGACAAAACCGCACAAAACAAGCATCGTAGCCATCGAGACGAGAGGAGGGGTATTCATCAGGAGAATGATATTGATAAAACCGGCATGCTCGTTCACGGTGCTGGAGATGAAGAAAAACAAATAATAGGTCAAGTAGAATCCGATGATCGTTCCGATCCATTTCCCGCAAATGCTGGAGGCGTATTCGATGATCGATTTGCCGGGATGGCGTTTGGACAGGGAGGTAAGCACCCAGATATTCACGATTCCCGTAAGGGAAGCAGGCAAAATGGAAAGCCAGGCGTTTTGTTTCGCGAAAGCGACCATGATTCCGGGCACGGATAAAATGAGCGTGGAAACGATAAACGTAAACAGAAGCAGGCTTAGCTGATATCCCGATATTTTTTCGTCGGCGTGCACTTTGATCACATCGTTTCTTGAACGGAGTTTGTTTTTTAATTTTGATCTTCGGCATCCGTCTTTAAACATCGACTCAAGGGAGCGGTACGGAGTTATGTTATCAGGCGGAATAATTTACAAAGCCATAACAAATTCAGGTATGGTGCTTGACGCGAGACTGATAGCTTGGATGCATAACGTAAACCACCGGATCGAGGTTGAAGCCCATGAGTCTGAGCGTTATGGAACGGCCCGTCATCACCATCCCCGAACCGCAAGATTGGCAGCAGCCGATCGCCGTCCGAGAGTGGCTAAGAAATTGTCCCGTCGTGGAGCCGAGCATGCCTTGCAGTGAACTGGTCGAGCTATTCCGCCGCAGAAGCGAACTGGAATGCGTCGTCGTCTGCGATGAGCGGCGCCGGCCGATCGGGCTTCTGATGAAGCATCGGTTCTTCCGGTCGTTAGGCTCTCATTTCGGCATGTCGCTCTTCGGAAACAAAGAAATCTCCCATTTGATGCTGCGGAACCCGTATATCGCGGAAGCGGACGTCCTCCCCCGCGAATTGATCGACGGCGCGCTGTCTAGGAGCGAGGAGACGTTCTACGACGTTGTCATCATTACCGAACGGGGCGCGCTGGCGGGCATCCTCACGGTGAGCGATTTGCTTCACCTGTCGCGGCTGCTGCAGCGGGAAGCCGCCGAACGGCAACTCCGCACCATTCGCGGGACGGAAGAAATGCTGCGTCAAATCCATCAATCTCTGGATAAAGTGACGTCCGCCACGGAAGAAGCCCGGGATTACGGCGTACGAATCTCGGAGGCGACCAATAGCGGCCGTCAGGACTTGGACCACATGTTGAAGCTGTTCCGGCAGTGGTCCGAGCATGCCCGGCTGCAGGAAGCGGCCATGCGGGAATTGACGGAGAGGGCTTCCGCGGCGAATCAGATCGTGAAGATGATCGCCGAATTGGCCGAGCAATGCAACCTGCTCGCCGTCAACGCAGCGATAGAAGCGGCCCGCGCGGGCAGCCACGGGCGCGGCTTCGGCGTGGTTGCGCAGGAAATCAGCGATCTGGCTTACGGAACGAAACGCTCCGCAGCGGAGATCCACCGGGTGCTGCTGACGATGTCCGAGGCGGTGGAACGGACGGTTCTGCTCGTGAAGGAAGGCAAGCAAAGCGCGGATCTGGGCATTGGCCAGGTGAACCGTTCCGAAGAAACGTTCTCCAGACTGTGGGATATCGCCGCCCGGAATGGGGAAGCGGCGCAACGGCTGGGACAAGCTTCCCGGGAGGCGGCAGGCACGTCCCGCCAGATCCGCGGCGAGATCGGACGGCTTATGGAGCAGATGAACGGCGGACATCCATATTAACGGAGGAAAAATTAACAAGGAAATGCTGCCCATTTTACGGTCTGCAAATAAACGGGCTCTATGATGATTCTAGTAAGCGAACCGCTCTGTACATAGAGAAGGTCACATTCCAAACAAAGGGTGAATCGTCAATGGCTCTGAAGAAGATGATGGTTGCAGCTTCTCTCGCGACTGCGGTCGCAGCAACCGCCGGTACCGTGGTATTCGCCGCGGACGCGGCAAAAACGGATTTGCTTGCGAACGTGGATCACGTGCAGTGGCTCGACATCAACCGCTTGATCGCCTCCCAAGAAACGGATGCCGGACGTGTCGACTATCTGGTCGACGTAAACAGCGGCAAATACGAAAAACTGCTGGATGCACAGAACGCATCCGAGCTTGCCGTATCTCCCGACGGAAGCAAAGCCGCTTATACCGATACCAGCGGCGCGATTTTCGTGCTTGATTTGGTTGCGAAAACTTCCAAATCGATCGCTTCCAACTCCGAAATCAAGCCGGAGCTGGTATGGTCGAGTGACGGATCGGCTCTGTACTTCCTGCAAGGCGACAAAGGCTCCTTGGTCAACAAGCTGGATCTGGCCAGCGGCGCTATCACGAAAGTGCTTGAAGACAAGAAAGATTACAAAGCCAACCTGAGCGTTTCCGCGACCGGCAAATGGGTGACCTATACGTTGACGGTTCCGCCGGTTGTCACGGCGCCCTCCGACAAAGCGGTTGAAGAGGATGCGGTAACGATCGACGATTCCTCCGCCGCCATGAACGTTTACCAATACGATACTTCTGTAAGTGACAACAAAGCGGTGCAACTTAGCAAATCGACCGATGACAAAGTGTTCGTCGGCACCGATCCTTCCGGCGCAGCCAGCTACTATATCGACATCCCTGCCGGCGATGCGAAGGCGAAGCTCGTGGCCGTCACGGCAGCGGGAGCGGAAAAAACGCTGTTCGCCGATCAAGACGTCTATCAAGCCAAATACGCAGGCGGAGTCCTGTACGCGCTCACTTCGGGTCCTGCCGGGAAAAACCAGATTTACGCTGTAAGCCCGACCGGAGCAAGCACGCTTCTGTATACGGTTGACGAGAATACGACCGGCATCGAAGTCAGCAAGAGCGGCCTTATCGCCATCGAAGCGGACGGCAAGACTTATGTGGAAAAGAACGGCCAATGGGTGCAAGTGACGCAATAATTTCAACCAAACGAGAGGGGAAACGAAAGACATGAAAAAATGGTTCAAAACACTCGGCATCGCCGCAATGGCGGTCGCACTCACCACGGCGGGAGTTTCCGCTGCCGGAGCTGCCAGCTCCCTGAGCGGCAAAATCGTCATCAACGGCTCTTCCGCGCTTCTGCCGCTTACGCTGCAGGCGGCGAACGAATTCAAGAAGCTGAACCCGAAAGTGAAAATTTCGGCATCCGCCGCCGGTTCCGTCACAGGACCGCAAGCGGTCCGCAAAGGCATCGCCGATATCGGAGCTTGCGACTGGGACGCTTCGATGGACGTACCGGGCTTCAAGAAATTCGAAGGTCAAGTGGCCAACAAAGTCGCAGTCATTCCGTTCGCGGCCGTCGTGAACAAGAACGTGAAGGTCGACAGCCTGACGAACAAGCAGCTGGCCGACATTTTCTCCGGCAAAATCACGAACTGGAAAGACGTAGGCGGAGACGATGCGGATATCGTGGTGGTCAACCGCGCATTCGGTTCCGGCACGCGCGTCAACTTCCAAATGAAAGCCTTGAACGGCGCCGATTTCATGACCAAAGGAAGCAACTATAAAGAAGTGAAATCGAGCGGCGACATGAAAACGGCCGTCGATACGACTCCGAACGCGATCGGCTACCTGGATCTCGTCTATGTGTCCGGCAGCATCAAAGCGCTCAAGATCAACGGCGTGGCGGCGACGGAAGCGAACGTCATCAACGGCACCTATAAAGTATGGGGCTACGGCTACTACATGACGAAGGGTCAACCGACGGGCGCGACGAAAGCGTTCATCGAATACGTGCAAAGCTCCAAGTTCCAGAACGGCTCCCTTAAGAAATTAAAATTCATTCCGGTTTCCGCAATGAAATAAGGTTTGTCCCTGCATGACGGGCAAGCAAAGATAACGGAAGCGGCCAGCTTCGAGCGTGCAAGACGCCGAAGCTGGTTTCTTCGATCAATCAGGTATTATGAGCATCACGGATCATCTCTGATTGATTTCGATAAAAACGACATTCTCAGTCTCAGAAAGACGACGAAGTCGTTTTTACTTATGGGGAAGGGAGTTCCGCCATGATCGACACGACATCGACCCATTCGCTCGCCGCGGCGGGCGAGCTGGGTCAGAGCATCCGGACCAGCTCCGGCCGCTGGAAGGACCGCAAGAACCGCCTTCGGTTCTACAACCGCGCTTTCCGGGTGATATGCATCGCCAGCGCGATTTTCGTCTGTATGATTCTCCTGTCCATTTTGTTTTTCATGTTCCGGACGGGAGTGCTGACTTTTGAGACGGTATCCCCGGCAACTTTCTTCTTCTCGGCGGACTGGTCCCCCGAGAACGAGTCGTACGGAGCGTTCGTCTTTATTTTCGGCACTGTCGCCCTTACGGCGCTAACGCTTCTCATTTCGGTTCCGATTTCCATTTTCGTGGCGGTTTTCCTCGCGGAGGTCGCGCCGGCATGGCTTCGGAACGCGCTTCGGCCCGTTCTCGACCTGCTCGTCGGCATTCCGTCCGTCGTATACGGATTCCTCGGGCTTACGCTCCTGATTCCGCTTCTGCGCCAAATGACCGGCTATGATTTGGCCGACGGCATCTTGGCGGCCGCGATCGTGCTGAGCATCATGGTGCTGCCTACGATCAGCCGGATCAGCGACGATTCGATCAGCGCGGTTCCCCGCAAGTTCCGGGACGCTTCTTACGCCCTTGGCGCCACGCGTTTCCAAACGGTATTCCGGGTCGTCCTTCCCTCCGCGCGCAGCGGAATTCTGTACGGCGTCATCCTCGGGATGGCCCGGGCGATCGGCGAAACGATGGCGGTCGTCATGGTTATCGGCAACACGCCGCAACTGGCCGACGCCCTGTTCAAGCCGACGTCCGTCCTGACGAGCAACATCGTCATGCAAATTCCGAACGTGCCTTTCGATTCGACGTGGAACTACGCGCTGTACATGATGGGCTTCCTGCTGCTCGTCATTTCGCTGGTCATGATCGTCGTGATCCGGGTGCTGCAGAAGAGGGGGGCCAAAGCGTGAGCCGCGTGAATCAGGTGAAAAACCGCCTTTTTACCATATCCGTTTGGGTCGTGGCCGCTTGCGTCATTCTTTTCGTATTCGGACTCCTGTTCCTGATTTTGCAGCGGGGCTTGCCTTCGCTCACTTGGGATTTCATTTTCGGGCTTCCCAGCGAAATCGAAGAGGGCGGCGGCATCGGTCCGGCGCTGTTCAACTCCTTTTATATGCTCTTTCTCTCCATGGCCATCGCGGTCCCGCTCGGCCTTGCGTCCGGCATTTACTTGGCCGAATTCGCTCCGGAGAACAAGCTGATCGGATTCGTGCGAATTTGCGTGGAAGGACTCGCTTCCGTGCCTTCCATTATTTTCGGTCTGTTCGGTATCGCGTTATTCGTCGAAATGTTCCAGCTCGGGCTTACGATTATCGGAGGAGCAGTCAGTCTGGCTTTCCTCAACCTGCCGGTGATTACCCGCGTCACCGAGGAAGCGATCCGGTCTGTGCCTGGAGAACTCAAAAACGCTTCTTTCGCGCTGGGAGCCACCCATCTGCAAACGATTCGCCGCGTGCTGATTCCCTCTTCCATCAACGGCATCGTGACCGGTATTTGCCTTGCTTCCGGCAGGGCCTTCGGCGAGAGCGCCGTTATCATCCTGACCGCCGGCGTCACGACGTCGGGCGTCATGTGGGATTTCAATCTCATGTCCCCTGGAGAAACGCTGGCCGTTCATCTCTGGTATGTCCAATCGGAAGCGATCGTTCCGGATGCCCAGCAAATCTCGCAGAAGGCGGCCGCGGTGCTGCTGTTCGTCGTGCTGGCCATCAATGTCGTGTTCCGGATTCCGCTTTGGATCCGGGAGCGCAGGTTCCGTTAACGGACATTACATTTTACACCGATTTTACAAATCGCGCATGAACGTTTTACAAATGGCGCGTATAATTCGCGGATAGGCATCGGATATTTTACGGATCATTTACTCAATCGTTCGAGCGGAGGAACCCATATGCAAGCGCTGATCGAGATCGATCGCTTGAATTTGTTTTACGGCACGTTTCACGCGCTCAAAAACGTATCCATGAATATTCCCGAGAAAGCGATCACGGCGTTCATCGGTCCTTCGGGCTGCGGCAAATCGACGCTTCTGCGCTCGTTGAACCGAATGAACGACATGATTCCCGGGACCAACATAGAAGGAACGATCCGAATTTCGGGGGCGGATATCTACGGCAAAGATATCGACGTGGAGACGCTGCGCAAAAAAGTGGGCATGGTGTTCCAGCAGCCGAATCCGTTTCCGAAATCGATTTACGATAACGTAGCGTACGGGCCCCGTCTGCACGGCATCACGAACCGCCAGAAGCTGGACGAAATCGTCGAATCCAGCTTGCGGGGCGCCGCCTTGTGGCAGGAAGTGAAGGACCATTTGAAGCGCTCGGCGCTGAGCCTTTCCGGCGGCCAGCAGCAGCGGCTCTGCATCGCGAGGGCGCTGGCGGTGGAGCCCGACATCCTGCTCATGGACGAAGCGACTTCCGCCTTGGACCCGATTTCCACGCTGAAAATCGAGGAGTTGGCGCAGGAGCTCAAGAGCCGCTACACGATCGTCATGGTGACGCACAACATGCACCAGGCCGCCCGGGTTTCAAACCAAACCGTCTTCTTCTTGAACGGCGAGGTCGTGGAATACGCGGAAACCGAGAAGCTGTTCTCCAATCCGGAAGACCAGCGCACGGAAGACTACATCAGCGGACGTTTCGGATAAAATTCCTACACTAGCATCGGATGCGGAGGAAACCGTACAAATGGTCAAACGCAGAGAGCTTGACCAAGGGCTCGAGGAAATGCAGCACCTGCTTGTCGAAATGGGAAAGCTCGTGGAGACGGCGCTGACCGATTCGATGGAAGCTTTGAGAACGCTCAATATACCGGAAGCCCGGCGCGTGATCAGCCAAGATCAGCAGCTCAACGCCCTGGAAATGCAGATCACCGAAATCGGGGCCAAGCTGATGGCGACGCAGCAGCCGGTGGCCAAGGACTTGCGCAATATATTGGCGTGTCTCAAGATCAGCGGCGATCTGGAGCGGATGGGGGATTTGGCGGTCGACATCGCCAAGGCGGCCTTGCGGCTGGAGGGCCAGCAGCTGATCAAGCCGCTCATTGACTTGCCGCGGCTGGCCGAGATGACGAGGGCCATGGTCGCGGACTCGGTCCGCTCTTACATGGAGCAGAACGTGGACCTTGCCTATAAGCTGGATCAGGATGACCACGAAGTGGACGCGCTGTACAGCCAAATCCTGTACGAGCTGTTCGCTTTGATGGCGGATAACCCCGGGACGATCTCCCAAGCGATGCTTCTCAGCTTCGTGGGCCGTTACATCGAACGGATCGGGGACCATGCCACGAATATCGGAGAGAGCACCGTGTATCTCGTCACGGGAAAACGCCCCGATTTGAATACGTAAATGAGAAAACAGCCCGAATGGGCTGTTTTTTCATTTGTAAACGGCGGGTATGAATCGGGTCGGGAATTCGAATGCGAAGAGGAAAGCGGGCGAACGCCATGAAAACGGTTTATTAACGAGAATTATAATTTACACAGAGTTTACAAAACGAATACACGAATTTGAAGGAGGGGAGATAGAATCATATCTGTAAGAAGGAGACGGGGCACAAGCCCGGCTCCCGAACACAAATAAAGAAAGCGAACAAGAGGAAGGGGAAATTACGAAACATGAAGAAATCGCTCGTCCTGGTCCTGACATTGATCGTCGCCCTGACTTTGGCAGCATGCGGCAAGAGCAACAATGAAGGCACGGCAAGCAGCCCGAGCGCTTCTGCTTCCGAATCGGCACCTGCAAGCTCCGCCGCGGGCGAAGCGCTGAGCGGAACGATTCTGGCGGCAGGTTCTACCGCTCTCCAGCCTCTCGTCGAACAAGTTGCAACGAAGTTCATGGCAGACAGCAAATATAGCGGCATCAGCGTTACCGTTCAAGGCGGCGGCAGCGGCGGCGGTTTGACGCAAGTACAAGCCGGCCAAGTCGACATTGGCAACTCCGACATTTTCGCGGAAGAGAAGTTCAAGGACGCCGACGCCGACAAGGCGAAGGAATTGGTTGACCACCAAGTAGCCGTTGTGGCGATCGCTACCGTTGCCAACCCGAAAGTGGGCGTGGACAACCTGACGAAGCAGCAGCTGGTCGACATCTTCTCCGGCAAAGTGAAGAACTGGAAAGAAGTAGGCGGCGCCGATCAGAAAATCGTCATCGTCAACCGTCCGAGCAGCTCCGGCACGCGCAAGACGTTCGAAAACCTGGCGCTGGGCGGTCCTTCCCAAGACCTTCCGGGTTCGATCCAGGAAGACTCCTCCGGCACGGTTAAGAAATTGGTCGGCGAAACGCCGGGAGCGATCGGCTATCTTGCCCTGTCCTACCTCGACGACAGCGTGAAAGCCCTGAAATATGAAGGCGCAGACGCTTCCGTAGAAAACGTCACGACGGGCAAATATCCGGTCTGGGCTTACGAGCACATGTATACCAAAGGCGAACCGACGCCGGTTGTCAAAGCGCTCATCGACTACATCCTGTCGGATGAAATCCAGAAGTCGGACGTCACCGAAATGGGTTATATCCCGATCGGCGACATGAAAGTCGCCCGCGACGTGAACGGAAACGTCACGAACAAATAGGTTTCATCTGAACGCCAAGGTTGGACAACAAACCAAGCGGAAAGGGGCTGACATTCTGTCGGCCTCTGTCTGCTGTTAAAGGAGAGGCCTTATGAATACCCCTGTCAAGGAAGATCGAACGGCAGGCGACCGATTGACCCGTTATCCTAAACATATCCGCGAAGATTGGTTCGGCAGGGTGTATGTCTATCTGTGCGTCGCCCTGATGGTCGTGACGATTTTCTCCATCGTGTGGTTTATCGCGTCGAAGGGCTTGAATCCTTTCGTATCGGGAGCGATCGGGATTCCGGACCTGCTGCTCGGCCACGTTTGGAAGCCGGAGGGCGAGCCTCCGCTCTTCGGTGCTCTGCCGTTTCTGGCCGGTTCCGCATCCGTGTCGTTCATCGCGGCGGCGATCGCGGCGCCCTTCGGCTTCTGCGCGGCCGTGTTCATGACGCAAATCGCGCCCAAACTCGGTCGGACCGTGCTCCAGCCGGCGATCGAGCTGCTTGCGGGCATTCCTTCGGTCGTTTACGGCTTCGTGGGCCTGTCCGTCATCGTGCCGTTTCTGCGCGACAACTTCCCGGGCCAGGGCTTCGGCATCCTGGCCGGCGCGATCGTCCTGTCCATTATGATCCTGCCCACGGTCACCTCGATCGCCACGGATGCGCTGAGCACGCTGCCCGCCGGATTGCGGGAAGGTTCCTTCGCGCTGGGCGCAACCCGCTGGCAAACCATTTATCGTCTGATCCTCCCGACGACGCTTCCTTCCTTGCTGACAGGGATCGTGCTCGGGATTTCCCGCGCGTTCGGGGAGGCGCTGGCCGTGCAGATGGTCATCGGCAACGCGCCTCACGTCCCGCGGTCCCTGCTGGAATCGGCGGCGACCCTGACCAGTATCATTACGCTGGAGATGGGCAATACCGTCGGAGGCTCTCTGCACAACAACGTGCTGTGGAGTCTGGCGCTCATTCTGCTGCTCATGACGTTCCTGTTCGTCTTTATCGTCCGCATGCTCGAGAGGAGGGCCAAACGATGAAAGCCAAACTGGCAGACCGCATTGCGACGGGCGCCATCATCGCCATCGCGGGTTTGATCATGGCCATTCTCGCCGGACTGATCGCCTATTTGCTGTTCCGCGGACTCAGCCACGTCAGCTGGCATTTCCTGACGTCCCCGCCCCAGTCGTTCAAGAAAGGCGGCGGCATCGGTCCGCAGCTGTTCAATTCGTTGTACCTGCTTGTCTTAACGATGATGATCACAATCCCGCTCGGCATCGGCGCGGGCATCTACATGAGCGAATATGCCAAGGCAAACCGGGTAACCGACTTTATCCGTCTCGTGGTGGAGGTGCTTTCTTCCTTCCCGTCGATCGTCATCGGGTTGTTCGGACTGCTCGTTTTCGTAAACCTCTTCCAAATGAAATACTCGCTCGCGGCGGGTGCGCTGGCGCTCACGGTATTCAACCTGCCGCTGATGGTGCGCATCACGGAGCAGGCGCTGCGCGGCGTTCCCCGCGAGCAGAAGGAAGCAGGACTTGCGCTCGGCCTGTCGAAATGGAAAACGATCTGGTCCGTCATGCTGCCCATGGCGTTTCCCGCGATCATGACGGGTACGATTCTGGCGTCGGGCCGCGTGTTCGGCGAAGCGGCCGCCCTGCTGTTCACGGCCGGCATGACCACGCCGAAGCTGGATTTCACGAACTGGAATCCGACCGACCCGCAATCGCCGCTCAACCCGTTCCGTCCGGCGGAGACGCTGGCGGTGCACATCTGGAAAATCAACAGCGAAGGGCGCGCGCCCGACGCTCCCGAAATCGCGGCCGGCGCTTCGGCCGTGCTCATCATCATCGTGCTGCTGTTCAACTTAGGTGCCCGCACGCTCGGCCGTGCGATTTACCGCAAGTTCACGGCGACGAAGTAGGGGGACACCATGGGCGAGAAAGCATTCTTTACGAAAGACTTGTCCGTCTACTATGGAGAGAAGCAAGCCATTAAGAAAATCAGCATGGACTTTCCCTCCCGGGAGGTTATCGCGCTCATCGGTCCTTCCGGCTGCGGCAAATCCACCTTCCTCCGGTCGCTGAACCGGATGAACGACGTCATCCCGGGAGCCCGCGTCGAAGGGCAAATCTGGATCGACGGCCGGGATATCAACGATCCGGCGACGGACGTCGTCCTGCTCCGGCAGAAGATCGGCATGGTGTGGCAGAAGCCGAATCCGTTCCACAAATCGATCTACGAGAATATCGCCTTCGGACCGAGATACCACGGGATTCGCGACAAGAAGAAGCTGGACGAAATCGTGGAAAGCAGCCTGCGGAAAACCGCGCTGTGGGACGAGGTGAAGGACCGGCTGCACCGTTCGGCCCTCGCGTTGTCCGGCGGCCAGCAGCAGCGGCTGTGCATCGCCCGTTCGGTCGCCGTGCAGCCCAGCATCCTGCTCATGGACGAGCCGGCTTCCGCGCTTGACCCGGTATCGACGGCCAAAGTGGAAGAGCTGATCGCGGAGCTGAAACGGGAATACTGCATCGTGATCGTCACGCATAACATGTATCAAGCCGCGCGGGTTTCCGACAAAACGGCCTTTTTCCTAATGGGCGATCTCGTCGAATACGACACGACCCAGAAGATCTTTACGAATCCGTCGCATAGGTCGACGGACGATTATATTTCCGGCCGATTCGGGTGATCGGGGCGGAAGCGACAAGGGAGGAAGCCGTTATGGTGACGCGCAGGGAATTGGACGAAGGATTGAAGCAACTGCAGGATATGTTGATCCACATGGGAGATATCGTTGAAAAAGCGCTGGAGGAGGCCATGGCTTCCCTCGTGAATTTGGACGCGGACGAAGCGAGACGCATCGTCGCGGAGGATCCCGCGCTGAACCGGATCGAGGAGCAAATTTCCGAATCGGGGGCCAGGCTCATCGCGACCCAGCAGCCCGTCGCCAAGGATCTGAGGAAGATTCTGGCGGCGCTGAAGATCGCTTCGGACCTCGAGCGCATGGGAGACCTGGCGGTCGATATCGCCAAAGCGGCCATCCGGCTGGAAGGCCAGACCTTGATCAAGCCGCTCATCGATTTGCCGCGGATGGCAGACTTGGTGAAGACGATGATTTCGGAGTCGATCCGCTCTTACGTGGAGGAGAACGTCGATTTGGCCTACAAAATGGCCAAGGACGACGATCAGGTCGATACGCTGTTCGGCGTCGTCTTCATGGATCTTGCCGCGATCATGGTAGAAAATCCGAAATCGATCAACCAGTCGATGCTGCTGTCGTTCGTGGCACGATACATCGAACGAATCGCGGACCACGCGACCAACATCGGGGAAAGCGTCGTCTATTTGGTCACGGGAAAGCGGCCGGATCTCAATTGATCCGGCGGTTGCCGCAGCCTTTGCCGCAGGCGCGAAGCGCCTGCGGCTTTTTGTATGATAATTGGATTTTTACCCAGCGTTTACACGGCATCGACATAGTACGGACAAGCTTGTGATAATTTAGTCCTATCTAGGTATATCGTACCAAATGCCGCAGAAAATTTCGGGATTTTGGTCGGAGGCGAACGGGGATGGATGAGCTCGGCAATCGGTTGGGCGAACAATTGGAGGTACGGTCGGCGATGGAGAAGGTCCAGCAGCGGAGAGGCATGTCGGCGGGCGATAGAATCGCGGTCCGGTACGCGCCCATCGTATCGCTGTCGGACGGCACGCTATACGGATACGAGGCGATCCCATTCGACGCCGAGGCGAACGCGTCATGGGATTCCAGCCTGTTCTACGCCGAATCCGAAGCGGAGGGGAATTTGTACGACAACGACAGACGGTTTCGGGAGCTGGCGATCCGCGGCGTTCCCGCGGGTCCGCGAGCGGTCAAGCTGTTTTTGCCTGTGCCGGCTCGAATCGTTTACGATCCACGCCTCTATCCCGGAAGCACGCTGGGCCGGATCGAAGCCGCCGGACTGCGGCCGGATCACGTCGTGCTCCTTCTGTCGGACGAGAGTGACGGGCACCCGGGAACGCTGCATGCCGCCATCCGCCATTACCGGACGCAAGGCTTCCGCATCGCCTTTTCCGGCCTGAAAACCGGGAGGACGGCTTTGGAGCGGATGGTGGACCTTAAGCCCGATTACGTCCGGATCGGTACGGAGTGGTTTCCCCGGACCTTACGGGATCCCGCCGGCGAAAGCCTGCTGCAGGCCATCTCCGCGCTTGCCCGCAAAGAGAAAATCGTACTGCTCGCGGACGGGTTGGAGCGGGAGGAACAAATCCGGCCGCTGATGACTTACGGAGTGGGGTACGGGGAGGGACTTTGGCTCGGCGTCCCTTCGGAAACGCCGCGGTCCGTCGACCCTTCCGTCACGGACCGGATCCGGCAGGAAATGAGGCGCCGATTCCGCGGAGCGGCCGGAGCGCTTCTCGAGCTGACGGAGCCCGCGGTTACGTTCCCCAGCTCGACGCCGGTCACGGAGATCGCACGATTCTTCGAGATCCATCGGGAGGCGCCGGGTTTCGTTATCCTCAAGGACGGGAAACCGGTCGGCATGCTGATGAAGGAGAAGCTTCATCAGACGCTGGCCAGACAGTTCGGGCTTCCCCTTTACGGCAACCGTCCCGTGTCCAAAATCATGGATGCCCAGCCCCTGATCGTGGACGAATCGACACCGGTGGAGCAGCTGTCCCAGACGGCGATGGCCCGCGAGCCGGACAAGCTTTACGATGCCGTCATCGTGACGCGCAAAGGCGAGGTGTCCGGCATCGTCTCGATCCGGGCGCTGCTGGAGTGGGTCACCACGATGCGAATGTCGAACGCCCAATGGGCCAATCCGCTCACGGGGCTGCCCGGCAACGAGCCCATTCGCCGCGAGCTGTCCCGCCGGCTGGACGAAGGAAGGCCTTTTTCGGTGCTGTACGCGGATCTCGACTATTTCAAATGGTATAACGACCAATACGGCTTCCACCGCGGAGACGACGTCATCCGGTATACGTCGGAGTCGCTGCAGGCGGCGGTGCGCAAATACAGCCCGGACGACAGCTTCGTCGGGCATATCGGAGGCGACGATTTCATCGTTATCTTCGATTACGGCAATCCGGTCCGGATCGGCGAAGAGATGCTGGCGGAATTCGAACGGGGCATCTCCTCCTTCCTCGACCGGACGCACGGTCCGGTACGGGACCGATCGGGAACGCCGGTGGAAGGGGCAAGTCTTTCGCTGTCCCTTGCGGTGCTCTCGTGCCAAGTGACGGAAGGGTGGACGCCCGAACGGCTGGCCGAATACTCGGCGCTGCTCAAGAAAGCGGCGAAAACCAGGCTCGGAAGCGCGCTGGAGTGGGAGACGCTGGAGGAGTTCCATGCGTTCGCGGAGAGAAAAGGTTTAACCGTCCGTTAACGCTCTTCGACACGGGCGTTTACAGTGAATTGATATGATGGGACGGCATTTAAGGCGGTGTCGGCGGTTCCGTCTGCCGTGATTTTGTCGAATAATGGAGGATTGGCTCCTATGAATATGTCTTCCCAAGAGTCGGGCGGCGCGGAGACGTTCGGAGGCTTTCCCTTCCGGGACCCCCGGGAAGGGCAGCAGAAGGCGGGCCCCATCGGTTTGATCGGGCTGGACTTGTCCGAAATCGGGATCGAGCGGATCGCGGTGCCGGAATCGCAGGAATCCGAACTGTGGAACGCTTGGCTGGCCCGGATTCTTCCTGGGGAATCCGTCCGCTTCGGCGACCGGATCGGGTCGCATCTGTGGATGATCGCGGACATTCCGGATTCGTGGATCGGTTCCTCCGAGCGGTATGCGGAGGGGTTGGCCAGACGGATCCGCGAGCTCATGCAGGCGGAAACGGAAGCTTTCTTCGGCTCGCATTCGGTTGCCGGGACCGGCCGGGATCATATGGGATACGGAGCCGCGGTCGTAACCGGCTCGTTAGGCCGTACATACAAAGAACAGCTGTACGAAGCGTTCCTCGCGGCCGCTTCCCGGCTGCACGGATGGGGACGTACGGAAACGGACACGAAGCAGGGGATCGAAATGGAACGGATTCTGCGCGACGGAGATATCCGCAGCGCCTACCAGCCCCTCTTCCATTTGCGCGGAGGCTGCTTGTTCGGCTACGAGGCGCTCACGCGCTGTCCGCCCGGCAGTCCGTTCGAGGGGCCCCTTCCGCTGTTCCGCTTCGCGGAGCGGGAGGGTTATGCGTTCGCGCTCGACCGGCTGGCGCGCGAGAAGGCGATCCGTTCCTGTCCTTCTCTCGGCACGGAACAGAAAATTTTCATCAACGTCAATTCCGGGATCATGAAAGACCCGCACTTCGTATCCGGCCAGACGAGGCAATGGCTCGCGGCCCGCGGCTTGAAGCCGGAGCAGGTGGTGCTGGAGCTGACGGAGCGGGATTCGATCGACGATTTCGAGGAAGCGAAGATGATGCTGGACCATTACCGGAACCAGGGATACAAAATCGCCATCGACGACGCGGGCGCCGGCTATTCTTCCCTTCAGGCGATCGTGGAGCTGAAGCCGGATTTCATCAAGTTGGACAAATCCCTCGTCCAGAACGCCGACCGCGACGAAATGAAGCTCCAAATGCTGCGAACGTTCGTCCGCTTCGCGAAACGGATGAAAATCCTCACGGTCGCGGAAGGGATCGAAACGCCGGAAGAGCTTCATCTGGTCCGGAAAATGGGGATCGATTACGGCCAGGGTTATTTGATCGGCCGTCCCAGCGAGAAACCGGTGCTTACCTATCCTTATGGCATCGGTTGATGCGGGACGCCCAACATCGCACAGGAACCGGCCCCGCCTTTGCGCGGCGGCCGGTTTTTCGCCGTCCGGATGCGGCCCGCTCCCCCGTATGGTATGATAAACCATAGGAAGCAACCAGTCGGTGAGGTGGTTACGGCTCATGGCGAATGGAACGGACAAGCTGATGCTGATCGACGGCAACAGCATCATTTATCGCGCGTTTTTCGCGATTCCGCCGCTGACGAACAGCAGCGGACTGCAGACGAACGCGGTGTACGGCTTTACGACGATGCTCCTCAAGGTGCTCGAGGAAGAGAAGCCGACCCACATCCTCGTCGCCTTCGACGCGGGCAAAACGACGTTCCGCCACGAAGGTTACGCGGAATACAAAGGCGGCCGAGAGAAAACGCCGCCCGAGCTCTCGCAGCAGTTTCCCGTGCTGAAGGAGCTCATCCGGTCGTTCTCGATTTCCCAGTACGAGCTGCCGGGATACGAGGCGGACGATATCATCGGAACGCTGTCCCGCTTGGCGGAGGAAGAGGGCCGTCAAGTGGTCGTCGTGTCCGGCGACAAGGATTTGCTGCAGCTCGCCTCGGACAAGGTGACGGTGCTCCTCACCCGCAAAGGCGTCAGCGAGGTGGAGAAGTACGCCCCGGAGGACGTAAACGAGAGATACGGCCTTACGCCGGAGCAGATCATCGATCTGAAAGGCCTCATGGGCGATCCGAGCGACAACATCCCGGGCGTGCCCGGCGTCGGCGAGAAAACCGCGGTCAAACTTCTGCAGGAATACGGCTCGGTCGAGAACGTGCTGGACAACATTCCGAATTTGAAGGGCAAGCTGCGCGAAAATATCGAAAACAACGTAGAGAACGCGAGAATGAGCAAACGTCTGGCGACGATTTTCCGGGAAGTGCCGTTGGACCGGACGGTCGACGACGTCGCCTGGAACGGTTACGATGCCGCGGCTTTGGCGGCCGCCCTTCGCAAGCTGGAGTTCAAGTCGCTGATGGAACGGCTCGATCTCGGCGGCGCGGATGGCGCCGTCCGGGACGGCCGGGAGGCGGCTGAGGTCTCCTACGAAACGGTCATCCTCGGCGACGGCGCGGACGGCTGGGACGAGTTGGCCTCGGCGCTTCCCGCCGCCGAAGCGCTGTTCGTCGAATCCTCCGGCGACAATCCGCACCAGAGCGAAGGCATCGGACTCGCGATCGCGGCGGGTTCGCGCTGCTTCGTGCTGGCTTACTCGCAACTCAAATCGCCGCAAGCCGAAGCGCTTCTCGCCTGGCTGTCCGATCCGGAGGCGCCCAAAACCGGATATGACATGCACCGCGCGGAACTCGTGCTCGCGTTTGACGGCGTCAAGCTGGGCGGCCAGTCCTTCGACGTGCAGCTCGCCGCTTATTTGCTCGACCCGACCGAGGCGGATCCTTCGCTCGGGGGATTGCTCCAGCGGCACGGGATGCCGTCCGTTCCGTCGGACGAGTCCGTCTACGGCAAAGGCGCGAAATTCCGCGTACCGCCGATGGAGGAGCTGGCCGCCCATCTCGCGGCCAAAGCGGATGCCGTCCGCCGGCTGAAGCCGCTGCTTACGGAAGAGCTGGAGAAGCTGAACATGCGCGAGCTCTATTACGAGCTGGAGCAGCCGCTCGCCAAAGTGCTCGCGGGCATGGAGCTGCAAGGGATCAAGTGCGACGCAAGCACGCTACGGGAGCTGGGCCATGATTTCCAGAACCGGATAGAAGGAATCATGGCGGACATCTACCGCCAAGCCGGAACGGAATTTAACATCGGTTCGCCCAAGCAGCTCGGGGAAATCCTGTTCGAGAAGCTCGGCTTGCCCGTCATCAAGAAGAACAAAACCGGCTATTCCACCGACGCCGAGGTGCTGGAGAAGCTGGAGCCCTATCACGAAGTCGTCCGGCTCATCCTGCACTACCGCCAGCTGGCGAAGCTGCAATCGACGTATATCGAAGGGCTGCTGAAGGAGATCCGCGAAGAGACGGGCGGCAAGATCCACACCTATTACCGTCAGACGATCGCCGCCACGGGACGCTTGTCCAGCCAATATCCGAATCTGCAGAACATCCCGATCCGCCTTGAGGAAGGCCGTCAGATCCGCAAGGCGTTCGTACCCTCGGAGCCGGGCTGGCGCATTCTGGGCGCGGACTATTCGCAGATCGAGCTTCGCGTGCTCGCGCACATTTCCGGAGACGAGAGGCTGAAGGAAGCGTTCCTGCAGGAGATGGACATCCATACGAAAACCGCGATGGACGTCTTCGGCGTGCCCAAGGATCAGGTCGACGCGAACATGCGCCGTTCCGCCAAAGCCGTTAATTTCGGCATCGTCTATGGCATCAGCGATTACGGGCTTTCCCAGAACCTGAACATCACGCGCAAGGAAGCCGCCGCCTTTATCGAGCAATATTTCAGCGTATTCCAGGGAGTCCGCAGGTACATGGACACGATCGTGGAGCAAGCCAAGCAGGACGGCTACGTGACGACCTTGCTCGGACGCCGCCGTTATCTGCCGGATATCCGCGCCTCGAACTTCAACTTGCGTTCGTTCGCGGAACGGACGGCGATGAACACGCCGATCCAGGGAACGGCCGCCGACATCATCAAGCTGGCCATGGTCCGCATGGACGAGGCGCTGCGCGAGAGAGGGCTTCGGAGCCGCATGCTGCTTCAGGTTCACGACGAATTGGTGTTCGAGGTGCCGGAGGAGGAGCTCGAGACGATGAAGGTACTCGTCCCCCGGGTGATGGAATCGGCTTTGGAGCTGGACGTTCCTCTCAAAGCGGACGTAAGCTTCGGCACGAACTGGTACGAAGCGAAATAACCCATACGCGCAAGCGATCGCCCGATCCCCGCCGTACCGGCCGCGAATCGGGCGATTTTTCTGCCGGCCTGTCGGTTACTCGATCATCGATCATACGTTTCCGTTCATTTTTTGCCAACCATGCAACCTTTGCCCATTCGTTCCCGTCAAAAAGACGTGGATTTGTACAGAAGAAGGGAGAGGTTTTCAGGGTGAAAACAAGCAAATCGTTCGGAGCGGACAAGAAACGCACGCTGCTCGCGCTGTCGGCTGCCGCCTTGCTGATGGTGTCTGCGCCTGCCGCGGCATTCGCGGAGACGTCCGCGGGCACCGCGGCGGCAGCGGAAAGCGCCTCGGGGCAAGACCCGGCGAAAGCGGTGACGGTCAATACCGCGGTAACCAAGGAGAAAGCCGAGTCGCTCGCCCGCGGTTACGTGAGCATTCCGAAGGATTTCAAGCTGCAGAACGTCAACTTGTACACGCAGCTAGACTTGACCAACCGCCGCAACGTCTGGAATTTGAACTTCAATAAGACCGTGAACGGCACGGCCAAGGGGAACATCAGCGTCAGCATCGACGCGGACAACGGGGATCTGCTCTCTTACCAAGCGTTCATCGACAACCCGAACGCCAAGCCTTCTTACCCGCTCAAAGTCAACCGGGATGCGGCGAAGCAAGCGGCACTCTCGTTCATCGGCCAAGTTTCGCCCAAGTACAAAGATCAGATCCGTTTCGACGAAGATTTCGGCGCCGACGCGAAGCCCCCGTTAACCGGACTCATTCGCCATTCCCTGCGGTTCGACCGCGTCGTCGGCGATATTGCTTACATGGACAACTACATCGATGTCGAAGTCGACAGCGAAGGGCATGTGCTGAGCTACAACGTCGTTTGGGACGGAACGATCGATTTCGGACCGCTGAAGCCCTCCTTCCCCTTGCAGGAAGCGACGGCCAAATTGCGCGCGGCCGCCGTTCCGGAGCTCGCGTACGTCGTTCCTTACCGGTCGAATTCGCCGATTCAACCTCTTCTTGTCTACACCATGAACCCCGTGACGATCGATGCCGTTTCCGGCGAGACGGTCGCTCCTCCGGTTTCGCAGAGCACGGCTGACGCTCCTCTGGCTGATCGGCCTTTATCCGCCGAGCCGGCCGGGGGGCTTAATCTGACCCGCGAAAAAGCCGAACAAGCGGTCAGGGCAGCGTTTCCGATTCCGGACAACGCGACGCTTGCGAACGCCAGCTATAACGAAAACAAGGACGAGAGGTCGGGGACGGTATCTTCTTCGTGGAACCTGGCGTGGACGCTGAAGGATGGGGATAAGGAAGTCGGAAACCTTTACGCCGCCGTCGACAGTGAAACCGGAACCGTTCGCAATTTCGGACAATACCGGTATCAACCGTTAAGCGGGCAAAACGCGGGAAGCCGGACCTCCTATTCGGATGCAAAGGCCAAAGCCGCGGACGTCGCCAAGAAGCAGCTGCCTTGGCTGGCCGACCAATGGTATGCCGTGGAGCCTGACGCGAAAGAAATCGAGCAAATGGACAAAAATCCGGATCTGAACGCCTACTCGTTCGGCTTCGTGCGCAAAGCCGGGGGAGCCCGGATCGCTTCCGACAATCTGCGCATCGACATCGACGCCCATACCGGCAACGTGCAGAATTACTGGGCGGAAGTTTCCTCCATCGACTATCCGGAGCAAACGCCCGCAGTCATCAGCAAAGAGCGCGCTCTCGACGCTTGGATGAAAGCCTACAAAACGGAATTGACCTACGTGACGGAAACGTCCTACCTCTACGGCGGCAAACCGATTCCGATCGACAAATACAAGCTGATGCTCGCTTCCGGCGAATTGTCGGGCGAAGGACAGGTGAAGACCGAGCAATCGGTGAAGCTCGTCTACCGGCTGGTGCCCAAACCGTTGGAAGAATCGCTCCTGGTTGACGCCCGGACGGGTCAATGGCTCAACGCGGAGACGGGCGAGGTTACCGAGCTCGTCAAGGCGAAGCCGACCGATATCGAAGGGCACTGGGCCCAGCGCGAGCTCGAGCTCATGGTTGCTTATCACGCCCTTGACGTCGCGGACGGCAAAGTGCGGCCGAATCAGGTGATCACGCGGGGAGAATTGATCAAAATGCTCGTGCTCGCCATCAACAGCGGTCGTCCTCCGATCGTCTTCACCTCCGGGTCCGCGTCCGCCGCTTTCGCCGACGTTGCCAAGGAATCCGCGTACTATCCGTACGTGCAGAACGCGCTCTCGCAGAACTTGATCGATATCGGCGACGGCACGTTCAATCCAAACGGTAAAGTGGATCGCGAAGAGATGGCCGAACTTATCGCGAGGGCACTGGGCTACAATTCGCTCGCCGAGCACGATAACCTGTTCAACGTGACGTTCCGCGACGCGGCCGAGACGAAGCAAAAAGGGCAAGCGGCGATTGCGGTGGGGCTCGGCATCATGACGTTAAGCGGAGGCAAATTCCAGCCTGCCCGCGAAGTGACGCGCGCGGAAGCGGCATCCGCGTTCTCCCGGTTCCTGTCCGTGCGCGCGGAGCTTCAGGAAGCGCCCCTTCGCAACGGCTGATCGCCCGCAAAACGACAATCGCGGCGGATGCTATCCGATTGGAAGTATGGATTCTGTATAACCTTTAATCTCCGAACGGCCGGGACAAGGTGGTCCCGGCCTTTGTCATCCGCTATAATGGAACCATTGCAGACTTGAGAGAAGGTGTATGACGTTGCCGGAACTGCCGGAGGTGGAAACGGTCCGCCGCACGCTGGATACGCTGATTCGCGGAAAAACGATCGAGCGGGTGACGGCGAGCCTTCCCCGCATTTTGCAAAAACCGGACGATCCCGCCGCGTTCGCGGCGATGCTGGAAGGACGGACGTTCCGTTCGGTCGAACGGCGGGGGAAATTCCTGCGCCTGCTGATGGACGGGCTGACGCTCGTCTCCCACCTCCGCATGGAAGGAAGGTATGGCTTGTATCGACGGGAAGACCCGGTGGAGCCCCACACGCACGTCATCTTCCATTTCACCGACGGTACGGAGCTGAGATACAAGGACGTCCGCCAATTCGGCACGATGCACCTGTTCGCTCCGGGAGAAGAATGGACCGCGCCGCCGCTGAATAAACTGGGACAAGAGCCGCTCTCGGACGATTTCACGCCGGAGTCGTTCGCGAAGGCAATCAGCCGCCGAACGACCAAAATCAAACCGTTGCTGCTGAACCAGGAAGTGATCGTCGGCCTCGGGAACATCTATGTGGACGAAGCTTTGCATGCCGCCGGCATCCATCCCGAACGTTCGGCGGAGTCATTGTCCCGCAAGGAGAAGGATCGGCTTTACTATGCCATCGTGGATACGCTAAGCGCGGCCGTCGAAGCGGGGGGCTCCTCCGTGAAATCGTACGTGAACGGCCAAGGCGAGATGGGCATGTTCCAGCATCGGCTGAAGGCGTACGGCCGGACGGGCGAACCTTGCCTGACTTGCGGGCGGCCCATCGAGAAATCGGCGGTGGGCGGCCGGGGCACGCATGTGTGCCCGTCGTGCCAACGCGCTCCGCGCGGCACGCGCCCCGTTCCGCAAGCGGACCGGCGGAATGCGGTCAAACGCCGTCTGGACGGACAAGGCTGAGCGCGCTTGCCGTTGTCCCCCTGGGGAGAACGGGGCATTCGCCCGATTCCCTGCATAGGATGGTTTAGAACATCATCCGGGGGGTAACGGCATGCTGGCTTCGATCTCTTCGCTGATTCTGCTTTCCTTCGCCGTCAGTCTCGACGGCTTCGGGGTCGGCATCACGTACGGCGTACGCAAAATCAGGATCCCGCTCCCGTCCGTCTGGATCATCTCGATCTGTTCCGGATTCGTCATCCTGCTCTCGATGGTGGCTGGCACGCTGCTCGCCCGATGGCTTCCGCCTCACGGGGCGTCGGCCGTCGGAGCCGTGATTCTGATCGGAATCGGCGTCTGGGCGCTGGTCCAGTTCGTCCGGGGCGGAGAATCGGACGATTCCGGGACTGACGCCTCCGGGCCGAAGACGGGGAGAACGGGGAAGACAGGGGTAGCGGAAACGCCGGAGAATAGGCAGGGTCAGGTTCCCGTACGGCGGGAGCTCTGGACGCTCGAAATCCGGCAATGGGGCATCATCATCCAGATTCTCCGCACTCCTTCGGCGGCCGATATGGACCGTTCAGGCACGATTTCCGCCGGCGAAGCTTTCCTTCTCGGCACGGCCTTGTCGCTTGACGCTTTCGGGGCGGGAATCGGCGCCGCGATGGTCGGTTTTCCTCCTCTGCTTACTGCGGCGCTCATCGCCTTTTCAAGCGGTTCCTTCCTCTGGGTCGGCACCCGTGTCGGATTCCGCGTTTCCGGTTGGAAATGGGTGCGGCAGCTGACCGTGCTGCCCGGCCTGATCTTGATCGCCATGGGACTATTCAAATTGTTATAGAGGAAGATGGACATGAACATCGGACTTACGGGAGGGATCGCCACCGGGAAGAGCACCGTGGCGAACCTGCTCGCCCGCCGGGGCGCGCTGCTCATCGATCTGGACCGGATTGCCCGGGAAATCGTGGAGCCGGGCATGCCGGCGCTGGACGCGATCGCCCGGCATTACGGACAAGCCATTCTTCAGCCAGACGGTACGCTCGACCGCAAGAAGCTGGGCGCCATCGTGTTCGCGGATCCCGCTCAGCGGAAAGCGCTCGAGCAGATCACCCATCCCGCCATCCGCGCGGTGATGAAAGAGCGGATGGATTCGAGCGAACGGCAGCATCCGGAGCGGCTGACGGTCGTCGACGTCCCCCTCCTCTACGAATCCAATCTCGTGTCTTATTTCGAGCGGGTAATGGTCGTTTACGTCCCGCGCCGCGAGCAGCTCCGGCGGCTCATGGAGCGGGACAAGCTTGCGGCCGAAGAAGCGGAGAAGAGGCTGGCTGCCCAAATGGATATCGAGGACAAGAAGGTTCGCGCGGATTACGTCATCGACAACAGCGGCAGCTTGGAGGAAACGGAGCGTCAAGTCGACCGGTTTTGGCGGGAAATGGGGCTCGCATGAGCAAGCGGAAGAAATCGGTTTGGAATCGCAAACGCTTGTTTCTGCTTGGCCTGATTGTCGTGCTGGCCGCTTTGTTCATCCGTTCGGAATGGATCGGCCGGTTGATTTACCCGGTGTCGTACGCCGAAGAGATCCGGCAGAATGCGCGGCTTTACGGGCTCGATCCGCTGCTGATCGCCGCGATCATCCGCGTGGAGTCGAATTACAAGGAAAACGCGGTTTCGCCGAAAGGCGCGATCGGGATCATGCAGCTCATGCCCGATACGGCGGCCTGGATCCTGAAGCAGGATCGGTTCGGGGATTTGACGGTGGCGGATGCGGGAAGCCGCGCCGATGCAGGCATCCGGCTGGGCTCTTGGTACGTGAAGGAGCTGAGGCGACAGTTCGGGGACAACCTCCCCGCCGTGCTGGCCGCTTACAACGCGGGTCCCAACCGCGTCAGAAAGTGGATGGAGGACAAGGTATGGGACGGCAACGAAAGCACCGTGCAGAACATTCCTTACGGAGAGACTAGACATTACGTCCAGCGTGTGATGTATTATTATAGGAAATACCAAGAGATCTACGATGAATGGGACCGAACGGACTAAGCGCCGTTCTTTTCGGACGGATAGACGTTTCATGGAATGGTCGGAGATAAACTTCTGCCGAGGCCTCTCGGGGACAAACGAAGAGGAAGCCTTGAAGCGGCAGGCTCCAAAGCTTCCCTTTATCTAAGCCTTATAGCAAGCGTTAGCGGTTGGCACCGAATTGACCGGCAAGTTGCTGCTCCGCGATTTGGACCAATTGGCGGGTGATGTTACCCCCGATTCGGCCAGCGTCTTTCGTTAAGATGTTTCCGTAGTAGCCATCCTGAGATAGCGTGACGCCGAGGGATTGCGCCACTTCATACTTCAGTTGGTCCAGCGCTTGGTTTGCCTGCGGCACAACCAGCTGGTTATTGCGGCGGTTCGACATGTCTCTTCACCTCCTTGCGGTTGGTAGTCGTATTGTGTCCGTTTCCGCAAGTTTCATGATAGGAGAGAACTGGTAACCCAAAATATTTTTCTTATGCATGCAAGCTTTGCGAAAGGAGTTCCTTCCATCCATGAAATGTCCTTACTGCGATTACAGCGGAACCAAAGTGCTCGATTCCCGGCCGGCCAACGACAACAAGTCGATCCGCCGGCGCCGCGAGTGCGAGAAATGCAGCCGCCGCTTCACCACGTTCGAGACGGTGGAGGAAACCCCCTTGGTCGTCATCAAGAAGGACGGAAGCCGGGAGGAATTCAGCCGGGACAAAATCCTGCGCGGCTTGCTTCGGGCCTGCGAAAAAAGGCCCGTTTCCGTCGGACAGTTGGAGGTCATCGTCTCCGACGTGGAGCGGGAGGTGCGCAATACCGCCTTGGCGGAGGTGGAAAGCCGGGTGATCGGGGAGCTCGTCATGGAGATGCTCTATCCGGTCGATGAGGTCGCCTATGTACGCTTTGCCTCCGTGTACCGGCAATTCAAGGACATCAACATGTTCCTGAAGGAACTGAACGGACTCATCAACAAACACGGCATGTGAATTCCGCACGTTTAGAATAACCGGTGTTTGTTGCGTTCATGCATGTGCCACGGCCGTTTCCGCGAGGGAACGGCTTTTTTCAATGAATAACGGGAACCTTGTTGCAGCGACGCGCCGTCGACGAAACCCGTAAGGAAAAAATTACGAACAAGAAAACGCTTGCAAGACAGGATTCGACATGCTATATTGGCATCAGAAACCGATTTCTTTTTTTTCGATGATTCAGAAACCGGTTTCTGCAACTGAGATTGAAGGTGAATTCATGAAGCCGACGATTATGCAGGTGGCGGAGCGGGCGCAGGTGTCCAAAGCGACAGTATCCCGCGTGCTCAACCGCAATCCCCAGGTGAAGGAGGACATCAAGGAGAGGGTCCTGAAAGCGATCGAGGAGCTGGGTTACCGGCCCAGTGCCATTGCGAGAAATTTGGCGACCAGCAGGTCCAATATGATCGGCCTCATTCTTCCCGATATCACCAACCCCTACTTCCCGGTTCTCGCCAGGGGGATCGAGGATGCTGCGCATCGGCTCGGCTACGCCCTTTTCATCAGCAACACCGACAACGATCCGAAGCTGGAGCTGGAGTACATCCACAAAATGGTGGAGCAGCAAGTCGGCGGCATTGTGCTCATTTCCGCAAGTTTGGATGAAGAGGCCGTACACGATTTGACCAGCTTGAAGACGCCCATCGTCCTTTGCGACCGGTTGATCGATGGCGCGCCTTTCGACGCGGTACTCATCGACGACTACAGAGCCGCATACGAGGCTGTACGCTTCCTATCGTCACAAGGGCATGTCCGGATCGCCCATATGGCCGGACCGAAGAACATCCAATCGGCTGAAAACCGTAAACGGGGTTACCTGGATGCGATGAGGGATGCCGGGCTGGAGCCTTTCGTCAGCGCGGGTTCGTTCCATTACGAATCCGGCTTGCACCAAATGGACGCGGTCATCGAAGAATACAGGCCGACGGCGCTGTTCGCGGCGAACGACCTGGTCGCGCTAGGGGCGATTCAACAAGCCCAGCGAAGAGGATTGCGGGTGCCGGACGATATCGCGGTAATCGGATGCGACGACATTCCGTTCGGCCAGATGTCGAGTCCCGCGCTAAGTACGATTTCCATTCCCGTTTACCAGATCGGCGTTACCGCGGTACAACTGCTGGAGGACAGAATGAAGGGGGGGAAGCCCGGCACGAGAAACGTGATATTGGAACATAGGCTCATACACAGAGAATCGTGTGGCGGGGTGGAGCGAAAATGAGTGCTGAGATCGTAGTGGTGGGCAGCTTAAATATGGATATGGTGGTCAGCCTGGACCGCCGACCGGAACGCGGAGAGACCGTTCTGGGTTCCGATTTCTTCATGAACGCAGGCGGCAAAGGGGCCAATCAGGCGGTTGCCGCACGGAAGCTGGGCGCGACCGTGGCCATGATCGGCAAAGTCGGCTCCGATGTGTTCGCGGATCAGCTTTTGGCCGGCTTGGAATCGACGGGCGTCGACTGCAGCCAGATCGAGAAGGTGCCTGGAGCAGCGACGGGCGTGGCTTTCGTCACGCTGGATCCGGAAGGAGACAACAGCATCGTCGTCGCGCCGGGCGCCAACCGCTTGCTTAAGCCGGAGGATATCCGCGCGCGGGAGGAAATTATCCGGCAGGCCAAGGTGCTCATGGTTCAGCTGGAGGTTCCGCTTGAGACGGTCAAAGAAGCGATCGTCATCGCCAAGCGGCACGGCGTGCTGGTCCTGCTGGATCCCGCGCCGGCGCAGCCGCTCCCAGCCGAGCTCCTCGGCATGGTCGATTATATCGTGCCGAACGAGAAGGAAATCGTCCAGCTGACCGGCGTACGCGTGACCGATCAAGTCACGGCGAAAATCGCGGCCGTGGAGCTGCTGAGGAAAGGCGTTTCGACGGTCTTCGCCAAACTCGGGGAGAAGGGAGTCGTCGTCGTTGGCGCGAACCGGACCTTCTTCGTCGAGCCCTACGAAGTGGAGGCGGTAGATTCCACCGCGGCGGGCGACGCGTTTGCCGGCGCTGTGGGAACCGCGATTGCCGGCGGCAAGGACGTTTGGTCGGCGGCGAAATTCGCTTCGGCGATCGGCGCGATCACGGTCACGCGCAAAGGAGCGCAAGCTTCCATGCCGGACTTGGCGGAAGCCGAGCTTTTTATGAAGAAGCAAGCGCATCATCAAGGATAAATCAGAGGAGGACTTTGCCATGTCAACCAAAAAGCTCAGCGTATTCGGGATTCTCATGCTCTCCATTGCCTTGATTCTTGCCGCTTGCGGCAAATCCGGCGACTCCGGCAAATCCGGCGGTTCCGGCAATTCAAGCGATATCAGCGCGCTATATTACGTGAATGGCACGCTCGGCGACAAAGGCTTCTTCGACTCGGCCGAAGCCGGTGTCCAGAAGGCCGTCAAGGAGCTCGGCATCCAGGCCAAAACCGTCGAGGGCGGCAACAATCAAGCCGATTGGGCGTCGGGACTGGAATCGCTGGTTGCCAGCAAGAAATACAATGTCGTCGTCGTAGGTACGAGCCAAATGGTCGATATCGTGAAGGATTTGGCTAAACGTTATCCCGACGTGAAATTCATTTTCTTCGACGACACGATCAAGGACGTACCGAACGTTTACTCCATGTTGTATTCCCAGAGCGAGGGCTCGTTCCTTGCGGGCGCATTCGCCGCCTTGGTCACGACCAGCACGGAGCTTAAAGGCGCGAATCCGGACAAAGTGATCGGTTTCGTGGGCGGCATGGATATCCCGATCATCAACGACTTCAAGGCCGGCTATGAGCAAGGCGCCCAATACGTAGATAAGGATGTCAAGGTTGTCGCTTCCTACGTCGGCGATTTCGCCAATGCGCCGAAAGCGAAGGAACTGACGCTGGCCCAGATCAATTCGCAGAAAGTGGACATCTCGTTCAACGTGGCCGGAGGCGCCGGTTTGGGCCTGCTTGAAGCGGCCAACGAGAAGGGCGTCTATTCCATCGGGGTCGACATGAACCAGAACCCCCTCTATCCGGGCAGCGTGCTCACTTCGATGCTGAAGAACGTCGACGTTTCCATCTTCCGCGCCTTCGATCTGATGAAGAAGGGCGAATTGAAGTTCGGAACCACCGAAGTGCTCGGCCTTAAGGAAGGCGGCGTCGGTTTGGCCAAGGACGACCTCTATCAGAAATACGTTCCGAAATCGATCCAAGACAAAATGAAAGAAATCGAGGACAAGCTGTCGAGCGGCGAGATCAAAGTCAAATCGATCCTGTAAACAACCGGCAGAGGGGCGGGGCCAACCTCGCCCCTTTTAGCCCGAAAAGTTTGAATGGGGGCTCCCCCAAAAGTAATCGGAATCAACGCCGGAGCATCACGTCACTTTTGGGGGGAATAGGAAAAGTCACTTTTCGGGGAATATCTCAATTTTTTCCGCGGCAGGGGGGATGGATATGCCGATATTGCTAGAGATGAAAGACATCCACAAAGTGTATCCCAATGGAACCGCAGCCAACCGGGGAGTCGATTTAACCGTTCACGAAGGCGAAATCCATGCCTTGGTAGGCGAGAACGGGGCCGGCAAATCCACTTTGATGAAAATCTTGTTCGGGCTCGAAGCTCCGACGAGCGGAACGATCGAATACAAAGGAAAACCGATGGTCTTTAACGGGCCGAGGGATGCCATCAAGCAAGGGATGGGCATGGTTCACCAGCATTTCATGCTGGCGCCTTCCCTGACCGTGTCGGAAAACATCGTGCTCGGCGAAGAGCCGAAGAAGGGCCCGTTGTCGCTCTTCCGGGACCGGGTGAAGGAACGCGCGGAGGTTGACCGCCTGATTCAGGCATACGGCCTGAAGGTCGATCCGCATGCGAAAGTCGAGACGATCCCGGTCGGGCAGAAGCAGAGGGTCGAAATCCTGAAAGTGCTGTACCGGGGAGCCAAGCTCATCATTCTCGACGAGCCGACGGCCGTCCTTACGCGAGGGACATACCATCATCTTCATTACGCATAAGCTGCGCGAGGTCATGGAAATTTCCAACCGCGTGACCGTGCTGCGCGCCGGGAAGTCAATCGCTACGCTGCTCACGAAGGAGACGAACCGGGAAGAGATCTCCAGGCTGATGGTCGGCCGGGACGTTCTGTTCCGCGTGGACAAGCGGCCGGCGGAGCCCGGGGAGACCGTGCTCTCCGTGCGGGGTCTTCGCGCGGCGGACGATAAAGGCTCGCCCGCTCTGAAGGGGGTTTCCTTCGAAATCAGGGCGGGAGAAGTGCTCGGCATCGCCGGCGTCGAAGGCAACGGCCAGACGGAGCTGGTCGAGACGCTGACCGGACTCCGGAAGGCGGATTCGGGAGAAATCCGATACCTGGGCGGGGATTTGATCGGCCGAAGCGTGGCGCAAATCCGCCGCATGCAAATCGGACATGTCCCGGAAGACCGGCAAACCTCGGGGGCTTGTCTCACGTCCACGATCGCGGAAAACCTGATTTTGGACCATTATCGGAATCCCGATTTTAGGTGGGGACCCTTTCTTCATAAAAAGAAAATCAAGAAGTTCGCCCAAACGATGATGGCAACGTTCGACGTCCGGGCGCAGAGCGAGGAGACGCTCGCCGGCGCCTTGTCCGGGGGCAACCTGCAGAAGGTCGTCGTGGCGCGCGAGCTGTCGAAAAACCCGAAGCTGCTCATCGCCTCGCAGCCGACCCGCGGGGTCGACATCGGCGCGATCGAGTTCATCCACCGCGAAGTGATCAAACGCCGGGACGCAGGAGCGGCCGTGCTGGTCGTCTCCGCGGAGTTGTCCGAGGTGATGGCGCTCAGCGACCGGATCGCCGTTTTCTACAACGGGGAAATCGCCGCCGTCCTGGACAATACGCCCGACCTGACGGAACAGGAGATCGGCTATTACATGCTCGGCATTAAGAAACAAGGGCAGGAGGCGGCAGCGCAGTGAAAACGTCCAAGGCACTGTATTTGGAAGTGGGAGGCATCGTCGCTGCCGTTGCGGCGGCGCTCGTCTGCGGGTTCATCGTCATTCTGCTGACCAGCAGCGAACCGTTTGCGGCCATCGGCTCTTTCCTGATCGATCCGTTGTCGAACCCGTTCAATATCGGAACCATTCTGAACAAAGCGGTTCCCCTCATCTTGACCGGCCTTTCGATGTCCGTCGTTTTCCAATCCGGAGTGTTCAGCATGGGGGCGGAAGGACAGCTGTACGTCGGAGCGTTCGTCGGCTCGCTCGCGGCCGTGTATTTGCCGGGTCTGAATCCTTGGATCCACCTCCCGCTCGTTCTCGTCTGCGCGATTCTGGGGGGAGCGTTGTTCGCGGCGATTCCGGGACTTATGAAAGCCTACCTGAACGCAAACGAAATCGTCACCACGCTGATGCTGAATTTCGTGGCGATCCTGACCACTTCGTATTTGGTCAACAACCCTTTCAAATCGCCGGACGGCGGAGGCTACGCGAGAATGGAGCTGATCGGCAAGGACATCCTGCTGGGCAAATTCATTCCGGGCATGCCGGTGCACGCCGGTTTCCTGATCGCGCTTGCTGCCGTTGCCGCGGTATTCGTCCTGATGTACAAAACGCCGCTCGGCTACGAGCTGAGGCTGGTCGGGAAGAACGGCCAATTCGCCCGGTACGGCGGCATCGCGACCCGCAAAATCGTCGTGCTGACGATCATGATCAGCGGAGCCTTGGCGGGCCTTGCCGGCATCGTCGAAATTCTCGGCATTCATCAGACGTATAAGGACAATTTCTCGGCCGGCCTCGGCTTCGACGGGATCATCATCGCGCTGCTCGCCCGCAACCATCCGATCGGGGTGCTGATCTCGGCTCTGTTGTACGCCTACATCCAGGTAGGCGCGCAAACGATGCAGGCAGGCAGCGACATGCCGAGGGAAGTGGCGGTCATCATCCAGGTCATGCTGGTGCTGCTCGTGACCGCGCAGGCGATTTTCGCTTACATCAGACAAAGATACGCGCATTCCGGAACGAAGGCGGTGAAGTAGATGGTATGGCAGACCGTTTGGAACCAGATAGCGGACCTTTCGCTCATAGCGGTGCTTCTCCGCTTGATGACGCCGATCTTGCTGTCCGCATTGGGTGGATTGATCTCGGATATCGGGGGCGTCATCAACATCGGCCTGGAGGGGCTGATGCTGCTGTCCGCATTCACCTCGATCGCCGTCGGCGCGGGGACGGGCAGTTGGGTGCTCGGCGTGTTGGCCGGCGTAGGGGTGTCCGTGCTCGTCAGCTACGGAATGGGCTTCTTTTCCTTGAAGCTGAAGGTCGATATCATCATTGCCGGCTTCGCGGTAAACATTTTCGGATCGGGCTTTACCATCTTTCTGATGAGCAAGCTATACGGTTTGACGGGCAACTACACGCCGATCGGCGCGCCGAAAATCCCGGTGATCGACATTCCGGTATTGGAAGGCGTCCCGGTGCTTGGTCCCTTGCTGAGCGGTCATAGTCTGATGGTATGGATCGCGCTGCTGTCCGTTGTCTTCTGCGTTATCCTCATCTACCGCACGCCTTACGGAGTCCATCTCCGCTCGGTGGGCGAGGCGCCCTATGCCGCCCAGTCGCTCGGCATCCCGGTCAAACGCGTGCAATATTCCGCGCTGGCTTGGAGCGGCGCGTTCGCCGGCCTGGCGGGAGCGTTCCTGTCTAACGGTCTCACGAACATGTTCGTCAAAGACATGACCGCAGGCACCGGTTTCCTGGCCCTGGCCGTCGTGCTGCTCGGCAACCGGAATCCGGTGGGCATTCTCATCGGGTCGCTCATTTTCGGTCTGGCCAGCGCGCTGTCCACGATCGTGCAGACGGTACCGGATTCGCCGGTTCCGAGCCAGTTCATTCAAATGATCCCCTACGTGGTGACGATTGCCGCGCTTGTCTTTTTCGCCTGGAGGAACAAACGTAAATTCGCTGCAACGGTATAGGTGACGGGGAGGAAACGTTAGCATGGGGACGGATGACAGAAGGAAAATCATCATCGATTGCGATCCGGGACACGACGACGCCATCGCGATCCTGCTGGCCGTCGCCAGTCCCAAGATCGAGCTGGTCGGCATCACGACCGTGGCTGGGAACGCCGAAGTGGACAAAACGACGATGAACGCGCTCAAAGTATGCGAAATCGCCGGATTGCGGGATGTGCCCGTGGCGAAGGGCGCGGGGCAGCCGCTGGTCAGGAGGCGGGAAACGGCCTCCGATATCCATGGCGATACGGGAATGGACGGTCCCGAGCTGCCGGCTCCGACGAAGACGGCCGTCAGCGAACACGCCGTCGATTTTCTCATCCGGGAGCTTCTGGCTTCGGACGGGGATATCACGCTCGTACCGGTCGGGCCGCTGACCAATATCGCGATGGCGATGCGCAAGGAGCCGGCCATTCTGCCTAAAATCCGGGAAGTCGTCATTATGGGCGGGGGGACGTTCGGGAATTGGACGCCCGCTGCGGAGTTCAACATCTACGTCGACGCCGAGGCCGCCAAAATCGTGTTCGAAAGCGGGGTTCCGATCACGATGTTCGGTCTAGACCTGACCCATCAGGCGCTCGCCACGGAAGAGGTGCAGGCTCGGATCAAAGGAATCGGGAACCGGGTATCGGATTTCGTCGTCGAGCTGCTGCAGTTTTTCATGCAGACGTACAAAGAAGTGTTCGGTTTTGACGGAGCACCGATCCATGATGCTTGCTGCGTCGCTTATTGCATCGATCCGACCTTGTTCGGCTGCCGCAAGCTCCGCGTCGATATCGAGACGAAGGGCGAGTTTTCATACGGAATGACCGTCGTGGACATGCTTGGCGTCACGGGCAAGGAACCGAACGCGAACGTCGCTCTGCAACTGGATAGGGACAGGTTCTGGACGATGATGGTGGACACGCTGAACAACTATGCGAAGAAGGTGTGAAGATGGCTGCCGCCAAAATGATTCTCGACGTGGACACCGGTATTGACGATGCGCTGGCTCTGCTGTTCGCCCTTAAATCGGACGAGATCGGCCTGGAAGGCATTACGACCGTATTCGGCAACGTAAGCGCGGAGCAAGCCACCCGAAATACGCTGGCGGTCCTGGAATTGTCCGGAGCGGCGGAGGATATTCCGGTCGCCATGGGCGCCGCCGGTCCCCTCTTCGGGGAATGGGGCGGCACCGTGGAATCGATCCACGATCGCAACGGGATCGGGGGCTACGAGCTCCCGGAGCCGAAGAAGCAAGCGATCGCCGAGTTCGCGCCGGACTTCATCGTCCGCAAGCTGAACGAGCAGCCCGGCGAAATTACGCTCGTGTTCGTTGGCCGGCTGACGAATCTCGCGATCGCCCTGGCGAAGGATCCGACGATCGCTTCGAAAGCGAAACGCCTCGTCCTCATGGGCGGAGCGCTCTACGCGCCGGGCAACGTCACCCCGGTAGCGGAGGCCAACATCTGGGGCGACCCGGAAGCCGCGCACCGGGTGTTCGAATCCGGCATCCCGATCACGATGGTCGGTCTGGACGTGACGATGGAGGCCGTCCTGCGGGACGAGGACGTCAGGAGATTCAAGGAACTGGCGGCCGGTCCCGGGCAGGAGCCGCTCGTCCGGTTCGTCGATGCGATCTTGAAGTACTACTTCGAGGCTTACGAGCAATATAACGGCTGCGTAGGCCGGATTCCGATGCACGATCCGCTTGCCGTGGCGGTCGCCGAGGATCCGAGTCTGGTCGATACGGAGCCGCATTACATCGCGATCGAAACGAAGGGCCGTCTATCGGCGGGCGCTACTTTAAGCGACCGCAGGAAGGCAAGCGCCTTTACCGAGATCAACGCTTCCGTATGCGTGCGTGTCGATCGGGACAGGTTCGTGGACCGATTGTTGAAGGTGCTGGCAGCACAGCCATTATCCGCGCAGATGAGGGGGACCGATTGATGAAACCGATTATTCTGGATGTCGATACCGGGGTCGACGATTCGCTCGCCATCGCGTATGCCGCACATTCGCCGGAGCTTCGGCTGCTCGGCCTCACAACCTGCTTCGGGAACGTCTCCGTAGAGGAAGCCACCCGCAACTCCTTGTACGTGCTGGAGCAGTTGGGACGCGAAGACGTTCCCGTCCATGCGGGCGCCGGCAAGCCGTTTTTCCGCCACAACTTCAAGGGCTATGCCAAGCATGTCCATGGCGAAGACGGATTGGGCGGCGCGCTTGGAGACGCCATGCCGAAAGGAAAGGCAGCCCCGCTTGGCGCGTCCCGCTTCATGGTGGAGCAAGCGAGGCAGTTGCCGGGGGAATTGACCATCATCGCTGTCGGTCCGTTGACCAACCTGGCGCTGGCGGTCATGATGGACCCGGATTTCGCGAGTTTGGTGGGCCGGGTCGTGATCATGGGCGGTGCCGTCACGGTGCCGGGCAACGTGACCGGCCAGGCGGAAGCCAACATCCTCAGCGATCCGGAGGCGGCAGAATTCGTATTCCGCTCCGGCCTTCCGATCACGATGGTCGGGCTCGACGTGACGATGAAGACGCTGCTGCCGCGGAGCCGGCTGCGGGAGTGGCGGGATAAGGACACCAAGCTTTCCCGTTTCCTCGCGGACGCCGCGGATTTCTACATCGACTTCTACGAGCGCGCCAATCCCGGCATCGGCGGCTGTGCCTTGCATGATCCGCTGGCGGTCGGCGTCGTCATCGACCCCACGTTCTGCCGGACGGAAGAGATGCATGTGCAGGTGGACACGGAAGGGCTGCTGTCGACCGGCAGGACGATCGCAGACCGGCGGGCCAAACCGGCCCATCCTCCGAACGCGAAAGTGTGCCTTGAAGTCGACGCGGATCGGTTCCTGGCGCATTTTATGAGCCGAGTCGTATAGGCGTAGGCCGATTTAGAATAAAACGCAGTCAGCATCCCTGGATGCCGGCTGTTTTTTATTTGCGATCCGCCGGACGGAAAGAGCGATTCCGATTGCGTGAAACCGGAGGTAGGGATGGACGGACAAGCCCCGCTTCACCGATGCGTTCGAGAAAGTGGAAGAAGCGAGATGGAAGCTGCACCGGCTGGACGTCCGCCAATGGGAGGCGGACGCGCTTCATTCATGGCAATGGTGGCTGCTTATCGGGCTCACGATCGTTCCCTTGATCGTATGGTGGATCTTCCTCGATAAGAAGAGGGCTTATGAAATCGCCTTGTCTGGCTGCCTGCTCCCGACGGCTGTCCATTTGTGGTATCCTTTTGACAGATGGAATGAGGCCCGTCTTTCGGGTCGGTCGGGAGGCGGCTCATGCTTTTTCGGATGGAAGGGGCGAAGGACGCCGAGTACCACCCGCGCGTCTACGCTTACTATTTCAAGCAATGGAACGGGTTCCGCATGTCGTTTCACCGGCATGATTATACGGAGATCATGTATGTCATCAGCGGCACGTGCCGCGTCGAAACGGAAGCGGAATCGATCGCGCTCAAAAAAGGAGAGTTCATCGTCGTCGGTTACGGAGTCGCTCACCGGCTGCTTGTGGACGATTCCTGCAGGATGCTGAACGTGGAGTTCGGTTTCGTTCCCGGGACGGGAGAGTTTCCGTCGTTGACGGAGCTGGGCGCGGGAGAACGGGCTTTGGGTTCTCTGCTCGCTTCCGCGTCTCCGTATCTGGTGCTCAAAGATCCTGACGAGGTATACCATTCGCTCAGGAGTCTCGTGCTGGAGCTGGACAGCCGGGGCAAGCAGGGCAGTCCCCTGGCGCGGATTCTACTGGCCCAGCTGCTGATCCGGATCGCCAGGCTGCGGGAGGAAACGGCGGCCAGCGGCCTCCAGGCGGATGATCGGTACGTCAGGAAAAGCCTGGAATTTCTGAGGCAAAACTACGATCGCGACATTCGGGTCGGAGACGTTGCCGCGGCGGTGAATTTGCACCCGGGGTATTTGCAGCGGCTATTCAAATCGGCAACCGGGCGAACGCTGGTGGATATGCTGACGTCGATCCGGATGGACAAAGCGAAAATGCTGCTCAAGCAAACCGATATCCCCGTGACGGACGTGTACGAATACGTGGGCATCGGCAGCCGGCAATATTTTCATGCCCTGTTCAAGAAGCATACGGGTCTTACGCCGCTCGAATACCGGGAATCGCCGGAAGCGGAGCTGTGGAATTTCGAATAAGTGAGGATTTTTGACAGCTTGCCGGACAGGAAGTCAGGTTTTTGATAACGCTTCCCCCTTTTCCGCTGTTACAATGGATCTGCAAGCGTGATTGCGGACAGTTAAGGGAAATGGAGGATGGAACATGTCATTCAAAATCGCTTTTATCGGTGCGGGCAGCATCGGGTTTACCCGAGGGCTTCTCCGTGATTTGCTCAGCGTACCGGAATTCCATGGCATCGAAGTTGCTTTTACGGACATCAATGCGCATAACCTGGAAATGGTGACGGAGCTGTGTCGGCGGGACATCCGCGAGAACGGGCTTTCGGTGCCCATTACGGCGACCACGGACCGCCGCGAAGCGCTGCAGGGGGCCAAGTACGTCATTTGCACGATCCGGGTCGGCGGCTTGGAAGCTTTTGCGACGGACGTGGACATTCCGCTGCAATACGGAGTGGACCAATGCGTGGGGGATACGCTCTCCGCAGGCGGCATCATGTACGGCCAGCGGGGCATCGCCGCGATGCTCGACATTTGCAAGGACATCCGCGAGGTCGCGCGGGAGGACGTGCTGCTTCTGAACTACGCGAATCCGATGGCCATGCTGACCTGGGCTTGCAACAAGTACGGCGGCGTCCGCACGGTGGGCTTGTGCCACGGGGTGCAGCACGGGCATGAGCAAATCGCCGAAGTTTACGGTTTGAAGAAAGAAGAAGTCGACATCATTTGCGCGGGGATCAACCACCAAACGTGGTACGTGCAAATCCGCCATAACGGCCGGGATTTGACGGACGGCTTGCTCGAGGCATTCGAACGCCATCCGGATTTCAGCCGGACGGAGAAGGTGCGCATCGACATGCTGCGCCGGTTCGGCTATTACAGCACGGAATCGAACGGCCATTTGAGCGAATACGTGCCGTGGTACCGCAAGCGGCCCGACGAAATCCAAGACTGGATCGACCTCGGAAGCTGGATCAACGGGGAGACCGGCGGATACCTCCGCGTTTGCACGGAAGGACGCAACTGGTTCGAGACCGATTTCCCGAACTGGATGAAGGACCCGGCCCTCAAATACGAGGCAAGCGAGCGCAGCCACGAGCACGGCTCCTATATTATCGAAGGTTTGGAAACCGGACGGGTGTACCGGGGGCATTTCAACACGGTGAACAACGGCGTCATCACCAACCTGCCGAACGACGCGATCATCGAAGCGCCGGGGTACGCCGACCGCAACGGGATTTCGATGCCGGTCGTCGGCGACCTTCCGCTCGGACCGGCCGCGGTGTGCAACGTCAGCATCAGCGTGCAGCGGCTGGCCGTTGAGGCGGCCGTGCGAGGGGACGACTTCCTGCTGCGCCAGGCGTTCATGATGGATCCGCTCGTCGGGGCCGTCTGCAACCCGAAGGAAATTTGGCAGATGGTCGACGACATGCTGATCGCCCAAGAGCGCTGGCTGCCCCAGTACGGCGACGCGATCGCCGCCGCGAAGAAACGCCAGGCCGAAGGGTCGCGTTTGCCGACGCGCGAAGGTTACCGGGGCGCCGCGCGGCTAGCCGTCAAGACGGTGGAAGAAATGCAGCTTGACCGGGAAGCTTCGAACAAAAACGCGGGCGAAGCCGACAAAGGCAAAGAACGCGCGAAGGTTTGACGGGGTTGAAGTGATGTGAAGAAGGCCGGTCCGGCGGAAATTCCGTCGGTACCGGCCTTCTTGGTGCGTTGGCGCGCCTACGGCGAACAGCCAACGCGCAACCTCGCAACCTCGCATGCGCACAACCGCGCAACCTCGCATGCGCACAACCGGGCAACCTCGCATGCGCACAACCGGGCAACCTCGCAACGCAAACCCGCAAACCCCCGCAAACCCGCAAACCCGCAAACCCGCAAAGGTCAAGTCCAATATTGTGTGTAAAATCCCCGGCGGGTTGTCTAACGGATAGATACAACCTTGCTGGTTTGTTTTTCCTTAGCTCTCTTTTGTTCGTAGTAGTCGTTCATTTCAATGTACTTCTTCTGAGAAGCCCACTTCTCGTCCATATCCATCAGTAGAGCTCCGAATAGTCGAAACACCGATGCTCGGTTAGGAAAAATACGGACGACACGTTCTCTACGACGAAGCTCGGCATTCAACCGCTCAACGGCGTTGGTCGTTCTTGTGCGCTTTCGGCAAACAGCGGGCAGCGCCAATACCGCTGTCGCGTCTTCAAAGCCTTCCTCAAGCACTTTCCGAGGATTTTGACTATGGCTCTCCTATTTCTCACCATAGCTTTTTACACAAGTATACGGACTCAACTATTTTTTGGGGTAGATGGAGAGTTATTAATTGTATTTTGGCCTTTAGTTCATGAAAATGAAGCGTATTTGAAAGAAATAACTGTATTTTTGCATTTCGTGCGGCCGAGGCAACATTACTCACCAATCTATCGCGAATAACCCACCACTCACCGACCACCACCGACCAACCACCGACCAACCACCGACCAACGCCGACCAACCACACACCAACGAACGCCCCTTGCTTCTGCATCCCGCGGTATGCGCCGCAACGCCCTTCACCGCGGAGCTTTCCGCTCTTCCCGCTTGTAGGCGGCGGGGGTGACGCCGGTGAGCGACTTAAATACGCGGTGGAAGTGGGGCAGGCTCTCGAAGCCGCATCGCTCGGCGATCAGTCCGACGCTGTCCTCCGTCTCGAGCAGCAGTTCCTTGGCGAGGACGATCCGCTTGGCATTCACGTAATCGGTCACGTTCATGCCCGTCAGCCGCTTGAATACCCTCGAAAAATGCGGAGGACTCACGGAAGCGCGTTCCGCCAGCTCGGACAGGCCGATTCCCCGGCCGGGGAACTCGTCGATTTCCCGCAACGCGAGCTGCATCCAGGCCGGCCCGATCCGGCGGTCGCCGGCGTCTCCCGGTATGGCCGACGCCGCGTAGCGGTTCACCTGCAAGAGCAGCTGCTGAAGCAGGAGACGAACCGCATGGCGGTAACCGTTCCGCTGCAGCCGGAGCTCCTCTTCCATCCCGTCCAGCACCGTTTCCAACGGCTTCCGCAGCTCGTCCGGCAGTTCGATTTTGAAGCTTTTTCGATTGCGCGCGAGCTCGAAACACCGAAGGCCGGAGTAGCCCTCGTCGAACGTCCCGGCCTGCGCCAATGCCGGCGCGAAGAACACGGCAGTGGACACGATCGGATCGTCAGGATCGGGAAACGAACGGTGGATCGTGTTGCCGGGAATGACGAACAAGTCGCCCGGCGTTTTCTCGTAGAACGTCTTGTCTATGAAAAAGGTGCCTTTGCCTGCATACACGTACACGAGCTCGAACCGGTCGTGGAGGTGGTCGGGAAGCTCCTGCTGCGGGCTCTTGATATCCTTGTAATTGATGTCGAACGGAAACAGCGGATCTCCGAAAAACGGCTTGCGGTAAGGGGTCATGGAATACACTCCCTGGTCTGAAGATGATATCGCTTTCAGAATATCAAAAAAAGCTACATTTCGGCAATCATGCGGTATTTGAATATCGTTTCGCGCCGTTACAATGAAAGTAATGACAATCGAAAAGGAGGGCAAGCCCCTATGCGGATTGACGCCCACCAGCACTATTGGAAAATCAGCCGGGGCGATTACGGCTGGATCACGCCGGAGATTCCGGTGTTGTACCGGGATTTTCTGCCCCGCGACCTGGTGCCGAATCTCAAAAGACACCGGTTGGACGGCAGCATTGTCGTGCAGGCAGCGCCCACGTGGGAAGAGACGGATTACCTGCTGTCGCTTGCCGAAAGGGAGGAGACGATTTTCGGCGTCGTGGGATTTCTGGATCCGTTCGATCCGCGGCACCGCGAACATTACGAAAGGTTCCGCGAACATCCGAAGTTCGCCGGCTTCCGCGTCATGATCCAGGAAATGCAGGATGCGGAAAGGATTTTGGAGCCCGACTATGTAAGCGCTTTGCGGGAGTACGCCGAGGAAGGCGTGCCGATGGACCTGCTCGTACGGAGTCATCAACTTGAGCCTCTGGCCAGGCTTCTGGACCGTTTGCCGGATTTGCGGGGCGTCATCGACCATATCGGCAAACCCCGCATCGCGGACGGAGAATGGGAGCCATGGAGCGGCCTTATGAAGGAAATCGCCGGGCACCGCAATATCTATTGCAAGCTGTCCGGCATGGTGACGGAAGCCGCGCCTGACCTATGGAAGCCTGAAGATTTCGCCGTCTATATCGAACATATCCTCGAATGGTTCGGGCCGGACCGGGTGATGTTCGGCAGCGATTGGCCGGTCTGCCTGCTGGCCGCGGAGTACGAACAGGTGGTGGACGTGCTGGAGCGCTCGCTGCCCCCCGAATGGAACGAGAGCGAGCGGGCCAGGTTGTTCGGGTTAAACGCGAAGGAGTTCTACCGCCTATGAAAACGTTGAATCGAGGAGTGCTGCAAGAGGCGGAGAGACGGCAGCTGGATGCCGCGTTAAGCAGTCCCGTGAAAATCCTGCAAATCGGCGAAGGGAACTTTCTCCGCGGGTTCGCGGATTGGATGGTCCAGGTCTGCCGTAATCGGGGGTTGTTCGACGGCAGCGTCGCGGTGACCCAGCCGCGTCCTTCCGGCCGGGGGAACATCGTTAAGCTGGCCGCCCAGGAAGGGATCTATACGCTCGTCACCCGCGGGCTGGAGAACGGGGCGCCGGTGGAGCGGAAGGAAATCGTGTCCGTTTTCTCCGAGGTGTTCGATCCGTACTCGGAATGGGAGAGGTTGGTCTCCATCGCCCTGAGCGCCGATTTGAGGTTCGTGATCTCGAACACGACGGAGGCGGGCCTCGCTTACGTCCCCGAGCCGCTGACGGGCGGCCCGATCGCCTCGTTCCCCGGCAAAATCGCTTACCTGCTGCATCGTCGATTTACGGCCCGCGAAGGAGCATCCGGCGGCGGATTGATTTTCCTGCCGTGCGAGCTGCTGGAGCGCAACGGCGACGCGCTTCGGGACGCCGTTCTCCGGTACGCCTCCGACTGGGGCTTCGGTGAGGCATTCGAAACTTGGGTGGTGGAGCATAACCGATTCCTCAATTCGCTGGTGGACAGGATCGTGACGGGATATCCGGACGAAGCGCAGGCAGAGGCTTGGTTCGCCGAATGGGGTTACCGCGACGCCATGCTCAATACGGCGGAACCGTACCATCTGTGGGCGATCGAGGGGGAGCCGGAGCTGGACGCACTGCTCCCGTTCCGCCAGGCCGGGCTTAACGTCGTCTGGACGGACGACCTGACGCCTTATCAGCGGCGCAAGGTGAGGATTCTGAACGGAGCCCATACATGGATGGCACCGCTCGGCCTGCTGCACGGCGTGGAGCATGTCCGGGAGCTGCTGGAGCATGCCGAGCTGGGACCGAAGGTGCGGGAGACGGTGTTTGGGGAGATCGTCCCGACGCTTCCGGATTCCAGGCAGGAAATGGAGGCATACGCGGCGACCGTCTTCGAACGTTTCGGGAACCCGTATATCCGCCACCGGCTCGCGGACATCGCGATGAACAGCCTCAGCAAGTTCCGGACGCGGCTGCTTCCGACTTTCGCCTCCTACGCGGAACGCGGCGAAGCGATCCCCGCGAGGCTGGCGCTCGGGCTTTCCGGGCTGCTGCGCTATTACCGAGTGGAGCGGGACGAATCCGGCCGCTACTCCGGTGTCACTCTCCGCGGCGAACGTTACGCGGTCCGGGACGATGCCGCGTCGCTGGATAGAATCGCCGGCGTCTGGGAGGAAGCGGGCCGATCCGGAGAGACGATCGCATGGGCGGTCCGGAAGCTTCTGTCGGACGAACGGTTGTGGGGACGGGAGTTGTCCGCTTGGAACGGGCTCGCGGAAGCCGTGGCCGAGCAATTGGCCGAATGGGAAAGGGGAGCTGGCAAGTGAGCGATTGGATCCGGTTATCGGCGAACGATCAGGTAATCGTCGCGCTTCGGCCTTTCGCGGCCGGTGAACTGCTGACGTTGGAAGACGGCGAGCGGCTGACGGTGGCGGACGAGGTTCCGCGAGGGCACAAAATATTGACCCGTCCCGTCGCTCGGGGCCAAGACATCCTCAAGTTCGGCTATTCGATCGGCAAAGCGACGGAAGATCTGAAGCCCGGTGTTTGGGTGCATACGCACAATCTCGCGACGGGACTCAGCGGCCTGCTGGATTACCGTTACGAGCCGGAGCCCGGATTGCCGTTTGCCGCAGAGAAGCATCAGGAAACCCGCACGTTCCAAGGATACGTCCGCACGGACGGGGAAGTCGGTATCCGCAACGAAATCTGGATCATCAACACCGTCGGCTGCATCAACAAAACTTGCGAAATCTTGGCCAAACGGGCCAGCGATATCCATTCCGGGAGGGTGGACGGCGTTTATCATTTCGCCCATCCGTTCGGCTGCTCGCAGCTCGGCGACGACTTGTCGCATACGCAGAAGCTGCTCGCCTCCCTCGTCCGCCATCCGAACGCGGCAGGCGTTCTGGTCGTGGGTCTGGGCTGCGAGAACAACCAAATCGAGTCGTTCCGCCAGGCAATCGGCGATGTCGATCCCAGACGGGTCAAGTTCATGAAAGCCCAAGACGAGGACGACGAGCTGGAAGCCGGCCTCGCCCTGATCGAAGAACTCGCAGCCTATGCCGAGACGTTCGAACGCGTACCCGTTCCCGTGTCGAAGCTCAAGCTCGGCCTCAAGTGCGGCGGGTCGGACGGCTTGTCCGGCATTACGGCCAATCCGCTCGTCGGAGCGGTGTCCGACCGCTTGATCGCGTCCGGAGGAACGGCGATCCTGACCGAGGTGCCCGAAATGTTCGGGGCCGAGACGATCCTGATGAACCGAGCGGATAGCGAGCGGGTGTTCGGACAAATCGTGGACCTGATCAACGGATTCAAGGAATACTTCATCCGTCACGGCCAGGATATCTACGAGAATCCGTCTCCGGGCAACAAAGCGGGCGGCATCACGACGCTCGAGGAGAAGTCGCTGGGCTGTACTCAGAAAGGCGGGCATGCGGCCGTGACCGACGTCGTGCCCTATGGCGGCAGGGTCAGCCGCATCGGTCTGAACCTGCTCGAAGCGCCGGGCAACGACCTCGTGTCCGTTACGGCACTGGCGGCGGGGGGCGCTCATATCGTCCTGTTTACGACGGGACGCGGCACGCCTTTCGGCGGACCGGTTCCGACGGTGAAAATTTCGACGAACTCGGATCTGGCCGCGCGCAAGAAAAATTGGATCGATTTCAACGCGGGGCGCCTTCTGGAAGGACGGACGATGCAAGAGCTCGCGGACGAACTCTGGGACGATCTGATCGCGCTCGCTTCCGGGGAAACCCGGACTCGGAGCGAAACGAACGGGTTCCGCGAGATCGCCATTTTCAAGGATGGAGTGATTCTGTAATGAAATACCGCAAACTGGGCCGTACGGGGCTCGACGTCTCGATCCTCGGCTTCGGCGCTTCCTCCCTCGGGTCGGTGTTCCGCGAGACGGACGATCGCGAAGGGATCCGCGCCGTCCATGCCGCTCTGGACGCCGGCATCAATTACATCGACGTTTCGCCCTACTATGGTCTGACCAAAGCCGAAACCGTGCTCGGAGAAGCGCTCCGTCAGTTGCCGCGAGACAAATTCCTGTTATCCACCAAGGCGGGGCGGTATGGAGCGGATTCGTTCGACTTCACCGCCAAACGGATCGAGAGCAGCCTGGAGGAAAGCTTGGCGCGGCTCCATACGGATTACTTGGACATTCTGTTTCTGCACGATATCGAATTCGTTCCCGCCGCCATTATCCTTGAAGAAGCCATCCCCGCGCTTAACCGGTTGAAGGAGCAAGGAAAAATCCGGTTCGGCGGCATTTGCGGGCTACCTCTGCAGTTGTTCGAGATTCTGCTCCCTCAGGTAGATGTGGACGCCATCATCTCGTATTGCCATTATTCGTTGAACGACACGACGCTGATGCGGCTGCTCCCGATGCTTGAATCGAGAGGCATCGGGCTCGTGAACGCATCACCGCTGTCGATGGGGCTGCTGAGCACGCGCGGCACGCCGGATTGGCATCCGGCCAGCCCGACGCTTAAGGCGGCCTGCAAGCAAGCCGCGGACTACTGCGCGTCCGTCGGCGCCGATATCGCCAAGCTGGCCGTGCAGTTCTCCACCGCGGAAGAACGGATTCCGACGACGCTCGTCAGCACGGCGAATCCGGACAACATCGTCAAAAATGCCAAATGGACGGAGGAGCCGATCGACGAAGCGCTGCTGCAAGAAGTGCTGAGCCTTCTCGCTCCGGTTCTGGACGAGACCTGGGTGAGCGGAAGGCCGGAATATAACGAAAACATCCATCGGTCGGGAAGCGGGTGGTCCGAATGAAAGGCATCGTGTGCGAAACCGTCGAATCGTTCCGTTACCGCGCGGATTTGCCGGAACCGGAGATGGGACCGGGCGAGGCGATCGTCGGCATCCGCAGGATCGGCATCTGCGGTACCGATCTGCACGCTTACAAGGGCAACCAGCCTTTTTTCGAATATCCGCGCATTCTCGGCCATGAGCTGGCTGGCGTCATCGAGCGGATCAGCCCGAACGCCGCGGGACTCCAAGCGGGGGACCAGGTCGGCATCGTGCCGTACTTGCACTGCGGGAGCTGCATCGCCTGCCGGAACGGCAAAACGAATTGCTGCACGTCCATGAAGGTACTCGGCGTCCACGTCGACGGCGGCATGCGAGAGCGGATCGCGGTGCCGGTCACCCATTTGATCCGGACGGAAGGGTTGTCGCTCGATGAAGCCGCGATGCTGGAGCCGCTGGCGATCGGCGCCCATGCGGTTCGCCGGTCGGACATCCGGCCGGGAGAGACGGCGCTTGTCATCGGAGGCGGTCCGATCGGGCTCGGCGTGATGGCCTTCGCCAAACACCGGGGCGCCAAAGTGATCGCCATGGATCTGAACGAGGAGCGGCTCGAGTTCTGCCGTTCGTGGGCGGGCGCGGATCTGAAGGTGAACGCGGCGGAGGATCCGATGGGGACCCTGTTGGCCGGCAACGGCTCCGAGCTTCCGTCGGTCGTGTTCGATGCGACCGGCAGCGCCCGCTCGATGGCGCAGGCTTTCGACTATGTCTCCCATGGCGGCAAGCTGGTGTACGTCGGGCTGGTCAAAGCGGATATTACGTTTCACGACCCGGATTTTCACAAGAAAGAAATGACGCTCATGGGGAGCCGGAATGCCGTCCGGGAAGATTTCGAAAACGTCATGGCCTTGGTGCGGGCGGGAGGGGTCGACATCAACCGCTACATCACCCACCGCGCAACGCTGGACCAAATGATCGGCCGATTCGCCGATTGGCTGATGCCGGAATCGAAGGTCATCAAGGCGATGGTGGAGCTGGCGTAAGGCTTAGGTCGACCGCGCCCTTCTTTCCTGACGGTAGAGGCTTAATTCAATAGGAAAATAGATCAAAAAGCCCCGCTGCCGATTCGGCGTGACAGCGGGGCGAACGCGTTACAGGATCCTTTGCGACAACTCCAGCTCGATTACCGTATCGCGCGGATCCGGGAGCGGGTAGGATAGATGCTCCGGGCGAGCGAAGCTCACGCAGGCGTCATCCGGAAACATGGCCGCGTTCCAGGGACGGGACAGGAACAATTCGGAGCCGTCCGCCAGCAAGCGCGCTTTGCGCACCTTGCCCGCCAGTCCGGGCAGGAGGATCGGGCCGACGTTTTCTTCGAAAACATGCGCGTAAAGCGTTTTGCCATTCTGGGTATACCGTCCCCATTCGCTTCGGGAACTCCGTTTGACCGGACGAAGGTGGAAGGATTCCGCTTGTAAGCTTCGTTGTCGCGCATCGGGTGGATCTTGTCCCCGTAAGCCGGATAATCATCGTGGTCGCGGATACGAATCACTTCGCGAAAGCGTTCCGCCGCGAAACCGGCTTCAGCCCGTCCGCGTTCCGGATGAACGTGGCGCCGCGAACGTCTTTTTCTGAGGAATCGGATTGACGAACGGTTAAGTAACTGATATGGTACGGATAGACAGGCATCGCCCATAACCGAATATCCCGCTGAAATGGCAAACTTGTTGAAAAACAAGGACGCAAAGCTATGGGTCTAAGGTTCGCCGGAACTATGACTGCCAAGCTGCCAAGGGGTTCGCGCTAACCCTCATTGGCTTAATGGAGGGTTTTTACCGTGCAACTGATCGGAAACAAGAACACGGATGCCTTGCACGTCAGCGTCCGCCGCGACATCCCGGCTGTCACGGACCGCGATTTGGAACGGTTGGTCCGCGACACCTTGGAGAAGATGAAGGATAGAGACATTCGGGAACTGTGCCGGGCGCTCGAAATCATTTGCTGTTACCGCAATCCGACGATCTACCATTAATCGTTGGCCGGTTTTGGATGCATGAACGGACAGGCATGGAGCTCAAGGCTCCATGCCTGTTTTCGTCAAGTGATTCAGAAAGTATTCAATTCGTTACTTGCCTGAACGGTACTCGCGCGGCGTCAGCCCGGTCGTTCTCTTGAACAGCTCCAGAAAATGCTTCTTGTCCTGATAACCGACGGCTTCGGCGATTTCCTGAACCGACAGGCGCGTACCCGTCAGCAGCTCGCGGCTTTTCTCGATCCGAAGCTTCTGCAGGAATTCCGAAAACGTGCTCCCGGTTTCCCGGACAAACAAGCGGTGAAAATGTCTCGTGCTGACCCCGGCTTCCGCAGCCGCTTGCCGGGCCGTGATCCGGTCCGCATAGGAGCTTTCGACGAAGGCCATCGCTTGCGCCCACCCGGAGCGTTCCGCGCGGGCGTCGGACGATTCGGCGCGCAGCGTTCTTTCGATCTCCGCGATCAGAGACAGAAACAGTCCATAGACGCGGGGAATGAAGCCGGTTTGGCGGCGATGCAGCTCCCGGTGCGCTTGCTCGAAGAAGGAGCGGAACGCCCCGGCCCGGTCGCGGAGCTTGCGCCAGGTCGGCCGGCCGGGAGCCAGATTCAGAAGACCCAGCGTTTCCGGCATCTCTTCCAGGAACGGGACGTGTCGGATCGCGTCCGCCACCCGGTCGGGGACGAAAATGAAATTGTAGATCACGAGCGGGTCCCGGGCATCCGCAGAGCGCGGCCGATACACGTGAGAGGTGCCGAGCGGCAGGATGAACAGTTCTCCTTGGGTGACGGACACGGTTTCGTCGCCGACATAGTGGAAACCGGTCCCTTCGGCGACATAGTTGATTTCGGTGAATTCATGATCATGGTAATGGAGCTCGAACGATTCCTCGACCCGGTTCGCGTAGAACGGAAGGCTATCGTCGAAGAACAGGCGTGCCGCCGTCGTTTCCTTCGCTTTGCGTGCCACTCGACCGCTCTCCTCCTTTCATTTGATGTCATCATACCCCCCTATAATGGCAGGATCAACCCTTTTATGGCGGAAACGTTCCCTTACAATGAGAATAGAAATACCGATTTGAAGGGGGAACGGGAATGGATCGGAAATGGAGCTCTTCCTGGATTTGGGGAGGAACGGCGGAAAGTCCGCGCAACGAGTGGCGGTGTTTCCGCGGGCGTTTCGATTGTCGGGCGGACGAAGCGGAAGGGGTGAACCTCCATATCTCGGCGGACTCCAGGTACGTGCTGTACGTCAACGGGGTTTACGTCGGGCGCGGACCGGTGCGTTCCTGGCCGAAGGAGCAATCTTACGACACCTACGCGATCGGCCATCTGCTGCGTCCCGACGGGGACAACACCGTAGCCGCGCTCGTCATGCATTTCGGCGTAAGCAACTTCTATTACTTGCGCGGACGAGGCGGGCTGCTGGCGGAAATCGAACGGAACGGGGAGGTGCTGGGCGGGACGGGAACCGGGTGGAAAACCGCCAAACACGAAGCCCTGCAGGCGAATTCGCCCCGCATGTCCTGCCAGCAGGGCTTCGCGGAAGTGTACGACGCCAGGATGTGGGATGACCGTTGGCTCGAGCCTTCGTTCGACGATGCCGGCTGGCAGGACGCTTCCGTCATCGGGAAGGCAGGCTGTATGCCTTGGACGAATTTACGGGCCCGCGATATTCCCTTTCTCACGGAGGAGAAACGCTACCCCGCGAGCATTGCCGCCCTCTCCCGGGTGACAACGCCCCGCTATTCGGCCGTCATCGATTTGCGTCCCCAGATGATCCCGGGCAGCGTGAACCACGCCAATCCCGTCGGCTTCACGGGTTATTTGGCCACGGTGCTCATTCTGCAGGATGATGGCGACGTCACGATCGGATTTCCCGGCGGGGTCCATGCGGACGGCCTCTGGGTGGACGGCCTTCCTTGCGGCCCGTGGACCGGCGAACCTCCCGAACGGTATGGCCGGCTGCGATTAACGAAGGGCGAGCATTTGGTCCTGATCGACGTTACGACGCCGAGCATGCACGGCTGGGGCTTCCATCTGGGCATCGATGGCGCCGTTCCGTTCACCATGCGCTCCCCGCTCGAGTCCGGGGACGGTAACGGCAAAGTTCCGTTCGTCGCCGTCGGACCGTTCGACACCCGGGAAGATTCGCTGGATGACGCGAAGAGCAGGAAGCTGCGCACGGAGGATCCCGAATTCGTCCGCGCCGCCGGCATGTCGTCGGCGGAACAACTGCTGACGCTGGAGGATTGGATCCGTCCGGTGGATCCGGTGCTGTATACGGAAGACGACGTATTCGGCGCGAACGTATGGAAAACGTCGGCGGAAAGGCGGGCGGTACCGCCCGCTTACCGGAATGCGATTCTGCCCGTTCCGGAGCCGGCGGTGATCTCGGCTTTCGAGGAAGGAGGAGACCTTGAGCTGGTCATCGACCTCGGCGCGGAAAGTTCGGGTTTCGTCGGTTTCGAAGTCGAGGCGGAGGAAGGCACGGTGCTTGACGTATACGGGGTGGAATACTGGCGGAAGGATTACGTCCAGCATACCTTCGGCTTGGACAACACGATCCGCTATGTTTGCCGCGAGGGCCGGCAGCGGTACGAGTCTCCGGTCAGGCGCGGGCTGCGGTATTTGATCCTCACGATCCGGAATATCCGGGAGCCTGTCCGGATCCAAGAGATCTATTTCCGCCAGAGCACGTACCCCGTGACGGACGACGGTTCGTTCCGCTGTTCGGATCCGCTGCTCGGCGACATTTGGGAGATCAGCCGGCATACGACGCGCCTCTGCATGGAGGATACGTTCGTCGATTGCCCGGCTTACGAGCAGGTTTTCTGGGTGGGCGACAGCCGCAACGAAGCTTTGGTCAATTACTACGTATTCGGGGCGACGGAAATCGTCAAACGGTGCCTGAAGCTCGTTCCCGGTTCCGGGGACGTCACTCCGCTGTATCTGGACCAGGTGCCGAGCGCCTGGAGCAGCGTCATCCCGAACTGGACGTTCTTCTGGGCGATCGCCTGCGAGGAATTCGCGTCCCATACGGGAGACGCCGCTTTCGCGGCCGAGATTTGGCCCTCGGTCCGGCATACGTTGACCCATTACCTGCGCTATCTCGACGAATCGGGGCTGCTGAACATCAAGGCCTGGAACCTGCTCGACTGGGCGCCGATGGACCAGCCCGACGAGGGAATCGTCACCCACCAGAACCTGTTCCTGGTTCAGGCACTCCGCAAGGCGGCTCTGCTGGCCGCGGCCGCCGGCCATGCCGAGGAGGGAAGCCTGTTCCTGGCCGCGGCGAACCGGCTCAAAGACGCGATCAATCGTCATCTATGGGATGAAGAGCGTCAGGCTTATCTGGATTGCATCCACCGGGACGGAAGGCGTTCGGAGATCTTCAGCATGCAGACCCAGGTCGTCGCGTATTTGTGCGGCGCGGCGGAAGGAGAGAGGAGGCAGGTGCTGGAAGCGTATCTCGCGTATCCGCCTGCCGGCTTCGTTCCGATCGGAAGTCCGTTCATGTCCTTCTTCTACTACGAAGCGTTGAAGATGGCGGGACAGTATGACTTGATGCTGGACGACATCCGGAAGAACTACGGACGGATGATCGACCACGGTGCGACGACCTGCTGGGAGATGTACCCGAATTTCGCGGAAAACCGCGCCAATCCGAACATGCTGACGAGGAGCCATTGCCATGCCTGGTCGGCCGCACCGGGTTATTTTCTGGCGGAGAGCATTCTGGGCGTGAAGATGGAGAAGCCGGGATGGGAGGAAGCGATCATCGCGCCTCAGCCTTGCGGTCTGGCGTGGGCGAACGGCCGAGTGCCGCTCCCGCATGGAGGGCATATCGAAGTCGAGTGGACCGTGAAGGACGGACGGATCCGAATCCGCGCCGAAGCGCCCGACGATGTCCGGCTGAATGTCCGGATTCCCGAAGGTTGGACGGGGGAAGTCGTCACCGCCGCTTATCGCAGATGAAGCCTCGAACGAATATGGCGTTCGATTGCCGGAAGATTTTCCGGTGATCGGGCGCCGTTTGATTTTCGTTTTTCCGTCATCGATAACCCTTGAACCTGGCGCGGCTTCGGAAACAAGTACGCATCATGCCGGCGGAGAACACGGAGCGGGTGCGAACCGTGTGCAGCCGGCCGGAACCGACAAACAACCGGCTTTGTTTTGGATTTCTTCGTTCCGCTGGACTTCAATGCGATTGTAGTCGATAATGATGACAACAATTGTCATAAACCCGACAAAAACGAGGGATCCGCTTGTCCAAATCGAAACGGCTGATGGAGCTGATGATGACCGTCAACCGCAAACGCAGGTTCAAAGTCCGGGAGCTTGCGCACGAGTTCGGCGTGTCGGAGAGAACGATTCTGCGGGATTTGCAGGAGTTAAGCGAGCTCGGCGTTCCGCTCTATTCGGAAGTCGGTCCCCACGGAGGGTACCAGGTGCTGAACGAAAGGGTGCTGCCTCCCATCGCGTTCACGGAGGAGGAGGCGGCGGCGATGTTCTTCGCGAGCCACGCGTTGCGCCATTACGCGGATTTGCCGTTCGAAACCGAAATATCGTCGGCGCTGGGGAAGTTTTACCGCTATATGCCGGGGGACGTCCGCGACCGCATCGACCAAATGAAAAACCGGGTCGACTTCGAAACGCCGGTCCGGCACGTGCACTCGCCGTATTTGCCGGTCCTGCTCGACGCGGCCGTCCATCAGAAAGTGCTGCTCATCGAATACGAGTCGGGCGAAGGAACGTCGAAGCGGGAAATCCAGCCGATCGGAATCTACGCCAACAACGGATTGTGGTATTGCCCGGCCTATTGCTTCCTGCGGGGAGATTACCGATTGTTCCGCTGCGACCGGATCCAATCCGCCGTTCATGGTCAAGGCGGATCGGAACCGAAGGATCTCCGGCACATCCATCTCGGAAATCGGGTGGCTCTGGCGCAGGAAGAGCAGGAGCTTGTCCGGATTCAAGCGGAGCTGAGCAGGCAAGGGGTTCGCAGGTGCGAGACGGAGCTATGGCACTGCGTCTCGAGCTTTCAGGATTGCGCGGGCCCGGCGCTGGTCGTTAGGGAGGATGGCACGGGGCGTCTGGACGGCAGCGTTCCGAGACGCGAAATTCCGTACTTCGTCCGGTTTTTCATCGGATTGGGGCCGGAGGCGACCGTGCAAGGGCCGCCGGTATTGCTGTCGGAGATGAGAAGGACGCTTGAGGAGATGCTGGGGAAATACCGTCCTTAACGGAACAAAGGGGCAGTCATTCGGCCGGGAGACCGATAGACTGCCCCTTCTTCACGAGTTGCACGGTGCTAGAAGAACCTGCGGTTCCATCCAGCCAGTTTCGCAACGGCCTCGAGATAGAAGTAATCGCCGTAAATCAACGAAACATGGATGTTTTTGTTTTCCGGAACATGGCCGGTGCCCTCGGTCAACAAGGCGAAGAGGTCTTTGCGGTCCAGGGCGGAATGCCGTTCCGTCAATGCCGATAAAATCCTCTCGGCGGCCGTCCGGAACGTGCGGCCTACTGGAGCGGAACAGGACTCGGCCAATTCCAGCAGTCCGGATGCCGCAATGGCGGCCGCGGACGTGTCCCGGGGCTGCCCCTCCAGCTCAGGCAAGCGGAAATCCCAGTAAGGGATCAGGTCTTCCGATCTTTGGGCCGCTTCGAGATAACGGACCTCTCCGGTATGCTTGTAAATGTTGGCCATGCCGTATAGCGCCCAAGCCTGCCCGCGACTCCAGGCGGAATCGGGGCCGAAGCCTTGCCCTCCGTCCGCCCGGAGCATGTCCCCGGACTGAGGATCAAAGCGGATCGAGATATCCGAACGCGAACACGAATCTGATGCGGTCCCGCACGGTCATTCCCACGGTGACGGCAAGCTTGAACCCGGGGGTTGGCTGGTTGGCGACTGCCGTATACGGGCAGCCCGGTTCCGATCGCGAAGCGTGGAATCGGCCGCCCCGAATCGAATCGACAGGTGACCGGCTGGTTTTCTATTCGGACAGCTCCGATCGCGTACTGCTTCGCGTCGATCTGGAATGATGAGATCCGTTTGGCGAAGGAAGCATCAGGGAGGCATTTGGCGTTCGAGGCAAACGATGTGGAAGACGCCGTGAAACGATTGCGGGATCGGAACGTGGAGACGGAGCCGATCCGAGGATTTGCCGATCGAGATGAACGAGAAATAAGCGTTCACTTGCATATGCCGGCCCAAACGTCGACAGCCTGTTGAGGATTTCCCAACAGGCTGTCGGCTCATGCCGCTTGTTTTCCGTCCAGCTACCGATGCCGGCCGTCGTTATCGTTAATGGTGATCTCCGCGGTATTGCGGGCCTCCCGTGCGAAATCGCCGCCCGCGAAACTAGCATTCCAGATCCGAACTTGAAAGGTCTCTTTCCGCTCCTGTTTTGAGTCTTCTTTTATCTGGATTTCGATTGTTTTCACCGTTTCTCCGTCGGCAAAAGCAAGCGTTCCCTCCGCCGCGGTGTAGTCCTCACCCGCGATCGCGCTCCCGTCAGCGGTCTCATACCGAATTTTCAGGATCCCGGCGCTTCCGCCTTTGCGGATAACGGTAACGGTTACGATGCCGCTATTTTCCTCCGTTTTCACGATACGATCAACGAAAACCGCTCGTCCTTCCGGCTCCACGTAAGGATCGTTGTCCGTGATGGTGACGACCGCGCTCGTGATTGTCCCCAGCGAGGCACCGCCTGTCGCGTTAAACAGCGATACCGTGAAATTCTCATTACCCTCGTATTCGGCGTCATCGAGAATCGGCACCTCGATCGTCTTCCACGTTTCTCCTTCCGCGAACGTGAGTGACCCTGAGGTGCCGGTGAAATCCGAGCCCTCCGACGCGCTGCCGCCCCCGACGCCGTAGTCGACCGTCACCGTGCCGCCCGCTCCGCTCGTGCGCGTCACCAACAGGGAGACGAAGCTGCCGCCCTCATCGACCGTGGCCGATGCCGTATCCAACTGCAGCTGTCCCGGCGGATCCGGAATCCAGGTGTCGTCGTCCACGATCGAGACGTTCGAGCCGGTGATCGTTCCAAGCGTCGCCCCGTTCGTCGGATTGCCGAGCGTGACCGTGAAACTCTCGTCGCCTTCCGTGTCGGTATCATTGTAGATCGGTACCGAGATCGTCTTCGACGTTTCGCCCGCCGCGAACGTGAGCGTGCCGCCGGCCGTCTCATAGTCGCTGCCGCCGCTTGCCGTGCCGTCGCTTGTGGTGTAATCGACGGCAACTTCGCCGTCGGAGCCGTTGTACCTGATGACTGACAGGTAAACATAGCCTTCGTTTTCCGACACGGCATAGGAATCATACTCCAGTCCGATCTCTCCCGGGGCGGGGTTGGCGTGCGCAGTCTGCTGGAGAGCAGGATACATCAGAACGAAGGACAGCAGCGCTGCTGCCAATCTGCGCGCGGATCTCCTGCTACTGCCTGGTAAACCCGACATTTCATCAATCCTCCTTACAAATGAATGCAATGAGAAGTTTAAAGGATACAATTTGTATCACCTAATTACCAATTTACGGCAACCGAGGGTGGGTTAACAAGTGAGTCCTGTCATATGACTGGTCATGAAATTTCATGCCCCGTGTCACTTGAATACATGACAAGGGACGATGAGTGCGCCAAGATGAGGCATCTCGAGCCATTTAGAACGCCAAAAAACACGCCTGACTCGGCGTGTTTATCATTCAAGTATGGTGGAGCCAAGGGGGATAACAAAATCTTGATCAAATTGCTGACGAAGCGGATTCGATGAAGAAGATCGCAGCGGTAGATTTCGATGCCGTGCTCGTCCGTTGAAGTTATGCGATGAAGCTTTTCAGCACTCCCTCCGCGCGGAACGTCCCCCTATCCAAGGGTTCGCTCCCCCTTGGCAGTCCACCAAAACAGAAAAACCACTTCAGAATGAAGCGGTTTGAATTATGGTTTTGGTGGAGCCAAGGGGGATAACGAAATCTTGATCAAATTTGCTGACGAAGCGGATTCGATGAAGAAGATCGCAGCGGTAGATTTCGATGCCGTGCTCGTCCGTTGAAGTTATTCAATGAAGCTTTTCAGCACTCCCTCCGCGCGGAACGTCCCCCTATCCTGGGGTTCGCTCCCCCTTGGCAGTCCACCAAAACAGAAAAACCACTTCAGAACGAAGTGGTTTGAATTATCGTTTTGGTGGAGCCAAGGGGGATCGAACCCCTGACCTCATCGCTGCCAGCGATGCGCTCTCCCAGCTGAGCTATGGCCCCGTATCGGACGACAAAAATGATATTAGCATAGCGGATTGAACGCTGTCAATGCCATTCTTCTGAGAAATCAAGGGATTTGCGAAATCGTGCATACCGACTCGGTTTCGGCGAAGGATAAGAGCACACTGGGTTTGGAAAATGGGGTTGGGCGGATTGGTGAGCAAACGGGACGGGAAAGGTTTTTTCTGGCGTTGGGGCTATGCCATGCATCGTTACCGATGGGTCGTCGTTGCGGTTTGCGCCGCGCTTTTCATCGGTTTGGGTACGTATGCAAAACAGTTGCCGGACCTGCTCAAAGATAATGGCTTTGCCCCCCGGGGAAGCGAGTCCGACCGCGGCTTTAGCTTGCTGCAGGACCGGTTAGGGGTGGCCCCCTCCGCCGTGACCGTGGTGTACACGAGCGACAAGCTGGATTTGACGGAACCGCGCGCGATCTCCGACATTTTGACCTCATTGGATCCGCTTCGGAGGCTGCCTTACGTCAGAAGGATTTCGGTCAACGAGACGCCGCGCACCTCCAATCGGACGGGCGTGCAGTCCGTCCATGTCGAAATGTCTTTGGACACTTTCGCCGCGGTCGACAAGTATCCGTCGGTGCGGAATCTGATTCATCCGCCGAAGGATATGAAGGTGTTCGTCGACGGGGCCACGGCTACCCTGTATGACATTCAACAAGCGACGAAAAAGGATTTGTCGAAGTCGGAAATGCTGGGTCTGCCGATTGCCCTGGTCGTGCTGCTGCTCATATTCGGCACGGTGGGAGCGGCCATTCTCCCGTTGATCGTCGGAGTCATGAGCGTCTCGTGCACGCTCGGAGCTTCTTATTTTATCGCCGAAAAATATTCCTTGTCCAATTTCATGCCGAACATGGTGACGATGGTGGGACTTGCGGTCGGCATCGATTATGCTTTGTTCGTCGTCAGCCGTTACCGCGAGGAGCTCGTTCGGCAGCGGGCGGTCAGCACGGCCGTGGCAAGGACTTGCCAGATGGCGGGCAAATCGATTTTTTTCTCGGGTTTTGCCGTGTTGATCGGCATGCTCGGGATGCTGTTCATCGACTTGCCGGTCATGCGCTCCCTGAGCTTGGGCGGGGTTCTCGTCGTGCTGACGTCGGTGCTTTTTTCCAATACGCTGTTGCTGGCGCTTCTCGGGATCATCGGCCATGGGATCAACCGGTTTCCCCTTTTTCCCGCCCTTCAGCGCAGACGCCAGACGTCCCAAACATGGGAACGCATCGCTTTTACGGTGATGAAAAGGCCGGTCGTTCTCGCCTCGCTGATGAGCGGCGGGCTGATCCTTCTCATGTTGCCGGTTGGCGGCATGAAGCTCGGCGTTCCGAACGCGGAGGTGCTGCCTCCTTCGTACGAATCGAGGCAAGGCTCCGATTTGTTGAAGGAAACGTACGACGTTCGGGAAGCGGCCCCCATCCAAATCGTGCTGGAAAGTCCGGCTTCCGTATGGGACGTTCGGACGATTCGAGACATTCAGGCGTATACCGAGCGGATTCGGTCGCTCCACGGCGTGGATAAAGTCAGAAGCTATGCGACCTTGCTCGGGAACCTTTCTCCGGAGAAGACCGGAGCTTTGTTACAGGATGCGGCGGCAAGAAAACGGTTTGAGGATCAAGGGCTGGCCAGGGGCCGCTCCGCGCTTCTTACGGTTGTGCCCCATTGGGACTTCGAATCGGCCGAAACCGAAAGCTTAGTCCGAAGGCTGCGCGGGGAGGACGCCGGCAACTTGAAGGCGCACGTAACGGGTATGGCGGCTAACCGGGTCGACATTATCGACCGGATCAACAAGGGACTTCCTTCCATGGTCGGTTTCGTGATGGCGATCACTTATCTGGTTCTGTTCGCGGCGTTCCGTTCCCTGCTTCTGCCGCTGAAAGCCGTTCTGATGAACGTGCTGAGCCTTGGGGCCAGCTTGGGCATCGTCGTGATCGTGTTCCAGGAAGGGCACTTGGCCCATTTGCTGCACATCACTTCGATCGGATACGTAAGCGTCGTTTTGCCCGTCACCATTTTCTGCGTCGTGTTCGGTATCTCGATGGATTACGAGGTGTTCTTGATCTCCCGGATCAAAGAGGAATACGAGAAAACGGGGGACAACGAGAAGAGCACGGCCGCCGGACTGACGAAAACGGGCGGGCTCATCACGAGCGCCGCGTTCATCCTGATCGTCGTCGTCGGCTCCTTCGTCTTTACGGACATCGAGATCACGAAGGCGCTCGGCGTCGGCTTGTTCAGCGCGATTTTCATCGACGCCACGTTTATTCGGGTGATCGTCGTGCCTGCTTTAATGAAGCTCCTCGGACGGGCGAACTGGTGGGCCCCGGCTTTGGGCAGGTAGCATATCCGTGGAAGAAATTTCCGGTTGCATAGCAATCGTGTTCGAGGTATGATGTAATTCCTGCGTCGGTCGAAACGGTGCAGTCGAGCAACGGGGAATGCGATCTGGAAGAAATTGAGGGTTGCAAACGAGTTGCCGAAGCGTTATGATGTAATTCCTGCTTCGCTTTCGGCGAGGCGGACAAGCACAACGAATTGCTCCTTGAAAACTGAACATCGAGCGTAATACGGATTCGGACTTCGGTTCGAAAAACCAGCTTTAACTTTTGAGCCATCACGGCTCTTCAATAAGGTTTTACCTTTATGGAGAGTTTGATC
>NZ_WJIB01000022.1 GCF_019400745.1 Cohnella sp. CFH 77786 | reverse complement strand
CGAGATCCGATCTGGTGGCAATGGCGGAGGGGTTCCACGCGTACCCATCCCGAACACGACCGTTAAGCCCTCCAGCGCCGATGGTACTTGGACCGCAGGGTCCTGGGAGAGTAGGACGCCGCCAGGCCGGATGTTTGCCCGAGCAGTCGATAGTCGACGACCAGAGCACAAGAGGAAGGAGCCGCATTTGCGGCTCCTTTTTCGTGTTGCGTACCGTGGAAAATCCGCAAGGATTAGCGGCCCCTTTCTTAACGATGATAGTAGCTGACTTCCCGAGAGGCCAATCGGATCACACCGTCGGCTTTCTCCTTGCGCATGCGCCACAGCAGCCGAAGCCGTGGAGACAACAGCCACAGATGCCAGAAGAACAGGGCGACGATCCACGCGGATCCGGACCAAGGATAAGAGAGAAGGGAAACGCAGCACCCGACGAGAAACAAATGGAAGTGCAGCCGTCTGAACAGGCCGAGATTCGTGTCCATGACGGGGAGCGGTCCGATCCAGGGCCAGTCGCGGCGGAAAGCGAACCGTTTTTCCCAAGGTTCGTCGACCCTCCTCACCGTCAATTTCAGCACGACCGCGTGGATGAGAAGCATGATGCCCAGGGAAAAGGGGACGGCGAGCAATCCGGCCCAGCCGTGAACGACGACGATGACGGCGCTCCCCAAAAGGGCGGTAGTCAAATAACTGTATTTGCTCTCCGGTCGGAGCAATATTTTGCGAACGAGCTTATAATGGTAGTAGGTCGGATCGCTAGCGGCAACGGGCGTTTTCATTTCAACACTCCCAAGGCGTAAATGCAAGCTTCTGAAGATACTATCGGCGGATACAGGCGCGAATATTATGATTCAGCCTATGAAAGCGTGTATATTTTCATAGAATTCGGGCATACTGACGACAAAGCGAAAGAAAGCAGGGGATGGGCATGCAAACCACGGAACCGAAAACCTGCATCGTATGCGGCCAGCTCAAGGAAGAAGGCATTACCGTCGTAACGGAATTTATCTGTCTGTCATGCGAGTCCGAGATGGTCCGCACGGATGTCAAGGACGAGAAATATCCGTTTTTCGTACGCCAGCTTCGGCAAATATGGGTCCGATTCCATGTTTGAATCGGGATGACAAGAACGTCAGAACCTTGGGTTCTGGCGTTTTTGTTTGATGCGGCGTTTGGCGATTGGACGGGCTCTTGCTAAAATGGAGAAACGAATAGACGAAGAGGAGACGCCCGAGTGAAGGTAGATAGAGCGCCGATCTATGAGATGCTTGCGAACCATGCCGGATTAAGAGCAGCTTCGTTTCACGTTCCCGGTCATAAACAACGGGCGATATGGGACGATAAGGATGCTGACGGCCGATATCGGTCCTTGCTTGAACTCGATGTCACGGAATTGGCGGATACGGACGACCTCCACCATCCTGGCGGACCGATCGCGGAAGCGCAGCGGCTCGCGGCCGATTGCTTCGGCGCCGAAGAAACGCGCTTCCTCGTCGGTGGAAGCACGGCGGGTAACCTGGCCATGATTCTCGGGACGACCGCTCCCGGAGACCTGCTCATCGTGCAGCGCAACTCCCATCGGTCCGTGTTCCACGGATTGATGCTGGCGGGCGTTCGAGCCGTTCTGCTGCAGCCGGACATCGAACCGGCCTCGGGTTTGGCGGTCATGCCTGCGGCATACCGGATACGGGAAGCTCTGGACCGTTATCCCGAAGCCAGAGGCGTCGTCGTGTGCTCGCCCAATTACTACGGCATGGCCGCCAATCTAAAGCCCATCGCAGACATTTGCCATGCCGCCGGCAAGCCGCTGCTGGTGGACGAAGCGCATGGTCCCCATTTCGGCTTGCATCCCGACTTTCCTCGATCGGCTTTGCAAGCGGGAGCGGATATCGCGGTCCAATCCGCCCACAAAATGCTGAGCGCCATGACGATGGGCGCCATGCTCCATATGCAAGGAACGCTCGTGAACCGGGAAGCGGTCCGGCAGGCGCTCAGAATGGTGCAAAGCTCCAGCCCGTCGTTTCCGCTTCTCGCTTCCCTCGATCTGGCCCGCCGGCAGCTGCATGTCGAGGGAACATCCTCATTTGAACCCGCGCTCCAAGCCGTACGGGGCGTGCGGAAACTCCTGCCGCAGACTCCGTTTCGGGAAATGGGACGGGGCGGAGAAGACTCTCAGGATCCCTTGAAACTGGTCCTATTCGATTCCGAGCGAAAGATGGACGGATTCCGGCTTCGGGACGAGCTGGCGGCACGGGGCTGCATCCCAGAGATGGCCGACTCCCGGCACGTCGTATTGGCGTTTGGCGTCGGGTCCCGCAAGGAGGACGCGGACAGGCTTGTCCGTGCTCTAAATGAAATATCCGATGCGGTTTCCACTCGTCATGCGGCTCCAAAAGACGTGATGGCGGAAGATGGAGCCGCCAAGTACAACCTGGCAGAATCGGAAACCGATACGGAACCGGACATTCCGGAGCCCGTCATCATACATCGTGTCTTGCCCGCTACCGAGCGGGTGCCGCTGCAGGAATGCGCCGGAAGAATCGCGGGGGAATGGGTCGTGCCTTACCCGCCGGGCATTCCCGAGCTGTATCCGGGAGAGATCGTCACCGAGGGCATCAGGGACAGGCTGCTTCAATGGAGAAGGCAGGGCGCAAGCATCCAGGGAGCGGAGGACCCGGCATTGAAATCTATCCGGGTAATCTCCCAACAATGGTAAATGGAGGAAGAACGGGATGAGGTTTTTTCGCAAATACGACATCCGATTATATTTCGCTTTGATCGCCGCTCTGTCGGGCATCGGGCTGGCCGTCTGGGTGCTCATGACGCCTCCGTTCATCGGCGTGGCCGACAACGGCGATTTCAGCCGTCTCATGAGAATTGCGGGTTTCCGGTATCTCGATACGCAAGAAACCTACGCCGACCGGTATTTCGCGTATGCACATGAGCATTACGGCTACAAGAGCAATTGGGGTTCGGCGTACGTGACGACGCAAATCCTGCTCCTTGCGGTCATCGGCTGGATCGCCCGGATCTTCAATGGCCAAGTATTCGATATCCGCTGGTTCGGAGCCGTATATACGCTATTGTTCGCCACCGCCGTTTATTTATTTATCCGATACCTCCCGGCCATCCCTGGACGCAAAGCCGCCACCGCGGCGGTGTCGGTCCTTGCAGGCATCATGCTGCTCTTCGTCTTCGGCGACGTCGGTTACTTGGCCTATTTCCAATCGTTCTTCGGCGAGCCGTATGCTTTGCTCGGCATGCTGCTGGCGACCGCTTCCGCTTTCGCGATGGCTTCGCAGGACAAGCCCGGCGGACGTTTGCTGGCCTTGTTCGTCATCGCGGCTTTCGCGGTCGTCACCTCGAAAATTCAGAACGCGCCGCTCGGATTCGCCTTCGCGCTGCTCGCCTGGCGGATGTTGCCGCTGCGGGAAGACCGACGCTGGCATCGCCAGGTGCTGACGGGCATCGCCGTTCTGCTCGCCAGCTCGGTGCTGATGATCGTCGCGGCTCCCAGCGGTCTGAAGCAAATCAATCTGTACCAATCCATTTTCTACGGCGTGCTCAAAGATTCTCCCGACGTGGCGCGGGATATGAAGGAGCTGGGCATACCGGACAAATACGCCGTGCTAGCGGGAACGAACTATTTTCAAAAAGGGACCGCGATCCCCCAGAACGATCCGGTGCTGGACCGCGAGGTGCTGCGAAAGCTGGGTCATAAAGATATTGCGGCTTATTATTTCCGGCATCCCGGCCGTTTCGTTCAGAAGCTGGAGAAGGCGGCGGAGAACGCGGTGTTCGTCCGTCCTTATTACCTGGGCAATTACGTGAAGTCCGAAGGCAAACCGCGCGGGGCGTTATCCCATTTCTTCAGCGTCTGGAGCGAATGGAAAGTGCACCGTATGCCGCGCTCGCTGGGCTGGTTTGTCGGATTCTATGTTCTCTACTTCGCTGGACTGATCGCATATTGGCTTCGTTCCTCTTCCCATCGCGTGCGGCTGGGCCTCGAGTCGATGGCAGCCGTTGGATTGGCGGGGTTGTTCTCCGCGGTCGTGCCGATTCTGGGAGACGGCGAGGCAGATCTCGGCAAGCATTTGTTTATGTTTAACGTCTGCTTTGATATGATGGTGGTAAGCGCGGGGGCGGCGGCCGTCTATGGCATCGTTCGCGGACTCTCGCGCAGAGGGGTTTCAGAGGGATTGGCCGAAAGGAGCAGCTAGAGTGGCAAGCGGTTGGTTCATTACGCTGGAAGGCGGAGAAGGAGCGGGCAAGTCCACGTTGATTCGGGAATTGTCGGCTCGATTGGCCGCTACCGGCAGAGAAGTGACGACGACCCGCGAGCCGGGCGGCATCCCGATTGCCGAAGCGATTCGCGAAATCATTTTGCATGTTGATCATACGAGCATGGACCCTTGGACGGAAGCGCTTCTGTATGCGGCAGCGAGGCGGCAGCATTTGGCCGAAAAAGTGGTTCCGGCGCTGGAACGCGGGGCTGCCGTCATTTGCGACCGGTTCGTGGACAGCAGTCTGGCTTACCAAGGCCATGCCCGAGGACTCGGCATCGAGTCGGTATGGAATATCAACCGATTCGCGACGGAGAGCCGAATGCCCGATCTGACCTTGTTTCTCGACCTGGATCCGGAAATCGGATTGGCGCGGCTGGAGTCGGGCGGCCGGAGCAAGGTGGATCGGCTGGACTTGGAGAGTTTGGAGTTCCACCGGAAGGTCAGGGAAGGATACCGGATCGTGGCGGGGATGTTTCCGGAACGATTCGTCACGCTCGACGCTTCGGCGAGTCCGGAGGAGCTGGCGGAAGAAGCTTGGCGGTATTTGTCGAAGAGGCTCCCGGGCCTTTGAAAAGAGGAATTTCCGGGATGGATGTCCAATTTTAAAGAAAGATCGACCATCACTTCGTCTGAAGGAGGGCCTAACCGATGAAATTGCTGATTGCGGTTATTCAGGACAAGGACAGCAACCGTCTGTCGAACGCGCTCATCAAGGAAGGTTTCCGCGCGACCAAGCTGGCCAGTACCGGCGGGTTTCTGCGTGCCGGGAATACGACGTTCCTGATCGGGATCGAGGACGACCGGGTGCAGCACGCGCTCGATGTCATCCGCGCCAACTGCAAGGTCCGGGATCAGCTCGTGACGCCGGTGTCCCCCGTCAGCGGAGCGGCCGATTCGTATATTCCGTTCCCGGTCGAAGTGCAAGTGGGCGGCGCCGCCGTGTTCGTGCTTCCGGTCGAACGGTTCGAACATTTCTAATACGACGACAACCGGGCGGTGAGCGGCTTTGAAAATCCAGCCGGGCTTGTATCCGATGAACAAAACGCTGCAGAGAGGGGAAACGGCGAACCGGCCGGCCCCGTCCAACAATTTTGCGGATCTCATGCAGCAGCAGGAAGAAGGAAGAACCCAGGAAGAGCTGCAGCGCAAGCTGGAGGATATCCGTCTCCAAGGAGACCGGCTCACCCGCTCGATGACGGTGCGGGAGCTCGTCCTGTATCGCCAGATGGTCAAAAGCTTCTTGGAAGATACGGTCCGCCGGGGGATCGGCCTGAAGGATACGAAGGGCTGGGACCGCCGGGGGAGAGGGAAACGATACAAGCTGCTGGAGGAAGTCGACGCCATGCTCGTCAGCATGGGCGAGGAGCTGCTCCAGTCCGAAGAGGGCCGCATCGATCTGCTCAGCAAAGTGGGGGAGATCCGCGGCATGTTGATCAATTTGGTATTTTAAAAGCTGCCGATCCGGGTAACGCCTAGCATGCGGATTGGCAGCGCGGTGAGGTGCAGCGATGGGTTTTCGCGATATTGCCGGGCAAGACAGGGCCAAATCCCTGCTGCAGCACGCGCTCCGTTCCGGAAGGATTGCCCACGCTTATCTGTTCGCGGGACCCGCCGGATCGGGACGGCATGAAACGGCGCTGGCGTTCGCCGGGGCGCTGTTCTGCGAACGGGGCGGCGACGATTCGTGCGGGGAATGCTTGTCCTGCCGCAAAGTGAGTCACGGCAACCATCCCGACTTGCATGTGATCTCGCCCGATGGGGCAAGCGTCAAGATCGAGCAGATCCGGGAGCTGCAGCGGGAGTTGTCCTACCGAAGCGCCGGAGCAGGATATAAGGTCTATATCATCGAGGCGGCCGAAACGATGACCCTCCAGGCCGGCAACAGCCTGCTGAAATTTCTGGAAGAACCGCCGTCCCCGGTCGTCGCGATTCTGATCGCGCCCGCCGCCAAGGCGGTTCTTCCCACCCTATTGTCGAGAACGCAGCTCGTTCCGTTCGTGCCGGGCGACCGGGAAGCGATGGAAGAGAAATTGATAGCGGAGGGCAAACCCCAGCTGCTGGCCAGGGCAGCCGTCCATCTGGCCCCCGGATTGGCCGCGGCGCGCGGACTTGCGGAAGAGAATTGGTTTGCAGAAATCCGAAACGTAGTGATACAATTAGGCAGGGAGAATCCGTCCCGGTTCCCTGGCAGTTTGCTGCTCTCGCAACAGCAGATTTTCAAGACGGATCTCTCGGAACATGTTGACACGCTGCTGCAATTATTCGCCTTATGGTATAGAGATATGATTTACGCCATGACCGGCCGCCAATCGCGGATGGTATTCGCCGACCAAGCGGAATGGATCGCGAAACACGCTTGGAGCCGGAGTATCGAAGCTTGGGCCGGGGCTATGGAAGCGGCGCTGACGGCGGCGAGGCGCATCAAGGCCCATGTGCCGCCCCAGCTCGCGTTGGAGCAATTTCTGGTGAACGTGCGGGAGGGGTAGATTTTGTACGATGTAGTCGGCGTCCGCTTCAAGAAAGCGGGCAAAATCTATTATTTCGACCCCGCCGAGCATCCGGTGACCCGAGATCAGCATGTTATCGTAGAAACGGCGCGCGGAGTGGAATACGGCAAAGTCGTCGTCGGCCCGAAGACGGTCGGCGAATCGGATGTCGTGCTTCCGCTCAAGAAAGTGATCCGCGTGGCCGGCGAAGTCGACGCCCGGGCGGTGGAAGAGAATCGCGGCGCGGCCAAGAACGCGTTTACGATCGGTTTGCAGAAGATTAGGGATCACGGGCTGAAGATGAAGCTCGTAGACGTGGAATACACGTTTGACCGGAACAAAATCATCTTTTACTTCACGGCTGAAGGGCGCGTCGATTTCCGGGAGCTGGTCAAGGATTTGGCCGGCGTATTCCGGACCCGCATCGAGTTGCGGCAAATCGGCGTACGCGACGAAGCCAAGATGCTCGGCGGAATCGGTCCATGCGGGCGCGTGCTCTGCTGTTCCTCGTGGCTCGGCGACTTCGAACCGGTCTCCATCAAGATGGCCAAAGACCAGAACCTGTCGCTGAACCCTACGAAAATATCGGGGCTGTGCGGCCGCCTGATGTGCTGCCTGAAATTCGAGCACGACAATTACGAAAGCGCTAAAGAAGAGCTCCCGGCGGTCGGCCGCCAAGTAGTCACCTCCATGGGAGAAGGCAAGGTCGTCGGCCTGAACGTCGGCACCCGGACGGTCCACGTCCATCTGTTCGAACTCGGCAAGGTCAAGGAATTGCCTTTCGACGATGTCGTCCTCAAATGACCGGGAACCCACAACCTGATGCTTGAGGTGGATAGCCGTACATGAAGGATATTTTTCTGCGGATGGATGAGCTGGAGTCGCACATTGGCACCGTTCATGCCGACTTCGGAGCGCTCAAGCTCAAGATCAAGGAATTGCTCGAAGAGAACCAGCGGCTCCGGATTGAGAACCAGCAGCTCCGCAAGGTGCTGAAGCGGGAGACGGACCCGGCCGCGGCGAAGGAATCGGCGGAAGAACCGGCCGCCGAAAGGAAGAACAAGCCGGCAGTAACGGTGGGGGAAGGGTACGACAATTTGGCCCGTTTGTATCATGAAGGGTTTCATATCTGCAACGTGTATTACGGACATCTCCGCATGGAGGGCGACTGCCTGTTCTGTCTTTCTTTCCTGAGCAAATAATCGATCGGAATCTCGACCGAGAACCGCCTTTCCTCCGGGAAAGGCTTTTTTTGTTGACAGGATAATGTATTGAGGTATGTGCGAAGGTTGCCGGCGAGTGTCTCGTCATTGCATCATGGAGAGAAGTCGAGTAAGCTAAGGGGCGAGCACTTGATACAAGGGTTTTCAACCGATAAAGGAGTTCGCTTCCCCATGACCGAATCCGATGTGCGGCTCGCGCCCGGCGAGCGGCTTGACCATTTGCTTACGCAGGAGCTCAAGATCATCCAGAGCCCTGAAGTGTTCAGCTTCTCTATGGACGCGGTTCTGCTGGCCCGGTTCGCCGGCGTGCCGCCGAGAGGGAAGGTGCTCGACTTCTGTACGGGCAACGGCGTCATCCCGATTCTGTTGTCTACCCGGACCGAGGCGGCCATCGAAGGCGTGGAAATCCAGCCGAGGCTCGCGGATATGGCCAAGCGCAGCGTGGAGCTCAACGGCCTCGGCGATCGGATCCGGATCTTGGAGTCCGATCTCCGGGAATGGCCGGAGGATTCCGCGTTGATCGGGACGTACGACGCGGTCACCGTGAATCCGCCTTATATGCCCGTAGGCACCGGGGAGCTGAAGGACAATCCGCATCTCGCGATGGCTCGGCATGAGATCGGCTGCACGCTTGACGACGTGACGGCCGCCTGTTCGCGCGCCTTGCGTAAAGGAGGGCGCGTCTCGATGGTGCACCGGCCGGCCCGGCTGGCCGACATTCTGGCATCGATGCGCAAGCACAGGCTGGAGCCCAAGCGGATCCGGTTCGTGCATCCGCGGCTGTCGGGCGAGGCGAACATGGTGCTGGTGGAGGCTGCGAAGGACGGCAGGCCGGAGGCGCGGCTTCTGCCCCCGCTCATCGTCTACGGGGAAGGCGGCGCTTATACGGGAGAGCTTCTTGATGTATTCTATGGAAGAAAAACGGAACTGACGGACGTGCGGAAATCGGATGAGGAGGCATTATCGTGAGCGATAAAACGGAGCTGGAGAGAGATTCGGAACGCCATCCGGAAGAAGCCCAAGTGCAGCGCAGCTTCGCTTCCCGCGAGAAGCCCGGCACGCTGTACCTGGTGGCGACGCCGATCGGCAATCTGGAGGACATGACGTTCCGGGCGATCCGTACGCTCCGCGATGCCGATTTGATCGCGGCCGAAGATACGCGTCAAACCCGCAAGCTGCTCACTCATTTCGAAATCCAAAACCGTCTCGTCAGCTATCATGAGCATAACCGGGAAGCGAGCGGACCGGAGTTGATCAAAATGCTGGAGGAAGGCCGGAATATCGCGCTCGTCAGCGACGCCGGAATTCCCGCGATCTCGGATCCTGGGGCGCAGCTGGCTACGGAAGCCGCCACCCGCGGCATTCCTGTCGTTCCTGTGCCGGGAGCGAACGCGGCTTTGTCCGCCTTGATCATTTCCGGGCTTCCGACCGACCGTTTTCTGTTCGCCGGCTTCCCGCCGCGAGACCGGAAGGGCATGGAACGCATGCTGGACACCCTTGAAGCCGAACCGGGCACGCTGATCCTGTACGAGTCTCCCTATCGCGTGCGCAAAACGCTTGCCCTGCTGGCCGAAAGATGGGGCGACCGGCGCATGGCCGTCATCCGGGAGCTGACGAAGCGGCACGAGGAAGCGGTGCGCGGAACCGTGCGGGCGTGCCTGGCGCATGCGGAGCAGGTTCCGCCGATCGGCGAATGCTGCCTGGTGATCGAAGGAGCGGGACCGGAAAAAACGGGATCGGGCCGGAAAACGGCGGAATCGGCGGGAGAAGCGGGGGCTTGGTGGGCGCAGCTTACGCTGGCGGAACACGTTGAGCGGTACGCAGCCCAGACCGGCAACCGCAAGGAAGCGATGAAGCTCGCCGCGCGTGACCGGGGCTTGTCCCGGAGAGATGTGTACCAATCGCTGCTCGAGGGGTAAGAATCTTAGTTCCAGACCCTCGTTGCTTATGGAGAGCCCGACCACTCCCGTTTGAACCATTTGCACGAGCCATAGCAAGGCAGAGAGCCGCTTCTAGGATTCAACAGTCTGAAAATGTCCCACTAAACTTCACCCAACCGCCCTTTTGCTATGATTTAGACGGAAAAGCTCCCATTAATCAAGGCTCAACACCCGAATACCCGTCTCAGAAGCGATTTTAGTGGGAGCTTTTCAATCGATTTGCGCTCTCGCACCCCATCGGAACAAATTAATGCCGGCTTTTCCGTCTGATTTCCCCCTCATCCTCCATTACCTAGTGATGTGTTCATAGCCAAAAAAAAGATCCCCCCGTCAGCATCGACCGGGAGGACGCAAGGAGATATAAAAAGGTTAGAATTAACAATTAGCGGGTGTGTGATTTCTATTATAACGCATATTCTTTAATTTGTCACAGGGGAAGGCAAATCCTTCAAACATTCTCTGCAAACGATTTTGCCTTTGAAGTACGTGACGTTCTCCGCGTTGCCGCAGAAGATGCAGGCGGGCTCGTATTTCTTCAGCATGATGCGCTCGCCGTCCACGTAAATCTCCAGAGCGTCCTTCTCCCCGATTCCGAGCGTGCGGCGCAGTTCGATGGGAATGACCACACGGCCCAGCTCGTCGACCTTCCGCACAATCCCCGTTGATTTCATCATTTGGAAATCCCCCTCTATTCAGGTTAAAATAAGTACCGAGTATAACTTGCCGTTACTTGGCTATTCCTCGCCAGCATTCGACAAAGTTCTCTTTTTTCCGATTTCTATCGTACCAACGATTCCCAAATAAGTCAACCAAATTTAAGGAGAATCCGTCGGTAAATTCAACCAATTTCCCGCCATAAAGGCCGTCACGAAGGGGAATTCACGGAAATGACACATCTTGCAGCGACTCAAACTACAATCCGATTATGTACGACAAATTTCGACATTATTGTCGAATCATCGCCGGAGCGAGGTGTCGAATCGTGAGTCGGGAATTGGAAGAGGAAAAGGTATTTAAGGATCCCGTGCATCATTCCGTTTTCGTGCAGGATCCGACCGTATGGAAGCTGATCAACACGCCGGAATTCCAGCGGCTTCGCCGCATCAGGCAGCTCGGCACCTCGTATTTGACCTTCCATGGCGCCGAGCACAGCCGTTTTTCGCATTCACTGGGCGTGTACGAGATCACGAGAAAGATCATTTCGCAATTCGAACGCAACGGCTTCGTCGAATGGCCTCAGGAAGAGCGGCTGGTCAGCCTGTGCGCGGCGCTGCTTCACGACGTCGGCCACGGGCCGTTCTCCCATTCCTTGGAACAGGTGTTCGGAACGGACCACGAAAAATGGACGTGCGACATCATTCTGGGGGACACCGAGGTGAACAGGGTGCTTCGGGAAGCGCAAGAGGGGCTGCCGGAGCGGATTTCATCCGTGATTTGCAAGACGTACGAGAGACCGATCGTGGTCAGCCTCGTGTCCAGCCAAATGGACGCCGACCGCATGGATTATTTGCTGAGGGATTCCTATTTTACGGGCGTGCATTACGGGGCGTTCGATCTCGGCCGGATTTTGCGCGTTCTCCGTCCGTACAAAGGCAACATCGTCGTCAAAGAAAGCGGGATGCACGCGGTCGAAGCGTATTTGATGTCCCGCTACCAGATGTATTGGCAGGTCTACTTCCATCCCGTCACCCGAAGCTCCGAGATCGTGCTGCGTTCGATCTTCAAGCGGGCCCGCGCGCTTCACGATTCCGGCTACAAGTTCGGCTTCCTGCTTCCGCCGCTCCGAAGCCTGTTCGACGGCACCCTTACGGTCCGCGAATACCTCGAGCTTGACGAGGCCATGGTCCAAACCGCTTTCGGACAGTGGAAGCACGAACAAGATCCGATTTTGTCGGATCTGTGCCGCCGGTTTCTGAATCGGGATCTGTATAAATACATACCCATGGCATCCCGCGATGAATCATGGTTGGCGGAACTGCGGGACGAATGGCGGCGGATCGGACTCGATCCGGACTATTACCTGGAAGTGGATACGCCCACCGATTTGCCGTACGACGTGTACAAGCCCGAAACGAAGCAGGGTGGCGAAGACAAGCCCCCGATCTTGCTGCTGGACGACAAGGGAGGGCTGACGGAAATTTCTGCGAAATCCGAAATCATCCGTTCGATCGCCGGCCTCCAGCGGGGCAAGTACCATGTTTACTATCCGGAGGACAGAGTCCGCGAACAGGCGCGCAAGCTAAGCCCGCTCACCCGTGAGCGCTTGTACTTATAATAGAAGGGAGACATCAAACGACATGCTCATCGACACCCATGCACACCTGGACTCGCGCAAATTCGACGGGGATCGGGAAAATGTCATCGCCCGCGCGCAAGCGGCAGGAGTCGACACCATCGTCAATATCGGCTTCAACCGGGAAACGATTCCGACGACGATGGCGCTGGCCGAGAAATATCCGTTTATCTACGCGGCCGTAGGCTGGCATCCCACCGATGCGGTGGAGATGAGGCCGGAAGAGGATTTGGCTTGGATTGAGGAGCTGTGCTCCCATCCGAAAGTGGTCGCGATCGGCGAGATCGGTCTCGACTATTATTGGGATACGTCCCCCAAGGAGCTCCAGCATACGGTGTTCCGGGAGCAGATCCGGCTTGCCCGCAAAGTCGGCAAACCGATCGTCATTCACAATCGGGACGCGCATGAAGATATCGTTCGGATTTTGCGGGAGGAGAAGGCCGAAGAGGTCGGGGGGATCATGCATTGCTTCTCCGGCAGCTGGGAAACGGCCAAAATGTGCCTCGACATGAATTTCGACATTTCGTTCGGGGGACCCGTGACGTTCAAAAACGCGAGAGTGCCGAAGGAGGTGCTCGCCCGCGTTCCGGATGACCGGCTTCTGCTGGAGACGGACAGTCCTTACTTGGCTCCGCATCCGCATAGGGGACAACGGAATGAGCCCGCATACGTCTCGCTTGTGGCCGAAACCGCGGCGGAAATCAAAGGCATTTCGGTGGAAGAATTGGTCTCCCTGACAAGCCGCAACGCGAAAATGCGTTTGTCAATTCGGTAAAAAACCGCGAACAACGGCTGAAAAAATAGGCTGCATCCTGAAAAAACTCCTATTCGCTTCGAATAATCCGAAAGTACCGGGTGCAATCGCCGAAAATGGGCAAATTCGTCCATTGACCCTTCTTTACACCTGAGCACGGTAGCGGTTATGATCTTACACAGAGTTTACAGTTTCAAACCTGGATTCCTTTTCCAGCGCGCTGAATCTCCCGATACGGGAGAGCGGGGGACCCGTCGCAATAGGCGTTGCATAACGCCGACAAGCGGTCCGAGCAATCTTGGGGTGAATTTCGCGAAGACGGCCGATGAGCCGACGGAGCGGATAGGGCGGCTCTCTATGCCCGAACCCGACAGCTAACCTCGCAAGCGTCCATAGAGAGAGGTCAACCTCGTGCTGCCCCATTCCCTTACATCCAAGCGGAAGCCACGAACAGGTCCTCTGTCGGTGGCTTTTTGTTTGCTCAAAAAGGGGTACGAGCGTTATCAAGACTTGGCTCTGGTCAAGGCGTTGCCGCGTTTGCGCCGATTCGCCGCTACTCGCGAACGCTGCATCGTTAACAAATTGATTAGTCGCGTCGAACAAAGTCATGCGTAACAGTCGACGGCGGGGCTATGAAGGAGGACCGAGAAAATGGGCGTTGTTCCTGTAGAGGAAACCCATGATCCACGACCGACCGGCAAGCTTTTCGCAGCGAAATGGAAGCATGAGCATTTGCGTTTGGTCTTCATCTGCGCAATTCTCTCTTTTGCTGTCATTGTCATGTTCAACTCGCTGCTGCGCGGCGCGTCCGCCAAGAGCGTGACCGTCGTGGACGGCGGTAAATCCGTCGTCTATCAAACCCGGAGCTCCGATGTATCCGGGTTTCTGGAAGAGCAGGGCATACACATCGGACCGTTCGACCGTCTCTCGATATCGCTGGCCGCTCCCCTGGAGAAGAGCGCGCATCTCGTGATCGAGCGGGCGAAGCAGTTTTCCATACAAGCCGATGGCATCCAACAGGTGAAATATACGACGGAACGGACCGTGGGCGACGCTTTGGCAGCCCTGAACGTCCGGCTTGGCGGTCAAGACCGGGTCATTCCCGGATTGGACGCTCCAGTGGATGAGGGTGCCAAAATCCGGATCGTCCGGGTCCGTACCGAAACGGTCGAGACGGAGTATCCGATCGCGTACACGGTCGTGCAACAGAAAGACGCGAACCTTCCGGTCGGCACGCAGAAAGTCGTCAAAACAGGGAAGCAAGGCGTACTGGTCAAAAAAATGGAGCGCGTCTTCGAAGACGGCAAGCTCGTATCCGAGCAAATGACGGGCAAGGCGATCGTCCAGCCCGCGGTTCAACAGGTCGTGGCCGTTGGGGCGAAAAAAGCCGCTCCGAAGCCGCTCGTGGCGAAGAAACAATCCGTCTCGGCCCAAGGGGGTACCCTGAAGCTGAACGGCCGGGCGATCGCCGTGAAGCACATGCTCAAGAACGTCACGCTGACGGCCTATTCGGCTGGTCCGGCCTCGACGGGCAAATCGAAGGGCGATGAAGGCTACGGCATTACCGCATCGGGAACGAAGGTCCAGGAGGGACGCACCATCGCGGTCGATCCGGACGTGATTCCCATGGGCTGGTGGGTCTATATCGAGGGCATCGGCTTCCGCCGTGCCGAAGATACCGGCAGCGCGGTCAACGGTAAGAAGATCGACATCTATTACGACAGCGAGAGCCGAGCGGACCGGTTCGGCCTGAAGCGGGGCTATACCGTATACGTTATCGGTCCTGTCAAACCGACGTCCGATTGACCTCAAAAGTTGCAGAATTTCGAAAACTCTAGCGGCGCATTAGCAGACGGGTTGGCCTTCTGGTCAGGGGCTCCCGTCTTTTGTTTTGGCTCAAAATCGTATACGCTGTAACAAAGCGGACAAAGGCGGAATGAACGGTGACGATCCGAGAAATCATTGTGGTGGAAGGCAAGGATGACACGGCGGCCGTCCGGAGGGCGGTCGGTGCCGATACGATCGAAACGGGCGGCTCCGCCATCGGGGAGGATGTGCTGAAGCGGATCGAATTGGCCCACGAGCGCAGGGGCGTTATCATCTTCACTGACCCTGATTCACCGGGCGAGCGGATCCGCAAAATCGTGGCGGAGCGTGTGCCCGGCGCGAAACACGCCTTCTTGACGCGCGACGAGGCGCGCAGCAGGACGGGCATGGGCGTTGAGCACGCGTCCGACGAGGCTATCCGGCGGGCGCTGGAGGCGGTGCGGAGTCCTGGGGACGAGAGCGGTTCCGGGACCGCTCCCGAAATCGAATGGAGCGATCTGCTCGCAGCGGGGCTGATCGTGCATCCGGACGCCTCGCGCCGCCGGGAGCGGATGGGCGAGCTGATGGGAATCGGCTATGCGAACGGCAAGCAATTCCACAAACGCTGCGTCATGTTCCGGATCTCGAAGGCGGAATTCGCGTGCGCATTGGAACAGATGGAGAGAGAAGGGTTGCTGACATGAGACAAACGACGGGAACGGCGATCGCGGCGGCCGGCCGCACGAAAGAGATCATCCGCCGGCACGGTTTCACGTTCAAGAAGAGTCTTGGGCAAAATTTCCTGATCGACAGCAACATCCTGGACAAGATCATTGCTGCGGCCGGTTTAGACGAGACGCGGGGCGCCCTGGAGATCGGGCCGGGGATCGGCGCGCTGACGGAGAGATTGGCCCAGACCGCGGGGAGAGTCGTGGCGCTCGAAATCGACCAGCGTCTTCTGCCGATCCTGGAGGACGTCTTGTCGCCGTACGGCAACGTGAGCGTGATTCACGCCGACATTCTGAAAGCCGATCTGCAACGCCTCTGGGAAGAAAGTTTCGCGGGTTTGGCCGGCGTGAGCGTGGTGGCGAACTTGCCCTACTACGTGACGACGCCGATCGTGATGAAGCTGCTGGAAGAGCGGCTGCCGGTGGAGCATATCGTCGTGATGGTGCAGAAGGAGGTCGCCGAACGGATGGCGGCCCGGCCGGGAGGCAAAGAGTACGGGAGCCTCAGCATTGCCGTGCAGTATTATTGCGAGCCGGAAGTGATCGCCAGCGTGCCTTCGGGCGCGTTTATCCCGGCGCCGAACGTCGATTCCGCCGTCATCCGGCTGACGAAGCGCAGAGAGCCGGCAGTTGCCGTGCCGGACGAGGCGCGGTTCTTCCGCGTCGTCCACGCCGCATTCGCGCAGCGGCGCAAGACGATCGCCAACAATTTGTCGGCCATCTCGGGCAAAGAACGCAAAGCGGAGTTGGCCGAGCTATTGACGGCAAACGGCATCCAGCCCGAGCGCCGGGCCGAGACGCTGTCGCTGGCCGAATTCGCGCGGATCGACGAGGCGCTGGCGAAAGCCGGGATGAAAGGCTGACGGACGCGCACCAGGAGCGGAACCTCTCCATAGGATAGACGAAGAGGTGATGGGCCCATGAAGCAGGGGGACCTGGTCGTCCGCAAATCGTATCGCGGGGACATCGTGTTCCGCATTGCGGATCTGGCCGGACAAGGAGCGGTGCTGCGCGGGACGGATTACCGTCTGCTGGCGGATGCTCCGCTCGCCGATCTTCTTCCGGTGCGAAATCCGGACGAGCTCAGCGGCACACGGCAAGCGCGCATTCAGGCGAACGAATCGATTCGCCGCATGCGGGAAGAACGCAACAGGCAGTCGAACCGGGCTGGGGTCTACCCGCAAACCCCCGAGCGACGCCAGCCCTATTTCGAGATACCGGGCAAAGTGCTCCATCTGGACGGCGACGCGAATTACTTGAAGAAAAGCATGCAGGTGTACGCGCAGCTGCGGGTACCTGCCGAAGGGATCCACTGCCACGAATCGCAGATGCCCGGGATGCTGATTCGGCTCTTGCCGCAGGTTAGGCCGGATATCGTGGTCATTACCGGCCACGACGGGGTATTGAAGCAGCGGGAAGACCTTCATCATCTGGGGAACTACAAGAATTCCCTGAATTTCGTCCATGCCGTTCAGGTGGCGCGGGAATACGACAGGCATCGGGATTCGATGATCGTCGTGGCGGGAGCGTGTCAATCGCATTTCGAAGCGCTGCTGCATGCGGGTGCCAATTTCGCCAGCTCTCCCGCGAGAATCATGATCCACGCCCTGGATCCCGTATATGTGGCCGTGCGCGCGGCGTTCACACCCTTCCGGGATACGATCAACGTAACCGACGTGGTGTCCAATACGATCAGCGGCATCCAGGGAGTAGGCGGCATCGAAACGATGGGGAGCTACCGCGTGGGAGTGCCGAATCCGAAAGTTCCGGCGCAAAATGTGAACATTGTGTGACGATGAATAAGGGTGTTTTCGAAAAACCCGTCAAAATCAAGGAAATTCACCGTTGACAAAAAAATGGAGCGGCTGATATAATATTTCGATCATTTGACAAGACCCCTCTTTTTAGTTATAATTTACAGGGAAAGAGGTGGTTGTGGATCATGGCGAAAAACGCGCTTCTGGAGATCAAGCGAAGCCTGGAGCCGCACGTCGGTTCCAAAATCATGCTCCGCGCCAACGGTGGACGACGCAAAACCATCGAACGCACGGGCGTGCTGGAAGAAATCTACCCATCGGTTTTCATCGTCAAACTGGACGAAGAGCAGCATGCCTTCAAGCGGGTTTCGTACAGCTACGCTGATATCCTCACCGAATCCGTCGAAGTGATGTTGTGCAATGAAGAAGGGCAAGTCCGGATCAGTTTTTCGCATTGACCGTTCGAAGCACGGGCAGCACCAGCGCTGAATCAGCGCGGGGGCTGCCCGTTTTGCATGTACGCCCCGCGGCCGGGGAATCCTATGACGGGATCGCCCGCCGGGCGTCACCCCTCGAAGGGAGGCAATGCGCTTGAGCCGAAGAAGAAGCGTCATGTCCGACCAATTCAAGGCGGAGCTTGCCAGAGACCTCGGGTTCTACGAGACGGTCCAACGGGAAGGCTGGGGCGGCATCCGGACGAAGGATGCCGGCAACATGGTGAAGAGGGCGATCGAAATCGCGGAACAAGCGATGGCTCGCTCTACGCAGTCGTAGTCCCTCCTTCCTCGCGGAACGGCAAACGGACGGAACGGGTCTCTCCGCCGAGGCGGAAGGCCCGTTCGTCTTTTGGGTAGTCGTAGATAAAAACGACCTCCTCTTGTCCTAAGGACGACGAAGTCGTTTTTACGTGGACAATCAGGCTGGATAGGTGTGCTCCATCCATCTCTGATTGACCGTCGATAAAAACGACCTCCTCTGTCCTAGGGGCTACGTAGTCGTTTTTACTTGGACGGCGCGGTTTGTTATAATATCATGAAGCTTTTTCCAGAAGTGGTGAGGACACAATGACGAAAATATACGAGAAAGCCCCGGCCAAAATCAATCTGCTTCTGGACGTTCTCCGCAAACGCGAGGACGGGTACCACGAGGTGGAAATGGTGATGACCATGGTGGATTTGGCCGATCGTCTGGAGATGGAAGAGCTCCCGGGCGACCGGATCGTCCTATCCAGCCAGGCGGGCTTCATTCCTCTCGACGAGAAGAATCTGGCCTTTCAGGCGGCAAGGTTGATGAAAGAAAGATACGGCGTCTCGCGGGGCGTCTATATCCATCTGGACAAACGGATTCCGGTCGCGGCCGGCTTGGCGGGAGGAAGCAGCGACGCGGCCGCGGCCCTTCGAGGGTTGAATCGGTTGTGGAAGCTGGGGCTGCCGCAAAGCGAAATCGAAGCGCTTGGCGCCGAGCTCGGTTCGGACGTGCCCTTCTGCATTCGGGGCGGAACCGCGTTCGCCCGGGGCAGGGGCGAGGTGCTCGAGAGCATTCCGTCCCCGCCGCAATGCTGGGTCGTACTCGCCAAGCCGCCGATCAACGTTTCCACGGCCGACGTGTATGGCAAACTGAGAGCGAACGAACTTACGAGCCATCCGAAGGCAGGAGAGATGCTTTCGGCCATCCGGCGAGGGTCATTCCAAGACGTCTGCAAGGCGCTCGGTAACGTACTGGAGACGGTAACGTTGGAACGCTATCCGGAAGTGCGCCAAATCAAGGATTGCATGATCAAGCTCGGCGCGGACGGGGTGCTCATGTCGGGGAGCGGCCCTACGGTTTTCGGAATTCTGTCCAAGGAGACGAAGGTCGCCCGAATCTATAACGGCCTGCGCGGCTTTTGCAAGGAAGTCTATGTGGCAAGAATGCTTACATAAAACGCGGCTTCGCCGAGGGATATTGAAGAAGTTGTTGAAGAAAACCGTATAAAGATGATATCATCGTGTTATATTATTCGGTTTTTGGACGGGAGAGAGAATCGTGAAAAAGCTGAAGCGCAGCGCACGCCTCGTTGAGATGACACAATATCTACTGGCCCGTCCCCACACGTTAATTTCCCTGACAGCATTTGCCGAAAGATACCAGTCGGCGAAATCTTCCATTAGCGAAGATCTGGCCATTATCAAGGAAGTATTCGAGGAAGAAGGCGTTGGGGATTTGATGACGCTGGCCGGGGCCGCCGGAGGCGTCCGATTCGTACCCCGGTACCGCAAGGAGCAGGCGCTCGAGAAAATCGTATCCGTATGCCGCGAGCTCGAGCAGCCCGACCGGCTTCTTCCCGGCGGGTACCTGTACATGACCGACTTGCTCGGCCAACCGGGACTGATGCAGGAAGTCGGAAGAATGTTCGCCAGCGCGTTCGCCGACCTCCATATCGACGTCATCATGACCGTGGAAACGAAGGGAATTCCGCTTGCGTTCGCCACGGCGCAGTTCCTCAACCTGCCGGTCGTGATCGTCCGGCGGGACCACAAGGTGACGGAAGGCTCCGCGGTCAGCATCAATTACGTGTCCGGCTCCGCCAAGCGGATCCAGACGATGTCCCTTGCCAGAAGGGCGCTCAAGGAGGAATCCCGCGTCCTGATCATCGACGATTTCATGAAGGCGGGCGGGACGATCCAGGGGATGGTCGATCTTCTTCACGAATTCCGTGCCGTCGTAGCCGGCGTAGGGGTATTCGTGGAATCCGGGGAAATCGGCTACGATGAACGGCTTCTGCACGATTACATCTCGCTTGCACGCCTGACGGAAGTGGATCTGAAAACCCGCCATATCACCGTTCAGCCCGGCAATTTCTTTTCATGAGGCAGGAAGTGCAAAGCTCTTATCGCTTAAGCCAACAACCAGCAGGAGGGATCTTCTGATGACGCTTAGAATCGTTTCCACCCCAGATGCGCCGGCCGCCATCGGCCCGTATGCCCAAGCGGTAAGGTTCGGACAGCTTCTGTTCACTTCCGGTCAAATTCCGCTTACTCCAGCCGGGGTAGTGGTGGCGGGGGGTATCGAGGAACAGACCCGCCAGGTGCTGACGAATTTGTCGGCCGTTCTGGCAGCCGAAGGCGCGACGCTTCGCGACGTGATCAAAGCGACGGTATTCCTGAAGGACATGAACCAGTTCGCGGAGTTCAATCAGGTTTATGCCTCCTTCTTCGGAGACCATACGCCTGCCCGTTCCACGGTCGAGGTCGCGCGGCTCCCCAGGGATGTTTTTGTCGAAATAGAACTGGTCGCGGCGCTCTCTGTCGAAACTGGAAAGAATTAAAAAATTTTTTCTAAATTCCAAGCGAAATTACCAGTATAAAGAAGGAATTGACCCGCTTGTGTGGAATATTACACCAAGTCTTCTAGAGGCCTAAAGGTGGTGAACACAAGTGCAAATTACCGACGTGAGACTCCGCCGCGTCAATTCGGAGGGGCGCATGAAAGCAATCGCTTCGATCACCATTGACAACGAATTCGTCGTTCATGACATCCGGGTCATCGACGGGAACAATGGGATGTTCGTCGCCATGCCGAGCAAACGGACCCCGGACGGGGAGTTCCGGGACATCGCTCACCCGATATCGTCCGGCACGCGCGAGAAAATCCAAGCCGCGGTGCTTGCGGAATACGAGCGCGCCGCGCAGGAAGAAGAAGTTATCGTTGAGGGGGCTTAATCGCAAGCCGTGAACAAGAGAGCCGGAAGGGGCTCTCTTTTCATTTTGGCCGGAATGAGCTATCATTCTTTCGAGGATTGAACACCCAGGCACGGAAGGCGGGTCTGCCCGATGAAGAGAATGGCGATCGTACTGGCCGCAGGACAAGGCAAGCGAATGAAATCGAAATTATATAAAGTACTTCACCCGGTATGCGGAAAACCGATGGTCGGCCACGTGGTCGATACGGTGCGACAAGCGTCGTGCGAACGGATCGTGGCTGTCGTGGGTCACGGAGCGGAGGCCGTGCGGGAGTTTCTCGGCGAGAGTGCGGAATACGCCCTGCAAGCCGAGCAGCTCGGCACCGGCCATGCGGTGAGCCAGGCGAAACCGCTGATCGGAGCCGAAGAAGGGGTCACGCTGGTCATCTGCGGAGATACTCCGCTCGTGTCCGCCGCCACCGTGGAGGCGATGATGAAGCAGCATGCCCTTGAGGGAGCCGCGGCGACCGTGTTGACGGCTAAGATGGCGGATCCGGCCGGTTACGGCCGCGTGGTGCGGGGGACGGACGGAGAGGTGCTGCGCATCGTGGAGCACAAGGACTGTTCTCCCGAAGAGGCGGCAATCGATGAGATCAATGCCGGCACGTATTGCTTCGACAACCGGCTGCTCTTCGAAGCGCTGGACAGCGTGACGAACGACAATGCCCAAGGGGAGTATTATTTGACCGATGTAATCGGCATTCTGCAGAAGCAAGGCAAACGCGTCTCGGCTTGTCTGCTCCGCGATCCGGCCGAAGCGATCGGCGTGAACGACAGGATGGCGCTCGGCGAAGCGGAGCGGCTCATGCGTCTGCGGATCAACGCGGAGCACCAGGCGAACGGCGTGACGCTCATCGATCCCGCGCATACGTATATCGAAACGGGAGTCACGATCGGCTCGGATACCGTGGTGTATCCGGGAACGATTCTGCGCGGAAGAACCTCGATCGGACCTTCTTGCGTGATCGGTCCGTCGTCGGATTTGACGGATACGGTCGTGGGAACGGGTTCCACGCTGCGCCAAACGGTGGCGGACGGGGCCGTGATCGGGGAAGAATGCGCGGTCGGACCGTTTGCCTATTTGCGTCCCGGAACGAAGCTGGGCCGGCAAGTGAAGGTCGGCGACTTCGTCGAGATCAAGAATGCTTCGATCGGGGAAGGGAGCAAAGTGCCGCATCTGAGTTACGTGGGGGACGCGATCGTGGGATCCGGCGTCAATATCGGCTGCGGCGCGATTACCGCCAACTACGACGGGTATAATAAATCCGTAACGGAAATCGGAGACAATGCCTTCATCGGCAGCAACGCCAACCTCATCGCCCCCGTCAAAATCGGCAGCGGCGCTTATGTCGTCGCAGGCTCCACGATCACGCACAACGTGGACGACAACGATCTCGCGATCGCAAGGTCGCGCCAGGTCAACAAGCCGGGTTACGCAGAGAAAATCCGCGCCCGCGCCAAGTCGATCAAAGAGAAGAGCGGCGGCAATTCATAAAATCACGGTCGGCGGGGCGTTCCGCTCCGCCCGCGGAAAGCGGGTTGTTTCCGAGTGGCCTATCATGACGGCAACTTAAAAATATTTTCGGGCAGTTCCAACAAGAAGCTTGCCGAAGCGATCGCCCGCCATATCGGGGTGGAACTGGGCGATTGCGAGACGAGCCGTTTCAGCGACGGCGAAATTCATATCAAGCTGGATGAAAGCGTGCGGGGAAACAACGTGTTCGTCGTGCAGTCCACATCCGCGCCGGTGAACGAGAACTTGATGGAATTGCTGGTCATGGTGGATGCGCTTAAGCGCGCGTCCGCCAGAACGATCAACGTCGTGATGCCCTATTACGGTTATGCCAGGCAAGACCGTAAAGCCCGTTCCCGCGACCCGATAACGGCCAAGCTCGTGGCGAACCTGATCGAGACGGCGGGAGCCCACCGGGTCATCGCGATGGATTTGCACGCCATGCAGATCCAAGGGTTCTTCGATATTCCGGTGGACCACTTGCTGGGCGTTCCTATCCTAGGCGACTATTTTTACGAGAAAGAACTCGAGAAGCCGGTCGTCGTATCCCCCGACCATGGCGGCGTCGTCCGGGCGCGCAGATTGGCCGACACGCTTCAGGCTCCGCTCGCCATCATCGACAAGCGGCGCCCGGAGCCGGGCGTCGTCGAAGTCATGAACATCATCGGGGACGTCTCTGGACGGACGGCGATTCTCGTGGACGATATCATCGATACGGCGGGCACGATCGCGCTCGCGGCGTCCGCGCTCCAGAAGGCCGGAGCCAAGGAATTGTACGCGTGCTGCACCCATCCCGTATTGTCGGGTCCGGCGATCGAGCGTCTGGAAGCGTCCCCGCTGAAGGAAATCGTCGTTCTCGATACGATCCCTCTGCGGGAAAACCACGGCTCCTCCAAGATCCGTGTCTTGTCCGTGGCGCCGCTTATCGGCGAAGCCATCACGCGCATCCATGAGCAGAAGTCGATCAGCAAGCTGTTCGAGCCCCACGTATAACTCCGTGCGGGTCGAATCAGCAACTGTTCGAGCTCCACGTTTAACCAACGGGTCCAAGGGGTAACAATAGGGTAAACCTGCAAGGAGGGGTGCCCGATGAACCCGATGACCTTAAAAGCCGAGCGGCGGCAGACCGCAAGCCGAGGCGAGCTGCGGAAGCTGCGCAAGCACGGCCGCGTTCCCGGCGTGATTTACGGGAAAGGCGTGGAAGGAGCAATGCCCGTCGCCGTGGATGTCAAGGATTTGCAGATGCTTCTGAGCACGCATCCGCATGCGGTGCTGGAGTTGGACGTGGCGGGACTCGGGAAGGAGAACGTGCTGATGTCCGACGTGCAGAGGGACTCCATGAGCCGGGACGTGCTGCACGTCGATTTTCACAAAATCAACCTGAACGAAAGCATCAAAGCGCCGGTGCGTCTGGAGGTATCGGGCAAATCGGCGGGGGAGAGGGAAGGCGGCCTCCTGCAGCTCGTTCTGCACGAGATGGAGGTGGAGTGCTTGCCGAAGGATTTGCCTGACTCGATCGTCCTCGAGATCGACAACTTGCTGGTCGGCGATACGCTGACGGTCGCTGACATCCGGTTTCCCGAAGGCGTGATGCCGACGATGGATCCGGATACCGTGGTCGCCGCGATTCTTGCGCCGCAGAAGGAAATGTCGGCGGAGGAAGCGGACGCGGCAGGCGACGCGGCCGAGGAAAACGAGAGTCAAGCCAAAACGGCTGCGAGAGTCGAATAGTTCCGCATAGACGGCAAGAAGGCCGCGCCCCGGTTGGCGCGGCCTTCTACATTTACCCAAAAGGTGACGTAAACCTCCGAAGCCTGTTCCGATCACTTTTTTGGAGGCGACGGAGAAAATCCTCTCAGTACCCTGGGCGGGAGACGAAAGTGAACTGCCTGCGGCTGTAGAAAATATTGTTGACCTTCACGAATTCTTTGCCATAATATTCGATGAACCCGATGTCGCTGTGATCTCGGCCGCAGTAAATTTGAATGGGTACTTCCGATACCATATGATCTTGGAAGTGGCGGTCGTCGAAAATCATTTGGCCATTGAGATACATCCGTTCACCCTTCTTTCCCGTAATCATGATCTATAAATTAGGACACGCAGGGGTGCCGATTCGTTGCATCCGCCTGAAAATTTTTCCGATTCCGCACGCCGGATGATCGTTGGAGGTTGATGGACACATGCGTTGGATCGTCGGACTGGGCAATCCCGGCGCAGAATATGAAGCGACCCGCCATAACGCGGGATTTTTCGTGATCGACGAGCTGGCCCGGCGCTGGAACGCCGGAAGCTTCCAGAGCAAATGCAAGGCGATGATCGCCGAGGCCCGGGTTCAAGGCGAAAGGGCGGCGCTCATCAAACCGATGACCTACATGAATTTGTCGGGGGAATCGGTCCGTGCCTACATGGATTATTTCAAAGCGAAGCTGGAGGACGCGATCGTCGTTTACGACGACCTGGATACGCAGGTGGGCCGAATCCGGCTCCGCTATCAAGGAAGCGCGGGCGGACACAACGGCATCAAATCGATCATCCAGCATACGGGCACTCAAACCTTCAACCGCGTGCGCATGGGGATTTCCCGCCCCAAACCCGGCATGGCGGTCTCCGATTACGTGCTGGCTCCTTTCGCCAAAGCGGAGATCCCCGAGGTGAGGCGGATGGTCGAAGAAGCCGCGGATGCGGTCGAATACGCCTTATCGCATACGTTCGAGCAGACGATGGCCAAATTCAACGGAAGCTCCGGAGAATAGATTGGGCAGGGAGTCCGCTTAAAAGTCGCGAGTGACGGGCATACTGAAGGGAGCGGGCGCGCATGCCGCATGCCGCATATCCCCCCTTCAGGAGGCATACATATGGCTGTAAACTATGAGTGCCGACATTGCCGTATGCCGCTCGGACGATTCGAGAACGAGCAAGTCCCCGAATACCGGCTGGGCCTGCAATTCTTGACCCCCGAAGAGCGAAAGCGTATAATAGCGTATGATTCGAACGGGGACGTGACGGTTAAGGTCATTTGCGAGTACTGCAGCCAGACGCTGGAAACCCATCCCGAGCTGGTGCTGCTGTCCAATCCGCTTCAATGAAAGCCTGCGTCCCGGCGCATTGTTGAACCTGTATGGGGCCTTGGCATGAGCCGGGCTCTTTTTTATGATGGATACGAAAACTTAAGTCGGGCTTCGATGTCTATCCGTCCGAAAAGGACGCGCAGCCGATTTGCTTGTATGGTTTCGTTTTCGGGAGGGAAATGTCATGAACCCGCTACTCCAGACGATCGTCACGGATTCCGATCTGGTCAGCGTGATGAACGGGATCCGCGGCGGCATGAGGGAACAGCTGGTCGCCGGGCTGTCGGGTTCCGCGCGCCAGGCGATCATTGCCGGAATGTTCCGCGAGCTGAATAAACCGCTTCTGATCGTGACCCATAATATGTTCTCCGCGCAGAAGATGGCCGACGATCTGCAGGAGTGCCTGCCTTCGGGCGAAGTGCTGCTGTATCCGGCCAATGAACTGATCGCGGCCGAAACGGCGATTTCCAGTCCGGAGACGTCCGCCCGGCGCCTTGAAGTTCTCCTGAAGCTGGCGGCCGGGTTTCGCGGCGTAATCGTCGTACCGTTCGCAGGCGTACGAAGGTTCCAACCGGCCCGTCAGACGATGGCGGAGTCCCGTATCGAGCTGAAGGTCGGAGAAACGCTTCCGCTTGAAACGTTTTTGCGGGATATGGTGGCTCTCGGCTACGAACGCGTGGACCGCGTCGAGCAGAAGGGCCATTTCAGCGTGCGCGGGGGCATCGTCGATTTCTTCCCGCTCGCTTCTTCCATCGCCTATCGGGTGGAATGGTTCGACGACGAGATCGACTCGATCCGGACCTTCGATCCGACGGACCAGAGATCCATCTCCAAGCTGGAAGCGTATTCGGTCTCCCCTTGCCGGGAGTTGATCGCCGACGCGCGAAGATTCGCCAATGCCGCGCAGCATGCCCGAGAATTGCTGGATAAGCAAGTCGAGAAAATGTCCGACCGGCAGGCGAAAGAACGGCTGGAAGCCGAGATTTCCCGGGAAATCGAACTTTTGAGACAAAACGTCTATTTTCCCGAAATTTATAAATACGTTTCGCTGCTGTATCCGGAACGCCAGACGCTGCTGGATTACATCCCGCGCGATACGCTGATCGTCATGGACGAACCGAACCGGCTGGCGGAAACGGCCAAGCAGCTGGAGCGCGACGAATCGGAATGGAGCGTGCACCTGCTGCAGCAAGGCAAAACGCTTCCCGGCTTCGTTCTCGCCGTTCCGGGCGATCAAGCGTTGTATTCGAAACAGTTCCAGACGGTTTACATGTCGCTGTTCGTGCGGCAAATCCCCCATACGCAGCCGCAGAACATCGTCAATTTCGTTTGCCGGTCGATGCAGAATTTTCACGGACAAATGAACGTATTGAAGGCGGAAATGGAGCGCTGGCGAAAGAGCGGCGCCCGGATCCTGATGCTGGCGGGCAGCCCGGAACGGGCCGACCGCATCCGCCGCGTGCTGGACGATTATCATATCGAGCCGCCGGAAATTCTGCTGGGGAACCTGCAAAGCGGGTTTGAGCTTCCTTCCGTGCGGCTGGTCGTCATTACCGAAGGCGAAATGTTCACCCAGAAGCAGCGGAAGGCGCGCCGAGTTGACCGCCATCTCGACAATGCCGAGCGGATCAAGAGCTATACCGAGCTGAAAGTCGGCGATTACGTCGTCCATCAGAACCATGGAATCGGCAAATACCTCGGGATCGGGACGATGGAGGTCGCGGGCATCCACAAGGATTATCTTCACATCCTCTATGCCGGCGGCGACAAGCTCTCGGTGCCCGTGGAGCAATTCGATCTCATTCAGAAATATGTCGGCGCGGAAGAGAAAGAACCGAAAATCAACAAGCTGGGCGGGCAAGAATGGAACCGGGTAAAGTCGAAGGTCCGTTCGTCCGTGAAGGACATTGCCGACGATTTGATCAAGTTGTACGCCTCCCGCCAGGCCACGAAAGGCTTCGCGTTCGGAGAAGACACGACCTACCAGCAGGAATTCGAGGCGATGTTTCCGTATGAGGAGACGAACGATCAGCTCCGGTCGATCCGCGAGATCAAAGAGGATATGCAGAAGCCGCGGCCGATGGACCGGCTGCTCTGCGGCGACGTCGGCTACGGCAAGACGGAGGTCGCCGTGCGTGCGGCGTTCAAGGCGGCGATCGAGGGCAAGCAGGTTGCGGTTCTCGTGCCGACGACGATTTTGGCCCAGCAGCATTACGAGACCTTCCGCGAACGGTTTTCCGGCTATCCCTTCAACATCAAAGTGCTGAGCCGCTTCCGCAGCCGCAAGGAACAGAACGACACGATCAAGGGACTCCGGGCGGGGACGGTCGACGTCGTCATCGGCACGCACCGCCTCCTGTCCCAGGACGTCGTATTCAAGGATTTGGGCCTGCTCATCGTGGACGAAGAGCAGCGGTTCGGCGTGTCCCACAAGGAGAAGCTCAAGAAGATCAAGACGAACGTGGACGTGCTCACGCTGACCGCGACGCCGATCCCGCGGACGCTGCACATGTCGATGCTGGGCGTGCGGGACTTGTCGGTCATCGAGACGCCGCCGGAGAACCGGTTTCCCGTTCAAACGTATGTCGTGGAACACAGCCCGACGCTCGTGCGGGAAGCGATCGAGCGGGAACTGGCGAGGGACGGCCAAGTCTATTATTTATACAACCGGGTTCAGGGAATCTACCAGATGGCGGAGCAGATCGGCGCCCTCGTACCGGATGCCCGAGTGGCCGTCGGCCACGGCCAGATGTCCGAGCAGGAGCTGGAGCGGACGATTCTGGATTTCCTCGACGGGGAATACGACGTGCTCGTCAGCACGAGCATCATCGAAACCGGCGTGGACATTCCGAACGTCAACACGCTGATCGTGCACGACGCCGACAAAATGGGCCTGTCCCAGCTCTATCAGCTGCGCGGGCGCGTCGGGCGGTCCAATCGCATCGCGTACGCCTACTTTACCTACCAGAGGGACAAGGTTCTGACCGAAGTGGCGGAGAAACGCCTGCAGTCGATCAAGGAGTTCACCGAGCTCGGGTCCGGCTTCAAAATCGCGATGCGCGACCTCGCGATCCGGGGCGCGGGCAACCTGCTCGGAGCCGAGCAGCACGGCTTTATCGCGTCCGTGGGCTTCGACCTGTATTCCCAAATGCTTGCCGAGGAGATCAACAAGCGCAAGGCCGAATGGCAAGGGACGGGAGAGGCCGCCATTCAGCCGGTGAATACCCAGCTCGATTTGGCCGTGGACGCCTACCTGCCCCCCGACTATATTTACGACAGCATCCAGAAGATCGAAATTTACAAGAAGGTGGCCGGATCCGCATCCCTCGAGGACGTGTCGGACCTGTTCGACGAGCTGTTGGACCGGTTCGGCGATCCTCCGAAGGCCGTGCTCAACCTGCTCGCCGTCGCCCGGCTTCGCATTTACGGGCGGCAGTATGGCGTCGACTCGATCCTTCGGCGGGGAGACGAAACCGTCTTGAAGTTCGAAGACCGCAGGGCCGGCGAAGTCGAGCCTTCCAAGCTGAAAGCGATGGAGTCGAAATTCCAGGGCCGGCTCTCGGTCACCCTGTCTTCGCAGCAGCTGTCGGTCAAGCTCAAGACGAGGGGACTCGATGAGGATGCGCTGTTGGCGCTTGTCGAAGAGTTTCTGGTACAATACAAGGAAGTCCTAAAATCGAAGGGAGAACTTCAGGATGTTGCACCCTAAACGCGCATCGGCGCGCCGGACCGCTCTGCTGGTCTTGGCGGCGGTGCTGCTGGCCGCGCTGCTCGCCGGATGCGGCAAGAAGAACGAGAAGCAGGAAACCGGGCTCCCCGGCGCCGGGCAAGGGAAGGTCATCGCCACGTACAAGGGCGGCGAAGTGACCGAAGGGGAGTTCGACAAGTATACGGCTTTTATGGAAGTGTCGGATCCCCAGACCGCGATGTATCTGCAGATTCCGCAGTTCAAGGAGCAATTCGTCCGCCAGTGGGCGCTGTACAAAGTGCTGGCCGGACGAGCCTCCGCCGATCAAGCCAAAGCCGCGGACGAGGACGTGAAGAAGTTCGAGACGGACATCGGCAACGCTTTGAAAACGAACGCGGACCTGAAGAAAACGCTCGATGAGAAAAAATTGACAGTCGACGAAATGAAGCGCATCGTGAAGGTGCTGGCTGCAGGCAACCAGATCGCGAAGGCCAAGAGCGACGAGTTCGCCAAAGCCGTCACCGACGCCGAAATCAAAGCGGAATACGATAAAGTCAAATCGGACTACAACATCGATACCGTTCGCCACGTGCTGGTCGCCACCACCGACTTGAAAACGGGCAAGCAGCTGAGAACGGACGAGGAAGCGCTGAAGCGCGCCAAGGAAGTGAAGGACAAGCTCGAGAAGGGCGGCGATTGGAAGACGATCGCCAAGGAATACTCCGACGATGAGGGCTCCAAGGACAACGGAGGCCTGTACGAGAAGCAGCAATCTAAGGGCTGGGTGACGGAATTCAAAAACGCCGCCAACACGCAGCCGATCGGCGTCATTGGCGATCCGGTCAAAACCCAATACGGCTACCACGTCATGAAGGTGGAGAGCCGCGAAGAGACGCCGTACGACAAACTGGCCCAGGCGGACAAAGACCAGCTGAAGCAAACCGTCGTGAACGCGAAGGTTCAGGACTACCTGCAAGCCGAAGACGAGAAGCTGGACATCAAAGTGACGCTGCCGGCGGAACCTTCTCCGTCCCCGTCCGCTTCGCCGACGGCCTCGCCGTCCGGCTCGCCGGCCGCATCCCCAACCGCAACGCCGTCGTCTTCCCCGACTGCGTCGGCAACCGCAAGCAAGTAATGAGAAGCGTGCCGGGACTCCCAGTGCCGTGAATCCCGGACGGGCAATGAAGCCCTGCAAACGTATAGGCAAAGGTTCGGTTCGGACCTTGCGCGCCTTGCGTTTCGCGGGGCTTTGTTGTTTGTCCGGACGGTTCGGGCGCAGCGCCGGCACAGGAAACGGAGTGGAACCGAGATGATCAAATGGCTCAGCATGAAGACGTATCGGCGAATCAACGAAGAATTGGCCCGGCTTGCCGGCGGTGATTTCTCGTCCGGCTACGGAGGAACCGCCGGGCCGAAATCGACCTTGCTGACGGCGATCAAGAGAACGGCCCGAAGCTTGAAGTCGCTCGTCCGGGCGGTTAACCGTTCTTCGGAGAAGCTTCACCTCAAGGTGGAGGAAATGGGGGCCAGGTCCGCCGCCATCGCGGAACAAGTGGAGACGGTTACGGTCACGATCCGGGATATGGCGGAGGCGATGCAGGAATCCTCGGTGCACGTGACGGATATCGCGGCGGAAATGAACCGGATCAACGGCTATTTGGAAAATGTCAATCGAAACAACGCGAAACTCGTGGAAGATGCGGTCCGGTTCTCCGGAGAGGTGGCCGCCGGGGGCCGAGAAATGGGTTCCGCCATGGAGCAGATGGGCCGGATTTCGGAGGACGGCGCCGCCGTCGAGCAAGGGATGCAGCGGCTGTCCAAGTCCATCGGGCTCGTTACGGGCATGGCCAGGCTCATCGAGGAGATCGCCGATCAGACCCGGCTGCTCGCGCTGAACGCCGCGATTGAAGCCGCCCATGCGGGGGAGCAAGGGAAGGGGTTCGCGGTCGTGGCCCGCGAAATTTCCAAGCTCGCGGAGCAAACCCGGCAGGAGGCGCTGGGTATCCGGAGCGCGGTCCACTCTGCCCGCGAAAACGCGGGACAATTGAACGATTCCGTCGTCCGGATGCAGGAAACCGTGGGCGCCGGCATGCAGACGATGCAGTCCGCCACGGGCAACTACGAGCGGATCGAATCGTTCCTGGCCGGCATCCTGGAGAACATGCGGGAGATCGAGGGCCAGCTGGCCGGAGTCGCATCCAGCACGATTTCCGTTACGGCTGCGGCGAACCGGGTTTCGGCCGCGTTCGAGGAAGCGGCGGCCGGCAGCGAGGAAGTGCTCGCGTCCGCGGAAATCCAGCTGCAGAACGTGCAAGGGCTGAAGGACGGCATCCGGGAGACGGAGCGGGACAGCCAGTCCCTGCGTTCGGTCGTTTCCCAATTCAAGCTTCCCGTCCCGGCTGCCTTACATCCCCTGCAGCAGCAAGTCGACCGCTTGATCGAGCGTGCGATGGGGATCCGTGCGATCATGGTGTCCATGATCGAATCCCGCGACATGGATACGATCCGGGAGTGGCATCGGAAAAAGGAGGAGCAGGAAGCGGGGATGGCCATCCTGTTGCGGGAAATCGGGAATCAAGCGGCCGGGGAAACCGACAAAGCCTATTTTCAAGCCCTGTTAAGGCTCTGGGAGGCGTTTGACGAAGCGAAGGACCGGAATGCCCGTTGGATGCTGGAGGGCGAATTCGACAAAGCGAAGGCCGGGCTGGTCGGCCTGGGCAGGGAACGGTTCAAAGCATTCGTGGACCTGGCCGGCGAATGGATGGAGTCCGGCTCGTAAGGGCGGTTGGTCGTTTCTGCCAGCAGAGGGCAAGCGCATAAGAAAATGGGAGGGGTTGAATACTACACCTACGAATCCATGTCACCTATTTCCGGGGCACTCGCGTTCGCGGATACATGCCGGTCAGATTCCCAGCCGGCGCAGCAGCTAATGGTCAAATCACCTAAGAAAGTGGGGCAACAGCAGCCATGAAAGCAACCGGGATTGTACGCCGCATCGACGACCTCGGCCGGGTCGTCATACCGAAGGAAATCCGCCGTACGCTCCGCATACGGGAAGGGGACCCGCTCGAGATTTTCGTTGACCGGGACGGCGAAGTCATTCTCAAAAAGTATTCCCCCATCGGAGAACTCGGCGACTTCGCCAAGGAATACGCCGAATCCTTATACGAAAGCACGGGCCATATTACGATGATATCCGACCGTGACACGGTGATCGCGATTGCCGGCGCCTCCAAGAAAGAATATTTGGACAAGCCGATCGGATCCGTGCTCGAGAACTGCATGGAGAGCCGCAAAATCATGCTGGAGGCTGGAGCCGGGAGCTTCGAGATCATGCGGGACGGCGGCGAAAATTTCAGCTCCTTCGTAGCGGCGCCGATCGTCGCCGGCGGGGATCCGATCGGCACGGTCGTCCTGCTGAGCAAGGAAGAGGGCGTCACCATGGGCGAGATGGAGAGCAAGATGGTCGAGACGGCGGCCGGATTCCTGGCCAAACAGATGGAGCAATAAACGCGCGCCAGCCGCTTCCCGGACGAGAAGCCTTCGTTCCGGGAAGTTTTTTGCTGTATTTTAACCAGGAGCTCCCTGAGGTGACTCGTGCCGGGCTGCGGATTGGTTTATAATGCGAACATGGAGTTTCTGCAATACCATAGTACGACCGACGGGAGAACAATCGGCATGTCAACGGAAAGGAACCCCAAACCGCCTTCGGGCAAACGGATCCTGCAGGGAGCGGCGCTCCTGGGCGGGGCGGCGCTCGTGTCCAAGCTCATCGGGACGGTGCAGAAGATTCCGCTTCAGAATTACGCGGGGGACGAAGTGTTCGGGTTATACAGCGCGGTGTACGCGCTCGCCGTCATGTGGATGACGCTGGCGGCCGCCGGCGTTCCGACCGCCGTCAGCGCGCTCGTGGCCGAGCGGGAGGCGGAGGGAGACGAGTCGGGAGCGCAGCGGATCGTGCGCTGGTCGCTCGGCCTGCTGTGCGCCAGCGGGCTTGCGGCGTTCGCCGCGCTGCAGTTCGGCGCCCCCTTGTTCGCCGATTGGATGGGAGCGCAGGGCGCGGAAGCGGCGATCCGCACGTCGTCCATCGCGCTGCTCGTCGCGCCGGCAACCGCCGTGCTGCGGGGTTACCGGCAAGGTCAGATGCGCATGCTGCGGCCGGCGGTGTCCCAAGTGGCCGATCAGACGGCGCGGGTGGCCTTCATGCTCGTCATGCTGGCCTGGGCGGTCTCCTCCGGCTGGAGCGCTCCGGCGGTCGCGGCCGCCGTACACGGAGGATTGGCGGCCGGCGCCGTGGCGGGTTTGGCCGCCATGCTGTGGCCGGAGCGGTCAAGGAAGGACGAGGGCGTATGGATACCCGGAAGCGGGGCCAAGAAGACGTTCTCTGCGAATCCCGGAGAAAGACCCACCCGTATCGTGTTTTTGCCCGAATCCCGGAAAGCCCTCGTGCGGAGCATTATCGGCGTCGCCTTGCCGGTGGCGGCCGCCTCGGTGGTCGCTCCGCTATTCGGGCTGATCGACGCGTTCACGATCCCGAGGCTCCTTCAGCAAGAAGGCGCGGACCCCGCGCAATCGCTGGCTTTGTTCGGCGTCTATAACCGCGGCATCGCGCTGCTGCAATTGGTGCTGATGGGCGCGGCGGGCGCCGCAGCCGCGCTTGTGCCCGCATTGACCGCGTCGCGCGCGCGGGGCGGCGATGCGGCGGATGCGGCCGATAAGGCGGCCAATGCGCTGCGGTGGGCCTGGTGGCTGGGCGGAGCGGCCGCCATCGGCCTCGCGCTGCTGGCTTCGCCGATCGACGTCGCGCTGTTCGCGGACGATGCCGGCAGCCTGGCGATCGCTTTGCTCGCGCCGGCCGCCGTCTTCGGCACGGTGCAGGCGGTGAGCGGCGGCCTCCTTCAGGGCCGGGGAGACTTGCGTTCCCCGGCCGTCAATCTCGCGGTGGCGGCGGTTTTCAAGCTGGCGCTGAACGCGCTGTTGGTGCCGGCGTACGGCATCACCGGCGCGGCTGCCGGCATGGTCGGCGCGTACGCCGCCGCCGCGCTGCTTAACGCGTTGTCGCTGCGCCAGAAGCTCGCGGTGCCGAGCGTACGTCTCGCCGCCGCTTGGCGCCCCGCCGCCGCGCTGGCCGTGATGGCCGCGGCCGTCGCCGCCGCCGCGCTGACGCTCGGCGCGCTCACGCACGGCCTGCCGGCACGCGCCGGGGCGCTGCTCACCGCACTTCCCGGCGTCGCCGTCGGCGCGGCCGTCTTCGCCGGCGCGCTGATCGCCGCCGGAGCCGTCGGCCCGCGGCAATGGCGGGAGCTGCCCGGCTGCGCGGCGGGCTCCCGCATGGATGCCTGGCTCACGAGGCTGCAAGCCGCCGCTGGCCGCCTGGCTCCCTCATCCCCAACATCCCGGGAAGGATGATCGCCAAGATGACCCCAACCATCACCGTCGTCGGACTCGGCTCCGGCGGCGAAGACCAACTGACGCTCGGCGTCCTGAAGACGCTCGAGCAATCCCGCCTCCGTTTCGTGCGGACGGCGGACCACCCGGCCGTTCGCGACCTGTCCGCGCGAGGGATCGAATTCGCGTCTTTCGACGCCGTATATGAAGCGCGCGATTCGTTCGAAGACGTGTACGACGCGATCGCGGACAAGCTGCTGGAAGCCGCTGCCGATTCCGCGGCCGATACGGTAGTTTACGCGGTGCCCGGCCACCCCATGGTCGCGGAGCGCACCGTGCAGCTGCTCCGCGATCGTGCTCCCAAGCAGGGAACCCGGCTTCGGCTGCTCGGAGGCGAGAGCTTCCTCGACCAGGCGTTCGTCCGGCTCGGCTTCGATCCGATCGAGGGCTTCCAGCTGCTCGACGCCGCGGATGTGACCCGCGAGCATCTTCGCCCCCGCTTGCACACCGTCATCGGACAGGTGTATGACGCCTTCACCGCTTCGGACGTGAAGCTGGCGCTCATGAACGTGTATCCCGACGATTACCCGGTCGTGGTTGGACAAGCGCTCGGCGTCCCGGGCCAGGAGCGGATCCTGACCGTCCCGCTGCATGAGCTCGACCGGCTTGACGCTTACGGCAATCTTACGCTCGTGTACATACGCGCGGACCAGGGCGAACGGCTCCGCCGCCGGTCGTTCGAACGCCTCCACGAAATCGTAGGCATCCTGAGGAGCCCCGAAGGCTGCCCGTGGGACCGGGAGCAAACCCACCAATCGATCCGCAAGAACTTCATCGAAGAGACTTACGAGGCGGTCGAAGCGCTCGACAACGACGATCCGGACGGCATGAAGGAAGAGTTCGGAGACGTTCTCCTGCAGGTGCTCCTGCACAGCCAGATGGAAGAAGAGGCGGGAACGTTCGACGTGTTCGACGTGCTGGCGGAGCTGAACGACAAGCTCATTTTCCGGCATCCCCACGTATTCGGAGGGGAGAACGCCGAGGACGCCGAAGAAGCGCTGAGGAACTGGGAGCAGATGAAGGCCGAAGAGAAGCGCCGCAAAGGCGTGCCCGAGCGGACTTCGGTGCTCGACGGCATCCCGAAGGATTTGCCGGCCCTTCCCCGCGCGTACAAGCTGCAGAAGAAAGCCGCCGGCGTCGGCTTCGACTGGCCCGACCTCGAAGGCGTCTTCGACAAAATCGAGGAAGAGCTGGCGGAGCTGCGCGAAGCCGCGGCAGGCGAATCGCCGGAACGGAAAATCGACGAGCTTGGCGACCTGCTGTTCGCCGTCGTGAACGCCGCTAGATTTCTCAAGGCCGATCCGGAGGAGGCGCTCGCGGGCACCAACCGCAAATTCTCCTCCCGTTTCGCCTATATCGAAGAGAGACTGCGTATAAGCGGGAAAACTTTTGACGAGACTGATTTACTAGAGATGGAAGAATGGTGGCAGGAGGCGAAGAAGCGTCCCGGGCGAGGCTGAATATTGGTTCCGAAGTCCCGAATTCGGCACCGTTCCGGCGTATTCTGCTTTTTTCGAGAAAAATTTTGCACGGCCGGCAGGATTTTTTTAACAAAGAGCAGAATAGTATTCTTCGTGCTTCATCCAACAAACGCTGAATCCCCGTTATAGACGGGACGGCGAAATAATCAACGATATTGGGAGGAATTTTAGCAATGGCGAACAAAACCGACCTGATCAACAACATCGCAAGCAAAACCGGTTTGACGAAGAAAGACGTAGAGTCCGTGCTCAACGGCTTCCTGGGCGAAGTAGAGAGCGCTCTGGCCAAAGGCGACAAAGTCCAGCTGATCGGCTTCGGCACTTTCGAAACCCGCTCCCGTTCCGGCCGCGTAGGCCGCAACCCGCAAACCGGCAAATCCATCACCATCCCGGCTTCCAAAGTTCCGGCATTCAAAGCCGGCAACAAACTGAAGGACGCTGTCAAGTAATTCATGCGTCTGGATAAATTCCTGAAGGTGTCGCGCCTCATCAAGCGCCGCACCGTCGCGAAGGACGTGTCCGATCAAGGGCGCGTCCTTCTCAACGGTAAGGAGGCCAAACCGGGCAGCGTCGTCAAGCCGGGGGACGAGCTCGAAATCCAGTACGGCCAGCGCACCGTCACCGTGCGCATCGAGCGGCTTGCGGAGTCGGCGAAGAAGGAAGACACCGAAGGCATGTATACGGTGCTCAAGGAAGAGTTCCGCAAAAACGAGGGCCCTTCGTTTCCGTAATGCCGCTATTTTGGTAGAATGGAATGGGCATCAATCATGCAAGCGACCATGCGCCGCCCACGAGGCGGCCTTTTGCATAGGAACGGGGGTAATGACATGACGGCAAACCGGAAGTGGGAAATTTGGATCGGCGCTTACGCACCGCCTGAAGAGGTAAGCATCACGAGGCTCGAGCTGGACGGGGAAACCGGGGAGTGGGCGAAAACGTCCGAGTATGGCGGAACCAGCAATCCGTCGTTTCTTGCGCTTAATCGTGCGGGGACGGTGCTCTACACGGTGAGCGAGTCGGAAGAAACAGAGGGCCAGCCCGGCGGACGGATGATCGCCTATCCGATCGACGAGGAATCCCGCAAGCTCCAGGACGGTTGGGAGCGCCTCACGCATAGCGCGGGGCCGTGCCACGTCTCGCTGGACCCCGACGAACGGTGGCTCGCCGTGGCGAACTACAACGGCTCCTCGGTCACGTTGTATCCGCTGGAAGCGGGCGGCAAACCCGGCGACGCCATGGTCCGCTTGCGCCATTCCGGCTCGGGGCCGAATCCGGAGCGGCAGGAGAAGCCCCATCCGCACTCCGCGGTATTCGACCCGCTGGGGGGCAGGTTTCTATACGTTCCGGATCTGGGGATTGACCGGATCGTCGTCTACGAGAACGTCGAATCCGGCACCGACTGGACCGGTGTCGGCGCCGCGGTCCTCTCTCCGGGGGACGGCCCCCGTCACTTCGCGTTCCACCCGGACGGACGAAGCGCCTATCTCGTAAACGAGCTGAGCAGCAGCGTCACCCGATTCCTGCATCCGGAAGCGGGCGTGCTGGAGCGCCAGGAGACGGTGTCCACGCTGCCTGGCCACTTCCAGGGCGGCAATACGTGCGCGGAAATCGCCGTATCGCCCGACGGCCGGTTCGTCTATGCCAGCAACCGCGGACATGACAGCATCGCCGTTTTCCGTCTAGACGAGGAATCCGGCGCTCTTCAGCCTGCCGGTCATGTCTCCACCCGCGGCAGGACGCCCCGGAACTTCGCGATCACGCCGGACGGACGCTGGCTGCTCGCCGCCAACCAGGATACGGACAACATCGCGCTGTTCCGGGTCGATGCGGCGACGGGCTTGCCGATCTATGCCGGCACCGAGATTCCGGCACGCAAGCCGGTTTGCGTCCGGATCAACCCGGGATTGCGTTGAACTGTAATCCCCTGCAGATAAAAAAGAATTGACCGGAGATACTGCCGGATGCTAATATCGTATATATTCCCATTAATCCTATCGGAATTACTTGAAAGGGGTTTGCACCATGAAAAAGCTGAATGTCACGATTGCGTTACTGCTCGCGTTTACGGTCCTGCTGGCAGCATGCGGCAAGAAAAATAACGAAGGACAAGGAGCCGCTTCGCCCTCCGCCTCTCCGTCGGCGTCCGCATCCGCGAGCGCTCCCGCGGCAGGGACGTCGCTGCTCGACACGATCAAGGCGAACGGAACGATCCGCATCGGAACCGAAGGCACGTACGCCCCGTTCACGTTCCACGACAAGGACGGCAAGCTGACCGGCTTCGACGTGGAGCTGGCCGAAGAAGTCGCCAAACGCCTAGGCGTGAAAGCCGAGTTCATCGAAACGAAGTGGGACGGCATGTTCGCCGGCTTGGACGCCAAGCGTTTCGACGTCGTGGCGAACGAAGTGTCGATCCGCGACGACCGCAAGAAAAAGTACGATTTCTCCAACCCGTACATCGTGTCCAAAGCCGTGCTTATCGTGCACCAGGACAATAACGAGATCAAGAAGCTGTCCGACCTGAAAGGCAAAAAAGCCGGCCAATCGCTGACCAGCAACCTGACCGACATCGCCAAAGCGAACGGCGCGGAAATCGTGCAAACCGAAGGCTTCAACCAAGCGATCGAATTGCTGCTGTCCAAGCGGATCGACGCCACCGTTAACGACGGCCTGTCTTTCCTGGATTTCAAGAAGCAGCAGCCAGACGCTCCGATCAAGGTCGTCGACGAGACGTCCGACGCTTCCCAGAGCGGGTTCCTGTTCAACAAAGGCAATCCCGAGCTCGTCGAAGCCGTCAACAAGGCCCTTGACGATATCAAGAAGGACGGAACGTACCTGCGCATTTCCGAGAAATATTTCGGCGCCGACGTGTCCAAGTAAAGGACGATCCTCATGACCGAACGTCAATGGAACATCGCCTTGGATTCGCTGCTACCCCTGCTCAAAGCAGGGGTAGCTTTTACCATTCCGCTTGCTTTGATTTCGTTCGTGCTGGGTCTTCTTGTGGCTGTCCTGACGGCGATCATCCGGCTGTACGGACCGAAGCCCCTTGCTCTGGCCGCCCAGTTCTACGTATGGGTGATCCGGGGGACGCCCTTGCTCGTTCAACTGTTCATCATTTTCTTCGGACTTCCCAGAGTCGGCATCGTGATCGATCCTTTCCCCGCGGCCATCATCGGCTTTACGGTCAGCGTCGGGGCATACGGCTCGGAGACGGTGCGGGCGGCGATTCTGTCGATCCACAAGGGACAATGGGAGGCGAGCTATGCGCTCGGCATGACCCGATGGCAAGCGCTCCGGCGCACGGTGCTGCCGCAGGCGGCGCGCGTGGCGACGCCGACGCTCGCCAGCTCGTTCATCAGTCTCGTGAAGGACACTTCGCTCGCCTTTACGGTTACCGTGCCTGAAATGTTCCAGAGATCCCAGCAAATCGTGGCCACTACCTACGAGCCGCTGGTGCTTTACGTGGAAGTCGCTTTGATTTATCTGCTGATCTGTTCGTTCCTCTCTTTCGGCCAAGCCCGTTTGGAGAAACATTTCGACCGCTATCATACCCGTTAGGAGGGCTGCCGGCATGCTAACCGTATCCCAACTTCGCAAATCGTTCGGCAGCGCCGCCGTGCTGGACGGAATCGATCTCCGCCTCGAGAAAGGCAAGGTTCTGGTGATGATCGGACCATCCGGCTCGGGCAAGACGACGCTGCTGCGGTGCATCAATCTGCTCGAAACCCCGACGGAAGGTTCGGTCGCGGTCGGGGACCTCGAGCTTGCTTTCGCGCCGGGCAGGAAGCAGAGGAAGGCGGACATTCTCGCCCTGCGCCAGCGCACGGGAATGGTGTTCCAAAGCTACAACCTGTTCCCGCACCGGACCGCGGCGGAGAATATCATGGAAGGTCTCATCACCGTCCGGAAAACAAGCAAGCAGCAAGCCCGCGAACGGGCGTTCGAGCTGCTCGGGAAGGTGGGGCTTGCGGACAAGGCCGACTTGTATCCCCACCAGCTCTCCGGCGGTCAGCAGCAGCGGATCGGCATCGCCCGCGCGATCGCCATGGATCCGGACCTGCTGCTGTTCGACGAGCCGACTTCGGCTCTGGATCCCGAGCTCGTCGGAGAAGTGCTGAAGGTCATGCGGGCGCTGGCCGCGGAAGGCCGCACGATGGTCGTGGTCACGCACGAAATGAAGTTCGCCGAGGAAGTGGCCGATACGGTGGTTTTAATGGACAACGGCCGCATCGTGGAACGAGGAACGCCGGCCGAGGTGCTGCGCGAATCCGGCAACGAACGGACGAGAGCGTTCCTGTCCAGGCTGCACGTCCAATAAGTCCAAGCCCGGTTCTAAACGAAATCGTCCCCCCATATGCTAGTGGCATAAGGGAGGGGACGGGCCATGGAACACGGCAAAGGCGCGAAGCATCAGGAAATCCGCATGCTCAACCGCAAGACGCTCGAGATTACCGGCGTCGGCAACGTCGAGAGCTTTGACAGCGAAGAATTCCTACTCGTTACGGAGTGCGGATTCCTCGCCGTGCGGGGACAAAATCTGCACATGAAAAACTTGAGCCTGGAGCAGGGGCTCGTCGCCATCGAAGGGACGGTACATTCCCTCGTCTACCTGGACGGCGCCGGGACGGGCAAATCGAAGGGCTTGTTCGGGAAGTTGTTCAAGTGAACGCGGCGTCCCAATGGACGACGATCGGTTGGATGGTTTTATGCGGAGCTTCGATGGGCTTCGTTTTCGATCTCTACCGCGTCATCGCGTACCGTTTCCGGATTCCCCGCTGGCTGCTCCCCGTTATGGACGTCGTCTATTGGGCTGCGGCGACGCTGGGCGTTTTCGGCGTTCTGCTCCGTCACAATCACGGTGAAGTCAGGCTCTATGTGTTCCTGGGACTTGGGATCGGAGTCACCGGCTATTTCGGCTTGCTCAGCCCTCGCGTCGTGAAGGCGGCCCACCGCCTGATCTCGCTGATCATAGGGCTAGCGGCATGGCTGTGGAATATGTTCCGCCTGCTGCTGGTCAATCCATCCATGTGGATCGTGCGTCTGCTTGCCCGGGTGCTCGATATCGCATTCGTGATCGTTGCGGCTCTCTTGCTGTGGACAGCGAAGATCCTTCTCCTCCCGCTCCGGCCCGCGGCTCGATACGCTTGGGGAAAGCTTCTTCCGGTCCGCCGGCGGGTCAGGGCTTGGACCGAATCGTTCGGGCGCTGGAGAGCGAAAATCAAGGCGGCTTGGGAGCTGTTTCGGAAGAAGTAACGTTTCCTTTCGTTTCGACACCGTTCGAAGCGGATAGAGGATCGGAATTGAATCGGAAGAATTATATTATTATCGTCCCGAAATATGCTATAATGATCGCGTCCCGCAGACTTTGTCCATAATTCGGCACGTCTGGGAGAAGCGCAAACGCTAGGAAAGGAGCATCGGACATGTCCAGCCGACAGGCGGCGGCAACACCTTCCGCGATCGGCGCGCGCAGAAGATTGAAGCTGCTTATGGTCGTCATGGTTCTGTTCATGAGCTGGGCCGCTTACATCCTGGTAGGCCAGTACGGACAGATGAGCGACCGCCGCGCGCAGCTGCAGGAAACCGGCAAGAAGCTGTCCGATGCCCTCGCGAAGAGCGAAGCGCTGAAGCAAGAGACGATCCGGCTGAACGATCCGGAATACATCGGGCAAATCGCGCGCAAGGAACAAGGCATGGGATTGCCGGGCGAACAGCCGATCCAAATCGAGAAATCCGCACCTTAAAATCGAATGCCGCCAAGCAGGACGGGGCATCCGCCGGTTGACCTTGCTTTCCGCTGTCGGTTATAATCGGCATAGCCGGACTTCTGCGGTTCGGTCACACTCAGTTCAGGGAGGAACATCGGTTTTTATGGCCATCGAAGTGGGCACCAAAATGGAGGGCAAAGTGACCGGCATCACGCATTTCGGAGCTTTTGTGGATCTTTCGGGCGGCGTCACGGGGCTCGTTCACATTTCCGAGGTTGCCGACAGCTATGTGAAGGACATCCACGAGCATTTGAAAGTGAATGACGTGGTAACGGTCAAAGTCATCAACGTTGACCCGAACGGCAAAATCGGATTGTCCATTCGGCAGGCTGTAGATAAACCGCCTGAACAACAGCAACCGTACCCGAGAGGACCGCGCGGCGATCGCGGCGGCAGGCCTTTCAAGGGCGGAGGCGGGGGAGGGCGCGCCTCTTTCGAGGATAAGGTCAGCCGGTTCCTCAAAGACAGCGAAGAGCGCATTTCCTCCTTGAAGAAAAGCACCGAATCCAAAAGGGGCGGCCGAGGCGGGCGCCGTTCGTAATATACGTTCTGAAGGCCGGACCGGGAGGTCCGGTTTTTTGACATTCGGGGGTAATGGTGCTTAGAAATTAATATGATTCCAGAGAGTGGTTTTGGGGAAGCGAGAGAGGAGCCGTTTTCGGTATTGGCGCTCCCGTTCTTGTTTTGCTCGTCTTGCTGCGAAATCCCCGAATACGAACGCTGTAGTGACTTCCGGAGACGTTATTTCTGCGAAATCCTCGACTACGGGCGCTGTAGTGACTTCTCGAGACATTATTTCTGCGAAATCCCCGACTACGAGCGCTGTAGTGACTTCCGGAGACGTTATTTTTGCGAAATCCCCGACTACGAGCGCTGTAGTGACTTCCGGAGACGTTATTTTTGCGAAATCCCCGACTGCGAGCGCTGTAGTGACTTCCGGAGACGTTATTTCTGCGAAATCCCAGACTCGGAGCGCTGTAGTGACTTCCGGAGACGTTATTTCTGCGAAATCCCCGACTACGAGCGCCGTAGTGACTTCCGGAGACGTTATTTTTGCGAAATCCTTAGGTGTGCTGTAGGTATTATTGAGCACTTTCGGGGCCGTCCGGAGGGGAATAAGGCTTCCCGCTTTCAGACATCTTAATTCCATCCGAGGCCGTCGGTTGAATTGGAGGTGCAGCGTTTCGGTGAATCCCAAATACGCCCCCTTGTTCGAGTCATTCGTTTTCCCCATCGGCACTCATTTGAAAAACCGTATCGTCATGGCCCCGATGACGAACTTCGCTTCCCATGAGGACGGATCCGTCTCCGATGCCGAAGTGAACTATTACGCGCGAAGGTCGAGCGGCGTCTCCATGGTAATCACGGCTTGCGCCTATGTCTCCGCGAGCGGCAAAGGCTTCCGCGGGGAGATCGGAGCGGACCGGGACGAGCTCGTGCCGGGTTTGCGCCGGCTGGCTTCGGCCATTCGGGATCGGGGAGCCAAGGCGGTGCTGCAAATTTTCCATGGCGGCCGCAGTTGCCCGCCTGAACTCGTGCCGGGGGGAGATGTCGTGAGCGCGAGCGCGGTCCCGGCGGTGGAACCCGGCTCCGCGGTACCTCGGGCATTGGCGGACGATGAAATCGACGGGATCGTGCGGGATTTCGGAGAAGCGACCCGCCGCGCGATCGAAGCCGGGTTCGACGGCGTCGAAATCCACGGAGCTAACGGATATTTGCTCCAGCAATTCTTCTCTCCCCATTCGAACCGGCGCGACGACCGCTGGGGAGGAGACGCGGAGGACCGGATGGCGTTTCCGCTCGCCGTCGTGGAGGAGGTCGTTCGCGTGGCGACCGAGTACGCCGCCAAGCCATTTCTGGTGGGCTACCGGTTTTCCCCGGAAGAAGCGGAAACCCCGGGCATCACGATGGCCGACACGATGCGGCTCGTAGACGCTTTGACGGAGCAGCCGATCGATTACCTTCACGTGTCGCTCTTGGACTTCTGGTCCGTTCCGAGGACGGAACCGGATGGAAGCGGCACGCGGATGCAATGGATCATGCAGCGGGCAGGGGCGCGTAAGCCCGTCATCGGCGTCGGCTCGATCCGCACGCCGGACGATGCGCTGAAGGCCTTGAAATCGGGCGTGCCGCTGATCGCCCTCGGCCGCGAGCTGATCATGGACCCGGATTGGGTCGGCAAAATCGCGGGAGGCAACGATACGGACATTCTCACCTCGCTCCATCCGCAAGACCAGAAGAAGCTGGTCATCCCGGACCCTTTGTGGCAAGCGATCATGAATACGCCCGGATGGTTTCCGGTCGAGAACAGTACGAGAGCCTGATCCCGGTCGGATCGGGCTTATTTTGTTCGGATGAACCGGTTGGGTCCGTCAAAAAAAGGGATGACCACCCTGCTTCGATTCGCGAACTTCCGGCAGTGCCGCGCGGATGGCGTCTGTTTTCAGGAAGGGGGGTGCCGTCGGATGGGCGCGCTTTTTCGCGGGATGCCGGATGCCGGCGAGGGGAACGTGTTTTCTGTTATTCGGAAAAAGTTCCGCTCTGCCGCGGGTTCGCCATGCTCCCGAATACCGTCGCCGCCGCCGTACGGAGGGTGTCGGAAAAAACTTTTGCCGGCCCAACGGTTTCTGACAAACTTTCATGAAACCGCCACCCTATAATTAGAGGCACATTCATTCTGGAGATTGGGGTGTGCAACATGGACAAGTCGACCGTCGTGCCGTTCATTCCGCGTCCGGGCGGCGATGAGCCGCAAGGTTCGGAAGCGAAGGAAGGTTGGTGGGCAAGACGCAGGAAGAGGCGTTCCCCGGGTGCTCCGCCGGGTGCTTTCGTCCGCGCGGGACAAGCCTTGCGGGAGCGAAAATGGATGCTGCTCACGATTGTGATGGGCTTTCTGCTCGGACGGGCGGAGCTGTTGGAGAACATCGCTCCGTTTGCCGCCGCCTTTTTCGGGGTCGTTCTCTATGTGCGGAGGGACATGGCGTTTTGGGCGGCGGTCTCGCTGATCGCAGGGAGTTTCTGGGCCGCGGAGCCTGCTCCGGCCGTCATCATCGCGGAAATCGGCGTCCTCTACCTGCTTTACCGGGGGCTGGAGGTATACGAGAAAGCGGATTTGTCCCATGCGCCCGTCGTCGTTTTCGCGGCGACCCTGCTTGTCCGATTATTCGATACGGTGCTGTCGGACAAGCCGGCTTGGTTGCCCTACGTATGGACGACGGTCGAGGCGGGATTGGCGTTCGTGCTGACGATGCTCTTCTTGCACGCGCTGCCGCTTCTCAACCGGACGAAGAAATCGGTCCAGCTCCGGCAGGAGGAATGGATCGGCGTACTGATTCTGGCGGCCTGCCTGCTCACGGGCATGACCGGCTGGTCGGTCTACGGCATGGAAATCACGGACGTACTTACCCGATACGTCGTGCTGATCGCCGCGTTCGTCGGGGGCGTGTCCTTGGGGACTTCGGCGGGTGTCGTGGCGGGCATGATGCTGACCCTATCCAACCTGTCCGCTGCCGGCGACATCGGGCTGCTCGCGTTCGGAGGACTGATGGCGGGCCTGATCCGCGAAGGCGGCAAAGCCGCGACCGTGTTCGGTCTGCTGCTCGGCACGTCGGTGCTCAGCCTGTTCGCTTCCGACGCCGCCCAGACGATGATGTCCGCATGGGCGGCCGTGGCGGCGGCGATCCTCCTGTTTTTCACGCCGAGGACCGCGACCGACGCAATATCATCCTATGTGCCGGGCACCCCCCATTATGCGCGAAACCAGAGGGATTACGCGCAAAAAGTCCGCGACCTGACCGCCGAGCGGGTGGCGCGGTTCTCGGAAGTGTTCCGCCAGCTGTCGGGCAGCTTCCGGCAGATGACCGACGCGGGGGAGACCGTCCGGCAGGACAAGCAGTTCGACCACTTCGCCGGCGCCGTCCACGAGAAGGCTTGCGCGAGCTGCCATAGGCGCGGCTTGTGCTGGGACACGCAGTTTTTCCAGACCTACAAGCTCGTGACGGACATGATGGGCGCGGTGGCGGACAACCCGAACCTGCAGCCGGGAGAGATGCCGAAGAGCTGGTCGCGGCTGTGCGTCAAAACCCCGCAGGTGCTGGACATTCTCAAACGGGAGTACGATCTGTACCGGCACGATCTGCATTGGCGCCGGCAGCTTCAGGACAGCCGCTATCTCGTGGCCGATCAGCTGTCCGGGGTGTCTCAGGTCATGGACGACCTCGTCAAGGAGATCCGGCGGGAAGCGCAGCAGATGGAGCGGCAGGAGGCGCAAATCCGGGAAGCCGTCGACCGATTGGGGCTTGCCGTTCAGAGTATAGATATCATCAGCCTGGAGGAGGGGAGAATCGAAATCGAGCTGGTCCATGCGTTTCGGACCGGTTATGACGAGTGCCGGAAAATGATCGCGCCGCTGCTGTCCGAAATACTCGGGGAGACGGTGAGCGTCCGGCAGGAGAGAAGCGGCGAGCCCGCCGCGCATTTGACCACCGTCGTCTTCGCTTCGGCGAAGGCGTACGAGGTGGAAACAGGCGTCGCCGGCGCGGCCAAGGACGGCGATCTGCTGTCCGGCGACAGCTTCACGATCACGGAGCTGGGAAACGGGAAGTTCGCGGTCGCGCTCAGCGACGGCATGGGGAACGGGGCGCGGGCGAAAATGGAGAGCAGCGCGGCATTGTCCATGCTGGAGCAGCTGCTGCAATCCGGCATCGACGAGAGGCTGGCGGTGAAATCGGTGAATTCCGTGCTGCTGCTCCGGTCGCCCGACGAGATGTTCGCGACGATCGACCTGGCACTTATCGATCTGTACTCCGCGCACGCCACGATGCTCAAGATCGGCTCCACGCCGAGCTTCATCAAGCGCGGACGCAACATCATCCCGATCGCGGCGAACAATCTGCCGATCGGCATCCTGCAGGAGATCGAGATCGATCTGCTCCGGGTGCAGCTCCTGCCGGGCGACACGCTGATCATGATGACCGACGGAATTCTCGACGCGCCCGGACATGCGATCAACAAGGAGGTGTGGATCAAGAGGGTGCTTTCGGAAATCGAGACCGACGACCCGCAGGAATTGGCAGACGAGCTGCTCGATATCGCGCTGAAGCAGAATCCGGGAGGCATCCGCGACGATATGACGGTCGTGGTGTCGCGGATCACCCGCTATCAACCCGAATGGGCGGCGTTCCGCTTTCCCGGCCTCGGCCGCGTGGAGCGCCCGCGGACGGTGAGCTGACCGGGAGAGCCGTGGGGAGAGGAAGGTGAGGGGCAACGAGTGAGTGGGGCGAGTGGATGAGTGACGAGCTGGGAAGCGAAAAAGAAGAGCCGCAGGGTGGCAGAAAGGAGTGTCGCGGCAGAGCCGAAGAACCGAAGAGAGAGCGGAAGGGCTGAAGGGCTGAAGAGCTGATGAGCTGAATAGCTGAAGAGTTGGGAGCCGTAGAGCCGAGGACTGAAGGGCCGCAGAGCGGATGCGCCCAAAAGCGGATGAGCTGAAGAACGGAAGAACGGAAGAACGGAAGAGCCGAAGAGCCGAAGAGCGGAAGAGCCGAAGAGCCGGAGAGCCGGAGAGCCGGAGAGCCGGAGAGCCGAAGAGCCGAAGAGCGGAATAGCCGGAGAGCCGGAGAGCCGAAGGGCCGAAGAGCGGAAGAGCGGAAGAGCGGAAGAGCGGAAGAGCGGAAGAGCGGAAGCTTAGGGGGCCGCCGGGACGCTCGTTCGCGTTGCTCATGTTTGAAAACGGGGGACTCGAGCAGGTGCGAAAGGGAGGATTGGAATGGACAGTGAAACCAACCGGATGGCATCGACTACCCGTATGTTCGCAAGACGCTCAAGCCGTCTTCCGTGCCGTAGCCGCGAACGGCCGGTTCCCTAAGATGTTCCCACCGTCTTGCACAGCCGAAATTTCGTTCGAGCGCCTCTGTAAGACGCTCTGACCGTCTTACGGAGGCGTAATTTCGTTCGAGCGTCTCTGTAAGACGCTCTGGCCGTCTTGCGGAGGTGAAATCTCGTTCGAGCGTCTCCGTAAGACGTTCTTGCCGTCTTATGCAGCTGAAATTTTGTTCGAGTTCCCCGTAAGAAGATTGATCGTTTGTAGGGCAACAGTTTCGTTTGAGCTGCCAAGTAATACTTTGGAATCCTCATGTGAATGGGGAATATTCTTTGGCTGCAACCCGGAAAAACCCGGCTAGAGCGCCGCGACCCAATCCAATCGCATGCTGCAACCCGGGAAAACCCGGCTAGAGCGCCCGAACCCACCCAATCGCATGCTGCAACCCGGAAAAACCCGGCTAGAACGCCCGAACCCACCCAATCGCATGCTGCAACCCGGAAAAACCCGGCTAGAGCGCCCCGAACCACCCCAATCGCATGCTGCAACCCGGAAAAACCCGGCTAGAGCGCCCGAACCCACCCAATCGCAAACTGCAACCCGGAAAAACCCGGCTAGAGCGCCGCGACCCAATCCAATCGCAAACTGCAACCCGGAAAAACCCGGCTAGAGCGCCGCGACCCAATCCAATCGCATGCTGCAACCCGGAAAAACCCGGCTAGAGCGCCCGAACCCACCCAATCGCATGCTGCAACCCGGAAAAACCCGGCTAGAGCGCCCCGAACCCACCCAATCGAATGCTGCAACCCGGAAAAACCCGGCTAGAGCGCCCCGAACAACCCTACTCCCTCACCGAATCCCGCCCAAAATATCAGTTCCCCGTACTTTCGTAGCGGCGCAGGCCCATTCGGTAAATCCCGTATGCGACAGCCCAGGCATAAACCGCAGCCAGCGGTCCGAAGTACGCATACCGGGTCCAATCCTCATGTCCGAACAGATAGGCAGCCGGATAGAAACTGACGAAGGCGAAGGGAACGGCCACCGACACGAAAAGCTGTACCCCGTGGGAGAAGACGGTAATCGGAAATTTCGCGAATTCCCCGACATTGTGGACCGCCAGCGGAACCGCGTTGCCGGAGCTTTTGTTCCAGAAAGCGGAGCAGTTGGAGCCGAAGTTGATCGCGACGCGGATGGCTACAGCGGACAGGAGGAGAACGGCCGTCCAGAACACCGTCAAAGCCGTCCATTCGATCCGGACATGCCGAAGCGAAACGGCGATGAGCGCGCAGCCGAGCGTGATATTGCCGAGACCGTTCATGCCGACGGCGCTCGCCAGCATCTGAAGGACCGGGGACACCGGACGGAGCAGGAAGCGGTCGAGCTCTCCCATGTTTACGTACCGAAGCATCCGCCAAGTTCCCTCGAAGAAGAGCGAACCGATCCCTTCGGTGACATAGATCATCGCGTACATAAAGCAAACTTCCCAGAAGCCCCATCCGTCGATCGAGGGAATCCGGGCGAACACCGCGGCGATGAAAACAACGCCCATCAATTGCGTCAGCACGGCCGATACGACAAGAATCCAGAAATCGGCTTGATACTCCAGAATGGCTTTGATCTGCGTCGAAATAAACCGCCAATATAAATACAAACCCCGAATCGGACGCACCCGCATTTCCGCGTCTCCCCCTTATCCGCCATGAACGGTAATCTGCCGAACGGCTCCTTTCCACATCCACTTGCCGCACATCCAGAGAACGGCCGCCCACGCGAATTGAAGCACGATCATTCCCGCCGCGTCAGGCGCCGAATATTTGCCGAGAAAAATCGAAGCAGGCACGTGCACGATGGCCTGAAAAGGCAGTACCTCGGCCAGCTTTTGCAGCCATTCCGGAAGAAAGGCCAGCGGCACGAGGGCGCCGGACAGCAAATTGGTGACCGCGATCCGCGCCCATACCACCCCGAACGAACCGGTGGTCCAGAAGCAGATCAAGCCGGTCATGTAGACGATCCCGAACTTGACCATGACCGACGCGGCCGTGCTCATCAGAAACTGGACCCAGACCAGCGGAGAATGGGGGACGGAAATGCCGGCAGTCGCGCCAAGCAAACCGGTAATCATAATCCCGCTCACGACCCCTTCGATCGCGAGGGAGCCTACGGTTTCCGCGAACCGCGCTTTCTGGAAATCGAGGGGCTTCAGCAAGTCGAGCGACACGCTGCCGTCCAAAATTTTGCCGGAAATCCTTCCTTCCGAATACCAGGAGAGCAGGCAGCCCAGGAAGAACGTGACGAGCAGGTAGGTCTGCATTTCCTGCCAGGTGAACCCCGCCATCTCCGTGCGGCCTCGGAAAACGGCTTTCCATAAATAAAACAGAGACACCAGCGTAATGAGGCCGGACGTCAGGTTCATGATGTAAGAGAACCGGTAAGCCAGCGAATTCTGCATGGAGCAAACGGCCATGGACACGTATTTCTTCGCACCTTTCACCGTTTTATGCCCCCATCCCGGTCAAGCGCGGAAGTTCGATTCCGCCCTCGTACACCTTCCGGATCACTTCTTCGATGTCCGGTTCGCTGATGCGGAAATCCGCTACCTCGGCCACGCCCATCACTTGCGAGGTGATCTCCGGAGCCCCCGTGACGAACCGGTTGAACCGAACGGAAAAATGGCCGGGCTCATGGATCGTCACTTCCGCGGCCGGCAAACGGTCCGCAAGTTCGCGCAGCCGGCTTTCCTCGAACGTCCCTTGAAAATGGATCGTCCGTTCCGTCGCGAAAGCGTCCTTCACCGCTTCGATCGTGCCGTCGTAGATGATGCGCCCATGATCGATGATCACCAGCCTCCGGCAAATGTCTTCGATATCCTTCAGGTCATGCGTCGTCAGCATGATCGTCGTTCCCAGCTCCCGGTTCAGCGCCCGGACGAACCCGCGGATGTTTTCCTTCACCGCGACGTCCAGGCCGATCGTAGGCTCGTCCAAATAAACGATCTTCGGATCGTGCAGCAAAGCAGCGGCCAGATCGGCCCGCATCCGCTGACCGAGGGACAGCTTGCGCCCGGTCAGCCCAAGAAACTCGTCCATCCCGAGCAGTTCGATGAACGTATTCAGGTTACGCCGGAATCTGTCCTCCGGGATCTCGTAGATATCCTTAAGCAGCGCGAACGATTCCCTTACCGGGATATCCCACCACAGCTGCGTCCGCTGGCCGAACACCGCGCCGATCTGACGGGCGTTGCGCATGCGGTCCCGGAACGGGTCGACGCCCATGACGCGGATTTCACCCGACGTCGGCACGAGAATGCCGGTCAGCATCTTGATCGTCGTCGATTTGCCGGCCCCGTTCGGACCGACGTACGCGATCGCTTCGCCCTCCTCGACGGTCAGATCGATCCCGCTGACAGCCGTCTTCTCCGTGAATTTTCTCGTGAACAAATGCTTGATCGCGCCGGCGAGCCCCGGGTCTTTCACCGCTTGGCGGAATACCTTCTTCAACCCCCGAACCTCAATCGTCCCCATTCCGATATCCCCCCGCTGCCTAAATGAAATAAAAAGGATTATAGCACTTCAAGCGAAAACGGAACCATAAAAAGATTGGACGTTTTTTCCTGTCAAAATTAAAGCTGTCTTGCCGCTTCAGTTCCTGGCTCATTCATTCGAATACAGGAACCGCGGCCGATTTCCCCTCTCTCAAGACCCTTAGATTAAATCTCCCACTCCTTGGCGACAATGTTGATAGAGATGAGAGGGAGTGATCACTCATGAAGCAAATATTGCTCATTACGGACGGCTGCTCCAACGTCGGGGAAAGTCCGGTGTCGGCCGCCGCGCAGGCCTTCGCGGAGGGGATTACCGTCAACGTGGCCGGCGTCGTGGACGAGGGAACGATCGGCGAGCACGGGGCGAGGGAAATCGGCGAGATCGCCAAGGCCGGGGGTGGCATGAGCCGGATCGTCCAGACCCGCCAATTGTCGCAGACCGTTCAGATGATGACGCGACAGACGGTCGCCGGCACGATCCGGCAAGCCGTCAACCAGGAGCTGAAGCAGCTGTTCGGCTTGGAGTCCGTGGGCGCGTTGCCGCCCGCCAAACGGGCCGAAGTGGTGAAGGTGATGGACGAGCTGGAGGAGACGTCCGAACTGCGGGTCGCGCTGCTGATCGATACGAGCGCCAGCATGAAGCCGAAGCTGCACGCCGTGGAGGAGGCGGTCCGGGATCTCGCGCTCAGCCTGGAAGCCCGGATCGGAAGCAGCGCCGTCGCGGTGTTCCACTACCCCGGCGAGTTCGGCCATCTTCCGTGCGCGCTCGATTGCGATTGGACTTCGGATGCCGGACATTTGCCGCTTCTTTTTTCGCGCATTAAAATGAAAGGAACGACGCCCACGGGTCCGGCGCTGCTGCAGGTGGTTGATTATTTCCGGGAAACTTGTGGTAAGATCAGGTCAGAACTTGCGGAAGCTCCGGCTTACGGGCGGGGCGATGCGGGCGAGGTGCGCAGTGACTACGTCGTCTGAGAGAAACCGTTTGCCTCCCGGCACGGTCGTAACGGGCAAATGGAACGGCAAAAAATATAAGCTGGAGCGGCTTCTGGGGGTCGGCGCCAACGGACAGGTGTACTTGGCCTCCCAAGGCCGTTCCTTCTGCGCGCTCAAGATCGGCACGGAAGCGGCCGAGCTTCAAGGGGAAGCCAACGTTCTCGCCTCGCTTGACGGCACAGAGCGCGGACGCGGGCGTCCCCCTTTTTTATTGGACGTGGACGATTTCAGCCTGAACGGACGGGATATCCCGTTCTACTCCATGCGGTACGTTCCCGGCACTCCTCTGAAAAACTACCTCAAACGCCACGGAGAGCATTGGATCGGAGTCATCGGATACCGCCTTTTGGAGAGGCTGGCGGAGCTGCATGAAGCGGGCTGGGTGTTCTGCGACATCAAAAACGACAACGTGCTCGTCCACGATTACGGGCGGGTGGAGCTCGTCGATTTCGGCGGCGTGACGGCGATCGGCCGAAGCGTGCGGCAATTCACCGAACTCTACGACCGCGGCTTCTGGTCGGCCGGCAGCCGGACCGCGGACGCCGCTTACGACTGGTTCGCCTTCGGCATGCTGTGGCTGCACGCGACGGACGGCAAGCGGCTGTTGCAGCTGTTGAACACCAGGCTCCCCCAGGACCGTGGAGTCGAGGATTTGATGAAGCTGGTCCGCAGCAACTCGAGGTTAAGGCCCATGGAGAAGTGGCTGGAGCGGGCATTTCACGGGAGCTTCGGGGATTCCAGGGAAGCCTTGGGAGAATGGCGGCTGGCGCATCGCAAGCAGGGAACGGACGCGGCGAAGGGCCCCGCGCACGTCCCCGCGTGGATGGCCGGGCTGCTCATCTTGTCCGTGGCGCTGTGCGCGACGCTGGCGACCGTATGGTTGTTCCGATAAATCACGGAAGGGAGGGCGGCAGGGTGAGCCGGGACGAACTGTTGGTGCGCATGATGGCGGAAGCGGAGCAAGCCGGTTGGTGGACGCAGGAGCTGTCGGCCGTGGCCGCCGTGTCCGGAGGGCCGGATTCGATGGCTTTGCTCCATCTGCTGTGGCGGATGGCGCAGGAGCGTCCGTTCCCGCTCGTCGCCGCCCATGTGAACCATCGCTTCCGGGGAGCGGAAGCGGAGGCGGAAGCCGAGCTTGTCGCCCGCGCGGCGGAGCGCTGGGGCATTCCGTTCGAGGCGGCTGCGATCGACGTGCCTGCATATATTGAAGAAACGGGGATGAACCCCCAGTCCGCTGCAAGGGAGAAGCGCTACGAATTCCTTCGGCAGGCGGCGGCATCGCATGCCGCTTCCTGCCTTTTTCTCGGCCACCATGCCGACGACCAAGCGGAGACCGTTCTCATGCGGGTACTGCGAGGGACCGGCGTGAGCGGACTGGGGGGAATTCCCTATCGGCGCAAAGAAGGAAATCTGGAACTGATCCGCCCCTTGCTGCGTATGACCAAACGAGAGCTTCTCACTTATTGTGAGCGAAACGGGGTGCCATACGCGGTTGACAGCAGCAACTTGACCCGCCATTATTTTCGCAATGCCGTCCGGCTGGATCTGTTTCCGATGCTGGAACAATACAACCCCCGGTTCAAGGAATCGCTGATCCGGCTGGCCGAGGCGGCGGCGGCGGATGACGATTACCTGGAAGCGGAAACCGCCCGCCTTCTGCCCGAAACGGCGGTACGCTCCGGGAGGGGATTTCGGCTTGAGCGGCGCCGGTTCCGCGGCCTGCACGTCGCTTTACAACGCAGATTGATTAAACTAATATTAAAGTATTCTTCGGACCCTTGGCACTCCTTGGAATTCCGTCTTATCGAGGACATTCTGGAGGCTCTGGCCGACGAGAACAACACCGTGACCCGAATGGATCTCGGCGGCGGGTGGACGCTCGTGCGCGAGTACGACGAAGCCTACCTGGGGCCGCTCCCGGAGGAACGCTCCGGTTACCGCCTTCCGGTCCGTGAATTCCCTTGCGAGTTCCGGCTGGGTAACGGCCGGTCTATCGGGTTCGAACGTTTGGAAGGAGCCGTCACCTCGCTGCCGGACAACCGGTGGGAGGCTTTTTTTGACGAATCCTGCTTGAAACTTCCGCTTATCGTCCGGACGAGGCTGCCGGGAGACCGGATGGAACCCGCTGGACTAAACGGCACCAAAAAAGTGCAAGATATGTTCGTTGACGCCAAAATCCCGCGCTCCAAGCGGGACGATTGGCCGCTGATCGCAGACGCGGAAGGCCGGATCCTCTGGATTCCGGGGTTACGCCGGTCCCGTCTGGCACCGGTCCGTCCGGATACGGCCGCAACGCTCCGGATCGAGATGCGGACGGAAGACGGCGGCCCCGCTTGAACGGCGACATGAACGGAGCCATGCCATCATACCGTGTAATAACCGACTGGGAGGTCCCTTCTTTGCTCAAAGACATTCAGGAAGTGTTTTATTCGGAAGAAGCGATTAAGGCCAAAGTGAAGGAGCTGGGGGACGCCATCAGCCGGGACTACGAGGGACGGAACCCGCTGGTGATTTGCGTGCTGAAGGGCGCGTTTATTTTTATGGCCGACTTGGCCAAGAGCATCACGATTCCGATCGAGCTTGATTTCATGGCGGTGTCCAGCTACGGCAAGTCCACCCGATCGTCGGGGGAGGTTCGGATCGTCAAGGATCTGGATCAGTCCGTGGAGGGGCGCGACGTGCTGATCGTGGAGGACATCATCGACAGCGGGCTCACGCTCAGCTACCTGATCGACGTGCTGGAGCGGCGGAACGCGCTGTCCGTCCGCGTGGTCGCCTTGTTCGACAAACCGGGCCGGCGGACCACGGAGATCAACGCCGACTATACCGGCTTCGTCATCCCCGATGCTTTCATCGTCGGATACGGCCTCGATTTTGCCGAGAGATACCGGAATTTGCCCTTCGTGGGCGTGCTGAAACCGGAGGTTTACTCGGGCTCCTGAGGGCCTGCCGGACGGGTGTTTCGCGGCCGCCCCGTTCTATTGTGATGCCAAGACAGGCTATGGTAAAATGATGTAAGCGTGCCGAGAGGAGGCCAGGGATGAATCGGATCATCCGGAACACAGGCTTTTATTTGCTTATATTTTTGGTGACCGTCGGAATCGTCCAGTTCTTCATCAGCAAGAACGAAACGACGGATGAAATCAACTACAACAAAATCATGCAAGTAGTCGAAACAGGCAACGCCACCGAACTCAAGATCCAGCTCCAGAACGGTTCTTACTTGGTCACCGGTAAATATAAAGATCCGTCCAAGGCCGAAGCGAAATCGGATACGTTCACCGGACGCGTGCTGATGACGGATGCAGGGTCGCAGCAATTGGTCGAGCTGGCCAGAAGCAAGGGGATCGACGTGCAGGTTCTCAAGATGCCGGGACAAAGTTTCTGGCTGACCTTCCTGACGTCCATCATTCCGTTCGTCATCATGTTCATCCTGTTCTTCTTCCTGATCAATCAGGCGCAGGGCGGCGGCGGCAAGGTGATGAACTTCGGCAAGAGCCGCGCGCGTCTTTATAATGAAGAGAAAAAACGCGTCACGTTCGAGGACGTCGCCGGCGCGGACGAGGAGAAGCAGGAGCTGGTCGAGGTCGTCGAGTTCCTGAAGGATCCCCGCAAATTCGCGGCGCTCGGCGCCCGCATTCCGAAGGGCGTGCTGCTCGTCGGCCCTCCGGGTACCGGTAAAACGCTGCTTGCCCGCGCGGTAGCCGGGGAAGCCGGCGTTCCGTTCTTCAGCATTTCCGGCTCCGATTTCGTGGAAATGTTCGTCGGGGTCGGCGCTTCCCGCGTTCGCGACCTGTTCGAGAACGCGAAGAAGAACGCTCCCTGCATCATCTTCATCGACGAAATCGACGCCGTCGGACGTCAGCGGGGCGCAGGCCTCGGCGGCGGACACGACGAGCGCGAGCAGACGCTGAACCAGCTGCTCGTCGAGATGGACGGCTTCGGCGCGAACGAAGGCATCATCATCGTCGCGGCGACGAACCGGCCGGACATCCTGGACCCTGCGCTTCTGCGCCCGGGCCGTTTCGACCGTCAGATCACCGTCGACCGTCCGGACGTCAAAGGCCGCGAAGCGGTGCTGAAGGTCCATGCCCGCAACAAGCCGCTGAGCAAAGACGTCAAGTTGAACACGATCGCCAAGCGGACGACCGGCTTCACCGGCGCCGACCTGGAGAACCTGCTCAACGAAGCGGCCCTGCTGGCCGCTCGCCGCAACAAGAAGGACATCGCGATGCAAGAGGTCGATGAAGCGATCGACCGCGTCATCGTCGGCACCGAGAAGAAGAGCCGCGTGATCAGCGAACGCGAGAAGCGGATCGTCGCTTATCACGAAGCGGGCCACACGGTCGCGGGCTACTTCCTGGAGAACGCCGACATGGTCCACAAGGTGACGATCATTCCGCGCGGCCGCGCCGGCGGTTACGTCATCATGCTTCCGAAGGAAGACCGCATGCTCGTCACGAAGCAGGAATTGCTGGATAAAATCACGGGACTGCTCGCGGGGCGCGTCGCCGAAGAGCTGTATATCGGCGAGATCGGCACCGGCGCCTACAGCGACTTCAAGCAGGCGACCAGCATCGTGCGCAGCATGATCATGGAATACGGGATGAGCGAGAAGCTCGGACCGATGCAGTTCGGCACCTCCCAAGGCCAAGTGTTCCTCGGACGCGATCTGGGCCACGAACAGAACTATTCCGACGCCATCGCGTACGAGATCGACCAAGAGATGCAGGAAATCATCAAATCCTGTTACGATCGGGCCAAAACTTTGCTGACCGAGAAGAGCAGGGAAATGCACCTCATCGCCAAGACGCTGCTCGAGGAGGAAACGCTCGACCTCGACCAGATCAAGAGCTTGATCGAGAAGGGCAACCTGGACGGCTCCGATGCCGGTACGACCGGCGGCGGCAGCAGCGGAGAGCCGAACACCGATCCGATCGTGGATACGCTCGGAGGAGGCGTTCGCGTCCGCATCCAGACCCGCGAGGACGACCAGCAGACGCCGACCCCACAGAATCCGGACCAGCGGAGAGACGACGGGTCGAACGGGGAAGTTTGATCGAAGTTTCGCAGGAACGTCCATCACCCTGGCTTGCCGTGTGCGAGCCGGGGTGATTTTTTTGTGTCGGAGGGAATCGGCGCAGTTGATTGGTAGAAGCCTTCGACTCACGGTCCAATATCCTGCTTACCGATTCGCATGAAACCTTGTATCGCTTGACTGCAGAAGCTCGTGGCGTGCACGATGACCAAATGGCCTTCGTCCAGCAAAGTACGCACAAGCTTTCTCGCGAGAAAGGAAGCCGTTCGTCCCCATTCCGTCCCATTTTCTATTCCCCAACAGTGGACGGACATCATACATAGGGCCTTATTCCGCGAGAATGGTGGAGGATCGGCGCAGTTGAGGCACAAACGGTCTTAACTCCGCCGGAATGGCGGGAGATCAGCCGAGTTGAGGTACAAACGGCCATAACTCCACCAGAATGGTGGAAGATTGGCCCAGTTGAGGCACAAACGGTCTTAACTCCACCAGAATGGTGGAAGATCGGCGCAGTTGAGGTACAAATGGTCTTAAAACCACCGGAATGGCGGTAGATCAGCCGAGTTGAGGCACAAACGGTCTTAACTCCATTAGAATGGTGGAAGATCGGTGCAGTTGAGGTACAAACGGACTTAACTCCGCCAGAATGGTGGAAGATCGGCGCAGTTGAGGTACAAATGGTCTTAAACCGCCGGAATGGCGGTAGATCAGCCGAGTTGAGGCACAAACGGTCTTAACTCCACCAGAATGGTGGAAGATCGGTGCAGTTGAGGTACAAACGGACTTAACTCCGCCGGAATGGCGGTAGATCAGCCGAGTTGAGGCACAAATGGTCTTAACTCCGCCGGAATGGCGGTAGATCAGCCGAGTTGAGGTACAAACGGTCTTAACTCCGCCGGAATGGCGGTAGATCAGCCGAGTTGAGGTACAAACGGTCTTAACTCCGCCGGAATGGAGTGAAATCAGCCGAGTTGAGGCACAAACGGTCTTAACTCCACCAGAATGGAGTGAAATCAGCCGAGTTGAGGCACAAACGGTCTTAACTCCACCGGAATGGCGGTAGATCAGCCGAGTTGAGGTACAAACGGTCTTAACTCCGCCGGAATGGCGGTAGATCAGCCGAGTTGAGGCACAAATGGTCTTAACTCCGCCGGATGGCGGTAGATCGATCAAGTTGAGGTACAAAGGGCCTTAACTACACCAGAATGGAGTGAAATCAGCGGAGTTGAGGCACAAACGGTCTTAACTCCACCAGAATGGTGGAAGATCGGCGCTGTTGAGGTACAAACGGACTTAACTCCGCCGGAATGGCGGTAGATCAGCCGAGTTGAGGCACAAACGGCCATAACTCCACCAGAATGGTGGAAGATTGGCCGAGTTGAGGCACTAACGGTCTTAACTCCACCAGAATGGAGTGAAATTGGCCGAGTTGAGGCACAAACGGACTTAACTCCGCCGGAATGGAGTGAAATCATCCGAGTTGAGGTACAAACGGTCTTAACCGCCAGAATGGCGGGAGATCAGCCGAGATGAGTCGCACAATAGACCTTAACTCCGCCAAAGCGATTCGGCCCGGTCTCGTGGTGAAAACGGGCAGAAAACGATTGCCGTTTCCACCTGAGCACGGGGATTCGGCGCTTTGCCGACTTCCAACAAAACCGTGCGTATTGTCGCGCGAATTGATTGACATCCTGATAAAGCGAGTGTAAATTAGGGGTTAATCATCGAAAACGGATCTCGCGTCATTCCTACTTTGTGACTCAGTTCACAAACTTTTTAGCGGAATACGGCGTATGGCATCCGAAGGAGGAATTTCTGCCATGGAAGCATTGGCCTTGGAACGCAAGGCGGAGCAGAACCGCGAACTGCGTGAACGGCTTGTGCAGCTGAAGAAAGAACGCAACGCCATTATTCTCGCCCACTACTATCAGCGCGATGAGATCCAAGAGGTGGCGGACTTCCGCGGCGACTCTTTCCTGCTGGCACAGAAGGCGGCCGCGACCGATGCCGATGTCATCGTGTTTTGCGGCGTCCATTTCATGGGCGAAAGCGCGAAGATCCTGGCACCGAACAAAATCGTCCTCGTACCCGACGAACGCGCGGGCTGCCCGATGGCCGACATGGTCCATCCCATCGGCCTCCGGGAATTGAAAGCGAAGCACCCGAACGCGAAAGTCGTGACCTATATCAACTCTTCCGCGGACGTCAAGGCGGAGACCGATATCTGCTGTACGTCGGCGAACGCTGTCAAAGTCGTGAATTCGGTGGACGCGGACGAGATCATCTGGTGTCCCGACAAGAACTTGGGCCATTATGTTTCGCAATTCACAGACAAGAAGATGATCATTTGGGAAGGCTACTGCAATACGCATGACATGCTGACGGTGAAAGACGTCGCGGAAATGCGGGCGAAACATCCGAACGCCCAATTCGTCGTCCATCCGGAATGCCGGCCTGAGGTTGTCGCCTTGGCGGATTTCGTGGGAAGCACGACCGCGATCATCAAATATTGCCGCGAGTCCGACCATCAAGAGTTCATTGTCGGAACGGAGGACGGCACCGGATACCAGCTGCGGCTGGACAGCCCGAACAAGACGTTCCATTTTGCCTCCAAGTTTCTCGTGTGCCCGAACATGAAGGTGAACAACCTGAAGAAAGTCGTCCGCTGTCTGGAGACGATGCAGCCGCAGATTTACGTTTCCCCGGAAGTGGCGGACAAGGCAAGACTATCGCTGGAACGAATGCTGCAAGTAAAGTAGCATGCTGTAAGTAAAACGGCTATGCCGTCCTTTTCGGACGGATAGACGTTTTATCGAAGTGATTCAGAAAAGTATCGCAGATTCTATACTTTCTGAATCACCAAGTGATGCAGCATGCGCTACTCTCTTGCCCGACGGGAGCAACTTGAATCCATGATACCGCGCTATATCGTTGATTTCGATTTGGAAACGCTGCCGAAGCTGCATACGGACGTCATCGTGATCGGGGGAGGCATCGCGGGCTTGTTCACGGCGATCAAGGCCAGTGAAAGGAACCGGGTGCTCATGATCACCAAGAAGTCTCTGTTCGAGAGCAATACCCGCTACGCCCAGGGCGGCATTGCCGCCGTCTTCTCGGAGGAGGATTCCCCCGAGTTCCATCTTCAGGACACGCTGATCGCCGGGGCCGGCTTGTGCGACGAAGCGGCCGTGCAAATCCTCGTGCATGAGGGTCCCCAAGGGGTGCAGGAGCTGATCCGCCTCGGAACGCAATTCGATGAAGAAGAAGACGGGCAATATGCCCTGACCCGGGAAGGCGCCCACAGCCAGCGTCGCATCCTGCACGCCAACGGTGACGCGACGGGATTCGAGATCGTCCGGGCCCTGGCAGCCAAGGTGCAGGCGAATCCTTCCATCGAAGTGTGGGACGACCATTTCGTGCTGGACTTGCTGACGGAAGACGGGGAGTGCCGCGGCGCCATCGTGCAGAAGCCGGACGGAACGCGCGTCGGGGTATTCGGCAAGGCCGTCGTCCTCTGCACCGGAGGCACGGGGCAATTGTACCGCTATACGACGAACCCGGATGTCGCGACAGGCGACGGCATCGCGATGGCCTATCGGGCCGGAGCCGTCATCCGGGACATGGAGTTCATCCAGTTCCACCCGACGTCCCTCTGTTACCCGGGCGCGCCCCGCTTTCTCATTTCGGAGGCGGTCCGGGGCGAGGGGGCTTATTTGCGGAACATCCGGGGCGAACGGTTTATGGACAAATACCATCCGCAGCTCGAGTTGGCCCCCCGGGACGTCGTCGCCCGGGCGATCGTCGAGGAGATGGAGCAAACGAAATCGACCTACGTGTACATCGACATTACGCACCAAGACCCGGAGCTCGTCCGGCACCGTTTTCCGACCATTCACCAATACTGCCTGAAGTACGGCCTCGACCTGACGACGGATTGGATTCCCGTCGCGCCGGCGGCCCATTATACGATGGGCGGAGTGAGGACGGGGCTGCAGGGTGAAACGAGCATCGGACGCCTGTACGCGTGCGGGGAGGTTTCCTCGACGGGGGTGCACGGCGCGAACCGGCTGGCGAGCAACTCCCTGTCGGAAGCGATCGTATTCGGCCGCCGGATCGTGGAGAGCATCAACCAGTTGGAGCCCGTGCGGACGCCAATGGCGCTCCGCTATCAGGAAGACCGGCAATCGCATCCTCCAGGCCCGGTCGTGGAACGAAGGCTGAAGCTGCAGAAAACGATGGTCAGATGGGTCGGCCTCCGGCGGAATCGGCAGGGGTTGGAGCGGGCGCTGGACGAGATGAAACGGCATCTTCCGATTTATCGGGCGCGGCTCTCCACCCAGGAGGAGCTGGAGTTCGCCAACCTGCTCACATGCGCGGCGCTTGCCGCCGAATCGGCCCTTTCCCGAGAGGAAAGCCGGGGCGCGCATTACCGGGAAGATTATCCGGAACGCGACGATGACCGGTGGCTGAAACATACCATTATAGAGAGAGAAAACGGGCTGGGAGAGGAGCGGCTGCCATGTTCGAGCGGGAAAGCGATTGGATGATCCCGGGACCCGCCGTAGAGGCGGTCAAGGAGCAAATCCGCAGATGGCTGGCGGAAGACATCGGGTCCGGCGACGTGACGACGATGGCGACGGTGCCGCCGGGACACGTATCCCGCGGCATTATCCACGCCAAGCAGAGCGGGATTGCGGCGGGAATTCCGCTCGCGTGCCTCGTATTCGGGGTCGTGGACGAGTCGCTGCGTTTTCAGGCGCATGCGGCCGACGGCGACCGGGTGGAGCGGGGAACCGTGCTGGCCGTCGTGGAAGGTTCGACGCATGCGATCTTGACGGGAGAGCGACTGGCCCTGAACCTGATGCAGCGTTTGTCGGGCATCGCCACCAAGACGAGGGCGTATGTCGACGCGGCGGGGGATTATCCCGTGCGGATCGCGGACACTCGGAAGACGACGCCGGGACACCGCACGCTCGAGAAGTATGCCGTGCGGGTCGGCGGAGGGTACAACCACCGTTTCGGCCTGTTCGACGCGGTCATGATCAAGGACAATCATATCAAAGCGGCAGGCGGAATCACCGCGGCCGTCGCCTCGGCCAAAGCGCGGATTCCGCACACGATGTCCGTCGAAGTCGAAGCGGAAACGGTAGAGCAGGCGCTTGAGGCGGTCCGCGCGGGCGCCCATATCGTCATGTTCGACAACATGACCCCGGAAGCGATGAAGGCCGCCGCTGCCCAGGTTCGGGCGATCGCCCCTCATGTCGTGCTGGAAGCGTCGGGCGGCTTGAAGCCGGAGCAGGTCGCGGAGGTCGCGGCCAGCGGAGTCGACGTCATCAGCGCCGGAAGTTTGACGCATTCGTTCCAGGCGCTGGACATCAGCCTCGACTTGAACGAGATGAAGGGGGTAAACCCGTGATTTTGGTCGTGGATGTCGGGAATACCAACATCGTGCTCGGCTTGTACGGCGGCCGGACTCTGACGCACCATTGGCGGCTCAGTACCAACCGTTCCGCGACGGTGGACGAATACGGGATCATGATCACGAACCTGTTCCAGATCGCGAATGTCCGGGCTTCGGAAATCGAGGGCGTGATCCTCTCGAGCGTCGTCCCTCCTTTGATGCATACGCTCGAGCAGCTGTTCGTCAAATACGTAGGCAGAGAGGCGCTGATCGTAGGGCCGGGGATCAAAACGGGGCTGAACATCCGGTACGAAAATCCGAAGGGAGTCGGGGCGGACCGGATCGTTAACTCCGTGGCGGGCATCGAGAAATACGGCACGCCGCTCGTCGTAGTGGATTTCGGCACGGCCACCACCTTCGATTACATCGATTCGTCCGGCGCTTATTTGGGCGGAGCCATCGTGCCCGGTATCGGAATATCCGCCGAAGCCTTGTACCAGAGGGCTTCGATGCTGCCTCGCATCGAGCTGGCTAAACCCCGTGCGGTCATTGGCCGCAATACGGTGGCCGCGATGCAATCCGGCCTCATCTACGGATACGCGGGGCAGGTGGACGGGATCGTCCGGCGGATTTTCAAGGAGTTCCCGGGCAAGCCCCGCGTGATCGCGACCGGCGGGCTGGCGGAACTGATCGCGGGTGAGTCCGAGACGATCGAGCTCGTGGATCCGATGCTGACGCTGGAAGGGCTGCGCATCGTATACGAACGGAACGTGCAATGACGGCATGAGCCGTTAGCAGGAAAGGGGCAACGCACGCAAATGAAAGACGAATTGGTTCGCGGAACGGCGTGGAGCGGCGGGATTCGGGTGTTCGCCGCCCGGACGACCCGGCTCGTTTCGGAGCTGCAGAGAAGGCACGACACGTTCCCGACCGCGACGGCCGCTCTCGGCCGGGCCGCGACGGCCGGGGCGATGATGGGCGTCATGCTGAAAGACGAGGGCAAGCTCACGATTCAAGTCAAGGGCGACGGCCCCTTGGGCCAGATCGTCATCGACGCGAATGCGCGCGCGGAAGTGAGAGGATACGTGGATCATCCCCACGTGCATCTGCCCAGCAACCGATTCGGCAAGCTGGATGTCGCGGGTGCCGTCGGCACGAGCGGGTACCTGAACGTGATCAAGGATCTGGGACTGCGCGAGCCGTACCGCGGCAGCGTTCCGATCGTTTCCGGCGAGCTGGGCGAGGATTTCACCTATTATTTCGCGGAATCCGAACAGATTCCGTCCGTCGTCGGGCTCGGGGTGCTGGTCGATACGGACAATTCCGTCATCCACGCCGGCGGACTGATCGTGCAGGTGCTTCCGGGTCTGCCGGAAGATCAGCTGCAGCGCCTGGAAGCCGCCGTTGCCTCGCTGCCGCACGTGACCCAGCTGCTGGATCAAGGCGAGACACCGGAAGGCATCCTGAAGCATCTCGTCGGAGAAGATGTGACCATCCATGACGCGATGGAGCCCGTTTTCCGCTGCCAATGCTCGCGGGAGCGGGTGGAGAGAACGCTGGTGACGCTGGGGCCCGATGAGCTTCGAAGTCTGATCGACGAAGACGGGAAAGCGGATGTGCTCTGCCATTTCTGCAACGAGACGTATGCCTTCACGGCCGAAGAACTGGAGGAGCTGCATCGGCGCGCTTCGGAGAGAATCCCGAAGGGAGATTGACGCGGAATGAACGTCGCGGGTGCGCCGTTTCGGCGGTTCTATTGGTCTGCCCTGGTGCTCATGCTGGTCTTGCTGGCCGGATGCACGGGCGGATCGTCCTCCTCCTCCGAGAGCCCGACCCGCCAGCCGCCGGACACGCCGTCCGGCGGCCCTTCGTCTTCGCCTCCGGATGACGCGGTCGCCGTCGTCGGAGGCGTCACGATCACGAGGGCAGAACTCGTCGACCGCCTGCTTGACGGCTATGGTGCCGAAGTGCTGCGGGAGCTGATGCTGCGCGAAGCGGTAAACCGGGAGGCGGAGCGGCTGGGGGTCACCGTAAGCGGGGAAGAGCTGGACGGGGAGCTTCGCCGAATGAGCGAAGGGTATGGGAGCGAGGCGGATTTCTATGCTTCCATGCAGCAACAGCTGGGGATGAACCGGGCAGCCGTCCGGGAGGATGCCAGGCACCGATTGCTGCTGGAGAAGCTGGCGACCCGGAACGTGGACGTTCCGGAAGCCGATATCCGCAAGTATTATGAAGAACACAGACGCGAATACGGCCCGCGTAAGCAATACGAGCTCGTCTGGATCCTGACGGTTAGCGAAGAGGCAGCGGCTTCCGTGCTGAGCCGGCTGGAGAACGGCCAGGACTTCGGCGAACTGGCCAAACGGTATTCCGCCGACGCGATGACCGCGGAGAACGGCGGAGACCTGGGCTGGGTCGACGAGCTCGATCCCTTGCAGGACCCTAAGCTGATCACGGCGGCCGGCGGGCTGCAGGTGGGGGAAGCGGCCGGGCCGATCCAAACGGACCAAGGGTATGCCGTACTGCAATTGAACGGGATCAAAACCGTCCAAGGGAAGGACTACGAATCCGTACGTGAGGAAATCCGGCGGCAGTTGGCCATGGAACAGGCCCCTTCCTTGCGGGATGTGGAGCAGTCACTTCTGGACGAATACGGGGCGAAAACGCTGGATCCCCGGCTCCGGTTACCGTCAAATCGGTAAGGCGGGAAACCGATTTCAATCGCGCCGCGGCGGCCTGTTCCGGCAGCGCCGCTATTGACATTCCCTTGCCGTGTTGATAAGATGATTGTAGTTAAATGCCGACTGATTTAGTCGGATTAAAGCTCGAGCGGCAGCAGCCGCAACATATCGGGAGGGAAATTGTCCATGGCTAAGATTGTCCAGAATATCACCCAGTTGATCGGCGATACGCCGCTCGTGCGTCTGAATCGGCTCGTGCCGGCGGGCAGCGCCGAAATCTACGTGAAGCTGGAATACCAGAATCCCGGCGCCAGCGTCAAGGACCGGATCGCCATCAGCATGATCGAGGAAGCCGAGAAACGCGGCGACATCAAGCCGGGCGTCACGACGATCGTCGAGCCGACGAGCGGCAACACCGGGATCGGCTTGGCCATGGTAGCCGCGGCCAAAGGCTACCGCGCGATTCTCGTCATGCCGGAGACGATGAGCCTCGAGCGCCGCAACCTGCTTCGCGCTTACGGAGCGGAGCTCGTGCTGACGCCGGGTTCCGAAGGCATGAACGGTGCCGTGAAGAAAGCCGAGGAAATCGCGGCCGAGAACAAGGACTACTTCATGCCGCAGCAATTCAAGAACCCGGACAACGTGAAGATCCACCGCGAAACGACGGGTCCGGAAATCGTCGAAGCCATCCAATCGCTTGACGGCAAGCTGGACGCGTTCGTGGCCGGCATCGGTACGGGCGGCACGATCTCGGGCGCAGGCGAAGTGCTGAAGAAGAACTTCCCGAATATCAAAATCTACGCGGTCGAGCCTTCGGCATCCCCGATTCTCTCCGGCGGCAAGCCGGGTCCGCATAAGATCCAAGGCATCGGCGCGAACTTCATTCCGGATATTCTGGATCGTGAAATCTATGACGGCGTCCTCACCGTTGAGAACGAGGAAGCGTTCGAAACCGCCCGCGCGGCCGCCAAGCAAGAAGGCATCCTGTGCGGCATTTCCTCCGGCGCTGCCATCTACGCCGCGCTGAAGGTCGCCAAGGAGCTGGGCGAAGGCAAACGCGTCGTCGCGGTCGTCCCGTCGAACGGCGAACGTTACCTGAGCACGCCGCTGTTCAACTTCGAGAATTAAGACCCGATTCGCGCTTATGGACAACAAACCGCCCATGCAGATCAATCTGCATGGGCGGTTTCATTGTACGCTCAATATTGGTTGGATACGGGTAACGGATGCTTGTAATATTCCGTCGCTTGCAATCGCAGGTAGCCGCCGTCGTCGTCGGTGAAATCGGCTTCCTTGCCGTTCGTATGCACGCTCCCGTCTCCCCAGCCGTCGGAGAACGTAAGCGGCTCCGGATTGTAATAGTCCTCGGATGGCGGGGCGTCAAGGCCGTTGTCGTCCATCCGGTTGTAATGCGAGGTCGATCCGGGTTGGCCGTGTCCGAACATGAGGCCGACGATCCCGATGTCGATAAGCTCCTGCAGGTGACCGAAGAAATATTCCACCTTGTTGTCCTGATAATGGCCCGGCGTGTTGTCCATCGCGCGGTAGACCTGGTTGCCGACCGGGATTTGCCAGATCATCACCTTCTTCCGGGTTGTTTCCGATGCGGCTTTCACGAACTGCTCCCACCGGTGGAAGTTGGGCAGCGTCAAGTTCGTGCGATCCAGCCAATAGCCCCGATCGCCGCCCGCGTCATCGTCGTCGATATCGTTGAAGATGAAGTCGTAAGGCTTGATTCCTGCGGGTACCGTCTGCACTCCGCTCAGGTTGGCGAACTCGCCGGCAAGCTTGCCGAGTGCGGTCACGTCCAGGTTCGGGTTCGTGTCCCTTCCTACGTCGATCAAAGTTCCCCAGCTGTTCACGTGCGGGGCCAAGATGACGTTCGGAGCGTACAGGTCGCGAAGTCGCAGCAGCGCCCAGTTATAACCTTGGAACGTATCGGGCAGGTCGGCCAGCTCGGGCATGCGGGTGCTGGACACCGCGGCTTTCAAGAATGCGGGGTTGTTGCCTTGGCCCGTGCATTGTCCGTAACAGCGGCCGTTGTCGAGCACGGCTTGCTGGGCGTATCCGGCGAGGTCGGGGTCCACGTGCACGATGGCCGTTTTGCCGATGCCTTGCCTTCCGTTATAGGTGCCCGTGCCGATCAGCTGCATGAGGAGCTTGAATTCCTCGAAATAAGCCCGCATGGCGTACTCGTCGTTCAAGGTGACGAGGTCGTCCTTCGCTTCGTTATCCCCGCAGTTCAGGCAATCGCCGGAAATCGTTTGAAGCATCTCGTAAAACGTGAAAACCGGCGTGTACCCGCGGTCGGTGGCATCCTTCGCGTAATCGTAGGCATACGCGCCCCGCCAATCGCCCACGTTGTAGGGATCCCAGGACGTCCAGCCTTCCTCGTTGTTCACTCCGCCGTTGAGATACCGGTAAGCGAAGTTCCAGGGGAGTCCCGTTTCCGGCATCCAGCCGGTCACTCCGTACTCATCGTTATTGGTTGCGAAAACGCCCAGTTTCAAAATGTTCGGCAAAGTCGGCGGTTCGGCAGGCTGCGGGGCGGGAGCATCGACGGGCGAAACGACCTTGAAGGCCGCGGCGTCGTCTTGGGCCATGATCTTATAGCTCAAATCCGCGTTGTAGAGCTCGATGCCGATCTTGTAGTCCCCGTCCAGCACGTACCGGACCAGCGGCTCTTCGCCGGAACGGACCTTGTTCTCGTCCATCTTGATCCATTTCGGCAGCTTCCATTTCACATTCAAGGTTGCTTCTTGCGAAGCGGATACCGCTTGATTCCGGAGCGTTTCGCTATGCACCGTCTCGCCGGTGAGCGCGTCGACGAAGTTGACTTTCACGGACACGACGGCCGGAGCGGTGCTTCCCACGCGGGCTTCTACGTTCAGCGTCTGGTCTGCGCTGACTTCGGCCTGCGCCGTCTCCGCGGACAGCGTGTAAGCCAAATCGATGCCGCCTGTCAAGCTGAACCGCGCGGCGTCCGGGTTCGAATAGAACACCCGCACCCCGTCCGGTTTGGCGACGGAAACCCGCAGCTTGTAAACGCCGTTGACCGCATCGGAACCCGGAGTCCATTCCAGGGCATAATCGTTCGGAACGCCTTGCGTAAAGGAGGCATCCGGGTATTCTCCGCTTGCAACCCGGTTGCCCGCCGGATCGAGCAACTCGAGCCGGACGGCCGCCGGCAGCGTTTCGCTGCTCGTCAGCCGCGTATGGATCGTTTGTTCGGTGCCGGGCTGAACCGTTTCCGCATCGACCGTGCTTGTCAGCGTGATATCCGGCACGAGGCCCCAATTCACTTCGAAAGAAGCGGCGCCGTTGTTCCAATGGTGCTCCCAGGCTGTGTTCCACCCGGGCGGGAAGACCCCGATCTTGACCGTATACCGGCCGCGGTGCTGCATCGCCGGAATGTTCCAGGTGACCGGAATTTGTTTCGGCACATTCGGCTGAAAATACTGATTGTCGACGAAAGATTGGTACACTTGGCCGGATTCGTCCCAGATTTCGACGTCGACGAGCGCCTTGGCGTAATCGTCGCTGACGACTTGCGCCGTGACGGTGACCGGATAACCGGCTTCGGCGGAAGCGGCAACCTCGGCCGACGTCGTCCAATTCGCCGTTGCGCCGTGATCCGGCTGATCGGGCTCCGTCGATCCGGCTTCTACGATGAATTGGGCGGCCGAAGCATTGCGGTAGTAGATGAGAGTACGGTCGGCGTTGGTAATGGCAGTTTCGATCGTATAGGTGCCTAACTCCGCGCCGGTCGGGATCGGCCAGCTTACCGTTAAGTTCTTCGGTTGCCGGGCGCCAAACGATTCGTTCGGGAACTCCCGGGTATAGACGGCAGTGCCTTGCGGGTTCAACACTTTCACGCTCACGAGGGCCTCCGTCGCCGAATGGCTTGAGGCGGTAACGGACAAGCTTTGGGTCGTGCCCGCTCGAATCGGAGTCTGCGCGACGGACGTCGAGGCGGTGAATTGGATCTGCGGCGCCGTTCCGTCCGTTACTTGGATGTACCCGGCGTTCGCGTTCCAGTGGTACGGACCTTCCCAACCGTTGCCGAATATGCCGATTTCGATCGGATAAGTGCCCGTCGCGGCGTCCGCGGGCACGTTCCACGACACGGGGATATCGAGGGCCGTGCCGGCGGTCAAGGCTTGGCGCTCGAATACGGCTTGGAAGACGGTCTCGCGGGTGTACGGATTTCGGACGACGACGTCAACGAGCACGGATGCGTTCCGGTCGGAAGCGATCTTCGCGGTGAAAGCCGCGGTGTCGCCCGCTTTGACGTTAGGGTTCTCCGCGGCGGCACCCGTGACGAATGCGGCGGACGCGGCCGGATCGTCCTTCGCGACCGCGATCGATCCGGCATTCGGCTGGCTGTAATAGGTTTGCGCTCCATCCGGAGAAGTTGCCGCAAGCTCGACGCGGTAAGTCCCGGAAGCATCAGCCGGGATTGGCCAATGAGTCGAGAGCGATAGGGCCGTCTGGGCGGCGAAAACCTGATCGGCGAACGTTTCCTCGTGGACTTTGGCGTTAGACGGGCTGTAGATCGCCAGTCTGACCGAAGCGGCGGCCGATTGATCGCTGACGAGCTTGGCCTTCACGGAGGCGGTGCTGCCCGCCGCGGCTTGGGATGGAGCATCGATCGTCGCACGGAAAGCCGGCAGCGAGGCGCCCGATTGAACCGTCACGTACGCGAGACCCGTATCCCAGCTGTACATCCGGTCCCAGTCGGCACCGAAGATGCCGAGGCTGACGCTGTATTTCCCCGCGGGCAGACCATCGGGCAACGTCCAATCGACGGGATATTGCTCCGTGACCCCCGCCGTGACGGGCAACCGGGTCAACCATTTGTCGAACACCTTCGCTCCGTTCGCGCCGACAACCTGCAGCTGCACGTTGATCGAACGGGTAATGGAAGGGGAAATCGAAGCCGTCAGCGTGACGGTGTCGCCGGGTTTCGCGCTCGGCTGGCTGGCTTGCACCGCGGCCGCGAATTCCGAAGCGGCGCTCGCTTGGCCGGCCGGATAATACGAGAGCAATTGGGCTGCGATAAGTCCCAGCGTAACCATGAACTTCAATCGCCGCGTGATCGTAAACCGTTTCCTGGACATCATTTTGCTCCTTTGTACCGTTATCGGATTGGCGCCTTCGTCGGATCGGCACCGTGGACCATTTTACAGGCCCCGTTTCCAAAAAACTGTAACTATGGTTACAAAATTGAAACATTTCCCGAGAGGAAGAAAGCATTGCGCCGCTTGCGGAGGGAGTGGTATCCTGCTAAGTAAACGTCCGGACGGAGCTTCGGACCTAGGCGGATCGGCGAGGGTGAAACATCGTGAACAACGTAACGTTGGAGCAATGGAAGACATGGCAGGGCAAGTACACCCTGCTTCCTTATATCAGGACGATTCGGTCCCCGGGGGAGGCTTTGCTTCCGCTCGTTTGGGACCGTTTCTGGCGGGACGCTTCCTCGTATTCATGCATCCTGGAAAGCGGCAAAGGGGGGCGCTATACGATCGCCGGCCTTCATCCGGCAGAGGTGATCGAGGGCAAGGGCCGCGAGGCGCGGATTTGGTCTCCGGACGGAGAGGATTGGACGGAACAAGCCCGGCTTCGGGGGGCGCCGATCGAGGTGGTGCGGTCTTGGTTGGGCGGCTGGACGGCACCGCGGCCGGAAGGATATCCCGATTGCAACGGAGGCGCGGTCGGGTTCTGGTCCTATGACATGGCCCGCAGCCTGGAGAAGCTGCCCGAGCTCGCGGCTGACGATCTCGGTTGGCCGGATTACCTGTTCCAACGATACGAGCGGCTGTGGATCGCCGACCATCGGCAAGGCACGGTGCATCTGGCGGTCCATGCCGCGGTCGGACCGGATGTATCCGAAGACGGACTGGCCTTCTGCTATCGGGAAGCGGAACGGGCGGCGGACGAAATGGAACGGCAGTGGCGGGACTGGTGCCGGGTAGCGGACGATCCGGAGACGTTGTCCCGTTTGCGCCGCATGCGGGGGCTATTGGAGGAGGATCGGCTCGAGATCGACGTGGAGAAGCTGCCCGGCTTGACGACCTCCTTGAACAAAGAGGGCTACCAAGACGCCGTGCGCCGGGTCCAGGCGTATATCGGCCAGGGCGACGCGTTTCAGGTCAACCTGGCGATCCGCCAGAGCCTGCCGGTCGAGACGCCGGCCGAACAGCTGTATGAATGGCTGCGGATCGTGAATCCTTCTCCTTATATGGGCATGCTGAGAACGCCCGGCTTTTCGCTCGTCAGCGCATCCCCGGAGTTGTTGGTGAAGCTGGACCGCGGCAAGCTGTCCGCCCGGCCGATCGCCGGAACGCGCCGCCGGGGCCGGACGCCGGAGGAGGATCGGGCCATGGAGGACGAGCTTCTGTCCAGCGAGAAGGAGCGGGCGGAGCATATCATGCTCGTGGATCTGGAGCGCAACGATCTGGGCCGGGTCGCGGCTTACGGAACGGTGAAAGTGCCTGAACTCCTGACCATAGAGCGGTACTCCCACGTCATGCACCTCGTTTCCCAGGTGGAGGCCCGGCTGGCACCCGGAAAGGATGCGCTGGACGTCGCGGCGGCGATGTTTCCGGGCGGGACGATCACCGGGGCGCCCAAAATCCGAACGATGGAAATCATCGAGGAATTGGAGCCGGTCCGCCGGGGGCCTTATACGGGCTCGATGGGGTGGATTGACTATGCCGGGAATATGGAATTTAATATTATTATCCGCACGATCGCCGTAACCGGGGGCGTTTGCCACATCCAAGCCGGAGCGGGGATCGTCATCGATTCCGACCCTGAGCGGGAATTCTACGAATGCTTGAACAAAGCCAAGGCGTTATGGAAAGCGGTACAATACGGACAGCGTTTCGCGGAGCGGGCTGCGGGAAGGGTGCAGCCGCCCGTCTGAACGCAGGGGAGGAACGAACGGTGATTCTCGTCATTGACAATTACGATTCATTTACCTATAACCTGGTTCAATATTTGGGGGAACTCGGGGAAGAGATCGCCGTGTACCGCAACGACGAGATCGACCTGGATACGATCGAGCGGCTGAAGCCGGATCATATTCTTATCTCTCCCGGGCCGGGAACTCCGGATGACGCCGGCATCAGCCTGGCGCTCATCGAGCGTTTTAAAGGAAAAATCCCGATTCTCGGCGTCTGCCTGGGCCATCAGTCGATCGGCCAAGCCTTCGGCGGGGACGTCGTGCGGGCGGACAAGCTGATGCACGGCAAAACGTCGGAAATCAAGCATGACGAGCGCACGATTTTCGAAGGGCTTCCTTCGCCCTTTACGGCAACCCGCTACCACTCGCTGGTGGTGAAACGGGATACGCTGCCGGAATGCCTCGAAATCAGCGCGGAGACGGACGACGGCGAAATCATGGGACTGCGGCACAAGGAGTACGCGGTGGAGGGCGTGCAGTTCCATCCCGAATCGATCATGACCGAAAGCGGGCTCCGCATGCTACGCAACTTCCTGGCCTACAAGGACGGCATTCGGGCATGAACGTTCTCCGGAACGGACAAGTCATAGACAGCAAGGAAGCCGTGATCTCCGCATTCGATCACGGCTTTCTTTACGGCATGGGGTTATTCGAAACGTTCCGCACCTACGGAGGGCGGCCGTGGCTGCTGGAACGGCATGCGGCCAGGCTGGCTGAAGGCTGCCGGCAGCTCGGCATCGATTACTCGCCGGACGCCGAAAGGATGCGGGACGGCATTGCCCGGCTTCTGTCGGCGAACGGGATGGAGGACGCCTACATCCGCTGGTCGGTGTCGGCGGGCGAAGGCATCGTGGGTTTGCCTTCCGGACCGTATGAAGCCCCCGTCGAAATCGTCTATGCCAAGGAGCTTGCGGCAGATACCCCGCGCACCCGCGCCGGCAAGACGCTGCGGCTGCTCAGGCTCCGGCGGAGCTCCCCCGAGGGCGAGGTCCGGTTAAAATCTTTCCATTATATGAACAATATTGTTGCCAAGCGGGAATTGGCCGCTGCGGGCGCCAGTCCCGCGGTGGAAGGCTTGTTCCTCGACGCTGACGGGAACGTGTGCGAGGGGATCGTCAGCAACGTGTTCTGGCTGTCGGCCGGCTCGTTGTACACGCCTTCGCTCGAAACAGGGCCGTTGCCGGGCATTACCCGGGCATTCGTCTTGGAAATGGCTGCCTCCTCGGGGTATCCGGTACGGGAAGGCGGTTATCGCTTCGAAGAGCTGGCAGCCGCCGAAGAGGTTTTCCTGACGAATTCGATCCAGGAGATCGTTCCGGTGACGGAGCTGGAGGACGAGTACGGCCAAACCGTTCGGCGGTTCGCGTCGGGAGACGCCGGGTCGTTGACGCGGGAATGGATGGCGCTGTACCGGAATCGCGCGGAAGGGGGCGAACGATGAAGCCGGTTTTTCACGATAGGAGCTACTCGTTTCAGGGCGGATTGCGGCTGGAGCTTGGCCGCCGGACGCTGATCATGGGAATCCTGAACGTCACTCCGGATTCTTTCTCCGACGGAGGGCGGTACGATGCCGTCGAAGCGGCTGTCGAACGAGCCCGGCAGATGGAGAGCGAAGGCGCCGACCTGATCGACATCGGCGGCGAATCGACGCGTCCCGGCCATGACCCGGTTCCGCTCGAGGAAGAGCTGCGGCGGGTCATCCCCGCGGTGCAAGCGGTTCGCCAAGCGGTCCGGCTGCCAATCAGCGTCGACACCTACAAGGCGGAAACCGCTCGCCAGGCGCTGGAGGCCGGGGCACATTTAATCAACGACGTGTGGGGCTTCAAAAGGGATCAACGCATCGCGGCGATAGCCGCGGAATACGGCTGTCCCGTGATTCTCACGCACAACCGCGAGCGCCGGGATTACGCGGATTTCGTGCCGGACGTGATCGGGGATTTGCTGGCTTCCGTGTCCCGCGCCAAGTCGGCGGGCGTCGCCGAGGAGAACATTTGGCTCGACCCCGGGATCGGATTCGCGAAGGAATACGACGAGAATGTCGAACTCATGGGACGTTTGGACGAAATCGTCCGGCTCGGCTACCCGGTGCTGCTCGGGACCTCGCGCAAAACCTTCATCCGCCGCACGCTGAACGTGGAAGCGTGGGACGCGCTGGAAGGAACGGCCGCGACCCAAGCGGTCGGCATCGCGCAAGGCTGCCAGATCATCCGCGTCCACGACGTCAAACAAATGAAGCGGGTGGCGGCAATGACGGACGCCATCGTTTACCGGCAAGCGGGAAGGAGCGGGCTTTAATGGACCGGATGGTTTTGAAACGAATGGTTTTCTTCGGCTACCATGGGGTTTATCCGGAAGAAAACAAATTGGGGCAAAAGTTCTACGTCGATTTGGATCTCCGGCTCGACTTGTCGAAGGCGGCGCGATCGGACGAGGTGGAGGACACCGTCAACTACGCCGAAATCCACGCTTTGGTGAAGAAGATTGTCGAAGGGACGCCCGTCAAGCTGATTGAAGCGCTTGCCGAAAAGATTGCGTCGGCGATACTCGGTACGTATACTATTATCAGCGAAGCCGCAGTGGCGGTAACGAAGCCGAATCCCCCGTTCGATATCACCTTCGACGGAGTGACCGTGGAGCTTCGAAGACGCCGGGATGGCGGCGGCGGCGCGGTTCCCGCAAAGGATGGAACGTTTTGAAGGAAGCATATGTGGCTCTGGGGGCCAATTTGGGCGAACGGCATCTTGCCTTGAGGGAAGCCTTGGGCAGGATGGCATGCGTTCCGGGATTGGAAGTGCGCCGGATTTCCGGCGTATACGAGACGGATCCGGTCGGATATACCGATCAGCCGGCTTTTCTGAATATGGCGGCGGCCGTGGCGACCGATCTGGAGCCGGAGGCGCTGCTGGAGACGCTTCTTCGGATCGAGCAGGAGATGGGACGCGTGCGGGAGATCCGCTGGGGACCCCGGACGATCGACCTGGACCTGCTGTTGTACGAAGGCGTTGAGATGGAGACGGAGACCTTAACGCTCCCGCATCCCCGAATGGGGGAGCGGGCATTCGTGTTGGTGCCGCTGCGGGACGTATGGAGGCCGGAGGCCTCGTTCCCTTGGGACAGCCTCTTGAACGCGGAAGCGGTCGAGGCGGCCGGCATCCGGCTGCGGGGCCGTTTGGACTTAGAAGAGAATCCGGTGACGGAAAGGAGTGGACAGGATGCTTAAGATCGGCAACATAGAGATGGACAACAACGTCGTGCTGGCCCCGATGGCGGGCGTCTGCAACCCGGCGTTCCGGCTGATCGCCAAGGAATTCGGATGCGGGCTCGTCTGCGCGGAAATGGTCAGCGACAAGGCGATTCTCCACGGAAATCAGCGGACGTTGGAGATGCTGTACGTGGACGAGCGGGAGAAGCCGCTCAGCCTGCAGATTTTCGGAGGCGACAAGGAGTCGCTCGTCTCGGCCGTCAAATACGTCGACGAGAACACGAATGCCGACATCATCGACATCAACATGGGCTGTCCGGTGCCCAAGGTGACCAAATGCGACGCCGGCGCGCGTTGGCTGCTGGATCCGAACAAGATCTACGATATGGTTTCGTATGCCGTCGAAGCCGCCAAGAAGCCGGTCACCGTAAAGATGCGGATCGGCTGGGACGACCAGCACATTTACGCGGTCGAGAACGCCCAGGCGGTGGAGCGCGCGGGCGGCGCCGCCGTCAGCGTGCACGGCCGGACCCGGGAACAACTGTATACGGGCAAAGCGAACTGGGATACCATAAGGGACGTTAAACAGGCTGTGTCCATTCCGGTCATCGGCAACGGGGACGTGTTTTCGCCGGAGGATGCGAAACGACTGCTGGAGCACACGGGGGCGGACGGCGTCATGATCGGCCGCGGCGCGCTCGGCAATCCGTGGATGCTGTACCGCACCGTCCATTTCCTCACCCGCGGGGAAATCCTCCCGGAGCCCTCCCCGAGCGAGAAAATCCGCATCGCCATGCTGCATCTCGACCGCCTGGTCAACCTGAAAGGCGAGGGGCAGGCGGTGCGCGAGATGCGCAAGCACCTGGCTTGGTATTTGAAAGGGCTCCCGAACGCGCATAAGGTGAAGGACTCGATCATGGAGCTGACGGAGCGCGATGCCGTAGAAGCCGTGCTGAACGAATACGTGCGGTCGATCGAAAACATGGACGGTACCGGCGACGCGGAGGCGGGATCCGTTCTCGTCCACTAAGTGGGCGCTGGCAAGCGTTTCCGTGAATTGACATTTTTGAGGGGTTGAAATATAATCAGTACCAATATTCGCAAGGGCCGGCTGGTTCGGGCCAGTTTCCTCCCTTCGGTGTCATGACGGGGCGCAAGCGCCATATATTGGAGTAATTAACCGTTGCAGTTAACATATCCATGACAGGAGATCGGTGAAATGAGCGATAAGGAAGTTCTGTTGACCCCCGACGGGCTCAAAAAGCTGGAAGAGGAGCTTGAGAACCTGAAGTCGGTCAAACGCCGCGAAGTGGCCGAGCGCATCAAGATCGCGATCGGATACGGCGATATCAGCGAGAACTCGGAGTACGAAGATGCGAAGAACGAACAAGCCTTCATCGAAGGACGCATCATCACGCTGGAGAAGATGCTCCGCAACGCGCGCATCATCAATAACGAGGAAATCGATCTCGAAACGGTAGGCATCGGATCGACGGTTATCGTGGAGGATCTGGAATACGGCGATACGATGGAATACACGATCGTCGGAACGGCCGAATCGGACCCCGCGCAGAACAAGATTTCCAACGAAAGCCCCGTCGGCAGAGCGATTATCGGCAAGAAGAAGGGCACGACCGTCGAAGTCAACGTTCCTGCGGGCATCATCCAATACAAAATCGTCGATATCAAGAAGTAAATCGGCCTTGCCGGCGCAAGCGCGAACCGCGCAGAAAAGCTTCCTCCGGAAGCTTTTTTGGCTGTTATGGCAAGAGAATTGGACGCAGGCGGGCAAAGACCATCGCAGAGAAACCATCGTGAAAAGCGGCAGGCGTTTTCGCGCGTTTGGATGGATACAAAGGAGAAGTGTTCGATCATGGAGCATACGGGATCTACGGAAACGGCCGAACTGAGCGAGCTGCTGCAGATTCGGCGCAACAAGCTGGATGAGCTGCGCGACCTTGGCGTCGACCCGTTCGGGGCGAAGTTCGTCCGCACTCATCAAGCCGGCGACATCTTGGCGCAATTCGGCGAGCTGTCTCACGACGAGCTGGAAGAGCGGGCCATCAAGGTTCGTCTGGCCGGACGGATCATGCAGAAGCGCGGGATGGGCAAAGCCGCTTTCGCGCATTTGCAGGATTTGAGCGGCAAAATTCAGATTTACGTCCGCCAGGATACGGTGCCCGGCAACCAATTCGCGGCATTCGACCTGCTCGATATCGGGGACATGGTCGGAGTGGAAGGCGTCGTTTTCAAAACCAAGACCGGCGAGACGTCCGTCAAAGTGCGGGAACTGACCGTGCTGACGAAGTCGCTGCTGCCGCTGCCGGACAAGTTCCACGGCCTCAAGGACGTAGAGACCCGGTACCGCCAGCGGTACGTGGACCTGATCGTCAACCCGGAAGTTCAGAAAACGTTCATTACCCGTTCGCGGATCATCCAATCGATGCGCCGTTACCTGGACAGCCGCGGCTATCTCGAAGTCGAGACACCGACGCTCCATGCGATCGCGGGCGGCGCTTCGGCGCGTCCCTTCATTACGCATCACAACGCTCTGGACATGGAATTGTACATGCGGATCGCCATCGAACTCCATCTCAAACGCCTTATCGTAGGCGGTTTGGAGAAGGTGTACGAAATCGGAAGGGTGTACCGCAACGAAGGCATTTCGACGCGGCATAACCCCGAGTTCACGATGATCGAATTGTACGAGGCTTATGCCGACTACAAGGATATCATGGATTTGACCGAAAACCTGATCGCCCATATCGCGCAAGAGGTGCTGGGCACGACGAAGATCATGTATCAGGGCCAGGAGGTCGATTTGGCCCCGCCTTGGCGCCGTGTGTCGATGATGGAGCTGATCCGGGAAGCCGTAGGCATCGACTTTACCGCCCAGATGACCGACGAAGAAGCGCACCGGCTGGCCAAAGAACACAAGGTTCCGGTCGAGCCTCACATGGCGTTCGGACATATCGTCAACGCGTTTTTCGAAACGTTCGTCGAGCACACGCTCATTCAGCCGACCTTCGTGACCGGACATCCGGTCGATATCTCTCCTCTGGCGAAGAAGAACGACAAGGACCCCCGGTTCACGGACCGTTTCGAGCTGTTCATCGTGGCGCGCGAGCACGCGAACGCGTTCACCGAGCTGAACGACCCGATCGACCAGCGCCAGCGTTTCGAAGCGCAATTGAAGGAGAAAGCCGCGGGCAACGACGAGGCGCACGAGATGGACGAAGATTTCATCCGGGCGCTGGAATACGGGATGCCGCCTACGGGCGGTTTGGGCATCGGCGTCGACCGTCTGGTCATGCTGCTGACCGATTCGCCGTCCATCCGCGACGTGCTGCTGTTCCCGCACATGCGGGAGCGCGCAGAAGACTGAGGATTGCGGGAGCCGTTCGCCCTTGGGGCGGGCGGCTTTTCATTATGCTTGGGGACCGCGCTTGATGCGATCGCTGCAATCGTCTAGTAGATCGATTCGCAAGTTCCGTAAACGATCGGTGCTTGGGCGATGCTTCATTTGTGATGCGGAGACCGAACTAACGTAACTCACAGCCGTTAGGCGTCCTTTTCTGTGACATTGCCGAATCTAACGGGACCAGATGCGCTGATTGGGCGGATTTTGGGGGGAAAACCCTTGTCTGAAGGCGAATAAGGGCTTCCGGTCCCGTTAGTTTAACAAACCGCAGTATTCGATTAAATGAAAGGCGCTGAGTTCCGCAAGGCTGCCCATGCGGGAGTCACCGCGTCGAACATCATGGATTACGTTAAGCTAAGCCGCAAAGGTTATTCTAAATCGGTATACTCGTGAATTTACTGAAATAACCAGCCTAAAAAGGGTTGCATCGGGCGGGCGACCGTGATATATTATTTAAGCCGCTTCTTGAGCGGTGCGAAATCAGAGGCCTTCGGGCCGAGCGAATTGCTCCTTGAAAACTGAACATCGAGCGTAATACGGATTCGGACTTCGGTTCGAAAACCAGCTTTAACTTTTGAGCCATCACGGCTCTTCACTTAAGGTTTACCTTTATGGAGAGTTTGATCCTGGCTCAGGACGAACGCTGGCGGCGTGCCTAATACATGCAAGTCGAGCGGAGTTGTGAGAGAGCTTGCTCTCGAGCAGCTTAGCGGCGGACGGGTGA
>NZ_WJIB01000021.1 GCF_019400745.1 Cohnella sp. CFH 77786 | reverse complement strand
TCAAGATGAGATTTCCCAGTATGTAAGACCCCTGGAAGAACACCAGGTTGATAGGCCCGGGGTGGAAGCGCGGCAACGCGTGCAGCTGACGGGTACTAATCGGTCGAGGGCTTATCCTACGCAGCAGCCCACAGGTTGCACGGTGTTTCATCAATCAGCACGACGTTTCGTTTCGCATCCGGTTTTCAAGGTGTAAAGCCTTGGTTTGTGGCGGCGTAGCTCAGCTGGCTAGAGCGTTCGGTTCATACCCGAAAGGTCGGGGGTTCGATCCCCTCCGCCGCTACCATAAACGCATATTCCCATGGAGGCTTAGCTCAGCTGGGAGAGCATCTGCCTTACAAGCAGAGGGTCGGGGGTTCGATCCCCTCAGCCTCCACCATTCATGATTTCTTTACAACGCGGAGCCGTGGTGTAGAGGCCTAACATGCCTGCCTGTCACGCAGGAGACCGCGGGTTCGAATCCCGTCGGCTCCGCCACTTTCTTTATCCAACCAAAAACGATTAAACTTGGCTCGGTAGCTCAGTTGGTAGAGCAGAGGACTGAAAATCCTCGTGTCGGCGGTTCGATTCCGTCCCGAGCCACCATCTTTTGGCCGGTGACGGCATACACCGTGGAGGCTTAGCGAAGTGGCCAAACGCGGCAGACTGTAAATCTGCTCCCCCTGGGTTCGGTGGTTCAAATCCATCAGCCTCCACCAGTTTTTACTTTAATAATGTTTACAGCAAGAGCCATTAGCTCAGTTGGTAGAGCACCTGACTTTTAATCAGGGTGTCGTAGGTTCGAGTCCTACATGGCTCACCAGTTTTCAAATGACGGAACGGACGCACAGGCGTCTGTTTTTTTGCGTTTCTAGGGATTTTCGAGCTCCGTATTTTAAAGAACTAATTCAACGGGTTGATGGGGTATCTGCGATTTAGTGAACGTGGTGCGCTAATTCAGCGTGTTGATGGGGATACGTGCGATTTAGTGGATGTAAAGCGCTATTTCGGCGGGTTGATGGGGATATCTGCGATTTAGTGAACGTGGTGCGCTAATTCAGCGTGTTGATGGGGATACGTGCGATTTAGTGGATGTAATGCGCTATTTAGGCGGGTTGATGGGGTATCTGCGATTTAGTGAACGTGGTGCGCTAATTCAGCGTGTTGATGGGGATACGTGCGATTTAGTGGATGTAATGCGCTATTTCGGCGGGTTGATGGGGGATATCTGCGATTTAGTGAACGTGGTGCGCTAATTCAGCGTGTTGATGGGGATACGTGCGATTTAGTGGATGTAATGCGCTATTTCGGCTTGGCTGCGGAATTTCGTGTACGAAGGCATGATAAATGGCGCCGAGTTGGGGAACTTCTAAACGAAAGTATCCTCCGGAGGCATACGCCCATGATCTATCTGTATGCGCTGGCCGCCACTTTCGCCGCGGTCATGGCTCTCGTTCCGGTCGTACGCTCGGTTGCGCTCCGGGCGGGCTTCGTCGACCGCCCAACCGGCCGCAAAATCCATGCGGAGCCGGTTCCCCTCTCCGGAGGGGTGGCCATCTTCGCCGGCGTGATCCTGAGCTCGTTCCTCTTCCTGGGGAATCATCCCTTGTTCCGAGCCATCCTGACCGGAGGAATCCTGCTCGTCGCGATCGGTCTCCTGGACGATTCCTTCAAGTCGCGGGGCCGAGAATTTCCGGTGTGGCCCCGGTTGCTGCTGTACATAGCCGTATCCTTCATCCCCGTATGGCACGGCATTGCGATCCAAGGCGTTTCCTCCCCGTCCCCCGCAGCGATGATTTTGTTTCCGCCTGTCCTCTCCGCGATCGTCACTGCCGTCTGGGTATTCGCGCTCATCAACATGCTCAATTTCATTGACGGAATCGACGGACTCGCGTCAGGCGTCTGCGTCATCTCTTCCCTGACGATCTTCGTCGCCTCCCTGATCGAGGCGCAGCCGGTAACCGCCGTTGTGGCGGTCGCGCTCGCGGGCTCCTGCCTGGCTTTTCTCGCTTACAATTTCCACCCGGCACGTATTTTCATGGGGGATGCCGGCGCCACGTTCCTAGGCTACACGCTGGCGGTGACGGCGGTCGACGGCACCCTCAAAGGAGCGACGTTCCTCTCTTTGTCCGTTCCGCTGCTTGCCCTCGGGGTTCCGATCCTCGATACGGTGATCGTTTTCAGCCGACGCCTTTTCGAAGGCAAAGGGCTGCATCGCGCCGACAACCTCCATACCCACCACAGTCTCATGAAGTGGGGATTGACGCAGGTGCAGACCGTGTCCTTTCTCTATCTCATCGCCGCCGTGTTTTCGCTGCTTTCCATCGTCGTGCTCTTGATGCTCCGTTGAGGGTTGTCCGGGCATTCCCCCCGCCTGCGCGAAATATGATACAATACACGCAGAAACCAACGGCCGGCAAAGGGGAAACGCGATGCAAAACACGACAGGGGAGCAGCTGGAGAGGTTGCTGGGCGCCAAAGCGGCTGCCAGAACGATCCCGGTCGCCGAATGGGAGCAAGACGGCGGCGGACGGTACCCCGAAGCCGGGGATATGCTCGAGCTTCCGGAAGCCAAGCGATTCGTCGCGCGGGTTTCCGGATCCGACCTGCAGGTGTACGACATTACGGCAGAGCTCACGGCTTTAGAGAGAGAGCTGTTGCGCCTGTTGCTGCAGCAGAAGAACGGACGTCCCCCCGCAGGGACGACGGACTTGGAGCGCCAGGCCCGCAAGCTCGGCGAGTGGATCGGACAATGCGCGGCCGGCGGCGAATGGCGGGCCGAAGTGCCGGACCGGATGGAGCTGAGGTCCCGCTTGTTCGACGGGATGATTCCGTTCCTCCTGCTGTGCGAGCAAGCGGAGGACAAGGAGCCGTCGTACGCGGACCTGGAGAAGGCGCTGCGGTCTTTCCTCACCGAGGATACGCTTCTCGTCCCGCTGCGCGAGCATGAATGGCTCATTCTGGCTCCCGACCGGATGCTCGCGGAAACGGAGACCGGCGACGACGAAATGGTTGACAGCGACGAAGGGAAAGGCATTCTGTCCTCCCTGGCTTCCGGCCTGCACCAAATGGTGACCGGAGAGTGGGGAGGAGAGTGCCACGTGGCGGCCGGCGAGCCGATCGATCCGACGGAAAGCGTGGTGCATGCCGTCGCGATTCTCAGGGAAACCATCCAGCTCGGGCGGAAGTTCCATGTGGGCATGCAGGTGCATCTGCCTTGGCTCATCCACCTGGAGCGTTTGCTGAGCGGGATTCCCGAGGCGGCAAGGAGCCGTTTCGTCGAGGAAATGATGGGGAGACCGGACCTGTTCAACGACCCGGAAACCGTCTCGACGCTCGACGCCTTCTTCGCCATGGACTGCAACGTGAGCGAAACCGCCAAAAAACTGTTCATCCACCGCAACACGCTTCTGTACCGCCTGGACAAGATCAAGCAAGATTCGGGCTTGGACGTCCGCTCCTTTAACGACGCGGTTTTGGTGCGCATTTTATTGCTATTGTACAAAGTCACGAAAAGGAAATGAATTTTTTGTACGCTTTGTGCATAGTCAATTCGCCCGGCCCGAGGTAAGATGAAAACGTACCTTTAAACGAGCGTTAGGGGGAAACAAAATGGCAGGCGTACGTTTGGAACATGTATTCAAAAAATATCCGGGTTCTGACAAAGCATCCGTATCCGACTTCCATCTTGACATCCAAGACAAAGAATTCCTCGTTCTGGTCGGACCTTCCGGCTGCGGCAAGTCGACAACCCTCCGGATGATCGCGGGCCTCGAGGAAATTTCCGAAGGCAAGCTGTACATCGGCGACCGCGTCGTGAACGACGTCGCTCCGAAAGACCGCGACATCGCGATGGTGTTCCAGTCTTACGCACTTTATCCGCATATGAACGTTTATCAGAATATGGCTTTCGGTCTGAAGCTGCGCAAATTCCGCAAGGACGAAATCGACCGCCGCGTGCGCGAAGCCGCACGTACGCTCGAAATCGAGCACCTGCTCGAGCGCAAGCCGAAGGCTCTGTCCGGCGGTCAGCGCCAGCGGGTAGCCCTGGGCCGCGCGATCGTCCGTGAACCCCAAGTGTTCCTGATGGACGAACCGCTTTCCAACTTGGACGCCAAGCTGCGTACGCAGATGCGCGCGAACATTTCCAAGCTGATGAAGCGTCTGGAAACGACCTGTATCTACGTTACCCACGACCAGACGGAAGCCATGACGATGGGCGACCGCATCGTCGTCATGAAAGACGGCTTCATTCAACAATCCGATTCACCGGAAGTGCTTTATAACCATCCGGTTAACCTGTTCGTTGCCGGCTTCATCGGCGCTCCGGCCATGAACTTCCTGACCGGCCAGCTGGTAGAAGAGGGCGGCGCCGTCCGCTTCCGCGCGACGGGCGTCAACGTGGAAATCCCGCAAGGCAAAGCCAGCGTGCTCCGCAGCAAGGGCTACATCGGCAAAGAAGTCATCCTCGGCGTTCGTCCGGAAGACATCCACGATGAGCCGGTGTTCATCGAGGCTTCGCCGAACAGCATCATCAACGCGAGCATCGAAGTATCCGAGAACCTCGGCCATGAGATGTACCTGTACCTGAACGGCCTGGGCAAAGACAACGTCATCGCCCGCGTCGACGCTCGCTCCGGCCTGCAAGAAGGGCAGAACGTGAAGCTCGCCATCGACATGAACAAAGTTCACGTGTTCGACAAGGAATCCGAGCTCAACGTTTTCGAACTGAAGTAATGGCATCCAGCCACGCAACCGTCCGGCCCCAGGCCGGGCGGTTTTTTACATAAGCGGCGGGCAGGAACGCGGCATTGCTTTAGCCGCCTAATTTCGTTACGATGTTGATATTGGAAAATGGGAAAGGAGCTGTACGATGCCTAAAAAAGTGAAAGTAGCCGAACTCGTGCAGCAATTTCATCTGGAGGTCGCGGCCGGGGAAGACGGACTGCGGCGGACGATCGAGACGGACGACTTGAACCGGCCGGGATTGGAGATGGCCGGCTATTTCAATTATTATCCGGCGGAACGAACGCAGATCCTGGGACGAACCGAGCTGGCTTTTCTCGAGACGCTGACGACCGCAGACAGGCGGGACCGGATGGAACGGCTGTGCCAGGAAGAAACGCCTTGCATCATCATCACGAGGGGGCTTCAGCCTCCGGCCGAGTTGGTGGAGATCGCGAACGAGCGCGGAATCGCGGTATTGCGCAGTACCGTAGCGACCACGATCCTGCTCAGCCGCATCACCAACTTCCTGGAGAAGCGGCTTGCGCCTTCAGCCACCATCCATGGCGTTCTGGTGGACGTCTACGGGGTAGGGATGCTGATAACGGGGGGCAGCGGCATCGGGAAAAGCGAAACCGCGCTGGAGCTCGTGAAGCGGGGCCACCGGCTCGTCGCGGACGACGCCGTGGAAATCCGCCAGACCGGGGACAACGTTCTGTACGGCAGCGCCCCGGATTTGATCCGTCACCTGCTCGAAATCCGCGGACTCGGCATTTTGAATGTCATGACCTTGTTCGGCGCCGGAGCGGTCCGCAACCAGAAGAGCATCAGTCTCGTGGTCAAGCTCGAGAATTGGGAGCAAGGCAAGCAGTATGACCGGCTCGGCTTGGACGAGGAAACGACCAAGATCATCGATACGGAAATTCCCCTGTTGACGGTACCGGTACGGCCCGGCCGCAACCTCGCGGTCATCCTGGAAGTGGCGGCGATGAACTACCGGCTGAAGCGGATGGGGTACAATGCGGCGCTCCAGTTCACGAACAAGCTGACCGAAGCGATCGCGGACGACGATTACGAATAAATTCAAGATGAGTCGGGACGGAGGACAACGATGCTTCCATTGAGTTTGGATCCGATCGCCTTTACGCTAGGGCCGTTAACGGTCCACTGGTACGGGATCATTCTGGGTTTGGGCGCATTGGCGGGACTTCTCCTCGCCATCCAGGAGGGCAAGCGGTTCGGCATCACGCCGGACTTCTTCCTGGATTTGCTCCTGTATGGGGTCCCTTCCGCCATCGTGGGTGCGCGGCTTTATTACGTTTTGTTCAAGTGGGACTATTACCGGAGCCATCCGGGCGAGATCGTGCAGATTTGGAACGGGGGCATCGCCATCTATGGCGCCCTGATCGGAGCGCTGATTTGCGGGTTTATCTACGCGAGGAACAAAGGATATTCCTTCATCCGGATCGCGGATATTTGCGCGCCGTCCTTGCTGATCGGGCAGATGATCGGGCGCTGGGGCAACTTCATGAACCAGGAAGCGTTCGGCGGCCCGACGGACGAAGCGTTCCTGCGGAATACGCTGCATCTCCCGAATTTCATCGTCGACCAAATGTACATCGGGGGCATCTACCGCCATCCTACCTTTTTATACGAATCGATGTGGAGCTTGGTCGGTCTCGTGATCCTGTTCATCGTCCGGCGTTTGAAATTCCTGAAAACCGGCGAGCTTTTCCTGACTTATTTCATCTGGTATTCGATCGGCCGGTTCTTCATCGAGGCGCTTCGCACCGACAGCCTTGCCTTCCAAGGACCCGCGTGGCTGGCTTCCTTGATTCGCGGCTTGTGGTCCCCGATGACCGTCGTGTTTCAGGAAGGTTATCTGGATCCGGCCTACGGGAATATCCGGACGTCGCAATTGCTGGCCCTGCTGATCGTGATCTTTGGCATTCTCGTGATCGTGGTCCGCAGAGGGACCGGAGCCGCCGGCGGGTATTATCACGATCCGCTCGTCAGCCGTCAAGCAGCCGCGGCTCAAGCGGCTTCCCAAGCGGGGCCGGAGGAAGCGGCGGAATCTCCGGTAACGGGTGCCGACCCGGTCGTTCCGTCCTCCCAAGAGGCTCAGGAGCCCGGAGCGACTCCGGAACCGCAAGTATCTCCCGAAAACAGGGACATCGGCAGCCAGAATGGAGACACGCGCAAGGATGACTAATGCACTCAAGGCCGTTCTGTTCGATCTGGACGGAACGATCGTGGACACGAACGAACTGATTATCCAATCGTTTCTGCACGCCCTGAAGGGCAAGGTGCCGGAAGGTTTCGGCCGGGACCACATCATCCCGAGCATGGGACAACCCCTGAAGGACCAGTTGCAGCAGTTCTCCGGGCTCGAGGACGTCGCGGAGCTGACCCAGGCGTACCGGGAATACAATTACTTGAAGCATGACGAAATGGTCAGCTTGTTCCCGGGCGTGGCGGAGGTCGTGAAGCGTTTGAAGGAGCACGGGATCAAGCTGGGCGTCGTCACGACCAAAATGCGTCCGACGACCGAGAGGGCGCTGCGCATGTTCGGTCTCTTCGAGCACATGGATACGATCGTCACGCTCGACGATGTCGAGCATGCGAAGCCGCATCCCGAACCGGTTCTGAAGGCCATGGAAGCCATCGGGGCGGAGCCCGAGGCTACGGCCATGGTCGGCGACAGCACGGTGGACATGCAATCGGCGCTGCGCGCGGGCGCGATGCCGATCGGCGTGGCATGGTCTCTGAAGGGCGAAGCCGTGCTGTGGGACGCGGGAGCGGAGCAGGTCATCGAGCGCATGGAAGAATTGCTGGCCCTGTGCGGAATCGAGGGTGCGAAAGCTTGAGAAACGTAGAGCGGTATCCGGTGGAAGGACCGAATGCGCTTTGGCAAATGTACCGGACGGTTTCCCGGTGGAAAGCCGTCCGCAATTTCGTCTTTATCCAAGCGGCGAGGTATTGCCCGAGCTTGCCGGTGAAAAACTGGATCTATCGCCGAGTGCTCGGCATGAAAGTCGGCGACCGGACCGCGTTCGCTTTGATGGTCATGGTCGACGTCTTTTTTCCCGAAAGGATTTCGATCGGCGAGAACTCGATTATCGGATACAATTCGACCTTGCTGACCCATGAATATTTGATCAAAGAATACCGACTCGGCAACATTACGATCGGCTCCAACGTCATGATCGGGGCGAACGTCACCGTGCTGCCCGGCGTGACGATCGGGGACCATGCGGTGGTGGCGGCCGGGGCCGTCGTTCATCGCGACGTTCCCGCCGGTGCCCGGGTGGGAGGCAATCCTCTCCGGGATTTGTAACCTCTCGCGAATGGCGCGTTGCCTTGGTTTTTTCCGATTTTCCCGACAGGAGTTGCTTCATGCTCGTATTATCCCTACGAACCAAACTGGTGCTATTGCTCGCTCTGATGTTAATTGGAATGTCAACGGCTTATTTTCTTTGGCAAAAGTATCAAGATACGGCGAATCAAGCGGAGCATCAGGAGCTCCAGCCGGTGAAAGCCACGGGGGCAACCCGGGACGCGTATGATGTGATCGTGGCGGGTACCGATCCCGAAGGGATCGCGGCTGCCCTGTCCGCAGCCCGGAACGGGCTGCATGTGCTGCTGGTAGACGGCCGCGACCGGGAAATTCTCGGCGGCCTCATGACGCTGGGGTGGCTGAATTCGCTCGATTTGAACAAAGCTCCCAAACATGCTTGGCTGAACGGCAAATTGTCCTTTTTGGACAAAGGCATTTTTCAAGAGTGGTACGACCAGATCGAAGGAACCTCCTTCGACGTCAATACGGCGGCCAACGTCTTCAACAAAATGGTGGCGGCCGAGCCGAATATCGATGTGCTGCTGATGGCGCGAAGAATGGAGCCGATCCTGGAAGGCAGCCGCGTTACCGGCCTTCGGATCGTGCAGCAAGACGGGACGGAAATCTCCGTTGCTTCCAAGGCGCTGATCGATGCGACCCAGGACGCCGATCTGGCCGCGGCCGCAGGCGTTCCTTACACTTTCGGGCGCGAGGATATCGGAGAGCCGAACGCGCGGATGGCCGTCACCCTCGTCTTCAAGCTGAGCGGCGTGACGCAGGAAATTTGGCAATCGTTCGGCAAACATCCGAAATCCGGGATCGACAAGATGAGCGCGTGGGGTTTTCCGGAGGCCAAAGAATACGTATCGAGCAATCCCAAGCGCGTGAAGCTCAGGGGCCTGAACATCGGGCGGCAGAACGACCAGACGATCCTCATCAATGCCATGCATATTTACGATGTGGATCCCCTCGATCCGAAGTCCGTGGAGGAAGGGCTGGAAATCGGGCGCAAGGAAGCCCCGCTGATCGTCGAATTCCTGAAGAAGAAATTCAAAGAGTTCCGGGATCTCGAATTCGCCGGAACGGCGCCGGAGCTGTACGTCCGCGAATCGCGCCACATTCTGGGCGAGTACCGGCTCAAGATCACCGACCTGATGGAAAACCGCGATTTCTGGGACGCGGTTGCCTACGGCTCGTATGAAGTCGATATCCAGAGTAAAAACCCGAGCGACCCTGGCGCCGTCATGATGAAACCCCAGGCATACGGCGTTCCTTTCCGGACGCTCGTGCCGCAGAAGGTGGACGGCATGCTGGTCGTGGGACGTTCCGCCAGCTTCGATTCGCTTCCGCACGGCAGCGCGCGCGTGATTCCCTTGGGCATGGCGACGGGCGAAGCGGCCGGGGCCGCGGCGAAGCTGGCGATCGAGAAAGGGGTCACCTTCCGGGAGCTGTCCCGATCCGAGGCGGACATTGCGGAGCTCCGGAAACGGCTGACGGCGCAGGGCATGGATTTGAAGATGCCCGCGATCAAGAAGCCGGATTACGCGAAACACCGACAATATCCGGGCTTGCTGGCAGCCGTGAGCATGTCGCTAACTTTCGGCGATTACGACAACAAAGGGTTCGATCTAGACGGGAAGTCCAATCCCCAGCGCATGTTCAATTTGATGCTCGGAGTCAAGAAGATCCATCCGGCTGCGTTCCCGGGCAATCCGGCCGAGGCGGCGAAAGGGATGGGGGAACCGGCGAAGCAGGCTTTAACCTTGGAACAGGCGGCCTATACGATCGCGCTGGCGGCCGGGCTGAAGGCGACTCCGGATACGGCGCTGAAGACGCTCACCGCCGATAAAGCGCTGACCGATAACGCGCTTCAATCGATTAAAGATCCGAGCAAGCTGACCAACGGAGATACGTATATGCTGATCCGGGACGTCGTGGAGCGGTATGCCGGCATCACATACGAATAAGTTCGAAAGCCCCCTGAGCGATCGGGGGGTTATTCGGTTTCTTGACGGCTTGCGGCTTTCATGCTAAAGTGGATCAAACCCTTTATTTTGGCAGTATGGTAACATGGTAGCACATTAACTCACTAAAGCGTTCCGAGGTGTTTTCGCGTGTCGAAACCTAAAGGCTTCGAAAAACCGATCGGCGTCAAAGACTATTTGCCCCACGCCGTATCCAAGCTTCGCCGGATCGAGCTCGGCGTGCTGGATTGCATGCGCCGCTGGGGCTACGAGCAGATCATGACGCCGACGTTGGAATACTACGATACGGTCGGGGTGGCGAGCGCCACGTCCGACCAGAAGCTGTTCAAGCTGCTGAACCAGCGGGGGACGACGATCGTTCTGCGGTCCGACATGACCGCCCCGATCGCGAGGGTCGTCGGCTCGTTGCTGAAAGAGCAGCCTTTTCCGCTGCGGCTGAGCTATCACGGCAACGTGTTCCGGGCGTTCGAGGAGGATGCCGGGCGGGAAGCGGAGTTTTTCCAGACCGGCGTCGAGCTGGTGGGGGATCCTTCGCCGGAGGCGGATGCGGAGGTGATCGCCCTGGCCATCGCTTCCCTGCAGGCGGCAGGGGTGCGTTCCTTCAAAATCGCGGTCGGACACGTCGGTTTCCTGAACGGACTGTTCGAGGAGACGCTGCCCGGCCGGGAAGAGGAGCAGGAGGCGCTCAAATCGTGCCTGCTGCAACGGGACCATGTCGGTTACCGCCATATTTTGCGCACCTTGTCTTTGGACGAAGCCTGGAGGGGCGAGCTGGAGGGCATTCTCCGGCTGCGCGGAGGCCAGGAGGTGTGCGAGCAGGCGATGCAGCTGAGCGGCAGCGAGCGCGCCCGGGCGGCCATCCGGCATTTGTGCGAGGTATGGGACGTGCTGGCGGCTTATGGCGTGCAGGAGCACGTGCTGATCGACCTGACGATGATCGGGGATTTTTCTTATTACACGGGCATGACGTTCGAAGGCTATGCTTCGAAGCTCGGCTTTCCGGTGTGCAGCGGCGGTCGTTACGACAATCTGCTCGCCCAGTTCGGGCGCACGGCTCCGGCGACGGGTTTCGCGCTCAAGACGACGCGGATCCTGGAAGTGGTCGAGGACGAGGCATCGGCGCCGGAGAAAACGTTGGTCGTCTATACCGCAGCCTATCGGAAGCAGGCTTTGGGCGAAGCCGAACGCCTGCGCGCGGCCGGAAAGGTCGCCGTGACGGCGATGGCGGCGGACGCTGCGGAAGTGACGGAATTGCGGCAGGCATGGGCGGGGGCCGGGAGCGGCGGCAGTATCGGGAATGGCGACAGTAAAGGCAACGATAACGGCAGCGGCAACGGTATCGGCAACGGCAATGGCAACGGTAGCGGCAACGGTATCGGCAACGGCAATGGCAACGGTAGCGGCAACGGTATCGGCAACGGCAATGGCAACGGTAATGGCAACGGCAATGGCAACGGCAATGGCAACAGCAATGGTAACGGTAATGGCAATGGCAACGGCAATGGCAGCGATAACGGCAACGGTAGCGGCGGCGTCGGGGGAACGTTCACCTACAAGGGAACCGAATATGACGGGTTGGTCGCGTTCGGCGGGCAAGGGGGGGAGCAGGCATGACGAACGGCGGCGTATTGAAGGTCGCAATGCCTAAGGGGCGCATATACAAACAAGCGAGCGAGTTGTTCCGGCAGGCGGGCCTGCCCATTCCCGACGATTTCGACGACTCGCGGCGGCTGATCATTCCCGTTCCGGAAGCGGGCATGGAGTTCATCATGGCGAAGCCGGTGGACGTGCCGACTTACGTGGAATACGGGGTCGCGGACATCGGCGTCGTCGGCAAGGACGTCATGATGGAGGAAGCCAAGGACGTGTACGAGCTGCTGGATCTCGGCATCGCCCGGTGCCGAATGTCGGTGATCGGACTGCCGGATTGGAAGCCGGTGATCCATCCGCGCGTGGCGACCAAGTATCCGAACGTGGCATCCCAATATTTCCGCGAGCAAGGCCAACAGGTGGAAGTGATCAAGCTGAACGGTTCCATCGAGCTGGCGCCGCTGATCGGATTGGCCGACCGGATCGTGGATATGGTGGAAACAGGGCAGACGCTGCGGGAAAACGGTTTGGTGGAGATGCGGGAAATGTTCCAGGTAACGAGCCGCTTGATCGCGAACCGGGTGAGTTACCGTTTGAAAAATACGGCGATCCAGACGCTGTGCGACCGGCTCGGCCGCGCGATTCCGTCTGTGATTCAGTAAGGATCGCAATTCCCATCCTTATCTGAATCACCTACGATAAAAACGAAATTCTTTATTTTGCGCGACGACGAAGTCGTTTTTACTTGCAGGGAGGTGCTTGAGCATGTATTTCGGTTTGGCATCGGGATTCCGACTGGAGCGGGAAAGCGAGTATGGCTCGCCGGAACAGAATGCGGCGGTGGCGGAAATCGTCGAGGCGGTCCGCCGGGAAGGCGACGCAGCCTTGCTGAGATATACGGAGAAATTCGATAAAGTCGCGCTGACGCCGGGAAGACTTCGGGTTGCGGAAGACGAGATCCAAGCCGCATACGGGCAGGTGGAGCCAGAATTTCTGACGGCTCTGCGGCAGGCGGCGGCGAACATCCGGGCGTTCCATGAGAAGCAGAAGCGGAACTCGTGGATGGATGTATCGCCGGACGGCACGATGCTCGGCATGGTCATCCGGCCGCTTCGCCGGGTCGGATTGTACGTACCGGGCGGCAAGGCGGCATATCCGTCGTCGGTGCTCATGAACGCGATTCCGGCCAAGGTGGCCGGCGTGCCGGAGATCGCGATGGTGACTCCGCCCGCGACCGGAGGGCGCGAAGGCATCGACCCGTATATTCTCGTCGCCGCCGCGGAAGCGGGCGTGACGGAGATCTACCGGGTCGGAGGCGCCCAAGCGGTCGCGGCGCTGGCCTATGGGACGGCGAGCATTCCCCCCGTCGACAAGATTTGCGGGCCCGGCAACATCTACGTGGCGCTGGCGAAACGAGCCGTGTTCGGCGCGGTCGACATCGACAGCATCGCGGGCCCGAGCGAAATCGCCGTGCTGGCGGACGATAGCGCGGATCCGCGGTTCGTGGCCGCGGACATGCTGTCGCAGGCGGAGCACGACGAGATGGCGTCGGCGATGCTGGTGACGCCGTCGGAGCGGCTTGGCCGCGCGGTGGAGGCGGAGCTGCGGAGACAGGTCGCGTTGCTTCCGCGGCGGGAGATCGCGGAGAAGTCGCTGGAGCAGTATGGGGCGATTTTGCTGGTGGAGAGCTTGAGCGCAGGTGTGGATGTCGTGAATCGGCTCGCACCGGAGCATCTGGAAGTGATGACGGAGGATCCGCTGGAGCTGCTCGGGCGGATCGAGAACGCGGGCGCGATTTTCCTCGGGCCGTACAGCTCCGAACCGGTGGGCGACTACTACGCGGGACCGAACCACATTTTGCCGACGAACGGCACTGCACGATTCTCTTCGCCGCTTAACGTGGACGATTTTCTGAAGAAATCCAGTTTGATCCGATACAGCAAGGAAGCCCTTCGGCGGGATACGTCAGGCATTGCGGCGCTGGCCCGCCACGAAGGTCTCGAAGGCCACGCGCGAGCGGTGGAAATTCGGTGGGAAGGCGGGGAATCGCAATGAGTGAATGGCCGGAAGGTCGCCAAGGTTCCGTATCCCGGAAAACGGGGGAAACGGACATTTCGCTGGCTTTTAACCTGGACGGAACCGGGGACGTGTCGATCGAGAACGACGTTCCTTTTCTCAACCATATGCTCGACCTGTTCGCCAGACACGGACAGTTCGATTTGAAAGTGGAAGCCCGGGGGGACGTCGATATCGACGACCACCATACGGTGGAGGACATCGGCATATGCCTGGGACAGGCGCTCCGGGACGCGCTCGGCGACAAGAAGGGCATCAAGCGGTACGCCAGCGTATTCGTTCCGATGGACGAGGCGCTCGGGCAGGTGATCATCGACATCAGCGGGCGGCCGCATTTCGAGATGCGGGGCGACTTCCCGGCGGCGACGGTCGGCAGCTTCACCGTGGAGCTCGTGCACGAGTTCCTGTGGAAGCTGGCGCTCGAGGCGCGGATCACGCTGCATGTCATCGTCCATTACGGGCGGAATACCCACCATATGATCGAGGCGGTTTTCAAGGCGCTCGGACGTGCCTTGGACGAGGCGACTTCGATCGATCCCCGCGTGAAAGGCGTGCCTTCCACGAAAGGGGTGCTGTAAGTTGATCGCGATATTCGACTACGGCATGGGCAATCTGCACAGCGTCAGCAAAGCGATCGAGCGGCTCGGATACGAGGCGGTGGTGACGTCCGACCCTCGCGTCATCATGGAAGCGGACGGGGCCGTACTGCCCGGGGTCGGGGCATTCGGCGACGCGATGGCGAATTTGCGCGAGAGCGGGCTCGAAGAGGTCGTGAAGCGGTACGCCGGCAGCGGGAAGCCGCTGCTCGGCATCTGCCTGGGCATGCAGCTGCTCTTCAGCGAGAGCGAGGAGCACGGCCGGCACGAGGGGCTGAACCTGCTGCCCGGCCGCGTCGTGAGGTTCCAGGGCGACTACAAGGTGCCGCATATGGGATGGAACGATCTTGAATTCCTGCAACCGAGCCCCTTGTTTGAAGGCTTGGAACCGGGGCACGTGTACTTCGTGCACTCGTATCACGCGCTGCCTGAGCGGCAGGAGGATTTGCTCGCGGTGACGGATTACCATCAGCCGGTGACGGCCATCGTCGGCCGCGGCTCCGTGTACGGCATGCAGTTCCATCCGGAGAAAAGCGGGGAGCTCGGCACCGCGCTGCTCCGCCGTTTTCTCGAGATGACCGCCCGCCGGGCGGGCTGAATCCGTCGGAAGAAGGAAGGCAGCCGGGAGAAACCGGGATCGAGCGCCGGAAAGTAGCTGAACAGGTGCCGTAACCCGGAAAAACCCGGTTAGAGCGCCGAAAAGTAGCTGAGCGTGTGCTGTAACCCGGAAAAACCCGGGTAGAGTGCCGAAAAGTAGCTGAACGAGTGCTGTAGCCCGGAAAAAACCGGTTAAGGCGCCTGGAAGTAGCTGAACGTGTGCCGTAACCGGGAAAACCCGGTTATGGCGCCGAGAAGTAGTTGAGCGTGTGCCGTAACCGACTTAAACCGGTTAAGGCGCCGAAAAGTAGCTTAGGTTACAGCGGCGGCAACTCGCCGAAAAGTGCTGCGCGTGACGCTCAGACCGTCTTACAACTGCGGAACACGCCAAAACGAGCTCCGCAAGAAGCTCAGACCGTCTTACAGCGGCACAATACGCCAAAACGAGCTCCGCAAGACGCTCAGAGCGTCTTAAAGCGGCACAACACGCCAAAACGAGCTCCGCAAGACGCTCAGAGCGTCTTAAAGCGGCACAACACGCCAAAACGAGCTCCGCAAGACGCCCAGACCGTCTTACAGCTGCGGTTGAGAGCAACACGCGATGCTCATTATCACAAGAAGCGCACCGTGCCCACACTCACACCACTCATCACCTCGATCCCGCGCCGACCGCGCGAGGGTCACGTTCGGAGGTTTCAACCATCATGTCCAAGTTCATCATCTACCCCGCCATCGACATCCGGGACGGCAAATGCGTCCGTCTCGTGCAGGGCGATTACAACCGCGAAACCGTGTACAACGACGACCCGGCGGCGGTCGCGCGCGACTGGGAAGCGCAAGGCGGAGAGTGGATCCACCTCGTCGACCTCGACGGCGCCAAAGCCGGCCATCCCGTCAACGACGAGCTGATCGGCCGAATCGCGCAGGCGGTGAAGGTGCCGGTGCAGGTTGGCGGCGGCCTTCGCAAGGAAGAAGACGTGGATCGCCTGCTCGGCCTCGGCGTCTCCCGCGTCATTCTCGGCACGGCCGCGATCGAGGACCGCGCGTTCGTCTCCCGCGTTCTCGCCAAGCACGGCGCCAAAATCGCCATCGGCATCGACGCCCGTAACGGCCTGGTCGCCACGCGCGGATGGCTCGAGACCTCCGAAGTGAAGGCGGAGGACCTGGCTGTACAACTCGCGGCCGAGGGCGCGCAAACGTTCATCTTCACCGACATTTCGCGCGACGGCATGATGGGCGGTCCGAACGTGGAGGCGATCGTTCGCCTCGCGCAAGTGTCCGGGCGCACGGTCATCGCTTCCGGCGGCGTCAGCCGGCCGGAGGATCTGGACCGCCTGGCGGCCCATGCCAAGGACGGCGTCGGCGGCGCCATCGTCGGCAAAGCGCTCTACACCGGAAGCATCAGTCTCGCGGACGCCGTCCGCAAGCTGGCTAAGGACAACTAACCGCTTATCCGGCACGAACGAAAGGAGAACGCCCCATGCTCGCCAAAAGAGTCATTCCCTGCCTCGACGTCAAGGACGGCCGGGTCGTCAAGGGAGTCAATTTCGTGAACCTTCGCGACGCCGGGGACCCGGTGGAGCTCGCGGCGCTCTACGACAAAGAAGGTGCCGACGAGCTCGTGTTCCTCGACATTTCGGCCTCCCACGAAGGACGCGCCACGATGGTGGACGTCGTGCGCCGCACGGCCGAGGAGGTGTCGATTCCGTTCACGGTCGGAGGCGGCATCCAGGCCGTCGAAGACATGAAGAGGCTCCTGAGAGCCGGCGCGGACAAAATCGGCATCAACACCGCGGCCATCCTGAAGCCGGAGCTGATCACGGAGGGCTCACGGACGTTCGGCGCCCAGTGCATCGTCGTCGCGATCGACGCCAAGTTCAACGCGGAGTGGGAAGAGTGGGAAGTGTACACCCACGGCGGCCGCAAAGCGACCGGCCAACGCGCGGTGGAATGGGCCAAGGAAGCGGAACGGAGAGGCGCGGGCGAGCTGCTGCTCACCAGCATGGACGCGGACGGCACGAAGGACGGATTCGACATGGCGCTGACCCGGGTCATCTCGGACGAGGTGGGCATTCCGGTCATCGCCTCGGGCGGAGCGGGGAACGCCGGCCATTTCGCCGACGTCCTTACGCTCGGGCACGCCGACGCGGCGCTGGCCGCAAGCATTTTCCACTACAAAGAAGTGACGGTCCGCGAGGTGAAGGACGCGCTTCGCGCCAAAGGAGTGAACGTCAGGTGACCGATGCCGCCTGGATGGAGCAGATCAAGTACGACGACCAAGGCCTCGTGCCGGCGGTCGTGCAAGACGCGGCCAGCAAGGAAGTGCTGATGCTGGCGTACATGAACCGGGAATCGCTGCAGAAAACGGTCGAAACCGGGCAAACGTGGTTCTGGAGCCGTTCCCGCGGGGAACTGTGGAACAAAGGCGCGACGAGCGGCCATACGCAGGAGGTCGTGTCCCTGAAATACGACTGCGACGGGGATACGTTGCTGGTCCAAGTCAACCAGAACGGCCCGGCCTGCCACACCGGGGCGTACAGCTGCTTCTACCGCAGCGCGGAGGCGGATGACGCAACCGCCGACGACGCAAAACCCGACCGTTTCGCCCCGCTGGCCCAGCTCGAGGCCACGATCGCGCAGCGGGACGCCGAGCGCACCGAGGGCTCCTATACGACGTATCTTTTCGACAAGGGCCTGGACAAAATCCTCAAAAAAATCGGAGAAGAGACGGCCGAGGTCATCATCGCCGGGAAAAACCGCGATGCCAAGGAGCTGCGAGCCGAAGCCGCCGATCTCATTTTCCACCTGATGGTGCTGCTGCGCGAGCAGCGGATTCCGCTGGACGACGTGCTGGAAGAGCTCGAATTCCGCCACCGGAAGCCCGTCAAGAAGGATTAGGCGGATGGCAGCCATGAAAATCGATTACCATACGCATCACGTGCGCTGCGGCCACGCCGTCGGCACCCTCGAGCAATACATCGAAAGCGCGATCGCCCAAGGCATGGTCCAGATCGGATTGTCCGATCACATGCCTCTTCTTCACGTCGACCCCGCTTCGTATTATCCCGAGATGGCGATGCCGATGGACGAGCTGCCGCGGTACGTGGAAGAGTGCCTGAAACTCAAAGAGAAGTACCGGGATCGAATTTCCGTGCGCGTCGGACTGGAAGGCGATTACATCGAAGGCCACGAGGACGAGATCGCCAAAATCATCGAGGCGTATCCTTGGGATTACGTCATCGGTTCGGTGCATTTTCTCGGGACGTGGGACGTGACGGATTTCCGCCAGGTGCACAACTGGGAAGGCCGCAACATTTTCCAGGTGTATGAGCAATATTACGGTGCCGTGCGCAAAGCCGCGGCCGCCGGGTTGTACGACTACATCGGCCATATCGACGCGATCAAGCGGTTCGGGTACCGGCCGGAGGAGGACACGGCGGAGCTGGAGGAAAGCGCGCTGCAAGCGGTCGCGAAGCATGGACTCGCGATCGAGCTGAACGCGGCGGGCATCCATACGGCGGCCAAGGAAATGTACCCGTCCCCGAGGATACTGAAGCGCGCCAGGGAGCTGGGCATTCCGGTCACGTACGGCTCGGATGCGCACCATCCCGACCGGGTCGGGCAGAAAGCCGAAGAGGCGGAGCGTATTCTCCGAAGCTCCGGAATTAACGAAATAGCCACATTTGAAGGCCGCTTAAGGGGAAGGATTCCTTTGTGAAAACCCGTCCGCGTCATGTATAATGGGTTTGAACGAAATGAGTCGGTTAATGTCGCACATTCCGATATTTTTGGAGGGGCACATGTACAGCAGCAGCAAACTCCGGGTTTTCTCGGGAACGTCCAACGAGCCGCTGGCCAGGAAGATCGCCGAACAGCTGGGACTTCCGCTCGGAAAAATCAAGGTATCCCGGTTCAAAAGCGGCGAGGTTTACGTGCACTATGAAGAAACGATCCGCAACTGCGACGTTTTCCTGATCCAGTCCTTTTCCCATCCGATCAACGATTTCTTCGTCGAGCTGCTGGTCATGATCGATGCGGCCAAACGCGCATCCGCCCGTACCATCAATCTCGTGCTTCCTTATTACGGATACGCCCGACAGGAGCGGAAAGCCGCGCCGCGGGAACCGATTTCCGCGAAGATGGTCGCCGATGTCCTGACAACGGTAGGCGCCCACCGGGTCATCACGATCGACCTGCATGCTCCGGCGATCCAAGGCTTCTTCAACATTCCGGTGGACCACCTGACCGCTCTGGATCTGATCAGCGACCACCTGAAGTGCTTGAATTTGCCGAATCCGGTCGTCGTTTCGCCGGACGCCGGCCGCGCTTCGACCGCGGAGAAGCTGGCGAACCAGCTGAACGCGCCGTTCGCGATCATGATCAAGAAACGGCCGAGCCACAACGAGTCGGTCATCACCCACGTCATCGGGAATGTCGAAGGCTGCACGCCGATCATCATCGAGGACATGATCGATACCGGCTCCACGATCGTCAATGTCGTCGAAGGCCTGAAGGAACGCGGCGCGCAAGACGCCTACGTCTGCGCCACCCATCCGCTCTTCTCGGCCAACGCGCTGCAGAAGCTGGACCATCCGAATATCCGGGAGGTCGTCGTGACGGACTCCATCCTGCTGCCGGAGGACCGCTCGCCGCGATTCCGCGTCCTGTCGGTCGCCCCGATGCTGTCGGAATCGATCCGGATCATCATGGAAGGCGGCTCGATCAGCACGCTGTTCAAGAACGCGGGAATCTAATACGTTTATGAGACAATGAAGAACAGTTCGCCTTACGGCTTCTGTTCTTCATTTTTTATTAGGGAGAAAGAATCTCAATTTTTTTGACTTTAATATACTTAGGATTATAGATATCCGTTCTTTTTGTACTTTGAAGTGTCGCTCTCTCTTTTTGTCCAACTGAATATTGTTGCTTCTCGTCCTTAGATATTGGAATTGGGAAATTCTCCACATACATTAATACGTAATCATTGGAGTATTCAATGCGTTCAACAGTACCTTCCACAACAAATTGACTCTTCTCTGCTTTACTACACGCGGTAATTAATGATAAACACAAGAAGAAAATGAATAGTGATCTGCTCACATTCAGCCCTCCCTCAAAAGATATGATATAACAGAATAATTTACATTAATTTCACTTTTTATTATACTACATACAGGAAGGTGACAAATATTACAAACATTTAATGAAAAAGGTTGACTATAAAAAGGAGATGAACTTTATGAAAAAGATCTTTTTTACTGGAATGAGTGCATTATGTTGTTTTCTTTTATTGGCCGGTAATGTATTTGGGGCAAACGATCATGACGTAAACAATGAAGTCGATTCGAAAATAAGGGACGAGAAATCCGCATCATTGGAATATAATATTAAAAAGAGGATGGAACTTGGCTTTAAGTCTGACTCAGATTATGTGAAAGGTTTGTTAGAAAAAAAGAATCAACAAGATCTTGTTCTGCACGATTTTTATATGACACTGGATGAAGAAAAAGAATTTAAGGAAAGACTCGCATTTTTAAATGAGCGAATCCCACAAGTTAAAGCTCAATTAAAAACAGCATTTGGCGATGATAATTTCGGAGGATTATTTGTTAAGCAGAATGAAGGTGGCGTTCTATATGTCAGAATCAAGGGCATTAATAATACATCAAACCTAGAAATTGAGAAGACAACACGTCTTTTTGGAAAACCTGAAAAGATAAAGTTTATTGATGCAAAATTTAGTGAAGAAGAGCTGAATGAAAAGCATAAGCAATATTCGAAGATACAGAAACTCTAAAGGCTCAAGGTATTGATGTATTGTCAATTGCAACAGATGTTGTTGACAATGAGATTGAAGTAGGACTTAGATATGTGACAGAGAATGCAACAAATTACATGACCAATCGTTACGGAAAAATGTTGGAATTCTTCCAAGTGGATGAGAGCATGTTGAGAAACGAGAGTAAAACAAGTATGTATAATCCGATTCAGAGTGGTGTAATAATTGGGTCGAGCAGCGGAAGTACCTGCTCAGTTGGATTTTCTGCGAAGAATTCAAGTAACAGTTACTTTGTTGTTACTGCTGGCCACTGCCATGATGGCGTAGCCATGGATACATTTAAACAACCTTATTGGGGTCATGCGGATGCATACATCGTTGGCTCTTCAAATATCACTGGACAAGTGAGGGATGCTGGTTCTGTAGATGCAATGCTTATCCCTACACCCAGTTGGATCGTAAGCAATGATGTATATCTTAATTCATCACGAGATGAGGCAATTACAAGTTATCAAAGAGAAAGTAATGAATATGTTGGGCAATATGTAGCATTCTCTGGTTATAATAATACAAGCTATGGATTAATAGGCTCGACGAATATAAGTTCACTCGGTAATAGCAATTTAACTGCAGCCAACTATACTGCAATACCCGGAGATAGCGGTGGAATCTTATTTGATGATTATGATGGTATATTAATGGGAACTCATGTTGGTGACGGAACATTGAATGGAAATCACGTCGAAGTTTATACTCAAGTTGAAAACACTCTAAATTGGTTTAACATTACGCCAGTGTTAAACTAGCAATAAATAATAGCTGCGTTTAGGAACCTGGTGCCTAAACGCAGCTTTTTGCGTTGGCAGTGCGTCGACTAAGGAGTGAAAATATCCAGCAAACCACGAGGTGATGGAAGTGCATAGATGACAGGTGGTGCGCAGTTCATGAGATTGCATGACAAAGAACCTGAAGACAAACCCGGAACAAGCGGCTGAAACCATGTTATCCATGCGGGTGATGCGAATGAATCACGAGAAATATTTCGCCGAGCGAAAGTCGAGCTGGGACTTCCATCTCGACCGGCTTGGCGCGTATCTCGACAAACATCCGGGAGAACCCGGACAAGGAGGAAGCAACGATGAATGAACCATCCGCAAAACATTCCACTTTCGTCATCGAACGAATTTATAAACACTCGCCAGCCCGGGCGGGCCAGGCCGCCAAAGCCGCCTGGTTCCCGAATGCCGAAGAGTTCGACTTCCGAGTCGGAGGACGCGAGTTCAACCGCGGGGGTCCGCCCGGGGGCCCGGTGTACACCTTCGACGCCCGCTACCAGGAAATCGTTCCGGACCAGCGCATTGTCTATTCGTATACGTTAGACATGGATGACACGCGGATATCCGTTTCCGTATCCACGGTGGAATTCAAGCACGCGGAAGTCGGAACGCGGTTGATCTATACGGAACAGGGCGTATTTCTGGACGGTCACGATACGCCCGAACAGCGTGAGCACGGGACAAAGGCGTTGTTGGATCGGCTCGGCGAAGCCTTGGACGGTCAATGAACGTCTTCGTGTTAGGCAATGAAACAAGCGATATCGGCAGCCTTAGTTCGATCATCCATCGGACTAAGGCTGTTCGTTTCATTCTTATAAAATCAGCCAACCCCCTTGTTTAAAATCAAGCTTAGATTATAATGATTATAAATTGGTCGTCCTCCCCGGGCGCGCGTTTTTATTTTATGGATGGCAAACGCTGTGATATAATCTTGGATAACGAAGAGGGGAACTGCATGGAGGCATAGAGTGAACGATAACGCGAGAACAACCGGGGAGGTGCCTTGCCGATGAGTCAGCGGAAACGCGTTGCCAAGAACAAGAACCGGCGTCCCAAAGTCATCCCGATGCGTCTGGATGCGACTTTTTTCTTCGAACGCGCCGTGCAATCGCTGGACCGCTTCCATTACGACAAGGCACTGAAGTATTTCCGCCGGGCTGTCGAATACGAACCGGAGAACCCGGTCAACCACTGCAACATGGCGGGGATTTTGTCGGAAATGGGCCGGTACGAGGAATCGAACGTCATTCTGCGCTCGGTTCTGGACCGCATCGATCCGGCCATGACCGAATGCTATTACTACCTGGCGAACAATTACGCCAACATGGAGCTGTACGAGGCGGCGGAAGAAGCGCTCGTGCGCTACCTCGAGAACGACCCGGAGGGCCAGTTCCTCGACGAGGCGGACGAACTGCTGGACCTGCTCGGCTACGAGCTGAACCGGCCGACCAAGATTTCGACGATCAAATCCAAGGAGAACGTATTCGCCCACGACAAGGCGCGCGAGCTCCTCGAGGCCGGACGGTTCGCCGAGGCGGTCAAGATCCTGGAAGAAATTATTCAGCGCCAGCCCGATTTCCTCGCGGCCCGCAACAATCTGGGCTTGGCATACTATTACATGGGATTGTTCGACAAATCGGTCCAGACGATCACCGAGGTGCTGGACGCGGAGCCCGGCAACCTGCACGCGCTGTGCAACCTGGCCATCTTCTACCAGCACGCGAACCGCGAAGCGCAGCTCCGGTCGCTGATGGAGAAGCTTCGCAAAACCGTGCCTTTCCATCCCGAGCACGTGTTCAAGCTGGCCACGACGCTCGGAATCGTCGGAGAGCACCGCGAGGCTTACCGCCATTTCCGCCGCCTGCTGAAGACCGGCGAGCTGTCGGGCGAGCCCAGCCTGCACCATTTTGCGGCCGTGGCGGCGGTTAATCTCGGCTTGTACGACGAAGCCGACCGCTATTGGCGGCAGGCCGGGAGACTCGATCCGGAGTCGGAGGTTCCGACGTTCTACTTGCGGAAGCTGGACAAAATCCGGACGGGCGAGGAAAGGCCGCCGGTCCATTACCATTACCACCTGCCTTTCGAAGAACAGTTCAAGCGTTGGGAAGCCAGCCCCGGGCTCGTATCCGAAGCGTTGAAGCGCGATCCTCTGATCCGCTCCTCGTTCTTCTGGGCGCTCCGGCATGGCGACCGCCGTACGAAGGTCCAGGTCATCCAAGCGCTCGGCCTTGTGGCGGACGAAGAGGTGATCGAGGCGCTGAAGGCGTTCCTGGTCGATCCCGAGGAGGAGGACGAGCTCAAGCGGGTGGCGGTGCTGGTGCTCCGTTCGATCGGCGTCCAGGACGCGCTAACCGTGACGTTCAGCGGCCGCACGATCACGCTGGAAGCCCGCCGCAAGTCGGCGAAGCTGCCCGTATGGGACAGCGCGTGGCAGGCGGTGCTGGAGAAGGCGCTGGAGAACATGTCGGGCCGGTACGACGTCGTCCAGCAGCACGATATGATGACGCTGTGGGTCGATTACCTGTCCCGGGTGTACCCGGAAGTGCCGAAGCTGCACAAGGCGGCAGGCTGGGCGGCGGCTCTCGAATATTGGACCGCCAAGATGCACCGGAGAACGGTCACCTATTCCGATCTGGTGAGCCGCTACGGGGCTTCGCAGGCGAGCATCAGCCGGTATGCCAACCGGATTGACGAGGCCTGCGGAATCCGCGAGAAGCTCGATTTGACGACTCCCGCTTTCAAGGAGAAGAAATAAACGAACGTCACATATAGAGAGACGGAGGAAGAAACCATGTACAAATCGATCGTTATCGGAACCGGCCCTGCCGGACTCACGGCGGCCATCTATCTGGCGCGCGCCAACCTGAATCCTCTGGTCATCGAAGGCCCGGAGCCGGGCGGACAATTGACGACCACGACCGAAGTCGAGAATTTCCCGGGTTTCCCGGAAGGCATCATGGGGCCGGAACTGATGGCCAACATGCGCAAGCAGGCAGAGCGTTTCGGAGCGGAATTCAGGACGGGTTGGATCAATTCCGTGGATACGTCCAAACGTCCTTTCACCCTGACCCTCGAAGGCGGGGAAACGCTGCAGGCGGAGACGCTCATCATCTCGACCGGCGCATCGGCCAAGTACCTGGGCATCCCCGGCGAACGCGACAATGTCGGACGCGGCGTCAGCACCTGCGCGACCTGTGACGGATTTTTCTTCCGCGGCAAGAAAATCATCGTCGTCGGCGGCGGCGACTCCGCGATGGAAGAAGCGAACTTCCTGACAAGGTTCGCGTCCGAAGTCGTATTGGTACACCGCCGCGAGGAGCTGCGCGCTTCCAAAATCATGCAGGACCGCGCCCGCGAGAATCCGAAAATCACTTGGGCGCTTAACCGCACGCCGCTGGAAGTTATCGCGACCGGAATGGGCGTCACGGGACTCAAAGTCCTGAATAACGAGACCGGCAAGGAAGAGGTCATCGAAACGCAAGGCCTGTTCGTGGCGATCGGCCATACGCCGAACACGAAGTTCCTGAACGGCCAGATCGACACGGACGAAATCGGCTACATCAAGGTGAAGCCGGGCTCCTCCGAGACGAACGTGCCAGGGATCTTCGCTTGCGGAGACGTGCAAGACAACAAATACCGCCAAGCGATCACGGCGGCCGGGAGCGGCTGCATGGCGGCGCTCGACGCGGAGAAGTTCCTGGAAGGCTCGGCCGTCCACGACTGGTCGGGAGCGGTATCTTAATAGACGCACGAAACGACAGAAGAACCGGAGTCTCCTCCGGTTCTTCTGTCGTTTCGGCGCTGTCCCAGTCGTTATGTGGCTTGGCCAACCAATTTCCAGCTTCTATACCAATTGTCGATGTCGGTGTTGACCGGCGTCTCCAAATCCCGTTCCAGTCTCGTTGTCAGCAGCAGATACTGCTCCTCAACGCCTATGCTTTCGCCGGCTGCATCATACAGCTTCATCAGCGAGAAATAGCTTTCCTCCTCGTCCGGAAGCATTCGTTGGATACGGAGATGAACCTCGATCGCTTTTCTCGGTAGTCCGTGCCGTTCGTAAAACTCGCCCAAGTTTCTCATTTGGTGCAACCAGAGCAACCGAAACCGTTCCCGCTCGTGTTCCGCCCATATATAGCCATAAGCCTCAAGATAATGGCCATTGTAAGCATTCAGTACATGCTCGTAAGCATCCGCGGTGTTCGGATCCAGGGGGCCCAGTTGCTTCAAGTCGTTTTCCCATTTCTCGGCTTCCACCCGCACCTTCCCCAGTTCCAGTCGGTATCCCGCTTCCCAATCCCCGCTTTGAATGGAAATCATGTCCATGCCGTATTTCTTCAACGTTTGGCGGATGTAATAAATCGTCGTATAGAGCTGCTGCGCGGCTTTAGACTCCTCGAGGTCCGGCCACAGGAGCTCCAGCAAAACGCCGCGGCTGATCGTCCGGTCCCGATGATGGAGCAAGTAGGCGAACAACTCTTGCGCTTTGCTCGTCCGCCATTTGACGGTCTGCGCATCCATGCCGGGCAATTGAAACTGAACCTGATGAAAACAACGAATGAATGGGGAGTTCGTCTCTCGGACATTCGCGGCGCCCTTCAGGCTTAATTTCTCCTTGAGTCGCAGCACGGTTTGGCGGAAACGATCCCGATCTATGGGCTTCATAATATAGTCCAGTGCATTGAGCTCGAAAGCGCGCACCGCGTACCGGTCGTAACCGGTCACGAATACGATTTCGATTCCGGGTACGACCGACTGGATTTGCTTGCCCAGATTCAGTCCGTCGATCTCGGGCATCTGGATGTCCAGGAACACGACGTCGGGGCGATGCGCCAATACGCCGGCCACGACATCCTCCGGATTCGAGTAAGCGGCGATCACCTCCATTCCGCTCACTTCGTTCTTGATCGCTTTTTGTAACTCAAGCAATGCCAAGGGCTCATCGTCAACCAATATGGCTTTCACAGGAGCTGCCTCCTTGAGAGTCTAACTTGTTGTTGGCTTTGTGCATGCAACCCTATTACGAATCGCTGGATTGCACATCTCCTAATTATCGGAAAATGGCTTCCGTTTGTATAGACGGTCAGGTTGTATAGTTTTTGTTGAGGTTGGATTGATAGACTCATTCATATAAGAAAGTATACATAGGGAAGTGGAGGGAAATCATGCAATGAAACGACAACGCAGCGTAGGCAAAACGGTAATCTCTTTCTTGTTGGCGGTTTTGCTTGCCTTACAGACCGCGACATTCGCTGCTGCCGCATCATCAGACGATTCCGGGACGGCAACGGTCGGCGAGGCCGGCGCGACGGAACCGTCCGTATCCGAGGCAGTGTATGGAAACCCGGGGGCTGCCGCCCCGATGGCTATGGCGGCGGCAGTTGCATCGGACAAAACCGATGTGTTTATGGGGGCGAATTCAACCTTTCCGTTGACAGTGCTGCAGGGAACTCCTCTTGCTGTTATTGCACCCGGAGAAACCATCCAAGGCAGACAGCAATTTACGCTGAAGTCGGAGGGTCTCAAGGTGCCGGTGAATGGCGACGATCCGAATCCGACGAATGCTGATTCTAGCAAGTACATTCAGAAGGGCGACTGGATTGAGCTGACGAGAGATCCCCACTTCAAGGAAGTGGTGTTGCCGACAGCTACCAAAACTTTGATGGCAACAACTGAATTTGGCGCGAAACAGCTTGGGACTGCCTATTTCACCCCGAACAGCATCAAGATCGTGTTTAATGGCGACGATAGCTTTTTCAACGGTGTTGGACGAGCGGTTACGTTCGGCTTTGAAACCACCGCCAATTCGGATTTGACGGGCTTAGAATACGGAGAGTCAAAGCCTATCTCCATTTTCGGAGGGGCGTATCAACTGAAAAATCCGGAAGTCACACCGGCATACAGCATTACATTGCTTTCGCCGGGAATGATCAAGTGGGATCAATATAGCTATCGCGGAATTCAACCCGCACAATTTGTTGAAGGTGCGATTACCTGGCAGTCAACAGTATCTGCTTTCGATAAGTTTGATGCCACAATCAAGCTGCCGCTCGACGGGGAGAAGTTTTTTACGGATCCCGCCTCTTATAATACTGGCTTTGGTAATGTCCGAGGCATCTATGTGCTTGGTTCCTTCAAGGTCAACGACATAGCGGTAGAGCCCAATATCGACTCCGACGGTAAGCTGAGCTACATCTTCCCGCCAGGTACCGGTATAGATCCGAAGGTCGAGTTCAAGACATGGATTCCGAAAGAAGCTTACTATTACGAGCACCGGAATCCGCCGGGAAATCTTGGTCGCAGCTATCGGGACATGAATGGCATCGTGCAATTAAAAAAGAGTGATGACACGGTTTTAGTGAGCGCAAACCAAGAGATTTCCTTTGCACCCGATTGGATTACAGCGTCCGGTGCCTATGACCACGCGAATCAAATCATCACCTGGACGACCGACGTCAATGCGAATTATCATAAGACGGGTCTGAAAAACTTTACGATCACGGATGTGCTGCCGACGGGACTTGAATTCGTATCGGCAGAGTGGCAGTTGTGGGATGCCGCAGGGAAGAAGTGGGGCACTGCAACGGAGATCCAACCGGATCCAGCCACGACAAGCATCTATTCCTTCGGGGATGTAAATGAAGCTGTCCGGCTGGTCGTAAAGTCCAAGGTGATTAGCGGTTCCAGCTTCACCAACGTCCCCCGCGCGAACTGGGACCTAGACGTCAAGGACGCGAGCGGCAACGCCATCCAGAATAATGATGTGAGCACCGGTACCAGACCCGCTGCGGTAACCGACGAAGCAGTCATTACGATCGGGGCGCATACGTTCACAAAAGCAGGCTCTATTTCGATGGCGGATTATAACCTAGGCGGCATTACATGGACCGTTAACTTAACGCCACAGTATGCACTGCCGGATGCAGTAGTTTACGATGTGCTCGTTCATGGCGGAGATCTGAACGTCTTGAACGACGCTGTGGATGAAACCGGCGAGGTAAGCGCGGAAACGATTGCGAAAATCAAAGCAAATGTAAATACTGCGCAGCTGTGGAAGAAGTATCATGCGGGAAGCTTGAAGGGCGTGACCAATGCGTCTGGCTTGACCTTGAAGGCTATTCCTTTAAAAGTGAACGGCGAAGCGGTAGCGGATTTGATCAAAGTGACCGGATACAACACGGACAAAGCTACCTCCTTCAGCTTCCGTGCACTTGAGACCAACCCGGACGTTCTCTTCAGGCAAGATATTAACGTAGGTAAAACCCGCTGGAATCGGGCCCTGCTCTTTGACGGCGAAACCGTAAAAGCGGCGGATAATTGGATTAATCTTCATGTGCGTATGCTGAACAAGGATATGCTTTTCGCGTCAACGCCGTTGAAGGCAGACGGTACGCCTGAGATCGTTACCCCGAATAACGTCGGCAGCTACATTAGAAACGATAGCAATGAAACATGGACGATTTCTGCCTTTGACCGGACGACCAAGACCGTTACGTTCCGCTTGGGCGTGAACATGCCGGGCTACAACACCGATGAATTGGCGAAGGACGGCGGCAGTCGAGTCGTCACCGACATCAGACTGGTGGACACCCTGCCAGAGGGTTGGGAATTTGTTCCGTTCTCCGAGGACAAGAACTTCGAGCTGTACAAAGGCTACTCGGACAATGGCGGTGGCACTGAGTACGGTGTGCGCAATGATGCAATAAAGGTAATTGAACGGACTGACCCGAGTCATGTAGTCAAATTCGCCAGTAGTGGCAATATCGGAACCTTTACTTTCTCCAAGCTGGAAAGCCCTTATGTCATTTTAGTAAAGGCAAGACCTTCCAATGCGGCGCTGGAGAAATATTTGGAGGAGTACATTGCCAACGGAACAGCCAAGCAGGTGCTCTATAACAAAGCCGACCTGTTCATGACATGGGGCGGCGTGGAGAAGAAGGTCACGGAACAGCGCAAGGTCATCGTCCCGATCCAGACCTTGAGCAAATCGGTGAGCAAGCCGACGGCGGGCGTGCTGGAATGGACGGTAAACTATACCCCTCCGTTCAACATGGAGCAAGGCGTGTACCTGCAGGATACGATCGGCGCGAACATGAACCTGCGCTATGATGTAGACGGCAAGCTGGTGCTGACCGCGCCGAGCATGGCGGTATACCGCGCCGAGATGACCGCGAGCGGGACTTTGGTAAGGAAGGGTACCGCACTGGACCTCAGCGATCCGAATAGCGAGGTTCAAGCAGAAGCAATGCCCGGCGCGAACGGCACGACCGTTCTGACATTCCGGATGACCGATCCGAATCGGCTCTATCAGTTCGTATACCAGACCGAGGTGGACAACAAGAAAGCAAAAGCCGGCGACAAGATGGGCAACGAGGTCAAGCTGATGGGCGATGACAAGCTGAAATCTATCAGCGCCAAGAGCGAGAGCACGTTGGATAGCACGGACGTAGCAGGCGCGTCCAGCTCCAATGCCCTGTTGGCACTAAAAAAGGTAGATCCCAATGGCAATCCGCTGAAGGACGTAGAGTTTACGCTGTATAAGAAAGACGGCGGAGCGCAAGTTGCCAAAGGAAAAACCGGAAATGACGGCAAGCTTAATCTGCTGTTCCCGGATCCGGGCCTTTATGAGCTGAAGGAAACCTATATTGACACAACGACATGGTTGCCGACAACAAGAATTTATCAGGTGTATGTAGGTAATACACCCGGGAAGCCCATCTGGGTAGACGGAGTGAAAGTATCCTCTGATAATCCGCTGGTCGTGCCCACACCGGCCCAAGGCAAGCTGACCATCAGCAATAAGGTGGAAGGCAACGGCAGCGATTCTTCCAAGGATTTTGAATACACCGTGACCTTCACCGGCGAAGGCAAGGATGGAGAGTACACCTATAAGAAGCCGGATAATACGTTTGGCACGATCAAGAGCGGTGACAAGATTACCCTCAAACACGGGCAATCTGTGACGCTGCCGGCATTGCCAGTAAATCTGATCTATACCGTAACCGAGGGCGATTATACGACCGTTGACGGTTACACGACCATGCCGGAGACGAGAAAGCTGTCAGGCACTATCGTGAATAAAGGCGACCACAAAGCGGATTTTGTCAACAAGCGGAACGTTAGCAATCTGACCGTCAGCAATACCGTCACGGGAGACGGCGCAGAACCGGATAAGCCGTTTAAGTACACGGTGACCTTTGACGGTGCAGGAAAGGGTCAAGCCTATGATTATGAGCGTTCAGACGGCAAGACTGGCACGATCAAATCCGGCGATACCTTCATGCTCAAGGATGGCGAGACCTTTAAGATTAAGGGGCTTCCTGATAACCTGAAGTATACGATCACCCAGGACGATTACAAGAACGACGGCTACGCGACCACGCCTGCATTGTCTGATGACGGCATCATGGCGGGCGCCGATCGCAAGGCCGATTTCACCAATGATCGGAGCGTCAACAAGCTGACGATCAGCAATACGGTCATGGGCAACGGCGTCAAGACGAAGGACTTCGAGTACACGGTGACCTTTGACGGCACAGGCAAGGAGGGAAGCTACGCTTACGAGAAGTTGGGCGGTGGCTCAGGTACGATCAAGTCCGGCGATACCTTCAAGCTCAAGCATGGAGAGACACTGGATATTTCGGGTCTGCCTAAGGGTCTGAAATACACAGTTACCCAGAAGGATTACACAACCGAAGACTACGTGACCAACCCAGAGGAACGGTATCGAACTGGAGTCATGGCGGGCAAAGATGAAAATGCCCCGTTCACGAACGTGCGAGTCGTGGAGGGCGGCTTGCTCATCAGCAACGAGGTTAAAGGTAAAGACGACGACAAGAAGAAGCCGTTCAAGTACACCGTAACCTTCACAGGCGAGGGGGGAGACAAATCCTACTCCTATGAGAAGTCGGACGGCAGCAAGGGCGTGGTTAAGAGCGGTGACACCTTCGAACTTACAGATGGCCAGACGTTCGTTGTGCAAGGACTTCCGGCGGATCTCGAGTATACGGTGACCCAGGATGATTATACGAAGGACGGTTATGTGACGGAACCTAAAAGTTTCGTTCGCACAGATCACATTCCGGAGAAAGAAGTGGCCAAAGCACTCTTTGTCAATACCCGCCCGTATCTGGAAGGCGTGCTGCGTGACAACAACACAGGAAAAATCATTCCGAATGCGGAAATCATCGTGACGAATGTGAAGACAGGCGAGAAGCAAACCATCTATACGAATGGGGATGGGGAATATTCCGTCCCTGCCCAAGCGGATGCCGACTATACCATCACGTACACGAAGGTGTATCCTGTAGGCGGGAGGGACGTGCCTGTCGAGTTCACGCAAAAAGCGAACGTGGACGGCAGCGTGACGGACGAAACCGTTCCGGCGGACATTACAGCGGTAGGGATCGTTCTGTTCAAGCAGCAGGATGGCGAGAAGTCGCTCCTAGCTGATTTTCTCGATCACAAGAAGATGAAGATTTATTTGAAGTCTGGCGGCAACTATGTGCTGGACGACAACGGCGAGCGCAAGGCGTTCCCGCTGGGAGAGCAAGGCACATTCGCGGCAGAAGGCTTGTCTACGGGCAATTACAAGCTGGAACTGCGATATGAAGTGGACGGCAAGGAATTGCTCGTGATCGCGGGCAAGGATTTGAAGGTGAGCGACAGCGGAGAGCTCAATATCTCCGAAGAACTGGTTGATCCGTACGGCACCGTTTACGATGCAACCAAGGGGATCGCCACAGGGCAGATCGAAGGAGCAACGGTGACGCTGTATTATGCGGATACGGAGCGGAATAAAAAGAAAGGGATTACTGCGCACGATAAAGTAATCTTACCTCCGATTCCGGGTTTTGCGCCTAACGATAACGATAGCCCGGAACAATTCAGCGATCCGACCGGTTTCTATGCGTATATGGTATTCCCGGAAACGGATTATTATTTGGTCGTCACCAAGACGGGGTATGAGGAGTATAAGAGCCCTATAATCTCTGTCGAATCCGATATCGTTAGACACAACGTACCCATGCAACCGATTCGTTCCGACGGTGGCGGCGGAACCTACACTCCGCCCGAGAGCACTCCGCCTGGCAACGGCAACCAACCTGACGGCGACAACGGACCCGGCAACGGCGTGCCCGACAACGGCGTACCCGACAACGGCGTGCCCGACAACGGCGTGCCCGACAACGGCGTACCCGACAACGGCTTGCCCGGCAACGGCGTACCCGGCAACGGCGTACCCGGTAACAGCGTACCCGGCAACGGCGTACCCGGCAACGGCGTACCCGGCAACGGCGTACCCGGTAACGGCAACAACGGAACGCGCAACGGCAACGAGCTGGACGATGTTCCGAAAACAGGAGATAACAGCGCATCGCCCATCTTCTACATGGCTTTGGCGCTCATGTCCTTGATCACGCTCGGTTTCAGTCTGCGCAAAAGCAAGGAGAAACAACGCGTTCAGTAAACGGAAAGGCGGTAAGAACATGAGCAAAACCAAAAAAATTCTTATCGCCGTTTCCGGTCTTCTGTTGGTTTACTCTCTTGCCTCCGCCGCGAGAATTTACTTGCGGGATTATGAGGCGGAGAAGCAAATACAAGAGCTGCCGCATCCGACGGAAGTCCGGAAATCGCATTCGAACGCGGGCGGGGGTGCCGCAACCCCCTCGCTTCTCACCGCGAAGCAAGAGCCGGCCATGCTCCCCGAGTTTCAAGAGCTGCACGCGAGAAACCCGGACATCGTCGGCTGGCTGTCTATCGGCGGTACCCGAATCGATTACCCGATCATGCAGAACGCGCAGGACGAGGAATTCTATCTCGATCACGATTTCGATAAAAAGCCGAACATCAACGGGCTCCCTTTTTTGGACGCCGCCCACAGTCGGATAGACGATTCGAACATTTTGCTGATTCACGGACATCACATGAAAAGCGGCTTCATGTTCGCGGATCTGATGAAGTACAAGAAAGAAAGCTACTACAAGGAACATGCGGTGTTCCAGTTCAGTACTCTTTACGAAAAAGAAGAATATGAGATTGTCGCCGTCATTCTGTCCAAGGTTTATCGCAAATCGGACAACGTTTTTAAATACTACCGGATCGAGAACGCGGCAACGCCCGGCGGGTTCGATTCGTACATGCAGAACGTCAAAAAACTCGCTCTTTACGACACAGGCGTGACAGCCCGGTATGGCGACAAGCTTATCGTACTGTCTACGTGCGAATACTCGACCGACAACGGCCGGTTAGCGGTAGTCGCCCGAAAGCGGGAATAAGGAGACACCTGCGGAAGCACTTCCCATCTCCGGCATGCCAAGAAGGTCACCCATAGGTGGCCTTCTTCCATGTCGTGGAAGAAGGCGTCACTCCTTTCGAGATTCCTTGACCGCTGGGGCCCGTTGCCTTATAGTGGGTACTGTAACCCTGTGATTGATCAGTATTCATAACATTGAGGTGTGCCTGGAAATGCCGGAAAAAATCTACGTCGGTGCGGACATCGGCGGTACCGCCATCAAGGTTGGCATATGCAACGAGAGCGGGGACCTTCTTCAAACTTATGAAGGCCCGACGGGAACGGAGCAGGGGACGGACAGGATCCTCGGCAACATTGCGGGTTATGCCCGGCATGTCGTGTCGGAGTCGCCGTATACTTGGGATCAGGTGGCCGGGGTCGGAATCGGCATCGCCGGATTTATGGATTTCGATAAGGGCTTCATCAAATTTTCGCCGAATTTGCCGCTGACGAACGTTCCTCTGAAGGATCATTTGGAAGCGGTCTTGAATAAACCGGTCAGGGTTAACAACGACGCCAACGTCGCGGCGCTGGGAGAAGCATGGGGCGGCGCGGGGCGCGGGATTTCCAGCGTCGTGTGCTATACGCTCGGCACCGGCGTGGGCGGCGGCATCGTCGTCGGAGGGCGGCTGATCGAGGGATTCTCCGGAATGGGCGGCGAGCTCGGCCATATGTCGATCGTCCCGGACTTGGAAGCGATCCAGTGCGGATGCGGCAAAATGGGCTGCTTGGAGACGGTATCGTCGGCGACGGGCATCATCCGGATGGCCAAAGACGCCGTCGAGCGGGGGGACCGCACGACGCTGTCGCTCATCGAGACGATCACCGCGAAGGATGTCGTCGACGCCGCGAAGAACGGCGATGAGGTCGCCCAGCGGATCGTCAGCCGGGCCGCCTACTATCTCGGCAAATCGATGGCCACCGTGGCCGTCATCGTCAATCCTCAGCGGTTCATCCTCGGAGGCGGCGTCAGCAAAGCCGGGGAGTTCCTATTCGCCCAAATTCGCGAAGTCTTCCACAAGTACGCACAGGATAAGGCGCAGGAGGGTGTCGACATCGTGGCGGCCGAACTCGGTAACAATGCCGGCGTCGTCGGCGCAGCCGGATTGATGCATAACGCCTGATTCCGTTATACGGCGCCTGTTCCGACGCGGCTCCTCCGCGCGGTTCAGGCGCCCTGTCATTCCAGGGGAGGTACGGACATGGAATTGCACGGATCACAACCGACGCTCGTCATCATCACCGGCATGTCGGGTGCGGGCAAGACGATCGCGGTCCAGAGCATGGAGGACCTCGGGTTCTTCTGCGTGGACAATTTGCCGCCGGTCCTTATTCCGAAGTTCGCCGAGCTGATCGAACAGTCGCAAGGGAGGATCGCGAAGGTGGCCCTCGTCATCGACTTGCGGGGCCGCGAGTTCTTCACCGCCTTGTCGGAATCGCTCGGCTTCATCCGGGAGCACTACACGATCCATTACGAAATCCTGTTCCTGGACGCGACCGACTCGGTGCTCGTGCAGCGGTACAAGGAAAGCCGCCGCCGCCACCCGCTCGCGCCCGAGGGCATGCCGCTGGACGGCATCCACATGGAGCGCAAGCTGCTGGAGGACCTGAAAGGCTGGGCCACGCAGGTAATCGATACGAGCAGCCTGAAACCCGCCCAGCTGAAGGAAAAAATCGTTTCCCGATTCACCAACCTCGACCGGAACCGGATCAATATCAACGTGACTTCCTTCGGCTTCAAGTACGGGGTGCCGATCGACGCCGATCTCATTTTCGACGTCCGGTTTTTGCCGAATCCGCACTACGTGGAGAACCTGCGGCCGAAGACCGGCCAGGACCAAGAAGTGTACGACTACGTCATGAAATGGCCCGAAACCCAGACATTCCTGCAGAAGCTGCTCGACATGCTGCAGTATTTGATTCCGTTGTACCAGAAGGAAGGCAAAAGCCAAATCGTCATCGGGATCGGCTGCACGGGCGGCAAACACCGTTCGGTGGCGCTCGGCGAATATTTGGGCAGAATGCTTGCCGCCGGCGAGACCGAAACGGTCAGGGTTCACCACCGCGATGCCGAACGCGAGCGGCAAGGGTAGGTGAAGGAATGGAATCGACTGCGACACGGCCCCGGCTTCCCCGCATCGTCGTGATCGGGGGCGGAACGGGTTTGTCCGTCATGCTTCGCGGCCTCAAGATGAAGCCGCTCGACATTACGGCCATCGTGACGGTGGCCGATGACGGCGGGAGCTCGGGCATTCTCCGGGAGGAGCTGCAGATCCCGCCGCCGGGCGACATCCGGAGCGTGCTGACGGCGCTGGCGGATACCGAGCCTCTGCTGTACGAAATGCTCAAATACCGCTTCAACAACGGGACCGGCTTGGCCGGTCACAGCCTGGGCAACCTGATCCTGGCGGCGATGACCGAGATCACGGGAGACTTCGTGACCGGGATCAAGGAGCTGAGCCGGGTCCTCGCGGTGAGAGGGCGCGTATTGCCGGCGGCGAACCAGGCCATCGTATTGAAAGCGGAAATGGATGACGGAACGATCGTCGTCGGCGAATCTTCGATCCCGAAGGCGGGCATGTCGATCCGCCGGGTCTTCATCGAACCGGAGCGCGTGGAGCCGCTTCCGGAAGCCGTGGACGCGATCCGGGAGGCGGATGCCATCCTGATCGGGCCGGGCAGCCTGTACACGAGCATCATTCCGAACCTGATCGTGCCCAAGCTGGCCGAAGCGATCGTCGCATCGGATGCGGTGAAGCTGTTCGTATGCAACGTCATGACCCAGCCGGGCGAGACGGACAATTATTCGGTGAGCGACCATCTGGCCGCGATCCACCGCCATATCGGGCATCATTTATTCGATTATGTCATCGTGAACAACGGAGAGATTCCTCCGCAGGTCCAAAGCCTCTACGCCGAGCAAGGCGCGAAGGCGGTCCACCTGGACCTGGAGGAAGTGACCCGCCGGGGTTACAAGGTCATCGCCGATAAGCTTGTCTTGTTTAGAACGTATTTGCGCCATGACGCCGCGAAGCTGAGCGACCACATTTACCAGCTCGTGGAGAATTGGATGCTTCGGAAGGGGTAAGAACGATGTCTTTTGCGGCCCAGACCAAAAAAGAATTGACGCTGGTGGATTCCGAATCCTGCTGCGAGCGGGCGGAGCTCTCCGCGCTGATCCGGATGAACGGCTCGGTCGGGCTGACGAACAAACGCATCGTGCTGGACATTTCCACCGAAAACGCCGCTATCGCGCGGAGAATGTACACGCTGCTCAAACGGCATTTTAACGTCCCGACGGAATTGTTGGTCCGCAAGAAAATGCGCCTGAAGAAGAATAATGTTTACATGGTGCGGGTCCCCGGGGGCGTAGAGGAGCTTCTCAAGGAACTGGCCATCACGACGGAGGGCTTCCAGTTCCACCCGAGCATCGACAAGAACCTGATCAAGAAAGGGTGCTGCAAGCGCGCTTATTTGCGGGGCGCTTTCCTGGCCGGCGGGTCGGTGAACAATCCGGAAGGCTCTTCGTACCACCTCGAGATCGCTTCGATGTACGAGGAGCATTGCCGCGCCCTCGTGGAGCTGGCGAACAAGTTCCATTTGAACGCCCGGTTCATCGAGCGCAAGAAAGGCTTCATCCTGTACATCAAGGAAGGCGAGAAGATCATCGAATTCCTGAGCATCATCGGAGCCCATCAGGCGCTGTTCAAGTTCGAGGACGTCCGCATCATGCGGGACATGCGCAATTCCGTGAACCGGATCGTCAACTGCGAAACCGCCAACCTCAACAAGACGATCGGCGCGGCCGTCCGGCAAATCGACAACATCAAGCTGCTGCAGAAGGAAGTCGGGCTAGAGAATTTGCCGGAGAAGCTCAGGGAAGTGGCGGAAATCCGTCTCAAGCATCCCGACATCAACCTGAAGGAGGTCGGCGATCTGCTGAAAGGCCAGGTCAGCAAGTCCGGCGTGAACCACAGGCTGAGGAAGCTTGACGAATGGGCGGAAAAAATCCGGAACGGCGGATCATAACGATATGGCGCTTTTGTTCCAAACAATGTTATAATATTGTATGAAACCATGCACGGAAGATCATGTGCGGGTTGGTTGAATCATGATAGGGGGTAGCCGTTCCAATGACGAGACAGCCGGTGGTTGTTCGGCTCAAAACGGGGCTTCACGCCAGACCGGCGGCGCTTTTCGTGCAAGAAGCCAATAAATTCTCCTCCGACGTCTTCGTGGAGAAGGACGACAAGAAAGTCAACGCCAAGAGCATCATGGGTATCATGAGTCTGGCCATCAGCTCCGGCACGGAGGTCTCCATCAGCGCGGAAGGTTCCGATGCAGAGCAAGCTGTAACCGCTTTAGTCCAGCTTGTCAGCAAAGAAGAGCTGGAAAACCAGTAAAATCAACCGCTCAAAGCTCCCGTGAGGGAGCTTTTTGCATTTTTTCGGCAATGGCGATGTAATTTTGAAACCTTTGTTGTCCATCCTGCGTCCATAGGATCAAACGCGCAAAAGGGGCTGATGACGGGTGATGAAGAAGGGTTGGAAAATGGCGGTTGTGGTCATGGCGGCGGCCGTGATCGGGTGGTTCGGGATCGGCAAGGGGGAGGTCGGCATCGTGAAGGCAGAGACGGCAGCGGCGTCGGGAAGCCAGACGGCGCTGAACACGATTACGGTGGGCGCGACCGGTTCCGTCATGGTCGATCCGGACATCGCCTACGTGAACGCGGCGGTGGAGACGCGCGGGGCCACGGCGGGCGAAGCCCAGCAGGACAACGCGAACAAATTCGCCGCGATCGAGAAGGTGCTGTATGAGAAGTTCGGACTGAGCAAGAAAGACGTGCAGACGACCGGTTTCTACGTACAGCCGGAGTACAATTACATGGAGAAGGAAGGGCGCAAGCTGATCGGATACACCGCTGTCCATTCCGTGAAAGTCAGCTACCGGAAGCTGGACGAGATCGGCAAGCTGCTTGACGCCATGTCCGCGGCCGGTGCGAACCGGATGGACGGCGTGCAGTTCTCGACGGAGAAGGCCGACCAATACGAGCTGGAAGCCTTGAAGAAAGCGATGGCGAATGCCGACGCCAAGGCGAACGTGCTCGCCGCTTCCGCCAAACGTCAGGTCAAAGGCGTCGTGAACATCGTGCAAGGCGCCGCTTCCGCGCCTCCGGTGATGTATGCGGCAATGGAGAAGTCGATGGCGGCGGATTCGGCCAGCGCGCCGACTTCCGTTCAAGCGGGACAGATCGAGATCAGCACGAGCGTAACGGTTCAGTATCAGATGTAACGAGTATATCCTTGCGTACATTCCGTTTCGAACCGGAGGTTCGTTCAAGCACGGAGAAAGAATATTCGGCACAGATAAGCCCCGTCCGGATGTGGCGGGGCTTATTTGCGCTTAACGCAGACTTACACCGAATTCGACGCTGCCCCGGCAATCGGCTTCGGGCTCTGCCTGTTATGATTGTCGCCCCACTGGCACATGGCTTCCAACACCGGAATCAGCGTCTTGCCGTGTTCGCTCATCGAATATTCCACCTTGGGAGGGACCGAAGGATAGATCGTGCGCGTCACCAGCCGATCGATCTCCAGCTCCCGCAAATGCTGCGCCAGCATCTTCTGGGTGACCTCGGGAATCAACTTCTCCAGCTCGCTGAACCTCTTGGAGGAGTTCAGCAGATGCCATAAAATCAGGGGCTTCCATTTGCCGCCAACGACTTGAATCACGGTCTCGATGGGGCATTTTCTGTCCTCCCCGGTTTCCGCGCGGACAAACATGATATCCCTCCTTGCCTATACTTACTTTCAAGTGAGTACCCGACATCAAAGTGCGTTCTTATCAAGATCTTAGAGCAATGTTAAGCTTCAATCAACCCAAAGATGATAAATAAGGAAACAATTTGAAGGAGGGCAAGGAAGATGAAAATCATCGTTTTCGGAGCAACGGGAAATACGGGAAGAAGAGTGCTGGCGCAAGGGGTTCGGATGGGGCTTGAAATGACCGCCTTTGTGCGAAGCCCCGAGAAGCTGTATGAACAGCAAGGAGAGCGTGCGACAAGGCTAGTGAAGGTGATCGCGCAAGATATCATGGATCCGCACAGCGTCCGCGAGGCGCTCTCGCATCAAGACGCCGCGATTATCACAGCCGGACATGCGGGGCAGGGAGATGAATTTGTTCGAATCGTCGATAACATTGTCAGCCAATGCGAGGACCACCCCAGCTACACCGGGCGGGTATGGCTAATGGGTGGAGCCGGCCTGTTGGATATTCCGCATACCGATCTCATCGGCAATCATCTACCCGGCTTCCCGCCCATGTATCAGACGCACAATCGGAACCTCGAGAGGCTGCGGCGGAGCCGGCTCGACTGGTCCGTGATGTGCCCGGGAACGATGGTCGATTCGACCTGGCACCCGGAGCCGATTCGCTTGCATGTGACGACGGACATCTTGCCCTTGTCCGTTCCGGAGACGATCAAGGAACTTTCCGAGGCCGATATCGCCGGTTATTTGTTCAGCCGGCTTCAAGAGCTGAATGTCGCTTATGAGGACGTGGCGAATTGGATGCTGAACCATGTCGGGCTCGACGGGCCGTATAAACGGAAAAGGGTTGGACTCGCTTATCGAAGCGATATTCCGGCGCGCTGAGGAGGGAACAAGAGTGAACAGCTTGTATGGATGGCTGCTTGTTTTTCATGTATTGGCGTCGATGGCCGTCATCGGCCCCGCGTTTGTCGTGCCCGTCATCCGCAGATCCGCCAGAACCGCAGGCCAGCTGCGGTTTGCTTTCGGCGTCGCGGCCAAGCTGGCATTCCTGCCCAAAATCGGCGGAGTCGTCCTTATCGTGACTGGAGTTTGGCTCATGGCTGAGACTCAGATAGGGTTCACCCAAATATGGCTGAATGTAGCCATCCTGCTCTCGCTGTTAATGATCGTCGCGATCGGCGCCATGATCGAGCCGCGAGCGAAGAAGATCATGCAGATGATGCCCGAAAATCAAGGTCAAGGGGACGAGATTCCTCGCGAGTTCGCGCAAGCGATGAGAACGATCGTGCCGTTCGAATCGGCGGCGCAGGCGCTGATGGTTGCCATTACCGTGCTTATGGTCTTGAAGCCATTTTGAAGAAGCTCGACCGTCCAGCCTCCCGTACCACCGAACGACCTCGCCAGCCAGCGATTTTTGGGGAGGGAAGAAAAAACGCCGCCTCCGGTTCGGAGCGGCGTTGTGGATGGGAAAGACAAGCACCCACGGGATCATGCTTCCCGTCGGTGTTCCAAATGGCGCATCGAGATCGCTTCTTCCAGCAATTCGATGAACTCTTCGGATAAGTTCATTTTCTTGGCTTCACGGTACACTTCCAGCAGGTGTTCATCTTGCAGCGGGCGGAGCAAAGACGCTTTATCGCTTAAGCGGCGAGCGGCTATCAGCTCGACGGGATCGCCATTGGAGCGCGGATCGGACTCGCTTGATTCCGGCTGCTGGGACACAAGATAAGGATAGGTCCGTTGGTTCATGTTCGGGATCCCCCTATTCCAGAGTTCCTAGTAAAAAACTAGAATTGGAGGTTACTGGTACAACCTCTGTTGAAAGGATACCATGGATCGCTTGCGAGGAAGAGGGGGGATTCAAATCTGCGAATTCTTCTTGACGGAATAGGGGAGATATGGTATGAGAAATCCCCTTTCGCAGAAGGGCGGAAGGGGATTTGGTTTGCGCGGCGCCAAGGTGGCATTCCGCTCAGATTTTCTCGATGACCTTGTCGATCAGGCCGTATTCCATCGCGGTGGCGGCTTCCATGAAGTTGTCGCGGTCCGTGTCCTTCTCGATCCGCTCAAGCGGCTGTCCCGTACGTTCGGACAGGATGCGGTTCAGCTTGTCGCGCAGTCGGAGAATGCGGCGGGCTCGGATCTCGATGTCGCTGGCTTGGCCTTCGGCGCCGCCGAGCGGTTGATGGATCATCACCTCGCTGTTGGGCAGCGCGAACCGTTTGCCTTTGGCCCCAGCCGCGAGCAGGAACGCTCCCATGGAGGCGGCCATGCCCACGCAGATGGTGGAGACGTCCGGCTTGATGAATTGCATCGTATCGTAAATGGCCATGCCGGCCGTGATCGAGCCGCCCGGGCTGTTGATGTACAGGCTGATGTCCTTCTCCGGATCTTCCGCAGCCAGGAAGAGAAGCTGCGCGATGATGGCATTGGCGACCACGTCGTTCACGGGAGTGCCCAGGAAGATGATTCGGTCTTTCAACAAACGGGAATAAATGTCGTAAGCCCGTTCTCCCCGGTTGCTTTGTTCGACGACCATAGGTATGAAACTCATGTGTGACGTCCCTCCTCATTGGAATGGATTTGCTTGGTTTCTCCATCATAATCAATTCGCATACGAAAGTCAAAGATGGTCAAAATATTATCGCCAACCCCCGAAGTTAAAGTTCCGCCATCCCCCTAAGTCAAAGTTCCGCCAACCCCCTAAGTCCCCCTTCCCCGGAAGGGGGATTCCGAGGCGCTGCGCCCTCTGGACTCCCGCATGTTTTGTTCGGCGCACTTTGCTGTGCTTGAGTGGAGAGGAGGAGGGGGGTAAGGAGATTCCCCGGTGCACAACGGGTGCCATCAAGAGTCTATTGGCTGAGAGATAAGCCAGTTCGAGAAGCTTGACGAGGCTGTCGAGTCGCGGGTGGGAAGAGATAAGCTTGCCCGGTGAGCTTAACGTGGCTGCCGAGTCGCGGGTGGGAAGAGATAAGCTTGCCCGGTGAGCTTAACGTGGCTGCCGAGTCGCGGGTGGGAAGAGATAAGCTTGCCCGGTGAGCTTAACGTGGCTGTCGAGTTGCGAGTGGGAAGAGATAAGCTTGCCCGGTGAGCTTAACGAGGCTGTCGAGTTGCGGGTGGGAAGAGATAAGCTTGCCCGGTGAGCTTAACGAGGCTGTCGAGTTGCGGGTGGGAAGAGATAAGCTTGCCCCGGGAGCTTAACGTGGCTGCCGAGCGGCTGGTGGTGCGAGTTGAGTCAGAAAGACCGGCGTAAAATGGCTGCGTGATGGCGGTCGGTCGACCATGTGCGCGCAGTTCCCGGCGCGAGGTGATTTGGCGTTGATGAGCGGTTCCACAGGAACGGCTCTTTTTTGCGCATAACAAAAAACCGACCGTATGGAACGGTCGGTTGTGATCTATGCTAGAAGTTGGCGCGCCCGTAGGGAATCGAACCCCAATCTCAGGCTCCGGAGGCCTGCGTCATATCCGTTGGACCACGGGCGCATGATGTCACATCAAGGACAGCAAAAATTATTATAGGCGATGACGGGCCAAAAAGCAAGCCGTATTCGGTGGTTAATTTTGTCGGCTTCGGGAACGTTGCATCTTGCAAGTCAAAGAATCTTTAGCTAAAATAAAGGTGGGACCAGAAAAGAACCTGCGGGACGATTTACGTCCAGCACGAGAGCATTCATCCCGTACCATCCATCCGCCATCGGGAGGGCCAGCGGAAAGAATGCGGAATCTACTCGAGATCCAAAAGAAATTGTTGCCCGATCTGATGCAGGTCCTGCAGAAGCGTTACGATATCTTGCACCGGATTTCCACATCGGGGACGATCGGCCGGAGGTCGCTCGCGTCCGAGGTCGAGATGACGGAACGCGTGCTGCGCGCGGAGCTGGAGATCCTGCGGGCCCAAGGCCTGCTGGTGACCGGGACGGCCGGCATGACGCTAAGCGAGGCGGGTCGCCAACTGGTGGAGGACATGGAGCCGCTCGTGAAGGAAATGTTCGGCTTGTCCGAGTTGGAGGAGCGCGTTCGAACCGCTTTCGGCTTGAAACGGGTCGTCATCGTGCCCGGCGATTCGGACGACTCGGAGCATGTCAAGCTCGAGATCGGCCGAGCGGGAGCCCGTGTGCTGCGGGACAGCATGTCGTCCGGCGATGTCGTCGCGGTGATGGGCGGATCGACTATGGCGCGTATGGCTTCGCATTTCTCGATTCCGACTCCCCTTCGCGATAGTTGGTTCGTACCGGCCAGAGGCGGTCTCGGCGAAAGCGTGGACTTTCAGGCGAACACGATCGCTTCCGAGCTGGCGAAACGAACGGGCGCCCGGTACCGGATGCTTCACGTGCCGGACCATCTAAGCGAGGAAGCGTACCAAACGATCATGCAGGAGCCCGGCGTGCGGGAAGTCGTGGACATGATCCGAAGCGCCCGCATCGTGGTGCACGGAATCGGGGACGCCATGACGATGGCACGGCGGCGCAAGCTGAACGACGTCACGATCAAGGCGATTCTGCACGAAGGCGCGCTCGCGGAAGCGTTCGGCTACTACTTCGACCGGGACGGCAAAGTGGTCCACCGCATGGCGACGGCCGGATTGCGGCTCGAGGATATCGAGGCGGCGGGCATCGTCATCGGAATCGCCGGAGGCAAAAGCAAGGGAGAGGCGATCGCCTCGGTGCTGCGTTTCGGCCACGACGATGTGCTGGTCACGGACGAAGCCGCTGCGACGGAAGCGCTCCGGCACCTATAGTTTTCCCGTTACAAGTGTGGTCTTGGCGTTTCAGACGCCTGTCATAGATCAAATAAACCGAAATCTTCAAGGAGGCAAATCATTATGGTGAAAGTCGGCATTAACGGATTTGGCCGTATCGGCCGCAACGTGTTTCGTGCATCTCTGAACAACCCGAACGTGGAAATCGTCGCGATCAACGACCTGACCGACGTTAGCACGCTCGCGCATCTGCTCAAGTACGACACGACACACGGTCGTCTGGACGGAACCGTTGAAGTGGGCGAAGGCGCCCTCATCGTCAACGGCAAATCGATCAAAGTGTTCGCAGAGCGCGATCCGGGCAACCTGCCGTGGGCATCCGTAGGCGCTGAAATCGTCGTCGAATCGACGGGGATCTTCACCGCGAAAGAGAAAGCCTCCCTTCACCTGAAAGGCGGAGCTAAGAAAGTCATCATCTCCGCTCCGGCTACCGACGAAGACATCACGATCGTTCTGGGCGTCAACGAGGACAAATACGACGCCTCCAAGCACACGATCATTTCCAACGCTTCCTGCACGACGAACTGCTTGGCTCCTTTCGCCAAAGTTCTGAACGACCAATTCGGCATCGTCAAAGGCATGATGACGACGATCCACTCCTACACGAACGACCAGCAAGTGCTCGACCTGCCGCATAAAGACCTGCGCCGCGCGCGCGCCGCAGCCGAGAACATCATTCCGTCCACGACGGGCGCCGCGAAAGCCGTTTCCCTGGTTCTTCCGGAGCTGAAGGGCAAGCTGAACGGCATGTCGTTCCGCGTGCCGACGCCGAACGTTTCCGTAACGGACCTCGTGGCCGAGCTGAAAGTGAGCGTCACGGTCGACGAAGTGAACGCGGCACTGAAAGCAGCCGCCGAAGGCCCGCTCAAAGGCATCCTGAACTACTCCGACGAGCCGCTCGTGTCCAGCGACTACAACGGCGACCCGGCTTCCTCCACGATCGACGCGCTGTCGACGATGGTCATCGAAGGCAACATGGTCAAAGTCGTTTCCTGGTACGACAACGAGTGGGGCTACTCCAACCGCGTCGTAGACTTGGCTGCTTACATCGCGTCCAAAGGACTGTAATGTAAAAGGGGTTCCTTTACAACCCTTTTCCGCCATCCCCCTAAGGGCTGCCAACCCCCTATGTCCCCCTTCCCGGGAAGGGGGATTCCGAGGCGCTGCGCCCTCTGGACACCCGCGACTACGACTGTAGAGCTCGTAACTTACTTGGGTGGAAGGAGTGGGTGCGGCGTCCTTGGGGGACATACTTACAAAGATAGTCGGCGTTTGTCCCGGATTGCTGCTGCAATGCCGGGACGCGTTTTACCTTATAGCGCTCCTGCAAGACCCAGCGGATGCGAACCGGACTCCTGACGGAGTCCTGCTTCGCGCCGGTGGGGTTAAAAGGTGTATTGAGGAGGCAATCCGTTCATGAACAAGAAAAGCGTACGAGACGCGCAAGTGGCGGGCAAGAAGGTGTTCGTCCGCGTCGATTTCAACGTGCCGCTCGAGAATGGCGCGATTACGGACGACACCCGGATCCGGGAGACGCTGCCGACGATCCGCTACCTGATCGAGAATGGCGCCAAAATCATTCTCGCCAGCCACATGGGGCGTCCCAAAGGCGAAGTGGTGGAAGAGCTGCGCCTGACGCCTGTCGCTGCCCGTCTGTCCGAGTTGCTCGGCAAGCCGGTACAGAAAGCGGACGAATCGATCGGAGCGGCCGTGAAGGCCAAAGCCGACGCGCTGCAAGCCGGCGACGTGCTGCTGCTCGAGAACGTCCGGTTCCATGCGGGCGAGGAGAAGAACGACCCGGAGCTGGCCAAAGCCTTCGCCGAGCTTGCGGACCTGTACGTGAACGACGCCTTCGGCGCCGCGCACCGCGCTCATGCTTCCACGGAAGGCATCGCGCATCATCTGCCGGCCGTTGCCGGCCTTCTGATGGAGAAAGAGCTGGACGTGCTCGGCAAGGCGCTTCATAACCCGGAACGCCCGTTCACGGCGATCGTGGGCGGCTCCAAAGTCAAGGACAAGATCGACGTCATCAACAAAATGATCGAGATCGCGGACAACATCATCATCGGCGGCGGCCTCTCCTACACCTTCTTCAAGGCGCAGGGCTACGAAATCGGCCAATCGCTGTGCGATAACTCCAAGCTGGATCTGGCCCTCGAGTTCATCGAGAAAGCCAAGAAGCTCGGCAAGAACTTCCTTCTGCCGGTCGACGTGGTCGTCTCCGACGATTTCAGCGCGACGGCCAACACCAAGATCGTCGGCGTGGACGGCATTCCGGCCGACTGGGAAGGCATCGACATCGGGCCGAAATCCCGCGAGATCTATGCCGAAGTCATCAAGAACTCCAAGCTGGTCGTGTGGAACGGACCGATGGGCGTCTTCGAAATCGAGCCGTTCTCCCACGGTACGCTCGCAGTCGCGCAAGCCTGCGCCGAAACCTCTGCCTACACGGTCATCGGCGGCGGCGATTCCGCGGCGGCGGCCGAGAAATTCCATCTGGCCGACAAGATGGACCACATTTCCACCGGCGGCGGCGCGTCGCTCGAGTTCATGGAGGGCAAAGCCCTTCCCGGCGTCGTAGCGCTGAACGACAAGTAAAGCGAGTGGTGATACGATGAGCAGAACCCCAATCATTGCAGGCAACTGGAAAATGTTCAAAACGGCGTCCGAGGCGGTATCGTTCGTGAACGAAGTGAAGGGTAAAGTCGAAGTCGAAGGCGTGCAAAGCGTCGTTTGCGCCCCGTTCACCGCGCTCCCGGCACTGGCCGAAGCCGTCAAAGGCACGACTCTGAAGGTAGGCGCGCAGAACCTCCATTTTGAAGACAATGGGGCGTTCACGGGCGAAATCAGCGGCATCATGCTGAACGATCTCGGTGTCGATTTCGTCATTATCGGGCACTCCGAGCGCCGCGCATACTTCGCGGAGACGGACGAGATCGTGAGCAAGAAGGTGCACGCGGCTTTCCGCCACCATCTGATCCCGATCGTGTGCGTCGGCGAGAAGCTGGAAGAGCGCGAAGCCGGCCAAACGAAGGAAGTCTGCCGCGTGCAGACGGAAGCCGCATTCAAAGGCTTGGCCGCGAGCGAAGCGGCGCAAGTCGTCGTCGCCTATGAGCCGATCTGGGCGATCGGCACGGGCAAATCGTCCACGGCCGAAGACGCGAACGAAGTCATCGGCTACATCCGCGGCGTCATCCGCGACTTGTTCGACGAGAATACGGCCAGCCAAGTGCGCATCCAGTACGGCGGCAGCGTGAAGCCGAACAACATCCGCGAGTACATGCAGCAGCCGGAAATCGACGGCGCGCTCGTAGGCGGCGCGAGCCTGGAGCCTGCGTCTTACGTGGCGCTGGTCGAGGGGGCGAAGTAAGATGGCGGCCCCCAAACCCGTTGCCCTCATCATCCTCGACGGCTTCGGCCTCCGCGAGGAAACGCACGGCAACGCCGTGGCGCAGGCGAAGAAGCCGAACTTCGACCGCTACTGGTCCACATACCCGCATACCCCGCTGACCGCGCAAGGCGAAGCCGTCGGGTTGCCGGAAGGCCAGATGGGCAACTCCGAGGTCGGCCACTTGAACATCGGCGCCGGCCGGATCGTGTACCAGGACCTGACGCGGATTTCGAAGTCGATTCGCGAAGGGGAATTTTACGAGAACGAGACGCTGCTCGGCGCCGTTCGCCATGCGAAAGAGAAAGGCAAGAAGCTTCACCTGTACGGCTTGCTCTCCGATGGAGGCGTGCACAGCCACATCGCGCACCTGTTCGCTTTGCTGGAGCTGGCCAAGAAGGAAGGACTGAGCGAAGTCTATATCCACGCGTTCCTCGACGGACGCGACGTCGCGCCGGACAGCGCGGTCGGATATTTGGAGCAGCTGCAGGCGAAGATTAAGGAAATCGGCATCGGCCGGATCGCCACCGTTCAAGGCCGCTACTACGCCATGGACCGCGACAAGCGCTGGGAGCGGACGGAGAAATCGTACCGGGCGATGGTGTACGGAGAAGGCCCGGCGTATACCGATCCGATCCAAGCTGTCAAAGAATCCTACGAGAAGTCGGTCATGGACGAATTCGTCATGCCGACCGTGATCGTGGGTGAGGCGGGCAAGCCGGTGGGCCTGGTGGAATCCGAGGACTCCGTCATTTTCTTCAATTTCCGTCCGGACCGGGCGATCCAGCTGTCGAACGTTTTCACGAACGAAGATTTCCGCGGGTTCGACCGGGGACCGCAGTTTCCGAAAAACCTGTATTTCGTGTGCATGACGCTGTTCGCCGAAACCGTCGGAGGTTTCGTCGCCTACAAGCCGAAGGAGCTCGATAACACCTTGGGCGAAGTGCTCGTGCAGAACCATAAGAAACAGCTGCGAATCGCCGAAACGGAGAAGTACCCGCACGTTACCTTCTTCTTCAGCGGAGGGCGCGACATCCAGCTGGAAGGCGAAACGCGCATCCTCATCAACTCGCCGAAGGTCGCGACCTATGACCTGCAGCCGGAGATGAGCGCATATGAAGTAGCCGACGCAGCGGTTAAGGAGATCGAAGCGGAGAAACACGACGCGATCATCCTGAACTTCGCCAACCCCGACATGGTCGGCCACTCGGGCATGCTCGAGCCGACGATCAAGGCGGTCGAAGCGACGGATGAATGCCTGGGCAAAGTCGTCGACGCGATTCTCGCCAAAGGCGGCGTCGCCGTCATCATCGCCGACCACGGCAATGCCGACATGGTCATCGACGACGAAGGACGCCCTTTCACCGCCCATACGACGAATCCGGTGCCGTGCATCGTGACGAAGCCAGGCGTAACCCTTCGCGATGGCGGCATCCTGGCCGACGTGGCGCCTACTCTGCTGACTTTGCTCGAGCTGGCGCAACCGAAGGAAATGACCGGCAAAAGTTTGATACAATAGCCTTATGCGTTTTCCCAAACCCGATCAGTAGAGGAGTGTCGAAGCATGACCATCATTACCGACGTTTATGCACGCGAAGTACTCGACTCCCGCGGCAACCCGACCGTGGAAGTCGAAGTCCGTCTGGAGTCCGGGGCCCTCGGCCGCGCCATCGTGCCGTCCGGCGCCTCCACCGGCGCTTATGAAGCCGTTGAGCTGCGCGACGGGGACAAGTCCCGTTACCTCGGCAAAGGCGTTCAGAACGCCGTCGACAACGTCAACGAGAAAATCGCCCCCGAAATCATCGGCCTCGACGCGATCGACCAAGTGCTGATCGACCGCACGATGATCGCGCTGGACGGCACGCCGAACAAAGGCAACCTGGGCGCGAACGCGATCCTCGCCGTATCCATGGCCGCAGCTCGCGCGGCTGCTGATGCCCTCTCCATCCCGCTGTACGCTTACCTGGGCGGATTCAACTCCAAAACGCTGCCGGTTCCGATGATGAACATCGTCAACGGCGGCGCGCATGCCGACAACAACGTCGACGTGCAGGAATTCATGGTTCTTCCGGTGGGCCTGCCTTCCTTCAAGGAAGCTCTCCGCGCCGGCGCTGAAATCTTCCACGCGCTGAAATCCGTTCTGAAGGCCAAAGGCCTGAACACGGCCGTAGGCGACGAAGGCGGCTTCGCGCCGAACCTCGGCTCCAACGAAGAAGCGCTCTCCACGATCATCGAAGCGATCGAGAAAGCCGGCTACAAGCCGGGCGTCGACATCTTCCTCGGCATGGACGTCGCTTCCACGGAGTTCTTCAAAGACGGCAAATACCACCTCGAAGGCGAAGGCAAATCCTTCACCCCGGCGGAATTCGTCGACCTGCTCGCGAGCTGGGTCGAGAAGTACCCGATCATCTCGATCGAAGACGGCTGCTCCGAAGACGACTGGGAAGGCTGGAAGCTGCTCACCGACAAGCTCGGCGGCAAAGTCCAGCTGGTCGGCGACGACCTGTTCGTGACGAACACCGAGCGTCTGTCGCAAGGCATCGAGAAGGGCATCGGCAACTCCATCCTTGTCAAAGTGAACCAAATCGGCACGCTGACCGAGACGTTCGACGCGATCGAGATGGCGAAACGCGCGGGTTACACCGCGGTTATCTCCCACCGTTCCGGCGAGTCCGAGGACAGCACGATCGCCGACATCGCCGTGGCGACGAATGCCGGCCAGATCAAAACCGGCGCTCCGTCCCGTACGGACCGCGTGGCGAAGTACAACCAGCTGCTCCGCATCGAAGACATGCTGGGTACGACCGCGATCTACGGCGGCAAAGCGGCGTTCTACAACCTGCGCGGCCTGAAATAAGTTTCGCAGGCGAGCAACGACGAAGAAGGCAGACGAACGGGTTTCCGTTCCCTGCCTTCTTTATTTATCATTCAGAATTCGATAAAAACGACATTCTATGTCCCTACAGGACGACGAAGTCGTTTTGACTTGTGTCCATGATCATTCGATGACGATCAATGCTCTTTCAAGCGTTCCTCCGCGAAATGGATAAAGGCTTGCGCCGCGTGATTCAAATATTTGTCCGACCGGTAGATGATGCTCATTTCCCGGACGGGCGGATCCTCGCGGATCGGGATGAAACGCAGCTGCATTTGATCGAGGGAGGCCAAGAGCGAATTCGATAGGATGGTGACCCCGATGTTCTCTTTGACGAAAGTGAAGAGGGACGGATTGGAGGACGTTTCGACCACCACGTTCAGCCCAAATCCGCGCTGCCGGCAATGGTTCTCGAGAAACTCGCGCCCCCAGAATCCTCTCGGATACGTCACGATCGGCAGCTCTTTGAGTTCGGTCAAGGAGATGGATGCACGGGCGGACAACTCATGATCTTGAGGTACGACCAGGCCGTATTCCTCCCGGGTGAGCGGACGGATGACCAGCCGGCTGTCGTATAGAGGCGTTACGGAGATGCCGATATCGATCCCATTGCTCAGCACCAGGCTTGCGACGTCGACTTCCGCGACGATTTTCAGCTTGATGTTCGGGTATTTCTTGCAGAACTCAATGAACATCGGGGTCAGCCGGTAATCGAGCTCGGAAGGCAAAGCCGCGACGCCGAGGCTCCCTCCCCGTTGATGGCGGAGCTCGTCCAATTCGTGCCGGGCATTCCGGAGATTCTGGAACATCCCACGGGCGTACTTCAGCAGGACGGAGCCGGCCTCGGTGAGCGCAATGCGTTTGCCGATCCGGTCGAAGAGGGGCATTCCGAGTTCTTCTTCCAGCGCTTTGATTTGCAGGCTCAGATTCGGCTGCGAGACCCCCATCTTGTCCGCTGCCTTCGTAAAGTGCAATTCATCGCACGCCGCGACGAAATATTCCAGCTGCCGAAGCTCCATGCGTTCCGCTCCCCTCTAAGCCTTCGCCGAATTGCACGACAATCATTTTCAAAACAAATCGTTATCATAACTTTAATATAATTGATAAATGATCAGACCCCAAGTAGTATGGGTTCATCCTAAGACGGTACTGCGAAAGGGTCATGCGAGATGAGAAAAAACGTTCTGATGGTCGTCGCTTTATTCCTGGCCTGCTTGAATTTGCGTCCTGCGATCAATTCCATTGCCCCGCTGCTGGAGAACATAAGGGCGGAACTCGGAATGAGCGCCGCCTTGGCAAGTCTGTTAACTTCCATTCCGGTCTTGTGCATGGGAATCTTCTCTCCGCTCGCGGTGAAAGCCGGGGGCAAATGGGGAATCGAACGGATCAAGGGGTTATCGCTGGTGATCATCGGCACCGGTACCGTGATCCGGCTGTTCGCGAATACCGCATCCCTTCTGCTTATTTCGGCGTTGATTACCGGGATCGGGATTGCGTTCATCGGTCCTCTGTTGTCCGGTTTCATCAAACGGCATTTTCCCGGGCACGTTCCGGCCATGATTGCCGTATATACGGTTGCCCTTACGATGGGGGCCGCTTTCGGTTCCGCGCTCTCTGCTCCGCTTCTGCACCTGTTCCATTCCTGGCAGCGATCGCTGGCGTTCTGGGCGGTGATTGCCTTCGTTGCCGCGTTCGCGTGGTGGTTGTTCGTGAATCGGCAAATCAAAGGAAAGGCGGAAGCGATCCCTGCTGGGACTGCTGGGACTGCGGGGACGAAAGCCCGGTTGCCGTGGGGGAACGGGAAAGCGTGGATCTTGACGGTCTCCTTCGGTTTATTGGCGATGCTGTTCTATTCGTTTACCGCATGGCTGCCTCAAATGATCCAAGGCATGGGATACGCCAAATCATACGCCGCCACTTGTTTAACCGCATTCGTCGTGATTCAAATTCCGGTCAGTCTGGTGCTTCCGATTCTGCTTCGAAAATTGCCGTCCCGCCGCTTGTGGCTGTTCGTATCCGGTTTGATCGAGTTTGCCGGGCTGATGCTGTTTGCCGTGCAAGCGGATCCGCTCCCCGGTTCCGCATTGATCGGGATCGGAGCCGCCGGAGTGTTTTCCTTGAACCTGATGCTGCCGATCGATGCGACGGATAACGCCCAAGATGCGGCCGCCTGGTCGGCGATGGTGCAATCGGCCGGTTACGTCATCGGTGCTGCAGGTCCCCTCCTGCTGGGCTGGATTCACGATGCCACCGGCAGCTTCGCTTCCTCCATTGCCGGGATGGCCGTGATGATCCTCGTGATGATGGCGGTCCAATACGCGGCAACGGCCCCGAAATCGCGGGTGCATCGGGATGGTGCGCATGCGCTGGGGACGAACGCGAGATGAACGTTACACTTTGATCTGTTTCACCGACGCTTGCAGCTCGTGCGTCATTCCGTTCAGCGTTCTGGATTCGTCCGCAACCTGCTGCATCATACCGGATTGTTGATCGGACAACCCACGGATCCGTTCCGTTTGCTCCGCGACTTCGCCGGCGATGTGCGCCATCCCGGCTGAGCTTGCTGCAACCTCCTCCGCTCCGGCGGACATTTGCTGGGCTGCGGCCGATACTTCCTGGATCTGCTCGGCCACGGTCCGGAACGCCTCTACCACGCGTCCGAAAGACTGCTCCGTCTGCATGGATAAGGCGACGCCTTCGCTCACTTCCCTGGAGGCGCGATCCATGATCGCCCCGATTCGATCCGAATCGGATTTAATGCTGCTCAGCAAAGACGAGATGGACACAATGGAGGCGGAGGACGCATCGGCCAGCTTCCTCACTTCTCCCGCTACGACGGCAAACCCTTTGCCGTGTTCTCCCGCCCGGGCGGCTTCGATTGCGGCGTTCAGCGCCAGGAGTTTGGTCTGGTCGGCGAATTCCGTAATCGTGCTCAGGGCTCCTTCGATCTGCTCCGAGTATCCTTGCAACGCCGCGGCGGTCTTCAAGGCCTCGCCCGCATGGGAAGCGATATGGCGGACCTGATCGTTCATCCTGGCGATCGTTGCCTGGCCGGATTCCGCGATACCCAGCGTGCTAACGGCCGCATCGGAAACGGTCGTGGAGGCTTCCGTTACCCGTTGAATGACGGCGGCCATTTCCTCCATCGCATGGGCGCTGTCCACGGCGCTTGATTTCTGGGATGACGCCCCGGCGGCGATTTGTCCGATCGCCCCGCGGATGACCTGGTTCATTTGGAGCATGCGCTCCGCGTCCTGGGTAAACCGGTCCGAAATGAGCACCAACCGGGAAGACGTGTTCGTCACGTTCGACACGATGTCGCGGATGATTTCATTCCAGTTGCCGGACATCGAGGTCATGGCTTGGTAGGCTTTGCCCACTTCGTCTTCGGAGCGGACGGGATTCGCGGTGAAGAGGGCATACGCCTGGGCGAGATCGCCTCGCGCCATGCTTTCGGCACCGGCGGTCAGGTTACGGAGCGGACGCAGCGCCCTCGCGATAAACCAGATGGCGAAGGCGATACCGATCGCCGCCGCGGCCAGAATCAGTACGTAGTAGAGGAGGCTCTCCCGGAGGACGCTCATCGTGATGCCGTTCACCACTGCCGCGCCGGTATCGATGCCTAACAGCCCCATGAACTTCCCGTTCGGATCGGTGACTGGAGCGTAAACGCTCATGTACCGGCCGTACTTCGGATCGTCCGTAATCGGGGAGCTTGCGCTCTTCCCATTGCGGAGCGCCGCGATGTCTTCCGCATCGATGTCCGTTTCTTCGTTGATCGGCGAGGCCACATCGGATTTCGGAGGCTGTCCGTCGATCATGATCCGGGGCACGCCGTTTGCATCGATGACCACGAAATAAACATAGAGAGCGTTAATCTGCGTGCGAAATCGGTCCAACTCTTGGCGCAGGGACCAGTACAGGTCGTTTTCCCGGGGGTCCTTCAGGAATTCCGCGTATTTGCGGGCATCCAATTGGGCGGCATAGCCGCTCACGATTCTCATTCCATGCTCGGCGAGCGCTTTTTCGGCTGCCGATTTCGTATTGAGGGTTTGCATAAAGATGCATCCAGCCGTGAGCAGAAGAAATACGGCCGTTATCACGGCTGCAATGCGAACGGTTAAGCGCTTTCTGATCAACGAGAACAACCCCATCACCCATGCCTCTTCGCAAATTCTTCGACAATTCCTATAATTCTTCGACAAACCGTAGGGAACTTCCTTCGTTTGAAGCAGAGAAAACTGAAATTTATGGTGATTTACATACATCAACCTCTTGAGCCTGACCTCGCGTCAGGTTTTCTTCACACTATGGTTTCCGGGGAGTGGTTTTAGGGAAGCGAGAGGGGAGCCGTTTTACGGTTCTGGCGGTCCCGTTGGCGTTCTGCTCGTCTTTCGAAGCGGATTTTGCGACTTATAGGTCGTGTCTTCAGGAGTTGCGAACGCTGTAGTGACTTCCGGAGACGTTATATCTGCGAAACCCTCGAGTATGAACGCTGTAGTGACTTCCGGAGACGTTATATCTACGAAACCCTCGAGTATGAACGCTGTAGTGACTTCCGGAGACGTTATATCTGCGAAACCCTCGAGTATGAACGCTGTAGTGACTTCCGAAGACGTTATATCTGCGAACTCCCGACTACGAAGGCTGTAGTGACTTCCGGAGACGTTGCGAAATACTTAGGTGTGCTGCCAGGTATGTTGGGGAAAACAGAACCTCGCAACCGGTCTGTTTTAATACTGATCGCACGAGCACGCAAGGTGCAGATGCGCAAGTTAAAAAATATTTGAGCTGCCTGTCGATTTTGCCGTTTCCCATTCGTTGCATGAATGTAAGCGACCTTGAGAGGGTCAACAAATCGAGGAGGATGAGATTTATGATGACAATCGAACGGGAAATGAGAACGGGCTTGAAAACGAACGTGTCGAACGGAAAAGGAAAGATATGGACCGCGCGAATCATGAGCGGAATCGTCATTCTGTTCATGCTGTTTGACGGAATCATGAAAATCGTGGGGCCGGAACCCGTTGTCAAGGCTACGCTCGAACTTGGGTTCGCGGAGCGGCATATGGCGGTCATGGGCGTGCTGGGACTGCTCTCTACCCTTTTATACGCCATTCCCCGCACGTCAATCTTGGGTGCGCTGCTGTTGACGGGATATTTGGGAGGCGCGATGGCGGTTCAAGTCCGGGTGGATGCGCCGCTGTTTTCCAATATTCTATTTCCCGTCTACTTAGCGGTTTTGTATTGGGGCGCCATCTGGATCCGGGATGAAAGAGTTCGGAAACTGATTTTATTTCGGGATTGACAACGAAGAAGGCGGGAGGAGTTCGGCCTGCCGATCGGGAACTAATGATGAAATCGAATTTTCCGTCGCTCGAAAGTGCGATGCTAACCCATAAGGAGGAGAACACGATGCGATTCATGATGGTTGTCAAGGCGACGAAGGATTCCGAGGCTCCGCCATATGGGAGCCCCCGGTTTCGCGATCGCGCTCATGCGCGTAATGCCCTTCTGGGCCCGGTTAAGAGCCGTAGCCCATACGCTGCCCTATGATGTTGCCGTCATGGGAGACTTCTCCCTTCCGGAACCGCGATTCGCGTCTATCTCCGTTCCGACGCTCGTGATCGGCGGCGAGAAAAGTCCCGCGGCACTTCGGCATGCCGTATCCAAAGTCGCCGACATCCTGCCGAACGGCGAGTCGCGGTTTCTGCCAGGTCAAAACCACAACGTATCGATGAAAGTATTGGCGCCCGTCCTGAAATCCTATTTCACCGGAAAAGACTAGTTTTTTTCGATTCAGCTGTTTCACGTGTCGATTTCCAACCTTCCTATTCGTTGTCGTTATAGAGGCGGGTTGCCGGGTAGGGTTCGGCGGCTTGGCCCGATATCGAAGCAGGAAGGAGCAGATCTCGTTGCGGTTTATGCTGATTTGCAAGGCGTCACGGCAATTCGAAGCGGGCGTCAAGCCGTCGTCCGAGCGAGCGGAGGCATGGAAGGAGTACTGCGAGGAATTGGTCAAGGCAGGCGTGCTCCTTGCAGCGGAAGGGCTGTATCCGAGTTCGGAGGGGATTCGGCTCTCGTATCCCGTCTCCGGAGGGAAGCCGAGAGTGACCGTAGGACCTTTTGATGAGGTCCAAGGGTTGGTCGCAGGTTTCATGATGATCGAGGTGGAAACCAAGGAAGAAGCGTACGTATGGGCCATGCGTTTGCCGGATCCTCACGGATACGGCGAAGGGGGAAGTCGAGCTTCGGCAAGTATGCGACCCGGCGGAATGGATTCGCGGTGCGGGAATGAGGCTTCTGGAAGCGGATCTGCGGGATCAGGCGGATATGATCCATAAACCATAACGCGAGAAAATGCGAGGAGATGGAACGGATGAACGAAGAGGTTAAAGCATTTATCGAAAACTTACAGGAACCTTGGCAATCGGAGCTTTGCTCACGCCTGCGCGATATGGTTCACCGGACGCTGCCGGATGTACAGGAGCGCATGCAATACAAGAAGCCGCATTTTCTGCAAAACGGAAAATACGCAGCCGTAATTTCGACATCGAAAGACGCGGTCAGCTTTACGATCTTTAACGCGAGCGGAGTGGACTTTCCGGATGGGCTGTTCGACGGTCCTCCGGAACGCAAAACGATCAAAATTCGGAACGGCCAGGCCGTGGATGACGAAGGGCTGTCGGCGTTGTTGAGGCAGGCGGCTTCTTCATTATAATGGGAGGTACCTTGATGAAATTTGAAGCTGTCATTCAACTGCATGGCAAGACCGCAACAGGCATCCAGGTGCCGGAGGAGGTATTGGCGGAATTAGGTTCTTCCAAGCGTCCGGCGGTTCGCGTCACGATCCGGGGATATACCTATCGCACAACGGTTGGGGTCATGGGCGGACGGTATCTGATTCCCGTAAGTGCCGAGCATCGGGAAGGGGCAGGCGTTGCCGCTGGTGATCAAGTGGAAGTGAAGCTCGAGCTCGATACCGAGCCTCGTGAGCTGGACGTCCCGTCGGACTTCATCGATGCGCTGAATGAAAATCCGGAGGCGAAGCATTTTTTTGAAGGGTTGTCTTACAGCAACAAGAGGAGATTCCTCCTTCAAATCGAGGGCGCGAAAACCCCCGAGACCCGTCAGCGGCGCATCGATAAAGCGATCGGGATGTTGAACGAGGGTAGAGTGTAAACCAAAACCACCCCAGGAAGGGATGAAGAAGGGATGGACCCGTCATGAGCGTCAAACCCGTCGGTTTAACGAAAGATGCGGGCTTCCAGATCGGCGTCCGCAGGACTTTGCCCGTGACGCAGGAGCAAGCCTGGTCCTATTTGATTTCGCCGGAGGGGCTGAAATCGTGGCTGGGCGATCTGCCTCGACTGGATCTCGCCGTTAAACGGTCTTATCAGACTGCCGACGGCTCGACCGGCGAGATACGGGCAGCAAAGCCGCTCCAGCAGCTGCGTCTAACTTGGCAGCCGAAGGACTGGGACAAGCCGTCGACGGTTCAAATTCGCTTGATTCCCGGCAAGGAAGGACGAACGACCGTTTCTTTCCACCAAGAGCATCTGGACGGGCCTCAGACAAGAGCACAGATGAAGATACGCTGGGAAGAAGTACTGGATAAGATGACCGAACATTTTCAAAAAACCAATTGAACCTGACCTCGCGTCAGGTTTTATTATGTTGTTTGTCGACAATAGAGGTTTTGCGCGAAATGGGAAGCAGGTGTGCATAAGGAAGTTTGGAAAATCGGAGAATTGGCCGAGAGAACGGGCTAACCGTGCGGGCCTTGCACCACTACGACCGTGAAGGGATTGGTGACGCCGTCCCGGACCACGGAGTCCGGGCATCGGCTGTACACGGATGAAGATATCGCGAGGCTCCAGCAGGTGATCTCCCTGAAGCAGCTCGGTTTCGGGCAGGATGCTATCAAGTCCCTGATGGAGAGCCGCGACTACGATCCCGCTGAAGTGCTTCGGATCCAGAAGGAGCGGCTGCGGGAGACCATCCAACGGCAGCAGCTGTTGCACGCCCATTTGGAAGAGCTGCATGCGTTGGTTCTCAAGAGAGAACGCGTTTCTACGGAATGAAAATCATCGAGGTGATGTGTTTGAAGCCGAGTCAATATTTTACGGACGAGCAGCTGGAGAAGATGAGACGCCAGAGCGAATCGCTCGGGCACGACAAAATGATGGGAATGGCGAACGAGTGGCCGGAGCTCATCGCGAAGGTACGCGCCAAAATGGAAAGCCGCACGCCGGTGGAGGATCCGGAGGTTGCTGAGCTTGTCCGGCGCTGGAAGGAGCTGACGGATCTCTTGTCCGGCGGGGACGAAGAGCTAATCCGGGCGGCGGAACGTTTCCAGGCGAGAATCCGGACAATCCGATCCGGTTCGTCATGGACGGGGAGCTCTATCGGTGTATGAAAGAAGCAATGGCGCGGTTGTGAAAATGAACAGAGGCAGAGGGAGCGGGGGGTCGTTCCTTCTGCCTCTATTGATTCGCGTGTTAACCTTGTTGGACGGCCGCTTCCTCGGGAATCGTCTCCTCCGGGGCGTACATCACCTCGACGCTGTCGGCATAAACTTTTTTCAACCCTTGGGACACCATCAGGACCAGGATCAGAAAAATGGCGTATAAGGTGAGGGAGGAGATACTTTCGGATAGCAGTAACGTATCGCTGGGTTCATCCGCACCACGGATCACACGATTCAGGCCATTGGTTCCAAGCATGAAAATAAGCAGAGGCACGGAAAGCCCGCGTACCCAACGGCCTTCTTTGCGAAGACGGGTCGTCTCCGTAAGGAAGTGGGTGCCGATCATATTGTAGACGGAAGGAATTCCGTAGAAGTTGTAGAACGGCACCATTATACAGGCCAATGAGCCGCCGGGCGTCCTGGGGAAACGAGGGAACAGCAGGTTTAAGTCCATGTGGACCCGATAGATCCAGATCAAGAAGAGGATGATGACGATGTAATAAAGCACTACGGCGACGGTATTCTCGAACCCGTAGAACGGGAACACGTATTCGGCGAAAACTTCGAGATCGATCGCGTAAACGGCCATGAACAGTACATCCACTACAGCAAGAACGATGAGCGGCCATAACAATATTTTCATCACGTTCGACATCATTTCCGATTTCAGTTTCCACGGCATGCTGCTTTCACTCCTTCGGTTGTAGGTCATTCCGCTTGTCTTAAAAACGCGATCGCTTCTCCGAGGTTCGCCACCGGAACGACCCTCAGATGCAAGCCCAGTTCTTGTGCGACCTGTGCCGCTTCTTCCTCGTTGCTCAGGCCTATGTACGGGTAAGTCTCCTTATCCTTGGGCACGAAGAAAATATCCGCCCCGAACTTCTCCGCCGTCCGCAGCTTGTCCCGGATCGCTCCGACGGAACCGACCGATTCGTCCGCCTCGAGCGTTCCCGTGCCGGCAATCGTCCGCGCGCCATTGCGGGAGAAGTCCTCGTGTTCCGTTTCTTCCACCAGACCGATCCCGAGCATGAGGCCGATCGAGTCTCCGTAGTAACGGGAGGTTTCTTCGATCAGCTGGTCCCGTCTCGTATCGCGTTCCTCCTTGGTCGTCGGAGCTTCGGTGAGTTCCGCCGCCGAATCCACGGCATGCCGGATCGTTTCGTTGCGCGATTCTTCTCCGACATCCTTCATCTCGTCGAGCGCGTCTCTCGCGGAGGAATCCGCGGGGTAAAATTCGGCGTCGGGCATCGACCGGCTGATCGAGAGCTTCTCGATCCTGTTGCGCGCGACCCCCTCACGGACGTACACGAAATGCACGCTTCCCTTCACGCCGATCTCCTGGACGGAGACGATTTCGCCAAGCGCCGTGAAGCCGTAGTACTGAGGCCAGGAGACATAGACACCCACCGACAACGGGATGAGGAGGAGAAGGATGGCGATGACCCAGTGGAGACGGATTTTAAGCTTCTTCTTCGTTGCAGGAGCTGAGGACTGTGTTTGTGGATGCAAAAGGATCACCTATTCTTTATTGTGGAAGACGTGGGGCATGTCTTGGAATTCGACAGCGTTCCCTAAACTTCCTTCTTTTCTGCAAGATTGGCGTGGGTAAAGCTCTGGGTCGAGGATGAAGCGGTGTTTTACATCATGGATTGGAGCGCTGTAGAATAGAGAGGATGAAAATGGATTCGGATGGAAGAAGGAGAGGATGACGGGTGCAAAACGTCGTATCGATGAAATGGCTGCTGGCGAGGTTGTACGAACCGGATTTGGTGATCGTAGACTGCCGGTTTCAGTTGGGGAACGGAGAGGCGGGGTTGAACGCCTACAAGGAAGGGTACATACCCGGCGCGGTCTACTTTGATTTGGAAAAGGATCTATCGGCGCCAGTAGCGGAGCACGGAGGAAGACATCCTCTCCCGGATATCGGCGTGTTGGCGGGCAAGTTGGGCAAGGCGGGCATCGACGGGGCGGTCCGCGTCGTCGCATACGATGATCAGGGCGGCGCCATGGCGTCCCGGTTCTGGTGGCTGTTGCGGTATATGGGACATGAGAATGTTTATGTGATGGAGCAGGGTTTTACCGCTTGGAAGCAGGCCGGTTACCCGGTGACCGATGCGGAGCCGCCAATTCGGGTTCCGAAAACGTTTGTACCCCAACTGCAGGAGGACATGCTGGCGGACGTCGAGGATGTACGGCGCGCGGTCCGCGAACGGTCGGACGTCCTGATCGACTCCCGCGAAGCCCCGCGTTACCGCGGCGAGGTGGAGCCGATCGACCGCGTGGCCGGGCATATCCCGAAGGCGTTGAATCGGTTTTGGAAAGATTCTCTGCGCGGTGATGGAACTTGGAAGGATGCGGGCGAGCAGCGTGAGCGCTTCGAGGATCTGCAGCCGGATGACCGCGTCATCGTCTATTGCGGCTCCGGCGTCACAGCCTGCCCGAACGTGCTGGCGCTGGAGGAAGCGGGATATAAGAACGTGAGGCTGTATGCGGGCAGCTGGAGCGATTGGATTACGTATAGCGAGAATCCGATTGCGGTGGGGGAGGAAGTGAAAAAATAAACTCGCGCGGGACGCGGGTTGGAGGGCTGTAACAGGTTGCTAGCTAGTGGCCTGTTGCGGCCCTCTTTGTGCTTATCGTTCAACAGCTTTCAAACAAGAAATCGGAGAAAGCAGTTGCGAGATCCCCAAAGCCGTGAAATCTTTTGATTAACTGATAGGATTCCTTCTGATGTGCGTCGCGAATTAAACGACAGCTCGTTTCCAGCGTGTTGCGAATATTCGTTCCGTTTTGTCCAAATAGCTCTGACGTTGCTCGAGGCTGCGATTTTCCATACCTGAGTAGTTATACCATTTGAGATTGTTCACGCCCATCTTCCGGAAGGTACCACGGAACACCATCTTCGCAATCGGATTCCCGAGGAACCAGCGATAAACGAAGGTAGGGGTAGACATGATTGTCAGCATAGATACGCCTTTCAAACGAGGAAGCAAGCATTTGAAGGGACGTCCCGGTTTCGTTTCTTCGTATACGATGCCCTTCACAAAGACCTTGTCGAGGAAGCCCTTCATGAGCGCTGGCATCCCCTCCCACCAGATGGGGAAAATAAAGATGATATGATCCGCAGCCTGGAGACGCCTCTGGTAGTCGGCCGCAAGGGGGTCGTTCGTTCGTTTCTGCCGCCAAGAGGCGAGATCTGAACCTGACATGACGGGATTGAAGCCGTTCGCGTGCAGATCGAACAGGTCGATACCGTGGCCGTTAGAGAGCAGACCTTTAATAACAGAGGCTAAAAGCGCAGCGGAATAGCTTCTCTGATGCGGGACGTTCTCGGAAGCCAAGGCTCCGTAAGGATGGTCGAACACAATAACGAAGTTCATAAGCAGCCCTTCTCTCATTTTGGATCAGAGGATTCAATAATATATCAATGGAAACAATCGTACATCTTTGTTTCCCGGTTGTCAATAATGTTTCTTGAAATATTTATTTTTCATTGAACGGTTGCTATACTTAAACCAAGAAGGAACATGTAAAGGAGAAGGATCATTGACTCGTGCGTCACAATTGCAAGAGAAGACCGGCGAGAAAAGTGGGCTGCATGCGAACGTCGAACAATCACTCTTAATTACGGAAATCATGAATCATGTCGCTGACATGCAAAAGCGAATCCAAGCAGAGGGCGAGGACGAAGAGAGGCGCTGGATGATGACGAACACCTCGGATGTCGTCGTTATCGATTTTCTGAAGGAAGCAACAGTTCTAATGCTCCATGTAGTGGATGCGATAGGAGAGTCGGAACCGGTTAACGGGGTTACAATTTCCAAGCGTTTTGGTATCCCGAGAGGGAGTGTATCCAAGATTACACGTCGGTTGGCGGAACAGGGAATTATCCAAGCGGAATCGCTTCCGGACAATAAGAAAGAAGTGCTGTTCCGATTAACCCCGACGGGCCGACAAATCTTCATGCTGCACCAAATGCTGCATGCCCATATCGACGGCAATGTGCGTGAATTCCTGGGCCAATATGATCTCGATCAGATCCGATTCCTCGCGCGATGCATGAAGGATATGGCGGAGGCTTCATGGGTTCGCCTAGAAGAAGATAAGGTCGAGCCGGAAGAAGGCAAGGAGATCACGGAATTATCGAACGGCACGATCGAATCCACATGGAAGACGGAGGAGTTGAGTGACATTCTGGTTATGCTGCGGCAATTGGACGCGAAGGGGTTGAGGAAAGCGAAGGAACTGATTCGAATCGCCTTTTTCGACAACTAATGAGAGGGATTGACCGGGCATCACGCGGAATCTGCAAACAACCATTCAACAACTTGCAAACAGCCCCCGTTCTTCCGCCAACCAACCAACCAGCCCACCCACCCTTTTGGGTGCTACCTTGCTTCACTTGGCCTTTTGTTGGCGTTTCGTTCAGCTTGGCCCAGCCATAGGGGGTTACCTTTCCCCAGGTCAAACCATACTGTTTCTCCATCCCCGTCGTCCATGGGCCTCTTGCTCTTGAATTGCTCCCAAGCGTAGCCAAGGGAGGTCGTTGCACATGAGCGTTGGCACATCTTCCGAGGCATTCCCGCAGCGTTGATCGGAATCCCCACCTTTTGGCGTTAGAACCCTTTGAGCATAGGGGTTCGTGGGGGGATAAGAAGCTGGAGCGATTGGATATTTATGCGGGGAATCCGGTTGCGACGGTAGAGGAAAAAGATCGGAATTTGCATAGCAGTATGCGAAGTTTAATACAGAGCACGGCGAGAGGAAATGCTGTAGCTCTGTATTTTTTCTGTTCTGAAGTCAGCACGGAATCTACAATCGGTTGCAAAAAACCTGTTTACAACGTGATCTCATAGAGTGTTACAGTGGATAATCAACACCAAGTCAACCACCGTGTTATTATGGTCTTTAATCCGACATACTGACTTTTTCGTGCAATAGATGCACGGCATTCAATATCTATCTCCGATAAGATTGATCTCGAAGGGGGGGAACGCGATGGATTGGCTGGACAGGATGAATAGCGCCATGGATTACATCGAAGCAAACCTAACGGACAGCATCTCTCCTATGATGAAATTGCGCGGAAAGCCTATTGCTCGACATATCATTTTCAAAGAATGTTTCCTTTTATAACCGGCGTATCGTTGTCTGAGTATATTCGGCGTCGACGTCTGACGTTGGCGGCGTTCGAGCTCCAGACCTCGGATGCGAAGGTGATCGAGGTAGCCATGAAATATGGATATGATTCGCCAGAAGCGTTTGCACGTGCATTCAAGAATCTTCATGGGATCATGCCGGTGTCCGCGCGTGATCAGGGCGTTACTCTAAAAGCCTATCCTCGCATGTCCTTTCATATCTCAATCAGAGGTCACGGGACTGAATCTTTCCGTCTCTGCCATGGATAAACAGCTCTGATCCTTGATTTTTTGAAATCTGACGGGCGATACCAGTGGACTCTCTTTTTGTCTCTGTGATTCGAGTCAATTTCTCGTTCCCCGCTCCTCTTACCGCCCACTTAAATGTGTAAAGCGATGTCCCCTCCAGGAAAGATGCTGCGCAGAAGGATCCAGGAGTAAGACGTCAGCCGTTCTCTTCCTTCGCCTTGTTCTTGTAATCCAGCGGACTGCAGCCGACATGCTCCTTGAACACCTTGGAGAAGTAGTGTTGATCGCCGAAGCAGAGCGCGTCCGAGATCTCCTTGATAAGCATCTCCGGTTTCGCCTCCATCAGCCTGCGTGCCTCGTTTATTTTCAGATCCGTGTAGTAGTGCACGAAGGTCTGACCGGAGTGTCGCTTCATGATGCGGCTGATGTAGGACGGACTCACATGGAACTTTCCGACGAGGTCCTGAATGCCGATGTTGGCGTATAGATTCGTGCTCAAGAACCGCTCGATCTGCTCGAATAGCTCGATGCCGCTCTTCTTGTTCAGCGTGAGAACCGACTGGAAGATTTGCTCCGTGAGCTCCAGCAGCTCCGTGCAGAAGGTCTCGTAATCGGGGAGCTCGAACAAACGTTCGACTTGGCCGAACAGCTTCGCCGGCTCCGACCCTCCTTCCCCGTCGATCTGCGCCGCGAACGTGCTCGCGAGCTGCCGGACGAACCGCTTCAGCTCCACCAACCGAAGTCCGCTCCAACTCCACTTGGACAATTGCTCGGACAGCATAAGCATGAACCGCTCTATGTTGTGCTGCTCCGCCAGCGCCCCGTAGACACCGCCGAGCTTGTCTATTTCCTCCAACGACAACCGAGGATAGAGCCAAGGTTGGTCGAAGTCCATCGCGATCGGTTTGAAAATGGGGATTTGATCATCAAGTTCCTGCGCGACCGTCCGAATTTTTTCGGGAACGAGGTTCCAAGGCAACGGCTCGAAGCTCCCTCCCAAGGAGACGCGAAGACCGGCCTCCTGCAGCCTTAGTCTTACGTCTTCAAGCAGCGCCGCCGGCGATTCGAAGGCCTTCGCCCAGGCCTCGTCGGCTAACAGCAACAATCGATCGGTAGATACGGACGGCATCGCCCACACGGCCGGCGGGTTTCCAAGGCAATCCGCGACGAATGCGGGCGTCAGCTTCTCACCGCTTCCCGCGAACGGTTGCTTGCGGATGTCGATCCATACCTTCGGGTTCTCGTAGAACTTCGAATCCACCTCCGTCCAATAGCTCATCTCTACGATTCCTCTGTACAGCGAAGCCGCTTTCCCTTGTGCCTCTTGAAGCTGCGCGATCACCCTCTCCATGACCTCGATCAGTTGGGCGCGCGTGACGGGCTTCAGCAAATAATCGTTCACCTGTAGATTAAGCGCCTTGCGCGTATATTCGAAGTCGTTGAAGCCGCTGATCAGCACGGCCTTCAGCTTCGGATGAATGATCTTCGCCTGTTCGATCAAGGTCAAGCCGTCCATCTTGGGCATGCGAATATCGGTCAGCATAATATCGATAGAATGTGACCGGAAGGCCGCCAGCGCCTCCTCGCCGTTCGCGGCCGTCGCAGCGACGCGGACCGGCAGACCCGATGCTTCGAGCAGCCCCTTAATGTTCCGCTGTATCGGCTTGCTGTCTTCCGCGATAAGGACGTTATACATGGACGAAGGCCTCCTGAATCCGTTAATAAAAGTTCCTTTTGAGAGAGGCGATAATCTGAACCGTAGTGCCGCAATCGGCGTTATTGAACAAGTTGAAGAACAACCGGTTCTTGTACATCAGCTTCAGCCGGTTCACCGTATTGACGATGCCCATGCTGCCGATACCGAGCGACTCTTCCCGCATCTCTCGTACACCGTGATCCGACTCCTCGATAGTAGCCATTATCCGCTTGATCTCCGATTGGTCGATTCCTTTGCCGTTGTCGGTAATCTCGACCGCCCACAGCCCGTTGTACAGCTTGACTTTGATATGGATTCGCCAAGGCGGATCGGTATGGCTGAACGCGTGCTCGATGCAGTTTTCCACGAACGGCTGGATGACGAGGCGCGGCAGCTGAATCGCTTCGGCGTAGGGGTCCATGTCGATCTCCCACACGAGATCCTCCTCGTAGTTGCGTTCGACGAGCGATAGGTACCTGCGCGTATGCTCGATCTCCTCCAACATGTTCACGTGTTTGTAAGGAGAGGAGACGATGTACCGCAAGCCCTCGGACAGCTGCTGGCACATCTCGGAGACGGCTTCGTTCTTGCCTTCCTGGGAAGCGATGCTGATCAGATAGAGCGCGTTATGGATAAAATGGGGGGCAATGTGCGCCTGCAGCGCGGAGTTCCTCGCCATCACCTCTTCGTGCACCGCCAGCTTCTCCCGTTCGATCGACTTCTGCAGCCGATCAAGCATCTCTCCGAACGCTTTGTTGAGAAGCGACAGATCGTTGTTATGCAGCTTGACGTCTTCCTTCAGGCTCAGATTGCTGTAATTCATCCGCATGATCTGGCTGCGCAGCCGGCGGATCGGCAAGACGAAGTTTCGGGCCGAGAAGTAGATGTAAACGAGCGAGACGAGTGTCAGGGCGACGATGATAAAGATTGAGACGTTCTTTATCGAATTGACGGAGCCAAGTACCGAAGCCTTAGACGTCACGATAAACGTCGTCCAGCCGTTGCCATTCGACTTCTGGTACGCGACGTAGTTCCGGGAGGCGTCCGTGTAAATGCCTCGGGTGCCATGGGCATTGTTCATCCGATCGACGTTTCCCTTCTCGTCCGAGGCATCGCTCGACCGCGCGATCTCGTTCCCGTCTTCGTCGACCACGTAGATTTTCGAACCGACGACGCCGTTGGTTACTTTGCGCAAGTAAGCATTGTCCAATTGGATGTACAAGTAGCCGAACACTTTGCCGTTGATGTCGATGATGGAGCGGACGAACGCGAGCGCGCCCGGATCTCCCGCGTACAGAATGTATTTGCTGTCGTTCAGCTTATCCGCGAGCCGCTTGTTGTCGATGACCGGCTTGATCGAGACCGGGAAGGACTTGCCGATATAGGACGCCACCGGCTTCCCTTCGAGGTTGTAGACAACCATGTCGCGGATGTTCATGCTCGGCCCGAGCGCCTGGAACATGATGTCCTTCAGCTTGCGGTTCCCCGTGAGCCCTTCGTAGGCCGGATGCGGTCCGGGATCCATGAGGACGAACAGGTCCTGATTCGACAGGAGCCGCTGCGACAGTTGATTCTGAATGTCAATGTAATCGTCCAGCTGCGCGGACACCTTCGTCGCTGTCATCAGCGTCTCGTTAACGGTCTTCTCGCGAAGCGGTTGAATGATGAACCAGTTGACATAGATGACGAAGCAGCCGAGAATCACGAGCAGCATAGGCACGAACGTGACGATCAGCTTGCGCTGCAGGCTCGAGCGGCCGTCCATCTTCTCGAATTCCTTATCCATAAAGGCCATGACGAATCCGTCCTTCTCGGTTGATCGGTTCAGAATTTTACACATGAAGAGTAAACCACAAACATGTACCCTTGGATCGCCCGATTTTATAATCGATATTGTAATCGCAACCAAGGCAACATACAACTATTCGACAAATGGGGGAATAAGCATGATCAACAAATGGATCAAACCGTCCGCACTATTGCTGGCTTCCGCGCTCGCCATATCGCTTACCGCCTGCGGGTCGAACAATGCGAACAACGCCGTCGGATCGGACCACGGAGCATCGGAATCGGCAAGCTCCGGTTCCGCGAAGGGCGAAAAGGTCACGATCGAGCTCGCCATCTCCAAGAGCTCCCAGGACTACGCCTTTATCAAAGAGGAACTGCTAAAGCAGTTCGAAGACCAAACGAACATTCACGTCAACGTGCAGATGCTTCCGTCCGAGCAAGTCACGACGGTGCTGCAGACGAAGCTGGCTGTCGGCGAGGCACCTGACCTCGTGCCATACAATCTCGCGAGCGCCGTGAACGATCTCAATCTCGAGCGCAACTTCGAGATTCTCGACGATCAGCCTTGGGTCAGCCGCCTGCTGAACAAGGACGTGCTCTCCGCCTACGGTCACGTGTATGGCTTTCAACTCAGCCAGGATGCCGGTATTCAAGGCGTCGTCTACAACAAGGATATTTTCAAGGATCTAAACATCTCCATTCCGAAGAACTACGATGAACTCGTCGCGGCGGCCGAGAAGATCAAGGCGAGCGGCATCACTCCGATCTACATGCCGTTCAAGGACATGTGGGCGACAAACATCTGGATGGGCTCTGCGTTCGCCGATTACGTGAGCAAGAACGATCCGACGTTTTGGGACGACCTGAACGCGAACAAGAAGAAATGGACGGACATGCCGGAATTCGCGAACATCATCGACAAGCAATACCAGCTCTACAAAAAGGGCCTCACGAACTCCGACGTGCTGAGCGACAGCTACGATATGGCCTCCGGCAAGTTCATCAACAAGGAAGTCGCGATGATGTTCATGGGCGACTGGTTCATCAATGATCTCGCGAGCAAAGCTCCGGACTTGCATCTCGGCCTGTTCCCGATCCCGTACGCCGAAGACGCGAAGATGGGCGCGAGCCCGGTCGGCGGCCAGCTGTTCATTCCGAAGAAGGCGAAGCACATGGAAGAAGCGAAGAAGTTCCTCGAATTCCTCGCCTCGAAGGACGTCGCTCAGAAGATCGTGAATGCCAACAAGTTTGTTTCCAACTTCAACGACGTCACGACGCCGGAGCTTCCGGAGTACAAGAAAGAGATCGTCGACAACTACATCACGCCGAAGAAGACCGTCGTTACCTCCGACGCCTTCATGCTGGTCGACATCAGCGAAGAATACCGGTACTACCAAGACATCTTCGCGGGCGGTAAAACGCCACAGCAAGCGCTCGAAGCTTGGCAGAAGAAGTTCGCCCAACTGATGAAGGACAAAGGTGCGGCTGGTTTCTAAACAGAAAAAAGGATCGAGCGAGACGGAGCCTTCGGGCTTCGTTTCGTCCTTTCCATTGGAGAGTGGAACATGAGAATATCGAAGAACCTGTACTCGTACTATCTGATAATGCCGGCTTTGCTTATTTACGTCCTCTTTTTTGTCCTGCCAACCGTCGTCGGTCTCTTCTACTCCTTCACGGACTGGAGACTCGACCGGGAATCCGTTCACTTCAACGGCTGGTATAACTTCCATACGATCTTCTCCGACGAGACGCTGCTGAAGGCGCTTCGCAATACGATCGTCTTCGCCATCGTCACGGTTATCGGAAAGAACCTGTTCGGCCTCGTGCTTGCCGTCGCTCTAAATATGAAACTGAAGACCAGAAACGCGCTTCGGGCGATCTTCTATTCGCCGTCCATCCTGAGCATCATGGTCATCGGGATCGTATTTACGCCGATGCTCCGCGCCGACGGTGCGATCAACAAGCTGTTCGAGGCCGTCGGCCTCGGCTCCTTGACCCAAGCTTGGCTGACGAATCCGGCTATCGTCATCTTCACGATCGCCGTGATCTCGATCTGGCAATCCGCCGGCTTCCAGATGGCGATCTACCTGGCTGGCCTTCAATCGATTTCCAAAGAATATTACGAAGCGGCCACGATCGACGGCGCCGGCAGCTGGAAGAGCTTTAGGCACATCACGCTGCCGCTGCTGCTTCCGGCCATCAATATTAACGTCATGCTTACGCTGATCGGCGGTCTCAAGGTCTTCTCCGAAGTGTTTGTCCTTACCGGAGGCGGTCCGGGCAATGCGTCCCAAGTCGTCGGAACGATCATCCTCCGCTCGTTCGGTGAAGGCAGCTGGGGCCTTGGCACGGCGATGAACACGCTGCTGTTCATCGTGGTCACCATCATCTCGATTCCGCTGCTGCTGTACATTCGCCGCAAGGAGGTTAGCGAATAATGGGTCACACTCAAAGGAAAGCATGGCGCGATTACGCGGTCGAAGCGTTAATGATCGCAGCCTCTCTCATCGTTTTGTTGCCTATTCTCATCATGATCTTCGGCTCGTTCAAAACGAACGTCGAGGTGCTCGATTTCTCGCTGAAGCTGCCGAAATCCTGGCAATTCGACAATTACAAGAAGGTGTTCGATGAAGGCGACCTGATGCGCGCCTTCCTGAACGGTATTCTGATCACCGGCGTTTCTGCTATTATCAATATCGTCACGACGTCGGCGGCGTCCTTCGTGCTGGTGCGCCGGGAGTCGCGGCTATCGAACTTCCTGTACTTGTTCTTCTTCATGGGGCTTATCGCGCCGATGTCGACGATCACGACGATCCGCGTCGTGCAATGGTTCGGTTTCTACGGAAGCATCACGAGCGTAATCTTCATTTACGCCTCCTTGAACACCGCGTTCAGCGTATTCCTGTATAACGGCTTCATTAAGTCGATCCCGAAGGTGCTGGACGAGGTCGCGTTCCTCGAAGGCGCGGGCATGTTCAGCGTCTTCTTCCGGATCATCGTCCCGCTCATCGTCCCGGTTAACGCGACGGTGGCGATCATGGTGTTCATGTCCGTCTGGAACGACGTCACCATTCCGCTCTATTTCCTGACCGACAGCTCCGATTGGACGATGCCTCTCTCGGTCTACAACTTCTACGGGAAGTTCAGCCGGGATTGGAACCTGATCTTCGCCGATTTGGTCATGACCTCGCTTCCGGTGTTTATCTTGTACTTGTTCGCGCAGAAGTACATCGTCAGCGGCTTGACCGCAGGCGCGGTAAAGGGGTAAGTTCGGACGCGAGCTCTTCAAAAATCAGATGAAATAGATATAGTGGATTTGTCCGATGGGTACGAGCGGTTTTTAAACTTCGAGGGAGTTGACTTATCTTTATGTAAACAATCGGTTTGCTGGATACAGCCAGGTTTCTCACATGACAGAAAGACAGCAACGGCAAAGCCAAGTACGCCTATGGCGGGGACTTTCATGAATCGACACATGACGGGAATTTCTGTATAGACGGATTGGTTTATCCCGACCGTACTCCGCACAGGTTTAATGGAAGCAAAGAATGTTTATCGTCCGATCCGGGTCAAGCCGGTTTACGCCTCGAAAGGGGTATTTGAGTTCATGAATACTTACGATTTTTCCGGCTTGTCCGATAAGCTTGAATGTACCGTTGAAGTTACAGACATCGGCAAAGTGATTCTGCAGGAGAAGTTGGATGTTCAGGTTCCGGCCAAATCCTCCAGAATCGTAACAATCCCAAGTCTGGATGGTTTAACCGGCCAAAGTGTTTATGTACGGTTTATTTTTACGCAAAAAGAGGATACCCAATGGTCCGGCAGCGAAATCGGCTTCGACCAAATCCTTATCTGCAAGGAACAAAGAGTCATCGATGCATCTCCAGCGCTCGATCCGATTGATGTATCGGAAGATTTCCGGTAAAAACTTTGAGTATCGCTGGAATAAATCGACAGCTCTGTTTGACTAACAATCGCTCTTGGCGGCCCATCCTATCACCGAATGAGATATGCCGTTGTTGCCGATAAACGTCCTTACTTGCCGCGCTTTGGCGTGAGAATGTTCATGAACAATCAATTTGACCAAGTGGAGTATTATGGATATGGCCCATATGAGAGCTATATAGACAAGCATCAAGCGTCCTATATGGGAGTGTTCTCGCAACAGGTTTCCGAAATGCATGAGGATTATATCAAACCGCAAGAAAACTCATCCCATTGGGGCTGCGAGTATGTCAAAATCAGCTCCAAGGATACCCTGGTCCTTTTCGAAGCCGCGGAAGTATTTTCCTTTAATGCTTCCGAGTATACGCAAGAGGAGCTATCCGCCAAAAAACATCTTACGAGCTGGGGAAGAGCGGCTACACGGTTGTCTGTATTGATTATAAGCAATCCGGCATTGGTTCCGCGAGTTGCGGTCCATTCTTATTGGAGCATTACCAGCTGAACGAGAAAAATTTTGAATTTGAATTTTGAATCAAGCCAACAGAAGGCTAACCTCATCCGAATTTTCGGTTTGGTGTCGCATTTTTCGTGCGCCGAAGGACAGAAAGAAGTCCCCTGGCAAAACATTTGGTTTTCGAGCTGCGCGATCGGCGATTTTCAGCATTCAGCAAGCCCTAATTTTAGGTGTTTTCCGAGACTGGGATGAGCCTGCGACAGAAAGTAAGTGCAAATCGACGTACTGACTTTTTCGTGCAGGAGATGCACGGCATTCCATATTTATCTCCGATAAGATTGATCTCGAAGGGAGGGAACGCGATGGATTGGCTGGACAGGATGAATAGCGCCATGGACTACATCGAAGCAAACCTAACGGCCAGCATCTCCTATGATGAAATTGCACGGAAAGCCTATTGCTCCACGTATCATTTTCAAAGAATGTTTCCTTTTATAACCGGCGTATCGTTATCCGAGTATATTCGGCGTCGACGTCTCACGTTGGCGGCATTCGAGCTCCAGACCACGGATGCGAAGGTTATCGAGATAGCGATGAAATATGGATATGATTCGCCAGAAGCGTTTGCGCGTGCATTCAAGAATCTCCATGGGATCATGCCTGTGTCCGCGCGTGATCAGGGCGTTACTCTAAAAGCCTATCCTCGCATGTCCTTTCATATCTCAATCAGAGGAGATGTCGAAATGAATTACCGCATTGAACAAAGAGGGGCTTTCGAGATGTTCGGAGTCTACGGTCTTATTCATTCGGACCAGAAAACAGCATTTTCTGAAGTTCCTATATTTCGGAAAAAATGCGATGAAGACGGCAGTGTTGATCTGTTGAATGAATTACTGGGACGATTTGGAGACACGGTACTGCATGCTGCCTTATATGATCACACTAGAGAAAATTTCAAATACATGGTGTGTTACAACTTGCCAAAAGGGCTCGAAATTCCAGAGAGATTTACAAAGCTTTCTGTCCCTCCATTAACGTGGGCGATCTTCCCTGAACCGCATTGCGATCTGCAACCGTTATGGGAACGAATCTATTCGGAGTGGTTCCCGACTTCTGAATACGAACAGGTTGAAGGCCCTTGCTTTGAAATGTACTATGGAATGGCAATTAATGTTACGGGAGAAATTTGGATACCTGTAAAGAAAAAATGGTGAGAGGCCCATGCAAATGCGCATCTGCTCGATTTCATTACATCTGTACGGCGGTATTAACTTTACATAGATAATACCGCGTTGTCCATGTCTGGCAGGTTATGATCTCAGTCATATCATTCTTTGTGAAGAATAAACCTGCACCTTCCTGATCCTCATAGCGCCAGCCTTTATCCTTCATTTTTAGAGTAAGTTGCTCATGAGTAGAAGCGGGATTTAGCTTAGATATATACCAATCATATTCCTGGTAAGTCCCTACCTTGATGATAGGATCTGAAGACTTCTCTACCTTGTAAATGACTTCTATTGGACTGACTTCATTGACCGGAAATCTAAGGTTCATGAGATACACAAAAATCAAGCATATTAAAAGAGCGGTAATAGAAATAACCCACATAATTAGCTTTTTCATAATGACCTCCGTTGTTTCATTATTAATATATACGCGGGTCTATTATTCCTGTTCTAAAGTAAAGTACTTCGTTCAGTCCAATGTTGGCGTGATCAACAAAATATTGTAATTACATGTTCGAGGGGCAGCGCATTTACATAAAGGGCAGCGTAGATTATGATTAAATCTAATCTTTCAAATGAGGTGAATTGGATGTTGTTCCGGATTGTTCGAGGTATCTAGGAATCGGGCTGGGTAAGACGCGTACCAGCCATCAAGGGGAAAGTCTGCCCTTTGAGATATGAATTCTAGATTTCGAACGGATTTTCGGAACGCATTCACATGACTATGAGTAACCTCATTCGAAAGGTGGATTTTGTGCCATGGACGAAAAAGAATATAGGAACTTTTATGATAGAGTTGGACAATGGAATGGTTGGGATTTCAGCAAGCTGCGCTGCAAGGTTGAAGGAAAAACAGCAAATTTATATGAAGAAGTCGTTAAAGTAAGTAAACGATCAGATGTATTACTAGACATCGGAACTGGCGGTGGCGAGGCTATTCTCTCCATTCACGAGGCAGCTCTGCTTCTAGTTGGAATCGACCTCTCGTCCGGAATGATTCAAACAGCGAATGCAAATTTAAAACGTTCCGGAGTTTCGAACGTACGATTTATGCAAATGGACGCAGGCAAACTTGATTTTCCTGAACGGTTTTTTGATGTGGTTTCTTGCCGGCATTCTGAGTTTGACGCCGATCAAGTAGCGAAAGTTTTATCGGAGGATGGGATTTTTCTTACCCAGCAAGTAAGTGAAGGCGATAAAGAAAATCTAAAACAAGCATTAGGAAGAGGCCAGAGCTATGGTGAATCAACCGGCATATTGATGAGGAGGTATATACAAGAATTATCCAAAGCAGGGTTTACAGAAATAAAGTGGTTCGAGTATGACACAGTGGAATATTATCAGGCGCCAGAAGATTTAATATTTCTCCTTATGCATACGCCGATTATTCCTGACTTTGGACAAAATCAGAAAGATTTTGAGATACTCCGGGCATTTATTGCTGAGAATCAAAATGAGAAGGGGATTCAAACCAATTCAAAACGATTTGTAATAAAGGCACGAAAATAGAATTATAAAAACGTTTCCCTTAAGTTGCAGGAACGTGTAAAACCCACCTTCGGCGGACAACCTTGGGGTGGGTTTTTACTTTCTTTTGTAGTTATTTGCGATATGTAACTTCGATGGGTTACGGCTCGTTCAACAGCTGGCAAACAAAAAAGTTTGGGTTCCATGCAACTATTTGGAGCCTTCCCGGAGTCTAACGGAAGTACATGTACAAAGCCACCCCATCACGAAGCCAGGAGGAACGGTATGGAGTTACTCATCAAAAAAGCCCAAAAAGGGGATGAAGAAGCATTTATTCAAGCGATCAACGAGTATCTGCCTCCGATGTATAAAATCGCGAAAATCAGACTCCATTCGGAAGATGATATTGGAGATGCGATACAGGACACCATCCTTGCGGCTTACAGAGATCTTCATAAACTCAGGCAACCGCGGTTCTTCAAGACGTGGATAACCAGGATTCTGATCAACAAGTGCAATGACATCGTTCAATCGAGAGGGAAAGTCGTTTACGTAGAGGATTATAGTCAACTCGGCGAAGGCAGTCTTTCGTTTACGCACCCGGACCTTGAAGGTGAAATAGATTTCAGTCGAACCTTAACTATGTTGAGCGAGAGCCATCGAACGGTCATTATCCTCCATTATGTGAATGGGTTCACTTCGAGGGAGATCGGTGAAATTCTCAACGAAAAAGAAAATACGATCAAGTCCCAATTGAACAGAGCCAGGCAAAAACTAAAGGAATTTTATCTTAACGGGAACGGGCAGGTTCAACCCAACACGTCTGGAGGTTTGACGCAATGAATCACGAATTGGAAAGAAAGATAATGGATGCCTTCTCGGTCGAAAGCGAAATACCCGAAAGCGTCATGCGCAAAACGGAAGCGGCTTTCGAACAAATCCGAAAGTTAAAGTCGGAAAGTACGGAAAGGAGAAACGCTTATCTGCGGAAAAGACGAATTTGGGTGGCCTCAATCGCATTGTTCGGCACTTTCATGGTATCGATACTAAGCAACGATTCAGCGGTCGCCGCCATCAAGTCCCTCTTTTACAAGGATACGGGAATTCAGAAAGCGAACGAACATGGATATTCTCAAGCCGTGAATCGTGCCGTTAAGAAAAGCGGCGTTACCGTTCAGGTAGATCGTGTTGTTGTTGACAAGACGAAGATGGCGATCACTTTCCAATTGGATTTTGACGATGCTTCACTGTTAAACGATACGGATCGGGTTTTCTTGGATTTGTTGATCCACGACGATAAAGGAAGACCGATCAGGGAAGACGGCAACCCGAATAGATTAGCCGGTGCGATGGATTGGCATACGGACGTTTCCCTGAAAAATAACGGGAAGGCCCTATACCATCTGGAACTGCAATCCCCGCAAGGGAAATTCGACAATATCAAAGCGTTGGCCTTGGATATCAAATCCATCTCGCTGTATAAAAAAGACCGGGAGAAGCCGTATAGGGTCATTGAGGGGGATTGGAAGAATACGTTTGAGCTTGACGAAAAATTCACGGAACATGAACCAGTGAAATACGTTGCCGAAGATAACCCCATGATCAAAGTCATCTCCGCGGAAATGCTGCCTACAGGAATGAGCATCCAGTTTGTCGTAGACAAGCCTGTGGACGAGAGCATTCTTTGGAAAGTAACCCTTATCGACAGTAAAGGCAATATTTATCACCCCTCGAACACGGCAACGATGGATTATACTGCAGATAAGAAGGATTTGATTTCCATGACCTTCGACGCAACCGCGTTCGACCATCTAGATGGCTTGAAAATGAGGGTGAAGGGCCTTGGAAGCAAAGACGAAATCGTGAATCTGTTAAAAAGTCCTGCAAACTGACTGTGGCTACAAGGAAAATCCTGCGTCGGGGGAAGAAGAGGCACGGAAAGATTAAAGTAGTACGTTAAAGAGAAAACATCGCCTGGTGGATTTTTCCCGGCGATGTTTTCTTTTATTCTCTAAGAGGAGCCGCCCTGAGTATACTTCGCCAATCGCTCGGCGAGACCTGCGATGGTACGTTGGAAAATCGCCTCATCGTTAAGCGCTCTAGCGAGAATCAATCCTCCCTGAATTCCGCCAATCGCCTCTTCCGAAATCGCTGTGGCGGCTTCAATTGCCGCTCCGGCTCGAACAAGTGCTGCACATAAGGCTTCGATCCATCTTTTGAAATATTGACTAATCATCGCAGCGAACCGATCCCGAGTCTCGTCGAGAGCAAAAGCGCCTACGAGACAAATCCGTTGGCCCGATCGAAAATACGCATCGACCTCGCGCCACATCTTTTGAATAGCCGTAATGGGTTCGTCGCGTTCCAGCGGCTCAAACACGTTGGCTGAGAACCACGCCTCTACGTGTGCGAGGATCTCGGCGGCCATTTCCTCTTTTCCTCCGGGAAAGAAATAATAAAGGCTTCCTTTAGAAAGTCCGGTGCGGGTCGTGATCTTGCTCAGGGAAGCACCTTCATAACCGAGCTCGCGAAAAACCTCGGCAACCATCGGAATGACATCGGACTTTTCGAAGACGGTACGGGTCATAGGCCTAACTCGCTGAGACCTGGGTGGTCATCGGGGCGCCGACCGAGCGGCCAATGAAATTTCCGTTCAGATTCTTTAATCGGCATATCGTTTATCGACGCAAACCGGCGCTGCATCAACCCATCGGAAGCAAACTCCCAATTTTCGTTCCCGTATGATCGGAACCAATGTCCGCTATCGTCGTGCCACTCGTATGCAAAGCGCACCGCGATACGGTCATCGGTGAACGACCAAAGCTCCTTTATTAGCCGGTAGTCCAGCTCCTTAGCCCATTTTCTTGTGAGAAACTCCACGATTTCCGGTCGGCCGACCGGAAATTCGGCGCGGTTCCGCCAACGGCTGTCCTCCGTATAAACAAGAGACACCCGATGCGGGTCACGGCTGTTCCAACCATCCTCAGCCATCCGGACTTTTTGGGTTGCGGTTTCCCGGGTGAATGGGGGCACGAGTATGTTCATTTGATCTCCTCATTTCTATTCTATTCGTTTCATTATAGACCGATCGGTTTATAATGGCAATCATGCAACAAAATTTAACGGCACCATGAAAGCCATCATGATTATTGCATTAACAATGGTCCGTTCAAATCCATTTGCAGACAACCACCAACAAACTGCAAACAACAGAGCGGGTGTCATGTAAGTCTAATCAACATGGAGTCAACAAGACGTGCAGCAACCACAGGATAATGGAATAATTTTGTGACTACAATATTTAGCAACGTACTCGACAGAACCTGAGTCTAATTGAACAAAGCGGAAGGATGGCGGGGAACATTGAGATTCTTGATTGAATATAAAAACTATAAAACGAAAGAAGAGAAGAACATCTCATTGAAATTGTTGGAAACGTTTTTGGATGAACATCTGATTGGACAATTTCATGGCGAAACATTCGAGTGCATCAATGTAGTATTTCTCGACAATGCACCGCAGAAAGCGAAGGAAAAAGCGAAAAGGTTATATGGAACCTTCTCCTTAGTTCAACTTATTGATACATTTCAAAATAATAACTCCTTTAATATCTCCGATTTTCAGAGAGGTTTATCAAGGGTAGAAGATGCGATAAGGCTTACCAAGTGTATAGAGTCGGAGCCGGCGGATTTTCACTTTGAAGAGCTGCTGGCCAAAGTGAGGTCGTGATAAAAGGGAGGAAAAGTACAAGAGCAGAAATATCAAGGAAGCATGACAATCTTCCTGAAGAATACAGGTTTATGGGTTAATGAATTCCGGAATTGCAAAGGGATTCTACAAAAAATCCGACAGCTGGAGCGATTGGGTTAACTTTGAGGGGAATAAAGGGTCGACTGGGGACGAAGAGGGACAGAAAGGGACGCCCCCACCATTGCAAACCTAAAGTCAACACGATTCGGATACTGAAGTGTCTTTTCGTGCAGTAGATGCACGGCATTCATTATTATTTCCTTTTATGACCGGCGTATCGTTATCCGAGTATATTCGGCGTCGACGTCTCACGTTGGCGGGGTTCGAGCTCCAGACCGCGGATGCGAAGGTTATCGAGGTAGCCATGAAATATGGATATGATTCGCCAGAAGCGTTTGCACGTGCATTCAAGAATCTTCCGGGAGCAATTGGATTACATTCAAAGATTACCCGATAACCGTCGGGAATGAGGGAGAACCGAAGAAAGAATAGCAGTTATTAATCATTGGATCCATCGCCACGGGCATGTTCGCCCCGGCGGTGTATTTTTTTATGCCCCGAAGTCAACACGGAGTCAATGAAAGCAATTTCGGAGCATTGACGAATCGAGCGTCTGCACGCATTCTCTACCAACAAAATTTGTAGCAATCATTGACGTTGTTTGCTCACACGAGAAATTGATAATAATTTGAAGAGCTGGGGATGAGGGTGGCGAACGACTGAAACGAACGATACAACTCGGAGATAACGCGTTGCCCAATCCAATCGTATGGAAGCAGAGACACCGGAAGCATGGGATCCCTAAGGCTAATCTCGCTGATAACCTCTCCGATATGCAAATATAGGACAAACAGCTCTAAGGGGTCCATCTTGCCTCTGATTTCCTGATTCAGAGCCGGCACGAATTCTTCTTGATACCATTTCCACTTCTCCTGATGCAGGCGATGGATGCCGGCTAGTGGCCAAATGTCGGCTGCCCGCTCGGGAGTAATATCCCGAAACAAAATCGATGCTTCCGAGATCGTGACGTATTCATCCATGGAGGCTGCATGAATCCAGGACAAAAGCTGCTTGCTGTAATCCCAAGGAGAGACATAAACGCCTTTATACATTTGTCCGTAGCCAAGCTGCAGCAGCTGCAAACGGAATTGATCCCTTTTTGCCCTCTCCGGTTCCGGTACCTCGAAGTGAACGAAATACCATTTGCGGTTCCAGTCCACATCGTATTGCCACGGTTTCCGGTTCACGAAAGATAAAAACTGCTCCCCTTTGTCCACGATGGAATACAGGGAACGTTGTTCTGCATGAATATACTTTTCTTTCTTCATTCGTGATAAAACGTTCCTGATCGACTGCTCCTTATAGCCGCGCTTCGTATAAATTTGCACCAATTCATTAGCATGCATGCAACGCTTTTTTGATAATAGGAAAAGTATCTGCTTCTCGATTGACAGCATTCGATATTTGAACCCCTTCCAGCATACTCGCTACCATCATATCACAATGCTTTGAAAACAAAAAAATAAAAATTTGACAAGGAAAGAAATAAAAAATATAATCACTTTGTCGTCATTCGAATAAAATATAGTATATGGAGGAGACTAAATGAACCTTGTTTTTCACGGACACTCTTGCATTCAGCTCGCGGATGGAGAGCGTTCGATCATCATCGATCCGTTTCTGAGCGGCAATCCTGTTGCGAAAGCGAAAGCCGAGGATATTCAAGTTCAATATATCTTGCTTACACACGGACACTCGGATCACACCGCAGATGCGGAAGCTATCGCCAGAGCTAACGATGCGACCATTGTCGCCACCTATGAACTCGCTACCTACTACTCCTGGAAGGGTCTGAAGACGATCGGAATGAACATTGGAGGAACTGTGGACTTGGGATTTGCCAGAGCAAAGCTTGTTCACGCGTTCCACAGCTCCTCTTTCATATCGGACGATTCCCAAAGCATCATCTATGCAGGTATGCCGGGCGGTTTTATCATGGATTGGAACGGAATTACGCTTTATCATGCCGGCGACACCTCCTTGTTCGGAGATATGAAAATGTTCGGCGAGCTCTACGATATCGATTACGCGGTACTGCCGATAGGGGATATATTGACAATGGGACCTGAGGATGCTCTGATTGCAGCAAAGTGGCTGCAAGCAAAGAACGTGATCCCAGTTCATCACAGCACATTCCCGGGCATCGCACAAAATGCTGCAGCCTTCACCGCGCAACTGAAGGAGCAAGGAATCGAAGGCTTAGCTCTTCAGCCTGGAGATCAGCTTACACTTGTAGCTGCAAGTTGAGCAGCACTTGCCGAACCTACATATCTATGGACGTCATCCCTGAACTAATCGACATCTCCAGGGGGAAGGGTAAGATTTGAGAGGCGGCGTCGGACGCGGGGCTGTGGCAGGTTAAGGATTAATGACCTGTTGCAGCCCTTTTTGGTCTTCGCGTTCAACATCCGCATTTGAAGGATTTTAAGAAAGGGAACTGGGGTGCTTGCGGAGGGTGACGACATTCTCGAGTTCAAAATGGAGGGGACAGGCATTCGGTCTCTTTTTTTCGAAACATCCGATGTAGATCAAGTCTTTACATTGAGGCGTTTCCGGATGGGATGCGCGGTCTGTTGGCTGTTGCTTGACCACTTGAATCTAATAAGACAGGGAGATAGAACAAAATGACAGCAACAAGGCGGATTTATTCGTTGTGGGATGATTTGGAGAAATTTGATTTGGGGATTTCCGAGGCACGGCCATCGGAATGGAACGGCAAAAAAGCTTTGTATATGGAGAAGATGAATTCGGTTGTTTTTCTTCGTGAAGAAGTGCCGTATCGTTCTTATCGGCTTCAAGCCGAGGTAGCCATTCCCGGTGAAGTAGGATTCATCGGTTTGGTTTTTGGAGCCAAGGACGACGCCAATTTTGAATTGGTTTATCTTGCTCCGGTTGAGATTCAGTATGATCCGGTTATGAACGGGTCGATGACGTGGCAAATCTATAACGGACCTTCCTATCAACAACCGCTCCCAAACACGACGGGTGAATGGCATACATTCAGTATTGAAGTCCAACCCGAAGGGGCTTGCGTTTACTTGGGAAATCATACGGAGCCATCGCTCGTTATATCTAACCTGCAGCATGGTGGAGAACTGGGTAAAGTGGGGGTATGGAATTTCTTGCCTAGCTATATCCGTAACCTCTCCATAGAAGAAATTCATCCAAAACCATTGAATAAAAGAACCATAGATTTTGCCAAGCTTAAATCTGAAACATTTATAACAGAGTGGTACGTATCAAACCCTTCGCTTGAAGCAAGGTATTGGACAAAAGCTATGGTCGAGGAAAACGGTACTCTTAATCTAAATAGAATTCATAGAGCGGAGCCGGGGATTAGTGTTGAGGTAAAAAGCAATTTCATGATTTCTGAAGAGCAAGAGACCATGCTGTCGTTTGGGTTCAGTGACTCGATCCGTATATGGATCAATGATAAGGAATTGTACCAAGGTGATTGGTATTGGAACCCGCCATTGAATGACGGACGCATTCGTCCGGACTTTGCAAGTGTGCCGGTTAAATGGAAAAAGGGTATAAATTCCATTCGTGCCCAAGTATCGCAAAGGGAATCATTTGGATGGGGCTTGGCTGTTAAAACAGGACTACCCAATATGATTTTCGTGAGCGATGAGGATTTGAAATAAGCCGGGATACCCCACCCACCATAGAGGTAAAGGCAGTGCATTCCCGGCCTTTTTTGCAAGTCAACATGTAACGCCCGGATTGGGGTGAATGGCGGCGGTGACCGGGTTATCTTAATGATTCATGGAGGCCTTCCACTCTCGGGGATCGTATGAATTGCCCGATGGGTTCCCCTACGATGCCTTCATTAACGTCAAATACCAGCTGCCCTCTCACGAATGTTTTGGTAACCCGGCAATGGATGGTTCTGTTCGTATAGGGGCTCTGCTTATGGCGGTAATAAAGGTTTTCGGCTTTGACGACATAAGATTGATTGGGATCGATCAAGATGATGTCCGCGTCCTTGGTGAGCGCGATTTCACCCTTCGTTCTTAGGCCGAACCTTTCCGCCGGATTGGTCGCAATCATTCGAGCAAATTGAGTGACAGGTACATTGCGTTTTTGCACAGCCTCATCGAACATCAGGTCGACATTGTTTTGACAGCCTGAAATTCCGCCCCATACCTCAAAGATATTATTGGTTTCACTATGCTTCATTTCCGGCGGACAAGGGGAATGATCGGAGGTCAGCATATCGATTTTCCCTTGCTTTAAGGCTTCCCATAGCTTTTCTTGCTCTGATTCATCACGCAATGGAGGCGAACATTTGGCGAGAGGCCCGATTTCTTCAAACTGGCTTGTCGTAATCGTAAAGTAGTGCGGGCATGACTCCAGTGTCACATCCTGTCCATCATTCCGAGCTTTGATGATCTCCTCTACGCCCGCAGCGCTGCTGATATGGACGAAATGCAGTTTACATCCGGTTTCTTTCGCCATCAGCAGTGCTCTCTTAATGGCATCTACCTCCGTAAATACCGGGCGGGAGGCGACATAATCGGAAGCCGTCGTCTTCCCTTGTTTGATCATTTCTTCTCCCAGACGGTCCGTGATCTCGGCATTTTCCGCATGAATCGATAAGAAATGGCCAAGCTCGGCTAGTTTCTTCATTCCCGCATATAGCGTATAGTCGTCTACGTTTTTGAAATCGTCCGGCAAGTCGGTTCCGCATGTGGCCATGAAACATTTGTACGCCACGACTCCCGCATCGGAAAGCTCCTGCAAGTTGGCCAGATTTCCCGGAACCAATCCGCCGTATAAGGCATAGTCAACATAGTTTTTCCCGGCAGCTGCGGCAAGCTTTAATGCTAACGCTTCTTGCGTCGTTGTTGCGGGCAAAGCATTCAAAGGCATATCCACATAGGTTGTAGTGCCACCTGCCGCCAACGCCTTCGAGCCGGTTTCGAAGCCTTCCCATTCCGTGCGCCCCGGTTCGCAAATATGGACATGCGTATCGATCATGCCAGGCATCACATACTGACCTGCGGCATCCACAACTTGGTCCGCTGTCTCATTCAATCGTTCGGCGATCGCGACGATCTTGCCATTTTGAATGGCCAGATCCGCCTTTATTACGACATCCCTGAGAACGACATTGCCGTTTGTGATCAATAAGTCGTACTTCATGGCTGATCTCCTTTCCTTTCAACACTGATGCGATTATTTTTCGAAAATCGTTCCCTGTTTGAATTTCGAACCTTGGAATGCATACTTCGTCAGAAGAAGATAGGCGATGCCCGATACGACAAAGCCCGTAACCCATGCCAATTCCACTTTGATGAAGGCGGCGCCGGCACCGATCAGCATGGCAAGAATCGCGGCCGGATTATATCCGGCAAATCGACCGTTCTCCTTGTACAGCTCCGAAATATCTACCTTCTGCTTCCGCAACACATAATATTCGATTAACAAAATCGAAACGATCGGCCCTAAGAATGCGGAATAGATCAGAATGAACATGCCCAGACCCTTTGCCGAAGAATCCTGTACAAGCACCCAAGGGAAGGAGCACAACGCAAGCAGTCCGGTTAGGGTAACGGCAGGTTTGAATTTCACTTTGGTCAGCAAGGTAATCACGTAGGTGGGGGGGATAATATTGGCGACCATGTTTACGGCAACCGCGCCCATCACGATAAATGCGGATACAAAGAAGGTAATGTAAGAGTTATCCACCACTTCCGCAAAGGCCTTGACCGGATTGGAGATGCCGGTTGCGGAAGCAAGCATGGCGCCAATCGTCAGGGTCAAGCCGTAGGCGACCAGAATAGGCGTGAAGTACAAGAAGCCGCGTTTTTTGTCGCTGATCCCGGTTTTCAGTTCTCTCGAATAATCCGCCGCGCTCAAGAAGATCGCCGCGTAATTTCCCATAAACATCATGATGAAGGCAAAGAACGGCAAGCCCCACGAGCCTTTGGCATGAACCCATTTCTCCGCGATCACATCGCTGTGGGACGTTAGAAGGACGCCAAACACATAAAGCAGCGCGAGGATAATGACGGTGGAGGTAAGCGTCTCTACCCATTTGATGGCGTGGAAGCCATACAGCGAAAGCGCGATCTGGACCACCTGCAGCAAGACAAAGCAAATGGCCACATTATCGAAAGAACCGCCCGTAACGATCTTCGCGATTTCATTTAAGGCCGTACCGCCAATCCAGCTTTGAAAGCCGTACCATACGATGGCGGGGATTCCCCGGCAAAGCGAGGATATGATGGAGCCTTTGAGCCCGAAGGACATTCTGAGCTGCACCACATAGGGGATTCCCGTTCTGTAGCCGAGCCTGTCGTTCAAAGCGAAAATAACCGAAATGAGGCCAATGGCAATGACGGCTGCGGCAAATGTCTGAAAAATGTTCAGCGTTGCGACGCCCGCCGCAATCAAGCTTGCGCCAAGCGTCATATTGCCCAAATTAACGCCGTCTCCGATCCACATAAAAATATAGTCCAGAGGTTTCACCGTTCTGCTTGCTTCGGTTTTCGGCTTCAGCGATTCATCCACACTTGCATCCTGTTGGATCAGCACATCCGGCGTATTGTATGTTTCTAGGCGAGTGGACATGTACACGAGCTCCTTTATTATGGGGATTATCTTGCTGCGGATCATGTATGGGTTTACTAATCAGCCTTAGCTCGACTACCCACCTTTCGTTAATTGTCATCTTTATTTACATAACTCGTTACATACTTTCACTTGGCATACCTTTAATATAATTGAAAAGCCTTTGTTTTTCATTATTCAGTGCACACAAAACATAAAGACCGAACTGGTCATCGTGCATAAAAGCTGGACTGAAAAGAAAAAAGACAGGGATTTCCCCTGTCTTTATGACATGTTATGTTAGATTTTTGCCCATTATTTAATATGCATTATTTAATATGGGGAAGAATAAGCCCGCCGTAGGCAAATGCCGCAACGATCATCAGGGCAGGGTGGACCTTCCATTTGACAAGCGCAAGGAAAGAAAGGAGCGCAATTCCGAGACTTTGCCATATTCCTAACGAAACCACGGAATCTTTCCCCATATTCCACGTCAGCATAAACATCATCACCGCGATGACCGGCTGAACGCATAAAGTCATTCCTTTTACGACGAACGATTGCCGATGCCGCTGAATGATTTTCAAAAGAAAAATAAGGGCAAAGGCAGAGGGAAATACGGTAGCGAACAAAGCGACCAAGAACCCCCACCATCCGAAAACGTCATAACCTACATAAGCGGCAATTTTCGTTGCGATGGGTCCCGGGAGCGCGTTCCCTAGAGCAAGCATATTGGAAAATTCGGCATTCGTTATCCAATGATAATGATTCACGATTTCTTCGTACATAAGAGGGATCGAAGCAGGCCCTCCGCCGTATCCGAGAACATTCGCAAGAAAGAAGCCTAAAAATAAACCTAACCAAACGATCATGAGGACATCCCCTTCTTTTTCCGCTTGGAACGATCCGCTTTATTCTTGAGTTTAAAATGGAAAGTTCCATATGCCAGGAAGATCACGATCACAATGGCCGGGTGAATGGATATGACCTGCAGCATCAGAAAGGAAAGAACAAATAATAGGCAGGCCAACCACTTTCCCAACCCTTTCGCGGCTTTCTCGCCAAATTCGTAGGCCATCTGACCAAGCATGACCGCAACGACCGGCATGACAGCGGAAATCATGCCTTCAACTGCTTTCGAGTAGCTTGCAACATTGACGACCGCGAGCAAAGCGACCATCGCCAGGCATGTAGGCAAAATATGTGCCGCCACGCTGACCAAGGCTCCTAGCGTCCCCTTCTGTTTATACCCTAAATAGGCTGCCATTTTCGTAGCGATCGGACCGGGCAACGCATTGGCGATCGCCAATATTTCCCCGAATTCGTCATCATCCAGCCAGCGATATCGGGAAACGGCTTCGTAACGGATTAACGGGATGACGGATGGCCCGCCGCCAAACCCGAATATGCCTGTCCGCAGCATTCCCAATATGAGCTCTTGATAGGATTTCCGCACGCGTTCACCCTCTTCCTATATCGCTTCGCTTATCCGTTTGCATTCCCATGATAAACATCCAATGCGGCTTGAACCGCACGACCGGCCTGAACCTTAACCCCTTGGCGCAGAAGAACGGATTCCAGCGCACCCAGCACATGGAGCACATTTTTCTTGCGGCAGCTGTAACCCATCGTGCCGATTCTCCAAATTTTTCCTTTCAGCGGTCCGAAGGAGCTGGCGATTTCGATATCGAAATCGTTCAGCAGCATGGCACGAACCGATTCGCCGTCCACTCCTTCCGGAATCGCAATGCAAGTGACCACCGGCAGCTTGCAAGCCGGATTGCCGTATAACTCCAATCCCATCGCCCGAATTCCTTGAACCAGCGCTTTTTCGTGCCGTTGATGCCGGGCGAATCGATTTTCCAAACCTTCTTCGAGGACGATGCGCAAGCCTTCCCTCAACGCGTAAAGCATCGAAGTCGCTTCCGTATGGTGATTTAATCGGGCAGGGCCCCAGTAATCCATCAATTGACTTAGATCGAAGTAGTTGCTTCGAATCACGCGGGGCTGCACCTTTCCCTTCGAACCGGGTTCGACCAGCCCTTGTTCGATCTTCTTCCGCTCCAGGAGCAGGGCCTCAACGCGGGAATTAAAGGTGATGGGAGCCATGCCGGACGGCACGGACAAACACTTCTGCGTACCGCCGATCGCGGCGTCGATTTTCCACTCGTCTACCTTTACATCGACGCCCCCGATAGAAGCAACCGCGTCAACCACGAAGAACACATCGCGTTCCCGGCAAGCTTCGCCGATTTCCCGCAAGGGCTGCATGCATCCCGTAGAGGTTTCCCCGTGAACCATCGCGACGATTTTGGGCTTTACGCGATCGATTTCACGGATGACATCCTCCGGCTCAAAAACGGTTCCCCATGTTGTTTCGATGTTATGGATTTCAGCCCCGTACCGTTCTGCAATCTCCGTAAGAAGATGGCCGAACCGGCCGTAAATCGGGATGAAAACGCGGTCGCCCGGTTCAATCATGCTGGCTAATACGGCTTCGATTCCGGAACGGGATGTTCCGTCAACAGGAAAGGCCCAGCGGTTTTCCGTCTGAAACAGCTCGCGGATCATCTCCATGGTTTCATTCATCATATGCGTGAACTCGGGGTCGAACTGTCCGAGGATGGGAGTCGCCATCGCGCGCAGCACGCGCGGCTCCGCTTCCACGGGACCCGGAGTCATGATGGTCCGGGTTGACGTATTGAGATCTCGGTATTTCATCTACTCCGTCTCCTTTGCATAACCTAACTCGTATAACAATTGGATCAGGACTTGCACCCCTGCCGCCAAATCTTCTTTCGAGGTGTATTCTTCGGGGCTATGGCTAATCCCGCGACGACTCGGCACGAAAATCAGGGAAGTCGGGTATCGCGGAGCCATAATTTGGGCGTCATGCCCCGCTCCGCTTGGCATCAATTTGTAAGGCACGTCTTGATGACGACAAATCCTTTCGATTCGGCGAAGCAACGACGCATCCATTTCAACGGGACGAGCATCGAGGTGTTTGTTAACCATGATATGAAGCCCGCGTTCCTGCGCAATCGTATAGCAGGCTTCGATCGCCTCTTCACAGAAAGCGTCCAACGCGTCGCCTTGGGGATGCCGGATGTCCAAGGTGAAGGTTGCCTTATTCGGAATGACGTTCGATACGTTAGGCTCCACCTTGAGATTACCGACCGTTGCGACCAACGGAGCACCCGCGCGGTCCGCGGATTCCATAATCGCGACAATCATTTGACTGGAGCCCCGCAAAGCGTCTTTCCGCAGATCCATCGGCGTCGTTCCCGCGTGATTGGCTTCCCCGGTACATTCGATCGTGTAGCGCTTCTGCCCGACGATTTGCTCGACGATTCCGATCGGCGTTCCATCTCGCTCGAGAACGGCTCCCTGTTCGATGTGGAGCTCGATAAAGGAAAGAATGTCCTCCCGCCGCGGGTTTCGATAACGACCCAAACCGAATCCCGCTTCTATCATGGCCTCCGTGAAGGGAACTCCCTCGGCATCCTGAATCTGCGAGATTCTGTCCCATGGCGCTATTCCCGTCACATTGGTGGACCCCCAGAAGGTGAGGGGGAACCGGCTGCCTTCCTCCTCGCACAAGGAAACGACTTCGATATTCCGAACGGGCGGGCCGTACGTTTCTTTTAAGTAACGCAACGCCAATAATCCGGCAACAATTCCGAATGCACCGTCGTATTTTCCGCCGCACTTGACCGTATCCACGTGCGATCCGGTAACGATCGCACCTGCCTCGGAATGGGACGAGGCAAGCCTTCCATACAAATTGCCTACTTCATCGTAATAGGTTTCCAGTCCCCATTCTTTCATCTTCCGTTCCAATGCCTGCTGGGCTTCTGTCCAAGATGCCGTATATAAATGGCGCGTCACGCCGCCTTCCGGATCCGCTCCGTGAACCGCCAACCAATGGACCATTTCTTCGACTTGCTCCTGGAGATCCGGTATATCCATCCGCGCGCTCCCCTCTTTCTGCCGCTGGAGATCCGCTATTTTCATCCGTGCGTACCCCTTTGTTCACGTTTCAATTTCGCTCTCTACACGTTATTTTCGAAGGATATTCCTATTGTAGTGAATCCTTATTCGGAAGTCATTGTATCCTTTGAATAAAATATAGCCATATAATCATGCGCAATGTACAATGATTGTGTTCATGTATATTCATTTTAACTGGATAATTCATAATTCGGGGTGACGCTCATGAAAATGATGGATGTGGTCCATATGCCTCTTCTCAAACACGCGAAACTCGCTGCAGGCGGTCTCGGCATGAACAGAAGCGTGGAAAGCGTCAATATGATGGATGCTCCGGACATCATTCAATATTTGAAACCGAATGAATTGTTGCTGACGACGGCATTTGCCATTAAGGAATCGCCGAACGACTTGCTGGAGTTGGTCCGGCAGATGGCCGACAAGGGATGTGCCGGGCTGGGCATTAAGACCAAACGCTTCATTGCCGAGATTCCCTCTTCCGTCCTGCAATTGGCGGATGAACTCGCTTTTCCGATTATCGAGATCCCGCTCGATTCCCCGTTAGGGGAATTGACGACGCAAATTCTCAGCTTCATTTTGGAAAAGAGAACCGATGAATTGCGCTACGCGCTGGAAACCCATCAGGCTTTTTCCCGCATCGTGATGGAGGGCAAGGGAATGCCGGGAGTGATGGACAGCTTAAGCGCCTTAATTCTACATCCGGTACTCCTCTTGGATCACCGGGGACAAGTGCTGGCAGAATCGCGTTCAACCCGTTCCCTCTCTTCGGACAAACAAAAGGGGATCGCCCGGCATTTGGAATCGGCTCTCCCGAATCGAGTCTGCTATTTCTCGCTGTTAGCCGGCAAAGAGGCCGTAACCGCGTTTTCCGTTGAAATCTATCAACAGCGGCAAGGATTTTTGGTCGTTCTCGGAACGATGCTGGAGGACCCTTTTTCCGTTCTGGCCGTGGAACAGGCCGCGAATGTCGTGCGGTTCGAATTGATGAAGCAGCATGCGCTGGAAGAAAGCTCAAGACGGATTAAAAATGAGTTTTTTGCCGATTTGCTCGATGAGCAGATGACTTCGGATGAAGAAATTCTGAACCGCGGGAGGCACTACGGCCTTCAGAAAAGGCAAACTTACAAATGTATTGTAGCTGAAATCGACGACGGTTCGGAAATTTACAGCAAAAAGTTCGTTCATCAGGAAGAGGCCATCCGTCAATTCAGGGATCAAGTCTACGAACATTTGGATGATGCGTTTTCCAGCCTTAAGAAGCCGTACATTTTGTTTACGAAAACCCATCATTTTATGATGCTGATTCCGGTTGAGGCCTCACAGGCAACGCAAGAATCGGAGGAGCAGGATTGGAACGGCATCTTGCGGAACATTCAGGACAAGCTTTACCGGGAGTTGGAAATCAGCTTGTCATTTGGCGTAGGGAATTACGCCGAACAATTAATGGATATTCCGACATGTTTCCAGAAAGCCCTGGAAGCCTTGCGGTCCGGATATCAATCGAAGAAAACGCGATTTATTCAGTCGTATCGCGTGAAGGAGTTGACGGAATTGCTTCGGATGATTCCGTATAAAAATCTGAAGCAATTCTATGACATGACCCTCAAGGGTCTTGCCGATTCTACCGACCGGGAACATATGGATCTGATTCAAACCATCGCCGTTTATTTGGAGAACAACTGCCTCATTACGGAAACCGCCAAACAACTTTACATTCACCGAAACACCGTTTCCTACCGCCTGAACAAATGCGAGGAAATTCTCGGCAGGAGCCTGAAGGATCCGAACGAGGTATTGAAATTGAGGATTGCTCTCATGGTACGTTCCCTGCTCCTGGCTTAACGCATGTTCAATGTGCACAATAAGGGTCCATTAAATTATTACACATAAACAATGACTTCCTCTCTAATTATTACTAATATAAGTTCCATACACGGTGAATTCCTTCGCATGGAAGGTGTGGAATGAGAGATGAACCATGATTGGGGCGCTTATGTCCGTCGAGACATCGCGGCGGGTCCTTCCGGCTCGGGAGCATTGGACGGACTAACGTTTGCCGTAAAGGACGTATTCGACATTCAGGGCTATACCTCCAGCGCAGGCAATCCGGACTGGCTGCAAACCCACGGGCCGGCCGATCGCCATGCCGTCAGCATTCAGCTGCTGCTGAGCCATGGAGCCAGGCTGACCGGAACTACGCATACCGACGAACTGATGTACAGCTTGGACGGCGAGAACGAACATTACGGAACCCCCGTGAATCCCAAGGCGCCGGAACGGATTCCCGGAGGATCATCCAGCGGTTCGGCTGTGGCCGTTTCCGCGGGTTTGGTTGATTTCGCATTGGGTACCGATACGGGGGGCTCCGTCCGGATTCCTTCGAGCTATTGCGGAATCTATGGATTCCGCCCCACTCACGGTCTCGTCGACATGAGCGGAGTCATTCCCCTGGCCCCTAGTTTCGATACGGTGGGGTGGATGGCTAGAGATTCGAAGACGCTTCTGGATGTCGGGCAGGTCTTGCTGGGTGGCCGCCCGTCCGTGGGAGCCGAATTTCGGCACATCTATTTTGCCCATGATGCCTGGTCCATCGCGGACGCGAAATGCCGGGATGCTCTAACGATATCCATTCCGTTCATCCATCGGGTAGAGGAGTGCAAATGGATCCACTTATCCCCATCCGGGTTAACCGATTGGATGAATGCCTTTCGGACTCTGCAAGGTCTGGAAATCTGGGAAACCCACGGCGCATGGGTGGAGCAGACGAAACCGCGCTTCGGAACCTCGATCGGAAAACGTTTCTCTTGGGCGAGCACGTTGCAAAAAGACGCAAGTCACGACCTCGTGCAGCTGAGGAAGGACATTCGGCACCGTATGTCCGAGCTATTGGGCGATGATGGCCTTCTGGTCATTCCGACGGCACCGGGCATCGCTCCGTTGCGGGGCCAGTCCGGAGAGGAAGTCGAGATACGCCGGGCCCGAACCTTGCAATTATGCTGCATTGCCGGATTGGCCGGCTTGCCGCAGGTAACGCTGCCCGTAGCTGAAATCAACGGCTCGCCAATCGGACTGTCCGTTATCGCCGGTCTCGGCCAAGATGTAAAGCTTCTTGAATGGATTGATAAGGGAGAACAGCGATGAGGATAGCCACCCTGAAACTCGAAGGGCAGGAACGCTCCGCTATCGTAACGGAGCGCGGACTTGTTTTCATAGAGACGATCAATCGAGCATTCAATGTGAATTGGAACGACCGGCTTTATGATCTATTGCTCAACGATCAACTGGACGAACTCAATCGCTGGTACCAGACAGGAGGGAAAAACCGGCTGGAGGAGCTTCCCTTGATTCCCGATAAGGACGCGGCATACGCCCCTCTGTACCGTTACCCCCGGAAAATCATCGGTGTCGGCTTCAACTATGTCGAGAATCCCTCCCAACTCGCTTCCATTCCGGAGAATGAAGAGCCTGTCAGTTTCATGAAGCCCGATACCAGCCTCATTGGCCCTCTCGATTCGATCTGTATTCCCGCTCAATCGGAGAAAACAACCGCCGAAGCCGAGCTGGCTATCATCATCGGGAAATGCTGCAAAGAGGTTCCGGAATCCGAAGCGCCCGATGTTGTCGCCGGGTTCACGACCGCATTGGATATGACCGCCGCGGATATTCACCAGAGGAATCCGAGATTCTTAACGCGTTCCAAAAGCTTCGATACGTTCTTCAGCTTCGGGCCCCATTTCGTGACGAAGGATGAATTGCCCCATCTCCCGGATCTTGAAGTCAGTACGATCCTGAACGGAGAAGTCCACAAGAGCAACGTCGTGTCCAATATGATCTATCGTCCATGGTTCATTGTCTCCTTTTTTTCGCAGGTCATGACCTTGCTTCCGGGAGACGTGATTTTAACCGGAACGCCAGGCGCTGCGGTGATTCGGGACGGAGACGTCGTGGAGTGCCGAATCGAGGGATTTGAGCCCCTTGTCAATCCAGTGAAAAACAGTTTGTCGTCCAGGAGGACCTAACATGGCAGATCGACCATCCGGTTATCGGAAACAAACCCGCTCTGTGGTGCATGCGCAAAATGGAATGGTTGCCACCAGTCATCCCCTGGCGGCTATGGCCGGCCTGCAAATCCTGCAGCAAGGGGGAAATGCCTTCGATGCGGCCGTGGCAACCGCGGCCGTGTTATGCGTGGTTGAGCCGATGATGACAGGGCTGGGCGGCGATATGTTCGCCCTGATTTACGATGCCGCAAAGCGCGAAGTCAAGGGGCTGAATGCAAGCGGGCGAGCCCCGCGGGCGGCAACCCCCGATTTTTTCGAGCAGAATGGTTATACCAGCATCCCGTCTCATGGAATTCTATCGGCAACCGTTCCGGGAGTTGTCGACGGGTGGTCACAGCTTCTTCAAAATCACGGAACGCTTACCTTTAAAGAAGTATTGGCTCCGGCCATTCGGTATGCGGAAGAGGGATTTCCCATTCCGGAGATGGTGGCGTACTACTGGAAGAAAGCGGAACGGCTCCTTCTGCAGTCCGAGGAAGCCAGTAATAAATATTTAATACACGGAAAAGCTCCTAACGAAGGAACGCTATTTAAGCAACCCGATTTGGCGTGGTCCCTCAAACAAATCGCGAAGGATGGAAGGGACGCCTTCTATCAGGGCGAGATTGCCGATAAAATCGATCGCTACATGAAGAGCCGTCAGGGATTGCTGCGAAAGGAAGACCTAAGGGAACACCGCTCCCAGTGGGTCCAACCGATATCGACCGATTACCGCGGACACGAGATCTTGGAAATTCCGCCGAACGGCCAAGGGCTTGTCGTGCTCCAAATGCTGAATATTCTCGAAAATTTCGACCTGAAGGCGATTGGGCATAACTCTCCGGAGTATATCCGGCTTTTTGTCGAAGCGAAGAAGCTCGCTTACGCTGACCGGGACCAATATATCGCCGATTCGGAATTTGCAGACATTCCCGTAAACCATCTGCTGTCCAAGGAATACGCAAAAGAGTTGGCGGATTCGATTCAGTCCGGTTTGAAGAAAAGCCAATCCGAGGTTGAATTGGGCGGGGATACGGTTTACTTGACCGTTACGGACAAACAAGGAAACGTGGCCTCCGTGACCAATAGCATTTTTAGTCTGTTCGGCAGCGGGGTATTGATTCCCGAGACCGGAATATTTCTGCATAACCGCGGTTCGTTATTTTCACTCGATCGTAACCATCCCAACGTTCTCCAACCCGGCAAACGTCCGTTTCATACCATTATCCCGGGAATGGTGCTGAAAGACGGGAAACCGTTGATCTCTTTCGGCGTGATGGGCGCCGACATGCAGCCTCAAGGACAAGTCCAAACGCTGGTGAACCTGATTGATTTCGGCATGAATATTCAGGCGGCGGGAGATGCCCCCCGGTTCCGCCACTATTCTCATGGAGTTTTCCTGGAGTCGGAGATGGGCCCGGAGATTCGCCAGGAGCTTTCCGATCAAGGCTATACGCTATTGAAACAATCCGATGGCGATGATTTCGTCGTCGGGGGGTACCAGGGGATTCGCATCGATCCGGAAACCGGGCTGTTCCAAGGAGGCTCCGATCCGAGAAAGGACGGATGCGCGATCGGATTCTAGCCGTGATCGAAAACGGGGCTGCCGAAAGCAACAATGCTTCGGACAGCCCCTGCTTACTCATCTGCTTGTTAAAGGGACTCTGGAGACAATCCGTCAGCTGGGGTGCAGATCGCGAGCGCGGCCGGTGGACGTCAGGCGCAGCAAGGATTGCGCGTGCCGTCTGACTTGGTCCGCTCCAAGCGGACCCCCATGCCCCATGTAAAATGTGCGGTGCCCCGAATCAAGCAGTCGCTGAAGCTCGTACGCTACTCGATGCGGGTCGTCTTCGAAGGGCGGGCGTATCGCGCGGTGTTTCCTCATGATGCCGCCGAGCAAAATGCCGGAAGCCAGCAGATCGCCCACCATCGCTTCGCGCGTGGCCAGCTCGACGGAGATGGAGCCCGACGTGTGCCCGGGGGTGTGGATCACTTGGCCCGGTACGCCGAATCGGCTCAAATCGAGCGTCTCCTGGCCCGATAGCATCAGATCCGGCGCAAATCCGACGTACGGCTGGAACATCAACGGAAGCTTGATGAAGAACCGGCCGAACCATCCCGACGGGCAGAAGGTCATCGGCACTTCCCGGCTGTAGTGCATGGCATCGTCCTTGTGCGCGAGTATGGGGGCTCCCGTCAATTCCCTTATCGCGGCGGCACTCCCGGCATGGTCCACGTGCGCGTGGGTAATCACGATCAGCTTGATGTCTTTGAACGTCAGCTTCTCCCGGCGCAAGGCGTTTCGTATTTTGTTCTCGGAGCCGGGCAGTCCCGCATCGATGAGCACGCATCCGTCGGGCCCGATCAGCAGATGAGCATTGACCATGCGCAGCGGAAGAATCGGAATGCGGACTACTTTTACTCGATTCATCATTCATTCCTCCTATAATAAAAAAACCGAACGGTTCGGTATTTTATTGTACGCGATTTTTCCCTGAAACGCCAACGCGATGTTACAATAGAGGCAATTATCTTTCACATGCGGAGGTTCATCGCGATGCGCAAGAGCGAAAAAACGCGTCGGCTTATCATCGCCAAGTCTGCCGAATTGTTCAATGCCAAGGGCTACGCCGGCTCTTCCATACAAGATGTCATGGACGTCACGGGGCTGAGCAAGGGTGCGATCTACCGCACGTTCGCCGGCAAAGACGATATCGCGGTCGAAGCTTTTGCATATGCCGGCGACCTGCTGATGGAGCGATTCCAGGAGGCCGCCGACAAGGCGACGTCGGCAATCGACAAAGTCATTGCCGTGTGCGAGGTGCATCGCGACCCTGTCGGAGATCCGCCGCTCGAGGGAGGATGTCCGCTGCTGAACACGGCGGTCGAAGCCGACGACGGGTATGCGGCGTTGAGGGAGCCAGCCCTCGCGGCGTTCGATCGGTTCGTGGCCTTGGTACGAAGCATTCTGGACAAGGGCGTGCAAGACGGCGAACTGCGTTCCGATATGGAGACGGAGCCCATCGCTTCGTTCGTCGTGACGTCGCTGGAGGGTGGCGTGATGGCGAGCAGGCTGACCCGCGACAACAAGCACGTCCAGTTCGCCATCCGGCAGATCGGGCTGATGCTGTCGGCGTATAAGCGGTGAGGGTATGCAGCACGGCAGTTGTTGCTAGAGCAGAGGCGGTGATTACCTATACCTGCATGCAAAGTTTGTGGAACAGTTGGAGCCTCATTTGGGTGTATTACAAGCATATTGCAAACGTCTCACCGTCAACGGCACGGATGGCGAAGAACTGTATCAAATTACGCTTGAGAAAGCCTATCGGGCTTACGGCGACAATTCGGCGATGAACCGGGCCTATTTGTTCCGTATTGCGAAAAACGCATGGATCGATCACCGCCGGACGAAAGCCGTTCACGAGGTGCCGCTGTTGGAAGAGCATGTCAAGCATCATGCAGTGAACGATGTGAATGTCAGGGAAGCGTTCGAGGTCATGGCGGAGCGTCTGTCCGTCAGGCAATCCGTCCTGCTATTAATGACAGAAGTATTCGGATTTACAGCCAAAGAAACCGCGGCCTGGTTCGACTCCACGAAAGGCGCTGTGAAGGAAGCGCTGAAGCGAGCCCGTCTCCGATGTTCCGAAAATGGAGTTTGTCTCCGCCAAGGGGGAAAGGGAGATTTTCTTCTCTTTCCAAGTGGATAACATCCAGGAACTTTACGAAGAGATGAAGCAGAAGGGCGCTGACGTCAAGGAGATGGTCTATAAGCCAGGCAACGGCTACAGCTTCCAAGTTATCGACCCGGACGGCAACTGCATGGGCATATAGGGCGGGTGGCCGAAAGAGGAGTAGTAGAAGAGGGGACAACCCCTCTTTTCGTGTATTAAACGGGCTATAAGTGCATTTAGGGAATCCGGTTGCGGTAGGAGAAGAAGGGTAAGCCCAAGGTAAAAGAAGAAGGGAATGTTGCAGGCCATGAGAATGGCGTTCGTATTATTCGAGGATGGACTCGCTAAGGATCGTGAGTTCAAATAGATGATAGGAGCAGATATTCATGGAATCGATATCACGCTATTTATATGTTCAGTCTATCGCGAAATGCGGCAAAATACTTTGATATTGAAAAAGCGGCACCTACCCTCATTTTGCAAACGGAACAAGGTTTAATAGCTTTTATCGTTAGTTCGCGCGGGGTCGCGTTGATTTTCAGGCTTTGGGAGAAGAATTAGGTTATTCAAAAATAAAAATGGCAGACAAATCGAAGGTTCTGGAGGCTACAGGCTATCATTCAGGGGCAGTGCCATTGATTGGTCACGGTTTGCCTTGCATATGACAATCGGCTGCTTGTTTTAGACTATATTTACGGAGGTTCAGGCGACGGTCGAAAAAACAGCCATCTCCTGCGCGGAGATGGCTGTTTCCTATTTCATTATTCAGAAACGGCATTCTTATGTCGCCGACGATTGCCGTGCCATTCCAACACAATCCAGAATCGCTTGCGTCACAACGGCCGGCTCCGTGAACTGCGGAAAATGCCCGCTCTGCGACGCCAAGACATGGCGGCTTTGAAGGCTTAGGCGGAGAAAGTCCAACTGGTTTTGCCGTCGAAGCTCCATCATAGACCCAGGCATCATCGGCGGTTTCTTCCCTCCCGAGACGACAAAGAGCGGGACATCGGGGAATGGGCCGGCGGTTTCGATCTGCTGGACCGTCTGCTCCACGAATCGGGTCTCGTTCCATTGGCGGTGGGGAAACAACGGGTCAAACACCCCCAGGACGCGATTGATCTCCCGAATGAACGCATTTTGGGTTTGATTGAGAATCATATCCTGCGGGTGGCTGGAATCGAGCAGAACGACTCCCTTGATTTCCTGCGGATACTGTCTGGCGAACAAGTTGGCATACAAGCCTCCCAGAGAATGCCCGACCAAGATGTAGGGCGGTTGGAGGTTGATTTCCTTCAGCAAATGCCGGAGCGCGGTGACAATCGATTTCCCGTGTTGGGGACTTGAAGGCTTGTCGCTGCCGCCTACTCCTAACCGGTTATAAGCGACAACGGTGGAGTGCTCCGCAATTTCATGAATGACTTTGTACCATCCTTCGATGGGCCCGTTTCCTCCATTGATCATAATGATTGCCGGTTCGCCTTCACCCAGCCGAGCATATTCCAGGCTCCCGTGGGGCGTAACAATCTTTTCCTTGGGTATGGGTTTCATCAGGTCAGCTTCACCGTCCGTTAGTTGGTATTTCCGCCAATGCGATCCCCTCGAATCGGTCGAATGTTATCGGTGAAGGATATCGGAATGGTGCTCATGTTGGCAACTGTATCCGAGGGTGCGGATACTTGAAAATGGATATGAGGTTCGGTGGAGTTGCCCGAGTTTCCGCATTTCCCGATGAGCTCACCGGCGGTAACCCGATCGCCCGCTTTTACCTTGACGGAACCGTTCTTTAGGTGAGCGATAGTGCTGATTTCGTGTGGCGTCGCATCGAATTTGCGAAAAAATCTCACGTTTTTTGCGAAAAGTAGTTTAGGGAGACTGTGTAGAAACAGGTCGGCGGAGCGGGTTGTCGTGCCCACTCCATCGACCTGTTTTGTTCG
>NZ_WJIB01000001.1 GCF_019400745.1 Cohnella sp. CFH 77786 | reverse complement strand
TCAAGATGAGATTTCCCAGTATGTAAGACCCCTGGAAGAACACCAGGTTGATAGGCCCGGGGTGGAAGCGCGGCAACGCGTGCAGCTGACGGGTACTAATCGGTCGAGGGCTTATCCTACGCAGCAGCCCACAGGTTTGCACGGTGTTTCATCAATCAGCACGACGTTTCGTTTCGCATCCAGTTTTCAAGGTGTAAACAACCTTGTATACGCAAGTCTGCAACGTGTTGCTCCGCAACACCGCATGCAGCCTCGCGGTTCGTGACGACTTCGTCGCACGAGATCCGATCTGGTGGCAATGGCGGAGGGGTTCCACGCGTACCCATCCCGAACACGACCGTTAAGCCCTCCAGCGCCGATGGTACTTGGACCGCAGGGTCCTGGGAGAGTAGGACGCCGCCAGGCAGGAGCCGTCTCTGGAGTCGACAAGTCGACGAACAGGGTCGGACAAACGAAGGACATCTTCGATCGAAGGTGTCCTTTTTGTTTTGCCGTTTTTGTTCCCCGCAGATTGAGTTCTGGATCGTGCCAACCCCCGTCAGTGTCCGCCTGACGGGGGCTGCGTCATTTCTTGCGCAGCAGCCATTCGTCATGCCAACCGCAAGGGTGGCACGGATAATAGTAATGCGGATGGAAGTGATGGTGGTGATGGTGATGCGGATAATAGTAGGCATTGTCATGGACGGGAGCCATCGGAACCGGCATGACCGGCATATTCGTTATGGGTGCCGCCGGTATATTCGGTGCCGGCATCGGAACGGTTTTAACGGGCTTTACGGGTTCTACGCGCATTCGCAAATCCCTCCTCGCAGATTGATGTTGACAGCATATTCGGCACAGACAACTCGTGATGCTTGCCCGACTGAAATGGGTGTCAAGATGGTCGATCGCACACCGGGAGTCATTATGGGAAATCGCCGTACGTTCCAGGATGGGTTTCCAGCGTGCTTTGCCGGGAACCTAACAGCATGCTGGGCGAGTTCGGTCAGGATCGGCAGGCAAGTTCGCTGAAATCGAACGCTCGCTGCCGTTTGTTATTTGCGTTGGTATTCATCGGGGGCGATAAGATCCTCGCGGCACGCAGCGTACGCACCGGTATAAGCCGTTACCGACTTGTCCACTTCTTCATACGCTGGATTGTAGCGGTGTTTCAACTGGGGAGGGGATGGGATGCAGCTTCAAGCAGGTATTGTAACGGCGATTCTAGGGTCCGTCATCACCTTTTCCTTTGGCATTTGGCAGGAATCGTTAACGCTTCTGCTGGTCTTAATGGGGGTCGACTATATCACCGGCGTTTTTGCGGCCATCCGAAGCGGTACGGGGCTGAACAGCAACGTCGGTTTTTGGGGACTAGGCAAAAAAGGATTGATGCTGCTGGTCATCCTGCTGGCGCATCGGGTGGACGTGCTCCTCGGGACGACGATGGTAATGGGAGGCGCGATATCCTTTTATGTCGTCAATGAGCTGCTGTCCGTGCTGGAGAATTACGGGAAGCTCGGCTTGCCGCTTCCCAACAATCTCAGGCGCATGGTTCAAATCTTGCGAGACAGGAATAACGGCGGCAATGGCGGCAATGGCGGCAATGGCGGCAATGAAGGCAATGATGGCAATGATGGCAATGAAGGCAATGATGGCAATGATGGCAATGACAATGACGGCAATGGCGGCAGACAGCGCAAATAAGCGGCGGTTCTCGACGTTCATCAATTTGTCAAATGTGAAAAAAAGTTGCCGGTTCTTCTTGAATCCCTGCTTGAGTTCAATCCGCCACTTTAGGTAATATAAGAGGTAGACATTTTTGATGAGCAGGGGGAGCACTCGATGTACAAATGGATCATGTCCGCGATCGTAACCGTCGCATGCGCCTTTGGCGTCTACTTGCTGGCGTCCGGGCTGCCGGAAAAACCGCATGAGGAAGTTTTGCCGGAGGGGCAGGAGCTCCTTAAAATTACGGCTTCGAACTTTGAGTTCGATCAGAAGGAATACCACGTCAAAGCCGGCACGAAATACAGGATCAAATTCTCCAATTCGCTGGGGAAACATGGCGCGGCGATCAAAGATCTGGGCATCGACCTGAACGAGAACAATCCGACCCAGGAAGTCACGTTCGACAAGCCTGGCACGTATGAACTGCATTGCTCGATTATGTGCGGACAGGGCCATGCCGGCATGAAAGCCACCATCATCGTGTCATGACGCCAAAAGGAGCCTTCCCAGGCTCCTTTTTTCCCGTTATGCCGGATAATCCATTTCCGCTACATATGTTTCCAGGTCCGTAAGCGTGCGATGCCCAAATCGGCCAAATATCCGATCAGCGCGTAGCTGATTAACGTCAGCAAATACATGAGCCATACGTTTACCCGGTGGATGTCCGAGAACAGTTCCACGAACCAAATAGGAACGCTGAACATGAATAGGAACACGTTGTGGGGATCGTAACCGGAATAGTTGAACAAGCATAACGCGGCGCCGAACAGCGTGAAGGCTAGGGTGACGGGATAACGCATACGCATGTCGGTTCTCCCTTCGGCCGAATGTTGCCCGTAGTATGCACGGGGAACGCCCTCAGAATACCAACAGATAACGGAAAGGGGATTTGTCCTTGATCACGCATATCGTATTGTTCAAATTAAAGGATCGTTCGCCTGAAAACATCGAGCGTACGGCGCAAGTCCTTCGCGACATGGAAGGCAAAATCGAAGAACTCCTTTTCATTGAGGTCGGCATCGACGTCGTTCACTCGGAGCGTTCTTACGACATCGCCCTGACGACCCGTTTCGAATCCTTGGAGGCATTGCAAGCATACCAGGTTCATCCGGTTCATCAGAAAGTGATTGAGCATATGTCGCGGGTGAGGGAATCCTCGATCAGCGTCGACTATGAGAACTGATATGGCGCCGAACATTTTACTCGCGGAAAAAACGGACATGGGCAACGGCGATCTGTTCGAGATGCTGACTTATCTGCTGGTCGTCCTGGTTAGCGCGGTCGTGATGATCGTCTGGCTGAAGCGCAGGGGAAGACGGAAACGCAAGTAGAAGGAGGCCGGAGGCGGTGTACTACGTAAACCGGGAAAGCATAGACGCGCGGTTGGCCTGCATTCCGGATATCGCCCAAGCGTTGACGGAGGCCGTTTCCGACTGGAAAGGAACGCTCCTGCAAGGACTCGCGCAGGAGAGGGCCCTCCACCTCTCCGTAGAAATCGTAACGGATGTGGGAAGCTGTCTGATCGACGGTTTTCTGATGAGGGACGCCAGCAGTTATGAGGATATCGTGGATATTATCGCAGGCGAAGGAGTCGTGCCATCTGAGGTGGCCGAACCGCTTCGTACACTGGTGGGGCTTCGCAAGCCGCTGGTTCAGGAATATCACCAATGGCCCCGTGACCGGCTGCATCCGTTAACCCCCGAACTGCCGGACCTGTTGCGCCGTTTTCAGGAATACGTGTCGGATTATTTGCGCCGGGAATTGGGGAAATGATGGAATCCGCTGCAGGAGCGATTTACGTTTAGGGACCTTTCCGGTACAATGAATTCAACGACTGGTCCTTGTCGATCATGCTGCCAATGGACGGTGGAGAAGGAGGGGATGCTCATGCTGCCGCAGGAAGATCGTTCAACCCGAAGCCAATTGCTTCAGATGCTGAAGACACAGGGTAATTGCAGCACCAGCGACATGGCCAAGGCGATGGGCATTACCGAGATGGCCGTCCGTCGGCACATCCAGACCATGGAGAGAGACGGCTTGATCCGCTCCTCCTTGGTCAGACAGGCCATGGGAAGGCCATCCTATCGATATTCTCTCACCGAGCAAGCGGACGATCTCTTTCCGAAAAACTACCCGCAATTGACGCTTGATCTGCTCAGCGAATTGGAAGGGCAGCCCGGTGGCAGCGAAATCATCGACCGGATGTTCGAAGGACGCCGGGATAAGCTTGAGACACGGTATCGGGACCGGATGCAGGACTTGACGCTGGAGGAACGGGTAGCCGAGCTTGCGGCAATTCAGAATACCGGCGGCTACATGACCGATTGGGCTCCCGATGCGGATGAGCCGGGCGCCTATAAGCTTTATGAATACAATTGTCCAGTTGCCCAAGTAGCGAATCGTTACCGCCAGGCTTGCCATTGCGAGCGCCAACTGTTCGAGCGATTGTTGGACGCGGAGGTAGAGCGCACAGAATGCCTGGCTGACGGGGGGCAGCGCTGTACGTACGCCATTCGCAAAAACCAAGCTTCTTTGCCTCAACGTTAATTCCGAGCAAAGACCGAACCCAGCCGCGTGCGGTTGGTTTTTTCTTTGTCTGGGCGACGAAGTTCGTGTATCCGGGCTCCCCAATATTATGGCCACTATTTACCTCGCTCAGGAGTATTAACACATTATGAACTTATTTACTTCGCTCAGGAGCATTGCCACGTTTTGGCCCCGATCAATTACCTCGCTCAGGAGCATTGCCACGTTATGGCCCCGATCAATTACCTCGCTCAGGAGTATTAACACGTTATGGACATCATTTACCCGAAGTATTTCCTCATTTGGCATTTCCCCCGGCCCTATGGGTGCTATTGACTACGCTCAGTATGATTGGGTCCGTAAGCAGAATGCCGTAGAAGCGATGTGTTAAGAGGCTGCCATATTTCCCGAAGGTATCCCCATCCACATCTAGTGTAAAAAGAGAGAACGGCAAACAAAATTCTATGCGGAAGAGACAAGGGCTTCAAGAGCAGACGGATTTGCCCACGTTGAATCGAACACCGATCATATTCTCATGAAGACACGAGTCAAAACGTCGAACGCAAACAAACTGCGCAGTTTTCGAGACACGCGAAACGAGCGCATCCACTTTTGCTGTGTCTTGCATCTCCAACCGACATGGAAACTCCGCGTTGAAACTCACACTGTGCAGATGCCAAAAACAGAACGAAATCCATTCCGAAAGTGCGATAGACGTTTTGCGGATACTTGCGCCGGGACGTCCGGTTATCCTGCCCGTTTCCTCTTGTTGGTTTTCAGCACCTGGAAATAGTCTTTAACGACGGGAATTCGAGAAGGACGAGAGACAAGTTCCCGATACGTAATCCTGGCAAATCGGGTGCCCAAACTTATGCACTGGCTAACGGAAGGGGTACAAAGGATGGCTTGATTTGTGAGGTAACAATATTGATCCAAGTAAGCTTGCAAATGCTTGGGACCGATCCCTTTGAATGTGGCATTCAACCAGGTTGCCGCCATTTTTCCGAGTCGCATGAGAGGATTCGAACGTAGACGGATGGACCGTCCCAAGTCCGAGATGATCTCCGTCGCATCCGGTTTCACGTGTTTCATCTGGAAATTCCTTACCCCGTTATGGCTGGCGGATCTCATCACGATATCTTCGCTTGGCACTTGTTTGATTTTGATCGTCTCGGGTATCCCTTCCCCGTTAATGGTTGCACCTACGAGCAGCGGATGCTCTTGAGGATGCCGATAAATAGTAGAATTGTGGGCACGTCCATATAAAGCAGGAGTGATTCGGACTAGCCCGCCGAGCAGCTGACGTTCGTCTGCGCGGCTCATGGCGTGGCGGATTTTATGGCCCAAGAGCCAAGCGGTTTTATAAGTGACGCCTATGATTTCGGACAAACGGAGAGCGCTGACTGCCGAGCTCTGGGAGTGCAGATAGAAGGCGCGAAACCAAGAACGCAGAGGTAAGCGGCTTCCTTCCATAATGGTTCCAGCGGTCAAGGAGGTCTGATGGCCGCATTCCCGGCATTCGTAGAGAGGCAGGCGACGAGTCCGAATGAGGTAGTATTGCCGATGACCGCATAGCGGGCAACGGAAGCCGTCGGGCCATTTGATCTGAAAAAGAGCCTTTATGCAGTCCTCTTCACGCTCATACCTGCAGCAAAATTTCTCGAACTCAGCTTCGTCCATCTCCATCACCTGCTCTACTGGATATCCAACTTTTGTTCCCTTTGCTTTTTATTTTACGGAACAAATGTTCGCTTATCAAGTGCTAAATTGAAAATTTATCCTGAATGCTGGAGGGCTGGAAGAGGCCTTGTCAAAGGGTTCATTCTTTCTTAGTGTAGGATGGGTGGAAAAACATGATCGGGATCTCATCCTATTTTTATTCTGAGGTAACGGGATACTTCAGGGGATTTTACCGGTTGCGAAAGAATTTGCGCAGCACCTCCTGAGCGAAAGGGACACTGGTCATCGTTGACCTGAGCGTAGGGGATAGTGGTCATAGTTTGCCGGAGCGAAAGGGACTCTGATCATGGATAGCCTGAGCTGGGAACAGCGGACATCGTTGATCTGAGCGAAGGGGATAGTGGTCATAGTTTGCCGGAGAAAAGTAATGGGGTCCGGAAAATGGAGGGGTCAGAGGAGTGGACGCACGACGCAACGGATTGAATCTGAGCGAACGGGATAGTCGTAACGGTGCAATCGACGGAGACCGTAAAAAAGATCCGTTTGTCCGCAGTGTCAAGACGAGCGCCTGCTTACTATACTGTCACTAACCGCATGGGCATTCGCCCGGGTGAAACGGCGGGGAAACCGGGAGGGGTTACCGATGGCATGGGATATCGCCGCGTATGCGGCAGCTTTGGGCTTGCTGGCAGTAGCGGGTGCGATATCGGCAGCGGTATTCCGTCTGTTCGGCATGCTGCGGCGGTGGGATCGGATGGCGTTGCGGCTTGCGAATAAAGCCGACGAGGCGGTAGACGAATACACGCGTCTGGCGCAAGAGGTCCGTGATATGGCAGAGCTATGCCGCCAAACGGTCAGCGGCTTCGCACGGCTCGCGGAGGGAGCGAGAGCTGTAGGGGAAGCCGCTGAAACCGCGGCGCAGGCAGCCGCGAATGCCGCTTCCTATTGGCATGACCGGCTGACGTTCCGCCGATCGGCGGAACGGGATGGCGGCATGCCGGGCGAGCCAGCCGAAGGTATGGCCGGGATCGTTCGGTATTTGCGGCAAGTCCTGCGAGCCCGCAAGCCGGCGGAACCGTTCGGGGAAGACGATTACCCGGGAGCGAGTGCGGATCCTCATTCAGGAGAGTGAAATCGCATGGCAGACAAAAAAGTTTTGAAGTCGTTTATGTGGGGCGCTTTGACCGGTGCGGTCACGGGTGCCGTTTCCGCGCTTCTCTTCGCGCCGAAATCGGGCAAGGAGCTTCGGAAAGACATCTCGGCGACGGCCCAGAAGGTAGGCGGCAAAACCGCCGAAGTCGGACGGCAAGCCGGGGCTGCGGTGCAGACTCTGGCGAAACGGACTTCGGAGTTCGCTTCCGATGCCAAGCACGCCGCGGGACGCTTCGTCACGGATATCCGTTCCCGCAAGGGAATCGCCGAACCGGAAGCGGGCGAAACCGAATCGGACGAACGGCCGGGAGCGGAGGATCATTCCGCGGTGCGTTGATTCCAGCCGAGCAAGGAAGCCTGTAAGCGCGCAGCCCGCTCCCGCCGGGCTGCGCGCTTTTTCACCGCCTTGAACCTTGTCTGGATATAGGCTAAGATGTAGGTACCTTTTGCGGAAGGGCCTCATAATCTAACAAGAATCGACCCCATCTTATCTGAAGAAAGCGGTGTTCTCGTGCAGCAGGCGATTGCAGTCCTGGACTCCGGAGTGGGCGGACTGACCGTCGTTAAAGAAGTGATGCGCCAATTGCCCCGGGAGAAAATTTTGTATTTGGGCGACACCGCTCGGACGCCTTACGGACCCAGGCCTGCGGAAGAAGTCATCCGTTTTACCCGCGAAATCGTGGATTATTTGCTTCAGTATCAACCCAAAATGATCGTCATTGCCTGCAATACCGCGACGGCTGTCGCCCTTCAGGATATCCGCAGCCGGGTGAGCATCCCCGTCGTCGGAGTCATCAATCCCGGAGCCCGGGCGGCGATCGGCCGCTCGAAGACCGGCGTGATCGGCGTCATCGGAACCGAAGGCACGATCAAGAGCGGAGCTTACGAACATGCGCTCCGCAGGCTGTCGCCGCGCCTAGAAGTCATTACGAAAGCATGTCCGGATTTCGTGCCGCTCGTCGAGGACGGAAATTTCCGTTCGGAGGAAACGTACCGCGTCGTGTCCTCGGCGCTGGAATCGATTAAGCAGGGAGCGATGGACTGCCTCATTCTCGGATGCACCCATTATCCGTTTTTGGCGGAGACGATATCCGAGGTGATGGGGCCGGAAGTCGGTCTCATCAGTTCGGCAGAGGAAACGGCCAGAGAGATTAGTACGATTTTGCATGAAAATAATCAGTTGGCGGGACGGGACGAAGTGCCGATCCACCAATTCTTCTGCAGCGGGGATCCGCGCAAGTTCCAAGAAATCGCCCAATCGTGGCTGGGCGAACATATCCGTCTGACACCCGTCGTGTGGCGGGTTCCCAATATCGGAGCATAACCGGCCGCCGCACCTACCATGGAAATCCCGGAATTCGACCCGCCGATTCCGGGATTTTCTTTTGCCAGGAAGGGACATACGGAGCCGGAGTCCCTCATACATCAATATCATCCCGGGAAGAGGAGGGAGCGGGTTGTCGGAGGAAAACCGAAACGGACGGACGGAACTGTCGCCGGAGGAATACCGATACGGATGGACGGAGCTGTCTCGCGATCTACAAAGGTTGGTTTTAAGCTATCCTTTCTTGTCGGTTTGCTCAATCGGCTGCAGCGTGCTGGGCAAGCCGATTTACGCGTTCCGGATCGGGGAAGGGCCGTTCCGATGGCATTTTAACGCGAGCTGCCACGCCAACGAATGGATCACGACCCCTCTCGTCATGCATTTCGCGGAACAATACGCCGCGGCATGCTGCACTCAGGGGACGGTGGGCGGGAAGCCGGCGTCGGCGCTGTACCGGAAAACCTCGCTTTGGATCGTTCCCATGCTGAATCCCGACGGCGTCGAATTGGTTCAGACCGGGCTGCAACCCGGCCATCCGTTTTACCGGGAGCTGTTACATTGGAACGGAGGCAACCTCCGGTTCGAAGATTGGAAAGCGAATGCGAGAGGCGTGGACTTAAACGACCAATTTCCCGCCCATTGGGAGGAAGAGCGCGAGCGCAGGCAGACGCCGGGCCCAGGGCCTCGGGATTACGGCGGCCCCGCCCCGCTCAGCGAGCCGGAAGCGTTCTCTTTGGCGGAATGGACGGCGGGGATGGATTTTCACGCCGTGATCGCGCTCCATACGCAGGGAGAGGAAATTTATTGGAATTACCGGGGCCACGAGCCGCCGGAGTCGGGAAGCTGGGCGGAGCGGCTGGCGGAGGCTTCCGGTTACCGCGCGGTTTATTTGGAGGGAAGCGACGCCGGCTACAAGGATTGGTTCCTTCAGGCGTTCGGCAGACCCGGATTTACGGTGGAAGCGGGCTTCGGGCGCAACCCTCTGCCATTTGCGGAGTTTCCAAGCATCTCGGAGCGATTGAACCGGTTGCTCGCCGAGGCGCTCGATTTGCCGGAGTAGATTCATCTTCGACCGTTAGGGTAAACTGGGAGCAATCGCAGTCGAACATGCCGAAAGGCAGGAGGAAGCCCCCATGACCCGAAAAAAATCCCTGACCCGTCTCTGGAGCCGTCTGCCATCCCGCGTATGGAAAATTTTGCGTTCCCCGCAAGTGAGTCTCGGGGACAAGCTTCTGTTCATCGTCCCCGTCGCATTGTACTGGGTCCTCCCCGACCTGATGCCGTTCGTCCCGATCGACGATGCGGCGGTAACCGCCTTGGCCGCCGCTTGGTTCGCCCGGTACATGGAGCGCAAATACGCGCTGGAAAACGGCGCAGGAAACCATTACAATAGAGCGAGACCATGACGGGAGTGGAAAACCATGAAGTGCAAAATTACCCGCAACGCGGCCAATGTCCTCCGGCGAGAGCTGGACAAGCAGGAGAACGCAGGCAAAAAGCTTCGCGTCATTATCACGCACAGTCACGGAGACCATGCCCACTACGGGCTGGATTTGGGCGTGCCTACCGACAAGGACGAAGTCGTCGCGACGGACAAAGGCATCGACGTCCTGCTCACGAGCGGCGAAGAGCTGCTGGACGGCGTGAAAATCGACTACTTATATTTTCCGAAAGAGGGTTTCGTCATCACCAACCCGAGCAAAGGCAACCATGGCGACCATTGAACAGACGAATCCAGGCGGCGCGCCGGGAGCGGGTCATAACGACATCCGGATTTGCGACAAGTGCCGCCACATCCGGGTGAAAACGATGGTGTCCAAGCTGCAGAAAATCGCCCCCGGCACGGAAGTGAAGGTCGGCTGCAAATCCTACTGCGGACCTTGCTCCCGTTATGCCTTCGTATTCATCAATGGCCGTTACGTCACGGCTCCCACGGAGGACGAAGCGGTGGAAAAAGCGCGCCGGTTCGTGAAATAAGCGGGAATCCCGTAAAAAAGACCGCTCCGCCTCAGTCGAACAACTGGCGCGGAACGGTCTTTGTTCTTACTTTTGAGCCGTCTCTTCTTTCATCCTCGGCACCAGATCGTGGTCCACGATCCGATCGGATATTTGCAGCTCGGTTCGCGCTTGCTGCGCGCCGGGGAGACAGACGGAGGCGTCCTGGACCGACCCGTCTTTCATGGAATAACAAGTCCCGCGGCCCAAGATGCCTTCGCTGCCGGGAACGAAAAAGACGTTTCCGTCCGTAAAACCGCCGTTGCGGAACACGACGTTTTTGGGAGCGGAGGACATCATGCTGACGCCCATCATCGCGTAATTCTCGGCCTGAATGCCGAGCAAATGGAGGATTGTCGGTTCCGTATCGATTTGGCCGACCGCTTTCTCGTTCACGCCCGCATGTTCGTCGTTCGGCAGGTGAATGAAGAACGGCACTTTTTTCAGGATCGTGCTCTTCTCCAGCTCGGTCACCGGTCTGCCGAACAGTTTGGCATAATCGTCCCAGTTGTTGATCGAATTGTCATGGTCACCGTAGAACATCAGAATCGTATCGTCCCAGAGTCCGGCTTTGTTCAGCTCGTCGACCAGGACGGCTACCGCCTCATCCACATAGTGGGCCGCCTGGATGTACGTGCCAAGCAGCGTTCCGTTCAGATTCCCGACATCGAGATCGTGCTTGCCGATGGCGTACGGATGGTGGCTGGACAGCGTGATGGCCATGGCGTAGAAGGGATATTTATCGCGGTCCGCGATTTGCTGCACGGTCTGGCGGAAGAACGACTTGTCTCCGAGGGACCAGCCGAGCGGCTCGTCGATTTTGAAATCCTTGATGTTGTAAAATTTGTCGTAATCCATGTTGTGGTACATGTTGTTGCGATTCCAGAAGCTGCCGTCGTACGCGTGATGGACGGTGGCTCCGTACCCTTCGGCCTTGAGCACTTGCGGCAGGCAGTCGAACTCGTGGCTGGCGAAGCGAATGAATACCGATCCCGAGGAGACCGGCTGGAAGGAGCAGCTCGTCGCGAAATCCGCGTCGGACGTCCGGCCGTTTGCCGTCTGGTGGTAGAAATTCGGGAAATAGACGCTCCGGCCGATCAGCTTGTTCAAGTTCGGCGTAATTTCCTGGCCGCCGATCTTCTGGTTGATCAGAAACGCCTGGAACGCTTCCGCCTGCACGACAAGGACGTTTTTGCCTTTGTACGCGCCGAACAGCGGGTCGGATTCAGCCTGTTTCTGCAGCTGTCGCCGTTCGTTAATCCAATCTTTGGCCTGCTGGATCTGCTCTTCGGTGACGCCTCCGCCGAGCCAATTCTCCTTGGCGTACCGGTATGCGTCATACCCATGGAAGCCGAACAATCCGGTGACGTTATAAATCGGCACATTCCACCAGTTGCCTTCGAATAAGCCGGCTGCCCACCCGTTTTTCTGCTGCTCGACGGGGATGGCGATCAGCTGATAGCCGATCGCGAACGCGAGAATGCCGGTCAGCAGCCGGATCGAGAGCTGGAAGCGACGCGTACCGGGCGGCCGATAGCCCCGCTTGGGGCTGCTGTTCCGGAACACCCACACCGCGATCAGGATCGCGAAAGGCAAGTCGGCGAAGTAGATGGCGTCTTTGTAAATGATCAGGCTCGAGATGCTATCCTGCAGCGAGCTGACCTGCCCGGCCTGCATGAGAACGGGAACGGAAATGAAATCTTTGAAATAGCGGAAGTAGACCAGGTCGGAGAAAATTACCGCCGAGAGCAGCAGGTCCAGGACGACGATCGACGCGATCCGTGCCCGCGGCCCCAGGAAGGCCGTCCAGAAGGTTGCCAGCATCATCGCGCCGAGGTTGACTTCCCATTTCCAATGGTTCATGCCTCCGACGTTCAAATGGCGGTCCAGGTAAGCCAGCTTGAACAGCATCGAGACGATCAGAAGCGCCGCGGCTCCATAAGGGATGTAGCGGAATCCGTTCCAAGAAATCCGCAAGCCTTTGCGGGCGGCGGACTGCAACTGCGTGAGCATGAATCGGTGGCTCCTTTTCCGGAAATCAAAGTTCAGTATAGCCCGAACGCCGAAAGTTTTACAATCCTCAAATGATGGCGTAATAAGGAGAAAATAATGATATGACATCCCATATACGATAAAATGGGAGAATAAGTTTCGTTAACGGTTCATTTTGGAAGGGGTGGACAGAGATGAGCGAACCCGTGGAAAACTATTTGGATTCGCTATTCGCAAAGGATTCCGATCTGGAGCGCGTGCTGGAGGGAATTCGGGAGCGGGGGATGCCGGAAATTTCCGTCGCGCCAGCTTACGGTCGCCTGCTTACGCTGCTGGCGACGCTCGCGCGGCCGCATGACGTGCTGGAAATCGGGGCTCTCGGCGGATACAGCGCCATCTGCCTGCTCCGGGGAATGCCGCCGGAAGGCAGGCTGACCTCCCTGGAAATCAGGGAGGATTATGCGGAATTCGCGAGAGGCAACTTGGCGGCCGCCGGCTACAAGGACCGTTCGGAGACGGTCATCGGGGACGCTTCGGGCTCTCTGGAGCGATTCGTCAGGGAGGGCCGGCGTTTCGACTTCTTCTTCATCGATGCGGACAAGGAGAATTATCCGCACTATTTGGAGCAGGCGATCCGGCTCGCCCGTCCGGGAGCGCTGATCGCCGCCGACAACACGCTTCTGCGAGGACGTACGATCGACCCTGGCAAAGAGGGGCCGTCGGTGATGGCGATGCGCGAATTCAACCGGCGGATCGCGCAAGACCCGCGGTTAACCGGCGCGCACCTGCCCGCTTACGACGGCCTTGCCCTGGCCGTCGTGAAATAGAACCAGACGCCCGTCGCGAAGAGCATCGCCGCGGACAGGAGAAAAAGTCCCCCGATCCCGATCGGTCCCGACAAGGCGCCTCCGATCACGGGCCCGAGCATGTTGCCGAGGCTGCGCTGCCGTTGAACCCGAACGCCCGGCTCTCCATGCCGTCGGGCGTATGCTTGCGCAGCAGCGCGTTCACGGTCGGAATGAGGCCGCCCATGAAACAGCCCAGCAGGAACCGCCAGACGAGCAGCTCGTCCACGGAGCCGACGAACGCCTGAGGCACGAACATGACGGCGGCTCCCGCGAGGGAGATCATGAGGATTTTCGTCGCTCCGATTTTATCGCCGAGCCGTCCGAGCAGCGGGGAGCAGATCATGTTCGACATGGCGGTGACCGAGCCGACGAATCCGGACCAGAAGCCGAGGTTTTCCGGGGCGACGTTCAGCTTCTCCACGTAGAGCGGAATCAGCGCCATCGGGCTCAGCATGGCGAATTGGATAAGCAGGGTGACGGAAAGCAGAACCGGGATTTGCGGGATTCCCATCAGCTCGCGGAAGCCTTTGACGACGCTGGACTGCGGGGCCCTCGCCGCGGCGGAGCGGTCGAAATTCTCGCGCACCATGATCCAGGACAGAGCCGAGGCGATGAAAAGCAGCGATCCGGTGATGTAGAAAATCGGGCGGAAGCCGAAGGTGTCCGCCATCAAGCCTCCGAGGAACGGTCCGAGGATGACGCCGGCCGTGCCGCCGGACTGGAGCGTCCCCATGGCGAAGCCCATCCGTTCCTTCGGGGTGGAGGCGGACACGAGCGAGACGGCTGCGGGCGTGTAGCCCGAGATGGTCCCGTTCGCCATCCGGAGGAGGAGCAAGTGGAGCGGCGTCTGCGCGAAGCCCATCAAGGCCATGACGAGCGCCATGCCGAATCCGGAGCGGAGCAGCATGATTTTGCGGCCATATCGGTCGGACAGCTTGCCCCACAGCGGCTGGAACAGGAACGAAGTCACGAAGTTCGCCGCGAAGATAAGCCCTGCCCAAACGCCGATTTCGTGCTCGTTCGTCAGGCCGAGATCTTGTTTCAGGTAAAGCGACAAAAACGGGGTGATCATCGTCATGCCCGCCATCACGAGAAAGTTGCCGAACCATAGAACCGCCAAATTGACTTTCCATCGATGCATGCATTCCTTGCTCCTTCCGGTCCGTCCCAAGCCGTAGAGTCAGTATACCATAATCCGATTGTCATTCATTTGTCATACTCCCCGGCCCCTGCCAGGTTGTGGGCGGTTTGCATAAAGGGCATAATGGGAAGAAAGAACAACCATTCCAGACAAGCAAGCGAGGTTGCCGGATGGCTTACAACGACCGTTTTATCCGCGCGTGCCGCAAACAGCCCGTCGACCGGGTGCCCGTTTGGTACATGAGGCAAGCCGGCAGGTACGATCCCGATTACCGCAAAATCAAAGAAAAATATTCGCTGCTCGAAATTTGCCGCCAGCCGGAGCTGGCGGCCGAAGTCACGCTCATGCCGGTGCGCAAGCTCGGGGTCGACGCCGCGATTCTTTATTCCGACATCATGAATCCCGTCGCTTCGATCGGCATCGATTTCGACATCGTCAAGAACGTGGGACCGGTTATCCATAATCCGGTCGCAAGCGCGTCCGACGTGGAGCGGCTGAAGCCGATCGACGTCGAGAAGGACCTGTCCCATGTCCTGGAGACGATCCGGATCCTGGGCCGGGAGCTTGACGTTCCGCTGATCACGTTCGCGGGCGCGCCTTTCACGCTGGCGAGCTACATCGTGGAAGGGAAACCGACCCGGTCCTACCGGCTGACGAAGGCGCTTATGTACGGGGAGCCCGCGGTATGGCACCAACTCATGGGCAAGCTGGCCGACATGGCTGCGGCGTATTTGCGGGCGCACTACGTGGCCGGCGCCAAAGCGGTCCAGCTCTTCGACAGTTGGGTCGGAACGCTGGCGCCGCACGATTTCCGGGAATTCGTGCTGCCCCACGTGAAGAGCATTTTCGACCAGATCGACGACCTGCCGATTCCCAAAATCTATTTCCCCGGGGTCAGCTCCGGGGAGCTCCTGTCCTCGCTGACGGACCTCCGTGCGGACGTCGTCGGGCTCGATTGGCGGGTGCCGCTGACGGAAGGCCGTCTCCGGACGGATGGCCGTTTCGCGATCCAGGGGAATTTGGATCCGTACGTCCTGACGGCGCCCGACTCGGTCATCAGGGAACATGCCAAGCGCCTGCTCGACGAAGGGATGCGGCAAGACGGCTTCATTTTCAATCTCGGACACGGATTGTTCCCCGAAGCTTCGCTCGACAAGCTCCGGGATTTGACCGCCTTCATTCACGAATATTCCTCTGAGAAGCTTCGTCCGGAGGTGAAATCATGACGCAAGCGAATGCCAAACCGGTAGGGGTGCTCGTCATGTCGTACGGCACGCCGGAAAGCTTGGACAAGGTCGAATCTTACTATACCCACATCCGCCGGGGACACCCGCCGACGCCGGAGCAGCTCGAAGAGTTGACGGGCCGTTACAAGGCCATCGTGGGCGGCGTGTTTCCGCTCCGGGAGAATACGGACCGGCAAGTCGCGGCCTTGCAAAGGACGCTCGACGGGATGGCGGGACCCGGACGTTACGTTTGCTACCAAGGGTTGAAGCACGCTCCGCCGTACATCGAAGACGGAGTCGCGGCCATGGCGGCAGACGGCGTCACGCAGGCCGTCGGCATCGTGCTCACGCCCCAGTACTCTTCCATGAGCGTCGGCGGCTATATCAAGAGAGCCCAAGAAGAAGCGGACAAACGCGGCATCGCGATGTCTTTCGTGAAGCAGTATCACCTGCACCCCTCCTTGATCGAAGCGCTGGCGGATCGGGTCTCTCGGGCGCTGGATCGGTTCGGGGATCGGAAGGACCGGGTCATGGTGCTGTTCAGCGCCCACAGCCTGCCGGAGAAAATCCTGGAAATGAAGGATCCGTACCCGGAGCAGCTGCTGGAAACTTCCCGCGCGGTCGCGTCCGCGGCCGGCGTGGAGCATTGGCAGTTCACCTGGCAAAGCGCCGGCAAGACCGGGCAGCCTTGGCTCGGACCGGACATCCTGGAAACGCTGGACCGACTGGCGGCGGAGGACGTGAAGGACGTGCTCGTGGCGCCCGTCGGATTCGTCTCCGACCATCTGGAAGTGCTGTACGACATCGATCTCGAAGCGAAGAAGCACGCGTCCGGCTTGGGCATTCGACTCGAGCGGATCGAGATGCTGAATGACGACCCCCGGTATATGGCGGCACTGGCCGAATCGGTGCGGGCGCTTGGGGAGGCGGCTTCATAATGGATCGTCATCATGACGTTCGAAAAGTGGCGGTGGTGGGAGGCGGCGTGACGGGCCTCTCCGCCGCTTTTTATTTATACCGGGCGGCCGAGGAGCGCGGGATGCCGATCTCCGTGACGCTTCTCGAAGGATCGGAACGGCTGGGCGGGCGGGTGGATACGCTTCGTCGGGACGGCTTCTTCATCGAACGCGGGCCGGACTCGTTTCTAGCCCGGAAGAGGCCCATGGTCCGGCTCGCCGAAGAGCTCGGGCTGGAGGATCAGCTTACGGGAACGAACCCGCAGGCGAAGAAGACGTACATCGTGCGCGACGGCGAGCTGCATCCGATGCCGGCCGGCCTGTACATGGGCGTGCCGGTCGATGGGGATGCCTTCCTCAAGACAGGACTCTTGTCGGACGAGGGCAAACGAAGGGCGCTCGAGGAAAGGGACATTCCGCCGGCGCCGGCCGGGGCCGGGGATGAGACGGTCGGGGCGTTTCTCGAGAGGCGCTTCGGGCCGGAGATGGTGAAACGGATATTCGAGCCGCTGCTGGCGGGCATTTACGCGGGCGACCTGTACGCGCTCGGCCTGCAGGCCGCGTTTCCGCAATTCCGCGAGCTGGAGCGGCAGTACGGCAGCTTGATCCGGGGCATGGCGGAAAACCGCAAAGCCTCGCAAGCGCAGGGGTCGGTGGGCGAGCCTGCAGTCCGGGCGGCCGGGTCCGTGTTTCTGACGTTCCGCCGCGGACTGTCCGCCGTGATCGAGGCGCTTGAGGCGAAGCTGCGGGCGTATGGTTGCGACATCCGGCTGGGAGCCCGAGCCGTCGCGTTGTCGAAGCGGGAAAACGCGTCAAGTTTCGGTCCAGCTGCGTACCGATTGTCGCTCGAAGCAGGAGCGCCCGTCGACGCGGACGCAGTCGTGGTCGCCTTGCCGGCTTCCGGCATCGCGGACTTGCTGGACCCGCACGCGGACGTCTCGGCCATGCGGAACATCAACTACGTCTCGGTGGCCAACGTCGTGTTCGGCTTCGGCGAGGCAGGGATCGGCCACCCGCTCGGCGGCTCGGGATTTTTGGTGCCCCGCGGGGAAGGCTTCCTGATCACGGCCAGCACCTGGACGTCGTCCAAATGGCTGCATACCGCGCCGGAAGGCAAACGCCTCGTCCGCTGCTACGTCGGCCGCGCCGGGGAAGAAGGCAACGTCGACCTCTCGGACGAGGAGATCACGGCCGGCGTCCGCCGCGATTTGAAGGCGCTATTGGGCGTGGACACCGAGCCGGCGTTCGCGGAGATCACGCGCCTTCGCCGATCGATGCCTCAATATCCGGTCGGGCACCGTCATGCCGCGGACATTTTTCTCTCGGCGCTGGGCGAGCGGCTGCCCGGCGTGCTGCCCGCGGGTCAGCCCTTCGGGGGCGTCGGACTGCCGGATTGCGTCGACCAGGGACGACAGGCGGCGGAGAAGCTTGTCGATTATTTGGCCGGAAGTTAAAATGTAGCTGATTACGGATCCACCGGGGGAATGCAGGATGAAGACGTCGGCGGTCATATTGGCAGGAGGCCGGGGACGCCGGATGGGCGGCCGGAACAAGGCGCTGCTTACGGTCGGAAGCGAAGCGTTCATCGACCGGCAGATCCGGACGGCGGCCGCCTGGACGGACGAGGTGATCGTCGTCGCGGGCGAAGGCGAGTTTGCCCGGGAGCTGCGGGTGCGCTACGGCGTTGCCGTCGTCCCGGATCTCTACGAAGGCGAAGGGCCGCTTGCCGGAGTGCATGCCGGCTTCGCCGCGGTCCGCAACCCGTATGTTTGGCTGCTGGCGTGCGATCAGCCTTGGGCGGACAGCCGGGCGGCTTCGTTGCTGCTCGACCGGCTTCTCCGCGAGGGTGCTGCGGCCGCGCTTCCCATGATCGGCGGCAGGCCGCAGCCGTTTCACGCGGTTTACCGAAGCGACGTCGGCCTGACCGCCGGGGAACTGCTTGAGCAAGGCGAACGAAGGATGTTCGCCTTGCTTGATCGAATCTCCTGGACCGGAATGGCGGAAGAGGATTTCCGGGCTGCCGGCGTTCCGGACACGTTCGCGGAGGACGTGGATACCCCCGAAGATTATAAGGGAGTCCGGCTTGGCCGTGATCCCGATATTCCCTGAAGGAGCCTAGCTGCGATGACAACTTCCCCCTTGCCCGAACGCTTCCGGCGCCAGGCCGTGTCTCCCGAAGAGGCGCTCGGCCGGGTGCTTGCCCGCGTCCGGCCTCTCGAAACGGAAACGGTTCCTCTTTTTGAAGCCTGGCGCAGGCGGCTGGCGGAACCGGTCGCGGCACCGCACCCGTTTCCGCCTTTCCGCCGTTCCGCCATGGACGGGTACGCCGTTCGGGCGGCCGATTTGCCGGCCGAAGGGTCTTCCGGAGAGGCCCTCCTTCAGGTCCTGGAATCGTTGCCGGCTGGAGCGGTGCCCAGGTTTGTCGTCGGCCCCGGGCAAGCTTCGCGCATCATGACCGGCGCCATGCTGCCGGAGGGAGCGGATACCGTCGTCATGCTCGAGATGACGGAGACGGTCGTGCGCGCAGGCGCGGACTGCGTGCGCATCCGAAAGCACGTGCCGAAGGGCCGCAACGTGGCGGACGTCGGCAGCGAGGTTGCCGCCGGGGTGCGGCTGTTCGGCGAAAGCCGCCTCATCGGCGCCGGAGAGACGGCGCTGCTGGCGTCGCTCGGCATGGCCGGCGTGCCCGTCGTGCGCCGTCCGCGCGTCGGGGTGCTGGCCACCGGCAGCGAGCTGCTGGAAGCGGCCGAACCGTTGGCGCCGGGGCGCATCCGCAACAGCAATGCGCCGATGCTGGCCGCGCTGCTGCGGGAGGCCGGCGCGGAGCCGGTGCTGTACGGCCGCGCGGCGGACCGGCCGGAGGAAGCCGAAGCCATGATTCGGCGAGGACTGGCCGAATGCGACCTGCTCCTGACGACGGGAGGCGTCTCCGTCGGAGACCGCGACATCCTCGTCGACATCTTGGCCGGATGGGAAGGAGAGACGCTGTTCAACAAGGTGACGATGCGTCCGGGAAGCCCGACGACGGCGGCCGTGCTGGACGGCAAGCTGCTGCTCGCGCTGTCCGGCAATCCGGGCGCCTGCTTCGTCGGTTTCCAGCTGTTCGCCGTGCCCGCGCTGAGGACAATGCTGCGTCACCCGATGCCGGAACGAGCCGCGATCCAAGCCCGGCTGGCGGAGGCTTTTCCCAAGGTCAACGCCTATTCCCGTTACGTGCGAAGCCGTCTGGAAGTACGGGAGGGCACGGTATGGGTACGGCCGGCCGGTGACGATTTCTCCAGCCTCATGACGACGATCGCGGAAGCCGACAGCCTGGTGGTCCTTCCGCCGCTGAAGGAAGGGTTGGAGCAGGGAGCGCTCGTAACGGTCATTCCGCTGGCGGAAGGGATGTTCGGCTCATGATCGTGCTGCAGGTGGCCGGGTACAAAAACGCGGGCAAAACCACGCTCGCCTGCGAGCTCGTCCGGCTGTTCACCGCTTGTGGAAGGAGCGTCGCAACGGTGAAACGGGACGCCCACGACGCCGATCCCGAGCCGGAAGGCGCCGATACGAGGCGGCATAGGGAGGCGGGAGCGTGCATGACCGCGCTCGCCTCGGACTCCCGGACGTCGTGGGTTCGGGAACGGCCGGCGTCTCTGGAAGAGCTGCTGGCCGCGATGGAAGAGGAGGGGGCGGACGCCGTCATCGTCGAAGGGTTTAAGGGCGCTCCCTGCCCGAAACTCGTTCTCTTAAGAAGCGACGAGGATGCGGAGCTGCTCCGGCTGGACGGTATCATCGGCGTCGTTCTCCGGGGGCCGTCGCCGGTCGCGGAGCAAGCGGCCTTGGCGGGCGGCTGGCCTGTGTTCCGAACGGAAGGGCGGCAGTTCGGCCCGCTGCTGCAATACGTCCGGGAACGTTTCTTACCCGAGTAATCATGGGATCAAGATGGTATTTCGACAATTCCAAGCGGACCTCGGTCCGCTTTTTTGCATTTTCCGCGTAAGATTTCGGGATCCCATGATAGAATTTTATCCCTCGATCACGATAATGTCGCAAACCGTCCTGTTATAATGGACATGGAACGACCCGACGGAGAGGGAGGGGAACCAGCTGCATGAGTTTATCCAAACGCATTTTCGCCGCCTTCATCGCTTTTATCATCGTTCCGATGTTCGTTCTGGGAAGCGTTTCCTATCTTGTATTCCAGCATATCAATCAGGACAAATACGCCGAGCAGACCGAAATGACGCTCAAGGCGATCGGGCGCAACATCAACAACATGATCCGGGAAGCCAACGCGTTCTCCGATTTCTGGGTGACGACCAAAGACAGCGTGGAAAGCCTGCAAGGGGCGTACGACCCGAGCGCCGTCAGCGAGGAAGCGAAAAAGCAGAACCAGGAGTACGAGAGCCTGCGCGAGCAGGAGCTGCTCAGGCGCCGGGTGCTTCTTACCAGCCCGGACCTGAAGTCCGTGACGCTGTACCGCAACGACAAACGGATTATCAAGGTCAACTACATTCCCGACACGACGATCCCTCTTGAGGAATTGGAGTCGAATCCGGTTTACGAAGAAGTCCTCCGCAAAAACGGCGCGCCGGTCTGGATCGCCCCCTATGAGGACAGCAGACTTACGGGCGCGAACAACCTCTTTACGCAGATCCGCGTCCTTCTGGACGTCGATACGCTGAAGAATAAAGGCATTCTCGTCATCCGTTACCAGATGAGGGAACTGAACCGAATTTTCGATTTTTACGGCAGCAACGAGAGCAAGCTCGACCGCCGCTATTTGATCGTCGGGAAGAACGGCACGGTCCTCTACGATTCGCTCGCCTCGCTCGAAGGGGCCCGTTTTCCCGATTTGACGGATACCTCCTCCAAGCAGGGGCTGGATCTCTCGACCGCCGAGTACCAGAGCAAAACGCTCGCGTTCCAAGGCGTCAAAAGCCTGGTGTCCGTCGCCGACCTGCAAGATTTGAAGCGCTTGGGCATCCGCGATGGCTGGAAGCTCGTGTCCGTCACGCCGTGGCGGTACTTGTCCGGAGACATGGAAATCGTGCTCCGGTGGATGGCGGCGATCATGATCGCCACGCTCGCTTGCGCCGTCCTGTTTCACCGGTTGTTCGTCCGGCGGACGATCTCGTTCATCAACCGGGTCGTCAAGGCGATGCGCCGCGTGGAGCGGGGCGATTTGACGACGCAGGTGCCGGTGATGGGCAACGACGAGACGACTAGCCTTTCCAAGGGCTTCAACCGCCTTGTCCGCAGGGTATCGGAACTGCTCGAGGACGTCAAGCAGGAGCAGAGGCGCAAGCGCAAAGCCGAAATGATGCTGCTGCAGGCCCAGATCAAACCCCATTTTCTGTTCAATGCGCTGGAGTCCATCAACATTCTGGCCATTCAGAACGAAGGGCGCAAAGTCAGCAAGATGGTACGGATGCTCGCCAAAATTTTAAGGATCAGCATCCAGCAGAAGGAAGAAATCCGGGTCGAACAGGAGCTCGAGCATCTGCACAGCTACTTGGAAATCCAAAAATACCGTTTCGACGATTTATTCGAGTACGAGATTGACGTGCCTCTGCATTTGCTTGGCGAGCACATCCTGAAGCTGACGCTGCAGCCGCTCGTGGAGAACAGCATCCAGCACGGTTTCGAAGGGATCGGCTATATGGGGCGCATCCGGGTGACGGCGAGGGAGGAAGGCGGCCGTATTGCCTTTTTCGTCGAAGACAACGGGATCGGAATCCCGGAGGAACGGCTGGCTTTGTTCGCCATGCGGGGGGAGACGTCCTTGGAGGAAATATACGGGGAGTCGCCGGAAAGCGGAGAACGGCGGGGACTTGGGTTAGGCAACGTGGCCGACCGGCTGCGCATCCACTACGGTCCGTCATGCGGGCTTATCTTGTGCAGCTCTCCCGGCTTCGGCACGGTGATCAAATGCGTCATTCCGAAAACGGCGGGAGGCGATACGCATGAGGCTTAAAGCGCTTCTGGTGGATGACGAGGCGAATATCCTCAAAAATTTGCAGGCGGTCATTCCGTGGGAAGCGTTGGACATCGAGGTGGCCGGGATCGCGCGCAACGGAGAACAAGCGGTCGAAATCGCCCGCCGCGAGCGGCCGGAGATCATCCTTTGCGACATCCGCATGCCGGTGATGGACGGGATTCGGTTTCTCGAGGAGCTGAGGGATTTCGATACGGAAGCGGAAGTCGTGATGATGACCGGATACCAGGATTTCAGCTACGTCCGCTCGGTGATCCGGTACGAGGTGAAGGACTACATCCTGAAGCCCATCGATTATGAGGAGCTGTCCCGCACGGTCGAACGATTGGCGAACGGAATCCGCGAGCGCAACTATGAGCAGCAGACGATGCAGAGGGAGTGGCGGCGGGTCTTTCACCTCGCATACGAGAAGGTGCTGTACGATTTGCTTGTCGATCTTGGAGGCGGGACGGCGCGCTCGTTCCTCCGGATGCGGGAAGCCGAGGAGGAAGGCCTGACATTCGCGATGATGCTCGTGGACGTCGCCGATTATTCCAAAAAGGAGCACACGTGGGAGGAGAAGGAGCGGAAGCTATGGAACTTCGCGGTGCAAAACATTTTGCAGGAGAGCCTCGCTTCCCTCAGCCTGCCCCATTCCGTTCTGCAGGTACGGAGCGGGGAATGGTGCGTGCTCGTCGAGCGGAGGCCGTCCGACCCTTTCGACCGCAACCGGATCCTCGAATGGGCGGAGCTGCTTCTTTCGTCCGTGGACAATTATTTGAAGCTCGGCATCCGGGTGGCCTTGCACCCGGCGCCCGTGCCGATCGAGCGATTGGCTCAAGCGCATAAAGCGCTGCAGAGGCAGTTGAACCTGTCCCCGGCCACTTCGGTGGGCATCATCGTGCCGGAGAAAAGCCGGGCTGCCGAGGACTCGTCGTCCCAGTTGCTGTGGAATTGGATCGAAGAAATGGTCACCGGCCTCAAAAGGTGCGACCGGATAAGGACGGAGACCGCGCTCAAGGAGCTGAACGACAGCTTCCGCAGGCTGCCGGACGTTTCCGCGGAACGGGCGGAGCCGATCCTTCACTACCTCTGCCTGCATCTGTTTCGGGAAATGCGGGCGATCGACGTTCTGTCGCGGGAAGAAGAGGCGGAGATCTGGAGGCGGATCGACCGGAATCCTGGCGTCCGGGATACGCTGGCCGTGATCAATCAACTGGTGGACCGCTCGCTCGACAGCGTCATGAAGAAGAAAACGAGCGACGTCCTCATGCTCTCCGCCCGGGATTTCATCGAACGCAGCCTGTCCTCGGACCTCAGCATCGATACGCTGGCCGATTATCTCGGGATCAGCGGGAGCTATTTCAGCCTGCTCTTCAAACAGCACTTCGGCGAAACGTTCGTCGAATACGTGACGAGGCAGCGGATGGAGATGGCGAAATCCCTGCTCGCGCTAAGCGACAAAAGCGTCACCCAAGTCGGCCAAATGGTCGGATACGCCGAGAGGCGCTATTTTACCCGGGTATTCAGCAAATACACGGGCATGCTTCCATCGGAATTTCGCGAAATGCATCAAAAGCAGGGCGAAATGGCGGCACGGCCGTCATGGCCTTCGGGAGGAGAACGGTAATCATGGCGGAGCGGATCGATTGGCGGCAATTGGAGCTTCGGGAAAAAATCGGGCAGCTGTTCATGTGCGGATTCGCAGGGACGGAGCCGGATGAAGGCATTCTGGAGCTGATCCGGAAGTACGGGATCGGAGGCGTCATTTATTTTCGCCGGAATCTGAAGGATGCGGCGCAGGTCGCCGCTTTGTCCGAACGGCTTCAAGCAGCGGCGAAGACGCCCCTGTTCCTCTCCATCGACCAGGAAGGCGGCATGGTGGTCCGGCTGGAGGAGGGCGTCACCGTGATGCCGGGCGCCATGGCCCAAGGAGCGGCCGACGACGAGCGTCTGACCTTCGAAGCCGCGAAGCAGGCCGCTGCCGAGCTCCGGGCGATCGGCATCAACATGAACTTCGCCCCTTGCCTGGACGTCAACAATAATCCCCGGAATCCGGTGATCGGCGTCCGGTCGTACGGGGAGGATCCGGCGCAGGTCGCCCGGCTGGGATCTGAGGCCGCCGCCGGCTACCAAAGTGGCGGGGTGGCAGCCGTGGCCAAGCATTTTCCCGGCCATGGGGACACGGCCTCGGATTCCCATTACGAGCTGCCCGTCGTCCCGCATGACCGGGAGCGGCTGGATCAGGTCGAGTTGGTCCCGTTCCGGAAGGCGATCGAACGCGGCGTCGACTCGATCATGACGGCCCACGTCGTCTTTCCGGCATTCGAGGAGGACGGGGTACCGGCTACGCTGTCCCGCCGGATATTGACCGGCTTGCTCCGCGAACAACTCGGCTTCGAAGGCGTCATCGTGACGGATTGCCTGGAAATGAACGCGATATCGGAGACGATCGGCGTCGCTCGGGGCGCCGTTCAGGCCATTCAAGCCGGCGCGGACCTGGTGCTTGTCAGCCATCGGATCGACCGTCAGATCGCCGCGCTGGAGGCAGTCTTGGAAGCCGTGCACGCAGGGGAGATCCCGGAATCGCGCATCGACGACGCCGTGGAACGGATTTGGAAGCTGAAGGAATCGCGCGGACTATTCGGAGACATAGCGCAGGTCGCCGATAGGGCGGCTGCGGGCGAAGTCGCCCGCCGGCTTAGCGAGAAAGCCGTTACCGTCGTAAAAGGAAGATCGGAGCTGCCCCTGCCGAAAAACGGAACCGTTACGGTGATTTGGACGGAAGCGCGCAAGGGAACGGAAGTCATCGAGGTGATTGCCCAGCGGTGGACGTTAGGGGCAGCGCTTGAAGCGGAAGGGTACGCGGTGCGCGAAGTGCGTATCGGCATCGAACCGACGCATCGGGAAGCGGAGTCCTGTTTCCTGGCTGCGGAAGGAAGCGGAACGGTCGTATTCGTCTCTTACGATGCCGGATTCTCCCCGGCCCAATCCAGGCTGATCCACGCATTGGCGGAGCGGCCGGACCGCAAATTCGCGCTCGTCGCCGGGAGAACTCCGTACGATCTGCTGACAGCGCCCGACGTTCCGGTTTATCTATGCGCTTACGAGAACAAACCGCTGATGATGTCCGCGGTCGCCGGCGTATTGTCGGGCAGGTTGAGCGCCACCGCCCGACTTCCGGTCACGATCGGCCGCTACCACCGAGGCAGCTGAAGGTTCTTCGCGGCTCTCGACGCTATGACCGCTATCCCTCTCGCTCAGGGATGGCGATTTCCGCCTGAGTGAAGGGGATAACCGCGGTAGATGGCTTTCCATAGCGCCTGCTTACTATGACCACTATCCCTCTCGCTCAGGGATGTGGATCCGCCTGAGCGCAGGAGATAACCGCGGTAGATGGCTTTCCATGCGCCTGCTTACTATGACCACTATCCCTCTCGCTCAGGGATGGCGATTTCCACCTGAGTGAAGGGGATAACCGCGGTAGATGGCTTTCCATGCGCCTGGTTACTATGACCACTATCCCTCTCGCTCAGGGATGGCGATTTCCGCCTGAGTGAAGGGGATAACCGCGGTAGATGGCTTTCCATGCGCCTGCTTACTATGACCACTATCCCTCTCGCTCAGGAATAGCGATCATCCTGAGTGAAGGGGATAGTGGCTATAGTGAAGAGCGGAACAATATCATAACTGTCTGCGAGAGTGGTGAACTTCTCCGCTCCAAGTGAATCGGACAGCTGCGTGAAAAAGAGCGATTTGCGGACCTGAGCGAAGGGGATAGCTGCATCCTTACCATGAAAATAGAAAAGAGAGGGGCGGCCAAGGGGCCGCCTCTCTTGTGCCTTTCCGCATATATGATCAGTCCCGGGCGGATGGTATAATGGCCCGGAAGACATAATTGGAGGTACGCAGCCCCATGTCCTATTCCCGCTCCCGTACGTACGAGAAGAAGCGCTCGCGCCGAAGAGGCCGCTTTCGTTATTTGGCCACGCTGAATGTCGTCATGTTAGGTCTGATTGCTGCGGTCGCCGCCGTGTGGTTTCTCGCCGCACGCGACTCCGGCGGGTTCGCGCCTTCGGATGCGGGATCAACGGACGGTTCGAAATCTGCCGCTTCCCCGAGGGATGCTGCGGCAACCTCTTCACCAAGATCGTCCCTGTCCCTCCCCGCAGAAACATCTTCCGACGCCGGCGCGGAACCCGCTGGCAGCGAATCGCTATCCGCCGGCCGGGAGTCAACTGGAAGCGAGTCGGCATCCGCCGGCGCGGATCCCGCCTCCAAAGATACTCCCTCCGCGTCTGCCGACGCCGGCGAACCTAACCGGAGCCCAGGGGCCTCCGGAGAGGGAACGGCCGGTAACGGGCAAATCTCGATGGCGTTCGTGGGAGACATTCTCCCCGCAAGCAGCGTGGCCCGTCTCCTGGAGAAGAACGGATACGATTATCCATATCGGGCCGTAAGCGGCCTGCTTCAATCCGCCGACATCGCGGCGGGAAATCTCGAGTCGGCCATTACGGACCGGGGGACGCCGGAGAAGAACAAGCAGTATCTGTACCGAGGTTCCGCCCTTGCACTGCCGGCGATACGGGAAGCCGGATTCGACGTCTTAAGCCTCGCCAACAACCATACGCTGGATTACGGATGGGTCGGCCTTCAGGACACGATGGACGCATTGGACGACAACCAGATCCATCATATGGGTTCCGGGAACGACGATCAGGAGGCTTTCACGCCGGCCTATGTGGAAGCGCAAGGGATTACCGTCGCGTTCATCGGCGTCAGCCACGTCGTTCCCAATGTTTCCTGGAAGGCCGACAGGAACCATCCTGGCGTCGCGGAAACGTACAATCCGACGCGGGCGATCGCCGCGATCCGGGAAGCGAAGAACAACGCGGACATCGTTGTCGTGATGGTCCATTGGGGAGACGAATATACCGATAAGCCCATCGCCGAACAGACGAACAACGGGCGCAAATTTATCGACGCGGGAGCGGACTTGGTCATCGGAAGCCACCCCCACGTGCTGCAAGGCTTCGAAGCTTACAAGGGGAAATGGATCGCCTACAGTCTCGGAAATTTCGTGTTTTCCGCGACCAAGTCGCCGAAATCGGCGGAGACGGGCGTGCTGATCGCCGAATGCGGCAAGGACGGATCCTGCGCTTTGACGCTCCATCCGATGCTGGCCCAAAACGCGCAGCCCGCCCCGATGGACGAACAGGCCGGAAAAGCGCTGCTGGCTCGGTTGTCAGCGGTATCGACGGCGGCGGAAGTGGAGGAGAACGGGCAAATTGTGGCGAAACGTTAAATACGGAATCAAGCGGGTTTGGGACCGCCGCAAACGCTGGTTAAAAGAAAGGACGGATGTTATGCCGCTCACGGAATTGGACCGTATGGCCCTTCATCCCTGCGTTGCGCACAGGGGATGGTCGGGCAAAGCGCCCGAAAATACGATGGCGGCGTTCCGGTTGGCCCTGAGTGAATCCGCGGTGCAATGGATGGAGCTTGACGTTCATCTGTCGCGGGACGAAATTCCCTTCGTCATCCATGACCCTACCTTGAAAAGAACGGCCAGAACCCAAGGGCGGGTTTCCGAATACACGGCGGCACAGCTGGCCCGGTTCGACGCCGGGAGTTGGTTCGCCCCGTCATTCTCGGAGGAAGGAATCCCGCCGCTCGACGACGTTCTTGCTCTTGCCGCGGGGCGCTGCCGATTGAATGTGGAGATCAAGGGAGAGGATTCCCCGCCGGGACTGGCCGCCCGCCGAGTCGTCGACGCCATTGCGGCCCGGAATATGGAACAGGATGTCGTGATTACGTCGTTCCGTCCGGAGATTCTGACGGCGGTCCGCGACATCACCGATTCCATCCGCACGGGGCTCATCATCGAAGATCAACCGGCGGGGCTCATAAGTACCGTACAGTCGCTCGGCTGTTCTTTCCTTTCCATCGGATACTATCATTTGACCTCCGCCTTGCTGCGGCAAGCGGAAGAAGCGGACGTGACGGTCATGGCCTGGACCGTGAACCAGCCGCGCGATCTGCGGATCCTGGCGGACCGGTCCGAACCGATCATGATCTGCACCAACTATCCGGACCGCTGGCTGGCGGCCGTATCCCGTTAGAGGAGGCTCATCGTGGAAATTCATAACGTGTATTGCGTGGGGCGCAACTACCGGCTGCACGCCGCGGAGCTCGGCAATGACGTGCCGTCCGCACCGATGCTGTTCATGAAACCGTCCCATGCAGCCGTCCAGACGGTGGAAGGGATTCTCCGCGTTCCCGGTACCCAAGGCTCGGTCCATTACGAGGCGGAGCTCGTCGTTCGAATCGGACAGCCTTACCGGCCGGGGATGGCGCCGGACGAATTGTTCTCCCATCTGACGGTGGGACTCGATCTTACGCTTCGCAGCCTGCAGGACGAGCTGAAGGCGAAGGGACTGCCATGGCTGTCGGCCAAAGGCTTCCGCAACTCCGCTCCGCTAGGGCGGTGGTTGGCATATCCCGGGGAAGCTTCACTTGCCGGTCAAGATTTCGGCTTGAGATTGAATGGGCGGGAGGTCCAGCGCGGCAATGCGAAGGATATGGTGTTCGGACTCCGCGAGCTGGCCGATTTCGTCGGACAAGCTTTCGGCCTGGGGCCTGGCGACATCCTGTTTACCGGGACGCCGGCAGGAGTCGGCTCGCTCTCCGACGGGGACGTACTGGAATGGTGGTACGGGGATCGGACGCTCGGACAGGCGAAAGTCTGCATGGACCCGTAATTTGATCGCGAATCGTGAAAACGAAAGGACCTCAAATTCCAGCGGCTAAGCGGAGGAAGAGGTCCTTTATTTCGAAGAAATCCTGCTACCCCGTTATTCGACGTCCGTCAGCCGGTCCCGGATCTCGAGCAGCTTGGGAAGCTCGCGGAAGAACACGTCCACCACTTTGGGGTCGAAATGCCTGCCCCGTTCCTCGCGGAACAACGCCTCGATCCTCTCAAGCGGCCAAGCCGCCTTGTACACCCGCTCGGCGCTCAGCGCGTCGAAGACGTCCGCAACCGCCGTAATCCGGCCGAAGATATGGATTTCTTCGCCTTTGCGGCCGTTGGGATATCCGTTGCCGTCCCATTTCTCATGGTGCTGCTCCGCGACGATCGCCGCCGCGCTGAGCAGCTTCCGCTTGGAACCTTTGAGCAGCTGGTAGCCGATTTGGGTATGGGATTTGATCAGGTCGTATTCCTCATCAGTGAGCTTGCCGGGTTTATTCAGCACGGCGTCGGGAATCGCGACTTTCCCGATATCGTGCATCGGGGATACCGTGCGAAGCACCTCCGCCTCCGCGGGATCCATCCCGAGGCCCAGCGCGAGGACGTAAGAGTATTCCGCCACGCGTTTGACGTGATTGCCCGTTTCCTTGGAGCGGATCTCGCCGATTTCGCCCATCGTGGAGATGATCTCCCGCTGCGTGTCGACGATCTCCTGATGGAGCATGACCGATTCCAGCGATTTGCCGGCATAGGAGGCCGCGAGCGTCAGCATTTCCAAGTCTCTCTCGGTGAAATAATCGATTTCGGTGAGTTTGTTGACGGCTTGGTAAGCGCCGATGATTTCGCCGTCGTTGTTCCGGAAAGGAACGGTGATGATCGATTTCGTATGATAGCCGGTTTTCCTGTCGTTGTCCGCGTTGTGGCGGGGATCGTGATAAGCGTCTTTGATGATGATCGATTCGCCCGTGGTGATGGCGGACCCGACGAGACCCGTACCGTACGGTATCCGGATTTCGTCCACCCCGTGCGCCACCGTCGTGTAGAGCTCGCTGTGAACGTCGTCGATCAGCCACACGGTACAGCGGTCGCTTAGGATCATTTCGCGTCCCATGTTCGCCATCAGCACCAGCACCCTCTTGAGCTCGGTCTCGCTGGCGATTTTCGCGGTATATTCGAAAATGATTTTCAGCAGCTGCTCCGGGGACAGCTCTTCTTTGAACACGAGATCCACTCCTAACCTGTTCTCTTTCCTATTCGCGCCGAATCGTGTCGAATCCTGCTCCCCGGACAATTTTCCTTCAAGTCGGTGCGGGGGAAAATCGTCAAGAGAATTCTATCCCTCTTTAGGGGAATGACTCCCTTACTTCGTCAAAGTTTCCTTTTACAATAAAGGCGTAGGCAGGAATCAAACACTATACCCCTGGGAGGGTCATCCGCGTGAAAAGAAAATTGATTCTGGTCATCTCGGCAATGCTCTTGTTCTCGACCATTCTGGCCGCCTGCGGCGGCACCGACAAATCGGCATCCAGTCCGTCGTCCTCCGCGCCGGCACCCAGCTTCAGCGCCAGCCCCTCGCCCAGCGAATCCGAACCGGCGAAGGCGGAGAAATTCGACATTTCCCTGCGACACATCCAAGTCGGCCAAGCCCAGCAATTCCGCAAAGCGATCCTGGACGAAGTCGTCAAGCGCGCGGAAGCCGAAGTTCCCGGCGCCAATTTCGAATACGACGCAGTGGAGGATTCCGTCAACCGCTGGACGAAGCTTCCCGCGGAGATGGCGGCCGGCAATCCTCCGAAAATATTCGACCTGTTCGGCGGCCCCGGGGACGGCCAGAAATACGCCAAAGCCGGCAAACTGCTCGATTTGACCCCGATTCTGGACGAACTCGGCATCAAGGATAAGTTCACGGACTTCTCCACGTTCGTCATAGACGGCAAAGTGTACGGCCTGCCGATCGGCGCCAGCTCCGAAGGGCTGTTCTACAACACCGAGATTTTTACCCAATACGGCATCAACCCTCCGAAAACGTTGGAGGAGCTGGAAGCCGCTGCGGAAACGCTGAAGAAAAACGGCATCACGCCGTTCGCGATGGGCTCTTCGGCCGCTTGGGTTCCGCTCATGATGGTCAATACGATGATGGCCCGTTACGCAGGTCCGGACATCCAAGCGGGTCTTGGCAACGGAACGCGCAAATGGAATGAGCCAGAAGTGGTCGCCGCCTTCGCCAAGTACGAAGAATGGGTCAAAAAAGGCTACTTCACCAAGGGCGAGCTGGGCATCGATTACGCCGGCCAAACGGATCAATTCATCACCGGCAAAGCGGGCATGCTGTTCGACGGCACATGGCGCGCTTCCTCCTTCAAAGCCGATGGAGACGCGATCGGCAAAGCGCTGGCCGGCAAAGTGGGCTACATCGCGTTCCCGTCTGTGACCGGCGGCAAAGGAGACCAGACGGCCGTGAACTACAACCAAAACAACGGCTACGGCTTCTCCGCCGACGTGAACGGGAACGAGCTGAAGGCGATCAAAGCGTTCATCAAAAACATGTACACCGATGAGTTCCAAATCCGCGGCTTCAAGGAAGACGGCGTGCTGCCTTCCATGAAAGTGCCGGCCGACCAATTGACGAGCGACGATCCCGTCATTTCCAAAATCCTCGAGGCGAACAAGGCCGCGACCACCGTATTCCCGCACTTCGACTCCCTGGTCGTTTCCAAAGTCAACGGGGAAGTCGAAAAGCAAATCCAGCTTCTGATCGCGAGCAAAGCCACCGCGCAGCAGGTCACAGACGCCATCCAGAAAGTCTCGGAAGCCGAACTGGCCGCCGCGAAGTAAAACATCGTAAACGAAAGGAATTCGAAAGGCGCCGCTCGGCTGCATGAAGTGGCGCCCTTTCTTATCGACGGGTGGGGAAGCCATGAAAAACACAATGAAAAATCCCGCGGTTTACTGGGCGTTCGTGCTGCCGAGTTTGGCGCTGTATTTCCTGTTCTTCATCTATACCTTGCTGACTTCGGTCGGCTACGGTTTCACGGATTGGAATGCGCTCGAGCCGGCACGCTACACGGGTCTGGCCAATTTCCGGCAGGCGTTCGCGGATTCCGACTTCTGGGTGGCGGTCAAGAACAACCTGTATTTCATTCTGTTCTCCGTCTTTCTCCAGGTTCCGCTCATCCTCTTCTTCTCGCTGCTCATCAGCGGCGTCAAGCGGCTGCAGGGCTTGTACAAAACGACGGTGTTCATGCCGTCCATTCTGTCGACCTCGATCATCGGCATCCTGTGGGGGTTCTTGTACCATCCGAATGACGGCTTGTTCAACAAAGTGCTCGAGCTGTTCGGCGCGGAACCGATCATGTGGCTCGGGGATACCAAATGGGCGATGGTTTCGATCTTGATCACGAACGCTTGGCAATGGATGGGCTTCTACATCGTGCTGATCTTGGCCGCGATCATTTCCCTTCCCAAAGAAATCAATGAGGCGGCGGCCATCGACGGGGCGTCGGGCTTCCAGCGCGCGGCCCGCATTACCGTCCCCCTCATCATGCCGATCATTTCCGTCGTGATCATGCTGTCCATTGCGGGAGCCATGCGGGTCGTCGACATCGTGCTCGTCATGACGAACGGCGGTCCGGCGGGCGCTACCGAAGTGATGGCCTCCTATATGGTCAATCAGGGTACCCGGTACGGCGAATATGGATACGCGATGGCATTGTCGATTCTCATTTTCGCGATTGCGCTCCTTCTTACGGCCCTTTACCAAATCACGTTCGCCAGAAAAATCGAAAGGATCGATTACTGATGCCGGCCGCGATCCGCAAAACCGTCCCCCACGTCATCCTGCTTGCGTACGTAGCGGTTATTTTGATCCCTTTCGTCATCGTCGTGTTCTCCTCCCTGAAGGAGTCCAACGCCGAAGTCGCGGCCCATCCGCTCGGGTTTCCGAAGGAGCTGTTCTTCGACAACTACGTGAAAGCCTGGAAACAGGCGAAAATCAACGTGTATTTCTTCAACAGCCTGTACATTTCCCTGTCGGCTTCCGTGGCGGGCGTTCTGCTCGCGGCTGCCACGGCGTTCGCCTTGACGCGGATGAAATTCGCGCGCACAAGCAAATGGATCTATCAGTTCGTCTTGATCGGCATGCTCATCCCGGGCAATGTGCTGTTCATATCGCAGTATATTTTGATCAAAGACCTGCATCTGCTGGATTCCCCCTGGGCATTGCTGCTGCCTTACACGGCCGGCGCGATCCCGTTCAGCGTGCTGCTGATCTCGGCGTTCATGCGTTCGGTTCCCGCGGAGCTGGAGGAGGCGGCGATCGTGGACGGATTAAGCTCTCCGGGCTTGTTCTTCCGCATCATTCTGCCCCTGACGCTGCCGGCCCTGGTCACGGTGTTCATCATCAACTATCTGGGTAACTGGAACGAATACCTGCTGTCGAACTTCTTCATCAGCACGGACAGGCTCAAAACGCTTCCGACAGGCATGGTCGGCTTCCGCGACGCCTACCAGACGAACTACCCGCTCATTTGCACGGGCATCGTGTTTTCCGTGTTGCCCGTGCTCGTCCTGTATGCTTTCCTGCAGCAGAAAATCATCGAAGGCTTAACCGCGGGCAGCGTCAAAGGCTGACTTCCGCTGCTTCCGAAATGCGAAGCGCCCGTCCCCCGCATGCGGGGACAGGCGCTTTTTCAGTGTTCAGAAAGTATAAATATCCGCCATACTTTTCCGAATCACCTTCGATAAAACGTCCATCCGTCCGAAAAGGACGGATGGACGTTTTGCTTATCCCAGAATGATTTTCCCTTCCGGGTAGCGGTAATGCTCTTTCTTGGCTTTGGACTGAAGCGCCAGGGCAATCGTGAACGGACCGAGCCGTCCGGCGAACATAAGCAGCATGATGACCGTTTTTCCGAAGCCGGTCAGCTCCTGCGTCAGTCCCGCGCTGAAGCCGACCGTGCCGAATGCGGAGGTCGTCTCGTACAGCACCGTCAGGAACGGCTGGTTTTCCGTGAAAGAAAGGACGATCGTGGCGCTGACGACGATGAACAGGGCGACGAACATGACGGTGATCGCCTTGTAGACGAGCGACTGAGATATCCGTCTGCGGAACAGGTCGACGTCCTGCTTCCCGCGGACCATCGTGACGAAGGCGGCCAGCATGATCGCGAAGGTAGTCACCTTGATGCCGCCGCCCGTCGACCCCGGGGAAGCGCCGATGAACATCATGATCACCATGAAAAAATGCGTCGCTTGCCGCAGCGATTCGATGTCCAGCGTGCTGGTCCCGGAGGAGCGGAGGCTCGTCGATTGGAACAGAGACGCCAGCGCCTTCTCCGCCGTGTTCAAATGCCCCGTCGAGAGCGGGTTGGTGAATTCGAACAGAAAGATGACGACGGCGCCGGCGACGATCAACGTCCCGGAGAATAGGAGGACCACCTTGCTGTGCAGCGAAATGATCCGGGTTTTCGGATAGTCGATCAGATCCGCGAGCACGATAAAGCCTACGCTGCCGAGGAAAATGAGCGCGAACGACACCGCGTTGAAGTAGACGTCTGAGACGTAGGGAGTCAAGCCTCCGATCAGGTCGAAGCCGGAGTTGTTGAATATCGAGACGGCGTGGAAGAGGCCATGGTACAGCGCCTGGCCGACCGGCATGTCCGCCATCCAATGGACGGCGAACAGCACCGTTCCGACCGCTTCGATCACCAGCGAGTAGAGGATGACCTTGCGGATCAGGCGCACGATTCCCTCCGTGCTGAGCTGATTCATCGATTCCTTCAGCACGAGCCGGTCACGGAACGAAATTTTCTTGCCGATCATGAGGGCGAACAGGGTCGTCATCGTCATGAAGCCGATTCCTCCGGCCTGAATCAGCGCCAGCAGAACGATTTCGCCGAAATAAGAAAACGTCTGGCCGGTATCAGCGACGACGAGCCCGGTCACGCTGGCGGCCGAGGTGGCGGTGAACAGCGTGTCCTGGAAGCTGAGCGATCGGCCTTCTTCATAGGCAAAGGGCAGCGACAGCAGCACAGTGCCGGCCGCGATAAGCAGGGCGAATCCCAAGACGAGCACCTGCTGGGGGGACCGCCTGGAGACGGATGAGCGCTTTTTCAAAGGAACATCCCGTTTCTATTTTGAAAATGGTAGGTTATTTTGGTATTGTAGCGTATCTGAAACGGAGGAGCCAGCCATGATCGTGTTTTCGTTTCCGCCCGTCATCGACGAGCGGTCGAAGCTGCTCATCTTGGGAAGCATGCCCGGGGTTGCTTCGCTCCGGGCCCACCAATATTACGGCCATCCGCGCAACCATTTTTGGCCGATCCTGTACGCGCTGTTCGCGGGACGCGAGCCCGATCCGGACTATGAGCGGCGCCTGGCGTTCGCGTTGGACCACGGGATCGCGCTGTGGGATTCGATCGCCGCCTGCGAGCGGGAAGGGAGTCTGGACGCCGGCATCAAGGACGTGGTGCCGAACGACATTCCGGGTCTGCTGCGCCGGTATCCGCAGGTTCGCGCCGTGGTCTGCAACGGAAACAAATCGTACGCCGAATTGACGAAGCATCACGGAGCGGCTCCGGAAATCGCGAGCCGCATCGTCGTCAAGATGCCGTCCACGAGCCCCGTGCCGACGGCGCGGTTTCGGGGATTCCGGGACAAGCTTGAGGCATGGAGGGCGATCACGGACTTGGCGTAAAGCGAAGAAGGCTTGAAAGCCCCGTCCCGGAGGATCGGATCTTCCAAGCCTTCCCGCGTCTGCCGCCGCCGGTTATTTCGCCGCCGTCAGCTTTTCCATTTCCTCGATCAGTCCTTCGAACACGCTCATCGCCTGCCGGATCGGCTCGGGCGAGGACATGTCGACACCGGCTTTTTTCAGGATGTTGATGGAATAGTCGTTGCCGCCGCTTCTCAGGAAGCCGAGATAACGGTCGACCGCCGGCTTGCCTTCTTCCGTGATCTGCTTGGCGAAGCTGGTGGCCGCGGAGAAGCCGGTCGCGTACTTGTAGACGTAGAAGCTGTTGTAAAAATGGGGGATCCGCGCCCACTCCATCTCGATGTCCCTGTCGACCACCATGTCGTCCCCGTAATACTTGAGGTTCAGGTCGTAGTAGATCTTCGACAGCTCCTGCGGGGTGAGGGCTTCGCCCTGCTCCGCCTTCTCGTGGATGATCTTCTCGAATTCCGCGAACATCGTTTGGCGGAACACCGTCGTGCGGAATTGGTCGGCATAGTAGGTGAGCAGGTACATTTTTTCCTTCGGATCGGTCGATTTTTCCAGCAGGTAGTGCATGAGCAGCGCCTCGTTCAGAGTAGAGGCGACCTCCGCGAGGAAAATCGTGTACTGGGCGTCCCGGTATTCGTTGCTCGCGTCCGAGAAATAGGAATGCAGGGCGTGGCCCATCTCATGGGTTAGCGTAAACATGCTGTTCAGATTGTCTTTATGGTTCAGCAGCACGTAAGGATGGGTGCCGTACGCACCCCAGCTGTAGGCGCCGCTGCGCTTGCCTTCGTTCTCGTACACATCGATCCAACGGTTCTCGAAGCCTTCTTGAAGCGCTTTGCGGTATTCCTCGCCGAGAGGGGACAGGCTGTCGTATACCGTTTTCTTCGCCTCGTCGTAAGTGATGTCCATATCGAATTCTTCGACGAGCGGCGTGAACAGATCGTACATATGCAGCTCATCCAGCTTCAGCAGCTTCTTGCGGAGCGCCATGTAGCGGTGCATGAGCGGCAGGTTTTCGTGGATCGCGGCGATCAGATTGTCGTAGACCGCCTTCGGAATGTTGTCGCCGAACAGGGACATTTCCAGCGCGGACGGGTATTTGCGGGCTTTGGCGTAAAAAATGTTCTTCGTCACGTTGGCGTTCAGCGTCGACGCGAGCGTGTTCTTCCACTTCGCGTACGTGTCGTACATCGCTTTGAACGCATTGCGGCGGACGTCTTGGTTGCGGCTTTCGAGGAACTGGATGTAGCTGCCGTGGGTAAGCTCGACTTCCTCGCCTTTGTCGTTTACGACTTTCGGAAATTTCATGTCCGCGTTGTTCATCATGCCGAAAATCGTACCGGGTGCCTGCGACACGTTGCCGACTTGGGCGAGCAGCGCTTCTTCGCTCTTCGACAACACGTGCGGCTTCTGCCGGAGCATTTCCTCGAGCGTCCGCTTGTACTTCGCCAAGGCCGGATCGGCGATCAGGCTGCGCAGCGCGTCCACAGGCAGGCTGAGGATTTCCGGAGTTATGAAGGACAGCGCCTCTCCGACCTCGACGCTGAGCTTCTTCGATTTGTCCGACAATGCTTGATATGTCGGTTCGGCCGTATCCTCGTGGTGATGCATGTTCGCGTAGACGTACAGGCGTTCCGTGTGGAGGGAAATTTCGTCCTCCAGCGCGAAGCAGCGGGAGATGGAATCCCCGTCCTTCAGCTTTCCTTGGAAATCCGCGATCTCGGAGGTCAGCTTCTTGACCTTCGCGTATTCGTCGTTCCACGCTTCCTGGTTCGGAAACAGATCTTCCAGGCGCCATGCGTTTTCTTTGGAGACTTCGCTTCTTTTGGGTACGTGGTTCATCAGGGCGGGTTCCCTCCTTGGGATTAGGGTCATGCACAATAAAGACAAAGCCGCCAGGGCGGCGGCGATCGGCAGGGCTCTCGGCTTCATGTTGCGGCCTCCGGCTGGATGGAAATGGATGCCGGATTAGTATGTCCCTGCGGAATCGCTTTAAGACGGGGACGACACCGGGAGGCTAAGTCCCCGCCGTAAATAAGCTGTAAACGATGAGGAAAAACGCGAACAGGATAAGCAGAATCGAGGCGATCGCCATCCCGCGCCTTAGCCTGGCGGGAATTTTATCGCGGCTGAGAATCAAGATGACGCCAAGCGCGAAAGCGGAAATAATGAAAATAAGCGTTGAGCTGTTGGCCAACGTTCCGTATCCTCCTGTCCCGGCGGGGGCTTATATCGCCCGCAGCGTGTCCATCACTTTCCGGTACTCTTCTTCTCCCCCCGGGAAATCCTCCGGCCGAAACCGTTTCTGCGCCCAATCCATCATCTCGGGACGGCTCAGGAATTTGTGGGTGTCCTCGCCCCATTGGTCCGAGATTTCCCGCACGACCAGCGTTTTGCCTTGTACTTCCACGGTCAGCATGTTGTAGTTGTCGAGCTTGTATACCGTATGTTTTTCGAACATGGGGACGCTCCTGGGTTTGGCAACGTTTGCCGTTTTTCTCATCATAGAAGAGATGGGCGCAGAAATCAACGTCCAGGCGGTCGACGGAGGGCGAGGACATTGACGGGGGCGGGGAAACCATGGGATGATGGGTGAAATCCGAAAGGGTGGGCATTTCAGAAGAGACGAGTGGAGACGAGCGAGAGCCGAGAGGAGAAGAGCCGAGACGAGATGAGTGAAACGGTGAAAAACGGTCAGACTAGTAGCGGTGAGCGGAGAAACGGACGGACGGAAACGGACCGGACGGATGCGGACGGGACGCACATGGAGCGGACGGACGCGGGACGGACGGGAACGGAGCGGAGGTACACCGAACGGACGCATACGGAGCGGACGGATACGGAGCGGAGGTACACCGAACGGACGGAAACGGGGAGGATGGAGGCAGAGCTGTCTGGAGAGAATGCCGGCAAGCCGGAGGCTTATCCTCAGACGGGCGTAGCCAACACGTGCAGGTCGTACCGGGAATACATGGACATGTTCGGTCTGGAGGAAGAGGATCTAAATGATGGTCCCGTTCTGGACGTTGCGGGAGGCGCATCGTCGTTCACGGCGCAGCTTCGCGGGATGGGGATCCCCGCCGTGGCGGCGGACCCGTTCTATGGCCGACGGACGGAAGACGTGCTGGCGGACGCACGGACGGAAATCGAAGTTTCGTCGGCTAAAATCGCCGCGGCAGCCGCTTCCTTCGATTGGGGTTATTACGGTTCTCCCCAGCGGCATCGCGAAATGAGGGAAAACTCCTTCGCCTTGTTCGCTGCCGATTACGTTCGCGAGGACGCGCGGCCCAGGTACGTCGCGGCGTCGCTTCCGCGGCTGCCTTTCGCGGACGGGACGTTCCGCTTGGCGCTATGCAGCCACTTTCTGTTCCTGTACGCGGACGCGTTCGGCGAAACGTTTCACCGGGAGGCGCTGGCCGAGCTGCTCCGCGTGGTACGGCCGGGCGGGGAAGTGCGCGTATATCCGCTCGTTTCCTTGCGGTGGGAGTCCAGTCCGTACCTGCCCGCCTTGTTGTCGTCCTTGGAACGTCTGGCGGACGTCGGTACGGTGCCGACCCGGCTCCCGTTCACGCCGGTCCGAAGCGAGGTTCTTCGTCTCGTCAAAATCGGCTGAACCCCAAGCGGGGCGCGGAAAACAATCGTTTTCCGGGATATTGCAACTTCAGGCGGATTCGGTTATAATTACCTCATTCGCCGATGACGGCGAGATTTTAGGAGGTTTTTCATTTGAGAGGAACAGTTAAGTGGTTTAACGCAGAGAAAGGCTACGGCTTCATCTCCGTAGAGAACGGCAACGACGTATTCGTTCACTTCTCTGCCATCCAAGGCGAAGGCTTCAAAACTTTGGAAGAAGGCCAAGCGGTTGAATTCGAAATCACGCAAGGCAACCGTGGTCCTCAAGCATCCAACGTGGTGAAACTGTAAGTCTAGCGGAAGCCTAGACTGATTCATATCACGAACAGAGCACGAAACCCCCGGCTGAACGCCGGGGGTTTTCGGCTTTGTATTGTTTTCTTTTTGAAATCTTCTGTTAAAATAAATAAGGATTGTCCGTAAAGCCTAGCATAGAAAGCGAGATTGAAACCATGGGACGCAAATGGAACAACATTAAAGCCAAAAAAGCGTCGAAAGACGCGAATACGAGCCGAGTATACGCCAAATTCGGCATCGAAATTTACGTAGCGGCCAGAAAGGGCGAACCGGATCCGGAAGCGAACCGGGCCTTGAAGGTCGTGCTGGAACGGGCGAAAACGTACAACGTGCCCAGAACGATCATCGACCGGGCGCTCGAGAAGGCGAAAGGCTCTTCCGACGAGAACTACGTGGAGCTTCGCTATGAAGGCTTCGGCCCGAGCGGATCGATGGTGATCGTGGACGCGCTGACGAACAACGTGAACCGTACGGCGGCGAACGTACGCTCGGCTTTCAACAAGAACGGCGGGAACATGGGAGTGAACGGCTCCGTCGCGTATATGTTCGACGAGACGGCCGTCATCGGGGTAGCGGGAAAGTCGGCGGAAGAGGTGCTCGAGTTCATGCTCGAAGCCGACGTCGACGCGCGCGACATCGTGGAGGAAGAGGACTCCGTCATCGTTTATGCCGCTCCCGAGCAGTTCCATGCCGTTCAGGAAGCGTTCAAGCGTGCCGGCGTAACGGAATTCACCGTCGCGGAAATCACGATGCTGCCGCAAACGGATGTCGAGCTTCCCGAAGAGGCGCTTGCCTCGTTCGAGAAGCTGATCGACGCGCTGGAAGACCTGGAAGACGTGCAGCAGGTGTACCACAACGTCGATCTTTGATTTGAGGTGGCAGCAACCGCAGTAACCGCAGTAACCGCAGTAACCGCAGTAACCGCAGTAACCGCAGTAACCGCAGTAATCGCAGTAATCGCAGTAACCGCAGTAACCGCAGCAACCGCAGTAACCGCAGTAACCGCAGTAACCGCAGTAACCATATCTTGCAGCGTGAAGCACACGCCGCCAGCCCGATGAGGGCCGGCGGCGTTTTTTCATTTCTCAGGAGGAGATGGAATGATGACCAAGTTTAATGATGCGTTCGAGGCTTTTTTGACTCTGCAGAAGCAAGAGGCGACCGGCATGCGCCGGGAGATGCTCGACCGGGATTTGACGGGTACGAAGAAGCTGTGCGAGGCGCTATGGCAGGTGTTTGGCTCTTTTGACGATTTGATCTTGGAATACGAGGTGGTTAGCGAGACCGGCATCAAGATCTATATTGATGTATATCACAGGGTCTTGCGAATCGCGTTCGAAGCAGAAGGCTATGCGGTTCACGCGGATAAAATCACGCGCGAACGACATTCCTTCGAAAAGATGCGGGAAAGAACGTTTACGAAATACGATTTCAAACACATGCCGTTTAGCTGGGATGAACTGGACAAAAAGCCTGAAGCCTGCAAAAGGTCCGTATTCGAGTTGCTGGGGAGATTCGGCGACCCCGGGGGCGGGGGATGGATGGAACTTCCCGTATACGAGAGAGAAATCATTCGAAGCGCCGCGGTCCACCCCGGGCCGTTCTCCTTCTCCGATGCTTGCAGGTGGCTCCAATCGGGTCCGAGACCCGTTCGAAAAGCGTTGAGCAGTCTCGTGGATAAACATTTGTTGGTCATGGAAGGAGGAGGGTCGAAGCGATTCCACAAATTCCGTCTCTCCATGGAAGCCGTTCGCAAGTTGTGAGCGGATTGGGGAATGGAGACGCCACATAAGCCAGAGGGGCCTCCCTCGAAATCGAGTGGGAGAGCCGAAGTTGAGGTACAAAGGGACTTAATTCGGCTGAAAATGCGTGGGAGGGCTGGAGTTGAGGTACAAAGGGACTTAATTCGGCTGAAAATGCGTGGGAGGGCTGGAGTTGAGGTACAAAGGGACTTAATTCGGCTGAAAATGCGTGGGAGAGCCAGAGTTGAGGTACAAAGGGACTTATCTCGGTCAAAACCGCATGGGAGGGCCAGAGTTGAGGTACAAAGGGACTTAACTCGGTCAAAACCGCATGGGAGAGCCAGAGTTGAGGTACAAAGGGACTTAATTCGGCTGAAAATGCGTGGGAGAGCTGAAGTTGAGGTACAAAGGGACTTAACTCGGCTGAAAATGCGTGGGAGAGCTGAAGTTGAGGTACAAAGGGACTTAATTCGGCTGAAAATGTGTGGGAGAGCTGAAGTTGAGGTACAAAGGGACTTAATTCGGCTGAAAATGCGTGGGAGAGCCAGAGTTGAGGTACAAAGGGACTTAACTCGGTCAAAACCGCATGGGAGAGCCAGAGTTGAGGTAGAAAGGGACTTAACTCGGTCAAAACCGCATGGGAGAGCCAGAGTTGAGATACAAACGGACTTAATCCTCGGACGGGTGGAGTTGAGGTTACAAAGGGACGTATGAACGCAATAAATGGGGCCCAAACAGGCCCCATTCTGTACTGGTTTGTACTTGCTTCACGCCGGAGCAGATGACTCGAGCATGAGCATGTTAGTTCTGCCTCCAAAGGCATGTTCGAGCCCCTCACACGCCTGCTGCGGAGGGCTCGAGCTTGCGGATCTTGTCGATCGTGCCGCCGCCGAGGCACGCTTCCCCGTCGTAGAATACGACGGCTTGGCCCGGGGTGACCGCCTTCTGCGGCTGGTCGAAGTCGACGCGGCATTCTCCGCCGCCGAGCGGCGTTACGGTTACGCCTTGGTCCGGCTGGCGGTAGCGGAACTTCGCCGTACAGCGGAACGGCTCGCAAGGCTGGGCGCCGATCCAGTTTACGCCCGTCGCGGTCAATCCGACCGAGTACAGGCTGTGATGCCCCTCGCCCTGCACGACGTACAGCACATTACGCTCCAAATCCTTGTCCGCCACGAACCACGGTTCGCCGGTGCCGGAGCCGCCGATGCCGAGCCCTTGCCGTTGGCCGAGCGTATAGTACATCAGTCCGTCGTGGCGGCCTTTAACCTCGCCGGTGGCGATGTCGACCATGTCGCCGGGTTTGGCCGGCAAATAGTGGCTCAGGAATTCCTTGAAATTCCGTTCGCCGATGAAGCAGACGCCGGTGCTGTCTTTCTTCTTCGCGGTATGGAGACCCGCCTCTTCGGCGATCCTCCGGACTTCCGGCTTCTGCAGATGGCCGATCGGAAACATCGCTCGCGAGAGCTGAGCCTGATCCAGCTGATGCAGGAAATAAGTCTGGTCTTTGCCCGGGTCCGCCCCTCGCAGAAGCCGGTACTCCCCGTCGCGCAGCTCGACGCGCGCGTAATGGCCCATGGCGACGACGTCCGCTCCCAACGCCAGCGCTTTCTGCAAAAATTCGCCGAACTTGATTTCCCGGTTGCACATCACGTCGGGATTGGGCGTCCGCCCTCGCCGATACTCCTCCAGAAAATATTCGAAAACTTTGTCGTAATATTGTTCTTCGAAGTTCACCGTATAATAAGGGATCCCGATCTGGTCGCATACCCGGCGGACGTCCTCCGCGTCCTCCTCCGCCGTGCAAACGCCGTTTTCGTCCGTGTCGTCCCAGTTTTTCATGAACACGCCGATGACATCGAAGCCCTGCCTTTTGAGCAGCAGCGCCGTGACCGAGGAATCGACGCCTCCGGACATGCCGACGACGACGCGGACTTTGGAAGGATCCTCGAACCGATTGTCGTTCATTTCCTACGCCTCCTTCCTTGCGGACGTGTCCGCAAGTGCTCCTATTTTAACACAAATCGCGGACCTTTCTCATCCGCATGGGCGGATTCATGAATATGTCAAGTTTTTTTTGACCACAAAGAGAGTAGTTGTGTTACCATAGATTAATAATGGGGATACTGTCCTTTTCGCTTCCTCATCATTATGTGCTGTCGTCGGCAAGAAAGCGGGTGTTCGCTCTTGAAAATATCGACCAAAGGCCGCTACGGCTTAACGATCATGATGGAACTGGCGGCCAAATTCGGCGAAGGACCGACATCATTGAAGAGCATCGCCGAGAGAAACGGGCTTTCCGAGCATTACCTCGAACAATTGATCGCTCCGCTCCGCAACGCGGGACTCGTCAAAAGCGTGCGGGGAGCATACGGTGGATATGTGCTGTCCAAAGAACCGGAAAGCATCACTTCCGGCGACGTCATCCGCATTCTGGAGGGACCGATCAGCCCGGTGGATTTCACCGAAGAAGACGATCCGGCCAAGCGGGATTTGTGGCTCCGCATCCGCGACAGCATCGCGGAAGTGCTCGATTCCACGACCTTGTCCGACTTGATCAACTACAAGGACGAGGGTGCGCCGGACAGCTATATGTTCTACATCTAAGCGAGGGGACAGCATGGCCTCCATTTATTTCGACCACGCGGCGACGACGCCGATGATCCCGGAAGCGGCGGCCGCTTATGCGGAGGCCGCTGGCGCGGGGCTCGGCAACCCGTCGAGCCTCCACGCCTTCGGACGGGCGGCGAGAAGCAGGGTGACGGCGGCGCGCGACGCGCTTGCGGATTTGCTCGGCTGTTCGGCCGCCGAGCTCGTCTTTACCGGCAGCGGCACCGAGAGCGACAACGCCGCCCTCTTCGGGGCGGCGGAGGCTCAGCGCGCCAGGGGCCGTACGGGAATCGTCACGACGTCCGTCGAGCATCACGCCGTACTGAACGCCTGCCTGCAGCTGGAGAAGCGGGGATTTCGCCTGACCTTGCTGCCGGCGGACGAGACGGGACGCGTTTCCGCAGCCGACGCGTCGGCTGCCATCGACGAGACGACGGCCGTCGTCAGCGTCATGGCCGGCAACAACGAGACCGGAACGCTGCAGCCCTACGCGGAAATCGGCGACATCGCCCGCGAACGGGGCGCCGTCATGCACGTGGACGCCGTGCAGGCGTTCGGCTATGAGCGGTGGGACTTGAAACGGCTGCCGATCGATATGCTCAGCCTGTCCGCCCACAAAATCAACGGGCCCCAGGGGGTCGGACTGTTGTACGTCCGCCGGGGGACGCCCTTCCAGCCGCTTCTGTTCGGCGGCACGCAGGAACGGGCGCGTCGCGCGGGCACCGAGAACGTGCCGGGCATCGCGGCGTTCGCGGAAGCGGCGAAAATCGCGTTCCGGGATATGGATGCGCGTATCCGCCTAGTCGAGGACGTTCGGGACGCGTTCCTGAACGCGCTCCGGACCGATCTCGGCGAAGAAGCGTTCCGCCTCAACGGGCATGCCGAGCTTCGGCTGCCGCATATCGCCAATCTGAGTTTTCCTGGGATTACGTCGGAAAACATGCTCATGAACCTCGATTTGGCGGGCGTGGCCGCCTCGGGCGGTTCCGCATGCACGTCGGGCTCGCTGCAGCCGTCGCACGTGTTGACCGCCATGCGTCTCCCCCCCGAAAGGTTGCAATCCGCCGTGCGTTTCAGCTTCGGAATGGGCAATACTAGGCAAGAAGCGGAAAAAACGGCAAAAATCATTGCAACCATTTCGGCGCGGTTACGTATTAGTTAACAGGCGCCTGCGCGAAGGGGATGCCGCTTGCTGAGGATCCAATCCCTGCTCGGTCTGCCGGTTCTGCTGCAAAGCGGGAAGAAGGCGGGAGAAGTCAAGGATGTATGGTTCGACGAATTTTGGAGCATGGCGGGGATCGTGCTCGACACGCGGGTTTGGCAGCGCAAAACTTTCAAATGCATCCGCTGGCGGGACATCGATGCCTGCGGCGAGGACGCGCTGATCATCCGGGACCGCCAAGCGATCGTGAAAATGGACAAATCCCAGATGCTGCGTTCTTTCCACGGCGGCGTCGTGCGTTTGAAGGACATGCCGGTCTATACGGTACACGGTCAGGAATTAGGACGCATTTCCGATGTTTATTTTAAAGAGTCCGAGGGTACACCTTTAATAGGTTACGAACTGACGGACGGTTTTCTATCCGATGTGCTTGAAGGGCGGCGGAGGCTTCTGCTTCCGGAAGGGCCCGAACAAATCACATTAGGGGAGGACGCCATCTTGGTTCCCGCGTCTTATGAGCGGGTATTGACGAGAGAACATGCGCGTAACGCGGAAAGTGACAGGTGATGACGGATGATGAGATGCCCGAACTGCAATTCCAAGGATATCGGGAAAATCGGTTCCCATCAATATTATTGCTGGAGCTGCTTTATCGAATTGACGGTCAACGGGGAAAAAATGTCGGTTTACCAGGTCGAAGAGGACGGTACGCTCAGTTCGCTGGACGATCTGTTTTTCAACGAAACGGTTCCGGCTCCCATGCAAGCGAACGGAATGTAAGCGGACGCGCTGCGTTTGGGACGAAAGAATGCCCGGTTTCTCCAAGTGGGAAGCCGGGCTGTTTTTGTTTATTGCGGGCAACCGGAGGCCGGTTGTCACCCCAAAATAGGGAACACGGCCCAGGGGCATGTTTAGTCAGGTTTAAGGAAGGGAGCATGTACATATACTGGGAGAGAGCGCCTGTCCCGGGGGTGGAGTCATGAACCGGTTTGCCCAGAGTCGCGTGTTCGCCGCTCTCGTGTACGTCATCCTCGGCCTGACGGCTTTATACCTGCTCGTCCTCGTAAGGCCGATGCTATGGTCCGTGTACGGATTTTTCAAAGCGGTGCTCACGCCCTTCCTAATCGCCCTGATCATATCGTACGTGCTGAATCCGGTGGTCAATTTGCTGCACGACAGGAAAGTGCCGCGGACTGCGGCGGTGCTGCTGATTTACGCCGTTTTCATCGCCTGCTGCGCCGTCATCCTCATGAACGTGATCCCGATGTTCCTCGAGCAGGTCGAAGAGCTGAACGAACACGTTCCGGAGCTGACGATGCGGGCGCAAACGCTGGCCGACCATTTTAACCACCACATGGTCATGCCGAACAGTATCCGGGAAGGGATCAACCGCGCGGTCGCGCAGTTCGAGAGGCAGCTCACGAAGGCCGTGACGGATTTCCTGAACAACCTGGGGGCGATCGTGAACGCGTTGTTCATGGTCATGATCGTGCCCTTTCTCGCTTTCTACATGATGAAAGACATGGATCTCTTCGAAAAAGCGGCGCTGCAGTACGTCCCCCGGGCAAGGCGCAAGATGACGGTGCGGCTGCTCAAAGACATAGACGAAGCGCTGGGGAGCTACATCCGCGGCCAATTCATCGTCTCCCTCTGCATCGGCGTCCTCGCGTATATCGGGTACCTGATCATCGGCTTGCCTTATCCGCTCCTGATGGCGGGTTTCGTGTCGCTGTTCGACATCATCCCGTACTTGGGCCCTTTTCTCGGGGCATTGCCCGCCCTCATCGTGGCATCGACGATTTCCTGGAAAATGGTGCTGTTCGTCGTCATCGTCAACACGGTTTGCCAGAACCTGGAGAGCAACGTGATCAGTCCGCAGGTCGTCGGCCGTTCGATGCATGTCCATCCGCTTACCCTCATTTTCGTGCTTCTCGTCGGAGGGGAGCTCGCGGGGGTCGTCGGGATGATCCTCGCCGTGCCGGTTTACGCGGCGCTGAAGGTGATCGCCCAGCATGTCTTTTCGTACTACATCAGGCGAAAAACCGTTTGACAGCGGGGAAAGCGGATCGATATAATCATGTTTGAATTGCAATCCCGCGAAAGCGTTGACGAAACATGAGTACGCCGTAGACCGCGAAACAGAGAGAAGGTTCCGTGTCCGTCCGGATCGGGCGGCGCGGGTGGAAGAACCTTCGCGCGAAGGACGGGGGAAGCCGGTTTCGGAGCGCGGCCTTGAAAGCCGCCGGTCGGGTCCGTTACAGCCCCTGAAGGAGATTGCGCATGGTTCCTGCACGTTTTAGGCCAAGCCGCGATAACCAGGGTGGTACCGCGAAGTCATTCGTCCCTGACATGTCAGGGGCGTTTTATTTTTTTCCCCCAAAAGTGAAGCGTCGCTATGAAGCGAATTCCGATTCCTTTTGGAGAAGCCCCAATTACAAGGAGGAAATTTCAAGATGAAACCGATGAAAGCCGCAGAAATAAGGGCCAAATGGCTGGAGTTTTTCGCCGGCAAGGGCCACCATATCGAACCGAGCGCCTCGCTCGTTCCGCACAATGACCCGTCGCTGCTTTGGATCAACGCCGGCATGGCGCCGCTGAAGCCGTATTTCGACGGCCGGGTGAAGCCGGAGAACCCGCGGATCGCCAACTCGCAGAAATGCATCCGCACGAACGACATCGAGAACGTGGGCAAGACCCGCCGCCACCATACCTTTTTCGAAATGCTCGGCAACTTCAGCATCGGCGACTATTTCAAGGAGGAGGCGATCACCTGGGCTTGGGAGTTCCTGACCAGCCCGCAGTGGATCGGCTTCGAGCCGGACCGGATCTCGGTTACGGTGCACAAGGACGATGAGGAAGCCTACCGGCTGTGGAACGAGAAGATCGGCCTTCCGGCCGAGCGGATTTACCGGCTGGAGGACGACAATTTCTGGGATATCGGCGAAGGCCCGTGCGGACCTTGCACCGAAATTTTCTACGACCGCGGCGACAAATACGGCGACCTGAACGATCCGGAATGCTGGCCGGGCGGCGAGAACGAGCGATTCCTGGAAGTCTGGAACAACGTGTTCTCGCAGTACAACCACAATAAGGACGGCAGCTACACGCCGCTTCCGAACAAGAACATCGATACCGGAGCCGGGCTCGAGCGTTTCGCGTCCATTCTGCAGGATGTCGATTCCAACTTCGACACGGACCTGTTCCAGCCGATCATCCAGAAGACGGCCGCCATCGCCGGCGTGAAGTACAAAACGAACGAAGAAACCGACATTGCGCTCAAAGTCATCGCGGACCACATCCGCACCGTGACGTTCTCCGTCGGCGACGGCGTCCTGCCGTCAAACGAAGGACGGGGCTACGTCATCCGCCGCTTGCTGCGCCGCGCCGTTCGCTACGGCAAAGTGATCGGCATCGACCGGCCGTTCCTGTGGGAACTCGTCTCCACCGTCGGGGAGATCATGGGCGATTTCTATCCGGAAGTCGTCGAGAAACGCGAGTTCATCGAAAAAGTGATCCGCACCGAAGAAGAACGGTTCCATGAAACGCTGAGCGAAGGGCTCGCGATCCTGTCGGAATTGTGCCAGAAAGCAAAGGCGGCCGGGGAATCGGCGATTTCGGGGCCGGACGCGTTCAAGCTGTACGACACGTACGGCTTCCCGTTCGATCTGACGGAAGACTACGCGGCGGAGCAAGGGATGACGGTCGACCGGGAAGGCTTCGACGCCTCCATGGAGGAGCAACGGGTTCGCGCGCGTTCCGCCCGCCAGGAGACCGAAAGCATGAAAGTGCAGGGGGGCGCGCTGGCGGACTACGCGGAAGCCAGCCAGTTCGTAGGCTACGAAACGTTGACGGCGGAGGCGAAGGTTCTGGCGATCGTGGCCGACGACCGGTTCGTGGACGCGGCAGGGGACGACGAAACGGTTCTGGTCGTGCTCGACCGGACGCCTTTCTACGCCGAGAGCGGCGGCCAGGTGAGCGACCGCGGCATCTTGACGGGCAGCGGGGTCACCGCGACCGTCGTCGGGATGAGCAAAGCGCCTCACGGCCAGCACGTCCATCAGGTGGTCGTTACGGGGGGATCGCTCCGGAAGGGAGATACGGTGACGGCGTCGGTCGATCAGGCGGAGCGAGCCGACATCGTCCGCAATCATACCGCCACCCATTTGCTGCACAAGGCGCTCAAGGAAGTGCTCGGCGAGCACGTGAATCAAGCGGGATCGCTTGTGGAGCCGGAGCGGCTGCGGTTCGACTTCAGCCATTTCGGCGCGATTACGCCGGAAGAATTGGCGGACGTCGAACGCCGCGTGAACGAGCAGATTTGGCTCGGCACGGACGTGGATATCAGCCTGCGCCCGATTGCGGAAGCGAAGGCGATGGGGGCGATGGCCCTATTCGGCGAGAAATACGGGGACATCGTGCGCGTCGTGCGCGTCGGCGATTACTCGCTGGAGCTGTGCGGCGGCTGCCACGTGCGGAACACGGCGCAGATCGGCTTGTTCAAGCTGGTGAGCGAAAGCGGAATCGGCTCCGGCGTGCGCCGGATCGAAGCGCTGACCGGGCGCCATGCTTACGTTTATCTGGATGAACAGTTCGGCACGCTGAAGCAGGCGGCAGCGCTGCTTAAGAGCGCGGCGGCCGACGTGCCGAAGCGGGTGGAGGCGGTGCAGGCGGACGTCCGCCTGCTGCAGCGCGAAGTGGAGTCGCTGCAAAGCAAGCTCGGCCGGCTGGAAGCCGCCGAACTGGTCAGCCGCGCGATAACGGTAGACGGCGTCACCTTGCTTGCGGCGCGCGTGAACGCGGGCGGCATGGACGCCTTGCGGGGCGTCGCGGACGAGCTGAAGGCCAAGCTCGGATCGGCCGTGCTGGCGCTCGGGGCCGTGGACGGAGACAAGGTGAACCTGGTGGCCGCGGTGACGCCGGATTTGACCGGACGCGGGCTGCACGCGGGCAAGCTTGTCAAGGAGCTCGCCGCGATTTGCGGCGGCGGCGGGGGCGGCAAGCCGGAGCTCGCGCAAGCCGGGGGCAAGGATCCTTCGAAGCTCGGCGAAGCGCTGGAAGCCGCCGAGCGGATCGTGCTCGCGCAGCTCTCCTGACGGCTAAGCTGGGAACGCCGCTCTCGCAAGGCGGATAATCCGTCTTGCGAGAAATCGATCCGGGGCATTGCGCTCCGTAAGACGGAATAATCGACGCAAGGCTTCCGGTTTCGACGCAACTTCCGGCCGTTCGGCAAAAGTTCCCGCCAGGCACGAATTTCCTGTCCGCGTTTGAATATGTTATGATGGAATCAGTCACATTGGCAGGATTTTCGAAAGCGAGGTGCCGGAGATGAGCATGGCGGACAAAAACCAAATGGACAAGACGGTTCAGTTCGATGTCGTGGCGGATCCGCAGGAGTTGTCCTCACGGGACATTCTGCTCCAGGTGCACGACGCGCTCGTGGAGAAAGATTACCACCCCATCAACCAGATCGTCGGCTACCTGCTGTCGGGGGATCCGGCCTACATTCCCCGACATAACAACGCGAGAAGCCTGATCCGGAAAAAAGAACGCGACGAACTCATCGAGGAACTCGTTCGCTTTTATCTTCAGCGGCAGCGGTAACGGAATGAGGATTCTGGGTTTGGATTACGGCGACAAGCGCATCGGGGTAGCGCTTAGCGACGCTTTCGGCTGGACGGCGCAGGGACTCGAAATGATCGAGCGCAAGCGGGAAGGCGAAGACATCCGACGCATCGCCGAGCTGGTGAAGGAGCACGGGGTGGAAGAGATCGTCGTCGGTCTGCCGAAGAACATGAACGGCACCGTCGGTCCCCGTGGGGAAATTTGCATGGCATTCGCGGAGGAATTAAGGCAAAACTTATCTTTGCCCGTTCATCTCTGGGACGAACGGCTCACCACGGTGGCGGCGACCCGCACGCTGCTCGAGGCGGACGTCAGCCGCCGCAAACGCAAGATGGTGGTGGACAAAATGGCGGCGGCCCTGCTGCTGCAAAATTATTTGGACTCCCGAGGGAAATGAGGAATCGAGATGGCGGACGAACGGATTCCGCAGGAAGAGGCGGAGATCATTTACATTCCCGATGACGAGGGCAACGAAGAGGCCTTCGAAGTCATCATGCGGTTTGAACTGGATGACGGAACCGACCGCAAATATTTGATGGTCGTCCCGGCGGAAGAGGACACCGACGAAGAGCAGGAAGTGTTCGCGTTCCGCTATGAGGAAGAGAATGACGAAATCCAGCTGTTCCCGATCGAGGAGCAGGAAGAATGGGATATCGTGGAGGAGACGTTCAACACCCTGATGAGCGAATTCGGCGAAGCCGAAGAAGACGCGCAGGGCAAAAGCTGATCCGAGGCGGGAGGTTGCCGGTTTGACGCAGGAAGGAAACGGACGGATCGGTCCTTCTACCTTGAAGGAAGCCTTCGGCGATTTCGTGGAGCTCGAAGGGGACGGCGGCGCGCCGGAAGCCTATCGCATCATGGCCGAGCTTATGATCGGGGGGCGCCGGTACGCGGTGCTCCAATCGGAATCCATGCGAAAGGAAGGCGATATCGAGGTCTTTCGGGTAAGCGAGGACGGAGAAGATCGCCTTCAGCTCGAAACGGTGGAGGACGACGAAGAGTGGGAGCGTGCGGCCGAAGCATACGACGACATGCAATTCGGCAGCGACGAACGGCCCTGAATCGTGTATCATGAAGAGCGGGCAACCGCTCTTTTTGGCCGTGTCCGGAGCCGGCTCTAGGGGGAAATGACGTGGACAGACAAAACGGATCCAGGCCGGAAGGATGGAAATCCATATACGGCAAAGAGCCATTCAAAGAACATTCGGGTGCGGAAGACGGGGGCAGGGCGGAGGAAACGTTCGAGGAGGAACCATCCGCGGGAGTGCGCAGCCGCTCCGTCCGGTATGCGGCAGCGCCGGAAGTACCGGAGGAAGAGCCGGGGGACGAAGCGCCGGCGCGCAAGCCCCGCGTCATGCTGTGGTCTTTTCTGATCGCTTTGGGTCTCGTTCTCTCGGTTGCCGGGGGCGCATTCTTATACGTATGGAACGGCCTTCGTCCGACGGCACCTTCGGGTACTCCGGTCCGGGTCACGATCGACAAAGGCATGCGCGCCCAGAAAGTGGCGGAAGTGCTGCAAGCCAGCGGGTTGATCCGCGACGCCAAGCTGTTCAGCGGATGGTTGAAGCTGAAGGGAGAGGGCGCCAGGTTCCAGGCGGGCGTGTACGAGCTGACGCCGGGCATGACGCGGGAAGAGATCGTGGATAAGCTGAACCACGGCGACATCGTGGCCGCTGCAACGTTCCGGTTCACGATTCCCGAGGGTTTTACGGTCCAACAGATAGCGGACCGGCTCGCGCAAGCCGGGCAGGCCAAGAAGGACGCGTTCCTGCAGGCGGCGGCGAACCCGGCCGTTTGGTCCGGATCCGTCTGGGCGGCGCAAATCCCGCAGGACGCGAAGCTGCGCTTTCCGCTGGAAGGGTACTTGTTTCCCGAAACGTACGAGATGCGTTCGGGCAGCTCCGAGGCCGACATTATCAACCGGATGCTGGCGGAGCTCGACAAGAAACTCAACCAGCTGCCCGAAGATTGGCAGACGACGATGCAGGAGCGCGGGTTAACCCTCCATCAGCTGCTGACGATCGCCTCGCTCGTCGAACGGGAGGTCGTCATCGACGACGAGCGGCCGATCGTGGCCAGCGTCATCGAGAACCGGTTGAACAAGAAAATGCCGCTGCAGATCGACGCGACGATTCAATATTTGCTTGGCAAACAGAAGGAAAAGCTGACGCAAGAGGATTTGAAGGTGGACAGTCCTTACAACACATACTTGCACGCGGGGCTTCCGCCCGGACCGATCGCGAGCCCGAGCCTGAAATCGATCGAGGCCGCCTTGTACCCGGACAAAACCGACTATTATTATTACGTCACCAAGAAAGACGGAACGAACGGGCATCTGTTCGCCGTCACCTACAAGCAGCACCAGAGAAACATCCAGCTCAGCAACCGGAACGTCAAAAAGTAAATCGACCAGCGCGCCGGCCAGGCGTGCCCCGACCCGGCACAACCTTCCCGCATTCCTGCAGGCGCAGGATCGCGGGCGGTTGCCGGGTCGCGGACTTATCGGAGGTGCCACACATGTCTTCCGCAGCAAAGCCCGAGCTGCTGACCGCGGCCGGATCGATCGAACAGGCGGAGCGTTATATCCGCGCCGGCGCCGACGCCGTCCTCATCGGGGAACCGAGGTTCGGCATGCGGCAGCCGGGGACGATACCGGCCAGTCAGCTGGCTGAAGCGGTCTCGCGCCTGCATGCGCTCGGAGCCAAAGCCTATATCAATATGAATAAGCTGTTCCGGAACGACGAGCTTCCGGAGCTGCCGGATTACTTGAAGGCAGTCGCCGCGGCGAGAGCCGACGCCGTCACGTTCGGGGACCCGGCCGTTCTGCTGAACGTCCGGGAGCATGCGCCGGGTTTGCCCTTGCATTGGAATGCGGAAATGACCGGGACGAATTCGGCGGCCGCCGACTATTGGGGCCGGCGGGGAGCGGTGCGCGCCGTGCTGGCCCGGGAGCTGAACGAAGAGGAAATCGCGAGCTTCAAACGCGGCACCGCGCTGGACATCCAGGTGCAGGTGCACGGAATGACGAACATTTACCATTCGCACCGCAATTTGCTGCAGAGCTACATGGAGCATTTGGGGCGCGAGGCGTCTCTCGTCCGGCGCGGCCCGGACCGGAGCCTTTATCTGGTCGAAACCGAGAGGCCGGGCGAGCGTTTTCCCGTTTATGAGGACGAGACCGGCACCCATGTGATGAGCCCGGACGACATTTGCCTGATCGAGGCGCTTCCCGAACTGGTAGCCGCAGGGGTGGACAGCATGTACGTGGAGCCGCTTCTCAAATCGGACGCCTATAACGAAACCGTTCTTCGAAGCTACCGCGCGGCGCTGGACCGCATGGCGGCAGACCCCGCGGCTTACGCGATGGACCCCGCATGGCTTGAAGATATCCGCCTTCTGCAGGATCCGGAGCGCGAGCTCGGGTTCGGCTTTTTGTACAAAGAACAGGTTTACTAAAAGAAATCAGACGGAAAGGAGGGGTTATCGTGACCCTATTGCAACATGTGCCGCACGGCGGCGGCAAGCGAGTGCGACTCGCCAAGCCGGAGCTCCTGGCGCCCGCGGGCAGCCTGGAGAAATTGAAATTCGCCGTCCATTATGGGGCGGATGCGGTCTATATCGGCGGACAGAAGTACGGGCTCCGTTCGAATGCCGACAATTTCAGCATCGATCAGATGCGCCAGGGCGTCGAATTCGCATCCCGGTACGGCGCCAAAGTGTTCGTGGCCACCAACATTTACGCGCACCAGGAAGACTTGCCCGGGATCGCCGACTACCTGCGCGAAATCGAAGACGCCGGCATCTCGGCGATCATCACGGCCGATCCGGCGATCGTGGAGACGGCCCAGAGGGCGGCGCCCCGGCTGGAGGTCCACTTGAGCACGCAGCAGTCCACGATGAACTGGCAGGCGGTGAAGTTCTGGAAGGAAGAAGGGCTTCCGCGGGTCGTGCTGGCCAGGGAAGCGACGATGGACGAGATCCGCGAAATGAAGGCGCGCGTCGATATCGAGTTGGAGGTGTTCATCCACGGGGCGATGTGCTCCTCGGTGTCCGGCCGCTGCGTGCTGTCCAACCATTTTACGGACCGGGATTCCAACCGCGGCGGCTGCTGCCAGTCTTGCCGATGGAAATATGATTTGCATGCCGACGACCGCTCCGTCTCGGAGCCCGGGCAGAATCTGTTCACCATGAGCTCCAAGGACCTGTGCATGATCGAACACTTGCCCGATCTCATCGAAACGGGAGTCGACAGCTTCAAAATCGAAGGCCGGATGAAAAGCGTCCACTATGTCGCGTCCGTCGTGAACGCGTACCGCCAGGCGATCGACGCCTATTTCGCCGATCCCGCCGGTTATACGCTTCGCCGGGAATGGGTGGAGGAAATCGGCAAAGCCGCGAACCGCCCGCTCAATACCGGTTTCTTCTACGGAACGCCGGGCGCGTCCGAGCATATTTACGAGCCGGAGGAAAAACCGGCCCCATACGATTTCGCGGCCGTCGTCACGGAGTACGATCCCGCCTCCGGCATCGCGACGGTGCAGCAACGCAGCCCGTTCAGGCCGGGCATGGAAGTGGAGTTCATCGGCCCGGGAGGCCGCCGCTTCTCGCAGGTCATTGGCGAAATGACGGACAGGGACGGGCAAGCTCTCGACGTCGCGCGGCATCCCTTGCAATCGATCCGGCTTCGGACGGACCATCCGGTCGAGCCGCTCGATCTGATGCGGAAGCGGACCGGGTAAGGCCAAGGTCCTATCGGACGATAAGGGATGAGAAAAATAAGAAAATCTATTTCGCAAGTGAGAGGATTTTAAAGGAAACTGTCGAATTTACTCCAAAGATCGATAGGCCATAAGGGTCAGTCCGGACGGATGCGTTCCATTTTCCCGGATGGATTTCCGAAAAAAACGACATGCCCGTCGCGCGGACGACGAAAGCCGTTTTTACCGGACCCGACGCCAGATCTTGGGGATTCGGCAGTTTTTTTGCTTCATGCACAAATAAAACGATTCGTCACATCTCAAGCCGGGGGGTATACATCAAATGAAAAAAACGTGGCGTGACTTGATGAAAACGGTTAAATGGAAAGAAGGGGTCGAGGCGGTCGGCGGCTTGGGCCACAAAGTCGGAGAACAGTTCAAAGGCGCAAAAATCGAAAATCCGATCCGATCCGTGGGCATGAAGCTGTTTCTGCTGATCATCAGCAGCATCCTCGTATGCGTTCTGCTGCTCGGAATTTTCTCCTATAACAAATCCAGCTCCATCATCAAGTCCAAAGTGGCCGACGCAAGCGCCCAGACAGCGCTGCAGACCGCAGGCAAACTGAACCTCCTGCTGGCCGGCTACGAGCGCCAGTCGCTGCAGTTCATCACCGACAACGATTTCATGAGCCTGCTTAATACGCTGGGCATATCGACGGACGATTTCGAGAAGTTCGACACCGCCCGCCAGCTCACCGAGAAGCTGAGCCGCGTGTCGATGGCCGACAATTCCCTGGAATCGATCTCGCTTATTCCGCTCGGAGATCCGCAAGGCCAACTGATTTCAACCGGATCCTCCTTAGACAAAGACCGTCTGATGAAATCGCCGTTCCTCGAGCAGATCAAGCAAGGGAACGGCAAGGCGGTTTGGATCCCGACCCAGGTCAAGGGCATGGACGGCACCCGCACGTCGCCTACGTTCGCGGTAGGCCGATTGCTGAACCAAGGCAAAGCGCAGATCCTGCTGCTGGAGATCAGGGAGAAAGTGTTGGCGGAGGAGCTGAAAACGGTCAAGTTCGGACAGAACGGCTCCGCTTATGTCGTCTCGCCCGACGGCACGATCGTGTACGGTCCGGATGATGCGAAGCTGGGGACGAAATACGAAAACAAAGTGCCGGACGGTTCGGAAACCCTCGACGTAGGAGGAGTCAATTCGCTGTCTTCCGCCGGTACGATTGAGGCGAACGGCTGGAAGCTGATCGGCAATATTCCGGTTTCCGAGCTGGTGAAGGACGCCAAGCAAATCCGCAATCTGACCGTCATCATGTCGATCGTAGCGATTCTCATCGCCGGTGCCATCGGCGTGCTTGTGTTTCTGTCCGTCGGACGTCCCCTCGCCCAGCTTCGCACGCTGATGAACGAAGGGGAGAAAGGCAACCTGACCGTCCGTTCGACGATCCGCAAGAAGGACGAGATCGGCCAAGTGGCCGATAGCTTCAACCGCATGATGGAAGAGATCACGGGCCTTGTCCGCAAGACGAACCAATCCGCCCAGGAAGTGCTGGAGACGGCAACGTCCCTGACGGACGCATCCCGCAAAACGGCCGGCGCGGCGAAGGAGATCGCCGTCGCGACGGAAGAAATCGCGAGCGGGGCGACAAACCTGGCGGTCGAATCCGAGCGGGGCAGCGATTTGACGGTTCAAATCGGGACCCAAGTGCAGTCCGTCATCGCCTCGAACGCGGAGATGGGCCAGGCGGCAGGCGATGTCGAGGAAGCGAGCCGCAGGGGTTCGGATTACATGGGCGCGCTGACCGAGAAGACGGGACAGACCGAAGAAATGACCCGTTCGATGGTCGAAAAAGTGGACAAGCTGAAGGATAGCACCCGTTCGATCCGCAAAATTCTCGACGTGCTCGGAAACATGACCAAGCAGACGAACATTCTGTCCCTGAACGCCACGATCGAAGCGGCCCGCGCGGGTGCGGCGGGCAAAGGCTTCATGGTCGTTGCCGACGAAATCCGCAAGCTGGCCGACCAATCCCGCCAATCGATCGGGGTCGTAGGCGAAATCGTGGAAACGATCCAACGCGAAATCGACGAGACGGTGTCCGTCCTGTCGGAGGCGTACCCGATTTTCCGGGAGCAAATCGAAGCGGTCCGCGAAGCGAACGAAATCTTCATGACGGTGCAGGATAACATGAACGGCTTCGTAAGCCGGCTGGATTCGGCGACCGAGTCCGTCCGGCAGCTCGAAGAAGCGCAATCCACGCTCACTCTTGCCATGACGAACGTGAGCGCGGTTGCCCAACAAGCCTCGGCGACGTCCGAGCAGGTCGCTTCCCTCAGCAATGAACAGCTTGGCATCAGCGACGGCCTCGTGCAGCTGTCGAACCGCTTGGAGACGGTATCGAACCAGCTTCGCGAGTCCCTCTCGAGATTCACCGTTTCCTGATCCGACGCATCCAGCCATACCTTTTTCCGCCCCGGCAATTGCCGGGGCTTTTTGGTGTTTGCGGGTTGACGAACGGTTTATAACGTCGGCAGACATGGAAAAATAGGAGAAGAAAGAGGTGACGGGAGGAAGGGCGTCCATTGGATCGCTACGGAAGACGAAGATTGCTACATCTGCTGCTGCTGCTGTCGCTGCTATTCTGCGCCGCATGCGCGAGATTGGCCTGGATGCAGCTTGGCTTGGGCAGCGGATTCGGCTCCGAACCGGCCCTCTCCCGCCGATCCGTGACCCAGAGGTCGGAAGGCTTCGCCGTGGACAGCGGCAGGGGACAGTTCGCGGACCGCAAGGGCCGTCCCATTACCGGAGTTCCCATAAGAAGCTTCGTGGCCTTTCCCGATTACGGCATGCCCAGAGGATCCCGTTCCGCCCTTCGGCAGGCGGCGAAAGCGCTGGGCACGTCCCCGGACAAGCTGGAACAATGGTTGAAAAAGCTTGAATTTCCGGAGGCTTGGAGAGCTTCGGAGTCGCCGGGCGCCGCCGCCCTGACCGAAGACCAAGCCGAGGCGGTCCGCCGCGCCGGTCTGCTCGGCGTCTCCGTGCTCCCATACCGGAACCGTTATCCGGCTCAACCCTTGCCTCTGCACGCGATCGGCTATTTGTCGCAGGATCCCGCGAGGCTTAGCCGTTTGTATCCGGACAAGCTCGCGGACCACCGCTTCCAGCGGACGGAGCTTATCGGGGGAGCCGGAATGGAGAAATCGCTGGACCGCTTTCTTCACGGCCTCGGCCCTACCGTCGTGAGCCAATTCGCCGACGCCGCCGGGCGGCCGCTCTCGGGGCTTGGCCTTCGCACGAGCGGCCCCGGCAATCCGCACTATCCGCTGCAGGTCCGGACCACGCTGGATTTGGACATCCAGCGGGAAGCGGAGGAGGCGCTGGCGGCAGCCGGCGTTCGCCAAGGCGCGGCCGTCGTGCTCGATGCCGCGGACGCGGATATTCTCGCGATGGTGTCGTTGCCGCGGATGAATCCTTATGCCATCGGGGAGCCGGGTACGGACGAGAGAAACCACGCGATTACGGCCTTCCCTCCCGGCTCGGTCTTCAAGGCGGTTACGCTGGCGGCCGCGCTGGAATCCGGGAAGGCCGATCTCGGAACCAAGTTCCGGTGCGACGGCGCGTACGGCCGCTACGGGCTCAAGTGCTGGCGGCATGAGGGACACGGCGAGCTGACGCTGGAGGAGGCGTTCGCGGAATCGTGCAACGTGGCGTTCGCGGCGCTGGCGGAACGGCTGGATCCGGCTTGGATCCAGATTACCGCGGATCGGCTCGGACTCGGAAGGAAGGTCGGCTGGTTCGCGGATTCGTTCATAGATGGAAAACCGCTCCGCCTGCTCGGGGAAGAAGAGCCCGGCACGATATTTGCGAGCAAGAAGGCGGCACAAGACGGAGGCGTCCGGACGGGAACGGGGATCGGGCAACGGGACGTGCGCGTGTCGCCGCTGCAGGCGGCGAACCTCGTCGTGTCCCTGTTGCACGGCGGCCGCGTCTTCGCCCCCCGGATCGTATCGGAGATTCGTTACGCGGACGGAGGGCTGGCCGCCTCGATCTCCCCGCAAGCTTCGCCGTCCCGGTACGGCAAGATCCGTCCGGAGACGGCGGCCGCGGTGCTGACTGCGATGAGGGCCGTCGTCACGGAAGGAACGGCTCGCGGGGCGCTGGCATCGTCCCGTTGGCCGCTTGCCGGCAAATCGGGCACGGCCGAGCTGGCGGGCAAATCGAAGGCTAGGCGCGACCATTGGTTTGTCGGTTACGGGCCTGCGAAGGGAAAACCCAAGTATGCGGTTGCGATCTTGATCGAGGAACAGCCGGCCGGACTCCGGAACAAGGCCGCTGCCGCGTTCGGCGAGCTTATGGAGCGGCTGAGGCTTTCGGATCGGCGCCTTCCGGTTCCTGGGACTGCGGCTGGAGCGGAGAAACGGTGAACTCCTCCCTCGGCAGACGGATCCAGCGGTGGAAGTATCCTTGGTCGTACAAAGCTTTCAGCAAAATCATCAGGATCGGAGCCAGGATCAATCCCGCGACTCCGAACAGGGACATGGAAACCATCGCGAAGGCGAGCATCGTGAAGGCGGATACGCCGACCGTCTGGCCTGTGATCCGCGGCTCGAGCACCTGGCGGGTGGTGTTGACGACGACCAGCAGTCCGGCGAGCCAAAGCGCGAGTTCGTTGTCCCCCACGATGAACAGGTAGATGATCCACGGGATGAACAGCGTTTGGACGCCAAGCAGCGGCAAAATATCGAAAATGCCGGCCAGCAGGGAGATGGCGAACGCGTTGGGCACGCGAAGGATCAGCAAGGCGACGAAAATAACGGCGAACGTAATGCTGATCAGGATACCTTGCGATTTCAGGTAAGTCGAGATGCCCTTGAACACGTTCTCGCGCAAAAAGTCAAAAGCCGCTTTCAGCGTTTTGGGCGAACGCTCGGCGCCGATTTTTTTCCACGTGTCGATTTCGAGGCTCAAGAAGTAGGCCAGGATCAGCGCGATGGAAAAATTGAAGACGAACGTCGAAACCGACTTCAAGGAGCCGACAAGACCTTTCAGCAAATTGCCGGCCAAATTGCTGCCCCACTCCGTCACTTTGGAGAAGGCGTCGCTGATCCGGCTCACCCAATCCGGCGGCAGCGATTTGAAGCGCGTTTGCCAATCGGCGGCGATGGCCGTCGCTTGCCTCGTCAACAGTTTCTGGTATTCGGGAAGCTTATTGGCGAGCTGGTCCATTTGAAGGTAGAAAATATAACCCAAGCCGGCAAGCACGCTAAGCACGACGAGGATGAAAAGCATCATGCTGATGGCGGTCGCGATCGATTTTTTCATCCCCCACCGGTTCAACCGTTTCGCCAGCGGTTCGATGCAGAGGAAGATGAGGAAAGAAAGGAACACCGGGGTCGCGATTTTGTACAGATAGCTGAAAACGAACATCGTGAGCCAAACCGTAAACGCGATTACGGCAAGATCGAACGCGGTTCGCCAATATTTCTTGTAAAAAGGAAGCATGCGGCCATTTCTCCTTGTCCACGATAAGGTCAAGAAGATGATACCAGTTTTGCGACCCGGAAAAAAGATGCCCGGCGCCGGCCCCATTTGGCGGGAGGTATGGTAAAATAGGACTCAGGCACGAACCGCTCGCTCCTACATTCGCTACAAGATGGTGGGGAAGGCATGGAATACTTTCTTTGGATCGGCTTTTATTTCATGACGTTTTACGCTTTGCTTCCGGCTCTCGTCAGCCGGATTTTCGGTTTCCGCGTGTTCGCGCGGGGGCGGACGGACCGGGAAATCGCCCTGACGTTCGATGACGGGCCGGATCCGGTCTACACCCCGCAGCTGCTCGATTTGCTCAAGCGCTACGGCGCCAAGGGGACGTTCTTCCTCGTCGGTTCGCACGCGGAGCAATGGCCGGACATCGTCGCGCGGATCCATGAAGAGGGGCATGTGATCGGGATTCACAATTACGTTCATCATTCCAATTGGCTCATGCGCCCCAAGACGGTCCGGAAACAGATATTGCGGACTTCCGAGATCATCAAGCGCATCACGGGAGCCCGGCCGGTATATTACAGGCCTCCGTGGGGAATCGTGAACCTGTTCGATTACCGGAGGCTCGGCCATCTTCAAATCGTGCTCTGGACTTCGATTTTCGGGGATTGGCGGGTTCGCGTCGGCGCGGAGAAGCTCTACCGCAGGATGCGGCGCAAGCTGAAGCCGGGCGAGGTGTTCGTGCTGCATGACTGCGGCCGCACGTTCGGAGCCGACGAAGACGCTCCCGCCCAAACGATCGAGGCGCTGGAGAGGATTTTGGCCGAAGGACGCGAACAGGGATACCGGTTCGTCGGCATCGACGAAATGATCGCGCTCACCGAACGGAACGCCAAAGCCGGGGTTTCGGCATCGCAGCCGTCTCCGGCAATGAGTATCGCTTCAGGCGGTGATCCACGCATGAATCCGAATGAAGGCCGGGAAGAGTCGGCAGCGCCGGCGAAGCCGGTACATAAGTCCGGGCCCGCCAAGAAGGCCGCGGTCGCGCTCTGGATGCTGTGGGAGAAGATCTTCCACGTTCTGTTCCGGCTGCGGCCGGCCGGGGATGGCACTTCCTTTAACTACCGGGTACGCAAATATGCGGGTCCGACGCTGCCGCTGAGGGACGGTCAAAGCCTTCGGTCAGGCGACTATGTGATGGAAATGCACTTCGAGAACAAAATGCTGTACGAAATGGGCATGAACTCCCGTTCGTCGGTCCATACCGCCATCCGGCTCGTGCGCGAAGTGGAGCGGGGGCTGCCGGATCTGGCGAGAGCGCTGGAAACCGATCCGAACGGAGACAAGGTCTCGGCCCTGTACGGCATCTCGATCATTCACCGCGGTTCGGAAGGGCTCGGCTTTCAAGTGTTCGACCTGCCGAAAGGGTTGTTCTCTTGGTTGACCCAACTCTACCTGAGGTTCATGCTGTCGGTCATTAACCCCGACGGCGGCAAACGGCTTCGGGAGAACGGGGAGCGGTTAACCCCGAGAATGCTCGTCATGGAACGAAGCGATTTACTGGCTTGGAAGGACCGCACGGGCAAGCAGCGTCCGTCCCGCGCGTCGAAGGCGGCTGCGCCGTCGTCGGTGCCCATGCCGGTGGATCCCGCGATAGGCGCCGACCAGATCGGCCGGACGATATAGCAAAGCGCAACTCGATGTGTTGGCAATACACCGAGCTAAGTAAAACGGCTGCGCCGTCCTTTTCGGACGGCGCAGCCGTTATATCGAAGTGATTCAGAAAAGTATGGCAGATTTTTTACTTTCCGAATTAACCCAAAATCCCCCTGTTCTCATCCGAGGCAGGGGGATTCGTTTTTAGATTTTCATGACGCCGCCGCTGCTGGCGTTCGTCACCATCGCGGAGTAACGGGCGAGGTAGCCGCGTTTGATTTTCGGCTCGAAGCCTTTCCATTCCGCGCGGCGTTCGGCCAGCTCTTCTTCGCTCACTTCGAGCGTGATCGTGCGGTTGTTCATGTCGAGCTCGATCATGTCGCCGTCGCGGACGAAGGCGATCGGTCCGCCTTCCGCGGCTTCCGGCGACACGTGTCCGATCGAGATGCCGCGGGACGCGCCCGAGAAGCGGCCGTCGGTGACGAGGCCGACTTTCGTGCCGAGGCCCATGCCGACGATCTGCGATGTCGGGGCGAGCATCTCCGGCATGCCGGGACCGCCTTTGGGCCCTTCGTAGCGGATGATGACGACGTGGCCTTCCTTCACTTTGCCGCCCGCGATACCGGCCAGCGCTTCGTCCTGGGAGTCGAAGCAGATCGCGGGACCGCGGTGGTAGCCGCCGACGGACTTGTCGACCGCGCCCACCTTGATGATGGAGCCGCCCGGCGCGAGGTTCCCGAACAGGACGGACAAGCCGCCTTCCTTGCTGTGCGGATCGTCAAGCGGGCGGATGACCGTTTTGTCCAGGATTTCGCAGCCTTCGACGTTCTCCCGAAGCGTCTTGCCGGATACCGTCATCGATTCGCCGTTCAGGGCGCCTTCTTTCTTGAGCAGCTCATGGATGATGGCGCTGACGCCGCCCGCGCGGTGCAAATCTTCGATATGATGGTCGGAAGCGGGCGCCAGCTTGGACAGGTAAGGCACCCGTTTCGCGACTTCGTTAATGCGTTCGATCGGGTATTCGATGTCCGCCTCGTGAGCCAGCGCAAGCGTATGAAGGACCGTATTGGTGGAGCCGCCCATGGCCATGTCGAGGGCGAAGGCGTTGTCGATCGATTCCTTCGTCACGATGTCGCGCGGCTTGAGGTCCAGCTTGATGAGCTCCATCAGCTGGCGGGCGGATCGCTTGACGAACTCGCGGCGCTCCGGATCGACGGCGAGAATCGTGCCGTTGCCCGGCAGGGCGAGTCCGAGCACTTCGGACAGGCAGTTCATCGAGTTGGCCGTGAACATGCCGGAGCAGGAGCCGCAAGTCGGGCAGCCGTATTGTTCGAGCTCGGTCAGGCTTTTCTCGTCGATTTTGCCCGACATGTAGGCGCCCACGCCCTCGAACACCGACGTGAGGGAGATCGCCCGGCCGTCGCTTGTCCGGCCCGCTTTCATCGGACCGCCGCTGACGACGATCGTCGGGATGTTGATGCGCAGGGCGGCCATCAGCATGCCGGGGGTGATCTTGTCGCAGTTCGGAATGCAGACCATGCCGTCGAACCAGTGCGCGTTCACGACCGTTTCGACGGAGTCCGCGATGATTTCGCGGCTCGCCAGCGAATAGCGCATGCCGATGTGGCCCATGGCGATGCCGTCGTCGACGCCGATCGTATTGAATTCGAACGGGACGCCGCCGGCTTCGCGGATCGCTTCCTTGACGATTTTGCCGAATTCCTGCAGGTGGACGTGGCCGGGAACGATGTCGATATAAGAGTTGCAAACGGCGATGAACGGCTTGCCGAAATCCTCTTCCTTCACGCCGGCCGCGCGGAGCAAGCTGCGGTGGGGAGCGCGGTCGAAACCTTTTTTGATCATGTCGGATCTCATTTTCTTCGATGCGGACACGGGAGTCCCTCTCTTTCGCTATGTTATGCGGTTTGCCATTCCCTAGAGTCTATCATATTTATGGCGGCATGGACAGATTGCAATGATGGCTGGTCCTCCCATCGAATCGTCCGAAAGAGCGCAACGACCGCCCTCAGTCTTCCTCCTGGGGCGGCCTCTGGCCCGGAAACAGGCCGGCCAATCCGGCGAACGGCAAGTTTTCGAAATGGGCGGTTTTATAGACGACTTCGGTTTCGACCTTGGCATCGTCCGTGATCTTGTTCCGTTTGAACTGAAGCTTGTCGAACAGCTTGACCATGATCCGGGCGGTGTTCTGCGCATCGTCCAGCGCCCGGTGATGGGATCCCGAGAACGGAATCTCCAGCATTTCGAGCGCATTCTTCAGTCCCATTTGCTGGTGCTTCTCCAGCTTGAAAATCTTGGACAGCATCTTTTGCAGGTTGTTATGGTTCACGATCCAGTCCGTCGGAATTCCGTGCTGCCGGCATTCCTGGACGAGCTGCCGCTGGTCGTCAGGCCCCCAAGCGCAAAGGAAATACTCTCCCGGACCGATCCATTCCACGAAGGAACGGAGCACTTCCGCCAGCGTTCCCGCTCCGCTCACGTCCTGCTGCCCGATGCCGGTAAACGCCGTGGTGTCAGCCGTGAGAAGCGGGACGATGACCGGCTTGACAAAGGATTGGAACGTGGAGACTTCGCGGGGGATTCCTCCCTCGGCTTCGACCTTGACCGCGCCGATTTCGATGATTTCCGCTACCTGGCCTCTTTTGCGCCGCACCGTCATTTCCAGATCGTATACGATATAAGTCAAGTCAAACACCTCGAACTTCGTCCGGAGAAAATTGCGTACCTTTGTATTATAGTCCCCCGCCGGCGATTTGTCAGGGTAAAAAAACTACGGTTGACCCATTCGCATACAACAGCAAGTCAACCGCTATCGGATTGATCTCCCCTCTAGATTCGGCAACTCGATTTTGCACCCGTCCCCTCGTCCGCACTCTATTTTGGCCCGAATGTCAAAATTCTGTCGGCCAATTCCGTCGCCTCAACCCCATCCTCGGGCAACGACAGGTCATGGAACTCTTTCCATACCATCAGAAGGAGGTAGAAAAAAAAGAACCCCCGTTCAGGGTTCGGTCGACTTGGGCGGGCCGCGCGAATCAAGGACAACGTCTAGCTGCTGGGCATCGGGACGGAATGGCCAAAATCCACTACGACTGTTCCGCTGGAAGCTTCCCGCCATTACCGTCGAAGGCAGCGACCGAGTGCTGGATCCTTTCGCCGATTGTCCGTCGTTTCAACGTTTCGAAGCTTGGCTGTTCAAGCGATAAGGGGTTACAATGACTTCAACATTCGCCCGCAGGGCTTCAGCGAGGAAATGAAAATGCCGAAAAATCCGCAAGACCCGCTCGCGAAATTCTGGCCTGGTTTGACCTATCCGCTGTCGTTCAAGGATGCGCTCGGAACGCTAACGAAAGCGGAATTGACGAGCATCCGGCAGCATTTGCAAATCAGCAGCATCAGCACGCTCGACAAATCGTCCCTGATCGATAAGCTCCAAACGCGAATACCTGACTCCATCTATGAGACATTTCCCCTCTGGGATCGGGATCGGCTTACGCTCATCCAGAACATGGTGCGCAACAACGGCCGATGGGAGAAGCCGCTGCTCGAAATCCAGCAGTACGATTACTTTCGAGTTCGCGGAATTCTGTTTCCGGGAACGGTGAACGGCAAAAAACGCTGCTCATGCCGGCGGAGTTGGTCGCTTGGTTTCAAAATGCCGACTTGTTCCGCGATCATGGTATCGTCAATCGAAATTCGGAGTGGATTCAGCTTGCGCGCGGGCTCCTGCATGATTATGGGACTTTATCGACTACCCAACTGCAGCAGATGCTCCAGTCGCATGCCCGTAAAAGGATCGGATTCCGGGATTTGCCGGAAGTGCTGATCGACGCTGCGTACTACTATGACGAAATAAGCACGAATCCGTCCGGAGGCTTTTCCGATTCCCGGGTCGTCGACCCCGACCGCATCCAACGAGAGCAGGCGATGAGAAGCGGTCTCGATTTTTACCCGTTTACGAGGGAGCAGATTCTTCAGGCCGGCAAACAGGCTGACTTCTACGTGAAGAACAAGCCGTACAACGACCTGGTTCGTTATTTGCTTTCGCATTACGATTTCGATCGCGAAGAAGCCGAATTCGTCGTGGAGGATTGCATCGATGCCGTCCAAAACGGTGCTTCTCTCGGCGAAGTTCTGCAAGTCATGCAGGATTCCGTCGAGATCGGGGATGAGGAGACGATGTCGGCGATCATGGACCAATTGGTTCCCTTATGGAACAGTACGAAGATGTGGATGCTGAAAGGATACTCTCCGGATGAACTGCCCGCCGCCCGCCGAAACGGGATCGACGACGGCACACCGGCAAACGTCATGGCCCGGCCGCCCCGCAAGGCGGAGGTCTTTTCCTTCCAAAACAAGCAGAAAGTGGCCGGAACGACCCGTGTCCTTGCGGAAGCGGGAAGAAGTTCAAGAAATGCTGTTCGGTTTGAGCCCGGTAAATCCCGCAGCGGTCTCCCATTGCCTTCCTTGTCGTTTTCCGGCGGAATAAACCATTCAACTCAATCGATTCCCCGCTAAACAAGAAAATTGCATTGACTAAAAAAACCGACGTTCTCGCTGCATCGCCAGCAAATTCGTCGGTTTTTCACTTTACTGCTTTTCTCAACGCTTCGACTTGTAAAACTCATGGTACAGCTTCATGAGCGCGCGCTTCTCGATGCGCGACACGTACGAGCGGCTGATCCCGAGCTCCCGCGCGATTTCCCGCTGCGTCCGCTCGTCCCCGCCGCCGTCCAGGCCGAATCGCCCCCGGATCACCTCTTGCTCCCGTTCGTCCAGAATGTCCAGGTTTCGGTAGATTTTGCTTTTTTCGATTTTCAATTGCACCTTATCGACGACTTCGTCGGTTTCCGTGCCCAGAATATCTTGCAGGGTAATCTCGTTGCCTTCCTTGTCGGTTCCGATGGGATCGTGCAGCGAGACGTCCTTGCGGGTTTTCTTCAAGGAACGCAAATGCATCAGGATCTCGTTTTCGATACATCGGGCGGCGAATGTCGCGAGCTTCGTCCCCTTGCCCACCTGGAAGCTTTCGATCGCTTTGATGAGTCCGATCGTGCCGATGGAGATCAGGTCCTCCAGGTCTTCCCCGGTGTTGTCGAACTTCTTGACGATGTGGGCGACAAGCCGGAGATTGTGCTCGATCAGGAGGTTTCGGGAGTGCGGGTCTCCATTTCCCATCCGCTGCAAATGCAGGGCTTCCTCTTCATCGGTCAGAGGCTGGGGAAACGCGTTGTTCTTGACGTACGAAACGAGAAGCGAGAGCTGTTTGAGGAACAGCGCAACGGAAGCGATGAAACCGGGCACGCAGAAGCCACCTCCGGCAGTGTGATCGATGTTGCGAGGAGAATTGTTACCATTCTATGAGGATAAAGGCCCACGCGTGCCAGTTAATTTACCGGACGCGCTCCTAAGCGGCGGAACGGCGGCAAGTCTTACATAGAACGTAGTTCCACGGCAGATAATGATGGGGTAACCATCGCTGCAGAGGGGGCGTTTCGCCATGGCCGTGAAGTCCGCGCCGAGCGGCAACAAAGCTTACAAACCGCTGTCCATGTCCCCGAAGGAGTACAAAGCTTTCGCCAAAGCCCGGGAGCCGTCAAGGTCCGTCCTGGCGAACGCGCTTCGGGCGTTTCTGGTCGGCGGTACGATCTGCCTTATCGGTCAGGGCATTCAGCGTTTTTTCATGACTGCGTTCGATATGACGTCCAAGGAAGCGGGGAACCCGACCGTAGCCGTCTTGATCCTGATCTCCGTCATCCTGACGTGTTTGGGCGTCTATGACAAAATCGCGCAGTGGGCGGGGGCCGGCACGGCCGTGCCGGTGACCGGATTCGCCAACTCCATGGCTTCCGCGGCGATCGAGCACCGGAGCGAAGGACTAGTGCTCGGAGTGGGCGCCAACATGTTCAAGCTTGCCGGTTCCGTCATCGTATTCGGCGTGGTCGCGGCTTTCCTGATCGGCATCGTTCACTGGCTGATCGGAATATGGAGCTGACATGATCCGGCAGGGCGAGAGAAGCTGGTCGTTTCCGCAGCCGCCGGTCATCATCGGAACGGGTACCGTCGTCGGTCCCGACGAGGGAGAAGGGCCGCTCGCCGGGGATTTCGATCTCGTGCACCCGGACCTCGAAATCGGTCAGCCCAGCTGGGAGAAGTCCGAGCGGGTGCTGCTCGAGCAGGCCGCCGATATCGCGATGCAGCATGCGAACACAGCCAAGGAAGAAATCCATTTCTTCATCGGCGGAGATTTGATGAACCAGATCATCAGCAACACGTTCGCCGCCCGCAAGCTGGGCGTTCCTTATCTGGGGGTTTTCGGCGCGTGCTCCACTTCAATGGAGTCGCTGGCCTTGGCCGCCCTGCTGGTCGCCTCCGGTGCCGCGGACCGGGTGCTTGCGGGGACCTGCAGCCATAACTGTACCGCGGAGAAACAATTCCGATATCCGACGGAGTACGGCTCGCAGAAGCCGCCAACCGCCCAGTACACCGTAACGGGAGCCGGCGCGGCGGTATTGTCCCGCGAAGGCGACGGTCCCTTCGTTACCGGGGCGACCGTCGGCAAAATCGTCGATTTGGGCATCAAGGATCCGTTCAACATGGGGGCGGCGATGGCGCCGGCCGCCGTGGATACGATCCAGGCTCACCTCCAGGACATGGAGAGGAGCCCGGGATATTACGATTTGATTGTCACGGGGGATTTGGCCGGGGTGGGACATCCGATCGCATCCGAGCTGCTGCGCCGGAATGGAGTGCCGATGGAGGAAACCAGGTTTCTGGACTGCGGCCTCATGATTTACGATACGGCCAAACAGAACGTGCAGGCGGGAGGAAGCGGCTGCGCCTGTTCGGCGGCGGTCACGTATGGACATTTGCTCAAGCGGATGGCCCGGGGGGATCTGAAGCGGATTCTCGTCGTGGCGACGGGAGCGCTGCTCAGTCCGCTTTCCTACCAGCAGGGAGAATCCATTCCGTGCATCGCGCACGCGGTCTCTATCGAAGCGCAGGCGCCAGGCGCCGGACAAGGAGGAACTAACGCATGATGCAATACCTGTGGGCATTCCTGATCGGAGGCGGCATTTGCCTGCTTGGCCAGTTGCTGTTCGACGTCGGCAAGCTGACCCCTGCGCATACGATGTCCTTGCTGGTCGTGCTAGGCGCGGTCGTGGACGGCCTGGGCTGGTACGATCCGCTCATCAAGTTCGCCGGCGCCGGCGCCACGGTGCCGATCACCAGCTTCGGCAACGCCCTCGTGCACGGGGCTCTCACGGAGCTTCAGCGGGACGGGTGGATCGGCGTGATCACGGGGATATTCGAGGTCACGAGCGCGGGCATCTCGGCCGCGATCATCTTCTCGTTCCTGGCCGCCTTGGTCGTGAGACCGAAAGGTTAGCGCGCCAAACGGGCTCGTTATTGAAGGAATTTGCAGGAAATCCGCCAAACCGGTTCAATCGGTTTGGCTTTTTTGCTATTGTTTTTTGTAGGATTCTAAAATTTACGGTCACATCCAAATTTCGGTATAATGAGAGGGAAACCGTTTTTTCATCACATGATTCCATAGGAGGATAGCGGCAAAATGGATCATCGCGAAGCTGCGCAATTATTGGATCAGATACGAACGAATATGGAATCTTGCATTTACGGCAAAAAAGACGAAATCGCTTGGATGCTTACCGCTTTGCTCGCCGGAGGCCATGTGCTCATCGAAGACGTGCCGGGCACCGGCAAAACCCAATTGGTGAAAGCGCTCGCCATGTCGGTCGGCGGCGTGTTCCACCGAATCCAATGCAACCCGGATTTGCTTCCTACAGATATTACTGGAGTTTCCATTTATCACCCGAAACAGGAAGAATTCGTGTTCCGTCCGGGGCCGGTCATGGCGAACATGCTCCTCGCGGACGAGATCAACCGGGCCACGACCAAAACGCAATCCGCCCTGCTGGAGGCGATGGAGGAGCGCAGGGTGTCCGTAGACGGACAAACGTATGCGCTTCCGAATCCGTTCATTCTGTTCGCCACCCAGAATCCGATCGATTTCGAAGGCACCTACACGCTGCCGGAGGCGCAGCTCGACCGCTTCTTGATGAAAATCAAGCTCGGTTATCCGGACGAAGCCTCCGAGAAACGGCTTGTGCTGGAGCCCCATGCCGGACGGGCGGCCGAATCGCTCAGCCAAGTGGCAACGGTGGATGACGTGGCACGCATGCAGAAAATGGTTGAAGACATCCACTTGGAAGCCGTCGTGGCCGATTATTTGATTTCCCTGGTCAGGGGAACGAGAACGCATGCTTCCGTCCTGCTCGGCGCAAGTCCCCGTGCCGCGGTAGCGCTTGCATCCGCGGCGAAGGCTTACGCCTTCCTGCATCACCGCACGTTCGTGCTGCCCGACGACATCAAGGCGATGGCGCCGCTTGTGCTCAGCCACCGCCTGCACCTTCGCTCCGAAGCCCGCATGCAGGGGAATCAGGCGGTCGGCGTGCTCCAGGACATCCTGGGACGACTGCCGGTTCCGGTCGGTCTGGAGCGCTGACCATGAGAGGCTTACCTCTATCGCGCGTATGGCTTCCCGGAGCGGCGCTGTATGGGTGTTCCGCCTTCTACGTGCTGTTCCAGGGCGGCAAAACGTCGCTTATGCTTTTCGTCATGCTGAACGCCTTGATTCTGTACTTGCTGCTCGGGCGCTGGAGCGGCATCGGCGGCGTCCAGGGAACGAGAACGATCGTCTCGAACGCCGGGGATACGGCTTACCTCACGGCCGGCATGCGGGTGCAAGTCAAGCTGCGCATGCAAATTCCCGGTTTCTGGCCGGTGCCTTACGTGATCGTTCGGGACCGTCTCGTTCGGCCGGTATCGGACGAGTCGCAAACTTACGAGCTTTCCTTCGTGCCCGACTACCGGCGCCGGGGAGAAGTGTTCTACGAAACGGCACCGCTGCGGCGCGGGCGATACCGGTTTCAGACGACCGAGTGCTCCACGCGTGATATTTTCGGGCTCTTCGAGCACCAGGGCAAGTTCACCGAACCGCTGGACCTGCAAGTGTATCCCCGCATGATCGCGCTCAAGGATTGGCAAATGCTGAGGCGTTCGCAGAGAGGGGTATTCCAGCATACGTTCACTTCGAAGTGGGCGAAGGAAACGACGCAGATCGACGGGGTTCGGGAATACATCCACGGAGACCGGCTTTCGAGGATCCATTGGAACGCGACGGCCAAAACCGGCCATTGGAAATCGAAGGAGTTCGAGCGGGAAGCGTTGCCGCGCATCGTTTTCCTGCTCGACCGGAGCGTCGGATCCTACCGGTCCGCCGATCAGTTCGAGCTGGCGGTGTCGGTCGCGGCCTCCTTGCTGGAGCTGGTCGTACAGAGAGGAATGCCGCTCGGGTTCGTATCGGCCGGGCTCAAGCCGGGCTGGTTCGGCGCGGAACGGGCTCCGGTTTCCCGCGATGAGGTGCTCCGGCACCTGGTGGACGTGGAAGCGGACGGCACCATGCCGCTCGCCGGATGGATCGCCCAAGCGGCGGAGAGATTCGAGCCCGGCGTGCAGGTCGTCGTGATCAGCCCGATCGCCGACGAGCAGCTGTCCATGGCGTTCACCGCGCTCGAAGCCAAGCGGATGATCCCTTCGCTGCTGCACATCGCCGAAGCGGCGCCGAGCGACGAGCAGAAACGCAAGCTCCGCGGTTGGCAGCAGCTGAGCAAAGCCAAGCAATGGGATTGCAATTCGGTGTCCCGATTGGAAGAATTGCCCGCGGCGCTAGGGGTGGTGTCTGCGTGAACAGAGGGAGCTCAGGCGTCCGGCCCGGCGTGAGGTGGGGCTCCGGATTCTGGGGGCAGCTGGTCCTGGACCGGGTCCACCGTTTGTTCGTCATCGTCATTTTGCTGCAGCTCTTCCAATGTTTCCGAGATTATTGGTGGGAGGAAACGTATTCGGTTCTGTACGGCGTTCTGGCCGTGACCGCGGTTTGCGAGCTCGCCTTTACCCGCTGGTACGGCGTCCGGCTGGCTTTGGAAACGGCGGCGGCGATCGTGCTTGCGGCCGCATATTCTCCCTTCTACCAATGGATTGGCTGGCCGGACAACTGGAAGCAAGCGGCGCAATGGAACCTGTTTTACGAATCCCATATCGCTTCGCTCCATCCATTCTTCGAGCTCGCGGTCGGGGCCGTGCTGACCGTCCATTTCCTCTCACGGATCGGACGGAACCGCAGTCTCATGCTGACCGTCCTGATGACTTCCATCGGGGTCATGGCGACGGTCGATTCCTTCTTCCCGCTAGAGCTGTGGCATAACATCGCCTGGATCGTCTCGGCGGGGCTCGGCTGGTTGGTCATCCTTCACCTGAGGGAGCTCCGGGCGCGCCATCCCGACAGCTGGGAGGCGCTCGCGGAAAGGCCGATCGATCTCGCGCTGCCGGCGGTGGCCGTCATTTCCCTGCTTCTGCTTTCCGGCGTCTTCATGCCAAGGGCGCCCGCGCTCCTGGAAGATCCTTATACGATCTGGTCCGAAGCCCAAGGACGCGAGGTTCCTTCGCTGGCCGGCGAAGGCGGCGTTCTGGGCAGCAGCTCCGGATCGTCGGTGAAGAGCGGCTCCGCGTCTTCCGGCTACGGAAGGGACGACCGCAACATCGGCGGGGGCTTCGACTTCGATTATTCGCCCGTCATGACCGTGCAGACGAACCGGAGAAGCTACTGGCGCGGAGAGACGAAAGCCGTCTATACCGGCAAGGGCTGGGGGGACCTCCGGCAACCGGTCTCCTTTCCCCTCGGAAATGGGGGAGCGACGAATTTCTTCATCCCTGGGCGCTCGGAGAACGCGAAAACCGAGAAGATCACGCAAACGGTCACGATTTTGCGCAAGGATCGGCTGCCTGTCCTGTTCGCGGCCGGACCGGCGACCCGCGTAGGAGACCTCGAAAGCGACGCCAACGGCAGCCTTATCTTGAACCCCGAGGAATGGGAGCTGAAGTTCCGCAGGCCGGCGCGCGTCCAGACATATACGGTCGAATCCGAGGTCACGATGCTGGACCGCCGTGCGCTCCGCGGCGTCGCCGTCCCGGCGCAGGGAGCCGCATCGATCGACCTCTCTCCGTACCTGCAGCTTCCGGACAGCTTGCCTTCCCGCGTCAAGGAATTGGCCGCCAAGGTCACCGCCGCCGGGACGAATCCGTTCGACAAAGCCGAGCTTCTCGAAGGCTATTTGAAAAAAACGTATCCGTACAACAATAAGCCGGATTTGAGCAAGCGCAAGAGCGCCGACGTAACGGACGCTTTCCTGTTCGAAATCCGGGAAGGCTATTGCGACTATTATTCCACCGCTTTCGTCGTCATGGCACGCTCGCTCGGCATTCCGGCGCGATGGGTCAAAGGCTATGCGTCCGGCGTCGACCCGGCCAAGACCGAAAGCCTGCGATTCGGCGGCGTTCCGGATGACCCGGACGGACCGGGCACCTACACGGTCCGCAACGCGGACGCCCACTCTTGGGCGGAGGTGTACTTCGAGGGCTACGGTTGGATTCCTTTCGAGCCGACGGCGGGCTTCTCCGTGCCGCTGCCGGTACCGGCCGATGCTCCGCTTGAACTCGAGACCGATCCGGCAGCCTCCAAAGCGCCCGAAGCCGCCGCGGACGAACCGGAATCGATCGGCTGGGGGCTTCCCGCCGCCGGCGCGGGCGTCGTGCTTGCCGCCGCGGCCGCGTTCTTCCTCGCGAGAAAACGCAAGGGACATCTCCTGTGGAACCGGATCCGCTACGCCGGGGCGTCTCCCGACCAGCGCATCATCCGCGACATGGAACGGCTGCTGAAGTTCCTGAAACGGCGAGGCCTCAAGCGGGAAGCGCACGAGACGATGCGCGAATCCTTCCGGCGCTGGGGGGATAAATTCTCTTCGCTGCGGACGGATTTCGACGGCATCCTCGTTCGCTTCGAGCGCGCACGCTACGGCAAGGACGATGGCGGCGAGACGGATGCGCGCGAATTCGCGGCTGCGGTTGCCAAACTGCGCAAAGCGCTGTGATCCGCGGCGGACGTGGTGATCCGCGGCGCCTGCGGCGAACGGGAAAGCCCTTCGGGGCTTTCCCGTTTTTTCTGTTGAAATGAAAGAGCTTATAAGTTTTCGGGGAATAAGGTCATGGTCGTGATTGTTTGCGGGAGGAGCTTAACGTGGGGCGTGGGAGTGCCCGGGATGAGATAAGCTTGCGGGAGGAGCTTAACGTGGGGCGTGGGAGTGCCGGGGATGAGATAAGCTTGCGGGAGGAGCTTAGTGCGAGTACGGAGGTGTGGAGGATGAGATAAGCTTGCGGGAGGAGCTTAACGTGGGGCGTGGGAGTGCCGGGGATGAGATAAGCTTGCGGAAGGAGCTTAACGTGGGGGCGTGGAAGTGCCTGGGATGAGATAAGCTTGCGGAAGGAGCTTAACGTGGGGGCGTGGAAGTGCCGGGGATGAGATAAGCTTGCGGGAGGAGCTTAACGTGGGCGTGGGAGTGCCGGGGATGAGATAAGCTCGCGGGAGGAGCTAAACGTGCGAGTACGGAGGTGTGGAGGGTGAGATAAGCTTGTGGGAGGAGCTTAACGTGGGGCGTGGGAGTGCCGGGGATGAGATAAGCTTGCGGGAGGAGCTTAACGTGCGAGTACAGAGGTTCGAGGGGGTAGTAGATCCTGATACGAAGGTTGTGTTTGGGGAAATGTGGAACGAACGCTATCCAGTGTAAAGGACAAGTCTCGCTCCCGCGCCTTCGCTTGGGCTACGCCCTCAAGCAGAATGATATTAAACGGGCGGGCGTTGATTCTATATGAATTTAATACGAGAGTCATCGTGATCACAGTTTGATCGGATAGCTGCGTTGGCATGAGCGTTATGTACGAATGGAATCAGCCGACGTTTTTGCAATACGATTCAAACAGCCGAAAACAGGCCATACTTTTCTGAATCACGCCGATAACACGCCCATCCGCCGCCCGAAAAGGATAGCGAAGCGGTTATACTTGATCAAACGCAATTTATTAATATTGGTTATTCATCTCGGATTGATCTTCGATAACACGCCCATCCGCCCGAAAAGGACGGCGCAGCCGTTTTACTTGCCCGATGGGGTATGGTATATTTTGTTCATCCTTTGCGGAATTCATGGCAACGACAGGAGATTGGTGGATGTTCGAGCGATTGCTGCCCGATCAAATCGTGAACACCGTTTTCGATATCGATTTGAACGAATTGAAAGCCCGGAAAGTCCGGGGAATCATCACCGATTTGGACAATACGCTGGTGAGCGCCAAGACCGCGCTCGCGACGCCGGAGCTGGCGGCATGGCTTGACAAAGTCAAGGATGCCGGCTTCAAAGTCGTCATTTTATCCAACAATAACCTGACGAGGGTATCCCGGTTCGCGGACCCTCTCGGGATTCCTTACATTCCCATGGCGCGCAAACCGGCAGGCAGGGCCTTCCGGAAAGCGTTGCAGAAGCTGGAGCTCGAGGCGGACGACGCGGTCGTGGTCGGGGACCAGTTGATGACGGACATGCTCGGCGGCAAAAGAATGGGCCTGCATACGATCCTCGTCACTCCGATCGCGCGGGGAGAGGAAGGCATTTTCACCCGCTTCAACCGGATGATCGAGAAAATCGCGCTGGCCGTTCTCCGCCGCGAGGGCAAATGGCCGGTCCAAGGGGGAGAGCGCAAATGACCCCGTCCGCTTCCGAGCTGTCCCGCTGCTCCGGCTGCGGGATCCCGCTCCAAACCGTCAGCAGGGACAAGCCCGGATACATACCGGAATCGTCGGCGGTACGGGATCCGGCGATCTGCCAGCGCTGCTTCCGGATCAAGAACTACAATGAAGCGTCGACGGTCACGGTGGACCAGGACGAGTTCCTTAAGCTGCTCGGAAGCATTGGGCAGACCGACAGCCTCGTCGTCCATATCGTCGACCTGTTCGATTTCGAAGGCAGCCTGATTTCGGGGCTGCAGCGCTTCGTCGGCCATAACGAAGTGCTGCTCGTCGTGAACAAGATCGACCTGCTTCCTCGCGTGACCAATTGGAACCGGCTGCGGAACTGGGTGCAGAAGCAGGCCAAAGAGAACGGACTCAAGGTGGCCGACATCGTGCTGTGCAGCGCGAGAAGAGGCACCGGTTTCGACCGCGTGGTCGAATCGGTGGCCCGCCTGCGGGGAACCCGCGACGTCTATGTCGTCGGAGCAACCAACGTCGGCAAGAGCACGCTCATCAACCGGCTGATCGCGGATTACAGCGATTTGCGCCGGGAATTGACCGTGTCCCGCTATCCGGGCACGACGCTCGACGCGGTCCGCATCCCGCTCGACGATGGCAAGCATATCGTCGATACGCCGGGCATCGTCTACGAATCCCGGCTGACCGAAATCATTCCGCGCGGCGATCTGGCCGCCGTGCTGCCGGACAAACCGCTGAAGCCGCTCACGTTCCAGCTTAACGAGAAGCAGACGCTGTTTTTCGGCGCTTTGGCGCGGTTCGATTTCGTGGAAGGGGAGCACCAGTCTTTTACGGTTTATGCGTCATCCGGAATCCCCGTCCATCGGACGAAACTCGAACGGGCGGACGAATTGTACGCCGAGCATAAAGGCGTCATGCTCGCGCCGCCGGCCCTGGAAGACCTGGCATCCCTGCCTCCGTGGACCCGGCACCGGCTGCGGATTCCGAGAGGCTTGAAACAGGATATTTTCATTTCGGGACTGGGCTGGATCAAAGCGAACGGCTCCTCCGGCGCCATAGTGGACGTGTTCGCCCCGAGAGGCATCAAGGTGATGCTGCGGGACTCCATGATTTGAAGCGCGGCGCGAGTCGCAGGACAGAGAGGAGCAATGCACCGGCATGGACAGCAATACCGTCATGTACGGAGTCATCGGGGACCCGATCGGCCATTCGAAATCCCCGCTCATGCAGAACCGCGCGTTTCGGGAAACCGGGGTGAACGGTACGTATGCGGCATTCCGCGTGAAGCCGGAGCGGCTGGGAGAAGCCGTCGCGGGCATGCGGGCGCTGGGCTTCCGGGGACTGAACGTCACCATTCCCCACAAGGTGGACGTGATGGCCTATTTGGACGCAATCGACGAAGGAGCCATGGCCATCGGCGCCGTTAACACGATCGTGAACGAGAACGGCAGGCTGGTCGGCTACAATACGGACGGGATCGGCTATGTCCGATCCTTGAAGGAAGAAGCGGAGCCGGAGCTGGCGGGCAAAAAAATCGTCGTGCTGGGCGCGGGGGGAGCGGCCCGGGGCATCCTGTGGGCATTAAACCGGGAACGTCCGGCCTCGCTCCTCGTCGCGAACCGAACATGGGATAAGGCGAAGGCGCTCGCGGACCATCTCGGCGAAGGCTCCGGGTCGATCGCGAAGGCGATCCGCTGGGAGGAGCTCCGCGAAGCGTGCCTTGAGGCAGACGTCGTCGTAAACACGACGTCGGTCGGCATGGCGCCGAACGTATCCGAGACGCCGGTCGACCCGGCTTGGCTCAAGCCCGGAGCGGTGGCGAGCGATCTTATCTACAATCCGCTCACGACGGCCTTCCTGCAGCAGGCGCAAGAACGCGGCTGCCGGATCCACGGCGGACTCGGGATGTTCGTCTATCAAGGCGCCTACGCCTTCGAATATTGGACCGGGCAACCGGCCCCCGCGGCGGCCATGCGGGAAGAAGTGTTGGCCTCATTCACAGGAAAGTAGGAACCTCGAATGCTCACCGGAAAACAAAAACGTTATTTGCGTTCGCTCGCCCATCACCTCGACCCGATTTTCCAGGTGGGCAAGGGCGGCGTGAACGACCATTTGATCCGACACATCGAAGAAGCGATCGAGACGCGCGAGCTGATCAAGGTGTCGGTACTCAACAACTCCCTGGAGGAAGCCCGCGAGATCGCGCCGGAGCTGGCGGAACGGTCCGGCTCCGAGCTGGTCCAGGTCATCGGCAAAACGATCGTGCTGTACAAACAGGCCCATGAGGAGAAGAATCGTACAATCGAGCTTCCCAAGTAACGAGTTTGGCCAAGGAAGGCGTGATCGCATGAGGAGGACCGGTTTGTTCGGGGGGACGTTCGATCCGATCCACTACGGGCATCTGCTCGCGGCCGAATCGGCGCGAGAAGCCGCGAAGCTGGAGGAGGTATGGTTCATCCCGACCTTCGTTCCTCCCCATAAGTCCCATCCTGGCGCGGATTCCGAGAACCGGCGGCGCATGCTGGAGACGGCATTGGCGGATTGCCCGGGCTTCCGGGTCGAGGAGATCGAACTGTCCCGTCAGGGAGTATCGTACACGATCGATACGGTGAACGCGTTGCACGAGCGGTACCAGGACCGCGCGTTCTACTGGATCGTCGGTTCGGACATGGTGAAAGACTTGCCGAATTGGCGGCAAGCCGAGGAACTGGCTGAGAAGGTGACCTTCATCGGCCTCGAGAGACCGGGAGAACCGTGCGATGAGGTCGATCTCCCGTCCTATGTCCGGCGCAAGCTGCTGCGGGCGTCGATGCCGCCGATCGGGATTTCGTCCACGGACATCCGCCGCCGCCGCAAGGAAGGCCGGTCGATCCGGTTCATGACGCCGGAGCCGGTGCACGAATGGATACGGAGGCATGGTCTCTATGAATCTTGAGACGCTCAGGGAAGCGACTCGCAGGCAAATGCCGGATAAAAGGTGGAAGCATACGCTGGGCGTGGTGGAAACGTCCGTGAAGCTCGCGGAGCGGTTCGGCGGCGACGCGGCCAAAGCCGAGCTGGCCGCGCTTCTCCATGATTACGCCAAAGCCTGGCCGATCGACCGGCAGGCGATGGTCATCCGGGAACGCGGGCTGCCGCCGGAGCTGCTGGATTTCGACAAGGAGCTGTGGCACGCGCATGTCGGCGCCTGGGCGGTCCGCGAAGAACACGGGATCGATGACGAAGAGGTGCTGGACGCGATCCGCTATCACACGTCCGGACGGGAACGGATGACGCTGACGGACAAAATCGTCTGTCTGGCCGACTACATCGAGCCGGGCCGCGATTTTCCCGGCGTGAATAAGATCCGAAGACTGGCGGAGCATAGTTTGGAAGAAGGGCTCGTCGCAGGGTTCGATTCCACCATTTCCTTGCTCGTGGAGAAAGGCAAACGGATTTTTCCTTTGACGGTTATCGCTCGAAACGGTCTGATCGATGAATTGAAAAAACGCGGTCAATCCGAACTTCAAGGAGGTTGAGGCATGGCAGGCAAAGCGGAGCAATTGCTGAGAACGGTCGTGGACGGAGCGGAGGACAAAAAGGCCCACGACCTCGTGGCGCTCGATTTGCAAGGGATTTCGCTGGTGGCGGACTATTTCGTCATTTGCCACGGCAATTCCGACACGCAGGTGCTGGCGATCGCGGCGGAAATCCGCAAACGCGCGGAGGAGAGCGGGTTCCGCGTGCGGACGGAAGGTCTGGACACGGCCCGTTGGGTCTTGATCGACATGGGCGATATCGTCGCTCACGTGTTCCATAAGGACGAACGGGAGTACTATCATCTGGAGCGTCTGTGGTCCGACGCGAAGGCCGTGGAAATCGTATGACGCTGCAAGCCGGGACGACCGTGCAACTCCGGGTGCGCCGGGAAACGCCTCCTTACGGTTGGTTCGTCGGGGAGGGGGAAGAAGGCGGCGCCGACATTCTGCTTCCGTACGGCGAGGCCGTCGTCCGCCGTCCCCAGCCGGGTGACGAAGCGGAGTTCTTTTTGTTTCACGACGATAAGGGCCGCTTGACCGCCACGCAGCGCAAGCCGCACATTCAACTTGGGCAGTTGGCCCGCTTGACGGTGGCCGATTTTCATCCGCGGTTCGGGTATTTCCTTGAAATGGGCATCGGACGCCAGCTGCTGCTTCCGGCGAAGGAACTTCCGGAAGCGCGCAGGAACGTCTGGCCGGAGAAGGGCGACGAGCTGCACGTCGTCATGAAGCACGACAAAGAAGGGCGCATGCTTGCCCGGCTTGCCAAAATCGATGATTTCGCCGGTCTCGTCATCCGAGCCCCGCAGACCTGGCGAAACGAGTGGAAAGAAGCTTGGGTGACGGACGTATTCCGCGACGGGGCGTTCGCTCTGGTGGAAGGCGGTATGGTCGGCTATGGCGCGCTTGGTTACGTTCACGAGTCGGTCATGACCGTCCCTTTGAGGATCGGGCAGAAATTCCAGGCGAGAATCGCCCAAGTCCGGGATGACGGCCGGGTGACGCTAAGCATGCGGCATCAGAAGGAGAAAGGCCGGCTGGAAGACGCCGATCGGATCCTGAATTTCTTGAAGGAGCGGCCCGGCGGGGGCATGCCCTATTCCGACGAGACGCCGGCCGACATCATCCAGAAGCGCTTCGGCCTCAGCAAGTCGGCGTTCAAACGCGCGGTCGGCAAGCTCATGAAAGAAGGACTCGTGACCCAAAAGGCGAGCTGGACGTATTTGACCGGCGATCCCGCATCTGCCGGTTCTGACGGCAACGCTTCGGCGATGCCGGATCGGGAAGCGGGCCGGACAGCCGAGGAGAGGGGATCTCCGGAAGTCTGAGGCGGGATCCGGGGAACAGCCTAGATCGAGCAACCATGACAGGAGGACAGTTCAATGCGTTCCTACCGGGAGTTCGCGGCCGTATACGACCGGTTGATGGAAGAAATGCCTTACGCGGAGTGGCTGAGCTTCGCCAGACGCTGCTTCGAGCGGTACGGCATTCCGAAGTCGGTCGTCGACCTCGGCTGCGGCACCGGCAACATTTCCATCCCGCTCGCGAAGTCGGGCTTTGAAGTGTTCGGCATCGACCTGTCGGCCGAGATGCTGGCCATCGCGCGCAGCAAATGGGACGAGCCGCCAGCGGGCGGCACGCGCGGCGGCAGCGGATCGATCCGCTGGCTGCAGCAGGACATGCGCGATTGGGATTTGCCGAAGCCGGTCGACGCCGTCATCAGCTTCTGCGATTGCCTGAATTATTTGACGGAGGCGGAGGACGTCGTCAGGACGTTCCGCCGGACGTACGAGGGTCTCGCTCCGGGCGGGCTGTTCGTCTTCGACGTCCACGCGCCGCGCACGCTGGAGCGGTATGCCGAGGAACAGCCTTTCGTTTACGACGAGCGGGATGTCGCCTATTTGTGGACGTCCGAATACGACTCCGGCGAGGGGATTATCCGCCATGACCTGACTTTTTTCGTCCTCGACGAATCGGTCGGGTCCGCGTCCGGCCTGTACCGCCGGTTCACCGAATCCCATGCCCAGCGCGCGTACGATCCGGATTGGCTGGCGGACCGGCTTGCCGAAGTAGGGTTCGAGCTGCTGCACCGGGCTGCCGATTTCGCGTGGGAAGCGCCGGACGAGGAATCCGAGAGACTGTTTTACGCGGCAAGAAAGCCGTCATGAGAACTAGCCTGCGTCCCCATGCCGGACGGAGGCTGTTTTTCTTTTCGCCGAAGGGAAACGGAATTCGAACGAAGCTCCGCCCATTGGCGAATCCCCGCAGGCGATCGTCGCCCCGATCCGTTCGCCTATCCGGCGGCAGATGGCCAAGCCGAGTCCCGTCCCTCCTCCGGGTCCTTTGAAGAAACGGGAAAAGATGCGTTCCCGCATCGCTTCCGGAACGCCGTCCCCGTCATCCTCCACCCGGTACGCCCATCCCCCGCCGGTTTCTTCCACCGTGATCCGAACGTTGCCCTTGCTGTGGCGGACTGCATTATGCACCAAATTCAGCAGCACCTGGAACACTTGGTCGGCCGGCGCTTCCGCTTCCGCCGATTCCGGGCCCGCCACCTTTACGTCAACCTGTCTTTCCCCGGCGAACGGAGCGATGATTTCCGCCGCATGTTCCGCCATTTCCCGTAAATCGACGTTCTGGGTCGGCCATGCTTCGTTGGTGCTTTCCAGCCGGCTCCATTCGAGCAGTTTCTCGACCATCTGAACGACCCGGGCCGATTCGGTGCGGATGACGCCGACCGCTTGATGGACCGGAACGACCTGGTCCTGGATCGCCAAGGCGTAGCCTTGAATGGACATCAGCGGCGTTTTGAGCTCGTGGGACACGGTGTGCAGAAAAGCCTGCTGATGTTCGTGATGGTGCCGGATACGTTCCGCCATCGACCGGAAAGTGTTGATCAACTGGCCGATTTCCGACTCCGTTTCGCCTTCGGGGATTGCCGTCGCCTGTTGATACGGCTGGAACTCGCCGACGGCTTTCTGAAGGCGCTTGAGGGGCCGTGTCGTATTCCAGACGAAGAGAAAACCGACCATGAAAATGAACAGCGTGCTTGCGCCGAGCGCCGCGGCGGAAACGCCGATCCATTGGCGGTTAAATCCCGTCAAATCTTCGATCGGCGTGAACAACATGAGCCGCATCTTTCCCGGATCGATATCGTCGACCGTATACAGCCATTCGCTTTCGCGTTCCCTCAATTTGCCCGTCGTGCCGCTCGGTCCCGCCGAAACGACCGTTCCGATCCAGGACGTATCGCTGGAGGCGACAACCTTGTTCGCCGAATTGAGGACGGCATAGTCCGCGTTAAAGAGGTGATTTTTGAAACGCAGCTCGAGGGCGGCGTCGTCCAGGTCGGAAATCTGGCCGCCGTTCAGCACTTCCAGCGCTTTTTCAAGTTGGATCTCCAGCTGGGTTCGGGCTTGGTCGCGAAACAGCTCGGTCGTATAGCGGGAAAACAGCACGATCGTCACCGCAATGGAAAAAACCATGACGAGAAACAGCGACAGGAACAAACGTCCGCGGATCGTTCTCATGGGCCCTTGACCGTCGCTTTGTATCCGAAGCCCCAGACGGTTTCGATCGAAACCTCCGCTTTCGCTTCCGCCAGCTTGCGGCGCAGGCGCTTGACCAAATCGTCGACCACCCGCTCGTCGCCGAGAAAATCGTACTGCCACACGTTCCGAATCAGCTGTTCCCGGCTGAAGGGCCGGTCCTGGCGGGCGAGGAAGTACGTGAAAAGCTCATACTCGCGGGAGGTAAGAGGCAATTCGTTTCCGTCCACTTCCACGCGGCGGTAGTCCCGGAAGAGCGTGACATTGCCGACTTGCAAGGCTTGGCCCCGATCGCCGGGGGGAGCGGATTGCGAGTGCGAAGCGACCAGCCGAAGCAACGACTTGACCCTTACGACGAGCTCGCGGGGATTAAAGGGCTTGGACAGGAAATCGTTGCAGCCGAGTTCGAGTCCGATAATCCGGTCCGTTTCGTCTCCCTTGGCGGAGATCATCACGATCGGAATTTCGGTAAACGTCCTCAGCTCCGTCAGAAGCGCAAGCCCGTTGATGCCAGGCATCATGATATCCAGGACGAGCGCGTCCGGCCTAACGGTGCGAACGAAATCGACCAGCCCCGTACCCTCTTCGAAAACCGAAACCCGGAAACCTTCCTTGCGCAAATATTCCGCAATCAGCTCCAGAATCGGCGGATCGTCATCGACAACCACGACATGGGACATCAAGAATCGCCTCCGGCATTTGTACAGGATGGCTTAAGTTTAACATAATCCGAAAGAAATCCTCTCCCTCTTCGGGGAGGACTTAAGGCGGTGGGTGCATTCACCAGCGTAATAGACGGGAAAGAAGCGAGAAGACCGGCTTCTCGCTTCTTTCAATCATTCAGAATATAAGTTTCACGCCGCCCATTCATTTCTGAATGATCTTCGCCAAACACGACATGCTTTGTACCAAGAGAATGTCGTGTTTAATTGCAATTAATGTTTAGCCGCAGGCTTCGTTTCCGTTTGATTAGCGGATTGCTTGGCTGTCGTTGTCGTTTTGGACGCCGGTTTCTTCGCGGATTTTTTCACGGCTTTGACGCTTTTCTTTGCTGTTTTTTTGGCCGTTTTATGCGCTGTTTTTGCCGCTTTTTTGGCCGTTTTATGTGCTGTTTTTGCAGCTTTCTTGGTCGTTTTATGCGCTGTCTTTACCGCTTTCTTGTTTGCGGTTGCGGTTTTTTTCGCCGTCTTGGCGGCAGTTACCGCTGCTTTTTTGGCTGCTTCCTTCGCCGTTTTGCGGTTGACCTTCGCTTTTTTCGTTTTCTTTTTGTGCTGCGCATGCTTGACCGCCGATTTGCCGGCCGTCGTCTTGGTTCCTTCGGACTTCGCCGCGACCGTCGTCTTGGTGCTTTCCGACTTCGCCTGGGCCGTCGTTTTCGCTGCCGGGGCGGTGGCGGCAAATGCGCTTCCGGCGCCGGTAACGAGCAGCACCGCGGTCAAGCCTGCAATCAACTTCTTGGACATTTTCATCGTTCATTTCCCCTTTCGGAATTTGGGCTACGAGTTCATCATAGCCCGCTTTTTTGAGAGGGGTTTGAGACAAATGTGAGAAATCGATATGAATCGGACGGGAAAAATAAGGGAAGCACGGAGGGGGCGCCCTTGACATCTTTTGCGTCGGATGGCTATAATCAGGGCATATCTTGGCGTTGAAGAGGAATAGTAGTCGGCAAGCGTCCAACAGAGAGCCGGGAAGGGTGGAAACCGGCGGATGGCTGCGGCGAACTCGCCTTGGAGCCTTCGCATGAACCGGGCATGGCAGGTTGGCCCGACAATTGCGGCGTCCCCCCTCGTTACGGGGATCAAGTGGGCGGATTCCCAAGCAGGGAGACGCCAACTAGGGTGGTACCACGGGAAGAGATCCTCCCGTCCCTAGCGATAATCGCTGGGGGCGGGAGTTTTTTATTTTTATCATTCGGAATTGATAAGTTACGCTCCTATTCATTTCTGAATGATCTTCGAGAAAAACGACATTCTCCGCAGCAAGAGGACGACGCAGCGTTTTTACTTCTCCTCGGAGGATTCGAACAAAGGAGATAGGCAAACCATGAGCCAAGAAAACCAACAAGGTTACAGACCGCAGATCATCGAGCCCAAATGGCAGAAGTACTGGGACGAGAACAAGACGTTCCGCACGACGGAAGATCCGGGCAAACCGAAATTTTACGCCCTCGACATGTTCCCTTATCCTTCGGGGGCGGGACTTCACGTCGGCCATCCGGAAGGCTACACGGCTACCGACATCGTAAGCCGCTACAAGCGGATGAGGGGCTTTAACGTACTCCATCCGATGGGGTGGGACGCATTCGGCTTGCCGGCCGAACAGTACGCGCTTCAAACGGGACGCCATCCCCGCGACATCACGGCGGAGAACGTCGACAACTTCCGCCGCCAGATCAAGTCGCTCGGCTTCTCGTACGATTGGGAGCGCGAGTTCAGCACGACGGATCCCGAATACTACAAATGGACCCAATGGATTTTCATCCAACTGTACAAGAAAGGCTTGGCCTACGTGGCCGAGGTGCCGGTGAACTGGTGCCCGGCGCTCGGGACCGTACTCGCCAACGAGGAAGTCATCGACGGCAAGAGCGAGCGGGGCGGGCATCCGGTCATCCGCAAGCCGATGAGGCAATGGATGCTCAAGATCACCGAATACGCGGAACGCCTGTTGGAAGACCTCGAGGAGCTGGACTGGTCGGAAAGCATCAAGGACATGCAGCGCAATTGGATCGGCAAGTCGACCGGAGCGGAAGTCGTCTTCGCGATCGACGGCCATGACGCGGCGCTCACGGTGTTCACGACAAGACCGGATACGCTGTTCGGCGCCACTTATTGCGTGCTGGCGCCGGAGCATGAGCTGGTGGCCCGGATCGCGGCGCCCGGGCAGAAGGCGGCTGTCGATGCCTATGTCGATCAAGCGGCGCGCAAAAGCGATCTGGAACGGACCGACTTGGCGAAGGAGAAAACGGGCGTGTTCACGGGGGCTTACGCGGTGAATCCGGTCAGCGGCTCCAAGGTGCCGATCTGGATCGCGGATTACGTGCTCGGCGGCTACGGCACGGGAGCCATCATGGCGGTGCCGGGGCATGACGAGCGGGACTGGGAGTTCGCGAAGAAATTCGGGCTGCCCATCGTGGAAGTCGTGCAAGGCGGCAACGTCGAGGAGGCCGCGTATGCCGGAGACGGCGCGCACGTCAATTCGGATTTCCTGAACGGGCTGCAGACGCCGGACGCGATCCGCGCGATGATCGACTGGCTGGAGAAGAACGGCAAGGGACAAGGCAAAGTCACCTACCGCCTCCGCGATTGGCTGTTCAGCCGCCAGCGGTACTGGGGAGAGCCGATCCCGATCCTTCATTACGAGGACGGCACGATGGAGACGGTGCCGGAAGAAGAGCTGCCGCTGCTGCTGCCGGAACTCGAAGCGATCGAGCCTTCCGGCACGGGCGAGTCGCCGCTGGCCAACGCCGAAGACTGGCTGTACGTCACGGATCCGAAGACCGGCCGCCGCGCGCGCCGGGAAACGAACACGATGCCGCAATGGGCAGGCAGCTGTTGGTATTACCTAAGGTTCATCGATCCTCGCAACGACAAGGAAATTTGCTCGCCGGAGAAGCAGCGCGAGTGGCTGCCCGTCGACCTCTACATCGGCGGCGCGGAGCACGCGGTCCTGCATCTGCTGTACGCCCGTTTCTGGCATAAGGTGCTGTACGACCTCGGCGTCGTATCGACGAAAGAGCCGTTCCATAAGCTGGTCAACCAGGGCATGATTTTGGGCACGAACAACGAGAAAATGTCCAAATCGCGCGGCAACGTCATCAATCCGGACGAGATCGTGAACGAATTCGGGGCCGACACGCTGCGGATGTACGAGATGTTCATGGGGCCGCTCGAAGCGACGAAGCCGTGGAACACGAACGGCGTGGAGGGCGTGTACCGCTTCCTCTCCCGCGTCTGGCGGCTGTTCGTGGACGACAGCGGCAAGCTGAGCGGCAAGATCCGGAACGTGCCGGGCGAGGAAACGTTCCGCCGGACCTGGCACCGGACGATCAAGAAAATCACCGAAGACTACGAGGGGCTTCGCTTCAATACGGCGATCAGCCAGCTCATGATTTTCGTCAACGACGCTTACAAGACCGAAACGCTGCCGAAACAAGCGATGGAGCACTTCGTGCAGCTGCTTTCTCCGATCGCTCCGCATATCGCCGAGGAACTGTGGGAGCGGCTTGGAAATCAAGGTTCCGTATCGTACGTGCCGTGGCCGGAGTACGATCCGGCGTTGACCGTCGACGCCGAAGTGGAAATCGCGGTTCAGGTAAACGGCAAAATCGCCGGTCGCGTAAGCGTCCCTTCCGATTTGGACGAAGCGGGCATGCAGGAGGCGGCTTTGTCGCTCGAGAAGGTGAAGGCGCTGATCGAAGGAAAAACGGTACGGAAGGTCATCGCGGTCAAAGGCAAGCTCGTCAACATCGTCGCGAACTAACAAGAAGGGCGGCCTCTCCCGCTAAGGAGAACCGCCCTTCTCGGTATCGCCGGACTCGCGGAGGGAAGCCTCGACTTTCGCCAAATCTTCGGCGAACTTCTCGTGCGTGACCCGGAAGACGGAAGGAAAAGCCTCGGCCGTGGAAGCGCGGAGAGCGTCCAGCGCGGCGGCGGTAATGCCTCCGGGGACGGAAACGCGGGTTTGAAGCTCCTGCGTCGAGAAGCCTTGTTCGACGAGCAGCCTCGCGGTTCCGAGCAGCATTTCCGCTGCGAGGGTTTCCGCCTTGCCGCGTTCCATCCCCGCGTGCCGGACGGCCGCATCCGCGAATTCCCCGAGCAGAAACGCGAAAAAAGCCGGGCCGCAGCTGGAAATATCGGAAGCGGCTCGGACATCGTCTTCCCGGATTTCGACCGGCCGGCTAATGGTCGAGAACAGCTCCGTCAATCGGTTCCGATCCTCCGGAGCGAGACGGGTTCCCCACATGGCCAGGGAAGCGCCGGCCTTCGCCTTGTTGACGATGCTCGGGATCACTTTGGCGACTTTGCACGGCAGCGCCCTTTCCAGTTGTTCCAGCTTGACGGGACTCGTAATGGAAACCGCGATTTGGCCGGTATGAAGCACGGGCGCGATTTCCGTCAGCACCGCCCGGAAATCGGACGGTTTCACGCACAAGAACAAGAGGTCCGCATCGCGGGCCGCGTCGGCGTTCGAGGGAGCCAGCCGGAGTCCGGGATACCTGCGCGTCAAGGCTTCTGCTTTGGAGGGAGTACGGGAAGAGACCGCGACGTTCGCGGGTAGCATGGCGCCGGCATCGATAAAAGCCCCGACGAGCAAGCTTCCCATGCTGCCGGTTCCGATGAAGCCGACTTTCATCCATCGTCCCTCCTTTTCCCTGGTTCGTTTCATCCCACTATATGAGAATGAACCGCGCCGCATGACGGCTTTTCGAAAAGCGTGCGCGGAAAGGGGCGAAAGAAATGGCCTATTTTTTCCCCGGTCAGCCTAGGAAAACGTCCGCGGGGATCTTTGGATGGTTGGTTGCCTCCGCGGGAGCCGCTGTGCTGCTGTATCTGCTTCTGGCTCCCGAGGATCGGGGCATTCCGGGCTGGCAGCCGGTGAACGGCTCCTTACAGGCGACGTTGGCTGCGGAAAGCGGCCAGGCGGAATCGACGGCCCCGACTGCCGCTTCCTCACCCGGGCTTGCGGCTCCCGCGCCATCCGCGCCCGCTGGAGGGCCTGCGGCGACGCCGGCAGAGCCGGTTCCATCGGCAGGTTCGACCGCGGCCCCATCCGCCGCAGCCGCCGAATCTTCCGGACGGGAGCCGGTTTCGGCTCCCGTAGCCAAACCAGCGGCTGGGCTGCTTGACTTGAACGCGGCAACGGAATCGGAATTGGACGGACTTCCGGGCATCGGTCCCTCCAAAGCGAAAGCCATCGCAGCTTATCGCGACGCCCGCAGCGGCTTTCGTTCCGTCGACGAGCTGCTGCAGGTGAAGGGCATCGGCACGAAGCTGCTCGAAAGGATCCGCCCGCTGGTGACCGTGGCGCAGTCACCGCCATGATGCGGCGAATCGGCTTTACAATCATCCTTTATTTGCGACAATAGAGTGAAAATCCACGAACGGAGGGAGGCCAATCATGCCGGCATCTGTGCGTAAAGACTGGGACACCTATTTCATGGACATCGCGTTCATGGTCTCCACCCGTTCCCGCTGTCCCCGGCGGCATGTCGGAGCGGTCCTCGTCCAAGGAAAGAAGCTGCTCGGCACCGCCTACAACGGCGCGCCGATGGGGGTTCCCGATTGCTCGGAGGCGGGCTGCATGATCGTGGAAGAGTTCGAACCGGCGGGAGGATCGGAGGCTTCCGGCGGTATCAAAGTGAAGCAGCGCTGCATCCGGACGATCCACGCGGAACAGAACCTTCTGCTGTTTACCGACCGGATCGACCGAGAAGGCTCCGTTGTGTACGTGACCGACCAACCTTGCTGGACGTGCGCCAACATGCTCGCGAACAGCGGAATCGCGGAAATCGTCTTTCATCGCGTCTATCCCAAGGATTACGACAAGGTCTCCGCGTTGATGGACCAGAGGGGAATCCGGTTCCGCCAAATCGACGGTTACGTACCGCCGCCGGATACCGAAGTGCAGGATGCGATCTGATCGGCGGGCGTGACAAGGAAACGAAACCATTCCACGAGCAAACGAGCGAGGAAGCACCTCCTCCGCCATCCGGCGGGGGAGGTGTTTTTGTCTTCCCGCTCGGCGGGAGGAGAGAACCGATGAACGAACGGCCGCTTGTGGCTTTTGCTTGCTGTTGGCTCGCCGGCGCTTCCGTACCGTCTCTCTGGCCAGGAACCGGCCAACTGACGGCGTACGCAGCGCTTGTGCTTGTCCTAACGGGTTGTTGGCTGACGGGCGGTCTGACCGGACGGCTGGCTTGCGTTTGCTTGGCCGCGTTGCTGCTCGCGTCCGCTGAACGGGCTTGGGTTGACAAGACCGGCGAGTCCGACCTCTCGGCGCGCTGGCGGACGGGATCCGTCCCGGTTCGCGCGGTAGCGGAAGGGACGATCGTCTCTCCGCCGGAGGCGGACGGGGATATCGTGACCTTCCGTTTGTCGGCCGACCGGCTCCGAGAGGATTCATCAGGGGAATTTCCGATCCGCGAAACGGTTCTGGTCAGGGTCAAGCTTAAAGAGCAGGCGGAGCAAGCCGCCGCTTCCGCCTGGAAACGGGGCGACCGGATCCGGGCGGCGGGGATCCCGGAAAAGCCGGCAGACGCGGGCAATTTCGGTGCTTTCGATTACCGGATCTACTTGGAACGGCAAGGGATCCGGTGGCAATGGTCCGTCCGGGGGGCAGAGTCGGTCGAGCCCGTCAAGGCGGCCGTTCCGCCGCACCTCCTTCCCTTGCGCGCGATGGACGATCTCCGAGCCGCGATCGGGCGGTTGATGGATGGCCTCTATCCGAATGGAGACGCCGGATACATGAAAGGTTTGGTCGCGGGCATCTCGGATGAGGTCGATCCCGGCCAATACGACGCTTTCTCCCGGCTCGGTCTTACCCATGTGCTCGCCATTTCGGGATTGCACGTGGGCGTCGTCGTTTTCGTGATTCTCCGGTTCGGCGCGCTGTGCCGATTGACGAGGGAGCGCACGATCGATATCGCCTTTGCCGCCATGCCTTTCTATATGCTGGTAACGGGGGCCTCCCCTTCGGCGGTGCGGGCTTGCCTGATGGCCATGATCGCCTTGGTCCTGGCCAAGCGGCATCGGCTCAAGGACGGCCTGCATCTGCTCGCTGCCGCGGCACTGGCTATGGTCATCTGGGATCCGCACGTCGTCGAAAACGTCAGCTTCCAGCTCTCGTTCGCGGTCACCGCAGGATTGCTTTTGTTCACGCCTTTCGCGGCCGGCGCCCTGAGAGGCGTCCGCCCCCGGTTCCTCCGGGAAGCGCTGGCGGTCGGCATCACGGCTCAAACGGTTTCTTTTCCGCTCACCGTTTACTATTTTCACGGCGTTCACCTGCTCTCGCTTCCGGCCAATCTGATCCTCGTTCCCTTCATCAGCTTCGCTGTGCTCCCGCTCGGCATGGCATCCGTCGCGCTTGGCGCCGCTTGGGCGCCGCTTGGCGCGATTCCGGCGATGCTGGCTTCCGCCGGCAACCGCTTGACCTTCTGGATCGTCGAATTCCTGAACCGTGCCGAAACGCTCCGTACGGTTTGGCCCCAGCCGTCGAGGCTGTGGGTCGTCTGCGCTTACGTTTTGATCGGGGGAACGGTTTGGTTGTTGCGCCGGAAAGCTGCCCTCAAACGAGCGGAGACGGAGACCGGGGCGATCGGCCTGGAGACGGATGCTACGCTTCCTTTGGCGGAGAGCCATGCCGCGCCAAGTCGGTCTCTTCTGCGAGCGGCGGCCGTTAGAGCCTCGCTCGTCTTCGTCTGGGGAGGATGGCTGCTGTGGGGGTACCGGCCCGCCTTCCTGGACGCGGACGCTTACGTCCAATTTCTCGATGTCGGTCAAGGGGACGCGGCCTTGATCCGGACCGGCTCTGGAAAACACGTGCTCGTGGACGCCGGGGGGACGGTCGTGTTCCGCAAACCCGGGGACGAATGGCGGGAACGCCGGGATCCGTACGAAATCGGCCGGAAGCTGCTCGTTCCCTTGCTCCGGCAGAGAGGCGTCCGCGCGCTTGACGCGCTCGTCATCACCCATTTGGACGCCGACCATATGGGAGGCGCGGAAGCCGTGCTGAAGAGCGTTCCTGTTGGGGCCGTGATTTGGAACGGAACTTGGAAACGAAGCCCGGGGGCGGACCGTTTGTTCCGCGAGGCGGAAAGGCGCGGAATCCCGGTTTACGCGGCGAAAAGCGGCATGAAATGGAAACCGGACAATTCCTCCGAAATCGAAGTGCTGTTTCCGGATCCGGAGACGGACAGGGGCGGCAGCGTCCCTCCAGCCGAGCTCCCGGCTCCGCTGCCCGTCCTGGACAAGCAGAACGAGAGCAGCGTCGTGCTGATGCTGACGGTATACGGCAGGCGGTTTCTGCTGACGGGCGACGTCGAAACGCGCGGCGAGACCGATATCGTACGGGAAGCCAGGGAAGCGGGAATGCTTCGGCGGCGGGACACGCATGTTGATGTCATGAAGGCGGCCCATCATGGAAGCAAGACGTCAACCAGTCCGGATTGGCTCGCATGGTGGAAGCCGTCGGAGGCGGTGATTTCCGTCGGTCGGCGCAATCCGTACGGGCACCCGCATCCCGCCGTGGTTGCGAGATTGGCGGGGGCGGGGCTCACCGTGCTCCGAACGGACCGGGACGGCGAGGTCCGCTACCGGGTGACGCCCCGGGGAGCGTTATGGCGCCAAACGAAACGCCCGTCCGGAGAAACCGTTGCGCCATGAGCATATAGGGCTGTGCGCCACGCCCCATTTTTGCTAGACTAAAAGTATTGTCCGCAAAGCCGGAAAAAAGGCTTCCGGCGCGGTGCAACCTTTCGGAGGACACGGACGTCTGAGTGGTTGCAGGGGAGGAGAGGATCTTCTGTGGTGGAGCCGGCGCTGATCAAGGCCGCGCAAGCGGGCGATCGGGATGCGCTCGTATCGCTGCTCCGCGAGATCGAGCAACAAGTTTACCGTACGGCTTATTATTTGCTGAACCATGAGCAGGACGCGCTGGATGCGGCGCAGGAAGCCCTTATCCGCATTTATACGAAAATCGGCTCCTATGAGGAGAAGGCCCAATTCCGAACCTGGGTGCAGCGGATCGTGACGAACATCTGCATCGACAAGTTCCGCCGTAAACGTCCCTCCGTTTCGATCGACGAACACGAGCTCGTTTTCCATGCAAAGGACGACGTGGAGGGAGAGGTTCTCTCGGCTTACGCGGCGGAAGAAATCCGGGAGGCGATCGGCAAGCTGCCGGAGCATCACCGGACCGTCGTCGTACTCCGCTACCTGCAGGATTTTTCCTACAATGAAATCGCCGATTCGTTGGGGCTTCCCCTGAATACGGTGAAATCCTACTTATTCCGGGCCCGGCAGCAATTGCAGCATTTACTTCACGACTATCAGAAGGGTGGTGTCCGCGGATGAACTGCGAAGAGGTGATGGAGCTGATGCAGCGCCATGTCGACCATGACCTGGACGAGCAAGAGACTTCGCTCTTGATGGATCATGTCGGACATTGCCCCGATTGCGCCGCCATGCTGGAGAAGCTGGTCAATCTGTCGCGGGGGCTCGAACAGCTGCCCCGCGTCGTTCCTCCATACAGCTTGGTCGACAAAATCCTTCCGGAGCTCGGCGATTGGGATGCCGCGGCCGCGGAGACCGGCGGGGAGGCTTCGCTCGCCCCGAGAAGCCGGCGGGCCTCACGCCCTCGCCGAAGCTGGATCGCCAAGCTGTCTGGCGTTGTAGCACTGGGGATTGCCGTAGGCGTGCTGCTGGTGAACGGTCCGTTCACGGGCCGGCTGGGGAGCAGCCAGCAGGACGCGGCTTCCGCGCCGGAAGCGGCGGCGAATCAAGAGTCGGCCTCGACGTCGGATAAGAGCTTTAGCATGAAATTAACGACGAAAGACCAATATGGCGAAGCTCAGGAGCCGCCGGCTGGGTCATCGTCCACATTCCTCGCTCCCGATACGACCACGCGAAACTTTTCGAGCAAAGAGCTTTCCAAGGAAGGAGCTGCGTCGCAAGAGCCTTCGTCCGGAGGCGGCGGGGCATCCGGCTCATACGGAGCGTCCAACGCGGCGCCATCCGGTTCTCCGGCCGCGAACGCCGGTACCGGAGGTACGCACGGGGAGAACGCGGACCAATACTTCGCCGCGACCCCTTCCGATTCTCCCGCCGAGCCGCCTGTTTCTGACAAGGGAGTCACGCTCACGGCGGCCAAGGAAGAATCGCTGTCCCCGGACGGCAAATGGAAAGCGGTCTTGACCGACGGGGTGCTGCAAGTCTTCAACGCAAGCGACGGCAGCCTCGCATTCGGCCCGACTCCGGAAGGCGGCAAGCGCAGCGGTCTCGTCTGGAACGAGAGCAGCACGGAATTGGATTACACCTTCACGGACCCGGAAGGGAAACAAACCCCAATGTACCTGAAGGTTCCGGAAATGAAAGAAGCCTCGCGTTGATCCATTGTCACGTTCCGCATGCGCTCCGCGTATGCTGTACCGATGGTGTCGACGCCGTCCGAAGGACGTCGTCACGGTCGTTCGCGCACGGTTCCATGGGCCGGCCGGCGAACGTTGATATAGATGTCCGAGGACAAAGGGATCGCGTCCCATTCGTGGCGTGATCTCTTTGTTGTTATGATAAGAGTCGAAAGACGTGGAGGCGTATCGGATGGAGGCAAGACAAGCGTTTCGCGAGCTGAGGGAAGGAAAGGTCCGTCCGTTCTACGCTTGCTTCGGCACGGAGTCCTATTTGATGAACGAATTCGCCGATCGATTGACGGACCAATTGGCCGAGCCGGAGCATCGGGACATGGCGGTCGTCCGTTTCGACACGGCGGAGTCTCCGCTCGACGCCGTCATGGACGAAGCGGAGACGCTTCCCTTCCTCGTGCCGCGCAAAATCGTTCTCGTGCGGGACAGCGTTCTGCTGGCGTCGGGCAAGGAATCGGCCAAGATCGAGCACAGGCCGGAACGGCTGGCGGACTACTTGAAGCAGCCGCTCGAAACGACGGTGCTCGTGTTTCTGGTGCCGCACGAGAAGTTGGACGAGCGGAAGAAGTTGGTCAAATCCGTCAAATCCGCCGACGCAGCCGTCAATTTCGCTCCCCTCGGGGCGGACGAGCTGCTGCAATGGGTGGCCGCCAGAGCGGGGAAGCAAGGCCGCCGGATGGCTGAAGGCGCGGCCGCCGAACTCCTTCAGCGGGTGGGTACGGATATGCACGCTTTGGCTGCCGAAACGGACAAGCTGTGCCTGCATGCGGGCGAAGGCGGAACGATCACGGTCGCCGCGATTCGCGAATTGGTGCCCGCCGCGACCGAGCAGAACGTGTTCAAGCTGACCGAGGAGCTGGCGGCTCTGAGGACCGACAAGGTGCTGGCGCTGTACCACGATCTGCTCCGGCAGCGGGAAGAGCCGATCAAGCTCATGTCGCTTATCGTCCGTCAGATCCGCAATATGTTGTACGTGAAGGAACTGGGCGGACAAGGCTATTCGCCGCAGCAAATGGCGGGGCAGCTCGGCCTGCATCCCTACGCGGTCAAGATCACGTCCGAGCAGGCGCGCAAATTCAGCACAAGCCGGCTGGCCCGCCTGCTGTCCGAACTCGCGGATCTCGATTACGCCATGAAGACCGGTCAAACCGACAAGGCGCTCGGACTCGAGCTGTTCCTGCTCAGAACCTCCTCCGAAAAAGCGCAATGACGAAAAACCTCCGATCCCCTGATTGTCAGGCGGTCGGAGGTTTTTCGGCGCGTTTACGGCATTGGCGCTCCCGGTTTTGCTTTGTTCATCTTGCGAAGCGGATATTGTGACTCGCACGCAGGAACGTCATACGTGTATCTGATTTCGGCACCCAAATCCATGAAATGATCGGAAATAGTGGGAGGTTTCCCCTCAATAGTTGACTGGCGAGGCGAGTCCGGCATATCGATTTCAGGTCAACGAAGCGGAGAGCTCCGGGAACGAAGAGGCGCCTTTGCGGGCGACGTTGGCTTCAAGCGCTGCCTGGATGACCGCTTCGCGGACTTTTTCGACGACCTGATGGTTGAACACGCTGGGAATGATATATTGCTCGCTCAGCTCGTCGTCGGTGACGACCGACGCGATCGCCTTGGCGGCGGCCAGCTTCATCGATTCCGTCACCCGCGTGGACCGGCTGTCGAGCAGACCGCGGAACAGGCCGGGAAAGCAGAGCACGTTGTTGATTTGGTTCGGGTAATCCGACCTTCCCGTCGCCATGACCCTGACGTAAGGCTCTGCTTCTTCGGGCGAGATTTCCGGACTCGGATTGGCCATCGCGAACACGATGGGGTCTTTGGCCATTTTGCGGATATCGCGGGCCGTAAGGACGCCGGGACCGGATACGCCGATGAACACGTCGGCTCCTTCGATGACCTCCGACAAAGAGCCGCTCTCGTTCAGCGGATTCGTCCGTGCGGCGTACTCGTTCCAAGCTTCGTTCGGATAATCGGCCCCGCGGACGATCGCGCCGTGCTTGTCCACGCCGATGACGTTCCGGGCGCCCGCGGACAGCAGGATGTTCGTGCAGGCGATGCCGGCGGCGCCGATGCCGCAAAACACGATTTTGCACGCCTCGAGCGGTTTGCCGACCAGCTTCAGCGCGTTCAGCAGCCCGGCGAGCAGGACGACCGCCGTGCCGTGCTGGTCGTCGTGGAAGACGGGAATGTCCAGCTCCTCGGCCAGACGGCGTTCGATTTCGAAGCATCTGGGCGAAGAAATGTCCTCCAGGTTAATGCCGCCGAAAGCAGGCGCGAGCAGCTTGACCGTCCGGATGATTTCCTCCGTATCCTGCGTATCCAAGCAGATCGGGAAAGCGTCGACGCCGGCAAACTGCTTGAACAGCATCGCTTTCCCCTCCATGACCGGCATGGCGGCAAGCGGGCCGATGTTGCCAAGCCCGAGCACAGCCGACCCGTCGGAAACGACGGCGACCGTATTACGCTTGATCGTCAGCGTATGCGCTTTGGCGGGATCTTCATGGATCGCCGTGCTGATCCGCGCGACCCCCGGCGTATAGACGCGGGACAGATCGTCCCGGTTTTTGATCGGCATTTTCGCCGTCACTTCGATTTTCCCGCCCAGATGCATGAGAAACGTCTGGTCGGACACGTTCACCAGCTTGGCGCCGGGCACTTGCCGTACGGCCGCGGCGATCCGGCTGCTCTGAAGCGGGTCGGTCAAGTTTACGGTAAGGTCGCGAACCGAGACCTGCTTGCCTGCCCGGATCACGTCCACGGCGACGATGTCTCCGCCGGCGTCGCTGACCGCCGCGGCCACTTGGCCGAAGTTCGCGGAGCTGAGTTCCACCCGAAGAATGATGCTGGCGCTTGTTCCTGCCGGTAAAGCCATAAGTAAGCACGCTCCCTTAGCATTCGATGGAATCAGGGTAGCGTTTTCATGAGGGGGCTGGGAAGTTTTTGATCATATCGGTCCTTTTTGGTCATTTTGGTTTCGGACGATCGTGTACCGGTTGACCGGGCGACCGACGCCTCCGTACCGCATGTCCAGCCGGATCCATTCGTTTTTCTCCAGGTAATCCAAATATCTGCGGGCCGTTACCCGGGCGAGTCCGGATTTGTCCGCGACTTCCTCGGCGGAGAGCTCCGATTCCGCGGCTTGCAGGATCGACCAGATTTGTCTCAGCGTCACGGCGTTCAGTCCTTTGGGCAGCTGGTCTTGATCCGGGAACGAGGGGGCGCCTGTGGACCGGCCGCGGGTTCCGCCGGGATGTTCTGCGGCAAGCAGGACGCTGTCGAGCTCGGGCTGGGACAAGGTCGGATTCCGCTCCAACCGGTCGCGGAGTATCCGGTAACGTTGCAGGGCCTGCTGAAGGCGCGAAGCCTCGAACGGCTTGATCAAGTAGTCGATCGCTCCGCCGCGGAGCATCTGGTTGATCGTTGCGGCGTCTTTGGCGGCCGTGACGACGATCGCGTCGACGGGCAGGTTTTCCCTGCGCATCTGTCGGAGCGTTTCGATTCCGTCCATTCCGGGCATAAAAATATCGATGATCGCAAGATCAGGCAGCTTCTCCCGCACGATCCGCATGCCTTCCTGCCCGTCCGAAGCCGAAGCGACGACGCGGAATCCCGGCACTTTCTCGATGAATTGGCGGTTGACCTCCCGGACCATGGGATCGTCTTCGATCAGGACCACCCGGTATTCTTTCATCGTTCGATCCCTTCTTCCAACGGAAATGTGAGGGTAAATGCGGTTCCTCCACCGGGAGACGATTCGCACAGGAGCTCGCCGCCTCCTTTGTCGACCGCCTGCCGGACAAGGTGAAGGCCGATCCCCCGGCCCTCCGCGGCTTTGGTGGAATACCCGGGTTCGAGCATGCGGCTCCGCGTTTCTTCGTCCATCCCGGCGCCATTGTCTTCGACGAGTATGGAGAGCATGCCGTCGGATTCCTCGATGCTGACGAACACGTCCTTGTCCGGTTTGCCTGCGTTCAGCACGGCGTCGAACGCGTTTTCGATCAGGTTTCCGAGCAGCAGCACGAGATCGTGATGGTCCAAGTGCCGCGGAAAACGGCGCAGGGAGCTGCGGGAATCGAGGGTGACGCGGATGCCCAGTTCTTTGCCTCTCCGGATTTTGCTGAGCAGCAAGCCGGAAACGTTCTGGTCGCGGATCCGCGAGGAGAGGAAGCCGCTCAGCTCTTCCTGCTGTTCCTTGACGTCGAATACGTAACCCAGCGCCTTGTCCGGCTGGCCGAGCTGCAGAAGGCCGGCAATCGTGTGCAGCTTGTTCATGTATTCGTGGCTCTGTACGCGGAGGGCGTCGACGAATGCTCTGACTCCGGTTAATTCTTCCGCGATGCGGGTGATTTCGGTTCGGTCTTGGAAAATGGCGACGGCCCCGACGGTCTGCTCCCCGAGCTTGATCGGGATGCGGTTGCTCCAGATCAGCGTTCCGCCGATAACGACCTCCTGGTTGTAGATGGGCTGCCGAAGCCGAAGCACCTCCGGCAGGCGGGTGTCCGGCAGCACCTCGCGGATCGGCTGGCCAACGAGCTCGCCTTGCAAGCCGAAAATCTCCTTGGCCCGCTCGTTGAAAATCGTCACCTTCTCGTTGCTGTCGATCGCGATCACGCCTTCGTGCATCGCATGGAACGCCGCCGTGCGTTCCCGCAGGATGCGGGCGATCTCATGCGGCTCCAGGTCGAACATTTGCCGTTTGATATTCCGCGCGAGCATGAGCGAGCCGCAAACCCCGAACAGCAGGGAGAGGGAGAGCGTGACGGCGATATATTGCCGCTGCCCGAGGATGATGTCCCGTATAGTCGGCAACAGCCATCCGGCCATGACGACCCCGATCTGTTCGTGCTGTTCGTTCATGATCGGCACGTAAACGCGGACCGCTTGTCCCATTTCCCCTCTCGTTCGGGCACTGTAGGTATGTTCGGCGAACGCCGGTTCCGCGTCCGGGGAGTTCAGCCGGGTTCCGATTTTGTCCGCGTCCGGGTGGGACAGGCGGACCCGGTCCATATTCAGGATGACGAGATAGGTGACATCGTTGATGACGCGGATTCGCTGGGCGATCGGCTGGATCTCCCGCCAGCCGTCCGGCCGGACCACCGCCTGACGGACCGAGGGCAGCTCGGCGACGGTTCTGGCGGTGACGAGCAGGCGCTGTCCGGTTTCGCGCTCTTGAACCCGGAACAAGATTCCGAGTAAAATAAGACTTCCAATGAGCAGCGAGAAAAGGACGATGCCGAAGGAAAGCAGGGTGATTTTCCAATGCATTCGCAAATTGACCAAGCGCATAGGCATTCTCCTTGCCGGAACAGGATTCCCGAACCGAACGGGAGGGCGATCCGAACATGAAATCCGCGATCGCCATCGCCCTGTTCGTCGCGATCGGCTTGATGACGGCGGTCGCCGTCGGATTCCGCCCCGATCTGTTCGGGGGAGCCGCGGCATACGATGCCGAACAGGAAGGCCTGAAAGAACGCATCGTCATCAAATTCAGCCATGTCGTCGCCGAGAACACGCCGAAAGGATTGGCCGCCGAACATTTCGCCCGTCTCGTGGCCGAGAAAACGAAAGGCAAAGCGGAGGTCCAGGTGTTTCCGAACGGCATGCTCTACGACGAGGATACGGAAATAGCCGCGCTTCGACGCGGGGACATCCAGATGATCGCCCCGTCCTTTTCCAATGTGTCGAACGGCATTCCCGAATGGTACGTCTTGGATTTGCCGTTCATTTTCGACAGTCTGGACGACGTTCACGCCGCGCTGAACGGGGAAGTCGGACGGCTGCTGTTCGAGACGCTGGATCGCAAAGGCTTGAAGGGACTCGCCTTCTGGGACAACGGGTTCCGGCAAATGGCCAGCTCCGTGCGCCCGCTCCGGGAGCCTGCCGATTTCAAGGGACAGCGGTTCCGGATCCAGCCGAGCCGGGTGATCGAAGCCCAGTACCGCCTGCTCTCCGCGCAGACGTCGGCGATCCCTTTCAACGAAACCTACCGTGCCCTGGAGACGGGCGAGGTGAACGCCCAGGAAAACACGTTATCCAATATGTTTACCAAAAAACTGTACCGCGTGCAAAAGTATTTGACAATCAGCAACCACAGTTTCCTCGGGTATGCCGTGATGACGAACGGCGATTTCTGGAACCGGCTGCCAAGCTCCGTGCAAACGGCGATCGAGGAGTCCGCCCGGGAAACCGCCGCTTGGATCGCCCGCAAAGCCGCGGAGCTGAACGAGGACAATTTGAACCGGATGAAACGGGACTCCGGGCTGACGCTGTACGCATTGTCGCCCGACAACCGGGCAGCGTTGATCTCCGTTCTGGAGCCTCTGTACGCGCAGTTCGCCAGGGAAATCGGACCGGAGCTGATGGCCCGGGTACGGCTGCCGCAGCCGTGACCGAAAATGCCGCAGCCGTGACCGAAAAGACCAAAAAGACCAGTATGGCCATTACGTTGTCGCCCGCTGACCCAGCCCGTAAAATGAGAAGCGTGAGATGCAACCGCTTTCAAAATTTTATGCGGCGAGGAGCAACCATGATGAAAATCAATTTCCGCAATTTAACGGTTCAGGTGCTGATTGCGATCGCGCTTGGCGTACTGGTCGGCCATTTCTTCTCTTCCACCGGAGTTCAACTGAAAGTACTCGGGGATCTGTTCATCAAATTGATCAAAATGGTCATCGCGCCGATCGTCTTCTTCACCATCGTGACCGGAATTGCCGGCATGGGAGACATGAAGAAAGTCGGCCGCATCGGCGGGAAAGCGCTGATCTATTTCGAAATCGTCACGACGATCGCGCTGGCTGTCGGATTGCTCGTCGTGAACGTGGTCCGACCCGGTCACGGCGTCGACATGAGCGCGGCCAAAGGCGACATCTCGAAGTACACGACGGCTGCCGCGGAGACGAGTCACGGCTTCGTCGATTTCATTTCGAACATCGTGCCCGATAATGTCGTCGCGGCCATGAGCAAAGGCGAGCTGCTGCCCATCCTGTTCTTCGCCGTTCTGTTCGGGCTTGCCCTGGCGGCCATGGGGGAAAAGGGGACGCCGGTCGTGCAGATTTTCGAACGGCTGAGCCAAGTGTTTTTCGGAATCGTGGGCATGATCATGAAGCTGTCTCCGATCGCCGCGTTCGGTGCCATGTCGTATACGATCGGCAAGTTCGGGATCGGATCGCTGTTTTCGCTGGGCAAGCTGATGGGATCGGTTTACTTGACGATGTTCCTGTTCATCGTGCTCGTGCTTGGCGGCATCGCGAAGATGTACGGATTCAGCATCTTCAAGTTCATTCGGTATATCAGGGAAGAAATCCTGCTCGTCCTCGGCACGTCTTCCTCCGAATCCGCGCTTCCGCGCTTGATGCAGAAGCTGGAGAAGTACGGCTGTTCGAAGTCGGTCGTCGGTCTGGTCGTGCCCACGGGGTATTCGTTCAATTTGGACGGCACGGCGATCTACCTGTCGATGGCGGCGATGTTCATCGCCCAGGCGTACGGTGTAGATATGTCGCCGTGGCAGCAGCTGACCCTGCTTGGGATCCTGATGCTGACGTCCAAAGGCGCGGCCGGCGTGACCGGTTCCGGTTTCATTACGCTGGCGGCGACGCTCGCGGCTTTTCCTTCGATTCCGGTGGCCGGGATCGCGCTCTTGCTCGGCGTCGACCGGTTCATGTCCGAAGCCCGGGCGATTACGAACCTGATCGGCAACGGCGTGGCGACGGTCGTCGTCTCCAAAATGGAAAAGGAGTTCGACGAGAACGCAAGCCGCAAGGCCCAGGAGGAACTGAAAATCGAAACGGTGAAACCGCGGGCCGTTTCCTGATTTGCTAGGATTCCCCGAATCGAAACAGACGCATGCAATCGCATGCGTCTGTTTCGCGTTTGCCGGCCACGTTTCGTGCGGGGATTGAGAGGCGAAACAAAAAAACCACCGGAAAACCGATGGTTTTTTCGCGTACGGCTTATGTGTCAAGCACCGGCTGCTTAGCCTTGTGCGGACAGAGCGTTCAATTTTTTGGCGAGACGGGACTTTTTGCGGGCAGCTGCATTTTTGTGAATGAGGCCTTTGGTCACCGCTTTGTCCAGCTTCTTCTGAGCCAGGACGAGCGCGTCCTTCGCTGCGTTGATGTCGGTTCCGACGACTGCTTGGTCGGCGGCTTTCACGGCCGTGCGCAGGGCGGATTTCTGGGAAGCGTTGCGCAGACGGCGCTTCTCGCTTGTTTTCGTCCGTTTGATCGCGGATTTGATGTTCGGCATTCTTTTCACCTCCTGCAAAACAAGGGTATTTCTCCACACAACTTGTAACATTCTATCATGCAGGGGGGTAAAACGCAAGCGATAATCCCTCTCCCATCCGTATCCGAAAGGGGCCCTCCATACCCGATGACGATCGATTTGAACCTCTATAACGTACGGACCGACCTTGCCTTGGAGGCCCAAGAGATGGCCGCGCACGGCGGCCCCATCCCGGGCGTTTGGAGCGAGACGGAAAACGCCGGAGGCGTTCTGGTCACGCGGATGCAGATCCAGACGGACGAAGGCTCGCAAAAAATCGGCAAAATGAAAGGGCACTACGTCACGCTTGAAGTTCCCGAGCTGCGGGACGGCGACACGGACCTGCAGGATCGGGTGGCCACGGCGTTCGCCCGCGAGTTCGAAGGGTTCCTCTCCCGGATCGGCGTGGGGCCGAGCAGCAGCGTGCTCATCGCGGGTCTCGGCAACTGGAACGTCACCCCCGACGCCCTCGGTCCCTTGGTGGTGGAGAACATCATGATCACCCGCCATTATTTCGAATTGATGCCGGGGGACGTTTCCCCGGGCTACCGCCCCGTCAGCGCGATCGCGCCCGGGGTCATGGGCACGACGGGGATCGAGTCCAGCGACATCGTCGCCGGCATCGCGGAGAAGTCCAAGCCCGATCTGATCATCGCCATCGACGCGCTGGCCGCCAAATCGCTGGAGAGGGTCAACACGACGATCCAGATCGCGGATACCGGCATTCACCCCGGCTCCGGCATCGGCAACAAAAGACGGGGCCTCACCCGCGAAATCCTAGGCGTTCCGGTGATCGCCATCGGCGTTCCGACGGTGGTTTACGCTTCGACGATCGTGAACAACACGTTGGATATGGTATTCGATCATATGAAGAAGCAGACGGACAACACGCAGCCGCTGTTCGGGGTGTTCGGCACGATGCAGGAGCAGGAGCGTCTCCAGCTCGTGCGCGAGGTGCTGCAGCCGCTCGGCCACGACTTGCTCGTGACGCCCAAGGAAATCGACAAATTCATGGAAGATATCGCCAACATCATCGCCAGCGGACTCAACGCCGCCCTGCACGAAGCGGTGGATACGAACAACGTGGCTGCCTATACGCACTGAGCTCGTTCGTTTGGTGTCTGCATGCGAATGTTGAGGGGGTCGGGGTTTCGTTTGAACCTGTTGAAGAGCTTCAACAGGTTTTTTCGCATGGGCGTTGATTGTGCGCAAAAACTCCCACGGCCCGCTGCATCCGCAGCAACCCGCTGTAACCCGGAAAACCCGGCTAGAGTGCCGAAACCCCGCCCAAGAACTGCTGTAACCCGGAAAAACCCGGCTAGAGAGCCGAAACTCCGTCCATGAACTGCTGTAACCCGGAAAAACCCGGCTGGAGAGCCGAAACTCCGCCCAAGAACTGCTGTAACCCGGAAAAACCCGGCTGGAGTGCCGAAACCCCGCCCAAGAACTGCTGTAACCCGGAAAAACCCGGCTAGAGTGCCGAAACTCCGCCCAAGAACTGCTGTAACCCGGAAAAACCCGGCTAGAGTGCCGAAACTCCGCCCAAGAACTGCTGTAACCCGGAAAAACCCGGCTAGAGAGCCGAAACTCCGTCCATGAACTGATGTAACCCGGAAAAACCCGGCTAGAGTGCCGAAACTACGCCCATGAACTGCTGTAACCTGGAAAAACCCGGCTAGAGAGCCGAAACTCCGTCCATGAACTGCTGTAACCCGGAAAAACCCGGCTGGAGAGCCGAAACTCCGCCCAAGAACTGCTGTAACCCGGAAAAACCCGGCTGGAGAGCCGAAACACCCCGCCCAAGAACTGCTTTTACCCGGAAAAACCCGGAGAAGTATGGAGTAGTAGGCAAAATGACGAATGAAGGGAGTTAAGTCGGTGCGGCAGGCTTAACGTGTGCGGAGTGCGGCGGATGAAGGGAGATAAGTCGGTGCGGCAGGCTTAACGTGTGCGGAGTGCGGGGAATGAAGGGAGATAAGTCGGTGCGGCAGGCTTAACGTGTGCGGAGTGCGGCGAATGAAGGGAGTTAAGTCGGTGCGGCAGGCTTAACGTGTGCGGAGTGCGGCGGATGAAGGGAGTTAAGTCGGTGCGGCAGGCTTAACGTGTGCGGAGTGCGGCGGATGGAGGGAGATAAGTCGGCGCGGCAGGCTTAACGTGTGCGGAGTGCGGCGGATGGAGGGAGATAAGTCGACGCGGCAGGCTTAACGTGTGCGGAGTGCGGCGGATGGAGGGAGTTAAGTCGGCGCGGCAGGCTTAACGTGTGCGGAGTGCCGAAACAGCAGGCAGACCTGCTGCATCGGCTCCGGCTTTGATCGAACGGCCGCATCCGGGGCATTCTCCGTCTGGGAAATCACCGGTACGTTTTCAACTGCATCTGATCGAGACTGTTGAAGACGTAACCTTGCCGCCGGGCGTCATCGATGATTTTCCCGAGTGCGGCCGCGTTGTCGGCCGATACGGAGTGCAGGAGAATGACGGCGCCGGGATGCAGTTGGCCCATCACGCTGCCGTAAGCGTATTGCATGCCCTTCTGGCGGTTGATTTCCCAGTCCCGGTACGCGACGGACCAGAAGACGCCGGTGTAGCCGAGCGTCCGGGAAACCTGCAGCATGCGATCGCTGAAGATGCCGCGCGGCGGCCGCAAATACTTCATCTCCTGCCGGCCGGTCAGATCCGCCACTCCCTGACGCACCTTCTCCAATTCCTCTTGGATCCGCGAGGCTGACACCTGGCTCAGGTCCGGATGACTCCACGAATGGTTGCCGACGACGTGGCCATCATTCACCATCCGTTTGACCAATTCCGGCTGATCCCGGATAAAGTGCCCCGTCACGAAAAAAGCGGCGGGCACTTTTTTCTCTTTGAGCACGTCGAGGATTTTCTTCGTGTACCCATTCTCGTATCCGTTGTCGAAGGTGAGATACAGCTCTTTTTTTCCCGTGTCGCCAAGGAAAACGGCTTGATGCTTCCGCAGAATGCCCATGAACCCTTCCTGCGCGATCGACGGAAGCTCGCCGTTTTTGCTTTTTTTGAACCCGAAATGGAACGGTCCGGCTTCTTGAGCGGAAGCGAGAACTCCGAAACCGAGGAGGCCGAATAAAGCGGCGGAACACAAGAGGATTTTCAAGCTGCGATGCACAGTGAATCCACTCCTTCTACGATTGATCACGTCTAATCTTCCGCATTTTCGGAAATCTACTCTCATGATCCGCGGCCGCCGCGGGTACCCTATGTCCCATGAAAAAGCTGAGCCGGATTTTATTCGCCCTTCTTTTGCTTGCGCCGGGGTACCGCGGGTCTGCACGGGATCTCGCGGCGCGTCCGGTGCCGATTCTGCTGTACCATTCGGTCTCCGAGGACACAGGCAATCCCTTGAAACTCGGCCCTTCCCGGTTCGAAGAACAAATGGAGTACTTGCGGTCGAAGGGTTTCCATCCGCTGTTCTTTTCCGATTTGTCAGGTTGGGAGAAAGGCCGCCCGTTGCCCGCAAAGCCCGTGCTTATTACCTTGGATGACGGTTATGCGGACAATTACGCGGCGGCTTACCCGATTTTGCGCCGAACGGGCATGAAAACGACCGTATTCTCCATTACGGGCGAAATCGGAAAACCGGGGTATCTGACTTGGGGGCAATTGCGGGAAATGGAGGCGTCCGGAGTCGTGCGCGCCGAATCGCATACGGTCTCGCACCCGAATCTAACCCGGCTCGATGCCGGCGGCAAACGACGGGAGCTGATCGAATCGCGCCGCGAAATCGTCCGGCAGCTGGGTCATCGGCCGGTTGCGCTTGCGTACCCGTATGGCGCATACGATGCGGAAACCGAGGAAGCCGTCCGGCTTGCCGGATATCGGTTCGCGGTCACCGGAGAAACGGGCTGCGCGGATCCGTCCCAAGGCCGGTTCACGCTGCATCGGATTCTCGTGACAAGCGGCATGCCGATGGAAGAGTTCCGGGGATGGCTGCGGGATTGCGGCGGATGATGTTCATTCCGGACGCCTTTCGCATAATAATGGGTATAGGCGTATTGAGAAGGCGGTGGAAGCAGATGAACGACCGGCGGCATCCGGCTGGGAACTGGCGCGAATTCCAACAAAACCTCCTGAAGCAAATTCCTTATGTCGGAGGCGAGCTGCATCCGAGGAACATCGAAAAATTCGTCAGCAAGGCGATCCAAACGTTCATGCCGAAGTCGTCGCCGTTCGAATCGGGTTTCCGGCCCTTCGCTTCTTCGTCCCTCGACTGCGAAATCTTCGAAACCCATCGCTCCGTGTTCGTTCGCTGCCGGGTGCCGGACGGGCTGACGTCCCGGGATGTCCGGATCTGGGGAAATCGAAGCAGGCTGAAGATCGAGTGCCAAGGCCGCACCGAGGAAGTCGCGCTGCCTTCCGACGTGAATGCGGGCCGCGCGATCGCGGGCTGGAAGGACGGAGTTTTGGAAATCCGATTGCCCAGGATCGAGGGCGGCGAGCCATTCCGCGAAATCTTCATCCGCCAGGGGGGAAAGTAGGCGAAGGGCTGCGATACGGGAACGAAACAGGACCTCCCTTCCGGATAGCGTCGGCTATTCGGGCGGGCGGTCCTTTTGGTTGCGGGCGCGGATCCGGTATGACGGTCCGTCCGCGTTCGGGGGAGGCTGTGCCGGCTTGGCCGGGAATTGCGGTTTCGGATTTCCGACCGGAAGCAGCTCGTCCGGCGGCGCAACGCCCTGGTAGTTCACGCCGATGTTCAGTCTCCCCGTCAAGGTCTCGATCGAGAGCGTATCGAAATGGTTGCTGTACGCCAATTTCTCGATGACGACTTTATCGGCATGTTCGATCACGACCGGCGGCCTGGCGGTCCGTTCCTCGGCAAGCCGGGCGAGCTGGCGCTCGATGCCGTCAAGACGCCTGACGAGCTCCTCATGGACGGGGGATGGAGCCGGAGCTGGGGGCCGGGGCTGGGGCGGGAGCGGGACGCTCCTCCGCCCGAAGATTCGACGCAGCATAGACATGGATGGAACACCTCGCGGTTCAGTCGATCGAGATCGTTTTTTTCCAGGCCGCGGCCACCGGGATCCGCACGATCAGCGTGCCTTGATGGAACGAAGCCCGGATCTGGGATGCCTGTCCGTCGATTCGCGCCGGCAAGCCGATGGGCCGCTCGAAGCTCCCCGTGAACCGCTCCGCGGAAACCGGCGAGTAACCGGGAAAAAGCGGCTTGGCTTCTCCCTTGACGTACAACGTTTCGTCACCGACGGCCAGCTGGATGTCTTCCTTCTCCACGCCCGGCAAATCGATCAGCACGACGATTTCGCGGTCGGAGGCGAGCACGTCCGCCGCGGGAAAACGCCAGGACCCTCCGTTCGGAATACTCCCGCCTTCGGGAACGGCCGGACCGGCCGGCTGCTGCGGGCGGGGCTGCTCGAACATATCGGACCAAAAATCGTTGCCGGTTAAGTTTTTGGCGAGCTCCAGCCATTTGTTGATTTTGTCGGGATTCATGAGGCAACACCCCGTTGTCCATATCGACGCCGTATTCCATCCTATTTGTGTACAAGGCCGTTCATGCCTCGCGTCAATCGGTCATAACCGGATTGTACGGTCCATAAAATGGTAAATGGAGGCTAACGATCCGAACGTGGAGATGAGGCGGATTGACGGAGATCGGCCAAAGCGTACCGAAGAAAGAGTCGAACGATAAAGTGACGGGGGCCGCGCGTTACACGGCCGACCAATCGGACTCCCGTTTGCTGTATGCGCGGCTTGCGGTCAGTCCTTATGCCCATGCCCGCATCGCGGACATCGACACGTCCGCCGCGGCCGGCATGCCGGGCGTGAGGTCGGTTCTGACCGGCACATTGTCCAGCGTGCTGGTCGGAGAAGAAATCCGCGACCGCCCGATCATCGCGCGGGACAGAGTCCGGTATTACGGCGAAATCGTCGCGGTGGTCGTGGCGGATACCGAGGTCCAGGCGAAGCGTGCCGCGGATCGCGTTCGCGTGCGCTACGAGCCGCTTCCGGTCGTGCAGACACCGGCAGAAGCGCTCCGCCGGAACGCGCCGATCCTGCACGAAAGGCTGGGACAATACGAGAAAGGCGCAGGCGTCGTGTCCGTCCCGGGCACCAATATCGCCAGCGTCATCCGCGTTCGGAAGGGCGATGCCGAGTCCGCCTTGCGGGCGTGCGAGGTCGTGGCGGAGAACGCCGTGTCGTTCGCGCCTTCCGATCATGCGGCCATGGAAACCCGATGCGCGACGGCGGAGATCCTGCCGGACGGCCGGGTGGTGATCGAGTCCTCGACGCAGGCCCCGTTTACGGTCAAACGATACCTCGCGAAGTATTTTGGTTTGCCTTCCGGTCAGATCGTCGTCCGGACGCCGCTCGTCGGGGGAGCGTACGGCGGCAAAACGGCGGTTCAGCTGGAGCTGATCGCGTACTTGGCATCTCAGGCGGTCCAAGGCCGCAAAGTCATCCTAGTAAACACGCGGGAGGAAGATATGGCTTCCTCTCCCGTCCATATCGGACTGGAAGCGTCGGTGACGCTCGGGAGCGACCGGGAAGGGCGGATTCAAGCCGCCTATATCCGTTTGCATTTCGACGGAGGCGCGTACGACGACAAATCGAGCGACGTGGCGAGAGCTGCGGCCGCGGACTGCTCCGGCCCATACGGGATCGAACATGTTTGGTGCGATTGCCTCACCTTGTACACGAATCATCCCTTCGCGGCGGCATTCCGGGGCTACGGGCACGCCGAGCTGACATTCGCCGTCGAGCGCGCGATGGACGCCTTGGCAGATAAGCTGCGGATGGATCCGTGGGAGCTGCGACTCCGGAATGCCGCCATCCCGGGCGACACGGCGCCGACCCGGGATTTGCTCACCCCGAGCAACCTGGGCGATTTACGGACGTGTCTGCACCGGATGCGCGCGCTTTCCGGATGGGACGGAGGCACGGTCCGGCAGGTGGATGCTCACCGCGTTCGGGCCATGGGCATCAGCTGCTTCTGGAAAAACTCCTCGATCGATCCGGACGCCAGCTCTGGCGCCATCGTTACCTTCAACACGGACGGCAGCCTGAACTTGGAAACCGGCGTCGTGGAAATCGGCACGGGCACGAAAACCGTTCTCGCTCAAATGCTGGCGGAGAGAATGGGCATGAGCACGGACCGGATTCATGTCAAGCTCCTCATCGATACGCAAATCACGCCGGAGCATTGGAAAACGGTCGCCAGCCGCGGCACGTTCATGGCCGGGAGGGCGGTGCTGCGGGCGGCGGACGATGCGATCCGGCAGCTGCTGGACATTGCGGCGTGCGTGCTTCGCGCCCCGACGGACGAATTGGCGATCGGAGGCGAGAAGGTCTATGTGCGCGCCGATCCGAACGTTTACCTTCCGGTGAAGGACATTTGTTACGGGTATCGGTTTCCGAACGGCAACACGATCGGAGGGCAGATCATCGGGAGGGGGACTTACACGCAGCGCAGGATGAGCGTGATGAACCCGGAAACGGGCGAGGGCACGCCGGGACCCGAATGGAACGTCGGCGCGCAGGCGGTCGAAATCGAAATGGACACGAGGGATTGCACGTATCGGATCGTCAAGGCGGTTTCCGTTATCGACGCGGGCAAAGTGCTGAACCTGAAGGGGGCGCTCGGCCAAGTGATGGGCGCGATGTCCATGGGGCTCAGCTTCGCGAGCCGGGAAACGTTTCTGTTTAACGAGCTGGGCGCGATTTTGAATCCGTCGCTTCGGGACTATCCGTTGATCCGTTACGGGGAGAATCCCGAGTATGTCGTGGAATTCGTGGAGAATCCATGTCTGGATGCGCCTTTCGGAGCCCGGGCGCTGGGGGAGCATGGGTTGATCGGCATGCCGGCCGCTCTGGCGGACGCGCTGTCCCGGGCGGCCGGAACTCGGCTTAACCGGCTGCCGCTGTTCCCGGAAACCGTTTGGCGGGCGAGAATGGGGGAGCGGCCGTGATCGGATTCGATTTCGATTATTATGCGCCCGGGTCCGTAGGCGAGGCCGTTTCCCTCTATCGGCAATTGGACTCGCTGGGGAAGAAGCCTCTGTTTTTCTCGGGCGGAACGGAAGTCATCACGCTCGGCAGGTTAAACCTGGCTTACACCGAAGCGATGATCGACATCAAGCGCATACCGGAGTGCCGGGCGCTGGCGGCTAGCGGGAACACGTTGACGTTCGGCTCCGCGCTGACGCTGTCCGAGCTGCATGATGCCCGGGTGTTTCCGCTCTTGGGGGAGACGGGGGCGGGCGTCGCGGACCGAACGTCCCGAAACAAAATCACGCTCGGCGGGAACGTATGCAGCCGGTTCATCTACAAGGAGGCCGCGCTGCCGCTGCTCCTCGCCGACGGCGAGGCCGTGATCGCCGGTCCGGCGGGGATCCGCCGGGTTCCGATGAGCCAGGCGTTCAACCGTGCCCTGCAGCTTGCCGGAGGAGAGTTTCTGGTGCAAATGCGGACCGGTGCGGAATATGCGAGGATGCCATACGTGACCGTCAAGCGGCGCAAGGCATCCGCCATCGATTATCCGCTCGTCACGATCGCCGCGCTGAAGGCCCCTTCCGGCATTCGCGCGGCCTTCAGCGGGCTGTGCGCATTTCCATTCCGTTCGGCGGCCGTCGAGCAGCTGCTGAACCGGACCGATCTGCCGCCTGCGGAACGGGTCGACCGTGCCGCGGCGATGTGGCCGGCCCCCGTCCTTGACGACATCAAAGGTTCGGCGCCCTACCGCGAATTCGTGGCCAAACAAATCCTTCTGGAAACGCTGACGGCCTGGGACGGCCGTTAAACTTCCTGACTTCGCGTTCATATTCCGGAAATCGCCGGAGTAAGCTGTAAGACACGCATCCCTGCGGAAGGAGGGCTGAACCGCATGTTCGTACCCGCGGAAGTGCGGATCGGAAGCATAAAGATCAACAATGTCGGCCACCAGAGCGGCGTTTCCTTCGGGACGACCGTGAAAACCAACCGGAACGTCAACGCCAAGAAGAACCAAGGTTTCGGGCAGCAATTTGCCGACGGCGTCCTGCGTTGCGCCACGGTTCACATGGTATTGGACGACGACCTCGCTGATGCGGTCAGAGCGAAAATCAACCGGGTGTAGCAGCCGCCCGAAGGGGAGATGAACATGCCGAACCCGCCATGCTTCATCATCAATATCCAAACGATTAAAGTGAATTCGTTCGAAAATGCTTCCGCCATCAACGTAGGCCAAAATCTGCTCGCCGAGTGGCACAACTCCGACAAGAAGAACATGGGGCTTGGCCAGAATATGGGAGACGGCAGCGCGTTTTTCGGAACGAAGAGCCTTGTCGACGACCGGGATCAGATCGATTCCGCTTCTTCGTTCGAATCGGATCGGGTCGCCTTGCCTTGAGGTAGGAGGGGGAACGTGAATTTCGCGCCGGTTGCGGTTACGGTGCTCGGCCTCAAAATCAACACGATGGATCATTCGTCGGTCGTGAACCTGGGGCCGAGTCAGCATGCGGATCAGTACGTGTCGTACAAGCGGAACCAAGGCAGCGGGGAGCATAACGGGGACCTGTCTCCGAATTATTTGCCGTTCTCCCGGGTTTGGGACATGGATGGGATCGACAGTTCCTCCGTCAAGAACAGTTTCTTTTAATCGATCCCGCACGGGAAGGGAGAGGAAGTCATGGTTTTCTTTACGCCGACGGCGATCAACTTGCTCGGATTCAAGGTCAATTCGATCGACAACTCGTCCGTCGTGAATGCCGGGCCGCTGCAGGTGATCGATCAATTCGTGTCCTACAAGCGCAACCAGGGCTTCGGCGAGCTGAACGGAGATTTGTCGCCGGCCAATCTCCCGTTGTCGATTTCGCTGGATCCGGATTTGGTCGACAGCAACGCGGCCAAGAACAGTTTGGTGTGATGCCGGATGGAGCTCGAACTCGAAGTGAACGGAGAACGCCGGACCGTCCATGTCCGGCCGGCGGACTTGCTCCTGGATACGCTAAGGGACCGTTTGGGCCTAACCGGAGCCAAACCCGGCTGCCGGAACGGCGATTGCGGAACGTGCACGGTGATCGTGGACGGCATGCCGATGAAATCCTGCCTGATGCTGGCGATCGAAGCGGCGGGCCGCGCGGTCGTCACGATCGAAGGCTTGAAGGATTCGCCCGTCCAGCGCGCCTTCGTGGAGCGTTTCGCCTTCCAGTGCGGCTACTGCACGCCGGGCTTCATCATGAACATCCACGCGCTGGCGCAGCACCATCCGGATGCCGACGAAACGACCGTTCGGGATTGGCTGCAGTCCAACATCTGCCGCTGCACGGGCTATGCGGAAATTCGGGAAGCGGTGGCTTCCGTCATGAACGGAAAACGGGACTAAGCGGGATTTCCAGCCGCTTCGTCCCTTTTTTTCTGCGGCTGACCCATTTCGCACAAAACGACTAGGGCCAAAATGCAGTTATTATTTGTTATTTGCAATAGAATTCGATGAATAAAAGCCCTAATGCAATTAGCAGAGCCCGTTTCGTCGGAAAAATGAAGTTTTGGCTTAGAATAAATGCATTTCAGCGCTTAGTGCCCCTAACAAAGTTCGGAATGAGAAGACGAATTGTATGAAAGCTCTTAGCGGGAACTCTTGCTTCAGGAGGACGACGAGGTCGTTTATTTTGCTTTCGGCCTGTCGCGGACTCTATAAAACTTTCGACCTTTGTTCTAACCGATTTGCTATTCTCATATGATTCAATACCTGTACGCACAGAGAGCCGTCCCCCCCCCCCCCCCGGTGGGACCGGACAGGAGGAGGAGACATGAATCGTACCCCGTTCCGGATCTCCTGGCAGCATGCCCAGCTTCGTTTCCGGAAAGTTCTCTCTACCGGCCGCGCCTATTTCGTCCTCAGCCTATGCTCCATGGCGGTATTCGTCATGCTCGGATTGGCCGGGATGCTGCAGAAATCGTTTGCCGTCTCGCCCGTCCAATCGATGAAGGGCTTCGCGGCTTCCGTGTCCGGGCGTTTCTTCGAATCGCTTCTCGGCATGGAGCTGCCCCATATGACCGGGGACCCGGGGACGTCCCCCTTTCAGACCGGCAAGCTGGCGGCGTTTCTGGTGCGGTTTCTGACCGACTTGAACCCGAACGATCCCAAGAGCCTGCTCGCGCGCGAAATGCCGGGCATGAACCCGGACCGGTCCGTTCTTCTTCGTCCTGGATCGGGCGGCGGGGACGAAGCCCCGGAAGACCTCGGTCCGATTGAGGAGGAACACGGCGGAGGACAAGCCGCTCCGTCTTCCGGCGATCCCGGGCGGGATCCGGAGCCGGAGTCCGAGCCTGCGCCTTCGGAGCCTTCGGCGTCGTCGCCCCGCACTCCGTCATCGGTTCAGCACGATACGGGCAGCGACAAGGTGGTGTTCATCTACCACAGCCACAACCGGGAATCCTGGCTGCCGGAGCTGAAGCCGGGCACGAAGGATCCGAACGACGACAAAATCAACGTCACGCTCGTCGGCCAGCGGCTGGCCCGGCAGCTCGAAGCAAGGGGCGTAGGCGCCTCCCAGTCTTCGAAGGACTATGCGTCCTCCGTCAAGGCTTACAACTGGAATTTGTCCTACAAATATTCGCTGCAAACCGTCCGCCAGGCGCTGGCCGGCAACAAGAACCTCAAATATTTCTTCGACATTCACCGGGATTCCCAGCGCCGCGGCAAAACGACGGCGACGATCCGCGGGGTCGATTACGCCCAGGTTTATTTCATCATCGGGCACCGTAACCCGAACTGGAAAGAAAACGAGCAATTCGCCAGCCGGATCCACGAGAGGCTGGAGAAGAACTATCCCGGCCTGTCGCGCGGCATCTGGGGGAAAACCGCGGCGAACGGGAACGGGGAATACAACCAGTCGATTTCCCCGGACAGCGTGCTGATCGAGATCGGCGGGATCGAGAATACGCTGGAGGAATGCTACCGGACCGCCGACGTGCTGGCGGAAGCGATCGCGGATCTGTATTGGGAGAGCCAGGATGCCGAGAAGGTGGACGGCAAAGCCGCCGCCGGCGGAACCGGCAAAAGTTGACGATACACGATCAAGGGGGAAGGAAAATGGCGAAGGATTCGCTGAAATTGCTTCTGCTGGCCGGGATCGTGGGGTTTGCCGTTCTGTACGGCATGGAGCTGTCCTCGAGCGGCATGAAGCGGGTGTACGGGCCGATGGACCCGCCGGAGGCGACCGTGCAGAGCACGGACCAACCGGACGCGGAGGGGGACGTTTGGACGCTGCCGCCCCGCAATTCCGGCCGCGGCCACTCCTCGCAAAATCATACCGTACAAGATGGGGTGAGGGAGGACGCGGACCTCGCCATCCCCCGCAACGACAGCAAGCCGTTGGTCGACCGCGTGTCGGCAGCGACGGCCGAAGCGCTGCACAGCCTCTCGAGCGGCGGCATCAAGTTCGTCGTTTCTCTATTCGACAAAGTGACAGGCTCCTAGAGGAGCCCGTCACTTCCGTGCGCTTGGCAATGCGTCCCTTGTCCTTTCGGGGATCATTTCTGGAACCTAAGGGGAACAAGCCCTTGAAATTGCGCTTGGTCCTGCTTCGATTGCGGCAAGCTAGCTGCGGACGGAAATCGACGAGACCCCGATGCTGGACAGCAAGCGCTTCTTCTCATTTTCATCGACCCCGTCGATCGTGACGGCGCCGCGGAATGCGAGGTGCCCGTCCGCCGGATCGACGGCGGCGACCTCCGGCGTGCCGGACGCGGTGAGCGCCAGATAAAGCCTGTCAGGTCCAATGGCCGTTTGGCCGATCGATTCCGCTCCGAGTACGCGCGCCGTTAGCTTCTTCTCGAACGCGAGCGCTGCGTCGGAAGCGCGGTAGCCCTTGAGATCAAGCGCTTGGCCGTCGCTTCGGGTCCAGAGGACGACGGGCCCGGTGCGAAATAGATTCTGGCTTGCGTCCGGCAAGGAGAGGGGCAGCGAAGTCTGCTTGACTTCTCCCGTTCCGTAATGGTAAATCACCAACCGATGCTCCGCCATGACCGGTTGTCGGACCGCCGTTGCGTTTTGGTTTGCGATGCCGCCCGAGGTTCCGTCTTTGCTTTCCAAATCCGAAACGTCCATGACGGATACCTCAAGCGCCAGACTGTCGCTCGGCTTCGTCCAGTGGTATTCGAAGACCCTGAAGATCCGGATTTCCCGTCCATCCCCCGCCGAGGTTCCGAAGTCGACTTTGGCGCTGCCCGTGATTTTTTCTTCATTCAGATCGATATCGTAGATCCGGATCTCGGATTCGCGGCGCCGGCCGTCCATCCCGATGACTTCGTATTGAACAGCCGCTTTGATTGTGGTTCCGAATCGCTGCAAGTCGATGATACTTTTGCTGTCGAATTTCGATTCCGGGAGATCCGCCCGGAAGGAGCGGCTTTTGCCGGTCTTTTTGTCGAGCATATCGATCCGAAACCGATAGCTCGGTTTCAAGAGATCGACTCCGTATTCCGGCTCAAGTTCGGCCCGGATGACCCAGGCTTCGTCATCCAGGTATTCCGCGAAAGCGCGTCCTCGCATGAATCTCGGATATTGGAGGGTCAGCCGGCCGATGGGCTGAACGCTCCCCATCCATCCCTCCAGATCTCCAACGCGATCCAGGAACGGGCGCTCGCTTTCGTACCGCGTTCCCGAGGCTGTGATTTCCGCCTGTTCGCCCAATGCATCGTGATTGTAATACGCGGACAGAACGAGGCCTTCCGCTTCGGCTTCGTTGCCTTCCAGAGCGGCTAACCGGAACTGGGGCAAATGGGAGGAGGCAGCCTGTATATAGTAGATTCCAATAGAGAGAATGATGAATGCTGCAAGAAGGCCCGATGCCCAATATCGTTTTCGTTTCAAGGAAGCTCCTCCTTACACCGTAATTTTGCGAATGAGCAAGTATCGGCTGATCCCCAGGGACAGCGCGAGCAACACCGCGCCGATGACGACCAGCAGCAGGAACGTCTCCCACGGGTACAGTTCGAAGCCGATGCCGTCGTTGACCAACTGGGGGGCAAGCATCGCGAAAAGCGAGGCCGCGGCGTAGACCAAGCCTCCGGCAATTCCCTTGAACCGGTAGCTCCTCTCGATCAGGACGGAGGTGAACAGGACGGTGACCGTCATGAGACCCGCACCGTAATAGAGAACGAACTCCGTGAAGGTTTGCGGAATGAGTGTTTGGAAGACGGAATGATGATGGATGAACGATTCCACGGATTGCGTCACGGCCAGCTCCGCGGGCAGCATGCTCCGGTACAGCGCCATGTGCAGCGGAAAGAGGACCAATTGCCAGCCCACCAAGCCGAGAACGAACACCATGATGGCCGTCAGCTTTGCCCAGTACAGGTTCATCCGTGACGTCGGCAGCATGAGCATCCGGTAAACGAACGGGTTTTTGCCGAACCAATCGCGGTACCAGATCATAAACACATAGAACAGCAGGGCGGCGATGCAGAGGAGTACGGGAGCCGTGAACCATGGTTCCATCCTGCTCGTCATGGTGTAGAAGCTTTCCGGGCCGTGTTTCTCCGCATAAGCCGCATAATCGTATAAGGACTCCGCGTACATCCGGCCTTTGACTTCGGTCAGGTAGCTTCTCAGAGTCAGGAACAATCCCCCGAATTGCGAGAGGAACGTGAGGAGCATGAGCGCGGCGTAAATTTTCCAAAATCGGTGCAGCTCCATGACGACCAGCTTCAAGTAACGGTTCATGCCCGGTACACCTCCCTCATGACGTCGATCACGGATTTGCCTTCCGCCATCCTCATTTCCTCGCACATGAATTCCCGCCGCACTTCGCCCTGGTCCAGCAGCACCGCTTTGTCGATCAGATGCTCGATCTCTCCGATCTCGTGCGTGGTCAGAATGACGCCGCGGCCCTCGATCAAATCGCTCGTGAAAACGGACGCGATCTGCTCCCGGCTGAACAGGTCGATGCCCGAGAAAGGTTCGTCCATCAACACGTAGTCGGTGTCCAGCGACAAGCCGTGCAGCAGGTTCAGCTTGGCCGCGTTGCCTTTGGACAATGAGGAGATCCGGTCGGATACGTTCAAACGAAAGAAGACGAGCAGGTCCGAAGCGCGTTTGGCATTCCAGTTGGAATAATAATCGCCCATGAATTGGAGACTGTCCGCCACGGTCATGGAAGGCGGCATGGGGAGCGTGTCCGGCACGAACGCGACTTTCTCGTAGACGGCTTTGCCGATCGGCGCCCCGTCGATCCGGATCTGGCCACCGCTTAAGGGGGTCAGGCCCATGATGGCTTTGAGCAGCGTCGACTTCCCGGCCCCGTTGATGCCGATCAGGCAGGTGATCTGTCCTTTCTCGGCTGTCATGGAGAGGTTTCGCAGCACGGTTTTCCTCCCGAATTTCTTCGTGGCCCTTACCGCTTCGATCATGGCTGCCCCTCCTTATCTCCCGACATTACGGCTTCGTAAGCCCGTTTGACGATCCGGAGCAAATCCTCCGACGGCAACCCGATTCCGCGGACGGAAGCGACGAACGCGGCTACCGATTCCGCGACGAGCTCGTCCTTGACGGCGCCGAGAACGCGCTCGTCTGACGTCACTTTGCTGGGGGCGTTTCCTTCGGTCACGATCAAACCTTGGTCCTCCATTTCCTTATATGCTTTCTGGGCGGTGTTGGGATTGATGTTCATACGCGCGGCCAACTCCCGGCGGGAGGGGATCGTTTGCCCGGCCTTGAGCTTGCCCGTCGCGATGTCCACCTTGAAATGCCGGACGACCTGCAAATAAACCGGGTCCCGGTTGTTAAAGGCTGGGACGGACGTTGACGATTCGCCAGAATCGTTCATGCGTAGTGATTCACCTCCGGTGAGTGTGTGTACTAAGTGGTTCATACACAATGGTTGTATTATGCGCATAGTACATGGATCTTGTCAACGGTTTCTTGACGTCTTCATCGCGGGTCTGCATCTTGCGAATCGAATCTTGACGCCCCGGGCTCCGCTCGCATATGATAAAAGCAATCCATTCGACAGGGGAAATTTTGATGTTGGTATTGGTTCTGATCTGATCAACTCCATACGGCTTCTTACACGGGTAGACAGGGCAGCCGCGCAGGATGCGCCGGTTCTGTTCGTCGTACCTCCGGGAAGCGTGGGAATGGCCAGAACAGAACCGGAAGACCGACCTGACGAACGTAAGCGTTCGATAAGGAAGATCGGCCGTGCTCATTCGGGCACGGCTTTTTTGCGTCAACATCACCCGATATCGATGGAGGAATCCCCTTTGAGAACCCATTCGTTGAATAAATTGGAATACCGCCGCGTCGTGGACACCGTCGTCGGTTATACCGCTACGTATGCCGGGCGCAAGCTTGCGGAAGAGCTTCGCCCGCTGACGGATTTGCGCGTGATCGAACGGAGATTGCAGGAAACGGAAGAAGCGCGCCTGCTGATGAGCAAAGGCGGCCATCCGCCGCTGCCTTCGCTGGAAGGGATGGAGAGCGTGATGGCGCTGCTCGGCACCGGGTACGTGCTGTCGGAGACGGATTTCGGCTGTCTCGCCCAATTCGCGCGGAGCTGCGGGCAGCTGCGGCAGTACATGGCTTCCAAGGGCGCGGAGGCGCCCGCCGTCGCGGGTTACGCCGCTTCGATGTACGACCTGTCCCGGCTGAAGGAAGCGATCGAGTTGTGCATCGACAGGGGCAGGATTCTCGATTCCGCCAGCAACGAGCTGCACAAGATCCGGAAGAAGATTCGGGTCGCGGACGAACGTCTGCAGAAGAAGCTGGACGGGCTGCTTTCCCGGCACGCGGACATCCTGCAGGAGCGGCTGGTCAGCCAGCGGAACGGGCGTTACGTGCTGCCGGTGAAGAAGGAACTGCGCAAACGGATTTCCGGCGTCGTGCTGGATGAATCGTCGAGCGGCCAGACCGTCTTCGTCGAGCCGTCCGAGGTGGCCGGCCTGCAGATGGAGCTGTCGATGCTGCGAACGGAGGAAACCCGGGAAGAAACGCAGGTGCTGGCGGAGCTCACCGGGGTCGCGGAATCTTACGCCCATGAGCTTGCGGTCAACGTGGAGGCGGCAGGACACTACGATTTCCTGCTGGCCAAGGCCAGGTGGGCGATGGCGATCGGCGCTGCGGCGGTGCCGATGAACGGGGAGGGCGTCATCCGGCTCCGGCAGGCACGGCATCCGTTCCTCGCCGGCAAGCCGGTGCCGCTGGACATCGAAGTCGGCGGCGAGTACCGTTCGCTTCTCATTACGGGACCGAATACGGGAGGCAAGACCGTTTCCCTGAAAACGGTAGGCCTGCTGACGCTGATGGCGCAGTCCGGCCTGCTCGTTCCGGCCGGCGAGGGCAGTACCCTGGCGGCGTTCCGGGCGGTCGAAGCGGATATCGGGGACGACCAGAGCATGGACGCTTCTCTCAGCACGTTCTCCGCCCATATGCGCAACGTCATTGATATTCTAAGCGTGGCGGACGCGGGCACGCTCGTGCTGATGGACGAACTCGCGACCGGAACCGACCCGGGAGAAGGCGTCGGCTTGTCCATCGCCGTGCTGGAGGAGTTGTTCCGGCGCGGATCCGTCGTGCTCGCTACGACGCATTTCAATGAGATCAAGGAGTACGCCCGGGTGACGCCCGGATTCCGCAACGCGCGCATGGCATTCGACGAGGAGACGCTGCAGCCGCTGTACCGGCTGGACATGGGAGAAGCGGGAAACAGTTACGCCTTCGTGATCGCGGCCAAGCTCGGCATCTCGCCCGCCATCGTCGAGCGCGCGCGCGTCATTGCCGGCAGCCTGAAGCAAGGCGGCGCGTCTGCGCCGGCCGCGCAGATTCCGGCCGCTAAGCCGGAAGTTCCGAAGCCGGAAGCGAAGCGGTTCGAGGGCAGGCGGGAGAAGGCGGCGCCGGAAGCCGCGGAGCAGCCGCCGTTCGAGGTCGGCGATGTCGTGTTCATCCCCCATCTGCGCCGGACCGGCGTCCTGTACCGGCTCCCGGACGAGCGGGGCAACGCGGTCGTGCAAATCCAGAAGGAGAAGATCACGATCAACCATAAACGGATCCGCCGTTATATCGAGCGGGAGAAGCTGTATCCCGGCGAGGATTACGACATGGACATCGTGTTCGATACCGTGGAAAACCGCAAGAAGCGGAAGCAGATGGGCAAGCGGCATGTGCCCGGGATGACGATCGAGCAGCCGCCGGAGGACTGACGAAGGCCGGATTGCCGCTCCAGCGGTCCCTTGCTATAATGAAGTGATGCGCTCATCCGCAAGTGACCGCTTGGAGGTACTCGAAAACGATGGCAGAAGATCAAGTGAAACAGAGCCATATTCGCAATTTTTGCATTATCGCGCATATCGACCACGGCAAATCGACGCTGGCCGACCGCATTTTGGAATATACCGGCGCCTTGACGTCCCGCGAAATGCAGGACCAGGTGCTCGACTCCATGGACCTGGAGCGGGAGCGCGGAATCACGATCAAGCTGCAGGCCGTCCGGCTGCAATACAAGGCCGACGACGGGGAGACGTATACGCTGCACCTGATCGACACGCCGGGCCACGTCGACTTCACGTACGAAGTCTCCCGGAGCCTGGCCGCCTGCGAAGGCGCGCTGCTCGTCGTCGACGCCGCCCAGGGCATCGAAGCCCAGACGCTGGCGAACGTGTATCTCGCTCTGGACAACAACCTGGAAATTTTGCCGGTCATCAATAAGATCGACTTGCCGAGCGCCGAGCCCGAGCGCGTGAAGCAGGAAGTGGAGGACGTGATCGGCCTCGACGCCAGCGACGCCGTCTTGGCTTCCGCGAAAAACGGAATCGGCATTAAGGAAATACTGGAGCAGGCCGTCAAGAAAATCCCGGCTCCGCAAGGCGACCGGAACGCGCCGCTCAAGGCGCTCATTTTCGATTCGTACTACGATGCCTACAAAGGCGTCATCTGCTTCATCCGCGTCATCGACGGAACGATCAAGCAAGGCACGCGCATCAAGTTCATGGGTACCGGCGCGGCCTTCGACGTCGTCGAAGTCGGGACGTTCCGTCCCCGCGCGACGCCCGTGGACGAGCTCGGGCCGGGCGACGTCGGCTACGTCACCGCCTCGATCAAGAACGTGAAGGACACGCGGGTCGGCGACACGATCACCGACGCCAAGAACCCGACCACGGAGCCGCTTCCGGGTTACCGCCGGATCAATCCGATGGTGTTCTGCGGCTTGTATCCGATCGATTCGACGGACTACAACGACCTGCGCGACGCGCTGGAGAAGCTGGAGCTGAACGACGCTTCCCTGCGGTTCGAGCCGGAGACGTCGCAGGCGCTCGGCTTCGGTTTCCGCTGCGGCTTCCTCGGCATGCTCCATATGGAGATCATCCAGGAGCGGATCGAGCGGGAATTCAACATCCCCCTGATCACGACCGCGCCCAGCGTAATATACAAGGTCACGCTGACGAGCGGCGAGACGCTGGACATTTCGAATCCGTCCGAATACCCCGAGCAAGGCAAAATCGACCAAGTCGAGGAGCCCTACGTCAAAGCGTCGGTTATCGTGCCCAACGATTACGTCGGGGCGATCATGGAGCTGTGCCAGGGCAAACGCGGCGAGTTCATCGACATGCAGTACCTGGACGCCAACCGCGTCACGCTGAAATACGACATTCCGCTGGCGGAAATCGTGTACGACTTTTTCGACCAGCTCAAATCGAGCACCAAAGGGTACGCTTCCTTCGATTACGAGCTGTCCGGCTACCGGGCTTCGAATCTGGTGAAAATGGACATCCTGCTCAACGGCGAGAAGGTGGACGCGCTGTCGTTCATCGTGCACCGGGACCGGGCTTACCAGCGGGGGAGGGTCATTTGCGAGAAGCTGAAGGACCTGATTCCGCGCCAAATGTTCGAGGTGCCGATCCAGGCCGCCATCGGGCAGAAAATCATCAGCCGCGAAACGATCAAGGCGATGCGCAAAAACGTGCTGGCCAAGTGCTACGGCGGCGATATCACCCGGAAACGGAAGCTGCTCGAGAAGCAAAAGGAAGGCAAGAAGCGGATGAAGCAGGTCGGCAGCGTGGAAGTGCCGCAGGAAGCGTTCATGGCCGTGCTGAAGCTGGACGAGGACTGATTCGCGGAGAAATAACGGCGCGAGAACTAGAACGGCAATGGGCCGAAATAACGGAACTCCGTTCCGCTATTCCGCGCAAACCCGGCCAACCAGCCGAAATAACGGAACTCCGTTCCGCTGTTTTCGAGCAATCCGAGACGATGAACGGGCCTCGGCCCGTTCTTCTCGCGTTTTCGGCAGGAAAGAGGTGAACCCCATGCACGCCCGAACGACGAACGATCGAACCGCCGCGCCGGTCACCCCCTTGCATACGTGGAAGCCGCGCGCGCTCTACATTCATATCCCGTTTTGCACGAACAAGTGCTTCTATTGCGACTTCAACTCGTACGTGGCGGAAGGACAGCCGATCGACGCCTATTTGGACGCGTTGGAGCGCGAAATGGAACGGACGGCGGCCGCGCTGCCGACCGAGCGGATCGATACGGTATTCGTGGGCGGAGGCACGCCGACGGTGCTGAATCCGGCGCAAATGGCCCGTTTCCTCGCTTCCGTGCGCCGGCATTTTCCGCTGGCGCCGGACGTCGAATATACAATGGAAGCGAATCCCGGCACGACGGATCCCGCGAAGCTGACCGCGATGCGCGAGGGCGGCGTCAACCGGATCAGCTTCGGCGCGCAGACGTTCGATAACGGGCTGCTGAAGATGATCGGCCGCATCCACGAGGCGGACGACGTCGTCCGCAGCATCGAGAGTGCCAAAGCCGCGGGTTTCGCTAACCTGTCGATCGACCTGATGTTCGGCCTGCCGAACCAGAAGCTCAGCCACCTTCGCGACAGCGTCTCCCGCGCGCTGGAGCTCGATTTGCCGCATTACTCCCTCTACAGCCTGAAAGTCGAGGAAAACACGCTGTTCCACCGGCTGTACGAACGGGGCGAGCTTCCGCTTCCCGAGGAGGAAGAGGAGATCTCGATGTACCGCCATTTGATCGAACGTCTGACGGAGGCCGGCTACCGGCATTACGAAATCAGCAATTTCGCGAGGCCGGGGTACGAAAGCCGCCACAACACCACATACTGGCGCAACGAGCCGTATTACGGGCTCGGCGCGGGGGCGCACGGCTACGCGCTCGGCGTGAGGCACATGAACATCAAAGGCGTTCAGCCTTACATCGACGCGGCACGGGAGAGGCTCCCCCGGCTGGAAAGCCACGAAGTCTCGCCGCAGGAAGCGATGGAAGATTTCATGATGGTCGGCTTGCGGCTGCTCGGCGGCGTACTGGCGGCCGACTTCGCGGCGCAGTTCGGGGACGGGACGCGGCTTGAGGAGCGCTTCGGCGACGCGCTTCGCCGATTGACCGGCCAAGGCTTGCTGGAGCGTCTCCCGCAGCCGGAAGGATATCGACTGACGCCGCAAGGCGTCATGCTGGGCAACGAAGTGTTCGCTGCGTTTCTGGATCCGTGATGAATCGGGGGGACGGGTCGTCCTGTCCGATTCGATTTTTTTGCCGCGACGATGATAGAATAATTTATCGGTCAACGAAACCCTATTGAGGATACATTCGTTTTGTTGTATATTTATACACATCCAAGAAAAGGGGAAGCCGGAAAGTGGGGAATCCCGTGAACATGACGATCACCTGCCGCAAGGCCCGGGCCGCAGACGTCGAAGCTCTATACGAATTGATTCAAGGTTATGCGGAACGGGGCATCATGCTCCCCCGTTCCCGCGAAGCGCTGCTGCGGCACATCGACTCCTTCATCGTGGCGGAGGAGAATGGCCGGCTGATCGGCTGCGGTTCCCTGTTCCGGCTCGGTGCCGACCTCGTCGAAATCCGCTCTCTGGGCATGGCGGAAGGCTATAAGGGGATGGGGCTCGGAAGCCGGCTGGTCGACGCTTTGCTCGAAGAAGCCCGCCTTATGGGCGTGCCCAAAGTGATGGCTTTGACGTATGCGGTCGATTTCTTTCGGAAGAACGGCTTCAACGTCGTCGAAAAGGAAATTTTTCCCGAGAAAGTGTGGACCGATTGCGTTCACTGCGCCAAGCAGCATTGCTGCGATGAAATCGCGATGCTCAAGCTGCTGGCGTAAGAGAGCCGGCCTCGCTCATACCCGTGAACCGATGCCGAACCGACCCGGTACGTCCTTGACACGACCGGAACGGTTTGGTATTTTTGTAATAGCCGTTAGCACTCTATCTCGTTGAGTGCTAAAGTCGAAAGTAGGAAGGATAAGGAGGGGGATGCCCGAATGTTAAGCGAGCGCCAACGGATGATTTTAACCGCCATCGTGGACGACTACATTCGTTCCGCTGAGCCCGTCGGATCCCGAAGCATCTCGAAGCGGGGCGACGTGTCTTTCAGTCCGGCCACGATCCGCAACGAAATGGCGGATTTGGAAGAGCTCGGATTTCTGGAGCAGCCCCATACGTCCGCCGGACGGATTCCTTCCCATAAGGGTTACCGGTATTACGTGGATCACTTGATTGCCCCGGGCGGCGTCCGCGAAGAAGACATACGGAAGATCCGGGCTTTTTTCGCCGAAAAAATGATCCACTGGGAGGACGTCATCGGCCATGCGGCGACGATCCTGTCCCATTTGACCAATTATACGTCCATCGTCCTCGGGCCCGAAATGTTCAGCGCCTCGCTGAAGCATTTCCAGCTCGTTCCCCTGAACGACAGCTCGGCCGTCGCCATCATCGTCACCAACACGGGCCACGTCGAGCACCGCACGATGACGATTCCGGAAGGAATCGACGTCGGAGATCTCGGCAAAATCGTCGGCCTGCTCAACGATAAGCTGGTCGGCGTTCCCTTCCACCGGGTGAAATCGGTCCTCTACAGCGAAATCGCCAGGGAGCTGGGCCGTTATATGGACCGGTGCGAAGAGATTTTGTCGGTGCTGGAGCAGTCGATCGAGGAACAGAAGGACCCCCGCGTGTTCTTGAGCGGGGCGGCCAACATGCTGGCGCAGCCCGAGTTCAAGGACGTCGACAAGGCCAAGCTGATTCTCGATACGCTGGAGGAGACGGGCAAGCTGACGCAGCTGTTCCCGGCCGGCCTCGGCGGCATCCAGGTGAAGATCGGCACGGAAAACGCGATGGAAGCGATCAACCAATGCAGCCTTATTACCGCGAATTATACGGTAGACGGGCAATCGCTGGGCACGATCGGCATTCTCGGGCCGACGCGGATGGAATACGGAAAGGTCATCGGCTTGCTTGAATTCCTGTCCAGGGACATCGCGTCGATGCTGAACCGCCGTCTCAAGTAAGCTGCGCATAGCGGCAGGAACGGGTGGTACGGTAAGGAGGTCATAGCCTCATGGAATCCACTCAGATGAACGAATCGAAGGAGCAGGAGAGAATGGCTGAAGAGCAAGCAGAACGCTTCGGGGCGTCGCCGGAAGGCGCGCAGGAACCCGAGGCGGACAATGGGGGTTCCGAAGAAGCGGAAGGCGCTTCTGCAGACGAAGCGCAGGAAGATCCGCGGGTTGCGGAGCTGCAGCGGCAATTGGAAGAAAGCCAGAACCGCCACCTCAGGGTGCAGGCGGACTTCGATAATTTCCGCCGCCGCACGCTGAAGGAAAAGGAAGAGCTCGCGCAATACGCTTCCTTGAAGCTGGTCGGGCAGCTGCTTCCGGTGCTCGACAATTTCGAGCGCGCGCTTCAGTCGGGCTCGGACGCCGGCGAGACGGGCTCGTTCGCCAAGGGCGTCGACATGATCTACCGCCAGCTGTCGCAAGTGCTGGAGGCGGAAGGTCTGCGCAAAATGGAAGCGGCCGGAACGCCTTTCGATCCCGAGCTGCACCAAGCGATCATGCAAGTGGAAAGCGAAGAGCACGAAGAAGGCACCGTGGTGGAAGTCGTGCAAAACGGCTACTGGCTGAAGGACAAAGTGCTGCGGCCGGCCATGGTGAAAGTGAGCGGTTAATCGAACAGTTCCGATAGGAGGACTACTTAATGAGCAAAGTAATCGGCATCGACTTGGGAACGACCAACTCTTGCGTGGCGGTCATGGAGGGCGGCGAAGCCGTCGTCATCCCCAACGCGGAAGGCAACCGCACGACCCCTTCGGTCGTCGGCTTCAAGAAAGACGGCGAGCGGATCGTCGGAGAGACGGCGAAGCGGCAAGCCATCACCAATCCGGACCGCACGATCATTTCGATCAAGCGCCATATGGGCACGAACCACAAAGAGTCGATCGACGGCAAAGATTATACCCCGCAGGAAATTTCGGCGATGATCCTTCAGAAGCTGAAAGCCGACGCGGAAGCGTACTTAGGCCAGACGGTCACCCAGGCGGTCATTACCGTTCCGGCTTATTTCAACGACAGTCAGCGACAGGCGACGAAGGACGCGGGCGCAATCGCCGGCCTCGAAGTGCTGCGCATCGTCAACGAACCGACGGCCGCGGCTCTCGCTTACGGACTTGAGAAGAGCGAAGACCAAACGATTCTCGTGTTCGATTTGGGCGGCGGCACGTTCGACGTCAGCATCCTCGAGCTCGGCGACGGCTTCTTCGAGGTCAAGGCGACGAGCGGCGACAACCATCTGGGCGGAGACGATTTCGACCAGGCGATCATGGATTGGCTGGGGGCCGAGTTCAAAAAAGAGCACGGCGTCGATCTGCTCAAGGACAAAGCGGCGGTTCAGCGTCTGAAAGACGCGGCGGAGAAAGCGAAGAAAGAGCTGTCCGGCACGCTCTCCACGACGATATCCCTGCCGTTCATCACGGTGGTCGACGGCGTACCTCAGCATCTGGAGGTCAACCTGACCCGCGCCAAGTTCGACGATTTGACCTCCGGGCTCGTCGAGCGGACGATGGGGCCGACTCGCCAAGCGCTTTCCGATGCCGGCCTGACGTCGGCCGATATCGATAAGGTCGTGCTGGTCGGCGGCTCCACGCGGATTCCGGCCGTCGTCGAGGCGATCAAGAAGCTGATCGGCAAAGAGCCGCACAAAGGCGTCAACCCGGACGAAGTCGTCGCGCTCGGCGCCGCCGTGCAAGCCGGCGTCTTGACGGGCGACGTCAAAGACGTCGTATTGCTCGACGTCACCCCGCTGTCCCTCGGCATCGAGACGGCCGGCGGCGTCATGACGAAGATGATCGACCGGAACACGACGATCCCGACGAGCAAATCGCAGGTGTTCTCCACGTTCGCGGATAACCAGACGCAAGTCGAGATCCACGTCCTGCAGGGGGAGCGCGCGATGGCCCGCGACAACAAAACGCTGGGACGCTTTATCCTGAGCGATATCCCGCCGGCTCCGCGCGGCGTGCCGCAGATCGAAGTGACGTTCGACATCGACGCCAACGGCATCGTGAACGTCAACGCGACCGACAAAGGCACGGGAAAAAGCCAGAAAATCACGATCACCTCTTCCAGCGGCTTGAGCAAGGAAGAGATCGAACGGATGCAGAAGGAAGCCGAGCTGCACGCGGAAGAAGACAACAAGCGCCGCGAGTTGGTCGAAGCCCGCAACAGCGCGGACCAATTGGTATATACCGTAGAGAAAACGATCAAGGATCTGGGCGACAAGGTCGACGCCGGCGAGATCCAGAAAGCGGAAGCCGCGAAAGAGAAAGTGAAGAAAGCGCTCGAAGGCGACAACCTGGAAGAAATCAAAGCCGCTTCCGACGAGCTCACGCAAGTCGTCCAGCAGCTGTCCGTCAAGCTCTACGAGCAAGCTGCCCAGGCCCAGCAAGGCGCTCCCGGCGCCGACGCCGCGGACGCGGGCGCAGGCGCAGGCTCCGCGAAGAAGGACAACGTCGTCGACGCCGACTACGAAGTCGTGGACGAAGACAAGAAATAAGCCTAGGTTTTTATTTTGGGAACCAGAAAGTCAAAGCCCCTTCCTTTTGCCTTTGATGTCCGTTTTGGGCCACGCCGTAAAGGTTTGATTCTCTCGTAAGAGTTTACGTCCAGTTCCGGGTCCCCGCAAAGTAATCGGAATATGCTTCGTCAGCATAGACGTCACTTTGCGGGGATAAAGAAGGCTGGAGAGAGAATCGAACCGGCTAGGCGCTATCCAAAACGACCTCATTTCCGCAATGGGAACGGCTTTGGCTTTCCTCATGAGGAGGTGGAGAGTTGGCCGACAAGAAAGACTACTATGACGTGCTCGGCGTCGAACGGGGAGCCTCCGCGGAGGATATCAAAAAAGCGTACCGCAAGCTGGCGCGCCAATATCATCCGGACGTCAACAAGGCGTCCGACGCCGAAGCCAAATTCAAGGAAGTCAAAGAAGCGTACGACGTGCTGAGCGACGACCAGCGCAGGGCCCGTTACGACCAGTTCGGCCACGAAGACCCGAATGCCGGCTTCGGCGGAGGCGGCGGGTTCACCGGGGACATGGGCGGCTTCGGCGACATTTTCGATATGTTTTTCGGAGGCGGCGGCGGCCGGCGCGATCCGAACGCCCCGCAGCGCGGCAACGACCTGCAGTACACGATGACGATCGAGTTCAAGGAAGCGGTGTTCGGCAAGGAAACCGACATCACGATTCCGCGTACCGAAACTTGCGATACGTGCCACGGCAACGGCGCCAGACCCGGAACCAAACCGGAAACGTGTTCCGTCTGCCGCGGCAGCGGGCAGCAGGAAGTCGCGCAGAACACGCCGTTCGGCCGCATCGTCAACCGCCGTCCTTGTACGGCTTGCGGCGGCCGAGGCAAAATGATCAAAGAGCGGTGCCCGACTTGCGCCGGCAGCGGGCAAGTGAAGAAGCAGCGGAAAATCCACGTCAAAATCCCGGCCGGCGTCGACGACGGCTCCCAACTGAGGATCAGCGGGGAAGGGGAAGGCGGCGTCCGCGGCGGACCGCCCGGCGACCTGTACGTCGTGCTCCGCGTGAAGGCGCATGATTTCTTCGAACGCGAAGGCGACGACATCTATTGCGAGGTGCCGCTCACGTTCGCGCAGGCGGCGCTGGGCGACGAGCTTGAAGTGCCGACGCTGACCGAGAAAGTAAAGCTCAAAATCCCGGCCGGCACCCAGACGGGCACGTATTTCCGCCTCAAGGGCAAAGGCGTCCCCAGGCTCCGCGGTTACGGGCAGGGCGACCAGCACGTGAAGGTGACTGTCGTAACGCCGACGAACCTGAGCGAAGAGCAGAAGGACCTGCTGCGCGCTTTCGCGGCGAACGGCGGCGAGCATACGCACGAGCAGCACCAGAACATTTTCGAGCGCATGAAGAAAGCGATCCTCGGCGAGTAAGCCCGCGATCGACCGCGCTTATCCAATCGTCCCTCGCCGAAACGGCCGTTTCGCGGGGGCGGTTTTCTTTTTGCCTCTTCGCCGCATAACTTCCAAGTGATGTCGCATGCTATAGGAATCAACCGAGACGGCCGGATTTTTCCATGCGGCAAGACCGGCACAAGGAGGATTCCCGATGAGCGAACAACCCATCAATCGCCAATCCGCTTTCCGGCAAGCAGTGAACGAGTCCCTGCCCACCGCTTCCGCGGAAGACGTCGAGTTCTCGGAAGAGCTTGCGGACCAAGACGACCGGGAAGCGCAGCAGCGCGCGGCGGAAGCCGATCGGCGGGCCGCAGCCTACGAAGGAGACTGAGTCGTGGACACGTTGACGATACAGGCCCGGTTCTCCACTCAGGAGCAGGCCGAATCCGCCGTCCGCAAGCTGGCTTCGCTGAGAGGCGACCGGTTCCGCATCGAGCGGGAAGCCGCGTATGCCCAGGCGGGTACCCCGGCGATCGACGCCGATCAATCCGCAGACGGGTTGACCGCTTCCGTGCTGGCCGGTTCCGCCGTCCAATCGTACAGCGGCGTCATGGCTTCTGCGGATGCCGCTGCCAACGGTTGGGGAGTCGGCGCGGAAGGAGCGCCAGCCGCTAGCTTCACCCTGTCGGCCAACGTGCCGGTAATGGCGGCTGAACAGGCCCGAAGCGTCCTTCTTGGCGCGGGCGGAGAGATGATGTAGCTTTGCGAATCGCCTCTTTTGAACAACCCCACCCGGCCGGGTGGGGTTGAGGTCGTGGATTAGATTGAAGGCCAATGAAAAATCATTGACATCATATCTACTAAAAGGTAGAATGCGGGTATGAACAAAAAAACGAATATGGCAGAAACGATATTGGATACCGCCCAGACCCTTGTGCAAGAGTGCGGTTTTAACGGGTTCAGTTACGCGCATATTGCCGGCAAAGTGGGGATACGGACCGCGAGCATCCATTACCACTTTCCGAGTAAGGAGGACTTGGGAGAGGCGCTGATTGCGCGATATACCGAGAATTTTCATGCCGCCGCAGCCTGGATCGAAACGGGTACGACAGATGATCTGGAAAGGCTGCGCAAGTTCGTGGAACTATACCGCGAACCTGTTCGGGATTATCGCACGTGTCTGGGTGTCATGTTGTCTACCGACCTTGCTGTCTTGTCTGCGAAAGCGCAGGATAAGCTCAATCACTTGTTTGATTTGAATTTGTTGTGGTTGGAGCGCGTCTTGGAGCACGGCCGTCAAGCCGGAACTTTACGCTTCGACGGCAACGCGGGAGCGCAGGCCCATAAGCTCCTGGCCGCGCTTCAAGGAGCGCAGCTTCTGGCTAGAAGCTTTCGGGATATCAAGAGATTCGACACGATTGCTGAGGGATTAATATCTGCTTTGGCGAAAGCTTAAAGCAGATATTTTTTCAATATAAAATCTACCTTTTAGTAGGTAGATAAAAAGGAGAGGTTTTCTTGAGCTTGCAAGAAAAAGTGGCAGTGATTACAGGCGGCAGCAGCGGGTTGGGGAAAGCGATCGCCGCTGAATTTGTAAAAAGGGGGGTGAAGACAGTCATCAACGGCCGACGTGAACAATCTCTGGAAGACGCCGCAAGAGAAATCGATCCCTCCGGAAGGAATGTTCGAATTGTTGTCGGCGATGTTGCCGCCCCGCAGACAGCCGAACGTTTAGTTCGCGAAGCAGTGGCTCATTTCGGTCGAATCGATACGCTGGTGAACAACGCGGGCATTTTTATCGCCAAGCCGTTTACGGACTATACGGAAGAGGATTTCGATACGGTGCTGTCAATCAATCTTGCCGGCTTCTTTCACGTCACACAGCGTGCGGCCGCAGAGATGCTCAAGCAAGGTGCGGGCCATATCATTTGCATTACGACCAGTCTGGTCGATCAGCCGATCGCCGGCGTGCCTTCCGTGCTGGCCTCGCTCACGAAGGGAGGGTTGAACGCCGCGACGAAATCGTTGGCGATCGAGTATGCAACGAAAGGGATCCGAGTAAATGCGGTCGCGCCGGGAATTATCAAAACGCCGATGCACGCCGTCGAAACGCACGATTTTCTCGCCAGACTTCACCCTGTGGGCCGCATGGGCGAAGCGGAGGAGATCGCCGAGGCAGTTATGTATCTGGAAACGGCCGGTTTTGTAACCGGTGAAATCTTGCACGTGGACGGCGGCCAAAATGCAGGCCGCTAATATCTTCAGTCCAATCCGAAGTGGAGGGGTAATTCCATGCCTATCGTAACCATTCAGATTACCCGCGAAGGCTCAGCTCCGAACCGTCAATCGGTCACGCGGGAGGAAAAGGCCGCGCTGATCAAAGGCGCCAGCGAGCTGCTTCGCGACGTTTTGAACAAACCGTTGAATGCAACCTTCGTCATCATTGAGGAGGTGGAGTTGGAAAATTGGGGATGGGGCGGACTTCCAGTCCCGGAATATCGTCGGCAACGAGCAGCCGACCTTGCAGACGTTACAACAGAATGATGCGCAGCACACCGCGCCGGCAATGCGTACCGTACATGCAGAAGAGCCGCCAACCGGCGCTCCCCCCATCCCTCCGGGTGGGGGTTTTTATTCGTTGACTGCCGCCGATCCGAAATGGGCAGGCCCAAACTTGGTTCCGGCGGAAGTGGGGCGTCCTCTGGCGTTTTTTGCCTAGGGGAATCGGAAACGTGTATAATGGAGGCTGATTATAAAGGCCGGTTCAGCGGTTCCGGACGGGAAGGGGCAACAAACGTGCTGTGGCATGAAATCACGGTTCTGGCAACGGAGCCTTCGCAAGAGATGGTGTCCCATTATTTATACGAATTCGGAGCGGCGGGCGTATCGGTGGAAGAGTCGTGGACCCCGGATAAGCCGCGGGATACTTCCCTGGGCCAATGGTATGACAAGCCGCTCAACGATATCCGTCCGGGGTACGCGGAAATCAAAGGCTACTACGCCGAAGGCACGGACATCGAACAAGTCGTCTCGCGGTTGAAAGCCGCTTTGGAGGAACTGCCCGAATTCGGCTACGACGCCGGCGAGTACGCGGTTTCCGTGGCCCAGGTGAAAGACGAGGACTGGGCGGACGCCTGGAAGAAATATTTCAAACCGCTGAAGGTTTCCGAGCGGCTGACGATCAAACCGACCTGGGAAGCTTACGAACCGGGCGAAGACGAGGTCGTGATCGAGCTCGATCCCGGCATGGCGTTCGGCACCGGCACGCATCCGACGACGGCGCTCTGCCTGCGGACGCTGGAAGGCGCGGTGCGCGGGGGCGAGACGCTGATCGACGTCGGCACGGGCTCGGGCATTCTCGCCATCGGAGCCGTGAAACTGGGCGCTTCCCGCGTGCTGGCCCTCGATCTGGACCCCGTCGCCGTGTCCAGCGCGACGGAGAACATCAAGCTGAACGCCTTGCAGGACGTGATCGAAGTCCGGCTGAGCGATCTGCTCGGCATCCTGAACGAAGGGGATAAGCCGGGCGGAGAAGCGGTGACGGCAACGGTGAAACCGCCCGTCGATATCGTCGTCGCGAACATTCTCGCCGAGATCATTCTCCTGTTCATCTCGGACGTTATGAAAGTGCTGAAGCCCGGCGGCATCTACATCGCCTCCGGCATTTACAAGAACAAGGAAGCAGACGTGGAGGCCGGGCTCTTGGCCGCCGGATTCGAAATCATAGACCGGGTGCGCCAGGAGGATTGGGTTGCCTTCGTGGCAGGCAAACCGAAGGAGGATGAAGAGGGAGCATGAGTTTTTTCTGGTTTCCGATCGAACACCTGCCCATTATCATTCTCGTCATGCTCGTCGCGTTTTCCACGCACGAATTCGGCCACGCATGGACGGCTTACAAGCTCGGGGACGACACGGCGTACCGCGAAGGCCGCGTCACGCTCAATCCGAAGGCGCACCTCGATTGGATGGGGTTCCTCCTCCTGATCGTCGCCGGCTTCGGCTGGGCGAAACCGGTTCCGGTCCGGGAGAGCAAGCTGCGCCGGCCTTACCGGCTCAGCAGCATTCTCGTCACCGCCGCCGGCCCCGTTTCCAATCTCGTTTTGGCTTTTCTGGGGCTGCTTGTGTACGCCATCCTGTTCGCTAATATGAATATTTCCGAGGATATGACCGGCAAATTGGATATTTTCTTTTACTATTGGGTGGTCATCAACCTCAACCTGTTCATTTTCAACCTGATTCCGCTCCCGCCTTTGGACGGCTACCGAATTTTGGAGCAATTTTTCCCGCTGCGCGTGCGCATCCGGATGATGCAATACGAACAATGGACCTTTTTCCTCTTCCTTCTGTTAATTTTCATTCCACCGCTCCGGGATGTGACGATCGGGCCTCTGTTCGCTTTGAAGGAACCGATTCTCCGGGGCATGCACCACGTTCTCGAATGGTTTTTCAGCCAGCCGGCATCGCCTATTTTCGAATACGTCCGCGATTTAGGAATTTGATTCCGGGAGTGGCGCGGCGGACCGGAACGAGGTATGATGGAGGATGGACAAAACGCGGGAGGCCACCTACGCATGCAGCGGTATTTCGTGGACCCGGCGCGAATGTCGGAGACGGCCGTCACCTTAACCGGCGAGGACGCCCGGCATCTCGGATCCGTCATGCGGGCCAAACCGGGCGATACGTTCATCGCCTGCGACGGCCGCGGACGCGACGCGCTGGCCCAAATTCGTTCCATCGACCGTGACGCGATCGTCGCGGACATCATACGGGAGTTGCCAATCGCAGCCGAAATGGCGTGGCGCGTGACCGTCGCGCAGAGCCTGCCCAAAGGCGACAAGCTCGAGACCGTGATCCAAAAAGGAACCGAGGCCGGCGCCTACGCGTTCCAGCCGTTCCTTTCGCGGAGAACCGTCGTGCAGTACGACGAGCGCAAGGAAGCCAAACGGCTGGACCGCTGGCGCAAAATCGCCAAGGAAGCCGCCGAGCAGAGCCATCGCAGCCGCGTGCCCGACGTACGTCCGGTCACAGCTTGGGGAAGTTTGATCCGGCAATTCGCCGATTACGATTTGGTGCTTTTGTGTTACGAAGAAGAAGGAAGGGCCGGCTCCGGTTTGCGCCGGACGCTGTCCGAGTTTCGCGGCAGGCTGGCGGCAGAATCGCCGGCCGTGCTGCTTCTCGTCGGCCCGGAAGGGGGATTCGCCCCCGAAGAGGCGGAGGAAGCCGCCGCGGCGGGCGCCCTGCCCGTCGGGCTTGGCAAACGCATACTAAGAACGGAAACGGCGGCCTTGTACGCGCTGGCGTGCATCGGCTACGAATCCGGAGAGTTGGGAGGGGAATTCGATGCCTAGCGTGGCATTTTATACATTGGGCTGCAAAGTCAACTTCTACGACACGGAAGCGATGTGGCAGCTGTTCAAGAACGAAGGCTACGAGCAGGTCGATTTCGAAACGACGACGGCCGACGTCTACGTCATCAATACGTGCACCGTCACGAACACCGGCGACAAGAAAAGCCGCCAGATCATCCGCCGCGCCGTCCGCCGCAATCCCGACGCGGTCATTGCCGTCACGGGCTGCTACGCGCAGACGTCCCCGGCCGAAATCATGGCGATCCCGGGCGTCGACCTGGTCGTCGGCACGCAGGACCGCGACAAGCTGATGGGCTTCATCGCGGACATTCAGAAAGACCGCCGGCCGGTGAACGCCGTGCGCAACATCATGAAAACCCGCGAGTTCGAAGAGCTGGACGTTCCCGACTTCGCGGAGCGGACTCGGGCGTTCCTGAAAATCCAGGAAGGCTGCAACAACTTCTGCACGTTCTGCATCATCCCCTGGTCGCGCGGGCTTTCCCGCAGCCGCAAGCCGGAGAGCGTGCTGAACCAGGCGCGCCAGCTGGTCGCGTCGGGCTATAAGGAAATCGTCCTGACCGGCATCCACACGGGCGGGTACGGGGACGACCTGGAAAATTACCGCCTCGCGAACCTGCTGCAGGACCTCGACAAGATCGACGGACTGGAGCGGATCCGGATCAGCTCCATCGAAGCGAGCCAAATCGACGACGAGATGATCCGCGTGCTCAATGCCTCGCCGAAAATGTGCCGCCATCTGCACATTCCGCTGCAAGCCGGCGACGACGATATCCTGAAACGGATGCGCCGCAAATACACGACGGCCGAATTCGCCGACAAAATCGCGCGCATTCACGAAGCGATGCCCGGCGTCGCGATTACGACCGACGTAATCGTCGGTTTTCCGGGGGAGACGGAAGAGCAGTTCGAAAACGGCTACCGGTTCATGGAGCGCATGGGCTTCGCCGAGATGCACGTGTTCCCGTACTCGAAGCGGACCGGAACGCCGGCTGCCCGCATGGAGGACCAGGTGGACGAAGAAACGAAACACGAGCGCGTCCACAAGCTGATCGACCTGTCCGAGCGGATGCAGGCCGCTTACGGCCGCGAGTGGGTCGGCCGGGAGCTGTACGTCATTCCGGAGCGCGAAGCGAAGGGCGCGGAAGGCCAAGGCTTGATCTCCGGTTATACGGACAATTACCTGCACGTGGTGCTCAGCGGCGACGAATCGATGATCGGCAAGCTTTGCCGCGTGCGCATCACCGGTTCCGGCGTGAACGAATGCCGCGGCGAGCTTCTATCCGTCCAGGATGACATCCGTGAAATTGCTCTGCATGCATAATCTTGGAAAGATTTCATCCCCTTCGACGGGGATGGAATCTTTTTTCCTATTTCATCCGGAGAAGTCAGGGGGAAGGTTTTGATGAAAGAAATCGCGGCAGGAGGCCTCGTCTACCGGAAGCGCGGGGACGCCGTCGAAATCCAAATCATTGAAGACCGCTTCGGCAAAATCACGCTGGCCAAAGGGCGCATGGAGCCGGGCGAAACGGTCGAACAAACCGCGCTGCGGGAAATCGAAGAAGAAACGGGGATCTCGGGCCGCATCGTCGAACCCTTGCAGGTCATCCGGTATCAATACGAGGCGGAAGGCCGGGGCAAGATCGACAAGGAGGTTCATTATTTCCTCGTGGAAGCGGACGGGGGGGAGCTTCAGGCGCAGGTAGAAGAAATCGCGGGCGTCGCTTGGCATGTGCCTAGGGAAGCCTGGCGCCTTCAATTGGCCTCCGGCTACGAGAACAACCGCGAAGTGATGGCCCGCGCGCTTGCGAAGCTCGGAATCGAGGTGGATCCGGTTGCCGGCTGAACGGAGCGGAGATGCGGAAGCGCGGCTTCCTTTCTGGCGGCAAGGGCAAGGAATTGCCCCGTTCGTCGACTATTCCCTGATTCGGGCGGACGCCGTCGCCGCGGATATCCGCAAGCTATGCGAGGAGGCGCTGCGGCAGGGATGCCATGGCGTCTGCGTCTGCGGAGGGTGGGTTCGACTGGCGAGGGAGATGCTCAGCGGCACGAAAGTCAAGGTTTGCGCGGCCGTTGGGTTTCCTCTGGGGACGTCGGCCACGCGCTCCAAAGCGTTCGAAGCGTCGGCGGCGCTGGATGACGGCGCTTCGGAGATCGACATGGTGCTGCCGATCGGCCGGCTGATCGAGGGAGACCTGGGAGCCGTGGAGCGGGACATCGCCGCCGTCGTGCAGGCCGTGCAGGGCGGCGCGCTCGTGAAAGTCACCTTGGAAACGTCGATGCTGCCGGACGAGCGGAAGCGCGACGGCTGCCGGATCGCGGAAGCCTCCGGGGCAGACTACGTCCAGACGTCGACGGGGTACGGTCCGGGCGGGGCCAAGCTGGAAGACATCCGGCTTCTCCGTTCCGCCGTCTCTCCCGCCATGGGAGTGAAGGCGGCGGGAGGCATCCGCGACAGGTTGGCGGCCGAGGCGCTGCTTGCGGCCGGAGCCAATCGGATCGGGACAAGCACGGGATCCGTGTTCATTACATAGCGAAAGGTGTGCAACATTCGATGTCGAACCAGCCTCGCGCGGTGCTGAGCCGCACCCGCCGTCCCCGTTTGGAGCAGGGGCATCCGTGGGTTTACGCAAACGAAATCGAGCGGTGGGAAGGCGAGCCTTCCCCGGGTACTCTCGCCGAGATCGTGGATGCCAGGGGGAAATTCCTCGCGGTCGGCTATGCGAATCCGGCTTCCCAAATTACGCTGAGGGTCGTTTCCTACACGCCGCTTGAAGCGATGGACGCGGATTTTTTCCGCCGCCGGTTCGAGACGTGTGCTTCCTTCCGCAACCGTTTCATCGGACATGGAGCTTCTTGCCGGATCGTGTACGGGGAAGCGGATTTTCTGCCCGGCTTGATCGTGGACCGTTTCGCGGATATTCTGGTCGTCCAAGTGCTGACGCTGGGGATGGAGAATACGCGGGACGCGTGGCTGCCGATGCTGGTCGAAGTGTTCCGTCCGGCGGGCGTGTATGAGCGGAGCGACGTGGGGGTCCGGACGCTGGAAGGGCTGGAGGAGCGCACCGGCATCTTGTACGGGGAGTGCCCGCGGTACGTGGAAATCGAGGAGAACGGGCTGCGCATCGAAGTCGATATCGAAGGCGGGCAAAAAACCGGCTATTTCCACGACCAGCGCCGGAACCGGGCGTCCATCGCCCCGCTCATGACGGGCTGGGGGGAGAGAAGCGGGATCCGCCTGGAGGAGAGGGAAACGGAGCAAGGCCGGAGAAGGGTGCCGGTCAACGCGAACGGCAACGTCGTTACCTTTCCTTACTGGGACGGGGCGACCGTGCTGGAGTGCTTCGCGCATACCGGCAGCTTCACGCTCCATGGCTGCCAATACGGCGCCAAGAAGGTGACTTGCCTGGACGTATCGGCCCACGCGATCGAGACGGCCCAACGGAACGTCGAACGGAACGGATTTTCGGACCGGGTCGAATTCGTCGTGGAGGACGCGTTCGAATATTTGCGCCGCCAGGTCGCGGGCCGCGAGGAGAGGGCGGCCCGGGGGCGCAAGGACGGCGGGGGCCAGAAGGTCGACACCTCGAAGCCTCTCACGTCCGAAGGCCGAACGTGGGACGTCATCATTCTCGATCCGCCGGCTTTCGCGAAGACGAAGAAGGCGGTCGCCGGCGCCTGCCGGGGATATAAGGACATCAATCTGCACGCGATGAAGCTGCTCAACGAGGGAGGGTTCCTCGTCACCGCCAGCTGCTCCTACCACGTCCGCCCGGACCTGTTTCTGGAGACGATCCAGGAAGCGGCGCGCGACGCGGGCAAAACGCTTCGTCTCATCGAATGGCAAGGCGCGGGAAGGGATCATCCCCGGCTGGCCGGCGTGGAGGAAGGCCACTATTTGAAGTTCGGGATTTTCGAGGTGCGCAGCCGCTCGGAGCTGTGAGATCCGAAACCAACGAAACAGCATGCGGGATTCACTTGCCGGCATGCTGTTTTTCGTTATTCGGACCCGGGACGCTGCCTCTTCCATGGCCAATAGGCCAACGGGAGCGCCAGCACGGAGCAGGAGACGTTGAAAATCGTCTGGGCGTGCGCGATTTGCGCGGAGGGATCGGCCGGAGCCATTCGCTCGGCGGCTTCATGAAGCATCGGCATCAGCGGCAGGAACAGCAGGGCGCCGCCTACGTTCAAGGCGAGCTGGGAGAGCGCGACGAACCGGCCGCCCCTCCCCCCGCCGAGGGAAGCGACCAGCCCGGTGAAGCAGGTCCCGACATTGGCTCCGAGCACGACCGCGATTCCGGCTTCGGGAGACAGGGAGCCGGTTCCGGCCACGACCATGGCCATGCCGATGACGGCGGAGCTGGAGTGCACGGCCGCGGTCAGGGCGGCGGCTCCCAGCATGCCGATCAGGGGCTGGTTCGAGGCGGCCTCCATGAGCGATTGGAAGGACCCGCTTTGCTGGAGGAGCGGCCCCATGCCGAGCAGGATTTTGAAGCCGATGAGCAGAAAGCCGAATCCGGCAAGCGCTACGGAACCGTACCGCAGCGGCACCATGCTTTGGCTCGGCGTCTTCCCGGCGGTTCTCATTTCCGCCGTGGCCGCCGTCCAGAGCCAGCCCGCGAACGATACCGCCAGTACCGCCCAACCGTAGCGGTGGAGGTGAAGACTCATGATTTCGGTCGTAACGGTCGTTCCGACGTTCGTACCCAGGATGACGCCGAAACTGCGGGAGAGGGTAATCCAGCCCGCGTTTACGAACCCGATCGTCAGCACGGTTACGGCTGTGCTGCTTTGAAGCGTTGCCGAAGCTGCCGTGCCGAACAGGAACCCGCGAAGCGGCGTCGAGGTGGCGCGCGCGAGCCAGGAGGCCAGCCGGTTGCCCGCCCATCGGCTTAAGGCCGCTTCCGTCAGCTTCATGCCCCCGATGAGCAAGACGAAGCCGACGACCGAAGAAAGCAGAAGATCGACGTACAGCATCCCGTTTCCTCCCCGCACCGACATTCGATATCCAAGCCTATGCCTGTCCCCGGCCGGACATGATTTCGGACGCGCGAAAATGACCTCTGGCATGGATCGCGAGGTAAATTATGTTAACCAAGTGTTAGGAAAAAACGAATCCGCTTCATGTTCCGCCCTCAAAATTCCTAACGAGTCGATGGTATGATACCAAGCGATATAAGGTATCGGAGGGATTGGTAAGGGATGAACGAAGTGTTATTGTTCGGGAAACGGGCGGTTCCGATCGACAACCGGTCGATGCAGGTCGGCAGCCGGGAACGCTTTAACGACCGGGTACGCCAAATGGCCGACGACCTGGAGTTCCGGCGGCAGTGGAAGAAGGTTTACAAAATCGAGCTGTGGTCGAACGCGGCGATTTTCCAGCTGGACGACGGCACCAGATGGTATTTGAACATTTCCTGACCGGACGGGCCTTCGGGTCCGTCTTTTTCTACGGCGCACCTCGGAAAGAACGGTGAAAGGAACGCCCGGATTCGCGGTGCCGTTTCACAAACAGCGATCCAGTTTACTCCGCTCGGCGAATCGGCTCGGAAGATCGAGTCAATCTAAGAGGAAGGGCGTGCCCGGTCATTCTGTATGATATTTCGAATAGAATCGTTCGGTTTCTGACGAAAGGTGCAGATTCTATATGATTTTTCGAATAGATTTATCGAATTTGCAGCTTGCAGGGATTTTCTATATGATTTTTAATACAGAATCTTAAGTGCCAAATCATGGAAAGCATAAAAAGAACGTTACAGGCTGAGCAAGCCGGGGTCTGAAAATTTCTCAACGGAGAGAGTTACGCGATTTTACCGAACGACCCCCGTGCAGTCCCGTTTCTCCACGAATTACACGATTTTATCGAACAATTTTTTGACAGTATCCCTTCCCAAGGCGAGTTGCGCGAATTTTTGAGTAACTCCCCCGTCGCACCCCCACGATTGAGCGAGATCATCGAATTTTTCGAACAATTCCCCTTCTGCCCCCCGTTTTCTGCGAGAGTTGCACGATTTTATCTCATTGCCCCCGAAGACGACAGCGCCGGCGTTTCGAACGCTCAGGAAAATCTTGGCGGACCATGCAATGCTTTCTAAGGCTTGCCGCTTGCGAACGCCTGTGCGCGTCGCGCGCCGTATGGTACAATGACAAGACAGGAAATCGGCGCAAACGCGACAAGGAGGGAGCGGAACATGCCGCTTAGGCTCGTCACGGGTCGATCCGGCAGCGGAAAGACGCGATACGTGCTGGATGAAATCCGGGGGAAGCTGCGGGAAGATCCCCAGGGCCCCCCGCTGATTCTTCTCGTGCCGGAGCAAGCCACCTTCCAGGCCGAGCAGGCGATGGTCGGAACGCCCGGATTGGGCGGGTTCATGAGGGCCCAGGTGCTCAGCTTCCGCCGGCTGGCGTTCCGGATCATGCAGGAAACGGGCGGCCTGGCCATGGTGCCCATCCATGACAACGGCAAGGCCATGCTCTTACATAAGGTGTTGGAAACCCGCAGGAACGAGCTCCGGCTCTTCCGGGGCGGAGCGTCGGAGACGGGACTCATCGCCGGATTGAATGATTTGCTCACGGAGTGGAAGCGGTACGCGATTTCTTCGGACAAGCTGGCGGAGACGTCGGAAAACGGAGCTCTCGCCCGTTCGGCGTCGGATTCGCCTTTGCTGGCGGACAAGCTGCACGACTTGGCGATGATCTATGGCGACATGGAGCGGGAATTGGCCGGGAGATGGATGGACGGGGAAGACATGCTGGGCCGGCTGGCCGGGGGCGCGGCTTCTTCGGAGTGGCTCGCGGAGGCGGAAATTTGGCTGGACGGATTCCACGGCTTTACGCCGGGAGAGCTTGCGGTCATCGAAGGGCTCATGCGGCGGGCCAAGCGGGTCACGGTCGCGCTGACCGTGGACAAGCCTTTCCTCGCAGGCGAAACGCCGGATGAGCTGCACACGTTCCACAAGGCGGCGGAAACATCGGCGCGGCTGTGCGAGCTTGCCGAAGCCTGCGGCATTCCGGTGGAGCCGCCCGTTCATCTCGAACCCGAAGTATCGCCGCGTTTTTCCGGAAACCCCGTTTTGGCTTTTCTGGAGCGGAATTGGGAACGGAGATCGGCCGTCTGGCAGGGAGATGATGTTTGGCTGCGGCCCGAACGTCCGGAATGCGGATTGTCCCTGCATGCGGCTTCGAATCGGAGGGCCGAGGCGGAAGCCGCCGTCCGGGATATCCTCCGGCGCGTCCGCGAGGAGGGCTTCCGCTGGAGGGACGCCGCGGTGTTCGTCCGGCGGATGGAAGATTACGCCGACCTGCTTTCCTCCGTTTTTTCCGATTACGGGATTCCTTGCTATTTGGACGGCAAATCTTCCGTCTCGCACCACCCGCTCGTAGAGTTCGTGCGTTCGGCGCTTGAATGCGTGACCGGGGGATGGAAATCCGAAGCGGTATTCCGCTGCGCGAAGACGGACTTGCTCGGAACGCCGGACGGACGCGTCACCCGCGACGCCATCGACAGGCTGGAGAATTACGCGCTCGCGGCGGGCATCGACGGCTGGAAATGGCATGACGACCGGATGTGGCGGCCATTGTCCCGCGGGGATTTGGAAGAGGAGGAGGGAACCGGCGGCGTAGAAACCGCGCCGAACCGCCTTCTTCCGGTCCGGGATGCTTTGCTGAAGCCGCTGAAGGCTTTGGAGAACCGGCTCGCGAAGGCGGATTCGACGAGGGCATTATGCGAGGGCTTGTACCTCTTCCTCGAGGAGACGGGCGCCGCCGACGCGCTGGAAAGCCGCAGCCGCGAAGACGCCGCCGCCGGGCAGCCGGGAAGGGCTGCCGTCCACCGTCCCCTGTGGGACGGAGTCATGAATTTGCTCGATCAGCTGGTGGAGCTGATGGGCGATACGAAGCCGGACTTGCGGCTGTTTGCCGGCATGGTCGATTCGGGGCTGGAGGAGCTGAAGCTGGGCGCCGTGCCGCCGTCCCTTGACGCGGTGCTGATCGGAAGCCCGGAACGGACGCGCATCGACCGGCTGAAGTTCGTATATTTTCTCGGCGTAAGCGACGGCGTGCTGCCGATGCGGATCCCGGAAAACGGCCTGTTGTCGGAAAATGAACGGGAGCTGCTGGCGGAGACCGGCCTGCGGATGGCTCCGGGATCCCGGCGGCGTCTGCTCGACGAACGGTTTCTCGCGTACCTTGCGTTTACGGCGCCGTCCGGCCATCTGTGGATCTCTTGGCCGCTGGCCGACGACGAAGGTTCCGGGCTGCTGCCGTCCGAGTGGATCCGCCGGCTGAAGCGGCGTTTTCCCGCGGTTCCCGTGCAGACCGAAGCCGCGGAGCCGCAGCCCGGGGATCCGGAAGAGGTCCAGCTGGCCCACGCGGTCCACCCGGGCCGGGCGTTGACGCACGTGCTCGCGAGGCTGCGCCAGCTTCGGAACGGAGAGAAGCCTTCTTCGGGCTGGTGGTCGGTTTACAATTGGTTGTCGGAGCAAGAAGCTTGGAGAAGCCGGCTGAAACGCCTGGTCTCCTCATTGAACTATAGGAACGAGGAGAAACCGTTATCGGCGGACACGAGCCTGTTGCTATACGGAGACCGGCTGCTGGCCAGCGTGTCCCGCATGGAGCGGTTCGTCGCCTGTCCGTTCCGGCATTTCGCCTCCCACGGGCTCCGCCTGCGCGAACGCCGGCTTTACCGGGTCGACGCGCCCGACATCGGGCAGCTGTTCCACGCCGCGCTTCGGCAAACGACGGAAAAGCTGTTCGCCCAGAACGTGACGGGGGACGCGGGGTTGTGGCAGCGCGAAGCCGCGGCCGCGGTCGAACGGCTGCTGCCGAAGGTGCAGTCGCAAATCCTGCTCTCCTCCCACCGGCACGGCGTCATGGCGCGCAAGCTGCGCGACATCGTCGCCCAAGCTTCGGCCATGCTGGGCGAACAAGCGAGGCTGTCGGCCTTCCGGCCGGTCGGACTGGAGCTGGGCTTCGGTCCGGACGCTCCGCTGCCTCCGCTGTCCCTGGACTTGGGAGGCGGGCGGACGATGGACATCGCCGGCCGGATCGACCGGGTCGACGCGGCGGAAACGCCGGAAGGGCTGCTGCTGCGGATCATGGATTACAAATCGGGAGCGGTCAAGCTGAAGCTGGAAGAAGTGGCGCACGGCTTGACGCTCCAAATGCTCACGTATCTCGACGTCGTCGTGACACATGCGCCCCATTGGCTCGGCCGCCCGGCGGAGCCGGCGGGCGTGCTCTATTTTCACGTGCGCAATCCGCTTCTGCCGACCTCGAACGGCATGTCGGCGGCAGAGGCGCAAGCCGCGATGTTTCGCCAATTCCGCATGCAGGGACTCGTCTTGGCGGACGGCGATGCCGTGAAGCGGATGGACGTTTCGCTCGAAGGCAACGGGAAATCCTCGGTCGTTCCCGTGGAGTTCAAGAAGGACGGTACGTTCTCGTCCCGTTCCCAGATCGCCGACCGCGGCCAATGGGCGGTTCTCCGTTCATCGGTCCGGGGGCAGATCCGCAAAATCGGCAAACGGATCGCCTCCGGAGACGTCGCCATCGCCCCGTACCGGATGGACAAGCGGAGCCCATGCGCCCATTGCGAATACAGGCCGGTATGCCAATTCGATCCGGAGCTGGACGGCAACGAATACCAAGTATGGTCCAAGCCCGGCAACCGCGAGGAATTGTGGCGGAAGCTCGGGCAGGAAGCGGAGAGGGGGGAGCCGGAATGAACCGGCAACCGGGGCGCTGGCCGCAGAGGCCCGAAGGCAGCCGTTGGACGGAGGAGCAATGGGCCGCGATCGCGGCAGACGGCTCCCATCTGCTGGTCGCGGCGGCGGCGGGATCCGGCAAGACGGCCGTGCTCGTCGAACGGATCATCAGGCGCATCGCCGATCCCGACCGCCCGCTGAACGTGGACGCCTTGCTGGTCGCGACGTTCACCAAAGCGGCCGCGGCCGAAATGAAAGAGCGGATCCGCCACGCGCTTGAGGAAGCGCTGGAGCGGAATCCCGATTCGCTGCATTTGGAGCGCCAGCTCGCCCTGCTGCCGCGGGCGACGGTGACGACGCTGCACTCGTTCTGCCTCGAGGCGGTGGAGCGTTACGCCCCGCTCATCGGGCTCGATCCGGGATTCCGTATCGCCAATGAGACGGAGGCGGAGCTGCTCCGGATGGACACGCTGGACGAGCTGTTCGAGGAAACGTACGCGAGGGAAGGCGAGACGGGAACGCTCGCGCGGCTGGCCGACCGGTTCGGCGGCGAGCGGAGCGACGAGCCGCTGCATCGGCTCGTGCTGGAACTGCGCGAATTCGCGGGCAGCCATCCTTGGCCGGAGTACTGGCTGAAGGAAATGGCCGCCCGGTTCCGGGTGCGGGACGCCGAGGAGCTGTTGCTCTCGCTCTGGGTGCGAAGCTTGCGGGACGATGCGCGGCTGCAGCTGCGGGGGGCGGTACATATGCTCGAGTGCGGGCTGCGACTGTGCGGGGAACCGGGCGGTCCGGCGCCGTACGGCGAAACGCTGGAAGGCGATTTGCACGCCGTCCGGGGCCTGTTGGCCGCGCTCGAAACCGACGATTGGCCGCTGTGGCGGGACGCGTTCGCTTCCTTCTCGTTCGGCCGCCTGAAACCGTGCCGCGGCGACGAGTACGACCCCGCGCTTCAGGAACGGGTCAAAGCGTACCGGGACGCCGTCAAGAAAACGGCGGCCAAGCTGGCGGAAGAGTGGCTCGTCCGCTCGCCGGAGCGATACGCCGAGGAAATGCGGGAGCTGGCGCCAGACATGGAGGCGCTCGCGGATCTGGCCATCCGGTTCGGAGAACGGTACGAAGCGGCGAAACGCGCCAAGGGTTTGCTCGATTTCGGGGACCTCGAGCATTACGCGCTGCGGATATTGCGGGACCCGGCTTCAACGCCGCAGCGGAGCGTTCCGTCCGATGCGGCGGAGGATTACCGCAAGCGGTTCGCCGAGATCTATTTGGACGAATACCAGGATACGAACGAGGTCCAGGAAGCGATCGTCTCGCTGATCGCCCGGACGGACCCCGGCAACGTGTTCATGGTCGGCGACGTGAAGCAGAGCATTTACCGGTTCCGGCTCGCGGAGCCGGGATTGTTCATGGCGAAATACAAAACGTACGACATTTGGCACCCGGGACTGGAGAACGCCGAATCGCCCGAAGGCCTGCGCATCGACTTGGCCCGCAACTTCCGCAGCCGCAGGCAAGTGCTGGACGCGGTCAACCACGTCTTCCGGCTGATCATGCGGGAGCCCGTCGGGGAAATGACGTACGACCGCAGCGCGGAGCTCGTATACGGACAAGGATACCCCGATACGGAACCGGGGGGCGGGACGGAGGCGGCCCATCCGGACGCGCCGAACGGATGGGGAGTCGAAATGATCGTGCTCGACTCGGCGGGAACCGGGTCCGCGGACGATGCCTCCGAATCGCCCTCCGGGGCGGAAACGGCCGGGAACGCGCCGGAAGGCCCGAACGGGGAAACCGGAGAAGACAGTCCGGAAGGCGCCGATCCGGGCGGCGAGGATCTGGAGTCCGCGCAGTTGGAAGCCCGCTGCGTCGCAACGGAAATCCGCCGCCTCATGGGGAATGCAGGAACCGGCGAACCGCCTTTCGCGGTGTACGACGGCAGAAGCGGGTTGTACCGCCCGGTCCAGTACCGGGACATCGTCATCCTGCTCCGGGCAACGAGCGTCATGGCCCCGATCTACCTGGAGGAATTGAAGGCGGCCGGCATTCCCGCTTACGCGGATTTGGCGACCGGCTACTTCTCGGCGACCGAGGTCGACGTCATGCTGTCGCTTCTCTCGATCATCGACAACCCCCGCCAGGACATCCCGCTCGCCGGGGTGCTTCGTTCGCCGATCGTCGGCCTGACCGCCGACGAGCTGGCGCGGATCCGGCTGTGCGACCGGAACGGGGAATTCTGGGACGCGGTGGTCGCGGCGGCGAAGAACGAATCGCTGCCCGAAGCGCTTCGGGCTTCCGTCTCCGCGTTTGTCGCCAATCTGTCGGAGTGGCGGGATCTCGCGAGGAGGGAGCCGCTGCAGGAGCTGCTGTGGACGTTGTACCGCGAGACGGGGTATTACGATTTCGTGGGCGGAATGCCCGGCGGCACGCAAAGGCAGGCCAATCTTCGGGCGCTCGTCGACCGGTCTCGCAGCTACGAGCAATCGTCACGATTCCGGGGGCTGTTCCGTTTTCTGCGCTTTCTGGGGCGGATGCGGGAGACCGGCTCCGATCTGGGAGCGGCCCGCGCCCTCGGCGAAGGGGAGAACGTCGTCCGGATCGTCTCGATCCATAAGAGCAAAGGGCTGGAGTTTCCCGTCGTGTTCGCGGCCGGCATGGGTCGCGGGTTCAACCGGAGAGATCTGAACGGCATGTTCCTGAAGCACAAAACGTTGGGCTTCGGGCCGAGAATGGTCGAAACGGATACGCGGGTCACCTACCCCACGCTGCCGCAGCTCGCGATTCGCCGCCGGCTCGCCGCCGAAATGCTGGCGGAGGAGATGCGGGTGCTGTACGTGGCGCTTACCCGTCCCAAGGAAAAGCTGTTCCTGATCGGGACGGTAAAGGATGCCGCGAAACAATGGGACAAGTGGCGCGAAACGGCGTCCATGGCGGACGAAGCGCTGCCCGACCATTCGGTCGCGGCGGCGGCGCGCTATTTGGATTGGCTGGGGCCCGCCGCCGTGCTGGCCGGTTCGGCCTGGAACGTGCGACCGGGTGAGGAAGGCGGCGGTTCCCCGGCGGATCGTGCCCCGAATCCGTCCGTTTCGGACGTGCTGCCGTGGTCCTGCCGGATCGTGCCGGCCTCCGTCTACACCCGGCAAGCGGCGGCGGCCCGGCAAGACGAGCCCGTCGACGAAGGGGTATGGGAGGCCGTCCTGCGGGGGGAAAGGGCGGATACGGCCGAAACGCCCGCGGGCCGGCGGATCCGCTCCGTCCTGTCCTGGCGCTATCCGCACGAGAATGCCGCGAAGGTGGCGGCCAAAACCTCGATCACCGCATGGAAGAAACGGCTGTCGGAGGAAGAGGCGGCAGCCGCCTTGGCTTGGCTGGACGAGGAAACGCCGGGCGGCGCGGACGACAGGGCGGAAGCGGAGAGCGGGGAGCCGGCTCTTGACGCCGCCGGCTCATCTTCTCCGGTCCTTACTTACCGGCTGAGGCGTCCTAGGTTCCTGTCCGAAACGAAAATGACCCCGGCGGAACGGGGCACGGTTTTCCATTTGGTCATGCAGCACCTTCCGCTCCGGGCGGGTATCGGGAGCTCCGACATTGCGGAGCTGCTGCACCGGATGACGGAACGCTTTCTGCTGACGCCGGAACAACGGGATTCGATCGATCCCGGGGAGATTGCCGCATTTTGCGGGACCGAGCTTTACGGGCGGATGTGCCGGGCGGACCGGCTGTGGAGGGAAGTTCCTTTTACTTACGGAATCCAGGCGGGCGACGTCTATGCGGGTTTGAGCGGCGTTGACGCGGAGGAGACGGTCATCATCCAGGGGGTCGTCGACTGCTTGTTCGCGGAAGCGGACGGGCTCGTGCTGCTCGATTACAAAACGGACGCGCTCAAGGGACGAAACCCGGAAGACGCGGCGGAGAAGCATCGTTTCCAGGTCGGCAAGTACGGAGAAGCCGTCGCCGGCATTCTGGGCCGCCCGGTCCGGGAAGCGTACGTCTATTTCTTCGACGGGGGTCACGAGGTCCGGCTTTGGTAGCCGGCATGGAAAGGAGGAGGAATCGGGAATGCGCGTGTTGCATACGGCTGATTGGCATCTCGGGCGGACGCTGGAAGGCCGAAGCCGGCTCGCCGAGCAGGAGGATTTTCTCGATCAGCTGGCCGGCATCGTCCGCGAAGAGGGCATCGACCTCGTGCTGATCGCGGGGGACGTCTACGATTCGGTGAATCCGCCCGCGGCGGCCGAAAGCCTATACTACGACGCGCTGGCTCGGCTGTCCGATAACGGCAGGCGCGCGGTCGCCGTCATCGCGGGCAACCACGACCATCCGGACCGGGTCGCGGCCGCGACGCCGCTGGCCGCCCGCCACGGAGTGTCGATGATCGGCATGCCGCAGGATGTACCGATTTCCGTGACGGTCCCGAGAACGGGCGAGACGGCGGTCATTGCCGCGCTGCCTTATCCGTCGGAGGCGCGGTTGAACGAGCTGCTTCATGCGACCCTGGACGAGGAAGGGCTCCGGTCCGCCTATTCCGACCGGGTCGGCCGGCTCATGCGCGCCATGTCCGAATCTTACCGGCCGGACACGGTGAATTTGGCGATGAGCCATTTGTACCTGCTGGGCGGAAACGAATCCGAATCGGAGCGCCCGATTCAGGTCGGAGGCGCTTATACCGTGCATCCGTCCGCGCTGAGGGTCGGCCAGCAATATACGGCGCTCGGGCATTTGCACCGCCCGCAGCGGGTGGACGGGGACGAGACGGTGCGCTACAGCGGGTCGCCGCTCGCGTACAGCTTCTCCGAGGCCGGCCAGGCGAAGTCGGTCGTCGTGTTCGAAGCCGCGCCGGGGGCGGTCGTGCAGCCGAAGGAGCTGTTCTTGAGCTGCGGGCGTCCCCTGGTCCAGTGGAAATGCGGGGGCGGGCTCGCCGAGGTGCATCGCTGGCTGGACGAGGGGCGGGACGCGAACGCTTGGATCGAGCTGGAATTGTCGCTCACCGAGGCGCTCACCATGGAGCAGATCGCGGCGCTCCGCGCTTCCCGGGAGGGACTGGTGCAAATTCGGCCGATCTATTCAGGCAGGACCGGCGAGTCGGACAGCCGGGAAGACCGCGCGCGGGGATCGGTGCCGCCGGACGAGCTGTTCCGCCGGTTTTACCGCCGGCAGAACAACGGAGCCGAAGCGGACGACGCCCTCGTGCGGCTGTTCCTGGAGCTGCTCGGGGAAGAGGCGGAAGCCGATACCGCAGGCGAAGCCGGGTACGGGAAGGAGGCGTCCGGGACATGAAGCCGATCCGGCTCGACATCGCGGGTCTTCAGAGCTACCGGGAAACGCAAACGGTCGATTTCGAACGGCTGTGCCAGGGCGGCGTGTTCGGCATCTTCGGACCGACCGGCAGCGGCAAGTCGTCCATTCTCGACGCGATGACGCTGGCTCTCTACGGGAAGGTGGAAAGGGCGTTCAAAGGAACGCAGGGGATCATGAACGGCGCGGAAAACAAGCTGTCGGTGTCTTTCGCGTTCGAGCTGTCGGGCGCGGGGGAAACGGAGCGGTACCGCGTCGAGCGGCAGTACAAGCGGGCGGGAGACACGGCCGTTCACGGTGCCATCTGCCGCCTCGTGCAGGTGTTGCCGGAAGGGGACAGGGTCCTCGCCGACAAGCAGAATGAGGTCGATGACGCCGTCGAACGGCTGATCGGCTTGTCGATGCCCGACTTCACGCGCGCCGTCGTGCTCCCCCAGGGCAAGTTCGCCGAATTCCTGACGCTCGCCGGCAAGGACCGTCGGTCGATGCTGCAGCGGCTGTTCCGCCTGGAACGGTACGGGGATGCGCTCGCCGCACGGCTGAGCCAGCGGGCGGACCGGACGAAGCTGTCGCTGAAGGAAACGGAAGCGGAGCAGCAAGGGTTGGGCGACGCTTCGCCGGAGACGCTGCAGGCGGCAGCCGCCCGGCTCGCGGAGGCGCGGGAAGCCGCGGCAACGTTCCGGCAGCGCTTGGCGGAAGCGGAGGAGAGGCACGCCGAGTTGGTCCGAAGAAGGGAACGGGACGCCGAGCTCAAGCGGATCGAAGACCAGCTGGCGCGTTTGGCCGAACGGTCGGAAGAGATGGCCGGGAAGGAGAGGCGTTTGGAGCGCCTCTCCAAAGCGGCGGAGCTCGCGCCCGCGATGCGCGACGCGGACGAAGCGGAAGCGGAAGCGAGGCTCGCCCGCGCCGCGAAGGACGCAGCGATTGCGGCATTGGCGGTCCAAGCCGCCGCGGCCGAACAAGCAGCCCGGGATTGGGCGCTCGCCCGGGAGGAAGCCGGACGGAGGGAGCCGGAGCTGCTCGTCCGGCTGGAACGGCTGGAGCAAGCGATGCAGACGGAACGGGAACGTGACGAATGGGCCCGTCAGCGTGCCGCGCTGGCGGAAGAGCTGGCCGGCTTGGAAGCGCAGGCCGCCCGGCTCGCTTCCGCCTTGGCCGAGCAGGAGGACATCCTGACGCGCGGCAAGGCGAAGCAAGCCGCGTTGAAAGAGCAGCTCGCGGCTCTTCTGCCCATTGCGGAACGCCACGGCCGGCTGCAGACGGCGCTCTCCCGCAGGGAGCAGTGGGCCGCATTGCGGGTTCAAGGCGAGGAGGCGGAGCAAGAGCGGCGGGTTGCCGCCGAACGCGCGGCCGCAGCGGAAGTCCGCAAAGCGAATGCGGAGGCGGCGGTGGCGGAGGCCTCCTCGGAAGGGCGGATGCTGCAAGCCTGGTGGTCCGGCGTGCTTACGGAGCTTCGGCGGTTTCGGAGCGATGCGGCGCGAAGCGCAGAGGAAGCCGCCGCTGTCGCGGAAGGGTTGAAGCTTCGCGAACGGGAAACCGAAAGGCGGCGTCTGGCGCACCTGCTCGCGGAGCAGCTGGCGGACGGGGAGCCTTGTCCCGTTTGCGGTTCCGCCTCCCATCCGCATCCGGCGAATACCCGGGAAGAATCCGGGGATTCGGCATCCTTCGCGGACGAATCGGCGGCGATCGCCGTTGCGGTCCAGCGTGTGGGGCAACTCGAGCAGGAAGCCCGAAGCGGGTCCGAACGCGCCGAATGGTACCGGAACCGGCTGGCTGAATGGCTGAGCCGCTCCAGCTTGGAGAGTGCCGAAGCGAACGGGCCCGCCCGGGCGGAAGCGGCGCCGGCGGCGACGGACGCGGAGCCGAGCCCGCCCGCGACGGATCCGGAAGCTTGGGAACGGCGCTGGGCCATCCTAGCGGAACGGCTCCGGGAGCTTTCCGCACGATGCGACAGCTGGGAAAGCCGATGGGGCGATTTCGCCCGGGAAGCGTCCCAAGCCGGGGAAGCCGCGGCTGCCGCCGCGAACCTGGCCGATCAGGCGGAAGCCCGCGGACGCAAACTCGCATCTCAGGCGGAAGAGCTGTTGGCTGCCTGGAAGCGGGAGTTCCCGGAATGGTTTCCCGAAGACGTTCACCTCGCGGCCGAGGAAGCGGCCGCCGCGGACAAGGAAGCGCGGGAGCTTCGGGAACGGCTGGACATAAGCGTCGGCTTCCTGGAGGAGCAGGAGCGGAAGCGGAGGGAGACCGAACGCGGCGGACACGAGGTGTCCTTGAAGGCGGCCGAAGCGAGGGCTCGCGCGGAGAGCGCCGCCGTCTCGCTGGCTGCGGCCGAAAGCCGATTGCGCGAGATGACCGGAGGAGAGCCGGCCTCCGTCCTTGCGGCCAATACGAAGGAGGAGCTGGAGCGCTTGCGCGCCGAGGCGGCGCGTACCCAATCCAGTGCCGAACAGACCGACCGGGAGCGTCAGGAGGCGCAGCGGCGGCTGGACGCCGCAGCCGAGAGGGACAAAGCGGCCGAGTCGGCCAGAGAGCGTGCGGCCCGGCGGCTGGCCGAAGGGCTGAAGGCTTCGGTTCTGGCCGGGGAGGAGGAGCTCCGCAGCTTGCTGCCGGAGCTGCATTCGGCGGTTCCGCTTGCGGAAGAAGTGAAATCTTACCGCGAGTCCTGCGCGCAGCTGACCGCACAAAGCAAGCTGCTGAGGGAACGGATGGCAGGCGAGCCGGTATCGGAGGACGAATGGGAGCAAAGCGCCCATTTGACGGAGTCCTTGCGCCGGGAAACGGAAGAAGCGCTGGCGTTATGCGCCAAGGCCGAGAGGGACGCGGACGATCTGGCTTCCCGGCGGGAGAGGTGGGAGGCGCTCGAGAGCCGGCGCGTTTCCCTGGCGGAGGAAGCGTCCCGGATCGCGCAGCTGCAGTCGGTGTTTCGAGGCAACGCGTTTGTCGAGTACATCGCGGAGGAACAATTGGAACAAGTGAGCATCGCCGCGTCAGAGCGGCTGGGTTATCTTACAAGAAGGCGGTACGCGCTGGAGGTCGACGCGGGGGGAGGTTTCGTCATCCGCGACGACGCGAACGGCGGTCTCCGCCGGCCCGTCTCGACGTTGTCGGGAGGCGAGACGTTTCTCACTTCGCTCGCGCTGGCGCTGGCGTTGTCCGCGCAAATCCAGCTGAGAGGGAAGTATCCGCTGCAGTTTTTCTTTCTGGACGAAGGGTTCGGCACCCTGGATCCGGAATTGCTGGACACGGTCGTCACGTCCTTGGAGAAATTGCAGCACAGCGCCCTGGCGGTGGGCGTCATCAGCCACGTGCCGGAGCTTCAGGCGCGGCTGCCGCGCAGGTTGCACGTCATTCCGGCGGAACCGGGCGGACGGGGCAGCAGAATCACTTTCGATACGATGTGACGATGGTTACCGGGAGGTTAGAAATTGGAAGGCAAACGGACTTATACGGTGCCGGTCTTGCTGTTGATCCTCACAGTCATGGCGATTCTGCTCGTTTTCGTCGCTTCCAAGCTGCTGCTTGCCCAGCAGAAGGAGTCGAAGGAGACGGGAGAGCGGCTGGCGCAACAATATAATTATACGTTAATATTCGCGGATCGCCTTCGCGAGGGTGCGGACAGGCTCCTGCGGGACGAATCCGCGGCGAACCGGATCGCCGCCAAGAAGCTTCTCGGAGAGGCGGCGATGGCGGGGGATGTATCGCTCGGGCTGCTGGCGGAAGCTTCGAGCCGGGCGAGCGGCAAGCCGCTCAAAGAGGCGCTCAAACCCCTGTCCGAAGCGATGGGGAAAATCATGGGCGAACAAAGCGGCAGCCTATACGGCGTTGCCGAACATGAAGGGCCGCTGACCGCGGCCGAGAAGGACTTGCTCGCCGCCGTCCGCGACGGGGCGGCGGCGATGAAGGATAAGCTGTCCGTCTTCCGCCCTCCGACCGGCGATGCGGGTTACCGCAGCATGGCCGCCGGGGCGGGCTGGGTCGACCCCGCGGCCGATGCCGGCCGTACGTTGATCGACACCGCGTTCAAGTTGAAATAGCAAGTACGCAAAACGAATACCGGATGAGCAGAGAAAGCCCATCTGCTCAACCGGTATTTGTTTCATGCAAACTTTTTCCAATGTCAGCTCGTATCTTCCGGATGGGCGCAGAGGCTTGCCAATTGCACGGCCCCTGTGTCACTAACGCATTAGGAGCGGCGGCGCCTCATCCGCCTGCGAAAGGAATCAACTTCCATGAATTTTCAACAATTTGTTGCCATCATTCCGATTGTGGAGCGAATCGATTCCAGTCACGATTCTCAAACCGTTGAACTTGCCGAAGATCTCCACGCGCTCATCGTTGTCCGCCACGGACATCTTAGCGTTTCGGCCCGAAACCGCGAACCAGTCGTCTGTTCTCAAGGGTATGCCTGCCACCCGCTGTACGGACCGTTCTCCATTCAAGTTCCGAAAACGAAGGATGCCGAATACGTGGTGATTGCCTACCGCACTTATCCGGAGAACAGCCCTTGGACGCTGCACGGTCCTCTCAGCATGTTAAGCGAGACCAAAATTCGTTACATGCTGGACGAGCTGCTCCGTACGATCGGTCAAATCCGCGCGGATTCGGCGGAGGAGGAAGCAGTCCGCCAATCCAGGATGCGCATGATGCTGGAGAGAATCTTGTTTATTTTTTTGAATGAATCGCGCCTGAAGGAAGCGGGGAGAACTTCGGCCGCCGCGATCGAGGAGACTCTTTCCTATATCAACGAGCACTACATGCTGAAACTTACCCTTCCCATGCTTGCGGAGCGGGCGGGGATGAGCGAAGGCCATTACACCGTTCTTTTCAAAAGACACACCGGAACGACCTTGATGCATTATTTGCGCCGCATTCGGATCGAAAAAGCGAAGATGATGTTTCGGGACACCCGCTTATCCGCCAAAGAGATCGCGCATAAAGTCGGATTCGGCGATTATTTCCACTTCAGCCGAGTATTCAAGAAAGAGGCGGGATATTCTCCTACCGAATTTCTGAAGTATCTGTCCAAAATCTAAAAATAAGACATGTTGGATCTTAAGATTGGATATGGCTTTGAATGAGAAAGGCCGATAAAATGCAAATGAGAATAATAATCATTTGCATGGAGGAACGAAAAATGCATCTTGGCTTGAAGTACACGCTCGGCATAATCTTAATAAGCGTATTGGCCGTAGGCCTTGCTGCTTGCGGGCAGTCCCCAAAAAATCCGTCCGAAGGAACCGCCTCGCCGCAACAAGCCGGCCAGGAAGTCGCGGCTCCGAATGAAAGTAAAATTACCGTCCAAGACGCGCTCGGAACCGTAGAGCTGGCGAAGGCGCCCGAACGGATCATCGCGATGGAATTCGGCTTTGTCGACGCGCTCGCGACGCTTGGCGTTCAGCCGGTCGGAGTCGCCGACGATGACGATCCGGGCTTGTTCATGGATGCCGTAAGAAGCCAATTGAAGGATTACAAATCCGTCGGCTCCCGTTACGAACCGAACATCGAATTGATCAGTTCGCTGCAGCCGGACCTGATTATCGTGGATCTCAACAAGCACAAGGAAGCGATGGAACAGTTGAAAGGAATCGCTCCTCTCCTTGTTCTGGATGACTACCAGGCCGATTACGATCAGATGCTGAAAAATTACATGGTTATCGCGCAAGCGGTCGGTAAAGAAGACGAAGGCAAGAAACGCCTGGAGGAGCACCAAGCCAAAATCGAAGAGGCGAAGAAGAAAATCAGGCATGCCGATTTGAGCGTTCTGCCAGCAGTCGTCAATCAGAAAGGCTTCTTCGCCCATTCCGATCACGCCTATACCGGTTCCTTCCTGACGATGCTCGGCTTCAGCGATCCGGTGAAAAACGAAGCGTCCTATCCTCAGCTGACGCTGGAACAGCTCGCCGAAGCGAACCCGCAAGCCATGTTCTTGATGCCGATCGTCGAAGAGAACATCGTGACGCAATGGGAAAGCAATCCGCTGTGGAAGAAAATCGACGCCGTCGCAAGCGGCAAGGTGTTTACGGTCGAAAGACGCGACTGGTCGCTCGCCAGAGGATTGATCGGTTCCGAGAAAATGGCCGAGGACATCGTGAAGTACTTGGGAGAGTAACAACATGTCGAACAAGAACCAGAAGGAAAAGCAGAGCCGTTCCGGGTTGCTGCTCTTCCTTTTTTCTGCGATTACCGCGCTGCTCGCCGCAGGCCTGGTCTTCAGCTTAAAGTGGGGACAGGCTCCGGTATCCTGGCGCACCTTGTACGAAGCCGTCACCTATCAGGGGCACGACAAAGCTCATTTATATATTCAGACGCTTCGGCTGCCGCGAGCCCTGACGGCCTGCATGGTCGGCATTCAGCTGGCGTTGGCCGGGCTTCTCACGCAACTTGCGACGAGAAACCCGCTCGCTTCCCCGCATATTTTCGGAATTAACGCCGGGGCCGCGCTTGCGGTCGTATTCGGAATCGTTACGTTCGCGAACATATCGGTCTTGGGTTCCATTCTATTCGCCTTCTTCGGGGCGGCAGGAGGAGCCTTGCTCGTATGGGGGTTAGCCGGCACCGGGCAGAACAGCTTCCGGCGAATGGCTTTAGCGGGGATCACGATTCATTTCTTGCTGTCCGCCTTGACGGAGGGGCTGGTTCTTTTGAATCAGGAATCCACGGACAGCATGATCTTTTGGCTCGTCGGCTCTCTCAGTCAGGCGTCGTGGCTGGACGTCCGCATGCTTATCCCCTTCTTGGCGGGCGGGTTGCTGCTCTTCGGCTTTATGCTGCCTTCCTTCCGCTTGCTGCAGTTCGAGGACGATGTCGCTGCCGGTTTAGGCGGACGGGTGGCGGTCATTCGCGGGACAAGCGTGCTCCTCGTCATTGTTTTGGCCGGTTCGGCCGTCGCCTTATGCGGACCGATCGGCTTTATCTGCCTTATCGTTCCGCACATCGCCCGCGCGTTGGTCGGAAGCGATCTTGCCGCACTCGCTCCGCTGACGGGACTCCTCGGAGGCGCGTTGCTCGTCTTTGCTGACTTTGCGAGCCGATTCATCGCCTTTCCCTATGAGTCCCCCGTAGGGATCGTGACATCCGCCATCGGCGCTCCGTTTTTCCTGTATCTGGCCCGGCTCAAAGGCGGTGCCGCAAGTTGAGAAAAGGAATTCCGCTTGCCGCCGCCTTCATTGCGATGTTGATTCTCGCTGCCGTCTCCGTCCGCGTGGGAGCCGTTCCGATTGCTTTCAAGGACATATTGGCCACCTTGCAGCACGAACCGAACAAGTCATCCTTTATCGTGTACTCGGTACGTATGCCCCGGGCAGCGGTCGGCATTCTGGCGGGGTTCGGGTTAGCCGTGTCCGGCGTCATTCTGCAAAGCTTACTGCGGAATCCGCTGGCTAGTCCCGACGTCATCGGCATCACGAAAGGGGCAGGATTTATGGCGGCGGCCGTCCTGTTCCTGTTTCCGAGATCGCCCAGCTATGCGCTTCCCCTCGCCGCATTCGCCGGAGCATTCGCGGCTTTCGGACTTTTGCTCGCGTTAAGCCGACGACTGCAGCTGACACCCGCTTCACTCGCATTGGTCGGCGTTGCCATCGGGGCTGTATTCCAGGCGGGCACCCAATTCCTGATCGTGAGACATCCAAGCGATATCAATCTGGCGCTGCTGTGGCTGACGGGCAGCCTTTGGAGCCGGAATTGGGACGACGTCTTCGCCCTTTTGCCTTGGATCGCCGCGCTTGTTCCCGCCGCTTGGGTAAGCTTCGCGAAGTTGAACGTTCTCCAGCTCGGGGATGAAATAAGCGCCTCACTCGGGCTAAATGTCGTGCGGGAGCGCTTCTGGCTGCTGTTGCTCGCGGTAGCTCTGGCCGGCATTTCCGTATCGGCGGTCGGAGCCGTCGGGTTCGTCGGCCTTATCGCCCCGCACATCGCCCGAAGCATTGTAGGCTCCAGGCAGCAATGGTTAATTCCGCTCGCCGCGTTCATCGGTGCCGATCTTATGCTTTTGGGGGACTGTATCGGACGAATCCTGATCGTCCCCAGGGAGGTAACCGTCGGAATCATGACTGCCGTTATCGGCGCTCCTTATTTCATCTATTTGTTGCGCCGAGAGAGAGTTCGGGGCGGAGGGTAACGGATAACAAAAGAACCTCCGTCTAAACCGCGGCTTCGCGGAAACGGAGGTTTTTTTCGCGCACGATTACCTGAGGACGACCGGCAGTTCCTTGAGCAACAGCTGCGCCGCGGCGCGGGCGCTGCTGAAGGCGCGTTCCGCCAGTTCGCCCTTGCCTTCGCAGCCGTCGCCGCAGAAGTAGAAGGGCACGCTTTCGATCCGGCTGGGCAACAGCCGGTTTCCGGAGACGTTCTTGACGCTCTGGACCATCGCTTTTTTGCTCATCCGCTTCACCGCGACCGCGTCCCGCCAGCCGGGATAGTGGCGGTCGAACAGCGCCTCCATTTGGGCTTGCCGTTCGTCGAGGTAGGCTTTGCGGTCGGTTTCCGCGCCGAACGTTTCGTCGGACAGGTAAGCAACGCCTTGGAGCAGCTGCCCGCCTTCCGGCACGAGCGTGTGGTCGGTGGCGGAGACGTCGGTGATGAACATTTTGTTGTTCATGTCGCTAATATAGGAGAACGGACGGTTCACGACGCGGCTGAGGCCGACGTCATAGACGAGCGCTTCCGTCGCCGTGTTCGTTGCGTAAGGCTCCATGAACGGCTCCCAGGGCGTGCCTTTGAGCAGCTTGACGACCTGCTGGACGGGCATGGCGAACACGACCTTGTCGAACGCGAGCTCGCGGTTTTTGGTCGTGATCCGGTATTTGCCGTTCTCGTACCGGATGGAGTCCGCGCCTTCCTGCAGGGCCAGCTCCCAGCGGGAGGAGGATTCGATCTTCTCCTTCAACTGGCCGGTAATAACCGCCCAACTGCCGAGAATGTAGCTGACCGGCTTCTGCGAGAGAAAGAGATTGTGGTAATAGTCGGCAATGACGTCCCCAGGCACCCTTCTGGCGTCTTCCGGGGAGATGAAGAAGTTCGAGCAGACGAGATGCTCCCACAGCTCCTTCAAATCTTCGCCTTCGCTGGATTCCGCCAAATAATCGCCGAGCGTCGGATATTTGCGGAGCTGGTGGATGTTCGCGATCATGGCCGCGATTTCCGCGGCGAAACGCACTTTCTGCCCGGTCGAGATGACATCCGTCTTCACCAGGTTGATGAAGTCGAGCGGCGCCGGCGTAAGCTGCGTTCCTTTCTCGTACATCACCTTGCGCTTGTCGACCTGGCGGCTCGAGAAGGCAAGCTCCAGTTCCTTCTCCAGCTTGCCGATCGTATGGCGGTCGATGCCGTAAATCGCGTGCGCCCCGTAGTTCAGCGTAAATCCGGCTTTCTCGTAAGTAAACGCCCGTCCGCCCCATTGCGGGCTTCTCTCGAACAATACGCCCCGGACGTCCGGGGAACGGCTTAAATACGCCGCGGCCGTCAAGCCGGCCAACCCTCCGCCGATCACGGCGATCTCCATTTTCGGTTCCTCCTTTAGCACGCCGGCGGCAGAAGCGGGCGTCTCCCGTCCGCCCTCCGCAAGTCCGCGCCACGCCCACATCAAGTTGCTCCGCAGCGACTGCTCCAGATCGGAGCTGCCGCCCGTGGCCCAAGTCCATAGCGTTCCGGTGTAAAGATCGTATAAATAGCTTGCTTTGCGACGGTCCGACAGCCAATCCGACAAACAGCCGATCAGCCGCTCCGCCAATTCTCCTTGCGCTTTGGCCAGATGCGGCTCTATTTTGCTTAGAGCATATAGGCTGCGGACGAGAAGCGGAACTTCCCGCACGGCGTACGCCAATTCCAGCAGCAGGCTGTTCACGCGGCCTTCCGGCGAAGCGCCTTCCGGATAATGGCGGGCAGAACGTTCAAGGACGATCTCGCATTGCCTGCGGGGAAGCTCGCAGAGCAGCTCTTCCTTGCTCCGGAAGTAATGGTAGAACGTCCCTTTGGACGTGCCGGTCGCCTCGATGATGTCGTCCACGGATACATGGTCGTAACCCCGCTCGGCAAACAGCTTCAGCGCCGTTTCCGCCACCATCGCTTTCTTCCGGTGGGTCGACGCCCGCAATCCCGGCACCTTCAAAGCCGATCAACCTCCTCCCGATACTATTATACGACGCGGAAGATGGGAAAACCAGAGAAGAATAGACCGACAGTCTAATTTGGATTCGCGGCGTCATGAAGGCGTTTCGGGAGCTGTCGGTCCGGCGGCGGGGCGGCGATTGTGCCTTTCCCGCAGAACCTGTCCGAAAGAATATGAACATGAACGATCGGCATGGCCTCATGGTACAATAAGTATCCGTGCACGAGCGCAGGGGATAGGAGCATTCGGGCAAAAACGATTCGAAGTCGGTTGGCGTCGTCTTCTTCGTGCCCGCTTCATCTGGCTGGCTCTCGACCGTGACGCTAGCGCTAAACCGATGTGCCGTAAGGAGGAGAACCGACGTTGCCGTTATTTGACCGCATACTTGAACATTACTTCGGCGGCGAGCCTGCGGTAATCGAAGCCGGACAGTCCGGGTGGAACAATACGACCCGGTTCGTCACGGCAAGCGGAACCAGATGGGTTCTGCGGATTTACGAAACCCACCGGGACGCCTCCAAAATCCTTTTCGAGCACGAAGCGCTCCTCGCCTTATCGGAACAAGGGCTCCCGTTTCACGTTCCGATTCCGAAGCGGACCTTGCACGGAAACACCATCGTTCGGCTGGAGGACGGAACGGATCGGTTGGCATGCCTGTTCTCCTATTCGGAAGGCCGCAGGCCGGACGAATCGGATTTGTCGATCGCTTACCAAATAGGAGAAGCGTCCGCCAGGCTGCTCGGCGCTCTTCAAAACATAAGCTTGACCAGCAAACCCGCTTATCGTCCCTATTACGAAATCGAATCCGCTTACCCGTTGTGTCCGCCCGATCAAGTGACGGCGTTTTGCGCGCGTCCTCCGGAGCCGTTTCGTTCGGAAAGCCAAGCTCTTGGGGTAATCGGATCCGCCATGAGGACCGTCACGGAGAGCCTTCATGCATTCCGACTCTTGCCGCACCAACTGATCCATGGGGATATCAATCATTCCAATCTGCTGGTGGATACCGGAAAAGGCGAGCGGATCGCGGCGATACTGGATTTCGAGTTCTGCACCCGCGATTTGCGCGCCATGGAGCCCGCCGTCATTTTGTCCGGTTTCGTAAAGGGCGGCGATTCGCTGGGTGCCGCGGAACGGTTTCTTCAGGGCTTTGGCTCGGTGCAAAGGATGACTCGCCCGGAAGCTGCGGCAATACCGGTCCTGATCCGGCTGCGCAAGCTCGATGTGTTCATCCATTTCCTGAGCCGATACCGCGACGGCGTCGATGGCGCGGACGTGCTTAAGGAACAGATCGATTCCGTATCGCAAGGGCTTCGAGTCATGGAGTCTTTCTCCGATCGATTGACCGAAGCTTGCGTCCGCTTTTTAACATAGGCGTTCGAGATAGAGGTGAGAAACAAGATGGCTTCAACCGTTCATTCCTTTCTTCCCTATTGGAATCTGCCGCCCGACTGCGGTCTCCGCCGGTTAGACATTGGATTCATGAACGAGACGTATGCCGTTACGACCCCTCATTCCGAATTCATTCTCAGGATTTACGAAAGCGAAGGAAGCAATATTCCAAAAATGAGAAGGGAAAACGATCTCGTAAAGCGACTGTCCGACAACCATCCGCCGTTCGAGCTTCCGGTCTTCCTGCCGGGTCCGAACGGAGAATCGATCATGACGGATCCCGCTTCCGGCCGATGCGCCGTTCTCATGAGAAAGATTCCGGGCGTCAATCCGGATTTCAGAAATCCGCAAGGACAGCGGGCTTCCGGTCTCGCGCTGGCCGAACTTCAACTTCTGCTCGCCAGCGCATTCCCGAGACTGCCGGAGCAGAGAAATCCTTCTTACACGGAATGGAATGGCTTTCACCCTCTCATTACGGAAGCGGCGGATTTGCCCAATCGGCTTCCGATTCGGCCGGAACGAAGAGATCGGCTGATCCGTTTGGCGGATCGGCTGTCGGCCGAGATATCGGAAATTCATTTCCGACTTCCCCGGCAAGTGATCCACGGGGACTATACGAACGGCAACAGGCTGATCGAACGGGACAAGGTCCGCGGGATTATAGATTTTGAATTCCATTGCGTTGATGCGCGCGCTCTCGATCCGGCAGTGGCTCTCGGAGGAGGGCCGACGGCGTTCTGGGAGGAGGATGGGGAAGGCTGGCCGGCAGCCGAAGCCTTCATGCGGGGTTACTTGGAGCGCATCTTGCTGACGGACGACGAACTTCGCCATTTTCCCTATTTGATTCGTCTTCGAAGATGGGTGATGTTCCTATACTTCGGCGGCAGGTATTTGCAGGGCCTGGATTCGGAAGGCTGGATGAGGGGAATCGTCGATTGGTGCCTTCAGGCGGAGGACTGGCTGAATGACCATGAACGGGTGCTCGTGCGTCGCCTTACGGAATGGAAAAAGAGCATCGGACAAGCTGCGACACGTACTCGAAACGATCTTAATCGGTCCGATGCCGGACAGTGACGCCGATTGGACGGCTCCCCCGAAATTGCAGTATGATGGATATAATTTCATTGTTGGTCTACAAAAATGGATCCGAAAAGGGGACAGTGGCGATGGACTGCATTTTCTGCAAAATCGCGGAAGGGACGATCCCGTCCCGCAAGGTTTACGAAGACGACCATGTGCTGGCCTTCCATGACATCCAGCCGCAGGCGCCCGTTCACCTGCTGGTCATTCCCAGGAAGCACGTCGCGTCGCTGGACGATGCTGCGCCGGAGGATGCGGAGCTGTTGGGACGGGCCATGCTGGCGGCCAAACAGGTCGCGCGGGAGGCCGGGCTCGGCGAGAACGGGTACCGCGTCGTCACCAATATCGGGCCGCATGCGGGACAAGTCGTCTTCCATCTTCATCTGCACGTCTTGGGCGGGGAAAAATTGGCGGGCCTGAATCCGAAAAATACATAGGATTCGAAAGCCGCCTCAAGTTGACACCCCCTTTCCCCATCACCTATAATGAAGTTTGATTACCGTGTGTTGTGGTCTGTTGCGGAGGGAGGGAAAACAGGTGTCCGAAACGAAAGTTCGCAAAAATGAATCCATCGACGCTGCACTCCGCCGCTTTAAGCGTTCCATCGCGAAAGACGGCGTTCTCGCTGAAGTGAAGAAGCGCAAACACTACGAGAAACCGAGCGTCAAGCGCAAGAAGAAATCCGAAGCCGCGCGCAAACGGAAGTTCTAGGAGGAAATCGCGTCATGAACCTCGCGGATCGACTGAACGAAGACATGAAACAAGCGATGAAGTCCGGAGATAAGTTCCGGCTTTCGACCATCCGCCTGGTTCGCGCTTCGATCAAGAACCAAGAGATTGAGCTGCGCCGTCCGCTGAACGACGACGAGATGATCCAAGTCGTCAGCCGGGAACTGAAGCAGCGCCGGGATTCCCTTCAGGATTTTCAGAAAGCGGGTCGCGAGGACCTCGTTGCCAACGTCTCCGCCGAGATCGAGATCATCAGCCAGTACCTTCCACAGCAGCTGACCGAAGAAGAAATCAAAGAAATCGTATTGCAGACCATGCAAGAAACCGGTGCTTCTTCCAAATCAGATCTGGGAAAGTTGATGGGCGCACTGATGCCTAAGGTCAAAGGACGTGCCGATGGCAAGCTTGTCAACCAATTGGTCCAGCAGCTTCTTACCTGAACGTATTCCTATCGAAAGCAAGCACTCCTCTCGCGGGGGGTGCTTTTTGCGTCTGCGGGGCGGAGGCCGAAACCAAGGCGGCAGGGTTCGCGTAGTACATCATAATCTTTATGAACATAGCGGGGAGAGTTTGTGCGGGGAGAGTTTGCTCTTGCAAACTCCCTATTAGACGTCAAACTCCCTATTGGAGGAGGAATCCGATTGCTGGCGGGCAGGAGGAAATACGGAAGGATGCTGCTTTTCCTCTTGGTATTGGGGTTGTCCGTCCTGGGGACGGACCCAACGGGAGCCGCGGCGGTTTCCGGAAACGCGGGCGCGTCAATCACGGCCGCCGGGGCGAATGGGACGGAGGCGGCCCGAACGGGTCCCGTCTATGTCATCCCGGTCAAAATGACGGTGCAAAGCGGGCTTGCCTCGTTCCTGGACCGGGCGCTTACGGAAGCGGAAGACGCCGGTGCTTCGCTTGCGGTGCTTGATATCGACACGCCAGGCGGCAGATTGGATACCGCCGAAGAGATCGGCCTGCGGATTCGCAACGCCAAAGTGCCCACGGTCGCCTTCGTCAGCGGCAAGGCGGCGTCCGCGGGGGCTTATCTGTCTCTGAACGCAGGGGATATCGCCATGGCTCCGGGATCGACGATCGGGGCGGCCATGATCGTCGATCAGACGGGCGAAGCCGTGCAGAGTCCGAAGATCGTAGGGCATTGGACGTCCGAAATGATCGCCGCCGCGGAACTGAACGACCGGAATCCGGACATTGCCGCGGCCATGGTGGATCCCGGTTTGGTCGTGGAGCTTAGGGAGCTGGGCAAGACCAAGGAGAGAGGCCAAATTCTGTCGCTTTCCGCGGAAGAAGCCTTGAAGGTCGGGTATTCCGAACGGACGGCCAAGACGGTATCCGACGTCATCGCCTGGAAGGGATTGTCCGGTCGGTCGGTCGTGGAGATGAAGCCTACGTTCTCGGAACGGGTGTCCCAATGGCTGACCCAGCCTGGAGTGTCGACGCTGCTGATGATTGTCGGGATCGCGGGCGTCGCGATCGAGCTTCTGGTGCCCGGCTTCGGGATTCCCGGCATCGTCGGACTGCTGGCTTTCGGGCTTTATTTCTTCGGCCAGTCCGTCGCGGGGTTCGCGGGGATGGAATCGATCGTCTTCTTCATCGCGGGCATCGTCCTGCTCATTCTGGAGATGTTCATCCCCAGCTTCGGAATCTTGGGCATCCTCGGCGTCGCCGGCCTGATCTACGGCATCGCGGGTGCGGCATATGACACCGGGCATGCGGTGCGCTCGCTCGGCATCGCCGCTTTCGTTGCCGTCTTCATCGTGGCCGTCTTCGCTTACGTGTTCCGCAAACGCGGAATATGGAACCGATTCATACTCCGCGATCGGCTGACGACCGAGCAAGGGTACGTTCCGAATGCCCCGAGGGACGAATGGCTCGATCAGCGGGGCGTATCCCTGTCCGCGCTGCGCCCGGCCGGAGTGGCGGACATCGGCGGTCGAAGGATGGACGTCGTCACGTCGGGAGAGTTCGTCGAACCGGGGAGACCGGTACGCGTAACCGCGGTCGACGGGACCCGGATCGTGGTGAAGGAGATCGAGCCGGAGGAATAGAAAAGATAGTAAGGATTGTTAATAACGAAACCGGAGGGTTAACATGGACGCGAACATTCAATTGCTCGTCATCATCGCGCTTGCCGTGATCGCATTGTCGGTATTTCTGAGCTTTTTCCCTTTCATGCTGTGGATTTCGGCGCTTGCTTCGGGCGTCCGCATCGGCATCATCACGCTCGTGGCGATGCGGCTGCGGCGGGTCGTACCCAGCCGGATCGTGAATCCCATGATCAAGGCAACGAAGGCAGGGCTGGGCCTTACGATCAATCAGCTGGAAAGCCACTTTCTGGCCGGCGGCAACGTGGACCGCGTCGTCAATTCGCTGATCGCCGCGCAGCGGGCGAACATTCCGCTCGTGTTCGAAAGGGCGGCCGCGATCGATTTGGCGGGCCGCGACGTGCTCCAAGCCGTCCAAATGAGCGTCAACCCGCGCGTCATCGAGACCCCGATCGTGTCGGCGGTGGCCAAGGACGGCATTGAAGTGAAGGTCAAAGCGCGCGTGACGGTGCGGGCGAACATCGACCGGCTCGTCGGCGGCGCGGGCGAAGAGACGATCATCGCGCGGGTCGGGGAAGGCATCGTCACCACGGTCGGTTCGTCGAACTCGCACAAGGACGTGCTCGAGAATCCCGATTTGATTTCTCGGACCGTTTTGAACAAAGGGCTTGACGCCGGCACCGCTTTCGAAATCCTGTCGATCGATATCGCCGACGTCGACGTGGGCAAGAATATCGGCGCCCATCTGCAGACGGAGCAGGCGGAGGCGGACAAGCGGATCGCGCAGGCGAAGGCGGAAGAGCGCCGGGCCATGGCCGTCGCGCAGGAGCAGGAAATGAAGGCGCGCGTCGTGGAGATGCGGGCCAAAGTGGTCGAGGCCGAATCCGAGGTGCCGCTCGCGATGGCGGAAGCGCTGAAGGGCGGCAAGCTCGGCGTCATGGATTACATGAACCTCAAAAATATCGAGGCCGATACGCAAATGCGGGGCTCCATCGGCAAACAAGGCGACGTGCGCGGAGACGGCGAGGAGAGAAAGTAAAGCCGGGATAAGGATAGCGGCAGACAGAATCATGGGAGCTGTCGACCGGGCGATGGCGTTTCGCCGGCCGTCCGCTCGAGAAAGGAGGGTGAAGGGTGGAAGAGCTGATCTCCTTCCTGTTGAAAAATTTTTATATCGTGATCATCATCGTCGGTTTGATCTACACGATGTTTATACGCAAGTCGCCGCTGGAGAAACCGCCGGCGAACCGTCCGGCATCGCGCCCGGGCAACCGGATGCCGGATTTCGGGGGCTCCCCGATGTTTCCGCCGAAGCCCCGGAGTGAGGACGGCCGGCCCGCCGACCGCCGCGGCGCGCAGCCGGTGGAACGCAGGGAACCGCGATCGGTAGAGCGAACGGATCCAAGGCCGGAATTCCGGGAAGCCGGACGGCCGGGGGAAAGCAAGGAGACACGGCCGGATTACCGCGTCGGCCGGCCGGTCGAATACGGGGATCCGCAGCCGGAATATGGCGCTCCTTCGCGGAAGTCCGAAAATACGAATCCACAGCCCGAATACGGAGAACCCGCTCGTCCGATTCACCGGCTTCCCGCGGCCGAGTCCGATTCATCCGCGGCTGCCGGCAAGCCGTCAAGGCAGGGAACTGCTGCTGCTGGCTTGGCATCGACTGCCGGCCTGGCTGCCGTTCCCTCGCCCGCGCTAACCGTAATCGATGAGGGGTCCGACGTTCTGACCCGCGAGGATTTGACCCGAGCGATCGTGTGGGCCGAAATTCTCGGCCCACCACGTTCCCGCCGGCCTTTCCGCAAAGTTTAACCACTCCTCAACCTGTCGCATCGACTGCGGCAGGTTGATCGATCTTTCGGCAGAATTCCGCATTCCCGCGATTGTCTCCCATCGGCCACCGCTGCCCTGCCCCCTACCAACCCGTTACCTGTCACCAGCCAACCGAGAATGGAACCACCGCTAAGGACCAACCGCCAACCGCCAACCACCAATCGCCAACCACCAATCGCCAACCACCAATCGCCAACCGCCAACCGCCAACCGCCAACCGCCAAGGACTAACCCCGCCCCGCTACCACTTTTTTCGGGTGCGAGGATTGGCTAAATGTAAAAATACATTTAGTTTCAAGAAAACGGCCTCTTATTAGAAACTAGGAGTAAAAATGCAATTAGTTTGTCGAATGAACCACGATTTTGACTAATAACTGAGCAACTAACTGTATTTTGGCCTTTAGGTACCGGAAATTAGCGAGAAACTTAGAGTACGAAAGGTATTTTTACATTTAGATGATTACTGCTAAGAAGATTTTGAGCCGCGAGGAAACGCCCGAGAGTTGCATGTGTCTTTGGTAATCCTGAGCGACAGGGGATACGTCCAAATGTTCATTGCGTATGGTACTCCTGAGCGACGGGGATACGTGCAAATGTTCATTGCGTATGGTCCTCCTGAGCGACGGGGATACGTGCGAGTTTTGCTTGTAATGATGGCGAAGCTGTGCGACTGGGATACCCCAAGTGAGAGGGTCAAGGTTACGCCATCGCGAAAATCCGTCAACCGGGCCAAACGGGCTAAACGGCCAATCGTCCAGCAGGCGATTTCCTGAGCCTTCGGAATAGTGGTCCTAATCACCCGATCGTAAGAGGAGGTTCTATCCAGCCCCGCACCTTCACCCCTGAGCTCCCCCAGCCCATTCGAACGCTCCTCCTTCCAAACGCGCACGCGTTTCTCCCAAACTCTCCTTTCGCCAACATGACGCTCGCCGGCTTGCCAGCCGCCGCTTCATATTCGGGCGCACCCCCGCATATGTTTTACCGTACGGGAGGAGGACCGCCTCATGCCGCGAGTCAGCCGGAAGCTGCGCAAATGGACCGCCGCCATTCTCGACCTGCCGCAGGACGTGGCGCTGGATCTTCCCCGCGTTACGATGATCGGCGGAATCCAGCTCACGGTGGAAAATCATCGCGGGGTCATCCATTTCTCTCCCCAGTCGCTCCGATTGGCCATGGAACGAGGGGAGATGGAAGTGTCCGGAGAAGATTTGGTCATCCGCAACATCGGCGCGGAAGAAGTATTCGTCGAAGGACGCATATTGGGCGTCTCGCTTCACCCGAAAGGCAAATCTTCCGGGTGAGGCCAAGCCGGGGACAAGCCCGGCGTTTGCGGGACAAGCCCGGTTCGGGGGAGAGGGCGGTAAACATGAAAGGGACATGGGTCGCCGCGATACGCGGATATGTATGGGTCAAACTGATCGGAGGGGATGCGCGCGCGTTCCTCAACGCGGCGGTCTCCGAGCGGATCGCGTTATGGAATATCGCCTACTCAAGAGAGGGCGAGTTGACGTTCGGCGTGACCGTGCCGGATTTTTTTCGGCTGCGTCCGTTGCTGAAGCGGTCCGGAGCGAGGACGAGAATCCTCCAGAAGCGGGGACTGCCGTTCCAAGCCGCCCGTTTGGCGCGCCGGAAAACGTTCGCGGCGGGCATGCTTGCCTTTGCCGCGCTGTTGTTCGTGTTGTCCACTTTCGTGTGGCAGGTGAAGGTTGCAGGGGAGAGCGCCATCCCGGAAAACGTCGTTCTTCAAGCCGCCCGCCAGGAAGGGGTATTTCCTTTCCAATGGTCGCTGAAGATGAAAGACACCGCCGTGCTGGCCCGCCGGATGGCGGCAAGGCTGCCGGATGCGGCCTGGGTCGGCGTGGAGAAGAAAGGAACGACGGTGATCATCACGGTCGTGGATTCGACGAAACCGGAAGCAAAACCGCTCGTGGGTCCGAGCGATATCATCGCCAAAGCCGACGCGGTCGTGACGAGGATCGTGGCCGAGAGCGGCCGGCCTCTCGTCGAGCGTAACGAGCGGGTGAAGAGGGGGCAGGTTCTCGTCTCGGGCTGGCTGGGCGAAGGCGAGCTTCGCAAGGCCGTCGTTTCCAAGGGAACGGTAAGAGGATTGGTCTGGCACGAGATGCGGATCGTCTCGCCCCTCGTTCGCGAGCAGAAAACGTTAACCGGAGCCTCCAAGGAACGCAGCTATTGGGTCGTCGGCAACCGGGCTTTGCAAATTTCCGGATACGGCGGGGAGCCTTTCGCGGAATCGCGCACCGGCTCCGCGATCTACCCGTGGAAAATCCTCTCCTGGACGCTGCCTTTCGGCATCATGAAAGAGAAGGAGCTGGAGGTCCGCACGGTCCGGGACGAACTGACGGAGGATCAGGCCAAGGAAGCGGGACTTCGGCAAGCCCGCGAGGAGCTGCTGGCGAAATGCGGCCCGGATGCTCGCATTACGTCGGAAAACATTTTGCATGAACATAAGGAGAATGGTAAAGTGATGATGACCGTACTTTTCGAGGTCGATCAATCGATCGGCGTCGAGCGGCCCATCGTACAATCGCCTGCAGGGTAGGGGGAATGAGGCTTTTTGACCGAGTTGAAGCATACCGCAACGATCCCGCTGGGCAATGCGGCGGAGGGGCTGGCGTTATTCGGTCCGCAGGACAAGTTCCTGCGCCTGATCGAGAGGGAAACGGAATCGACCATCCACTCGCGTGAAGCCGAAATCGTCGTCGAGGGTCCGCATCAGGACGTGCGTTCCCTGGAACAACTGTTTGAGACGCTGCTCCAATTGATCCGAGGCGGCTTGCAGTTAAACGAACGCGACGTCCGCTACGCGCTCGAGCTCGCGCGCGACATGAAAGCGGACCAGCTCCTGTCGCTGTTCAAAGGCGAAATCACGACTACGTACCGCGGCAAGCCGGTCGTTCCCAAGACGCTCGGCCAGCGGCACTACGTCACGACCATACGCAAGAAAGACATCGTGTTCGGCATCGGTCCCGCCGGCACGGGCAAAACCTATCTGGCCGTCGTCTGCGCCGTCGCGGCGCTCAAGGAAGGCCGGGTGAAGCGGATCGTGCTGACCCGCCCGGCGGTGGAAGCGGGGGAAAGCCTGGGCTTCCTTCCCGGCGACCTTCAAGAGAAGGTCGACCCCTATCTTCGTCCGCTGTACGACGCGCTGAACGACGTGCTCGGCGCCGACGGCGTCGCCAAGGCGCTGGAGCGCGGAATGATCGAGATCGCACCGCTCGCCTACATGAGGGGCCGGACGCTCGACGATTCTTTCATCATCCTCGACGAAGCGCAGAACACGACGCCCGAACAGATGAAGATGTTCCTGACCCGGCTCGGGTTCGGTTCCCATATGGTCATCACCGGAGACGTGACGCAAATCGACTTGCCCAAAGGCAAAAAATCGGGCTTGATCGAAGCGCAGCGGATTTTGCGCGACATCGAGGAGATCGGCATCGTCTATTTCTCCGAACAGGACGTCGTGCGGCACGCTCTCGTGCAGAAAATCATTATGGCGTACAACAGGGATCTGGATCAGCAGCCATAAGGAAGGAGAATGCCGGATGAGTCGGAACCGAAGCGGCCCGTCGGGCAACCGTCTGACCTTGCAGCGGGCAGGGTGGAAGCAGAGCGTATGGATACGCTGGCTCCTGCTCCTGCTTTTTGTGTTTTTATTTTACATCAGCATGGCCTCCCGGTTCGTTCCGGAAACGTACAACATTTCGCTGGGAGGCGTCAGCGAGCGGGACATCAAGGCGCCTCACCAATACACGGACGAGAAAGCGACGCTGGAAGCGCAGGAGAAGGCGGCCGAAGACGTCGCTCCGATCTTCTCCATCGTGGCTCTTCGCAACGAAACGCTGCTGGACCAAATTTTCGCCCGCATCGAGCAATTGAATCAGGACGACCAGATAACCGAAGCGAACAAAGTCGACATTTACCGCCGGGAAATCCCGGACCTCGTGAACCGTTACATCGACGCTTTCGTTATCGCCAACACCGGCTCGGCCGCTTATTCAGACACCTTGCTCGAGGAGATGCGCAAGGTGATCGCTTCGCAGCTGTATAAGGTTCCCGAGGAGACGTTCTATAAGCTGCCGAGGCTCACGGTCGACCAGATCGCGGAAATGAAAACCGTAGGCCGCGACGTCGTCCGCAAGCTGACCCGCGAACCGCTCACGGAAGCCGAGACCGGACGCACCAAAGTGGCCGAGCTCGTCAACGCCAGTTCCCTTTCGCTCAAGACCGAGCGGGAAACGGTGCAGGAATTGGCGCGTCTCGTCATTCTTCCCAATAAGTTCTATGACAAGCAGGCGACGGAGGACGCCAAGGTTGAGGCGAAACGCAATACGCCTCCTGTCCTGATCAAGCAAGGAGACGTCATCGTCAAGGCCGGTCAAGTCATTACGCAAGACATCTACGACCGTCTCGTGGCCATGGAATTGCTCAAGGAGCGCAAGACGTACTGGCCGCAGCTCGGCGTGCTGCTGCTATCGGTCCTGTTCACGCTCGGCATTTACGGATACGGCGCGATGACCGCGCCGGCCGACGTTTCCCGGGAGCGGACCAACGCGCAGTGGCTGATGCTGCTTCTCATTTTCGGCCTTAATATCCTGATGATGCATTTGGTCGCCTTAACGCATTCCGAACAATGGCCGTTCATCGGCTATTTGGCCCCCGTCGCGCTCGGAAGCATGCTGGTCACGCTGCTCATGGACCTGAATATGGGCCTGGTGAGCGCTTTCGTGTTCACGATGCTCGCCAGCGTGGTGCTGAACGTGCGGCAGGACAACCTGTTCGATTTCCATTACGGCTTCGTGGCCGCCGTCGTTTCTTTCACCGCAGCGCTTTCGATCCATCGGGCCAGTCAGCGTTCCGCGATTCTGAAGGCCGGCATCATGGTCAGCCTGTTCGGCTCGGTCGCGGTGCTCGCGATCGGCCTGATCGCCGAGGAACCGGAGCGGATCCGGCTGGTGCAATCGGTCGGCTTCATGTTCGCCAGCGGACTGCTCGCCGCCGTCCTCGTTATCGGCCTTATGCCTTTCTTCGAGATCACGTTCGGCATCCTGTCCGATTTGAAGCTCGTCGAGCTGTCCAACCCGAACCATCCGCTTCTGCGAAAACTGCTTACGGAGACTCCGGGCACGTATCACCACAGCCTGATGGTGGGCAACCTTTCGGAAGCGGCCGCCGAAGCCGTAGGCGCTAACGGACTCCTGTGCCGGGTCGGCTCGTTCTACCATGACGTGGGCAAAACGAAAAGGCCGCTCTATTTCATCGAGAACCAGAACGGCGGGGACAATCCCCACGACCGGCTCGAGCCCAAGGTGAGCGCTTCGATCATCATCGCGCATGCCCGGGAAGGCGGGCAATTGCTCAAAGAGCACAAGCTGCCCAAGCCGATCCGCGACATCGCCGAGCAGCACCACGGCACGACGTTCCTGAAATATTTTTATTACAAAGCCGTTAAGCAGGCCAAAGACCAAGGGGTCGATTGCGAGTATACCGAAGACGATTTCCGTTACCCGGGTCCGAAGGCGCAATCCAAAGAAGCCGCGATCGTGGGCATTGCGGATTGCGTGGAGGCCGCAGTCCGCTCGCTGAACCATCCGACGGTCGAACAGATCGAGGGCATCATCGGCAAAATCATCAAGGACCGGCTGGACGACAATCAATTCAACGAATGCGATTTGACCCTTCGGGAACTGGACCGCATCGCCGTGTCGCTTAAGGAAACGGTAATCGGCACCTTCCACTCGCGGATCGAATATCCCGACGACAAAGACTTGAAGCCGAGAGAGCATAAGGAGCCAAAGGAGAAGCTGTCATGACACTAAGCCTGGAATGGATCGATGAACGGGAAGGCGGCGCGGGTCCGAAAGAAGAAGCCTGGATGGAGCTGCTCGAGCGGCTGCTGAATATGGCGGGGGAAGCAGAGGGCGTCGATGACGGCATCGTAACGGTGACGCTGACGGACGACGAGGGGATCCGCGAATTGAACCGGCAGTTCCGCGGCTTGGACAAGCCGACGGACGTGCTTTCCTTTTCGTTGGTGGAAACGGTGGGCGAAGAGCCGTTGGTGCGTTTCGACGAGGAATACGAGGGGACCGATGGGGAAAGCGGAGCGTGGGAGGACGAAACGGACGCCGGGGATCCGTTCTCCGACATGCTCGGCGATATCGTGATCTCCGTGCCGCGCGCCGAAGCGCAAGCCGCCGAGTACGGCCACAGCTTCGAACGGGAGCTGGGTTTCCTGTTCGTGCACGGCTTCCTTCATCTGCTCGGCTATGACCACGATAACGAAGAGCGGGAACGGGAAATGTTCTCCAAACAGGAAGACGTGCTCGCGAAGGCGGGGCTGACGCGGTGAACCGTCCGCGTACTCCCTGGATCGTTTCGTTCGGGTTTGCCCTTAGGGGAATCGCATACGCGATCCGCAACGAGAGGAACATGAGGTTTCACGTGGCCGCCGCGGCGGTCGTCGCGGCCGCGGGCTTATGGCTCCGCGTGGGGCTGTCGGATTGGCTTTGGCTGGGCGCCGCCGCGGCCGGCGTATGGACCGCAGAGCTGATCAATACGGCGGTGGAACGGACGGTCGATTTGGCGACAAGGGCCGAGCACCCGCTGGCGAAAGCCGCGAAGGACGCGGCGGCCGGCGCCGTGCTCGTCGCCTCGCTGTTCGCGGCCGCCGCCGGATCGGCCGTATTGGGGCCGCCGCTATGGCGGACGATATTCGGATAGGACGAGAGGGGAACCGGAAGATGACGGGACAGAGGCAATGGGATCCGATCCGGCTGCTGGAGGCAGCCAAGGAAGTGTACGCGAAAGCGTACGTTCCTTATTCGAATTTCCGCGTCGGCGCCGTGTTCATGGACGCCGACGGACATCTGCACGCGGGCTGCAACGTGGAGAACGCGGCTTACAGCCCGACGAACTGCGCCGAACGGACGGCTTTGTTCAGGGCCATCGCGGACGGCCGGCAGCCGGGCGAGTTCCAAGTCGCGGCGGTAATCGGGGACACGGACTCGCCGATTACCCCTTGCGGCGTCTGCCGCCAAGTGATGGCGGAGCTGTGCCGGCCCGACATGCCCGTCGTGATGGGCAACCTGCGCGGGGATTATCGCATCACAACCGTGGAAGAGCTGCTGCCCGGAGCATTCACCAACCGGGACTTGCGAAAATGAGGAGCGAAACGGAATGAAAGAGGGCTTCAAATCCGGCTTCGTGGCGATCGTAGGAAGGCCGAACGTAGGCAAGTCCACGCTGATGAACCAGGTAATCGGCCAGAAAATCGCCATCATGTCGGACAAGCCGCAAACGACGAGAAACAAAATCCACGGCGTCTACACGACGGAAGACATGCAGATCGTGTTCCTGGACACGCCGGGCATCCATAAGCCGTTCTCCAAACTCGGGGATTACATGGTCAAAGCGGCCATCAGCGCGCTGGAGGAAGTGGACGCTGTGCTGTTTCTGATCGACGTTACGGAAGAGCTCGGGGGCGGCGACCGCTTCATCATCGAACGCCTGAAGAACGTCAGTACGCCGGTGTTCCTGGTGCTCAACAAAATCGACAAGGTGCATCCGGAAGCGCTGCTGCCGATCATCGAGACATACCGCAAGCTGCATGATTTCGCGGAAATCGTGCCCGTATCGGCGCTGCAAGGCAACAACGTGAACGCGCTTCTGGAGCAGGTGGGCAAATATTTGGATGAGGGCCCGATGTATTACCCGGCCGACCAGGTGACCGACCATCCGGAGCAGTTCGTGTGCGCCGAGCTGATCCGCGAGAAAATCCTCCAGCTTACCCGCGAGGAAGTGCCCCACTCGATCGCGGTCGAAATCGAAAGCATGGGAACGGGCGATAACGGGGTCGTGAACGTCGGCGCCGTCATTTACGTGGAGCGGGATTCGCAAAAAGGGATCGTGATCGGCAAACAAGGGGCGCTGCTGCGGGAAATCGGCAAGCTGGCCCGCGAGGACATGGAACGGCTGCTCGGCTCCAAAATCTTCTTGGAGCTGTGGGTCAAGGTGAAAAAAGACTGGCGCAACCGCGAGTCGGTGCTCAAATCGCTCGGATTCCGGCACGAATAAGCGGTTTCCGGCTGCGGCCGAGGCGGATACCCGGCGCGCGGCGGGACATCCTAAAACGGGTAAGAGCATGTCATTTCCGCCCGGAGAGGATGAAGCGCTGTGCGGGATTTCACTTGGCACGTGTTTACGAAAACCGGAGATATTGAAGCCTATTTGCTGTACAAGGAAATGGATGCGCTCGGGTCCGCCGACACGCCGCCTTCCGAAATCCCGGAGGAGGGAACCGGCGGTGCCCCGGAGGAGGCGGTGCCGCCGTAACGGCGGTATCGCGGGAGACGTATGAGGGGTACTGCGGCCGAGGGAGCCGTGGGGAGAGGTTGATCGATGCTCTATCGGGTGGAAGGAATCGTCATCCGCAGCACGGACTACGGGGAAGGCAACAAGATCGTGACCTTGTTGACGGAATCGCACGGCAAGCAGGGACTCGTCGTCCGGGGGGCTCGCAAGCCCAAAAGCCGGTACGGCGCGCTGGCGCAATTGTTTACATACGGGGAATATTCGTTCTATAAATCCGGCTCGCTCGGGACGCTCAACAGCGGCGAAATCATCGAACCTTTTCGCGAGCTGAGGGAAGGCTTGGAAGGGCCGGCTTACGCCGCGTACGCGGCGGAGCTCACGGACCGGGCGGTCGGGGAAGAGGATGCCGGAGCTTATCTGTTCCGCCAGCTGAAGGCATGCCTGACCGGTCTGGCGGAAGGCAAGGATCCAGCCGTGCTCCTGAGGGTTTATGAAATGAAAATCGCCGGGGCGTCCGGCTATTTGCCGGCGCTGGACGAATGCGCGGGCTGCGGAAGGACGGAAGGGGATTTCCGCTTCAGTCCGGCCGTCGGAGGAGCCCTCTGCCCAACGTGCCGGCACCGCGACCCGGGGGCGCTCGAGCTCGACGAGGCGGTCTGGAAGCTGCTGCGGCTGTTCGTTGGGCTCGATCTTGCGAGGCTCGGGAACATCGCGCTCAAGGAGAGTTCCAAGCGGCAGCTACAGCTGGCCTTGCGCCGCTGGATGGACACTCACCTCGGCTTAAACCTCAAATCCCGTCAATTTCTCGATCAGCTGGAGCGGCACGGCGAACTGCTCGGCCGGCCGCCGGAGTCCGGAGTCCGGGAAAACCGCGGGTTTGACAATCCCGATCCGGTTGGATAGAATGGCATCAATAAGGTTCTCGATGAAGGAGAAAGTAGCCGGTTACCGTCGGCAGCCAAGCGAGCCGGGGAGAGTGCGAGCCCGGACGGACGGACCGGGCGAAGGGCGCTCCGGAGAGGCGATTTCGGAAAAAGCGGGTTTCGGGCCGTTCACGGATCCGGGACCAAGTAGGGTGGAACCGCGGGAATGAAGCTCCCGTCCCTACGTCTGCGCGCGCGGACGTAGAGACGGGAGCTTTTTGGTGATTCAGAAAGTATAAAATTCGCTATACTTTTCTGAATCACCTCGATAAACCGTCTATCCGTCCGATCAGGACGGCGTAGCCGTTTTACTTGGCCATTCGGGAAGTTTGCTATTGCTCCCGTACGGCGCGCCCCCTGCCGAGCTTGATCCGATTTTCTTTTCGGGAGCCCTCAAAGCCAAGAAGGAGAGATCTGAACCATGAATTTCCAGCAAATGACGTTGACGCTCCAGCAGTTCTGGGCGGAGCAAAACTGCATCGTCGTGCAGCCGTACGACACGGAGAAAGGCGCGGGCACGCTGAATCCCATGACCTTCCTTCGTTCGATCGGCCCTGAGCCTTGGAACGTGGCGTACGTGGAGCCGTCCCGACGCCCCGCGGACGGGCGGTATGGGGAGAACCCGAACCGGCTGTACCAGCATCATCAATTCCAGGTGATCATGAAGCCGTCCCCGGACAATATTCAGGAAATCTATCTCGAAAGCCTGAAGCGGCTGGGCATCGACCCCCGCCATCACGATATCCGCTTCGTCGAAGACAATTGGGAGCATCCGGGCTTGGGAGCTTGGGGACTCGGATGGGAGGTATGGCTGGACGGCATGGAAGTGACCCAGTTCACGTATTTCCAGCAGGTCGGCGGCATCGACTGCCACCCCGTGTCGGTCGAAATCACGTACGGCATGGAGAGGCTGGCGTCCTACATCCAGGCGAAGGAGAACGTGTTCGACCTGGAGTGGGTCGACGGCATCACGTACGGAGACGTTTTCCGCCAGCAGGAGTACGAGCATTCCAAATACACGTTCGAGGTATCGGACGTGCCGATGCTGTTCCAGTTATTTTCGACGTACGAAACGGAATCCAAACGGGCCATGGAGCAAAATCTCGTGTATCCCGCTTACGATTACGCGCTCAAATGCTCGCATACGTTTAACCTGCTCGATGCGCGCGGCGCCATCAGCGTAACGGAACGGACGGGCTATATCACCCGGGTGCGCAACCTGTCGCGGCAAGTGGCCGCGACGTACTTGCAGGAGCGGGAACGGCTCGGATTCCCCCTGCTCAAGAAAGGAGCTGACCAACATGCCTAAGGATCTTCTTCTTGAAATCGGGCTGGAGGAAGTGCCCGCCCGTTTCGTCCGCGCGGCCATGGAGCAGCTCAAGGACAAGGCCGAGAAATGGCTTCAGTCCAGCCGGCTCGCCTATGAAGAGGTGCGCGCCTACGCGACCCCCCGGCGGCTGGCCGTGCTCGCGGTCGGGGTGGCCGACCGCCAGGAGGACGTGAACGAAGAGGTCAAAGGACCGGCCCGCAAAATCGCGCTGGACGAGAACGGCGTCTGGACCAAAGCCGCCCGCGGATTCTCCAGAAGCAACGGCGTCGAGCCGGAGGCCCTGATCTTCAAGGAGCTCGGCGGCGTCGAATATGTGTACGCGAATAAGAGCAGCAAGGGCGTCGAAACCGCCGCGCTGCTTCCCGAAGCGCTTACGGCCCTGGTCACCTCCCTTACGTTTCCGAAGAGCATGCGGTGGGGCAGCTACGAGCTCCGTTACGTACGCCCGATCCGCTGGCTGGTCGCGCTGCACGGAACGGAAGTCGTGCCGCTGGAAATCGCGGGCGTCGCTTCCGGGCGAATCACGCGGGGACATCGATTCCTCGGCGGCGAGACGGAAATCCGGGAACCGCAAGATTACGTGGAGCGCTTGAGAGAGCAGCACGTGCTGGCCGACGTGGCGGAACGGGAAGCCGCGATCGTGCAAGGAATCCGGAAGCTGTCTGAAGACAAGGACTGGCAGATCGCGGTGAAGGACGACCTGCTCGAGGAAGTGCTTTTCCTCGTCGAAACGCCGACCGTGCTGACGGGTTCCTTCGATCCTTCGTTCCTCGACATCCCTCAGGAAGTGCTGATCACTTCGATGCGCGAGCATCAGCGGTATTTTCCGGTTCTCAACCGGGAAGGCAAGCTGCAGCCCTACTTCGTGACCGTGCGGAACGGGGACTCGCTGTCCCTTGACGTCGTTTCCCGCGGCAACGAGAAGGTGCTGCGGGCCCGCTTGTCCGATGCGAAGTTCTTCTATGAGGAAGATAAGAAGCTGGCGATTCCCGACGCGCTGGCGAAGCTGGAGAACATCGTCTATCACGAGGAGCTGGGTACGGTGGCCGACAAGGTGCGCCGGATGCGCGCCGTAGCCGACCGGTTGGCAGATCGGCTGGCGGCGGACGATGCGGTCAAGGCGGACGTGAGCCGCACGGCGGACATCTGCAAATTCGACCTGGTTTCCCAGATGGTTTATGAGTTCCCGGAGCTGCAGGGAATCATGGGCGAAGATTACGCCCGCAAGGCCGGCGAGCGGGAAGCCGTCGCCCGGGCCATCAACGAGCACTACTCGCCGCGCAACGCGGGGGATCGCCCTCCGGCTTCCCCGGTCGGAGCCATCGTCGGCATCGCCGATAAAATCGACACGATCGCCGGCTGCTTCTCCATCGGCATCGTGCCGACGGGCTCACAGGATCCCTACGCGCTGCGGCGGCAAGCGGCAGGAATCGTGTCCACGCTCTTGGAGCATGAGTTCGAACTTCCGCTGGCGGAGCTGTTCGACATCGCTCTCGACGTTCTGGCGGCTCGCGGCCTGAAACGGGACATCGCGGGGATCCGCAAGGACATGCAGGAGTTTTTCGCGCTGCGCGTGAAAAACGTGTTGACCGAGCAAGGCATCCGCTACGACGTAATCGATGCCGTGCTGGGTACCGGCGCGGCCGGCGACGTCCGGAAGACGCTGCTGCGGGCCCACGCCCTTCAGAAGCAAACCGCCGAAGACCGCAAGGAAGCGTTCCGACCCGTGGCCGAAGCGATCAACCGGGTCTGCAACCTGGCGGCCAAGTCGGACTCGCGGCGTGTCGATCCGGCGCTATTCTCCGATCCGTCGGAAGGCGAATTGCACGTCGCTTGGCGGAACGTACACGGCAAGTACGCTGCGGCGATCGCGGAAGCGCGCATGGACGACGCCTTGTCCGCGCTGTCGGAACTGAGCGCGCCGATTGCCCGTTATTTCGAGGCGGTCATGGTCATGGCGGAAGACGAAGCGGTGCGAGCGAACCGGCTGTCCTTGCTCGGCCTGATCGCGGACGACGTCAAATCGTTCGCGGACTTCTCGAAGCTGGCGGGATAACCGCGGCTTCGGACCGGGAGGGAAAATCGCGAGATGACGCAAACGAGCGTAACCGTTTATGTCGTGTCCGACTCCGCCGGGGATACCGGCGAGCTTGCGGTTCGGGCGGCGGCCGCCCAGTTTCACCCGCTGTCGGTCCAAATCCGCCGGGCCGCGTTCATCCATTCACCGGAAGGAATCGATGCGGTGCTGGCCGCCGCGGAAGAGGATCTCGGGATGGTGCTGTATACGCTGGTCATTCCGTCGCTGCGTGATCACATCGTCGCAGAGGCAGCCCGGCGGGGCGTAACCGCCATCGATCTGCTCGGCACGCTGATCGGCCGGCTGGAGGAGCGTTTCGGCCGGGAATCCCGGCATCAGCCCGGCTTGAACCACGTGCTTGACGCCGATTATTTCCGCAAGGTGGAGGCGGTGGAGTTCGCCGTCAAGTACGACGATGCGCGGGACGTTACGGGCATTCACAAGGCCGATATCGTGCTCATCGGCGTATCCCGCACGTCCAAGACGCCGCTGTCCATGGTGCTGGCCCATAAAACCTTCAAGGTCGCGAACGTGCCGCTCGTGCCCGAATTGGTTCCTCCCAAAGAGCTGTTCACCGTTTCCCCGTTCAAGGTGGTCGGGCTCACCATCAACACGGAGGCTTTGAACGCGATACGCAAGGAGAGGCTGAAGGCGCTCGGGCTGCCCGACACGGCGTCGTACGCGACTTCCGAACGGATCGAACGTGAGCTTCGCCATGCCCGGGAAGTCATGGACAAAATCGGCTGCATGGTGATCGACGTTTCGAACAAGGCGGTCGAAGAAACGGCGAGCCTCATCATGGAGCGGTTCCAACGTTAGATCCAAGGCATCGCCGCGAATCGCGGCGGTGTTTTTTCGGCAGCGGGCGCCTTAACGCCAAGAAGCAACGTCGCTTTTTGGGAATTATTTTCGCTTCGTGTCCGCAGGGATAGGCATTACGTCCTTTTGTCATCCATTATCTGGGCCTTGACACGCGGGAGGCCAGCGGGTATTATGATAAAATTTGATGAATCGGCGGCAGGATTTTGAAGCTCGTTGACGTATATAATAGTACGGCAAACTTTGGGTAAGCGGGTGGTGATTCCGGTGGATCCGATGCGAAACCGGGTGGTCGTGGACGGCGACGCTTGTCCCGTCAAGCCGGAAATCGCGCGGACCGTGCGGTCGTGCGGGGCGACGGCGCTTCTCGTCTCCAGCCATGCCCACGTGCTGGTGCCGGAAGATCGCGTGCAGGTCGTCACCGTGGACGCCGGCGATCAGGCCGCGGATTTGTATATCGCCAATGTGCTGCAGCCGAGCGACGTGCTCGTCACGGGGGATTACGGATTGGCCGCGCTGGGGCTGTCACGGGGAGCCGCGGTTTTGACGCCGCGCGGGAAGGAAATCCGGGATACCGACATCGCGGGATTGCTCGAACAGCGGCATTTTTCCGCGAAGCTGCGCCGGGGAGGCGTGAGGACCAAGGGCCCGCCCGCTTTTACCGACGAGGATAGGATCAGGTTTCAACAAAAACTGACAGCTCTGCTGCGAGGCGAGCAGGAGAATCGAAATCGGTAGCGAATTGTATTACGTGCATTGAAGAAGGTGGTCTTACATGAACAACGGCATGATTCCCCAGACGGTAATCGACGAGGTGCTGCGCCGGCACGACATCGCCGAGACGGTCGGCAGATACGTGCACCTGTCGAAGAACGGCAAATACCTCAAGGGGCTCTGTCCATTTCATTCGGAGAAAACACCTTCCTTCACCGTAACTCCGGAGAAGCAAATTTACCATTGCTATGGCTGCGGCAAAGGCGGCAACGTCATCAAGTTCGTGATGGAAATGGAAGGCGAGACGTTTCCCGAGGCGGTCAAAAGGCTTGCCGAGGAAGCCGGCATTCCCGTCAGTTGGACCCCGGTCCGCCAGGACGAACCGACCCCGATGCAGAAGGAACGCCAGACGCTGTACGAAGCCCATGCCTATTCCGCCAAGTTGTATCATTACGTGCTGCGGAACACGGATGCCGGCAAGCCCGCGATGGACTATCTGCGTTCGCGCGGATTCACGGACAAGCTGATCGAGGAATTCGGAATCGGCTTCGCCCCGGCCCGGTGGGATATGCTCGTCCAGGCGCTGCAACGGCAAGAATTCGATCTTGGCGAAATGGAACGCGGAGGCCTTCTCTCCCGTAGACAAGAGGGTGACGGTTACGTCGACCGGTTTCGGGAACGGATCATGTTCCCGATCCACGACGGGGACGGCAAAGTCGCCGCGTTCGCGGGGAGGCTGCTCGGAGACGGACAGCCGAAGTATTTGAACTCCCCTGAGACGCCGCTGTTTAACAAGAGCCGAACGCTGTACCGGCTTCATGAAGCCCGGGCCGCCATCCGGCGTTCCAGGCAGGTGGTTCTGTTCGAAGGCTACGTGGATTGCATCAAAGCCTGGTCGGGCGGCGTCCACAACGGGGTCGCGTCCATGGGGACGGCGCTCACCGCCGAGCATGCGGCGCTGCTCCGCAGGTTCGCGGAAGAGGCGATCGTCTGCTACGACGGAGACGACGCGGGACAAGCCGCCGCCCGCAAAAGCATCCCCCTGCTCGAATCCGCGGGATTCCGCGTCCGGGTCAGCGTGCTTCCGGGACGGATGGATCCGGACGAATACATCACGGCCCACGGACCCGAGGCTTTCGTCCGGGAGTTCATCGAGGGTGCCGTTTCCGCCGTCAAATTTCAGCTTATATATTTAAGGAAATCCCATATACTCCTAGAAGAAGATGGGAAGATCCGGTATTTGCGCGAAGCGGTCCGCCTCGTGGCGCGTCGGGATTCCCCGACCGAGCGGGAGCTGCTGCTGAAAGAACTGGCCCAGGAATTCGGCGTATCGATCGATACGCTGAAGCAGGAAGTCCTTGACGTTCGGAAGCAGGAGAAATTGGGAAACGCAGGGGATATTCCTGCCGGATCGTGGAATAATGTATGGAATGAAAAGAGATCTTCCTCCAAACTGCCGCAGCTGACGCCAGCCTACGTTCAAGCCGAAAAACAGCTGCTCTCGTGGATGATGCAGGACCAGGGTACGGCGTCGTTGGTGCGGGAACGGCTGGGGGACGATTTTCACGTGGAGGAGCACGCGGCGCTTGCCGCTTACTTATACGCCTACTTTGCCGAAGGCAACGAACCCGACGTCGGACGCTTCGTCGCTTATTTGCAGGACGACCGTCTGGAGAGGGCCGCAAGCGCCATCGCGCTGATGGAGGTACCGTTCGGCGAACGGGAATTGGAAGATTGCATCCGCACCGTCGGCCTCGTCTCCTTGACCCGGGAAATCGACCGAAACAAAGAAGAGATGCAGCGTGCGGAGCGGGCGGGAGACCATCTGCGCGCCGCGCAAATTTTGACAGAGATCATGGCCCTAGAAAAGAAACGCAAGGCGATGTAACGCGGACGGTTTCTAGGGAGGAGGGAGTCGGAAATGGCGAACGATCAACACACCGGGCTTGAGACGGAAGCCACTTTGGAACAGGTGAAGGCCCAGCTGCTGGAACAGGGCAAGAAGAAATCTTCCTTGACCTATAAAGACATCATGGAGAAGCTCTCTCCGTTCGATCAGGATGCCGAGCAGATCGACGAATTTTTCGAGCAGCTTGCCGACCACGGCATCGAAGTCGTCAACGACCATGACGACCGGGGGCCGCACGGGGAAGAGGACGAGCGTGACGAGTTCAATTTCGACGACGACTTGTCTCTGCCCCCGGGGATCAAGATCAACGATCCGGTCCGGATGTACCTGAAAGAGATCGGAAGGGTGCCGCTCCTCGGAGCGGACGACGAAGTCGAATTGGCCAAAAAAATCGAGATCGGCGGCGCCGAAGCCGAGGAAGCCAAAAAAAGGCTGGCCGAAGCCAACCTCCGTCTTGTCGTCAGCATCGCCAAACGTTACGTCGGGCGCGGCATGCTGTTTCTCGATCTTATTCAGGAGGGCAACATGGGCCTGCTGAAAGCCGTCGAGAAATTCGACCATATGAAAGGCTTTAAATTCAGCACCTATGCCACCTGGTGGATCCGCCAGGCCATTACGCGGGCCATCGCGGACCAGGCGCGGACGATCCGGATTCCGGTGCACATGGTCGAGACGATCAACAAGCTGATCCGCGTATCCCGGCAGCTGCTTCAGGAGCTCGGCCGCGAGCCGGCGCCGGAAGAAATCGCCGAGCAAATGGAGCTGAGCGTGGACAAAGTCCGGGAAATCATGAAAATCGCCCAAGAACCGGTATCGCTTGAGACGCCGATCGGGGAAGAAGACGATTCACATCTCGGGGATTTCATCGAGGACCAGGAGGCCCTGGCTCCCGCCGACGCCGCCGCTTACGAGCTGCTGAAGGAGCAGCTGGAGGACGTGCTGGATACGCTGACCGAGCGGGAGGAGAACGTGCTTCGCCTTCGGTTCGGCCTGGATGACGGCCGCACCCGCACCTTGGAAGAGGTGGGCAAAGTATTCGGCGTGACCCGCGAGCGCATCCGCCAGATCGAAGCCAAAGCTCTCCGCAAGCTTCGCCACCCGAGCCGGAGCAAAAGACTGAAAGATTTCCTGGAATAAGACGATATATGGATTATCGAGGCCTTCCGCCCTTGAGGGTTGAGGGTCTTTTTCGATTCAGCAAGCAGCGTCATCTCTTGGCCTTACTTGTCTGAATCGACTCCGATATAAACGTGTGGTGCCGTCCATAATCGGCAATAGCCGTTTATACTTGGTTCCAGGAAACGTCAGGAGGAATGTCGGGTGCCGGCTGCGGATCAGGAAGAGAAACGCAAGTTTATCGTCAATGAAATCGAAGCGTGGCGCAGGAGCAAGCTGCTGCCCGAGCATTATTGCGATTTTCTGCAAAATTTGTATTTGGACGACTTGAGCGAACGGCCGAAGGGCGCGGTAGAAACGGCGGTCCGGAAAATCGGGCAGGCGCCGCGCAAGAGCTGGGTGCTTGTTTTTGGAATTTTTGCCTTGATCTGTCTTGCTGTACTTCATTTTAGCGCGTTTCCTCTGGCATTGCAAATCGGTCTGGTCGGTCTCGTGACGACAGGATTCGTTGCGATGGGCGGCATGTGGCGGGAAGACCGTCCGGTCCGCGCGCTGCTCGCGCTGGGAGGCGGCATGCTCTTCCTTTTCGGAGCGGGAGCCGCCATTCTGGATTTGCACGGATGGACGGAAGGGATAGGGCCGATCGTCCTGCTCGCGATCTGCGCGGCGATGTGCATCGGCTGCGGGCTCATCTTGCGCCTTGCGCTCGTCCACTGGTTCGGTTGGATATCGGTCATTGCCCTCTATGCGAAGCTGCTGTTGCGGCACATTCCGGAGCCGTCGTGGGGACAGACGCAGCTGTTCTGGATTCCGGCTGCGCTCCTGTTCGCTTGGCTGTCATGGTACTTGCACGTCCGGTTCCGCTCGGTCGGGATCGTATTCTTTACGGCGGGACTGATCCTGTGGTTCATGCCGGAGCTTCATGCCTCGATGGGCGGAGTGGATTCCCGGTGGATCCAGTCCGGTCTTCTGGGCAAAACATTACTGGCGGGGCTGATCATGTACCGGCTTCGAAAACAATGGATGGAATGGGTTGTGCGATGAACGCGGATCACATCATGAAAGAAGAAGGAGCGCGCGTCAAACTGTCCCGGCGGCTCGCGGCGTTGTCGGAGTGGGTGCCGGAGGGCGCCCGTTTGGCCGATATCGGAACGGATCACGCGCTGCTTCCCGTTTATTTGGCCGGAAGCGGGAGGATTCGCTTCGCGGTGGCCGGAGACGTTAATGCCGGTCCCGTGGAAGCCGCAAGACGGCAAGTCGCGGAAGCGGGGCTGGCGGACACGGTGTCCGTCCGGCACGGGGACGGCTTGTCGGTGCTGGCGCCCGGAGAAGTGGACACGGTATGCATCGCGGGCATGGGCGGCAGCTTGATGGCGAGGCTGCTCGAGGCTGCGGGCGAACGCCTGAACGGGGTCCGAACGTTAGTGTTGTCTCCCCATGTCGCGGAAGATGCGGTCCGGCGCTGGCTGATCGAGAACGGCTACTTGCTGGACCGGGAGCAGCTCCTTGAAGAAGACGGCGTCATTTATACGCTGCTCCGAGCCGTGCGTCCGGCGGATCGGTCCGAAGCGGAACGCGAAAACCGGAACCTGTACGACGAAAAGGTTCTCGCGCCTTGCGTACCTTCGATGAAACTGCAGCTGCTGCTGGAAATGGGACCGCTTCTCGTTCGCCGCGGAGGGGCCGAGTTCCGGCGCAAATGGCGGCAGGAAATCGCGAAGCGGGAACAGATCATCGCGCAGATGGGACGTTCGTCCGCCGAAGGAGCCGCGGACAAAATCCGGCAATGGGAAACCGCGGTGGCGGAAATTCGGGAGGTGCTCGCATGTTTGCCAGAGGAGAAACCGTAATCCAGATGATGGAGCGGCTGGCTCCCAAGCATTACGCGGAGCCGGAGGACAAAATCGGCCTGCAGGTCGGTTCCGCTCGCAAGGAAGTTTCGAAGGTGCTTGTCGCGCTCGACGTGACGCCGGAAGTGGTTGCCGAAGCGGCAGCGCTGGGGGCAGAACTCATTATCGCCCATCACGCGGTTATTTACCGGCCGCTTGCGCATCTCCAAACCGATACGCCATCAGGCGCCTTGGCCGCGGAGCTATTGAAGCGGGATATCGCGGTGTACGTCGCCCACACGAACCTCGATTCGGCGGACGGGGGCATGAACGACTGGATGGCGGATGCGCTTGGTCTGGAAGGCCGCCAGGTGCTCCGTGAAGCCCATACCGACAAGCTGTATAAGCTGGCGGTGTTCGTCCCCCAGGAGCATCAAGCCGCGGTGCGGGACGCCATGTTCGCCGCCGGAGCGGGTTGGATCGGGAATTACAGCCATTGCAGCTTCAACGTGGAGGGGACGGGCACGTTCATGCCCCGGGAAGGCAGCGATCCGTACATCGGCCGGCAGGGGAAGCTCGAGACGGCCGCGGAAGTGCGAATCGAAACGATCGTGCCGCAAAGCGTGCATAAAGCGGTCATCGCGGCGATGCTGAAAGCCCATCCTTACGAAGAAGCGGCATACGACTTGTATCCCATGGAATTGAAGGGCCGCTCCTTCGGGCTGGGCCGCGTCGGCAAACTGCCGGCGGACGAGAGCCTGGACGAATTCGCGGAGCGCGTCAAAAGGGCGTTCGACGTGCCGTTCGTCCGGGTCGTGGGCGAGGGGAGCAAGCGCATCCGCAAGGTCGCGGTTTTGGGCGGCTCGGGCTCCCGGTTTATCCGCAACGCGATGTTCGCGGGAGCCGACGTGCTCGTGACGGGCGACATCGACTATCATACCGCGCAAGACGCGGCTGCGGCCGGCCTCGCGCTCGTGGATCCGGGACATAACGCGGAGAAAATCATGAAGGCCAAAGCGGCGGAATGGCTGCAGCTCCGTCTCGCCGAACAAGGATACGCCACGCAAGCCCTGGCCTCTCAGGTGAACACGGAGCCGTTCCGGCTGCGGTGAACCGGGCCGGGCGAATTGGACGATCAGCCAGCGATTCCCGTTGTATCGCGGACGGATTCGCGCTATACTAGACGTTGCGAACCGGAAAGTTTGACAGACAATCGCCGGCGGCATGCGGCCGCGGGAGGAAAGTCCGGGCTCCGCAGGGCAGGATGCTGGATAACGTCCAGTCGGCGCGAGCCGAAGGATAGTGCCACAGAAATGGACCGCCGATGAGCTTATCCCCACAAAGTGACGTTATGCTTCGAAGCATATTCCGATTACTTTGCGGGGGCCCCGAAAGGATTAAACCAGAGGGGCAGAGCAACAGGCAAGGGTGGAACCGTGGTGTAAGAGACCACGAGGAGCATGGGTGACCCTGTTCCTGGTAAACCCCATCCGGAGCAAGACCTAAGAGAACGCGCGCGGCAGGCGATTGCCGGCCGCAAGCCCTTGCCCGGGGCGCGTTGGGTTGGTCGCTTGAGCCGTTCAGCAATGGACGGCCTAGAAAGATGATTGTCGCTTCAATACGTGGGAGGATGGCACCCAGCCGTCCGCGATACCACCAGAAGTACAGAACCCGGCTTACGGCAAACTTTCCGGAAAGTCCAAAACCCGCAAAGCGGCATGCTTTGCGGGTTTTGGACTTTTTTGGTGCTTAGCCGGTACTTTAGGATGCTGCTTCTTCCGCCGGTTTGCGGCTGAGCAGGAGAAACGCGATGATGAGAAGGAAGGCGGTCAGCGCCATCAGGGGGATCGTAATGATGCCGAACCAGTCCAGGTAATCGGTGTTGCAAGGAACGCCGGCCGTGCAAGGCGCGATGTCGGCAAGGCCGGGAATTTTCTGTTCTGCGTAATGGTAAGACGCGATCACGGCCCCGATGACGCTGAGGGGGAGCGCGTATCCGGCGATTCCCCTGTCGTCACGGATGGCGGCCCTGCCGAGCAGGAGTACGAGAGGGTACATGAAAATGCGCTGGAACCAGCATAACTGGCAAGGGATGTAGCCCATGACTTCGCTGAGGAACAGGCTGCCGCCCGTCGCGGTCAGCGATACGATGAAGGCGAATAGAATGCCGTATTCGCGGATGAGTGCTCGCATGACGGGCCTCCCGTTATTTTTCGGATTCTTGCAGGGCTTTGTCGATCGCGGCTTTCAGATTGTCGTATGCCAAGGCCGTCTGGTTGTCCAGCTTAACCCCATTGAGAAGCACGGTCGGCGTGCCGGTGAAGTTGTGCTTACGCGCGAAAGCGTTCTGCGCGTCCAATTCGTCCTTGTACGTGCCTTCTTCGATGTCCTTCTTGAGCTTGTCGTAATCGATTTTCAGGCCTTGCTGCTTCGCGAAATTGACCAGAAATTCGGGCGTAGCCCAAAGTTCCTTCTCATTCGGGTTCTGGTTCTTGAACATCGCGTCGTAAAATTTCCAGAATTCCTCGTTGCTCTGGTGGTAAATCGACAAACCGGCGAGCGCGGCGGTATAAGAGTCCTGCGCAATGATCGTCCAATTCTGATAATTCAGCGAAATTTTACCTGTATCGATGTATTCCGTTTTGATTTTGGACATGATATCTTGGCTGAAGTAAGCGCATGTCGGGCACTTGAAATCGCCGAATTCCATAAGCTTCACTTTGGCATCCGCCGGGCCGATCGACGGGGACTTCGTATAGTCGAAGGTGAGCGGACCCGGTTTCGGCCAGAAAATGACGAGGACGGCGATCAGCGCGACGAATACGGCGGAGGAGGCCCAGACGAGAATCCGCATATTGCGGCGCTTTTTTTGCTGTTCGAGCTGTTTTTTGATTCTTAGTTCTTTTTTTCTCTGCGCTTTTTCCACAAGCACTCTCCTTCTTTTCCCGGGCTCGTCCCGGTTCCATACCTACCCAATATTGTATCGAAATTTGATTAAAATTTCATGAAAAAATAGTGTCCGCCTGGCGACAGATTCGCCGGCGGACACCGATTCGCCTTATTCGATTCCGATTCGCGCCAGTTCCTTGCTCACCCGCTCGGGATACATCTGCAAGGACGAGGCTTGCGCACCGACGGCCTGCAGCGCGTTCCGCGCGTCGATCTGACCGTATCCGAATACGTTGTCCTTGCCTCTGGCGCCCAGATCGACGGCCGTACTCCGGATGACGTTCATGACCTCCGCGTTCGAGAGCGCGGGGTTCGCCGCCCGGACGAGCGACGCCAGCGCCGAGACGTGCGGACAGGCCATGGAAGTCCCCGACAGCGCAGCGTATCGGCTTCCGGGATACGTGCTTGCGATCGAAGTTCCCGGGGCGGCAACGTCGATGTAATCTCCGTAGTTGGAATATTCCGCTTTACCGCCTCCGGGGTCGGTAGCCGATACGGCCAGCACTTCCGGGTAAGCCGCCGGGTAGCCGGGCCGGTCGGTATTGTCGTTGCCGCTGGCCGCGACGACAATGACGCCTTTGGCGGTCGCGTATTTGATCGCGTCGTGCAGGAATTGCGCTTGGGCGTAGTTTCCGAGGCTCATGTTGATGACGTTGGCTCCGTGATCGGCTGCCCATATGACGCCTTGGGCGACCGAATAAGTGGAACCGGCGCCGGAGCTGTCGAGCGCCTTGACCGGCATGATTTTCGTAAACCAGGTGAGACCCGCGACACCTTCGTTGTTGTTGACCCGGGCCGCGATGATTCCGGCCACGTGCGTGCCATGGCCGACGTCATCTTCGGGCGGTTTGGAAGGGTCCACGATGTTAACGCCCTGAACAAGCCGACCCTGAAGGTCCGGGTGATCGGATTGCACCCCGGTATCCACGACGGCGACGACGATGTTTTGGTTCCCTCGATTCCAGTTCCAGCCTTGTTCGGCTTCGATCTGCGGGAGATTCCATTGGTACCGGGCATACAGGGTATCGTTGGGGACGAACGCCGGTTCGGTTTCCGATCCCGCCTCATTGGTCAAATAGAGGTAATGGGGCTCAACGTACACCGGATTCCACTTCTTTTTGAAATAGGCCATCAGCGGTTCCGTGCGGTGTTTCCGCGAACGGAAAACGTATGTCTGTTTCGTATGGCGGACGACCGTCAAGTCCAATTCCTTGCGCAGCCGAAGCAAATCCTGCGAACGCAAAGGCTTGCGGAATTTGACCACCACTTCATCGACCGAGTAATGGCTCGCGTTGCCGTTGTCTTCCCCTTTCCGGACGGTGATGTCCCGGGTCGTATTCGGCAGTACGCTTTCCGTCCGGTACCGGCCTTCCGCCGGGTAAGGTACAAGCCGAAGGTTGCGGAGCTGATGCCGCTCGACCTCCTGTACGGCCGAAGCGGACACGAGCGCGACGACCCCGGTGCCCCGAAGGGATGGGGAAGGCTCGCCGACCACGAAATAACGGTGTCCGAGCTGATGAAACGACGGGGAGATGTACGAGGTTCCCTGCCCGACGGCGGACCTCGCCCGGCTCCAATGAGCGGCCGCTTCTCCGTTCAGGAGGTTGCCCGCGGAGCCTTGCATCCGGTCTTGTTTCCCCCTGCCTCCGATCCAGGACACGGCCGCCACCTCGGGATGCTCCCTTACGTATCGGAGCAGGGCTTTGTCCGCAGAATATCCGGCATTCGGCTGCGATTGCTGCCGCACGAAGATTTGGGCGTCGCGAATGCTCTGCATGCGCCCCAGCCGTTCGGTTGCCGCCATGTCTTGGTGGACGGTCAGCTCTTTATAGCGGGTTTCCCGGACGACCGCCTGCTGCCGGGTAAGCGGAGCGCCCGGCGTCGCGGAGCGATCGGGACGGTTGTCCCTCGGCAGCAGCAACAGGGCGGCCGCGATCGCCAGAACCGCTCCGGCGACCCCGATCCAAACTTTATTGCGCACGTGTCGAACCTCCTTACGTTCCCGATGCAGTTTCCGTTAGCATGAAGGGGACGAGGGAAAAATATACGGCGCATTCGCCCCTTAGGCAGTACCTTTCGCGATGAATTTATGGTACGATGAGGTAGAATTTCGCGAGACTGTGCCCGCGGGATGCTTCGCATCCGAACATCTACGGTGAATTACGCTTCGGGACAATGAAAGGGGAACCATCATGCCAGCCAATATCAAAGGAATCGCCGAATCCAGCCGGGAAAAACTGAAAACCGCCATCCTGGAGCTGGAGCAATTCCTGAACGGACACGCTCTGCCCGAGCTCGTCCAAGAGAACAGCGCCGAAGCGCAAGCGTTCTACGGCGGCCTGCTCTCCGATTTGCGCCACCTGCTCGTCTTCTCGGAAGTGGCTTTCGAGAAGCTGGGCGCGCTGCTCCGTCGTCCGAATTTCGACGTCGAGCAAGCCGAACGCACTTTGTACGAGGTGTACCACCATTGCGTGAACGCCTTTTTCTATCCGAAGAACGAGTGTTATTCGGAGGACGGGCGGTACGCTTACACGGGACAGGATGCCATCCGGTTCCGCATCAAGCCCGTACGGGCCGCGCGGGACGTCGTTCTGAACGTTTCCCGGGTATATGAGGAATTGCGCGACGACTTGGCTTACTATGAGAGCGACTACCTGACCCAACGACGCATGTCGGGCCAGAGCAAATAAATGGGTTTCGGGGGCTCCCCCCAAGGGCGTCACTTTCGGGGACCTTGTCGGTATTCCTGCAACCTCCACCCTCCGGTCCGCATACCCGGTTATCGCCGGCGTACACTAGGACCGGGGGGTGATTTGCATGCCGAAAGGCGTCGCCTGCAGCGTCAGCAACTGTTCGTACTGGAACCAGGGGAACCGGTGCGGGGCCGACGAGATCGCCATCGAAATCGATGCGCATTCGACCGTCAACCTCAACGAGGAGTTCGGGGAAGAAGAATTCGATGCCCATCAGGATTATGCGAAAGCCTCGTCCGTTACCTGTTGCCTGACGTTTAAGCCGAAAAGCAAAAAATAGTGCCGGTGAGCGGGTATCCGGACGTGTCGGGACTGGTCGAACCGGCGGACATGATGTACAATTGATTTTATTAGGATAGATGCCCGCACAGGAGCGATCGGAATTGAACGTATCGGCAGATCCGCGCGTCGTCAAACAGATGCTGCTTTCGCAATGGATCAACAACGCTAATCCTTTGGATCCGTCTCCGTCGTTTTCCGGAGAGGACGGAGGGTTGTTCGGCCTTATGTTGAACGAATTCATGGAATCTTCATCATCGGCTTCCGATGTTCCGTTTCCAACGGGGGATTCCGGTTCCAGATTGTCCGGCCTTTCCTTCACCATGCCTTACGGCTGGAGCGGGGGTTCCGCAGCCGATGACCAAGCGGACAGCGCGGCTTACGACGGATTGATCGCCGCGGCTGCCGCCAAATACGGTCTTGATCCCGCGCTGATCAAAGGCGTTATCCAAACGGAATCCGGATTTCGCGCCGACGCTGTGTCGCCGGCAGGGGCCAAAGGTCTTATGCAGTTGATGGACGACACCGCCCGGGGGCTGGGGGTCGCGGATTCTTTGGATCCGGTCCAGAACATCGACGGGGGCGCCCGGTTTCTGTCTTACTTGCTTCGCAAATACGACGGCAACGTCTCAACGGCTTTGGCCGCTTATAACGCCGGACCCGGACGGGTCGACCGCCTCGGCTTGATCAACGACGAGCTCGTTCGCCAGCGTCTGGCGGAACTTCCCGAAGAGACGCAGCACTATATCGACAAAGTACTTTCGGCAGCACACCAGTGGGGCCGGGAGGCATAAAGCAGGCCGCAAAGCTTACGGGGATCAAGACGGGCGTGACCGACGGCGCCCGGTTTGATCTTTTTCTTTTATTCGGAACGAAGAATGGCGGGGAGACATGAACACGCTCTATTTCGATCATTGCGCATCCGCGCCGCTCCATCGGCAAGTGGCGGAGACGGTCTATGAGGTGATGAAGCTTCATTACGCCAACGCGGCCGCGCTCCACCGCGCGGGGAAGGAGGCGTTGAAGCTTGTGGATCGGGCGCGCTTGGGGCTGGCCGCCGGATTGGGCGTCAAACCGGGTGAAATCGTGCTGACGTCGGGCGGAACCGAGAGCAACAACCTGGCGCTCAAAGGCATCTGGGGCCGGCGGGGACGTCCGGCGAAACATTTGATCACGACGACGGTCGAGCATGCCTCCGTGTACCGATGCGCGAAGCAGCTGGAAGGAACCGGCGTGGACGTGACTTGGCTGCAGGTCGACGAATTCGGCCGCGTCAGGATCGAAGACGTCGTCGCGGCTATCCGCCCCGATACGGTTCTCGTCAGCGTCATGCACGTGAACAACGAAACGGGTACCGTTCAGCCCATTCGGGAAATCGGCGCCGCGCTTGCCCGTTTTCCTCACGTCCGTTTCCACGTCGACGGCGTCCAGGCGATCGGCAAAGTTCCCGTTTGCCTTCGCGAATGGGGGATCGACATGTACAGCGGGTCTGCCCATAAATTCCAAGGGCCGAAGGGAGCCGGATTCCTGTTCGTCCGGGAAGGGCTGCAGCTCGAGCCTTTGCTTGCGGGGGGATCGCAAGAGGAAGGCGTTCGCGGGGGAACGCACAACGTGCCGGGGATCGTCGGCATGGCCCAGGCTTTCCGGCTGTCCACGGAATCCGCAGAGGAAAGAAGAAATCGGATGTTCGCGCTGCGGCGGCGGCTGCTTGCGATCGCGGCGGACATTCCTGAGCTGGTCCTGAACGGATACGGGGCTGCCGAAGAGGAGAGGACAGCGCCTCATGTCGTCAATTTATCGTATCCGGGCATGAGGCCGGAGGTGCTCGTCCACATGCTCGAGGAGCACGGGGTACTCGTCTCCACCCAATCGGCCTGTTCTTCCAAAAGCCTGCAGCCGAGCCGCGTGCTTCGGGCGATGGGCTTGGGGGATGACCGGGCGACGGGCAGCATCCGGATCAGCTTCGGCGACGAACATACGGAACAGGACATCGACGCCCTGGGCGAACGGCTGCGCCTGACGGTGCGCAAGTTGAAGCCGCTGGAGAGGAGCCGGGCATGAACGAGGATTTGATTTTGGTGCGATTCGGGGAATTGACGATCAAAGGGCGCAACCGGGGACGGTTCGAGGACCTGATGGTTCGCCAGGTGAAGACGGCGCTCGCCGCATACCCCGGATTAAACTATCGCAAAACGTACGGCCGGCTCTATATCGAGCTGAACGGCGAGCCTTACCGGGCGGTTGCCGGTCGTTTGAAGGACGTGTTCGGGATCGTGTCGTTCAGCCGGGTTCTCCGCTGCGGGCACGATCTTCAGGAAATCCGGGAAACGGCGCTGCGCGTGTTCCGGCAAGTGCGGCCAACGCCCGCAACGTTCAAGGTCACCGTCAAGCGGGCATGGAAAGCATATCCGCACGATTCCCAGGAAATGAACCATCTGGTCGGGGCCCATGTGCTGCGAAATTCGCCCGAGCTCAAGGTGGACGTCCGCAACCCGGATACGGAGCTGAAGGTCGACATCCAGCCTGAAGGCACCTATGTTTATGCGGGCGTGGAGGAGGCGTCCGGCGGATTCCCGCTGGGCATGAACGGCAAGGCCATGCTGCTGCTGTCCGGGGGCATCGACAGTCCCGTGGCGGGATGGATGTCGATGCGCAAAGGGCTGCAGATCGAAGCGGTGCATTTTCACAGCTATCCGTTTACGAGCGAGCAAGCCAAAGAGAAGGTCGTCTCTTTGGCGCAGAGATTAGCTTATTACGGCGGGTCGATCCATCTGCATCTGGTGCCTTTCACCGAGCTGCAGACGAGGCTGGCGCAAACCGGGCAGGAGCACTTGATCATCACGCTAATGCGCCGCTCCATGCTTCGGATCGCGGAACGTTTGGCGGAGAAGCGGGGAGCGCTGGCGATCGTGACCGGCGACAGCCTGGGACAGGTGGCGAGTCAGACCCTCGGCAGCATGAATGTGATCGGAAGAGAGACTTCGCTTCCGCTGCTTCGCCCCCTGGTGATGATGGATAAGCTCGAAATCATCCGAATCGCCGAAAAAATCGGCACCTACGAGACGTCCATCCTTCCCTATGAGGACTGTTGCACCTTGTTCGTGCCGAAGTCGCCCGCGACGAACCCGAATCTTCGCGTCATCGAAAACGTGGAGAAGCAGCTTGGCTCCGAGTTGGACCGGTTAATCGAGGAAGCGGTGAACGGCACCGATACGGTCGTTTTGACGGAAAAAAGCCGCTCGGATACCCGTGCGGCTGCTCAAGAAGATCAATGGTTTTAAGACGCAATCTTTACTTTTGGGGAACTCGTCAGGGAAACGCCTTAAGACGTTTCCCTGTTTTCGTTGCCTGCTGCCGCTTCTCCTTGCTGAGCCCTGCGCGCCTTTACCGCGTTCGTCCACAAGCCCGCTACGATCACCAAAGCGACCATCGTTGCATCGAATGTCCAGGTCAGCACCGGATTGTCTCCGAAGAAATCCGTGAATCGTTTTTCATGCGTAATCATCTTCGCGGCGGTGTAGGCTAAAACGCCGGAACCGACGTAGATGATCCATTTGTAGCGGTCGATGATTTTGATGAACAGCGTGCTCCCCCATACGACGATCGGAATGCTGATCAGCAGGCCGAGCACGACGAGAATGAAGCTGCCGTGCGCCGCGCCCGCAACGGCGATGACGTTGTCGAGTCCCATTGCCGCGTCCGCGATGACGATCGTGCGGATCGAAGCGAGCAGGGTCGACGCGGGTTTAATGTTTTCGTGCTGGTCTTCCTGGACGAGCAGCTTGTATGCGATCCAAAGCAGAACGACGCCGCCGAGCGCGAGCAGGAAAGGGATGTCGAGCAGCCAGACGACAAGGACCGTCGCGAGGATCCGGATGCCGACCGCGCCGGCCGTTCCCCATAGGATCGCTTTCTTCTGTTGCTCCTTCGGCAAGTTCCTGGCGGCCAGTCCGATGACGATCGCGTTATCCCCCGCAAGCAGAAGATCGATGAAGACGATCGTTAAAAGCGAAGACCAAAATTGCAGCGTACCCAAATCCGAAATGAAATCCGTCATCCAGTCCACTTTCGCTCCTCCTTACCTCTGTGCAGAACAGTAATACGTCCGAAAATCGGAAAGGATTCATTTTCCTCGTTACATATCCTCGCCGGCTTGTACATACACCTTGATAAGGGGGTGTATGCATGGGCGCGGAGTTGCTGGACCGTTTCATCGTGTTTATGGAGATCACTTTGATCAATTTGCTGCTCAGCGGCGACAACGCCCTCGTGATCGCGATGACGGCAAGGCGTCTTCCACATCCTCAGCGGAGGCGGGCGGTATGGTGGGGAGCGGCGGCCGCCGTGCTTCTTCGTTGCCTGCTGACGTGGGGAGCCGTAGCCATGCTCGGCATTCCTTTCCTCCAGACGGCGGGGGCCCTGCTGCTGTTCGTGATCGCTCTGAAGCTGATGCTGGAACGGGGCGACAGCCACGACACCCGCTCTTCCGCCGTCACCGGCCTGGCGGGAGCGGTATGGACGATCGTGGCGGCCGATTTCGTCATGAGCTTGGACAACGTCCTGGCGGTCGCGGCGGTGGCGGACGGCGACTTCGTCATGCTGCTCATCGGGATCGCCATGAGCATTCCGATGATCATTTGGGGCAGTGCTTTTATTATCCGACTGTTGGACCGGATACCCGCGCTGTCGTATGTAGGCGGAGCGCTTCTCGCTTATACGGCGGGCGAAATGATGCTTCATGACGAAGGGCTTGCCAGAGTGCTTCCCGCGATGGCCTCCGAGGGCCAGAAGGCGTTCCCTTGCCTTGCTGCAGGCGTGATTTTGGCGGCCGCGTTGTTCATTAAGCGCCGGAGGAGCGCGTAACCCGGAGGTTTTGGCGGAGATGGGAGTTGACGTCGTTTTCCCGACTGGTTTTTTCCCCGGACTTCCAGTACACTAGGATTAAAAAAAGATGTCATAAACCGACAACGGTTCATGCCGTCCGAGAGTCTGTCTATGAAGTGGGGGAGCCGTCGTGAACAAGCAATCCGCCGCAGTGGGCGTTTTGGTGTTGGCCGCGGGGTTGGTCATTCTGCTGGGCAAATTGGGCGTTTTCGCATTTATCGGATCCGTGTTCTGGCCTTTGTTCGTTCTTGTTCCGGGCGTGTTGCTGCACGTGCTCTACTTCGGGAGAATCGTTCCGTCCATCGTCCTCGTGCCCGCTGGCATTTTGACGGTCGTTTCCCTGATTTTGCTGATCGGCAACTGGTTCGGATGGGACCTGATGAAGTACTTGTGGCCCTTCTTCCCGTTTGCCGTAGCGGTCGGTCTGTATGAATATTACATATTCGGCTACTCGCGCTCCAAGACGGTCTGGACCGCCGCGATTTCCCTCGCCGCGTTGTCCATCGTGCTTTTCGGCATGACGCTGCTGTGGACGTGGGGCATCTATTTGCTCGCCATCGTCTTGATCGGGTTCGGGGCTTGGCTCGTGCTTCGCCGTCCGCGAATCTGGTAAGCGGAGACGGGGAAGAACGTCGTGCGGAATAGGATGGGCTGGAAATCGTTTCCAGTGGTGATTGGAGCATCGGTGGCTTCGATTCCCGCAGCGGGGGGACTGGGGAGTGCAGGCTCGGTGGCTTGGAATCCCGCAGCGGGGGGACCGGGGAGTGAAGAGTCGGTGGCTTGGATTCCCGCAGCGTCGGGACTGGGGAGTGAAGAGTCGATGGCTTGGAACTCGTATTATCGGTGACCCGAACTGTCCAGTTCCGTACAGCCCAGGCAACTTTCGCGAGAATATCGTATGCATCGGACGTGTAGCACACGCCGTTCGTTTCCTTCGGGAGCGGGCGGCGTTTTTGTTTATCAAAAAGCGGAGGCGAATCGGATGAGTATGTTCGAAACGGAGTTTGCGAAGCTATTGGAAAAGCAGAAAAGGGAGGCGTCGGGACAGCGTCTGGAAATGCTGTGCGGCGATTTGCACGGTACGAAGCGCATGTTGGAGGCGGCCGTTTGGCCGGTCAAGAAATCTCTGGATGGCTTCGTGCTCGAGTATGAGTTGGTCAGGCGCTCCGGTGTGAAGGTCTACATCGACGCGCTGGAAACCACGGCAGCTTTGGCGCTGGAATCCGAGGGCTTCACCTCTCATGCGCAGAATATCACTCGCGACCGATTTTCTTTCGAGAAAAGAAAAGTGAGGACGATCGCGGCCAACGGATTTATCTATACGCCGTTTAGCAAAGACGAGCTGGAGAGCAATCCTGCCGAATGCAGCAGTTCCTTCGCGGAGCTAATCGGCAGGTACGGCGGCTTCGGACTGGAGGCGGCTTACAAGGAGCTTAACATTTACGAAAGGGAAGTCATCCGGTATTCGAAATCCATCCATCGTTTGTTGCGGCCTGCGGATGTGTGCTTCTGTTTGGGTTCCGGCAGATCATTTGCTTCAAAAGTGCTGAAGGAGATGGAGGATAAAGGCTTGCTGGCTCCGGCGGGGAAAGGAGTGCAGCGTCATCGCTTTTATGAGTTGACTCCCCGGTCTTATCGCTACAGGCTATAATGTGCGGTAAAGCTCGAGGGTACGGAGTACCGCGCGCAGCTCCCAGCGTGCGGTGTGGCTTAGTATGATGGTGGTCAACCACTTGCCGCTGTTTGTGGAGGTGTCAGGGGATGAGATAAGCTTGCGAGGCGAGCTTAACGTGCGGGCACGGGGGTGCGGCGGCGGAGATAAGCTTGCGAGGCAAGCTTACCGTGCGGGCGTGGAGGTGCGGGGGATGAGATAAGCTTGCGAGGCAAGCTTAACGTGCGGGCACGGGGGTGCGGGGGATGAGATAAGCTTGCGAGGCAAGCTTAACGTGCGGGCACGGGGGTGCGGCAGCGGAGATAAGCTTGCGAGGCGAGCTTAAGGTGCGGGCACGGGGGTGCGGCGGCGGAGATAAGCTTGCGAGGCGAGCTTAAGGTGCGGGCACGGGAGGCGGCGGCGGAGATAAGCTTGCGAGGCGAGCTTAAGGTGCGGGCACGGGGGTGCGGCAGCGGAGATAAGCTTGCGAGGCGAGCTTAACGTGCGGGCACGGGGGTGCGGCGGCGGAGATAAGCTTGCGAGGCGAGCTTAACGTGCGGGCACGGGGGTGCTGCGGCGGAGATAAGCATGCGAGGCGAGCTTAACGTGCGGGCACGGGGGTGCGGCAGCGGAGATAAGCTTGCGAGGCGAGCTTAACGTGCGGGCACGGGGTGCTGCGGCCATTTGAAAATGAATTCTTGGCTTTTCAAGACGGGTGGCGTATAATAGAAGGGATGTCAACCGGAATGCGGCTTCGAGATGCTCATCTCGGTTCGAATCTTGCGCATGTTGAGAAACGTCGGCCTCGCGTCGGCGTTTTGTGATTCATCGGCACAAATCCTACAGGAAATAGAGAGAAACAAAATGAAGGAGTGGAAACGAGAACCATGCATCCGAGAGACCGTATCCGCAACATCGCCATTATCGCCCACGTCGACCATGGCAAAACGACGCTCGTAGACCAGTTGCTCCGCCAATCCGGGGCCTTCCGCGACAATGAGCAGGTCCAGGAGCGGGCAATGGATTCGAACGACCTGGAACGCGAGCGCGGGATCACCATCCTGGCGAAAAACACGGCGGTGCAATACAAGGATTACCTGATCAACATCGTCGACACGCCGGGACATGCCGATTTCGGCGGCGAGGTCGAGCGCATCATGAAAATGGTGGACGGCGTTCTGCTCGTCGTCGACGCGTTCGAAGGCTGCATGCCGCAGACGAAATTCGTGCTTCGCAAAGCGCTGCAGCACGGTCTGACCCCGGTCGTCGTGCTGAATAAAATCGACCGCCCGGCCGCGCGGCCCGCGGAAGTGGTCGACGAAGTACTGGAGCTCTTCATCGAGCTTGAAGCGAGTGACGAGCAGCTCGATTTCCCGGTCGTCTACGCATCCGGCCTCAACGGGATCGCAAGTACGGATCCCGGCGTTCTCGGCACGACGATGGAGCCGCTCTACGAAACCATTATCGAGAAAATTCCGTCTCCGAAGGAGAACCCGGAGGAGCCCCTCCAATTCCTCGTGACGCTGCTCGATTATAACGAATATTTAGGCCGCATCGCCATCGGCCGCGTGAACCGGGGCCGCATCCGCCAAGGCCAATCCGTCGCGGTCATGGACCATGACGGCAAAATCCGCCAGGCCCGCATCGAGAAGCTGTTCGGCTTCCAAGGGCTGAAGCGCTACGAAATCGAGGAAGCCGCCGCCGGCGACATCGTCGCCTTGGCCGGCCTCAAGGATATCAACATCGGAGAGACGGTCGCCGATCCGGCCAACCCCGAGCAGCTCCCGGTGCTCACGATCGACGAGCCGACGCTGCAGATGACGTTCATCGTGAACAACAGCCCGTTCGCCGGGCGCGAAGGCAAGTGGGTCACGTCCCGGAAGCTTCGCGAGCGCTTGTTCAAGGAGCTCGAAACCGACGTCAGCCTCCGCGTGGAGGAGACCGACAGCCCCGACGCTTACGTCGTCAGCGGCCGCGGCGAGCTGCATCTCGGCATCTTGATCGAGAATATGCGCCGGGAAGGCTATGAGCTTCAGGTATCGAAGCCGGAGGTCATCATCAAGGAAGTAGGCGGCGTGAAATGCGAGCCGATCGAACGCCTGCTGATCGACGTGCCCGAAGAAAGCATGGGCGCCGTCATGGAGAGTCTCGGCACGCGCAAAGCCGAGATGGTGAACATGATCAACAACGGCAACGGCCAGGTCCGCCTGGAATTCCTCATTCCGGCCCGCGGTCTCATCGGCTACCGCACGAACTTCCTGACGATGACGCGCGGCTACGGCGTCATGAACCACGCGTTCGACAGCTACGGACCGGTGGCTTCCGGACAGGTCGGCGGACGTCACCAAGGCGTCCTGATCGCGAGCGAGACGGGCACTTCGACGACTTACGGCATGCTGTCCGTCGAAGACCGCGGCATCCTGTTCCTGGAGCCGGGCACGGAAGTGTATGAAGGCATGATCGTCGGCGAGCATACCCGCGACAACGACATCATCGTGAACATTTGCAAGGAAAAAGCGTTGACGAACATGCGGACCGCCAACAAAGAGGAAACGGTGAAGCTGAAAACGCCGCGCCTTATGTCCCTGGAGGAAGCGCTCGAATACCTGAACGACGACGAGTATTGCGAGATTACGCCGAAGAGCATCCGCCTGCGGAAGAAGATCCTCAACAAAAGCGAACGCGACAAATACGAGAAACAACGCCGCATGGCGGAAGCCGGCGTCTAACCGGACGCTTCCCGCAAGCAAAGGAGGAATCGCGCGATGCAGACGTGGTTTTCCGAGCATCCGCTGATCAGCTACGTATTGATTCTGGCGTTCACGGTCTACATTTTCAATGCCGTGTTCCGAATGGGCCGGCTGCCGATTTTGAAAGAAATTCTCGTCTATCTCATGATGGCGATCGGTTGCTTGATCTTGCTCGTCCTCCAGATCGACAAGCTTCCGATTATCCAGTGCATGGGCGTGGCCGTGATCATGATGCTCATGCTGCGGCTCCGCCAGATCTATGACAAACGCCGGGGCAACCGCCGTCCGGACGGCGCCGACGCGCCCCGGGCGGATTCCGCCGGACAGCCGTAATTCGCGGGATTCGGGGAGGGGAGAAGCGGCATGAGCTTGATGGATGCGTTGTTTTATTGGCTTCAAATGAGGCTGGTGTGCGACTCCCGACCCGAAGACTCGGCCGCGCGGGAAACCGCCGCGTTTTTCGCGCAAATTTTGTCGGAGGACCACGGATTGGTGTCGTTCTCCGTCACTTCGGCGGATGAAACCAAAATTTACGTCGCGTACCGGACCGCGGACGGAACGGAGAGAACCGTCTGGTTCGACCGGGAAGCCGCGGAACAATTAGTCAAAAGCCCGATACTGAGCCGGTACGAGAAAGAACAAGCTGAGAAGGAGCAGGAACGATCATGAGCAACGACCACTCGCTTCCCCCGAGGAAGGGCAAAAGACAGGCGGATCATTCGCCTAAAGCGGCTCCTCCCCGGAAACCTCGGCGTTTGGGCCGGATCGTGTTTGGTTTTCTTGCCCTCGTCATAATCGCGCTCGCGTCCTACGCCGGATATCTGTACTACAAAGCCGACCGAAATCTCGACAAAGTGGCCAACCCCACCGCGTCCAGCGTTCCGAAGGGACAGCTGGCGGATACGAAGCCGATCGGCATGCTCGTCCTCGGCCTGGATACGCGGGCGGAGTCAGGCGGCCTGAACACGGACGTCATGATGGCGGCTGTGTTCAATCCGAAGTCGAAAACGGCGACGGTCGTCTCGATTCCGCGGGACTCGGATTTGGGCCTGGAAGGGTACAAAAAGCAGAAAGCAAACGCGTTCTACGCCGGTTTTCTCACATACGCGCGCAATAAAGAGCATCTGGAGGGCGACGAGGCCCGGCAATACGCGAAAGACCACATGAAGGAAATGATGCAGACGTTTTTCGACGTCCCGATCGATTACACCGTCATGCTCGATTTCCAGGGCTTCGTCGACGTCGTTGACGCGCTTGGAGGCGTGGATGTCTACGTCGATCAGGACATGCGGTACTGGGACAAGGCGGACGGAACGAACATCGACCTCAAGAAAGGCGAACAGACGCTGAAAGGGGAAGACGCCCTCGGCTTCGTCCGCTACCGCAAATCGAGGAACAACATCACGGCCCCCTCCAGCGATTTCGAGCGCAACGACCGCCAGGACCGGGTGCTCGGCGCGATCCTCGACAAGCTCAAGTCGTTCGGGAGCGTCGCCAAGCTGGGCGGCGTGATGGACGCGGTCGGGGACAACATGAAAACCGACATCCCAAGAGATCAAATCAACAACATGATCTCCACTTATTTCGGCATCACGAAGAAAGACGTGCGCTTCATCGCTTTGACGGGTGAATGGAAAAGCCCTTACGTTTATCTCGACCAAGCGAAGCTGGAAGAAGCGAAAGCCGCGCTCAAGGAAGAGCTCCTGCCGGAAGGCCGGCCGTCTGCGCCGATGGCCACCCAGCCCGCCTCGGAGTCCCCGGACAACGGGTAATCCCGCTTGCGCCGCTTTCGCGGCAGGCGGGACGTATGGTATAATGAGGCCAACTCAAGCCGTAAGGAGGGCTGCGGATGGCCGAAACGTTAACGGCGCTGCCCGAGACGTTGTTCACCCAGCTACAGCAAGAAACCTTTGTCCTTCTGCACACGGTCGACGCCGAAAGCGGCAGCCCGACTTCCAGCGCCATCTCGTGGATCTACGCGGTGGATCCCGGAAGGCTCCGCTTCGCCCTCGACGGCCGTTCGCGGCTGATCGGAAACCTCAAAGCCCGGCCCGAAGTGAGCGTTACGCTGTTCGGGAGCGGGAGCGTCCATGCCGTCTACGGCCAGGCTAAAGTGGTCGCCGACAAGCTCGAAGGCGTTCCCTTCGCGCTGGCGTGCGTGGACATCGAAGTATCGGCGGTGCGTGACGCCATGTTTTACGGCGCCCGTCTGTCGGTCCAACCCGAATATGAGAAAACGTATGACAAACGAGCCGCCGACCGCTTGGACGGACAAGTGTTCGACGCCATGAAGAAAGCCCAGTGAGCCTGTTCACTGGGCTTTCTGTCATCTTCCGCGGACTTGTGCGTTCGGAGCGCCGGTATTTTCCGGCGCGGGAGGGGGGACGATATTCCGCGGAATTTGCGGCACGAGGCGGCCGACGATGTCGGACATTTCCTCGGCGAAGCCGGCGACCGGCCTTCCGTTTCTCACGTCGGCCCGGATTTCGCGAAGCCGTTGCGCCAAGTCTACGTCCGCCGTAACGATCGCGTTAATCCCGTACGGATCCTTCCGGAAAGCCTCGGCCACTCCGTATTTCACCGTGCCGACGCGGGAGCGTTCCATCGTCGGATCGACGTCGATGCCGACGATCGCGTATTTGCCGAAGACGACGCAATTCGCGCCTTTCACGCCGCGGATCCGCATCGCCAAATCTTCCAGATGGGAAGCGACGGTCCCTGCGTCGGCCCGATTCATCGGCGTAGCCGCAGGCGCGAAATTCCGGGTTTGAACCTGTCCGTTCCGATCCGGTGCCGGCGCCGCCTGGTTTCTCGCGCAACCTGCCAGTCCGGAGGAAGCGACGGCGACGACAAGGACGCTCGCGCAAAGCGTTTTCCCGTATGCTTTCATATGCGATTCACCACCTTGGAGGAATTCCCCGTCGAAGCAGCGGACTTCGTCGGTTCCAGGGGATCCCGGAACGATCCGAAGCCGTTTGCCCTTGCTCTGCTAGTATTTCCTCTTAACTGCGGCGCTATGTCCAAATCATCGTACCCGGGAGGGACCACCGTTGAAAAAAATTTACGTGCTCGACACGAATGTCCTGCTCCATGACCCCCTTGCGATGTTTTCTTTCGAAGAGAACGAGGTCATCATTCCGTCCGTCGTGCTGGAGGAAATCGACTCCAAGAAACGGCTGGCGGACGAAATCGGGCGGAACGCCCGTTTCGTCTCGCGGGAACTTGACCGAATCCGGGAGGGCGGACATTTGCACAACGGCGTGACGCTCGAAAGCGGCGGCCTGCTCAAGGTCGAAATGAACCACCGCCGCTTCATCCGCGTCCAGGAATCGTTCGGGGAAATGACCAACGACAACCGCATCCTGGCGGTAGCGCTGAATTACCATATCGAGGAGCAAGAAGCCAAGGAGCCGAGGCCGGTCATCTTGGTGAGCAAGGACGTGCTCGTGAGGGTGAAGGCGGACGTCCTCGGCCTTACGGCGCAGGATTACCTGACGGACCGGATCAGTTCGGACACCGACCAATACGCCGGACACGTCACGCTGCACGTCCATCCTTCGGTGATCGACGAGTTTTATAACCACCGTTCGCTGGCCGTCGGCAATTTGGGCGTACCGGAGCGGCTGCTGCCGAACGAATTCGTTATTTTGCGGGATGAACTCGGCACGTCCAAATCGGCTCTGCTGAAGGTGTCGCCCGACGGACGCAAGCTGGAGCCGCTTCACCTGAGCAACGAGCCGGTCTGGGGCATCACGGCGCGCAACGCACAGCAGCGGATGGCGCTCGAGCTGCTGCTGAACGACGAGATTCCGCTCGTGACGCTGTCGGGACGGGCCGGTACGGGGAAAACGCTGCTCACGCTCGCGGCGGGACTGATGAAGGTGGAAGACGAGCACAAATACAAGAAGCTGCTGATCGCGCGCCCCGTCGTTCCGATGGGCAAGGACATCGGTTATTTGCCCGGGGAAAAAGAAGAAAAGCTGCGTCCGTGGATGCAGCCGATTTACGATAATCTGGAATTCCTGTTCGATACGAAAAAATCGGGGGATCTCGACAAAATCCTGATGGGTCTCGGCAGCATCCAAGTGGAGGCGCTCACCTACATCCGCGGCCGGTCCATCCCGGGACAGTTCATCATCATCGACGAGGCCCAGAACTTAAGCAAGCACGAGGTGAAGACAATCGTTTCGCGCGTCGGGGAGAACAGCAAAATCGTGCTGCTGGGAGACCCGGAACAGATCGATCATCCCTATCTCGACGCGCAGAGCAACGGTCTCACCTATCTCGTCGAGAGGTTCAAGGAGGAGGGCATCAGCGGCCACGTCACGCTGGAGAAAGGCGAGCGGTCGCGTCTCGCCCAACTGGCGGCCGAACGGCTATGACGCGCCCGCGGCATCGAGGTCCAGCCATTCGATGCCGCAGCCGTACGCCCCGGCCACGCGTTCCGCCAGTTCGCACAGCTGCCGTTCGATGACCTGCCAGCGCGTTCCGCCGTCCCCGATTTCGGCAATCCTATGTTCCTCCAACTGCATCAAGGCCGGAGCCGCTTCCGCGTCCGGCCTTTCCCGTTTCAGCCGGAAGACGGCGGCGTAGGCCAGATCGATATAGGCGATCCCCTTCGGGGTGACGAAGGCGAAATCGTCAAACCGTTGCGTGCGGATCACGTTTGGGGCCGGCACCGCAAGCAGCTCGCAGGGGTCCGCTTCAACCGGATCATTCGCAAGCGCAGCAAGCGCCTTCGCCGAGGGAGCCGGACTGTCGAAAATCAACACCTCCCGATACCGGTCCAACCATGGGAACCGATCGCCGATTCGCTCGATGATCCGGTCGGGATCTCCCTCGCCGCTGCCTTTCGGAAGCCGTATCTCCATTCCGTATGTTAGCCGCACGCTTTTATCCCCGCTTCCCGTCATGGATTTCATCTCCCATTATACGCGGAAAAAGCGCTTTCGGAAAAAACGAGACATCGGCATTCCGTCCTGCTATCATGGGGAGTGAAGAAATGGGAGGAACGAAAGATCAGGTGAAAGCCGTGGCCCGTCGCAAACTCGCCCTCATATTCCTGTTACTGTTCATGTTCGCTCTGCTCTTGTCCCCGTGGGCATCGGCGCCCAGCCCCCCAATCGCTTCATCGCCGAAGCCGTCGGCGAATCAGGCCGAGCCCCTGCGCCCCGCGGTTGAAGTGAAAGAGCCCGTATCCTTGCGCGTGGCGGTTCCGCTCGACGAAGCCGAATTCGAAGAGCTGCGCAAACAGAACGAGCGGCAATCCTATTTGTTCCGTGACATTCGGGTCGTGCTGGAACGAACGGATCCCGCAGACGCTTATTCGGCGTTCCGTCAAGCCGCACGCCTGGGAGAGGCGGCTGACGTGATGCTGCTGAAGAACGAATGGGTGAAAGCATTCGCGTCGTCCGGCTATTTGGTGCCCGCCGACGCCGCATTCGTGGGGGAAGCGCTGTCCGAGCAGTTCGACGCGCTGTCCGCACCGCTCAAGTGGAACGGGTATCTGTGGGGAGTTCCCCGGGATTTCGATCCGTACGTGCTCGTATGGAACCTGGCGGAGCTGAGGAAAGTTGCCGGGGAATCCGCGGTCCCTCCGCCGGACCTGGCCGGCTGGGCCGATTTGGCGGCCAAAGCGCGCGCTTCGGGCGGGACCGTTCATTTGCTTGCCCTGGACGCACAAGATCCGCTGGCGCTGCTGGCGTGGGTGGAGGCGGTCACCGGGCAGCGAACGGATACGTTATGGCAATCGGATAACGATCCGTGGAACGGCACCGCCAAGGGAGAGGCGATCGCTCTGTTGGAGCGGGAGAAGGCGGGAGTGGCGTTCGGCGTCGAAGGGAGCATCGCGGACGCGCTGGCGGCAGGCGAAACGATGTCGGCGATCCTGCCGAATTCGGCAGCGCACAGGCTGGCTTCGGAGCGGTCGGCAAGCGGCGTCGCGGTGTTCCTGGCGGATCGGTACGCGTGGAAGCTGCCGTTCGTCTGGCCCCGGGGCCGCAGCTTCGCGATCTCGTCCCGCACGCAGGCTGACGAGGCGGCACGAAGGTGGATCGCGGCGATGACGGATGCCGCCGTTCAGCAGGCCAACTGGACCGTAAGCGGCAAGCTGCCCGTTTACCGGTCTTTATACGCGAACAGGAGCGCCGGCGGAGGCTTGTCCTCTTTATTCCCCGTGGGCGCGGCGGCGGCATCGTCGTTTCCGGGACAGCCGCCGGCCGAGTCCGGGCCGGAGCTTCCCGGGCGTCTTGACCGGCTCGGACGGTTATGGAGCGAGTTCGCGGCCGGCAAGATCGGCGCGGCCGATTGGATTCGGCGCTGGCCGGAGACCTTAACCGATCTTCAGCTCGACGATTAGCCGTCCCGGTTCGATTTGGACATCCTGCGCTTTGACGAACTTGATGAGCTTCTGCGGATAGAAGCCGAGGTCGAATTCGCGCTCCAAATCGGCCCGGGTCGTGTCCGGAAGCGCGAGACCGTTAAACGTCAAGGCATCGACATGAAACAGAATGGCGTTCTCCGGCTTTTCCTGAATCGTGTAATGTCCGGCGATCGTAATCTGAAGGTCTCCGTTGTCTCCTTCGAGCACCATGCGGTCTTGCTCGAAACGGATCGTGAACTGCTTGAAATCCGGATCGCGGCTGCGCAGAAACTCGTTTAAGCCGGAGTCGGGAATCGTAAGCTTCGTTTTCAAGCCTTTCGTTTCCATCGTTTCCGGGTGATCGCGGAGCCAATCCGGCAAATCCTGCATGGCGCCGGCCAGCGCGCGGAAGTTGCGCCTGACCTCGTACAGTCCGACGTTTTTCCAATAGGCTTCGAGCTCCGCCATCATTTGACGCAACTGGTTCTCGTCGCCTCTGCCCGCAAGCGCTTTGTCGATTTCGTCCTGCAATCCCAGCAGGCGTTCCCGCTGCTGCCGGAGATTGTCCTCGACGGCGGCGAGCTCGGCTTTGTCCTGCTGGAGGCTTTCGTGTCCTTCCTTGAGCAAGGCATATTGCTGCGAATAGCGGTCCAGAACCTTCCGGTCGGAATCGATGAGGAGCTCCATCCACTCCCACGTCCGAAGCAGTTCGGTCAGCGAGCCCGCGTTCAGCAGGGCGGACAGCAGGAAATCTTTGCGCCCCATATAGTAGGCGCGCAGCACTCGGCCGGCTTGTTCCCGCTGGGAGGAGATAGCGGCTTCCTGCCGGGCGAGCTGCCTCTCGCTTTCCTCGATCTGGATCTGGGTCGTTTGCCGAAGGACGGAAATCCGCTCGATTTCCCGGTCGATTTCGACGACGGACAAGCTTTTTTCGAGCAGCTTCCTCGTCTCTTCCGCCATCGGTTCGGCATGGACGGGGAGAGGCGGCGCGGCGCGGGATAAAGCGAAAATGAGTACGATCGCGAGAAGTCCGGCCCAGGTAAAGCGGCGCATCGGGACCCTCCTTTCGGCGGCCTCGCAGGCGGCGCGGGTAGTCCAACATATGTGTCCGTCTATTATAATATGACGGAAGGGAAGGGGGAAGGAAGTGACGGCCGATTCCATTCACGAAGCCATCCGCGCGGAGATAGAAGCGAGCGGCCGAACCGGCCGGACGCCGGACGGCCAATCCGTTCCTTGTTTCACGTTCCGCGATTACATGTTCTTGTGTCTGTACCATCCGGAATATGGGTACTACCGTTCCGGGATTTCCCGCGTCGGCCGGGAAGGGGATTTCTATACGAGCGCGTACGTCGGGGATGTCATGGGCGGACAATTGGCCGAAAAGCTGGCGGAGCTGGCCTCGGAGCGGTTCCCGGATGAAGTTCGGGTCGAGGCGGTCGATTGGGGCGGCGGGACCGGACGGCTCGGCAGCCAAATGGTGGAAGCTTGGCAGGCGATGGGCGAGTCCGGCCGGCGGTTTCGCCTGACCGTGGTGGAGGGGAATCCGTCGCACCGGCGCCAGGCCGAAGAAACGCTCGCGGACCGGATCGAGAAGGGACAAGCCCGCGTGATTTCCCCGGAGCAAGCGGAGTCGGAGGATTGGGCGGCGAGGAGCGTCATCGTGGTGGCGAACGAGCTCCTGGACGCTTTTCCCGTCCATCGCGTCGTCAAGCGAGGCGGCCGGCTTCTGGAATGGGCGGTTTATTGGGACGACTCCGCCCGGGGCCCCCGATCTTGCCTGACGGAGCTGAGTCTTCCGGAATTGGAGGCTTGGCTTCAGCGGCAATCCGTCCGGCTGGCGGAAGGACAGACGACGGAGATCGGCTGGGAGGGCGCCGGGTGGACGGCCCGGCTGGCTTCTCTGCTCGGGGAAGCCTTGCTCGTCCTCATCGACTACGGGGACGAGACGGCCGAACTGACGGGTTCCCACCGGATGGAAGGCACGCTGATGTGCTATGACCGGCACCGCGCCCATGCAGACCCGTTTCACAGACCGGGGGAACAGGATTTGACGGCTCACGTCGATTTCGATCTCATCCGGTTCCGCGCTTCGGCTTCCGGCTGCAAGGAGCTGTGGTACGGCACGCAGAAACGTTTTCTCGTCGAATCGGGCGTTCTCCTCAAGCTGGCCGAACATGGGATCGCCGATCCGTTCCACCCCGTCGCGCGCCGCAATCGGGCGATCCGGCAGCTGCTGCTGTCGGACGGCATGAGCGAGCTTTTCAAGGTACAGATTTGGGCAAAAACGAAATGAACCAAGTAAAACGGCTAAGCCGTCCTTTTCAGACGGATAGACGTTTTACCGAGATGATTCAGAAAAGTATCGCTGATTATATACTTTCTGAATCACGACAAAAAACCTCCGGTCCGGTTCACGCGGACGGGAGGTTCTTCGTTTAACGGCCCTATGTATGCTGCGGGCGTATTACAGGGGCAGGCCCATCTGGAACACGGACCAATACGTGAAGCCGACAAACGCCACCGCCATGTAGCCCCAGAACATCATCAGGTAAGCGCGCTCGGTGAAATTCAAATATCCGACGAGGAAAAAGACGGCGGTCTGAATGAAGAACAGCAGCGCCATCTCGTACATGTCGCCCGCGAATGCCATGAGGGCGATCGCCAGCGTCCAGAAGCCCAATACCCGGAACATGCGTGCCACGAAAAATCCCCCTCTCTTTCCATCCACCCGATTTCTAAAGCATATTATACCGTTACGTCCGAGTGGGTGTAAACCGCAAGAAGTGACGAAGTGGCAAACTTTTCGTGCCTGATTCGGCAAGAACGGTACTGCTCTTGTTTTCCGAATCGCTTCGACGTTCCCTTTACGGCCATCCAACGGTCAACGTCAGCTTCATCTTTCCCCGTCGTATTCCTACCTATGCGGGAGAGAAAACCCGTTCTCGGAGCCTGCGAAGGTATAGCGGACCGAAAAATGGATATACCTAGGAGTATCCGATAGATTCTATGAATTCTACTACGGGCATAGAAATGAATGAAGAAGCAGACGAAAACAAGTGACGCAAGGAGGCTAAATAACCCATGACGGCTGTGAGACAAGACGCATGGAGCCCGGATGACGATTTGATATTGGCGGAGGTGACGCTGCGGCACATCCGGGACGGCAGCACGCAACTGGCCGCGTTCGAGGAAGTGGGACAGCGCATCGGGCGCACGTCCGCCGCCTGCGGATTCCGCTGGAACAGCTGCGTCCGCAAGCGGTACGACGAAGCGATCGGAATGGCCAAGCAGCAGAGGCAGAAGCGGAACTATTTGAAGAAGCAGGGCATTTCCGCCCTGGCCGGGAACGAACGGTTGACGGCGGAAGAAGGCGATAACGCCAAAAACGAAACGCTGTCCGCAGAGTCCTTGTCCCTGGAAGCGATTATCCGTTATTTGCGCCAATGGAAGGGCACCGTCCAAGAGATGAGCCGGCAGATCCGGCAGCTCGAGAAAGAGCTGAAAGAGAAGGACGACCAGCTGAGAGAATACAAGGAAGAAAACGAACGCCTAAGCAAAGAAGTAAACGTCGTGCAAACGGACTACCAGGTCGTCAACGACGATTACAAGGCGCTGATCCGGATCATGGACCGGGCGCGCCGCCTCGCGTTTCTGACGGAAGAGCAGGAAGAAGAACGGGCGCGGTTCAAAATGGACGCGAACGGAAATCTGGAACGGATCGAATAGCGAGGTATCGCGGCAGGCAGCCTGCTCGGGGACATCTCCCCCGGGCAGGTTGTTTGTTATTTTGATATGATGGGGAAAAAAGCGCGAAAAGGGTGCGGCGGTATGCATCGGTTGGCGGTGATGGGCGGAGGCTCGCTCGGCTTGCTGCTGGCGGGAAAGCTCGCGGCGGCGGGGCTTCCCGCGGAATTGTGGACGCGGACGGAAGAGCAGGCGGCGCGGATCGCCGAGAGCGGCTTGACGTTGGAAGAGCGGGACGGGAGCGTCGCGGTCCGGAGGATCGAAGCGGTTCCGTTCGAGGAGGTGACGCCCGGGTTTGACGGCATCGTTCTGATCGCGTTGAAACAGACCTCGATGGACGGGCGGCTGCTCCGGACGTTGGGCCGCAAGCTGGGCATGAACGCGGGAACGGTGCTATTTCAGAACGGGATCGGTCATGTGGAACGCGTGAGCGGGGCGCTGCCCGGACGGAGACTGCTGGCGGCCGTGACGACGGAAGCGGCGCTCCGGAGCGGGCCCTCGTCGGTCCGCCATACCGGCTCGGGCGAGACATGGATCGGGGAATGGGAGCCTTTATCCGCGGCATCCGACAAGAACGGCATGGCCGATCTGATTTCCGGAGTGGAACAAGCTTTGAAAAAGGCAGGATTTTCCGCGTCGGTGTCGAATGAAATCCGGGAGAGAATGCTGCGGAAATTGCTGATCAACGCGGTGGTGAATCCGCTCACCGCCCTGTGGAGAGTACCGAACGGCGAGCTGACGGCAACGCCCGAGAGAAGGCTTGCCATGGACGCCCTGTTTCGGGAAACGGCGGGGGTTTTGCGGCAGAACGGCTTGCACGGGGCGAAAGATTCCGAGCTTTGGGAGGACGTGCTGCGGGTTTGCCGAGCGACGGCCGCCAACCGTTCCTCCATGCTGCAGGACGTGACGGCCGGACGGGAAACGGAAATCGACGCGTTAAACGGCGCCGTATGCCGCATGGCTGCCGCTTCCGGCCGCGATGCGCCGTGGAACGCCGCAGTCACCGCTCTCGTGAAAGCCATCCAATCGCCGAAGGAGCGCGGGGTATGAGTGGGTTGTGGAAAGCGCTGACGCAAACCTATATGGTCATGGCCGGGCTGCCGTTCATCCCTTTTCTGATCGTTTATGCGATCGGGGTCGTGCGGGGCATGGAGAAGAAGAAAGCGATCCGTCTCTCCATGGACGTGACGAACGTTTTTCTGATCGGAATCGTGGCGGCGCTGCTCAGCAAGCTGTCGGGCTCGAGCTTCGGCTTTTATTTCATCCTCCTGGTGATGCTCATCGGAGCGGGATTGCTGGGCAACGCGCAGAACCGGATCCGCGGCAAAATCGATCCGTACAAAATCGTTCGGGCGATCTGGCGCCTCTCGTTTTTCGCGATGGCCTTGCTCTACGTTCTTCTCATGTCCTTGCAATTGATCCTTCCATCCTCCGCGAATTCATAGGCCGTGCGGCCGCTCGCCGCAAGAAACGCTTTTGACGAGTTTTCCCGCGTTGTGTAAAATCTAAATGGCATCTTACTTGAATTCGATCGGGGGAACGGCCTGTTGAAAGTTACGCCGCTGCAAGAGCCGGTTCTCCGATCTTTATCGGAGCGTTACCGGCAGCAAGAACCAGCAACGGTCGCGCTGTTCGGCGCCCATCCCGGGAACCGCGAGGATTGGCATCTCCGGGCGGAGTGGCTGGACCGTACGGAATCGGACCGGGCCGACCGGGCAAGAGTCGCGCAGGCGCTCAAGCATTATCAGATCGGCGTGGCCGTTCATCCGGCCGCGCAGCGTTCGCTTGAACGGCTCGGTCAGCCGGGCACGCTTGCCGTCGTCGGAGGGCAGCAGGCGGGGCTGTTCGGCGGCGCGCTGTTCATCTTCTACAAAGCGTTGACCGTCATTCAGACGGCCCGCCGCGCAGAGCGGCAATTGGGCCGGACCGTCGTGCCCGTATTCTGGATCGCCGGCGAGGACCACGATTTCGACGAAGCGAATCATGTGTACGTTCAGGCGGCCGACGGCGGGACGCGGCGAATCCGCATCGCTCGTCCGGAAGGGGCGAGGCTCGCGGTGAGCCGGACCAAGGTCGCCAGGACCGATTGGGACGCAGCGCTGGGCGAGCTGGCAAGCACGCTGCCGGATACGGAGTTCAAGCCGCAGCTGCTTGCCGCATTGAGGAACCATACGGAGGATTCGCCGACGCTGAGCCTGGCCTTCGCCCGCCTGCTGGCGGAATGGTTCGGACCCGACGGCCTCGTGCTGCTGGATGCCGACGATCCGGGGCTTCGGGAACTGGAAAGTCCGATGTTCCGCAGGCTCATCGAACGCAACGACGAGCTGGAGTCGGCGCTGGGACGGGGAGAGCGCGCGGTCCTCGACCTCGGCCTCCCGCTGCAGGCGGAAACCGCGCCGGGGAGCGCGAATCTGTTTCTTCATCACGACATGGGCCGGTTGCTGTTATCCAAGGAGAACGGCCGGTATGCCGACCGCAGAGGCCTCGTGACCTTATCGCAACCGGAGATGCTGGCGCTTACCGAGCAAGCGCCGGACCGGCTCAGCACGAACGCGCTCACGCGGCCGCTGATGCAGGATTTCCTGCTGCCGGTGCTGGCCGCCGTGCTCGGACCCTCGGAGCTTGCTTATTGGGGCGTTCTTCGACCCGCTTTCGAATCGTTCGGGCTTCGCATGCCGATTCTCGTGCCGAGGCAATCTTATACCTATTTGGAGCCTTCGATCGCGAAGCTGCTCGGCAAGTATGGCCTCACTCCCGAACAAGCGATGACGCAATGGGAGGAAAAACGGGCGGAGTGGCTGTCGGCGCAAGACCGATGGGATCTCGAAGGCACGTTCCGCGCGGCTCGCGAGCAGTTTATCGCTTTGTACGACCCGGTCTTGAAGACGGTCGCCTCGCTGCAGCCGGGTCTTGCTGCCTTGTCCGAAAACAACCGGGACCGGATCTTGGAACAGATCGCCTATTTGGAAAACCGGTCCCGCGACGCGTTGTCCAAGCAGCACGAAGCCGCGCTGCGGCATTGGGACCGCATTCGCGGATCGCTCGCGCCGGAAGGCAAAGCGCAGGAACGCGTCTACGGCACCCTTCATTTCTGGAACCGATACGGACCCCGGTGGATGGCCGACTTCCGGGAAGTGCCTCTCGATCTGAACGGCAGCCACCGGTTGGTGGAGCTTGCTTGAACGCGGTTCGGGGGGATGGACCGGTTCTGCTAATGAAAGAATTGAATGGGAGGAATACATTCCATGAAAACCTCGATCACCAGCATCGTTCGCGATCCTTCGCTGGCGCCGGAAGGCAAATTGAAGATCGACTGGGTTCAGGCCCATATGCCCGTTCTGAACAAAATCCGCGAGCAGTTCGAGCGCGACCGGCCGTTCAAAGGACTGCGCGTTGCGATCTCCTTGCACCTGGAAGCCAAAACGGCGTATCTCGCGAAAGTCGTGCAAGCCGGAGGCGCGGAAGTCGTCATTACGGGCAGCAACCCGCTGTCCACGCAGGATGACGTTTGCGCGGCGCTCGTGGAAGACGGGATCGCCGTCTTCGCCAAGTACAATCCGGATCCCCAGGAATACAAAGACCTGCTCATCAAGACGCTCGAAACGAAACCGGACCTGATCATCGACGACGGCGGGGACCTCGTGACGATTCTGCACGCCGAGCGCCGGGATTTGCTCGCCGGCGTCCGGGGCGGCGCGGAGGAAACGACGACCGGCATCCTTCGCCTCAAGGCGATGGAGAAGGACGGCTCCCTGCAGTTCCCGATGGTCGCGGTCAACGACGCTTATTGCAAATATTTGTTCGACAACCGTTACGGTACCGGACAGTCCGTATGGGACGGCATCAACCGGACGACGAACCTCGTCGTGGCCGGCAAAACCGTCGTGGTCAACGGATACGGCTGGTGCGGCAAAGGCGTGGCCATGCGGGCCAAAGGCCTTGGCGCGAACGTCGTCGTCACCGAGGTGGACGCCATCCGAGCCGTTGAGGCCTACATGGACGGCTTTACCGTGCTGCCGATGGAAGAGGCGGCGAAGGTCGGGGAATATTTCGTCACGGTTACCGGAAACAAGGACGTCATCCGCGGCGAGCATATCGCGGTCATGAAGGACGGGGCGATCCTTTCCAACGCAGGACACTTCGACGTCGAGGTCAATCTCGTCGAGTTGGCCGCGATGTCCGTCTCCAAGCGGGTCGTCCGCCGAAATATCGAGGAATACACGCTGAAGGACGGCCGCAAAATCTACGTGCTCGCCGAAGGGCGGCTCGTCAACCTCGCGGCCGGCGACGGCCATCCGGCGGAGATCATGGACATGACCTTCGCGCTCCAGGCTTTGTCGCTCCGATACGTCAACGAGAATTATCAGCAAATCGGCAAACGCGTCGTCAACGTGCCGTACGAGCTCGACGAGCAAGTCGCCCGCACGAAGCTGGAAGCGCTCGGGATCCGCATCGATTCGCTGACCGCCGAACAGAAGGCTTATCTGGACAGTTGGGCAGCGCATTAGAATTGTTCTTGTTCGCGATAAACCTCCGTTTCTGCCCTCATCGGCGGAACGGAGGTTTTTTTGCGCTGATCGGTGAAAGAGAGCACCGGTGTGCCACGATTCCGTTCGATTTCCATCAATCCGCTGCAAGAGTGTCCAACGCTGCGGAAGCGGGAGAAATAAGGGCGCTCCTGCATTCATCCAGAAGGTCGACTTAGGTCTGCAACAATAGTGGTGTTCGGTTGACTTAGAAATTAGGTGTCCGTGTCCGCGGCGTCCGATGCGATATGCAAATCCGAACCGTCAACAGCAAGTCATCGATACCCTCGGTAGCACTTGTTAGACGTATACCCCGAATTCCTTGTCATGAACTTATCGACGATTGGCACTTTCCGGCAACCTATCGAGTCTCCTGGACGTCTAGAGGGCAGAAAGCGAAAAAGGGGGACTCCTCTATGTCGACCAGGAAAAAAGTTGGGGGCAGGAGAAACGGGATCGGCAGATTGGCGGCGATGATCGGCTCGCTCGCACTGATGCTCGCATTCGCGGCCGCCTGCAGCAGTAAAAGCGACGATTCCGGGGCTGAAGCTCCGGAAGCTGCGGCACCGGCGGAACAGGCCGCCAATGCGATGGCTTCGTCGTCCGAGCAGGGTGCCGCTTCGAAGTCGTTCGCCAATGCTCCGTCGGCACAAGTGACCGTCCAGGATCAGGCGTCGTCATCGCAATCCGCACAGGCCGGAGCCGACGTCGGGGGCATCGGACCGATCGCGGATCCGGATATGGGCACGAACCGCAAAGTGATTTACAAAGCGAACGTGTCCATGAAAGTCCCCGATTACGATGCCGCGGAAGAGAAGCTGAAGGATGCCATCCACCTCAGCGGGTCGTACGTTTTGCAATTCAACAATACCTTGGATGCAAGCGGCAAAGGGGCGACCTACGTCATCAAAGTACCGGCTGACGGGTTTTCGCCGTTCATCGAGAGGCTTCGCGACATCCAGAAGGACCTTCAGCTCCAAATGGAAGGAAGCGACGTGACCGAAGAGTTCGTCGACCTCACGGCGCGTCTGCAAGCGAAGAAGACGGTTGAAGCCCGCCTGCTCTCTTTCATGGATAAAGCGACGAAGACCGACGATCTCGTGCGTTTCTCGAACGAGCTCGCCGCCGTCCAGGAGCAAATCGAACAGATTAAAGGGCGCATGCGTTACCTCGACCAAAACGTGGCGTATTCGACGGTCAACGTGAGAATGTACGAGGGGACGGAGGACATGGAGCCGGCAGTGCAGAAGGATAAGAATGTCGGCCAGCGCATGGCGGACGCGTTGTCCGGAAGCGCCAAGGCGCTGGGCCAAATCGGCGAGGCGCTGCTCGTCTTCGCGTCTGCCTTGTTGCCTATCCTGGCGTTAGCGGCCGTGATCGGAGTCCCAGCCTATTTCATCGTACGGAGCCAACGGCGGACGCGCAGAGAGGCGGCAGAACAGAAACGCAAAGAATGGAACGCGCGCGCCTCCCTGGAAGCAGCCTTGGAACCCGTCAACGCACCTTCCGCAGCACCCGGCGCTGCTCACGCGAACGATTCGGCGGACGAACCCGGCACCCTTGTGAACGCGCCATCGAATCAAGAGAGAGATCCGAAGTAAGCTTCCTTTACCGCCTAAAATTAAAATTTTTCAAATCCTGCTGCCGAAGCAGGATTTTTATTTTATGGGGCGAATTATTCAAGCTAAGTGGTTTATTGTGGTGGAAAGTGGTGATGAATGGGGGGTGAGGGCGTATGTTTTTGGGGGAATATCAACACAGCATCGACGACAAAGGCAGAATCATTATCCCGGCCAAGTTCCGGGAAGCCCTCGGCCCCGATTTCATCATCACCCGCGGCTTGGATAACTGCTTGTTCGTTTACCCGCGGGCCGAATGGACCCAGTTGGAGCAGAAGATCAAATCGCTGCCGAGCATGGCGGCCAACGCCCGCGCGTTTTCCCGTCTGCTGTTCGCCGGCGCATCCGAATGCGAGTGGGACAAGCAGGGAAGGGTAAACGTGCCGAACCATTTGCGGGACTACGCCAAGCTCGAGAAGGACTGCACCGTCATCGGCGTCTCCACCCGCGTGGAGATTTGGGACAAGGCGACATGGGAAGAATACTCGCGGCAGTCGCAGGATTCTTTCAACGAAATCGCCGAGAAACTGGTCGATTTCGATTTCAACTTCTAATCCGTTTACAACCTCTATGCATAGAAAAAGAAGAACGAAAGGCTCTTGGGGTCCCCGCAAAGGAATCGGAATCCACTTCGGAGCTTAACTTCACTTTGTGGGGAGTTGAGAAGCATGTTTCACCACGTTACGGTACTCAAAGAGGAAGCGGTCGACGGCTTGAACGTCCGGCCGGACGGCATCTACGTCGACTGCACGCTGGGCGGGGCCGGCCATAGCGCGGAAATCGCGGCCAAGCTCGGTTCCGGCGGCCGGTTGATCGCCCTCGACCAGGACGATGCCGCCCTCGAGAACGCGCGGGTTCGACTGGCTCCGTTCGGAGAGGCCGTCACGCTGGTGAAGAGCAATTTTCGCCGCCTGAAGCAAGCGCTTCGTTCGGCCGGCGTGCCGGAACGGGACGGAAATCCCCAGGTTGACGGGGTGCTGTTCGATCTCGGCGTTTCGAGTCCCCAGCTCGACGAGGCCGAACGCGGTTTCAGCTACAACCATGACGCGGAATTGGACATGAGAATGGACCGCGATCAGGCGCTTACGGCCAAAACGATCGTGAACGAATGGGAGGAGCAAGAAATCGCGGCCATTCTCCGGGAGTACGGAGAAGAGAAGTTCGCGCGGGCCATCGCCCGGCACATCGCGGCGGCAAGGTCGAAAGCGCGGATCGAAACGACGGGGGAACTCGTCCAATTAATCAAATCCGCAATACCGGCCCCTGCGAGGAGGACCGGGCCTCATCCGGCCAAACGGACGTTCCAGGCGCTGCGGATCGCGGTTAACGATGAGCTCGGCGCTTTCCGCGACGCGCTCGCGGAAGCGATCGACGTGCTGAAGCCGGGAGGCAGGGTGTCCGTCATTACGTTTCATTCCCTGGAAGACCGGATATGCAAGACGATGTTCGCCGCGGAGGTCGCCTCCTGCACGTGCCCGCCGGATTTTCCGCTGTGCGTGTGCGGGGGCGGGGGAGGCCGGCTCAGGCTGACGCCGAGAAAGCCGATCCTGCCCTCCGAGCGGGAACTGGCCGACAATCCCCGCGCCCGCTCGGCGAAATTGCGGGTCGCGGAAAAAATCTGACTGATCGCTGTCGAACGGTGAAAAACGATATCGAATAAACATAAAGGGGGAACTCGAAAAATGGCATACTACGGGAATTTGGCGCTCCGTCCGGAACGCAAGCCGCAGCAAACGCCGCCGCCGGCCAGGCAGACCGAGAAAATCGTCCGCCGGCGTCAGCTTCCGGTCGGGGAAAAGCTGCTTTACCTCTTCACGGTTGCCGTCTGTGCCGTCGTGGCGGGCCTCATTATTTACCGCTATGCGGAAATCTATCAAATGAACCGCCAGATTCAGGATATGAACCGTACCTATGAACAGACGGTCGGCCAAATGAAAGAACTCCAGCGGGAGGTCGAGCGGCTCAGCGAACCGAAGAGAATCATAGACGAAGCCCGGAAGCTCGGCTATGTCCAGCTGGATCCGAACCGCGGCATCACCGTGGGCGAGAACGGCAACGCCGTCGCCATGGACACGAAGAAATAAAGAGGTAGAACGGATGACCAAGCGGATCAAGCTGAGAACGTTGCTCGTGGGAGGGGTTTTCACCCTCCTTTTTGTCGGTCTGATCTTTCGAATTTATTGGGTCCAGGTCGGTCCCGCTTCGGCGATGTGGGCGGAGAATGCCCGCAAAACCTGGATGACGAGCAAGCCGATCCCCCAGGAGAGGGGGATGCTGCTGGACCGGGACGGCAAGGTGCTGGCTGCAGACGCCGCGGCTTATACGATCGCGGTGGGGCCGCTGAAAATCTCGCAATTGGAAAAGCAAAATCCCGAATGGAGAATCGCAGACCGGATCGTATCCAAGCTGCATAACGTGCTGGGGACGCCGGAAGACAAGCTTCGCGAGATGATCGGCGCCAAGAAGTCTGACGGCTCTTATAAAGATCAGGTCGAGGTCCGCTCGGACGGCTGGAAGGTCGACAAATCGGTCAAAGACCGGCTGGACAAGTTCCGCGGAGAGCTCCGCGACTTGACGAAGAAGGATGACGTCGGCCTCTATTTCGTCGAGGAGCAGAAGCGCTATTATCCGAACGGCATGCTGGCCGCCCACATCCTCGGATATACGAACAAGGACGGCGAGGCCGTCACCGGTCTCGAGAAGAAGCTGGACGACGTGCTCAAGGGTTCGCCCGGCTTTATCCAGTACGAGAAGGACCGCACCGGCGCGCAGCTTCCGAACGGCGAGGTCAAGATGAAGCCGGCCGTAGACGGCAAGAACGTGACCCTCACCCTGGACCGCGACATTCAATTTTACATCGAGGAAGCGCTGCGCGAAGCCTACGATAAGTACCACCCGGTCAGCATCACGGCCATCGCCGCGGATCCGAAAACGATGGATATTCTCGGGATGGCCAGCCTGCCCGCGTTCGATCCGAACCAATATTGGAATTACTCGCAGAATCAGGCCAATTTCAAGGACAATGCCATCCAATCGGTGTACGAGCCGGGCTCGACGTTCAAAATCGTCACCTTGGCCGCGGCCGTGCAGGAAGGCTTGTTCGATCCGAACGAGACGTACAAATCCGGCAGCATCCGCGTGCCGGGCGCGACAATCCGCGACTGGAACACGAAGGGCTGGGGAGAAATCACGTTCCTCGACGGCTTGAAACATTCCAGCAACGTCGGTTTCGTGAAACTGGGCTACGAGAAATTGGGGGCGGATAAGCTTCGCAAATACATCGACAATTTCGGCTTCGGGGTGAAAACGGGCATCGAGCTTCCGGGAGAAATCGCGGGCAGCATTTCCTTCCGAAATAAAATCCCGTCCGAGGTCGCGACCGCCGCGTTCGGACAAGGGCGGGTGCAAGTGACGCCGATCCAGCAGGTGACCGCGGTCGCGGCCGTCGCCAACGGCGGCAAGCTGATGCAGCCCCGTCTGATCCAGTCGGTTTCGGATGCCGACGGCGGCCACAAGCAGGTGTTCGAACCGAAGGTAATCCGCCAAGTCGTGTCCGCCGATACGTCCCGCAAAGTAGGCAACTATCTGGAGTCCGTCGTCAGCGACCTGAAAATCGGAACGGGCAAAAACGCCTATATCCCCGGCTACCGGATCGCGGGGAAAACGGGGACGGCGCAGAAGGTCATCGACGGCAAATATTCCGCGGACAAGTACGTCGTCTCGTTCATCGGCTATGCTCCGGTGGACGATCCGAAAATCGTGCTTTACGTCATCGTGGACGAGCCCCAGTCCGAGACGGCCGGAGGCAGCTCCGTCGCGGCCCCGATTTTCAAGAAAATCATGGAGCAGTCGCTGCGCCATCTGGGGATTGCGCCGAACTTGCCGGATTCGCAAGACAAGGACGCCAAGCAAGCGGCGGCCGCCGCCCTCAAAGCCGCGGAGGTGACGGCCAGCGTTCCCGACGTGACGGGGATGGCCGTGGCCCAAGCGAAGAGCGAGGTCACCAGGCGATCCTTCGGCGTCCAGGTCATCGGCAAAGGCGGCAAGGTGGTCCAGCAATTGCCCAAGTCGGGAAGCGTGCTGCCCAAATCGCAATCCATTTACCTGCTGACGGATTCCAAAATCGGAGCCGTGCCGGATTTCACGGGGCTCTCGCTGAGAGACGCGATGGAGCTGTGCTCCTTGCTCAAGGCGGGCTGCACGGTTCGCGGGGAAGGCTATGTCGTCTCGCAGCAAGCCGTGAACGCCGGCGGCAAGCTGACGGTCAAACTGACCCTTGCTCCGCCGGACGGTACGGCCGCAGCCGCCGCGGCCGACGAGGCGAAGAAGCCGGATTCCGCGCCGAATGGCTGACGGCTTGTTCTAAATCCCCCTTGACGCTGAATAGGGATGAACAAACGCGTGTCCCAAGGTGACGTGCGCTTGTCGTCGCGAAAGGCGGGATAAGGGGGTTTTTTCATGAAAATATCCCAGGTTACGGTTCGCAAACGGTTATTTTGGGCGCTTCTGTTCGTCGTGTTCGCCTTTGCCGCCCTGATCGTCCGGCTAGGCTACGTTCAGTTGTGGAAAGGTGCCGAGCTGGCGCAGCTGGCGGAAGACAACTGGCGAAGGGAAATTCCTTTCCAGGCCAAACGGGGGGAAATCGTCGACCGAAACGGCGTGCGTCTGGCCTACAATATCAGCTCTCCCACCGTGTGGGCGATCCCCGCCCAGATCAAAGACAAGGAAGAGACCGCGCGCCGGCTCGCTCCCGTGCTGGGCACGAGCGAGAGCAAGCTGCTTGCCCAGCTGAAGAAAAACGAAATGTACGTGGACCTCAAGCCGGCCGGCCGAAAAATCACGCTGGAAAAGGCGCAGGAGGTGCGGAATCTGGGGCTGCCCGGCATCGTGATCGGGGAAGACAACAAGCGGTATTATCCGTTCAAGAACTTGGCTTCCCACATCCTCGGCTTTACCGGAGGCTACAACCAGGGACTTACCGGCTTGGAGCTGCGGTACGACGAGCGATTGAAAGGCCTGCCGGGCAGCGTATCCTTCCTGACGGACGCCGCCGGCAGGCAAATGCCGAACTCCACCGACCACTATTCGGCGCCGAGGGACGGCCTGCGGCTGCAACTGACGCTCGACCAATCCGTGCAATCGATCGTCGAGCGGGAATTGGACCAGGCGATGCTGAAATTCCAGGCCAAAAGCGTGATCGCCATCGCGATGAACCCGAACAACGGGGAAATCCTGGCCATGGCGAGCCGCCCCGATTACGAGCCCGACAAGTACCGGGAAGTCTCCTCCGAGATTTTCAACCGGAACCTCCCGATCTGGATGACGTACGAGCCCGGATCGACGTTCAAGATCATCACGCTCGCGGCGGCCCTGCAGGAGGGGAAAGTGGATCTGGAGCGGGAGCATTTCTACGACCCGGGATCCGTGGAGGTCGGCGGAGCGAGGCTTCGCTGCTGGAAGAAAGGCGGGCACGGCAGCCAGACGTTCCTGGAGGTCGTGGAAAATTCCTGCAACCCGGGGTTCGTGGCGCTCGGGCAGAGGCTCGGGAAGGAAAAGCTGTTCTCCTACATCAACGCCTTCGGCTTCGGACAGAAAACCGGCATCGACCTGAACGGAGAGGAAAACGGGATCCTCTTCAAGCCGTCGCGCGTCGGGCCGGTCGAACTGGCGACGACGGCGTTCGGCCAAGGCGTGTCGGTCACGCCGATCCAGCAGATCACGGCCGTGTCCGCGGCGATCAACGGGGGCAAGCTGTATAAGCCCCATGTAGCCAAAGCGTGGATCCAGCCGGAGACGGGAGCGATGCTGGAGGAGGTGCAGCCGGAGCTGGTCCGGGAAGTGATTTCCCCGGAGACGTCCAAGAAGGTGAGGGAAGCGCTGGAGAAGGTCGTGGCCCAAGGGACCGGCCGCAACGCGTTCCTGGACGGCTACCGGGTCGGAGGGAAAACCGGAACCGCGCAGAAGGTCGTGGGAGGGAGGTATTCCCCGGATGAGCATATCGTATCGTTTATCGGCTTCGCTCCCGCCGACGATCCCCAGCTCATCGTGTACGTGGCGGTGGACGATCCGCAGGGCATCCAGTTCGGCGGGCTCGTCGCCGCGCCGATCGTCCGCGGCATCCTGGCGGACGCCCTTCCCTACCTCGGCGTGAAGCCGCGTACCAAACAGGTGGAGAAGGAATATAAATACGGAGATGCGCCGATCGTGACCGTACCGAATCTCGTCGGCAAAACCGTATCCGATATCTACGAAGACCTGAACATGAATTTCCAGCTCGCCGCTTCCGGTTCCGGAAGCACGGTCATCCGCCAGGCTCCCGTCGCGGGAACGCGGATGGAGAGAGGTTCGGTCATCCGGATTTACCTCGGCGCGGAGAACTGATCGCCCGGTTCCCTTGATCCCGCGGTTTGCTTGCATGATAATGGGGGTACTCGGGTCGAAGGAGGCCGCGCAACATGAATCTCCTCGAGTTATCGAGGCAACTGCTCATTTCCCGGATCGTCGGCGACGGGAACGCCGAGATCCAAGACCTGGAGACCGATTCCCGCAAGGCGAAGCCGGGCGATCTGTTCTTCTGCCTGCCCGGGCATACCGTCGACGGTCATCAATTCGCCGGCGAAGCGGCCGGCAAGGGTGCCGCCGCGCTCGTCGTATCGCGCGAGCTGCCCGTTCCGCTGCCGCAGCTGGTCGTGCCGGACCCGTGGCTTGCCCTCGCGTTATTGGCCGATTTCTTTCACGGCCGTCCTTCCCGCACGCTGCGGCCGATCGGCGTGACCGGGACCAACGGCAAAACGACAACCACCTACCTGATCGAGAAAATCCTGTCCGATTCCGGCGTCTCCGCCGGCGTCATCGGAACGATCGAGGCCCGATACGGCGGCGTCAGGCATCCGATGTCGCGGACGACGCCCGGCGTTCTGGAATTGCAGCGGATATTCCGTTCCATGGTGGATGCCGGGACGGATCGGTGCGTCATGGAAGTATCCTCCCATTCGCTGGAGCAAGGGCGGGTCAAGGGGGTCCGTTTCCGAACCGCCGTCTTCACGAACTTGACGCAGGACCATCTGGATTACCACGGCACGATGGAGGCCTATGAAGCGGCCAAGGGGCTGTTCTTCTCCCGGCTGGGCAACGAATACGCGGCGAACCCGGAAGACCGGGTATACGCGGCTTTGAACGCCGACGACCCCGCATCCGCCCGGTTCGCCAAGCTGACGGCAGCGGAAGTGATCACGTACGGCATCGACCGGGAAGCCGACTTGCGGGCGAAAGACGTCGCCGTTACGGCGCGGGGAACGTCGTTCACCTTGTCGACGATCCACGGAGAGCGGCAGGTTCGGCTCCGGATGGTGGGCAAGTTCAACGTGTACAACGCCCTTGCCGCGCTCGCCGCGGCGGCGTGCGAACGGATCCCGCTGGATGCCGCCGTAGCCAGCCTGGAGTCGGTCTCCGGCGTTCCGGGGCGCGTGGAGGCCGTGGACGAGGGCCAGCCCTTCGCCGTCGTGGTCGACTACGCGCACACGCCGGACGGTTTGGACAACGTCCTGCGCACGGTCCGGGAGCTGGCGGCCGGCCGCGTCATATGCGTGTTCGGCTGCGGCGGGGACCGGGACCGCACCAAGCGTCCGCTCATGGGCAAGATCGCCGCCGCCCTCGCGGATTCGGTGATCGTGACAAGCGACAATCCCCGGACGGAAGACCCGATGGCCATCCTGAAAGACATCGAGACGGGACTTCTGGAGGCGAACGTGGACCCCGACCGGTACGTGCTGCTGCCCGACCGCCGCGAGGCGATCGAAAAAGCGGTTGAAATGGCAAGCCCCGGGGATGTAGTATTGATTGCGGGGAAAGGCCATGAAACCTATCAAATCATCGGCGGCGTCACCTATGATTTCGATGACCGCCTGGCGGCGAGAGACGCCATAAGGAGCATAACAAAGTGATGCAAGCAACCCTTCAGGAAGCCGCCGGCTGGTGCGGCGCGACATACGGCGAGGCGTCCGGCGGCACGAGGCTCGCCGGCGTCTCGACGGACACCCGGAGCCTGAAGCCGGGGCAGCTGTTCGTCCCCCTCTCCGGCGAGAGGTTCGACGGACACGATTACTTAGACGCGGCACGGGAAGCCGGGGCGGCGGCGTCCCTCTGGCAGAGGAACCGCCCGGTCCCCCCGAATCCGGGATTGCCGCTGCTGCTGGTGGACGATACGCTGGTTGCCCTTCAGCGGCTGGCGCAGGGATACTTGGAAACGATGAACGCCAAAGTTGCGGCCGTTACCGGAAGCAACGGGAAAACGACGACGAAGGACCTCGTCTCTGCTGTACTTGCGACGCGTCTGCGCGTCCACAAGACGGAAGGGAATTTCAATAACGAAATCGGTTTGCCGCTGACGATTCTGCGCGCGAATCCCGATACGGAAGCGTTCGTGCTCGAGATGGGCATGAGCGGCTTCGGGGAGATCTCCCTGCTCACCCGGCTGGCTCGACCGGACTTGGCCGTGATCACGAACATCGGCGAATCCCACCTGCTCCAGCTGGGATCGCGGCGGAATATCGCGCGGGCCAAGCTGGAAATCGCGGAGGGGCTGAAGCCCGGCGGGCTCCTCATCGTGAACGGCGACGAGCCGCTTCTTGCCGAGGAGCTGGCCCGCATGCCGCTGCCGCCCGGCGTATCCGTCTTCACGTACGGGGAAGGGGAAAGCTGCGACTATGCGGCCTCCGACGTCCGCGTGTCCGCGGAACGGACTGGCTTCAGCGTCCGGACCCGCAGCGGCGGCGAACCGGAATCTTACGAGATTCCCGTGCCGGGCAAGCACAACGCGCTGAACGCGCTCGCGGCGGTCGCGGCCGGCAAGGCGTTCGGGCTGACGCGCGGCGAAATCGCCGAAGGCCTGCGCGCCGCCAGGCTGACCGGCATGCGCGTCGAAAGATCGAACGCGGCCAACGGCGCGGTCATTCTTAACGATGCCTACAACGCCAGCCCGACGTCCGTCCGGGCTGCGATCGGCCTGATGTCCGGCCTGAGCGGATACCGTAACAAACGGCTCGTGCTCGGCGACATGCTGGAGCTCGGACCCGACGAAGCGGCCTATCACGCGGAAATCGGCCGTGCCGTCACCCCGGATGCGGCGGACTACGTTTACGTATACGGACCCTTGTCTGTCCACATCGCCGAAGAAGCCCGAGGAGCTTACCCGCCGGGGGCGGTGCGCCATTTTTCCGATAAGCGGGAACTGATGGACACGCTGGTGCGGGAAACGGAACCGGCGGACCTCGTTTTGGTCAAAGGCTCGCGCGGCATGAAGCTGGAAGAAATCGTAGCCGCGCTGCAGAAAGGGGACGCACGGTAGCCATGGACTACGGATCCGTATTGCTTACGCTGGGCGTGTCTTTCGTGCTGGCGGTCCTGTTCGGGCCCCTGCTCATCCCGCTGCTGCGCCGCCTGAAGTTCGGGCAGCAGGTGAGGGACGACGGCCCGCAGTCCCATCTGAAGAAAACCGGTACGCCCACGATGGGCGGGGTGATCATCCTGCTCGCCCTGACGGTCGCGTACCTGAAGTTCTCCGACCGGGGCTACGAGTTCTGGGCGATCCTGGTCGCTTCTCTCGGTTTCGGGCTCGTCGGGTTTCTCGACGACTATATCAAAATCGCGTTCAAGCGTTCCCTCGGGCTGACCGCCAAGCAGAAACTTTTCGGACAGCTGCTGTTTTCCCTCGTATTTTGCGGAATCCTATATAACCATCACCATCCGACGACGATCGGATTTCCGGGCGTAAGCGGCACCTTGGATTTGGGGCTCGGCTACTACGTTCTCGCGGTCATTATGTTCTTCGCGTCGAGCAACTCGGTCAACTTTACCGACGGGCTGGACGGGCTGTTGTCCGGCACGAGCGCCTTGGCTTTCGGAGCCTTCGCCGTCATCGCGGTGGAGGCGGCGGAGCCGCAGGCCGCCGTGTTTTCGGCCGCGCTGGTCGGCGCCGTGCTCGGCTTTCTCGTGTATAACGCCCACCCCGCGAAGGTGTTCATGGGCGACACGGGTTCGCTCGGCATCGGGGGCGGGCTGGCAGCGGTAGCGATCCTGACGAAGACGGAGATCCTGCTCGTCGTCATCGGCGGCGTGTTCGTGGTGGAGATGCTTTCCGTCATCATCCAGGTCGCCTCGTTCAAGACGAGGGGCAAGCGGGTTTTCAAAATGAGCCCGATCCACCATCATTTCGAGCTGTCGGGATGGTCGGAATGGCGCGTCGTCACGACGTTCTGGTTCGCGGGGCTGCTGCTGGCCGCCGCGGGTCTGTTCTTGTACAAGATATAAAGGGGCTAACACCATATGATGCAGCTAGCGGATTACCGGGGACGCAAGGTCGTCGTCCTCGGACTGGCACGGAGCGGCGTCGCCGCGGCCAAGCTGTTCCACGGCGCCGGAGCCGACGTCGTGGTGAACGACCGCAAGGATAGCGGGGAATGTCCCGAAGCCGCGGAACTCGCGGCTTTGGGCATTTCTGTTGTATGCGGGGGGCATCCGGAAGGCATTGTCGACGAGAATACGTCGCTGCTGGTCAAAAACCCGGGCATTCCGTATTCGGCGCCGCCGGTCGCGGACGCCTTGCGGCTGGGCATCGAAATCGTGACCGAGGTGGAGGTCGCGGGACAGCTGTCCCGCGCGCCGATTATCGGCATCACGGGCTCCAACGGCAAAACGACGACGACGACGTGGACGGGCGTGCTCCTCGAGGCCGCGGGGCTCCGCCCGGTCGTGGCCGGCAACATCGGACGCCCGCTCTCGGAAGCGGCGAAGGAAGTTTCGCCGGACGGCTGGCTGGTGGCCGAGCTGAGCAGCTTCCAGCTGAAGGGGACCCGCGATTTCCGTCCCCGCGTCGCATGCCTGCTGAATATCGCCGAAACGCATCTCGATTATCACGGCTCCATGGAGGATTACGTCCAGTCGAAGGCGAAATTGTTCGAAAACCAAACGCAGGACGATATCGCGGTGTACAACGCCGACGACGCCGCCTGCCGGGAGCTGTCGAAGCGGTCGGCCGCGCGCAAGCTGCCGTTTTCCCTCGTTTCGGATCTCGAGATCGGGGTGTGCGTCATCCCTCCCTATCCCTCGGTGAAACCGTCGGATGGAGAAGCCGAGCAGGAGCGCTGGATCGTATACCGCGGTTTCGACGGGCTGGAGACCCGCATCCTTCGGGTCCAGGAACTCGGCATTCCCGGCCGGCATAACGCGGCGAACGCGCTCGCGGCCATCGCCGTGGCGCTGGCGGCGGGCGCCGATCCGGCCCGGCTGGAAGAGCCGCTCCGGACGTTCCGGGGCGTGGAGCACCGGTTGGAATACGTCGGCAAATTCGAAGGCGTGCACTATTACAACGACTCGAAGGCGACGAACCCGATGGCGACGACGATGTCCGTTCTGTCGTTGCCGGCGCCTCTCATCCTGATCGCGGGAGGATTGGACCGCGGATCCGACTACCTGGAGCTGCTGCCCGTCTTCCGGACGAGGCTGAAGGGGCTCGTCGCGCTCGGGGAGACGAGAGAGAAGCTCGCGAAAGTCGCGGAGGCGGCCGGTTTAGCGGCCGTCAAAATCGTCGAACCTGTGGGTGACGCCGAAGGCACGCTGCGCAGGGCCGTGGAAGAAGCCGCCGCCATGGCGCAGCCCGGGGATACGATCCTGCTGTCGCCGGCCTGCGCGAGTTGGGACATGTTCCCATCCTACGAGGTCCGGGGCCGCATGTTTAAGCAATCGGCGCATACGTTGTAGAAGGGGGCCCGTCCCTACTTCCACAGGTACGCGAGGTGTCAGGTTTCATGGCCAAGTCCCGCTCCGTTCCCGATCTCTGGATGATCGCCGCCACGCTCGGCATACTGGCCATCGGCGTGGTCATGGTATACAGCGCCAGCGCCGTCGCCGCTTTTCACGATTACGGCGATCCCTATTACTACGTGAAACGCCAGTTTCTGTTCGCGCTGCTCGGCGTCGGCGCCATGTTCGTCACGATGAACGTGGATTACCAGGCTTGGCGCAAATGGGCCTTGCCTGCGCTGCTGCTCTGCTTCGGCCTGCTGCTGATCGTTCTCGTTCCGGGGATTGGCGTCGTCCGGGGCGGCGCCCGAAGCTGGCTCGGGATCGGGTCGTTCGGCATCCAGCCTTCGGAATTCATGAAGCTGGCGATGATCCTGTTCCTCGCCCGTCTCATGTCGGAGCGCCAGAATCGGATGACTTCGTTCCGGGAGGGGCTGCTTCCGCCGCTCGCCATTCTGGGCGCGGCGTTCGGCCTGATCATGCTGCAGCCCGACCTCGGCACCGGCGTCGTCATGTTCGGCGCTTCGCTCATGGTCATCTACGTCGCCGGGGCAAGGGTGACCCATCTAGGAGGTCTCGGGCTGCTCGGGCTCGCGGGCTTGGGCGCGCTCATCGCGGCGGCTCCGTACCGGCTGCAGCGGATCACGGCGTTCCTCGATCCGTGGCAGGACCCGCTCGGCGCCGGTTACCAATCGATTCAATCGCTGTACGCGATCGGTCCGGGAGGTCTGGTCGGTCTCGGGCTCGGCATGAGCAGGCAGAAATACAATTACTTGCCGGAGCCGCAAACCGACTTCATTTTCTCCATTCTGGCGGAGGAGCTCGGTTTTATCGGAGGCGCGCTTCTGCTCCTGCTGTTCCTGATCCTGATCTGGAGAGGGATGCGCACGGCGATCACGCTTTCCGATCCGTTCGGCAGCCTGCTCGCTTCCGGCATCGTCGGCATCATCGCCGTCCAGGTGCTTATCAACATCGGCGTCGTCATCGGCATGCTGCCCGTAACGGGCATTACGCTGCCGCTCGTCAGCTACGGAGGTTCTTCGCTCACGCTGCTGCTCACGGCGCTCGGCATCCTGCTCAATTTATCCCGATATTCGAGGTGACCGTACATGCGCGTCGTCCTGACCGGCGGAGGAACCGGGGGCCATATTTATCCCGCCCTTGCCGTCGGCAAGTTTCTGAAAGCCGAACATCCGGCAACGGAGCTTCTGTACATCGGAGGCCGCCGGGGGATGGAAAGCAAAATCGTACCGCAGCACGGCATCGTTTTCCATGAACTTGACATTACCGGGTTCCGGCGTTCGCTCTCTTGGGAGAACGTCCGGACCGTCTTCCGTTTCTGGCAGGGAGTACGCAATTCCAAGCAGATGCTTCGCTCGTTCCGCCCGGACGCCGTCGTCGGCACCGGGGGATACGTATGCGGTCCCGTCGTGTATGCCGCATCCCGGCTGGGCATTCCGACGCTGATCCACGAACAGAACGTCGTGCCCGGCTTGACCAACAAGTTCCTAAGCCGGTACGTGGACGCCGTCGCGGTCAGCTTCCGGGAATCGCTGCCATTCTTCTCCAAAGTCCCTGACGCGGTGTACGCCGGCAATCCCTGCGCGTCCGCCGTGATCGGCGCCGACGCGAAACGCGGGTTCTCCTCGATGGGACTTTCGCCGGGGACGCCGTTCGTGCTCACGGTCGGCGGAAGCGGGGGCGCCCGCGCGATCAACGAGGCGGCCATCGGCATGGTGCCGATGCTGTCCAAGCTGCCGGACGTGCACCTCGTATTCGTCACCGGCGAGAGATACCATGAGGAGACGCTGTCCCGGATCCGCAGCCTTGCGACGGAAGCCGCCGGCCGGGTGCATGTCGTGCCCTACGTGCACAACATGCCCGAGGTGCTGGCCGCCGCATCGCTTGTCGTGAGCCGCGCGGGCGCCTCTCTGATCGCGGAATTCACGTCGATCGGCATGCCTTCCATCCTGGTACCGTCGCCTAACGTGACGAACAACCACCAGGAGCCGAACGCGCGCAGCCTGGCTGACGCCGGGGCGGCCGTCATGATCCTGGAGAAGGATTTGACGGGCGAGTCCCTGTTCGCGAGCGTTGCCGCCATCATGTCCGACCGGGCGCGCCGGGCTTCGATGTCGGAAGAGGCCCGCAGGCTGGGCATGCCGGACGCGGCTCGCACGATCGCCGAACAGCTCTCTCGAATCATGCGCAAAGGATCGAATACATAACGCTTAACATCACGTTTCCCGAGTCCGGCATCGCGGGCGCCATAGGCGTTTGTCACCACGCCTTCCGGCCTGACATAAGATACAGGGTGATCGTGACTGCCGCAGCCGTGATCCGGTAACGACCGGACGCGGCGGCGACCGGTCCTCGGGGACGATGACATGGAAAACGAGCCATATCGCGGTCCGCTGCCGGCGGGCGCGGGCTCGCGGGAGGAGGAATTTCCGGATGCAGCAGTTGGTCGCGGAATTGCAGCGGTCCCCTGTGGGCCGCGTGCGGTTGCAGGAGCCGCTGGCCCCATATACAACATGGAAAATCGGAGGTCCTGCGGACATTCTGATCGTCCCCGAGAATCGCGAGGAGCTAGCCGCTGCGCTTGCGCTTCTGCACCGCCATGGCGTTCCTTGGCACGTGCTGGGCCGCGGATCGAACACGCTGGTGGCCGACAAAGGCGTTCGCGGAGCCGTCGTCAAGCTGGGCGACGGATTCGACGACGTCCGGTTCGAAGGGAATACGGTGACTGCAGGCGCCTCGTATTCCTTCATCAAGCTTTCGGTCGTGGCCGGCAAAGAAGGGCTTACCGGCCTGGAGTTCGCGGGAGGAATTCCCGGCACGGTGGGCGGAGCCGTCTACATGAACGCCGGCGCGCACGGCTCGGACGTATCACGCATCTTTCAGTCAGCCGACATCGTTTGGGTGGATGGAAGCGAAGCGACGCTTACCGGAGAGGGCATGAATTTCTCGTACCGCCATTCGGTGCTGCACGAGAAGAGGGGCATCGTCACCCGCGCCTCGTTCCGGCTCGAGCCGGGCGATCGCAAGGAAATCGCGGCCGCGCTCGCTTCTTACAAGGACCGCAGACGGCGTACGCAGCCTCTGCAGGAGCCTTGCGCGGGCAGCGTGTTCCGGAACCCGCCGGGCGATCACGCCGCGAGGCTGATCGAAGCCGCGGGCTTGAAGGGCCTGCGGGTAGGCGGGGCCCAGGTTTCTCCGATTCACGCCAACTTCATCGTCAATCTCGGCGGTGCGACGGCTGAGGACGTTCTCGCCCTCATGGGGAGAATTCAGCGCACAATCGAAGACAGGAACGGAATCACACTCGTGCCGGAGGTTCTCTTGATGGGTGAGCTGTAACCCGGAGGTGAAACCCCTTGGACAAACTGGTGATTGAAGGCGGAAACCCGCTTTCGGGCACCATTCGCATCCACGGAGCCAAAAATGCCGCATTGCCGATTCTGGCCGCCAGCCTGCTTGCGGAGGACACCGTGACGATCCGCAACGTTCCCCGACTGCTCGACATTGACGTCATGCTCGACATTTTAAGGGATTTGGGGTGCAAAGCCCGCTACGACGGCCGTTCGGTCGTTGTCGATACTTCTTTGGCCGCGTCTTCCCACATTCCCGAAAGCTTGATGAGGCAGATGCGGTCCTCGGTATTCCTGACAGGCCCGCTGCTCGCCAGGTTCGGCGAAGTCCAGCTCTATCAGCCCGGAGGCTGCGCGATCGGAGAGAGGAAAATCGATCTCCATCTCCGGGGGCTCGCGGCGCTCGGCGCGGACATCCAGGAGAAGGGCAGCCGCATCGTCTGCCGCGCGCGGGAGCTGAGGGGGGCCGAAGTCATCCTCGATTTCCCCAGCGTAGGGGCGACGGAGAACATCATGATGGCCGCCGTCAAGGCCAAAGGCAGGACCACGATTATCGGGGCCGCCAGGGAACCGGAAATTCAGGATTTGCAAGCGTTTCTCAACCATATCGGGGCGCAGGTTCGCGGGGCGGGCACGGACACCATTACGATCGACGGAGTTGCCGCGTTCCATGGGGGCGATTTCGCGATCATCCCGGACAGGATCGTGTCCGGCACCGTTCTGGTAGCGGCTGCCGCCACCCGCGGAGACGTAACGATCGAAGGGGCTCAGCCCGCCCATTTGACTTCCCTGATCCACGTGCTCCGGCGTGCCGGTGTTCAAATCGAGGTCGGCAGTGATATAATGAAAATCAGCGCGTCCGCCCGCCCGAAAGCCGTGGAGCGGGTCGTCACGTCTCCGTATCCCGCGTTTCCAACCGACCTTCAGGCTCAGGTCATGACGCTTCTCGCGCTTTCGGACGGCGTGAGCCTGATGAAAGAAACGATCTTCGAAGGACGGTTCAAACACGTCGATGAACTGTGCCGAATGGGTGCCGACATCCGCGTCGATTTGAACAACGCGTTCATACGCGGAGTTCCGGTACTGTACGGCTCGACGGTCGAAGCGACGGACTTGCGCGCAGGCGCTGCGCTCGTGATCGCGGGACTCGCCGCCCAAGGACGCACGGTCGTCGAACAGGTTCATCATATCGACAGGGGTTACGAACGGATCGAAGACATGTTTCGGTTGCTGGGCGGGGATATCGTCCGGGAGTCGAATGAAAGATTGGCTGCCCATCATGCTAGGTGACAGCATTCCCCGCGCGGGCCGGTCTCCTGACGCGGGGACGTTTTTTTGCCTTAACGTCAGGACAAGGAGGGCACGTAAGATGAATGAGCGGATTCCCGCGCTGAAACGGGAACCCGAAGTCCCGCGGCGGCGCATAAGCAAGCTGCTGGCCGTCCTGATCGCGCTGTTCGCCATCGTGCTCGTCGTCCTGTTTTTTAGGTCGCCCTTGTCCAAAGTGGCAGATATCCGGGTGACCGGAACGAACCATTTGTCGGAATCCGAGGTGAAGAAAGCGCTCGGAATCGTACCGGGCGATTCTTTCTTCTCGCCGGGCTCCTCGAAGCTGGAAGGGAACGTGAAGGCGCTGCCGCCGGTCAAAAACGTCCGGGTGGTCAAGAAATTTCCCGGCACGGTGGAGGTCCGAGTCCAGGAATACGGAGAAGTCGCCATGGAGATCGGGACGGACGGCGCCGTCCGCGTCGTGCTCGAGAACGGTCTTGCCGTCCCGGCGAAGAGCGGCTCTCTGCCGGACAAGCCGATCCTGACCGGCTGGAGGCCGGACGATGCGGCCCGCAAGGCGCTGTGCCAGGCGCTCGCGTCGATGCCGGACGACCTTCTCACCGATTTGTCCGAAATCAAGCCGGATCCTTCGGCTTCCTATCCGGATCGCATCAAGCTTTTTACAAGATCGCGTTTCGAGGTCATTACGACGATCTCCAAGTTGCAGGAGAAAATTCCCTATCTTAGCGAAATTGTGGAAAACAGGGAGCCCGGACGCATCCTGATGCTGGAGGCCGACACCTATTTGCCCTTTTCGGCGGAAAACGCCCCCTCGGAAACCGGGGAAGCCGATAAACATAAGGAAAACGGCACTACTCAATAAGGAAAAAGAATGCTAGAATTTCATCTATGGGCCAAGCAGGGCAAGCGGCATGAGATCCCGCGGTCCTTCTCGTCACATAGGATAAAAAAATTGTAGAAAAAAGAGGGAAAACCTCGCGAATGTGGAATAAACATATGGATATATCCCTTCATCGCTCTCATTTTCATCGATCTACGGGAGGTGCCACCGTTTGAGCAGCAACGACCTCATCGTCAGCCTGGATATCGGTACGTCCAAGATCCGGGTGATTATCGGGGAAATCAGCAACGGGGCCATTAACATCATTGGCGTCGGATCCGCGGATTCGGAAGGCATCCGCAAAGGCGCCATTGTCGATATTGACCAGACCGTTCAATCCATCAAGAGCGCGGTCGACCACGCCGAGCGCATGGTCGGCATCACGATCGACGAAGTGTACGTCGGCATCGCCGGCAACCATATCGCCCTGCAGACGAATCACGGCGTCGTCGCCGTTTCCAACGAAGACCGGGAAATCGGCCAGGAGGACATCGAGCGGGTCATGCAAGCCGCCCGCGTAGTTGCGCTTCCGCCCGAAAGGGAAATCATCAATCTCGTTCCGAAACAATTTTTGGTGGACGGATTGGGAGACATCCAGGACCCGCGGGGCATGATCGGCGTCCGGCTGGAAGTGGAATGCACGATCATCACCGGAACGAAAGCGGCCGTACATAACCTGATGCGCTGCGTGGAGAAAGCCGGTTTGCGGATTTCCGGCATCATCCTGATGTCGCTCGCTTCCGGCATGATGGCGCTGTCCAAGGACGAGAAGCAAATGGGCACCGTCCTGGTCGACATCGGCGCGGGCTCCACGACGCTCGCGGTGTTCGAAGGCGGAAGCCTGGCCGCTGTCTCCACGCTGCCCATCGGCGGGGATTACGTAACGAGCGATATCTGCTACGGACTCAAGACGCAGACGGAGCATGCCGAGAAGATCAAGCTCAAATTCGGCTGCGCCCGCGTGGAAGATGCCGCGGAGGACCAGAAGTTCAAGGTGATGCGGGTCGGGACGAACGTGGAGAAGGAGTTCTCCCAGGTGGATCTCGCCAACATCATCGAGCCCCGCATGCAGGAAATATTCCAGATGGTTCGCCAGGAAGTTAGGCGCCTCGGCTATCTCGACAAGATCAACGGATACGTCCTGACGGGCGGATCGGTGTCCATGCCGAGCGTGCTGCCCCTTGCCCAGAGCGAGCTGGAGGCCAGCGTCCGGATCGCGGTGCCCGATTATATCGGCGTGCGGGATCCTTCGTTCAGCAGCGGGGTCGGCATGATTCAGTACGTCACCAAGTATTTCAGAAGCCGCGGGGCGTCCCCGGCCAAAAGACCCTCGAAGGCGAAGCAGGCGGCCGGCGCGGTCGCGCCGCGGCCCGGGGTCAAGGAATGGTTCAAGAACTTATTCAAGGAATTCATATAAGCCGCCGCTTACGGAAGGTCCAAGCGAAGCGAGGAGGAGTTAGGGAACATGTTGGAGTTCGATTTTGAAATGGAACCGCTCGCGAAAATCAAGGTCATCGGTGTCGGAGGCGGCGGCAGCAACGCGGTGAACCGGATGATCGAGAACGGCGTCAAGGGCGTCGACTTCATCACCGTGAATACGGACGCGCAGGCGCTGCAGCTCACGAAGTCCGAGCAGAAGCTGCAAATCGGGGACAAGCTCACCCGGGGTCTCGGCGCGGGAGCCAACCCGGAAGTCGGCAAGAAGGCGGCTGAAGAATCCCGGGAGTTTATCCAGAATACGATGCGCGGATCGGACATGGTATTCGTTACCGCTGGTATGGGCGGCGGCACCGGAACCGGCGCCGCTCCGGTCATTGCGGAATTGGCCAAGGAAAGCGGAGCCCTGACGGTCGGCGTCGTCACGCGCCCCTTCACGTTCGAGGGCCGGAGGCGTTCGCAGCATGCCGAACTCGGCATCGAAGCGTTGAAGGAAAAAGTCGATACGCTCATCGTGATCCCGAACGACCGCCTTCTCGAGATCGTCGATAAGAAGACGCCGATGACCGAAGCGTTCCGCATCGCGGACAACGTGCTTATGCAGGCTGTTCAGGGCATTTCCGACTTGATCGCCGTGCCCGGACTGATCAACCTGGACTTCGCCGACGTGAAGACGATCATGACCGAACGGGGCTCCGCTTTGATGGGCATTGGAACCGCGAACGGCGAGAACCGCGCGACGGAAGCGGCCCGCAAGGCGATCATGAGCCCGCTGCTCGAAACGTCAATCGACGGAGCTCGCGGCGTCATCATGAACATCACCGGCGGCTCCAACCTGTCGCTGTACGAGGTCAACGAAGCGGCCGAAATCGTCATTGCGGCCTGCGATCCCGAAGTCAACATGATTTTCGGCGCCAGCATCGACGACTCGATGAAAGAAGATATCAAAGTAACGGTGATTGCCACCGGCTTCGAACATAAAGGACCGACCCGCCGTCCGTCATCTCCGATGCCGGCGGAAGCCCCGCAGGTTTCCTCGGGTTCGGACGTTCGTCCGGCAAGCAATCTCCGTCCGTTCGGCAGCCAGAACCTTTCGAGCGACCAGCTCGACATCCCGGCGTTCCTCCGGAACCGCCCGCGCGACCGGTAACGGTATTTACATCGAGCAGGTCCTTTGAGACGGCCATACGGCCGTCTTTTTTTTTGACTTCTAGAGTTTATAAGTTTCCAGGGAGTGGTATGGTGGAAGTGAGAGGGGATCCGTTTACGATTCTGGCGCTCCCGTTTCATGTTCTGCTCGCCTTGGGAAGCGGAGTTTGCGACTTATAGGTTGGTCTTGCGGAGCTACGAGCACTGTAGTGACTTCCGGAGACGTTATTTCTGCGAAATCCCCGACTCGAAGCGCTGTAGTGACTCCCGGAGACGTTATTTCTGCGAAATCCCCGACTCGAAGCGCTGTAGTGACTCCTGGAGACGTTATTTCTGCGAAATCCCCGACTGGGAGCGCTGTAGTGACTTCCGGAGACGTTATTTCTGCGAAATCCCCGACTGGAAGCGCTGTAGTGACTTCCGGAGACGTTATTTCTGCGAAATCCCCGACTGGGAGCGCTGTAGTGACTTCCGGAGACGTTATTTCTGCGAAATCCCCGACTCGGAGCGCTGTAGTGACTTCCGGAGGCGTTATTTCTGCGAAATCCCCGACTGGGAGCGCTGTAGTGACTTCCGGAGACGTTATTTCTGCGAAATCCCCGACTACGAGAACTGAGTGACTTCCGGAGACGTTATTTCTGCGAAATCCCCAACTCGAATGCTGTAGTGACTTCCGGAGACGTTATTTCGGCGAAATCCCCGACTACGAGCACTGTAGTGACCTCCGGAGATGTTATTTCTGCGAAACCCCCGACTCGGAGCGCTGTAGTGACTTCCGGAGACGTTATTTCTGCGAAATCCTTAGGTGTGCTGTAGGTATGTTTGAGAAAGCAGGACCGCGCAAGCGGTCTTTTACATTTGAAACTCCCCAGTTCGACCGGGGTTTCGGGAACTGCTTATCGCTATGAGGGGTCATTTCATAAACTTAAGAGGCTACCCGGCAGCGTAGAGATATCCGAAAATTTCGAGTTCTACTACAGAATTTGACTAAGGAAAGCGGGGATGCACGAAAATTTCGAGTAATACTACAGAATTTAACTTAGGAAAGCGGGATGCACGAAAATTGCGAGTAATCCCTCAGAATTAAGCAGAGCGGAGACTTGTAGCGCGGATACGGAAAACCGTCTATTCTGGCGCAGAGCAAGCATATCCAGTTGCTCAAGTCTGAATGACTCACGAAGAAGGAACAGATGGCCCCGTGACGCGTGAGTCGGTGAAAAAGAGCGTGCAACTAGTCCCTTCTCATGGGCTAGCCCGTGGCAACACGCGGTTGGCAGACTTTACAGTTCGCTTTATAGGTGCATGCTTGCAAAATGCCCATATAGCGCTGATGGACCCGCCGTCAAAGCCGGTGGTTATGATACATGGAATGCACGGTCGCAGTTCCGCCGACCGGAAGCAGGGATTTGCTTGAGGACCGGCGGTTGAAAAGGGTTGAAGAATTAGGCCTGACGAGCGGTTAAAGTCGGTAATATGCCGATTCATTTTGATATATTCCCTCAGAGATTATAGCCAAGGAGACGTTTATAATTAGCAATGAGATATGAAAGCGTTTCCAATCATATGGAGGAGGCTGAAACATTTATGTTTGATTCTGCAGTTGCATCGAAACGAGGGGAGAACAAGACGATACAAAGGAATGCCTTTTTGCTGGCACTGGTGCTGTTGCTGTTGTTTACGGGTTATCCTTCCTTCTCCGCCCACGCGGCAAGTCCGAGCACGCATACGCCGATCCCCAAAGGAGGGACGAATACGACCGCCTATGCGTACTACGAATATTTGCCGGAAGGTTACGGCGACGATCCGAACGTAGAATGGCCGGTTGTGATTTTCCTGCACGGTTTTGGCCAGAAAGACGACGGAACCGGGTTGTCGAAGCTGCTGGAAGACGGTCTTCCGAAATACATCAACGACGGAGAGGACTATCCTTTCGTCGTCATCTCCCCGCAGGTCAGCGGAACCGATAATTATTTCAATCCGACGAAAGTCGATACCGTTGTCGAATTCGTCAAGAGCCATTACCAGGTGGACCCGGATCGGGTGTACTTGACCGGACTGAGCATGGGCGGCGGAGGCGTATGGCGGTATGCGGCGGCGTATCCCCAGAAGCTCGCGGGCATCGTCCCCATCGCGGGCAACGAGACGACCCCAAGCGGCAATATCAGCGGAGTGCCGACATGGGCGTTCCATAACTGGGGGGACCGCTCGATCAACGCCAACCGCTCGATCAATTGGGTCAACGATATTGCGGGCGATATCTTGGGCACCTCTCCGACCAACCTTCTGGCGACGCATCCGAAAATCAACGATCCGGGATATGTTCCGCCCGGCAATTGGAATGACACGGACATGACCCGAACGGCCCGATTCGACGCGGCGAACGGCTGGGTGTGGAGCGACGGCGTCGTTCATCCGGGCAGCAAACATCCTTCGATTACGTTGTATGACAGTACCGCGCATGGCGGCTGGTACGAGGCTTACCACAATCCGGACCTGTGGAACTGGCTGCTCTCCCAAACGTTGAACGGTCCCATCGATATCACGGCGCCGAACGCCCCGGCCAACTTAATGGCGACGGCGGTTTCCAGCAGTCAGATCGATCTGAGCTGGACGGCATCGGCCGACAACGTTGGGGTCACCGGCTACCGCGTCTATAACGGATCCGGCACGGAGGTCGGCACCACGACAACCACGTCTTTCAGTCATACCAATCTAAGCGCTTCGACAGCGTATACCTACACCGTAAAGGCTTATGACGCGGCGAACAATCTGTCCGCGGCAAGCGCGCAAGCGAGCGCCACGACGTTGACCGCCAGTACGCCGCCGCAGTTCGGCGACGATTTCGAGAACGGAGCGGGGCAATGGACGTCGGTCGCGGGAACGGCCTCGGATTGGTCGGTCGCAGCGGAAGGGGCAGGCCACGTCTATTCCCAATCGAGCGCAACGGGACAGCATGTCGTCTCGGCCGGGCAAGCGGCTTGGACGGATTATCAGGTTTCCGCGGACGTGAAGAGAACCTCGGGCAGCGAGGCCGCGATAGTGGGGAGGATGGCCGCGAACAATCGATATTACCAGCTCCACGTCGACGGAACCTACTGGGCGGTGTTCAAGAACGATCAGAACGCCTGGACGGAGCTTGCAAGGGGAACGTATGCGACAAACACGTCCAACTATAACCGCTTGATGATGAAGTTCGTCGGAAACCGAATCCAGGTGTATATCGACGGACAATTTCGGGGCACGGCCACGGATACGTCCGCAACGCCCCTCGCTGCGGGCAAAATCGGGCTGCGAACGTACTTCGGCAGCGCCAAATACGACAATGTGCTCGTGGAAGCCATCGATGCGCAGGCGCCGACGGCGCCGGCCAATCTGTCGGCGACGGCCGTTTCCAGCAGCGCGATCAACTTGACCTGGACAGCTTCAACCGACAACGTAGGCGTGACCGGTTACAAGGTATTCCGCAACAATGCGCAGATCGCGACGACGACCACGACCTCCTACAGCGATACCGGCTTAAGCCCTTCGACCGCATACGCGTACAAGGTTCAGGCTTACGACGCGGCCGGCAATATTTCGGCTGACAGCAGCGCGGCCAGCGCGGCAACGCCGGCGGTCATCCAATGCGACATCACGATTCCGTTAAACGCCGCGACCGATTACGATGGCGACACGCTGAACGCCCAACCCGGCGATACGGTGTGCATCGCGGCCGGGCAGCGCGGAAGGCTGAAATTCACCGATTTCGAGGGCACGGCGGCGCGGCCGATCACGTTCATCAATTACGGCGGTAAAGTGGAAATCAATCATAGCAAACATGCTCTCATTTTCTTAAATTCCAAATATTTCCGCGTGACGGGAACAGGGGACCCTGCATACACGTACGGAATTAAGGTCAATTCCCACACGAACGGGGAATCCGCGGTCGTCGTGGGCAGCTTCAGCACGAACTATGAGCTCGATCATATCGAAGCGTCCGCGACGAGCGGCGGATTCGCCGGTTTTCTTCTTAAGACCGAGACGACTTGCGATGTCGCGACGCAGCAGGGCCACTTCACCCAGTACGATACGAGAGTCCATCACAATTACATTCACGACGTAGGCGGCGAGGGGATCTACGCGGGGATGTCTTATTATTTGGGGGACACCCGCTTTAATTGCGATGGCGTCGGGGGCAACGACACGATTTACCCGCATACGCTGGAAGGCGTGCGCATCTACGACAATTTGGTCACGGACTCGGGGAGGGAAGGCATTCAGATCGGATCCGCGACGGATGACGTCGAAGTTTACGACAACCAAGTTTTAAGGTATGGGTTGAACAATGTGACGTACCAGGATAAAGCTATCGAAATCAATCCCGGCACGAGAGGCAAGTTCTACAACAACCTCGTCAAACAAGGAACCGGCATCGGCATTCACAACCAAGGTTTGCCGGGAACGCAGATTTTCAACAATATCGTCGTCGACGCGGGCGGCGACGGCATCTTCAGCCAAGATCAGCTCAGGCCCGGCGACCCGAACAATACGACGGACGGGATGCATTTCTGGAACAATACCATCATCAATTCGGGCGGTGACGGTATTGAGGTCAGAAATCAGCTCGCGGGACCCGGCAGCGTGTACAACAATCTGATCGTCGATACGAGCCTGGGCAGCAGCACCTATATCCGGTACGACGGCACCGGAACCTGGAATTCCGACGACAATCTGACGTACTCCTCGCTCGCGACGCCGCAATTCGTCGATGCGGCCGGCGGCAACTACCGGCTGCAGTCCGGCTCGCCGGCCGTCGATCCAGGCACGGATCTATCCGGCCAAGGGGCCACGTTCGATTTCGACGGCGTCAGCCGCCCGCAGGGGCTGGGATTCGACGTTGGCGCGTTCGAGTCGCATTAACGACTGGGACAGGCAGAATGGATACGATCAGATCAGATTTCGATGAGAGGAGAAATGGGTGAGATGGGTAAACGTAGGGGATGGAAAAGGACAGTCATCGGCGTACTGGTTATATGGCTCGCTGCAAGCGCATTCGGAATCGGGGAACCTATTTCCCGGGCGAATGCGGACGGTATCGGACCCGGTACCGGGCCGGGCTCGGTCGAGATCGCATGCGACGCCACGATTGCCTCCAATGCCCAGAGACTGTGGAACGGCGAGGAAATGGGCGTTCAGCCGGGAGATACGGTATGCATCGAAGCCGGCGTCCGTCCCGAAATCCTGCACTTGACCAAGTTCAACGGGACGCAGGATGCGCCGATTACGTTCATCAATCATGGCGGGGTTGTGGAAATCAAGACCGATCCCGGCAACAGCGCGTATAACGGCTTATACGCATTGAAAATCACGTTCTCCTCCCATTTCGTTCTGACGGGTACGGGGGACGGCGGCGCGAGGTACGGGTTCCGCTTAAGCACGGGAGGCAACGGCGGCGCTTCCGCGCTCATGGTGACTTCGAACAGCACTGACTACACCGTAGAGAACGTGGAGGTGTTCGGAGCCGGATTCGCCGGGCTGATGCTGAAGACGGATCCCACCTGCAGCGCGCCGAATACGACGCAGCGCCCGACGGCAGACATTCAGCCTGGTTTCGTGCAGAGGAATACGGTCGTTCGCGGCAATTACGTGCATGACACCTCCGGCGAAGGCATGTATATCGGCCACTTCGCTTATGCGCAGGGATACCAGCAAAGCTGCGGCAAGCTGTGGCCGCATGCGCTGGAAGGTCTTGAAGTGTACGACAACGTGATCAAAGATACGAAGCTGGACGGCTTGCAAATCTCCGCGGCGACCAAAGGCGTGAAGGTGTACGGCAACCGGATCGAAAATTACGGCCTGGCTCGCCAGCAATTTCATATGAACGGACTGGAGATCAATCCGGGAACGGCGGGAGATTTCTACGACAACACGATCGTGAACGGGACGGGAGCGGGCGTGCATTACAAGGGGCGCGGAGATGCCCGCATCTTCAACAACGTGATCGTCCGGTCCGAGGACGCCGGCATCATCAGCTTGTCGGAGACCGGCTTCACGAACCCGAACGATCCGGTGTTCGACGGCAGTCCGATTCACATCATGCACAATACGATCGTGAATTCCGGCTTGACCGGCATTTATTTCTGGAACCAAGCCCCTAAGAATGCCGGCAATACGGCTTACAACAATCTGATCGTCCGGGAAGGCGCGGCCGGGACTTCAGGCCAAGAATACATCCGGCTAAGATACCCCGACACCGATTTGACTTACAGTCACAACTATACGACGAACAATCTCGCGGCGGTCCGTTTCGTCGATCCGCAGAACGGAAATTACGGCCTGCAGAAGGGTTCTCCGGCGATCGACACCGGTTTGGAACTGTCCGGCCAGCCATGGAGCGATTTGGTCATGAAGGATTACAGTGGCGTGAAGCGGCCCTCGGGGGCAGGGTACGACGCCGGAGCGCTGGAAAGGACCCATGTTGAATTCGTAACCCGAACGGTCATCTATCAGAATACGGAACGAAAATACGCCCTCTACATTCCGGCAAACTACGACCCGAGCGTCTCGTGGCCGATGATCGTCTTCCATCACGGAGCGGGGGAGACGGGAACGGACGGGGTCAAGCAGACGGAGGTGGGAATCGGGCCGGCCATCGGCAATACGCCCGAGCTTCAGCAGGCGATTATCTACATGCCGCAGCGGGGCGGGAATTCACCGGAAGAAGCCAAGTTCTGGAACGAGCAGGCCCAGCGGGTGGCCGAAGAGTTCAACGTCGACCCGCAGCGCTGGTACATGACGGGATTGTCGGCAGGCGGCTACATTACATGGAATTGGGGAGGCCATTTCGCCGCGCAGTACGCCGCCTTGATGCCGATCGCGGGCGGGCTTAGCGACATGAGTCCGGGCAAGCTGGACAAGCTGGCTCAAATCCCGATCCGCGCCTTGCACGGGAGCGACGACAACGTCATCGCGCTTTCCTGGGGCAGCCAGGCCGCGGTCAATGCGGTTAACGGGGCGGGCGGGAACGCGCTGCTCACGGTCGTCCCGGGCGTCGGGCACAGCCAGTGGGATACGAAGTTCTATTCGGTACGGGAATACATGGCTTGGCTGCTTTCCCATCGCAGGACCGGCAACGTAACCTTGCAGTCTTCCGCGGAGAAGACGAATCCGGGGCTCGGAGAGGAGATCCAGCTCACGCTCCGATTCGCCAAGCCGGATTATCCGGCGACGGATTACGTTTTCCAAGGCACCAAAAAGGTGACGATCCGAGGCTATGCGACGCATGGAAACGAAAACGGAAACGGCACGGCGGGCAAGTTCGCTGGAGAGCAGCTCAAGGGTGAGGCCACGACGGTCGAGATCGCCTTCGGTCCGGATGGGCGCGCGGTCGTTCCGCTGAAGCTGGTCAATGCGGTTCCCCAGCAGCTCGTATTCGAAGTCGACAGCCCGTATCTCGTCAGCGATGCGCTTACGATCGAGCCGGTCCCGGGGCGTCAAACCCGATAATATCCCGATCGATTTCGATATATCCCCTCATTCGGATTTGCGAACGGTTCCGATACAATGATCGCAGGTAAGACGAAGCAGATCAAAGATCGGAAAGATAGGTGCAGCATGGGATATTTTCGCATCGGGCAGAAGGACGGCCGATATCTGTTTTTCGACGGGGACAACCGGCCGTTCTACTCCCTCGGCGTCAATTGCGTATGGAATCCGATTTTGGACACGCCTGGCACACGATCCGTCGATCTGGTACGGAAGTACGGCGGCACGGACCGTTGGCATGCCAGGTGGGCGGAGGAGAAGCTTCGGCAGACCGCGTCTTGGGGCTTTAATACGCTCGGCGCTTGGCATGAAAAGCATTATTGGGGCAACGGGATTCCGAAAACGGTGGAAATCCGCTGCTCCCGCTACGCCAAGAAGGTGAACCACGAGTGGGGCGTCGGATTCCCGGATGTGTTCGACCCCAGCTTCGCGGCTTCCATCCATAAAGCGATGCTGGAATGCTTCTATGAGAAAGGCGAAGCTTTGCTGAAGGATGAGGGCTTGATCGGCTACTATACCGACAACGAGCTTCATTGGTGGGGAACGGGAGGAAAATGGGGCAGCAACGATCCAGGCGAAGGGTATAACGACACGCACCTCGTAGACGATTATATCGACCTGCCCGCGGATGCTCCCGGAAAGCAAGCATGGGTCGCCTTCGTCCGGCAGCGCTACGATACGATCGAAGAGTTGAACCGCGCTTGGGACGCGGAATATGCGCACTTCGACGACCTGCTCTACATTGGGGTCTACCGTGCCGACCGGGACGTATTGGAAGAGCTGAAACGCGCGTTCTTAGGCGAAATTGCCCAAACGTATTTCGAAACGACGACGAAGATTTTGCGGATGTACGACCCGAACCGTCTTCACTTGGGCTGCCGAATGGTCGGGACCGGAACGCCGAAAATCGTGCTTGAGGTCATGAAGCGCTACGTCGACGTCATCTCGGTGAATTTCTACAGCTTCGACCTTCCCCTGAAGTGGATGGCGGACGTGCACAGGTTGACGAACAAGCCGTTCATGGTCACGGAGTTCAGCTTCTGCGCCGGACGGAGCGCAGGCTTTCTGTACAATACGAACGGAGCGAGGAAGGTCATCGTCAAGGACCAGAAGCGGCGGGCGGAAGCGTACAAGAACTTCGTGGAGCTGGCCGCCGGGCTGCCATATGTGGTGGGAACGCATTGGTTTGCCTTGTACGACTATTCGAACCGCAGCGGACTGATCGGGAACTACGGCCTGCTGAATGCCGACGACGAGACGTACGAGGAGTTCGCCGCGGAAGTGGCGGTTACGAACGGACGGCTGCTGGAACGAATCATCGGCGGCGGCGGAATGCCGGAGCCGCGGGAGTGGGAGAAGGATGACTGAGATCTTAAGGCCGGAAGATACGGCGAACCGGTTGACCGCGATCTTATGGCACGAATTCGAATTGTCCCGGATGGCGGCAGGGTGGGTGCCCGCTGTAAGACGCTATGAGCATAAGCTTAAGCTTGGCCGGTTTCATTACGTCCACAACCGGAACGTACGCTGGCTGCACGAGCGGATCCGGGAGCTGCCGGGCGTGTTTCAGGAGAAGCGGGGAACGCCCCCCGTCATTCGGGAAGCGTTTGAGCGATTGTCCACGGCGGCGGGCGAAGCCGATTTCCTGTACGCGTACTTGTTCGCCGTCGATCAGGTTTACGCCCAATACAGACAGCTGTACGAAACGCTTGACCCGTTGCTGGATATGCCGACGGCGGATCAGCTCGAATTGGCCATGGGAGCGCTGCCTGCCGTCCGCGACTGGCTAAGCGGTGAGCTTCGTTCCGCTGTCTCGAAACCGAGCGAAACATGGACAGCGTATACGGCGGCCGTATGGGTTTGCATGAACAACGAACTGGAAAAAGGAAATCGCCAGCCTTCCGGCAAAGCGCGCTGGCCTCAGCATCCCGTGTCGCAGCCGGCCGGCCCCGTTCCCTCGGAATCGGCATGGGACGACGAGGAGTTTCCGTTGTACGTGAAGCCGGAGAGAGCGCAGCGAGCGTACGATGATCCCTCCATGTCGCCGCTCCACGACAGCGTGAAGCAGATGCATTTCATCAATGCCACGGAGATCAGCGCCGCGGAGATGCTGTGTTATGTGTACTATGGGGTGCAAAAAATGCCCCTGGCGTTCTATTACGATCTGGCCCGCCACAATTGGGACGAGTTCCGGCACAGCGAGATGGGCGTCCGAAGGCTGCGGCAGCTGGGCTGCAGCACGAAGGATTTTCTGTTCACCAAAGGCTCGCCGGGCGGGAAGGTCGCCCGGGAATGGTTCGCGGAGATGTACGCCGGTCTAACCATGGTGGCCGAGCCGTGCTCCTTCATCAAGAAGAAGAAAAGCGCGGAAGCGTTCCGGCGTTTCGGCGACGAGCTGTCCGCGGCGCATTGCGAGTTCGATATGGCCGACGAGCGCAAACACGTCGACTTCGGCAAGAAGTGGGGGCCGGAGCTGTACCGGCAGCTAGGAGACATGATCACGGCGGAGGAAATGTCCGAGCGGGCGCGCGTCCGCAGATTGAAGCAGCTGGAAGCGGGAGACGAGGAGGAGATCCGGCGTCTCGTCAAGAGCTTCCCGGCCTTCTGCGGGTTCTCCACGGTGGAATTGAACTACGATTCGTATTAAGGAGCCCGCGCCTATGAAGCTGGAGGTCTACCGCCATCGCGCGCCGCTGGCGCATACGTTCGAGAGCATCGGCTTAGGCGGGATTACGGTCGGTTTTATCGGAGGTTCGATTACGGACGCGCGCAAATGCCATGGAAACTGGCCGGAAACGGTCGTTCATGGGCTGGCGGAGCGCTACGAAGGCTTGCGGATCCGGGTCGAGAATGCCGCCATCAGCGCGACCGGAAGCGACTTGGCCGTTTTCCGGGCGGAACGGGATCTGATCTCGAGAGGCTGCGATCTCGTCTTCGTCGAATTCGCCGTGAACGACGAGCACGAACCGGCGGCGAAACGGATGAAGACCCGGGAAGGGCTGATCCGCAAGCTGCTGAAGGACGGGAAGCGGGACGTCGTGCTCGTTTACGCTTACAGCCAACAGATGTACGAGGATATGGCGGGCGGGCGTCTCCCGCCCTCGATCGAAGAATTCGAAAGGCTGGCGGAGCATTACGGCATCGGTTCGGCATGGGCGGGCTTGCATGCCTGGGAAGAAGTGAAGCGCGGCCGCATGCGCTGGGAGGAATGGCTTCCCGACGGGCTTCATCCCGACGGCAGAGGAAGCTTCAGCTATGGCAGCTGCGTCATGGAATTTCTGGCGCGGGAGGAGCTCCGCGCGAACGCAAGCGGGCCGGATTCGTTTACGGTCTCGGTCCGCAGGGAACTCCCCGAACCGATCACCCCCGGCCATTGGGAGGATGCGCAGCTCTTATCCCTGGATTCCGTTCGATGCAAGGGCATATGGTCGCTCAGAAGATGGCCTTATGCGCCATGGGCGGAGCAAGTGCTGTACACGTCGTCGATCGGGTCCGGGCTGGAATTCCCGTTTCGCGGCACGGCGTTATACCTCGGTTTCGATTTCGGCAAACGGTCCGCGGAGTTCCGTTACCGCATCGACGGCGGCGAATGGCGGGAGTCGAACCGGGAGCGGCCCTCATGGTGCGGGGACAGAGGCTGGTTCGTTCTGAATGCGCTGGCGGAAGAACTTGAGCGGGGAGAACACCGGTGCGAAGTGGAGGTTATCCACGGAAACCGCGAGGGATGCGAAGGAACCCAATTTTGCCTGGCATGGGTCGGAGTGCTCCCGTGAGGCGAACGTAAGAGATCGGGATTTCAGAATGAACGGGCGAAAGGGATATGCCATGCAAACCACGAAGTTGATCGGCAGGCGGGTTGCGGAACCGCAGGCGACTACGGGACAGCCGTCCTTCCTCCGCTTAATGCTCCGGCATCGGGCGTTGTATCTCATGTTGGTTCCCGGGATGCTCTACTTTGCGATTTTTAAATATGTTCCGATATTGGGAAGCGTCATCGCTTTTCAGGACTTCAACATCTTTAAAGGCATTCTGCGCAGCGAATGGGTGGGGTGGAAGTGGTTCGAGCAGTTTTTTCACTACCCCCAATTCACCCGGCTGCTGTCGAACACGCTGATCATCAGCTTTTACCAGATCCTCTTCGTCTTCCCCGCGCCGATCGTGCTGGCCTTGCTGCTTGGCGAAGTCCGGAACATGGCGTTTAAGCGGACGGTTCAGACGATCCTGTACATGCCCCATTTCCTGTCATGGGTCATTATCGGCGGATTGGGCTACATGCTGATGTCTCCGCAAATCGGATTGATCAATCAGGCGATCGTCTCGCTGGGGGCGGAGCCGGTGCATTTTCTGCAAGAGCCCGGGTATTTCCGCACCATCATCATCTCCTCCAGTATATGGAAGGAAATGGGTTGGAACGCGATCATCTTTCTCGCCGCCTTGTCCGGAATCAGTCCTTCGTTGTACGAGGCGGCCAAGATCGATGGCGCGGGACGATGGAAGCAGCTTGTCCATATTACGTTTCCGGGCATTCTGCCGACGGTCATGCTTCTTCTGCTGCTCAAAATCGGGCACATTCTCGATCTCGGCTTCGAGCAGATTTACGTGTTCCTCAACCCGATCACGTATCAGACGGGGGACGTCCTGGATACGTACACGTATCGGGAAGGGATCGTGCAGGGCCAGTACAGCTTAACGACCGCGATCGGCTTGTTCAAATCCGTTGCAGGCCTGCTGTTGCTCCTGATCGCGAATCGGACCAGCAAAGCCGCTACAGGAGAGAGCATCTTCTAGAAAGGGGGCGAGAACGCAATGAAAACGAGAAGACATCCGGGCGAGGTGGCGTTCGACGCGTGCAACGCGATCGTTCTCGCTCTGGCCTGCGTCCTGATTTTGCTGCCGATGGCTCACGTCCTCGCAAGCTCGTTCAGCTCGAACAACGCGCTCATCCATGCCGAGGTCGGGTTATGGCCCGTCGGCTTTCATTTCGACAACTATATGGCCGTATTCCGCAACGAAATGGTGTGGACATCGTTCAAGAATACGTTGTTCGTGGTTGCCGTCGGCACGCTGATCAACATGGTTTTGACGGTTTTGACGGCGTATCCGCTCTCGAAAAGCTATTTGAGAGGACGCAGGGTGGTCTTGTTCGTCATCGTGTTCACCCTGATTTTCTACGCGCCGATCATTCCGACCTATCTGGTCGTCAAATCGCTCGGCATGCTGAACACCCTATGGGCCTTAATCGTCCCGCTGGCCGTGAGCGCGTTTAACCTGCTCCTATGCCTGACCTTCTTCCGCTCGCTTCCCGAAGAGCTGTTCGAGGCGGCCAGGGTGGACGGCATGACCGAATTCCGCATGGTTTGGCATATCGCGGTACCGCTTTCCAAACCCATCATGTTCACGTTGATGCTGTTCTATGCGGTTCAGCATTGGAACAATTACTACAGCGCGCTGTTGTTCATCACCAAGCATGACATGCGCCCCTTGCAGCTGTACCTGTACACGATCGTCGCGCAAAACAACGTCAGCGAGATGCTGTCCCAGGTGACCGAAGCTTCTACCGGCATGTCGCCCCAAGGGCTGCAGATGGCTACGGTCATGGTGGCGACCGTTCCCGTTTTGGCCATCTATCCCTTTATCCAGAAGCATTTCGTGAAAGGCGCTTTGATCGGATCCGTGAAAGAGTGACGAAGTACGGTGAACGATGGCTTCCAGCCATATCACATAACCATTTCATAGGGGGAAGCAGGAATGAACACGAGTAAGCGGATGGTCCCGTTCTTAGCAATCGCTTTGTTGGCCGCCCTGATGGCGGCATGCAGTTCCGGCAGCGGGGAGGCGAAGAACTCCGCGGCAAGCGGCGGAAACACGGCCTCGGCCACCGTCTCCGCAACGCCTCCCGCTTCGGAACCGGCCAAGCCGGATCCGGCCGTCATCAAGATTTTCATGTCGGATATGAACGACAAGGTGCCGGAGAAAGACGATCTGCTTCTGAAATACATCGAGGAAAAAACGAACACCGATCTGGAAATCGAGTTCCTGCCGCATGCGAAATACGAGGAAACGTTAAAGCTGAAATTCGCGTCCGGCGATTTTCCCGACGTCTATCAGAGCTGGTCCGGGCCGGAGCCGGAACTGATCGAAGGCGGCAAAGTCATTGCGCTTAACGATTTGGTCGAGAAGCACGGAGCGAATTTGCGAAAATATATCCCGCAAGCTACGTGGGACGCGGTGACCGTGCAGGGGAAAATATACTCCATACCGCAGCCAACCGAGACGGCGGAAGGACAAATCCTGTTCATTCGCCAGGATTGGCTGGATAAGTTGAACCTCAAGGTTCCGACCACCTCCGACGAATTGCTGAACGTCATGAGGGCTTTCCGGGACGGCGACCCGAACGGGAACAAGAAGAAGGACGAAATTCCGTTCACGATGCGCGAAAACATCACCTGGGGCGAACCGATTTTCGGGATGTGGGGGGTAGGCTCCTTCTATTCCGAAACGCTGTACAACGACGAGGTCATTCTCGGCAACGTTCATCCCAACATGGTTAAAGGGCTGGAATACCTCCAAACGATGTACAAGGAGAAGCTGCTCGATTCCGAATTCCTGACCAACAACAGGGCTGTCTGGGAGCAGAAGATCAAATCCGGATTGGTCGGCATGTGGGCTCACGCCCCCAACCTGGCCTGGCAGTGGCAGCAGGATCTGGCGGCGAGCCTTCCGGACGCGAAACCGAACGTGATGGCGATCCCCACGCCGAAGGGGACGGGATACGATGGACCGGTCGGCACGCGGTGGAGCCCCGTCGGGAAGACGTTTACCGTCACGAGTCAAGCGAAAGATCCGGAAGCGATCGTGCGCCTACTCGACTGGCTGATCAGCGAAGAGGGCCAAGTCTTCACGGAGCTCGGCATCGAAGGGCAGACCTATCAAGTCGAAGGCGGCAAAAAGGTGTATGACAACGCCCATGACGAAGAGTTGAAGTGGCTGCGCAATCTGTTCCGGATCCATGGCTTCAATCAAGAGTTGTCGAACGCTCGCCTGAACGACGAACAAGCCAGCTTGAAAATCAATACGGCGTTCAAGATCGCGAACGAGCAAGGCTTCAAAGTCGAAACGATCGGCATGCCGCCGATCGAGAACGACTACAACATGGTTACGATGTTCCGGGAGAACGCGGCCAAGCTCATCCTCGGCCAGGCGTCGACCGCGGATTACCAATCGTTCGTCGAAGCATGGAAATCGCAAGGAGGAGCGGAGTTGATCAAGTCCCGTACGGAGTGGTACAACCAGAACCGGAAGTAACGAAGTCCCGATTCGTGAAACAGGAAAGAGCATGAATCTCCTTCATGCTCTTTCCTGCCATTCAGGCGCCGATTACAATGAGAGACAAGAGGGGGCATCCGGGATGATGAATCGGGTCAGGCAATCGCTCAAGGTGAAATTGATGCTTTCTTTTACGCTCGTCATCATCGTGATCGTCGCTTCGATCGCTTGGTTCTCCTATCGGGAAATCTCCAAGTCCGTCAAAGCCGATATCGTGAAGTTCAGCTCGCAAATCTTGAAGCAGGCGAATCTCAATTTGGAAAGGTATTACCAGGAATACGAGCAGGGTTACCTGCAGCTCGGGACAAGCCGCGAATTCGAAGAATGGCTGAAGCTCGATCCGGAAAACAAGTTCGGTTTCTATCAATATTATTACGGCCGTTCGGACGGCAGCGGGATGCAGCGAAACTATATTCTGCCCCTCGTCTTCCGCCATCCCGAAATCATGTCGATCACGCTCAAGTCGGATCGCGGCAACGAATATCATTTCACCACCCGCTATTCTTTGCTGAACGAATATTCCCTCGATCTTGAACCTTGGATCAAGGAAGCCGACAAGACGGACAAGGTGCTCATGCGCGTAGTGACGAACCCCTATTACTTAAACGAAAAGCAAGAGAAGCAAGCCTATCTGGTCATGAGCATGGTCAAGCGGTTCGGAAAATTCAACGATGCCGGGTATTTGAAAATGGACGTTTCCCTGGAGCCGGTTCAAGCCATTTTGCAAGAGATAGAGCTGGGCCAGAATTCCGTGAGCATGATCGCGGATCAAGAGGGCCAGATCATCGTACATCCCGACGAAACCAAAATCGCGCAGTCGCTCCCGGCCGATTGGCAAGCTCGAATGGCGGGGCAAAGCAACGGCTCGTTTTTCGTGGAGGGAACGAGCGAAATGGTCGTCTTCGAAACGTTGCCGGATATGCAGTGGAAATCGATCGCCGTCGTGGACTACCCAACCGCGGCCGGCAGCGTGGAGCGGGTGAAGACGGTGACGATCGCCATCGCCATCGCCGGTCTGATTCTGGCCCTCTTGCTCGTATACGCGTTCATGACCCCGATTACGAAGCGAATCACGCGTTTGCGCCGGATGATGAAACGAACGCAGCTTGGCGACTTCAGCAGGCGGCTGCCGATTGACGGCAATGACGAGCTTACCGACCTCAGCCGATCGTTTAACCGGATGCTCGAGCACCTGGACGAGAACGTCCAGCAGCTGGCGGAATCGAAGATGCGGCAGCAAAAAGCGGTGCTTTCGGCGCTGCAGTCGCAAATCAACTCGCATTTTCTTTACAACGCTCTCGAATCCATTCATTCCATGGCGATATTGTCGGATCATCGGGACATTGAACAAACGACCGTCAATTTGTCCAATATGCTGAGATACACCTCCAATTACCGGGACACGATCGTTACGCTGCAGGAAGAAATCAACCATATGCTGGACTATTTGAAAATATGCCGGATCCGGTATCGAGACGCTTTGACCTTCGAGATTCGGATGGAAAAGCAGTGCGAGGAGATGCTTTGCTTGAAAGCGCTGCTTCAGCCGATGGTGGAGAACGCGGTCAAGCACGGAATCGAGACGGCAGGCGAATCCATTCACATCTCGATAAGCGCCGAGCTCCGCGATGGGCAAGTTCAGATCCGGATTCAAGATAACGGCCAAGGCTTCAAGCCCGAGGTCCTGCGTCGGCTGCGGATGCAGCTGGGGGCGGAGAATCGGGCCGAAAACTATGAGGAAATCAAGCAGGTCGGTATTTTAAACGTGAACTATCGGCTTAACATGTATTATTTGCCCCGGCTCGCCGCGATCGCCGTCGGCAATTCGGAACCGAGGGGCGCCGTCGTTACGTTGACATTCCCGGCCGTACGCCGGCACATGGAGGAGGGCAGGGCCGGATGAACCGAATTCTGATCGTGGACGACGAGCCGCTCATCCGTTCCAGCCTGAGCAAAGTGATCGAAGATTTGTCCGATATCCATCTTGTATCCGGGACCGTCTCCAACGGGGAAGAAGCGATGGATTGGCTTGGACAATATTATGCGGATATGTGCATCACCGACGTTCGAATGCCCAAAATGGACGGATTGGAGCTCATTCGCCGCATCAATCTCCAGTATCCCTGGGTCACCTGCATCGTCGTATCCAGCTATGACGATTTCGGTTACGTGCAGCAAAGCTTGAAGCTGGGGGCGGCGGATTACGTGCTCAAGCCGGTTAGCCGCGAAGCGCTTCATGAAGCCATTCTGCGAACGCACGGCAAGTCGAGCGAATCGCGTTTCGATTACGCCTCGCGCCTCATGCTGAAGAGGCTGCCGCATCATATGGACATGCTGGAACGCTGGGTCAGACAAATCCGGACGGCTCAATACGAAACGTTGCCTTTGCTGGTCGTGGACACGTTGGAAATGCTGGAAAGCTGGATCGGCGGGCAATATCATTATTTGAGCATGCTCGCCATGGAATGGCTCGGCCTCGTCAAGGAAGAACTGAGCAAAGAGAAGCTGGAAATCGAGCTGGAGGAAGGCATCGATTCGGGACTTGGGGATGTGACGATTCCCCATGAAAAGCTGAGGAGCTATTACCGGCTTTGCGCGGTACGCCGGCTGGAGGAAGGGGCTGGCCGGTTGTGCGAAACGCGCGCGGCAGCCGGCGACCAGCCGACGCGCAAGGCGGTGGAGGCCGTGAAGCGCTATATCGATCGGCATTATGCCGAGAAAATCACGCTGCAGGAGCTTGCGGACGAGGCGATGGTCAGCCGGAATTATATCGCGATCTTGTTTAAGAAAGCGACGGGCCATACGATTTGGAACTATCTTGTCTCCATACGAATGTCCAAAGCAAGAGAGCTCCTGCTCCAAACGCACAAAAAAGTTTACGAAATCGCCGGAGATGTCGGCTACGACAACAGCGTTCATTTCTCCCAGCTGTTCAAGGAACACTTCGGTCTGGCTCCGGCCGAATACAAGAAAAGAATGGAGAGCTGACTTTTCATTCACGCCTTGCTCAGGCTATCAAATGAAAAGCGCGAACCTGAAAATAGCGAAAACGCCCCGAAAACGACGGATGGTATAATGGGACTAGCATAGACCGGGAAGGTGGGGACTTCGCTGTTATACTCCCTGAGAAGCCGATTGGGCCTCACGATTGCCTTGCTGCTGATCGTCTCCTTTCTCGCGGTTTATTTCGTCATGTCCCGCCAGGCGCGGGGCATGATCGGCGACGTGCTGGAGAACGCCGTAAAGGGGTCGATGGATCAATATACCTTCTCCGTTCAGACGGTCGTCACGCAAATCGAGGATTTCGCCAATCTCGTGTTCAACAGCGAGGCCACGAAGAGCTGGCTGACCGCCCGGGCGGACGCCAGCTTGCCGGAAGACGAAAAGATGCTGGCCGATTTGAAAATGCGCCAATTTCTCACCTTAACCGCCGCGAATTATTCCGTTATTTCCTCCGTATCGGTGTTTCACCGCAAGGGGATTTCCATCGGCACGCAAGACCGGATTTTCCGCGACGGCGGCTTCGTCCGCGCCCCGTGGTACCGGGACTTCATGGAACGGGGCCGGCAGTGGGCCACCGTGCACAACGATCCTTACCAATCCCCCGCCATGCAGGGCGTTCCGATCATCAGCCTGGTATTTCCGCTGGGCGTGTACCACCCCCAGAAAGCCGACAGCCTGCTCAAGGTCAATTTCCGGGCGGATCTCCTCCAAACGCCTCTCGGGCAGATCGGAGCGGGCCCGAGCAGCCGGTTCTTCTTGCTCGATTGGGACGGCGAGCCCGTGCTGGACCAAGGCGCTCCGCAGCTGCTGGAGCAAATCCGCGGGGCCTTGCCCGAGCTGCGCAAGCGGAAGCAGGTTTCCGGCATGTCGTTGCTGAAGTCGGACGAAGGAAACAAGTTCCTCTTCTACCGCACGCAGAAGGTGAAGGACTGGGTTCTCGTCGGGCTCGTGCCGGAAGCCGAGCTGTACCGGAAGCTGACGAATCTGAATACCACGATGCTGATCATTCTTGCGATCCTGCTGGCGGCTACCGTCGTCGCGGCGGCGGCGCTCTCCTCCGGCATCGTCAAACCGCTCAGCCGCTTGACGCTCGCAATGCGCCAAATCCAGAAGGGAGATTTCGCCCGGGCGGAGAAAATCGCGCGGCCGGTTTCCCGGTCCAAATCGGAAGTCGGCTTCGCGGCGAACAGCTTCCTGACGATGGTCGGCCAGCTCCAGGAACATATCAAGCTGGAATTCGAGATGAACCTGCGCCGACAAGACGCGGAATACAAGGCGCTGCTCATGCAGATCAATCCCCATTTTCTCTACAATACGCTCGAAGTAATCAGCAGCCTCACCCTGCAAAAGCGGAGCCGGGACGCCGTCCGGGTTATCGAATCGCTCGGCCGCATGCTTCGCTTCTCCCTGGATACGCGGCGCGACGAGATCGCATTGGGCGAGGAGATCAAGTATATCGAACACTATGTCTCCATTCTGCGGATGCGTTTCTCCGATCGTCTCCAGATCGAGGTGGATGCGGACCCTGCCGTCATTCCCCGGCCGGTTCTGAAATTCGTGCTGCAGCCCATCGTGGAAAACGCGGTGAAGTACAGCGCCGGCAGCCAAGAGAGCGCCGTCGTGGCGATCCGATGCCGGGAGGATCCGGAGACGGACGGCATAATCCTGGAAGTCGAGGATAACGGGTGCGGCATGCCCGAAACGGCGGTCAAGGAAATCGCCTGGGATATACGGCGCACGCAAGGAACCGGCGTGCTGGACGCGCCCGGGAGGCGGATCGGTCTGCGAAACGTGCTGGCCCGCTGCTCGCTTTATTACGGGGAAGCTTTCTCGGCAGCGATCGAATCCCGCGTCGGGGAAGGGACCCGCATCATCCTGAAGTTGCCGGGAAGGAGGTTGGAAGATGGCTCCGTATCGCGTGCTGATCGTGGATGACGAGCCGGAAATCCGGCGGGGCATCGTGATGAAAGTGGACTGGCCGGAGCTCGGTTTGGCCGTGGGCGGGGAGGCTTCCAACGGTCAGGAAGCAATGGCCCTCTTGGAGGCGGATACGTTCGACCTCGTGATCACGGACATGCATATGCCGCTCATGAACGGCGTGGAATTTCTCCAAGCCTGTTCCGGGCATTATCCGAATACGAAGCTGATCGTACTGACCGGATATGACGATTTTCAATACGCCAAAGCGGCGGTGCGGCATCAGGCGAAGGATTACTTGCTCAAGCCCGTCGTCCAGGTGGAGCTCGTCGAATCCTTGAGGAAGGCTGTCCGCGATCTTGACGGCGAGCGTGCTGCCCTGAAAGATAAGCGTCGCATGGAGTGGCAGCTTTCCCGGAATCTGGTTGCGTTGCGCGAGCAGTTCGTGCTGTTCTGCGTCAAAGACTCGGTCGACGCGCCGGGCGGGTTTCTCGAAGAAGCGCGGAGGATCGGCTTGGAAGATTGGGACGGCCGAGAAGTGCGGTTCGCGGTTATCGACATGGGTACCGATCCGGGCCGGAAGCCGTACCGGCTGCCGTTCGAGCTGCTGTGCCGGGAGCTTGCGGGCGGCGGGGAGACGGAATCGCTTGTCTTCCGCGACCCCGCGTTTCCCCATTTGATGCAAATGGCGGTTTCCGTGCCGGACGAAGACGGAGAAGCGGCCGACACCCGCATGCAGGATCGGGTGCGCGGGATCCGGGAAACGATCGAACATTTCCTCGGGTTCGGGACGGCCGCCGGCTTCGGCAGGACGGTACGGGGGTTCCGGGAATGGAAGCACGGGTATCTTGCCGCTTTGCTTGATTGGAGCGAAAGGCAGGAGAAGGAACGTACGCCGGCCTGCGAAGCACCGGTCGAATCGCTGATGACGCCGGAGATGGAGCGGCAGCTCGTCTACTTGTTGAAAACCGGCAAGAAAGAGGCGTTCATGGACAGGCTGAATTCGCTGCTCGCTTCGGCCGAACGGCACTCTCCGCGCATGCTGTCGCGCACGGTTTTCTACGCCTGCTTAGCGCTGGAATCGGCGGCTCTGGAACATGAAATTTCCTTGCCGCCGGAACAGCGAACGTGGCTTCAGCCCGATTGGATCTGGAACGCGGGCAGTTGGCTTCAAGCGAGGGAGCGGCTGGAAAACATCGCGGACTTCATCATGGAACGTATCTCCCGAGCCGGCGAGACCAAGGACAAGCCATTGTTCGAAGAGGTCAAAGCCTTCATCGACGACAACTTGGCCAGCGACATTACGTTAACGCTGCTGGCCGAACGATACCACTACAACCCTTCCTATTTCTCGGAATTGTTCCGTACCTATGTGGGCCAACCTTTCAGCGACTACATCGCCGAAGCGCGTCTCGCCAAAGCGGCCAGGCTGCTGCTGCAAACCGACGTTCCGCTGGCGGAAATCGGGGAGCTCTGCGGGTACGCCAATCCGAGCTATTTCAGCACGGCATTCAAAAAACGCTACGGAGAAAGCCCTTCCCAGCACCGCCTCCGAAAAACCGATCATTTCTAAAGCGGACTTCCGATGCCAGCGGATTCCCCGGCTTCACCCGTTCCCTTACGCTGAAAAGGCAATCCATCCGATTCGAAAGGGGAAACGACAATGAAGGCCAATCCGAGAAACAGAATCACGCTTGCCGCCATTCTTGCCCTCTGCATGCTGATCGCCGGCTGCGGGGGCGGAAGCGGCGGGAAACCGTCCGCCCAAGCATCCGCACCCTCCTCCTCTTCGCCGGCCTCGGCGTCTCCGTCCGCCTCCGCGGAGCCGGAGAAAGTGGAAATCACCCATTGGCGTTACGAGAACGACAATGAAACGAAAACGATCCGCGCGCTGATCGATTCGTTCCAGAAGAAGTATCCGCATATCACGGTAAAACTCGAGCTCATTCCGGCCGAGCAATACGAGACGAAGATCCGCACGGCCATGGCGGGGCAGAGCGCGCCGGACATCATGGCGGTCGACGCGCCCACGATCGCCTCGTACGCGAGTCAGGAAGCGATCATTCCTCTTGACGAGTACATGAACGCGGACGGCGACAAGGACGACATCCTGAAGCCGGTGCTGGGCAGCATCACCTACAAGGACCATATTTACGCGGCTCCGCTTCAGAACCACAGCCTCGTGCTTTTCTACAACAAAAAAATGTTCGAGGAGAAAGGCATTCCTCTCCCGTCCAAGAACCCGGATGAGCCGCTCGCTTGGGAACAGCTGCTGGACGCGGCGAAGAAGCTGACAGATCCCGCCAAAGGGGTTTACGGGTTGAATCCGATCTTCAAAGGCTTTACCGGAGGAGAAGCGCCGCCGTACGGAGAGATGCCTTGGATTTGGCAGGCGGGCGGGGAAATCATCAGTCCCGACGGGAAAACGTCCCGCGGCTACCTGGATTCGTCCGAGTCCAAGAGCGCGCTCGAATTCGTCCGCAAGCTGTTCAACGAGTACAAGGTATCGCCCAAGGAGCTGCCTCAGGATCCGCTGCCCAACGGCAAAGTGGCCATCGACATCCAATCTCCGGGGTACCTGAACAGCCTGAAATCCAAATACCCCGATTTCAAGCTCGGCGAAGATTTCGACATCATGCCGCTGCCGAAGAACGCCAGGCAGGCGACGCCGATGGGCAGCTGGAACCTCGCGATTACTTCGCAATCCAAGCATCCGAAGGAGTCGTGGATGTTCATCAACTGGGTCACCGGCGTGGACGGGGCCGTGGAGTGGTACAAGGGAACGGGCAATTTGCCCGCGCGGCAGTCCACGGTGGACGCGATCCCCGAGCTGAACCAGTACCCGCTGAACGTGTTCGCGGGGCAGTCCGTGAAGTATGCGCATCCGCGTCCGGTTACGCCTGCGTATCCGGTCATCAGCGAAACGATCCGCGAGCTGTTCGAGGAAATCGGCATCGGCAACCACAGCGTCGACGAAGCGGTGGAGAAAGCCGTGAAAAAGATCGATACGGCATTGGCTCAGGTGAAGTAGGCAGATGGGGATGCAGCACCGTTTCAGTTACCGGAACCGGGAAATCGCGGCGGCGTGGCTGTTCACAGCGCCGTCCCTCATCCTGCTGGCCGTGTTCATGTTTTACCCGATGCTGCGGGCGTTCTGCCTGAGTTTCAGCGACAGCAATCTGATCCGGCCGGGCGCCGATTTCGTCGGCCTCGCCAACTACGCAAGGCTGCTGGAGGACGCTCCATTCTGGCATTCGCTCGGTCATTCCTTCTTTTTCGGCATCGTCGTTATCCCTGTCCAGACCGTCATCGCGTTCGCCTTGGCGCTGCTGGTGCAGCGGAGATTGCCCGGCATCGGCTTTTTCCGGACGGTTTATTTCTTGCCCGTCGTCGTTTCTTTCGTCATCGCGTCGGCCGTTTTCCGCCTGATCTACAACAGCGAATACGGCATGCTGAACATCGTTCTTCGCGCGTTCGGCGGACCGCGGCTCGACTTCCTGTCCGATCCGGGCATCGCGATGTACGGCATCATCCTGCTCGGCATCTGGCATGCCGCGGGGTATTTCATGATCATTTTCCTGGCGGGGCTGGGACAGATTCCCGGGGACTACTATGAAGCGGCGGACGTCGACGGCGCGAGCCGGTTTCGGAAACTCGTCCACGTCACGCTGCCGCTCATGCGAAGAACGATCGCTTTCGTCCTGATCATCACGACGATGGACGCTTTAAGGATCTTCATTCCGGTATACGTCGTGACGGCGGGCGGTCCGGCCGGAGCTACGCGGACGGTCGTGCAGCATATTTACGAGACGGCGTTCCACCACATGGATCTGGGCTATGCGTTGGCGGCCGCTTTCGTTTATTTCATCATCGTGCTCGCCATATCGGTCGTGCAACTGCGGTTGTTCCGATCGGACCCGGAAGATTAGGAGGTATCCGCATGCGCGTATTGCGGCATTCGGTTCATTACGCTGCGCTCTCGGTTATCGCCGTCGTTACGCTGTTTCCGATTTACTGGATGTTCATGAGCTCGCTGCGGGCGGAGTCGGAAATGTTCCGGTACACGGAGCTGAGCTGGAAGGTGTTCCTGCCGGTCGACTGGACGCTGGCCAATTTCAAGGACATCTTCCTCGATCCGGAGAAGCCGTTCACCCGCTACATGATCAACACGTTTATCATGGCGGGAACGGTTACGGCGGCGGGGCTGCTGATCAACTCGGCCGCGGCGTTCGCGTTCGCGAAGCTGAGGTTTCCGTTTAAAAGGCTGGTGCTCGTCGTGTTTCTCTCCACGCTGGCGATCCCGCCGGAAGTCGTCATGGTGCCGCAATATTTGATCATCCGGGACATGCATGCGCTGAACACGTTCGCAGGCCTGATTATGCCCTCCATCGTGTGGGTATTCGGCATCTTCATGCTGACGCAGTTTTTCGCGGATATCCCCCGGGACATCCTGGACGCGGCCCGCATCGACGGCTCGTCCTGGCTGCGGATCTATACGAGGATCGTGCTGCCGGGCGCCGTGCCGGCCTTGATCACGCTGGGCATTATCACGTTCACGCACCAGTGGGATTCCTTGCTCTGGCCGCTCATCATTATCAGCGACGACACGAAGCAGGTCGTCCAGGCGGTCATTTCCTCCTATACTTCCGATCAAGAAAAGCATTGGGGGAAAATCGTCGCGGCCGCTTCGGCCAGCTCGCTTCCGATTTTGACGGTTTTTCTGTTCCTGCAAAAATACTACGTCCGCGGCGTCATGATGTCGGGGGTTAAAGGGTAATAGGGAGGTTACGGGCATGAACGGTACCGGCAGCGGACTGATCACCTACAATTTCGAATACGAACGCAAGTTGAGAGTCGGGTTCATCGGCGCGGGAGGACATTCCTATCGGAACGTTTACCCCACGTTTCAATACGCGCCGGTGGAGCTTGTCGCGGTATGCGACGTGAACAAGGACAGGGCGGCCGTCTACGCCAAGCAATTCGGGGCGGAACGCAGCTACTCGGATTACCGGGAGATGCTGGACAAAGAAACGCTCGATGCGGTGTTCATCGTCACGGCGTACGAGCCGGACGGCCGCGTGCAGGCGACGGCCATCGCCCGCGAAGCGCTGAGGGCGGGCGTTCACGTCTGGATGGAGAAGCCGACGGCCGCGAGCACGAAGGAGATCGCCGAGCTGATGGCGCTAAGCCGCGCTGCGCAGCGTTATGTGATGACCGGCACGAAGAAAATCTTCTTCCCTTCCGTGGAGAAGGTGCACGAAATCATCCATGCTCCGGAGTTCGGCCGGCCCGCATCGTTTTATTTGCGGTATCCGATGACGATGCCGGAGTTGGAGAGGCGGCAGGATTTGCGGCAGGTGGAGGATTTGCTGGACCACATCTTCCATCCCGCTTCGATTCTTTATTACCTCTTCGGGAAAATCGAACGGTTCAGCTACGACTGGGAACCCGTGAACGGCGGAAGCGCGCTTGCGGTCCGATTCGTTTCGGGCGTTGCGGGGGCGGTCCATTTCGCAGCCGGCATCGCGGGCAGCAGCCCCCTGGAACGGCTGGAAGTCGTCGGAGAAGGCTGCAATGTCGTCGTCGAGAACGGCGTGAAAGTGACTTACTACCGCAAGGCGGCACGGCCCGCCTACGGGAGAGCGGCCAGCTACCTTGTGCCCGACGAGGCCGCGCCTCTGTATTGGGAGCCCGAATTTTCGCTGGGCCAGCTGATGAACAAAAATATCTTTTACTTGGGTTACGTGCAGGAAGTGCTGCACTTCTGCGAGAGCGTGCTGGAGGGTCGCGCGCCGGTCAAAGGCGGCTTGGAAGCTTCATTGGAAATATTGAAGCTGTTCGAAGCTCTGCGGACGTTGCCCCCCGGGCATGCGGCCGTGCTGAACGCCTAGCCGGATTCCAAAGTTGAAGGGAAGGGAGTTAGAAACGCATATGGCGACGATCGGGGATTTGAGGAAGCAAGAGCGCGTGCTGAATTTGGACTGGGGAAAGATTCAATGGCTGTGCGGGCAGGAGATCGATCCGGAGTGCGAGATGACGTTCGGCATGGTGTACGTGAATGCGGGCGTATCGAATCCGCGGCATTACCACCCCAATTGCGAAGAGTATATCTTCGTTCTCTCGGGCGAATGCGATCATACGCTTGGAGACGAGAGCTTTCATTTGGAGCCGGGGATGATGCTGCGGATTCCGAGGGGCGTGCCCCATAACGCGACTGCGACGAGTTGGGAGCCGTGCCGGATGATCATCGTTTATTCGGCTCCGGACCGGCAGACGGTAGGGGAATAGACGACGAGGAGGGGCCGGGAATGAGCAAAGCCATTCTGGTGGGCGCCCTGGATACGAAGGGCGAAGAGTTCCGCTACGTGCGCGATTGCTTGCATGAGGCGGGCGTGCGGACGCTGACGATAGACACCGGCGTGTTGGGCGGACCGCTGTTTCCGCCCGATGTGAAGAGCGAAGAAGTAGCAGCGGCAGGCGGAGCGGATTTGGCGGCGCTTCGTAAGGCCGGAGACCGCGGAGCCGCGGTAGCCGCGATGACGGCCGGGATCGGACATGTCGTGAAGCGTTTGCTGCAGGCGGGAGAGGTCGGCGGCGTGTTCGGTATGGGCGGCACGGCGGGAACGACGGTCGGAGCCGCAGCCATGCAGGCGGTGCCGATCGGCGTGCCGAAACTGCTCGTCTCGACGGTGGCTTCCGGGAATACGCGGCCCTACGTCGGCGTCAAAGACGTGGCGATGATGTATTCGGTCGCCGATATCGCGGGGCTTAACCGACTGTCCGCGCGGATTCTGCGCAACGGCGCGTTCGCGCTTGCGGGTATGATGGAGGGCGGGAAACGCGCCGGAAAGACCGGTGATGGGGTTGCCGGAGAAGAAGGCCGGCGTATGGTCGGCATGACGATGTTCGGAGTCACGACGCCCTGCGTCATGAGGATCAAAGAGAGGCTGGAGGCGGAAGGCTTCGAGCTGCTGGTGTTCCACGCGACCGGTACCGGCGGTATGGCAATGGAAGAGCTGGTGCGCAGCGGATTTCTTGAAGGCGTCGTCGACGTGACGACGACCGAGCTCGCCGACGAACTGGTGGGAGGGATCTTCAGCGCCGGTCCTGCGCGTCTTGAAGCGGCCGGTTCGAAAGGGCTTCCCCAAGTCGTCTCGGTCGGCGCGATGGACATGGTCAATTTCGGCCCGCCCGAGACCGTGCCGGAGAAGTTTGAAGGTCGTCTCTTCTACAGGCACAATCCGACGACGACCTTGATGAGGACGACGGCAGAGGAAAATTCGCGGCTGGGCCGGCTGCTGGCGGAGAAGCTGAACGCGGGCGAAGGACGCATGGCCGTCGTGTTTCCGGCAGGCGGAGTCTCCCTCCTCGACATGGCGGGCAAGCCGTTCAACGGCCCGGCCGAGCGGGCGGCACTATTGGAAGGAATCCGGTCCGCGCTGCGGCCGGACATCCCGCTCATCGTAGCGGATAAGGATTTGAACGATCCGCAAACCGCGGATTTGATCGCGGAGCAATTTATAGGGCTGTTCCGCGGGCAGGCGGACGTGCCGTTGTGAAGGAGAGGAGAGAAAACATGGCGATATCGCGGCAAGAAATCGTTCGCAGGCTGCGTGCGCAAATCGCATCCGGCCAAGCGATCGTGGGCGCGGGAGCGGGAACCGGCCTGTCGGCCAAGAGCGCGGAAGCCGGCGGGGCGGACCTCATCATCATTTACAATTCCGGGAAGTTCCGCATGGCGGGGCGCGGCTCGCTGGCCGGTCTCATGCCTTACGGGGATGCGAACCGGATCGTCGTCGAGATGGGAGGGGAGGTGCTGCCTCTCGTCCGCGACACTCCGGTGCTCGCGGGCGTATGCGGGACCGACCCGTTCCGGGTGATGGACGTGTTCCTGGCGGATTTGCGCAGGATGGGATTTTCCGGGGTGCAGAATTTCCCGACGGTTGGGCTGTGCGACGGCGTTTTCCGGCAAAATCTCGAAGAGACCGGGATGGGCTACGACCTGGAAGTGGACATGATCCGCAAGGCGCACGAGCTGGATCTGCTCACGACGCCTTACGTGTTCAATGAGGACGATGCGCGCAAAATGGCGGCGGCGGGCGCGGACGTGCTGGTCGCTCACGTCGGGCTGACGACCAAGGGTACGATCGGGGCGGGCACCGCGATCTCCCTGGAAGAGTCGGTCGACCTCGTGCAGCGGATTCACGACGCGGGCAAGGCCGTGAATCCGGACGTGATCGTCATCTGCCACGGCGGACCGATCTCGGAGCCGGAGGATGCGCGTTACGTCTTGGCGCGCACCCGGGGCGTGGCCGGATTTTTCGGGGCCTCCAGTATTGAGCGGCTGCCGGTGGAAATCGGGATCCGAGACCAGGTGAGGGAGTTTAAGGGAATACCGCTTTGACGACGGAAGAATGCAGCGGCCGGACGGGAATCATCCTGTCCGGTTTTTCGACATATTCGAGTTAATAAGTTTCCGGGGAGCGGTTTTGGGGAAGCGGGAGGGGGATCCGTTTACGGTTCTGGCGCTCCCGTTCCTGTTCTGCTCGTCTTGCGAAGCGGATTTTGCGACTTATCGTTGTGTCTTGCGGAGCTGCGAAGGCTGTAGTGACTTCCGGAGACGTTATTTCTGCGAAATCCCGGACTACGAGCGCTGTAGTGACTTCCGGAGACGTTATTTCTGCGAAATCCCCGACTACGAAGGATGTTGAGAAAGCAGGACCGCACAAGCGGTCTATCTTGTTCATGAATGGATTACGCGCTTCGAACGTTCCGGACGGTGCTGGTTGCAACCGAAAGACCTTTCGTTCGAGCAATCGCCTCAGATTCTACCTCCATTTTCCGTACTTTCCTTCCACCTTTCCGCATATACATCCCCTATTCCGCATCCGTTTCCCACCGTCGTGCATGCTTTGCTACTTTTCGCGAACGCCTTGCGCAGGGGGACGCTGATTGCCCTTTTCTTACAAAATAAGCCCCGGATCGGCTGGCAAGGTTTGACAGACATCGGCCGGGAAAGCGATTATACTGGGTTCAATTCCATCCCGGCCCGACGTACGAAGGTATGCGCCATGCTTGTACTTCCCGAATCGGGGACAAAGGGTGGGGGTTCATGATTGTCTACGTGGATCTCGTCTTCCTCACGAACCTGGCTGTCGACGGAACGGTTCTCCTGGCCACCGCCAAAGCCAGACGCCTTCGTCCGAGAAGATGGCGGGTCGTCTCCGCCGCCATGCTGGGAGCCGCTTACGCCGCCGCCCTGTTCTGGGCGGACGTTCCGTATATGTATTCGCTTGGCGCCAAATTGCTCGTCTCGGTTCTGATGGTGCTTCTTTCCTTCGGATACGGGAACCCGCTCGCGTTCATTCGGACGTTCGGCGTTTTTTATGCGGTCAATTTCGTCACGTTGGGCGGCGTCATCGGACTCGGCACGCTGCTGCGTTCCGCCGGCACCCCGTGGAGCGGCATGTCATTTACCCCGGACGGCGGCCTCGTGCTCGATTGGCGTTTGCAGCTCGGATTGTTCGCGGTTGCGTTCGCTTTGTCGATATGGCTGTTCCATGGAGCGTCGGAAAGCCGGAGGAGACAAGCCGATACGGACGCTCTGCTGTGGAAGGCCGAGGTCCGGGTGGACGGAGAGACATGGGAAATTCCCGCGTTGCTGGATACGGGAAACCGGCTTTACGATCCGATCAGCCGGATTCCGGTGATGATCATGGAAGCCTCCGTATGGAAGGAAAAGCTGCCGCCCGGTTGGAGCGAACGCCTGCAGCAGGAACCCGCGGACCGGCTCGCCGCCGAACTGGACGAAGCGGAAGCGGGCGTATTTCCGTGGATCGGCAGGCTTCGGTTCGTTCCTTACCGGGGAGTTGGCGGCAGTACCCGCTTGATGCTGGCGCTCAAACCGGACGGCGTCCAGTTGAGCCGGGAAGGACATCCCCCGCTGCACGTTCAACGGCTGCTGATCGGTCTCGACGGCGGCACATTGTCACCCGACGGCGCTTACCGGGCGATCCTGCACCCGGACATGATTGCTAACGGGGCCGCCAAGCCGGCCCCATCCCAGCCCGCCTGACAGGAGGTTATGCCGCCCATGCTCGTCAAATGGAAGCTGATATCCCAATTGTCGCTTTACCGCCTGTTGTTATGGTTGGGATGGAAGAGCGAGGAAGTGTATTACATCGGAGGAAGCGAGGCGCTTCCTCCGCCTCTCAGCCGGGAGGAAGAGGAGTATCTTCTGGAGCGGCTTTCTTCGGGAGACGCCGCGATCCGCGCGATGCTGATCGAAAGAAATTTGCGCCTGGTCGTGTATATCGCGCGCAAATTCGAAAACACGGGCATCCATATCGAGGATTTGGTTTCGATCGGGGCCATCGGGCTGATCAAAGCCGTCAACACGTTCGATCCCGAAAAGAAAATCAAGCTGGCGACCTATGCGTCCCGCTGCATCGAGAACGAGATTCTGATGTATTTGCGCCGCAACAGCAAGACGAGGACGGAAGTGTCGTTCGACGAGCCGCTCAACATCGACTGGGACGGCAACGAGCTGCTCCTGTCGGACGTACTCGGAACGGAGAACGACACGATCTACCGGAATATCGAGGAGCAGGTCGACCGGAAGCTGCTGCACAAGGCTCTCGACAAGCTGAGCGAGCGGGAGAGGACGATCATGGAGCTGCGCTTCGGCCTCGCCGACGGGGAAGAGAAGACGCAGAAGGACGTCGCCGATTTGCTCGGCATTTCGCAATCTTACATTTCGAGGCTGGAAAAACGCATCATTAAACGGCTCCGCAAAGAGTTCAACAAAATGGTGTGACCGGCGCCGAACGTTCCGTTTCGCGTGTCAGGTTCTGGAATAAAAAGCCCCTCCCCGGAGATACTTTACAGTAACGTTTGCTCCCGGGAGGAATGGCCATTGACCCGCAACAAAGTGGAGATTTGTGGAGTGGACACCTCAAAGCTGCCTGTCCTGACCAACGCCGAAATGAGGGAACTGTTTCTCGCTCTGCAAACCCGCGGAGAATGGGAAGCCCGGGAAAAGCTGGTCAACGGAAATTTGCGCCTGGTCCTCAGCGTGATCCAGCGGTTCAACAACCGCGGCGAGTACGTGGACGATCTGTTCCAGGTCGGCTGCATCGGACTCATGAAGGCCATCGACAATTTCGATCTGGGCCAGAACGTCCGGTTTTCCACCTACGCCGTTCCGATGATCATCGGGGAAATCAGGCGTTATTTGCGTGACAACAATCCGATCCGGGTTTCCCGCAGCCTGCGGGATATCGCCTATAAGGCGCTGCAAGTCCGGGACCAGCTGACGAACCAGCACGCGAGGGAACCGACGATCTTGGAAATCTCCGAGGTGCTGGGCGTTCCGAAGGAAGACATCGTATTCGCGCTGGACGCGATCCAGGATCCGGTCTCGTTGTTCGAACCGATTTACCACGATGGCGGCGATCCGATTTACGTCATGGACCAGATCAGCGACGAACGGAACAAGGACATCCAATGGATCGAGGAGATCGCCCTTCGGGAAGCGATGCGCAAGCTGAACGACCGGGAGAAAATGATTCTCTCGATGCGGTTTTTCGAAGGGAAAACGCAGATGGAAGTAGCCGACGAAATCGGCATTTCGCAGGCACAGGTGTCCAGGCTCGAGAAATCGGCGATCCAGCAAATGCAAAAACACGTGAAGTCATGAAACGGCGGGCCGGGTGGCCCGCTCTTTTGCGTCATTTAGAAAGCATAAAATCCGACATCCTTTTCTGAATCACCTCCGACAAAACGTCTATCCGTCCGAAAAGGTCGGCGCGGGTTTTACTTGGTTCACGAGAGTCACGTCCTACGCCCCATCGGCGGGAATCGTGTCCCCAATTCACCCGGCTGGTGATTCGGCTCGGGACGGCGTCTCCATCTGTTCACCGTCCTCCATTCCAGCCGGACGGACTTTCTTGGCTTGGATCGGCGCATCCGGAACGAACGCACCGTCCTTCCAGCGATGGACAACATCCATGTACCCCTTTTCCTGGTCGTAATAAACGTTGATAAATGCACGGTGCCCGGCTTTGCGATACCGGATGGAACTGCGATGATCGGCAGAATACAGATTCCGGTCAAGGAGGTAAATACCGTCCGGCCCGATCGACAGCATCGCGTAGAAATTCCCGTTGCTGCCGCCCCACTGGGCGATCGTGAAATCCGGATTCCCATCCTCGTTGTAATCGTCGAAGAAGATCGGAAACGGCGAATCCTTGCGGAAGCTCATGTCCTCGCCGTCAAAGGCGTCGTTCAGTCCGAAGCGGGTCCATTCCGTACCGTCTGCTCCGGCTGCCGTCGCTTCAAATCTGCCTTGTAGAAATGTTCCTTCGCTTGGGCCAGGGCTAGGGTCGGTGACTTCTTTGCCGCCTGCCATCCATACGCGAACCGTTACTCTCTCTCCGTTGACCGGACGCTCCGCGGTTCCTTCCGCGATCAGAACCGGTTCGTTTGTTGCCCGTTCCGACGGCACTCCGGAAAGGCCCGCGTCTTTCGACTCGGACTCACCCGCAAGAGATGCCGAGCGGACAGGCGCCGCTTCCTCGGGCACCCGGCCGTCTTTCCCGCAAGCAGCCGCCAAGAGAAGGACGGCCGCGGCGAGCAGCCCTAGGTGCTGCCTTGTCCGATTCGCCATGGCACACTCACGCTCCATTCCGCATTTTTCCCATGAATAGACGAAATACGATGTCCAATGGTTACGCGATCCTCGTGCCCAATGGGAAAAGAACATTTCCGCCGCTTTCCGATACACTTTTTCCGGGCCCGGCTCATATAAATAAGGATAGGCAGTCGCGGAAGGAAAGGGGCGCCCGGGGTGAAAATATCCGATTTCCAGACGAAGGACGTCATCAATATCGTGGACGGCAAGAAACTGGGCCAAATCAGCGATTTGGAGCTGGATTTGCGGCAAGGGAGGATCGATTCGATCGTCGTGCCCGCCGCGACCCGGTTCTTCGGCATGCTTGGAGGGGGCAACGAGGTCGTGATTCCGTGGCGCAACATCGTCAAAATCGGAGCGGACGTGGTGCTCGTCCGCCTGGACGACGCGAAGCCGCACCGGGCCGAGGACAACGAAGCGGCAAACCGCTGAAATCCGCGAGTTCGGCCGGCGATGAAATAGGCCGCCGTTCCATTTCGGAAGCTGCCGCCGGTATGGTACACTGGGGGCGGAGGTGAAGCGGAATGGAACCGTTTGCGCCTATGGGCGAGGCCGGGGAGACCCCCTTTCTCGAGCTGAGGGATTGGAAGCGGTACGACGGCATATCGGCGGGATTTACGACGCGTCAAGCGGGGAACACGGCGCTTCACGTGGGGGACGACGCCGATGCCGTGGCGACGAGACGGCAAGCCGTCGCAGAAATGCTCGGATGGGATTTCGCGGCTTTTACGTGCGGCGAGCAGGTACATGGCCATCACGTTTATACGGTCCGCAAAGAAGATGCGGGGAGAGGACGGCTGGACCGCATGTCCGCCATCGCGGATTCCGACGCGCTGATCACGGACGAGCCCGGCATTATGCTCGTGCAATTTTTCGCGGATTGCGTTCCGCTGTATTTTCTGGATCCCGTCACGGGAGCCATCGGCCTCGCGCACGCCGGTTGGAAGGGGACCGTCGCGGACATCGCGGGCCATACCGTACGCCGCATGGCGGAGCAATACGGCACGAATCCGGCCGATCTCCGGAGCGCGATCGGTCCTTCGATCGGCCCTTGCTGCTACGAAGTGGACGAAGCGGTAATCGGCAGAGTGACGCAGATCGAGGGCGGCAGCCGCATGCTCGATGTAACGGAGAACGGCCGGGCAAGGCTCGACTTGAAAGAATTAAACCGACACCTTATGATAAAAGCAGGAATATTGCCGAGCCGCATCGAAATGTCAACATGGTGCACGGGCTGCCGGACGGACCTTTTCTTCTCCCATCGGGCGGAGAACGGGAAAACCGGCCGCATGATGAGCTGGTTGGGCAGGAAAACGAGGTGAGCGAGCCGTGACGCTGGACAGCCGGCTGCGGGACGTAGAGACCCGGCTCGCGGCCGCTTGCGCCCGAGCCGGGCGCAAGCGGGAAGATTTGACGGTGATTGCCGTAACGAAATACGTCAAGACCGAGACCGCTTCCGCGGCCGTGAGAGCGGGAGTGCGCCATATCGGGGAGAACCGCTGGCCCGATGCCAGGGACAAATGGGAAGCGCTGAAGGGACAAGCCGTATTTCATTACATAGGAACCCTGCAGACCAATAAGGTGAAGGACGTCGTCGGACGTTTCGACTACATTCATTCGCTGGACCGGATTTCCTTGGCCGAAGCGATCCACAAGAAAGCCCAGGCACTTGGAATCGTCGTGCCGTGCCTGATCCAAGTGAACGTTTCCGGCGAAGAGAGCAAGCACGGACTCTCGCCGGAGCAGGTGCCCGATTTGATCCGGCAATTGAAGCCGCTCGCCGCCGTCAAGCCGGTCGGGCTGATGACGATGGCGCCCTTCGACGACGAACCGGAGCGCACCCGGCCCGTTTTCCGGGGCCTCAGGGAACTTCGGGACGAACTGAACCGGGCGGCGCTGGCCGAAGCTCCGCTGACGGAGCTGTCGATGGGCATGTCGAACGATTTCGAAGTGGCCGTGGAAGAAGGCGCCACTTGGGTGCGATTGGGAACCGTCCTCGTCGGGAAAGAAGATTTGGGGGCGCACTGATCCGTTCCCCCGGGAGCTGCGGGGTCGGACATTCACGAGGACGGGAGTTTGACTCCGTCAAACTCCCGAAGAGGAGAGAGTTTGATTCCGTCAAACTCCCGAAGAGGAGAGAGTTTGACTCCGTCAAACTCCCGAAGAGGAGAGAGTTTGACTCCGTCAAACTCCCTATTAAAGGAGGGATAACCGTGGGAGTCATGAACCGCTTCTTGCATTATTTCGGCTTGCAGGAGGAAGAGGAAATCGAGCGGGAACGCGAGCGCCAGAACCAGAACGCGAACGAAGATCAGGAATATGAAACTTCCCCTTTCGAAACGCGTAAAATTGGAGGGAAGGCCAACGTGGTCAGCATTCATTCCCAGAAAGCCGCCCGTATGGTGCTCACCGAACCGAGAACCTACGAAGAGGCCCAGGAAATCGCCGACCATCTCAAAAGCCGCCGCTCCGTCGTGGTCAACCTGCAGAGAATCCGCCGCGAGCAGGCGATAAGGATCGTTGATTTCCTCAGCGGAACCGTATATGCGCTGGGCGGTCATATATCCAAGCTTGGGCCCGACATATTCTTATGCACTCCGGACTCCGTGGAAGTATCGGGCACCATCACGGAAATGCTTTCGGAGGAAGCCGAATATTCGAAAATGAGGTGACTCCGGATTGAATGACGTTACAGATTTCATTGATTTGCTCTACCAGGTTTACTTCTACATGGTTTTGATTTATGTCTTGATGTCGTGGCTGCCTGCCGTTCGCGAAAGCTTCGTGGGCGAATTTCTCGGCAAGCTTGTCGAACCGTATTTGCGGCCTTTCCGCCGTTTGATCCCGCCGCTCGGGGGCGTGCTGGACATCTCGCCGATCATTGCGCTCTTGGCCCTGAACTTCGTAGCGCTGGGCTTGAAAGCGATCGTCGGATTTTTCACTCGATAAGGATGACGCCGAATGCCGCGCCTTGACATTTACGAACACTTCCATCCGGATGAGAAAGCTTTCGTAGACCGCGCCTGGGAATGGGTCGAACGTGCCGCCGAACGTCACGAGACGAGGAGGACCGATTTTCTCGACCCCCGCCAGGCGCATATTTTATTTACGCTCGCGAACCGTCATCCTGACGCGGCCGTCCGCTTGGACGGAGGGAGCGCGGACGCGGAGCGCAAGCGGGCCGTCATCGCCCCGGATTACAAACCGCTCGAGGCGGAAGACATGGGCATCGCCGTTCTCGCGATTTCATCGGACGACCGGCGTATCGCGGATCTCGACCACGGGGATTATCTCGGCGCCCTGCTGGGGCTCGGAATCAAACGGGACAAAATCGGGGACCTTCATGTGAGGGAAGACGGCTGCCACGCCCTTGTCGCCGAGGAGATCGGCGACTTCCTGATCGGGCACCTGAAACAGGCGCACCGGGTGGACGTCACCGTTTCCCTGCTCCCGTTGCCGGCTTTGCGGGAAGTGAAATCCGCGCTGGAAGAACAGACGGTGTCGGTCGCGTCTCTCCGCCTCGACGGAATCGCGAGCGACGTCTTCCGGCTGAGCCGGACCAAGATCGTCGAACCGATCCGGGCGGGACGATGCCGGGTCAACTGGAAAACCGAAGAGGACCCGGGGGCGCCGCTCTGTCCAGGGGACGTCGTGTCGATGAAAGGCTTCGGCCGGTTCAAGGTGCTTGAGGTGGAAGGCGTGTCGAAAAGCGGCAGAACCCGTGTCCGGATCGGTAAATTTGTGTAGGATGGCCAGAAGGATTTTCGCCGCCCCCGTCGAATTGAGTCAATTAGACGGATTGACTTAAGCGGAAATTACGAACGAGGAGGCAAATCCATGCCATTGTCGCCATTGGACATCCATAACAAAGAATTCAGCCGCCGGCTGCGGGGATATGACGAAGACGAAGTCAACGAGTTCCTGGATCAGATCATCAAGGACTACGAGGCGATGATCCGCGAGAATAAAGAACTGCAAAGCCAGGTCTCGGCGCTCCAGGAGAAGCTGGGCCATTTTGCGAGCATCGAGGAGACGCTCAGCAAAACGATCATCGTGGCCCAGGAAGCGGCGGACGAACTGAAGAACAACGCGAAGAAAGAAGCGCAGCTGATCGTCAAGGAAGCGGAGAAGAACGCCGACCGCATCATCAACGACTCGCTCTCCAAGTCGCGCAAAATCGCGCTCGAAGTGGAGGAGCTGAAGAAGCAGGCGGCCATTTACCGCGCCCGTTTCCGGGCGTTGGTGGAGACGCAGCTCGACCTGCTGAGCAAGGACGGCTGGGAAACGCTCGAAACCCGCGAGCCGCGGGAAATCGAAGCGTAAACGAAGATTGCGAAGGGAACGAAAGCTGTTTCGATGCGGAGCGCCGCGCCGAAACAGCTTTTTTATTGAAACTTTAGGGAGAATGGAATTGGCCTATGCGAACGTACGTGCTATGATTACGGGGTTCCCGGGTTCATACCAAGAATGGGGTGGATAGCGTGAATCACTCGTTATTCCGGAATCGGTCATTCCTCGTCATGATGATCGGGGAAGCCATCCAGGGCGGAGGAATATGGACGAGCGTCGTGGCCAACTTGCAATTTTTGAAAAGCCATGTCCCGTCCGATCTGGGCAAAAGCTTGATCCTGATGTGCGGTTTATTTCTCGGCGTCCTGATTTCGCCGCAAGCCGGAGTGTGGGCCGACCGCTACGACAAGAAAAAAATCATGCTGATCTCCGGACTTGCGCGGTGTTTGGCGCCGGTGGTCATGTTTGCGGCCTTGTGGTACGGTTCCGTCGCGCTCATGCTGTTGTCGGTCGTGATCATGCAGGTATCGGCCACCGTTTACATGCCGACCGTCCAAGCGGCCCTGCCCTTCGTCGTGCCCGGTTCCGAGCTGCTCAAGGCGAACAGCGTATTCTTCAACGTTTCGACGATCGCGAGAATCGGCGGCACCGCCGCCGCGGGCGTATTGGTATCCGTGATGAACCTCTACACGGTGTACGCGCTGTCGCTCGTTTTATACGCAATGCTCTTCCTGCTTCTGACCCAGCTCAAGATTCCCCAAGCCGTGCCGTCCGCGAGTTCGAACAAGCGGGAGAAAATTCGGTTCGCCGAATTGTTTCCGCTGGTCCGGAGGGAACCGTCCATCCTGATCGCGCTCATCAACATCGGAGTCATTACGTTGTTTCTCGGCGGCTTCAATCTGCTTGTCCTGAAGTTCAGCGAAATCCAGCACAAGCCGGAGCTGATGGGCTGGATCTATTCGCTGGAAGGCACCAGTATCTTAATCGCGGGCCTGTTTGCGAAACGCGTGATCGGAGCGCGGAACCTGGTGACGAGCTCCACGCTGTTCATGTTCGTGTTCGCCGTATCTTTCGCGGGAATGTCCTTCAGCGAGAGCAGCGTCGCGGTGCTGGGCTCTTACGTCGTGTTCGGCTGCGCCGTCGCCTTCTTCTTTCCGATGTTGACGACACTCTTCCAAATTAAGGTGCCGAAAGAATCGCAAGGCCGATTTTTCTCCTTCCGAGGCATGCTGGACCGGATCATGTTCCAGTTCGCGCTTCTGGCGACCGGCGCTTGTCTGGATTGGATCGGCATTTCCTCCTATTTGCTGGCGCTCTCCTTTCTAACGGTCTTAAGCGGGATGGTGACCTGGGTGATGGCTAGACGGCATTCCATGGACGTCCGGCAGCCCGTTGCCGGAAATACGTTGGAAGGATAAGACGCTTCCGCCGTTGTACAGCTCGCAATAGCCGATGGAAATTCAAACAAACCATCGGGCAAGCAGAGCACTTACTCGTGATCCCCACGTCTATGGGTTATAACTTCGCTGTACTGCCATATTGGTTCGAGGCATTTTTCAGCAACAAGATTGCCAATTGAGGGATATCGCGCGAACCGCGATATCCGATTTGACAAAGCCGGCGCCAAACCTTATAACAATAGTATATTGAAACGCGTTTAACGTCGAAGACGGGAACCAGTACGCGGAAATCCGATCCCAGAGAGTTGGCGGCCGCTGCGAGCCAACGTTCGGACCCAGCCGAAGATCGTCCCCGAGACGCCCTTCGAACGTGGCCGCCAATCGGCGGGCATCAGTAGACGGAGCCGGAAGCCCGCCGTTACCGGGCGGGCCGATTCGCGAATCGGCCGGCAAGCGCCGTCTCTCCGCCGCTTTCTCGTGCGGTGGGACGGAACAAGGGTGGTACCGCGAGCGCGCCTCGTCCCTTTACAGGGATGGGGCTTTTTTTTGATTCATAAAAGTATTGAAGTTTGATGCTTTTCTGAATCACCTCGATAACACGTCTAACCGTCCGAATGGGACGGTGTAGCCGTTTTACTTGATTTTCGCCAAACGGAAGGATGATGAACGATGCGTCGAGTCGACGTCAAAGAAAAAGCGAGAACCCGCGAGCTCCGCATTCTGGAGCAGTGGAATCGGGAGGATACGTTCCGGAAATCGATCGACAACCGGGACGGCAAACCGAACTTCGTATTCTACGAGGGTCCTCCGACCGCGAACGGCAAACCCCACATCGGGCACGTGCTGGGCCGCGTGATCAAGGATTTCGTCAGCCGCTACAAAACGATGTCCGGCTACCGTGTCATCCGCAAGGCGGGCTGGGACACGCACGGCTTGCCGGTCGAGCTCGGCGTCGAGAAGCAGCTCGGCATCTCCGGCAAGCAGGAAATCGAGAAATACGGCATCGAGCCGTTCGTGAAGAAGTGCAAGGAGAGCGTCTTCGAATACGAACGCCAATGGCGCGAGCTCACCGAGGCGATCGCGTATTGGACCGATCTGGACGACCCATACATTACGCTGAAGAACGAGTATATCGAGAGCGTCTGGCACATTCTCGCGACGATCCATGACAAAGGACTGCTGTACCGGGGGCACCGGGTCAGCCCGTATTGCCCGGATTGCCAGACGACGCTCAGCTCCCACGAAGTCGCGCAAGGCTACGAGGACGTCAAGGATTTGACGGCGACGGCCAAGTTCCGCCTGCAAGGCAGCGGCGAATACGTGCTCGCCTGGACGACGACGCCGTGGACGCTTCCGGCGAACGTCGGCCTTGCGGTCCACCCGGACATCGAATACGTCCGCGTCCGCCAGGGGGACGAAACGTACATCGTGGCGGGGACATTGGCGGACAAAGTGATGAAGGGCGAATACGAGACGCTGGGTTCGGTCCGCGGCCGCGACCTGGTCGGGTTGACTTATGAGCCGGTATTTCCTTACGCGGCCCATTTGGAGGGCGCCTTCCGCATCATCGACGCCGAGTACGTCAGCGATGCCAGCGGGACGGGGATCGTCCACATTGCCCCGGCGCACGGCGAGGACGACAACCGCGTGGCGCGCCAGCATGGCCTGCCGATGCTGATGGTCGTGAACAACGCGGGCCGGTATACCGACGAAGTGACCGATTTCGCAGGCCGGTTCGTCAAGGATTGCGATCTCGACATCGTGAAGAGCTTGACCGCGCGCGGACTCCTGTACCATAAGGAGAAATACGAGCACAGCTATCCGTTCTGCTGGCGCTGCAAATCGCCGCTGCTCTACTACGCGACGGAGAGCTGGTTCATCCGCACGACGGCCGTGAAAGACCAACTGATCGCGAATAACAAGACGATCGCCTGGTACCCGGAACATCTGCGCGACGGACGATTCGGCAAATTCCTCGAGGATCTCGTCGATTGGAACATCAGCCGCAACCGCTACTGGGGCACGCCGCTGAACGTCTGGGTTTGCGAAAGCTGCGGCAAGGAGAAGGCTCCGCACAGTCATGCGGAGATGCGTTCTCTAGCTGTCGGCACGGTAGCCGAAGATCTGGAGCTCCACAAGCCTTACGTCGATGACGTGACGTTCCGGTGCGAATGCGGAGGCACGATGAAGCGGACGCCGGAAGTGATCGACGTCTGGTTCGACAGCGGTTCGATGCCTTTCGCGCAATATCATCATCCGTTCGGCGACGAGAGCAAATTCCGGGAGCAATATCCGGCCGATTTCATCTGCGAAGGGATCGACCAGACGCGCGGCTGGTTCTTCAGCCTGCTGGCCGTCTCCACGCTGTATAACGGCAAAGCGCCGTACAAATCGGTCATTTCGACGGGGCACGTGCTGGACGAGAACGGCCAGAAAATGAGCAAGTCGAAGGGCAACGTCATCGACCCGTGGGAAATCATCGAAGAGTTCGGCACCGACGCGTTCCGCTGGGCGCTGCTCGCGGACAGCGCGCCGTGGAACAGCAAACGGTTCTCCAAAACGATCGTGGCGGAAGCGAAGTCCAAAGTGATCGACACGCTAGTCAACACGCACGCGTTCTATGCGCTGTACGCGGACATCGACGGATTCCGGGCGGAGGAGCATCCGAAACGCGTATCCGACAGCAAGCTGGACCGCTGGATCCTGTCCCGTCTGAACACGCTGGCCGCGGAAGTCCGCAGAGGCTTGGACGCCAACGATTTCCTGAACCCGGCGAAGGCGATTGAAGGTTTCGTGGATGAATTGTCCAACTGGTACGTGCGCCGTTCGCGCGACCGTTTCTGGGGCAGCGGGCTGACGGACGACAAGATCGCCGCCTATCAGACGCTGCGGGAAACGCTGCTGACGCTGTCGCAGCTCCTTGCGCCGTACGCGCCTTTCGTGGCGGAAGACATCTACGGCAATTTGGGAGGCGGAGGCAGCGTCCATCTCGCGGACTTCCCGACGGCCGACCCTTCGGCCATGGACGGGGAGTTGGAACGCGAGATGGCGGCCGTGCGCTCCGTCGTCGAACTCGCCCGCAACGTCCGCAACGAGTCCGGCATCAAAACCCGCCAGCCGCTTTCGGAATTGCTGGTCTCGCTCTCCGGGGATTTCGATCTGGCCGGCTACGAGGATATTATCCGGGACGAGATCAACGTGAAGCGGATTTCGCTCGTGTCCGACGACAGCGGATTCGTCCGCTTCCACTTGAAGCTGAACCTCAAAATCGGCGGCAAAAAATACGGCAAAAACGTCGGCCCGATCCAGCAAGCGCTAAAGGCGCTGACGGCGGACGAATCGCGGGACGTCGTGCGGCGCGGCGCTTTCTCGTTCACGAGTCCGGAAGGCGAATCGTTCGAGGTGCCGCTGGAGGAACTGCTCGTGGAGAAAGAAGCCAAATCCGGCTTCGCTTCCGCTTCCGGAGGCGGCGTGACTGTCGCTCTCAATACGGAAATCACGCCGGAGCTGGAGCAGGAGGGACTCGTCCGCGAAGTGGTCCGCGCGGTGCAGGATACCCGCAAAAAGATGAATTTGCCGATCGAGCTCCGCGTAGACTTGGTATTGGACGTGGATGCCGAGACGGAGGCCGCTCTTCGCGCGTTCCCGCACGTGCTGAAGGAGAACGTACTCGTCAACGAATTTTCCTTCGGCCGTTCGGAAGAAACGGAACCCGTGCAGGCGGGCGATCGTACGATCGGCATCCGGATCGTCACCGGGGGATAATCCCGGCGTCTCGGCGCAAACTGAATAGGCAAAGAGAGAAAAACGAGCTCCGTCCGCCGGAGAACGGCCGTCTGGTGTCGGCCGCCGCGGCGAGGGCTCGTTTTTTGGCGGAAGGGAGCGGAAATGAGATGAGCGAGACGAGCGGCAAGGAGCATGGACCCATTCCGGGACGAATGACGTTCCGGCCGAATCCGGGGACGCATACGCCCGACGGTCCTGCGCAAACGCCAGCTTCCGAGACTGGAGCCTTGACGGGCACGCTGGCCTTGCTGTCCGAACGGATCGAACGCCTGGCGCTCGACATGGACAAAGCCCAGCTTCGGGAATACGTCGAATTGACGCATAAACCGTGGCAATTGATTTGGCGGAACTTCCTTTCGGGCTTGTCCCGGGGCGTGGGCATCGCGCTCGGCTTCACGTTTTTCGCGGCCACGATCGTTTGGATTCTGCAGCTCCTGGGGAAACTGAACCTGCCGATCGTCGGGGATTACATTGCCGACATCGTCCGCATCGTTCACCGGCAGCTGCAGATTAACCCGTATTAAACCGTTTAGCGGTCATCGTAATATTCGTCGGGCTCCAGCAGGTGGTCGCCTTCGTTCGCGTCGAGGTAGCGGTAATATTGCCGGTTGCGGACGACGGAGACATGCTTGCCCGTAATGTCGGTCGCCAGGAAGCTTTCGAGCGGTTCGACGAATCCTTCGTTTTCTCCCGCTTCGATATGGACGGAATCGTATTCCTCGATATTGTTGTCCTCGGCCATGGCCGGACTGTTGGAGTTGCCCCAGGAGGAGACGATTTGCCAGGCGTCCTCGCCGTCGAAGCCTGTTACGTCTTCCTCGTCCTTGCTGTGACGACCGAACGGACGCCGCAGAAACTGTTCCTCCACCGGCCGGCGTTCGGAGATTTCCGACCTCGGCTCGTGTTCCGCGCAATGGTCTGCCGTCGGCATCGCATCAAGGCGTTCGGGGGAGATGAAGGCTCCGCATTCCTTGCATCGGCCGTACTCTCCCGTATCCATCCGCTCCAGGGCGGCTTCGACGCGCTTGAGGCGGAATGCTTCCCGTTCGAGCAAAGCGAGGTCTTTGCCTCGTTCAAACGTCTCGGAACCGATGTCGGCCGGGTGGTTGTCGTAAGCGGACAGCTCGGCAATCGAATCCCGCAGCGCGGAAGACAATTGATAATGGTCGTTCCGGCCTACCCGTTCCTCCAGCTCCTTCTTTTCCTGGAGCAGCCGCTGCCTTAGCTCTTGCATCCGCTCCTGGTTTATCGGAAGGCTCATGACGCCCACTCCTTTCGTCCTAATCCCTATTGTTCTCAGCCGCAGCCCGTTTTACGTACCTCCGCCGAGGTGAAGATCGGCCATTTCTGCCGGGTTTTGCATCCTGCGTGGACGCTGGTTCCGGCGATGTGATAAAATGGGCACGTTGGAAAATCGGGAGAAAAGGCGGGTATATCCCATGCAAAGACGCGTATGGCCCCTCTGGACTTATTATGCGATTGCGGTACTCGTGTTCCTGGTCGATTACGCGAGCAAGAAGATCGTCGAATATTCGATGGAACTGAACGAGCAGATCAAGGTGTTGGGCGACTTTTTCATCCTGACCTCCATCCGCAACCGAGGCGCGGCGTTCGGCATCCTGCAGGAGCAGCGCTGGTTTTTCCTCGTCATCACCTTGGTGGTCGTGTCCGCCATCGTCTGGTATTTAAGAAGATCGTACGGTACGGGAAGCCGTCTGCTTATGACGGGTCTGGGCATGATACTCGGCGGCGCCGTCGGCAACTTCCTGGATCGCGCGTTGTACGGGGAAGTCGTCGATTTTCTGCAATTCAATTTCGGCAGCTATACGTTTCCGATTTTTAACCTGGCAGACACCGGCATTTGCGTCGGCGTCGCCCTGGTGATTCTGGATTCCTTGCTGTCGTACAAACAGGAGAACAAACCGAATGGCAACGGAGAATCATCCACCGAAGAACAGCCTGTCTGAACAGTGGGATCCGGCCACGCCGGACGACAACGAACGGCAATACGAATGGACGGTGTCCGCCGGGCAGGCCGGCGAGCGGCTGGATAAGCACGTGACGGAAGAGCTGGCCGATCCCGCCGTCTCCCGTTCCCAGGTGCAAGAATGGATCCGGACCGGGGCGGTCGTCCTGAACGGCCAGCCGACGAAGCCGAACGCGAAGGTTGCGGTAGGCGACCATGTCGCGGTCGTGATACCCGAACCGGAGCCGGTCGAGCTGATTCCGGAGAACATTCCGCTCGAGATCGTCTACGAGGACGCCGACGTCGTCGTGATCAACAAGCCGAGGGGCATGGTCGTCCACCCGGCCGCCGGACATCCGTCAGGCACCGTCGTGAACGCCCTGCTGTACCATTGCAAGGATCTCTCCGGCATTAACGGGGTCATGCGTCCCGGCATCGTGCATCGCATCGACAAAGACACGTCCGGCCTGCTGATGGCCGCGAAGAACGATCTCGCGCACGCATCGCTCGCGGAGCAGTTGAAAGCTCACACGGTGAACCGCCGGTACAAGGCGCTCGTATACGGCGTCATTCCGCATGACCGCGGCACGATCGACGCGCCGCTGGGGCGGGATCCGCACGACCGCAAGCTTTATACCGTGACGGAAAAAGGCGGCAAAAGGGCCGTTACCCATTTCGCCGTCGAGGAGCGGTTTGACGATTATACGTACCTGGAGCTGAAGCTCGAGACGGGGCGAACCCATCAAATCCGCGTCCACATGAAGTACATCGGCTATCCGCTCGTCGGCGATCCGGTGTACGGCGGAAGGGCGGGACGCACGCTCGGCATGAACGGACAAGCCTTGCATGCCGCGGTGCTTGGCTTCGATCATCCGCGCACGGGCGAGTACCTGGAGTTCACCAGGCCGATCCCGGCGGACATGGAGCATGCGCTTACGGTTCTGCGGACGCGATGAGGTCGGAGCGCGCGGTTCCCGCCGAAATAGCGCCCCAAGGACACTAAATTGCGCCTCTGGTCGGGATACCGCCGAAATAGCGCTCCAGGGACACTAAATTGCGCAACGGTACGGGATATCGCCGAAATAGCGCCCCAGGGACACTAAATTGCGCAACGTATGGGATCCCGCCGAAATAGCGCCCCAAGGACACTAAATTGCGCAACGGTACGGGATATCGCCGAAATAGCGCCCCAGGGACACTAAATTGCGCAACGGTACGGGATATCGCCGAAATAGCGCCCCAGGGACACTAAATTGCGCAACGGTACGGGATATCGCCGAAATAGCGCCCCAGGGACACTAAATTGTGCCTCTGGTCGGGATATCGCCGAAATAGCGCCCCAAGGACACTAAATTGCGCAACGGTACGGGATATCGCCGAAATAGCGCCCCAAGGACACTAAATTGCGCCTCTGGTCGGGATACCGCCGAAATAGCGCCCCAAGGACACTAAATTGCGCCACCGGGTAGGATTCCGCGAAACCGAGCCTCCCCTAGGTAAGCAATTGCGTTTTTCTGCAAATGTTCGGCACAAAAATCCATGGCGGTTCGCCTGGCGCTCAGGCATATTAGGGACATGATCAAATAGAAGGAGTGTCGGATCCATGAGCGTGGAAACGTACCAATCAACTTACATCCAAGAGCAATTCGCGAACCGCATCGGCGGCAGCAATTACGGCAAAGACACCAACATTTATAAATTCGAGAAAATCAAACGGGCCAAAGCGGCCGCGAAGCAAGCCTACCCGGACGTGGAGCTCATCGACATGGGCGTCGGCGAGCCGGACGAGATGGCGGACGCGCAAATCGTCGCGAAGCTGGCGGAAGAAGCCGCGAAGCCGGAAAACCGCGGCTACGCCGACAATGGCATCCCCGCGTTCAAGGAAGCTGCTGCCCGCTACCTCAAAAACGTGTTCAACGTCGACGGCATCGATCCGGTTACGGAAGTGCTGCACACGATCGGCGCCAAACCGGCGCTGGCAATGCTGCCCGCCGTATTCATCAACCCGGGCGACGTGACGATCATGACCGTACCGGGATACCCGGTCATGGGCACGCACACGAAATATTACGGCGGCGAAGTGTACACGGTTAAGCTGACGAAAGAGAACAACTTCCTGCCGGACCTGGACGCCATTCCGCAAGACATTGCGCGCCGCGCCAAGCTGCTGTACCTCAACTATCCGAACAACCCGACGGGCGCTGCGGCGACCCCCGAGTTTTTCGCGAAGGTCGTCGATTGGGCGAAGAAGCACCAAGTGATCGTCGTGCACGACGCTCCTTACGCGGCTCTTACGTATGACGGCGTGAAGCCGTTCAGCTTCCTGTCCGTTCCGGGCGCGAAGGACGTGGGCGTGGAGCTGCATTCGCTCTCCAAGTCCTACAACATGACCGGCTGGCGGATCGGCTTCATCGCCGGCAACCCGCTGATCGTCAAAGCGTTCGGCGACGTTAAGGACAACAGCGACTCCGGCCAGTTTATCGCCATCCAGAAAGCGGCCGCGTACGGATTGGATCATCCGGCCATCACAGAGGCGATCTCGGAGAAGTACTCCCGCCGCCACAACCTGCTGGTCGCGGCGCTCAATGAAATCGGCTTCCGCGCGGAGAAGCCGAAAGGCTCCTTCTTCCTTTACGTGGAAGCGCCGAAAGGCATCAAAGGCGGCCAGCGGTTCGAAACCGCCGAAGACTTCTCGCAATACCTGATCCGCGAGAAGCTTATCTCTACCGTGCCGTGGGACGACGCCGGGCGGTTCGTCCGCTTCTCGGTCACCTTCATCGCCCAAGGCGAAGCGGAAGAGCGGCGCGTCATCGAGGAAATCAAACGCCGCCTCACCGACGTCGAATTCGAATTTTAAGTCGCGGTTCCGTGACACGGCTTGACACCGTACGCCTGTCATGGGATAATTCTTGTAATGAATTCGGTACCTTTAAATCAGTCCCGTGAGACTGGCAAGGTGGCGCAGCGATACGTATCCCCTCGGACCGATCCCCTGTCCCGGCGACGCGACAGATGGCGAACGCTGTCCGAAGGTGCATAACTCCGCCGAAATCCCCCTTGCGTCTGACGCAAGGGTTTTTTTATTTTCACGGGCACGGGTTCCCGATTCGGATTGAAATCTTGTAGAGGAGATCGCGACATGCAGGAGCCCCGCGTCATCATGGACGATTCCGCCATCCGGCGGGCCTTAACCCGCATTGCCCACGAGATGGTGGAGAAAAACAAAGGCATCGAAGGCTGCGTGCTCGTAGGGATCCGGACGCGCGGCATTTATTTGGCCAAACGCGTGGCCGAGCGGATTCTCGAAATCGAGGGAGTCCCGGTTGCCGTAGGCGAGCTGGACATCACCCGCTACCGCGACGACCGGCCAGAGGGGCCGTCCGCAATCGGCGGCGATGCGGAAGACCGCGCCTGCAAACTTCCGTTCTCGACGAAGGACAAGCGAATCATTCTCTTCGACGATGTCCTCTACACGGGAAGAACGATTCGGGCTGCGCTCGACGCGCTGATGGATTCGGGTAGGCCCCAATCGATCCAGCTCGCGGTGCTGGTCGACCGCGGACACCGGGAGCTGCCGATCCGCCCCGATTATGTGGGCAAGAACGTGCCGACCTCCCGCCACGAGCAAATCCGCGTCTCCCTGCGGGAGATCGACGGGGGGGATAACGTGCAGATTTTGCATCCGTCGGAGGCGGAATCCTAAACGTTACACATTGTCGGTAGTGTGAATGATTATACAAAATTGTGAATTTCGTCTCTGAAACCGTGACAATTCTGGTTCTCAGGTATACAATAAGGTGAATAAAAATTCACTAACAGCACTCACCTGGAGAATTCGATTGCACGGCGGAAGCGAAACGTCTGGAGGTTCGGCTTGGCATGGCAACATGGATATTGAACGCGTCGGTTGTCCATCCGGAAACCGGTGCGAGAGAGCAGCAGCATTTCCATATCGCGGACGGCAAAATCTCGAGGCGGCTTAGTGCAGCGGAGCGCCCGGATACGTCGGGCTGCGAGGTCATCGACGCGGGAGGTAAGCTGATTTCCCCGGGTTTCATCGACATGCACGTCCATCTGCGCGAACCCGGTTTCGAATACAAGGAAACGATCCGCAGCGGCACCGAGTCCGCGGCCAAGGGCGGATTCACGACGATCGCCCCGATGCCGAATACGCGCCCGGTGACGGACGCGCCGGACACGGTGAAATTCGTGCTGGACAAGGCGGCGGCGGAGGGCGTCGTGCGGGTGCTGCCGTACGCGGCGATCACGAAGAACGAGCTCGGTCGCGAGCTGACGGATTTCAAGGCACTCAAGGAAGCCGGCGCGATCGGCTTCACGGACGACGGGGTCGGCGTGCAGAACGCGCAAATGATGAAAAACGCGATGGCCCTGGCCGCTTCCCTCGGCTTGCCGGTCATCGCCCACTGCGAGGACGACTCGCTCGTCGAGGGAGCGGCGGTAACGGAAGGAGCGTTCGCGAAACGGCACGGGTTGAAAGGCATTCCGAACGAATCCGAAGCGATCCACGTCGGACGGGACATCCTGCTCGCCGAAACGACCGGCGTTCACTACCATGTGTGCCACGTGAGCACGGAGCAGTCGGTCCGGCTCATCCGGCTCGGCAAATCGGTCGGCGTCAAGGTGACCGCGGAAGTCTGTCCGCACCATCTCGTGCTCTCAGACGAAGACATTCCCGATTCGATGGACGCCAACTGGAAAATGAATCCGCCGCTCCGTACCCCCGGTGACGTAGAAGCCTGCATCCGGGGGCTCGAGGACGGCACGATCGACATGATCGTCACCGACCACGCGCCGCACAGCGCGGAAGAGAAGGCCCGCGGGCTGGCCAAGGCGCCGTTCGGCATCCATGGCTTCGAGACGGCTTTCCCGCTTCTTTATACGAAATTCGTGCGCACGGGGCGCTGGACGCTGGATTTCCTGCTCCGGCGGATGACGGCCGATCCGGCCCGGGTGTTCGGGCTGCCGTACGGCAAACTCGACGTTGGAGCGCCGGCGGATCTGACTTTGATCGATTTGGAGAAGGAGCAGGAGGTTAACCCCGATTCCTTCTTAAGCCAAGGACGCAACACCCCGTTCGCGGGATGGAAATTGTACGGCTGGCCGGTGCTGACCATGGTGGACGGCAAAGTCGTCTGGACGGAAGAGAACGGCATCAACCGCTAAACCAGGGGAGTGAATCGACATGCAAAAACAAGCGAGATTGTTGTTGGAAGACGGTACTCTGTTCACGGGGCTCGCATTCGGGGCGGAAGGCGCGAAGGTCGGGGAAGTAGTGTTCAACACGGGCATCACCGGATATCAGGAGGTCATCTCCGACCCTTCGTACTGCGGCCAGATCGTCACCATGACCTATCCGCTCATCGGCAACTACGGGATTACCCGCGACGACTTCGAGTCGGTGGCTCCGAACATCCACGGCTTCGTCGTGCGCCGCCATGAGCCGGTGCCCAGCAACTGGCGCGCGGAATATTCCGTCGATGCTCTGTTCCAAGAATACGGAATCATCGGCATCAGCGACATTGACACGCGGATGCTGACGAGAATTCTCCGCAATCACGGCACGATGAAAGGGCTGCTGACAACGGGGACGGAACGGGTGGAAGAGCTGCGCGAACGCCTCGGCGTCACGCCTCTCCTCCGCGACCAGGTCGCGCGCACGTCGACGAAACACGTGTTCTCGAGCCCGGGCGCCAAAGAACGGATCGTGCTCATCGATTACGGCGCGAAGAGCGGCATTCTGCGCGAGCTGACCAAGCGCGGCTGCGACGTCGTCGTCGTGCCCCACGACACGACGGCCGACCAGATCCGCCGCCTGCACCCCGACGGCATCCAGCTGTCCAACGGCCCGGGGGATCCGAAGGACGTTCCTTACGCGGTGGAGACGATCCGCCAGCTGATCGGAGAGTATCCGATTTTCGGCATCTGCCTCGGCCACCAGCTGTTCGCGCTCGCTTGCGGAGCGGACACCGGCAAGCTGAAGTTCGGACACCGCGGCGGCAACCATCCGGTCAAGGAGCTCGATTCCGGCCGCTGCTACATCACGTCCCAGAACCACGGCTATACGGTCAAGGAAGAGTCCGTCAAGGGCACGGAGCTGGAAGTCACTCACGTCAACAACAACGACAAAACGATCGAAGGACTGAAGCACAAGCGGTACCCGGCTTTTTCGGTGCAGTACCATCCCGAAGCCGCGCCCGGACCGTTCGATTCGAGCTACCTGTTCGACCGCTTCCTGGACATGATCCGCGAGCACAAGCGCAATAACCCCGAGCGGCCGCGCCAGGCGATTTTGGCGGAGACGCGGAGAGGAGAACTGGAATATGCCCAAAAATAAAGACCTCAAAAAAATTCTCGTCATCGGCTCCGGTCCGATCGTCATCGGCCAAGCCGCGGAATTCGACTACGCGGGAACCCAAGCCTGCCAGGCGCTGAAGGAAGAAGGCCTGGAGGTCGTTCTCATCAACAGCAATCCGGCCACGATCATGACCGACACGAACATGGCCGACAAAGTGTATATCGAGCCGATCAACCTGGAGTTCGTTTCCCAGATCATCCGCCAGGAACGTCCGGACGGCCTGCTGCCGACGCTGGGCGGACAAACCGGCCTGAACATGGCCGTGGAGCTCGCCCGCGCCGGCGTGCTGGAGCAGGAGGGCGTGAAGCTGCTCGGCACCCAGCTCACCGCGATCGAACGCGCCGAGGACCGCGACCTGTTCCGGGAGCTCATGCGAGAGCTGGACCAACCGGTTCCGGAGAGCGTCATCGTGACGACCGTGGAAGAGGCGGTCGGTTTCGCGAACGAAATCGGCTATCCGGTGATCGTGCGTCCGGCTTACACGCTGGGCGGAACGGGCGGAGGCATCGCCGGCAGCGAGGAGGAGCTTCGCGAGACGGTGGCCAACGGGATCCGTTACAGCCCGATCGGCCAATGCCTGATCGAGAAATCGATCGCCGGCATGAAGGAAGTCGAGTACGAGGTCATGCGGGACGCGAACGACAACTGCATCGTGGTCTGCAACATGGAGAATATCGACCCGGTCGGCGTGCATACCGGCGACAGCATCGTCGTGGCGCCGAGCCAGACGCTGTCCGACCGCGAGTATCAAATGCTCCGCTCGGCATCGCTCAAGATCATCCGCGCGCTGAACATCGAAGGCGGATGCAACGTCCAGTTCGCTCTCGACCCGTACAGCTATCAATACTATGTCATCGAGGTCAACCCGCGCGTCAGCCGGTCTTCCGCGCTCGCTTCCAAGGCGACAGGCTACCCGATCGCGAAAATGGCGGCCAAAATCGCGGTAGGCTACACGCTGGACGAAATCGTCAACCCGGTTACGGGCCAAACGTATGCCTGCTTCGAGCCGACGCTGGATTACATCGTCACGAAAATCCCGCGCTGGCCGTTCGATAAATTCACGTCCGCCAACCGCAAGCTCGGCACGCAAATGAAAGCGACCGGCGAAGTGATGGCGATCGGCCGCACGTTCGAGGAGTCGATCCACAAAGCCGTCCGTTCGCTCGAAATCGGCGTGCACCGCCTGCTGCTCAAGGGCGCGGCCGACATCGACGACGAGACGCTGGCTTCCCGCCTCGCCAAAGCGGACGACGAGCGGCTGTTCCTGGTCGCCGAAGCGTTCCGCCGCGGCTGGCCGCTGCAGCAGATCCAGGACATCACGCGCATCGACTGGTGGTTCCTCGACAAGATCGAGCGGCTCGTCCAATTCGAGGACGTCATTCGCCGCGAGCCCGGCCTGACGCCGGAGACGTTATATCAAGCCAAGCGATGCGGCTTCACGGACCGAGCGATCGCCGAGCTGCGCAAGGAAGGCCAAGGGGCTTCCGCCGTCATGACAGAGGAGAACGACATCCGCGAGTACCGCATAAAGCAAGGCTTAAGGCCGGTTTACAAAATGGTCGACACGTGCGCGGCCGAGTTTGAAGCGACGACGCCTTACTACTACTCGACCTACGAAACCGAGAACGAAGTGCTTCCGAGCGACAAGCAGAAAATCATCGTGCTCGGCTCCGGTCCGATCCGGATCGGCCAAGGCATCGAGTTCGACTATTCGACCGTGCATGCCGTCTGGGCGATCCGGGCCGCCGGTTATGAAGCGGTCATCATCAACAACAACCCGGAGACGGTGTCGACCGACTTCAATACGTCGGACCGGCTGTACTTCGAGCCGCTTTTCTTCGAAGACGTCATGAACGTCATCGAGCAGGAGCAGCCGATCGGCGTCATCGTCCAGTTCGGCGGCCAGACGGCGATCAACCTCGCGGCTCCGCTCGCCCGCGCCGGCGTCCGGATTCTCGGCACGTCGCTGGAAAGCATCGACGAGGCGGAAGACCGCAAGAAGTTCGAAGCGCTGCTCCGCAAGCTGGACATCGCGCAGCCGAAGGGCAGCACCGTCACGTCCGTCGAAGAGGCGGTCGGAACGGCGCGGGAGCTCGGCTACCCGGTGCTCGTCCGTCCTTCGTACGTACTCGGCGGCCGGGCGATGGAAATCGTGTACTCCGACGAAGAACTGCTTGCCTATATGAAGGAAGCGGTGCAAATCAACCCCGAGCATCCGGTTCTGATCGACCGGTACATGCTGGGCAAGGAGATCGAAGTCGACGCGATCTGCGACGGCGAAACGGTGCTCATTCCGGGCATCATGGAGCACGTGGAGCGCGCGGGCGTGCACTCCGGAGACTCCATCGCGGTGTATCCGCCGCAATCGCTCTCCGAATCCGTGAAGCAGCAGGCGATCGATATCACGATCAAGATCGCCAAGGAATTGAAGACGGTCGGATTGGTCAACATCCAGTTCGTCGTCTGGAACGAGAAGGTATACGTGATCGAGGTCAACCCGCGGTCTTCCCGCACCGTGCCGTTCCTGTCCAAAGTCACCAGCGTGCCGATGGCGAATCTGGCGACCCAGGCCATCCTCGGCAAGAAGCTGACGGATCTCGGCTACGCCGAGGGCTTGTGGCCGGAAGACGAATACGTCTCCGTCAAAGTGCCGGTGTTCTCCTTCGCCAAGCTGCGCCGGGTCGACCCGACGCTGACTCCGGAGATGAAATCGACGGGCGAAGTGATGGGCCGCGATACCCATTATGCGAAGGCGCTGTACAAAGGCTTGATCGGTTCCGGGATGAAAATCCCGCAGTCCGGCGCCATCATCGCTACGGTTGCGGACAAGGACAAGGAAGAAGCGATCGAGATCCTCAAAGGCTTCTACCGTCTGGGCTACAAGCTGATCGCGACCGGCGGCACCGCCGACGCGCTCGAAGCGGCGGGCATGCAGGTGCGCCGCGTCAACAAGCTTTCGGAAGGATCGCCGAACATCGTCGATCTCATCCGGACGGGCCAGGCGCAATTCGTCGTCAACACGCTGACGAAGGGCAAAACGCCGGAGCGGGACGGTTTCCGCATCCGCCGCGAAGCGGTCGAGAACGGCGTCGTCTGCCTGACGTCGCTGGACACGGTCCGCGCTCTGCTGAACATGCTGCAGGCGCTCCGCTTCTCGAGCGCGCCGATGCCGGCGTTCCAGCAGGCATAACCGATTCAGAATGCCCGGTCCTCCCGATCCATGTGGAGGAGCGGGCTTCTATATGGCATTTTACCGACGCAAAAAGGGGTGCTCGCAGGTGTCCGGATTCACGCGAAACGAGGCGGCGGCCAAGGTCATGGTCGCGCTGGACAAGCCCGATGCCGATGCCGCTTTGCGGCTGGCTTCCCAGCTTCAGGGAGCGGGATGTTGGATGAAGGTCGGCATGGAGCTGTTCTACGCGGCGGGTCCTTCCGTCGTCAGGGAGCTGAAGTCCCGGGGATTCCGGGTGTTCCTCGATTTGAAAATGCACGATATCCCCAACACGGTGCGCGGAGGCGCTCGCAGCATCGCCCGCCTTGGCGTCGACCTCTTCAACGTTCATGCGGCGGGAGGCAAGGCCATGATGAGCGCCGCGATGGACGGCGTGCGGGAAGCGGTAGAGGCAGGCGATGCCGGTCAGGCGCCGATCGTCATCGCGGTGACGCAACTGACGAGCACGAGCGAAGCGGTGCTGCGCGATGAAATCGGCATCGCAAGCAGCGTGGAGGAAGCCGTCGTCCGCTATGCCCGTCTGGCCAAGGAGGCGGGGCTGCAAGGCGTCGTTGCTTCGCCGCTCGAAGTAGTCTCGGTCAAACAGGCGTGCGGATCTGCTTTCGTGACCGTGACGCCGGGCATTCGCCCGAAAGGCGCCGACCTCGGTGACCAGTCCCGTGTGGCCACACCGGGGGATGCGGTCCGGATGGGTACCGACTATCTCGTCATCGGCAGAGCGATCACGTCAGCCGCCGATCCCGCGCAAGCGCTCGATACCATTCTGAAGGAGATGACCGGAGCATGAGCACGAACGACCTCAACTTGCGACAGCTGGCCGGCACGATCGCCACAAACCTGCTCGAAATCGGAGCCGTCAGCCTGAGGCCCCGCGAGCCGTTCACCTGGACTTCGGGGATCAAGTCCCCGATCTATTGCGACAACCGATTGACGATGAGCTACCCCGCCGTCCGGGACACGATCGCGGAAGGGTTCGCCGCCGTCATTCGCAGCCGGTTTCCCGATTGCGAGGCGGTCGCGGGCATCGCTACGGGCGGAATTCCCCATGCGGCTTGGGTCGCGCAGAAGCTGAACTTACCGATGCTCTATGTACGGGATAAAGCCAAAGGGCACGGCAAGACGAATCAGATCGAAGGCCATTTTGCGCCGGGACAGAAAGTGGTGCTGATCGAGGACCTGATTTCAACGGGCGGCAGCTCTCTCAAGGCGGCCGTAGCCGTGCGCGATGCCGGCTGTCGGGTGCAGGGCGTCGCGGCGATCTTCACGTATCAGTTCGAGAACGCGGCCGCGGCGTTCCAAGCGGAGAACATCCCGCTGTATACGCTGTCGAACTACACGGCGCTGATCGAAACCGCGTTGGCCATGGGCAAGATCCAGGAGAAGGACGTGGAACTGCTCCAATCGTGGCGCCGGGATCCGCAATCCTTCGGGGAGTAAGCCCGAATCTCCCGCTCGCCATTCTCTTGACGAAGCGGCATCCGGATTCCGACGTCCGGGTGCCGCTTTTTCCGTATCCTTCCAAACCAACCTTTTCCTTTGGCAGCGAGATTGAAATCGTATGCGTCTTTTGGCTCATTTTTCGTCGAAATCGGAAATTGTATGGTGTAAAGAGATCGACTTTCGTGCTAGAATCGAGGCATAAGAACCAGTCGTAAAGAGGGTTGCGCCTATGTCTATAGACCTACTGAAAATCGCTCACTGCCCGTCTTGCGGCAACGTTTTTCAGAAAAACCTGCGCAACCTGTGCGCCGACTGCTCGTCCGAGGAAGACCGTCTGTTCCAAGCGACCGAGCGGACGATGCTTCGGAACCGCCTGTTCAGCAACGCGGAGGTGGCGGAAGCGGTATCGGTTCCACCGGAGAAAATCCGTTCCTGGATCCGCAGCGGCAAGCTCCGGATCGCCGATTACCCCAACCTGTCGGACCAGTGCGACCTCTGTAAAGCTCCGATCCGATCCGGCCATCTGTGCCTGTCCTGCGCAGGCCGGATCAAGGGCGATATCGCCCGCATGCGCGAGCAAGAACGGCTGGAGAAGGAACGCCTCCGGGCCGCGAACGCCTACATCAGCAAACGGTAACGTCCTCCGAACCCGTCCGGCGCACCCAGCGCGGACGGGTTCGCGGTCGTTTATCGGCCTTTTCTCCGTCTCAAGACCGAGACGAGGAACATGCCGCAGACCGTCGTCCCCCCTTGACACTCCCGGTACAATACAATTGGAAATGGAAAATGAAGGGGAGAAGACGATGCCGACTTTGGAAGTGATCGGTTTGCGCAAATCGTTCGGTTCCGTTACCGCCGTCGCGGATATCAGCTTCGAGGTGCAGGCGGGAGAAGTGTTCACGATCATCGGACCGAACGGAGCGGGGAAGACGACGACCTTGGAAATGATCGAAGGCTTGCTCTCTCCCGACGCGGGAACGATATCGATCGACGGCCTGACATGGGCCAAAGACGCCGAGCGGATCAAAAGCCGGATTGGGGTCCAGCCGCAATCCAGCGCCATGTTCGATCTTCTGACCGTGGAAGAGAACCTGGAGCTGTTCGCTTCATTCTACCCGAAGTCGCGGCCTGCGGATGAAGTGCTGAGCATGATCAATCTGGCGGATCACCGGAACAAACGAGTCAAATCGCTCTCCGGCGGCCAGCGGCAGCGTCTGGCGATCGGACTCGCCATGATCAACGATCCGGACATCGTTTTTCTGGACGAACCGACCACGGGACTGGATCCCCAAGCCCGGCGCAATATCTGGGACATCGTCCTGAACTTGAAGTCCATGGGCAAAACGACGATCCTCACTACGCACTATATGGAAGAAGCCGAAAAGCTGAGCGATCGGGTCTGCATCGTCGATCAGGGCCGCGTCGTCACGTTGGATACGCCGGCCGCTCTCATCGGCAGGCTGACCCGCGAGCGCGAAGTCCGTCTCTCTTTCCTGGACGGGGAAGAGGCGGCGGCCGCGGCGGAAGCGGTCGCGCAGGACGAGCCGACCGTCGTCCGCACGTCGCGGGAGGGGACTTCCCTCGCGCTCTGGTCGGTTCAGCCGGAGGAGACGCTGTACGGGTTGTTCGGATTCACCAAGGAGCGGGGATACCGCGTGGAGCAGGTATCGATCCGCGAGATGAGTCTCGAAGACGTGTTCATCGCCTTTACCGGCAAGGAATGGAGGGACTGACGTGAACGCTGGCAAAACGTTCGGAAAGCTGTTTTCGGCGAACCTCAAAATGATGTTCCGCGAGAAACAGGTTTGGTTTTGGAACATTTTCTTTCCGATCATTCTGATGTCGATTTTCATGCTGATATTCGGCGGAGGGAACGACAAAGATTTCAAAGCGAAAATCGCCGTCGTGAAGCCCGCGCAAAGCCAGGCGGCCGATTCCGTTCTCGGGATGCTCAAGCAGGTTCCGGTATTCGAGTGGAAATCGGAGGAACCCGTATCGGCCGAACAGGCGGACACGTGGATCAAAGACAAAGACGTCGACGGGGTTGTCGTGCTGCCGGCGGACGGCGCCTTATCCTCCCTGAAGCTGATCGTCAACACCGAGAACGAAGGGAATGCCACGTCTCAGGCGCTGCGCGGCATTCTCGACCAGATCGTCGCGCAAGCGAACCTGGCCGCCGCCGGCGTCCAGCAGCCCGCGTTCCGGTTCGAGATGAGCTCGGTGACGGCCGGCAGCGAAGATCTCAGCTACGTAGATTTCCTGATGACAGGCATGATCGCGCTCGCCATCGCGCAAGGCGGACTGTTCGGCATGGTCGACCTGGTCGAAATGCGCCGCAAGGGTTTGCTGAAACGGCTGCGGATGACGCCCGTCCGCATGGGTTTGTTGGGCCTCGCCAGCATGCTGGTTCGGTTCGCCCTCGGCGTATTCCAGATTTGCTGTTTGGCGGCGATCGGGGTGTTCGGGTTCGGCGCGAATCTTCACATCGACGTTCCGACGCTGATCGTCGCTTTCTTCATCGGGAGTCTTGCTTTCAACGCGATCGGATACCTGATCTCCTCGTTCAGCAAATCGCTGGAAGCCTACATGGGCGTAGCCAATATCGCCAGCTTCCTGATGATGTTCATCTCGGGCATCTTCTTCCCGACGAACAGCCTGCCGGACTGGCTGCAGCCGGTGACGAACGTCCTCCCCTTGACGTACTTCGTGGAAGGCTTGCGGGACGGCATGGTGTACGGAAGCGGGCTCGGAACGTCGGACTTCTGGCTCGGCGCGGGGGTTCTCGCCCTATGGGGCGGTCTTGCGTATCTCCTCGGGGCGACACTGTACCGTCGTACGAAAGTCGAGGTCCGGTAACGGTTTCTGCGCTTGAACAATCTTCAACGATAACGAGAGCGAAGCTGAGGGCAGCTTTGACCTCCGCCTTTCGCGGACGCCTTGCCGGGTGTGACGCGGAAGGCTTTTTCTTTGGAAGGGGCCGCTGCCGGAGCAGGATTACCGGGAAAATTCTTAATCACCCGGATACCCTTTTCGGAAGCGATTTTAGTCGCACATTTCCATCTAATCGCGCTCTACTTCCTCACAGGTACAAAATAAAGGGAACCTTTCCCTCTTTTATGCTCCAACCTGGCGAATGCAGAAAAAAATTGTAATCAAAATGCGATTTCTCCGTCTCATAGATAATCGAAACGAAGCGGGGGGAACGGATGGGGAAAATCGACAAAATCGAGGAGTGGTTTCTGGCGTACGGCTCGGACGTTCACCATTTTCTCGTCTATTATCTCGGTCGGTCGAACGTGGAGGATCTTGTGCAGGACGTGTTCGTTAAGGCGCTTAAGGGAATGGATCGCTACGAGGGGAGAGCCTCTCCGAAAACATGGCTTTTCTCGATCGCCCGGCGAGTCGCCTTGGACGAGGCGAGAAAGAAAAAATGGCATACCCTGCTCTCTGCCCGCATCCGGTCCGAAACGGACGTTTCACGCTCGGCAGAGGAAATCGTCTTTCAAAGGGAGGACACGGAAGGGGTCTACCGCGTCATTCGCCGTTTGAAAACGAGCTACCGGGACGTGCTGCTGCTGCGGGTGATGCAGGATTTCTCACCGGAAGAAACGGCGGCGATCCTGGGCTGGACCCGGAACAGGGTGAACGTCACCTTGCACCGGGCGCTGATCAAAGTGCGCGAGCTGTACCTGCGAGAAGAAAGGAGCATCGGCCATGGAGAATTCGAACGATGACATGGCAGGTTTAATCATCAAACGGTTTCCGAGAAGGGATCTGGAAGCGTCCGCATCCTCACGCATCCTCTCTCGTTTGCGCCAAGCCGCGGCAGACGAAGCACGAAGGAGCGTAAGAAACCGGAGAATTCGCGGAGCGGCGATCGCCCTGGCGGCGGTCCTCATCCTTCTCGCGATGCCATTCGTAGCCGCGATCGCGGGACAGTCGGAATCCTGGTTCGGACGCTTGTTTCCTCCGACCCGGTCCCCGCAAGATTGGAACGTCGCCTCGAAGTTCGATTTGCGGGACCGGGACGGACGCGTCGTTTATCCGGAACGGTTGATCGGCATCGAAGGGAAAATCGCTTTTTTGGAGCCTTATGATCTCGTCGCGAATGCGAAGGAGCCGGTGGCGAAAATGTTCTGGTACGTCTGGGGCGATTCTGCGGTGCCGGGAACGCGTCTGACGGCGACGGCGGTCAGCCGGGATACGGGGAAACGGTTCTTGCTGAACGAGACGACGCTGAACGGGCCGATCTACGGGGCGGACGCCCACGCGTTAACGAGCTTTGCTCCTTTTCCGAACAAGGGCTTGTGGCGGATCGACGTGGCTTTGAACGGCAAGCCGTTCGGCCGATTCGTCGTTTTCGTCAAGGACGAGTATATCCATACAAAGACGGCCAAATTTCTCCTGTCCAAGGACGATGCGGCGGCCGGCGCTACGGAGACCGTACTGGTCGTGCCGGGACGGGGGGACAAGGAGACGATCGAAGTGCGGGTTTCACCCGCGCGGCATGAGGGACGGACGTACGTCATTCCCTTCCGGAAAGGGGACACCTACGGAACGGTGCAGCCGATTACGCATTACAGCGGTACGCTCCATTTCGACGCTCCCGGGGAATGGCGAATCGAAGTGCTGGGCGAAACGACGAACGTGACGGTCCGGTAACCGCGAAGATTCCCGGCGCGTCATTTTATGCTTGCCATCCGGGAATCACGGGTGTAATATGTAACATCAAAGGGAAGGGTTTCTAGGGATACGGGGGCGCGGCCAGCGCCGGACGAACCGAGCGAAACCGGCAGGGCGATCGCCTTGCTACACCGTAGGGATAAAAGACCTTCGGCAAGTTCCGCCTTACCGGGCGCGAACGCCGCGAGGTCTTTTTTGCTTTACCTTGGCAGAGCGTAAAATAGGGGGAGATCGCATTGTTCGCATTGCGCACCAACGGGTTGACCAAAACGTTCAGGGTGAAACGCAAGCAGCCGGGACTGGCCGGCAGTTTCCGCTCGTTGCTGAAGCCGGCGTGGGAAGAGAAGGAAGCGGTCAGGGGGATCGATCTGTCGGTCGCGCACGGCGAAACCGTCGCGTTCCTCGGTCCGAACGGGGCGGGCAAATCGACGACGATCAAAATGCTCACGGGCATCCTGCATCCGACGTCCGGAGACGCCGAGGTCTTGGGAATCGTCCCCTGGAAAGACCGCAACCGGCTGGCTTTCCGGATCGGGGCCGTGTTCGGCCAGAAGTCGCAGCTATGGTACCATTTGCCGCCGATGGACACGTTCGATTTGATCAGCCGGGTGTACGAAATGCGGCGCAGCGACTACCTCGCCAGACGCGACGATCTCATTGACCGCTTCGAGCTCGGACCCTACTTGCATACTCCGGTCCGCAAATTGTCCCTCGGGGAGCGGATGCGATGCGAGATCGCGGCCTCGATGCTGCATCGGCCCCAGCTGCTGTTCCTGGATGAGCCGACGATCGGCCTGGACCCCGTCGTCAAGGCGAGAATCCGGGATCTGATCCGGGAAAGGAACCGTAGCGAAGGGACGACCGTTTTCCTGACCTCGCACGATGCCGGGGATGTCGAGTCGCTTTGTTCCCGGGCCGTCGTCATCCATCACGGAGGGGTGCTGCTGGACGAACCGGTCGAGAAGGTGAAACGGGAGGTGCTGAGCCGGAAAACCGTCAAGTTGACGTTGTCCGAGTCCAACGGCGCCGCCCGGCTTCCCCCGATCGCCGGCACGCGGATCGTCCGTGCGGAAGGCCGCCGGTACCAGCTGTCCGTCGACTTGAAGCGGACGGCCATCGACGAGGTGCTGGGGCAGCTTATCGGAAGGTTCGGGCTCGAGGATGTAACCGTAGAAGACCCCGACCTGGAGGAAATCATCAAGCACATTTACGGTATGAAGAAGGAAACGGGGGAAGCGGGATGAATGAGAGAGGATTTCGATGGACGGCAGCGGCCCTGAAGCTGCATGCGATCGCGCGGGTCACCGTCCGCCAGCAGCTGGCTTACAAGACGGATTTTCTGCTTCGCTCCGTCTTCCTTCTGTTTATCTTGTATGTCTTCGTTCAACTCTGGACAGCGGCCTATGACGGGGATTCGAGCCGGACGATCGCCGGATTCACGCTGAAGCAAATCGTATGGTACCTGGCGTTTACCGAAGCGTTGACGATGGCGGGGCCGCCGCTGGGCCCGAGAATCGAGGAGGAAGTGAAGAGCGGGGACATCGCGGTCAAACTGACCAAGCCGCTTTCCTACGTCGGGTATCATTATTCTTCCTACATGGCCGAGGCGCTGTTCCGTTTCGCGGTGCATCTCGCCGTCGGGAGCACGATCGCCTGGTCGACCGTCGGAGCGCCCGCGTTCGGTCTCGGATGGATGGGGCTGCTTACGCTGAGCTTGGGAGCGGTCACCGTTGCTTTTTTGCTGAGTGCCGTCGTGGCTTTATTGGCCTTCTGGGTAGAAGAAACCCGAGGAATGGAGTTCGTGATGCAGAAACTGCAATTCACGATCGGGGGCATGCTGCTGCCGATCGACCTGATGCCCGAGTGGCTGCAGCGCGTATGCGCGTGGCTGCCGTTCCAGGCGGCACTGTATTTTCCCGCGGGAACGGCGGTCCACTTTCAAACGGCGGTTTGGCTAAAGCAGTTGGGCACGCAGGCGGGCTGGATCGCCGGTTTGTCGGCTGCCGTGATCTGGGTATACCGGAGAGGAGTGAAAAAACTGCATGTCAACGGGGGCTGAGTGCGCAAGCGGCTCGTTACGGGAAGATGAACGCCGGACCGGCTTGGGCCATTCCGCCGGCGCCGCGCTCCGGTTTCTGCTAACTTGTTGGAAAGTCAATTTGGCGTCGGCGATGGAATACCGGCTCAGCTTCGTGCTGCTCGCCGGCATGATGTTCCTCAACAATTTCATTTGGCTGTTCTTCTGGCACTTGTTTTTCGAACGTTTTCCGGCGGTGCAGGGCTGGGAGCTGCGGGACGTCATGATGCTGTGGGGAATCAGCGCGGGAGGTTTCGGTTGGGCCAGCGTGCTGTTCGGCAATTTCCACCGGATCGCGTCCATCGTCTCTTCCGGACAGCTCGACGTCTATTTGGCGCAGCCGAAGCCCGTGCTGCTGAACGTCCTGGCGAGCCGAATGTCCGTGACCGCCGCCGGGGATTTCGTTTTCGGCGTCGTCATTTATTTCCTGGCGGGGGATCTGTCGCTTCGGGGCGCGATGTTGTTTGTCCTCGGGCTCCTCATCGCCGGCTTGCTGTTCATGGCGGTGATGGTCGCCGCGGGAAGCGCGGCCTTCTTCGTCGGCAACTCCGAGGGGCTCTCCCAGCAGCTGTTCAACATCTTCCTCGCGCTGACGACGTACCCCTCCGGCATCTTCCGCGGGTTCGCCAAGCTGATGCTCTTCACGATTGTACCCGCCGGATTCATCAGCTACATGCCGATCGGTCTGCTTCGCGATTTCGATCCGGCGTTCGCCGCGGGGGCGATCGGGATGACCTTGCTGTTCGGAGCCGCGGGAATCGGGCTTTTCCGGGCCGGACTGAGGCGCTACGCTTCGGGAAACGCGCTGGCCATGCGGAGTTAGAACGGCGCCTGCTTGCCCGAGGCGGCATCGACCTCTTGGCGCCAGCGGCGGATTTCGGCGTTCGGCAGATCGGACAGCTTCGGGACGGGGACGGCTCGGTCGGACAAGGCGTAGCGCTGTTTGAGCTTGAGGATGCGAATCACGCTCTCGTCGATCCGCGACACCGGGATCCGGCCGCTGCGAACGGCGTCCAGCACAGCTTCCCGGATCTTGTGTTCAGTGTCGTATCCGTGAGCCGCGAGAAGAATATCGCTGCCCGCCTCGACCGACTTGACCGCGGCTTCCGCGATTCCGTAGTTTTTGACAATGGCTCCCATCGTGAGATCGTCGGTGATGACGACGCCTTCGAAGCCGAGCTTGCCGCGGAGCTGGTCGCCGATGATCACTTTGGAGAACGAGGCGGGCGCGTCGGGATCGATTATCGGGAACAGGATGTGTGCCGCCATCACCGCGTCCGCCCCGGAAGCGATCGCTTTCCGGAACGGAATCCATTCCAAGTCGGCCAGTTGGGCCGATGTCTTGCGCACGACCGGCAGGTCCACGTGGGAATCGACGGACGTGTCCCCGTGACCGGGAAAGTGCTTGATCACCGGGATGACGCCGCCTTCGCGGATCCCCTTCATTTCCGCCGTGCCCATCTTGGCGACCAGTGCCGGCGTCGCTCCGAACGACCGCTCGCCGATCACCGGATTTTCGGGGTTGCTGTTTACGTCCATCACCGGAGCGAAATCCACATTGAATCCGAGCAGCCGGAGCTGGCGGGCGATCAGGGCTCCCATGCGTTCGGCGAGCCGGGTGTCTCCCGTTCGCCCGACAACCGCGTTCGCCGGCATCGGTTCGAATTCCTTCGGCAGCCGGCTGACCCGGCCGCCCTCCTGGTCCACGCTTAAGAACAGGGGCGCCGGGTTGCCGGCATTGGCCGCTTTCAGGCCGTTAAGCAGAAGGACGGATTGCCGGAGTCCGCCCGACATATTGTCTTTGAACAAGATGATCCCGCCGACATGATCCTGCGCGATCATCTTTTTCGCGTTCGCGTCGACCTCGGTTCCCTCCACGCCCGCAAGGATCATTTGCCCGACCTTCTCTTCGAGCGTCATCGAACGCACGCGGGTTGTGATCTGATCTTGATCGGTCGAAGTTCGCGATGGAGAGGGAGCAGACGAAGGGGAAGGAGACGGCGAAGGGGAGTGGGCCGGCAGTGACGGCGGCTGCGTGAGCGTAGGTGTCGGGGCGGCGGTTTCCGGGCCGGTTGCCGGATTCGGCGCAGACGGCGATGCGGCGGGGGCGGGCCACCCGCAGCCGCCGGTCAGCAGCAACAACAGCGTTCCGGCGAGGGTCCAGTTCGCTCGTTTCATCGTCCATCCTCCCTTGATCATCCCCGGACAAGTCATGACGACATGAACGGAGCCTGCGAATTCGATTGATAAAACAGGCGCCCCCGCTTGCCGCAAGGTTGCGGAAGCGGGAGCGCAAATCCGTTTGGGAAGGATTACAGCTCGAAAGAGCTTTTGAGCGACACGATCCGGTTGAACACGAGTCGTCCCGGAGCGGTGTCCTTCGGGTCGACGTTGAAATAGCCGTGGCGGAAAAATTGGAACTTGTCTCCGCCGGAGGCGTCCTTCATGCCCGGCTCGACGAAACCTTGCAGTACTTGAAGCGAGTTCGGGTTCAGCTTCTCGAGGAACGAACCGCCGTCGTCCTCTTCGCCTTCCGTAATCAAGGGCTCGTAGAGGCGGAATTCGGCCGGAACGGCCCCGGAAGAGTCGACCCAATGGATCGTTCCCTTCACTTTGCGGCCCGTGAACCCGCTGCCGCTTTTCGTTTCGGGATCATACGTGCAGCGGAGCTCGACGACGTTGCCTTCGGCGTCCTTGACGACTTCCTCGCATTTGATGAAGTAGGCGTGCTTCAGGCGCACTTCATTGCCGGGGAAAAGCCGGAAATATTTGGCCGGCGGGTTCTCCATGAAGTCGTCCCGCTCGATATAGATTTCCCGGGAGAACGGGATTTGCCGGTGTCCCATCTCCGGGTTTTCCGAATTGTTCTCCGCTTCTAGCCATTCCGTTTGGCCCTCGGGGTAGTTCGTGATGACGACCTTCAGCGGGTCGATGACCGCCATCGTCCGCGGCGCCTTCATTTTCAAGTCTTCCCGGATGAAGTGCTCGAGCATGCGCTCGTCCACGACGCCGTAGCTTTTGTTCACCCCGAGCTCGCGGCAGAAGGCGCGGATCGCTTCCGGCGTGTAGCCCTTGCGGCGGAGACCGGATATCGTCGGCATGCGCGGATCGTCCCAGCCGTCGACGGCTTTCTCATCCACGAGCTGTTTAAGCTTCCGCTTGCTCATGACCGTATTGGTCAGGTTCAGCCGCGCGAATTCGTATTGCCTCGGCACGGAAGGCATCTCGCATTCGCGAACCACCCAATCGTAGAAAGGGCGTTGGTCCTCGAATTCCAACGTGCAGATGGAATGGGTGACGCCTTCGATCGCGTCCTCCAGCGGATGGGCATACGCGTACATCGGGTAAATGCACCATTCGTCGCCCGTGTTGTGGTGATGGGCGTGCAGAATCCGGTAAATGACCGGGTCGCGCAAGTTGATGTTCGGGGAAGCCATGTCGATTTTGGCCCGCAGCACCTTCTCCCCGTCCTTAAACCCGCCTTCCTTCATGCGCCGGAACAGGTCCAGGTTCTCTTCCGCGGAGCGGTTCCTCCAGGGGCTGGCCTTGCCCGGTTCGGTCAGCGTTCCGCGCGTGTCGCGGATTTCGTCGGCGGATTGGTCGTCCACATAGGCCAAGCCTTTCCGAATGAGCAGTTCGGCCCGCTCGTACATCTCCCCGAAATAGTCGGAAGCGAAGAAGAGACCGTCCCACTCGAAGCCGAGCCATTTGACGTCGTTCTTGATCGATTCGACGTATTCGGCGTCCTCCTTGACGGGGTTCGTGTCGTCGAACCGCAGGTTCGTGCGGCCCTTGAATTCGTCGGCCAGCTCGAAGTTCAGGCAAATCGATTTGGCGTGCCCGATATGCAGATAGCCGTTCGGCTCCGGGGGAAAGCGGGTGACCACTTCCTTCACTCGGCCGGCGGCCAAATCTTCGACGACAACGGTTTTGATGAAATTGGATGAGGACGACTTCGTTTCCATACCGATCAACCTGCCTCAGAATGAATGATTTGACTTTATATCCTTTCATCATACACAAAAAGGGCGCTTCTTATAAAGGGGATGCGGCTGATCCGGCGAATTTTGTCAATCGGATTCTTAAAAAAATGATAAAGCCTTAATAATCGGCGTAACTTTTCCTTCGGATATCCCGTCTTATACTGTTGAAAGCACTGAAATGGGAGAGTTTGACTCCATCAAACTCCCCGAAGCGGTGAGAGTTTGACTCCATCAAACTCCCTATTAGAGGAGGAAAAGCCATGCTCGCTTGGATGCGGCGCAGGCCGGCTCCCGAAGCGGACGGGGTCTCAGGACCGCGGGAGGAGAAGACGGGGCCGGAAGCGGCGGCGGACGAACCGTTGTTGTCCGTCCGGAGCGTGGAGCGTTCCTTCGACGTCGGAGGCGCGAAGCTGAGGGTTCTTAAAGGGATCGACCTGGACCTGTATCCGAAGCAATTGATCATGCTCCGGGGACGCTCGGGTTCCGGGAAAACGACGCTGATGAACCTGATGGGAGGCCTCGACACCCCGACGAAGGGGACGATCCATTTTCGCGGCCGCCCGTTCCACGAATGGAATGACGACCGGCGGACCGAGGTGCGCCGGCGCGATATCGGATTCATTTTTCAAGCTTACGCGCTCTTGCCGTTGTTGTCCGCGTACGAGAACGTCGAGCTGTCTCTCCGGATGGCAGGCGTTTCCCGCTCGGAATGGAAGGCCAGGGTTACGTCCTGCCTGGAGCTGGTCGGCCTCGGCAAGCGGATGCACCACCGTCCGTTCGAGCTGTCCGGCGGGGAGCAGCAGCGGGTAGCGATCGCCAAGGCAATCGCCCACCGTCCCAGCCTGCTGCTCGCGGATGAGCCGACGGCGGAATTGGACAGCCAGATGGCGGCCCAAATCATGAACGTCTTCCGGGAGATCGTGGCCAGAGAGAACGTCACGATCTGCATGACGACACACGATCCAACGATTATGGAGGTAGCGGACCATGTCTATGAAATGGTGGACGGCGTATTCGTCGGAAGCGGCTGATACGCTGAAGGGGGGATCGGCTGGACGCCGAGCGGCGGGGACGCTTGCGGTCCTCATGCTTTCGACGGCGATCGCCGGATGCGGACTGCTGCCCAGCGAGCCGCAGGAGGAGGATTTGTCGGCGATCCAGCTGCCCCAAATCTCCAAGAAGCCGGAGTACGAGGTGACGACCAAGACCCTGGAAACCAAAGTGTCCGGCTCCGGGAGGGTCCTGTCGACCAAAGAGAAAACGATGTATTTCACCTTGGACAACAAAAGGCTCAAGAAGTTGTACATACAGTCCGGCGACCAAGTGAAAGCGGGACAGCCGATCGCCGAGCTGGATGTCGAGGATCTGCGCAAACAGTTTAGGACCCAGCAGCTGGCCCTGAAGAAGCAAGAGCTCACGATCAAGGATTTGCTCCGCAAGAAGGATGAAATGGATCCGATCGATTTCGAAACGCAGATGCTCGGGTTCGAGGAGCAGCGCCAGCAGCTTGCCGACCTGGAAGCGGATATCGCGAAGGCGACGCTGACCGCCGAGTTCGACGGTACCGTCGTCTCCGTTTCGGTGCAGGAGGGGGCATCGGTCAAGGCATACGATCCGATCTGCGTCATCGCCGATCCAAGCAAGCTGACCGTAGCCGCCACGCTGTCGAAGGACGATCTGGCGAAAGTCGCGCTTGGCATGGAAGTTCAGGTCGACATCGGCAACGTCGGGCAACTGCAAGGCAAGATCAAACAGCTTCCCGTGGAAAAAGAGAACGGCAATGGCAACGGGAACGGCAACGGAGGCGGCACCCCGCCGCCGACGCTCGACCAGTATTTGCTCGTGGACGTGCCGAAGCTGCCGAAGACGGTCCAGCGGGGAACGCCGCTGTCCGTGTCCGTCATCCTGGACCGCCGGAAGGACGCGGTCGTCATACCGCTATCGGCCCTGCGCTCGATCGGCGGCCGAACCTACGTGCAAGTCGTCGAAGCCGACGGCACGAAGCGGGAGGTCGACGTGGAGGTCGGACAGCAGACGTCCACGGACGCAGAAATCCTCCAAGGACTGACGCCGGGGCAGAAAGTGGTAGGTCGTTAATCGATGAACGCGCTGATCCGGTTTCTCTTCCGCAAAATGTGGAACACCCGCTGGCTCACGCTCAGCACGCTGGCGGGGCTGCTCGTGGCGGTCGCCTTCACGACGAGCATTCCGATGTACGCCGACGGCGCCCTCAAGCGGGTCGTCGGCCAATCGCTCAAGGAGAACAGCGAAGGCTTGCCGGCAGGCGCTTTGCTCATTACGTACCAGGCGACCGGAGGCAAGACGGATTGGACTTCCTTCCGGAGCGCGGAGCAGTACATCCAAACGGACGTTCCGCGGAACATCGGCTTTCCTGCGGAAGCTTCCCAGAAGAGCGCGATGCTGCGCAGCACGGAAGTCATTCCGGAAGACCCGACGAAGGTGGACGCCAGCCGCACCCGCAAAATGACGCTCGCCTCGTTTGCCGGTCTGCAGGAGCAGGCGGAACAGGTGGGCGGCCAGTGGTATCCCGACCATCCGGACTCAGACGGAACGATCAAGGCCGTCATGATGGAAGAAGCCCTGTTCCGGAACGACCTGCACGTCGGCGACGTGTTGCTGTACCCGCTCTACGGCGGCTCGAACGAGACGCTGCGCGTCCAGATCGTCGGATCCTTCAAGCCCAAAAATCCCGCGAGCCCTTACTGGTACCAAGGACTGGACGCTTTGATGAACAACCTGTTCATCGCGGAGCCGGCCTTGCTTCAGGACCTCGCGGAGAAACGCGGCATTCCGCTCCAATCGGTCAAATGGTACACCGCGTACGATTTGCGCGAGATCAAGACGAGCCAGTTGTCGCCGCTCGCCAGAACGCTGAGCCGCATCGACATCGAGGTGTACAAACGGTCGAACGATACGCGGCTGGAGATTTCGTTCGCCGACATGCTGAGCGAATTCCGCCGCAGCAGCATCCAGCTGCAGACGCTGCTGTTCACCTTGGCCGCGCCTATGATCGCCATGGTGTTTTACTTCATTACCATGAATTCCCGGCAGGCGCTGGAGAAACAGCGGTCCGACATCGCGGTCCTGCGCAGCCGCGGTGCCAGCACCCGGCAAATTTTCGTGCTGTTCCTCCTGGAAGGGATTCTTCTGGGCGCGGTATCCTTGGTGATCGGTCCGTTCCTCGGCTGGTTCATGGCCAAGAGCATCGGCTCGGCGAACGGATTCCTGGAGTTCGTGAACCGGAAGGCGATCCCCGTCGGTTTCTCGACGGACGGAGCGCTCGCGGGACTCGCCGCGGTCATCGTCGCGATTCTGGCTGCGGTCATCCCGGCGCTCGTTTTCACCCGCACGACCATCGTCGACTACAAACGCAAAATCGCGAGAACGGGGCAGACGCCCTTCTGGCAGAAATGGTTTCTCGACATCGCGCTCGTCGGCGTGGCCGCCTACGGCTGGTATTTGTTCAACGAGCGCCAGATGGTCTCGTTCAAAACCGGCATGACGACGGACCAGCTCAACGTGCAGCCGTTCCTGTTTTTCGTGCCGGCGCTGAGCATCTTCGCGGGAGGACTCGTGTTCCTGCGCTTGTTCCCGCTGCTGCTGAGGCTGTTCAACCTGATCTGGAAACAGCTGCTGCCGGTGCCTCTTTACCTGACCCTGACCCAGCTGTCCCGATCGGCGAAATCGTATTATCCGCTCATGATCCTGCTGATCCTGACGCTCGGCCTCGGCGTCTACAATTCGTCCGCCGCCCGCACGATCGGTCTGAACTCCGAGGAGCGGATCCTGTACAAGTACGGCTCCGACGTCGTCGTGAAAACCGTGTGGGAAGGGCAGGCCGAAGTGCAGCAGCCCCCGCAGCAAGGCGGAGGCAGCGGCAACGGAGGCGGTAACGGCGGGGGTAACGGCGGCAACGGAGGAGGGAACGGAGGGAACGGAGGCGGCAGCGGCGGAGGCGGCGGGCAGCCGAACCGGCCCGCGCCGTCGCGGATCATTTACAGCGAGCCTCCGTTCGAGATTTTCCGCACGCTGCCCGGCGTGGAGCATGCGGCCCGCGTGCTGCAAGCGAGAACGAGCATCACGGTATCGGGGAGAACCGCTGGCCAAGGCATCGTGATGGGCATCGACAACGTCGATTTCGCCCGGGTCGCCTGGCTTCGCAAGGACATGTATCCGACGTCCCCCTACCGGTATTTGGAATGGATGGGCAAAGTGCCGGAGGGAGCGCTCATCTCGTCGAACATCGCCAAGAAGTTCGATTTGAAGCAAGGGGATACGGTCCAGACCGTGCTGCAGGACCAATTGGTCGAATTCGTCATCATCGGGATCGTGCCCTATTGGCCCAGCGCCTATCCCGATCAGGCGCCGTTCCTGGTGGCGAACCTCGACTACATCTACGATCAGGCCCCCTTGATGCCGTATGATATTTGGCTGAAGATGAAGCCGGACGCCAAGACGGCCCCGATCATTCCGGTGCTGCAAGCCAAAGGAGTCGAGATCGCCCAGATCAACGACATGCGGAGCGAATTGATTTCCCAGAGCAAACATCCCGCCCGCGGCGGCGTTTTCGGCATCCTGAGCCTCGGCTTCCTCGTCACCGTCATCGTTTCGTTGTCCGGCTACGTCTTGTACTGGTTTTTCAACCTGTCGTCCCGGATCGTCCAGATCGGCATCCTGCGCGCCATGGGGCTTTCCCGCAAGCAACTGACGGGGATGCTGCTGCTCGAACAAATCTTCACCGCGGGATTGTCGATCGCGCTTGGCATCGGCATCGGGAAAATTACGAGCCTGCTTTTCCTGCCGTTCCTGCAGACGACCGACAACGCGGCCCAGCAGGTACCTCCGTTCCATGTCGTGTTCTCTTCGGTCGATACGATGCGCCTGTCGGTCGTCGTAGCGGTCATGATGTTCATCGGAGCGGGCCTGCTCATCACCCATATCCGCCGCTTGCGCGTCCATCAGGCCGTGAAGCTGGGAGAGGAGCGTTAACCCGTGATCCTGTGCGAAGGACTCGTGAAAATCTACAAAGCCGACGATCTCGAAGTGGTCGCGCTCCAAGGCCTGAACCTGACGGTGAAGCCCGGGGAAATGATGGCCATCATCGGCAACAGCGGAAGCGGGAAGTCCACGCTGCTCAACATTCTCGGGGGGCTCGACCGTCCGTCGGCCGGGCAGGTGACCGTCGGTCCATGGAATCTGCTGAAAGCCAGCGACGAGGATTTGGTGAAATACAAGCGGGAAACGGTCGGCTTCATCTGGCAGAACAACGCCCGCAACCTGCTGCCGTTTCTCTCGGCGCTCGAGAACGTGGAGATGCCGATGATGTTCTCCGGCAAGCTCGATCGCGCCTATGCCAAGCAGCTGCTCGAGTGGGTCGGCCTCAAGGACCGCATGCACAACAAGCTGCAGCAGCTGTCCGGCGGGGAACAGCAGAGGGTCGCGATCGCCATCGCGCTGGCGAACAAGCCGCAGCTGCTGCTCGCGGACGAACCGACGGGATCGGTCGATACCCGGACCTCGGACATGATCATGGACATTTTCCGGCGGTTTAACCGCGAGCTCGGCGTCACGATCGTCATCGTCACCCATGACTTGTCGCTCGCCGGCAAAGTCGACCGCGTCGTGGCGATCCGCGACGGGCTCACCAGCACGGAGTTCATCAAGCGCAATCCGAATCTGGATCTGTCCGCACCGCTCGCGGGCGGAGATTCGCTGGAGGAGGTGCATGAAGCGTTCGTGGTCGTCGACCGGGTCGGCCGCCTGCAGGTGCCCAAGGAATATTTGCAGGCGCTCTCGATCGGCGACAAAGCGACGATGGAAATCGACGGTGACAAAATCGTCATCCGCGCGCCCAAACAAACGGAGGGGGAAGAAACCGCATGAAACACGAAGCAAGCCGCGTCCGCCGATGGACGCTGATCGGCCTTGCGCTATCCTTATTCATTCCGCTGCTCGCCGCGTGCAGCCCGACCAAGGACCCGAACGATCCCGCCAACCGGCGGACGCTCCGCATCGGCACGATGTACGGAAGCAAGCAGGACGAAACCTATTTCCGCCAGCAGTTCACGGACTTGTTCGAGTATTCCCACAAAGGCATCGATATCGAAATCGTTCCGGCCATCGACTGGTCGCAGCAGCAATTCGAGAACATGGACGATGACGGCCGCTTCAAGCAGCCGGATACGCTCGGCAAAGTGAAAGAAATCATGTCGGGCACGAATCCGGTGGACGTCATGATTTTCGACCTGAATCTGCTCGGCTCGTTGGTGAACGAGAACATGCTGAAACAGCTGGATCCGATGCTGAAGGAGGACAAAATCGACGTAAACGCGTTCGTTCCTTCCGTCATCGAGGCGATCCGGGACCAAGGCAACGGCAACCTGTACGCGCTCACCCCGACCTTCATGCCGTCCGCGCTTTATTACAACAAGAAGCTGTTTCAAAAAATGGGCGTGACGCCTCCCAAAGACGGCATGAACTGGGACGAAGTGTTCGCGCTGGCGAGACAGATGACCAAAGGGACGGGCAAGGACGCCGTTTTCGGCTTCTCCTTCAACCAGTGGGGCGGCACCGGCGAGAACTATTGGGACATCCAGAACTTCGCCGCTCCGCTGCAGCTGAAGCTGTACGACGACAAAGCCGAGAAAATGACCGTCAACACGCCGCAATGGCAAAACCTGTGGGAGACGGTCTACAAGCTGTACAAAGACCATATCGTCCCCCATCAGGAGGACATGAACGTCGAGCCGCCTGCAGACGGCAAATACCGCTATAATCCGTATCAAGGCCGACTGTTCATGACCGGCCGCGTCGCGATGACGATCGGAGAATACGGCATGATCAACGACATCCAGCAGATGAACGACAATGCCGACAAGCTCAAAATCGAAAAGCTGGATTGGGACGTCGTGACCGTGCCTTTCCACGCATCCGTGCCGAACGTCGGCGTCAACACGCAGCTCAGCTCGCTCGCCGGCATCAACGCCAAAGCGCAGAACCAGGAAGACGCTTGGGAGTTCGTGAAGTTCATGAACGGCGAAGACTGGGCCAAATTCAAGTCCCGCAGCACGTATGAAATGCCCGCCCGCGTCGATTATATCAAGCCGAGGGAAGGCATGAACTATAACATGCAAGCCTTCACCAAAATGAAGCCGGCCCCGATGCCGGGAAGTTCCCCTGCCGAGCAGCGCCTGCTTCAGGAGAAGCCGAACCTGAGCATGATGCAGGATTTGGTACAGCGCGCGTACTCCTCCGTATTCCAGGGGCAGCGGTCGGTGAAGGAAGCGCTCGAGTATTTGGACACCAAAGGCAACGAGCTGCTGCAGAAGATCAAGACGAACCCGGACGGCCCGATCGAAGGCATCTTCGACGACGTGTACGGCGGCGGAGGACCGAAGCCGTTCGACGCCGGAACCGCCGAGGCGGTGCCCGCGGGCTGATTTCCGAAGCCGCGTTTGACGAGAGCCCAGGCTCCCGCTTGCGCGGCTTTTTCCATTCGTCCCCGTTTCAAAACGTCCGATCCGGCGTATTCTACAGGTAAGGATGCCAACGTGCGGAGGATGGTTCGCGTGAAATGGGTTTACTGGTTGCGGCTGTATGACAGCAAGTTCCAGGCCGGATGCCTCGTGCGCCGGATGGAGCACGACGGTTGGATGTACGGCGTGGATATGCCCAAGGAAATCGAAGTATACCGTTCGCGGCGCGGCCGGTACGGGGTGCGATATATCCCTTAAATAGGGGGAGGGATGGCGGCGGCTGTCCTTCTTGGCGAGCCGGGCGGCGTATGGTAAGCTGATAACGGCGCTTTGCGCCGGAAGGAGGCGATATCATGCAGAGAATGCCCATTTCCGCGGAAACCGCGGTGAAGCTGGCGGCTTTCATGAAAGTTCCGCTGGAGCACCTGATGCACATGCCTAAGCATGTTATGTTGCAGAAGCTGGCGGAGATGGCCATGGCGGATGCCGCCGGATCGCAGTCCGCGAAGATCAAGGACGGCCCGGAATCCGGGAAAACTTCCGAATAAAACATGGGCAATAAAATACCGAAAATGGTTGACGAAAGTCGTGTTGTTGCTGTATACTCATTTTTGTCGCTGTTCAAGGACATCTGAGATACCGTCGCGGGGTGGAGCAGTCCGGTAGCTCGTCGGGCTCATAACCCGAAGGCCGCAGGTTCAAATCCTGCCCCCGCAACCAACCTTTTCTCGTGACCGAGACGAGGGCCCTTAGCTCAGTTGGTTAGAGCTGTCGGCTCATAACCGATTGGTCGGGGGTTCGAGTCCCTCAGGGCCCACCAACCCGAAATTACCAAGAGGACTACATACGCTGAGAAAGCCGCCCACCGGCGGCTTTTTTGCTGGGGCGTACGGCGTCGGACGGTGAAAGCGGAATTCAGTTGCCAAGGCCGTCCAGACGTGCTATATTAATGTTTGTTCGTGCCGGGGTGGCGGAATTGGCAGACGCACAGGACTTAAAATCCTGCGGTGGGTGACCACCGTACGGGTTCGACCCCCGTCCTCGGCACCACTACTCCCATAAGGGTTTATCTCCTGGGGGAGAAATCCGTAAAACCATAAAAAATGATGAATCCTGTGTACATAAATTGAGCACAACCAGACACACAGGACTTCATGCGTGAGATCCTTTTTCGCACTATCTGTATCCGCAAAATACAGGTGAAGGCGAAGGAGGATTTTTTATTTATGGCTCGATTGGGGAAAGTTAAGAAGGCACCTGCAACCATGGAAGAGGCACTGGATCGGTTCATTACGTGGAAGAAAGCGAATGGTATTAGCGATCAGACCATCCTGGACTACAAGACACATGTAAACCTGTTCTTTAAGCGGTATCCAGATGCTGAGCAATCATTCGATCAACTTGAGAAGGCTGCCGTTGATCATCTTGGACAAGAAGGGATTAAACCCGCGACCTATAATAACCGACTTGTGTACCTCCGTACGTTCTTTAACTGGTGCGTTGAGCATGGAATGATATCAGATAACCCTCTAGAAGGCTTCAGGAAGCGCAAAGACGAGGGGCGGCATGTGAGTGTCGACGAAGAGACTCTTGCCCGTCTAATAGCCCTACCGAACCGTGAGACGTTCGCTGGATTAAGGGACTATACACTTTTCCTTCTGTTTCTCGATTGTGGGATTAGACCTAAAGAAGCATTCAGTTTGGAAGAAGGGGATTTCCACCCGCGTGCCAGAGAACTCCATGTAGATGCTACTAAGGCGAAAACCCGCATATCCCGTACCTTACCGCTATCGCCGATGACTGTTGAAGCGATTCAGGAGTTATTGTCTGTACGTCCTAAAGAGTGGAGCGGGAAGGCACCGATATTCTGTACGAATGAAAGCAAGCCTCTGAATAGGCATACTTGGGGCGACCGAGTCGAGATGTACTGCAAAAAGCTTGGAACGCACTTATGGCCGTACGCTTTGCGCCATGCATTCTCCATTGTGTTTCTGCGCGGCGGCGGCAATGCATTTGGATTGCAACAGATGTTAGGCCATGTGGACATGACCATGACCAAGCGATATGTTAAGCTTTCGAATACCGATGTGAAGGAGCAGCATAACACCGCTTCGCCTCTAAACAGGTTAATTAAGCAGAAGGTTAGGGTAGGTAAGATCAAGTGATAAGGGGCTGGGTATGACGATTGCAAACGACAATGAGCGTTCATTGGTGAATGAGTTCATTCAAACTGCATCTAAGGAAGAACTACAACAACTACTACAAGGCTTATTAGCTACTAATGATCCTGACCTTGCCCGCTTTGTTACTGCTTTAGAGAAGCTAATATCGTCGATTAAAGAATCTATGATTAAGGGCACCGTCTCTGCTAAGAGATAGGTGCCCTTACAGGTTCCTTTAGCCGCTCTTACCAGAAAGAAGCGGCTACCTTCCAACTGGTTCGTTGAAATTGAGTTATATTAGTGCTGGCTTTGATATTAGCTTGTTTCATTATTTCTGCTTGGAGGTTGGAATTTAACCCGAAATCCTCATGATAATTAATCTGCATTTCAAATTCCTTAGAGCTGTCGTTTAATATTCCTTCAACTACCACCTGCCATTTTTCTTCGGTAGGATACCATATCAGGTCTTGAGGGAGCTGGGGTGGGGTAGAGAATAGACCTTTTAAAAAACCTGGCTTTGGATAGGATGATCTGAACATTATCCTCTTGTTTGTCTTTTTTTCTAATTGCAAATCTCCAGTACCTTTAACCAATTTGCTTTTAGCAAAATCAGCATTTGATTTGATCTCACATTCGTAGCCTTCTTCATGAACAATAAGAAGTTCCTTTGGTTTGAGATGCAGGAAAATCCTAATAGCTTCGCTTACCTTATCTTCGAAGGCTAACGAGTGATAATTATCAAAGGGAAAGTAGACTTTGTTATTCTTTGGGCTCATTACATAAAACTTGTTGAGTTCAGGTCTAACAGAGCCTTTCCAAAGAAGTTCAGTGCTTGCTATTTCGTGTGGGACTTCTATGTAATCAAAAGCGGACCTTTTTTTAGATATTGTCTTAAATGCTCCTGCAATACCATCGTATAAAATATCAGGTTTCTTTGGAGCCAAAATGCGTGGAAGCTTACTCGTGAGTGGTTTCTTTGAAGTCTCATCCTGCCAATCCTTAAATGCATGTCTGATTGTGTTATTTTTAGCTACATAATTTACGCTGTCGAATTTGCCTATTTGGATTATCTTTCTCTCGATCTCAGGTATAGCAATTAACGAGCACATATGAAATACATACTCCCTTCAGTTCGACAATAAATTGGTTATTATGTCCTATATCATACAGTAGATAATTAGGTTCTGGAAAGACCTTCCTCCAGCGAACATCCAGTAACGATAAGACTATGTCTTAATGGAGTGATTTCACTATAATCAACAATTAATTATAATAGTCGCTTACTATTCTGGAAAATGAAGTTCATGGTAAGATGAGGAAACCATGACTGGAGCGATTTTGAATGTAAAGCACTTGCAGGGATGAGCTGTTACAGGCAACGAGATCGATAGTTAAAGCCAAAGGAGAAAATCGGTTCACACCTAAGGAAGCTGTTGACATGCAGCGCAACAATACGAACTATGCTGAATCGACGATCAGGACACATATCGATTCAAAATGCTGCGCTAACGCAAAGCGACATCATGCCACAGGTTTAATGATGAGAGGATCGACGACGGTTTCTATAAGGTCATAAATCTTTAGGAGTGTCCAGTTATGAAGATTATTCTAAGCAGGAAGGGTTTCGATTCATCTGCTGGTGGATATCCTAGCCCGCATTTCCTTGATTCAGGAAGGTTAATCTCATTGCCTATTCCCGATGATGAGGAAGTGAATACGGGAGTAACCTATTCCGATTTGAGGGTCGATCAGGACCATACTTATCTTGATTTGATGGAGCAGCTTGGCATTAAGAAGTATTCCAACGGTACATACGTGCATCTCGACCCAGATATCAATGCTTCAGTAGTTGAAAGGCTACCTGGATGGAGAGGTGTATTTGGTCAGTCCAGCTAAGCACAGCGACATTTGAAGAACAAGAAGGTTCAAGTAGGAGATATCTTCCTTTTCTTCGGTTGGTTTAAGGATGCTTCCAGAGCTGCATCTGGGTATAGATATGTAAAAGGGACACATAGGCACATTATATGGGGATACTTGCAAGTCGGGGAGATCGAGTCAATAAATGATGCGGGACAGTATGACGATTGGAAGCTGCCTCATCCTCATTACGTTGGCAGAGACAGAGACATGAATACTGCGTATATTGCTGCGAATTCGTTGTCATTCAATAATTCCATCCCAGGATGCGGAACATTCATGTATGACGATTCATTAGTTTTAACACAAGCGGGACAACGGAAGCGCTCTGTATGGCAATTGCCGCGATTCTTCCATCCCAGAATAGGAACGATAATGAGCTATCATGAGAACTTATACACCAAGAAAGGGAGTCCAGTTTGGCAGCTGCGTGATGATCATTGCACTTTGCAATCGGTTGGCAGGGGCCAAGAGTTCGTTATCGAGGGTAATGATAAAGTAGAGAACTGGGCAAAGGAATTGATTCGACGGCAATTCACTTGAGAAGCACCAAAGTAAGCCAGTCAAGACCGCGAAGCGTTCATTACAGTCTTGATAGGCGGCTGGTTATCTCCGACACTTTTCCATTCCCTTCGGTCGAATGACCGAGGGACGGCGCACGCCGAGTGACGGGTGCAGGGGGCGTGCTCCCTGCGTGTCCCCCTTTAGGGGGACGGAAGGGGGTTAGTCTAGCCTGGGGAGGTCGGCGAACTCTTCATCAGGTTCTCTTAACAAAATTGCGGCAGATTCGTTATCTGTTATGAGTGAGTATGTTATCTCGCGGCAAGTGCCATCTGATAATCTGAAATTACCAGCAATAAACGATTTAATCAATCTAATTTCCCTGCCAGTCATTTCTGATAATCGTTCTAAGGAATATCCACCACTATGGAAGGCGTTTAATAATTGTCGAAGTTGGTCCTCAGCATTAATCATCGAAATCAACCCTTTCTCCTTGTTATAAGCTTAATTCATTAATTGCAGCTTTCTTCCTCGCCCAAGTGTCTCTACGAACTCTAACCTTCTTAATTAAGCTGCTTACTTCCTCGATGAATTCCTCGTACTCCAATATGCTCAATTCCACGACTTCGTCCACTTCTTCATACATCACTCCCGCTGGTGAATATGCCTTTAGGTTTAGATGCATTCGGTGTGAAGGTTCGATCAAGTCGAAATTCTTGATGGAAGGTGTAATGCCGCAAATCGTAAACGGCCTCGGATCGTTTCGGTAGTAATCCAACTGGAAAGCTTCAACTGGAACGGCCATGACTTGTGCGATCTTGGAGAGCAGCGACGCTTTCAGCCCGTGTTGTTTGCCTGACTCGAATCTCGAAAGCGTCGAGGGAGAGGTTTCAACTTTTTCCGCCAATGCGTTAATCGAAAACATGCCTGGATTGCAAGCTTCCGCTTTCTCGCGGATGAATTTGTGAATCTCGCCTGCCGTTTCAAAGCGTTGAAGCTGCTTTAAGTCATCGCTTGAAGTTTGGTAAGGAATCATTCCCATCGGCTACACGTCCTTTCTAATAAGCATTATAACAGAAGTGTTTCATAAACGCAACACTATATATTGCAAAAGTGAAAGTAAGATGGTATAATATCCCTAAATCAAAACGGACAAGATGCAATATGAGCAATTTCCTACAGGGAGGAGCATATCGACATCGGATGAGCCGTCACAATGTTGGAGGATGATAGCGATGGACAGCAAGGATTTATGGAAGACGGAATTTGCACGTGAATGGACAGGCGTTCAAAAGCAAGCATGCTATGATGATCTTGGTGACCTAATAACCCATCAGTACAAACTGATCAGCACGAATGATTGGTTCTGTGCCGATACACACTTGAATAATCCCGAAGCGCTTTACGAAGATGGATACAGAAGGCTATATGAGACTTTCGCAAATAATGAATCGCTCGACTCAACTATACAGAACGCGATCTTTGCTAACCCGTTGGTTCAGTTTATTGTACTTCGAGCCGCGAGGAGGTTACTGGCCAGGTGCTGGTATGATAATCCGAGTATAAGCGATATCTACAATGATGCCTTTCAGATTTACTGCGGTATTGTTCATTCATTCTATAGTAGGTATGAGTTGTCCGATGCAGTAGTAGGTAATTGGCTAAGCTACCTTCAAAAAGCGCTCTATCCTCGACTGCTTGATCAATATCTTACAAAAGTGCGTGGGTGTAAGTACGATAGGAAAGAGAAGAAATATGTTAGTCCTCGACCTGTCCTTGATCCTGATTCAATAAATGCGAAAGCAGAAATAAGTAACTCGCTGATTGTCGCTGATATAGTTCATGCTGTGCTGGATTATGTTCGGCAAAAGAATCCTAGGTATGCTGAAGCATTGGGGCTAAAGCTTAAAGGGATGTTGGATCAGGAGATTGCTGATAAGCAGGGGCTTACACTTAATACGGTTAAGAGTGATATTAGGCGTGGAAGGACTGTGGCTAAGCAGTGGGCAAGGCGGCAAGCAGAAATAAGTTGATTTTTTGTTCATCACTGCAACTATTTAACGAGAAATGCAAGTAATATATAACAGAAGAGCTGATTCAGCAGAAACAGACGGATGCCAGACAAACTATGAATGGATAAGAAAAATCCAGTAGCCGCACCCTGTGGGTTAACGAGCGCATCATTAGATATCCGCGACGTGATCGGAAGCGGATTCCCGAGATTCATTCACCGTCTGTTCCACCGCACACTGAATTCATAACGTGGGCAGTGAATGCATAGTTACTTTACTTTTAATGGGGGATAGTCTGCCCTTGGGGGCGCGGCTTCTCTCTTTTTTATTGCTGCTGGATCTGATCATGTGTGCTGAATTTCGATGCAATCCATGGATTATAAGCGATTGTTTCTGCTAATGGCGTGTGCAAGTAAGTCAATATGAAGGTAATCGGGTTTTTAGCGCCGTCAATCTGGGCGCTAAAAACTGGCTATATCTGCTTCGGAGTCATGGGTACGGCTACTACTTTATTCACATTAACTTAACTAGAATCGAGAATATCTACTGTTTTCGATAAGTTTCGGATTTTCAGCAAGTCCCGATACTATGTGCTCATGAATGGCGAGTTATGCAGCACCCAACGGTCAAAGCACTATTAAGAAATCATAACTGCTCTATTCACTCTATTGGATAACGATACTATCCCTTATGAATCCAGGGGGATTTTGGGCCACAGCGGCCCTGCAGAACATGTCGTTACCTTGGTATTTTATCCCCGTATTTATTTGCCTGCGTGGGTATCCCTAGCCACTTTGGTTGGCGAGCTCTGTTGAATCCTTTTGGAGTGTTGGTTGCGCGTCCGTCAGAAGCATTGAGTTTTGACGTTTGACTTTGTCTGACCTTCGTGCTATTGTTAAGAACAGGGATTCATTCCCTAGCGAAAGAACCGTCCGCTTGTAGCGGTAAAGGTAACGTATCTGCGATGTAGGAATTGCGATGTAGGATGCGGGCATGTGGCCCAGTAGGATAGAGGTAGGAATTGGTGTGGATATGGATGGGATAGGGTTTAGAGCCTTTTCCTTCTGCGCCTTTTTCGTTACAAATGGACAGGTCTTCGGATCTGTCCTTTTCGCTATCCTAAACTACTGGAGATGATAACATGAGTAAAGTCTGCAAAAATGGACGAAACAAGAATCAATCTGCTTTTATCAAATTGACTGCCCAACCACAACACCTTCGGAAAATCGCGGAAAGTCTGATGGGAAAGGAAGTTTATGGGGAAGATTGGGAGTGGGAACTGTGGCAAATTGTGCGAAAGAAGATGCCTATCAGGAATCTCTCTAAAGCAATCTTGGAATCGAGGTATTATCCTGCCCCTAAATCGCCTAGAGTACGCAAACGTCATGTTAACGTACCACCCGAAGATGTAATTGTTATGCATGCTGTTGCGTCCATTATTGAACAGTTCATCGAACTTTTTAACATTGGTGAAGATCAGTACGGCCTCGAAAATCAGCAGCCCGCAGAGTACGAATACGTTATTAAATCACAATCTGTGATGAGTTATCTTTGTAGATTTGGATATGATGTCTTGATCAAAGTGCTGGAGAGACGATTTACGGACGAAAGGTTCATTAAACTTGTAAGGTCGTTATTGATTGACAAAAAGTTTGACTTGATTGACTTAGACCCCAGAAGCGGCTCTCGGTTAGTCAGGATTTTATTTCATATGTTGGTTGACGATATTCGTCGAATTGTCGAATACAATGGTGGTCAGTTTCTTTTCCTTTCGCATGTTCACTGGGCAGCATATTTCAAGTCTGATCAGCATGCGAAGAGAGTGTACTTTGAGGTTTATCAGTACTTAAAGAACATTGGAATTCAAATCAAAATAAACCCGAATGATGAAATTGTCCAAAAAGATCAAGTCGTAGTTAAGAAAGAAAAGCCGTCACACGGTGTTTCTGAAAATGACTTGGAATCAATTTATGAAGGATTTACTGCTGCCCTAAGCGAACAGGAAGAAGAGCTTCATGAATTAAGAAATCTCTTTTATTCCCTAATCCGAACGTTGAGTGAAGGAGGATTAATCGATTTCGATTAGCAGGTCGACAGGGCATCTATAACAATAAATAGATGCCCATTTTTAGTTGATGTTGTTTTGCTTTTATTCGAGATCAACCTAAAGGCGGTGATTAGTATACACTCCTTATTCAAACGCCTATACCAATTGCTTCGTGCATATGATAGAAACCAACAAGAGGATTACCTGACGGAAATATTTGCATAGCTGCTTCTCAAGGAAGGGCTAGTTACACTAAAAGCTGTCCTCTTCCCAGAAATTCACTATCTCCTTCGCATTCTTCTTCGAAGGCAATGATGTCTCATCTTCCCAAGCCCTGATAATCCTTAGTTGATCATGACTCTGCACTGTCCACTCAATAAATCCCAGTTCAGCAAGTTTCCGCAATGATCTTTGAAGTTGATCATCCAGTCTTCCAGTCATGCGAAATAACTCCCACATTCGTGGTGCTCTTTTGCGACTGATTATGAAGTTGTTGAGTACACGAAGTAGCTTCCGTTCAGCATCAGCAAGAGGTTTCAATGTCATCCCGAATGCACCTCCATTAGCTATTATGAATGGAACAAGTGTTCCTATTCAGGCCCAGAAACATGATTCAATCACTATTTAGAGCGATCAAGTCACAAATGGTAAATGAGCGACATAAAACGGTGTTTAGACAGCCGTGATTAAGCGTGATGCTGAAATTGTGCCTGGTCCCCCATCGAGGATGCCCAATTCTCTTGTTCGAGATTTCAGCCAAGGATGCCCGAAACCCCAGTAGTATCAAGAGGTTGGTGTTTTTGGGGCACTGACAGGTGTAAAAGGATACAGGAAAGGGCGTGTTTGTAGTAAATAATTTACCAAATGATTTAGTAAATAATTGTTGTAATTTCCATATGAACTGGTTACGTTCAAGTCAGAACGCTAAGGGTTTCCCAACTGTTCCCCTTATCGTTTTCTCCTTCTGAATATAGCCTCCCTTCACCAGGAGGGGGGCACGAAAACCACAAAGGAATGATGTTATGGATTTTGACGATCTTCGGAAATATGGCGAATTCGGATTCCATAAGAATTACGTGGAAGACCCCGATGATATCATGAGTATTTTCAATGCACGAAAGAGAGTACTAATTGAACCTGACAGCTTGTCTTTACACAAACAGATAAAGCTAAAGAGGATTCACGATGGACTTAGTCAGGAGCAGCTCGGCAAGATTGTAAGGCTTCCAGCATCTACGATCAGCCTCATAGAGCGGGGCGAAAGGCTAATTATGAAAAATCGATTTAGGGAGTTTGAACGGTACCTGTATGAAGAATTGTATCAAGATGGAGAACTAATATTTACATATGATCAGGACGCGCCAGAAGAACCTATCGATATGACTATTGAAGAACAACGAGCGTTCTGGAAGGCAGTAACTGAAATCGATCCTGATCTGTACGGTACGATACTATAATAGAAGAGGAGCCAATGATAATGATGAATAATTACGATGACTTAATAGAGGCTTTGAAACGCGAATCAGAATTGAGTACATGCTCCGAAGCTCAAAAGGCCGCAAATGTACATATGATTAATCTATACGAAAACCTTAAGAGAAAGCGAACCTCAGATACGCCGACGTATGATGATGGCAATTTGGCAATGGAGATTATGGCACGTCGGTTGGCCTATGAAAACTACACGTTCAATGTACGGTCGCTTATGAATGAGAAGTAATAGAAGAGCCAACCAATCGGCTGGCTCCCCGTGTGTAACTATTTAATTGCTTCTGTATGCTTCTTCAGCTTCTTCCTCGGAAACTTCATCCATTATCCTGTACATAATGCTCTCAAGCTTATGAAGTTCCTCGCGGGATAACCCTAGCTTCTTAGCGGCAAGGATCGCATAACCGATCGCAGCGGCGTTTGTCATAGTATCATTCCTCCAAGAATGTGAGTATGATGCGTAGAACGGCGTAAGTATGTACCAGCACGAATAGCGAGCAAAGCGAACATAGCCGAAGGCTTTCATATAAAGGGAGTCAGCAAATAAAGCTAACTCCCCATGATTCATCACATGAGTCCACGTTCCTTGAATGAACAGTAACTGTCCGATCCGATCACTAGGCTATCAAGCAATTCTATGCCCAGTAGATCACCACATTCTTTCAAACGACGAGTCAAAGAAATGTCCTCCTGAGATGGAGTGCAGTCGCCGCTAGGATGATTATGAGCAAAGATGATTGAAGCTGATGAGCGCAGAATGGCTTGCTTAAACAGCTCGCGAGGATGTACGATGGCGGCCGACAATGAACCGATGCCAATTCTTGTTCGAGAAATAATCCGATTCTTGCTATTCAGGCAGAGCAGCCAAGCTTCCTCATGAAGAAGATGGGACAATTCATGTCTGAGGATGTCAAAGCAATCGGATGGACAGCTTATTTTGAACCCTTCCACCCGTGGTGCATGAATCGTCCTGGCAAGCTTAAGTGTTCCGACAATCTGTTGGGCCTTCTTTACGGTAAAGCCCTTGAGAGATACTAATTCCTCTACAGAAGCATTCAGAAGCTCTTGCGGCGTCACGTAACGGCTGAACAATTCCTCAAGAATGTTACTATCCTCTTTTACGCACAATGCATCTGCCAAGGCGGATTTGATCATATACATATTGTTCACTGTGGACTCCTCCAAGAAATAGAAATAGGGGGAGCAGCCTTCGCGGCCACTCCCCCTTGAATGGGTATAGATATTGGGCTATTATTGAATCAGATACTTTTACCTAAGGCCGCTCTGCAAAGCGGTCTTTTCCATTTCTTCGAGCTCAAGTTCAATTAGAACTAGCTTCGTCAGTACTCGCGCATACCTTGCTCCCTCCTCGGTGGAGAACGGCGCGTCTTTATCTAGCGTGCGCTTGTACTCCCTCAACTGCTTCTTTTGCTTACGCAGATCCTGCATTCTTTGCATCCAGATCGCCTCCACGATCAGCGAAATGCTGACAGAATTTACGAACTTGAGCGGCATAGTATTTCTCAAAGTACTTGCGCATATAGAATGCCGCCACTTCCTCTGATACCTTCCAATTCCGAATAAAGTAGACCTTTAGGACCATTGCGGCCATCCAAATCTGGTTTTGCATGACGAGTTGACGCACTAGGACAATCATCTCGTCAGCGATACTTCTCTTTTCCACGGTTCATTCCTCCAAATGATTATTGATGGTTTCACGCCACTCCATTATCTGTAGCACAACTTCCCTAAAGTCATGATGTAACGGATAATGCTCAGCTAGGTGATCAGAATGAGTTTCCTCGATCCTTTCCCATTCAGCTTCCAGCTTGATCATAGAATCAATGACTACATCTAGAGCTTTCTTAAAGGCATCCACTGATAACCCCCCTTTCGGCCTACTCTCACTCGGCCAAGTCTGGTCGCTGTCAAACAAAAAAAAGGACTCCCAATCCCCGATTCTGAGGAAGGAAGCCCTTAGTGAACCAGATTTCTTATTTGTTTGCGAAGCTTTTGATTGGCAATCTTACCGAACGGATTGCCGTACTGGTTCCAACACCAGCTCTCGTGTTCTTTCCAAATCGCTTCCCTGATTTTTTCAAGATCGCTGTATCCCTGCCTATGCAAGTAATGGAATAACGAAGAAACCAGATAACACTGTGGTGCTAATGGGCCGCTGTCGTAATACCATTCCTCTTGACCAATGAATATGGCTGCTGCAATACCATATGCACCGATCATAACGTACTGCTGAATAATAGTCCCCTTGTAGTTATTGAAAGTGGCTAGATATGGAATAACGATTCGATAGAGCTGATACTCGACATATCCTGCTGTCTTCCTTACAAGCAGTTGCTTGCTCATGTTTACATTCCCTTCGTTGATTAGTGTTTGATGCCGCGATACTTCAATTCGGTCTCCAGCAATGTAATGAATGCCTCATCTAACTCCAGCTCTTTTGCTGCTTTCCAAACATTTAGTAACTGCTGATCGGTTAAATCCTTCAAAGTTGTCATAGTTGTTCACCTCCTTCTTGGTTTGGGCGTTTTCTCACAGCCCATTCTTCGTCTCTGTCAAAAAAAAGGCTCTGCGACCTTATCCCTTTGGGACAAGTCACAGAGCACATTGTTGGCGCTATACCATCAACTGTAGAGCGTTTTTAATAGTTGCAGTGCTTTACGCTGTTCTTCAATGCTTCTGCCTTCCAACAGCTTCACAATTTGAATTAGAACGGAGTTATCGATCTTGTTCTTTGACTCATCGATATTATAGAACAGATCACTGTATGATACATGGAGTGCGTTTAGGACATTATCAAGACTCTCGATTGTCCAATTTGATCTGCCAGATTCTAACTTCGTAATATATGATGGATGGACATCAGCCTCGTGTGCAACGTCCTCTTGTGTTCTGCCTTGATGATTCCTGAATCCTTGTAGCCGTTGACCAACGGCATTCTTTATCCTCTGCGCATCCTGCGACTTCCTAGCCATACTCTCACCCCTACTAAAAACAGTAGAGTAAGAGAGAATAAGCGTCGAAACATTATAATGCACATTGTCGAATTAACAAACCAATATAATGCATGTTATAATCTGATTGGGAAATGTAGGAATTATGGTCTAGTAAAGGGGGACTGCCGCTCTGTAGAGAGGGGGTGACCGTGTTAGGAATATTGATGAGATTCTACATTACATAATTACCCCGCCATTTTTTTGTGAAATCTCGATCTAATATATGAATTTTCTTAGCAAAGGGGAGCTTCTATGAGAAAGTTGGGATTGGCCGCCGCGACGATATTTACATTGCTTCTCCTCGTTGGATGTGGATCAGACGCAACGGACAACAATGAAGGCGGAGCAAAGGCGAAAGTAACACAACTGGTTAAGGAAAGCATCGGAAATCAGCATGGCCCTGAGGTTGTAAAGACGGTAAAGGTGAATATTACAAAGTTTGAGAAAGGCGCAACAGACGGCAGAATGTTTGTAAATGGTGATCTGGAATACAAGCTCGACGGCTGGAAAGAAAACGGAGTTGACCAAATTAGGTATGTGACTACTAAGTTCCATTATGAACTCCAGCACAATGGAACCGAGTGGACAGTTCGAAACAAGATGTTCTTTGACGAAGAGCGAAGGGCTAAGAAATAGGGGGAAGCATGTTGAACGGAAAGAAATACGGATGGATCGCGCCAGTTCTTGTTTCATTAGGTGTACTGATCTCTGGGTGCGGAAATAACAACAAGCAAGCGGAATCCAATGGTAACGTGCAAGCCAAGGCAATAGAAGGTATTTCGAATGTTGCATGGAAGTATGAAGACTTCCAATCTCCGCCGCTGGATGCAACGGTTACGGAGAAATACGTCTACGTAGGTAATAACGAAAAACTCTACGCGATTGATGAAGCGTCGGGGAAAAAGATATGGGAGCATGAAGCAAGCGGGATTCCTTCTCGCCCAGCGGTTAATAGTGGAATAATCAGTTTTCTGGATAATACAGGAGCTCATGCCCTAGATGCTGAGTCAGGAAAGCTATTATGGGAGCATCTTTATAAGAAGGAAGTTCCCCGCGATATGAGGCCAGCAGAGGTCGCTATTTCCTCCGATTATTTATTCATTCCTGAGCAGCTTGAGGATGGCCGCATTACCTTAAAGGCATTGGATATCAAAACTGGTAAGGAAAGCTGGAGTTTTGGGGATAGCGTATCGCTTGTACTTTCCCCTTATGTTGCTGATGATAAGCTCTATATCTCCTACGAAGGCGGCGTACACATCCTTAATACCAAGTCTGGTAAAGAACTTGATGTTATCGATCACGAAGTCCTCATAAGCAGTGTTGTAACGGATAATAAGCTTCTAGTGGTCTCCGACCTTGGCGGTGGGGTTACTGCTTATGATCTGAAGAGCAAGAAATCGAAATGGAGCTATACAAATGATAGCTACGACATAAAAAACAGGCCGCAATTGACTATGTTCGGAAATAAGGTTCTTTTAACAGAAGTGAAAAGCGGCATCGTGGAGATGTTGGACGCAGAGAATGGAAAACAGTTATGGAGCAAAACGCTTGGCGATCCTGTATTTTGGACACTGTATGGCGGTACGATCACCAAGCCGATCGTTGCTGAAGATGATGCAATCTACCTTGCTGTTTTTGACGGCCAAGATAACCAGCGAAAAGGACATGCAGGGTACTCCACTCTTCTTGCCCTGGATGCAGAAACAGGCAATGAGTTATGGCGTTATCAAGAGGATGACCTCATTTTTTATTCTCCTAATCTGATTGAAAATGGCATGATCGTTCTAACACAAACTGGAATCAAGGCATATCAGGCTGGCAAGAACGCTCAGGTTGCTGCGCAGAAAGAGACGGATGCGACCGTTAACCAGCCTAGTTCTAATTCGAACACAGAGCTAGTTGATTTAAAAACATTTGAAGGGCAATGGAGTACACCTGGATCGGATGAGTTGGCAATCAACATCTCCATTACTGATGACAAGAATGGGGTTATCACATACTACAGTGAAGGCACAGAGAATCCAGTACCATTTGAGTTTAAACAATCCAATTACGATCAATTGATGTTATTGCTTGGGAATGAAGAAAGGCCTCTGGTCCTTACTTATTACGAGTCGGGAAAGCTCGGCTATAAAACCAATGAGCAAGGCTATACCCTTGAAAGAAGCGGAGTAAGCCAATCAAATTTCGGAGAGGCTGAATCAAGTCTGATTGATGGATTTAAGGGTAAATGGTGTGATTCGCTTCAAGCCCTTTGCTTTGAAATAAAGCTGGAGGGGAATTCAGGCGGTAAGCTCGACTACTATCAAGAACGCGACCCTTTCCAGGAACCATTCCGAATAACCTATATGGACGAGTATAAAATCGAAATAAATATCGATGCTTCCAAACAAGCTACCCTTGAATTAAGTGATGATAAGAATACTTTAACCTACGAAACTGACTCCATAACTGAAAATATGTCCAGGCAATGAAGCGCCCCCGCGGCGCTTTTCTTTTTTTGATGAAGGGTAATAGGCGTTTTTTCGATTAATTACGACTCAAAGAAGGACATGGTGGGCGGGAGAATAATCAAGATTGTTAGTTGGAGAAATGGAATGAGAAACGATAAACGATAAACTACAGGCTTAGGACTAAGCACCTAGAAGGGTGCTATTTTTATCCTAAATGTAGAAGGAATATGGCGATATTTAGTCGAAATTTTATATGCTAGATAAATGGTGATCTATAGAAGGAGTGTATGACAGTTGGAAGTTGTCCCTTTGCCGCCAAATGCGCCTGTTTTGATGGAAGCGACCCGTGCTATAGGATATTCGTTAGAAACGGCATTAGCCGATATTATAGACAACAGCATTACTGCAGATTCAACTCGAGTCGATATCCACTTCTTTCCGATAGGGACTGCATACATTTCGATAATTGACAATGGATATGGCATGACTAAAGAAGAACTTATAAATGCAATGAGATATGGTAGCAGGAATCCTCTGGATAACAGAGCACCTGCAGATTTAGGAAGGTTCGGATTGGGCTTGAAAACTGCTTCGATGTCACAATGCAGAAAGTTAACGGTAATTAGCATAAAGAATGGGATAGTTGTAGGTGCTCAATGGGATTTGGATTTTATTGCGAGCACAGATGATTGGTCATTAAAACTGTTGAGCGAAGATGAGATTAAGTTTTTTCCTCATTTAGATGAGTTGCTTGCAAGTACATCAGGTACAATGATTCTTTGGCAGGAGCTCGACAGACTAAAGGTTGGGGATAGCAAATTTGATGATAACATGGGCAAACATATGGATCGTGTGCGCGAACACCTTTCCCTTGTTTTCCACCGCTATATAACAGGCGAATCTGGTTTGAAGAAACTTCAAATATATATTAATAAAGTCCAATTAGAGTCAATAGATCCTTTTCTAACTGGGAAGAGCACACAAGTTATGGATGAAGAAAGTATAAGTATTGACGGGCAGAAAGTATTAATACGTCCTTACATATTGCCCCATATTTCTATGCTTACTGAATCGGAGATTAAGATGCTTGGAGGTGGAGAAGGCCTTCGAAAGCAACAGGGGTTCTATGTTTACCGCAATAAGCGTTTGCTTGTTTGGGGAACCTGGTTCCGATTGATGAGGCAGGGGGAATTATCAAAATTGGCAAGGGTTAGGGTAGATATCCCAAATTCTTTAGACCACATGTGGACCTTGGACATAAAGAAGTCTGTAGCAGTGCCGCCAGAAGTTGTCCGTAAGAATTTGGCTCCAATTATCGAAAAACTTGCGGGAAGCAGCAAACGCACATGGACTTATAGGGGAAAGAAGGAAACAGAGGACTCTAAAATACATGTGTGGAATCGTCTCAAGACACATGAAGGTGGAATTGTGTACGAGATTAATAAAGATTATCCACTGGTGGAGGCTTTGCGACAATTAGGAGGACCTACCAAGAGAATAGTCGAACAGTTGCTGACGCAGATTGAACGAGGATTGCCGCTTAACCAGTTGTATGTTGATCTAACTGGCGACGAAAGAGTTCTTAATGAAAATGAGCCATCAAAGACAGACTTAATACCATTGTTAAATCAGTTGTTCTCGGGTTGTAGAAATGATCTGGAACGCAAGGAAATGGCGGAACGTTTGTCCGTAACAGAGCCGTTTGACCAATATCCAGAATGGCTATCCGAATTCCTTAAGGAGGCAAATTGAAATATGCTAAGTCAAAACGCCCAAATGCTTGAACGGTTCATTTCAATCGCATTGAATACGAAATATCAAGTTGAACCGCCAACCGAGGAACAGTTTATGGATGAGGCAAATAATCTTAGATCATCGATCCAAGTCTCCGAAGAAGAGTTCCAACAAATCATTAGGAACTTGAAGGCAACATTGCCGATAACAATGGATGTTGGAGTTTATATCACAGATCCAAGTGACGATTATCAGTCCTGGCTGCCAGCGCGGCGGGCAGAAATTGATTTTTTCTATTGGAATAGATATAGGCGATATTTGGAAGATGTAAAAGGCTGGAATGTTAGAGTAACTTCCAACCTCGATAAAGTCTCCTCAGAAATCGTTGATCTGACTGGTGACCCTAAAAGCAATAAATCTTGGTTTCGAAGAGGGCTTGTAATTGGAGATGTACAGTCAGGAAAAACAGCAAACTACACGGCTATATGCAATAAGGCTGCTGACGTTGGATATAAAGTAATCATAGTGTTGACGGGAACCCTTGAAAGTTTGAGAAAACAAACACAAGAAAGATTGGATAAAGAGTTCGCAGGAAGGCTAAGTAAACACCTCTTGGGTATCAAAGGGAAGCAGGTAATTAGAAATGTTTTTGATGGAGTCGGTAAAATAGATGCAAGCAAAAGAATCGCTGCATTCACATCTGTATTATACGACTTTAACTCCACAATACTAAACAGCAACGACTTAACTCTGAAAAACATTAGCGAACCAGCTTTATTTGTCGTGAAGAAAAACAAGACAGTCCTTAGAAGTCTTGAAAGTTGGCTAGTAGCGAACAATGAAGATAGTAATGGGAAAATAGATTTACCTTTGTTGCTGATTGATGATGAAGCTGACAACGCTTCTGTTAATACCAGAAAAGACGATGAAGATCCGACAGCGATTAATGCAGCAATATGTTCAATTCTAGGGCGGTTTTATCAAGCTGCCTATCTAGGTATCACTGCAACACCGTTTGCGAATATCTTTATTAATCCTGAAGCGGTCGGGGATAAGGCAGAGAATTTATTTCCCAAAGACTTTATTTATGTGCTCTCCCCTCCAAGCAATTATATTGGCGCTGATGCCATTTATGGAGACTCGCCGCAATATGCACATTGCTTGGAAAAGATTAATTCAGATGAGATTGAACAATACTTCCCCTTTTCACATAAAAAGGATCATGAAGTAGAGGAATTGCCTCCAAGCTTGTATGAAGCTCTAGCTTACTTTTTATTGACAAATGCTGTTAGAGACTTGAGGGGCGACGTTACAGAGCATCGTTCAATGCTTGTTAATGTTAGTCGATTCACTGATGTCCAAGTGGGCACGAAGGATGTTATTAACACTTGGTTAAATCAACTGCAATCGGATTTGCGCAACTATGCTGCTTTGGATGAGAAGGATTCGTTAGGTATCCGCTCAATTAGGTACTTGAGACAAGTATGGGAAAAGCACGGGCTTGGGGATAAAGCGGGAATCAGTTGGATAGAGATACAGAAAAACTATATGTACAAGGCTATTGCTCCTATAGAGGTTCGAGCAGTAAACCAAAAGACTGGAGCAGCAAGTCTGGATTATTATAACCATCGGGAGAAAGGATTTAGAGTAATAGCAGTTGGAGGAAACAGTCTGTCCCGTGGTCTTACACTGGAAGGACTGTGTGTCAGTTACTTTTATCGTAAATCTCAGATGTATGATACCTTGCTCCAAATGGGGCGCTGGTTTGGGTATCGACCCAAGTATGATGATCTTTTCAAGGTTTGGATGACTAAAGATGCTATAGATTGGTACGGCTATATTACGGCGGCAGCAAACGAGCTTAAAGATGAAATCAGCATTATGAATAGGGATCAACAAACTCCGAAAGAATTTGGTCTCAAAGTTCGCCAAGATCCTAACTCACTTATTGTTACAGCTAGAAATAAAATGCGAACTGGAACGCTTGTAAGCAGGCCAATAACTGTTTCAGGCAAGTTGCTGGAAACACCTCGGTTAAAGTCAAATCCTGGGGTGCTGGCGGAAAATGAGAGAATTTTCAAGGCTTTCGTAGCTAGCCTGGGTACTGTAGGTTATGAAACGAAGGTCAAACAAAACGGGAAAATGTGGTCTGGAATAAGCAAAGAGATAGTCGCTGACTTGTTGCGAAGCTTTGAAACTCATCAATGGCATCTTTCATTCCAAGGCCGCGCACTTGCAGAATTTATTGATAACAGTCCAGATCTTAATGAATGGGATGTCTTCCTTCCATTTGGTTCTATTGAAGAAGATCATGAGCTTGAGGGTGCAAATGGAATCATAAAAATGCAACGGGAAGAACGGACGGTTGATGAAGTAAATGGCATGATAAGAATCATGGGCACCAAGGTTCGAGTAGGTTCTGGTGGATGTACTCGGGCAGGCCTCTCAGACGATGAAATTGACAAAGCAGAAAAATCCTTCAGGCATGCAACTGGAAAGAGGAATGTTCCAGATAGTGCTTATTTGATCAAAGGACGAAAACCTCTTCTCATGCTGCATGTTATAAAAACTAAGCAAGATGAAGAGCAGCCACACAATGATAAAATACCAGACACATTGTATGCGATAGGTATAGGTTTGCCTGGGGATGGTAGCGTTCGTACTGCCAATTATGTGGTAAACCTTGTAGAATTGCGTAATTGGACTGACCTTGATGATGAGGATGATGACGATGTTGTCGAGTGAAAGCTTGCTTGATAAATGGAACGGTATCGCTAATCATACAAGTGGTTACGTTAGAATAGATTCGGACCATCCTATGGAATGGAGTATTGGTTACGAGAGCATTATACAGAAATCATTGCTCTTAATCACCGAATCCAAACCGAGGGACCTCCCTTCCTCAAAATCGATACAAGTTTCTTACGCTCAGCGTGCTACTGATAACAAATGGGCAATAACGTTTAGACTAACTCGTGCAGAACAAGAAAACGTATATGTCAGGCTATGTTTTGATTTAATAGAATCTTCAAGAACGCAAACTGATTCTGTGGAAGGACTTGAGTATGTCCTAGATAGATATATACAATGGTCTAAATTATTGGAGTTGCAGAAAAGCGGTTTACTCTCCGAAGCGGAAAGGAAAGGTCTTATTGGCGAAATCAATTATCTACAGCAAATTATCTCACTCGGAGTTTCACCACTAAGTGCTGTCACAAGCTGGATAGGTCCCGAAGGCGCTGATCAAGATTTTGTGGATGAGTATGGTTGGCACGAAATAAAGGCTTCTGGGATTGGAGCTAAGACAGTATCTATATCATCATTAGAACAATTGGATGCACTTGCACCAGGAGAACTTGTCCTATATTTTATCGACAAGACATCGCCGAACGACGCCAATTCATTCACTTTGCAAAGCAAAGTGAACAATCTGAGAGATTTGGTTAGGAGCAATGTTCAAGCTCTTGATCTGTTCAATAAAAAGTTGCTTCAGTACGGGTATATTGATATTCCTGATTATTCAAAGCAGTGGTATCGATTTGGCGGCTCAAACAGGTATAGGATTGATGAGCACTTCCCTAAGCTAATAAAAGGCAATGTTCCATCACAAATTGCTGCGGCAAGCTATCAAATAAGTATTCAGGCCATAGAGGGATGGAAGATTAGCTAATAGCGGAGGATCTTATGGAACTTCTGGAATTCAGAAAAGAACTATTGGAAGATGTGCGATCAACAGCTGCATCATACGGGGAAGGTTCAAGCGCAGCTTTCGTGGGGATAGTGGCCAACTACTTAGTAAATGCGGATGTTCTGCCTGATTTTGAAGCGGCCTTTTATATTGGAGCTGGATATCGTAATCGCAAGTTGCGAGTTGATGGTTATGCGTTGGATGAGTTCGATTATACGATGAATCTGGTAGTTGCCGACTACTCTAACGAAGACGAGCCTAAGAATATCACAAAATCAGATGCTGAACAAATATTTGAATGGCCTATTAGATTTCTAGATGAGACTTATAATAGCAATCTTCATAAAAAAATAGAGATCAGTAGCGCCGCGGCAGACCTCATCGATACTATAAAGTCACAAAGGGAAAAGATACGCAAGTACCGCATTCTTCTTTTTACTGACAGACCTATGAGCGGTCGGATTGAGAGTTTCCCAATTAGAGACTTTGAGGGAATTTCAATTGAATTTCAGATTTGGGATATTGAGCGCCTCTTCAATATGTTTCTGGCTGATTCAGGTCGAGAGAACATTGAGATTGACTTTACTCAATATTCCGATCGAGGGATACCTTGTTTGGATACTAATACCGCTAATCAAGGCGAGACCCCATACCGTTGCTATTTGGGTGTGATTCCAGGGGTAGTATTGGCTGATGTGTACGACCGATATGGTGCTCAATTGCTGGAAGGCAACGTACGTTCATTCCTTAGCACTAAGGTCGCGGTGAATAAGAAGATCAGGGAAACGATTTTAACCTCGCCTCACATGTTTTTTGCATTTAACAATGGGGTGTCTGCTACTGCTGCTGACGCATTTATTAAGGAAACTACTGAAGGTAAGTTCATAACTTCGGTAAAGGATTTTCAGATCATTAATGGTGGACAGACAACGGCTTCATTATCTAATGCACGGTATAAGGACAAGGCGGATCTTACAGCCATTAACCTGCAGATAAAACTAACTGTTATCAATGCTGATTTGGACGAAACACACAGTCTAATGCAGAAAATATCCAGATCATCGAACAGTCAGAACAAAGTTAGTGACGCTGACTTCTTTTCAACGCACCCATTCCATATTCGCATAGAGCAGATTTCAAGGAGAATTTTCGCCCCTGCTACAGGTGGCGCGCAGCACGACACTCATTGGTTTTACGAACGTGCACGAGGTCAGTATTTGCAGGCTCAAATGCGAATGACAAATGCTGAACGAAATCGATTCCTAACCCAAAACCCTAAGCATCAGTTAATAACCAAGACTGATCTTGCAAAAGCGAGGAACTCTTGGCGTGGATTGCCACATACTGTCAGTAAAGGGGCACAAGCCAACTTCAGTGAATTTGCACACTGGGTTGATGATCAATGGTCAGCTTCAGAAGAATCTTTCAATGAGAGGTATTTTCAAGAATCGATTGCTCTCTATATTTTATTCAAGCATGTTGAAAAGTTGGTTACCCAACAAGAATGGTATGAGCAGGGGTATAGGGCCAACATCGTAACCTATTCTATAGCATTACTCGCACACTTAATTAATAAGCAGTATCATAATCGAACTTTGGACCTGCAAATGATTTGGAATAAACAAGAAGTTCCAGATGGAATAAGCAACCAGATGAGCAGGCTAGCCAAATCGGTGTTGGATTCAATTACTGATCCAAGCAGGGGAGTTGCTAACGTTACACAATGGTGTAAGCGTGAAGCGTGCTGGAGTAGAATTAAAGAGTTGGACATTGAACTCGATGGGGATATTGAGTCTGTATTAATAGATGTAGAAAATGTTAAGACCGAAGCGCGAAGGGCTAAGAAGGATCAAAAGCTTGTGACTGGCATTGAGGCTCAAAGCAAAGTAGTCAATTATGGGGCTGAGTACTGGAAGAGACTGTTGGCTTTTGTTGCAGAGAAGAAGATTCCGTTCCATTCAGAGGTCGATGCTTTAAAAATAGCTTGCAAAATGCCCGCGAAGCTGCCAAACTCAAAACATAGCCAAAAGTTGCTTGCGTTGCTTGGTCGAGCTGTATCGGAAGGCTGGAAAGAGGATTGAAGAGAGGTGCGCAACGTTGTATAGGGTACTAGATGTATTCGCGGGCGCTGGCGGTATGAGCTTGGGTTTTGTTCAAACAGGAAGTTTTGAAATTGGTGTAGCAGTTGAGAAAAACGAAAGCGCCCAAGCAACATATTTGCAAAACCACGGACAAACCACCATGTTAAGCGATATTCTAGATATTACAGACTATGATTTGTTTCAGCGTGAACATGGGAATTTTGACGTTATCGTAGGCGGACCGCCTTGCCAAGGTTTCTCTAATGCCAATCGTCAAAAGAATCATATAGTAAGTCAAAACAATAGCCTAGTTAAGAAGTATGTTGAGGTTATTCTCAATTTACGGCCAAAGGCATTTGTAATGGAAAATGTCAGGATGCTTAGATCAGATACCCATCGGTTTTATTGCTCACTTGATGATGGATTTGAGTTTGATCGTTTAGGAATAACAAAACGTGATGAGACTATATGCCTGTTGAATACGGAATGCCCAGTTGCTGATATTACGGACTACGTATTCAATCGTGAAGTTATAGAAGAAATTATGTTGCCTGACAAGCATTTCTATGCCTTAAGGATATTCCTTAAAAACACCCGTGACTTAACTAAGCGAGAAATGACAATCAGGGAAAAAGGCAAGCAGTGTATAAAGATAATTGCACAAATGCCTGCAAGGAGCTTACGGGTATCTAAACAGTTCGTTGCATTAGAACAAGCTGCTTTGAATGCATTTATTCAATTAGCTGGTGAGGAAACTGCTTTTGAACAAGCAGAACCCTTGATGACAGCATACATTAATATTCATCGTCTACTTATGCATGCAAAGGAATTGTTAGACAACAACATAATTTTAGAAATGGGATCACTTAGGTCAGAACCTAGAGGCGTGTTTGTTGATGCTAAATCTTATTCAGTAATTGATTACATCAGCAAAAGGCTAGGTGAATCTTATCATATCTGTGATGATGTACTTAATGCTGCTTGGTTTGGTGCACCACAGTTAAGGGAAAGATACATAGCTGTGGGTCTAAGAAGTGATCTAGACATTCAATCCGAATTGCCTGCCGCGGAGTTTAGTGCGGATAATTATCGAACTGTGTATGATGCAATTAAAGATCTGGAAACGGTCGAACCAAGCTACAGCATTGAAGATCTAGAGGTGCCGCTGTCTAATGATTACCAGAGAACTGAATTAACAGATGAATTGCGAAATAGTGGCATATTGAGAAATCATATCGCAACAGATACACGCGAAGTTGCAAAAAAGCGGTTTGAGGCGTTGGGACAAGGGCAAAACTTTCATGACTTGGACCGCACGTTGATCGAAGATACTTACACCAATCCAGAGAGGACACAAAACTCGATTTACCTGCGTCTTGAGTATAATAAGCCAAGTGGGACTGTTACCAACGTCCGCAAATCAATGTGGATACATCCAGTTTTACATCGAGCAATAAGCATTCGTGAAGCTGCAAGGCTTCAAACATTTCCAGACAGCTTTGTATTCGTTGGTACTAAGGATTCACAGTACCAGCAAGTAGGAAATGCAGTGCCACCAATAATGGCTAAAGCTATTGCGTGTAAGCTTGCTCAGTTGTTGGATGCAGCTAATCAGCAGCATGGGGGCGTCATGAATGGTGGATTCCTTGACAACAGAGCAGCGGCGGAAGATGATGTCCAAAATACGATCCAAAAACACTGTTCCAGAAATGATTGTCAGGAAGTACTTGCATAGCAAAGGATTTCGATACAAGTTACACGGCAAGAAATTGCCTGGCAAACCCGATGTTGTACTGCCCAAATATAAAACTGCAATTTTCATTCAAGGCTGTTTTTGGCATGCACATGAGGGATGCAAATATTATCGTACTCCGAAGTCAAATACGGAATACTGGTCACAAAAAATTTGTAAGAACGTTTCCCGAGATCAACGTAACCAGCAGGAGCTTCGAGACAATGGCTGGTCTGTGATTGTTGTCTGGGAGTGCGAATTAAAACGGGATGCTACTGCAAGATGTGAAGAGCTGGAAAATCAGATTAAATCCAATTTGCAATAGCGGGAGAGCTGTTTATGTTTTCATGTACATGCGGCGGTGTACTGATCGTCAAGGAAATTGAACCGTATCCTGATGGTATGAGTTCATCTGAGAAGCTGGAATATGTAAGGACATGTATTGTTGAATGTGCAGAATGCAAGAAAGTGCTGGAGGGCCAGCGTTACGATTGAAGTGTGACGGGGGCCTGAGGGTGACATCAAATCTACACCACAAGTAGCTTGTTTGTGTTACCCAAATGCGAATTTGTGTTCCCATTATAGGTCTGCTATAATGTATATAGACACACAGGATTCACGAGTTCTTTGTGTTATGAATCCTGTTGAGCTAAAGCGGTGCAGATAGTGCAGAATCCAGTATCCACGCGGTTTTGCGGATTGGCGAGACGGCACAGGACTTAAAATCCTGCGGTGGGTGACCACCGTACGGGTTCGACCCCCGTCCTCGGCACCACCTACATAAATGCGATTAGCGTATTCATGACCACGCAGAAACGGCGCCCGAGCGGCGCTTTTCTTTTTTTCGGGAGCAGGGTTATCCGGCATGGATGTCGAATATCCGGACTGCATAAGGGCCAAAAAGCAAATGCTTCAATAGAAGGAGGATCACCGCCGCGCATGCCTGCCGTATTTCAGAACGATTGGGGCCCGCTGCTAAGCGAGGAGATGGAACAGCCCTATTACCACAAGCTGCGGAAACAGCTGGCCGAGGAATACCGGACGCGTACCGTTTACCCCGATATGTACCATATTTTTCAGGCGCTTCATTGGACGTCGTATGAAGACACGAAGGTCGTGATTCTCGGGCAGGATCCTTACCACGGACCCGGCCAGGCGCACGGGCTGAGCTTCTCTGTGCTCCCGGGGGTGCAGAAGCCGCCTTCCTTGCAAAACATATTTAAAGAGCTTCACAGCGATATGGGCTGCACAATTCCGAATCACGGCTGCCTGGAGCATTGGGCCAAGCAAGGCGTACTGCTGCTGAACGCAGTCCTAACCGTTTGCCAAGGGGAGGCGAACTCTCATCGGGGCCTCGGGTGGGAGAAGTTCACGGACCGGATCATCTCCGCGCTGGGGGAGCGGGAGAGGCCGATCGTATTCATCCTCTGGGGGCGGCATGCGCAGAATAAGGCCTCGTTCATCGACCGCGATCGCCACCTGGTGCTCGCGTCCGCGCATCCGAGTCCGCTGTCGGCATATAACGGCTTTTTCGGCAGCCGGCCGTTCTCGCGCGCGAACGCCTTCCTGGAATCGAAGGGGCAGGCGCCGATCGACTGGCAAATTCCCGATCATTAGAAGGAAGTGGGAGCGGGATGGGCGGATTTCGTTGGTTAACGCCGGCAACGGGGTACGTTTCCGGCTATTCGCATACGCTGAATCCTTACGTCGGCTGTTCGTTCGGCTGTTCTTATTGTTACGTCCGCAGGCTGCCCGTCGCGATGTTCCGAGGGGAGCCTTGGGGCACGTGGGCCGAGCCGAAGAAAGGCGATCCTGCGTCGCTCAGGGACGAATTGGCGAAAGCCAAACGAAAAGGGCCCGTCGCCGTGTTTTTCTCGTCGGCTACGGACCCCTATCAACCGTTGGAAGCGAAGCTGAAGCTTTCCCGGTCCCTGCTGGAAGCAATGGCGGATGACCCGCCCGATTTCGTGCTGCTGCAAACCCGGAGTCCTCTCGTAGAGAGGGATGCCGACATGCTGCGCCGATTGTCCGGCCGCGTTCGGGTCAGCATGACCGTCGAGAGCGACCGGGAAGACGTCCGCCGCCAGCTGACGCCTTCCGCGCCGCCGTTCGCGGCGCGGCTGCGGGCGGTCCGCCGTCTGCGCGAAGAGGGCGTCGAGACGCAAATCGCGGTCTCGCCGTTGCTCCCGCACAGCCCGGATTTCGCCGGGTTGCTGGCTGAGTTTGCCCCGCGGGTAGTCGTCGACGACTTTTTCCGCGGGGACGGAAGCGGCGGGAAGCGCAGCCGGTCACTCCGGATGCCGGAAGCCTATTCGGCGGCCGGATGGAGCGAATGGTACGCTCCCCAAGCCGCGGATGCGTTCGTCCGCGAGCTTGGGAAACATTATCCCCCTGAAGCGATCGGCTTCAGCGTCAGCGGGTTCGCTCCGCGGGATTAGAAGCCGCTAGCGGCGCCGGAGCTGCCTTCCGAGCTGCTGGTGGAAGCATCCGGGTTGCGTACGCGGTGCTGCGTTTCGACGGAATCGGACCCGGATCCGAGCGGGATGATTTTCGTTCCGTCAGCCGTCTCCTGTTTGCGCGATTCAGCCGGTTCCTGAAACCCAAGTTCCGGCTTGAAAGCGGCGGAAACGTACGTCGTCGCTTTCACCTCGGTCACGACTTGGGCGTACATGGCGGCCGGGTCCGGCAGAATCAGCCGGTAGCGGACGATCGCCCGGTCTCCGTGGAAGTCAATGCCGGCAATTTCGATTCCGTATCCCGGATGGGGAGCCATGGCGGAGATCGTCACCTTAAGCAGATCGCCATTCAAGCTCTCAGAGGTCAGCTTCACGTCCTTTAGTACGTTCATTTCCGGATCCACGGGTTCGATCGGCGGGGTTACCTTCACGAATTCGATCGCCCGGTGGAGCATGCCGGCGGCTTCGCTGCGCGTAATCGGCTGCTTCGGACGGAAATTGTTTTTGTCGTCCAGCTTCGCGATCTTGCCGTTCAGCAGCCTCTGGATGCTGTTCATGTAGGCGGAGTCCACTTGTTTTTCGTCTTGGAAAGAGAAGTACATCTCCGTCCAAGCGAAGTCGCCTTTCAGCTTGATCGCGTTATACAGCCAGTGAGCGAACTGCTCGCGGGTCGATTTGGCGTTCGGATCGATATCCTTCGGGATATCCAGCCCGTTGACGGAAGCGATAATAAAGGCTTGCGCATACCAGGCATCATCCTTGACTTTGGTGAAATAATCGCTGGCTTTCGGCTCTTTGATGAAGCGGATGTGGTTGAGGTTGAGCTCCATCCCTTTCACGATCAATGCGACCGCACCTGCAACCGTCAGCTCCCCTTTGGGAGAGAATTTGCCTTTCCCGTTACCGCTCACGATCCCCTTTTTCTCCAGACTCTCGATTGCTGCTTGCTCCTTGTCGCCTTTGATGTCGCTAAAGGCGAAGGCTGAGCCGGTCAGGGTGAAGCACAGAGAGGCAATAATCAAAAGCATGAAAACCGTTTTGTGTTTGAGCCATTTCATCATGATAATCCTCCTTGTGGAAAAGTTCTGCGGCGCCGCTTCGTTGTCATGGACGCAGGTGCGTTGGAAAAGGTTGCACATGTTTTTTATCCATCGTTATCGGTATTTTGCGGTTAAGGTGGCTTTGCGATAATGGAAACAAATCTCGCGATGAGGAGAGGAGATGACGGATTCCAGCCCATTCGTCAGACGGTTGCAGACGGATGGCACATATCGAAGAGAACGAAAAAATGGTGTTTTACGCGACAAGGAAGAGAGCTTGCTCAGATCCGCGTCTGAACGTTACGAGTGCCGAAATCCTCCGGGAAACGTATACCGGTAACTTCGGCGAAGACCGTACGGGTATTTCGCCGCACAGGATGGAAGGCGGTTGTCGGGTTCATGGTTCTGCTATCAGGACGGATTCTGTTCGATTTTTCATATCGATTTACCGCTTTTTCGAACTCAGTAAAATATGTATGAAATATCATACAGATATGATGGACGGAAGCAGTGAAGATCGATCACATCAAAAAAGAAGCCTCCGACGAGGCTTCCTGATCGCTTAAGTATGGTGATCTCAGCAGGGTTCGAACCTGCGACCCCCACCCTGTCAAGATGGTGCTCTCCCAGCTGAGCTATGAGATCATTAGAGGTATCACGAGTTACTATTATAGCAGCTTACTTCCTACATGTAAAGGGGAAGTTATGGTGATCTCAGCAGGGTTCGAACCTGCGACCCCCACCCTGTCAAGATGGTGCTCTCCCAGCTGAGCTATGAGATCATGTCCGCGCCAGAGACAATTGATATCATACCAACTGTTTTTACCGAAGTCAACCGCAAATCCGGTTTTTTTCTGGGATGATTCGTGACGGCCCGGCGTATCCATCTAGCAACGGTATACAGTCGGGGGGGACGAACGATGGAGGATGCGGCATACCTGGTTCTTTGCTTGGCGGCCTTGTTCGCGATGATCGGCGCCGTGCTGGCGGGCCTCGCCAGAATGGTCAAAAGGGATACGACGGAATATGACCGGCGGTTCCTCTGGCATGTTTACGAGCGGAAGGAGGAGCGGGAGGAATAACAAACGCAGCCCGAACCGGTCGGTGCTGCGTTGTCGACAAGCGTATATGATTATTCTTCTTCGTCCCATTTCTTGGAATAGGCTTTCTTGGTGACCCAAAGGCACAACCAAGTAATCAGGATGAGCAGAATGCCGGAGATGATATAGGTCGTGAGCAACAGTCATACTTCCTTTCGATCGGGTTCCTCTCCATCATAGCGGAAACCATCCGTCTACACCACCAGACCGTTCTCGATGGTATAGGTCCGGTGCTGCTCGACGAATCTCATTCGCCCCGTACGTCCGACGAACTCCGGCTGATCGTCCCCGTAGTGCATGAGATAGACGATCCGCTGAAGCTCTTCCGGAAGCGTCAGCAGCCTGGCGAGATCGGCGTGCACGACGCCGGGAGGATGGAGCTGACAGTCATGGAAGATGGATTTGACCCCGCGTTCCTTCACGAGCCGCTCCAGCAGTTCGCGGTCGAAGGTCATATCCGCCGTATAGAAGAAATGGTCGTTGAACAGAATCGAATAGCTCGGTTTGTTCGGAATGTGGGGAGTGAGCAGCAGTTCTGCCTTCAACCCGGGCAGCAGCTCGGCTGGCGTACCCGGCGTGAGCGGCCGGACTTCGAAATAGTCGTGGAGCGAATGTCCGCCGTCTTGCTCCAATCCTCCGCGGAGGGAGTGCTCCCACAGAGGTCCGATCAAGGCGTCGGCCGCGTAAAGTACCGGCTTGCGCCGGTAAATGAATTTCATCTGGAAAGCGAATTCTTCGAGGCCGCCTACATGATCGGCATGAATATGCGAGACGAGAACCGCGTCGATTTCGTCGAATCCCTTGCCCAGCTCGTGAAGGGCTCTCGGCGCCGTAATGCCGCAGTCCACCAGCAAGGTGCGGCCGCCTGATTCCAGTAAGGCGTTGTTGTTGTAGAAAGCTTTGGCGAAAGCACTGCCGGTGCCTAACATCTGCAGTTTCAAACGGCGACCTCCGTTCTCGCTGAAAACCTCTTTCTTGATTCGACAGCCTCTAAACAATGTACCATAATTTACCTCAGCGCAAAAGTATTATAGGCGTGACTTCTGAACGAAATCTGAACGCCGGTTGTTGGAACTTTCGGCTCATGGCCGTCATATGCTGTCACGACGATAACCGTGATTTCGCCTGGGAGTGACAGCACATGTCCAAAGCCGCAAAGAAGAAAAAATCGGCGCCGGAAGGCCGCGTACAGCCGCAGATGAAAATCGTGACGTCGGACGTATGCGCGGTGTGCCGGACGCCGTGCGCCAGAGGCCTGGCCTATTTGGAGCGCTTGAAGCAACCGGGCGCCGTCGGGACAGGGGTTCCCTGCGTTCTAACGCTGCCCGGCAAGAAATGACGGCGGAGGTTCTTTTTTCTTCAAAACGGATGCGTTTTCGCGCAACTTTCCGCGCGCTCGGCGGTATAACCATATACAGGCATGAAGCGAGAGACGACGGAGGTTGCAGTTATGAAGGTTCGGAAAATCGTCATTTTAACCGCGGCGCTGACGCTAGCGTTCGGATCGGCCGTTTTCGCGGATACCGTCACCCAGAAGCTCAAGGTATTCATCGACAGGAAGGAAGCCAGCGATGCGGGCATCATGGTCGATAACAAAGCCTACCTGGCAGTCGGAGCTTTCGCCAAATCGCTGCAAGCGATGGTGTCCTGGGACAATGACGAGAAGAAAGTGACCATTTTCAAGCCGAACGTGCATATGATCACGATGAAGGATAACGCCACGTTCGGATCCGTGACGAGCGGTCGCACGCAGTTCTTAGTATTCGCCCAGATCGACAGTTTGAAAACGGACATCTCCGCTTTCAAGGTGACGATTACCGACCCTTACGGCGACGAAACCTTGATCGACGGGCGCGATTCGGGCGATAAGGATTTCCCGAGCGGCAAGGAGGATTTCTGGTTCAAAACCAAGGAGATTTCGTACGATTTCACCTCCAAAGGTCAATATTTGATCCGTTTCTGGATGAAAATGAACGGGGATTCGTCCATGCAAGTCGTATCCGAGAAGGTCATCGCCTCCAAATAATCCGCGTTCTCCGGCCCCTCATCTCCGTCCGATCCGAGGGGCCTTCGTTTGACCCGGGTAGGGGGACATGATACGATACGTGGGAAACCCAATTTTAACCGATTGAACGGAGGTTCGCCATGAGCGATCATGTCCATGACGAGAACTGCAACCACGACCACGACGAAGAAGCGGTGTTTGTCGTAACCGACGAAGACGGCAACGAACACGAGATGGTGCTCGTCTACACGTTCGAAACCGGCGACCGCGCCTATGCCGTTCTGCTCGATCGCAACGATCCGGAGGATGAGGGCGTCATTTTCCGCATCGAGGAAGAAGGCGAGGACGAGGTGCTCGTCAATATCGAGGACGACGAAGAATGGGAACGCGTCATGAAAGTATATGAAGAGCTGGCGTCTAAAGAAGAGGAGCAGCCGAACGAGTAGTTCGGAGCGCTCGCGAAACGGACGAAAAATGGTTGCATGCCCCGTGAAGGGGAATGCAGCCATTTTTTTATCCTTCAGAATTTGTAAATATCTGCTATGCATTTCTCATTGATCTCGATAAAACGTCTATCCGTCGGAAAAGGACGGCACAGCCGCTTTACTTGCTGCCGAAGAATAGGCGGATACCGTCTTGCCGTGGACAAAATCGGAATGTTAAAATAAATAAAATATTCTGATAATTTACTCCAGGGAGGGAAAGGATGATGTTGGAGAACCTTTACGATGTGACGGAGTCGTCGAGCGTTAACTTTGTCGGATGCGTTTCCGAGGAAAGCCGTTTCGATTTTGCCATTGTCTATACGCACCATTTCTTCGGCAAGCCGCTGGTCGTCTGCATGCAGACGGGGCGTTCGGCGCCCATGTGCGCCGACGACCTGAAGGATGCGGAGGTTCTCCGCGACCGATTCCTCGTCGGCGACCCCAGGGCTGTCGACGAGCTCCGAACGCTCCTGGGGCAGCGGCTTCCGACGATCGAATCGCTCGAGCAGTACTGATCCTGATTCGTTATTTGCGAGGGTTGAAGTACAAGGTCCGGCCGTTGAACATTTTTACTTCCGCCTGCAGGCGTTTTCCGATCCATTTGCACAATTCGTTCGCTTTCGCTTTATCTCCGTGCGTGGATCCGTCCGGGAGGACGACCTGGATGTAAGAGACGCTGCCGTTTTCGGTCTCCCTTATGCCTGTTCCGATGACGATGTTGCGGTACAGCGGATTCGTGCCCTTCAAATAAAACCAGAGATCCCGGGCTTCCGGCTTCTGCTCCACGCTGTACGGAAACGCGGCGCCGGCGTAATCCCATCCCAGCTGGCGACCGGTCTGCTCCGTCTGCTCGCGGTACTGCCGAAGCTGTTCCTTGACGCCGTCCAGCGTGATTTCTTGCATCGCGGATCCTTGCACGAGAGATATGTAAGCGCTTTGACTCATCGGACGCCACCTCCACGCCCATGATAGCATTTTCGATTTCCTCTGGCAATGACCGCCGATAGCCGCAGAAGGTCCGTCTCCCGGGCAACGGGAGCGGACCTTCTGCGTTCGAGGGCAACGGTCAGGAGATGGCCGTTTCTTCGACGATGACTTTGACGTTCGTGATCGTCCGATCTTCCGGACCTTTGACCGGCAGTCCCACTTCGATGTGGTCGACGATGTAGTCGATGTTCTCCTGCGAGATGACTTCACCCGGCAGCAGAATCGGGATGCCGGGCGGATACACGTAGATGAACTCGGCGATGATCCGCCCGGCGGATTCGCGGAACGGCACCAATTCCGTTTCGCCGTAGAACGCGTCGCGCGGCGTCAGGGAAAGGTGGGGAATATCCGGGATCTCGACGGCGATCTCCCGGATTTCCGCCGCGTTCTGGAGCTCGGAAGCCATCGCTTTCAGGGCTTCGACGAGCAGCTGCAGCGCTTCCCCGTCGTCGCCCGGGGTAACGAGGCAGAGGATGTTGTACATATCGCTCAGCTCGACCTCGATCCGGTAGCGGTCGCGCAGCCAATTTTCGGCGTCGTAGCCCGTAATGCCGAGATGGCGGACGTGAATCGTCAGCTTCGTCGGATCGTAGTCGAAGGTGGCTTCTTCGCCCAGGATTTCCTCGCCGAAGCAATGCAGCCCGGGAATGTCGTTGATCGCCGCCCGGGCCGCCTTGGCGAGACGCACGGCCCGTTCGGCCAGCTCTCTGCCGTGGAGAGCAAGCTGGCGCCTCGCGGCGTCGAGCGAAGCGAGCAACGGGTATGAAGTCGACGTCGTGGTGAGCAGGCTCAGGATCGTCTGAACCCTCTGGATGTTGACGAGTCCCGTCCGCACGTTGAGCACCGAACTCTGGGTCATCGAGCCGCCCAGCTTATGGACGCTGGTTGCCGCCATGTCGGCGCCCGCCTGCATGGCGGACAGCGGCAGCTCGTCGGAGAAGTGGATCAAGGCGCCGTGCGCTTCGTCGACGAGTACGGGAATGTCGTATTCGTGGGCCAGATCGACGATTTCTTTCAGGTTGGTGCATACGCCGAAATAGGTCGGATTGATGACCAGGAGCGCGGCAGCGTCCGGATGCCGTTCCAGGGCGCGCCGGACGGACCTCGTCGTGACCCCATGGTCGATGCCGAGATTGCGGTCACGGACGGGGGAGAGGAATACGGGTCTGGCACCGGCGAAAATGATGGCGGACAGGATCGATTTATGGACGTTGCGGGGGACGATGATTTTGTCGCCGTTGCCGCATACGGACATGATCATGGTCATGATGGCGGTACTCGTTCCTTGTATGGAGAAGAAAGTGGCGTCCGCGCCGAAAGCGTCGGCAGCCAGCTTTTGGGCTTCCAGGATGACGCCCGTCGGCTGGTGCAAGTCGTCCAACGGGGCGATGTTGATCAGGTCGATGGAGAGCGCGTTGTCTCCGATGAACGTCCGGAATTCCGGATCCATGCCTGCCCCGCCTTTATGGCCGGGAATATGGAATTGTACCGGTTTCCGCTCCGCATGAAGGCGAAGCGCGTCGAATAAAGGGGTGCGGGTATGGTCCACAGCGGCTCCCTGCCTTTCCGTCCAGCTAAGTCGATGTCGAACAAGCAAGAGTATAGCAAATTCGGGGGGGAAATCAACCGCAAGTCAAGTTGTAACAAAAACGTCAACGGTTCCGTTTGGAACAACCGGGCCGACTGTGCTACCATTTGGGTTATCGAGGTTGTTTTCATATCCATCGGGCATGAGGAGAGAAAACGTTGTGAAAAGCAAATTGGTCATCGTCGGTTTGATGTTGTTCACGGTTTTTATCGGCTTCGGCATCATTATACCCGTTCTTCCCCAACTGGTGACGGACGTCAGTCCCGATGCGGCGAATTGGCATACGGGACTTATGCTGACGCTCTACTCGCTCATGTCGTTTCTGCTCGCTCCGGTGTGGGGAGGCTTGTCGGAGCGAATCGGCCGCCGCCCGGTCATCATGATCGGAGTGCTAGGCTTCTCCGTCAGCTTCCTCTTGTTCGGCCTTTCCGGGGACAGCCTCTTGCTGATGTACGCTTCGCGCGTGCTGGGCGGTTTGTTCTCCGGCGCGGTAACGGCTTGCATCGTGGCTTACGTGGCGGATGTCACGACCGACGAGCAGCGCACCAAGGGAATGGCGGTCGTCGGCATGAGCATCGGCATGGGCTTCACGTTCGGCCCCCTGTTCGGGGGCCTGCTTAGCAAAGTGTCGCATCATACCCCGTTTTTCGCGGCGGCCGTTCTCTCTTTCCTTACCTTTATCGCGGCGTGGACGAAGCTGGAAGAGTCGCTCACCCCGGAGAAGCGCGAAGCCGCCAGACTCCGGAAACGGGTATCCCGTTGGACGGCTTTCCGGGGGCCGCTGAAATATTTGTATTCGCTCGCGTTTTTCGTGACCTTCTCCCTGGCCATCCTGGAAGCGACCTTGCAGCTGTACGGGATGGAACGATTCGACGTCACGCCGCTAAAGGTCGGCTACATGTTCTTTTTCTGCGGCTTGATCGGCGCCCTCGTTCAGGGAGGCATCGTTCGGCGGCGAGTGAAGAAAGGGCAGGAGGGACGTTATATCGCCATCGGACTGCTTTTCTCTGCGGCGGGTTTCTTCCTTCTGCTCACGGCCGGCAACTGGATCGCGGCGACGTTCTACCTCTGCGTGTTCGGAATCGGCAACGCGCTGCTGCGCCCTTGCGTAACCTCCTTGATCACGCAGAAGACGACGGTCGATCAAGGGACCGCCTCCGGTCTCAGCTCGTCGATGGACAGCCTCGGCCGGATCATCGGCCCCTTGCTCGGTTCCGCTTTGCTCGGCATCACTTCCTGGCTGCCGTTCGTCGTGTCCGGCATCTTGTCGATCGCGGGTCTGGCGCTGCTGGCCCAGTTCCGCAGCCTGGACCGCCGGGAAGCGGCCAACGCCGCTTAACGTCCATTCCGATTGAACCTTAACGCCCCTTCCGGATGGAAGAGGGAAAACGTCGTTCCTTAGCGGAGCGGCGTTTTTTCGTTTTCGGAATTTCTTTATCGATGGTTCATCTTCCGTTCACAATGCGGGGCTATTTTTCTTGTTAGGCACGTTGCCTTAACGCAGCGTCAATCTGATATTTTGGATGGAGGACCGGCAGCGCGGACTTCGGCAGGATTCCGTCCCCGCCTCAGGTCCAGGTTCAAATCCGGTCTGCGGCCGTTGTTCGGAGGACGGAAGGTTCCGTTAAGCTGGTAATAGTAAAGGAAAGAAACCGAGAGATTGGAAGGAGAAAACCGAATTGAAGCCGTTTATCCAAGGAGCTTTCAAGAACAAGTCCGCGATGATCATCCTGATCGTCATGGTATTGGGCATGGGGGTCTTCAGTTATCTGAAGCTGCCCATGGAATTTCTGCCGGAGGCGGACAATCCGCAAGTGACCGTCACCGCCATCGGCCCGGGTTACGACGCTTCGACGATGGAGAGGTCGGTCACGAATCCGCTCGAGCAAGCGGTGGCCGGCATCAAAGGGAAAACGAACGTGTTCTCCACGTCGGGCGACGGTTTCGCCCAAGTGAACCTGAACTTCGATTCGAACACGGACATGAAGGAAGCGAAAAACGAAGTCGAGCGTGCGGTGAACGCCGTAAAGCTGCCGGAACGCGTGTCCCAGCCTTACGTTGTCCAGTTCAACACCTCGATGATTCCGATCTCGTTCGTCACGATGACGTTCGCGAACGACGGCTTGAGCGACGCCGACAAAGAGAAGCTGGAACAGCGCGTCGTCGATGCATTCCATTCGATCGACGGGGTCGGCAGCGTGCAGCTGTCCGGCAAATCGAAGGCCAAAGTCGGCGTCACACCGGATATGGGCAAGCTGGCGGCCAAAGGCGTTCCTTTGCAGGCGCTTTACGGCGTGCTGCAAGGCCGGGACGCTTCCGCCTCCATCGGCGAGAAATCGATTGACGGCACGACAGTGAACCTCAACGTTTCCGCCGATTTGAACGATATCGAAGCGCTTAAGAAGCTTCCCGTGGCCAGCGGAGTCCCGCTTAGTGACGTGGCCGACGTGAAGATCGTGCCCGAAGCGGAAAGCATCAACGATTTCAACGGCAAACCGGCGCTCATGCTCGTCGTGTCCAAGGCGGCCAACTCCAATGCGGTAAGCGTCGGAGACGGCGTCAAGAATGCGGTAGAGAAGCTGAGGGAAGAAAACAAGGACATCAACCTGAGCGTCATCATGAGCACTTCGGACCAAGTGGTCCATTCGGTCAACAGCATGATGCGCGAGGTGCTCATGGGCGCGCTGTTCGCCACGGTCGTCATTCTCCTGTTCATGCGCGATATCCGGGCAACGCTGGTCACGATCGTGTCGATTCCGTTGTCGCTGGCGCTCACGCTCTATTTGCTGGACCTGTCCGGCGTTACGCTGAACATTCTCACCCTCGGCGGCGTCGCGGTCGCGGTCGGGCGTCTCGTGGACGACAGCATCGTCGTCATCGAGAACATTTTCCGCCGGCTGCAGAAGGAAAAGTTCTCGGTGGAGCTCGTCATCGACGCTACCCGGGAGGTTTCCACGGCCATAACCGTTTCCACCTTGTGTACCGTGGCCATTTTCCTGCCGATCGGATTGCTTAAGGGCTCGCTGCAATCGTTCTTGCTGCCCTTCGCGTTAACGATTACGTATTCGTTGCTCGCGTCTCTCTTGGTCGCGTTAACGGTGGTGCCTCTGATGAGTTCCGGGGTGCTCAAGAAGGCCAACATCAAAGATCATGAACCGGCGAAACGTTTTAAAGCGTTCCTGAATTGGAATTTGAGGTTCAAATGGATCCCGATCGCGGTCGCCGTCTTGCTGCTCATCGGATCGGTGGCCACGTATTTCTCCATGCCCAAGGGCGCGATCGATTCGTCCAACGCCGAGAATCTTACCGTTACGCTGGAATACAAGCCGGATACGCCGGCCGATCAGGTTCTGGAAAACGGCAAAAAGCTGGAAGCGTTCCTGCTGAAACAGGAAGGCCAGGAATGGGTCAGCATGAGCATGGGGAACAGCGCGGACGCAGCCCAATGGGGCTCGGTCACCTCCCCGACGCTGGTCACGTATACGCTGGGCATGAAAAAAGGCGCTGACGCCGAGAAAGTGATCGAGGCCGTCCAAGCGGAACGCAAAAATTTCCCGGATGCCAGCCTGAACGCGGGCAAGGGCAATCTGTTCGGCGACGGCAGCTCGACGCAAGTGTTCGTTGACGTCACGGGCGACAGCCTGGAGGACATCACGGCAACGGCCGAGCAGGCCATGGCCGCGATCAAGCCGATCAAAGACGTCCTCAAAGTGCAAAGCAACCAGGAAGAAAAGAAAACCGTCTATACGCTCGAAGTGGATCCGACCCTGGCCAAAGCCGGCGACATCGCGCAGCAGCTGCAAGGCATGCTGAACCCGGTGCCGATCGGCGCGCTGAACGTGAACGGGCAATCGCTGCCGGTCGTGCTGGAGCCTGTGCTGAATCCGAAATCGGAAGACGATCTGTCCGGCCTGACGGTCATGACGGAACAGGGGCCGAAGCCGGTAACGAGCGTAGCCAGATGGGGGAAGGCCGAGAAGCCGACGAAGTTCTTCCACAAAGACGGAAAGAGCTATGTTCGGATTACCGCGACGGTAGAGCCGTCCCAGTTGTCCATCGTGGGATCGGAAATTGCGGACGCCATGAAGAAAATCACGCCGCCCGCGGGCGTCAAGCTGAACGTCGGAGGAGCATCTGCCGACCAGATGGGCGACATCATGAGCCTGTTCACGATGGCCCTCGTTTCGATCGGCATCGTGTTCCTGATCCTGGTGTTCACGTACAAGAGGATCCGCGCTTCCATCGCCGTTCTGTGCTCGATTCCTTTCGTGGCGATCGGCGCCGTGCTCGGCCTTCTGATGACGGGGATCTCCCCCGATTTCACGGCGATCTTCGGGGTCGTCATGCTGATCGGCATTGTCGTCACGAACGCGATCGTGCTGATGGACCGCGTGCGCCGCAACGAAGAAACGATGACGATCCGCGAAGCGCTCCTGGAAGCCGCAGGCACGAGGATGCGGCCGATCCTGATGACGGCGACCGCGACCATCTGCGCGATGCTGCCGCTCGTATTCGGTTCGTCGGAGAGCGGAAGCATCGTCTCGCAAAGTTTGGCCATCGTCGTCATCGGAGGACTGATCACCTCGACCTTGCTTACGCTCGTCGTTGTCCCGTGCATCTACGAATTGCTGTTCTTCCGCAAATCGGCGCGCCAGCGCCGCGCCGCCGCAGGACACAAAGTTGCCGCTTAATTCCATGAAGAATGGGGAGCTCCCGAGGGGGCTCCCTTGTCTTGGCAGCCGGTATGGATACTAGCGGGTTGTGGGCGGTCGGGAAAATTTGGTAACCTTTGGGGGACAACGTCGATTGCAGAGGAAGGAAGAGGCCGCATGAACGTGGAAGAAGCAATCCGCTCCCGCAGGAGCATCGGCAAGGTGAAGGAGGACCCGGTTCCGCGTCGGCTCGTGGAGCGCATCATCGAAGCGGCGGTTTGGGCGCCGAACCATCATCGAACGGAGCCGTGGAGGTTCGTCGTGATGACCGGCGAAGGCCGTCGGCGACTGGGTCGGGCTTATGCGGAAATCGCCTCGGAGTCGTGGGGGGAGCTGAGCGAAGAGGAGAGACAAGAACGCGCCCGGAAAGAGGAAGCCAAAGCGTTCCGGGCGCCGGTCGTCATCGCGGCCGTCTGTTCCCCTTCCGATTCGCCCAAAGCGGTGCTGAACGAAGAACGCGCCGCCGTGCACGCCGCGGTGCAAAATCTGCTGCTCGCGGCGCACGCGAACGGACTCGGCGCCGTATGGCGCACGGGCGATCCGGCGTACCGCCCGGAGATGAAACGGGCCCTCGGGCTCGAGGACCTCGACGAGGTCGCGGGCTTGATCTACGTCGGATATCCCGGCATGGAAGCGCCGGAAGGGCGGCGCACGCCGGGGGCCGGGAAAACGGTCTGGCTGGAAGATTGAGCATTAAACGCCGCCAGCCATGCGGTACAACGGAAGCAGCGTTTGGAACGTTTCTTCCGCTTTGCGCAGGAACTTGCCGCCGCTTGCCAGCACCGGATCGTCCCGCAGGAGATGGATCCCGCAGGTGATTTCGGCCGCCTTGACGGTCTTCAAGCGGCGCAACCATTCGGCCAGCTCGTCGTCCGTCAGCCCGTCGTGCCTCGTCCCTTCGGGAACCATGTGGTCCTTGGACCAGACGAAGAAGCCGGGTACGGTTTGCCGGACGGACGCCATTTCCCGCAGGGCGTTTTCCGCGAAAATTCCCTTGTCCGGGCATTCGTAAATAATGGCGAACTGAACGAACACGTGCGTTGGCCAGATGCCGACCTGAAAATGGGGATGCATCTTGTAGCCGCGGGGGTTGCGCGACCATGCCACCCAAGTGTCCGCCGGCGGGTTGACGGAACGACGGGCATGCTTGGCCACATGCGGCGTCATCGTTTCTCCGCTTAGCCGGGAGAGAACGGGGGCGAGATCTCTGCCTGCCGCCTCAAGTTTCGGCCGCACCGTGCCGATGATCGCATTCATCCGGCCTTCGAGCCCTTCGGCCCGCATCGCCTCGAAGTCGGCTTGTCCGAAGCCGGGAAACGTTATGCTGTTCAATGGGGTCACCTCTGGCGGAAAAGTCTCAAACACTCCATCCATGATAAGGGAAAATAGTCAAGAAACCAAGTTGCCATAACATAAGATGGAGTATAAGATAAAGATAAGAAACGAATTTTCAGAACATTCGGTCAAACTCGAGTCGTGCGGAATCCGCAGGAGGTGGGTGGCCGTGAATCGCAGTCACGAAGTGGAATACTGCAATCTGGAAGTCCGTTTCGACCGCCGGCAGGTCCAGAATCTGATCCGGGAATTGATCCAGCAAGGCTACTCGCTTTATTGGAACGAAAGCGACCAGCAGTTCCTCGTTTCCGTCCGGACGGGCCGGCGGCTGCTCAAGCTCCGGTTCCAGCGTTTCCATGGCCGGTACAAGATGGTGGGTGACTACGTCGTCAAGGATGCGCGGTTGTCGCAATGGATGGAGAAGCTGATTGGCGACTCCAAGGGCCACGCGATCGTCAAGCGGTTTCGCGACCGGCAAGTGCTGATCGAGAACATCATGTTCGGGGAAATTATCCGTTTGGTGGAGGTGTCGGGCATGGAACATCGGATCATTTATCAGAAGAAACCCCAAGTCACGGTGGAAGACATGATACAGGCGTTCAAGTCGAATCGGGCGGAACAGCGCGCAGCCGTCCTCCGCTATGAAATCGATTACGAATTGGCCGTGCTGCACGAAGCCCTCCGCCAGGGCAGAACCGAGGAGGCGGAAGCCTCCAAGCAGAAGCTCAGAGGGATGAGAACCGAAATGCTGCAATTGGAGATGTAGGAAGAAGACCCGGTCCATCCGAAAATGAACAAAAGCATCCTCCCGCCGTTTGCGGGTAGGATGCTTTTTTGCTCCGTCGCGGGTTTACGCCGCTTTCGCGAATTGCAGCTCGACGTTCAGCTTGATCGTGTCGCTGACGAGCACGCCGCCGGTTTCGAGGACCGCGTTCCAGGACAGCCCGAATTCGGAGCGGGACAGGGAGCCGCTTGCCGATACGGCGATTTTTTCGTTGCCCCACGGATCCTTGGCGGGACCGGAGATTTCGCCGGTGAGGGTGATGGACTTCGTGGCGCCGGCGATCGTGAGGTCGCCGGTAATGTCGTAATCTTCGCCGCCTTTGGACTTGATTTGCGTCACTTTGAAGGTCATGTTCGGATGCTGCTCGACGCCAAAGAAGTCGGGCGATTTGAGGTGGCCGTCGCGTCCGGCGTCCTTGGTGTCGATGCTGTTCACGTCGATCGTAACGGTCGCCTGGGCCGTCGTCGGGTCCGCCGGATCCGCGGTGACGGTGGCGTCGAAATCGGCGAAGCTGCCGCGCACGTTCGCGATCATCATGTGGCGGACGCTGAACGTGATGTTGCTGTGGGATTTGTCCAAGTTCCATTGGTAAGAAGCCATTATGTATTCCTCCTTAATAATATCTAGTACATACTATAAAATACTTAACTATAAAAAAGCAAGTAAAATTTATAAGCGGCTTGCCCGCCCGCGCCAAGCGTTAGACATAAGGGTTTACAGTCAAAGTATGGTTTTCATCTTCCCGCAAAAAGAGTACAATAAGAACTGTTGTAAATTCGGAAGGTAAGGATGGAAGAAGATGACCAAAGCAAACATCGGCGTCGTCGGCATGGCCGTCATGGGACGCAACCTGGCGCTGAACATCGAGAGCCGCGGATTCACCGTGGCGGTGTACAACCGGTCGCCGGACAAAACGAACGACCTGCTGGCCACGGACGGCAAGGGGAAAAACCTCGTCGGCACGTTCTCCGTCGAAGAGTTCGTGAACGCCCTGGAGAAACCCCGCAAAATCCTGATCATGGTCCAGGCGGGAGCCGGGACCGACGCGACGATCGAATCGCTCCTCCCCCATCTGGACAAGGGCGATATCATCATCGACGGCGGCAACGCCTACTTCCCGGATACGCAGCGGCGCAGCAAAGAATTGACGGAGAAAGGCTTCCACTTCATCGGAACCGGCGTTTCCGGCGGCGAAGAGGGCGCGCTCAAAGGGCCGTCCATCATGCCGGGCGGACCGGAGGAAGCTTACCGGCTCGTCGAGCCGATCCTGACGGGCATCTCCGCCAAAGTGAACGGCGATCCGTGCTGCACGTACATCGGTCCGGACGGCGCCGGCCATTACGTCAAGATGGTGCATAACGGCATCGAATACGGCGACATGCAGCTCATCTGCGAAGCCTACCAACTGCTCAAGGACGTGCTCGGCCTCTCGACGGACGAGCTTCACGCCATTTTCACCGAATGGAACAAGGGCGAGCTCGACAGCTATCTCATCGAGATCACCGCGGACATTTTCTCGCAGAAGGATCCGGAAACCGGCAAGCCGATGGTCGACGTCATCCTCGACGCCGCCGGCCAGAAGGGCACGGGCAAATGGACGAGCCAAAGCGCGCTGGATTTGGGCGTGCCTCTGTCCATCATCACGGAATCGGTATTCGCCCGCTTCCTGTCCGCCATCAAGGAAGAGCGCGCCGCGGCCAGCAAAGTGCTGAACGGACCCAAGACGCAGCCGTTCCAAGGCGACAAGGCGGCCTTCATCGAGAGCATCCGCAAAGCGCTGTTCGCCAGCAAGATCTGCTCGTACGCGCAAGGCTTCGCCCAAATGCGCGCGGCTTCCGAGGAGTACAATTGGAACCTGCGCTACGGCGACATCGCGATGATCTTCCGCGGAGGCTGCATCATCCGGGCTCGTTTCCTTCAGAACATCAAGGACGCATACGACCGCGACCCCGGCCTGCGCAACCTGCTGCTGGACGAGTACTTCAAGGGCGTCGTCGAAAGCTACCAGGACGCCTGGCGCGAAGTCGTGGCCGCCGCGGTCCGATACGGCATTCCGGTGCCTTCGTTCTCGAGCGCTCTCGCATACTACGACAGCTACCGTTCGGAGCGTCTGCCGGCCAACCTGCTGCAAGCGCAGCGCGATTATTTCGGCGCGCACACGTTCAAACGGGTGGACAAGGAAGGCACCTTCCACCACGAGTGGATCCGGAACTAAGCGCGTTCTCCCGCCAGCAACTCCTTCAGCATCTTGCGGAAGCAGGCGGTTTCCGGCTGGCCGGGGAGTTGCCGGTTGAGCAGGAGAAGCGCCATCTCCGCGAAACAGGCGAAATACTCCAGCAGCTGCGGCCGATCGAGCCCCGACCACTCGGGCGCTCCATCGGCCGCTTTTCTTTTGATATGGTGAAGCGCCCACAGGACGTCTTCCCTGTACAGCGGCTGGGAAGGATCCAGGAGCCTTTTTAGCGGACCGTCTGGTGCGCCCGGCTTGCCCATCGTCGTCAATCGCATCACCTGCAGGGTAACGTCTTGAACCTCACTACCAAACTTACGGAAAAAGAAGCGGTTTTATACCTGCCCCGCGGGTGATATGCTATGATAGAGCAGGTGGGCGTCCATCTCGGGAAGCCGGCGAAGCGGGGTACATAGTACAGTTCCCGGGCAATTCGACAAAAAAAGCGGAGCTTTCGCTCCGCGGCCTTACGGCAATTGGGACCAGGCGAGCATGCCGCCGATCATGTTGACGGGCTTCTCGTAACCCAGCATGTTCAAATAGTCGCATACTTGACCGCTGCGGTGGCCGCTTCGGCAGACGAAAATGACTTCGCCCTCGCGCGGGATATCGTCCAGCCTTTGCGGGATTTGGCCCATCGGCAGGTGGACGGCCCCGGGGATCATGCCGTAGGCGACTTCCTCCGGCTCCCGGACGTCGATGATGAGGGGTTTCTCCCCGGCGTCCAGCCTGGCTTTAAGCTCTTCCACCGTTATCGTTTCATGCGGATTCATCTGGATTCGCCCTTTCGCTTCGATTTGGTATCATCATAAGAAACCGCGTGCCGCGCTGTCAAATGGGCCCGCGCTTGATGCACATGGCGCGAGGCAGTGGCAGAGCATCGAATTGCCTACATCGGATAAGGAGTGTTTCGCACAACATGGATATGATCGTAACGCCGACGAGCAAGCTGCAAGGGGACATCCAGGCGCTCTCGTCCAAAAACTATACGACCCGGTACTTGCTGGTGGCGGCTCTGGCGGAAGGGACAAGCACGATCCTGTATCCGGCGCACAGCGAGGACGGCGAAGCGATGCGGCGCTGCATACGCGATCTCGGGGCGGCCGTGGAGGAGGACGACGAGAAGATCGTGATCACGGGCTTCGGGCGCCATCCGAAACCGGTCAAGGAGCTGAACGTCGGAAACGCGGGCGCGGTGCTTCGGTTTATCCTTTCGATCGCCTCGCTGCTTCCGGAAGAAGTGACGTTCGTGAACGCGTACCCTCAATCGCTCGGCAAACGCCCGCACGACGACCTCCTGGAGGCGCTGCAGAGCATGGGCGTGGAAATCGAGCATAACGGCGGCAAGCTTCCGATTACGGTCAAGGGCGGGAACCCGCGGGGCGGCAAAATCCAAGTATCGGGGAGCGTCAGCTCGCAATTCCTGAGCTCCTTGCTGTTCCTGACGCCTCTGCTGGACGAGGACAGCGAGATCGAAGTGCTCCACGACCTCAAGTCGAAAGTCGTCGTCGGACAAACCCTGGAGGTGCTGTCCCAGGCGGGCATCGTCGTCGAAGCCTCAGAAGATTTGATGCATTACCGCGTGCCTGGCCGGCAGAAGTACCGCGCGCAAACCTATGTCGTGCAAGGGGACTACCCCGGATCCGCCGCGGTGCTTGCGGCGGCGGCGGTCACCCGTTCGGACGTCAGGCTGCACCGATTGACCGAAGACAGCAAGCAGGGGGAACGCGCCGTCGTGGACGTGCTGCGCGCCATGAACGTCCCGCTCACGCACAAGGACGGGGTCGTCCACGTGCAGGGCAACGGCCGGCTGACGGCCGGGGAGTTCGACGGGGACGAATTCACCGACGGGGTCCTCGCGATGGTGGCGGCCAGCGTGTTTGCCGAAGGAACCTCCAGATTCTATAATGTAGAGAACTTGCGTTACAAGGAATGCGACCGGATCACCGACTATTTGGCCGAGCTTCGCAAGGCGGGGGCGAACGTCGAGGAGAAACGGGACGAAATCATCGTCCACGGACGGCCGGAAGGCGTCGAAGGCGGCGTGGAGATCGACGCGCATTTCGACCACCGGGTCATTATGGCCCTGACGGTCGTCGGCCTCCGCGCGGCCAAGCCGATCCGGATCCGCGACGCGCACCACGTCGCCAAATCCTATCCGCAGTATTTCGATCACCTGAAGGCGCTCGGCGCTCAGGTGGAGTGGGTACAGTAGAGGAGAGAGGAATTCCATGGCATTCGAAAATCCGTCCCGGGAAGAGATCAAGCGCATTCTGCAGGAAACGGAGACGATTGCGGTCGTCGGGCTGTCGGACGACCCGTCCAAGGTGTCGCACATGGTGTCCGAAGCGATGCAGGCCAAAGGCTACAAAATCATTCCGGTCAATCCGAACGCGGACACGATCCTCGGGGAGAAGGCATACGCTTCGTTGGCCGACGTGCCGGTTCCCATCGACATCGTGAACGTGTTCCGCCGCCCGGAGCATACGCCGCCCATCGCGAAGGAAGCCGCCCAAGTCAAAGCCAAAACGCTGTGGCTGCAGCTCGGCATCGCAAACGATGAAGCGGCGGAAATCGCGCGGGAAGCCGGGATGAACGTCGTCATGGACCGCTGCATCAAGGTGGAGGATTCGATCTTGCTTCCTCGCGGCAAGGCGTAAGCCGGGCCGCCGAACCGGGCGAATGCCCGGTTTTTTCTTTGACAAACCGGAGGACTGCGCTTACCATCGAGAAAGAGGAGGGGGATGCGCCGAATGTACGGTGTGGGCTATCTCCAACGGCTTGGACGGGCCATGATGCTGCCGATGACGGTGCTGCCCGCCGCCGCCATATTTCTCATGCTCGCGAGATTGCCCTGGGAAGCGCTCGGGTGGCCGCATGTGCCGGAACTGCTTCATGCCGCGGGACTCGTGATGTTCCAATATACGCCCCACGTGTTCGCCGTCGGCATCGCGCTCGGCTTGTCCAACCAGACAGCCGCCGCGGGGATCGCCGCACTGTCGGGCATGTTCATTTTCACCGCGATTACCCACGCTTACGATCCGGACGGCGTCCAGCCGTCGATGTTCGCCGGCGCCGTGATCGGGATCGTGTCGGGCTGGGCGCATGACCGGTTCAAATCGTTCGTGCTGCCGGAGTTTTTGCAGTTTTTCGGCGGATCGCGGTTCGTGCCTCTCTTCATGAGCGGTTTTTCCCTGCTGTTCGCCTGGCTGATGATCAGCATCGGGGAAAGCCTCGCGGGCCTCGCCTCGTCGGCGGGCACGCTGGTGGAATCGGCAGGCGGCTTCGGTATTTTCCTGTACGGGTTCCTGCATCGGATTCTGGTGGCGTTCGGTCTCCATCATCTGCTCAATCACGTCTTCTGGTTTCAGGTCGGCCAATATAAGGATGCCGAGGGCGCCGTATATTTCGGCGATCTGACGAGGTATTTCGCAGGTGACCCCGAAGCCGGGGCTTATATGGCGGGGTTGTACCCGACGATCATGTTCGCGCTTCCGGCCGTGGCGTTCGCCATCATCCACGAGGCCCGGGAAGATTTGAAGCCCAAAATCGCCAAGCAATTCCGGATCGCCGCCTTAGGCTGTTTTCTCACGGGCGTGACCGAGCCCGTCGAATTCGCTTTCCTGTTCGTCGCTCCTTATTTGTTCCTGGTGCACGCGGTGCTGTCGGGCGGCGTCATGTGGCTGACGTACGAGCTTGGCATCCGCCACGGCTTCAGCTTCTCGGCCGGGGCGCTGGAGTATCTGATCAACCTTCCGCTCTCGACCCGCGGCTGGATGCTCATCCCGCTCGGACTCGCGGTGGGCGTCGTCTATTATGTTCTGTTCCGCTGGAGCATCCGCCGCTTCCAGCTCACGACTCCGGGACGCGAGGACGCGACGCGGCTGGACGATTGGGCGGGGGATGTACCGTACCGGGCTCCCTTGATCCTGCAAGCCCTCGGAGCGAAGGAGAACATTCAGCGGATCGAGGCTTGCATCACCCGCCTCCGGCTTACGCTCGAAGACGACCGGAGAGTCGACGTCCAGGCCCTTCGGCACTTGGGCGCCGCCGGCGTCATCCGTCTAGGCGGCGGACACGTCCAGGTCGTGTTCGGGACGTATTCGGAGCTGATCCGGGAAGAGATCCAGAAGCTTATGCAGCAGGACGTGCAGCAGGTGCAGTTCCATGCCCCGGTGCAGGGCCGCATGATCCCGCTCGAGGACGTGGACGATCCGATCTTCGCCGGCAAGCTCGTCGGCCGCGGCGTGGCGTTCCTGCCGGAGAAGGGGGAGCTGGTGGCGCCGGTGAAAGGGACGATCATCCATGTGCACCCTTCGAGGCACGCGGTCGGCTTGCGTACGGACGACGGATTGGAAGTGCTGCTCCACGTCGGGATCGACACCTCGCTGCTCGGCGGAGAAGGCTTTACGGCTCTTGCCAAGGAGGGCGAAGTCGTCACGCCGGGCCAGCCGCTCCTCAGGTTCCACTTGCCGACGCTTCGCAAACGGGCCAAGTCATTGGCTACGCCGATGGTCATCACCAATCCGGAAATCGTTCGTTCCTGGCGGTTCGCTCCGTACAAAACCGTCAAGAAAGGCCAGGCGGCGGTTATGTCGGTAGTCGTTCATCGAAGAGAAAAAAAGGGCCAGGGGGTACATTCATGATTCAGGCGCTGGGGGCATCGGACGGAATCGCGATCGGCAAAGCGTTCGTACTGCCGCACTGGGAATGGGAGCTGCCGGACCAGAAAATCGACGTGGCCGATCTGGCCAAGGAGTTCGAGCGGCTGTACGAAGGCGTCCGGCGTTCCAAAAGCGAAATCGCCCGAATGAAATCGGAGCTGGACGAAGCCGTCGGGGCGCAGGAAATCAGCATCTTCGACGCCCATCTCGCGATTTTGGAAGATCCGGTGTTCATGAACGAAATCCAGGGGATCATCCAGCGGCAGTACAAAGCGGCGGAGGTGGCCGTCAAGGAAGCGATCGACCATTTCGTCACCATGTTCGACCTGCTGGACGACGAATATATGAAGGAGCGGGCGATCGACATCAAGGATGTCGGAAACCGGCTGCTCAAGCATTTGCTCGGGATTCCGGAGATCGCGCTGCCCGAGGACACCCAGCCGTTCGTGCTGGTCGTCCGGGAGCTGTCTCCGTCCCAGCTGATCCATTTGAGACCGGAGCTCGTGCTCGGCATCGCGACGATGGTCGGCAGTCCGACCTCGCATGCGGCGATCATGGCCAGGGCTTTCGGCATCCCGCTCGTCATGGGGCTGGAGGGCAAGCTCGGCACGCCCATCGGCACGGGCGACCTGCTGATCGTGGACGGGGGAACGGGACAGCTTTACGTGGATCCGGATCCTGGCACGATCGAAGTCTACGCGGGACGGCGGCTGCGGTACCAAGCCCAGCGGGAGCAGCTGCTTTCCCTCGCTTCCGTGCCTTCCGTGACGCCGGACGGGTTCCCGCTTACGCTTGCGGCGAACATCAGCTCGATCAAAGAGCTGGATGCGTCGCTCGATCAGGGGGCGGAAGGGGTCGGCCTGTTCCGCACGGAATTCCTGTACATGGACCGGAACCACTTTCCGTCGGAAGAGGAGCAATTCGAAGTGTACAGGGAGGCTGCGGAGAGGCTGCAAGGGAAACCTCTGATCATCCGCACGCTCGACATCGGGGGCGACAAGCAGCTCGACTATTACGAAATGCCCGTGGAGGACAATCCGTTCCTCGGCTACCGCGCGATCCGGTTCAGCCTGGACCGCAAGGACTTGTTCAAAACGCAATTGCGGGCCATTCTGAGGGCGGCCGCGTTCGGGGACGTTCAAATCATGTATCCGCTCATCGCCTCCGTAGAAGAGGTGAGGGAAGCGAACGCGGTGCTGGACGAAGCCCGGAGGGAACTGGAGGAGCAAGGTATCCCGCACCGCTCCGGCATCCCGGCCGGCATCATGATCGAAGTGCCGGCGGCGGTGGCGATCGCGGACCTGCTCGCGGAGGAAGCGGCCTTCTTCAGCATCGGAACGAACGATCTGATCCAATTCACGCTGGCGGTCGACCGGATGAACGAGAAAATCAGCCATTTGTACGAGCCGTTCCATCCGTCCGTCATCCGCATGCTCGCCAGCGTCGCGGAAGCGGCCAAGAAACGCGGCATTCCCGTCAGCGTATGCGGGGAACTGGCCGGGGACATCCGTGCGCTCCCGATTTGGCTGGCGCTCGGCATCGAAGAGCTCAGCTTGTCCGCGCAAGCCATCCTGCCGGTCAAGCAAAGCCTCATCCGCACCCGGAAGGCGGACTGCCGGCCGCTGATGGAGGAGATGATGCGCTGCCGCACCGCGGCGGACATCCGCAGGATGGCGGAAAGTTTCCGCGCGGAGACGGATTCGCGAATCGCGAAGGATGCCGCCTTGGGATAAAACGAAACCCCTCCGCGAAGGGAGCGCAGAGACCGCGCGATTCCGAAAGGAAGCTATCCTTGATCCTTTTCGGAATCACCCCGGGACACGTATCTCATCTGCCCAAAAAGACGACGTGAGCCGTTCATCCCGGGTTCCATCGCGGCCGGGGTTCGCGTTAGGCGCGGCCGAACAGCTTGTCGCAGAACGCCTTGGCGTACGGCGGCAAATCCGGGGGCCTGCGGGCGGAAATCCAGTTTCCGTCGATCACGACCGGTTCATCGAGCCATGCGGCCCCCGCGTTCTCCCAGTCGTCCCGGATGCCGGGCGTGGAGGTGACGGTGCGTCCCTTGGCGATTTTAGCCGAGATGAGCACCCAGCCGGCGTGGCAGATTTGGCCGATCGGCTTGCCGGCTTGGTCGACGCGGCGGACGAATTCAAGCACCCTGGGGTCCCTGCGGATTTTATCGGGCGCCCATCCTCCGACGATCAGCAGGCCGTCGCAGGAATCGGCGTCCAAATCGTCGTATGAGAGGTCCGAAACGGCGGGCACGCCGTATTTGCCGACGTATTTGCGTCCACGCTCCGGACCGGCCAGCAGCACCTCAGCGCCTTCTTCGCGGGCCCGGTAGACCGGGTACCACAATTCCAAATCTTCGAATTCGTCGTCTACGAGACAGATCACTTTTTTCGATGCGGACATGGGGTCCAGCCTCCTCTTCATCCTCGTCCCATCCATTGTATCAGAAGCGGCGCCGTCCTTCATCCGGAGGGCGGGCGCCGGAAGGAGTTTGATCCCGTTTGCCGTCCTATCGCAACGCTTCCCCGGCACGGCCCTTCGTCAGGCGTCTATGGCGCTTCGCTCCCGCCGTGATCTGGATGGCGGTGATTTATCTGCTCTCCGCCCGGAGCGGGAGCGAGCTGAACGGCTGGCTTCCGTTCTTCCGGCAATTGCTGCCCGGGCTGCAGAGCTTCGATCCGATGCATTACGCCGCCTATTTCATCCTGGCGTGGGCCCTTGCGTTCGGTTTCGGCGCGTATGCATTTACTTGGAAAGGCTGCTTCTGGATCATGGCCGTCTGCGTACTCTACGGCGCAACCGACGAATGGCACCAGGCCTACGTGCCGAACCGGACGCCGGACCTGCTGGACTTGCAGCATGACGCCATCGGCGCGGCCTCTGCATGCTTGATTCTGCTTGCCCGCGGGTACATTCGGGCACGGGGCGCTTCCAGAAAATACTGACGTTTCGATTGGAGGATTTCGAAAGAAGGGCCGCGAATACAATAGGGTGAAGCTCTGAGGTTTGGTAAGGAGAGATACCCCGTTGAAGAAACGTTGCGAATGCGGAGACACGAAGAAGCTTCATCTTCGTACGGTCGTTTATGCGCGCAAGGTCAACATCACCCGCGTGCCCGTATACTGTTGTTCCCGTTGCGGAAGCCATGAAGTCGACTCGGGCGTCAAAGGCGAGATCGGCAGCTTGATCGGCCAGTTGGGATCGAAACCGGCTCCCCGCACGATCCCCTTCGATCAGATGAACGAATGGGCTGGCGTACTGTCGCTGGCGATGGATACGGGAAAGGAACCGCTCGAGGAAAACCTCGTGGCCCGCGCCGCGGAGGAGAGGACGAACGAGCTGCTCGACCTGTGGCTGATCGCCGCCTCCTTGGGAGACGAGATCTGGAAATCGGAGCTCGAGGGCCGGTTGTCCCAGCTTCGTTCCCTTTACATATCGTAAGCTTCTCCGGTTTTGGCAGACCTACATATTCTCGCATTTTTCCGTTCCACAGGCCCACCCCGGGCCTATTTTTTGTACATGGATTTACGTCGCTTCGGGGGATTCGTTTTAGGAGAAGCGTCGGTTTTGCGATGCCGCGCATTTTCTGCTACCATGAAAAACAACCAAGCATTTTCAAGGAGGTGCAGGAGCTTGACGGAAATACGCCAGTTGACGAGTCTGGAGCAGTGGAAGGACGCGATCAAAGGTTCCGCGGAGCGGCCGCTGCTCGTTTTCAAGCACAGCACCAGCTGTCCCATCAGTGCCGGTGCGCATGAAGAACTGACGAGCTATGTGAAGGATTCGGCCGGAGCGGAAGTCGACGTCGCCATCGTGCACGTGATCGAGGACCGTCCGGTCAGCAACGCGATCGCGGAGGAGCTGGGAGTTCAGCATAAATCCCCGCAGGCCATTCTGGTGGAAGACGGGAAACCGGTCTGGAACGAGTCGCATTGGAACCTCACCTATGCTTTCTTCTCCGATAAGCTGGGAAGGCCGGCAAACGCCGCCGAATAACCGGGAATCCGCTTCCGGAGCGCGGCTCCGCATTGCGAAAACGATCGTTTTGTCGTATCATTACCTTAAATATCCATGGCCGGACAAGCCGATTGCAGTCGTCCGACATGACATTGGAGCGAACAATAGTGACGGTAACCATTTATGACGTGGCTCGCGAAGCCGGGGTGTCGATGGCCACGGTTTCACGTGTCGTCAATAATAACCCGAACGTGAAGCCGCAAACGCGGAAGAAAGTGTACGAGGCGATCGAACGGCTGGGCTACCGCCCGAACGCGGTGGCCCGCGGGCTCGCGAGCAAGAAGACGACGACGGTCGGGGTGGTGATCCCGGACATCGCCAACGCGAACTTCGCGGAAGTGGCGAGGGGGATCGAAGACATTGCCAACATGTATCATTACAACATCATCCTAAGCAACGCAGACAAGCGTAAGGACAAGGAAATCCGCGTCGTCAACACGCTGCTGGAGAAACAGGTCGACGGCCTTCTGTTCATGGGAGGCGTCGTGACGGACGAGCATCTGCAGGCCTTCAATACGTCCAACGTGCCGATCGTGCTCTGCGCCACTACCGACGAGAAGGGAACGATGCCGTCGGTCGACATCGACCATGAAGGCGCGTCGTTCGACGCGGTGACGAAGCTGATCGAGGAAGGCCACCGCGACATCGCCATGATCAGCGGTACGCTGCAGGACCCCGCGGGCGGTTATGCGAGATTCCAAGGATATAAGCGCGCCTTGGAGAAAGCCGGCATCACGTATCGCGAGGACTACGTCCGGGTCGGGAATTACCGTTACGAGTCCGGCGTCGAGGCGACCGAGTACTTCCTCCATCTGTCCGATCGGCCGACGGCGATCTTCGCGGCAACGGACGAAATGGCGATCGGCTCGATCCATTGCCTTCAGGATGCCGGCTTGACGGTGCCGGAAGACGTGTCCGTGATCAGCGTCGACAACAGCCGGATGGCGTCGATGGTCCGTCCGCTGCTGACGACCGTCGCCCAGCCGATGTACGATATCGGAGCCGTGTCCATGCGGCTGCTGACGAAGCTCATGAAGAAGGAATCGGTAGAGAACGCTAGGGTGACGCTGCCGCATGAATTGATCATGCGCCGTTCCGTAGCGGCTCCCAGAGGCAAATAACGAGAATCGATACGATGATTTCGAAGAAGCCCCGTGCGGGAGATCGGTGCCGCAGCGGGGCCTCTTCGCGAGAGAAAGGATGATTTCCTTGCCATACGGAACGATAGGCATCATCGGAGCCATGCAGGAAGAAATCGATTTGCTCCTTCGCGCCATTCAGGACGAACGGGTGGAGCGCCACGCCGGGATCTCGTATTACGTCGGACGGCTGCACGGCACTAACGTCGTGCTGTGCAAGTCGGGCGTCGGCAAAGTCAATGCGGCGGTTTGCACGCAAGTGCTGATCGACCGGTTCGGAGCGGACGCCGTCATTTTCACCGGGGTGGCCGGGGCGCTGGATCCGGCTCTGGAGATCGGCGACATCGTCGTCTCCCGCAGCAGCGTCCAGCATGACATGGACGTCACCGCGCTCGGTTTCGCCCGCGGCGCCATTCCCTACCAGGAAGTGTCCGATTTTCCGGCGGACGAATCGTTGGTCCGCCTGGCCTGCGAGGCCGGAGAGCGGGTATTTCCCGGTCGCTGCCGCATCGGCAAGGTGTTGTCGGGAGACCAATTCATCGCGGACCGGGAAACCGTCAAACGGCTGCATGAGGAAATGGGCGGCGCTTGTACGGAAATGGAGGGAGCGTCCGTCGCCCAGGTCTGTTACATGAACGCCGTCCCCCATGTCATCATCCGGTCGATGTCCGATAAGGCCGACGGATCGGCGCACGTCAATTTCGCGGAATTCACGGTGGAAGCCGCGAACCGCTCGTTCGCCATCGTGGACGACATGGTGAAGAATATCTAATGGAATCACCCGAAAAGCGAACCAAGACGGTTGGGTATTGTCCGTGTACAACGTAGGGGATCCCATCCCGGAGGAAGGGATCCCGCGCATTTGGAGCCAATTCTATCGTTCCGACAAGTCCCGAAGCCGCGAGAGCGGCGGCTCGGGAATCGGACTGGCGTTCGTGCGGCAAATCCTCGAATGGTATGGCAGCCGCTGCGGAGTGTCAGCGAACGGGGCGGCGTCACGTATTCTTTCAAGCTGCAGGTGCCGGACCAAGCGGGCTAGAAACGTTATCCGAGATGCTGGAGAGCGATCTCCAGCGTCTTTCTGTTTTTCTCTTCAATCTCCGAGCGCCTGGGCATCGGCGTCCAGACGGACGTGTCGTCCAGCCAGGTCCGCGGCATCTGCGGGTGGCCGTCGCCCGTCCCGGGCGACGGCCACCCGTCCGGAAGCGCCAACGGGTCATGCGCGGCGTCGATTCCGCGCAGCAGCGGATGGCCGCTCATCTCCAGCCACAGCAGGCTCCAGGCGCGGGGAACGACCCGGAAATGGTCGTATCCGCCGCCGCCCAACGCGACCCACCGTCCCTGCGCGTAGCGGTCGGCGGTTTCGCGGATGATCCGGGGCATCTCCCGATAGATTCGCATGCTGCAATGGATGTGGGCCAGCGGATCGAACGCGTGGGCATCGCAGCCGTGCTGGCTGACGATGACGTCCGGGCGGAACACGTCCGCGGCTCTCGCAAGCCCGGCACGGAAGCAGGCGAGCCACGATTCGTCCTCCGTGTACGGTTCCATCGGAATATTCAAGCAAGCTCCGTAACCGGCGGCTTCCCCGCGCTCGTGCGAAAATCCCGTTCCGGGGAACAGAAACTTGCCCGTTTCATGGATGGAGAACGTGAACACGTCCGGATCGGAGTAATAAAACCACTGCACCCCGTCTCCGTGATGGACGTCCGTGTCGACATAGAGAACCCGCGCGCCATGCTGCGATCGGAAGCGCGAGATCGCGGCGGCGGCGTCGTTGTATACGCAGAAGCCGGAGGCACGCTCGGGGAACGCATGGTGCAGCCCTCCGGCCAGATGCAGAGCCCGTTTCGCCGAGCCCGAGATGACGGCCTCTGCCGCGGCCAGCGATCCGGCCACGACCGACAGGGCGGCTTCGTGCATGCCGGGAAAATAGGGAGTGTCGCCGTCCTGCTGCAGCCCGAATTTGTCCGCGGAACGTATCGCCTCCGGCGAGGGGTCCCGGCTGCTTAAGGCGCGGACGGCTTCCACGTAATCGGAGCGGTGCAGGGCGATGACCGCCTCTTCCGCATCCGACTCCGCAAGGGGGGCAACGATCTGCGACGGTTTCAGCGCATCGGCCTTGCGGAGGAGCTGTTCCGTGAGCTCGAGGCGGACCGGGTGAAAGGGATGATCGTCATGAAAGCGATAACGCCGGGAGGCGGACGTATCGATCCATACGGCGCTCGAAGTCAAGTTTCGTCTCCTGCCTTTCCTAAACGAACTAATACATGAAACGCTGCCGGAACCGGACCCGGTCGAACCGTTCGACGGATTCGAGCGGCACGTCCTTGCCGATCCGCACCATCAGGCAGTTCGCGGGGTGGGCGCAGATTTCCGGATCGTCCGTCGCGAACCACACCATGCCGACCGATTTCATGAGGCGCTCCATCATGCCCCGGTACTCCCAGACGGACAGCCCGCTGCCCTCCAGGTCCCAGTGCCAATAATATTCCGTGGTGTAAACGATGGCGTTGTCGAGCTGCCCGTTCTCGAAGGCGGCCGCGATCATCGCTTTGCCGAGTCCGAGCGAGCGGTAATCGTCCGCCACTTCGACGGCGCCGAGTTCGATCAGATCTTCCATGCCGCCCTCGGACCAGCGTTCCAACTCGTCCGGGTAGTGAAACGTGACGTAACCCGCGACGACTTCGCCGTCGCGCGCCACGATCACTCGTCCTTCGGGCAAACCCGCGATTTCGATCAATGCGGCGTGCTGGTCCTTCGGACGGCGGAACGCGTCCAAGGCAGGGTGCATCGTCAGGGCGCGGAGCCGTTCCGGCGGAACCGGCCCTTCGACGACGAGGGTGCGTCCGTCCCGTTCGATCGTATGCGCAACTTCCGTCTTGACGTGCTTCACATGCGATCTCTCCATCATGCGGTTTATCGGTTCCGGGCCTCGGAGGGCACGGAACTAACGACTCGATTTGGTGTCATTATACAATAGGAGAGTGAATTTGTCCCTTCGAATGGAAGATATTGAACCTAATTTCATGCGCCGAATCGTCTCGCTGTGGTATAATGCTTATGGCGAAAACGGCAGTCAAGCAATTGAAAGCGATTACGTTTTCAGGGGAAACCAGACGGGAAGGTGAAGAAGATGACACTGGAACACAATGAGAAATTAGCCCCCGTAGCTAGCGTCTCCAACCTGGGACCCTACGAGGAAGCGGTAAAATCCTTCCGGTGGGAAGACGTCGAAGCGCAGTTCTCTTGGTCGCGCACGGGGAAAGTCAACATGGCGTACGAAGCGATCGACCGGCATGTCGCGGCCGGACGCGGGGACAAGATCGCCCTGCACTATAGCGACAATCAGCGGGAAGAAAGCTATACGTACGCGGAGATGGCGAAGCAATCGAACAAGTTCGCGGGCGTTCTCCGCCGGCTCGGCGTCGGCAAAGGCGACCGGGTGTTCATCTTCATGCCGCGGACGCCGGAGCTCTATTTCAGCCTCCTCGGAGCGATCAAAGTCGGCGCCGTCGTCGGCCCTCTGTTCGAAGCGTTCATGGAAACGGCGGTGAAGGACCGTCTTCAGGACAGCGGAGCGGTCGCGATCGTGACGACGCCTTCGCTGATGTCCCGCGTTCCGCGCGCCGAATTGCCGGAGCTCAAGCATGTGATCGTCTTCGGAGACGGCGTCACGGAAGGCGAAGGCATCGTCGATTTTGCCCGGGCGATGGCAGGCGCTTCGGATGAAACGGAAATCGAGTGGTTGGACCGGGAAGACGGCCTCATTCTTCATTATACGTCCGGCTCGACCGGCAAGCCGAAAGGCGTATACCATGTCCAGAATGCGATGATCCAGCATTATTATACCGGCAGGATCGTACTCGATCTTAGGGAGGACGACGTGTATTGGTGCACCGCCGACCCCGGTTGGGTCACGGGCACGTCGTACGGCATCTTCGCGCCGTGGCTGAACGGCGTGACGAACGTCGTCCGCGGCGGAAGGTTCAGTCCTCAGGATTGGTACAACACGCTTGAGAAATATAAAGTCACCGTCTGGTACAGCGCACCGACCGCGTTCCGCATGCTCATGGGTGCCGGCGACGAGGCGGTCAAACCATTCGACCTGTCCAACCTTCGCCACGTGCTCAGCGTCGGCGAGCCGCTCAACCCCGAAGTCGTCCGCTGGGGCTACAAGGTATACGGTCAACGGATCCACGATACGTGGTGGATGACCGAAACCGGCGGCCAGCTGATCTGCAACTACCCGAGCATGGAGATCAAACCGGGTTCCATGGGCCGGCCGATTCCCGGCGTTCAAGCCGCGATCATCGACGATCAAGGCAACGAGCTTCCTCCGCTGCGGATGGGCAACCTCGCCATTCGCACGCCATGGCCTTCGATGATGCGCAAAATCTGGAACAATCCGGCCAAATACGAAGAATATTTCCGGATTCCGGGCTGGTACGTATCGGGAGACTCCGCTTACCGGGACGAAGAAGGCTACTTCTGGTTCCAGGGGCGGATCGACGACGTCATCAACACGTCCGGCGAACGGGTGGGGCCCTTCGAAGTCGAGAGCAAACTGGTCGAGCATCCGGCGGTCGCCGAAGCCGGCGTCATCGGCAAACCGGATCCGCTGCGGGGAGAGATTATCAAGGCGTTCATCTCGTTGCGGGAAGGATATGAACCTTCCGAAGAATTGAAGGCCGACATCGCCAAGTTCGTGAAGGAAGGGCTGTCCGCCCACGCGTCCCCCAGGGAGATCGAGTTCAAGGACAAATTGCCCAAGACCCGGAGCGGTAAAATCATGAGACGGGTGCTCAAGGCTTGGGAGCTTAACCTTCCGACAGGCGACCTGTCCACCATCGAGGATTAATCTGATATTACTCGTTAAAACGACTTCGTCGTCCTCGTGGTACAGAGAATGTCGTTTTTATCGAAGATCGTTCAGAAATGAATAGGAACGCAACTTTTTGAATAATGGAGAAAGCCCTTCAAGCGTTGTAGAGCTTGAGGGGCTTTTTTAGTGATTCAGAAAGTATTAAATCCGCCATGTGGAAATGATAGGTTTCCAGAAGGAGTGGTTTTGGAGAGCGGGAGGGGAGCCGTTTACGGTATCGACGCTCTGTTCATCTTGCGAAGCGGATTTCGTGACTCGTACGCATGAGCTTCATACGTGTATCTGAATTCGGATAGTCTCCGATCAGGGTGCCTCAGATGGGTCGGCTGTCGCGCAGTCAGGGGATTAAAGGGAAAACGGCCCTCTATGGTAGCGTATTGGCAACACTTGCGTGATGAGAAGGAAAAACCCCCCTCTAATTTCGGCTATATCCCTTCATTGAGGTTTTTCACCGAGATTAGAGGGAGGTTTTCCATAAATATCCCAAATCTGTGAAATGGTCAATATTAGAGGGAGGTTTTCCCTCTAATGTTGACCGGTGGGGCGAATCCGGCAAACCTTTTCGAGAAACGGCCGTATCCGGATGGTATCCCAACAAGATATTCTAACGTTATACCTGACAGGAATTCATACGTGACGGAACGTGTTTCGGAATCCTAGACACGAATACCGGTCAGGACGCCGTCAGGCGTTACACTTGTCTCGATACCTGCGTACGTGCTTACGACTTGGCTTGGACCGTCGCGGAAGGCGGGGACTCTCCTTTGCCATTGACCGCCGTCACCCGGTACCAACCGTTGCTCAGCGGAGAAACGAATTCGAAACGGTTCGTATCCGACGTTCCCAGCAGCTGATACTTGCCTCGTTCGTTCGCCGCGAACCAGATTTGATAGGACGTGACCCCTTCATCGGGCGGATTCTGCTGCCAGGTGAGCGTGACGCCGATGTCCGACGTTTCGGCTTTCAGTCCGGTCGGGGCGGAGGGCACCGAGGCGGCGCTTTCGCCGTTGCCGCTGCCCGGATCGATCACGGTGCCCGGATCGATCGAACCGGGATCCATGCCGTTGCCGGGATCCGGGAAACTCGGGTCCGTTCCGGGACCGGAACCGTCGGTCGAGACAACCGCGCTGCGGGCCGATTCGTTGCCGGCGACATCGACGGCGGTGACGTAATAACTGTACGCCTGTCCGCCGGCTCCGACGTTGACGAATGTAGGCGGTTCGCCGGCAAGGATCGAATTTTCCACTTTCTCGAAGTTGGTTCCGTCCGAAGAGCGGTACAGGCGGTAGCCGGCAACGTCTTCGGCTGCCACCGGCGCGAACGAAATCTGCACGTTCGTGCCCACCGTTTCGGCGGACACTTCCCCGGGAGCCGGCGGCGGACTCCCGTCGTCGACGCGCGGATCCGTCTTGCCCGGCGCGCTCTCGGCCGCGTCGGCCGGCAGGTAGAAAGACAGGGGCCTGGGGGACTTGACTTTGCCCAGTACGGCCTTGATCTGTTCCATCAGCACGTCGATCGGGGTTTCCCGTTTCACCATGACGGCCTCGCGCAGCATGTCTTCCGGCGTTTCCGGAAGCGGAACGTAATTGACGCCGTCATAGGAAATGTATTTCATCTTCACGAGCGAATCGTCTTCTTCGGTCGGAATGTACTTCCGGTTGAACAAATCCGTCACGAGGCGCCCGGCCGATCTCGTCAGCTCCGTCGGCAGCTTGCCGCTGACACTCGAGACGGTCATCGATACGATTCCGTCCGGCCTATCGAACTTCTTGGTCTTGAACAATTCGGGCTTGGCGTCCGTGACGGCGTTCATGATCTGGCTCCAAATCAGCTTGGCGCGGTTCCTGCCGTCCGGGGACAGTTCGTAAATTTGCTTCTCGTAGCCGGCCCATACGCCGAGCGTAATGTCCGGGGTATACCCCTCGAACCATACGTCTCCCCAGTTTTGCGTCGTACCCGTTTTGCCTGCGATCGCAATTTTGCCGAATTTGTCGAACTTGGATTTCACCAACGTCGCGCTGCCGTTCGTGATGACGGTCGAGAGCATGTCGGTCATCAGGTAGGCCGACTGCTCCGATACGATCCGCTTCGGTTCCGCTTTGTGCTCGTAGACCGGCTGTCCGTCTATGGTCGTGATCGACTGGATCAAGTAAGCGTCGTTGAATACGCCTTTGTTGGCGATGGTTCCGTACGCATTCGTCAATTCCTCGACGGAGACACCGTACTTCAGTCCTCCGATAACGCCTGTCTGGGCATGGTTATCGTCCTCCGTGAGCGTGGTGATGCCCATCGATTTGGCGAACTTCCAAGCTTCCGGTATCGTCACCATGTTCAGGAATATCTTGAGCGCGGGCAAGTTCAGGGAATGATTGAGCGCGTACCGCGCCGTAACGAGCCCGGCGTATTTGTTATTGACGTTCTTCGGGATATGTTTGGAGCTTCCGCCGTTGTCCAGGATGATCGGCGAGTCGTCCAGGACGCTTGCGGGTTGGATAAGCCCTTTGTCGAGCGCCGGCAAATAGGCCGCGATCGGCTTCATGGCCGATCCCGGCTGCCGCGTCATCTGGGTGGCGAAGTTCATTTGCTCCAGGTGGAAATCGCGGCCTTCGATCATGCCGAGAATCGCGCCGGTTTTGTGGTCCAGCAGCACCGCAGCGGTCTGCTCCACGCCCTTGACTTTGTTGTCGGGCGAGAAGTTCTTTGGATTTTCTGCGATGTCGTGCATGAGATCGTAAACTTTCTTGTCGATGGTCGTGTTGATTTTGTATCCGCCCCGCAGAAGCTGCTGGCGCGCGTCCTCGATCAGGGTGGCGTTTTCTTTTTTCTTCAGGTCTTCGCGGGTCAAATTCGGGTTTTGCGCCAGCACGAGCAATTCCGAAGCCTGGCGCTCCACTTCCAGCATCAAGTAAGGATACGTGTTGTAGGCTTTCTCGACCGGCTTGGCCAACGAGCCGTAAATATCGAACGCGAGCGCTTCCTGGTACTGGGCTTGCGTGATTTTGTTCTCCTCCAGCATGCGCCGGAGCACCAGCCTCTGCCGATCCATGGCTCGTTTGAAGCTCTCTTCCTTGAACTCGCCTTTGCTGGTGAAAATCGAATAGAGGGAGGGAAGCTGCGGCACGCCGGCCAGGTAAGCCGCCTGGGCGATGTTCAGCTTGTTCAGGTCGTCGACGCCGAAGATGCCCTTGGCCGCGGCTTTGATTCCGACCAACTGATAGCCGGACGAGCCGTTGCCGTAAGGGATTTTGTTCAAATAAGCCGTGATGATTTCCGGTTTGCTCAAGTACCGCTCCAGCCGGAGAGACAGGAAAATCTCTTTGGCTTTCCGGCTTTGCGTCTGGTCGAGGCTCAGGAATACGCGCCGGGCGACTTGCTGGGTAATCGTGCTGCCGCCCGTCTGGACGCTTTCGTTCAGCAGCTGTTGCTTGACGGCCCTGAGCAGTCCGTTCGTATCGATGCCGATGTGCTGGAAAAAATTTTTGTCCTCGATCGAGATGACGGCGTCGATGATGTGCTGGGGAATCTCGTCGTATGTGATCGGGCGTCGGTCTTCCTCGCTGCGAAGCTGGCCGATCAGGGAGCCGTCGCGGAAGTACACGAATCCGGTCTGGGCGTTCTCGGCGATTTTCTGCTCGATCAATTTCTGGCTGCGCACGGGATCGTCTTTGACAAGGGAAGCCACGTACCCCGCGACGGCGCCGGCGGCCGTCAGTCCGGCGAGCACCCCGAACAGCACGAGCCACAGGACGGTGAAGCCGGCGATTTTGCCTGCGGTGATCCAGCCCCGGCCTTTGCGATTTCGGGGGGAAGGCTTTCGCGGGTGTTGTTTCGATTGATCCATGATGACGCCTCCTTCAAACAATCGGAATAATTATAGCACATTTTGGCTGCCATTGACTTCTCGCGGGTTGAAACCGTCGCTTGTTGACAAAGGAATCCGAAAATGATATAAAGTGTATCAACATATTGGAGTGCTAGCGATGAAGGGAACCCAGTAGCGTTCGGAATCCACGTTCCAGAGAGCCGGCGGTTGGTGCAAGCCGGTGCGGGAACGGACGCGAATTACGTCCCGGAGCTTCTTCGTCCGAAACCGCCTTCGGCGGAAGGAGAAGACGGCGGTCGGCCGATATCCGATTCGAGTGGAACGTGCGGCGACTCGCCGCGCGCTCAACCAAGGGTGGTACCGCGATGATTCGTCCCTGCTTCGGCAGGGGCGTTTTTATTTTATCGACTGCAGCTCCAAAATCCGACTGAGGTGATGAAAATGACGACAGCTTCTACGAACGTTTCCCCGCAGGATGTGCTGGACGATCTGGAATACCGGGGATTGGTGTACCAGGTCACGAACCGGGACCATTTGAGCAAAAAGCTGAACGAAGAACGTGTCGTGCTGTACTGCGGCTTCGATCCGACGGCCGACAGCCTGCATATCGGCAACTTGCTCGCGATTTTGACCCTGCGCCGCTTCCAGTTGGCCGGCCATGTCCCGATTGCGCTCGTCGGGGGAGGTACCGGTCTCATCGGCGACCCCAGCGGCCGTTCGACCGAACGGACCCTGAACGGTCCGGATACCGTCGCTGCGTGGTCCAACCGGCTGAAAAACCAGTTGTCCCGTTTCCTGGACTTCGAAGCCCGGCCGAACGCGGCCAAGCTGGTGAGCAACTACGATTGGCTCGGGCAACTTGACCTGATCTCGTTCCTGCGGGACGTGGGCAAGCATTTTACGGTCAATTACATGCTGGCCAAAGACTCCGTCGATTCCCGGCTCGCGCAAGGCATTTCTTTCACGGAGTTCAGTTACATGATCATGCAAGCCTACGATTACCGCAAGCTGCATGCCGATCATGGCTGCTCCCTCCAGATCGGGGGCAGCGACCAGTGGGGCAATATTACGGCAGGCCTCGATCTGATCGGCAAAATGGGCGGGGGCGACGCCTACGGCATGACGATGCCGCTCGTCACCAAGAGCGACGGCAAAAAGTTCGGCAAGTCCGAGTCGGGCGCCATATGGCTCGACCGCAACAAAACGACCGCCTACCAGTTTTACCAGTTCTGGATCAACACGGACGACGCCGACGTCATCCGCTTCCTGAAATACTTCACGTTCTTGAACCGGACAGAAATCGAGGCGCTGGAGGAAGAACTCCGGACGAATCCGGAACAACGAGTCGCCCAGAAGACGCTGGCGCGCGAAGTGACGCGCATCGTGCACGGGCAAGGGGCGGTTGACACCGCGGAGAAGGTGACGTTGTCCCTGTTCTCCGGTGATGTATCGCAGCTGGGAGAGGAAGAGCTGATCGAAGCGATGCAGGACATGGCCAGCGCGGAGATCGGGGAAGCGGACGAAGCGCCGCTCATCGATTTGCTCGTCGCGTCGGGCTTGGCGCCGTCCAAGCGGCAAGCGCGTCAAGACATCGAAAGCGGGGCGGTGTACGTGAACGGCCATAAGCAGTCCGGCATCGAAACCGTTATCGGACGCGATCAGAGGCTGTTCGGCAAATACGTGATTTTGCGGCGGGGCAAGAAGAATTACGCCGGCGTTACGTTCAGGTGAGAACGATCCGATGACAAAACCGCCATCGCTCCTTCGAAGGAGCGATGGCGGTTTTGCGACTTCCGGCGATCCAACCGCCGGCAAGCTTTCGGGTCGATTGGGTTTTGCGCTTCACTCGGCCGCAGGCGGCGTAAACGTGCGCTGCGCGAATTCGGCGTCCATCATGAAGAAGGCGTTGCTGTCCTTATCGATTCGCTTGAGCTTATGAATGATGGAGTCGAACATCGCTTCTTCCTCGACTTGTTCGTCAATGAACCATTTCAGGAATTGGATGGTCGCATGCTCCCGGTCGTTCATGGCCAGATCGGACAGATGGTAGATGCGCCGCGTCACTTCCTGCTCGTGCGCGAACGCATGCTCGAAGGCGTCCAGCATCGAATCGTACTCGTTCTGCGGAGCGGCGAAGCCCGACAAGGTCGCCCGCTTGCCGCGGTCGTTCAAGTACTTGTAGAGCTTCATGGCATGAAACCGTTCTTCCTCGGCTTGGACGATGAAAAAGTTGGCGAACCCGTCCAGGCTTTCGGCCGAGCAATAGGCGGCGATGGCCATATAAACATGCGCCGAATAAAATTCATAGTTCATTTGATCGTTTAACGCTTCCGTCAATTCCTCTTTCAACATGGCCGTTCACGCACCTTTCGATCGTAAAATATCCCCCTGCATGCATGTCAGGGGGATGCAGGACTGCATTCAATTATACCACCAAAAAGAAAAAATATCCTATTATCCGATCCGAATCTTCAATTTCTCATACAGCTTGTCGGGCGAAGGGGCGACCAGAACCTCGGTCTTGCCGATCATGACCATGCATTGTTTCGAGCATAACCTGCAATTGCCGAGGCAGTCTTTCTTCTTCTGCTTGAGATCCGGAAACTCCGATTTAAGCGTCTTATAGACCGATTTCGAACCGCGTTTGAGGTTCTTGCAGCAATACTTGATTTTCCCCATGCAGCGCAGCCGCCTTTCCGCACATTCCTTCAGAATAAATGATATTAATTCTCATTATCATTGTCAAGAGTAGAAATCGGCTCGCTGCGTCCGAAACGCGATTCGGAGACCGGGCGAATCCGCAAAAAAAAGCACCGCCATGAAGGCGGTGCTTGATTCGGGAAATCATTAACGGGAGTAGAACTCGACGATCTGTTTCTCGTCGATGTCTTGGGACAGCTCATCACGGCTCGGAAGGCGGACGTACTTGCCTTCCATCGCGTTCGCGTTGTAATCGAGGTAAGCCGGCAGGTGATGGCGGGCTTCGCTCGCTTCTTTGATCGATTTCAAAGCGCGGCTGCGCTCGCGCAGGCCGATCACGTCACCCGGTTGGACCGTGTAGGACGCGATGTCTACTTTCTTGCCGTTGACGGTCACGTGGCCGTGGGAGACGAGCTGGCGCGCGCCGTAGCGGGTGTTCGCCCAGCCGAGACGGTAAACCAGGTTGTCCAGACGGCTTTCGAGCAGGAACATGAAGTTCTCGCCGGCGATGCCTTTGAGTTTGGTCGCGCGGTCGAACAGGTTGCGGAATTGCTTCTCGTTCAGGCCGTACATGTGGCGAAGCTTCTGTTTCTCTTGAAGCTGAATGCCGTAGCCGCTGATTTTGCGGCGTTGGCCCGCGCCGTGCTGCCCCGGAGGGAACGGACGTTTCAGTTCTTTGCCGGTGCCGCTGAGGGAAATGCCGAGACGGCGGCTCAATTTAAACTTGGGACCAGTATAGCGGGACATGGTATGCAGACTCCTTTTTCCAAAAGGGGATTTTTTGAAAAATAGGGTTTGGCAAGTGCCGGATTTCGCCGCAACCGATTCGATTCGGTCCCCGCCGGGGAGTTCAGCCGCTGCCCGACGGTGGGAAACCCGTGAGGGTGACACAAGTTGAGCCCAATATTCAACAAGTTATATTATAAGAACCTGATTCCTGTTGTCAAGGATAAGTTGCCGGAATCGGGAAGTTTACTCGGGTATCAACCGGGAATTTAAGGATAAAGACCTAAATTTCTGCTTGACGAACCTAGTGCAAAGTTCACGCTTTCATTGTATAGTGAAAAGTATGGTAATCAGGTCATGGAGGTGATGAGGGTGATGGCGGATCAAGGGCAAACTTCGCGCTCTCCAGGAACATTCGATACGCCCATGCCCCGAAGCCTTCAGCTGCTTCCTCCATGGCTGCGGAATCAGGATTTCACCGAAGCGGACTTGCCCTATTTGCACGAGCTGCTCCAAGGAAGCTTCGTCGATTGGTTCGAGAAGGCGGACGGATTTCCTTGGCTCGCCGGATTGTTCATGGTCTACCATGCAGACGGAAGCTGCGTGGCCATGCGAAGCGGTCTGGAAGACGGCGGTTTTCTTCCCCGCTCCGGCGTGGCCGACCATCCCGTGCCGTCGGCGGTCCGGACCGCGCTTGACACTTGCCGCCCGGCACTGTCGCGGGCGGACGAACGGGAGTCCATATTCTTGCGCACATGGGATGCCCTCGCCGTTCCCGTTTTCGCCCGCACGACCGGCATGGCGTGCGCCGTATTGGCTTGCCTTCTTCCCGGCGGCTCCGCCCAAGCGGGGGACCTGAAGCTTCTCCAAGCGGCAGCCCTTCATTATCGCAATTGTCTATACCGCCGCTTCGAGCAGATGTTCGCCTCCGGCCTCCTCAGGGAACAGAAGCTGGTCCATAAGGAAGAGAAGCGGCGCGATACCCTGTTTGAGGTGCTCCGCAGGCTGAACGACCATTCGGAGGTCGAGCAGATTCTGTCCGAGCTGCTCGCCAGTCTGGACAAGCTGTATCCGAACTGCAAGATCGACCTGTTTCTCTCCCAGGATTACAGCAGCATGAATGAGAGGGTCAAACCGCTCGCGTTCCACGAGAACGAGATGGATCTGTGCAGGCAAGCTTTTCTCGACGGAGTCGTGCGCGACCAGCGGCTGAACGGCTTCCGCCGGCTGGCCGTCCCTCTCTCGGGGAAGCAGGGCGTATACGGCGTGCTTCGCCTGGACATCCCGCAATCCGACCTTGACGAGCCGGACCTCCGGTTTCTCACCACGCTGGCCGGATCGGCCGGCGCCGCCTTCGAGAAAGCGAAGCTTCACGAACAGGCGAATGTTCTCGTCGGGGAGCTCCGGCTGATCAACGATCTGTCCCAGCGGCTCAACAGCAGTCTGAAGCTTTCCGATACGTTCCAGTTCGCCTCGTCGGAGCTGCTTCGCATCTTCCGCGCGGATTTCTGCTGCATCCTGCAAGTGAATCCGGACAAAAGCGAATTCGTGGCCATGACGTCCAACGTACCGGAGATGATCGGAGAATCGTTCGCCATCGATTACGGGTTCGTCGGCGTCATGTGGAATTCGAAGGAGCCGATCATCCTGTCGGACTATTCGCAGGCAGCGCCCGTGCCTTCCAAGATGATGGGCGTAACGGATTCCAGATCGCTGCTGGCCGCGCCGCTCGTCCTGAACGGAGACGTGATCGGCGCCGTGATGATCAGCCACCGCGAACCGAACCATTTTTCTTACGACAACTACAAATTGCTGCAAGTATTGTCGGCCCATCTGGGACTCGCCGTTTCCAACGCCACCCTGCACGCCGAAGTGCGCCGGATGGTGATCACCGACAATTTGACGGGCCTTTTCGCGCGCCACTATTTAAATGAACGCATTTTGCGCAGGCAGAAGAGGGACGCTTCCGGCTCGCTGATTCTATGCGATATCGATCATTTCAAACGGGTGAACGACACGTTCGGCCACCAGGTTGGGGACGAGATTCTGAGGCAGGTGAGCCAGATCATCCGCAGCTCCATCCGGGACGGGGATATTGCCGCCCGCTGGGGAGGCGAAGAGCTTGCGATTTATCTTCCGGAGGTCGGCTACGATATTACCGGCAAGGTAGCGGAGCGGATTCGCCGGCGCGTCGAGAACGAAACCCATCCCCAAGTGACGATCTCCTGCGGGATGTCGGAGTGGCGTTCCACGGACGAGAGGATCAGCGTGGAATCATTGTTCTACAGAGCGGACATGGCGTTATACGAGGCCAAACACCTTGGGCGCAATCGGGTCGAGATCGGCTGAAGCCCGCATGTTCCGAACGAAATGGGGAAGCCTACCGGAATAAGCAGAAGCGGCATTCGCCGTCCCTCAGCGTAAGCTTACGGCGAGCGTTTCCTTCGGGAAACGCCCGGGGATGGAGAATGCCGATTTTGTCAAGAAGGGGGCTTTTTTCCATGCGCTGGAAGGACAGCCTGCTGCGCAAGCGTGCCGTCGGATCGGCAGCCGCCATCCTATTCGTATGTTCAATTATGCCTGCTTGCACCGGGCAAACGGTTTCGGCGGAGAAGGCGTTCGCGCTTTCGGCTTCGGCGCTTTCCGGCCGAGACCGCTACGCTTTCGCGGGCGAGGTGTCGATCATCGATCCCAGCGGAGCGGTCGCGGACAATTCCCGGTACGAAGGAGAAGTGACCGGCCACGGCAACCTCGATCTCCAATGGACGGGCGGGCAATTGCTGCGGGCACGGGGGGCAACGGTGCGGCCAACGTCGTTTCACCCGATGCAGCTGCTGAAAGCGATCCAGAGCGGCAACGCGAGCGCCGCTTACGACGGGCCGCCGGCAGCGGACGGAACCGTTCGGCTGCGGCTGACTGTGGGTCCGGAGACGGCAAGACGTCAGATCGCCGAAGGGCTTCGTGCCCAAATGGCGGAATTGAAAGCCGACGCCGATGCCCGCGGCCTGCGGCCGGAGCAGCGTAAACGGGCGGACCAAGTGCTGAGCCGCGCAAACCGACATTTGGAAGCGGCCCTGTATACTTTGCAGGTGCGAACGGTCGTCCTGTGGACCGCGGACCGCAAAACGTGGTTTCCCCGCCGGATGACCGAACGAACGGAGCTGGCCTATACGTGGGACGGCAACCCGTACCGGGAAGAGAGGGTATCCGCCACGGATTTCCTCTCGGCCGGACGGAATGGTACAATGCAAAAGAATGCTTACCTGAACCCATAAATCGTTCAAGGAGGAAGCTGCGATGCGGGATCCGCGTCTTCAGAAGCTGGCGGCCAATTTGGTGGGTTATTCCATCGACGTGCAGCCCGGAGAAAATGTATTGGTGGAAATGATCGGTCCCGAGAGGGAATTGCTCAAATGCGTGATCGAGGAGATTGCGCAGCGCGGCGGGCGTCCGTATGTCGAGATCACGGACCGTTCCGTCGAACGGAGCCTGCTGCGCCATGCCACCCCGGAAATGATCGAGACTTGGGCCGCATACGACATGGAACGGATGAAAAGGATGCAGGGCTACATAGGCATCCGTTCCGGCGAAAACGTGAACGAGCTATCGGACGTTCCTTCGGATCTGTACAAGCTGTACGACCGCATCTACCGCCATCCGGTCCACAGCGAGCAACGGGTGAAGAAAACGAAATGGGTGGTCCTGCGTTATCCGAACCATTCGATGGCCCAGCTGGCGAACATGTCGACGGAAGCGTTCGAGGACTTCTATTTCGACGTGTGCAACCTGGACTACGCGAAGATGGACCGCGCCATGGATCCGCTCGAGGAGCTCATGACCCGCACCGACCAGGTCCGGATCACGGGACCAGGCACGGATTTGACGTTCTCCATCCAAGGGATCGGAGCGAAGAAATGCAAGGGAGACCGCAACATTCCGGACGGCGAAGTGTTCTCCTGCCCGATCCGCGATTCCGTGAACGGCACGCTTTCATACAATACGCCGAGCGTGTATAACGGCTTTACGTACGAGAACATCCGGTTCACGTTCGAGAACGGGAAAATCGTCAAGGCAGAGGCCAACGACACGGAGCGGATCAACGCGCTGCTCGATTCGGACGAAGGCGCGCGCTACATCGGCGAGTTCAGCCTCGGCTTCAATCCGTACATCCTGCATCCGATGAAGGACACGCTGTTCGACGAGAAAATCGCCGGCAGCCTGCATTTTACCCCGGGCCAGGCTTACGAGGAAACCGACAATGGCAACCGTTCCTCCATCCATTGGGATCTGGTGCTGATCCAACGTCCCGAGTACGGCGGCGGAGAGGTGTATTTCGACGGCCGGCTTATCCGCAAAGACGGGCTGTTCGTGGTGCCCGAGCTCGAGGGGTTGAATCCGGAAGCCTTGAAATGACGTTTTTTCCCTTGCAAGCGTTCCGGGAAGCAAGGTATGATGGGAATTAGCAGGTCACACCTTAAATCTGGAGGTAAATCCGATGTCCAACAACGCGGCGATCGTGGAATTGTCCCAAACCGCCAACAAATTCCGTTCTTCCATCGTACTTCAAGCCGAGAACAAGTACATCGACGTCAAAAGCATTCTCGGACTGTTCACCACGTTGGTGGGCAGCCATTCCTACGAGCTTCACGTTCACGGCCCGGACGCCGCAGAAGCCAAAAGCGCTTTGGCTGAAATTTTCGCCAAGTACAACCTGAACGTGAAAGTCGTGGATTAATTCATCGAATTCCGAGCGCCCCGTCCCTGCGACGGGGCTTTATTTGTGATTCAGAAAGTATAAAATCCGCCATCCTTTTCTGAATCACCGCGGGAGAACCCGGGCGGGGCAGAGTCGCTTTTGGCGAACATAAGTAGCCCCGTCCTTGTGCTTCGGCAGGATTTCGTCTAATATGAAAGGGATAGCGCATGAATGGGAGCTTGGGCACAGGGGGAGTGAAAATGGCTCTGCTGGAAACGGATACGATCGATAACCTGAAGCAAAAGGCGCTCCGCCTGCTGCAGGAAGACGCGGATAAAATCGAGAAGCTGATCGCCATCCAGATGGAGAACTTGACGACCCGCCAATGCCCGTTGTACGAGGAAGTGCTCGATACGCAGATGTACGGTTTCTCGCGTGCGGTCGACTTCGCGGTGCGGGCGGGGCTGGTGGAGGAAGGCGCCGGCAAGCTGCTGGTCAGCCAACTGGAGCGTAATTTGGCTTTGCTATACGAAGCTTTGGACCAAAAAAAAGAGTAGCTTCCGGAGGGAAGCCGCTCTTTTTTTATAGGAGATCAAACGAAGTAGAAGGCGACGCCCAGAATGGCGTAGACGATCAGAAGCAGCTTGCCTTCGTACCAGGTCGTGGAGCCGTCCCTCGAGATGGAGGTGGCGATCAGCACGGCGACGCCGATCGCCGCGAGTTCGATCGTCGTGAAAATCAGGTTCATGTGTTGCTCGAACAGAAGGCTGATGAAAACGAGCACGGGCGCGACGAACAGCGCGATCTGCAGGCTGCTGCCGACGGCGATTTCGACGGCCGCTCCCATTTTGTTCTTCATCGCGAGCATAACCGCGGCGCTATGCTCGGCCGCATTGCCGATAATCGCCACGACGAACGCTCCGACGAACAGCTCGGACAATCCGAAACGTGCGGTGAATACGTCCAGCGTATGGACGAGCCATTCGCTCACGAAGGCGACCATGATCGTCGCCAGAATGAGGTAGAGAATCGACCGGCCTCTGGTCCATGCGGGTTCTTCCCCATGGTCCGCCTGCGTTTCGACATGGTCTTCCAGCATGTCTTTATGCGTGAACATTGAGTAGATTAACCATCCGACATAGGCCAGGATCAGGAAGCCCGCCACGACAACGCTCAACGTGAGCGTATCCGCTTCGGGAAAACTCTCCGTCTTCACGAAGACGGCCGGGATGAAGAGGGCGATGACGCCGAGCAGCATCAGCGAGGCGTTCTGGCCCGCCAGGTGGACGTTGAACCTCTGTTCCTTGAATTTGAGCCCGCCCGCCAACGCGCTGATGCCGAGGACGAGCAGGAGGTTGCCGATGATCGCGCCCGTCAAGCTGGCTTTGACGATATCGAACAGCCCTTCCTTGATCAGGAAAATGGCGATAATCAGCTCGGCCGCGTTGCCGAACGTGGCGTTCAGGAAACCGCCCAGGCGCTGGCCTGCATAGTGGGCGACCGCTTCGGTCGCCTTGCCGAGGAAGCCGGCTACGAATACGATGGCGACCGCCGAGAGGGCGAATTCGATTTCGGCGCCCCAATGCATGTAATGGGCGGCCGCGCTGAGCGCGAATGTGACGATCAATAACGGGAAGAACAGCTTTTTCAAGTTCCGTACACCTCAATGTGGAGAAATATGGTACAGCGTTTCCGTCGTTACTAACTATAGCGAAAAGCGATGGGCAAGTAAATGAGGTCTCGGCCCTTCAGGCGGCAACGCAGAACGGCATGTCCCAGGGAGCGTCCATCGGTTGCTTTCCGGGCGGTTCTTCCATTACAATGGAATCATCAAAGGTTCGGGAGAGTGGCCGCCATGACGGAAGAGCTGCAACAGGAAGGACTCATACGCATATCCGACGACGTCGTCGCTACCATTGCCGGGCTTGCGGCGCTCGAGACGCCCGGCGTTTCGGCGATGTCCGGCGGCATTTCCGAAGGACTGGCCAAACGGCTCAGCGGCCGCAACGCCCAGAAGGGCGTTTCCGTGGAGGTCGGCCAGCTCGAGGCGGCGATCGATCTTCGGATCGTGGTCCAATACGGGATTCCGATTCACGAAGTCGGCCGCCGGCTGCAGGACAACGTCCGGGAAGCCGTCGAGAACATGACCGGGCTGCGGGTGGTCGAAGTGAACGTGAAGATCGAAGGCGTTGCTTTCAAGGACGAAGAGCCCGAGGAAGCCCACCGGGTCAAATAAGCAGAGAAAAGGCCATCCCCGCGGTGAAGCGAGACGGGATGGCCTTTTTGCCATTTCGCGGTGCGTATCGATCAAGCGCCGGCGTCCGGGCGCCGTTCCCTGTCCTTGCCGATCCGGTTGTACTCCCTGGAGATGCTAAGCAGGATTCCCATGGAGAACAGGGTCACCAGCATGGAAGAGCCTCCGTAGCTGATGAAGGGCAGCGTAACGCCGGTCACGGGAATGGCGCCGCTGACGCCTCCCATGTTGATCAAAGCCTGGATCGAAATCAGGGACACGATGCCGATGCCGACGAGCGTGCCGTATACGTCGGGGCATCTGAGCGCAACGATGAGCGCTCTCCAGATAAACAGCATGTAAAACAATAAGAACACCGTGGTGCCGATAAATCCGAGCTCTTCCGCGATGACCGCAAAGATGAAGTCGTTGTAGGCGTAAGGAAGATAGAACAGCTTTTGCACGCTGTTCCCGAGACCGGCTCCGGTCAATCCGCCATGGCCGAAGGCTCCGAGCGACTGGTACAGGTGGTAGCCGGTACCCTTCTCGTCCGCCATCGGGTTGAGGAAGGCCGTGAAGCGGGCCCAGCGGTATCCGCCGTTGAAACCCGGGTTGGCAAGCAAATAGAGGCTTGTCCCGAGCGCGACGAGACCGAACAGCACCCCCGCGGACAGGAACACGTGCTTCAGGTTCGAACCTCCGGCGAGGATGATCGCGGAAGCGCAGAGCAGAAGGATGATGCAGGAACCCATGTCGGGCTGGAGCATGATCAGGAAGGCGATAAAGCCGATCACGATCATGACCGGAAGCAGGCCGCGCTTGAATTCCCGGAATTTCTCGTCCTTCTTCGTGATAATGGCGGCCAGGTAGAGAATGACGGCCAGCTTGGCGAATTCCGTCGGTTGGATGCCGAACCCGCCGAAGCCGAGCCAGCTTCTCGCTCCGTTCACGTTCTTCGCCACGAACAGGACGACGATCAGCATGCCGATCGTCAAGAAGAGAAACGGGGCGAACCACTTTTTGAACTTCTCGTAGGGGATGTTCATCAGCACGAGCATGCAGAACGTCCCGAGGCCCGCCCACAGAAGCTGTTTTTTGGTGAAATACATCGCGTCGTATCCGAATTTGGCGGAGACGACGGTCATGCTGGAGCTGGCGCTGAACACCATGACAAGGCCGAAGCCCACGAGCAGGAGCGTCAGGATGAGCAGCAGAAAATCCGGCGTGCCGCGATGGCCTGCGGCCGGCGTTTTCATATTCAGGTCCCCCGGAAACGTTAAGCCAGCAGCTTCTTCAATTCCTGGGCGCGCTGCGTAGCGGTGTTCAGGATCGGCTGGGGGATCGGCGATTCGTAATCCAATCCGTGCGGGAAGGTGGCGCGTCCGATGTAAACGGCTTCCACTTCCAGGATCGCGTCCGGATTTTCCAGCTTGCCTCCCACCGCGCGCGTGGCGATTCGAAGGTAGTAGTCCTCGCCGCCCGATCGGTCATGCAGTTTGAGATCATATGTAGCGCGGCGGTATTCCCATTGCCAGCGGACAAAGCCGAGTTTTTCGCTGGATTCGTCCAGGTGGGCCAGGTCGCTGCGCATTCCGTTTAAGCCCGTATTTTCGAGTAACATGTTTCAAGCTCCTCCTTTGGAAGGTCCAAACAGCTTCGTTATCATCCTTCATCATAGACGGTTTGACGGGCTTCTGCAACCCTCGGGCACGGCGAACTTCGAACGTTCGTTGACAGTTTTTTGCATCCATCGGGTCTATAAGTTTCTCCGTTCGCCTCCGATTGAAGTCGTTTTTACTTGGGGAAAGCGTTAAAGCGTTGATGACTGTCAATCCGGATTCTGGTACAATAACAGAATAGAGTCCGATCTTGAAGATCGGCCGAAGGAAGGAGGCGCCCCAATCGTGAAGGAGGTCAGCCTGCAGACGCTTTATCCCGACATGGTGGCATGGCGCCGTCACTTGCATCGGTATCCGGAGCTGTCCTTCAAGGAGTACGAAACGTCCCGCATGATCGCGGACCTGCTGGAGTCGTGGGGGCTCGAGGTGAAAAGAGGCGTAGGCGGAACGGGCGTGGTCGCGAGGCTGACGGGAAGCTTGCCGGGCAGATGCATCGCCTTGCGGGCGGATATCGACGCGCTCCCGATTGCCGACGAGAAGACGTGCGAATACGCCTCGACGGTTCCCGGCGTCATGCACGCCTGCGGGCATGACGCGCATACGGCCGAGATGCTGGCGGTCGCCCGTTATTACAGCTTGCGCAAGGAAGAGACGGCGGGCACCCGATTGTTCCTGTTTCAGCCTGGGGAAGAGACGCTGCCGGGCGGCGCCGTGGGCATGATCGCGGACGGCGCCCTGGAAGGGGCGGAGGCGATTTACGGCATCCATTTGTGGTCGCTGCTTCCATACGGCACGGTGACGACGAGGCCGGGACCGTTCATGGCTTGCCCGGACGAGTTCGAGGTGGAAATCGCGGGCCGGGGCGGACACGCGGGGCTGCCCCATGAGAGCGCCGACGCGCTCGTGACGGGGGCCGCGCTGGTGACCGCGCTGCAGTCGATCGTCTCCCGCAGCGTAAACCCGCTGGAATCGGCGGTCGTATCGGTGGGACAGCTGCACGCGGGTACGGCGAACAACGTCATCGCGGAACGATGCCGGCTCAGCGGCACCGTGAGAACCTTCACGCCGGAAATCCGCAGCTTGGTGCGGCGGCGGCTGGAAGAGGTGGTCCGGCACGTATGCGAAATGCACGGCACGGAATACCGGTTCCATTACATCGAGGGATATCCCCCGGTCGTCAATGACGAAGCGGAAGCGGCCCGGGTGCTGGCGGTTTCGGCGGAAGCGCTGCCGGAAGTCCGGACGACGGTCAGCGAACGCATCATGGCGGGTGAAGATTTCTCTTACTATTTAAAGGAAATTCCAGGATGCTTCGTATTCGTGGGAGCCGGGCGGGAAGACGGCGCTTCCGCGCCGCACCACCATCCCCGGTTCGACATCGACGAACGGGCGATGCTCTTGGCCGCCCGGCTGCTCGTGGCGGTCGCGGACGATTCGGCCCGGCCGGATTCCGGGAGATGAGCAAGCCGCATGGAAGTGCTTCGTTTCGGTCACGCTATACCGGAAAGGAGGGACACCATGCGCAAAATTGCGGATGTCATGACGAAAGGCTGCGTGACGGTCACGCCGAAGGACAATCTGTACGAAGCGGCGGTCGCCATGCGGGACCACGACATCGGGTTCGTTCCGGTCGTGGAAGGGAACCGGTTGATCGGCGTCATCACGGACCGCGATCTCGTCATTCGGGGATACGCGGAGAAGCATTCCGGCTCCACCTCCGTCATGGAAGTGATGTCGGACAACGTTCAGACCGTTTCCCCGAACCTGTCGGTGGACGAAGCGGTTTCGTTGATGGCAACCAAGCAGATCCGCCGTCTTCCCGTCGTGGAGAATGGCGAACTAAGGGGCATCGTCTCGATCGGCGACCTGGCGGTCAGGGAAATTTTCGTGTCGGAGGCGGGGCAAGCGCTCAGCGGCATTTCCGAGCACGAGCACCGGGAATCGACCATCCATTAAGGAGATCGCCGCAGCAGTATGGCTCGTATGCCGGCAAACCGGACATACGGGCTTTTTTTAAAATGAACAGGGGCTCCCCTTAAGATGATGTGCGGCGTAGAAGCATCGTCAATATCGGGGGATTGTTTATGGAGAGGGAGAACGCAAGGATGGGGAAAAGGGAGAGGAACGTCCGGGCAATCCGTTTTCTGCTCGCGGCAGCGGTTATGTTGTTAAGCGGTTGTGGGGGACGATCGTTGCCGCCGGACGGCGGGGACGATCTGGCCCGGATTTTGGCCGGGTATCCGAATTTGCCGGCCGACCGCGCGGAGCGGGGAACGGTGCGGCGGATCGTGGACGGAGACACGTTCGAGCTCGAGAGCGGAGCCAAAGTGCGGCTGATTGGCGTCAACACGCCGGAGACCCACGGGAAAGTCCAGTATTACGGGAAAGAAGCGGCGGACTACACGGAGAAGATTTTGTCGGGACGATCCGTGATCCTGTTTCCGGACGTTTCTGACCGGGACAAGTACGGACGGCTGCTGCGATACGTTTTCGTATCGGGGGATGAAATGATGTTCAACGAGCGGCTCGTGAAAGAAGGATACGCGCAGGTGATGACCGTTCCTCCGAACGTGGCTTTCGCCGATTCGTTCGTCCGTCTGCAGAAGGAGGCGCGCTCCCGCGGAGCCGGATTATGGGGCGGCGAACCTGGGAACGATGGAAAAGAGACGAACGCGCCGGACGATTCCGCGACCGCGGCGCCTCCCGCCTGCCCGTATCCGATCAAGGGCAACGTCAACGCGAAAGGGGATAAAATTTACCACGTGCCGGGAGGGAGTTCCTACCGGAACACGAAACCCGAGCGGTGGTTCTGTTCGGAACAGGAGGCGGCGGACGCGGGATTCCGGAAAGCGGCGAAATAGAGGTGGTGCTTTGCATGTCGTCATCCTTACCGCTGTTGGTGCAGTCCGACGGCACCCTGCTGCTGGACGGCCGCCATTCCGGATACGAAGAGGTGCTGGAGGTTCTCCGCCCGGTCGCGGAGCTGGGCAAACGGCCCGGGCATCTGCACACGTACCGGATGACGCCGGTGTCGCTGTGGAACGCCGCAGCCGCGGGCGAAACCGCGGACTCGGTGATCGCGAACCTCCGCAGGTACGCGAGGTACGGCCTGCCGTCATCCGTCGAACGCGAAATTCGGGAACGGATGGACAGCTTCGGACGTTTCCGCCTGGTGAACCGGCCGGAGGGCTTGTTTCTGTCGGCCGATCTGCCGGAACGTTTGCGAATGGCTTACGATTGGCCCGAAGTCGTTCGCTGTTTCGCCTCCTCACCCGCGAATAACGAGGTGCTGGTCGCCGTGGAACCCGCCATGCGGGGAGCGCTCAAAAGCGCGCTTGCCGCGCGCGGCTGTCCGATCGTCGACGAGGCCGGATACCGGAGCGGCGGCGCGCTTTCCGTTGCCTTTCGGGAGGTGTCCGCCTCCGGGAAACCGGTCAAGCTGCGCGCCTATCAGCGCGAGGCGGCGGACGCCTTTCTCGCGAGGGACGGCATCGGAGGCGGCAGCGGCGTGGCCGTGCTTCCTTGCGGCGCGGGCAAAACGTGGGTCGGCATGGCGGCCATGGTCCGGCTGGGGTGCGAAACGCTGATTTTGACGCCGAATACGATGTCGGTCTCCCAATGGATCCGGGAGCTGCTGGAAAACACGACCTTGACGGAAGGGGATATCGGAGAATACACGGGGACGAGCAAGCAGGTCCGGCCCGTCACCGTCGCGACGTACCAAGTGCTGACCCACCGCCGTTCCCGTTCGGAGGGTTATCCGCATTGGAAGCTGTTCGAGGGACGGGACTGGGGCTTGATCGTTTACGACGAGGTGCATCTGCTTCCTGCGCCCGTCTTCCGGATGACCGCGGAACTGCAAGCGACCCGCAGGCTCGGCCTGACCGCGACGCTTGTCCGGGAAGACGGCCGGGAGATGGACGTGTTCGCGCTCATCGGACCCAAAACGTACGAGCTGTCCTGGAAACGGAGCGAACGGGAAGGCTGGATCGCGGAGGCGTCCTGCAAGGAAGTGAGGGTGCCGATGGCCGATTCCGCGATCAGGCAATACCGCGAGGCTCCGCCGCGTGCCCGCCACCGGATCGCGGGGGAAAATCCGGCCAAGGCGGAGGTGCTGCGCCGTCTGCTGGCCAGGCACGAAGGGTCGCCTACGCTGATCATCGGCCAGTACCTGAACCAGCTTCGTCGGCTCGCGGAGGAACTGGGCCTCCCGCTCGTAACGGGCGAAATGCCGCATGAGGAGAGGCGGCGGCTGTTCGACCTCTTCAACCGGGGCGATATCGGCACGCTGATCGTATCGAAGGTGGCCAATTTCGCGGTCGATCTTCCGGACGCCTCCGTCGCGATCCAAGTGTCCGGCAGCTACGGCTCGCGGCAGGAAGAGGCCCAGCGGCTGGGGCGGATCCTCCGGCCCAAGCCTTCCGGGGGGCCGGCTTCCTTCTACACGTTGGTGAGCGAAGGGACGGACGAGGTGGAGTTCGCCCGGAACCGGGGGCGGTTCCTCGTGGAGCAAGGGTACGAATACGCCGTGGACGCGTGGCAGCCGGATGCTCCCGGCGGATCGGAGGGAGTTTCCGTATGAACGTAAGGCCTTCCGTGGAACGGTTGCCGGATTCCGTCCGGAAGCTGATCGCGACGGACAAGACCGTCGCTTCCCGTATCGCCGGGGGAATGGAGCTTCCGGACGTCCTGGCTTCGCCGGCTTGGGCCGCCGAATGGGCGGAGCGCGCGGAGCTTCCGCTCAAGCGGATCTTCGGCGGTATTCTGCTGCGCTACGGCGCGGTTCCGTTCGAGGAAGAGAAGGGGGAAGCGGAATCGCTCCGGGACGGCGGCTATACCGGCGCGGAGCGGCGGGTTGCCCTGGCCCGGCTCCGGAGGTCGGGCATCCTCTTCGCGGTCCGCAAGACATGGGGAGACAGGCTCTACTACGTGCCGACGGACATGGTGCCCGTCTGGCAGCGCCTGATTCTGCCGGCCAACGCGGCACCGCTGGACGCTGCGGATGCCGCCGAAGTACGCGTGACGCCGGCTCCCTTCCGCCTTCCGTTGGCGCTCGAGCTGCTCTCCGCGTGGGCGTCCGTGCGACGGACGGGCATTCCGCTCACCGCCAAGGGGGCGATGTCCAAGTCCGCCGCCGCGAAGCTGGCGTCCGCGATGAGGCTTACGGCCGAAGAGCTTGCGCCGCTGGGGCTCGTTTATCCCGCTCACGAGCAACAGCCCGCGACAGCGGCGCTCGCAGTCGATCTGGGCCTGTGTGTCGGCGCGCTGCGGAAGCGGGGCAGCGAAATCGTCGCAGACGAGTCCGGGATGACGCCATGGCTGGAGAAGACGCCGGCGGAGGCGGAGGCGGAAATCCACCGGCTCGTTCTGGAGCGCTACGTTTCGGCCGACCCCGAGCGGCATTTGTCGGCGTCGGCCGTGGCGGCCTGCCGAGAAGGCTTCTGGCACAAGGAAAGGGATATCGCGGGGATCGGAGTGGACCCGGCTGCCGCGGAGGCGTGGCTCCGCATGCTCATCGCGTTCGGCTGGGCCGAACGCGGGACCTTCCGGGGAGAAGGCGTGTTCCGGCTTCTGGTTTCCTTGGAGGAGGATCCGGACAAGACCGGATACGGGGATGCGGAGCCGTTCCTCGTCCAGCCGGACGGGGAAATCTACGTTCCGCCGGGCGTCGGCCTGGGCGCCAGATGGCAACTGGAAGAGATTTCCGAACGCGTCTCGGCCGACCGCATGTTCGTTTACCGGCTGACGAAATCCGCTTCGGAACGGGCATTCGCGGCGGGCTGGCGGCAGGAGGATGTCGTGCGCTTCTTGGAGAGCGGGGGGGACGCCCCGCTGCCGGAACCGGTCTCGGGCGCGCTCTCGGACTGGTTCGGACGCCTCGGCAAAACGCGGATGACGGAGGAAACGTTGCTGCGGACGGACAGCGCCGAAACGGCATGCCGCTTGCTGGAGGACCCGGAAACCGCATCTTGCTTGATCGAGCGGCTGGGGGACCGGGACTTCATCGTCGACCGTGCGAAAGTCCCGGCGCTCGAGGCCAGGCTGGCGAAGATCGGCAGCCCCGCGATTTCGCCGAAACCGAAATCGGTCCCGCAGGAGTCGCCCGCGGCAGGTCGCGACGGCTTGAACGAAGCGGGGTGGATTCCTTGCAGCCGCGTGCTGTCCTTCTATGAACCGGACCGGACGGTCGCGTCCGCGGACGAGCTGTTTCCCGGCGTCGGGGAAGTGCCGTCCGCGTGGCTCCGCAAACCCGGCCTGTACCACGCCTCCACGAGGCAGGAAATCATCCGCAGGGCGATCGGCTGGCGAGCGGCCCTCCAAATCGGGGACGAAACCGGACAAGCGGTATTCGTCCCGCATGCCCTTCATGAGCGGGGGGATGGATGGGAGGTCAGCGGAAGATGGCGGCCCGCGGGCGAAGCTGCCGGTTTCGCCGCGGATCCGTCCGGACCGGTGACGCTTCCCGCGGACCGGCTGGGCGCGCTCAGGATCGTGTTGCCCGAATGGGAGCCGGCCGCCTCGAAGTAATTCACCTTTCGCCGCCGAACTGTGGTATGATAGAAAATGATTCGCATGCCTACAAGGTGAGGTGAAACGCTTGGCCCTCATGCCGGAAACCCTCCCTATGTTGCAACGGGACGCAGGCGAAGGTCCCGCCGATTGGACGGAGCTTCTGTCGCGCGCGTATACGCTGGGAGAGATGATCAAGCAATCCGCCATGGCGGAAGAATACGTATATTGGAAAAGGAAAGTCGAGAACGACGAAGAAGCCGCACAGGCGGCTCGGCGGCTTTTCAAAGCCAAGGAGAAATTCGCGGAATGCGAGCGGTTCGGCCGCTTTCATCCCGATTATCATGAAGCGCTGGACAAGGTTTACGCCGTCCAGGCCGAACTGGACCGGGTGGAATCTGTTCGTCGTTTCAAAGCGGCGGAACGGGACCTCGACGAACTTTTTCGCGAGATTTCCGTGACCGTTGCCCGCGCGGTTTCGGAGAGCGTCAAGGTGCCGGACGCGGACCCCGGGGCCAAGGGCGGGGGTTGCGGAGGCGGCGGAAGCTGTTCCTGCGGCAGCGGCGGCTGCGGTTGACGCGAGCCTGCGGACACCGCCCGCGCTGAGACGGGTTTTATTGAGATCGGAAGTCGGGGGAATGGGAATGTTTGCGGAACGCCACGGTTATATCGTCTGGTTCAGCGATTTGAAAGCGGCGAGGGGACTGGACAAGTACGGCTCCCTCCACTATGTGTCCCGCAAAATGAATTACGCGGTGCTTTACATGAACGCGGACAGCGCGGAAGAAGCCGTCCGGAATCTGCAGCGCCTGCCCTATGTTCGCAAAGTCGAACGTTCTTACCGCGGCGAAATCAAAACCGAATACGAGAAAAACGTGCCGGACAAAACGCGGTTTTACAGTTTGTAGCGGCCGTGCTCGAAGGTGCCAAGTAAAACGGCCCCGTCATTTCGAACGGATAGACGTTTTACCCGAGGCGATTCAGAAAAGCATCGCAGATCTTCACCTTTCTGAATCACGGAAAAGTCTCCCGGCGGAGGCTTTTTTTCGTCTCTGAGACGCGGGAATCGGCGCTCCCTTAAATTTTTGTTGAATCGTCGGGAAGCGATGCGTTAAAATGGACGTAACTTCCTAAAAGGTTGGATTGCGCGAGTGGGCTTTAGGACCTAGTGTCGGGAAGGGGATACCCGGTGAAGGACAAACACACGGAGCGATGGAACACGTACGAGCCTTTCTATGTTGTGCTGGGCGACAAGAGAGTGGCCGACATCATCATAACCAATCATGCCCGAACGCGCTGGTCCGACCGGGTGGAGAGCGAGAAAACCGGCTACTCCGATATCGCCCAATTCATGTGGGAATGCCTGAAGGAAGGCCGCATCGTTTCCTATTACCGGAACGAGCAGGACGTTTACACGATCGACGACGACCTCGTTTTCGTGGCGGAATTCGCGGTGTCGGACAAAGATACCGATCTGCTCGGCCAACCTCTTCATAAGATGATTATCGTGACTTTCCTCGGACGCATGTCGGAGACGATGGAGCTTCGTGATTTGAAAACGTACTATTCCTGGCTCCGCCATTCCCGCCGCATGACGCTCATCAAGAACAACCGCAAACGCCGTTGACCGGCGAACCGATAAGGCTGCATTCCGGCGGAGATCCGTTCGGAGCAGCCTTTTCCTATGCTATGATATAATCGATTGAGGAAGAAAAGGTGACAAAGGCGGGAGAAGCATGGCGCTGAACGTGCATCAACTGCACATCTTTTACACCGTTGCGGAAAGAGGCAGCTTCTCCTCGGCCGCGCAGGCCCTGCATATGACCCAACCGGCGGTTACGATGCAGGTTCAGGCGCTGGAGGAACGTTTCGGCACGAAGCTGCTCAACCGGACGACCAAGAAGCTCGAGCTGACGGAGGCCGGCCACTCTCTGCTGCCGCAGGCGCGCAAAGCCGTGGAGCTGATGAGGGACACGGACGCGATGATGATCCGGTTCGTCGAAGCTTTGAAGGGCCGGCTGCAATTCGCGGCGAGCCTGACGATCGGGGAATACGTGCTGCCCCGATTGCTCGGATCGTTCCTTCGCCGCCATCCGGATCTCGCGGTCAGCATGAAAGTGATGAACACGACCGAAATCGTCGACGCGATCCAGCACCAGGGGCTTGATTTCGGCTTGATCGAGGCGCCCTGCGACACGCCCGGCATCCATGCCGAGGCCGTGATGGACGACGAACTCGTGCTGGTCGCGCCCGCGGGGCACCCTTTCGCCGAGCGCGAATCGGTTGAACTGGCCGAAGTGCTGGAGCAGCCGCTCGTCCTTCGCGAGAAAGGCTCGGGCACCCGCCAGGTGGTGGAAGACGAGCTGCTGCGCCACGGCGCGGACGAGGGCCGGCTTCGTGTGGTCAGCGATTTCGGCAGCACGGCGGCGATCAAGTCGGCGGTGGAAGCCGGGCTCGGGCTGTCCGTGCTGTCGGTGTGGGCGATCAAGCACGAGGCCGCGTTAGGGCTGCTCAAAACCGTCCGCATCCGGGACGTGTCGTTCCGCCGCCAATTTTATGCGGTACGTCTGCCCTCATCCTTGCTTTCGATTCCAGCCGCGGCACTGCTGGAACAATTAAGGGGGTTGTCGCATGAGCCGGGCTGATCTCCATACCCATACGACGGCGTCCGACGGCCGCCATCGTCCCGCTGAAGTGGTTCGGATGGCGAAGGAAGCGGGACTGGCGGCCGTCGCCATAACCGATCACGATACGGTGGCAGGCGTCGCGGAAGCGCTCGCCGCAGGCGCGGAATACGGCATTCGCGTCATTCCGGGGGTCGAAATCAGCACCTCCGCGGAAGGCAAGGACATTCACATCCTGGGTTACGGGTTCGCGCCGGACGATCCGGTGCTGCTGGACAGGCTCGTTTCGCTTCGCCAAGTCAGGGCGCGGCGCAATGCGGAGATCGTGGCGAAGCTGAACGCGCTCGGCGTGGAGATCGCGATGGATGAAGTGGAGAGGGAGGCGTCGGCATCCCCCCGCGGCGACGGCTCCATCGGGCGTCCGCATATGGCCGGAGTGCTCGTCCGCAAAGGCTACGCGAAAGACATGCGGGACGCGTTCAACCGGTATTTGGCGGAAGGGGCGGCGGCTTACGCGAATCCGCCCCGGATTGGCCCGCTCGATGCCGTCCGTTGGATTCACGAAGCGGGCGGGGCGGCGATCGTCGCCCATCCCGGTCTGTACCGGAACGACCGCCTCGTGCTCGAGCTGCTGGACGGGGGAGCGGACGGGCTGGAAGCGCACCACTCGGATCATGACGTGGCGATGGAGCGGCATTACAAGACGCTCGCCAAGTCCCGCGGGAAGCTCGTGACCGGGGGCTCGGATTTTCACGGCACCCGGGAAGGGATCGTGTTCCATGGCCGGGTCGGCAACCGGACGGTGGACGCGGTCGTGCTGGACCGATTGCTGGCGGTGAGGCCGTCATGAAGTCTCCTTGTTCTCGTCGGCGGCCAGGTCGTGATTGAGGACAGGGTGCCGGAAGGGACGCAAACCGTCCGCCTGCTGTCCGGGGACGCGAGGGAAGCGGTGGATAAGCCGAAACGGCGGAACCGGGTCGATTGACCGGCTCCGCCGTTTGAGGTTGACGCGGTTCGAGAAACTATTTCACGCTGCTGGGGAGCGAACGGATCAACGACTCGTCCGGCGTCACGTACAACGTCTTCTGGCCTTCGTAAATCACGAAGCCGGGCTTGGCGCCGCTGGGCTTGCGGACGTTGCGGATGCGGGTGTAATCGACCGGCACGTTGCTGGACTCCCGGGCTTTGCTGTAATAAGCGGCGATCGCCGCCGCTTCCTTCAAGGTCGCCTCTCCGAACTCGGCTCCCCGGATCAGCACGTGCGAGCCGGGGATGTCCTTCGTATGCAGCCATGTGTCGGTCGGCTGGCCGAGCCGGTTGGTCACGTAATCGTTTTGCGTGTTGTTTTTGCCCACGTAGATCGGAATGCCCTCGCTTGACGTGTAGCAGAGCACGGACGGCGTTTCTTTTTTCTTCTTCTTGGGGCCCCGCTTTTCTCCTCGCTGGCGGATGTACCCTTGCTCCGTCAGCTCCTCGCGGATTTCCTCGATGTCGGACGGGGAAGCCGTCGCCAGCCCCTGCAGCACCGATTCCAAATATCCGATCTCCGCCTGCGCCTCGGCGATTTGCTCCTCCACGACAGATTTGCTGTTTTTGAGTTTATTGTACTTCCGAAAATAACGCTGGGCGTTCTCCGTCGGCGTAAGCAGCGGATCCAGCGCCACCTTGATCCGGGGCTGGTCTTCCTCGTAGTAATCGGTGATTTCCGCCGTTTCGTCCCCTCGTTTGAGCTCGTGCAGGTGGGCGGTCAGCAGTTCGCCGATTCTCCGGAGCTTGTCGGCTTCCTCTGCATCGGCCAGCGTCTCTTCGAGCTTGGCGAGCTTCTTCTCGAGCTTGGCGATCTCGTTCGCCAGAAAACGGCTCAAGTCGGCCGTCCGTTGGCGGACGAGGTCGCGGTCCGCCTTGTCTCGGTAATAAGCTTCCAGGCATTCGTGCATGGACGAAAACCCGGTGACGTTTCCTTCCAAATGCGTAAGGTCGATCGCGGAAAACCATGTTTTTCCGTCCGCGTTTTCGACCAGATTCGGTCGGTAGCGGTGCCCGGCGACGTCGTCCATCGTTGCCCGGAATGCCGCCCCCAGCCGCTCCGGCTTGCCTTCCGCGCGGAACGCGATTTCCTTGGCGGACAATGGACTCAGGCCGGTATACGCGTTCACCCAAGCTTGGGCCGCCGCCCGCGCGTCCAGCCCGCCTTCCGGCGAAATCGCCGCGGCTGCCGTTTCGGCCGCTTGCGTAGCCGTCGCTTCGAGAGGATTCCGCTTGTTCTGGGAAGGCGGCGCGACGTACGCCGTTCCGGGAAGCACGACGCGGAAGCTGCTGACGGCCGGCGTGACGTGGCGGATGCCGTCGTGGATGTGCCCGGTCGCCGGGTCCATCAGAATGAGGTTGCTGTGCCGGCCCATGATTTCGAGCGTCAGCCGTTTCAGCGAATAGTCGCCGAGCTCGTCGCGGTGGCGGACGTCGATCCAGACGATCCTTTCCAGGCCGTCCTGGCTCACGCTTTCGATCACGCCGCCTTCGCAGTATTTGCGCAGCAGCATGCAGAACATCGGGGGCTCGGACGGATTCTCCCACGCCTGCTGCGACCAGTGCAGACGCGGCATGGACGGATGGGCGGACAGCAGCAGCCGGCCGCCGGCGCCTTGGCCGCGGATATGGAGGACGATTTCGTTTTCGGTCGGTTGATAGATTTTGGCGATCCGCGCGCCGACGATCCCCTGCAATTCGTGCACGAGGGCGCGCGTCACGATGCCGTCGAGTGACATAAGGCGATAACTCCCGTTCCTGTTCGCTGTTTTTCCGCTGATTCGGATCGCGTCTACTTATGATGCCATAGTTCCCCCCAAAGGGAAAGGGCAGCGGGGATATTTCCCGGCTTGTCTGAATAGACATAGCTTGAAAAGGCTGTCCACGGAATTGGGTGGAGCGAACAGCGGATTACGGGAGGAGCTGAACGGAACGTGGAAGGGAAAACGTGGCACCAGCTGGACGAAACCGGGCTGGCGGAGGCGCTTCGGACCGATCCCAGGGAGGGGCTTGCGCCGGATGAAGCGCGGAGGCGGCTCGCGGAGCACGGGGCCAACGAGCTGCAGGAGAAGAAGGGCGAGCCGCCTCTGAAGCTGCTCTTGGGTCAATTCAAGGATTTCATGGTGCTCGTCCTCGTCGGGGCCGTCGTCATCTCGGGCCTACTCGGGGAGATGCTCGACGCCCTTACGATCATTGCGATCATTCTCATTAACGGAATCCTCGGGTTCTTCCAGGAGTACCGCGCCGAGCGCTCCCTTCGCGCCTTGAAGGAACTGTCCGCGCCCCATGCCAAGGTCATCCGCGGCGGAAAGCTCGAGGCGGTGCCGGCCCGTACCCTCGTTCCGGGAGACGTCGTCCTGCTGGAGAGCGGCGACCGCATACCCGCGGACTTGCGTCTCATCGACTGCCAGCAGCTCGCGGTCGACGAAGCGGCGCTGACGGGAGAATCCGTGCCGGTCGTGAAAGAAGCGGGGCCGCTGACGGCGGCGGAGCTCCCGCTGGGAGACCGGAAAAACTGCGGCTACCTCGGTACGATGGTCACGAAAGGCACGGCCCGGGGCATCGTCACGACGACCGGCATGAAGACGGAAATGGGCACGATCGCCGATTTGATCCAGCGTACGGAGGAGGCGGAGACTCCGCTGCAGCGCAGGCTGGAGCAGCTCGGCAAAATTCTGATCGTCATCGCCATCCTGCTGACGGTTATGGTCGTCGCGGCGGGCGTTCTGCATGGGCAGCCGTTGTACGGGATGTTCCTCGCCGGGGTCAGCCTGGCGGTCGCCGCCATTCCGGAGGGCTTGCCGGCGATCGTCACCATCGCGCTGGCGCTTGGCGTGCAGCGCATGATCCGGCGTCGGGCGATCGTCCGCAAGCTTCCGTCGGTGGAAACGCTCGGCTGCGCGTCGGTCATCTGCTCGGACAAGACGGGCACGCTGACGCAAAATCAGATGACCGTCACCCGCCTGTGGCTCGGAGGAAGGCGGATCGACGTGTCGGGCGAAGGATACGATCCGGCAGGACAGTTGAGGGAATCCGACAAACCGGTGGAAGCCAAAGGGGATTCGGCGATCCGCAGGCTGGCCCAGGTGGCGGCTCTGTGCAACAACGCGGAGCTGGACCGGCAGGAGAAGGCGGACGATCCCCGCAAACGCAAACCCGGCAAAGAGGAGCCGGGGAAGGACGGCGGGGAGTGGAAAGTGAAAGGCGATCCGACGGAAGGCGCGCTGCTCGTGCTGGCGGCCAAAACCGGCCACACCCGGGCGTCGCTGGAGACGTTGTACCGGCGGATGAAGGAGTTTCCGTTCGATCCCGACCGCAAACGGATGTCGGTGCTCGTTTCCCACCAAGGCAAGCAGCTTCTCATGACCAAGGGAGCGCCGGATTTGCTCGTGGAGCACTGCGATTACGTGCTGTGGGGAGACCAGATCACGCCTTTTACCGCGACCCTTCGCCAGAAAGTGCTTCAAGCGAACGAATTGATGGCCAAGGATGCCCTTCGCGTGCTGGGTTTCGCCTATCGCGACCTGAAGACGGGCGAAGCTTGCGAGACGAATGAGCAAGCGGAGAGAGGGCTCGTCTTTGTCGGATTGGCCGGCATGATCGACCCTCCCCGCAAGGAGGTTCAGGAGGCGATCGTCAAATGCCGGCAGGCCGGCATCAAGACGGTGATGATCACCGGCGACCACGGCCTGACCGCCGAAGCGATCGCCCGGAGCATCGGCATCATGCAGCGGGACGGGCGGGTTGTAAGCGGGTCGGAGCTGTCCGCGATGAGCGACGAGGAGCTCGGCCGAATCGCGGACGAGGTCAGCGTCTACGCGCGCGTTTCCCCCGAGCATAAGCTGCGCATCGTGCAAGCGCTGCAGCGGAACGGCCACGTCGTGGCGATGACCGGCGACGGGGTGAACGACGCGCCCGCCGTCAAGGCGGCCGACATCGGCATCGCGATGGGCATCACCGGCACCGACGTCACGAAGGAAGCTTCCGCGCTCGTGCTGGCGGACGACAACTTCTCGACGATCGTCGCGGCCGTCGAGGAAGGGCGCGGCATTTACGAGAACATCCGCAAGTTCATCCGCTATTTGCTCGCTTCCAACGTCGGCGAGATCATGACGATGTTCCTGGCGATGATGCTCGGCCTGCCGCTGCCTCTCGTGCCGATCCAGATCCTGTGGGTCAACCTCGTCACGGACGGCTTGCCGGCGATGGCGCTCGGCGTCGACCAATCGGAGAGCGATTTGATGCGGCAGAAGCCGCGGCCGGCCAAGGAAAACATTTTTGCCCGCCGTCTCGGGTGGAAAATCATCAGCCGCGGCCTGCTGATCGGATTGTGCACGCTGGGGGCGTTCTATGTGACGCTGATTCAAGGGACCGGAGACGCGGCATCGCTGGTTCACGCCCAGACCGTCGCATTCGCCACGCTCGTCATGGCGCAGCTCATCCACGTGTTCGATTGCCGCAGCTCCCGATCCATTTTCCACCGCAGACTGCTTGAGAACCGCTTCCTCGTGCTGGCCGTGCTTTCTTCGCTTCTGCTCATGCTTGCCGTCTTGTACCTGGAGCCGCTTCAGCCCGTTTTCAAAACGGTGCCGCTCGGCTTCCGCGACTGGGCGCTCGTGACCGTCGCCGCCGGCATTCCGACGTTCGTGATGGGGATCGGCAGCGTGCTGGGGACGTCCAAGCCGAAGAAAGGCCGCAAGATCAGCTACGGCACCACGACCGCCCGTCCGCCGCGCCCGGTTTCCCGTTAGAGGTTGCCGCAAAGCCGGAACGGCCGGCGTCCGACAACCGCACGCAGAACGGAACCCTCCGGAACAGACACGATGTCTGCTTTGGAGGGTTTTCGCTTTTATTCGCTATGACTCGCTTTTGATCGCCCATTTCTCCTGGAACGTCGCATGCCGAACCGGTTTCCGTCCCGGTCCCAGGCGTCGAAGAATCGCATACTGCCTCCACCATGGACTGCCGAAACTTTGACGCCTTGGCTTCGCATGCTCCCATGAACGGCGTCTGCGTCCGAGACGAAAAAGTATTAGGGTGCATTCCGCTTTCATAACGGAAAAACGCGGAAAACGATACACCGTACCGAAAAAAAGGTGAACCGAGCCCGCGCGGAAGGTATAATGAGGAAAATCGGTTTGGAAAGGCGGTTTCGCTCCCTCTATGTACCATACGAAAAAAATGATGCTGCTCGGATCGGGCGAACTTGGCAAAGAAGTGATCATCGAGGCCCAGCGGCTGGGCGTGGAAACGGTGGCGGTCGACCGTTACGAAGGCGCGCCGGCCATGCACGTGGCGGACCGGAGCTACGTGATCGACATGCTCGACGGCGCCGCGCTTCGGGAACTCGTCGAACGGGAGAAGCCGGACCTGATCGTTCCGGAGATCGAAGCGATCGCCACGGCGGAACTGGTGAAGCTGGAGGACGAAGGTTTTCGGGTGATTCCTACGGCCCGGGCCGCAAGGCTGACGATGGACCGCGAAGGCATCCGTAGGCTCGCTTCCGAAACGCTGGGTCTTCCGACGGCCGATTACCGGTTCGCGGATACGTTCGAGGAGTTCGAGCAGGCGGCTCGAGCGATGGGGTTCCCTTGCGTCGTGAAACCTCTGATGAGTTCTTCCGGCAAAGGCCAGAGCGTATGCCGTTCGGAAGCCGACATCCCCCGGAGCTGGCAGCTGGCGATGGAAAGCGGCCGGGTGCGGCAAGGACGCGTTATCGTGGAGCAGTTCATCCGGTTCGAATCGGAAATCACGCTGCTGACGGTCCGTTCCGCGGGAGGCACCTTGTTCTGCGAGCCGATCGGCCATATCCAGCAGGACGGGGATTATATCGAGTCCTGGCAGCCCCACGAGATGACGGGAGCCCAGCTCGCCGAAGCGAAACGGATCGCCCTCGCGATTACGGACGAGCTTGGCGGGGCGGGCATTTTCGGCGTCGAGCTGTTCCTGGCCGGAGACAAGGTCTACTTCAGCGAAGTGTCGCCGCGTCCGCACGATACCGGCCTCGTCACCCTGGTCAGCCAGAACCTGTCCGAGTTCGCGCTGCATGCCAGGGCGATTCTCGGGTTGCCGATACCGGAAATCAAAGTCGTGTCCCCGGGAGCCAGCCGCCCGCTGAAGGCGGATGCGGAAATGGAGGACTACCGGATCGAGGGTCTGGAGGAAGCGCTCTACGTACCGGATACGCAAGCGCGCGTGTTCGGCAAGCCCGTGACGAAACCGGGACGCCGCATGGCGGTCACGCTGGCGACGGCCGATACCGTGGAAGAAGCCCGCAGCCGGGCGAAGCGGGCGCTGGACAAGCTGCGCATTAAGGGACTGTAAAGCGGTGCAGCGGCGGCAAAGTGAAGCGGGCAGCTGAGTGGTGAAGCCGGTAGGGGACAAATGCAGCAGGTAGTGGAGCAGCGGACAGATGACGCGATTGGGACAAGTGGTGCGGGTAGCGGAGCAACGAAACAGACGACGCGATTGCGGACAAGTGGTACGGGTAGCGGAGAAGTTGCGGGCATGGGGACCGTAAACCGGCGCTGTAGCGGAAAAGTGCAAACAAACGGCAGTTGGCTGTATCCCTTTTCCCGCCCCGGTGCGGTAAGATACAAGCCAGAAAGCAGCCGCAGCAAGCTAAAGGAGGACATCATCATGCAATTCACGAAAATGCACGGACTCGGAAACGACTTCATCGTCGTGTATGGAGAGCGTGAACTGCCGGCCGGAGCCGGCGAACTGGCGGTTCGGTTGTGCAACCGTTTCTTCGGCATCGGTGCGGACGGCCTCGTCTACATCCTGCCGTCGGAGCGGGCGGATTTCCGCATGCGCATTATCAACTCCGACGGCTCCGAAGCCGAGCAATGCGGAAACGCCATCCGCTGCGTGGCCAAGTATGTGTACGATAAAGGGTTGACGGCGAAAACGGAGCTGACGATCGAAACCCTGGGAGCAGGCGTGCAGCCGCTCGTTCTGGAGGTCGGCGGAGGCGAGGTACAACGGGTGACCGTCGACATGGGGGCGCCGATCCTGAACGGGCTGGACGTTCCCACAACGATCGACTCCAATCCGGTTATCAGCCATCCGGTGGAGGTGGACGGGCGCGAATTCCGGTTCACTGCGGTGTCGATGGGGAATCCCCATTGCGTCATCTACGTCGACGACGCGGCCGGGTTCGAACTGGCGACGTGGGGGCCGAAGCTGGAGAAACACCCGCTGTTCCCCCGCAAAATCAACGTGGAATTCGCGACCGTAAACTCCCGTTCGCAAGTCGACATGCGCGTCTGGGAACGTGGGGCAGGTCCTACGCTCGCTTGCGGCACCGGGGCTTGCGCGACCCTCGTATCGTCGGTGCTGAACGGGCTGACGGACCGCAAAGCGACGATCTCCCTGGCCGGCGGCGACCTGCTGATCGAGTGGAAGGAAGCGGACAACCGCGTGTACATGACCGGTCCGGCGGCGATCGCGTTCGAGGGCACGTTGGAGATTTGAGTTTTGAAGAAGCCGGGGCGACCCGGCTTCTTTTGGGTACTGGCGCCGCAACCAGACCAAATGACTGATGCAACCCGGAAAAACCCGGCTAGAGTGCAGCAACCCGACCAATTGACGGATGCAACCCGGAAAAACCCGGCTAGAGCGTCGGAACTCGGCCATTTTACGGATGCAACCCGGAAAAACCCGGCTAGAGAGCCGCTACTCGAATCGAAGCGCAAAACTGTAAGATTTTCGAGGAGTTCGCGTAGATTACCGTCGGCGGTGAGATGGTCTATCTGGATGAAGGCGAGATCATTTAGCGGCTGTGTTCCACAGCCATTAACCTCCCGAATGACGGCCCGACCGACTTGCGGCTGTGTTCCAAGGTCAGCGATCATCCGTTGGAACGGCCCGACCGACTTGCGGCAGCGCCATTCCACTCGCAAAACAATTTTGGCGCCCTCTGTTTACGTTTCAGGAAACATATGTTATTCTTATTTCAATGATTTTAGAAATATGAAATTTACCGGCGAAGGTGAATCGATCGTGGCAGAAGACTCCGCTGAACTCCGACAAGCCGTGAAAGTGTACAAAGCGCTCGGCGAACCCACGCGCCTCAAAATCGTCCGGCTCCTGAACGGGGAGAAAAATCTGTGCTGTTCCGACATCGGAAGCAAGCTGGAATCGGTAGCCGGCTCCACATTGTCCCACCATCTGAAGCAACTCACGGATTGCGGACTTCTGGACCTCCGAAAGGACGGAACCTATATTTACTACTGCGTGAACCGCGAGGTGGCGCGGAAATACGCCCCTTATTTGCTGGAGTAACGGAGTCATTTTTTTGTCGATATTTCTATATTTTTAGAAATATAAAAACAGTACGGAGTGGGGAAGGAGTTCAAACAAAATGTCGAATACGTGGAAAATCTACTTGTTGGCTGCCGTCAGCTTCCTGGTCGGAACGTCGGAGTTCATCATTGCCGGCATATTGGATATGATTTCGGAGGACGTCGGCGTCTCGCTTGCGGCGGCCGGCCAGTTGATTACCGTTTTCTCGATCGCGTACGCGTTCGGAACGCCGATTCTGATGGCGTTGACCGCGCGGATGGAGCGCAGGAAAGTGCTGGTGTCCGCGCTTGGCGCGTTCGCCGCGGGCAATCTGATCGCCGTCGCGGCGCCGGGATTCATCCCGCTCATGGGATCGCGGGTCATTCTGGCGCTCAGCACGGGGCTGTTCGTCGTCGTCGCCTTGACGGTCGCCGCTCAGCTGGCACAGCCGGGAAAACAAGCAAGCGCCATCGCCACGCTGGTCATGGGGTTTAGCACCGCCCTCATCGTCGGGGTCCCGCTCGGCCGGGTCGTCGCCGCCGCTTTCGATTGGAAAGTGATCTTCTTGGGGATCGGCGTGCTCGGCGTGTTGGCGATGGTTGTCGTCTACCGCGCGATTCCGCGGTCGGACGGAGAGGAGCCGGTACCGATCAGACAGCAATTGTCGCTGCTCGGCGACCGGAAAATCGTCGTGGCCCTGGGGATCACCTTCTTCTGGATATTCGGCTACTCCATCGCTTATACGTACATTTCGCCCTTTTTGCTTAACATTACAGGGATGAATGAACGGGAAGTCAGCATCGCGCTGTTCGCTTTCGGCGTGGCCAGCTTGATCGGCTCGAAGCTTGGGGGGTTCAGCACGGACCGGTGGGGCGTTGCCCGGACGCTGGTCGGCGGCATGCTGCTCCATGCCTTGTCGTTGGTCTTGCTGACCGCGGGAGCCCACTCGGCCGCAGTCGTGTTTCCAATCCTGATGCTGTGGGCGTTCTCCGCGTGGTCGTCCGGACCGACTCAGCAATACTATCTGATGACGCTCTCCCCGGAAGCTTCCGGCATCATGCTCAGCCTAAACACTTCCGTGCTGCAGCTGGCGATGGCGGCGGGCGCGGGCATCGGCGGCGTCGTCGTGGAGCAATGGTCGCTGTCGTCCGTCAGCTGGCTGGGAGCGGCCGGCGTTATCGTCGCCGCGGCGACGGCCGCCATGGCCTTGGGGCTGGCGCGGGCACGATCCCGGGCGGGCGCGCCGGAACCGAACCTGAAGAAAGCGGAAGCTTAAGCGCCCGTTTTTTCGGAATTCCTATGAACCCGATCGAACTTGGTCGGGTTTTTCCATTTTAATGGCTAAGGAATTATGCTACATTAATAATTACTTTACGGATGGAATGGATGGGGAAGCTTCATGAAAGCGGATTTGCGCGCGGCGCTGCGGGAGAAACCTCTGGTGGGCGACGGGGCGATGGGAACGTACCTGTACCAGCTCGGGTTTCCGGTCGGCGTGTCGTATGAGGAGTTCAACCTTTTGAAACCGGGCGTCATCGCCGACGTCCACCGCCGTTATGTCAAGGCCGGCGCCGAAGTGATCGAGACCAATACGTTTTCCGCGCAGCATGGGAAACTGTCCAAATACGGGCTGGAGAAAAAAACGGAAGACATCAACGCCGCGGGCGTCGCGATCGCGCGTCAGGCCGCGGGTGACGCCGCTTATGTCGTCGGCGCGATCGGCGCGTTCCGCGCCGGACGACGCAAACACGTGCGCATGTCGGGGATCAAGCGGGATTTCGAGGAGCAGATCGGCGCGCTGCTGGCGGCGAAGCCGGACGGCTTGCTGCTGGAAACGTTCTTCGACTTGGAGGAGCTGTCGCTCGCCCTTCGGCTGATCCGGGACCGGAGCGACATCCCGGTCATTTGCCAATTCGCGGTGGAAGACGTCGCGCGGACGCATGACGGCGTGCCGCTGGGGGAAGCGTTCCAGAGGCTCAAGGGAGAAGGTGCCGACGTGATCGGCTTCAACTGCCGAAGCGGTCCGAATGCGATCCTTCGCGCGATGGAGACGATTCCGCGGGACCTCGGGGCTCCCCTCAGCGTGTTTCCGAACGCGGGCATTCCCGATTACGTGGACGGCAAGGTCGTCTATTCGGCTTCGCCGGAATATTTCGCCCAATCGGCGATCCGATTCGCGGATCTCGGCTCGCGGCTCATCGGCGGTTGCTGCGGCACGACGCCGGAGCACATCGAAGCGATCGCCCATGCGCTGCGGAATTACGTTCCGGCGCCGGATTCGCAGCGCCCTCCGGCAACGCAGACCGTGTCGGAGACGGCTGCCCAACCGGCCGAGCCGCCCGTTGCCGTCGCGGAGGGAGGCGCGGAAGGCGGAGGCGAGCCGAGCCTCGTCGATCTGGTCCGGCAGCGCCACACCGTGATCGTGGAGCTGGACCCGCCGCGCGACCTCGATATCGCGCGGTTTATGCAAGGGGCTGAAGCGCTGAAGGCCGCGGGTGCGGACGCGCTGACGATGGCCGACAATTCCTTGGCCGTCACGCGGATGAGCAACATGGCGCTCGGCGCCCTCGTCAAGGAGCGGATCGGCATCCGGGCGCTCGCCCATATCGCTTGCCGGGACCGGAACCTGATCGGCACGCAGTCGCACATGATGGGCTTCGACGCCCTCGGCATCGACCACGTGCTCGCGGTGACGGGGGATCCGGCCAAGTTCGGGGATTTGCCGGGCTCCAGCTCGGTGTACGATTTGACCTCATTCGAAATTATCCGCATGATCAAGCAGCTGAACGAAGGCGTGGCATTCTCCGGCAAGCCGCTCAAGCAGAAGGCGAAATTCGTCGTCGGGGCCGCGTTCAACCCGAACGTGAAGCATCTGGACAAGGCGGTTCAGCGGCTGGAGCGCAAGGTGGCTTCCGGAGCCGACTACATCATGACGCAGCCGGTGTACGATCCGGCCCTTATCGAGAAGATCGCGGAATCGACAAGGCATATCGGTGTGCCGATTTTCATCGGGATCATGCCGCTGGCCAGCGGACGCAACGCGGAATACCTGCATAACGAAGTGCCGGGCATCCAGCTGTCCGACGAAGTCCGCAAGCGGATGAACGGACTGGAAGGACCGGCCGGCCGCGCCGAAGGAGTCGCCATCGCGCAGGAGCTTCTGGACGCCGCGATGCCGCATTTCAACGGGATCTATCTGATCACGCCGTTCCTGTTCTACGAGATGACAGCGGCTTTGACGGAATATGTTGTCCGCAAGGGCGCGCGCGCGTGCCGGGGAGAATAAATGCGCTTTCCTGCGCTCTTGTCCGTCCTATGGATTTGAAGTACAATAAAGCAATAAATCAATCGGATGTGGGAACCGCATCCATCCCGCAGTATGCGGGGGGCCGCTTTCGGCAACAATGGGAGCGTAGTTACGGGCTGCCCCGGGAGCTGCTGACGAGGACAGACCGGAGGGAAAACGCTGCATGGCAATCAAGCTCATCAACATCGGCTTCGGCAACATCGTATCGGCGAACCGGATCATTTCCATCGTAAGTCCGGAATCCGCTCCGATCAAACGCATCATCCAGGAAGCCCGTGACCGGCACATGCTGATCGACGCGACTTATGGCCGCCGCACGCGCGCCGTCATCATTACCGACAGCGACCATGTGATCTTGTCCGCTGTCCAACCGGAAACGGTCGCGCACCGGTTGTCCACCAAAGACGACGAACATGACGAATGAATCGGGGAGCTCCATGAACAGAGGTTTGCTGATCGTATTGTCCGGACCATCCGGCGTCGGCAAGGGAACCGTGTGCAGCGAACTCAGGCGCCGGCATCCCGAGCTGATCTATTCCGTTTCCGCTACGACCCGGGCGCCCCGGGAAGGCGAGCGGGACGGCGTGAATTATTTTTTCAAAACACGCGAGCAGTTCCAGCAGATGATCGCCAGCGACGCCTTGCTCGAATACGCGGAGTACGTCGGCAATTATTACGGCACGCCGCGGGAATTCGTCGAGAAGACGCTTGCCGAAGGCAAAGACATCATTCTCGAAATCGAAGTGCAAGGCGCCCTGAAGGTCAAAGAGAAATTTCCGGAGGGCGTGTTCGTCTTCCTGCTGCCGCCGTCCTTGAACGAGCTCAAGCAGCGCATCGTCGGCAGGGGAACGGAATCGCAGGCGACGATCGACCATCGGCTGTCCGTCGCCGTGGAAGAGATGAACCTGCTGTACCATTACGATTACGCCGTCGTGAACGACGAGATCGATTCGGCTTGCGGCCGGATCGCTTCCATTATCACCGCGGAGCATTGCAAACGCGAGAGATTCCTGCATGAGCTGTTCCGCGAATTGAAAGACTTGACCCCCGCACAAAAAGTATCGGAGAGGTGAAAAGCATGTTGTACCCGTCGATCGACGAATTGGTCCGCAAAGTGGACAGCAAATACACGCTGGTCGTGGCGGCATCGAAGAGGGCCCGCTCCCTGAGGGACGGCAAACAATCCGAAATGTCGGCGCCCAAATCCCGCAAGGTCGTCGGCGTCGCGCTGGAGGAAATTTACCACGACTTCGTGCAAATCGAGCAATTGGGCAAATAGGTCGAGAGCTCGCGGTCCAAGTTCGGCGTCTCTTGTGAGCAGAGATGCCGTTTTGATCGATGATTTACCAGTCATGAATAACGAATAGGGATGAATACGGATTGATCGAGGAAGGACAACCCCTGCGGTTGTTTTTTTTCTAGCTTTGCGGAAAGTTCATGTTCGCACTTACCGGGAGGGAGATTCGGTTGAAGCCGCTGACGGGAAAAACGATCGTGCTCGGCATCTCGGGCGGCATTGCCGCCTATAAGGCGGCGACGCTGTGCAGCCGTCTCGTATCATGGGGAGCGCAGGTCCGCGTCATCATGACGGATGGGGCCGCGCGCTTCGTCACGCCGCTGACGCTTCAGACGCTGTCCCGCCATCCGGTCGCGACGGACGTGTTCGACGAACGGGATCCGTCGGTCGTGCAGCACATCGATTGGGCGGACGCCGCGGATCTCGTCATCGTCGCCCCGGCCACCGCCAACGTCATCGGAAAAATGGCGGCCGGCATCGCCGACGACATGCTCAGCACGACGCTGCTGGCGACGACGGCTCCGATCGTCGTGGCGCCGGCCATGAACGTACATATGTGGGAACATCCCGCCGTGGTGGACAACGTCCTCAAGCTTGCGTCGCGGGGCGTTCGCTTCGTCGAGCCGGGAACGGGCCAGCTCGCCTGCGGCTACGTCGGCAAGGGCCGACTGGCGGAGCCGGAAGAAATCGCGGAAGCGGCGGCATCGTTGCTTGCCGGACCGCGCCTCCTTGCCGGGCTCAAGATTGTCGTCACGGCCGGCGGCACCGTGGAGCGGATCGATCCCGTCCGTTACGTCACGAACGATTCCTCCGGCAAAATGGGGTTCGCCTTGGCGGAAACCGCCCGCGAATACGGAGCCGAGGTGACGCTCATCTGCGCGAGGACGGACGAACGGCCGCCGGGCGGCGTTAACGTCGTCCGGGTCGAATCGGCGGCGGACATGTTCGACGAGGTTACGAAACGACTCGGCGACGCGGACGTCATCGTCAAAGCTGCGGCGGTAGCCGATTACCGTCCGCTCGTCAGGCACGATACCAAAATGAAGAAAGACGGGGAAACGCTTACGGTGGAGTTCGTCCGCAATCCCGACATCTTGCAGGCGATCGGCGATTGGAAAGCGGCCCATCCGGACGGGAAAGCGCCGTTCACGATCGGCTTCGCCGCGGAGACGGGCGATCTCGAGAAATACGCGATGGACAAGCTGAAGCGCAAAAAATGCGACCTGATCGTCGCCAATGACGTTTCGCTGCCGGGCGCCGGGTTCGGAACGGACACGAACATTGCGTCCGTCTACGCTCCCGAAGGGCTGGTCGAAAGTATTCCGCTCTCCGCCAAGCGATGGGTCGCGGAGCGGATTTGGCAGCTGGCCGCGGAACGGATGAAGCAAGCATGATGATCGCCAGAGTGATCGTAGACGTGCCGACCCGCGAGACGGATCGGCCTTTTGATTATGAAGTGCCCGAGCGGCTGGCTGCGTGGACCGAAGCGGGCAGCCGCGTCGCCGTGCCGTTCGCCGGGCGGACGCTGCAGGGCTTCGTGACCGGGTTCGCGGAGGAAGCGGAAGTGGAGCGCGGCCGCCTGAAGCCGATTGCGGACGTGCTCGACGCTTTGCCGCCGCTGACGCCGGAGCTCGTCGAACTCGGAGCGTGGATGAGCCGGCGCTGGGTGTGCCCGCTCGTCGTGGCTTTGCAGGCGATGCTGCCGGCCGCGCTGAAGGGGCGTATGGAGAAGTATATCGCCCCCGCGGAAGGCGCCGAAGCGCCGGCGGATCAGACGGGTGCGGAGGCGTCCGTCTGGCAGGCATTCCGCCGAGGTTCGGCGGTCAAATGGTCCGCGCTCATGCAGCAGTTTCCGGATAGCGGGCCGCTGCTCAAACGTTGGCTGAAGGAAGGCCGTTTAACCGAAAGGCAGCAGGTCGAAGACCGGCTGTCGGTCAAAACGGTGGCGACCGTTTTTCCGCCTGACGCGGACAAGCTGCGGGAGCTGCTGGCGCATTTTCCGGCGGGCGCGCGCAAACAGAAGGAAGTGCTGGCCTATTTGGCCGAACGCCCGGAGCCGGTGGCGTTGGCGGAGCTGTCGGAGTCGGCGGGCGTGAGCGCGCAGGTCATCCGGGCGCTCGGGGAGAAGGGGGCGCTGGAAATCCGCCAGGTGACGGAAGACCGCGATCCGTATCAGGGGCGCGATTTTCCGGTTTCCGCGCCGCTTCCCCTGACGCCTGCGCAGCGGGCGGCGCTGGACCCGATCGCGGAGTCGCTGTCCGAACGGCGGCATCGGGTGTTTCTGCTGCACGGCGTAACGGGAAGCGGCAAAACGGAAATTTACCTGCAAGCGATCCAGCAATGCCTGGAGCAAGGGCGCGAAGCGATCGTGCTCGTACCGGAAATCGCTTTGACGCCGCAGATGGTGGAGCGGTTCAAAAGCCGGTTCGGCGCCCGGGTAGCCGTGCTCCACAGCCGCCTGTCCCAAGGGGAGAGGTACGACGAATGGCGCAAAATCCGGGAAGGACGCGCCCAAGTGGCGGTCGGCGCCCGTTCCGCGGTGTTCGCCCCTTTTTCCCGAATCGGCCTGATCGTCATCGACGAGGAACACGAAACCTCCTATAAGCAAGAGGAAAGCCCGAAATACCACGCCCGAGACGTCGCCGCGGAACGAGCCCGCATGAACGGGGCGGTCGTCGTGCTGGGCTCCGCGACCCCTTCTTTGGAAAGCTTCGCCGCGGCGGCGGAGGGCGGCGGGTATGCGGGGGATATTCAATATGTGAGACTGCCCGAGCGGGTCGCGGACCGTCCGCTGCCGGACGTCCGGATCGTGGACATGCGGGAGGAGCTGAAGCTGGGCAACCGGGCGATGTTCAGCCGGGCCCTCAAAGAAGCGCTGGAGGAGCGGCTTCGCCGGGAGGAACAGGCGGTGCTGCTGCTCAACCGCCGGGGCTACTCCACTTTCGTCATGTGCCGCTCGTGCGGGTATACGTGCTCTTGTCCCCATTGCGACATCGCGCTCACGTACCACCGGGGCTCCCGTAATCTCCGCTGCCATTACTGCGGGTACGCGGAGGGCGAGCCGGAGTCGTGTCCGGCCTGCCAAAGTCCGCACATCCGCTTTTTCGGGACGGGGACGCAGAAGGTGGAAGAGGCGCTGGCGGAGACGTTTCCGGGCATCCGGGTGATCCGCATGGACGTGGACACGACTTCCGAAAAAGGTTCGCACGAGAAGTGGCTGACGATGTTCCGTGAACGGAAAGCCGACGTGCTCCTTGGAACCCAGATGGTGGCCAAAGGCCTCGATTTTCCGCGGGTGACGCTGGTTGGCGTTTTGGCGGCGGACGCAGCGCTGCGCTTGCCGGATTTCCGCGCGGCCGAACGGACGTTCCAGCTGCTCACCCAAGTGGCCGGCCGCGCGGGCAGACACGAGCTGCCGGGGGAAGTCGTGATCCAAACGTACGATCCGGAGCACGTGTCCGTAGCGTCCGTCGCGGGCCACGATTACGTCGGCTTCGTGCGGCAGGAGCTGGAAACGCGCCGGTTGCTCGGGTATCCGCCTTACGGCAGGCTCATTTCGGTCACGTTCTCCCACGAATCGGTTCCGATGCTGCTGTCGACCGGGGAGATGTTTGCAAGGAAGATGCGGCAGCGCGCCGAGGCGCTGGGCATCGCCTCCGTCACCTTGCCGGGGGAAGCAGCCGGGATGGACGTGCTCGGCCCGGTTCCTTCCCCGATTCCACGCCTGAAAGATCGCTACCGTTTTCAATGTATGGTAAAATATCGGGGAAAGCTCGATGCGGGCGCCCTGACAGCCGAAGTGCTGCGCGAAATGGGCGAAGCGCCGAAACGCGGAGGGGTGCAAATCTCCGTAGACGTGGATCCCCAAATGATGCTTTGAACGCTTGAATAAAGGACTGATCGAATTGGCCATCCGGATGATCGTGAAACATCCCGACCCCGTGCTGAGGGAGCGGGCGCAGGAAGTGACGAAGTTCAACGCCAACCTGCACAAGCTGCTGGACGATATGGCGGACACGATGTACGACGCCGACGGCGTCGGACTTGCCGCGCCTCAAGTGGGGATTTTGAAACGGGTTTTCGTGGTGGACGCCGACGAGGAGCACGGGCTGCTGGAACTGGTGAACCCGGAAATCGTGAGCCTGGAAGGGGAGCAGTTCGGACCCGAAGGCTGCCTGAGCATCCCCGGCCTGCAAGGGGACGTGAAAAGGGCCCGGAAAGTCGTGATCAAAGCCCAGGACCGCCACGGCAACCCGGTTCAGTACGAAGGCACGGATTTGCTGGCGCGGGCGTTCCAGCACGAATTGGATCACCTGAACGGCGTCCTGTTCGTCGATTTGGCCGAATCCGTGTACGAAGCCCGGAAGCTGGCTCCGGAGCAGGGTGGCGAATAAGATGCGCATCGTGTTCATGGGGACGCCGGACTTCGCCGTCCCTTCTCTTCGTATGCTGCTCGAGCGGGGATACGAGGTCGCGGGCGTCGTGACGCAGCCGGACCGGCCGAAGGGGCGGAAGCGGGAGCTGACGCCGCCGCCGGTCAAAGCGTTCGCGACGGAGCGGGGATTGCCCGTGCTGCAGCCGGAGAAGCTGCGGGCGCCGGGGGCGGTGGAGGAGCTGGCGGCGTTCCGGCCGGACCTCATCGTCACCGCCGCTTACGGGCAGATCCTGCCCCGGGCCGTGCTGGACATGCCCCGTCTCGGGTGCATCAACGTGCACGGATCCTTGCTGCCGAGGTATCGGGGCGGAGCACCGATTCAGAGGAGCATTATCGCCGGCGAGGCCGTAACCGGCGTCACGCTCATGTACATGGCGGAAGGACTGGACACCGGGGACATGATCGCAAAGGGGGAAGTGCCCATCGCGGACGAAGACACGGCCGGCACGATGTTCGGGAAGCTGAGCGAAGCCGGAGCGGAGCTGCTGCGGGAGTGGCTGCCGCGGATCGCGGACGGAACCGCGCCCCGCGAGCCGCAGATCGAGGCGGAAGCGACGTACGCCCCGAATTTGACGCGCGAGGACGAGAGGATCGACTGGTCCGCGACGGCGAGGGAAGTATTCAACCGGGTTCGGGGGCTCAACCCGATGGCCGGGGGCTTTACGTTCTGGAACGGGGAAGTGTTCAAGGTGTGGGGCTGCCGCGTTCCGGCTGCGCCGGATGCCGATCTGCGGCCGGAGTGGGAAGGTATGGCGCCGGGCTCCGTGCTGGAGACCGGGGCTTTCGGGATCCGCGTCCGCACGGGCGACGGCAGCGTCGTGCTCGAGGAAGTGCAGCCGGCCGGCAAGAAGGCGCTGCCGGCTTCGGAATTCGCCAAAGGCGCGCGGCTTGCCCCCGGCACGGTGCTCGGGTAACCGGGCGCCGTTTTTCGTTGGGAGCACTCGTCTAAAGCGCCGCTCGAGGGCCGCAAGTTGCCGTAGCGCTGAGCCTGGTTAGAGCGGCGCTCGAGGGTCCGCAAGTTGCCGTACCCGGAGAAACCCGAGATCAGCGAACCCTGCCGATGGGGCGAACCGACAGCACAATGCTGGATAGACGATGGTAAAGCAGATTAGCGAAACGATAGTAAAGTAAGAGAGCGGGAAAGCCCCTCATCAAGCGCGTGTAACCTACCGGGCTCACGGATTAGGGGGAAATCTTCCCACTATTCGTCGAGAATCACATTCGGTATCCGGATTAGTGGGAAAACTTCCCTGTATTTTTCGGAATTGGAGCAATTTCTGGCGGAAACGTCGAATTAGTGGGAGAATTTCCATCTAATTCACCAAAATGGTGGGATCTTGAGGAATTTAGTGGGGGGGGTTCCCACTAATCGCAGTTGTGGCGGGGGGCAATCATGCTCCAACCCTCCGTGAGACGGACAGATCGACGTGCGACGGGGTTTCAAGTACCCCCGGCCCTCCGCGAGACGGACAGATCGACATGCGACGGGGGTTTCAAGTACCTCCGGCCCTCCGTGAGACGGACAGATCGACATGCGACGGGGTTTCAAGTACCTCCGGCCTCCGTGAGACGGACTGATCGACGTGCGACGGGGTTTCAAGTACCTCCGGCCTCCGTGAGACGGACAGATCGACATGCGACGGGTTTTCAAGTACCTCCGGCCCTCCGTGAGACGGACAGATCGACACGTGCCCGACCCTACATAAAGACAATGAGGTCATGGATTCGGAACAGGAGCAGCCCCGGCGCTGCTCCAATGGCGTTAAACGATTGTGGAAATACTGGAACTACGCGGTACGGCAACCCAACGCTGGAGAGGAGATTCAGATGGCGGAACGACAATCGAAAGAGGCTCATCCCGCAAACGCCAATTCTGCAATAAGCGATCCCGCGGCCAAGCCGGCGGGCGAGAATCCGGCGGGTGCGAAAACAGGGCGCGATCCCGCGGCCAAGCCGGCGGGCGTGAATGCGGCGGGTGCGAAAGCGGGGCGGAATCCCGCGGCCAAGCCGGCGGGCGAGAATGCGGCGGGTGCGAAAGCGGGGCGGAATCCCGCGGCCAAGCCGCCGGGCGAGAATCCGGCGGGCGAGAATCCGGCGGGTGCGAGAGCGGGGCGGAATCCCGCGGCCAAGCCGCCGGGCGGCAAATCTGCCGCAGGCGACCCGCAAACCCGGCGAGGTCCCGCGGGGCCGCGCGAGCTGGCGCTGGAGGTGCTGCGCCGGGTCGAGGAGCAAGGCGCTTACAGCGGCCTCGCGTTGCATGGGATGCTCACGGAAGCGGAGCTGTCCCGGGCGGATGCCGCTCTGGCGACCGAGCTCGTCTACGGGACGATCCAGCGGTTGAACACGATCGATTACGTCCTCTCCCCCCGCGTCAAGGGCTGGCCGCGAAAGGTCGAGCCGTGGGTACGCTGCTTGCTGCGGCTGAGCTATTACCAGCTGCACTGGCTCGACCGCATTCCGGCGCACGCCGCCGTGGACGAAGCGGTGCGCATCGCCAAGAAACGCGGACACGCCGGCATCGCCGGTCTGGTCAACGGCGTTCTCCGCGGCTTGCTCCGCGAAGGAACGGCGCCCGTCATCCCGCCGGACTTGCCGGCCGCGAAGCGGATTTCGCTGACGCACAGCCATCCGCTTTGGCTGGTGGAACGGTGGATGGCCGCCTACGGGGAACGCATCGCGGAAGCGATCTGCGAAGCGGGCAATCGCCCTCCGCATGCGTCCGTCCGCGTAAACCGGATCAACACAAACCGCGCAGCTATGCTCGAAGAGATGGCGCACGCGGGACTCGCCGTGAAGCCTTCGCCGTTGTCAGGGGACGGTATCCTCGCGGAGAAGGCCGGGAACCTGGCGGACACGCCTTGGTTCCGCGACGGCAGGTTCACCGTCCAGGACGAAAGCTCCATGCTCGTGGCCGCCGTCGCCGATCCGAAGCCCGGCATGACCGTGCTCGACTGCTGCGCGGCGCCCGGCGGCAAGTCCACGCATCTCGCCGAAATCATGGGGAACCGCGGCAAGGTCATCGCCAACGACGTCCACGAGCATAAACGGGCGCTGATCGATCGGCAGAGGGACCGTCTCGGACTTACGATCATCGAAGCGACGACGTCGGACGCGCTGGAGCTGGACCGCGCCTGCCCGCCGCAATCGATGGACGTCGTCCTGCTGGACGCGCCTTGTTCGGGCCTCGGCGTCATCCGGCGCAAACCGGAAATCAAGTGGACGAAGACGCCGGAGGACATCGCGGGGCTCGCCGCCCTCCAACTGCGGTTGCTCGGCTCGGCAAGCGCGCTCGTGAAACCCGGCGGCACGCTCGTATACAGTACCTGCACGATCGCTCCGGAAGAGAACGAGGAGACGGTCCGCCGTTTTCTCGAGAGCCATCCGGACTTCGCTCCCGATCCGGCTTGGCCGGAGGAAGTGCTCAAGCCGCTCCAAGCAAACGGCATTCTGCCGGAGCCGTTCGAGGGCCGGGTGCAGCTGCTGCCGCATCATTTCGGAAGCGACGGATTCTTCATCGCGCGTTTGCGCCGGCGATAGCGTCAGCTTCCGGCGATAAAGCCCTTTATGGTAAAATAGAACGAATGGTGGTGACGAGTTTGAAACAAGAAGAGAAGAACGAGAAACCGTTTATTTACGATTTCTCGCTGGAGGAGCTCCAGGACTGGATCAAGGAGCAGGGAGAACCCGCTTTCCGCGCCGGCCAAATTTACGACTGGCTGTACGTGAAACGGGTCGGCTCGTTCGAAGAGATGAGCAACCTGCCGAAGCCTTTGCGCGGCAAGCTGGAAGAGAACTTCCGTTTCGTCACCTTGACGGAGATCGCCAAATTCGAGTCCAAGGACGGAACGGTGAAATATTTGTTCGGCTTGCATGACAACCACGCGATCGAGACCGTGCTCATGCGCCACAATTACGGAAACAGCGTATGCGTGACGACGCAGGTCGGCTGCCGGATCGGCTGCACGTTTTGCGCTTCCACGCTGGGCGGGCTCAAACGCAACTTGACGCCGGGGGAAATCGTCGCCCAGGTCGTGCAGTGCCAGAAGCTTCTCGATACCGAAAACGAGCGCGTTTCCAGCATCGTCATCATGGGCTCGGGCGAACCGTTCGAGAACTACGACGCCACGATGAAATTCCTGCGCACCATGATCCATCCCAAGGGGCTGAACATCGGCGCGCGTCATATCACCGTTTCGACCAGCGGCATCGTGCCGAGCATGTACAAGTTCGCGGACGAGAACACGCAGATCAATCTCGCGATCTCGATCCACGCGCCGAACGACGCGCTCCGGTCCAAGCTCATGCCGGTGAACCGCCGCTACCCCTTTAACGAAGTGATGGACGCCATTCGCTATTACATCGAGAAAACGGGGCGGAGGGTGACATTCGAGTATGCGTTGATCGGCGGCGTTAACGACCGGCCCGAGCACGCCGAAGAGCTGGCGAACGTGCTGCAAGGCATGCTTTGCCATGTTAACCTGATCCCGGTCAATTACGTGCCGGAGCGGGATTACGTTCGCACGCCGAGGGATGACATTTTCGAGTTCCAGCGCATATTGGTGAATAAAAACGTGAATGCGACGATCCGCAGGGAGCAAGGGCACGATATCGCGGCCGCTTGCGGCCAACTGCGGGCGAAGCACATGGAAGCGACGACGGGGTGATCGGTTTGAGGACGGCTTGGAGAACGCATGTCGGCAAAGTGCGCCAGGTCAACGAGGACAGGGCTTGGAGCGGAACGCTGGCAGACGGGTGGACGGCCGTCATCGTGGCGGACGGCATGGGAGGCCATCGAGCGGGGGACGTGGCAAGCGAGCTCGCGGTCGGATGCCTCGCGGACGCGCTGCAGTTCTGGGATCCGGAATGGACGCAGGACGAGGGCGTCGTGCGCCTTCAGGAGATGATCCGCAAGGCGAACAAGGTCGTGCACGAGACGGCTTCCCTGAACGAGCAGTACCACAACATGGGCACGACCGTCGTCACCGCCGTGCTGAACCGGCACGGGGGCTGGATCGGGCATGTCGGCGACAGCCGGATTTATCGCCTTCGCGGCGGGAAACTTGAACTGCTGACCGACGACCATACGGTCATCAACGAGCTGTTCAAAGCCGGCCAATTGAGCCCCGAAGAAGCGGCCCGGCACCCGCTTCGGCACGCGATTACGCGCTCGGTCGGCACCGATCGGGACGTGAGGCCGGACGTGAAGCCGATCGATTGGCGGCCGGGAGACCGGCTGCTGCTGTGCAGCGACGGATTAAGCAACATGGTGGAACCGCAGCTGCTCCAGATGACGCTGGCCCAGCCCGGCGCCGCGCTGGAGCAGGTCGCGGACCGTCTCGTCGAAATGGCTTTGGACGCAGGCGGCGAAGACAACGTGACGGTCGTGCTCGTGGGAGACGACGAAGCGATCGCAGGCTGCATGCCCGAGCAGTCGACGACCAGGGCCGCGGGAGGGGGAACAGCATGATCGGACAAACGCTAGGCAACCGTTACGAATTGCTCGCCCGCGTCGGAGGCGGGGGCATGGCGCTCGTCTACAAAGCCCGGGATAACCTGCTGAACCGTTACGTTGCGGTTAAAGTACTGCGGCAGCAATTCGTTCACGACGACGACTTCGTCCGGCGTTTCCGCCGCGAAGCGCAGGCCGCCGCGTCGTTGTCCCATCCGAATATCGTCAGCATTTACGATGTCGGACAGGAAGAGGATACGCATTATATCGTCATGGAATTCGTCGACGGGGCGAATTTAAACGAAATCATCCGCGAGAGGGCGCCGCTCCAGACCGACGAAGCGGTCAAAATCGCTTCGCAAATCTGCGACGCGTTGGACCACGCCCACCTGAATCAAATCATCCATCGCGACATTAAGCCCCACAACATTTTGATCGGCTACAACGGACGGGTGAAGGTGACGGATTTCGGCATCGCCCGCGCCGCCACCTCGTCCACCATCACCCAAACAGGTTCGGTGGTCGGGTCCGTCCATTACTTCTCCCCGGAGCATGCGAAAGGCGTCGCGACGGGCGAGAAATCGGACATTTACTCGCTCGGCATCGTGCTGTACCAAATGCTGACCGGCCGTCTCCCCTTCCTGGGGGAAAGCCCGATCAGCGTGGCGCTCAAGCATTTGCAGGAGCCGTTCGAGCAGCCGCGAAAAGTGAATCCGCACATTCCGCAAAGCGTGGAGAACGTCATCCTGCGCGCGATGCGCAAAAATCCTCAGGAGAGGTACGCGTCCGCCGCGCAGATGCTCTCGGATCTGGAAACTTGCCTGCAGCCTCAGCGGCTGAACGAACCTCCGGTGCATTTCGGCAGCGATGACGACCCGGAATCGGACAAGACCCGGGTCATTCCGGCCATCCGCCCCGACATGCGGAATACGATCGAGGCACCCGCGATCAAGGGCGGTGCCGCCGAGGAACGGTGGGACAATCGGGGGCTGGAGGACAAGCCCAGGCGCCGGTGGGTTCTTCCGACCGTGCTGGGGATAATGGCGGCCGTGCTGATCGGGGTTCTCGTCTGGGCCGTGATCGCGCTCAAGGGCTCGCTGACGCCGCCGGACGTCATGGTACCTTCGGTGATCCACATGAAGCTTGACGAAGCCAGGGCCAAATTGGAATCAGTCGGGCTGAAAGTCGAAGAACCTCCTCTGTATGAAGTCAATAAAGAAGTCGAGCCAAACACCGTCCTCAAGCAGTCCAAGCAGGACATCAAGGTCAAGGAAGGCTCGCTCATCACGCTGACCGTCAGCAAGGCACCCGACCTGCCGCCGATGCCCGGACTGAAAGGTTTGACGCTGGAGGAGTCCAGCTCGAAGCTGGAGGAGCTCGGCGTCAACCCGGACAACATCCGTCCCAAGGAGGTGTTCGACGACAGCGAGCCCGGCACCGTATTGGATCAGAAGCCGGCGGAAGGCGACCCGTTCGATCCGGAGAACGACGCGATCACGCTGACCGTAAGCAAAGGCAAGGAAGAGATCGACATGCCGAACCTGATCGGCAAAACGGAGGCCGAAGCCCGCGCCGAGCTGGAGAAGAACAACCTGAAGCTGAAGGACGACAAAGTCATTACCGAACCGAGTTATATGGCGGAGAAGGGGAAAGTGTTCAAGCAATTCCCCGCCGAGCCGAACGAGAAGGTGCCTCCGGGAACGGAAGTGACGCTGTATGTCAGCTCGGGCTATCCGCCTGACGCGAAGGAGCCCACTTGGAACGTGACGGTGTCTCCGGCGCAGGAAGGCCAGCAGAGCACGATCAAGATCGTGGTCTCGGACGCCAAAGGGGATAACCGGGATTATTGGGATGCCCCTCGGAAAATCAGCCAGACCACGACCTTCCCGGTCACGCTCGTCCTCGGTCCCGGCAAAGACGGGACGATCATCGTCTACCGCGACGGTAAGGAAATCGCGCGTACACCGGTGCCGTACGAGGACATGCCGGCCGATGCGACGGACGCAGCCGGCGGAACCGATGCGACGACGGATGCATCCGGCTCGGACCAGCCGCCGGCAGGCGACGGCGGCCAAACGGACGGGCAAACGGGCGGACAAGGGAACGGACAATGAGCGGGAATTTTCATGAAGGCGAAGGAGCCGTGAGCTGATGCCGGAAGGAATCATCATGAAGGCGCTCAGCGGTTACTATTACGTGCTCGGGCCGGAAGGCGGAGAAGCCGTGCAGTGCCGGGCCCGGGGCATATTCAAGAAACGCGGGGAGTCCCCGCTCGTCGGGGACCGGGTCGTATACGGCGAAACGGAGAACGGAGAAGGCACGGTCGATGAAATTTTGCCTCGCCGCTCCGAATTGATCCGCCCGCCGGTGGCCAACGCGGATTTGGCGGTGCTCGTGTTTTCGGTCGTCCATCCGGACCTGAACTTAACGCTGCTGGACAAGTTTCTGGTGCACATCGAACATGCCGGACTGGACGTTCTGCTCGTATGGACCAAAACGGACCGTATCCCGGAAGGGCCGGAAGGCGACGCAGCCCGCCGCGCCATGGAGAGCGCCGGAGCGCTCTACCGTCGCATCGGGTACGAGGTGCTCGTCACGAGCGCGAATGCCGGCACCGGAATTCCGGAGCTGGAAGACCGGCTGTCCGGTCACATCGCGGTGTTCGCCGGACAGTCCGGCGTCGGCAAGTCCTCGCTGCTCAACGCGCTCGTTCCGGGGCTCTCGCTCCAGACGAGCGAAATCAGCGAGAAGCTGGGCCGGGGCAAGCACACGACCCGCCACGTGGAGCTGGTGCCGCTGCGGGGCGGAGGCCTCGTGGCGGACACGCCCGGCTTCAGCCAGCTGGATTTCGCGGAGCTGGGCGTCGATGAGATCGGCCCTTGTTTCCGGGAATTCCGGGAGCTGTCTCCCGGCTGCAAATTCCGCGGATGCACGCATATCCACGAGCCGGACTGCGCCGTCCGCCGGGCGGCGGAAAACGGGGAGGTCGCCGAATCCCGGTACGAGAACTACAAAGCCTTCATGGCGGAGCGGAAAGAGAAACCTCGGAGGTACTGACATGCTCATGATAGCCCCATCGATTCTGGCCGCGGACTTCGCGAAGCTGGGAGAAGAAATCCGGAGCGCGGAAGCGGCCGGCGCCGATTGGATCCATATCGATATCATGGACAACCATTTCGTGCCCAACTTGACATTCGGAGCGCCGGTGGTGAAGGCGGTCCGTTCGGCGACCGCCCTGACGTTCGACGTGCATTTGATGACGGAGCGGCCGGAAACGCTGTTTCCCGCGATGGTGGACGCCGGGGCCGACCGGCTGACCGTTCACGCGGAAGCTTGCGTGCATCTCCACCGTACCGTGCACCAAATCCGCGAATTGGGCCTTCCGGCGGGAGTCGCGCTTAACCCGCATACCCCGCTGGCCGTTTTGGACCATGTGCTGGAAGACATCGATCTCCTTCTCATCATGACGGTGAACCCGGGCTTCGGCGGGCAATCGTTCATTCCCGGCATGCTTCCCAAGATCCGGGAACTGAGAAGCCGGCTGAACGCGCTCGGTCGGCCGGACGTCCATATCCAGGTGGACGGAGGCATCACGGACGAAACCGCGCCCCTTGTCAGGGAAGCGGGAGCGAACGTGCTGGTGGCCGGAAGCTATTTCTTCGGCCACTCGGACCGCAGGCAAGCGGTCGCATCATTGAAAGCATAGAAAGCCAAGCAAGAATCGAACCGCCAAGAACGGTCTGCTCCCCATACAGTAAACAGATTATGGAATAAAATCTGTTGCTGCAGGGGAGCTTTTTTTTCTGCAGCTGACCGTTTCACAAACAAAGATCAAGTATGCTCGACTCGGCGAAATACCCGGAAGAATCAGGTAAGTCGAGCGCGCTGAAGGGCTTACCGTAATTCTGTATTTCGTTCACTGGCATAGGCTTATTCGAAAGCATTTCAGAAATAGCTAGGTTACTGTAAGCTTCAAAACGCTCCCCCTTGAATATATTTTCCATTAAGGACTTTTCACAGGAGGTTTTGTAGAGTGACTAACGATCCTGTAAAGGAGTTATATCTGGAATTGCTAATCAAGACGATTTTATATGAAATATGGCTGGAAGAAGCGGAGTACAAGCCGATTGACCAAGCGGCGCTTCCTCCCGATATTTTGGAGTATACTAAAAATCACGGGTTCGAAGTCGTTCAACGTTTCCAACCGAATAAAGAAGTGCGCAGGAAAGGCGGAGATTGGCCACTTGTCGCTCATAGCATGATCGGCCGGCTGCGTATGGAGAATTTGCTCTCCTGCATGAAGAGCGTGGTGAACGATCATATAGAAGGGGATTTCATTGAAACAGGAGTTTGGCGGGGCGGATCGTGTATTTTCATGAGAGGGTTTTTGAAAGCTTACGGCATCGATAACCGGCGCGTATGGGTAGCCGATTCTTTTGAAGGTCTGCCCAAACCGGATCCTGCCAAATATCCGGTGGATGCCGGAGATACGTTTTATCAATTCGACTATTTGAGGGTTTCTTTGGAACAGGTCCAAGAAAACTTCCGTAAATATGATCTTTTGGATGAACAAGTAAAGTTTTTGAAAGGCTGGTTTAAAGATACGCTGCCTGCCGCTCCCATCGACCAAATCGCCATACTGCGTGCAGATGGAGATTTGTACGAATCGACGATGGATTGTCTAAACAATTTATACGATAAAGTGACCCCGGGCGGGTTTGTCATCATCGACGATTATGGTCTGCGTACATGCAAGGAGGCAGTAGATGATTTTCGCCGGGAGCACAACATTCAAGAACCAATGGTTACGATAGATTGGACAGGCGTCTACTGGAGGAAAAATAAATCATGAAGGCGGAGCCGGGTCCGGTCATAAGCAGCAAAACTTCGCGGGAAAAGGTGTGTTAGGACAAAATGCGTCTTGCATACATTGGATTAACAGCCGGAAACGCCGGAGGAGGGATGGGAGAAATGAAGTTTTACACCATCAAGCTGCCGAAATTTCTGGGCGGCTTCGTCAAAGCGATCTTGAACACGTTTCATAAAAATTGACGCCCTCCGGCCACTGACAAAGGAACCTGCCGGCGTGACGTCGAAATAAATGCGAAACGAAAAGGGCTCGCCGGGTCGGATCCGCATTCGGATCCTATCGGAAGAGCCCTTTTGACAAACGATGGGTCGCCTTATACACGAGTCACAAGCCCGGACTTCAGGGCCTTGGTGCTGACATAAACGCGTTTCGGTTTGCCGTTCACCAGAATGCGCACTTTCTGCACGTTGACGCCCCAAGAGCGTTTGTTATGGTTGTTGGCATGAGAGACATGATTGCCGGTGCCCGGCTTCTTTCCCGTAACGAAACATTTGCGAGCCATTGAAAATCCACCTCCCTACCGATACCTTACAAACACCACATTATCATATCACAGGGCGGTCAATCGTTGCAATCCCGAAAATCGGGCGGGACTTTGTTCAGAGCGCTGCGGAAGGAACGAACGGTGTCGGATTTCGCCGGTTTCGGACGGGAAGCGGAGAAAACGGCTTCAATCTCCCGTTTTTTTATAGTACAATGAGGTATGGTCCATAATACAGGCATAAAGGAGTGAATTTCCATGCCCATGCAGCTGGCCACGGAAAACGGAAAAATCGACGTAGCGGATCAAGTGATCTCCGTCATCGCCGGATCGGCGGCGATGGATTGTTATGGACTGGTGGGCATGGCCTCCCGCAAAGGGTTGAAGGATGGCATCGCGGAGCTTCTCGGACGGGAAAACTTGTCCCGCGGCGTCGAGGTCCGGCGCGAGGGAGAGCTGGTCCATTTGGACTTGTACGTCATCGTAAGCTACGGCACGAAAATATCGGAGGTCGCCCACAACATTCAGTCGAAAGTGAAATACGTGCTTGAGGAAGTCGTAGGGCTGAAGGTCGATTTCGTCAACATCTTCGTGCAAGGCGTACGCGTCATGAAGTAGCGTTTCACCGAACGCACTTGTGCATGTTCGGACGTGACGCAAGGGCGCGCTTCACCGAACGCACTTGTGCATGTTCGGACGTGACGCCAGAGGCGCGCTTCACCGAACGCACTATAGGAAGGAGACAGTCAGCTTGAGCAGGCGTTCTTTGAACGGAAAGGAATGGACGGCGATGGTGCTGGCCGGCGCGGCGAGATTATCCGCGAACGAGAGCCGCATCAACGCCTTGAATGTCTTCCCGGTACCGGACGGGGACACGGGAACGAACATGAACTTGACGATGACGGCCGGCGTGGCCGAATTGAACCATAAACCTTCGGATGAAGTGGGACGAGCCGCCGAGGCCCTCTCCAAAGGACTGTTGATGGGCGCCCGGGGCAATTCCGGGGTCATACTGTCGCAATTGTTCCGGGGTTTCGCCCGTGCCGCCCAGGGCGAGCGCGAAATGAACGCGACCCAATTCGCAAACGCTTTGCAGCAAGGAGTTGACACCGCTTACAAGGCGGTCGTCAAACCGGTCGAAGGGACGATCCTCACGGTCGCGCGGGAGGCTGCGCGGCAAGCGGCGACATCGGCCCGCCGGACGGCGGACCTGACCGAATTCATGCGGGAAGTGCTCGCCAAAGCGTCCGAGACGCTGAACCGCACCCCGGAAATGCTGCCGGTGTTGAAGCAGGTCGGAGTCGTCGATTCGGGCGGCCAAGGCCTCGTCTGCTTGTACGAAGGCTTCCTGGCCTACTTGACCGGCATGCCGGCCGTCGATACCGCGGGGGAAACGATGTTTGCCGCGGCGGCCGCTCCCGCTCCTCAGGCTTCCAGGGCCGTTCCGGCGCCGAAGCCTTCCGCGGGCAGCGCGGCGCAAGCCAAGCTGGAAACGGAAAGCATCGATTTCCCCTATGATATGGAATTTTTCATCCAACGCGCGCCCGCTTCGGCTCCGTTTCCGGAGAAGTCGTTCCGCCAAGCCCTGGAGCGGGACGGGGACTCGATCATCCTGATCGAGGACGGCGACATCGTGAAGGTTCACGTGCACAGCCGGCGGCCAGGCGACGTGCTCAACTATGCCCTGGCCCACGGCGAGCTGACGCATTTGCATATCCTGAACATGCGCGAACAGCACCGGGAGCTGCTGCGCCCCGCGGCAGCGGCCGCTCCCGGGACAGCCGCGCCGCAAGACGGAACCGCCGCGGCGCCGGTAGCGCCGAAGCCTCCCGAAGGCGCGGAAGCGCTGGGGCTGGAGGCGGCGTCCGGCATTCCGGCCGGAGAATACGAGCTGGCCGGCGTCACCGCGTCCCCCGAAAGCGAGCCGAATCCCGACGCCCATGAAATGGCGGCATACGGGGTCGTGGCGGTCAGCGTCGGCGAAGGCAATGCGGAGCTGTTCCGCAGCCTCGGCGTGGACGTGGTCCTCTCCGGCGGACAGAGCATGAACCCGAGCACGGAAGATTTGCTGGGCGCGATCCATTCCTTGTCCGCCCAATCGGTGCTCGTGCTTCCGAACAATCCGAACATCCTGCTGGCGGCCAAACAGGCGGCCGAGCTGGCCGACCGCCCGGTCACGGTGCTGCCGACCCGCACCATTCCGCAAGGCATGGCGGCCATGCTCGCTTTCCAGGAGGAAGATTCCGAATCGGCGAACGTCGAACGGATGACGAAAGCGTTCGAACGCGTGCTGACCGGATCGGTTACTCAGGCGGTACGGGACACGCAAATGGACGGCCTGGACATCCGAGCGGGCCAATATATCGGCATCCTGGACAAAACGATCGTCGCGGCGGCGGACAGCGCGGAAGAAGCCGGCTTCCGGCTGCTGGAGCGGATGCTATCCGGCGGCGGGGAAATCGTGACCATCCTGACCGGCGAAGGCGCGGCCGAAGAGCAGGCGGAACGCCTCGAGGCTTGGCTCGGCGAACGTTATCCGGATGCCGAAGTGGAAACGCACGAGGGCGGACAGCCGCTGTACCCGTTCTTGTTCGCGGTTGAACCTTAAAGAACCTGTCGGGAGGACAAGCACATGGCATCGGTCGCATTGGTAACGGACAGCACCGCGGACATTCCGCGCGAACTGCGGGATCGGCTCGGCATTTCCATGGTGCCGCTGAAGGTCATGTTCGGGAGCGAAACCTATCTGGACAATATCGAGCTTCAGCCGGACGAATTCTATCAGAAGCTGACCCGTTCGCAAGCTCTGCCGACCACATCCCAGCCTTCGCCCGCCGATTTTTACGATGTCTTCAAAAAATTGACCGACGAAGGGCGTTCTGTCGTATCCGTGCACTTGTCCGGCGCTTTCAGCGGCACCTATCAATCGGCGGTCATCGCGAAATCGATGTTCGAGGACGGGGCGGACATCACCGTGATCGACTCCTGTTCGGCCTCTTACGGTTACGGCCATATCGTGGTGGCTGCCGCCGAGCTTGCGGCCCGGGGCGCTGCCGCGGAGGAAGTCGTCGCGGAGGTGCATCGGCTGCGCCGGGCCATGCGCCTGTACGTCCTCGTGGATACGCTGGAATATTTGCAGAAAGGCGGCCGGATCGGCAAGGCGGCGGCTTTGGTCGGCTCGCTGCTGAACATTAAGCCGATTCTGACCATCGACGATGGCGGCGTCATTACCTCGGTCGACAAGGTGCGTGGACAGAAACGAGCGATGGCGCGGATCGCCGAGCTTCTCGAAGCGAATTTGGGCAGCCGCCCCATTAACCTCATGATCGCGCTCACGCCGGGATTCGACGAGACCGCCAAAGAACTGTCGGCGCTGCTCAAGCAACGTTTCGACGTCCGTTCTTACTTGGAGACGGCCATCGGACCCGTCGTCGGCACGCACGCCGGGCCGGGAACCGTAGGCGTGTTCGTGACCCCGGCATGATGAACGATATATTCGCCATTCCCGTGGAACGGCTTCAAGGCGTGGGCACCTCGAAAGCGGGGGAGCTTCACGCCTTGGGCATTTCCACGGTCGGAGATCTGATCGATTATTATCCGTTCCGGTACGAGGATTACCGTGTCCGCCCCCTTCATGAGGCGAAGGACGGCGAAAAAATCACGGTGCAGGGGACGATCGCGTCCATGCCTTCCCTGCAGCGCTACGGCCGCAAATCGCGGCTTACGGTGCGAGTGACGGTAGAGGGGCTGCTGCTGACGGCGGTTTGGTTCAACCGCGCCTTCCTACAGGAGCATTTGACGATCGGCCGTGACATTACGCTCACCGGCAAATGGGAGCAGAGACGGCGGCAGATCACCGTGGCCGAGTCGGAATTCCCGGACCGCGGCGCGGCCAAATCGGGGACGCTTCAGCCGGTTTATTCCGTCGGCGGCGGCATCACGCAGTCCTGGATGCGCAAAACGATCGACCGGGCCTTGAACCAGTACGGGGCCCTGATTCCGGAGCTGCTGCCGGCGGAGCTCGTCTCCCGCCATGACTTGATGCCGCGCCGGGAAGCCGTCATGCGGATCCATCGGCCCGAGAACACGCACGAGGGGCAGGAAGCGCGCCGGCGCATGGTGTATGAAGAGCTGTTCCTGTTCCAGATGAAGCTTCAGGCTTACCGCGCGGCGAACCGCAAACAGCCGGACGGGATCGCCCACCGCGTGAACAACGAGGAGATCCGCGCTTTCGTGGGCGGCCTGCCTTTCGAGCTGACCGAGTCGCAGAAGCAGGTGCTGAACGAAATCCTGCTCGACATGAAACGTCCGTACGCGATGAACCGGCTGCTGCAGGGCGACGTGGGCGCGGGCAAAACGGTCGTCGCCGCCGTGGCGCTTTACGCGGCCGTGCGGGACGGTAACCAGGGCGCCTTGATGGTGCCGACGGAAATATTGGCCGAGCAGCATGCCCGCTCCTTGGACAAGCTGTTCGAGCCGCACGGCATCCAGGTCGGGCTGCTGACGGGAAGCCTGACGGAGCGCAAACGCCGCGACGTCATCGCGTCGTTGCAGATGGGCCTCCTCGACATCGTCGTCGGTACGCATGCCCTCATTCAGGAGGATGTCTATTTTCGCCGGTTGGGTCTCGTCGTCATGGACGAGCAGCATCGCTTCGGCGTCAACCAGCGCAGCATTCTCCGCCGGAAGGGGATGAACCCCGACGTCCTGACGATGACGGCGACCCCGATTCCGCGGACGCTCGCGATCACCGTATTCGGAGATCTGGACGTGTCCACGCTACGGGAGCGTCCCAAGGGACGCAAGCCGATCAAGACGTACTGGGTGAAGCATGAAATGATGGATCGGGTGCTCGGGTTTATCCGGAGGGAGGCTGACGCCGGACGTCAGACGTTCTTCATCTGTCCGCTGATCGAAGAGTCGGAGAAGCTCGACGTGCAGAACGCCATCGATCTGCATGCGCAACTGCGCCAGGCGCTTCCGCGGCTGTCGATCGGGCTTCTGCACGGCCGGATGACGCCGGCGGAGAAAGAGGCGGCGATGGGCGCGTTCGCGGCGGGCGAGACGCACGTTCTCGTGTCCACCACCGTGATCGAGGTCGGGGTGGACGTGCCGAACGCGACGCTCATGATCGTGATGGATGCGGAGCGGTTCGGCCTGTCCCAGCTGCATCAGCTGCGCGGGAGGGTCGGGCGCGGCGAACATCAGTCGTACTGCGTGCTCATTGCCGACCCGAAATCGGAGACCGGCCAGGAGCGGATGAAGGCGATGACCGAAACCGACGACGGCTTCGAAATCGCGAGGCGCGACTTGGAGCTTCGGGGTCCCGGCGATTTCTTCGGCACGAAGCAAAGCGGCATGCCGGAGTTCCGCCTCGCGAACCTGCTGAACGATTTCGCCGTGCTGGAGCAGGCCCGCGACGACGCTGCGGAGCTGACGGCGAAGGAGGATTTCTGGACTTCGGCGGCTTACGCCCGGCTGCGGGAATACTTGCTTCGGGAGGCCCGGCTGCAGGGGGAGCCTCTGGATTGAGGGTGTGAGCCTTGGCCTTATGGGTCAAGGCTTTTTCGTCTCGCTTTTTGCAAGGCTCGAACTTCTGTTATTCCGAAGTAAGCGGGAAGAGGAGGAAAGGAAATTTCATCAGCCCTCGTGTAATAATAACTTACATCACACATACAAAACACTGCGTATCGAGCATAATAAATAAAATTATGTAATATATATTGACACATAAAAGGGGTTTGTGTACAATTACCTCAACCCAATTGAATAACGTTCGGTTTTCTAGGGTTCCGCGGCGGGATTTCGCTTTCCAACGCCGGTCTGGTCCAAGAGAAAACGCACGTGCGGCAAGCGCGTGTACACGGAGGGACAAAAGCCCGGGAGGATATCCGCAACGATATCTTTCCGGGCTTTTATTTTTCGGGAACAATCGTGTCCCAGAACCTGAAAACAAAGATAAGGGAGCGATGATGGGGATGACAAGAAAAAAGCGGATTTTGACTCTTCTGTCGGTTGTGCTGCTAATCTCCTTGCTGGCAAGCGGATGCGGCGGCGGGAAAGGGCAGTCGTCCGGAGGCGGCTCCGGTTCGTCGGACCCGATCAAGCTGGCGCTTAGTCCTTGGCCGGGCTGGTTCGTCTGGTATCTCGTCAAGGAAAAGGGCTTTTTCGAGAAAAACGGCGTGAATGTGGAGCTCGTCTGGTTTCCGGTGTACAGCGATTCGCTGTCCGCGCTCGCCACGGGCCAGGTGGACGCAAACAGCCAAACGCTCAGCGATACGATCGCGCCGGCCAGCAAGGGCATCAAGCTGAAAGCCGTGCTGGTCAACGATAATTCGAACGGCGGGGACGGGATCGTCGTAAAACCGGAAATCGGGTCTCTGGCCGACCTCAAGGGCAAGAAGATCGCGACGGAGCTCGGGACGGTCGATCACCTCCTTATGCTGACGGGCCTGCAAAAATCGGGTCTGACCGAAAAGGACGTCAATTTCACGAACATGACGGTCAACGATGCGGGACCGGCGTTTATCTCCGGCAACCTCGACGCCGCCGTGCTGTGGGAGCCCTTCCTCAGCAAAGCCGTTAGCGAAGGGAAAGGTAAGCTGCTGTTTTCGTCGGCGGACACGCCCGGACTCATTCCCGACCTTCTCGTCTTCAAGGAGGAAATCGCCAAGGAGCGGCCGAACGACGTCAAAAAAATCATTCAAGCCTGGTACGACGGGCTCGATTATTGGAAAGCCCATCCCGACGAATCTCTCGCGATCATGGCGAAGGCCGCAGAGACGCCGGTCGAGGAATACAAGAAAAGCGTCGACAGCGTCAAAATCTTCACCCTCGAAGACACGCTTAAGGCATTCGGCGACCAGCAGGATTACACTTCGCTCGCTTACACCGGCAAAACGACGGCGCAATTCTTGAAGGACGTCGGCATGGTATCGCAAGTGCCGGATTTGACGGACGTGCTGGACGGACATTTCGTAGAGGAAGTCGCCAAGGAAAGAAACCCATAAGCGAGCGGAGGCCTGCATCATGAAAAAGCGATCATCCATCCTGCAAATCCGCGGAGAAATCGGCCGGGGCTGGTACTTGGGGGGCGTCGCCGGCACCTTCGTTATCGTGCTTGCGCTGTGGAGCGCGGCGAGCTGGGGAGGATGGGTGGAGCGGACGTTCCTCCCCACGCCGCTGCAGGTGCTGGAGCAGTTCGGCAACCAGATCGTAAGCCCCGAATTTTGGAATCACGTCGGCATCAGCATTTCCCGCGTCTCGATCGGATTCCTGCTGGCGTGCTTGGTCGGTATTCCGATCGGGATCTTCGCGGGGACGTTCCGGTTCGCGGAAGCGGTCGTGCTCCCGCAATCCGAATTCATCCGCTACATGCCCGCTACCGCGTTCGTGCCGCTGATCATGGTTTGGGCGGGTATCGGGGAGATGGCGAAAATTTGGGTCATTTTTCTCGGCTGCATTTTCCAGATCATCCTGATGGTGGCGGACAACGTGCGTTCGGTTTCGGGCGAGCTGCTCCAGGTCTCATACACGCTTGGGGCCACCAGACGGCAAGCGATCCAGCAAGTGCTGCTGCGCGCGGTCATGCCGGATCTGATGAACACGATGCGGATGATGATCGGTTGGGCTTGGACGTATCTCGTCGTCGCGGAGCTCGTGGCAGCCAGCAGCGGACTCGGGTTTTCGATTCTGAAGGCCCAGCGGTTCCTGAATACGGACGTCATCTTCGTCGGCATTATCACGATCGGCTTGCTCGGGTTGTTGACGGACCGCGCTTTCGCCATTTGCCACAAACGCTTTTTCCCCTGGCTGGAAGGAGGCCGATAACATGCTGTCCGCCGCGAGAATCACATTGACGGACGCGGAACCCGCGAAGCTCAAGATCAGCGGAGAAAGCGTCAGCAAAATGTACCGCTCCAAAAACAAGCAATTGCTCGCGCTCGACCGGGTATCGTTTCAAGTTTTCGAAAATGACTTTGTCAGCTTCGTCGGCCCGTCGGGTTGCGGGAAGTCCACGCTTCTGCGCATTCTCGCGGGGCTGGAGGAGGCGAGCGACGGAACGGTTCTCGTCTCCGGCCGCACGATCGAAGGTCCCGGCGCCGACCGCGGCATGGTCTTCCAGTCATATACGTTGTTCCCTTGGTTAACCGTCCGGGAAAACATCGAGTTCGGAATGACCCTCAAGAATGTGCCGCTGTTCGAGAAACGCGCCGTTTCGGACCGGTTCATGGAGCTCGTCGGGCTGACGAAATTCGCCAAATCGTTTCCGAAAGAGCTGTCGGGCGGGATGAAGCAGCGGGTCGCGATCGCGCGGGCGTTGGCGGCGAATCCCGAAGTGCTGCTCATGGACGAACCGTTCGGGGCGCTCGATCCCCAGACGAAGGAAGCCATGCAAACGATGCTTGTGGACATCTGGCAGAAAGAAAAGACGACGATCGTGTTCATTACCCATGATATCGAAGAGGCGGTGTTCTTGTCGGAGCGGGTGTACGTGATGGATCCAAATCCCGGCAGAATCCGCGCCGAGATCGCGATTCCGGAGGATATCAAGCGCCACCCCGACGGACGGGACGCAGAGCCGTTCCTGAAATTGAAGAAGCAGATCGTGTCCATGATCGGGCACCATCACGATTGAACATAATCGAATATCGGTTGACCGGGCTGCCTTTAAGCCTTGTCAACGCCAATGCTGTCTAGGGTTCCGCCGCCCCGAACCGGGGCGGGACTGGTCCGAGAGACGGCGTACGGTCTTTCGCGGCTTGCGGGACGGCCGTATAACACGGAAGGACAAAAGCCTGGGAGAACGCAAAGTATCTCGGGCTTTTTCTTATCTTGCGGGAGGGACGAAGATGGAGGTCATTTGGAGCAAAACGTTAGAGCCCGGCGGTAAATGGTCGGGGACGGTCGGAAGGGGAAAGCGGATCCGATTTACGGCGCTTGGAGAAGGGGCGAACGTATCCCTGCTGATGTTCAACGCGAAGGATCTGACGGAACACTACAATATGCCGGATACGCTGAAGGCGCAGCACACCTCGCATTTGACGAAAGGGAACGTGCTTATGAGCGATAACGGCCGGGCCATGGCCGGTTTCGTGGACGACAACCTGGGCTGGCACGATCCGCTTGGCGGGTACACGACCCGGGAGCTGACGGACGCCCGATACGGCGTCACCACGTACCAGGAACTTCGCAACGGTTGGCTGCGCAGCGGGCAGGAAAACCTGGTCACGGAGCTTGTCCGGAACGGACTCGGGGCACGCGATTTGTCGCCGGTTGTCAATTTGTTCTCGAAGGTGGTCTGCGACGCGGCGGGCAACATGCAATTTGCCGCCGGCCACTGTCCCTCCGGTGCCGCGGTGACGCTTCGTACGGAAATGGATGTGCTTCTGGTGCTTTCGAACACGCCGAATCCGCTTGATCCAAGCCGGGCGTATCCATCCGTCCCGGTCAGAATCGAAGCGAGGGAGGCAGAGCCGGTCTGCGGCGACGACGTTTGCGTCAATCATCGGCCGGAAAACCGCCGCGCCTATGAGAATACCTGGGAATATTACGCGCTCTTGGGCCGATAGGCGGGCCGCAATCTACGACAAGGAGGATGATGAAGATGACCGCATTCCATAGGGTGGAAAGCCCGCGCCGCGCCGAAGATGCCATCTACGATATGACGGTTCCGGCAGGCGACGGCTGGATGTACGACCTGCTGCCGGGCCAGGTGCTGCGAATCGTGGACGTAGAAGGCAACCAGGCGGCGGATACGCTTTTTTATGACGCCGATCATCCGGAAGACCACTACAGCGCCATGGCGACGATCGCCGGACAGCGCAACATTTATTTGACGACGGGCTCAGTGCTTCGTGCCGAATCGGGCAAAGCGCTGCTGGAAATCGTGGCCGACACGTGCGGCCGGCACGATACGCTGGGCGGCTCCTGCTCGGCGCAAAGCAACACGGTGCGCTATGCGCATGAGAAACTGCACATGCACAACTGCCGCGATACGTTCATGCTGCAGTTGGCCAAACGGGACGGCGGCTTCACGAAGCGCGATTTGGCGCCGAACGTCAATTTTTTCATGAACGTGCCCGTCACGCCGGACGGCGGCCTGACGTTCGCCGACGGGGTATCCGGGCCCGGCTGCTACGTGGAAATGCGCTCGCTGTGCCGCACGATCGTGCTCATAAGCAATTGCCCGCAACTGAACAATCCGTGCAACGCCTACAATCCGACGCCGATCCGCCTTCTCATCTGGGATTCGTAAGGCGTTCGCGACATCCGCGAGGAGGGACCGCATGTTCACAAAAGTGCTTATCGCCAACCGGGGGGCGATCGCCGTCCGCATCGAACGGACGCTCCGCAAGCTGGGGATCGCTTCGGTCGCCGTCTATACGAAGGCCGATCAGGACAGCCTCCATGTGGATCTTGCCGACGAGGCGGTGCTCATCGGAGAAGGTCCGGCCAAGGAAAGCTATTTGAACGCGGAGCTTATTATGAAAACCGCGGTGGAGACGGGCGCGCAGGCCATCCATCCGGGATACGGCTTCCTGAGCGAAAACGCCGGATTCGCGCGCGCGTGCCGGGAACGGGGGATCGTCTTCATCGGTCCGGCGCCGGAGCAGATGGAAGCTTTCGGCCTTAAGCATTCCGCGCGGGAAATCGCGAAGCAAGCCGGAGTTCCGCTGCTGCCGGGAACCGCGCTGATCGCTGAATTGGCGGAAGCGGTCCGCGAGGCGGCAGACATCGGTTATCCGGTCATCCTGAAAAGCACTGCTGGCGGAGGCGGCATCGGCATGCGCGTATGCGCGGACGAGAACGAGCTTCGCGAAGCCTACGAGGCCGTCCGCCACTTGGCCGAAACGAATTTCAAAAACGGCGGCGTGTTTCTGGAAAAATACATCGCGAAGGCACGCCACGTCGAAGTGCAAATCTTCGGCAACCGGTTCGGGGAAGTCGTCGCGCTGGGCGAGCGCGACTGCTCCATCCAGCGCCGCAACCAGAAGGTGGTGGAGGAAAGCCCGGCTCCGAATTTGCCTTCCGGCGTCCGCGCTGCCATGTCCGCGGCTGCCGTAAGGCTGGCGGAGGCGGCCGGTTACCGGAGCGCGGGCACGGTGGAATTCCTGTACGATCCGCAAACTTGCGAGTTTTATTTCCTGGAAGTCAACACGCGGCTGCAGGTCGAGCATGGCGTAACGGAGGAAGTGCTCGGCATCGATCTGGTCGAATGGATGGTGCGGGAGGCCGAAGGCGGGCTCCGCGATCTGCGGTCGCTCGTCCGCGAACCGGAAGGCCATAGCATCCAGGCGCGGATTTACGCGGAAGATTGCCTGCAGCAATTCCGTCCGAGCGCGGGACAGCTGGACCGCGCCGTGTTCTCGGAATCCTCGAGAAACGAGACGTGGGTGCGGGACGGCGTCACCGTTACGACGCTGTACGACCCGATGCTGGCGAAGATAATCGTTCGCGGAGCGGATCGGGCCGACGCGATCGCCAAGCTGCTGCAAGCGCTGGAGGAGACGCGCTTCTACGGCTTGACCACCAACCTTCAATATCTGCAGGCTTTGTTGGACGATCCGGGGGTGAGGGAAGGAAACGTCCATACCCGGCTGCTCGCCGGCTTCGAGCCAGCGGAACACGCGCTGGAGGTGCTGGACGGCGGCGTGCAGACGACCGTCCAGGATTGGCCTGGGAGGACTGGCTACTGGGATGTCGGCGTCCCTCCGAGCGGTCCGATGGATCCGCTCTCCTTCCGGATCGGCAATAAGCTGCTCGGCAACGACGATTCCGCGAGCGGCCTTGAGCTGACGCTTCGGGGCGGCTCTTTCCGGTTCCGGAACGACATGTGGTTCTGCCTGACCGGGGCCGACATGGAGGCGACGCTTGACGAACGGCCGGTACCGCTCTATGAACCGGTTCGTGCGGGCAGAGGCCAAGTGCTGAGCCTCGGCGAGGCGAAGACAGGGATGCGGGCTTACCTGCTCGTTGCCGGAGGATTCGACATGCCGCTCAACCTTGGCAGCGCGTCGACCTTTACGCTCGGCGGCTTCGGCGGCCACGGCGGACGGGCGCTCCGGCCCGGAGACGTGCTGGCGGTTCGCGAAGCGGTAGAACCGGCGCGGCTGGAAGCGCTCGCCGCTGCGCACCGACCGATGCTGCTCCCGAACTGGACGGTCGGTGTCATCCCGGGCCCGCACTGCACGACGGAATTCCTTCGGCCCGAATATTTGGCGCAGTTGACGGAAACGGAATGGGAGGTGCATTTCAACAGCTCACGCACCGGCGTGCGGCTGGTTGGACCCGCGCCGTTGTGGGCCCGGGAGGATGGCGGCGAAGCCGGCCTTCACCCGTCCAACATTCACGACAACGCCTATGCGGTCGGCGCCCTGGACTTGACCGGCGACATGCCGATCTTGCTCGGACCCGACGGTCCGAGCCTCGGCGGATTCGTCTGCCCGGCGACGACGGCTTCGGCGGAGTTTTGGAAACTCGGCCAGCTCCGTCCCGGCGACAAAATCCGTTTCCGCCTTCTGACGCTGGAGGACGCGGAAGCGCTCAGACGCCAGCAGGAGGAAGGCCTGAAAGCGATCGAAAACGGCGCGCGGCAAATCTCCGCGATCCCCCGGCTGCCCGAGGCGCGGCTGCTCGAACCCGGCTATCCGGTGCTGGCGCGGGAAGAGGGGAACCGCAGATTCGCGATTACGGTCCGCTGCAGCGGCGACCGGAATCTGCTCGTCGAATACGGCGAGCCGAAGCTCGATTTGCTGCTCCGTTTCCAAGTGCATGCGCTGATGCAGGCGATCCGGGAAAGCGGGGACATTCCGGCGCTGGATTTGACGCCCGGTATCCGCTCCCTGCAAATCCATATCGACCCTTCGAAGACAACCGTACAAGAGGCGTGCCTCAAAGTGATGGAGATCGACGCGAAGCTGCCGCCGTTGGAATCTTATCGGGTGCCGTCACGGATCGTGCGCCTGCCTTTATCGTGGGATGACCCGGCCACGCAGCTTGCGATCGAACGCTACCAGCAGAACGTGCGCCCCGACGCGCCGTGGTGCCCGAGCAACATCGAATTCATCCGGCGCATCAACGGGCTGGACAGCGTGGACGAAGTGAAAAAAATCGTTTACGACGCGAATTATCTCGTGCTCGGTTTGGGGGACGTCTATCTGGGCGCGCCGGTGGCGACGCCGACCGACCCCCGCCATCGCCTCGTCACGACGAAGTACAATCCCGCGCGCACTTGGACGCCGGAAAATGCCGTCGGGATCGGAGGCGCTTATATGTGCGTGTACGGCATGGAAGGACCGGGCGGCTATCAGTTCGTCGGCCGGACGATCCAGATGTGGAACCGCCTTCGCCAGACGGAAAGCTTCCGGGATGGCAAGCCGTGGCTGCTGCGCTTTTTCGATCAGATCCGGTTTTATCCGGTCGAGGCGGACGAACTGCTCAAGCTGCGCGAAGATTTCCTGCGCGGTCGGTTCGAGGCGGAAGTCACGGAAACTTCGTTCGACTTGGGGGAGTACTTGGCCTTTCTGGAGTCGGTCGAAGACAGCGCGGAATCGTTCCGGTATCGGCAAAGAGCGGCTTTCGAAGCGGAACGGGAAAGCTGGAAGGCCCTCGGTCTTGCGGAATACGTATCCGAGCAGGAACCGGCGCAAACCGGGGAAGAGGCGGAGCTCCACTCGGACGCGGTCGCGGTTCGCGGCGCCATGCCCGGGAGCGTTTGGAAGGTGCTGATCGAACCGGGCCAGCGGGTGAAGAAGGGCGACAAGCTGGCGATTCTGGAAAGCATGAAAATGGAGTTTTTGCAGCTGGCCCCGTGCGACGGCGTCGTGTCTTCCGTCCATGTGAGACCCGGCGATCAGGTTCACGCGGGCCAGCTTCTGGCAGGAATCGCGAAGGAATCCGAAGTGGAGGTGGAGAGCGCATGACCAGATCAACCGCCGCGGTTCCGCAGTTGCTGACGATCGGGGGCTTGCGGGAGCTGTACAAGAAAGGGGAATTGACACCGGCGGACGTCGTCGCCGAAATCGTAAGCCGGGCAGAGTCGGACGCGGAAATGAACATTTGGATCACGCCTCCGTCCCTGGAGGCGCTCCGTCCCTATCTGGAACGGATCGCTTCCCTGGATCCGGAGAGCCTGCCGCTGTGGGGCATCCCGTTCGCGGTCAAAGACAATATCGATTTGGCCGGTATTCCCACGACGGCCGCATGCCCGGATTACGCCTACACGCCGGACCATCATGCGGCTGTGGTGGAGCGGCTCATCGCAGCCGGGGCGATTCCGCTCGGGAAAACGAATCTAGACCAATTCGCGACCGGCCTTGTCGGGACGCGAAGCCCGTTCGGCGAAACGCATAACTCGCTGCGCGGCGAGCTGATCAGCGGCGGCTCCAGCTCCGGCTCCGCCGTATCGGTGGCCCGCGGGCATGCCGCATTCGCGCTCGGCACGGATACCGCGGGATCGGGACGCGTGCCGGCTGCGCTAAACCGGCTTGTCGGCTATAAGCCGAGCCTTGGTGCCTGGCCGACTTTGGGCGTCGTTCCCGCCTGCGCGAGCCTGGATTGCGTGACGGTATTTGCGTGCGAACTGGAGGATGCGATGCGGGTGGACGGTGTTGCCCGCGGTTATCATGCCGACGATCCTTGGTCGAGGTGTTTGCCGAACCCTGCCGCCGGCAAAAACGGCCCCCGTAAACTGCTTCTGCCCCGGGATTCCATCGCGTTCTATGGGCCTTTCGCCGAGGATTACAAAGCTGCATGGGAGGCGGCCGTTGCGCGCCTGGGGCGGCTGAACATCCCGATCGAATTTGTCGACTGCGAACCGTTCGAGGAAGCGGCGGCCTTGCTGTATGAAGGGCCGTGGATCGCTGAACGCTGGGCCGCGCTGGGCGGCTTCATCGGCCCGCATCCGGGTTCGGCCTTGCCGGTGACGGAGCGGATACTCCGCTCGGGCAATTCCGCGGAGCATACGGCGGCCTCGCTCTTTCAGGCGATGCACCGGCTGCAGGCGCTTAGGCTGGAAACGCGGAAACGGCTCGACGGCGCGGTGCTCGCCATGCCGACGTGCGGCGGCACGTGGACGCGCGAGCAGGTTCGGCAGAATCCCGTCGGAACGAACCGGGATATGGGCCGCTATACGAACCATTGCAACCTGCTCGATTTATGCGCGGTCGCCGTGCCCGGGAACGATGCGGCGCCGGAGCTTCCGTTCGGCATCACGCTGTTCGCCCTCGCGGAGAACGAGAGCTATCTGTGGAGCGCTGCGGAATCTTTCTTGAACGCTCCCCCTTCGCCGCCGACGGAAACGACGCTGGTTGCCGTGTGCGGACTGCACATGCGCGGCTATCCGTTGGAACAGCAGATGCGCGAGCATGGCGCCCGGTTCGTGCGGGAGGATGCGACCGCTCCCCGATACCGGCTGTATCGGTTGCCGACCGTTCCGGCGAAACCGGGCCTCATCAAGCAGCCGGGGGGAGGCGCCTCGATCGAGCTGGAGGTGTGGGAAATGCCGAAAGCCGCCTTCGGGGCGTTCGCCGCCGCCATTCCCGCGCCCCTTGGGATCGGGAAGGTAGAGCTGCGGGACGGTTCCGAGCTGCCGGGTTTCGTCTGCGAAGCGTATGCAGCAGCCGGTTCGGAAGACGTGACGTCCTTCGGAGGGTGGCGGTACGTCCCGGAGGAAGCCGCCCGCTCCTCGGGACGAACGGAACCTTAATCCCGCGAGGGACGGTTCGCCGATCCGCTGCCGCATCTCCGCTTTTGCCCCGATCATCTTCCGCACTCATCCGGCATAAGATGAACGGAAGTCATGGCGGAAAGGGCGGGGAAACGGCCATGAACGCAAGCTGGCAAAAATACGGCATCCAACCGCAATTGGTGGAACGCGTCAAGCTGAAAATGAAAAATCCGGTCATCAAGGACCGGATCAAGGCATTGCTGGACGGAGTCACGAAGTACGATCTCCAGGATCGGGCCAAGGTGCGCCAGCTGGTGAAAACGGCTGCGCGCATCCTGAACGAACCGCTGACGGACATTCAGGAAGAGCAGCTCGTGGCCTTCGTGCTGGCGCAGAAAATCGACCCGAACAACACGCTGCATCTCATCAAGCTGTGGGCCATGTTTCGGTAATCTTGCATTCTAGCATAAGCTTGTCCTCTCGGGAGACAGCGTCCGCGCTGTCTCTTTGTCATGCTGACGGGAAGCCGCCGGCTCGGTCAACTTCCCACCCTCTCCAGGCACCCCGCGTCGTCGTTGGCGGGACTGCCGACGCGTTTGTCCACTTCGTAAGCTTCCATCTCGTCCGCCGGATAGGGAACAAGCAGATGCCTCAAGAGGCTCGGGTCCTGCACCTGCCGGTCCAGCCACAGCGCTTCGTCCTCCGGCCGCAGGATGACGGGCATCCGGTCGTGAATGCCGGCCATCAGCGCATTCGGCTCGGTCGTCACGATGGCGAACGAGCCGACTTTGCGCCCGTCCGGCGCCGTCCACGTCTCGTACAAGGCGGCCATGCTGAACATGCCCCCGCCCCGCAGCACGATCCGATAGGGGCGTTTCCCCCCTTTGCCGGGCTCGCTTTTCCACTCGTAGAAGCCGTCCGCGGGAACGAGGCACCGCTTGCGCCGGTAGGCGTCCCGGTAAGCCGGGCGTTCCTCCAGCGTTTCGGCGCGGGCGTTGATCAAACGGCTGCCGGCCTTCTCGTCTTCCGCCCACGGGGGGATGAGTCCCCACTTCAGCAGCCCCAGGCGGTTCCGCCGGCCGTCGTTCACGACAGCCGGAACCATCTGCGTCGGCGCCACGTTATAACGCGGCAGGTGGAACTCAGCCGCGGGCAGCTCGGCGAAATAGCGCAGCATCAGTTCTTCCAACGTGATGGTGATCGTATATCTTCCGCACATCCCGAACCCTCCGATCGAAACCCGTCTGATTCCGATTGTACCAGCTTCGGGACGCAGGGGAAAAGACGTGCGTAACCTTGCGGGGTCAGCTGTCCGGATCTTCGACGCCTTCTCACCGAGCCCAACTCGCGCAGACTCCGCAATTTGCCACTTGAATAGGAACATGCGTTCTGGATATAATAAGAATCACTCGGGGAACAAACGTTCGTTCGGAGGGGTTCGGGTGGCGGCCGGTAAACAACAAGAGCGCACGATCATGTTAATTGACGGTCAATCGTTTTACGCTTCGGTCGAGAAAGCCGCTCACCCGGAATATCGCGATAAGCCGGTAGCCGTCGGAGATCCCGAGCGAAGATCGGGAATCATTCTCGCGGCGTGCCCCGTCGCGAAAGCGCGCGGCGTCACGACCGCCGAACGCGTGGGGGAAGCGATCGCGAAGTGTCCGGATCTCATCGTCGTACGCCCCCGGATGCAGACCTACATTACAATCTCCCTCCTGATCACGGAAATATACGAATCCTTCACGGACTTGGTGGAGCCGTATTCGATCGACGAACAATTTCTCGACGTGACGGGGTCGCTGTCGCGGGGAGATGCCGGGGATCTTGCGCACCAGATCCAGACGAAAGTGCTTTTGTCTACGGGGGTATGGTCGCGGGTTGGCGTCGGCCCGTCGAAAATACTTGCCAAAATGGCAACCGACAACTTCGCCAAGAAGCGTCCGGACGGCATCTTCAAGCTGGGCAAAGGCAATCTCGAATCGGATTTATGGCCGCTTCCCGTACACCAAATGTTCATGGTCGGCAACCGCATGACGCACCATTTCCGGCGAATGGGCCTGCAAACCATCGGTGACATCGCGCGAACGGATCTTGGCGAGTTCAAGCGGAAGATGCGGCGGGAAATGGGGAAACAATCGGATATCCAAGCGGAATACTATTGGCAGACGGCGCGCGGCATCGATCCGAGTCCGGTTGTCGCATCGGTCCGCGGCGCTTTGAAATCGGTTAGCCACGGCAAAGCGTTGCGCGCGAGCCTTTACCGGAAATTAGCCGACATCGAAGTCGTTCTCCTCGAACTCGTCATCGAAGTCTGCCGCCGGGCGCGCCGCCTCGGCAAACAAGGCCGCGTCGTGGCGGTCGGGGCCGCGGAAACCGACGGGGAGCGAACGTTCTCGTTCGGGCGGCAAACGACGCTGCCGCATGCGACATCGCTGACGCACGAGGTGGCCGCTGCCGCGCGTAAATTGTTCGCTGAGCACTGGCGCGGGATGGCGATCAGCCGTCTCTTTATTTCCCTGACCCAACTTTCCGACGACGACGCGTACCAGCTCACGCTGTTCGAGGACCGCGCGTTGTTATACGACCTTGAGCGGGCCACGGATTCGATCAAGGACCGATTCGGCGATGCCGCGATCATGCGGGCATCCTCCTTGCTGGAGTCGGGCGTAGCGCGCGAGCGCGCAGCACAGATCGGAGGTCATTACCGGTGAGTAAACTTGAGGGCAACGTACGGTGGCAATCCAAGATGTTATTGACCGAGCATCAGGAGCAATATGAGTCGCGTCATGATGCGAAACCTGCAGGCAAGGCGACGCCGGAGGAACTAAGGATGATCCGGGATTACGTACTGCTCCCGCATCTATTGACCATCTTGCAAAAAAGCTTGGAAGAGGTTCAACATTCCCCGAACGTCCTGAAAAAGGTATTCGCCGCGTTGACGCAGCTGCTGATGAATCGAGTCACCAAGGATATGTACAACGTGAAGCGCGAACTGAGGCGGCGCAATATTAAAATCCTGAACGATGAGCAGGCTGATCTCGTTGTCTATCATCGCTACGTGTGCCGCGGGTACGAAGAGCGTTTCGGGATGGTACGCGAGGTCATGCGGTCGGAAATCAACGAAAGAGTCATCCATTATATCAACGAAATGTACGCGCTGCTCAAGGACTACGCGAAGTGAACTTCCGCACGGTGCGATCATCGGAAAGCCCCTCATTTCATCCATGAGGGGCTTTCCGTTTTCTCATCCAATTGTATTTTTACAGCGGGGCAAAGAAACAAGCAGGGGGAATGCATCCTTAATACGTTATAGAGGGGAGGGAATCTAGCAACTCCCCTATTCGTTAACGGGAGGTGTAAACTTATTGGCGGTATTGTCAACCGGACCAGTCGATAATAGCCCTGTTTCGACCGAACGGCTCCTTGTCAAGCTTGTGAATCGAGATGCAGTCAATGGCGCAACGGTTTTGATTCAGGGGTACCATTTAGACGGTTCAAGAACTTTATACGTGCTAGAACAATTCGCTATCGCTCCCAATGCCGTCATTACGAAGAATTACTTCGCTGCGTTTGCTGCTTATGAATTCGTCTTTACGACTGGCGGCCCAGCGGAAGCAAGCACGGAAATTTCGGTTTGGGGACTGAACGGAAATGGCGAAATCGTCAGCGCTCAACGGATTGTGGCTGACGAGGAATTAGGGACTTAAGGACCGTATCTTCACGGAAAGGAGGAATTGCCTGAATGGCGGTATTGTCAACCGGACCTGTAGCCAACAATCCTGTCGGCGGCGTACGACCTACGCAATTCGTCACGGTCAAAATCGATAACCGGAGTGCCGTAAATGCCTCGACGATCTTAATCGAAGGGTTCTTTTTAAACGGCGCCAGAACGATGTACGTGCAAGAATTGCTGGCCGTAGGGCCGAATCAGGTTATCACCCGAAACTATTTCGCAAATTTCGACGCTTGGGAATTTGTCTTCACCACAGGCGGAGCAGCAGAGGAAGAAACGCAAGTTTCCGTGTGGGGTAAAGACGCGAACGGTCAATTGGTGGCTGCCCATCGAATCCTGTCGGACGAGCTCCTGGGTACGGATGAAGGGCCGCAAGGACCTGTAGGACCGCAGGGCGACCAAGGACCTCAAGGAACTCAAGGACCTCAAGGAACTCAAGGACCTCAAGGAACTCAAGGACCTCAAGGCGACCAAGGACCGCAAGGCGACCAAGGCCCGCAAGGCGACCAAGGACCGCAAGGCGACCAAGGCCCGCAAGGCGACCAAGGCCCGCAAGGCGACCAAGGCCCGCAAGGCGATCAAGGACCGCAAGGCGACCAAGGACCGCAAGGCGACCAAGGACCGCAAGGCGACCAAGGCCCGCAAGGCGACCAAGGACCGCAAGGCGACCAAGGACCGCAAGGCGACCAAGGACCGCAAGGCGACCAAGGACCGCAAGGCGACCAAGGACCGCAAGGCGACCAAGGACCGCAAGGCGACCAAGGACCGCAAGGCGACCAAGGCCCGCAAGGCGACCAAGGCCCGCAAGGCGACCAAGGACCGCAAGGCGACCAAGGACCGCAAGGCGACCAAGGCCCGCAAGGCGACCAAGGCCCGCAAGGCGACCAAGGACCGCAAGGCGACCAAGGCCCGCAAGGCGACCAAGGACCGCAAGGCGACCAAGGACCTCAAGGCGACCAAGGACCTCAAGGAACTCAAGGACCTCAGGGCGATCAAGGACCGCAAGGCGACCAAGGACCTCAAGGAACTCAAGGACCTCAAGGCGACCAAGGACCTCAAGGAACTCAAGGACCTCAGGGCGATCAAGGACCTCAAGGCGACCAAGGACCTCAAGGAACTCAAGGACCTCAGGGCGAACAAGGACCTCAAGGCGACCAAGGACCTCAAGGAACTCAAGGACCTCAGGGCGACCAAGGACCTCAAGGAACTCAAGGACCTCAGGGCGACCAAGGACCGCAAGGACCTCAAGGCGACCAAGGACCTCAAGGAACTCAAGGACCTCAGGGCGAACAAGGACCGCAAGGACCTCAAGGCGACCAAGGACCTCAAGGAACTCAAGGACCGCAGGGCGAACAAGGACCTCAAGGACCTCAAGGCAACCAAGGACCTCAAGGACCTCAAGGCGACCAAGGACCTCAAGGAACTCAAGGACCGCAGGGCGAACAAGGACCTCAAGGACCGCAGGGCGAACAAGGACCTCAAGGACCTCAAGGCAACCAAGGACCTCAAGGACCGCAAGGTGACCAAGGACCTCAAGGAACTCAAGGACCTCAGGGCGAACAAGGACCGCAAGGACCTCAAGGCAACCAAGGACCTCAAGGACCGCAGGGCGACCAAGGACCTCAAGGAACTCAAGGACCTCAGGGCGAACAAGGACCGCAAGGACCTCAAGGAACTCAAGGACCGTAATCGAAGCTGTAACGAATCAAAAGAGGACCCGAAATTTGGGTCCTCTTTCTGTTTGCAGCGCGGCCAGCGAAGCACGTTTCTTCTAGCCGGTGAGTTCTGGGATGGTCCACCTCGACATCCAAGGTTCTTCGTAACAAAGAGAATGCGACCTTATACAGTGTAAGCGGACGAGATTGACTGGTACATCCGGTTAGGGCTGACGAAGGGGTACGCAAAGAAACGCCAGCGTAAACGCTGGCGCAGTTCCGGACACACGATGCAAGGTGGCTGCGTCAAAACCAAGTCCTTCACTCTAGCGGCATCACAACCACTTTCTCTTTACAGGAAGCTATGAATTTGGCATAGCTTATACATGCTTCCAAGGAGTCATTTTGCTCCATAGGCCACCATCGAATCGCTCCACGGGGCGCTTTGGAGGCATAGGTTTCGATTTTCGGCGGAATACGGCCAACCACCACAATTTCGGTTTTTTGAAAGTTCTCGTCCATGCTTTTTTGGAGGGTTCGATCTAACTGCCTATGATCCTCTTTCGCATCATACGGGATAGGGAAAAGGATCGACACTTTGGACGCATCCTCGTGAATCACATGGGCCGTTTTCCGGGAAGGAGCATCTCCTGAAGTTTCCCATATTCGGCAGAAGGGTAAAGGCTCCGGCAAACCAAGCTCCTTAAACCTCGCAAGTATTCTCGGATAATAGACACGGTAGATCTCCCCGATCAGGATCTGAATCTGTTTATTTCTAAGAAATGTGGTGTTGTTCCCTTGTTCATTGCGATATTGGATATATAATAAATCCGGTATCGCAGCGTATTTGGTACAGAGAAACGTCCGAACAAGCATGTCGTAATCATCCGCGACCAACAGCTCTTCCCGATGGCCTCCGATCAGATGGTAACAATCTCTTGTCCACGCGCGAGGATGATTCGGCAAACCGACCAGATGACGAATGGTACTCCCGTTAAGGGTCGTATGCCGCAGCGCATTCTGCCATCTGTTCATTTCATGGACCCAGACCCGGTAATAAAGACAATAGCCGAAACCGCAATTCCAACCATACCAATGAGCGTCATTGCTCCCTGCATACACCTCGGCACTATCCCCGTAAACGAATCCGCACTCGGGATTCTGCCTGAAGGCATCGACGATTTTCTGCAAGCAGTCCGAAGTCAGTTCGTCGTCATGATCGACCTCCACCAATATTTCCCCTGTGCATAGGCCGGCTGCATACCGTTTGATGGCGCCGATATAGCCGTTCCGGGAGTCTTGGCGGTATCGCCTCACCCGGCGATCTTCCAGGGGAAGCAAGTGCTGCTTATAGTTCTCGTCCTCGTCATCGGAGTCGTCGACAATGACCCATTCCCAATTCTCGTAGGTCTGCTTTAACAAGGATCGATAGGGCCTTTGGATTTTTTCTTTTGACCGGTAGCTCGCCGTGAACACGGACACCAGAGGGGTGCCGGAAGTAAAACGCGCCGGCGGAATCGCTTTATTCTCCGGGAGGGGGTCCGTTGCCCTGAGCCAGCAGAAAAACAAATGATGGGGCTGAATTTCGTCTGCCGTACGAAAGTGCAGCCAGCGTTTTTTCTCGTGAAAAGGCAGCCTGACCAGCGCCGGAAACTCCTCCCATTCTCCCCCCGCGGAGATGTAGACGTGCGGCGCTTTTGGCTGGCTGCGATCCGGCAGCGGGTCATCGGCTCCATACACCTCGACCGTCAAATGGTGTTCTTCCAGCTTCGTCACCAATGCCGTCAGGTCGTCTTTATCCATTGTTCCGGATACGAAAAGGTGGACCGTCAACAAGGGCGTCCTATCCGATGACATGATCATTCCCCTTTTGGCATCTGCGCAGGAGGCGCAAGCTTTCGTAATCGCAAACAAGCACAAATTCCCTGCTCTCGCATAGTTCGTCGACCGCTCTTCGAATATCCGGATAGATCGTGTAGTCATGAAAGGCTATATATCCTCCGCGGACAACTCTCGGAGCATATAACTCTATATCTCTTTTTACGCCCGAATAACTTTGGTCTCCATCTATATAAAGCGCGGATATTCTGGCAGGACAATCCTGTAGTGCCTCCTCGCTGAATTTTTTGATTGGCGTTACATAGTTGGCAAGCCAGAAACGGAGAATATTATTCTGAAACTCATTCCAATAGTCGACGTAATACCCGTTTGAAACAAAAGGATCAATGGCATAAATCGTTCGTTTCTTTTCGCTGATCCACTTGCTTCCGAGACCTAAGGCAACCGTGCTTCTCCCTTTATAGGAACCAATCTCGACAATCTCCCCATCCAAATGGTCGACGAGAGCCGGCAAATGCAGCAGGGCCGTTTGCTCCGCGGTCGTCAACCACCCGTAGACCGAATCGATGAACTGATACAATTGACTAATGGGAAATAGATGTTCCGTCATTTTCGGTCACCTCTGCCCGGAGCCCGTTATTTTCCAACGCTTTTTTTACGGCTTCCAAGTATTGAAATCCAAATTTTTTATCGGGTTCCAAATAAGTTCCCTCAGCCCACTCGTTCCAGGCATTAATAAACAACATATCACTGCCTATTTCCAAAGATTTTTTGATTTGTTTCGTTAAATAGAAAGAGAACTTCTCGGGAGATACGCCGGTGTAGATGAGCGGCTTATTCCCTCCCACCCGGGCGGAGTTATCCCAGTCCATGAACGCTCCCAAATAAGTTTTCGTGCGGGCCTTGTCCGCGTTTCTTTCCAATATAGAGCCCCAATATTTATCGTAATCCATGAGAATAAATTTTTGCTTATAGCCGTCAACAGCTCTGATCGAATGGATACCATTGGTTAGAAACATGGTGTATCCGGGCTCAAACTCGACGCGGGCATCGAAACCTTTCAGCTCGGGATTGTTGAATCTGTTTAAAGTTTGGATAAAGTAGATTCCATCAAGCCCATTTTCTACGGCTAATTTTCTCCAATACTCCAACATCTCTTCGTATTGGGGAATTTCGCTGGGACGGTAAATGAGGAAGATGGGTTTGTTATCTACTCGGATATATCTTTTATCTTTAAATACGGTCAGCAGGAAATCGAAATGTTCTTTCCAATCTTTTTCTTCCCCGTAATTTTGCTCTGCGAGCACTTCGTTATTTAAACCGCTCCATGTTCTTAACCACGGGTCGTTTGCCCAGGAAAGACAGAAGGGGAAATCGGGAGCCCCTATTTGAAGCACTGCATCCAACGGTTTATGAAGGAATCTTTTTCCCCTAAACCAGTAATGGTAATAACAGAATCCGTAAATACCGTATTTGCGCGCCATTTGTGCTTGCCATTCCCGGGCGGATTCGTCCGTTAAATCATAGTAATAGTCTTGGTACGGCTCTCGCGGCTGATCGTGTCCGGGAAACAGCGGCGTTGCTTTTCTTGTATTGGTCCAATCGGTAAATCCTTTTCCCCACCATCGATTATTTTCTTCGGTCTCATGAAATTGCGGCAAATAGAAAGCAATAAGCTTCAAAATTCTCTCTCCTTGTATGCCAAGAGCAGCTCCATTCGGGGTTGCTCTTCGATTTTTGTACCTTGATAACCGCATGCAAGGGTCCCGGTGCAGGAGGCAGCCCAAGCGAAGCGCGGGATCGGCCGGCGACCTGCTTTTACTTGGTTAGATTATGTGAGTGTTCGATTTCTGGACAGGGCGCATGCGGCACAAAAAGTCCATATTCGCGTGAAATTCCCTCTGCTAGTCATGCTGCATCCTGCGAGTTACTTTGATGCCGAATGGGGAGTACCCCAAACATTCATTCTTTCCCTGAATATGCTGAGTGTACGCGCCGGACAAATCTTTACGCATGCAAGGTGGTGTTGGAAATAGCGGCTCAGAATCCGATGAAAGCGAACAGAATGACGTTCGGTTTATTTGCGCGGCTTCCGAGGCAGGAATGGTACGGCGGTGCAGGGCCGTGACAAAACCCGCCAAAGTCATGGTTGTCGGGGGCGGAGAATGGCAAGTGCCGCTCATCCGCAAAGCCAAGGATATGGGGCTGACCGTTCTGTGCACGAATCCGTATCCGGATTCTCCCGGTTTTGCCTATGCGGACTTCCACGAACTGGCCGACGTCAAAGACGTCGCGGCGCACGAGCGAATCTCGCAGCGGTTCCGGCCAGACGCGATCGTCACGGACCAAACCGACATCGCGGTGCCGACGGTGGCCCGGCTTTGCGAGAGAAGCGGGCTGCCGGGGATCGGCACGGATATCGCCGGATTGTTTACCGACAAATCCCGGATGAGGCAATTTTGTCTGGAGCACGGTTTTCCTTGTCCGCCGTTTCGGCTTTGCCGGACGATGGAAGACGTGAAAGATTTCATCGGCGAGAACGGACTTCCGATCATTCTGAAGCCGGTCTCCAGCCAAGCTTCCCGGGGGGTAAAGAAAGTTGCCTCCGTCGCGGATTTGCCTGAGCTGTACGCGGACACTCTCCTTCATGCGGGCGGAAGGCCGATCCTGGCGGAACGATATATCGGCGGTTTCGAGATCACGATGGAAGGTCTTGCGATCGGCGGGTCGCATACGACGCTGGCCGTTTCCCGCAAGAAGCATTTGAATGCGGAACGGACGATTGCAAGCGAACTGCTGTACACGGGGGACGATCCCGAAATCGATTACGAGAAAGTGATGGAAACCCACAACCGGATGATCGAAGCGATGAAGCTGCCGTTCGGCATCACGCATGCGGAATACAAAATCGATCAAGGCCGGTTTTACTTGATTGAAGCGGCGGCACGCGGCGGCGGCACGAAGATCTCCTCCCATATCGTACCGGCCGTGAGCGGCGTAGATGCACAAGAGCTCTTGATCCGCATGGCGCTCGGCGAGCCTGTCGGCGCTCTGCCGCGGATGCCAATCCCGCGGCCGCGTCTTGCGGCGATACTGGGCTTCTTCCTTCTGCCGGAGGGAACGATTGCTCAAATCACGGGTATGGAGGCCATCCGCAGCCTGCCGTTTGTTCTGGATGCCGGCTTGTCGGTCCGTTCCGGCGACCGGGTCGCCGTTCCCCGGGATGACGGTTCACGGGCAGGGTATTTTCTCGCCACGGGCCAAGACGAGGCGGAAGTCCGCTCCCGAGCTTCCATGATCCGAAGCATGCTGGAGGTCCGTTATGCCTGAGATTCCGATCTTCGACAGTTTGACGCATCCGACCCCAAGCGGCGAATGGATTCCCGGTTCCGGAAGCGGACCCAATTCCTTGACCGATCTCTTGCAAAGCATGGCGGAAACGAATGTGCAGTGGGCGTTCGCGGTCGGCATGCCCGGAATCGGAGGTTACGACCCGGCGAATTACGCCGCCTGGGTCCGCCAACATTCGGACGCGTTGTATCCCGTTGCCGGCATCGCGTCCGACGACCTCGATCCTGATGGCGTTCGAACCGGCCTCATCACGGAATTGAAGCGGCTCGGATACGTTGGGGTCAAAATTCACCCCAGGCGTCTAGGGGTGCCGCTAACCGACCCCCGGATCGCCGGTCTGATCGCGGAAGCGAACCGCCGTCGAATCTTACCCATGGTCTGTACCTACTTCTGCGGGGGGCAAGCGAAGCATCGGTTCGAATACCTGGAGGAACTGCTCGAACGGGTGAAGGGCTGCAAGCTTGTCCTGCTTCATGGCGGGACGGTACGGTTGCTGGAAACGATCGAAATCGCGAGAGCGTATCCCGACGTTCTGCTGGATTTGTCGTTTACGTTGTGCAAATACGAAGCAAGCTCCCTGGATCTCGATATTCAATATGCTTTCCGGAGATTCGACCGGCGCATCTGCATCGGTTCGGACAGTCCGGAATTCGATCTTCATACGATGCGCGGAAGATTCGAAGCCTTGTCCGCAGGCGCGACTTCCTCGCAGCGGGAAAACATCGCATACCGAAATTTATCCCGATACGTTACGGAGTGGTGAAGGTGAACGACGAATACGAAGGCATGCGGCAAGATCACGAGCAGACCATTCGCCGCTATCAGGACCGGTTTCGTCAGTTCGGCTATTCTCCGCGCACGCTCGGATGGGACAAAGGCAAGCAGGAGGTACGTTTCGATTGCCTGACCTCGCTGTTCGATCTGAACAACGCTTCGATTCTGGATGTCGGCTGCGGTTTCGGCGATTTGAACCGGGTTCTGAGGAAGAAATGCACGAATTATACGTATTTGGGCATCGATCTGGTCGAAGAGTTGGTCGCAACGGGCCGGGAGAAATACCCCGAACCCCATATCCGGTTCATGGCGGGCGATTTTCTGTCGGCAAGCTTCGACCGCCGTTTCGATTATGTCCTGTCCTCCGGCATGTTCAATCACCGGTTCCAATATGGCGACAATGAGCTGTTTATTCGCACCTGCATGGAAAAAGCGTTTCAGCTATGCGACATCGGCATGGCCTTCGACTATCTGTCGGACAAGGTGGAGTACACCCTTCCGCATACGTACCACAGCAGTCCCGAACGCATTCTCTCTTATGCGTACCGGCTGTCCCGGAACGTCGTCCTGCGCAACGATTACATGCCTTTCGAATTTGCGTTAATCGTGTTCAAAGACGATTCCTATTCGCGGGAAAACACGCTGTTCAATCGGTTGAACCGGCCTACTCTGACAGACGGAGCGTGAATCGAATGGAGAAAATGATCGATTATATCAAACGAAACCGCGTATCCTCCACGGAATTGGCCGATTGCTTGGGCAAGCGGGGAGGGGTGCAAGGCGTGTCGGCTGTCAACAGGGGGCATTTCAGGGTCGGCAAAGTGTTCTGGACTTGCGCGTTCGGCGGGACCAACTGGAATGTGCACGAACAAATCCAGGATGTCGAAGAAGGAGACGTCGTGTTCGTAGAAGCGATCGATTGCGATGACAAAGCCGTCTTCGGGGAGCTCGTGTGCAAATACCTGTTTCTGTACCGGCAAGCCGCCGCCGTCGTCGTCACCGGCAAAGTGCGCGACGTGCCGAGGATCATGAAGGAGAACTGGCCGGTTTGGTGCACGGGCTTTAATCCGATCGGCTGTTCCAACGATAAGCCCACGCAACCGCTTGACGCTTCGTTCGTAAGGGAGCGGAGGGAAACCTACGCGAACACGATCGCCGTCTGCGACGATACGGGAGTCGTGATCGTGCCGAAAGATCAAATGAACGAGAACCTGCTGAGCAAACTCGAATGGATCGAAGAGCAGGAAGATATTTGGTTCGAATGCATCGACCGAAAGAAAATGAGCACGTTCGAGACCGTATGCCTCAAAAAATATTTGCGTTCGGAATCGTGAGCCGGCGATGATCCCCTTTAATAAACCGGCGGTAACCGGAAAGGAAATCACGTTCATCCGCGAAGCGATGAAAGCGAATCGGTTGGCGGGAGACGGTCCGTTCTCCCTCCGCTGTTCGCAGTGGCTGGAGCGGACGACCGGGACTCGGAAAGCCTTGCTGACGACCTCCTGCACCCATGCGTTGGAGATGGCGGCGATGCTCGCCGGCATCGGTCCCGGAGACGAAGTGATCATGCCCTCCTATACGTTCGTATCCACCGCGAACGCGTTCGCGCTGCGGGGCGCCCGCATCGTGTTCGTCGACATCCGGCCGGATACGATGAACCTGGACGAGAACTTGCTTGAGGAAGCCGTTACGCCCAGGACAAAAGCCATCGTGCCGGTTCATTATGCCGGCGTCGGCTGCGACATGGCGGTCGTCATGAAGGTGGCGGAGCGGCACGGGCTGATCGTCATCGAAGATGCGGCGCAGGGGCTGCTGGGGTATTACCGGGACAGGCCGCTCGGCACGATCGGCCATTTGGGCTGCATCAGCTTCCATGAGACGAAGAACATCCACTGCGGAGAAGGCGGCGCATTGTTCGTCAACGATCCCCGTTTCATAGAGCGGGCGGAAATCATCCGGGAGAAAGGGACGAACCGGAGCCGGTTTTTTCGCGGAGAAGTGGACAAATATTCCTGGGAGGACGTAGGCTCCTCGTATTTGCTGAGCGACATCAACGCTGCCTTTCTGTACGCACAGCTGCTGGCTGCGGAGGAACTGTTGTCGGACAGGATGGACAGCTGGCGCCGGTATGAAGAAGAATTGCGAGGGATGCCGTGCTCAAAGCGGTTGGAGCGGCTGAGCGTCCCGGAGGATTGTCGGCACAATGCTCATATCTTCTTCGTGAAAACCCGCGATTTGGAAGAACGTACCCGGTTGATTGCGCATTTGAAGGAGAATGGCGTTTACAGCACCTTCCATTATGTCCCGCTTCATTCGTCCGTCGCGGGCAAAGCGTATGGCCGTTTTCATGGGGTTGACCGCCATACGACGCGGGAAAGCGAGCGGCTGGTCCGCCTGCCGTTATACAGCGGGATGAAGGTCGGGCACATTCGCCGCGTCGTCAGACTGATCAGGCGGTTTTACCTGGAGAAAGGAATTTCCGAATAAGGCGGTGTTATCCCTGGAAGCTCCAATGGTTAGTGTCGTCATTCCGGCGTACAATCGGCCGCGCATGCTGTCCATCGCCCTCGACAGCGTGTTGGAACAGACCTACCCGAATATCGAAATCATTATTTGCGACGACAGCACCAACGATGATGTGCAAAACATGCTGGAACCTTATTTGCGCAGCCATCCTCAGATTCAGTACCATAAAAACGGGAAAACCCTGTCTCTGGGAAATTGGCATAAGTGCTTCGATTTGGCATCGGGCGAGTATATCAATTATTTGATGGACGACGACGTCTTTCATCCGGATAAAATCAAGAAAATGATGTATTTCTTCGAGGAATTCGAAAACATTGCGCTCGTGACCTCTTACCGCCAGACGATCAATGAAGCCGGCGAATGGCTTCCGCCGATGTATGCAACGGCGAAGCTCTTTGGCGAAACCAGGATCATGGACGGCAAAACGCTCGCGGATATCGCTTTGACCAAGTGTCTCAACGTGATCGGCGAGCCGACGACCGCGTTATTCCGAAAGAACGATCTCGGCGAACCATTCGGCCTTTACAAAGGGAAACCGTATTCCCTTCTGACCGATATGGCGGCCTGGCTGAATTTGCTGTCCAAAGGAAAAGCGGTGTATATTCCGGAAGCGTTAAGCTATTTTCGGCTGCACCCCCTTCAAAATAACAATCTCGTCGGCTGGAGCGCGTTCTCGGACTGGTTGGATATGATGATCGCTTCAAGGGAAGACGGGTTCCTGGCGACCGACGAATCGTTTCAAGCGGCCCTTCATGCCTATCGCTCCCGCGTCGCGGGCTACCCGCAATTTGCTTCCGATATCGAACGGATCGACGCCATTCTGGCAACGTTAGGCGCGGAAAGCTAACCCTTTCTCACTCCGGGTTGTTGCAATGGCGGACTTGTCCGGGTTGAGGGCATGACGAAAAGGTAGACATCGGAGAAACCTTTGCTATAATGGGAAGTGCAAGAAAGGTTACGACATTTCCATAAGCCCCGGGGGAGCTGGAGCTACGGCCGGCTGAGAGTGCATCCCGATCGATGCAGACCCTTATCACCTGATCTGGTTAGCACCAGCGTAGGAAGGCGGGAGCGAGCGGCCCCATGGCTGCTTTCGCGCAGGTTCATGTTTGTTTGTGGACGCCCTCCGGAATCGGGGGGCGTTTTTTTGGTTGCGCCGGACCTTTCTTCGCGAATCCGCGTCGAGCGAGATGAGACAAGAGAGGGAGAGCAAGATGAAGGGAAGTTTCAAAACGTGGAAAATGGCGGGTGCCGGAGTGCTCGCGGGGTTGCTGCTTCTGACAGGCTGCGGGGACAAAGGCGGTTCGAACGGGGGTGCTTCTCCCTCGTCATCGGCGTCGCCGTCGGCATCCCAGGCGCCATCTCCTTCGGCTTCGGCTCCGGCGGAATCCGCCAAGCCGCTGACGGAAGTGAAAGTGGTGCTCGACTGGACGCCGAACACGAACCATACCGGTCTGTACGTCGCGCGGGACAAGGGGTTCTGGGAGAAACGCGGCCTCAAGGTCGAAATCGTGCAGCCTCCGGAAACCGGCGCGAGCCAGACGGTGGCCAGCGGGGCGGCGGAATTCGGCGTCGGCTACCAGGAAGACTTGACGCTCGGTCGCGAGAACGGCGTTCCGCTCGTGTCCCTGGCGGCGATCATCCAGCACAACACGTCGGGCTTCGCATCGCCGGTCTCCAAGAACATCAAGTCTCCCAAGGACTTCGAGGGCAAAACCTACGGAGGCTGGGGGTCGCCGGTGGAGCAGGCCGTGATCGAGACGCTGATGAAAGACCAAGGCGCCGATCCTTCCAAGGTGAAGATCGTCAACATCGGTACGGCGGACTATTTCACGGCCGTGAAGCGCGACATCGACTTCGCCTGGATCTATTACGCTTGGACCGGCGTAGAAGCGACCGACGTCCGCAAAGAGCCGCTCAACATCGTTTGGATGAAAGACTTTGACAAACGGCTCGATTACTACACGCCGCTGCTCATGACAAGCGAGAAAATGATCCAAGGCAAGCCGGACGTCGTCCGCGCGTTCGTGGAAGGGGCGGCGGAAGGCTACAAGTACGCGATCGACCATCCGGACGACGCGGCGGAAGTGCTGATCAAGGCGGTGCCGGAGCTGAACGCGGACCTCGTTCGCGCCAGCCAGAAATGGCTGAGCCCGCGCTATCAGGACGACGCGCCGCGCTGGGGCGAACAGAAGAAGGAAGTGTGGGAAGGGTATGCGGACTGGATGACGAGCCATGGCATCATGAAGAAGAAGCTTGATTTCGACGCCATGTTCACGAACGAATTCCTGCCGAAATAAGGCGAGGCCGGCCAGTCCGGCGGAAGGAGAGGATCCGCATGGCGCAAGCGCTGCTCAGCGTCCAAATCATACCGAAAACGCCGAACGGGGAGGACGTCATTCCCTATGTCGACCGCGCGATCGAGGTCATCAAGGCGTCCGGCGTGAATTACCGCGTCGGGCCCCTGGAGACGACGATGGAAGGGGAGTTCGACGAACTGCTCGGCATTCTGAAGCGGATGAACGAAGCGATGTTCGAGATGGGCTGCCCGTCGGTCATGTCCCAGGTCAAACTGCTGGTCGGCGGCCCGAACGCCTCGATGGAACGGCTGCTGGAGAAGTATCCCGATGGCAAATAAAGCGGCGTGGCGGAGGGTGTGGCCTCCTTCCGCCGCCTTTGTCGTTTTCGTGGCCTTGTGGCAGGCGGCTTGCGACTTCGGGCGCGTCGATCCCTGGATCCTGCCCGCTCCTTCTGCGATCGCCCTCCGCATGAAGGAGGATGCGGGGCTGCTGGCCGGACACCTGGGCGCCACGCTGCAGCTCGCGCTTTCGGGCGTCGCGATCGGCCTGGCGGCAGGCGTTGCGGTCGCCATTCTGCTTCACCTGATGCCCTTCGTCCGGTCGGCGCTGTCGCCTTTCGTGATCGCTTCCCAGAACGTCCCTTTGATCGCGCTCGGTCCTCTGCTCATGATCTGGTTCGGCTTCGGCCTGACGCCCAAGCTGATTTTACTGACGCTCGTCTGTTTCTTCCCGGTGGCTTGGTCGATGTTGGCCGGCCTGGGACGTGCGGAGCCGCATTTGCGCGAATATTTGGCCATGATCGGGGCCTCCCGCCGGGACATGCTGCTGCGGCTTGAGCTGCCGGCTTCGCTTCCGTATCTGTTCGCCGGGCTTAAGATCACCGTCACGTACAGCGTGACGAGCGCGATCGTGGCGGAATGGCTAGGCGCCAGCCGCGGCATTGGCTATTACCTCGTGTTGAAATTCAAAGGGTACGACACGTCCGCCGTCTTCGGAGCCGTCCTCTGCATCGTCGCGCTATGCCTGGCGCTGTACGGGCTGGCGTCGCTGCTCGAGCAAGGGGTCGTGCGGCGGCGGCTCCGTACCCGGCCGGTAAAGGCGGGTTGGCGCAAATGACGCGGGAAGAACGGTTTCAGTTGGAAGTAGCGGACGTATTCAAAAGCTACGAAAGGGACCGCCGGCCGTTCGCCGTGTTGGACGGCGTCTCGATCCGGGTGCGCGAAGGGGAGTTCGTGACGCTGCTCGGGCCGTCCGGAAGCGGCAAGTCGACGCTGTTCCGGATCGTGGGGGGGATCGAGCTTCCCGACCTGGGTCGCGTATCGATCGGCGGGCGCGAGGCGACCGGGACTCCGGGCCTCATCAGCTACATGCCGCAGCAGGCGTCGCTGTTTCCCTGGATGACGGTGACGGACAATATCGCGTCCGCGCTCGAAATCGCCGGCGTCCGCCGGGAGGAAGCCCGCCGGACGGCACGGGAATGGCTGGAGCGGATCGGCCTTGCGGCGGTGGCGCGCGAATATCCGGGCGTGCTCTCGGGCGGCATGCAGCAGCGGATTTCGTTCCTGCGCGCGCTCCTCATGCCGCGCGATCTCATGTGCCTGGACGAGCCGTTCGCCGCGCTCGACGCGCTGACGCGGACGGAGATGCAGGGCTGGCTGCTGCGGATGTGGGAAGCGGAGCGCCGGTCCGTCCTGTTCGTCACGCACAGCATCGAAGAGGCTTTGACGCTGTCGGACCGGATCTACGTGCTGTCGAAAGCCCCAGCGCGCGTGCTGCGCGAAATCGAAGTGCCTTTCGGACGCCCGCGCCGCTCCGACGTCTGGACCGAGCCGGCCTTTACGGAGCTGAAGCGGGAGATTTTGGACCTGCTGGGGAAAGGGGATGCCCATGCTGTTTGACGCGCACATCCACTTGCATCAATATGAGCCGGCGGAGCGGGACGACATGCTTCGGACCTCGTTCGCGTCCGGCGTGCATGGCGTCGTGGCCGTGTCGATGGACTTGGCATCGTGCGAGGAGAATCGCAGGCTGGCGAAACGTTTTCCCGGCCGGGTGTTGCCCGCTTATGGGCACCACCCGGAACAGCCGCCGCTGACGGAAGCGGAGCTCGCGCGGATGTGCGGCTGGATCTCCGGGCTGCCGCGGGAAGAGACGTTCGCGATCGGGGAGGTGGGACTGCCCTACTTCCTTCGGAAGGAAGCCGAAGCGGCCGGTATCGCCTTCGACTCCGCGCCGTACTTGCGCCAATTGGAAACGTTCGTGCGCCTCGCGGCCGAGCTGGGCCGCCCGATCGCCCTGCATGCCGTCCATGAGGATGCCGACGCCGCGATGGACCTGCTGGAACGGTACGGCGTCCGGAACGCCCATTTTCATTGGTTCAAAGGAAGCCCGAGCACGGTGGAGCGAATGGTTCGGGGCGGCCATTTCATCTCCGTGACCCCGGAAGTGCTGTACGAGGACGAAACCCGGCACCTCGCCCGTACGTATCCGCTGGAGCTGCTGCTCGTCGAGACGGACGGGCCGTGGCCGTTCGAGGGACCCTGCGCCGGCAGGCGGACGGATTTGCGGATGGTGCTGGATTCCGTCCGGGAAATCGCCGTTCTCCGCGGGCTCGGCGAAGCTGCCGTCCGGGACGCGATCGCGGCGAATACCCGCAGGTGTTACGGACGGCCGGAATGGGGGTGACGGAATTTCAACCTTATCCGTTCAAGCGGAATGCCTTATACTGGTCTTATGGGAGTATCCGCCGGCACCCGCGATCGGTAGAAAAGGGGAGCTTCATGGACAAAATCAAAGTGATGCTGGTCGAAGACGACCCGTTCTGGCAGCGGACGCTGGCGGAGGATTTGGCGGGCGAACCGGATCTGGCCGTCACGCACATCGCCTCCGCGAAAGAAGAAGCCTGCTCCCTGCTGGAGCAGGCTGCCGTCGATGTGGTGCTCATGGACATCAATTTGACGGAGAACCGTCTCGACGGCCTCGAAGCCGCCAGGGAAATCAAGCTCAGAAGCGGGCGCGACGTGAAGGTCATCATGCTGACATCCCTGCAGGAGAAAGAAATCATCGTCCGGTCGTTCCAGAACGGCGCGCACAATTACATCACGAAGGCAAGCTACAAGGACATCGTCCAGGCGATCCGGGACGCGCACGCCGGCCGTCCGGCCCTTCATCCGGACGCGGTGCCCGCGCTCGTGCAGGAAATTCAGCTCAGCCAGCTGACCCCTTCGGAGAGGGAGCTGTACGAGATGCGGGAGAAGGGCTATACCCGCAGCCAGATCTCCAGCACGCTCAATAAATCGATCAACACGATCAAGACCCAGCTCCGCAGCATCCGGGAGAAGCTAGTGAACGACAAACGGGACTGACGCGGCGGTCGCGGCAGGCTCGAAGCGGGCGGCAGGGAACTCGATCCGCATGGACGTACCTTGCCCGGGCTCGCTCCATTCCACGTAAATTTTGCCGCCGTGCTTGCCGATCACCGAATAGCAATAGCTCAAGCCCAGACCGTAGCTCAGCGAATCCTTCTTGGTGGAGAAGAAGGGGGCGAACACGCGGGGCAGGTTGTCTTTGTCGATGCCGCAGCCGTTGTCCGTAATCGTGATCCGCAGCTTCCTTTTCTTGTACTCCGTCCGGACGTGCAGCCGCCCGTTCTCCCGCGGCATCGCTTCGAACGCGTTCATGAACAGGTTGCCGAGCACTTCCCGGATATGGGACCTGTCGCACAGAAGCAGGCCGTCCGCCGCGTAGTCCTTCGTCACGCTGACCTGCCCGGGATGAAGCGGCCTCACCGCACCCAGCACGGAGTCTATCAGTTCGACGAGACTTTCCTTCGATTCTTTCAATTCGACTTCCCCGGCTTTGCCCTTGATCCGGTCGATCATGTCGAGCAGATGGTCGGCGACCTGCCCGATCCCCGTGAGGCTTAATTCCACCTTGTCGCTTCGGTTGTCCTTGAGGAACGTCTGGGCCCGTCCGGCCAAATAGTGGATTTTCTGGACCTCGTTTTTAATGGAATGATTCAAGATTTGCGTGCCGTGCGTCAAATTCCGCATCGAATCCTCGAATTTCTGCTCCTCGACCCTGAGCTTAACCCCCAGAAAGCCGTATTTGAGCCCGTAATACAGGAAGCATGCGACCAGCCAGAAAATGATCAGATAGTTGTATTCCCACATGCCGTTGCTTTCGAGCGTAAAATGACGGTTGCCGAAGGAAAAGCGGATCATGCCGAGAAAATCGTTCACGTACGCCCAAAGGATCGCAGTGGACAGGACGACGGCCGTCCGGACGAGGTTTTTCCGTTTGCGGGCGTCTTTCTCCAGCCGGATTCCTCCGAAAAACAGCAGAATGGCCGCTCCGACGTAGAGGCCGTTCACCAGCCGGACATCGCTCAGCTCCAATTCGAAGGGAAGAGTGAAATCCGCGGTCCGGACGAACACCGCTGCCGGGGGTACCGCAAGCAGAATGGCGGCGATCCGGGCGGCAGGGGGCCGCAGCAAACGGGAGTAGAGCAGGGCGCTGACTAGCATGAAGTAGCCGAGGCCGTGCCAATACAGCCAGAACGCCGGGATGCTGACGAGCTCGAGCGCGCGCTGCAGCGTTGGGGTAAGGGCGTCATGGCGGTCGAGGAACGGGATGATCGTCGCGTGGATCGAGAAGGCGAAGCTGGCGCAGCCGCCGACGAACAGAGAGATGCCGATCCAGCGGTTGGAGGCGTCGCCGCGGATGTTTTTGGCTAGAATCGTGAAGGCGACGGTCCACAGGGACAGAAACATGAGAATATAGACGAAAATAGGGTTCATCCCCCGGAAATAATGAAAATTTTTCAACCTTTTTATTTTATCACGATTGCCGGAAACGGCATATATTCTCGGGCTCGTTTCCAGGCGGGAGGGGTGAAAAAAGTTCATCCTCCCCGAATTCCGGTTTCTGATTTACACTTCAATTCGTGTCAATCAATGGAATACGGGAGGAAGAACATGATGAAGAAAGTAAGAATGTTGCTGCTGGCGCTGCTCCTGCTGACGGTCGGATCGACCGGCGCTTACGCGGCGGAAGGCGCGGCGGAGAGCGCGCCGCAATCCTGGGACGTGTCGGTCGGGCAGGCGATGGATCACGATTCGGCGATGTTTTTCTCCATGCAGCCGGGCACCGTTTACATTCATGAAGGGGATACGGTCACGTTCACGAACCGGGACATGGCGGCCCCCCATACGGTGACCTTCCTGGTCGGCGGTCCGCCGATCGCCGACGACAAATCGCCGATCGCCACCGATCCGAGCGGCGTGCAATGGGACGGAAGCAAGCTCCTTAACTCCGGAGAGCTGATGCCTCAAGCCTCGTACGCGGTCACGTTCACGAAAAGCGGAGCTTACGCTTACTACTGCGCGTACCATCCGACCATGAAGGGAACGGTCGTCGTCCTTCCGAAAGGCCAGCCGATCCCGAGCAAAGTGGAACAGGCGGCGGCGCAGAAGGCGCACGAAGAAGATTTGATGAAGCAGGCGGAATGGCTGAAAAACTACTGCGGCGTCGTGAACTACAGCAAAAACAGCAATGGAACGTTGACTTATAAAGCTTACGCTTCCGCGGCGAGCGCGGAAGTCATGATCAACGCCTACCTGCCGGGCGAGCTCTACATCAACGCAGGCGATACGATCGAGTGGACGAATCCCTCGCCCGAAGTCCATCTCGTCGTGGTCAACATGCCGAAAGACCTGCAGGTGTTCACCGAGCAAGGCCCGAACCCGCTGCTCATGACTCCGTCCAAACAAGCTTATGACGGCAAAGGCATGGCGACCTCCGGCATCATGATGGGTCCGGATCCGTTCCGCCTGACCTTCACCAAACCGGGCACGTATACGATCACCGATCCGTTCTGGGGCTTTACCGGCAAAGTCGTCGTCGCCGCCAAAGGCGCCGCGAAGCTGGTCGTCGACGGCAAAGCGGTCGTGCTGGATACGCAAGTGAAAAACGGCCATGTGTTCGCTCCGGTGAACGCGGTTGCCAAGGCGCTGGGCGCGAAAGCGGCCGTCGCCAAGAAGAAAGTGACGATCAACGGCAAAGCGCTCGTCAGCGGCAGCGACTCCGCGCCGTATGAGAAGAGCGGCACGACCTATGTGGCTCTTGATGCCGTGGCGAACCACCTCGGCAAAGCCTACAGCTGGGATCAGACCGCGTTGACGTTCACGCTCAAGACGAAATAAGAACGGAATCGGAGGGGGAGGCGCGCGGTCGCCTCTCTTTCCCTGTTTTCGGAGGGAGAACATGAAGAATAGATTTCGAAAACCGGTCCCGGCGGGCAAGGCCCTTCTGTTGCTGTTGGGTTTGCTGCTCGCCTTGCTGGTGACCTGGTACGGTTCGCGGGTGCAAATAGTCGCCGCGGAAGGAAGCTCCGCGGTCAAGCGGTTCGAGCTGTACGCCACGGATGGGCGTCTCGCGCTGCCGGACGGCAAGGAAGTCTACATCTGGGGCTTCAGCTCGAAAAACGAGCCGGGCACCGCGGTATTTCCGTCTCCGACGCTGACCGTGAACGAAGGAGACCGGGTCGAGGTGGTGCTGACCAATATCGGACCGAAGAAGGAAGGGGTCAGAAAGCCGGCCCATACGATCCACTTCCACGGGCTGGATACGGATCAGGCCAATGACGGCGTTCCCCACACTTCCCAAGCCATTCTGGTCGGGGAAAGCTTCACGTACCGGTTTACGGCGACGCACGCGGGGACGTATTTCTACCATTGCCATGTAGATACGATCGAGCATATGCAGATGGGCATGCATGGCGCGTTTATCGTGAAGGCCAAGAGCGGAAGCCCGGAAGCTTGGACGGGCGGACCGAGGTACGACAGGGCGTATACGTTCCAGCTGAACGAGATCGATCCCGCCTGGCACGAGGCCGTGGAGAAAGGCGAAGCGTACGACCGGACCTCTTACCATCCGAGATATTGGACGATCAACGGCAAATCTTACCCCGATACGGAGAAGGATCCGATGTCGAGGGTAGAAGGGCGCGTCGGCGATACGATTCTCATCCGCCTGATCAATTCGGGTTACGAATCCCACAGCATCCATATGCACGGGTTTCATTTCCAGGTGATCGCGTCGGACGGACGGCCGCTCTCTTCGCCGATCGGGAAGGACACGATCAACGTGGGACCCGCCGAACGGTACGACATTCTCGTCAAACTCACGCAGAGCGGGCATTTTCCGATTCACAGCCACAATATTACGGACAACACGAACAACGGGGTTTATCCGGGCGGCATGCATACGATGATGATGGTGGAGCCGGCGCTGCCGGACGCCACGGCAAAGCTTGCGGCGGGGAGCAAGGAAGCGTGGGTGAACGGCAAGCGTATCGCGCTGGATACGGCTCCTGCCGTCCGGGATGGACAGCTTTATCTGCCGCTCACTCTGCTGCGGGAAGCGACGCAAGCAGGCTTGGAGGTTGACAAGGCCGCCGGCCTGTACACTTTGACGATGAAGGCCAACGAGTTGAAGTTCTCGCCTGGGCGCAAGCCGGCGTTCTATAATGGCAAGGCCGTCAACCTGCCGGTATTGCCGGTCGCGGAGAAAGGCGCGGTGCTCGTGCCGGCCAAGCTGGCGGAAACGTACATGGGCGCGAAGCTGAAGAAAGGTCCGTCCGGCGAATGGACGCTGACGGTCAAGGCGCTGCCGCCGTCCCCTTCCACGACGGAGGAAGGGACGAACGCGGTTCTCGGCGGCGGGCAGGCGGAAGAGCCTGCTTCCCATGGCGCCCATGAGGGACCGGAGCATTCGAATCATTCCGGCGGCACGGCCGGGCAGAACGGCGGAAGCGCGCTGCCGGACGGGGAGATCGTCGAAATCGACGCGACTTCCTACAAGGCCCAGGACCTGCGGATCCCGGCAGGGACGACCGTCACGTGGGTCAACAAGGATAAGGAACCGCACACGGCCACCGATTTGGACGGCCGCTTCGACAGCAAGAGCATCCGGAGCGGCGGCCGGTGGAGCTACACGTTCAAGGAGAAGGGCTCTTATCTGTATTATTGCTCGGTCCACCCGACCATGCAGGGAACCGTAACCGTTGAATAAGCGCCAAGAAGGCAGCTTCGAAGGACCGGATCGCGATTCCTGCCGGACCTTGCGCGGCTGCCTTTCGCTTTTCATATGCCCCTCATGCCGGCCGCCGTCCGCACCGCCGACGGAGAGACGCTTTTCAGCTTTTTGAAGACCCGCCCGAAGTAGGTCAGGTTCGGAAAGCCGACTCTGCCCGCGATTTCCGTGACCGGCCAGTCGGTGTCCAGCAGCAGCCGTTCCGCCTCGTTGATCCGGAGCAGGTGGACGTATTCCACGAGCGTTTTGCCCGTCAGCTGCTTGAAGACGCGGCAGAAGTGGTTCGGGCTCAGCCTCACGAATTCCGCCGCTTCTTTGACGCTGATCGCTTGATCGTAGCGGTCCCGTATCATGTGCAGCAGAGCCGCGAACTCGTTCGATTGGCGGATGAGGGATGAATTCTGCCTGGCGCTTTGTTCGGCATAGCGGAAGTAGAGGCCGAAGATCCGCAGCAGCTCGGCTTTGACCAGCAGCTCGTAGCCCGGAGCCTTGCGTCCGAATTCTTCCACGAGGCGGGCGAACGCCTCCCCGATTTCCCCGGTGATCGGATGATCCTTGCGCATGACGGCCGGCCATTCGCTGCGCTGATGCAGGTAGGGAAGAAAATAGTGATGCTCCGTCACGTCGAGTCCGCTTCCCCTGACGAGCGCTTCGTTGAATACGATGCAGAGTAGTTTGGCGTCTTCGGATAGCCAGTCGGTTCCATGAAGCTGCTTGGAATTCACGAAAACGAGCTCCCCTTGCGACAGGGTCTCGAACGAAGCGTCGACCTGGATGCGGGCTGTCCCCTGCCTCACGTAGATCCATTCGATGTGGTCATGCCAATGATGAGGGATAGGACCGACGAAAAAGACGTTGATCGGAAACCCGCGGTCGGGAAGCACGGTTTGTTCTTTATACGGGGTTGCGCGCGACATGTCCACCGCCTCCTCGCTTCGTTATCGCAGAGCATACAACCGATTTTATCACGTTTTGCGGTTCATATGCCTGCACATCTGCAGTTTCTGGGGGCAGAATCGGAAAATCGTGCGAAAAGACCGTAATCCTCTGCGTAGCGGCGGTCCTGACGTTCTTGTACGATTACAGGTGATACGCGAGCTGAAGGAGAGATGGAAAATGAAACATCGCATCGCGGTCGCGGGCTGCGGGAGCATGGCGGGCGCGTGGTTGGATGACGCGGCGCAGCGCGGGAATGCCGAGATCGTCGCGCTGGTGGACCTCTACGAAGAAAGCGCCAAGGCGATGGCGGAGCGGCGCGGGCTGCAGGTCCCCGTTTTCACCGATATATCGGAAGCGATCAAGCGGACGGAAGCGAATCTCGTCTTCGACGTGACCGTTCCGGCGAGTCATAAATCGATTACGACGGCCGCGCTGCGCCTGGGCTGCCACGTGTTCGGGGAGAAGCCGATGGCGGAGTCGATGGCCGACGCGGAAGAGGTCGTCCGGACCGCGGAAGCGGCGGGCAAACGGTATTCGGTCATGCAGAACCGCCGGTATCTGAAGCATATCCGCCCGATTCGCGATTTCCTGGCGCGCGGCGGGATCGGAACGGTGGGAACGGTTCATTCCGATTTCTTCATCGGGGCGCATTTCGGAGGCTTCCGGGACGCGATGGAAAATCCGCTGATCGTGGATATGGCCATCCACACGTTCGACCAGGCCCGGTTTCTCACCGGCGCGGATCCGGTGTCGGTCTACTGCCACGAATTCAATCCGCCCGGCTCCTGGTATGCGGGGAACGCTTCGGCCGTTTGCATTTTCGAAATGAGCGACGGTTCCGTTTATACCTACCGCGGTTCCTGGTGCAGCGAAGGCTTCAACACCTCATGGGAAGCCGACTGGCGGATCATCGGGGACAAGGGGACGGTGCGGTGGGACGGGACGGGACCCGCCTCGGCGGAAGTCGTGGACGAATCCCGGCAGGGCGGCTTCAGCCGTCCGGTCAAGCCCGTTGCGCTGACCGAACCTTGGCTGGGCCGGGAAGGCCACCGCGGCTGCCTCGACGAGATGTTCGCCGCGCTGGAGGAAGGCCGCCCCGCGGAGACGGATTGCAAGGACAATATCAAAAGCGCGGCCATGGTATTCGGCGCCGTCGAGAGCGCCAGGACGGGCCGTAAAATCCGGCTGGCCTGAGCCGCCGTGCACGCGGCGATCGAATAAAAATGTGACGAAGGTTACAGAAATCCCGCCCGGGATCGTTTATGATCGATAAAACGATGTGAGCGGGTGGTTTGTGAATGGATTGGTTAGGCATACTCATTATCGGTCTTGCTTCCTTCATCGCTTTGATCGCGGTGGAGAAGCCCCGCAATTCCTGAGCTGGTCTTGGCCCGGAACCAGAAAACCGCATCCCGTCGGGGGTGCGGTTTTCATCTGGGGACGGCAAACGGCGTCAGCGGATATTGCCTCCCCGTTGGAGAAGCACGAATCCGCTTATAGCCGACGTACTCCGCTGAACGACGACGACGAAGCCGTTCCTCAGCAAACAATTGAGCGCGTTCGTGAGACGTCTCCCGGAAATCAGGAACTGCGTGCAGGGGGAGGCGCTCCCGATCACGGCAGATGCCGTGATTCTCCGCGCCGATCCGGGATTCAGGGGATTCCGGGTCCAACTGATGAGCACCAGATCGGCTTGACGCGGGATGCCTGCGCCTCTCGATCTTCCGGATCCCGAGCGCGCGCCGGAGAGTGGTTGCGTGCCGGAGCTGAAGCTTCCGCCAGAGCCGGCTCCCGGGCTGATGCCCGTGCTGAAATCCACGTTCGTTCCGGACCGCGATCCCAAGCTGAAAGAACCGAACATATTCGATCACCTCGCTTCCCGTGACATCCCTATATCCAATGCACCCGGGACAAGGATGGTTCTACGCGAAAACCCTTATGTCGAATAAATTGGGACATCCGTTCCTCCAAGGCAAGCGGCGCTAATGTCCGATGCTCATTCCGATTCCTGTTTGGCGACCCCGTGATAAAAAAAAGCGACCCGCATCTCTGCGGGTCCAAATATCTATATCAAGTGGGGTTGGTAGAACCATCTTATCCGGCCAACCTGAAAGCAAGGTGAAAAGAACCTGAAAAGCAGATGAAATCGCCGAAAAAGGAAAGAGTCCCCCCTAAGGGAGACTCCGCCATCAGTTCAAGCCCCGTTCCTTGGCATCCTGGAAAATCCTCTGCACCACGAACAATTCTTCCAGCTGGTCCAATGTACCTGCGCGTTGTTCGATGGTGTACAGGCCGCCTTTTACGTCATCGATATAAATTTCCCCGTATTTTTCATCATTTGCCCCGACCGTGTACGTGTACCCGTTCGGCAGTTTCGACCCCATGGGAATGCGTGCGATCTTCAAAACCTTATGCTCCTCTTCCGATAATGTACAACTATATTATCACAAGGAAGGAGGATTTTCGCAATCGGGAATGATCGGCAGGACGTGCGGCCAGCCTTGCGGGGATCCGCACGGATAGCAGCAGGGCGGGATTCCGAGCCATCCCCGTTCCCGCGGGATTTCTTTTACGTCGTTTCCGGACTTCTTCCAAGGCATGGCGCAAATGTTCGTCCATCGTCGGATTCCCCGCGGAATAAAGTCGAGCCCCGTCTCGCGACGGGGCCCTTCATGGGAGAGGAGAAACCGGACGAAGAGCTTATGGGGAAACGTAAGTCTTCTCCGCGGTTGTCCCCGGCACCTCTCGGCGCCGGTACTATCATGTTGATCTTCCGGGGATGGAAATATACATGCCCGCGGAAAAAAATTTCCGGATCCGCGCATGTTCGCCGGGTGCGCCTCCGCTCCGCGCTTTTGCAACGTACCGGAATGTGGTAACATAGCACCAGTTGCCAGGGCAGCCGAACGGCTCCGCTGGCGGATTCGCAGCCGGGAGATGAACGAGTGAGGGTCATATCGGGACAAGCCAAAGGGCGGCCGCTCAAGGCCGTGCCCGGAAACACCACGAGGCCGACCACCGATAAGGTGAAGGAAGCGCTGTTCAGCATGATCGGCCCGTATTTCGACGGGGAGCGGGTGCTCGATTTGTTCGCGGGCACGGGGGGTCTAGGCATCGAGGCGCTGAGCCGCGGGGCGGGACATGCCGTATTCGTGGACGCGAATCCCCGCAGCGTCGAGGTCGTCCGCCGCAATTTGGATGCCGTGAAAATGGCGGGGCAGGCGGAGGTCTACCGCAACGACGCGCGCAAAGCGATCAAGGCGCTGGAACGCGCAGGGGTGCCGTTCGACCTGATATTTCTGGATCCGCCTTACGCGATGGAAGATTGCGATGCGCTGCTTCTTGAGCTGGAGGAGCGCGGATTGACGGCGGACGGGGCTGTCGCGGTCATCGAGCACGCCGCCAGGGTCGATTATCCGGACCGCATCGGCGGGTTTGCGCGTACCCGTCTCTCCGCGTACGGCGAAACGGCCTTATCCATTTACCGATGCCGGGGGGAACGGGAGGCGTCCGAACCGATTTCGGAACCCGAACAAACCCCGGAAGGAGGAACCGAACCATGAATGCCCACATTGGCCGCGGAGAAGGCGATCATCGAGTCGCCGTGTACCCCGGGAGCTTCGATCCCGTTACGTTCGGCCATCTGGATATTATCCGGAGGGCCGCGAAGCAATTCGACCATTTGATCGTGTCCGTCCTCAACAATTTGACCAAAAGCCCTCTGTTCAGCGTGGAAGAGAGGGTGGAACTGCTCCGCGAAATCACGAAGGATCTGCCGAACGTGGAGGTGGACAGCTTCCGCGACTTGCTCGTCCGATACATGCGGTCGAAGCAGGCGCAAATCATCATTCGCGGCATCCGTTCGGTGACGGATTTCGAATACGAGCTGCAGATGGCGTCCACGAACCGGCAGCTCGACGAAGGCATCGAGACGATTTTCATGATGACGAATCCGAAATATTCTTATTTAAGCTCCAGTATCGTGAAGGAAATCGCCAAATTCCACGGTCCCGTGCAGGATCTCGTGCCGCCCGCCGTGGAAGCCGCCTTGCGGAAGAAGTATACGGGGGACCGTCCGGGATGACGGTTCTTTTTATTTGGAATCCGGGGGCCGGTTTTTGCGCTTGGGGCGGATGATCGCGGCGAGAAGGGCCAGCAGCAGGAACACCGCGAGACTGAACAGGCCGGACAGCCAAATCTCCGGCCAATGCCGCCACGCGGCCCACGCGGGATCGGCGGATGCGGCCATCTCGCGGGCGAGGGTGCCGTATGGCAGATAGGCAAGCGCCGCTTCGCCGAACATGGGGGCGCCCGCAAGCGCCGTCTTGGCCAGCGGGAAGGTGATCAGCAGCGCCAGCGCCGATTGCAGCAGCTTGCCTGATATCAGCCGGCCCCACGGGAAGCCGCCGGCCGCGCCGAACGCGGCGCGCGCTTGCAGGAGGCCGCTCCAGCCCGTCCAAGCCAGCAGCGCGGCAATCAAGGCCGCGGCGGATGCGGGCGCGGATTCGAACAGCGGGGAACGTCCCGTTTCGTAAGCGCCCAGATGCATCTCGTACAAACCGGGAAACGCGAGCCACGCGTCGGATCCCGGAATCCGGAGCTGTACCAGGCGCAGGACGACGGACGCCATCATCATCAGCCCGCCTACGCCCATGAGCGTCGCCACCGCTTGCGTCACGCCGTCCGCCAGTTGCTTGCCGAGCGGCCTTCCGTCGCCCAGGCGGCCTTCTTCAGCCGCCTGAACCGCTCTGCGGAGCAGCGGCTGGGCCGGCTGCGTGGAGACGGAGACCGCCGCGGATTCCGCCGACCGGAACAGTCGGGACCAGATGACTCCGGCAAGGATGGCCGCCGACCAGACGCCCGCCGCGATCGCCCAACCGAGCAGGGGCGAATGCAGGAAGCCGGCGCCGGCGATCGCCACGATCAGGAACGGGTTGGGAACGTGGGAGACGAGCAGCAGCGTATCCGAATCTTCCGCGCGGATCAGCCCGGCCTCCCGAAGGCGCGCGGTCTCTTTGGCGCCGGCGGGAATGCCCGCCGACCAGCCGAAGGCGACCGCCCATCCGGCGGCGCCCGGCAGCCGGAACCATCGTCTCGTGAGCGGTTCGGCCAGGACGGCGAACCCGTGCAGAAGTCCGGAAGCCGCCAGCAGCTCGGCCAGGATGAGCGGGGGGACGAGCCCCGGGAATACTTGCTGCCACCAGATTTGCAGACCGGACAAAGAAGCCCGGAATGCTTCTCCGGGCGAATGGACGACTCCTATGACGACCAGCAGCGCCGCGCCTCCCAGCCATGCGGACGCCAGCGCCTGGCGCGTGCGGTTCGGTATCGACATGACGGCATCCCCCTTGCCACGACTCCTTACCATCGTACGCGGGGGGGACAAGGGTTAGACCTCTTGTCCGGCCGATCCAGGGCAGTTGAATCTTATATTTGCAGCGGGGGCTGCGTGTAATCCCGCAGGGCGGCGGCCGGATCGGGACTCCCGAATGCGAGCGAATAAACGGCCGAAGCCCGGGCATCCATGGCCAGGAAGGACCAGCCGCCGCGGGCGGCGGAATCCGCGACCGGAACGGCGGACCGCTTGCGCATGTCCCGGAGCAGCTCCCGTCCGCGAGGGGTAAACCCGAGTACGCGGATGTAGCCGGGGCCCTCGGCCAAACGGGCAGGGGACAGTAGTTCCTTGCCATGCCCCAGCAGGATGCGGACAAGGGTGCGCTGAAGCTTCGTCCGCGTATACCGTTTGGTCTTCAGATGCGCGAGGAGACTTTCTACGCTCCACTCGCTCAATTCGGCCGCCGCCCGGCGGATCCGGTACTCCAATCCTTCCGTCACTTCCGCGTAAAGGCTCAAATCCGCCGCGTCGGATCGGAGAAGCTCGTGGAACAGCGGCCGGGCGAACGACTCCCAATCGACAGGAGCCCTGCCGGCCCCTGCTTCCCTCTTCAGGATTTCGAGCGTGAAGGACGGAACGAACGGCGCGATTTCGTCCCAGGAACCGGATTCGGCGATCCGTCTGCGCAACGCCGTCGCGCTTGCAATGGCGGCGTCGGTGATGTCCGTTTGGCCGTAGCCGGACTTCTCCCTGCGCACGGTGTAAGGAACGATGCGGCTGCGCAGCTGGCGGAGGGCTATCAAATAATGGAGCCCGAGCGTGTGGTTGGGCTGCTCCAGCGAGAAAGCGAAGTCCGAGAGTCCCCGGGCGGCCAGCAACTCCCTTGCCGCGGACGTATAGGCGGAGGGATAGGGTACGCCCTTCTTCAACTCCGCGTTCAAAGCCGCGGCAAACGTCCCCGGCTCGTCCGACAGCACGCCGGCAACCGCGTCCAGGGCCGTAACGTCCCCGCTCTCGCTGCCGAAGCAGAGGGCGTCGACCACGCCCGTCGCTTCCAGGATCGCCACCGCGCCGTAAGCGAACCATTGGGCCGGCTGCGCGCTGTAGGCGACCGGCAGCTCGAGCACGAGGTCGCAGCCCGCCCGAAGCGCCATTTCGGCCCGTGCCCACTTGTCGGCGATCGCGGGTTCGCCCCGCTGCAGGAAATGGCCGCTCATGACGGCGACGGCGGCTTCCGCGCCCGTTATTTTTTTGGATTGCTGCAAATGATAGAGATGACCGTTATGAAGCGGATTATATTCGACGATGACCCCGACTGTCCGCATGACACCCTCCGGAACGAAACATGACCTCGCCCCTACTATATCACGTCACAGGTCGTCTCGGGAAAGCGTCCAGGTTCTTTTTGCCAAGGATCCGAAAGCGCGTCATTGACAAATGGCGTTCCATCTCGATATAATAACTTTTGTTTGTTTGGAGTGATCCCTATGCTTCTTCGTGTCCAAGAGCTTCTCTCCCGGCAGCAGCCGACGGAGTTGAAAGGTACGCTGGAACTGGGCGAGCTGTTCCGGGATTCGCGGGACGTCATCCCGCTCGGTCCGCTGGAATACCGCTTGACCGCTCAGGCGTCGAACAGGAGAATCGTCGTGGCCGGCGAGCTGAACTGCAGGCTCCGCTTGCTGTGCTCGCGTTGTTTGGCGCCGATCGACGAGACGTTCTCCATTCCGTTCGATGTGCAGTTCCAGGTGATGAAGGAAGGCGATCCGGAGCCGGACGAAGAAGAAGATGTCGTGCCGGTGACGGAAGAACGGATCGAATTGCGTCCCTTTTTGGAAGAAGAGCTGGTGGTTCATCTGCCTCTGGCGCCGCTTTGCAGCGAAGAATGCAAGGGCTTGTGCCCGGAATGCGGCACGAATCGGAACGAACAGGCCTGCTCCTGCAAGACCGATCGCATCGATCCCCGTCTTGAAGCGCTGCAGAATTGGTTCAAACCCGAATGATCCGAAACGGCGTGTCCGCATGGGGACGGAGAATACGGTAAGGAGGTGGGAACATGGCAGTACCTTTTGGAAAAACATCGAAATCCCGCAAAAACAAGCGTCGGACGCACTTCAAATTGGTCGTTCCGGGCATGGTGAAATGCGAGCAGTGCGGCGAGCTGAAGCTGGCGCACCGCGTTTGCAAAGTATGCGGAACCTACAAATCGCGTGAAGTAATCAAGCAATAATGCCTGTCGACGCGCCCAGCCGGGCGGCGAAGCGGTGCGGAACGGACCTTCGGGACGGCCCGCGCGACAAGCCGATCGCCGTTGCATGCGGGCGCGTTTTTCTTTATACTTTTTTTGTTACCTGGTATTAAAATCACTTCCCAAATCGTGACGTGCTTTCAACGGGGCCCCCGAAAAGGAATCGGAATGCGCATCAAAGGCAAGCTTCACTTTTTGGGGATAGAAGTCACGAGGGGCCCGGTGTTCAGAGCATCCACGATTAATTCGATGAAAGCGGTGGCGAGTTTGGAACGTGTTCCGAAACGACAGCGTCATCAGCAGCTCAGCAAGCTGCTGGAGGAAAACCCGTTTCTGACGGACCGCGAATTGACCCGGCTGCTGAAGGTCAGCATCCAGACCATCCGGCTGGACCGTCTAGAGCTGGCCATTCCGGAGCTGCGCGAGCGGCTGAAAATGATGGCGGAACGTTCCTACGATCCCGTGAAATCTTTGCCGCTGCATGAAGTGATCGGCGATATCGTCGATCTTCAGCTCGACAAGAGCGGCATTTCGATATTCGAAATCGGCGGCGAGCACGTGTTCTCCCGAAGCGGCATCGCGCGCGGGCACCATGTGTTCGCGCAGGCGAATTCGCTCGCGGTGGCGGTCATAAACGACGAAATCGCGCTGACTTCGTCCGCCGATATCCGCTTTATCCGCCCGGCCCGGCTGGGGGAGAAGTGCATCGCCAAAGCGTACGTTCGGTCCAGCGGCGGCCAGAAGGGCAAGGCGAAAGTCGAAGTTTTCACGTATGTCGGAGAAGAGATGGTGTTTCAGGGCAATTTCGTCATCTACCGCTCGCCAGGAGAAACCGGTCAGGAAGGAGGCGGAGCCCGTGAGAATCGCCATTGACGCCATGGGCGGCGACCATGCGCCCAAGGCACAGGTAGAGGCGGCCGTGCAAGCCGCGTCGCAGTGGCCGGATACGCATTTCGTTCTCGTCGGCCGCCCGGAAGCGCTGGAGCCGCTGTTCGGGAACGGGAAGCCTTCGAACGTCTCGATCGAAGAGGCGGCGGAGGTGATCCAAGCGGACGACGAGCCGGTGCGGGCCGTCAGGCGCAAAACCGGTTCGTCGATGGTCGTGGCCGGGCGCATGGTCAAGGAGGGCGCCGCGGATGCCATGATTTCGGCGGGCAATACGGGAGCTTTGATGGCTACCGGATTGCTCGTCGTCGGGCGCATGCCCGGCATCGAACGGCCGGGGCTTGCCCCCATGCTTCCGACGATCGACGACGTCGGCGTGCTTGCGCTCGATCTGGGCGCGAACATGGACGCGAAGCCGGAGCATTTGCTGCAATATGCCCTCATGGGCAGCCTGTACCGTCAGAAGGTGCACGGCATGGCGAAACCGCGAGTCGGGCTGCTGAACGTCGGCACGGAGGCCGCCAAAGGAAACGAGCTGACGAAGGCGGCGTTCGACTTGTTCGAGCAGGCGCCGATCCGCTTTGTCGGCAACGTGGAGGCACGCGACGTGCTCGAAGGCGCTTGCGACGTGCTCGTATGCGACGGTTTTTCCGGCAACATTATGCTGAAGGCGTTCGAAGGGGCGGCAGGCGTCATTTTCAAGGTGCTGCGCCAAGAGCTGACTTCGTCCTGGAAGTCGAAGCTGGCGGCTGCGGTCCTGAGACCCGGCTTCCGCCGCGTCCGGAAGAAGATGGATTACAACGAATACAACGGAGCCCCGCTGCTCGGATTAAACGGGCTGGTCGTCAAAGGACACGGTTCCTCCGACGCCAAAGCGATGCTGACGGCGATCCGCCAGACACGCACCGCCCTGTCCGGCGGACTCCTGACAGCGATCAAGGGCGAATTCAGCGGAAAGTGAGAGAAGCGGCATGCGTGATATCCCCGTCGGCATCCTCGGAACGGGCAAGTACGTTCCGGAGAGCCGGCTGACGAATCAGGATTTGGAACGGATGGTGGAGACGAGCGACGAGTGGATCGTCACCCGGACGGGCATCCGGGAGCGGAGAATCGCGGATCCGGCACAGGCGACGTCCGACCTGGCCTATGAAGCGTCGCTCCGCGCGCTGGAATCGGCGGGACTTTCGGCGGAAGACGTGGACCTCATCATCGTGGCGACGATTACGCCCGACATGTTTTTCCCGTCCACGGCCTGCCTGCTGCAGGACCGGCTGGGCGCCAAAAGAGCGGCCGCTTTCGATTTGTCGGCGGCTTGCTCCGGCTTCATCTATGGTCTAGCGACGGCAACCAATTTCATCAAAACGGGCATGTACCGCCGCGTCCTGGTCGTCGGCGCGGAAACGCTGTCCCGCATAACGGATTACACGGACCGCAACACCTGCATCCTGTTCGGCGACGGGGCTGGCGCCGTCGTCGTCGGCGAAGTGCCCGAAGGCCGCGGCTTCCAATCGTTCGTGCTGGGAGCGGACGGATCGGGCGGAGAGCTGCTCCGCATTTGCGGCGGAGGCTCGCGCGTACCGGCGACGGAGCGGTCCGTGGCGGATAAGAAACACTTCCTGGAGATGAACGGCCGCGACGTGTTCAAATTCGCGGTACGCGTCATGGGAAGCTCGGCGGAAGAAGCGCTGGCGAAGGCGGGTTTGGACAAAAGCGACATCGATCTGCTCGTCCCGCATCAGGCCAATATCCGCATCGTGCAAGCCGCGCTGGAGCGCCTCGGCTTGTCGGAAGACAAAGCGATGGTCAATCTCGACCGGTACGGCAACGTGTCCGCGGCTTCCATCCCGCTGGCGCTGGCCGAGGCCGCCGAGGAAGGCCGGATCCGCGAAGGCGACCGACTCGTGCTGGTCGGCTTCGGAGGCGGCTTGACCTGGGGCTCTTCGGTATTGGTTTGGTAGAAGGTTGGGCATCCGTTTCGTTCGTAAAAGTTAGCTAAGCGTTTGGGAGGCTATCGAGTTGGGTAAAATCGCATTCGTATTTCCCGGCCAAGGCGCGCAAGCGGTCGGCATGGGCAAAGACGCCTACGAGCAGGCGCCGGCGGCGCGCGAGGCGTTCGACCGCGCGGACGACGCGCTCGGGTTTCCTCTGAGCCGTCTGGCGTTCGAAGGTCCGGAGGAGGAGCTTCGCCAGACGGCCAACACGCAGCCGGCGTTGCTCGCGACGAGCGTGGCGCTGCTGGATGTCTACAGAGGGCAAGGCGTGAAGCCGGATTTCGTGGCCGGACACAGCCTCGGCGAGTACAGCGCGCTGGTCGCGGCGGGCGTGCTCGGCTTCGAGGACGCCGTTAGGCTTGTCCGGGCGCGCGGGCAATTCATGGAGCAAGCGGTCCCCGGAGGACGCGGGGCGATGGCAGCCGTGCTCGGCGCGGAAAGGGAGCCGCTTGCGGCGCTGTGCCGCGACGTATCGGAGAAGGTCGGCCGCGTCGAGCTGGCGAACGTCAACTGCCCGGGGCAGATCGTCGTCTCCGGCACCGCCGAAGGCGTCGCCGAAGTAGGGGAACGGGGCAAGGAAGCCGGAGCCAAGCGGGTCATCCCGCTGGAAGTGAGCGGCCCGTTCCACTCCTCGCTCATGCAGCCGGCGGCGGACCGTTTGGCCGAAGCGCTGGCCGGCGTGGAATTCCGTGACGCGGCCGTGCCCGTCGTGGCCAACGTGCATGCGCTGCCCGTCACTTCCGGAGCCGAGCTGCGGGAGCTGCTCGTCCGGCAAGTCGTATCGCCCGTACTCTGGGAAGATACGGTACGCTGGTTGATCGGGCAGGGCGTCGACACGTTCGTGGAGATCGGCTCGGGCACCGTGCTGGCGGGTCTGATCCGCAAAATCGACAAAGCCGTGCAGGTGGTGGCGGTGAACACGGCCGCGGCCGCGCTCGGGCAGGCTTAAGGAGAAGTGAAAAAGGCCTTAACTTCGCCAGAATGACGGGAGTTCCGCCAAGTTAAGGTACAAAAGGCCTTAACTCCGCCGGAATGGCGGGAAATCCGCCAAGTTGAGGCAAAAAAGGCCTTAACTCCAGCAGAATGACGGGAGTTCCGCCAAGTTAAGGTACAAAAAGCCTTAACTCCGCCGGAATGGCGGGAAATCCGCCAAGTTAAGGCACAAAAGGCCTTAACTCCACCAAAATGACGGGAGTTCCGCCAAGTTAAGGTACAAAAGGCCTTAACTCCGCCGGAATGGCGGGAAATCCGCCAGGTTAAGGTACAAAAGGCCTTAACTCCGCCGGAATGGTGGGAGTTCCGCCAAGTTAAGGTACAAAAAGCCTTAACTCCGCCGGAATGACGTGAAATCCGCCAAGTTAAGGTACAAAAGGCCTTAACTCCGGCAGAATGACGGGAGTTCCGCCAAGTTAAGGTACAAAAGGCCTTATCTCACCACAAAGGCGGGAAATCCGCCCAGTTGAGGCACAAAAGGCCTTAACTCCACCAAAATGACGGGAGATTTTGAGAGATCGGCCGGTCTGGCAAGCTTTACTCACGCGGGAGCGTCGAGGTAGCGAAACTTAAGCCGGTCTCACAAGCTGCCGCGCAGACGAAATGCCATTTTTCCTCAAGGAGGTCTTACGATGGCCATGTGGGATTTGACGGGCAAAACGGCGCTCGTGACGGGAGCGTCCAGGGGGATCGGCCGTGCGATCGCCATCGCCCTCGCGGAAGCGGGCGCCGACGTCGCCGTGAACTACGCCGGCAGCGAAGCCGCCGCGGCGGAGACGGTGAAGGCGATCGAGGCGCTGGGCCGCAAGTCGGTCATGATCAAGGCGAACGTCGGCAAAGCGGCGGAATTCGAAGCCATGGTACAATCCGTGTTGGAAACATTCGGAAAATTGGATATCCTGGTGAATAACGCCGGCATTACCCGTGACAACCTAATCATGAGGATGAAGGAAGAAGAGTTCGACGAGGTCATCGAGACGAATCTGAAGGGCGTGTTCAACGGCATCAAAGCCGTTACCCGCTCGATGATGAAGCAGCGCTCGGGACGCATCATCAACATTTCTTCCGTCGTCGGCACTCTCGGCAACGCCGGGCAAGCCAACTACGTAGCCGCCAAGGCCGGAGTTATCGGCCTCACCAAATCGGCCGCGCGCGAGCTGGCGTCCCGCAACATCACGGTGAACGCGGTCGCCCCGGGATTCATCGGGACCGACATGACGGACAAGCTGCCCGCGGACATGAAGGAGAAGCTGGAGAAGGACATCCCGCTCGGCCGGATCGGCCGCCCGGAAGAAATCGCCGCGGCCGTCCTGTATTTGGCGTCGGATGCCTCGTCTTATATGACCGGGCAAACGATTCACGTCGACGGCGGCATGTACATGTAATCGGAACCGTCACGGCGGCCCGCTTAAGCCCGGGAACGCCCCGCGGCGAACCGGAACTTGCATCTTTCGGCGTTTCCGTTTACGCTTACTTCTATGGCTTTTTGTCCATGATTCACGTATAATACGTTAAGGGAGGTGAACCGGATGTCCGATGTTTATGAGCGTGTGAAACGCATCGTCGTCGAACGCCTGGGAGTGGAAGAAGCGGAAGTTACCGCCGAAGCTTCCTTCAAAGACGATTTGGGAGCTGACTCTCTCGACGTGGTAGAACTCGTGATGGAGCTCGAAGACGAATTCGACTTGGAGATTTCCGACGAGGATGCAGAGAAGATCACAACGGTGGGAGAAGTCGTAAATTACATACAATCTCATTCGTAATGGTCGCCAAGGTCCCGTTCGTAAGACGGGACTTCTCCACATTCAAGGCGTCGTTTCCGTTCGGGAACGCGGATTGAGATACCCGAAGAGGTGAACAGGTTTTGAAACACCGCGTGGTAGTGACCGGGATGGGAGTCGTGACTTCCCTCGGGACCGAGATCTCCGAATTCTGGAACAACCTGATCGAGGGCAAATCCGGGATCAGCCGGATCGAAGCGTTCGATACGGAAGAGTATACAACGAAAATCGCGGGGGAAATCAAGAACTGGAACCCCGAAGCATTCGGTTTGGATAAGAAGATCACGCGCAAAATGGACCGTTTCGTGCAATTCGGCGCGGCGGCCAGCTTAATGGCGCTTAAAGATTCCGGCTTGGAAATCGGCGGGAACGCGGACCCCGAACGGGTCGGCGTCATCGTCGGCTCCGGGATCGGCGGACTCGGCACGTGGGAAGAGCAGCACACGGTGCTGATGGAGAAGGGACCGCGCCGCGTAAGTCCGTTCTTCATCCCGATGATGATCGCGAACATGGCCAGCGGCCAAGTGTCCATGTTGACCGGGGCGAAGGGGCCCAACACGACGGCGGTCACGGCATGCGCGACGGGCACCCACTCCATCGGGGACTCCTACAAAATGATCCAGCGCGGAGACGCCGACGCGATGATCTGCGGCGGCGCGGAAGCGACGATCCGGCCGATCGGGCTGGCGGGCTTCTGCTCGATGAGAGCCATGAGCACACGCAACGACGAGCCCGAGAAGGCCAGCCGTCCGTTCGACGCGGACCGCGACGGCTTCGTCATGGGCGAAGGCGCTGGCGTGCTCATCCTGGAATCGCTGGAACACGCACAGAAGCGCGGAGCGCATATCTACGCCGAAGTGATCGGCTACGGGATGAGCGGTGACGCCTACGATATGGTGGAACCCGATCCGGACGGCGCCGCGCGCTCCATGGCCCGGGCGATTAAGGACGCCGGCATCCCGGCGGAAGAAATCGAATACATCAACGCGCACGGAACGTCCACTCCGGTCGGCGACAGATCGGAGACGATCGCCATCAAGAAGACGTTCGGCGAACACGCTTACAAGCTGGCCGTCAGCTCCACGAAGTCGATGACGGGTCATTTGCTCGGCGCCGCCGGCGGCGTCGAAGCGGTCATTACGGCGCTGTCGCTGCAACACGGTATCCTGCCTCCGACCATCAACCTGGACCATCAGGATCCGGAGCTGGATCTCGACTATGTTCCGAATGATGCCCGCAAGGCGGACATTCGGACGGCGCTGTCGAACTCTTTCGGATTCGGCGGACATAACGCCACCATTATCTTGCGCAAATACGAAGCCTAATCGGCGCGGAATACGGCGACGCAGGCGGCCGGTGCCGTCTGCGTCGCTGCCGTTTCCGGAAGGATGAGGAAGGTGCGACAGGCATGAACGACCCTCTGAGCAAGCTGCAGGACCGAACGGGCGTTACGTTCCGGAACGCGGGCCTGCTTCGTCAAGCTTTCACCCATACGTCCTACGTCAACGAACACCGCGGCGCGCGCACGTCGGACAACGAACGGCTGGAGTTTCTCGGGGATGCCGTCCTGCAGCTGACGGTATCGGAATATTTATACCGGCGGTTTCCGGACCGGCCGGAGGGGGAATTGACCCGTTTGCGCGCGAGCATCGTCTGCGAGCCGTCGCTTGTCCGTTTTGCCGAAGCGCTCGAATTCGGGCAGGTCGTGCTCCTCGGCAAAGGGGAGGAGCTGACGGGAGGGAGGACGCGCCCCTCCTTGCTCGCGGACGCCTTCGAGGCGTTCGTGGGGGCTCTGTACTTGGATCAAGGTTTGCAAGCGGTTCGCGGCTTTCTGGAGCGGTACATGTTTCCCCATCTGCCGCAGGACGGACTGGCGCCGCTGAAGGACTACAAAACGGAGCTGCAGGAGAAGGTTCAGCAGCTGGGACAAGGTCCCTTGGAATACCGGATCGTCGAAGAGCGCGGGCCCGCCCACGACCGCGAGTTCGTCGCCGTCGTGCATGTCGGGCAGAAGGCGCTCGGCAGAGGAGCGGGACGCTCGAAGAAGGAAGCGGAGCAGCGCGCCGCCTCGGAGGCGCTTCGGGCGCTGGCGGGCGATTGAACGCTGGCGGCGATCCCCACGTATTCGCCGTCCGAAGTGGCGATCGTCGTTTATCCTTGAGTTTGAGGTGAAACACGGAGATGTATTTGAAAAGGATCGAGCTGGCCGGCTTCAAATCGTTCGCGGACCGCACGGAACTCGAATTCACGCGGGGCATCACGGCCGTCGTCGGGCCGAACGGGAGCGGCAAAAGCAACATTTCCGACGGGATCCGCTGGGTGCTCGGCGAGCAGAGCGCCAAATCGTTGCGCGGCGGCAACATGCAGGACGTCATTTTTGCCGGCAGCGATACGCGGAAGCCGGTCGGCTTCGGGGAAGTGTCGCTTACGCTCGATAACGCCGACAAGGCGCTGCCCCTGGATTTCAGCGAAGTGACCGTCACCCGCCGCGTTCACCGCAGCGGGGAAAGCGAATATTTGATCAACAAGCAGCCTTGCAGGCTGAAGGATATTACCGAGCTGTTCATGGATACGGGGATCGGCAAGGAAGCTTACTCGATCATCGGACAAGGGCGCATCGAGGAAATTCTCAGTACCCGCTCGGAGGACCGCCGAGGGATTTTCGAAGAAGCTTCGGGCATCGTCAAATACAAGAGCCGCAAGAAGGAAGCCCAGAAAAAGCTCGAGGACACGGAGAACAACCTGCTGCGGATCCACGACCTCGTCAGCGAGCTGGAAAGCCAGGTCGGTCCGCTGCGGAAGCAAGCCGAGAAGGCCGAGACGTTCAAGGCGCTGAAGGAACAGCTGAAAAACAAGGAAATCGCGCTGTACGTTCAGCAGATCGAAGGCGTGCACGCGGCCTGGAAGGAATTGAACGAGAAGCTCGCGTCCCTCCGCGAGGAAGAGACGGCGCTCGGCACCTTCGTCAGCCGTCACGACGCCATGCTGGAGGAAGACCGCCAGACGCTGCTGCGTCTGGAAGAAGAGCTGGCGAAGCTGCAGGACGAGCTTCTGCGGTGCAGCGAGGAAACCGAGAAGTCGGAAGGCTTCGGCGAAGTGTTGAACGAACGCAGGACGAACCTGGAACGCAATCGGGAAGGGCTGCAGGAATCGCTCGCTTCGGCCGAGCAACGTTACGCGGATGCTTCCGCGGAGGCGGAAGCGCTGAAGGCGAAGCGGACTCAGGCCGAAGCCGAACGCGCGGAGCTGTCCGTCCGCCTGGCTTCCGAAGAAGAGAAGCTGGCGCTTGCGGACGGCAGCGAAGAGGCCGAGAACAAGCTCAAAGCGGAATTGTTCGAGGTCATGAACGCGATGGCCCAGTCGCGGAACGAAATCCGGTACGGGGAAGGCCAGCGGGAGATGCTGGAGCGGCGCATGGCCCGCATTGCCGAAGAGGAAGCGAAATGGCGGCAGCAGCGCGAAGAACTGGAGGCCCGCCGCGCCGGCGCGGAAGAGCGGCTGGCGGAAGCCGCGCGGACGCTGAGCGAGGTCCGCGACCGCTTCGTGTCGGAGGGCGCCCGTTCGGGCGACCTGCAGCGCAAAGTGGAGGAGGCGCAGGCGAACGCCCGCCGCTGGGAGCAGAAACGGGAAGCGCTCGTATCCCGGCACGATACGATCAAGGAGCTGCAAAACGATTACGACGGCTTCCAGCACGGCGTGCGCGAAGTGCTCAAGGCGTCCAAGCGCGGCCAGCTGCACGGCGTGCACGGCGCGGTCGCGGAGCTGGTCAGCGTGCCGGCGCACCTGGAAACGGCGATCGAAACGGCGCTCGGGGGAGCCCTTCAGAATATCGTCATGGAGGACGAGAAGACATCCCGCGCCGCCATTGCTTATCTGAAGCAGCGGCAGTCCGGCCGGGCGACTTTCCTGCCGCTCGACGTCATCCGGCCCCGGCATCTTGGGGACGGTGACCGCAGGGTGCTCGAACAGGCCGAAGGCTTCATCGGAGTCGCATCCGAGCTGGTCGGCACCGAGAAGCGTTACGAAGGTATCGTCGGCAACCTGCTTGGCAACGTCCTGATCTCGGAGACGCTCGAACAGGCGAACAAGATCGCGTCCCGTCTGCAGTACCGGTACCGCGTCGTGACGAAGGACGGCGACGTGGTCAACCCGGGCGGATCGATGACCGGGGGAAGCCTGCAGAAGAAATCGGCCAGCCTGCTGGGCCGCCAGCGCCAGCTGGAAGAGCTCGGGAAGGAAATCGCGGAAGCGGAAACGGCGCGCGAAGGCGCCAAAGCCGAGGTCGACGACCTGAAGAAGGAGCTCGCGCAGGTCGCCCAGAACATCGAGCAGCTGCGCGAAGCGGGCGAGAGGGAACGGTTGAACGAGCAGCAGGCGTTTGCCGACCGTCAGCGGCTGCTGGACGAAATGAACCAGCTCGAGGAAATGCGCGCCGCCTTGGACGGGGAGAAATCGGCCGTCCAAGCGGAAGCCGGAGGTCTTGCCGCGGAGCGGGGCGAAGCGGAAACGCGGCTGGCTTCGCTCGCGGAGGAAGAGAGACGGATCCAGGAACGGATCCGCGAAGCGGAGGAATTGCGCCGGCGTACCTTATCCGAGAAGGAAGATCTTCAAGCCGCGCTGACGGAACTGAAGGTGTCGATCGCCCGTCTCGAGCAGGATATCGCGGCGATGGACGAGCAGTCGTCCCGCGCGCGCGCGGAGCAGTCCCGCCTCTCGGCGGAACGTACAGGGCTGGCCGAGGCGCTGGAGCATAACGCTGCGGAAGCCGCCCGCACGGCGGAAGAGTCGACGGCGCTGAGAGAAAAGCTGAACGAGCTGCGGATTCAGCGGAAGCAGCTGACGGAGACGATCGAATACAAACGCGCCGACCGCGCCGTCCGCTTGAAGGAGCTGGAGGTCAAGGAAGGCGAGACGAAGGAACAGCGCACGAAGCTGAAAGGCGTCGAGGAAGCCCTCCGCCAGTCGGAAATCGCCGAAGGGCGGCTTGACGTGGAGCTAGACAACCTGCTTCGCAAGCTGACCGAGGAATACGAAATCGGCTTCGAGCTGGCCAAGGAGCGTTATCCGGTGCCGGAAGACGCGACCGCCGCCCAGAACGAGGTGCGCGACCTCAAACGCAAAATCACGATGCTGGGTGACGTCAACCTGGGGGCGATCGAAGAGTTCGCCCGCGTCAGCGAGCGGTTCGATTTCTTGTCCGGCCAGAAGAACGACCTGATCGAAGCGAAGACGAAGCTGCACGGCATCATCCGCGAGATGGACGAAGAGATGTCGAGACGTTTCCTCACGACATTCGCGGAGATCCGCAAGCATTTCGTCGTCGTGTTCTCCCGCTTGTTCGGAGGCGGCCGGGCCGATCTGATCCTGACCGAGCCGGGCAGCCCGCTGGACAGCGGCATCGATATCGTGGCGCAGCCTCCGGGCAAGAAGCTGCAGAACCTGCAGCTTATGTCCGGCGGCGAGCGCGCGCTCACGGCGCTGGCGCTGCTGTTCGCCATCCTGAACGTCAAGCCCGTGCCGTTCTGCGTGCTCGACGAGGTCGAAGCCGCCCTGGACGAAGCGAACGTGGCCCGGTATGCGCAATACATGCGGGAGTTTTCCGAAACGACCCAATTCATCGTCGTCACCCACCGCAAAGGCACGATGGAGGAGGCGGACATGCTGTACGGCGTCACGATGGAGGAAGGCGGCGTATCCAAGCTCGTCTCCGTGCGTCTGGAGGAAACGGACGACATCATGACGGCCACGGCTTAAACCGGTTTGGAGGGAAACAGGGAAATGAGTTTTTTCAAACGATTAAGGGAGAGCATCGCGTCCAAGACGGAGGCGGTGACGAGCAAGTTCAAGGAAGGCTTGGCCAAAACCCGCTCCGTGCTGACGGACCGTGTGGCCGAGCTCTTCACCCGGCGCAAGAAAATCGACGACGCTTTCTTCGAAGAGCTGGAAGAAATCCTGATCGGTGCGGACGTCGGTGTGAACACGGTGATGGAGCTGATCGAGAACCTTCGCGCCGAAGTGAAGAAACGCAAAATCGAAGACCCGTCCGAATTGCAGCCGATCCTCTCGGAGAAGTTGATGGACCTGCTTCGCGGCTCCGGGGAAGACGCGAGTCTGAAGATGGACCCGGACGGCATCACCGTGATTCTGTTCGTCGGGGTCAACGGCGTCGGCAAAACGACCACGATCGGCAAGCTGGCCTGGAGATTCAAGCAGCAGGGCAAATCGGTGCTTCTCGCGGCGGGCGACACGTTCCGCGCCGGCGCGATCGAGCAGCTTGAGGTGTGGGGGCAGCGCGCCGGAGTCGACGTCATCCGGCAGGAAGCCGGCTCCGACCCGGCCGCGGTCATGTTCGACGCGGTGCGCGAGGCGAAGAAGCGGGGCGTCGACGTGCTGCTGTGCGACACGGCCGGCCGCCTGCAGAACAAGGTCAACCTCATGGAGGAGCTTGCCAAAATCCACCGCGTCATCCAGCGGGAAATTCCGGGAGCGCCCCATGAGACGCTGCTCGTGCTGGACGCCGCTACCGGACAGAATGCGCTGCAGCAGGCGAAGCTGTTCGGCGAGAAGAGCGGCGTGACCGGCCTCGTGCTGACGAAGCTGGACGGTACGGCCAAAGGCGGGATCGTGATCGCCATCCGCCACGAGATGGCGCTGCCGGTCAAGTTCGTCGGTCTCGGCGAGAAAATGGACGATTTGCAGGAGTTCGATCCCGAGCAGTTCGTGCATGCCCTGTTCGCCGGGTTGGCGGGCAACGGAGAGAACGAGGGCGAATAAGGAAGCAAAACCGTATTTTACCGTGATCTACGCGGTGAAATACGGTTTTTTTTGGTCCGAATAGGCAATATTCCATACTTGACCCTACCCTCTTCCGGAGGTAACATACTTCGTGTGCGAATTATTTGATTGCGAAGGAAGTGGAGCCATGGATGATCGTCAGCAGCGTATTATGCAGATCACAAGATCGATGCGCGAGCTCAACCAGAGCTTCTACCATGCGACCCGCAAGGATGCGGAAGCGTGCGGCATCACCCAGATCCAGTACCTGGTGCTCCGCGCGCTGAAACAGCATCCCATGATCGGCCTCGGCGAGCTGTCCGATCTGATTTACACGGGGGCGAGCACGGCCAGCGGCGTCATCGACCGGCTCGTGCAGGCCGGCCTCGTCGTCCGGGACCGCCTGGAGGAGGACCGCAGGGCGGTCGCGCTCAAACTCAGTCCGGAAGGGGAGGAGCTGCTGAATCGCGTGGGAGAACGCATGATGAAGCGGCTGTCCCCGCTGCTCCAACTGTCGGAGGAGGATGTCGGACAACTGCTTCGGATCCAGGGGCAGATGGTGAACCTATTGCAACAAGCGAGAGAGGAACCGTGAACATGCAACAAGTGCAACATCAAATCCGAAGGGGACCGATCGTCGCTTCCCTGCTGATTGCCGCTTTTGTCGCGATTCTCAGCCAGACCGTTCTGAACGTAGCTTTGCCTACCATGATGAAAGATTTGAACATCAGCGAAAGCACTATCCAATGGCTGATCACCGGGTATATGCTGGTGAACGGGATCCTCGTCCCGATCAGCGCTTTCCTGATCGAACGGTTTACGACCCGGCAGCTGTTCCTCTGGGCAACCGGTCTTTTCACCGCGGGGACGATCATTTGCGCCGCGGCGCCCGGATTCGAGCTCTTGCTCGCGGGGCGTTTGATCCAGGCCGCCGGCGCCGGCGTTCTCATGCCGCTGATGTCAATCGTATTCCTGACGATCTTCCCGATCGAACAGCGCGGGAAAGCGATGGGCATGATGGGGCTGGCGATGGTTTTCGCCCCGGCCGTCGGTCCGACGTTGTCCGGCTGGATCATCGAGCATTATTCCTGGCGCGTCTTGTTCTACGTCGTGCTTCCCCTGACTTTGATTGGGCTCGTTTTCGGAGCATTCTCGATGAAGAACGTTACCCGGACGTCTTTTCCCAAATTGGACATTCCGGGCGTCATCTTTTCCACCATCGGCTTCGGAGGCTTGCTGTACGGCTTCAGCGACGCGTCCACCGACGGCTGGGACAGTCCGCGGGTCATCGTGGCCTTGACCGCGGGGGTCGTGTTCCTGGTTCTGTTCCTTTGGAGGGAGCTGCGCTCGGCGAAACCGATTCTGGAGTTCCGGGTATTCCAATACGACATGTTCTCGCTGACCACGGTGATCAATGTCATTATTACGATGGCCATGTATTCCGGCATGATATTGCTGCCGATCTTCCTGCAAACCATTCGCGGGTTCACCCCGCTGGATGCCGGACTGCTCCTGTTGCCCGGCGCGCTGCTGATGGCGGTCATGTCGCCGGTCACGGGCATGATTTTCGACAAGGTTGGCGCCCGTTGGCTGTCCGTTTTGGGTTTGGCCATCACGACCGTTTCGACGTACGAGCTGACCCGGTTGACGGTGGATACGACTTATAACCATATGCTCCTCATCTACACGATCCGGATGTTCGGCATGTCGATGCTGATGATGCCGATCCAGACGGCCGGCATGAATCAGCTGCCCCGGCGCCTGAACGCGCACGGCTCCGCCATGTCCCAGACGCTGCGGAACGTCGCCGGCGCCCTCGGCACCGCGTTCCTCGTCACGATATTCACGAACGCGGCGGCGTCCCGCGGCAAGGATCTGGCCATCGCGGCCAAGCTGAATCCGCAGGATCCGGCGAACGCGGAAGCCATGAAGGAGATCGCTCGGCAAGCGACCGTTTACGGAATCAACCACGCCTTTACCGTCGCCATGTGGATGACGGTCGCGTCATTGGCGTTGGCGTTCTTCATTCGCAGGACGAAGCCGCAGGAGGAGTTCCAGCCGGCAACCGGATCACCGAAGGCGGAACCGGTCGCCCGGTAACCGTTTGAACAAGCGTTTCTTCGCGAACGGGAGACAGTGTTAAGGATTTATCCTTGACATCGCCTCCCGTTTTTCGTAACATAGGGAAGTACGTTTGGGCTGTAAAGTGTTTTTCCTTAACAGGAGGGGCTGTCGTGCAAGGAGAGAACAGTCTCGAGAAGACGAACCGGATCAACGTGCTGTTCGATTTCTACGGTCCGTTGCTGACGGAGAAGCAGCAGACGTTTCTCAAATGCTATTTCCACGATGACTTTTCCCTCGGCGAGATCGCTGCGGAATTCGAGATCAGCCGGCAAGCGGTTTACGAACATTTGAAACGCGCGGAGCAGATGCTCGAGAGCTACGAAGAGAAGCTCGGGCTCGCCGAGCGGCACGATAAGCTGCAAACCGGCCTGGACCTGCTGGAGCGGGAGATCGGCCGGCTGCCGCCGGACCGGCGCGGGCCGTTGCTCGAAGCCGCTGCTCGGCTGCGCGATTGACCATACGGAACGAAACCTTTCTTCGGCAAGGAGGGATAGAGGATGGCATTCGAAGGATTGACTTCCCGGCTGCAGAACGTATTCGGCAAGCTGCGGGGCCGGGGCAAGCTGACCGAGGACGACGTGAACGAAGCGATGCGCGAAGTCCGGCTCGCCTTGTTGGAAGCCGACGTCAACTTCAAGGTCGTGAAGGATTTCATCGCCAAGGTGAAGGAGAAAGCCGTCGGGCAGGAAGTGCTCAAGAGCTTTACCCCCGCGATGGTCGTCATCGACATCGTCAACAAGGAACTGACGGAGCTCATGGGCGGCACCCAGGCGAAGCTCGCGAAGTCGAACAAGCCTCCGACCGTCGTGCTGATGGCGGGCCTTCAGGGCGCCGGCAAAACGACGCTGACCGGCAAGCTGGCGAACCTGCTGAAAACCCAGAACCACAAGCCCCTGCTCGTGGCGGGCGACATCTACCGTCCGGCGGCCATCAAGCAGCTGGAGGTGCTGGGCGGCCAGATCGGCGTGCCGGTCTTCACGCTCGGCGACAAGGTAAGCCCCGTCGAAATCGCCAAGCGGGGCGTACAGCAGGCCAAGGAGCAAGGCAACGATTACGTGCTTATCGATACCGCGGGCCGATTGCAAATCGATGAAGCGCTCATGGACGAGATCAAGCAAATCCACGACGCCGTCGATCCCGACGAAGTGCTGCTCGTGGTCGACGCCATGACCGGCCAAGAGGCCGTCAACGTCGCGCAGAGCTTCCACGAGAAGCTCGAGTTGACGGGCGTCGTGCTGACCAAGCTCGACGGCGATACCCGGGGCGGAGCCGCGCTCTCGGTCAAGGCGGTCACCGGCTGCCCGATCAAGTTCGCCTCCACCGGGGAGAAGATCGACCAGCTCGAAGCGTTCCATCCCGACCGGATGGCGTCGCGGATTCTCGGCATGGGCGACATGCTCTCGCTGATCGAGAAAGCGCAGGCCAACATCGACGCGGACAAAGCCGCGGAGATGGAACGCAAGATGCGCACGGCGGAGTTCACGCTGGAGGATTTCCTCGAGCAGATGGAGCAGGTCCGCAAGATGGGGCCCCTCGATCAGCTTCTCGACATGATGCCCGGCATGAACAAGCTCAAGAACATGCCGAACTTCAAGGTCGACGAGAAGCAGATCGCCCGGACCGAGGCCATCGTGAAGTCGATGACGCGGCAGGAGAAGCTGAAGCCGGACCTCATCAACTTCAGCCGGCGCAAGCGGATCGCGGCCGGCAGCGGCACGACGGTTGCCGACGTCAACCGGCTGCTGCGCCAGTTCGAGGACATGAAGAAGATGATGAAGCAGTTTTCGGGCCTCATGGGTCCCGGCGGCAAAGGCCCGAAGGGCGGCATGAAGGCGCTGAAGAACATGCTCGGCAAAGGCAAGGGCGGCATGAAGTTCCCGTTTTGACACTACGGTTTATACAGGGGGCTCCCCTAAAAGTAATCGGAATCGGCTTCGAAGCTTAACGTCACTTTTGGGGTCCACATAAGGAGGTGAAAGTTAACATGGCAGTTCGCATTCGTCTGAAACGGATGGGCGCCCACAAAGCCCCGTTCTACCGCGTGGTGGTTTCCGATTCCCGTTCCCCGCGCGACGGCCGCTTCATCGAGGAGATCGGGATCTACAACCCGGTCGCCCAACCGGCTCAAGTGCAAATCGACGAGGAAAAAGCGCTCAAATGGCTTCAAAACGGAGCGCAAGCTTCCGATACGGTTCGCAGCCTGCTCAGCAAAGCGGGCGTTCTGAAGAAGTTCCACGAATCCAAGGTCCAGAAGTAACGTCCTTATGTTCAAGCCGAACGCGGGTAACCGCCCATGTCCGGTTTGGCGGGGAACGGTTCACCGGAGGGATAAGCCATGGAACAACTGATTCGGGTCATCGCCCGGGCGTTGGTGGATCATCCGGAAGACGTGCAGGTTCAGGTCAAGGAAGACGCGCGAGGCCTGGTGTACGAGCTTTCCGTTCATCCCGGCGATGTCGGCAAAGTCATCGGCAAGCAGGGGCGCATCGCCAAGGCGCTGCGCACGGTCGTTACTTCCGCGGCTGTCAAAGAGCGGAAGCGCGTCATCGTGGACATCATTTCGGAATAACAGCTGCTGCGTCCTATAGTGGCGACGGTTGACCGTCGTCCAGGACGCGGACGAACAGGGGCGAGGGATGCAGCCATGCATGTCTGGCCCCTTTTTCGTCAATGATTCAGAGGACAAGTTTCCGCCAAGCGAGGGAGGGCTGCCGCCGTGACGGAAGAACGCTTGCTGAATGTGGGCAAAATCGTAAATACGCACGGAATCCGGGGCGAATTGCGGGTCTGGCCGCAAACCGACTTCCCGGACGTCCGTTTCAAAGCCGGCAGCCGGCTGCTGATGGTTCCGCCGGAAGCGGGGGAAAAGGTAGAAGTCGAAATCCAGTCGGCCCGCGAGCAGAAGAACGTGTTCGTGTTGAAGCTGAAAGGTTACGACGATATCAACCAGGTGGAGAAGTTCAAAGGCTGGGAGCTGAAGGTCGGCGAATCGGACCGGGTGCCGCTGTCCGAAGGCGAATATTACGTGCGGGACATCGTCGGCTGTACCGTCGTGACCGAGGAAGGCGAAACGGTCGGCATGATCACAGACGTACTCTCGCCAGGCGCCAACGACGTATGGGTCGTCAAGCGGCCCAAAGGCAAGGAGCTGCTGCTGCCCGTCATCGACGAGGTCGTGCTTGAAGTCGACGTCCCTTCCCAACGGGTCAAGGTCCATCTGATGGAAGGGCTGCTGTGACGATGCGCATCGACGTGCTGACCTTGTTTCCGGAAATGTTCGAGGGCGTGTTCGGCAGCAGCATTCTGGGCAAAGCCCGGGACCGGGGGCTCGTGTCGCTGTCTACCCTCAATTTTCGGGAGTTCTCCACGAACAAACACCATACCGTCGACGATACGCCATACGGCGGCGGAGGGGGCATGGTGCTGAAGCCGGAGCCGATTTTCGGGGCCGTGGAACATCTGCTGGAGCAGGGCGGAGGCGGCCGCGAACCGCGCGTGATCCTCATGTGCCCGCAAGGAGAGACGTTCAGCCAGCGCAAGGCGGCCGAGCTGTCGGAGGAGTCGCATCTCATCTTCATTTGCGGTCATTACGAAGGCTACGACGAGAGAATCCGCCAATATCTCGTGACGGACGAGCTGTCCATCGGCGACTACGTGCTGACGGGCGGGGAGCTGCCGGCGATGGTCGTCATCGATTCGGTGGTGAGGCTGCTGCCCGGCGTACTCGGCAACGAGAGGTCGGCCGTGGCGGACTCGTTCAGCGACGGCCTGCTCGAGTATCCCCAATACACCCGTCCGCCGGAATTCCGGGGCTGGTCCGTTCCCGATGTGCTGTTGTCGGGACATCACGCCGAAATCGAGAAGTGGCGGAGAATGCAGTCCTTGGAGCGAACGCTGGTCCGTCGGCCGGACTTGCTGGAGAAAGCCGAGCTTACGGACAAGGAGCGGCATTGGCTGAGCTTGATGCGCGATAAAATCGACTCGGGAAACAACTGATTTTTCCTTGACGGCTCTTGAATTGACGGTTGTGTTTCCGCCTGGGATATGGTAGAATTTCTACTGTTGTTCTGTATACGGACGGTCCTCTGCACGCCATGATCCGGGTGTCGGCATCCGGGGAGCGGGGCAAGAACGTCTATGATGGAAGGAGGAATAGACCTCATGAGCTTGCTCCAAACGATTACGCAAGAACAGCTTCGCAAGGACGTGCCCAGCTTCCGTCCGGGCGACACGCTCAAAGTACACGTGAAGGTCGTAGAGGGTTCCCGCGAACGGATTCAGCTGTTCGAAGGCGTCGTGATCAAACGTCGCGGCGGCGGCATCAGCGAAACGTTCACGGTTCGCAAAATCTCCTACGGCGTAGGCGTGGAGCGTACTTTCCCGGTACATTCGCCGCGCATCGAGAAAATCGAAGTGGCGCGCCGCGGCAAAGTCCGCCGTGCTAAGCTGTACTACCTGCGCGACCTGCGCGGTAAAGCGGCCCGTATCAAAGAAATTCGATAAGAGGCATTCCAGGGGGGCTTGGCTGATTAGGCAAGTCCTCCTTTTGCATTTTTACCTTACATACAATTCCCATCCTTGACGGACGGAGCAAGAATAGAGGCGATCGAAAATGGAAGAACGGCGGAATCCCGACATCGTCGGAACGGAATCGGAGAACGGCAGGGCCGCAATACCGGCTTCCGGTGTCCGAGCGGAGAACGGGGAACGCGAGCCGCACGGCGGAGGCACTTCCGAAAACGGAGGAAATCCGGACAAGCCCGAACCGCCATCGAAGGCGGCCGGCGAGCTGGTGGAATGGATCAAGGCATTGGCCGTTGCCGGCCTTCTCGTGTTCGTGATCCGGTGGTTCCTGGTCAGCCCGTTTATCGTGGACGGTCCTTCCATGCAGCCGAATTTTCACGACCGGGAACGGATCATCGTCAATAAAATCATCTACGACATCCGCCAGCCGAAACGCGGAGAAGTCATCGTATTCCACGTGCCGGAAGAGGGCCGGGATTTCATCAAGCGGGTCATCGCGGTTCCGGGAGATACGGTCAAGGTCGAAGGGGACACCATCACGATTAACGGAAAGCCGATTGACGAACCTTATTTGAAGGAAGCCTACGAGAAGGCGCATGCGTCCGGAGGCCTCTACAATCCGAACGATATGGAGTGGAGCAACTTTCCGAACAACCGATACCCCGACGGCAAAGTGCCGGAAGGCACCCTGTTCGTCATGGGGGACAACCGGTCCAACAGCGAGGACAGCCGCATGATCGGCTATATCCCGATGGACCGGGTCGTCGGACGCGCGGACCTGGTGTACTGGCCGCTGGCAGATTTCCATTTCATCACGCATTAATGAGGTTCTGCGCTAAAGAAGGGAACTCACCATGACGATCCAATGGTTCCCCGGGCATATGACCCGGGCCAAACGCCAAATCGAAGAAAAGCTTAAGCTGATCGACGTCGTGCTTGAGCTGATCGACGCGCGGATCCCTCAATCCAGCCGCAATCCGATGATCGACGAGATAATCGGTTCGAAACCGCGGCTCGTGCTGCTGAACAAGGCCGATCTGGCGGATCCGGCCCTGACCGCGGTGTGGACTGCTTACTTCCGCGCGCTCGGCCACGAGGCGCTGGCCATTGACGCGAGCAGCGGCAGCGGAGTGAAGGAGATTCCGGCGAAGGCACGGGAGCTGCTGCGCGAGAAAATCGAGCGGCAAGTCGCCAAAGGCATGAAACCGCGTCCGGCCCGTGCCTTGATCGTAGGCATCCCCAACGTTGGGAAGTCGACGCTGATCAACCGGCTGGCCGGACGGAACGTCGCGGCGACGGGCGACCGGCCGGGCGTCACCAAGGGCCAGCAATGGATCCGGTCGGGCTCCGAGCTCGAGCTTCTCGATACGCCCGGGATTCTGTGGCCGAAGTTCGAGGACCCGGTGGCGGGCAATCTGCTGGCCGCGACCGGCGCGATCAAGGAAGAGGTGCTCCACGTCGACGAGGTGGCCTGCTTCGTGTTGCAGACATTGGCGCCGGTATATGGCGAAGTGCTCAAAGAGCGCTACGGATTGCAGGAGCTTCCGGCCGAGCTGCCCAATCTGCAGGCCGCCGCCGAGGTGCTGGAAGCGATCGGCAAGCGGCGCGGGTGCTTGGCCGGCGGGGGCCATGTCGACTACGAGAAAGCGGCGGGCGTCGTGCTGCGCGATTTGCGCTCCGGCAAGCTCGGGAGGATCACGCTCGAAGCTCCGAACGGACAGGAAACATTCCGAATGGAGTCGTGATCTGCGGACGCACGAACAAAAGTTCCTTCACTCCACCTTGAACGTCAACCGATTCGAGAGGCTGCAAAGCCTCTTCTTTCATTTCACTGGAACTGGAGGCGTTTTCCCTTGACGGAATATACCGATTCGTTTGCCGAATTTCTCCGGGCGCACCGGAACGATAACGAGGCAGTCCCGATGGCCGCGTACATGAAAAACCATTTTCCGTTTCTCGGCCTGAAGACGCCGGTTCGGACGGCACTCACGCGCGAATATTGGAAAAGCCGAGGGTTGCCGACTCGAGAGGAATTCCGGACCGTCGTCCAGGAATTGTGGGCGCTGCCGGAACGGGAATTCCAATACACGGCCATGGCAATTTTGGACAGGATGGATAAGTCGCTTACGGCAAACGATATCGGCCTGCTGGAGGAATTGATCTTGACCCGGCCTTGGTGGGACACCGTCGACCTGCTCGCCGGACATTCCGTGGGCCGCTTGTTCGCGAGGCATCCGGAACTGATTTCGGCCTATACCAACAAATGGATGGATTCGGGCGAATTGTGGCTGCAGCGCACGGCGCTGCTGTTCCAGTTAGGCTACAAGTCGAAGACGGACGCCGGGCTCCTGTTCCGGTTGATCGAGCAGTGCAAGGAGTCGAAGGAGTTTTTCATCCGCAAAGCCATCGGATGGGCGCTTCGGGAATTGTCGAAGACCGATCCCGATGCGGTAGTAAGTTACGTAGTTGAAGCCGGGCTCTCGCCGCTGAGCGAACGGGAAGCATTAAAATTCGTTCATCGAACCGGAAATTCGGGATAAAGAACTTGGCATCCGAGTCGACATAACCGACAATGGAGTAACCGATAACGAAAGGGCGTTGGCCGTTATGGAAGAAACGATCGATCGATTGCAATTCGAAGCCGCGCTGTGGGCGCAAGGGATGACGGCGGTAGCCGGGATTGACGAAGTGGGCCGGGGATGCCTGTTCGGGGACGTCGTCGCGGCTGCCGTCATCCTCCCCCGCGGGCTGGTGCTGGAGGAAATCAACGATTCCAAGCAGATCAGCGAGAAAAAAAGGGAGCGGCTCTACGAAGAAATCACGAGGGAAGCGGTCGCTTGGTCCGTCTCCCGCGTGGAGGCTTCCGTCATCGATCGGATCAACATCCGGCAAGCGGCGCGGCTGGCCATGAAGCAGGCCGTGCTCGGACTTCGCCCGGCGCCCGAGCATTTGCTCATCGACGCCGAAACGGTCGATTTGGACTTGCCCCAGACGCCGATCGTAAAGGGAGATTTCTTAAGCCAATCGATCGGCGCGGCGTCCATCGTCGCCAAAGTGACGCGCGACCGCCTCTGCACCGAGGTCTGGGACGCGCTGTATCCCGGGTACGGGATCGCCGGCCATAAGGGCTACGCCACGAAGGAGCACCGGGAAGCGCTGCTTCGGATGGGACCGACGCCGATGCACCGGCAGAGCTTCCTGGGCAACCTGTTCGCCGTGCAGCAGGAATTGTTTTGAAGCCATTCACGGACGGAAGACGGAATACCGATACATAGAGTAGAAGATTTCGGTACGGATCGGATAGGAGGGTTGCGGCTTGGGCATGAACATCGGTCCGATGCTTCGGGCCATGCTGGGGGAAACGGTGCCGGCGGACGCGAAGGCGCTTGAGCTGCGGATCGGCCAGATCGTCCGCGGCGTGCTGATGGAGATGCTGGATAACGGGGAAGCGCTGATGAACATTAACGGCGTCGCCGTCCGGGCCAAGCTCGAAACCGAATTGCAGGTCGGCCGGGGAACGCTGCTTCAAGTTCAGCCCGGCGGTTCCGGAGGTACGGTTTTGCTGAAGCCGCTCGCCGAGCCCTCCGAAGCGATACCCGACGACGGGTTGAAAAACGTGCTGAAATCGTTCGGCCTGCCGGATCAGAAGTGGGCTTACGAGCTGCTGCGCGGGTTGAAGAGAGACGGTTACGCGATCAACAGGGATACGGGCGCTTACTTCCTGAATGCGGCTTCCCTCAAACCCGCGGCAGCGGATCCGGCAAGTTGGATGGCCGCGGCCGATGTGGCTTTCCGGAGAGGATTGACATCTTCGGAAGAGACGATCTCCGCCTTGCGCCAAACGTTGTTCGGCCAGCCGCTGCACGCGGAATTAGCCGGGTTCGCCTCCGCGCTACGGGAATGGACGGGTACGGATGGGGCTAAATCTTCTCCGGTGTCGGATTTGGCAGGGAGATTGCAGACGTTGCTTGCGGAAGGGGAGAAGCTGCTGGCCCAAGGGGAGAACCAGCTGCTGGGCGGAGGTTCCCGAACCGGCTCGAGAGAACCCGCCAGTTCGGGCATTACCCGAACGCCGGGTATGCCAATCGACGGCAGCGCCGGGGAACCCGCGCAAAAGGTTGAGGCGGAATCGCACGGGCAGTCGGCGTCCCGCCAAGTCCCGTCGATCCCTTCAGGAGCCGCCGCTCCCGGAGGATCCGGCCTCTTGGGACAGCCGGCACCCGCTTCCGCCGCGCAAAGCGTGTCCTCGTCTGCGGCCCCCGACCCCCATGCATTTCCGTCCGCTTCGGGACGTCCGACGACGACGGATCCGGAGGAGACGATCGTCCGCTCGCCGCTGCGACATAACGGCATTTCGGATTCCGGGAACATCCAGCCGAATGCGAAGGAAGTCATGGCGAGGGAGCCTTCCGCCGCACCAAGAGGGGCGACTTCCCGCGACGAATCGGGTTGGATCGGGCGTTTCCTGCAGTGGCTGGGAACCGGTCACGAACATCGGCTGCAGAACGCGGCGGATTTCCGGCTGCAGGCGGATCTGTCGGCTATGGCGTCAGGAACGCTTCCGTCAGGCGACGAGCGTCCCGCGGCGGATAATCCCCGGAGTTCCGCGGAGACGCTCAAAAGCGCTTTGCTCACCTTGGCGTCGCACGAGGAGGCGCCTCCCGCCCTGCGCGACGCGGCGCAGTCGCTGGTGAACCAAATCACGGGCCAGCAGCTCCTTCTCTCTTCGGAACGGCAGCCGGCGAATCCTTACAGCATGATGACGCTCTTCCTACCGATGAAGGGGCAAGACGGGAATACGACCGCGACCATCCACGTGCAGACCCGCCGCGGCCGCAAAGGAGAATGGGACACGGACAATTGCCGACTGTTGTTCGACCTGCGGATGCGCCACCTCGGGGATACGGTCGTGGACGTTCAGGTGGTGGACCGGATCGTCTCGGTCAAGCTGATGAACGATTATCCCGGAATGGCCGAGCTTGTGGAGCATGCGAAGGACGAGGTCGGCATCGCCCTGCGGGATGCCGGATTCCAATTGCTGTCCATGACGGCGCAGCCGCTGCCGCAGCTGAGAGAACCGTCGGCTCCGGATTCGTCGGAACGCAGAGACAAACCGGAAGGCGCCGCGGCTGCCGCCTTCGCCGCCAAGCCTTACAAAGGGGTGGACTTCCGCGTATGACGCCGAACGCCAAGCAGCCTTCCTCCCGGACGATGCCCAAGAAAGCCGTTGCGCTCAAATACGAACCTGAACGCCATTCCGCGCCGGTCGTGGTCGCCAAGGGGCAGGGAGCGCTCGCGGAAGAGATATTAAGTAAAGCAAGGGAGCACGGGGTTCCCGTGCAGGAAGATCCTTCTTTGGTCGAAGTGCTGTCCAAGCTGGATCTGGAACAGGAAATCCCGCCGGAGCTATACAAGCTCGTGGCGGAAATCCTGAGCTTCGTCTACCGTTCCGACCGGACGGCGGGGCAGAACGGCTTGCGCAGGTAAGATCATCCGAAGGAGCGTGGAAGATGAGCTCTCGCAACCGGCTTAACCGTTCGGAGACGGGCCGAGCGGCCGAAGAGGCTGCGGCCGTTTACCTGCAAGGCCGGAGCTACGAGATCGAAGCCCGCAATTGGCGGTGCCGGACCGGCGAACTGGACTTGATTGCCTGGGACGGCTCCGTCCTCGTATTCGTCGAGGTCCGTTCGCGAACGTCACCGTCGCGCTTCGGCACGGCGGTCGAAGCCGTCACGCCGCTCAAATGCCGGCAAGTCCGCGAAACGGCCGAGGTCTATCTGAAAATGACGGGCTCCTACGGCAGCTCCGTCCGGTTCGACGTCGTCGCCGTCACGTTCGGAGCGGACGGCTCGGTGCGGGAGCTGAAGCACATTCCGGGGGCGTTCTAGGTCACGGATTTTCGAAAAATGTCGAATTTTGCCGCATCCTCGCATTCATAGATGGTATAATCGGATTACCGCCGGACAGGGCAAACCCGCCGAAAGTCGGGGACGCAAAGCTACAGGGGCTGCCGCCCGGACTCGGGCCACGCCGGCCAGCCGCCGGATGGGCCGAATCTACGGACTTTCCGGGACTACGCGACGTAGTCTTTTTTTATTATGGGCCGAGGAGGAAACGGAACATGGAGCGGAAAGCAAGAAAAAGGAAGCTGCTAGTGTTGGCAGCCTTATTGGCGGCTAGCCTTGCGATCTTGCCGGGAGCGGCTCTCGCCAAGAACGGCAATGGGAACGGAAACGGAAATGGAAATGCGCAAAGCGTCCCTGGAGCGGATTCCGGCAAGGAGCACAACAACGAAGGCAAGCCGGTTGACGAGCTGCAAGCGACGGACGATTCGTCAACTTCGGGGGATTCCCAAAACGCCGGGAACAAGCTGGATCCGGATCGGAAAAAAGGATTGTACCGCGCGCTGGAGAACGTGAAAGGAACGCCTGCCGAGAAGACGATCTCCGATCTCATGGCTTCCAAGTACGGGGTGGAGGACATCATCGATTCGTTGGACGAGCTGTCGGGAAGCGGGAATCCCCCGGAGGTAACCGGGGAGGAATCGGTAGCGCCGGATGACGCGGAACTCGAAGCGTTGGCGGACGAAATCAGCGAAGGCTACGAGGAAGGCAAATACGTGGTGGGTGCGGAAGGGTTGACGCAGTTGGCCGACGTGTACGATCGGCTGGACAAGCCCGCCAAGGCCGTTGCCGTGCAGGAAGCCGCGATTTCCGAGGAACCGGCTGATTTGGACGGCTACAAGAGACTCGGCAAGCTGAAGAAGAAAGCGGGGCAATCCGAAAAACAAGCTTTCGTGAACGGGGAGGCAGTCGCCTCCGACGTGGAACCGATCTTGTATAAAGGCAAGGCCATGGTGCCTTTCCGGGCGATTGCCGCCGCGCTGAAGGCCGAAGTCGAGTATCGGGAAGACGGAACCGTCATCGTGACCCGGGACGGCGTCACGATCGAACTGAAAGCAGGCAGTACGACGGCTGTGGTTAACGGTAAGGAAGTCCAGCTGGCGGTAGCGCCGATGACCCGTCACAACCGCATTTTCGTCCCGTTCCGGTTCATCGGGGAAGCATTCGGGATGGACGTGGGTTACGAGCCGGAGTCGGGCAGCGTGATCGTGAACGATCCGGTTGACGGGACGGATGGCGGAGCATCCGGAGACGGCGCGGCAACGGGAAATCCGACAACAGACGGGGCGGCAACGGGAGGCACAGCAACAGACGGAACAACCGCGGGCGTATCGACAACGGACGGCGCGGCTTCTTCCGGAACAACGAATGGAACAACCATGGACGCGACGGCGTCGGGAGGAACGACGACGAACGGAACCGCAGCTGACGGATCAAGCTCGGGAACGTCCGCCGGCACGACTCCGTCCTCCACGACCGAAACGCCGGCCCCTTGACGCGGTTTACTCATTACTGATTCCCCCGGTGATCGCTGGCCGGGGGTTTCGCCGTTCTAAAGCGAAGATGCGAGATTCCCTCAGCTTTTGTCCAAGCAGCGGTACTGGATCGCCTCCGCGACGTCTTCGGCCTCGATGGCGTCGCGTCCGGCCAAGTCCGCGATCGTCCGCGACATCTTCAGAATCCGGTCGTGCGCCCGGAAGCTCAGTCCAAGCCGGTCGTACACGCTGGCCAGCAGTTTTTCCCCGGATGGAGTTAGCGCCGCGTATTGCTTGAGCAGCGCGCCTTGCAGCTCGCTGTTCCAGGAGATACTGCGCCCGGCGTACCGGAACCGTTGCCGCTCATATGCTTCCAAGACCATGGCCCGCGCCTGTTCGGAGTTGAGCACGGAGGTATGGGCCGAAGGCCTCGATGACTGTCGGGGAAGCTCGACCTGCAGATCGATTCGGTCCGCGAGCGGCCCGGACATGCGCGACCGGTACCGGAGAACGGCGGACTCCGAGCAGGTGCAAGGCCGATCCGTGAGCGGGTCGCCGCCGAAAAATCCGCACGGACAGGGATTCATGGAGGCCGCTAACATAAATCGGGCGGGAAACCGGCACACGCCGCGCGCCCTGCCGATCGTCACCTCCCGGTCTTCGAGAGGCTGGCGGAGCGATTCCAGGCACACCCGCGAAAATTCGGGCATTTCGTCGAGAAACAGCACCCCGTGGTGCGCGAGCGTTACTTCCCCCGGCTTCGGCACCGTGCCGCCGCCGATCAACCCGGCCGTGGAGATCGTGTGGTGGGGGGAGCGGAAGGGGCGTTCGCGAATCAGTCCCGTCCGGAGTTCCCCCAATTTGCCGCATACGCTTAAAATCTTGGTTACGGAGAGCGCGTCCGCGTCGTCGAGGGGCGGCAGAAGCCCGGGCAGGCGTCGGCAGAGCATCGTTTTCCCCGTTCCCGGAGGCCCGATGAAGAGGATGTTATGCATACCGGCCGCCGCGATAATAAGCGCCCGTTTAGCCTGCGCATGGCCGACGATGTCGGCCAGGTCGGGCTCTTCCCCTTTGCGGAGCAGGTCCCGCAATAGCGGATCCTTCTCCCGACCCGCCGCTAAGGCGCCCCGCGGCGGCGCATCGTCCAGCCAATCGCGGATCGAGCCGATCCCTTCGACCTCGATGCCGTCGATCAAGCGCGCCTCGGCGACCGACGCCAGCGGCACGACGACCCGCCGCAGTCCGGCTTCGCGCGCCCGCTCGGTCATCGGCAGAACCCCCGGGACGGCGCGGACGTCGCCGTTCAGCGCCAATTCCCCGATGAGCAAGGCGTTCTCCACCTTATCCGAATGCAGCTGGCCACTCGCGCACAAGATGCCGGCCGCGATCGCCAAGTCGAAGGAGCTTCCTTCCTTGCGCATGTCCGCGGGCGCCAGATTGACGGTAATCCTGTCCATGGGGAACTTCAAGCCCCCGTTCTGGACCGCCGCCCGCACTCGCTCCACGGATTCGCGAACCGCCGTGTCGGCGAGCCCCACTACGCTTACCTGCGGCAATCCAGAGCGGATGTCGACCTCCACTTCGATCAACCGGCCTTCGACGCCGATCACGCTCGCTCCGATCATTTTGACGTACATGACGAAAAACACCCTCCTCCTCAACGTGTCCGTTGGCGGAGAAAGGTGCTTCCTTCCCGGTCCGCTTCGTTCTATTGCCTTCAGTCTACGTCTGCCTGCACGGGTTGTCAATAAGGGCGATTCGTCCTCGCACGGCATGAACGGGAAGGGCCCCCTCTAAGCCGCCTCCCCTTGTTTGCGGCAGCAACGTATCGTGAACGGCTTGCTCACCAGACCTCTCTTTTTCCGCCTATTATCCTCTACGGCTTATCCTCCACTACCTCGGCTGCGTGCCCGCACGTTAGCACGTTATGTTCGGCGACAAGCTTAACTCACTCACGGCTACTGCGTACCCGCACGTTAAGCTCCTCTCGCGAGCTTATCTCACTCAGGGTACCTGCTTACCAGCACGTTAAGTTCGCCGGGCGAGCTTATCTCACCCTCCGCACCTGCCGGCCAACACGTTAAGCTCCTCTCGCGAGCTTATCTCACTCACGGCTACTGCGTACCCGCACGTTAAGCTCCTCTCGCGAGCTTATCTCACTCACGGTACCTGCTTACCAGCACGTTAAGTTCGCCGGGCGAGCTTATCTCCTCATTCAGGGCATCGCTCCCGCCTTTTCACAAGGAAACCTCGGGAAAAAGAGCAGCCAGATTGTTTGAAGTCGAATTTGTTTCCGGAGATACCCGTCCTCAAGCAATGACGGATTGATGCCGATCTGCTGGCTGGTCTTTAAACAACCGTCAATAATCAGCTTGTCGGTCGACCAAACGTGACCGGAGCGAGGCGTTTCAAAGGTCTAATACTTGGTTGATGGAGGTCGACTTAAGTCGGAGAGGATCCGCGGGAAGGCGGGGGGGTGATCGCGGACATGTTCATGCGCATGGGATGGATTTCTTCCGGCTGGAAATGCTAACTAAAGGTCCGTTGATCCATCGCAAAAGCAGATGAAATCATTGCCAAACGCATCTGAAAAAATCATCAAAATATGAGGAAGACTTCTACAAAAAGTGATACAATGATTGAGGTTTGTTACATAGCTTGACCTCGTGACGACGGAGCGCGCCGCCGGCCGGCCAGCCCGCAAGTCACGGGAGAACGCGCGCAAACGGGAGGATGCAAGAGCCATGAACATTCATGAATATCAAGGCAAAGAAGTTCTGCGGCAATACGGCGTGACCGTACCCCGCGGCAAAGTGGCATTCACCGCTGACGAAGCCGTTGCGGCCGCCAAGGAGCTCGGCAGCGCCGTCACCGTCGTGAAAGCCCAGATCCATGCCGGCGGACGCGGCAAAGCCGGCGGCGTCAAAATCGCCAAAAGCCTTGACGACGTGCGCAAGTACGCGGAAGAGCTGCTGGGCAAAGTGCTGGTCACGCACCAGACCGGACCGGAAGGCAAAGAAGTCAAGCGCCTCCTCGTCGAGGAAGGCTGCGACATCAAGAAAGAATATTACGTCGGCGTCGTCGTCGACCGCGCGACCGGACGCGTCGTGATGATGGCTTCCGAAGAAGGCGGCACGGAGATCGAAGAAGTCGCTGCCCATTCCCCGGAGAAAATCATCAAGGAAGTCGTTGACCCGGTTACCGGACTGCTGCCGTTCCAGGCGCGCCGGTTGGCGTATGCGATCAACATTCCGAGCGAGCTGATCAATAAAGCGGCCGGCTTCATGCTGAAGCTGTATAAAGCGTTCGAAGACAAGGACTGTTCGATCGCCGAGATCAACCCGCTCGTCGTGACGGGATCCGGCGACGTGATGGCGCTGGACGCCAAGCTGAACTTCGACTCCAACGCGCTGTTCCGCCACAAGGACATCGTGGAGCTTCGCGACCTCGACGAAGAGGACGAGAAGGAAATCCAAGCTTCGAAATTCGACCTGAGCTACATCGCGCTCGACGGCAATATCGGCTGCATGGTCAACGGCGCCGGCCTCGCGATGGCGACGATGGACATCATCAAGTATTACGGCGGCGAGCCCGCCAACTTCCTCGACGTGGGCGGCGGCGCCAACAAGGAGAAAGTGACGGAAGCGTTCAAGATCATTCTGTCCGATCCTAACGTCAAGGGGATTTTCGTCAATATTTTCGGCGGCATCATGAAGTGCGACGTGATCGCCGAAGGCGTTGTCGCGGCCGCGCGCGAGATCGGTTTGGACAAACCGCTCGTGGTTCGTCTCGAAGGAACGAACGTCAAGCTGGGCAAAGAGATTTTGAACGGATCGGGCCTCAACATCGTGGCAGCGGATTCCATGGCCGACGGCGCGCAAAAAATCGTGTCGCTCGTGAAATAAGGAGAGACTTTGAGCTCCGCTCAAAGATCCCTATGTCAGGAGAGACTTTGAGCTCCGCTCAAAGGTCCCTATGTAAGGAGAACGAACCGGGGAGTGTGAAGTCATGAGCATTTTAATCGATAAAAACACCAAGGTGATCACCCAAGGCATTACGGGCGCCACCGGACTTTTCCATGCCAAGGGTGCGCTCGATTACGGCACGCAGATGGTCGGCGGCACGACGCCGGGCAAGGGCGGCCAGAACGTCGACATTACGCTGGAGAACGGCACGACGGTTTCGCTGCCGATTTTCAATACGGTCAAGGAAGCGGTCGCGGCTACGGGCGCCACGGCTTCGGTCATTTACGTCGCGCCGCCGTTCGCGGCCGACGCCATCATGGAAGCGGTCGACGCCGATCTGGATCTCGTCATTTGCATCACGGAAGGCATTCCGGTGCTCGACATGGTGAAGGTCAAGCGGTACATGGAAGGCCGCAAAACCCGCCTGATCGGACCGAACTGCCCGGGCGTCATCACGCCGGGAGAAATCAAAATCGGCATCATGCCGGGCTACATCCACAAAAAAGGCCACGTCGGCGTCGTCTCCCGTTCGGGTACGCTGACGTACGAAGCGGTCCACCAATTGACGACCAACGGAATCGGCCAGTCGTCCGCCGTCGGGATCGGCGGGGACCCGGTCAAAGGCTCGGAGTTCATCGACATCCTGAAGCTGTTCAATGAAGATCCGGACACGTACGCGGTCATCATGATCGGCGAAATCGGCGGCACCGCGGAAGAAGAAGCGGCCGAATGGATCAAGGCGAACATGACGAAGCCCGTCGTCGGCTTCATCGGAGGCGCGACGGCGCCGGCCGGCAAACGGATGGGACACGCTGGCGCGATCATTTCCGGCGGCAAGGGCACCGCGGCGGAGAAAATCGCCAAGCTGCAGGAATGCGGCATTAAGGTCGCCCCGACTCCCTCCGAAATGGGTTCGACGCTCATTTCCGTTCTCGAAGAGCGCGGTCTGCTGGAAAAATGCAAAAGTTAATGGTACGCTAATCGAATAACGTTCGAATACGCGTCTGCCGATGCGCTTTGAACCCGGATAGGCAAGCAGCCTTCCGCACCCCGTACGGGGTGTGGGGGGCTGCTTTTTTTCGTCATGGGACGACGGAAACGTTCATCGCCTGCCCGGTCCTATGTTCGGCACGCTTCGACATAATATACAAAGGAGTGGTTATAATGGAATCTAGTGGTATTTCACGTGAAACATTGGTTGCCCTTCACGAGACGGAAGGCATCGGCTGGAAAACGATCCGCGATCTGTGGGCAGCCCGCAAACGGCACCCGATTCGAGCCGGGATGAGGGAAGGGGATCTGCGGGAATGCGGGCTTCTGCCGAAGCAGGCGGCAGCTCTTGCGGCCAATCTGGAGCCGTCGAGAATGGAAGAGAGGCAATACCTTCTAGGTCGGGCCGGCATCGGGGTGATCACGTGGGCGGATCGCGACTATCCGCTGCTGCTCCGGCGGACGGGGGATCCGCCTCCCGTTCTCTACTATATAGGACGGCTAGAGCTGATCGCCCGGCCGGCGATCGCGGTGGTGGGGACCCGGATCGCCACCGCCTACGGGAAACACGTAACCGAACTTTTCTCGGCCGCGTTCGCCGATCGGGGCTTCGCGGTGATCAGCGGCCTGGCAAAGGGGATCGATACTTGCGCGCATAAGGGGGCTTTGAACCGGGCCGGCGGAACCGTCGCGGTGCTGGGATTGCCGGTGGACCGGATTTATCCTCCGGAGAACCGGCAGCTGTATCAGGAGATCGCCCGCAAAGGCCTTCTCCTCTCCGAAGCGCCCCCGGGTACCCCCTACCATACCGGCATGTTTCCGGCGCGCAACCGGATCATTGCCGGGCTCTCGCTCGCCGTGCTCGTGGCGGAAGCCCCGAAGGACAGCGGCGCCTTGATTACGGCCAAAGATGCCATCGAAGCGGAGCGCCCCGTCTTCGTCATACCCGGGCCCGTCACTTCCCCGCGAAGTCTCGGAGGCATGGCCATGCTGCAGGACGGAACGGCGGACCCGGCGCTCGTGCCGGAGGACGTGGTCGGCCGCTTTCGATCACATCTCGAGGACGAAGATGAGGATGATAACGGACGCCAAGCCGATCCGGCGGATGCCGTGAACGAAGAAGAGGACGCCGTTTACCGGCTGCTGCTCGAAGACCCCCGGACCGTCGACGAGCTGGCCGCGGATACGGGCTTCGCGCTCGGGATGCTGCATTCGATATTGCTGTCCCTGGAGATCAAGAAGAAGATCCAGCGATTTCCCGGGTCGGTGTACGGGGCGCTCTGAACGCTTCGCTTCCGGCGGGTATCCGGGAGAGGCGATACGCGCGGGATTTGACCGGGCCGTACAGGATGCTGTACGATGTGTGCGAAGAAGCGATGCGCAAACCGGCTTCGCCATGGCGTTTGCGTTGGCCTCGAAGAACGTATATGCTAACTATTAATCATGAAGGGTTCTACAGAATCCCGGCACCGTGCATAACCCCCTCAGGCCGCTCGTCTCGGCCGGGGGGCCGCCGCCCACCGCAGGAGAGGAGGAATGAATGTGGCGGATTCGCTCGTCATCGTGGAATCCCCGGCCAAAGCCAAGACGATCGGCAAATATTTGGGCAGCAAGTTTATCGTCAAGGCATCCATGGGCCACATTCGCGATTTGCCCAAAAGCCAGATCGGCGTAGAAATCGAAAACGAGTTTCAACCGAAATACATCACGATACGGGGCAAAGGCAACGTACTCAAGGAATTGAAGGACGCCAGCAAAAAGGTGAAAAAAGTGTATCTCGCGGCCGACCCCGACAGGGAGGGCGAAGCGATCGCCTGGCATTTGGCGCATTACCTGGAGCTCGACGAGAAGGATGCTTGCCGCGTCGTCTTCAACGAAATCACGAAGCAAGCGGTGAAAGACGCCTTCAAGTCTCCCCGGCCGATCGACATGGATTTGGTCAACGCGCAGCAAGCGCGCCGCGTGCTGGACCGCCTGGTCGGGTACAAGATCAGCCCGCTGCTGTGGAAGAAAGTCAAGAAAGGTCTCAGCGCCGGGCGCGTACAATCGGTAGCGGTGAAATTGATCATCGACCGGGAGAACGAGATCAAGGCGTTCGTGCCCGAAGAATACTGGAGCATCACCGCGCATTTGATGAAAGAGGGCGCCGCGTTCGAAGCGAAGTTCCATTCTCTGAACGGAGACAAGAAGGACCTGGGGAGCGAAGCCGACGTGAAGGAAGTGCTCTCCCTGATCGGGAACGCGCCTTTCACCGTCGGCGAAGTGAAAGAGAAGGAGCGGCAGCGCCATCCGGCCCCTCCGTTTATCACCAGCTCGCTCCAGCAGGAAGCGGCGCGCAAGCTCAATTTCCGCGCCGCCAAAACGATGCAGGTCGCCCAACAGCTGTATGAGGGCGTCGATCTCGGCAAAGAAGGCACGGTCGGTCTCATCACTTACATGCGCACGGATTCCACCCGCATCTCGCCCGTCGCTCAAGAAGAGGCCAAGGAATTCATTTCGGCGCGGTACGGGGCGCCTTACGTTCCGGATACGCCGCGCGTCTACACGAAGAAAAATTCGAACGCCCAGGACGCCCACGAAGCGATCCGGCCTACGTCCGTGCTGAGGGATCCGGATGCCGTGAAGCCCTATTTGTCTCGCGATCAGCATCGGCTGTATAAACTGGTTTGGGAACGTTTCGTAGCCAGCCAGATGGCTTCCGCCGTGCTGGACACGATGACCGTGGATTTGATCAACGGGCCGGTCCAATTCCGTGCCGTCGGTTCGAAGCTGAAGTTTCCCGGATTCATGAAGATTTACGTGGAAGGGAACGACGACGGATCGACGGAGGAAGAGCGGCTGCTCCCGCCGCTCCAAACCGGCGAGACCATAACGGCTGCGCAAATCGATCCGAAGCAGCATTTTACCCAACCGCCTCCCCGCTACACGGAAGCCCGTCTCGTGCGGACTCTGGAGGAGCTGGGCATCGGTCGCCCCAGCACGTACGCCCCGACGCTGGAAACGATCCAGAAACGCAATTACGTCGCGATCGAGGACAAGAAATTCGTGCCGACCGAGCTCGGGGAGCTGGTCATTCAGCTGATGGAGGAGTTTTTCCCGGAAATTCTCGACGCCGAATTCACCGCCCGCATGGAAGACGATCTCGACCATGTCGAGGAAGGCGAAGAGAACTGGGTTCAGGTCATCGGCGATTTCTACAAATCGTTCGAGAAAAGGCTGACCGTGGCGGAAGACGAAATGAAGGAAGTCGAAATCCGCGACGAGCCGTCCGGCGAATTGTGCGACAAATGCGGCAATCCGATGGTGTACAAAATGGGCCGCTTCGGCAAATTCCTCGCCTGCTCCGGGTTTCCGGAATGCCGGAACACGAAGCCGATCGTCAAGGATACGGGCGTCGGATGCCAGAAATGCGGCAAAGGCCAAATCGTCGAGCGGCGCAGCAAGAAGGGGCGTCTGTTCTACGGATGCGACCGGTATCCCGAGTGCGATTACGTGTCCTGGGACAAACCGGTGGCGAAGCCTTGCCCCGACTGCGGCGGCATGATGGTGGAGAAACGGAGCCGCGGCAACGTGACTTGGCATTGTACCGCATGCGCCCACGACGAACCCGCCCCGGAAGCGGACGAAGCGGCGGAATAGCACCAAGGAGGAAGAATCCGTGAACGAACATCAGCGCGTGACGGTCGTCGGAGCCGGACTGGCCGGAAGCGAGGCCGCATGGCAGATCGCCTCGCAAGGCGTGCCCGTCACGCTTTACGAAATGCGCCCCGTTCGCCGTACCCCCGCCCATCACACGGACCGGTTCGCCGAGCTGGTGTGCAGCAACAGCCTACGGGCAAACGGGTTGACGAACGCCGTGGGCGTTTTGAAGGAAGAGATGCGCCGTCTCCGTTCGCTGATCCTGTCCGCGGCGGACCGGAACGCCGTACCGGCGGGGGGCGCGCTCGCGGTGGACCGCGACGGTTTCTCGGGCGAAGTGACGGCCCGGCTGCGGGAGCACCCGCTTGTCACGGTGGTGAACGAAGAGATATCGGCCATTCCCCAGGACGGCATCACGGTCCTCGCGACCGGACCGCTCACATCCCCGGATCTTTCCCGTGAAATCCAGGAGCTGCTCGGGGAGGAGTATTTTTACTTCTACGACGCGGCTGCGCCGATCGTCGAGAAGGACTCCATCGACATGGAGCGGGTTTTCCTTGCGTCCCGATATGACAAAGGAGAAGCCGCCTATCTGAATTGCCCGATGAACGAAGAGGAGTTCGAAGCTTTCTACGAAGCGTTGATCACGGCGGAAACGGCCGAGATCAAAGAGTTCGAGAAGGAGATGTACTTCGAAGGCTGCATGCCGATCGAAGTCATGGCCAAACGCGGCAAGCAGACGGTGCTGTTCGGGCCGATGAAGCCGGTCGGGCTGACCGACCCCCGCACCGGGAAACAGCCCCACGCCGTCGTGCAGCTGCGCCAGGATAACGCGGCGGGCACGCTGTACAATCTGGTGGGTTTCCAGACGCATCTGAAGTGGGGGGAGCAGAAGCGCGTGTTCGGCTTGATCCCCGGCCTCGCAGAAGCGGAATTCGTCCGTTACGGCGTCATGCACCGCAATACGTTCATCAATTCCCCGCGGCTTCTGCTGCCCACCTACCAATTCAAACGCAGTCCGAACCTGTTCTTCGCGGGTCAGATGACGGGAGTCGAAGGATATGTCGAATCGGCCGCGTCGGGACTCATCGCGGGGATTAACGCCGGACGGCTGGCCAGGGGGCTGGAGCCGCTGACGCTGCCCCCGGAAACGACGCTCGGGAGCATGGCGCATTACATCACGACGGCGGATTTCCGGCACTTCCAGCCGATGAACGCCAATTTCGGCTTGTTTCCGCCGCTCGGACGGCGTGTCCGCAGCAAGAAAGAGAAGAACGATTCGATCGCGGAGCGGGCGCTTGCGAATATCGACGCGTTCGCCCGGGATCTGCACCCAGTTGCAAACGTTCCGACCGTATGAAGCAGCGGCTGCGGGTCCAGGGACCCCCGCTGCTTCGGCGCGTTCACGGAAAAGCGAAGGCATACCATGGACGGCGGGCCGATAGCCTTGCGCCGGCTTGGCATATGGGCAATCCGGCCCTCGAGCGGTGAGAGTTTGAGCGGTGAAGGTCTGTCTTCTTCAAACTTCCTATTGCACGTCAAACTCCCTATTAGAGGAGGAGAAAACGATGAGCGGTCAATTTCACGCCACTACGATTTGCGCGGTCCGGCACAACGGCAAAGGCGCGATCGCGGGAGACGGCCAAGTGACGTTCGGCAACAGCATGGTCATGAAGCATACGGCCAAAAAGGTGCGAAGACTCTACCGCGGACAAGTGCTGGCCGGTTTCGCAGGCTCCGTGGCGGATGCGATCACCCTCTTCGAGAAGTTCGAAGGTAAGCTGGAGGAGCACCATGGGAATCTCCAGCGCGCGGCGGTAGAGCTGGCCAAGGACTGGCGCTCCGACCGGGTGCTTCGTCGACTGGAGGCGATGATGATCGTCGTCGACGCCACCGGCATGCTGCTGTTGTCGGGCAACGGCGAGGTGATCGAGCCGGACGACGGAATTCTGGCCATCGGTTCGGGAGGCAGCTTCGCGCTCGCGGCGGCCCGCGCGTTGAAACGGCACGCGCCCCAGATGGAGGCGAAGGAAATCGCGCGTTCATCGTTGCAGGTGGCGGCCGAGATTTGCGTGTTCACGAACGACAACCTGGTCGTCGAGGAAATATAACGGGAAAACTCGATTGACGGAAATGCAGTCGTGGGTTTGATTTTTCGAAGGAAAGCCGAGTTAACCTTAGATCTTGCATCATTCAGCCGCCGAAGGGCCGAACCGTCGGAGTAATGCATGGATCTATCGTCGCTTAGCCGCATGTGCATCGACTCGACGGAGATTGAACCGGGATTCGCTTTGAAGCTTAACTTCACTTTTTGGGCTGAGAACAGGGAGGTAGAGGACCATGAGCGAAAATTTGACGCCTCGCCAAATCGTGGCGGAGCTTGACAAATACATCGTGGGACAGAAGCAGGCGAAGCGCTCCGTCGCGGTCGCGCTCCGCAACCGTTACCGCCGCAGCCGCCTGGAAGAGGGGCTGAGGGACGAGATCGTCCCCAAAAACATCCTCATGATCGGCCCGACCGGCGTCGGCAAAACGGAGATCGCGAGACGCCTCGCCAAATTGGTGCACGCGCCGTTCATTAAAGTCGAAGCGACTAAGTTCACCGAAGTCGGATATGTCGGACGCGACGTCGAATCGATGGTCCGGGACCTGGTCGAGACGGCCATCCGCATGGTCAAGGAAGAGCGTACGGAGAAAGTCCGCGACAAAGCGGAGCGGGCCGCCACCGAACGGCTGGCGGAGCTGCTGGTCCCGTCTCCGGCCAAATCCAGGCCCCAGCGCAACCCGCTTGAAATGCTGTTCGGCGGAGGGAACAACGGAGCGGCGGAAGAAGCCGAAGCGCCCGATCCCACCCTGCAGGCCAAACGCCGGGAAGCCAAGGAGAAGCTGGAGGCCGGCAGCCTCGAGAACGACATCGTGGAAATCGAGGTGGAGGACGCGGCCCCTCCGATGCTGGACTTGCTCGCGGGCCCCGGACAGGAGCAGCTGGGCAACATGCAGGAGATGCTCGGCCAATTCCTGCCGAAACGGCGCAAGAAACGCCGGCTGCCGGTGAAGGAAGCCCGCAAGGTTCTCATCCAGGAAGAAGCGAACAAGCTGATCGACATGGACGATGTCATTTCGGAATCGGTACGGAGAGCGGAGCAGTCCGGCATCATCTTCATCGACGAGATCGACAAAATCGCGAGCGCCGGCCGCGGGCAAGGCCCCGACGTCTCCCGCGAAGGCGTGCAGAGGGACATCCTCCCGATCGTCGAAGGTTCGACGGTCATGACCAAATACGGTCCCGTGAAGACCGACTTCATTCTGTTCGTGGCCGCCGGGGCGTTCCATATCGCCAAACCGTCCGACCTCATCCCTGAGCTGCAGGGACGGTTTCCGATCCGCGTGGAGCTGAGCAGCCTGACCGACGAGGACTTCGTCCGGATCCTGACGGAACCCCAGAACGCGCTGACCAAGCAATATACGGCCCTTCTCGAAACCGAGGGCATCCGGATCGAATTCACGGAGCCCGCCATCGCCGAAATCGCCCGCATGGCCCAGGAAGTGAACCGCAACACGGAGAATATCGGCGCCCGCCGTCTTCACACGCTGCTGGAGAAGCTTCTGGAGGATTTGTCCTTCGAGGCGCCCGAGCTGCAGCTGGAACAAATGAGCATCACCCCGGAATATGTCCGGGAGAAGCTGGCTACCATTGCAAGCAACCGCGATTTAAGTCAATATATTCTGTAAAAGGTGCTTCGCTTGTCGTATTAGGAGGAACGTAACGATCATGACGTTGTTGGAAAAGATCCGAACCTTGAATAAACTGCTTCAAAAGGCTGCCGGAAAGCCGCTCAATTTCGGGGAAATGGCGGAAGTACTCCGGGAAACGATCCAGGCGGACGTTCTCGTCGTCAGCCGCCGGGGAAAAGTGCTGGGAAGCGCGCTGACCCCCGAATTTCCCGAAATGTGGCTCCGGCAGGAAGACCCTTCCGAGCTGCGCTTTCCCCCGGAAAGCAACGAGGCTTTTCTGAGAATCGGGGAAACCGCGGTGGGGGTGCCGAAGGAGGAAACCCTCGGAAAAGTCGAGGCGGCGTTCAAGGACAGAATCGTGACCATTGTACCAATTATCGGAGGCGGGGATCGTCTAGGGACTTTGGTCCTAGCTCGACAATCCGTCGCGCTGGGGGAAGACGACTTGATCCTTGCCGAATGCGGATCCACGCAAATCGGAATGGAGATTTTGCGCGACCGCGCAGAAGAACGGGAAGTCGAAGCCCGAAACAAAGCGATCGTATCCGTCGCCGTACATTCGCTTTCGTTCAGCGAATTCGAAGCGGTCGAGCAGATTTTCGAAGAACTGGAAGGGAAGGAAGGGCTTCTGGTTGCCTCGAAAATCGCCGACAGAGCCGGCATTACGCGGTCCGTCATCGTGAATGCGCTCCGCAAGCTGGAAAGCGCGGGCGTCATCGAAACGCGTTCGCTCGGCATGAAAGGAACTTACATCCGGATCCTTAATTCCCAGCTTCTGCAAGAAATCGAAAGACAGAAAAACTAAAGCCGTTCTGATCCCCTGTCACGGAAAAGCCCCGATCTCTCTGAAGATTAGGGCTTTTTTCTTATTGTTTTAGACAGAGGTCTCAGACATGATATTTTTGGGGGTAGGTCATCCTTCTTCTTTTTTTAATAAATCGCAATTCGGATGTCGAATTCGGCAGGAATTTTGACGAATGCCGTTGAATCTAATAGAGAATCCCCATGAACATTTTCTCATCGGATTCTCATAATCCGTACGGAAGGATGGCAATCATCGATGGACCTTTTGAGCGGTGCCTCGTTTCAGCGATTGGAAGGGGCGATCCACGCCGCATCCATGCGGCAGCAAGTTCTCGCCAACAACATCGCCAACGTCGACACCCCGAATTTCAAACGATCCGACGTCGCTTTCGAGGAGATGCTGTCGCAGGCCATGGGAAGCGGCGGCATGAAGACGCTGGCTCTCAAGACCTCGGACCCGCGCCATATATCGAACGGGGTTTCCGCCTCAGGCCCCGTTCCTTCGGTCGTAACCGAGGAATCCACGGTATTCAACAACAGCCGCAACAACGTGGATATCGACAAGGAGATGTCGCTTGTCGCAGAGAACCAGCTCCGATACAACCTGTTTATCCAACAAATGAACCACAACGTGAAAATGATGCGCATCGGGATCGAAGGGAGGGGATAACGGATGAAACTTGGAGGTTTCGACATCAGCGCTTCGGCTCTGACCGCCCAAAGGCTGAGAATGGACGTCATTTCGGCCAACATCGCGAACGCCGAGACGACCCGGGCCCAATTCGTGAACGGCAGATTCGTCCCCTACCGGCGCAAGGAGGTCGTGCTTGCCGCCGTACAGCCCAAATTCCGGAACCTGCTGGACGAGAAGTTGAACGCGGACGCGGAACAAGGGGTGCAGGTAGCCGCCATCCGGGACGATGCGACGCCTTTCAAGCAGGTTTACAACCCCGCGCACCCGGATGCGGACGAGAACGGCATGGTGAATATGCCGAACGTCGACGTCGTCAAGGAAATGGTCGATATGATTTCGGCGTCGCGTTCCTACGAAGCGAACGTCACGGCGCTTAACGCAAGCAAAGCCATGTTCATGAAATCGCTCGAGATCGGCAGATAATCCGAACACAAGGATGACCGCCGCAGAATCCGAATTCGAATCCGAAAGGTGGGGGCTTTAATGATTCAGAATGCAATGCTCGCTCCGGCAAGCCTGTCGATGCTGCAGCAGACAACCCCTGCCGCAGCCAAAGCGACGCCGGCCGAGGCGACCGAAAGCTTCGCTTCTTTTCTGAAGACCGCGCTGGACAGCGTAGCCGCCCAGGAAAACAACGTACATACGGTTACGGACCAGTTCATCATCGGGCAAGCGGACGTGAACGACGTGATGATCGCATCCTCCAAGGCCGAGCTCAGCCTCTCTCTGACTTCTCAGGTGCGCAACAAAGTGATCGAAGCTTATCAGGAGATCATGCGGATGCAAATGTAATCCGAGCTCATACGCAGCAACAACCGCAGCCGTCGCCGTTTCAACCGGCGTTACGGCTGCGTGATCCGCAGGTGAGGTGACAACGTGAACGAGAAGTGGGCACAGGTTCGCGAGAGGCTGACGGGCTTCTGGAACCAATACAGCAAGACGCAGAAATGGGTGCTCGCCTCGACGGCCGTTTTTTTATTGCTTGCCGTCATATTGTTGACTTCGTGGCTGACCCGGACCCAATACGAGGTCGCGTTTCAAAATCTGGACAGCACAGACGCCGCCTCCATCATGCAATATTTAGATGGCCAGGGAATTTCCTACAAGCTGAGTCCGGACGGGACGAGCATTTCGGTGCCCAGCGCCGCCGCATCCCGTGCCCGGGTGGAGATCGGTTCGCAAGGGCTCGTCCAGAACGGCTCCTTGGGCTTCAAGGAACTGAGCCAATCCAGTTCGTCCATCGGGACGACGGAAGAAGAGTTTCAGGTCAAATACCGCAACGCGCTGAACGGGGAAGTGCAGCAGCTGCTTCAAAACAAGCAAGGCGTTCAGAGGGCGAAGGTGCTGATCAACCTTCCTCAAGAGACGTTGTTCGCCGGCGACGAGCGGGAAAAGGCGACCGCTTCGGTCGTGCTGTCGTTCAAGCCGGGATTCCGTCCGAAGCAGGAGGATATCGACAGCTACTTCAACCTCGTGAAGACGGCCGTGCCCAATCTGGCCATCGACGGCATCACGATCGCGAGCACGACGGGGGATTTGGAGCCTTCCGCCGCGTTAGGCGGCGAGGGCGTTACGAATGGCGGCATCGAGCAGCAGCTCGCGAGCACCCGCGACTTCGAGAACGAGGTCAAAAAGAAAATCCAGCAATTCCTGGCCCCGATGGTCGGCATGGAAAACATGGTCGTCAACGTCGTTTCGACGCTGAACTTCGACCAGAAGTCGACGGAATCGAATACGGTGGTGCCGCTTCCCAACAACGATAACAAAGGGATCGTTCAAAGCGAGCAGCACACTTCCGAAACCTCTACCGGCACGGACGGAGCCGCAAGCGGAGTGGCCGGAACGGGCGAGACCGACATCGCGAATTTCCCGGGGGGCGCTTCGTCCTCGACTTCTTCATCGGAAAAAACGCAGGATATCATTAATTACGACTTCAGCCGCGTCAAAGATTTGATCAAATCCGCGCCCTACAAAGTGAAGGACGTGTCGATCAGCGTCGGGATCGACTCCGCGCTGATGACGCCGGAGCGCACGACGGCGATCCAGCAGGTGCTCGTCGCCAGCGTCCGCACCTTGCTCGCGGAGTCGGGCTTGGATCTGAGCGATCAGGAAATGACGAAGCGCGTGTCGGTCCTGTCCGAGCCGTTTAACGCAAGTGCGGCGCAGACGTCCGGCATGACGGTCTCGGCCTATTGGCTGGCGGGACTCGGCGTGCTCGCCGCCGCGCTGCTCGGCGGAGGCGGGTACTACGTCTACCGGCGGCGGAAATCGGCGCAGGAGGCGGCCGCCCTTGCGGCAGCGGAAGTGCCGCGCGTGGAGCTGCCGACGATCGACATCGACAACGTTTCGAGCGAAAGCCAGATCCGCAAGCAGCTTGAAAATCTGGCGAAGCGCAAACCGGAGGAGTTCGTCAATCTGCTCCGGACTTGGCTGGTGGACGAATAGAGGTGGCAGCATATATGGCGAAATCAGCAATTCAACTTTCCGGCAGGCAGAAAGCGGCCATCCTTCTCATCACGCTAGGCCCGGAAGTTTCCGCGAACGTATTCAAGCAGCTGCGGGACGAGGAAATCGAGCAGCTGACGCTGGAGATCGCCAACGTCCGCAAAGTGGACAGCATGGAAAAGGAAAGCATTCTGGCCGAGTTTCACCAGATTTGCTTGGCGCAGGAATACATCTCCCAAGGCGGTATCACGTACGCCAAGGAAATTCTGGAGAAAGCGCTCGGCGCGGGCAGGGCGTCGGATATTCTGAACCGGTTGACCGCGACTCTGCAGGTCAGGCCGTTCGACTTCGCCCGCAAGGCGGAGCCGCAGCAAATCCTGAACTTCATCCAGAACGAGAACCCCCAGACGATCGCCCTCGTCCTCTCGTATCTGCAGCCGGATCAGTCGTCGGCGGTGCTCTCCTCGCTGCCCCAGGACAAGCAGGCCGACGTCGCCCGCCGGATCGCGCTCATGGACAGCACCTCTCCGGAGGTGATCGCCCAGGTCGAGCGGGTGCTCGAACAGAAGCTGTCGGCGACCGTCACGCAGGATTATACGAACGCGGGCGGTATCGAAGCGATCGTGCAGATTTTGAACGGCGTCGACCGCGGCACCGAAAGGACGATTCTGGACTCTCTGGAGATCCAGGACCCCGAACTGGCCGAAGAAATCAAAAAACGGATGTTCGTATTCGAGGATATCGTCAATCTCGACAACCGGTCGATCCAGCGCATCATCCGGGACATCGAGAACGCCGACTTGCAGCTCGCGCTCAAGGTGGCGAGCGACGAGGTCCGGGAAGCGATTTTCCGGAACATGTCCAAACGCATGGCCGATACGTTCAAGGAAGAGATGGAATACATGGGCCCCGTTCGGCTTCGGGACGTCGAAGAAGCGCAAACGCGCATCGTAGGCACGATTCGCAGATTGGAAGAGTCGGGCGAGATCATCATCGCCCGCGGCGGAGGAGACGATATCATTGTCTAATCTGATCAAATCCGGACGCGTCGTCTCGCTGGACGATCTCAAGCAGCTGGAACTGATCCGCCGATTCGTCCCGAATCCCCAAAAACCTTCAGGTTCCGACGGAGAAGCCGAAGGAAAAGGGGAGGCGGATGTCGAAACCCTATCCATGAAAGAACGCATCCTCGAGGATGCCGAACGGACGGCTCAGGAGATCGTCCGGCAGGCCCGGGAGGAAGCGGAGGACATCCGAGCGGCCGCGCGGATGGAGGCCGAGTCGTGGTGGCAATCGCGAAGGGCGGAAGACGCGGGAGTCACGGAGGAAGCCCGCCAAAGCGGGTACGCCGAAGGCTACGCCGCCGGCGCGGAGCGAGCGGAAAGCGAACTCCGCGCGGAATGGGAGTCCCGTATGCGGGAAGCCCGCTCCCTCGTCGAACAAGCATACATATCCAAAGAAAGAATCATCGCGGAGGCCGAAGCATTCGTCGTCGAATTGAGCTGCTCCATTGCGGAGAAGCTCTTATCGGCCAAACTTGCGGAGGAGCCCGAACGGGCGATCCGGCTATTCGCAGGGGCGCTGGCCCGCCGCAAGGAACAAGGCGTCATCACGCTCTGCGTTGCGCCTGCGCAATTCGAGTTCGTGTCGGCGGCGAAGGACGAGCTGTCCCTCGTCTTGGACGCTCAGGCGGAGCTGCAGATCGTGCCGGATGCTTCGGTCGGGGATGGGGGCTGCATCGTCCGCTCCTCTTTCGGAAGCATCGATGCCAGAATCGACACGCAGCTCAGCACGGTCCGGGCCGAGCTGCTGAGAGTCGCGGCCCACGCCGCGGAAGAGGGGAATGCCGATGCCGCTTCTTGACGTTTCCCGCTACGAGGAAGTGCTGGCCCATCTGGATCCCGTCCGGGTCAACGGCAAAGTGACGCAGGTCATCGGCTTGACCGTCGAATCCGAAGGGCCGGACGCCAGCGTCGGCGAAGTATGCGCGATCCATCCGCTGAAGGGCGGTTCGCCGATCCTGGCCGAGGTCGTCGGTTTTCGCGACAACCGGCTGCTGCTGATGCCGTTGGGCGAACTGCATGCCATAGGTCCAGGGTGCGATGTCGTCGCGACGGGCCGCCCGCTTACGGTCCAGGTCGGATCGGAATTGCTGGGCAAGGTGCTCGACGGATTGGGGCAGCCGCTCGACGGCTCCAAGCTTCCCGTCCGGATGCCGCATTATTCAACCCATCGAAAGCCGGGCAATCCGCTCGAACGTCCGAGGGTGACGGAACCGCTCGGGACCGGGGTTCGAGCCATCGACGGCTTGCTGACGGTAGGGCAGGGACAGCGGGTCGGCATCTTCGCCGGATCCGGTGTCGGCAAGAGCACGCTCCTCGGCATGGTGGCCCGGAACACGTCGGCGGATGTCAACGTGATCGCGCTGATCGGGGAACGCGGACGCGAGGTGCTGGAATTCGTCGAGAAAGATCTCGGTCCGGAAGGCTTGGCCCGTTCGGTCGTGGTTGTCGCGACTTCGGACCAGCCGGCCCTCATCCGGATCAAAGGCGCCTTGATCGCCACCACGATCGCCGAGTATTTCCGCGACAGAGGCTTGAACGTGATGCTGATGATGGATTCCGTCACCCGTTACGCGATGGCTCTGCGGGAGGTCGGGCTCGCGATCGGCGAACCTCCGGCGACAAGAGGATACACCCCTTCCGTGTTCGCTGCGCTGCCCAAGCTTCTGGAGCGGGCCGGCACCGGTCCGACGGGCTCGATTACCGCCTTCTATACGGTGCTCGTGGACGGAGACGACATGAACGAGCCGATCGCGGACGCGGTTCGGGGCATTTTGGACGGCCATATCGTGCTCCATCGGAATTTGGCCAACAAGGGGCATTTTCCCGCGATCGACGTGCTCGCCAGCGTCAGCCGCGTGATGAACAACATCGTGAGGGATAACCATCGAAGCGCGGCGGAGCAGTTGAAAAGACTGCTGTCCGTCTATCGGGATTCGGAAGACTTGATCCATATCGGGGCGTACCAGAGAGGGTCCAACTCGGAAATCGACAAGTCCATCCAGTTTATCGATTTGATTCACGCCTATACCCGGCAGAGAACGGACGAAAAAGTTTCTCTCGAAGAAGCGGCCGAGCGGTTGATCATCGATTTTTACAAGAGATGAGGTTAAACGCCCATGCGGTTTCGATACCCGTTGCAGAAAATCGTCGACCTGAAAGGCAGCGAGAAGTCGATGGCGGAGTGGGAATATGCCGCTTCGCTGGGCAGGTTGAAAGAGGAAGAGGAACGGCTTCGGGAGCTGGACGCCGAACGCGCCGCCGCCCGCGAACGGATCGAGAGCTCGGCGGCCTCCGGGGTTACGCTCGCGGAGCTGACTTCCCTTCAACACTACCTGGACGTGCTGGACGGCAAGGTCCGCCGCCAGACAGAAGGCGTGGAAGCGGCGGAAGCGCTGGTCCGCCTCAGGAGGAGCAAGCTGGCCGAGAAATCGATAGACGAGAAAGTATGGCAGAACGCCCGCGACAAGGCGCTAAGGATCCATCGGCACGAGTGGCTGATCAAACAGCAGAACGAGCTGGACGAAATCGCGACCGTACGCGCGGCGTCCGCGCGCGGGTGAAAGCCGCGTTCACGTTTCCGCGGGGAGAGGAGGAATAGTCGTGGCCGACGCCAATACCGAAAAAAGCAATTACAGCGGCTTCGAAAGGTTTCTCTTTTTTCTGACGCCGATTCTGTTTACCGCCGTTCTGCTGGGCATGCTGCTGCTTTTGTTCAACACGGAATGGAGGAACAAGGCACTGGAGATCGGCAACCGGATTCCCGTGCTCAAAGCCGTACTTCCCGATCCTGCGTCGTCTGCGCCGCCGGAGGCCAGCGACGAAGACCTTACGGTGAGCAACGCGAAGAAGAAAGTGGACGAGCTGAAGGCGCTATTGGCGGACCGGGAAGCGTCGCTGAAGAAAGCGACGCAGCAGACCGCCGATCAGAAGAAGGAAATCGATACGCTCAAGGCGCAAATCGAGCAATTGAACAAAGGCAAGCAGCAGCAAACGTTAACCGCGGAAGAGTATACGGCGCGGATCAAGTCGCTCGCAGGCGTTTACGCCAAAATGACGCCCGGCAAAGCCGCCCCTATTCTCGAAAGCATGACCCTGGAAGAAACGGCGCTCATTCTCGGAGCGATGAGCGATACCGAACGGACCCGAGTGCTGGAGAAAATGAGTGCCCAGAAAGCGGCCGACGTGACGATCAGGCTGAAAGACTCCGTCTCGGTGCAGGATCAGCAAATCGCGGCCCTGCAGGCCCGGATCAAGGAGTTGGAGACGGCCGCGGGTTCCGGCGCGTCTACGCTCGACGCTTCGGAGCTGAAGAAGACGTTCTCCTCGATGAAAGCGGCGGACGCCGCTACCCTGCTGCTTCAGATGTCGGGCTCGAGCCAGTCCAAAGCGCTTCTGATTCTCGGCGCCATGGACGACAGCGCACGTTCGCAGGTTCTCGCGGCCATGTCGAATCAAGACAGCAAAAAAACGGCTGCTCTCGTCAGCAAGCTGATGCCTGCGAATCCTTGACGATTGCGGCAACGCCACGTGAAAGGAGGTGAAACAACATGAACGCAAACGGAATCGCGGCAACGGTGAACGCGGCAACCTCCGCAACCGGCCAAGCCGCAGGCTCGGCAACGGGAAAAACCGGATCCGCGGGCGGCTTCGCCACCGCGCTTGTGCAAGCTGTCGAAGGCACCGGCGGCACCGGCGCTTCGGCAACGGGCAGCGGCCTTCCGGCAGGTCTGACGGGATTGCTCGGTCTTCTTGGGGGCCAGACGGGGGAGACTTCCTCCAATCCGTTGGCCGAACTGCTCAGCGGACTGACGGATCAATTGAACGGGCTGGCTCCGGACGCCGAATTGCCGGCAGAGCTGCAAGAACTGCTGGCGGCCTTGCTCCTGATGGTCCAAAATCTGCTAAACGGATCGGGTGCGAATGTTCCGGCGCAGAACGACGGCGCTTCCGTTGTGACGGATGCGGACGGTATGGGCTTCGATTCGCAAAAACCGGTTCGGGGCGCGCAGCAGGATTTGATCGCGGCATTGCGTGAGTCTCTCGTGCAATTGCAGCACCGGCTAGCCCAAGGAGGGACGCTTAACGGACAAGCCGAGCAGCTGGAGCAAACGCTCAAGCAGGCCTTCGAAGCGCTGCAGCCATGGACGTCTTCGAAAGGCAAGGCCGGACAGGCATCCGAGTCCCCGCAAACGGCGACGACGGCGCCCCAGGCGGCTAACCCGTCAGCGAATGCAGGCCCATCCGCGAACGCGGCTGCCAAGGGCGAGCAAACGGCCGGCGTCCAAGCCGAAGCCGTTAGCAAAACCGTCCTTCCGCTGCGCAGTCCGGTCTGGCATTTCCATCAAGCGCAAGGAACGGAAGCGGGCACGGCGCCTGAAAACCAAGCGGTGCCGGCGGCCGAATCGGCCGAAACTTCCGGACAGAACGGGACCGCGCTGGCCTGGACGCTGCAGAGAGACGCGAACGCCGCTATGCCGGTGTCTCCGTCCGCAAGTGCGGGAGCGCCCGCCCAAGTGCCGGTTCAGCAGTTCGCCGATCACATGGGCAAGTTCCTGGTGAAGCAGTTCATCCTGACGCAGGGGCACGGAACGTCGGAGGCCAAGATTTCCCTCCATCCGGAGCACTTGGGCCAGGTAGATATCAAGATCACGATCCAGAACGGGCTCATGACCGCCCAATTCGTCACGGAGAACGGGGCCGCGCGCGACATGCTCGAAACCCAATTGTCCCAACTGCGCGCCGCACTTCAAGGGCAAGGCCTGCAGGTCGACAAAATGGAAGTCGTGCAGCAATCTTCGTCCGTTTCCGCCGACTCCGCCGCTTTCTTCCAGGGACGGCACGAGCAATCCGGGAACGGCCGCCAAGGAGGCCACCCGAAAGGCAGGGGCAGCAGCGCCGTTTACGAGGACGCCGCGGCATTCGAAGCGGAGCTTGACAGGACGGCGTTCCTTCGGGAGATCGGGTACGGCAGCTCGCTTAACGTTACGGCTTAACGCGGCAAGGAGGTGAGACCGGTGGCGGATAGCGCCGGAACGACGAACATTTGGCCGAACTATTCGGCCCAGAACGTGCAGTCGGCGGCACGAAAGCCGGCGAAGGACTTGGGCAAGGACCAGTTTCTGCAGATTCTCGTCACCCAGCTCAAGAATCAGGATCCGATGCAGCCGATGCAAGACAAGGATTTCATCGCCCAGATGGCGCAGTTCTCCGCTTTGGAGCAGACGATGAACATGGCGACCCAATTGACCGCGCTTCGCCAGTCGGCCGGTATGGCGGCCGGATTGATCGGCAAAACGGTCGGGTGGCAGGAAACGACGAGCTCGGGGGAAACGGTAAGCCGTTCGGGCGTCGTGGAATCGATCATCCGGCGAGACGGCGTCCAGTATGTCAAGGTCGGATCCGCGGAAGTGAAAATCGACGAAGTGCTGTCCATTTCGGACACGCCCTCCACGGGTTCGGTAACCTCCGGCGGAGGAGGGACCCCGAATGAGTGACCACCGGATCATGACCCTGCCGCTCACGGCAGGACGGGCGGCGCCGCTTCAAGGAACACGCGCCCTGGCCCGAACTCCGGGAACGTCGCCTGAAGGGGTATCCTTCCGGGAACTTCTTCAGCGCCAGCAGCTGAAATTCAGCCATCACGCCGAGCAAAGGCTCGAGCAGAGAGGAATCGTGCTGAATTCCGACCAGCTGGAACGGATCGCGGGCGCCGTGGATCAGGCCGCTGCCAAAGGCGCGAGGGATTCGCTCGTCCTGTTCCGGGACATCGCGATGATCGTCAACGTGCCGAACCGGACCGTCGTGACGGCGATGGACGGCTCTTCGATGAAAGAGCACGTCTTCACGCAGATCGACAGCGCGGTCGTCGTCAGTTAGCGAACGGAATGCGAAGCAAGAAGGGCTGGACCCGGCAAGGGGGGCCCTGGCCGCGGATCGACTGAAGCGGCCGTACTCCAAAATCAGCGGGAGGTAGGTTTCATTCCATGTTGCGTTCCATGTACTCCGGCGTATCCGGCATGAGAGGCTTCCAGACGAAGCTCGACGTGATCGGAAACAATATCGCCAACGTCAATACCGTCGGATTCAAAGCGGGGCGCGTGATGTTCAAGGACATCCTGAGCCAGTCGATGTCGGGCGTCACGGCGCCCGTCGAAGGAACGAGCGGCGGCGTCAACGCCAGACAGGTCGGCCTCGGCGTCGCGGTGTCCGCGATCGACACGATCCATACGCCGGGCAGCGCCATGACGACCAACGTACCGACGGATTTGCGGATCGACGGGGACGGGTTCTTCATCGTCAAACCGACGTCCGACAGCGAAATCAGCTATTTGACCCGTGCCGGCAACTTCACCTTGGACGCCAACCGCCAATTGGTTAACGCCGACGGGATGCTCGTCGCCAGCTCCGACGGCAGCGCTCCGATCACATTGGGCGAGGACGTAACGGCGTTCTCGATCGCCCAGGACGGCCAAATCATGGCGATCGGCGCCGACGGCAACGCGACGGGAACCGGAACTTTCATCGGAGTCGCCAAGGTGACGAACCCGGGCGGTCTGGAGAAAGTCGGAGGGAACCTGTACCGCGTGACGGCGAACGCGAACGCGGACGGCGCGTTCGCGCCGACGACCGCGAACAACATCGAGCTCGGCACGGGCGCCATCATCTCCGGCCAGCTTGAAATGTCCAACGTCGACCTTACGAACGAATTCACCGAGATGATCGTCGCGCAGCGCGGGTTCCAGGCGAATTCGCGGATCATCACGACCTCGGACGATATTTTGCAGGAAGTCGTCAATCTGAAACGATAATTGACGCGGCCGCCGGGAGAGGGCTCGGCCCTCTCCCTCGCGGAACGGGGGGATCTCCATGATCGCCGTTACGAGGCTCAACGGCAGTCAGTTTCATGTCAACGCTTTGTTGATCGAAACGGTGGAACAGACGCCGGACACGATCATTACGCTCACGACGGGCAAGAAATACATGGTTACCGAACATTCATCGGATGTGATCCGGTCCATCCGGCACTATCTGCGCAGTATCGGCATCATGGCCGCGATAACCGGCCCGGCGGATACGCAATCGGAGGGAGCTTCGTCATGAAGAAAATGTTACCTTGGCTCGTTTCGCTTCTGCTGGCGATCACGCTGATCATTTCGGCGGGCATCTACGTGTGGAACCAGTATTTCAGCGGTTCCCACTCCAAAGATCCTGCGGCGCAGGCGGCGGAGAGCGTAAAGAATGTGGAGGCGAATACGCTCTCCGCGGATGAGCTCCTCAAGGTCACATCCGAGTTAACCGATATCAAAACGAATATCGCGGACACCTCCTACGTGGTCATCACGGGGTTCATCTTCCAGCTCGACAGCGAGAAGAGCAAGGAGGAATTCGACAAAATCAAGGATATCGTGGTCAGGCCGATCATCAACCGCGCTCTGTGGGTCATGAAGCCGGAGGACCTGCAGGGCACGAAAGGCAAGGATCAGCTCTACGCGGGATTGATCAACTCGATCAACGAAGTGCTTACCGAAGGCAAGGTCACGAAGGTCGAATTGAAAGATTTCATCATGCAGCAAGTATGACGGGCCGGACGGACGTCCGATTACGGGGTTTGGAAAGGGGTGAGAGATTTGGTTGACGTTTTGTCGCAGAACGAGATCGACGCGCTCTTGGCCGCGCTGTCGTCCGGCGAAATGGACGCGGAGGAGCTCAAAAAAGAGGATACGCAGAAGAAGGTGCGGTCCTACGATTTCAAACGCGCGGTGCGTTTCTCGAAGGACCATATCCGCAGCTTGACCCGGATCCATGAGAACTTCGCGCGTTACCTGACGACCTATTTTTCCGCCCAGCTCCGGACGTTCGTGCAGATCAGCGTCGTTCAGGTGGAGCAGCTCCCCTACGACGAATTCATCCGGTCCATCCCGAAAATGACGATACTCAACATTTTCGAAGCGGAGCCGCTCGAAGGTCGCATGGTGCTGGAGGTGCATCCGAACGTCGCGTTCGCGATGCTGGACCGCGTGCTAGGAGGCGCGGGCGCCGCGCCGACCAAAATCGGCAGCCTGACCGAAATCGAAACGATCATCATGGAGCGGATTTTCAGCCGGGCGTTCGACAGCCTGCAGGAGGCATGGAAGACGGTGATCGACATGCAGCCGAGGCTGGAAGCGCTGGAGACGAATCCCCAGTTCATGCAGATCGTGTCCCCGAACGAAACGATCGCGCTGATTTCGCTCAGTACGAAAATCGGGGATACGACGGGTATGATCAACCTCTGTATTCCGCACGTGGTCATCGAGCCGGTCATGCCGAGGCTGTCCGCCCACCAATGGTTTGCCTCCCAGAAGAAAATGAGGGCGCCGGAGGAGCAGATCATGCTCGAGAAACGGGTGAGCAAGGCGAAGCTTCCCGTCGTCGCCGAACTGGGTTCCTCGCACATATCGGTTCACGAATTCCTGAATCTTGCGGTCGGAGACGTCATCGCCTTGAACAAGCCGACCGGCGAGGGGTTGGAAGTGAAAGTAGGGGATAAGGTCAAGTTCATCGCCAGCCCCGGTACGGTCAAAGACAAGATGGCGATCCAAATTAACGAAATCGTCAGCGAAGGGGTGGAAGAAATCCATGACGAGTAAAGATTACTTATCCCAGGAGGAGATCGACGCGCTTCTGAGGCAATCGTCCGGCGAGGAGCCGGAGGCGGCTTCTTCGTTCGGGTTCGACGGCGAACTTTCTTTGGATGACCTGCTGACGCCGATCGAACAGGACGCGCTCGGCGAAATCGGCAACATCACGTTCGGCAGCGCGGCGACGGCCTTGTCGACGCTGCTCGGCCGCAAAGTGGACATCACCACGCCTCAGGTGTCCGCGATCTCCAGGGATCGGTTCAACGAGGAGTTTCCGAAGCCGCACGTCGCCGTGCACGTTCGTTACGTGGACGGGTTCGAAGGGATCAACTCCCTCGTGATCAAAACGCACGACGCGCAGGTGATCGCAGACTTGATGCTGGGCGGAGAAGGCAACGTCACCGCGGAGGAATTGAACGAAATCCATATCAGCGCGGTGCAGGAAGCGATGAACCAAATGATGGGGTCGTCGGCGACATCCATGTCGACGATTTTCAATCGGATGGTCAACATCTCCCCTCCGGGTATCGACATTCTCGACGTTGCGAACAATTCCGGCGTTTCCAACATCCCTACGGAAGACATGTTCATCAAAATCTCCTTCCGGCTGAAAATCGGGGATTTGATCGATTCGACGATCATGCAGCTGCTGACGGTGCCGTTCGCGAAGGAACTCGTCCGTTCCCTGATGGGCGACGCCCAGCCGGCCCCCGCTCCGCAGCCGGCTCCCCAAGCGGCGCCGTCTTACCCGGCTCCCGCGGCTGCGGCATCTCCTGCGGCTTCCGCGCCGCAGCAGATGCCGCAGCAAATGCCTCCGCAGCAGATGCCGCCGGCTTACCATATGCCGCCGCAGGAGGCCGCTTACCAGATGCCGCCGATGGCATCCATGCCTCCAGGATACGGAGCGCAGCCTTCTTATCCGCAGACGCTCGGGGCAGGCGGCCGCAGCGTCAACGTCAACCCCGTCCAGTTCGCCAGCTTCCAGGGAAGCGGACTGTCGCAGGCGGACGAGACCAACTTGAATTTGTTGCTCGACATCCCGCTCAAGGTCACGGTCGAGCTCGGACGGACGCAGAAGCAGATCAAGGAAATTTTGGAGTTGTCCCAAGGCTCGATCATCGAGTTGGACAAGTTGGCCGGGGAACCGGTCGACATCCTGGTGAACAACAAATTGATTGCCAAAGGCGAGGTCGTGGTCATCGACGAAAACTTCGGCGTCCGCGTTACCGACATCGTCAGCCAATGGGATCGCGTCCAAAAAATCCAATAAGAGACCTTCGGGAGGAAAACGAAATGGCTAACCGCATTCTCATTGTAGACGACGCAGCATTCATGCGCATGATGATCCGCGACATTCTCAGCAAGAACGGATACGAGGTGGTTGGAGAAGCGCAAGACGGAGCGCAAGCCATCGAGAAATACAAGGAGCTCCATCCGGACCTGATCACGATGGATATCACGATGCCCGAGATGGACGGCATTACCGCGCTCAAGGAAATCCGCAAGCTCGATTCTAACGCGAAGGTCATCATGTGTTCGGCCATGGGCCAGCAAGCGATGGTCATCGATGCCATCCAAGCCGGGGCCAAAGATTTCATCGTGAAACCGTTCCAAGCCGATCGCGTCATCGAAGCCATCAAGAAAACACTCGGATAAGTCGGGAGCGAACAAGCGGCCATGAAAGGTTTTTATTACGCGGGCGGATTTGCGGACAACGGTCCGGCCGGCTCCGTCTGGGATCTGCTCTGGATCCTGTTCGTCCTGGCCGTCATCGTCGGACTGATCATCCTGCTGCTCCGCTTTCTCGCCAAGCGTAACCGCGGCTGGGGAACGAACCGCTCGCTCCGTTCGCTCGGCGGGTTCCCGCTGGGGACGAACAAATCGATGCAGATCGTGGAATGGAACGGCCGGATTTACGTGCTGGGCGTCGGCGAGGACGTTACGCTGCTCGAATCGATCACCGATCCCGAGACGGTGGCATCGTTGCTGGCGGAGCACGACTCGGCGGCGGAATCGTCCGCAAGCCCGTTGCCCGAATGGCTGAGAAGCTGGACCCGGAAATTCCCATCCCCCGAGGGCGGCAAGGCAAACGCGGACGCGGATGCCCGCGAGAGCTTCGAGAAGACGCTCGAAAACCGGTTGCGAGAGCTCGCCGAGAGACGCCAGCGCGCCGAACGGCTGCTCGAAGAGAAACCTAACGAAGATCGGTCGGGCCACCCATGAAAAAGAAATCGCTCATCAGCTTCATCATTCTGTTATCGCTTATGTTCGGCTTCGGAGGTTCCGTTTTCGCTGCGGACAGTCCCATCGTCGACATTACGCTGGGCAACGGCAAGGAGCCGGTCGGAGCATCGGCGTTGTCGCTGCTGCTTCTGATCACGGTGCTCAGCCTGGCGCCTGCGATCCTCGTCCTGATGACGAGCTTTACCCGGATCGTCATCGTGCTCGGCTTCGTCCGGACGTCGCTCGGCACGCAGCAGATGCCTCCGAACCAGGTTTTGATCGGCTTGGCCCTGTTTCTGACCTTGTTCATCATGTCTCCGACTTTGTCCCAAGTGAACAAGGATGCCCTTCAGCCCTACCTGAAAAACGAGATCACGCAAACCGAAGCGCTGCAGAAAGCTTCCGTTCCGATGAAAGAGTTCATGTACAAGCACACGAGAGAGAAAGATCTCCTGCTTTTCCTGAACTATACGAAAACGGAAAAGCCGAAGACGTTCCAGGATATCCCGATTACCGTCCTCATTCCGTCCTACGCGCTGAGCGAACTGAAAACGGCTTTCCAGATGGGCTTTATGATTTTCATCCCGTTTCTCGTCATCGACATGGTCGTCGCGAGTACGCTGATGGCGATGGGCATGATGATGCTGCCGCCGGTCATGATCTCGCTGCCGTTCAAAATTTTGCTGTTCGTGTTGGTCGACGGTTGGTATCTGGTCGTCAGGTCGCTGCTCACCAGCTTCCATGCGTAGAATGCCGGCGACAGAGTCAAGCGGGAGGTTCACATGAGTTCCGAATTCGTTATCGGCCTTGCAGGCCAAGCGCTCTATACGGTGCTGAAGGTCAGTGCGCCGATGCTGGGCCTGGGATTGATCGTCGGCCTGATCGTCAGCATCTTTCAGGCCACGACGCAGATCCAGGAACAGACGCTGGCGTTCGTTCCTAAAATCGTAGCCGTGTTCGTGGCGATTCTCGTATTCGGTCCCTGGATTCTCACGATCATGATCGATTTCACGAGCCACATCTTGGGCAATTTAGCCCAGTACATAGGATAACGCCTCATGTTGACAACCGATGTGATCATGAAGGTGTTTCCTGCCTTTCTGCTTGTTTTATGTCGAATCAGCGCGTTTTTTGCGGTCGCGCCCGTCTTCTCGACGCGCAATGTGCCGAAAACGCTCAAAATCGGCCTGGCTTTCTTCGTGTCGGTGATCGTCTTCCTGACCGTCGGATTCGACACCAAGGTCACCGCGGACGCGACCTACTTGCTGGCCGTGTTCCGGGAAGTGCTCGCGGGCCTCCTGATCGGATACGTCTCGTACTTGTTTTTCGCGGCGGTCCAGACGTCCGGGGCGATCATGGATTTGCAGATCGGTTTCGGCATCTCCAACATCGTCGATCCGCTGACCGGCGTCTCCGCGCCGATGCTCGGAAATCTCAAGTACATGCTTACGATTCTCGTATTCTTAACCATGAACGGGCACCATTACTTGCTTGCGGCGATCATGGACAGCTATCAATGGCTGCCGCTCGACAACGCGCTTTATAGCAAGATCGCGGACGGAGGACTGTCCGACTTTCTGGTCCGAACGTTCGCGGACACGTTCATGGTCGCCCTGCAAATCTCGGCGCCGATCGTGGTGGCGATGCTGCTGACGGACGTGGGGCTCGGGCTGCTTGCGAGGACGGCTCCCCAATACAACGTCTTCGTGATCGGGATCCCGGTGAAAATCCTGGTCGGCCTCGCGTTGCTGATCGTGCTGCTGCCCGGTTTCAGCGCCTTGTTCCAAATGGTGTTCGATTACATGTTTCGATCGCTGCACCAGCTGTTCACGATTCTGAAAAATACCCCGGCGTAACCGATCGACCGGAAGGGAGGCGGACGCATGCCGCAATTTCGCTACAAGCTCGATTTGCAGCTGTTCGCCGGCGAAAAAACGGAAAAGGCGACTCCGAAAAAAAGACAGGAAGCCCGGAACAAAGGGCAAGTCGCCAAAAGCGTCGAGATTCCCCACTCCTTGATCCTGGTCGGCGTGTTGGCCTGCTTTATGATGCTGGGTCCGTTTTTCCGGGACCGGACACTGCAGTTGTTCGGGGACATTTTTCTCCATCGGTTGAACATGGACATCACGGATCAGAACGTCCTGGCGTTGTTCTTCCATTACGCACTGCAAACGTTGATCCTTCTGTCCCCGATTCTGATCATCGTCGTCGTGATCGCGTTTGCCGCCACGTACGTGCAAATTGGCTGGCTGTTCACGACGGAGCCGCTGAAGATGAGCCTGTCGAAGCTTAATCCGCTTACCGGAGCGAAAAACCTCTTCAAGATGCGCTCTTTGATCGAGTTTCTGAAAAGCGCGTTAAAGCTGACGGTCATCGGTTTGGTCGTTTACTGGGTGTTGTGGTCGAAGAAGAAGCAGTTTCTTGGACTCGCTCACGTCCCGGTCGAAGGCATCTTCTCGTTTACGGCGGACCTCATTCTCCAGTTGGGTCTGATCGTCGCGGTCATTTTGTTCGTATTGTCCATCGGCGATTATCTGTACTCGAAATTCGAGTACGAAAAAAGCTTGAAAATGAGCAAGCAGGACATCAAGGACGAGCATAAGAACGCGGAAGGCGATCCGCTCATCAAAGGCAAGATCAAGGAAAAGCAGCGCCGGATGGCGCTCATGCGCATGATGCAGGAGGTGCCGAAGGCCGATGTGGTCATCACCAACCCGACCCACTTCGCCGTAGCCCTTCAATACGACGGGACGAAGATGGAAGCCCCCGTCGTCGTGGCCAAAGGCCAGGATTATCTGGCGCTTCGCATCCGCGAAATCGCCCGCAAGCACGATGTCGTGATCATGGAAAACAAGCCGCTCGCCCGCGCGCTGTACGAACGTTCGGAGGTCGGGGATTCGATCCCCGCCGACTTGTTCCAAGCCGTCGCGGAGGTGCTGGCATACGTATACCGCCTCAAAGGGCGCAGAAGAGCGTAATCATCCGAGTTACATGAAATTTTCGAGTAATTCCTCAGAATCCGATTCAGAAACGCCAAGGTACACGAAATATTCGAGTAATTCCTTATGAAGGGAGGGATCGAAAGATGAAAATCAAGGACCTGAGCATCCTGATCGGCATTATCGGCGTCGTCCTGATGATGGTCGTTCCGATCCCGACCTGGCTGCTGGACGTCTTGCTCGTCTTGAACATCTCGGCGGCGCTGATGATTCTGCTGATCGCGATGAACACGACCGACGCGCTGCATTTCTCGATCTTCCCGACGCTGCTGCTCGTGACGACCGTTTTCCGTCTTTCCCTGAACGTTTCGACGACCCGGCTGATTTTGCGTGACGCCGATGCCGGACACGTCGTCGAAACGTTCGGCAATTTCGTCGCCGGAGGCCAGCTGGCCATCGGCTTCGTCGTGTTTCTGATCCTGGTCGTCGTCCAATTCATCGTCATCACCAAAGGTTCGGAGAGGGTAGCCGAAGTGGCGGCCCGCTTCACCCTCGACGCGATGCCCGGCAAGCAGATGAGCATCGACGCCGACCTGAACGCGGGATTGATCAACGAGCAGCAAGCCCGCGAGCGCCGCGAGAAAATCGAGAAGGAAGCCGATTTCTACGGAGCGATGGACGGCGCGAGCAAGTTCGTCAAAGGGGACGCCATCGCGAGCATCATCATCGTTCTGATCAACCTCATCGGCGGCATCATCATCGGGATGGCCGTTCACGGCTTCGACATCATGAAAGCGCTCAGCACCTATGCCGTGCTGTCCATCGGCGACGGTCTCGTCAGCCAAATTCCGGCGCTGCTCATCAGTACCGCGACCGGCATCATCGTCACCCGGGCCGCCTCCGAAGGGAACCTGGCGCATGACATGTCCAGCCAGCTGTTCCGCTATCCTCGCTTGCTGTATATCGTTTCGGGAACGGTCGCGATGCTTGGAATCGCGACGCCGATCCCCTTTGTCACGACGATGCCGTATGCGATCATTCTGGCCATCGCCGGTTACCGGCTGCAGAAGAACCTCGATCGCCGCAAGCAGGAAGAACAGCTCATGGTCGAAGAGAAGGAGATCGAAGAGGTGCGGAGCCCCGAGAGCGTCATCAGCCTGCTCCAGGTCGATCCGATCGAATTCGAATTCGGATACGGGCTTATTCCGCTGGCGGATACGCAGCAGGGCGGCGATCTGCTCGACCGCATCATCATGATCCGGCGGCAATGCGCCCTGGAAATGGGACTTATCGTCCCCGTCATCCGCATTCGCGACAATATTCAACTAAAACCGAACGAATACGTCATCAAAATGAAAGGAAATATGGTGGCTCGTGGCGAATTATTACTTCATCACTACCTCGCCATGAGTCCCGGGTTCGAGGACGATTCCGTTACGGGTATCGAGACCCAGGAACCGGCGTTCGGCCTGCCCGCCCTCTGGATCGACGAAGCGACGAAGGAAAGGGCCGAGCTCGCGGGTTATACCGTCGTGGATCCGCCGTCCGTCGTCGCCACCCACCTGACGGAAGTGATCAAGAAATACGCGCACGAGCTGATCGGTCGCCAAGAGACGAAGGCGCTCATCGACAGCGTGAAGGAAACGTACCCGGCGCTCGTAGAGGAACTGATTCCATCGATCGTGGGCGTAGGAGACATCCAGAAGGTGCTCGCCAAGCTCTTGAAAGAGAAGATTTCCATCCGAGACTTGGTGACCATCTTCGAATCGTTGGCGGATTACGGCAAGTTCACGAAAGATCCCGATATTTTGACGGAATACGTGAGGCAGAATCTGTCCCGTCAAATCACGCAGCAATACGCGTCGACGAGCGAACCGCTCAAGGTCATCACCGTCAGTCCGGCCGTGGAGAAGAAAATCGCCGAAGCGGTTCAGCAATCCGACCAAGGCAGCTATTTGGCGATGGACCCCGCGTCTTCGCAATCGATCTACCAGAAGCTGACGGAACAAGTGAACCGCCTCGTGCAAACCGGACAGCAGCCGATTATCCTGACTTCTCCGACGATCCGCATGTACATGCGCCAACTGCTGGAACGCAGCTTGCAAGACATTCCGGTTCTATCCTACAGCGAACTGGAGCCAAACATTGAAGTGCAGAGCGTTGGGGTGGTGAACGCATGAAGGTAAAACGCTATCTGGTCGACGATTTGCCGGAAGCGGTGCAGATGATCCGAACCGAGCTCGGCTCGGATGCCGTGATCCTGAATACGAAAGAAATCCGCACGGGCGGTTTCCTGGGCTTGTTCCGCAAGAAACGGGTCGAAGTGATCGCCGCGGTGGACGAGGCTTCCCGCAGGACCCCTTCGCGTCCGCTGCCCGCCCGTCCGGTCCGAGAGGCTCCGCTTCCGGAACGCAAGGCCGCTCCTCCGCTCCAGCCGCCGGCCGAGAATTTGGAAGCTCGGGTTCCGATGCCCGGACAAGCCGTCCGCAACCTTTATGTCCAAGGCGGCCGACGGGGCGGCGGCAGTACGGCCGCGTCGCCGGCCGTCGGCCTCGTGGAGGCGAACCCGGCCGCGGATACTCCTTCGCAGGCGTTTGCCGAAGCTCTGCACCAATTGCAGCAAGCTGCCGCAGCCGCCGAAGAGAAGCCGGCAGCCCCGGACGTACCTGCAGTCTCCGTCAAACCTGCGGATCCGGATGAAACGAACGCGCTGCTTCAGGAATTGCGATCGATGAAAGAGATGATGGCGAAGATGGCCAGGCAGCAATCGTTCCGAAGCATGCCGGAATCGGTGCTCGCCTGGAGCCGGAGACTGGCCGAACAAGGCGTCGAGCCGGTACATGTCGAACGGTTCGCGGAAGAAGTCCGCGACCGGCTGGGCGGGCAAGAAGCGCCCGATGACGGCGCGGCCGGCGAAGCGGCAAGGGAAGTGCTTCGCGCCTGGCTGCTCCCCTGCGCCGGCGGCGGTATCGGTCCCGGCACCCGGATCGTCCGCTTCGTCGGACCGACCGGCGTAGGCAAAACGACGACCATCGCCAAGCTGGCCGCAGACCAGTCGTTCGCGCACCGCCGGTCCGTCGGATTCATCACGGCGGATACGTACCGAATCTCGGCGGTCGACCAATTGCGGACGTACGCCGACATTCTGAACGTACCGCTTGAAGTGGTATTTTCCCCCGGCGAATTGACCCGGTCCTACAAGAAACTGGAAGACCGCGATTTGATCTTGATGGATACGGCGGGCCGCAACTACCGCAACGAACTGTTCGTGTCGGAGGTGAACAGCCTCCTCGCTCCGGGAGAGAAAGCCGAGACCTTCCTCGTCCTCAGCTTGACCCACAAATACGCGGACATGAGGGCGATCGTCTCTCAGTTCGCCAAATACGGCGTCCGACGATTGTTGCTGACGAAGGCGGACGAAACGGATACTTACGGTTCTATCGTCAACCTGGTACGCGAGTATTCCTTCCCGATTTCCTACATCACCTGCGGGCAGACCGTTCCGGACGACATCCGAGCTTTCGATCCGGAGGAATGGGTACGCAAGCTTCTGGGGGAACCGGCACATGAATGATCAAGCGGAAGCGCTCCGGCAGCTGGTTCAGACGCGCGAATTTCCCAGAAGCTCCGCGACTCGAATCGTAACCGTCACCAGCGGCAAAGGCGGTGTCGGCAAATCGAATTTCAGCCTGAATTTCGCGATGGCTCTGCAAAAGCGGGGACACAGCGTGCTCGTCTTCGACGCGGATATCGGGATGGCCAACATCGACGTGCTGCTAGGGACGCCCGCTCCTTACAACCTGTTCCATCTACTGAAAAGGGAGAAGACGATCTGGGACATTATCCAGACCGGTCCCGGGGGACTTCAATTCATCGCGGGGGGCTCGGGATTTCAGGAACTGGTCCGGCTCTCCGACGAGGAGCTCGAATATTTCGCCGAACAAGTCGCTTTGCTGAACGGACATGTCGACTTTCTGCTCTTCGACACGGGAGCGGGTTTGTCCAAGCAAACGCTCCGTTTTATCCTGGCGGCGGAAGAGACGATCGTCGTCACGACGCCGGAGCCGACCTCCATTACCGACGCGTACGCGCTCATGAAAATGGTCAAGACGATGGGGAATGAAGTCGCTTTCCGATTGGTCGTCAACCGCGTGGGCGATGACCGGGAGGGGCGGCAGACGGCCGACAACATCCGGCAAGTGGCCGCCAAATATTTGGGCATGGAGCTGCCGGTACTCGGATTCATTCCGGATGACGCGAACGTTTCGAAGGCGGTCAAAAGGCAAATCCCGCTGACAGCCGCGTTCCCGGACAGCGCGGCGGCCAGGGGCATCGATCTCATCGCTTCGCGATTCCTGCTGGAAGAACGTAAGCGGCGGGACCGGGGCATTTCCGGATTTTTTCAACGCATGAAACGGTTGTGGAGTTGACGCTCGGTTTCGGATTTCATCGGCGGAAGGAGTTGGGGATGATGACTGTCTATCGGGTATTGATCGTGGACGATTCCAGGTTCATGCGCAAGGTGCTGAGCGACGTCGTGGGCTCGGACGAAGCTTTTGCCGTTGCCGGTACGGCCTCCGACGGGGAAGAAGCGATTCGCCTCGCGATGGAATTGAAACCGGACATCATCACGATGGACATGGAAATGCCGAGGATGCACGGGCTTGAAGCGCTTCGGCGCATCATGGCGGCGCATCCGACGCCTGTCATTATGCTGTCCGCGGTAACGGACAATGGCACCCGGGATACGATCAAGGCGCTGCAATACGGAGCATTCGATTTCGTGCGCAAGCCGGATCCGTCGGTGAAATTGGTTATCGAGGAAGTCAGCGAGTACTTGCTCGAGAAGCTTCACATCGCGGCGGAATCGATCCGCAGCGGGTCGTGGCGGGCGCTGCCGGCCGAGTGGGAACCCGGCGGGGAAGAGGCCGCGACGGAAGCGGCAGCCGCCGCGGAGTCGCCCGATCCTGTTCCGCCCGCGGCCGATACGGAACGGACGATTCCTCCGGACGAGTCCGCCGGGCGGGAACGTCCGGCTCCGAAACGGGATCGGACGACCGGAGAAGCCGAGCTGCAACATACAGCCCGCAGAACGATGCCTCCGGCCGTTCCCCCGGCCCGGGCCAAGCCGGCGAAAACGCAGGAGCCGCAGCCGGCGGCAAACTTGCCGAAGTCCGGTGAATCGAAGGGCCGCAAAGCGGAGCCGGCTGCTTCTGCTTCGTCCGCGGCTCCGGTGAAAGGCAAGAATCCCGCATCGGATCCGGTATCGACATCTACCAAGGATAATCGAACGCCGATCCGGCAAGCAACAGGAATGCATGCCGCGGAGCCGCCCGTCGCACCTCCGACAAGCCGGAAGTCGTCCTCGTTCACGCAGATCGTGGCTGTGGGAACTTCGACCGGGGGACCGCGAGCCTTGCATGAGGTGCTCACGAAATTGCCCGAGGATTTCCAAGCCCCGGTGCTGGTCGTTCAGCATATGCCGCCGAAGTTCACCTACTCGCTCGCGCAGCGGCTCAATTCGTTCTGCGCCATCCGGGTGTGCGAAGCGACGCACGACGATCTCGTGGAAACGGGAACGGCTTACATCGCACCGGGCGGGAAACAGATGAGGCTCGCCAAAGATGCTTCCGGCAAATACCGGATCCGGCTTACGGAGGAAGGTCCTCGGAGCGGGCATATGCCTTCCGTGGACGTGCTGTTCGAATCGCTGGTCGGACATCGCGGGCTTGTGCGCCATGCGGTGCTGATGACGGGCATGGGAAGCGACGGGGCCAAAGGCATGAAGGCCCTGCAGGAGGACGGCGCGGAGACGCGGATCGCGGAGTCGGAGGAAACTTGCGTCGTATACGGGATGCCGCGTTCCGCGGTGGAACTCGGCGCCGTCTCCCGCGTGCTTCCGCTCCAGCAAATCACCCCGGCTCTCGTAAGCGAAGTAAGGTCCCGAAACAAATGACAGACTCGCAAGCCAGTCGACGCTATCAGGAGGTGTCCGGCCAGTGGAAATGAATCAGTATATGTCGATTTTCATCGACGAGGCCAACGATCATTTGCAGTCGCTTAACGAGAATATGCTTCGGCTGGAGCAGCAGCCGGAGGATATCGGCATCGTTCAGGTCATTTTCCGATCCGCCCACACGCTCAAAGGAATGTCGGCGACGATGGGGTTCGAGGATCTCGCCTCCTTGACGCACGAAATGGAAAACGTGCTGGACCTGGTCCGCAACGGCAAGCTTGCGATGAACGGCACGATTTTCGATACGTTGTTCAAGGGATTGGACGCGCTCGAAGGCATGGTGCAGGACGTCGTGGCGGGAGGAACAGGCAAACGGGACGTAGCCGACCTGGTCGCGCGTCTTAAAGCGATCGTCAAAGGGGACGTCGAAAGCCAGGGTTCCGGCGCGAAAGCGGCAGCCCAAGAAACGCCCGCATCGCTCACGCTCGACCAGTTTCAGCAATCCGTCTTGATCCAGTCCTTGGAAAGCGGGCATCAGGCTTACTTTATCGAGGTAACGGTCCGCGAGGATTGCTTGCTCAAGGCGGCGAGGGCGTACATGGTGTTCGACGTGCTCGAAAAGCACGGGGAAGTGGTGAAATCCCACCCCTCCGTACAGGACATCGAGCAAGAAAAGTTCGAGCGGAGCTTTACGGTCTATTACATAACGAAAACGGACGAACAGACGCTGGCAGACCAAGTATCCCGCGTTTCGGAAATCGAATCCGTCCGGATGAAGGCGGTGGACAAGTCTTCGCTTCAGGAGATGAACCGGGCCCCGGAAGCGCCGTCCTCCCCGGCGGCTGCGACCGTGCGGGAAACGGCTGCGGCCGCTGCTCCGGCTGCTTCCGCGCCGCCGGCGCCTCAACAACCGGAAGGCTCGTCGCCGCGTTCGGCGCCCGCGACGGGAGGCGGGGCGGTGCCGCGAACGATTCGCGTCGACATTGAGCGGCTGGACTCGCTGATGAACCTGTTCAGCGAGCTGCTGATCGACCGGGTCCGGCTGGAACAGCTGGCTTCGGAAGTGCGAAGGGCCGACCTGACCGAGACGGTGGAGCATATGGCACGCGTCAGCTCCGACTTGCAGAATATCGTGCTGAAGCTTCGAATGGTTCCCGTGGACAGCGTCTTTAACCGGTTTCCTCGAATGGTGCGCGACTTGGCCAAATCTCTGGACAAGAAAGTCGACCTCGTCATCACCGGCGCGGAGACGGAATTGGACCGGACGGTCATCGACGAAATCGGCGACCCGCTCGTCCACTTGATCCGCAACTCCGTCGATCACGGCGTGGAGCCGATCGCGGACCGGACTCAGGCCGGCAAGCCGGAGACCGGAACGATCCATCTGCGCGCCTATCACAGCGGCAACCACGTGTTCATCGAGATCGAAGACGACGGACGCGGCATCAATCGTCCGAAGGTGCTGGAAACCGCGATCAAACGCGGCGTCCTGACGGCCGAGGCGGCCAAATCGCTGAGCGACGACGAGGTCAATATGCTGCTTTTCGCGGCGGGTTTCAGCACCGCGGACAAAGTGTCCGACATCTCGGGCAGGGGTGTCGGCCTCGACGTGGTGAAATCCAAAATCGAGTCGCTCGGCGGCCACGTATCCGTAACCTCGACGTTCGGCAAAGGCACCAAGTTCTCGATCCAGCTGCCGCTAACGCTCTCCATCATTTCGGCCATGCTGATCAAGCTCGGACCGGAGAAATACGCGTTCCCGCTTTCCTCCATCGTGGAGACGGCATCGGTCAAACGCGAGGACATCCGAACGCTGCACGGCACTCGGATCGTCGAATACCGGAATACGATCGTGCCCGTCGTTTCCTTGGCGGAGCTGGTGGAATCGCCGCATTACCGCGACGACGGGGAGACGGAGACGGAAATGCTCGTCGTCCGCAAGGGCGACAAGCTGGCCGCCGTATTGGTCGACGAATTCATCGGACAAAGCGAGATCGTGCTCAAGACGCTCGGCAAGTATTTGACCAACCTGGATCTCGTTTCCGGCGCGACCATTCTCGGCGACGGACAAGTGGCCCTGATCGTCGACCCCAACGCGTTGATCAAATAAAAGCGGAAGCCCACACGAGGAGGAATACGCATGGCAGAAGAGCTGAAAGTCATCGTCTTCACGCTGGCGAACGAAGAATACGGCATTGAAGTCGACAAGGTCAAAACGATCGAACGAATGGCTCCGATCACCCGTGTACCCAAGACCCCGCCGTTCGTCAAAGGCGTCATGAACCTGAGGGGCGTCGTCGTCCCGGTCATCGACCTTCGCGGACGATTCGGGCTTCCCGAGACGGAGCCGACGGAGAACTCCCGGATCATCATCGTATCGGCGAACGACCTTGAAGTCGGATTCATCGTCGATTCGGCGAATGACGTTCTGGACGTGATGAGCGATACGATCGAGAATCCGCCGGAAGTGGTCGGCGGCATCAAAGCGAAATATTTGAGCGGGGTGGCGAAAGTCGGGGAAGACCGTCTGCTCATTCTGCTGCATCTCGCGGAAGTCCTCAACCGTTCGGAAATCATCCAGCTGGAACGGTTCGGGAGCGAGTCATGACGCTGTTCCAGCACGATGCCGACTTCAAGATGGACGTGCTTCGGGAAGTCGGCAATATCGGTGCAGGCAACGCGGCAACCGCGTTATCCCGGCTGCTCGACAAACCCGTCGACATGGCGGTGCCGACGGTCAGCCTGCTTCCCTTCGAGGAAATCGCGAATCGGGTGGGCGGATCGGAAGCGATCGTTGTCGCGATCTTTCTCCGGGTCGACGGCGACGCTCCCGGCAATATGTTTTTCATCATCACCCGCGATTCGGCGCGGCGCCTGCTGCAAGGTCTGCTTTCCTTCGATTCCGCCGCCGGGGAGGGCGAATATTCCGAGCTTGAGCTTTCCGCCCTGTGCGAAATCGGCAACATCCTCGCCGGCTCGTACTTGTCCTCGCTCGGCGATTTGACCGGCCTTTACATGTCGCCTTCCGTGCCCTCCATCGCGGTCGACATGGCCGGGGCGATTCTCAGCTTCGGCTTGCTTCAATTCGGAACGATGGGCGATGACGCGCTATTGATCGACACGACGTTTTTGGAAGGGAAACAAGAAGCGGAAGGGCATTTCTTCCTCATTCCGGATCCGGAGTCGTTCAACAAGCTGTTCCGGGCTTTAGGGGTGCCGGTGGAATGACCGAATCGACGATCGTCAAAGTCGGAATGGCCGATCTGAACGTCGCAAGCGGCGGCGCGCTCCTCAGGACGACCGGTCTCGGTTCCTGCGTCGGCGTTACGCTCTACGATCCGTTCTTGAAAATTGCCGGCATGGCGCATATTATGCTGCCGTCTTCCGAGATCGCCAGGGAAGGCCAGCCTAATCTGGCGAAATACGCGGATACCGCGGTCCCGGAGCTGGTCCGCCGGATGGAGGCCGCCGGAGCCGATCCGAGGCGTCTGGCGGCGAAAATGGCCGGAGGAGCCCAAATGTTCGCGTTCGCGGGAGGAAGCGACTCGATGCGGATCGGCCCCCGAAACGTGGAATCGACCAAGCAGGCGCTGGAGGCGCTGCGGATCCCGCTCCTAGCCGAGGATACGGGCGCGAATTACGGCAGGACGGTGGAATTGGACAGCGGGACCGGAATTTATGTCATCCGGAGCGTTCAATTCGGTGTAAAGGAGATTTAGCATGATCGGTTCCTGGCGTTGGAATGCCGTTTTCGGCGGATTTGGCGCGCTGCTTACCTTCGTGTTCTCGCTCGGGAACAACCCGATCACGATCACGTTCATCCGATGCGTTTACGCATTTCTTGCGTTCGCCTTGATCGCTTTTGCCGTTCGTTTCTTGCTGGCTTCGGCGCTTCCGCCGTCCCGTCCCGACAGCGAATCCGTGCCCATGGAGGACCGGGGCAGCGTCCTCGACCTGGTCACACCGGGCGAGGAAGAGGCGTTAAGCGAAATGATGAAGGAAAATTGGACAGGCGGCAAAGAGAACCCGGTGCTCGGATTCCAGCCCTTGCAGCCCAAACGGCTCGTTTCGCTGGACAATCCCGACCCGGAGGAAGTGGTTCAGGCGATTCGCCGTCTGACCGACGAAAGGTAAGGTGAAGCAAAAATGGTCGATCAATCGAGGTCCAGGTTGTCCCATCAGGACTTGTGGCTGCGCTGGAAAGAAGCCGGCGATCCGGACGCCAGAAAGCTGCTGATCGAGCATTATTTGCCGCTTGTGGAGTATGTGTCCAGCCGGATGGCTGCGTCTTTGCCCAAAAACGTGACGAAGGACGATTTGTCCAGCCATGGCGTCATGGGATTGATCGACGCCATCGAGAAATTCGATTACCAGCGGGGACTCCAATTCGAAACCTACGCTTCCTGGCGCATTCGCGGGGCGATTATCGACGGGCTGCGCCATGGGGATTGGGTGCCGCGTTCCGTTCGTGACAAAGCGAAAAAAATGGAAGACGCATATGCCGTACTGGAGCAGAAGCATCTGCGTTCCGCGACGGACGAAGAAGTATGCGGCTACCTGAACATATCGATGAAAGAATTCGGGCAGATGCTTCAAGAAGTTGCCGTTGCTGCCGTGTGTTCCCTTGAAGACCCGATTCGGGAGGAAGAATCCGAGACCCGGTTATCGCTTTTGGTTGACGATAAGGCGAAGAATCCGGAATCCAAAGTGCATGAGACGTACTTGAAGGAAACGCTTATGCAAGGCTTGGAACGGCTGACGGAAAAGGAGCGAACGGTCGTCTCCCTGTTCTATTACGAGGACCTTTCGCTCAGCGAAATCGCCGAGGTGATGTCTCTGTCCCCATCCCGGATTTCCCAGCTGCATTCCAAAGCGATTTTGAGGCTTCGGGGCGCTCTGGCGAAACAGAAGGAGCAACTGCTTCACAACGGATAAGTAGGAGGCGATGCGCTTGGCCGGCCATGAAACGACACAACTCCAAGACTTACTGCAGGTAACGGTTTCCGATGATAAAATGCAAGCCTATTTGATCTTCCGGCGCGTGGAAGGCGAAGTGAATCTGACGCCAGAGGAACTTACGACTTTCCTGGCTTCCCAGGGGGTGAAGTTCGGGGTGCAGCAGGATCTGTTGCGCTTGATCGCGCAAAGACCCCAGGATTTCTTCTTCAGCCAGAACGCCGTCGCCCTTGGCATTCCCCCGGTGAATGGAATCGACGGCTCCATCCGCATCCTCTACGATCTGGAGGATTCCGGAAACAACCGACCGTCCGAGCGTGAGGATGGCAGCGTCGACTTCCGGCAAGTGGGTCAGCTCGCCAACGTCAAGGCAGGGCAACTGATCGCGGAACGCGTGCCTCCCATTCCCGGCCAACCCGGGAAAGCGGTGACCGGGGATGACGTTCCCTGCAAGGAAGGCAAGGAAGTCATGTTCAAAATCGGCAAAAACGTCGTTGTCAATCCGGAAAAAACGGCGATGTACGCGGCGATTGACGGTTTGGTCACGAAGACGGAGAAGGAGAAGCTGAACGTTTTCCCCGTGTACGAGGTCAACGGCGATGTCGATTACAACATCGGCAACATCGATTTTGTCGGGACGGTCGTGGTGCGCGGCAATATTTTAACCGGTTTCAGGGTCAAGGCTTCCGGCGATATCCGCGTCACCGGCGGGATCGAAGGCGCGGAGGTCGAATCCGAGGGCTCGATCGACATTTCGGGCGGCATCATTGGAAGCAACAAAGGCTACGTTAAAGCCGGGCGAAACGTCAAATGCTCGTTCATTCTGGACGGCAACGTCCTTGCCGGAGAAGACATCATGGTCAGCCAGAGCATCATGCATTCGAACATCCGAGCCGGGCGCAACGTCGAATGCATCGGTGCCAAAGGGCTGCTCGTCGGCGGTCTCGTCCAGGCCGGAGAGAAAGTGACGGCGCGCGTCATCGGCAATACCATGTCGACCGCGACCATCATCGAAGTCGGCGTCAAACCGGAACTCCGCCAGGAACTGCTGGATTTGAGGCAGCAGCTTCGCGCCTTGGCGGAGAGCCTCGACAAAACGGAAAAAGCGCTCTCGCTGCTGGACCAAATGGCGGCCGTCGGCACGCTCGCGCCGGACAAGCTGGCGCTGCGCGTGAAACTCGGCGCGACCAAGAAGCAAGCGGCGGAAGAGATGCGGCTTGCCAAGGAAAGGGTCTTGGAAATCGAAAAAACGCTCGAGGATGCCACGGCGTCGCGCGTCGACGTTACCCATACGATTTATGGAGGCACCAAAATCGTTGTCGGACGGTATACACGGTTCGTGAAAGACAGCGTTCAGCGCGTCTCTTTCCGGTTCATGGACGGGGACATCGCGATGGTGCCCTTCAACTGATTCGGGAGTTCATCCCCGGAGGAGGATTGCCGTGAGCTACAAATCGATCGACCTGCAAACCTCGATTCCGCGCACGGCGGAGCTGTCTCCGCTGGCGCAGCAGCAGCAGCATCGGGGCATCGCCGAACAAGGCATGCTGGCTCAGCAATCCGTGAAAGCCTCGGAACAGCAGGCCGCCCGGATGGCGAAAGCGGAATCTTCCGCCAGAGGAGAGATCAAGGACCGGCAGCCCGGGGGGCAAGGCAGACCGCAATCCAGAGGGAAGAAACGAACCGGCGGAACGGAGCGGGAGCCGGAGCAGGATAGTCGCCCCGGGCATCCGTTCAAAGGGAAACACATCGACTTCATGGGATGACATCGCGGCCGGGAAAGGGGATCATGTGATACGATGATGAGTCCGTGGTTAAGCGTCGTGCTGTTTGGGCTTGCCGTCTTCGGTTATGCATGGCTGTCGTCCGGACGGTCCCGGGTAGAGAGCGCGGACGGAGGGGCCGATCCGGCATACGACCGGCTGCTGGAGGACTTGGAGACGGAAAACCGCGAGCTGTTGGATGCCGTGGCCAAATTCAAGCAAGAGCAGGACGAGACGGTCAGAGGGCTTGTCAAGCAAATCGCGGTTCTCGAGCGGCAGATGAAAGCGGTCGCCGAACAGAGCGCCGCAGCGGCATCGCAGACGGCAGCATCGCAGTCAGCCGCATCGCAGTCGGCCGCGGCCGCATCGCAGCCGTCGGAGTCGTCCGTCGGACAACCGGAAGCTGCAGCTGCCGTTGCTCCCGGGGAACCTCCGGGAACAGAGGATTCCGCCGATGCCGGTCCTTCGCTTGATGCGGCAGACCGATCCGCTTCCATCCGGGTCCGTTACGCGGAACTGTTAGCCTTGCACGAGAGAGGAAGATCCGTCGAGCAGATCGCGAAGTCGGCAGGCATGAACAAAGGCGAGGTTCAATTGATTTTGCAACTGGCGCGGCGGGAGGAAGAGCAGCTTGCGTAAACACCGGAAATGGCTCATGGGCTTCGGCATCGGCATCATGCTGGGGGCCTCGATGCTTCAGCTGATCCTCTTCGCGCGGTCACAAGAACAAGCGCTGATGGTGGCGGAGGGGCCGAAAACTTACACTCAGGAGCAGTTGGACGAAGAGGTGGCCAAGGCGGTCGAAGAAACGAAACGGCAGCTTCCGTCCGCGACCCCCTCTGCGTCACCGGGAGGAAGCGGGGGAGAAAGCGCCTTGAAGCCCGGCAGTGCCGCCAAGCAGCCGGGGGACGGGGCTTCCACGCAGCCGGGAGGAGAAGCGTCGGCATCGCCTGCGCAGCCGGGCCAGACTTCTCCGGACGGGGGAGGCGGACGCGTTGTGGCCTTCTATGTCAACCGCGGGATGAGTTTGAGGACCGTGGCGCTCAGCTTGAAGGCGCTCGGACTTATCGAAGACGCCGGGGATTTCACGGAAGCGGCCCGTTCGATCAGCCGGAAGATGGAAGTCGGGACCGCGACGTTCACGGGCCATCCGACTTACGAGGAGATCATGGCGGAGTTGACCCGCAAGAAAGATTGACGGCCAGTCGGAGGACGTTCACCTGGACCGTATCGATGATCTGCCTGTTGAGCGCGCTCAGCAGGCTTTTTTACTTGAGAGCCGTTTTTACACCATGATGAGATAGGCTCGCGAGAGGAGCTTAGCGTGCGGGTACTCTGCTGTGAAGGGAAAGATATGCTCGCGAGAGGAGCTTAACGTGGGCGCATGGGGCTGCGGAAGAGATAAGCTCGCGAGAGGAACTTAACGTGGCGCATGGGGCTGCGGAAGAGATAAGCTCGCGAGAGGAGCTTAACGTAGGCGCATGGGGCTGCGGAGGAAGAGATAAGCTCGCGAGAGGAGCTTAACGTGGCGCATGGGGCTGCGGAGGAAGAGATAAGCTCGCGAGAGGAGCTTAACGTGGGCGCATGGGGCTGCGGAAGAGATAAGCTCGCGAGAGGAACTTAACGTGGCGCATGGGGCTGCGGAGGAAAGAGATAAGCTCGCGAGAGGAGCTTAACGTGGCGCATGGGGCTGCAGAGGAAGAGATAAGCTCGCGAGAGGAGCTTAACGTGGGCGCATGGGGCTGCGTAGGAAGGGATAAGCTCGCGAGAGGAACTTAACGTGGCGCATGGGGCTGCAGAGGAAGAGATAAGCTCGCGAGAGGAGCTTAACGTGGGCGCATGGGGCTGCGTAGGAAGGGATAAGCTCGCGAGAGGAGCTTAACGTGCGGGTACTCAGCTGTGAAGGGAAAGATAAGCCCTTTAGAGGAGCTAACGTGCGGACGGAAGAGCGAAGTCTAAGTTCCTGCTCCCGCGCCTGCGCATGGGCTATGCCCATCCGGAATACATCTATGGATCAATCTTTGTGTTCTACTTATTTGAATGAATTTATGCTTACTTTCCAGAAAGCACGTAAGACGGTCCGAGCGTCTTACGGAGCCAGAAATGCGATGCGAGAGCTCCCGAAGACGGTCTGATCGTCATAAGGAGCAAAACTCATCCTCCCGAAGTCCCCTTCGGGTGAGATTCGACAATGCTCCCATCAAGGCATTGCACCGGGCAATCGAATATGTTATAGTATCTGTCGGTGTGAAAAAACACACGCCGTTCAATTTCGTCAACGGTGCTTCCTTAAGCCTCCATTCTCAGACGGGAGTCATCACCCTTCTCCTCGAATGGAGCGACGCCAAACTTCGTTTGGCTTGCCTGCACGGGAAGTTTTGGCGAAAGATGCGAGCGGCGGCGGAGATTCACCTACAAAACCATTTTATCAGGAGGTGCAGGAAAGATGGCAGTTATTTCCATGAAACAGCTTCTCGAAGCTGGGGTACACTTCGGTCACCAAACCCGTCGTTGGAACCCGAAAATGGACAAGTACATCTTTACCGAGCGGAACGGCATTTACATTATCGACCTTCAGAAGACGGTCAAGAAAGTCGACGAGGCTTACAACTTCGTACGCCAACTCGCGGAGAACGGCGGCACGATGCTGTTCGTCGGCACGAAGAAACAAGCGCAGGATTCCGTGAAAGACGAAGCGGAACGCTGCGGCATGTATTACATCAACCAACGCTGGCTCGGCGGCACGCTGACCAACTTCGCCACGATCCAGAAGCGCACGGACCGTTTGCATCAGTTGAACAAGTGGGAAGAAGACGGTACGTTCGACGTCCTGCCGAAGAAGGAAGTCATCATCCTCCGCAAGGAGAAAGAGCGCCTCGAGAAATTCCTGGGCGGCATCAAGAACATGCGCAAGCTTCCGGACGCCCTGTTCATCATCGATCCGCGCAAAGAGCGCATCGCCGTAGCCGAAGCCCGCAAGCTGGGCATCCCGATCGTCGGCATCGTCGATACGAACTGCGACCCTGACGAGATCGACTACGTGATCCCGGGCAACGACGACGCGATCCGCGCCGTCAAGCTGCTCACGGCCAAGATGGCCGACGCTATCGTAGAAGCGCATCAAGGCGAAGAAACGACGGCTTAAGGCATAGCTTTCATTCGGGGTTTCCCCCAAAAGTAATCGGAATATGCTTCGAAGGCATTCGTCACTTTTGGGGGAATAGGTTAGGGTGGTCAGAAGCGAACCTTCTCACCGCCCTTTTTTTAAAAACATAAGGGTCGCTCGGCGTGCCGAACGGCATGCTACATATGGAGCGAGAATATCAGGAGGGAATCCACTTGGCTATCAATGCAGCAGACGTTAAAACGCTTCGCGAAAGAACGGGAGCGGGCATGCTCGATTGCAAGAAAGCGCTGGAGGAAGCGAACGGAGATTTGACGAAAGCCGCTGAGCTGCTCCGCGAGAAAGGTCTGGCGGCAGCCGCGAAGAAGGGCGACCGCATCGCCACGGAAGGCATCGTCGAGTCTTACATCCATGGCGGCGGCCGGATCGGCGTACTGGTCGAAGTCAACTGCGAAACCGACTTCGTGGCCAAAACCGAGCAGTTCCGCACGTTCGTCAAGGACATCGCCATGCAAATCGCCGCGGCGAACCCGAAATTCCTGTCCCGCGAGGAAGTTTCCCAGGAAGAGCTGGACAAGGAACGCGAAATTCTCCGCAACCAAGCGCTGAACGAAGGCAAACCGGAGAAAATCGTAGACAAAATGGTCGAAGGCCGCATGAACAAGTACTATGAAGAAAACTGTCTGATGGAGCAAGCGTTCGTCAAAGATCCGGACAAAACGATCACGACGCTGCTGAACGAAAAAATCGCCGCCATCGGAGAGAAAATTTCCATCCGCCGTTTTGCCCGCTTCGAACTGGGCGAAGGCCTGGAGAAAAAAGTGGACAACTTCGTCGAAGAGGTCATGGCCCAGGCGAAGCTGTAATAAGCTACCGCCGACCCGGGAACACGCTGTGTTCCCTCTTTTTTAAACCACGACACGATGGAGGTAACGGATTTGGAACGTCCCGTATTTAAACGCGTGGTGCTCAAAGTGAGCGGCGAGTCGTTGTCCGGCCCGAACGGATACGGGATCGACGCGACGACCATCCTGTCGATAGCGGAGCAAGTGAAGGAAGTCATCGAACTCGGCGTCGAAGTCGCGATCGTCTGCGGCGGAGGCAACATCTGGCGGGGCATCGCCGGCAGCCAGAAGGGCATCGACCGCGCGACGGCGGATTACATGGGCATGCTGGCCACGGTGATGAACTCCCTGGCCCTGCAGGACGCGCTCGAGCAAATGAACGTGCCCAGCCGGGTCCAGACGTCGATCGCCATGCAGCAGATCGCGGAGCCTTACATCCGCCGCCGGGCGATTCGGCATCTGGAGAAGGGCCGCGTCGTGATCTTCGCCGCCGGCACCGGTAATCCGTTCTTCTCGACCGACACGACGGCCGCGCTGCGCGCCGCCGAGATCGAGGCGGAAGTTATCCTGATGGCCAAGAACAAGGTGGACGGCGTCTACAGCGCCGACCCTTTCAAGGACGCCAGCGCCGAGAAGTACGAGCAGTTGACCTATATGGACGTGCTGAACAAAAATCTGGGCGTCATGGATTCCACGGCTTCTTCTTTGTGTATGGACAACAATATTCCGCTTATCGTATTCGCGATTACCGAGAAAGGAAACATTAAACGTGCCGTCATGGGCGAGAAAATCGGCACGATCGTAAAAGGGAGTGTAAACTAGTGCCGCAATCGATCAAAAAAGACGCGGAAGAACGGATGGAAAAGGCGCTGGCCGCCTTGAAACGCGATTTGTCCACGCTTCGCGCGGGACGCGCATCCCCGGCCGTACTCGAACGCTTATCGGCCGAGTATTACGGAACGCCGACTCCGATTAATCAGCTCGGTTCGATTACGACGCCGGACTCCCGCACGCTGGTCATCCAGCCGTGGGACAAATCCGCGCTGGCCGCGATCGAGAAAGCGATCCTGAAATCGGATCTCGGGCTGAACCCCGCGAACGACGGGTCGATCATCCGGATCGTCATCCCGCCGCTCACGGAAGAACGCCGTAAAGAACTCGCCAAAGAGACGAAGAAGTTCGGCGAGGAGGCCAAAGTGGCGATCCGCAACATCCGCCGCGACGCCAACGACGATATCAAGAAGAAGGAAAAAGACGAGATTTCCGAAGACGAGTCGAGACGTCACCAGGACGATGTCCAGAAACTGACCGACCGTTACGTGGCCGAAGTGGACAAAATATTGGCCGCCAAAGAAAAGGAAATCATGGAAGTGTAAACGCCCGGGTGTTGGCCCCTCCGTCAGGTGGGGTTTATTCTCTTTTGTACACTGCAATCGTTACCCAGCGGCGTTAGCCGCGGTCGGTTGTCAGGCAGGCACTTTCGAAGGGGGAACGACCATGAGCGGCCTAATCGGAGGTTGGCTCCGCAGGCTCAGGACCGGCGCCGCCGGCCAGGCCGGCACCACGGGAACCGGCCCGGACCCGGATGGGGATGCCTTGCCGGCGGGCGACAACATTCCCCGGCACGTGGCGGTCATTATGGACGGCAACGGACGTTGGGCGAAATCGCGAGGTCTGCCCCGCATCGCGGGCCACCATAACGGCATGAAGGCGGTTAAACGGATCGCGAAAGCGGCCGACCGCATCGGGGTCAAGGTGTTGACGTTGTATGCCTTCTCCACGGAGAATTGGAAAAGGCCCAAAGCCGAAGTGGAATTCCTGATGAAGCTGCCGCAGGAGTTTCTCTCGATCGAGCTGTCGGAGCTGATCGAAAATAACGTTCAAGTACGTATGATGGGCCACCTGGAAGGGCTTCCGGAGCATACGCTGGCCGCCGTGGAAGAGGCGGTCCGCCGGACGGAGAGCAATACCGGACTTATCCTGAATTTCGCGCTCAATTACGGAAGCCGCATGGAGATGCTCGAAGCCGCCCGGATCATGGCCCGCGAAGCGGCCAGCGGGGCGCTTGACCCCGAATCGATTACCGAAGAGAGTTTCGAAAGCCGACTGCTGTCAAGCGGACTGCCCGACCCCGATCTGTTGATCCGGACGAGCGGGGAACTGCGGCTGAGCAATTTCATGTTATGGCAGCTGGCCTACAGCGAATTCTGGTTTACCGACGTCTACTGGCCGGAATTCACCGAACGACATTTATACGACGCCGTCCGCGAATATCAGCGGCGCGCGCGCCGTTACGGAGGACTGTGACCTCATGGTTCAACGCATCGTGACCGGTGTGGTGGCGGGCGCCGTTTTCGCCGGTCTTCTCTTGCTCGGGGGCTGGTTTTATGCCGGGCTGCTTCTCGTTATGGCGATGATCGGATTCGCGGAATACGTCAAGCTGAACGGACAAGCCCGGTCCAGATGGGACGTAGCGGCGGCGTTCGCGGCCGTTTTCCTGCTCACCTTGACAAGGCTGCCGGACGGTTGGGCGATCTCATTGCCCTCGTTCGAAACCGTAGCCTGGATTCTGATGTTTCTGCTTCTGGCCGCCACGGTGTTCAGCAAAAACGAAACGAGCCTGGATCATGCCGCTTTGCTGTTCGTGGGAGCGATATATGTCGGAACGGGATTCCATTACATGCTGGCGACCCGGGAGCTGGAGCACGGTATTTTCTGGTCGGCGGTCACGTTCGTCTGTATCTGGTCATCGGACGCAGGCGCTTATTTCGTCGGCAAATCGATAGGCAGAACGAAGCTATGGCCGGCGATCAGCCCGAACAAAACGGTCGAAGGATCGGTCGGCGGACTCGTGCTTGCCGTCGCAGCCGGGCTCGCGTTCGCTTGGTGGAAGCCGGAATGGCTCGGATACGGGCAAGCGGCCGCGATCGGGGCGGTGGCTGCCGTGTGCGGACAGCTTGGGGACTTGGTCCAATCCGCGTATAAGAGATTGCGGGGCGTGAAGGATTCCGGGCAGCTGCTGCCCGGACACGGGGGCATCCTGGACCGTACGGACAGCTGGCTGATCGTATTCCCGATCGTCCATTTGCTTGGACTGCTGACGACAGCTGGCTGATCGTATTCCCGATCGTCCATTTGCTTGGACTGCTGACGACAGCTGGCTGATCGTATTCCCGATCGTCCATTTGCTTGGACTGCTGACGACAGCGGGTTGATCGATTGATGGATAAGATTACATAAAAGTAAAGTGGTTGGGAGGTCGCCGATCTTGAAGAAAATCGCCGTCCTCGGGAGCACGGGATCCATCGGAACGCAGACGCTGGACGTGATTTCACGCGATCCCGAGGCTTATGAGGTCGTCGGGCTGGCCGCCGGGAGGAATGCGGATCTGCTTCTCGAACAAGCCGAAGCTTTCCGCCCCAAGCTCGTTTCGGTCTCCTCGAAGGAGCTCGCCGAGCGGATCCGCCACCGCCTTCCGGCCGGAACGCGGGTCGTCCATGGGGAGGAAGGGCTGATCGAGGTCGCCGCGAATGCAAGCGCGGATTTCGTGGTTTGCGCGCTGGTCGGCAGCCTCGGCCTCACCTCCACGCTTGCAGCCATCGACGCCGGCGCGGCGATCGGACTGGCGAACAAGGAAACGCTCGTGACGGCCGGCCACCTCGTCATGGCCCGCGCGGCCGCCAAAGACGTCCGGCTTCTGCCGGTGGACAGCGAGCACTCGGCGTTGTTCCAATGTCTGAACGGAGAGGACCGCAAAGCGCTGAAGCGGCTTATCCTCACGGCGTCAGGCGGCAGCTTCCGCGACAGGACGAGGGAGCAGCTCGAAGGCGTAACGGTAGAGGAGGCCTTGAAGCATCCGAATTGGAGCATGGGCTCCAAAATCACGATCGATTCGGCCACCATGGCAAACAAAGGGCTCGAAGTGATCGAAGCCCACTGGCTGTTCGGCGTGCCGTACGACCGGATCGACGTCATGATCCATCCCGAGAGCATCGTCCACTCGATGGTGGAATTCGAGGACACGAGCGTGATGGCGCAGCTTGGCAACCCCGACATGCGGGTGCCGATTCAGTACGCGCTTACTTATCCGGAGAGGCGTCCATCGCCAGCCTCACCGCTGGATTTGTTGGCTAGAGGCACGCTGCATTTCCGGCCGATGGATTTCACGCGTTATCCCTGCATGCGGTTGGCCTACGAAGCGGGAAGAACCGGCGGCACGGCGCCGGCGGTCTTCAACGCGGCCAACGAAGCGGCGGTGGCCCGTTTCTTGAAGGGCGAGATCCCTTTCCTCGCCATCGAAGACATCATTGAGGAAGCGCTCGGGCGTCATCACCCGGTGTCGGTCCCGGATCTCGAGACAATCCTGGAAACCGATCGCTGGGCACGCAGAGAAGCCGCGTCTTGGCATCGATGACACCGAAAGTCGTCCCGTCCGTATTCTCTTGTAACGGCTCGGAGAATAATGTTAATCTAAGGACAGCCGTTCGCGGCGACGACGGGAGTTGATGGCATGCAAACCTTACAGGTCGTACTCGCGACCGTTCTCATGTTCTTTTTGCTCGTATCCCTGCACGAATGGGGACACTTCTATTTCGCCCGCAGGGCCGGGATCCTCGTTCGGGAATTCGCGATCGGATTCGGACCGAAGCTGTTCTCGGTGAAGCGCGGAGAAACCCGCTACACGATCCGGCTGCTGCCGATCGGGGGCTTCGTCCGCATGGCCGGGGAGGACCCGGAAGTGGTGGACGTCCAGCCGGGCCAGACGGTTGCCGTCAAGCTCAAGGACGATAAGGTCACCCGGATTTATCTCGACCGTCTCGACGAACGCTCGAACGTGCTTCGCGGAGAAGTGAAATCGATCGATCTGGAGCGGGATTTGCACGTTCGGCTCGACGTGGACGGAGAGACGATGCGGCTCAATGTCCATCCGCAAGCCTTGATGGTGGCGCGGGGCCGGGAAACGCAAATCGCGCCGGTCGACCGCCAGTTCGGAAGCAAACCGGTAGGCAAGCGGGCGCTCGCGATCTTCGCGGGACCGGTGATGAACTTCATTCTGGCATTCGTGCTGTTCGGAATCGCGATCCAGATGTCGGGCATTCCCGCCGAGCATCCGACCAAGGTGATCATTTACAGAGTCGTCGACGCTTCCCCGGCGTCTGAAGCCGGACTCAAGAATGGGGACTGGATCCAATCGGTGAACGGCCAGGCGATCGGCGGCGATGTCGATTCCTTCGTCAAGCTGATCGGGGACTCCGCAGGCAAACCGATGAAGTGGGTCGTGGGCCGCGGCGGAGCCGAGGTGCCTTTAACCGTGACGCCGGGGTCCGACGGCAAAGTCGGCATCTACCCGGGGCCGGAGAAACGGTCGCCGGGCATCGGCGAAAGCATCTCCATGGCGGGCCAATCGATGGCGCATTGGACGAACGTCATTTTCGACGGATTCCGGAAAATCGTCTTCGGCGAGGTCGGACTCAAGGACATGAGCGGTCCGGTCGGCACGACCAAGGTCACATTGGACATCGCGCGGCAAGGGCTTCCCTATCTCACGAATTGGGCCGCCATTCTCAGCCTGTACCTCGGCATCTTCAATCTGCTGCCGATTCCGGCGCTGGACGGAAGCCGCCTGATGTTCCTCGGACTGGAAGCCGTGCGCGGCCGTCCCATCGATCCGAACCGGGAAAGCATGGTCCACTTCATCGGATTCGCGATGCTGATGCTGCTTATGGTGGTCGTAACGTATAACGATATTTTGGGTTTGGTCAGAAAATAAGCCGTTATCAGGGGTTGGAGAACCGATATGTCGAAGGATAAAGGATTCGTTACGGAAATTACGCCTCAGGGAGAGGATTTTTCCCGTTGGTATATCGACGTCATCAAAAAAGCCGAGCTGATGGACTATTCCCCGGTCCGGGGCTGCATCGTGTTCCGTCCGGACGGCTACGAGCTTTGGGAGAACATGCAGCGGGAGCTGGACCAACGCTTTAAGGACACGGGACACCGCAACGCGTATTTCCCGTTGTTCATTCCGGAGAGCTTCTTCCAAAAGGAAAAGGAGCACGTCGAAGGCTTTAATCCGGAGCTTCCTTGGGTGACCGAAGCGGGCGGCGAGAAGCTGGAGGAGCGACTGGCGATCCGTCCCACTTCGGAGACGATGATCGGCCATATGTATTCGAAGTGGATCAACTCCTATCGCGATCTTCCTCTGCTGATCAACCAATGGGCGAACGTTGTCCGTTGGGAGAAACGCACCTTGCCGTTCCTGCGCACGAGCGAGTTCCTGTGGCAGGAAGGCCATACGGCGCATGAGGACGAAGCGGACGCGCGGCGCGAGACGATGCAGATGCTGGACGTCTATACCGATTTCGTCGAGAACGTGCTTGCGATTCCGGTCATCAAAGGCCAGAAGACGCCTTCCGAGAAATTTGCCGGCGCCGTAGACACATACTCCATCGAAGCGATGATGCGCGACGGTCGCGCGGTCCAAGCCGGGACGTCCCACTACCTGGGAACGAATTTCGCGGTCGCGTTCGACATCAAGTACTTAAGCCGCGAGAACACGCAGGAATATTGCCATACGACGTCCTGGGGCGTCAGCACCCGCTTGATCGGTTCGCTGATCATGGTGCATGGCGACGACAGAGGACTCGTGCTTCCGCCCAAGGTGGCCCCGACGCAAGTCATCATGATCCCGATCGGCCCTCCGAAGACTCGGGACCAAGTCATCGCCAAGACCGACGAGCTGTTCGCCGAGCTGAAGAAAGCCGGCGTCCGTGTCCGAGTGGACGACCGTTCCGACGTTTCGCCGGGCTGGAAGTTCAACGAGTACGAGATGCGCGGCATCCCGATCCGTCTGGAGCTTGGACCGCGGGACCTCGAGAACGGCGTCTGCGTCCTCGTCTCCCGCGTAAGCGGCGAGAAAAAGCAAGTGCCCCTGGAGAACCTGGCGGATGAAGTGAAGGCAATGCTCGAACAGGTGCACCAGGAGATGTACCGGCGCGCGCTTCAGTTCCGCGAAGAGCATTTCTTCTCCGCAGACACGCTGGACGAGTTGAAATCGAAGCTCGAGGAGCACCGCGGCTTCGCGCTTGCCGGCTGGTGCGGCTCGGAAGCCTGCGAGAAGCAGGTGAAGGAAGAGAGCGGCGCGACGAGCCGCAACATTCCGTTCGAACCGGCCGAGACGAAGAACAAGTGCCTCGTTTGCGGGGATCCCTCCAAACACACGGTCGTGTTCGCGAGAGCGTATTGATTTAGGGAACATGAAATCCCCGTAGCGGTTGGACTGGTGCACCGCTATGGGGATTTTTTTCTGTCGGCGGGAACAAGTCATCCGCCGTAATAGCGTCACACGGACACGGTTACACCTGGCGAAATAGCGTCGCAGGGATACGAATCCTCACGTTGTTTCGCTCACCTTCCGAAATAGCGTCTTCGATTCTAGAAACGCATGAACCGACCTTCCCTTTTCGATTCTCTTACGATAAAATAATAGACAACTGAGCAGCTTCCGAATGGAAGAAGGCTGAACCGGCCCGGAGCACGGGAAGGGCGCCGTCATTCGCGGAAGCTTTTGCTTTTTCTGAAGCTGGGAGGCAGGTACATATGCATCAAGCCGCGGATGGACGCAAACGGTTCGAATTGCTGCTCCAGCAGGCGGAAATTCCGGCTGCCTGGGTCTCGGAATATTTCTCGGACGGCTACATCGACAAGGTCGAGGTAAGCAAAGCCCGCAAGGAATGGAAGTTTCATATCGTCAAAAGCACGCCTCTACCGGCGTCGATATACATAGGCTGGATCGAAAAAATGAAAGCGAAGCTCGGCCACCTGGCGGACATCGTCGTCCGCCTCGCCTACGAGGACGCGGTACCGACGTCTACCGTCCTCGAAGAGTATTGGCCGGTGTTCGTGGAATGGATGCAGCGGGAATTCGTGTCGGTCAACGGGTGGCTGGCCAAGGCGCGGATCGAGGCGGAGAACGGCTTGCTTACGCTGTATTTGCTGGACGAGATGTCGCTTGGCCTCGCCCAGCGAAAGTCCGTCGACGCGCACGCCGTCCGGTTTTTCGAGGATCGTTTCGGGCGTTCTTGCCGCGTGAAGCTGGCCGTGGGGGAGTCGAGGCAGGAGGTCTACGACGAATTCCAGCAGAAAATCCGGGAGGAGAACGGCCAAGCGGTCCAGCAGCTGATGGCGACCGTCCAGACGGAAGCGCCGCCTGCCGGAGACGCGCCGGAAGTGCTGCAGCACGGCTACGAGATCAAGGACGAGCCGGTGCCGATCCAGCAGGTCCAGGAAGAAGAGAAAAAGGTGACGGTCCAAGGCACCGTTTTCGGCCTCGAGGTCAAGGAGTTGCGCACGGGCAGCACGCTTTATCAGTTCAACGTGACCGATTTCACCGATTCCATCGGCGTCAAGGTGTTCGGCAAAACGAAAGACGACAACAAAGTGCTCGGGCTGCTCGCGAACGGCAAATGGCTGAAGCTGAGAGGCCGCGTGGAATACGACCGGTTCATGAATCCGCCCGAGCTCGTCATGATGCCGAGCGACCTGAAGGAAGTGTCCGCCCCCCCGGAGCCGAAGGACGAAGCCGAGGAGAAACGCGTAGAGTTCCATTTGCATACGACGATGAGCGCGATGGACGCCGTCACTCCCGTCGACGCGTATATCAAAACCGCGGCCAAGTGGGGGCACAAGGCGATCGCGATTACCGACCACAGCAACGTCCAATGTTATCCCGACGCGGTCAAGGCCGGCAAGAAGCACGGCATGAAGGTGTTGTTCGGGGTAGAGGCGAACGTCGTCAACGATGCCGTGCCGATGGTGCTGAACCCAAGGGAAGAGAGCCTGCCGGACGCCACTTACGTCGTATTCGACATCGAGACCACGGGCCTGTCCGTGACGGCGAACAAAATCATCGAGCTGGCCGGCGTCAAGATGAAGGATGGGCAGGAGATCGGGCGGTTCGAAACGTTCATCAATCCGCATGAGCCCATTCCCTACAACATCCAGCAGCTCACGGGCATAGGCGACGAGATGGTGAAGGACGCACCCGAGCTGGCGCCGAAGCTTCGCGAGTTCCTTGAGTTCGTCCAGGATTCCGTTCTGGTCGCGCACAACGCGAGGTTCGATATCGGCTTCATCCAGGAAGCCTGCAAGCAACACGGGTTCCCGCCGGTCGCCAATTCGGTGCTCGACACGCTGGAGTTGGCCCGATTCCTGCATCCGACGATGAAGAATCACCGCCTCAATACGCTGGCGGACCTGTACAAGGTTTCGCTCGAAAACCACCACCGGGCCATCGACGACACGATCGCGCTCGGAGGTATCCTGAACGGGCTCATCAAGGACGCCCAGACACGCGGCGTTGCGGAGCTGCACCAGCTGAACGAAGTGAACGTCAACGGATGGAAGACGACGAGGCCGTTCCACTGCGGCATCTATGCGCTGAACGCGGTCGGCAAGAAAAATCTGTTCAAGCTGATCTCCCTGTCGCACACGGATTTTTTCAACCGGGTCGCTTGCATCCCGAGAAGCAAGCTGGTCGAGCTGCGCGAAGGGCTTCTCGTGATGTCAGGCTGCGAGAAAGGCGAATTTTTCGAAACGGTGCTGAACAAATCGCTCGAGGAAGCGGAAGATGTGGCGGCATTCTACGACGTCCTGGAGATCCAACCGCTCGATTTCTACATGCACTTGCTGGACAAGGGCCTGGTCGGCAGCCGGGCGGAGCTGGAGGAGGCGCTGCGCAAAATTTGCCGGATCGGAGAGAAGCTCGGCAAGCCGGTCGTCGCCACGGGCAACGTCCACTACTTGACGCCTCGGGAGAAGCTGTTCCGCGACGTCACGATCCATGGCATCACCGGCTTCAGCCCGCTCAAGGACCAACGCAAGCCGGACGCGCATTTCCGCACCACGAACGAGATGCTCGAATGTTTCGCGTTCCTGGGCAAAGAGAAAGCGTACGAAGTGGTCGTGAGGAATACGTCGGAGCTGGCGGACCGGTTCGAACCGTTCGAAATGTTTCCGAAGAAGGGCGGCCCGACCGACAACGGCCTGTTCTCGCCGATCATCGACGGGGCCGACGAGGAAATCCGGAACAAATGCTATGAGACGGCCCGCCGGATGTACGGCGATCCGATCCCGGAAATCGTCACCGCCCGGCTCGAGAAAGAGCTTAAGCCGATTATCCAGTACGGCTTCTCGGCGAACTACCTGATCTCCGAACGGCTCGTGAAAAAGTCGAATGCGGACGGCTATCTGGTCGGCTCGCGGGGGTCCGTCGGGTCGTCCGTCGTCGCGATGTTTCTGGGGATCTCGGAGGTGAATCCGCTGCCCGCGCACTACCTGTGCCGCAATCCCTCATGCAAGCGCAGCGAGTTCATCACCGACGGCAGCGTGCCCAGCGGCTTCGATCTGAAGGACAAGCCCTGCCCGGATTGCGGGAACGTTATGAAGGGCGACGGTCAGGACATTCCGTTCGAGACGTTCCTCGGGTTCAAGGGCGACAAGGTTCCCGATATCGACCTCAACTTCTCGGGCGAATACCAGCCGCACGCCCACAATTACACGAAGGTGCTGTTCGGCGAGAAGAGCGTGTTCCGCGCGGGCACGATCGGCACGGTCGCGGAGAAAACGGGTTTCGGCTACGCGAAGAAGTACCAGGAGGACCACGGCAAATCGTGGCGGGGCGCGGAGCTGAACCGGATCGCGCTCGGCGTCACGGGCGTGAAGCGTTCGTCCGGACAGCATCCCGGCGGCATCGTCGTCGTGCCTGACTATATCGAGGTCGAGGACATCACCCCGGTCCAGTACCCTGCCGACGACACGAGCTCGGAGTGGAAAACGACCCATTTCGACTACCACGCCTTCGACGAGAACCTGCTCAAGCTCGATATTCTCGGGCACGACGATCCGACGATGATGCGGATGCTGCAGGACTTGACCGGAGTCGATCCGACGACGATTCCGATGAACGATCCGAAGGTTATGAGCCTCTTCAACTCGGTGGTAGCGCTCGGCGTTACGCCCGAACAGATCCGTACCCCGGTGGCCACGTACGGGGTGCCGGAGATGGGAACGCGCTTCGTTCGCCAGATGCTCGAGGAAACGAAGCCTTCCTCCTTCGCCGACCTGCTGCAGATCTCGGGCTTGTCCCACGGCACGGGGGTCTGGCTTGGCAACGCGCAGGAGCTGATCAAGAACGGCACCTGCACGATCAAGACGGTCATCGGCTGCCGCGACGACATCATGCTTTTCCTCATTTATAAGGGAGGAATGGATGCGTCGCTGGCGTTCAAAATCACCGAAAGCGTGCGGAAGGGCAAGGGACTGACGCCGGAGTGGATCGACGAAATGAAGCGCTCCGGGGTGCCGCAGTGGTACATCGACTCCTGCTTGAAAATCGAGTACATGTTCCCGAAGGCGCACGCGTCGGCCTACGTTATCTCGGCCGTACGGACGGCCTACTTCAAGCTGTATTATCCGATCGAATTTTATGCGACGTATTTCTCCGTCCGGGCGGCGGATTTCGACGTGGAGCTGTTCTGCCAAGGCTACGACGCGATTCTCAAAACGCTCGTCGACATCGAAAACAAAGGGTTCCAAGCGACGACGAAAGAGAAAAACATGATCTCGATCCTCGAAATGGGGCTGGAGATGACGGCGCGCGGCTTCAAGGTGAAACCGCTGGACCTGTACCGTTCCGACGCCACCCGCTTCATCGTGGACGGCGATTCCCTCATTCCGCCGTTCTCGGCGGTCGCGGGCATCGGCGAGAACGCGGCGCGCAACATCGCGGCTTCCCGCGCGGACGGCGACTTCCTCTCCATCGAGGATTTCCAGCAACGCTCCAAGGCGAGCAAGACGATCGTCGAGCTGCTGAACGGCATGGGATGCTTCCGCGGGCTGCCGGAGAGCAACCAGCTGATGCTGTTCTGATCTCGGAGAACCGGCTCGAAAGCAAAGCAAAAATAGAGGAAAAATTCCGTTGCCAGAAAGACCGGAATATGCTAAACTAATTTTGGTAATCATGTGGATATCACTGTCTGCAGAAGAGTGGGGAAACCCACTCTTTCCGTTTTGCCATGGGCGATTTCGGTTTGCGATGCAGCGACGAATCCATTTGGAAGCACGGGAGGTTGGGCAATTGAGCGCAACGAGTATCAAATCCATTGTGGAAAAATTCGCGACTCCGTATTTGGAGGACAATGGATTCCAATTGGTGGACGTAGAGTACGTCAAAGAAGGGAGCAACCGTTTCCTGCGGCTGTTCGTGGACAAGGAGGGCGGCATCGACATCGACGATTGCGGCCGCATTTCCGAGTTCGTGAGCGCGAAGCTCGACGAGCTGGATCCCATCGAAGAGGCGTATTTTCTCGAAGTCAGCTCGCCCGGAGCCGAACGTCCGCTGAAGAAGCCCGAGGACGTGGCCAAAGCCGTCGGCAAGCACGTGTTCGTGACGACGTACGAACCGGTAGACGGCGCCAAAGAATTCGAAGGAAGGCTGGAAGACTTCGACGGCAAGGCGATGACGGTCGCCATCGGCCGCCGGAAAGTTGCCATCCCTTACGATAAAGTGGCCTCGGCTCGCCTGGCCATCGTATTCTAATTCACCGAAGGAGGGGTCATCCCGACATGAGCATGGAGTTTATCGAAGCGCTGTCCGAAATCGAGCGAGAGAAGGGCATCGCCAAGGATGTCCTGATCGAAGCCATCGAAGCGGCACTCATCTCCAGCTACAAGAGAAATTTCAACACGGCGCAGAACGTGCGCGTCGACATCAACCGTACGACCGGCCAAATCAAGGTTTACGCCCGCAAAACGATCGTGGAGGAAGTCCTGGATCCCCGTTTGGAGATCTCGCTCGAAGCGGCTCGCAGCATCAATCCCCACTATCAGTTGGAAGACATCGCGGAGATCGAAGTCACGCCTCGCGACTTCGGACGGATCGCGGCCCAGACGGCGAAGCAGGTCGTCACCCAGCGGATCCGCGAAGCCGAGCGCGGCCTCATCTACCACGCTTTCGTGGACAAGGAGCAGGATATCGTCACCGGTATCATCCAGCGCATGGATCTTCGCAACCTGTACATCGATCTCGGCAAAGTGGAGGCGGCGCTGCCGCTGACCGAACTCATGCCGACCGACAAGTTCAAGCAGGGCGACCGGGTCAAATCCTACATCACGAAAGTCGAAAACACGAGCAAGGGGCCGCAGATCATTTTGTCCCGTACCCACCCGGGTCTGCTGAAACGGCTGTTCGAGCTCGAGGTTCCCGAGATTTTCGACGGCACCGTCGAGATCCGATCGGTGGCGCGGGAAGCGGGCTTCCGGTCCAAAATCGCCGTGCACTCCCGCAATGAAGAAGTGGACCCCGTCGGTTCCTGCGTCGGACCCAAGGGAGCCCGCGTGCAGACGATCGTCACGGAGCTGAAAGGCGAGAAAATCGATATCGTCCGTTGGTCCGAGTCCGTGGAAGAGTACGTCGCGAACGCGCTGAGCCCGTCCAAAGTGCTCGAAGTCATCGTCTTCGAGGCCGAGAAGATGGCGCGCGTCATCGTGCCGGACTATCAACTGTCGCTCGCGATCGGGATCAAGGGGCAGAATGCGAGACTCGCGGCCAAGCTGACCGGCTGGAAAATCGACATCAAGAGCGAGACCCAGGCCGAGCAGGAATACGGCCGCCCCAAAACGCAGGGCGCGACCATGCACCAGGACAGCGTGTCCATCGACTAGATTCGGCCGCCGCGCCCGCGCGGGGCCGGGAGGGGGGAACAACCTTGAGACCGCGGAAAATACCGCAGCGCAAATGCGTCGCCTGCCAGGAAATGATGTCGAAAAAGGAACTCATTCGCATCGTCCGTTCGCCGCAAGGGGACATCCAGATCGACCTCACCGGCAAAAAGCCGGGGCGCGGCGCTTATTTGCACGGCAAGGTAAGCTGCTTCAAACTGGCCAAGAAATCGAAAGCGTTCGAACGGGCGCTCAAGGTGCCCGTGTCCGCCGAGATCTACGACCGGCTGGAGCAGGATTTCATAAAAGTGGAAGACGAGTTCCACGCGGGCAAGCAGCTGGCGGGTGACGACGATGACGACGAATAAGGCGTTGTCGCGTCTCGGTCTCGCCATGCGGGCGGGGAAGCTGGTTTCCGGGGAAGAAACGGTGCTTAAGGCCGTCCGCGCCGGCGAGGCCAAGCTCGTCGTGCTGGCGAAGGACGCGTCGGACAATACGGGGAAGAAGCTCGCGGACAAGTGCGGCAGCTACAACGTTCCGCTCGTGGTCGGGTTTACCCGCTTCGAGCTGGGCGGGGCCGTCGGCAAGCCTGAGCGCGTCATGTTCGCCGTGACGGATCAGGGGTTCGCCGACATGATCGCGGACGGCTGGGTTCAACATTCGGAGGTGGAGAATATTGAGTAAACAAGATACGAACGACAACAAGGATAAGCTTCGCGTTTACGAATATGCCAAATCGCTCAACATGAGCAGCAAGGAAATCATTACGATTCTCAAAAGGCAGAACAAGCCGGTCAACAATCACATGAGCGTAATGGAGGACGGCATGGTGGAGGCCGTCGAGAAGTTCTTCCGCGACGTCAAAGCCAATGCGGCGGCCAAAATGGCGCAGACGGCGGCCAAGCAGGCCGCTCCGAAGCCGGCGGGAGCGCCCGCAGCCGCTGGCGCGGCCGGACAGCCGCAGCGCAGGGCGGAGGAGCAAGCATCCCGCCCGGCGGTGCAGGCTTCCGCTCCCGCTCCGGCAAACGCGGGCGCAGGCGCGGCGGCACCCGCTCCGCGTCCCGCGGCGGCGGGCCCGGAGGGTCAGGGCGGCGGACGCCCGCAAGGCCAGGGAAGCCACGGCGGCGGGCATCACCGCGACGGAGGCCGTCCGCAAGGCGGCGGTCAGGGCGGTGGAAATAACCGCGACGGAGGCCGTCCGCAAGGCGGCGGTCAGGGCGGCGGGTATAACCGCGACGGAAGCCGTCCGCAAGGCGGCGGCGGTCAGGGCGGCGGGTATAACCGCGACGGGGGCCGTCCGCAAGGCGGCGGCGGTCAAGGCGGCGGATATAACCGCGATGGCGGCCGTCCGCAAGGCGGCGGTCAGGGCGGCGGATTCAACCGCGACGGAGGCCGCCCGCAGGGTCAAGGCGGCCAGGGAGGCGGATATCAAGGCAACCGTCCGCAAGGCCAAGGCGGTGGATTTAACCGCGACGGCGGCCGTCCGCAAGGCGGCGGCGGTCAAGGCGGCGGGTTCAACCGCGATGGCGGCCGACCGCAGGGCCAAGGCGGTCAAGGCGGCGGGTTTAACCGCGATGGCGGCCGACCGCAGGGCCAAGGCGGTCAAGGCGGCGGGTTTAACCGTCCGCAGGGCCAAGGCGGCAGCTTTGGCGGAGGACGCCCGCAAGGCCAAGGCGGCGGCGGATTCGGCGGCGCTGCCCGCGCGCCGGCGCCCGCAGCGGCAGCTCCGGCGCGCGGCGGCCGGCCGGGCGACAACAACCGCGGCGGCCGTCCGGATGCCGGCAAGGGCCGCGACGGCGGATTTGGCCGCGATGCCAAGCGCAAGGACAACGATTTCGGCAAGCGGTTTGACGAAGGACGCGGCGGTTTCCGGGGCGGCAAAGGCAAAGGCGGCAAAAACGCCAAGGGCCGCGGCAACCAGCCTCAGCGCGAGAAGATCGACAACACGCCGAAAAAAGTCATCGTCCGCGGCGAAATGACCGTCGGCGAATTGGCCAAACTGTTGCATAAGGATGCGTCGGAAGTCATTAAAAAGCTGCTGATGATGGGAACGTTGGTGACCATCAACCAGGAGCTCGACTTGGATACCGTCCTGCTCGTCGCCGGCGAATACGGCGTCGAGACGGAAGTGAAAATCGTCGTCGAGGACACCAACTTCGAAACGGTGGAAGAGAATGACGATCCGGACGCTCTGGAAACGCGCGCCCCGGTCGTCACGATCATGGGCCACGTCGACCACGGCAAGACGACGCTGCTCGACGCCATCCGGGAAACGAAGGTCGCGGCGGGGGAAGCCGGAGGCATTACCCAGCACATCGGCGCATACCAAGTCGAGACGAACGGCAAGAAAATCACGTTCCTCGACACGCCGGGCCACGAAGCGTTCACGGTCATGCGTTCCCGCGGCGCCCAAGTGACGGATATCACGATTCTCGTCGTGGCGGCCGACGACGGCGTCATGCCGACGACCGTCGAAGCGATCAACCACGCCAAAGCGGCGAATGTGCCGATCATCGTGGCGGTCAACAAGATCGACAAGCCGGAAGCCAACCCGGACCGGGTCAAGCAGGAGCTTACCGAGTACGGGCTCGTTCAGGAATCGTGGGGCGGCGATACGATTTTCGTCGAAATTTCCGCCAAGCAGCGCCTGAATCTCGACGAGTTGCTGGAAATGATCCTGCTCGTCGCCGAAGTGAACGACTATAAGGCCGTCGTGGACAAACGCGCCCGCGGCACCGTTCTCGAAGCCGAGCTCGACAAAGGCAAAGGCCCGGTTGCCCGCGTCCTCGTGCAGAACGGCACGCTCAAGGTTGGCGACGCCTTCGTGGCGGGCGACTGCTTCGGCCGCGTCCGCGCGATGACTAACGACCGCGGTCGCCGGATCAAGGAAGCCGGCCCTTCGACCCCGGTCGAAATCACCGGCCTGACGGAGGTGCCGCAAGCCGGCGACCCGTTCATGGTGTTCGAAGACGAGCGGAAAGCCCGCGAAATCGCCGACAAACGCGCGATCAAGACGCGCCAGGAAACGATGAAGTCGAACTCCAAGGTGACGCTGGACGATCTGTTCAGCAAGATCAAGGAAGGCGAGATCAAAGACCTCAACGTCATCCTGAAAGCCGACGTGCAAGGGTCCCTGGAGGCGCTCAAAGGCTCGCTCGAGAAAATCGAGGTCGAAGGCGTCCGCGTCAAAACGATCCACAGCGGCGTAGGCGCGATCACGGAATCCGACATTCATCTGGCTGCGGCCTCTTCGGCGATCGTGGTAGGCTTCAACGTCATCGCCGATGGCCGCGCGGCAGCCGCCGCGGAGCAGGAGAAGGTCGACGTCCGCCTGCACCGCATCATTTACAAAGTGATCGAAGAGATCGAGAGCGCGATGAAGGGCATGCTCGATCCGGTTTACAAAGAAACGGTCATCGGCCATGCGGAAGTCCGCGAGACGTTCAAGGTCAGCAAGGTCGGCACGATCGCCGGCTGCATGGTCACCGACGGCAAAATCTCGCGCAATGCGGAAGCCCGCTTGATCCGCGGCGGATCCGTCGTATACGAAGGCAAAATCGATTCGCTCAAACGGTTCAAGGACGACGCCCGCGAAGTCAGCGAAGGCTACGAATGCGGCATCACGTTGGAGAAGTTCAACGATCTCCAGCAGGGCGACATCATCGAAGCGTTCGTCATGGAGTCCGTCGAGCGCTAACCGAGAGAGCGAACTTAGGCGAGGTGATACGGCATGGCCAAATTCCGAACGGGCAGGGTCGGGGAACAGATCAAAAAAGAAATCAGCGGTATCATCCAGACCGAACTGAAGGATCCGCGCATCGGATTCATCACCGTGACCGGAGTGGACGTGACCGGCGATTTGTCGCTCGCCCGCGTGTATCTCAGCATACTGGGCAGCGAAGAACAGAAGGAAGCGACGCTTCACGCGATCGGCCGGGCGAAAGGGTTTCTCCGTACGGAGCTCGGCCGGCGCGTCCGGCTTCGCCATACGCCGGAAATCGAATTCCGGTTCGACAGTTCCATCGAATACGGCAGCCATATCGAATCGCTGCTGCAGCAAATCAACCGGGAAACGCGTCAGCCTTGACGCGTCCCGGTTTATTTGCCAATTGCAGGAATTCCTAATAGACGCTTGGGGGGAAACGGATGTGGGAAGCGAAACTCACGCAAGCGGCGGATTTTCTGAGGGAACGTGACGATTTTCTCGTCGTGTCCCATGTGCAGCCGGATGGGGATGCCATCAGCTCCACCGTCGCGATCGGTTGGATGCTGCACCGGCTGGGCAAGACATTCGCCATGATGAACGAAGGGCCCGTACCCTCGCGCCTGCGATTCCTATGGAAAAGCGGCGACATCATGGGATGCGGGGACGGCGAACCGGAGCGGAAATTCCGGCACGTCATCGCGGTGGACTGCGCCGACTTCGCCCGGGTCGGACCGGCGCAGCGATGGTTCGAGGACGGATACGATCTCCTCAACATCGATCACCACCCGACGAACGATGCGTACGGCTCCGTGAACCTGCTCCGTTTCGATGCGGCGGCGACGGCCGAGATCCTGTACGAATTGGCCGTCCACATGGGGTTTTCCTTGGATGCCGACATCGCCTCCGCCTTATACACGGGGCTTCTGACGGATACGGGCGGGTTCCGCTATTCCAATACGAGCCCGTTCGTGATGGAGGCGGCCTCCCGTTTGCTGGAAGCCGGGGCGCCGGGACCGATGCTGGCCGAGGAGCTCCTCGAACGCATGTCCATGGGGCAGATGCGGATGATCCAGCGCGGGCTTTCCCGGCTCGCGTTTAGCGATGACCAGCGGATCGGCTGGATTTGGGTGACCTCCGAGGATTTGGAGGAAACCGGCGCATCCAACGAAGACCTGGAAGGTCTCGTCAATTATCCGCGGAACATCGAAGGGGTAGAGGTCGGAGTCCTGTTCAAGGAAAACGGCGCGAAATCGGTGAAGGTCAGCATGCGTTCGGCCGGCCGGGTCAACGTGGCGGAAGCGGCCAAGCATTTCGGCGGAGGCGGGCACGTCCGCGCCGCCGGCTGCCGGCTGACGGTTCCGCTGGCCGAAGCGATGGAGCAAGTGATCGCGTATTTACGAAAAGAGCTGGAGGCCCCATGAAAGGAACGACCGTTGCGGCGGACGGAGTGCTGGCGGTCTGGAAACCGGCCGGCTGGACCTCTCACGACGTCGTGGCCAAAGCCCGCCGCCTTCTTGGCGTCAGACGGATCGGCCATACGGGCACGCTGGATCCGGCGGTGACGGGCGTGCTCCCGCTGTGCGTCGGCCGGGCGACCCGGTTCGTGGAATATTTGCAGGAAATGCCGAAAACGTACGAAGCGACCCTCCGTTTCGGAATCGCGACCGACACGGAAGACCTGCAAGGAACCGTCACCGAAGAAGCGGACGTTTCCCATTTGACGGAGGAACGGATGAAGGAAGCGGTACTCTCCTTCTTAGGCGAGATCGAGCAAATCCCTCCGATGGTTTCCGCCGTCAAGGTGAACGGCAAACGTCTGTACGAGCTTGCCCGGCAAGGGATTGCCGTCGAGCGCAAACCGAGAAGAGCGACGATTCACGCGATCGACATTCTGAACGTCACCGCGGGGATCTCCCGGCCGGAGATCCGGTTTTCGGTCCGCTGCTCGAAAGGGACATATATCCGGACGTTGTGCGTAGATATAGGACGAAGACTCGGCGTTCCCGCAGTGATGGCATCGCTCGTCCGTACCGAGAGCGCGGGACTGAGGCGCGAGCAATGCGTGACGCTCGAGGACATTCCGGAGCTGGTCCGTGAAGGGACGCTCCGGGACCGGATCGTTCCCGCCGACCGCTTGCTCACCCATCTTCCGAGAACTTCGGCACCGATGCCCGAATCCCTGCACGCGGTACAAGGCAAGCCGATTCGGGCTTCCCGCTTGAATCCCGTGCCGGAGGGAGCGGGATTGTGGCTGGTGGACCGGCCCGGCGGAGGGTTTCTCGGCATTTTCGAACTGGAAGAGGACTCCGGATGGCTGCGCGCCGTGAAGGTGTTTCCGCCCGCGGAGCACGACCAAGACGGGAATTAACCGGTCGCAGCCACGGTTTGCAAAGGGGAATGGCAGTGGAGAGATACGAATTGACAGCAGAGGCGGTCGGAGACGGATCGTCGCTTCCGGCGGGAGCCCGCAAAGCGGGGGGATTGTCGATCGCCATCGGATTTTTCGACGGTGTCCATCTGGGGCACGCGGAAGTCATCCGCCGCGCGGTCGCCCAGGGGCGCGAGCGCGGCCAGACGCCTGCGGTGATGACGTTCGACCCCCATCCGAGAGCCGTATTGGGGCAGGGCGATCAATACCGGACGGTTCTTACGCCCCTGGAGGACAAGCTGAAGCTTCTCGAATCGCTGGGGGCGGAAGCCGCCTACGTCATCCGGTTCGACCGCGCGTTCGCGGAAATCACCGCGGAGAAGTTCGTCCGGGAGCTGCTTCTCCCTCTCGATGTCCGGACGGCCGTCGTCGGCTTCGACTTTTCTTTTGGTCACATGGGGGAGGGCAATTCCGATACGCTGCGCAGATGCGGGGAAGGCGCCATCGAGGTGGCGGTGGCGGAGCCTGTGGAGGGCGGCGGAGACAAGGTCAGCAGCACGCGGATCCGCGAGGAACTCGCCGAAGGTCGCTGCGACATCGCCGCCCGGCTCTTGGGCCGGCCTTACTCTTTGAGAGGGACGGTCGTGCACGGACAAGCCCGGGGCCGGCTGCTCGGCTTTCCGACGGCCAACGTACTGCCGGAGCAGCCTTACGTCATCCCGCGCGTCGGCGTCTATGCCGTCACGGCCGGAGTCGTCGGCGGCCGGGGGGAAGTTGAGGAAACGCATGACGCGGTGCTCAACGTCGGATACAGGCCCACCTTCGAAGCCCCCATGGGCGAGTTGAAGCTGGAAGCGCACTTGTTCGGCTTCTCGGGGGATTTGTACGGTCGGCCGATCGAGCTGACGTTCCGTGAATACCTGAGGGACGAACGGAAGTTCGGCTCCGTAGACGAGCTGGTCGCTCAGATCGCCCAAGACTCGGATCGCGCGCGGTCGATTCTTGACCGGCTGAGGGAACAATAATTTTCGCGGTTGCATTGTAACTCCATGGCCGGGTGTGCTATACTAAATCACGTTGCGCGTTCGCGCGCAGCCAGAACCTTGGCTTGGCCGCCCGATCTCACCGTCGGCGGCGAGGCTAACGGCGATTCCAACGAAGGAGGTGAAACAGGATGGCACTCACTCAAGAGCGTAAACAAGAGCTGATCGAACAGCACAAGACGCACGCTTCGGACACCGGTTCCCCGGAAGTCCAGATCGCTATCCTTACGGAAAACATCAACAACTTGACGACCCACCTGCGGGAACACAAGAAGGACCACCACTCCCGCCGCGGTCTGCTCAAGATGGTCGGTCAGCGCCGTAAGCTGCTGGCGTACTTGAAGAACAAAGACGTTGAACGGTACAGCGCCCTGATCGAGAAACTCGGCTTGCGCCGCTAATTCCGTGACCCGCCAAGCAACCTGGCCGAATCGCTCGGGACGTTTCCGTCCCGAACGGTCCTGGGTTGCTTTTTATATCTCCAGGGCCCCCCCTTTGCCATCGGAAGCGGGGAACCAGGAAACGTCGCTTTCGGGGATGATTTCGGGTTCAGGCCGTTTTCCGATCGCGTTTTCATGCCTAACGAAGATGCCGGCAGGAAATAATGGGAACAGTGTCGAATGTACATAGGTCTAAATGAAGGAGGTTTATGCATGGAACACCGCGTGTCAATGCAGCTCGGCGGAAGGCCGTTCGAGCTGGAGACGGGACGCCTGGCCAAACAGGCGAACGGAGCGGTCGTCGTCCGTTACGGGGACACGGTCGTCCTGTCGACGGTTACGGCTTCCCCGGGTCCGAAGGACCTGGACTTTTTTCCGCTGACCGTCAACTATGAAGAGCGGCTGTATGCCGTAGGGAAAATTCCGGGCGGATTCATCAAGCGGGAAGGACGCCCGAGCGAGAAAGCGATTCTCGCCAGCCGCCTGACCGACCGGCCGATCCGGCCGCTGTTTCCGGAAGGCTTCCGGAACGACGTTCAGATCGTCAACCTCGTCATGAGCGTCGATCAGGACTGCTCTCCCGAAATCGCCGCGATGATCGGCACTTCTGCGGCGCTCTCCATCTCCAACGTCCCGTTTAACGGGCCGATCGGAGGCGTCATCGTCGGACGGGTGGACGGACAATTCATCATTAATCCGACGGTCGAGCAGGAAGAGAAGAGCGACCTGTACGTCGTCGTGGCGGGTACCCGTGAAGCCATCATGATGGTCGAGGCGGAGGCCGACGAAGTGCCGGAAGCCGATATGCTCGAAGCGATCATGTACGGCCACGAGGAAATCAAGAAAATCGTCGCCACGATCGACGAGCTGGTCGCCAAGGCCGGCGCTCCGAAGATGGAGGTTCAGCTTCACTCCGTGGATCCGGCGGTCGAATCGGATGTACAAGCCTACGCGCAAGCCCGCTTGGTCGAAGCGGTCCGCATTCCGGAGAAGCACGCCCGGCAGGACGCCATCGACGCGATCAACGCGGAGACGGTCGAACATTTCGAGACGGTCTATGCCGAGACGCCGGAGAAGCTCGCCGACGTCAAAGAAGTGCTGTACGACATCGTCAAAAACGAAGTGCGCCGGCTCATCACCCACGACAAGGTCCGTCCGGACGGACGCGCATTGGACGAAATCCGTCCGATCACGTCCGACGTCGGCCTGCTGCCCCGGACGCACGGTTCCGGGTTGTTCACCCGCGGCCAGACCCAGGCGCTTAGCGTATGTACCCTCGGCGCTTTGGGAGACGTGCAGATTCTAGACGGCATCGGCCTCGAAGAGTCCAAACGGTTCATGCACCATTACAACTTCCCGCCGTTTTCCGTCGGCGAAGCGCGGCCCCTGCGTCCGCCGGGACGCCGCGAAATCGGCCACGGAGCGCTCGGAGAACGCGCCCTGCTGAAGGTCATTCCTTCCGAGGCGGAGTTTCCGTATACGATTCGTCTCGTATCCGAGGTGCTGGAGTCCAACGGTTCCACTTCCCAGGCGAGCATTTGCGCGAGCACGCTGGCCATGATGGACGCGGGGGTTCCGATCAAGGCCCCGGTGGCGGGCGTGGCGATGGGACTCATCAAGGATGGGGACCATTTCTCGATTTTGACGGACATTCAAGGAATGGAAGACCACCTCGGGGATATGGACTTCAAAGTCGCGGGAACCTCGGCTGGCGTTACGGCGATCCAGATGGACATCAAGATCGACGGCATCGACCGCGATATTCTCACGCAAGCGCTGGATCAGGCGAAGGCGGGCCGGATGTTCATCCTGGACAAGATGCTCGAGACGATGAAAGAGCCGCGCAAGTCGCTCAGCCCGTATGCGCCGAAGATCATTTCGATGAAGATCCACCCGGACAAAATCCGCGACGTCATCGGATCCGGCGGCAAAATCATCAACAAGATCATCGAGGACACCGGGGTCAAAATCGACATCGAGCAGGACGGCTCGGTTTACATCTCCTCGACCGACGAAGAGGCCAACCGGAAAGCGCAGAGAATCATCGAAGGCATCGTGAAGGAAGTCCAGGTCGGGGAAATTTACACCGGCACGGTCAAACGGATCGAGAAGTTCGGCGCGTTCGTCGAAATCCTGCCGAACAAGGACGGTTTGGTCCACATTTCGCAGCTGGCGAACGAACGGGTCGCGAAGGTCGAGGACGTCGTGAGCATCGGCGATCAGATCGTCGTGAAGGTCACCGAAATCGACAACATGGGCCGGATCAACTTGTCCCGCAAGGCGCTGCTCGGCACGGAAGAAGTGTCCGTATAACGGACGGGTTAAAGCCGTGTCGACCCCGTTGGGACGGCCGCGGTTTAGCATACGAGAAGCCAAAAGAGACTGTGAAGGTCTCTTTTTGTTTTTTTTCGCATAGGATACGGGAGAAAATCGGACGAGACGGGGTGTTCCTGCCATGAGGATGAAATCTCCCGGAGGGCTGGCGGCCCTGCTGGCCTGTTTGTCCGCGGTGTGGATCGCCGGCGCTTACGGTCCGCTCGCGCCGTTCGTACAAGCCGTGAAACACCGCGATTCCGGCATCGTGGCCTTCCGCGGCGAAGACCGCGTCCCGTCTCTCCGCGAGTGGGTGGAGCAGGAGGCGGCCAAGCGCCGGATCGAGCCTTCGAACGCCGTCAACGACCGGGTCTGGAAGGCGATCCCGGGATACGACGGGCGCGCGGTCGATGCGGCAGCCACTTACGTCAAGGCGAAGTCGCTCGGCCTGCTGCCGGATTCGGCGGATTTTCCGTGGGTGTACCGCGACATTCCGCCCGCCGTCGGACTGGACGACCTTCCCTTGCAGCCGATTTACCGGGGCAATCCGGCCAAGCCCATGGTGGCGCTCATGATCAACGTGGCATGGGGAGACGAATATCTGCCCTCGATGTTGGAAACGCTGGATGCGGAAAACGTCAAAGCGACGTTCTTCCTGGACGGATCCTGGCTCTCCCGCCATATGGAAACCGCGAAGAACATCCTGAACAGGGGCCACGAGCTGTCCAACCATGCGTACACCCACCCGAACATGAGCGCGCTCGACATGGCCCGCCAACGAAGGGAAATCGGGCGAACGGAAGAGCTGCTGAAGAAGCTGGGGGTCCGCAATCGGTGGTTCGCGCCGCCTTCCGGCGACTACGACGCCCGGACGGTCAAAGCGGCAGGGGAGTTCGGTCTCCGGACGGTGCTGTGGACCCTGGACACGCTGGACTGGAGAAATCCTCCGGCTTCGGCAGTGGTGGACAAGATCGCCAGGCGGATCGGCCCGGGACAGCTCGTGCTGATGCACCCGACCTCCGCTTCAAGGGATGCCTTGAAGGGCATGATCGCGTCGATCCGGGCGAAAGGCTACCGCTTGGGAACCGTCACGGAAACGTTGTCCTCCAAGAGGGTCGAGCCGTTGTTGACTCCCCGGTTCTGAGACGGGCCCGGGACGTGTCTCTGTTGTGGCCGTTGTCGGAATTTGGTATAGTGGATTCATTCTTTGAAGCGGCGGGAGTTTGAGCGGGGAGAATTTGCACGGGGAGAGTTTGAGCGGGGAGAGTTTGAGCGGTGAGAGTTTGACTCCGTCAAACTCCCGATTACACGTCAAACTCCCTATAAGCGGTGAGAGTTTGAGTGGTGAGAGTTTGACTCCGTCAAACTCCCGATTACACGTCAAACTCCCTATAAAGAGGTGAGAGTTTGGCTTTGCCAAACTCCCTATAAGCGGTGAGAGTTTGACTTCGTCAAACTCCCTATAAGAGGGGGAAATCGGGTGAACAAATATCAATTGAAGAACGGATTGCGCGTCATGATCGAACCGATCCCGACCTGCCGTTCGGTATCGTTCGGCATCTGGGTCAAAACCGGCTCCCGCAACGAATCCCCGGAAGATAACGGGATTTCCCATTTCGTCGAACACATGCTGTTCAAAGGAACCAACCGCCATTCGGCCAAGGAAATCGCCGACCGGTTCGACGGGATCGGCGGCAACGTAAACGCGTTCACGTCCAAGGAATATACCTGCTATTACGCGAAGGTGCTGGACCAGCATTTGCCGATCGCCGTCGACGTGCTGGCGGATATGTTCTTCGAATCGCAGATGGCCGATACGGAACTGGCCAAAGAGAAGAACGTGATCCTCGAGGAAATCTCGATGTACGAGGACACGCCGGACGACACGGTGCACGATCTGGCTTCGCGCGCGGCATACGGCGACCATCCGCTCGCCTATTCCATTCTGGGAACGGCCGACCGGCTGGGACCGATGGGGCCGCAGGATTTGCGCAGATATATGGGCCAGAGGTACCGGACGGACAATACTGTGATCAGCATCGCCGGCAACGTCGGCGAAGAAGTGCTGGAGCTGATCGAGAAGCATTTCGGCCGGTTTGACGTGACGGGGTCGGAAGGCGTTCTGGAGACTCCGCGGTTCCGTTCGGGCAGCCTGTTCCACCGTAAGAAGACGGAGCAGAACCATCTGTGCCTGACGTTTTCGGGCTGTTCCATCTCGGATCCGAAGCTGTACGCGATGATCCTGCTCAATAACACGATAGGTGGAGGCATGAGTTCCAGGCTGTTCCAGGAAATCCGCGAGAAGCGCGGAATGGCGTACTCCGTCTACTCGTACCATACTTCCTATGCGGACAGCGGCCTGTTCACCGTTTATGCGGGAACCGCGCCGAAGCAGACGAAGGACGTATACGAGCTTACGATGGAAGTGCTGGACGAAGTGAAGCAGAACGGACTGAGCGAAGCGGAGCTGTACCGGGGCAAAGAGCAGCTTAAGGGGAACTTGATCCTCAGCCTGGAGAGCACGAGCAGCCGCATGAACCGGCTTGGCAAAAACGAGCTGATGCTGGGGCGGCACTACACGCTCGACGAGATGCTGGAGCGGATCGACAGCGTGACGATGGAAGACGTGAACGGGATGATGAACCGGATCATGGAAGCGCCGTGCGCGATCGCGCTGGTCGGCGCGCAAGAGAAAGTGTTGTCGGGGATAGGGAGGGAGTTCGTTGTATCCAGTTCAATTGAAGCGGCTTCCGGGGAATGAGGACATCCCGCTGCCGAAGCGGATGTCGGAGTGGGCGGCCGGGTTCGACGTCCACGCGGCGGTAGCCGAGCCTCTGGTGCTGGCTCCGGGTGCGAGGGCGCTCGTTCCGACGGGCTTCGCGATGGCGATGCCCCGCGAGCTTGAAGCTCAGGTTCGACCGCGCAGCGGACTCGCTTATAAACATGGGGTTACTTGTTTGAACACGCCGGGCACGATCGATGCCGACTACCGCGGCGAGGTGAAGGTTCTGCTGATCAATTTGGGCGGCGAGCCGTTTACGATCGAACGGGGGGAACGCATCGCCCAAATCGTGTTCCAGCTCGTGCCGCAAGTGACGCTGGCCGAAGTCGCCGAGCTGCCGGACACGGTTCGGGGCGCAGGCGGATTCGGACATACGGGGAAATAATCCATAACGGAGTCCTGGACGAGTGCCAAACCAAGTGCTAATATGGTTGGCATGAGAACAGGACTTTTTTACGCCGTTTTGGCTTATGTGGCCTGGGGAGTATTTCCGCTCTACTGGAAAGCGTTCGAGACGCTGCCGGCGAACGAAATTCTTGCCCACCGCGTCGTTTGGTCGTTCGTCTTCGTCTTGGTCTTGTGGATCTGGCAGCGGCGGATCGGCGATTTCTTCCGTTTGTTCCGCACCTCCAGGACAGCCGCGCTGCTCGGGGTCAGCAGCTTGCTGATCAGCGCCAACTGGCTTATTTTCATTTGGGCGGTCATTCACGGTCACGTTAAGGAAACGAGCCTCGGTTACTATATCACGCCGCTGTTCAACGTCGTATTAGGCGTGCTGTTTCTGGGCGAGAAGCCGAACCGCGGTCAATGGGCGGCCGTCGCCATGGCGGGAATCGCGGTCCTGCTCGCCGCGGTCGATTACGGACGCGTGCCTTGGATTTCCTTGTCGCTTGCTGTTACGTTCGGGTTCTACGGCCTGGCCAAAAAGAGGGCGGGTTACGACGCCACGGCCGGTCTGCTCGGGGAAACGGCGTTCGTGCTTCCCGTTGCGGCCGCGTATTTGGTCTACTTGACGGGGCAACGGCTCGATTCCGCTTGGGACTTGCCGGCGGGGCATTTCGTACTGCTGCTCTTGTCCGGGGCGGTGACCGCGCTCCCGTTGCTCTGGTTCGCGAAGGCGGCGTCCCGTCTCCCCTTGTCCACGCTCGGATTTGTCCAGTATATCGGGCCGACGATCCAGTTCGCGCTTAGCGCATTTGTCTTCCATGAGGCATTCTCGCCGTTGCTGATTCTGGTTTTCATGCTGATCTGGGTGGCGATCGCCGTCTATATGTCCTCGTCCTACCGTCCGGCAGCCAAGCCTGCCCGTGCGGGATGAGGGTAATACGGTACCGCGGGATCGCGGGTGAACGGCGAGGCTTGGCGGCTTAAATCGATGCTGAATGTTTCACGGAAGGTTTGGCCGGCACCGCCTCGAATGTCCCCGCCGCAGCCCCGAATCTCGGTAGCGTTACACGAAATTATCGAGTAAATCCTATCCGTAGTCCCGTATTCCGCCAGAGTTACATGATATTTTCGAATAAATCCCCTCCGAAGTCCCGTTTCCCGTCATAGTTACACGAAAAATTCGAGTAAATCCCCCTCCGCAGCCTCGAATCCCGTCAGAGTTACATGAAATATCCGAAGAAATCCCCGGCCCCTCCCCGTTTTCTCCCTTTTTCCACGTTCAGCCGGCCATATGGTGCCTTTGCTCTAACCAGAGGAAGACGAAATCGATCGATGCGTGCCGTGCCGTTCCTGCCTCGCGCGCGAAGCTGGAATGGCACCCGGAACTAGGCCCTTGCATACGATGTGCTATATGCTTGCAAGCATACGGAAGGGAGGGACCGACCCCTCATGCTTACGGGAGTGCACGTCGTTCTCGCCGGCGGGGACGCCAGGCAGCTTGAGGTGATCCGGCGGCTGACCGAACTCGACGCCACGGTCACGATTTCGGGATTCGACCGGCTCGACATGCCGTTCACCGGCGTCGTCAAAGCGGACTGGTCTCCGGAGATTCTCGCGGATGCCGATGCCCTGCTGCTCCCTGCTGTCGGTACGGAAGACGACGGAACCATCTCCGCCCTGTTCACCGAGAGGGAACTGACGCTGACCGACGCCCATGTCTCGGTACTGCCCAAGTCCGCGAAAGTCGTGGCCGGCATGGCGAAGCCTTATTTGAGGAATCTATGCGAGAAGCATGGACTGCAGCTGGTGGAATTGTTCGAGCGGGACGACGTGGCCATCTACAATTCCATTCCGACGGCGGAAGGCGCCATCATGATGGCCATCCAGAATACCGACATCACGATCCACGGCTCCAACTGCATGGTGCTCGGACTCGGACGCTCCGGCATGACGCTCGCCAGAACGCTTCAGGGAATGGGGGCGAGAATCAAGGCGGGAGTCCGCCGGGAGGATTCGTTCGCGCGGGCCTTCGAGATGGGATTCAAACCTTTCTACATCGCTGATTTGGCGCGGCAATCGGGGAATATCGACTTGCTTTTTAATACGATACCGACTATGATAGTCACAGCACAAGTGATCGCCCAACTCCCTTTGCGCGCCTGTATTATCGACCTTGCTTCGAAGCCCGGCGGAACCGATTTCCGCTTCGCCGAGAAGAGGGGAATCAAGGCGCTTCTCGCGCCGGGTTTGCCCGGTATCGTGGCGCCTAAGACGGCAGGTCGCATTATCGCCAACAGTCTGACCCAGGTCATCCTGGAAGACAGAGGGCAACGGGGGAGTGCGTCATGAATTGGCAGGGAATCACCGTCGGCTATGCGCTGTCCGGTTCGCATTGCACGCTGCCGGAAGTGATGCCGAATATTAAGCGCTTCGTGGATGCCGGCGCCAACGTTATTCCGATCGTATCCCATACGATCATGACGACCGATACCCGCTTCGGCACCTCGGAGCATTGGCAGACCCAGCTTCGGGAAATCACCGGAAACGAACTCGTTTCCACCATCGTGGACGCCGAGCCGCTGGGTCCTTCCAAGCGGATCGACGTACTCGTTATCGCACCTTGCACGGGGAATACGACGAGCAAGCTTGCCAATGCGATGACCGACAGCCCGGTGCTCATGGCCGCCAAGGCGCAAATGCGCAACGGCCGGCCGCTCGTGCTCGCGATCTCGACCAACGACGGGCTCGGACTGAACGCGGCGAACATCGCCAAATTGCTTGTCGCCAAGCATATTTACTTCGTGCCGTTCGGACAGGACAATCCGCAAGGCAAGCCGAATTCGCTCGTCGCCCGCATGGATCTCGTCATGGATACCTGCGAACAAGCGCTGCAAGGCAAACAGCTGCAACCGTTGCTCATCGAGCGTTTTCAATATGCTTGAGAATTGCCGTAAACATAGGAGAGAGGGAGACGACATTGTCCGATCAAAGGTTGTTTAACGTCGCCGTAGTGGGGGCAACGGGCGCCGTCGGGGAACAGATTCTCAGACTGCTCGCAGAACGCGATTTTCCGCTCAAATCCTTGAAACTGCTGTCTTCCGCCCGTTCCGCCGGCACCAAGATCCCGTTCAAGGGTCAGGAGCTGACGGTCGAAGAAGCGACTCCGGACAGCTTCAAAGGCGTGGAAATCGCGTTGTTCAGCGCCGGCGGAGACGTTAGCCGCGCTTTGATTCCGCATGCCGTTGAACACGGCGCGGTATGCATCGATAACACGAACGCTTACCGGATGGACCCGGAGACGCCGCTTGTCGTGCCGGAAGTGAATATCGACAAGATCAGCGGCCACAAAGGCATTATCGCGAATCCGAACTGCTCCACGATCCAGATGGTAGCGGCGCTGAAACCGCTCTACGACCGGTTCGGCATTTCCCGGATCATCGTCTCGACGTACCAAGCGGTATCCGGCGCCGGCGCGAAGGCGATCCAAGAGATGCTGCGCCAGAGCCGCGAAGTTCTGGACGGGGGCGATCCCAAGCCGGACATTCTTCCCGTCGGCTCGCTGCCCGTCAAGCACCAGATCGCATTCAACGCCATCCCGCAAATCGACAAATTCCAGGACAACGGCTTTACCCTGGAAGAGATGAAGATGATCAAGGAAACGAAAAAGATCATGGGCGACGATTCGATCGAAGTGACGGCAACCTGCGTGCGCATCCCGGTCGTGTACGGACATTCCGAATCCGTCTACGTCGAGATGAAGCAAGATTTCGACATCGGCGAAGTCAAAGCGCTGCTGGCGGACGCTCCGGGCGTCACCCTCATGGATGACCCGGAACGGCAGCTTTACCCGCTGGCCGCCGCTGCTGCCGGGAAGAACGACGTTTTCGTCGGCCGGGTTCGCCGGGACCTGTCGAATCCGCGCGCTTTGAACCTGTGGATCGTATCCGACAATCTGCTTAAGGGAGCAGCCTGGAACGCGGTGCAAATCGCCGAATATATCGCCATTCCGCAAGCGTAAGAGCGGAGGAATTCCATATGATCGTTACCGTCCAAAAATTCGGAGGAACGTCGGTGTCGGATGAGCAAGCCCGCCGCCACGTCCTCCGTCATATTGTTCGGGAAAGGAAAACGGGCCGCGGACTTGTCGTCGTGGTTTCGGCGATGGGCAGGCGAGGCGAACCTTACGCAACCGATACGCTCTTGGATTTGATCCGCCAGAATGGCAACAGCTTGCCGGCCCGCGAGAAGGATCTGCTTCTCTCCTGCGGGGAGATTATATCGGCTTCTGCCTTGACCAGCCTCCTGAACGCCGAGGGAATTCCCGCCGTGGCGCTCACCGGGGGCCAAGCCGGCATCGTCACCGATTCCAGGTTCGGTTCGGCGCATATTCTGGACGTGAATCCGTCCGCCATTCTCTCCCATCTGGAATCGGGGAAGGTCGTCGTGGTGGCCGGATTCCAAGGCCGAACCGAAGACGGGGAAATCACCACGCTCGGACGAGGAGGAAGCGATACGTCCGCCACGGCGCTGGGAGCCGCCTTGCGGGCGGCCATGGTCGATATCTTCACCGACGTGGACGGTATCTTGACCGCGGATCCCCGGATCGTCCGAGATGCACGGCCTCTGCCCGTGGTGAGTTATGAAGAAATCAGCAACATGGCGAGCAACGGGGCCAAAGTCATCCATCCCCGCGCGGTCGAGATCGCGATGAAAGCCGGCATTCCTATCCGTGTCCGGTCGACTTTCTCCGACGGGGAAGGCACGCTCGTGACGTATGCGGAAGCCGTCCGCCGCCAGCCCGGATGGATCGACCGCACGGTGACCGGGCTCGCGCATTTCCACGGCGTGACGCAGCTCAGCGTGACGTTGGATAACGCGCCGTACGATCTGCAGCTTCGCGTGTTTCGCGCGATGGCGGCCAACGGAATCAGCGTCGATCTCATTAACGTCATGCCGAGCGGCGTTCACTACACCGTGAAGGAAACGGATACTTCGGAGGCGGTCCGGCTGCTTCGCGAACTCGGATTCGAGCCGCGCGTGCGGCAGAATTGCGCCAAGCTGTCGGTCATAGGCGGCGGCATGAACGGAGAGCCCGGCGTGATGGCCAAAATCGTGGAAGCTCTGACCAACCGGCAAATATCGATTCTGCAGTCCGCGGACTCCAATACCACCATCTGGGTTCTGGTTTCCGAAGCCGAAATGGCGGACGCGCTCGAAGCGCTGCATGCCGCGTTCGGGTTGCATCTAACGACGTCTTTACTCGAGGAGGATATAGACAGATGAATTTCGGACAATTGATCACAGCCATGATTACTCCGTTCAACGAGAAGCTCGAGATCGACTGGGAGATGACGGGCAAGCTCATCGATTACCTGATCGAAGAACAGCAATCCGACGCCATCGTCGTATCCGGCACGACCGGAGAATCTCCGACGCTCACGGATGACGAGAAAATCAGCCTGTTTCGATTCGCGGTGAAACACGTTGCCGGCCGTTGCAAAGTCATCGCGGGCACGGGGAGCAACGAGACGGCCCATTCGGTCCATTTGACGAAGGCGGCCCAGGAGATCGGCGTCGACGGCGCGCTCCTCGTGACTCCTTATTACAACAAACCGACCCAAGAGGGCGTATACCGGCATTTCCGGACGATCGCGGAGGCGACGACGCTGCCGATCATCCTCTACAACGTGCCGTCGCGCACCGTGACCAGCATTTCGGTCGAAACGACGCTTCGGCTCGCCCAGATCCCGAATATCGTCGCCACGAAGGAATGCGCGTCCCTGGAGCAAATGACGGAAATCGTGAAGGAAGCTCCGGAAGGCTTCATTCTCTATTCCGGCGACGACGGGGTCACGCTTCCCGCGCTCTCCGTGGGAGGACACGGCATCATCAGCGTCGCGAGCCATCTCGTCGGTCCGCGAATGAAGGACCTGATCGCCTCGTTCAAAGCCGGACGCGTCGAGGAAGCGATCCGAATCAATCAGGAGCTGTACCCCGTGTTCAAGGGGTTGTTCAATTGTCCGCATCCGGTGCCGAACCCGGTCGCGGTCAAATACGCGCTGACGCTCCGCGGCCTGCCCGTAGGCGGAGTCCGTTTACCTCTTGCGGACGTGACGGAAGAGGAAGCCGCGTTCATCCGCAAGCTGGTCGGCTAAACCGTTCACCCCTATCAAACCGGTGCCTCGGGCATCGGTTTTTTCGTTCTCCGGCGCCGTTCCGTCATGCCGAACGGCGCGCGGAAATATCCTGGGCACGGTTTCTTTGGCGGCGGGATGGGGACATTAACCGTAACGGAGCGGCAATCCGGGCGATTGCGGGAGCAGCCTTGTAATTGGTCTTTCGCTTCATGTATAATGGTTCCGAGTGATTGGGTGCGGCCAATATTTGCAACTTGACAATTTCATATGGTTGGGATCGTCGAAATGATATGGAGGTACTAGACTTGTCCAAGAAGAACAACCAAGACAAATTGCTGATTTTCGCCCTCGGCGGCGTCGGCGAGATCGGGAAGAACATGTACTGCATCCAGTACGCGAACGACATCGTCGTCGTGGACGCGGGACTGAAATTCCCGGAAGAGGAAATGCTCGGCATCGACGTCGTCATTCCGGATATCACGTACCTGACGGATAACCGCGAAAAAGTGAGAGGCATTCTGGTCACGCACGGACATGAGGACCACATCGGTGGGTTGCCTTACGTGCTGAAGCATTTGAACGTCCCGGTGTACGGAACGAAGCTGACGCTCGGACTGATCGAGAACAAGCTGAAGGAAGCGGGACTGCTCGGAGACACGAAACGCCATCTGATCAACGCAGACTCCGTTCTTACGCTCGGCACGATCAAAGCGAGCTTTTTCCGGACAAACCACAGCATTCCGGATTCGGTGGGCGTTTGCCTCGAGACGCCGGAAGGCATCGTCGTCCATACGGGTGACTTCAAATTCGACCACACGCCCGTGAACGAGCAATACGCCGATTTGCAGCGGATGGCCGAAATCGGCAGCCGCGGCGTCCTGTGCCTGCTGTCCGACAGCACGAACGCGGAACGCCCGGGTTTCACCCCGTCCGAGAGCAACATCGGCAAGGAATTCGAAGAGATTTTCCGGCGCGCCAAACAGCGCGTCGTCGTGGCGACGTTCGCCTCGAACGTTCACCGGATCCAGCAGGTCATCAACGCGGCCTTGGAAACCCGGCGCAAGATGGCCGTCATCGGTCGCAGCATGGTGAACGTGGTGACGATCGCTTCCGAGCTCGGCTACCTGAACATTCCGGAAGGCATGCTGATCGAACCGGAAGAGGTGAACAAGCTTCCGGCCGACCGCGTCGTCATCCTGTCCACGGGAAGCCAAGGGGAGCCGATGTCCGCGCTTACCCGCATGGCTCGTTCCACGCACCGCAAGGTCGATATTTTGCCGGGGGACACCGTCGTCATCGCGGCGACCCCGATTCCGGGGAACGAGCGCTACGTCGGCCGCACGGTGGATGAGCTGATGCGCCTCGGCGCAAGCGTGATCTACGGACCCGGGTCGGTGTCCGGAGTGCACGTTTCGGGACACGGCAGCCAGGAGGAGCTCAAGCTGATGCTCAACCTGATCCGCCCGGAATATTTCATCCCGATCCACGGCGAATACCGGATGCTCCGCCATCACGGTCTCCTTGGCGAGGCCGTCGGGATCGAGAAGGACAAGATTTTCCTGGTCGACAACGGCGATGTCGTCGAATTCCAGAACGGCGTCGGCCGCAAAGCCGGCAAAGTGCCGGCGGGCAACGTGCTGATCGACGGACTCGGCGTCGGCGACGTGGGGAACATCGTTCTCCGCGACCGGAAGCTGCTGTCCCAAGACGGCATCCTGGTCGTCGTCGTCACGCTGAGCAAGCAGGACGGCACGATCCTGTCCGGACCGGACATCATCTCGCGCGGTTTCGTGTACGTGCGGGAATCCGAAGGGCTGCTCGAAGAAGCGAACCGCATCGTAACCGGCACCCTGCATAAATTGATGAATGAAAACGTGAACGAGTGGGCGTCGCTGAAGACGAACGTCAAGGACGCGCTCGGCCGTTTCCTGTACGAACAAACAAAAAGAAGACCGATGATCCTGCCAATCATTATGGAAGTATAGGGATTAGCGATCGCATGCACCGCCAACACTCGCCAAAACCGTTTTCGACCGTCTCCGACGGAAGGAAACGGTTTTTTTCTGTTCCTTGGCTCATAATAAGCCTGCCATGAATGGCCAAAGGAGGAGATCCAGTGATCGGTCCCATGAACATGGAAAAACCCGGCGACCAGCCTGGCCCGGGCTTGCATCCGGGCGACGAGCGCAAAGTTTCGGCGGCGGTGGAATCGGTGGTGCAGCTCGGGCAGACGGTCGTGCCGGCAACGGAGAGCAACGTCTTCTGCTTGACGATCATCGGGCAGATCGAAGGGCACCTGATGCTCCCGCCGCAGAACAAGACGACGAAGTACGAGCATGTCATTCCCCAACTGGTGGCAGCCGAGCAGAATCCGAAAATCGAAGGGCTGCTGATGGTGCTGAATACGGTGGGCGGAGACGTGGAGGCCGGGCTGGCGATTGCCGAAATGATTTCCTCCATGTCCAAGCCCAAGGTGGCCATCGTGCTGGGGGGCGGCCATTCGATCGGCGTGCCGATCGCCGTGTCGGCCGATTACACCTTCATCGCGGAGACGGCGACGATGACGATCCATCCGATCCGGCTGAGCGGCTTGATCATCGGCGTGCCCCAAACCTTCGAATACCTGGAGAAAATGCAGGAGCGCGTCGTCCGTTTCGTGACCCGGCATTCGAAGATCGGGGAAGAGACGTTCAAGGAGCTCATGTTCAAAACGGGCGAGCTGACCCGGGACATCGGTACGACGGTGATCGGCTCGGACGCGGTGAAACACGGACTCATCGACGAGGTCGGCGGGCTCGGGGACGCCCTTCGCCATTTGAACGGGCTGATCGCCGAACGCAAAACGACGCAAGGGGCGGTCGTCCAATGAGCTTCTATACGCCGATGCCGCTGGAGCTCGTATTCGACGGTTGGAACCGGGAGCCGGGACCTTTTCTCGACCTGACGATCCGCGGCGTCACGATGCGGGTCGTCCCGGTCGCGCCGGGAATCGGAAGGATCGAGAGGCTGCTGAACGCGCCGCTCGACTGCTACCTGCAGCCGGAGTTCTCCCCGGGCCAGACGGTCTGCTACGCGGCGGAACCCGCGCAGGCCAATCCGGACAAGGAAGGTCCGGAAGTCCCGACCTATTTGCCGTAAGTTTCCGCGTCTGCCAACCTCCCGCCGACTGTGGTATAATGTTGAACCGGGAGGTGGCATGCTTGGCCAGAAGAAAAAAGAAACGGGCCTCGTTCGGAGCCAATCTGAAATACGAAATCTACGGCATCCTGCTCATCACCATCTCCGTCATCACGTTCTACGGCGAAGGCCGCGGCGCATGGGCGCTTACCAGCTTATCCAGCCTTGTGCTCGGCAAGTTTTATTTTTTGATGGCCCTGCTCGGCATTTGGATCGGTCTCTACGTCATGATGAAACGGCAATGGCCGAGGGGATGGACCCCCAGAAGGTCCGGATTCCTGTTGTTCTGTCTCGCTTGTACGCTCATGAGCACGATTTCGTTCGCGCAAAGCCGGCTCGCCCCGATGGATTCGGTCAGCGCGCCCAATATCATCCGGCAGATGGGATCCGCGCTGAGCGGACAAGTCCTGAACCCTTCCGGATCGGAAGAGCCGGCCGAGCCGGAGGACGGCGAGACCGCCGTCGCGGCGCGGGCGGATCTTAAGCCTTGGGAGAAAGATATCGGAGGCGGCATGCTCGGCGCCGTCCAATACTCTCTGTTCTATTGGATGTTCGGTTATTACGGGGCCAAATTCATCATGTACATACAGTTCGCGATCTCGCTCCTGCTCATCACGAACCGCTCCTATGTGGAAATGGGACAATCCATCCGCCTGTTCCTGATGCGCATCATGCCGCTGTTGGCGGCCCGACTGTCTCCCGGACGCAAGCTGCAGTCGGCGAAAGCCGTTCCCGTAGCGTCTTCCGGCAAACGCGAGCATCCGGCCGTTCCCGATCCGCTTCCGGAGGACGATGGCATGGACGAGCTGCCGAACGCGGCTCAGCCGCGGAAAACGCCTCTGTTTTTCCAACTGTTCCACGGCAAACCGGAACGGGGAGCGGAGGAGCCCCGTGACGAAACGTGGGACGACGAAGAAGAGGCGGAGTGGAACGGCGCTCCGGCCGCCGCGAAACCGCAGCCTAACGCCCGCACGGCGATGCCTCCGGCAGGTGTCTCCGAAGCCCGCGACGCATCCGGAGCTGCCGCTCCCGCCGCGCCCGAACAAGGAACCTCGGCGGCTCCGAGGTTCACGGATTTCACCGTGCAGTCACAGGCTACGGCAGCTCCATGGAACGAGGAAGACGAGGGCGAAGACACGGACACGCCCCAAGGGGAAGAAGCCGAAGAGAAAGCCGGTCCCGCCGGCGATGCAGCCGTGGCATCGGCGCCGGCCAAAGCTGCCGCGAAAAAGCCGAAGCCGTACCGGCTGCCGGGCGTTTCCTTGCTGAACAAACCGGCTGCCGGAAGCAAATCCGGCAACCCGAACGATTACTTGGACACGGCTCGCAAGCTGGAAGCGACGCTGGAAAGCTTCGGCGTGCGCGCGAAGGTGCTGGACGTGGCCCGGGGACCGGCCGTCACCCGGTACGAATTGCAGCCGGACGTCGGCGTGAAGGTAAGCCGGATCGTCAGCCTCACGGACGATATCGCGCTCGCGCTCGCGGCGAAGGATATCCGCATGGAGGCGCCCATTCCGGGCAAGTCCGCCATCGGGATCGAGGTGCCCAATAACGAGGTCAGCGTCGTCACCCTGCGCGAAGTCGTAGAGACGCAGGCGTTCCAGGAAGCGCCGTCCAAGCTCACCGTCGCGTTCGGCCGGGACATTTCCGGTCAGCCCATCATCGGCAATCTGGCCAAAATGCCCCACCTGCTGGTCGCGGGGGCGACCGGCTCGGGCAAGTCGGTGTGCATCAACGGCATTATCACCAGCGTGCTGTACAAAGCGAAGCCGGACGAGGTCAAGTTCCTCATGATCGACCCCAAGATGGTCGAATTGAACGTGTACAACGGCATTCCGCATTTGCTCGCGCCGGTCGTGACCGATCCGAGGCGGGCTTCGCTCGCCCTCAAGAAAATCGTCGTGGAGATGGAAAAGCGCTACGAGAAATTCTCGAAATCGGCGACCCGCAACATCGAAGGCTACAACGCGCTCATGCTGAGCGGGGACAACCCGGATGCCGTGCTGCCTTACATCGTCGTCATCGTGGACGAGCTCGCCGACCTGATGATGGTCGCGGCAGGCGACGTCGAAGACGCGATAACGCGACTCGCGCAGATGGCCCGCGCTGCGGGCATCCATCTGATCATCGCGACGCAGCGCCCTTCGGTCGACGTCATCACCGGCGTCATCAAAGCGAACATTCCGAGCCGCATCGCCTTCGGCGTGTCGTCGCAGGTGGATTCGAGGACGATTCTGGACATGGTCGGCGCGGAGAAGCTGCTCGGCCGCGGAGACATGCTGTTCCTGCCGATGGGCGCGTCCAAGCCGATCCGCGTGCAGGGTGCTTTCCTGTCCGACAGCGAGGTGGAATCGGTCGTGAATCACGCGCGCGCGCAGGCCGAAGCGGAATATAACGAGGAGCTCGTGCCCGAAATCGACGATTCGGAGCCGGATGAGGGAGACGAGTACGTGGACGAGCTGTTCGACCAAGCGGTGCAAATCATCCTGGAGGCGAAGCAGGCATCCGTGTCCCTGCTCCAGCGCCGGATGAGGATCGGGTATACCCGGGCGGCCCGATTGATCGACACGATGGAGGCCAAAGGCATCGTCGGTCCTTACGAAGGCAGCAAGCCGCGGGAAGTGCTCATGTCGCTCGAGCAATACCAGCAGAGGATCCCTTCCTGACGGGCAAATGCCGCGTACTGGGTATAAGAGCCTTTCTCCTTTCTCATACTAACGGGCGACAACCCATGTTGAATGAGAAAGGCGTGAGCTCAAGGTGAGGTATCGTCTCGTGATTTTGACGTTCTGCCTCGTGGTCGGCTTGTTGGCCCTGTTCAAACTGGAGCACGGGGAAAGCAGCCGGGAAACGTTCGGAACGACGATATTGAAGCAAGGGGCCTCCGGCAAAGACATTTACGAGCTGCAAGGCAGGCTGAAATATCTCGGTTATTTCGACGGCAAAGTCGACGGCCAATTCGGGGCGACCACGCTGAACGCCGTCAAATGGTTCCAATGGAAATTCGGCATGAAGGCCGACGGCGTTGTCGGTCCGAAGACGAAGCTGAAGCTCTGGAAAGCGACGAAGGATTGGAAGCCTACGGCAGCCGACTTGCCCCCGAGCGCCGGACAAGTCGGAGGCGGAGGAACGTCGCGCGCGGAGTCGCTGCCGGCTTCCAACCATTACGGCTTTACGGACAAAGACATCAAAATGATGGCCAACGCCGTTTACGGCGAATCCCGCGGGGAGCCCTACGAAGGGCAAGTGGCTGTGGCCGCCGTCATCCTCAACCGGGTGCGCGACGAGGAATTCCCGAATACGCCGACCGGCGTCATCTTTCAGCCCGGCGCCTTCACGGCGGTGGCGGATGGCCAAATTTGGCTGACGCCGAACGCCTCCGCCATGAAAGCGGTCAAGGACGCGCTCAGCGGCTGGGATCCGACCGACGGCTGCCTGTATTACTTCAACCCGGAGACCGCTACCTCCAAGTGGATTTGGACCCGCCCGCAATATAAAACGATCGGCAAGCACATTTTCTGCCGGTGACGCGTCGCCCCGGTTATCGTGATTCAGAATGTATCAAATTTGCTTTGCTTTTCTAAACGTTACAGAAAGTAAAATGCGAATTCGTTCTACGGAAAGTACAAACTTTCTGTACCTAGAAAAACTTCCACCATAAGCGGTCACTCATCTCCGAAATGCATCGACAGAAGTATTTCTATTATCACTCCGATAAAAACGACTTTCTCTGTTCAAAAGGACGACGAAGTCGTTTTTACTTGCAGCATTTGCTTCCCCTTTGTCCCATCGGTTAGAATGGGGCTGACTGCGCATAAGCGCATGGATTGAGGGAAGCGACTAAACGCAGAAGGGGCTTGAGTGACCATGCCGGAAGGATTTGAACGCGGCGCGTTGGGGCGGCTTCGCCTGCACGTGCTGCCGACGAAACGCTTCAAAACGTTCGCGGTGTCGCTGTTCGCGGGCGTTCCTCTGACCGAATCCGGGGTGACCAAGGCGGCGCTCACCCCTTTCGTGCTGCGCAGGGGCACGCAAAGCTACCCCGAAACGATCGCGTTCCGGGAGCGGCTCGACGAATTGTACGGAGCGGGATTCGGATTCGATCTGTACAAGAGGGGCGACAACCATGTCGTCCAATTTCGCGTGGACATGATCAACGACCGTTTCGTGTCTTCGGACGACTCCTTGCTGCGGGAAGCGCTGCGTTTCCTTGGCGAGGTCGTGACGGCTCCGGCACTGGAGGAGGGGCGGTTCCGCTCCCGTTACGTGGAAGCCGAGAAATCGACGGTGGCCAAACGCATCGAGGCCGTCATCAACGACAAAATCCGATATGCTTCGGAACGATGCACCGAGGAGTTGTGCCGGGGGGAGCCCTATCGGCTTCCGGCGATGGGACGCAAGGAGGATTTGGACAGCATCGATGCCGCTTCGCTCTTCCGGAATTATCAGGATTGGCTCGGGCAGGCCGCTTTCGATTTGTACGTCGCGGGAGACACGAGCTTGGAAGAGGTCGAGAAGTATGCCGCGGAAGCTTTCCGTCTGCCGTCCGGAACGCCCTCCGGTTATGTGCCGACCGTCCTGCATCCGGCCCGGCAACAAGTCCAGACCATCGTAGAACGGCTGGACGTAGGTCAAGGCAAGCTGAACTTGGGGCTGCGCGTCGGCTCCGCCTACGGCCGCGACGATTATCCCGCGCTGCTTCTGTATAACGGATTGCTCGGCGCGTTTCCCCATTCCAAATTGTTCGTTAACGTCAGGGAGAAAGCGAGCCTGGCGTACTACGCTTCTTCGCGTCTCGACGGCCACAAGGGCCTCATGACGATCCAATCGGGCATTGAAATCCCGAATTACGACAAAGCCGTCCGGATCATCCTGGATCAGCTGGCCGCGATGGAGCGGGGCGAATTCGGCGATGAGGATCTGGGCCGCACGAAGGCGATGCTCTCCAACCAGCTTCGGGAAATCCAGGATTCCGCGTTCGAGCGGATCGGCTTCGATTACAACGCGATCGTATCCGGCAAGGAACGGACCGCGGAATCGTTTATCGCCGATTTGGAGGCCGTGACGCCGGATCAGATCGTGGCCGCCGCGAGCGGCGTCAAGCTGGACACGATCTATTTCCTTCGGGATCGCAAAGACGAGGCCGCCATATGAGTTATCGATCGGAGGTGAAGGCTTAATGGAGAAGCTGGAGTATCCGAAGCTGCAGGAGACGTTGTGGCACGAGAAGCTGGATAACGGCCTGGAGGTTTACCTGCTGCCGAAACCCGGGTTTACCAAGACGTATGCCACGTTCACGACGCGTTACGGGTCGATCGACAACCGCTTCCGTCCTCCGGGACGCGAAGAGATCAGCGTGCCGGACGGAATCGCGCATTTTCTCGAGCACAAGATGTTCGAGGAACCGGAAGGAGACATCTTCTCCCGTTTCGCCGCCCAGGGGGCGTCCGCGAACGCGTTTACGAGCTTCGATCGCACCGTGTACCTGTTCTCCGCTACCCGCCAAATTCCCGAAAATCTGGAGACCCTTCTTGATTTCGTACAGAATCCATATTTCACGGACGAGAACGTCGAGAAGGAGAAAGGGATCATCGTCCAGGAGATCGACATGTACCGCGACAATCCGGACTGGCGGGTGTATTTCGGCCTCATCGAGGCGCTCTACCGCCGCCATCCCGTGCATATCGACATCGCGGGGACGGCCGATTCCGTCCGTTCGATCACGAAGGAAATGCTGTACGACTGCTACCATACGTTCTATCACCCGTCGAACATGACGCTGTTCGTCGTCGGCGGGATCGATCCCGAGGCGACGATGGCTCTCGTGCGCAACAACCAGGCCGCCAAGTCGTTTAAGCCAAGCGGCGAAATCGTCCGCTTCTTCGAAGAAGAGCCCTCGGAGGTAAGGGAGGAAGTCCGCCGGATCGCGCTGCCGGTTTCGCTGCCGAAATGCCTGTTCGGCTTCAAGGAAGAACCCGGACCCGCGAACGGGGAAGAGACGATTCGCCGGGAGCTGGCGAGCAAGCTGATGCTGGAAGCGCTCCTGGGTGCCAGTTCGCCGCTGTATCAACAGCTGTACGACGACAACTTGATCTCCGACAATTTCGGGCACGAGTACAATACGGGACCGGGATTCGCGTTCTCCGTCATCGGAGGAGAGACGCGCGATCCCGAAGAGCTGAAAAACAGGGTGTGCGGTGCCTTGTACGAAGCCGCGGAGCGGGGCATCGACGCCGGCGTGATCGAACGGACCCGCCGCAAGCGGATCGGCACCTTCCTGCGCATGATGAACAGCCCGGAAGCGATCGCGGGCGAGTTTACGCGCTACCGGCACAAGGGCGGGGATCTGTTTCGCGTCGTCGAGCTGATCGAGAGCTTGACGGCGGAGGAGGTCAATGCAAGACTCCGGGAACACGCGTCGAAGGAACGGTTCGCCGTTTCCATCGTCAGGAGCGGTACGGCTTGAATAGGCGCGCGCTCGTCACGGGCGGCTCCCGCGGCATCGGAGCCGCGGCCGCCCGCCGATTGGCCGCGGGCGGAGCCGACGTGGCCATACCCTATTACGCGTCCGAAGAAGCCGCTCAGCGTGTGGCCGCCCAATGCCGCGAACTCGGCGTGCGGGCGGAGCCGATCCGCGCGGACGTCCGCGACGGCGAGTCTCTGCTGGCGCTGAAAGATCGCCTGGAGGCCCTGGAAATGTCCCCCGATATTCTCGTGCACAGTGCCGGAACGGCGTTCTACGGACTGCTCGAGGATTGCGGGGAAGACGCATGGGACGAAATCATGGGGGTTCATTTGAAAGCCGCTTACCGGCTGACCCGGTTGTTTGCTCCCGGGATGGCATGGAGACGATGGGGACGAATTATTTACATGTCCAGCATCTGGGGCGTCATCGGCGCCTCGGGGGAAGCCGCATATGCGGCCGCCAAAGGCGGATTGAACGCCTTCGCCAAGTCGATGGCCAAGGAGCTTGCTTCGTCCGGCGTCACGGTGAACGCCGTCGCGCCGGGGGCGATCGAGACCGACATGCTGGCCGGGCTTACCGAAGAAGACCGCCTTGCGATTTGCCGCGACATTCCGCTCGGTCGTCTTGGACAGCCGGACGAAGTCGCGGATTTGATCCGATTCCTCACGTCGGACGAAGCGGGCTACATGACGGGGCAAGTGCTCGGCATCAACGGCGGTTGGTCGGCATAAGCCTGCCTTAGCGAGGGTATAGTAAAGTCAAGCTGGTTTCCCGCGCGTATTGGCGGGAGATGTAGGCTGACCTGAATAGCGAAGGAGGCTTAAGCTCGATGTCGACCGTACTGCACAATTTCGAAACCTGGAAGAAGTTTTTGGGCGACCGCGTGGCAGCCGCCAAAAGCATGGGCGTTGGAGAGGATACGATCAAGAAGCTGGCTTATGAAATCGGGGAGTTCCTCGAGAACAAGGTCGATCCGAAAAACGACGAGGAGCGCGTCCTGAAGGAATTGTGGGACGTTGGCGACGAATCCGAACGCCAAGCGATGGCTAGTCTTATGGTGAAGCTGGCCGAACGGAACGAGTAACGTCGTTCGAAAACGAGAGCCTCGAACAAAACGGATTCCTTCCCGTCTGGGATTCGGCTTTTGGCGGGATCCTTCGAAAGCCTCCTTCGGGAGGCTTTCTGTCAATCGCAAGGTTTAGGGGGACCGTATTAGGACTTTAGGCGCAATCGTTTCTTTTTATTTTGCAGGAGAATGGGGAGCGTTGTAGAATAAAATAGAATCAAGGAAAATCAAATGTTCTTCCGTTCATCGGATGAGGTGCGTCAATGGAACCGAAACAATGGTACATGGAATACAAAATTCATAAAAACCGCCCTGGGCTGCTCGGAGACATCGCTTCGCTGCTCGGCATGCTGGGCGTGAATATCCTTACGATCAACGGCGTGGAAGACCGGGCGAGGGGCATGCTCCTGCAGACCGATGACGAGGAAAAAATCGAGCTGCTCGGCAAAATGCTCACCAAGGTGGAGAACATTACCGTCAACAAGCTTCGCCCGACCCGGCTGACGGATATTCTTGCCGTGCGGCACGGCCGATACATCGAGAGGGACTCGGACGACCGCAAGACGTTCCGGTTCACCCGGGACGAGCTGGGGCTGTTGGTCGATTTTCTCGGAGAGCTGTTCAAACGGGAAGGCAACCAGACGATCGGCCTGCGCGGAATGCCTCGCGTGGGCAAGACGGAGTCGATCATCGCCGGAAGCGTTTGCTCGAACAAGCGATGGACGTTCGTGTCCTCCACGCTCCTGCGGCAGACGGTGAGGAGCCAATTGTCGGACGAGGAGATGAACCCGAACAACGTGTTCATCATCGACGGCATCGTGAGCACGATCCGCTCCAACGAGAAGCATTACAATTTGCTGAAAGAGATCATGGCGATGCCTTCCACCAAGGTGATCGAGCATCCCGACATTTTCATGCGGGAGTCGGAATACGACTACGATCTGTTCGATTGCATCGTCGAGCTGCGCAATACGCCGGATGAAGAAATCACATACGAGAACTTCACGACGGCCGGGTTGGGCGACGATTTTTGATCTTACATAGGGAGTTTGGCGTGTAATAGGGAGTTTTACTTCGTCAAACTCTCCCCGCTCAAACGCTCACCGCTACATAGGGAGTTTGACGTGTAATAGGGGGTTTGACTTCGTCAAACTCTCCCCGCTCGAACTCCCGCCGCACTACGCTTCATCGCAGAATCCACAGGAGGTGAAAGTCATGTCCGATTTGGGAGCCTTGCTGCGCAAAGCGCGGGAGCAGCGCGGCTATACGCTGGACGACGTCCAGGAAGCCACCAAGATCCGCAAAAGATACCTGGAAGCGATCGAGTCCGGCGATTACAAAGTGCTGCCCGGATCGTTCTACGTGCGCGCCTTCGTCAAAACCTACGCCGAAACGGTCGGGCTTGACGCCGAAGAAGTGCTTCGCCTTTACCACAAGGAGCTTCCGAAGCCCGCCTCGCCCGAATCCGCGCCCGTCGAGCCCATGATAAAGAAGAGCCGGCGCAGCGCCCAGCACAACGACCGCTGGGGCAAAGTTTCGGTTACGCTGCTTCTCTGGCTGTTTCCGATCTTGATCGTGGCCGTCATCTATATTTACTTGCAGCAAAACGCGGACAAGAAGCCGAACGAAGTGAACAACGGTCCGATCACGACGGAAATCGCTTCGCCGACGCCTTCCGAAGTCACTCCTTCGCCTTCCGCTTCGCCGAGCGTGACGCCGACGGAATCCGCGAGCCCGACGCCGAGCGCGACTCCGGTTACGTTTACCGAGACAAAAGCGACGAAAACGATGCGTTACATCGACGTAGCCCCAGGGGGTGCGCACAAACTGCAAATTGAAGTGACGGGAGACTGCTGGATCGATGTGAACGAGAAGAGCAGAACCGGTAAATCCCTTTTCAGCAAAATGATCAAAGCCGCCGATACGCCACAGACTTTGTATTTCGATATGACGGGGCCCTTGTACGTTAATATCGGGCGGGCGGATAACGCCAAAATCACGATCGACGGAACGCTTTTCGACGACGGGGATAAGGCGAACCGGGTGCGCTACATTTTCACTCCGGCTGCCGCCCAGTGATTAGGCGATTCGGCTCTTACGGCGGTATGGCCCTCTTCGGAGGGTCTTTATTATTGAATGAGAAGGCTGGATTTTGGGTGGCAGGCGCCCCATGCTATAATGTAGGAAAAATAGGCACAGTCGGAAAGGAAGTCGGTCCCTTGGCATCGGAATATTCTTTTGACGTGGTATCGAAAGTCGACATGGAAGAGGTCAAAAACGCGATCACGCAAGCGATGAAAGAAATCGAAACCCGTTTCGATTTCAAAGGCAGCAAGAGCAGCATCGAACTGGAGAAGGAAGAGATCGTCGTCCGCTCGGATGACGATTACAAGCTGAAGAGCGTCATCGACATCCTGCAGACGAAGCTGCTCAAACGGGGCGTGCCGATCCGCAATCTCGATTACGGCAAGATCGAGCCGGCCTCCGGCGGTACGGTGAAGCAGAACATTAAGCTCCGCCAAGGCGTGGATCAGGAGAACGCCAAAAAAATCAACATCCTCATCCGCGACTCCAAACTGAAGGTGAAAAGCCAGATCCAAGGAGATCAGATTCGCGTGACGGGCAAAAGCAAAGACGATCTGCAAGCCGCCATGTCCCTGCTGCGGGGTGCCGATCTCTCGTTGGAGCTGCAATTTACCAACTATCGCTAAGCAACCATCGTCTATTCGTCACCAGGCGCTCCAGAAGATGGGAAATCCCGCGAAACGTCGGTCATGGCGCCTTTTGACACGTATAGGGGCTTGGATTATACTGTTGGGGACAAGAATGGACGAACGTTTGGGGGAAGTCACCGATGCCGGAGAAAGTCAGCGTCGTCACGCTCGGCTGCGAGAAAAATTTGGTCGATTCGGAGATCATGTCGGGCCTGATTCACCAGCGGGGGTATACCCTCGTGGAGAAGCCGGAAGACGCCACGGTCGTGATCGTGAATACGTGCGGTTTCATCGACGCCGCCAAGGAAGAGTCGGTTGGTACGATCCTGAATCTGGCGGAGCTTAAGGAAACGGCACGGCTGAAGGCCTTGATCGTATCCGGATGCCTTACGCAGCGCTATAAGCAGGAATTGATGGAAGAAATGCCGGAAATCGACGGAATCGTCGGCACCGGGGATTTTCACAAGATCAACGATATCATCGACGAGGCGCTGCGCGGACGCAAACCGGTATACGTGGGCAACCCCGTCTTTACTTATGAAGAGAACATGCCGCGCCTTCTGTCGACGCCGCGCCATACCGCTTACGTGAAAATCGCCGAAGGCTGCGATAATGCCTGCACGTTCTGCAGCATTCCGATCATGCGGGGCAAATTCCGAAGCCGGTCGGTGGAATCGATCGTAGCCGAAGTGGCCAGCTTGGCGGCGCAAGGCGTGAAGGAAGTCAGCCTGATCGCCCAGGATTCGACCAATTACGGGACGGATCTCTATGAGGGCTTCAAGCTGCCGGAGCTCCTGAACCGGGTCTCCGAAGTCGAAGGAATCGAATGGGTGCGCCTTCACTATGCGTATCCGGGTTTCTTCACGGACGAATTGATCGAAACGATCGCCTCGAATCCGAAAATCTGCAAATATATCGACATGCCGCTGCAGCACAGCGAGGATGCGATCCTGAAGCGGATGCGCCGGCCGGGCCGCCAGCGGGACGTACGCGAGCTCGTCTCCAAAATCCGCGCGCGCATTCCGGACGTGGCGTTGCGGACTTCGATGATCGTCGGATTTCCCGGCGAGACGGAAGAGGATTTCGCCAAGCTGTGCGATTTCGTGCGGGAAATGAAATTCGACCGACTGGGCGTGTTCACGTACTCGCAGGAGGAAGATACGCCGGCGAGCCGCTTGCCGGACCAGCTGCCGGAAGAGATAAAAGAAACCCGAGCGAACCTCCTGATGGAAATCCAGCGCCAGGTCGCCCAAGAGAATTCCGCGAAATACGTCGGCAAGGTGCTGGAAGTCCTGGTGGAGCGCTATGACGGCCGAAGCGATGTCTACGTCGGCCGCAGCCAATTCGACGCGCCCGAAATCGACGGCGAAGTCTACATTACCGGCTGCCGCTCGGAAATCGGGGAAATCCGGCGCGTTCGCATTACGCACGCTTACGAATACGATTTGTCAGGGGAGGGAATCGCGTGAATTTAGCCAACAAGATTACCCTGGCCCGTATTTTCATCGTCCCGATCATCACCTTCGTGCTGCTGGTCCGTTTGGACTTGGGCATTCTCGTCATCGGCGACTATTCGATTTCTTACAACCAGGTCGTGGCCTTGCTGCTGTTCATTATCGCAGCCAGCACCGACGGCTTGGACGGCTACATCGCCCGCAAACGCAAAATCGTCACCAACCTCGGCAAACTGCTCGATCCTCTGGCCGACAAGCTGCTCATGGCCGCGGTGTTGATTTCGCTCGTCGAAATGGGCAAACTCGGCGCCTGGGTTGCCATCATCATCATCAGCCGCGAATGGGCCGTAACCGGCCTGCGCCAGGTGGCGCTGCTGGAAGGAACCGTCGTGGCCGCGAGCCAATGGGGCAAGTGGAAAACCGCGATCCAGATCGCGATGATCATCGTGCTCTTGATCAACAATTTTCCGTTCAACTTCATCAACGTCCCCATCGACCTGATCGCGGTTTGGGCGGCCGTCTTGATCACGGTGTATTCCGGGGTCGATTACTTCGTCAAAAACAAAAATCTCATTCCGGTTTCGGATCCCCCGGCGGGCCCGTCCGGACCGGCTGAGAAAGAGGTGCGCCGGAACGCATGAGCATGAGAGCGGAAATCGTGTCGGTCGGCACGGAGCTGCTCCTCGGTCAAATCGTCAATACGAATGCCCAGTTTCTGTCCCGGGGTTTGGCGGAGCTGGGCATTGACGTTTATTATCAGACCGTGGTCGGCGACAACATGGACCGGCTTATCGAAACGATCAAGTTGGCGCGGACTCGGGCGGATTTGCTCGTGTTTACAGGCGGGCTGGGCCCGACGATGGACGATTTGACCCGGGACGCGGTGGCGGCCTATCTCGGGCGCGGCATGCACATCCACGAGCCGACGATGCGGAAGATCTCGGACATGTTCGCCGGGCGCGGAGCCGCGATGATCGAGAGCAACCGCAAGCAGGCCATGCTGGTGGAGGGCGCGACGCCGCTGCGCAACAGCACCGGACTGGCGGTCGGCAACGCCCTTTCCGCGGAAGGAACGCATTACTTGCTGATGCCCGGACCGCCAAGGGAAATGAAGCCGATGTTCGAGGAAGACGCATCGGCGTGGTTGAAGGGGCTGATAGGTGCGGCGGACACGCTTCACTCGGTGATGCTCCGTTTTGCGGGAATCGGCGAGTCCGCGCTCGAAGATTTGCTGATCGACCTGGTCAGGGAGCAAACGGATCCGACCCTCGCGCCGTACGCGAAGGAAGGGGAAGTTGCGGTGCGCGTGTCGACCAAAGCGTCTTCGGCCGAGGAAGCGTCGCGGAAAATGGAGTCGACGCTGGCGGAGATACGCCGACGGACGGATCGGTTCCTGTACGCCGAAGAGGATATCGCGCTCGAAACCGCGGTCGTGCGGCTGTTGCTTGCGAGACACGCCACCTTGGCGCTGGCGGAAAGCTGTACCGGAGGGATGGCGGCGGAGATGGTGACGTCGGTGCCGGGCAGCTCGGAAGCGTTTCTGGGCGGCGTGGTGAGCTATACGAACGCGGTCAAACAGGGGTTGCTCGGCGTGCCGGCTGCGCTGCTTGAAGGCGATGGCGCGCCGGGAGCGGTAAGCGCGGAAACGGCGGCCGCGATGGCGGAAGGCGCCCGGGCCGCGTTGGACGCCGACTTCGGCGTCTCCGTGACCGGAGTCGCCGGTCCCGCGGCGTCGGAAGGCAAGCCCGTCGGGCTCGTATACGTCGGATTGGCGGAGCGGGGCAAGCCGGCCCGGACGGAGAAGCTGCAGCTGTCCGGCGACAGGGAAGGCATTCGCCTGCGCGCGTCGAAGCGCGCGCTGTACCGGCTGTGGCTGGCGCTGACGGGTCGGGAGTGACGGCATGGGCACGCGGCTGTAATAGGCGGAATATAGGCGAATAGCGGAACTGATCGCTTGGCAGGCGGGATATCGGCGGAATAGCGGAACTGAGTTCCGTTCAATCGCCTGGCGGGCGGGATATTGGCGAATCACCAACCTGGCCTCATTATGTCCCGCCGGGACGAAAATTTTCACCCAAAGGGTTGTCAACGATCCGGGAGTATGGTAAAGTTTTGTTGAAAGTTGCGGAAGAACCGTAGCGAAGAATACTTTGCTGCGGTTCTTTTTCGCAGAATAATCGAACAAATGTTCTTAAAATGCTTGGCAAACGATAGGAAAACGGCTATGATGAAATTATTAAAGAGGATAAGGATGTGGGTGTGTTGTCGGATCGTCGCGCCGCATTGGAGATGGCTCTTCGCCAGATCGAGAAGCAGTTCGGTAAAGGCTCTATCATGAAGCTCGGAGAGAACACCCAAATGCAAGTAGAGACGTGTTCGAGCGGCTCGATTGCACTGGACATCGCGCTCGGAATCGGCGGATTCCCGCGCGGAAGAATTATCGAAGTCTACGGACCGGAGTCTTCCGGCAAGACGACGGTCGCCCTGCATGCGATCGCCGAAGTACAGCGCGCCGGCGGGCAGGCGGCATTCATCGACGCCGAGCATGCGCTCGATCCGCTGTACGCCAGCAAGCTGGGCGTCAACATCGACGAATTGCTGCTCTCCCAGCCGGACACCGGGGAACAGGCGCTGGAGATCGCGGAGGCGCTCGTACGGAGCGGGGCGGTCGACATCATCGTCGTGGATTCCGTCGCGGCGCTCGTGCCGAAAGCCGAGATCGAGGGGGATATGGGCGATTCCTTCGTCGGCTTGCAGGCGCGGCTGATGTCCCAGGCCATGCGCAAGCTGTCCGGCGCCATCAGCAAGTCGAAGGCGATCGCGATTTTCATCAACCAGCTGCGGGAGAAAGTCGGCGTGATGTTCGGCAACCCGGAGACAACCCCCGGCGGACGCGCGCTCAAGTTCTATGCCAGCGTTCGCTTGGACGTCCGCCGCGTCGAATCTTTGAAGCAAGGCAACGACGTCGTCGGCAACCGGACCCGCATCAAGATCGTGAAGAACAAGGTGGCGCCACCGTTCAAGCAGGCGGAAGTCGATATCATGTACGGCGAAGGCATTTCCAAGGAAGGCAGCATCATCGACATCGGCGTCGAGATGGATATCGTCCAGAAGAGCGGCGCGTGGTTCTCCTTCAACGGCGAACGGCTGGGCCAAGGACGCGAGAACGCCAAGCAGTTCCTGAAGGACAACGCCGAAATCTCCTGGCAGATCGAGAAGCAAATCCGCGAAGCGACCTTGAGCGAGGCCGCGAACGCGAAGCCGGCTGCGTTCGCGGCGGCCGACGATGAAGACGATTTGGAATTCGATGAATAAGCAATGCGGAATCGCGGCAGCGTCCCTGCCGCTTTTTTGTTTAGAAGCGGGGTTGATTACCGGTGAAGGAATACGGGAAGGGAAAGGTAAGCAGAACGGCGGGCGGCAAACGGGAGCGAGATCGGCATATTGGCGAAGAATCCGGTTCGGAATGGATCCGCAACGTTGCGGAAGCGGAAGTGATCTCGGTCGAGACGTTTCCGAAGCAGCCGGGCATGTACCGGATCGCGATTCGTTTGCACGGAGAACGGGAAGCGGACGAGGATTCGGGCACGTATCAGGCGGCGGAACCGGATCCAGAGCCAAACCCGCCCGCCGCGGTTCCCGGAGATTGGCATGCCGAAGTCGATGCCTGGATGGCTGATGCGGTGCAAGCGGCTGCTGCCGATCGCGGGGAAACCGTCGTGACGGTTCACGAAGACACGCTCGTCGAAATGCGTTTGCTCAAGGGACGGCGGTTATCGGCCGAAGAGTGGGAAACGCTGCGGCGGAAAGAAGCGCAGGAAGAAGCTTACCGCGCAGCGCTTTCGATATTGGAACGCAAAGCGCGTACGAGCAAGGAGCTCTCGGATGCGCTGAAGCGAAAGGGATATCCCGCGGACGTGATCCAAAGCTGCCTGAAACGTCTGCAGTCTCGCCGCATGCTTGACGATTCCGCGTATGCCAGGCGGTACACGGAACAGCGCGCGGCCGGACAGCGCAAAGGCCGGAGGCTCATCCGCCAGGAGCTGCTGCAGCGCGGGGTAGCGAAGGAAGATGCGGACAAGGCGCTCGGCGAACTGGACGCGAACGTGGAACTGGAGGCGGCATTCGCGCTGGCCCGCAAGAAGTGGCCGCAGTGGAAGGGCGAGCTTCGCGAGCGGAAGATGAAGCTGACCGCATTTCTATTGAGGAGAGGCTACCCGAACGGCGTCGTCCGATCGGCGTTGAATCGCGTTTTAGCGGAAGCGGATGCGCAGCAAGAGGACGATATCGGCGGCGGGGATTGGTAGACGTCCGCATTCGCGGACCGCAAGCGACGGTTGGACCGGACGAGCCGACGGGAAGCCGCTTCCGGTTCTCCGCGCTTGCTTGACAACTCATTTTGGCTAAAGCTACAATGAGTCTGTATTCCATCTTCCCATCCCGAATCGTTTTTCCTTCCAAAAAATGATTCGGAACGCGTTTTTTCGACCCTTTTTACTGCTTTGCCAACATGGAAAGTAAACGGTTTGGAAACCGGCAACCCACAATTTCATAAGTATCCCAAGCGTTTGCCTTGGTGATGCAACGAGGAGGTGAGACCATCGTGGACACCTGGATCTGGGTCTTGATCGTTCTCGTTGTTGGCGCGCTTTTCTTTGGGATCGGTTATGTCGTACGCAAATCCATTGCGGAAGCGAAAATTTCCAGCGCCAATGAGGAAGCCCGCCGAATCGTCGAAAGCGCGAAGAAAGACGCGGAAGCGATTCGGAAAGAAACGGTGCTGGAAGCCAAAGACGAGGTGCATAAGCTCCGTAACGAAGCGGAACGCGACATTCGCGAACGCCGAAACGAAATTCAACGCCTGGAAAGGCGGCTGCTGCAGAAGGAAGAGTCGCTGGATCGGAAACTTGAAGCGTTGGAACGCAAAGAGGAGCAGGTCGCCAACAAAGAGAAACGAGTCGAAGAATCCCAGGAACAAATCGAAATCCTGCATAAGCGTCAAGTGGCGGAACTCGAACGCATTTCCAACCTGACGACGGAAGAAGCGAAGCAGCTCATTTTGTCGACGGTCGAACAGGAAGTGCGCATCGAAACCGCGCAAATGATCAAGGATATCGAGCAAGAAGCGAAACAAGAAGCCGACAAGAAGGCACGCGACATCATTTCTCTCGCTATCCAGCGCTGCGCGGCGGATCACGTGGCGGAGACCACGGTTTCCGTCGTTTCGCTGCCGAACGAAGAAATGAAAGGCCGCATCATCGGCCGCGAAGGCCGCAACATCCGCGCGTTGGAGACGCTGACGGGGATCGACCTCATCATCGACGACACGCCGGAAGCGGTTATCCTGTCGGGATTCGATCCGATTCGCCGCGAAATCGCGAGAACTTCGCTGGAGAAACTGGTGGCGGACGGACGCATTCATCCCGCCCGCATCGAGGAAATGGTGGAGAAATCCCGCAAGGAAGTGGACGAGAGGATTCGGGAGTATGGCGAGCAGGCAACCTTCGAGGTCGGCGTGCACGGTCTTCATCCGGATTTGATCAAAATCCTGGGCCGCCTGAAGTTCCGGACAAGTTACGGCCAGAACGTGCTGAAGCACTCGATGGAAGTGGCTTATCTGACCGGACTGATGGCCGCGGAGCTGGGAGAAGACGTTTCGCTTGCCAAACGCGCCGGCTTGCTGCACGATATCGGCAAAGCGCTCGACCACGAAGTGGAAGGCTCGCATGTCGAGATCGGCGTGGAATTGGGCAAAAAGTACAAAGAGCATCCGGTCGTCATCAACAGTATCCACTCCCACCATGGCGACGTGGAAGCGACTTCGGTCATCGCCATGCTCGTCGGCGCTGCCGACGCGCTGAGCGCGGCCCGTCCAGGCGCGCGCCGCGAGACGCTCGAGACGTACATCAAACGGCTCGAGAAGCTCGAGGACATTTCCGAATCGTTCGAGGGCGTGGAGAAATCGTACGCCATTCAAGCGGGCCGTGAGGTTCGCGTCATGGTGCAGCCGGAGAAGATCGACGATACGGAAGCGTTCCGTTTGGCACGCGACATCACGAAGAAAATCGAGAGCGAGCTGGACTATCCGGGTCATATCAAAGTTACCGTGATCCGGGAAACGCGCGCGGTCGAGTACGCGAAATAAAACCTGGAATGCAGGGAATGCTGAAAAGTGGCTGCGGCAGATGCAGCCACTTTTCCTTTTACTTAGCCGCTTTATCCGGGGGCTCCCCCAAAAGGAATCGGAATAAGCTTCGAAGCTTCGCGTCACTTTTGGGGGACTAAACTAAGGGAAGGGGATATTACGTCATGCGCGTCGTGTTTATCGGCGATATCGTCGGCAACGTCGGACGGGAAACCGTCAAACGGCTGCTGCCTTGGATCGAGGAGAAATACCGTCCACATATCATTATCGCCAATGGAGAAAACGCCGCGGGCGGCCGAGGCATCAATGCCGCCATCGCCCGCGATCTATACGACTGGGGGGTCCACGGGATCACGATGGGCAACCATACGTGGGACAACCGGGAAATCTTCGATTTCATCGACGACGAGTCCCGCATCGTCCGACCCGCGAACCTGCCTCCGGGCACGCCCGGCAGGGGCGCGATGATCGTCAAGGGGAACGGCAAGGAGCTCGCCGTCGTCAACCTGATCGGCCGGACGTTCCTGCCGCCGTCGGATTGCCCGTTCCGTGCCGCGGACGAGCTGCTCCCCGAGCTGCGCAAGCGGACCAAAAACGTGCTGGTGGACTTCCACGCCGAGGCGACGAGCGAGAAAATCGCGATGGGCTGGTATTTGGACGGTCGCGCTTCCCTCGTCGTCGGCACGCACACGCACGTCCAGACGAACGACAATCGGATCCTGCCTGAGGGAACGGGATACGTCACGGACGCCGGGATGACGGGACCTCGCGACGGCGTGCTGGGCATGGAGAGAGAGGGCGTTCTTCGCCGGTTTCTGACCGGCATGCCTTCCCGCTTCGTCGTGAGCGAAGGTAAATGGATCTTGAGCGGCGTATTCGTCGAAATCGACGAGGCGACCGGCCATGCGCAGAAGGTTCAATTGATCCGCACGGATGAGGATTCTTGGATTGCCAGCTAATATTCTAAAAATTTCTGCAATTTAAACCGTTCCTCCCTCCGGGAAAGAAGGAATTTTCGCACGGCTCACCGAATAGTATCCGATAGTGAGCCTATCCTTTGATTCCGTTGCAGTCGGTCCGATCATGCCCGCATGGCGACCGGTTGTCCCTAGAGGAGGTACTGGACATGGACGTTTTGAAAGTTTCCGCAAAATCCAATCCAAACTCCGTTGCAGGCGCACTGGCGGGCGTCCTACGCGAACGAGGAAACGCCGAACTTCAGGCGATCGGAGCCGGCGCTTTGAACCAGGCGATTAAAGCCGTGGCGATCGCACGCGGGTTTGTCGCCCCGAGCGGGGTAGACCTGATTTGCATCCCGGCTTTCACGGATATCGTCATCGACGGGGAGGATCGCACAGCCATCAAGCTGATCGTAGAGCCCCGCTAAAAAGAAACGGAATCGAATAGCCGCCGACCTGCCAGCGTTCTTGATGCCGGCCGCAGCCCCGTGCCGCGTTGCCGAATCCCGAAGACGCGCGGCGGGTTTTTTTTGTGCGGATGGAGGACTTTGTTTTGGGGGACCAAGCGAGGAGGGATCCGGATGTATACGGCCGATCTTCACTGCGACGTGATCAGCAAAATGCTACAGCATCCCGGACTTAGCCTGCTGCAGCCGGACGACCGGCTCGACGTCACCGTTGAGAGACTGAAAGAGGGCGGCGTAGCCCTGCAAGTTTTCGCGCTTTACCTGCCCGACTCGTTGCCCAAAAACCCGGAGTCCGTATTCCGCGCCGCAGAGTTGTATTGGAGCGGCGTGCTTTCCCACCCGGAATTGCGTCCCGTAACCCGTTCATCCGATTTGGACACGGCCGCGTTCCCCGGCAAAATCGGCGCGTTGCTCTCGCTCGAAGGCGCCGACGGCTTGCAAGGGAACCTATGGGCGCTTCGGCTGCTGCATCGTCTCGGGCTCCGTTTGCTCGGGCCGACTTGGAACCATGCCAATTGGGCTTGCGACGGCGCGACCGAACCTCGGGGAGGGGGGCTTACGAAAGCCGGGAAACAGCTGGTTGCGGAGTGCGAGGCTTTGGGTATCCTGTTGGATGTATCCCACTTGTCCGACCGGGGGTTCTGGGATTTGGCGGATCTCGCGAGCCGGCCTTTTTTCGCCTCCCATTCGAACGCCCGGGCGCTTACTTCCCAAGCCAGGAACTTGACCGACGAGCAGATCCGGGCGCTGGCCGCGGTTGACGGCATCATGGGGGTCACGTTCGTGCCCTGGTTCCTCACCGCCCAAGAGCCCGCCCGGATCGACGACATCCTGCGGCATGTCGAATACGTCTGCTCTCTGGCGGGGGCACGCCATGTCGCCTTCGGATCGGATTTTGACGGAGTCGAACGCCACGTGCGCGGTCTGGCGAATCCCGGGCAGTATCCGGCGCTCGCGAACGCGCTGCTCAAACGTTATCCGGAAGAGCAGGTCCGCGGGTTTATGGGGGGAAACGCAAGGCGGTTTTTCGCAAAAAATCTCCCAAACTGAATTTTTCGCCTTACATCGTTCTCATCTTGGCATTGATTCCATCGAAAAGAACTATCTTTCATTTCGGTTATTATAGCTTGCAATTTGGAAGAGCGAATCATAAAATTTATTTGGTCAATGTAAAAAATTTATAATGATTCCATTGTCGAAAAATCGTCACACGAAGATTAAGGAGATGGACATTGTGATCAGTCAACTGTCATGGAAAATTGGCGGCCAGCAAGGGGAAGGCGTGGAGAGTACCGACCGGATTTTCTCCACCGCGCTGAACCGGCTGGGATACTACCTGTACGGGTACCGGCACTTTTCCTCGCGGATCAAGGGCGGACATACGAACAACAAAATCCGTATCAGTACGAAACCGATCCGCGCGATTTCCGACGACTTGGACATTCTGGTCGCGTTCGACCAGGAGAGCATCGACCTGAACGCGGGCGAGCTGCGTCCCGGAGGCGTCGTCGTCGCCGACGCCAAATTCTCCCCGACGCTTCCGGAAGGCATCCAGGCGCGTCTGTTCGCGGTACCGATTACGGCGATCGCGGAAGAGCTCGGCACTTCGCTCATGAAGAACATGGTGGCATCCGGCGCGTCCTGGGCGCTGCTCGGCCTGCCGATCGAAGTGTTCAACAAAGCGGTGGAAGAAGAGTTCGGACGCAAGGGACCTGCCATCGTCGAGAAGAACATCGAAGCGGTGCGCCGCGGCTCCGAGTTCGTCCTGGAGCAAGCCGGAGGACCGCTTGAAGAGTTCAAGCTCGAGCCGGCCGACGGCGTGCAGAAGCTGTTCATGATCGGCAACGAAGCGATGGCGCTCGGTTCGATCGCGGCAGGCTGCCGGCTCATGTCCGCTTACCCGATCACGCCAGCCTCCGAAATCATGGAATATTTGATCAAGAAGCTGCCTAAATTCGGCGGCACGGTCGTACAGACCGAAGACGAAATCGCGGCCGTCACGATGGCGATCGGCGCCAACTACGGCGGCGTGCGCACGATGACCGCGTCCGCGGGTCCGGGTCTTGCGCTGATGATGGAAGCGATCGGCTTGTCCGGCATGACCGAGACGCCGCTCGTCATCATCGACACGCAGCGCGGCGGTCCGTCCACGGGCCTGCCGACCAAGCAGGAGCAATCCGATATCAACGCGCTCATCTACGGCACGCACGGCGAAATCCCGAAACTGGTCATCGCGCCGAGCACGATCGAAGAATGCTTCTACGACATGATCGAAGCGTTTAACCTGGCGGAGCAATACCAGATTCCGGTCATCGTCGCGACCGACCTGCAGCTTTCCCTCGGGAAGCAATCCTGCGACATGCTGGACTACGATTCGATCAAGATCAACCGCGGCAAATTGATCGAAGGCGAACTGCCGCCGCTTGAAGAGCACCGGATGTTCAAGCGCTACGAGTTCACGGAAGACGGCGTTTCGCCGCGCGTCCTGCCCGGCATGAAGTATGGCATCCACCACGTTACGGGCGTTGAGCACGACCAGGAAGGCCGTCCGTCGGAAAACGCGCTGAACCGCGAGAAAATGATGGACAAACGCCTCGGCAAAATCAAGTCGCTGCGCATCACGAACGCCGTGAAGGTCCATGCGGAGGAGCCGGCGGCCGACATCCTGATCGTCGCCATGGGATCGACCGGCGGCACGATCGAGGAAGCCCGCGAACGCTTGAGCAAAGACGGCGTCAAAACCGGCCACGTCACCGTTCGCCAAATGTTCCCGTTCCCGAGCGAACAGCTTGAACCGCATCTGAAGTCGGCGAAGAAAGTCGTCGTTCTCGAGAACAACGCAACCGGACAGCTGGCTAACCTCATCAAGCAGAACATCGGCTATCACGACAAGATCGAGAACGTCCTGAAATACGACGGTACGCCGTTCCTGCCTTCGGAAGTCTACAAAGCCTGCAAGGAGCTGAACTAAAATGGCGACATTCAAAGAGTTTCGCAATAACGTCAAGCCGAACTGGTGCCCGGGCTGCGGCGACTTCTCCGTACAGGCGGCGATTCAGCGTGCGGCGGCTAACGTAGGCCTCGAGCCGGAAGAGGTAGCCGTCATCTCCGGTATCGGCTGCTCCGGCCGGATCTCCGGTTACATTAACGCGTACGGGCTGCACGGCATCCACGGCCGCGCGCTTCCGATCGCGCAAGGCGTCAAGCTGGCCAACCGCGAGCTCACGGTCATCGCCTCCGGCGGCGACGGCGACGGCTTCGCGATCGGCATGGGCCATACGGTCCATGCGATCCGCCGCAACCTTAACATCACGTACATCGTCATGGACAACCAGATTTACGGCCTGACCAAAGGGCAAACGTCCCCGCGCAGCGCCGAAGGCTTCAAGACGAAATCGACGCCGGAAGGCTCGATCGAGTCCACGCTGTCTCCGCTCGAGATCGCCCTGTCCGCGGGAGCGACGTTCGTCGCGCAGTCGTTCTCCAGCGACCTGAAGCAGCTGACCTCCCTGATCGAAGAAGGCATCAAGCACCAAGGCTTCTCGCTGATCAACGTGTTCAGCCCCTGCGTCACGTTCAACAAAGTGAACACGTACGACTGGTTCAAGGAGAACATCGTCAACCTCGAGCAGTTCCCGGATTACGATCCGTCGAACCGCGTCGCGGCCATGAACAAAATCATGGAGACGAACGGAATGCTCACGGGCCTGATCTACCAGGACAAAAACCGCAAGTCGTATGAAGACCTGGCCGTCGGCTTCAAGGAGCAAGGACTCGCGAAGCAGAAGCTGGAGCTGTCCCGTGCCGATTTCGACAAATTGTTGACCGAATTCAAATAATCGACGATCGGCCGGCCTTGTAGAGGCGCGCGGGGTTTGGACCCGCGCGCCTCTTGCGTTACAATGGGAGAAAGAAGGAGGACGGAACAGATGGACGATACGAAAAAAGTGCCGATCGGCGTCTCCGCGCGCCACATTCACCTTACGCAGGAACATGTAGAAGCGCTGTTCGGACCGGGGGCCAGTTTAACGGAATTCAAGCCGCTGTCCCAACCGAACCAGTACGCCGCGAACGAGACGGTGGCCGTTTACGGCCCCAAAGGTTCGTTTTCCAAAGTCCGAATTCTCGGACCGGCCCGTAACCTCACGCAGTTGGAAATATCGCGCACCGACGCCTTCGCGCTCGGCATCGACGCCCCGGTCCGGGAATCCGGGAACATCGAGGGCACGCCCGGCGTCCGGATCGTCGGACCGGCCGGCGAGGTCACGGTGGACAAAGGCGTTATCGTCGCCGCGCGCCACATCCATTTTCACACCTCCGACGCGGACAAGTGGGGCATCCGGGACAAGCAGCGGCTGCAGGTGCGGGTGGGCGGCGAGCGCGGCGTCATTTTCGACAACGTACTGGCACGGGTTTCCGAACATTTCGCGCTCGACATGCATATCGATACGGACGAAGGGAATGCGGCGGGCGTTTCCACCGGCGATTTCGGCGAGATTTTGGCATAACCGTCATCCTTTCCCCAATGGCAGACCCCGCGTCTTCATGGTATAATACGTGGGATTGACATTTGCGGGCGTCTGCCGCTTGGCCGAGCCCGACGCTATAAGCGGGGAGAGTTTGCTCTCGCAAACTCCCGATTAGACGTCAAACTCCCTAGTAGAAGGAGGAAATGGTTGTGGCCAAAGAGAACAAAGACTACAGCAAATATTTTGACTTCTCCGGCGCCAAGGTCATTTCCGAGGATGAAAGCGGACGAACGATCCGTCTGAACGGACGGGATATCCATATCGTTTCGGAGCCGGATTACCGGCAAGAGAAACAGCGCGGCAAGGAACAGATCCAAGTGCACTATGAAGACGCCGTGCCGGAACATCTGAGAAACCTCGGGACTGGCAAAAAATATTTGATTTATACGTACGGCTGCCAGATGAACGAGCACGATACCGAAGTGATGCGCGGACTGTTCGAAGAAATGGGCTATGCCGCCACGGAAGAGCGCACCGAAGCGGACGTCATCCTGCTCAACACGTGCGCGATCCGCGAGAACGCGGAAGACAAGGTGTTCGGCGAGCTCGGGCACCTGAAGACGCTGAAGACGGAGAAGCCGGAGCTCATTCTCGGCGTCTGCGGCTGCATGTCCCAGGAAGCCTCCGTCGTGAACCGGATCATGCAGAAGCATGCGTTCGTCGACCTCATTTTCGGCACGCATAACATCCACCGGTTGCCGCACCTGCTGCAGGAATCGCATTTCGGCAAGGAAATGGTCGTCGAGGTGTGGTCCAAGGAAGGCGACATCATCGAGAACCTGCCGAAGAAGCGGGAAGGGCTGCGCGCTTGGGTGAACATCATGTACGGATGCGACAAGTTCTGCACGTATTGCATCGTTCCGTACACGCGGGGCAAGGAGCGCAGCCGCCTTCCGGAGGACGTCATCGCCGAGGTCCGCGAGCTGGCGCGCCAGGGCTTCAAGGAGATCACGCTGCTCGGTCAGAACGTGAACGCCTACGGCAAAGATTTCACCGACCGGAACTACCGTTTCGGCGATCTGATGGACGACATCCGTAAAATCGACATCCCGCGCGTCCGCTTCACGACTTCGCACCCGAGGGATTTCGACGACCATCTGATCGAAGTGCTGGCCAAAGGCGGCAACTTGGTGGAACACATCCACTTGCCGGTGCAATCGGGCAGCTCGGAGGTGCTCAAGCGGATGAGCCGCAAGTACAACCGCGAGCAATTCCTGGAGCTGGTGCGGAAAATCCGCGCCGCGATCCCGAACGCCGTGCTGACGACCGACATCATCGTCGGCTTCCCCGGCGAGACGGAGGAGCAGTTCGAGGAGACGCTGTCGCTCGTGCGCGAGGCGAAGTTCGCGTCCGCGTTCACGTTTATCTACTCGCCGCGCGAGGGAACGCCGGCCGCCGACATGGCGGACGACGTGCCGTACGAAGCGAAGCAGAAACGCTTGCTCCGGCTGAACGAGCTGATCGCCGAATTGTCGCTTGAGAGCAACATGGAATTGGCCGGAGAGGAAGTCGAAGTGCTCGTCGAAGGCGAGAGCAAGACGAAGGCAGGCGTTCTGTCGGGCCGGACGCGTTCGAACAAGCTGATCCACTTCGAAGGACCGAAGGAATTGATCGGGGAATTCGTGAAGGTACGCGTCACGACGCCGCAGACCTGGTATATCCGCGCGGAAGCGATTGTCGGCGAAACGGCGGCGGAAGCGGCTGTGTAACGCCGGTTAACGGGAGGAGTTTCCTTAAATGAATGCACATGCGCATGACCACGATCACCTTCACGAGCATGGGGACGGATGCGGTATTCCGAAATTCGATAACCGCGAATTGATCGTGCGGGAAGATATTTTGGCCAGGGCCCGCGAGCTCGCTCATCTGATCACGACGACGGAAGAGGTCAGCCTGTTCCAGCGCGCCGAGAAGCTCATCCAGGCCAACGAGAAGGTTCAAGGTCTGATCGCCCAGATGAAGAAGAAGCAGAAAGAGCTGGTCGCCTTCGAAACGACGTTCAAGAACGAGCAGATGGTGGAGAAAATCCAGAAGGAAATCGACGCGCTGCAGGACGAGTTGGACGAAATGCCGGTCGTCCAGCAGTTCCAGCAGAGCCAAGTCGACGTGAATTATTTGCTGCAGTCGATCGTCTCGATTATCCGCGACACGGTGGCGGAGAAGATCGATATGGAAGCCGCTGAGCCGCCGCAAGCGCCTGCAGACGGATACGGCGAATAAATCGCAGCCGCATATCCCCGGGATTCAGCAAATTCAATATCCGCGATACTTTTCCGAATCGCTTCGATAAACGGCTATGCCGTCCGAATAGGACGGCATAGCCGTTTTACTGGGGATATGCGGCTTCGCCTTTGCCGAATTTGAGTTGCGGTTTCGCGTGTGATAGGATACGGGAGACGATAGTATAACGGAGTCCGCCGGAAAGCGGGAAAGAGAGGGAGATTGCCGTGAAATCGTTCGTTTTCGAGAATCCGACGAAGCTGATCTTCGGCCAGGGAGAGATCCGCCAACTGACCGCCGAAGCGAACAAACTGGGCAAACGGGTGCTGCTGTTGTACGGCGGCGGCAGCATCAAACGCAACGGCGTGTACGACGACGTGATGAAGGCGCTGCGGGAAGCAGGGGCGGAAGTCTGGGAGCTGTCCGGCGTGGATCCGAATCCGCGGATCTCCACGGTGCGCAAGGGCGCCGAGCTATGCCGGGAGAACGGCATCGATTGGGTGCTCGCGGTCGGCGGCGGAAGCGTGCTCGACTGCGGCAAGGCGATCGCGGCGGCCGCCGTGTACGAAGGGGACTTTTGGGACGTCGTCAGCCGCAAGCGTTCCGCCCAGGGGGCGCTGCCGCTCGGCACGGTGCTGACGCTGGCCGCCACCGGATCGGAGATGAATACCAATTCGGTCATCACGAACGAGGAGACGCAAGAGAAGCTCGGCTGGAGCAGCTATCACGTGTATCCGCGGTTTTCGATCCTGGACCCCGCTTACACGGCATCGGTCCCTAAGGACCAGACGGTATACGGAATCGTGGACATGATGTCCCATGTGTTCGAACAATATTTTCACCACGATGCCATGACTCCGGTGCAGGACGGCTTCTGCGAAGCGATCCTTCGGGCGATCGTCCGCACCGCTCCCGAGCTGATGCAGGATTTGGAAAACGTCGAGCTGCGGGAAACGATTCTCTATTGCGGGACGATGGCGTTAAACGGAGTGCTCTCGATGGGCGTGACCGGAGACTGGGCCAACCACGACATGGAGCACGCGGTGTCCGCGGTTTACGATATCCCGCATGGCGGCGGTCTCGCGATCCTGTTCCCGCATTGGATGGACTTGGCGGTGGAGAAGCACCCGGAGAGGTTCGCCCAACTGGCCGTCAACGTCTTCGGCGTGGATCCGGACGGCAAGAACACGCTTGAGGTCGGAAGGGAAGGCATTGAGGAGCTGAGGGAGTTCTGGAGGCAGATCGGCGCGCCGACCCGGCTTGGCGATTACGGCATCGACGATTCGAAGCTCGTGATCATGGCCGGCAAAGCGACTGCTGCCGGACCGAGGGGGCGCTACGTGACGTTAACGCTGGAGGATGTCGCGGAGATTTACCGCAAGGCATTATAAGTTGTATTCGTGGAAGGGTCGGGGTGGGATATAAGGCATTTTGTACCTTAACTCAGCCGCTCGCCCGCCATTTTAGTGGAATTAAGGCATTTTGTTCCTTAACTCGGTATCATGCCCGCCATTTTGGCGGAATAAAGGCATTTTGTTCCTTAACTCGGTAGCATGTCCACCATTTTGGCGGAATAAAGGCATTTTGTACCTTAATTCGGTAGTTCTCCCGCCAATTCGGCGGAATAAAGGCATTTTGTACCTTAACTCGGTAGCGCATCCGACATTTCGGCGGAATAAAGGCATTTTGTACCTTAATTCAGCTGCTCGCCCGCCATTTTGGCGGAATAAAGGCATTTTGTACCTTAACTCAGCCGCTCGCCCGCCATTTTGGTGGAACTATAAGTCATTTGTTTTCACCACTAGGCGATGATTGATGTCACACTCGTGGGTATCCCACAGGATATCGAAAAAAGGGGCCTTGGGGCCCCTTTCGGCTTTACGGTTTTCTTTTGACGGGACGTACGGCGGGCAGAGAAGGCCGAAGGGCCGCGACGATCGCGGTTGCGGCGACCGCTTTGACGGTGTCGGCCGGAAGGAACGGGATCATGCCGACTCGGATCGCGCCCGCCAAATCGAGCTTATCGGATACATGTGCCAGCCAAGGGACGCCGGTAACATAGACGAGCAGCACGCCGAAGGCGAGCATGGCGAGAAGCAGCAAGATGTACCCGGCGGCGTTCAGCTTGCTCCGCCCCGAGAACAGCCGGTCGCTGGCCCAGCCGATCAACAGCGCGGAGACGGGAAACATCCAGATGAACCCGCCCGTCGGACCGAATACTTGGGCGAATCCGCCCGGACCGTTCATGAGGGGCAGCCCGACCGTGGTCAGGGCGACGACCAGGAAGATGCTCCAGAAACCGTATGCGGCCCCGAGCAGCCCGCCGGCGAGCATGATCGCGAACGTTTGAAGGGAATACGGGACCGCCGCTCCGGGGGACGATTTCACGAAGCTGGCCGCGATGAACAAGGCGGCGAACAGGGCGACGAATACGATGCCCCTGATCCATCGGCTTGCGTCTGCCGCGGATGAGCCGGAACGGGAGGGGGCGGGTGTTGCGGGGTTTGGCTTGGTCATTGTCAAATCTCCTTTCGAATGTTAACCTATTTTTCAATTATAGGTTAACAGATGGGATTGTAGCATGGGAATGAAGGATTTGGGAAGAGGGTTTAAGTGAAAATGGCGATGACGACCGTCTGCGGCAACGAGGATGAATCGATGAGACTGCGGAACGTATCGGTGTATGTTACGTTAGAATCCGGCGAAGCCGTTCCGCTCGTAGAGGAGATCGAGCTTACGATCCGCGCCGGAGCGTGGGTCAACGTCGTCGGCGTCAACGGAAGCGGCAAGTCCACGCTGGCCCGCTTGCTCGCGGGTCTGCATGCGGATGGGAGCGTCGGCACGATCGAGCGTGGATTCGCGGGAGACGTAGCGTCGCCCGTCGTGCTTCAGCGACCGGAAGCCCAGCTATTCGGAGAAACGCCCCGCGAAGAAGTGCAGTTCGCTCTGGAATGGCGGCAGGTGCCGCCGGAGCGTATGCCCGACATGATCGAACGTGCGCTATCCGAAGCAGGATTGAAAGAACTGGCGGATACGCGGTGGGAGAGGCTGTCCGGCGGGCAAAGGCAGCTTGCCGCCGCCGCGGCGGCTTCGGCGGCCGATTGTCCGCTCATCGTTTTCGACGAAGCGACTTCGATGCTCGATGATGCCAACCGGAGAATGGTGAAGCAGATGGCCAAGAGGATGCAGAAACAGGGTACGGCGATCGTCTGGGTCACGCAGAGACTGGACGAGCTGGAACCGGAAGAACGCACCGTGGCGATGGAGGGAGGCCGGATCCGATTCGACGGGGACAGCCGGACGTTTTTTTACGGAAGTCCGGGGAACCCCTCCCCTTGCGAAGCATGCGGACTTCGGCTGCCGTATTTGGCGGCGCTCGCGGCAGAGTTGAAAAAAAGAGGGCGGTTATCCGATCCTCTACCGGTTACGGAGCGAGAATGGCGAGAGGTGTGGGGACATGCGCGGAGTGGAGCGGGAGACGCTCGTTGAAGCAGGGTCGGGGGGAAATCCGGTTCCGCTGACGATCGGCGGGCTTCGCGGTCTAGACGGCGAGGAGGACGGCCGCGCCTCCGCGCTCTCCCTTACGCTTGTGCCCGGCACGCTGACGCTCGTAATCGGCCCTAACGGAGCCGGCAAGACGGTGTTCCTCGAGAAGACGGCAGGCTTGCGGGAACCCGAAGGCATGACGGTACATTACGGAGCTGAGCCGCTCTGGATCCGCGGGAAATGGACGGGCAAAGCGCGTTTGAACCCGAAGGCGCTCTCGCGCTGCGGGTATGCCGGGCAGTCGCCCGAACAAGGGCTCTTCCTGCGGTCGCTGGAGGAGGAGATTCGGTACTCGCTCCGGCCTTACGCGAAGGAACCGTCCTTGGACGCCGCATCATTGACGTCGCGGGCGTTGGAAGCGGTAGGTTGGGACTCGTCGTGGCTGCCGAAGGACCCCTACCGCATGAGCGGCGGGGAGAGGCGCCGTGCCGCGCTTGCCGCCTTGTTCGCGACCCCCGCGCCTTGGCTGCTATTGGACGAACCGACGGCCGGACTGGACCGGGAAGGCCATCGGAAGCTGGCCGATCATCTGTCCGCATTGAAGCGGGAAGGCCGCGGAATCTTGCTCGTCTCTCACGATTCCGATTGGGCGCTTCCGCTTGCCGATCGGATTCTGCTGCTTCATCCGTCGGGTGAAATCGCGGATTGCAGGCCGGAGGAACTGATCGCGAATCCGGACATGCTGGTAAGCGTTGGTTTGGAGGTTCCGGCATGGATGCGGATCGTCCGCATGGCCTGGATGGCTGGCGGAGGAGGTTTAGAGCGGTGGTGGAAACCGGCTGACGCGGCCGAAGCGCTGGTCGTCGGATCGGAGGCCGGGGGAAACCGTGGGGTTGAGATACCCGGTCAACCCGTAACGGGAACTTCAGACAGAAGGATAAGGGAGCCCCGATCACACCTGCACCCTCTGACGAGATACGACCCCCGCGCGATTTGGCTCGGGTACGCGCTTCTGTCCGCTGGCCTGTTTTCGCTGTCGACCTGGAGAGGATTGTTGGCGGGGGCTGCTATCGTCGGACTCGTGCTGACGGTCGCGAGAATCCCTCTCGTCCGGTGGAAAGGGATGATCCTCGGCTTTGTCTATTTCGGAACGGCATTGGCCGCTTGGGCGGCCCTGGACTTCACTCCGGCGAACGGAGGTCCGGTCGGCTGGGATTTCGAGGTGTTCACGGACACGCTGTTCCCTTTCGCGAGAACGCTGGCCGTCCTGCTGATCGGACTCGGGGTTCCGCTCGTCATGACTCCGTTATCGCTGCGAAGGGCGCTGGAGCAGCTTGCGATCCGGCAAGGCCGCGTATCGGCTTTCTGGCAGCGGGTCGTGCTCACCGTCACGTTGACCGTCCGCTTCGTTCCCGTTCTGCTCGCGGAATGGGAGCGTTTCGGAAGGATCTTCGTGTCGCGGGGCAAGGTGACCGGAGCCTCCCCGCGGAGCTGGTTCCGAAGGCTCCGGGGCATCACGCTGCCGCTGATGCTCGCGCTCTTCCGGCTGGCCGACGATGCGGCCATCGCTTTGGAAAGCCGCGGCGTGCGCGGGGACGTGCAACCGACGCGCGGCTCGCGGCTTCAGTGGCGATGGCGGGATACGGCTTTCGCGGCGGGGGCGGCCGCGCTAGCGGTTATGCTGTGGCTTGCGGACTGACGCGGTACGGAAGAAGACCGCCGAGAGAACCGCAGCCGTAAGGCCAAGCAGGCCTCCGAACCAGAATCCGGCCGCAAGCCCGCCGAGCGCGTTCAACCCGCCGGCCAAATAAGGACCGAGGAACATGCCGACCGAGTAAACGGACTGGTACAACCCCATCGCGGAAGCGCGCAGCACCGGCGGAAAATCCTGAATCGCCATGCCGAGCAGCAGCGGGAAATAGAGCGCTTGGGCGGCTCCATTCAGCCCTTGCGTGACGGCCAGTCCGCCGAGTGAATGGGAGTATGGGATGGCCGCGGTAAATAGTCCCGTGAGCAGGAACCCGGACAGGATGAGGCCTTTTGTGCCGAATTTCGGCGCCAGATAACGTCCCGCAACGAGAGAAACGGCCGCATGGGGAATCATGAAAGCCGCGACGATTCCGGTCAGCTGCGCCTCTCCGGCTCCCATCTGTACCGCTTGCAGCGGGGTAAACCCGAACATCGTAATAAACAGAATCCCATGGGCCAACAAGGAAAGCGAAGAGACTTGCCACAAGCCGGCGGATCGGAAAACCCGGCTGCGAAGCGAATGTGCATCCGTATGCCCAGCCGGCACGGCGTCCGATGCCGGTTCGCGGATCCCGAGCACGACAAGAAGTCCTGCAGCCGCCAGGACGATCCCCGCTTGGAACGCCGTGTCATACCCGCCCCAATGGGCAAGCCAGCCGCTGCCGAGCATGCCGGCGAGCTGGCCGGTAACGGTCAAGAATTGCAGGGTCCCCATCGCCTGGCCGGTCCGGTTGGCCGGATAGAAGGACGCGTACAGAACCGTGAACGGCACCCACGCGGATGCGCACAGTCCGGCGATGAGCCGGCCGGCGAGCGGACCTCCCCAAGTACCCGGCAGCAGGAACAGGGCGCAGCTGGCCGCGCCGGCCAGCATGCCTGCAATGAGAAACGGTTTCCGCCGCCGCATCGCGTCCGAATAGAGACCTAACGGCAACCGGACCGCGATCTGCGTCAAGCCATAGCTGCCGAGGATGAAGCCGATCAGGGCGACCGGGATCCCCCGGAATTCCAAATACGGGCCGAGAATCGGAACGTAAATATACATGGAAGCCCAGTACAGAATCGTTGCCGCGCTTAACAGAAGCAGCCGGTTTCCATGCCGCGTCCGCGTTTCGGTCCCCGCCGTTTTTCCCATTTCAGATTGCATGATCGGTATCTCCCCGCCCCGCCCGGAATCAACGTTAAATAGCTTTAATACCATTGATCCAGCCGAATTAACGTAAAATAAACCTAAATCGCGTCGGTGTTGAAAATCAGTCACCACCTGCCGTTCGCGAACCAGACAAAATGCCATTTTCGATAGGCCACACCCATCATACCAAGCAAGAGCAGGAAGACGAAAGACCGAATGCGCCAATTCGCCATTATGAAGATAACCGAACCGTATTCGTCTGGAAATATTTCATGATCGGCAAATCGTTCGGAAGCATTTACCTTGTTTGTTTACATACAAAATTGTGGCTATGCGGAGCAAACTGGCGGGGACTTGGGCGGATATATTTGGTAAAATGGAAAGAAACCGCTAGTCGTCGTAGAAGAGAGGTCATCCATGCATTCATTCGAGCCGCAGCAAACGTTCGAGCTCATCGAGCGAGAAGTGAAGTCACGCCTGGAGCCCCAGGGGTATACCATCACCAAGCAGGACTACCACCCGCACGTTCACGGAACGAGGTACACCGTTTTCGGCTGTCCGTCCGGCCACGTTCGTCTGACGTGGGACGGGAAGGCGGAAACGTTGATTTTGCGCGCCTATCGCAAAGGAAATCCGCTGGTGCGTACCTTCTTCATGACGTTTTTCGGCCGCTACGACTTGGATAAGCTGACTCACGAAGTCACGGCGAAGGCGGAGGAGCTGCGGTCTCTCTCGGAGGAACAGCTTGTCCGCAAGTTTACCGAGCGGCTCTGACCGATAAGGAACGTCAAACGGGTGGAGGTCGGAATGAGAAGTCTCGGAATCGGGTGGATATTGTTCTCCGTCGTGTTCGCCGGGCTCTTTGCGTTTCCGCAAGAGAGGGCGTACGCCTGCAGTTGCGCCGGCAGCGATGTCCGGGATCGGTTGGAGCGTTCATCCGCCGTTTTCGCGGGCAAGGTGAAGCAAATCGGCGGCACGCGAAGCAATGAAATCGGCCGGCCGCGTCCGCAAGTACCTGTTCGAGGTGGAAACGGCTTGGAAAGGCGTCAACTCTCGCAAAATGACTGTCTACAGCTATGCCGGACCTTCCGCTTCATGCGGATTCGAGTTCTCTAAAAACCGAAGCTATTTGGTTTACGCTTACCAGGCGCGGGAAATGCTTCAGACGAATTTATGCAGCGGCAACGTGCCGGTCGATCAAGCTGACCGGGACATCCGGTTGTTGGGTGCTGGCATCAAATTCGCCGACGGGAATGGCCTGAATCCGGGTACCCTGCTCGAAACCCGAACGCCGCCGGCCGTTTGGTGGGGAGCCGGAAGTTTCCTGTTGATCGCGGTTTCAGGGTGGATCTGGAGAAGAAAGAAACGGAGGATGTCCTGATGCAGTTGAAATGGTTGGAGTGGGCCAAGCAGATTCAGGCGATCAGCCAGGCCGGGCTGGAATATTCGAGGGATCCGTACGACCTGGAGCGTTTCCAGCTGCTCAGGGAGCTGAGCGTCGAAATCCTCTCGGAATATACGGACGTCGAAACCGACAAGATCAAGACGCTGTTCGCGGGAGAAACGGGTTATGCGACTCCGAAAACGGACGTCCGGGGCGTCGTCTTCCGGGACGGAAAAATTCTGCTTGTCCGGGAACGGATCGATGGCGCTTGGGCGCTGCCCGGCGGATGGGCGGATGTCGGGCTCTCGCCCAAAGAAGTCGTCGTCAAGGAAGTGAAGGAAGAGGCCGGACTGGACGTGACGCCTGTTCGTCTGCTCGGGGTGATGGACAAGAAATTCCACGAACACCCTCCGTCGCCTTGGCATGTTTACAAAATGTTCATTCTCTGCGAGATCGCGGGCGGAGAAATCCAAACGGGCATGGAAACGCTGCAGGTCGGTTTCTTCGGAGCGGACGAGCTTCCCGAACTGTCGACCGAACGCAACACGGAACGGCAGATCCATTGGCTGTTCGAAGCCGCACGCTCAAACGACAGGGAGGTTTGGCTGGATTAAGGAGAATGACATGAACATTCAGGGCATTAACCACTTCTGTTTCTCGGTGTCGGATTTGGATCGGTCCATCGCGTTTTACCGTGAAGTTTTCGGCGCGAAGCTGCTCGTCCGGGGGAGGAAACTCGCCTATTTCGATTTGAACGGATTGTGGCTTGCGTTGAATCAGGAGGATATAGACCGCAGCCGGGCAGTCAGAAGCTACACCCATATCGCGTTCACGATCTCGGACGAAGATTACCAGCCGCTGTTGGATCGGCTGAAGCAAGCGCAAGCGGAGATTTTGCCGGGGCGGCCCCGGGATGAAAGGGATAAGCGTTCGATCTATTTCCGGGATCCGGACGGGCATCTGTTCGAATTCCACACGGGGAGCTTGCAAGATAGGTTGGACTACTACCGGTCCGCTAAGGATCATATGGTTTTCCATACGGAATGAGATCGTCCTGCGATACATCGTTTTCGCAAAAGGAGAGGGGGGCGCGAAGGATGGCTTATTTGCACGGAGAACGCATTACCCTGAGAGATTATCGGCTTGACGATATGCCGCATATCCGGCAGTGGGTGAACGATGCCGAAATCACGGGCACGCTGCACGATCTGTTTCAATATCCGCAAACCGTTCACGACACGGAATCCTATTTGAACATGATGGTGGAGAACAAATCGGCCGACAATAAGGGGTTCGTCATCAGTTTCAAGGATTCGCTCGATTACATCGGGCAAATCGATCTTCACCGGATCGACTGGAAGAACCGGTCGGCCTCCCTCGGCATCGTCATCGGCAGAAAGGATTGCCTGGATCAAGGCTACGGGAGCGAAGCGATCGGTCTCCTCCAGCGTTTCGCGTTCCATTCGATGAACCTGAACCGTCTCGATCTTGACGTATACGAGTTCAACCTGCGAGCGTACCGATGCTATTTGAAGTGCGGTTTCCTCGAAGAAGGCCGCCGGAGAAAAAGCCTTTTCCGCGAAGGGAAGTATTGGGACGTCATCCAAATGAGCATTTTGAGAGAAGAGTGGGAGCAGAGGAAACGGGCTTCGTCGAAGACCTGAGGGCCGTCGTCGGTCCTCTGCCGCTGCGCGGAATGGGAGCAGCTGCCGGAAGGCTTCCATCGGAAGATCCGGCAGCTGCTGTCAGAACAGGGATCTCAATAAGGAGGCCGCGGACTTCAGTCTCGGCCTCCTTAAATTCGCCCGCACGTACCGGTAATCCGTGAGCGTCACGCCGGCGTCCCGAAGCGCGTAGGCGAAATCGCCGTCCAGCATCAGCTTGTATTCCCACACCCGCTTCTCCCAGTGGGGGATGTTCCGAAGCATCCACGGATCCTCGGCGCCCGGGTGAACGTAGGTTTCCACGACCCCTTCCGGCAGCCGGTACAGCTTGTCGATCAGCGATCGCTTGAATGACTCGTACGTTTCCCCTTCTTCGATGACGAAAGGATGGCTGAGCAGGTAGTCGGGTACGCAGACGCCCAGCGTATCGGCCAGCGCTACGACTTTGCCGACCGTTTTATGGACGTTCGGTATGGAGGCGAGAAACCGGTCGCCGGGGTCCACGTATCGGAAAAGCCGGAAGGGCAAACCCCTTCTTGAACAGAACCACAGTACGGCCGGCAGGAAGCTGCGTCCCGTTTCCAAGCCGTACAAGCTGCCCATGTGGTTGTCCGCATGAGTGACTTCGATTCCGGCTTTGCCGACCGCCTCAAGCTGCGCCAGCATCTCCGCCTTGACCGCGCCGGCGTCCGCCCGGGTTTCGAATTCCTTCACCGTCATCGGCAGGTTCCCGCTGCCGTCGTGAAGCGAAGGGTGACCGGTCAAGCTGGGCCATCGCAGAACGGCAAATTCGCTCGTAAAGGTGAGATGCAGCCCGATCGGAACGTCCTTGTTCTTCCGGCACCAGGCTGCAGCCTCCTCGAATGCGGGAGCCGGGGTCATGATCGTGGCGGACGACACCTTCCGTTCCTCGAGGAGATGCATGATGGCTTGGTTCATGGCTGGGCTTTGGCCGAAGTCGTCGCAGTTCAAGATCAAATATTTCAAAAAGGGGACCTCCTCGTTAGGCGATCGGCAATCCCGGTTTCCGATCCTGATTTTTCGCGGAGCTGGACAAGTCATCCTTCAAGAGTAAGGAGATGAAGAAGGATATAGCCAGCAAACAAATCGGGACGACGCAAATGAGCACCCGGAAAGCCGTTTCCGGATTCGGACCCGGATTGTCCCCGTTCACGTAGCCGTACATCATCCCGACGATCCAGAACGCGACGGCGGAGATCAGTCCGCTGGAACGCGTAATGAACCCCCCGACGGCGGAGTAAATGCCTTCCCGCCTGCGTCCCGTTCTTTCGGCATCGCGGTCGACGATTTGGCCGCTCAGCACCGCAGGGGTTACCAGAAAACCGGCCAATCCGAACCCGACGACGATTCCGGCCGCAATGCCGCTTCCGAGATTCGTCCCGAACCAGAGGGGAATGGCGGATAAGCCGTACACCAGAAACGAGAAACGCCAGCTTATGAGTCCGCCGAATTTCCGCACGATCATATACCATACCGCAACGAGCGGGATCACGGGAACGAAGACGGACGCCAGAAGAACCGAAACTTGCGTGCCGGGAATGTGAAGGACATACTTCGCGTAGAACGGAATCATCGCTCCAAGCAACCCATTGACCGTCTGGGCGAACGAATTGGCAATGTTGAAAATCCAAAATTCTTTGTTTTTCAAAGTTTCCCGGAACGCATCCGTGAATTTGAGCGGAGGAACTTTGCGGGCCTCTTCGTCTTCCCGGACCGAAACCAGCAGAAGGATCATGAACAACGCAAAGATCAAGGACAAGATGATCGACATTTTCCCGTAGCCTAGCGCTTCATAAATCATCGGACCCAGGACGCTCGCGAGCAGAATCGCCAGGATTTGAAAGCCCTGCTGGACCGCCGAAGCTTTCGCCCTCAGCCGATCCCCTTTGAACAGCTCCGGAAACAGCGCCCCGTAGTTGACCCATAAGATGGTCGCAATCCCTTCAAACAGCAAGAATCCGGCCACCAGCCAGATGAAGAGGCCGGTTTGCCCCAGGCCGGCCGGCGGAGAGAAAGAAAAAATAAAGGAAGCGACGAAAAGCGGAATCGCGACGGCGATCCAAGGTTTCCGCCGGCCGTATCGGGTATTCGTCCGGTCGGACCAATATCCCATCATCGGATTGTTGACCGCATCCCATATCGAGTAAATCGTCTTGCCGATCGCGAACAAGCCCGCGGTCAATCCTAACACGTCCACGTAGTAAAACTGCAGGAACGCGGAAAACGCATGGCTGGGAACCATCATGGCGAACATGCCGAACGCGTAAGTTATCGGCGAATTCAGAAGCCTCTTGTTCATGGAACGAACCTCCACGGATCGGGATGATTATCTTGGGTACAACGCTTCCGGATTACCAATTCGACCGACTTCCATCATTTCCTTTTTTTTCGACTATTCCCCGGCAATGTGCTCCTTATCTCCGGCAGGGAAGCGGAGCAGGCTGAAGTTACTATCAGGTGCGTGACGTTGAAAACCCTTACAATAGAGTGTATTCCTTCATAAGGCAAGCAATGAGTACCCTGACCTATGATTTGCAATTTTAATCGCAATATCGTAATATAGCGATAAACAAATTCATTATTTGAGGTGGCCCTGATATGGATAACAATTTTAAACCGTTCCACGAGGCCTCCGATATATTGAAGGCCCTCGCTCATCCGGTTCGTCTGTGCATCGTCAAAGGACTTCTCAAAAAAGGACATTGCAACGTCGGATACATGCAGGAATGCCTGGAGCTTCCGCAATCTACGGTGTCGCAGCATTTGCAAAAGCTTCGCAGCTTCGGGATCGTCACGACGGAACGCAACGGACTCGAAGTCTACTACACGATCGCTGACGACAGAGTGAAAGGAATCATCAAGATTTTCTTCGGGGAGGATGAAGCATGAGGAAGAAAGTGTTAATCGTCGGCGGTGTCGCCGGGGGCGCTTCGGCCGCTGCAAGGCTGCGCCGATTGGATGAAGAAGCGCACATCGTGATGTTTGAGAGAGACGAGTACATTTCTTTTGCCAATTGCGGGTTGCCTTATTATATTGGAGATTCCATCAAAGACCGGTCCAAATTGCTCGTTCAGACGCCGGAAGCGATGCAAAAGCGCTTTAATCTCGATATCCGGACAGAGAGCGAAGTAACTCGCGTTGATCCCATCTCCAAAACCGTGCGAGTGAGCAGCAAAGAGCGCGGGGTTTACGACGAGAGTTACGATTATCTCATTTTGTCGCCGGGAGCGAAGCCGATTCGACCTGCCTTACCCGGGATTGAAAGCTCCAAAATCTATACCTTGCGTAACCTTGCTGACACAGACCGCATGAAAGATCGGGTCATCGGATCGAATACGAAATCGGCGATCGTGATCGGCGGCGGATTCATCGGAGTGGAAATGGCCGAAAATCTCAAACAAGCCGGACTCGATGTCACCTTGGTCCAATCCGGGCTGCAGCTGCTCACGCCGTTCGATATCGAGATGTCCCATGTTCTGGCCCAAGAATTGGAACAACATGGCGTGAACCTTCTTTTCTGGGACCATGCTCAATCTTTCAAGGAAACGGGGGAACAAATCCAGGTTGAATTAGCCAGCGGAACAACCTTGTCGGGCGACATGGCGATTCTGGCGATTGGCGTTGCGCCCGATACCGCCTTTTTAAGAGGCAGCGGACTGGAACTCACTCCCAAAGGCCACATCGTCGTGAACGATAAGCTGGAGACGAATCTCGAAGGCGTGTTTGCCGTTGGCGATGCGGTGGAAGTCGTCGACTTCGTGAACGGAAACAAGACCGCGATCCCTTTGGCCGGTCCAGCCAACAAACAAGGACGGATCGCGGCGGATAACGTTTGCGGCTTGGGTACGGTCTATAAGGGTTCGCAAGGAACATCGATCATTAAAGTTTTCGGCCTGACGGGAGCCGCCACCGGCAATAACGAGAAGACCCTGCAGCGTTTGGGTATTCCTTATCATGTCACTTACGTGCATCCAAGTTCCCATGCTTCTTATTATCCAGGGGCCGCCCCCCTTACGATCAAGCTGCTTTTTGATGCTGCGGGCACCGTGTTGGGCGCTCAAGCCGTGGGATCCGACGGCGTGGACAAGCGCATTGATGATATCGCGGCCGTTATTCGCTTGCGGGGGACGGTGAATGACCTGACCGAGCTCGAGCTTTCCTATGCGCCGCCCTATTCCTCAGCCAAAGATCCGGTCAATATGGCCGGCTATACGGCGGAAAACATTCTTGCCGGGCGAACGCAAGTTTTCTTGCCCCGGGATTTGCAATCCCTTGACCCGGATAAAATCATGCTGGTGGACGTTCGTTCGGAGATCGAGCACCGAAACGGCCACATTCCCGGCTCCCTCCTCATCCCCGTTGACGAACTCAGGGGACGCTTGAGTGAATTGGATCCTCATAAAGAGATTTGGGTATATTGCCAAGTCGGTTTAAGAGGATACACCGCATCCCGAATTCTACAACAGAAGGGTTATCGGGTTCGGAATTTGAGCGGCGGTTACAAAACGTATAAAATGGCAACCTACGAGCCATCAGGCTGCAAGGCGAGGTTGCCGGCTTCAGCGATGATAGATAACTACCGTCAACAAGCGGCTGCGGGAATTGAGCAGCAAGAGCGAGTCATTCGTGCCGATGTCGAACTGGATGCTTGCGGCTTGTCCTGCCCGGGGCCGCTTATTGAGGTAAAACAAAAAATCGATCCATTGGCTAAAGGTCAGGTATTGCGCGTGATCGCCTCCGATCCCGGGTTTTATGAAGATATTCAGGCTTGGGCACAAATGTCCGGCAATGAAGTGATCCATGCAGGCAAGACGCAAAGCGGGATGATTGAGGCTTATTTAAGAAAAGGTTCCCCGGTTGAGCCTTCCGCTTCCGGCCCGGCAACAACCCGTTCGGACGGCAGCTCCATGATCGTGTTCAGCGGCGAACTGGACAAAGCCATCGCTTCCTTCATCATTGCCAACGGAGCGGCAGCCAGCGGAAAAAAAGTGACCATGTTCTTCACCTTCTGGGGGCTGAACGTGATCCGGAAGCCGGAGAAAATACCGGTGTCGAAAAGTTGGATCGGCCGAATGTTCGGGGCCATGATGCCTCGCGGCAGCCGAAAACTTCCTCTATCCAAGATGAACATGATGGGCCTGGGCAGCAAAATGATCCGGGGCGTCATGAAAGGCAGCCATATTTCTTCGCTGGAGGAATTGATGGAGACCGCGATCCGGCAAGGCGTCGAAATGGTCGCCTGCCAAATGTCCATGGACGTGATGGGGATTCGGAAGGAAGAACTGATCGACGGGGTCAAAATCGGCGGTGTCGGCTACTATCTCGGCAAGGCGGATCAATCCGGCATTAATCTGTTTATTTAAGATCTTGATTCCTGCGGTTTGGATTTGGCAACAGTCTCCAGCTTAGCTGCCGCAGGTTTGGCGATAGTTGATAGCGCTTGCAAAAAAACGTTCGATCGTTTACATTAGAGGCAGCAGCAAAAAATCATAGACATGAAGGCAATGACGCCTTTGGTAACGGGAGCGGGATATCCGCTCTCCGAGCCTTGGCGTCTTTTTGCGTTCCGTCGAAACCGTTAGCGAGGTGAAGGGAGTGGGGGTGCAGCCGATCCGCGCCGTGCCGCTCGCGGTTCGCGTCATTCCGAACGTGGACGCGGCGCTGGCGAGGGAATTGGAATTGGGGCCGGGCATCCGCAGCCTGGGGTTGCTTACCTCGAGCATCGACGACGTCGGCTACACCGCCGTCGACGAAGCGACGAAGAAGGCGGCGGTGGAGGTCGTATACGCCAAGTCGTTCTATGCCGGCTCGGCGCACGCATCCGGACCTCTGTCCGGCGAATTCATCGGTATCCTGGGGGGAGAGTCGCCTGCCGAAGTGCAGAGCGGACTTGAGGCGGCGATCGCGCTGATGGAGAACGGGGCGTGCTTCTACGCTTTGAACGCTGAAGCTACGCACGCGTATTATGCGCACACCGTTTCGCGAACCGGTTCGTATCTGTCCAAAACAGCCGGAATTCGGGAAGGAGAACCGCTTGCCTACCTGATCGCGCCTCCGCTGGAAGCGGTGTACGGCATGGACGCGGCGCTGAAGGCCGCGGACGTCCGGCTTTGCCGGTTCTACGGCCCTCCGACGGAAACGAACTTCGCCGGAGGCTTGCTGACCGGCAGCCAGTCGGCTTGCGCCGCGGCGGCAGAGGCGTTCGCCGACGCGGTTCGGAGCGTGGCGGCGGAACCGAGAAAGTTACGCTAATAGGAAGCGGGTGAGCGAAGATGGATGCCCAGCAATCCGCGCTAGGCATGATCGAGACGTGGGGCGTGCCCGCCCTCGTCGCGGCCGCGGACGCGGCGGCGAAAACCGCGGATGTCCGGGTTACCGCCTATGACAAAGCGGACGCCGGACTCGTGACGGTCTACATCCGGGGCGACGTCGCTTCCGTGAAGGCGGCGGTGGAAGCGGGATCGGAGGCCGCACGCCGGGTCGGCAAGCTGATCTCGGCGCATGTGATTCCTCGCCCGGATGCGGGAATCGACGCGATGATTCGGCCCGATCCGGGGGGGACGGCGCCGGCATCGGCTCGCGGCAACATGGCCGGGAGCGGAATGCCGGATTTGGACGCCCTGCCGGTACAGGAACTGCGCAGATTGGCGCGCAGCACGCCCGGTTTTCCGCTCCTGGGAAGGCAGATCAGCACCGCAGGCAGGGCGGAGCTGCTTCGTCTGCTGAAGGAGAAGCAAGAGTAATGGGGGTGAAGATAGGGCATGAAGCTGGACTCCGACCTGCAATCGATTCAGGAGGTCAGAAATTGCCTCCACGAAGCGAAGGCGGGGCAAAAGCAACTGGAGCGGATGACGCAGGCGCAGGTCGATGCGATCGTGAGGTCGATGGCGGAGGCGGCGGAAGCGGAAGCCGAGCGCCTCGGCGCCATGGCTTCGGAAGAGACGGGATATGGCAAACCCGCGGATAAAAAGGCGAAGAACCTGTTCGTCGCGCGGGAGGTCTACGGGTCGATCAAGGACATGCCGACCGTCGGCATCATTCGCCGGGACGAAGACCGCCGGGTGTGGGAAGTCGCCCAGCCCGTCGGCATCGTGGCCGCCATCATCCCCTCGACGAATCCGACGTCCACCGTCATTTTCAAATGCTTGATCGCTTTGAAAGCCCGCAACGCCATCGTCATCAGCCCGCATCCCGGAGCGGTCCGCTGCTGCCTGGAGACAGCGAAGATCATGCGGCAGGCGGCGGAGAAGGCGGGCGCGCCTCCCGGGCTCATCCAATGCCTCTCCCAGCCTTCGATCGAGGCGAGCGGCGAGCTGATGAAACACAAGCTGACGGACCTCATTCTCGCCACCGGCGGAACGGCGATGGTCAAGGCCGCCTACAGCTCGGGCAAACCCGCTTACGGCGTCGGACCGGGCAACGTCCCGGCGTACGTTCACCGAAGCGCGGACCTCGCCAAGGCGGTTCGGCTCATTCTCCAGAGCAAGATGTTCGACTGGGGCACGATTTGCGCTTCCGAACAGGCCATTGTCGTCGACCGTGAGGTTAAGGCACGCCTGGCGGAGGAATTGAAGCGACAGGGCGCCCACTTCCTGAATGAGGAGGAAAAGCGCAAGGTCGCTTCGGTCATCATGGCGGGCAAAGGGCTGAATCCGAAGATCGTCGGCAAGTCGCCGCAAGCGATCGCAGGAATGGCAGGCGTCTCCGTACCGCCGGACGCACGGGCGCTCGTCGCGGAAGAATCGGAAGTCGGTCTGGATTATCCTTGGTCGGTGGAGAAGCTGAGTCCGCTGCTCGCGCTGTACACGGTGAGCGATTGGCAGGAAGGCTGCCGCCGATGCGTCGAGCTGCTGGAACTCGGCGGACTCGGGCATACGCTGGGCATCCATTGCGAGGAACTGCCGGTCATCGAGGCGTTCGGGCTGGAGAAGCCGGCGTCGCGCATCGTCGTCAATTCGGGCACGACGTTCGGCGGCATCGGCGCCACGACGGGAATCCAGCCCTCCATGACACTGGGTTGCGGTTCGTTCGGCAACAACATTACGTCGGACAATATCGGGCCGCAGCATCTGCTGAATATCAAGAGGGTCGCGTTCGGCATCCGGGAAATGGAAACGCCGGCGGAGGCGGAAGCCGTGCATTCCGCGGCGGACAAAGCGCTTCAGACGCTGCAGGATCAAGGCAAGCTTGGCATTACCCGCGAGGAAGTGCTTAAGATCGTGCAGAGCGTTCTTACGGAATTGCAGTTTAAATAATCAGAGGAGGAATCATCAATGGCAGGAGAACTCGCGGCATTGGGCATGGTGGAAACGAAAGGACTGGTGGGATCGATCGAGGCAGCGGACGCGATGGTCAAGGCGGCCAACGTCAAGCTGATCGGCAAGGTCCATGTGGGCGGCGGCCTCGTCACGGTCATGGTCCGCGGAGACGTCGGCGCCGTCAAGGCGGCAACCGACGCGGGAGCCGCGGCGGCGGAGAAAGTGGGCGAACTCGTCTCCGTCCACGTCATCCCGCGTCCGCACGGGGATATCGAATTCATTCTTCCGAAGCTTGAAGGTTAAGGGCGCCTATGGCGCTGATCACGGAAACGCAGCTTCGCGCCCGGCTGGCCGGCGGCATTCCGAATCCGCTGCCGGTCGCGGAGGACGACAAATTGACGCCGGCTGCGGCAGACTTTCTGAGAAGCCGCGGCATCGAAGTGAAACGGACTCCGAGTCGTGCGGCGAATGCTCGCCCGTTCGATTCCGATGAGGACCTAGGCATTCCCGTCGGGGTATCGGCCCGGCATGTCCATCTCTCTCCGGAGCATGCGGAAGCGCTGTTCGGTCCCGGTTATGCGCTGACGCCGCACCGCGAGCTCTCGCAGCGGGGCCAGTTCGCCGCCATGGAGACCGTTACGCTCGTCGGTCCGAAAGGTTATCTCCCCGGCGTTCGCATTCTCGGACCTTCCCGGGGCGCTTCGCAAGTCGAGATTTCCCGGACGGACGGGTATGCGCTGGGGATCCAGCCGCCGGTCCGGTTGTCCGGCCGCCTGCAAGGAACGCCAGGCGTAACGATCGTCGGCGCGCGTGGCACGGTCGTGCTGAACGAAGGGTTAATCGTCGCGAAGAACCATGTCCACATGTCGCCCGAAGACGCGTCGCGCTTCCGGGTCGCAAGCGGGGACAGCATCATCGTCCGGACGTCCGGGGACCGTCCGGTATGGTTCGCGGACGTGGTCGTCCGGGTGAGTCCCGCTTACTCCCTCGACTTGCATCTGGATACGGACGAAGCGAATGCCGCTTCGTTGCGAACGGGGGACACCGTCCGCATGATCGGCAAGAACGGGGAAATCCGGGGTGCCTGAAGGAGGCAGCCATCGAATGGAAATCAAACGATTGGCCGAATCGATCGCGCGCGAAATCGTTCGCGAGCTCATCGGCTCAGGGTTGACGGCAACGGGGACCGCGCCGCCCGAACCGCCCAAAGTGCTCTACGTCTTCGCCGACAGCACCGCGCACGAGGCGTATTCCGACGATTTCATCACCCTCCGGAACGGAGGCATCGCGTTCGACCTCCTGTTCCTGGACGGCGATACGTCGGCTTGGCTTGGCAAACACCGCATCGAAAGCGGGGGCCCGGGCAAGGTGATCGCGGTCGACGAATTCGCCCCTGCGCCGATCGAGGTTCCGCTCGAATACGACGGCATCGTCATCCCGGAAATCGATTTGGACAGCATGGGAAGGGCGTCTCTCGCCATCCGGGGAACCGTTCTGTCGGAGGTCATCTTCGCCGCTCTCGTAACGGGCAAACCGGTGCTCATCGGCGAGGATGCGTCCGGACTGAAACGGGCGGACCGGCGCACGCTGAAGACGTTGACGCTTCCGAAGCCGTACCGCAATCTGTTCGATTACTACAGGCACGAGCTTGCGATGTACGGGGCTCGGTTCGGGCCGCGGGCGCAGCTGGCGGAGATGGCGGTTCGCGAGTGGGGGACGTCCGCGGCAAACGCGGAGCAGGCGGCGGAAGGTGCGGAGAAGCCGGCGTCTACCTTGGTGACGGCGGAGACGGAATCCGAGCTTCGGTTCGAAGGGAGGCTCGTTGCGGCGGAATGGGTGGAGCGGCGGCTCAAGGAGAAGGCATTCACTCGGCTGACGGTCGGGCATGGCACGATTCTGACGCCCCTGGCGAAGGATCTGCTCAGAGAGAAAGGCATCACGGTCCATGTGGCGGACGAGAGGTGATCATTTCGTGTTTTTAGGCAAAGTCATCGGGAGCGTATGGGCCACCCAGAAAGAGGAAGGCATGGACAACCTCAAGCTCATGATCGTCCGTCAATTGGATTTCACGGGCCGAGAAGAAGGCCAGACGGTCATCGCGGCCGACCGGATCGGCGCGGGCGTCGGGGAGAAGGTCATCGTTTCCCGGGGAAGCCCGGCCCGCATCTTGTTCAGCGGCAAACAGGTGCCGGTGGACGCGATGATCGTCGGCATCGTCGACAGCTACGAGATCGGCGAGCAGACCGAATAGGACGGCCTAAAAGGAGACGCGCGCATGGAGCAGGAGAAACAGAGGGTGATCCAGGAGTACGTGCCCGGCAAGCAGCTGACGCTGGCGCACGTCATTGCCAATCCCGATCCGATTCTCTATACGAAGCTCGGCATCGAGGAAGCGAGCGCCCTCGGCATCCTTACGCTTACGCCGACGGAAACGGCGATCATCGCCGCCGACATCGCGACGAAGGCCGCCGGTGTCGGGATCGGCTACCTGGACCGCTTCACGGGTTCCTTGGTCATCGTTGGGGAAGTCGCCGCCGTCGAGACGGCGATCGAAGCGGTGAACGTTTTTCTGCAAGAGAAGCTGCAGTTCTCCACTGCTCGCCTGACGAGGTCTTGACGGATGAAGAAGATCATGATCATCGGAGCCGTCGGGGCAGGGAAATCGACCTTGGTGAAGGCGCTGTTCGGGGAGAAGAAGCCCGCGGCCAAAACGCAAAGCCTCGTCTACCGCGATTGGATGATCGATACGCCCGGCGAATACAGCGAGAATCCGCTGTATTACCGTTCGCTGATGGCCACGTCGCACGAAGCGGCCGCCGTTCTGATGGTGCACGACGCCACGCGCCAACGCAATTATTTCCCGCCGGGGTTCGCGAGCGGTTTTCCGGTGCCGGCGCTCGGCGCGGTGACGAAAACCGACCATCCCAAGGCGGACGTGCCGCGCGCGATTGCTTTGCTCAGGCAATCGTTGCCGGCGGCGGATATCTTCCTGACGTCCTCCGAAACGTCGGAAGGGATCGGGGAATTGAGAGAAAAGCTGCTTTCCCTTGTGCAAGATCACAAAAATAAGGGAAATACGAGAGAAGGGGATCACGAATAGTCCGAATTGTGTGACAATGGAAGCGAGAGTAGACAACGCCAACGGAGGATTGGCCATGGCAACGATCGCGGAATTGTGCACGTCCGGAACGGTTCTGACGTTTGAAGAAACGCGTTACATCGAGGATTTGGCGCGCTGCCTGCAGCTCATCGCGGACGTCTCGCAATCCGACGTCTTCATCGACTGCCCGACGGCCGACAAGAGCGCGGCCCTCGTCGTGGCGCAAGCCCACCCGGCAACCTTTCCTTCGCTCTACCGAACATCGGTCGTCGGACAGCTCGCGTACGCGCGCAACGAGCCGGCCGTGCTGTTCTCGCTCGTGTCGGGCCAGCCGGTCGTCGGATCGCGGGGCATCTCCCAGGAGCAGATCGCCATTCAGCAGAACGTGGTGCCGATCCGCTCCCCTGCCGGCAAGGTGATCGGCGTCCTGATCATGGAGCAGGACATCTCCGAGAAGGTCGAGCAGGAGCGGAACGTGGAGAGGCTGTTGGAATCGAACGAACAGCTGAGCCGCACGCTGCTCACGGTCGCCATGTCGGAAGGCAGCATGCAGTCGCTCATGCACGAAGGCATTATTTTGTTCGACGACAAGGAAATCGTGACTTATACGAATCCTCAGGCTCGCGGAATGCTTGAAGGAATCGGACAGACCGGTCCGGCGGAAGGCCGCGCGTTGGGCGAATTGTTTTCGGGCCGTCTGGAACCCGGCAGCTTCATCCGTCAGGGAAGCGTGGTCAGCGAGGAGATCCGGTTCGGAAACACCGTGCTCGTGCTGAAGGCGGTATCCTTGTACCGGGAGCAGCGGGCGGTCGGGGGGCTGATGCTCGTCCACGATATTTCGGATTTGATCGAGAAGGAGAAACAGATTCTCATCCAATCCGCCGTCATCAAGGAGATCCACCACCGGGTCAAAAACAACCTTCAAACCGTATCCAGCCTGCTCCGGCTTCAGATGAGGCGGACGAAACACGCCGAAGTGGCGGAGGTTTACCGGGACAGCATCAACCGCATCAACAGCATCGCCGTAATCCACGAGATGCTCGCTCACGAAGGCACGGACACGATTCCTTTCCGCGACGTCGCCGAACGGATTGCCCGAAACGCGATATCGTCGACCTCGAAGCCGGATCAGTCGATCCGCGTCCGTTTAAACGGCAGCGAGCTCGACCTCCCTTCGGATGCGGCGACGACGCTCGCGCTCGCGGTTAACGAACTGATCCATAACGGCGTCAAACATGCTTTCGCGGACAGGGAAACCGGGGAGATCACGATTACGTTCGGCTGCGACGGCCAACTGGCCAGCTTGATCGTTTCGGACAACGGGTGCGGCATGGAGGAAGCGGGAGCATGTTTCGTTGCGGATACCGAAACGGGTGCGCCCGGGCGGAACCGGCTCGGCCTGCGGATCGTGGAGACGCTCGTCACCGATAACTTGGGCGGTGCGATGACGATCCGTTCCGACGCAGCCGGAACCCGCGTTCAGATCGCTTTCCCGTTTCGGGAGAAAGGGCACAAGGAGGTCGATCGGCCATGAGCCATTCGATTGTCGTCGTGGATGACGACCCGATCATCCGGATGGACATCCGCGAGATGCTGGAGGAAGAGGGTTACCGGGTGCCGGGGGAAGCCAAGAACGGCGAGCAAGCCATCGAGCTCGTGGCGCGGCTCAAGCCCGATCTCGTCATCATGGACGTGAAGATGCCGGTCATGAACGGAATCAAGGCATCCCGGATCATTCGCAGCCTGCAGGACCAGAACGCGGCGATTCTGCTGCTTACCGCCTACAGTCAGCGGGAACTCGTGCAGGACGCGCGGGAAGCGGGGGTGTCCGCCTATCTGGTTAAGCCGGTGTCGGAGGCGGATCTGATTCCCGCCGTGGAAATCGCGCTTGGTCAGCGGGAGAAGCTGGAGTCGCTGAAGAAGGACCTGGAGGCGCTCAAGCAATCGGTCGAGGATCGCAAAATGGTCGAGAGGGCGAAGGGAGTCCTCATGCGGGACTTGCTGCTGGGCGAGGATGAAGCGTACCGCAAGCTGCGGGAGACCAGCATGGCGCAGCGGATTCCGATTCCCAGCATGGCGAGAAGCATCCTGGAGGACGGAGCGGAGCGATGGTTCGGCAAACGGAAGAACGGGTAACGAAGGGCACGCAGCCGCCGGCGTCGGCGGAAGACCGCTGGATCACGAGCGTCGGGATCGACATCGGCACGAGCACGACCAAGATGATCGTGAGCCGCTTGAAGCTGGCCCGCACCTCCGGCGCGCTCAGCTTGCCCCGGTACGGCATTACGGAACGGCTGCTTGCCTACCAGAGTCCGATTTACGAGACGCCCCTGCGAACCGGCGACGAAGTGGACGCGGAGCGGATCTGGCGGATTCTCGAGCGGGAATACGAAGCTGCCGGCATCCGACCGGCGGAGTTGAAATCCGGCGCGGTGATCATCACCGGAGAGACGGCGAACAAGAAAAACGCGCGGCAAATCCTGCACCTGCTCGCCGAGCGGTCCGGCGATTTCGTGGTGGCGACGGCGGGTCCCGATTTGGAGGGGCTTCTAGCCGGCAAAGGCGCCGGCGCGGACGATCGCTCGCGCGCCGCGCGGGAGGCCGTCGCGAACATCGACGTCGGCGGGGGAACCGCGAACGCGGCCGTTTTCCGCCGGGGCAAGCCGGCCGGGACCGTAACCTTCCACGTCGGCGGAAGGCTGATCCGCTTAGACGCCTTCGGCACCGTAGAAGGGGTATCCCCTTCGCTCAGGCCATGGCTGAACGCCTGCGGATATCGGCTCGAACCGGGACGGAAAGCGAGCTTCGACCTTCTGCAAGAGCTTTGCCTGGCGATGAGCCGCGACATGCTCGATTGCCTGGCGGGGAAGGCGGCAGCCAGCCGTGAGTCCGTTGCGGCGCTGTTGCTCGGCGCGCCGCTGGAGCCGATGCCGGTACTGGAGGAGTGGACGATCTCGGGCGGCATCGGGCAGCTCATGGATAGCCCCAAACCCTCGAACGTCGAGGAGGCGGCCGTCCATGGCGACATCGGTCCGCTGCTCGCCCATTCGCTGAAGGAGCAAGCCGGGTCCTATCCGGCCATCCGGCTCGGACGACCGGCGCAGACGGTGCGCGCCACCGTGATCGGCGCGGGCATGCAGACCACGGAGATCAGCGGGGCAACCGTGTTTCTTGACGCCGGGCTGCTGCCGATCCGCAATTTGCCCGTGATGAAGGTCGATCTCGCCCCGGCAATGCTCCAGCGTTCCGAATCGTTGGAAGACTTGCTGGAGAGGACGATGAGGGAAGGGGCCAGCCTGTTCGGCAGTGAAGCTTCCCCGCCGTTCGCGCTGGCGATCTCCGGTCTGCAGCAGGCGGGTTACGCGGAGATCCAGCGTCTGGCGGAAGCAATCGCGGGAAGCTACAAGAGGTCTTTTCCCGGCAATCGCGTTTTCGCCGCGATCTGCGGAGAGGATGTCGCCAAAGCGCTGGGGCAAGCGTTGGAACGGCGTTTCGGCCCTTCTCCCAAGGTGATCTGCATCGATCAAATCCGGGTCGACCTGGGCGATTACGTCGATCTGGGCGAACCGATCTCCGGGACGATGGTGCCCGTGGTCGTCAAAACGCTGGCTTTCCACAGGGGAGAGGAGGTGACGGACGGTTGAAGCTGGCCGCCGCGGCATTCGGCAGAACGTTTCAATTCAAGGATTTGAAAGAAGTCATGGCCAAGGCCAACGAGGAGAAATCGGGAGACCAGCTCGCGGGAATCGCGGCGGAGGACGCCAAGGAGCGGATGGCGGCCAAGCTGGTGCTGGCCGACCTGACGCTCGGGGATATCCGCGAGCATCCGCTGCTGCCGCCGGAAACCGATGAAGTGTCCCGGGTCATCGAAGAGGCGGTAAACGAGAAAATATTCGCGGAAGTCCGCAACTGGACGGTCGCCGAGCTGCGCGAATATCTGCTGGCGCAAAGCACGGGCAACGAGGAGATCCGCCGCATCAGCCGCGGCTTGAACAGCGAGATGGTCGCGGCCGTCGCCAAGCTGATGACGAACCTCGACCTGGTCCAGGCCGCATCCAAAATCGAGGTTACGACGCATTGCAACATCACGATCGGCCAGCGGGGCATCCTGGCCGGGCGGGCGCAGCCGAACCACCCGACCGACAGCATTCCGGGCATGACGGCTTCCCTGTACGAAGCGCTCAGCTACGGGATCGGGGACGCGGTGATCGGGATCAACCCGGTCATCGATTCCGCGGACAGCGTCAAGGCGATCCTGGCGACCACCAAGGAGATCATGGACAAGTGGCGGATTCCGACGCAGAACTGCGTGCTGGCGCATATCAAAACGCAAATGAAGGCGATCCGGAGCGGCGCGCCCGCGGACATGGTATTCCAGAGCCTCGCCGGCAGTCAGGACGGCAATGCGGCGTTCGGCATCGACGTGCGGCTGCTGGACGAAGCGGATGAGCTGATCCGGCGGGAGGGCACGGGAACGGGGCCGAACCTGTGGTATTTCGAGACCGGCCAAGGCTCCGAGCTCTCCGCCGAAGCGCATCACGGCATCGACCAGGTGACGCTGGAATCCCGGTGCTACGGGCTGGCCCGCAAGTACAAGCCGTTTATCGTGAACACCGTGGTCGGCTTCATCGGGCCGGAATACTTGTACGACAGCAAACAGGTCATCCGCGCCGGACTCGAGGACCATTTCATGGGCAAGCTGCAGCAGCTCCCGATGGGCGTCGACGTCTGCTATACGAACCATATGAAAGCGGACCAGAACGACATGGACAATCTGGCCGTCCTGCTCGCCGCGGCGGGCGTCAACTACATCATCGGCGTCCCGATGGCGGACGATTGCATGCTGAATTACCAATCGACCAGCTACCACGATATCGCCACGCTTCGGGAGACGATGAGGCTTCGTCCGGCGCCGGCTTTCGAGCAATGGCTGGAGCGCATGGGCATCATGGAGAACGGCCGTCTCACGAAAATCGCCGGGGACCCGACCATTTTCATGTGAGCGCGCGAAGGGAGGAAGTTCGGTTTGAATCCCGTTATCCCGATCGATCAGTTAGTGGATCGAGTCATGGCCGAGCTGGAACGTAAGCTCGCCCCGTCCAATGCCGCCACCGCCCAGACGGCGAAAACGGCGAATCCAATGCCCGATATCGCCGCCGCGCTGCCGGAGGTCGCCGAATCGATCACGGACGGCGAACGTATCGCCCATGTGCCGGATCCGAAGTGGGAGGAAGGGCTGGGCGAGCTGCTGGCCAGCACCCCGGCGCGAATCGGCGTCTGGAGGTGCGGGACCCGGCCCTTGACGAAGGAGGTTCTCCGTTTCCGCTGCGACCATGCCGCGGCTATCGATTCGGTATACGGCACGGTGGATTCGTCGCTGTTGGACGAATTCGGGTTGTTTACCGTCGAGACGCGGTTCGGAAACACGGAGAATTATTTGAAGAGGCCGGACATGGGGCGGATCGTGACCGACGAAGGCGTTGAGCGGATCCGCAGCCGCTGCGCGGCGAAGCCTCAAGTTCAGGTCGTCGTGTCCGACGGCTTAAGCGCCAACGCGGTGGAGGCCAACCTGAGGGACGTCTACCCTTCGCTCATGGACTCGCTGCAAGCTTATGGGCTCAGCGCCGGCACTCCGTTCTTCGTCCGGGGCGGCCGCGTGGCGGTGATGGACCCTATCGGCGACATTCTGCAGCCTGAGGTGCTCGTGTTGCTGATCGGGGAGAGACCCGGCCTCGTCACCTCCCAATCCATGAGCGCCTATATGTGCTACCGGCCCCGCCGGGGGACGGTCGAGAGCGACCGCACCGTCATTTCCAACATTCACCGCGGGGGAACGCCTCCCGTCGAGGCGGGCGCTTACATCGGCACGGTTCTGAAAAAAATGCTCGAGCAGAGGACGAGCGGCGTCAATCTGGAATTGTAGCCGGCGGTCAAGGGGCGGACGCCAGGCGTACCGAAGGAGGTGAGCGGAGTGGAACTGGCGCTGGGCATCGCATTGCTCGCGGTAACCTGTTTGTTTGCGGTATTCGTCGTGAAAGTCGCGGGCAGCAACGTTCGCAATTTCGACGAGAGCAAGTACGAAAGCTTCCTTGGCAAGTGAGTTTCCGATTGGATCGCTCCACTTTACGATGAGGAGGTCAACCGATGAGCGGGATGCAACTTCACCCTGACAAGGACAAACAAGACTTGAACAAATTCGGTTACGCGCAGGAATTGATGCGCAGCATGGGCGGGTTCTCCAACTTCGCCATCTCGTTCTCGATTATCTCGATCCTGACGGGCGCCGTATCCTTGTACGGCCATGGACTTACATACGGAGGACCGGGCATGATGGGCTTCGGTTGGCCGCTCGTGGCGCTGTTCGTCATGTTCGTCGCCGCTTCGATGGCTGAGCTCGCTTCGGCGATCCCGACCGCGGGCGCCTTGTACCATTGGGCGGCTATCTTGAAAAACAAACGCTGGGGCTGGTACACGGCCTGGATCAACCTGATCGGCCAGATCGGGATCGTCGCCGGCATCGATTATTCGGTGGCGCTGTTCGCGGATCCGCTGCTCGGCAGCGTCTTCGGCTACCACTCTACGCTGACCACGACGCTCATCGCCTTCACCGTCATTTTGATCACGCACGGCATCTTCAACCACATCGGCATCAAAATCGTGGCGCGCCTGAACGACTTCTCGGCCTGGTACCATATCGCCATCGTTGCGGTGCTGGTCGTGACGCTGGCCCTCTTCACCAAGGGCGGCCTGAACCCCGTGAGCTATCTGTTCGACGTCGGCCAGACGTTCTCCGACAAACCGTACATGTTCGCGTTCCTGATCGGCCTCCTGCAGGCGCAATGGACCTTCACCGGATTCGACGCCTCCGCCCATACGATCGAAGAAACCGTCAACCCCCGCGTTCGCGCGCCTTGGGGCATTTTCACTTCCGTCGCTTACTCCTTCGTTTTCGGCTTCGTCATGCTGGCTTTCGTCACCTTGTCCATCAAGGACGCGGGAGCCGCGACCGGCGCGGACAACGCCTTCATCTACGTCATCAGCGAAGCGCTCGGCGGCACCTTCGGCAAAGTGATCCTGTGGCTCGTCACGCTCGCCATGTGGTTCTGCGGGTTGTCGTCCATCACGTCCTTCTCCCGGATGATGTATGCTTTCTCCCGCGACAAAGGCATGCCGGGCAGTCGCCACTGGGCCGAAATCTCGAAGAAATACCGCACGCCCGCCAAAGCGATCTGGCTGTCGATCGTCTTGTCGTTCCTGCTCGCTTTCATCGATTATCTGATCAAAACGGCGAATCCGGACGCGGCTTACACGACGATTGCCTTCTTGACCGCGGTCAGCGTCGTCGGTCTCTACGTCGCTTACGGCATTCCGATCCTGCTCAAGCTGATCGCCACGTCCCAAGGGAGATTCCAGAATAAGCACCGCGGCCCGTGGCACCTCGGCAAATACAGCAACTTCATCGCCATCGTTTCGCTGCTGTGGATCGCGTTCATCTGCGTGGTCATGGTCATTCCGCCGAACGAAATCGCCGGGTACGCCTTGGCCGGCATGATCGTGCTGCTCATCATCATGGATTTCGCGTATTACAAGAACCATTTCCCCGGTCCGCAGGCGGCGCTGGGTACTTCGATGGAAGAAATCCTGAAGCGGGAGAGAGAGCTCGAAGGAAAATCCTCGGGCGGCGGCATGCCGTTCCAAGCATAATCCGAGTGATTGCGCCTTGTTGGCCGGGGCCGCCGTTCTTGAACGGCGGTTCTTTCTATTGTTGCGTTTCCACTATATGGTATGATAGAGAGAGCTTCATCGGAGCTAATAGACGGCAAAGGAGACAACATGGCCGCAGCATTCGTACACGGTTTTATTCTCGCATTCGGATTGATTATCCCCCTTGGGGTTCAGAACTTCTTCGTTTTCTCGCAAGGCGCCGTCCGCCGGTTCGGGCGCGCCGTCCCGATCGCCGCCGCGGCCGGATTATGCGACATGCTGCTCATAACGTTGGCGGTTTCCGGCGTTTCCGTCGTGGTGCTCAATTTCGTCTGGATGAAAACGGTGCTGGTCGTGCTGGGCACTCTGTTCCTTCTCTACATGGGGTATATGTCGTGGAAGGCGAAGCCGGATACGAATAAGAGCAACGGACATAGCGGCGCCTCGACGCTTCGATTGATCAGCTACACGATGATGATCTCGATTCTGAATCCGCATGCGATCCTGGACACGATCGGCGTGATCGGAACGAGCTCGATCCAATATAGCGGTTACGAGAAAGTTGCCTTCACGGGCGCTTGCATGGCGGTTTCGTGGATGTGGTTTTTCCTGCTCGCCGCGCTCGGCCATTTCGTGGGAAGCAAGGATCCGACGGGCAAGCTGGTCGGCGCGCTGAACAAGGTGTCCGCGCTCGTCATGTGGGCTGCGGCAGTATATTTGGTGGTGACGCTGTAGGTTTGGGGGAAAGTAGATCATGGCGGCGTGGATGCAAGGGGTCATCATGGGTTTGTCCATCGCGGCGCCGGTCGGACCGATCGGACTATTGTGCATCCGTACGACGCTTAGCCGCGGCAAGCTAAACGGCTTCTTGTGCGGACTCGGCGCTGCGACGGCAGACGGAATTTACGGGGCGGTCGCCGTTCTGGGGCTGACGTTCGTGACGCAGATTCTCGTGCGGCAATCCGCATGGATACAAGCGGCGGGTGCCGTTTTCCTGGTTTACTTGGCCTATCGTACGATTACGGCTCCCGTGAAGAGAGAAGGAGAAATCGAATCCGGAGGGACGAGCCCCTACGCCGGTACCTATTTCACTACGCTGTTTCTGACGCTGACCAATCCGATGACCATCGTTTCATTCGTCGGCATCTTTGCCGGGATGAAGCGGAATGCCGGAAGCGAGGCGTCCGCGATGCTGCTTGTCTTGGGCGTATTCGCCGGATCCGCTTTGTGGTGGCTGCTGCTTAGTTCAACGGTAGGGCTGCTGCGCCGAATGGTGAGTCTGAAGGCAATGCGGGGGTTTAATTATGTATCCGGAGCAGTACTTCTCGGGTACGGACTTTGGAATCTCTATGAACTCTTGCAGGCGGGTGGCGAATAGGAGGTTATAGCGCGATGGAACTGGTTTATCGTTCGTTAGCCCCGGACGATTTGGAGGCGATTTGTTCATTTCCGCAGAGCGCGGAGGAGTTGTTCTATGTCAGCCCGAAAGCCTCGTATCCGCTGACGCCGGAACAGATTTGGCAGACGGCATCGGAACGGTTTCATCCGACCGTCGTGTGCGACGCCGAATCCGGCAAGGTGGCCGCTTACGCCAATTTGTACGACTGGAATGAAGAAGAGAAGTCATGCTGGCTCGGCAACGTCATCGTTGCGCCGTCGTGGCGGGGCCGCGGGGGCGCGGCGGAATTTTTGCTGCAGGCCATGATGGAGCAGGCCCGGGTGAAGCTGGGGGCGGATCGGCTGAAGCTGTATTGCCACAATCCGAATACGAGGGCGCTGCTGTTCTATATCCGGATCGGATTCGCGCCGAACGGCGGATACAAAACCGTCGAACATCCGAGCTTGCGCAAGATCGTCGTTATCGAAATGGAGAAGTCCCTATTGGAGAGGATGGATGCGGATCATGAGTAAAACGGTTGAAGCGTTCGCGGGTTCTGCGTATTTTCGGTTGAAGGAAGTGGCGGAGGGCGTCTATGCGGCAATCTGCGTGCCCGGTTCCGGCTCGCTGGGCAATGCGGCCATCGTGGACCTGGGGGACGCGACGCTGGTCGTCGATACGACGCTCAGCCTGCAGGCGGCTCGGGATTTGCGGCAGGCTGCGGAGCAGTTGACGGGGCGACCGGTTGCTTATGTCTTCAACACGCATTTTCACGGGGATCACGTCAACGGCAACCAGATGTTCGCGCCGGAAGCTCAGTTCATCGCCACGGGCAAAATCCGCGAAGTCTTGGCTGGTTCGGTAGCGGATCGACTGGCCCAACATCGGTCCAAAACGGATGAGTTGATCGGGATGATCGATCAATGGGAAAAGGATATCGAGCAAGAGGAAGACGAGAAGATCCGGCAAGAAATGCGTTGGGAAGTCATGGCCGAACGCGAGTACGTCCGTACGCTGCCGGAGTTTCGGTTGACGCTGCCTGGGTTGACGTTCGACGAGGAGATGTGGGTTCACGGCAGCAAACGGTCCGCGCGGCTCATGACTTTCGGGGGCGGCCACTCGGACAGCGACGCGTTCCTGTATCTGCCGGCGGAGAAGCTGGTGGTGATCGGGGACCTGGTGCTCTCGGGCTTCCACCCGACGATGAGTCACGCCAACCCGTGGGAGTGGCTGAAAATCCTTGACCGCATTGAGGCGGAGCTGGAGATCGACGCGATCATTCCCGGTCACGGCGAACCTTGTTCGATCGATACGCTGCGCGAGGTGCGGGAGTATCTGCGGTTTGCGATCGGTTTGGCATCCGGGCTGGATCCGAACGACGAGAATCTGGATGGCGTGACGATCCCGGAGAAGTACGACGATTGGCTTTTCCGGTTCGATTTCAAGAACAATCTGAAACGGATCCGGGAGTTGTCCAAGCAGCGGGAAGAAAGCGTTCAAGGCTGAGGTGATTGGGGAATGATCGTCCGCGAAACCGACGACGATTTCTTGATGGTGACCCAGCACGATCACGCTCGATTATCCGGGGATGTGGCGAAGCATTTTGCGGATCATTATTTCGTGGACGATACGTATTTCTCCGATGTGCTGACGGCGATCTACGAGCACGACAGGGGATGGATCCGGCTGGACGACGTTCCTCTCTGGAACGACCGGAGTTCGTTTCCCTTCACGTTCATGGACTATCCGTTGGTTCCCAAGTTGGCTCACTATAAACTTGGAATCGACGAAGTGCAGGAGATGAACGAGTACGCGGCGCTGTTGTGCAGCATTCATTATTGCTCGTTCATGACCTCTGCAACTGCGGACCAGACGGATATTGTGCGGTTTCTGGAATTGGAGCGCGAGCGGCAGAAGCAGATTAAGCATCGAATCGCGATGCCGACGGATGAGGTCGTTAGAAGGCATTTCGGGTTGTTGCAGCTGTGCGACGATATTTCGCTGTACGTGTGTTTGAACAAGCCCGGAGCGACCAAGAGCGAGGAGCATCCATGGTATGCCGGCGGGTTCGGGAAATCGGAGACACTGGTTCCGGCCGGACTAGCGAAATTGGTCGCGAGTTGGGTTAGTCAGAAGGAGATTCGGATGGGCCCTTGGCCGTTCAAGGGGAGCTTCATGGCAAAACTGCAGCAGAAGAGGGTTTCAAAGTCCTTAATCCGGCAGGTTGGTTTGCAGGAAGCATACAGTGAGACGAATTGGACAGAGCAGGAGATAGAGTTTATTGGGGAACAGGTTTAGGGATAGAGATGAACTTCAATAAAGGTGAGAAATCCGGAATATCGACTATGATCAACAAGCAGTTTGCTGATTCAGTCAGTGCTGAAATTAATGTGATTGAAAAAATAAAGGAGAACTCTAAGTGTATATCATAGAAGCATCAGATGAACGTAGTTCTTGGGTCTCTGGGATTTTCAAGGATGAGCAAAAAGCAACGGATTACTTTAATTCAATACCGAATGAGCTTCGGGTAATTCAAACAATTGTGGAGACTCCCCTGGAATTTCCGTTCTATATAATCGAATCTAACAGAACATTTAGCTATATGGATAAAGACGGAATGATTAAAGCAATGAAAGGTATCGTCAGAGTTGAAGATCAAGACCATGTTTATTTCAACATTTACTCTATCGAGTCAGATTATTTTTCAATGAAATCGGGTACAGATTATATGGGGACATTAAACCATGATCACATCGATAATAGCTTTCTAGACTGGTTTGAAAAAGAAGGAGAAGATTTTCTAAAGAGAAGAAGAATTTTGTAGGCAATTCGAAGAAGACATTAACTTCAGCTAACATCATATTCACGCATCACAGCCTGTTGGCTGCTCGGTCCGCCTGAGGAATTTCAAGGAAGATGATCCAGGCGGACAACCCTGCGAACCTAACCGCGTCGCGGCCGCCCCGTTGGGGCTTATGGTTCTCGGGTTCGTGAATACGAGAGACGTTATACGACAGAACCTAAATCCAAATAAAAGAGGACCAAAATGAAAAATACAGTATATATAATCTCAGGACCTGCCGGTGTTGGGAAATCTACAACATCTCAAAGACTGGTTAAAGAATTAAATAGAAGTGCTTATATATCAGGAGATGATGTAAGTCTTATTCCTGTTAATGGGCGAGGGAAACCTTGGCTTGACAAAGATACGCTAGATTTGACTTGGAAGAATATTCTAAGCATAACAAAGAATTTATTAGACTATGAATACGATGTAATAATCGACTATGTGGCATTTCCAAAAGAAGTGCAATGGCTTTCACAGGAATTGATTGATAGAGATATCAGAATTGTATATGTCGTATTGTTGGTAGATAAAGAAACAATAATATTCAGGGATCAATTAAGACCAGTAGAGTTTCGAATGGGAGATCGTAGTTTGATTTTGTTAACGGAGTTTGAGAACGAAGTAGAATTAATGGATAGATACAAGCTATACACACATCTATATAAAGAAGAACAATTATCAGAAATTATCGAAGAAATCGTGAAGAACGATAAATACATTGTAAGATAATTCGAAGAAGAGGTTCCGTCGTATAAACACTGCATTCACGCTGCGGAGGCTTTCGCCCCTTGGTTGTCAGATGTATAATCGTGGAATTCAGACAACACACGACCCGGCCTAAGATAAGAGTTATCTAAGGCCGGGTCGCGTCGTGAATACAAAAGACGTTATATGACATACACCGAAAACCAAAAAAGCGAGGACAAAATTAATGGATGATATGAAGTAATTTGAATATTACCTATCACTTCGGGACCCAGAAGCCGGAAAATGGAATCTATCGCCGTTGTCGTTATATACAGAATTTGAAACAAAAGATTATTTTCAATCAAACATTGTTCTGAAGCCAGGAATGAGTGTATGTAATATTGGTATCGGCACCGGGGATTGGGACGACTTTCTTGGATATGAACTAAATGGATATGGTCATTTAACAAGCATTGATATTGATAGGGAGATTTGTGATCTATTTCAATATAGACAGCTGAGAGAGGGACATAATAATCCTTCAGAAGTAGTTTGTTGTGATTTCTTAAGCAATTCAATAGACGATAAGAGTTTCGATTTAATTACTATAATCGGATCAACAATGAACCAAATCGGCAATTATGGGGAGACATGAAAACAATGTCAGAGACTATTAAAGAATGAAGGGCTCCTTTTCTATATGGATTTTGAGAAATACAATAAAGCAAGTAATTTTCAGAGTATATGCAATAAAATGAAAATAAATATTAATGATATGAAGACATACAAACGGTACGAGGACTTGGAGTTTTATATATATCTAGCAAGAAGAAATGAAAACTGAATCGAAGAAGCCGGTGCACGCTGTGGCCCTTGGTCGTCCGATGTATAATCATGGAAGCTGACTGGGAATGTTATCAGAAATCAATGCTGGTGAGGTTAAATGATGAGATCAAAACTTAAATCAAAGACAATTGGTTGGTTATTGGTTTCAGTCTTCAGTTCAATAATATTATTTTTAATATTTTCTTGGATTATTCAACCCTCAAATGATGAAGGCTTATTATTAGTTGTCGGAATAATAGTATCCTTGCAGATTTCTTTTCTTACTGCATGGTTAATGAATAAAATCAATCAGATAATAAAAAAGAAGTGATCAAGTCAATGATAATCTGATAAATAACGAATACTTCGCCAATGGCTTTACCAAAATCGTTCGAAGAGCCGTCGTCAGCGGTTCTTTTTTTTATTTCTTGCCCGCGCCGCCCCGCTTGGTGAGGGTCGAGATCGCGGTGGACGGTCTTTTCATATTTTCGGCAGGGATCATAAGAAATTCTACCCTGGACCCTGGATTATTCACCTGCTCCTTGAAAGCGATCTCAATTATAGTTAGGTCTATCAAGCAATCATCCGATGGAGAGGGGAGAGATATATGGCATACAAAGAGAGGAACTTGGCGGGATATCTGTTCATATCCCCTTGGTTACTCGGGTTTCTGCTGCTGACGTTATGGCCGATCGCCCAGTCGTTCTATCTGTCGTTCACCGACTATTCCATGCTGGCCGATCCGGTGTGGACGGGAATGGACAATTACCGGAAAATCTTCTCCGGCGACGACGTGTTCCAGAAGTCGTTAACCGTCACGTTCACTTTCGTGCTGGTTTCCGTGCCGCTGAAATTGTTTTTCTCGCTGATGGTCGCGATGTTGCTGGCCAAAAATTTGCGGGGCATGAACTTCTACCGAACGATGATTTATTTTCCGTCGCTGATCGGCGGCAGCATCGCCGTCTCCGTGCTGTGGCGCAACATGTTCGGCGCAGACGGCTACATCAACGGGATTCTGGCCTGGTTCGGCATCGAAGGCACTGGCTGGATTTCCAACCCGGATACGTCGCTCGGAACGCTGATCCTGCTGGGTACGTGGCAGTTCGGCTCGACGATGGTCATCTTCCTGGCGGGGCTGAAGCAGATCCCGCAAGAGCTGTACGAGGCTTCCGCCGTAGATGGCGCGGGCAGAATCCGCAAGTTTTTCCACATCACGCTGCCGATGCTGTCTCCGGTCATGTTCTTCAACCTCGTGCTGGGGATCATCAACTCGTTTCAAATGTTCACCGCAGCTTTCATCATCACGAAGGGAGGGCCGGTGCAATCCACTTATATGTACGCAATGTTCCTCTACGAGAAAGCGTTTAAGCATTTCCAAATGGGTTACGCTTCCGCATTGGCCTGGATTCTGCTCGTGATCGTGGCGGCGCTGACGGCGCTCAACTTCTTGGCTTCGCGATACTGGGTGTTCTACGAAACCGAAGGAGGTAGAGACAGATGACCCTGATTCGTCCGAGATGGTCAAGCCATCTGTTCCTTACCGTTTTCTCCTTGATCATGATCTATCCGGTCATCTGGTGGGTAGGCGCCTCGCTGAAGCCTCTGGATGAAATGAGATTGCCCGCCATCTGGCCCTCGGCTCCGATGTGGAGCAATTACTCGGAAGGCTGGAACTTCTCGGCCCAGTATTCATTCACGCACTTCTTCGCCAATACGCTTCTGATGGAAATCGGAAACGTGTTCGGCGGCGTCGTTACGGCTGCGCTCGTTGCCTACGGGTTCGCAAGGGTGAACTTCAAATTGCGGGGCATGTGGTTCGCGATTCTGCTGCTGACCATGATGCTGCCGACGCAGGTCACGATCATCCCGCAGTACATTCTGTACAATTCGATCGGGCTGGTGGACAGCTACGTTCCGCTCGTCCTGCCGCATTTCTTCGGCGGCGGCGCCTTCTTCGTCTTCCTGATCGTGCAATTCATCCGCGGCATTCCCCGGGATTTGGACGAAGCGGCGACGATTGACGGATCCTCCGTGTACGGCATTTTCCTGAGGATCGTATTCCCGCTGATCAAGCCGGCGCTCGTCACGGTCGCGATCTTCACCTTCGTCTGGAGCTGGGACGATTTCTTCGCGCAAATTCTCTACTTGAGCTCGGTCGAGAAATTCACCGTCGCGCTCGCGCTGCGGATGTTCATCGACCAGTTCGAAATTCAGTGGGGCCAGCTGCTCGCCATGTCCCTGCTGTCCGTCCTCCCGTCGGTCGTCCTGTTCTTCCTCGCGCAGAAGCATTTTGTCGAGGGTATCGCCACAACAGGTTTAAAAGGATAACCGAAATTCAGGCAGTCCAAAAAACGAAAGGGGCAAACACGATGAAAAGAAAAGGGCTCAAAGGTTTAATGCTTCTCATGATCGCTCTAATGCTGACGCTCTCGGCTTGCGGAGGCGGCGGCAAGAGCGGCGGAGACAATTCATCTTCGAATTCGCCGGCTGGAAGCGGCAGTTCGGCCAGCCCGAGCGGAAACGCGGAGAAAACGGGCGAGGCCAAAAAGTTAGGCATCATGTGGTGGGGGCCGGATGCCCGTCACGAAGCGACGCTCAAGGCGCTCGAGATTTATACGAAGCAGCATCCGAGCATTACTTTCACGCCGGATTACATGGCCTGGGACGGTTACTGGCAGAAGCTTCCCGCCCTTGCGGCGTCCAAGACGGTCCCGGATGTCCTGCAGATGGACGCCGCCTACATTCAGGATTATGCCGCCAAGGGAGTGCTCGAGGATCTGTCCGATCTTGATTTGTCCGGCATCGTAGATCCGTCCGTCCTCGAAAATCTAAAAATCGGCGGCAAGCTGTACGGCATCCCGCTGAGCCAGAACGCGCAAGGCATCGCCTTCAACAAACCGGCTCTGGAAGCCGCCGGAATCAAGCTTCCGCAGAAGAATTGGACGTGGGACGATTATTTCGCTTTCGCCCGCGAAGCGAGAGCCAAGCTTCCGAAAGGCAAGTACGGAATCGGCGATTCAACCAACTTGTGGGATTGGTACAACTGGTACCAAACCGCGAACGGAGCAAAACCGCTCATGAGCGACAACGGCAAAACGTTCACGCTCGACAAAGATCTGTTCATGAAATACCATACGACTTTCGAGCAGCTGCGCAAAGAACAAGCCGTGCCTCCGGCCGACAAATCTCTCTCTTTCGTCCCGAACGATCCGAACGCCGACCCGATGGCGACCGGCATCGTGATGACCGGCGGAGCGACGACGGGTTCCGTAGCCGCCCTCTATTCGATGATGCCAGATCAAATTGACGTCGTCGGCGTTCCGACCGGCGTGGCCGGGGGCGGCTGGGCGCAGTCGACGATTTTCCTGAGCGTGAGCGCGAATTCGGAGAACAAGGAAGAGGCCAAGGCGTTCCTGAAATGGTTCATCACCGATCCGGAAGCCGGGCAGGCGCTCAAGATGACCCGCGGCATTCCGATCAATCCGGCAATCTACAAAACGCTGGAGCCCACGATGGAGCCCAAAGACCTGCTGGGCAAAAAAGTGTACGACATGGCCTTGGAGAAGGCGCTGCCGTTCTATCCGATCGCGCAAGGCTTCACGGAATGGGTCGATACGTACAAGTCGACCATGGAAGGCGTCATGTTCGGCAAAACCTCGATCGAAGATGCTTATGAAAAACTGAACGAGCTCGGTCAACAAATCGCGGCGAAAAATCCGTAAGCAAGGGCGGGCCACCGGAACGAACCGTTCCCGGTGGCTTCATTCCCGTTTCCTATGCGCCGCCCGTTCGCAAGATTGTACTTGAGCCGATCTCTAGATAAAATGATTAAAAAGATTCAGGAGCGGGGGGCATGGACATGGGAACGCGGCGCGTTGCGGTTTGGGTTGTCCTGATCGTGGCGATGCTTGTCGTTCCTCTGGCCGGCTGCGGCATCGGGAATTCCAGTGTCGCTCGGAATGATGGGGACCATGCGAATCCAGTCCGCTTGACGCTCATGCATAATTGGACTGGATTGGATGCCAAGGCGATAGCGATGCGGGCGATCCTGGACGAATTCCGATCCGCCCATCCCGAAATTGAACTTCAGGACATCGGCTTGCCTACGGACGTCTTGAGGGTTCGGCTGCGAACGCTTGCCGCCTCCGACGAAATGCCCGACTTATTCGTCATGTGGCCGGAGTCGATGACGCGGGATTTCGTCAAAGGCGGCTTGCTGCAGCCGATCGGCGGTTACCTGGACAGCAAGCCGCAATGGCGGGACGGGTTCATTCCGCACGCTTTCGACGGATACACCGTGGACGGCCAGATTTACTCCGTTCCGATGAACTTGGCCCCGACGTCCATTCTCTATTACAATCAAGCCCTGTTCGACCGCTATCTCGTGAAAGTGCCTCAAACGTGGGAGGAACTGCTTGCGGCCGTCCGCATCTTCAACGAGCATCGTGTCATTCCGATCGCCTTGGGGAACAAAGCGAATTGGGTCGTGCAGTCCACGATCTTCAGCACGTTGGCCGACCGGATCACGGGTTCGGAGTGGTTTCTGAAAGCGGTGAATCAGGATAGGGCCAAGTTCACCGATCCCCAATTCATCCAGGCGCTTAAGCTGCTGCAGGATTTCGGCAAGGCAGGCGCTTTTCCAACCGACTTTCAGTTGCTGGACGAACATCAAATGATGCAGCTGTTTATCGACGGGAAAGCGGCGATGTTCTTCAACGGCGGGTGGGCGACTTCCTATCTCGTCCAGAACATGCCGAAGGAGGCGCTCGCGCATACGCACTTGGCCATCATGCCGTCGATACCGGGAGGAAGAGGAGACCCCCGTTCGGTATCGGGAGTCGTCGGCACGGGACTTGGCGTAAACAAGAATCTGGAGGGCGCTGGGAAAGAAGCAGCCATGGAGCTGTTCTACGCCTTGGCTGGTCCGGAAGGCCAAGCCGCGACGCTGGCCAGCAGCACGCTGGTCAGTTACCGAATGGAGCCCGATAAGGAGCGCGCTCATCCCTTGTTTCTTGAACTCTATGAGCTTATGGGCAACGTCCGGATGAGTCCCGTTTACGACGCGAACCTAAGCTTGCCCGCGGTGGAGTCGATCAACAGCGGGCTCCAGGAAGTTCTGCTGGGCGGCAATGTGTATAAAGTCGCGCAACAGCTGCAGGATACGCAAGCGGCGGCCATTCGCAGATAACGCAGCAGGAGGGGACAAGGAGATGAGGTGGATCGCGGCTTCGCTGCAGCGGAAGCTTTCGCTTTTGATGCTGGTATCGACCTTGCTTCCGCTTTCCCTGCTCGGCGTTTTCACGTATGCGATGTCGACGGACATAACCGAGCAGAAGCTGGAGCAGTCGAGTATCGACACGATGGGGCAGATGCAGCGAAAGCTCCGGTTCGTCATTTCCGACGTGGAGAGTCTTTCGATTCTGTTGACCGGCCAGAGCGACATCCAGCTTTATTTGAGCACGACGGCGGTGAGCGAACAGGCCAAAACCCGCATCCTCAGCTTCATGGGCGATTTGATCAGCTCCAAGAACTACATTTCCAATATCACGATTTATCCCCGGCGGTTCAATCCGGTCTTATCCACCACGAATATCTACGAATCGACACTTGGCGAGCAGGTGGACATCGCCCAAGTGAAGGAAAAAAGATGGACCGGATTGTACGACATCACCAATTACGCCGGGAAACACCGGGTCATCTCATTGATTCGCCCTATGCGAAGCATTTATACGTTCGAGGATATCGGTTGGTTGGTCATCAGTCTGGAGGAATCGGCCATCGCGGAGTTCTGGAAGGAGCCGCGATTCGGCGAAGGAAAGGGGCAGGTGTTGCTGTTCGATGAGGGTGGAAGCATCCTGTCGTCAACGGAGAGATCTTGGTTGTCCAGGAACGTTCACGAGGTGTTTCCGGGATTAACGCGTCCGGCGATCACGGGAAAATACGCGTTGTTCCATTACGGACAAAATGCGGAACGGAAGGACGGGATTCTCTACCCGGAGCCTACGACGGGCTGGACGCTCGCGGGCCTGGCGCCCGACGACCTGAAACGGACACAGAACACGTATATCCTGCAATTAACGGCGGCGGCTGTCGTCATCTCCATTCTGATGAACACGGGACTTATTCTGTTCGTCATTCAGCGCGTAACCAATCCGCTTAAAGTGCTGTCGCGTCTTCTTAGCAAAATCAATCCCGACGAGCCGATGCCCTTATATCATCCTTCGTCGCACGACGAGATCGGCCAATTGAGCGAGAGCTACAACAAGCTGGGCCGGCACATCAAACAATTGAAAGAACAGTTGATCCGTAACGAAACGCGAAAAAAAGAAGCGGACATTCGGGCGCTACAAGCGCAAATCAACCCGCATTTTCTATACAATACGTTGTCCTCCGTCCATTGGATGGCGCTGATGTCCGATGAGAAGCGCATCGCGGAAATGGTGGGGGCTCTGAGCGATTTTCTGCAATTCAGCTTGAACAAGGGCAGAGATTACTGTCCCGTGCGGCAGGAACTCGCGCACATACACAACTATACGCAAATCCAGGCGCTCCGTTTTCCGGACCAATTCGAAGTCGAATATATCATCGATCCGGAGCTGTCGGACAAATACATGCTGAAGCTGCTGCTTCAGCCGTTGCTCGAAAACGCGATGATTCACGGCATTCAGAAAAAAACGGGTAAAGGTACGATCGCGATTTATTTGGAACGGCGGGGAAACGACATGCAATTTCTCATTCTCGACGACGGAGCCGGCATGTCCGATGAACGGCTGGAGCAAATCAGGGATAGCTTGCGCAGCCCCGACCCGGCCGGGATTGACGGGGGCGCTTCCGGCTACGGGCTTCGAAACGTCAACGAACGGCTGCGGCTTCATTACGGACCGCAATCGTGCCTGCAGATCGACAGTCGGCCGAACGCCGGCACCCGGATTTCCTTCTCCATCCCGATATTGGAGGGACCCGAATGAAACTCATGATCGTGGATGACGAAGTCATCATTCGCACGGGACTGGCCACCGTCATCGATTGGCACGAGCTCGGCATTACGCTGCTTTCCCCGGCGGCATCCGCGGAGGAAGCGCTCGAGCGGCTGGCGGCGGAACAGCCCGATATGATGCTGACCGATATCCGAATGACAGGCAGGAGCGGACTGCAGCTTGCGGAAGAGGCGATGAAGCTGCTCCCGCAGCTTGAAGTGATCATCCTGTCCGGCTATGACGATTTTAGTTACGCACAGCAAGCGATTCGGCAGAATGTGAGCGACTACTTGCTGAAGACGAGCCGGCCCGAAGAAATCATTAAAGCCGTGCTCAAGGTAAAGAAGCGGATCGAGGAACGTCACGCTTCGTTCACCTCTCAGGAGCGGAAAAAACGCGAGGAATACTTGCGCCGGTTCGAGCGATGGATCGTGGAGGGAGAGGTAGGACCGGGCGGAGACGCAGGCGCCGAGCTGCCCGAGTGGTTCACTTGTCTTGCGGGGGACGGAGCGAAGCGAGCCCTGGTCTGGCGCGTCGTCCTGGTGGCCGCCGAAGGATGGGGACCTGCCGCGAGAGAAGAATCGTTGCTTCTGTTCGCGGTCGATAATGCCATGAAGGATACGCTGCCAGGCATCGGCTTTGTTCAAGACCGGCGGATTGTGGCGGCTTTGCACTCGGAAGCTCCGATCACGGGACGGGAACATTTCCGGCCGGCGTTCCACAAAATCGAACGGCTGCTTAAGTGCAGGCTGATCGTCGTCGCCGGCACCGACGTCGATCATCCCCGCAAGCTGAACGAATCGTATGAAGCGGCCGATATCGCGTTCACGTATAAACCGTTGTTGAAGCAATCGCATTGGAGCTTCGAAGACATCCGAAGCCGCAGGGGCGGCAAATCCGTCTGCTCGGCCGAAGAGGAGAAGGAGCTGTCGGCGATCTTGCTGGAGAACGATCCGGTTCGTTTGAACGCATGGGTGCAGCAATACGTGAGACAACTGCTAGAGGATGCAGAAGCGACTCCGCGTACGTTCGAAGCCGCGCTCCAATCCGTCGCGATCGCTGCACATCGCTGGCTGGAACGCGTGTTGGTCGCGACTGGGCAAAGCTCTGCGTTGGAAGACCAGCCGATAGCGGTGCCGCATAAACTGGTGACGGCGCCGGGGGAGTTGCTTTTCCAGCATTTGTACTCCGCAATGGAGCTGTATCACGGCAAACTTGCGGGAGGTCAAACGTCGCATGTGCGCAAAGCTCTGGCATACATCGAGGAAATGCTCGGCGAGGATATCGGGCTGCAGCAAGTGGCTAAACACGTGCATGTGCATCCGAGCCATCTGAGCGACTTGTTCAAGAAGGAAACGGGCATGCGGTTCGTCGATTACGTCGTTAAGAAGAAGATGGAGCGCGCGGCGGAAATCCTGCTTTCTTCCCCCGCGAAAATCAGCGAGGTGGCCGCGATGGTCGGCTACGAGGACGTCAAATATTTCGGGCAAATGTTCAAGAAATATGCAGGTAAAACGCCCAGCGAGTATCGCGAGGAAGCCGGGAGAGTCAGGAAAGGGAGATAGCGAGCAGGTCGCCATCTCCTTTTTGTTGTGGCCCGCTATCGTACTCATAAATCGGGGGAGGGGGGGCGATGCTTTATTTATTTTGATTTTGTTTGATTTTTTTAGCCAGGGTTTCAGAAGGTTCGGGAATAACAAGGGGAAGAGGGATTCGCGAACAAGTTCACGAATAAGAAGTTAGCTGAAACTTCCGGGTTCAAGAGCAAATATTGAAAAATCTAGAGCTCGAAAGATATGTTGGAATGCTCGTAGGGAGATCTCAATTAAAGACATTTAATAGGTGATGAAATGGATTATCTTTGGAAAGACATAAAAATCGAAGGTATTGCAAGAATCGAAAAATGTGTTGCTGAGTTTAATATATGGGAGCTTAATTTAACACCATGGGCAAAATTTAAAATTAAGATTTATGAAGACACAAATGGAATGTTTTACGGCTTTACCAACTTGCAGTTAAAGAGTCAGTTCGGGCAAGAAGGTGGAGTAGGGCAAGGTTCAACAATTGAACAAGCTCTTCAAGATACCATTAAAAACTTCTTGAAGATGTTAAGAGAAAGAGATCAATTGACTCCAGAAGATTTTGAAACCGTAGATCCTTATGATTTCTAATCGAAAGGATTATCTCAGGATCAAAGGGAGTTAAAAAAATTTCAAGTAATTCGAAGAGGCCGGAAGCATCAGCTAAACCAGCTAATCAAAGTCAATGAGAAAGTCCAAATCATTCATAAGAACAAAATAGGGTATACCGAAATAAGCCTACTTGCCGAAGTACGCTTGTGGTAAAATATCCCTATAAATTTGATGTTATTCAGCGCAGAATATCTCTTGGTTGCGCCAAATGCCGTAAATGAGCCGCAGAAGCTTGTTAGAAGTAGCAACTATGGCAACTTTTGCAGGTTTG
>NZ_WJIB01000020.1 GCF_019400745.1 Cohnella sp. CFH 77786 | reverse complement strand
CTTGCCTCCGGCGGCGCCTCCGCGCTCGCGCTCGTCGCGGCCGCCACCGGCCGCCGCGCCGCCGCGCCGCTGCGCCGATGCGGCGACACCGCCGCCGCCCTGGCGCTTCTTCTTGCGCTTGCGATCGAAGCCCCCGCCGCCCCCGCTCCCGCCGAAACCGGCGCCGCGCGCGTCGACCCAGCGCGCCCGGTCCGCGCTGCGCGGCTTCATGTCGACCATCTCGAAATCGATCGTATGGTCGTCCATGTTCACGCGCGCCACGCGGATCCGAACCTCGTCGCCGATGCGGTACACCTTCGACGTGCGCTCTCCGATCAGAGCCATCTGCAGCTCGTGGAAATGGTAATAATCATCCGTCAAATCGCTGAGACGGATCAGGCCCTCGACCGTGTTCTCCAGCTCGACGAACATGCCGAACCCGGTCACGCCGCTGATGATGCCGCCGAATTCCTCGCCGATTTTGTCCAGCATGAACTCGGCCTTCTTCAGCTTCTCCGTATCCCGCTCGGCGTCGACGGCCACGCGTTCGCGCTCCGACGACTGCTGCGCGATGTCGGGCATCCGCCCGGCCAGCACGTCGTGCCGCAGGTCCGGCAGCCCGCCGCCTCCGTTCTCCATCACCTCGCGCATGACTCGGTGAATCACGAGGTCCGGGTAACGCCGGATCGGCGACGTGAAATGCGAATAGAATTCCGCCGCCAGGCCGAAATGCCCGAGACTCTCAGCGTCGTACTTCGCCTGCTTCATCGAACGCAGCATCATCGTGCTGATGACGGTCTCTTCCTTCGTGCCGCGGATTTCCTCGAGCAGCGTCTGCAGCGCGCGCGGATGCACGGTGTTGCCCTTGCCGCGCACGGCGTAGCCGAAGTTGCCCGCGAACTGCATGAAGTGCCGCAGCTTCTCCCCGTCCGGCTCCTCGTGGATCCGGTACAGGAACGGCACCTTCAGCCAGTGGAAATGCTCCGCCACCGTCTCGTTCGCCGCCAGCATGAATTCCTCGATGATTTGCTCGGCGATCGAACGCTCACGTTTGACGATATCGACCGGTTTGCCCTGCTCGTCCACGATGACTTTGGATTCCTGGAAGTCGAAGTCGATGGCCCCCCGGCGCATCCGCGCGGAACGGAGCGCGAGCGCCAGCTCCTTCATCAGGCGGAAGTTGTCCACCAGATCGGCGTACCGCTCCATCGTCTCCGGATCCTCGTCCTGGACGATTTTGCGCACGTTCGTATAGGTCATCCGCTCCTTCGTGCGAATGACGCTCGTGAATATATCATGCCGGACCCGCTTCAGCGTCCGCGGATCGAATTCCATTTCGCACGACATCGTCAGCCGGTCGACCTTCGGATTCAGCGAGCAGATCCCGTTGGACAGCCGGTGCGGCAGCATCGGAATGACCCGGTCGACCAAATAAACGCTGCAGCCGCGGTTGTACGCCTCCTGGTCGAGCGGGGAGTTCTCGCGCACGTAATAGCTGACGTCCGCGATATGGACGCCCAGCAGCCAGTTCCCGTTGTCGAGCCGCTCCACGTTCACCGCGTCGTCCAAATCCTTCGCGTCTTCGCCGTCGATCGTCACGATCACGCGGTCGCGCAGGTCGCGGCGGCCTTGGCGCACGATCTCGTCTTCCGTAATGGTGTCGGGTACGGCGTCGGCCTCCGCCAGCACTTCCTCCGGAAATCCTTCCGGCAGCCCGTGCTTGCGGATGATGCTCAGAATGTCGACGCCCGGATCGTCCTTGTGCCCGAGCACCTCGGCGATCTCGCCTTCGGCGGCGGACCGCCCTTCGGGATAGCGGATGATATTGGCCACGACCTTCTGCCCGGTCACCGCTCCCTTGAAGTTCTCCTGACGGACGAAAATATCCTTGTTGATCCGCTTGTCGTCGGGCACGACGAAGCCGAAGGTGTCGTGGTTCTGGAACAGGCCCACGACCTGCGTGACCGCCCGTTTGACGATCCGCACGATCTCGCCTTCCATCCGCTGCCCGTTGTCGCTCTTGGACGTCACCCGCACGAGTACCGTGTCGCCGTTCATGGCGCTTTTCATGTCGTTGGCATGGATATACACGTCCGGATGGTCCGGCTCGTCCGGCAGCAGAAACGCGAAGCCCTTCGGATGGGCCTGCAGCTTCCCGCGGATCAGGTTCATCCGCTCCGGCACGCCGTAGCGCTCCGTTCGCGTCATCAGGATTTTGCCTTCCTGCTCCATCTCGGTCAACAAACGCAGGAAGGCTTTGAAATCGTCGGCATTGTCGATGCCAAAATGCTTCTCCAGCTCCTGGTACGTCATGGGTTTATAAGCCGTCTCGCGCATGAAATCGAGCAGCTCCTGTTCCGTACACATCGGCATCCGCATCACCTCGTCCTTCTGTATAGTATACACGCTTTGTCCGTGCGGCAACCGGATCCCCGTCATTTCAGAGAAGGATGAAGGATTTTATACTTCCTGAATCACAAAAAAAGCAGGAAGCGAGCGCTCCCTGCTGTTCCCGATATCCTTAACCCTGCTTCACGAAGAAAGCGACGACCAGGGCCAGGATGAAGAATCCCGCCGCCAGAACGATCGTCAGCCGCTGCAGGAACAGATCCAAGCCGCGGGCTTTCTGCTTGCCGAACAAGTGCTCAGCACCGCCGGAGATGGCACCCGACAGACCCGCGCTCTTGCCGCGCTGCAGCAGAACGACGGCGATCAGGCCCAGCGAGAAAATGACCAGCACGATCTTCAAGAAAATTTCCAACGCTTCCACCTCCCAAGTGCCGAGACACGATGCTTCCTGATTCACGAAGGATAAACGGCAACAGCCGCATCTACAAAAACAGTATTTTCATTCTATCACAAGCGGCGTGAGGTTGACAACCGTTCGGAGGATTCGCCAATTTCCGTTAAAAGAAGTCCGCCAAGTACGGCCGCTGCCCCGGCACGACGCGCTCCAGCGCCTCCGCCGCTTCCCGGGAGCCGTTCAGCCGGCCGATCTCGAGCAGCCAGCCGGCCTTGCGTCCTCCGACCAGCAGCGCCGCCAGCGCCGCGATATCGCAGCGCACCCCGCCCGCCGCCGCGGGGCTCACGCCTTCCGGCAGCTTCTCCAGCATGCCCGCCCCCGCGCCGTCTACGCGCAGCCGGAACGCCCCGTCGTTCCATGGCGCATACGCGTCCTCAACCGTCAAATCGATTTCCATCGCCTCGCCGGTCCGCAGGAACGAGTACTGGGCCACGAACGCCTCCGCGTCCACGATCCGCGACATGAAATACGGCTCTAGCTCCTGCTTGAACCGGGGATCCGGCACGAGGAACGGCAGCGCATCGTCGGCCGGCACCGTGACCTTCAGCCGTTCGATCATCGAGTCGTGGTTAGCCGCGTAGCTCCATAAGGCCACTCTAGCCTCGTCAGTGAGCGCGATCCACTCGTGAACGTTCATCGATTTGTCCGCGACTTCATATAAGACATACCCCTGCGCCCGCCCCGCCTCGTCGAAATAAACGGCCGCAAGGCCGGGTTTGGACAGCACCTGATTGTTCCACCATTCTTCCGTCCTCACGATCGTGCTGTCGTACCGGGAAGCGTATGCCTCGTAAACCGGGTTCAGCAACCCGATGTCCTTGTCCACGATCTGCACCGTTCCCGGCGTCTCCCGGCGCGGCGGCAGGTGTTTCAAGTCCAGCGTATAGCGCTTGCGCTCGATGGTCATTTCGTAGCCATATTTGCGGTAAAACGGGAAAGAGAACGGATGCAGCATGCTGAGGCTCTGGCCCTGCCGTCTCATCGTCTCGAACGAGTGGGTCAGCAGCCGCGTCACGCCGCCTTGCCGGCGGGCATCCGGCCAGGAAGCGACGGCGGCCACGCCGCCCATCTTCAGCTTCCGTCCCCGCACCCACGCCTCGTAAGGGATGAGCAGCAGCGCCGACAGCAGCCTGCCGTCCTCGTCGAACAGCCCGTAATGCCGGTCCGGGTGAAACGCCGCCCTCCGCTTCTCCATTTGCTCCGCCGGAATTTGAAACTGGAACGCGAACTGGGACAGCTTCATGCGCTCGTCGAATTCTTCCGCCTTGAGCTGCCGGATTTCCGCCATATCCTTTCTCCCCCAATCCCAATATTTTCTAACTCCATCATACCTCAATTCCCTCCCCGAAGGACAGCAACATGCAAGTAAAAACGACTTCGTCGTCCTGTAGGGACATAGAATGTCGTTTTTATCGAAGATCATTCGGAAATGAAAAGAGTGAAACTTTTAAATTCTGAATGATTAAGTAAAACGGCTACGCCGTCCTTTTCGGACGGATAGACGTTTTATCGAAGTGAGTCAGAAAAGTATCGCAGATTTTATACTTTCTGAATCACTAAAAAAAACGGAGCTCGGACAACCGTTGTCCGAGCCCCGTTCCCATCAGAGCGCCTATCTTATTCGTTCCACAGCTTGACGCGGTCTTTGACGAGCTGCTCGTGAAGCTGTTCCGCTTTGTGGACGTCCGCTTTCTCCAGCTGGGCGATGTAATCGGCCCAAACGGCATCGAACTCTTCCGGCTTGGCGAGAATGGCCTTCGGAATCATTTTCCAAGTAATGTTCTTCAGCTTCTCGTCGAGGACAGTGGCGTCGTTGTCGGATGGAATCGGGATGTTCCAAGCCGCGCCCCACGGTTTAACCTTGAATTCGTCTTCTTTCGGGAACAGGTCTTTCCAAATCGTCGCGCCGTAGTTCTTCAGAACTTCCTTCTCCACGTCGCTGTAGTTTTCCACCAGCTGTTGGGGGTTTTTCAGCGTGTAATAATTGCCCGTCGGATCCTTCACGCCGTCCCCGTAATGCGCGGACATCAGGTTGTAGAAGCCGATGCCCGTTTCTTTGGCGAAGTTGGTGGCATCGTTGATGCGGCGGTCGTTCACTTCCTTGATCATGACACGTTTGCCGTTCTCGACCGTGTAGTGCTTGCCCTCGATGCCCCAGTTCAACAGGACTTGGCCTTCGTCGGAAGCGAGCCAGTCGAGGAACTTGATCGTCCGGACCGGATCCGGGTTCGTTTTGGAAATCGCGACGCCCCAGCCGGCCATGAAGCCCGTCGGCCAGAAAGAAGGATCCTTGGTGCTTTCGTCCATCGTAACCGGGTAGTGGCCATAGGTTTGGTCGAATTTGCCTTCGGCTTTCAGCGCGTTCTCGCCGTCTGCGTAATCCCAGATCGCGTCGATCAAGCCGAGTACGCGGCCGGAAGCGACCTTCGCCTTATACTGGTCATATTTCTGAACGAAGCTCTCCTTGTCCAGCAGTCCTTCCGCGTTCATGTGGTTCAGCCAGCGGAAATATTCCTTCTCTTCCGGACGGAGGAAGTGGTACGTCACTTTCTGCGTGTTGATATCGACGCTGTATTCGCCGTCATCCGAGCCGCCGGTCGTCTGGACAGCCGGGTTTGTCACGGAGATATACATATGCCAATCGTCTGCGTTAAGCGTCAGACCGATGTTCTTGTTGCCCTTGTCGTCGGTCGGATGCTTCGCGAGATATTGCTTGATCGCGTTCTCGTAGTCTTTGACCGTGCGGATCTTCGGGTAGCCGAGCTCCTTCACGACGCGGTGCTGCAGCTCGAATCCGCCGCCGGCTTCGAAGTTGATCTGACCCACGCCAGAATACGTTGGCAGCGCGTAGATCGCATGGTCTTCGTTGCTGTAGCGGAGGCGTTTCATCTGGTCCCCGTAAACCTTCTTGATGTTCGGGGCGTATTTGTCGATCAGGTCCGTCAGGTCGATGACCGCGCCGGCATCGACGAATTTGTTGATGTTTCCTTTGGCGCTGATGATGTCCGGATATTTGCCGCTGCTCGCGATCAGCGCGGATTTCTGGGCGGCGTCGCCGACCGCGAATTCCGCGTTGAGGGTCACGCCCGTTTTCTCCGTGATGTATTTGCCCGTTTCATCCTGCATGTTCGCCCAGTTCGGATTCACGTCTTCACTGTAGTACGTAAGCGTAATCGGTTTCAAATCTTCAGGCGTCGCGGACGCCGAAGCCGAAGAGGAACCGCTTGCCGGCGCGCTGCCGGACGGGCTTGCGCCGCTGTCGTTCTTGCCGCCGCAGCCGGCGAGCAAACCGGCGATAAGCGCGGTGCTCATGAGCAGAACCGGCCATTTTCTTTGTTTTGCCATCGTTTGTACCCCTCCTGAGTGGATAATGCGAGATGCGTATATGCGTATGAACAGGTTGTCCCTGTTGATACCGATCGATGTCCGAATTCCGGTGCATCAGCCTTTCACGGCACCGAGCGTCAAGCCTCTCACGAAATAGCGCTGAAGGAACGGATAGACGAGCAGAATCGGAATGGTGACGACGATCGTGATCGCCATCTTAACGGATTCCGGCGACACGCTGGACAGGACTTGCGTCATATTCGTGCTGTGGTAATCCCCGTTGTTGCCGGCCGTCGTGCTGAGCAACACCTTCGTCAGCTCGAACTGCAAGGTTGTCAGGTTCTCGCTGGAACCGTTATACAGGAACGTATCGAACCAGGCATTCCATTGGCCGACGGCCAGGAACAGGGCGATCGTCGCCAGCGCCGGCGTCGTCATCGGCAGCACGACCCGCCAATAGATCGTGAAATCGTTGGCCCCGTCGATCTTCGCCGATTCCTGGAGCGCGAAGGGGATTCCGTCGATGAACGACCGGATGACGAACACGTTGAACGCGCTGACGATTCCCGGCAAGACATAGACGGCGAACGTATTCATCATGTGGAGGTCTTTGATCAGCAGATAGAACGGAATGAGACCCGCGGAAACGTACATCGTGATCGCCAAATATTTCGAGACGAACTTGCGCCCCTGGAAATCCGGCCGCGCCAGCGTATAGGCGAGCATGGAAGCGCTGATGAGTCCCAGAATCGTGCCGATGACGGTCCGCAGCACCGAAATCTTGAATCCGGTGATCAGTCCGGAGAAGGAGAAAATGATGCTGTAGTTCTTCAGCGTGAATTCCCGGGGGAAGATCGTGATGCCCCCCCGGACGCTGTCCGTCGAATCGTTGAACGATAGCGCGAGAACGTTCAGGAACGGATACAGCGTCACGATGACGACGAAAACCATTACGATGGCGATAACAACGTCGAACAAGCGGTCGGACAGAGGAGCCCCTTTGGTCATTTTTCGCGTGGTCATGGCGGCTTCCTCCTTAAATGATGCTTTCTTTCGTCATCCGTTTGAAAATCCCGTTGGCGGTGAACAGAAGAACCAGACTGACGACGGAATTGAATATATTGATGGCCGTGCCGAAGGAATACCGGCTCAATTGAATTCCGTACTGCAACGAGTACAGGTCCAGCACCTGGGAATAGTCCCGCACCAGGTTGTTGCCGAGAAGGAACTGTTTTTCGAAGCCGGTGTTAATGAGATTGCCAATGGACAGAATCACCAGAATGATGATCGTGGAGCGGATGCCCGGCAGCGTGATGTGCCAGATCTGTCGCAGGCGGCTGGCCCCGTCCACCTTCGCCGCTTCATACAGCTCGGGAGCGATGCCGGCCATGGCGGCCAAATAGATGATGGCGTTCCAGCCCGTTTCCTTCCACACATCGGAGACCGTGACGATTCCCCAGAACAAATGGCCTTGGCCCATCCACTGGACCGGCTGCTGGATCAAGCCGAGCCACATCAGCAGGTCGTTCACGACCCCGTTGTCGCTCGACAGCATTCTTGTGATGATGCTGGACGCGACCGCCCACGAGACGAAATGGGGCAGGTAGGAAATCGTCTGCACGGCCCGCTTGAAGAACATGCCGCGCAGCTCGTTCATCATGATGGCGAACGTTATCGACACCGTGAACGATGCAATCAAACCCATGACGCTCATCGCAACCGTGTTGCGAAGCACCTGATAGAAGAGATCGTCCTGGAACAGCGCCTTGAACTGGTCGAAGCCGACCCATTTCTGCTCCCAGATCGACTTGCCCGGCTTCCATTTCTGGAACGCGATCAGCCATCCCCAGAGCGGGTAGTAGCTGAATACGAACGCCCAGATGACGAAAGGCAGGGACATCATATACAGATATCGATTCCGCAAGGCAACCTTCCAGAAGTTGCTTTTTTTCGCTCCCACGGATCGTGAGGCGGCCGGATGGGGGGTTGGGACCGCTTGCATTTCATTCCTCCTTGCTGTGCGTCTTGATGCGTATCATGCGCTTATCCATCATGATAAAGAAATCCCGCCTCGGACTCTACCGGAAGGATCCGGCACAAAATCATATAAAAATCCGCACACCATAGTTTCCCCCCAAAAGTGACGCAATGCTCTGAAGCATATTCCGATTCCTTTTTGGGGGAGCCCCCGAAAACGAGCAAAGAAAAATCGGCGCCTGTTTACGGGTCGCCGACCGTGGTAATCTGCTTCCGGTACGCGGAAGGGGAAGTTCCGACGTATTTGCGGAATTTGCTGTGGAAATAGTCGACGTTCGAATAGCCGACCTTCTCCGCCACTTGGTACACCTTCATCCCCTGGTCGAGGAATTCCTTTGCTTTCTCGATGCGGACTTTGTCCAAATACGTGTTGAAATGCTCGCCCGTCGTGTTCTTGAACAGTTTGCCGAGATAGGAGCTGTTGTAATTGAACACCTCCGCCAGCGTCTCGAGCTTCAGGTTCTCGTGGTAGTTGCGGTGGATCAGGTCAAGCAGCTTCCGGATCTGCTTGTCCGTCCCGTAGCCGTCCAGCTTCGCGGCCATCGCGGCGCCAATCGCGCACAGCCGTTCGATCAGCGCGTAATAGCGGTACTCGCAATACACATCGAACAACTCGGTGGAGAACGTCTCGCTCTTGTCCCGGAATTCCGGGCGGCTCTGCGCCAGCTTGCCGATGACGTTCGTCATCATCTGCACGAAAGCCGTCTTGATGTCCAGCTCGGACATCCCCGACGCCAGCATCGCGTTGCCGGCTTCGCGGATCAGCGCCTCGACGCCTTCCGAATTGCCGAGATCGAGCGCCAGATAAATTTTCTCTTCCGTTTCCGCCCGGTCGAAGCCGCATTCCCGTTCCGTCTGCGGCTCCCGGACATGGATCCGGCCGCCTTCGTAGATGAACCGGTGCGCCATGAGCTCGAGCGCCCGGAGGTACGAACGGTCCGTCTCGCGCGGATCGCGGACGGCGCCGCCCGATACCGCGGTGAAATCGACGCCGTATTCCCGGCATGCGGCCGCGATGCCCTCATAAGCCGTCTTATGCGCGCGAACGTCATCGGCCGCGATACCTGCGCGGCCGAGCAGGATGCCCAGAAACGGATCCATGGAGAACACGGTTCCGGCTCCGGACGCGTCGAACGTCTCCATCAGCTTCGACTTGATGTGCGCGATGACGGACGCATCGATTTCCGTCCGGTTTTGCAGCTTGACGAGAACGACTTCGTACGCGGGCCAGTCCCATCCGGCCAGGTCCGAATCCGGAATCCCGTTCGCTTCCCCGGTAAGCAGGAGTTGGACGATCCGCTCCTTTCGAAGGCCGACGGACTGCCTGTCAGCCGCCTTTCCCTCGTCCAGAAGCTGCTTCAAATTGGCGAGATGATCGATCAGCTCATCCTCGTCCACCGGCTTCAGCATGTACCCGTCCGCCCTCATCTGCAAGGCGGCCCGGGCGTAATCGAAATCCGCGTATCCGCTCAGGATAAGGAACCGAGGGCTCGGCCGGTATTGGCCCTGAATCGTCCGCATCAGCTTGATGCCGTCCATGCCGGGCATCCGGATATCGACGATCATCAAATCCGGCTTGCAGTCAGGAAGCTTCTGCAGCGCGTCCATGCCGTCAGTCGCAGTTGCCGCGACCTCGAACCCATGCTTCTCCCAATCGACGATCGTCTTCAATCCTTCGCGGATCAGCGGTTCGTCATCGACGATCAGCACTCTGTACATGCGCGATTCCCTCCTTCAGCGGGATCCAGAACGAAACGTTGGTCCCTTGCATGTTGCTCTCGATCCGCAGCTCCGACCGGCTCCCGTAGGTGAGCCGCAGCCGCTGCTGGATATTGTTCAAGCCGATGCGCTCGGCTTCTTGCTCGGCCAGCGATTGCCGGACGGCCTCCAGCTTCTCCGGAGAGAAACCGATGCCGTTGTCCTCGACCGTTACCGTCAGTCCGCCGTCCTCCAGATGCGCCCGGACCGCAACCTTGCCTCCGCCGAAATGCCGCTCGAGGCCGTGGATGACCGAATTTTCCACGAGCGGCTGGATGAGGAGCGGCAGAAGCAAGACCCGCTCCGCTCCCGGCTCGATCTCGATGTCGTATTCGAGCCGGGAATCGTGCCGGAACTTCTGGATTTCCAGATAACACCGGACGATTTCGATCTCGTCCTTCAGGCTGATTTCCTGCCCCTTGATCTCCAGGTTTTTGCGCATGAGCTTGCCCAGCATCTTCACCGCCTGGGAAATCTCCTTCTCGCCTTTAAGATGCGCCTTCATCCGGATCGATTCCAGGGCATTGTACAGGAAGTGGGGGTTGATCTGGCTCGCGAGCATTTTGAGTCTGATTTCGCTCTGCTTGCGCTCCAGCTCGTTCGTTTGCTCGTGGGACCTCTTCACTTCCTCCATCAGCTCCCGGATGTTGGCGACCATCTGGTTGAACTGCCGCGTGATCTGCCCGATTTCGTCGTTGCCGTCCACCTCCAGCGCCACGTTGAAGTTGCCCATGGACACTCTGCTGATCTGCCGGCTGAAATTGAGGAGCCGTTTGGTGAGCATCGTGCAGATCAAATAGATCAAGATAAGAGCCAGCACCGCCGCCACGCTGATGATCTGCAGGCCCGTCCGGCTGATATGGTTCGCTTCCCGCACGATGCTCTCGATCGGCGAAACGGTCATGATGCGCAGGCCGGTGAAGCTCTTATCCGGCATGAACTCGTCCACGAGCACCTTCGATTTGTGACCGTCGACGGTCATATCGTAGGTGCCGGGCGTAAGCGAGGCCGCCTTCGGCCCCAGGTGGGTCACTTCGATTTTCCGGCCGATCAGGCTCGCGCGGTTCGAGGCGACGATCACGCCGTTCGCATCCGCCAGCAGGGTCTCCGTGTTCTCTTGCCGCAGCATGGAATCCAGAAGGTTCGTGTTGACGTCCATCACCTGCACGCCGAACGTCTTCGTACTCGGAAAATAGACGCCCCGAACCAGGCTCAGCATGCTGTTCCGATTGCGCGTGACGTCCTGGAAGTAGTACCAGCCGATGAGACCGCTCTGCTCCTGCGCCTTTTCGAACCAAAAGCTTTTTTTCGTCTCCTCGTCGATCGGCAAGAACTCCCAGTTGTTGAGCAGCGTGGGGTTGTCGACGTACAGCTTGATCCGGGAAATCTCCGGGTTGAAATCGGTGTAATACGATCTGAACTTCTCATATTCCCGGTAGGCGTCCACGACGTCGAACGTGTTCTGGTACCGGGTCGTGACGATCGTCTCGAGATCGGAGTCCAGCATGAGCCGGCTCGAAGCCGCGATGACGACGTCCAGCATCTCTTCGGCGCGCGTCTTCACCCGCTCGATCGTGCCTTTCGTCTGCTCGGTCGCTTTGTCGAGGGCGGACTGCCGGTACTGATCGACGACGAAGAACCCGATGATCATGAACGGTAGAATAAAGAACAGGAAGTTGGCCAGCACCATCTTGTTGCGGAGCTTCATGTCGTTGAATTTGATCGGGATTCGGCGAAGCAGGGTGCGTCCCTCCGTTCGGGTTCATCGATTCGTTGCACCTTCGATGTTACCATGAAGCCGCTTGCGCATTCGATGCCAAATTCTGATTTTCAGCAAAAAGTAGGGATTTTGCAGGGTTTTCGGTCGAATTGTACGGGTGTCGGGGGCGTCAGAACAGTGATACAATCAAAGGAATGATCGTTGATTCCAATAACTAGGAGGCTTCTTCTTCCGCATGAGCATCACCGAACCGAAATTCAACACGGCTTACGCATACCCGTTTCTCGATCCCGACCTTCCGCTGGAAACTCGAGTGAATGACCTCGTATCGCGTTTCACGCTCGAGGAGAAAATCAACCTCATGTGCCAGTACCAGGATGAGGTTCCGCGCCTCGGCGTCAAGAAATACAAGCACGGCACGGAAGCCGCCCACGGCATGGCCTGGCTCGGCGAAGCGACAACGTTCCCGCAGCCGTTCGGCCTCGCCTGCACCTGGGATACGGAGCTGCTGCGCAAGGTGGGCTCGGTCATCGGCGACGAGGCCCGCGGCTTCTACCGTCGCGATCCGGCGTTGAACGGCCTTACGTTATGGGCGCCGACCGTCGATATGGAGCGCGATCCCCGCTGGGGGCGCACCGAGGAAGCGTACGGCGAGGATCCCGTTCTCGCGGGCAAGCTCGCTTCCGCCCTGGTGCAGGGCATGCAGGGTGATCACCCTTTCTACGTAAAAGCCGTCGCTTCTTTGAAGCATTTTTACGGGAACAACAACGAGGCCGATCGCGGCGAATGCTCGGTCAGCATCGATCCGCGCAACAAGCGCGAATATTACTTGAAGGCGTTCGAGCTTCCGTTCAAGGAAGGCGGGGCGCTGTCCATGATGACGGCGTACAACTCCGTAAACGGCGTGCCGGCGAACTTGAACCCGGAAGTGAACGACATCGTCAAGCGGGAATGGGGCATGACCGGCTTCGTCGTCAGCGACGCGGGCGACGTGCTGGGGACCGTGAACGATCACCGTTATTTCGAGAGCTACAAGGAAGCGGTAGCGGCCACGATCCGGGCGGGCATCGACAGCATCACGGACGACGCGGATGTCAGCAAGCAGGCGATCCGGGACGCCCTGGCCGAGGGGCTGCTTGCCGAGAACGACCTCGACGTTGCGCTGCGCAACGCTTTCCGGGTCCGCATGCGCCTCGGGGAGTTCGACCCGGATGAGCGCAACCCGTACGCGGCGATCGGCGAATCGATCATCTGCCATCCGGACCACCGGACCGTATCGCTCGAGGCCGCGCGCAAGAACGTCGTCCTGCTGAAGAACGACCGGCAGACGCTGCCGCTGGACGCGGGCCGCCTGCGCAAGGTCGCCGTCATCGGCCCGCTGGCTGACATCTTGTACCGCGACTGGTACAGCGGCACGCTGCCGTATTCGGTGACGCCGCTTGCGGGGATCGCAGGCAAGCTTGGAGAGGACGCTGTCGCTTATGCGAGCGGCATCGATCGGGTACGGTTGAAGTCCGAATCCACGGGCAAGTATGTTCGAAGCCTTCCGGAGGATGGCGGCAGCGTGCTGGTTGCCGACGCTGGGGGGGCAGAGGATGCGGCCGTGCTCGACGTGACGGATTGGGGCTGGAAAGCCCACACGCTGCGATCGCCGAACAGCGGCAAATACGTCACGACCGACGATAAGGGGCTGTCGGCGACGGCGGACGAAGTGTTCGGCTGGTTCACGAAGGAAGTGTTCCACGTCCATGCGATGAACGGCGGCCAGGTGGCGCTCACGACGTGGAACGGGCGCGCGATCGGGCTCGACCCGGACGGCGGAGCGTTGTCCGTGCTGGAAAGCACGGACCCGATAGCTGCGGAAGCGTTCGAGCGGGAAGTGGTTACGGACGGCATTCGCGAAGCGGTCGATGCCGCACGTTCGGCCGACGCGGCGATCGTAGTCGTCGGCAACAACCCGCTCGTGAACGGCAAGGAGACGATCGACCGCCCGGACCTGACGCTGCCGGAATCGCAGGAGCGCCTGATCCGCGAAACGCTTGCGGCCAATCCGAACACGATCGTGGTCGTCGTCGGAAGTTATCCGTTCGCGATCCCCTGGCTGGAGGAGCACGTGCCGGCCATCCTGTACACGTCCCACGCCGGGCAGGAGCTCGGGAACGCGGTTGCCGACGTGCTGTTCGGGGACTATGCCCCGGCCGGGCGGCTTGGCATGACGTGGTACCGTTCCGCCGATCAGCTGCCGGATATTATGGACTACGATATTATCCGTTCCGGCCGTACGTACCAGTATTTCGAAGGAGACGTCCTGTACCCGTTCGGTCATGGGTTGACGTATACGCCGTTCGAGTACAGCGGCTTGACGGTCATCTCCCAGGGCGAAGGTTCCGGCTTGGAGATCGAGGTTCGGGCAAGCATTCGCAACGCCGGCGACCGGGCGAGCGACGAAGTCGTGCAACTGTACGTGCGCGCCGGCCGATCCCGCGTGAAGCGGCCGCTTAAGCAGTTGGCCGGTTTCCAGCGCATCCACCTCGCGCCGGGCGAGTCCAAGACGCTTTCGTTTACGCTGCGGGCGGAGGATCTGGCGTTCTGGGACGTGACGCGGGAAAAGTGGTGCGTAGAGTCGGGCACGTACACGCTCATGCTCGGCCGATCGTCCGCCGACATCGCGGTGTCCAAGGAAGTCTCCGTGTGCGGAGAGACGATCCCGCCGAGAAACCTGCGCCTCGTAACGCGGGCGGCGAACTACGACGATTACGCCGCCGTGCGGATCGGCGAATGCTCCGAAGGCGGCGACAGCCTGGACGCCTCCGGCGCCGGCGCTTGGGTCGCCTTCCATGACGCAGACCTCGGCGCAGGCGTCACCTTCTTCGAAGCGCGCATCGCCGCAGACTTGCCCGGCGTGCTCGAGATCCGGCTGGACCGGCCGGACGGCCCGCTCGCCGGAACTTGCGCATACGCGGCCACGGGCGGCGCGAAAGCTTGGCGCACGTTCACCTGCGCCGTTAACGGCGCTTCCGGCATCCGCGACGTCTATCTCACGCTGGGCTCGGAGGCGAAGCTGAGCTGGTTCCGTTTCGTTTGAACCGCGGGCATCTCTGTCGCCCCATAGCTGAATTTCGAGTCAGGATGAGCGGAACCGCCTTCGCTCCGTTCGTCCGACAACTCGTTCAATGACGAAGCCATCGAAATAAAGGGAAAAGCTCCCACTAATTTATGGATCGCATGTTCGTGGACCGCATTAGTTGGAAAAACTCCCACTAATTTCGGAATTTCATCAGCGGATGCCGGAAATAGGCTGGATTAGTGGGAGGTTTTCCCTCTAATCTGTCTATATGAGGTAAAAAATCCAAAATAGTAGGATGATTTCCCTCTAAATTAGGCAACACCACCAAGGGACGACCGATACGCAGCGATTTGTCCTCACAACGGGTGATCTCCCTAGGGCGGCGATCGGGCTCGTTACCAAAAGTTCGGATAAGCAAAGAACCCGCAGGAATCCCTCGGGTTCTTTGCGTTTTCGTGCTTCCGCATCTGTGGTTGGCATGTGTGGTTGGCATGTGTGGTTGGCATTTGTGGTTGGCATTTGTGGTTGGCATTTGTGGTTGGCGGTTGTTGTTGGCATTTGTGGTTGGCGGTTGTGGTTCGAGGTTGTGGTTCGAGGTTGTGGTTCGAGGTTGTGGTTCGAGTTTGTGGTGTCTTGGTGTTGGTGTCTTGGTGTTGGTGTCTTGGTGTTGGTGTCTTGGTGTTGGTGTCTTGGTGTTGGTGTCTTGGTGTTGGTGTCTTGGCGCTTTCTGCAGATGAGTTTCTGTGTTGGGGGTGTGCGTTGGCGGCGTGCGTTTGCTTGTTGAGTTTACGTATCTTCTAGCAATTGCGAACGGAGTTGACTCACCATCTCTCCATCATTCTGCTATAATTACCCTGGCGGAGGATCTGGCTTACCGCCGGGAACGGTGGGAAGCGCTAGAGAGCCCGCGCGTTTCCAAACTCTATCGAAGGAGAATTCATCATGTGGAAAGATTTCAAAGCGTTCGCGTTCAAAGGCAACATCGTAGATATGGCCATTGGGGTCATCATCGGTACCGCTTTCGGCAAAATCGTCTCTTCCCTCGTGAATGACATGCTTATGCCGGTCATCGGCGTGCTTCTCGGAGGAATTGATTTAAACGATCTTGTCTTCCATTACCACGATACGGAAGTGAAATACGGGGCTTTCCTGCAGACGGTCGTGGACTTCTTCATCGTCGCCTTCTCGATCTTCCTGTTCATCAAGGGGATCGGCAAGTTCAAGCGCAAGCAAGAAGAAGCGAAACCCGCCGAACCGCCGGCTCCGTCCCGCGAAGAAACGCTGCTCGCCGAAATCCGGGATCTGCTGAAACAACGATAAACTTCCCGCTCCAAAACCGACCCGCTTGTACAACCCGGTTCCCGGTCCCGCTCGCGGTTCCGGTTTCGCTTTCGGTGCTGGTTCCGGTTCCGGTTCCGGTTCTGGTCCCGGTTCCGGTTCTGGTCCCGGTTCCGGTTCTGGTCCCGGTTCCGATTCTGGTCCCCGGTTCCGGTTCTGGTCCCGGTTCCGGTTCTGGTCCCCGGTTCCGGTTCTGGTCCAGGTCCAGGTCCCGCTCCCGGTTTCGCTTCCGCTTCCGCTTCTTTCCGTTTCCCCCTCCGCTTCTTTCCGTTTCCGCTTCCGGTTTCGCTTCCGCTTCCGGTTTTCGGTTCCGGTTCCCGGTCCAACTTCAGTGCCATGCCGAGACCCGAATCGTAGGCGCGGAGGAACGTCTCGTTCGTATAGCCGCTCGCGGTCGCGAACCCGTTTGCGAAGAAAGTCGCCGCTCGTGCGGGTCAGGGAGCAGCCAGGCTCCCCCCTGTGCCCCCCTCACCCTGTAAAGGGTCCAGTGCTCTCACGGATCCCAAGCTCCGGCTCAATCGAGGTCAGCTTCCCCACTTTCTTATGCGCAGTAAGCTTGTGAAGGACATCAGCTGCCGTTCGTCCGAGCCCGTTGCATTTCAACGATACCGTCGTCAATTCCGGAATGCAGTTCGCCGAGACCGGAACGTTGTCGAAACCGATGATCGACAAATCGTCCGGCACGCGCAGTCCCGCCTTTAACGCCTCCTTGATCGCGCCGAAGGCGACGAGGTCGTTCGCGCAAGATGCAGCGGTTACCTTGCGGCCGTCCATGTTTGTCAGCAATTCCGCCATGATCGCTCTTCCCGATTCGTGAAGGAGCCGTACAGAGTCCGTTTGCGGTTCGCGGCCAGCCCGGTGCCGACTGGTTCAATTCCCGCGGGACAGTGGCCACCGAAACGTTCGCTTCCCTTGCAATATCATGTACGGTAACCGGATTCATAACCGGATCCACCTCGATTCGGTATCGCGGCTTTCAAATTCTCCGGCCTAGCTGTTGTTTCGGCTTGGATTCTCTCGAAAAGGCCGAATACCATTTCGACACGACTAGCATGGCCATCATGAGCGCCATCAGACCAATGAGCGTCCCCATGGAGACGGAGGATTTATACTGATCCATCAATTTGCCCGTAAGCAGCGGCATGAACGCTCCGCCAAGGCCCCCGGCTGCAATCAGCAGACTCGTGGTTCGTTCCGCGGTTCCGGGAAGCATCTGATTGGTATAGATGAGCCCGATCGCGAAGAGCCCCGCCATGAGGAGACCGAGCAATAGAATGAGTGTGTAGCTTAGGGCGAGCCCGGTGATAAATGGAATGACAGCCATCATGAGCAACGCCCCGAAACCATTGATGAGCAAATAACGTGCATACCCCCATTTTTCCGACAGTTGTCCGGCGAACAAACGTCCGATGACCATCGCGATCCAGAAAAACGAAACACCCAGCGTCCCAAGTGCGGTATTCGTACCCGAACGTTCGATAAGGATGGAGGGAAGGAAATTGACCAAACTCATCTCAATCCCCACATATAGCACGAAGAACACCACCATGATGGTTAACAATGACAATCCTCTACGCCCATAGAGGGAAGGCGTCTTTCCCCCTGGAACGCCCATCCCGGACACAACGCCGTTCTCTTCGTTTGCGTCCTGCTTGGCAAGAACGGTATCCATCGATCCGAACGAGGTGAACGACCAGAGAAGAAACATTCCGAGTGACATGACGGCCAAAATCGGGAACGAGATTTTCCATACGCCCATCGTAATCAGCGCGCTGCCTAGCACCGGCATGACGCATGCCCCGATTCCGAAGAATACCTCCAATCGGCTCATGGAAGCGGCTTTGTTATCCTGTACGAACCCGATGACCAATGCTCCGATCGCCGCCTCGACCATGCCGAATCCGAACCCCGCGACCGGCGCGGTCGCGATCATCCATTCCCAGGAAGGAAGGAAGCTGTAGACGGTCTCCCCAAGCGTCAATGCGCCGAATGCCAACAAGATTATGCCCCTTCGACCCAGCCGTTTGGACCACCAAGGCATCGTTAGAACGCCGATTAAGAAGCCGATAAATTGAGCGAAGATCAACTGGCCGCCGTCACTGTAATCCCTTTCAAAAAAATGAAGCAGCTCCTCCAACACCGCTCCCATTACCACGTGTGCCAACCCGATCAGCAAATAAGATAAACACCCGAGCCATAACAAATTTCTCATCGTTTGCTCCTTCTTGAAAGGTGAGTTGAATAGATAATATAGCACATTATTAAACGTTTGACTCGTGGATTGTAGAAATCGATATTCGTATTTATTTAACGATTTCGCATGATAAGCAGGCCCGAAATGTTCCGAAAGCCTAGCGGAATCTGTTAGACGCCAACGTTTGCGGCCTATTCAACGGTACGCAGATAAATAAAGCTACCCGCAAGCGCTATTCTTCTGCGTGCAGCCAGTTGTCACATAAAAAACGGTTGAACGTGCCCACCACGGAGCCCGTTCAACCGTTCCGCTTACCTTTCTATACCCAGCCGCGCTCGCGGAACCACGCGAAGTTCAGCCTCGCGCTCTCGAGCGAGCCGACGTCGTACCGTTCCTGCTCGATGATGACGTACTCGACGCCCGCTTTCTCGCAAGCGGCCAGCGCCGAATCCCAATCGACGGTGCCGCGCCCGATTTCCGTGTCCACGCCGTCCTCCTTGAAATCCTTCGCATGGACAAGCGGCAGCCGGCCGGCGTATTTCTCCACGTAAGCCGCCGGATCCTGTCCGGCCACCTTCACCCAGCCGAGGTCGAACTCCGCGAACAGCTTCTCCGCGGGAATCCGATCGAACACGCGATCGATGATCAATTGGCCTTCCACGGGCTGGAACTCGAAGGCGTGATTATGATAGCCGAATGTGAGTCCTGCCTGCGTCACGATATCCGAAGCTTCTTCCAACACGTCCGCCATGCGTTCCACGGCCCCGACGGTCGGGTTGTCGCCCAGCGGGTACGCCGGTACGACGAACCGCCTGATCCCGAGCTCGGCCGCGTATTCTGCGGATGCCTTGAGATTGTCCTTCCACTTGTCCGGCTCGTTCAATGTCAGCCCGACGTGCGCGGACGGCGCGTTCAATCCGGCATCGGACAGCGCAACGCGCAAATCCTTAGCTCCTACGCCGTAGTAACCGGCAAGCTCCACGTTCTTGTAACCGATTTCCGCGATCTGCCGGATCGTGCCAAGAAAGTCCTTCTCGCTGAGATCCCTTACCGAGTACAGCTGAATTCCGACTTGTGGTTTGCCCATCTCGCCAAGCACCGCCTTATCGTCTAAATGACGCGCATTCCGGGAATGCACACGTCCTGTTCTCCCCATTATAGGCGCAAGCCCCCGTATTCATGAAAGCGGGGTTTTTGCCTTATTTGTATGCCATTTAGACGAAACCGCCGCCGTCCGAAACGGGAAAGAAGAAGCCCCGCTCGCGGCGAAGCTTCTTCAAGGAATCGAACCGATTCGCGAATCAGAAGCCTTTATATTGGGGTTCTTCGTTCTCGAGCTGAGCCACTCTGGCTTCGACCTGCTGCAGGATTTGACCGGTTTGCGCAGCCGCGTTGGTGAACATTTGTTTCGCTTCCTGGTTTTGCGTGCTAAGCGCGAAAGCCTCCAGGCTTGCCTGGGCGCTCTTCAGCGACGCCACGCAGGTTTTCACTTGAGTTGCCACTGTCACGTTCGATCACCCTGTCTTTCGTCATTTTATCGTTGCCGTGTGATAGCTTGCCCTTGCCGCCCCGGCTTACTCAGGTGACATTTTCCATCCTAGAAAATCGCCCCCTGAGGCATCCTCAATATCAAATGGGTGAACGAGGGGTCATGACCATGTCCAACAGCAAGCTCAAAAAATTGACGCCGGTGCAGCAGGAATACCAGAAAGTCGCCAAAAGACGGGAACCGAAACGTCCGGTGCTGCTCAACAGCGTACGGGCGTTTCTCGTCGGTGGACTGATCTGTACGCTCGGTCAAGGGATCATGCAAATCATGATCCGTTGGGGCGGGTTTAACGAGCAAACGGCGGGAAATCCGACCGTGGCCATCCTCATCTTCCTGTCCGTCGTTCTGACCAGCTTCGGCGTATACGACAAAATCGGACAATGGGCCGGTGCCGGGTCCGCCGTACCGGTGACGGGGTTCGCCAATTCGATGGCTTCCGCCGCGATCGAACATCGGAGCGAAGGGATCGTACTCGGCGTGGGAGGCAGTATGTTCAAATTGGCTGGACCCGTCATCGTGTTCGGGACGGTGTCCGCTTTTTTCATCGCGTTGATTCGGCTACTCGTGAAGGGAGGATGAGGGCGGCATGCTGAAAGGGCACCAGAGTTGGATTTTCGAGCGGAAACCGGTCATCGTCTCCACCGCCGCCGTCGTCGGCCCGTTCGAAGGGAGAGGACCGCTGGCCGACGATTTCGACATGATCCACGGCGACTCTCTCCTGGAGCAGTCCAGCTGGGAGAAAGCGGAGAAAACGTTCCTCGAGGACGCGGCCAAAATCGCCATCGAGCGCGCCGGCATTACGAAAGAGGAGGTCCATTTTTACGTCGGCGGCGATTTGATGAATCAGATCACGAGCAGCAGCTTCGCCGCGCGTTCGCTCACGATTCCGTACATCGGCGTCTTCGGCGCCTGCTCGACCTCCATGGAGAGCCTGGCCGTTGCCTCCCATATCGTCAATGCCGAAAGCGCCAAATATGTGCTCGCGGGAACGTGCAGCCATAATTCCAGCGCGGAGAAGCAGTTTCGCTACCCCACCGAATACGGTTCGCAGAAGCCGCCGACCGCGCAATACACCGTGACGGGCGCCGGAACCGCCGTCGTGGCCCGTTCCGGCCAAGGCCCCGTCGTCACCTCCGCGACGATCGGCAGGGTTGTCGACATGGGCATCAAGGACCCGTTCAACATGGGCGCCGCCATGGCCCCGGCTGCCGTCGACACGATCACCGCGCACTTTCGCGACCTTCGCATCCAGCCCGACCATTACGACCTGATCGTCACGGGCGACCTGGCCAAGGTCGGCTACGAAATCGCCTGCGATCTCTTCGAGAAACACCGCGTTCCGATCGACCTGACCCGCTACAAGGACTGCGGCATGATGATCTACGATTACGGCAAGCAGACGGTCCAATCAGGCGGGAGCGGCTGCGCCTGCTCTGCCGTCGTTACGTACGGCCACATCATGAAGCGCATTCGTTCCGGGGAACTCAAGCGGGTGCTCGTCGTCGCGACGGGTGCGCTGCTGTCTCCGCTGTCCTACCAGCAAGGGGAATCGATCCCGTGCATCGCCCACGCGGTTGCCATCGAAGCGGAACCGGAAGACGGGGTAAGGAGGTAAACCTTCATGTCGAATTGGCTTGAAATCCTGCTTCGTTCCCTCGGGGCTCTGATCGTTCTGTTCACGTTCACCCGTATCCTCGGCAAGAAACAAATCTCGCAGCTCACCTTTTTCGAATACGTCATGGGGATCGTGCTCGGCGAGTTGGCCGGCTTCGTTTCGACCGACATGGAGAAACACTATTTTTACGGCATTCTCGCAATGACCGTGTGGTTCGTTGTTCCCTTCGGACTGGAGATGCTGACGCTGAAGAGCAAGCTTCTCCGCCAATGGTTCGAAGGCAAGGGAACCATCGTGATCAAGGAAGGCAAGGTGCTTGAAGACAATTTGAAGAAGGAACGGCTGACTGCCGACGAGCTGCTCGAGCAGCTCCGCGCCAAGAGCGTGTTCCGCACGGCCGACGTCGAATTCGCCGTCATGGAAACGAGCGGGGAGCTCAGCGTCCTTCTCAAGAAAGACAAGCAGCCGGTAACGCCCAGCGACCTCGGGATCAAAACCGTGAACGAAGTCGAGCCCCAGACCGTCATCATGGACGGCAAAATCCTGCATGAGCCGCTCGCGACGATCGGCCTCAACCAGGGATGGCTCAGGACGGAGCTTGAGAAAATGGGGCTGACGGTGGAAAACGTGTTTCTCGGGCAGGTTGACGCCTATCAGCAGCTGTACGTGGATTTGTTCGACGACAACCTGAAGGTCCCGCTCCCCCAAGGGAAAGCCTTGCTCCTCGCGACCCTGAAGAAGATCGAGGCCGACCTGGAGCTGTTCGGGCTGTCTACCCATGACCCCGAAGCCAAAACGATGTACGAGAACCAATCCGTGACGATGAGCCATATCATCGCGAATTTGAAGCCGATGCTCAAGAACTGAACGGGCTTTCAAGCTTCGTGGCGCATCCCCGTTTCGAACCAATAATTCCGGTAAGGCGCCGGCTCCTCGATCCTCTCTCCCAGCTCCGCGGCGGCGGAACGCGGCCAGAACGGGTTCCGGAGCAGCGGCCTGCCGATCGCGACGAGATCCGCGCGCCCTTGCCGCAGGATCTCTTCGGCTTGCCTGCCGCCCGTGATCAACCCGACGGCAGCCGTGGGAATGCCGGCTTCCCGGCGGATCCTCTCTGCCAAAGGCACTTGGTAGCCCGGGTTAACGTTCGGCTCATCGGATCAGCGGGTACAGCAACTTTCTGCTCAAGGTCGTGACAGGCACGCTCGCATCCCTGGAGGATTGCGTCAACAAGCTCGGAAAATTCGGAGACTCCACGACGCTGATCGTCATGTCCTCGCCGATCGTGAACAAGCCGGTGATCCCGTCCTTGGCGCAATGAAAAAAAACGCCGGAGACTTTGTCCCCGGCGATTCCACGTTTCTTCCCTTCAGCTGACGACAAGCGTTTCCGCCATTTGCCCGACCGTTTCGACGTATTTGTCGAACGAATCCGGCTCGGCCGTGTACGTAAGGACGAACGCCTTGCCGTTGTGGATCGTGATCAACTGCTGCCACATCAAGGAATAGTCGCCCTGCTTGCCCGTATAGCGGATCGATTTAATTTCCAGTCCGCCGTCAGTCGTCACGCCGTCTTCGTCTTCGATTTTGAAGTCCGTGATCAATTGCTGAAGCTGCTGCTTCGTGAAATCCATATATTCGGACAGTTTGACTTCTTGGCCACCGAGATCCTCCACGACGATGTTGACGTTATCCTGGAACTTGTCGCTGCTTCCGTCCAATGGCGTCATGAAAGCGGCGACCGCTCCCGGTACTTCCTTGTTCAGGGTCCAGTCCGACGGATATTGGATCTCCACGCCGTTCGCTTCGTCTTTGAACGATTGGAAGCCGGAGACGCCGCTCACGGCAGCCGATGCCGAAGCGGACGCGCTCGGGCTCGCGCTGGCGCTTGGGCTGGCGCTGGGGCTCGCGTTGGCGCTTGGGCTGGCGCTGGCCGATGCCGATACGCTAGGCGATGCGGTGGCGGATGGCGACGCGCTGCCCTTGTCGTCGGATTTGCCTCCGCACGCAGCCAACACGAGTGCCAAACTCAGCGGTACGGACCATTTCCACATGTGCTTCTTCGTTGTTTCCTGCATCTTGATTTCCCCCTTGTCCTTTGTAACACCTCTGGACAACAATACACATTTTCCCTTAGCTGGTAAATCGATTTAACCTAATCTTTATGAAAATTTACACCCGTTTGAGATTTGTCCGATTTCGTGTTCTTATAGTACAGAAGGATTCATCTGCCGGAGGTCATGGCTATGGACTACGTCGTATTGGATATCGAATTCAACGGCCGGAAATTCGCGAGCGATTTGCCGATGGAAGTGATCGAGATCGGAGCCGTACGGCTGAACCCCGCGTTAGAGATAACGGACCGGTTCTCGTCGATGATCAAACCGGTTTATTTCGCCAAGCTCAACAGCTTTATCAAGAAGAAAACCGGAATCGCCCAGGAAGAGATCGACCGCGCCGACGGCTTCCCGAAGGTGATTGCCGATTTCGTCTCCTGGCTGAAACGGAGCGAGTCTTTCGTGCTCCTGACGTGGGGCGGCGAGGATTTGAAACGCATCGTGTTCGACACGCGCATGCACAAGCTGGACGATGCCTTCTGGATGGCCGTTCCTTACTATGATCTGTTGAAAGGATACCTCCGGTACAAGAAAGCCGCGAATGACGTGAGTGTCGAAGCGGCGCTGGCGGAGCTCGGGATCGAGGCGGAAGGCTCGGCCCATCGGGCGCTGGACGATGCGCGGATGACGGCGGAGGTGTTCCGCAGCATCTTCGACAGCCTCGATTGGGAACGGATCCAGCATTACAAAGACACGTTCTCGAATGCCAAGGAACGGCGGATGGTGAAAAGCGCGGTCCGCACGCTCACTGCCCGGAAGGCGGTTCCGAAGTGGGAAACGGTGGTCGGGCAATTTCTGGAGGGCAAAGTGGATCTATCCGATCCGAGGAAGGCTGCGGAGCTGCAAGAGGTGTTCGAGGCTGAAATGTCGAAGGGGAAGGGGTAGTGCCCGACCCGCGAAAAATAAGGAAGCCTCCAATCGCGGAGACTCCCTTCTCCTGTTCTATTTCTTACTGTTCCGCATCGCCGGCACCAGCTTGACGTTCCCGACGCCCCCGTCGACGAAACGCCGGTATTCGGGCGATTCCACCGGGATGAGCGCCAGCTTGCCTTCCGCGTTGAAATGGATGCCCCAGCCGTACTTCTTCGGCAGCATCGACGCCCTCATGCAGGGCTGCGGCTTGCGATAGAACTCGGCTTTCAGTTCCTCGCCGCGCTCCGCCTGCTCCTCCGCCGGAATTCCTTTGTGCCGGACATGGACCTCGTAGAGCAGTTCTTCCTGCGTGTAACGGTACGGGTGACCGGCCGCAAGCTCGAACTCGATGCCGGGCTTCGTTTTGCCAGTTTTCTTGTCCGGCGGGATCAACCCGTATTCGACCGGGCAGTCGGCCGCAACCGTAATGAATGTGTCGTAGTAGTTCCACTCCACCGCGCGACACCTCCTTCCAACCCCATTATACGGGACGAACCCTGACAGATACAGTCAGTGGACTTCAGCCCATATGAAGCCCCTCGACTGCCATTTCCGGTTTCTTCGCCGTTTGCGCTCCTTCGCCCGCCGAAGGTTTCTGCCCGCGCCGCAGCACGAAACCCAGAACGATTCCGCTCATGGCGACGGTGAGCATGACGCCGAACGTATAATCGAACGCCTTCGGCGCGAGCGCCATCATCGCCTTCAGCGCGTCCTGCTCGCTGCCGCCGGCGGCCGGGACCGCTCCGTCCGCGAGCGACTTCAGCCGCGCGGTCAGGATCGTCACGACCGAAGCCACGGCCAGGGAGTTGATGACTTGCTGAAGCGCGCTGGTCAGCGAGGTGACGCGGCTGACGAGCTCGCGCGGCGCCTTGTTTATCAGATGCGAGTTCAGCGGCATCATCATGAGTCCCATGCCGCTGCCGGCCATGACGAGAGGAAGCAGCAGATCCGCTCCCGTCGTCGACAAGTCCAAGAACGTGTATTGATAGAGCGCGCCGGATACGAGGCTCAGCCCGATGACAACCAGCCAGCGCACGCCGATCCGGTCGAACAGGAATCCGCCGATCGGCATCATCAAGGCCGACGCGATCGCTTGGGGGAACAACGTCAATCCCGTGTCGAGCGCCCCGAATCCCCTGGCCTGCTGCAGGAACTGGGGCATGAGGAAGATCGCGCCGAACATGGAGAACTGCACGATCCACTGCACGACGATGGCCAGCGAGAAGTCGGCCGACTTGAAGACGCGCAGCTCGAGCAAAGGGATTTTGGCCCGCAGCTCCACGAAGATGAACGCGATCAAAGCAGCTGCCCCCACGCTCAACCCGGTCAGCGTTTCGGCGGATGTCCAACTGTGGGCTCCTTCGCTCACCCCGAACGACAGCGCCGCGAACGCGATCGGCCCCAGGATCATGCCCGGCAGGTCGAATCCGGCGACCTTCTTGCGTTCGATTTTCGGCAAGCTCCGTATCCCGATGAGAAGGCTGACGATGCCCACCGGAATGTTGATCAGGAATATCCACCGCCAGGAATGGTACTCCACCAGCCACCCCGATACGATCGGCCCGATCGCCGGCGCGAACAGGATCGGCATTCCGAGCATGCCCATCACGGCGCCGATTTTGTTCGGCGGGCTAAGCCGGTACACGTAAGCCATCGCGACCGGCATGACGAAGCCGCCGCCAAGCCCCTGGATGACCCGGAATACGATCAGCCATTCCGCGCTGTTCGGAGTCGCGCAGAGCGCGGAACCTAACGTGAACAGGATGACGGAGGTCAAGAACACGTTCTTCGCCCCGAACCGGTCCGACAGCCATCCGGCAAGCGGGATGACGGCGGCGGTGGCGAGCATGTAGCCGGTAACGGTCCACTCCAGGGTCGGCAGCTGCACCTGGAATTCTTTTACGAGCTGAGATAACGCGACATTCATGGCCGTCGTGTCGAGGATGACCATGAAACAGCCCGTAATCATGGCGATCAGAGGCACCAGGATGCTGCTCAAACGGAAATCGGACGGGGACTCCCCCGCGGCTGCGGCTTGCGCCATCGGTTCCACTCCTTCCAAGTTTACCTTCTCTATGGTATAGTTGATCTGCGGACAATTGTCCGCACCCAGAATATACCGGACAATTGTCCGCCATGTCAATCGGACTTTTGAATTTTTTTCCGAAGAAGGAGTGAACCCGTGATGCCGCTTGAGGAAATCGAAGGCAAGCCAAGCCGCGACGCGGAATATCGCAGCCGCATCCTTGCGGCCGCCAAGACGTTATTCGACAACAACGGCTATGATTCCGTCAACATGTATCAAATCGCGCAGGAGGCCGGCATCGGCCAAGGAACTTTGTACCGGCGCTACGAGCATCTCGGGGAGATTTGTTCCGACCTTCTGCGGACGAGCCTGGAGCGGTTCGTGGTTGAAATGGAAGCGGCGCACGCCGGCTATGCCGCCCCCTTCTCGGCGTTTGACCGTCTGTACGACACCATCGTCAAGGTGGTCCGTTACATCGACGACAACGCAGAACTGCTGACCGCGATCAATTGCATGTACGCCGGCAAGAAGAAATCCATCATCCATAAACGCCCGCTCATGCAGCGTCTGCGCGATTTGATCGTAAACGATTACAACCTGGCCGCGGAACAAGGAGAGACGGGAGCGATTGACGCCACGCTGACGGCCAACTTCCTGATTGCCTCCCTGATGCCCGAGCATTACCTGTACCACCGCGACGAGCTCGGCTACGGCCAAGAAGGGTATTTGGCCGGCATTCGCCGTTTATTCATAGACGGACTCCAAAAGAGGGGATAAGCGATCATGAAGCTGGTATCTTGGAACGTCAACGGTTTAAGGGCCTGCGTGAACAAAGGCTTCCTCGACTATTTCAAGCAGACGGACGCGGATTTGTTCTGCTTGCAGGAGACGAAGCTGCAGGAAGGGCAAATCTCCCTGGATCACGGCGGGGCCTACCGCGAATATTGGAATTACGCGGAGAAGAAGGGCTATTCGGGAACGGCCGTGTTCTCGAAAATCGAACCGCTGTCGGTACGGTACGGCATCGAGGAGGATCGGGAGCCGGAAGGACGGATCATTACGCTGGAGTTTGACGCCTTCTATCTCGTGACCGTCTATACGCCGAACGCGAAACGCGATCTCTCGAGGCTGGTGTACCGGCTGGAATGGGAGGAACGTTTCCGCGGCTATCTGCAGCAGTTGGACCGGAAGAAGCCCGTCGTCGTCTGCGGCGATCTGAACGTGGCCCACCAGGAAATCGATATCAAGAACGCGAAGTCCAACCGGGGCAATTCCGGCTTCACGGACGAAGAGCGGGACAAGATGACCCGCCTGCTGGAAGCCGGCTTCGTCGATACGTTCCGGCATTTCTACCCGGACCGTACGGACGCTTACAGCTGGTGGTCGAACATGCCTAAGGTGAGGGAACGGAACGTGGGATGGCGGATCGATTATTTTCTCGCCTCGGACAGGCTGAAGCCGCATCTGACCGATGCGCGCATCGACGCCCACGTCCTCGGAAGCGATCATTGTCCGGTCGTGCTGGAGCTCGAAATCGGCTGACCGGCGCCGAGCCGGCTCGACGGGCCGATTCCCGGCGATCGTATGGCGCGATGCCCCGGCCCACACTCGTCGCCCCCTGCAACAACACGTCACAGGCAGAGTGTTCCAGATTCCGCGACCGCATTCCGAAATCGAAAAACCGTCAGGGATCCGTGCACCTCTCCCTGACGGTTTGCGTTACTGAACACCCGTATAGATGCGGATGGCGTCCCTCAGGAACGCCGCCGTGCCCGGCTGCTCGGCGTCATAATACTTCGTGAACCGCTCGTCATCCACGTACATTTGGGCAAGACCCGCGTGCGCTTCTTTGCTGTATTCGGGCCAATGGTGCATGAGCCACCGTTTATGCAAATCCGCCGCCTTCTGGGCCAACTCGCCGGCAGGGTCGCCTGTCTTGAATGCTTCCGCCAGCACGGCCGCCACTTCGCCCGCCAGGCGCGTGGCTTCCTCATGCTCTTCCTGCGTCATGTTCATGAACTTCTCGTTGGATTTCTTTACGGTATCCTCCCCGTACTTCTCGCGGATCTCCTTCCCGTATTTCTTCTCGTTCTCCTCCAGCTGCTTCGCCTTAAAGCCTTCGAATTTCTCTTTATCGGTCATGGTCATTCTCCCTTCGGCGACGGCGATCGTCTTCTCGACGTTCGCGATCAGCTCATTCAATTGCTTTCTCTTGTCGAGGAGGCGCGCATGGTGCTCCCGAAGAGCCTTGGCTCCGTCGAAGGAAGGGGCGGTCACGATTTCGGCTATGTTCTCCAAGCTGACCCCGAGCTCCCGGTAGAACAGAATCTGCTGGAGCCGGTCGACTTCCTTCTGCCCGTAGATCCGGTATCCGGACGAGTTGATCCTGGCCGGCTTCAGGATCCCGATCTCGTCATAGTACCGGAGCGTGCGGGTGCTGATTCCCGCCAATTGGCCCAGCTTCTTCACGGTGTATTCCATGGTATCTCCTCCCGACAATTTCAAGGTACACCTTTACGTAACGTTAATGTCAATACAAAAAAACGCCTAACGGCGTCCTGATCGGTATCCGTATAAACGGTACCGAAACACGTTCCGCCAAGTCATGAATTCCTGTTAGGTCTTAACGATAGGATTCCTTTGTGGGATTCCTTTGTGGGATTCCTTTGTGGGATTCCTTTGTGGGATTCCTTTGTGGGATTCCTTTGTGGGATTCCTTTGTGGGATTCCTTTGTGGGATTCCTTTGTGGGATTCCTTTGTGGGATTCCTTGCGGATATGGCAGTTTCCGGAACCCGTAGGCCGGATTCGACCCGCCGGTCAACTTTATAGGGAAAACCTCCCTCTAATTCCGATGATTTCGAGGATTTTGGATATTTAGAGGGAAAACCTCCCACTAATATCGGTGAAAAACTGCAATTGAGGGTATATAGCCAGAATTAGAGGGAGGTTTTTCTTCTAATCACGCCCGTGTGGCCAATATGCAAAAATAGAGGGACGTTTTCCCTTTAATCCCCTAGACTGCGCGGCAGCGACCCATCTGAGGAACCCCGATTGGAGACCTTCAGAAATCAGTTACACGTATGAAGCTCATGCGGGCGAGTCACAAAATCCGCTTCACTAAATGAACGGAGCATCAGCGGGAGCGCCAGAATGGCTCCCCTCTCGCTTCCCCAAAACCACTCTATCCGGAAACTTATCATATAGTCAAAAAAAGCCGAGATCCTCGTGAGGATGATCCCGGCTTTCAACGCTTCTCCCTATTCACTTTTCCCCGCATTCCCGTTCACGCTGAGCGACGTCTGCCCATCCGCTCCGGGCTCCGTGTATTTACGCAGGATGGACACTTCCACGCGGCGGTTCTTGGCCCGTCCGGCATCCGTGTCATTGGTGTCGACCGGGCGATACTCGCCGTAGCCGATGGCGCCGAACCGCTTCGGATCGAACGACTTGTTGTCCAGCAGGATTTTCATGAAATTGATCGCCCGCTTGGAGCTGAGCTCCCAGTTGGAAGGAAACTCGGCCGTGTTGATCGGCCTGTTGTCCGTATGGCCGGTGACGAGCACCTCGTAGTCGTTGTACGGCAGCAACATTTGCCCGATCGCGACCGCCAGCTTGCGGGCTTCCGGTTTGACGGCGGCGCTCGCCGGCTCGAACAAGGCGTTGTCCCGGATCGTGATCAGGAGCTGCGACTGGTTCAACTGGGTTTCGAGCTCCGACGCAAGACCGTTCTTCTTGATATACTGGTCGAGCTGTTGTTTGAGCTTCTCCAGGTTCTGCTGCTCTTCCTGCTGCAGCTCGGCTGTCGATTTGCCGTTCGGGTTCATGCGCTTGGTCATATTGGTCGGACTTTCGACCTCGCCGGTCTCGATGAGCGTGGACGAGTCGAAAATGCTGAGGCCGTTGTTCAAAACGGATTTAAATGCATTGCTGAGCTGTTCCAACTTGGCCGTATTGACCGAGCTTACCGCGTACAAAACGATAAACAGCGCCAGCAGCAGCGTCATCAAGTCGGAGTAAGGAAGGAGCCACGATTCGTCGATGTGCTCCTCATGCGCTTCATGCCGTCGCTTTTTGCTCACCGCCCGCCTCCTCCTTCTCGTTGAAAACTTTCCGTTCCTTAGGCGTGAGGAAGACCATCAGCTTCTGCTGGATCGCGCTGGTGGAGACGCCGGATTGGATAGATAGGAGGCCTTCTACCATCATCAGCTTCAAGTCGATTTCTTTTTTGGAAATCCTCTTGAGCTTGTTCGCAAACGGATGCCACATGACGTATCCGGTGAAAATCCCGAGCAGCGTCGCGATGAAAGCCGCCGCGACCGCGTGGGCGAGCTTCTCCAGGTGGTCCAGGTTCTGCAAGGCGGCGACGAGACCGACGACGGCCCCGAGCACCCCGAGCGTCGGCGCGTACATTCCCGCCTGGGAGAAGATCTGGGCGCCCGAGCGGTGGCGTTCCTCCGTCGCGGCCACGTCTTCCAGGAGTACGTCGCGGACGAGATCCTGGTCGTTGCCGTCGATGATCATCCGCATGCCGCCCTTGAGGAAATCGTCCTCGATCTCTTCCACCCGCGCCTCCAACGCGAGCAAGCCTTCGCGCCGGGTGATCGTAGCCCATTCCATGAACATCGTGATCAGTTGTTCTTTCGCCACCAGCTTCGGTTCTGCGAACAAGATCTTGAATAGCGTCGGCAATTTCTTCAGGTCGCTCATCGGAAACGCCACGCAGATGGAGGCGACCGTCCCGACGATGATGATGACGAACGCGGCCGGGTTCGTGACGAGAGCGAGCAGCGGCGCTCCTTTGAGGACCATGCCGACGAGGAGTGAGATCAAACCGAGAATCAAGCCAATAACCGTGGAATTCTTCATATGTACACCTCAGCGGAATAGGGATTAGCGTGGCTGAGTTTCCTCACAAACCGACACTCTATCCAGTTTATCGACATTCGCGAGGGAAAGAATTAGAGCGTCGCGCAAAAAAGATGGCGACTGGACTTGCGATTTAACTTCATGCATTTAAGCAAGAATAAGGCCGACATCCCTTACCAACAACACGGAGGTTTGAACCATGAAACACCTGATCGTCTACGCCCATCCGAACCCGGATAGCTTTAACCACGCCGTCTTGGAAACCGCGGTGCATGCTTTGAAGAAAAAAGGCCACGAAGTCGTCGTTCGCGATTTGTACGGCATCGACTTCGAGCCCGTGCTGAAACCGGAGGATACCGCCGCGATGAAAGCGGGGCAAACGCCCGGGGATATCCGGACCGAGCAGGAATATATCGCCCAAGCGGACGCTATCACCTTTATCTATCCGATTTGGTGGACGGGCATGCCCGCTATTCTGAAAGGATACGTGGATCGGGTTTTCTCGTACGGTTTCGCCTATGCTTACGGCGAAGCGGGAATCGATAAATTGCTGCAAGGGAAGAAAGGCCTGATCCTCAACACCCACGGGACGCCCAAAGAAATCTACGATCAAATCGGAATGACGGAGGGGCTTAAACTCACGTCCGATACCGGCATTTTCGAGTTTACCGGAATCGAGCCCGTCGCGCATTTGCTTTTCGGAAGCGTTCCGAGCGCGGGCGAAGCTGCCCTGAAGGAGATCTTGAAGCAAGTGGAAGACACCGTAAATACCGTATTCTGACAAAGCGAAGACCGCCCCTCGCCTGGCCTTTTTGGCCAAGCGGGCGGCGGTCTTTTTCGGTAGCGATTCAGATTCGAACCCTGTACCAAACCTTGCCGTCCGCGTATCGGCTTTCGGAGAAAGCCTCAAGGACCGCATTCGGAAACACCCGCTTGATCCCCCGGACTTCCTCCGCGGCAAGCCTCAGCTCCCGGCACACGACCCCGTCCGGGAACGATTCCGCGAGAAACCGTTCGAGCCGTTCGGCTTCGGCCGGCGACTGCATAAGCTCTTCCATCGGACCTTCGCCTCCCCCTCAAACGAATGGCTTGCCCGAGCGTTCGATCGATTTCCTCACCAACACGTCCATCGCATCCACGCAATACTGGAGTATATGCTCGTTAGGCTTAATGCAGGACAACTCCGTGCAAGCCAGAATGACGCATTGGCACCCTTCCCGCTCCACGAGGCTCCGCACGAGGGCTTCCAATGCTTCGGAGCCGACGTCCACGCCTTTCTTAACGTCGTAAATCATGTCCATGACCTGCTGCTGAACGGACGCTTCCGGCTCCCGGTACTCCATGCCGTGCTTCTCGCAAGCCATCCTGTAGATCCCGCTGCGCAGCGTGCCGTTCGTCGCCAGAACGCCGACTTTGACGCGTTGTCCGAACCTTCCGGCGATCTCCCGAAGCGTCTCGTCGACCATGTTGATGATCGGAATTCGCGTCATGCCCTGCATTTCATCGATGTAAAAGTGCGAGGTGTTGCACGGTATCGCGATATGGGCCGCACCGGCTTGTTCCAGCAAACGGAAGTCCGGCTCGACGGCCTTCAGGAAGCGGTCCCCCTCATTCTTCAGAATGACTTGGGTCCGATCCGGCAGCGTCGCATGGCTCAGCACGATCATGTCGATATGATCCTGGTCTCGCTGCGCCGCGGTGTGTTCGATGATTCGATCCATGAAAACGGAGGTGGCCTTCGGTCCCATTCCGCCAATAACGCCTAACCGTTTATTTTCCACTTGCAGACCTACTTTTGGTTTGGATTCGTCTTGCGGTCGCCGTCCGTCTCAAACCCGGTGGAGCATGGATTCCCGGTCCCGCAGCATGTCCAGGGCGATCTCCCCCCCGGGATCCATGCCCTGGCAGCCTGCCAGCAGAACCAGATCGCCCCGCCTGGCCTCGGACAACGCATCCGAAATGGCGTCCGGCAATTCGTCGTACAGCCGGACCCGGATGCCGGCTTCGTCCATTACTTCCATGAATACGCGGACTTCCTCGTCGGTGACCCGGTCTTTGTCCGTCACGTGGGAGACGCTTTTCGTGGCCACGATCTCGGCAAGCTCCAGCCGCTTCATCCACTGCACGATCGCTTCCGCGTTCTCCCGGTTGACGGTCGGTCCCCTCTCGCCCCGGATGGCGTAAACGATGCGCAGGTTCTCGTAATCCATGTACCGGAGCGTCTCGAGCGTGACGTTGATATTGCCGGGATTGGCGAAATGGTCGTCCACGATCTTGAAGTCGCCTTCGTAGATGAATTGGAACCGCCGCTCCACTCCCGGGAACGTTCGGAGCGTCTGCTGGATCGTCGGGATCGGGACGTCGCAGAGCAGGGCGTTCACGATCGCCACCATGGAGTTGTAAACGGAATGCAGACCCGGCACGGACAGCTCCACGTCGAACTCGGTGGGCGTGTACTCGGTTCCCCCCGCCGAGTGGAACGGCTGCAGAATCTGCAGCTTGAACTTCGCCCGGCCGGTCGAGAGATCCAAATCCCGGCAATGGATATGGCCTTCCCTGCTCTTCACCCCGAAGGTCACGACCTTCGCTTTGGTTTCATTGGCCAGCGATGCCGAATAGGGGTCGTCCAGGTTCAGCACGGCGACGCAATGTTCCCCGGCATTGCGGATTAGGCTGGCCTTGGCTTGGAAATACTGCTCGAAAGAGCCATGCGAGTCGATATGCTCGCGGCTGAGGTTGTTGAACGTGACGATATCGTAATCGACCGTCTCCACCCGGCTCGTCTCCAGCGCGGCGGAGGAAACCTCCATCGTGACGTGGGAAACGCCACGATCCGCCATTTGCCGCAGATACATCTGCAAATCCAGCGATTCCGGGGTCGTGAGCTCCGCGGGAATGGACGTATCGTCGATTTTGATCATGACCGTCCCGATCAGCCCGGTTTTCAGCCCGTGATTCTCCAGCATGGCATTGGTCATGTAGGACGTCGTCGTTTTGCCGTTCGTGGCGGTAATGCCGATCATGAACAGCTTGTCCGCCGGACGGCCGTAGAAAGCGGCCCCCAGCCGGGCGAGCGCGATCCGTCCGTTCTCCACCCGGAATTGGGGAATGTCGATCCCGTCCTGGATCGTTTCGACGATCGCAGCCACCGCTCCATTGCGGACGGCATCGGGCAAATATCGGTGCCCGTCGGTCTTATACCCCCGGACGCACACGAACAGATGCCCTTCGGAGACTTTCCGCGAATGATAAGAGACACCAGTAATCGTCAAATCCCGTTCCCCGCTGCTCTCGATTATGCTCACGGATGGAAGAAGCTCTCTTAACTTCATCGGATCGCAAACCTCCTATCTCCGGGCGAATTTTCCAAAGAATTTGCCTAGAATCATAGACAGAAACGAAAAAGCGGGCTTCGGATCTCTCCAGTCCCAGATGGCGTACGCTTTCGGTTTCCAGAAGGAAGAAGCGACTTGCTTCCACGTCAGCTGTTTCGTCTTCAGATAGCCTTTGATGGCCAACAAGTCCTCGTACGCGTACCAGAAGACCAGGTTCGTATCTCTCTCGACCGCGCTCGGCGGCAGAGGGTTGCCCGTTAATTCCCGGTACGTAATATAAGGAATGTTGACGCCGGCCCTGTACAGCAATACGTTCAGGTTCGTGATTCTGACGTTGATTTCGATCAGGTAGAACTTGCCGGTCTCGGCGTCCTTCTTGAACTCGATTTCCGCGAAACCTTTGTACTTTATCTCTTCGAAAAACTTCTTGCCGATTTCATAGAGTTCCGGCACGTACTTCTGCCCCGTGTAGACGGAGGCGCCGAAGTTGATCGGGTACTGGCGGTATTTCTGGCACGTGACCCAATGTGTGACCTTGGAATCCTGGTTCAAATAGGCGTCGAACGTGTACATATGGTCGTCGAAGCCCGGAATGATGCGCTGCACGATCACTTCCAGGCCGGCTTCGCGGGCGGTTCGGATCGCGGATTCGAGCTCTTGCCGGTCATGGACCTTGAACAGCTTCTTGCGGAACTTCGCCACGAAGGCCGGGGAATCGACCGGCTTCACGAGGCAGGGATATTTGATGATGCTCTCCACTTTGTCCAGGAAGCCCTCTTCGTCCACCCGGACCGTCTCCGGAACGGCAACGCCCTTCTCGATCGCCGCCCGCTCCAGCGACTCCTTGTTCATGAGCCTTGTATACAGGCCCTTCTCCGTCTGAGGTATCAGGTAGCTTTCCCTCAGTTCATCCAGGTATTCGTCAATGATTTCCACGTAGTTGTCGTGGCACGGGATGAGGACGGGAGGAGCGCTCTGTCTGGCCGCATAGTCTTTCAGAAAACGGATGAACCCTTCCGGGTCTTCTTTATAATGAGGGGAAATGAGCCTCTCGGAGCAATATTTGGAATCGGCGGCGTACGTGTGCCTGTCCGAATAATCGACCGCCACGGTGTGGATGCCGTGAACGCCCAGGCAGCGGATCGTGCTGAGTCCGATATAATAGTTGCTTCCCAAGATGACCGCTTTGTTGTTCAATAGACGCACATCCCGATTCTGTGGATTGTCCCATAAATTTTACTGCAACCCCTGGTAGATTACAAGACAAACGGTCCATGGGAGCAAGCTGCCGGGAGGAGGGAAAAGGCTTTGGCGGCAAGGCTTTCACGCCCATCGGAGAGGAAATATTTGCTATGCTTTGAGATCGGAAGGCATTTCGTATATGATGATGGAGTGAAACGGCCCTGCTGCCTGAAACGGAATGCAATTTATCGATAAAAGAGAGCTGATTATCTATGGATCCAAGACAGCTGAAATTCGCGATGCCCGCCGAATGGACCGAGCATGAACGGACGTTCATGTCGTGGCCGGTGCGGGAATCGATGGTATACCCGGATGACCACGAGCCGGTGTGCAACGGATACGCCCAGGTGGTCAAAGCGATCGCCGAGTTCGAGCCGGTCACCGTGCTCGTGAATCCCGGAGATCTTGAACTCGTGCGTGGTTACTTGGACGGCCCGAACATCGATTTCGCCGAAATCCCGCACAGCGACGCCTGGCTGAGGGACAACGGCCCGACGTTCGTCGTCGCGGAAGACGGCGAGCTGGCCGGTGTCAATTGGCGCTTCAACGCCTGGGGCGGCAAATATGCTCCCTGGGACCTGGACGACGAAGTGGCGCCTAAGGTGCTGGAGCGCGTCGGCGTGCGTAAGTTCGACGCTCCGCTCGTCATGGAAGGCGGGTCGATCCACGTGGACGGCGAAGGCACGCTGCTGACGACGGAGGAGTGCCTGCTGAACCCGAACCGCAATCCCGAGCTGAGCCGGGAGCAGATCGAGGAGCACGTCAAACGGTTCGTGAACGTGGACAAAATCGTCTGGCTGCGCAGAGGCCTCAGCGGCGACGAAACGGACGGCCACGTCGACAACGTCGCCTGCTTCGCCGCCCCCGGCAAAATCGTCATCCAGGTGTGCGACGACCCGACCGACGAGAATTACGACATTACGCAGGAAAATCTGCGCATTCTAAGCGAAGCGACCGACGCCAAGGGCCGGCGTTTCGAAATCGTCCGGATCCCGCAGCCGCCGAAAGCCCTGTTCGAAGACAGCCGGCTGACGCTCAGCTACCTGAACTTCTACTTCGTGAACGGCGGCATCGTGCTGCCCGTGTTCGGCGGGGCGGCAGAGCAGACCGATCGGGAGGCCGTGCGGATTCTGCAGGAAACGTTCCCGGACCGCCGCATACGGACGGTGGACGGAATGGCGATCATCAAGGAAGGCGGCAACGTCCATTGCACGACCCAGCAAATGCCTCGGGCAGGAAGGAAATCGCGATGAGAAAAGTGACGGTGGCGGCCACCCAGATGAGCTGCTCGTGCGATATCGAAGAGAATATCGCCAAAGCGGATAAGCTGGTCCGCGAAGCGGCTTCGCAGGGCGCGCAGATCATTCTGATCCAGGAGCTGTTCGAAACCCCGTACTTCTGCCAGAAGGAAAAATCCGATTATTACGTGTACGCGACCGAGCTCGAGAACAACAAGGCGGTGAGCCATTTCCGGAAAGTCGCCAAGGAGCTTCAGGTCGTGCTGCCGATCAGCTTCTACGAGAAGAAGAACTACGCCCGCTACAACTCCCTCGCGGTGATCGACGCGGATGGGGAATTGCTCGGCGTATACCGCAAGAGCCATATCCCGGACGGCCCCGGCTACGAGGAAAAATTTTATTTCAACCCGGGCGATACCGGCTTCAAGGTGTGGAAGACGCGGTATGCGAAAATCGGCGTGGGCGTCTGCTGGGACCAGTGGTACCCGGAAGCCGCCCGCTGCATGGCGCTGATGGGCGCGGAGCTGCTGTTCTATCCGACGGCGATCGGTTCCGAGCCGCAGGACGTGTCGATCGATTCGAAGGACCACTGGCAAATGTGCATGCGCGGCCACGCGGCCGCCAACCTCATGCCGGTCATCGCGTCGAACCGGATCGGCAAGGAAACCGATGAAGATTCCGCCATCACGTTCTACGGCTCCTCGTTCATCGCCGGACCTGCGGGCAATCTGGTCGCCGAGGCCGGACGGACGGAGGAAACGGTGCTCGTCGCGGAATTCGACCTGGATCAGCTGGAAGTGCAGCGGATCGAATGGGGCGTCTTCCGGGACCGCCGTCCGGATCTATACCGCGTTATCGCTTCGTACGACGGAAGCACGATCGTTTAAGTGAGGAAAATGCAAAACGGCCACCGCAGTTTTGATGCTGCGGCGGCCGTTTATTTCTTGGGAGCTGTGTTTTTGTTGGGATGAGTATAGCAGGTTTGGTTGATTGTGCCCTCTATTGGCGCCCGATAACCGCTTCAGGGAGCACGTTTTGGCAGGGGATGGTACCCGCGACGGAGCAAAATAGACGGAAAAGTCGGCACTAAATTGGCCCGGCGGGAAACGGGAGCGCAAATAGAGGGAAAAGCTCCCACTAAAATGGCTGCGAATCGGATATACGTGTGTTGAAGCATGAATGAATGGGAAATTTTCCATCTAAATGCGCCGAAAACAGCGAATGGGTGCATTTTTGTGGGAAGTTTTCCCGCTCATCCGGAAGTCGCTCGCGGTTTCGCTATTTGCTTATGGCAATACGCGCGGCTTCCTGCGCACGATTCGGCGCTGAATGACGGCTATCAACCACTTGACGCAGCTTGTCCGCACCGGAAAACGGGGCGTCTATGTAGACGAGGCCTTGACCGAAGTTAGCGGCGTAGAACCCATACGTGAACGGGCTGCGATCCAGGTATTCGGGCATCTCCAGCACCCTAAGACGGATCATCTCTCGAAAATGCGGTCCAGATGGTACGAGACGATATTCATCAGTTCTTCCGCCCGCACCCGTTCCGGAAAAACCGTACAATGGACGACCAGACCGTCCACGAGCGCATGCAGCGCCTTCGTCTCGCTCTCGGCGTCAATCCCGGCTTGCGCGAGCTTACTCGCGACCATGCCTTCGACCATCCTCCGAAACCCCTGGTACAGCTCGTCGTGCACTTCCAGGCTCATGGCGCGGATGGCGGGATCGGACAGCGCTTTGCCGGCGTATGCGAGCCACAGCTCGCCTTCGGCCAGCCGCTCCTCGTCCAGCGGCAACAGCTGCGCGATGATCATCTCGATGTCGCGTCGGACATCGCCGGTGAACGGCAGGTTCTCGATGCGCCGTCTCGCACGCTGGGAGACGAGCCGCATGGAGAACGCGAGAAGCTCGGCTTGCGTCTCGAAGTAATGGCGCAGAGATCCGAGCGACATCCCCGCTTCATCCGCTACCCGGCGCACGGACAGCCCTTCCAGGCCCTCCCGTCGGATGACCCGCCAGGCCGCTTCGGCCAATTGTTCCTTACGTAGTTGATGGTCCACGATTTTCGGCATGGACTTATTATAGCTCACCGTTGTTTTTTAGCACAAGTGTGTTATAATAACTTCGTTTTTATCATACAGATGTCCTAAAAAAGGAGTTGGAGCTGTCATGGTACTCGCGTTGATCGTCGGCTGCGAAATCGCGTTCTGGGTGTTCGTGCTGGCCGGATTGACATGCCGCTACCTGCTGGGAATGCGGAGAACCGGAGCCGTTCTCCTCGCCTGCACCCCGGTCATCGATCTGATCCTTCTTGCGTCAGCCTCCTACGACTTGCATCGCGGTGCGACGGCCGGTTTCACCCACGGCATGGCGGCCGTCTATATTGGCGTCTCTGTGGCCTACGGCCATCGGATGATCCGATGGGCTGACGTCCGCTTCGCCCATCGGTTCGCGGGCGGCCCTCCCCCGGCGGCGAAGGCCAAATTCGGCGAAGAGCACGCCCGGAACGAGCGTCGCGGCTGGTCTCTTCATCTGCTCGCTTGGGCGATCGGGTGCGCTTTGCTGTATGGCATCATCCTCTGGATCGGGGACGCAAACCGCACGGCGAGTTTGCTCCAGGCGGTGCGGTTATGGTCATTGGTGCTCGGGATCGATTTCCTGATCAGCTTCAGCTACACGCTGTGGCCGCGCAAGGAGAAGAAACCGGCGGGTTCCGGCTTCGGCGTCAAATAGAGCCGAAACGCCGGGGAATCCGCCTCGTTTCGGACTTTCCGGGCGCGTCGGCTCACATTCGCTCGTCCATTTGACATCGCTTCGATTGCCTCGCGCCGCTCACACGACACTTTAAGTCGGCCACAAGCTTAAACCTTGCCAGCCATAACTCAGCCGACACTTTAAGTCGGTCCTCAGGCTTAAACCTTGCCAACCATAACTCAGCCGACACGTTAAGTCGGTCCTCAAGCTTAAACCTTGCCAACCATAACTCAGCCGACACGTTAAGTCGGTCCTCAAGCTTAAACCTTGCCAACCATAACTCAGCCGACACGTTAAGTCGGTCCTCAAGCTTAAGAACCCGCCCGACAAAACGATTTCACGCCTAGTTCTTCTACCGTTTTTTCAGGGTACTAGAGAGATGAGTTCGGGTTTACAGAGCTTTAACCGGGTTTTTCCGGGTTGCATCAGGCGATGAGTTCGGTTTGCAGCGCTTTAGCCGGGTTTTTCCGGGTTGCATCAGGCGATGAGTCGGTTTGCGGCGTTCTAGCCGGGTTTTTCCGGGTTGCATCAGGCGATGAGTTCGGTTTGCGGCGCTTTAGCCGGGTTTTTCCGGGTTGCATCAGGCGATGAGTCGGTTTGCGGCGCTTTAGCCGGGGTTTTCCGGGTTGCATCAGGCGATGAGTCGGTTTGCGGCGCTTTAGCCGGGTTTTTCCGGGTTGCATCAGGCGATGAGTTCGGTTTGCGGCGCTTTAACCGGGTTTTTCCGGGGTATTGCACCTGCCGTGTCCGGACTCGACCTCCCGGTGGGCGGCCGCCGCGCGATCCAACAGGAAAGTCTGCCGGACATGAATCCGAAGTTTCCCCTGTCCAAACATTCGACGAGCTCAGCAAAGCGGGCTGCCGACCGCTGGCTGCGGATCATGCGTACGCCGAGCTCCGCGGTCGTGTCGGCTCAGCGCCCGGATGCCTGATTCCCCTTCATTCTCCGAAGAACGATCCACTCCACGATCGCGAAATTGAGTACGATGCCGACCCAGAGGTTCGCGTTCAGCACCTCTTCCACCATCTTCTCCCTTCCTTCGGGAAGGGAGAATCCGTGCAAGACATAATACGCCAGCAGGAGCAACGGGACGACCAGCCGGCCGCTAACCGCCACCAACGTCATCCCGAAGCTGCGGACCATCCAGACGCGATGCTCCTCGATCCGGTGCTTCACGGCGGCGCGATAACCTTTCCAGCTCGTGAACAGCCACAAAATCGCCAGCGCAAGGAAGGACGCAGCTTTGGCGAAATTTTCGATGCAGGACAACGGAACGAGCGACATGAGCCCGCTCAGGAATACGCTGGCGACGTACGCTTTGCCGAGGTTCCGGTGCAGCTTCGGGTTCCGGAGCCGAATCCGGTCCGCAAACTGCAGGAACCCGGACACCAACGCGATGAAGGCGAAAAGGATATGGGCGAGGAGGGCCGGATACTGAACCGTTCCGGGCGCAACAGGAACCCGGCTCCCCGCCGGATCCAGCGTGAAATAAGGCGCCATAAACGGCACCATGATTCCGAACGATGCGATTGCGAGCCACCACAAAATCTTTTTCGTTTTCATAATCGCTTCCGCACTCCTTCCACCGTACGGGGACGTATAATACGATCATATCCCGCGGCTTCAAGGAATCCGTAAAGAAAGTCTAAAAAAAGCATAAAGCAACAGCCGGAACGTTCGTCGCTCCGGGCCGTTGCCTGTGGTGGAGGGCGGTTTTCCGTTCAATCGCGGGGGAAAGTGGAACGACGGCCTGCTCGAGCGACTTCAGCAACCGGCCCAACCGCTCCTGCGTGCCGGCATCCGCCGGACCGTCCCCTCTTTTCAATTTCACGCTGATATAAGGGATCATAAACGTCTCTTCTTCCGGGATGGCCGAATGCTACTTGTGCGGTTCAATGCGCCGCGGGAGCGTCCTGCACGCTCTCCCGCACGGTTGCCCTGACCGCGGACATCTCCCGCCAGAGTGCCCACAGCAGCCAAATCAGCAGCAAAGCGTTCACGGCGGCGACCCATACATAACCGGAGGAGAGCGTCGTTCCCGGCCCTCCGCCAAACGGAAATCCGCCAAGACCGCCGTCTCCCCGTCCCGCGAAGCCTCGATCGGGATGGCGGGTCCCGCCCTCGCTCATTCCGGCATCGGGAACACTGCCGCCGCTCCATCCCCTGCCGCCGCCCGGTCGAAATCCACCCCCGTTCCGGCCGCCTCTACCGAAGCCTCTGCGGCCCGAACGGAGAACCGCCAGCACGTTGACGAGCATCGTTACGGTCAAGGTCCCGGCAGCCGCGATCCACCTCCGGTCGTATAGCGCGGCGAACAGGGCGAAGGCAATCGCGGGAATGCCGTATCGCTCGTGGATCTCCGTCGGGAGCATGAAGAACGCGAAGCCGATGGCGGCCGCCGCCTTGAGCAATACGGCCTCCGGCGCTCTCTCCTTCTCCGGGTCCTTCAGCGCGATCCAGATATACAAGCAAACGAAAGCCGTCACGGCCCCGAACAGGAGAAGGCCGATCGTTCGAAGCGTAAGGCCGGCCCAGTACGGCTCCGAATCGGACGCCGAAGGATCGACGCCGAGCAGATGGAACCAGACGTTCGCGGCATTGACCGTCGCGCTCGCATATTGGCCGACCGCATCCGCGTAGGCTTGCCGGAACATCGCGGACAAGCTTCCCGCCCGCGCGAAATACGCGGCGGCAACGCCCAGCGGAGCGGCGAATCCAATCAGCCAGCCTGCTGCTTCCCGGAAGCTTCGCCCCCTGACCAGCCGAACCAACAAGTACGTCCCGACGACCGGCAGCACCGTCACCGCCTGGAACTTGGCCAACAGTGCAAATCCGGCCCATAGGCCGCTAAGCCAGGGACGCCTTGGCATCGCCACGACCGCAAGCACCATAAGCATGCTGTGCAGCAAGTCGACCTGGCCCCAGACGGCACTGTCGGCGATGAACGCCGGATTCAGCGCGAACAGAGCCAGAACGATCAGTCTCCAGCGGGCGCCCCCCGCGCCGGCCGTCAGTTTCACGGCGGCCAGCATCGCCGCCAGGTCGATCGCGAGCAGTACCCCCTTAAACGACAACGAGCCGGCCTGCACCGCGATTCCGAGCCGGTTCAACGCTTCGCCGTAAAGATCCAGGAGCAGCGGGAACAGAGGCGGGTAATTGATGCTGCCGTTCCGCGGATACGCTTCGCCCAATCCGTATCTGCGGATCGTCTCCATCCACTGGACGAACAGGCTTTGATCCGTGACGAAACCCGCGTATCTGTCCGCGAGAAGGAATCGGATCCCGCAAGCGGCGGCTACGATCAGGAAGGCATAGATAAGGAACCGGCGTCCCTGCAGGAGCGCGGGCAAACGCATCGAACCCCTCCTTTCTTCTGCCTTCCACTTTACCCGAAAAACCTGATCCGACCCTTAATTTCCGCTGAAAATTGCCTGAAAACCGCAAGCCCCAACCGTTCCGTCCGCAAACGCGAATGACCGCCGGTTCTCAAAATCGTCAACGCGAATGATCGCTGTTTCCAATATTCCGCAAACGCGAATGACCGCCGGTTCTCAAAATCGTCAACGCGAATGATCGCTGTTTCCAATATTCCGCAAACGCGAATGACCGCCCGATTCTCATAATCGCCAACGCGAATGATCGCTGTTTCCTATATTCCGCAAACGCGATTGATCGCCGTTCCTCATAATCGGCGGCCGCATAAGCGATACTATTCCTAAAATTTCAAATACCTCCGAGGTGGACCATGCGATGTTGCTGGTTGTGGATCGCCAGTGCGGCATTCGGTCTTCAGCCGATGCAAGATCCCATCACGATACAGAACGATCAGGCTCCCCTCCTGAGCGTGAACCGCGCCGAATTTGCGCTGCCGGCCCTGCCGCTCGCCGACCCGGACAAGCTCGACCGGCTGCTCCGCGACGTGGAAGCCCGGGTCTATCAAGCACCGCGAAATGCCACGATCGGGCCATCCGGAGGCATCGTGCCGGAGCAGCCCGGCCGCCGTCTGGACCGCAGCGCGTTCACGGACCGGTTCTACGCCGCTTACTTCGGCCAAGGCCCCGCTTTCCTAGACGTCCCGTTTTCCCCCCTCTATCCCAAGGTCGACGCCGAATTGCTGGCCACGATCCGGGAGAAACCGATCGGGCATTACGTCACCTATTTCAACCCCGGCAACAAGAACCGTGCGCATAACATCAAGCTGGCGGCTCAGACGATCAACAACTACGTCGTTTTCCCGAGCGAAAGCTTCTCGTTTAACCGGATCGTCGGGGTGCGCACCCGGAACCGGGGGTATTTGCGGGCTCCCGTTATCGTGAGAGGAGAAATGGCGGAAGATATCGGCGGGGGGATTTGCCAAGTTTCGTCGACCCTGTTCAACGCCGTCGACCGCGCGGGACTGCAGATCCTGGCCCGCTACTCCCATAGCCGGCACGTGCCTTACGTGCCGCCGGGGCGGGATGCGACGGTCAGCTGGGGCGGACCGGATTTCGCCTTCCGCAACCCGTACAATCAACCGATCCTGATCCGCGCATTGGCGAGCGGAGGACGGATGTTCGTCTCGATCTATTCCTCCGATGTCGTCAACTACAAACCCCGGGAGGTACCCGGCATGTCCAAACGGCTTCCGGAGGAGATCCGCGCCGATTCCGGCGACGAGGCGCGAGAGAGCAGCCGGTAACACCGGGCAACACCCGCTGACAACCTCGCCGGTCAGGAGAGACGGTCACCCCTTCAGCCCTGCCGGACGGCGACATCCCGCGCGAGGCTCACGAGTCTTCGGACGCCGTCCCGCAGATGGCTTTCGTTCATGTAAGAATAGCTCAGCCGGATGAAAGACCGCATCTCCCTCAGCGGATCGCAAATGAAGCCCGGCACGAAGGAGACGGAGGCCCGGAGACTGGCTTCGAGCAGCCGATCGACGGGGATGTCTTCGGGCAACCGGATCCACAGGCTGAGCCCGCCCTTCGGAGTTGCCCATTCCCATCCGGTATCGGCCAACTCTTCTTCCATGAGATCTCTCCGGATTTGGAGGGCGATGCGCAGCTTTTCCATGTGCGTCCGCATCCGTTCCGAACGGAAATAATGCAGGAAAATCTTCTGATTCACGAGCGGGGTCCCGTTGTCGGCGAGCGATTTGGCGGTAACGAGCGGCGCCATCACGGCAGGACGACAGACGACCGCGCAAACCCGGAGGCCGGGCGCCACGTATTTGCTGAAGCTGCGAAGATGCGCCACCCATCCCTCCGTGTCGAATGTCAGCAGAGGAGGCGGAGGCGGCTCGTCAAAAAACATTTCGTGAAAGGAATCGTCCTCGATGAGCAGGCAACGGTACCGCTCCGCCAATTCCACGAGACGCTTGCGCGTCTGCACCGGAACCGTATAGCCGGTCGGGTTCTGGAAGGTCGGATTCATGTAGAAGAGTCGCGGCCTCTCCCGCTTCATCAGCGCCTCGACCCGGTCCAGATCGTAGCCTTCCGGACGGATGTCGACCGGGATCAAGCGCGCCCCGTGCATGCGGATGATGTCCAGCGCCGCGCTGTAGGTCGGCCGCTCCGCCAGGACGGCGTCCATCGGTCTGACGTACAAGCGGGACAGAAGATCGATCGCCTGCGTGGCTCCCGTCGTGATGAGCATGTCTCCCGCGGATATCGGGATGCGGCGCCGGCCCGCGAGATACCCGCAGAGGTTTTCGCGGAGCTCCTCGTCTCCCTGCGCGTTGGAGTAAGTTCCCATCAGTTTCGGGTAATCGTCGAAAACCTGTTTCACATATTCGGACAGATAGAGGTTCGGCAGCAAGTTCGGATCGATGAGCGCTTGCGAGAATTGGTAGTCTACGGGGGTCTCCTGAATGCCGATCAGGTCGTTCCTCACGCGCCAGACAGCGGGACCGACGCCGATTTCCGCACGCCCCGAAGCTTCCCTTGCCGGATCGACCGGGCTGGCGTAGTAGCCGGATTTATCCTTCACGTACACTTTCCCGTGCTGCTTCAGCAACGTACAGGCGCGGAACGCCGTCAGCCGGTGCACCCGGTATTGCTCGGCCAAGAGCCGGACCGAGGGAAGCTTGTCATGGGCTTTCCACTCGCCGCGTTCCATTCGGGTTACCATATGGTCGTAAATTTGCCTGAATAGATAATGATCGGATTTCGCCGCTCTTCCGTTCTTCACACGTAAGCCCCCCCTCGGCTTCCATTATCGCATACGGAACCGGTCAATCTGTTCTATCTCTGCGTATCTGTTCTATTCATTTTGTTATATGATACCCAAGTAAAAACGACTTTGTCGACCTCCGGGACGGAGAATGTCGTTTTGATAACGCGAGGAGGACAGCAGCGATGATTCTATTCAACTATTTGCTTATGTGTATCATTTTCGGCACCACGTTCCTGGCGATCAAAATCGGGGTGGACGCGTCGGCGTCCCCGTTTTTTCTGGCCGGACTGCGTTTCTTTCTGGCCGGACTGATCTTGCTCGGCTGGACGGTGTGGAGGCATAAAACGAGGTTAACCCTGCTCCTGCGCAAAGAAATGTTGGTTACCGGTTTCTGCTTGACGTTCGCCACGTTCGCGACCTTGTACTGGGCCGAACAGCACGTCTCTTCCGGTATCGCCGCGGTGCTGTCGGCAGCGGGACCGCTGATGATCCTCCTGCTGCAGGCCGCCTTCATGCGGCAGAAGACATCGGCCGTTGCCATGGTCGGATGCGTCGCCGGTTTCGCCGGCGTCTTCCTGATCGTACTGCCTAAGCTCACGGTATCCGCAGGCATCTGGTGGGCAATCGGTTCCGCCCTGATCTTGCTCGGCGAGTTCTGCTACTCCGCGGGCGCCTTGTACACGAAGCGGGTGACCGACCGGTTCCGTCAGGAGTCGCCCGTCGCGATGAACGCGGTCCAGATGCTCTACGGAGGCGCGATGCTGCTCGTATTGTCCGCATTCACGGAGCAGGTGAGCGCCGGCAGCTTGTTTTCGGCAAACGCCATCGGATCGCTGCTCTATCTGACCGTCGCCGGATCCATGATCGGCCACACGCTGTTCTACTGGCTCGTCGCGAAGACGAATCCCGTCTTTCCGTCGACCTGGCTCTACGTTTCGCCGCTGATCGCTCTCGTCATCGGGGTACTGTTCTATCGGGAAACCTTCACGTGGCTAACGGGGGTTGGCGTCGCGATCATTCTGGCCGGCAACTTCCTCATCAATTGGAGCAGTTTGAGCCGGCTGTTCAGGAAACCCAAAGCAGCCGTTGCCCAAGCTTGATTCTTCGCGGGCGGAGAAACGCGCCTTCCTTCGGGGCTGGCGTTTTTCCTCCTTTAAATATCCCTCGACAGGTATATTCCATATTGGGTATGTTATAGGCATGAAATCTACTTCTTCAAGGGAGGAATCCGAATCATGTCCGCAAATGCCGTCACCACATCCGTGAAAGACCGGGAGCTTACCGTCACGCGCGAATTCCGCGCTCCCCGCAGGCTCGTATTCGAAACCTGGAGCGATCCCGAGCACTTGAAGCGTTGGTGGGGGCCGAAAGGGTTCACGATCACCGTGTCGGAATTCGACTTCCGGCCGGGCGGCGTATGGCTTTACGTCATGCACGGGCCGGGCGGCGTCGACTACGACAACAAAATCACCTATCGCGAAATCTCAAACCCGGAACGTTTGTTTACTCCCACGGGGATCTCGAAGAGGATGAACGGTTCCATGTCACAGCAACCTTCGAGGAACAGGGCAACCTCACGGAGTTAACGATGCGTTCGCTCTTCCAGTCAGCCGAAAAACTCGAGAAAGCGGTCAAGCAGTACGGCGCACTTGAAGGTGCGAAATCGACGATGCAACGACTGGCGGAACGTTTGGAGGAAATCCTGGAAGGTTCGGGGAAAGAAGAATAGCTTCTGCCTCGCGATGCCTGGCACGCAGGAATTACCGCAGAGGCCTGAGGCATCAGGCATCAGGCATCGTAACCCATGTTGTTCATCTGACGGAATTGGAAGCCCTTAGGAGATTACCGGAGGGTCGCCTGCAGCAGCAACAGCTCGTAGGTCGCGGAGATCCCGTCCCGCAAGCGGAACTTCTCTTCGTAGACGGCGAACATATCGCGAAACAGACGCCGCAGGAAACCCGGGGACGAACTCGCTTCCGACGCACTTGCCCCGAGCGATTTGACGGAGTGGAGAAAATCGCGGACCGCGGGGTGTTCCTCCACCCGGATGTCGCGGCGGGAATGGATGTCCGAGTAGCCGCCGGCGTTCAGCCAGGCTGTCCATTGCTCCGCCGCGTGCAGCTCCAAGCCGTGTCGCCGCGGTTCCGCGCCCAGCAGCCGGTACGCCTCTTCGAACGCCTGATGCATCTCGCGGAAGGTTTCGGGTCCGAAGGTCGCGAACGCGAGAACGCCTCCCGGGCGAAGAAGCCGGGTCAAGCTTCTCAACGTGTCTCCCGGACGGGCAAGCCATTGGAAGCAGGCATTCGAGACGATGAAGTCGAAGGAAGCGGGCGGGGCCGCCCCGGCCCAGATCTCGATGTCGGCCTGCACAAAACGGACGGGAATTCGGCTGCGCACCGACTGGCACGCAGCCAGCCGTTCTTCCGCAGCCGCGAGCATGGCGGGAGCGATGTCGATTGCGGTGATGGTCGAACGAGGACACCGTTGCGCGAGCAGCTCGGTGAAGAGGCCGGTTCCGCAGCCGATTTCCAGCACGTCGAGGCGATCCGGCCCGCCACCAACCGTTTCGATAAGCCATTCCGCCATTACGCGCTGTACATGGGCATGGACATCGTAGCTTCCTGCAGCCGCGCTCCGGTTAAACTGACGTACGATTCGCCCTTTCATCCCACCAACTCCTTATGACTTCCGCCAAGAACGCTTCTCTCCCGAGAAAAGGCGCATGGCCGCAGCCTTCCAACATCGTGATTTCCGACTGCCGCAGACGTTCGCCCATTTCCAACGCCGCCCCGTATGGACAAACGGCATCCCCGGTACCGTGAACGAGAAGGGTTGGACATGCGATGCGGCTCATTCCGGCAAGGCATTCCGCTTCGCGCAATACGCGAAGCCCCGCGAGCAGCGCCGGGGTCGACCAGCTGCCGGCTCCCGGCAGCAGCTCCTCCGCTCCGATCTGCCGGTCCGCGTCCGTGAACAGCATGCCGCGAAACTTGGCTTCCACCGCTTCCCGGTCCTTCCGGATCCCCGTCATCATCCCGCGCAAGTACGCCTCCGGCCAGCCCCTGTCCCGTTCCTCGTCCGGTCGGACGAAGCGGTCGGTTCCCGAGAAAAGGACAAGCCCTTCCGCCAGCCCCTCGGCCGCGAGCCTCAGCCCGAGCAAGGCGCCGAGCGACCACCCGCCGATCAGCACCCGCCCATGTCTTCTGGCTGCGTTTTCCGTCAGAGCCAGCATTTCCTCCGCCGTTTCGACGGTCGTATAGTCCGCGCCTACGTGTTGAAATTCCGGCAAATGAGCTTGCAGCCGCCCGAAGACCGCCACGGGCATGCTCCAGCCCGGCAGCCAGAGGATCGTCCCGCGCGAGAGGAGTCCCGTTGGTTGGAAGTTCACCCCCTCAGCACCCCCGCCGCCCTTCCGGCCTGACGGATCCGTTCGGCCGCATCCACGAGCTCGGCTTCGTCATGCGCGGCAGACAAGGAAAAGCGGATGCGGGCCGTCCCTTCCGGCACCGTCGGCGGGCGAACCGCCGCCGCCGCGATGCCCGCTTCCTCCAAGGCGCGGCTAAGCCGCAAAGCCGCCTCATTATCCCCGACAATAACCGGTACAATCGGAGAGTCGCCGGCGGGGGCGGTAAAACCTGCTTCGCCCAGCGCGGAGCGGAACGCCCGGACGGCGGAAGCCAGCCTCTCCCGCCTCCACTTCTCTTCCTGCACCAGCCCCAAAGCCTTCTCGACTCCGGCAATGACCGCCGGAGGCAGGGCCGTGGAATAGATGAGAGACCTTGCCTTGTTGATCAGCCACCGGATGAGCGTGCGGCTTCCGCTCACGTAGGCTCCGTAGACTCCGAACGACTTGCTGAACGTTCCCACATGCACGTCCACTTCCTTGTGCAGACCCAGCAGGAAAGCGAGCCCCTCCCCGCGTTTCCCGTAAACGCCCCCGCTGTGCGCTTCATCCACCATCAGCATGGCTCCGTGCTTCCGCTTCAGCTCGACCAATTGGTGCAGCGGGGCGTGATCCCCGTCCATCGAGAATACGGCATCGGTGACGATCCATTTGCGCCGGGCGCCTGCGTGCTTGCCCAGCAGAAACGCAAGATGCTCCGGATCGTTGTGGCGATACCGGACATGCTCCGCCCGGCTGAGCAAGATGCCGTCCACGATGCTGGCGTGATTCAGCCGATCGCTGAAAACGGCATCGCCCCTTCCCGCCAATGCGCTGATCACGCCGACATTCGCCGTATAGCCGCTGGAGAAAACCAGCGCGGCTTCGCTGTGCTGCCATTCCGCGAGAGCGTGCTCCAACCGTTCATACGGCTGCCGGTTGCCGGTCACGAGCCGGGAGGCGCCGGAACCGGCGCCTTCCCGTTCCAGCGCCTCCCGCATCGCCTCCGCGATCTCCCGGTTTCCGGCCAGACCCAGATAGTCGTTGGAGGAAAGGTTGAGAAGCCTCCTCCCGCCGCGTTTCAAGTAACCCGGAAACCCCGGAGCCGGCTCGCAAGTCCGGAGGGACCGCTCCATCGAACTGCCGGCCATCCGTTCAAGCTCGTACTCCATCCATTCCATCCGCATCCTTCGCTCCTAGAGGGCGCATAATTCGATTTCGAAGCCCATATCTTCGATCATTCGATGATCGGCGGTCACGGCCTGCCCTTCCGTCGTCAAGTAATCGCCCACGAACCAGGAATTCGCGGCATACAAGGACAGAGGCTGCAGCGTCCGCAGATTCACCTCGCGGCCTCCGGCGACGCGGATTTCTTTGTCCGGGCAGATGAACCGGAACAGCGCCAGCACCTTCAGCGCTTTCCATGGCGGCGTTCTGCCCGCGTTCTCGAGCGGCGTGCCGGGAATCGCGTTCAGGAAATTGACCGGAATCGAATCGGCGTCCAAGTCCCGGAGGGCATAGGCCATCTCGACGATTTCGCGGTTCGTTTCCCCCATGCCGATAATCACGCCCGAACAAGGCGACATGCCGTTCGTCTTGACCTTCTCCACCGTTTCTAACCGTTGATCGTATGTATGCGTGGTCGTGATGGACGGATAGTTGGCTTTGCTCGTGTTCAAATTGTGGTTGTACCGGTGAACGCCCGCTTCCGCCAGACGCTGCGCTTGTTCGTCCTTCAAGATCCCCAGGCAGGCGCAAATCTTGAGAGGCATCGAGCTGCGGATTTCCTTGACCGCTTCGACTACCTGGTCCAATTCCTTCTCGGTCGGGCCTCTGCCCGCTGCTACGATGCAATACGTCCCGGCTTGGCGGGAGAGCGCTTCGCGGGCGCCGGCAAGCAGCGTTTCCTTGTCCAGCATGGTGTATTTCTTGATCGGTGCGCTCGAGACGATCGACTGCGAGCAGTAACCGCAATCTTCGGGACAGAGGCCGCTTTTGGCGTTGATGATCATATTCAGCTTGACCTTCTTCCCGTAATGATGCTTGCGCACCAGGAAAGCGGCCTGCAAAATCGGCAGCACTTCGTCATCGTCGGCTTCGAGCAAGGCGAGTCCTTCTTCCATCGTCAAGCGTTCGCCCGTGAGCGCTTTGCGCGCGTACTCCGCCCAATCCGTTTGTTTCGCATACATCGCCATTTTCCGGATTCTTCCTTCCGTATCAAATATGGAAACCGATGGCTTCCAAAATGGGGTTCATCTGCACGTGCCTTCGGATCACGTCGGCCAGCTCATCCCCGGCAACGTCTTGCCGGATTGCCGGAAACCGCCCCAGCACCTTCAGACCGCCGTAGCGCTCGATCATTTCGGCATTCGACTCCACGCTCGGATCCTCATCGCCGGGATGGAACGCCTGCCCGCCGTCGTTGAGAATCACGCCCGCGATCGGAATCGAGCGTCCGCGCAGCATCGCCGCCGTCAGCAGCGTGTGATTGATCGTTCCCAAACCGGAACGGGCGACGATAAGGGCCGGGATGCCGAGGGCGGCGATCAAATCCGCGACCAGCCCGCGATCGGTAAGCGGCGCGGCGACTCCCCCCGCCCCCTCGACCAGAAGGGCTTCGTACCGTCGGACGAGCGGCTCGCCCCCCGCGATCAACCCTTCCAGCGTCAAGGAAACGCCGGCCTTCTTCGCTGCAAGCACTGGAGCAAGCGGCGCCTCGAACGTGAACGGAGCGACCGATTCGGGGGGATCCCCGATTCCGGAAGCGCGGAGCAGCCGTTCCGCATCGGTACATCCGAGCCCGATCGGTGCGCCCGATTGCACGGGCTTCCAGACGCCGGCGTTCACCCCCTGCGCGCGCAGCGCGGCCGCCAGCGCCGCCGTGACGACCGTTTTGCCGACCCCGGTATCTGTGCCCGTAACGAACAATCCTCTCATGTCCCTCATCCGGATCGCCCTTCCGTTACGTCGCGCACCGATTGAACGAGGATATCGGCCATCTCGCCCAGTTCCGCTTCCGTGCTGGCCAGAGGCGGGATGAAGACCACCACGTTGCCGAGCGGCCGGGTCAGCATGCCCAGCTCTCTGGCCCGCGCGCATACCCGGACGCCGATGCGCTCCGCCCAGTCGTACGGTTCCTTCGTCGCTTGATCCCGAACCAGCTCGATTCCGACCATCAGTCCTTGCTGCCGGATTTCGCCGACGTGCCGCGTTTCCGCCAACGCATGCAATTTCCGGTCAACGAACCCGGCTTTGGAACCTACGCTCTCGACGACCCGCCGCTCTTCCATCAGCTTCAAGCTTGCAAGCGCAACGGCGCAGCCCAGCGGATTGCCCGTGAACGAATGGCCGTGAAAAAACGTCTTCTGCTCTTCGTAATCGGCATAGAAGGCGTCGTAAACCTCATCCGTGGCGAGCGTCGCCGCCACGGGCAAGTAACCGCCGGTCAGCCCTTTGCCGACGACCATCAAATCCGGAGACACGCCCTCCAGATCGCAAGCGAACATCCTGCCCGTCCGCCCGAAGCCCGTGGCGACTTCATCCGCGATCAGCAGCACGTCATGACGCTTGCAGATCGCGGCGATCTCCCTCAGGCAGCCGGGAGGCATGACGATCATGCCTGCGGCGCCTTGAACGATCGGCTCGACGATCAGCGCGGCAATTTCGTCCGCCTTTGTCTCCAGCAGATCCCTCAAGCGTTCCAGCGTCTCCTCCATGGCGCCGGCAGCGCCTCCCTCATGACGATAGGCGTAAGGATAGGGGATTACGCGTGCGGGAAACAGCATCGGACGGAACACTTCATGGTATAACGGAATGGCGCCGACGCTGACCGCTCCGATCGTATCGCCGTGGTACGCCTGGTTCATCGTGACGAACGTTCGTTTCTTCCGCGCGCCGCGGTTATGCCAGTATTGAAACGCCATTTTGATCGCGATCTCGACGCCGGTCGCCCCGGAATCCGAGTAGAACACCTTGGTCAGTCCCGGAGGAGCGATCCGCGCCAGCTCCGCCGCCAGTTCGATCGCCGGGACGTTGGCCATGCCGAGCAGCGTGGAGTGGGCGACCCGCCCCAGCTGCTCCTCGATCGCCCGATTCAGCTCCGGCACGTTATGTCCATGGACGTTGAGCCAGACCGACGAGAACCCGTCGTAATAAGCGCGCCCGTTCACGTCGTACAGCTTGACGCCTTCCCCTTTCTCGACGATCAGGGGATCGGAACCGTTGTAGTCTTTCATTTGCGTAAAAGGATGCCAAACATGCGCCTTGTTCAAGGCGGCGAGGCGTTCATATCCGGAGTTCACGTTCATCACCAACTTTATCGGCTTAATTGTTAACCACTCAGCAAGAAATAGGTTAACAATTAAGCCGAATTTGTGCAAGCCCAGCAATTGGATGCACTCCAATCCGGCGCCGGCGGGAAGAAAAGTTGGATAAACGACGACTGACCATCTAACAAACAACGATACAAGCATACGACACTCGGCGGATGGCTCGAAACCAATCGAGTAATCGAGCCAGATGATGGGCCTGCCCGTAAATTTGTAGAGTGAAAGGCTGGGGTTGCCAGCCCCTCTTCATCAAACCGTACGTGCGGTTTTCCCGCATACGGCTTTCCGACGTTCTTCACCTTGAGGGTTTCGCAAAATTAACGTCTCCGGAAGTCACTACAGCGCTCGTAGTCGGGGATTTCGCAGAAATAACGTCTCCGGAAGTCACTACAGCGTTCGTAGTTGGGGGATTCGCAAAAATAACGTCTCCGGAAGTCATTACAGCGCTCGTAGTCGGGGATTTCGCAGAAATAGCGTCTCCGGAAGTCACTACAGTGTTCGTAGTCGGGGATTTCGCAAAAATAACGTCTCCAGAAGTCACTACAGCGTTCGTAGTTGAGGGTTTCGCAAAAATAACGTCTCCGGAAGTCACTACAGCGCTCGTAGTCGGGGATTTCGCAAAAATAACATCTCCGGAAGTCACTACAGCGTTCGTAGTCGGGGATTTCGCAGAAATAACGTCTCCGGAAGTCACTACAGCGTTCGTAGTCGGGGATTTCGCAGAAATAACGTCTCCGGAAGTCACTACAGCGTTCGTAGTGGGGATTTCGCAGAAATAACGCCTCCGGAAGTCAGTACTGCGTTCGTTGTGGAGATTTCGCAAAAATAACGTCTCCGGAAGTCACTACAGCGTTCGTAGTCGGGGATTTCGCAGAAAAAACTTCTCCGGAAGTCACTACAGCGTTCGTAGTTGGGGGATTCGCAAAAATAACGTCTCCGGAAGTCACTATAGCGTTCGTAGTTGAGGGTTTGGCAGAAATAACGTCTCCGGAAACGTGAATCCTGAAAAAAGATGGAACGCTGCTGACATACGGCGATCAGCGGCATTCCATCTTCCATGATACGGACAAGCTTCCGGTTCCGAGGGCCATTGCGGCCGACACGCTCATGCGTCTTTACAGTATCAAATTCATGTCGCCGAACTCGTGCCACAGGTACCCGCGGCGGATCGCTTCTTCATAAGCGGGATACAGCAGGTCCGGCGCGATGAAAGCCTCCAGCAGGTCCAGGTGGCTGGCTTCCGGTTCATGGAAGCCGGTGATTAGACCGTCCGCGACCCGGAGCGGCACGGAACGGTCGATCCGCAAGTTCGTCCATCCCGAACGGGCGATCGAATCGCCGCGCTCGTCCACGGCTGTTTCCAACGCCCGGACGACCGTCGTTCCTACGGCTACGACCCTGCCGCCCGAGGCCTTCGTTTGCCGGATCGCGTCCGCCGTCTCCAGCGGAACTTCGTACCGTTCGAAATTGTCGCTCGGATCCAGGTGCGCGGAATCGTCCAACAGGTAGCTCAGTCCGGTATGAAGCTGGACGTAGGCGATCTTCACGCCCTGGCGCTGCAGCTTGAAAATCAGCTCCCAGCTGAACGCCCTTCCGGCCGACGGCATTTCCACCGAGCCCGGGACGGAGGCATATACGGTCTGGTAATCGTCCAACTCCCATGGATGGGTGATGTACTCGTATCGAACCGGTTCGCCGTGGGCGTAGATATGATCGATCAGCCGGGAGCCGTGAAGGGTGAACAGGATACGTACAAACGGTTTCGGCTCCGTATCGATGACCCCGGCTTCCCACCCGGGAGCGAATTCGATCGTATCTCCCGTCCGTACGTCCGCTTCTACCGGCAGAGCTTCCCATATCCGATCGTCGACCCGCCTCGCCAGCCGGATTTCGAGCCGATCGGCCATGTCGGCCCCGCTTCTCCTCCACCTCCCGCGCAGCACCGCGGGAACGGTACGGCTGGCGTTGAGGACGATGAGATCCCCCGCCCGGAGAAACCGGTCCAGTTCGCAAAACCGCGCGTGCGCCGTTGCCCCCGTTTGACGGTCCAGCACCATCAGGTTCACGTGATCGCGCCGTACGCCTCTCCGTTCCGGCGGCATCGTGGCGTTCAATTCGCTCGGCAGGTCGAACACCGCCAATTTCGCGCTCATGCCCCGCCCCTTCTTTCCCGGGCAAATTCCTGCGCCGAATACCGCTGCCCATTGATCTCTTTCGCTTCATCGGACGCGAGATAGAGGAAAACGTCCGTCACCTCATGGGGCTGGGCCAACTCGTAATCGCAGTCGGGAACGGCGAGCGCGTGCATGTCCGTGTCCATTTCGCCCGGATCGACCATGTTGACGCGAACCCCCGTCCCCCGCACTTCGTCCGCCCACGTCCCGGTCAACCCTTCCAGCGCAAATTTGGAAATGCCGTACGCTCCCCATCCCGCATAGCCGACATTCCCCGCTTCGGAAGTCACGTTCACGATCGAACCCGATCCCCGCGTGAGCATCTGGGGGAGGACGCGCCGGGTCACGAGGAACGGTCCGACCGCGTTCACCCGCAGCACCTCGGCGAAATCCGCTTCCGGATAGTCGAGCAGCAGCGGCATCGGACTCGGCCCCAGGATGGAAGCGTTGTTGATCAGCACGTCGATCTTCCCAAATGCCTCCTCCGCGACGGCCACGAATCTCTCGACGTCGCGGGATACGGACATGTCTCCCGTAACGGCCTCGACCTCCGCTCCGAGCTCTTCCAGCTCCCGCTTCACGGTCCGAAGCGCCGTCTCCCCGCGCGCCGACAGGGCTAGATTGGCGCCGGCCTGCGCGAAAGCGACGGCAAGGGCTCGTCCGAGTCCTCTCGACGCCCCCGTAATCATGACCGTTTTCCCGCTTAATCCGTCCATCGCGATCCTCTCCTCGGCTTATCCGCCACATTTTATACTTTTTAAACTATTATGTTTGTTATGTATGTATCATATGTCTTTCCGACCCTTTTGTAAACCATTTTTTAGCGTGCCCCTCCACTTGACCAGTCCTTTTGCGCTCCGTGGTCATAGATCATAATGATCGATTTGTCAAAAACTCCGACAAGGGGGTACCGTATGGCAAGCAGCAGCAAATCCGGAAACGGGTCTTTGCGGGAGTACGTCTCCAAGGAGGACGAGCCGGACGGGAAGTATCGGGTGGTCAAACGGATCAAAACGCCGGTTCAACGGATCGCGGTGGTCGAAACGGAGAAAGGCGAAACGTTGATTTACGGGGACGGCTACGTCATGTTCGGCACGACGAAGGATGACGAGCTCTGGGCGGAATCGTTGGTCCATATCCCGATGGCGGCCGCCGCAAACCGGGGCAGCGTGCTGCTGATCGGCGGGGGGGGCGGGATTCTGGCGCGCGAGGCGCTGCGGTACCCGGATGTCAAGCGGATCACGGCCGTCGACGCTGACCGGATCATGATGAACTTGGGAAAAAGCCTGAAGTCGCTCGTCAAGTTCAACCAGGGAGCCTTGAACAACCCGAAGGTCACGACGATCGTCAAGGACGGCAGGGCGATGGTGGAGGGCAGCCGGCAAAAATGGGACGTGATCGTGGTCGACGTGCCGGAACCAAGCGAAGACGTGCCGCAGCTGAGGCGCCTGTTCAGCGTGAACTTCTACCGCCTGCTCAAAGAACGCCTGCAGCCGGGCGGAGCCATTGCCGTCGCTTGCACTTGTCTCAATGCCGAGATGCCCGAATTCAGCGGTTCGATCATCAAAACCATAAAAGCGGCAGGTCTCTACGTACTGCCCTATCACATGGACGTGAGAAAATCCTACGGGCAGGATTGGGCGTATTGCCTGGCGTCCAACCGGCCGCTCTCGAGCAGCGGCGTGAAGCTCCGTATCAAGCCTCGCTACCTGACCGAGTCCAAACTGAAGGGGATGTTCGTCATCCCGAACCGGTATCGGAAGAAATGGAAGAAGGGGAAGATCCAGACGGACCGGAACCACGTGCTCCGGGACATCCATGAAGAACATTGATTCGGGTTGAAGCCGGAAACGACCCGCAACTTCGCCGGCCTACGGTCGGGAGCCTAAGCCGGAGCCGATCATGCTTGGATCCGCTAAGCCGACAAGCCGGAGTCTGATCCGATCATGCTTGGATCCGCTAAGCCGACAGGCCGGAGTCTGATCCGATCATGCTTCGATCCGCTGAAAAGGCCGGGAATACGCCTCGTACAGAAGCGGTTTCCCGGCCTGTTTCTCCTACCCCGAGCTCTTCCCCGAGAAACCGCCCCGTGCGCGAATCCTGTCGGATTAAACCTTTGTTTTGGTTGCTTTAAGGTTTTATGAGAATCCTGCACAACGCGCCATTTACATGATTTACATATCGATCCAATTGAGTTTACTCCCAGGTAACGTTGGTAGCGGATAGTAGATTTATTCATTTATTCTACCGATGGAGGATTGCGAAAATCATGAGAAAACCGTTAGCAGCTGCTTTAAGCGCATGCATCGCCTTATCCGCGATGTGGGCTTCCGGCGCCTTCGCGGCCGGCAAACCCTCGCAAGTCGATTCATTCAAGCCGCTGGCCCGCTTCGCCGTACCCGGCGGAGGCATCGCGGAAATCATCGCCGCCACGCCGGACGGAAGCAAGCTGTTCTACACCGGCGCCGGACTCGGCACCATCGGCGTATTGGACATCACGAACCCGGCGAAACCGAAGCAATTGGCCGCCATTGATGCGGGCGGGGAACCGACGAGCGTCGCCGTCACCCGGGACGGCCGGACCGCGCTCGCCGTCGTCATCGCTTCCAAGCGGGAAATCGGGGAGAAGCCCGAAATCAAACCGGGCAAGCTGCTCGCCATCGATACGAAAACGCTTAAAATCAGGGGCTCGCTCGACATCGGCAACCACCCGGATTCCATCGCGGTCACGACGGTGAACAAACAGACGGTCGCCGTGATCGCGATCGAGAACGAACCGATCTACCTAGACGACAAGGGAGTCCGAATCGACGAAGACAAGCCCGGCTTGCCCGGCGACATCAGCGGTCCCGGCTTCGTTCAGATCGTGACGGTCAACGCCTCCAACATCGGAAAATCCAAGGTTCGGACGGTTACGTTCAACGAGCGCCAAATGGCGGAGAAGGGCCTTCTGTACCCCGCGGATCCGCAGCCGGAATTCGTCGACATCCGCTCGGGCAAGGCGGCCGTCACGCTTCAGGAGAATAATGGAGTCGCCATCATCGATCTGAAGTCGGCCAAGCTCTCCGGCCTCTTCTCCGCCGGCAAGCCGGTCAAGCAGCCCGCCGATTTGTCCGAAGACGGCAAAGTCGCCTTCACCGGTTCCTATCCCGAAGACGTAGCCAAGGAAGAGAACGCGGGCGCGAGAATGCCCGACGCCGTCGCCTGGAATGCGGCCGGAACCGCGCTGTATACGGCGGACGAAGGCGAATTGGACTTCACGGGCGGCCGCGGCTGGAGCGCTTGGAGCCCGGCGGGCAAGCTTCTCTGGTCGGACAAGGGCACGCTGGAGCGGAAGGCCGCGCAGTACGGCCAATACGACGACGGACGTTCCGAAGCCAAGGGCATCGAAGTGGAAGGCATGGAAACCGCCGTTTACGGCAAGAAAGAGTTCGCTTTCGTCGGCTCGGAACGGGGTTCCTTCGTCGCCGTATACGACATCGCCAAGCCGGCTTCTCCGGCGTTCGTGCAGTTTCTGCCGACGGGATCGCGTCCGGAAGGCCTGCTGGCCGTCCCGCAGAAGAATCTGTTCCTCGCATCCGACGAAACGACGGGTACCATCACCCTTTTCCAAGGAATCTCCGGATCCTATGCGCCGTCCGCGAACAACCCGACCCTGATCGCCGATCCGGGCGTTTCCTGGGCCGCGATCTCCGGTCTGGCCCCTGACGCCAAGAACAGCCAAGTGCTGTATGCCGTTCCGGACGCCGCCATGGAGCCTTATATCTACAAAATCAGCTTAAACAAAGGAACCGCCAAGCTTACGTACGATGCGGCCGTCCTGGACGAAGGCAAACCGGCCCATCTCGACATGGAGGGGATTACTCCGGACACCTCCATCTTGGCCGGCGAACATCCGGGCTTCTGGCTGGCCAGCGAGGGTAACGCCGCTTTCAAGAAAGAGGATTACATGGGCAATCTTCTCGTCCAGGTGGACAGCCATGGCAAAGTGTTGAAGAAAGTCGCGCTTCCGCTCGAAATCGACTCGGCCGATGGCGGCGTGATCCGCAATAACGGGTTTGAGGGCGTTGCCGTTTCTTCGGATGGCCGTTACCTTCTGGCGGCGATTCAACGCGAATATGCCGCGGATCAGAAAGTCGGCGGAACGAGCTATACCCGCATCGCGCGTTACGACCTTCAGCAGAACAGCTGGGACTTCTTCCTGTATCCGCTCGAGAAAACCTCCGTCAAAGGCGATTGGATCGGCTTATCCGAAATCGTGAATCTCGGAAACGACCGCTTCGCGGTGATCGAACGCGACAAGCAGGTCGGCGGAGCCGCCAAGCTGAAGGCCGTCTACACGTTCACGCTGGACGGCTTGAAGCCCTTCGCCGGGGTGACGGAGGAAACGTCCGACATCGCGGGGTCCGTGATCCGGAAGACCAAAGCGCTCGAACTGAAGGACACGATCGCTCCTTTCGAGAAGCTGGAAGGGCTGACCGTCACGCCGGACGGCAAAGTATGGGCGGCGGTCGACAATGACGGAGGCCAGCACCTGTCCGGTCTCTTCGCGGTCGCGAACGTGAAAGACATTCTGAAATAACGGTATAAGGGCCGGGAGATCCCGCTGCGGGGACTTCCGGCCCTTGCCTTCACGTTAAATGACGATTCCATATCCCGATAAACTTGTGCGTAACACTTCAGCCATGATGTTGTAGCCCAGTACATTCGGATGAAGAGAATCGTCTGCCAATTCGGGCCGTAATGTCATCCCGTCGGGCCCGACCATATGGGCATGGTAATCGATATAAATAGCTCTTTCCCGTTCCGCCATTTGCTTGAGGATGCCGTTGGAAGCCGCGAGCAATTCATTGCGGATTGCGGTACTATTGTTCGGACAATAGATCAGCGGTTCAAAGTGAAAGCAAGGAATGTTACTCCCGGTCGGAAGGTTCGAACCCACGATCGGCGTTATTCCATGACTTTTGGAAAGCCGCACCATCGACGTAATGTCCCTGACGATTTCATGCCCGATTTGATCAGGGGTTCTTCTCTGTTGCCTCTCCACGGCATCCAGTCTCCAGGTGTTATTCGTCCCCCCCAAGATATGAACGTAACGGGGTTTTAACTGCAGGACATCGGCCGGAAACCGGCGAAGCATGTTGGGGGTAATGTCTCCGGTAATTCCGCGGTTGATCACGAACTTGCCCGACGAACCGAAATAAACCTGCAAATCCCAAAATTGCGTAATCGATTCGCCGATAAAATCGAAATATACAGGGATATGATGAAAAAGGATTTGTTCGTTATATCCGTCGTAGGGCATCCGGAACTCGTCGGCAGCGGCTTTGAAAGAAAAGGTGCCGGGTCTGATCATCGGTATTCTTGGTCTGGTTGGCAAATCCATCCCTTCTTTCCCTGTAAGGTCATCCTAGAATATGTTGAAGGAATCTCCTCTAGACTATCGCAGAAATGGGCTTTCAAAAGCAGGAAATTCGCACGAGAAGTCTTGTCACATTCAGGGCATTAGAACTATCCACAAAAGTAAAATAGAGATATATGATGAAAATGTATGTCCAATCGACATTTATAAACATAACTCGACAAAGGCAAACCTGGCGAAAGCCAGCGACGCAAAGCTATAGGGGCTTTCGCAGCGAATGATTCGCTGCATGCCAGCCAGCTGCCGCAGAATCATGGTCATAATGGTCAACCATGCGAACCTTTCTGTCGGCTCAGAAGGGTTCGTTTTTTATTGGTCAACAAAATAAGGAGGAAACGTACAATGAATTCATTTAGGTATCGTGAACGTTCTAAAAAGGTTCTTTCAGGCATTCTTTGTTCCGTATTGATGCTGACAAGCTTTATCGGGTTGGGGAACATTGGGGCAAAGAAAGCGGCAGCGGCCGTTTCATCGTTAATTACGTCTTATAAACCGCAGGTGGTCAATGCGGATGCGAATGTTTCCTATACGGATTCCAATGGGAATACGATAACAGGAACCATCCACCATCCGGGCATTTTAATGTCACTGGCCGATCTGGACAATATGCGGGATCATGTTAGAGCGGGAGATGAGCCTTGGAATACGGCATTTCAGCATTATGCTAGTCAACCTGCCAGCAGTAAGACTGTGAGAATGTGGTTTCAGCCCAATAATGATTTATTTATACATCTTCGTGGCCCTTGGTCGGCGACTGTTGACGGCGTATTTTACTCCAATCCCCAGGAAGCTTTTGAGCACCCTGCTCAGTGGGACTCTGAAAATTGCTTCAAACAGGCTATTATGTGGTATATTACCGGTGACGAGGTTTACCGAAAAAATGCCATGACCATCATAAGAAATTTTGAACTTATACAGTCCGGTGGAGGTTATAGCAGTTTAAGGACTTCGGCTATCACTCATAATTTGGCGGCATCGGCAGAAATTCTGCGCTATTCCGATACTCCGACCGTTAGTCTGAAATGGACGGATAATGATACTGCACAACTTACACGCGTCTTTGACATTTTTGCCTTGAATTACAACCTCCATACTTTTTTTCTTAACCAGCATCAGTTTAGTGTTGAAGGAGGTCTTGCAAGAGCAATCTTCAAGAATGACTTGAAGCTGTATGCAGAAGCTGTAGAAGCAACTACAGTGAATTCCGCAGGCGATAAGGGCGGAATCAATGGATCGATTAAGCAGGCAATGCGTTATATGACCGCAAATGAACTAACGGGAGAACCGTTGGATCCATCGGATTATCACGTGCAGTTAATAGAAGCGGGGCGTGATATGGGTCATGCCTGGATTAATGTGGCCGGACTGTCTTCATTAGCACAGACGCTCTTTATCCAGGGGACTAAAGTTGACCCGGTCAATGGAACCATGTCCACTGCCGCTAATGCGGTGAATCCGTATAATTTCCTGGATGACCGGATATTGGAAGGCACTAATTATCTTTTGAAACATAACCTAGGTTATGATGTTCTATTTACGCCTTGTAATCCTTGGTCTTTTACAAAGATCAATGGCGGGGACAGGATAGACGCTCAGTTCTTAGCTCTTTTATATAACTACTATAAATATATAGAACATCAGGATATGACGCAGGAAAAATACAAATATCTGGCTTATGCAGTTGAAACGAGGGCTCCTCTGTTTGCCAATAAAGATTATCTGACGGCTACGTTGCCGTTCACAGCCGATGCAGCAAAGCAAGATGGTACGAGCAACTGGAAAACTTTAAGCCCGGTAACAAATTTAACAGCAAAATACGAAGGTCAGAACGCCATAAGCTTGAGCTGGACAGCTGCAGCATATGCGCTGGGCTACAATATATACAAATCTACTTCTGCAGATGGAACCTATACAAAGCTCACCAGCGCACCGATTGGAGAAACATCGTATACGGATACAGCAGTAGATCCTAATACGATTTATTACTACAAGGTAGTCGTAGCCGGAGGACCGACATCAGGTCCCGTGTCCGTAACAACACCAGGAAACAACATTCCACAATTGGATTCTACTAGTTATGAACTGGGTTTGAATCAGAAACATGTAACGAAATTATCGGTTGTCAATACGGATGGAACCTATCAGGATCTTACAAATCAAGCCGTCTATACTTCATCCAATCCAGCTGTGGCGACCGTGGATTCAACGGGTTTAGTTACATATGTGGCTCCAGGTACCAGTACGATTACAGCCGCATATAACGGACAAAACTTTACAGCAACCGTAAAGGCAATAGCTGATCCCAGCTTGAAGGCATGGTATATGTTTGATGAAACCAGCGGAATGTCAGCAGCGGATTCATCAGGTTATGGCAATAACGCATCTGTGAATGGCGGAGGTTCATGGGTTGCCGGAAACAGCGGCAATGCAGTGAGTCTGAATGGAAAAGACGGCTATGTTTCTCTTCCAAGCGGCATCGTCTCCAACAGCACAACTGGCACAATTTCCACATGGGTTTACCTGAATTCAGCAAGAAACTGGATGCGCATATTCGACTTTGGCTCGGGGACCGCTACCAACATGTTTCTTACAGCTCAAAATGGAGAAAATAGCAAAATCCGCTTTGCCATCAAAAACAACAACTCGGCTCAACAAATAATTGATGGAACAGCCGCTCTGCCAACAGGAGGCTGGCATCATGTAGCCGTTACGTTAAATGGCGCAACAGGCATTCTCTACGTTGACGGTAATGAAGTTGGGCGCAACAGCGCGATGACGATTACACCATCTGATTTGGGTGCTACTACGCAAAACTGGATCGGGCGCTCCCAGTATGCAGACCCGTATTTTAATGGCAACGTTGACGATTTCAGAATATACAATCGTGCCTTAAGCGCAGTTGAAATTACCAAAGTCATGAATGGGCAAACCTTGCCGCCGCACCTGCCATCAGCTCCGGCAGGATTAACAGCGGCAGCGGCAGACAATACCACCATAAACCTGAGTTGGTCGGCCGTAACGGGAGCAACCGGTTATCATCTGTATGTTTCGGATTCCAGAGCAGTTAACGCAGTTTATACTAAATTAAATACTAGTGTGATAGAAGGGACAACATTCGTTCATGCAGGTTTAAAGGCCAATACCGCTTACTATTACAAAGTAACGGCAGTAAATGAGGCCGGAGAATCCGTCATGTCGAGTATAGTATCAGCAACAACCGTAAATCGTTTGCCTGACCTCAGCTTGAAGGCATGGTATAAGCTTGACGAAGCAAGCGGGACGACGGCAGTTGACGCATCGGGGTACGGGAATAACGCATTGGTTAATGGCGGAGGTTCATGGGATACGGGATATAACGGAGGCCAAGCAATAAGCCTTAACGGAACCAACGGCTATGTTTCTCTTCCTAACGACATAGTCTCGGGTAACAGTACTTCCACGATTGCAACTTGGGTTTACCTGAATTCAACAAGTAACTGGTCGCGTATTTTTGACTTTGGTTCGGGAACGGCTACCAATATGTTCCTTACAGCTCAAAATGGACAAAATGGCAAAATCCGCTTTGCCATCAAAAACAACAACTCGGCTGAACAACAAATTGATGGAACATCGGCTCTGCCAACCGGAGGCTGGCACCATGTAGCCGTCACGTTAAATGGCGCAACAGGCATTCTATATGTCGATGGGATTGAAGTGGGACGCAACAGCGCTATGACAATTAAACCATCTGATTTGGGCTCTACTACGCAAAACTGGATTGGACGCTCTCAATTCAACGACCCTTATCTTAATGGTAAAGTTGACGATTTCCGAATCTATAACCGTGCTATAAACGCAGCCGAAATTACCGAGGTAATGAATGGGCAAACACTGTCGCCATCTGCTCCGGCGGGATTAACTGCGGCAGCGGCAGACCATACTTCCATAAACCTGAGCTGGTCGGAAGTAACGGGAGCAACGGGTTATAACCTATATGCAACGGATTCCAATGTAGTTAATGCAGTCTATACAAAATTAAATCGCAGTGTTATCGAAGGGACAACATTCGTTCATACAGGATTAAAGGCTAATACCGCTTATTATTACAAAGTAACGGCAGTGAATGAATCTGGAGAATCCGTCATGTCGAGTATAGTATCAGCAACAACTTTGCTTGATCCCAGCTTGAAGGCATGGTATAAGTTAGACGAAGCAAGCGGGACGACGGCAGTTGACGCATCGTTATACGGGAATAATGCATTGGTTAATGGCGGAGGTTCATGGGCTCCTGGAAATAGCGGCAATGCAGTAAGTCTCAACGGAACAAACGGCTATGTTTCTCTTCCTGTTGGCATCGTCTCGAGCAACAGCACTTGTACGGTTACGGCCTGGGTTTACTTGAATTCATCAAGCAAGTGGACTCGTATTTTTGACTTTGGTTCAGGGACGGCTACCAATATGTTCCTTACAACGCAAAATGGACAAAATGGCAAAATCCGCTTCGCCATCAAGAACAACAACTCGGCTGAACAACAAATTGATGGAACCTCGGCTCTGCCAACAAGCGGCTGGCACCATGTAGCCGTCACGCTAAACGGCCCAACAGGCATTCTATATGTCGATGGCATTGAAGTGGGACGCAACATCGCGATGACGATTAAACCATCCGATTTGGGTGCAACTACGCAAAACTGGATCGGCCGTTCCCAATATGCCGACCCCTATCTCAATGGAAAAGTTGATGATTTCCGAGTCTACGACCGCGCATTAAGCGCTTCGGAAGTCGTAAGTGTGATGAGCGGACAATAACGGTAACCCGTTCGCCTTGATCCTGCCGGATACATGATAGAAACCGCCTAATTCAAACTTTGAATTAGGCGGTTTCTATCGTTAAATGGCGGTCCTACTCAACCGAATCAGATTGTAAACCATCATGACCGCCTCCGCTCTCGTGGCAGGGCTCGCCGCCTCGAACGTTTCCTATTGCCGCATTCCATTCTCTTTCGTCCTCTTCCTGCTCAAAACCCGATACCGCACCCCTGCGGTTACCAGGACTACGACGAGCCACTGCCCTGCCAAAACGGCCTCGAATCCATGACCGGCACTGAATTCCGTCAGTACCGCACCCAACATCAGAACGCTTAGGAGCGAAGCACCATACAGCGTTAACCGGGGGAGCGCCATAAGGACGGCTCCCGCAAGCTCGACGCATCCGACCGCGAACCTGGCCCAATCGGGATAACCCAATTCACGGAACATCTCCACCATTGGGCTCGTTCCCGCCAGCTTCTGGATGCCGTTTTGAATGAAAAATAGAGAAGTTGCCCCCACCGCGATCCACCCCAACACGCGCACCCATTTTTTCGTGATAGACGCACCTCTCCTCATATAATTAGAATTCTAACTATGTGAGCAAAATAAGACTTTCCTCTCCTTACCCTTTCTCGAACACCCCCACCATTTTCACGAGCAGAGCCTTCAAGGCAACGAATTCCGATTCCGTCATGCCCTCTTTGACCCGTTCCTCTACCGCCAAGGCAAAATGCTGCGTCTCCTCCGCCTTCTTCACTCCTTCATCCGTCAAATAGATCAGCTTGTAGCGTCCATCCTCGGGATGATCTTTGCGGACAATCAAACCTTTGGCGGCCAGTCCGTTCATCAAGCTCGTGACGCTGGGGCGTTCGATCATCAGGATCTGCTCCAGCTGGGACGGTGTAATGCCCGGATAATGGCGGATGACCCCGAGTGCGCTCCACTGCGTATGGGTGAGTCCCGTGGGCTTGAGCAACTCCTCCATTTCCCGCCGGAGCGTGATGTACCCCGTTTTCACCATACGGCCAATCGGGCCTTGATCCCACTGCCAGTTCAGGTTTTCTCCGTCCATCTTCGATAACCACCATTTAGTTAGAATTCTAACTATATTTTACCCGATAACGGGCGGCTGTCAAGTTGTTCCGTCCGTTCCTGCACCGCCTCTGCATTGAAGCCTTTTTCCGACCCGCTTCAAACGGACTTATTGGCTGAAGACAATCACACTAGGCGCTTGGGCAGCGCTCTTTGTCTTCGCCGGTGTTTCCCGAACGGTGAAATCGTACTTGAATTGGAAGATGCTCCCCTGCTGATCGGGTGACGATCTTGAGCTTGGTTACAGGAAGAGGATTAGTCCCTGGAAAAGGAGCTGTACTATTTACAGTCATTGTAAGCTGGATTATATTACTCCTACAGCATTTCGTTCAATCCGTCGCCGTAAGCATTCCATCAAACGACTCAGCCTGTCTCCTGCAGCAGGCGGTTTTCTCGTTGCAAATCTGTTATGATTTAGGTAGTTAAGAATCGTTCGGCCAAATCCGTTTCGGATGTCCATTACGATGACGAGAGCGAGTGCATTCCTGTTGAAAAATAAAGCGGTCATTCTAGGCTCGAATTTCTACACGGGATTAAGCATCATCAGAGGACTCGGCTCCCAGGGGATCCATACCGTTGCCATGGATTATTCCAAAGCGAATACCTACGGAGCGAAATCCAGGTATCTGGCCGAACAATTCATCGTGCCCCATTACCGGGAGCGGCCGGAGGAGCTTCTGCGCTATATGGTCGACTACGCCAAGAAACAGGATGCGAAGCCCGTGCTGTTTCCCAGCGTAGACCCTTATGTGGAATTCGTGGATTCCCATTTGGACGAGCTGCGAAACCACTACCTCATTAACATGACGGCGCAGGGAAACTGGAGCCGAATCATGGATAAACGGCATCTCCACGACCTCGCCGCGAAGCATGGCGTATTCGTACCGGAATCCCTAAGTCCGGCGGCGGATCGGTTCGAAGAACGAGTGATCGCGGAAATCGGGTTTCCCTGTATCGTGAAACCGACCGATTCCCCCGCATTCGTCTCCGTTTTCAGAACGAAAAGCTTTATCTGCAACAATATTGACGAGGTTAAAGAAGCAATTGGGAAAGCGCACCGGGCCAAACTCGAGGTCATCGTACAAAGGATCATCCCGGGCTTCGACGACCATGTGTATACGTTCGATGCCTACCTGGATCGGAATTCGAAGGTCACCCATTGGATGACGTGCCAGAAAATGAGGCAGTTTCCCATCCGCTTCGGAGCATCTTCCTTCACCAAGCAGAAGCATGTGGAGGATTTGCACCGGATTGGAGCGCCGTTCCTCGAGGCTATCGGGTACAAGGGATTCGCGGAAATCGAATTCAAGAAGGATGCGGACTCCGGCAAGTTCTATCTGCTCGAAGTGAATGCCCGAACGACGACTCTGGACCCCCTGCTTCGTAAATGCGGAATCAACTTTCCCCTGCTTGCCTACCGCGAGTTGACGGGCCAACCGATCGGCAGCCAGGCGGTTCGGCACGATACGGGCATCGCTTTCTGCTATCTGTTCGAGGATCTGATCGCATCCCGGGACTACGTCAAATCCAAACAGCTCGGCGTCGCGCAGATCGTCAAATCGCATTTTACGAAGCGGGCCCCCGCGATTTGGAGCCCGACGGATCCTGCCCCCGCCATCTATTTCCTGGGCATGATGCTGAGGAAGGCCGTCCGGAAGTTCTCGAGACCATAACGCGAAGACATCCATTGCAGGTCCTGCGACACCACGGCGGGATCACACCCCGAGAAGGACGTAACCAAGCGTTATATAGAGAACCATGAACAACAGCAAGAACGCAGGACCGACGGCTGAAATCAAAGCCCATCTGCGGAAAGTGCCATGTCTTCTTAACAGTGAAATCAGGATCCCAAGCGAGCTTCCTATGAAGATAAGCGCAAACCAGACACCCTGCAACGGGTGTCCTGCTTTGAAGGGAAACGTAAAGCTGTAAACGGTAAATCCCGCGGTTGCCAGCAGCATGATCACGGAAAAGATCGTTGCGATGGTTTTCACCAATCGTATCACCCGGACGTTGGAAGTGTTGGATGCGTTATCCCGACATCCATCATTCACGATTCCCCGCAACGTGTCCCTCGAAAACAAAGGAGTTATCCCGATGCCTCAGATTGATCGAAATGACCGGAATGACCGGAGTCCCGACTTCTATCGCCGCACCCTGCAGGCCGACTGCGAGCGATGCTTCGGCTTGTGCTGCGCCGCGCTGCCCTTCGCGGCTTCGGAGGACTTCGCGATCGACAAAGCCGCCGGGCAGCCTTGCCCGAATCTGCGTTCGGACTTCCGCTGCGGCATTCATGACGGCCTCCGGCAACAAGGATTCCGGGGGTGTACGGTTTTCGATTGCTTCGGCGCCGGGCAGAAGGTGTCGCAGATCACCTTCGGCGGACGGGACTGGCGGCAGGCGCCGGAAACCGCGGATCGAATGTTCCAAGCGCTCCCGATCATGCGTCAGCTCCACGAGCTGCTCTGGTACTTGAACGAAGCGTTGATGCTGCAAGCCGCACGTCCGATCTACGATGCCCTCCGTCAAACGCTTGAGAAGACGGAGCGGCTGACGGAACTGGGTCCCGACTCTCTCCTGGATCTCGATGCGGCCGCGCACCGCGCGGAGGTCAACACCCTGCTCCTCCAAACCAGCGAGCTCGTGCGGGAAGACGCCCGCCGGCGGGACGGCAATCCCCCGAAGCCGCGCAAGAACGTACGACGGGGAGCCGATCTGATCGGCGCCAAGCTCCGGGGAGCCGACCTCCGTTTCGCCAATTTGAGAGGAGCCTATTTGATTGCCGCCGACCTCAGGGAGGCCGACCTCCGAACGGCCGACCTGATCGGGGCCGACTTCCGGGATGCGGATATCAGGGGCGCCAACCTGGGCGGCAGCCTCTTCCTCACCCAGGCCCAGCTGAACGCAGCGAAGGGCGATGCCCGTACGCAGCTGCCGCAGTTTCTGACCCGTCCTGTCCACTGGACCGCGTAGAGTCGTTACGGAATCTGTAACGGAGTTTGCGAATTCGTAACATTCATCCCGATATCAGCATCGTATACTCATTTCGTGGGTAACCCGGAACGAAAGGTCGGTGCTTGGGATGAAATTGGAAACGGTCAGAAGGTTTTTCGAACTGTGCGAGTCGTTCAGCCTATCGGAACCCGACTATAAGACTCTATTGCATCCGGAGATCGAGCAAACGGAGTTTCCGAACCTCATCACCCCAAACGTTACCGTAAGCAACTATGAGACGCTCATGCAAAGGATTCCCAACGGGAAAAAGCTTCTTAAGGAACAGAAGTTCGACATCCGGAAATCCTACGAATCCGGCGATACGCTGATAACGGAAGTGGTATGGACGGCGGTTGTCGGAGCGGATCTCGGCGCTTTCAAGGACGGCCAGCAACTCAAGGCCTACTTCTGCTGTATCTTCGACTTCAAGGATGGCAAAATCTATCGGCAAAGGAATTACGATTGCTTCGAACGCTTCTAGAGAACATTGGCCGATTCTACAGCCGCCGCGCGACAATAAGCTCATAAAAAGAGGGGTTGCCTCCAAGTCAAAATTTCTACTCGGCGGCAACCCCTGTAACATGATTACTTGGAATTTCTGCTGTCGATCAGCTTGGCCTTGATCAATATCCGCTGCGCGATCGCCGCCGTCTCCGCTCGGGTGATATCGCTCGTCGGCCTCAGCCCTGCTTCCCGGCCCTGGACCAATCCGCTCTTTACCGTGGCCGCGACCGCTTGCTTCGCCCAAGCGTGTACCGCCGCGCCATCCGCAAACCGGGCGAGTACGGATGCCGCTTCCGTGCCGCTGACGTTCGTGTCGAGTCCCGCCAGCTTCATCGCCCGCGCGATCATCGCCATCGCTTCTTCGCGGGTGACCGTCTTCATTGGGCGGAACGTTCCATCTTCGTATCCCGCAATGATGCCGTATTCCTCCGCTTTCGCCACAGCACCGTAGTACCAGTCGCCGGACTTTACATCGCCGTAAGCCGAGGTTTTTCCGTTGTCATTCAGTCCCAGCGCCCTGACGATAACCGCCGCGAACTCCGCGCGCGTGATTGCCGTATTCGGATTGTAATTCATCTCATCGGCTCCGTACACGATCAGACGCGACGCCATGTCGTTCACCGCATCCTTCGACCAATGGTCTGCTGCATCCGCAAACGTCGCCGGGTTCCAGATCAAGGCGTACGTGCTGTTCGTCAGGCTGTTCACAACCGCGTAATACTTCCCGTCGCGAACGGTAATGTAGGTCGGCACATGGTAGAGCGTTCCGTCGGCCGCAAGCACGGCAGCGGTTGTAATCTTGTTTGCATTGATGTCGTCAGGCAGCGGGATTTCACGTTCTACATACGCATTAAATTTGTCCACTTCCGCTGTTTTGCCGTTGTACGAAGCGATTACCGTGAAATCGACCGGCGGTACGACAACGCTGAACTTTCCTTTCTCCGCCGTGCTTTCCGCGAGTTTGACCTTTCCCTCGTCGCTTTTCGCAATGTCCACATGAACGACGATGTCCGACAGTTTCGCTTCACCGCCAAGCTGCGCCGACAAGTGGTCGATCCCGATTTCCGCCGCAGGCAGCTTGTAGTTTCCGTTAACCGTCTCCACATCCCATACGGCCTGCCTGTTCTCCATCGCTTTTACTACGTCCCCGGTCAACAGAGCCGTCACTTTGTCCGCTTTCACCATGGCAACCGGGACGATGACGACCGGGTTGCCGCCCTCTTTCGCAAGCTGCGCCGCCAGTTTGGCCGTATCCACCGTCACCGTAAGCACGGTTTTTCCGTCCTCTTGGGTTGTCGTGCCTGTGGCGAGTTGATCATACACCTTGCCGTTCACAATGACGCTGATCCCTATTGTTTTATCGGACGCAGCGCCCCCGCTGCCGGTGACACCGGTGGAAGGCGAGTCCGTCGAAGACCTATCGGCGGATGAAGACACGCGCTCGCGCGTCGCCGTCACGGTGTACGTCTTCGTCGTCGTGCCATCCGGCGCGGTCACGACCACCTTGATCGTATTGCTGCCTATGCTCAGCGGAATCGATGGCGAGGACCCTCCGCTCGCTACGGCATTTCCGTTCACGCTCAGCGTCGCATTCAGATCCGATGCGGTCGGAGTCACCGTTACGCTTGAGACATCGTTGGCCACCGATGCGCTATAGCTTTGAACCCCGCTCGCAAAGAGCGGGCTCAAGCTTCCGCTCGACAAGGCCAGGTTGATCAGATTCGCATCCGTACTCGCTTCGAGCCTTACGTTCACCGTATATGTCTTGGTCGTCGTGCCGTCCTGCGCCGTCACCGTCACGTCAATCAGGTTGTCTCCCGGATTCAACACCATGAGACCCGACGGCGCTCCGCTTGCCACCGGTTGGCCATTGACCGTGACCGTCGCGTTCGGATCGGCCGTCCACGGCTTGACCCTTACGCTCTTCACATAGCTCGCCGCGGTCGACGTGTAACTCCATACATCGCTTGCAAAGGCCGGACTCAAGCTTCCCTCGGACAACGCCAAATGGCTCAGCTCGGCGCTGTTGCTCGGCGCGCGGGTCACCTTTACCGTGTATATTTTCGTCGTCGTGCCGTCCTGTGCCGTTATGATTACGTTGATCGTGTTATCTCCCACGTTCAGCGGGATCGCCGAGGAACGCGTTCCGCTTGCCGTCAGAATGCCGTTGACCGTGATCGTCGCGTTCGCGTCGGTTGCCCGCGGAGTGACCGTCAGGTTGTTTACGCTGTTCGCCACTGTAGCCGTATAACCGGTCGTCCCTATATCGAATGCCGGACTGAGCACGCCGTCCGACAGTTCCAGGTTGGTCAAGTCCGCTGAGGCGCTCGGTGCGCGCGTGACCTTGACGCTATACGTCTTCGTCGTTGTGCCGTCCTGTGCGGTCACCGTCACGTTGATGGCGTTGTCTCCTACGTTTAGCGGAATATCCTGCGATGCCGTGCCGCTGGTTACAGGGATCCCGTTCACCTTCACAACCGCGTTGAACTCCGCTGCCGCAGGCGTAACCGTCATGCGATATACGCTGTTCGTCACCGACACCGAGTAGGCCGTCATGCCGCTGGAGAATGCCGGACTGAGCACGCCTTGGGACAGCGACAGATTGTTCAGATTCGCGTTCGCGCTCGGGGCACGGTTCACCGTGATGGTGTACGTCTTTGCCGTCGACCCATCCTGAGCCGTTACGGTTACGTTAATTGAATTGTCCCCGACGTTCAGCGGGATGTTTGGCGAAGCGGTTCCGCTTGCCGCCTGCGTTCCGTTCACCATTATCGTCGCGTTGGCATCCGCAAACGCCGGGGTGACCGTGATGCCCGTCACGTTGTTCGCCACATTGACCCTGTACTGCTGCACGCCGCTGCCGAATGCCGGGGCCAGGCTTCCCTCGGACACCGACAAATCGGTTAAGTCCGCGTTGCTGCTTGCCGTACGAGTTACCTTTATCGTATACGTCTTCTTCGTCGCGCCGTCCTGCGCCGTGACCGTTACGTTGATCGGGTTATCCCCCACGATCAGCGGGATGGCCCCAGACGCGCTGCCGCTTGCCACGGACTGCCCGTTCACCGTGACGGTCGCGTTCGGTTCCGCCACCGTCGGGGTTACCGTCACACTCGTTACGCTGTTAGCCACAGTTGCGCCGTAGAGCTGCGTTCCGCTGCTGAACGCGGGACTGAGCGTCCCCCGGGACAGGGACAAACCGTTCAATTCGGCGCTGTTGCTCGGTGCGCGGTAGATCGTTATCGTATACAGCTTCTGCGTCGTCCCGTCCTCAGCCGTGACGATGACCTTCACGATATTGTTCCCCACGTTCAGAGGAACGGTTGACGGTGTGCCGCTCGCGACGACCTTGCCGTTAACCGTACCAGCGGCTTTCAAGTCCTCCGTCGTCGGCGCCACATCCACGCTCGTCACGCTATTGGCTACTGTGGCCGAATACCCTGTCACTCCGCTGCTGAACGCCGGGCTGAGCGTCCCCTGCGACAGCGTCAGGCTGCTCAGGTCCGCATTGCTGCTCGCCGGGACAGTTACGGTGCTTGCCGCCGTACGCCCGTCTACCGTAGTCGCGGTTACCGTCGCAGTTCCCGGCGTATTTCCCGGCGTGACGAACCCGTTCGCGTCCACTGCCGCTACGGATGAATCGCTGGACGTCCACGTCACACCGGGCTTGATGCCGTTCGGATGATCAGAGCCGGCTGTTAGCTGCGCTCCGCTTCCGCCCTTGACCAGGCTCAACTGCGGCGGCGTAACCGTCAAGTCATTCACGGTGTAAGTGACGGTCAGCTTAGGTCCTAAGGTCAGGTTCTCGTCTGGATAATATCTTCGGCTCCAAAACCCCGACGAGAAATGCTCGGATCGCAGCACCATCCCATAGTTCGGCAAGCTTCCATCGATCCATTGCTGCGCCAGGCCGGTCAAATCAAACTGCGTTTTCGAGGCAGTAGCATAACCATTGACCTGTTGCGTTGAGACAGGATCGGGGGCAAACGCCGGCGCGCTGTTCCACGTAATCGTGTTTTCGTTCCAGGCGCCCATAACCCCATAAACAGCTACCGTTGCGCTAACGTTATTTTTGTTAAACATGGAAACGATCGAGGTCATTTCCAAAGTGGCGTTGGCGACGGTCGCATCGGCCGGTATTGACGAAAGATCGAATTGGATGTACGGTCTTACCTCAATGGTGTCGTTCCCAAGGGTTAACTGGGAAGTATTATAATACAAGTCAGGTATCTGGCTGGTAACTGCTTGTCCTTGCACGGCCGCAGTATTGCCAGCACTGTTCTGAACCACCGCAGTCTTCGTTGTCGGCGCCGCGGATGCCGCGTCAGGGGATGTCAGCAAAGACACGAGTACAGAAAATGCGAGCAGTCCGCTGAGCAATGCGGAAATGATGCGTTTGAGGAAATGACTTCGTTTACGAAGTGAAATTGGCATGTTCTTTATCCTCCGCAAAATGTTATGACGTTGTCGTGTGTGGCGAACCGGGAACGGATGCCAACGAACTTCCGCAGCGACGGCTCGGACTGGTTTCGTACAGACTGCCTCTCTCGTAAAGGAAGATGAAATGAACTCAGCTTAACGGGGGGACCCAGGATCGAAGTCCGCAGTTTACCCCTCCGGGTCCGTAAACACCGGCCCCGGCGCCTTCACTACAAGTTGCGTCATTATTTTCACTCCTTTGATGTTTATGCAAGTAGAGGGCTTGACCGGCATCCTTTAGGGATGTTTTTCTGGCCCCTTCCTCAACCCAAGTTGGCGCGTTCCTCCTCCTCTAACCCTTCCGGGTGCCACTGCCTGGGTGTATTTATTGAACGCGAAAACCTCCGTCTGGCCGACGGAGGTTCATCCGCCGTTTCGGCAACTGGCTGGCATCGCGGACCCTGCATGTCCACCTTAGCCCCTGTAGGTTTGCGTCCCCGCTTTTCAACGGGTTTGCCTTTATTCCAACGGTTCGATTTAAATCGATTTTATAAGGAAAAATGTACCAATGTATTGGATTATTTTATATAGGTCTTTAGATGTATTAGCCTAATGATTTGTGAAAAGGAACCGAACGTATGATACGGTTCAGCCAGATCGTCGCTAAGCCGAAAAGCGTCTGCGCAATGCCGACGAAATATTCGGATTCGCGGATGATGTGATTCAGAACCACTTTCGCGGTCGGATTCGATTTACGTTTATCGGATTTTCACCGTTTTCATACACCTATCTATTCAAATTTGACTAGATGAACCGTTCTCTATTATACTCATCTCACCATCCCAACTGAGGAGGCCATCGGAATTGTCCACGGTAAGATTGCTTGTGTTGGGAACCATTCTTCGAAGGGGGGTTACGCACGGTTACGGTGTCCACCAAGATTTGACCTCTTGGCGTGCCGATACTTGGACCAGCGTCAAACCGGGTTCCATCTACCATGCGCTGGAGAAGCTCGAAGCGCAAGGAATGATCATGCCGGCAGATTCAGGCAACCCCGCCAAGCTCGGTCCGTCCCGTACGGAGTATATGCTAACCGAACAAGGCAAGACCGAATTCCAGACTCTTCTGGAGAATGCCCTGAAGAGCAACGATCTCCAGCAGTTGGCGGCAGGGATCGCATTCATGGAGATGCTTCCCCGGCAGCATGTCATATCAATTCTGGAAGAGCGCCTCATCCCCCTGAATCAATCGGTCGCCTTTTTGAAAACCCTGCCGACGGAACCCATCCCGTCCGATCCTTCGAAGCATCCCGAGCTGGTCGGTATGTGGATCGGATACATGGAGTACGTGGTCTCCGCTACCCGAAAGTTATTGCAATCCTTGCACGCTGGAAAATACAAGTTTATCGACGAGATAACCGATGGAGGAGGAGAGCCATCATGATGGAGGCGACATTGCACGATGGAAGCCGGATTGGAGTCAGGGCCGAGGGAGATGGACCGGCGATTCTGCTTCCGGTCAATCCGGAGCCCCTCCAGGGGCAGCAAGCCGAGGAAATGAGAAAATGGGGAGCGGACCCCGCCCTGGGGCGTACGCTTATGGACGGTCTGAGAGACCGGTACCGCGTCATCGCTTTCGACTACGAAGGCCATGTCCTTCAAGTACCGAAACCCGACACTCTGAAGCCCGCCAACATCGTTCGAGACCTCCTGGCCATTGCGGACGCGGCAGGTGCCGAACGATTCGCCTATTACGGATACTCATGGCTCGCGCTGATCGGCATGCAATTGGCTCTTCGGACCGACAGGCTATCTGCGCTCATCATGGGCGGCTTCCCTCCAATCGGCGGTCCATACAAGGAGATGCTGCGCGTAACGGCGGCGACTCTCGAGATGTCGATCTCCGCAGCGGCGAACCCGAATCCCCCGCAAAACTCTTCCTCGGAAGAATTCGACTGGTCCACTTTCGAAGTCACCATGAGCCAAGCCCAGACCCAACAATTCGTCACCCTGTATCAGGATTTGCAGGACTTTAACGATAGCTTGGCGCAGGCACGAATAACCTGCTCTCGCCTTTGTTTTGCGGGAACCGCCGACAGAATCGACTACGGGGAGCGTTGGGGGAACGTCGCGGTGGACATCGCCGGTCCGCTCCTAACCCGGAGAGAGGAGATCGAGGGGTACGGTTGGGACGTCCGGGTTCTGGGCGGACTCGATCACACGCGGGCGATGCAGGCCTCGGAGGTTCTGCCGCTCATCCTTCCCTGGCTGGATGCCAAGCTGTGAACGCGCCGAACCCGGACACGGTCCGGGTTCGGCGGTGATCTTCATGTGCCCGCTTCGAGAGGAAGCCGCACCTATAAGTTTGACAAGACGATCCCGAAACACGCCGCATTCAACAGGAAAGTCAAAGCTGCCGCGATCAGAAGTCCTTGCATGACGCCTTTCCGTCGCCGGAAGACGATCAGCATGGGAATCACGTAAAGCCACTGCGTTAGTCCGATGACGATTACGGCCGGAATGTACAATAGATGCAGCAAGTGCAGCCCCAAGCAAAGAAAAAAGCCGAGGACCACATCCGTTGTCCGATGCGATCGGGGGCTCGGCTGTCGTTCATCCGGATTCATCCGTTGATCCTCTCCCACGGGGGCATCCTCTCCTCTCTCAGCCGCTCCAGTTCTTCTTCCTTGCCGTCCCTATAGAACAGATTATACGTATCGAACGGAATGATTCTCCCATCCGGATGGACGATGTGGACGCAAGACTTCTTGACGGAACGTATGTCCAGATCGTGGGCGTCCATGAATTTCATGATAATGACCCGAAATACGTTGTCGTAGCTGATGGGCTCGGGAACCTGAAGCAGAGGCAAGCAGCAGAGAAGCTGCTTCAACGAGAGTGCCGACGAATCGGGAGAGTGCGCAGTCGAGAACAAGGAGAACAACCGGTTTTTGATTTCGGGATCCTGTTCGAAAACGATCGTGCTGCGGGTACCCTCGAGCAGCGTCTCGGGCGGGATGAGGCCGGTTAGCGGAATGACTTCATCGCCCAGCTTCAAGGCATAACCCATAGCCAGACAATCCGGATGGCAGGGAACGGGCAATAAATCGTCCGGCGCGAACAGGTCCGTCTGATCGAGAATGCCTTGCCTCACTTCGCTTAGGGTGAGCCGGTTCTCGCCCGAATCGAAGTCCTCGGTTCGACCGGCTTCTTGAATGGGTTGGAACGTTACGCCGCGCACCGCGCGTTGCCGTACGGCGTAATTCAGGATGTCCCCGATTTCTTTGTCGTTCCGTCCCTTTTTCAGGGTCACGACCAGGGTCGTGGAGAGATTAAACTCGTTCAAATGTTCGAGCGCCCTCCTGCGCACCTCCCGCAGATCGGCACCTCGCAGTTCCATCAGGGTATCGCGGTCGAAGCTGTCGAATTGCAAATAAATTTCGAAGCCGGGCATGTAAGAAGCCAGACGCTCCACGAACGCCCGGTCTTGGGAGATGCGGATTCCGTTCGTATTGACCATGAGATGCTTGATGGGCCTGGCCTTCGCAGCATCCAAGATCTCGAAAAACCGGGGATGAAGGGTCGGTTCTCCCCCGCTGATCTGGACGACGTCAGGTTCCCCTTCATTCGCGACCACGGCATCCAGCATCGACTCGATCTGTTCCAAAGGTCGATACGACAGCCGATGCGGCGAGGATTCCGCGTAACAGATGGGACATTCCAGATTGCAACGGTCGGTGATTTCGATGAGCGATAGACAGCTGTGCTGTTCATGATCGGGACATAAGCCGCAATCGTACGGACAGCCGTACCGGATGGGGGTATTCCATTTCAGGGGCATTTCCCCGGGTTTGATGAACGTCCGGCTGCGACGGTAATATTCGAGATCGGTCGAAATCAACACTTTCTGCCTTCCATGCTGCATGCAGTGCTTTAACATATACACCCGGTTTTCCTCGGCCACGATTTTGGCTTCGACTTTCCGGTGACAATGGGCGCAGATGCTGTTGGTCAGCTCCAGGAACAGGTAAGGTCTAACTTTGTCCGGCATAGGCCATCTCCTTGTCGCGCCTTCTCGATCGGATCCAGGGAATGATGAGGAAGCCATAGTAGATTAAACCGGCGAGACATGCGAGTTGAACGTTATTCAGCCCCAGATAGGGATGCGGCGTTGGCTTGATGAAATCGACGGTCAACCGGAACAGCAGATAGCCGGCCATAAACAGCTGAAACCCGGCACCGTCCGGCAACGGTTGTTTTCGGCCGGTCCTAGATTGAGTGTACCTAAGCAAGCCGCCTAATAAAACGAGAAACGCGATCTCGTAAAGCTGCGTCGGATGCCGTTTTACCCCGTCCCCGAAATCGACGCCCCAAGGCAAGGAAGTCGCGGTTCCGTAGGTATGGTCCGACAATCCCGTCAGGAAACAACCGACTCGGCCGATGGCGATCGCCACGAGGAGCGGAAACACCATGTCGTCTCCGGTCGACTGCGTGATCCCGAGTTTCCTCTTCATCAGCTCCACCGCGACAAGTCCGCCAAGCAGACCCCCGACGATCGTTTTGCCCTCCATCAGGTAGACGACGTCGAACGCATGGTTCATCGTAAGCACGGGATCCTCGAGCCAATAGAGCAGCTTCGAGCCGATCGCCGCCCCCAGAGCTGCCGCGACGATAATCCATAAGGCTTGGAACGTCGGCAACCGTTCCTTCCTGCGGGTCCACAGGTAGAGACGAAACCCTATGAAATAGGCGAGCGCTTCGAATACCGGGTGGGGATGAAGCTTCCAAGGTCCGATCGGCAGATACACGGGAAACTCCATGGACGACCTCCCTTATAGAGCGGGTATGATTAACGAATACTTCGTCATGAACTTTCCAATTCCTGTGGCGATCTCTCAAATCTTCTGGGTAGTCTAAGCGTTTAAAGAAACTTTCAACTTGAAGCAGCGTGTCCGGATTCGCCCCGCCGGTCAAGTTTAGATGGAAAATCTCCCACTAATTCCGATTATTTCGCGGATTATGGATAATTAGAGGGAAAACCCCCCACTAAAATCGGGGGAAACCCCCAATTGAGCGTGTATCGCCAAAAATAGAGGGAGGTTTTCCCACTAATAGTGCGTTTCTGACCAAAACGCCAAAATAGAGGGAGGTTTTCCTTCTAATCGCTTCAACTGCGCGACGACCAACCGATCGGGGGACTCCATCCGGAGACCCGCCAGTATGACGATCATGCTTGCGATCCCATGCCTGAGCACCGAAATAACGTCAAGCGATTATAGCCGTGACAATCTTACAAAATCTGTATCCCTGTCCCTGTACTAAGACACTGCCATCCAAAAAGCTCTCATCGTAAAAAGGATGGCGGATTTTATACTTCTAGCGTGTAATCACAAAAAACGGCCCTCTCAAGGACCGTTCGCTCATCATCTCTTCCTTGAATCCGGACGGTAATACCAGCTCTGAGGAACATGGCCATGATCGGCACCAGAATGGCCAACAATTCCCTGTTACGCGAAGTTGATCCCGAACAACCGGACTTTTTCCTCGGTGTCTCCATACGCGACCACACCTTCAAACCGCAGCCCCAGCTTCTCCAACAGCTTGCCCGAATCGTGATTATCCTCGGATGTGATCGCGACAAGCCGTTTGAGCCCCAACCGGGACTGGGCATATTCCATCACGCCGGATGCAGCTTCGTAAGCATACCCTTGACCCCGAAACTCCGGAAGGAGGGCGTAGCCGATGTCCGCGTCCTCCAAGTAATCCCGCTTCGCCAAGCCGCAGATGCCGATCGGAACGCCTCTGTCCTTGAGCTCCGTCAAATAAAACCCGAACCCGAAGCGGGCATACATGTCCAACGGATATTTGACGATATAGTCCCGCGCCTCATCCACCGTCCTGACGCCCCGGTCGCCGATGAACCGGATCCAATCGGGGTCGTTGATCAGCTTCAAGATAAATGCCGCGTCCTCCGTCGTTTGACGGCGAAGAATGAGCCGCTCCGTTTCCAGTACGATCAAGGTTAAACCCTCCCATTTTCCGAAAAATGGAGTTTCCTCTATTGTCCCGAAACGGAGGAGTAAAAACAACAATTGTTCTTGCCTCTCATTTTCGCTTCATACATCGCTTGGTCCGCATGCTGGATCAAGGTTTTGCCTTCCGATCCGTCATTCGGGTAGATGGCGACTCCGATGCTTGCCGTAACGCGGACCTCCATGCCGTCAATTTCCCGCAGCTCTTGAATCGCCTGGATGATCGTCCGAGCGATTTCTTCCAACTGTTCTTGATGGTCAATGACTTCCAGCAATACGATAAATTCATCGCCCGCCCACCTGGCGCATACGCCGCGATCACTCACGCACGATTGCAGAATGTCGGCGACTTCCTGCAGCAGCCGGTCTCCCATTTCATGCCCCAGCGTATCGTTCACCTTTTTGAATCCGTCCAGGTCCATGAAGAAAACGGAGAACGTCGCGATCCCGTCTTTCGCCCGTTCCATGGCTTCCATGAGCCGCTCTCCCAGATATCTTCGATTCGGGAGGCCGGTCAGCTCGTCGTAGTAAACCATCCGCACTTCATCCGTCCGGTCATGGAAGCCGAAGAGATGGCCGTGAAGCGTACCGTCCGCTTCGTCGGATATCGGACTGACGTAGCATTCGTAAAATCGGGTCTTCTCTTTGCTCGTAACGACCGAAATCCGCTCGCGGAAGGGCCGGATCCGCCCGGCGAAGTAGCCTTCGATGATTTCCGCCAAAGTCCCGTGGGCGGATTTCATGCGCGCGCAGTAATCGGCCAGCTTCTGGCCGCTGAGCAGAGGCCTCTCGAACAACAGCTCGAATCGCCGGTTCGCGAACACGACCCGTCCATCGGCATCGCACATGACGATCGCTTCGTGGGTGGATTCCAGCATGCGTTCGATAATTTCGTTTTGCTTGGCGATTTTCCGTTCCGCCAGCTGGCTTGCGCCGAACAGCTCTTTATATTTGTTCTCGCTTTCGGTCACTTTGCGGTACAGAACCGTCATGCTCAAATATAATTTGGTGAACTCGTAGATCATGCCCGCGAGCACCGCGTTCGCGCATACGAAAGAGTTCCATTTGGCCACATACCAGCCAACGCTGTATCTGCCGCCGCCGCATAGGATGATGACCACGTCGAGCATCGACGCAAGGAGAGCGACGCACAGCCACGCTGCGGTCACCGTTCTGCCCCTTGTCCTCCGGTAATACAGCACCCCTACGATCAAACTGGCCAGCACGATCGGCGTTCCGAATCCGTACAAGAACAAGGGAGTGAGCCGGCCGTTGACCAGGACGATCGGGAGCCCATCATGGCCACGGGTCGTGAAGTACGTAAGACCGGCCATCACCAGAACGACCGCCGACGAGGAGAGTACCGACGCTTGCCAGGCTTTCCGGGGACTCAGCTGCACGTCTTTGTATTTATCATCCAGGAACATATACAAAGAAATCGTCACGGGGAGCCCCATATGCCAGAACAAATAAATCCAGGGCGCCGTCTGGAGCCCCGCATGAAACAGCCCCGTCGGGGAGAAGATGCCGGGGAAGGTAAGTACATACATCAAGCTCATGCCGCCCGAGAAGAGATAACCCGAGGCAAGCGCAAGCACCGACGGCGACCGGTTGATCCGGAATTGGCTGTATAATACGTAAGCTGTAATCAGTTCGAAGCATACGATCGTGGAGAAGATCGCCGGTTGGTATGCTTGCATGGCCGGCAGCGCGACTCGGGCAAACGGAGCCGAAATCAACGAAACAAGGCAGACGATGACGCCGATCAGGAAGGCAAAACGCCGCTGCGAACGGTTTGCCGGCAAAGATATTAAGCTATGCACCGCGATTGTGGAAGCTTGGGATTCGTTCATAGCTGTCCTCCAAACGAAACGAATGATTCTACAAAATTCGACGAATGATCCGGTTTTCCTGTCGATTATTATGAAAAGAAAACACCCGCAGCTAGGGCAGGTGCCATTTCAGCAAGTTTTCCGAAACCCTGATTCCGATACTCTTCATCCAACCAAATCATATTCATGAAGAGGGGGTATCCCAAAAATACCTATACCTCATCCAGCCGATGTTCTCTTCTTCCTGATTACTCAGAATGTAGATATCGTTGTTGTTGGCGCTCCAAGTCGAACCTCTTCCGGTATCCGCATTTTCGGCATAGCTCCTCGACCGCCTGGCGTCTGGAAAAACCATCGTACAGGTTATTCGCCCTCTCGCTCTCCACGATTTCCGAAAACGGCGTCGCGTTTACGTTCCCGAGGTTGATGACGCCCTCTCCGTCAAGACAACAAGGCACTACCGTTCCGTCAACTAATATCGCCGCCTGGCTGCGGAGCCCATGGCAGAAGCCGACTCCATCGTCTTCGGGCGCATGCAGGCTCGGCCATTGGAATTCATAGTCTTGGTTCAGGTAGATGTTCTCGGCAACCTTCAACCCGCTGCCCGGCGTCACCTTCTCCTCGATCCGGTAATCCAGCCCGAATTCTCTCTCCAATATTTCCAGCGTGGCCCGATTCCGGTTTCTCTGCTGATTCGTGAGGTTGTCCTGATCCAGGTTCCATAGCCGGAACGAGAAGATGACCTTATGCTTGGAGGCCTCGCGGACGAAATCCAGGATTTGCCGCAAATAGCCCTCCCGATCCTCCGAGCCTTCATGGCCGTCAAAGCTGTGGAGCGAGAAGTTCATTTGGCGCAGGGCGGGTTTGCCGAGGATCTTGTGCCACGCCTTATGGATCAGCGTGCCGTTCGTCGTGATATTCACGGTCAGCCCTTGGGCATGAGCCGCGTCCAGCAGCTCGTCAATCTTCGGATGGAGAAGCGGTTCGCCTTTGACATGCAAATAAATATGCTTCGTATGCGGCTTGATTTGTTCCAGGATATGATTGAACGTGTCCAGCTTGATGAAATTCGACTTGCGCTCCGTCGGCGGACAGAAGCTGCAAGCCAGGTTGCACACGCTGGTAATCTCGACGTAGACCTTCTTGAACGTTTTCATGGTTTCGCTCCGTTGTCCGATCCTCGTTGATCGTTGGTTTTCCTATGAAATATAACTTCGGTGGCGGCTTCGAATTTCCTTTTACACAATGGCCCTGCAAATCATGTTTGAAGAACCAGCTCGATCCAGTCCATCTTCCATTGTATTTGGAATCGGCGGAATCCCCCTTCCGTCTCATTAGGTTGACAGTCCATAAATAATCATACTACACTATGTAGTATATAGGAGCGTGTCAAAGATGCAGATCAAAAAACTCAATGTCGGAAGCGAAGGGCTGAAACGTTTTTTCGGACCTCTGGAAGCGAGAATCATGGACCTTCTCTGGTCAACCGGCGGAGTAACCGTTAAGGAAGCGCAATCGATTCTCAGCCGGGAAAGCCCGATTTCCGTCAATGCGGTAATGACAGTCATGAATCGCCTGCTCGACAAAGGCCATCTCACGAAGGTGCAGACCGGAACCGGCAGGACTCAAGCAGCGCGTTTCATCCCCATACTGTCTAGAGAACAATTTCTTTCGGAACAGACGAGAGCGGTGTCGCAAGGACTCCTCCAAGATTTCGGAAGTATGGTCGTAAGCCACTTGATCGATGCCCTCGACGATGTCGATCCGGAGACGATCGAGAAATTGGAGCGTAAAATAAACGAATTAAAAAGGGGGAAAACGCGATGAATCCCCCGGTCAAGCTGAGGTTGATTTACGCGTTAACGGTCGCATTCGCGGTGCTCGCCATTTGGAAAATGGCAGCGCTCGCCGTTCATCAATCGGGGAACGGCAGCGATCGGGTCGTTACCGTGACTTATGCCGTTTTCGACGTGATGATCGGCTGCACGCTTTGCAGAGCCGTTTGGCGATTGCTCGCGCAATTCTATTTATCTCGAAAATGGTTAAAGAGGTATCGCCTCGGCAAGCACGCCAAACTAACGAAACGTCTCCATTCTGCATACCGAAGTTGGGGAACGGAAATGATCGTCGTGCGGGACGACGCCTTCGTTGCATTGACGTTAGGGATGCTTCGCCCGAAAATCGTCATCTCTACCGCCGTTCTGCGCATGTTCAGCAAGGATGAGGTCAAGGCAATTCTTCTGCACGAATGGTATCATTGCCGCAATCGGGATAACGCGAAATTGTTTCTCTTGACCCTGCTGTCGGACGCCTTCGTTTATTGTCCGATTGTCCGATCGGTATTAACCTACTATCGTACATGGAATGAACTCCTTGCCGATCGATTTGCCATCCGGAGGATGGGAACGGAATTGCATCTGGGCAGCGTGTTGTTGAAACTGTCGAAGTGCAGTAACCTGCGCCATGTGGCAGCTGCGGTTCATTTTACGGACACGACGATGCACTACCGGATCCAACAGGTGCTCGAACCCGATAAGCCGGTTAACGTCCGGATCGATTGGCTGCGGCCCCTCTTGCTGTCCTGTTCGCTGCTTCTTCTGCTGGCATTGGGCGGGGATTCCTAGCCTCTTTTTTTTCATTAATTATACTACAACGAGTAGTACATTAAGGGAGCGAGCGTATGAAAGTCGTTTTATTTACGATCGGGGATTTCCATGTCCATTCCTACGGACTCGTGGTGGCTTTAGCTGTCTTGCTTGCGCTGGGCGTTGCCCGTTATTTGGCGGCAGGAACTCCCTGCTTGCCCCACCTGACGAACATGATACCCTATGTGCTCCTTGGATCCATCCTTGGCGCGCGTCTCTGGCATGTTTGCTTCTTTCAATGGGATTACTACTCGAAGCATCCTTCGGAAGTTCTGTTGATTTGGCAAGGAGGAATCGCGATTCAAGGCGCTTTGATCGGCGGTTTCACCGCCGTCATCCTCTACACGAGGAAGCATGGCCTGTCGTTCTGGGAGTTCGCCGACAACATGGCTCCGGCTATCGTACTGGGCCAGGCAATCGGCAGAATTGCCTGTTTTCTGAACGGAGACGCTTACGGCTCACCGACCGGTTCGGGTTTCGGCATCGTGTACCCGGAGGGAACGATGGCGTATGACGTGTACGGTTCGCAGCCTCTATGGCCGGCGGAAATATGGGAAGGACAGTGGGATCTGATCGCATTCGCGATCTTGCTCATCCTCAAAAACAAAAAGCTGCCAACCGGTATGTTATTCCTTGCCTACAACATTTTGTACTCGTTCGGGCGATTTACGCTCGAATGGTTGCGGGGAGATTCTCCGCGTTACTTGTTCCGGTGGACTGCCGGACAGTGGACCGCGTTTAGCGTGATGGCTGTCAGCTTTTGCTTGATTGTCGTCCTGGGCATACGCGTCCGGCGAAAGACGCAGATGCGAGCCGTTAACGAGAGCCCATCCTGAAATGCGCGAAGGCTTTGTAGATGAGGGTTTCCATTTTTCATCGCTCATTTCAATTATCATATCTGTATTGTTTCCGAAATCATGACCTCCAACGGAAAGGGACGGGAAGCGCCCGCTTACAGGCGTTCCCGTCCCTTCTCTGCGCTGCTCTCATTCCGCGACGACCTTGTCTTCCGCCTCGACGCCCGCAAAATAACGTGCGCTATCTACCATCGGGGCGCAATCGAAATGGTCCCCGCTGAGCGTGATCTCGAAAATGAAATCCTTCCCCAGCACGAGCGGCTTTACCATTCGCCAATCGATTCTCCCCCGGCCGAGCGGCAGCGAATCGTGTTCGATCCCGGCGCTGTCGACCAGATGGTAGTATTGCGCGTAAGGCGAGGTTCGTTCGAGTACGTCCCGGAGCCGTTCATTATCCCCGCCGAACGAAATGAACGTATGACTCACGTCGACCGTTAACGGAAGCTCCAGGGGCACGATCAAATCGTCTATGAGGTACGGATTGCGGCCATAGGAGAAGATCCCCTCCGTCGAATCTTCCCATACGAACACTTCCTTCGAGTAAGCCATCACCTTGCGAATCTCTTCGCGAAGAAGAACGGTTCGCTCCCGGGTTACGTTCCGGCAGCTATCCGTATGCACATAGTGGGCATGCACGACGCATTTGGCCCGTTCTTCCTCGCAAATGCGCGCGAGCAGCTCGCAAGATTCGTTGTAAAAGCGTCGGACAAGAGGGTTTCCGCTTAAGATGTCCAAATACTCGCCTTGGTGAACGGGCGGGTGGTGCAAATAAGGTTTGACTCCCCGATGATGGAGCTGGCGGATCCGGTCCCGAATCAGGTCCGGATCTTGCAGGTCGCGATCGCTCAGATAGAACTCAAGAATCTCCGGATCGTATCCGAGCCGGTTGTCCAGGTTGCTCTGCTCCAGATTTCCCTTCAAGCGCATGAACTTCACTTGGGCCTCACCTCCGTTTTCATCCTACCACTGCAATGTAAGGAGGATATTATTCCGGATGCCCCTGCAACAAGAATAACCCGTACGAATCGCTGGGCCGAATAAGACGGTTGTCATGCAACATCCTTCATGTTCGTAAACTATACCATTACAGCCGCACGATGACAGATAGTTTCGGAGGGATATCCATGAAAATAACGTCCGGAGGGTTCGAAGCCGTATACCACGGCAGAGTATTCGCTTATGGGATGAGTCCGATCGAAATCGTGTTATCGGAAGAAAACGATCCTTTGACGTTCGTATTCTGTATCGAATATGAGCGGGAGAGGGATGACGTCACGACGGATATCCGTCTTGTTCGCTACAACGAGGTGCGAATCGCATGCGTCAATTTTCCGAGAGGCAAGCCTACCGGCAACCATGACATGATCCATCTGGGCGTATTGAACAATCGCAAGCTGTCCCTGCGTTACGAGGTAACCATTAATTCCGACGCTACCTCATGGGTGCTGACGTTTACCTTTTTCGCGGGCGAGGGGGTCTCGGCATGAATAAAATCGAAGTTCAAGATCCGAGAGTCGCCAGCAAAATCATTGCGGCGAACGCGGAGAGCGAGAGGCGTAAAGCGGAGCTCGGCTTCCTCGGGAAGTTCTTCGGCTCGGGAGAGAACGTTCGCTTATATATCGTAGGCACAATCGCGCTAGGAGTCCTTGTCGTGGCGCTGGTCTACACGCTGACGCCCGAGAGATACCGTTCGCCCGACTTCGGATTAAAGGAAATGTGGACGCTCATCGTGCTCCCCGTCGAATCGACGATTATCGGATATTTGATCGGATCGAAGTCAAGGGAACCCGGCGGCTGAAGCGCAAAAAAAGGACGCGAATCGCGAACACGCGACCTGCGTCCTTCTAAGCGGGAAGAGTCCTTGACCCTGCATTCGATTACAATTTGGCCTTGATATCCGATAAATACTTCACGATTACGGCCAACGCGCCCAGGTAATATCCGACCAGCACGATCCAGCCCGTTGCGTCCATGACAGAAATCCCTGCAAGCAATAGCAGAGGAAGAACGTAGTAGACGATATCCTTCAGGTAGCCCAGAACGAGTTCGTGCGAGAGCTTGCCGCCGGTCAGCGCTTTGTACAAGCCGAGCAGGAAATCGGCCGCCATCGAACCCAATACGACCCACAAGGCGACTTCCATCCAAAGCGTTAACGTGCTAACCACTTTGCATCACCTCCTTAAGAGGTGGATCATTGCTTGATTCCAATATATGCTGCGGTTCGCCAGGTTGTACCAACTTTGGACGGTCGTACGATGTCGAAAAGCTTGATAAGTTCGTGCGCAACCCTATATTTTCAAAACGGACGGGAAGCGCCGGAAGACAGCGGACTAGAACTCTCTTTCGCGTGGGTGAGGCTCAGATGGAGCCATTTGGCTCCGGCGGCAAAGGCGGCGTAAGCGAGCGGCGATCCGATCGCCACAATGCCGAGAAGCAGAAGCCACGGACGCGCGCCGACCCCGCCCATGATCGCCTCTTCCGTAAACAGCCAATGGTTGATGGCCGTCGGAATCAAGTACGTGCCGGCAGCCATCGGAACGTACAAGACGGAGACCAGGCGGCTGCGGATGGCGTACGATTGGATTTGGATCGCGAAACCGAACAAAATCGACAGGATCACATAGAACAAAATGGGATAGGCAATCTGCAGAGCTTCCTCGCTCGCATTGCCGCTGTAACCGTCGAGAGCGAAGCGGATCGCTCCGCCGGCCGCAGCGCTCAGCCAGGCGGCGGCGGCCCACCGGTAGACGGTCGCGGCAGCCGCGGCAATCCGCGCGGCGAGCAGCACGCGCCTGTCGAACGGAAAACCGAGCCACCACGCCATGCGCCGCCGCTGGGATTCGATTTGGTTGCCTATCGAGCAAATGCTGGCCATCGTCGTAAACGCCAGCATGAATAGAACGTTGGTCAATTGAAACATCGATTCGCGATCCCCGAAAGTGAAGAACCCCGCAACGGCCATCAATACCACAGCGGTCCAGCGGACAATCGCGACCGGGAAGAGCGAGCCGAAGTCGCGGTAACCGGAACGCTCGAACGCGTACAGCGTCCGAAAACGTCCTTGCTCCCGCCGGGGCGCAAAGCGGTCTTCCTTCGTATTGCGGGACGACCAAGAGCGCTTTCCTGCCGCTTCGCTCGTCCGGAACGAAGCGAGATCGCGTACCCCCTTATCTGCAGCTGCAGTAACGGAGAACCGCCAGACGACGGCTGCGGCCAAGGCTCCGATGAACGCATATACGATTGCCGTATCCGGGCTCAGCCACTTTTGAACCCGCTCGTGCGAATCCGCAATCACCCCAAATAGTGCGAAGGGCGAGCAGAGCAGCATTAAGTAAGGAACGATAAAAATCCTCCGCCAACCGCCATAGAGCCATAGAACGAGAAAACCGAAACCGACGGCCAGCGGCACCACAACCGCATGAATGGCCAAGTAAGCCGCTGCTGCTTGCAAAACACGGCTTGCCGTCACCGTCTCCCCCAACATGGACGAACGAAGCGCCGTTATTGCGGCCATAAGCCACAGTACGAAGGACACCGCCGCCGAAACCGCGGTCATGGCCGCCATTTTCGCGCGAATGAGGCGATCCCGCGGAGCGGGAAGCGTCAGCCACCATTCCAGAAACGGATTGGCCCCGAGGTATAGCGAATGTAACAGCGCAAAGAAAAACGACACCGTCCACGCGAGCAAGGCGGACAGGGCGAAGATGGATTCCGGCGCGGCTCCGTCCAGGAAGTAAAGCGCGGCGGCGAGCAGCACGCAAACGGCAAGCGCCAAGAACCGCCAAAACTTCTTGAACAGTTCCAGGTACATGCTCATTTCCAGAGCGAACAGATCGTACCGCGGCTTCATGCGAACACGTCCCTGTAGCAGGATTCGATGGAGCGGCCTTCGGCACGGAGCTCTTCGGCGTCGTAAACGCCGCGTACCGTGCCGCCGCCGATGAGAACGACCCGATCGAACAGCGATTCCATCTCGCGGATGTCGTGAGTCGCGATGAGGAACGTCCGGTTGCCGTCTGCCTGCTCGCCGATGACGGCCGACGCGATTCGTTCCCGCGACAGAAGATCGACGCCGGCGAACGGCTCGTCGAGAATCAGGAGCGGCGCCTTCCGGGCCAGACAGGTGAGCAATTGCAGGCGCGCTTCCTCGCCGCGCGACATGGCGCCGATCCGCGCGGATGGCTCGACGCCGAGTGCGGCCGTCAGTTCGGGCACTCTCGGCATGTCCCAATCCGGATACAACTTTTCCGCGAAGCGGAGCCATTCCCTGGCCGTCAGCCAGGAGGGAAGCTTCCCCCGATCGGGAAGGAAAGCCATGCGTCCGAGCGTCTCGACGCCCGGCGGCTGACCGAACACGCGGGCCGTGCCCAGATCGGGCTGCAGCAATCCGCACAAAATGCGCATAAGCGTGGACTTCCCGGCTCCGTTCGGGCCGAGCAGACCGGCCAAGCTCCCGGATTCGACCGTGAATCCGACGTTATCGAGCACCGTTTTCTTTTTGATCTTTACGCCGAGCCCATCGCATTGGATGGCGGGGGCGGAAGCGTTCGCGATTGGCATGGACAACCTCACTCCTTCTCCTCGGACAGTTCGATGAGTTGCTTCAAGGTTAAGCCGATCGAGGCGGCCAGCTCTTCCATTTGCCGAACCGCCGTTATGGCGAGCTCTTTCCGCGAGCGGCGGATCGCCTCCTCGTCCTCGGTCACGAACGTGCCTTGCCCCCGGAAAGAAACGAGCAGATCGAGCCTTTCCAGCTCCTGGTAGGCTTTCATGACCGTCGTCGGATTGACGCGGAGCGATGCGGCCGTTTCCCTCACCGAAGGCAGCCGCGTTCCCGGCGCCAGCGTCCCCTTCGCGATCATGGCGCGGATTTGCTCAACGAATTGCTCGTATAGCGGCCTGGCAGGATCGATCCGGAATTGGCCGGGATTCCAGACGTAGGTGGACGGCATCGCTTCACCTCGCTTCGTGTATGGTGCTGCGTCGCACACTTTTGATTGGAGTGTATCACACCACGCCATACACTTGCAATAGCTGAGGATAAACGGCACGGCATCTTGAGGCATCAACAAGAAAAACGCCTGACGGCGTCCTGACCGGGATCCCTCTAAAGTTTGGAAAATTGAAAGGGAGAAAGCAGCCCACTCCTATCAAGTGAAAACCGTAACTGATATCTCTGGTGTGTCGAAAAAACCGGACGAGTCCCTCATGATTGGCATATTAAAAAACCGGATAATTGGATCTTTCCGAATTCCACTTCGATCAGTATTCTAAATTACGAATCATGTGCGGATACGAAAAGGAGACAGGAATCGATGCAAGTTGAACCCGTTATTCTGCAAGGAGCAAGGGTAACGCTTATTCCCATGGAAGTTGCCCATATCGCTCCGCTTTACGAAGCGCTGAACGACCCGGAAGTTTGGACCTACTCCCCTCCGGGCATGCGAAAGGTCGACGATATGAAAGCTTATGTCCATACGGCGTTAGAAGAACGGGCTAGAGGAAACGCGATGCCATTCGTTATTTATGACAGGGAGACGGATCGTCTCGCGGGAACGACCCGATTTGCGGATATTTCAATCCCCCATAAACAGTTGGAGATCGGTTGGACCGCCCTTTCCCGCGAAGTATGGAGAACCCGCGTCAATACCGAGTGCAAATATTTGCTGCTGCGGCATTGTTTCGAGACGTTGGGTACGGTTCGCGTACAGCTTAAAGCCGATGCCCGCAATACTCGTTCACGGAAGGCCATCGAGCGAATCGGCGCCATTCCGGAAGGCATCCTCCGACATCATCGAATATTAGGCGATGGCTATATTCGGGATACGGCTTATTACAGCTTTATTGCTCCCGAATGGCCGGATATCAAGTTGAAGCTTGAAGGCATGCTGTCCATTCAGCCGCTTATCAGCGAAATGCGATAACAACCAAGCCGGCAGCCCTGGAGGCTCGCCGGCTTGGTTCGCTAGCTCATGATATATTCGTTCAAGAAAGCGTTGCGGAACTTCCCTTCGGGGTCGCAGCGCAGAAGCAGTCGACGAAAGTCGGGCAGCTTCTCATATAGGGATTGCAGCCGATCGGGCGTCATGGCAAACAGCTTGCCCCAATGCGGACGAGCATGGAAGGGCTCAAGCTGCTTTTCAATCAGCGGCAGCACTCGTCCAACCGCCTCCCCATGACTTTTCCACGTAAAATGGATCGCAACCGACTCCCGTCGATAACAGGGACTCATCCACAAGTCGTCTGCTGCGATTGTACGTACCTCGGATACATACAGGTGCGGCGATATCGATTCCCGAAGCCGGTCTATCGCGCACAAGGCCGGATAGGCATGTTCGCGCGGTACGAAATATTCGCTTTGCAGCTCATCCCCGGCGCTTGGCGTAAAATTCAGGCGAAAGTGCGGAAGCCGCTCGTACCAGGGGCCGGGAACCCCCATCTGTTCCGTGCAATTCTCCGAGGGGTAACCCGGCACCGGATGCCGATGGCCGTTTGCTTGCATGGCCGAGAAATACTCGGGTTCCATCCGAGTGGAGCCTGGATCCGTGATTTTCCGCTTTAACCACACTTGATGGAAAGTTGAATTCGTCCAATTCGTAAACAAGCTGACACTGTACGCACCGGAGAAAATGCCGTCCAAGTGCTTCCCCATCTGCGCCAGCGGCAAATTTTCGTAGACGTATTGACTCATCTCGAAGGCCGGGATCACATCGAGCGTGATTCGGGTGACGACGCCCAGCCCCCCGAGTCCGACGGCGGCTCCCGCGAATTCCCCGTCCTGGCGATCGCGGGAGAAGACGATCAACTCCCCATCCGCCTTCACGACCTCCATGGAATGAACGGCTGCAGCCAAATTCCCGTTCGAATCGCCGGAGCCATGCGTGGCCGTCGCGCATGCACCCGCAACGGAAATGTGCGGCAGCGACGCCAAATTGTGCAGGGCATAGCCGTTGCTGTGGAGGTATTGGCACAACTCTCCGTATCGGATGCCGGCTTCCACCGTCACTGTATGGCTCGAACGATCCAATTCGATCACGCGGTTAAGCTTCTGAAGCGAGAGAAGGCTTCCGGAGGTATCGGCGATTCCATTAAACGAATGCCGCGTGCCAAGCACCTTTATTCGAGTGCTGCGGGAAACCAAGTCTTGCACCTGCTCAACCGTTTCGGGAGCATGGAGTTCCGAGGCGCCGTACCGGTAGTTCCCCGCCCAATTTCGATTATTTTCCACATCCTCACACCCTTCGTTTATTTGAAACTTCTGATGGGTCTGCAACATTTTGGTCCATCCAATACGTCTGAATACACGAAAGTCGGGAAATCAAAATCAAGGGAGGAAACGGTGATGAAAAAAAAGTTGCCCATCCTGTTGGCCGGCGGAGCGATTCTGGGGAGCGTCTTGACCGCGGGGATCGGGTATGCCGGCGATTTCACGCAAACGATCGACATCCATACCAAGCCGCTGACGATCACGCTGAACGGCGAAGCTATCGTGTCCGGAGAACAAGCCGGCTCGTATCGGAACGGCAAGGCAACCGTGCCGAATGCATTTCAATACCAAGACACGACATATGTTCCGATCAGCCTCATCGCGAACGCACTCGACAAAAGTATAACATGGGATAGCTCCACTCGGACCATCTCCTTGACCGACAAAGCCCCCCAAGCCATTCAGGAAGGGCGTTTGGAGCCAAGCTTGACGGAAACAGCGGATGGCAAGTATACGTACTCGGTTAAAAATCAGACCGAAAGCGAGATCAAATTAGACTTCACTTCTTCCCAGCGTTACGATTTTGCCGTCACGAACAGCAAAGGGGAGACGGTTTACTTGTACTCATCCCTTGCCACGTTCGCCCAGGTCTTGGGAGAGGAAGCTTTGAAACCGGGCGATGCGCTCTCCTACGAAATCAATGTAAACGAGCTGGGACTCGAGAAGGGCATGTACATCCTGGAAGCGTGGCTCACGCCGAAAGACGGCGAAACCGCCAGCATACAAGTGCCTTTCGTTGTCGATTAACGACTCCTATAAACGCAACCATCTGCAAACCGTCCGATTCGCCGCGAATCGGGCGGTTTATTTTTTCGGCAAAATTTAACATAAGTCGGTTGATTCATCCGACGTAAACCAGTAAGATATGTCTAGGAATGAATTGGAAACGACTCCTTACTTAAGCCCTAGCGGTTTGCGACTTGGGACCGTCTACAATTTCATACGTTCCATCGGCAAAACTACTGAAAAGTAGTGACGCAAAGCTAAAGGGACTACTTCCGCGATTCGCGGAAACGTCAGCCAGTTGCCTTCCTTCGAAGCGACGTCCTTACGCCTTTAGCGGGGCATAGGTGCGTCGCTTTTTGTTGCCCTTACTTTTGATCCGGCCGTCTCTCCTTCATTTTCATCTCCATCACGAGGGACAAAGCCGATTAAAATACATATCGATCAGAGAGAGGGAGAGAATCATGAGAAATACGCCCGATGTCAGACAATGGTTTCCGAGCGATGACGGGAACCCGGATAAACGGGAGCTGATGATGAGGCTGATCGGGCAAATTCTGACGGGTGCCGACGCGTTAAAGGATCCGGATTCCGTCTATTTGAAGGGCACGAAACGGCGTTCCGGCTCGTTTTACAACGATCTGCTTCTGGAAAGCGAAATTCCAGGGCAAGGCGTTCCCATGGAACAAGTGGGAGACCGGCTGCTGGAGCTGCTGCACGCGCATCCGTACCATACGAAGTATTTTTTGACGAACATCTTGCCCATGGCCAGCATTCCGGGCATTCTAGGCATGATCACCGCCTTCATCGTGAATGGCAACAATTTATGGGATGTCTACGGTCCTGCAGGAGCGGAAGCGGAAGTCAAAGTCATCGGCATGATGTCCAAGCTGGTCGGATACGATCCGCTGCAAAGCGGGGGTTACACCTCTTGGGGCGGTCAGGGTGCGATATTTACCGGACTGCGGATCGCGATCAGCAAGTTTGTCCCTGATGCGATGGCGAATGGAGTGCCGGACCGGCTGTACGCGTTTTGCTCCGAAGCCGCGCATTACAGCTTGTTCAAGTCGATGGAAGCGACGGGGCTCGGCAGCCGCAATCTGGTTAAGGTCCGCACGAAAGCCGACAGCTCGATGGATGTAGCGGATTTATGTGATAAAATGGAAAGCGTCATCCGTAAAGGAGGTGTACCCGTTTATATCGTCGCGACAACGGGGACGACGGATGCGCTGGGCATAGACAATGTAAGGGAAATTTACGAAGCCGCGAAAGCCGTATCGCAAGCCCATGGCTTGAAGAGGCCGCATATTCATGCAGATTCCGCTCTTGGCGGTTTTTTCGCCTTCTTCAACGATTACGACTTCGCCGCCAATCCCCTTGCTCTTCAACCGGAGACGCTTAAGGCTCTGCAAACCATCCAAGGCAGGATGACGCATCTGGGTATGGCGGACTCCTTGTGCTTCGACTTCCAGAAGCTCGGACAAACCCCTTATCTGACAAGCCTGCTGCTGGTGAAAGACGCCGCGGATTTGCGGCTGCTGGATCTGGACCCGGACGAAACGCCGTACGTCGGCCATCGCGGCTACGGTCAGTATCATACCGGGTATACGCTCGAATGCTCCCGAATGGCCAGTTCCATCAGCATGTACAGCGCGCTCCTGGCATTCGGGGTCGAAGGCTACCAGCGTCTCCTGGCCCAGTTCGTCGACGTCAATCTGGCATTCCGAAGAGAACTTGCCTCGCAAATCCCCGAAGCGGTGATCGTCAACCCGGACAATCCGGGTCTCGTCACGCTGTTCCGGATTTATCCGGGAGGGGGCCGATCGTTCCGGGAAGAGTTGTCCGGAAGCTGCACGCTTACGGAGATCCGCCAGACGAACGCATTAAACGAGAAGCTGTTCGAAACGCTGGGAGAACGCCGCGACCGAATGTTCTTCGGCGACACGAAGAAGCATTTGATCGTTCCGACGGCAGACGGCGGCCATATCGCGCTTTACGCAGCGAAGTTTTTCGTGATTTCTCCCTACACGCAAGTCGAGCATGTGAGCGGCATCGTCCGCTATCTCAAAGAAATCATCGCTCAAGTCTATGAGAGCGACGAGATTCAATCAGATACAGGAGGTACTGTAGGTGTCGGAGCATAGGGTTCAATCCTTCGCTAAACGAATCGTCCATTGGTTTACCCACTATCTTTCGGTCAAAATCGTCTTCAGCATCCTGCTCCTACTCCTCATCACCTGTGGAGCCTTCACGGTATCAAGCCAGATCGTAAACGGACAGCTGACGGACAAGCTGCTGAAGCAATTCGACTATCGCCTGAATACCAATATTCAAGTCGCCTACCGGACGATTGCCGCTATCCCCGGCTTCGATTCGCCCATCGGATCGAAGCAAGCCCCCCAATACGGGCAAATCAAGCAAGCGCTGGAGCAGCTGAAAAAAGAGAATGGTCTGGAAAATGTGTACGTGCTGTCCAACGAGGGCGGAAACGAGCATATTGTCGTACTGTCCGACGTGCCGGACGATTACGGAACGCCTTATCCGTTCACGTCCGAAATGAAAGCCGCGCTTGCCGGGGACAAAACCGTCGTCAGCGGGATTTATAAAGACGAATACGGCATCCATAAATCCATCTTCATGCCGATTAAGAACCCGCAAGGCGGTATCAACACGCTGCTTGGCATCGATTTGAACGCTTCCGTCGTCCCGGAGACGAGCGCGGCGATTTCGTGGACCACGTTTACGATTACGGCGATCGTTCTCGCGGTCGGGACTTTGATCGCGATTTGGATCAGCCGTTTCGTGACGAAGCCGCTTCGCAAATTGATGATCGCCACGGAGAAAGTGTCTTCAGGCGATTTGCGCGACCGTTTCGAATTGGACCGCCAAGACGAAATCGGCAAGCTCGCCGCGTCCTTCCGCGTCATGGGGGATAATCTCCGGGATTTGATCCGGCAAATCTCCAGCACTTCCGAACAGATCGCCGGAACAAGCCGAACCCTGCATCAGTCGGCCAGGGAGACGAGCGAGAGCTCCGGGGAAATCGCCCAATCCATGAACAAGATGTCGGACGGCGTCACCCAAATCGTCGAAAACATCACCGGCGGAACCGCGACCATCGGGCAAATGGATTCCGAGTTGAAGGAAGTAACTGCCGAGATGGAGGGGATGAAGGAAATGACCCATCAGGTCAAGCTCCAATCCGCCCAAGGGCAAGAGCTGGTGGAACAGGCCCTTCATCAAATGGAAGTTCTGAGGGAAGTCATTCTGCATTCACGGGAAGCGGCGGAAAGGCTCGGAGAGCGTTCACGGGAAATCGGAGAAATTATTCATATGATCTCCGATATTTCGCAGCAAACGAACTTGCTTGCTCTGAACGCCGCCATCGAAGCGGCCAGGGTGGGCGAGCAAGGAAAAGGCTTCGCCGTCGTGGCCTCGGAAGTGAGAAAACTGGCGGAGCAGTCCGACCATGCGGCGAAATCGATCGTCGAACTGATTACGGGTACGCAAGAAAACAGCGCGCACGTCATCGATCGCGTAGCCGAAGGATATCAGGCGGTCGAACAGGGACATGAAAGCATCAGCGGCACTTTCGAGAATTTCAAAATCATCCAGGAAGGCATTTCCGAGTATTCGCGCAGGACCGACCAGTTGGCGGAAACGCTGTCCGGCTTTAAACAGTCGTTCTCCACGCTCTCGGATTCGATGGAACAGATTTCCGGCGTCACCCAAGAGCAGGCAGCGGGCTTCCAGGAAGTGGCCGCGGCCGCTCAGCAGCAAAGCGCCGCCGTTCAAGAGGTCACCGGCACGATCGGTTTATTGTCCAACCTGTCGAAGGAACTCCACAGCTCCATCGCGAAATTCACGACATGACGCCGCATAATCTGACCTTGTCAGGAAAGCCGATGCCGGCAGATCGCTCCCGCGAGCGACTGCCGGCTTTGCTCTGCGCACCGCTAAACCGCCATTCCGTTCGTATTCTCTCGGACGGACCGGAACACGAGGGAAGAAGTGTTGAATCCTTTCACGCTCCGTACCGCAAGCGTCTTTTCGTAAGCGGCTACCGGAACGGCCAATATCCCTCCCAAAGCGGAAATTTGCCCGAAAACGCCGAACAGGACCAACAAGGCGCATAGAAAGATAAGTGCCGCTCCACATTCCCAAGATGCCGATCCGAGCGCGGTGCTTTCGTTCCGTTTCTTTAAGTACGGGAACAGATGTCAAGTATTGTTTGCACACTTGGTTCTTTATGTACTTTTAAGGCGGGTGAGCTTCGATAAACATTGAAGCCGTGAAAGACTTGAAGATAGAATAAAGGGGATGCAGCGGGTCGATCATTCGAGAATGCGAGGCTGTCGTAATGAAACGCGGATCGTTGGGTGCTGCGCAAGCGGGATGGATTTTTCTATTCTCCTATGCGGCAGGCATTGCCGTCACGGAAATATTTAAAAGGAGCGGCTGGCTGGCAGCCGGCGATCTTGGTTTCTTTGCCCTCTATGTGCTGATTGGACAGGTTGTTCTCAATCTGTTGCCGGGTGCGGCGTGGAGCCGAATTCGAGGACTATCGCTGCGATCGACTTTTCGATTAAGAAAAGTGCCGGTTTCCGTTTTGATGTTGGCCGTCTTGGTCTATATCGCGAGCCAAGTACCGCTATTGTTCCTGCATCAGGCAACCGAATCCGTGTTAGCCTTCACAGGCTACGCATATGAAGTATCCGTCTATCCGATCGCCAATCATCCCCTGGAGCTGGCAATACTTGTCGTATGTATCGGCATTCTTCCGCCGATCTGCGAAGAACTGCTTTTCCGGGGCGTTCTGCTGACGGGCTACCAAAGCCGAGGGCCGCTTCTCGCAGCGGTGATGAGCTCCTTCTTGTTCGCGTTGTTCCACGATAATCCATATCGGCTGTTGGAACTTTTCGCCGCCGCTTTCGTTTCCGCTCTTATCGTTCTCTATGCAGGGTCGATCTGGCCCGGTATCGCCGTCCACATGGCTACCAATATTACGTATGTAATCGGGTCTTATGTGCAGAAAGGCGATCTTGTCCAAAACATCTCCGGTCATGGCGATCATGTGCCATGGATGACGTTGGCCTTAACGGGCGTCATGTCGATACCTGCCATCTTCTTGTGCTGGGCGCTGTTGAAGAGGATGAAGCAAATCGCCGAAACGAACACGGGATCTACGGCAGATAGATTGATAAATGCGAAGGTCCCCGGGGCGAAATGGACGATTCCGATCCTCATCGCCATCCTCGTGTTCCTTGCCAAGCAGTTCTATCTATAGCGTTGCATTCATCGGAGCGCTTCGTACTCTTCGCCGAATCGACAAAAGAGCAGACCCCGGTACGGCGGGCCTGCTCACTCTCTTTGTTGTTTTAAGAAACGGCGTTCTCGTATCTCCGTCTGACCGGCTGCCCGAGTAAGTTCAGAAACTCCCGCATGAAACCGGGCAGGTCCGGCCACGCGTGTCCGGACACGATATTGCCGTCCACGTGCAGCGTGCCGTCCGCATACTGCGCCCCAAGCGCTTCGACCTCCAATCGGCAGGCGTTATAGGCGCTGAGCGTGCGGCCTTCGAAATAAGTGCGATCCTTGAGCGCCAGGAAAACTTGCGCGCCGTGGCAAATCGCTCCGATCGGTTTATCCGTGTCCAGAAAATGTTTGACGATCCGCGGCAGATCGGCATCCGAGCGGATATATTCGGGCGCCCGGCCCCCCGGAATGATAAGAGCGTCATAATCGGAAGGCTCCACGTCGGCGAACGCAATATCGCAAGGCAGCCGATGTGCCGGCTTCTCCGTGTACGTTTCCCAATTCTCGACGAAATCGTGGCATACGGTGTTCAGCGTCTGCTTCTTCGGAGCCGCGATGACCGCTTCATAGCCCTCTTCCTTCACGCGAAAATACGGATAGTAAACCTCCAATACTTCTGCCCCGTCGCCCGTCAGGATCAATACGCGTTTGCTCATTCCGATCGCTCCCTGCTATTCGAGAATAAGAACCCAAACTATATTATGGAATAAAATAGCCGTTATGCCATGATGCCATGGAACCGGGGTTTGGTGTCGAATTCGTTTGAAAATAGGAACAGCAAAGGCCAGATTCCTCAGATCAGGATTTCTGGCCTTCCTAACTCTTTATAGATCGAGGATCGGAACAGGTCCGTCCAGCCAGTTCAACTGGCTGTCCATCATGAATTGCACCGTCCAGTGATGCTCCGCCTGATACCAATGATGGAACTCCACGATACTCTTGTACAGGATCTCGACGGCTTCCGGCGTACGTTCTTCCAGTATGCGATTAATGTCCGCCATCATATTCTCCGGCTTCTTCCCGGCCCCCTCCAGCACCTTCAAGAACCACTTGTAAGACGGGAACAGCGTTTCGTTGTAGACCAAAATCAACCTTCCCGCGAAAAAGACGTAATGGGTCAAACAGTAGTCGATCAATAACCGATTGTTCCGTTTGAGCCCTTCATAGTAATACCATTTCCAGGTTTCGAATTGGGCATAGAACTTCTGCATGTTCTCCGCCTTCTTCTCTACCGGATACCGGGGAGCGGCTTGGACCAACTGCTCCAGTCCCTCGATATTGGAATAGGTGACGAACGCATCCTGGAAAGCGAACTTGGCAGGTTCGCTGCCGGATTCGGCCACTTGTTTGATGTAAGAAGCGGAAACCATTTTCCCGTCTACGTATCCGCCTTCATAGGAACAAGATTCCGTTTCGAAATAACCCAGATCACGGACGGACCAGGATTTCTTGTAATCCTCTTCGGAAAGGACGATCATGACGTCGATATCGGAGTTTTCGCCCGCGAACCCATGCGCCACGGAACCTCCAATGATTACACCTTGTACGTCGGGTCTTCCTTTCAGCTTGTTGGTAATGGCTTCAATGGCGGCTTGATGATGAGGGTACAGGAGACATCAACTCCATTAAATTAATATAATCATTAATCAGTAAACCAATATGCTAATCCAAAGCAATCATATCCCAATTTTCGAATTCTCACAATTCCCCAGATTTGAGACATGCAGCGTTACGGCTCCACCTTTATCGCGATATCCTGTTGACTCTCACGTAACGTGATCCTCTATAATTTGGAAAAGAGGGGGCGGGATGCGAGATGAGATTTAGAATCCGTGAAGTCGCTCGAATGGCGAATGTGAGTATACGCACCGATTGCAGAAGGTGATTCAGTCCATCGATTCCGCTCTGGATGCTCTGCGGGATGGATCCCTGCCGGACTTTGGAGATTTATCCACTCATTTATATGCCGAGGAGGGTATGGACGTGGACCAGCATCGATCGGTTGTGGACCGCGCTGTTCACCGTCAGTTGGCTGCGGATTTATTCAACGCTGCATGGGATGTAATGGACCGAACGAATCGCGATGCCGGGGATAATGAACTGATGATCCACATGGCACATGCATCCAGATATCATTGGGGTGTCGTAGGAACGCCGCTGAATTGGGCGCGGGGAGAATGGCAAATCTCCCGGGCATACGCCCTGGTGGGCAGGGATGAACCCGCGCTGCATCATGCGAAATCTTCCTTGCGCCTGTGTCATGAACACCATCTCGGCGGATTCGACCTTGGGTTTGCACACGAGGCGATGGCTAGAGCTTATGCTTTGCAGCATAATGATAAGGAAAGAGACAGTGTGATTTAAATCATAATATTACCAAAGAATCAACCATAATATTGCCGTATACTACCTAAAACAAATTGTAGAGCCTACGATTTCAGTCAAACAATCAACCATAATATTGCAGAGAATAGTGGAATCAAGCATAAAGTTGCCTAAAATATCTTGCTCGAACTTGCTTTGCTAAGTCGTGCGATCGGAGCGAAAAGAAAGTGAATCGGCTCCGTACCTTATAAGAGCCAGTGATTTAGGCAATCCCGGAACAAATACCGTTTTCGTTTCGTCTAATTATCAAAGGGAGGGATTAAATTGATAATTATTAAAAAGTTGTTCCCGATGTTGGTTTGTATCCTGCTACTAATCGGATGTGGTAAAAAGCCTATGACGAATACCCCTGCCGCCGACTTGCTCGTTACACCTCAAAAAATTTTGGTTACGTACGGAGATGGGAATAAATTGACATTAACTCAAAAGGAAATAATCGAGCATATTGTAACTGTGCTCAAGAACTTAAATTACGAAATAATAAATAAACCTGACTCTGTAGGTCAAAATTTCACATTGGAAATCGAGCGAGATCTGGAATATATAAGTACAGGTTTTTTGAAAATTAATAATACTTATTACAAAGCAAAAGAATCATCAAAGATTTTGGAATTAGATCAATACATTGTATCATTGGGTAAAAACAAAATACCTGGATTACTTGGCAGTTAATTTGAAGGCGTTGGATTTCGTTGTGTTTGGCAACTGATTCGACTAACAATACCAAAATCTAGTTCCCTTGGCCGTACATTTGCGCCGGCATTCATTCACGTCCCTCCTCGCGACGCCCCCCTGTCCATGGCTATTTTTGGTGTTCGCCCGCCCTATTCGGGGGGATTTACCCTAAGATCACTTCCGAGAGGCGTATAATCGGGTAAGAGGGGGTGGCTAGCCCCCGACTCCGGGTAGCTGGTGGCCCGAACCCCCACAGAACCCGGCGTGCGGATTTCCCGCACCGGGCTCTTCAGAAATGGATTCACAGCATAGCGTAGGTCTTCAATCGATTGTAGGGGATGAAGAGTTTCGGTCGCTTAAGGGGAAATAATGTGCGAATGTGGCGGTATTCTTCCCAGGTTACATAGCTTTTCTGACTTCGCCTGCTCAGCACCTTCCGCCAGTAGGTGACGGTAGCAGCATAGACTTTGCTCAGGCACCTCATGTTGCCAGCCATTCCGTAGTAAGCATAAGGGCCCTGCAGCATCTGGTTTATCTTTATCGCCTGTGTCTCAACCGCTTCATGCTGCATTCTTCTCATCGTTTCCTGCACGTTCCCAATGCTTCGCTTTAGTCGCTTCTTCTCCGTCTTTCTGCCCACCATGAAGTTCCCTTG
>NZ_WJIB01000019.1 GCF_019400745.1 Cohnella sp. CFH 77786 | reverse complement strand
GCTCCGCGTTTCCCAGCTCCCTCATGCGAGGGGGCTGCGTATCCGGTCTTAGCATCCGTTTCCGCATGTTATCCCGGTCTTACGGGCAGGTTGCCTACGTGTTACTCACCCGTCCGCCGCTAAGCTGATCGAGAGCAAGCTCTCTCACAACTCCGCTCGACTTGCATGTATTAGGCACGCCGCCAGCGTTCGTCCTGAGCCAGGATCAAACTCTCCATAAAGGTAAACCTTATTGAAGAGCCATGATGGCTCAAAAGTTAAAGCTGGTTTTTCGAACCGAAGTTCGAATCCGTATTACGCTCGATGTTCAGTTTTCAAGGAGCAATTCGCTCGGCTTCGTCAGCCTCGCTAGCGCCACCGCGTCAGCGGCGACTTAAATAATATATCACGCTGACGCGAGCGATGCAACTGTTATTTTTAAACAAATGCTCGGGAAATATAACGGGTTAAAAACATACAGGATAAGTAAAAGCCGGCACACCGGCCGGCATCTGTCTTCCCCTCGAGAATCTTAATTCGTCGCGAATACTTCTCGTATGAACAGCTGTCGTTCTTGCATCAAATTCACGATGTTTCCGTGTACGGAAACCATCGGACGGGTCGGGTGATTGCGGTCCGAAAACACGATCTCGCCGATCCTGCCATCGTTCAGCCGTACGAACACCCCGTGGTGGAACTGAGTCGTGCGCTCGATAAACGTCTGCACGTACACAGGGTCAAGCTTCCCGAACGCTTCGGCCTGCAACTCCTCCAGCACCAGGTACGGCGATTCCGCTTTCTTGTAATTGCGGTGGGAGGTCATGGCATGGTACATGTCCGCGATGGCCACGATCTTGGCATAAGGGTGGATCTTCTCTCCCTTGACCTTCATCGGGTAGCCGCTGCCGTCGATTCTCTCGTGATGCTGCAGCGCGGCCAGCCATACGCCTTGGTTCAAGGCGGTGCCGCCCTCCAGCAAACGGAATCCGTAAACGGTATGCTGCCGGATTTCCTGCAATTCGTCGTTCGTCAGACGGCCGGACTTTTTCAGAATCGCCGCGTCGACTTTCACGTTGCCGATGTCGTGAAGCAATCCCGCCATCGCGATTTGGAGCCAATCCTTCTCGGGAAACTTGTTCCACTTGGCGAGCAGATAGGATGTCATCGCGCACAACACGCTGTTGCGCAGCAGAACGTCTTCCTTGGTGCTTCCTCCCGGAACGAGGAATGAAATGACATTGTAATCGTCGATGTGGCTCAGGAGAGCGCTCAGTCCGTTCCGCAGCTCGAGCACCGGCAGCTTCATGCCCGAGGAAACCATGGAGAAGGTGCGTTTCAGCAACCTCTCCAACTGCACGAACTCCTGCTGCAGCGAGGACAGCTTCACGTCCGCCGCCGCGCCCGCGCTTTCGTCCGTTGACGTTTCGGCAGCCGCTTCTTCCAAACCCGCACGCCGGATATCGACGGTGGGAATCAAGAACGCCTGCAAGATTTCCAGGTCCCGTTCCGTCAGGGAACGTCCCTCTTCCAAGAGTACGCTGCCCAGCGCCGTTTGGACATCGCATCCCAACCGGTCTCCGACCTGAGCTTGCATCACGGGTACTACCGGCATGCGGGTTACCTCCTTCTAACGTCAGCCGCCGTTACGGGCGGGTATTACTCGGCCGGCGTCTCTTGATCGCCTGCGGCGTCGTCTCCGTCCCCTTGTTCATCTTCGCTGCGCGGAGCGCGCGTAACCGTGGACACGGCATCGTCTTCGCGGATATTGATCAGCTTTACGCCTTGCGTGATGCGCCCCATCGTATTGATGCCGGACATGCTGGTCCGGATCAAGGTGCCCGATGTCGTCATGATCATTAAATCTTCGTCGTCCGAGACGACCTTCAGGCTGACGACCGCGCCGTTCTTCTCGGTCACGTTCAGCGTCTTGATTCCTTTGCCCCCGCGCGTCTGGATACGGTATTCCGACATCGGCGTCCGTTTGCCGTAGCCTTTGGCGGTAACGATCAGCACGTCCTTCTCCGAATCCACGACATCCATATCGATAACGGTATCGCCATCGTCCAGCTGAATGCCCTTAACGCCGGTCGCCGAACGGCCCATGGCGCGGACGTCTTTCTCCGGGAACCGGATGGACATGCCTTCGCTTGTCGCCATGATGATTTCCCGATCTCCGTCCGTCAGCTTCACGCCGATCAAGTCGTCGTCTTCGCGCAGCGAAATCGCAATCAGACCGACTTTGCGGATGTTGGAATAATCGTCAAGCGGCGTTTTCTTCACGACTCCACCCCGGGTTGCGAAGAAGAGATACTGGTCCGTCTCGAAATTCTCGACCGGAATGACCGCGTTGATCGTCTCGCCCTGCTCGATCTGGATCAGGTTGATGATCGGCGTGCCCCGCGCCGTCCGGCTTAAATCCGGAATCTCGTACGCCTTGAGGCGGAATACCCGGCCCTTGTTCGTGAAGAACAGCAGGTAATGATGGGTATTCGAGATGAACAGGTTTTCGACGTAATCGTCTTCCTTGGTCCCCATCCCGGTGACGCCCCGTCCGCCGCGGCGTTGGCTTCTGTAGGTGGAAACCGGCAGGCGTTTGATGTAGCCGGAGTGGGTCATCGTGATGACGACGTCGTCCCGGGGAATGAGATCCTCGTCGAGGATTTCGTCGTCGCTGTGCGTGATTTCCGTCCGGCGTTCGTCCCCGAATTTGATCTTGATCTCCTCGAGCTCTTCGTCGATGATATTCAGCTTGAGCTGCTCATCGGCCAAAATCGCCTTGTATTCCGCGATTTTCACCATGATCTCTTGGTACTCCTGCTCGATTTTCTCCCGTTCCAAACCGGTCAACCGCTGCAGGCGCATATCGAGAATGGCTTGCGCTTGGTCGTGGGACAGCCCGAAACGCGTCATCAATCCTTCGCGCGCTTCGTCGGTCGTCTGGGACGAACGGATCAGGCTGATGACTTCGTCCAGGTGATCCAGCGCGATTCGGAGCCCTTCCAGGATATGGGCGCGCGCTTCGGCCTTCTTCAAGTCGAACTCCGTGCGGCGGGTAATGACTTCGACTTGATGCAGGATATAGTAATGCAGCATATCTCGCAGATTCAGGATTTTCGGCTCTTTGTTGACGATCGCGAGCATATTGATCCCGAAAGTGGACTGCATCGGCGTTTGCTTGTACAGATTGTTCAGAACGACGGTAGGCGTCACGTCCCGGCGGAGCTCGATGACGATCCGCATTCCGTTGCGGTCCGATTCGTCCCGCAGGTCGGTAATGCCATCGATCTTCTTCTCGCGCACGAGCTCGGCGATTTTCTCGACCAATCGTGCCTTGATCACTTGATAAGGCAATTCGTGAACGATAATGCGGGCTTTCCCGCCTACTTCCTCGATATCCGCGCGGGCCCGCATCGTCACCGAACCGCGTCCCGTTCGGTACGCCTGCCGGATTCCTTCCCGGCCGAGAATGAAGCCGGCGGTCGGGAAATCCGGACCGTGGATATATTCCATCAAATCGACGGCCGTCAATTCCGGATTCCGGATCAGAGCTTGCGTGCCGTTGATGACTTCCCGCAAATTGTGCGGCGGAATGTTGGTGGCCATGCCGACGGCAATCCCCGTGTTACCGTTCACCAGCAAATTCGGGAATCTGGAGGGCAGAACGGAAGGCTCCTGTTCCTCTCCGTCGTAATTGGGCACGAAATCGACGGTTTCCTTGTTCAAATCCCGAAGCATTTCGAGGGCAATCTTCGACATCTTCGCTTCGGTGTAACGCATCGCCGCGGCCGAGTCGCCGTCGATGGAACCGAAGTTGCCGTGTCCGTCGACGAGCATGTACCGCATGGAGAAATCCTGCGCCATCCGGACCATCGCTTCGTAGATCGAGGAATCCCCGTGCGGATGGTATTTACCGATCACTTCCCCGACGATGCGAGCCGATTTCTTGTAGGGCTTGTCCGGGGTCATGCCAAGCTCCGACATACCGAACAGGATGCGGCGATGAACCGGCTTCAGTCCGTCCCGAACGTCCGGCAGCGCACGGCTGACGATAATGCTCATTGCGTAATCCATGAACGATTCCCGCATCTCGGTGCCGATATCCCGGTCGTGAACGTGGGAGCGTTGCTCTTCCGCCATGAAGATCCTCCTTACCTGTCTATACCCGTTTCCGCGGGAGCCGCGGACAGGAACGTAAAGTGGGTGATAAGACTCCACACCCGATAACGAATCCCGACATAAATTAAAAAAAACGCATAAATCCATTATACCATATCGTAAACGGGAAAGGTTGGATAAACCCTATGCGAATCCAACGCGTCCGCAGCAAGTGGGCCAAGACCGAAGCCTTGCTCGCGGATCCCGACGTGAAACGTTTCGTGCCCGAAACCCGTCCGTACTCGAGAGAGAAGCTCAAGGAAATGCTCCACAGGATGGGTATGGTTTACGTAAAACCCGTAAACGGCACGTTCGGAAAAGGCGTGATCCGGGTGGAAAAGAATAACGGAGACGATCGCCCGTATGGATTTCAATCCGGCGTGCGAAAATACCGTTACGAAACGTTTGGGCAAATGTTCGGCAAGCTGGAGGAAGTCAAATTATCGAAGCCGTATCTGGTACAGCAAGGAATCGAGCTGCTCCAGCATGCGGACCGCCGGTTCGATCTGCGCCTCATGGTGCAGCATAATTCCCGTTCCGAATGGGTCTCGACCGGGCTGATCGGACGCGTTGCCCACCCCCGCAAAATCGTGACGAATTACCACAGCGGCGGCACCCCAATGGGCCCGGAGAAGCTGTTCGAACCCTATATGTCGCCGGAGCAGTTCGCCCAATTCCGGGATGGACTTTGCAAATTGGGAACGATGGTCGCCTCCGCGATGAGCCGCAAATATCCGCGCCTGAAGGAGATTGGCATCGATTTCGCGATCGATCGGACGCTAAAGCCGTGGATTCTGGAGGTCAACACGAAACCCGATCCGTATATTTTCCGAAAGCTGCCGGATCCATCGGTATTCCGGCGAATTTGCCGTTATGCCGTCCAATACGGAAGGCCCATCCGCCAGTCGTTTCCCGGAGCTTGACGAAAGGGGTATCTCCTCCCTGGAAGAGATACCCCCTGTTTCGACCTTGATCGGGGTCCCCGAGAAGTAATCGGAATAAGCGTCGAAGCTTCTCGTCACTTTTTGGGGATTCGTTTAGATATCGAGATTCTTGACGAACTTCGCGTACTGCTGGATGAAATCGCGCCTCGGCTCGACGTTGTCGCCCATGAGCGTATCGAATATGAGATCCGCCTGGATCGCGTCCTCGATCCGCACCTGAAGCATCGTCCGGCTGTCCGGATCCATCGTCGTTTCCCACAGCTGCTCCGCGTTCATTTCACCCAAGCCTTTGTAACGCTGGATGTTCACCTTCGCGCCTTCGCCGTACTCGGCGATGATCTGGTCGCGTTCCTTCTCCGACTGCGCGTATCGGACGACTTTGTTCCGCTCGATCTTGAACAGAGGGGGTTGCGCGATATAAACGTAACCGGCCTCGATCAGCTTGCGCATGTAGCGATAGAAGAAGGTCAGCAAAAGCGTTCGGATATGCGCGCCATCCACGTCGGCGTCGGTCATGATGCAAATTTTGTGGTAACGCGCCTTGCCCAGGTCGAAATCGTCGCCGATCCCCGTGCCGAGTGCGGTAATGATCGCGCGGATTTCAAGGTTGCTCAAGATTTTGTCCAAGCGCGCTTTCTCGACGTTGAGGATTTTGCCCCGAAGCGGCAGAATCGCCTGGAAGTGCCGGTCCCGGCCTTGTTTCGCCGAGCCGCCGGCGGAGTCGCCTTCGACGATGAACAGCTCGCTGATCGAAGCGTCTTTGGACGAGCAGTCCGCCAGCTTGCCGGGAAGGGCGCTGACTTCCAACGCGCTCTTGCGGCGGGTGAGTTCCCGCGCTTTGCGCGCCGCTTCCCGTGCGCGGGACGCTTGCAGCGACTTGTCGATGATTTTGCGGGCCACCGAGGGATTCTCGTCCATGAATTCCATCAGCTTCTCGGCAAGCAGCGATTCCACGATGCCGCGGACTTCGCTGTTGCCCAGCTTCGTCTTCGTCTGGCCTTCGAATTGAGGCTCGGGGATTTTGACGGAAATGATGGCGGCAAGGCCTTCCCGACAATCGTCCCCGGTCAAATTCGATTCGCTTTCCTTCACGAAGCCCATTTTGCGGGCGTAATCGTTAATGATCCGCGTCAGCGCGGCTTTGAAGCCGGATTCGTGCGTCCCGCCTTCATGGGTATTGATGTTGTTCGCGAACGAATAGATGTTTTCGGTGTATCCGTCGTTATATTGGAGCGCGATTTCGCACGCGATATGTTCCTTCGTACCTTCCACGTAAATCGGCTGCTCATGGAGCGCTTCCCGCGTCCGGTTCAGATACTGGACGAATTCCATGATGCCGCCGTCGTATTTGAACGTTTCGCTGATGCCGGTTCTTTCGTCCGTGATCGAAATTTCGATTCCTTTGTTCAAGAAAGCAAGCTCCCGGATCCGGCCGACCAGCGTGTCGTAGTCATAAACGGTCGTCTCGGTAAATACCTCAGGATCCGGCTTGAAATGCGTCGTCGTGCCTGTTTCCTCCGTATCTCCGACGATCTTGACGTCATACTGGGGATTACCGCGGCGGTACTCCTGTTGATGGATATGTCCATCGCGCTTGACGCTGACGATGACCCACTCGGACAAGGCGTTCACGACGGAAACGCCGACGCCGTGAAGACCGCCGGATACCTTATATCCTTCACCGCCGAATTTGCCGCCGGCATGGAGCACGGTCATGACGACTTCGAGCGTCGATTTCTTCATTTTCGGATGCTCGCCGACCGGGATGCCCCGTCCGTTATCGATGACGGTTATGCTGTTATCTTCGTGAATGATGACTTGGATTTTATCGCAGTAACCCTGCAGGGCTTCGTCGATACTGTTGTCCACGACTTCCCAGACGAGATGGTGCAACCCGCGGGCGCTCGTGGAACCGATATACATGCCGGGGCGTTTGCGGACCGCTTCCAACCCTTCGAGTACCTGGATCTGACTTTCATCATACGTATGCTGTTGCGAATTCACGGACAAACCCTCCACCGCCTTCTTTGCGTTGCCGAAATGTTGCCTGTTCCGAAGCCCCTCGGGATAAACGAATCCCGCCGCGAGGAACGGCGGCCGCCTCCTATCCCTGGTCCAAAACGTGAGCCCTTTTCTTCAAAGTGGACGTGGAAATCGGCGAGTAGTACACCCGGTCTTCCGTCACGACGATGGATTTCGGTTCTTCTTCCCCGATCGTCTCCACCCCGCGGTTCTTCTGCGCCTGCGCTACGAACTGGCGCGAGAGCTTGGAAGACTGCTCGATCGAAATGTCGAAGATGGCCACAACCTGCGACGTCCGGATGATCTTCTCGCCGCCGAGATGAATGTACATGAGCCTCCCCCTTCCGAACCTGCGGATGCCGGCCGCCGATTACTGCATGAGAGCGCCGCCTCGAACATGAAAAACGGCGGCATCCCGTAGCCGGCTCATGTTCACGCTTTCCAATCCGGTCGTGGTGATGAAGGTCTGCACCCGGCTTTGGAACGTCTCGATGAGCTGCGTCTGCCGCGTCTGGTCCAATTCCGATAATACGTCGTCCAGCAGGAGAATGGGGTATTCCCCGATTTCCTCGCGCATGAGCTCCAGTTCGGCGAGCTTGAGCGACAACGCCGCCGTCCGTTGCTGCCCCTGGGAGCCGAAGGACTGGACGTCCTTGCCGTTAATGGCGAACGCCAGATCGTCCCGATGGGGGCCGGTCAGCGTCATGCCGCGGCGGAATTCCTGCTCTCTGCTCTGTGTTAACTTTATCATAAATTGCTGGAATAAAGAAGATTCATCTTGGGGCTCGCTCTTGTCCTCCATGCCGAAGGACGGCTTATAGGCGACCTCGAGCTTCTCCGTTCCCGCCGTTATGCCCGCGTGGATTTTCTCGGCCCATTGCTGGAGATGATAAATAAAGTTTTTCCTTTTTTGCATCATTTTAACACCATAAGCGGCAAGCTGTTCGTTCCATACCTCCATCAGCTCCGGAGAAGCTTTGGAGGCGTCCGTCGCCTTCAGGTAGTTGTTGCGCTGTTGGAGCACCTTCTGGTATTGCGACAAATCGTACAAATAACCGGGATGCACCTGGCCGATTTCCATGTCCATGAACCGGCGGCGCACGCCCGGCGCACCCTTCACGATATCCAGATCTTCAGGCGCGAACAGCACCACGTTCAGCGAACCGACGAAGCCGCTGAGCTTGCGCTGCTCCAGTCCGTTCAGCTTCGCTTTCTTCCCTTGGGACGAAATTTGCAGCTCCAGCGTCATATTGCCGTATTTGCGTTCCAGTTCCGCGCGGATGCGGGTCGTCTGCGCATTCCATCCGATGAGCTCCCGGTCCTTGGAAGTCCGGTGAGACTTCGTGAGCGCCAGCACGTGGATGGCTTCAAGCAGGTTCGTTTTCCCTTGCGCGTTGGGCCCGATAAAAATATTGACTCCCGAGCCGATTGCCAGCTGCAAAGAGTCATAATTGCGGAATCCGTGAAGCTCGATCGATTTCAGTTGCATAGAAGGAATCTCTCCTGCCCTTAAGCCTTACGGACCGTTACGGTAAAGGTTCCGCATCCTTCGACCTCAACCGTGTCTCCCGGCACGAGCTTGCGTCCCCTCCGGTTGTCCGGCTCTCCGTTTACGAGCACCTTCTTCTCCTGCAGGAACATTTTCGCTTCTCCGCCCGTTGCGATGCAATCGCCCAGCTTGAGCAGCTGACCGAGCGTGATGTATTCGGTGGAAATGCCGATTTTCTTCATCCGGCCATCCCTCAATTCGTCGTTCGATAGGGAAGAATGAGATGCAGGCTGTGGTCATGGTCGCGCGGCTTGATGATGATCGGGCTCATCGCGCCCGTAAAGCCGATGAACAGCTCTTCGCTGTCGATAACCTTCAGCGCGTCCAGCATGTATTTGGAGTTGAACGCGATGCGCAGCGGATCTCCGTTTAGCTGCACGGCCTCCAGCTGTTCCGTCACCCGCCCCAGTTCGGAGGAGCTGGACGAGATTTCGATGCTGCCGTCCTCCATCGTCGACAAGCGCACGATATTCGTTTTCTCCTCGCGGGACAGCAAATAGGCGCGGTCGATGGCGTCGCTCAGCATTTTGGTGTTCAGGACGAGTTCTGTTTTGAAAGTTTGCGGAATAATCTTGGAAGTATCCGGATAAGTCCCGTCCAGCATGCGGGAGAAGAACAGCACGTTGCCGAGCTTGAAGAGAACCTGGCTCTCCGCGACGACGATGTCCACCAGGACGTTCTGGTCCGGTACGATTTTGGCTAATTCCGACAGCGTCTTGCCCGATATGACGACGTTCGAAAACCGGACGTCCCCGGATTCGACAGGCGCGGTGCGGCTGGCCAGACGATGGCGGTCTGTCGCGACGAATTTGAAGGAGCCGTCCTGCAGGTTCCAGAGAACCCCCGTCAGAATGGGAGACGATTCATTCGTCGTCACGGCGAAGACGGTTTGCCGGATCATTTCGCGAAGCAGGTCGCCGGGAACGGAAATGATCTGGTCTTCCGCGACCGTAGGCATGACCGGAAACTCTTCGGGATCGAGACCGGCGAGCTGGATATCGGTAGAGCCGGAGCGGATCATCGTTTGGAATCGCTCGCCCACTTCGAGATGGACTTCTTCGTGCGGAAGCTTCTTCACCATTTCGACGAAAAACTTGGCCGGCAGCACGACGCTGCCCGTCCGTTCGACGGTGGCGATCCTTTTGTCCGCCGTCTCGAGCGGGACAAAGCTTTGAATGGAAATGTCGGTATCGCTTGCCGTCAGCGTGACCCCGGTAAAGGTTGCGTCGATCTTGATCCCGCTGAGAATCGGGATGGTCGTGCGGGAGGAAACGGCTTTCGAGACGTTCTGGATCGCTTCGTTCAATTCATGGCGCAATATCGTCAATTTCAATGGGTTCACCTCGTCGTTTCAACATTATTGTATCATGTTTGAATTCTTAAGTCGTAGCAGTAGGCGCGGTGGATTTGTGGATAACGCCGATAAAGCCGAAAAGAACGCCTATCCACAGTGTGAATGAATTGTGCATAGGCGTTTTTTTATCAACCGGGATTCACTCGTTTGCGATTCATCTTGTCCCATGTGGACATCAGTTCAAATTTTTGATCCGTTCCGTCAGGTTGTGGATGATTTTATAAAGTTCCTGGTCGACCTTCAGCTGCTGCGAGATTTTCTCGTGGGCGTGGATGACCGTCGTATGGTCGCGCCCGCCGAAAGCGTCCCCGATTTTGGGGAGCGAATAGTCCGTCATTTCGCGGGAGAGATACATGGCGATCTGGCGCGGGAACGCGACGGCCTTGGTCCGTTTGCGGGCTTTGAAATCTTCGAGCTTGAGTCCGTAAAATTCGCCGACGCGCTGCTGAATGTCCTGGATCGTGATCAGCCGGTTGCGGCCGGTCGGAAGGATGTCCTTCAGCGCTTCCGCCGCCAGATGGGACGACACGTCCTGGTTGGTGAGGGAGGAGTAGGCGACGATGCGGATCAGGGCGCCTTCCAGCTCGCGGATGTTCGTGTCGATCATGTTGGCGATATACATCATCGCTTCGTTCGGAATATCGAGGTTTTCGGCCTTCGCTTTCTTGCGCAGAATCGCGATCCGGGTTTCCAGGTCCGGAGGCTGGATGTCGGTGATCAGGCCCCATTCGAAGCGGGAACGCAGCCGCTCTTCCAGTGTCGGAATTTCCTTCGGAGGCCGGTCGGACGAAATGATGATTTGCTTGTGCTCTTCGTGCAAAGCGTTAAACGTATGGAAAAATTCCTCCTGCGTGCCTTCCTTGCCCGCCAGGAATTGAATGTCGTCGATCAGCAGCACGTCGATATTGCGGTACTTGTTGCGGAAGCTTTCGCCGCGGTTGTCGCGGATCGCGTTGATGAATTCGTTCGTGAACTTCTCGGACGAGATGTACAGCACCTTCATATTTGGATTGTTTTCCAATATGTAGTGTCCGATCGCGTGCATCAAATGGGTTTTCCCGAGTCCTACGCCCCCGTATAAGAAGAAGGGATTGTAGGCTTTGGCCGGCGCTTCCGCGACCGCGAGGGACGCGGCATGGGCGAAACGGTTGCCCGCCCCGATGACGAAGGTATCGAAGGTGTATTTGGGATTGAGCATCGACACGTTCTCTTCCGGCATGGCGGGCTTCGCGGCCGGGATTTGCGGGAACGGTGCCGGCGGTTCGGCGGTCCGGGCTTCTTCTATGGCGAATTTCACTTCGACGGGCCGGCCGGTATATTCGGCGATCGTCGAGGAAACCAGTTTCGTATATCGCGTCTCCAGCCATTCGGCGGCGAAGGTGGTCGGCGCGGTCACGATCACGACTTCGTCGGAGAGGAAAGTGGCTTTGGTGGATTTGAACCAGGTATCGAAACTCGGTTTGCTCAATTTGGTTTGGATCACCGACAACACTTGTTGCCAGATCTCGCTGTTGCGGCTGTCCACAAGAACGTCACTCCTTCTATCCCTCTAATAGGGAGTTTTGCACGGAGTCAAACTCTCCCCGTTTAGGACGCCAAAGAACCAAATATAAACGAAAAACGCAGGAAATTACAGCGTCCATCGTTCGTATTCGGAGATCATTCGGGGAAAGAACGGGGCTCCGTCCATCCGGAATGACGATTCAAAGAACGGTAACGCCATCAACAAGTTGATTGAGTTATCCACACGATTCCCTGAATTCTTTGATGGGTTGTCCAGATACATGGGGGTTTGTTCACAATGTTATACACAGGGTGTTGATAAATATCGGGGGAAAGGATGAAATCCACTGGGAAGAACATGACTAATCATAGCAGAGAAACCCCCGAAATTCAACGAAATTCCGGGTGTTATCCACATTTTCAATAACTTGTGGAGCAAAGATGTGCACAATACTAGATATTGTTGATAAATTGTGAGAGAGTTCGACAAACGGGATCGAATCGTGGAAAACTTCCGGATTCTTATTCACATGTGTATAAGTTTTCTTTGAAATAGAGGCGAATAGTTGACTTTTGGCCGCCAAAATGGTTTAATGAAAAAACCTGAGTTTGCAAGTGAGGGGGTATTGATCCATGGGTCCGACATTTAAACCGAACGTGAGCAAGCGCAAGAAAGTTCACGGTTTCCGTGCGCGCATGAGCTCGAAGAACGGCCGCAAAGTATTGAAAGCCCGCCGCCAAAAAGGCCGCAAAGTGCTGACGGCATAAGAGCAAAGACCACTGCGGTGGTCTTTTTTCTTATATAAAAGAACAAACTGTTGGTTGGGCCGCAAGACGATAAGGACGGCCGGAATGGTGGAGCGGATAACGTGCAGAGGAAATTGAGGCTGCGCAAGAGGGAAGATTTCGGCAGGGTGTACCGCCAGGGACGTTCGTTCGCGAACAGCCAGTTCGTCGTTTATTGGCGCAAGCAGACGAACCCGGGCTGTTTCCGCTTGGGGGTGTCCGCTAGCAGCAAGCTGGGAGGCGCCGTCGTGCGGAACCGCATACGCAGGCAGGTGAAAGAGATCGTTCGGCTCAACGCGGCGAAGCTGCAGGACGAGCACGATTTAATCCTGATCGTCCGCAAACCGGCGCTGGTGATGACCTACCAGCAATTGGAGGGCAGCATTTTGCACGTGCTTCGCAAAGCCGGACTGCTGAAAGGAAGCAATCCGCCGTCTGGCGGGATGAACGGCAAACCCGGCACGGGGCGCGGATCCGAACCTCGCAAGCAAGCCTTGAAACCGAAGAAGTAAGCGTTAGCTTCGACTGGGACGCGCGCTTTATTTTGTCTTCCTTCTTATGGTATAGTGATCGTGTGACAATCGTTCGTTTACGGTCCGCAGAGAGGAGTTAAAGGTTTTGTTGTTGCGAAATCGCAAATTTTGGCTCGTGATCGGTGCATTGGCGCTGGTTGCGATTTTGTCGGGGTGTTCGCCCGTATCCCACCCGATTACGACGCCCGAAATGGCGCAGAGCGCCTCTTGGTGGACGCGCAACGTCGTCTATTGGTTCTCGCTGATGCTCGATACGTTCGCCAATTGGTTTAACGGAGAATACGGCATCGCGATTCTGCTGCTGACGATCATCGTCCGGACGATAATTCTTCCGCTGATGATCAAGCAGTACAAGAATACGAAGGCAATGCAAGCGCTGCAACCGGAGATGAAGCAGATCCGGGAGAAGTACAAGGACGATCCCCGCAAGCAGCAAGAAGAGATGATGAAGCTGTACCAGACGCACCAGGTCAATCCGCTTGCCGGGTGTTTGCCGCTGATCGTCCAAATGCCGATTTTCATCGCGCTCTATAATTCGATTTATATGAACGAGCCGATCCGGGAGCATACGTTCCTCGGGCTGCAGCTCGGACTTTCGCCCAGTCAGTCGGGCCATTGGTACTACTATTTGATCCCAATCTGCGCGGCGATCACGACGTTCGTCCAATCCAAGATGATGTCGGCGCAACAGCAGATGATGGGTCCGATGAAGGGCCTCATGATGGTATTCCCGGTCCTGATTTTCGTCATGGCGATCAACTTCGCCGTGGCGCTCCCGCTGTACTGGATTTACAGCAACCTCTATACGATCGTGCAAAACTATTTCATGTATGTGCGTCGTTCGCCCAAACCGGAGGACAAGCAGCCGGAACCGAAGAAGTCCGGCGGCAAGCCTCGGGGTAAAGGCAAGAAGGGGGCCCATGCCAAGTGAAAAAGCTGCAGGCATCCGGTAAAACGATCGAAGAAGCGGTACGAAACGGTCTCTCCCGCCTGGGGGTAGAGGAGAACCGGGTGAAGGTCACGGTGTTGGAACAGCCGAGCAAGGGCTTGTTCGGGCTCATCGGAGCCAAAGAAGCGAGAGTGGAACTGGAATTGCTGCCGGACGGAGTGGAGGAAGCGGCCCTGTTTTTGCGCGAAGTCGCGGACGCGATGGGATTGTCCGTATCGGTCGAGCGCGAAGACGATGCCGATTCGATCCGACTCAATGTGAAGGGCTCGGACCTCGGTCTTCTGATCGGGCGCCGGGGACAGACGCTCGATTCCCTGCAGTACCTCGTGAACATCGTGGCCAATCGCCATTCGGACCGGCATCTTCGCATCGTGCTTGATGCCGAGCAGTTTCGGGAACGCCGCCGGCGGACGCTTGAGGCGCTCTCGGAGAAGATGGCGGTCAGGGTCATCAGGACGAGGAAGGAAATCGTTCTCGAGCCGATGACTTCGCAGGAAAGGAAAATTATCCACGCCCGGCTTCAGGGGCATCCTGAAATCAGGACCTACAGCCAAGGGGACGAGCCGAACCGGCGTATCGTCATCGCGCCCAAGTAAGCGGAAAATAAGGATGTTCACGATTCGGAAAAGGTGCTCATTTCGATCTTCTTCCGATTCGTCTCGACATAAACGCATTCCACCGGTCCATAAGGACGGCGGAGGGCCGTTTATGCGTAATAAAACGGATCCCCATCATTCCAAGGATGATGGGGCGTTTTGCTTGGTGGCGGATTGAAAGGTGTCCCGGGGGACGGGAAGCCGTTCGATTGGGGAATACTGCTTATGCCAAGTAAAATGAATCATGATGAAATGAATAAATTCTGATTGATGCATGAAAGAGGGTGAACGTATGGGGATGTCGGAGGATACGATCGCGGCGGTCGCCACCGCCCTCGGAGAAGGCAGCATCGCCGTCGTCCGCGTCAGCGGTCCCGAGGCGATCGAAACGGTGGACAAGGTGTTCCGCTCCAAATCCGATTTGCGTTCGGCGGCGACCCATACGGTTCATTACGGATGGATCGCCGATCCGGACGATGGACGGGTGCTTGACGAAGTGCTCGTGACCGTCCTGAAGGGACCGAGATCGTTTACGGCCGAAGACGTGGTGGAAGTAAGCACGCATGGCGGCATTATTGCCGTGAAATCGGTGTTGGAGCTGATTTTGCGGCATGGCGCACGGATGGCCGAACCCGGCGAGTTTACGAAGAGAGCGTTCTTGAACGGACGGATTGACCTGGCGCAAGCCGAAGCCGTCATCGACCTGATCCGGTCCAAGTCGGACCGCGCGTTCCAATTGGCGAGGAAGCAATCCGAAGGTTCGCTGTCGAAGAGGATCGTTCCGCTGCGCGCGCAACTAATCGAGCTTCTCGCGCATGTGGAAGTGAACATAGATTATCCTGAGCACGATGTGGCCGAAGTTACCTCCGGCGTAATCCGGGACACATGCGGCACGGTATTGTTGCAGGTGAAGGACCTTCTTCGGACGGCGGGAGAAGGGAAAATTTTGAGGGAGGGTATCACGACGGCGATCGTGGGCCGACCGAACGCGGGCAAATCGTCCTTGCTTAACGCTTTAGCGCGGGAGAACAAAGCGATCGTGACGGACATTCCCGGCACGACCCGGGATATCGTCGAGGAGACGGTCTCGCTCGGAGGCATCCCTCTGCGCCTGCTAGACACGGCAGGCATCCGGGAAACGAGCGACGTGGTGGAACGGATCGGCGTCGAACGGTCCCGCAGCGCATTGGGAGAGGCGGATCTCATTTTGCTGGTGCTGAACCGGCACGAACCGCTGCACGAGGATGAACGGGAGCTGCTCATGCAGCTCAAGGACCGGCCTGCGCTCGTCGTCGTGAACAAGATCGATTTGCCTGCACAGCTAGAGGTATCCGAAATTGTGAGCCTGTACGGTTCCGAGAGGATCGTACCGGTTTCCGCCAAGGAAGGCATCGGGCTGGATGAATTGGAAGCGGCGGTCAGCCGGATGTTCTTCAGCGGATCGGTCGAAGCGTCCGATCTGACCTACGTAAGCAATTCCCGTCATATCGCGGCGCTGCATCGGGCCGGGAAATCGCTCGAAGACGCAATCGCGGCGGCGGGCGAAGGGGTGCCGGTCGATCTGATCCAGATCGATATTTCCGCGGCATGGGAAGCGTTGGGCGAAATCCTCGGCGATACGGCCGGAGAATCGCTGCTTGATCAAATCTTTTCGCAATTTTGTTTAGGCAAATAGACTGAAGGAGGGATTCACATGGGATACCGCGCGGGTGATTACGACGTCATCGTCATCGGAGCCGGGCACGCGGGCGTGGAAGCCGCGCTGGCTTCGGCACGGATGGGCTGCGAAACGCTGCTGCTTACGATCAACCTGGATATGGTGGCGTTCATGCCGTGCAACCCGTCCGTCGGCGGTCCGGCCAAAGGGCACGTCGTGCGCGAAATCGACGCGCTCGGCGGCGAGATGGGACGGAATATCGACAGAACGTTTATCCAAATGAGAATGCTGAATACGGGCAAAGGACCCGCCGTTCATGCGCTGCGTGCGCAGGCGGATAAATTCCTGTATCAGCACACGATGAAGGAAACGATCGAGAAGCAGGAGAGGCTGACGCTTCGCCAAGGCATGGTCGAGGAGCTGCTGGTAGAAGAGGGCGTCGTCCGCGGTGTCGTGACCAAGACGGGCGCCGAATACGGAGCGAAAGCCGTCGTTCTGACGACGGGCACTTATTTGCGCGGCAAGGTCATCATGGGCGAGCTCATGTACGAGAGCGGTCCGAACAACCAGCAGCCTTCGGTGAAGCTCTCGGAATGTCTCCGCAGCCTGGGACTGCAGTTGGTCCGTTTCAAAACCGGCACGCCGCCGCGCGTCCATCAGGACACGATCGACTTCTCCAAGACGGAGATTCAACCCGGTGACGACAAGCCTAAATATTTCTCTTACGAAACCGAGTATTTGGCGCATTCCGAAAACCAGCTGCCTTGCTGGCTGACCTATACCTCGGAAGAAACGCACAGGATCATTAACGACAACCTACACCGCGCTCCGATGTTTTCCGGCGCGATCGAAGGGACGGGCCCGCGCTATTGTCCCTCGATCGAGGATAAAATCGTCCGGTTCGCCGACAAGCCGAAGCACCAGATTTTCCTGGAGCCGGAAGGACGCAATACGAAGGAATATTACGTGCAAGGGCTTTCCACGAGTATGCCGGAAGACGTTCAGCTCCGCATTTTGCGTTCCATTCCGGGCTTGGAGAACGTCGATATGATGCGGACCGGCTATGCGATCGAATACGATGCCGTCGTCCCAACGCAGCTGTGGCCTTCTCTGGAAACGAAGCTCATCCAAAACCTGTTTACGGCGGGTCAAATCAATGGCACTTCGGGTTACGAGGAAGCTGCGGGTCAGGGCATCATGGCGGGAATCAACGCCGCCCGCAAAGTCAAAGGAGAGAGCCCCGTCATCATCGACCGGTCCCAAGGCTACATCGGCGTCATGATCGACGACTTGGTGACGAAGGGGACGAACGAACCTTACCGGCTATTGACTTCCCGCGCGGAGTATCGTTTGCTGCTCCGGCACGACAACGCGGACTTGAGGCTTACGCCTCTCGGTTACGAGATCGGGTTGATTCCGGAAACGCGGTATCGCAAATTCCTGGAGAAGAAAGAGCGCGTAGAAGCCGAAATTGAGCGCCTGAGGGAAACGAAATTCCGTCCCGACGAAGCCGTTCAGTCGATGCTGGAAGCTTGCGGATCGGCTCCTCTCCAGAATACCGTGGACGGCGTCACTCTTCTCCGACGACCCGAAGTGACGTACGAGATGTTGGAACGTTTGTCGCCCGCACCCGTCGAATTGACGGACGAAATGAAGGAACAGGTCGAAATCCAGATCAAGTACTCGGGGTACATCGAGAAGCAGCTTCTGCAAGTGGAGCGGCTGGAGAAGATGGAGAAGAAACGGATTCCCGAGGGAATCGACTACAATATCATCCATGGACTCGCCACCGAAGCGAAGCAGAAGCTGGCACAAGTTCGGCCGCTCTCGATCGGCCAAGCGTCCCGTATTTCCGGCGTTACGCCGGCCGACCTGTCCATCCTGCTCGTTCACCTGGAGCATTACAACCGGGTAACGGCAGCGCAGGCTTGACGTATGGATCAGATTCAACGGGATTTTGTCGATCGCCTTGCGGATTTGGGCATCGTTCTTAGCGAACCGGCCCAGCAACTGGAACAATTCGAGGCTTACTATCGCTTGTTGGTCGAATGGAACGAAAAAATGAATTTGACGGGCATTACAGAGCGGTCGGCGGTGTACGAGAAACATTTTTACGACTCCTTGACGCTTGCGAGCGTAACCGACCTGCGGGATACCGCCTCGATGGCGGATATTGGGTCGGGTGCTGGTTTTCCTTCCCTTCCGGTGAAAATCGCTTTTCCTCATTTGAAAATTACGATCGTAGACGCGCTGGCCAAGCGGATCCGGTTTCTCGAAGAGGTCGTGTCGTCGGTGGGGCTGGCGAACGTAGTCTGCCTGCACGGGCGGGCGGAAGAGGTCAGCCGCAAATCCGAGCATCGGGACCGTTACGACTTGGTGACCGCACGCGCGGTGGCCAGGCTCGCTGCGCTGAACGAGCTGTGTTTGCCCTTCGTAAGGACCGGGGGTACTTTCGTTGCCATGAAGGGGTCGGACATCACGGAGGAGCTGGAAGAGAGCTTGTACAGCGTGAAACAGTTAAACGGAACGATTCGCGATACCGTTCAGCTGCAGCTGCCCGAAGAAGGATCGGCTCGCCACTTGATCGTGATCGCGAAGACAGGGTCCACGCCGAAGGCTTATCCGCGCAAACCCGGGTTACCGCTTAAGCAGCCACTAGTCATCGGTTCCGGAAAAACGGGTTCTTCATGAAATTCATTTCATGTTCCACGTGAAACATTGGGTGCATGGCCGCCTTGTTTCACGTGGAACATTTTTATTCCCGTTCACACTTTATCAGAATCATGCAGCTCATTTCTGTATGATTTTCGATCATTACCGCAGTCTCTGTTTCGGGAGTACGAAGAAGTCGTTTCACTTGGTGATTCAGAAAACATGAAATCCGCCATTTTATTTTGAATCAGCTCCGATAAAACATCTATCGGTCCGTAAAGGACGGAGTAGCCGTTTTACTTGTTCATCCAGATTATCCCGGGCATGAATGATGAGCGTCCGACGTTTATACTTGTAGCGAAAACTCTCTATCTCAGGTATAATAGGATCAGCCGCGAAGATCGTTAACGAATCGCATTCCCTCGGTTGATAACGAGAAGGAAGCAGGAAATGAAAGACCGACATCGAATTGAATTACATAAGGAAACAAGAAGAACTTGTGCCGCATGGGCGCTTTCGGGCGCAGAATAGCGGCGCTTTTTGTCGCTGTGGGTTCGGCTTAGGAGATACGGCAGCGTCATGCGCGGATGGATGGAAGATCCCGATGCAAGGAGCTCCGGCGTTGGAGAAGCCAGTCGACGTGTTCGTCTAGAGGTGATCGGCTGGAACGCCGAGCCCTGTCCTTATTTTCATTGAATGTGGTGATCAGAGACAGATGAGAGAACCGTTCTCGCGTTTGCTTGGATTGTCCGATAAAGGCAATCAAGATGAAGTCAAACAAATTCCCGTGAAAGACGTAGTGCCGAGCCCCTATCAACCTCGTTCGGTATTCGACGACGAGCGAATCGACGAGTTGTGCCAGACGATCAAGACGCATGGCATCATTCAGCCGATCGTTGTGCGTATCCGGAGCGGCAAATACGAAATCATTGCCGGGGAGCGCCGCTGGCGCGCGGTCACGAAGCTGGGGATGGAGACGATACCGGCGATCGTACGGGAAATCAACGATTCCCAAGCGGCTTCGATGGCTTTGATCGAGAACCTGCAACGGGAAGGTCTAACGGCGCTCGAAGAAGCGATCGCCTATCAGAAGCTGATCGATTTGCATCAATTGACGCAGGAAAGCTTGGCACAGCGGCTCGGCAAAAGCCAGTCCACGATCGCCAACAAGATCCGGCTGCTCCAACTGGGCGATGAAGTGAAAAACGCCTTGCTGGAGCGCAAGATTACGGAACGTCATGCGCGGGCGCTTCTGTCGCTGCCGAACGAAGAACTCCAGAACAAGCTGCTGGCGGAAATCATCGAGAAGGAACTTAACGTCAAGCAGACGGAGACAAGGGTTGCTTTCTATCTCGAGGTATCCAAACCGCAGAAGAAAAACCGGATCTCCTTTACGAAAGACGTGCGGCTTGCTTTGAATACGATTCGCCAATCCGTGGACATGGTGACGGGATCTGGCATTCCGATCAAAGCCAGCGAGAAGGATTGCGAGGACCATTATGAAATCATCATCCACATTCCCAAGCGTTAAGAACCGGCCGCGGGGTGCGGGCGGATTATATTGAGGTGAAACGGGTGTCCAAAATCATTGCGATTGCCAATCAGAAAGGCGGCGTCGGCAAAACGACGACAGCGGTCAATTTGGGCGCATGTCTTGCCACCTTGGGCAAAAGAGTTCTGATCGTCGATATCGACCCGCAGGGGAACACGACGAGCGGCATCGGCATCAACAAAGCCGATGTCGCCTATTGCATCTATGACGTATTGATTAACGAGGTGCACCCCAAACAGGCGATCGCGGAGACCGCAATCGATAACTTGAAAATCATTCCCGCCACGATTCAACTGGCCGGAGCGGAAATTGAGCTGGTTCCGACGATGTCGCGCGAAGTCCGGTTGAAGAAGGCGCTAACGCTCGTTAACAACGATTTTGATTACGTTCTGATCGATTGTCCGCCGTCTCTGGGCATCCTGACCATCAACTCGCTGACGGCAGCCAACTCGGTGTTGATTCCGATCCAATGCGAGTATTATGCGTTGGAAGGCTTGAGCCAGCTGCTGAATTCGATCCGGCTTGTCCAGAAACATCTGAATACATCCCTGCAGATCGAGGGCGTATTGCTCACGATGTTCGATGCCCGTACGAATCTCGGTATTCAAGTCATCGAAGAAGTGAAGAAGTATTTTCAGCAAAAGGTATACCAGACGATTATTCCGCGCAACGTTCGTTTGAGCGAAGCCCCTTCCCATGGGCAGTCCATCATCACGTACGATCCGAAGTCCAAAGGCGCCGAAGTTTATCTCGAGCTGGCGAAGGAAGTGATCACGTATGAGCAAGCGGCTAGGTAAAGGCCTGGATGCGCTAATTACGTCATTATCGATTAAGGAAGACGACAAGATCGTCGAAATTCCGCTGTCTCAATTGCGGGCGAATCCATATCAGCCTCGGAAAACGTTCGACGACGACGCGATCAAGGAGCTGGCGGAGTCGATCCGCGAGCATGGCGTTATCCAGCCGATCGTCGTCCGGCAAGCGTTAAAGGGATACGAGATCATTGCCGGGGAACGGCGGTTCCGCGCATCGCAATTGCTCGGCAATCCGACGATTCCGGCTGTCGTTCGTTCCTATAGCGATCAACAGGTGATGGAAATCGCGTTGATCGAGAACGTGCAGAGAGAGGACCTCAACGCGATTGAAATCGCGATCGCCTACCAGGCGATCATGACGCAGTTTGCCCTGACACAGGAAGAATTGTCCCTGAAGGTGGGCAAATCCCGTTCTCACATCGCGAATTTCCTGAGGCTGTTGTCGCTGCCGGATGAGATCAAAGATCATGTTTCACGTGGAACATTATCGATGGGTCACGCGAGAGCGCTGGCGGGCGTTAAGGAAGATGCGAAAAGAAGCGAGCTTGCCAAGCAGACGCTGAGCCATGATTGGAGCGTCCGGGAATTGGAAGAAGCGATTCAGAACCTGGAGCTGAAGGTGAAGGCGAAGGCAAAGACGAGCAAGGCGAAGAAACGCGATCCCTATCTGGAAGAAATCGAGAGCTCGCTGCGGGAAAAATTCCAAACGACGGTAAGGATCAAAACGAACAAGGACAAGGGCCGGATTGAACTCTCCTACTTCAACAGGGGAGATCTGGAGAGGCTGCTGGAATTGCTAAAAGCCCTCGCATAAGGGACTTCAGGAGATAGCATACCCAAGTTGTAATCTTTCCCGCGAAGGATTAAACTAAGGTATGCTATCCTTGCGTCAGGACGGTGACGAAGGAAATGTCGGAAAGCAACAAGCCTCTTATTTATATGGATAATGCCGCCACATCCTGGCCGAAACCGCCGGGAGTCGCGGAAGCGATGGCAAGGTGTCTCGAGGAATCCTCGGCCAATCCCGGCAGGGGAAGCCACACTATGGCGGTCCGGGCCAGCCGTATCTTGTTCGAAGGACGCAAGCGTCTGGCCCGGTTGTTCCGGGTGGCGAATCCGAACGATATCGCGTTTACGTTGAATGCGACCCATGCGTTGAACATGGCCATCCAAGGGCTGCTTCAACCCGGCGACCACGTGATCGCGACGTCGCTCGAACACAACTCCATCCGGCGTCCGCTGGAAGCGTTAAGGAGGACGCGGGGGATCGAAGTTACCTACGTGCCGACTGACGATCGGGGACGGCTCGATCTGGATCGCGTCGAAGCGGCGGTCCAGTCGCGCACTCGGCTGCTGGCGGCAACGCACAGCTCGAATTTGTTAGGTTCCATCTTGCCCGTGCAGGAGCTGGGAGCATTGGCTCGCGGTAGGGGCATCCGGTTTCTCGTCGACGCTTCCCAAAGCGCGGGCGTGCTGCCCATCGACGTGGAGTTCATGAACATCGACCTGCTCGCTTTTCCGGGGCATAAAGGACTGATGGGTCCCCAAGGTACCGGCGGTCTCTATGTGAGCCCGGAATTGGAATTGGAACCCCTCCTGTACGGAGGAACGGGCAGCCGGTCGGAATCTCCGGAGCAGCCGACCGTAAGACCCGACCGTTATGAAGCCGGAACCCCGAACACCGTGGGGATCGCCGGATTAACCGCGGGCGTGGAGTTCGTTCTGGGGGAAACGGTGGAGAAAATCCAAGCCCGGGAGAAGACGATGACGGACAAACTGATGGAGGGGCTGCTCGGGCTTCCGGGCATTAAGGTCCTCGGCCCCGAGCTTGGCGAGGATCGGACGGCCATCGTGTCCTTCGTGATCGAAGGCATAGACCCCTCCGAAACGGCGTTCATCCTCGACCAGCAATTCGGCATTGCCGTCCGTTCAGGATTTCATTGTACGCCGCTGGGACACGAAAGCGCCGGAACGACGGAAACCGGAGCGGTGCGCGCGAGTCCCGGATATTTCACCGCGGAATCGGAAATCGTATCCTTCATCGACGCCGTCGGAGAAATCGTAAAGGCTTATCGGAGCTGACAACCGATCAAGAGATAGGGACCAAGTAAAAACGCCTTTGTCGTTCACGGGAACAGAGGATGTCGTTTTTATCGAAGATCATTCAGAGATGGATAGACGTAAAGCCGATAAATTCTGAAGGATCGAGAAAACGACCTCCGCTTCCGGTCAGACAGAGAACACTGAGTGATGTACAAACGGGGGAGAATCACAGACATGAACGGTTGGAACGATCAAATCGCGATGGCGGTCGCCGCAGGAGAAGGAGTGCTGCTGCTCATCCTGTTAATCTGGGTCATGCGGCTTGGATCCAAGCTCGGAAAATTGAAAAAGGCGCATGCCCGAATGATCGGAGAAACCGGCGTGCAAGGATTGGAAGACGTGCTTCATGCGGTTCATGAACATCTCGGGGTGCTCGACCGCAAGCAATCGGAGCAGGAGGCGACGCTGAAGCAGCAAGAAAGACGCCTTGCCGCCATGAAGGGGAAAGTAGGCGTCCACCGCTTTAACGCGTTTTCGGATTCCGGAAGCGACCTCAGTTTTTCGGTTGCCTTCATTAATGAAGAACAGGACGGCGTCGTAATCACCGGAATCCATGGCCGGGAACAGACGTTCCTCTACGCCAAGCCGATTGACAAAGGCCAATCCGCCTACATGCTGTCACCGGAAGAGAAGACGGCGATCAGTCTGGCATTGCATAAGGGATAAAGTCCCCGCGTACGCGGAGAATGGCCCGCCTAAGGCTCTGGGCGATGACGTCCGACATCTTCATGACGAGATTGAGCCGAGTATTCTGCAACACGAAATATTCCATGAATCCGCCCACGTTCACGATCCCCGTCATATGGATGTCCCCGACGGGGGGCAGCTCCTTATTGACGCCAGCGCCAGGGCGTACGGGCCCTGCCCCGAGCTGAATGCAGCCCACGCTGGATACCTGGCCCAAACAGGCGTCTACCGCGATGACGTAGGGATGACGGGACGAACGCGTGATTTTAAGCAGCGTTTCGCTCAGATTCATCGCATGAACGGGATCGTCAAGCGTGCCGTACAAATCGAAATGAGGGCTTGCTTCGCGCGCGAGCGAAGAGCCGACGAGAGGCCCCAAGGAGTCCCCTGTCGACCGGTCGGTTCCGACGCAAACGATGACGATGCGCCGATCATGCGTCAGCGGCTCCAGGAATTGCTCCAACTTCTGCGATAATCGCTGCAATACGGCGGGTTCATTAAAAGGAATTTTCAAAGAGAGCGCGGCAGCGTCCGCCGCAGGGCCCTGCCGTTTGTCCCATAATCCGTTCATTCGTACGTTCCGCCTCCTCCCAACGCTGTTACTAGTATATGGACGGGATGGCGCATTTATACTCGTCTGGTTGGACAACCGTTTACAAATTCGTGCAAGTGAAAACGACTTCGTCATTAGGGAAAGAGAAAGTCGTTTTTATCGAGATCAATCAGAAATCAATAACAGAAATTTATCAATGCTGATTGATCACGTGAACCTGGGGAGGTTGCTCCGCATGGAGCCTCTATTGATCGCTTTCGATTCGACCCAGCAAGCGCTTCGCGCGGAAATGCTGCTGGAATACGCGGACATAGAAATCGATATCCGGCCGACGCCCAAGGAGATCACGGCGGGTTGCGCGCTTTCCATCGAGTTTGCGGCATCGTCCTTGCCGGAAGCGAGGCGCGTGATCGCGGAGGAGAAAGTGGAGATCCGGGGACTGTTCCGGAAAACGGAAAACGGATACGAGGAGATCGAAGTTTAAGTTGTTCCATGGGGAAGGGGAGACCTCACGATGCGAAACGGGGTTTGGATGGCCGCCGCTGCAGCCGGTGAAAATGCCGCGGCATCCGGAAAAAACTTGTGGCAACAATTCGTGGATACCGTAGTCGCTACCCTGCAAGACGTGGAGATGTGGCAAACGGCAGCGATGGTGATCGGGCGGATCTTGCTGATTATTCTCGTCAGCCGATTGGCTCTGTACATCATCGGACGGATCATCGACCGGCTCACCGTCGACCGTGACCATGCCCGGCTGAAACTCCGCTCCAGACGAGTGCAGACCGTCGGCAGGCTTATGAAGAACACGGCGGGGTACGTCACCAACTTCATCGTCATCCTGCTCATTCTCGGAGAATTCAACATCAATCTGGCCCCGCTGCTTGCGGGAGCCGGGGTATTGGGCCTTGCCATCGGGTTCGGAGCTCAGAGCCTGGTCAAGGATGTCATTACGGGCTTCTTCATTATTCTGGAGGATCATTTCTCCGTAGGCGACGTGATCGAGACCGGGAAGTACAAAGGCACCGTCGAAATGATCGGGCTGCGGGCGACTCGCATCCGGAGTTGGACAGGCGAGGTGTTCATCCTGCCGAACGGCGCCATCAACGACGTGACCAATTTCTCGATCAACAACTCGCTCGCCGTGATCGACATCCCGGTCGCCGCGACGGACGACGTAGAGGCAGTAACGGAGATCATCCGCGGCGTCCTGCACAAGTTCGACGACGCGAACCTGGTCGGGCAGCCGGATCTGCTGGGCGTGCAGACGATCAGCGCCACCGACATCATCTTCCGGGTCATCGCCGAATGCCGGCCGAACACCCAAGCTTCGGTCACCCGGCATTTGAACGTCGCGATCAAAAAAGCGTTCGAAGCGGAAAGGAACCCGAGATTTTTCAGCATGGAAGAGAAGACGCTGGCGGGGGGATAACCGGTGGAACGGAAACAATTCCAGTTGGGCGATATCGTGCAGATGAAAAAGCCGCATCCCTGCGGCGCGAACGAGATGGAAGTCATCCGGATGGGCATGGATATCCGCATCAAATGCGTACACTGCAAACATAGCATCCTATTGCCGCGGGCGAAGTTCGAGAAGAGCATGAAAAAGGTTCTTCGCTCCGCGCCGGATGGGGGAACGCCTGAAAACGCCGAGTAAGAAAGGGTATTGCGAGATCGCGGGAAGAACTCCGCCGCGCAGCGAGTCAGCTGACGCGTTCGGCGTTCTTTTTTGTTTTTCGTTCGAAAAAATATGCCAAATTTCAGTCTTGTAGGAAAAATTGCACTGTGCTAACATGGAACATACGTTCCCAAACGGTGGATGGCGAGGTGGAGTCGTTGGTATTATTACAGAAGATGGCGTGGTTTTTCAAGCTCAGATGGATTCATTATGCGGCAGCCATTCTATTGATCGTCTTGGAATACTCGATCAATATGCTTCCGCCGAAGTTAATAGGAAACGTTATCGACGCGATCAAGGAAGGCGAACTGACCGGACCCTGGCTGCATAGCCGCGTTCTGACGCTCTTCGGGATCGCTGTTTTGGCTTATGTGATGATCGTGGGTTGGGTCAATCTCATGTTTCGCAACGCGATCCTCATCGAGCGGATGCTGAGATCGAAGCTGCTGGAGCATCTGACGAAGATGTCGCCTTCTTTCTTCCAAAGATTCAGCCGGGGGGATTTAATGGCCCAGGCGACCAACGATATTCGGGCGGTCAATTTTGCCGCCGGTTACGGGATTATGACCTTCGTGCACACGGTGATCGGCGCGCTGCTGGTCGTGACCATGATGGCCGTGTTCGTCGACGTCAAGCTCATGCTCGCTTCCTTGCTTCCCATGCCGGTTCTGGCTTTCTTCATTCGGGTGCTCGGCAATATGGTGCGGGTTCGCTTCCTGGCGGCCCAGGAGGCGTTCGGCAAGCTGAACGATCAGGCGCTGGAATCGATCTCGGGACTCCGCGTTATCCGTTCCTACGGACAAGAGAAGCATGACGTGGAGGCGTTCCGCCAAGTCGCCGAGGCAACGAGACGCAAAAACGCCCGCGTGGCGGTCATCCACGCCTCGTTCCAGCCGACCATCTCGATTCTCGTCGGGATGAGCTTTTCCATCGGAATCGGTTACGGCTCCTACTTGGTGTCGGAAGGAGAGATTGAGCTCGGCGATCTGGTCGCCTTCATGATCTACCTCGGCATGTTGATCTGGCCGATGATCGCATTCGGCGAGTTCATTAACGTCATGCAGCGGGGCGGCGCGTCGGCCGGCCGGATTCACGAGACGCTCGTGCAGAAATCCGAGATCGTGGAAGCCGATCATCCCGTGGAGGGAATCGATCCGGACCGGATCGAGTTCCGGAGGTTGACGTTCCGTTATCCGGAAGCGTCCGGGGACAGCTTAACCGGCATCTCGATCGTTTTGGAGAAAGGCCAGACGCTGGGCATCGTCGGACGAACCGGAAGCGGGAAGACGACGCTGCTCAAGCAACTGCTCCGGCAATATCCGATTCAGCCCCATTCTCTCCTGGTCGGAGGGGTTCCGATCGAAGAGATCGCGGTTGACCAAATCAAACGTTGGGTGGGCTACGTGCCGCAAGAGCATCTGTTGTTATCCAAAACGATCTCGGAGAATATTCGTCTAGGCCGAATCGATGCTTACCCGGAAGAAGTGGAGCGCGCGGCCGATTCGGCCTCGCTGACCTTTGACATCGCGCAAATGAAGGACGGCATGGACACGCTGATCGGCGAGAACGGGCTGATGCTTTCCGGCGGACAGAAGCAGAGGATCGGCATCGCCAGGGCGCTTCTCATCGATCCGGAAATCCTCATTCTGGACGATGCCTTGTCGGCTGTAGACGCAAGAACGGAAAGCGCGATCCTGCATAACATTCGCCAAGTAAGAAAAGGGAAAACGACGATGATCGCGACCCATCGGATGTCCGCCGTCAGCCACGCCGATTGGATCATCGTGCTCGAGGACGGCCGGATCGTCGAAGAAGGCACCCATGATCACCTTATGTTTCGCGGCGGTTGGTATAGAGAGCAATACGAACGGCAGCAAATCGAAGCTTCTCTGCTTCAGCAGGAGGGTTAGCCATGGAGAAAGAAGCCGCCAAGCCGGTTAGCAGAGCCACCATTCGCCGGCTAGCCTCGTACGCGCTTCCCTATAAGTATCGTTTGGCCGTTGCCATCTTCGTCTTGATGACGGCAGTCGGGATCGACCTGCTGGGACCGGTCATTTACAAAACGATCATCGACAAGCACTTAAGCCGGATAGGGACGAACGCCTTCGATTTCGCGCCGGTTCTGCAGCTGATCGGGCTCTATATCGGGGCAATCGCGGCGGCCGGCATCCTGAACTACACGCAATCCTATCTGCTTCAAACGACGGCGCTGCGGATCGTGTTCAACATGCGGATGGATTTGATCCGGCACATACAACGGATGGCGGTCAAATTTTTCGATAACGCGCCCGTCGGGCAACTGGTCAACCGCATTGCCAACGATACGGAGTCCATCCGGGATCTCTATATGAGCTTTATGGCTACGTTTACGGTCAGTCTGGTCCAAGTGTCCGGAATCTTCCTTTACTTGTTCTATCTGGATGCGAGAATGGCGAGTTACACGTTAATCCTGCTTCCGTTGTACGCGACGATCATGTTTTTCCTTCTCAAATACGGGAACCGTTACATGAGCGCCATGCGGGCCAGAATCAGCGATATGAACACGCTGCTGAGCGAATCGATTCTGGTCATGCCGGTTCTGCAGCTTTTCCGCCGGGAGAAGGAAACGATCCGGGAATTCGAGCGATTCAACCAGGACTGGCAAAACAACAATTTTAAGCACCTGCGGCTGCTTTCCACCATTACGCGCAACCTGATCGGCTTCTCCGGCGCATTGCTGGTGGCCGGGGTGATCTGGCATTACGGCGGTCAATCGCTTCGAACGTCGATCGAAATCGGGGTGTTGGTGGCATTCTTGGATTACATCAACCGTCTCTTCCACCCCGTCATCGCGACCTTCGATCAACTCGTGAATGCTCAGCGCGCATTCGTATCCGCAGAGCGCGTGTTCGCGATTTTGAATGAACCGGGCGCGGAGATCGCGGAACGGGAGCTGCAAGAGGGCAGGAAGAGGGGAGACGTCAAATTCGATAACGTCTGGTTCGCGTACAAGGACGACGAATATGTACTGAGGGGAATCTCTTTCGAAGCAAAGCGAGGACAAACGGTGGCGTTCGTCGGCCATACCGGATCCGGCAAGAGCTCTGTCATGAATTTGCTGCTCGGGTTTTATGAAGCCCGGAAAGGCACGATCTTGGTAGACGGGCACGACATCTCGGGGATGCCCAAGCAGCATCTGCGCCAAGATATGGCGGTGGTGCTGCAGGATCCGTTTCTGTTTGCGGGGGATATCAAATTCAATGTCAGTTTATACAATCCGGCGATCGGACCGGAGGAAGTCCGCAAGGCGCTGCGGGACGTTGGCGCGGATACGTTCGTCGACCGGTTGCCGAAAGGGATCGACGAACCGGTCGTGGAACGGGGAAGCACCCTGTCTGCAGGGCAGCGCCAATTGATTACATTCGCGCGGGCGCTTGCGTTTAATCCGTCGATCCTGATCCTGGACGAGGCGACGGCCTCCATTGACAGCGAAACGGAGGGACTCATCCAAAACGCGCTCCAAGTGCTGAGCCGCGGCCGTACGACGTTCGTAATCGCCCATCGGTTGTCCACGATCCGCGACGCGGATCAGATTCTCGTCCTCCACAAAGGGGAGATTGTCGAACGCGGCAAACATGACGAATTGATGGAACTCAGGGGCCGCTATTATAAGATGTACGAATTGCAAAAGGGCGGAGCGCTGGTATCGTAGTGCCGCCCAATTATACGCCCACCCCTAATTGATCGCCCATCCCCCTAAGTCTCCCTCCCCCGGGAGGGGGATTCCGAGGCGCTCCGCCCTCTACTCCCGGATTCAAAGCGTCGTGCTTCGGGAGACTGAGGAGGAGCGAACGGGGGAGAGTGCGGAATCGGTGGTTGGGGTGCCGACAGTCACGTTTCTCGCTTCGCCTGCAACGTTCCTGACGGCGATTGGAGCGATGGCCAAATGATCCAGTTGCATGGGCAGTGTAAATGTGCTAGAATCAATTTTGCTGTGGAGAGGTACCCAAGAGGCCCAAGGGGGTTGACTCGAAATCAACTAGGCGTCGCAAGGCGTGCGTGGGTTCGAATCCCACCCTCTCCGCCACCAATACGAGAACGAACTGAAGCGGTCCGTAAGGACCGCTTTTTGATTTTACTTGAAGTCGTCAGAAACGAGAAACGCGAATGGCGGAAATCAAGCCAATGGCCGGCATAACGGAGTAAGAGAATAGGAGACAACCTATACCATGGCCGGCAGAACGGAGCAAGCGAAGCGAGATCCGTGAATGGCAGCAAATCCGCTTTCGCGCTCGCCCACGTACCTCCTGCAAAGGTCACCCGAAGCACGGGGCACTTAATCCGGGAGTCCAGAGGGCCGAGCGCCTCGGAATCCCCCTCCCCCGGGAGAGGGACTTAGGGGGATGGGCGAAAAAAGGGGTTTGGGCGCTCCCGGCACGAACGAAAGACCCCTTGCGGGGTCTTCCGGGCGACGGGTTTCTGAGTTGCGAGATCGTTGCCAAACGTTGCTGAACCAATTCAGCGCTTCGGTTACGGAGTTTCAACGTGTGTTACAGACAAGTGTCTTTGGCAAAACCCTCCAGTTGACCTACTACGAATGGAACGCGTCTAACGGATGTTGCTTCACCTCGTTCAAGGGAACCACACCTCTCATGCCGTCGCCGAAACTTATCATGCCCGAACGGTCTCGGATTATGCTGCAGATGGCGAAATGATTTCGGCGCTACCGCTTGAACCTTTTCCAGATCCGATTGTGGTTGGTCGTCTCGGGAAAACGGCCTCCGGCCCGCATTTTGATGCGTTTAGGGTTATTGATGTGCATGTGGAAGTCGTTCTCTCCGACCTCGATGTAAACACCGTCGTTGGGCGCCTGATCGCCCGGCTTGAATTCGGTTTGTTCTCCCACTGGGTTCACCTCCCGCGCTGCCGCAGCAGGGGCGGACAGCCTTTCTCTCCGAGTAGTGTAACGACATTTACATTGACCTATGCGGTCAAACGTGATAAATTATTTAGGTATGCAATCTACACGCATATCCTTGCTCCCCGGCCGTGAGACAACCTCTTGCGGTATCCCAAGCGGGGGGCCACAGACCAAAAGGAGGTGAACGGAAGATGCGCAACTATGAGTTGATGTACATCATCCGTCCTGACGTGGAAGCCGAAACCGTTCAAGCCGTTACGGAGAAATTCCAAGGCATCATCGCGAACGGCGGAGAGATCGCGAAGCACGACGTATGGGGCAAGAAACGTCTGGCTTACGAGATCAACAAGCACCGCGAAGGAACGTATGTGCTGGTTCAGTTCAAAGCTCCCGCATCCGTTGTTGCGGAGCTTGAGCGCGTGCTGAAGATTACGGACGAAGTTATCCGGCACATGGTAACCAAAGACGTTGTCAGCGCGTAAGCAACCGGCCGCACAAACCCTGGCGGATAGCCGCCGTTAGACCGTCAAGTACGGGGAGGGAACGTTTCCATGTTGAACCGGGTTATTCTGATCGGACGCCTGACCAAAGACCCCGAGCTTCGTTACACGCCTGCAGGCGTAGCCATTGCCCAATTCACCCTCGCGGTGGACCGTCCGTTTTCCTCCAGGGAACAAGGAGGAGAGCGCGAAGCGGATTTCATCCCGGTCGTGACTTGGCGCCAGCTGGCCGAGACGTGCGCGAATTACCTTCGCAAAGGTCGCCTGACCGCCGTAGAGGGCCGCATCCAAGTGCGCAACTACGAGAACAACGAAGGCCGCCGCGTTTATGTAACGGAAGTGATCGCCGATAACGTGCGTTTTCTGGAATCGCCGAACCGCGAGAGCGGCGGAGGCGGGCAGGGAAGGGACGAATATTCCGGCGGAGGCGGGTACGGAGGAGGCAGCCGCAGTGCCGGCTCCAGGAGCAGCGGAAACAACCAGGATCCCTTCGCCGACGACGGACGACCGATCGATATATCGGACGATGATTTGCCATTCTGAACGGAAAGGATTGAAAATCCATGAGCGAACAACAAGCGCAATCGCAAGCGCGTGAAGAGCGCGGACCCCGCGGTCCTCGCGAGGGCGGCGAACAACGCGAGCCCCGCAAGTTCCGCCGCGGCCGCAACAAGCGCCGCAAAGTGTGCTACTTCACCGTTAACAAGATTCAACATATCGATTACAAAGATCTCGACCTGCTTCGCAAGTTCATCAGCGAGCGCGGCAAAATCCTGCCCCGCCGTGTGACGGGCACGAAGGCGAAATATCAGCGCATGCTGACGGTCGCGATCAAGCGCTCGCGTCAAATGGCTCTGCTGCCGTACACGACCGAGTAAAAGGATCGGATTCAAACCAAAGGCTCTTCCGGACTACGTAATGGTAGTCGGAAGAGCTTTTTTTATTGGAAATCTGAAGAGTTCATTATGGGGATGGTTGGCCCGCGATGCGGTAAGCAGCTCAGAGTTGCTCCATGAAGAGTGACCCGGTCATTTGGCCGTTTCGCAATTATCGATGCCTAGAAGGGCGTTGGCGGGGCAATACCGGGTCGCCCCCGTTAGGATCGGCGCCGCTCCGATCAGTCCCCACCAGCTTCTTGCCGCGATGCCGGCCGCGAGGATGATTACTCCGGCGGAAATGCGGAGGATTCGTTCGGTATTGCCTACGTTGCACTTCATGCACATCACCTCTTCGCACATGATTTCCTCAAGCAAAGAAAGTTATCCAAAGATCAAACGCGTGGTTATGGGCAATAACATTTCTTTGTGTTACATTGGGAAGCAGGAGGTGAGCGGCGTTGAAATCAAATGTTTCGCGGAACTTTCATTTTGATAAATTCACGGCGAACCAGTTAAGCGTCATCTTTCGGTCGATGAGCCATCCGACAAGAATCGAATTAATCGGGTTGCTGATTCAAGAGGAGTTCGGCGTGGACGATCTTGCCGCTTTGCTGGGTACGGATAAGGCCGTCATCTCGAAACATCTCCGCTTTTTCCATGATCACAAGCTCTTAAACAAGCGCAGGACGGAACGTGAGGTCCGTTACTCCATCGCGGATTCGGATATTAAAGAAATGTTTCTTCTTCTTCTGCCCTTAACGCAAAAATGGAACCGTATCCGTTACGGCATCGCTTGGTTCATGCCCTTTTCAATCCTGGAGTATGTGTAACATCAATTCGTTTCCACACTTTTTCCGCAATTGTCACCGGGTTGTTCCAAACTCTCCTCCTATACTGTGCTTGCAAGGATAATCAGAATGAGGAGAGATGGAACATGAAGAAAAAGCTTGCGGTACTTACGATGTGCATGATGCTGATTGGAGCGGGAAGCGCGTTTGCCGAAACGCCGGCCCAAGGGACCGCAGCCGATCCTACGGCAGCGCAGATCGCCGCCCCGGTCAAAAAGCTGCAGCTGATGAAGGAGTTCCAGGATGAGCTTCACGCGGTCAACGATCTGCGGGCGGTGCGGCTGGAGACCAAAGCCGAGATCGTGCGCAAACAGGACCGGCTGCTGGATCTCACCCTGGCGGCGAAGGAGCAGGGCAAGAAAGAAGGCTTGAAACAAGCGGCTCAGATCCGCAAGCAAATTCACGCCTTGGGCCAAGAAACCGGCGGCCTCTACGACAGCATGCACGCCGAGATCAAGGCGTTCCGCGAAGCCGTCAAAAACCGCGATTCCGACCAAGCGCAAACGCACATCGACAACGCGATCCGCATTTTCGGACAAATCAACGCGAAATTAAAAGAGAAATCCGGCTTGTACGATCAAATCATCGCGATTCTGGACTGATCGCCCGAAACGCGTGAATGTTCTCGCTCATCAGAGGACAGGGGAACCTGTTCTCTTTTTTCTGGCCGGCGCCGAATGACCGGGTGCTATAATAGCAGGGAAGGGGAGGAGGGCCGCGCGTGAAGCATGTATTCGTCGTGGATGACGAGATGAATATCCGCAACATCCTCAAAAAATATATCGAAAGCGAAGGCTTCAAGGTCACCCTGTTCGACAACGGCAGCCAAGTGCAGGCGGAGATCGGGAGGCTGAAGCCGGATCTACTCGTTCTGGACATCATGATGCCCGGGACTGACGGCATGGAGCTATGCAAATCGATTCGGAAAACGAGCGACATTCCGATCATTTTCGTATCGGCCAAAAACGAGGAGCTGGACCGGATTCTCGGCCTGGAGCTCGGAGCGGACGATTATTTGTCCAAGCCGTTCAGTCCGCGGGAGCTGGTCGTGCGGATCAAGAACCTGCTGAGACGGTTGGAGAGGTCGGCATCCCCGACAGGCCCGGTTGCGATCGGCGATTTGACCGTAGACAAAGAACGCCGGCAGGTCGACAAGGACGGCCGGGAAATCAAGCTTACGGGCAAGGAATACGAGCTGCTGGAGTTTCTGGCCGACCATCCCCGGATGCCTTTCAAGCGGGAGCAGCTGACCCAGCAGGTATGGGGCTACGATTATTACGGCGACGAACGGCTGGTGGACGATCTTGTGAAGCGGATCCGGAAAAAACTGGCCGAGCAAAGCTCGAGCGTGCAGATTACGACGGTTTGGGGGTACGGCTACCGCCTTGATCCGCAATCTTAGAATCGGGGGCAAGATCCGGCTCCATAACCTTCTCCTGATCATGACGGTTCTTCTCGTGGCTGCGCTCGTATTCCATGTGCTGTCGGGCCGTTATCTTCTGCAGGAAGCGAAAAAGCAGCTGAAGGAGGACGCGGAGTCCATCGCGCTGTCTCTGAAAGGGACGCCGGCGCTCTCGGGCCGGATCGTGGCGGAACGCATCGCGAACCGGGCCAAGCTGAAGCTCGTCGGCCGAACGATCAATTCGCGTCTCGCCATCGTGGATGCGGACAACCGGATCCTGTATACCAACGCGAGCCGGAATGAAATCAATACCCTTCGGGAGTTAAGCCGCAAAGACGACCGAGGGTATCTCGTTCAACGCCGCGAAATCCGCTCGCCGGACGGACAACTGCAGGGGCGCATGATCCTGGCGATCGAGGTCAAGGACGTTAACGGATTAAACCGCGTCCTGAGAGGTGCCGAGTGGGCCAGCGCTCTGATCGGCGCATTGGCCGCGCTGCTCATGGGCTCGTTGCTCGCGCGAACGATTACGCGTCCGGTCCGTAATCTGGCAGCCGCCATGAAGCAATTCTCTCCGAAGAAAGAGGTACCGCAAGTCTCGATTCGCTCCCAAGACGAAATCGGGGAGCTGGCGCAGTCTTTTCAAGTAATGGCTTCGCAGCTGCAAGCCCATGACCGGCTGCAATCCGAGTTCCTGCAGAACGCCTCGCATGAATTGAAGACCCCGCTCATGACGATCCAAGGGAACGCGGAAGCGGTCAAGGACGGAATCGTCACCGGTGAGGAAGCGGAACAAAGCCTGGATCTGATCGTGGCGGAATGCCAACGTCTCAAAGGCCTGGTGGACGAACTGATCTATCTGACCCGCTTGGAACAGACGACCGAGTTGTACCGGTTCGAGCCGGTTCGGATCGGCGACGTGATCGAGGCGGCCATGGAACGCGTTCGGGGGTTGGCCGAGCAGCAAGGGATCCGAATGATGCTGGAAGGAGATCTTGACAGGGTGGGGAACTTCGACCGGGAGAAGCTGATGAGGGCGCTGCTCAACATCGCGGGCAACGGAGTTCGGTATGCCGGAACCTTCCTGCGATTCGAAGTGAAGGCGAACGGGAACCTGGCGCAGATTACCTGCACGGATGACGGCAAAGGGTTCGCTCCCGGTGAGGCGGCCAAAGTGTTCGACCGGTTCTATAAAGGGGAACAAGGCGGCACCGGCATCGGGCTCTCGATGGCCAAAGTCATCATCGAAGCGCACGGAGGCAAGGTGCAAGCCGATCAGGGAATACCGGCCGGAGCGGTCTTTCGTATACTTCTGCCCTTGAATCCGGGCGAGGTTTGACGAGCGCCCGGTCCTTGGTGATCCATTAACGAACCAGGCTCATGCCGAGCCAAGCGATTAGCAATCCGATCGCCGCCGAGCCCAGCGCATACGCTGCCGCCAAACCCAGCCGTCTCCGTTCAAGCAGCTTCACCGCTTCATACCCGAACGTCGAGAACGTCGTGTAAGCCCCGCAGAATCCCGTACCCAGCAGAAGCCATGTCCACAGCGGTATCAAATCCCGGGTGTGCAGGGTGAAGAGCACTCCCAGCAAGAAAGAACCGGTGGCGTTGATGACGAAGGTGCCCCAGGGGAACAGGGAAGCGGCGGCGTTATCGATCCGTTTGCCGAGGTAATACCGGGCATACGCACCCGCGATTCCGCCGACGCCGATCAGGAAGATCATGCCGATGTCCTCTCTTTCGGAGAATGGAAGTGGGATTTCGCGGCCAGATGTCCCAATCCGGCCAAGCCGATGCCTCCTGCGATGCTTACGCCTACATAGAGGGCCGCAAGCCAGACTTGTCCGCTCCGGCACAGGTTCACGGCTTCCACGGAGAACGTGGAGAACGTCGTGAACGATCCGGTGAGGCCGGTGCCGAGCCCGATGCGAACGGTCTGCGGGATCTTCAGCCGGCTTGCCGAAGCGGTCAGAAACCAGCCGAGGAACAAACATCCGGCAAGGTTAATCGCCAGCGTCCCCGCGGGAAAGCCGTTCGGCAATGGCGCTACCCATTGACCCATTTCGTACCGTAACACCGCCCCGATGAAAGCCCCGACCGCCAGCGCCAGCGCTACCACACCCTATTGCCCCTCTCCGGTTCTGCCCTACCTTTATTAAATTACGCCAAGAAGCCCGCGTTTTCAACCTCACGGCTTCGCTTGCGGCGATTCGGCCCTTCTCAGCCATTGCTCGAATTGTTCCTGCATGGCGATGGACGGGGTTTCCCCGTACTCTTCTTGAAGCATGGTGACCAACTGCTCATAATGAAGCTCCACGGACGAACGGTCCCCGATTTCGGCATAGAGCCGGATCAGCGTCCAATAGTTGGATTCGCTGTAGGGGAACAGCATCTGGACGCGCAAGTAGACGGCCGCGGCCTCCAGCCTCTTGCCGTTGTCCTGCAGGTAGAGGCCTACCGCGAGCGCGTGCTGGTACCACAGCGTACGCAGTCTCTCCCTCTCGTTGTCGGCCCAGGGGTAGTCGTGATCGGCGAGAAAGTCCCCCCGATACATGTCCAGAAGCCTGGTATGTTGAGGCAAGGAAGCTTCATCGATGGCGGGAGCGTGATGAAGCCCGTACTCCCACTGTTCGACGTCCAAGTCGGCGTCTCCCAGGTAAATCGCGTAACCGTTGCCGGAGCTTTTGATCTGGAACGGGAATCCGGCCGACTCGAAAGATTTGCGCAGCTGGTAAATGGTCGTGTAGAGGAGGGAGTAAGCCCGTTTCATGTCCATGTGCGGCCACAGAATTTCGATCAACGCGTCTTTACGGATCGGCTGGTGCCTTCGGTAGACCAGGTAAGCGAACAATTCCTGCGCTTTCGTCGTCCTCCAGGCAAAGGGATCGCCGCCCGCGAATTCGATCGCGATTTGTTGAAAACAGCGCACCGTGACCGGCTGGACGGGGACGACCGAAGGGGCGGACCTGTCGCGCGATTTGACGCGTTCCAGCGTTTTGGCCAGCCGTTCCGGACGAATCGGCTTCAGCAAATAATCGAGCGCGTTAATCTCGAAGGCCCGAACGGCGTATTCCTCGTAAGCCGTGACGAACACGATATCGATGGAAGCGTCGATCTGCTGAATCCGTTCGGCCGCTTCCAGACCGTTCATGTCGGGCATATCGATATCCATGAAGACGACGTCGGGTTTAACCGCCTCCAGAACCGAGATCGCTTCCCCGGGATCGAGGTAGGTCGCGGAAATTTCGACGCCGCCGATTTTGGCGAGCTGACGCTCCAAATCCCGAAGCGCCAACGCTTCGTCATCGATAAGGATGGTTCTCATCTTGGTGTCCTCCTGTGAGGGGAATTCGGAAAGAAACCGTCGATCCGAGATCCGGATTGCTCGTTACCGTCAACCCCGTGCCGTACACTTGCCGAAGTCTTCTTTCCACGTTTTGCATCCCGACGCCCTGCTTGCTTCCGTTCGGAGCCTGCAGCGGATTCCCGGGCATCTCCATGCCAACTCCGTCGTCGATAACCGCGATCGAACAGAAGGGGTCTTCCGCCTTGACGGCAACCTTCAGCAAGCCGCCTCGTTTGCGGGTCATCAAGCCGTGACGCACCGCGTTCTCGACGAGGGGCTGAATCGTAAGCGGCGGGATGAGCGCTTTCTGCACGCCGTCATCGATGTCCATCTCAATCGACAAGCGGTCGCCGAATCGGATTTTCTCGATTTCCAAGTAGGAACGGACGAGCCCGAGTTCCCGATCGAGGGGAATGAGGGGCTCCATGCTGTCGAACCGGAAGCTCTCCCGCAAATACGTCGCGAAGCTGTCCAGCAGCCTGCGCAAGCCTGCGGGATCCTCTTCGCTTAACGCGGCGATCGAATTGAGCGTGTTGAACAGAAAGTGGGGTTTGATTTGCGCCTGCAAGAAAGCCATCTCCATCCGGATGAAATCCGCTGCCGACGCCTTGATCCGCAGAAGGTTCCGAACCCGGGCCCGAAGCTCGGTGGACGCGATCGGGACGGCCAGGGTGTCGTTGGCGCCCGCGGCCAGCGCGGCGATCACTTCGCCCGGGCGGATGCTGGAGGTCGTCATCAAGACCGGAAGGTCGAAGAGCGGGTAAACCCGGCGGATTCTCCTGCAGATCTCGATGCCCGAGATGCCGGGGAGCCCCGCGTCGAGGATCACGAGATCGTATTTACGGACGGAATCGAGCAGGGCATCGATATCCTTCGCGGAAGAAACGCTGTCCGTCGCGATTCCATCGATCAGCAGCAGGTTCCGGATGATCTCCAGGTTAACCGGATCATCGTCCAATACCAGTATCCGAATGTCCGTCATTTCCCGGGAGAATGCGATTTCCTGGAAGGCGGAACCCGCGGCCGGCACGGCTGGCGGCTCGTTATCGCGAAGCGGCGGCATCTCCGGACTCCGGCAGGATTCAGGAGCCGCGTCCGCGGTCGGAAGCGTCATGCGGATGTTGATGCTTCCGGCGGGATGAATTCCGAGGAGGAGCGTGCCTCCGTGAAGTTCGATCAATTTCCGGCTGACGGCCAAGTTCACGTCAAGAGCTTGGCGGCGGTCCTGAGCCCCGCCGAAGTCGTAGCGGGCGAAACCGCGAAGCGCGAGTTCGACCTTGCTGCCGAAAGAAGAGGATTCGACGATCAAATCCCCGTATTCCGTCTGGGCGATAGCGGCGGACAGCAGATTGAACACGACCTGCAGAAGCCGATCTTCGTCCGCCTGCACGTAGACGGGATGATTGCCGATGCGATCGATGATTTGAAGTTCGTATAAACCGGGCATTAAATATTCTTTCCACTCGATGACCCGTCTCACGAGAGCCCCCAGCTCGACCGGTTTCGCATGGAGCTCCAGCGTGCCTTCCTGCAATCTCGACCAATCCGTGAGCTCGTGCAGCTGCAGATCCATTTGCCTTCCGATCGCTTCCAGCAGCTTCAGCTGCTTAAAGGCGTCCTCCGGGCGCCGGACTTGGCTGAGAATCGTAGCGGTGAGCGTCGTCATCGCCTGCAAGGGAGCGTGCAGCTGATAAGCGGCATGCTGCAGAAACTCGTCCTTGCTCCTGTTCAGGCGTTTGAGTTCAAGCGACATCGCTTCGCTGCGCCTGGCATGGAGGAGAATCCGGTGCGCGACGATCAGGATCAGGGAGAAACCGAAAAGCAGAAGCAGCACGCTCCAGGCGCGATTCGGTTCATGAACGCCGAACATGCCGGATAAATACAGGAAACGGCTGGCTCCGATGATCAGCGTGCCGAGAAGGATCACATAGTCGTACAGCGCTTCCTCCCGGCCTTGCCATACCTGAATGGCCAACAGGGCGATGAGGAAGACCAGGCTGCCCCCGATCAGAACGAGAATCGGGATGAAGAGCCACGAAAACAGATCGGCCGGCGTAATCGAACAGAACAGAAACAGCGAGACGAGGAGCGGGAGCATGACCCGGTTCGCGATTTGCAGGTTCCGGATTCGGTACCGCTTGGCCAGAAACAGGGAAACGAAAAGCACGACGCCCAGCATCGACAACAGAATGAGGCGGAGATTGTCTTCATACGACAGCTGCGGGAACAGGCGGTAAATCCACCGCGACCCGTGCTGGGCGGAGTGGACGGCGGCGCAGAAGAAGAACAGGGAGAAATACAGCCAGCCGTCTCTCTTCTTGCGGTTGAAATAGACGTACAGCAGGAAGATGAAAGCGAGAACGAGATAGATCAAGCCGCTGATGAATTCGACGACCAAGCTGAAGAGATGGTCCGTCGTGACGGAATCGGGAAGCCCGATCATCAGGGGACTGTACATGCCCGCCTTCACTCGGTTATCGAAATTGGCCACGGGTATCAGGATGTCAAGAACGCCAGCGTGCGAATGCGCATAGGAGATATGGGGGTAGGCAGCTGCCTTGTACTCGTCTTTGCCGGCGGCGGGCCTCCCCACGCTGTCGATCAACTGGCCGTTCACCGACAGTTGGTGCGACGCGATGACCGATTGCAGGAAATAGGCCAGCGAGCCGTTCTCCCCGGTCCTCTGCGGCGGGATGACCAACCGTACCCTGTACGTTCCGTATCCGATATAAGGTTCCGGCCATTTGCCCGGGACTTCTGCTTTAACGGCCTGGGTTCCGGGCGGAATGGAAGCGGGATCGGTCATGAGCCGATTCGGATAGAAGAGCCATTCCCCGGCGATCTTCGCCACTCCGTCCCTCTCCCAGTCCCAGGCCGTCAGATCGAGTTGTCCGTCCTTCGCCTTCAGCCAGGCACGTTCATCGTACCGGTATTGGACCATGACGGCGGCGAGCAGAAGCAAATAAAATACGGTGATGCCGATGATCCAGCGGCGCGCCGGCACGAACACAACCTCCTTTTCCTGAATGGTAACGAAAATCGCCGAGTAAATCTACGAAATCTTGACAGAAACCCCCAAAATTTCTGTTCGAATGAGGAAAATTTAAGGTTCGCATCCTGACCGATTCGGCTGTCTTTTATGTATCATTGGGAATAAGCGGCACAAAACAAATCGTAGCAATCGGCAACTTATGAAGCGGGTTTATCGTATACTTGGAGTCATGCCGTGTTCTAGAAATGGGAAAGTTTTTCGGAAAGCGAGGCACTCATAACATGAATAAATACCGTAAACTGAAAATATCGTTGATAAGCGTATTGGCGGTGCTGTTGGTCGGGGGCTGTCTTGCTTACGCCAACCGGGGCGCTTTGGCCGCCTGGGGGTACGACCGACTTCTGTCCAAGGAAGTCGAGAAGAAGCTTGCGAATTCCTACGTGCCTCTGACGACCCGGCCCCGGAGTGTTTCCGCGGAGGAAACGCCGATCGTGGAGAAGCCGTTCAGCGTGCTGCTAATGGGCGTGGACGCGAGAGGCGAGGAGAGAGGCAGGTCCGACACGCTGATCTACACCGTGGTGCGTCCCCAAGACGGCCAAGTTCTCTTGCTCTCGGTCCCGCGCGATACGTATGCCGATATCGCGGGTAGAGATTTGAAGGATAAAATCACGCACGCGTACGCATACGGGGGACCGGAGATGGCGGTGGCGAGCGTGGAGAAGCTGCTGGATGCGAGAATCGACCACTATGCCTCGATCGATTTCCAAGGCTTCGTGCGGGTCGTGGATACGCTCGGCGGGATCCCGCTGCCGATTACGAAGGACATCGTCAACAAAGGCAAAGACCACGAGAAGTTCACGATCAAAGCCGGCCAATCCAGCTATGACGGCAGGGATGCGCTCAACTTCGTCCGTTACCGCGAGGACGCGGGAGATGACGTGTCGCGAACGGAGCGGAACCGGCAGTTTCTCGAGGCGTTGGTCCGCAAGGCTTCGTCGCTGCAGCAATGGACCAAGATTCCCGAGATTCTCGGCATCCTCGGGGACAATTTCCGTACGGACATCCAGCCCTCCGCGCTGACCGACCTGGCCAAGCAATTCCTGCAGACCGACCACCGCATCGTCAGTTATACGCTGCATGGCGAAGGGAAGAGGATGGGAGAACAGAATTTGTGGTATTATGTGGCTGACGAGGCGGATCTTGCAGCCGTCAAGAAAACGATCTCCGCCTGGCTGGATCCTAACACCCCGGCGGAACAGCTGACCGTTCCTTCCCCCGACACGAACGCGTATGCCGATTAACGCCACGGTAAGGAGAGGACAAAATGAATATCGCTTTTTTTCTGCTGCCCAAGCAGGAAGTGATCTGCGTGACGGACAACGCGACCTTCAGGCAGACCTTGGAGCGGATGGAGCATCACCGCTATACGGCCGTTCCGGTGATCAGCGAGAGAGGCGAGTACCGGGCCACGGTCACGGAGGGAGACCTTCTGTGGTTTCTGAAGAACCGTCCGGAACTCACGTTTGACCAACTGCACCGCGTCTCGCTGTCGGAGGTGCCGCTTCGGATGAACAACCGCGCCGTCCGCATCGACGCCGATATGGAAGATCTGATTTCCCTGGCCAAAACCCAGAACTTCGTGCCGGTCGTCGACGACATGAATCATTTCATCGGCATCGTGCGCCGGAGCGACATTATCGATTATTGCGCAAACCTCCTCGTGCCTGCGGATAAGAATAAAACGAAGTGGATGAGGGAAGCCTAGGAGCCTCGCGAGCGTACGCGACCCATCACTGTTGCAGCTGCACGGAGGAACGGATGGCATGGCTCCCTATCGGATAGGATTTAAGAGAAGCAAACGTTTATCGATTGTAGTTGGACTCGGTTTAATGACGATGGCAGCAGGAATATGGGCCGCTCTCTCCCCGCGAGGGGGAGAGGCGGCCTTTCGGCCGTCATCGGCTTCGCTGGCCGAGGAAGCGTCCGCGGCGCTCGACCGGCCGTCTGTCGAGGAGCGGGATGAGGTCTACGACCTGGTCATTCGGGGCGGAAGGGTTATCAATCCCGAGACGAAGCTCGATCGGACGGGGCTCAGCGTCGCCGTCAAGGACGGCACCATCGCCCTGGTGACCGACCAACCGCTGCGGGGCAAGAAGGTGATCGACGCGGCCGGGCTCGTCGTCGCGCCGGGGTTTATCGACAACCTGTCCTATGACCCCAACCCGCTGGGCGTATGGAACAAGATCGCAGACGGCGTCACGACCAATATCGCGATGCACGGCGGAACCTCGACCCCGGCCAAATGGTATCCCTACTACGAGAGAAACCGGCCGCCCGTTCACTACGGAGCTTCCTTCTTCTACACGCAGGCGCGCAACCGGTTCCAGCTGAGCCGATATGCCACCGCCAGCGCGGAGCAGTCGGCCGAGCTCGCGGCGCAGGCGGAGAAGGCGCTGAACGACGGTGCATTGGGCATCTCGTTCAGCCTGGAATACGTGCCGGGCATTACGAGCAAGGAAATCATGCCGCTGATGAAGCTGGCGCGGAAATACAACGTTCCGGTGTATTTTCACGGACGGTACTCCGACATGGAAGAGCCGGGAACGAACTTCGATACGATCCGGGAGTTGGTCGGTTACGCCCGGGCTTCGGGAGCAGCCGTCCATATCGACCATATCAACAGTACGGGCGGCACGTTCTCCATGAAGCAATCGCTCGGCATGGTGAGCGAAGCTCGCTCGGGGGGACTGGACATCACGTCGTGCGTGTACCCGTACGATTATTGGGGGACCTATTTGAACTCCGCGAGGTTCGACAACGGCTGGCAGGACCGATTCCGCATCTCTTACCGGGACTTGCAGATCGCGGGCACGAACGAACGCCTGACGGCGGGCACATTCCGGAAATATCGGAAAGAAGGCAAGCTGGCGGTTGCGTATGCGATTCCGGAGGACGACGTCGTCGAAGCGCTCCGGGCTCCCTATGTGATGATCGGAAGCGACGCCATTCTGGAGCCCGGATTCAACAACCATCCGCGCGCCTCGGGAACGTTCGCCAGAACGATCGGCTTATACGTTCGCGATCGGAAGGTCATCTCCCTGACGGACGCGATCGCCAAGCTCTCGCTTCTGCCCGCCAAGAGGCTCGAGAGGCAGGCCCCGGCGCTGAAGAAGAAAGGCCGCATCGCGAGAGGCATGGACGCGGATTTCGTGATTTTCGATTACGGGGAGATCCGCGACATGTCTACGGTCGAGAAGCCGAATCTGCCTTCCGCGGGGATCCGGTACGTGATCGTCGGCGGCCGGATCGCGCTCGATCCTCAGGGCCTGCACAAGGAGGTGCGGGCCGGCAAGCCGATCAAGAGCGAATTCCTCCGCGTCCCGGCGGATTACGCCGTCGCCGATTGGGACGGCGCATCCACGCCTCTCCTGGACTATCGGAACGCGATGTACTTCGATTTGGAGGCTTTACGGGCGCACGGATACGGATATGAATGGGATGAGGTTTCCAAGACGTTCGCTCTGCGCCCGGATGCAAGCGCCGGCGGAGGAGAAATCCGTGTGCCGAAACCGGCCGCCGGGGAGTTGATGCTGGAGCGGGGCTGCCTGCTCCGGTGGGATGGAGGGCAAACCGAGGTGCTGTCGGTAGGAGATCGGACGTACGTTCCGCTCTCGCTGCTGCAAGCGCTCGGATGGAAGCTGAATCGTGACGTCGGCGGCGAGTTCGCCTGGACGATTCGGAGTGCATGACCAAGCCGCAAGGGGCAAACCGGATCCGGATGCCGGATGAGACCCTTGCGGCTTTTTTCGAGATGCATCCCCCGAACGTCGCGCCGGAGTTTATACTGGGAGAAGGGGTGAGCCTGTGAAGCCGCTTATGCGATTAATCGAGCCCGCTTTCCGTTAGTCTCGCAAACCGCATGGATCCGGCAAATCGAACATACGATAGGAAACATAGTCGTTGATTTCGGATCGGTTGGGGGGAGCAACCGGCGGTTTCTCCGCGAACCTTGGCGCGGGACCGATAAAAAAGGCATCCTCTGTTTATAATGACGACTAGCCGTTTTCAGCGCTTCGGTAAGCAAGGAATATGCGATAAATCCTGAATCGCTTCGAGCAAACGTCAAAACGCCGATCCGTTCGAAAAAGGACGGCTTAGCCGTTTTACTTGCTTATGATATAATGGAGATTGCAGCTTTTACGGGCAGGTGCCGCAGATCGACGATCTCGGACAAGCTCAGACATGCGCAAGAGGTGGCCCTTTTGAATAATAGTTGGAAGTCGCTCGTCTGGAGCGTGATGGCGCTTGCGGTTCTGCTGTCCGTTCCGACGCCGCTGAACGCGATCACCCTGTTTCTGCTGATGACGCCGCTTGTCGTCCTGTTCACGATGCTCAAACCGCTCGCCTTTGCCGGGCATGCGGCTGCGATCGGAGCGGCTGCCTTCATCCTAAGCGGGTCGGCCGGACCGCTCGCCCTGACGCTCTTGATTTTCTTCCTCGTTCCTTCGATCGTCATGGGGTATTTGTACAAAAAACGCCGAAAAGCCAGGACGGTCATCCTGTCGGGATTCATCGTGCTGCTGGCGCAATTGCTGATCGAACTGGTCCTGTTCTCCCTGCAATTCCGGATCGACCTGGCCGCGGAACTGGCATCCCTGCTGAAGACTTCTCTCATGCAGTTCGAGACCGGCGGCATGTTCCCGGCCGGATGGGCAGCGGACACCGCGACGGAGCTGGGCGAGGCGATCGTGACCATGCTGCCGCTGCTGCTCATTCTCTCCTCGTTCCTGTTTACGATCGTCACGCACGGGCTTACCCGGCTCGCGCTGAAGCGCGGCGGCATCGAGATTCCCGGCTTGCCCCAAGCCAAGACGTGGAGATTGCCGCGCAGCCTGGTATGGTATTATCTCATCGCTCTTGTCGTCTCGTTCGCCGTGCCCGAGAAGGGAACCGGGTATTGGACGGTCGTCACCGCCAATCTCGTGCCCTTGCTCCAGTACGCGTTCACCGTGCAGGCCATCGGCTTCTTCTTCTTCCTGGCGGACGCCAAGAAGTGGAGCAAAGGCGTGCCCGTTCTCATTTCGGTATTGCTCGTTCTTTTTACGCCGATCTTCCCTTTCTACCTCATCGGATTGCTGGACGCGGCTTTCCCGCTGCGTCGTTACTTTGTGAAATAAGATCGGCCGGTTTCGCGCGCCTCACGCGCGGCGGACAACCGGATCCGGGAGACGGGAGCGAATCGGAACATGCCCAAGTTTCTCGTGAATCGATGGCATGGCATGCATATCGTGTGGGCGTTGGTGCTCATTTTCGTGCTGACGGTGGCGCTGACTTGGTATCAATGGGTGCTCGGCCTTCTCGGCCTCGTGCTCGGCGGCGCGGTCGGCGTGTTCGGGATCATGGCGGAACGGGCTTTCCGCAAGGACCTGAACGACTATGTGCTGACCCTGAGCTATCGGATAAAGGGAGCAGGCAACGATGTCATCGGGCAGTTGCCGTTCGGCATCATTTTGTACAACGAAGAGAAGGAAGTGGAGTGGCACAACGCGTTCGTCGCCTCGGTGACCGGACGCCCGACCGCCGTCGGCGAGCCGCTCGGCCAGCTGTTTCCCGTCCTGCAGCAGGTGAAGGAGAAGGATAAGGACGGGCCGCCCATCGAAACGACGATCGGAGGACGCGTTTACGAGCTGATTTTCCGTCCGCAGGAACGCATGGTGTACGTACGCGACGTGACGGACATGTGGACGCTGAAGAAGCGTTACGAGGAAGAGAAGCTGGCGCTCGGAATCGTCATGATGGACAATCTCGAGGAGGTCGCCCAAGGCATGGACGAGCAGCAGCGCGCCCTCATGCTGTCCAAGGTGACCGGAGAAATCAACGAATGGGCCAACAGATACGGCTTGTTCCTGCGCCGGCTGTCCTCCGACCGATACATGGTCATCGCCAATCAAGTTTCGCTCAAGCAGCTCGAGCAATCCCGTTTCGACCTGCTGGACGAGGTCCGGGAGATCACGGTCGACCAGAAGCTGCCGATGACGCTCAGCATCGGCTTCGCTTCGGGCAGCGACAACGTGATCGAGCTGGGACATCTGGCGCAGAGCAGCCTCGACATCGCGCTGGGGCGCGGCGGGGACCAAGCGGTCGTGAAGGTCGGCCAGCGGCAGAATTTCTACGGCGGCAAGAGCAACGCGGTCGAGAAGCGGACCCGGGTCCGGGCGCGCGTGATCGCCCACGCGCTTCGCGACCTGATGAAGGAAAGCGACAATGTCGTCATCATGGGGCATAAAATTCCCGATATGGACGCCGTAGGGGCCGCGATCGGGGTGCTCAAGGCGGCGCAGCTGCACGGGAAGGAAGCGTTCATCGTGCTGGAAGGGGTCAACCCCTCCATCCAGCGGTTGATGGAAATGATCAAAGAGGACGACAAGCTGTACCGGAGGTTCATCACGCCGGACCATGCGCTTGGACTCGTCGGCAAGCGGTCGCTCGCCGTCGTGGTCGACACGCACCGGGGCACGATGGTCGCGGAACCGCGATTGCTGCAGCAGACGGATCGGATCGTCATCATCGACCACCACCGGCGCAGCGAGGAATTCATCGACGATGCCGTGCTGATTTATATGGAGCCATACGCATCTTCCACTTGCGAACTGGTGACGGAACTGTTGCAATATATCCATGAGAGAGCGGCGCTTGAAGTGAAGGAAGCGACGGCGCTGCTCGCGGGCATTACGGTCGACACGAAGAGCTTCTCTTTCCGCACGGGTTCGCGGACGTTCGAAGCGGCGTCGTTCCTGCGGCGGAACGGAGCGGATTCGATGCTGATCCACCGGATGCTCAAAGAAGATCTGGAGGAATACATCCGCAAGGCGGAAATCATCCGGCACGCCGAGATTTTCCGCGATCATCTCGCGATCGCAGCGGTGGACGCCGGCAAGGCGGTGCCCCAGCTGCTCATCGCGCAAGCCGCGGATACGCTGCTGAACATGACGGGCGTTAAAGCCTCGTTCGTCCTCGGGCAGCGTCCGGACGGGACGGTCGGCATCAGCGCGCGGTCCCTCGGGCAGATCAACGTGCAGGTCGTGATGGAGAAGCTGGGCGGGGGCGGGCATCTGACCAATGCAGCCGCGCAATTGCAGGGCACCGTGCCCGAAGCGGTCAAGAAACTGAAGAAAATCCTGAAAGAAATCGATGGGGAAGAGGGGTTTCCGGAATGAAGGTCATATTCTTGCAAGACGTGAAGGGCCAGGGGAAAAAAGGCGAAATCAAAGAAGTGTCGGAAGGCTACGCTCGCAATTTCCTGATCCCGAAGGGGCTCGTTCAAGTCGCAACGGCAGGCGCGGCGAAATCGCTCGAACAGATGAATGCCGCGGCGGAGAAGAAGAAGGAGCGCGAGAAGCAGGATGCCATCGCGCTGGCCGCCAGGCTGTCCGAAACGACGGTCGTCATCAAGGCGAAAGCCGGGGAAGGCGGCCGCCTGTTCGGCGCGATCACGAGCAAGCAGATCTCCGAAGCGCTGGAGAAGATGAAAATCGCAATCGACAAGCGCAAAATCGAGCTTGACGAGCCGATCCGCACCTTGGGCGTGACGAAGGTGCCGCTTAAGCTCTATCCGGAAGTGAAGGGCACGCTTAACGTGCAAGTCGTGGAGGAATGATCGGATGAGCGCGAATGCGGAGACGCTGATGGAAGGCCGCGTTCCCCCGCAGAACCTGGAAGCCGAGCAAGCCGTACTAGGGGCTATCCTGCTCGAGGCGGAAGCGCTGATCACGGCGATGGAGCGGCTGCGCGCGGAAGATTTCTACAGCGTGGCGCACCAGCGGATTTTCGAAGCCATCGTCTCCTTGAACGAAGACAACCAGCCGCTCGACCTCATCACGCTCACCGCCCGCCTCCGGGATCAGGGCGAGCTTGAGGAGGTCGGCGGCGTCAGCTATTTGGCGAAGCTGATCGGATCGGTGCCGACGGCGGCCAACGTGGACTATTACGCGCAAATCGTAGAAGAAAAGTCCATGCTCCGGCGGCTGATCCGCACGGCGACGCAAATCGTCTCCAACGGATACGCCGAGGGAGACGATGTCGGCGCCCTGCTCAACGATGCCGAGCAACGCATTCTCGAACTGTCCAACCGGCGCGCCTCGCATGGTTTCATCAGCATCCGCGACGTCCTGATGGACGTGTTCGAGCGGGTCGAGCATCTGTACAACCACAAGGGCGGGGTCACCGGCATCCCGTCCGGATTCATCGATCTGGACAAGATGACGTCCGGCTTCCAGCGCAGCGACTTGATCATCGTAGCCGCGCGTCCTTCCGTCGGCAAGACGGCGTTCGCGCTCAACATCGCCCAGAACGTGGCCGTGCGGGCAGGCGAGACGGTCGCGATTTTCAGTCTCGAGATGTCGGCGGCCCAGCTCGTTCAGCGGATGATCTGCGCGGAGTCGAACGTCGACGCGGGACGGATGCGGACGGGGCACCTGGAAGGCGACGATTGGGAGAAGCTGTCCATGGCGATCGGCTCCTTGTCGGAGGCGCAGGTGTTTATCGACGATACGCCGGGCATCACGGTGGCCGACATCCGCGCGAAATGCCGCCGGCTCAAGAAAGAGAAAGGCCTCGGCATGATCCTCATCGATTACCTGCAGCTCATTCAGGGACGCGGCAAAGCGGGTGAGAACCGCCAGCAGGAAGTTTCGGAAATTTCCCGTACGCTCAAGCAGATCGCCCGCGAACTGGAAGTGCCGGTCATCGCGCTCTCGCAGCTGTCGAGGGGCGTAGAGCAGCGGCAGGACAAACGTCCGATGATGTCGGACTTGCGGGAATCCGGCTCGATCGAGCAGGATGCCGACATCGTCGCGTTCCTGTACCGGGACGACTACTACGACAAGGAAACCGAGAAGAAGAACATCATCGAGATTATCATCGCCAAGCAGCGGAACGGCCCGGTCGGTACGGTCGAGCTGGTGTTCCTGAAGCAGTTCAACAAGTTCGTCAGCTTGGACCGGCAGCATGCGGGCATGACGGGGTGACGCGCGTTAAGGCGGCGCGAAGGCGGCGCGAAGGCGATCTGCCGAGGGCGAACTGATGAAGGCGAACTGATGAAGGCGAACTGATGAAGGCTGAGCTTAAGGATTGATGACTGAGTCAGGGGTTGCAGGCTAAAGAAAGAACGAATAAAGATAGGAAGACATTAGGCCGGCATATCGTGCGGAGGCGCTTAGGCGCCTCTTTTTCTCTATCCAGGCTCAGTTGAGGCACAAACGGACTTAACTCCACCCAAATGTGGTAGGATCGGCTCAGTTGAGGCACAAACGGACTTAACTCCACCCAAATGTGGTGGGATCGGCTCAGTTGAGGCACAAACGGACTTAACTCCAGCCAAATGTGGTTAGATTGGTCCAGTTGAGGCACAAACGGACTTAACTCCACCCAAATGTGGTGGGATCGGCGCAGTTGAGGCACAAAAGGACTTAACTCCACCCAAATGAGGTGGGATCGGCGCAGTTGAGGCACAAACGGACTTAACTCCACCCAAATGTGGTGGGATCGGCTCAGTTGAGGCACACACGGACTTAACTCCACCCAAATGTGGAGGGATCGGCGCAGTTGAGGCACAAACTTACAATCCAAATACCGGCATTTCGGCTGCGGGCACGTACGGAAACGGACATTTTGGGGAAAACTCCAGGTGTGTGCAAGGAAACGAAGTTTGCCGTTGAATCCCGAATGCACTGGATTTGTGGCAGATCATCTGCGCGAAATCGTCCGAACATGAAAATTCCATGATTATTTCCGAATAATACTTTCATCAACCCAATAAATGTTCGTTTATTCGTTGACTTCGCGGGGGTCAATTGATAAACTAATCATGCCCCGAACCATCCTTCGGCGGCAGGGCTTCGCATGCCCTGTTGCCCGGCGTTGGCAGAGGGGGAATTATGATGCCGGCGGCCGAACATACGCCGGACGGAGGGATTGCCTTGTCTACAGTCGTCGTAGTGGGGACGCAGTGGGGAGACGAAGGAAAAGGGAAGATCACCGATTTTCTCGCCGAGAAAGCCGACGTCGTTGCGCGTTACCAGGGCGGCAACAACGCCGGCCACACCATTTTGATCCAGAACAAGAAGTACAAACTTACCATGATTCCGTCCGGAATCTTCAACGAAAACAAACTTTGCGTCATCGGGAACGGAATGGTCATCAATCCGGCGGCGCTGGTCGAAGAGATCCAATACATCCACGACAACGGATTTTCCACGGACAACCTGAAAATCAGCGACCGCGCGCACGTCATCATGCCTTATCATCTGGTTCTGGATGCGCTCGAAGAGGACCGCAAAGCGGACAATAAAATCGGCACCACCCGCAAGGGCATCGGCCCGGCCTACATGGACAAAGCGGCGCGCAACGGCATCCGCATCGCCGACCTCATGGTCGCGGAGGAGTTCAAGGACAAAGCCCGCCGCCTGATCGCCGAGAAGAACCAGATCATCACCCAGATGTACGCGGGCCAGCCGCTGGACGCGGAAAGCATCATTTCGGAATATTTGGGTTATGCCGAACAGCTGCGTCCATACGTGACCGACACGTCCGTCGTGCTGAACGACGCGATCGACGCGGGCAAGAAGGTGCTGTTCGAGGGCGCGCAAGGCGTCATGCTCGATATCGACCAGGGAACCTATCCGTTCGTCACGAGCTCGAACCCGTCCGCGGGCGGCGTCTGCATCGGGTCGGGCGTCGGTCCGTCCAAAATCAGGGAAGTCATCGGAGTCGCCAAAGCCTACACCACGCGCGTAGGCGACGGACCTTTCCCGACGGAGCTGCACGACGAGCTCGGCCAATGGATCCGCGACAAAGGGCATGAATACGGCACGGTAACGGGCCGTCCGCGCCGCGTCGGCTGGTTCGACACGGTCGTCGTCCGCCATGCGCGCCGGGTGAGCGGTATTACGGGCCTGTCGCTCAACTCGCTGGACGTGCTGACGGGTCTGGAAACGGTCAAAATTTGCACGGCTTACCGCTATCGCGGCGAGCTGATGGAGCATTATCCGGCGAATCTGAAAATTCTCGGCGAATGCGAGGCGGTATACGAGGAGCTGCCGGGCTGGAGCGAGGACATTTCGAACGCGAAGACGCTGGAGGACCTTCCGGAGACGACGCGCAACTTCGTTCAGCGGGTATCCGAGCTGACCGGCATCCCGATCGCCATCTTCTCCGTCGGCCGCAACCGCGAACAGACGAACCAGGTGGCCAAGATTTATTAAGAAAACTCGATAACGAATTCAGAAATGAATAGGAAAAGCCGTTTGCCTTCCCGGGCAAAACGGCTTTTTTTTCATTCCTTTTTCTCGAAATAAACGCCTGCCTGCAAGTCGTTGACGAATTGCTGCAGCCAGTCGTAGTAGCCGACCGCGTGTTTGAGCTTGTGCAGATCCTCCAGGCAAAGACGGCGCTCCTCTTCCGGCGTGTCCCGGTCCAGGATCGCGGCGGATAGCTCCGGAATGACCGCGTCGATCGCACCGCGCATCACATCGATCTCCCGCTGCAGCTTGGTCGTGAAGAAGTTTCGGAACGCCTGGAAAAAGTCCGTTTCCGCGGCGTACAGATCTTTCCGTTCTTCTTTTTCCGGCAGCTTGGCCACCATTTTGGAGTCCATCAGCGAACGGACCGCATAGCTCATATTGCTTTTGCTCATGTTCATGCGGCTCTGCATTTCTTCCAGCGTCATCGGTTTGTCCTCGAAAAACATGATCCCGTAGAGCTGTCCGAAAGAGTAATTGGCGCCGTAGAGATCCATCGTCTGCGCAATCGCGTCGATGACCTTGAACCGAAGCTCTTCGCGGCGCGATGAGGGATTCATTTTACCGGAAGTGGCTTTCTTCACCTTCGCGCCTCCTGTATCCGTGCGTGATGACGGAATCGATTGCGATTTTACAGAAACTTGACCTGGGCATCACGAAACAATAACCATTTCGCCCCACCATGAACGTACAATAAAAATTGAACATTCATGGGAATTCTGTTGACGCACCTCAATATTATAGCAAAAGCAAAAAATAATTGAACGGATTCTAGGAGGAGAAATGAAACTTTCGAGGCTGATCGGAGATCTGAAGGCGCTGTTGTTCACCTTGCCGGCCATGATTCCTCTGACCTTGTTCTGGTTTATTCCGCTCGGGTACGTGATCTACTTGAGCTTCATGGAATGGGACTTCATGAGCCCCGACAAAACCTTCGTAGGTCTGGACAACTACCGCTATTTGCTGGACAACCCCGATTTCTACGATTCGCTGCGCGTCACGCTGTTGTTTTGCGCCGGAAGCGTGCTGCCGATCATGGCGGTCGGACTGGCCCTCGCCGCGCTGCTGAGCCGTAAGCGAAGAGGAGGCGCCGTCTACCGGACGCTCATCTTCTCTCCTTGGGTGACGCCGACCGTGGCGGTCTCGATCGTCTGGTCATGGATCTACGAACCCGAAGTGGGACTCGCGAACACCCTGTTGAGGCTGTTCGGGCTGGAAGGAGTCCGCTGGCTGGAAGACCCGAACTGGGCGCTTATCGGGATTCTGCTCGTGACCATCTGGAAATCGGCGGGCTGGAGCATGATTTTCTATCTCGTGGCGATCGGCAACGTGCCGCCCGATTATTTGGAAGCGGCCGAACTGGACGGGGCGAACGGCTGGCGCAAGTTCCGCCGCGTCACGCTGCCGCTGATCTCGCCGACCACGTTCTTCCTGTTCGTCGTGCTGACCATCTCGGCTCTGCAGGCCTACGACCAAATCAATGTCCTAACCCAAGGCGGACCGGCCGGCTCGACCCGAACCATCCTGTATTTCTACTATTTGTCGGCATTCGACTCGTACCAAATCGGGGAAGCCTCCTCCGTCGCCATCCTGCTGATTGCGGGCTGCGTCTTGTTGTCGCTGCTCTCGTTCTGGATCGGCCGCCGCACCGTGCATTACGCTTGACAAGCGCATCGAAAGGCAGGGAAAAACGATGCAACATCAGGGAAAGCTTGGCCGCATATCCGCACATGCGCTGCTCGCTGCAGCCGCGCTGATCATGGCCTTTCCGTTCTATTGGATGGCGACCAGCGCACTCAAAACGAACGACGAAATCTGGCGGTTTCCGCCGACGTTATGGCCGCAATCCCCCTTGTGGAGCAACTTCGCGGATGCGTGGAACGCCGCGCCGTTCGCCCGCTACATGCTTAACAGCATAGTCGTCGCGGGAGTCATCGTCGTCCTTCAAATCATCAACTCAGGCATGATGGCCTACGCGTTGACGCACATGGCGTTTCGCCTGAAAGGCGCGTTGACCTCGCTCATTCTCGTCGGGTACATGATCCCCGTCACCGCCGTTTATTTGCCCGGTTATATCGTCTTGAGCAGATTAGGGCTGCTCGATTCGTACGGGGGGCTCATCCTTTCCAACTGCGTCAGCATCTTTTCGATTTTTCTGATCCGCCAAGCGTTCCTGCAGGTGTCCCACGAGCTGGTGGAAGCGGGTCAAATCGATGGTGCCTCCCATTTCCGCATTTTGTGGACGATCTTATTCCCGCTGGCCCGCTCTTCGTTCGCGGTGCTCGCGCTCATTACCTTCATCGAGCAGTACAACAATTACTTCTGGCCGATGCTCATCACGAAAAATCCGGATTTGCAGCTCGTGTCGGCCGGTCTCCGCAGCTTCTTCGTGGAAGGGGGTGCTTACGGGCTTAAGTGGCCGCTCATTATGGCCGCCAGCGCCTTTACGATCGTACCGCTGCTGGCTCTGTTCCTGCTGACCCAGAAGACGATCATGCAGAGCGTAAACCTCTCGGCAGGCGCCAGCAAAGGTTGACATCTGCAGAGTGTACAAACGGATAGGAAATGAGACCAAAAAGAAAACCCCAAAGCGAAGGTGGAGGAAACCACGATGATGACGTTGAAAAAAGGTTGGGTAGGGCTCGTTCTTGCCGCGATTTTGATGCTGACCGCTTGCGGTAAGAATGCGGGCACGAACGAGAGCGGCGGCGCTTCGCCGTCCGGCTCCGCGTCCGCCGAAGCATCCGCTTCCGAATCCCCGTCCGCGAGCGAAGCTTCTCCTTCGGCCGCGAAGGAACCGGTCACGATCGAGTTCTGGTATGGTCTTGGAGGCAAACTCGGCGAGAACATGCAGAAGCTGATCGACAAGTTCAATTCGTCGCAGCAGGAAGTGATCGTCAAGCCGGTCGTGCAAGGAGACTACTCGGAGACGGAGAAGAAGCTGCAGGCGGCCATCGCATCCGGAACGGTTCCCGCCGCAGTCCTTTCCGCGAACGTGGATTGGGCGCGCAAAGGCTATTACGCACCGATGGACGACATGATCGCGGCTTCGGCCGATTTCAATAAGAGCGATGTCATTCCGACATTCCTCGAGCAGGGACAAGTGGACGGCAAGCAGTATTTCCTGCCGATGTACGGCACGACCCAGGTCATGTATTACCGCAAGGACGCCTTGAAGAAAGCGAACCTCAAACCCGAGGATCTGACCACGTGGGAAGCGCTGGCGAAAGCGGCGGCAACCATGGCGGTTAAGCAGGGCGGCAAAACGTCGTTTTACGGCTGGGAGCCGATGTGGGGTTACGAGAACATGATGGACGCCGTGCTGGGCAAAGGCGGCAAAGTGCTGAGCGACGACGGCAAAACCGTCCTGATCGATTCGCCGGAATGGGTCGACACCTGGGAGCTGTTCCGCAAATGGATTCATGAAGATAAGATCATGCGCATTCACTCCGGCGGACAGGGCTGGGAGTATTGGTACAAAACGATCGACGACGTCATGAAAGGCCAGGCAGCCGGATACACCGGATCGAGCGGCGACCAAGGGGATCTGGACTTTAACATCGTTGGCGCGATGGAGCAGCCGGGCTGGGAAGGCGTCGGCGCCGGCAAGCCGGTCGCGCAGGCGATCATGGCGGGTATCCCGGCCAAGGCAAGCCCGGAGCAACAGCAAGCGGCCTTCAAATGGTTCCAGTTCTTCATGAGCCCGGAGAACACCGCCTTCTGGTCGATGAACACCGGTTATATCGCCGTTCGCCAATCCGCGCAGCAGGATCCGGCATTCGTGGAATTCAGCAAGACGCATCCGCAGATTACGATCCCGCTGAAGCAGGCGGCTCATGCCTCCGCGCCGTTCCTCGATCCGACCGGCGGCAAAATCGCAGATGCGCTCAAGATCGCGGCGGACAAGGTGCAGATCAACAACGTGCCGGCTGCCGAAGCCCTGAAGGCGGCCAAAGAGACCGCGCAGCGCGAGCTGGACAAGCTGAACAAGTAGGTGACGGGCCATGCCGGTATTGCATGCGGCGGGCAGAACTTATCGGATCGAAGGCATTTTGTTCGATAAGGATGGAACGCTGATGGATTTCATTTACACCTGGGGGGACTGGAGCGGGCAAATGCTCGCCCGGTTCTCCGCTTTACTGGAAGCGAGAAATCTTCCGCCTCTCGGCGTCGGCCCCGACGTGCTGTGGGGGACTCTCCATGGCGCCTGCGGGCGGGTCACCGATTACGACCGAAGCGGACCGCTGGCGATGGGGACGGTTGACGACATGCTGACGATACTGGCATGGCACGGATACCGGGCCGGCCTGTCATGGGCGGAAGCCAGGACCCTTGCCGATGCAAGCAGGCGGTTCGCCGACGAGCGGCTGGACGAAACGCGCGCGGTGCGTCCGATTCCGGACGCCGTTCCGTTCCTGGAGAGCTGCCGCCGGAGCGGGGTCAAGATGGCGGTCGTGACGGCGGACGAGACCGTGTCGGCCCTTAAGCATCTGGAATGGCTCGGCATCCTCGGGTATTTCTCCGCATGTGTCGGCACGGATCAGGTGGAGCGAGGGAAGCCGTATCCCGATATGGCCCTGTTGGCCTGCCGCCAGCTCTCTCTGGATGGTTCGCAAGTCGCCGTGATCGGAGATACGAACGGGGATATGCGCATGGCCAAATCGGCCGGCGCGGCCGTCGCCGTCGGGATCTCGTTCCCCGGCGCAGGCGAAGCGGAAGGCGCAGCGCCATTGCCCGATGCGGACGCCCTGATCAGATCCTACCGGGAGCTTGCGATCATGCCGGAGAAGGACGAAGCATGAAAAGGGGGAGCCGTATGGGTTGGTTGTTCTTAAGCCTGGCGATTTTCTTCGAGCTGTCCGGCACGATCTCGATGAAGCTCTCGGAAAGCTTTACGCGTCTCGTCCCTTCCGTGCTCATGTTCCTGTTTTACGGAATCAGCTTCACGTGCCTGAACTTCGCGCTCGGCTACATGGAAGTGGCAGCGGTATATGCGATCTGGTCGGGAATCGGCATCGTCCTCATCGCGCTCGCAGGCTATTTCTTTTTCCAAGAAAAATTGCCTCTCGGCTCCCTGCTCTGGATCGCCGTGATCGTGGCGGGAGTCGTCGGTTTGAACGTGAGCAGAAGCGGCCACTGAGCCATCCATTCGTCCAAGGAGGTTTCATGATGCATACCGATGTCACCCGCCCCCTTCTCTCTTTCCAGGTGATCACGGATACCCATGTCACCGTCGACCCGAATCACCCGTACAACCTGAATCTGGAGCGGGCGCTTCAGGATATCGCGGAGAACGCCCCGGGCAGCTGCGGCATCATGCACGCCGGGGATGTTACCGACCATGGCTTTCCGGCAGAATATGAAGAGATGAAGAGAATCTGGAACCGCTGGAACGACCGATTGCCCCCTCTTTACTTCACGATGGGCAACCACGATGTCGCTCTGGGGGAATGGAGCTCGCGCTTGTCCGACTTCCTTACGGCTACGGGGATGACGGCCGCGTACCACGACCATTGGATCTGCGGCTATCATTTTATTTTTCTCGGGACGGAGCAAGGGCTGGAGCTGTTCTGCAAGCTGTCGGAAGAGCAGCTCGCATGGCTGGATGCCAAATTGGGAGAGGACGCGTCTCCTGGCAAACCGGTTTTCGTCTTCCTCCATCAGCCGTTAAAGGACACGGTGGCGGGCACGGTGGAACCCCACAAGTGGTACGGGGTGACGGAGGACGAGGAACTCAAGCGGGTTCTGTCCAAGCATCGCCAAGCCATTCTCTTCACGGGGCATGGGCATTGGGAATTGGGATCGCCTCTCACCTATTATGACGGCGCGGGCAAGCTGCCCGCCATGTTCAATGCCGCTTCGGTCGCCTATCTCTGGACGGACGAGGACGAGCGCAAGGAAGGCAGCCAAGGCTACTATGTCGAGGTGTATGCCGACCACGTGCGCGTAAGAGGCCGGGATTTCTCGACGGGGAAATGGGTGGAAGCCGCGCAATTCCGGGTGGACGATCCGTTTCGTTAAAAATCGCCGGTTCGCCGAATAGCCGGCTGGAACTTCATCAGCGCTCTTCTCTTTCAACGGGAAGAGCTTTTTTGTTTTAGAGGTTAAAAGAATCGAGGTTTGCCCATACTGAAAACTATGAAAATCAGATGGAAACAGGTGACAGCCGCATGTGGAAATGGTGGTTGAACTGGGCGGCGCGCACGCTGTCGACGGCCTTGCTCCTCAGTTTTCTCAGCATATGGACGACCGGATACATCGTGAACAGCTATATGGAATCTCTGTTGAAGCAGTTGGATCTGCCCCTTCAGACGCAGCCGTTCGCTTTGTCCGGCGTCTGGGGCAAGCTGTGGGGCGCAAATCCGCCCGCCAAACCCGAGGAGAATAATGCCGCGCCGCCGTCTCCCTCTTCCGAATCGACCTCTACAGAACCCGCGCATGACAACGGGAACGCCGCCCTGCCGGAAGGGAGTGAAGACGGGAGCCCGAATCCGGACAGCCGCAGCGACTCTCAAACGGACACCGATACGGCCTCCCGAAACGGCGCCCACACGAGCCCGCCGGCTCCGGAATCGGACGCCCCGGACTCGCAAGCGTCCGGAAGTCCGTCCCCTTCGGACGGTGACGGCTCCGTCCCGGTCTTTCAGAACGGGGGCGCGAACATTCTGGGCATGACCGAGGAACAGCGCCAGCTCCTCCGAACGGTGATGGCCAAGCTGAGCGCGGAGCAATTGGAGCGATTGTCGGGATATTTGGAGGACGGATTGACGGAGGAAGAGTTGACGATAATCGGAGATGCGATCAAGCCTTCCTTGACCGAAACGGAATACGGCCAAATCATGGAACTGCTCCGGCTGAAAGCCGAGAGCCCCGAAGAAGCCCCCGAAGGCTCCGAAGCCCCGCCCGATCAGCCTACAGGACCCGATCGATAAGCAGCGTGATCGTTTGCGAAGCCGCCTCCCGCGAGGCGGCTTATTTCCAGTTCCGTTCCAACAAACGTCTGTTTGGTTGTCTGCGCCGTTCGACATATGCTAAAGTAGGATACAAGTTTTGGCTCGAACGGGAACGAAATCTCGTCCTATCATTTTGCGCGTAAAGGAGAAGATCATGGCCGTTTTCAGGGGAACGGACCGGATCCGGAGCGCAGCTGCCGCAGCAATGGGCAGTCTCCGGCATGTTCGGTCTTACTGCTTGAAAGGAATAACGATTGTTAACCAGACACTTAATCCGAAAAAGAGCCGTTTCATCCGGCAATACCGCAAGCCGATCGCCGCAACGGCGGTTGCTCTCTTGGGCGTAGGCGCCGTGGCGATCGGCGGACAGCAGTACGTCGAAGCGCATACGAACGACTATTTCCAAGTGTATGTCAAGGGCACGCCGGTCGGGCAAATCAGCGACAAAACGAAGGTCGAGCGATGGCTGGCAGCCAAAGCGGCCGAACTGAACGGAGCGGATACCCCCGTCCTGCAGGCGTTGGATGAAGATCAAGTTACATACCAACTGGAAAGGGCTTACAAAGCGAGTCCGGACGACGAAGCCACGCTGGCCGCTTTGGCGGCTCGAGTGACGACCCATCCGGTAGGCGTGGAGCTCAAGGTGAACGGGAAAGTCGTCGGCGTCGTCCGCGACCGGGAGGCGGCGGAAGCCCTCCTGGCGAAAGTCAAAAAGAAATATGTCCCGGAAGCCGTCCCCGTCCAGGCGACGGCGAATAAACCTGCTCCTCAAATCAAGGTGCTCTCCGCGACCGCCGGCTCCAAACCGGCATCGGCCGTTCCGGAGCGGAAGGTGACCCGGATCGATTTCGCCGAGAAGGTGGATCTCGCGGAGGTTAAGCTTACGGGGGGCGTCCTGTCCGATCCCGACAAGCTCTACAAGCAGCTCGTGACGGGAAATCCGACGGCGGTGAAGTACACGGTCAAGGAAGGCGATTGCCTGGGCTGCATCGCCGAGAAGTTCAATGTGTCTCCCGAGCTCATCTACCGGAACAACCCGTGGATCGTGGACGACATGCTGCACATCGGAGACGTTCTCGATTTAACCGAGCTGAAGCCCGTCCTTAACGTCCATTCGGAGGAGCAGGTGACGCAGACCGAGACGGTGGAGGCCCCGATCGAGTACAGGAAGAGCGAGGACATGCGGGCCGGCGAGTCGAAGGTGATCCGGCAAGGCCGCGACGGCAAGAAACGGGTCACGTACAGGCTCGTCAAGAAGAACGGCAGCCTGCTGGAGGAAGAAATCGTCTCCGAGACGCTGTTGGAGAAGCCGGTATCGACGATCATCCTGAAAGGCACCAAGGTGATCGCGGGGGAAGGCACCGGCAAGTTCGCCTGGCCGGTCATCGGCCACCGGGTCACCAGCTACCTGGGCATGCGGTGGGGCCGGATGCACAACGGCATCGACATCGTCGGCCGGAGCAGCATTCTCGCCGCCGACAACGGGGTTGTCGAGTTCGCGGGCTATAAGTCCGGCGGCCTGGGCAACATGATCATCATCGATCACAAGAACGGCTTTAAGACCGTGTACGGCCATATGAAGAGCTTGAAAGTGAAGAAGGGCCAGATCGTGGAGAAGGGCGACACGATCGGCATCATGGGCAGCACAGGACATTCCACCGGCACTCATTTGCATTTCGAAATCCATCTGGACGGCAAGCTCAAGAATCCTTTGAGTTATCTATAAGACGCTTCGAGAAGGCTTTCTTCCCCGCGGGAGAAAGCCTTCTTCCTTCCGGCGGGAGAGCGCAGGAGATTATTTCCCGCCGTTCTCCCGGCTATCCTGATATGGTAAGATAGAGATATTCGAATAGCTTCCGGAGCAAGGAGGCGGTGCACGCATGCCGGGTAAAATTCTGGTCGTGGACGATGAGCGGCCGATCGCGGATATTCTGAAATTCAATCTGGAAAAAGAAGGCTACGAGGTCGTCTGCGCTTTCGACGGGGAAGCGGCGGTGCGGCTCGCCTTCGAGGAGGACCCGGACCTGATCCTCCTCGACCTGATGCTGCCGGTCAAGGACGGAATGGACGTCTGCCGCGAGGTGCGGACGCGTCTGTCCACGCCGATCATCATGCTGACGGCCAAGGACACGGAGATCGACAAGGTGCTCGGCCTCGAGCTGGGCGCCGACGATTACGTGACGAAGCCGTTCGGCACGCGCGAGCTGCTCGCGCGGGTGAAGGCCCATCTGCGGCGCCAGCGCAACCTCGAGTCGCCCCGCGGGAGCGACGACAATGCGCAGCAAGAGGCGGCGGAACCGCAAGGGCTGAAGCTGTTCAACCTGTTCATCGATACGGACATGTACGTAGTATACAAAAACGGACAGCCGCTGGACCTGACCCACCGGGAGTTCGAGCTGCTGCATTACCTGGCCCGCAACAGCGGCAAGGTCATGACGCGGGAGCACCTGCTGCAGGCGGTCTGGGGCTTCGAATATTTCGGCGACGTCCGCACGGTCGACGTCACGATCCGCCGGCTCCGCGAGAAGATCGAGGATGACCCGAGCCGGCCGGACATCATCATGACCCGCCGCGGGCTCGGGTACTTGATGCGCAATCCCCGGACGTCGGGCGGGCTGCTGGGATGAAATACCTTCGGGTGTTCCGAAGCATTCAGGCCAAGCTCATCCTGATGGTGCTGATGCTGATCCTGATCGCGGTGCAGCTGATCGGGGTGTATTTCATCAGCGCGATGAAGAGCTCGCTCATCGAATCGTTCACCACTACGCTCAACAACCAGGTGAACCTGCTGACGAGCTTGTCGGCATCGGCGCTCGCCGAGCAGGACAAGAGCGGAGGCGCCCGCCAGGACGCCGGGGAAGAGCTCAAGGCGCTCGCGGGCAGCTTGTCCACCTTCAGCGGCGCCGAAATCCAGGTGCTCGACGCGGGCGGCCGAGTGCTCACGACGTCCAAATCGACGGATCCCTCGATCATCGGCCGCAAAAACACGTCCCTGCTCGTCAGCCGCGCCCTTCAGCGTATTCCCGACAACGAGGAAGAAATCATCGACGATCAGAACGAACGGAAGAAGATCATCGCCAAGCCCGTGATCAACGAGGGCAAAGTCGTCGGCGCCGTCTACATTACCGCTTCGATGAAAGACCTGTACCAGACGGTGGAGCGGATCAACCGGATTTTCGTCTCGGCGATCCTGATCGCCCTCGGCCTGACCGCCGTGCTCGGCGTTCTGCTGGCCGGCACGATTACCGCGCCGATCAAGGCGCTTACCCGCCAGGTGACGGCCGTGGCCGAGGGACGCTTCGACCAGCGCGTGCCGGTGTTCGGCACCGACGAGATCGGGCAGCTGAGCGCCGCGTTCAACGACATGACCGACCGCCTGAGCGAAGCGCTGGCGCTCGGCGAAGAGGAGAAGGAGAAGCTCAGCTCCGTTCTTTCCAATATGAGCGACGGGGTATTGGCAACGGACGAGCTCGGACGCGTGATCATTGCCAACCGGCGCGCCCAGGCCATGCTCGGCTCCGGTGGCTGGGAGGGCCGTACGTTGTCCGAAGCCTTGAACGTGGATAAAGGGCCGATCGCCGAGACGCTGGAAGGCAAGGAGTCGTGGCTGCTGCTTCGCCGGGAGGCGGAGGATGGCGGGGACGAGATGATCGTGCGCGTCACCTTGACGCCGATCCGCCGGCGGGACAAGGGCGTGGCGGGCGCGATCGCCGTGCTGCACGACATCACGGAAGCGGAGAAGCTCGAGCAGTCCCGGCGGGAGTTCGTGGCGAACGTCTCGCACGAGCTGCGCACGCCGCTGACGACGATCAAGAGCTACGCCGAAGCCCTGGATGACGGCGCTATGGAGGAGCGGGATTTGGCGCGGCGGTTCGTCGGCGTCATCCGGAACGAAACGGAGCGGATGATCCGCTTGGTCAGCGACCTGCTTCATCTGTCGCGGTTCGATTCCCGGCGTCTCCAGCTCAGGCGAGAGAAGATCAACATGAACGAGATGCTGGACGAAGTGGTCGACCGGTTCTCGTTCCAGCTGCGTCAGAAAGCGATCACCGCCACGGTGCAAGCAAGTCCCGATCTGCAGCCGGTTTGGCTGGACCGGGACGGCATCGATCAAGTGTTGGATAACCTCGTGTCCAACGCGGTGAAATATACGCTCGACGGAGGGACGATCAAGCTCTCCGCCTTCTGCAATCCGGCCGGGCAGCTCTGCGTCGTCGTGAAGGACACGGGCATCGGGATTCCCAAGAAGGACCTGGAGCGGATTTTCGACCGCTTCTATCGCGTGGACAAGGCCCGCTCGCGCAACATGGGCGGCACGGGTCTCGGCTTGTCGATTGCCCGGGAAATCGTCCGGGCCCACGGCGGCGCGATCTCGATCGAATCCGAGTCCGGCGCCGGCACCGCCGTGACCGTCACGCTCCCGATCGTGCAGGAAGGAAGTGAGCCGGCATGATGGAGAAGGCCAAATCCGTGCTTCTCGGGTTGCTGGTGGCGCTCAGTCTGGTGCAGAGCTATTTTCTCGCTTACAGCATGCCGAGCATGGAAGCCAAAGTCCGGTCCAATCAGGATTACGTGTCGACGGAGCCGCTGGGGCCGGAACAGAAAGTGGAGCAGCTCATTTTTCCGGAACAGATCATTCTCCACATGGGCGAAGACAAGCATACGGTGTTCTATCCGGACAACGCGCCTTATTACGATTTGATTCTGACGAAGCTGAAGGGCCGGGACTTCAAGGGATTCGAACGCAGCGCCGCCGACACGGTCGACTGGGACCAGGTGCGGCGCGATGATTTGGGCCTCGAGCTGCGGTTCGGCCGGCCGATCCCGTTTAAGCTGCTGCAAGGCCAGGGGGAAGGCGGCTTCAAAATCGAAACCGACTTCCTGTTCTCCGGCGATTCGATCGACCGGATCTGGATTTTCGTCCGGAAGGACAGCGAAGAGGTGCGCACGTTCTTCTTCAGCGCCGACGGAAGCAACGTGTACGAGTCGCTCCGCGCGGATCTGACGGTCGGGGACGTGGCGACGAACGTGGGGTTCGGCCAATACTGGACGCCTTATCGGACGACGGACGGAGAGCTGTACGTACCGGAGAAGCCGTACAACTGGTTGAACGAGATGCAGGTGCCGATCACCCGGTATACGACCGAGCAGATGCAGCGCAACCTGTTTTTCGATCCGGGCACGACCCGGGCGATCCAGGAACGCAAGGACGGCAACCTCATCTATACGGACGGCAGGCGGGCGCTCAAGGTCGGGGAGAACGGCGGCTGGATGTCTTATACCGATCCCGTGGCTCCGCCCGAGAGCCAAACCGATCTGGTCGACAACGTGACCGGCGCGGTTCGGTTCGTCAACCAGCATGGCGGTTGGAACGGTCAGTACCGCCTGACCCTCTCCGGGGAAGCGGATACGGGCAGCGTCCTCCGGTTTCAGCAATATTACGGCAAGGTTCCGGTTCTGCCGGGCCGGAATTTGACGTTCGGCTACATGCAGCTTCAGCTTCAGCAAGGGACCGTGACCTCGTATGACCGGTCGCTGATCATCCTGGGCGATACGCCGAAGAACCGCAAGGGGCGGCTGCTGCCGGGCGGCGACACGCTCCGCGCCCTGATCGCAGGGGCCGGCTTGGCTTCCAAAGCCGTGTCGCTCTTCCCGGCTTACCGCCCGTCGCTGGAGAAGGACGCGATTACGCTCCGACCCGTATGGGCCGTACGACTGGCGGACGGTACCCTTCAGATCGTGGCGGAGTCGTCCGCCGCGCCGTAACGGAATTGGATCGAAGGCCTAAGGAGGGATAGGGATGGACTGGAGACGGGCGAAAAGCGTGCTGATCCTCGCCTTTCTCATGCTGAACGCGCTGCTCGGCTACCAGCTGTGGACGGAATGGCGGGCGCAGGTGAACGCGTCCGTCGACTGGACGTCCCTTCCCGCCGAGACGCGCCAGGTCATGCAGGCCAAAGGAATCCGGATCGGCGCCACGCTTCCGACGGAGACGCCGGCCATGCGCGATCTGTTCTTCAAGCTCAAGGAGCCGGCGGCCGGCGCGAAGGAGCGCGTTCCGCTCCCCTCTCCGCCGGAGGCGCGGATCGTGTTCTCGCCGCAGGAATTGGAGGACGCGCTCGGCGGCGTCATTCCGGAGCTCGGGAAATATGCGTACGACGACCCGGGAAGCCGGGAAGGCGTATTCGTGCTCAACCGGATGATCGACGGGTTCCCGATGTTCGACATTCATTTGGAGCTGTACAACAGCGAGCAGAAGATCCAGGCTTACCGGCAGGACATCGTCCAGACGCTCTCTTCGGACGACGCCGAGGCGCAGCAGGTGCTTCCGGCTTCCAAAGCGGTGGCCGTCGTGATCGAGAACTATTTGCCGGCGGGCTCCGTCATCAAGGACATCCGGCTGGGCTACCACGGCCAAATTTTTCCCGATGCGGAAATGCAAGTTTCGGCGCCTTATTGGAGGGTTTTGCTGGAAAATGGCGAAGTGTACTATGTACACGCCATCAGCGCGGAGGTAACGACCGGCAAAGGGGAGGCGTCCAAGCCGGCAACTCAGGCGGGATCATCATCGACAACAGACTAACGCGCAACACGGGAGAGGGAAAGGAAACCGCCATGGGCCTTCGTTTCACGGTGCTGGCCAGCGGCTCTACGGGCAACGCGACCGTCGTATCTTCGGATGCGGCGACGGTGCTCGTCGATGCGGGGCTGAGCGGCAAGAAGATAGAAGAATTGATGCAGCAGCGCGGCGTCGCGGGAAGCGATCTGGACGCGGTGTTCGTCACGCACGAGCACTCCGACCACATCAAGGGACTCGGGGCGTTCGCGCGGAAATTCGAGCTTCCGGTTTACGCGAACGAGAAGACGTGGGCCGCGATGCATAAGCACGTCGGGGAGCTGCCCGACCATCAGCGCAAAGTGCTGGACTCGGACAGCGCGATGGAGCTGTTCGACCTGCGGATCGAATCCTACGCGATCTCGCACGACGCGGCGGAGCCGGTCGGCTATTGCTTCCGGTCGGGCGGAGCCAAGCTGAGCCTGGCGACCGACATGGGCTACATGAGCGACAAAGTGATGGAGAAGCTTCGGGACTCCGACGTGCTCGTGCTGGAATCGAACCATGACATCGAGATGCTGAGAATGGGCAGGTACCCATGGAACATCAAGCGGCGCATTCTCGGAGACACCGGCCATTTGTCGAACGAAGCCGCGGGGGAAGCGCTGTGCAGGCTGTTGAACGGGACGACCCGGAGGGTCTATTTGGCCCATCTCAGCCTGCAGCACAATCTCATGGATTTAGCCAAACTGACGGTGAATACAGTATTAGAAGACAACGGTTTTTTCTATCACAGGCATGAGTTCGCCTTGTGCGAAACGCATCCCGACCGCCCGACCGAGTGGGATCTCGTGAAGGCTTGAAGCGGCGGATTGGCGCTAGAGCAACAGCTGGCGGTTCAGCTCGGCTTCCATGTACGACGATTTGGCTCGGATCTCCTCCGGCGTGAGGATGCCCTTGTCCACCAGCAGCTCGATGAGCGTGCTGAGCGCCAGAAGCTGACGGTACTGATCGTCCTTCATGTCTCCGAGACGGGAGGCGAGGTCGAGGTAATGCCAGTCGTACGATGCGTTCTGCATGAGCGATTCTTCCTTTCTTTACATAAGGATTTGCGAGCTTGTCCGCTTGCTTACCGCAGGCGATTCTATTAGTATTTTAGTCACAACCTTTGAAAACATTCCTGTTTTTCCGCGAGATCGAGAGAGAATCCGAGTGAAAGAGGGTGTAATGACGTTGAGCCTGTTCGACGACGATTTTTATTCCACGAAAACAAGGCGCGGCACGAAGCGTTACGGACAGGCCGGATTCGGGGGCGGGAGGGGCTTCCGCTCGATGTCGACGCTCCGCGTGGCGGTCGCCTCCTCGCTCGTCAGCGCGCTTGCGGTGGTGCTGCTGTTCATGCTCATCGTGGGGAACAGGGAGGAATCGCCCGCCGCCAGACCCGCGATGGCGGGCGGCCAATCGCTGGTGGAAACATCCGAGCGGATCATCACGGCATCCGAGAAGATTCGGCCGACGGTCGTCAGCATCATCAACATCACCCGGGAAGCGAAAGATCATGCGTCTGAAAAGGACGGCGGAAGCGCGCATGACAACGAGGTGCCGGAGAACGCCAGCTTGGGTTCGGGCGTCATCTTCGAGAAGAAGGACGGCAAGGCGTTTATCATTACGAACGCTCACGTCGTCACGGATGCCGCCGAAGTGCAGGCGGTCCTGATGGACGGTACCAAGAAAGAAGCCAGGATCGTGGGTCAGGATACGATCAGCGATCTGGCGGTTCTGTCCGTCGATGCCAAAGGCATCGACAAGGTGGCCGAAATCGGCGAATCCGACAAGCTGAGGGTCGGGGAGATGGTCATCGCCGTCGGCAACCCGCTCGGCTTCGGCGATTCGGTGACGAACGGAATCGTCTCCTTCCTGCACCGGATCGTGCCGGTCTCTCTCAATCAGGACGGAATCTATGATTGGGAGCAGGAAGTGATCCAGACGACCGCCGCCATCAACCAAGGGAACAGCGGGGGCGTGCTGGCCGACCTGAATGGCAGCGTCATCGGCATCAACAGCATGAAGATCGCCGACACCGGCGTGGAAGGGATCGGGTTCGCGATTCCGATCGACGCGGTCATGCCCGTGGTAGAGCAGCTGATGAAGAACGGCAAAGTGCTTCGGCCCTACATGGGCGTATTCTCGATGGATTTGTCCGTGTATCTCGACAATCCCGTCGGCTCCGGATCGGACGATTCCGCGAAGGATTCCGAATCCGGCACCGATTCCGGTCACGGCGAAGACGGTTCCAAGGGCGGTCCGGTCGTGCCGGAAGGGGTGAAGGACGGCGCGCTCGTGCTGGAAGCCGTCGGACCCGCTAAGGAGGCGGGTCTTCGGCTGAACGACATCATCACGGAGCTCGACGGCAAGCCGATCAAGGGCACGCTCGATTTGCGCAAGTACTTGTATAACGAGAAAAAAATCGGGGATTCTCTTACCGTGACCTACTATCGGGACGGCAAAAAAGAGGAGCTTAAGCTGACGCTGACGGAGAAAGACAAAGAGGAATAGGCCGGCGCCTGAGGAAAGGAACATAACAGCTTATGTATTGCGTATGCCGGGAACACGTGGAGCTGGCGATCGACAAATTCGTTGACGAATACGAAGACGCCCCCGACTTGGTGAATTTGCAGACGACGTCGTTCTCGGAATGGACGCCGCCCGCGCGCTGCGATTGGTGCGACGGGCCGGCGGAAGTGTTGGTTTTGTAATCGAATATTGCCTTGGACAAGAACGGCCGCCGGCTTCATAGCCAGGCGGCCGTTCGGTTGCAAACGATAAAGAATGGATCAGGCAGAAGGTGCATCCCATACTTGTCCCAGTGACTTCCGGAGACGTTATATGGTCCGAAGTACCGTGTTCGAGCGCTGCAGTGACTTCCGGAGACGTTATTTGGTCTAAAGAACCGTGTTCGAGCGCTGTAGTGACTTCTGGAGACGTTATTTGGTCCGAAGTACCGTGTTCGAGCGCTGCAGTGATTTCCGGAGACGTTATTTGGTCTAAAGTACCGTGTTGGAGCGCTGTAGTGACTTCTGGAGACGTTATTTGGTCTGAAGTACCGTGTTCGAGCGTTGTAGTGACTTCAAGCTGAGCAGCGGATGGCGTTCTGGTGCCTTCTGCTCATTATCCGTCAGCCGGAAATCCCTTGCCTCCCAAAGAGCGCAGCCGGGTACTCTCCACGCCGGCGATCAATGGCTTAGCCTTGCCGATAAGCGCGGCGGTCTCCGGCAGCTGCAGGGATGCGGCGTGCGAATCCTTGTCGCGCCAAATCTCCGTCACCCATACGGCATCCGGTTCCTCATCCGAGACGTGGATGATGTACTGCTCGCAGCCCTCTATCGCCTCCGCCCCTTCCGCCGCTTCCAGCAAAATCCCGACGAGCGCATCCTTGCTGCCCGGAACCGTTTTGAATTTGCCGATGAACCCGAACTTGTCCAAAACCGATACCCTCCCTGATCGATGCTTGAATGGTTTTCCTGATATCCCCATCATAGCGAACCTACGCGAGCGGTTCCATTCCCTTCTCGATCCAGGACTCGTACGTGGGACCGTAAAGATCGGGCAGGCGCACGCCGGCTTGCCGCATCAGAACGGTCATTTGTCCGCGGTGGTGGGCTTGATGCGCAAGGGTGAAGCTGAGCGATCTTCCGTTCTCGTAAGGCTCGCCCATGACCGTCTGCGTTTCCGCAAGCGATTCGTCGCTCCATTGCGCAATCACCGCGTCCAGCAGGGCGGCGCTGATCCGGCGATACCGGTCCGCGATGGCGGCAGCCGAAGCGGGAACTTCCCGGCCTTCTGCCGGTGCCTCGAAGGTAAGCCCCAGCGCGGTCATATAATGCAGCGACTCCACCAAGTGCCAGGCGAGCCGGCCTAACGTCCGGCGCCCGGGCACGATTTCCCTCTTCAAGGATTCGTCAGTGAGCGCCTCCAGAACGCGCAAGGTAATGGCGGATTCCCGGTTCCATTCCGCGGCGAAATCGCCGATTTTCCTGAACATGCTTCGTATCCTCCCATTGGATCTTTGTGGTCTTTCGAATTGAGTATAAACCGGTTTCGCTGACAGAGACGGTCAGTGAAGCGGGAATCTTTGTCAGGATTTTCGGACAAGCCCAAAGTAAAAAATTCAATAAATTTTCAAGGGAAAGGTTGACAGTCGCCGAAACCGGATGCTAAAGTGACACATATACTTGATGAACGGAAAGGGGGTTACGTCCCATGCGGAACCATACGATCATGATTGTGCCGATGATGTTGTTGGCTGGCGGCTTCGGCCGTTTCGTTGGACGTAACCCTCGCGCGGAGCACACGGCGGCTTAAGAACGGCTCGTTCTGAAGACGGCGTGGAGGCGTGTGGTTACGTGACCGTAACCATGCGCCTTTTTCGTTCCACAGGGAACATTCGCGGACCGTGCTGCGGCACGGTTCCCGGCGAAAGGCGTATCGCTTGCGGGCGGTACGCCTTTCATTTTTTTCCACGTTCAGCAATATATATGAGTTTTGCGCCCGGGAGAGGGGTAGAGAGAGCATGTTTGACGTTTTAAAGAAATTGAGTTGGTTTTTCCGCTTGCACTGGAAGAGGTATACGTCGGCCGTCATTCTGCTCGGCATCGTAGGGGTCATCGACATCCTGCCGCCGAAGCTGATCGAGTACACGATCGACGGGATCCGGGAAGGGACGCTTACCGCAGGCGAATGGACCGAGGTGGTGCTTTATTGGTTCGCCATCACCGCCGCGAGCTACGGGCTTACGCTCATCTGGCTGTACCAGCTGTTCGGAGGCTCGTTCATCCTGGAGCGGATGATGCGGTCGCAGCTCATGAAGCATTTTCTGAAAATGACGCCGACCTTCTATGAGCGCAATCGGACGGGAGACTTGATGGCGCGGGCCACGAACGATTTGGGCGCGATATCGAATACCGCGGGATTCGGCATCCTGACGTTGATCGATTCCACTCTGTTCATGGCTACGCTGCTTATCGTCATGGCAGGCACGATCAGCTGGAAGCTGACACTTGCCGCCATGATCCCGCTGCCGGTTATCGCGGTCGTGCTGAAATATTTCGGATCGATGATCCACAAGCGTTTCATGAAAGCCCAGGACTCCTTCGGGGAGCTGAATGACCAAGTGCTGGAGTCGGTGTCGGGGGTCCGCGTGGTGCGGGCGTTCGTGCAGGAGAAAGCCGACAAAGCCCGTTTCCGCGCCAAGACGGACGAAGTGCTGCAGAAGAACGTACAGGTGGCGCAAATCGATTCCTTGTTCGAACCGTCGATCAAAATCCTGGTAGGCCTCAGCTATTTGATCGGCCTGGTCTACGGTGCCACTCTGGTCTATCGAAACGAGATTACGCTCGGGGAGCTGGTTTCCTTCAACATGTTCCTCGGCATGCTGATCTGGCCGATGTTCGCCATCGGCGAGCTGATCAACATCATGCAGCGGGGCAACGCCTCGCTCGACCGGATCCACGAGACGCTCGGCGTGAAGCCGGACGTGGCGGATGCCGCGAAGCTGACGGATGTCGAGGTGCCGGAAGAAATCGCGTTCGACCGGGTAACGTTCCGGTATCCGTCCTCTTCGATCGATAATCTGGTGGACATCTCGTTCACGATCAAACGCGGGCAGACGCTGGGCATCGTCGGGCGGACCGGCAGCGGCAAGACGACGGTTCTGCGCCAGCTGCTTCGGGAATATCCGCTCGGTAACGGCAGCATCGCCGTCTCCGGAACGCCGCTCGGCGAAATCCCGCTGGAACGGATTCGGGGGTGGCTCGGGTACGTACCCCAGCAGCCGGTGCTGTTCAGCAAGACGATCCGGGAGAACATCCGGTTCGGCAACGGGGACCGCGAGTTTACCGAGGAGAGGTTGAACCGGGCGCTGGAGCTGGCCTCGTTCCGCAAGGACGTGGCGTTCCTGCCGGACGGCCTCGAGACGCTGGTCGGGGAGAAAGGCGTGGCGCTGTCGGGCGGCCAGAAGCAGCGGGTCAGCATCGCCCGGGCGGTGATCGCCGATCCGGAGATCCTGATGCTGGACGATGCTCTGTCCGCGGTGGACGCGAAAACCGAGGTCGAAATCCTGGAGGGCGTGCGCCGCGAACGCGCCGGCAAAACGACGATCATCACGACGCACCGGCTGTCCGCCGTCCAGCACGCGGATTGGATTCTCGTGCTGGACGAAGGCCGGATCGCGGAGGAAGGAACGCATGAGCAGCTGCTGGAGCTGGGCGGATGGTACAAAGAACAGTACGAACGCCAGCAGCTGTCGGAAGTATTGAATGCTTAAGCGAATGGGGAATGTGGGTGAGAGAAGATGAATACAACAGGAAAACGATTGTTTCGATATGCCCTCCTGTACAAAAAGCCGATTCTGGCGGCGCTTCTGCTCTTGGCGCTGGCGGTCAGCGCCGAGCTGGTCGGACCGGTCTACGCGAAGCGGATGATCGACGACCACATTATGGGGATCCAGAAGGTATGGCACGAGACGCAGAGTCAAGACCGGTTCAGCGTCCCGTACGACGGAACCCGGTATAAGCGGGAAGACCGTTTCGCGGCAGGCGAGCCGCAGGGCGCAGCGGCCCGCGTGCTGCAGGTGGGAAGGTCTTACTATTTCGTGAAAGACGCGGTGCCGGTGACCGGAACGATGGCGGTCGAGAACGGAATGCTGAAGGTGACCCCTTCGGAAGGCAGCCCGGTTACGTTCCCGGCCGTGAAGCTGACCGGCGGGGAGATTTACGGGTTCTACCAGCCGGAATTCCGCGGCTTGCTCTCGCTGGCGCTGACGTATTTCGGATTCCTGGTGGCGGGTTCGGTACTCGCCTATGGGCAGCGGTATTTGCTGCAGGTGTCCGCGAACCGGATCATCCACCGGATGCGCAACGACGTGTTCGCGCACATCCAGCGGCTTCCGGTCCGGTACTTCGACAACCTGCCGGCGGGCAAAGTGGTCGCCCGGGTGACGAACGATACGGAAGCCATCCGGGAGCTTTACGTGAACGTGCTCGCGAACTTCTTCTCGGGCGTGATCTTCATCGCCGCCATTCTGGGCGCGCTGTTCCTGTTGGACTGGAGGCTGGCGGTCATCTCGCTGCCCGTCGCGCCGCTCCTGTACTACTGGATCGTCGTTTACCGCAAATTCGCGGCGAAATACAACCACGTGATCCGTTCGCGGCTCAGCGACATCAACGCGATCATCAACGAATCCATCCAGGGCATGCCGATCATTCAGGCGTTCCGGAGGGAGAAGCAGACGGAGAACGAGTTCGAGGAGCTGAACAAGGATTACCTCAACTACCGAAACAAGCTGCTGAGGCTGAACTCCATCATGTCTCACAACCTGGTCAACGTGTTCCGGAACCTGTTTTTCCTGATCGCCCTGTGGATGTTCGCGAAGGATTGGCTGGGCGCGGCGATGACAGTCGGCATGCTGTACGCTTTCATCGACTATATCGGCCGGATGATGCAGCCGGTCGTCGGGATCGTGAATCAGCTGGCCAACCTGGAGACGGCGCGGGTGTCCGCGGAGCGGGTGTTCGAGCTGCTGGACCAGGAAGGCGTTGACGTATCCGAAGGCCGATTGCCGCGTTACCGCGGGGACGTCCGGTTCGAGAACGTATCGTTCGCCTATAAGGAAGGCGAGGACGTGCTCAAGAACATCACGTTCGGCGCCCGCCAGGGGGAGACGGTGGCGCTCGTCGGCCATACCGGCTCGGGCAAGAGCTCGATCCTGAACCTGCTCTTCCGGTTCTACGACGTGGAGCGGGGAACGATTTCGATCGACGGCATGGACGTCCGCGACATTCCGAAGCAGGAGCTGCGCCAGCACATGGGCATCGTGCTTCAGGATCCTTTCCTGTTCACGGGAACGATCGCTTCGAACGTCAGCCTGGGCGATCCGTCGATCACCCGGGAGAGGGTGGAGCAGGCGCTGAAGGACGTCGGCGCTTACGATATGTTCATGCAGTTGCCGAACGGGATCGACGAGCCGGTGATCGAGAAGGGCAGCACGCTGTCCGCGGGGCAGCGCCAGCTGATCTCGTTCGCCCGGGCGCTCGCGTTCGATCCCGCGATCCTGATCCTGGACGAAGCCACGGCGAGCATCGACACCGAGACCGAAGCGATCATTCAGCGGGCGCTCGACGTGCTCAAACGCGGCCGTACGACGTTCGTCATCGCCCACCGGCTGTCGACGATCCGCTCGGCGGACCAGATCCTCGTGCTCGATCGGGGCAAAATCGTGGAGCGCGGCAACCACGACGAGCTGATGCAGCTCGGGGGCAAATACCACGCCATGTACCAGCTGCAGCTGGGAGGCATCGAAGTCGCGGTGTAAACGAAGAAGGCCGGTTCACCCGTATCGTGCGGGGGACCGGCCATTTTTCATTTCCTGAACCACCTCGATAATACGTCTATCCGTCCGAAAGGACACTCGAAGAGCATCGGAATTTTTTTCAGACAAACATGCTGCCATGTGGGAACTCCTCGCCCGTACGATTCCGACGCTAAGGCGGTTGAGAAACGGATGTTGGATTTCCGATTTACATTCCATTTACCAAAAACTAGTACCAGATCTATATTCCGTTTGCTAGAATCGCCTTGGTAGACCAAATCATAATCGTGAGGAGATGAATTAATGAAATCCAGGAAGACTTGGTCCCGCCTGCTGCTCTCATTCTCGATTGCCGTCAGCACCGTTTGGGGAAGTTTCGGGTATGCCCCTTCGACTTACGCGGAAGGACCGAATGATCCGGCCCCCGAGCTTCAACCCTCCGGAACCCCGAACGGCAAAAAAATTCTGTTCGACAACACCCACGGCCAAACCGCCGGCGCGGCAGACTGGGTAATCGACGGCGCGTTCTCCGACTTCGCGACGGCGCTGGCGAACAAAGGGTATTACGTCAAGGAACTTCGCAAGGCGGCCCCGATTACGTACGCCGATCTGTCCGGATATGACGTCGTCGTGATCGGGGAAGCGAATATACCGTATAAATCGTCGGAACAGGCTGCTCTTCTCCAATACGCGCAAAACGGCGGGAGCATTTTCTTCATCGCCGACCACTATAATGCGGACCGCAACAAGAACCGTTGGGATTCCTCGGAGGTGTTCAACGGCTATCGGCGGGGGGCCTGGACGGATCCCGCCAAGGGGATGAGCGCCGAGGAAAGGAATTCCGCGGCCATGCAGGACATCGTCAGCTCCGATTGGTTAGCCGCCAACTTCGGCGTCCGCTTCCGCTACAATGCCATTGGCGACGTGACGGCCAACAATATCGTACCGGCAAGCCAGGCCTTCGGCATCACCGCCGGCGTCAGCACCGTCGCGATGCACGCCGGTTCGACGCTCGCCATTCTCGACCCCAACAAAGCGAAAGGCATCGTCTATCTCCCTGCGACCACAACGAAATGGGCGAACGCGGTAGACCAGGGCGTTTACGCCGGCGGAGGCGTCGCGGAGGGCCCTTACGCGGCCGTTTCGAAGGTCGGCCAGGGGAAAGCGGGTTTTATCGGCGACTCTTCACCGGTAGAAGATGCGACACCCAAGTACCTGCGTGAAGAAACGGGAGCTTCCAAGAAGACCTATGACGGCTTCAAGGAGCAGAACGACTCGACTCTGCTGGTCAACATGATCGACTGGCTGTCCGTCAAAGAGACGTATACCTCCTTATCCCAGGTCAGCGGGCTGCAGCTGGACCAGCCGACGCCGCTTCTGGCCATGGAGGATCCGGCTTCGTCCACCGAGCCGCAGCCCGAGCCTTGGGCGGCACCGGCCGCAGGCTACAAGTGGTGGGACCCGTCTACCTTTAAGCCGGGCTCTTACGGTTACGACAGCACCGGTGGCGGCGGCGGTTCAGGCACAAGCGGCGTATTCATCTCCGAATATGTCGAAGGCAGCAGCTACAACAAGGCGATCGAAATTTACAACGGCACCGGCGCTGCCGTAAATCTAGCCGGTTACACGCTTAGCCAGTCGAATTCGACCTCCTCCATCAGCCTTAGCGGCACGCTGGCTAGCGGAGACGCGTATGTGGTCGCCCATTCCAGCGCGGCCTCCGGCATTACGTCCAAAGCCGACCTGCTGACGGACAACCTCGTATTTAACGGCGATGATTCCGTCACCCTGAACCTTAACGGCAGCGCAGTCGACGTAATCGGCACCGCGGGCACTGCATTCGGCACGGATAAAACCATGGTCCGCAAAAGCTCGGTAACGGCAGGTTCCGCTTCCTACGCCTCCTCGCAGTGGGATTCGTATGCCGTCGATACCTTTACCTACTTGGGAGCCCATACCGTTACCGCTTCCACGCTGATAGTCAGCGAATCCTTCGAGAGCGGCAGCAAAACCGCTTATGCCGCCGGCAGCGTAACGCTGTCGTCGGGCAGCTGGTATTTCGACAACGCGCTGCTCGGCAACCTCAGCACGGACAAGAAAAACGGCACCATGTCCGCCCGAATCAGAGCGCCGGGATCTATCGCCATGAGCTTCAACGCGGCCGGAGCCAAAACCGTCAAAGTGTCCCATGCCCTCTTCGGAAGCGATACCGGCGCCGCATGGAAGCTGCAGAAATCCGTGGACAACGGCAGCACGTGGGTGGACGTAACCGGCTCCATCAGCAGCGGCACCTCCCTGACGGAACAAACCGTCACCGTTAACGAAAGCGCGAGCGTCCGTTTCCGGATTGTCGTTTCCGGAACCGCCGGCGCAAGGCTGAATATCGATGACCTGAAGATTTATAATTAAAGAAGGAAGCAAAAACGAGGCAAGGAGATTTTCTCCCTGCCTCTTTTTTATTGATTGCTAGTTCCGATCCGCGCGTTCCCTCATCAACTTCTCCTGGATCTGCTGCTCGTACTCGGTGAAGGCTCCGATTGCGTGCCAGCCCCGGTCCGACATCAGCGCCTGGTAGCGCAGCTTCTTGGCGGACAGCTCCCGCTGGAGCTGCGCGCGCTCCCCGTCGTCGCGGCACGCGGCGAGAAGGTCGCCCAGCGTGACCATGTCCTTGCGCAGCTGCATCTCCTCCGGCAGCACGCCGGCGTTCTTCAGCAGCTTGAAACCGGCGCGCAGCTCTTCCGGCACGCCCTCCATATCGTCGGGCGGCAGCGGCTTTCCTCTGCCGGGGAGGTCGTCGAACTCTCCCTTCAGGATGGATTCGCGGATTTTCTCGTCCGCGACGGATGCGAACCAATTCAATCCCCATCGCTCCTTCCGAGGCCGATTCAAGTACTTGCCTTTATTGTATCCGATCCAGAGGCTGGATGTCTTTGCGGGTTTCCCGGGCAAGGCGCATCGCTTCCTGGCGGTCCTGCACCTGCAGCTTGTTCAGGATGTTCGTGATGTAGTTGGCCACCGTCTTGCCGCTGATCTCCAGCTTGGAAGCGATGGCGGCGTTGGACAATCCCTCGGTCATCAAATACAGCACTTCCCGCTCGCGCGTGCTGAGCTCCGGAAATACCTCCTCGCTCGCGGCGGGCCGGGACATGGCGAAATATTCGATCATGCGCGAGGCGATGCCGGGGCTGAAGATCGCCTCCCCGTTGCCCACCGCCCGAATGGCTCTCAGCAGCTCATCCTTATCCGCGTCCTTAAGCACGTAGCCTTTGGCTCCGCTGCGCATGGCGGTGAAGACGGAGGCGTCGTCCTCGAACATGGTCAGGATCAGGATGCGGATGGACGGGAATTTGGCCGTAATCCGGCGGGTAATATCCACGCCGCTCGCGCCCGGCATCCGGACGTCCATCAACATGACGTCCGGCAACAATCGATCCGCCAGGATCAAGGCTTCTTCCCCGTTTCCGGCTTCCCCGACCACTTCGAGATCCGGCGTGGTCGAGAACAGCGTCTTGACGCCGTGGCGAAACAAAGGATGGTCGTCCACGATGACGATCCGAAGCGGATTCATGCGCTTTCACTCCTTTCCGCGGTTTTTCCGTTTCCGCCGCTCTCTCCGATTTCCGCCCCCGCTTCCAAACCCCCGGGAACCGCCTCCGCGGGCAAGGGCAATCGCGCTGACACCCGAGTTCCGGAAGGCTCCGCGTTCTCAATGCGGAACCAGCCGCCGAGCTCTTCCGCTCTCTCCCGCATCGATTGAAGGCCGATGCCTCCGGGTCCCGGCAGGCTGCGGCGCCGGTCGCCAACCCCTCCCCCGTCGTCGGCGACCTCGAGCGTCAGAGCGCGTTCCGGCTCGCGGTCGTACGAGATGCGGACTTCGCAACTCGAGGCGCCGGAATGGCGGACGACGTTCACCATCGCTTCCGTCACGATCCGGAACGCCGCCACTTCCACCGCGGCCGGGAGAGCGGGCAGGGCGTCCGGCGCGCTTAGCCGGAACTCCGTCGCGCTGCTTCCGGCTTCTCCGCTCCGTTGGGCGAGGGGGCGGGTCAAATCGTGGATCCGCTCCCGGATCGCCCCGACCAAGCCCAGTTCGTCCAGGGAAGGCGGGCGCAGATCGTGGACGAGCCGTCGGATGTCCGCGACGGAGGAGCGGATAACCGTCTGAAGCTCGGCCAGAATCGTCTTGGTCCGGGCCGGATCGGATTCGAGCAGCGTCTCGGCCGCCGATGCGGTGAACGCGAGCGCCGCCAGCCTCGGCGCCAGGTCGTCGTGCAGGTTGCCGCGCAGCCGCCGGCGTTCCTCTTCCCGCGCGAGGACGAGTCGCTCGCGGGACTCGCGCAGGTCCTCGGCCGCGCGGATCAAATCCAGCGACGCCGTGGCGCTCTGGACGACGGCGCCGGCTTGCCGCACGAGCATGTCGAGGAAGCGGCGGTCGGACGCCGTGAACGACTCGCCCGGCGACCGGGGAGCCGCCAGCAGCTCGCCCAGCTTCTCGCCACGATGCACGAGCGGCAGCCGAACCGGCTCGCCTTCCGGCGGCGTGCCGTCCTCCGCTATGGTGAGCAGTTCGCCGTCCCTTGCGATCGACAGCCCTGCATACGGAAGCTTCAGCGCTTCCTTGACGGTCCGGACGACGACTTTCAGCGACTCTTGGGGGGACAACGGGTTTTCCAACCGGCGGCCTAGCGTACCGAGCACGGATAGCGGATCTTCGTTGTGTCCGTAGATCAGCCGGTTCACCCGGCGCTGCAGAAATTCTTTCAAGGGAGCGAACAGCACGGCGATCAGCCCGGTCGCGATCAAGGACGAGATGAGATTGGAAGCGGAGCGGAACACCGTGCCGACGTACCACACCCCCACGACATAGACGGCAATGACGAAGAGACTGAGCGCGCCGTAGACGAGCGCACGGTTTACGAGCGCGTCGATGTCCCACAGCCTCCGTTTGAGCAGGGCGATCAAAAGGGTGACGGGAATGAGCATCATGCCGAAATCGAGCAGCGCGTCCATGGAAAACATCAGCAGAGGATTTCGGTTCAACGCATCGGCTTTGAAAACGAAGACGAGCGTAATGCTAAGCAGAAATACGATGCCCGTGAACATGCCGAAGAACGCCCATTTGGCTTGCTGCTTCTCGACCGGGTTCAGAACCTTGCGGTAACGGTAGATTTGCACGGCCAGCAGACTGACCATCCAGCACATCGTCCAGGCGAGAAACAGATTGCGGCCCCAAAATTGCAAGTCGAGCACGGTATCGGGGAATAAGGTACGCAGGGTGCCGGGAATAAGGATGAAGAGCAGGACGTACCTCGTCCATCGCGGGTCGAAGCGGCCGTTCGGAAATACGTAATACAGTGTCATCAGCGAGGCGAAAGAGAAAACTTGGACAATCTGGATCAAGAGGGCGACGGAGGGATGGGTCTTGAGCAGGTACATCGGCAGCGATGCGAACATGTACCCTTGCGTTACCAGGGCGACGGCGGCCATGAGGCCGACGAATTCCTTGGATTTATAGCGGAAAATCAAAACGCCCACGGAGATGTAGACCAATCCGAACAAGGTATAGAGAGCGGTGTACGCGGAAGCGAATGCCACCGTCGTCATGCCGTGCGCCCGCAGCCATTCCGGGGTGGGAGCCGTATCGTAGAAGGCTGTGCATTCTGCCAAGCCGACGCAATGGTCCCGCAATTCCACGTAAAAAATCGGAACCGATATGACGAACAGGACGATGCCGCACAAACAGACGAGTCCCGCGATAAGGCGCGCGATTTTCACGAGCTTCCCTCCCTGGTCAAAGTATAACAGCCGCGGAAACGGACCGTAAACGCCGGATTCGCCGTCCCGCTGCATTTCCCGAACCGATTTCCCGGTCCTTGGGAGTCGTGTCCTCTACCTGTTGGGAATGCCCGCCGGGCTATGATGGGAGGGCAAGAACGCGGAATGATTCCACGAGGAGGAGTAAGTAATGATTGCATTACCGAAGGGATATTTGAAATTCGCGGGATGGACGCTGCTGATCGGGGGCGCAATGGGGGTCACGGGGCAGTTGCTGCACATCGGGGATACGCCGGCTACGCTGGAGGAGATTCCCGGCTTCCTTTCCACGGCCGTTAACACGCATGTGCTGTTGGCTTGGGCCTCCATCCTGATCTTGATGGGGATGCCGGGCATCTATATGAGGCAGGGAGAGGGGTTGAAAAAATGGGGCTGGATCGGATTTCCGCTTCTATTCATGGGGATGATTCTCGAAATTTTCCACGGTCCGTTTCAAATTCTGGGTTACCCCATCATCTACGACCACGTAAAAGACGCGGAGACGCTGAAGGTGGTTAACAACCAAATCAACAACCTGATGGTGGATCAATACCCGCTTACGCTCGTCGTGCTCATTCCGATTATTCCGGGCATCCTGCTCGGCCTCCTGCTGCTGGGGATCGCCACGATCAAAGCCCGCATTTTCCCCAAATGGCTGGGCATTCTTACGCTCGTCGTTCTCGTCATCTTGATCGGCGGCATCGCGGTTCCGACGATTAACGTATTTCCGGCGATCCATGTCGTATTCGCCCTTTTCGGAGGGATTCTCGCTTTCGGCAAAGGGGAAGCGGCAACGTTCGAGGCGCGGGCGGCGGCTTAACGAGAGGTCGTGTTGGGGAAATGGGGACTGCCTTCGGAGACGCACGTTCGACCGGCCCGACCTGTCGGAGAAGCTGCTCGACGATTTGAAGCGGGAAGTTTGCCAATTTTGGCGATTTCGGTGATAACCATTCTCAGCTTTGGTTACAATAAGAGACGGAAGCGCGTCGGACGCTTCCGCCTTGCGTGGTGGCTTAAAGCTTGGGTTCGAACGTTTTGCAGTCCGTTTCCGCGGAATCGGTCGCTTGTTTGTTTCGGTTGTTGACGACGTAAATCGACTTGGCGTGGCACTCGTTGCCCGGCGCCCAGTATTTGCAGGAATTGACCTCGCAAAGCACGTCTCTGGCCATGACGGCGTTCACCTCCTTCCTATTTAGGATGGTCGAATGCAGCAGGGCTTTATACGTCGCGAGGGATCCATACGCGTGGAACGAACCCGCTTGCCCGGAGATCCGGGGAGCGGGTTTCTGCATATTTCAGGGGAAAGCGGGACGGATGGGACTTGGACGTCTACCCGGGGGACAAGGCCATCGATCGGTAAAGCTTCCCTGAATATGGTACGATAGGGAAAGCGGTAGAACGCGAACGATAACCGGATGGGGTGCTGATATGGCAAGTTTTCAGGAGTTGGGAATCGGCGAGGAAAGGGCGGCGCTGCTGCGCCGGATGGGCATCTCCGCGCCTACGCCGATCCAGGAGCAGGCGATTCCGACGGTTCTGGCCGGGCGGGATGTGATCGGGCAAGCGCAGACGGGCACGGGCAAGACGCTGGCCTTCGTGCTTCCGATGCTGGAGAGGCTGAACCCGTCAGCTCCGCACGTGCAAGGGCTGATCGTCAGTCCGACGCGGGAGCTGGCGATCCAGATCACGGAGGAAGTGAAGAAGCTGACCGCGGGCTCGGATTACCGGGTTCTGGCCGTATACGGCGGCCAAGACGTCGAGGCCCAGCTGCACAAGCTGCAGAAGACGATGCACATCATCGTCTGCACGCCGGGGCGGCTGCTCGACCATCTCCGGCGCGGGACGATCGAGCTGTCGCACGTGAAAATGCTGGTGCTCGACGAGGCCGACCAAATGCTGCACATGGGATTTCTGAACGAGGTCGAGGAGATTCTGCGCGCGGTGCCGTACCGGCGGCAGACGCTGCTGTTCTCGGCCACGATGCCCGCGAACGTGCGTAACCTGGCGGCGAGGATCATGGACAAGCCGGAGGAAGTGACGGTCAGAGGCAAGCAGGTGACGGTCAAGGATATCCGCCAATGGGCCGTGGAGACGACCGACCGCGCGAAGCAGGCGGCGCTCCGCAAGCTGATCGACGAGCAGCGGCCGTTCCTGGCGATGATCTTCTGCCGCACGAAGCGGCGGGCGAGCACGCTCAACGAGGCGCTGCAAAGCCTCGGCTACAACTCGGACGAGCTGCACGGCGATCTGTCGCAGGCGAAGCGGGAGCAGGTGATGACGAGGTTCCGCCAGGCGAAGCTGCAGCTGCTCGTGGCGACGGACGTCGCGGCGAGGGGGCTCGACGTGGAAGGCGTTACGCACGTCTACAACTATGACATTCCGCAGGATGTGGACAGCTACATCCACCGGATTGGCCGGACCGGCCGCGCCGGCGCTTCGGGGCTCGCGATCACGTTCGTCGCGCCGAGGGACCGGCCGGAGCTGGCCGCGATCGAGAACGCCATCGGCATGGCGATGGAGCGGGTGCGGCTGGGTGCCGAGGGCCAAGGCGGCGCGGCAGCCGCTGCGGCTGAGGCGGCGGGGGAACGCGGGGCGCGTCCGCGGCAGGGCGGCCGCGGCAGCCGAGCCGGAGGCGGCGGAGCGCCGGCGCCGGGCGGCGGTAAGCCGCAGCGGAGCCGGGAGGGCCGGCCGCAGGAGCAGCACGGCCGGGGCCGCAGCGGCGCTGGCGGCAGCGGCGGCAGGGTGCGCGGCGGACCGCAAGGCGTCGGCAGAGGGGAAACCCAGCCCGGGGGCAGGGGTCGCGGAGGTCCGCAAGGCGGCCGGACGGACGCCTCCGGCGGGGGCGGAAATCGTCAGCAGGGCAAAGGGGGACGCTCCGGGTCGGGATTCGGCGCCGGAGCGGGCAAGAAGTCACCCATCCGCTCGCTGCGAGGGAAGTCTCGGTAACGGTAACGATCGATGCTTCTGCGATGCGCATGTATCATGTCGAGCCCGAACGAACGGAAAAGTGCGGGGGAGCGGCGGAGTCAAAGTAACGCGAAGATTATCAATTCTGATCGATTTATGTCTTGTACGGCGAGAGTGGAAGATTTATACTGAATTTGATTTTGGATGAAATCGGATCCGATTGACAACGAGGTCAATCGCTCGACGGCAATGGAGCCAATCGACCCTGTCCCATCGGGCACAGCTTGCTGTGTCCCTGCGGACCGGGTTTGATTGGCTTTTTTTTCACCCCGCGGTCCCCCATAAAGAATCGGAATTGGCTTCGAAGGCTCGCGTCATTTTTGGGGATGACTTGATGGGGTGAGGGACAGACAGACGGGAAGAGAGCCATGCAAAAATGTCGATAGGGGAGTAGAACGGCGTGAAACGGTTGTTTGTTCCTGCCACGGCTTTGATGAATCGGTTGAAGTACCCCCGGAAATTCGTGTTGATCGGCATGCTCGTCATGCTGTCCCTTGCCTCCCTGCTGTATCTTCTGATCACGGAAATGAACAGGAACATCGATTTCACGGACCGGGAAAGGCAAGGTCTCGCCTATTACGAGCCGTTGAAGGAGTTTCTGGCCGATGTGCAGCTTCACCGGGGGCTGACTGCAGGTTCCGGGCCCAGCGACGACGAATCCGCGCGCGGGCAGCTTGCTGCGCAACAGGAACGGATCGAGGCGGACGCTCTGAAGGTGGACGAGGCGGACGCTCGGTACGGAGCGTCTTTAAGAACGGGAGACAAGTGGAAGAACATTCGGGAACATTGGGCAGCTTTGAAAAATAAGCTTTCCAGCCTGTCCCCCGAAGACAGCATGGCCGAACATACGGCTTTGATCAACGAAACGCTGGCATTCATCGCCCATATCGGGGACACGTCGAATCTTATTTTGGATCCGGAGCTCGCCAGCTACTACCTGATGGATTCGGTCGTGAACAAGCTGCCGATCTTGTCGGAGCAGGTGGGGCAGGCCCGGGAGCTCGGGGCAGAGGTCGCCGCGGGGAAGAAGAGTATTGATAAGGAAAAATCGCGGTTCATCGCATTGTCCGTCCAAATCCAAACCGCATACGAGGCGGCGGTTGCCGGCCTTAAGGTGGCTTATCGGGAGCAACCGGGACTGAAGGACGAAGTGGAAGCAGATCGGCAGCCGTTCATGACAGCCGTTCAGGCGTTCGCTCAGCTGCTGGACCAGGGCTTCATCTCCGCTCAAGGCACCGGGGTGAACCCGGATGAATACCGCAAGGCTGCGAACCAAGCGATCGATGCCGCGTACAAGCTGTACGATACGGAAGCCCGCGCGCTCGACGGCATGCTGCAGAAGCGAATCAACAATGATTCCGGGAAGAGGCTCGTCAGCTTTCTCTCGTCACTGGTCGTCCTGCTGCTGCTAACCTATTTGTTTACGGGATTCTATCTATCCGTCATTCTGACGGTGAACGCCCTCCGGCATTCCGCCCAGAGGCTTGCGGGAGGGGATCTGACGGCGCGGGCCGAACTTGCGGCGCGGGACGAGCTTCTGTCGGTCGGCAATGCGTTTAACGAGATGGCGGAATCCTTCAAAGCGATGGTTTCCGTCAACAAGCGGCTCGCCGAGCAAATCGACGTGTCGGCGGGCGAGCTGGCGGCCATCGCGGATGAAGCCGACCGGGTGACGGCGGAGATCGCCGCCATGAACCGGGAAGCGGCATCGGGAGCGGAGAATCAGGCGGACGGGGCCGCGCAAACGGCGCAGTCGATGGAAGAGATGTCCGTCGGAATCCAACGGGTCGCGGACTCGTCGGGAGCGGTCTCGCAATTGTCGTCGGAGATGTTGGAGCAGGCGGAGCGGGGTCATCGTTCCTTGCAATTCGCGGTGTCGCAAATGAGCTCCGTGCAGGAAGCGACGGGCCATACCGCCATGCTAGTTCAGCGGCTGGAAGCGACGGCGCAGCGCATCGGGCAGATCGCGACCGTGATCTCGGACATTTCCACGCAAACGAACTTGCTGGCGCTGAACGCGAACATCGAAGCGGCAAGAGTAGGGGAACACGGCAAGGGATTCGCCGTCGTCGCCGGCGAAATCCGGAAGCTCGCGGAGCAGACCAAATCGTCCGCGACGGAGATTGCCGGCATGATCCGGGACATCCAGGAATCCACGCTGGCCGCCGCGGCTTCCACGAACGCGGGCGTGGAAGAAGTAGAGAAAGGAACTAAGCGCATTCACGATACGAGCGAGGCTTTCACGAGTATCCTGGAGGCCGTCCGGCTCGTCGCCGATAAAATCGACGACGTGTCCTCGGTCGCCCGGCAGATGGCCGCCGGATCGGAGGAAGTTACGGCCTCCATCGCGGAGATGGCCGCGATCGCGAAGCAGTCGGCGTCCATTACGCAGAAGGTGGCGGCGGCTTCGGAGGAGCAGAGGAGCTCGGCCGAGCGGATTACGGAGTCGACCCGCGGCTTGAGCCGGATGGCCCAGGAGCTGAACGGTCTGGTCCGGAACTTCCAGGCCTAGCCATCGGCATGGAACGTAGCGAAACGCACAAGGCCTCTTCCCCGTCGAACGGAGAAGAGGCCTTGTGCATTCGTGCGTCGTTCAGGTGAGGGACGAGGGGTTGATGCCGCATTTGTTCAGGATGAAGTTGATCTGGTTCTCGAGCCGGTTGATCGTTTCTTGCGATTGCGGATCTTCGGAGCCCCGTCCCCGAAGCGCGGCAAGCTCTTGCTTTAATTGGTGCAGATCGTCTCCCGCATGGGAGCAGTCGTAGTTGCTTTCGAGATTGTCGAGCATGCTGAATCCGAATCCCCCATTCGCCGAGCGAGTGTCCCCACTATTATGGAAGTTCTCGGGCAAGTTATGCATGACGGTCATCCCCGTCGGCTTTGTTATTTCGCCAACTCGCGCAATGCTTCCAGAGCGGCTTCGTAGTCGGGGTGTGCCGTCATATCCTGCAAGTACTCCACATATCTGATGGTATCGTCGGCATCTACGATAAAAATCGCGCGATGGTCGAGCTGCAGTTCTTTGATCAAAACGCCGTACGCTCGGCCGAAGGAACGGTGCTTATAATCCGACAGGGTGACGACTCTATCGATGCCCGCGGCTGCGCAAAAACGGGTCTGCGCGAACGGCAAGTCTGCCGAAATCGTCAATATGACCACATTTTCGCCCAGCTTGGATGCTTCTTGATTGAAGCGGCGCGTTTGCGCGTCGCAAACGTCGGTATCCAGCGAAGGAACGACGGAAATCAATTTGATTTGGCCTTTAAAGTCGGACAGGCTCGTTTCCGTCATCAAATCTTTATTGATCGTAAACTCCGGAGCCTTGTCTCCGACCTTTAATTCCGGGCCTGTCAGCGTAATCGGTTGTCCGCCTAACGTTGCGACTCCTGCGCGTTCTTGTGTCATCATGAATGACCTCCAAATGAGTCAAAGTTTAGTTATGAATGAATGATTGTGAAGTGATTATCGTACTTACGGATGCTCAAGCAGAAAGCTCTCGCAGTCCAACGCCGCCTTGCAGCCGCTGCCCGCTGACGTTATCGCCTGGCGGTAGATCGGATCCATGACGTCGCCGCATGCGAACACGCCGGGCAGGCTTGTTCGGGAAGAACCCGGGACGACTTCGATGTAGCCCAGCTCGTCGGTTTTGAGCTGTCCGTCGAGGAATCGGGTATTCGGTTGATGGCCGATCGCCAGGAAAATACCGTCGGCCGCCAAAATCTCCTCCTCTCCGTCGTCGTTATTGCGAACCCTCAGACCCGTAACCCCGTTTTCGTTCGACATCACTTCGAGCGGCGTGCAATCCAGGCTCCAATCGATTTTATCGTTTTTGCGCGCGCGGTCCTGCATGATTTGGGAGGCCCGGAGTTCCTTCCTGCGGTGAACGATCCGCACGTCGGAAGCGAATCGGGTCAAGAACTGGGCTTCCTCCATGGCAGTGTCGCCTCCGCCGATCACGACGATTTTCTTGTTTCGGAAGAAAAATCCGTCGCAAGTCGCGCAAGTGCTGACTCCTCTGCCGATATTTTCGGCTTCGCCGGGAATGCCGATTTTTTTGGCCGAAGCCCCGGTCGAGATGATAACCGCATCCGCGGTGATGGCGGATTCGCCTTCCAGATACAACGTGAACGGGCGCTTCGACAGGTCGACGCGGGTGACGGTACCGGATTGAATCCGAGCTCCGAATCGTTCTGCCTGCTTTCGCATGTTATCCATAAGCTCCGGCCCCGTTATCCCTTGCGGGAAGCCCGGATAATTTTCCACTTCGGTCGTCGTGGTCAACTGTCCGCCCGGTTGCGTTCCATCGATCACGAGCGGAGCCAAATTCGCCCTGGCCAAATAGATCGCTGCCGTCAGACCGGCGGGGCCTGTTCCGATGATGACCGCTTGGTGGTGCATGGTGATTTCTCCTTTCCTTTCGATAATGATTTTGTTCACAAAATGATTTTGCACAAATTTTATGACTCTATCGTAACTTGCCTCAAATACTTTGTCAACAAATTAATTTTAAACAATCTAAAATTTCGTTCCCCATCTCGCTCAAATGATGATTTTGTGAGATAATATTGTGCAAAATTAAATAGGGGATAAGGAGTTGATCGTTTTGAGGGAGACGAGCCGACCCAATCTGGAGGGGCACATTTGCTTTTCCTTATATGCTTGTTCGAGGGCGATCTTTCGGATGTACCGGCCCCTGTTGGACGAATTGGATTTGACCTACCCGCAGTATCTTGTCCTGTTGGTTCTATGGGATCGTCATGAACTGTCGATTAAAGAAATCAGCGAAATTCTGAGCCTGGATTCCGGCACGCTTACGCCTATGCTCAAAAGAATGGAGTCGGCAGGCTTGATTACCCGAACGCGCCACCAGAGCGACGAGAGAGTCGTCCTTGTCCGAATTACCGATAAGGGAATGGCATTGCAGGATAAAGCGGTCTGTATTCCGGAAGCGATGCTCGCTGCCAGCGGCATGAAGCCGGAGGAATTAAGATTGCTTAATCAAGCCATCCAAAAATTAATGAGCCATGTGGAACGCAGTCAGCTGCAAAATGGATGAAACGGAGAGATCTCAGGTTATGGCAGGAAGCGGGAAAATCCGGAACGACGTGCGTCCGGGGCTGGAAGTCGATATCGTGCTGAAAAAGGACCAGCGGACCGGCGCGTTGACGCGCGGAGTCGTGAAAGATATTCTGACGAATTCGCCGACGCATCCGCACGGCATTAAGGTGCGGCTGCAGGACGGGCAGGTTGGGCGCGTACAGGCGATAATCGGCGGAACCGGAGGCACCGGAGGCGGGGGTAACTCCTGATGCAGATTCAAGTGGTGTGCGTCGGGAAGCTGAAGGAGAAGTATTGGACGGAGGGTGTCGCGGAGTACGCCAAGCGGCTGGGCGCTTACGCGCGATTGGACATCCGCGAGCTGCCGGATGAGAAGACGCCGGACTCCATGAGCCCGGCGGAAGAAGATCAGGTGCGCGTGCGCGAAGGCGAGCGGATCCTCGCGGCTCTGCGGCCGGACGCACATGTCGTGGCGCTGGCCATCGACGGCGAGACTTGGTCGAGCGAGCAGCTCGCCGCGCACTTGGAGAAGCAAGCCGTCTACGGCGGCGGCTCGGTCGCCTTCGTCATCGGCGGCTCGCTCGGGCTGTCGCCGGCTGTTTTGTCGCGCTCCGATAAGCGGCTCAGCTTCGGGCGGATGACCTACCCGCACCAATTGATGCGGGTTCTTCTGCTGGAGCAGATTTACCGTGCGTTCAAGATCAATCGGGGGGAACCCTACCACAAGTAACGGCGAAAAATTTTTTAATGGGTGGGTACTAAATTAGTCCGCCAACCCGGCACTGCCAAGGTTTCGGACGTCGTTGAAAGAAGTAGTCCTCGACCTGACCGTGAAGTATTGCCGGAAGTGCACCATAGCGGCTCATGGCGTCAAAGTCCTGCTGTGTCTTGATGATCCTCATTCTTACGTCCCTCCTGAAAATGAAAATGGCTCCTCGAAAAAAGGGGTCTTGGTATTAGATCACGAATATGATATATATTTGAAAATTGTCTTGATGCGACCGAACTGGGGAGTTAAGAGTGCTGGACGTACTTGCTAAACTGGAGCCATACTTAAAGGGATTGAAGATTTATTGCCGTTCACTTGCCGGAAACGATTGGGATGCGGAGGACTTGATGCAGGATGTACTAACGAAGGTCTTGCATGCGTTTTCGCTTTCTCCTGAGAGGTCGATCAACAGGTCGTTCCTTTTCCGTATAGCGAAGAACGCTTGGATTGACCGTTGCCGGGCAGAGCGGAAGCGGCGCGGCGAAACGACTTTCGACGAAGATTACCATTGGTCTGTCCCATTTGCAATGAATGAATGGCTAGCCCGAGAGTTACTTGAGCAGCTATCCGAAACGCTAAATCCTAGGCAGATGGTGCTCGTCATCCTGATCGATGCATTCGCTTTCCGTGCAGCCGAGACGGCGGAGTTACTAGGTATGAAGGAAGGCGCAGTGAAGGAAGGGCTGAAACGGGCACGTCGGCGCTTGCACTCACTCGTTGCCGGGAACGGGGAGGACATCCCTCGAAATGGAAGGCAAACGAGGCAAGCTGGTACTGAAATGACTACTGGTTTGTTCGAGACATTTTTGACAGGCTTTCGGAAAGGTGATGCAGGCATGATTTGCCGCGCTTACCTGAGTCTAGCCGCCCAAGGCGTCACGATAGAGAAAGTATCGAGGGAGGAAGGCCGTTATTCTTTCACGATGCGGGACCCGGACGGACATTTGCTCGAATTTTTCCAAAATATTTAGCGTTACCCGTTTCTTATCTGGCTTAGAATACGTTATAAGTGGCGAAAACGATTTCCAAGGAGGTATTCAGTGTGGCAGTCAAGGTGAAAAATTACGCGGTCGTCCAACTGCCTGTTCGCGATCTAGGAGTATCCATTAGGTGGTACAAGGAGGTACTTGGCATTCCGTTCACGTTTGAATACACACCGGGCGATCAAGAGGCATGGCTCAACGTCGGGGGTGTCGGGCTCGGTCTCATTCTCTGCCCAGAGGTACCGAAGCTGGATTTCACGAACAGCCGGGGGCAGCTTCAGCCGATTATCTCGCTACAGGTTGACAACATTCAGGAGGCGTACGAAGAGTTAAAGAAGAAGGGAGCCGAAGTTGGAGAAATGGTATACAAACCGCAGGGTGGGTACAGTTTTACCTTCCGCGACCCAGACGGCCACTTTGGTAAATTATGGGGCGGTTGGCCAAAAAAAGAAGACTAAGTTTTTCGCCACGCCCAAGGTTATAGTCGTGCTAGCTCAAGCGAAAGGAGTGATAGCCACATGGCAGAAAAGAAGAAGCCAAGGATTGAAAATTCACTTACAGTGTTGTTAGTTTCCGACTTTGAAAAATCTAAGAAATATTACGAAGATGCTTTGGGATGCGAAGTTAATGATCATTGGGCAATTCGGGATGATTTTGGTTTAGGGTTCAAATTAATTCAGGCAAAAGATTTAGAAGATGTTAAGCCCAATAAAGGCACTTGGAATACATACGCTTATGTAAGGACTCACGATGAACTCGATGCTTTATATGGGGAATTTAAAACAAATGGCGCAATAATCGTTTCGGAACCTACAGTAACCGAACATGATTGGGGGGCCTGGAAAGATTTCTCCGTTCGAGATTTGGACGGATACGTAATCGGCTTCGGGTCAGGAAGTAAAAATAATTAACACAGCAGTATTAGTACTGTTACGAAATGCAGGCCATCCGCACAGGATGGCCTTAAAACTTGGAGAACCGTATCATAAATAGTGGTAAAGCGGAGGGTTGAGGTAGTGGTAAAACTAAATGAACTTCGACATCTGGCTTAGTTAATAAAGAAAAATGACCGGGATAGCTATTGCTCATCCGGTCATTTTTTCAATCTGATTACCATGCTGAACGCGTTATTAAACATCTATATATCCAGCTTAAAGTTTTCTTGCTTTGATAACGAAGGTTACAGGAAACAGCTTCGCTCTTTTTGCGAAATCATTGTTTTCATCCTGCAATTGCAATATTTCTTTGTCGGTTTCCTCAATCATTTGCTCAATGACAAATCCTGCTTTTGCTAACGCATTCACATAGGTTGATAGTTTATAATCCGCAAGTGTTAGCACGCCTTCTCCGGCTAAATCAAGAGGTACCGAGTACCAAGAATCATCGAAATAACTCTTGTTAAAAGTAAACATATCATTTTCTCTAACAACACATTTGTGTATAGGATGAGACCAACTGAAAATAAATACGCCGTCTTTTTTTAGGTAAGAAGCTATCCGGCTAAAAGTACCCTCTAGGTCGGTGGTCCAGCCTATGGCATAAATCGAATAAACAAAGTCAAAATAATCCTCTGGTATACCACATTCTTCTTCCATGGGAGAACAGATTAATTTTGCTGAAAGACCGTACTCCGACAAATGTTGCGTTGCCTTTTCGATTTGTTTTTCTGATATATCCATACCCCATAGTTCAGATGCTTTGTGGTCCCCATGATACTTCAAGGATTGACCGTTTCCACAGCCTATCTCCAGCATCTTTTTTCCTGAGACATCACCAAAAAGTTGGCATTTTTCTTCTGAGACAAATGCTCCATAAAGAGGAAGCACAATTGCTCCTAAAAAGTCATTTCCTTTTGTATCCCAATAGAAGCTGTTTGTTTTATAAATACTATCCTTGTTCATCTTTATGAACTCCTCTAATATAAATTTTGTTCGCTGCTCATTTGTTTACCGTATGCACCCCATACAAACCATAATCTTATTCCCTCAAATAGTGTTCAGTGGAATACAAAAATCATATCATTTTCTAGAAGAAATGAACAAAAGGCAAAAACAAGCGTTCGCATTTTGTTTTGATGATAGGATTGTAGGTACAGAATGCTTTCATGGCATTTTCACAAATGAGGTTCTCTTTAATTCTCGCTATTACGTCAATATTCACACATTTATAAGATGTGGAAGCTGACCGCAAGAGCATAAAAAACATCGTCTTCTTTGTTTACGGAAGACGATGACAAAGGTGAGTTCAATGCTTTACCAAAGCAAGAAGAGTGGGAGAACCGTATCATAAGTGACGGCAAGTTTATTAAACAAGGAGGTAATTCGCTATGAAAAAAGCAGTCATCTACGGGGCAAGCGGGTTGGTAGGTTCACATCTCCTAGACGAGTTGCTCAAAAATTCTTCTTATGATCAAGTAACGGCCATAGTCCGGAAACCCTTGCCTATCCAGCATCCAAAGCTAAAAATGCTGATAGGGGATTATTATACCTTGCCTAACTTGAAAGATCAGATAGAGGCGGATGATATGTTCATTGCATTAGGCGGAACTAAGCCAAAGATTCATGTAGACTACCCCGTACTTGCAGCCCAAATCGCCAAAGAAAAGGGAGCCCAATCGGTATTTGTGATTACCGCGGTCGGCGCAAGCCTTCGTTCGCGGTTGCCCTATTTAAGAGTCAAAGGCGAAATAGAAAAGAAGTTGATTGCATTGGAATTCGAACATACGCATATCTTTCGTCCTTGCATGATCATGGGAAAGCGTAAGGGATTTCATCTAACGGAAAAAACGGTTTTGACGATTTGGAAGTTTCTGAACCCATTCTTCATGGCGGGAATGAGCCGCTACAAAGGTATGGAAGCCAGAAACATTGCTCAAGCAATGCGCAATGCCGTAAACCATCAATCCGAAAAAGTAAAGATTTATCATTGGAAGGAAATGAACGATCTATTGCGTAGCTGACCGGGTGCTTCAAAACTTGCCGTTACAGACAGCGCGGAGAACCATATCACAAGTAACGGCGAAAATTGGGGTTGTTGGAGTATGCGGGAGTGTTGTAGCGGATGTGGGAGATTAGCTTTTGAGTCATATTGACAAATTAATTTCGCCATACATTCACCCTGGCCTGATGACACAAGTCTCCCCTGGTAGCGACTTCATTGACCTGTACCAGCACGGTCAAATTACGCTTTACGATTGTTGGATTGAGCACAATGATCTTTCCCTTGTTAGACAACTGGAAGATAGTGTAAGGTTCTTGGTTCATATTTTGTGAAATGAAGGAGCCGACGTAGTGTGGTGGCATACTCCCCCTGGAATATGTAAAATAATTTATAGGACTCTTTACATCTGATATTGCGTTATATGCCGTTAATACACTAACGGTTCGGAGGACATGCTATGAACAAAAAAGAACAGAAAATAGAGCAGGTCATAATGGGATTCAGAGAATTGTATAACAGGATTGTCTGGCTCAATAAGAGTAAGATGGAGGAAAGCCTAAAGGGCCAAACTTCTACTGAAGTACATTGCATCGAATGTATAGAAAACAATGCGGATCCGAATGTGACAAAACTCGCAGAATGCCTTTATTTGACTACTGGCGCTATAAGTAAAATGACCAAAAAACTAATAAAAAAAGGTCTTATTGAAAGCTACCAGAAGTCAGATAATAAGAAAGAAATCTATTTTAAGCTTACTGATGAAGGGAAAATCATTTATAAAATCCATGAGGACCTACACAAAGAGTTTCAAGAGCGGGATAAAGTCGTATTTGAGCAGATAACAGAGCAACAATTTGACAGCATGCTGAGTTTCCTGGAAAACTACAGCAAGCATCTGGATGCAGAAATAAAGAAACAGGGTGTTGACACTAAGTTAGAATAAGTTTGAATAAAAAGCACTCAAGCTAGAGGCAGCCCAATCCTAAGGAAAGGGCTGCCTCTTTATTACTTTCTTTTTTTGTTGACAAGGAAGGAATATGAGAATAAGATGATTATTGTTGACGAGGAAGAAAAATTATGATGTAACAATCACAAAGGGGGGGATTTCGTGAGTAATGCGGTTCAAACTAATAACTCTCCCCGATCGTTGCGGGAGGCTTGGGTGGCATTGACTGGACTCTCGGCGGTGTTTTTGTTCGAGATGCTAGACAACTCAATCCTGAATGTCGCGCTGCCCACGATCGGACAAGATTTGCACGCTTCAACGATAACGTTGCAGTGGGTTACGAATGCGTATGCCGTTGTTTTCGGCGGGTTGATGCTTTTATTTGGCGCAATAGCCGACCGCTTCGGGCGGCGGCGGATCATGCTCGTTGGGCTAGTACTGCTTGGAATTGCAAGCCTGGCGACCGCTTTTGTTTTCACCTCCGGGGAATTAATCGCCGTCCGGGTAGCAATGGGGGGCGCGGCCGCAATGACGACTCCAGGGTCGATGGCTCTGGCTTTTCGGTTGTTTGAGGAGGACAGTCTCCGTGTCCGTGCGACGACACTCATTTCGACCGTTGGATTGGTAGGCCTTGCGATAGGTCCGGTAGTGGGTGGTTTCATGCTCGCGATCGCACCGTGGCAGGCCTTACTGCTGGTGAACGTGCCGATCTCCGTGCTCGCGATTGTTGGTGTGCGATTCGGCATCGCTGAGGATGACGCGGAAGAACTCCACCGCGATCCGGTAGATTTTCTCGGTGCGGTTCTGAGTACAGTGACGATCGTGCTTGCGCTTCTAGCACCGACTCTATTCGTGAACAAGGGCGCCGCTTCGTGGATTTCATGGGCGGCCATCGCTGCAACTGTTGCAGGCGCGATCCTCTTCTTCATCCGCGAGAGCTTAGCGCGGTATCCGCTCTTGGATCTCAAAATCTTCGCACGCCCACTTGTCTCAAGCGGACTAGCGTACAAAGCCTCGTCCGGGCTGGCGATCGCTGGACTGGGCTACATGGTGACATTGCAGTTGCAGCTTGACTGGGGGTGGTCTCCGGGACTTGCCGCCATCGGGATGTTGCCACAGGTCATTGTCCTTGTCGCTGCCGGTCCGTTCATCAATCCAATTGTACATAAAGTGGGTCTTGGCCGAGCTGCATGGCTTGGTACAGGAGCTGTCGTGTTCGGGCTCGCCATATACAGTTTACTTAGCAGTTTCGGTTACGTATGGGTTGCGATCTCACTCGTTATCGTAGCTGCGGGAATGCGTGTGGTCGGCGTTGTCGCAGCAATTAACGTGTTCCGCGGTCTGCCGAAAAATCGAACCTCGATCGGTGCGGCACTCATCGACACGTCCTCCCAGATCACCACCGCCGTCGGCATTTCCGTCGTTGGTACCGTCCTAGCAGTGCTATTTAACGGCGACATCGCCAAGGCGAACTGGAGCACTCAGCAGGTCGCGCAGTTCCGGGAGGCGGTAACGATTGCTGGCCTGTCGCTCACAGCGGTGTCAGCAGTGCTCGTGGTCTGGGCGATGGTCTGTTCACGAGGCGTAGTGAATGCCAAGGAAAGCACATCCGATCCTTAAGGCTGACGAATTAGATAGTTAAGAGCCATCCTTCACTTTAATTGGTGGCTCTTAAAATTATCTTTGCTGCAAATTGATCAGGATGGTGACATACCTTCGGGGGGGGGGGGTAATCCCCCGTCTCACCCTACTATTTTTTAACCACAGGAACCCAAAATTCGCCTTAGAAAGTGCCGTCACCGTTTTCTTTGCGATAAGTCGCGTTTGGACCGCCGATGTAAGCATAGTCAGTGATTTGTGCCAAAACTTCGCCAAAAGCACGGTAAGTCAACTGATCAAACAAAGTTTCCTTGTCGCCGGTTCCTGAGACCACGATGTACTCGCTTTCCGGAAACTCGATGATGCGTGTTGCGTCAGCCACCGATTTGCCAGATTCTACCGCGAAATAATTCCACGGTCTGCCTTGATAAACCTCACCGTGAGGTAGTCCCCAGCGAGGAAGTCCAGGACGACCGTGTGGATTTCTCGGCATACCGTGGATTTTCATCAAGCACGACGAACAAGGTAAACGCCCCTGTCCCGCAATGGAGTTGCTTATAGCTGCCCTCTGGCAGCGTCTGGCTGTACAAACGCGACAGATTGACGGAATAGCGGGCACGATCACAAGTAATGCGATAGGCCTTTTTGATGGTAAACTTACGCTGAATGTCTGCCGTTATTTCCTGCACAAGCATAGGAGGCATGCTCCCAGACGATAAAGAGGTGAAGCTCGGGCATCATACGCGACTTCTCCTTTCTAATTTCTATTGTATGAAAGGGGGCGTCAGAAGAATTGATATAAGCGCCCCAACGAAGTTTATTATTTTTTGTCCTGTTCAGGCATGGCCGCGGTGCATAGTATAGGGTATACCATTCCGGCAGGGAGGAAGAAACGCACAATGAAAAAAACGGATATGCTCACGATTATGCTCAGTTGGAATCGGCCTGTCCTGTTGGAGCAGACCGTACGATCCTATTACCGGACTGTCTCGGTCAATAATGAGCTGATAGTTGTCGATAACGGTTCGGAAGAAGAAACTGCCACTTGCCTACGCAGTCTGGAACGGGAATATGGCTTTCGTGCAGTGTACGTTAAGGAAAATATCGGTGGTTTGGCGTTTAATCTATTTTTGAACGATACGAACTGCGGCTTTGTTCATTTCTCTGAAAACGATATCGAATACAGGCCGGGTTGGGATACCGAACTGCTGCATAAACTGGAGGTATTTCCGGAGGTTGGTCAAATTTCCCCTTTCGCGCCCGTTCCTCAATATGAGCTCGGCGAAATCGCCGGCGAGAGGCCGGCCACACTAGTCGAAAGAGGAAGCGATGCCGTGTTTCTGGCAGCTCAAAACGTCGGGACGACAAGTGTCGTGCGCAACGAATTGATCAAGCTCGGACTGCGATGGGAGAATTATGTCCGTCATGCGTTTCATTTTCCGGCTGACGGGATGTTCAGCTTGAACGTAAAAAGACTTGGCAAGGAAGTCGCATTCAACGACCGTTATGTTGTGACGAATTGGGGTCATAACATTAAAGAATTTCAGCGGGAAACGGCGTACTATGTCAACAATTGCTTGGCGAAAGACTGGCTGCTGATCAGCGGCTGGGAGAAGCGTCTTAAAAAATCCGGTTATCGCCTGGTTCGGACTGATGACGGTTCCTATCTCATCGAACGGGAATGATAGTTGAACTTCCCGAACATACGGCAGGGCTAGTTCTATGTTTCAGGCTTTCACGGATTACATGAATCTGTGGAGGGAACATGCTTTATTGATTCGCTAAAATGTTTATTCTGTAGATGAGCCCCTGAAAGAGAAACTTCCGCCAAGAACGTAGTAGATACGCTCGAAGCGGAGATCGAATATTTCAAGAAGCTTGTTGGTAGCGGGGTGTCGGATACGAGAACATAGCCCGATTCAAACCCGCATAATTTGTGGGTTTTTAATTGTGCGACGGGCAGTCGCAACTTTAGTGAGAAATCAAATTACTTAATCATGCCGTGGATTTAATGAGACAAAATGATTTCCACATTTCGATGCTAACATCAGGGATCGGGAGTTTTTATGAGAGATTAGGGTGGCAGAATGTTCAATGGCACTAAACACAGCAAAAAGTACAATGGCCCATTTGTTAGTAAATCGCAATCATGTCTTGCTTGCACTGGCCTGGATTGGTGATGAAGATGTCATTCGGCAGTTCACGAAATGGAGGGAAAATCCGCCTCCATGGGCATCTAAGTTATATGTGCCTCCGGAAAACTATACATACGAAGCTGAATGGGAATTAGATCAATACGGCCGGAAGCGGATGCTTTTCCATTCCGAAAGCGGCCTGCATGCACTGTAACTGTCACGGCACCATGTTCATGAAAGTGGAACTGGATGGTAGCTATTCTTGGAGTGAATATAATTCTTTACCGGATTATATTCAAGAAACGGTTCCGGTTGAAGAGCCAACATGGCGTACCATGCGATTATCGGAACGACTGATGGGGACCTACGCAGGAGCCTACTGGACGCTTGAGGCACCAGTATCTCAGATCGGCGGTCATCCTGCCTGGATTCAAGACGCTGAATATCCTATATGCCCTTGCTGCTCAGAGACGATGATGTTTATCGGACAAATAGACATGGAACAAGCCGCTAACAGCGAGGGAATATACTACACAATTCTGTGTGGATCTTGTCTGATATCTCCCGTGAATTATCAGCAGACATGAAGTGAAATGGAAGCCTTACAATACGACTGTGTTAGTAATGGAATTCAACTAAACGAGGAACGTTGGTTCAATTTTTTCAAAAGAAAGGGCCATCCCAAGGGATGACCTAAAAACTTGCCGTTACAGACAGCGCGGTGAACCGAATCAATCACAAGCATGTTTGTACATGCCAACACCTCGGGTATTTATCGTAGTGTTTCTAAGGCTATTCAAGAAGGTTAGCAATACATGCTTCAAGCCTTCCGGATTGCTAATCATCGGTAAATGTCCGGTTTCCAGACTTTGGACTGATTGCGGGGAGAGGTTCGAGATCATTTTCCTTTGTAAGGACGGACCGAATTCCTTATCCTTCGTTAACTTCACGTAAAGCTTAGGCACAAACGGAATGGATACATCGATCCGGTCTGTATAAATACGTACGGCCTCGGGGATGAATCCTTTTACGACCTCCATAGTTTGATCTTCTGAAAGGTCGTTGCATAACCCCGTGCGGATTGCGGACTCAGGGGGTTTTGTGCCCAATTTCCGCAAGATGGCAGACATTAAGATTCTCTTAGGGAAAGGCAGAGCGGATACGAATGAACCGCCGTTCTTTGGAATAGCTGCCCCTACAGCGATGAATCCTGCCAATCGATGATTCAGTTCGGATGCAAGCCTAAGAGCAAGAACGCCCCCAAGCGAATGCGCTACAATAACAAACCTTTGAGTCCTCCATTCATCCACTTGCTTTTTCATATGTACTACATAATCCTCCAAAGAAAGTTCACTCCTTGAATCAACAGAACTTTTCCTTAGAGGAAACTCAACAAGTAAACAAGGATGATCAAGACCCTCCACAACTTTGCTCCAGATTCGACTTTCCAAGCCTGCTCCATTGATAAATACAAAGCCTATCTTTTCTTGTGTGTGTTCTTGCATTTTGATCATACTCCCTTCAAAGTCTTGTGGGATGATAGTATCCCTTAAATAAGACAAATGATGTCTTATTTAAGGGATACAATGGAAGAAAATATCGAGATAGAGGTGGTTCAATGCAAAAGTCACAGCGCCTCATTCAATTGATTATGATGATTAACGCTAGAAAGTCATTTACCGTTAAAGAACTGGCCGATGAATTCGGGATATCCAGCCGAACGATGACACGGGACTTGCAGGAATTGAGTGAACTTGGTATTCCGATCTATTCCATTCAGGGAAGAGGCGGAGGGTATAAGCTGCTGAAAGAGAGGCTGCTTCCGCCGATCAGCTTCTCCGAAAGCGAAGCAATGGCTATGTATTTCGCGTGCCAGTCATTGAATTTTTTCAGTTCCTTGCCTTTTGGCGAAGGGGCCGAATCCGCTCTGCATAAGTTTTATCATTACTTGCCTGCCGATATAAGAGAACAGATAGACCGCTTGAAGAATCGAGTCATGTTATGGAGTCCATACCGATCGATGGTTCCGGGGATTCTTCAATCTCTGCTGCAGTCCATTATGATTCGCAGAGTGGTCACAATCGAGTACAAATCAAAAAGCGGGGTTGAGGAACGGAATATTCAGCCCATTGGCCTCTTTACGAGTTCCGGATATTGGTATTGCCCGGCGTATTGTTTCCTTCGGGAAGAAATCCGGCAGTTCAGGGCGGATCGTATCCTCTCTGTATCACTCAACGAAGCGATTCCTTGCCGAGAAGATATAAGTCAAATGACATTGATCAATAAGCTTGAAAAAGACCATCTAGAACAACGGGTACTTCTTTTGGAGATGACGAAGAAGGGTGTATGGCTTCTGGAATCTAATCCTCGATTTGCTCCATACATACAGCGCAATGAGGACGGCAGCGGAACTGTAGCAGTTCAGATTGCGGCGGAAGACTTACATTTCTATGTAGAGTTGATCTGGAGCCTGGGGAATGATGTCAAAATATTGGAGCCAATTGAAGCCATCTCGTACCTTCAGCAAAAAGTCGAAGCTATGCAATTATTGTATCCCTGAGCGTTATTGGTGAGGCCCGATTAGCTTGAAATACGGCTAATTCGGGCCTTTCAAGGTTTCAAAAATGATCCTCATGCCGGCTGTAAGGTGAACCCTTCCACAAGTAACGGCGAAAATTTTGCATAGAAGTCGCTAAATGTCTCAGGCTGCTATGGAATTCCACGAGGTGGTTGTAGCGTATTTCAGGAAGATATTGTCAAATGGCAAATAAGATTTGCGTCTCCTTGATAAAGGCATTGATTGCAGGGGAGATGGTTTCCTGCGAGCGCACCGCTAAGCCTATATCACGGGCAATAGGGGGCTTTAACGGTTTCACCGCAATATTTGCCGGCATTGCCGGCAGGATCATCGAAGGCACGATGGACACTCCGATGCCTGCTTCGACCATAGAGATAATGGTGGAGTTCTCCGCAACCTCTAACTGCTTATTTAGGCCAAGCCCCTTCTCTTGAAAGGCTCTCATCACAAGTCTTTCGCATCCGGATTTAAGCGAAAGAAACGGTTCGTACGCAAGCTGCTCGATCGAGATCCTGTCAAGCTTCCCGAGTGGATGAGTCGCTGGCAAGACTGCCACATACGGATCGCTAACGAGATGTATGAAATCCAATCCATCGCATGGATGGGCAAGAAACCCAAGGTCAACGGTCCCTGCCTTGATCCAAGATTCAATCTCCGCATAACTTCCTTCAAAGAGCAGCAATTCTACGCCAGGATAGCGGCCGCGAAATGCTTGAAAAATACCTGGAATCGCGTTGACCGAAAAGCTGGAGAAGGCACCGATCCTCAGGGTCCCGCTGCTAACGCCTTTTGCCTCCGCAACGTCTTGTATCATCTTGTTTTTCTGATCCACAATCTCACGAGCATGCGGCAAGATTCGCTCGCCCGCATCCGTCAGCTTTACGCCGTTGCGGTTGCGCGTAAAAAGAACAATGCCTAATTCTTTTTCCAAATCGGCAATACTGTGGCTAATGCCCGATTGACTTGTAAGCAAAACCTCTCCAGCTCTGGTGAAACTGCCCGTTTGAACGACAGCTAGGAATACTTCTAATTGATAGAGTGTCATCATCGCACCAAGCTTCCATGAACTACTTTTCATGCATGGTATGGTAAATTTTCATTTTACGCTCGATTGGAACTTCATTATGATGTATCCAATAGATAAAAGGGAGCGAGTTGCAGCCATGAATCAGATACGAATCTACCATGTCGATGCTTTTACCCAAAATCCGTTCGAAGGCAACCCCGCTGGAGTCGTGCCTGATGCATGTAGATTAACATTAACGCAAATGCAAAAGATTGCCAACCAGCTAAATTTGTCGGAGACGGCTTTTTTGTTGCCAGCTAGTGACCCGAAGGCAGACTACCGAGTCCGTTATTTCACGCCGCAAGAAGAAATCAATTTCTGCGGTCACGCTACGGTCGCATCCGTATGGTTGCTTGCCAATGAATACGGATGGGCCAATAGAGCAGATCGGATCACCTTGCAAACCAATATCGGTTTAATTCCGGTACATTGGGATAAATACGAAAATCAGATCGGCAAGGTGACGATGACACAGATTCCCCCAGAAGTAAAAGCTGATTGTTCCGATTAAGACGCATCAAGCGATCGACGCGGCCAAACCGAAAATGGATCAATTGGCGTTGTCTAATAAAAAACATTCTATTAGCAACACGCATCTATTTACGTTCGACGCAAAGCAAGGGTTTGACCTCTATACACGGGATTTTGCACCCGCGGTTGGCATACCGGAAGATCCCGTGACGGGGGCGGCCAATGGCGCTTTGACCGGATATCTTGTTTTGGAAAGCATCATAAGCAAAGAAAAGACTCGCTTAACGATAGGACAAGGCGATGCAGTCGGTCGTCCAGGCACGCTATATGTAACCATCGTACCGACGGGGTCGGATATCGCCATCCAAGTTGGAGGGTTCGCGCATGTAACGATTGAAGGTAATTTGCGACTACCTGAAAGTTGGGGGGATTCCTTTGATTGAACTGACCAAATACATCATGGAAGATATGAACAAGCAGCTTGACCGAATCGAGAAGAGCTTGAATTCGCTAGACGACGGGCTCATGTGGACAAGAATGAAGGACTCTATGAACAGCATCGGTAATCTCATCTTGCATTTGGCGGGCAACGAATATCAGAATTTCGTGAGCGCGATCGGAAACAGGCCGTTTATCCGGGAGCGAACCCGCGAATTTACAACGGACGGGGGGATATCGAAAGAAGAACTAATTGCACTCCTTCGGAAAACCCGATCCGAATCGGAAGTTGTTTTATCCGCTCTATCGAACGACGATTTGTCTCGGGAGGTCATCATTCGCTATGAACACGAGGATTGGAACCGAATGCACCGAGTTGATGCCCCTGCCGACGAAACCTATGATACAAGAGTAATCGGCCGTCTGCTTATACAGGTGTCGGCACACTATGGATATCATGCGGGGCAGATCGTGGTGCTTGCCAAGATGCTGCAAGATACGAATGAACATGTTACGGGTCAATACCATTAAGGAAGGTAAGATTGCCGTGATCAAGCTTGAACGCTTCGAACGTACCGACTTTAAGCAACTCATCGATTGGATTGATTCGCCGAAATTCATGCTTCAATGGGGAGGCAGAACGTTTAGCTACCCATTAACGGAACAACAGTTAGAGAATTATATCCGCAGCGATTCGCTAATTTATCGGGTGGTACTTGAAGAAAATGACGAGGTTATCGGGCATATCAATTTAACGATCGACCGAATAAACAATTCGGGGAGAATAGGTAAGGTCTTAGTCGGGGAAAGAACCCTGAAAGGACATGGCATAGGACAACTGATGGTACAAAACGTTCTGCATATCGCTTTTGATCAGTTAAAATTACATCGTGTTAGCCTTGGCGTATTCGATTTCAATCTTCCCGCGATTGCATGTTACGAGAAGGCGGGCTTCGTGAAAGAAGGCTTGCTTCGGGAAGCGCGAAAAGTCGACGACGAATTCTGGAATCTGTGGGAAATGAGCATTTTAGAAAAAGAATGGTCGGATAAAAGGTAGCGCAAGATGCCGGGCGTCTTCTAGTTTCGCCGTTATGACCGTTAAGGTGAACCGTATAACCTTTGCACTTCAAGATAAGCTATGGTAAAAAACAGGTACAGGCTCCTCATCCTCTAAGATAAAAGCCTGTACCTGTTTTGCTTGTTTTCTAAACTATCGCGTATTTATTCAATTGTTCAGTCCTTTTTTCTTCATAACCTTTTCAAATCTGAAAAAGTCATCACCACCCGGCAGGGGATTGTCATCTTCGCATCCATTGCGATGCATATGCGGGTCAGAGTGATATTCATTGTAGAACTCTACGATTTGGAATCCGCACTTATTCACATAGAAGTTGATATTCCGCTTTTCAAAATAAGGTGTCCCGGTCTCCCAGAGCACCGTATCCGGATACCGTGCTTCAATGGCTTTCCAAGCAGAAAGACCAATCCCCTGGCTGTGATGTTCTGGAGATACATAGATCAAATCCAGCGAATTATGATGGGTTTCGCTGTCGATACGTAATACTGCTCCACCGACCTTCTTACCATCCTGAAGAATATGATATACGACCGCTCCAGGAGCATCGAAAGACTCCTGAACATCTTTGTCCGATGGGATGGGTTCATCATCGCAATCACCGAACGTTTCAATCACGGCAATCGCAAATGCTTCCTGCAATTTTTTCCGAAATTCCGGCAGATGGGATTCCTCTTCCAGTTCCAGAGTAACGTTCGTTTCCTTTGTTGTTTTCATGATTACTCGCTCCTCCATTTACTAAATTCCAAGTCCAGTTGTTTTGTACAACATTTCAGCTACTCTGCCGCATACAGTGGAGCTGCTTTGGGGCGCTCGTTTATCTTGCCGTATGTCAGCTTGCGCCATATCCATTCCATCGGGCCGTACTTAAACCGTTTCAACCACAATTTACTGAAGATCATGAGCACTGCGTACACGGCCAGACCGATCATGAACGTGCCGGAGGATTGAATACGATCCGCAAGTCCGAATCCGTACCCGAGCAACAGAATGGTTCCGATGATAGAGTGCAGCAGATAACAGGTCAATGACATCCGTCCGACATTAGTGAAAATCATTAAAGCGCCGCGCAGCTTGGGTGCATGCAGGAACAGCATCGCGAGAGTGCTCATATAGAACATACTTCCAATTATGCCCCCGTATTGTCCCAGGATAGAGGAAATTTCCATCCACAGCATATTCTTAAGCATGCCGAGCAACATACTGCTCTGTGAGATCAGAAATGCGATCGTGCTAATGATCCAAATTCGATTCCATACGGGCTTTTTCGATTCCATGTCTTTGAAAAATCCTTTTTTAACAAAGTACATGCCCAGCAGAAACATGAGAAACATGGAATAGAGCATAGGGAAAGAGCTGGCGAGCATCGTGCCCATTTCTGCCCAGCGAGCCCCGATGGATCCCAGGTAGGTAAGGCCGCTATTGTGGCTAGTCATAACAAACTCTGCAAATTTCGGCATTTCTGATGATGCAGTATTTACGCCGTTGTACAATATTGTGAAAACAGGAGTCAGGAATCGAATCACGATGAGTGCGATAATCCAGCGCAGCAACGTTTTGGGCGTGCGTTTGTAGAAGACGAGCAAAAGGAACCCGATTATGGCGTAAATGGCCAATATGTCGCCGGTCCAAACAAAGGTGATATGCAGGACGCCAAATCCCAATAGGATGGATAGCCTACGGGCAAACAGCTTGTTGGGACTCTCAACCCGCTGCGCGGCTCGATCCATAAAGATCATAAACCCGACACCGAACAGGAAGGAGAATAACGTAACGAATTTCTCTTCGGCAAACAAGGTAACCAAATTGCGAAATACGTCATTCACTGCCGATTCGAATCCCTTTACGGAATCCACGATCCAGAAAATAATTGACAATAATAATGCCCAGCATGGCGAATCCGCGTACGATGTCCAGAAAATGAACCCGTTCCCGCAAGCTTATCGGTTGCACATGTCCTTCTTTTAGTACATTCATATCAATGCTCCTTTTACACTGCAATATGGGGTTCGGATCTGAAACTTGCGTAAACTTGATCCTTACAATGGATAAATATAAAGAGCGAATCTTAACCATTTATGAAGGGCCATCACTTTTTTGCAGGAAATGCGAAAAACTTGGTCATCCAAATGATTACGACTCACTAATACTTTTTTTAAATCCAGACAATTTGTTAATGAGCTTATCTTTATAAATTAATCCCAATATAAAAGCCAAGATGGACACTCCTGATATGATTATAGTTGTTAAATAATTCTGTTGATAAATATTAGACCCAATGCTCACAGAAGCTAAAAGCCAAGGGAATCTCGCGACAAGTAAAATTGTAAAGAATCTTAAAGGCTTTATCGTCGTTAGTCCAGCGGCATAAATAAATAAATCCTTGGGAAGTCCCGGAATAATAAATATAATGAACAAGAAAACAGAAATTTTTTTATTATCAAGCATTCTTGCCATCCATTTAAATTTATCTTTTTTCAGTAACCTCTCAATAAATGTCCTGCCCAAAAACCTAGTAAAATAGAATGCCACAATAGCGCCTAGCAACATGCCTACAGTGATGTAGAGCGTGCCAAAGGATATTCCGTAAATATATCCTCCTGCAATTTGAATCACTTCGCCTGGTATTGGAGCAATTATAATTTGGAGTAATTGGTAAAAAATAAGCAAAATTGGCCCTAACTTCCCCGTTGAAAGGATATAGTCTCGAAATTCATCAATAGATACAGTCAACCTAAGAATGTGCGGCAAGTATTGGATGACTAAAACAAAAATCACAAGGCCCAAAGAGGCAACTGTAATTTTACCGACTAGTCCTTTTTTTGATAATAACCCCATAATTATTACCTCTCTCGCTTGCTTATGATTAATCAATCACTTGATCCTTACAATGGATAAATATAAAGACCGAATCTTAACCATTTATGAAGGGCCATCATTTTTATTAGTGAATGTGACAAACTTGTGGCGAACAACAGCTTTCATAAACGGTTAAGATTTACGTCGTATCTTATAACGTACGTGTACTTATGGACGATATATAGTAAGGGTACACGAGTAGTACCATCAATAATCATGAGGTGAGAGAGGCATGGCCCATCGAATATTAGTCGTAGAGGATGATCAGGACATTGGCGATCTATTAGGGGAATCCCTTACGCGCGCAGGATATGAGGTGTTAAGAGCCAAGGATGGGCAGCGAGCACTGCAACTGATGAACGATTCGCTGGACTTGGTTATATTGGATATTATGATGCCGGGCATTTCAGGGATTGAAACCTGCCAGCAGATCAGGGAATCTTCCAACGTTCCGATTCTGTTCCTGACGGCCAGATCAAGTACACTCGACAAAACCGAAGGATTACTCGCCGGCGGCGATGACTATATGACAAAACCCTTCTCAGAAGAGGAACTTCACGCCAGAGTGATTGCCCAATTGCGCAGATACACAATATATAAGGAAAAGAAGGAATATGAAGAAACATTTCTGGTTGGGGGCAAACTTAGAGTTAACGAAGAATTTAATGATGTCTGGAAAGAGGGGCAGCAACTCAAGTTGTCCGATCTGGAATATCGTATCCTGAAACTGCTGATGAGCAAACGCAACAAAATATTTTCTGCCCAAAATATATATGAAAGTGTGTGGGGAGAGCCTTATTTTTACTGTTCCAACAATACGGTTATGGTGCATATTCGGAAGCTGCGCTCCAAAATTGAGGATGATCCGGCACGTCCGGTTTATATACAAACGGAATGGGGAAGAGGATATCGATTTGGCGCATCGTAAATTTACGCTAACCAAAAAACTGGCCATGCTGATCATGGTTGCTGCGA
>NZ_WJIB01000018.1 GCF_019400745.1 Cohnella sp. CFH 77786 | reverse complement strand
GCCGCTAAGCTGCTCGAGAGCAAGCTCTCTCACAACTCCGCTCGACTTGCATGTATTAGGCACGCCGCCAGCGTTCGTCCTGAGCCAGGATCAAACTCTCCATAAAGGTAAACCTTATTGAAGAGCCTAATGGCTCAAAAGTTAAAGCTGGTTTTTCGAACCGAAGTTCGAATCCGTATTACGCTCGATGTTCAGTTTTCAAGGAGCAATTCGCTCGGCTTCGTCAGCCTCGCTTGCGCCCACCGCATCAGCGGCGACTCAAATAATATATCACATTGCGTTCGGTCCGTGCAACCGGATGTTTTTGGAAATTTTCGTTCCGTTTCATCCGATCGGCTCTCGGCCGGGCTTGCCGAAACAAGCGCGAGAGTTAATGTATCACATCAGCCTAATCCTCGTCAACAGAAAAAATATCCATTTACGTAGAATCAATCGCCCCCCCGCTCCGTACGGGAGCGAAGGACGATTGCAGGCCTGTCGGCACTCAATCAAGCCGAAATCCGTTAGATCGGTTATTTCAGGGTTAACCGTCGGAGCAGGAATAGCCAAACGTTCGGCTCTGCGCACCGAGAAACCGGATCGATACCGGCGCCTCGGATATCCTATTACGGACGACACTGACGACACCTTAAGGCGGTTTCCGCGCGCAGATCTTATTCGATCGGATGAACCCGCGAGGCCAAATATCCGATTCCGTTCACGATCCCATATAAAATGACGGACAGAAGAGCGAGCATGGCAATGCTCACCATGACCATGTTCATCTGAAACACTTGCCCGCCGTATAGGATCAGATAGCCGAGACCCGCCTTGGACGACAAAAATTCACCCATCACGACGCCGACCAGCGTCAGCCCCACGTTCACTTTCAATGTGGCGATCATATTGGGGATACTGGCCGGAAGGAGCACCATGCGGAGCATCTGCATCCGCGAAGCCCCAAGCGACTCCATCAGTTTCAGCTTCGTTTTGCTGATTTCCCGGAACCCGTTCTCGGCCATGATGACCGTGACCACCAAAGAAATGGCGATCGCCATGCCGTAGATCGAGTAACGGTCTCCCAGCCAAATGTAGAAAATCGGTCCCAGCGCCACTTTAGGCAACGCGTTCAACACCACCATGTAGGGCTCAATCACCCTGGAAGCGAAGGACGACAGCCAGAGGAGAACGGCAATGGCGACGCCCAACGTCATGGAGACCGCCATGCTGACGATCGTTTCCCATGCCGTGATGCGGGTATGCATCAACAAGTTTCCTTCAAACGCGAGTTCGCGGAAAGAACGAAGCAGCTGGGACGGTTGGCTCGTCAGCATCGGATCGATCCAATGCCGGGCGGCTGCGAGCTCCCATACCGCAAGCAGCGCGGCAAGCAGCGCGAAGCGGGACCCCCACACCAGAACCAGCTTGCGCTTCTGGAAACGAAGATAGCTTTCGTACTGCGGGGAGGAGGATTTGGTTGCCGCCCGTAATCCCCTACGCTCGCCGCCCGTTTCACCCGTTAGCCGCGATTCCTCATCCGACGGTGTGGACATGGCCTCCCAGCTCCCTCCATATGGCGTTAAAGTACGCATGGTACCCAGCTGCTTCCCTCTTTTGCCAAGGAGTCAGCCCCTTCCCTTCGCCCAAGCGGACGGGGTAAACGGCGGATATCGTACCCGGTCTCCGGGACATGACCAAGACGCGGTCCGCCATACTGATCGCCTCCGAAATATCGTGGGTGACCAGGATGGCCGTCTTGCCCTGATCCTTGATAATCCTGTAAATCTCGTCCTGCAGCAACAACCGCGTCTGATAATCCAAGGCGGAGAAAGGTTCGTCCAGCAGCAGAATGTCCGGCTCGGTCACAAGCGTGCGGATCAGCGCCACCCGCTGCCGCATGCCGCCGGATAGCTGCGTCGGATTGTGATGGGCGAAATCCCCCAATCCGTACCGACCCATCAGCTCGCGAGCCCTTTGCCGGGCTTTGCGGAGGTCCATCTTGCGAACCTCCGCGCCGACCAGCAGATTGCTCAGCACGTCGCGCCATTCGAACAGGTGATCGTGCTGAAGCATGTACCCGACTTTGGGCGATGTCCCGCTCACTTCCGTACCGTCGATCGCGACTGTCCCTCTCGTCGGCTTCATCATGCCGGAGATGAGGGAGAGCAGGGTGCTCTTCCCGCATCCGCTCGGCCCGACGATACTGATGAATTCCCCCGCCTCGACGGTCATTCGGACATCCCGCAACGCTTCCGTTTCCTGCTTCAAGGTGAAATAGCTGAGCCCCACGCCGTTCAGCTCGATTTGCGCCATCGGCTTACTTCCCTTCTTGCCCGATTTTGCGCACGAAGCTCATATCCACGACGTCCGCCATGTTCGCCAATTTCTCTTCCCGCTTGAGTACGCCGTTGTCGATCAGCACGTTCTGCAGCGTTTCGAAAGCTTCAGGCGTGAGCTCCGGCACCGCCGGCCACGTGTCCTGCTTCTTGTAGCGCTCGACGGATGCCAGGATCAACTCCTTGGACGTTCCTTCGAAGTACGGCATAAGCGCATCGGCGATTTCATCCGGCGATGCCTTGCCGAGCCACCGCTGCCCTTTGGCAACGGCGTTGACGAACCCTTGGATGACGTCGGGGCGGTCCCTGATGAAGTCCGAAGTGGCCACGAAGGAGGTTTCCGGGAACGTTCCGTACGATTCTCCCAGGGATGCGGCATAGTAGGCTTTGCCCGTGTTCACCAACATCGAGGCGACCGGCTCGAACACTTGGATAAAATCGCCCTGTCCGTTCGTGAAAGCCCCAACCATCGCAGGAGCGGCGATATTGGTAATCACTTTGGCATCCTTAACGCCTTCCTTGGCCAATTGAGAGTTCATGACCATTTGGGGCGAGCTGCCCGGTCTCCATCCGATGATCGTTTTCCCGGATAGATCGCTCCACTTGAACGAATCGACTTTGTTCCGCGACAGCAAGAAGGAACCGTCCTTCATCGTAAGCTGGTGGAAGATTTTGAGCGTCTTGCCGCCTTTCTGGTTGTAAATGTAGATGGCGGTTTCCGGTCCGACCATGGAAATGTCGGCCGTTCCGGCAATGAGCGCCGCCGCTCCCTTGTCGGAGCCTTGCGCCGTGTTCATGTCTACCCGTATGCCCTCTTCCTCATAAAAGCCTTTCGACATCGCCGCATAATGGGGCGCGTAGAAGATGGAGCGGATGACTTCGGAAAATTTGACCGTGACGACTTGTTTCGGCGTTGCTTCGGCAGAGGGAGTCGCAGAAGGGGCCGCTGAAGGCATTACGGATTCGGATGCCGGGCCGGCCGGCTCGGTTTTGCCCCCGCAAGCCGCAACCAGTGCCAACAACAAAAAAGAAAGCAGTACGGAGGCGGTTTTTCTTTTTTCGTTCATCGAATTTCTTTCCTCCCTGTCTGGTCAGATGTCGATTGTCACGCCTCGGAACCGTCCGGAAGAGGACTCGCCATCGTTAATCAGCCCCCTCCTTCGGGCTTGTCCGGCAAGCCGCTTGGCAACCATGGCGACCCCTCGTGCGATCGTGCTGCCGGTTCCGCCGCCAAACGCGTTATCTGATTTCAACTTATGATATCCGCGGAGAAAGGTGAGTACGGGACAGAGACCGCCTACCGGATTAAGGATGGCGGAGTCCGGAAACGAAGAAACACAAGTAAAACGACTTCGTCGTCCTGTAGGGACATAGAATGTCGTTTTTATCGAAGATCATTCAAATAAGAATAGGCGTGAAACTGATAAAATCTGAATGATGCAAAAAAACCGCCTGCTCCCCGGCAGGCGGCGTTAAGCCAGCAGCGTATATTGCAGTCCCGCGATCAGCGCGATCCCGGGCAGACCGAGCAGCGTCACGGCGCCGATCGTCACGGGATTCAGCGGAATGTACAGTCCCGTCACCCACCCCGAGTAGTTCAATGCGTAGATCGCCATCGCGGAAAGCGCCAAATGGGCGCCGAACCGGGTGAGCCAGCCCGCTGGCAGCTTCCGTTTCACCAGAATCGCCGCCAGAAGCACCGAAGATACGATCAACGTAACCATCCAGACGGTTTTCATCCGATATTCCCCCGTCTTCCCTCATCCGGAGGCGTCTGGCTCCAGAGCGCTTTGGCTTTGCGCAGCAGCATGTCCAGCTTCTTCTCGGCGGCCTCCAGCGTGTAGATGGCATAGTCCACCTGGTCCTGCCCCACGGCATCGTCGAAGCGCCACCGGGCCGTATTTAGCTCGAGCTCCGCTTTGCGCACGTCGTCGATCATCTCCATTTTGTCCCGCGTTTGAGCCGCCAGCCATTGATTTTTCGTTTTCCCCAGCACGGCGCATCCCTCCCGAAGTCATAAGACGGTATTGTCCGGACAGGAAGGACAACCCATTATGATGTTTATTGCGGACAGAGGGATTTAGAACCGTTTCACCGAGATCGACCGGAAAATAAAAAACGCCCCGGAGGGCGTGACAAGCGTGCATTCGTACGGTTAGTTCAGCTCCCGGCGGCCTTCCAGCGCCTTCGACAGCGTGACTTCGTCCGCATACTCCAAGTCGCCCCCGACAGGGAGGCCGTGGGCAATCCGCGTCACCTTGATGCCGAAGGGCTTGACGAGGCGGGACAAATACATCGCCGTCGCCTCTCCCTCGATATTGGGATTGGTCGCCAGAATCAATTCCTGCACGCGGTCGTCGCCCAGCCGTTTGACCAGTTCGGCGACGCGGATGTCGTCCGGGCCGATCCCCTCGATCGGCGAGATCGCCCCGTGCAGGACGTGGTAATGGCCCGTGAATTCGCGCGTTCGTTCCATGGCGACCACGTCTTTGGGCTCTTGGACGGCGCAGATGACCGACACGTCGCGGGTCTTGTCGGAGCAGATCCGGCAAGGATCGGTGTCGGTAATGTTGCAGCATATCGAGCAATAGGTCAGATTGCGTTTGACGTTAACGAGCGCCTTGGCGAAATCGATCACTTCTTCTTCCTTCATGCGAAGCACGAAAAACGCCAGCCGGGCGGCCGTCTTCGGACCGATTCCCGGAAGGCGGGAGAACGCGTCGATCAGCTTGGCGATCGGTTCGGGGTAGAACAACGATGAGGCTCCTCTCTTCTTCCCCAAAAAGTGGCGTGATTCTTCGAAGCTTATTCCGATTCCTTTTTGGGGACCCCATAACTTGTTTTTCTAGAACAGGCCGGGGATTTTCATGCCGCCGGTGAACTTGCCCATATCCTGATTGGCCAGCTCGTCGGCTTTGGCCATCGCGTCGTTGACGGCGGTCAGCACGAGATCCTGGAGCATCTCGACGTCGTCGGGGTCCACGGCTTCCGGCTTGATGACGATTTGGGTTACCTTCTTATGGCCGTTCGCGGTTACGGTAACCACGCCGCCGCCCGCGGAGCCTTCGACCGTTTTGTTCCCCAGCTCTTCCTGGGCTTTAAGCATTTGCTCCTGCATTTTCTTCACTTGCTTCATCATTTGGTTCATGTTGTTCATGGATGGTCAGCCTCCTTAGTCATCTTGGATTACGACAAGCTCTTCCCCGAACAGGCGGAGCGCTTCTTCCACGACCGGTTCGCGCGCCTGCTCGGCTCCGTCTTCCGGCACGAGCTTCAGCTCTTCCCCGGCCGCCGCTTCCTCGCGCGACAGCCCGGCCCCCGCGGCCAGCGCTTCCTGCCATTCTTTCTGCATGGCGGTCGCCAGCTGGGCGGGTTGTCCCAGCACGGACGAGAGCACGCTTTCGATCAAAGCCTTGTTCGCGGGCCTCTCGGTCGTCTCGCGGTGGATCGTGTTGCGGAAAGCGATCAGCACCGTGCCCTCGGCGATCGCCGCAGGCTCGCCGTCCACCAGCCACGCATGCACGGTCACCCGCTCTTCCTTGACCCGCTGCAACACTTGCGGCCACTTCGCCAGAAGCTCCTTCGACTGCGGGGAATCATGAGCCGCCACGAATCCGTCCAGCTTGACGCGGGTACGGACGCTCTTGGCGGTGGCCTGCGCGGCGTTCGAAGCGGAAGATCGTCCCCCGACCGCTTGGGTTGCCCCGCCGGAGCCGGCGGCGACGCCGTTCTTGAGCGCGGCCTCCAGCTTCCGTTCCAGCTCCCCCAATCTCGCCTGCAGCTGCGCCACCTCGCCCGCGGAAGCTCCCGGCCGGGCGCCTGCCGGGGTCGACGCCTGCGGGGCCGCTTCTGCCGATGAATCCGAACACAGCTTGATCATCGCGATTTCGAACATCGTTTGCGGATGCGCCGCGTACTTCATCTCCGTCTGGTAGCGGTTCAGCAGATCGATGATGCCGAACAGTCTCTCCCGTGGAAAATCCGCGGCAAGCCGGCGGAGATCGGCCAGGTCGGCCACCCGTCCCGATGCGGCTGAGGCTTCGGGAGCCAGCTGGGCGAGGAGCATGTCGCGGAAATAATGCATCAGCTGCTCCAGGCACTTGTCCGCGCTTTTGCCCGCCTTCATCATGTCGTCGATTTCCGCCAGAACGGCGGACACGTCCCCGTCCCGGACCGCGGCCGCTAGACGGGCGAACTGCTCGGACGGCAGCCCCCCCGTCGCGTCGACGGCCTGCTCCAGCGTAATCTTGCCGCCCGTGAACGAGGCGATCTGGTCGAGCAGGCTGACCGCGTCCCGCATCCCTCCGTCGGATAAGCGGGCGATGTAGGCGAGCGCCTCGTCCTCCGCCGTCATGCCTTCCTCCTCGCAAATCCGGCGGAGGCGTCCCGTCTGTTCCTCCAGCGGAACCCGGCGGAATTCGAACCTCTGGCAACGGGAAATGATCGTCGGGGGAAGCTTGTGCGGCTCGGTCGTCGCCAGCACGAACATGACATGGCCCGGCGGTTCCTCGAGCGTCTTCAGCAGCGCATTGAACGCTTCCGTGGTCAGCATGTGTACTTCGTCGATGATATACACTTTGCGCCGAACTTCGGTCGGCGCGTATTTCACTTTGTCGCGGATGTCGCGGATCTCTTCCACGCCCCGGTTGGAGGCCGCGTCGATCTCCACCACGTCCATGACCGCGCCGGCGGTAATGCGGGTGCAGGCCGGGCATTCGTTGCAAGGCTCCGGCGAAGGACCGCGCTCGCAGTTGACGGCTTTGGCCAGTACTTTGGCCGCGGTCGTCTTGCCTGTCCCTCTCGGTCCGCTGAACAAATAGGCATGGGAAAGACGGTTTTCCCGGATCGCGTTCTGCAGCGTCTGCACGATATGCTGCTGTCCGACCATGTCCTGAAATGTCTGCGGGCGCCAGGCCCGATACAAAGCCAAATGGGCCATCGTTTCGTCGCTCCCGTCGGTTAAGCCGTTTCATTCATTATACATCATCGTACTCCCGTTTTCAGCTTCGCGTCTCCCGAACCCGACGGATAACCGTCTTACGACGCCATTCTCACGCAAAATCGCCAACTCGAACCCGCTTACGATCCATCCCCATCGGAAGCCAGCGGGAGCCAGACGGTAAAGCTGGTTCCCCCCGCGCCGGACGCCACTTCCAAGTGCCCTCCGAGGTCATGGACAATCCGTTGGCAGATGGATAAGCCAAGCCCCGTCCCCTGCGGTTTGGTCGTAAAGAACGGATCGAAAATCCTTCCCAAGAGGTCCGGCGGAATGCCGGGACCCGTATCCCGCACCGAGACGGCCAGAAGGTCCGGCCTCTCCTTGCGGTACCTTTCCTTGATTATTAATGTCCCTCCCTTGCTCATCGCTTCGATCGCGTTTTTGGCCAAATTCAGAAAAACCTGTTTCAGCGGTTCTTTGTCCACCCATATGGGCGGCAGCCCGGGCTTCGGTTCGTACCGAACGGCCACCCCGTGAAGCAGCGCTTCGTTGCGGATGACCGGAAGAATCTCCTGCAGGACGGATCCCGCCGGGACGGACGCGAGTCGGACTTCCTTCGGCTTGCTGAGGAGCAGAAATTCGCTGACGAGCTCGTTGACGCGGTTCAGCTCCGACATCATGATGCCAACGTACTCGTGCTCCTTGAACATGCCCCGGTCCATCAGGGACTTGTCGAGCAGCTGCATGAACCCGCGGATGGCCGTGAGCGGATTGCGGATTTCGTGCGCCGTGCCGGCGGCGATCTGGCCGATCGTCTTCAAGCGGTCGGAACGGCGGACCTGCTCTTCCAGCAGCATGAGATGGGACACGTCGCGCAGCAGCACGAACGCGCCGCCCGTTTCCCCGCCTCCGTCCTCCAGAATATCCCCGTCCAACATCAGCCAGCGCCGGCACTCCCCCTCCCCCCACGCTTGCGCTCGGTTTTGAAACACGCTGCCCCGAAGAAGGCTCCGGTCAAACGGGTAAGGCTTCCATCCGACCGCGTCGAACCATTCCTCCAAGGAACGGCCGAACCATTCGGTTCTATCCGAACCGAACAAGCGGCAGACCATTTCGCTCATTTCCATCAGTCGAAAACCGGCATCCACGATGATGACGCCGGTGCTGCCGCCAACGAGAAACCGGTCTGCGAACAAGCGGGCGTATTTCTCGCGAAGCTCGCGCCGGTCGATACCGTTAGCGCTTGCATTTTTTTCGCGGCGAGACCTTGTCGGACCGTTCATTGTCCTTTTCACCTCGGTCTATTGCTGATTCTCCCGAACGAGGAGACGAATGTCGACTTCCCTCCCTATGGCCTACGAAAAGGACAGCATTCGACAAAACGCGGAATAAAAAAAGCACCCGGCGCTTATCAAGCTTTCGCCAAGGTGCTTGCATTCCCCTGCCGGGAATGATTGAAATCGAATGAGGACCGTGCACCTGTCCCCGATCGTTGGAATCCAGCCGCACAAGCCAGACCGCTCGGGCCGGGCACTCCTCCAACACAAGAACGTCACCACTTACGGCTGCTTCCTTCCGGACCTGACCGGGTTCATGGCCGTTCCTCGCGGAGGACCCTGCCGTCAACACGGCGCTTAACTTGCCGGTTCCTGCATCCCAAGACCTCAAACAGGAATTCAACCTCGCTGGAGCGGATTGCGAGTTACAGGGCACCGCTACCTCCCCGTCTAGCACGGCACAGATAAGTATAGCGAATTAAAGCCGGAAGTGCAACCGAAGGGAACAGTTCCCTACTCGTTACCTCATGGTTACCTCATGGAACTCACATGCACGACGTAACGGGGGAAATTGAACCGCAGCACGGACGCGGCTTGCCTCTCCACGGTCGGAATCCTGCGGGCATCCACCCCGGGATCGAGTTTGAGCGTGACGTATGCCTCTGGGCCGTTGAACGTAATGTTGGCCCCCGCCACCCCTCGGACGTCGCGGATGGCGTCGCGCATCAGGTTCGCGTCGTTCGCATAAGTGAGCGTCATGTTCCGGCCCGGGATGCGGGGATAGGTATTCGTCATTCCCAAATACCCGTCGTCGCTGTAGCTCTGCGCTCTCGGTCCGTTGTTGTTCATGCCCGCTTTGTTGCCGGCGGTGTTGCAGCCTGCGGCGAGCGCGATCGTCCCGATGAGCGCCCCGGCGATCAACATGGAGCGAACGGTTTTGGTCCGTTTACGTTGGATCCGCATGAAAAAAACCTCCCTTTGTTCGCTAGGATGCGAAGGGAGGTTTATCTCTATACCGCCGTAATTTCTTCCTTGACGACCCGGGCGCGCCCTCCGGCGCTAACCACGGTTCGCATGGATCCAACCGAGCGCGTCTTCTCACGCTTGTTGACGGAGTGTATCTTACAGGCCGTATTTTTTCTTGAACTTGTCAACGCGTCCGCCGGCATCCAGGAACTTCTGTTTGCCCGTGAAGAACGGATGGCATGCCGAGCAAATCTCGACGCGGATGTTCGAACGAATCGAACCCGTTTCGAACGTGTTGCCGCAAGCGCAGGTCGCCGTCGTCACATGATATTGCGGATGGAGGTTTTCTTTCAAGGGGTTCACCTTCTTTCTCGCCCTGGATCAACAGTCGGAACCAGAGTAATGGACACATAATAGGAGTATATCACGCTGGGGGCACCTGTGACAAGATAACATTCTCCGGGAACTTTGCCGAAACGTCTCCGCGAGTCACTGCAGCGCTCGCATTCGGGCGTTCCTTCATCCTCATTTTTTCGCAACTACCGTACTCCCGCCGGAGGCACGTGTGTATAGGAGCCGATCACGACGTCCGGGAGCTCGCCCCGGAAAATATCCAGCATCGCTTTCATGCCGTAAATCTCGCCCTGAGCGGGCGGGATCAGCGCCAAATAAGCGTCCGGGTCGATGTTCAGGTTCCGCATCTGGATCAGCTTCAAGCCCGTGCGGCGGACGAAGCCGATCATCGCCTCGATCTCTTCCTCGCGATCCGTCACCCCGGGGAATACCAGGTAGTTGATCGACGTGTACACGCCTTTATCGGCGGCATAGCGCAGCGACTTCTCCACGTTCTTGAGCGAATAACCGCGCGGCTTGTAATAGGCGTTATAGTGGTCGTCCAGCGCGCTGATCGTGCTGACCCGCATGAGATCCAGCCCCGCGTCCGTGATCGCGCGGAGATGATCGGACAACCCGGCGTTCGTGTTGATGTTGATATAGCCGTTGGAGGTCTGCGCGCGGACGCGCTTGATCGCTTCGATGATCGTGGGCGCCTGAGTGGACGGTTCGCCTTCGCAGCCCTGGCCGAAGCTGATGATCGCGTCCGGCGTGCGCAGATGCTCGAGCATGACGTTCACGACGTCTTCTACCGCGGGCTTGAACTTCAGCCGCGTTTGCGGCGCCGGGAACCCGCTGTCGTCCGGCTGTTCGGATATGCAGCCGAAGCAGCCCGCATTGCACGCGAACGATACGGGAACCGCCCCTTCCAGCCGCTGCAGGAACGTATTGGAGGCCGTCAAGCACTCGTATTCCAGCGCGCAATGGGAGAGATGCCGGTACAGCTGGTTGTCGGGATACGCTTGGAGAAGGCGGTCCACCTGCAGCTCCAGCTCCTTGCGGTCGCAGCGCTCCGGGTTCCAAGGCTCGGGATCGTCCGTCGGATCGGCGGCAACGTAGAAGCCGTCATCCTTCCACACGACCGCCGTATAGCCGAAGAGCGGAAACAGCTGCGATTTATCCTGCTTCAGGTAGCCGGGGACATACAGCCGCGTGAATCCTTGCGGCAGCAAGGCGCCGACCGCTTGGTGTCCCGGCGGCAGCGCCTGCATTTCGCCCGTTTCCGGATCCATGCCGACCGCTCTCGTATTCGGCAGCCCGACCAGAGTGGCGCCGGCCGGAAGGGGAATCAGCTCGTCCTCCATCAGCTCGACCAGGTCGCTGCCGCTGCGGGCGATCCCGTGCAGCTCCGGGTGGTCGTAAACTTGGCCGCGTTCGTCGGCGTAAACCAAATGCATGCGTTAACGCTCCTTTCCGATCGGCGAACCGTAGGAAAAACTTCTATCGCAGTCACCCGATGATGAGTGACCGCTCTCCTGCAGCGAAAGCCTGCGGAAGTTTTTCCAAGTACGGAAAGTTTCGCACTCTCTATTGCTTTAGCGAGCATAAACTTTCTGTAACGTTCAGGAGGAAGCGCCCCGCGGCGATCTCCGGGCTCCGCCGCCGCTAGGGGGCGCGGGCATGCCGGACGTATCGAGCGAATCGAGAAACTCCTGGTTCGTCTTCGTGTTTCCAAGCTTCTTCAGGAACTGTTCCACGTATTCCTGAGAGTCGTTCATGCTCTTGCGGATGGCCCACAGCTTGTCGAGCTCTTCCTTCGTGAGGAGCAATTCCTCGCGGCGGGTGCCGGAACGGCGGATGTCGAGGGCCGGGAAGATCCGGCGCTCCGCCAGCTTGCGGTCCAGATGCAGCTCCATGTTGCCGGTACCTTTAAACTCTTCATAAATGATGTCGTCCATCCGCGACCCCGTCTCGACGAGCGCCGTGGCGAGAATCGTCAGACTGCCGCCCTCTTCCACGTTGCGCGCCGCCCCGAAAAACCGCTTCGGCCGGTGGAACGACGCGGGATCGATACCCCCGGACAGCGTGCGTCCCGACGGGGGCACGACCAGATTGTAAGCCCGCGCCAGCCGCGTGATGCTGTCCATCAGGATGACGACGTCCTTCTTGTGCTCGACCAGGCGGATCGCCCGCTCCAGCACCAGCTCGGCCACCTTGATATGGTGCTCCGGAACCTCGTCGAACGTGGACGCGACGACCTCTCCCTTGACCGAACGCTGCATGTCGGTCACTTCCTCCGGACGCTCGTCGATCAGCAGGACGAACAGATGGATGTCCGGCCGGTTGGTCGAGATGCTGTTGGCGATTTCCTTCATCAGAAGCGTTTTGCCGGCCTTCGGCGGAGCGACGATCAAACCGCGCTGGCCCAGTCCGACGGGAGAGAGCAGATCGATGATTCGCGTGGACAGCTTGGAGGGGGACGTTTCGAGAACGAGCTTGTTTTGCGGGTACAGAGGGGTGAGAGCGGGAAAATGAAGCCGTTCGGCCGCGGTCTCGGGCGGCTCCCCGTTGACGGCATTCACCTGCAGGAGCCCGAAGTAGCGTTCGTTCTCCTTGGGAGCCCGGCACTTGCCGGATACCAGGTCGCCCGTTCTCAGATCGAATTTCCGGATTTGCGAAGCCGAGATGTAGATATCCTCGGGACTGGGCAAATAGTTGATCGGCCGAAGGAAGCCGAAGCCTTCCGGCAACACGTCCAAGACGCCTTCCATGAACATGTGGCCGCTGCGCTCCGCCTGGGCCCTCAGGATGGCGATGATGAGCTCCTTCTTCTTCATCTGCCCGTAGGCGGCGATTTGATGCTCTTTGGCAAGCTTGTAAAGCTCCGTCAGCTTGAGTTCTTCCAAATCGGACATTTGGAAATCGGTCACTAAAGATCCCTCTTTTGCTCCTTATGATCGAGCAAGGCCCGAAGGCCTCACCCCTGGCGCCAGACTTCCGCGCCTAAATTGCTGAGCTGCGTCACGAGCTTCTCGTATCCGCGGTCGATATACTCGACGCCCGTGATTTCCGTCGTGCCTTCCTCCACGGTGAGCCCCGCCACGACCAGGGCTGCTCCTGCCCGAAGATCGGCCGCTCGGACTTTGGCCGCGTTCAAGCGACCGCCCTCGATGATCGCCGACCGGCCTTCCACCCGGATCTGGGCGCCCATGCGGGCCAATTCCGGCACGTGCTTGAAACGATTGCTGTACACGTAGTCGGACAAGATGCTGACGCCGGTCGCCTGGGTCAGCAGGCTGGTCATCGGAGACTGCAAATCCGTGGCAAAGCCGGGATAGACGAGCGCCTTCACGTCCACGGACTCGTAGCTTGGCTGCCCGACGACGCGGATCGATTCGTCCATCTCGTACACGTGCACGCCCATTTCCTGCAGCTTCGCCGTCAACGCTTCCAGGTGTTTCGGTATGATATTATCGATGAGAACGTCTCCGCGGGTCGCCGCGGCGGCTACCATATACGTACCTGCCTGGATCCGGTCCGGGATGATCGAGTGCCTGCACCCGTGCATTTCGGTCACGCCTTCGATTCGGATCGTTTCCGTTCCGGCGCCCTTGATCCGGGCTCCCATCGAGTTCAGGAGCGTGGCCACGTCGATGATCTCAGGCTCCTTCGCGGCGTTCTCGATCACAGTCGCGCCTTTGGCCCTCGAGGCGGCCAGCATGATATTGATCGTCGCCCCGACGCTGACCACGTCGAGATAGATTTTGGCGCCCCGCAGTTCCTTGGCCCGGATGCGGATCGCGCCGAACTCGTTGGTCACCTCGGCTCCCAGCGCTTCGAACCCCTTGATATGCTGGTCGATCGGACGCGGCTCGAAATTGCACCCTCCCGGAAGTCCGATGACCGCTTCTCCGAACCGTCCTAGCAGCGCCCCCATCAAATAATAGGAAGCACGAAGAAGCTTGACCCGGCCGTTGGGCATCGGGACGGACTTGATTGCCGACGGATCGATCGTCATCATGTCCTCGTTCCAGGTCACTTTGCAGCCGAGCTCTTCCAGCAGCTCCGCGTAGACGGCGACGTCGGTGAGTTGAGGCAGGTTGTCCAGGCGAACTTCGGATTCCGCCAGAATGGCGGCGGGAATCAGCGCGATCGCGCTGTTCTTCGCGCCGCTGATGCCGACCGTGCCGCGAAGCGGACGGCCGCCCCGTACCATTAATTTCTCCATGAAAGCAGGGTCCTCCTCGTGTCTTTCAGAGCGGGTACCTCGACCCCGGCGAAACGGGGCCTTCACCATGAAGGAAAGGGAAAACGCCGATCGGCGTTTTCCCGCACTTGTGCATTCGCTATCAATACCTTACCCGCCCCTTGAATGGGCAAAGAAGGAACCGCGTCTTACGCTTGGTTGCTGCTGCCGAACAGGCGGATCTTCTCTTTCACGACTTCCTTCATCGCGTTGCGGGCAGGCGTCAGGTACTTGCGCGGATCGTAAACCTTCGCGTCCTTGGCGAGCACTTCGCGGATGGCGGCCGTGCAAGCGACTTGGTTCTCCGTGTTCACGTTGATTTTGCCGACGCCGGCTTGAATCGCTTCGCGGATCATGTCGTCCGGTACGCCGGAGCCGCCGTGCAGCACGACCGGTACCGGAATCTTGGCCACGACTTCCTTGATGATGTCGTAGTGAATCTTCACTTCGCCCTTGTACATGCCATGCGCGGTGCCGACGGCAATCGCCAGGCAGTCGACGCCGGTTTCCTCGTAGAAGCGGATCGCTTCTTCCGGTTTGGCCAACGCCGCATTCGCTTCATCTACGCTGATGTCGTCTTCCACGCCGCCGATCGTGCCAAGCTCGCCTTCGACGGAAACGCCCATCGCATGAGCGGCTTTCACGACTTCTTTCGTCAAGCGGATGTTGTCTTCGAAGGAATGATGCGAGCCGTCGAACATAACGGAGGAGAATCCGGCCCGAATACACGCCATCGCCACTTCGAACGAGCTGCCGTGGTCCAAGTGCAGGGCGATCGGCAGGCCCGATTTCTCCGCGGCCGCCCTCGCGATCGCTACCGTATACTCCATGCCCATGTATTTCAAGGCGCCTTCGCTGACGCCGAAAATAAACGGGGATTTCTCTTCGATGGCCGCGTCGGTGATCGCTTGCGCGAACTCCAGGTTGTTCATGTTGAATTGGCCTACGGCGAATTTACCCGCTTTGGCTTTCGGCAAAAACTCATTCATCGATACGAGTGGCATAATGGAATTCCTCCTGCTTTTCTGTTTGGGATCCTATCCGAATTGCATACTGCGTCATTATAACACAAAACCCGGACAAGAAAGAAGGTCTTACGACCCCGTGGCGATTCGGGACGCAGGACCTTCTCCCATCTGCATGTTGACGGCCATCCGCATTTCGTCGATATCGAAAGGTTTGGTGAAATGCATCAATGCCCCCAAATCCGTCGCTTCCTTGATCATGTCCAGTTCGCCATAGGCGGTCATCATGATGACCTTGATGTCCCGGTTGATCTCCTTGATCTTCTTCAAAATCTCGAGTCCGTCCATGCCGGGGATCTTCATGTCCAGCAGCACCAAATCGGGGGTATGGGCTTTGACGATCTCCAGCGCCGTCCGGCCGTTGGCCGCCTGGAAGGTTTCATAACCTTCCGTGGAGAACACTTCGAGCAGCAGAATTCGGATGCCTACCTGGTCGTCGACGATTAACAGCTTCTTCTTGTCCATAATCTTCCCTCCGTGGCCGTGAACTGCTCTGAACTACCGCATCCTTGCTATATTCGCGTTCCCAGGCGAGAATTCCTTCCTTTTCCAGCTAAAAAAATTAACGCTCCGGCATGAGCCGGAGCGCGGGCGGACGGCGTTACCCTTCGGTATGGGCCAAAGCGGCCTTGACGAACTCCCGGAACAGCGGCTGCGGGCGGTTGGGCCTCGAGGTGAACTCCGGATGGAATTGGACCGCCAGAAACCACGGATGGTCCGGCATCTCGACCATCTCGACGAGACGGCCGTCCGGAGAGGTGCCGGAAATGCGGAGCCCGGCAGACTCGATCCGTTCACGGTATTCGTTGTTGAACTCGTAGCGGTGGCGGTGGCGTTCGTACACCAGTTCGTCGCCGTAGCATTCCGCGGCCAGGCTTCCCGGGGCCAGCTTGCAAGGATACAAGCCGAGGCGCATCGTGCCGCCCAAGTCCTCCACGTCCTTCTGCTCGGGCAGCAGGTCGATGACCGGGTACGGAGTCGCGGGATTGATCTCGGAGCTGTTGGCCCCGTCCAAGCCGCACATGCTGCGGGCGAATTCCACGACGGCCACCTGCATGCCGAGACAGATGCCGAAGAACGGGATTTTCCGCTCCCGGGCATACCGGATCGCGGTGACTTTGCCTTCAATGCCCCGGTCTCCGAAGCCGCCGGGCACGAGGATGCCGCCGACGCCTTGCAGCTTCTCGTCCACGTTGTGCGGGGTCACTTCCTCCGCGTTCACCCAACGGATCTTGACTTTGGAGCCGGCGTGGATGCCGGCATGGCCGAGCGATTCCGCGATCGAGAGATACGCGTCGTGGAGGGCGACGTATTTGCCGACGATGGCGATCTCCGTCGATTTCTCCAGCGACTTGACGCGCTTCACGAGCGATTCCCACTCGGTCATGTCGGGCGCGCCGGCATTCAGTCGCAGGTGCTGGACGACATAATCGTCCAAGCCTTGTTCACGCAGCATCAGCGGCACATCGTACAGCGTCTCCGCGTCCAGGCATTCGATGACCCCGTTCACGTCGATGTCGCAGAAAAGGGCAAGCTTCTTCTTCATGTCCTCCGACAGCGGATATTCGGTGCGGCAGACGATGACGTTCGGCTGGATCCCGATGCTGCGCAGCTCCTTGACGCTGTGCTGCGTCGGTTTCGTCTTCACTTCGCCGGCGGCTTTGATATACGGAATGAGCGTCACGTGGATGTACATGACGTTCTCTCGGCCGATGTCGCTCTTGATCTGGCGGATCGCCTCGAGGAACGGAAGGCTCTCGATGTCGCCGACCGTGCCGCCGATCTCCGTGATGACGACGTCGGAACCGGCTTCGCGCCCCGCGCGGAAGACGCGTTCCTTAATCTCGTTCGTGATGTGCGGAATGACCTGCACCGTCCCGCCCAGGTATTCCCCGCGGCGTTCCTTGCTGATGACCGTCGAATAGATTTTGCCGGTCGTCACGCTGCTGTTCTTCGTCAGGTTGATGTCGATGAAGCGCTCGTAATGCCCCAGGTCCAAGTCGGTTTCGGCGCCGTCGTCGGTGACGAACACTTCCCCGTGCTGATACGGGCTCATCGTGCCCGGATCGACGTTAATGTAAGGATCGAATTTCTGGATGGTCACTTTGAGTCCCCGGTTCTTCAGAAGCCGGCCCAGCGACGCTGCGGTAATGCCTTTACCGAGCGACGAGACGACGCCGCCCGTTACGAAAATGTATTTGGTCACTCTGCTTCAACCCCCCACCACGTGCCGCTTTGGCATCTTCTTATCGTTGCCCAGTTGACAGTTCCTTTTATCCCAAGTAAAAACGACTTCGACGCCCTCAGGGTACGGAGAATGCCGTTTTTATCGAAGATCACTCAGAAATGAATCGGCATGCAACTTATCATTCTGAATGATCAAGTAAAACGGCTGCCCCGTCCATGTGGGACGGATAGACGTTCTACCCTAGGTGATTCGGAAAAGCAGCGCAGATCGTATACTTTCAAGAATCACCGGAGTCCGGGAAAAAACAAAAAAGTGACACCCAATTAAATGGGGGCACTTTTCATTCAAACCTTATATGGACAAGCACTGTTCTAAAGCCCAAGCATAAGTTTACCGTCTCGCCCGGGCGGTGTCAAGCCGAAAACGGGAGCGCCGAAAACGGGTGAGTTCGAGCAAGTAAAACCGCATTTAGCGGACCTTGTAGCAATGTACTGCAATGTACCTATGAAAGTTTAAACAACCGTCTCTTGTTGGGGTCATCGAATGAAATTAGGCGATACGGCAACTCTATATGTCGAATACGAACCGAATTCCCGGCTTGGGGCGCCCATAACGCGCAGGCAACCTGTTATTCCACCTGAGTTAACGCAGTTGCGATGCAATAACCAGCATTATGCCTCTTCAAGCGCCGACTTTTGAACGGTGCACCGATAAATAACAGCACGCCGGTCCACCAAAGCTATTCTTCTCCGTTAACGCACCTGCGGATGATTCAATAAGCTCGCGGGAGGAGCTTAACGAGGGGAAACGGGGTACCGAGGATGCGATAAGCTCGCGGAAGGAGCTTAACGAGGGTCGTGGGAGTGCCTGGGATGAGATAAGCTCGCGGGAGGAGCTTATCGTACGGAAACGGGAGTGACGAGGATGCGATAAGCTCGCGGAAGGAGCTTATCGTACGGGTACTATCCAGGGTAAAGGACAAGCACCGCTCCCGCGCCTTCGCTTGGGCTGCGCCCTCAAGCAGAACGAAGTCGAAGCATATTTATCCATCGTCCCGATGGATAATCCTGCTACACAGGCTTCTTGACGGTCCCCATCTGCAAAGGCAATAACGCTGCGCAACAACGTTATGCGCTTCTAACGAATCGCGGACTTGAATGCGAAATAAGACTTAACCCGAACGCCCGCGGATTGGAACCATGACGCAATCACGGCCATTACCCTCACCTTGAAAACTTATAAACACTATCAAGACAAGTAAAAAACGACTTCGCCGTCCTACAGGAACAGGGAAGTCGTTTGAAACGGAAATCATTCAATCATCACGACGCGAGAACGTCAGCGACCTTCATCCTCGTCGTCGCCCAGTTCGTCGTCCTCGTCGATTTCGTCCAATTCTTCGTCCGCGTCGTCGTCCTCGTCCTTCTCGCCCGCGAGGTCTTCGTCGTCCAGACCCGCGTCCTCGTCGTCCAGCACGACTTCCTCGTCCACTTCGGCGCTCTCTTCCCCTTCGTCGAAGATCTCTTCGCGGTCCTCGTCGAACAGATCGAAGTTCTCTTCGTCCGTGGCGAAGGTTTCCTCGTCTTCCTCTCCGTACAGATCCTCGTCGTCATCGTCATCGTCGTTGATGATGCGCGGCCGCTTGCCTCCTCCGGTCACCCCGTCGGTGTCGCGCTCTACCGGGTACCAGCGCTTAAGGCCCCAAACATTGCTGCCTACGCAGGCGAAACGCCCGTCGATGTTGATCTCGGTATACAGCTGGGCGATCACTTCGTTGATCTGCTCTTCGGAGAAGCCCCGAAGCTTCGCGATTTCGTTCATGAGGTCGCGGTAGTAAAACGGGGTGTTGGCGGCCTTCAGCACCTCGAAGGCGAGGTCGACCATCGGCATCTCCCGAATCTTCTCGGAGTCGAGTTTCAACACGTACTCGGCACTCAAGTGATTTCCCATCCTCTCTGTATGTAAAACCGTTAAAGTGCGTCTCGTTTTAGGCGTCAACCTATAGTAAACCTCATTTTCCGCAAAATTGCAAATTCCCGCAGCTAAAATAAATCGAAAAAGCGAAGACGCGTCCGACTGACGGCGCCTTCGCTTTTCGACTGTATCCCCCCGGCCGCTCCGCGGGCGGAGGAACCGGCATGGCCAAGAGTCTCACCCTGAAACTCTCCATTCATCCTATGCCCCGGCGAGGGAAATGACACGGAATGCCGCCCATTTCCACCCAAAAAAGGCCGCTTCCCAAGCCTTTGGAGAGGTGTCCACATACAATAGGGAAGCACTTTCGGCGGGAGGGAAACCGTATTGAACGCATGCGGATTTCTGGATTGGCTGCACGACTCCCTGAATGCGGGCAAGCACAGCAAACGACGGTCGATCCTCCGGTTCGCGAGTCACCGCGATTACCGGCAGCTCCTTCACGAGCTCCAAACGAGAAAGCGCCGCGGCGACAAGCTGCGCGGCGTCCGCCAGCTCGGCCTGATCCGCGGAATCTCCTGCCCCTCGCCTCCGGAAGCGGTCCCGCGGCATTGGGGAAACCGGATTCGCTGCGAAGAGGACGGGGCGGTCCGCGTACACGCTTTGTCGCGGGGCTCCGTCGCATTGGACAAAGGCATTCCCTGGGGCGTGCGGCACATTCAGGCGCCGGATGCCTGGAGCAAAACGACAGGCCATAACGTACACGTAGGGGTCATCGACACGGGGATCGATTTCATGCACCCCGACCTGCAGCATTCGATCGACCGCGGGATCAACCTGATCTACCGCACCGAACCGCCTTACGACGACAACGGCCACGGCACGCATATCGCCGGAACGATCGCGGCCGCCAACCGTCTCGAGGGCATGATCGGCGTCGCGCCGCGGGCGACGATCCATCCCGTCAAAGCCTTCGACCAGAACGGCACCGCGTACGTTTCCGACATTATTCTCGGTCTTGATTGGTGCGTCCGCAACCGGATGCACATCGTCAACATGAGCTTCGGAATGCAGACCCGCAGCAACTCGCTGCTCCAAGCCGTGATGAACGCCAACCAGGCCGGCGTCATCGTCGTCGCCTCTTCCGGCAACGACGGTCGCAGCAGCGAGATCGACTATCCCGCCCGCTACGGCCATACGATCGCAGTTGGCGCCACCACCGAGCAGGGACGCGTCGCGCCGTTCACGAACCGCGGACCGATCGACATCTACGCGCCCGGCGATAAAATCGTGTCGGCCTGGCTCGACGGCAAATACCGCGAGATGAGCGGGACCTCCATGGCGACCTCCCACGTCAGCGGGGCTATCGCCCTTCTGATCGCCTATCGTCCCGGCTTGTCGCCGGCCCAGATCAAGGAGATCGTCAAGCAGTCGGCCAAAACGTTGAGAGGCTCGAATGCGCCCCGGGCAGCCGGGGAACTGAACGTCATGCGGATGCTGAAGGCGGTCGATCGGATTTTTTAGCGAATGTTTCGGGCCCCGCAAAAGGAATCGGAATCAGCCTCGGGGCTTACCTCACTTTTGTGGGCTTCTTTTTACATTCGATCCGGGGCGGAGACGCCGACGATCGACAGGCAGTTCGCGAACACGATCCGAAGTGCCGCGAGCAACTGCAATCTCGCCTGGCTCTGTTCCGCGTCTTCGGTGATGACGCGTTCGGCCCGGTAGTAGCTATGGAACATCGACGCCAACTCGTAAAGGTAACGTATCATCGCGTGCGGGGCATAGATGCGGGCCGCGTCCGCGACGACCTCGGGAAGCTCTCCCATTTTGCGGAGCAGATCGAATTCCTGCTCGGCGTCCAGGCGGTGCAGCGGCGCTTCCTCCCAAGGAAGCAGAGCGATGCCTTGCTCTTCCGCCTGGCGGAAGATGCTGCAAATCCGCGCGTGAGCGTACTGGACGTAATACACCGGGTTCTCGTTGGACGTCGAGACGGCAAGATCCATGTCGAAGTCCAGGTGCGAGTCCATGCTCCGCATGGTGAAGAAATAGCGGATCGCGTCGACGCCGACCTCATCCATCAAATCTTCCATCGTCACCGCCTTGCCCGTACGCTTGGACATTTTCACCTTCTCGCCGTTCTGGAACAGGCTGACCATTTGGGCGATCAGGACGGTGAGCTTGTCGGGGTCATTGCCGAGCGCCGCCATCGCCGCCTTCATCCGGGGAATGTATCCGTGATGGTCAGCGCCCCAAATGTTGATCATCCGGTCGTAGCCCCGGCCGTACTTGTCCATGTGATAGGCGATATCCGGCGTCAGATACGTATAGCTGCCGTCGTTCTTGACGAGAACGCGGTCTTTGTCGTCTCCGAACGGCGTAGTGGACAACCAGACGGCGCCGTCGTTCTCGTACACCTGGCCTTTGGCCCGGAGGGCGTCCAGAGCGGCGGTCACTTTGCCCGTTTCATAGAGCGAGGTTTCGCTGTACCAGATGTCGAACCGGACGCCGAAGCGTTCCAGGTCCCGCTTGAGCTTATCCATCTCCCGCTCCAGCCCGTAGCTCCGGAAAAAGGCGAACCGCTCCTCGTCCGGCAGCGCGAGCAGCTTGTCGCCTTCGCGTTCCGCCAATTCCCGGGCGAATCCGATGATATCTTCGCCGTGGTAGCCATCCTCGGGCATCTCCGCATCCTGGCCCAAAGCTTGGCGATAGCGGGCTTCGATCGACTTCGCGAGGTTGGCCACCTGGTTCCCGGCATCGTTGATGTAGTATTCGCGGGTCACTTCATAGCCGGCATAGGCGAGAAGATTGCACAGCGCGTCGCCGACCGCGGCGCCGCGGGCGTGGCCCAGATGCAGGCTGCCCGTCGGGTTGGCGCTGACGAACTCGACCTGCACCTTCTTCCCGCTGCCCGCTTCCACCGAGCCGTACCGTTCCCCTTGGGCGCGGACGTCGCCGATCACCCCGTGCAGGAAGCTTTTGTCCAGCCGGAAATTGATGAATCCGGGTCCCGCGATTTCGGCGGATTCGATCCAGGCGCGGCTCTTGTCGAGGTGCTCCAGAATCGATTCCGCGATCTGGCGCGGGTTGCGCTTCGCGATCTTCGTCAACTGCATCGCCAGATTGGTCGCCAGGTCGCCGTGCGACTTGTCCTTGGGCACTTCGAGCACGATGTTCGGCAGCTCGTCCAAGCTATCCACGAGGCCCGCTCCCAGCGCAGCATTGGACAGCGCGTTGCTCATGACGGTGTGAAGCTTCTCCAGTACGTTCATTTAAATCTGTTCCTCCCGAATATCCAGCCTGATCGAACAGCGTCCGAGTTCCTGGCCCGCCATCCGCATGTCGTATTCCCATTCGACGGTTCCGCCCGTTTTCGACAGACCGGTCTCCATGCGGTGAGTCCAAGCCTCCGCGGCCATGGAGCCATATGCGGTGCCGACCGTGCCCGACCGCCATTCTCCGACGCGGAACGCCTGGTCCTGCGATACCGTTCCCCTGCGGCTCATCCGGATTTCGCCATCCCGGACGAGCAGGGTCATGTCGGATTCGCCGGTCGGTTCCGTTCCTTCGGACGTTCCGGCCATCCGGCAGGTGACGGCCCAGCCGTCCACCAGCCGGTGAAGCCGCCCCGGCGCGTCGATCTCCTGCGTTTCCCCGTCCCGGACGATCCGGAAAGCAACCCGCACGTTCACTTTGTCCGGCATGCCGCCCTCTCCCGTCGTTCTTCCATTACATAATTACTACTATAAACAGAACGTCCAGGCAATTCAAATGGAGGTTCGCGGCGGGCTCGGCATGTCCCGGCTTAGCCGATAGACGCCGTAACCGCTGCTTACGCGGGCAAATCGGTGAAAATTCAGGGAGGTCGGCATTCTGAAATATTTGGAACGAGCGAGGCGGCGCTGAAGCTGAGAACCGGCGAACAGGCCAAGTTGACCGCCACCGCGACCTATGCGGACGATACCGAGAGGGATGTATCGAAGGCGGCCGTCTGGACCTCTTCAACTTTCGGGAGCAAGAAAACGAAGGTGGGCGTTACGGTTACGGGCTAAGTTCGAATGGAGGCTTATCGCCCTCTGTTTTCTCCAGTTCGCGGCATATTTCATGCTGCCATTCGGTGTCTCCGGTCATGGAAGCGAGCAGGGACAGGTTGTACAATCCCGCGAGTTTGGACATATGCGCGGCGTTGACGGAGAGGCAGTGATCGAAATCGGACCGCTCTTGCGCGGTCAGCGCGCGCCTTCTCTTGATGTACCACAACTCGGCCAATCTCTCGTAAATAGGACGCATGGGCATCCATCTATCATCTCCTTCCATTAGCCATTATGACCAAAGGAGAAGGGAGGTATAGCCGGGGAGCTGATGACAAGAGCATCTTGAGCTGCACGCGGAAGTCGGGTATAATAGTCAAAATTATTCGAAAAGACGATGAACGGGAGAGTACCCGATCTACGCCGTTTAGCAGAGAGCCGGGAGGGTGGAAGCCGGCACGGCCGTTCGGGGAAGCGGGCCCGGGAGTCGGTTTCCCGAAGCATGGCGCAAGGTGACCCGGCAGCACGCTGCCGGAGGTCCCGAGTACTCGCGGGAGATCCGGTCGGCACGCTGCCGGACTTCCGCGAGCGCCGCGTAGGGAAATCCGGTCGGCGAGCGCCGGCCGTTATCCCGTGAAGAGGATTCCCGGGCACGGGAATGCCAGAAGAGTGGTACCGCGGACTGATCCTCCGTCTCTTAGCCGAGACGGGGGATTTTTTTATTTTCCACAAGGAGGTTTTCCGCATGCTCGCCCAACTAACCGCTTGCCTGCTGGCTCCGCATCTTCCGATTTCCGAGAAGGAGCTGGCGTCCGCAATCGAAATCCCGCCCCGTCCGGAGCTGGGGGACGCCGCCTTCCCCTGCTTCACCCTCGCCAAAACGATGCGGCAATCGCCTCAGTCGATCGCGGAGCGTACGGCCGACGCGGTCAACGGAACAGACGAAGGAGTGCGCGCCGAAACCGCCGGCGGCTACTTGAACCTCTTCTTCGATCCCGCCGTCTGGGGCAACCGCATCCTGACCCGCGTCATGGCGGGCGATTACGGCCGCCTGCAAGACGGGCAAGGCCGCCGCGTCGTCATCGACATGTCCTCTCCCAATATCGCCAAGCCGTTCGGCATCGGCCACCTTCGTTCGACGATGATCGGCAACGCGCTGGCGAACGTCTACCAAGCAGCCGGATACCGGGTCACCCGCGTCAACCACCTGGGCGACTGGGGCACGCAGTTCGGCAAGCTGATCGCCGCCTACCGCCGCTGGGGAGACCGCGCTCTCCTGGAAGCCGAGCCGATCCGGGAGAGCTTGCGCCTGTACGTGAAGTTTCACGAGGAGGCCGAATCGAACCCCGAGCTTGAAGACGAAGCGCGGGAATGGTTCCGTAAACTGGAGACGGGCGACGGGGAAACGCGCGGGCTGTGGCGTTTTTTCGTGGACGAAAGCCTGAAGGAATTCGACCGCGTTTACGCGCGTTTGGGCGTCCGGTTCGATCTCGTGCTCGGAGAAAGCTTCTATAACGACAAAATGGAAGCGGTCGTAGACCGCTTAACCGAGCTGTCGCTGCTCGAGGAAAGCGACGGGGCGCAGGTGGTCCGGCTGGAGGAGCTCGGCATGCCGCCCTGCCTCATCCTTAAATCGGACGGCACGACGATCTATCCGATCCGCGATCTGGCCACGGCCGTCTACCGCAAAAAACAGCTGGGCGCGGACCTTCTCCTCTACGTGGTCGGAGCCGAGCAGACGCTGCATTTTCAGCAGGTGTTCGCCGTTCTGGGCAAAATGGGAGAAGCCTGGCACGCCGATTGCCGCCACGTCCCGTTCGGGCTGATGAAGTTCGAGGGCAAGAAGATGTCGACCCGCAGAGGGAAAGTCGTATTCCTGGACGAGGTGCTGGACGAAGCCGCAGCCAAAGCCCTCCAGGTCATTGAAGCGAAAAACCCGGAGCTCGAAAACAAACGCGAAACCGCGGAAGCGATCGGAGTCGGGGCCATCGTGTTCGCCGATCTCAGGAACCGCAGGCAGCTGTCCGTCGACTTTCAATTGGAGGAAGCGATCGGCTTCGAGGGGGAGACCGGCCCTTACCTGCAGTACACGTACGCGAGGATTCTCAGTCTTCTCCGAAAAGGGAAATACGAGGAATTCGCGGCGCGCGGCAAGGCGGCTGAAGGCCGGCACATGTCGTCGCCGGCGGCATGGGCGTGCCTGAAAACCGCCTCCCGCTTCGAGGAATCGATCCTGCAGGCGGTCCGGGAGAACGAGCCCTCCGTCATCGGCCGTTATTTACTGGAGCTCGCCAAGGATTTCAACCGTTACTACAATGAGGGCAAGATGCTCACGGAGGACGGGGAGGAAACGTTCGGCAAGCTCTCCGTGGCCGCGGCATGCGCCAAGGTGCTGAAGCAGGGCTTGCAGCTCCTGGGCATTCGAACGCCGGAGCGGATTTAGCCGGAGGATTTACCCGCCAGCTTCAGGATTTCCGCGGCGACAAGATCGGGGGCGTAATGGTGCAAATAGTGGGCGGCGTTCGGCACGACGATTTGCCGGCCTTCCGCCGACCATGACGGAAAAGCGGCTTGGGAGCTCTGCCAGGCCCGGTCCTCGCTCAGCTTGCCGAAGGCGTCGGCCGTCAGCACGGTTATCGGGACTCCAAGGAGTTTCTTTCCTCGCAAAACGGTTTCGGCGTTCTCCCGGCTGAGCCGGATTTCATCGGTCATGTTCCGGTTGCCGGCCAGCAGGAGCGTCGATACCCGGTCCATCTCCTTCAACTCCGGCGGCAGCAGCCGGAGTCCGTTCCGGTCGTCGGCCATCCAATCCGCAAAACCGCCTACCGAATACAACAAGCGCGCGATTCCGCTTTTCACTGCGAAACGGTAGGCTAGCGGAACGGCGGTTAGCGGCTGGCTGGCCGCGTAATATTCCGGACTTCCGCCCTCGATGAATACGATCCCTTTCACTTCGTCCGGATATTTCTGCGCATACCGGATCGCTTCGAGCGAACCCAGGGAATGGGCGGCGAAAACGTAAGGCGGGCGCTGTCCCGAACGTTCGAGAAGCTGGTGGATTTCCTCCGCGATCCCGTCGATGTCCCGCTTTCTTTCGGTCATGTCGCTGAAGCCGTAACCGAACCGGTCGTACACGGCGATTCTAACCTTGGATTCCAGCTTCTCGTTCAACGGATAGAAATCCGCGTACGGATTGGCCGTCCCCCACCCCGCGGAGAATACGACGGTCACAGGACCTTCTCCGCCCGCGTACAGATGCATACGGCCTCCGTTCACTTAATACAATTGGCCAACCGGCCGGTACGTTTGTAAATCGCGTTCGCTTGCCGTCCGCTGATAAATCCAACCCGCCAGCAGCAGCACGGCAACCGTCAGAGTCAGATACGTGAAGACCTTCAGCCATTTCTTTTTTCGCATGCACCCATTTCTCCTCTTCCGGCTCCGATGGACCCCACCCCGGTATTGTCTCATGGAATGATTTGGCCAACGTTAACGGAGGAAATTGCAGCGAAAAAGACCCGCACCCGGCTGATTGCCGGACGCGGGTCTTCGTCGGTAAATCGCTTATTTCGTCAGCTCTTCCACGAACTTCGGCAGCACGAATGCGGCTTTGTGAAGGCGCGGCGAGTAGTATTTCGTATCGAGCTCCGGTATCGCGCTCTCGTCGACGGCCAGCGGGTCGTGTTTCTTGCTGCCCATCGTGAACGTCCACAGCCCGCTCGGATAAGTCGGCACGTTCGCCCAGTAGACGCGAACGAGCGGGAACACTTCCTTCACGTCGCGGTTCACGCTCTGGATGAGGTCGGCCTTGAACCACGGATTGTCGGTTTGCGCGACGAACAAGCCGTCTTCCTTGAGGGATTCGTAGATGCCTTGGTAGAAACCCCGCGTGAACAGCTGCACCGCCGGTCCCATCGGCTCCGTCGTGTCCGCGAGCACCACGTCGTACGTGTTCTTGTGGTCGTGGATGTGCATGAAGCCGTCGTTCACGAGCACCTCGACGCGCGGATCGTCCAGCTTGCCCGCGATCGCCGGCAAATACTTCTTGGAGTATTCGATGACTTTGCCGTCGATGTCGACGAGTACGGCTTTCTTCACCTTCGGGTGCTTGAGCACTTCGCGGATGACGCCGCCGTCGCCGCCGCCGACGACGAGGACGTGCTCCGGATTCGGGTGGGTGAACAGCGGAACGTGCGCGACCATTTCGTGGTAGACGAATTCGTCTTTGTCCGTCGTCATGACCATGCCGTCCAACACGAGCATGTTGCCCCATTCTTCGGTTTCGATCATCGCCAGCTCTTGGAATTCGGTTTGCTCATGCACCATCGTGCGTTTGGTTTTCATCGTGATGCCGTAATTTTCGGTTTGCTTCTCGGTAAACCACAGTTCCATGGAGGACATGGGATCCCTTCTTTCCTTATGTATTCTCATGAGGCAAACGCCTCTCTTTCCGTGATTCGGACAAGTTGTATTATAGGGCATCGCGCGCAAAAAGCAACTTCGGAGTCTCCCCGCACGGGAATAGCCCTCGTCCTCCCGCATCATACTAACAGGAAAATGATGCCTTCTTGGCGCAGGGAGACGTGGGCCTCATGGATACCCCTCAAGATCATATGCCGCGGAAAATCAGGACGTTCCTCCGCCTGGAACCGCTGCGCAGGCGGCTGGCGTGGTTCACCCTCTTCTGCCTCCTGGCGGCGGCCTTCGGCAGCTACGCGCTGCACCGGTTCGGATCGCTTCCCGCCGGGGCCGTTCCGCAATCGACGCAGATTCTGGACGCCGAGGGCAACGTCCTGGCCACGCTCGCGGGAGGCGTCAATCGGCAGCCCGTCAAGCTGTCGGAAATTTCCCCTTGGCTCGTCAAAGCCACGCTCGCCGTAGAAGACCGAAGGTTCTACGAGCATTCCGGCTTCGACGCGAGAGGGCTCGTCCGGGCAGCCTGGGTCGACGTCCGGCATCTGTCCAAGCGGGAGGGCGCGAGCACCTTGACCCAGCAGCTGGCGCGGAACTTGTATTTGGACCACCATAGGTCGTGGTCGCGCAAGCTGAAGGAAGCCTGGTACGCCGCGCGGCTGGAGCAGACGTACTCTAAGGAAGAAATTTTGCAAATGTACTTGAATCAAATCTATTACGGGCACGGAGCCTACGGCGCCGAAGCGGCCGCCCGGATGTACTTCGGCAAGCCGGCGAAGTCGTTGACGCTGGCGGAGAGCGCCCTGCTCGCCGCAATCCCCAAAGGTCCGCGCTATTACTCTCCGCATCTCCACCCGGCGGATGCGGAAGCCCGCAGGCAAACCGTGCTGCAGGCCATGCTGGAAACGAAGGCGATCACCCGGGAGCAAGCCGACGCGGCCGGGCGCGCGAAGCCGGCCGTCCAACCGCTCCCGGAGGAACCGGACCGCATCGCGCCCTATTTCGCGGATTACGTGAAACGGGTCGCCGTCGAACGGCTCGGCATCGACGAGCGGCTGCTGAACGAAGGGGGGCTCGTCATTACGACCACCCTCGATTCCGGCATGCAGCGCGCCGCGGAGGAAACGATCAAGCGAAGGCTGCCTGCCGATTCGAAGCTGCAGACGGCGCTCATCGCGATCGATCCCCGCAACGGGTATATCAAGGCGATGGTCGGCGGGCGGAGCTACAAACGCAACCAGTACAACCGCGTATTCGCCACCACCCGGCAGCCAGGCTCCTCCTTCAAGCCGATCGTCTACGCTGCCGCGCTCGAGCAACGTGTCGTGACGCCTTCGACGCGTTTCCGCAGCGAACCGACGATTTTCTACTACGACAACGACCGGGAAATCTACCGGCCCCGCAATTTCAACGACCGCTACTTTCACGCGGACATCAGCCTCCGCCAGGCGATCGCGGCGTCCGACAACATCTACGCGGTGAATACGATCATGCAGGTGGGCCCGGAAGCGGTGATGGACACCGCGCGCAGGCTGGGCATCACCTCGCGCCTGAAAGCCGTCCCTTCCCTCGCGCTCGGCACGTTCCCCGTCAGCCCGTTCGAAATGGCGACGGCCTATTCGGCTTTCGCCGGCGGCGGCAGCCGGGGGAGTCCTCTCGCCATTCTGCGCGTCGAAGACCGTTTCGGGCACGTCCTGTACGAGGCGCACCCCCGGGCGACGCAGGTCATGTCCCCGGCCGTGGCGTACGTGACGACCCGGCTGCTGGAGAGCGTGTTCGATACCGGCGGCACGGCCCACCGGATTGCCGGGATGCTGAAACGTCCGGTCGCCGGAAAAACCGGCACGACGAACTCCGACGCCTGGTTCGTCGGCTATTCGCCGGACCTGACGGCCTCCGTGTGGGTCGGCTACGACCGCGGCCGCGCGATCACCTCCAGCGAAGCCCATCTCGCCGCGCCGATTTTCGCGGATTTCATGGAAACCGCGCTGAAGGACCGCCCGCCTTCGGATTTCCCGATGCCCGAAGGCGTCGTCAGCGTCTACGTCGATCCTTCGAACGGCCTGATCGCTTCGCCGGGGTGCCCGAAGCCGGTGCTCGAGACTTTCTTGGCCGGTACCGAACCGACGGCAAAGTGCCTGATCCACGGCCCGGCGACGGTCGAAGAGACGGAAAGCGGACATCGCGGCGGCGGATGGTGGAAGAAGGTGCGGAGTTGGTGGCACTGGTGAGGCAGAGGTCTGGCGGCTCGCGGTCCCCCTAAGACGCTTCAGGCGTCTTGCATAAGGTACAATTTGCACGCTCTAACCGGGTTTTTCCGGGTTACGGCGGACCTTGGGAGGGTTTACTGCGCTCTAGCCGGGTTTTTCCGGGTTACGGCACCCACTTGGTCGGTTTGCGGCGCTCTAGCCGGGTTTTTCCGGGTTACGGCACCCACTTGGTCGGTTTGCGGCGCTCTAGCCGGGTTTTTCCGGGTTACGGCACGCACTTGGTCGGTTTGGCACGCTCTAACCGGGTTTTTCCGGGTTACGGCGAGCCAGGAGTCGGTTTACTGCGCTCTAGCCGGGTTTTTCCGGGTTACGGCACGCACTTGGTCGGTTTACTGCGCTCTAGCCGGGTTTTTCCGGGTTACGGTCGGTTTGCGGCGTTCTAGCCGGGTTTTTCCGGGTTACGGCACGCACTTGGTCGGTTTGCGGCGCTCTAACCGGGTTTCCGTGCTGCAACAGCCCTCCGCGCACCACCATCGCAAAACGCAGAAACCCCGGCCGCTTGGCCGGGGTTCCCGTATCTTCACGCGTTCAGCGCTTCCTTGAGCTGTTCGGACGAACGCTCCCACATCTCGGCGTTGTGCTCGATGAGCAGCTTCTTCAGGGCGGCTTTCTCTTCCGGCCCGATGTTGTCGAGCATGATCTTCCGCTTCAACGCCGCGTCCAGCCGGTTCACGTGATCGGGCAGCACCTTCCACCCGCGCCGCGCCTCCTCGTCCACCAGCATCTCGCAGGAAGTGACGCCCGCATAGCAGCTGCCCTCTTCGCCCCGGTCGACCGCAACCCATACGACCCAGCAAGGGCGCCCGTTCGGCACGTCTTCCTTGTTCGGCGAAAACTTGATGCCCCGCTCCACCTTGCTTTTGGCGTGCATGGCTCCAATATCCAGGTAAGCCTCCCCGCGGTCGATTATGACACAGGCGACTTGGCTCAAATCGATGGTTCCCGCCCCGAACCCCTTATGCTCCTTGTTGCTGACGACGTTCAGCGCGAGCTTCTTCTTCTCCGTCGGCTTTTCGTTGTTTTCCACGCTTCCTACCTCCGTTAAAAAACGGGCCAAGAATCCTCCGAAGAAGGTCCCCCACCCGTTCATTTTTCCTATTTTGAATGCGAACATTCGTTCTGCCGTTTGTAGGTAATCCGATAACCAACATCATATCAAAAAGGATAACATAAGTCTATTCTTTTATGCGGTTTTTGTGCAAAATGGGTACTGGCGCCAATCCATCGAAAAGTATCGCCGTTTCGTCGCTATCCGAATCACCATGGAAGGGAGAGGGTGAAACACGCATGACCCGCACGCAGAATGCCGAAGACGCAGCCGGAATGTACGAGGAAGAACGCACCAGATTAATTGATACGCTAGAGGAAGTCGAACGACAGCGCTCCGAAATCGGTCCCGTCTACCGGGGACAGGATTTCGTGGAGCAGCTGCTCGAGGGCAAACGCGAGGAAACCCGCCGGCGGCTGGAGCTGCTCGGGATGGAACCCTATTTCGGCAGGCTGGACTTCCGGGAGCAAGGGCATCCGGAGCCCGTCCCGCTCTATATCGGCAAACGCGGCATGGACCGCCGCGATACGGGCGAGCCCTTCATCATCGACTGGCGGGCGCCGGTCGCGAGCTTGTTCTATTCGTTCACCGGCGGCGACGAATCGGTCGCGTACGATGCTCCGGAAGGTACGGTGGAAGGAGAAGTCTACCGCAAAAGGAATCTGCAGGTCCGGGACCGGAGCTTGCAGCGGGTGGTCGAGAGTTATGTGCGCGGGGGAGAGAACCTCGGGCTGAGCGACGAATTCCTGCTCTACCGCCTCGGCGAGAAGAAGGACAACCGGCTGCGGGACATCGTCTCCACCATCCAGGCCGAGCAGGACCGAATCATCCGCGCTCCCCGGAAGCTGGCGATGATCATCCAGGGAGCCGCCGGATCGGGCAAAACGACGGTTGCCCTGCACCGCTTGGCATTCCTGCTGTACCGGTACCAGGACCAGGTGAAGGCGGAGAGGATGATCATTTTCGCCCCGAACGCCATGTTCCTGGATTACATCTCGGGGGTGCTGCCCGAGCTCGGCGTCGGCAGCGTGCGCCAGACTACATTCGCGGATTGGGCGCTTGGCAAGCTGGGCAACGTCCGGCTGGCCGAAACGGCCGGCGAAGGCGCGCTGTGGTTCCAAGCCCGCGGTAACCGTCCCGCCATCGACGACCGGACACCGGGCCGGATCAAAGGGTCGCTGCGCTATAAAGACTGGATCGACGCCGAGCTCGACCGTTTCGAGGCGGGCTTCCTCACGGACCAGGATTTCGAGGCGTGGGACAGCCGCAAGCTGCCCGCCGCCGCGATCCGGGAATGGTTCGACGTCGAATACCGGCATTACCCGCTGGCGATGAGGCGGGAGCGGCTGCTCGGACGGATGAACCGGTGGCTGGAGATGCAGCTGAAGGAGATCGGCGATCCCAAAGTCCGCAAGGAACGGGCCAAAACCGGCAAACAGCGGCTCAAAGCCTTCGAGAAGAAACTGCCGCAGGCGGACGCCTTGGCCTTCTACCGGGCCTTGTTCGAGAGGCAGGCCGATTTCCTGCCGGAAGACCTCGCCACCCGAACCAAAGCGTACCTGAAGAAAGGCGCCGCGATGCCGGAGGACCTCCCCGCGCTCGTCTGGATTCACCTTCGGTTCCGCGGTTCCGAAGAGACGTTCGACCACGTCGTGCTCGACGAGGCGCAGGACGTGCCGCCGTTCCAGATCGCCCTGCTGAATGCGATGATGGCCGAGCCTTCCTTCACGATCCTCGGCGATTTGGCGCAGGGCATCCACGCCTACCGCGGCATCAAGCGCTGGGAAGAGCTGTCCGCGGTGTTCCCGGCCGACCGGAACGCCTATCACGAGCTGCGGATGAGCTATCGCTCCACGCTCGAAATCATCGAGTTCGCGAACCGGATCCTTCCGCACACGGACACGTCTCTGCCGCCTGCACAGCCCGTGTTCCGGAGCGGCGATCCCGTGGAAGTTGCAGCGGCGGCAAGCGCGGAAGACCGGATTCGGCGCATCTCTGCCTTCATCCATGAGAATCGGGCCCGCGGCATGCAGACGATCGCCGTCATCGCCAGGACGGACGACAACTGCCGGGAGCTTGCGTCCATCCTTGCGAACGCCGGAACGGATGCCCGGCTGATCGCCGAAGGACAGACACGGTATGGCGGCGGCGTGACGATCGTGCCCGTCTATCTGGCCAAGGGTCTTGAATTCGACGCCGTGCTCATCGCAGACGCGGATGCCGCGAGCTACGCGGACGATCCGCAAGACGCCAAGCTGCTGTACGTCGCTTGCACGAGGGCTCTCCACCGGCTGGCGCTGCTCTACGAGGGAATGCCGTCGCCCCTCGTCGCCCAACCTTAGCGGCCGGCGCTTCCAGCGCTTCCGCAAACGCCCGGCATGGCGATCGCGCGCCGGGCGTTTGCGCCAACTGAACGGAGAGGAGCGGCAGGAGCACATAGGCGACCACGACGCTCGGCTTGCAGAGCCGACAGATCCGTCCGGACCGGGTGAGGAGGAGTAAACCGGTAAACCGGCGAGCAGCAGAGATAAGCAACGCATTGCACGCCGTCGCCCCGGCTTCCAGGGTACAAACCCCGAATAACGCGAAGCTATCCATGAAAGTCGGTCAACATGTCCAATCACCGCGACCCTCAGCCCTCGCCCGAACAGGCAGCCCTCGCCCGTTCCGGGTCCCCGTTCTCCTCTCTTTCCTCCCGCCGCACCCCCGCCCTCCCCTTCCCTTCTGCCCATTTTCCTCGAATCCTTGCTGATTACCATATTTTCAATAACTTATATCTATCATCCATATAGCAAAGAAATATTAAAATCTATAAACAATAGTGATACACTAGATAAGGTTATCATTGAACCGGATAAGTTGCATGGCCAGGTCGGACCCTGGCTTGCCGCAGCGACTGAGCAGGAGCGCCTGCATCCTTGCTGCAAATCTTAGGGCATAAGGACGGTAAAAATGAGCAACGGACAAACGAAAACAGACGTTATCTTAATCGGTGCCGGAATCATGAGCGCGACACTGGGATCACTGCTGAAAGAATTAGCGCCGGACTGGGACATCACGGTGTTCGAGAGACGCTCGGCCGCGGGAGAGGAAAGCTCCAACGAATGGAATAATGCGGGAACGGGGCATTCTTCGCTGTGCGAGCTGAACTACACCGTCGAAAAACCGGACGGATCGATAGATATCAGCAAAGCGATCAAGGTAAACGAAGAGTTTCAGGTTTCCAAGCAGTTCTGGTCTTATCTCGTGGGCAGCAACCTGATCCGCAATCCGAGGGACTTCATCGTGCCGGTGCCTCATATGAGTTTCGTTCAAGGGGAGCAAGACGTAACGTTCTTGAGGAAACGTTTTGAAGCGCTGTCGGGCAACCCTCTGTTCCATGGGATGGAGTTTACGGACGAGCCGGGAAAACTGATGGAATGGATTCCGCTTATGATGAAAAACCGGTCGTTGGATCATCCGATCGCGGCGACAAGAATCGAATCCGGAACGGACGTCAACTTCGGCGCTTTAACGCGAATGTTGTTTGCCCATCTGCAGAGTCACAACGTGGATATCAAATTCAACCATCAAGTCGAGGATATCAAACGGACGAGCGACGGCTCGTGGGAGCTCGAGGTGCGGAACGCCGTCAGCGGCGCCCTCGAACGGCATTCCGCGAAATTCGTCTTTATCGGCGGCGGGGGAGGCAGCCTGCATTTGCTGCAAAAATCCGGTATCCCCGAAGGCAAAGGGATCGGAGGATTTCCGGTAAGCGGACTGTTCATGGTGTGCCGGAAACCGGAAATCGTCGCGCAGCATCAAGCGAAAGTATACGGCAAAGCGCCGGTCGGCGCTCCTCCGATGTCCGTTCCGCATCTTGACACAAGAGTGATCGACAAGAAAGAATCGCTGCTTTTCGGACCGTTTGCCGGCTTCTCGCCGAAATTCCTGAAATTCGGTTCCATGTTCGATTTGATCACGTCCGTCAAGCCGCATAATCTCGTCACGATGCTTGCGGCGGGAGTAAAGAACATTCCGCTGACGACTTACCTGATCAAACAAGTGATGCTGTCGAAAGAAAAGCGCATGGAGGCGTTACGCGAATTCATCCCGAACGCCAGAAGCGAGGACTGGGATTTGCTCGTAGCCGGCCAGCGCGTGCAAATCATCAAGGATACGGCCGCCGGCAAAGGAACGCTTCAATTCGGAACGGAAGTGATCAGCGCCGCCGACGGTTCGATCGCCGCCCTGCTCGGCGCTTCTCCGGGCGCTTCCACCGCTGTTTCCGTCATGCTTGAGGTCATCGAAAAGTGCTTCCCGCAGCATCTCGAAGCGTGGGAGCCGAAAATCAAAGAAATGATTCCTTCTTATGGCGCGTCCCTGCTCAAAAACCCGGAGCTGATCCGCGAAATTCACGCGCAGGCCGCGCGGACGCTCGGCCTAGGCGACAACATGCCGCTGCAGACAGCACACAGAACCGTATCCTAATCACGCAGTTAGATCGGAGAACCGTTCCCATACGTTCGCAAGCCCCTTGACCCTCCCGTAAGACAAGCAGAAATAATCTTCGGACAGCCGTCATATACATGTCCGTAGATGCTTGTCAACGGGAGGGTTATCCGTTATGCCGAAGCGCCGCACGCTACGCCTGCTTCTGTTCTCCCTGGCCGCCGCCGCCCTCGTGCTCTCGATCCGGTTCGGGTTCGCGGACGCGCTCGAAACGCAATACGCCTGGCCGGCTTCCGCACGGGCAGCGGCACCGGGCCCTGCCGCGGCCGTGCCCAAGGCCCCGCAACCGGAGGCGGCGCCTCTGCAGCCGAAGCCGATCGTCCTCAGCCAGCGCGTGACCGAATACCATATTTCCGTCGTCTTGGAGCCGGACGACACGCTGACCGGTCAACAGACGGTCACTTGGAAGAATCCCGGGCGCCAAGCCGTCACGGACCTCTATTTCCACCTCTATCCGAACGCCTTCTCTCCGGGCAGCACATTCCTCAAGGAATCCGGCGGCAAGCTGCGGAGCGACAAGATGGAGCCGGGCGCATACGGCTCGATGGAGCTCTCTTCGCTGACGACGGAGCAAGGAGAGACGCTTCTGCCCCGCCTGCATTACGTTCAGCCCGACGACGGCAACAAGCAGGACCGGACGCTGGCCACCTTGCGCCTTCCGGAGGCGGTCAAGCCCGGCGGCTCGGTGACGCTCAAAATGAGCTTCAAGGTCAAGCTCCCGCGCGTCTTTGCCCGCATGGGGACGGCCGGCGATTTCGTCATGGCGGGCCAATGGTTTCCCAAAGTCGCGGTGTACGAAACGATCGGCATGCGCGGCAGAACGGCGGAAGGCTGGAACCTCCACCAATACCACGGCAACTCGGAGTTCTATTCGGACTTCGGCATTTACAGCGTGCGCATCGACGTCCCGGAAACTTACACCGTCGCGGCAACCGGTTTCCAGACGAAACCGGCAGCCGTGTCCAAGGGGCGCAAAATCTATCAATACTACGCCGACGACGTGCACGACTTCGGTTGGGCCGCCTCGCCGCATTTCGTCTATTACGAGGATTCCCTCTCCGCGCCCGGCATCCCCGGGGTCCGGATCCGGCTCTATCTCGACCCGCTTCACAAAGACCTGAGGGACCGGTACATGCATGCGGCCAAATCTTCTCTGACCAAGCTGGCGGCGTGGTACGGGGAATATCCTTACTCCACCTTGTCCGTGGTGATCCCCCCCGCAGACGGGAACGGAGCCGGCGGCATGGAGTATCCCACGCTCGTGACGGGAGCGGCGGCCAAAGACGCAAGCCCGGGCTACGATCTCGAACGGACCGTCGTCCATGAAATCGCGCACCAATACTGGTACGGCATGGTGGCCTCCAACGAGTTTGAGGAAGCCTGGCTGGACGAAGGCTTCACGTCCTATTCGGAAGACAAGTTGATGTCGGCGATCTACGGGGTTTCGCCGAATACGCCCGTGGAAGCGAGCTACCTGACGGCTCCCGAGCCTCTGTATCGTTATTCCTGGCATTACGGCAGCCATGACGGCTACGCGGATAACGTCTACCTCCGGGCGAAACTGGTGCTGACCGCCCTGGAGCGGCAGGTCGGGGACAAGACGATGAACAAGATCATGCGCGCCTACTTCCAGAAATACCGGTTCAAGCATCCATCCACGGGAGAGTTCCAGAAGGTCGTCGAGAGCGTGACGAAGGCCAAATGGGACGACTTCTTCGCCGCATACGTGTACCGGGGCGAGATGGCGGACTTCTCCATCGAGTCGATCGACTCCCATAAGAACGACCAAGGCGGTTACCGGACCTTGATTCTGCTCAAGCGGAACGGAGGAAGTCCGCAGGCGGTCACCCTCCTGTTCGGTTACGCGGACGGCAGCACGGTGCGCAAGCGGTGGGACGGAACCCAGACCCACGTCCAGCTGCAGCTCGATTCTGCTTCTCCTCTGACCTACGCGGCCGTGGACCCCGGCGTGGCGGTCGTCCTGGACAACCGGCGCTACAATAACTTCCTCAAGGCGGAGGTGCCCTCCAAAGACCGGGTCAAATGGACGGCGGGCATCGCCCAGGCGCTGGAAAGCTTCTTCAGCACATTCGCATGGTGAGGGGGGCAATCCGTGAAAAAGATGCTTGGCAGGGGATGGGACATGACGGTCCGGCATAAGTATGTAGGGATTCTCTTATTTCTTTATCGCTTTCTGTGGGGCTTCTTCCTGTTCCGTCTCGTCGATTCCGTCGTTACGCCCGTTCTGGCGCGGTATCCCGACCTCCATCCGAATGCGGACGCCGTCCCGCTGTTCTTCATCGAAGCGGAGTTCCGGCTGCTTCGGACCGATCTGCTCGACCCTCTGTTGTGGCTGCTCGCGGGTTTGCTGCTTTTCCGGATGGTGATCACGCCCCTTATCAATGCCGGCCTTTATTTCTCTTTCCACCACACGGAGGAGGAGAAAGGCAGCGGCACCCGGGTACTGGCCGGCATCCGTCATGCCTGGAAACCCGTCGTCCTGCTGTACTGGCTGGAGAACGCGCTTGTGCTGCTTCCCGCGGTCTGGGTGCTTCCCCTGGCCAGGGAACGGTTCTACAGCCTCGGCTCGCCCGACCGCTGGCTCCTCGACCTGCTTCCTTACGCGGCCGCCTGGCTGGTCTGGGGATTCGCCGTGCACCTGCTGCTCCGGTGCCTGCAGTTCGGCGCCGCCAGCCGGGAAGGCATCGGCAAGGGGTTCAAGCAAGCTTGGGACCGGGCGCTGCCTCTATTGGCCGTCTCGCTGGCGATGGCCGGAATCGGGCTCGCCGCTTCCGCCGCCGTGTCGTCCGTCACCGTCATCTGGTCGGGTTTTATCGCCGTCGTGCTGCACCAGGCTTTCCATTTCATACGTTCTCTGCTTTCCCTCTGGACCGCAGCCTCCCAATTCGCCGTCTGGAGGGAAAGATGAGGACGCATGTCCCGGTCGCCCTTTTCGACATGATCCACTCCGGGAATCCCCGTTCGCAGGCTCGTTCGGAGCCTGTGGACGGGGCTTGCGCGTTTTATCGGGCCCTTGAAAATCACCCTGCGGAAGGAGGCCGCAAGGCATTCCGGGAGGCAAAGATTAAGGAATTCTAATCCAAAAGGAGCAGGAAGTCCGCCGCAAAAAGCGAATATGTAGGGCTGTGTGCAAAAATTGCCGAATTCCCGCGCACCGGGAAACGGGGGAACCATATCGGGTGAATTGGCTTCGCAATATAGGAGCCATAGGGAACCTTCAACCGAACCCTCCAGCTAACCTCGTAGGCATCGGAAGGGGACACCCAGCTTTGCGTAAAGTCTCTGTTTTGCTGCTTTCTCTTGCTTTTTTGCTTGCTTTCCAAGTCGGAAGCGCTTTTGCGGATTCGAAACTGGACGACACCATCGCCAAGGTGATGGGCGTCGACTACGACTACGGCGGAACGACCACGAGCGGATTCGACTGTTCCGGTTTTACGGGATACGTGTTCAAGAAACTCGGAATCGAACTTCCCCGGAGCTCGAAGGAGCAGTTTGCCCGCGGCAAAAAAGTGGCTCGCGACGACCTTCGCGCGGGCGACCTGGTATTCTTCAACACGAGCGGAAGCGGCGTATCGCACGTAGGCATCTATGTCGGGGAGGGCAAATTCGCCCACGCCTCCGTCACCAGGGGAGTAACCATCGACTCCCTGTCTGCAGAGTATTATGCGAAACGTTACATGGGAGCCCGCCGCGTGATGGATACCGATACCTACCAGGAAGTCGCCACGGATCCGGAAGTTGCCGCCGAAGCGGACGCTTCCGAGGCCGGATGACTTTGTGGATGGAAATGAAAAATGGCTGTCGCCTTCCAATGGATGGCGACAGCCATTTTTCATTTCCTCCCGGTCCGCGCGCTTAATCGAACAAGTCCCCGAATACGTCGAGCACGCTTTTCTTCTTTTTATGGTATTTCGGGTGTCCTTGCGGATGGCTTCCGTAGTAAGGCTGGTGGGACTGGTGGGTTTGCTGCGGGTACGGCGGAGGCGACTGCGGCGCTCTCTGCGGCTGGCCGTGACGGTTCGAGTCGCCGTAATACCATTCGTTGTACTCCTGCCGGATTTCCCGGACGTCCGACATGAGCTTCTCCAGCTCGCCGCGGTCCAGCCATACGCCTTTGCAGGACGGGCAGACATCGATCAGGATCCCGTTTTTCTCGACCTCTCTCATCCGGGTGTCGTCGCATACCGGACAATTCATCATTACCCTACCTCCTCGGATTCATCTTTCCCTCGTTGCATACGCACGAAACCGAAAGTGGTTTCATTCGGGCAAGCCCGACTCTATCGCGGATTCGCCGATGTTCGGTAATGTTCCGCCAAGCTCTCCGCCACTTCGGCCATTCGCTCCTGCAGCAAGGGCGGCTCCTCGACCCGGATCGCCCTGCCATAGGGCAGCAGGAAGTACGGAACCATGACCTTGACCGTCTGCTCCTGCAGGCGGAATCGGGCCTCCTCGTCACCGGTCCGCTCCAGCAGCCCGTGTCCGAACAGCCAGTGATCGCACAAGTCGTTCAAGGCTTCCCTCCGGCCGCGAATGACGACGTCCACGAGCGCCTCCGGTTTCTCGGGATCCGGAAGCAAATTCTGCAGCAGGAACCGGCGCGCGGAGAAGTCCGCCGGTCTCGTGAATCCCGCTTCCGCAGGCGACAAGGCGCGGATCCGATCGACGCGGAAGCTCCTCATTTCCCCGCGCACATGGCAATACCCCACCGTGTACCATTTGCCCTTCCAATGCACGAGTCCGTACGGATCCAATTCTCTGTTTACGGCCGTTTGATCTCGTCCGGTCTGGTACTCCATGACCACCGTCCGCCCGTCCGCCACTGCCTGCTCCAGCATCCGCAGGAACGGCTCCTGCCTCGGATCGGCAGGGGCGTGCACGACTTCGAAGCCGGACAGGTGCCGGTTGACTTCGTCCCACTGCTCTTCATTGGCGTACCGCTGCAGCTTCGTGACGGCCCGGTTCAGCGCGTCGCCGTACGGATACCCGGCTTCCTTGGCGAACAGGGCCGCGTGGGCGAGCGCCTTCTGCTCCTCCATATCGAAGAAAAGCGGGACGTTCCGAAAATGGTCGGGAAGCCGGTATCCGCCGTCATGCCCCGCTTCCGCTTCGATCGGCACGCCGCTGGCGCACAGACTGTCGATATAGCGGTACACGGTGCGGACGTGGATTTCGAGCGCTTCGGCGATTTCCCTAGCCGTCATGCGCCGCCTCGTTTTCAGCAGCCACAGAACCTGCAGCATGTTGTCGGCTTTGGACATCGGTTCCGGTCACCCGCCTCTTAAAAATTCCTTAAGTTTCTATAAATTTCCCTAAAATTACTAGGCACCGCCCGAATAATAAAAGATAATGAATCTGGTCGCCAATGACCAAGACATAGAGAAGGAGTGGGAATTTGAATCGGAAGCGTTGGACCCGCAACGTCCTCCCGATCGCGCTGGCGGCGAGTTTGCTCGCCGGATGCAGCATGGGAGCCGGCAACGCGGACAAGAGCTCGGAACCGGTTAGCCTGAAGGTGATGTTCTATGACGAGAGGTCCTTCTTCGACCAATACGGCATGCTGTTCTCGGCCCTCCATCCGGAGGTGGAGATCGAAGTCGTGAATACGCAGAGCGTGAAGTACGAAGAAGGCAAAGACATGAACGCGGCCATGCTCAAGTTCATCGACGAGCAGAAGCCGGACATCCTCATGCTCTCTCCGGAACAGTATACAAAAATGGCGGAAGAAGGAAAACTGCTGGAGCTGGAAACCCGTACCGAGGAGAAAAGCTTCGACAAGGCGGGCCTGTTGCCCGGCATGATCGATTACCTCAAGGACTTGAGCGGCGGCAAGCTGTACGGCCTCGTCCCCAGCTTCTACAGCCAGGTGATCTATTACAACAAAGACCTGTTCAACAAACACGGAGTCGAGCTGCCCAAGGATCAGATGAGCTGGGAAGAGCTATTCCGATTGGCGGCCATGTTCCCTACCGAAGGCTCGAAGGAAGATCGGGTATACGGTTTGAAAATGGGGTATAGCGGAACGGACATCTACCAGCTTGGCAACATGATCGGAGTGACGCAGAACCTGAACATCGTAGACTCCGGCGCCACGAAGGTCACCCTTAACACGGACGCTTGGCGGAAGGCGTTCGGCACGGCGTTAACCGCACTGAAATCGGGTTCGCTCTATACCGAAGATCCGAATCGCGGCATGAACGCTCCTATGCAATATGAAGATTTTCTGCTGCAGGATCCGTTTATTAGCGGCAAGGCCGCCATGTCGATGGATGGCACTTATTTGATGGATCAGATCAAACAAGCCCAGACCGCCGTCAAAGACAAGGCGATCAAGAATTGGGACATCGTGACGATGCCGGTCGACCCGGCGAATCCGGAAGTCAGCCCGAATATGTCTTTCTACAACATTTTCGCGATCTCCGCCAAATCGGCTCAAACCGATGCCGCATGGACGTTCTTATCCTACGTGCTGAGCGACGAGTACGCCCGCGTAACCTCCAAGCGGCAGCAAGGAAGCATGTCCGTGCGGACGAAATATTTGTCGGACAAGGAAGGGCATCATTACGAAGCCTTCTATAAGTTAAAACCGGTTCAGCCGGCTATGTACAAGAATTACGAGAAGCTGCCCCGTGAATTCATGATGCAGTTGCAAGGAATGGCCCAGCAGGAGCTGCAGCCGGTCGTTGACGACAAGAAGTCCCTGGAGGAGGCGCTGGGCAGCCTCGAGACCAAAGCCCAGGAAGCCTTGCTGCTGGCGAAGAAGAAGCAGGAGGAAACCAAAGGCGCCGAACCGTCGGCCTCGACCTCCGCGACCACCACGACAACGACGACCGGAGGGTAAGCATAACGGCCGATTCTCTCGCATGAAGCGAAGAATCGGCCGTTGTTCCCTGTACTGGAGATCCGCCGTCTCAAACGTCCCCGGACATCGGATCGTCCGGGACGAGGCTCCGGCCCTTCCCGTCCGACAGCCGGAACGTGACCCGGATCACGCCCGGAATCCCGCGCAGTTCATCCAGGATGCCGAGGTTTCTCTCCAGCACCGTGTTTTTCAACCGGAGGTGAAGCTGAATGGCCGGTTCTTCCTTCCCGTTCGGATCCGTCCCGGCCGACAGATTCGTGATCGTCGCCCCGACCGGGCCGACCTTCTCCATCACCGATTGGACGCTCCCGCTGGACTCCTTGAGCGTAAGGGTCAAATCGGCCATTCTCCTTTTGCTGTTGAACACCTTCTCGAGCTTATTCAGGACGAATAGACACACGAGCGACAGGAAGGCCGTGAGCAGCGCGCCGTAATAGAAGCCGGCCCCGACCGCGAGGCCGAGCGCCGCGACGACCCATAGCGACGCCGCCGTCGTCAGGCCCGAGATCGAGTTGCCTGTCCGGAGGATCGTACCCGCCCCCAGAAATCCGATGCCGCTGATGACTTGCGCCGCCAGCCTCGCGGGATCCGAGCGGACGTTCGGCTCGTTCATGAACGAGCTGAAGCCGTAGATGGACAGCAGCATGACGAGCGCCGACCCGAGGCAGACGAGAATGTGCGTGCGGAACCCGGCCGAGTGATGTCCGAATTCCCGCTCCAGGCCGATCAAACCTCCGACCACGAGCGCGAACAGGATGCGCAGGGTCAATTCCCAATGACTGATTTGCCATATAGCGGGATTGGCCATCCTCTAGAACCCTCCCTCTCTACGCCTCTTCCTGCATTGCCAAAGGGACGCTGATTCTCCGCCGTTTCTCGAAATAGACGATTTCCCGGTAGCCCGTATTCCAGGCCAGCCTGGCGGCTTCGTCCAGCATCGTGCCGATGTCGTCCGGAAAATGGGAATCCGAGCTTAGCGTGATCGGGACATTGTGCGCATACAGCCTGGCCAGCAAGGACGGACTGGGGCACATTTCCTTGACCGGGTACCGGTACGCCAGGCCCGTATTAATTTCGGACGCCACGTCCGCCGCCCGGAGCGCCGCCGCGACATCGTCGTACAAGTCCATCATCAGCTTTTCGTCCGGCCGGTAATTGAATACCTTCAAATTGTCCAAATGGGCGATCATATCGAAAATGCCGGATCGGGCCGCCTGTTTCACATGCTCGAAACCGCGGCGGTACAGCTCCAGCAGGTCTCTCTGTTCGAATATATGCTGGACCTCCGGGTTATCGAAGCCCCATCCGTCCACGAAATGCACGCTTCCGATTACGTAGTCCAACTCGTAACGGCTAAGCAACGCCTTGAGCTCCGCCTCTCCGCCCGGGAAGAAATCGGCCTCCACGCCGACGGAAACCGGATAGCCTTTCTGCTGCAACCTCCGAACCGCCGTCAAATATAACTCGATCGAGCCGATCTGGACCCGGTCGAGCCAATAACGCTGCAGACGGCCCAATGGGCTGTCGTCCGTGGTGATGTATTTGTCGTAGTATTCGCGGAATTCTTCGAAACGATAGAGGTGATCGACGATACCGAACCGCTCGATGCCCCGTTTGCGCCCCTCCCGCATGTAACGCTCCATCCACCGGTCGGAGAAACAACCTTCCGCCAAGCGGGTTTGCAGACGTTTCGTCTGCTCCTCCATCCAGGAAAGCGTATGGCTCTCATAGGGATTCGGGGCTTCATCCGGCGCTTTCTCGAGCGCCAGCGCCGTCCGCTGCAGCCATCCGAAGGAATACGGCCCCTCCTCCAGATGGAAATGAAAATCGACCTTCACCGCGATTCCTCTCCTTCCGCGATCCATAACCGGATGTTTTGCTCGGCCATCTCCCGTCTCCACGCGTCGTCAAGGCCCGCGTCCGTCACCATCGTATAGACGTCGTCCAGGGAACAGACGCTGGCGAACGTCGAGTTGCCGAATTTCGAGGAATCCGCCAAAAAAACCGTTTCGTCGGCACGCTCCATCATTTTCCGGGAAATATTCGCCTCCGACAGCTCGTAGTCCGTAATGCCGTCCGTCAGCGAGACGCCTCCCGCGGAAATGAACGCCTTGTTCACCCGCAATCGGCTCAGAACCAACTCCGCGAGAGGACCTTCCGTCGATTGCTGCCGTTTGTTCACTTCCCCGCCGACGAAGATGACTTTGCCCGGGAAAGCCTCCAACGCCAGCAACAGCGCCGGCGTCGAATGGGTAATGATCGTGACGTTCGAACGCCCGGTCAAGTGCCGGATGACTTCCAGCGTCGTCGTGCCGTTGCCGAGCATCACGGTATCGCCTTCCTTCACCATGGACGCCGCGAATTTCCCGATGGCCGCTTTCTCGTCGGCATGGAGCAGCCGTTTCTCGTCGAACGGAAGCTCCAGCGAGTCCGCGCGGACCCGCACGGCGCCTCCGTACACTTTCTTCAACCGGCCTTCGCCGTCCAGCCGCTCCAAGTCCCGCCGGATCGTCTCGGTCGATACCCCGAATTCCTCCGCGAGAACGGGGACCTCTACCCGTCCTTCCATGCTCAGGCGCTCCAGGATTCTCCGCTTCCGTTTCTCGAATGACAAGGACATCGGTCAGGAGCTCCTTAAGATGAGGGTTGAATGCTTTTCCACTCCCCGCGGGGAATGGACAGACGTACGGCGGTTCCGGCGCGCAAATGGTCGATCGATTGCCCGCTCAGCATATCCACGGTGACCGGAAGCCCGGTCACGTCCACTTCGAACCGCAGCACGTTGCCCAGAACGGAAACGATGGATACCGTACCCTCGGCCGTGATTTCGTTCGCCTCATCCTCCGCCCCGGATACGGCCATGCGGATCGCCTCCGGCCGGACGGCAAACATATTGCCCTGGTCGGGAATGCCGCGGATCGGACGACCTTGCAGCTGGCTGCGGCTCCAGACGTTGTAGTTGCCGATGAACCGGGCGACGTACTCGCTGGCCGGCGACGTGTAGATTTCGTTCGGAGTGCCCGCTTGCTCGATTTCCCCCTGCTTCATGACGAAAATGCGGTCGGATACCGTCAGCGCTTCCTCCTGGTCATGCGTGACGAAGATCGTGGTCATGCCCAGCCGCCGCTGAATGTGCCGGATTTCGCCGCGCAGCGTACGACGGATTTTCGCGTCCAGCGCGCTAAGGGGCTCATCGAGCAACAGAACCGTCGGCTTCTTGACGAGCGAACGGGCGAGCGCCACCCGCTGCTGCTGTCCGCCGGACAGCTGGCTCGGGTAGCGGTCTTCCTTGCCCTTCAGGTCGATGAGGTTCAGCATCTCCTCGACCAACGGCCTAATGCCGTCCTTCCGCAAACCCTCCATTTTCAATCCAAATGCAATATTATCAAATACGGTCATATTAGGAAATAGCGCATACGATTGAAAGACCATGCCTACGTTGCGTTTCTTGGGAGGCATATGCGTGATGTCCTTGCCGCCGACTTCGATCTTGCCTTCATCGATCGGATTCAAGCCGGCTATCGCCCGCAGGAGCGTGCTTTTGCCGCATCCGCTCGGTCCGAGCAGCGTGATGAATTCGCCTTCTTCGATCGACAGGGACACGTTGTTCAATACCCGGGTATGATTATAGCTTTTGGAGACGCCTTGAATGCGGACGAAGCTCAAACCGTTTCCTCCTTCCCTTGAACGGACGGCGTTCCCGCCCGCGGCTTGCGATTGCCGATTTTGAGCACGAAGGCGTACAGGACCAGAACGAGCGCGAAAAAAGTCACGATCGTGGCGCTGGAGAGCCGGCCGTCGACGCCCATCATGTGGTACAGGTACACTTGAACGACTTCGAAGCTGCCTCCGACGAGCATGTTGGCCAGCACGAACTCTCCGAACACGATGGAAAAGGAGAGCAGACTGGCGACGATGACTCCCGGCATGATGTTAGGCAGGATAACCCGGATGAACGCTGCGGTTTTGCTCGCCCCCAGCACCTCCGCCGCCTCCATCAGCTCGGCCGCGTTAACGGCCCGCAGCGAATTTCTCGTGCTCTGGTAGACATACGGCAGCACGAGGATGAAATAAGCGCCGATCAGGATCCAGATCGTGCCCGAGATGGCGAAGGGCGGCGCAGAGTACAGCTTGATCAGCCCCACCGCGGCCACGACGCCGGGCAGCGCGAAGGGAACCAGCACGACCGTCTGCAGCCATTTCTCCAACCGGGGCACATACAGCGCGACGACGAAAACGGTTGGGACCATGATCAGGAGCGAAAAGGCGACGGTCATCGACGCCACCAGGAAGGAACGGCCGAGGGCGTATAGAAACCGCTCGTCGCCGAACAAACGGATGTACGAATCGAACGTATAGCCCTGCGGCAGAATCGTGTCTTCCCATTCCGTGCTGATCGAGAACAGGAACGTGACCAACAGGGGCAGCAGCAGGAAAACGAGAACGGCCGCGGCGACGGCGGCGTGCCAAATCCGGCTGCCCGCAGGTCTTCTCTCGTTAACGGGAGTCATGGGACAGCCCCCTCCTCGCGAGACGCAGCATTTTTTCGTTAATGAACAAGGCGATGGCCAGGATGACGAACAGAATCACCGCGAGCGCGCTGCCCAGCTCCACTCTCGGGAATACGTCTCCCGACACCAGGCCGCCGATTTTAATCGGGAGCAGGTTGAAGTTGGACGTCACGAGGGCGTAGGCTGTCGCGTAAGCTCCCATCGCATTGGCGAACAGCACGCTGAACGTGCCGACGAGTCCCGGCAGCAGGACCGGCACCCCGATTCTCAGCCAGAACTGCACCGTTCCCGCGCCGAGCAGCGATGCGGCCTCTCTCCACTCCTGACGGATGGCGAAGAGAGACGGGTAAATCAGCAGAATGCCTACCGGGATCTGGAAGTAAATATAGACCCAGGCAAGCCCTTTCCACGAATACAGGTCGAACGCGAGGAAGGACAGGCCCAGCTGCTTGAAGAGCAGCGTAAGCATGCCGTTCGTCCCGAATAGGATGATAAAGCCGAAGGCCAAAGGCACTCCGGCGAAATTGGTCATCATATTGGACAGGCTCAGCATCCGGTCCCGCGTTTTCGGGGAGAACGTCGTGAAAGAATAAGCCGCGAAGGCCGCCGCGACGAGTCCGACGAAAGCCGAAACGAGCGACAGCAGCACGCTGTTCCGGATCGCCCCCGTATAGAGCGGATGCGTCAGTCCTTTGACATACTGGCCAAGGGTAAACCCTTGGCCGCCTTCGTTCTGGAAGCTGGAGACGAGCATCAGGATGCCCGGCAGCAGCAGAAACGCGAACAGCCACAGGAAAAACGGGAGCAGCAGAAGCAGAAGCGTTACTTGATGGCGACTTGAACTTCTTCCTGCCATTTGGCGCCAAGCCCCTTTACGGTGTCTTCCCATACTTTGAAGTCCTTGATCGGCTTCGTGTTCTTGTATTGATCCTGCGGGATCAGCTTCGCTTCGACGTCCGCCGGAAGCTTCACGCTGGAACGGATCGGACGGGCGTATCCTTTGGCGAGGTTGATTTGGCCCTCATCGCTGAAAATGTAAGCCCGCGCGAGCTTGGCGGCGTTCGGATGGGGCGCCCACTTGTTGATGATCGTCGCATATCCGCTGATGACGCTGCCGTCGGACGGAATGTTCACTTCGTATTTGTCTTTGCCGAATTGGTCGCGGTAACCGAGCGCGTTGAAATCCCACAGCAGCGCTACCGCGATTTCGCCTTTCTGGATGTTGGCGGGCGACACGTCCACTTTGCCGATGATGTCCTTCTCGGCCAGCTTCTTGAAGTAATCGATGCCCGGCTGGATGTTGCCTTCGTCGCCACCGTGCGCGAGCGCCGCGGCCAGAACGGCATGCTGCGCTTGCGACGCCTTCGTCACGTCGCCGACCGATACCTTGTACTTGCCTGCGGCGTTCTCCAGATCCGCCCAGCTCTTCGGGCACTCCTGCACCAGGTCTTTGTTGCAGAAGAAGCTGATGCTGCCCGTGTAAGCGACCATCCAATGGCCGTCCTTGTCCTTCGCCCAATCCGGCACTTCATCCCAATATTGCGTTTTGTACGGCTGCGTTACGCCCTTCTGCACGGCGAGCGGCCCGAACGCGATCCCGACGTCGCCGATATCCGCCGTGGGCTTGTTCTTCTCCGCTTCGAACTTGGCGATTTCCTCGGCGCTGCTCATGTCCGTGTCGGTATGCTTAATCTGGTACTTGGTATTCAATTGGTCCCATGTGTCTTTCCAGTTGGCCCAGGTGTCCGGCATGCCGACGCTGACGACTTGGCCTTCTTGCTGGGCGGGAGCCACCAGCTCTTCGAGCGTCGGAACCGCAGCGGATGCCGCTTCCTGGCTGCCTCCTTCCGACTTGTTGCCGCATGCGGCGACCGTCAGAGCGAGCACGGCCAACCACGCGATCAGAACGAGCTTTTTCCTTTTCCCCCAACGCAATGCCTTCAACATTCCACATCCTCCTCCATGTTTGGAAACCTGTATCTATATCCATCCCGGTCGGTCGATGCCGACGGGTTTGGAGTCTCGTTGGTATCGGCTGCGTGCACAGTTGCGCCTGCCGATTCGGATCCGGGTCCAAGCGCGATGATGTTGATTGTTGTTGTTTTATAAAACTACAAACGCTTCCATTGGAGATATTCGTGCTGTTTCGTGGGCATGAATGGGGAATGACCAACCTTTGATGTGGTTTTATTTTGTATTATGTTTGTTATCCCGAATCGAGAATAGTTTTGATTGATTGTTAAAAGAAGGTTTAATGGCGCGTGGGAGAGGAGATGATCCGCGCGGATGACAGCCGCGGCGGTAGTGCGCATGAATTGCGAAGAGACCGTACTGTCGGGAACTGCCCGCCATACGGCCCTTAATCGGATGCGATGCTTCTTGCGAATATGGCGTAATCCGGGACGGGGATCCTGCCCCATATTTCTCGATCAGCCACTCGCCGTTCTGCTTCACGAAAAGCAACCGGTAGGCGTAAATAACGTTCCACGAACGCTGTAGTGACTTCTGGAAGCGTTATTTGGGCTGAAATGCCTAGTTCGAGCGCTGTAGTGACCTCCGGAGACGTTATTCTGCGAAATCCCCAACTACGAACGCTGTAGTGACTTCCGGAGACGTTATTTCTGCGAAATCCCCAACTACGAACGCTGTAGTGACTTCCGGAGACGTTATTCCTGCGAAATCCCCAACTACGAACGCTGCAGTGACCTCCGGAGACGTTATTCCTGCGAAATCCCCAACTACGAACGCTGTAGTGACTTCCGGAGACGTTATTGAGGCTGAAACGCCGAGTTCGGGCGCTGCAGTGACCTCTGGAGACGTTATTTCTGCGAAATCCCCAACTACGAACGCTGTAGTGACCTCCGGAGACGTAATTGAATCTGAATTGCCAAGTTCGAGCGATGAAGTGTCTTCCGGGGTCGTTAATTTGGGCTAAATGGCTTCCCGCAAGGAGCTCTCGTCGTATTACGCTAGCGTTTTTATTTTTCATGTTTAACTCTTGCTGACATAACGTTGTCAGGGTTGCTTGGCTATCCTTAAGGCAGGTGAGAAAAACCACACGGAAAGGATTTGAAAGCATGCAAGCAGCTCAAAGCAAGAGCGGAATGGTTGTGGCCGGCCTCCTGCTGGCCATCCTGATGGCGTCGATGGACAATACGATCGTGGCGACCGCCATGGGGACGATCGTGGGCGAACTCGGAGGACTGGACAAATTCGTCTGGGTAACCTCCGCGTATATGGTCGCCGAGATGGCGGGAATGCCGATTTTCGGCAAGCTGTCGGATATGTACGGACGCAAGCGCTTCTTCGTTTTCGGCATGATCATGTTCATGCTGGGCTCGGCGCTCTGCGGAACCGCGGGCTCGATCATCGAGCTCAGCATCTACCGCGCGATCCAAGGGATCGGCGGCGGCGCGCTCGTCCCGATCGCTTTCACGATCATGTTCGACGCCGTCCCGCCGGAGAAACGGGGCAAACTGATGGGCCTATTCGGCGCCGTATTCGGCATGTCGAGCATCTTCGGCCCCCTTCTTGGCGCCTATCTGACCGATTACATCAAGTGGCAGTGGATTTTCTACATCAATTTGCCGCTCGGGCTGATCGCGTTCTTGCTCGTCGCATCCGCCTACAAGGAGTCGCTCGAGCATTCCAAGCAGCGAATCGATTGGGCCGGAGCGAGCACGCTGGTCGGCGCGGTCGTGTGCCTGATGTTCGCGATGGAGCTGGGCGGCAAATTCTATGCCTGGGGCTCGCCGCAAATTCTCGGATTGTTCGCCGGATTCGCGATCCTCGCCGTGTTGTTCGTGATTGCCGAAACGCGGGCCGAGGAACCGATCATCGCCTTCCGTATGTTCCGCAACCGCTTGTACGCTTCCAGCAACGCGGTCGCGATCTTAAGCGGAGCCGCGTTCATCGCGGCATCGGTATACATCCCGATCTTCATCCAGGGCGTTCTCGGCGGCTCCGCTACGAATTCGGGCTTCGTCCTGCTGCCGATGATGCTCGGCACGGTCGTTACTGCGACCGGAGGAGGTTTCGTCATGAGCCGCATGTCCTATCGCTCCATCATGATCTCGACGCTGATCCTGCTGGTCGCCGGCCTTGGCTTGCTGACCACGTTAACGCCCGATTCGTCGCGTCTCGTCGTCACGCTCTACATGATTCTGGTCGGCCTCGGCATCGGCGCATCTTTCTCGGTTTTGGCCAACGCTGCAACCCACTCCCTGTCGATACGGGAACGGGGAGCCGGCATGGCGACCCTCAACTTCCTCCGGTCGATGGGCATGACGCTGGGCATCACGGTTTTCGGCATCCTTCAGAGCCATTCCATGACGCGCAAGCTGACCGAGTCGTTCATGGGCGGAGACCTGCCTCAGAACCTGGATTTCAGCGATCCGCACGTTCTGCTGGCTCCGGCGACCCGCGCCCAAATCCCGGAAGGGACGTTACACACGATCACAGGGGGATTATCTTCCTCGATCGCCGATACATTTGCCTGGGGGATCATTCCGGCCATTCTGGCGGTGGCAGCAGCCTTCCTCATGAGCCGGGAGAAAATGGACCCCAAAGCCGAGTCTGAAAAATACGCGGCAGCCCATTAAACTTTATTGACAAGAAAGAGGGCGGCTTCCCGATCGGGAAGCTCGCCCTCTTTCGGTACATATATTGAAAAATCACGTGATCGTGCCGATTTACATGGCCGTCAGTCCGCCGTCACCAGAATGCCCGTGCCCGTCATGGCGCTCGATTCCTCTGAGGCCGGAAATACGTCAACGTTGGCAATTACGACAGGTTGAATCGTTCTGCCGATCGGATGGATGTCAGCGATCATCTTCACAATCTCGTTCCGATCGGCAGCATGGTGAGGAGTCCGAAGATGACCAAATCCTTCGATGTCAACGTTCTCTTTAATTCCTGCGCGTACCCTGTCTCCGCTTGCGGTCTGGTCGATTGTGTCGGGCTTGTTTGCAAATAAAGCCACCGCCTTCATCGATGGGTAGAATTTTTGTAACGTACTATTTGAGTCAAGTAAAATAACATCAAAACATTGTAGTAAACAACAATTCCCGTGTAAACAACATGATTTGATATAAAATGAGACTTTACCAGGGCGTTGACGGCGAAGAACGGAATGCACGCGGCCGGCGTCCATCAGGCCATCTGTTATAAAGGAGAACGAGAGCGGATGACTTTTCAACTTCGCCCGATGACGGAAAACGATGCCCGCCGCATCTGCGAATGGCGGTATCCGGCGCCCTATGAACGGTACAACTGGCCCGACTGGGAACGGATGATCCGGGAAGGACGGGAATTCGCGGATCCCGATATCCGCTCTTCGCAATATAGGTCAGTCTACCGCGGCGCGAACGAATTCGCCGCCTATATTCAACTGTTTCCCCTGGACCGTGCGATCCGGATCGGGCTCGGCTTGCGGCCGGACTTATGCGGTGCCGGGCTCGGCGCGGAAGTGGTCCGGCTGGCCGTAAGGGAGGCGATACGCAGACGGCCGGAGGCCGAAATCGATCTTGAAGTGGAAACCTGGAACCTGCGGGCCATCAAGGCCTATGAGAAGGCGGGATTCGCGGCGGAAGACGAATACGGGAAGCCGGCGGCCGTGGGAATCGTTCAGGTACTGTGCATGGTGTGGCGGCCGCCCGTCCAGCCACCTGCTAGGGGAACCGTGGAATAACCAAGCGGCGAGGCACATACATCTGTAGGGAACATCCAAGATTCGGCGGCATTTCACTTTATGGTTTGGCGATTTTCACCGCATGACAAACCTTGAAGGAGGCTGGGACCGAATGAAGGCATTGCACGTCATCGCCCTGATTCTCGTGATTCTCGGGGGATTGAACTGGTTATCGGTCGGTCTGTTCGAGTATGACGTGGTCAGCGAAACCTTCGGCGGGGCCACGGAGGTCGGCTCGAAAATCGTCTACATTATCGTCGGCGTGGCTTCGATCTGGGCGCTCTCGTTCTTCGGGAAAGTCACCCGGAACGACTGAGATCCCATCGAAAAAGCAAAACCGACTTCGCCGCCCTCCGCGCATGTTTCGATGTGCGTTCCCTTAGGAAACGCTGCAAGACGGAGATCGTCGGTTGATCCGGACCATCGGATAAAGAAAAGCCGTTCCGATCGGAGCCCGAGGCGTTCCTGCCCCGGGCTCCGGTTCGTTAAGTGGCCGCCGCGGCGCCGAACTGCGCCGAGCTGAGCCTGGCATACACGCCGCCGGCCGCGATCAACTCCTCGTGGCGCCCCTCCTCCGCGATCCCGTCCTCCGTCACGACGACGATCCGGTCCGCATGGCGGATTGTCGCCAGCCGGTGGGCGATGATGAGCGTCGTGCGGTTCTTCGACAGCTGCTCTAGGGCCTGCTGGATCATGGACTCAGTCTCCGTATCGAGCGCCGACGTCGCTTCGTCGAGGATCAGGATCGGCGGGTTTTTGAGGAAAATCCTCGCAATGGACAAGCGCTGGCGCTGACCGCCGGACAGCTTCAGCCCCCGCTCGCCGATGAACGTATCCAAACCGTCCGGAAGCGACCGCAAGAGAGATTCGAGATGAGCCCGCCGCGCCGCCTCCCAAACTTCCTCCTCCGTCGCGTCCAACCGACCGTACAGGATATTTTCGCGAATCGTCCCATTAAACAGGAACACATCCTGCTGAACGATGCCGATCTGGTTGCGGAGCGACAGCTGGGTCATCCGCCGGATGTCGATGCCGTCGATCGTCACTTGCCCCGCATCGATTTCGTAAAACCGGGGAATCAGGCTGCACAGCGTGGATTTGCCCGCTCCGGAAGGCCCGACGAGCGCGACCGTTTCGCCGGCCCGGATGTCGAGGTTGATGTCCTTGAGCACGTGGGTGTGATTCTCATAGCCGAAGGTAACGTTTCGAAGCGAGATGTCGCCCTTCAGGCGTTTCACTTCGATGGCGTCCGGCGCGTCCTTGACGTCCGGCTCGGTGTCCATCAGCTCGCAGAATCGGCGGAAACCTGCCATTCCTTTCGGATACATTTCCAACAGCGCGTTGATCTTCTCGATCGGCCTCAGGAAAATGTTGACGTACAGCAGGAAGCCGACCAGCTCTCCGTAGGACAGCTTGCCCTTGTAAGCGAACCAAGCTCCGCAGATCAGCACCAGGAGGGAGATGAACCGCGTCAGCATGTAGATTCCCGAGGCGCTGAAGGAAATCGTCAAATACGACCTCAGCTTGGCGGCGCGGAACGCCCGGTTGTTCGTTTCGAACCGCTTGCGTTCGAACGATTCGTTGCCGAACGATTTGACGACGCGGATGCCGGAGATGCTGTCTTCGATGCGGGCGTTCACGTCGGCGATTTTCTCGAACATTTGGGTCGCGGCCTTGTTCAGCTTCGCGTTGAAGAAGACGATCAGCCAAGCCAGGATCGGCACCGCCACCAGCGTGATCAGCGACAGCTCCCAGTTCACCATGAACATGATGCCGAAGGCGCCCGCGAACGTCATGAGCGCGATGAACAGGTCCTCGGGCCCGTGGTGGGCCATCTCGCCGAGGTCGAACAGGTCGTTCGTCATCCGCGACATGATTTGCCCGGTTTTCGTATTGTCGAAAAACCGAAAGGAGAGCTTCTGCACGTGGTGGAACAACTGCTTGCGCATGTCGGTCTCGATATTGATGCCGAGCATGTGGCCCCAATAGTTCACGACGAACTGCAGCCCCATGCTGAGGAGGTACATGGCCAGCAGCCCCGCGCAAGCCCAAGCGATGGCGGACCAGTCGCCTTCGGGCAACAGGTTGTCGATCGTCCACTGGACCGCCACGGGGAAGCCGAGCTCCAGCAGGGCAACGATGACGGCGCACGTGAAATCAAGCGTGAACAAGCGGGAATAGGGACGGTAATAGGATAGAAAACGGCGGATCAAAACGGATCACTCCAAACGATGGCGGCAGTAGGGACGGCGGCGCGTTTCAGGCGAAGAAGGCGTCCGGATCGGCGGGTTGCGTGTCGGCAGGCGGCTTGTGTCTCGGTCGGCGGGTTGCGTGTCGGCAGGCGGCTTGTGTCTCGGTCGGCGGGTTGCGTGTCGCCGGCGGCTTGTGTCTCGGTCGGCGGGTTGCGTGTCGGCAGGCGGCTTGTGTCTCGGTCGGCGGTTGCGTGTCGGCAGGCGACTTGTGTCTCGGTCGGCGGGTTGCGTGTCGGCAGGCGGCTTGTGTGCTGCCCGTTACCGCGAACCGGTCGGCATCATTCGCCCGCTCGCGCCGAAGCGTCATTATTCCCCATCGTAAGCTTTGGCCGACTGGATGTCCAGCCCCGTCAGGCCGCCGGAATGCCAGGTCGTCAGCCTTAGCGTCACTCTCCTGAAATCGATGGAGATGAACGGGTGATGATTCATCCTCTCGGCGATTCCGGCCACTTTGTTCACGAACTCCATCGCGCCGGCGTAAGTGGGGAACAAGTACTTCTTCGTCAGCCTGCCTTCTTCCACGGACCATCCGGTCAAGCCGCGCAAAGCTTCCTCTAATTCGGTTTCATTCAGCAGCGGTTCTTTGGCCATGGGCGGATCCCTCCATATCGGCTGAGCCGGAATCGGTTCGTTGAAGCGCGCCGTATTTGCGGCGGTAACGCTCGAGAAGCTTGATCCACGACGGGGCGAAAACGACGAGGAAAAACACGTTGGCGGCGGCGTGCACCGTTTCGAACGGAAGCCCGAGCGAATAGACGGCAAGCACGGAGGACCAGGTCTGCTCGCGGACGCCGACGTCGAGCGCCACCGTCACGTTCAGGATCCATCCGTACAGATACCCCCATGCCGCCCCGAACAGCAGGAGAGGAAGCCGTCGCCTACGCGAAGGATTCCGGTGGGCGAACAGTCCGGCGGTGAAGCCGGCCATTCCCCAGGCGAACATTTGCCACGGTGTCCAGGGGCCTTGGCCCAGGAAGAAATTCGAGACCAGTCCCGTCACGGCGCCGACCATCCATCCCGCTTCGGCCCCGAACACGACGCCGGACAGGATCACGATGAACGTGACCGGCGTGAAATTCGGCAATAAAGCCGCGAAAGGAATCCGGCTGACGGTGGCGACGGCGGCCATTACCGCGATCAGGACGAGCTCGCGCGCCTGGCGCTGGCGGCGTTCGAAACGCCACACGAACGGGATCATCGACAGCAGCACGAGCACGATGCCGATCAGCAGCGCGTTTCCTCTCGTCAGTGAAACGTAAGCGAGCACAAGGTAGATGATTGCGATCGGAATGACCAGCAACTTTGGGTTGATCTTTCTGCGAAGAAGGTTCATCGCTGGACGGCTCCTTCTTCGGCTGGTTTCGGATCATGCGCATGGTGCAGCAATCGATGCAGGGGCGTCGTGTAAAACAGATTGCCGCGGAAAAAGGCTTCCGGCTCCCCGTCTGCCACGATTTCCCCCTGAAAAAGCAGGGAGCATCGGTTGGCATATCGGGAAGCGAATTCGACGTCATGCGTCGCCATCACCAGCGTCACGCCGGCTCGGTGGACTTCCTCGAGATGGCCGGCCAGCCGCTTTTTGGCGAGCGCGTCTACGCCTTTGGTCGGCTCGTCGAGCAGCAGCAGCTGCGGCCGACCGAGAAGTGCCAGTGCCAGCGCGCCGAGCTGCCGTTCTCCGCCGCTCAGGTCGTGCGGATGGAGGCCCAGCAGCCCGCTTAGGCCGAGCCGGTCTGCCATCCGTCCGACTTCATCGGCGGGACTGGGGGACCCGACTCTGCTGGCGGCGTGAAGCAAATCCTCGCGTAACGTGTCGTGCACGAAATGCAGCAGCGGATTCTGCGCCAGGTAGCCGATCCGCGAGAATCGGGCTTGCGTGGGCAGGCGGGACAGCTTGACGCCTTCCAGGCGCACTTCTCCGCGCTGCGGTTCGCGGAGGCCGGCCAGCAGCTGCAGCAGCGTCGACTTGCCGCTGCCGTTGCCGCCGAACAAGGCGATCCGGTCGCCTTGCCGGACCGTCCACTCCAATCCCCGCAGCACAGCCGGGGAATTCTTGTCGTAGGCGAAGAAGAGACCATTCGCTTGGAGCAGCGGCTTGGCTTCGGAAGCCGGCGGTTTCGCCGCTGGCGCGGCATGGGCCGCGGCATCTCGGATCGCGGGGTGCGCGCGGGCTTCTTTGACGGAAAGCGGGAGAAATGAGGGCATCGGTTCCGGTTCTTCCGGTTCTTCCGGTTCTTCCGGTTCTTCCGGTTCTTCCGGTTCTTCCGGTTCTTCCGGTTCTTCCGGTTCTTCCGGTTCTTCCGGTTCTTCCGGTTCTTCCGGTTCTTCCGGTTCTTCCGTCGGTCCACCGTCGTTTCGGCGTTCGGCATCCATAAACCGGCGCGCCTCGCCAGACAGAGTTCCCATCCAGGCGGGTTTCTCCTGCGCCGTCCGTATGCTGGTTGCTCGTCCTGCCTCTTCCAGCGCCCACCTCGTCACCGCGGGCAGTGACTCGATCCAGGCGGGATCCTGCCTGCGCCAAGCTTCGGCGGCGTATGCCCGCGGCGTTCCGTCGAAAACGGCAGAGCCCCGTTCCAGCCGAATCACCCGGTCGGCGATCGGCAACAAATCATCGATGCGGTGTTCGCTCATCACGACGGTGATCCCCCACTCGTCGTTCAGCCTCTTCAACATGCCGAGCAGCTCGCGCGCCGCCAGCGGATCCAATTGCGCCAACGGCTCGTCAAGCAGCAACAGCCGCGGCTGCAGCATGAGGACAGAAGCGAGGTTAACCGTCTGCTTCTGGCCTCCGGACAATTCGTCGGACCGGCGGGCCAGAAGCGGCTCCAGGCCGAAAAACCCGGCCATCTCCGCCATCCGCCGTCTCATGGCGCTCCGTTCGAGCCCGAAATTTTCCATCCCGAAAGCGAGCTCATGCTCTACGGTGTCAACCACCAGCTGGTTTTCCGGATGCTGCATGACAAGCCCCACCGCGGAAGCCGCTTCACGGGCGGGCCAGGACTCGATTTTCCGGCGTTCCAGCAGGATGGTCCCGGAGAGCGTTCCCCCAGGCGAAACCTCCCGCTTCAACAATCTCAGCAACGTGGACTTGCCGCTCCCGGACGGACCGGCCAGCACGACGAAATCGCCTTCCAGGATCGACGCCGTAACGCCGGACAAGGCCGGCTCTTCTGCGTCCGGATAGCGGAACGTTACTTGCCGAAGTTCAACGATCGCCACGTTGTCCGGTCCCTCCATTCCCAGCCCAGCGGCATCAGCAGAAATACGAGATAAGCGGCGAGTGCGCCAACGTCTCCCTTTGACAGCGAAAACGATTCAAGGCGCGGGTAAATGGTCAAATATCCATGTCCGTTCGCCCACAGCGTAAACGCGATTCCCGCCGCTGCAAACAAACCGCCGGCCGTCCAAGCGTCCCGGGGCCCGAATCGGAAAGCGGGATACGAGCTTCGCGTTCCCGTCCCGTAGCCCCGCGCCTGCATGGAATCCGCCGTCTGCAATGCGTCTTCCAGCGACCAGGACAGCAGCGCCCCGACCAAGCGGGCGCCGTTGCGCGCGCGTTGCGTGACTGTGCCTTCGGAGACGGCGATTCCCCGCGTTTTCTGCACGAGCATGAGTTCCTTCAGCCGCCTGCGAAGGCGGGGAACCATGCCCGCAGCCATCATCGCCAAGAGCGCCGCTTTGGGAGAGAAACGGGCGAACAAGAACAGAAATTTATGTTCGGTCATCAGAATCCGGTACGAGACGAACAGCGTCAGCAGGCCGAGCAAGGACGAAGCCATCGTGGCCCCGTAGACGACGGACTCCAGCGTAATCGGAATGTCTCCCATATAATACAATACGGTGCGACCCCGGTGGGAAATGAGCGGATTGACGAGGATCAGCGCGACGAAAGCGCCGAGCATCGGGAGCGACCAGCTCCGCCATTCCCGGCCGCCGTCCAAATGCCCGTTCACGATCAGGCAGGCGGCCCAGCCGGATAGCAGAAGAACCGGATGAAACAACAACATGCCGAAGGTGATCCCTCCGGCATAATAAAGCAGCAAGACCGACGGATGAAGCGAGCGCAACCCGAACCCTTCGCTCATGGCGCCTGCTCCTTGCCGGCTTGGTCCGAGTCTTCGTCTTGGGACGCATAGAACCACTCCACGCGGTCTCCGGGTTCAAGCTTGTACGCACCCGCGCCCACGCTGGCCTCCTTGCCGTTCACCTTGTACTTCCAGCCGCTCGTCGGTCCGTCGTCGAACTCGAACAGCCCGTCGATTCCCGCCACGTAGAACATGGCACCGCTGCCTCTCGAATCGTAAGCGAGCCTATGCGCCTTAAGCGTTCGGATCAGCAAGTCGGCCACCGTATCGTTCTTCCGGAGCTCGACCTCCTCCGGCTTCAGCACGGTGCCCCATTCGGCGTTGCCCATGATGGAGATCGAGGCGGTTTGCGGGGTTTTCGTTGTCGGCGATGGGGAGGTTACGGCCGGTTTCGAGGCGGACGGGATAGACGATGGCGGCGGGGAAGATGCGGCAGGCTTTCCGCTTTCTTGCGCGGCGGCGGGATTCGTCTCCGCCGACTCCCCGGCGGTCGGTTCTGCCGTATTCGCGCCGGAAGGCTCCTTTGTCTGAGCGGGATCGGTTGACGGCGGCTCGTTTCCGGTTTCCTGTGGCATTGCTCCGGAGTCCGCCGGCCGTGAGGCTCCGGTTTCCGCCGGAGACGATGCGCCGTCACCGTTCGGCTGGCTTGCCGACGACGTTGCACCGTTGCCGTTTGGTTGATTCGACGACGACGCTGCACCGTTGCCGTTTGGTTGGTTCGACGACGACGCTGCGTCATTAGCAGGGCTCAGTGTCGCTGCCGCAGGAGACCCCGTATCCGCCTTTCCGCACGCCGCCGCGATCAGAACCGGCAAGATCACGAGCAACATGAACACCGCCCAACGCACCCTTCTCCTCACCATTCGCTTTCTCCCTCCTTTCCTCGAACAAATCTGGTCTCTTCCTATCAAGTAAACCGGCTGCAGCAACTGCAACCTCCAAATCCGCGTCCCTAACCCGGTAAAACCCGGCTGCAACAGCTCTAATCTCCGAATCCGCGTCTCTAACCCGGGAAAAACCCGGCTACAGCAGCTCAAATCTCCCGGACTCGTGTTCTAACCCGGAAATACCCGGCTACAGCAGCTCAAATCTCCCGAACTCGTGTTCTAACCCGGAAAAACCCGGCTACAGCAGCTCAAATCTCCCGAACTCGTGTTATAACCCGGAAAAACCCGGCTACAGCAGCTCAAATCTCCCGAACTCGTGTTCTAACCCGGAAAAACCCGGCTACAGCAGCTCAAATCTCCCGAACTCGTGTTCTAACCCGGAAAAACCCGGCTACAGCAGCTCAAATCTCCCGAACTCGTGTTATAACCCGTAAAAACCCGGCTGCTGCAGCTCAAATCTCCGAATCCACGTCTCTCGCGTCCGACCACCTTGGGCGAAAGAAGGCGAGAACGTTGTACGGATGCACAAATACGAGATTCCGTCTCCGCAAGACGGCCTAAACGTCTTACGGATGCACAAATACGAGATTCCGTCTCCGCAAGACGGCCAAAACGTCTTACGGACCCGCAATTCCGCGTTTCCGTCACCGGCATCCTTCATCTCAACGCTATTTACCCAACTTGCCGATGCCCGCGCGGTAGAGCACGCGGACCGCGATGACGGCAGCCTGCTCGCGCGGCATCGTCGTCTTCGGCGAGAAATTGCCGTTATACGAAGTCATCCAACCTTGCTCGAGCACCGCCTGCACGGCCGGCTTCGCGGCGGCCGACACTTGGCCGGCGTCCGCCGGCGACGTGATGCCGCCTGCCTTGAGCTTAAGTGCCCGGGCGAGCAACTGCGCCGCTTGTTCGCGGGTCAGCTTCCCGTCAGGCGCGAACTTGCCGGGGGCGACGCCCGCGATCAGGCCTGCCTTCGAGGCCGCTTGGATCTCTTTGGCATACCACGCCGCGGCGGGCACGTCCTTGAAATCGGAGCCGCTCTGCGGCGCCAATCCCAGAGCGCGGACCAACGATGCGACAAACTCGGCCCGCGTCACGGCCGTTTTCGGATCAAACGCACCCGCAGCCGAGTCGCCCGGTCCCCGCAGCACGCCGCTCGCCTTGGCGATGCGCACCGAATCCGCTGCCCAACCGGACACTTTGGCCTGGTCGGCGTAATCCCCGACCACGGCCAGCGGCGTGACGGTCCGGACCGCAACCGGCGCTTTGCCGGCGGCATAACCCGACACTTCGAGCCGGTATGCGCCTACCGGCAAACCCGCCAATTTCGCGATGCCATTCTCGTCCGTCACGGCCGACGCGCTGCCCGCCGATACGCGTACGCCCGCAAGCGGCGCCGGGTCCTTCAGCTTGCCTGCGTCCCAATCCATCTCACGGTAGGTCACCGCAACGGCAACCGTTTCTCCCGGCTTCGGCGCAGCTGGCGTCACGATGGCCGGCTCCGGCAATTTGGTGCCCATGTCGCCGTAATACACCACGAGCTCCTGACCATCCTCGAGCAGGTAGGTCCCCATGCCCTCACCCGGTACGATCCAAGCATTACCGCTCTTCACGGCGAAGTTCCAACCGTCGTAGCCCCCATATTTACCTGCAGCCGTTCCGTTTATCGCAGCAACATACTTGCCGTAAGCCGAATCTTCCACCTGATACCCGATATTCCGCGCCTTCAGGAAGCTTTCCAGCGCTTCCAGCGCCGTGCCGCCCTGCGCGGTTCCCGCCGCGATCGCGCCTTGGTCGCCTTCCACGCGCAAGGTGACCGTCTTGACGTAGGAGCCGACCGCAAGCGGCGACTCGAACGTGACATAAGCAGGAGTAGATCCCGCACGGTATCCGTCAACGGTCAGCGTATTCAGGCCGATAGGCAGCCCCCTGTCAAACGAAACCTTGCCGTCCTTGTCCGTCACGGCCGACTGTCCGCCGACCGTAACGCGCGCGGCTTCCGCCGGGCTGACCACGGTTTTGCCGGTGTCCCAATCGTACTTTTCCTTCTCCACGGTTACCGTGATAGGCTGACCTTCGCGCGGCGCCGCGGGCTCCACCTTCACGGAATGGATAAGATCGGTTTCGCCTCCGTAGTACACGACGATTCGATCGCCGCCGCGGGGCTCGAACGCCGCCATGCCCGGCAGGCCCGTGAGCCATTGGTCTCCGCGCCGGACCGCGTATTGCCACCCGTCGTACCCGCCGAATGACGCGTTTTGGACACCGGAAATCGACTTCAGGAACGGCCCGAACTGCGGGTGCCGCTCGATCTCATAAGACAGCCCGTTCTTGCGAAGCGCCTGCACAAGCGACTCCAGAGCGGTACGTCCGTTCACGTTCTCCCGGGCCAGGCGGAAGTTCGTTCCGTAAACCGTTATCTCCACCGACTGGCCGGCGCGTTCGCCCGCGTACAGCGCCGGCAGACCGTCCATCCAGCGCTCGACGGCCGTCAAGCCAAGCATGGCATACAAGGAAGACATGCCGTCGGATTTGCCGCCCGGCACATGGGCGAAGCTTCCGTCGCCCAGACGGAACTCCATGAGCCGTGACAGCGCGGATTTGCCGTTCTTGACGAAACGCGCGTCCTGCACCGGGTCGATCCCGAGCGAGGTTAGCGCGATCAGAACCTGGACGGAGCTTTCGCTCGATTCCGGGTTTCCGAAGCCGCCGTTGTCCCGCTGCACGCCGGACAGCCATCCGAGAGCGGCTTCCGTAGCGGCGCGGACATCTTCGCGGTCCTGATAAGGCGCCAGCGCCAGCAAGACGATGCCCGTCACGTCGACGTCGCTTTTGCCCGGAGCCAGCGACCAGCCGCCGTCCGCGTTCCGGTTGTCCACCAGCCATTTCAACAGGGAGTCGCGGCTCCAGCGGTCCTTCACGACGGGCTCGTAATCCCCCGCGTCTAACGCTAGCAGCGCGTATGCGGGCGCGTTCGGGCCTTGCGCCGTCATGTTCTCGTAATTCGCGATTTCCGCGAGCAAATCGCTCTTGCCCGGGCCGAAGCGGCGGACATCGCCGCCGTTCGCGTTGACGGCGAGCGCCGTGCGCGCGTAATCCGTGACAAGACGTAGCTTGCCGTCCGCCACGTTTTTCCCCGCCTGAGCAAGGTAGGGTGCGCCAACGGGTTTGCCCCCGCGGGCCAATCCTAACGCCACCCAGTCGCTGAGCGGTGCCGTCCTGCCGAGCGAGGTTTGCAACGCTCCAAGCGCTTCGTCCAATTGCGCGCGCGAAGGCCCGCCCGCCGCTGCCGCTCCCTCGGCACCAGGCTGCGAATCCCCGTCCGCCGCCAACGCGCTTGTCCACGTACCCAGCACCATTGCCAGCGCCAGCAATCCCGCCATGACCCCGCGGATCCAACCGCCCGCGATAGACCGTTTCCCTGCCATTGTCCCACTCCTCCTGTGTCCCATACACTCATTAAGCCAAGTAAAAACGAATTCGGCGTCCTCTTGGATCGGAAACATCGTTTCTATCGAGACCAATCAGAAATGAATCGCGAGTATGGATCCATCCTGATGGAACGAACAAACAAAAAAACATCCCCCTGAACCGGGAGATGCCGTGTGGATGACCGATCGCGGCAGACGCAGCCCTCCTCGCCGGGCCAGGTGCCGCCTTAGTCCGTAACTGCGCCGACCGCCAGGCCGCCGTTCCGCGCTATCCTCAACCGCAAGCGCCAAACGCGGCCTTGCCGCCACACCTCCCCTATTCCTCGTAGGTTGCGGGTGTTTGTCGAAAACAGGCAGTTCTCCTGGCTCCAGGCTCATCGGCTACCGGGCCTTCCCGCCGCAAAAGCGGCAGTGGCAGTTCCGGAAACCTCCCTTGGTCAGTGGCGGGACCGCGTCGGATTCGCACCGAACTTCTCTATTAAACCATTACGGTACCTGTTTTCCGCCGTATTCATTTGTGATGTCATCTTATCACGGAGACCGTGCGCTGTCCATACCGCGGTGCCTTGTCCCGCCTGGCGCCGGGGCCTTTGTCCGAATGCCGGGAACGAGCGGCTCTTAACGCGGAACACCGATAGAACTTGAATTTTATGCAAGTTTTCGTGCGATTTAACTGGTAAAAACCGGGTAGATATACTATATTATTGATATGCTCGATTTCCGTGAAGAGGGTTGTTCATGCGCTGGGACGGCACTTTTACTTTGATGGAACATGCGGAAGGTAACGCGGGATTCCGCTCGGTGAACGCCGACGATATCCTTTATTTCTGCGTCCAGCAAAACCAGATTGTTGCTCACACCTTCGATGAGGAGCTCTTTACGGGGTGGTATTCCCTGGACAGGCTCTGGCGCGCCCTTCGGATGACGGACTCCCGCTTCTACCGCACCGACCGCGTGTTCATCGTGAATTTAGCGAAAATCCGGAAAGTGGACCGGAACTGGAGCAAAATCTACTTCACCGAGGACCCGGCGCCCGGAGAGAAGCACTGCTACGTGGCCAAATTGAAAATGCCCGAAGTCGAGAAAAGGATGGAGGAGCTCTTCTCCGTTGAGCCGCCGTAATGCCGGACCATGCCGGATAAACCGCGTCACACCCCGCCCGATTTGAACAGCGTGGCGATGGAGCCGCCCATCGTATTGATCCGGATGGCGTCCGCGATCAGTTTGGCCATCGAGATCACGGTGAATTTATCGGAATCCTCGTGCGCGATGGAATCCGTCACCGCGACTTCCTGAATATGCGGGTGATCCAGCAGCTCGATCGCATGATGGGAGAACAGACCGTGCGAAGCGAGCACGTAACAGCGGTCCGCGCCTTTCTCCTTCAGCAAATCCACGGCGGGGCGAACCGTCTTGCCCGTATCGATGATGTCTTTGATCACGATCGGGGTCATCCCCTCGACGTCGCCGACGATATGCAGTCCTCCCGCGTCGGTGCGGTCTCCCGAATTCGCGATCATGATCGCGAATTGCGCCCCCAAGTCGTTCGCCAGCTTCTCCGCCATGCCCGCCCTTCCCGGATCCGGAGAGACGACGACGGGATTCGGGATGTTCCGGCTTCGCAAATAAGCCGTCATCTCGTCCAGCGCGGTCAGATGGTCCACCGGAATGTTGAAGAAGCCTTGGATCGCGTCCGCATGCAGATCGACCGTGATGATCCTGGACGCTCCGGCCATCGTCAGCGTGTCGGCGATCAGCTTCGCCGAGATGGCTTCCCGCGGTGCCCGCTTCCTCTCCTGCCTGGCATAGCCGTAATAGGGAACGATAATATTGACCGTTTTGGCGGAAGCCCGCTTGGCGGCATCGATCATCACGATCAATTCCATGAAATGGTCGTTGATCGGATGGGAGAGCGACTGGATGATGAAGACGTCGCAGGTGCGGATCGGCTCTTGATACGAGACGTACACCTCGCCGCTCTTGAAGCGCGACAGCTTGACCTCGCCGAGAGGTTGGCCGAGCAGCGAGCAAATCTTTTCGGCCAGCGGCCGATTGGAAGAACCCGAGAAAATCTTGACTTTACCGTGCAGCACCTTGCTCTCCTCCTTCAGGAAAACAGGAGAAGCCGCAGTCCCGTTCAACCGGCGAGCGGCTTCACTCTTGATGAAAGTCTATCAGTTCCCCGGAGCAAGAGACAAGTCCGATTCCAAGTAAAAACGACTTCATCGTCCTCAAGGCAGAGAATGTCGTTTTTATCGAAGATCATTCGGAAATGAAAAGACGTGAAACTTATAAATTCTGAATGATTAAGTAAACCGGCTACGACGTCCTTTTCGGACGGATAGACGTTTTATCGAAGTGATTCAGATAAGTATCGCAGATTTTATACTTTCTGAATCACCGAAAAATGCATACGCTGCGTTACTCCCCCTACTCCCGCTGCCGGCCTTGGTCCAGAAGCCGCATCACGCGGGCGAGCTCGGCCCAGGTCACCTTGCGCTCGGGATGAGGAGAAGGCGCAGGCAGGATTCCCCGCTCCTCCAACCAGCGCAAATCCTCGGCCGCGGTTCCTTCGAAACGCCTGGCGGGGATTGGGCCCTCCGCCTGTTCCCCAAACGCCGCTTCCTCCATCTCCTCCATCACCTCGCCCTCCCCTTTCCATTCCATCATGTTCCTCCAGATGGCTACGATATCCTGGCCGTACTTGTGGCCGGGAAGCGTCCATTTTCCGTTCAAATCCTCCCAGCATGCCACGGCTTCCCCGCGCCCGGAAACGAGCTCGTTCAGCCGCCGGTAATGCAGCTCCGTCCGCCGCTTCAGTTCATCCTCCGTCCATGCCGGATCCGCCGCGCTCCAGATCGCATGGGCGAACGGTTTCCAGGGCGGACCTTGCGGGTCCGCCTTCCACACTTGCGTATCCAGCATCGCTTGGCAGAATGCCACATCCGCCCGGATGCCGTACCGTTCCCCCTGCTCCAGGTAATGGACGGCCACGTCGGGAGCTTTCGGATTGCGTCGGTACGCATATGCGCGCATCCGCTCCGCGGAGCACAGCGCACGGCCGAAAATCGACACTTTGCCCGTCGGCCCGACCTCCGGATGCTTGCGGAACACGAGATTGATCATGCCTTCTCCTCCCTCGCGGGGTGGTTGTCCCCTCCTCTATCCATCGTATTCACCCGCCCGCTCGGATTTGATCTTCTTTTCCAAGCTGTTACAATAAAAAAGACTTATACCCACGAAAAAATAGAAGATGTGCATAAGTCTGTGGACAACGAAGGTTTTATCCACAGAATTGTGCACACCATGTTAACAACGAATGCTTGTTCGCTGGCAAGTAAAAACGACTTCGTCGTCCTGGAGGACCAGAGAATGTCGTTTTTATCGAAGAGCATTCAGAAATGAATAGCGTGAAACGAATTCATTCTGAATGATTAAGAAAGGGGATTTCCATTGCTCGACGATGCAGGGCTCGACGACGAAAAATGGATGAAGGAAGCCATCGCGCAGGCTCATCTTGCCCGCGCGATCGGCGAGGTGCCGATCGGCGCGGTTATCGTGCGGGACGGGGAAATCGTCGGCGCCGGCCATAACCTCCGGGAAACGTCGCATGATCCGACGGCGCACGCGGAAATGATCGCCATCCGCGAGGCGAGCGAGAAACTCGGGGCGTGGAGGCTCCTTGGCTGCACGCTGTACGTCACGCTGGAGCCGTGTCCGATGTGCGCGGGCGCGATTCTGCAGTCCCGGGTGGAGCGGGTCGTCTACGGGGCCGCCGATCCGAAAGCGGGCTGCGTCGGTACGCTGATGGATCTGCTGCAGGATGCCCGGTTCAACCACCGGCTGCCCTGGCGCTCCGGAGTGCTGCAGGAGCCGTGCGCCGCTTTGCTAACCGACTTCTTCCGCGGGCTGAGAACCCGCCAGGACCGTTCCTGACGAAAGTCCCGCGTTTTTCTTCTTCTCCTCCGCCTCTATCCGCCGGAGGCGCTGAAGTTGAACGATAAGCCTGTCCGCTTCTTCGCTGACGGCCACAATCTCAGGATCGGTCAAATTGCCCAAATCGTCAGCCATTTCATAAAGTCGACGTTGCAGCAACTGGAGGCGAAGGATCAACTGTGGCGTATCCATGTCGAACTCCCGACCGCTCCCTTCCGTTCAATTTCGTCATACAGCGATAGGTTTTTTATCCTGCTCCCATTATAGGACAAAATTAGTTGTCAGATTGTAGAACCCTGTCGATCATGGGACGCGATTTTACGTTATTTTCCGACAAAATCAAGGACTTTAGACACAAAATATCTCCATTCTTTACCACTTCTCGTGGCGGATGAACAAGGGAAAGGAGCCAGTCTTCCATGGGTACGAACATCTTGCTGATCGAAGATGACGAGGCATTGCACCGGGGAATCCGGTTTACGCTCGAGCAGGAAGGCTTCGAGACCCGGGGAGCGCGAACGCTGGCGGAAGCCAGGAACGAGCTGGAGTGCGGCGAATTCGGACTGGTCCTCCTCGACGTTCAGCTCCCCGACGGGAACGGATTCGACTTTATTTCGGAAATCCGGAGCCGGTGGCGGATTCCGGTGATTTTCCTGACCGCGAGCGACCAAGAGTTCGACGTCGTTCGCGGGCTCGATCTCGGAGGGGACGACTATATTACGAAACCGTTCCGGCTGCGGGAATTCGTGTCCCGGGTGCAAGCGGTCATCCGCAGAAGCGCGGTTGCCCAAGAGGACGCCCCGGCCGCGGCTAAGCCTCAGCACTCCGGGGGATTGACCTTGATTCCCGGGGAAATGCGGATCGAGAAGGAAGGCCGGGACATCCCGCTCAGTCTGACGGAATTCAGGCTGGTGTCGCTGTTCATGGCCCATCCGCGGGCCGTGCTGTCGAGAGACCAGATCATTCGGCATGTATGGCAGGGCGGCGTGGATGTGCTGGACGACAACACGGTCGCGGTCAACGTCCGGAGGCTGAGGGAGAAAATCGAAGACGACCCGCAAAATCCCCGGTTTATCTTGACGGTGCGGGGGGCGGGGTATCGATGGAACGGTTAGGGGATTCAAAGCTGAACGCGGCGCGTCTATGGCGGAATCCTCCCGCGCGGCGCCTGGCGTGGATGCTTGCCGCGGCCGCGATCGTGTCGGCCGTCCTGGTGTGGCTGTTCGCGGAGCGTTCCTCGGAGCGCCTCAAGCAGGATTGGCTGGCGCAGCAGACGGGCATCATCGGCCGGCTTGCCACGGCCGACCCCGGGCAGGCGAAGTTGTGGGCCCGCCTGCTCGCGAACCCGGATAACCTTACGCCCCAAGATGCCGAAAGGGGACGGCAAATCGCCGCCGAGTACGGACTGACGCCGAAGCTGGAATCGCGCCTTTTTCCGGTTCTGAACGATTACCGGGCACGCACCCTCGCCGTCTTGGGCGCGGGAATGCTGGCGCTGCTGGTCGCCCTCTCCGCTCTGCTCGTTCGGGAATACCGCCGGCACTTCGCCGACATCCGCAGGCTTGCCGTCTCGCTCGACGACGCCGTCAAGCATAATGAGCCGATGGCTTTCCGGCTCTATGAAGAAGGCGAGCTCGGGCTGCTGGCCAGCAGCGTGCAGGAGCTGGCGATCCGGCTTCAGGAAACGATCGGGCAATTGCACCGCGACAAGGCTTTTCTGAAGGACACGGTCGCCGACATCTCCCACCAGTTGAAAACGCCTCTCTCCTCCCTGATCATCTATATGGACCTGCTGCTCGAAGGAAACGTCGACGCCGATCGGGCGCGGGAATTCCTCGAGACGTGCCGCCGGGAGCTGGACCGGATGGAGTGGCTAACGCTGACGCTGCTCAAGATCGCCCGCTTCGAGGCGGACGCGCTTGCCCTTCAGATCCGCCCCGCTCCCTTGCCGCCGACCGTGGCACGCGCGAGCGATGCCGTCCGGCGCCTGGCCGAAGACCGGCAGGTCTCGATTGTCCAGAAGCCTCCGCGCGAAGCCGGGCCGGAGATTCCCCACGATCCCCGCTGGCTGGCGGAAGCGATCGCCAATGTGCTGAAGAACGCCATCGAGCACAGCCCGCCCGGAGGCCATGTCACGGTGGGGTGGGAGACGACCCCCGTGTTCCTGCGGCTCTATGTGGAGGATCAGGGCCCTGGCATCGATGAGCAGCATCTTCCCCACATTTTCCGCAAATTTTACCGCGTCTCCCCGGGAGGAAGCGGCGTCGGCCTCGGCCTGCCGCTGGCCAAATCAATCGCCGAACGGCATGGCGGCATGCTGTCGGCTTCCTCCCGCCTCGAGGGAGGTTCCCGGTTCGTTCTAACGATGCCCCTGAATCCCTTGCCCGCCGCGAATATCGCCAAACCTTACAAAACCGTAAGCGAAGACACGGCGGAGCTGTAAGATACTCGCGTTATACTGGCCCTATCATGCCGTTCTTCCCACAGGGCGGCAGGACCAATCGGAAAGCGGGGATTCAGCTCTGATGAACGTTATCGAAACAGAAAACCTAAGCAAAAGTTACGGCAAAGGAAGCACGAAGGTCGATGCTTTGAAGGACGTGACCCTCTCGATCGGGCAAGGCGAATTCGTCGCCGTCGTCGGCGCCAGCGGGTCGGGCAAAAGCACCTTGCTGCACATGTTGGGCGGCCTGGACCGTCCGACGTCCGGCCGGGTGATGATCGACGGGGAAAACTTGTACGAACTCAAGGAGAAGGAACGGGCGGTATTCCGCCGGCGCAAGATCGGGTTCATCTTCCAATCCTACAACCTGATTCCCGTGCTGAGCGTCGAGGAGAATATCCGGCTGCCGCTGCTGCTCGACCACCGCGAGCCCGACAAAGCCTACGTCAACGATCTGATCCGGACGCTCGGCCTGGACGAGCGGCGCAAACATTTGCCTTCGGAGCTGTCCGGCGGCCAGCAGCAACGCGTGGCCATTGGACGGGCGCTCGCGTACCGCCCCGCTATCGTGCTCGCAGACGAGCCTACGGGGAACCTGGACACGGCCAACGGACGGGAAGTACTCGAATTGCTGAAACTCGCGGTGCGGCGTTTCCATCAGACCGTCATCGTGATTACGCACGACATGAACATCGCCTCGGAAGCCGATCGCGTTCTCCGGTTGCAGGACGGCCGACTCATCGCCGACACGCGCGGAGGAATGCGGCCATGAAAGGATACGGATTTCTAGCGGGACGGTACTTGAAGCAGCAGCGCAGACGGTCGATCCTGACCGTGCTCGGCATCCTCATGTCCGTAGCGCTCATCAGCGCGCTGGGAACGATGGGACAAGCGCTCAAGGACAACGTTCTGTTGCAGCAAATCGACGAGAACGGGTCTTTTCATTTCGGTTATTCGAAGCCCGCCCCGGATCTCTATCGTAAGCTGGAAGACAGTGCGTTGATCGACAAGGTCGGTGCCGTGCGCACCGGTGCGGGAACCCCGCTTGGACCTAACGATACGGTCTTCGTCCAAGAAGTGAACGAAGACGCTCTTGAGATCATGCCGATCCATCTCGCATCGGGAAGCCTGCCGGGTTCTCCGGACGAGGTGGCGGCGGAAGAATGGATCGTGCCCCGGTTGCCGGGCAAACCCAAGCTGGGCGATGAAGTGACGCTGACCGCACCGAATGGAAAGCCGCATGCTTACCGATTGGTCGGCATTCTCAGGAACGACCGTTCTTCCCAAATATCCCGGTCCGCCAAGGCGGTCACCCTGATGGCCGATGCGGATCCGGCACGGAGCGAGGATGCTTCCGGCCATGTGCAGCTATTCGCCACGTTCAAGAAAGGAGTCGACATCAGCTCCCGACTGGCGGAATTCGCCAAGCTCGGGGACCCTTTCATCACGAACGGCAGGGTGCTCGCGCTGATGGGCGAGTCCCAGGATAACGGCTTAAACCGCACGTTGAACGTGATTTTCGGAACGCTGGTCGGCCTTGTCGTGCTTTCGACTATCGCGGTCATCTACAATGCCTTCCACATTTCCGTTCTCGAACGCATCCGCCAGTTCGGCCTTCTGCGCACGATCGGCGCCACGCCGCGCCAGATTCGCAACTTGGTGCTTCGGGAAGCGACGATGCTGGCTCTGATCGGCATTCCTCTGGGTCTGGCCATCGGCTGGGGCGGCTTGTGGCTGACGCTGTGGCTGATGATTCAAGGCGGGTTCCGGATTTTGCAAATGGACGATTTCCGCCTGACCTTCCATTGGTGGATCATGGGGCTCAGCGTCGGCGTATCGATCGCTTCGATCTATCTTGCCGCTTGGCTGCCCGCCCGCAAAGCGTCCCGGGTGTCCCCGGTGGAAGCGACGAAGGGGGCCGGCAGCATCGTACGGGAATCGTACCGGCGTTTGCGGATCCCTTCCCTTCTCGGCCTGCTGGGCGTAGAGGGCCGAATGGCCGCGAACAATATCCGGCGCAACCGGACCAAGTTCCGCATCACCACGTTCTCGATCGTCATCAGCGTCATGCTGTTTATCGTGTTCCATTATTTTACCCAGCAAGCTTTCGATATGACGGTCGATCGGACCGAGAACGACAAAATTGCTTTTACCATTGCCCAGACCATCGTAAAAGTGCGCTCTGAAGACGGCAAAACGCCTGCGGATCGGGTAAGCGATATCGTATCTCCCGGCACGATGGACCGGATCGCGAAGCTGCCCGGGGTGGACGCCGCTTACGGCCGGTACGAAATGCCGTCCTCGACCGCCATCGTTCCGGAGTCCGTCGTCAATCCCGACTTCTCTCGCAAGATGAAATTCCATTTCACCGAAGTGAACTTCCAAGGTACGCAAGCGCAGCAAATCTCCGCCGTTCTGCAATTGTACGACGAAGCGCGGCTGGCCAAAGCGGAGCAATGGCTCGAGTCCGGCACGGCAGATCCTGCCGAACTGGCGGCGGAAGACGGCGTTCTGATCGTGCAAACGGTCAAGCCTTACAATCCGGATTCGAAAAAACGGGAACTGCTTCCGCTCACCCGCTACAAAGTCGGAGATCGGCTGACCTTGCAGTTTGGCGAATCCGCTTCGGAGCCGTCAACGGCTCGGCAAGTCAAAATCGCCGGAATCCTCTCGCAATCGCCCTTCGATTCGGCCTATCAGCCGGACGCGTTATACGTCATCGGAACCAAATCGACCATGGCCAAGCTTCTTCAAGCGGTTCCTGCCGAGAAGCGACCGATGGGAACGGCGCTCATGGGCGTCGACGTCGCGCTGAAGGACGGAGCCGACGCTCAGCCGGTGCGCGAGGTCCTGGAGCAAATCGCGGCCGACATTCCGGGAGGGCAGCTGATCAATGTCGTGGATCGGCAGAAGGAAGAACGTCAATTCGCGGTGCAAATGAAAATCTTCGTCTACGGCTTCCTCGCCATCATCGGACTGATCGGCAGCTTGAACATCGTGAATACGGTGCAAACCAACCTGCTGCTGCGGCGCCGGGAGTTCGGCCTGCTGCAGGCGGTCGGCATGACGATGGGCCAAATCCGGAAAATGGCGACGGCCGAAGGCGTATGGTTCGGAGTCATCGGCGGTTTCTGGGGACTGCTGCTCGGGACCGCGCTCAGTTGGTTCTTGTTCTCGCAGCTCTCCAGGGTGCAAGGAATCCCCTTCGATTTCCCTTGGAGCGGAGCCGCCATCGCCAGCGCGTACGCCCTGGGAGTCGGCCTGCTCTCCGTGCAAGGCCCGCTCCGGAGGATGGCCAAAGCCAATCTGATCGAAGAGCTCCGGGAAGATGCCTAGAAGACTAGCCATAATCGCATAAAGAGAAGGCCGATTTCGGCCTTCTTTTTTGCGTCACGGCGGGCTATGATGACAGTAATTCACAGTTATTGGGAGAGGATGGTCAGCCATGTCCTATTTATCCGTCAGCACCTGGAGCCTGCACCGGCTGCTCGGCCCGCTTCGGTGGACCGGGTGGGACGAAGAGCGCCGGACCCACGTCACGCACGTACAGCCGGAGCCCGAAACGATCGCTTTGCTGGAATTGCCCCGGGAAGCGGCCAAGCGGGGATACGAAGCGGTGGAGATTTGCCATTTCCATTTTCCGTCAACGGAGCCGGACTACTTGTCGTCTCTTCGGCAAGCGTTCGAGGAGTCGGGAATCTCCTTCGATACGCTGCTGCTGGACTATGGGGATTTGACCGCAAGGGATCCTGCCCGGCTGGAGGCGGATCTGGCTCTCATCCGCAGGTGGATCGGCATCGCCTCCGAAGCCGGAGCGAAACGGATCCGCGTCATCGCCGGGCAGGCGCCGCATACGGACGGAGACGCGATCCGAGCGTCTGCCGAACGTCTGAAGGAGTTGTCGGCGTATGCGTCGAGTGTTGGGGTGAAAGTCGTATCCGAAAATTTTCAGGCGCTCACGACAACGGGCGAGAGTTGCGCCAAGCTGCTCGGCTTCACGGGGGACTCGATCGGCTTCATCACGGATTTCGGCAATTTCGAAGCCCCTTCGAAGTACGACGAGTTCCGGGCGATCTTGCCGCACAGTCTGTCCGTCCACGCGAAAGCCGCTTATGACGCTGACGGCTTCCCCGACGAAGCCGAGTTCCGCCGGTGCTTGGACACGATGAAGGAGTCCGGCTACAACGGCGCGGTCGTGCTCATCTATGACGGACCCGGGGACATGTGGGAAGGGCTGGAGCGGATTCGCCGCATCGTGAGCGATTACCTGTGAGCTTGCGGGCTATTCTCTCGGAGGAGCGCAAGTTTCGCGGATGATCAATTCCGTCGGGAAGATCACGGCCGGAGCCGGACAATCCGGGTTCTGGATCATTTCGTCGAGCAGCTCGACGGACTTCCGCCCGATGCTCAGCATGTCCTGACGAACCGTCGTCAACGCGGGCCGGACATTGCGCGCGATTTCCAAGTCGTCGAACCCGATGACGGAGATGTCATCCGGCACGGACAATCCGGCATCGCGGGCGGCGTCAATCGCGCCCAGGGCGGCGTAATCGGAGCAGCAGACGACGGCCGTCGGCTTGGCGGGCTTGGCGAGCAGCGTCTGCATGGCGGCGCAGCCCCGCTCCCGGGAATAATCGCCGTAGGCGATGTAATCTTCCGTATCGGGCAATCCAGCCTGGCGCAGGCCCTTCCGATAGCCCTCGAGCCGCAGGCGGCCGACATACGACTCCGGCATATCGGATATGAGCGCAATCCGGGTGTGCCCCAAATCCCGCAAATAGCAGACCGCCCTGGCGATTCCATTCACGTTGTCCGAGCTGATGTAGCCGGCGCGCGGGCCCTTCACGTCGAGATCGATGAACACGGACGGGATGCGGGAGGCGATCAATTCGTCGAAATTCGAATCGTCCAGGAATCCGAAACCGACAACCCCCTCCACGTTGCGGCTCTGGCAATGGCGGACGAAGCTGTATTCCTTGTTCTCGTAGGACAGCTGCGCCAGGTAAATCAGGTCGTAGCCTTTGGCTTTCAGCGCCTGCTCCATGCCGGCGAGGATATTGGTGAAGAACGAATGCGTCAGTCCGGTCGTCAGGAAGACGCCCAGCGTCATCGACCTTTGGCCGACAAGGGCTCTGGCGGCCGCGTTCGGCTCGAAGCCCGTCTCGCTGACGATGCGCTGCACCTTCTCTTTCGTTTTCTGACTCACCGTCGTATAGCCGTTCAACACCTTGGACACGGTCGCCACCGACACCCCCGCCGCTTTGGCCACGTCCCGTATGTTGGTCGCCATTCCGTTCCTCCAATTCGTTCATGTGAATTTGTCTTTGAGCTTACGATACCTTGATTATACAAGGTTTACAATTGTTTTCGCGACGCTCGACTTTCCTCGGGACCGGATTTCTGTTAAAATGATTATCGCATCGCGCGCCCGTAGCTCAGCAGGATAGAGCGACAGTTTCCTAAACTGTGCGTCGCGGGTTCGAATCCCGCCGTGGCGCGCCATACATAACGCTCGAAGAACCGCATCCGTGTGCGGTTCTTTTTCATTGGCGGGATGACCGGAAACGCAAAAACCTGATTGACGCCCTTTACCAAACGTGTTATATTCATCCATATCCAAGTTTTCAATCATTCCGAAGGAGGTCGTCAAGATGCGGATCACATTCCAGATCGTCCCAACCAATCGAATAAGCTTGCGTCTGACGGCCGACCTTGTCTTGCGTATGCATTAGTCCCCGCTATGTATACCTCGCTCCAGGCGATTGCGCCTGGAGTTTTTTTGTCCTTTTCACGTTCCTTTCGTCTGATTTTAAGCCGAAAGTGTCTTCATACGAGGAAGAGAGGGGAGCTTTACATCATCATGCCGCAAAAAGAAACCTTATCCATGGCCTGGCTTCTCCAGTACATGCGTCCCGTGAAGTGGCGAATGCTTGCGCTGCTCTTCCTGCTGCTCGCAGCTACGGGTCTGCAGCTGATTCAGCCGCAGCTCGTTCAGAGATTCATTGACGACGCGGTTGGCCAAGGAACGGTTCAAACCCTGGTCTCGCTGGCCGGTTTATACTTGCTCGTCGCGGTCGTGACCCAGTTGATGACCGTATCCGTCGACTACCTCGGCAACGACGTCGCCTGGCGCGCGACAAACGAGATTCGTTCCGTGCTGCTGAAGCATTGCTTAAGCCTCGACATGCGCTTCCACAATGCCAAAACGCCGGGCGAGATGATCGAACGGATCGATGGAGACGTCACCCTTATGTCGAACTTCTTCGCAATGTTTATCGTGAAAATCGTCAGCAGCTTTGTGCTGCTTGCCGGCATACTCGGCTTCATGTTCGCCTACAACTGGCAGATCGCCGCCGTTATGACCGTGTTCACGCTTCTATCCCTTGCTCTGATGTTCGTCATCCGGGACCTCGGCGTGAAAGCCTCTCAAGCGGACCGGCAAGCCGGCGCTGCCTTGTTCGGCCTGATCGAAGAGCGGATCGCGGGCGTCGAAGACGTGCAGGCAAACGGCGGCGTTCCCCGCCTCATGCAACGCTTCCACGTCTCCATGCGGAACGTGTTCCGGACCGGCCGCAGAGCGTGGATGCTTCGGGTATCCCCGTGGAACGCCACCGTAGTCATGTTCACGATCACCGTTACCGCGGTGTTGCTCATGAGCGTGCGGCTTCATCTGAACGGAGCTATTACGCTGGGCACGCTCTTTCTGTTCTTCCAATACACGCAAATGCTTAACGATCCGATCGAACAGCTTGACGATCAAATGCAGGAGTTTCAGAAGGCGAAAGCCGGCATGCGGCGCACCCGGGAACTGCTTGCCTTGCGCAGCGAGATCAAGGACGGCAGCGATACGACGCTGCCTGAAGGGCCGCTCGGCATAACGTTCGAAGGCGTAAACTTCGGCTACAACCATGAACAGCCGGTGCTTCGCGCCATCAGCTTCGAGCTGCAACCCGGCGAACGGCTCGGAATCGTAGGCCGTACGGGCAGCGGCAAATCGAGCATCAGCCGTTTGATCTTGCGAATGTACAATATTCGCGAAGGCATCATCCGAATCGGGGGGAAAGACATTCGCCAGCTTAAGCTCAATACGCTGTATGGCCGAATCGGTATGGTGACGCAGGACGTCCAGCTGTTCGACGGAACGCTTCGCGATAATTTGACGCTGTTCAACGCCCATATTTCCGACGAGAAGATTTGGGAGACGGCCGAAACGCTCGGTTTGCGGAAATGGATCGATGCCATGCCGGAGGGGCTGGATAGCCGGGTCGTAAACGGCGGCTCCTCGCTCTCCGCCGGCGAAGCGCAATTGTTCGCGCTCATGCGAGTGTTCCTGACTTCACCAAGCCTTATTATCCTGGATGAGCCTTCGTCCCGCCTCGACGCCGCGACGGAAGCCCGGCTGCAAACGGCGCTGGACCGGCTGCTCGCCAATTGCACGAGCATCGTCATTGCGCACCGGCTGTCCACGCTCGATAACGTCGATAAAATCATGGTGCTAAGCGAAGGCAGAATCGTGGAGTTCGGCGATCGGGACACACTCGCCCGCGACCCGCATTCGCATTACGGACAGCTGCTGCTGACGAACGGAGAGGAGGAGCCGGCATGACGGTAACCCGCTTCATGATGCGCCTGTTCAACTTCAGGCTATCGCTGTTTCTTGTCAACGGCTTGCTGTGGGGCGTCTTCCACTCCTTGCCGGTCGGCATCGGCCTCGGCATGAAATGGTTTTTCGACCGCGCCGAGAGCCAGACGTACGACTTCATGTGGCTGGCGGTGCCGCTTCTTGTCGTCGGCTTGGTCCGATTCACGCGGGTCGGCGTCTTCTACATTGCTTTCTTCGAGTGGATTACTTATGTGTACCATGTCCAAGCGGTTCTTCGCCGCAACTTGCTTGCCGGCATCATGCGCTGGCCCGGCCGCAACCTGCCCGCTTCGCCGGGCGAGGCGATGACGCGGTTCCGGGAGGACGTCGACGAGGTCGTAGAATACGTGGAATCATGGGTCGACTTCTGGGGCCGATTCGCCTACGCCGTCCTGTGTATCATCATTATGGCGAAAATCAATTGGCTGATTACGGCCGTCGCCATCCTGCCGCTTCTAATCGTTACGCTAATCAACAATTTGTCCGGCAATCGAGCCAGACGGTATACCCAGCTCAATCGGGAAGCGACCGGCCGCATTACCGGCTTCATCGCCGAGACGTTCGGAGCGGTGCAAGCGGTCAAGCTTGGTCGGGCGGAGGAACATGTGCACGCCCGCTTCCGGCAATTGAACGAAAGCCGCCGTCACGCGGCGCTTCGGGACAATCTGTTTAAGCAATGGATGAAATCGCTCAATCAGCACGTCCTAAGCATCAGCACGGGCATCATTCTGCTCATGTGCGCGGCCGAGATGAAAGCCGGTCGATTCACCGTCGGCGACATCGCCCTGTTTACCTCGTATTTGACGACGTTCTCGTTCAGCATCTCGCTGTTCGGCTACATGGTGTTCCAGCATAAGCGTCTACGCGTTGCGCTCGAACGGATGCGTACGCTCTTCCGTCCCGGCGAAGAGGACCAGGTGATCGCGCACAGCGACATTCATCTCTACGGCGATCCGCCGGAAGCGGAGAAGCCGGACGAGCGAGAGGAGGATCGACTGCAAAGCTTAGAGGCGAGCGGCCTCTGCTACACGTATCCGAACTCCGGGAACGGCATCCGCGGCGTGAGTTTCCGGCTCGAGAAGGGCAAGTTTCTGGTCATTACCGGCCGGATCGGATCGGGGAAATCGACGCTGGTGCGCACATTGCTTGGCCTGCTTCCGAAGGCGGACGGAACGATTCGTTGGAACGCCCGCGAGCTCGCCGATTCCGCAGCGTTTCTGAAGCCTCCCAGAACCTCTTACACGCCGCAGGTGCCCCGCTTGTTCAGCGATTCGCTGATGGAGAACATTACGCAAGGAAATACGGTGTCCCCCGAGGCGCTTCACCGGGCACTCCGGCTATCCGTCATGGAGCAGGACATCCGGACGTTGGACAAAGGACTGGATACCCTCGTCGGTCCCCGAGGCGTGATGCTGTCCGGCGGGCAAATCCAACGCGCCGCGACGGCACGGATGCTCATGACCGAATCGGATTTGTTCATCTTCGACGATCTATCCAGCGCGCTTGACGTGGAGACGGAGAAAACATTATGGGAGCGCCTGTTCCAAGAGCCCGGCATGACCTGCATCGCGGTTTCCCATCGGCGTGCGGCGCTCGCCAGGGCCGACCATATCATCGTCATGAAGGACGGAGCAATGGAAGCCGCGGGCACCTTGTCCGAGCTGCTGGCGACCAGCGAAGAGATGCGATTGTTGTGGCAAGGCGAGGATTTGGAGTCTGAACCCGAACAAGTGAAAGCGGAACAGATGGTGTAGACGGACGCGATCGCTGGATCGCTCTATGCAAACTCATCAGCCGCAAAAGAAAAATGCAGAGCCCGCCTTGTGCGGGCTCTGCTCCGTTCGCGATTGCGGGTCAATGAAACTCGACGTCGATTTTCTTCTTCGAATCGCCTTTCAGCTTGGGCATCCGGACTTCGAGCACGCCGTTCTTGTACGTTGCCGATACCCCTTCGGAAGAAACCGGGGACGGGAGGGCGACGGAGCGCCGAAACCGGCCGAAGTATCGTTCCTGGCGGTGCATGCGCTCGTCCTTAACTTCGTTCACCCGGTTCAAGGTTCCGCTGATCGACAGCGAATCTCGGTCGACGTCGATGCTGACGTCCTCTTTCTTCTCCAGTCCGGGAATTTCGCACGAGGCGACAACCTCGTTCTCCGTTTCATAGAGGTCAATGCTGACGCGACCCGTCCCTTGGCCGCCGAAGTGGACAAAAGGAAAGTCGTTCGTGAAAAATCGATCCCATTCCCGTCTCCAGTTGTCCAGATGGCGGAAAGGTTCATACGGCACTAATGGCATGCGGATATCCCTCCTGATGGATTTTCTCCACCTGAGGGTTCCCCATATGCGGCCCTTTATTCCCGCGGCACCCGTGCCTTGATCAAACAAGCCAGGCGACTGAAAACGTCCGTCATGCCTTATAATAAGAAATAAGAGTAACAAGCTCTTCAACGCGAGGCATAGCGCTCCATCATCGCGACTATCGAGGTGATCCCGTGAATCCCATTCCCAAACTGCTGATTGGTGCCGGCGTCGTCTTGATCGTCATCGGCTTGATCTGGATGGTTGGAGGACGGTTCCTGAACTTCGGCCGGCTCCCCGGAGACATCGTATACGAGAAAGGTCCCGTTAAATTCTATTTCCCTATCGTGACCTGCATTCTGCTCAGCGTCGTGATGTCTCTCATTTTTTACGTGGTACGGTGGTTCTCAAAATAACGGCCTCCCGTTCGGTGCCGGGTGACGTTATTATCGTCAGTGCAGCACCTTCGACAGGAAGCTCTTCGTGCGCTCGTGCTTCGGCTGTCCGAACAGCTCTTCCGGCTTGCCTTCCTCGACGACGTAGCCCTCGTCCATGAACAAGATCCGGTCGCCCACCTCGCGGGCGAAACCCATCTCGTGCGTCACGACGACCATCGTCATCCCTTCCTGCGCCAGCGTCTTCATGACGCCGAGCACCTCTCCGACCATTTCCGGATCGAGAGCGGAAGTCGGCTCGTCGAACAGCATGATTTTCGGCTCCATCGCCAGCGCACGAGCGATCGCCACCCGCTGGGCTTGGCCGCCTGAGAGGGAAGCCGGATACACGTCCGCCTTGGACTCCAAGCCGACCTTGCGCAGCAGCTCCATCGCCTTCGTTCGAGCCTGTTCGGGCGTCCGTCCCAGCACGCGAACGGGCGATAGCGTGATGTTGTCCAACACCTTCATGTGCGGGAACAGGTTGAACTGCTGGAACACCATGCCCATTTCGGCCCGGATTTTCGGAATGTCGGTGCCTTTGGCGAGCAGCTGCGTGTTTTCGATCCAGATTTCGCCCTTCTCCGGTTTCTCGAGCAGGTTCAGACAACGAAGGAAAGTCGATTTGCCGGAACCGGAAGGGCCGATGACGACGACGACTTCCTTAGGCATGATGTCGGCGTTGATTTCTTTCAGAACGGTGTGGGAACCATACGACTTCGACAGTCCTTTCACCCGGATCATCGGATTCATGGCCTCATACCTTCCTTTCGATATAACCCAGCAGTTTATTCAAGCTGTAGGTCAGGATGAAGTAGATCAGAGCAGCGGTCAAATACGGCTCCCAGATCTTGTAATATTGCGTTTGCATGGCTTTGCCCCAATACATCAGCTCCGGCACCGCAATGATCGATACGAGAGACGAATCCTTGATCAAAACGATGAACTCGTTGCCAAACGCCGGAATCATCCTTTTTACGGCTTGGGGGATAATAATGTGACGCATGGCTTGCCGGTTCGTCATGCCCAGCGAGTAAGCCGCTTCCCGTTGGCCTTTGTCGATCGATTGGATGCCGGCACGATAAATTTCTGCCGTATAAGCGGCAGAGTTTAAGCTTAAAGCGAGAACCGCTGCGATTATGGAATTCGTTGAGCCGTAAATGGCAGGCACTACGCCGAAATGAACGATGAGGACTTGAACAAGCAGCGGGGTCCCGCGAAAAAAGTTGATGTACGCGCTGGCAGGAAAGTTCAAAATCCGTTTCGGGGACATTTTCCCGAGTCCGATGACAAGCCCAAGTATAGATCCGAATAGGATACCAAGCAGCGAAATCCAGATCGTTAGCAATGTGCCCTTTAGAAGCAAGGGCGCATATTCATAAACGATATCGAACCTGAAATCCATGGAAGCCTTCCTTTCTAAGTGCGATTCCGGCAAAAAGCATGCGTAACGGCAACCTTACCATTACGCATGCTTAATCGCCAAGCTTATTTTGCGTTGAGGATGTTCTCGACATTCGGCTCATTGCCGATCCACTTCCGGTATATTTCCTTGTACTTGTCGCTCTCCAGCACTTTTTTGATGGCCGGATCCAGCTTCGCCTTCAACTCGCTGTTCTTCGGGAGCAAGATGCCATAGAATTCGGAAGGGAAATTCGGATCCACGGCTTCCAGGTTTTTATCCGGGTTTTGTTTCAAATATTCCCCTACGATTGCAATATCCGCTACAACCGCATCGACACCGCCTTTATCCAGCTCGACGAATGCCAAGGTGTTGCTTTCGAAGCGTTTCAAATTCGAATTATCTTTGCCCATGATGCCTTCCATGATATCATTTGCGGTTGTGCCTTCTTGCACAGCCACTTTCTTGTCCTTAAGATCCTCCCCGGTTTTCAATCCGCTGCCTTTCTTCGCGAGAATCATATTTCTCGACTCGAAATAAGGAGACGTATAGTCGTAAGATTGTTTACGATCATCGGTGATCGAAATGGAAGAAATTCCACCGTCGTATTCCGTTCCTTGCTTAACGAATTCGAGCATCTGGGTCCAACCCGTATTCGTGAGCGTGTACTCGAGTCCCGCTTCCTTCATGACCGCGTCCAGGAAGTCGGCGTCGAACCCGACGACCTTATCCTTGTCCATGAGTTCCATCGGCGAGTAAGCCGCGTCCGTCGCGAATTTGTACACTTTGCCGCCGGAGCCGCCTTCTTCTTTTTTACCGCATGCGGAAATCGCCACGACCAGCAGAGCGGCCAAGGCGAGAAAACTCCATTTCTTCATATTCATTTTTGCCCTCCCATGAGCATATCGGATGCATAAATTCTAGCAGGAAACCTTTTGGATGGCAATAAACATAACCTTTATAATAAGTTGGAAAGTATCAGCAGGGGAATTGGGGGGATTTGCCGTGAAAATCGTCCTTGCACCGGACTCCTTCAAAGGCAGCCTAACCGCGGCGGAAGCGGCGCTGTGCATGGAGCGCGGAATCGGCCGAGTGGTCCCGCCGGACTGGTCGCTGAAGAGAATTCCCATGGCGGACGGCGGCGAAGGCACGCTCGCTTGCCTCGTGGAGGCGACCGGAGGCCGGTACCGCAAAGCGAGGGTTCACGACCCTCTCGGACGGCTGATCGAGGCGGAGTTCGGGATACTGGGGGATGGAAGGACGGCCGTCGTGGAGCTGGCGGCTTCCTCGGGTTTGCCCCTGCTTCGAGCGGAAGAGCGGAACCCGCTGATCGCTTCGACTTTCGGTTACGGGGAGCTGATCCGGGCCGCCCTGGACGAGGGAGCGCGCCGATTCGTGCTGTGCCTTGGCGGCAGCGCCACGAACGACGGAGGAGCCGGCATGCTGCAAGCGCTCGGATTTGCCCTGTTGGACGGGATGGGCCATCCGCTTCCGCCGGGCGGCGCTGCTCTCAGCGGACTGGCTCGGATCGATTCCTCGAATGCGGATCCCCGTTTGCGGTCATGCGAATGGACTGTCGCCTGCGACGTCAACCACCCGCTTACGGGACCTGATGGAGCTTCCGCGGTGTTCGGTCCCCAGAAAGGCGCCACTCCCGAAATGGTGGAACGGCTGGACCGCTCCCTCGCCCGGCTGGCGGACGTGATGGCGGAGGAGACGGGCGTGTCGGTGCATGCCTTGGCGGGCGCCGGCGCGGCCGGAGGAACAGCAGGGGCGCTGTACGCCATGCTTGGCGCCACCTTGGAGTCCGGCGTCGGCCTCTGCATCCGCACGAGCGGATTGGAACGCGAGCTGTTGGAGGCGGATCTCGTGCTGACCGGCGAAGGGCGGATCGACGAACAGACGGTCCGCGGTAAAACGCCGTTTGGCGTCGTACAAGCGGCCTGGCGCCGGCAGGTGCCCAGCATTCTCATCGGAGGATTCGTCGGCACGGGGATCGACGAGCTGTACCGGTACGGCGCAGCCGCCGTATTCGCCTTGCAGGAGCAGGGAATGGATACGGCAACAGCCATCGCCCGCGCGCCGGAGCTGCTGGAACGCCGCACGGCGGAATCCATTCGGATGCTTCTGAACGGAGAAATCCAACTTGAAGGCCGCAGGCGAGAGTGGAGATAATTTCCTCAGAAATATGGTGGCTCTGCTCTTCCTTTTTCCGAATGGCTGTGCTATAATCGAATTCGTTCGCCGGAAACGGCGGCATCGAGACGTGGCTCAGCTTGGTAGAGCGCTTGGTTCGGGACCAAGAGGTCGCAGGTTCAAATCCTGTCGTCTCGACCATCTATACATCAACGATCGCGGCCTTCGGGTCGCTTTTTTCTTTTTCTAAAAGTTAGCCGGTGTATCTTATCGGTGTACCTTATCATCGGTATACCGTCACTACAATTATCAACTAAGAATAATATCCTCATTTTTTTGTTCAATGCCCTTTTGTACAATCAATCTTCGCTTTTTTGCAGCCTCCTTTTTCATCTCATCATTAATGTGATCTCCATAGGTGTCCAATGTAGTTTTACTATCACTGTGACCAAGTTCTGATTGCAGCGTTTTAATGTTGACACCATTATCTATCGACCAGACTGCAAAGAAGTGCCTCAGCGAATGAAAAGAAATACTTGGGACATCAGCAGCTTTTAACATTTGTTTAAAATCTCTTATGAAATTGCGTGGTTGAATTGGGTTGCCGACAGTATTAGTGAACACAAGTCCTTCTGACAACATAACTTCCACTTTGCGTTCACTATACCCAAGCAATTTATATTCATTTTCTTTTCGTTGTCTGTACTCTTCTAGTACAGCTACAACTTCCTCAGGGATTGCAATAATACGATTATGACTAGAATCAGTTTTTAAATCACTTATTTCATGTTTACTCCCAACCTTTACAAGTTGTTGTTCGAGTTTAATCATTCCGGATGAAAAACTGACATTGTCCCACCTTAGCCCAAGCAGTTCTCCTCTTCGAACCCCCGTGTATATTTCAAGAAGTATTGGGGCATAGTATTTTTGAAATCTGGGATGATTACGAATAAAGCATAAAAATGCCTCGACTTGCTCTTTCATTAATACCTTGATACGTTTACGCTTCTGCTTAGGGTAAGCCACTTTTAAAGTAACGTAGTCGGAAATAAACTTTTGTTCGGCTGCTTCTTTCAAAGCACTATTAATAATTTGACATAGGTGCTTCACAGTTTTTGCCGATAACCCTCCTCCTTTTCCGTCCAGTCGTCCACTCTCCAGTTTGTCGTTAATAAATTTTTGTAAATGGAGTCTTCTTAACTTAGACAACTTGTATCCACCTAAGATAGGTAAAATATGATTACGTATCAGGCTCTCGTATAATATCTTTGTCGTTTTTTTTATTGAATTGTTCTTTGTAATTTTCAACCATATTTCAAACCAATCAGCAACGGACAAGTTATTTGGTTCGATATAAATGTTCGTTAGTACTTCTCTCTTCAATTGATCTACCTTAACTTTAATTAGCTTTTCATCTTTCGAATATAATAGTTTATTTATCACTGTGCCGTCTGGCTTAAACCCCACTGGCACTTTAGCTACCCACATTCCGTCTGATTTCCTCTGAAAAATGCTTCCTTCCCCTTTTGAACGCCTCGCTCTCTTTTTTTTCTTCCTATTTAATACGTTTTGTTCTGGCATTATTTCTCTTCCCCACTTTCGGCTTTATTTTATGGCCAGTCTTGTCGGCGGCTCTTATATTCATGAACTAATTTGAACGCTCTTCACCACTCCAACTCGTAACTTGAACCCACGCTCCGACTTATCCACGAAACAAGCTCGCTTTCAGGAATTCTAATGAGCTTTCCTATCCTGATCACTGGAAAACCTTTTTGATTGATTAGCTTGAAAGCTGTACTTCTCCCAACGTTCAACTTCATACAAACCTCTGCAACTGTAAGCAATTTTAGTTCTTGATGTTCAACCACTACTTTCGCCATGTCTCCACCTTCAATCCGAATAAATGTTGAATAAACTTTGAATAAGTCTATTATACAAATGGCATTTTTTCAGATATCCTGCGAAGTGGTTTGGTTTTATGCTTTGCTGTCACCTTTAGCTCCCCAGTTTAAGTATTTAGTTGGTTGCGAATTTATCGAAATGATTCAATTCACTTGCTTGTTGAACAATATCATGTGTTGGAAAGTTAGTTTTATTTTAAAAAAACCTTGTCAAGACCTAATTTTAAAATTCTTTAACTTCAACGTCCGACCCATCCAAATTATTCCTAAGCGTATATCAGAAATCGTTTCTAACATTCGCTTTTGCTACTTAGACTCCCTGAGCATCTATTGGCCATTCGATGCGTTAAAAATGTAAGCTAATGGAAACATCCTCCAAACGCAGATAATCGCGGAATACATAAAGGTTATTAAAGGAATACAAAGCTTATTCTATTCATCCAATTCTACAAAATCGGTAATACACAACTTATAGAGTAAGAATAATCAACCGTCAGGATTAGGAATAATATACGAACATAAAGCTAAAACAAAAAACCCGCACCGAAAGGAGGGGTTTTCGTAAAGTAGGAAGCCACCATTATATATTTCATTTATTTCTTTCGAGAATCATGGAGTGATCGTTATAGACTCAAAATCCTCATTATGATAATCGACCTTATATCCAGCTTGTTCATAAAGTAACCTAATAGGCACAAAATCAGGATAGTTATAGATTAATGCATCTCCTGAATCTTCTTCATTTATTCTTTGTAGAGATGCATCCAACGCCGTAAATTTTATCAAAATCTGACTTCCGTTCATGAATGTAATAGACATACGCAACATTCCCCGCTCGGAGTACTCCAGACTGATTTTTTCAACGAAAGGGAGATCGATTATTTCATTTCTTTTTATAAAAAAACTATCTTCAATTACATAAGGAGTAAAATTGCCCGATCCAAGAGAATGATTATCTTTGGATAAATACTCAATGTACTCCTCGTGATGTTTAATTGTAATAGATTCATTCTTCATCGTTGCTTGTTTCACTAAAAAACCATACGCATATATTGAATCCGTTTGAAACAAGGAAAACACTGTAAATATAGACAATATCACAGCCAACCTCTTCATGGATGATCATTCCCCATTTTTTTGATAGATTTCAATGCATCATTAGGCTTTCAATCGTGACAATTCTTGCGGCAATATTCAGTATGGTTCGATTTCAGCGTTATCGGGAGAAATAGTTATACTACGCTCATGTCTATCGTATTCAAGCTTATAACCCGCTGTTTCGTATAGTTTCCGGAGTGCAATACGTGTTAAATCTAAAGCAAAACTGTATAATTCTTCGGAATCAGGAACTTCCGTGCCTTCTATAATTTTAATTGTTGAATTAAACCGACCTTTACTGAACGTAACCCAATTCCCATTATCAAACAACATATAATACGATTTTGATTTTTTGTGATAGAGACTTTTTTCAAGATAAGGAAACGACCTAAAACTATCAGGGGTTGTGTAAAATGTTCCCTCCATTATTGTGCCGATCAGATTATGTTGAACTCCTTGAGGATCAATGGAAATATAATCATCTGTAAATACATTTTCCTGAACATTCTTAGGTATCAAAATATTGTATGATTTGTTTTCATTATTTGCCGTTACTTCCTCGGCGTAAGATGTTGTGCCAAAAACAAAGAATATAATTAATACGGTTATCAGCAAAGTCACTGTCCTCTTCATTTTCATACTTGTTCTTCTCCTCTTAAAATGGTTATTGATACACCTTTAACATGCTCATGCAGCGATTCGCTTTCGCCTTCGTTAGTTGGGTTCTTTTCAGATGAAGGCCCTATCATAACCGTAATAGATTTTTTATTCTTTACTGTTACTGGTAACTTAAGTTCACCAAAATAGATCAAAAAGGAAGAACCTATCGGTAACCTTCTAATTAAGTTCTTCAAGAAGACAACAGCATAGTCATCACTTGGAGTGTCCGGAAGTATATCTCGAAGATCGACTTTTATTACCTGATCAGGCTTTGCATATAGCTTCTTAACGAGCTTACCACCTTTATAAACCATTACATTAGTTCGACGACGATATAGTAGTACAAACAAGAGAATGAGGGCCACAACCGGAATTGGCCATATTATCTTTTGATCTGGCTTGCTTGGAATCTCCTTCGGAAGTATTAGAGGTTGTTTAGTATCCACTTCGTGAATGTCTTCTGTAAGAGGAGGTTCATTGGGTTGCTCTACAGCCGTGGGAATCGGTATTTCTACGGCGACCGGAGGCGGTTCGCTCGGCTCTACGGCGACCGGAGGCGGTTCACTCGGCTCCACGGCGACCGGGGGCGGTTCGCTCGGCTCTATTACGGCGACCGGAGGCGATTCGCTCGGCTCTACTACGGCGACCGGAGGCGGTTCGCTCGGCTCTACGGCGACCAGAGGCGGTTCGCTCGGCTCCACGGCGACCGGAGGCGGTTCACTCGGCTCTACGGCGACCGGAGGCGGTTCGCTCGGCTCTACGGCGTCCGGAGGCGGTTCACTCGGCTCTACGGCGACCGGAGGCGGTTCACTCGGATCTACCACGACATCAAACGTATGCTCTGTATAATCCGATGCCCAACCGAAAAGCCTGGTTGTAATTTGAGTCGTTCCCTGTGAAACACCAGTGATTTGTCCAGTTGTTGGATTCACGGTGGCTATCGAGGGGTCAGCAGAAACAAAGGTTGAAGGAGTTTTAAAATATTCATCAAGAAATCCCTGATGCCAGGACACCGTATTTGACCAAGTAGTTCCATCATTTGTGCTTAAAAATCCATATCCCGGCGAACGCATTTCTCCGACATTAAGACTGAAAGATGCTCCGAATTCATTGCCATCTACAAAACCGTATCTAATTTGCGGTGTAATTATTTTTGACGCTGGTATGCCGTCGATGATCGCCTTATTTGTCCCGTTAAAGAGGTTTACGAACGTTGAATCGATGATCAAATCAAGCAAGTTCGTTAATCCCGATAGTGGTGTAACATCAATGATCGGATTGTATTGCAAATTTAATGAAGTCATTTGAGTTAATCCAGATAAGCCGGACACGTTTGATATGAGTGCTTGTGAAGCTTGCAAATTTTGCAAGACAGTCATGTTTTGAAGTGCATTTAAGTCTTTGATGAGCGTGTTACTTAGAAATAGCTGATTCAACTTCGTCATACCAGCAATTGGCGAAATTTCAGGAATCGGGTTATTACTAAGGTCCAAGTAAGTAGTCTCCGTTAACCCTACTAATGCTGAAAGATCGACGATATTATTTCTCGAAAGATCGAGCCATTTTAGATCAATCAATGTTTGAAGAGGGGTTGCATTCGATAAGTTGTTGTTAGAAAGAGTGAGTGTTTCTAGTTTCGACAAATTAACAAGCGGGTTGATGTCAGAAATTTGATTTTTGCTTAGCAAAAGGTTTGTCAAATTCGTCAAACCTGAAACTGGGGATACATCAGTGATTTGGTTCCATTCCATAACAAGTGATGTCAAATTCGTGAGTCCTGCAACAGGTGATATGTCTGTAATCTGGTTGAATTCAGAACTTAGAAAAGTAAGATTTGTCAAACCGGCAACTGGCGAGATATTATTTATCTGGTTATTTCCAATAAAAAGTGATTTCAGGTTCAACAAACCTGCAATTGGCGATATATCTGTAATTTGGTTAAATCCGAGGTTTAACCACACAAGATTCGTCATTCCATTGATCGCTGCAATGCGCGTAATTTGGTTATTACCAATATCCATTACTTGAAGAGAAGTAATACCGGATAGAGACGAAATATCCGAGATGTTGTTATTGCTTAAATATAGACGTTTGAGGCTAGAACCCTCAAAAATATCCATGCCTTCTAGACTTGAAATATTCTTGTTCGAAAGGTTCAGATAATCTCCACCGGGGTCGCTTGTTTTCACAACAATATCCGATTGATAAACAGTATCCGTTACTGAAACCCCAAGCCAATCATGAATCACTTTATTCAAATTCGGGTCAGGGAACTTTGCCTCAATATCGACTGCATCAGCATAAACCGTTCGTGGTTGGAACGTTATAGACTTTCCAACAGTAAGTTGTAGAACCATAAAGATACTAAATAGCAGAATCACGTATCTCACTCTCATCTTTTCCGCTAACTCCTTTGGCTTCTTTTTTACAATCAGATAAACAAGGGTTGTTTGTGATATTTTTCACATGTAGGGTTAAACTTAAAAACTTCTAGGCCAGCTACTTATCTCGGTGTCAACCTTATCCCAAGATGTATTCCAAGCACCACTAATGAATTGTGGGATAAAGTCAGAGATACTTGATGCAATTTTCGTTTTAACCATGACAGTGTTGATTAGACCCTTTGACTCATTATGGAAAATAACAGAAAGAGCCAATACGCTCGTAATAAGACAATGTTTCATTTTCATTTCAAGTCACCTTCTCGAGTGAAATTATCCTTCTTATTTTTCATGATCTCTGCTTTCTTCTTTAGATAAGTCTCATGTCTCTTTTTCTTCTCCTTATCCAGCTCGATCTTACCTTTCAGATTTACCTCCGCAGCTTGTCTTACTTTTACATTCGTGTAATTGTTTTCATGAACAAAGTTGTCAATCTCAAAATGCCGCTGTTTAAAGAAAACCACTACATCAATTGGACAGTTAGTAACCGCCGTTATTAATTTTTGTAATTTCAAATAGGTTTCTCCTATGTAATTTGATGTACTGTCGGAATCAATGATAAGAAATTTCTTGTGCTGCTCCCTTTGTGACATTGCATCCACAACGGGGGAAAAATCAATTTCATTCATAGTAAAATTAAAGCCCGAAGTTACAGTTACAGCCCCTTCTTGTAATGCTTCTATTGCCCATTCCGCTCTTACTAAATCAGCATTTAATGACTCGATCCCACGTATGATTGAAGAGTCTGTAGAGACAGATGCCGATCTAAAAACTTGCTTTCCATGTACGGTAAGCCGGTAAACTTTATCAAACTTTTTTCTAATTTCTTCAATATAACCATATACACTCACAAGTTGACGACATCTTAACCTGATTACTTCATTAGATCGTTTTGACTCCTCGGGAACTAGCAAGCATATTTGACTTATCTTTGCATGGCCAAATTTATCGAGCACACGTAATATCTCCATATCCACAGCGCTGAGACTCTTCATAGGAAAATCACCTTATCTACCAGAATGGATTTTGAGTTGATTTAGTTTCTGTTGTGATTTGATAGTTTTGTTCACTAATGTGTCCTTCAGACCCAAGTACGTAATTCTCGTAAGGATTGCGCGCCCATTCCAGTATTTGAAAATCCTGCCCTGTCATAAACGGAATCTGATATTCAGATTCACTACTTGCTCCCTTGGCTTTGAATCGTCCTTTTATATCTGAAATATTTGTTGCTCGTTTATCTTCAAAAATCATTATAGATTGACTGGAACTCATCCATCCTCCAACAATAACTCCTAAATTACTTCGTATATCAGCATTAATAAAACTTTCAGCAGTTGGTCTTTGTGCGGTCAATATTATGTGAATTCCAAACGATTTAGCTCTTAAAACTAACTCTGTTAGATTACGAAGGGCGACTGCAAAATCCTTGCTATCTAACCTCAGCTTTAAAGCATTTGCTTCTTCTATAATTACGAAAATTCTAGGATAGAATCTAAGGTGCTTATCAAGCGTTAATAGCATTTCGTATTCACTGTATTGAGTTATTCCTAATTCTTTAAAATAAGATATTCTTGCCTCTAATTCCCCACAGAGCTGTTGACTCAATGGATTGAACTGGGATGTATCCCCTAATACGATATATCCTTTCTCTCTAAGAAAAGAAAATTCGATACCTCCTTTAAAATCAAAAATAATAATCATATCCTTTCGCGGAATCATATCCCTTCGCGGTAATAGTTGCCATAATATAAACCTCACTTCTGCACTTTTCCCACTACCTGTACGAGCAGCAATTCCACAATGGCCTTCTAAATTAGGATCCCATTCCACAGGACCTTTAACGTCAAATCCTAAGCAAATCCTATCCCTTGAGATTAGATGCTCAATTTCATTGTAAGTAATCATCGAGGCAAGTTTTTTATTTGCCAATTCTATAGCTGTAATACCAGTATTACCTTCAAAATTTTCATGAATAAAGTAAACTTGCTTGCGTACTTGTGATTCAATAGTTGCAATCTTGCTTTGGTAATCTTGCGCGGTTATTCCTCTAATTTTCATAATATGATATTCTGTCGAACTATCTTTATTGCAAATGAAATCTGGAGTTTTGTATTCATGTTTGGGAAAAGTTTGATTAAACAACTCTTTCCATTGCTTGTCTACAGGATTTTTATTATTTATGATGCCATTTCGTTCTATCGTAGCCCTATCCCCTTCCACCACTTCTTCCTTCATTTCTTGATTATCAAACGCGTCTTTCCGGCTAGATGCCAAATAAAACACTATATCTCCTGGGTGATACTTACCCGAGTGAATTTTTCCGCTTACATACCTTCCTGTGTAATTCTCAAGACTCTGTATCTTTCTTTCAAGCTGTTCTGCTGTAACTCCCTTAATGTTCATCCACCATTCTTGACGACCATTCTCATCCTCTTCTAAAAGGCTTGGCCCACTTATTGTTGTCCCTTCAGGCTTAAAATACTTATATATAAAATCAGTTATTTTTTTAGCTAGAATTTCTTCCATGCTCTTTGAATGCTGAATTGCTGGTTTTCTTTCGGTGTCGGTCTTAGTTTTAATATTTAATTTGTCTTCTAATAAGTTATAGTGATTAGGCTTTTCTTCCTTATATTTCATTAATGCTTCTTCAATATATGAATGATTGCGATGTTCACAAATCTTATCAAAATATGTATCAACTACGTCTTTTACCGACATATTCTTAACAACAAACCAATAACTATTATTAACGTTGATCCGATAGCCATCTTTCCTCCACTCTCTACTTTCTCCTAATAAGACTGTTATCTTTTTAAAATATCGCTTGCCTCTGTAATGTAGCCCTACCAGATATAAACCAATAAACAAAAAGACAACGTTGATACTGCTATGTAAACCAAGGAGTTTCGCAATCACTGAAGTTAAAAGCATGTAGAATACAGTCATTTTCAAGACTACCCATTTAGAATCAACATACCACGGAAGAAATAGAGGTTTCTTAATATCCGGAATCTCAGTTGCTAGACTGTTCAGACTTTTCATATCAAGGATTACTTCTACAGCTTTTTTTAAGTCCTGCTTATTCGTAGGTTGTAATGTACACGCATTTTCTACACTTTGTCCATGGGCCTGGACTTTCTCAAACAATATCCTTCCATAAGCAACTGCAAGCCTCGAATCAGACTCCTTTTCATTTTCTCCTTTTCTAAAGTTGAACCGCAGCGATGATTTTATTTTCTCTATTAGACTTCCGGGTAAACCTCCTGTGCGACTCTCCCGGTTCATAAAATCACTCCCTTTATTGAAAATTACATTTGTTTATATTGTTTCTATATTTTAACTATTTTAATTATAAGGGATTATTCAAGTAGTATCAATAAATTATTTTCCATGTATTACCTATTTATTCATCTATTGAAGTAAGAGCAACATCGATCATTATAGTAAAAATAAAATGGCATTCCTTTGAAAGAAGGAATGCCACAATTCGTTGAGTCTTACATTTCCACCAAATGGTCTTCAACAATTACTTTCGTCTTCGTAGAGCTTCCTCGTTTACTGAAAGTATTCCCGAGCTTATATCACCTGTAGTTCTTCGTGCCGTTCCTGATACCAGTTAATAAACCGTTTATCAGAATAAACAAAAGATTTCATTGATTCACTTGACATTGAATAAGCTTTGGAAAATTATTGAATCTGTAGGCATTTAGAACTGAATCTTTGAAATGATTCGGAACAATAGAAATGATGCAGGTCATCCGACCGGAAAAATGGTCGCGAAAGAATTTTTTTCGCAAACCTTCAAGTCTTCATCCCTTATTGTAAGAAAGTTTACCAGCTCATTCAGTATTTCAAGGAAAGCATAAAAATCTCAATGGAGTGAAGAAAGTGGAGAGAAATGTGAATTTTGATATTACCTATAGTAAAGAATTTCTTTCGAGCAATCGGGATTACTATAATAGCCTGGCAAATAATTGTGTTGAGCTGCTTGATGAATTACTTTTGCTTATCGAACACACTCCCGTATTAAAACAATTAGAGTACAGGTATGTAAATATTTTGGTAATACTACAATTTGTCGATCTTGAGTATGACTATCTTTTTGCAATAGTCAAAAACCTAAGGGATGAAGGGGCAAATATAAATCCTACTGAATTTCTAATGCATTTGAAAAATTACTTAGTGCATATTGATAGTTTTATCGATTACTTAGACGGTTTTCTTTTGGTATTAAGTGAAGAAACTGATGAATATGATTATCGATTTGATCGAAAAGCAATTCCGGAATTTCATCTAATTAATGAAACAAGAAATCAAATTCATCATAAAAGCCTGCCTACTGTAGATTATAATTACTATACAATCGCTTCCGGTCATGCCGATTTGGCTATCAGAGAAGAAGTTCACCAAATCATGTTGCGTTGGCCGCTTTCGGATCGTTTTACAGATACAGTTGACCTATCGATACTGCTCCGCGATACACGAGCTGCCGTGAAGACACAGTTTGAAGCTGTGATCGAATATTTACTTCAAAATTTAAAAAAACAATCATAACTCTATTACCAACGAAAAAAGTTGTACGTATTTGAGGTTACAGAACATCATTTTTAATATCGATTACTTTAGAAAAACAAAATGACATTCCTTTACAACTAGGGTTGCCCCTTGTCAGGTGATCCAAAGATGGTTATTCGTGTTGGGAGACCAACAAATTAATGAGATAACAGCAAGAACCCCACTCCGAATGTTTAGGCGTGGGGTTCTGCTATGTTCTTTCCTCATTGCTCATGTTGTTCACTTCGAATCTTGATAAATTTTGGCCGCGCCAACAAAGGCCAGAAGAACGATAACAATTGCCCAAACGACGCTAACTCCAATTCCTTTACCGCCAGTCGCGATTCCGATTTTCCCCATATGTATGTTCACCCCCTTTCATGAGTCCTTCTCCTTGTTTGACATAAAGAAGATCGCAGCAAGTAATGCGATACCGATCGCTATCAAAGCTTTTGTACTCATACTAAAAGCATGTTTACCAACTTGATTTTTAGCTTCTTTTACGGCTCTCTCCGCGTAATCGAATCCTGGGGTGACAATCTCCGATGTATCTACTTTGTTGGCATCGTTCTCAGCTAATAAGTTGAACCTAGTTGCGTCATCCATGCGGGCAAACTGTATAAGGCAAGATTCAACTATTTGACTTATCGGGAGTCCGGTCTGCTTACAGACATCTACAACCTTTTCATTAATGCTTACACTTTGCGATGTTTTATTGGGGTATTCCTCATTTAGAACTGCCACGTTAAATCAGCGCCCCCTCGCTTTAGTTAACTAAAATCATATTATTAATTCATATTATATACTATGAAAATGTAGTTAGCAATATACATTTTGAAGTATTATCGCGTGATTCTTACCCGCTAAGACCAGTGAGCCAAAGAGAAGAGGAAGATTGTGCTATTATATGACAATCTTCCTCTTCTCTTTATGTTATTTGGCAGGATATTTAAAACTTCCTGTCGAAAATCCAATTTATGCCGTGGTTATCGTAGATACTATTCATTGGAAGGCGTGAACTAATTGACATTACAAATCGTAAAAGCAACTATAAAGCATTTTCGATCCATTGACGAAATGACTATTGAATTCAAAGACGGCGAGCCACTAATCATTTGTGGTGCGAATAATATTGGTAAAACTAACTTCTTGAGAGCACTTGATTTGTTCTTCTCAATGGTTCCGGAGAAATTCAGCTACTTTGATATTCCGTACCATATTGCTGAAGGTAGTCGTGGCCATGGATTCAAAAGTGATATTACAGTAAATTTTATTAACACAGCGAATAGAGACACCTATCAAATCAAGACTACCTTCTCTACAAAAAACAATGAGAACACCCTACAAGTTACTGGAAAGAAGAATGGAAAAGCAATCACACCTGAAGACGCACGGATGATCGTAAAACAAAGCTATAAATTTATGTTCATTGAATCCAACAATATTGATCTTCCTAGTATAATCTCAGAAATATTTAAGGAAGATGTGCTTCCGGGGCTAGACGCCCTGAGGAAAAAACAAGCCCAGCCGTTAGCCATTTTGTCAGATTTCATAGTGAAGTCCCAAGAAGCATTGAAAACAATCGAGTCAAACATTACAAAACATTTTAAGAAATTTATGACCGGTGTGGAAGGGTTAAATGCGGATGATTGGGCAATCAAAATATTTTTCCCGGATTACACCAACCTCAGGGAGGCGATCTCCGGACTAGTGAATTTCACTCTAAAAGACACTAATAACACTCTTTTAGACACAAAGGGCAGCGGAATACAAAGGATGGTTTTACTGTCCTTGATTAGCTATATCTCTCAAAATTTTGATGAGAAAGTTATTTGGGCTATTGACGAACCCGAGGTGTTTCTCCAACCGAATCTTCAAAAAAAGGTGTACAGAGAGCTTAAAACAATAGCTAAAGATGTTGATATCATTGTGACGACACATTCCCCACATTTTATTGACATCGCCAACTGTGAGAATACATATCTGTTTGAGGCGGAACAGACACCGGTTCAGTACACCAGACGACCAAAAGAACAGTTTATTAAACTGAGTACATATGTGAACAACAAGAAAGGGACACAAAAAATTGAAGCAATTAGAAAACATATGGGGCTTGGAAAAAATGATTCATGGAGTATTGTGCCGTTCAATGTAATTGTTGAAGGTGAGGAAGATAAGAGATACCTGCAATCATTACTTACTGCCTTTGATATGGACATTCCCAATATATTGGTTGCTGGTGGTTGTAGTAAGATGGCAGGCTATATCGAGTTTTTAAAAGAATTTGCAGAGGATTTAGACTTCATACCCACTGTAGTCTGCCTGCTTGATCACGACGAGGAGGGTAGAAGTACATTCAAAAAGTTAGAAAGCAAATCAAAAACCCAAAAGTTAAAAATAATTCCTAAGCATATCTCCCGATTTGATGGAAAACATAATCAAAATTGGGATTATGAAATGGAGGATATGCTCTACCCAGAGTTGATATTTGATGCTGCCAACAAGTTTCTGCGGAAAAAGAAGTATAAAAGTCTGGTCGCTAAACAAAAAGCAAAGCGAGCTAAGACTTCATATGAAAACATCGAAATTCTCAGGTTTATCAACGAAACTCATAAGGATATAAACCCTGATCAGAAACCCTTGGATTTTGAAAATGAAGGTGCTAAAAAATATATTTGCAATGAAGTATGTATCGCTATAGATAATGACCCAGGAAAAGTATTAGCCTTGAGTAGCAGCTATCCAGAAGTTAAAAACTTCTTAGTTAATCTGTTGAAGCTTGGGGAATAAGACTGGAGGTGGCGTATGGGGATCGATTTATTGCCCGAATCTATACGTAATTATTATGAGGTACGAGAATGGCGCCATGCTTGTGCTGTACTGAGTACGGATTTTCCGGAAGAATGGCGAGAATTGATTGCTGTCTTAGAGGGGTTCCGTTTAAACCGCAGCGATGTTATCTCCGCCGGTGGGAATAAGTCATCAATTTCAGGGAAGCTAGACAGCCATTTCTATCGCTTGGGTTGGGTGGAGAAATCATTTAACACACAAATTCTTATTGACGGCGTGGCTCACGAATCTCCGACACACAAAGTGGACTGTTTTAAAAATCGAATTGCTGTTGAAGTTGAATGGAATAATAAAGATCCATTTTATGATCGCGATTTAAACAACTTCCGACTTCTTTTCGATCTCAGGGCGATTGATGTTGGGGTTATTATCACTCGTTCAGACGAGCTCCAGACTATTTTCAACGCGCTCGGTAAGGGCTCTTCGTATGGCAACTCCACTACTCATATGAGCAAACTTACCCCACGTATTCTAGGTGGAAGCGGCGGCGGTTGTCCTATTCTGGTGTTTGGCATCACTGAAAAGTTGTACATTGAAGCATAGTTTAAAGGCCTTGGGATGAACCCAAGGCCTTTAAACTATGCTCTTCTTCTTGCAATGATCAGACACTCCTGAACATTTCGGTTTTTATCTTCTCTTCTACCCATGGTGCTGTGTAGGTAGTCTTGGAATCGAATATTTACTTCATAAAACCGCTCAGCGAATTCCTCTCGCGCAAGTTCTACCAACTCTTCTAGTGTAATCATCCCAGTGTCACTATAACTTAAAACGAGGTGGGATTCTCGTTGAAATACCTTCGAGAACATTTCTCTAAATGCACCTTTAACCTGGGTCCGGATGCAAAATGGTGATTGATGCCGATCAGTTCTATACCTGCCTTTATGAAGCACTTCAGGATAGTCGTATCTAACCAAAGTTTCGATAACATGATAAAACCTTGAATAATGCACGAATGCATACGGTGGATCGGCATAAACAACTGTGTTATGAGGAATATTGTTTAAGCATTCCCTATAATCTTGAGCTGTTACTTGGTATTCAAATTGATTGATATTTAACGTATCACGCAACTCTTCAAATTTACGAATAAAGAAAGGCAGAATCTCTTTTCTTCGATAAATCAAAATATCGTTCATTGAAGACATATTCGTTGCATCGCGATATTGTGCATAATGACCAGTACTTTGAGAGTTGTATGACATTGCAAACATCAAGCTGGAGATAATCGCATTGTAAAAAGGCGAGTTAATGTATTCGTCTTCTGCGATTGATCTAATAGCGTCTATCCATAAGCATTGCTCATATGACCAATATGTACCCGAATAATTCTTTGCAAATAAATGATTTGGTTGAGCACCGAAGTTAAAATTGATTAAATCCTGTTGGCTCTTTTCAAGTTCGTTAAACTCAGTTAGTGTAAATTCTCGGTTGTAATTAAACACAAGTTGTGGATATTCGTTTTTGAACCGTCGTACTCGGTCGTTTGCTAGATCCACAATGTGTTCTAAGATACCGGGATGTTCATTCCATGGATAACTTTCTAAGTAGGTTTTAGCCAACACGGAGGAATAACTTTGAATATCGTTTGAAATCACTGTTGCTTGGTTTCTTAAAACACCGGATAGCACCGCTGTACCAGCGAATAAATCGCAGACGTGTGCGCCTTCAACATAAACCTCGTTAATCCCTTCAACTACGAAATCGATAAGGTTCTTTTTAGAACCCATATATTTTATAATATGTGGTACATCAACGTTAGATTGCAGTGGCATTAGGTGCGTTCCTTTCAAGGGGTCTCGTGTAAAAAAGCTGCCTAAACATTATTATATTCGACAAAATCAGCACAGAACCTTCTTTTAAGAACAAATGTTTGTATTTTTCTTGAAGGAGTCAAGTTATATGACGATGCCTGGTCAAACCGAAATGGAAGTACCGTTGCTGCAAGTCCTAGTTTCCTTAGGAGGCAAAGGAAAACCGCAAGAAATATATCAACTGATGACCGAAAAGTTCTCAAGTCTCACTCAAGACGATCTTGAAGAAAAGATCGATTCAGGTGGCAACAAATGGACCAACAGAATACAATGGGTCAGAATGAAACTTATCAAAAAGGGTGATATGCATAATCCGCAAAGAGGCGTTTGGGAAATAACAAACCAAGGAAGAAACAGAATAAACAGCGCTAATGTTACTTGGGAGGTAACCCAGAGACCTTCTACTAACTTAGTTGAACTATACGATACATACGAAGAAGAGTTTAAGGCACAACTGCTAGAAAAGCTATATGAGTTAACACCTAGACAATTCGAAGAATTTGGAAAGAAACTTTTGCAAGCTTATGGCTTTATTAATCTCTCTGTAACTAAGACTAGTAAAGATGGCGGCATTGACGGCTTCGGTAAATTGAAGATCGGGCTTGCTTCTATGAATGTAGCGTTTCAGTGTAAACGATGGCAAGGGAATAATGTTGGAAGCAAGGAAATTCAGCAATTCAGAGGCGCGATCCAAGGAAAATATGAACAAGGGATTTTCTTTGCAACGTCCGATTTTACTGAGACTGCCAGAGACCTTTCATTTCAACAAGGGGCCGTGCCAATTGTATTGCTAAACGGAGACAGTATTGTTCAAATGATGATTGAAAAAGGACTTGGTGTTTTGCGAAAACCACTTTACCTTTACTACGAGAAATTCGACGACTTTATGGACAGTTAAAATTGAAGCCCTTGCTATTTCAAGGGCGTCTTTTTATTCATCCTTAACGAATATTGTACAAATATAGTATCGATGCCCAACCGGACGGAAGGCTAGAGGATCTCACCTCTTTTTCCCGATAACGATAAAGCATGTCCAAAAAGTATTTTGCATGTAGGAATGCATCAACTATTGGACGTGTTTCTTCTGACCAATAATCATTTACTTTATTATCAAACACTTTTCCTGTTCCTTGTCGAACGATTCTCATGAATCGTTCATTTAATTCGACATTCAATAATGAAGAAAAGAGTGATACCATCTCTTCAGTATATTCTTGGGATCGAAATGCCTTAAAGCTGTGATGGTAAAAACGATAAATCAAGTCTTCATAAACCCAATGGCCTGATACCTTTTCATACATTTCCTCAATTTTTAGGCTGTTGGTATTAATATTTTTAATCAGCTGTTCCTCTAATTCATCCCTTTCGCCTTCTCTGCGGGAAGCCCACATTCTTTTTTGAATTTGCCGATCTAAATCTCGATATTCCACGCTCAATTCATCTAAAAAACTAAGACGTTCATCATCCGGTAAAACCTTTATGTACTTTATTACATCATCTTTATTCATAATCTTCTCTACCTCGCTCTGTTATGTTATGAAATGAATATAATCACGGTAAATTAGAGCTCCCCTCCCCTTCACCGTGTATGATTATAGATCGTAAAAACCAATTTTCGCCTCGATGACGAACGCAATGACTAATAAAACTCCCCAGATTATTTTAATTTTTTTCATCTAACTTCCCTCCCTCATCATGATTTGCTAATACTTTGCTACAGTTCAAACACTCTCGTATTCCTTTACCCGACGATACCAGGTATTGGGCTTCATATTGCATTTTTTCATCGCGGCGACAGCAGTTATGACCCCAGCTTTCCATTCTTCATACGCAACTCTAAAGGAGTCATTGATTTCAATTTTTCGTTTGCCGAACTTTATCCCATCTCTTTTAGCTTGTTCTATACCATCTGCCTGACGCAGCTTGTTCTTCTTTCGTTCTTGTTCAGCAACATACGATAGCATTGATAGAAACTGATCTTCAAGGAGCTTACCTAAGTCACCCATGGCTTTAAATTTTCTTGAGTCGAAAAGGGTTTCATAATCAAGAACAACAATATCTGCTCCGCGATCACGAGTGATAAACTTCCATTCGTGAATAACACCATCATAGTCTCTTCCCAGTCTGTCCAAAGAATCAAGATAGAGAAGATCTCCCTTATCGATTATTCTCCTTAATGTTTGGTACTCTGGACGATTAAAGTCTTTTCCTGATTGTTTATCAACAAAAATAAACCTTTCCTCGATACCGAGTTCTTTCATTTTTATGATTTGGCGTTCCGTGTTTTGATCTTTACTACTCACACGTACATAACCCAATATCATTCGGCCATTACCTCCATAAGCAATTTCAAAAGGTATCCCCATCATACGGACATATTTCAATTAGGGAAATCGGGCATTTAGACATAGCTTTTCCCTACATTTTTAGTACGGTCAGGAGGTATACTTTTCGACACACTCTCATCAAAGTGATTACTCATCCTTGGATAAGCCTTACTGATAATCCAATTCGTAATTCCGGGAAATTCTCTGCTGAGTTTTCTGAAACGAGTTGAATTACAAAAACCCGTTTCGCTTCATGTAATCTTCTCGGCCATACTGGTTAAACCTCAACATGGAATAACCTGTAACATGCTCGTGTGGTAGGATTCCCATGTAATCAGTCCCCGGTTCCGTAGGCATGTAATCAGAAGAAATAAAGTAAAAATTAAAAAGTACATTGTCATCATCTTCGACGTCGAATACGAGGTTATCCATTATCCTAAACAATTCAACCTTGTTCACATATGAAAACCCATTTTTTTCGATAATGTAAAACGGATATTCGATATTCACTTCTATAATTGTTTGAATGACCTTCAGATTATCAGGAATTTGGTTTAAATAACCGTTAAGCGTCTCGACTTCTTTAAAAATCCCTGATATCCACAATGAAGACTTATTTCTTGCCTCTACGATAAACAATCGCGTACACTCCCTCCGCATTAACTAATAACAATGCTATGTACAATAACCTTCCTCACAATAAACCAAATACACTCCCATCATCAGCTTACGTAGGAATCCCCTGTAGTCAATCTTGTCCAACTTGATTGTTATGCCAACCTTCAAAATCTTCTCTAGAGCGATCTCTGCATCAATCGCTGCCTCAATATCATCGCTGGAAAAAGAACTTGCATCGAACGTTGCTAAAAATATTATTTCCGAACTGTTTTTATTTTCTTGTTCTAGTGCAAGGTACAGCTTTTTGATACGGTGCTCTTTGCAGATCGCGTTGATAGATTCTTTGTTGGCTACTATCTTCTTCAAGTTACCTCTTTGCTGAATTGACATTTGCCTCCCATCCTTTTAGAGCAAAAGAGCCATCGCTTAACATTTAATCTTGTCATAGATGGCTTATGCTCTTGTTCATATAGTTTTCTGAATTTGGACAGATGTTTTTGCATTTGTCCAGAGCGCCTAACTATTATGAACAAAGGTGGGTAAAAATTTGTTATCAATGGAATCAAAATCAAATTAATAGGACTTTTAAGCCATCAGCATCTGATAAGGATATCCTGTATGATAAACCCTCTCCGCATTCTGTTTGATTAACTCCAAGATTTTGCCGATGGTTAAAACGGGGTTACTTTGACCATACTTTTCCTTCAGAACTTTACTTATTTCTACGCCTTCGTGATGAGCATAAGTAACCAAAAAAGGTACATCATCTAGATTGACGAGTCTATCGAGATCATTATCTCTGTTTTGCTTGGCCGTGACCTTTCTCAAGTTAATATCGCGCACATCTAACTTCACATGGTTCGAATGGTCCACTTGAATGCCTGGCATTAATTTTTCGTACAAACCCATTACAAGGCGATGGTAATAAACCAATTTTCTCTTTCCTTTGGCAGTAATAAATGTCGCCATATATCCGTTTACAAGTAGCCAATAATGCTGCCTGACTATGTCCAATTTTGAAGTGGATACAATAGCAATTGCACCTCCCACCCCGCCAAGAACTACTTCTGCCACCTTATCATCAAGAATTCTAATTTCATTTTTTATCATTTTGATCATTCTTCCCTCTCATTTAACATTTTCGCTGAGTTAACGACAACTACATACTCTCTAACTGAACCACTGGATCTTCTTTCTTCATATAGACAACTCCTATCATATTTTATTGAGTTCCGATATCCCCTTATGTTTCCCGCTACAACTCTGGATATCTGTCTGAAAATCATAAAAAATCACACTTCCTTGGATACTTGATAAATTAACTAATTTTTGAGTCTATTAGCTACTTTTTTACTTCGCTTAGCTCTTTTAGATAAAAACTGCTTATCAATTATGGGGAATCCATAGAAAAGTCCCATAATTATTATCGATCACCTAATAAATCTGAATATTCTGTTTTTTTAGTTCGTGCTCATAAGTTAAGCAACCTCGCTCAGATTATGTCTCTTGGATTCGATAAACCCCATTCATAGGTGCTGATCGAATTACGCTTCACTTACTTTAAGCTAACCTGCGAAATCATCTTGCGGAGCACCTAGGTCCCATTCTTATTCTTCGTAACCAAGCTCCAAACGCTACCTCCGACATTAGCTCGACCCTCCTCCAGCGCTTCATCATTAGTCATCTTTAGATCGTCTTTAGTCAATACATTAATGTATTCCATCAATATTCACAATAATGTAAATTTTATATTATATTTACATGTAAATTTAAAGAAAGAACCCGTAGATAGACTCTCTACGGGATACCTAATTGCACGATTATTGTAATACCCTTCAGCATTTAATAGTTACGATGGTTTCTTAAACTCCCATGCTATGTCAAACTGAGGTGTTATTACTACTTTTCCTTGCTTATTAATATAACCAAACTTTCCATTACTACCTTCAAAAGCGGCATATCCATTACTAAAGGAGTAATAGTTATTATTGGGTACATTAAAAACAACTTTCCCTTTATTATTTATATAGCCGTAGGTAGTCTTTTCTCCACGGGCAATGCCAACGAACGCTAAGCCATCTGAAAAAGGCCTGTTTTCTTCATTAGATTGAGGTTTGAATATATACTTCCCTTTTGTATCAATATATCCATAATATAAACTCGCTCGAAGCGAAATTTGTGCAATCCCTTCAGAAAAGGAGGCTTGGGAATATAATTTACCTAACAGAATTACATTACTCGATTTATCCATATACCCATCACCACCCTTTTCACAAGTGACAGGGGCAAATCCCTCCGTGAAAGTCCCAGTAATATTACAATTATTTTTAGTTTTTTTGATCGTGAAGCTTGCTGGGTAAACAATTTCCCCTTTTGTATTGATTAATCCAGCAATGAATTTTCCAGACTTATCGTCAGTTCCATAAACATATGCGTAGCCCTCACTGAAGGGAGTAGCATATTCATAGAGCGGTTTAATTACTTCGTTACCTTTTTTATCAATAAATCCATGCCTATCGTACCCATCTTTATCTTTAACTCTAATTAACGCCCGTCCGTTTGAGAAAGAACCCCAAATTCCTTTTCTTGGTTCAAACAATACTTTTCCGGATTTATCAATAAACCCACCGATAGTCTCATCACTAAAGCTAGTCCCATCATCGAAATAAGCCACCCCTTCATTAAAACTCGAAAGCCTTTTATACTGTAGATCAATAACTATTTTTCCAGAAGCATCGATAACACCTTTCTTGCCGTTCAAAGTAACTACAGCCAATCCTTCTTGAAAGCTTTTAACCTCGTCATAAATATTCGGAATAACTAATTTGCCATACGAGTTTATGAAGCCCCATTTTCCATCCTTCTTAACTGCTGCTAGGATAGGTTCTTTTATATTACCCCTTTCTGTTGCAGCATGTGCTGCAGGCATTATGCTTAGCAGGATAATAAAAGAAAGAAAAATAAGAAAGTTCTTTTTCATAAACCAAGACCTTCTCCTTGTTTTTAAAGTATTATCCACAATTCGACATTTTTCTAGATTCCCCTTCCCTTTTGCTTCTTACTCCCCAAATTATTGAAGTATTTGTGATGGTAATTCCCTAGGGATAATTATCGGTCCTTAATCTGATGAGGATTCACCGTTGGTGGCGGGGATCAAGATGTATTTTGTGATAACCGCGTACATAGCAGAGTTGGATACGGATTAAGTTAACGAGTACGTTAGCTCAGTTAGCCCAATATAAACATTAAACTTTAATATAACCTTTAAATAAGGAACTCAACGAATTCTGGCGATCGCAGTAAACCGTTGCGCGTCCATCCGCGCGATCGAACGCGTGCTCGAATCCGCGGCTCTACGTATACGAAATCACCTTTCTCTCCCGTCTTCAGCGCCTTAGCTACGCCATAAAACGCCTGCTTATGGGCGGCGGGCACCGCTAACTCGATAATACCGGCTGGCTTCCCGTTCTGTTGCGCTAGCCATCCGAATTGACTGCGTCGGTATCCCGCTATTTCCACGTTGGCGTACGTGTAATTGATAATCTTAAGCCAATTTTCGCTACGCCGCCCAACGTACACACTTTCCTTCCGTTTCGCAACGATCCCCTCGAGGCCGCGCTCCTTCATTAGTTGAAACAGCGATATCCCTGCGCCATCCACGTAAAATACTCGATTGTAGTACGAATTGTTCGTGAGTACACGCTCTAGAAGCGCCTTCCGTTCGGTGAGCGGCTTATTACGCATGTCTTCACCTTTGTATCGCAAGATATCGAAAGCATAGTAAACGACCGGCTTGTTGACGCTTGCCTGGCGAATTTCGATGTACTTTCGTTTATGGAATCGCTCCATTACCGTTTCGAACTCGATGTCGCCAGTTTCCGGATTCACGTACGCGACTTCGCCGTCGAGCACAACGTCGGACGGATCGTCGATCGGCACGTTATGAAGCTCTGGATACTGCGCTGTTACTTCGAATTGATGACGGGTAAAAAGCCGAACCTTTCCGTTATCCATCGACAAGAGTAAACGGTGGCCATCGACTTTCGGTTCGTAGAGGTAACGATCATCGTCAAACGGGTTTTCGCGCTTATTAAGTAACATTGGAGTATAGAACACAACGGCATACCACCAATCAATAAACAATGATATACCGATTGTAGCACTCGTGAATGACGGTGTGACGCGGTAAGTTAATGCATAGGAGCCAATGTGCGGAAACATAATAAGTCATAAATCGTGGAGGTGAGAAAAGATGCCAAATCGGAATCAATACGTGGTGAAGAACGCCCGCGGCGCGCTAGATAGGCTGAAATTTGAAGTCGCGCAACAACTCACCATTCCGCTTGATCAAGCTTACAACGGCGATAAGACGTCGCGTGACATGGGGGCGATCGGCGGAAACATGGTCCGCCGTATGATCCAAATCGCTGAGCAACAACTGGTCGGCGGAACAGGACGTTTCTAAACGTAATCTCCCGTATCCTCGCAATCGCGGGGATCGTTTTATTTCGTATTTTCTCTCAGCAACGCGTAAATGTCGTTAATGTATTTCGATATCCGTACGGTGATTTCCGACCGCATGACCTCGCGTACCATCCCAAAACGGTCTTCGTACCCGCGACACACGAACCGGTGATAGACGATCATATCAGCCTGTTCGTCGTTCAGAATCTTAATGTTGCGCCGGCTGAGTTCACGCTTCACTTCGTACATATCCTTCGTTACCCGATTCATGATCGATTGGGTGAACGCGATAAACGCTTTCTTAAGAACATTCGTTGAATTTTGGACATCGTTTAAACTATTTTGCAAGATGGTCAAAATGTGCGGAAGTAACACGTAATCTCTTATCATCGTTAGTTCTTCCGTCGTTGCTTTACCGGTCGCCTTCGGTTGATTGCGCGACTCGAATTGCTCCTGATGTTCAGTTAGTAACATCTTCGTTCCCCACCGCCCATTCCCTTCCAGTTTACTCATACCGCACGCACCGCCACTGGCAACGCCGAAAGAATTCGGTCACTTAGCAAAGTGCGGAATGCCCGCTTATCCCAGTCCAGCGCACGAACTTGTCCGTCGCGAACTGAATAGACGGTTATTCTCCGCTTTGTGAAGTTTCCCTTACTGTCCTGGTAAATGATCTCGGCGCTACGCCCGATATACTTCTCGATCATCACCATCGATATCACTCTCCGCAGGAGCGTTGACCGCAGCGCGGGCATATCGTGCACCCTGCGGTCGGCGGCGCTGGATAAACGGTAAGACAGTTCTGGCATTCCTTCAGTACGGTTTCGGCTGGTTGTCGATTCATTTGTAGCCCTCCATAATGGGAACGTTTGTTCTTAGTATATACGCGAACAAGAGTTCTATTCAAGGGGGTAAAAAATGCAGGAAGTTCGCCTTCCTGCCCCTGTCTATCACGTCTGACTGTATTCCGGAATTTCGTGGTTTTATCAATGAGAGCTAGCTACATATAAGTGTTACTAACAACAATTAATCGTTTATCAAGAATAGAGCCATTCTAAACTCGCAATTTTCTCTTAAAAAATAGGCTCCCCCTTGAAACATCACTGTAGCATCAGTAAAAGTTTCTAATATCCCAAAATAACTAACCTCGCCTTGGAACAAGGCTTCTACAATCGCGTTGGTTTCAATACAATGTTGAAATTGACTGTCAGTATTAATGATAATTTGTTTCATGATAAGCCTCCTTTTAAACGAAAAAACACCGTCTTCAAATAACGCGTTTCAACGTTAAATGAAAACGGTGCTTCCGTTTTTGGGTATTTAATTAAATTTACTTTAACATATCTGTATTTTGAACTGCAATACTTTTACATTTTCCGACTTTTCCTCTGATTAATGACTATTGATTTTATCTTCTGATTTTCAAACCTCTACCTCTTCTATATGAACGTAACTGGGGGGTTCGTTGACTATCCACAAATAATCCACAACAATCAAATGATGAAATTACACACAGCTGTACCTCATTTGTAGTTATCAACTCCGAAGCAGTTAACTGTACTTCATCTGTAGTTATCAACTCCGAAGCAGTTAATAACTGTACTTCATCTGTAGTTATCAACTCCGAAGCAGTTAATAACTGTACTTCATCTGTAGTTATCAACTCCGAAGCAGTTAATAACTGTACTTCATCTGTAGTTATCAACTCCGAAGCAGTTAATAACTGTACTTCATCTGTAGTTATCATTTCCGAAGTAGTTATCAACTGTACTTCATCTGTAGTTATCATTTCCGAAGTAGTTATCAACTGTACTTCATCTGTAGTTATCATTTCCGAAGTAGTTATCAACTGTACTTCATCTGTAGTTATCATTTCCGAAGTAGTTATCAACTGTACTTCATCTGTAGTTATCATTTCCGAAGTAGTTATCAACTGTACTTCATCTGTAGTTATCATTTCCGAAGTAGTTATCAACTGTACTTCATCTGTAGTTATCATTTCCGGGAGCAGTTAGTAAATGTACTCATCTGTAAGTAATAGGGCTATGCGTTAAAGAGAAATCGGAAACCTGTAAAACACCTGTACTCAGTAGAAGTTTAAAGCACGACTTTATTACTGTTCTCATATAGTTCGACTTGCTTGAGCATAAACCCATTATCCCATATAACTACACCTTTTTCTTTATCCAGCGTTGCTGAATAAAACAGACTTAAGTCTTGAGTCAAATCTATGATATGAGCGGCTGCATTCAATAAAACAGGATCTTCAGTTATTAAATAAAATGGCTTACTAAGTTCCTTATAATAATTTTTAACATCGAAAACCCCATACTCCCGATTATCATACTCAATTAGCAATTTTAAATTGGCGACAGGAAATATACGTGTAATTCTTTTCTCCTTGGGATCGCACCTATAGACATCTTTCTTTAAGTCATCAAGCGATTCGCCTTTTCTTGAAATATCTAATAGCATTGGTACATACTCTTCCGCATTAATGGCTCCTCTAAAATTCCTCTTATAGATTACAGGATAATACTTAGTAATCAGTTTTTCCGCTTCCTTAGGCTCGATTCCTTCCTCTAGTAGTGATTTTAATATCGTCCTCTCGTAAGGCCGATATTTCATGACATCCATAAATTCTCCTCCCAGTCTCGACTTTCAATACGAACGGCCAATTCCAGATCACTCAGAGCTATTAAAAAGGCCGGGAAAGATAATCGGTCCCTCGTTCATCTCATTGAACGTCTACTGGGGAAAAACTGCGCGACATATGGGGCCGATCTTTCGTTAAAAGCGCAGAACTTTGCAAAACGACCACACCCATCTTATTTACTTAAACCTCATATTCCTCGCCATTTTTGTTGATCATCGTTCTGGCTAAGTCACCTTGGAATCGCGAGAACGTAACACTATTGTTTGTTTTCTTTCATTATTAATCTATCCACTTCTGAGAGTGGCGGATTCTGCGAAGAGTTCCTTGGACTTAATTAATAATCTATAACTGCTAGCTCAGAAAAATGGTCACCTTTTAATCTCTCGAAATCTCGCGAAAAATAAAATTCATTCGTAGAGTCCCAGATTGAGTTAAGTTTTTCCGGTGACATTTTTGAAATAACAATAGTTTGCCGTTTTTTTCTCTTCCTAATTTTCAGTATTTCCTGCATTGCCATGACATCACTTCGAGACGTATATCCTTTCGGGAACCCAATAAAACATACATCATAAGAACTCAGCTGATTTTCAAAGCGATCCATATAATCAAAATAATCAAGATCAAATTCAAACTTATTCTGAACCCTTACTAGTCTTATTATCTCTTGAGTATCGATGTATGGGGCTACTACTTTATTATGCCTCAAAGCTTTAATCATACAGGCATATACAAAATTGTGAAGTACATACTCAATTTTTGATGAAATGAAGATATTCCTTTTGAGCTTTTCACCCCGGACAAATTTTTGATAAAGGGATTCCATTAACCCTAAAAAACGCTGAAATTCCTGTGAGTTTCTTTGCTCATTCGATAACCTTGACGATTTCGCCAGAATATCTTTGTTAAATTCCGAATTTATGTACTCAGCCGGTATTGTTATTTTTTCCTGCATTTTTGTGAATTCAATGATGTCGTCTTCGACATTTCGAGTCTTGTCAATCTTAAGAAGCAGTTTTCCTCCTTGGCAATGATAACATTTCTGTATTCTTACAGACGGCTTAATAGATATATCAAAATAATCTCTATACTTTCTAAAGACAACGCCGCTATTTTTACATACAGGACAAAAAGGCATTAACTGCAATTCTAATTACCCCTTTCACAATAATGCTGGAAATCTATTTACTTGAAGCAACCCCTCAGACTGGGATACTTTACTCTCGTTCACCACACCGACAGCTACAGACCGCTCGGTACTGTACCTTTCATACGAGCTTCTGCCCCTACAAAGGGCATTCGCTTCGCTTATATCAATGGGGGAGGCTCCGCATAATCAATAACTCTATCGTTCGGAGATCCTGACGCCTCATTGCTGCGTACTGGTTTTTTTTCGGCAGATGGGTGATTGGAGAACTGCTTTTTGAACCCATAATCATTAGCACAAAAAATAGGTTCTTTCCGGTGTGCGGAGTGAATATTTGGCGATGTCCGAGGCATTTTTCTGACTTTGCGGCTTTTCGAGTTTTTATAAATGTCTATGTTAACTAGATTGTCCTGTAAGCATTCTACTTCTGCCTCATTACTGCTAATTTGAGCTGACTCAGTGATGAGATATTTAGAAACAAACGATCGTCCTATTCTCACTTTTTCAATATTAAGTCTACCCTCCACTTTCAGTTTTGAGATAATGTATTCTAAAGATCGTTTTTTTACTTGTAACACTTTGGCAAGTTCATCTTGAGACATGCATGGAGACTCCCCGTTTTCGATTACGCTCCGTTCAAGAAAGCTCAATAAATCCGCTTCGATTTCATAAAAGTGGTCTTTCCTTTCTGTTCGCTCTTTACGCGGCGTAGATGGCCCGATCCAAATTCCAGTTAGTGCATAGACAATTGACCAGGACACTTTTTGATAGTTCCCGCTGTAAGCATGATTGATACAGTTCCTTACTTCATCCCAAGTAAAATCTTCATGATTGATACGCTCGTACCATTTACCTAAAACTAATGTAGCTTCCTCTTTACTCAAACCATCTAATTTATAACCCAATGCAAGTGTGAAAGCGGCATTATTTCGGCCAAGTTTTCGTCCTTTCCAACTCGTTTTAGACTTAAACTTACCCATGAATAACTGGACCATAGCTTTACTAGACATTATTTTTCCAGAACGAATCACATTTTCTCGAACAGTTGTTTTTTTGTTACATTCGAAAGTATTCAGGATAGTCTCATAATCATCGATGCTTGGTTTTTGAAGAGGTTTAAAGTACAAGACATTATCTTTTCTCGGCAAGCGAAAATAATGCTCTGCCGAAGCTGCGTGCAGATCAGAGCCAATTAGACGAGCGATTTTTTTAATCAAGCGGTCATAACGCTTAATAGTGCTCTCGCCGTTCCAGAAGCCTCGAAGAGGCTTTAGAGGCATATAGACGTGGTAACCCCCTGAAGGAGTAGCTACAAGAGCGCAAACCTGAAATCCAAAGCCTTCGATATGCGTAATTAACCCAGCTTCTGAACTGATTCCTAATTCAAATAAATGCTCCTCATCAAAATCAAAAGTAAACCCCATCATCCACCGTAACTTCGTTTTACATCGAGATTTGTTGGTGTAAAATAAATTTGGAGTATAGTACTCATATCCCTCATCAATTTTTTTAATTAGGATCGGTCGGCTTCTTGCGTACTGATGTTTGTATTTCAATGATGACATATCCTTTACCATCGCTATGTAGCCGAAATTGTTTTGTTTTTCAAAGTTCCGATCATAATTCGGCATCGTGAAATCAGTGATATGGTCTTCATATTGATACTCCAACAATTTTATATAACTGTCGTTAGTTAGCTGATTTCCTGACATAGAAACTTGCTCTCCCTTCAATTGATGAGCGGATTACTAATTTGGGCAATAAGAAACCAAGCCCTCAATAATCATTTTCAAAAAAATCCAAATGATCGAAAGCGCATTTAAAGAAGACTCTTAATTTTCGTTTATGTACCTAACGTGTACCTACAGCGTTAAACTTAAATAATCTAGGATAGTTCAGAACAACACATTAAGCCCGAGAAACCATACAGAATAAGGCTCCTTAAACTGTCATAACACGTGCTAACACATTGGACTCATGGTTCGGGACCAAGAGGTCGCAGGTTCGAATCCTGTCGTCTCGACCATCTTCGAAATCCCAAAACCTTGAGAAATCAAGGTTTTTTTGCTTTTTGTCAGCGATTCGTAATTCGTATGTTCGACATCCTCCCCACCCTCGTCGAAACATAAAGAACCGGCCCTCGCGGACCGGTTGCGGACTACTCATTTTAACGGGACACCATCTATATTCCAGTATCCACCGTCTAATCCCTGATCCATGACAGGGAAAGAGGTACCTGCTGCTACTTTCCCCTCGGCTATGTGTACATAAGCTTCGGTTTTCCCTTTTGCTTTGTATTCGCCAGAATGGTAATGATCAAGCGGGTGGTTTTTCACGATAAATTTGTGCACGGTAACCGACTTTCCAAAGACGGGTTCGGGATCGTTGCCTGGCAATTGCCAATAAGCAGAATAAGGGAGACGGGTCACGTTTTCTTTGTTTAACGTATATTCGTAAACCACTCCTTCGTACGAGACAATCTGATAACCTCGGCTCTCCAGGTAAATCTGCGCCGTCCGGGCATCTGGATTGTTCACGCTCTTTGAATTTGATGAACATCCGGCAAGCATGAACAATGCGATTAAATAGAAGGCCAACCTCACCTTCATACTGATTCTCCTTGTAATCAATTTATGCTTGATTACCTTTTTTTCGCTGTAAAAACAAATTGATAAGGAGGGTAAAGAAAAGCCCAATGATTAGACTGAGGGCTATTACAATTATTTTTATTGGCGAACTTAGCGTTATATCGTTTTGTTGTTCTCCCTTTATAAATACACCGGAATCTTCATTTTGACTCGCCAAATCGTCCTGAGTATTTTTCAACAACGCAATCAAACGATCCGACGACCATCCCTTTGGTTATTCATCCCGTTGATCCATTGCTTTGACCATCGAAAATAAGTTGCTTGTTTTTGTCAACACAAAACGCCCCCGCTTACGCGAGGGCGTCTGTTGATGGATAATATCGATTAGTTCTCCGAGCCTTGAGCCGGAGCGTCTGTGCCGAACGCGCCGCCCATTTGCTGCTCGAATTGCTCCATGGTAACGACGTCTTTCGGGCCTTCCGGGTATTCGAGTTTCACGTCTTTGTTGATGTCTTTCGTCTCGGAAACGACTTTGAACGCGAAAGTGACAGCGTCGCCTTCCGCATCGACCGAAGCTTTCACATGCATGTCGGAGTACACCGGATATTCCTTGGCATCGATCCCGACGTTCGCGGTCACTTCCAGCGTTTTGACGGCTTTCTTGAACTCTTCCATGCCCTTGGTGATGTCTTCTTTCTTGGTGTCGCCGAGTTCTTTCTTCGCCTGGTCCAGGTCTTCTTGTTTCAGGCCGAGCATGTCGCGGTATTCGGCGTTTTTGGACAGCAGGTCGATGATTTCCGGGGCGATCTTCTCGACGACGGTGTTCGCGAACGGTTCGACTTGGTCCTTGTTCACTTGGAAACGGATCACTTGCTTCACGTCGTTGCCTTCCGGCAGGCCGGCGTCCTTCACTTTGACATCAGACAGATACTGCTTCTCGTCTACGTTGTTGAAGATGATGGCGAGAATGTCGTTGGCGAATTTCTGCGATTTGCCCGGATCGAGGTTCGGCATCGGTTCGCCGGACTCTTCGGCCATCTTCTTCAGATCGAGCTCCAGGAACTTGCCCACCATGTCCTGCGGCAACGGGAAGAAAGGAATGTTCGGGATTTTCACCCACATTTTTTCCTTCTCCATGATGATCGGAATGTTGAAATTGACGGCCATGTCGCCTTTCATGGCGAGGGACAGCGTCATTTCGACATGCATCGGATCCGCCTTGTACGCGCCTGTCCAGGAGATGTCCGTGTCTTTGAACATCGACAGCATGGCCTTGGTCTGTTCGGCATCCGCGCCGTCGGCTTGGAAGCTGAGGTCCTCGATTTTCATGCTGCCTTTGAAGCTGTAGGATTTCATCTCAGCGGACTTGATCATAGCGGCTTTGAGCGCTTCCTGCGGCGACTTGTTGCTATTGCAGCCGGCGAGAAGCAGCGCGGTCGTGAGCATGAATGCAACCAGCGACAACCAAACTTTGGATCTTGCCAAAGTGTAAAACTCCCCTCATGAATTAAGATCGATGGAACAACGTCAATTGTATCTTAATTAGGGGGGGAGTAAAAGACATTTTCGGTTAAATTTCTCCTAAAATAAGCTGCCATTTCATTCCGAAGCCTAATGGATATCCCTCTTCTTGAACCGGCCGCCTCTAACGTCGTGGATGTTGCCGACCGCCAGGAATGCCTGCTCGTCAAGCTCGGTAACGATGGATTTCAACTTCGCTTCCTCCAGACGGTTGATGACGACGAAAATTACTTTTTTATCGTCGCCGGAATAGCCGCCTTCGCCATTTAAGTACGTCACGCCGCGCCCAAGCCGATCCACGATCGCGCTCCCGATTTCCCGATAGTTGTCGCTGATGATCCAGACCGCTTTGGACTCGTCGAAGCCTTCTATCGTGAGGTCGATCGCTTTGAAGGCTATGTAGTACGCAATCAGGGAAAACAAAGCGCGGTCCAGAGAATACACGAATCCAGCGCTTCCGAGAATGAAGAAATTAATGAACATGACGGTCTCGCCCACGGAGAACGGGAGCTTCCGGTTCACGAGAATCGCGACGATCTCGGTTCCGTCCAGTGAACCGCCGGCCCGGATGACAATCCCCGTTCCTACGCCCAGCAGGATGCCGCCGAATACGGCCGCGAGAAACGTGTCTTCGGTAAACGGACTCCAGCTATGGAGGATTGATGTCGTCACGGACAACGTCGCGACTCCGAGCAAAGTGGACAAAGCGAACGTTTTGCCGATCGTCTTGTAACCGATGAGCAAGAACGGAAGGTTGAGGACGAAGAGGAAAATGCCGACCGGCAAGCCGCTTAAGTAGGAGGACATGATGGAAATGCCGGTGATGCCTCCGTCGATGATGGAGTTGTTGATGAGGAAAGTTTCAAGCGCGAATCCGACCAGGACCGCTCCAAGCATAATGAAGAAAATGCGTCTTGCCACCTCGAAGGGCGTCAGCTTGCTGTGCTTGGCGGCGGTCGGAGGCCGCGGAGAGATAGGATGGTTCTTCTTGGTCATCGATCTGCCTCCTTGAAAATGGGTTTTCCCTATCATACCAATTTACAAGGATCTGTGTCACTTTATGCACACTATATGGAAGGAATTTCATCAAGTAAAGCGGCTACACCGAGCTTTTTGGACGGATAGACGTTTTATCGGAGGTAATTCAGAAAAGGATAGCGGATTTTATACTTTGCTGAATCACTAAAAAACCCGGCAGTCGCCGGGGTAGAACGTCATCCTTCGCCATTATTGTGACGGGTATGGTTGCGGTTCTTCACTTTCTTGGAGCCGGACAGCGGTTCGTTGGGCGTCCGGTTGTTATGTTCTCGGTCCGGTCCGGTTTCCCATGGCCGGGCGACGGGGGATTGTACCCTCGGTTTGCTCACGATCTAGACCTCCTCCTTCTCGAAATCAGCGTTCTCTTTGAAGGATCCGGTTACGTGGATTTGGGATGATGCAGATCAGGGGTGTGATCATGATTCAGGGCCGCCTGATGGCGCCGGTCGTTCTTGTCCTGCCGCAGCTGCTGCTGATGGTGGGAGTTCACCGGATTCTGATTCAGCTGTTCCACGACGTTGCTCAAGTTCTTATCCGCCATTCCGTTCGCGTCCGACATTGAGCCGCCCCTCCTTATTCAAGCATGCGTGACGTCGTGCAGAGCTTGCGCGCATTCGTGCAGGTGACGGCGGTAATCCTGGATCAGCTCCTGCATGACGTCATTGCGCTCATCCACGGTTTGTCCGTCCTTTTCCACGTCCGTCAGCTCGACGCCGATTTCCCGGCTGTCTACGTAGCGCACGGCGAAATCGAATTCCATCATCTGATGGCCGGCCGTCCGGATATGCACCCTAAGCGCGCGGGGGTCGGCTTCATCGGCCAATACTTCCGCGCGGTCTCCTCCTTGAAGCCGCTCGGGAAGCACGCGCCGCCATGCTGCGACCAGCTGGTCCTGGGGGACGGTCATTTCGTCATGGGTTGACATCTCAGCACCTCCGCCTTGTTAGGGTGGCCCGGACAGGGGTTCTTATGCATAGGCTTTATTTAGATAAAATATTGATTTTACTTCCTAACACATGGTCCAGAGGAATAAAACCCAAAGACCGGCTGTCATCGCTAATGTTCCGGTTATCGCCCATGACGAAGATGTGGCCTGCCGGCACCGTCCATTTGGCGTCGGTTACGTCATCCATCCGTTCTTTGATATAAGGTTCCGTGAGCGGTTTGCCATTACGATAAACTTGATGATTTTTAATTTCCAGCACGTCCCCCGGCTTTCCAATGACCCGTTTGATAAAAAAGATGCGGCTGTCTTTGTTTGAAAACAAATTGAAAATCGGATTCTCGAGCACGTCGTCCTTCAAAGAACGGCTACGGCCCACTCTGCTGTCGATAATAACGATGTCCCCGTAGGCCGGCAAATAAGAAAAGGTGTGCGGAAGTTTGGACACATACACCCTCTCGCCGTCATGTAAGGTGGGATCCATCGAGTGCCCTTCGACTTCATAGGGCTGAATGATGAAAATTCCGATGACGGAGGAAACGACGAAGGCAACGGCCAAAGACGAGATCCAGCTCCAGCATTTTTTGATGAACTCCATTTTCTCTTCCCTCCGGTACTCTGTTTCCCCTATCATATCACAAGCTTAAGAGTAATTTCTCTTCGAGCACGGCAGAGAACAAATGCAAAAACGCAGCTGAACCGGATAGAATCGGCAGCTGCGTCGATCATGAGTCTATGGATATGGCGGAGAGGGTGGGATTCGATTTCCTGGGCCTACGAACATGCCCCCGGCATGTTTGCTTAACGGCACGTTCGAACCCACTTTCGTCCTGAACGGAATACTTCGTTATGGCGGAGAGGGTGGGATTCGAACCCACGTGGGCTTGCACCCTAACGGTTTTCAAGACCGCCCCGTTATGACCGCTTCGGTACCTCTCCAGAAAAAAAGGGGCATCGCCTGTCCAAACAGGCGGAATCTGCCCCGTTATCATATCATATGCTCCGCTGCAACATCAACCCCTGGGGCCGATTCCCTCGAGTCCTCCCATATACGGACGCAGGACTTCCGGAATCAACACGGTTCCGTCCGCCTGCTGATAGTTCTCGATCAGCGCGGCAACCGTGCGGCCTACCGCCAAGCCCGAACCGTTCAGCGTATGCACGAATTCCGGCTTCGCTCCCGCTTCCGGGCGGTAACGGATCCCGGCGCGGCGAGCTTGGAAGTCTCCCATGTTCGAACACGAAGAAATCTCCCGATAGACGCCTGCACTCGGCATCCAGACTTCGAGATCGTACGTTTTCGTAGAACCGAAGCCCATGTCCCCCGTGCAGAGCAGCAGCACCCGGTAAGGCAGCCCTAGCAGCTGAAGGACTCGCTCCGCATGTCCCGTCATCTGCTCCAGCATGTCGAACGACGCGTCCGGCTTGGACAGGTGCACGAGTTCGACTTTGTTGAACTGGTGCTGCCGGATGAGGCCGCGCGTATCCCGGCCGGCGGAGCCCGCCTCGGAACGGAAGCAGCTGCTGTACGCCACGAAACGTTTGGGCAAATCTTCCGCGGCCAGAATTTCTTCCCGATGGAAGTTCGTTACGGGCACTTCCGCGGTCGGGATCAAGTAATAGTCCGAGCCTTCCAGTTTGAACAAATCTTCCGCGAACTTAGGCAGCTGTCCCGTGCCCACCAGGCTGTCCCGGTTCACGATGTACGGCGGGAGGATTTCCTCGTAGCCATGCTTGTCCGCGTGCAAGTCCATCATGAAGTTGATGAGCGCCCGCTCCAGGCGCGCGCCTAGACCTTTGTAGAACACGAAACGCGCGCCCGCAACCTTGGCGGCGGCCTCGAAATCGAGAATGCCGAGCTCGGCGGCGATGTCCCAATGGGCTTTCGGCTCGAAGCCGAAATCGCGAGGCGTGCCTTCCCGGCGCAGCTCGACATTGTCGGCCTCCGAAGCGCCTACCGGCACGGATTCGTGCGGCATGTTGGGCACGGCGAGCAGCATAAGGTCGATCTCGGCCTCCAGGACGCGGATTTCCTCGTCGAGAAGCTTGATCCGGTCGCCTACGTCCCGCATCTCCGCGATCAGTTCGTCGGCGTTGCCTCCCGCTTTTTTCAGCTTCGCCACTTCTTGGGACACGACATTGCGGCGATTCTTCAGCTGTTCGGTTTCCGTCAGCTTCTCGCGGCGCGCGGCGTCGAGTTCCGGGAATTTGGCGATCAGTCCGGTCGAAGCGCCGCGATTCTTCAGCGATTGGGCGACGCGGTCGTAATCTGTTCGAAGCAATTTGACATCCAGCATGGAAATCCCCCTATCGGGCTTGCCGGGCCATCTCCAAGAAGAGCCCGTGCAAACGGAAATCGTCGGTCAGTTCCGGGTGGAAGGAGGAGACGAGCAGCCGGTCCTGTTTGGCCGCCACGATCTCGCCTTTGTAAGTGGAGAGCACTTCGACGTTCTCCCCGACTTCCTTGATGAGCGGAGCCCGGATGAACACCGCGCGCAGCGGCGAATCGATGCCCTTGACGTCGAGCTCCGTTTCGAAGCTCTCGCGCTGGCGGCCGAACGCGTTCCGCGCCACCGTCATGTTCATGAGAGACAGATGGGGCTCCTCCCCGCTCTCCAGCCTTTCCGCCAGCACGATCAAGCCGGCGCAGGTGCCGAACAACGGCTTGCCTTGGCTCGCGAAATCCCGGACCGCTTCGATGAAGCCGTATTGCCGCATCAGCTTGCCGATCGTGGTGCTCTCCCCGCCGGGAATGACGAGCCCGTCCAATTCGCCCAGCTGCTCCGTGCGCTTGACCGCGACGCCTTGTCCGCCGGCCAGTCCGATGCTGCGGATATGTTCGGCGACCGCTCCCTGCAGCGCCAGTACACCGATCTTCATACGTTACCCTTCCCCTCGCCTTATACGTAAACCAATCACGGCGGCCCCCCGTAACCCGGCCCGCGAAGGCCGGCGGGAAGCCGCCGGATGGCGAATCATGTTCTGGCCTCTGAAGCCGGAATTACAAGGCTTAGATGCCGCGGTCTTGCATGCGCTGGGAAGATTCGAGCTTGGAAATCTCGATGCCCTTCATCGGAGCTCCCAGGTTTTTGGACACGCGGGCGATCAACCCGTAATCTTCGTAATGGGTCGTCGCTTCGACGATCGCGCGGGCGAATTTCTCCGGATTTTCGGATTTGAAAATGCCCGATCCGACGAATACGCCGTCCGCGCCCAGATGCATCATCAGCGCCGCGTCGGCCGGAGTCGCAACCCCGCCCGCCGCGAAGTTCACGACCGGCAGACGTCCCGTTTCATGAACGCCGAGCAGCAGGTCGTAAGGAACGCCCAGCGTTTTGGCTTCGTGGTAGAGCTCGTCTTTGGACAGGTTCTGCACCTTGCGGATCTGTCCCATGATCAGGCGAAGGTGGCGTACCGCTTCCACGACGTTGCCGGTTCCCGGCTCGCCCTTGGTGCGCAGCATCGACGCGCCTTCCTGAACGCGGCGAAGCGCTTCGCCGAGATCTTTGGCGCCGCAGACGAACGGCACCGTGAATTCGTTCTTGCTGATGTGGAACACTTCGTCCGCCGGCGTGAGCACTTCGCTCTCGTCGATATAATCGACGCCGAGCGACTCCAGTACTTTCGCCTCGACATAGTGTCCAATCCGCGCTTTGGCCATGACCGGAATGCTGACGACCTTCATGACTTCCTCTACGATCGTGGGATCGGCCATACGCGCAACGCCGCCTGCTGCCCGGATGTCGGACGGCACGCGTTCCAGCGCCATGACGGCCGTCGCTCCGGCCGCTTCCGCGATTTTCGCTTGCTCGGCGCTCATGACGTCCATGATGACGCCGCCTTTTTGCATTTCGGCCATGCCGCGTTTGACTCTCGAAGTTCCCGTTTCCATGTTCCATGCCTCCCGAAGATTCTAACTCTTGATTTTACAGGAAGGTGTGCGAATCGGCAACCGCTCGGGTCGGAATTTAGAAAAGATCCACGATCCCTTTGAACAGCCCGGAGAAGAAGCTTCCGATGGCGCGGAACATCAAGGTGAGCCAGCCGGCTTTGTTGACGTCCTCGTTCGCGATCATGTCGACGGTTGCCGTCTTCGCTTCTCCGGTTGCCGGATCGGTATACTTCACCGTCGCCGTGCCGATCTTCGTCCCTTGCTTGATCGGAGCGACCAACGGATTCAGATCCGGCTTCATCGTCGATTCGGTAATCTCGACGTTCGAGCCTTTGGGCGCGAGAATCGTGATATCCTGGGCGGTGACGACGGGCACGCTGGACTGTTTCCCTTTGCTCACCTTGAGCGTTTCGATGCCCTTCAGAGCCGTTTTGCCTTCGACGATCGTCTTCTTCTCGAAGTTGTTGAAGCCGTAATCGAACAGCTTCGCCGTTTCCAGGAACCGCGTGCCGTCATACAGGCCCCCCGGCACGTTCATGACGACCGCGATCAACCGGGTTCCGTTGCGCAGAGAGGTTCCTGTGAAACAGTTGCCCGCAGTCGGCGTATGTCCCGTCTTCAGACCGTCCACGCCCGGATAGGCGAATTTGCGGAAGTTCGGAATGTTCTTGTTCGATTCCAGCATCCAGTTCCAGTTCGGCGTCGAAGTCTTATCCCTCTCCCTGAACTTGAGACTGGGGATTTTGGAAATCTCGAGGAACTGGGGCATTTCCTTCAAAATATGATACGCGAGGATCGCCGAATCGCGCGCGGACATCAGCGTTTCTCCTTCTTCCGCCGGACGGAAGGCTGCCGGCATATCGCTGCGGTCAAGCCCTGTCGTGTTGACGAAATGGGTATTGGTCATGCCCAGCTTCTTGGCGGTTTCGTTCATGAGCTTAACGAACTCTTGCTCGGAGCCCCCTAGCGTTTCCGCCAGCTGTACGGTCGCGTCATTGGCAGAGGCGACGGCCATTGCCACGTAAAGCTGCTTGACCGTATATTTCTCCCCTTTGGCCAGGAATACCCGGCTTCCAATCTGCGCGGCTGCATTATCCCCAACGGTGACGACGTCGTCCCATTTGATTTTGCCCTCTTCGACCGCTTTTTCCACGAGGTATTCGGTCATCATCTTGGACATGCTGGCCGGCGGAAGCGCCAAATCGGCATTATGCTGATAGAGAACTTGTCCGGTCTCCGCGTCCATGAGAATGGCGGCCTGGGCATTCAGTTGAAGAGCCGGCGTCGCGGGAGCGGCGGAAGCGGCTCCGGCCATCAGGAGCATGGACAAAATGCCGAACAAAACCGTCATGCAGACGAATCGTTTGGACAAAAGAGGCGAGCTGCGGAACGACGAATGAGGACGGTTCAAAACGTTCTCTCCCTTATCGATAAATTCGTCCTTCATTGTAACATAACGGAGCGACATAAAAAAAAGGCTTTCGCCTTAATTCCAGCATTTACAGGGGATCATTCCGATGATAAAAGGTTGCAAAAAAGCCGCAAGGCTCAGCTGTGTCAGCTTGCCCGCGGCTTTCGCGTTTGCTGCGATTATAATGAGTAATTAGGGGCTTCTTTCGTAATTTGCACGTCATGCGGATGGCTTTCGCGAAGCCCCGCGCCGGTAATGCGGATGAATTGGGTATCGTTCTTCAATTCCTCGATCGTCCCCGTGCCGCAATAACCCATGCCCGCGCGCAATCCGCCGATCAGCTGATGGATCGTATCCTTGAGCGGCCCTTTGTAAGGAACGCGGCCCTCAATGCCTTCCGGCACGAGCTTGCTCTCGTTCTCCTGGAAGTACCGGTCCTTGCTGCCTTCCTTCATCGCCCCGATGGAGCCCATGCCGCGGTAAGACTTGTAACGCCGGCCCTGGAAAATCTCCGATTCGCCCGGGCTTTCTTCCGTGCCCGCGAACAAGCTGCCCATCATGACCGCGCTGGCACCCGCTGCGATCGCCTTCGTCACTTCACCGGAATACTTGATGCCGCCGTCCGCGATGATGGGGACATTGTATTCGCGGGCGACGGTCGCGCAGTCGTAAATCGCCGTGATTTGCGGAACGCCGATGCCGGCCACGATTCGGGTCGTGCAGATGGAGCCCGGTCCGATTCCGACTTTGACGATGGAAGCGCCCGCCTCGATCAAATCGCGGGTCGCTTCTCCCGTCGCTACGTTGCCGGCCACGATCGTGAGCTCCGGATACTTCTCGCGCAGCTTGCGGACCATCGACACGATATCGATGTGGTGGCCGTGCGCGGAGTCGACGACGAGCAAGTCGATCCCGGCTTGCACGAGCGCTTCCGCACGCTCGAACGTATCCTTGGAGACGCCGACCGCCGCGCCGACGAGCAGACGTCCGTGGCGGTCTTTGGCCGCATTCGGAAACTGGATCGCTTTTTCGATATCCTTGATCGTGATCAGACCCTTGAGCGTGTTCGTCTCGTCGACGAGCGGCAGCTTCTCGATCTTATGCCGTTGGAGAATGACTTCCGCTTCTTGCAGGGTTGTCCCAACCGGCGCGGTCACCAAGTTGTCCCTCGTCATGACGCTGTCGATCTTGATGGAATAGTCGTGGACGAAGCGCAGGTCGCGGTTCGTCAGGATCCCGACCAGCTTGCCCTCCCGGTTCACGATGGGTACGCCGGAAATCCGATACTTGCCCATCAATTCTTCCGCGTCGTACACGTGGTGTTCCGGCGTCAGCGAGAAAGGATTGGTGATGACTCCGCTCTCCGAACGTTTGACCCGGTCGACTTCTTCCGCCTGCTGAGCGGCCGACATGTTCTTATGGATGATTCCGATGCCGCCTTCCCGGGCGATCGCGATCGCCAAAGCCGATTCCGTGACCGTATCCATTCCCGCGCTGATCAACGGAATATTCAGCTTTACGGAAGGACTCAGCCTGGTCGAAACGTCGACGTCCCGGGGAAGAATCGACGATTTCCGGGGAATGAGCAGCACGTCGTCGAACGTGAGTCCTTCCTTGGCGAATTTATTCTGCCACACGAGCATTTCCCTCCTTTGCCGGCCACGCGCCGGCCCATGTCTCCGATTGATTATAGGCAATCTTAGCAGAGGCATTAGGGGCTGTCAAGAAAATTCCCGGCCCCTTCAAACCGCGCCGTTGCGGCAAAATGTTCGAAAATTCCGATCTTTTCAGGAGCGGAAAATAGGATACCGGCACGATGAATTCCAGATGAGGTATGAGGAGAACCCGGCTTGTCTTGCGGCGCGAATCTGATCCCGGATTTGCGCCGGTCCGTATCGCTGATGGGGATGGATCCATCCGGCCGTAAACCCCTGGATCCAAGGCCTGATCTGGGAAGGCTGCTTTCCCGATCGTTTCAGGCGCAGGTTCTGGCCGGCTGCATCTTGCAACGCCCTTGCGATGATGGGTCCCGGCGAGAGATCCGGATGGGGGATTCCCCACGTGCCCGGAGAATAATGGGACGGGTACACCATCGGGGAGAGGACGTCCGTTTCCAGCGCGAGATCTTGCCAACGCTGTCCGATCCCCATATCGCCATGCGTGGAACCGACCATGCCGAAGACGTCCGCGGATACGCGCACTCCCCGCGCGCGGGCTTTGCCGGCCGCATACCGCATGAACCGGCGGATCGTTTCGCTCTTGCTTCGGCCCAGGGGGTTGGAGTAAGCCGCCTCCCGATCGACCCGGGACGGATTTTCCGGGAACCGGACGTAGTCGAATTGTACCTCGTCGAATCCGCAAGCCGCGGCTTCCGCCGCGACCGCCGCCGGATACGCCCAAGCCTCTTCCTTGTACGGGTCAATCCAGGCATGGCCGCTCGCGTCTCTCCAGACGGCTCCGTCTTTGCGCTTCAAAGCCCACTCCGGCCGGGCGGCGGCGAGCTCGAAATCCTTGAAGGTGACAACTCGTGCGATCAAATAAACACGGCGCCGCTTCAGTTCCCGAGCCGCTTGCCGCAAACGCCGGGCTCCCGGGGAGTCTGATCGCGCGAACGAGCTTTGCCGCGGAGAGCGGGGGAGGGACAATAACCTGGCCCCGCTGTTCACGTCCAGCACGACGGCGTTCAGTTCCGTTTGATCCAAGAGCTTCATAAGCGACTGCATTTTGGACGGCGTGAGGGCCGCAAAAGACGAGACATAAATTCCTCGAACGGCATGGGACGGAGGATTCGGGTCGTTACGAGCGCCTAGCTTGATGGAGACTGGCGACGTTTGAAGCTGCCGAAACCTTACGGGGGATGCCTTCTCCAAGCTTGCAGTCGAGATCGGAGCAGTCAAATCCGGAGGATCCTCGCGCGTGCAACCCGCCAGAACGAAGGGACTCGTCAAAGCAGCGACAGTACAGAAGACAATCAAGCTCCGGGCGGTCAGCCTTTTCACGGCACTTCGCCTCCTGGCAGCCATTTTTGTTTGTAGTGTGGCTTCGGGAGCGTAAACAGCCTATGAGAGATTGCTGGGAGGGAAGGAAAAGAAAAAACACTTCCCACGCGTTGGCAACGTGAGAAGTGCTTGGAACCGCTAAACTTGCGCCTTGAAAACTGGATGCGAACTGTGCGACGAAGTCGTCACAGAACCGTGTGACTGCAGGCAGCGTTGCAAAGCAACGCGGTGCAGGCATGCGATTACGAAACATCGTGCTGATTGATGAAACACCGTGCAACCTGTGGGCTGCTGCGTAGGATAAGCCCTCGACCGATTAGTACCCGTCAGCTGCACGCGTTGCCGCGCTTCCACCCCGGGCCTATCAACCTGGTGTTCTTCCAGGGGTCTTACATACTGGGAAATCTCATCTTGA
>NZ_WJIB01000017.1 GCF_019400745.1 Cohnella sp. CFH 77786 | reverse complement strand
TAACCCGGAAAACCCGGTTAGAGCGTCCCAAAGCGGCGAAATCCCCGCTGTAACCCGGAAAAACCCGGTTAGAGCGTCCCAAAGCGGCGAAATCCCCGCTGTAACCCGGAAAAACCCGGTTAGAGCGTCCCAAAGCGGCGAAATCCCCGCTGTAACCCGGAAAACCCGGTTAGAGCGTCCCAAAGCGGCGAAATCCCCGCTGTAACCCGGAAAAACCCGGTTAGAGCGCCCCAAAGCGGCGAAATCCCCGCTGTAACCCGGATAAACCCGGTTAGAGCGTCCCAAAGCGGCGAAATCCCCGCTGTAACCCGGAAAACCCGGTTAGAGCGCCCCAAAGCGGCGAAATCCCCGCTGTAACCCGGATAAACCCGGTTAGAGCGCCCCAAAGCGGCGAAATCCCCGCTGTAACCCGGAAAACCCGGTTAGAGCGCCTCAAAGCGGCGAAATCCCCGCTGTAACCCGGAAAAACCCGGTTGAAAGCAGCCCCCAATCCCTTTACCGCTCATTCCGCGACCCCATCCCGTGAAGCCTCCGATATTGATCCGGCGTCAAGCCCTCTTTTCTCCGAAACGTGGCGACGAAATGGCTCGGGTCCCGGAACCCGACAGCCGACCCGATTTCCCTCACCGTCATGTCCGCCAGGACGGGCAGCTTTTCCTTCGCCTTGCGAACCCGCAGATCGATCAGGTACGCGTAAGCCGTCTGTCCGAACAGGTGGCGGAACCTCTCGTTCAACTGCCGTTCCCCGATCCCCAGCCGTTTCGCCATATCGGACAAGCTGAGCCCCGGATCGGCATATTCGCGTTCCATCCATTCGAGCAGGTTTTGCATCTTTTCCATTCGTCTTGACATGGAGGGACGATGATCGGTTCGGCCGGCCGTTTTGAGCAGGGTCAGAAATCGGTACAATTCGGCGGAAAGCTCCCAGCCGGAGCGGTCCACGCCGTTCTCCGCCGCTACGAGCATGTGCTCCCACTGGGCGGCAATCCGGTTTTCCGCCGCATCCCATTGGATTCGTTCCGTACGGGGGCCGAACATGGAGGAAATCCATTCGGAAGCCATGCGTCCTTCGAACGTGACGTAGGCCGTTTGCCAGATTGACGATTTTGCGCGGTAGCGATGCGGCATGTCCGGATACAGAAGGATACCCGATCGGGGAGGCAGCCTCCAGGTCAATCCTTCCGCATCCACTTCTCCTTCGCCGTCCAACGTATGCAGCCAATGGAAACACGGATAACCCATAGGTCGATCGATCGGTTCCTGATCGGTGTTGAGGCCCACGGTTTCCAGCTCGATGGGAAGCGGTGCCATCGGCGCCGACGTGACGACCCTTCTCATTCCGCAAAACCTCCGTTTTCTTATATCGATCTCTTTTATCTTATATGGGAATCGGGTTTTCCGCATCATAAAATGAGAGTGTAAAATGTACCGTTTTATTTCATAAGAATACGAGGTGCAGACGCAAGCATGATCAACAAGAAAAAACCGAAGATCTGGTACGGCGGCGACTACAATCCGGACCAGTGGGAGAAGCCGATATGGGACGAGGATGTCCGCATGTTCAAGCTCGCGGGCATCGACGTGGCCACGCTGAACGTATTCGCCTGGGCGAAGAACCAGCCGAATGAAGAGACTTATGACTTCGGTTGGCTTGACGAAATGATGGACAAGCTGCACGCGAACGGGATCGGCGTTTGCTTGGCGACAAGCACCGGAGCCCATCCGGCTTGGATGGCCCGCAAATATCCCGACGTAACGCGCGTGGACTTCGACGGCCGCAAACGCAAATTCGGAGGAAGGCACAACTCTTGCCCGAACAGCCCGAATTACCGCTTGTTCTCGGTGCGCATGGCGGAGAAGCTCGCGGAGCGGTACAAGGACCATCCTGCGCTGCTGATTTGGCACGTATCCAACGAGTATGGGGGCTACTGCTACTGCGACAACTGCGCGGCAGCTTTCCGCGTTTGGCTGCGGAAGCGTTACGGCACCTTGGACGAAGTGAACCGCGTATGGAACACGGCTTTCTGGGGTCATACGTTCTACGATTGGGAGGACATCGTGCCCCCGAGCGGCATCAGCGAAGAATGGCGCGGGGCGAACGGGCGGACGGAAACGAATTTCCAAGGGATCTCGCTCGATTATCGGCGTTTCCAATCCGACAGCCTCCTGGAGTGTTATGAACTCGAAAACGATGCCCTGAAGAAGCACACGCCGGACATCCCCGTAACGACGAACCTGATGGGCGCTTACAAGGAACTGGATTACCACAAGTGGGCGCGCAAAATGGACGTCGTCTCCTGGGACAACTACCCGGCGGCCGACACGCCGTTCAGCTATACGGCGATGATGCACGACCTGATGCGGGGGCTCAAAGAAGGCCAGCCGTTCATGCTCATGGAGCAGACGCCGAGCCAGCAGAACTGGCAGCCGTACAACGCGCTCAAACGTCCCGGCGTGATGAAGCTATGGAGCTATCAGGCCGTGGCGCGCGGAGCGGATACCGTCATGTTCTTCCAGCTCCGCCGTTCGATCGGCGCGTGCGAGAAATACCACGGGGCGGTCATCGAGCACGTTGGCCACGAGCATACGAGAGTCTTCCGGGAATGCGCCGGGCTCGGCGCCGAACTGCACGCGCTCGGAGACAGGCTGCTCGATAGCCGGTTCGACGCCAAAGTCGCGATTCTGTTCGATTGGGACAACTGGTGGGCGATTGAAATGTCCAGCGGTCCGACGATCGAGCTGCAATACGTGAAGGAACTGCACAAATACTACGCCGCGCTTTACAAAGCGAATATCGCCGTTGACGTGATCGGGGTGGACGCGGACATCAGCGGCTACGACATTGTGCTCGCGCCGGTGCTGTACATGGTGAAGCCGGGAATCGCGGAGAAGCTCGAAGCATACGTGAGCGGAGGCGGTGCGCTCGTGACGACGTTCTTCAGCGGCATCGTGGACGAGAACGACCGCGTCGTCACCGGAGGTTATCCGGGCAAGCTGCGCAAGCTGCTCGGCATCTGGGCCGAGGAGATCGACGCGCTATTGCCGAGCAAGAGGAACCGCATCGTATTGAATTCGGGTGCGGAACTGCCGCGCGCCGAGTACGATTGCGGCATGCTGTGCGATCTGATCCACTCCGAAGGGGCGGAAATCAAAGCGGTGTACGGCGACGACTTCTACCGCGGCATGCCCGCTCTCACCGTCAACCGGTTCGGGGATGGGGAAGCCTGGTACTTGGCCACGAGCCCGGAGCAGCAATTCCTCGACGATTGGCTTCCCCGGCTGTGCGCTTCCCATGGGATCGCTCCATTGCTCGAAGGCGCGCCGGACGGCGTGGAGACGACCGTCCGCGTGAAGGACGGAGCAGAGTATCTGTTCGTGCTCAACCACAATGAAGCTCCCGTCACCGTCACGCTGGGGAACGAGCCCGTGACCGACTTGATCGGCGGGCGGACGTTGTCCGGCTCCGCCGAGCTGCCGGGACGCGATCTGTGGATTTTGCGCCGGTAATCCGGTATTCGAAGGGGGCTCAAGCGAGCATGGGTCAAATTCCCGTACCCAAACCGTATATCCGCGAGTTCGAAAAATTAGGCTACGGCATGTTCATCCACTGGGGGCTTTATTCGCAGTTGGCCCAAGGGGAATGGGTCATGAAGCTAAGGAAAATCCCCAAAGAGGAGTACAGCCTTCTCCAAAACACGTTTACGGCCGAGCATTTCGACGGACGGGAGATCGCGCGTCTGGCCAAGCGGGCGGGCATGAAATACATCGTGCTGACGGCGCGCCATCATGACGGGTTCTCGCTTTACGACACGAGGGGCCTGAGCGATTACGACTCCATGCACAGCCCGGCCGCCCGCGATTTGATGGCCGATTTCGCGGCCGGCTGCCGAGCGGAAGGCATCGTTCCCTTCTTTTATCACACGACGCTCGATTGGTACGTAGACAGCTACCGGGAAGATTTCGAGGCGTATCTTCGGTATTTGCAGCAATCGGTCGAGATTCTCTGTACCGAGTACGGCAAAATCGGCGGCATGTGGTTCGACGGAAACTGGGACAAGCCGGATGCCGATTGGCAGGAAGACGCGCTGTACGGCATGATTCGCCGCAACCAGCCGGAAGCGATCATCGTCAACAATTCCGGCTTGCATAAGCTCGGGGTGTACGGCCATCCGGAAATCGATTCGGTCACCTTCGAACAGGGACGTCCCCATCCGATGGACCGCCGGGGCAAGCCCAAGTACGTCGCCGCGGAGATGTGCCAAACGATGGGCGCTTATTGGGGATACAGCGGCGCCGATTTCGCCTTCAAATCCACGAAGGAACTGATCGAGCATTTGTGCGCCTGCCGCAAAGTCGGGGCGAACTATCTGCTGAACATCGGCTTGACCGGCACCGGCCGGGTCGCGAAGCTGCAGGAAGCGATGCTCGAGACGATCGGGGATTGGCTCCGCGTATTCGGGCAAGCCATCTATACGACGGCGCCTTGCGGAATCGCCGGAAGCGGCAGCGATTTCGGACTGGCGGGCGAAGACGGCAAACTGTACTTCTTCGTCCACCAATTGGCGGTGTCCGGGGATTGGAACGTGACGGTTCCTTCCGGCGGCGTCGGTCCGCGGACGTTCACGGGGGTGCGCCGGACAATCCGGTCGATCCGCTGGATGGACAACGGGGAAGAGCTGAGCTTCGTGCACGACCCGGCGAAGGATTTGTTCTCGTTTCAAGCGACCGGTTACCCGTACGGCGAAGATTACGTCGTCCGGGTGGCCGAGGCGGTAACGGAAGATTAATCGGTAGACCAAGGCTGCAACTGGCCGGGGTTACTCGTATGGACAGGCTTCGACGACGATAGCAGCCGTTTGTTGTAGAAATCATATGGGAGGGACAACCTTGAATTTATTCGACCGTTGTTCGGATCGGAATTTAAGTCCGGAATTGAAATGGATGAACGAGCCGGGCTCGTGGGCCTTCGGCGAGAACGGAGCATTGGAAATCGCGGCTCCTCCCAAGTCGGATTTCTTCATCGACCCGTCGGGACAATCGGTCAGGTCCAGCGCGCCGTTTCTTTATGCCATGAAGCGCGGGGATTTCGATATGGTTACCAGGGTCGGCGTGGAGATGAAGGCCCCCTATGACTCCGGATGCTTGATGGTCATGTCGGATGACGGCCACTGGGCGAAGCTTTGTTTTGAATTTTACGAAAGCACTCCTACGATCATCAGCGTCGTCACGAATAACCATTCGGACGACTGCATCTCCTGCAAAGCGGAAGCAAGTAAGCCCTATTTACGCATCAAGAGAGCAGGAAACTGTTTTACCTTTTATTATTCGGCAGATGGTCAAAAGTGGGAAACGATCCGGTATTTCGGCCTGGATTGCGAAGAGGAGATCAGGATCGGCGTTGTGGCGCAATCCCCCACAGGTGAAGGATGCAGGGTCACCTTCGAGCATTTGGTCGTTACGTAAAGAGTAGAAATCGGCAGCTGAAATCAGGGGCGTCCCCGCAGGTCCGTTTAGGACTTTGCGAGTCGCCCCTTTCGAATGGCCAGGCTGCAACGTAAATGATCGGCTAAGCCGGCTTCAGGAACGACGGCAGTGGGGCTCATTTTAGTGGGACATTTTCCCGCTCAGCCCGTCCCGGCACCGGTTTGCTGACTAGCGCCAGCTGCGTAGATTGTTCACACGGTAAGGCGGGGGCGTATTGACTCCTCCCAAGGAACCAGGTTCTGGTTGGCAGGGACGGGCCGGATTGTGCGGGCAGCTCCCTATCGAGATTTGGAGGCCATGACTTTCGCAATGAAAAGGACCGCCGGGATCCATGATCCCGAACGGCCCTTAGCCAACCGAAGCCTTCATGCCAACTGACGTCTTACCTTAAAGCCGAATCCGCAGCTCCGTGCCGCCGGCGGCAGGCGTGACGCGCACGCCGCGCTCCGTCGGCTCCGCGCTTCCGCCTTGCACCGAGGCCACGGCCTCCACGCCCCGCAGCAGCAGGCTCCAGTTCGAAGCCTGGCCTTCCGCCCGAACGTTCACTTCTCCGCCGGAACGGGACGCGGTGACGCGCAGCGCGGAATGGCCGGCCGTATCCGGCACGTTCGCGATCGCCGACGCGCCGTCCTGCAGGGCGAACAGCTCGAGCGTTGCGCCATCCGCGTAATCGTAATCCGGCCGGCTGTCCACCGCGCCCACCGGGATGAGGCTGTTCTCGCGGACGAACAGCGGAAGGCTGAAGTAATCGTACTTCTCGCGGCGCCAGACGCCGCCTTGCACTTGCTCGCCGCTCAGGAAGTGGGTCCAGGTTCCTTGCGGCAAGTAGTAGAGCGCTTCTCCGTGCTCGTTGAAAATCGGCGCGACGAGCAGGGAATCTCCCAGCATGTACTGGCGGTCCAGGTAGTCGCTCGTCGGGTCGCCGCCGAACTCCATCACCATGGCGCGCATGAGCGGCACACCGAGCGTGGAGGATTGGACGGCTTGCCCGAACAGATAAGGCATCAAGCGGAGCTTGAGCTTCGTGAAGTGGCGGAGCACGTCGACCGCTTCCTCGTCGTAAACCCACGGAACCCGGTACGAGGTGCTGCCGTGCAGGCGGCTGTGGCTGGAGAGCAGGCCGAATTGCACCCAGCGCTTGTACAGGTCCGGCGGAGAGCTTTGCTCGAAGCCGCCGATGTCGTGGCTCCAGTATCCGAAGCCGGACAAACCGAGCGACAACCCGCCCCGCAAGCTTTCGGCCATCGACTCGTACGTCGCTTCGCAATCGCCGCCCCAGTGGACCGGGAACTGCTGGCCGCCAGCGGTCGCGGACCGGGCGAAGAGCGCCGCCTCGCCTTTGCCGCGTTTTTCTTCGAGCAGCTCGAAAACGGTTTTGTTGAAGAGCTGCGTATAATAGTTGTGCATTTGCATCGGGTCGGAACCGTCATGCCAGACGACATCCGTCGGAATCCGCTCGCCGAAGTCGGTTTTGAAGCTGTCGACGCCCATGTCGAGCAGGACGGACAGCTTGTCCTTGAACCACTGGCAGGCTTCCGGGTTCGTGAAGTCGACGAGGCCCATGCCGTACTGCCACATGTCCCACTGCCAGACGCTGCCGTCCGGCCGTTTGACCAGGTAGCCTTTTTCCATGCCTTCGTCGAACAGGTACGATTTCTGCGCGATGTAGGAGTTGATCCATACGCAGATATGCAAGCCCTTGGCCTTAAGCCTCTGCAGCATGCCCCGCGGGTCCGGGAACACCCGTTCATCCCATTCGAAGTTGCACCATTCGTACTCCTTCATCCAGAAGCAGTCGAAATGGAACACGGCCAGCGGCAGGTCGCGCTCCGCCATTCCGTCCACGAAGCTCGTGACGGTCGCTTCGTCGTAGTTGGTCGTGAACGAGGTGGTCAGCCACAGCCCGAACGACCAGGCCGGCGGCAGCGCCGGTTTGCCCGTGAGCGAGGTGTAGTTGCTCAGGACGTCCTTCAGCGAGTCTCCGCCGATCACGAAATACTCGAGCTGCTCGCCCGGCACGCTGAACTGCGTTTTCGAAACCTTTTCCGATCCGACCTCGAAGGAGACGAGCTCGGGATGGTTGACGAATACGCCGTAGCCCCGGTTGGTCACATAGAACGGAACGTTCTTGTAGGCTTGCTCGGAGGCCGTTCCGCCGTCCTGGTTCCAGATATCCACGGTTTGCCCGTTTTTCACGAACGCGGTGAACCGCTCCCCAAGCCCGTACACGGTCTCCCCGACGCTCAGGCCGAGCTGCTCCCGGATATGGTGGTGCCCGTCGGCGGCTTTGATAAACGCGGTGCAGCGGGTGCCGCTTTGCGTCAACACCCGTCCTTTGTGCGAATAGACGATGGAGAGCGGATGTTTCTTCGTGACGGTGACCGTCGTGTCCCCGCTCGTCAGGCTGACCGCAGCTTCCGTGTTCTCGATCCGGACCGGCAACTCTTTGTCTTCCCGGATCGGGAAGGAGGAAGGCGTGCGGCGCACGCCGCCTTTATGATGGTAAAACTTGGCCCGGATGATGTCCGGGAGCGGAGAAGAGAACTCCAACGTCAAAAGCGGCGCGTTGAGCGTGTTTCCTCTATTTTCCTGGCTTCTGAATGCGGCGTACAAAGTGATGCCGTCCGCCCGGACGGATACGTCGACGATTTCGTAGGGGCTCAGGATCTCGTATCCTTCTCGGACCATCCAATAGCCATCGCTGAATTTCATCGAATCTCTTCCTTTCATCGTTCGAATAGAGAAACCGTTTCCACTAACATTATACTGATTGAAATCGCGGTTATCTTGCATTATTATGCTTATATCTAACAGAATTCTGACTTTTTGGGGGCGAAAGATGGATAAGCGCGGTTTGCTTGAAGAGCGGCGTCACGGCAGCTTGGATTTTCCCGTCGGGTTTTACCGTACCGAAAGGGAGGCGGGAGAGCCGATTCTGGACAGCCACTGGCATGCGGAAACGGAGTTTCTGGCGGTCGAGAGCGGGCAGGCGATATTCCAGATCGGATTGTCCAGCTTCGAGGTGCGGGCGGGCGAAGCCTTGTTCATTCCCGGAGGCGAGCTGCACGGCGGTTATGCGCTCCACGCTTCGGCCTGCACGTATTCTGCCCTTGTTTTCGATTTGGATTGGCTGATGGGGGGGCAAGACGGGGTGACGACCCGGTTCCTGAAACCGCTGCAAAGGGGAGAACTGACGCTGCCTCTTCACTGGAATCAGGAGACGCAGGGAGGGCAGGCGGCTTACGCCCGGATCATGACGCTCATCATGGAAGAGAACAATTTGGACGATCCGGCCCGCGAGCTGCGGGTCAAAGGCCATCTCCTCCTGCTGTTCGCCGATTTCCTCGGGGCGGGGATGGTCGTCCGCCGGGATCCGTGGGAAGCTTCGGAGTCCGGGACGCCGGAGCGGATCAAGCAGGTCATCACGCACATGGAAAGGCATTTCGGCCGCAAGCTGGCGATCGGGGAACTCGCCGCCATCGCGGGGATGAGCGAAGGGCATTTCAGCCGGACTTTCAAGACGTACGTGAGGAAAACGCCGATGGAGTATTTGAACGCGATCCGGCTCCGATACGCCGCGGAGAAGCTGCGACAGCCCGGCGTAACGGTGGCGGAAGCCGCGATGGAAAGCGGGTTCGACAACTTCAGCTATTTCAGCAAAATGTTCCGGTTCGTCTATCGCTGCACGCCGTCGGAATACCGGAAGAAGGACCATTAGAGGAGTTGACGGTTATGGACAGCAAAGAAAGGTTTTCGAGCCGGGTGGACGCGTACGTCAAATACCGGCCCGGTTATCCGAAGGAAGCGATCGATTACTTGTACGAAACGGAAGGGTTCCGGGCGGGAGCGGAAATCGCCGACATCGGAGCCGGCACGGGCATATTCACGAAGCTGCTGCTGGAGCGGGGCAGCAAGGTGGCCGCGGTCGAACCGAATCGGGAAATGCGGGAGGCGGCCGCCGCGGAGCTTGGGAACGATCCGAATTTCCGCGCCCTGCCGGGATCTGCCGAAGCTACGGGCCTCCCGGGCGCTTCCGTCGATTTCGTCGTTTCCGCCCAAGCGTTCCATTGGTTCGATCGGGATGCGGCCCGAACGGAGTTCCGGCGAATCCTGAAGCCGGGCGGCAAAGCGGCGCTCATCTGGAATTCCCGGCTGACGTCCGGCTCTCCATTCCTGGAAGCGTACGAGCAACTGTTGCACAGGTGGAGCACGGACTATGCGAGCGTCAACCACAAGAACGTTTCGGAGGAAATCCTGGCCGCGTTCTTCCAAGAAGGTACGATGCGCACGGCCCGGTTCCGGAATCGGCAAAAATTCGATTATGACGGGCTGAAGGGCCGGCTGTTGTCGTCTTCCTATGCGCCGGAGACCGGTCACCCGAACCATGAGCCGATGCTGCGAGAGCTGCGCGAGCTGTTCGACCGGAGCGAAAGCGACGGCCTCGTTTCCTTCGACTACGAGACCGAGATCTATACGGGAGAAGTGTGAGTCATTCCGTTACAAAAGGGAGGAGTCCCCAGCGCCGGTCGCGGCGAGGGACTCCTTTTTGGAGTTTCCATAAGTCATTTCAACACGATGGGGCTCCGTAAGACGGCGGGAGCGTCCCGCGCGAGCAATTTGCCCGCGACGGGGCTCCGTAAGACGGTGGGACCTTCTTGCCTGCGTTACTTGCCTCCGCGTTTCAAACTCTCTTTCCACTGCTGCTTCTTCGCGTCCTTGTCATTCTTCATGACGACGGTGTACTCGTACGGGACGCTGTTGTTCGTGCCCGCGGGCGCGGCGAATGTCGTCATCATGACGACTTTGCCGTACTGGGAGCCGCGGATCATGTCGGCCAGATCGATCCGATCCTGCTCCGACATGTTCAGCGGGTTATCCAGCCGGATGACCTTCACCCTCTCGCCCGAACCGTTTCCGCCGCCTTTTTTGTACCCGATGAACTGCACCTGATAGTTCACGTATTGGCCGGTCGCCTGCTCCAGGCTGAGGAAGCCGGAAGTGTCCGTCATCGGGTCGATCGTGACCCCGTTCAGCCGGAGGTTCGACAAATACCAGCCGGACTCCGTGAAGCCCCAGTCGGTCATGTATCGGAAACCGAGCAGCACCTTCTTGCCGGCGTACGCGCTCAGATCGAACGTTTCCGTTGTCCAGCCGCCCGAGCTGCCCGTGAAGCCGGGGAGGTTCGCCTTGATGGTCGGGTGCCCTTCCTCCACGAGATCGCTCCGGGTATCGGCATTGGACAGCGAAGTCCACGTGCGGCCTTGGTCCTCGGACACTTGAACCGCACCGAAATCCCATTGCTCTTCAATGTTGTACGAGGTGTCGAAGGAGATCGCGGGGGCCGTCTCGCCGGTCAAGTCCAGTTCCTTGATCAGGAAGTTGTCGGCCAAATCCCCTTGGTTCCCCCACAGAACGGCTCCCCGTTCGGGGTCTTGGGCGGTCGTCCAGTTCGTGCGGAGGAAGTCGAGACCCTTGAAGATCAGGCTTCCGATTTTCTTGTCGGGCGTGATGACCTTGAAGTCCGTGCCCCACGCAGGCGTCACGTTATCGGGGAGTATAGAGCTGTCCAAGTTCGGCGCAAGATCGATGGACGAGAACCGGTAGGTGTTATTGTCTCCTTGGTATTTGCCGTCCAGCATGATCGCGGTCATGTAGTCGGCGTATACTTGCTCGAAGGTTTTGCCCGCGTTCACCTCCGCAAGCGCTGCATTGATGCTGTCGATGCCGTGCAGGGGGCTGAGGAACAAATCCCGGATGAAATCCTCGCCGTAATGCTCGTACAAGTACAGCTGGAACAGGTAGGCGTTGCCGTAGTCGCCGAGGATTTGCAAATCCGTCTGGTCGCCCCACAACGTCAGGGAGTTGCGGAGATGGTTCATGAAGAAGTCCACGTGCCCTTGGGAATGGCCGTAGCCGACAAGATATTGGGCGAAATCGGACAGTCCTTCGTTCACGAACGTGTCTTCGCCGGAATCGGTGTCGCGATGCAGCAAATGCTGGAACTCGTGCGCGAATACGCCTTCGTAGAGATACGGCTTCGCCGCGTTCGGCCCCGTGCGGTTCAGCCAGTCGAAGTTGTCCACCGTCATGACGTTGCGGTCGGCGAAATCGCTGATCGCCGGCGAGAAATACCCGGCGATGTAGCTCGGATAGTTCGCGTCATAATAGCTTTGGTCCTTGATGTTGTCGATCAGGATGACCGTCCGCCCGCTGTCGTCCTTGTACCAGCCGTTGTACCCGTCTTCTCCCTTGCGCTCGGCGGGCGGGGCGAAAAACTCGATTTCTTTGGGGTACATGCGGGAGTCGAACTCGCTCAGCAAATACTGAACCTGTTGGTCGGTAATTTGCGTCATCGAATTCCTCGGATCTCCCTGCGGGAAGTTCAGATTGTTGGCCACCCAGACTTCCCCGTAGGTGCCTACCGCTCTCAGCGTGAAATCCGTCAGGCTATATTGGCCGGTGTAATCGTTGTGAGTCAGCCACTTCTTCACGAGTCCGACGTCCGAGGCGCCCAGGCTGGGCGCTGCGGAGGAAGCCGAAGCGGAAGGGGATCCGGCGCCCGTCAGATCGAGCCGGTTCGAGGCTTGGACGTCGGCCAGCGTCTCGGCGCGCAGCTTCGGACCGATGTCCAGCACGGCAGGGTTCGGGTTGAAGCCGCTCGGCTTCGCAGAGGCCCAGGCAGGGAGCGACAGGCTTCCGATGAGCAGTAAGGACGACAAAAGGCCGAACGTTTTTCGGGATTTCATGAATTTCCTCCTTCATATCGCGAATATCCGCCATCGCGGTATCCACATAATAGCAGGAAGGAAGAATTTAGGAAGTGCCTTGCCGATCAGTCGTTCCGTCCCGTTCGATAAGCGGGATGATCCATTCTTCCTACATGTTTGTCAAATGGCGTCGGTCGGCAACGGATGGTCGGAAGCTGGTGTAAACTGGCCATAGCGATTCCCGAAAGGAGTTCGGCATGCGGTCCATCGAGGATTACGAGGGGTTGGTCCGGCGACTGGAGGCGGAAGCCAAGGCCCGTCCGGAAACCTATAAACGCAAAGTCGTCCGGCTGACGATGCTCGGTTACGGCTATCTCTATTTCATGCTGCTCTTGGGTCTGGCCGCGGCCGGACTTCTGGCGTTTGTTTTCGTCTATTCGCATACGCTTCACGCGCTGCTGGCGAAATTGATTTATTTGGCCGCGATCGTGCTTTATCTCATCATCCGTTCCTTATGGTTCAAAATCGAGCCTCCGGATGGGCTGGAAATCGCAGAGGCGGAATATCCGCGGTTGTTCGGCCTCATCCATGAGGTGAACCGCAAGCTGAATGGACCGAAAATCCACCATGTCCTGATCGACGACGACTATAATGCGGCGATCATGCAATGGCCGAAATTCGGATGGTTCGGGTTTCATCGCAACTACTTGCTGATCGGGCTGCCGATGCTGCTCGCGCTTTCGGAGACGGAGCTGAAAGCCGTCATCGCCCACGAGATCGGCCATTTGGCGGGAGAGGACGGCCGGATGGGAGCCTTCGTTTATCGCACGCGCGAATCCATGGCCCGCCTCATGACCCGCCTGGAAGAAGAGCGGCGCGGATGGGCCACCTTTCTGTTCGCCGCTTTCTACCGGCGATATATCCCTTACTTCCTGGCCTACACGTTCGTATGGCAACGTCAGCAAGAGTATATGGCGGACCGCAAATCCGCCCAGGTCGTCGGATGCAAAGCGGCTGCCGCGGCCTTGCTGAACGGAGCCGTAAAAGGGCGCTATTTGCAGGAAAAGTTCTGGACGCCTCTCTTCTCAGACGATTCCCTCTCTCCGGAAGTGCCGGACAACGTCTTCGCCAGCATGCGGAAAGCGCTCATGACGCCTCCGGATCCGGAAGAAGCCGCAGCCTGGAAGCGGGAAGCCCTGGAGGAGGAGACGGGCCTTCTGGACACGCATCCATCGCGGAAGGACCGGATCCGGAGCCTGGGAGTCGAAGCGGGGCAACTCGAGGCCGCGTATGAACCGGGGGTGTCCGAATCCCGGGGAAATGAGCCGGAGAAGCTCGTGCAAGCGCTGAGCCGGATTTGGGCGGAAAACGTTCGGGAGTATTGGAGCTCCATGCATGAGGAGAAACGGAATGCCCTGGAGGAGTATTCCCGGCTGAAAGAGCAAGGTGACCGGCTGGAGAAGGCTGATGAGATCGTTACGCTCGCCAAGTTAACGGAACGGTTCGATACGCCGGAAGCGGCGCTGGCGCTGTTCCGGAAAGCGTGCGACAAGCAGCCGGACCATGCGGGGGCATTGTTTCACGCGGGCAGAATCCTGCTCGGCCAGGAGGACGAATCGGGAGTCGGTTTCGTGGAGCGAGCCTACAGAACGGATCGGGATGCCACGGTTCCCGGCTGCGAGTTAATCATCGAATATTACCGGAAACGGGGGATGGATTCGGCGGCGGAGCCTTACCGGGAGATGCTGGAGAAGCACTATGCATTTGTCGAGCGGGTGGAAGAGGAGAAATCGGAAATCACGACGGACGACGATTACCGGAGTCACGAACTGCCGGAGGAAGAAGTCGAGAACCTGAGGAAACAGCTGGAGACGTTCGAGGAAGTCAGGCAGGCGTTTCTGGTCCGCAAGGAAATCGCCGCGGACAAGGATGCCCAGGTGTACGTGCTCGGGTTCACGTTTAAGAGGCCGTGGCATGTGGAAAACGAGGACAAGTTCGACCAGGGGCTGTCGGACCGGATCGCAAACAAGCTCGTCTTTCCCCATGAAATCTACGTCTTCCCGCTTAACTTGGAAAACCGCCTATTTAAGAAGCTGCTCGGCAGCATTCCACAGTCGCTCGTGTACGAGAGAAAGAAATGAGGCCGATTCAACGGCCGTCGCCGCCGGTCCTTTTCGCATTTTAAGAGGTTTCCCCTTTCCGGTCCCTTTCGCGCTGGAAGCCGTACGAACGTTACTCGGCCGTCAAAACGTGACGACTAGATCCGTCGTACGCATTTCCTGATTCAGATAAGGGCTTCTGACAATGAGGTATACAGATCCGTCGGGAAGCGGTATGATGGGATAGCAAACTTGTATACAAGTATACACAGGCCGCCACGAATCGGATTTCACGGGAGCGCGTTATGGATGAGGCAATATCCGAAAGCATGGCTGCAGGGTGCGTCCTTCGGCGAATCGATCGCTTGCCAGCTGCGGCTGCAGATCATTGACGGTACGATCAAGGCCGGCGAAGTGATTTCGGAAAATAAAGTGGCCGCCGATTTCGGCATGAGCCGTTCGCCGGTCAGGGACGCTTTGAAAACGTTGTCGAACGAAGGGCTCATCCGCCTGGAGAGAATGGGCGCCATCGTGCTCGGCATGAGCCTGGGGGACGTCGAGGAACTGTATGACGTGCGCTATTTGATCGAGAGCTTCGCCCAGCAGCGGATCGCTGGCGAAGACAATGCGAAGCTGTTGGCTTTACTGCGGCAAACGATCGACAAGATGGAATTGGCCGTCAAGCATCAGGACGCCGAGACGTTTTCCTATTTGGATTTCAGCTTCCATGAAGCAATCGTCAAAGAGGCGAAGCATCGGAGAGTCCAGCATCTTTGGAACAGCATCCGGCAGATCGTGCTGACGGTAATGCTGATCACGACGGAAGAGGTATTCTCAGAGGGCGAGGCCCGGATCCTGTCGGTTATCGATAAGCACAGGACGATCCTCCGCGCGCTCGAGACCCGGGACGTGGGCGTGATCGGGCAAGTGGTGCGGGAATATTTCGCGGATTCCCGGGTTACTCTGCACATCAGTTTTCAATAATCAAGTCCTCGCCGCATGGCAAAATTTGCAGATAAGTATACAAATCGCTGAGCTTCGTCATGTAAGGAGCCCGGCTTGCGGGAAAGAAGGAATCAGCCATGTATATGATCGGAGTCGATATCGGCACGACCAGCACGAAGTCCGTGCTGTTCGAAGCAAGCGGCAAGGTCGTCGCCAAGGCGGACGAAGGGTATCCGCTGTTCACCCCGGCACCTTCGGTGGCGGAACAGGACCCGAACCAAATATTCGGCGCGGTCGTCCACACGTTAAAAGGGGTCATGACGCAAAGCGGAGCGAATCCGAACGACGTCCTGTTCGTCTCGTTCAGTTCGGCCATGCACAGCGTCATCGCCGTAGACGCGGAGGGCACGCCCTTGACCCGCTGCATGACGTGGGGGGATAACCGAAGCGCGGCGTGGTCCGACCGGCTCAAACGGGAGCTGAACGGGCACGAAATCTATATGCGGACGGGAACGCCCATCCATCCGATGTCTCCCCTTGCCAAGCTGATGTGGCTTCGCCATGAGTATCCCGAGCTGTTCCGTCCGGGGAACAAGTTTATTTCCATTAAAGAGTACGTATTCGCCAAGCTGTTCGGGCAATACGTGATCGACCATTCCATCGCTTCGGCCACCGGTCTCCTGAATTTGGAGAAGCTCGACTGGGACGATGAGGCGCTTCGGATCGCCGGCGTCTCCCGGGACCAACTCTCGCAGCTGGTACCTACGACGCACGCGCTTACGGGCATGAACCCCGGGTATTCGGCGCAAACGGGGCTCGGCAACTCGACCCCGTTTATCGTCGGCGCGAGCGACGGCGTGCTCTCGAACCTGGGCGTGAACGCGATCGCGCCGGGTGTCGTGGCGGCGACGATCGGCACGAGCGGGGCGATCCGGACGGTCGTCGACCGGCCGATGACGGATCCGAAGGGCCGGATCTTCTGTTATGCGCTTACCGGGAAGCATTGGGTCATCGGGGGGCCGGTCAACAACGGCGGCGTCCTGTTCCGCTGGGTCCGGGACGAGTTCGCGGCCGCGGAAGTGGAGACGGCGAAGCGTCTCGGTTCGGATGCCTACGATCTGCTTGCGCAGATCGCGGAGCAGGTGCCGGCGGGCGCTGAAGGCTTACTCTTCCACCCTTATATGACGGGGGAAAGGGCTCCTTTGTGGAACGCCAACGCGCGCGGCTCTTTCTTCGGCTTGACGCTGCATCATAAGAAGGAGCATATGATCCGCGCGGTGCTGGAAGGCGTCATTTTCAATCTGTACACGGTGCTGCTGGCGATGGAAGAGAAGATCGGCCGTCCCCGCAAAATTCACGCGACCGGGGGTTTCGCCCGATCGCCGCTGTGGCGCCAAATGATGGCGGACATTTTCGACCAGGAAGTGATCGTGCCCGAAAGCTTCGAGAGCTCCTGCCTCGGAGCGGCCGTGCTCGGCCTGAACGCGATCGGCCGGGCGGACAGCCTGGATATCGTCTCGGGCATGGTCGGCGCCACGCACGCGCACAAGCCGAATCCGGAGAACGCCCGCATTTATCATCAGCTGCTTCCGATTTTTATTTCCATTTCGAGGAAACTGGAAGAAGAGTACGAGGCCATCGCGCGTTTCCAGCAGAAATTGAGCCTCGGTTGATCGCAGCATCGAAGAGAGCCGGGATCCCGCGTGAGGGACTCCTGCTCTTTTCGTCTCCGCCCCGTCGCCCGGAGAGCGGTCCTACGGAGCGGATTGTTCGAACACGACCGGGAGCTTGAACAGCAGGCAGAACATCAACGTAAACAGGATAAAGGCGATGACGCCCCATAGCGGCCTTTTTTGATGCAGCCGCAGGAAGGGGAAAATGATGAGATCCAGGAACAAGGACCATCCGAAACCCCAGTTTCGGTGATGTTCGAATACGCCCAGCCAATCCGCCAGCCACTCGTGGGAAATAAAAATCGAGGAAAAAAGCAGGTTGTACAGAATTTGTTTGATCCGTCCGTTATCCGGATAACGGCTGAGAAAAATCATGACCACGAGCGGGTAGATGCAAATCGCGACCGTTGCATTCATGAGATTGTGCGCAAGATGGAGGGAAGGAGATTCGTAAGTCCAGAGATGGCGGGACTCCGTTAAATGGTTATAAAGGAAATCGCCCACCAACATCACGTAGATGGTCGCCCGGAATTCCGTGAAACGCCGCCAATCCGCCCATTTCAGCGCGGCGAGCAACCACCCGGCAAATCCGATCACGTAAATAATTTCAACCATAAGACCCATCCTGATCTCGCCTGAGGGCATGTAATCGTTAACGTTTAACATTCTCCCATAACAGGAAAATTATGCTTGATTTTGCGGGTGGCGCGAGTCTTCTCCCCGGACGGTTTCGCTTTGGCGGAATCCGAATTGGCACGAAACTTGCTAGGCTAAGGATGGACCATGCATAGCATGGAAGAAGGAACCGAAACGGGTGATCGCCATGTGCCCAGGATACGGCTACGGCATGCTGCTGCAGCAAGCCGCCAAATTGCATATGACGCCGAAGCTGCGGCAGGCGATTCGGATTCTCCAGCTGCCGACGCCGGATCTTCTGGAGACCATCCGTCAGGAGCTGGAGCAGAATCCGGTTCTGGAGGCCGTGGATTTGCCTTGGATCCCGGTCCGTCGCGGGCCGTCCGGTTTCGATCCGCTTCAACACGCCGCCGTTCCCGCGAAACCGACTTTGGAGCGGCATTTGGAGGAGCAGCTGGGGACGCTAAGCGGGATCGCTCAACCGCTCAAGCGGATCGTCCGATATCTGATCGGCAACGTCGATCCCAACGGCTATCTCGTGCTTCCGCTGGAGCGGATCGCCGAAGACCTGCGGATCGACCTCCGGCAGGTGGAGACCGCTCTGCGGATTCTGCAGGGCTTCGAACCGGCGGGCGTGGGCGCCCGAAGCTTGGCGGAATGCCTGCTGCTTCAGGCGCAAGCGATGCCCCGTTGCCCGGAACTGGTGACGCTGCTCATCCGAAATCATCTGGAGGACCTGGCGAAGCTCGGCCCGGCGGTCCTGGCCAAACGGCTGGAAGTGCCGCTTGCGGATTTGCGGGCTGCATACGGGATGATCCGAAGCCTGAACCCCCGCCCCGGGGACGCTTTCCAGCCTGCCGACATTTCTTACGTGATGCCCGATGTCCGCATCGAGCGGGACGGGGAGTTTTTCTCCGTCACCGTACTCGATGCGGCGGCACCCCGGTTGACTGTCCATGAAAGGTACCGCGCCATGGCACGGGAGAACGGAACGCCCCCGGAAGCGCGCAAATTCCTCGCGTCCAGCTTGAACTCCGCGTCCTTCCTTATCAAGTGCATCGAGCGGAGGCGGCAGACGCTGTGGCGGGTGACCCGGGCTATCGTGGAAGAGCAGGCCGATTTTTTCCACTATGGCGTTTCCCGGCTCAAACCGCTCGTCCTGAGGCAAATCGCCGACCGGGTCGGCATGCATGAATCCACGGTCAGCCGGGCGGCCGCGGGAAAATACGCCCAGACCCCGTGGGGAGTATTCGAGCTGGGCGATTTCTTCCCGTCCGGCTTCAACCAGGGGAGAGAGGACGCCGCTTCGGCGGCAAGCGTCAAAGAGCGGATCCGCGAGCGGATTCAAGCCGAAGACGTCCGCGCCCCCTTTTCCGACCAAGCGCTGGCGGATCTTCTGGCGGAAGAGGGAATCCCGGTGGCCCGCCGCACGGTGGCCAAATACCGGGAAGAGCTCGGCATCGCGAGCTCGGTCAGACGGAAGGCAAAATTTTGACCCACAGATTCATGTCTTCGAATTGGCCGCCGATGTCGCAGTTTTTCGTCAGCCGGCCGGAATACCGGTAGCCCGATTGCCGAAGCGCCGCGTTCATGCCGAAAGACATGGCCCTGGACAACGAATACGCGGAGCGGATGCGGCGCTCCGTGAGCTCCTCTTCCAGTGCACGGATCAGCAGCCGCATCAGCCCTTTGCCCCGGTAAGCCGTCAGGGTCGCGCAGTCCGTGATCTCCGCGTTGCGGCAGCTCGCGTTGATTTCCGCCGAAGCCGCGCTCACGATCCGCCCTTCGTGTTCATACACGTAAAAGACGGCTTTCCCGCCGACCGCTTTCGCGACATAGGCGGGATCCATGATCGGCGTAGGATACGTGCCGAAGACGCTGGCGTACAACGAGGCGAGCGTTTGCGCGTCCTCCTTCTCGGCTTTTCGCAATCGGCAGCCTGCTTCCGGCGCGTTCGGCTCCGGCTTGGGAGAGAGGGACATCACCCGTTCCAGGATCCGGTCTTCCTCGATCCAGCTGCCGCTCGTTCTGCGCTCCGCATCCAGGTAACAGGCCATGCAATAGGCGTCCCGCCCGTCGAAATACGCCTCGTAAATTCCCTCCAGCATATATCCCCGCGACAACAGCATCCTCCAATCCTCTTCGCGGGTTTTGATGAAAATTTTGGTGAACCCGTGCTCGCGCGCGAGATCGATCATCCTTCCGCAAATCGCTTCCAGGTTTCCCTCGTAGTCGTCCACCCGGAGCCTCAAGCTGACGGCATCGAGGCAATAGTGCAAGGCGTAGTCGCTCCCCGTCTCCCTGCAGTCGGTCAATCCCGCCGGTTTCGAAGCCATTCCGATCCCTCCTCATTTCCGCCGGGCTGGTTCCGCCCTCGGTCTTCTCTCTCCAATACGTGATTCTGCTGCCTATCGGATACGCAAAAACGGTGCCAGTCGATCGCCGCAAGCTGGCATAGTTTTTGCTAGATCCCATGGTCGAAGGGAGACCATGAATCGGGGGCGTTTCCATGGAACGGGAGCATCTGATCAAGCCGCTGTTGGATCGCCGGTATCCGAAGGTACGGTATGGCCAAGGCGCGTATCTGTACGACGAAGACGGCAAGCCGTATCTGGACGCTTGCTCCGGGGCGGTGACGGCGGGGATCGGGCACGGGGTAGAGGAAATCGTCGAGGCGATGCGGGAGCAAGCGGGGAAAGTCTCCTTCGTCTACCGCTCCCAATTCACGAGCGAACCGGCGGAACGGCTCGCGAAGCGGCTGAGCGACGCGGCCCCGGGCGGGGGCTACTGGTCGTTCTTCGTCAACAGCGGCTCGGAAGCGACGGAGACGGCCATGAAAATCGCCATCCAGCATTGGCAGGAGCGGGGGAAACCGGAGAAAACGGTAATTTTGTCGCGGCGGATGAGCTATCACGGGATTACGCTCGGCGCGTTGTCCATGTCGGGCCATCCGGTCCGGAGAAGGCGGTTTGAGCCTCTGCTGGAGGAGTGGCCGCTGGTCGCGCCCCCCTATTGCTATCGCTGCCCGATGGGCCGTACGTTTCCGGAGTGCATGCTGGCCTGCGCCGACGATTTGGAAGCCGCGATCCGGCGAATCGGCTCCGAGCATATCGCGGCGTTCATCGCGGAGCCGGTCGTCGGGGCGGCAGGCGGCGCGGTGGTCCCTCCCGACGGCTACTACCGGAAGGTGAAGGAGATCTGCGAGCGGAACGAAATCCTGTTTATCGCCGATGAGGTGATGACCGGAATCGCGAGGACCGGCAAGCTGTTCGGGATCGAGCATTGGGGCGTGGAGCCGGATCTGATCGCGCTCGGCAAGGGGCTGACCGCGGGATACGCCCCGATGGCGGCGGCCATGGCGAAGGACGGGGTGATCGAGCCGATCCTGCGGGGCTCCCGAGTCGTCATGTCCGGCCACACGTTCAGCGCGAACCCGTTGTCGGCGGCCGTCGCCCTCGCGGTTCTGGATTACGTGGAGAAGCATGATTTGGTGCAGGCGGCGAGGGAGAAGGGGGAGCGGTTGTTCGGGCGGCTGCGGGAAATGGCGGAGCGATGCGAAATCGTCGGCGACGTGCGGGGGCGGGGCCTTCTGCTCGGCATCGAGTTCGTGGCCGACCGCGGAACGAAGCGGATGTTTCCGCCGGAAGCGGGAATAACCGCCAAGGTTGTCGAGGTTGCGTTCGGGAAAGGTTTGCTCGTCTATCCCGCCGCGGGCGGCGCCGACGGAGCCGGAGACGCCGTCATCGTCGCTCCGCCGTTTACCGTGACGGGGGAGGAGCTGGATATCGCGGTTCGCCTGCTGGAGGAGACGATTCTGGAGGTGGCGAGGGAGGTGCGGGGATGAACAAGGTGAGAACGCTGGAAGAGGTGCTCGAATGGATCGAGGACGGCTGCGCCTTGATGTACGGCGGGTTCGGCGGCATCGGCACGCCTCCTGCGCTGGTGGATGGAATTCTGAAGAAAGGGGTCAAGGACCTGACCCTGATCGGCAACGACACCGGCTTCCCGTGGATCGGCATCGGCCGGCTCGTGACGGAGGGCCGGGCGCGCAAGGCCATCACGTCCCATATCGGCTCGAATCCGAACGCCGGCCGGCAGATGGAGGAGGGGACGCTTGCGGTCGAGTTCCATCCGCAAGGCACGCTTGCGGAGAAAATCCGGGCCGGGGGCGTCGGACTGGGCGGCATTCTCGTCGACGTCGGCGTCGGCACGATGCTGGAGGAAGGCAAAGGGAAGGTGGAAATCGACGGCCGCACGTATCTGATAGAGCCGGCGCTGACGGCGGACGTGGCGATCGTCCATGCGAGCCAGGCGGATCCGTTCGGCAACCTCGTCTACGACAAGAGCGGCCGAAACTTCAACCCCCTGGTCGCGATGGCCGGACGGCTGACGATCGCGGAGGCCGACGAGATCGTGCCGCTTGGCTCGCTTGACCCGGAGCGCATCGTCACGCCGGGCATTTTCGTGGATGCGGTCATACCGGGCAAAGGGGTGAATTGGATATGGGCATGGGAGAAGCAAGCCGCGACAGGATCGCGGAACGCGCCGCACGGGAACTGAAGGACGGCATGGTCGTCAATTTGGGCATCGGCATTCCGACGCGGGTCGCGGACTTCATCCCGTCAGGCGTCCGGGTCGTTTTCCATGCCGAGAACGGCATTCTGGGCGCGGGTCCGTCGCCCGTGCCGGGCGAAGAGGATCCGTTCCTCTGCAACGCGGGCGGATTCCCCGTCACCCTCGCGGAAGGAGCTTCCTATTGCGACAGCGCTATCGCATTCGCCATGATCCGGCGAGGCTGCATCGACATGACGGTGCTCGGGGCGCTGGAGGTCAGCCAGAGGGGGGATCTCGCCAACTGGATCGTGCCGGGCAAGCGGGCCGCGGGGATCGGGGGCGCGATGGAGCTCGCCCAGAAAGCAAAGAAGGTCGTCGCGGTGATGAATCACGTCAACCGCGACGGGGAACCGAAAATCCGCAAGCGGTGCGCTTTGCCCCTGACCGCGCGGGAATGCGTCGATCTTATCATCACGGACATGGCGGTGATCGCGGTGACCCCGGAAGGGCTCGAGCTGCGGGAGATCATGTCCCCTTATACGCTGGAGGAAGTGGTCAGCCGAACGGATGCGGAGTTGCGGATTCCGGAACCGGAGCGCATCGTGTATCTCCCATAGGGGAGGGGAGAGGTTGAGTTGAGCTGGAAAATGAGGATTCACGATTGGCTTGCGGCACATCGGGCGGAGGGGACGGAACTGCTTCGGCAGCTCGTTCGTATCCCTTCCACTCAGGGAAACGAGCTGGAGGTTCAGCGGCTCGTGGCGGAGCGGCTCCTTGCGGATCCGGGATGGGAAGTGGACGTATGGGAGCCGGACGGGGAGACGCTGACGGAGCACCCGGATTTCTGTTCGGAGCGGAATCGGTTCGACGGCAGTCCGAACGTCGTCGGGGTGCTGAGGGGAACGGGCGGGGGACGGTCGATTCTGCTGAACGGGCACGCCGACGTCGTGCCGGAAGGAGACCGGCAGCAGTGGCGGCGTGACCCGTACGGCGGCGAAGTCGCGGCCGGCAGGCTCTACGGTCGGGGCGCCTCGGACATGAAAGGCGGCACCGTGTCGCTGCTGCTCGCGGTCCGAGCGATCCGCGAGCTGGGGATCCGGCTCCGGGGAGACGTCATCTTCGAGAATGTCATCGAGGAAGAGAGCGGAGGTGCCGGAACGCTGGCGGCGATCGTCCGGGGGTACCGGGCCGACGCCGCTTTGATTCCCGAGCCGACGAACATGCGGATTTTCCCGAAGCAGCAGGGCTCCATGTGGTTCCGCATCACCGTCAAAGGGCGGTCCGCTCACGGGGGGACGAGGTACGAAGGCGTCAGCGCCATCGAGAAAAGCATGGCGGTGATCGCGAGTGTCCGCGAGCTGGAGCGGGCAAGGAACGCGAGAATCGCCGATCCGCTGTACGCCGGCAACCCGATCCCGATTCCGATCAACATCGGCGTTATCGAAGGAGGCAATTGGCCGTCCTCCGTGCCGGACAGGGTGAAGCTGGAAGGGCGGATGGGCGTCGCCCCGGAGGAGTCGCTCGGGCAAGCCCGGCAGGAGATGGCTCGGTGGCTGGCAGGATTGGCGGCGTCAGACCCCTGGTTCGCGGCGCACCCCCCGGTGTTGGAGTGGTTCGGCGCCAGGTGGATGCCGGGCAGCCTGGATCCGGGGCACGAGCTCGTTCGCGTGCTGTCGGACCAGTATCGCGAGGTGTTGGGGACGGAGCCTGTCATCGAGGCGTCCCCTTGGGGGACGGACGGCGGTTTGCTGACCTCGCTTGGCGGAACGCCTTGCGTCGTGTTCGGGCCCGGCCTCGCCCGGAAGGCCCACCATCCGGACGAGTACATCGAATTGGACCGGGTCTTCGAGGCGGCAGAAATCATCGCTTTGACGATCCTCCGCTGGTGCGGAACGGAAGAAGGCCTTGCCCGCTGAGCGATCGGCGGCAAGGCCGTTTTGTTGAAGCGGGGGCAGGCATTCTCACGATGATGCGCTGCAGAAACGGGAAGTCAACTTGGTCTTTTTCGGCGTATGGTCGCGTCAATATGATTTAGAAGGAAAACCTGCCGCTAATCTTCGCGTTTACGGGCGATTGGGGCGATTACAGGGAAAAATGCCCTCTAATTTCGATAAAACTGATTCAAATTAGAAGATAGACCAAATTTAGTTGTAATTTTTCCATCTAAATGGATGTCGGGACAAGATCATCTCATACTAGAGGGAGATTTTCCGTTTAATTTGGAGAGGGACGGTTTTCCGAGCGATTCTGCGATTTCGTTCCAACCTTACTGCGTGCACCGAATCCGGCTGTTTGTTCAAGCGATCGATTCAGATGGTGCTAAATTCACGATCCGAGTGCCATTCTCGATTCATGGGAGGAACGTCTTCGGGAAGCATGCAGCGCTTTAAATCGCTCCGCAAGACGCTCAGACCGTTTTCGGGAAGCGCCCGCAGCGCGCGAAACCGCTCCGCAAGACGCTCAGACCGTCTTCGGGAAGCCCGCAGCGCGCGAAACCGCTCCGCAAGACGCTCAGACCGTCTTCGGGGGAAGCCCGCAGCGCTTTAAATCGCTCCGCAAGACGCTCAGACCGTTTTCGGGAAGCCCGCAGCGCGCGAAACCGCTCCGCAAGACGCTCAGACCGTCTTCGGGAAGCCCGCTGCTCCCCACCGCCCCGCCGCGAGCCCGCCCGCCTTATTCCGCCGAAGGAGCTTGCTCCGCCAGCCTTGCTTTCATCAGCCGCTGCTTCATGGCGTCGCGCTTGCCCCGCAGGTCCTTCAGCGACGTATGGCCGTCCTCTTGCTCGTAAACCTTTCTCCTCCCCATCCGCCGCAAATTTTCCGGCACCAGGTTGAATTTTTCGTCTTTCATGAGGGAAATGATGCCCGTGCTTTCGGGTTCGCGCTCGATGCCGTATATTTCGTTGAAATAGGCGTCCGCGCGACCCGGCACGTAATGCTGGGGTTCGGGGTATCCGACGATGACGCCCTCGTAGTTGCGCAAGATGACCTTATCCTGGCTCTGGGAGATCAAATAGTTGGGCTGAAGGGCGATTTTGCCGCCGCCTCCGGGCGCGTCGACGACGAACGTAGGCACGGCGTAACCGGACGTGTGCCCCCGCAGCGACTCGATGATTTCCAGGCCTTTGGAGACGGGGGCACGGAAATGGCCGATCCCTTCGGACAGATCGCACTGGTAGATGTAGTAGGGACGGATGCGGATTTTCACGAGTTCGTGCATGAGCCGTTTCATGACGTGCGTGCTGTCGTTGATGCCCGCGAGGATGACGGACTGGTTGCCCAGCGGGACGCCCGCGTCGGCGAGCATGGCGCAGGCTCGTTTCGCTTCCTCCGTGATTTCGAGCGGATGGTTGAAATGGGTGTTCAGCCAGACCGGATGGTATTTGCGGATAAGGCTGCACAGATTCTCGGTGATCCGCTGCGGGAATACGACGGGGGCGCGCGTCCCGATGCGGATGATCTCGACATGGGGAATCTCCCGCAAATGTTTCAGGATATACTCCAGAATGTTGTCGTTGATCAAGAGCCCGTCCCCGCCCGACAGCAGCACGTCGCGCACCTCCGGCGTCCGGCGGATGTAATCGATCGCGTCGTCCATTTGCTTTTTGGGCACTCCCATCCCGACTTGGCCGGAGAACCGGCGCCGCGTGCAATACCGGCAATACATCGAACATTGGTTGGTCACGAGAAACAGCACGCGGTCGGGATAGCGGTGGGTCAGTCCGGGCGTCGGCGAATCTTCGTCCTCGTAGAGCGGGTCCTCCAGGTCGTATTTCGTTTTCAGAAGCTCGGCGGAAATGGGGACGGACTGCATGCGGATCGGGCAGCGCGGATCGTCCGGATGCATGAGCGACGCGTAATACGGGGTGATGTTCAGCGGGATCGTCTGCGTGGAGATGCGGACCCCTTCTTCCTCGTCGGGGGTCAAGTTCACGACTTGCTTGAGCTCATCCAGCGTTTTGATCGTATGCGTGAGCTGCCAGATCCAATCGTTCCATTGTTCGTCCGCCACGTCCTTCCAGAGCGCAACCTGTTTCCAATGCCTTTTGCTGCTAAGGGGGACCTTACGGGCTTCCCCCTGCACTTCATCGATGGACATGCTCATCTTGGAACACCTCCGGCGTGTTTGCCTGTTCATTCTCCGTAAATGCAAGAAGCGTGCCACATCCGGAGGTACGGGTACGAAAAAAAGGCTCCGAAAGGAGCCGAGGCGCGAAAAAGCGGAAAAACCGGAAAAACCGGGTTAGAGCGCGAGAATTGCGACCAACACCTGCTGCAGCCCGGAAAAACCGGGTTAGAGCGCGAGAATTGCGACCAACACCTGCTTCAGCCCGGAAAAACCGGGTTAGCGCGTATAGAGATGTCTAGGTTACGTGGGCAACTTGTCTCCCGCCGGTCTTCTGGAGATGCCGTAGCGGCCCAGCTTGTATTGCAGAGACTGGCGCTTGATCCCGAGGGCGTTGGCGGCCGCGCTGACATTGTATCCGTGGGATTCGAGCGCATGGACGATCGCTTCTTTCTCCATCCGCTGGATCCGGTCCGCCAGATTGACGCCCGCGGCTCCGGAAACCGGACCCTCCTGCGAGCGCGGAACCGCGGCGGAGAAAGGCTCGCCGGCCGAAGAGGCGCCAGTCCGCAGATAGGCCGGCAGATGGCACTCCTCGATGATGTCCGCGTCGAGCTCGACCATGTTGAAGGCCGATTCGATCGCGTGGCTGAGTTCCCTCACATTGCCGGGCCATGCATACGCAAGCATCCGATCCAACGCGGACGGGGAGATGCCGGCGATCCGGGTCCCGAACATCGGGTTTAACTTCTCGATGAAATGCTCCGCAAGCAGCGGGATATCCTCCTTGCGTTGGTGCAGGGGGGGAAGATGGAGGCTGATCACGTTCAGCCGGTAATACAGGTCGTGCCGCAGCAGCCCGCGCTCGAGCGCTTCCTTCGGGTCCGTGTTGAGCGCGGTAATGATCCGGACGTCGGTCTGCTGCTCCGACGTGCCGCCGATCCTCCGGACCATGCCGTCCTGAAGGACGCGCAGCAATTTGGCTTGCAAGTGCAAATCCAGGCTGTTCAATTCGTCCAGGAACAGGGTGCCTCCGCTGGCTTGCTCGAACAAGCCCGGACGGTCGATCGCCCCGGTGAAGGCGCCGCGGGCGGTGCCGAACATGATGCCTTCGAGCAAATCGCCCGGAACGGCCGCGCAGTTCTGCGCGACGAAGGGACGGTGGCGGCGGGCGCCGGCATTGTGGATGCTCTGGGCGAACAGCTCCTTGCCGGTCCCGGTCGGTCCGCAGATCATGACGGGCGAGCCGGTGCGGGACGTTTTTTTGGCGAGCGCCAGCGCCTCCGCGAACGGAGGGCTTCTCCCGATCAGATCGCTGAACTCGTAGCGCGCGGTTCCTTTCGTTTTCGTATCTTTCTGCTTGACTTGGTAGAGCTGGTGCCGAAGGTCCAAAATTTGGTCGTGCAGGTGGACGATCCCCGTGATGTCCTTGGCGACTTCGACGGCCCCGACGATTTCGCCCTTCTCGAAGAGCGGGTACGTGCGGTTGATGGTCGTGATCCGCTTGCCTGCGACGTTGTAGTAAGTTTGGATATGCTCAGGAAGCTCCTGGCCCGACCGCAGCGCTTTGGCGAGCGTGCTGGTCTCCTGGGTCAAGGAAGGGTAGAGGCGGAAAATGTTCTGTCCCAGCACCTGCTCGCGGTCGAAGCCGTCCATTTCCCCCATCTTCTCGTTGTAGAAAACGGTGTTTCCTTCGCGGTCGATGAAGTGGACGCCTACGTCCACGATGTTCAGAATCTTCTCGAAATAAGGGGTTACGAAGCCGTTCCGATCGGACATCCTGCCACCTGCTTTCGCTGACGTAAGGATCGTGGACTGGCTGAAAATACCGATTCTAGCTGCTAACTGTCATTATACAACATCGGGGCCCGGACGCGCATGCGGTCAGGGCTCTTCCCCGATTTCGCCGAACTGCCCGAATTCCACCGTCAGCGCCTGCCGGTGCGCGAATCTCCGGAAATCCTCCAACGCCTCCACGATCAATGCCCGGTCGCCTTCCGGGCGGCCGATGACGACGAGACGGTCTTTGTCGCGGGTATAGGGAATGAGGACGCGGCCTTCCAGAGCGCGATACAGGGAGCGGCCGGTTCCCGCCCGGCGAGCCATCCTGAGCAGCGGAACCGCCAAGATCGCGAGCGATGCGGCCGCCATGACGGCAACCGTGTCCCCGCCTGGATTCGCGAACCGCGCCGAGGCCATGTCCATCAGCGTCCCGGGACGGGTTCCGATGCCGATCAAGAAAAAGACGAATACGCAGACCAGCGTGATGAAACCCCAATGGGCGGCGTTCTGCGCTTCGTAGGGGGAGGTTTCCCGGTAGAAGTGGCGGCGGGACACCCAGAGCAGCAGGCAAATGCCCAGCAGGACGATCGATTCCCCGTAGTCGAACGGATTCGTGAACGCGAACAGGGAACCGGCGGTGAGCAGGCTCAGCGTCCACCAGTACGCGCGCTGGACCCGGTGGGTGATTCCCCAGGACAGCACGATCAGGAGGAGCCCGATGACGACGCTGAGCTGATGGGACAGCAGAAGCAGCGGGGCGGACAGCAGATCTCCCCCGATCCGCAGGCGGGTCAGCAGGTGCGGCACCGCGGCGAACAGCAGCAGGAGGAAACCCGCGGCGAATACGAGCTTGCTCAGGGACCAGGAGCCGATTTTGCCGCCTGTCCGGAAGGGAGCCGGCCCGTTCCAGAGCCGCTGCCACGGGTTGAGCACGTTCTCCAGATTTTGCACGTTGGCTTCCGCCGGTTCCTTGCGATTCATCAACGTGAATTCGAACGCGGCCGCCACGAGGCCGATGACCCAGGGCGCGAGGTAATACAGGAGCCGGAACATCACGAGGACGGCCGCCGCTTTCCCCGGATCGTGGCCGAGCAGGCCGAGGCCGAGCAGCGCCGTCAGGTCGAACCCCCCGATGCCGCCGGGAGCCATGCTGACCAGCCCGGTGACCGCGGATACGGTATAGATGCCGAGGCCTTGCGCGGCGGTGAGCTCCGGCAGCAGCAGTCTGGCGATCAGCCAGAACGTCAGGCCGGCCATGACCCATTCCAGCAGGGAGACGCCTACGGAAGAAGAGATGGTCCCCCAGTCCATCCGTCCTTTGTCGCGGTTGAACCATTGGGAGACGAGCCGGGATCTTTGCAGCAGGATGAATGCGGGCAAGTAGAGGGCATCCGCCCACACGACGTAACGGATCCACGGATGCGCCCGCAGCACGGCGTCCATGGGCAGGAAGCCGAACAGACCGGCCCATGCCATCAGCGACAGCCCGGTAATCGTGATGGTGGACAGGAACGCGACGGAAGCCGCGATCGTCGGCATGGGGATCCCCCATTTGCGGTAGAGGATCGTCCGGAGCCCCGCGCCCGCGATGCCCGCGAAACCGATCACGCTGTTGGAAGTGTTGGCGATCCAACCGTAACGGAAGGCGGCCCAGGCGGGGATCGGAAACCGGAAATGTTTGCGGATAATCAGGTCGTAGCCTCCGATGACCGCGACGGACAGAAGGGAGAACGCGAACAGAAACAGAAGGACGGACGGCTTCATGTCGCGGATGAGCTGCAGGGTCGCGCCCCAATCGATGCGCCGGAATTCCTTGCGCCCCTGCGCGTAGACGAACGCGATCACCGCCGCCGGGACGAGAAGCTGAAGGATTTTATACCGGTTCATCCACTGGAACGCTTTCGAATTCGTCAGTTTCGCGATCATGCCTTGGACACGTTTCATGGTTAACCCCGTTCGGTAAATTTTGCCTCTGCCCTTAACAGGTTTCCCATTCGAGGGCATGTTCAAAGCTGGGTGATCAGATTTGCCGATTTTGTAATATTAGCACATTGCGGCATTGAATATGATCCGTGCGAATGTCGTTTGGAGGTCGTTCCAAAAATGGGCAAAATATGGGGGGTGGCTGCGATGCCGGAAAGAAGCTTGAACCTACAGAGCGCGGCGGTATGGCAAAATCGCGGACATCGGAAGCGGCACGTCAGCGCGGGGCTTAGCTGGCTCATCTCGCCGGCATGAGGGCGGCCTGGGGCATTCCGATTCCGGCTATTTTCGGCGTCTTCTTCGCGGCCATTCTCTTCGGCGCCGCCGCTGTGTTATGCTGAAAAATAGATATGCAAGGCGAGGATCCGGACTGGTGAAACGGCAGAGGAGGAACCCCATGACGTCGAACTCCGAAATGGAACGGTTAAAGCGATCGTTGCCGGAGTGGGTGGAAGAAAGCCGCGGACAAGCCGCCTTCGGAGCTGCGGCTTCGTATATCCCGGAGCTGGCCAAGGCGCCGAACGATGCTTTGGGCATCGTCGTGCTCGGACGGGATGGAGATTCCGCCTCTGCGGGCGATACGGACTTGGCCTTCACGCTGCAGAGCATCTCCAAGGTATTCACGCTGATCCTCGCCCTGATCGACCGCGGGGAAGAGGCGGTGTTCGCCAAAGTGGGCATGGAGCCGTCCGGGGACAATTTCAATTCCATGCTGAAGTTGGAGCTGGTCGAGCCGGGGATTCCGTTTAACCCGCTCATCAACGCCGGGGCGATCGTCGTCTCCTCTTTGATCTCGGGGAACGGACCGGAGGAGAAGAAGGAACGGATCTTGAATTATTTCCGGGAGTTGACCGGGAATGACCGCCTCGGCATCCATTCCGGCGTATATCGGTCGGAATCCGAGACGGGACACCGGAACCGCTCCCTGGCTTATTTCCTGAAGGAAAACGGCGTGCTGGACGGCGAAGTCGAGGACGTGCTGGACGTCTACTTCCATCACTGCGCGATCGAAGTCAACTGCGCCGAGCTCGCCCGAATGGCGCTGCTCATCGCGAACGACGGCAGGGATCCGCTCACCGGAACGGGGATCCTGCCGCGGCGTTTCGTGCAAATCGCGAAAACGTTCATGACGACATGCGGGATGTACAACGCGTCCGGCGAATTCGCGATCCGTGCAGGGCTGCCGGCGAAGAGCGGCGTGTCCGGCGGCATCCTGGCAGTCGTGCCCGGCCGGTACGGCATCGGGCTCGTCGGCCCGGCGCTGGGCCGGAAGGGAAACAGCGTCGCCGGGGTGCATCTGCTGGAACGGATGTCGCGGGCGTTCGATTGGAGCATGTTCTGAGGGGCGGGATATGGCGGAAAGGTGCCCGTTTCTTTTTTTTCGCTTGACCCTCACGCCAATGTCAGGGTTTAGAATGGAAGCATCCGGCAGGAAGGGGGAGACGAGGGTTGAAAATCGGGGAATTGGCGGATCGGACGGGAGTGAGCATCCGCTCGCTGCGTTATTACGAACAGCAAGGATTGCTGGCGCCTCTGCGGCAGGAGAACGGATACCGGGAGTATTCGCTGCTAGCCGTAGACCAGGTTCGGACGATCCAATTATATTTAAACCTTGGGCTGTCGACGGAAGAAATCGCGGGGTTCCTGCAATGCGTGCTCAAGAACAAGGAAGCTTTTTGCGAGGAAGTGCTCCCGGTTTACCGGCAGAAGCTCGCGGATATCGACGAGCAAATCCGGCTGTTGACCGGAATTCGGCAAAACCTGATCGACCGCATCGACTCCATCCTGCAGGAACGAACCCAAACCGGTCAGGAGGAACGAAAATGAGCGTATTCGAAGTGAACGACGAGACGTTCGCCGCGGAAATCCGCCCGCAGGGCACGACCCTGGTGGAATTCGGCGCGGTCTGGTGCCCGCCTTGCAAAGCGCTTCTGCCGATCCTGCACGAATTGTCCGCCGAGCAAGGGGACGGCGTTCGCGTGCTCAAGGTGGATTGCGACGAATCTCCGGCGACGGCAAGCCGTTTCGGCGTCATGTCGATGCCGACCGTCATCGTGTTCCATAACGGCGAACCCGTCGAGAAGCTGGTCGGCTTGCGTCCCAAAAGAGCTTACGAGAACGTGCTGGCCAAGTACACCGTGACGGCGTGACGATGCCGGGAAGGGGCCGACTCCGATCGGCATGTCCCCATCGCCAAAAATGGCTGTCCTCATGCAGAACGAAATCTGCCATGACGGACAGCCTGCTTCATTATTGCCCCTCCATGCCGCTTCCCCTATTGCCGGTAGTACAAGCTCCGAATTTTCGGCCGACGATTACCGTTTCCGCTTTTTCACGCTCATGAGCGTCGGACCCCAAGACCGGCTTGTCCCGTACGAGCTGCCCCCGCCGTGGCGGCTGCATCCGCAAACGCCCCATGGCTTCATAGCGCTCATAGAGCGGCTGCCCCCGGCCGTGCCGGTCGGTTCAACAATTCTCGTCGTCAGCACCCGGAACGCATTGGCCACCTTCCTCGCGAAAGTAAGCGGAGGCTCGACGGACTTGAAGTGGATATACATCAAACGCGGATTATCGAACAACCAGTGGTTGTGAAGCGCGGTGACTTCGATTCCTTGGGCTCTCAAAACGGAAATAAACGGATTGATCTCCTCCTGAAGGATGACGGTTTCGCCCAAGTTGAGCGCATTGCCACGCCTGTCCAAATCCTCGAACGAAAACAGGGCGGCGAGGGCAAGCGCGGATCTTGTCCTGCGGCCTTGGATCAGGGGGCGCAGATTGTTGCGGATTCGGGTCACGGTGCAAACGCCGTTAACGACTTCCGCGGTGCCGCCCAGGATCGCGGCGAATTGCCGGCAAAGCATATCGGGTGTCATCATGGCCATTTCTTGTATCTCCTCCTAGGATGGACTTTGTATAGAATATGTCCCCTCCACTCCCTTTGATTGTTGGATTCAACCATTTCAAGAAAAATAGAGTATTTTCTATGAATGGCTAATAGATTATCCTGATACGAACACTCCCATGATATTTCCTCTACATACAAAGACCCCGACCCCCAAGGCCGAAGTCCGGATCCATAAGGCGCTTATGAAGTTGAGGCTGAAGTTCTACTACCGTTAGTAACTTCGAGGTAACCAAGGGAAGTAAAATTGCGTACTTCCGCGGTTCCAGTTTAATTCGAGGGACGATTTCCGGAAGTTGAACGTGGAAGGGACTTATAACGTCTATGAAGCTTCGCTGAGATGCGGGGTCGAGAAAGTGCTGCTTTGCAGCACGATGGGCGTCTATGGCGATAGCGTTAAAGCGGACGACGATCGTGTAGCCACGGTGACGGAGGACCTCCCCTCTCTGCCGGGCGACTTTTACGGATTAACCAAAAAGCTGTGCGAGGAGATGGGGGAATTCCATAGCCGCCGTCACGGCATTCAAACGATTGCCTATCGGCTCGGAATGTTCGTGCCGGATCCGTTCGTTCAGTACGGCTTCCGCTTGCTAAAAGGGGGCGTGGACGACCGGGACGCGGCGCAAGCGTTTTTGCTCGGCCTGGAGAATAAATCGATCACTTTCGATTCGTTCAATATCATGGCGGATGTTCCTTTCTCCAAAGAAGAATTTAGAACGTTCAGCAAAGAACCGGTTGCTTTCATGGAATCCAGGTTCCCCGGGGTTTCGGATTTAGTCGGACGGCACGGCCGGGAGATCGGTGAACTGCTCCAGATGTGGGGATTCACCTATTGGTCGATCGACAAGGCGAAGGAATGGTTAGGTTATCGGCCGGTTCATAATTTCTGCGAATTCTATACCGCTTTGCAAGAAGGCAACGAAGCTTACTATCCTTACGCGAACTATCCTTGGTGGGGGATATAAGAAGGCATGGAACCGATCCAACCCCGCAGTTGAGGGGAGGATCGGTTAATCATGCTCCAAATCGCGCATGGAAACGGGCGTTCCGGTCAAATGCCGTTCGAACATGTCAATGATGAACAGGAATCTCTCCGCTTCACGAAACACATGATCGGCAAGCAGGGGGTGGATGATGCTTTTGATTTTACATGCGTTTATCAAGTCTCTTGCCGTCTGTTTAAAATCGCGCAGGGATTTGACGGATACCCGGTTTTGATCCAAAAATTGATCGAGAATCGGCACGCTTTGAGATTGGGGGCGCATGGATTCGATATCCCTTGCTTGGAAAAGCAATTGGTCGAAATCGTGACTGAATTCATTCGCTTGATCCACCAGTTTCCGTTCGGACGGATCGAGCAAATGGCTGATGAACTTCGCATGGTCGGCCATAATCCGCAAGAAAAAGACATTTTCGTCAATGATGGCATCGGGCAAGGGCTCGAGCTTTCCTAGATTCAATTCCGCCAATCGATTTCTGAAGTAGTTCGCTTCTCTGCTGACATGATCGACTAACAAGGGGAAGTTATTGGCTCCGGGAAGTTGACAAGTCAATATCAACCCCAATACTTTTCTCTTGAACACCCAAATATGGGAGACCGCATTGTGAACCTCCGAGTTGAATCTTATGATCGCTTGAGGATCCGAATCCAGGGGCAGCGTGTTGGCTCGATTCTCAATCGCTTCGAAAATCGCAATGAATTGGTTGGCCTCGTTGATCAATTGCGTATCTTCGGCTCTGAATCCCAACCTCAGGAACAGGGAATGTTCTTTCATAATGCGGGACCAAAAACGGATTTCATCCAGGGAACGCGTTACGAATTCATTCGCCATAACGGCACGATTCCTCCCCTAAGGAACAGGTATCCTCGTTCAACCATATTCGGGGAAGCATAGATTCATTCGCGAAGAAGCATAGGGGAACGCAAATGAGCGAGGGCACGTTCGGCGTGCTCTTTTTACGAAATAAAATTCCGAAAATAACGATGAATAAGGATGGGGAACTTCGTTGTGAGTGGCTGGCGATTCCCGTATACTGAAGGGAGGTCTGTCATATTCTGGATAGAAAGGGGTTGTTCGACATGCGGTACGGAATCAAGGTGAATCGCCGTTAACCGAAAATCGCCCCGTACGATCTCCACCTACAACCGCATCGGTTTGCTGGGAGCACGGGCGCAGACGTTCGTGTTTTTATTTTTCTCTCGTAAAGGCGGATGCTTACATGTCGATAGAACGTACGCTTCCGGAACGGATCCGGAAGCGATTGTCCGGGGAGCCGGTCTTCAGCGTCCAGGCGGATCTTATGTTGAACGGGCATTTCGGCGAAATGTGGCTGGCGGTCACGGAACGGGAAATCACGTTATGGGGCGCGGAAGACGAGCCGTCGTACCGGCTGGATGCCCGCGAGCTGACGGAAGCGCGGGCGGTGAACGGAATCGGCGGCGGCACGCTGCTCGCCGATACGAAGAACGGGCCGGTCGTGCTGTCCCGGTACACGGCCGCGTTGTCCGCGGCATTCGGATTCGCCGCGAAATGGCTGACCGCGATGGCCAAGGGAGAAGAGCCGCCCCTTGTCTCGAAGAAGGAGTTTCCCCGCTATTGCCCGAGTTGCGGCAATCCGTTGTCGGAAGGGACGCAAACCTGCCCGATCTGCAAGAGCAGCGGCAAAGTGCTTAGGCGCATGCTGCGTTACGCCAAACCCTATAAAGGGAAAATGGCTATCGCCGGGCTGCTGCTCGTGTTGACGACGGTCGTCGAGCTGATTCCGCCTTATTTAACCAAAATCATGATCGACGACGTCCTGCAGCCGAAAAACGCGGGATCGGCGCTCTTGTGGGTCGTGCTCGGGCTCGGCGCCACCTCGTTTATCATGTCCGTCATGCAAACCGCCCGGGGATTGATCGGAGTATGGGTCGGCTCCAAGCTGATGGGCGACTTGCGGAACGACATTTACCACGCTTTGATGCGGTTGTCCCTCGCTTTCTTCGACCGGCGGCAAACGTCGCAGTTCGTCGGGCGGGTCAACAGCGATTCGGAAGCGATGCGCCAATTCATGACGGACGGCGTCATTTGGGTCAGCGCGGAGTCGCTGCGGATCGTCGCCATTTTCGCAATCATGTTCGGACTCGATTGGAAGCTCACCTTGTTCGCGCTTTTGCCGATGCCTTTCATGATAACCGTTTCCATGACCCTGTGGCCCAAGATCGGCAGGCGTTGGTATCAGCAGTGGAGATCGATTTTTCGCCTGAATGTGCTCGTCGGGGATTCGCTTCAGGGGATCCGGGTCGTCAAGGCGTTCGGCCGGGAAAAGACGGAAATCTCGCGTTACGCCGAAGCCAACCGTGAGCTCGTCCGGCACAATATCCGCATCGAAGGCTTGTGGCAGGGGATATTTCCGCTGTTTTCCTTCATCGCCGGCGTCGGCACGCTGCTGATTTGGTACAACGGCGGATCATCCGTCATTCGGGGCGAACTGCAGCTTGGGGTTTTGATGGCGCTCATCTCGTATCTCGGCATGTTGTTCGCACCTCTGCAATGGGTGAGCCAGATGATCAACTGGGCCAGTCACGCCATCGCGGCGGCAGACCGGGTTTTCGAAATCATGGATACGCCGTCCGACGTGCCCGATGCCCGCGACCCGGTTCCGATCGGCACGATCCGGGGAGAAGTGGAGTTCGAGCATGTCACGTACGGCTACGAAAAACACCATCCCGTTCTCAAGGACATCAACTTACGGGTGAAGGCCGGAGAAATGATCGGGCTGGTCGGCCACTCCGGTGCGGGCAAGTCCACGTTCATCAATTTGATTTGCCGGTTTTACGACACGGATGAAGGCCGGATCCGCATCGACGGCGTCGACCTGCGGGGTATCGGCCAGACGGACTTGCGCAAGCAGATCGGCGTCGTGCTGCAGGAGACGTTCCTGTTCGACGGCACGATCGCCGAGAATATCGCGTACTCGAAGCCGGACGCGACGCCGGAGGAAATCATGCGGGCCGCGAGAATCGCCAACGCTCACGATTTCATCGTCCGGCTGCCGGATGGCTACGATACCCGGGTGGGCGAACGCGGCCACCGGTTGTCGGGCGGGGAGAAGCAGCGGGTTTCCATCGCCCGCGCCATCATCCACGATCCGCGGATCCTGATCCTCGACGAGGCGACCGCTTCCGTCGATACGGAAACGGAGCGGCAGATCCAGGAAGCGATCTCGCGGCTCGTGAAGGGAAGGACCACGTTCGCCATCGCGCATCGGCTCTCCACGCTGCGCAACGCCGACCGCCTTGTCGTGATCGAGAAAGGGAAAATCGCGGAGGTCGGCACCCACGAGGAGCTGCTCGCCCGAGACGACGGCGCTTACCGCAAGTTGGTCGACGCGCAGAAGGAATTGTCCAGAATCAAGGGGGTCGAAGGCTGATGCAGGACGGAGGTGCGGGACAGATGCAGGATGCCTATGAAATCCGGATCATCGAGCCGGGGCAAGCGTATTTCAGCCGCGGGCCCGGCGGCGTGTTCCAAGGCGTCGTGGACGGGAAGTCGTATCCTGAAATCGTCGTCTACCGAGTTTTCCCTTTTCGGTACGCCTCGCAATATATCTCGATCCGGGACGGCAAAGGCGAGGAGATCGGGATCATCCGCGACATCGGCGAGATGGACGAGGAGAGCGCCAAGGAGCTGGAGCGGGAGCTGGGGTTCCGGTATTTCCTGCCGAGCGTGACGAGGGTGGACAGCGTGAAGCAGAAGTCCGATCTGTGGCTGTGGGAGCTTCAGACGACTCTGGGACCGACGAAGCTCGCGATGCGGAACCTGCACGAGCATATGCAGTTTCCGGGCGGAGGACGCATTATCTTGACGGACGTGAGCGGCAGACGCTGCGAAATCCCGGACTGGCGCAAGTTGGACAGCCATAGCCGCATGCAGCTCACGGACGTGGTCTAGGGGCGCGACGGCGAAGAAACGAAAGAGGGATAGGGGATCAGACGCAAGCCGCTGATCTCCGATCCCTCTTTTTTCGTAACCGACTGCAACCGGGAAAAACCCGGTTAGAACGCCGCAAACGAGCGAAGCGTCCGCTGTAACCGGGAAAAACCCGGTTAGAACGCCGCAAACGAGCGAAGCGCCTGTTGTAACCCGGAAAAACCCGGTTAGAACGCCGCAAACGAGCCAAGCGCCTGTTGTAACCCGGAAAAACCCGGCTTGAAGGTCGTCCCTCGGCCTTCCCTAAGACGTCGGGACCGTCTTGCATCGCCATTCGCGAGACATCGGATCTCCGCAAGACGATCAGATCGTCTTCGGGAAGCTCAACGCGCGCGAATCCGCTCCGCAAGATGCCAAAACCGTCTTAACGGAGCCGTCTCCATCAAACCGTGCGCAAGCGGATTACGTTCCAGGACGCCTTGTTCAGCAGCGCGGTCACCTTCGAGCCGTCCGCGGCCGCACCGCCTCCGGCACGCGGAGCGACCCGCTCCGGATCGGCCGAAGTGTTGACCGCCTTCAGGTCGGCGTTCTCCAGCACCAGATGCTCGATAACCGAGCAATCGCCGAAGCTCCGCAAATCCGCTTCGAACAGCAGGGCATCGTCCAAGCTGCGGTTGACCGCGAAAATCGTGATTTCCCCGTTTTCTTCGTTATGAACGGCGACGCTCTCCAGGTATGGAACGTCGGTGATTTCCTTCGTGTCGTACTTCGGCGATTGCACGAGCGGGACCAACGCTTGCCCGCGGCCGTAGAGGGAGGCGTGGAGGTAAGGATAGTAGATCGTCTGCGCCCAAGCCGCTCCTCCATTCTCCGTCATGATCGGGGCGATGACGTTAACGAGCTGCGCAAGGCACGCCATCCGCACGCGGTCCGAGTTCTTGAGCAGGCTGATCAGCATGCAGCCGACGACCAGCGCGTCCTCCATCGTATATACGTCTTCCAATTGCGGAGGCGCGATTTGCCAGGGCTCGATTTTCTTGTCCGCATCGTTGGAATGGAACCACACGTTCCATTCGTCGAAGGACAGGTACATCTTCTTCTTGCTGCGCTTCTTGGCTTTGACGTAGTCGCAGATCGCGGCGACGCTGCGGATGAACTCCTCCATCTGGACGGAGCGCGCGAGGAACGTCGGCGTGTCGTTCTCGCGGTTCCCGTAGTATTGATGCAGCGACAGAAAATCCACGTGTTCGTACGTATGGTCGAGGACGGTCGCTTCCCATTCCGCAAACGTGGGCATGCCCAAAGCGGAACTGCCGCAGGCTACGACCTCGATTGACGGGTCGACCCATTTCATGACTTTGGCAGCTTCTACCGCTGCGCGGCCATACTCGTCCGCGGTCTTGCGCCCGATCTGCCAAGGACCGTCCATCTCGTTGCCCAGGCACCAGGTTTTGATGTTGTGCGGTGCCTTGTAGCCGTGGCTGATCCGCAAATCGCTCCAATAGCTGCCGGAAGGATGGTTGGCGTATTCGACCACGTTGCGGGCATCGTCGATGCCTTGGGTGCCGAGATTGATCGCCCACATGACGTCGGTGGCGGCCGCCTTGGACCAATCCGCGAATTCGTTCAAGCCGAAGAGGTTCGGTTCGACCGTCCGCCAAGCAAGATCAAGCCTTCTCGGCCGGTTTTCGACCGGGCCGATGCCGTCCTTCCAGTCATAGCCGGAAACGAAATTGCCGCCCGGATACCGGACGATGGGAACGCGCAGCTTGCGGACCAAATCGAGCACATCCCGGCGAAACCCGCGCTCGTCGGCGGTCGGATGTCCGGGTTCGAAAATCCCTCCGTAGACGGCTCTGCCCAAATGCTCGATGAACGAGCCGTACAGCCTGTCGTCCACTCGGCCGATCACGAAATCTTTGTCCACGATCATTTTGGCGGAATGAGACATAACGACAATGTAACCTCCTTAAAATAATAGGAATATTAATTTAATAATGCAAAATGCTTAATTAAATTAAACAATAAGTTGATTCAAAGTGCAATACGCGGATAAATAATGATATTGCGATATTTTAAAATTACATCTATATTAATTTAAATGAACACGCAGGAAAGGGAGCATCCACGAACATGACGATCAAAGCGAACACGGACCGCAAATGGCTTCCCTTATACGAGGCGCTGGCTAGCGAAGTCCGGCTTCGTATCCTGGACGTGCTGGCGAAACGGGAGCTCAACGTCAAAGAGATCGCGGCGAGCCTTGAGCTCAGTTCGGCGATCGTGACGATGCATATCCGCAAATTGGAGGAAGCGGGGCTCATCGGCACGCGGCGGATCCGGCGGGATGGCGGAACCCATAAGCTGTGTTTCCTGAAGGAAAAGGCCGTCGAGATCGATCTGCCTGCCGCCGGCGGAGAACGTGCGTTCCGGGAGCAGTCGATTCCGGTCGGACATTATACGGCCTTCGAAGTCTATCCGACCTGCGGGCTTGCGACGAAGGAGAAAAAGATCGGCTTGTTCGACGACCCCCGCTATTTCCTCGATCCGGAGAGGGTGAACGCGGCGATTCTGTGGTTCGGCAGAGGATTCGTCGAATACAAGACGCCGAATTACCTGCATCCCAGCCAGAAGGCGGAGGAACTGGAGATTTCGCTTGAAATTTCCTCGGAAGCGCCTGGAGTCAGCGACCATTGGCCGTCCGACATCCGGTTTTATTTCAACGGAGTGAAGCTTGGCACTTGGACGAGTCCCGGCGATTACGGGGGCAAGCAGCGTGGAAGGTACACGCCGGAGTGGTGGAGCAGCGATGTGAACCAATTCGGGTTGTGGAAAACGGTACGCGTGACGAAATCCGGAACCTACGTGGACGGAATGCGCATTTCGGATACGACCTTGGCGGATTTGCGCCTGGAGGAGCATTTCTGGACCTTGCGATTCGCGGTGGAGGAGGATTCGGAGCACGTGGGCGGCTTAACGTTGTACGGTGCGGGATTCGGCAATTACAACCAAGATATCCGGCTAAGGGTGTATTACGGCGAAGAAGGCTGAAAGAAGGGGAAACAGGCGACGGAGCGCGGAGTTCAAGCCGTTCAAAAACGCGCTTGGATCGTACCGTACGGATTCAAGATACGGAGTCGCCGGGAGAGTAAAGACCGAGCGCGGGAATGACGCCGGGCCCAAGGGCCCGGCGTCATTCCCGGTTTACGGCGCGATAGAAGCCTTGCGCGATGAGTTCGGCCATCCCCATCACCAGATGAAGCCTCGTATTCTGCAGGACGAAATATTCCATGAAGCCTCCGATATTGACGACGCCGGAAATGTGGATGTCGCCCACGGGCGGAAGCTCCTTGTTGACGCCTGCACCCGGACGGATCGGGCCTTCCCCGACATGGATGGTGCCGACGCTCGCGGCTTTGCCCAAACAAGCATCCACGCCGACGATGAAGGGTTGACGGTATCGGCTGCGGATCAAATCGAGCGTGTCGCCCAAGTTCACGGCATGCACCGGCTCCTCCAGCGTCCCGAACAGGTCGAAGGAGGGAGACTTGAATTTGCTCAGGACGGTGCCGGTAATCGGACCGAGCGAGTCGCCCGTCGACCGGTCGGTACCCAGGCATACGACGACGATCCGCCGATTGGCGGGCAGCCACTTCGTATAGCCGCTGATCCATTCCGCGAGCTGTATCGCCGCGGAGGGATCCGTATAGTCGACTTTCAGCGGCGTTTGTTGCTTCGGCGCCAGGTTCATGCCATCACCTCAAGGCATTCGTAGTAGGTTCTATCCTATATGATACATATTGTATCACAAAAGTCTGTCGTTTTTCGTTGCCGGATTTCGAATATTCTCCTTTTTGTTTCGACACGATGGGGATCCCTCAGGCTATAATAGGGGTATGCAGGCCGAGGAGGATTAGGGATGCGCAAGAAAGTGACAATCAATCGGAAAGAAATGAACGTCGAGTTCAGCGGCTATTACGATTCCGCGCTTGGCGATTTCCTGTTTACCCAGGTTATGTGCGACGTGTTCATGCCGGGCAACGAAGTGGTGCCGATCGCCGCGGAGAAGGAACAAATCAAGCGGGTGCTCGAGGGTTTCAAGAAGAGGAAAGCGTTGTACGGCGAGGTGCGAAAGGAAGCGGTGAAGGGCAAGTCCTATTACGTGATCACGCCCACGATGCGCTACGATTTGGAGTGGCTGCTCGGAAAGAAGAAGGTCATCCTATCCAAGGACAAGCCGCCGGTTTACGTGAGCGAGGTCGCGGATTCTCCATCGGAGCCATTCGAGGTTACGGGGGGGAGCAAGGCGCCCGAATACGCGGATAAGCGCAGGAAGTACTTGGAATCGGAAGGGTTTCGGCTCAACGAAGCCACGAATAATTGGGAAATCGGCTCGATCCGCTTTCCGGACGCTTTGGTCGGCAAGCCGGCCACCGACGAAGAGTTCGTGCAGGGGATGGCCCGGCTGCTCGAAGCCGACCGGAAGAGCGTCCGCGGCAAGAAGCCGCAGCGTTCCTAAGGAGGAAGAGGGTGCGGAAGGCACCCAATAGGGAGAACTCTCCTAAACGAGAAAACGTCAGGGTTCCCGAAAAGGGATTCCTGACGTTTTATTGTTGCGGAGTCGTAAGCGTCGATGCTTAATGTCCCATCATCATCGACGGATCCGGCTTCTCCGCGCCCGGCTTCCAGCCTTCCTGAGGTTCCGCCTTCGGCTTGCGGAGAATGATGCTGAGCGCAACGCCGAGCAGCGCGATGCCGGTCGACAGCAGGAACGTGTCGCCGTAAGCGGCAACGAGCGCCTCCAGCGGGTTGCCGTTCTGGCCGGCGTCCGCCATATGGTCCGTCGTCCGTGACGTCAGGAACCCGGTCAGTCCCGCGACCGCGAACGAGGTCACCACTTGCTGCGCGGCCGTCGTGAGCGGGGTGACGCGGCTGACGAGATGTCGCGGCGCGGCATTGAGCACATGCGTGTTCAGCGCCATCATCGACAAGCCCATGCCGGACCCGATCATGAAGAGCGGGATCAGGATCTGAATGAGCGGCGTATCCATCTGCATGAACGACAGCATGAACAAGGCGCCGGCCACGACGGTCAGCCCGACCAGCGCGAGGGGACGGGCGCCGATCTTGTCGAACAGGCGTCCGCCGATCGGCATGAAGAGCATGGAGCCGATCGCTTGCGGCAGCATGATCAATCCCGTTTCCAGGGCCGTATAATGTTTGACGGATTGCAGGAAGACCGGCATCAGGATCATCGCGCCGAACAGGGCGATTTGCACGGTCCAGACCACCAATGTGCCCCGGGTGAAGTCGGAAGAACGGAACACGCGCAGCTCCAGCAGCGGCTGCTTGTGGCGCAGCTCGACGAAGATGAACAGCAGGAGCGCAACTCCGCCGACGATGAGACCGGTCAACGTCTTATCGGACGTCCAGCTCGTGCCGCCTTCGCTGACCCCGTAAGCCAGCATCGAGAAGGCGATCGGAGCCAGGATCATGCCGAGTACGTCGAGAGCCGGCGCCCGGTTCTGTTCGATCTTGGGCAAATACTTGATGCCGACCAGAACGGCGACGACGCCGATCGGCACGTTGATCAGGAAGATCCACTGCCAGGAAGCGTACTCGATCAGCCAGCCGGAAAGGACGGGGCCGAGAGCCGGAGCGGCGAGCATCGGGATGCCGAGCATGCCCATGACCGCACCGCGTTTGTCGGGCGGAGCGAGCCGGAAAATCATCGCCATCCCGATCGGAGCGACCATTCCGCCGCCGACCCCTTGGATGACGCGGTACACGATCAGCTGTTCGATCGATTGAGCCGTCGCGCAGAGCGCAGACCCCAGCGTAAACAAAGCGATCGTAATCAGGAAAATGCGTTTGCTGCCGAATTTGTCGGTCATCCAGCCCGCGAGCGGAATGACCGCGGACAACGCGAGCGTATAGCCGGTAAACGTCCACTGGATCGTGGACAGCGTGCTGTTGAACTCGCTTTGGAACTTGCTCAGGGCGACGTTCACGACCGTGCTGTCCAGAATGACCATGATCATTCCGATGATGACGGCCAGCAGCGGAGCGATGATCGCTCTCATCGAGAACGGTTGATCGGCGCCCGCGGATGAGGCTTGAGCTGACATTGGCGTATACCTTCTCTCCATTGTTTTTTGGCTTCGATGATGTACAATAGGAGCGTGAGGCCCTTTTGTGACTCATCGTTTCTCTATAAAACCCATCGGTCACGATCCATTGTGCGCTACGGACGGTCGAAAGTCAATCCCTTTTATTAGGAGGCAATTCCCATGAGTTTGCTGAAGCAGAAAATTATGGAGTCCGCCATGCGATTGATCTCCGAGAAGGGCTACGAATCGACGTCCATTCAGGACATCGCGAACGATTGCGGCATCGCCAAAGGGTCGGTTTACAAAATTTTCGAATCCAAGGAAGACCTGCTGATCGCGGTGTTCGGTTCCCTCCTCGAGCGTATGTTCGACGAGACGGAAGCCATTTTGTCAGACGAGGAGCTGCCGCCGCGGGACCGATTGATCCGGAGCACCAGGCATCAGTTGAACTATTTCGAGGAAATGAAATTCAGCCTCGGGGAGCTCCAGGAGCTTCCCTTGAAAGACCATTCCAAATTTATGTCCGCTTGCCACGAATGGAGAGGGCGGCAATTGGAATATTACAAGGAAATGCTGCTGACGGCCTACGGGGCGAAAATCGAACCCCGGGTATGGGACCTCGTCATCGTCTATGCTTCGATCTTGAAAGTGCTGACCATGTTCCCTCACTCCGTCAACCAGCCGCTGAACCACGAACACGCGGCCGCGTTCATCGTCGAACGGTTGGACGATATGGCCGCGGGACTCGCGGTATCCAAGCTCGAGCCTCTGCTGCCGGAGTCGATGATGGAGGAATACGTGCTTGCGGGTTCGCCGGCACCGGCCGGGCAACGCAAGGAGGAGCTGTTCGAGGCATTGATCGCCGCCGTACAGGAATTGAACGTGCCGAACGGACGAAGGGAAGAGCTGATCGAAGCCGCCCGGCTGCTGCGCGACGAAGCGGAGAAAGAGGAGCCGCGGCGCATTCACGTCCGGGTCCTGACGGACTTCTTGCAGTCCCAGCATGAGTTGAAATATTGGGTGAGCCAGTTGAACAAGCTGCTTGGCTGATAAACGGTCAATACGGCGGGGAAAGGGTCCGTTCGATTGTGCGGGCTTTTTTGCGTTATCCGACGGTGCCTGAGGCGGGCTGCAGGCCATCCTGCATGCGTAAAGACTGAAATGTAATGATCAATTTTGGTAAGTCTCTAATCTTTTGTAGAGTAAAAACTATGGCGGCATATATAGGGGATAGCAGTACCGCAGCAGCTACTGATCGTCGTACCGGGAATATAAACATGTCTATTTATGCCAACGCTGGTGATACCTAGTCCCATACTTTAAACTTAACCGCGCAGTAATAATCATGGAGAAGGGGATCTGCCATGTACCTTTTCAAGTCCAAGAAGACGTTGGTTATTTCAATCGCTGCGGTGGTCGCTGCTTTAACGACTTCTGCAATTGCGGCGTTCGGAGCGGGTGAAGATCCAGCGGTTGTGCAGGCCAATGAAACGCATAAATTCATTCAGGAAGAGAAAAGGCAACTGGATGAGACATTGAAGAAACAGGCCCCACAGAAATACCCGAACGGGCTTGAGACGGAAAACAACAGCAGTCCCGCCCCTGAAAGCATGAACATATTTGATGGAACTCTGGAAAACAAAGATGAAATGGAGAAAAAAATCAATGATTTACCCGAGGAGAAAAAGAAAGCGTATACCCGGTGGTCAGAACGTGGCGGAATAGATTTCGGTTACTATAAGAGAAAAATCCAAGAAATCATAAACGGAGTCCCCGAAACGAAACGAATTTCACTGACAGAAGTGAAAGATATTATCGCGAACAAAAAGGACTTTAAAGATCAAATAGCAGAGTTGGAGAAGCTTCATGGTACTCCCGATTATATCGGAGGCAGCGGCTTATCGCATATCGAATATTGGTTGGACGAAGAAGGGAAAGACAAAGTCGTCGTACTTGAAAATGGGCTGATTATTTATTTTGATAAGTCCAACAAGAGAGAAATACTCAACCGACCTGAACTCATGAATCAATAAACGAGCATCTAGGTAAATGAAAATGTAATTGTAGAGGCCGAACGGCCTCTTTTCTCTTTCGCGCGCCTAGCAGCCAAGTTTGGCACAACTTGCCGGTGCGAGTCCGGCCGAGGTAAAAGCCAAGTCGCCTCGTACGCCTTCGAGCACCTTACCGGGCCGCTTTATCTTGTTGGGAAGCGGGATCGGGCAGCATTTTGGATACGGTTAGCAGCCTCGCCCATCCATTTCTCGAATAAGACGCGAATTCCCCCTCTAACCTTCCTCCGGCAGCATTATGATTAAGTTGGTGAATGATGAGGAGGCTCGTCTTGAGTTAGACTAAAAAGGTTGGAAAATTCGTTATACTCGAGGTTCATTCCCGGAGTCACCAAGAAATAATCGCATGCTTGAAGATCCATTCGCCTGGAGCGCAACCTACCCTTAACAGTGGACGGCCTTGGTGCCGCACTTTATAATGCAAGCATAAATAACCGATAAGCGGGTGCGGCGTTCATGAAAAGCGCGATAGCCAGGATCCATCGCTTCGTTTTCGAGCTCAGCCTGTTCAACAAACTGTTTTACGGCATCATTCTGATCGTGCTGTTCGTGCTGGTCATGTCCAGCTTCGCTTCTTACTCTTATTCGCGCAAAACGTATGAAAAGCAAGCCATCGAAAACGCCGAGCGGCTCGTGAACGGATTCAACGCGGGGTTCGAGGAATACCTCGACAGCGTGGACCGGATCATCATGTCCATCTATGCGGACGTGGATGCCAGCGGCAGCGGGAGCGGCACGACCCTGAAGGAAGTGCTGTCGACCAAAACGTATGCCAGCCTTGCGGACGAGTACCGGGGACTGCAGGCCGCGAACGCGTTCTTCCAGCGGCTGATGAACCTGCGGAAGGACTTCAATTCGCTGTACCTCTACGTCTCCCCCGACAAGCAGTTCTCCTACTCCGTTTACGGTGCCAACAAACTCTCCTACGATCCGACTTCCGAAGACTGGTACCGGAAGACGGTCAAAGCGAACGGAAGCACGGTCATTTCCGGACCGCATCTGCCTTATCAACTGAAGTACGACAAGCCGGTCATCTCGTTCTCCCGGCTTCTCAAGCGTTTCGACACGGGCCTGAACCAGGCTTACGGCGTCATCCTGATGGACTTCTCGATGGATTCCGTGAAGAGCATCGTCAACCGGGCGGACATCGGCGAGTCCACCGGCATCGTCCTGCTGGACGAAACGGGACGGATCGCCTATACCGACCACGGCTCCTTCCAGGCGGCCGATTTCGAGCCTGGCCTGCTCACCCGGGTGTCCCGGGAGCAGGAGGGCAAATACCTGGCGACCGTCCGGGGAACGAAATATTGGATCGCCTATCGGACGATCGAGGTCACGGGATGGAAGTCGATGACCCTGACGCCTTATTCGGAAATCCAGAGGGAAGGCAACCGGCTGCTGCTGTTCGACCTTGCGCTCGCCATGGCCGCCCTGCTGTTCACGGTTCTCGTCACGTACGCGTTCACGATGTTCATTTTCAAACCGGTGCGCGCGCTCAAATACGGGATCGTGCAGGTCCGGCAGGGCAACTTCGATTTCGAGCTGCAGACCCGCTCGCAGGACGAGCTCGGGCTGCTCGTGCTCAGCTTCAACCGGATGGTGTCCACGATCCGGACGCTGATCCGCGAGAAGTACGAGGAGCGGCTGGCCCGGCAGAACGCGGAGTTCAAATATTTGCAGACGCAGATGAATCCCCACTTCATGTACAACACGCTTCAAATCATCAACGGCATGGCGATCGTGAAGGACGTGCCCGACATTTCCAAGGTGTCCAGCTCGCTCGCCAAAATGCTCAGATACAGCCTCAACATGGACCAGGGATCCGTCACGCTGCGGGAAGAGATCGAGAATGTCAAGTGGTACTTGGACATCCAGAAAACCCGGTTCCACGAATATTTCGATTATGAGATTTTCGTGGAGGAGGACGTATACGACTGCCCCGTCATCAAGCTCATCCTGCAGCCGATCGTCGAGAACGCGTTCGTGCACGGGATCGAACCGAAGGGGGAGAACGGGAAAATCCGCATCACCGCCGGGCGGAAGGAAGGCATCCTGCGGATCGAGGTCATCGACAACGGGGCGGGCATGGGACCGGCTGAGCTGGAGCGGCTGCGGAGCGCCATCGACGGTTCCGGGGCTGCGGACGGGGAGACGCCGGAAGGCGGCCATAACCGGATCGGGCTCAAAAACATCCAGAACCGGCTGAGGCTCAAGTACGGTCCGGCCTACGGCTTGAAATTGGACAGCGTCCGGAACGAATGGATGCGCGTCATCGTGGAAATTCCGGCGGAACCGGAAGCGGCGAGAGTTTGAGCGGGGAGAGTTTGCTCTTGCAAACTCCCTATTAGACGTCAAACTCCCAAAGAGGTGAGAGTTTGCTCTTGCAAACTCCCTATTAGAGGAGGATGAACGATGTTCAAGGCGATTATCGTGGACGATGAGGAGTGGACCCGGCTCAGTCTGAGGAAGCAAGCGGACTGGGAGGGGCTTGGGATCACCCTGGCCGGAGAAGCGAAGAACGGCGAAGCCGCGCTGGTATTGATGGAATCGTGCAAGCCGGACATCGTCATCACCGACATCCGGATGCCGGTGATGGACGGAATGAAGCTGATGGAGCGGCTGAACCGCGATTATCCGTCCGTCCTCATGATCGTGATCAGCGGCTATTCGGAATTCGAATACGCGAAGAAGGCTTTATCGCTGCACGCGTTCGATTACATCCTGAAGCCGATCGAAACGGGACCGCTCATGGACACGCTTAGACGGGCAGCGGACAAGCTGGCCGGGGAAAGGAACAGCCGGGATCGCGCCGCGCGGCTGCAAATGACGGCCAACGCGGGCGCAGAGCTCTCCAAGGAGAAGTTCCTTACGCAATGGGTGCAGGGCGAACTCGCCGGGGAAGAGGACATCCGCAGAGGTTTGGCTGCGCACGGTATCGCCGAAGACGGGGGACGTTCGGCCGTTCTGGTCGCGGTTGCCGAAAATTTCGACAGCATGGCGGAAAGGTACTACCGGCTGGACAAGGGACTGACCGGGTTCGCACTGGCGAACGTGATCGGCGAGCTCGTCCATCGGCACTTGCGGGCGATCGCGTTCCGGCATTACGGCAAACCGAACGAGATGATCGTGATCGTTCCCCTGAACACGATGGACGACCGGGCGGGCATGGAGCGGATCTATTCCGGCTGCCGGCAGATCGTCCTGGAGGCCGAACGGGCCGCCCGGTTCAAGGTTCTGATCGGCATCGGCAGCGAATTCACTTCGCTGGCGGACGCCGCCCGTTCCTACCGGCAAGCTTCGGTTGCCGTACAGAACGCGGGAATCGTGGACGCGTTCTCGTCCATCGTGCATATCGACGAAATCTCCTCGCGGAACGAATACCTGATGTATCCGGGCGACAAAGAGAACGAGCTGCTCTATTACCTGGAAAACCAGTACAAGGTCCAGGCGCTGGAGCTGATCGGCAGCGTGCTGGAAGAGCTCAGCGTTGGCGGCACGGCGGTGCATCCGCAGAGCGTCCGCGATACGGCTTCCGGGCTCGTGCTCGCCGTGAACAAGGCGCTCAGCCGGTATCATACCCGGCTGGAGAGCTTGCTCGACGTGCCGAACGCGGCGGAATACGTGACGGGAGGCGTGCCGACGATCGGGACGATCCGGGCCCGGCTGGAGGAGGCCGTCTCGAAGGCGGTGGACGCCATCGCGGAAATCCGCAAGACCGGCACCCGGCGGACGGTATCCGAAATCGCGGAGTACCTGGACCGGAATTTCCGGGAAGAGGTGTCGCTCGGAGGCATCGCGGAACGCTGGTTTCTGAATCCCGCCTATTTGTCGCGGATATTCAAAAACGAAACGGGATCCACGTTCGGCGAATATTTGACGAAGCGGAGGATGGAGGCGGCGGTCAAGCTGCTGCGCGATCCCGGGCTCAAGATGGGCGACGTCGCCGAAATGGCGGGGTACCCGAACGAAAAATACTTTTTCAAAAAATTCAAAGAATACTACGGCTGCACCCCGTCGGAATACCGCGGACGGATGTAAAAAAAGTATACCGAAAACGGTAAAACGCGGTGACTGCCAGGCGGTGCAAGCCCTTCTATAATGAGATCGTACCCATGAAAGCGTTTCATAAAACAAGGAGGGTAACCCACATGCAACAGAAGAAAAAATGGGGGGCATTGGCCCTGGCGCTCGCGCTGACGGGATCTCTGCTGGCCGGCTGCGGCAAAAGCGGCGGCGAGGAATCCGGGAGCAGCGCTCCGGCCTCGGCTTCTCCGTCTTCGTCCGCATCTCCGTCGGATTCGGCAAGTCCGTCATCCGCCGCTCCTGCCGAGGCCGTGACGCTGAAGTACATGACCTGGGACTATTCGGACCGCACGAAGTCGACCGATGCCTTCATCCAGGCCGTGAAGGACAAGTTCAACATCACGATCGACATGCAGAACATTCCGACCGACCAATACGCCACTTCGATCAAAACGAAATTCGCTTCGAACGACGTTCCGGATCTCGTCCAGGTGCACGGTCTCGACCAGAACCTGTTTTCCGGCGCGGAGAAACTGACCATCGACCCCGATAAATTCGCGGATCTCTCCGATTTGCCGTCCGTTTCCGAGTTTCTGCCCGCGGTGATCGAGGCGCGCAAGAAGAACGTGGCGAACAAGCTGTTCTACGTCCCGGTTTCCACGAACGTGCTGGGGGTCATTTACAACAAGAAGGTGTTCAGCGACAACGGCATCGCGCTGCCGACCAACTACGACGAGTTCGTGGCGGCGTGCGAGAAGCTCAAGGCAGCCGGCGTCACGCCGATCGCGGGCGGCTTCAAGGATGCCTGGGTCACGCAAATCATTCCGTTCATCGCCTTCGGCCAATACATCAACGCCAAGGACATGTCCATCCGCGAGAAGCTCGCCGACGGCTCGCTGAAATACGCCGACATCAAGGCTGACGTGACCAAAGTGCTGAACGTGCAGCAGGAATGGGCCGACAAAGGCTACTTCCAGAAAGGCTTCCTCGGCACCGACATCAACGTTGCGAGCCAGCTGGTCGGAACCGGCAAAGCCGCCATGCTGATCAACGGGACGTGGCAGTACAAAGCGGTCCAGGACGCCGATCCGAACGCCCAAATCGGGTTCTTCGCCCTTCCGCTGAACGCCCCGGGCGAGAAAACGGCCGTGCCGACGATCTCCGATTCCGGATTTATCGTCAGCATGGAGAGCAAGCATGTCGACAAAGCGAAGGAAGCGCTCAACTATTACTTGAGCGCCGAGAATCAGACGCGGGTCATCTCGGATTTGAACGGCATCCCGACGAACACGAAAGTGAAGGTCGATTCCCCGTTCGTCACGGAAGTGCAGGCGGCCATGGCCGCAGGCGAAGTGCAGCCGGATTTCTGGAACGCCGGCGGCTATTACCGGCCTTCGGGATCGGCGTTCCTGATCGACAAGGAAATGCAGAACCTGCTCGCCAAGGGAATCACGATCGACGATTTCATCGCGAAGTACGATGCCGAGAACGCGAAAGTGCTGAAGAAATGACCATATAAGCATCGAAATGGAACCGGCGGCGCTTGATCCTCGCCGGTTCCATCGCTTAAGAAGAGAGGAGGAGACGGCGGGTGAACACCCTGTTCCGCAACCGATGGAAAGCCGAGCTCCAGTGGCTGCTTTTCCTGGTTCCCGCGCTCGCGTTTTATCTGGTGTTTATTTTGCTGCCTACGCTCAGCTCCACGTATTACTCCCTGACGGACTGGGACGGGATCAACAGCACGTTCGTCGGTCTCGCCAATTACAAGGAAATGTTCGAAGACAAAATGATCCTCGCTTCGTTCCGGAACACGGCGCTGTACACGGTCGGCATCACCGTGCTGCAAAACGGGCTCGGGCTGCTGGCGGCGCTGCTGCTCGTCCGGAAGTTCCGCGGGGTCAACTTCATGCGGACGATGATTTTCCTGCCTTATATTTTCAGTTCGCTGCTCATCGGCTACGTCTGGGGCTTCATCCTCGAGCCGAATATCGGTATCGTCAACACGTTGCTTGGCGCGATGGGGCTGGACTTCCTGCAAGCCGGATGGCTCAGCGAGCCCGGGATCGCGAGATGGATGATCGTGCTGATCACGACCTGGCAATGCTTGGGATACTCGATGGTCATCTTCATCGCCGGGCTGCAAGGCATTCCCCAAGAGTTGTACGAATGCGGGGATTTGGAGGGCGCAACCGGCTTCCGGAGATTCCGCCATATCACCTTTCCGCTCATCGCCCCAGCGTTCACCATCAGCGTGACGCTGACCCTGATCGGCGATCTGCAGCTGTTCAACCAGATTTACGCCTTGACCGGCGGGGGGCCGGGCTACGCCACGGAATCGGTCGCGACGATCATCTACCGGGTCGGCTTCGGAACCGGAACCCAGTGGGGCTACGGAGCCGCGCTCTCCATTACCCTCTTCGCGGTGATTCTCGTCCTGACCGTCATTCTGGTCACGTTGCTTCGCCGCAGGGAGGTGGAGCTATGAACGCGTCTCTCTCCGAGAAGAAGCTGCCGGCCGTATGGGCGGGTTTGCTATGGATTCTCACGGCTTTGCATATTTACCCGATCTTGCTGGTGCTCCTCTCCTCCGTCCGGACGAAAGCCGATTTGGCCGCCAGCCCGTTCGGCTTGCCCAAGCAGCTCACGTTCGAGTATTTTGCCACGGCCTTCCAAACGATGCATTACTTGCGCTCCTTGTTCAATACGGGGCTCATCGCTTGCTTGTCCGTCGGTTTATGCGTCGTGATGGCGGCCATGGCCGCTTACGCCATCGTCCGGCGAAACAACCGCTTCTACCGCGCCATGTACATTCTCTTCCTGGCCGGCATCATCATCCCGTTCCAAATGACGATGATCCCGCTGTACAAGGTGCTGCAAACGTTCGAGCTGATCAACACGTTCCAAGGCGTCATTTTCATCTATATCGGGTCGCTCGCGCCTTTCTCCGTGTTCCTGCTCTGCGGTTTCGTCAAAGGCGTGCCGCGCGAGCTGGAGGAAGCGGCGCTGATCGACGGCTGCGGCAGGTACCGCACCTTCTTCCGGATCGTGCTGCCGCTGCTCAAACCCGCGGTGACCACCGTCTCCGTGCTGAACGTCTTCTACGTGTGGAACGATTTCCTGCTTCCGATGCTGTACTTGTCGGACTCCAAGAAAATGACGATCACCGTGCAGCTGGCTTCTTTCCAGGGACTGTACTTCAACGATTGGTCGCTCATCTTCGCCGGAGTCTGCATGATCGTGCTCCCTATGCTGATCATCTACTTGATCGCGCAGCGCTTCATCATCAGCGGCATCACGGCCGGAGCCGTCAAGGGTTAAGAAGACGGCCGCGCGCGCCCGAATCGACGCTGTGGAAGATTGGCTTCGTAAAATGGGGAACCGACGGGATAGCGGGCGGATTTCAAGCTGACTTTTTCGAGGAGGCAGGGACGTTATATGGGGCAAAAGAAGTGGTTCGCGGCGGGCGTCTGCATCACCATGCTGGCATCTTTGTTCACGTTCTCCGGCTCATCCGCGGCGGCGGACATCTATGACGGCATGCGGGACGCTTATCGCGCCCTGCTTGCCGGGGGTTCGGGCTTCGACCCGTCGGATCCGGATATCGCCGCGAAGGTCGAACAGATCGAGGACGCCGCCCAAGGATATTGGGAAGCGATGGACAAGAGCGCTGCCCGGACGTACCTATGGAGCGACCTCAGCAGCGGCGCGAATGGCTTTCATGTCCGGGATTCCTACTGGCGTTTGCGCGCCATGGCGCTCGCGTACCAAGTCCAGGGCTCGGCGTTTCAAGGAAACGAGTCTCTCGCGGCGGACATCGCTGCCGGGTTGGAATGGCTGAACGCCCATTGGTATTCGACCTCGACGGGGGAACCGGGCAACTGGTTCGAGTGGAAGATTTCGATACCCTTTTATTTGCTGGATACGGCGGCTCTGATGTATGACCGGATTCCGGCAGCTTCGCTGAACAGCTATACGGCCGCGGTCGACAAGCACCGGCAGCCTCCGGGGTCCGGTGATGCCAACGGTTTGTGGGGGACGAAGGTTTTGCTGCTGAACAACGTCCTGAAGAAGAACGGATCGGCGCTCGGTACGGTAAAGTCCACGATCGAGGATGCGTTAAAGTACAGAAGCACTTACGGGAACGGCTTTTTCGACGACGGCTCCTACATTGACCATACCGGCACGAACAGTCCGAACACGCCCGGCTATCCCGGCAACCCGTATAACGGGGGGTACGGCAGAGGCTTTTACAAATCGGTTGCCGAAATGATGATGCTGCTGTCCGGAACCGCTTGGGACATCAACCCCGCGGAGAAACAGGTGATCTGCGAATGGACGTTTAACGCGTTCGAGCCGTTTCTGTACAGGGGCGGCGTGATGTCCTTCGTGCAAGGCCGGGAAATGTCGCGTCCCGAAGCCCAGGAGCACCGGATCGGACACGAGATCCTTGAAAGCGTTATCTGGCTGTCCGCCTCTGCGGATGCCGAGAACAAGTCGCGTATGGAAAGCATGATCAAGTACCAGATCGAGTCCGACACGTACCGCGATTTCTACCGGGACGTCTCGATCTATACGATCGCCAAAGCGAAGGCGATCGCGGCATCGGCCGTCTCGCGCGGCGATTTGACGCTGCACAGGACGTTCGCGAGAATGGACCGCGTCGTGCACAGCCGCCCGGGTTATGCATTCGGGGTGGCCATGAACGGACACGTCATCAATTACGAGCAGATCAACGCGGAGAATCTGCACGGCTGGCATTACGGACAAGGAGCTGTGTATCTCTATAACGGAGACCTGGATGCCTACGACGACGAGTACCATCCGACCGTCAACGCCTATCGCTTGGCGGGCACGACCGCCCAGGCGGGCAAAGCGTCGAACTTCAACCCGAACCAGAGCAAATGGGCGGGAGGGGCGGATTTAGGCGAATTCGGCGCCGCGGGCATGGAGCTGAAGCCGGACGCCGAATCGCTGCAGGCGAAGAAATCGTGGTTCATGTTCGACAACGAGATCGTGGCGATCGGCTCCGATATTTCCGCCGCCGGCGGCCTGGCCGTGGAAACGACCGTGGAAAACCGGAAGCTGAACGCAGCCGGCACCAACGTGCTTACGGTGAACGGAACGGCGAAGGGGACGGAGCTAGGCTGGTCGGAGACGATGACCGGCGTCCGCTGGGCTCATTTGCAGGGGACATCCGCCGGCGCCGACATCGGGTACTTCTTCCCGAACGTTTCGACGCTTAAGGCAATCCGGGAAGAGCGCAGCGGCAAGTGGTACGACATCAACCGGAACGCCGGCACATCGGGAGATCTTGGGCAAATTCACAAACGCAACTACTTGACGATGTGGTTCGACCATGGCGTCAATCCGACGCCTTGCAGCTATGCTTACGCGTTGTTGCCGAACATGACGAGCGGGCAGGTCGCCGCTTATGCCGCCGCCCCGGAGTTCACCATTCTCGAGCAGTCGGGCGACGCCCATGGCGTGAAGGAAAGCGGCCTCGGCATCACCGCGGTCAATTTCTGGAACGATGCCGTCAAGACCGTCGGTCTCGTGACCAGCAACCGAAAATCCTCCGTCATCGTCCGGGAAAGCGCAGACCAGATCGAGGTGGCGGTCGCCGATCCGACGCAGCTGAATACGGGCGCGATCGAGATCGAATTGGGCAGGCCGGCGCGCGGCATTCTGGAAACGGACAGCCGGATCACCGTGACTCAGCTCAGCCCGACGATCAAAATGACCGTGAACGTGAACGGCGCTTATGGCAGAACGATGCTGGCGAGGTTCGGGCTATCCACGGGCAACCCGCTGCCGAAAGCCGCGAATCTGGCTCTCAACAAACCGGCGACGGCCAGCAGCACGGTGAACGGAGGCGTATGGAACGTCGCGCGCGCGACCGACGGCCAGCGGTTCTCGGGCGGAACGAGCAACGGCTGGACCAGCAACGCCAGCTTGACCGTGAATCACGCGGAATGGTTTCAGGCGGATCTGGGCGCCGTTTATTCCGTTGATAGGGTCGACCTGTATCCGAGATCGGACAGCGGGAACGTCGGTCAAGGCTTCCCGGCAGACTTCAAAATCCAGGTTTCGGCGGACGGAACGAACTGGAACGCCGTCGTCAGCCAAGCCGGCTATCCTCGTCCCGGCAGCCAGGCGCAATCGTTCGTATTCCCGAAGACGGACGCCCGGTACGTCAGGGTGCTGGGAACGAACCTGCGTCCCAATCCTTCCGACGGGGGCCTATTCCGGATGCAACTGGCGGAAGTGGAGGTCTATGAAGCCGTCGACGTTACCCCTCCGGTGACGGTACACGAGCTGCAAGGCGAGTTTCATGACGGTTGGTACCGCGGGACCGTTATGCTGACGCTCTCCGCCGAAGATGCGGAATCCGGCGTCGCCGAGACGGTATACAGCTTGGACGGAGGCCGGGATTGGATTCCTTATCTGGGTCCGATTACGTTCTCGGAGGACGGCCGGCATGCCGTCTCTTATCGCTCGACGGATTACGCCGGCAATGCGGAAGAGACGACAACCGCCTTGTTCTCCTTGGACGGGACGCCGCCGGCCATCGAGGTATTCGGCGCCGCCGATTATACCGTCGAACAGCAGGTGAGGATCACTTGCTCGGCAAACGACCCGTTGTCCGGCGTCGCCGGCGACCCTTGCTCCGTTCCGCTTGTCGATGTTCCCGCGTACGAGCTCGAGCCGGGCGATCACGAAGGATCGGTGCAGGCGGAGGACCGGGCGGGGAATGCCGGGAGCGCGACGTTCCGTTACTCGGTCGGCGTAACGCCTCAGAGCCTGATCTCGTTAACGGAGCGGTTCGTATCCGGAGAAGGAGAACAAGGGCTGGAACGCGCGCTCGCCGGCAAGATCGAAAACGGCCGGTTCGAGGCGTATATTCGCCAAGTATCCGCGCTGGCGGGGGATAAAATCGGTGAGCGGGAGGCGTCCGTTCTGACCCGCTATGCACGCGTGATGTCCGGCGGTCAAGCCGATGCCGGCGGTTAGCGATGTGATGGATACCACGCGCCGCAAGACGGTTAGAGCGTCTTCGGGGAAGCCAAAGCCTCAATTCCCGTTTGGTTCTTGGTTGGTGGTTCTTGTCGCCATAGAAAAGTAGAGCAGCGGGTCCCTTACCGCTGCTCTTGTTTCGATCGGACGGAGAAATCGCGCAGTCCCTGAAGTCGCGACAGTATTCCTGAGTTACGAGGGGCGTTCAGCCGGCAGGCGGGGTGGTAGGATGAGAAGGAGATTCCTTGATTACAGACGCCATGATGGGGGAACCGCGATGAAATCCGTCACGTTGGAACCGATTCGACACCTGGAAATGTGGAAGAAGCCGCCGAAGTGGAACCGTGGGTTCGCCGAAGAGGCGGCAAGTTTCGTACTGGCCAAGATCGACGCCAATTTGCAAACGTTTACGGAAAAATTTCCGTCCGCCAGCAGCGTCGGACTTGTTTATCGGCCCGAAGGAAACGAAGGCTGGACGACCGGTTTTTGGACCGGGATGCTGTGGCTCGCTTACGAGCTGACCGGCGACGGCAAATACCGGCGCACCGCGGAGATCCAACTGGAGGATTTCCGGGAGCGGGCTTTCCGACGGCTCGGTACGGATACGCACGATCTCGGTTTTCTCTACACGCTCTCCTGCGTCGCTGCCGTCCGTCTGACCGGTAACGAGGAAGCCCGGAGAACGGCGCTCGAAGCGGCCGACCTGCTCATGGAGCGCTATTTCGACAAAGCCGGCATCATCCAGGCTTGGGGCGACTTGAACGATCCGGCGGAGCGGGGCCGGATGATCGTCGACTGCTGCATGAACTTGCCGCTGCTGTACTGGGCATCGGAAAAGACCGGCAACGGCGCATACGCGCAAGCGGCCGCCCGCCACGCCGAACGGTCCGCCGCCTGTCTCGTCCGGGAAGACGCGTCCACGTACCATACATTCTACATGGACGTCGACAGCGGAGCGCCCAAGTACGGCCAAACCCATCAAGGCTACGCGGACGATTCCTGCTGGGCCAGGGGCCAAGCCTGGGCGATTTACGGCTTTCCCCTGAGCTATCGGTATACCGGCGACAGGCCGCTTCTGGAGTTGACCCGCCGGCTGGCCCATTACTTCCTGAACCGGCTTCCGGATGACCGAGTCGCGTACTGGGACCTGATTTTCACGGACGGTCCGCAGGAGCGGGACAGCTCCGCCTCCGCCATCGCCGCGTGCGGATTGCTGGAGCTGGCCGGCCATCTCGAAGCGGCGGGCGACGAGTCCGGCGAACTTTACCGCAATGCCGCGCTTCATACGATGCAATCGCTGTCGGAACATTACACGACGAAGGGCGATTCGTTTGCCGGCGGCATCCTGAAGCACGCCGTGTACAACAAACCCCGCGGCATGGGCATCGACGAGTGCTGTATCTGGGGCGATTACTTCTATCTCGAAGCGATCGTCCGGACGCTGAAAGACTGGAGGCCATACTGGTGACGAAAATCGGATCATTCGAACTCTGCCGAGCAGATAGAAGGGGGCAACGAACATGAAATTTTTCGCCAAATTCGGTCCCGCCTATTTGATGCTGCTGCTGCCCGTCGCCTGTTTCGCCCTGTTCTCGGTCTACCCGCTGCTGTGGGCCGTGAAATACGTTTTTTACTATTACGACGGCTTGTTCACCGAACGGTTTACGGGCTGGACCAATATGAGCCGTCTGATGAGCGATGAATTGTATTGGCAAAGCCTGTGGAAACAGGGCTTGTTCGCGCTGAAGGTGCTGATCGAGCTGCCTGTCGCTTTCCTGCTTGCGCTGTTGCTGCACAGACAGACCCGCGGAGGAAACGTGTTTCGCGCCGTCTTCTTGATGCCGTATATCCTGCCGGGGACGACGATGGCGATGGTGCTGTATCTGCTGCTGAATCCGTACAACGGGGACCTGAACCGGCTGTTGCTCGCGCTTGGGGTGGTCGATCAACCGGTGCAGTTCCTGGCGGTCGGATGGACCGCGTTCCTGAGCGGGATCGGGCTCGACGCCTGGCAAAACTTCGGCATCAACATGCTCTTCTTCCTCGTGGGCCTGAGCAGCATCCCGAAGGAAGTGTACGAAAGCGCGGCGATCGACGGGGCGAGCGGATGGCAAACCGTCCGTTCGATCTCCCTCCCGATGATGGGACGCATCCTGCAGATCATCCTTTTCTTGTCGATCCTCGGCACGCTGAAATCGATCGGGCCATACCTCGTTCTGACGAACGGAGGCCCGAACTATGCGACCGAAAATACGTTCCTGTACATTTTCCACCAGTTCTTCAGCGGGGCCGGCAGCGTGAACTACGGATACGGAGCGACGGTGGCGGTATTCACGGCGATTCTGCTTCTGGCGTTGTCCGTCGGCTATTTCCGTCTGACCAAACGAATGGATTACCACTGAGGAGGGTGCGCGTTGAAAAGGACCAGATCCGCCATTCGCTACGTTTTCCTGATCGCCGCCGGCGTGCTGACCCTCATTCCGATCGCGTACGTGCTGCTCAGCTCGTTCAAGACGAATCAGGAGCTCATTTCCGGTGGCTCCCTGCTGCCGCGGACCTGGACGTTCGACAACTTCCGGGAAGTGTGGCAGGAGCTCAATTTTTCCCGCTATTTCTACAACTCCGTCGTCTTCTCCGTGATCGGGGCGGGGGCCGTCGCGTTGATGGGCGCCATGGCCGGGTATGTTTTCGCCAGAACCGATTTTCCGGGAAAACGGCTGCTGACGGCCGCGGTGCTCGCCGTCATGTTCATCAGCCTCGGGCCGATGACGTTGTACCCCCGGCTCGAGCTCGCCGTGGAATGGGGGCTGAACCGGCACATCTACACGATGCCGATCGTCGGGATCTACGGCATCGGAGCCAGCCTTTTCCTGTACGAGGGGTTCGTCCGCTCGCTGGGCAAGGAAATCGACGAAGCCGCCGTCATGGACGGAGCGGGCTATTTCCGGAGGTTCTGGCGCATCGCCTTTCCGCTCATGACGCCCATCACGACCACCTTCTTCCTGCTTGAATTCATCCAGGAATGGAACAATTACGTGTTCCCGCTCGTTCTCAGCTCCGGCAATCCGGAGCTCAAGACGCTGACGGTCGGGGTCGTCGAAATGCGCAACATGGGGGACGGCGCTGCTGCCTGGAATTTGCTCATGGCGGGCTCGGCGATCTCCATCGTCCCCGTGCTCGTTCTGTTCCTGTTGCTCAACCGGAAAATCGTGGAGGGTCTGGCGCAGGGAGCCGTAAAAGGGTAAGGCAAGGGGGGGCCGACATGTGCAAGGTGCTCATCGTGGACGACGAACATTACATCCGCGAGCGGTTGCAGAACATCATCCCTTGGCATGAATACGGCATGAATGTCGCCGGCCTGGCGGAAGACGGCGCGGACGGCTTGGCGAAAATCGCCGCGCTGCGTCCCGACATCGTCATCAGCGACATCCGCATGCCGGACATGAACGGACTCGACATGATCCGCCGGGCGCTCGAACGGAGTCCGGAGACCAGATTCGTCGTACTCAGCGCGTACGGCGAATTCGAGTTTGCCAAGCAGGCGATCCAATTGGGCGTGTCCGACTATTTGCTGAAACCGACGCAGCCTTCCGAGCTGCTTGACGTATTGACGAAGCTGGTCGACCGGATCAACCAGGAGAAACGGAAACAGCGGGCCGATACGCTTGCCGATTCTTACGGCCAGGCGATCACCGCTCAATATATCCACGAACTCGCTCTCGGCCAGCACCCCGGTTACGGGTGGGAGGAAGAGTATGCGAACGTCGGCTTGGGTTGGCTGCTCCAAGGCAGCCTTCGGCTGCTTCTCGTGACGATGAACCGTTCCGGGTCCGGCTTGCCCGATAATCCCGAATCGGTCCGCACGATGCAGTTCGCCGTGCAGAACGTCATGTACGAAACGCTGTCCGGGCAGGAAGCGATGTGTCCCGTCCGCATCGCGGCGGGGCGTTGGCTCATCGCGGCCGGCGGATCTCTCTCCGAGCCCGCGGCCTTCGATTTCGCGCGGGAGCTGCATGAGAATATCCGCCGTTATACGAAGCAACGGGTGATGCTGCTCGTGTCGGAGCCGATTGGCGGCGTTCTGGAAATGAGCGGCGCGTTCTGGGAAATGGAGAAGGCCGCGGAGACGATCGCCACGAGCGAGTCGGAACCGGTTCTCGCCATGAGCCGGCTGCGGGAAGCGGAGGGGTGGATTTCCTGGAGCCAGCCGGCGCACGAGCTGATCCGTTGGGTTCTGGAAGGCGATGCCGAGAAAATCAACCGTTGGATCGGCGAATTGACCCCGTCGTTTCTGGCGTGGGACCTGGAGGCGGCGCGCCAATGGTGCTACGAATGGCTCACGAGCTTACGGGAGCTGACGAAGCATCGCGGAAACGACGACGGAGGGGGAGAAGCGGAGGGCGGCGGGCTCCGCATGCAAATCGCGAGCCAGCCCCGGCAGAAGGAACTGCTGCGGTTTTTCGGGAGGGAGGTTCACCGCTGCCTGAAAACGTGCCGTTTCGAAGGCCCCCACCCGTTGATCCGGGCGGCGATGGACATCATCAAGCGGGATTACGGCCACGACATCCAATTGGCGGCGATCGCCGAAGATTTGGGCTTGTCCCCGGTCTACCTGAGCGAGTTCTTCAAAAAGGAAACCGGCGTCACGTTCCGGCATTACCTGCTGCAGGTCCGCATGAACGAAGCGGCCCGCCTGCTCAAGGATCCCCGGCTTAAGGTGTATGAAGTGGCGGACGTGGTCGGCTACCGGAAAGTCGAGCATTTCGTCAAGCTGTTCAAGAAGGAGTTCGGCATGACGCCTTCGGAGTACCGGGGAGCGCTCGTATGAAGCTGCCGACGCGGTTTCGGCTTCGGCTCCCGAACCGGAGGCTGCACCACCAATTCATCGCGCTCATCTTCTTCTGCATGCTGATTCCGGTCGTCGCGGTCGGCTCGGTCCATTTCGCCATCACGTCCAATCTCTTCTCGGCCCAGCTGGAGGAGAGCTCGGAAACCCTGCTCTCGCAAACCGCCGGGCAGCTGGATCAGATGTATCGCGACTTCAAGACGGTGGAGAGGCAGTTTCTGCAAGACGAGAAGTTCATATCGATATTCGCGGGGGGCGATCCCAGCGTGGCGGTGCAGGTCGTGAACGCGGCTTTCCTGTCCGACGGAATCGCCAAAGCCGGTTACGTCAATCCGTCCTTCCAAATCTCGGTGCTCGCGGTCCATCCCCATTATTTGTCGGCCTTCGGCTTGCCGGTCCACTCGGACGCGGCGGCCTTGGAAGACGTGAAGCGACGGGCGGGCAAGGCGCTCAAACGATTTTTCCTGACCGGCGACGTCCAGGGGAGGCAGTCGTTCCGTTGGATGGCGCCGTTCGGCAACGTCTTGACGGGAGAGCTGTACGGATGTCTCGAAATCCGGGTCCCATACGCCGTCATGAGCCGTCTGCTGGACGAGATGGCGGCAAGCGGGCAGACCCAGATGCTCCTGCTGGATCCGGATGGCCGGGAATCCGTTCGGCAGTCGGCGCCGCCGATCCGGCCGGACGCGAACATGATCGCGGAAATCCTCGCGGCCGGGCGATCGCCGCTGCGCCCCGCTTCCCATCCGGAATTATCCGCTTTCAAGCGAACGATCGGCGATGAATGGGTGCTGGCGGGAATCATTCCGCGCGAGCACATCTTATCGCCGCTCCACCGCGTGCAGCGTTGGACCATCGGCATCGTGCTCGCGCAGGTGGCCCTGACGCTGCTGCTGGCGATCTCGCTGGCCAAAAGCTTCTCCAGGCCGATCCGGCGGCTGGCGCTCCTCGTCGCAAGGAAAAAAAGCGAAGGCGCGGATATCGTCATTCCGAAGGTGGAGCGAAGCGACGAAATCCGTTCGTTGTACGACGGAATCCGGGACTTGCTCCAGGAAATCCGGCAGGAGCAAATCCAGAAGAAGGAATACCAGCTTCGCATGCTGCAATACCAGATCAACCCCCATTTTCTGTACAACAGTCTCGATTCGATCCAGTGGAAAGCGATCGAGCACAAGGACAAGGATTTGACGGCCATGATCACGAGCCTCAGCTTTTTTCTCCGGCACGGCCTGAATCAGGCGGACGTGGTCGCCGTCAGGGAAGAACTCGGACATCTGAACAGCTACTTGCTGCTTCAGCGGATCCGGTACCGCGATCAATTCTCGGTGGATATCCGCGTGGACGACGAGCTGTTGGGCCAGCAAATCCCTAAGCTGTCGCTCCAGCCTCTCGTGGAGAACGCGATCCGGCACGGCATGAACCGTTTATCGGGCGGGAGCCGGATCGAGATCCGGGGAGAGCGCGTGTCGGAGGAGCGCTTCGCGCTTAGCGTACTGGACGACGGCCGGAATTTGGACTTGCAAAAGGTGATTCAGCTGCTGCGATTTCCCGAAAGGGACTCGTCCTCCTTCGGCATCCGCAACGTGCATGAGCGGACGAAGCTGTACTTCGGGGAGAGTTACGGCTTGTCCGCCCGCAAGACGGAAGAGGGGGGCACCCGTTTCGATCTGGAGCTCCCGTACCGTCAATCGGACATAAAGGATGGTTAACGATGGTTAAAGAGATGAAAGCGGAAGAGTTGGTCCGATCCCCGCAACTAAAGGGGTATCCGAAAAGCCAGGAGATCGTCCGATTCCGTCTTCGGTTTGCGCTTGCTGACGGATGGAAGGGGGGGGAGCGGGGGTGCCCCGTCCGAATCGCCGCGGATGCCCAGTATGTGCTGTGGGTGAACGGCCGTCTCGTCGGGCAAGGTCCGCACCGGAATTTCCCGGATACGCTGATGGCGGACGAGTATGAGGCTGGGGCTTATTTGCGCGCGGGGGAAAATGTCATAGCCGTGCTCGTGCGTCATCTCTATCTGGATACGTTCGGTTATTTGCGGGGCGAGCCGGCCTTCGGCTTCTGGGGGACGGCGGGGGGCACGGACCTGACGACCGGCCGCGCGGCTTGGGAATGCCGTTCGGAGACGCGGTACGAGGAATTCGCGCCAAGGGTCAACATGCATTTGGGGCCGTCGGAAGAGCAGGATGGGGACGCCGAGGAGAGCTGGGTGAGCCGCGCGGCGGAAGACACGGAGGTTGGCGCCGAAGAAGGCGCCGGCTGGATTCGGCCGGTGTCCTGCGCGGATCGAGCGAGAAAGGTGCTGTCTTGTCCGGTCGCTCCCTTGGTGCGGAATACGCGGGATTTGTCGCGCGATGCGGAGCTTGCGGGGACGTTCGCGGCGCTGCCTGCGATCGGCGGGACGCTGTATGCTTATACGCCGGACGTGGACGTGAAGAACAAGGCGATCGCCGTCCGACTCCGGATCGAGGACGAAGGGGATTCGGAAATAAAGGAAGCCGTTCGTCTCTGCATCGAGGACGAAGGGGATTCGGAAATAGCAGAAGAGGGAGCCGTCCGTCTCCGCGCAGGGGACGGTGGGAATCCGGCAGCGGCGGAAGCGGGAGCCGTCCGTACGATCGGGTACAGGGGGCTTGGCGCGTGCCTGATTCGCGAGGAGGGGTCCGTAACGGCGGATCACGCCTACGGCCACCATGCCGCAGAGGGGCGGTTCGAAGTCGGCGTCGCGGAGCTTGCGCGCGGCGTGCTGCTGTATCTGCTGGACGCGGAATATTTGTTCGTCGGGGAAGGAAGCGGGGAGCCTTCTCTTGAGGTGCTCGGCTATCATCCGATGCGGGACAGTTTCCTCCAATTCGATTCGTTCGCGGACGCGCCGCCCGGATTGGATGCTTTACTGCCCTGCGGGCAGGCGGTTCAGCTGGTGCCGGTCAAGAAAACCCGCCTGTTCGGCTGGGACCGGATGCGCGTGAAACCGGCCGAGAAGACCAACCTGCCCGGTCGGGATCGGATTCGTATGCAGGCAGGTGATGGTGGTGAAATTCCCGCTTTGCTGCCCGGTTTGGATCGGATTCATATGCAGGCAGGTGATGGTGGTGAAGTTCCCGCTTTGCTGCCCGGTTTGGATCGGATTCATATGCAGGCAGGTGATGGTGGTGAAATTCCCGCTTTGCTGCCCGGTTTGGATCGGATTCGCATGCAGGCAGGTGATGGTGGTGAAATTCCCGCTTTGGATCTTGACCGCGGCGGGCTGCGCTTGTCCGGCGAAGGCGCCGTGCTTCGGCTGCACCGCTTTTCCTTCGGCCATCTGGAGCTCGATTTCGAAGCGGAAGGGGGGCCGGGATCGGATAACCTCGTCGAGATCGGATACGGGTACGATACGGATGCCGACGACCTCCCTTTCGTATTCAACTGGGACCGCTTCCGGTGGACGGGCGGTTCGGCATCGTTCCGCAACCGGTTTACGCCCCGGGGGTTCCGGTACCTGTTTCTATCGACCCATAGTGATGTGACGTTGAAAGGCATCCGGATTACGGAAGCGCTCGCCGCCGAGCCGATTGCGGAGCGGTTGGGGTTCGTACGGACGGACGATCCGCTGTGGAACCGAATATGGGCGACCGCCAGGGAAACGCTCCGCTATTCGCGGACGGACGTCATCGCCTCCGACTCATTCCGGGAGTTCTGCGCCTGGCTCGGGGACTCGCAGCATATCGCTCTGAACTACTATTACACGTTTTTCGATCCCGCTTTCATCCGATACACCTGGGACTTGTACGGACGGAACGCGGACGGAGAAGGACGAATGTTCTCCGTCGTCCCAGGCTATATGAAGTTTCATTTGCCGGTCTGGACGTGGCAGTATTGGCTCGGCGTCCGCAACCATTACTTCTATACCGGGGACCGGGCGTTTCTCGAGTCCGCGTGGCCTGTTTGTACGGCAACCTATGCATTTTTCGAAAGATTCAAAACCGATGAAGGACTGCTGCGCGATCCGGAAGGCTGGGCAATCGTCGATTGGGCTCGCATCGATTTCGGGGGAGAATCGTTCGTGCTGAACGGGCTGTACCGGCGGGCGGCGCTTGCGCTGGCTGAGCTTGCCGAAGCGCGAGGCGACGCGGAAGGGGCTGCGCGTTTCAGCGCGTCGGCAGAGCGGGTGAGGGGCGGTTTGGCGCATTCCCGGTTTTTCGACGCGGCGAAAAACCTGTTCCATGACGGGATCCGCGACGGCAAACCCGTCGATACCTTCTCGCAGCACGCCCAACTGCTTGCCTTCGACATGGGGCTGTGGGAGGAAGACGAGTTAGGCGGCGTGTGGGAGCGGGTGAACGATCCGGAGCTGGAAATTTGGACGATCGGAGAACCGAGCTACCACTGGGCGGCGGATATTCTCCGCGCGAGCCGCGATCTCGGCCGGTTTCTGGCCGACATACGGGCGGCTTACGCGTGGCGGGCGGAGCAGGGCGTCGCCTGCTTCGGGCATACGCATCCGGGCAACCGGCCGGGACGGTCCGCCGGCAAGCAGCGGTCGCCTGCCCACGGATGGGCATCTTGCCCCGTCTATCTGAGCGGCGCTTACTTGCTGGGAGTGCGGCCTCTGGAGCCGGGGTACGCAGCGGTCGAAATCGCTCCCCGGCCGTTACTCGGCGGAATGAGGGAGATGGAAGGGCAGGTGCCGACACCGCACGGGCCGGTACACGTGCAGTGGCGGCTGGAGGCGGACGGCAGCGGCACGTTAGCCGGCATGGTCCCGACCGGCATGCCGGGCATCGTGAGCATGAGCGGTTTCGGAAGCGACGCGCGGGTCGAACGTGCGGCGGGGGCAGAAGCGGTTGGCGACGGAAGCTTCCGGTTGACAGGGGGCCGGGAGTTCGAGATTCGATTTCGGAAAAATCATCCTGCTTGATTAATGGGAAGAGGCGATACCGCAACGAAGGTCCGGTCCGAGCGGCCGGGGTTAAGGCACTAAGTACCTTAATTCGTCCGGAACCCCGCCTGGGCGCCTGAGTTAAGGCACTTTGTACCTTAATTCGTCCGGAATCCCGCCTGGGCGCCTGAGTTAAGGCACTATGTACCTTAATTCGTCCGGAAAACCGCCTAGGCACCTGTGTTAAGGCACTATGTACCTTAATTCGTCCGCAATCCCGCCTAGGCGCCGAAGTTAAAGCACTATGTACCTTAATTCGTCCGGAATCCCGCCTGGGCGTCTGAGTTAAGGCACTTTGTACCCTAATTCGTCCGGAATCCCGCCTGGCCGCCGGAGTTAAGGCACTATGTACCTTAATTCGTCCGGAACCCCGCCTGGGCGCCTGAGTTAAGGCACTTTGTACCTTAATTCGTCCGGAATCCCGCCTGGGCGCCTGAGTTAAGGCACTATGTACCTTAATTCTTCCGGAAAACCGCCTGGGCGCCTGAGTTAAGGCACTATGTACCTTAATTCGTCTGGAATCCCGCTTGGGCGCCTGAGTTAAGGCACTATGTACCTTAATTCGTCCGGAAAACCGCCTAGGCGCCTGAGTTAAGGCGGCACTATGTACCTTAATTCGTCCGGAAAACCGCCTAGGCGCCGGAGTTAAGGCACTATGTACATTAATTCGTCCGGAACCCCGCCTAGGCGCCTGAGTTAAAGCACTAAGTACCTTAATTCATCCGAAATCCCGCCAAGGCGCCTCAGTTAAGGCACAGGCACTATGTACCTTAATTCGTCCGGAATCCTCCTGAGAGCCGGAGTAACGCTACTTTCTTGCACAAATTCATCCGGGGGCTCATCGAGAGCGGCAACCGTTTCAGAATATACCGTCAATTTTGTAGCAAAACAGCCAGTAAACCTGAATTTCGGGTGGTTCAGGCAATCGATGAAACCGCTTTATACTGAAACTGCAAATCCAACATAAACAACCGAAGGGGATGAAAGCATGTCGTTCTTGCAACGCGGATGGAAAGCGGCGGGCATCGTGCTCCTCGCTGCAGCGGTCACGATCGCCGGTTGCGGCAAATCCGGCGGCAGCGGTGAAGCCTCGCCCAGCGGCAGCTCGGGCGCAAGCTCCACGCCGTCGGCCTCGGCCTCTCAATCGCAGACGCCGGCCAAAGAAAAGGTAGTCATCGAAGTTTGGACCAATTCGCGACACGACAAAGACGTTCGGGAGGCGATGGTCAAGAAGTTCAACGAAACGAACGACAAGAATATCCAGATCGACTACAAAATTTTCACCGACAACTACAACGACCAACTCAAACTCGCGCTCAATTCGGGTCAGCTGCCGGATCTCATCTACAATTTCCCGTCCTCGCTGTCCGATGCCAAAATCGCCATGGATTTGACGCCTTACATCACGCCGGAAATGAAAGCGCGCTTCTCGCCCGCGGCGTTCAACCCGCCTCCATGGGTGGGCGGCATCGAAGCCGTGCTCGAGAACGCGACGACCTTCAAGCTGGTCTACAACAAGGATCTGTTCCGAGCCTCGGGCCTCGATCCCGAGAAACCGCCGGCGACTTGGGACGAGATGCGGCAATACGCCAAGACGATCACCGAGAAGGGCGGCGGCAAGAAGTTCGGTCTCGGCCTTCCGCTGAAGCAGACGGTTTTCTGGAACTATTATGTGATCGTTCCGGCCGCGTTGTCCGGCGACAATCTGGGCCGCAACGGCTTTGACGCCACCAAAGGGGAATACGATTTCTCCAAGTATGCCAAGTACATCCAATGGTGGATCGACGTGAACAAGGACGGCAGCATTTTCCCCGGCATCGGCACGTACGACAACGACATGATCCGCGCCCAGTTCTCCGAGGGCAACGTCGGCATGCTTTCCGCGGCGACATGGGACATCGGGGTGTTCAACGACCAATTCCCGGCCAAAATCGATTGGGGCGTGGCGGATTTCCCGACTTGGGACGGCAAAGCCGGCGGAGGAGTTCCGTACGAGACGGGCAACGGCTGGAACATCAACAAGGACACCAAGCATCCGGAGGAAGCCAAGGCGGTCTGGGAGTTCTTCCTGTCGGACGAAATGTTCGTCGAGCTTGCCAAGAAAGGGCTGGGGTCCTACACGAATTTGGCGGCCCAAGACAAATCGATCCAGCCGACCGATCGCAAAGGCGTAACCGGATTCCTCATCAACGACAAATCCAAAGACTATCCGTTCTCGCCGAAACTGGACTATTCGTTGGTCAACCCGCCGCCGAAAGTCGGGAACATCGACGTAGGCGCCGGCGCCGCGATCTTCGATGCGATGAACCAAGCCTTCTTGACGGGCAAGGATATCGACAAGCAGATGAAGGAACTGGGCGATGCTTACAATCAAATCCTGAAAGCCAACGTAGACGCAGGCAAAGTCGACATGAACAAATACGTCGTCAAAGATTTTAATCCGTTGAACTGAACGGATGCGAATAGACACCCCCTTCAGAAGTCGGCCGCGCGCTTCAAGGGGGTGTTTGTCCGAAAGATCCGTATATAAGGAGGGATCGGCCTCGAAATGGATGGCTTAAGCGAAGAAAAGTATTACAAAACGGTGTACGGGGGATGGCTCGGCAAAAACATCGGGGGCACCCTCGGCGCGCCGGTGGAGGGCCGGAAGGAAAGGCTCGGCTTGACCTACTACCCGGTATTGCCGGACGGCCCGCTCGAGAACGACGATCTCGATTTGCAGCTGGTGAATTTGCACGCGCTGGAGCAGTACGGCACGCGTCTCACCGCCCGGCTCATCGCCCAGGAATGGCTTGAGCACGTCTTCTTCCCCTTCGACGAGTACGGCTACGCGCTCGCGAATCTGAGGCGGGGGCTGCTGCCGCCCGTAGCGGGATTCTTCGATAATCCGTTCGCCGATTGCATGGGTTCGCCGATCCGCTCCGAGATTTGGGCGATGGCCGCGCCCGGCGCGCCGGCCGTGGCCGCCCGATACGCTTATGAGGATGCAAACGTCGATCATGCGGGCGGCGAGGGCGTGTACGGCGAAATGTTTTTCGCCGCGCTGGAAAGCGCGATTTTCGCGGAGACTGATCGGGACCGGCTCATCGCGATTGGTTTGAGTTTCATTCCGGAAGTTTGCCGAACGGCCAAAGCGGTGAGGGATTTGCAGAAATGGCACCGGGACGGCAGCAGCTGGACGGAGGCGAGGGAGCTCGTTCTCCTGCATCACGGCAGCGACAACTTCACCGACGCTCCGCAGAACGTGGCGTTTACGATCCTGGGCTGGCTGTACGGAGAGAGCTTCGAGGACGCCATCCTCAAGACGGTCAACTGCGGCTACGACACGGACTGCACGGCCGCGACGCTCGGCGCGATTCTCGGCATGATCGGCGGTCCCGAAGCGCTGCCGGTGAAGTGGACGAGACCGCTCGGCGACAAAATCGTGGTCAGCCCGCCGATCAAGGGATTTCCCGTGCCGGCCGATCTGAACGAGCTTACGCTGCGGACGATGCGTATAGGCCGGCAGGTACTAGCCTGCTGGGGGATCACGCCCGGCGCCAGCCATTGGCATCCGGACGACGGCATCCGGGCGCTTTGGCGGGAAGACCCGGGGCGCAATCGGTGGCTGCTGCCGGAGCCGTCTTCCGAGCCGCTCGGACTCGAGCTGCGGCTGGACTACGGAGCCGGCGGCCCTTCCATCGGAGCGGGCCGGGAGAAGACGCTCGCGTTCACGCTGGTCAATCATTCGAGGGAATCGTGGCAAGGACGGTTTTCGCTGGACGTTCCGGCAGGCTGGGAAGCGGGGGCGGATCAGCCGATACGGCTCGGTCCGGGCGAAAGCGGCTCGTTTCCCATGCGGCTGCGGTCGGGAGGGTCGAGAGCGCCTTCCTACCGGCTAACTGCCCGGATCATCCGGAATCATGATCAAGCGGTCTGGCATGAACTCTCGGTTCCTTTCAGTCTCGTGGCGGCCCCGGAGTGGCAGATAGGCGGGCCGGACGGGACATGGCGGGATGCGGTTTTCTCCGGGACCCGGCTGGAATGGGAGCAGCTCCCGGGCTCGGAAGAGGCAGACGGGATCTACCGGGCGCGTACGCGGCTCACGGTTCCGAGCGGCCGGACGATGAGGCTGATCGTCGCCTCGCGAACGCCGGTCAAGGTGCAATGGAACGGCGAGACCTTGATCGAGTCCGGAGACGGCGAGGAATGGATGCCGGCATTCCATCGGGCCCCGGCCAGTCAGCGGTTCGAACGCTTCGTGGAAGGCGGAAGCTATCTGCTCGAAATCGAAACCGTCAAGAACGGCCGGCCGCTCGAAACCCGAGTGCTGCCGGTGGCCGGAGGCGAACCGTCGATGGCGGGACCGTACTTTTATTTTACGGATACGTTGTTTACGGGATTTTACGATTAGAGGAGGAGAATGAGGGATGAAGCGGACGGCACGACCTGTACGGATCCGGATGTTGGCGGTTTGGATGGCCTTATCGTTGGGACTTGCTGGAATGTGGACGCCCGATGCCCCGAAGGCGGAAGCCGGCGGAACGTTTCAGCCGACCGTCGTCAGAGGGTTCAACACGAGCGCGTTCACGGGTTTGGCGAGAGCGAAAGACGTTTACGGGGCCAACGTATTCCGGCTGCAGCTGACGCCGAGAACGGAAGCGGCCCGCAGCGGAGTGAGCATTTCGGTCGCTTGGCAGCGCCAGCTCGAGAACATGGAAGGCGCGCTCAAGGATGCCGCCCGGCTGGGCATGTACGTCATCGTCGACCTGCACGAGCCGCCCCTCGCGAACCCGGCGCTGAAGACGAACTCGGACGCTTTCTGGTTCGACGACGCCAACAAGCAGCTGCTCATCGACTGCTGGAAGGAAATCGCGCAGCGTTTTGCGCCTTATCGGAACAACATTTGGGGTTACGATCTTCTGAACGAGGCCTATAACTATTCGGAATTGCCGCTGGCCGCGGCGAACTGGCCGGTTTGGGCGAACGAGATTACCGACGCGATCCGGGAATACGACCCGCAGACCCCGATCATATACGAAGTTGGTCCCGGCGCGCTTCCCCGCGGTTTTATCGAAAACCAATGGATCGATGCCGGCCCTCCGTTCCCGGTGAAGTACCAGGGAGAAATTCCGCTCATCCAGGACGATAAGGTCATCTACAGCGTCCATATGTATAATCCGTTTGCCTTCTCGCATCAAGGCTTAAGCACGTTCAACAAGGCGCCCGTCACGACCGACTGGCCGGACAAATACGCCTATCCCGGCGTTATCGGCGGGAAAATGTGGGACAAACAGGCGCTCCTCGATGACCTGAAGCCGGTCATCGATTTCCAGAACAAATACCATGTCCCGATTTACGTCGGCGAATTCAGCGCGATCCGTTGGGCACCCGGCGCGGCGCAGTACACGCGGGATCTGATCGATATTTTCGAGGAGCACGGCTGGAGCTGGACGTACCACGCGTATAAGGAATGGCACGGCTGGGATCCGGAATACAACGAAACGATGACAAGCGATCTCAATCGGGAGTCGGCGAAAGCGTCGGAACCGACGGACCGCGAGCTGATCTTGAAAGCCTATATGGGGCGAAATACGTTCCTCCCTTCCGACGGCTCCCCCGAACTGCCGGTCAACTTGATCAAAAACGGCACGTTCGAGACGGACACGAATGGCGACGGGCTCGCCGACCGGTGGGGCAAAGGGCCGCAGGCGACGGCCTCGCTCGTCGATTTCGACGGTTCGAAGGCGCAGAAGGTTACGGTTTCCGCGAATAACGTCAGGGGAATCGACCAGGGATATTTCGCGGTGTCCGACAAAAACCGGTACAAGCTGAAGCTTCGCATCCGGGTAGACAGCGGCAAAGTGCAGATCATTCACCACGACAGGAACAGCTTGAGCCAGGCGCTGGGGGCGGTTGCCGTCGATTCGGTCGGGAGTACTGAAGGGCGGTTCGTGACCAAGGAGTACGAGTTCGTCCCGGGTCCCAATGTCGCCCAGATGGCTCTCTGGTTCTGGGGACTTCAGCCGGGCGAGTGGTACGTGGACGACGTGGAGATCCTCGATCTCGGCGAGGTCGCGCCCCAGTATCCGCCCGTTACGGCAGCCCGCGCGATCGCCCCGGATCAAGTCCGGTTCGAAGCCGCGGCCCATGAAGGACGTACGGTTGTAGAGACGGTGTATCGGCTCGTCGGGGAGAACGGCGGATGGACCGCCGTCCCGGCGGACGGCGTCCTGAACATCGAGCCCGGTTCGCATGTGATCGCTTTCCGGTCAACGGATTCGGCGGGTATCGTGGAACGCGCGAGAGCGATCGAATGGACGCGGGAGACGCCGAGCGCCGCGCTTCTGCTCCAATGGGTGGACCGATACGAAGAATGGGGCTGGATCGAAGGCGAAGGAATCGCCAGCAGTCTTCGCGCCAAGCTGGAGCAGGGCAACCTCCGGCCTTTCGTTAACGAGGTGGAAGCGCAACGCGGCAAGTCGATCCGAGAGGAGGCCGCGGCTTATTTCCTTCGGGAAGCGGCTGGGCTCTCCGCATCCGAGCAACAGCGATGAAAAAAAGAACCGTCAGGGAGCAGACCCCCCTGACGGTTTTCCTTATGGACGGTTCGCGGCCAAGCCCGCAGCGGCGTCAGGCGAAAGCGCGCCATCATAAACCCGCACGTCATCCATCATGCCCTTGAATGGCGTGTCCCACCAGTTGACGCCCAAGCCGAAGACGGCTCCTCCCGCCGAGAAAATATCGGGGAAGTTCGTTCCCCCAAACTTTTCCGCTCCGTTCACGTAAACGCGGATCGAACCGTTGTCGACGGTGAACGCCAAATGCGTCCATTCACCGGCCGGCATCGTCATTCCCGTCGGCGCATCATACCAATTGACGCCGGACCAGACCATCGTCTGATTGTTCGCCGGGCCTTGCGGCACGAGGAACATGGATAGGCAAGCTGACGGAGGTCACGATCATACGGTTTCAATTGTCAGCAGCCAACAAAGTCGTCGTCGCGGTCGGGAGAACCGACTCTTCAAGCTGGACGCCCGACGTCTCGATCGGAACGATCCGATCGGCACCGCGTTTCGGCGGGACGGCGGGGCGATGGGCGAAATAGTGGCGGAGAGACGCTAATTCGGCGGGACGGCGGGGCGATGGGCGAAATAAAGGAGGAGAGACGCTAATTCGGCGGGATGGCGGGGCGGCGGGGGAAATAAAGGCGGAGAGACGCTAATTCGGCGGGATGGCGGGTCAGCGGGTGAAATAAAGGCGGAGAGACGCTAATTCGGCGGAGAAGTCGCGCTTGCATGTTCCACAAATTAACAAACAACTTTTGGGCAATTGTAAAGTTGTCAGGATGACCACACTCTGTTATAGTGGGAGTACCATGAAATCCTAAAGCGAAATGTCCACAACTCACAGCTTAGTTTCCGGCGGCAGCCGGAAAGCGGGGGAACCAATCTTGTGGGGCGAATCGGTCCGATTCCGGGGCCGTAGGGAACCATCTATCCCGAGCCCGTCAGCTAACCTCGTCAGCTTTGGATGGGTCAGGCATTTGCAGGCGGAGGCTTGCCTTCGTTTGCCTATCGACCCGTGTATGCGGGTCTTTTTTTGTTGCCGGAGACCCTTCAAACTAAAATCATTGAAGGAGGAAGACAGATGGCACAGCCCAAGTACTTGACCGATATCGGGAGAATCGAAGGCATACAGGAACAAGAGAGGGAGAAGCTGAGGCGGATCACGGAGAAGTTCGTATTCCGGGTGAACGACTATTATTTGAAGCTGATCGATTGGAAGGACCCTTCCGACCCGATCCGCAAGCTGGTCATTCCGAACGCCGACGAGTTGGGCGAATACGGCCGCTGGGACGCTTCGGACGAGGATACGAATTACGTGGTGCCCGGCTGCCAGCACAAATACGCATCCACTGCGCTTCTCCTCGTATCCGAAGTGTGCGGGGCGTATTGCCGGTATTGCTTCCGCAAGAGGCTGTTCCGCAACGACGTGAAGGAAGCGGTGACGGACGTCGAGCCCGGACTTCGTTATATCGCCGAACATCCGGAAATCAGTAACGTTCTGCTGACGGGCGGGGACAGCCTCATTCTCGGCACGCCCAAGCTGAGGTCGATTATCGCGCGGTTAAGGGAAATCGAGCACGTCAAAATCATCCGGCTGGGCTCCAAACTGCCGGTATTCAATCCGATGCGGATTTACGAGGATGAAGCGCTGCTGGATACGATCCGGGCGTTCTCCAGGCCGGAGAAACGCATTTATATTATGGCCCACGTGAACCATCCCCGCGAGATCACGTCGGAAGCGGTCCGCGGCTTCGAGGCGCTGCACCGGGCGGGTGCCATTGTGGTGAACCAGACTCCCGTGCTCAGGGGCATCAACGACGATCCGCAAGTGCTGGCCGAGTTGCTCGACCGGCTGTCGTGGGCGGGCGTGACGCCGTATTACTTCTTCGTTAATCGTCCCGTGGCGGGAAACCGGGCGTTCGTACTGCCATTGGCCGAAGTATACGACATCGTGGAGAAGGCCAAGGCACGCACCTCCGGCTTGGGGAAAAGGGTTCGGCTGTCGATGAGCCACGCGTCGGGCAAAATCGAGATTCTGGCGATCGAAAACGGCAAGGCGTACCTGAAATACCACCAATCGCGCGACGGGCATTACGGACGGTTCATGACCCTCGACTGCCCGCCGGGCGCGGCATGGTTCGACGATCTCCCGGGGAACGAGAAGTACTGGAAGAAGCCCGCGAAGAAGACGGACTCGGTCGTATCGGCGAACGACCTGCCGGATGCTCCGAGAGCGCCCGGCCGGCACAGAAACGTCGTCTGGACGGAGATATGACGCTTTCCGGAGGGGAGCCGGAGGAGGAGGGCCGAGCGGATCGCGGCCAGCCCTTTCGCACCGATTCCAGACCGGCGCCTCCGGTCAAATCTTGAATCCCCCGAAAAGCGGCATGACCGCCCTCACGATGCCGAGGCCGATCTGGATGGGAGGCCAAATCTGCTTGACGAAACCCGCGAAGCCGCCCCATCCTCCCCCTGCTCCCGCATTTCCCGTTGCTCCGAAAGGCGGGAAGCCGAACAAACCGCCCCATCCTCCCCCTTGTCCCTGTACAGGGTTAAACGTTGGCGCGGCGGCTCCGAAACCGGCGGCTCCGAAACCGGCGATGACCGCCCGGCCGTTCCGCTTCCCGAAAGTTCGATTCCGCTTCCCCGCGTCCATGGCTTCAACAAGGGTCAACGTGTCCCGGTCCACGGCGGTCACCCATCCGATACGGCAGCTTCCGTCTTTCAGAACCACGCATACGGGTTGATGCATCCATTGCCTGGCTTGATCGCCAGTCTGTCTGCCGGTTGTAGCATGCATGCGGTTGCCTCGCTTCCTTAACAGAATTACTACAGCATATGCAGGTATGATTCCGCCGCTTGTACGAATGCAATGCCCCGGCAACCGTCCCTGATCCTCTCCCGAAAGTGACTCTGCTTCGCCGCGGGGGCCCCCATCCCTGACGATACCCCGCCATTATAAAGTTCGTTCGCCTGGGCGAATGCAAGCACGGGGTCATCTCCTCTTCCATATACCTATTGAAGCATGGACGAATGAGGAGGAACGCGAATGGAGTATATGGATTTGCTGTCCAAGCTGGGGGTGGCTTCCGCCCATCCGGGAGGATTCCGGGCGACGAAAAGGCTGCTCGAGAAAGGGTTGCAATCGGCCGGGCTTCACGTCCTGGAAGTCGGCTGCGGCACAGGCAAAAGCGCCTGCTATTTAGCCCAGCAAGGGTTCCGGGTGACCGCGCTCGACCAGCACCCGCTCATGCTTCACAAAGCGAAGCAGCGCGCGGAGAAAGAAGGGATCGGGGGGATCGAGTGGGTCCTTGGCAGCGTGCACGATTTGCCGTTCGGCGACGCGGCGTTCGACGTCGTCTTCGCGGAGTCGGTGACTTTGTTCGCGGGGCTGGAGCCGTCTTTGCGGGAGTATTATCGGGTGTTGAAGCCGGGCGGCCGACTGCTGGACCGCGAGATGGTGCTTCATGAAGAATTGCCGGAGACCATCTACGAGGAGATCAAATCCTACTTCCGGATCGACAAGATCCATACCGTCGACGAGTGGCTCGAATGCCTTCACCGGACGGGATTCCGGTGCGAGCGTCCGGAATTGGACGCGTTCGTGAGCCACGAGCAGTCCGTGGAGCAGAACGATATCAAGGAGATGGACATCTCCCTGCTGTGGGATCCGGAGGTCGGAGAGGGCATCCTCAAGTATTCCGAGCTGATGCTGGCGCAGCAGCCTTACTTCCGGGCGTGCGACTTCATGGCGACGAAAGAACAATGGGCGCATTGACTGAGGGAACATTCTTGCATCGAGGACAATCGTCCAATCCATGCACCCGCACGGCACATAATATGCAGAGTGATCCGACATCACAAATCGATTCCAAAGGAGGACTGAAACCATGAGCTATCCTGTAGCCGGAGGATTTGCCGGGGCGGCTGCTTTCGTCTTGGTTTTGTTTATTCTTCTCGTCATCGTGCTGGCTGGTTCCGTGTTTATCTAAACCGTGCAGGCTACATCGATTGCCGGACGCGTTTCGCGCCGACCCCCGACCAGAGATGCTCTGGTCGGTTCTTTTTTTTTCTACGCTACATCCCCTTCCTGAGGCAGCGTTACGTTCATTGTACGGTGGCATGAAAATTGCTTGACTTTGGACGCAGGCGCACGGTGCGCTGGCGATGACAGACGTTACGGCAAAGGAGAAGGACGGCGTATGACCAACTCCACTCGAAAGTACGTTTCGGTTTCCGCGGATTTTCCAGGCCCCAGAACCCGGGAGCTGCTGGAGCAAAGACGACGGTATGTCTCCAGCGGGGTGGGGAACACGACCCCGATCTTCGTCCGGCAAGCGCGCGGGGCGCTCCTGACCGACGTAGACGGCAATGCGTTCCTCGACTTCGCAGGCGCGATCGGATCGCTGAATGTCGGCCATTGCCCGCCCGAGGTGGTGGAAGCCGTCCGGCATCAGACGGAGCAGTACATCCACGCGTGTTTTCACGCGGCCATGTACGAGCCTTACGTGGCGCTGGCGGAGAAGCTTGCCGCCATCACGCCCGGCCATTATCCCAAGAAGACGGTTTTGCTGAGCAGCGGCGCCGAAGCGGTGGAGAACGCCGTGAAAATCGCGCGCAAATTTACCGGGAAACCCGGGATCGTTTCGTTCGCGCGGGGATTTCACGGGCGCACCCTCCTGGGGATGTCGTTGACCGGCAAAGTGAAGCCCTATAAGTTCCGGATGGGGCCGTTCGCTCCCGCGACGTACAAAGCTCCTTATCCGTATCCGCTTCACCGTCCCGCCGGCATGACGGAGGAGCAGTACGCGGATTTCTGCGTCGCGTCGTTCGAGGAATTTCTCCTGACCGAAGCGGCGCCGGAGGAGCTGGCCGCGGTCATCCTGGAACCGGTGCAGGGAGAGGGAGGCTTCATCGTCCCCCCGGCGGCGTTCGTGAGGGGCGTTTACGACATTTGCCGGGCATACGGGATCCTGTTCATCGCGGACGAAATCCAGACAGGTTTCGGACGCACCGGCGAGCTGTTCGCCTCCACCCATTTCGGAATCGAACCGGACTTGATCACGTTATCCAAATCGTTGGCTGCCGGGGTTCCGATCAGCGCGGTGACCGGCAGGGCGGAGATCATGGATGCCCCAAGCCCCGGGGAAATCGGCGGGACTTACGGCGGCAGCCCGCTCGGGTGCGCGGCCGCATTGGCCGTCATCGAGAAAATCGAGCGGGAGAATCTGGCCGGAAGGGCCCGGGAAATCGGGGAAGCCATCCGCGGCTTCTTCACGGCGCTGCAGAGGGAGTTTCCGATGATCGCCGAAGTGCGCGGATTGGGCGCGATGTGCGCGTTGGAATTTCTGGAGCCGGAAACGCGCAAGCCGCTTAAAGCTTTCGCAGCGGAGTTGATCCGGACGTGTTATGAATCGGGCGTGGTGCTGATGGGAGCGGGGATACACGCCAACGTCGTGCGGTTCCTCACCCCGCTCGTCATCACGGACGACCAATTGCGCGAAGGTTTGGAGATTATCGCGGAATCGATGGCGAAAGTGGCGGCGAAGGAAATCGCAGCTTCGGGATATCGGGGAGGCGGGACGTCATGAGGAAAAAGCTGTTCATCGCGGGGAAATGGGTGGAGGCCCGGGCGTATGCAACGCTGTTTTCGCCGTACAGCGGCGATCCGATCGCCGAAATTCCTGCGGCGAGCGTGGATGAGGCTGACCGTGCCATCGAAGCGGCTTGCGAGGCGAAGGCCGAGATGGCCGGCATGCCCGCCCACCGGCGATCGGCGATTCTGTATTCGTTGTCCCGGCTGCTGGAGGAGCGGGCGGACGAAGCGGCGCGACTGATCGCGGCGGAGGCGGCCAAACCGGTCAAGATCGCCAGAACCGAGGTCGAACGAACGATCCAGACGTATCGTTTCTCCGCCGAAGAAGCCAAGCGCATCCGCGGGAAAACGGTGCCGATGGACGCGGCTCCCGGCGGGGAAGGCCGGATCGCGTACACCGTACGGGAACCGGTAGGCGTCGTGGGCGCGATCGCTCCGTTCAATTTTCCGATGAACCTGGTCGCGCATAAGGTGGGGCCGGCCATCGCCTCCGGGAACGCCGTCGTGTTGAAGCCGGCGTCTCAGACCCCCCTGTCCGCTTTCTTCCTCGGCGAGCTGCTGGAGGAAGCGGGATTGCCGCCGGGCGCGCTGAACATCGTAACGGGCAGCGGCGCCCGGGTCGGGAACCGGATCGTGCAGGATGATCGGGTCGGCCTCGTCACGTTCACCGGCAGCCCTTCCGTGGGCATGGCGATCCGAAGCCGCGCCGGATGGAAGCGGGTAATCCTGGAGCTCGGTTCGAACGCGGCTCTGATCGTCGATAAAGACGCGGACGTTGCGAAGATCGTTCCCCGCTGCGTGCAAGGCGCCTTCTCCTACCAGGGGCAAATCTGTATTTCCTTGCAGCGCATCTACGTTCACGAAGCGGTGTATGAAACGTTCGTTTCCGAGTTCGTCGAGGCCGTGTCGCGATTGCGCATCGGCGATCCGTTGGATCCGGACGTCGACCTCTCGGCGATGATCTCTTCCGAAGAGGTCGGCCGATCCGTGGAATGGATCGAGGAAGCGGTCACCCGGGGCGCGCGGGTCGCCTGCGGCGGCAAGTCGGAAGGGCGCTGCCTGCAGCCCACCGTCCTGCTGGAAGTCGATCCGGCATGCAAGGTGTCTTGCCAGGAAGCGTTCGCGCCGATCGTGCTGATCAACCGGATCCGCGATGCGCAAGAGGGGGTCGAACGGGTGAACGACTCCCGTTACGGGTTGCAGGCCGGCATCTATACGGAAAATCTCCGTACGGCGCTCGACGCCGCGGAACGCTTGCGCGTCGGCGGCGTCATCGTGAACGACATCCCGACCTTCCGGGTGGACCACATGCCCTACGGCGGGGTCAAGGAAAGCGGACTCGGCCGTGAAGGCGTCGAATACGCGGTGCGGGAGATGACGGAGCTGAAGCTCGTCGTGTTTAACCGGCATTGACCGACGGCGCGGGATGGTGTAGTTTCGAATCATCCCGCAAGCAAAGAAGGGGAATGCCACGGAACGCAATTTGAAAACGGGAACAAAGGGCGCGATGCCCGGCAAATGGATCGTGATGCTGTTCCTCGCGGCCGCATTCGGCATCGCGGTTGTGTGGGTCTCCGGAAGCGACCGGCGACCGCCGCCGGATCCAAACGCGCCGCGCGAATATACATATGGCAAATTTACGGCCGCGAATGGAATGGAGCTTCATTATTTGCGCACGGAGCCGTCCAATGTCACGCCGGCGGTCGTGAATCAGAACGTCGTGCTGACGCCGTATTACGGGATTAACGGGGGTTTCTTCTACCAGTCGGATCTGCTCAGTATCGCGGTCGTGAACGATGTTCCCGTGTATCCGGAGAAAAACGGCTATGGAGACGGCGGAGCCAACGTGAAATACGCGAGAGGAACGCTCGTGTGGGACGGCGCGACCGGCGCGCTCAGCGTCCAGGTCGTGCGCCAGGCGTCCGAGCTGCGCGTCTTCGATCGCTCCCGCTATTGGGCGCAGGGCGGCATCAGCATGCTTCCGGGAGACGAAGAATCGTGGGAAGAGCAAGCGGCCGCCGAGAACGCCCCGTATGCGGAAGACGAACGGCTGCGCTCGGCCGCCGCGTTCGACCGGGATGGCCAGCTCTATCTCATCGTCAGCGCCAACAAGGGCACGCTCCGCGCGTTCCGCGAAGCGATTCTGGAGGGCTTCGGGCAGGACGTGCTGGCGGACGGCATCTTCCTCGACGGCGATGGCTCGTCCCAGCTGCGAAGCCGGCAGAAGGAGCTGAAAGGCGACGGCCGCCCGGTCGTCCAGATGCTGCGTTTGTTAAATTAGGCCGAACCACGGCTCGGCCCCGGTAATCATTCCCGCGTTTTCGGCCAATTACTAAGGGGAATAGGCCGAAAGGAGAATGAACATGGGCGACGAAGCAAGACCGAACGACTCGCAGCACGCCGCGCCGAAGCCGGACGACCCGAAGAAGCAGGGAAGGTCCGCCGCGAAGAAGAAGTCGAAATGATTGATGCCGGAAGCACAAGCCCATGACCTTCCTGTCATGGGTTTTTCAGCTCATTTGGGGATTCGGTTCGGATTCCCGAAGTTTAATGTTATATAAAGTGACATAACTATTGTCTTTGAGTAGATTTTGGGTCTATTATGTTATGTAACATAACATAAAGGCCTGAGCGTTCGGGTCTGAGGGAGGCCCGCCCATGCAACTGACCGTCGAGCAAGCCCTGTCCGTCTATCCGCTTTCCGAAGCGAAGTTGGTGGCCGGGTTCAATGGCATGAAGCGGATCATCCGCGCCGTCAACGTCATGGACGCGCCGGACATTACCGATTGGATCAAGGAAGGCGAAATGGTGCTGACCACCGGTTACCTTGTGAAGGACCGCCCCGACGAAGCGTCCCGGCTGCTGGAAAAGTTGGACAAACGCGGTTCTTCCGGGCTCGGCATCAAGCTCGGCAGGTACTGGGAATCGATTCCGGAACCGATGATCGAACAGGCCGACCGGCTCGGCTTCCCTTTGATCGAACTTCCTTACCGGTTTACGTTCTCCGATCAGATCAACGGACTGTTCCGCGAGGAAATGAAGCGCAGCACGGGAATGCTGCAGGACGCCCTGGAAAAGCAAATCCGGCTGATGAGGTTCGCGCTGCAATCCGATCCGATCCGGCATCTGTTTGAATCTGTGGCCGAAGTGGTCGGTCATCCGATCGCGGTGATCGGTTCGCGCGGGCAATTGGTCTACAACTCGTCGGGCGTTCCGGAAGACTGCCTTCTGGTCCGCTGGCCATGGTCGGTCCATCACGGGTGGATGCGCTCGGACGGCTGGCAGGCTTTCCGAATCCCGCTGATGAAACAATCGCAATGCACGGGTTACGCGCTGTTTTTCAATCCCCGGACGTTTCTCTCTCCGGTCGAGGAGAGTTTGTATTTCCAAGCTGCCGAACTCATCGCCTACCATCTGAACCTCAAATACGAAGATTATTTCGAGCTTTCGGTGCAGCGGGATTTCGGCCAATTGGTGAAACGGTATTTGCAAAACGGCATCTCCACCGAGTCGCTGCTGGGTTACGCGGAGCGCTGGGAGATCGATCTGTTCACCGGTCCGTTCCGTTGTGTGCTGATCGACGTATCGGGCCGTCTTGGGGGCGCGGCGCGGGAGGAAGCGTGCGAGAGGTTGAAGGCGGACTTGCTTAGGCACGGCCGGATCCGGGAGTTGAAAGGCATCCATATCGTCATGGACGAAGGTGTCCTGTCCGTGTTCCCGGAGCCGGAAGGCGGTTGGGAGGAGAGAGGCGATCCCTCCCTTGCGGCCTGCTTGAGCGCCAAGCGTTTGGCAGAAGGGGGGCCGAGGGCGGCGATCAGCAGCCGCAAAACGTCGGCAAGCCAACTGCATGACGCCTTCGGCGAGTGTCTTGAAGTCCGGCGGATGGCTGAGGAGTGGGGCATGGCCGAGAGGATCGTGAAATTCGAAACGATGGACTTGGCTTATGTGTTCGAACGGGTCCCTCTGGAAAGAATGCGCGCCTTCTGCGACAGGTGGCTCGGAAGCCTGTTCCATCGCGACGCCGAGTATGCGCAGGAAATGATGCGAACGCTGGAAACGTACCTGGCATGCGACGGGCAGCTCAATGAAACCGCCAAAAAATTGTTCATCCATCGCAACACCGCCACATACCGTATGGAGAAGCTGGGCGAAATTTTGGACGTCGATTTGAAAAAAGTGAACGATCTGATGCGGCTGCAGCTCGCTTTCCTGTTTAGGCGGATGCTGGCTGCGGCGGAAGAACGCGCGTTGTGACCGGAACGAGTTTAGGCGATCGTCATGATGACAACATGGATCCGTAATGCGTCATCCTGACTTTGAACACTGCGGTTTCGAAAGGAAGAGCGTCTCGCGGATCGAAAGGCTCGGAAAGGGGGGGACGCGATGTGTCGAGTGGGTCGGACGGCGGCGAACGGGGGAATGGAGTCGGGGTGCGAAGATCCTTGGGCTTATGTCTCGCGTCCCGGCGGCATGGTCGTATGGGCGACCGTTATCGCGGTCGAAGGTCATGCTTACCGAAAGGAAGGGGCCGCCATGGTTCTGTCTCCAGAAGGAAAAGGCGCGGGCATCATCAGTCCGGGTTGCCTGGAAGACGACCTGAAGGCACGGGTTCCCGAAGTGTTGGCGTCGGGGCTGCCCGAGCTTGTCGTTTATGACATGCGGCCGGAGGAAGATCCGCTCTGGGGAGAAGCGATCGGCTGCGGCGGCCGAATCACCGTGCTGCTGGAACCGCTGGACGGCGAGATCCTCCGGCTGCTCCGGGAAGTGCGCGATCGCGTGGACCGGGGAGAAACCGCCGTTCTGGAAAGGTGGCGGGACGGCAAGGGAATCTCGTACCGCTTAAGGGTCGATAATGCGGTGGCGGGAGACTTGGGAACGGCAGGCAAGGCGGAGGAAAACGCGGCAGCGGAAGCGGGAGGAAATGAAGGCGGGGTGGAGGGTGCCGAAACGGCAACGGGTGTTTCCGGGATGACGGCAGGCGGCGGGCTGCTTCATGAGGCAGTTTTTCGGCCCAAAACCAGGCTGATCGTATTCGGTGCCGGCCGCGATGCGCCTCCGGTGTGCGAGCTGGGAGCGCGGATCGGCTTCCGCGTCGTCGTAGCGGATTGGCGGCAAGGCCTTCTCGCAGAGGAACGGTTTCCCGGCGCGGCGGAAATGGTGGCGGGAATGCCGAGAGAGCTGGCACGTAAGCTGGCTCTTGGTCCGAAGGACTTCGTCGTCCTCTGCAGCCATCAGCTTCGTTGCGACCGCGAAATGCTGGAGGAGCTTCTGCCCATCCGTCCCGCGTACATCGGGGTGATGGGTTCGCCGAAGCGGATCTCGGTGCTCTTCGAAGGGCTGCCGTGGACGCCGAACGTCCATGCTCCGGTCGGATTGGACATCGGAGCCGAGGGGCCGGATGAAATCGCCGTCAGCATCGCCGCCGAGCTGATCGCAAGGAGAGCCGCCATTGCTGGAGGCAGGAAAGGGGCGGGAACCGATGCGGATCGCAGGATTGTATTTGGCAGCCGGAAAGGGCAGTCGGATGGGAGGCAACAAGCCGTCCGCTGAGTTGGCGGCGGGTAATCCCTTAGGGCGCGCCGCGCTCGAGGAGTTGCTGAAGACGGAACTCGATCCGATTGTCGCGGCGGTTCGGCCGGGGGACGCCTTGGAATGGCTTCCGCCGGACGCCGTTTCGCAAAGCCGGTTCCGCGTCGCCGTATGCCCGGACGCCGACGAAGGGTTGTCGCGTTCGCTGCGCTGCGCGCTCGCTGAGGCGCTCCGTCTGGCTCCGGACATCCGGGCCGCGATCGTGGCTTTGGCCGATCAGCCGATGGTGACTTTGTCCGAGTTCAGGCTCTATCTGGAGGCGTTCGCCGGGAATCCGCTCCTGGATGCGGTGGCCGGTTCGAACGACGGTCAGCCGGTGCCGCCCGTCCTGTGGAACCGTTCGATGTTCGGCGATTTGAGCGCCCTCGAAGGGGACTCGGGAGGCCGTAACTTGCTGCGCCGGGATGGGATCCGCCGGGCGTTGATCCCTCTGGGCCGCTATGCTGTCATGGACGTGGACACGCCCGAAGATTTCGCCAAGGTTCGCGAGAAGTGGGCGGCATTCTCGCGATCCAAGCGTTTCCGCGCTTCCGAAAATCTATCGAATTGACCGGCCGGCGAGGGGGGGCGAAACCGCCAAACCGCCAAACCGCCCCTCGTGAGCAACGAATGGCCCCCAATACTTTATCGGGAACCCGCCTAGGTTGGCGGGTTTCGTTTTTTGTGCATTATGTAATTATATCTAACATAAAATAAAGAAAACATGCATGACGCACAACGAAATCGTAACTTTTCATCCAAATTACCAATATGATGTTATATAAATTGACCAATAAGTTACGCAAAAGTACAGTGAAGGTACTTGGTCGCGCCAACCGGCCGCAAAAGTGAAGACGACAAATGAGGTCGTTTCCGACTGGATGCCGCCAAGAGATCGAGAGAGAGAGCTGGGGAGGAACGGTATGAAACGGAACGCAAAAGGGTGGACTTGGAGTTTGTCTTTGATCGTCGTTCTGACGGTGATACTGACGGCATGCGGCAGCAAGCCGGAGCCGTCCGCGAGTCCCTCTGCTTCGGCCTCGGGTACGGCGCCCGCAAGCGGCAGTTCCGATCCGGCATCGGCCTCCGCTTCGGCGGAGAAGAAAATGCCGAGGGTCGCCTTCGTCTACATAGGACCTCCGGGCGACGGCGGATGGACGTTCGAGCACGACAAAGGACGCAAATACATGGAAGAGAAGCTCGGCATCAAGGCCGATACCGTGGAAAACGTGCCGGAAAGCGCGGACGCGGAGCGCGTGATCACCGAGCTGGCCCGGAACCATGACGTCGTCTTTACGACAAGCTTCGGTTACATGGATCAGACGCTGAACGTGGCGAAGAAGTTTCCGAACGTCAAGTTCCTGCACACCGCCGGCTACAAAACCGACGACAACATGGGCACCTACTTCGGCAAAAACTTCGAAGCCAGCTATCTGACCGGCATCGCGGCAGGCAAAATGACAAAGAAAAACGTGCTGGGATACGTCGGCGCATTCCCGATCCCCGAAGTCATTTATAACCTGAACGCCTTTACGCTCGGCGCCCAGAGCGTCAATCCTAACGTTAAGGTGAAGGTCGTATGGTCGAACACCTGGTTCGATCCGACGGTCGAACGACAGGCGGCGGTCAGCCTGCTCGACCAAGGAGCGGACGTGCTGCTGGCGTACCAGGATTCGCCGGCGACCATCCAGGCGGCCGCCGAACGCGGCGCGATGGCCGGAGGCAACGATTCCGACATGTCCCGTTTCGCGCCGGACGCTTACTTGACCAATCCGGTCTGGAATTGGGGCCCGTATTACGCGAAGACGGTGCAAGCCGTTGCGGACGGAACATGGAAAAGCGAGCAATACCTCGGATCGATGGCGGACGGCATGGTCGATCTGGCGCCGCTCGGCAAAAACGTGCCGGAAGACGTGAAGGCGCTCGTGGAAGAGAAGAAGAAGGAAGCCAAGGAAGGCATGCTGAAAGTGTTCGCCGGACCGATCAAGGATCAATCCGGCGAGGTCAAGGTGGAAGCGGGCAAGGAGCTTCCGATCGAGCAGATTTTGGAGATGAACTGGCTCGTGCACGGCGTAGAAGGCACGATTCCGAAATAACCGGAAGCCTCATAGCCAATCCCGACAAATCCCTTGCAAAAGGGATTTGTCATTTATCCGCACCCATAGAAAAAATCATGCAGCCGGCCGGCAAGGCCATGGAGGAGGAGAGCGGCATGACCGTTACGATGTCGGTGGAAATGCGGCAAATCGTCAAGCGGTTCGGAACGGTAACCGCGAACGACCATGTCGATTTCGGCGCCCTTCCGGGCGAAATTCACGCGCTTCTCGGTGAGAACGGAGCAGGCAAGAGCACGATGATGTGCATGCTGTCCGGCGTGTACCGTCCGACAAGCGGCGATATCCTGATCGGGGGCGAGAAGGTCCGGATCCGTTCGCCTAAGGACGCCATGAAACTCGGCGTCGGCATGGTATTCCAGAACTTCCGGCTCGTCCAGACGCTGAGCGCGGCGGAGAACATCGTGCTGGGCGAGCGGTCGTCCTTCTGGCGGGGGCCGAAGTGGATAAAAAGAAAGCAGGAGGAGATCGAGGCGATCTCGCGGAAGTTCGGGCTTTCCTTTCCCGTCGATCGCCCGATCTGGCAGCTGTCGGTCGGGGAGCAGCAGCGCGTGGAAATCGTCAAAACGCTGTACCGGGGCGCGAACCTCATCATTCTGGACGAACCGACGTCGGTGCTCACGCCCGGGGAGGTCGACCGGCTGTTCGAAACGTTGGCGTCGATGAAGGCGGAAGGCAAATCCGTCATTCTGACGACGCATAAGCTCAAGGAAGTCATGGCGGCGAGCGACCGGATCTCCGTCATGCGAAAGGGCCGGATGATCGCGGTCATGGACAAGAAGGAGACGAACGAGCGCGAGCTCGCGCGGCTCATGGTCGGCAAGGATTTCGCAGCCCCGCGTCCTCTCGCCGATCGGCCGAAGGGCAAGCCGGTTCTGATCATGGATCGGGTCGAGGTGCTCGGGGGCCATGGCCGCAAGGCGTTGGACGGCATATCCCTTCAGGTGCACGAAGGGGAAATCGTCGGCGTGGCGGGCGTCGCCGGCAACGGCCAGAAGGAGCTGGCGGAGGTGCTGGCCGGCCTGACGGAATGGAGGAAGGGCACGATCCAATTTGGAGGCCAGACGTTCAAACGGGCTTCGGTGCGGGCGGCCATTGAAGCGGGAATCGCGCACGTGCCGGAAAACCGCATGAAAAGCGGGCTGGCAGGCAGCTTGGGCGCGGTCGACAACCTGCTGTCCAAATCCTACCGGACGCCGGATCGCTCCCGTCTCGGCTTCCTGCTTCACGGACGCAACCGAAGCTGGTCGCAAAGCTTGATCGAGCGGTTCGACGTCAAAACGCCGGGGATCGATACGCCCGTGCGCCAGCTGTCCGGGGGCAACCAGCAGAAGCTGCTGTTCGCCCGCGAAATCGAAATGAACCCGAAGCTGATGCTCGCCGTCCACCCGACGCAGGGGCTGGACGTCGGGGCCGCCGAAGGCGTCCACCGGCTGCTGACGGACCTCCGCGAAGCCGGGAGAAGCGTGCTGCTGATCTCGGAGGACCTGGAGGAAATCATGCAGCTGTCGGACCGGATTCTGGTCATTTACAACGGAGCCATCGCGGGTGAATTCAGCCGGGCCGAGGCGGATCGGGAGCGGATCGGCATGTACATGGCCGGCCTGCGTGACGCGGAGGGGGATGCAGGATGAGCGACAAACCGGCAGGAAGCGCGATCGCGGCGAACACGGCGGCGGCGCCCGCTGCGGCGGAGCCGGCCAACGAGGGACGGCTTCGGCTGCGGATCGAGTTCGACCCCCAGCGGCAGGGCAGTCCCTGGTGGATCCCGATCGTTTCGGTCGTGCTCGCTTTGGCGGTGTGCGCGGTGTTCATCGCCGCCAGCGGCATGAATCCGCTCGCCGTTTACCGCAAGATGTTCATGGGGGCTTTCGGTACCGAGTTCGGCTTCACGGAAACCCTCGTCAAAACGATTCCCTTGCTTCTGTGCGGACTGGGCGTGGCGATCGCCTACCGGATCTCGGTGTGGAACATCGGCGCGGAAGGGCAATTCGCGGCTGGCGCGATCGCGGCGACCGCGGTCACGATTTATTTTCCGGGATTGCCGGCTTACGCCGCCATTCCGCTCATGATCGCGTTCAGCCTGGCGGCAGGCGGCCTCTGGGGCCTGCTCACCGCCATCCCGCGCACGTATTTCCGGGTCAACGAGCTGATCTCGTCCCTCATGCTGAACTACGTGGCGCTTCTTGCGCTGGACTACTTCGTTTTCGGACCGTGGAAAGACCCGAAAGGGATGAACTTCCCCGGAACGCCCATGTTTACCGAAGCTCAGTCGCTGCCCGTCCTTGGCGCCACGCGTCTCCATCTCGGCCTCGTTTTCGGGCTGGCGGCCGTTCTGCTCTACGCGCTGCTCATCCGTTACACGCGCTGGGGATACGAGCTGAAGCTGATCGGCGCGAATCCGGATGCGGCCAAAAACGCGGGCATCCCGCTGAACCGGCATATCCTGATCGTCATGCTCCTCAGCGGGGGACTGGCGGGTCTCGCCGGCATGAGCGAAGTTTCCGGGGTCGCGCATAGACTCATGTACGGGATATCCCCGGGTTACGGGTATACCGCGATCATCGTGGCGTGGCTCGCGAAGCTGAATCCGTTCGGCATCATCCTGTCCTCGTTCCTGTTCGGCGGCTTGATCGTCGGGGGCTACAGCGTGCAGACGATCGGCCTTCCTTCTTCCGTCTCGCTGATGCTGCAGGGAGCCATCCTGTTCTTCCTGATCGCGGGCGATACGTTGTTCAAATTACGGCTGCGGCGCAGCGGCGGAAAGGGGCGGGAAGCGTAATGGATCTCTTCACGCAACTGGTCATGGCGGCCGTTTCGTCGGGAACGCCTCTGCTTATCGCTACCTTGGGCGGCATCCTCATCGAGCGCAGCGGCATCATCCAGCTGGGCGCGGAAGGCTTGATGCTCATGGGGGCGGTCACCGCTTGCCTGACGTATCTGCACACCGGCAGCCTTGCTCTCGCGCTGCTTGCCGTATTCGGCGTCAGCGCCCTTCTCGGCTTGATCCACGGCGTCATGACCGTATCGCTGAGGGCCAACCAGATCGTCAGCGGCCTGGCGATGACGCTGTTCGGCACCGGGTTCAGCGCCTATCTCGGAAAACCGGTCAGCGGCATGCCCATTCCCGGCTCCGTCCCGAAGCTGGAGCTGACGTTCCTGCAGGACGTTCCCGTGCTCGGACCGATCTTCGGCAGGCTCGATCTGCTCACCTGGTTCAGCTTCTTCCTCGTGATCGCGATGCACCTGTTCATCCACCGGACTTCCGCCGGCCTGCACCTGCGGGCGATCGGCGATAATCCGGCGACGGCGGACGTCATGGGCATCCGGGTACAGTGGACCCGCTATGCCTGCATCGTGATCGGCTCCATGCTGATCGGGCTTGCCGGGGCGGACCTGCTGCTCGTGTTCTCGCCCACTTGGATCGAAGGGATGACGGCCGGCCGGGGATGGATCGCGGTCGCGCTCATCATTTTCGCCCGCTGGAATCCGGTCCGCGCTCTTCTGTGCGCTTACTTCTTCGGGGTGCTGGACACGCTCGGCTTCCGCATCCAGCTCGTCGGCAGCGAGGTTCCGTCCTATTTCCTGAAAATGATTCCGTACGTGGTGACGATCCTCGTGCTGATGTTCCTGGGCTGGCGCAACCGGAATCAGCCGTCCGGCGCGCCCGAATCGCTCGGCGTTCCGTATTTGAGGGAGCAAAGGTTCTGAAACGAAAAACAATCCTAGGAGGGGGAGCGCGAATGGCGATGGAACGTCACGAAAGGTTCTCGCTTCCGAAGGTATGGAAGCCCCGGAACGTCGGGGAAGCCTGGTCGCTGAAACGGAGCTTCGGTTCAGACGCCGAGTACGTCGCGGGCGGCACGCTGCTGAGGACGTGGTGGGAAGGGGAGGTTGCCGAACGTCCGGCCCACCTCATCGATATCCGTTCCCTTCCTCTACTGGCGGGGATCCGGATCGCCGAGGAAGGCGGCACAGGCATCGGCGCTTGCACCACGCTTGCGGAGATACGCCGCAGCTGCGGGCTGGCCGCCGAATATCCGGCGCTGCCGGAAGCCGTGCTGCAAATCGGCGCGTATTCCATCCGGAACGTCGGCACGATCGGGGGGAACGTCGCCTCGGGCATCGGTGACGCCTTGCCTGCGTTGCTCGTATACGATGCGGAACTGCTCTGGTTCGACGGATCGGAAGAACGGATTGCGATAAGCGAATGGCTGGAACGGCCGGAGGACTGCCGGCGGGATCGCGGGAAGCTGTTGATGCAGGTCCGCCTTCCGGATCGTGCGAATGCGGTGGAAACGCCGACGGGCGGCGGGAATGCGCCGTTCTCCGTCTACCGGAAAGTTGGCCGCCGGGAGGCGTTTACCCCTTCGGTCGCGACGGTAGCGATATCCGCCGGAAGGACGGAGGACGGGCGGCTGGAACGCGTCCGGATCGCGGCCGGCGGCGGTGCGGCGGTGCCGCATCGGCTGTATGCCGCAGAAAGCCTGTTGGAAGGCAAGACGCCGGATCCGGACCTCCTTCCGTTGATCCATGAGGCCGTCGAAGAAACGTTCCGCCCCAAGGGCGACGTATTCGCCGGCGAGGAATACCGCAAGCGTACCGCAGCGAACCTGGTCGCGGCGGAGCTGTGGAAGCTGTCGGCCGGCCGGCAAGGAAAGGAGTGAGCGGCATGCTGCTGGACAGACAAGGAAGCGGACGGCGGTGGCGGATCCGCCCCGACGGTCCGGGCAAAGTGACGGGCGGACTCGCCTATCTGACCGATATGGCCGCGCCTGGCATGCTGATCGGACTCGTGCTGCGCAGCCCGCATCCCCACGCGCTGATTCTGGACATCCGCACCGAGAACGCGAAGCGGGTACCCGGGGTGCGGGCCGTGCTGACGCACGAAGACGTCCCGGGGTTAAACGCCTTCGGGATCGCGCGGCAAGACCAGCCGGTCTTCTGTTTCGACCGGGTCCGCTACGTCGGCGACGCAGTGGCGGCCGTGGCGGCGGATACGCTGGAAGCGGCTGAACGGGCTCTGTCGCTCATCGAAGTCGATTACGCGGAGCAGCCGGTGCTGGACAGCCCGGAGAAGGCGCTGGCCGAAGGCGCGCCTCTCCTGCATCCCTGCGGCAACGAGCTGCATCGGACCGATTACCGGCTGGGCGATCCGGAACAGTGGTTCAAGGCGTGCACCGTCATCGTCGAAGAGACGTACGTGACGCCGCGCCAGATGCACACTTACATGGAAACCGAAGGCGGGCTGTTCGTGCCGGAGCCGGACGGGCGCCTTACCGTCTATTCGCCGACGCAGCACGGTTTCATGGACCGGTTGCAGCTTTCCCGCGTTCTGGGCCGGCCGCAGTCCGACATCCGCGTCGTCTCGAGCCCGATCGGCGGGTCGTTCGGAGGCAAGGACGAGCTGAACGTTCAACCTTATGGAGCTTTGCTCGCGCTGGCCGCGGGGAAACCGGTCAAAATCCACAATTCGCGCAAGGAATCGGTGAGGGCGGGGCTGAAACGGCATCCGATGGTCATCTCCATGAAAACCGGGGCCGACGCCGAAGGACGCATTCTCGCCCACCGCGTCAAAATCGTGGCCGATACCGGCCCGTACGCGACGTTAGGAGCGGAGGTGCTGAACTTCGCCACCGAGCACGTCATCGGTCCGTACCGGATCCCGAATGTCGACGTAGATAGCGTCTCCGTATATACGAACAATGGGATGTCCGGCGAATTCCGGGGCTTCGGGGGCAATCAGGCGATCTTCGCCCTGGAGGGTCAGATCGACCGGATTGCCGGACGGCTCGGCATCGATCCGTGGGAGCTGCGCCGCCGCAACATGCGGCAGCCGGACGATCCGGGGCCGCTGGGTCAGCCGATCGCGCCGACGGAAGGAGCGGCCCAAGTATGGCAGGCACTGGCCGAGAGTCCGCTTTGGCGGGAGAGATCGCAAGGCGTACCGGAGGACGACCGGGAGCGCGAGCACTGGATCAAAACCGGCATCGGAGCGGCTTATATCATGCATGGCGCGGGGCTCGGCGTCGGCATTCCCGACCCGGCCGGCGGACGGCTGGTCCTGGCGGAGGACGGCAAAATCGAAGCCGTCTTCGGCTACGAGGAATTCGGCCAGGGGCTGATCGCCACGCTCGAGCTGATGATGATGGAAACGTTCGGCTTCGAGGCGGAAGACGTGCGTATCGTGATCGGAGACACCGACGTCGTGCCCGACAGCGGCTCGAGCACCGCTTCCCGGGCGACCAGCATGCTCTGGAAGTCCGTGCAGAACATGAAAGGACCGTTCACGGAAAGCCTGCTCTCCGCCGCTGCCGATTTGACGGGCAATCCGGCCGATCAACTACGGCTCGGCCCGGGCGGCGTTTACGCGATGCCGGAGCCGGACGCGGCTTCCGGCAACGACGCCGGCTCCATGCTGCTCTCATACGCCGAACTGGCGTCGCGGACCACGGAGCCGATCCGCGCCGAAACCGCCTTCCATTTTCCGACGACCTCGTCAAAACGAATCGGCGCGCATTTCTTGTACACCTACAGCGCCGTTGCCGCGAAGGTGGAGGTCGACACTTTGACCGGCCGCGTCCGCCTGCTCGACCAGTATCACGCCGTAGCCGCCGGTCCGGTGATGAATCCGCAAGGGTATCTCGGGCAGATCGAAGGCGGCAGCAGCATGGCTCTCGGATGGACGCTCACCGAAGAAGCGCTTATGGCCGGCGGCAGGTATTTGACGAACAACCTGGATACGTATTTGATTCCTACGGTCGCCGAACACGCCGGAAACGTCGCCGTAAGGCCGATCGAAGAATTGCCGGAAGGAGACGCTTACGGGCCCCGGGGCATCGGGGAGATTGGCTCGGTCGGGCTCGCTCCCGCCATCGCGGCGGCGGTCCGGGACGCGGTCGGCGTCTGGGTGCGCAAGCTGCCCATCGATCCCCGGGAGCTTCAGGATATTCCCCATTTCGCGAGGAAGGCGGTGCTGCAACATGATCGATAATCGTACGGAACTTGCCCCTGCCCAAAGCCGGCTGACGCTTCGGGTGAACGGCGCGGCATGCGAGATCGCAGCCCCGCCCTCCACGCGTCTTCTCCAAGTGATCCGGGAGTTTATCGGTCTCACCGGGACCAAACGCTCCTGCGAAATCGGAAGGTGCGGCGCTTGCATGGTTCTGGTCGACGGCGAACCGGTGAACGCCTGCCTGGCAATGGCTTATCAAGTTCAGGGGGCGGAAATCACCACGATCGAGGGAATAGCTTCGGGAACGGAACTGCATCCCGTCCAGCGGGCGTTCCTCGAAGAAGGCGGGTTCCAGTGCGGCTATTGCACCCCTGGAATGGTGCTGTCGGTGAAGGCGCTTCTGGACAGAAGCCCGGATCCGTCGGACGAAGAGGTCGAAGAAGCGCTGTCCGGCAACCTGTGCCGATGCACGGGATACGGCGGCATCCGGCGGGCCGTCCGCCGGGCGATCGAATTAGGGAGGTAGTGCCATGGAAGCGCGCAATCACGACAAGCATATCGGCTATCTGCTTCATTGCGTAGAGGTGTCCAAGAGGGCGAGAGCGTCGGGCAATACGCCTTTCGGCTGCATTCTCGTCGACGAGGAAGGAACGGTGCTCCTGGAGCAGGGCAACGTGGAGATGACGGAACACGACTGCACGGGCCACGCCGAGACGACTCTGATGGCGCGGGCTTCCCGGCTGTTTTCCAAGGAGAAGCTGTGGAAATGCACGCTGTATACGACGGCGGAGCCTTGCGCGATGTGCGCCGGGTCGATTTATTGGGGACATGTCGGAAAGGTCGTTTACGGCATTTCGGAAAAAAGGCTGGCGGAGCTTACGGGCGACGACGAACAGAACCTGACGCTCGACCTCTCCTGCCGGACGGTATTCGCGAGCGGCCGCAAGCCCATCGTCGTGATCGGCCCGTTCCCGGAGGTGGAAGCGGAAGTCGTCGCCGTTCACGCGGGGTTCTGGTCATGAGGGTTCGGCTGCAGGAGCTTCTGTCGATGGACCGGACGGAATTCGTTCGGTTGCTGGGCGGCGTGTTCGAACATTCTCCATGGGTGGCCGAACGGGCGTGGGGGAGAAGGCCTTTCGCGTCGGTTCGGGAATTGCTCGCCGCGATGGTAGAAATCGTGCGCGGCGCATCGGACGGGGAGGTGCTGGCGCTCATCCGCGCCCATCCCGATCTGGCGACGCGGCTGGGCATCGCGAGCTTGACGGCCTGCTCGGCCCGGGAACAGCAGGGGGCGGGCCTCGACCGGTTGACCCCGGAGGAATTCGAGGCTTTCTCCTCGCTGAATGCGGCATATAAAGAACGTTTCGGCTTCCCGTTTATTTACGCCGTCCGGGGGAAAAGCAAGGACGACATCCTGACCGCGATGCGGGAACGATTCGGCCACTCCCCGGAGGAGGAGCGACGGGAGGCACTGGAACAGATCGGGCGGATCGCCGGCTTCCGGCTTGCCGATCTGGTCGCCGAGTAGCCCCGGCCGTCGGTGCGCCCAACTACGGAAAAGAAAGTCACAAAAGGGGAGGATTTATATGCAACTGGATAGCGGACGCACGCTTTATTACGGCAAAGGCGACGTACTGACCTACCGGACTTACGCTTCGCCGCTTCGTGCGGCAGCCATCCCGGAATCCGCCTACACCGGGGATCCCAATGTCATTTTCGCCCATAACGTCAAATTTTCCGTCAGCGGCGAGGCGCTTCTCCCCTCATTTACCGAAGGGGACAACTCTCTCGTCGTGGCGACGGATTCGATGAAAAATTTCATTCTGAGAAATGCGGCGGATTTCGAGGGCAGCACGACGGAAGGCTTCTTGCGCTTCGTTGCCGAACGTTTCTTCGCGAGGTACCCGCATATTTCGGAGATTTCGATAGAAGCCGACCGGCTGACGTTTCTGCCTCTGCAGGTCCCGGCCGGCGGCGGGGAGTTCGCGGTCAGCCCGCTCGTGTACCGCAGGTCGCATAATGAACATGCGGGGGCGAGCATTCGAATGAAGCGGGAAAGGGAAACCGTCGCCATTGTCTCGCACCGATCCGTTCTGAAGGACCTGCAGCTCATCAAAGTCAGCGGCAGCTCGTTCTACGGCTTCGTCCGGGACGAATATACGACGCTTCCGGACAGCTACGACCGGCCGCTCTTCATTTTCCTAGACATCTATTGGACTTATACGGACATCGCGCACGCGCTGGACGGCAGCACCGGGAAATACGCCGCCGCGGAACAGATCCGAGATATCGCCCATGCCGTTTTCCATGAACGCAACACGCCTTCGATCCAGCATTTGATTTGGCAAATCGGCCTTCGCGTGCTGGAGCGGTTTCCGCAGCTAGCTGGCGTCGGGTTCGAGTCGAATAACCGGACCTGGGAGACGGTGGTCGAACCCGTCGGCTCATTGCGGGCGGGCGTCTACACGGAGCCGAGGCCGCCTTATGGCTTCCAGGGCTTCACGGTGACGCGCGCGGACCTGGAGTCGGCCGGCCGGCCGGGAGGCGCGTCATGAACGGGCGCCTGACGACGCACGTGCTGGACGTTTCGAAGGGCAAACCCGCTGCGGGGCTTCGTCTGCAGCTGTTCGCGCGGGATGAGGAAGGTGCGGCCGTCTTGCTCCGGGATGCCCGCACGAACGAGGAAGGACGGCTCGTCGAGCCGTTGCTGGACGGTTCGGATTTTCGCGAGGGATTATACGAGATCCTATTCTGGGCGGGCGAATATTTCGCCGGCGGGGATGCGGGGGGAGGCGGGAACGGGAGCGAACGTTTCCTCGATCTGATCCCCGTTCGGTTTCGGGTATGCGATGCGGCGGTCCATTACCATGTACCTCTCCTCGTCGCGCCGGGCGGATACAGTACGTACCGGGGGAGCTAAGAGAGCGGTTATTCTTGAAATACACATGGACATTAGCAGAGTTAAGATGAACGTCGCGGGGCGATGCGGTCGGCACGCTCGCAAGGAGGGATGACCATGCGCTACGACATGATCGTAACGGGCGGCGACGTTGTGCTGCCGGACGGCGTGCGCAAGCTCGATATCGGTATTCGCGGGGGCAAAATCGCGGCCATCGAAGCGCGGATCGCGCCGGAAGAGAGCGCCGAAGTATTCCATGCCGATGGTAAAACCGTGCTCCCCGGCATGATCGACGTGCACGTGCACTTCAATGAACCGAATTTAGGGCATTGGGAAGGCTTCGAGTCCGGCTCCGCGGCACTCGCGGCCGGCGGCTGCACCGCTTATTTGGATATGCCGCTTAACGGCAATCCTCCGACGGTAAGCGTCGAAGCTTTCCGCCAGAAAGCTGAGCTCGCTGCGGGCCGATCGACCATCGATTACGGGTTCTGGGGCGGGCTGGTCCCCGGCAACCTTGAACAGCTCGAACGGTTGGCCCGAGCCGGCGCGGCGGCGTTCAAAGCCTTCCTCTCCGATCCGGGAGGCGAAGGCGAGGGCCGCTTCCGCCAAGTGGACGACTGGACGCTGTATCAAGGGATGAAGCGGATCGCCGCCTTCGGCGGACTGCTCGCGCTGCACGCGGAGAGCGACGCCCTCACGGCCGGGCTGGCTGCGGAGGCCAGGATCGCCGGATGCACGGATGCCCGCGGCTTCGCCGCGTCCCGTCCGGTCGTCGCGGAGACGGAAGCGGTCGCCAAAGCGTTGCTGTACGCCCGGGACACCGGCTGCCGGCTTCATCTGGTCCATATCAGCAGCGCGGATGCCGTGGAAATGATCGCCGAAGCCAAGCTGAAAGGCGTGGATGTGACGCTGGAAACTTGCCCTCATTATTTGATGCTGACCGAGGATGACATGGAGCGGATCGGACCTGCGGCCAAATGCGCACCTCCGCTGCGCAGCGCAGACCAGAGGGAACGACTGTGGCGCCTGCTGGCCGAAGGACATCTCGACATGGTCGCTTCCGACCATTCGCCCAGTCCGCCGGAGCTGAAGCGTACCGGTCCGGATCGGACATTCTTCGACGCCTGGGGAGGCATCTCGGGAGCGCAAAGCAGCCTGGAACTGCTCCTCCACGAAGGCGTGTTGACTCGGAAGCTGCCGCTGTCCCGCCTCGCCGATCTGATCGCGGGCGCGCCGGCCCGGCGTTTCGGGCTGCAAGGCGCGAAAGGCTCGATCGCCGTCGGTTTGGACGCCGATCTTGCCGTCGTAGACCTGAATCGCTCCTATGTACTGGAGAAGGAGCACCTGTTCTACCGCCACCCGGTCAGTCCTTATATCGGCATGACGCTGAACGCCCGGGTGGCAGCCACGATCTGCCGCGGCCGGACCGTATACACGTCCGAGGCCGGAATTACGGCGCCGGGAGGCGGGGAGCCGCTCATGCCGGTTTCGTTATCGTTGACTCCGGGGCTGGCGACCTAGCCTGACGAAAGGAGACGAGCATCATGAACGCGGAAACGGACAGAGCGTCTTACGTGACGCGGCTGCTGGAAGACTTGGGCTCGATCGGCGTCGAGCGCGGCGGGGGGATCACCCGGCTGCTCTACTCGGAATCGTGGAGACAGGCGCAAGCGTTCCTCGCGGACGTGATGGCGGAAGCCGGCCTGGAAGTGCGGTTCGACCGCGTCGGAAACTTGTTCGGCAGGCTGGAGGGAACGTCTCCGGACGCGCCCGTCATCCTGACCGGCTCGCACGTGGATACCGTCCGCTCGGGCGGTAAATACGACGGCGCATACGGAATCGCGGCCTCCCTATCCGCCGTGCTGTCGCTGAAAGAACGGTACGGAAAACCGAAGCGCTCTCTGGAGGTCGTCTCGTTCTGCGAGGAGGAAGGCAGCCGGTTCCCGCTCGCTTATTGGGGATCGGGCAGCGTGAGCGGCATTCTGTCGCCGGAGCTCGCGGATACGGCCGAAGATCCGGATGGCGTGCTGCTCGGAGACGCGATGAAGGAAGCGGGGTTCGGACGCGAGGACCAACCGGACCCCCGTCGCCGCGACATCGGGGCGTTCCTCGAAGTCCACGTAGAACAGGGTGTCATACTCGAAAGGACGGGAGAGCGCGTCGGCATCGTGGAGACGATCGCGGGGCAGCGGCGTTATATCCTGACGGTGGAAGGAGAAGCGAACCACGCCGGGACGACGCCGATGTCCATGAGGCAGGACGCGCTCGCCGCCGCCGCGGAAATGATCCAGATGCTGGAGAAGGCGGCCGTCCGGGCCGGGGAACCGCTTGTGGCGACGGTCGGCAGAATGAAGATCGCGCCGAATATTCCCAACGTCATCCCGGGAACCGTGGAATTCACCCTGGACATCCGCCATCTGTCGGAAACCTTACTGACGGGCTTCTGCGAGGCCGTGCTGGGCAAATGCCGCAGCATTGCCGTTCGCCGCGGCCTAGCGCTCCGCGTGCAGACGGCGCTGCAATCCCGCCCCGTGCCGATGGATCCGTTATTGACGGGACGGCTGGAGCGGATTTGCCGCGAGCGGGGCTTGGCGTACCGTCGGATGATGAGCGGAGCCGGGCATGACGCCCAATCGTTCTCTTCGCTATGTCCCACCGCGATGCTGTTCGTGCCGAGCCGCGCGGGCATCAGCCATTCGCCGGAGGAATACACGGCGCCGGAGCACTTGGAGACGGGTCTTGACATCCTGACCGAAATGCTGCACGAGCTTGCCTACGAAGATCCCCTGTGAGGAACCGATACGACATGATCTTATGCATGGACAGGACACACCTTCGGGGCGATAAGCGTATCGCCGGTTTGGTCCGAGCGTAACACGCCCCGCGCATTGGAATCCTGCTCTCTCATTCAGGAAGCCCGGGACTTGAGCGTCCCGGGCTTCCGTTCATTCCTCGATCTAGACCCCCCTCGGGCTCCCGCCGCCGTTACCCTCACGGCCCTTCCGCCGGGAAGCCGCACGATTCATAAATCGAAACGGGAACGCTTTAGGGTCTAAGGTCTGCGTTCTTCTGGGCCGTCTCGACGGTATTGATCAATAACTGGGAGGTAAGGTACGATGTAGGGGTGCTGACTCCGTCATCCATTCTCATCCTTCTATGGCTCGCGGTCATGGCCTCGATCGTCCAGTCCGCCTGCAAGGCTCATTTCGGTCGGCATCTTTCCGATGAATTGGACATTCTCGTATACACGGAGGCCCGCATGAAAGCGATGAAGAAGAAGTTCGCAGGATTCCACCCGGTCGCTTGGGTGCTGATTTTCGGCACGTTTCTGTCGCGCACCGGTTTCTTTATGACGATTCCGTTCCTCGGGATCTACCTCGGGAAGATCAAAGGCATCGATCCGGGCACGACGGGGGCGATTCTCGGCGTCAGCTTTCTGGTCGGGACGCTCAGCAGCTTCATCGGCGGGGCATTATCCGACCGTTTCGGGAGATACCCGGTCATGGTGCTGTCCATGGCGGCGTGGTGCCTCGTTTTTCTCGGTTTCGCGTTCGCGGATTCGGTTCCGGTCTTTTTCGTGCTGAGCGCCTTGAACGGCTTATTCCGAAACGTATTCGAACCGGCCGCCAGAGCGCTGCTCACCGACGTGACCCCCGCCGAACGGCGAGCCGATGCGTTTGGCGCCCGGCACTTCGCCATCAACATCGGAGGCGCCGTCGGCCCGCTGATCGGACTCAAGCTGGGCGTCGGAGGGTCGTCGTCTCTCGTTCCTTTCCTGACGAGCGCCGGCATTTTCGCTTTGTACGCCCTGGTTCTCGTGGCCATGACGATCCGATTCAAGCAGAAGCCTTCGGAGAAATCGGCCGCAACCCCCATCAAGCAGATGGTGCGAATCGTGTTCACGGACAAGGTGTTCCTCTATTTTCTGCTCGGCAACTTGTTCGTCGCCGGCGCTTACTCCCATTTGGACACCACGCTCTCGCAATACATCGGCCACGACCGGGTCGAGACGTATTCCGTCCTGTTCATGGTCAATTCCTTGTCGGTGCTGGCATTCCAATATCCGCTCGCGAGGCTGATGAAACGCATCCCGTCCCTGCAGTCGTTAAAGCTGGGGTGTCTCCTGTTCGGCCTCGGCTTGTTCGGTTTCGGTTATTTCGATCAGGCGGCGCTCCTGGCCCTCTCGATGGTCGTCTTCACCATCGGCGAAATCCTCTGCTTCGTCGTGGGAGACGTCCTGATCGGGGAAATCGCGCCCGAACATCTGAGAGGGGCCTACTACGGCGCGAGCGGGTTCGCTTTTCTCGGGCAGAGCGTCATGTCCTGGGTCGGCGGTCTCATGCTGCAAACGATCGGGTTCGATCGGGGGCCGCTCATTTTCGCGATTCTCATGCTGCTGTCGTTCGTCGCGTATCCGTTTTTCCAACGGGGCCAATCGTTGCTTCGCAAGCGGGAGACCCGCAAGGCAGGGCATCCGGAACAACAAGATCTTTCGGCAAGTTTATCTTGAAAAACGAGGATGTCGCGCGACGGGCATCCGTTCGTACTTCCACCATAGAGCGGCTCCTGCCGCGCCTGCGTCGCCTTCCAGTTGAGCCCTGTCAAACGCGACTTGGTTCACCATCTCAGGTATGCCGTATTTGCGCAAGGTTTCCATCATCGGGGCCAATAGAAGGTCTCCGATTTCGGTTACGCCGCCCCCCAGAATCACTTTGTTGGGATTGGCCAGATGAATGATTGAGACCAGCCCCATTCCCAAGGCGGAGCCCGCATCGGCCAGCACATTCCTTGCATAGTCATCGCCTTCCTCAGCCGCAGCGGCAACATGCTGCGCGGTTAGCCGCTCCGCTTCAAAGCCGGCCTTCCGGAGGATGGCCGACGTTCTCGGGTCGCCGCCGCGAACGTCCTCCCGAACGCGCCTTGCAATCGCGCTGCCCGATGCATACAGCTCGACGCAGCCCCGGTTGCCGCAAGGGCATGGAGGTCCGTTCCGGTCGATGCTGATATGGCCGAGCTCCCCGGCGCTGCCGGAGGAGCCGAGAATCAACCGCCCGCCGCTGACGATGCCGCCGCCGATTCCGGTCGACACCGTCACGAAGACGACATCCTCCGATCCCGCGCCTGCGCCTGCCAGCCATTCGCCGAGCGCGGCGGCGTTGGCATCGTTCAGGACACGGACGGGGCAGCGGAACCGTTCCTCCAGCAATCGCCCGATCGGAACGTTCTTCCACCCCAAATTGGTGGCAAGGACCACCGTTCCTTGATCCGGATCGAGAACGCCGGCGACGGCAATTCCGATGCCCCGGATCGCCGCTTTACCCGCTTCAGGGGCATGCCGCGAAAGCAAGGAATCCGCCATGGAGATCAACCGGTCGATGACGTCTTCGACGCCCCGTTCCGCCATCGTAGGCTGCAGCGTTCTGGCGACGATCGTTCCGTTCCCGTCTACGAGTGCCGCAAGCATTTTGGTTCCGCCCAAATCGATGCCTAGATAAAGCTCGTTCATGGTGTGTGAAACCTCTTTTCTCAGCTGATTCATCAACCGGCCGATCGCTTGATCGATCGGATCCGTTCCGGGTCGATCCGGCCGCTTGCCAAGCCGTTCTCCCGAACTCCTCTGCCGAAATGCACTTCTTTCACGCCGGTCTGCAGGAGAAAACCGGGAAGGCTCTCCGCCGTCAATCCGCTTCCGGCGAGCAGGCGGATCGGAGCATGTTCCAAACGTCCCGCCAAATGACGAATCGTATCCGCGGCTTCAAGCGCGCTTGCCTGGCCTCCGGAAGTCAGAATGCGGTCGATGGCGGGGAAGGACAGTAGATCGTCCAACGCTTCGTCCAGATTCCTCGTATCGTCGAAGGCTCGGTGAAAGGTGACGGAGAGTCCGCCGGATTCCGCCAATAGCCGTTTGAGCGCTTCTTGATTCACGCGGCCTTCCTCCGTCAGGACGCCAAGCACGATTCCCGCGGCTCCCGCCCGGAGGACCGCCCGAATATCCTTGACCATCACACGCAGGTCGTCCCGGTCGTAGACAAACGTGCGGCTATGCGGCCGGATCATGACGTGTACGGGAACGGGCGAGGAGCTTGCGGCCTCTTCGATCAGTCCGAGGCTCGGAGTCAAGCCGCCCTCCGTCAGCCCGGTCACCAGTTCGATCCGGTCGGCCCCTCCCGCCGCGGCTCTCACGATATCGTCCATGCAGGTTGCAATAACCTCCAGAAGCATATGTTTTTCGACTCCGTTTCGAAGACCTGTAATCTCTAGGGGATGCGCAGCTTGAAGACGGTTTGGTTCTGGCCCACGATCCGGTTGTTGTCGTTGCGGATGCCGACGGGCGCAAGGGTGTACAGCCGATCGATCGTCTCCTGGTTGCCGTATCCGATCTGCTCCAGAATGGACGCCGCGATGAGCGGCCATTCGTCTTCGGAACCGTCCAGCACCTTGAGAGCAAACGCGAGCCGCTCCTTCTTGAGTCCGAAGCAGTAGACCCCTTTGGCCCCTCCTTTGGCCACGATGTTCGAATCCGCGAGCAGAGCGGAACAGATGCGTCCGGTTCCCGCAACCATCTCGGGATGCTTGTTCATCCGGCGAACGATGGTTTGCGCGGCCGCGCGGATTTCGGGGTTCGCGATCAGGTCCGGGCAGGCGAGCTTCAAGCAGGCCGTCGCGAGAGCGCGCAGCGGAAGGGCGAATACCGGAAAGCCGCAGCCGTCGGTTCCGACGACGATGTTCTCCTTCGGAAAATGCGCGAGGTAGGCGAGCGTTTCCAGAATCTCTTGCTGAGCCGGATGCTCCGGATTTCCATACTCTTCAACCGAATACCCCATCGTTTTGCACAAAGCCAGAATGCCAAGATGCTTGCCGGAGCAGTTGTGGTAAATCGATCTTTTGGGCATGCGATCGCGCAGCAGCGCTTCGGTCGCATACGCGCTGAGAGGGTAGGTCGGATGACAAATCAACTGTTCTTCCGTAATCCCGATTTTCAGCATGATCGACTCCAAAGCTTGCACGTGGCAAGGCTCCGCTCTGTGGGAACCGACGAGAATGGCCCCTTCCGCATCCGTCATACCGAAGCGGGTGTCGGCGCCGTGACGGACGACCGGGATCGCCTGAAACGGCTTCGCCGCCGACCTGAGAAAGGAGACGGCTTCCGGATCCCCTGCGGCGTAGCGGATTTCGCCTTTGTCATTGACGCCGCAAATATGCCCGGAATGGACGCATTCTACAATGCCTCCGCGATATTCCTTGACGAGCGTCACAGCTTCCATGCCCGATCCCTCCGCAACGTTATCGGTTTTCATGCAGTCCTCGATCCAGCCGCTGTTGGAGCACGAGCTTGGCGGCTCCGATCATGACCGATTTCCCGCCCAGCTCCGAACGTTTCAATTCAAAGGTTCCGGCGAACGGTTCCCCGATGAAGTCCCGGACTTTGCCGAGCACCGTCTCGAACGCTCCGGGGTTCGTATCGATGAAGTCTCCCGTCAGAATAATGCTGTCCGGGTTGTAGGAGCAGACGACGCTGTTGACCGCGATGGCGGCATAGGTGCAGGCGCGGTCGATGATGTTGAACGCCCACGCTTCGCCGGCGTTCATCAGCTCGAACAGCTCGTTTACGCCGGATACCGGCTTGATTTGGCTGGCCTCCTGGAGCATGGCCACGTCGGTTATATACGTCTGGAGGCAGCCTCTCTTGCCGCACTCGCACAGCTTACCGTTCGGATCGACGGTGGCGTGCCCGATCTCTCCCGCCATGTTGCCTGCGCCCCGATAAATTTTACCTTCCATGATCAAGGCCGATCCGAGGCCGCTCCCGATGCTGATCAGCGCGGTTTTCCCGTGATCCGGCATGGAGCCGGCGCTGCTTTCGCCGAGAGCCTTGACCTTCAAATCGTTGTCCAGTACGACAGGAAGGCCGAGCTTCTCTTCCAGGAGCGATGCGAACCTTTCGTTTCTCCAGCCCAGCTGGGCGGAGAAGACGACGATCCCGCCTTGCGTATCGACGATTCCCGGCATCCCGACGCCGACGCCGATGAGCTTGGAAGGCGGCATTCCTTGCGCTTCCGCGAGCTGCGCGACCATGCCGGCAATCAGGACGGCAACCGCTTCCGGCTGCGCGCTTGGCCGGTCGATCGACTGATGCCGCTCTGCCACGACTTTGCCGTCCAAGTCGATCAGGCCGGCCAGGACGACATTCCGGTCCACCTCCACTCCGACCGAAAGAATCGATTGCGGATCGATATCCAGCAGGGTTGCTTTACGTCCGACGCCCGAGGAAGTTTGATCCGTCTCCTTGACCAATCCGATGTCCATGAGTTCGCCTACGATGCGTCCGGCCGATGTGGCGCTCAATTGGGTCCGTTTGGCGAGTTCCGCCCTCGAAATGGGGCGGTGCTTCCGGATCATCTCCAGGATCAACATCTGATTTTTTTTCTTGATGTACTCCTGATCGCGTTTTTCGGAGGAAATGAGAAACACCAGCCCTTCCAGAATAGTACCAAGGTGTTAATAATCAACATGAAAATATGGCAGATTCACCAATGAATTTGGATTTCGATCGGTTTTTTTTCGATAGGACTAGTCTAATTAGTAACATCATGTTATAAAATATACAATGGTTTGATTTGAGGTGTCAATGATGGCAAAGAGGGGAACGAACGTCGTGAGCCGATTCGGTTATGAAGGGAACCGCTTTGTTTATCGGGATCAGGCGGTACGGATTCTATCCGGCGCGGTGCATTATTTCCGGATCGTGCCCGAGTACTGGATGGATCGGCTTCGGAAATTGAAGGCCTGCGGGTTGAATACGGTGGAAACCTACATCCCCTGGAACTTCCACGAGCCTGAACCGGGGCGATTCCGGTTTGACGGTATGGCGGACGTGGAAAAGTTTATCCAAACAGCGGGTGAGCTCGGGCTTCATGTCATCGTCCGTCCCAGTCCTTATATTTGCGCGGAGTGGGAGTTCGGCGGTTTGCCCGCATGGCTGCTGGCCGATTCGGACATGCAGCTGCGGTGCGCTTATCCGCCGTTCCTGCAAAGAGTGGACGCCTATTACGACGTGCTTATGCCCAAGCTCAACCCGTTGCTCTGCACGAAAGGCGGTCCTATCATCGCGGTACAGATCGAGAACGAATACGGCAGCTACGGCAACGACCCGGCTTATTTGGAGCATCTGAAGCAAGGAATGATCGACCGGGGGATCGACGTATTGCTTTTCACTTCCGACGGTCCCACCGATTCCCTGCTCCAGGGGGGCACGATTCCGGGGGTACTGGCAACGGCCAATTTCGGCTCGAATCCCGGTTCTTCCTTTGCCAAGCTGCGGGAATACCAGCAAGATACGCCTCTCATGTGCACGGAATATTGGAACGGATGGTTCGATCATTGGGGCAAACCGCACCATACCCGGGATGCCGCCGATGCCGCCGCCGTTCTGGATGAGATGCTGAAGGCGGATGCATCGGTCAATTTCTACATGTTCCACGGGGGCACGAATTTCGGGTTTTACAACGGCGCCAACTGCCAGCAGCCCGATTCGTACGAACCGACGGTGACAAGCTACGACTATGACGCGTTGTTGGATGAGAGCGGCGAGCCGACGGCCAAGTTTCATGCCGTACGCGAAGCGATTGCCCGTTATGCGGACATAGGCGAACTGGAGCTGCCGCCTCCCATCGGGCGGAAAGCGTACGGACGGGTCGCATTGGAAGAGCGGGCCGGATTGTTCGGCAACCTGGATGCGCTTTCGTCCCCGGTCCGATCGGTGACCCCGCTTCCGATGGAGAAGGTCGGTCAACATTACGGGTTCATTCTTTATTCGACCCGGATTTCCGGACCCCGGCCGGCGGATGAGCTCTGCATCCAGGACGTGAGAGACCGCGCGCTTGTCTTTCTCGACGGCGAGCTTCTGGGGGTGATCGAACGTTCCCCTGCGGCTCAATCGGTGTCTTTTGCCGTTCCTCCCGGAGGGGCGCGGCTTGACATCCTCGTGGAGAATTTGGGCCGAATCAACTACGGCCCTTTCCTTAAGGACCGGAAAGGCATCACGGAAGGGGTCCGGTTCGGGTTTCAATTTCTGTTCGATTGGACGATCCGTCCGCTTCCGCTCGAGGATGTAGCCGCGTTGACGTTCGAACGGAACGGCACGCAAGCCGGGCCCGCGTTTTACAGGGGGACGTTCCGGGCGGACGAGTGCGTGGACACGTTCCTCGACATGGACGGCTGGACCAAAGGGGTCGTGTATATCAACGGTTTTAACCTGGGGCGGTACTGGAACAAAGGACCGCAGAGAACGCTTTATGTCCCGGCTCCTCTGCTCCGACAGGGCGATAACGAGATCGTCGTGCTGGAATTGCATGGAATGAAGGACGCATCGGTGGCGTTGACGGATAACCCGATTCTGGATTCAATAGGCGGAGGTACAAACGGATGAAACTCGGACTCAGCACTTACAGCCTGCAAGGAGCGCTCGACCGCAAGGAAATGTCCGTCGTCGACGTCATTCATTGGACGGCGGAGCAAGGCGGCGAGCATGTGGAAATCGTGCCGCTCGGTTACGACCTGGTCGGGAATCCCGAACTGGCGGAAGAGATCGTGAAGGCGGCCAAAGCGGCGAAAATCGAAATCTCGGGCTATTCGATCGGGGCTAACTTCGCCAAAGAGGACCCGGCGGAGTTCGAGAAAGAGGTCGCCGCCGTCATGCGCCATGTCGATGTCGCGCACGCGCTCGGCGTGAAGCGGATGAGGCACGACGTTGCATTCCGCAAAACGGAGGAGGCATCGATCGAACAATTCGAGCGGGATTTGCCCGCTCTCGTGGACGCCTGCCGCCGGATTGCCGATTATGCGAGCGCATTCGGAATCACGACGAGCGTGGAAAACCATGGTTATTATGTTCAGGCGAGCGACCGCGTCCGGCGGCTCGTTCATGAAGTGAACCGCCCCAATTTCCGAACGACGCTCGATATCGGCAATTTTATGTGCGTGGACGAAGACCCGTTAAGCGCGGTGAAGAACAATGCGCCTTTGGCATCGATGGTTCACGTGAAAGATTTTTACCGCAGGCCCGCCTCGTACAACCCGGGCGAAGGGTGGTTCCGTTCGGCCTACGGCCATTACTTGCGGGGCGCGATCGCGGGCCAGGGGGATCTGCCCGTGGCCGAGCTGCTCCGGATCGTGAAGCAATCGGGTTACGACGGCTATCTCTCCGTCGAATTCGAAGGCATGGAAGATTGCCGGACCGGTTCCCGGATCGCCTTGAACAACGTCCGCCGATTGTGGGCCGAAGCGTAACAAAACGAATGGCAAAACTGAGGATCAAAAGGGGAGAATACGAAATGTCCAAGCTGAAAATCGGAGTCATCGGAACGGGTTCGATTTCCGACTCGCACCTCCAATCCTATGCGAACCATCCGGAAGCGGAAATCTATGCCGTATGCGATTTGAACGTGGAACGCGCCCGCGAGAAAGCGGCATCGTACGGCGCTTCCAAAGTTTATGCGGACTATCATGAAATGCTTGCCGATCCGCAGCTGCAAGCGGTCAGCATCTGCACGTGGAACAATACGCATGCGCCTGTAAGCATTGCCGCGTTGAAAGCCGGCAAGCATGTGCTGGTGGAGAAACCGTTGTGCAAGACGGTCGAGGAAGCGCTGCGAATCGAGGAAGCGGTCCGCGAGAGCGGATGCGTTCTCCAGGTCGGATTCGTCCGCCGATACAGCAGCACCGCCGCCATTCTGAAGGAGCTTATCGACGCGGGGGAACTTGGCGAAATCTACTATGCGAAAGCGTCGAGCCTGCGCCGGCTGGGCAATCCGGGCGGCTGGTTCGCCGACAAGGAACGCTCCGGAGGCGGGCCGCTCATCGATATCGGCGTGCATATCCTCGATATATGCTGGTATTTGATGGGCAAACCGAAAGTCCGGTCGGTGAGCGCGAATACGTACAAGCGGCTGGGCAACCGCTCGAACGTCAAAGGACTCTCGTTCTACAAAGCGGCCGACTACGATGCTTCGAAGAACGACGTCGAAGATTTGGCGAACGCGCTCATCCGCTTCGAGAACGGGGCAAGCCTCATGGTGGACGTCAGCTTCACGCTTCATGCCAAGAAAGACGAAACGTCCATCAAGCTGTACGGCGACAAAGGCGGTGCGGAGCTGGAACCGGAGCTGCTGCTTGTGTCGGAGAAGAACGATACGATTCTCAACATCACGCCGCAGGTCGATCATTCCACATTCCACTTCGCCGATTCGTTCCAGAACGAAATCAACCATTTCGTAGACAGCGCGCTCGGGCGCAAAGAGACGCTGAGCCCCGTCCGGGACGGCGTGGAAATGATGAAGATGCTCTGCGCGATTTACGAATCGGCGGAGACGGGAACGGAGATCCGGCTGTCATGAATCAGATTCCTTTGGCCAAACCGACGAAACCGCAAGCGGCATGGCAGGATCTGGAGCTCGGCATGTTCTGCCATTTCGGCCTGAACACGTTCCATAATCGAGAGTGGGGAGACGGGCAGGACTCGCCGGCTCTCTTCCGTCCCGAGTCGCTCGATGCGGGGCAATGGGCGCGAACGGCGAAGCTTGCGGGCATGAAGTATTTGATGCTGACCGCCAAGCATCACGACGGCTTCTGCTTATGGCCGACGGAGACGACGGATTATTCCGTGAAGTCGAGCCCGTGGCAAAACGGTCAAGGGGATGTCGTGAGAGAATGCGCGGAAGCTTGCCGGAAAGAGGGAATCCTTTTTGGAGTCTATCTCTCCCCATGGGACAGACATGACCCGCGGTATCCGGACCCGAAAGCGTACGACGACGTATACTGCGCCCAGCTGACGGAGCTGCTGACCGGTTACGGGCCGCTCGTCGAGATTTGGTTCGACGGCGCAGGCTCGGAAGGCAGGCAGTACGACTGGCCGCGGATCATGAATTTGGTCAAGCGGCACCAGCCGGACGCCATGGTATTCAACATGGGCGCCCCGACGGTACGCTGGGTCGGCAACGAGGACGGCTTCGCCCCTTATCCGTGCTGGAATGCGGCGGAAGCGGCACGGGTCAGCATGTTTACGAACGAGATGACGTCGTGGCTTCCGGAAACGCCGGCTTGGGTGCCGGCGGAGTGTCCGGTTCCGATCCGGGGCAACCATTGGTTCTGGCATCCGAACGACGAAACGCCGCTGCGTTCGTTGGACGAGTTGATGGATCTGTACTGCCGGTCCGTCGGTCACGGCGCGACGCTGCTTCTGAACCTGGCGCCGGACCATCGCGGGCTGCTGCCGGACGAAGAGGTCCGGCGGGTGCTCGAATTCGGTGAAGAAATCCGGCGAAGATTCGCGAAGCCGCTGGCGGAAACCGCCGGACAAGGCGACATCCTAACGCTTGAGCTGCCGGAAGAAGGGGAAATCGGACACGTGATTCTGATGGAGCAAATCGAGCATGGCGAAAGAGTTCGGGAATACGCGCTCGAGGCGATGACGGTCGAAGGATGGACCGAGATCAAGTCGGGCAGCGCGATCGGCCATAAGAAGATCGACGTTTTCCCTCCTGTGCGGACCCGTCAAATCCGGCTTCGGATCAAGCGGAGCGCAGATGTGCCGCATATCCGCTCCTTTTCCGTCTATGGGGCCGATCGATGAAATCGGAAGAGGTGAGCGCATTGAATTTGCCGATATCCGTACAGGAGGTGCTCGGCCAGGCCGAGCAACAGCTGGCCCGCCATCCCAAGCTGCTTCGGATGTTCAAGCAATGTTTTCCGAACACGTTGGAGACGACGACACGTCTGATGGACGACGGCACCGCGTTCGTATTTACCGGCGACATTCCGGCGATGTGGCTGCGGGATTCCAGTGCCCAAGTCCGGCCTTATATCCCGCTGGCGGCAAGCGACCCGGAACTGAGCCGGATCATCGAAGGGCTCGTCAAACGCCAGGTCCGCTGCATTCTGATCGATCCGTACGCGAACGCGTTTAACGAAGCGGCGAACAACAACCGGTATGAGGACGACCTGACCGAACTGGAGACGCCAAGCCCTTGGGTCTGGGAGAGGAAGTACGAGATCGATTCTCTATGCTATCCGATTCAGATCAGCTATTTGTACTGGAAGCACACCGGCAGCGTTGCCGTGTTCGACTCGGTCTACCGCGAGGCGATGCACAGGATCGTCCGATTGTGGCGAACGGAGCAGCATCATTTCGAGCAATCGCCGTACCGCTTTACCCGGGCGACGAAGCTGAAGACCGAAACGTTGCGCAACCGAGGACTGGGAATGCCGGTCAACTACACGGGAATGACGTGGTCCGGTTTTCGCCCGAGCGACGACGCCTGCACATTCGGCTATCTGATTCCGGCCAACATGTTCGCCTGCGTCGTTCTCGGCTACATGGCGGAAATCGCGGAGTCGGTGTTCAAGGACTCGGCGCTGCAAGCGGAAGCGCTGGAGCTCCGGGAAGAAATCGACCACGGCATCCGGACGTACGGCATTTACCGTCATCCGGTGTACGGGGAGATCTACGCGTATGAGACCGACGGCTTCGGAAACTACAACCTGATGGACGACGCGAACGTGCCCAGCCTGCTCTCGATCCCGTATTTGGGGTATTCGTCGAAGGACGATCCCGTCTATTTGAACACGAGAAGATTCCTATTCAGCAAGGACAATCCTTATTACTACGAGGGAAGCCATGCCAAGGGGATCGGCAGCCCCCACACCCCTCCGCAATACGTATGGCACATCAGCCTGATTATGCAGGCGCTCACCTCGGCGGACTCCGGGGAAATCGCCGAAGTCGTGCGCACCTTGATCGACACGGACGGGGATACCGGCTTCATGCACGAAGGCTTCGATGTCAACAACCCGGCCGCCTTCACCCGTTCCTGGTTTGCCTGGGCCAACACCTTATTCGGCGAATTGATCCTTACGTTGATGAAAGAAGGGCGTATCGGAGAGGTGCTTCCTTCATGACGCTCAAATGGGCGGCGCAAAAGCAGTATATTTTCGAGGAGGAACGGCCGTTTCCAAGCTGCCACGCTTCGACCCTTGCGCTGATGCCGAACGGGGACGTGCTGGCGGCCTGGTTCGGCGGTTCGTACGAGAAGGCGAGCGATGTCGCGATCTGGATGGCGCGGCGCAGCGGAGACGCGTGGTCGGCGCCGTTCAAAATCGCGGACGAAGAAGGCATTGCGCACTGGAATCCGGTCTTGTTCTCGGAGGGACGGAAGGTTTGGCTGTTCTACAAGGCGGGACATGAGATCCCGGCTTGGTTTACGCGAATCGTCCGTTCGGAAGACGGCGGGGAATCGTGGTCGGAGCCGGAGGAGCTCGTTCCCGGCGACGTCGGGGGCCGGGGGCCCGTCCGCAACAAGCCGATCCGATTGACGGACGGCACGCTGCTCGCTCCCGCCTCGGTGGAAAGGCGTATTCCGGACGAGCCGGGCAAGGAGCTATGGGAGGCGTTCGTCGACATCTCGACGGACAACGGGCGCACTTGGCACCGCAGCGCCTATGTGCCGATGGAAGGCAGCAAGCTGGTCGGAACCGTACACGGCCCCTCCAGGGGGCTGATACAACCCGCGTTATGGCCATCCGGCGGATCTCGCGTTCATATGCTGCTTCGGAGCACGGAAGGTTGCCTATTCCGCAGCGATTCCGAGGATGCCGGAAGAACCTGGTGCACCGCGTATCCGGCCGGACTGCCGAACAACAACAGCGGGATCGACGTTGCGCGTATGGAAGACGGCACGCTGGCGCTCGCGATGAACCCGGTGAGCGGCTATACGACCGACTCGCCGCGAACGCCGCTCGTGATCCTCCTCTCGCCGGACAACGGCATGAGCTGGACCGATGAGCTCGTCCTCGAGGACGGACCGGGAGAATACTCGTATCCCGCCATCGTCTCCAGGGGCAGCGAGCTGTATGTTACCTATACGTGGAAGCGGGAACGCATCGCTTTCTGGAAGCTGAGCAGCAACGTGTGAAAAGCGGGTAGGGAAGGAGTAACCGGCGATGAGGAGAAGACCCCTGGCTTTGGACGAATCCGCGCAACGTCTGATCGAGGAGAAATTCGCATACAAGCGCGCGCTCGCGGCGGCAAGGGAGAACGATCTGTTCGGCATCTTCGGCGAAACGCTGACCGAAGACGAAGCGTTGGCCTTGAAGTATTTGTACGCTTATATGCCCTTAAACGATTTGGCCGACTACGAAGGATCGCTGTTTCTCGCCCATGTCAGGCAGACGTTGCAAATTCGGAACGCCGTGCCCTGGGGAGACCGGATCCCCGATCCCTTGTTCTTTCACTTCGTGCTTCCTTACCGCGTGAACAACGAAAATATCGAGGATCATCGCTTGCGGTTATTCGAAGATATCTATCCCCGGGTGCAGGGCATGTCCATGGCGGAGGCCATTCTGGAAACGAACCACTGGTGCCATGAAAAAGCGAATTATGCGCCGAACGACCGGCGGACGGTGTCCCCGCTGACATTGATGCGAACCGCGCTCGGCCGCTGCGGGGAGCAATCGACGCTAGCCGTCGCGGCGCTCCGCAGCATCGGCATTCCCGCCAGACAGGTGTATACCCCGCGCTGGGCCCACTGCGATTCGAACCATGCCTGGGTGGAGGCATGGGAAGACGGGACCTGGCATTTTCTCGGCGCATGCGAACCGGAACCGCGGCTTGACCGGGGCTGGTTCCGTCGCCCGGCCAGGAGAGCGATGCTCGTCCATACCCGCGTGGCCGCGGATTACTCGGGTCCTGAAACGGTGACGCTGGCGCGGCCTTGGTATTCGGAGTTGAACCTGCTTCATCAATATGCCGATACGAAAGTTTTGAAGATCCGAGCGGTGGATTCGAACGGCCAGCCCGTGCAGGCCAACGTCGATATTCAGCTCTACAATTACGCCGAATTGTCGACGATCGTCCCCCTGGAAACGGATGAGACCGGCGGCGCAAGCGTCACGCTGGGCTTGGGCGATACTTGGATCTCCGCGTACGGAAGCGGCGGTTGGGGCTTTGCCAAATGCAGCGCAGGCGAGACGGGGGAAGTTATCCTTACGTTATCCAGGGAATGGCCGAACGATACGGTCATGGAGCTCGAGATGGTTCCGCCTCCCGAGCAGCCGGATGTCGAAAGCGAACTTGTCACGGAAGAGGAAAGCTCCGTTCACGAACGAAGAGTGAAGCAGGGGGCGCAAATCCGCGCGGATTACGAGGCGACGTTCCTTGGGGAGAAGGATGCCGAAGCGCTTGCCGCCGAGTGTTCCCTTCCGGCGGATCGGGTTTGCAACGCGCTGCGCAAAGCGCGGGGAAACAGCCGCGAGATCGCCGCCTATTTGCGGGAGCAGTCTCCCGTTTACGGGGAATGGTGCTTGCGCCTGCTTGAGGTGCTGAACGAGAAGGACCTTACCGATACGTTCCGCGGGACGCTGGAAGACCATCTGACCTTCTCGATGATGGAGAAAGGCGAGACCGACGACGATACGTTTGCGTTGTATCTGCTCAATCCCCGCGCCGATTTCGAAATGCTGACGCCGTATCGGGCATTTTTCCGCCGGCATTTCGGGGAGGAGCGCTTGGCCGAATATTCGGCTGATCCACACCGGTTGGCGGAGTTCCTCGAGACCGAGTTCGAAATCATCGAGGATTTGACTTTCTACAAGGGTTCGGTTACGCCCGTCGGGAGCTGCCGGCTGAAGAAGGGCGACCAGCTGGCGAGGGATATTCTGTTCGTTGCCGCCTCTCGCAGCGCAGGCATTCCCGCGCGTCTGGAGCCGAGCGACCGAAGACCGCAGTTTTGGCGCGGGGGCGCATGGCACGACGTCCGGTTCGGCAAGTCCGCCGCTGCCGCCGGACCGGGTGCCGGGAAGATTGAAACGGGCAGCGTGGCGTGGGTAAAGGACGAAGAGTCCGAGGAGCAAGCGAAGTATTTCCTTAACTTTACGTTAGCCCGTTTCGAGAACGGCGCTTATCATACCCTCCAATACGAGCGCGGCGAATCCGATGTGTTCGATCGGCCGTTCGATGTGCAAGCCGGCCGTTACCGATTGACGACGGGGGTTCGTTTGGGAGACGGATCGGCATGGGTGTGCCTTCGCTTCTTCGAAGTGAAACCGGGACAACTTGCCTCCATTCCGTTGGCTTTCCGAAAACGGCCGTCGGACTTCCCCGTCATCGGCACCGCGAATCTTCACGCCTGCGCCCAATCGCAGACGGGCGAAACGCAGCCGCTAGCCGGACTCGCCGGTCGCGCAGGGACGCTCCTGGCCTGGATCGAGCCGGACCGCGAGCCGTCGAAGCATTTGCTTCGGGAGCTGCGGGAAATGAAGGCCGAATGGGAATCCTCGGGCGTGAGCATCGTATGCTTGATCGGCGAGGCCAAATGGAACGTTTCTTCGGCTCTCTTCGATGACCGGGAGCTGCCCTCGAACCTCTGGTTCGGCAAAGAAAATCAAGCGTATGATACGCTGGCTTCCGTCGATAACACGGATTCTCCCGAGCGGGCGAAGGAGTTTCCGATCGTGTACGCGATCGATGCCGATCATCGGATACGTTACCGTTCGTCCGGATATAAGCTGGGCATTTCCAAAGAAGCCGCAGCCTTGTTTAAGGCTTTGGCACCCTAATCGCGCTTCCGAAGACGAGACCGAAACAGACGAAGTAAAGTGGAAGGGGAGGCATTCGAACATGAAAGACGAGGAACAGCTGGAAACCCAGGAAGTGGAGAACGGCGTGCATAACTTCAGCAGCGAAGAGGATTGGGTGAGGCCTGACGATCCGGTCCTGCAGGAGCGGCTGGAATGGTTCAAGGATCAGAAGCTGGGGTTCATGATGCATTGGGGGCCCTATTCCCAGCTGGGTCTGGTAGAGTCGTGGGCGCTCAGCGACGAGGACGGCGTCTGGTCGCGCGACGACATTAACTGGACCGACGACATGGAAGAATTCAAGCGGCAATACTTCGGGCTGAACAAGACGTTCAACCCGGTCCGCTTTCAGCCGGAGCTGTGGGCGGAGCTGGCCGCCGAAGGCGGGTTCAAGTATCTGATCTTCACGACCAAGCATCACGACGGGTTCTGCATGTGGGACACGCATACGACGGATTACCGGATCACCGGTCCCGATACTCCCTTCCACGCCCATCCGCGCGCGGATATTTGCAAAAACCTGTTTGACGCTTTCCGGGACAAGGGTCTGGCCATCGCCGCCTACTTCTCCAAAGCGGATTGGCACACCCCGTACTATTGGGCTCCCGGCATGGCGCGAGGCCGGCACATGTGGCGCGGCCCCTCCTACGATCCGAAGGAGTTTCCATGGTTGTGGGAGAAATTCGTGCAATTCACGCATGAGCAGATCATGGAACTGATGACGAAATACGGCCGCATCGATGTGCTGTGGCTGGATGCCGGCTGGGTCAGGGACGGCGGCAAGGTCCCGCAGGACATTCGGCTGGGCGAAGTCGTCGAACGGGCAAGAGAACGGCAGCCGTGGCTGCTGTCGGCTGACCGTACGGTCGGGGGGCCGTACGAAAATTACGTGACGCCGGAGCAGTCGATTCCGGACCGTCCGCTGAGCGTACCGTGGGAGAGCTGCATCACGATGGGCACCTCCTTCTCTTTCCGCTATGAGGATCGTTACAAGCCGACCCGCCAATTGGTGCACATCTTGCTTGAAGTGGTGGCTAAAGGCGGCAACCTGGCTTTGAACGTCGGGCCGCAGCCCGACGGACGGTTGCCGGAAGGGGCCGTCAAACGAATGAAGGAGCTCGGCGCATGGATGAAAACATACGGCGAAGCCGTCTACGGCACGCGAATCTGCGCCCCGTATTTCACCGGCTCCTGGGCATTCGCCCGCAAAGGGGATACGGTTTACGGCTCGTACCTCTACGAAAGCGAAGACGCTCCGGTAACGGAGCATGTCCATATCCCTTATCGAGAACAGGCGGCAAACGTCGAGCTGGTCGGCTTCGAAGGGAAGCTGGACCATTCCCGCACCGACAACGGAATTTCCGTCCGCCTGCCGGAATCGGAACGCAGCGGTAAGGCGCCGATCGCGCACGTGTTCCGGATCTTGACGAAATGAAATCAACAGGGGGGAATCCCATGGTGAAGCTTGCCAACAAAATCGGCGTCATTGTCGACAGCTTTGGAGTCGGGGTGCGCGAAGGGCTGTTGAAGGCCCGAAATGCGGGAGCCGAAGGCGTGCAGATTTACGCCGTGTCGGGGGAGATGGATCCGGAGGTGCTCAAGGGATCCGCTCGCAAAGAGCTGAAGGCTTACATCGAGTCGCTGGGGCTTGAAATCTCGGCGTTATGCGGGGATTTGGGCGGGCACGGCTTTCAGGACAAACGGGCGAACCCGGCAAAAATCGAGAAGTCGAAACGGATTCTGGACCTGGCGGTCGAGCTGGGCACCCGCATCGTCACCACGCATATCGGGATCGTCCCGGAGGATACGTCCGGCGAAGTGTATGCCGCGATGCAGGAAGCTTGCGAGGAGCTTGCGGTATATGCCACAAGCCTCGAAGCCTATTTCGCGATCGAGACGGGACCGGAGAGAGCCGCGCATTTGAAATCGTTTTTGGACACCCTGGGCTCGAAAGGCGTATCGGTCAATTTCGACCCGGCCAACATGGTAATGGTTACCGGCGACGATCCGGTGGAAGGTTTGATCCTCTTGAAGGATTACGTCGTCCACACCCACGTGAAGGACGGCATCCGTTATCGGGAAGTCGATCCCCGCGACGTGTACGGCGCTTTGGGATATAAGCCGATGGACCATGCGGAAATCGCCGAGATGGTCTCCTCCGGAGCTTATTTTGCCGAAGTTCCGCTGGGCGAAGGCCATGTCCAGTTCGATGATTATTTTGCCGCCATCCAGCAAATCGGTTATGCCGGCTATTTGACCATCGAGAGGGAGGTCGGCGCCGAACCGGAGGCCGACATCCGCAAAGCCGTGGAATTTATCAAGAGATACCGGTAACATCCCGTCATGGCGCGGAAAAGGAAACAATTGAAGGCTGACTAACGTCAGCTTTCTTGCTATAAAGGTAATGGGAAAAAGGGGGGTCCGAATGAATAGAAACTGGTTCCGCAAGCTCCTTTTATCATACCTTCCTGTGTTCTTCGTCGTGATCACGCTATTGTTCGTGATCTTTTTTCAAACCTTGAACGAGCAAAACCGCAAGGAAGCGATCAAAACCAACGATTTTCTGGCGCAGCAAGTCGTTCGATATACGGATAATTCGCTCAAGTCGATCGATTATTTCGTCTTGAGGCAAATCTTGACCAGCCCGGTCGTTACCCGCTTCTACAGCGACGAAGGCGTCGATGTCTTTGAGAACATTCAGGTCGGCAAGCTCATCGACGATTTGAAATTCAATTACCCGCTCGTGGATTCCGTCTATTTCGTACGGCAGACGGACAATTACGTATTCGCGGACGGTTCCGTCTGGCTGGACGGTTTTCCGGATCAACCCTTCCTCGATCGGCTCAAGCAAAACAAGGGCGGCGTGAAATGGACGGGAAAAAGGCTCTATAAACCGTATCCCTCCATCGCCGGAACGGAAGTGATTTCACTCGTCCGGGGAGTCCCCTATTTCACCACGCAGAAAAAAGGTTATATTGTCGTGAATGTCAGTCTGGAGAAGCTGACGAAATCGATCGACCAAATGTACAATCCCGGCATCAGCTTCGTCCGGATGACCGACGGGGAAGGCCGGAACCTGCTCGGCGGCGAGGCAAGCCCATCCGATCATCGGAAAGTTTTCGCCCAATACGTCTCTCCTTATACCGGTTGGCAGGTCGAAAGCGGTCTCATCGACAAAGGTTTTCTGCGCATCGCGCTCAGTTCCTATAAAGTATGGTTCGTCTTTGCTTTCTTCGCGGTCGTTCTTGGCGTCTTATGGGTCGTCCAGGTGACGAGACGGAATTACAAGCCGATCGAACAGCTCGTCTCGTTGATTCGGACCAGTTCGCTCCTTCATCCGGAAACCGGCAAGACGAGCGGCAACGAATTCGGATTTATCCGCAGCGCGCTGGAACACATGATGGAGGAGACGAAGAAGATCCGGCAGGAGAACGTGGAAAACAGCATCCTGCAGCGAAAACACCGGTTCCTCGAGGCCATGGAGGGAGAAGTCCCGGTCCCGGAGGCGGAATGGACGTCCGACCTGAACAAATACAATCCGGTTGCCGTCGGCCGGTCCGCCTATGTCCAGGTGCTCGAAATCGACGGGTATCATACGTTCACCGGGTCGTACGACCAGCATGACCTGTCCTTGTTCAAATTCCTGCTGTCAAGCATCCTTCGGGAAACCGCTCAGCTTCGCGAAGCGTCCGTTTGGGCGGAATGGACGACGGACCGCCGGCTGGCGGCGATCGTTTGGGTGCCGGACAAGGAGAGTTTGGAGGATATTCGGGGACAGGTTACCGATATGGTGATCCAGTGGGTGAAGGAGAATTTGAAATTCACGGTTACGCTTGGCTGCGGAGGTTCGGCATCCACGCTTGAAGAATTGCGCAGGTCTTACGAAATCGCCTGCAGCTTGCTTGCCTACAAAGCGGTTCTCGGAACGGGACGGGTCATCCGTCCGGAAGAGGCGGCCCGCCCTCAGGCGAGATCCCACGATTATTTTCACTCGATTTATTCCTTTTCCCATTCGTTCCGGATCCCGGATCAGGATTGGAGAAGGCACCTGGACGAGCTGTTTAAGCAAATCCGCGACTCCGTCTTCTCGCGCAAAGAAGTCGAAAGCCTCTTATTGTTTCTGCATCAGCATTTGGATCGCGTCTTTCTGGATTTGACCCGGGAATATCGGAATGTGTGGAAAGAGACCGAAGCGGAAATGTCGGAGCTGGAACAGCATTGGGAAACGGTTGACGAGCTTCACGACGGCTGCATCCGGATATTTAACGCGGCATCCGAGAAAATGCAATCGCTGAGGGATTCCCACCGGAACCGGGTCATCATCGGCGAGATCCGCAGCTATATCGAAGAGCATTATTCCAACCCCGAGCTTTCCTTGGAGCATCTAAGCGACAAATTCCTGATTCACTCCAAAAACATCAGCAAGCTGTTCAAGGAAGAGTTCGGGGAAAATTTCGTCGATTTCCTGATCGGGCTCCGCATTCGGACCGCCAAGAAGAGATTGCTGGAAACGGAGAAGTCGTTGCAGGAAATCAGCGGGGAAGTCGGTTATTACAACTATAATTCCTTCAACCGCGCCTTCAAGAATATCGTCGGCGTTTCTCCGAGCGATTATCGCAAGCAAGCCAGTTTTTAAGCCAATCCCCCGCATAGATGTCATATAACATGACATCTATGCGGGGGATTTCTGTTTCGCGAAAAAATCAAAGTATAGAAATTTACGAAGTAAGCGCTTAACAACCTGATTTCTGCGCGAAATTCGGCTTCGGGAAAAATGGGATGGCAACGAATCTTACAAATTGATTGAAATGGCAGGGACGGACTAGAATCGACTTATCGACCGGGGCAAACCTGCCGCAACACTTTCCGGCAAATCGAATCGACAAGGAGAAATGCGAATGAGCGCGTCAGCCTGGTTAAAGATGAAAAGGAGTTGGGAATTATACGTTTTACTGCTGATCCCGGTTGCCTACCTCGTGATTTTCAAATATATCCCGATGGTTGGCGTCCAGATCGCCTTCCGGGATTTCAATCCCATCAGCGGAATTTGGGGCAGCCCGTGGGTCGGATTGAAGCATTTCGATAAGTTCTTTTCTTCTCCGAACTTTACGGTGCTTCTCAAAAATACGCTCGTCATCAATGTCTATTCCATATTGGCCGGATTTCCCATTCCGATCATGCTGGCTCTGGCGCTCAATGAAATCCGCACCGGCTTTTTCAAGCGGTCGGTTCAGATGATCACCTACACTCCGCACTTTATTTCGACCGTCGTCATGGTTTCCATCATCATCTTGATGCTGTCGCCCCATGTCGGGATCGTGGAGCGTGTGCTCACGTATTTCGGGATGGAGGACACCAACATCATGGGGGAGCCGGATTACTTCAAACATGTGTATGCCTGGTCCGGCATCTGGCAGCAGATGGGCTACAATTCCATCATCTATATAGCGGCCCTCTCCAGCGTCGATCCTTCTTTGTACGAAGCGGCGCGGATCGACGGAGCTTCGAGATGGCGGAAAATCCTTCATATCGATCTTCCGGCGCTCGTGCCGATCATGGTCGTCATGCTGATCCTGAAAACGGGCGAAGTGATGGGCACCGAATACGAAAAAATCTACCTGATGCAAAACCCGCTCAATTTGTCCGCATCCGAGGTCATTTCCACCTATGTCTACAAAGTCGGTTTGCTTGGCGCGCAGTTCAGCTTTTCCACGGCTGTCGGATTGTTTAATAACATCGTCAATTTCATCTTGCTTCTGGCTGTCAATTATACGGCCCGCAAATATTCCGAAACGAGTCTGTGGTAGAAAGGGGGGTGAATATGGCCGCAACGATCCAACCCAGGAACAAAATCAGAGAGCCGCTCGGCGACCGAATTCTGCTTGCCGTCATTCTCCTGGTGCTGACCGTCGTCACGCTCAGCGTTCTGTATCCGCTTATCTTTATCTTCAGTTCATCGCTCAGTGCGCCAAGCGCCGTCGTATCCGGTGCGGTGTGGCTGTGGCCGGTTAAGCTGTCGTTCAGGGCTTACGAATCGATCTTCCACAGCTCCCAGCTCATGCTCGGCTATGCGAATTCGCTGTTCTATACCGTCGTCGGGACGATGATCAATATCGCGGTTACGGTGCTCATGGCGTTTCCGCTGGCGCAAAAAAACTTGTACGGGCGGAAGTTCTTCATGATTCTCCTGTTGATCACCATGTTCTTCAGCGGCGGCATGATCCCGACCTATTTGCTGGTCAAGAGCCTTCATATGGTCGATACCCGCTGGGCGCTGCTGCTTCCCGGAGCGATGGCCGCCATGCAGGTCGTCGTCGCAAGGACGTTCTTCCAAACTTCCATTCCGCAGGAGTTGCAGGAAGCCGCCCAAATCGACGGGTGCAGTGATACAAGGTATTTGCTCCGGGTCGTTCTTCCGTTATCCAAACCGGTTCTTGCCGTCATGACGCTGTTGTACGCGGTAGACCATTGGAATGCTTATTTCGACGCTTTGATCTATCTGAGGTCGGAACACCTGTTCCCGCTTCAATATGTGCTCCGCAACATGCTGATTTTGAACGCAACCGACCCGGAAATGTTGGCGGGTACGTCACAGCGGCTTCGAGACCAAGGCTTCGAGCAAGTGCTCAAGTACGCGTTGATCGTGGTGGCATGCGTCCCTGTCCTGATCATGTATCCCTTCGTGCAGAAGCACTTCGTCAAGGGTGTCATGATCGGTTCCTTAAAAGGTTAATTTACAGGGGGGGTTGACTTTGGATGGGGGTGAGGCCGAAGAGGGTGGCGTTCGAAGTTCCTTGCGTGTAAGCGTTTCATTCCGGAGTACAAAATTAGGGAGGGTTCCGTTTGAAAAAGACTTTGTGGGTTTCCTTGATGGTTCTGTTGATCGGCAGCATCGTGCTTTCCGCTTGCGGCCAGAGCAAAAAAGAAGATACCGGCAGCGCAAGTCCATCGTCCAGCAGCGCCGCCAGCGCCTCCGCAAGCCCTTCGCAGGCAGGACCGGTCGAAGTCACGTTCTTTGCTCCTCAGGGCAAAGCTCCTTTGGAAGACAACGCTTATACGAAGCTGGTCGAACAAAAATTCAACGCCAAAATCAAGTGGGACCTGGCTCCCCAGGACGCCCTGGTTGACCGCAGACAGCTTCTGCTCGCAAGCGGCGACTATCCGGAAGTGTTCCTGGAAGGCAAATTCACGAATGCGGATTTGATGACCTACGGCAAGCAGGGCGTATTGATTCCGCTGAACGATCTGATCGACAAATACGCTCCGAACATCAAGGCGCTGTGGGAGAAGAAGCCGTTCCTCAAAGCGGCCATGACGGCTCCGGACGGCAACATTTACGGAATTCCGCGTTTCAATGAATGCTATCATTGCACGTACTCGCAGAAATACTGGATGAACAAAGAATGGCTGGACAAACTCGGCCTCAAGGTTCCGACGACGACGGATGAGCTGTACACCGTGCTCAAAGCGTTCAAGACGCAAGATCCGAACGGAAACCACAAAGCGGACGAAATTCCGCTGACCGGCGCTCCGAACAAATTCGTATGGAACGGGAACATCGATGCGTTCTTGATGAATGCGTTCATCTATAACGATAACGACAAATACTTGACCGTGAGCAACGGCAAAGTCGATTTTGCGGCCAACAAGCCGGAGTGGAAGGAAGGCCTTGCGTACATGCACAAGCTGTACAAAGAAGGTCTGATCGACAAGGCCGCGTTTACGCAAAACGATCAAGCGATCGGCCAACTCGGCAACCGCGAGGGCGACGAAATCGTAGGCTCCATTACGACCGCGCTTGTCAGTTACCTGCTCAATGTCGGAGACGATAAGATTACCCGTCACAAGCACTGGGTCATCGTGCCCCCGCTGAAGGGGCCGCACGGGGTGCAACTGGCGGGCGTATGGCAAGGACTCGGCGAATTTGCCTTCGCGATCACGAACAAGGCGAGCGAAGCGCAGCAAATCGCAGCGATCAAAATCGCCGATTATGCCTTCAGCGAAGAAGGCGCCGTGCTTAGCGAGTACGGAACGGAAGGCGTTGGCTGGAAAAAGGCGGAAGCCGGCGAGAAGAACATCTGGGGCGAACCGGCGAAGTACAGCTTCGACAACCTGCCGCCGCAGGATCCGAACGTCGTCCGCAACGATAGTTGGTCGCTGCTCGGCCCGAAGGACATGTCCAAGGAATTTCGCGACTCGTTCGCTTCGGCTCAGGACCCGCTCAGCTCGAAAGGCTACGAAACGCGTCTGGCGCAAGCGACGAAGCAATATGAGCCATACGCTCCGAAAGAATTCTATCCGGCAAGCGCCTGGATCAAACCGGAAGATACGGACACCGCAGCCCAGCTGACCACGGCCATTAAGGATTACGTTACGACGAGCATGGCCCAGTTCATTCTCGGCAACAAAGACCTCGACAAGGATTGGGACGCTTACGTGAAAGGCTTTGACGGCTTGAACCTGACGAAGTATATCGAAATTTACCAGAACGCACTGCAAAAATAATCGGGAAACGGCGGAACGGAAGTAACCTTCGGGGTTGCTTCCTTCCGCTATGTCTGGGGCCTAAGAAAAGGGGTAGGATGATGGGATACAAGGATTCGTCGCTGCCGGCGGCGGAACGGGCGGCAAGCTTGCTGGCCTTGATGACGGCCGAGGAAAAAGTCGGCCAATTGGTTCAACCGTTCGGCTGGAAGACGTACCGTAAGCAATCGGACGGAAGCGTACGATTGGATGAATCCTTCAAGCAGCAGGTGAGAAGCAGCGGAGTCGGATCGCTGTACGGCGTGCTGCGGGCAGACCCCTGGACCGAAGTGACGCTGGAGAACGGACTATCGCCGGAAGAGGGAGCGCGGGCGATCAATGAGATTCAGCGCTTTGCGGTCGAAGAGTCGCGGCTCGGCATCCCGATTCTGTTCGGCGAAGAGTGCTCCCATGGGCATATGGCGATCGGGGGGACGGTATTTCCGGTTCCGCTTCTCGTCGGAAGCGCGTGGAATGTGGACTTGTACCGGGAAATGTGCCGCGCCATCGCTGCCGAAACCCGCTGTCAGGGCGGCTCCGCGACTTATTCGCCGGTGCTCGACGTGGTCCGGGATCCCCGCTGGGGCCGAACCGAGGAATGCTTCGGCGAAGATCCGTACATGATCGGCGAGCTGGCGGCCGCAGCCGTGCAAGGGCTGCAGGGGGAGCGGCTCGACAGCGAACGCAGCGTCATCGCTACGCTGAAGCACTTCGCGGCCTACGGCAGCTCGGAAGGAGGACGGAACGCGGGGCCAGTTCATATGGGATTGCGCGAGCTGCATGAGATCGACCTGCACCCGTTCCGCAAAGGAGTGGAAGCCGGGGCGATGTCGATCATGCCGGCGTATAACGAGATCGACGGAGTTCCGTGTACCGTCAATGACTACTTGCTCCAGCGGGTATTGAGGGAAGAATGGGGCTTCGAAGGGTTCGTCATTACGGACTGCGGCGCGATCAACATGCTGGCTTCGGGCCACGACGTGGCGGAGAACGGGGAGGAAGCGGCGGCGGCGGCCCTGAAGGCGGGCATCGATATGGAAATGTCCGGCGACATGTTCGGCAAGCATCTGCTGTCGGCGCTGAAGAGAGGAACCGTATCGGAAGCGAAGCTGGACGAAGCGGTGCTGCGCGTATTAAAGCTCAAGTTCAAACTCGGTCTGTTCGAGCGCCCTTATGTCGATCCGGAGCAAGCCGCGAAGATCATCGGCAGCAAGGAGCATGTCGAGCTGGCCAGGCAAGTGGCCCGCGAAGGGATCGTTCTGCTGAAAAACGAGGGCGGAACGCTGCCGCTTCGCAAGGAAACCGGCCAAATCGCGGTGATCGGTCCGAACGCGAACCATATTTATAACCAGCTTGGAGACTACACTTCTCCGCAGCCCCGCCATCAAGTGGTCACTTTGTTGGACGGCATTCGCAACAAATTCGGCGCGGACGGCGAAGAACGCGTCCTGTACGCTCCGGGGTGCCGAATCCGAGGGGATTCCAGGGAAGGCTTCGAAACGGCGCTCGCTTGCGCCGGGCAGGCGGACGTTGTCGTTCTCGCGCTCGGAGGTTCCAGCGCCCGCGATTTCGGAGAAGGGACGATCGATCTGAGGACAGGCGCTTCCGTCGTCACGGAGCATTCGTGGAGCGATATGGAATGCGGCGAAGGGATCGACCGGACCGGCCTGCATTTGCTCGGCGTGCAGCTGGAGCTGGCGCAAGAAATCCATAGGCTGGGGAAACCTGTCATTGTGGTCTATATCAACGGCCGTCCGATCGTGGAGCCCTGGATCGACGAGAACGCGCACGCGATTCTCGAGGCGTGGTATCCGGGACAGGAAGGCGGCAATGCCTTGGCCGACATCCTGTTCGGCGAGGTCAATCCGTCCGGGCGGCTGACGGTATCGATCCCGAAAAACGTCGGCCAGCTTCCGGTTTATTACAACGGCAAAAGAAGCAGGGGCAAGCGGTATTTGGAGATGGATGCGAAGCCGCGTTATCCGTTCGGATTCGGTCTCAGCTACACCTCGTACGCATACGACGGGCTCCGGGTGTCTCCCGACCGCATATCGCCGGATGGGGAAGCCACCGTCACGGTCAACGTAACCAACACGGGAACCGTCGCGGGATCGGAAGTGGTGCAGCTTTATGTGTCCGATAAAGTGAGCTCCTTGACCCGACCCGAGAAAGAACTGAAAGATTTTCGGAAAATCGCGTTGGAGCCGGGGGAAACCCGCACGGTCGAGTTTCGGGTCGGGAAGGAACAGCTGCAAATGCTGAACCGGCAGCTCACGCCCGTCGTCGAACCCGGCGAATTCCTCATCATGGTCGGAAGGAACGCCGAGGACGGCATCAGCGCGTCTTTATTCGTGGAGAACGAGGTGTAGGCGATGTATCGAATCCTTCGCTACTTGAAATTTTTATCGGGCAAACAATGGAAGGATAGCCTCCCGCTGCGCCAATGGGAGATGAGGAAAGCCCGTTATATGAAGCCCGGAGTGTATGAATTCGAACCGGAGCCGGACGGCTTGCTTCAGCCGGACCGGCTGGACGGCCAACACGGCATCACTTACTTCATGACAAAGAAGATCTCGATTCCTCCGGAATGGGTTGCCGATCGGGTCGGCTTGCTCGTGGAAGGCGGAGGAGAAGGGCTGCTGCGGGTGAACGGCGACTCTTACCAGGGATTGGACCGGAACCATCCGTTCGTTCCGCTTTATCCGGGAGGAGTCGGCCATGATCCGCTGCTCGAAATCGAGATGTACGATCCGATTCCCGAGCCGGTCGATCCGCTGAACGCTCAATCCACGATCAACCCGCCGGTCTTCGGCCTTACGATCCGGCTCGTCCGCGTGAATCAACCGCTGCAAAGCTTGCTCTACAGCGTTCAGGTTGCTTACGAAGCGATGCTGCTGCTTCCCGAACAGGACTTGAAAAGGCACCGAATGATGGACGCCTTGTATGAGACGATGGATGAAACGTACCGGTTTGCGGACACCCGGCTGACCGATGGAGAATGGCTGCGTTCGCTGGAGGATAAGTTGACGGAGCGCATCCGGGGGATCATGCCGGACCGGGGAGGTTCCGGCGTGATCCATATGGTCGGCCAATCGCACATCGATATCGCCTGGCTGTGGCCCGTTCGGGAGACCGTCCGCAAGGTCAGCCGCACCTTCTCCAGCATGACCGCGCTCATGGACGAATACCCGGATTTCGTCTATTCCCAGAGCCAGCCGCTGCTTTATGCTTTCGCCAAGAAGCACGATCCGGACTTGTACGCGAAGATCAAAGCGAGAGTCGCCGAAGGACGGTGGGAACTGGTCGGCGGCATGTGGGTCGAGCCCGACTTGAACATTCCGAGCGGAGAGTCGCTGGTCCGTCAAATGCTGCACGGTCAACTCTTCTTCCGTGAGGAGTTCGGTAAAATGTCGCGAATCGAGTGGCTGCCCGACACGTTCGGCTACTGCGCTTCGCTTCCCCAATTGCTCAAGCTCGCGGGCATCGATTATTTCATGACGACGAAGCTCAATTGGAACGACACGAACAAGTTTCCTTACGAGCTGTTCCATTGGGTCGGCATCGACGGCTCCTCCGTCGTATCGTATTTGAATCACGGCCTCAACGAGCACACGAAGCCGAAGGATGTTCACGAGCATTGGGAGGCGTTCCGGCAAAAAGACAAGCTGGACGAGCTGATGCTGCTCTACGGGCACGGAGACGGCGGCGGCGGTGTGACCCGCGAAATGATCGAATACGTCCGCAGGTCTCCGCTCATGCCGGGGCTTCCGGTCAGCAAGTTCAGTACGGCTGCCGCTTTCTTCGATAAGGTGGGGTCAATCGCGCAGACGCTGCCGAAGTGGCACGGCGATTTGTATTTGGAGCTGCACCGGGGCACCTATACGACGCATGCCCGGAACAAGCGCAGCAATCGCAAGGCGGAAGTGTTGTACCGGGAAGCGGAAATCTGGAGCCGGATGGCTCGGCCATTCCTTGGGGGCGACCCGGGGCGGGAAGCTTTGCGCCAAGGCTGGGAGCTGATGCTGCTCAACCAATTCCACGACATTATCCCGGGAACGGCGATTACGGAAACGTACGAAACGTCTGCAAACGAATACGTGGAAGTGTTCCGGCTGGGGAACGATTGCCTGGCGCGATCGGTGACGGCGCTGGCCGCGAACGTGCAGGCAACTGGTGAAGGAACGCCGTATCTCGTCCTGAACAGTCTCGGCTGGGAACGGGGCGAAGTCGTTACGATCGAAGGGGACGCCGATCTGGCTTCGGCTGCGGCGTTCGACCAGGAGGGCAACCGGCTGGCCGGCGACGTACGCCAAGTTGGGTCCGAATCGGGGCGTTGCGAAATGGCGGTATACGTCCCTTCGATTCCCGCACTCGGTTATAAGACGATATGGCTGAGGACGAGGGCGGATTCGGACGAGACTGCCCCGGCAGCTCTTCCAGGGGTTCCGGCTTCGTTCGGCGACTCGTGGGAAACGGACCGGTACTTGCTCGAATTTAATGCGGCAGGGGAAATCACGCGGTGGCTGGACAAGGCGGCTGGGCGCGAGCTTCTGCCTCCCGGCGCCAAAGCGAACGAGCTGCAATTCTTCCACGACAAGCCGCTGTATTGGGACGCCTGGGACATCGATCCCCGCTTCGAGCAGCAGCGTGCCGGTACGGTCGAACTCGTCAGGAAAGAGCTGGTCCAAGCGGGCCATACGGCCGACGTTCTCCGGTTCGAGTGGCGGTTAAACCGTTCGACGGTCAGCCAAGATGTCATTCTGTACCATCACCAGCGGCGTGTCGATTTCAAAACCCGCGTCCAGTGGCACGAAGACCACAAATTGCTCAAGGTCGCCTTCCCCCTCGACATCGTGACCGCCAAGGCGACCTATGAAATCCCGTTCGGAGCGCTGGAACGACCGACCCATAGCAACACGAGCTGGGAGCAAGCCCAGTACGAGGTTTGCGGACACCGCTGGGCGGATTTGTCGGAGGGCGGCTACGGCGTCAGTCTGCTGAACGATTGCAAATACGGCTACGACATCAAAGACGGCACGATGCGCTTATCCCTGCTGCGCGCGCCGAAATGGCCGGACGATACGGCGGATCAAGGAGAACACGAATTTACGTACTCCCTGTACCCGCACGAAGGCGATTGGAGGGGTGCGAACGTGGTCCGGAAGGCTGCGGAGCTGAATCACCCCGCGATCGTGGCGAGAATACCGGAAGGAGGCGCAACCGGAGCAGGGGTGCTGCCGGCCTCGCAGTCGATGATCCCGTTTCAAAGCCGGTCCGTCATTCTCGATACCGTCAAACCGGCGGAGCGGGGCGGCGGAACGATCGTCCGTTTCTATGAATCGACGGGGAGTCGGGACATCGTCAGCATCCGGCTGCCGTTCTCGTCCGGCCGGGTATGCGCTGTCAATCTCCTGGAGGAGGAGATCGAACCCTTAAACGTCTCCGACGATGGAATCCTGCATCTGAGCTTCAGGCCGTATGAGGTGAAGACGATCCTATACGAGTAAAGAGAGCGGATACGAGAAAAGGATCATTCGAACCGCACGGTTCTGGGACAGAAACCGGGAATGGAAGCCCTCACGGCTCGCTGAAGCCGCGGGGGCTTTTTTTTCTGCCGCGCGCGTTTGGGGGTGTGGGAGAGCAACATTTCGAAACCGGTTCGTGATAAAAAATGTGCGGCCCGCGAACATGCGATTTGGAGCCATGGAGCCAAGGAGCCAAGGAGCCAAGGAGCCAAGGAGCCAAGGAGCCAAGGAGCCAGGGAGCCAAGGAGCCTTAAAGGACAAGAACGATTTCGTAAATACTAGGATCTACTGCGTTCTTCGGTGCCTTCGATTCCTCGGTGCCTTCGATTCTTCGGTGCATTCGATTCTCCGGTGCCTTCGATTCATCGGTGCCTTTAGCCGTCCCGCGACGCGTGCTAAGGGCAATAATGCAACTATTTCTGCCTAAAACGCCCGGTTTTTGCTGAATAAGAACCAAAATACATTTAGTTGATGCGAAAAATCGAAAAATACCCCGAAACGGGAGTTGAGTCCGTATACTTGTGTAAAAAGCTATGGTGAGAAATAGGAGAGCCATAGTCAAAATCCTCGGTTAGAATGAGGTTGTCGAGACAACATTCTAGGGGAGGATTTGCTATGGCTCAATATCAG
>NZ_WJIB01000016.1 GCF_019400745.1 Cohnella sp. CFH 77786 | reverse complement strand
CTGGACACACTCACGCACTCACATTTCCTTTATTTTATTGGGTTTTTGTAACACCCGGTAACGTCCGATCACGGGATGTAACGGGGTTTAGTTTTTCTCATATTCAGTGATACCCCACAATACGGATGCTCTCAACATTCTGCAAAATGTTGGGGAATTCTAATTGATCGTAGAGGGTATAAATTATGACTTATGTCAGCGAGGCAAAAGAAGTTTTTGAGAAAGAAATTGCAGCGCTTAAGTTAGTCAAAGATCAACTCGGTGATGAGTTCGATCTGTTAATAGAGATGATTTTGCAAAGTGAGGGCCGCGTTATCTTAACCGGAGTAGGCAAATCCGGTCTCATCTCCAGGAAGATTTCGGCCACTCTTTCAAGTTTAGGTACTCCCTCATACTTTCTCCATCCAACTGAAGCTGTGCATGGGGATCTTGGACTCATCAGGAAAGAAGATCTTGTAATCGCGGTCAGCAACAGCGGAGAAACGGATGAGTTGCTGCAAATCATTCCTTCTATTAAAAATATCGGTGCTAAATTAATTGCCGTAACCGGAAAGCAACATTCTTCGATCGCCGTTTATTCGGATTTGAATATCGTTTTGCAGATTCCCGAAGAAGCTTGTTATTATAATCTCGCACCAACTTCTAGCACAACGGTTTCACTCGTGTTCGGAGACGCGCTGGCGATCGTTCTTTCTAAAACGATCGGATTCAACAAGGATCATTTCGCCCTTTTTCATCCAAAAGGCACTTTGGGGAAGAGATTGCTATTAAAAGTCGAGGATCTCATGTATAAAGGCGATGACGTTCCCATCATCCACCTTCACACCGATTTCCGTGAAGTGATTTTTGAAATGAACTCCAAATCCTTGAAAATGGTGAATGTTGTCGATAACGAAGGCAGGCTGCTGGGGATCATAACGGATGGCGATGTTCGAAGAAGTCTTTATAAATCGGATATTATCAGCGACATCCGTGTTTCCGACATCTATCAAAAAAATCCGGTTGTCGCACTTGAACATGAACTTGCCGTAGAGGCCATGAAAAAAATGATTCGAGAGCAGCTTCCTTTTTCTTTTCTCCCTGTCGTAGATCATAAGGGGTATTTAAAAGGGGTCATTACATTTATCGACATAGCAAAAAAAGGAATCAATGTTTAGGAGGTGTCTTACAGTGGCTGAAAACAAGGATTTTCACGTCTTTGAGGAATTCTTTGGAGGTCCGAATAAAGGTTTAACTTTCATCGGGGGGCCATGCGTTATTGAAAGTGAAAAACTCGTCATGGACACTGCAAAGAAATTAAAAAGCATAACCGAACGATTGAATATTCATTATATTTTCAAATCATCCTTCGACAAAGCGAACCGCAGTTCCATTAATTCTTTTCGGGGACTTGGTCTTGAAGAAGGGATCAAAGTTTTACGAAAAGTTAAGGAGACCTATCAAGTTCCCATATTAACGGATGTACACGAGACTTGGCAGTGCGATTTGGTTGCTGAAGTGGCTGACGTATTGCAAATTCCGGCATTTCTATGCAGACAAACGGATTTATTATTGGCGGCTGCAAGAACCGGTAAAACGATTAATGTAAAAAAAGGCCAATTTTTATCGCCGTGGGACATGAAAAACGTAATCCAAAAGCTTGAAGAAGTGGACCATAAATACATCTTATTGACTGAAAGGGGAACCACTTTCGGTTACAATAACTTAGTCGTGGATATGCGATCTCTGATCGAGATGCGAAAATTGGGATATCCGATTGTGTTTGATGCAACCCATTCCGTGCAAAGACCAGGTGGGATGGGGCATGCTACTGGCGGCGACCGAGAATACATCCCTTATTTAATGAATGCTGCCGTTGCAGTCGGAGTTGACGCCATCTTCGCAGAAACCCACCCGGATCCGGATCGAGCGTTGTCTGATGGGCCCAATATGATACCGTTGCACGAACTTGAATCGATAATAAATGACGCATTGCAGATCAACGACTTAATAAAAAAAAAAACGGTAATTCGTACAGGAGATTAACTCGTGAACGTTTAGACTCTTTGGGACAGAAGCTTAAACAATGCAAATGGATATTTTGCGATGTTGACGGAGTGTTGACGGACGGCAAAATGATTTATTCAGAAAACGGGGATGAAATCAAGCAATTTCATGTCCGGGACGGCATTGCTGCTAGCTTAATTAGAGAGAAGGGATTTAGACTCGGTATTATGAGCGCCGGCAATGCCGAGCAGGCGATTACGAAAAGATTTACCCGTCTAGGATTTGAATATATAAGTGTGAAAAATCGTTTGAAGGAAGAACGTTTCCAGGAATTTTTGGATGAATTTAATGTAATAGCTTCAGAAGTTGCTTACATCGGTGATGATATTAATGATATTAAGATCATGAAGCGCTGCGGAGTAGCCATTTGTCCTTCTGATGCTCATCACTCCGTTATTGAATTCGCAGATTGGGTTCTCAAAAGCAAGGGTGGGGAAGGATGCCTTCGCGAAGTCTCGGACCACTTGAATCAGCTCAAAAGCTAAGCGGCTAGAAAGAAGGTTTTCGCCTTGAGAGTATTATTCTACGTGGATCCACTAATTGAAATGGAAAGACCCTTTTTTAAAGAGGGATGGCTCAAAGGGATTTGCAGGTACATCACGGAGACCTTAGATGATTTCCAATTTACTTTTGTACTTAATGAACCACTATCCTTTTCGTTAAGTCCACGTCATAACGTGAGCAAGATTATTATTTCTCAAAAAGAAATGCTTTTCAATATGAAATACAATTCAAAAATGCTTTCAGATTCCTGGCACACAGGTCAGTACAGTGAAGAACAACTTACGGATTACCTCGATCTAATGACGAGTAAGCTCAAGGCTAATTCGACGCCTGAATTGATTTTTACATTTTCTCCGGTTCCATTTCTCAGAAAAATGTATCCGGATTCTCTTGTTTTGCATATCGAATACAGCATCTTCTCAAGAAAACCATTCCCTGAATCTTGGTATTTCGACCCTATTGGAATGAACGGCGGGGCTTATCTCGAGTCATATTGGGATGAAATCAAACCAATGATTTCGATGTCCAATGACCTTCGGGAAGAATTGCTTGGAGCAAAAGCCGCCATCCAGCGATTGCTTCTTGCAAAGTCGCCTTTTAGACATTTCATTTCTTCATACAAGAAGCGGTTTGATCGTTTAGTTTTATTGCCTTTACAATTTAGTGGATATTATTTATTTGACAGCATATGCGACTATCAAAGCCAATTCGAATATCTAACAGATGTGCTTGAAAAAGTTCCAAGAAACATCGGGGTAGTTGTTACCACTCACCCTGAATATAAGGGTCTAACGGATGAAGTGCTTGCTTATGTACAAGAAAAATATCCGCATTTTATATATGACAAGCAATTTGAAGATTATTACGCCTCGTCCCAATATTTAATGGGTGAAGTAGATGGCGTAATTACGGTTTCCTCGAGCATTGGATTGCAAACATTGTTTTGGGATAATAAATTAATCAGCATCGGGAAAGGATTCTTGTCTTTCATGGCGGATGGAACTGATTTGGATCATGTTCAATTCGTTCTTAATGAACCCGTTGATAATAAAGACGAATTGCTGTATTGGATCATGACAAGATACGCTGTTCCTAAAGCATACATTTGCAATGCAAATTGGATGCGCAATTTTTTGGAAAACTCTATTAAAAATTTCAAGAAAAACGTTAATTTGATGGACTTTTATTTCCCGATTGACGATGAAAAAAAACTGCTTTCAAATTTGTCGCTAGCATTGATCACGGATATCCCTCACTTTACAACCGACTTTCCCAATGAGAATTTGAATCGACGGTTTACTCCTGCAAAAGCTTCTGTCATGGAATGTTATTTGGACTATGGTTCGGGTTTCCAAGAAGAAGACTGTATTCGAAAAAAAGTACTTTTTGGACAACAAAGTGTAACTATTCCTGTAGGAAGTAAGGGTGTTCGTAATATTAGAATTGACCCACTCAATGGATGCGGAGTTGTTGGAATCAATCGAATTTGCCTATATACGGAAAATAGGGATGAATTTTATGAGCTGCAGATTGCAAGTTCCAACGCTGAGTATAACATCGGTAACCTGTTTTGCTTTCTGAATGAGGACCCCCAGTTATACTTGGAAAGAACTTGGGGTGATGCGAAAATCAAGGAACTTGAAATTGATTACTGGTATTTGGATATTAACATATATAACTTGGAAGTTGTTAAAGGGATCATTAATCAAGAAAAGTCCATTATCAAAGAAATTAAAGCCCAGTTAACAAGAAGTGAATCCGAATTAACCCGGATGGTAATAGAATCGAGAGATCTCCAAAAAGCATATGACGTTCAAGAAGCGAACAATCTTGATCTCAAACGACAAAACAATCAACTAAGCCAAGCTAACAGTCATTTAGAGAAAGTCAACTCCGAACTCAAAAACAGCGTTCTAAACTTAGAGAAAGCCAATTCCGAACTCAAAAAGAGCGTTTTAGACTTAGGGAAAGTCAACTCCGGACTCAATTACAGGAATGAAGAGCTGGAGCAGATCAACGAGATTACTATGATTAGAATACAAGCCTTTGAAAGTAAATTAATAGAAATGGAAAATACCGTCTCCTGGAAGTTAACTCGTCCGTTGAGGGAGCTGTACAAGCTGTTAAAAAATTTGGTGGACCGATAGGTAGAAAAATACAGTTGTAAATCGTTTATGGGGACTCGAATATACAGGTTTTTTTGCCAATGGGGGGGCTGAAACGAATCGACGTAAAGGATGTCACGAAGGAATTTAGTTGGCTATCCAAGACATTAGGGACAATGAATTGTCGATTGATTTGTTAAGCTAATAGGTTGGGAGCGCTGCTAATGAGGAACTACAAAAATGTTTCGAAAAATTTTCTTCGATATATATACCTTCGACTGCCAGTTTCAGATTCTCGTAGAATCAAAATGAAGAATCTCTTCTTCAAATCATTTCGTATTGTTCTCAGAAATACAAAAACGTACCATATATGGTTAAATTCGTTTTCGTTTGGCGATCAGCAAGTGTTGAGCAATGAGGTGCAAGCGTTAGAATTCACTTCGATGGACAAAAGGGACCGCTATCTACAAAATTTGTTTTTTTGGTCAAATAATAAATCTCCGGAGTATGTTCCCTATTCTAACGAATCGATTAATAGAGAAGATACGATTGTAAAATTAATCGCTTTTTATTTACCTCAATTTCACCCAATCCCAGAAAATGATCAATGGTGGGGAAAAGGCTTTACCGAATGGACGAATGTAACGAAAGCCGTTCCTCAGTTTGTTGGCCATTATCAACCACGTTTGCCAGATGAACTTGGTTTTTATGATCTTAGGTTCATCAATGTCATGAAACGTCAAGCAGAGCTTGCCAGACAGTATGGAGTTTACGGATTCTGCTTTTATCATTACTGGTTTAGCGGAAAACGTCTATTGGAGCGGCCTGTTGATCAGCTGCTTGAACATCCAGAGATTGATTTGCCTTTTTGTCTCTGTTGGGCTAATGAAAATTGGTCTAGAAGATGGGATGGGGAAGAGCATGATATCTTAATGGAGCAGAAATATTCGGATGAGGATGATAATAACTTTATTAAAGATCTGAGCCGATACTTAAAGGACAAACGATACATTAAAATAAATGAAAAGCCTGTTGTTCTGGTCTACAGGCCAGGTCTATTTCCAAACTTCAAAAAAACAGCGGGTCGGTGGAGAGAATTTTGCAGGATGGAAGGAATCGGGGAGATTCATCTGCTCGGTGTTTCTTGGGGGATCACTAACCCAGATGACTTCGGCCTAGATGGTTTGGTAGAATTTCCTCCCCATTCCATGCATGAATATGGTTGTGAAATGATCAATGACAAGGTTGATATTGTAAATCCTGACTTCAAAGGATTGATTTTTGATTATAAGAAATACGTTGAACATGAAAATTACCTATTTGATACGGACTACAAGTTGTATAAAGGTGTAGCTCCTAGTTGGGATAATACTGCCAGGAAATCAAATAATGGAACGATTTATCATGGCGCCTCCCCTTCGCTTTATAAAAATTGGCTCAAGAGCGTGATAAGACATACAAATAGCACCTTTAATGACGACAAGGTTGTATTTATTAATGCCTGGAACGAGTGGGCTGAGGGAGCATATTTAGAGCCGGATCGTAAATACGGATATGCCTATTTGCAATCGACTAAAGAAGCACTTGAAGAAACCAGCAAAGAGATTGAGAGGAATTTGATCTATGTCTCTCACAATGCTCATTTTAATGGTGCACAGTTACTGGCCTTAAACATGATTGATGTGTTCAGCCAACAGTTTGGATATTCAGTTGAAATAATTTTGGAAGAGGGCGGTGTTCTATTAGAAGAATACAGAAAGCTGGGGAACGTTACTCTTTTATCCGACGGGGGCGATTCCAAAGAACTCGCCGTTTTCCTCGCCAAACTATATAAGAAAAACTATCGAATCGCAATAACCAACACCGTTATCGCCGGAATTGTAGTTCCCCATCTGGCGAAATGTGGGTTCAAAATCCTGTCACTGATCCATGAATTGCCTGGTGTAATAGGACAATATAAAGCAGAAGAACGGGCAAGAAATATTTCCGAATATTCGAATACAGTGGTTTTTCCTTCCCGGTATGTATTAGATAAATATGTTTCATTATTTCCTATCGATCATAAGAAGCAGGTCGTTCTACCTCAAGGTCTGTATAAGGCAAATAAATATAAGGGGCAAGAGTGGAAGGCACGGACAGAACTACGAAAAACACTGGGTTTTTCTCCAGAAACTCCAATTATAGTAGGAGTGGGTTATGCCGATAGAAGGAAAGGAATTGACTTATTCTGCGAGGTAGCATTTCTTCTAAGGAGAATAATGTCCGATGTCCGCTTTGTCTGGATTGGCAGCCGGGATCCGTACATGATCGATGAAATCCAAGATGATAGGAAAAAATCCGTAATCTTTATTGATCCTACCCATGAAGTTGATCTATATTACGCGGGTGCAGACCTGTATTTGTTAACTTCAAGAGAAGATCCGTTCCCTTCGGTAGTTTTGGAATCATTGAATGTAGGTGTGCCTGTTGTTGGATTTAGAGACGCCGGGGGATTTAGCGACATTGTTAACGATACGACAGGGCGTCTCGTTGAGTACTCAAATTCAGAACTTATGGTATCAGCGATTATTGAGCTTCTTGAGAGTGCCGAGTTGAGAAGAGTTCAAGGGAAGAATGGTTGTCAACTTATCGAAAATAAATACTATTTCCGAAATTACCTCTATCAATTATTGGATATGGCCGGCCACTCATACAAGAAAGTTAGCGTCATCGTTCCCAATTACAATTATGCAAAGTATTTGCCGAAAAGATTGGAAACTATTATTTCCCAGACCTATCCGATATACGAGTTGATCATATTGGATGATTGTTCTACTGACGAAAGCCGTAATATAATAGAAACTTACCCTTTTGATTCAAGGCTCAGGATCAAGAAGATTTTCAATGATAAGAATTCAGGTTCAGTTTTCCGTCAATGGGCAAAAGGGATATCGAATGCAGAAGGAGAGATCATTTGGATCGCAGAAGCTGATGATTTATCCTCGCCGCACTTCCTAGAAGAAGTAATTGCTGGATTTAATAGAGACCCGGAAGTGGTAATAGGTTATGCGCAGTCCTATCAAATGGATGAATCCGGACAAATATTGTGCGACAATTATTTGGATTATACTTCGGACATAGACTCGAAAAAATGGAAGAGTTCTTACATCGAAGACGGCATAACAGAAATAGCCAAAGGAATGTCTGTTAAGAATACGATACCGAACGTATCCGGAGCGATCTTCAAAAAGCCAGATATCAACGAAATCCTTCAGGAATTAACTCAATTTAAGATTGCAGGTGACTGGTTTTTCTATATAAAGATGCTGCAAAAAGGGAAAATTTATTTCAATCATAAGTCGTTAAACTATCACCGGAGACATACGAATAGTGTAACCAAAAGCGAGAAAAACACCTTGCATTACGAAGAAATTGTACACATTCAGGATAGGATTCAAAAAATAATCGATGTTGACAGCGCCGTTCAAAAAAAGGTTATCAATTATAGAGAATATGTCAAAGACTATCTAGGTATTAAATGATCATTAAAAAGTCCAATAAGGGGAACGGATTGTATATATGACTTGCTATGAAAATCCGCTAATCACTATATTACTTTCCACTTATAATGGACAGAATTATTTAAGGCCATTTTTAGACTCCTTGTTGGAACAGACATTTCGGGATTTCTTAATTATTGTGAGAGATGATGGTTCTACAGACAATACTTTGTCGATTCTCCAAGAATACACTTCGAAATTCAAAAATTTAATCCTTCTAGAAGAAGGCAGTAATGTAGGTGCTGCTCGAAGTTTCGGCTACTTGCTTGAGTTCGGTCTTACACAGACAAAATCTAATTATTTCATGTTTGCAGATCAAGACGATGTTTGGATGAAGGATAAAATCGAGAAGACATACCAAAAAATGCAGGATGTTGAACTTCAACGAAAGTCGCAACAACCTATCCTCGTTCATACCGATTTAATGGTAACCGGCAGAGATTTAAATTTAATTTCATCGTCATTTTGGAAGCAACAGAAATTGCGACCGACTAATGTTCAAGTGAATAAATTATTAATTCAGAACGTGATTACAGGCTGTACCATGATGATTAATAGAAGATTAGCAGAGAAATGTTCTCCCTTTCCTAAAAAGGTTATTATGCATGATTGGTGGATCGGGCTTGTTGCGAGTTGCGTTGGAGAGATCGTGCATCTGCAATCTGCTACGATTTTGTACAGATTGCATGATAACAACCATATTGGGGCGAGAAAACTAACATTATTTAATGCAACAATGAAACTGTTCTCAGATTATTCATTAGAGCCTTATATTTGCCAATGTAATGAACTTTATAGGAAGTTAGATTCTGATTTAACTCCATCTCAGAGATTAATGCTAATTAACTTTGCTCAGTTGAACGAGGTAAATTACATGAAAAGAGTTCAAATCGTTTTCAAGTGGAAATTTTTTAAGTCAGGATTTTTCCGAAATATTGCGCATCTAATCAAAATGTAAGATTTTATTTGCCGGAATTAGGAAGGCTATTGTTATTATCTGGCGAATTTTATACTATTCGTTGAATTGCAGAATCATCCGTCTAGGTAGGAGAAGAAGATCATAGGGGTACCGGGGAAACGGACTTTTTATTTAGACGCACTACAGGAGTGCGCTTTCATTTCGGGAATGGAACTAATGTAGAAGTGCATCCAAAAGATAACAATATGTAGGAGTGGATTCAATGAAAGGAATTATACTTGCCGGAGGAACGGGTTCCCGGCTTTATCCATTAACTAAAGTTACCAACAAGCATCTTCTGCCCGTGGGCAAATACCCTATGATCTTTCATGCTATCGCTAAATTGAAGGAATCCGATATATCGGATATTTTGGTCGTCACTGGCAAAGATCACATGGGAGATGTCGTAAACCTGCTAGGCAGCGGGCAAGAGTTAGGAGTTTCCTTTACTTATAAGGTTCAGGACGAAGCGGGCGGAATCGCCCAAGCTCTAGGTTTGGCGGAACATTTCGTCGGAAATGACTCCTTGGTCGTGATTCTAGGTGACAACGTGTTCGAGGATTCCATCGCTCCTTATGTGAACAACTTCCGACAACAAAGCTCCGGTGCAAAGATATTGATTCAGGAAGTTCCCGATCCTAATCGTTACGGTGTACCTGAGCTCCAAGGGGATCGAATAATCTCTATCGAAGAGAAACCTTCTCGACCGAAGAGTCAATACGCGGTGACGGGAATATATATGTACGATGCCGAAGTTTTCAATGTTATTCGTACGCTAAAACCGTCGGCACGGGGAGAACTCGAAATTACCGATGTAAATAATGCCTACATTCGTGAGGGCACATTGACGTATGATATTCTGCAAGGTTGGTGGACGGATGCAGGTACTTACGGTTCATTGATGAGAGCAAACGAGCTTGCCAAGGAAGTCAGGTTCGGAGAAGAATTCGGTAAATTAAAATTATAGGAGATACCTCGATGAAAGTAACGGATGGCAGACTTTCAGAAGTCAAATTGATCGTGCCCGCAGTCTTCCAAGATCACCGCGGTTTTTTTATGGAAACCTATAATCTTGAACGTTTCTCCGAGCATGGCATTACGATGACATTCGTTCAGGATAATCACTCCTTATCCACCGAGCCTGGTGTCCTTAGGGGTCTCCATTATCAGCTTAACCCAGCCGCGCAAACCAAGCTGGTCCGGGTGACTGCGGGTGCCATATTCGATGTAGTCGTGGATATCCGGAAAGGCTCCCCAACGTTTGGGCAATGGGAAGGTTTTGAATTGTCCGCCGAAAACAAGCATCAATTGCTGGTGCCCCGCGGGTTTGCCCATGGGTTCTGCACACTGAGGCCTAATACTGAAGTTCAGTATAAGGTAGACGCGCTCTATTCTCTCGCGCATGACAGGGGGGTCGCATGGGACGATCCGGCAATCGGTATTACATGGCCGGTAGATCATCCGATTCTATCGGAGAAAGATACCCGTCATCCCATGTTGGCCGATGCTGAAATAAACTTCACATTCGAGGGTGAACCAGGTTGAAAATGCTTATTACCGGCGGAGCCGGATTTATCGGAAGCAACTTCGTCCACTATATGAGACGGGAATATCCGGCATATGAAATCGTCAACATCGATCTGCTAACCTATGCTGGAAATCCGGATAACTTGGAAGGAGTCGCCGGTCCCGGCTACCGTTTCGTTCAGGCAGACATCGCGGATCGAGCGGCGATGGAGCTTCTTTTTCAACAAGGCGTAGACACGGTGGTGAACTTTGCTGCCGAATCTCATGTGGACCGCAGCATTCTCCAACCGGATATTTTCGTAAGAAGCAACATTCAAGGGACTCAGACGCTCTTGGACTTAGCGAAACAGTACAAGGTAAGCAAATTTGTTCAGATCTCCACAGACGAAGTGTACGGCACCCTCGGCCATGACGGGCTCTTCACGGAAGAGACCCCGCTCGCACCGAACAGCCCTTACTCGGCAAGCAAAGCTGGAGCGGATTTGCTCGTTCGCGCGTACTACGAAACGTACGGACTCCCCGTCAACATCACCCGTTGCTCCAACAACTACGGTCCGTACCAGTTCCCGGAGAAGCTGATTCCCCTGATGATCCGCAACGCGCTGGCCGGAAAGCCGCTGCCTGTCTACGGTGACGGGCTGAACGTGCGGGATTGGCTTTATGTGGAAGACCATTGCAGCGCCATCGATTTGGTGATTCACCGAGGCCGGGATGGGGAAGTTTATAACATCGGAGGCCGCAACGAACGCACGAACCTGCAGGTCGTTCGCACGATTCTCCAAGCGCTAGATCGTCCGGAGTCGCTGATCACCTATGTCGAGGATCGGCTCGGCCACGATCGTCGGTACGCCATCGATGCGTCCAAAATCCGGCGGGAGCTCGGATGGAATCCGAAACACGATTACGAGAGCGGCATCCGCGCCACGATACAATGGTACTTGGACAATCAGGTTTGGCTGGAGCGGATCGAGACGGGAGCGTATCGGCAGAATGGCTGAACGTCTAACGATTCTCGTAACGGGAGCGGGTGGACAGTTGGGTCAGGAGCTGGTTCGGCTGCGGAAGCCGGGCTTGTGCCTAATCGGACTGGACCGCCAGGGTTTGGATATTACGGACGCTCAGGCATGCTTGCAGGCTGTGCAGGAGCATCGGCCGAATGCCGTCATCCACGCAGCGGCCTACACGAAGGTCGACCAAGCGGAAGCGGACCCGGAAACCGCCTATCGTGTGAATGTAGACGGAACCCGAAACATGGCCGCGGCTGCCGAGATCGCCGGGGCGAAATTTTGCTTTGTCAGCACGGATTACGTGTTTGATGGGCGTGGAACTCGCCCCTATGACGAGCATGACCCCACCGGTGCGCAAACCGTTTACGGCCGAACCAAGCTGGAGGGAGAACGCGCTGCGCTCGAGGCATGCAGCCGGACGTTCCTTGTTCGTACCTCGTGGGTCTATGGGGCATACGGCGCGAATTTTGTGCATACGATGCTTAATTTGGCCGAATCCCGACGGTCGCTCCGCGTCGTGAACGATCAGACCGGAAGTCCGACGTACACGCTGGATTTGGCAGTATTTTTGCTCGATCTCGTCCAAACCGACAAATTCGGCATTTATCATGCCTCGAACAGCGGATCCTGTACATGGTATCAGTTTGCCCAGGCGATCTTCGAAGAATCCGGCATCCAGGTCGAATTGCTTCCCTGTACGACCGAAGAATTTCCGCGTCCGGCACCGAGACCAGCTTATTCCGTCCTTGGCCATGATGCCATGATCAGAGCAGGATTCGCCCCGCTTAGACATTGGCGAGAGGCGCTGAGGGATTTTTTGGCGAATCGAGATTAGTACATTCTTCCCTGCCCACCATAAACTCATACGCTTGGCCGAGTCGGCTGCGCACATACTAACCCCGTCATCAATCAAGGAGGTGCAAAGAAAACCATGCCGAACAGCAGGAACCGCAAATTGGTGCCGGAATGCGACAAAGCGATCCAGCAATGGAAGTATGAACTTGCCGGGGAGCTTGGGATCGCAGGGTTTTCCTCCAGCGGATTCGAGTCCGAAATGGCGGGCGAATTGGGCAGTATAGGCGGCGCGTCAACAGGAAGCGAATACTGGGGAAATATCACGGCCCGGGAAGCAGGAACCATCGGCGGTAATATTACGAAAAGGTTGGTGCAACTGGCGGAACAGCAAGCGCAGCAGACGATCCTGTAAAGCCGCGCTGCACTAGGTTCTCCCGTCCATTGACACCCCTCGACAAATCCGTTATCATTATGAATCGAAGGTTTGTCTAACAACCTTTTCCAAGCGGAAAAGGTTCATTTTTTTCTATGGAGGTTGAAGACATTGTCGATCAAAGGACGGCATCTCTTCACATCCGAATCGGTCACGGAAGGCCATCCGGATAAAATTTGCGACCAGATCTCCGACGCGGTACTCGACGCGTTTCTTGAAGTAGACCCGTACGCGCGCGTTGCGTGCGAAGTTTCCGTTGCCACCGGTCTCGTACTCGTTATCGGCGAAATCAGCAGCAAGGCGGATTACGTGGACATTCCGGCCATCGTCCGCCGCACGATCAAGGAAATTGGCTACACTCGCGCGAAATACGGCTTTGACAGCAGCACGTGCGCCGTTCTGACGTCGCTCAACGAGCAATCTCCGGACATCGCGCAAGGCGTGAACGCAGCCCTGGAGAGCCGCGACGGCGTCAACGTCCGCGAGGAGAACGCCGACATCGGAGCTGGCGACCAAGGCCTCATGTTCGGTTTCGCGACGAACGAAACCCCGGAATTCATGCCTCTTCCGATCGCGCTTGCGCATCGTCTGTCCCGCCGCCTGGCGGAAGTGCGCAAGAACGGTACGCTCGACTACCTGCGCCCGGACGGCAAAACGCAGGTTACGATCCAGTACGAGGACGGCAAGCCGGTCGGCGTGGAAACGATCGTTATCTCCACGCAGCACAGCGAAGAGGTGACCTCGGAGCAGATCGACCGCGACATCCGCGAGCACGTTATCAAGCCGGTCGTTCCGTCGGAATGGCTGAACCCGGATACGAAGTACTTCATCAACCCGACGGGCCGTTTCGTTATCGGCGGACCGCAAGGGGATGCCGGCCTCACCGGCCGCAAAATCATCGTCGACACGTACGGCGGATATGCCCGTCATGGCGGCGGTGCGTTCTCCGGCAAGGATCCGACGAAGGTTGACCGTTCCGCCGCTTACGCGGCACGCTACGTGGCCAAGAACATCGTGGCTGCAGGCCTTGCCGACAAGTGCGAAATCCAGTTGGCTTATGCCATCGGCGTAGCTCGCCCGGTATCGATCAACGTGGACACGTACGGCACTGGCAAAGTGAGCGAAGAGAAGCTCGTCGAGCTGATCAACAACAACTTCGACCTCCGTCCGGCCGGCATCATCAAGATGCTCGATTTGCGCCGGCCGATTTACGCGCAGACCGCGGCTTACGGACATTTCGGACGCACCGATCTGGACCTCCCTTGGGAGCGTCTGGATAAGGTTGACGCTTTGAAGCAACAGGCTATGGCATAACAATCAAACGAACGTATGATCCAACGGCTTCCGCAAACGCGGGAGCCTTTTTCATCTATATGGACTGAATAAGCCTATGGTCCCTAAAGTTCCAGCCTCTGGAAACCGAATATAAAGGTACTAGACTGTTCAGCGGAGGAATCGTCGTGAAGCGTTTTCGTTTGATCACTTTTATTTTATTGGCCGCCATGCTGCTGCAAGTTGCGGCTGTTTCCGGCATGAAGACGGTGTGGGCCGCTGTGGGCGGACCGGTTGTCGTTTCTACTTATCCAGGCAATAATGACACGGCAGTGCCGGCGAACGGGACTCTTTCCGTTACCTTCGACGAGAATATTTCAAGAACCACGAACAGCGGAGCGGCCGTCTCCATTTTCCGCGTTGATAATAATGCTCTGGTCGAGTCGTTCCCAGCTAATAGCAGCCCCAGATTATCGATAAACGGGAACAAGTTGACGATCCAGCCTTCTAGCAATCTCGTGGTTGGATTGAGTTATTATGTGTTAATCGATAATGGAGCGTTTAACTCTGCCAATGGCGTGTTTGCAGGAATTACGAATGCAACCGCGTGGACCTTCACAACGGTTGGAGTTGACAGCGCAGCGCCTACGCTAGTCTCTACATTACCGGTTATGGGCTCTTCAGGCGTGTCTACAACAGGAGAACTGAACCTGACATTCAGTGAACCAGTGTGGGCAGCGGCAGGGTATATCCATATCTTCAATAAAGACAAGTCCAACGAAGAACAAACCATTTCCGTCTTGTCTTCGTCCGTAACCGGATCGGGAACTTCGGCCGTGTCTGTCAAATTGCCATCCAGGCTAATATCCAACACAAACTATTACGTAACGATCGATAATGGCGCTTTCGTTGACATCGTGGGTAATAAGTACGCCGGTATTGGCAATGATTCGTCATGGGGTTTCAAAACTCAAGCTTCAGGGATCGCGCAGCCCTCGTTCAGCCCGGCCAGCGGTTCGATCAACGTTGCCTATACAAATCCGATTCTGACGATGCAATTTGCGACTCCGATCAACAAAGGGACAGGGAAAATCTACATCAAACGTTTGTCCGATAACGTAACGGTTCAATCGATTGACGTCGCCGCGGCTTGTGGCAGTATCTTGTGCGTAGATGTAACCGGGAGTAACGCGACTCTGAAATTGTCTTCCCTTGCTTTGAATACGACCTACTACGTTCTCATTGACGCTGGGGTTTTTAAGTCTGGACCGGAAGAATATGACGGCATTCGTGACGTGTCCACCTGGAGTTTTACGACGAGCGGTGCGAGTAAACCCGCGGTTTCTTCCTTCTCTCCGGGCAACGGCGGCGTGCAGGCGTCGGTAAACGGTAATTTGCAAATCAAATTCAATCAGATCGTGTTTCCGGACAGCGGTTCAATTACAATCCGCAATGCCGATGGAAGCTTGTTTTGCACGATTCCGGTCACTTCATCGAATGTAACGGGTGGCGGAACGGACACCATAACCATTTCACCATGCACTTCATTTATCAACAATAACTCGTATTACGTGCAAATTAATAGTACGGCTTTTCGTAATGCGGCGAATGAATACTATGCAGGGATTTCGAGCCCGGGAATCTGGCAATTCAGGGTTACGAAGGATATGTCGCTTCTGGACATCGTTTCTACAAATCCGGTCAGCGGGTCAACGGGAATTCGTACGACGGGGCTTATACTTAGTGCGGAATTCAACAAACCGGTCTTGGTCGATTCATCTGAAGTAGCCATGTTGTATTTGTCGGCTAGCACTACCGATCCGGGAATTCCGCTGAATATGGCGATCGATTCTACGAATGCAAAGAAAGTTCTGTTGACGCCGACAGCGACGCTCAAACCCAGCACCAAATATTCGGTTTGGCTCCCGCCTGATGCGATCACGGATTCTGTCGGCAATTCATTTCAAGGCATTCTTAATGATTACCGCTGGACTTTCACGACCCTAGCCAGCAACAATAATGCGCCTGTGTACGCATCCGGCGTCTTAAATGGCAGCTCGATCGTTCTCAATTACGATCAAGAGCTTGATGGCAATTTCGTGCCTCTTCCGGCGACTTACTATGTGACAGTTAATGGAGTCGCCAGAGCTGTTACAGCTGTAAGCGTATCAGGCAATCAGGTGACGCTCACGCTCGCATCCGCGGTATCCAGCGGACAGGCGGTTAAAGTGTCTTATACCAGCGGAGCCCTTCGCAATCTGGCAGGCAAACTCGCCGCAGATCTCTCGGGCAAAGATATTGCACTTGCTTCGGATACAACGCTGCCGCGGCCTGTAAGCGGCTCTGCTTCCGGAACTGTCGTCACCGTGAATTTCAACAAGACATTAGCCGCTTTATCCAATTCCTCCGTGGCTTCGGCGCAGTTTATTGTGAAGAGAAGCGGTACCGCCATGTATCCGACAACGGTATCGGTGGGCGGGTCATCGGTTACACTGAACCTTCCAGTATCGGTGGCGAGTACGGAGAGCGTAACTGTCTCGTATACGCCTGGCGGATCTCCGCTTCAAGATACCGTTGGAAACAATGTGGCTGCGTTCGCGGATTATAACGTTGGGAATTCCTCAGACACGACGTCTCCGCTGCTTTCCGCAGCCTATGTGTCCGGGAATAAAATCAGTTTGGTTTATAACGAATTACTTAGAACCAGCCCGTTGCCTCTGACATCCAGCTTCGCAATATGGAGTGGAACCTCGTCGTTATCGGTCGTTTCGACATCCGTATCCGGGAATATCGTGGAACTGACGCTTTCTCAGATCGTCTCTTCCGGTTCTCCTATAACGTTGACGTACATTCCCGGTTCGTCTCCGATCGCGGATGTGCAAGGCAATTTGGCCCCGGCGATCAATGCCTACTCCATTACGAATGCCAATTCGAGTTCGGGCCAACTGCAATCCGCATCGGTACAAGGCAGCATGCTTACGTTGACGTTCAATGCAACGTTGAATGCTTCTTCGATTCCGGCTGCTGCGCAATTTTATGTCAAGGTAAACGGAAGTTATGCAGCCATAACGGGAGTATCCGTCTCCGGATCGCAGGTGTTCTTGACGCTGGCATCCACGCCGGGATCGGGGCAAGGGATCACGGTGACTTATTTCGCGACAGGTACGGCGCTAAAGGATGTTAACGGGCAATCCATCTCTGCGTTCAGTGATTACCCTGTCGGTACAGGTTCATCCTGGAGCGGCCCATTGCCGGGTTATCTGGAGACAGACGGCAATAATGCACTCAAACTGAACAGTCAGGGTTATACGAAAGTGCTTGGTCAAAGTATTGGTGGCAAGACCGTAAACCGGTATCTGGTGGATGGAGAAAAGCTGATTGCCAGTTATTCATTTATGAAAACGTACGGCTCCCAACCGGGTTTTACGGAGATTTCGATCGTGGTGCCTTCTACAGAACAAGCCGCTGTCGTCATGGTGCCGGTCACGGCTTTCCTGGATGCGCAGAACCGGATTTCCAACGCCACCTTCAGGATTGATTACGGCAATATGAAATTCATATATCCCTTGTCTGCCGTCAAACTATCGCAAGAAATAGGGCAGATGGGCGCGAGTGCGTCGAGCGCCTTCTTGCAATTCAATATGGAGAAATTGACGACTTCTTCGCCGCTCTCGTCGGCAATTATGAGCCGTAATCTAGCCATGTTGTCCACGCCGGCCGATTTCTCGATCATGTTGGTCAGCGGCAGTCAGACCAAGGAGTTGAAAGACTACGACCTATATGTGAAGCGTGCTTTCGTCATTCCTAGCAATCTGTCGCAAAATCCCGAACAGATGTCGGTTGTCCGGTATGACGAGCAAATGAAGGACATCGCGTACGTTCCGACAGAGGTCGTATCGACTACCGCGGGAGCGACGGTTTATTTTAAACGCAAAGGCAGCAGTGGTTACACCGTCGTGCGTCAATCTCCCACCTCATACAATGACACGGCGACCCACTGGGCCAAGGATGATATTGCGTTGTTAGCCTCTAAATTTATCATTGATGGTTCGACGACAGGGGCGTTCTCTCCCGAGGCGAAAATTACGAGAGCAGACTTTGCCAAATTCATCGTCAGGGGATTGGGGATTACCGGGGATAGCTCCGCCGCTGCGAGATTCGGAGATGTTAAGGTTAGCGACTCCAATGCACCCTATATCGGCGCAGCAAGCAAAGCGGGGATTGTCTCCGGAGGAACGGACGGCAATTTCCGGCCGTATGCTACCATTACAAGGGAAGATATGGCTGCAATGATGCAACGGGCCATGAGTTACGCAGGGACTCAGGGGTCCGGGGCCACAACGTCATTGTCACGTTTCGCTGACCGAGGGAGAATAAGCGCGTATGCCTCAACGGCAATCGCGATGTGTGTCGATGCGGGTATTATCAGCGGGATGACAGAAAACCAATTCAGTCCGAAAGAAAATGCAACTCGTGCCCAAGCAGCGTCGATGATCAAACGTTTCTTGGAGTACGTGGAGTTTTTGCCTTGATGAATCGTCAGATGCTGACGGAGTATGCTTTGCGATTGCCCGGCGTCACTTTGCGATATCCTTTCGATCCGCAATTGCCTGTCCTATTCGTGGGCAGCAAAATGTTCGCCCTGCTGGGGTGGACCGGCGATCGGGAAAGCGTGAACCTGAAGGCCGATCCGGAGGAGGCATGGTTGCTTCGGCAGCAATATCCTCGCTCCGTGTTGCCGGGCTACCATATGAACAAGAAGCATTGGAACACCGTGGTTCTTGACGGTACCGTGCCGGACGGGGAAATTCTGGTGATGCTCGAGCAATCCTATCGGCTGGTGAAGGCGAAGCTGACTCGGAAGGAGCGCGAGGAGATCGCGGGTGGGTAAATCGTTAGGGGATCCCTTGAGTGGGGTCCTTTTTTGTTGCCGTCCGCCATGGGCGATTTAGTAGACATGGTAGGTCATTTCGTCGGCTTCGAAGGGGATACGAGTGAAATCGTGGATGTGGTACGCTATTTCGTTGGGTAGAAGGAGATCTCGACGTTATAGTGGATGTGGTGCGCTAGTTCGTCGGTTCGATGCGGATACGGCGATTTAGTGGACGAATACGCGATTTCGAGCAACAACGAATCTCTAGCCTAGCTTTATCCGTCCGAGATTCCAAACGGAATCTCGGATTTTTTATTAATATTTTCTTATCAATCACAATCTTCTATCGGCTGTAACTTTTTCGTTTTCCAGTAGTCTATTAATCTAGGAATCTTCTGCGAGTGCCTGTTCACTTAAGGCGGCTCGCTCCTAAATTCATATGACTTACAGGAGAATGAAATGCGCCATATTATGAAACCTGCCAAGCGCCGCGTGACTTCGAACACCGCCGCGCCCATTGCTGCAACGTCCCAGCCTTCCCGGAGCAAAATCGCTCCCAAGATCGTCCTTCCCCTCGTCGCGGGAATGCTCGTGTTCTCCGTGCCGATGCAAGCGCCGGCCTACCTGATCCCCGCGGCCCATGCCGCCGAATCCGCCGCCGTGACCTACCAGCTCGTCAAAACCTCCGAGTCCATGGTGACCTCGGGCGTGAAGCAGCTCACCTACAACTGGGTACCCTCCAAATCTACATACAATACCGAAGTCATGCACGTCGTGCAAATCGACCTGAACAACCCATACGTCTCCCTGAACGTCATGGGCGGCAAGAACGGCAGCATCACGCAGCGCCAGTCCGTCACCGCCATGGCGAAGGAAACGAAAGCCGTCGCGGGCATCAACGCCGACATCTTCAACACGACGGGCGACGGCGCGCCGATCGGGGCAGAGGTCTCCAACGGGCAACTGCTCGTAAGCACGTCTCAGATTAACGGTCTCTATGCGTTCGCCATCACGAGCGACCGCAAACCTCTGATCGACAATTTTACCTTCGAAGGCACGGTAACCGCTTCGGACACGGCCGCAACGTTCCCGCTGGCCGGCGTCAACAAATCGCTGTATTGGGCGGACCCGAACAAGACGAACAGCCACGTCGACGCCTTATACATCTACACGAGCGCATGGACGGCTCCGGAACGGCCGGCCGGCACCGGCACGAAGCCGACCGAGGCGCTTGTCGTGGACGGCGTCGTCCAGGAAATCGCCATCGACAAAGAAATCACCACCCCCGTGCCTCCCAATGGCTACGTCCTGAGGGGCCATGGCAAAGCCGCCAAGTTCATCACGGACAACCTGATCGTGGGCAGCCACGTCGCCTCAAACTACCAACTGAAATCTCTCACGACGCAACAGACGTATGATCCCGCCTCCTTCCAGATGCTGGTAGGCGGTCATACGATTCTGCTGGACCAAGGCCAAGCAGCCGCCTTCTCGCGGGATATCTCCGGCGTAAGCGGATCGGCCGACCGCGCCCGTACGGCGGTAGGTTACTCCCAGGACGGGAGCACCGTCTATCTGGTTACCGTCGAAGAGAACGGAGGGCGTGACGGCGTCGACCTGAAGGAACTGCAGCAGATGCTCCTCAAGCTCGGCGCCTGGAAAGCGGTCAACCTCGACGGCGGCGGCTCGACCACCATGGTGACCCGCCCGCTGGGCGACACGAACGTAACGCTGGCGCACCCCACTTTCTACGGCACGACCCAGCGTCTTGTCGCCAACGGGATCGGCGTCTACACGAACGCGCCTCAAGGCGAGCTCCAAGGCATCGTCGCCAGCGGCGCCAATACGTTGTTCATTGGGCAGGAGACCTCCTACGCGCTGAAGGGCTACGATACCTACTACAACCCGGTCGACCCGTCCGGCATGCAGCCGGTATGGAGCATCAGCGCCCCTGTCGGCACGTTCAAGGACGGAACGCTGACCGCGAACAAACCCGGCAAAGCGACGGTCACGGTCAAAGCCGGCAACGCCTCGGATACGCTGAACGTGGAAGTCGTCGGCCAGGACCAGATCGAGCGCCTCGTCGTGAATCCGAACACGACCGTGCTACGGCCGGGAGCTGTCATTTCGGTGCCGGTCAAAGCCCGCTTGAAGGACGGACGAGAGCTGTCCGTGCCGGCCTCCTCGGTCAATTGGGAGTTCAAAGGCTTCAAGGCGACAGCCGATGCGGGCAAGCTGACCGTCGAAAGCGTGGAAGAAGGCGTGCAGGCCGGATTCGCCATCGCGCGGTATGACGGCTTCGGTACGGCGGCGATCCTGGGACCCGGCAGCGAGAAATCGCTCGAGACGTTCGAGAAACCGAGCTACGCGATCACCTTCAGCGGGTTGCCGGCGGAAACGGCGGGCACCGTCGAAATGCTGACCGACGTCCCCGGCAAGGAGGGATCCCAGGTGCTGGGCCTGACCTACGATTTCACGAACGGCACCGGCAGCCGGTTCGCCTACGCGAACCTGAACGCGGCGGGCGGAGGCGTCCCGGTCGGGGGAACGCCCAGCGCAATGACGCTTGATATGCTGGGCGATTCCAGCATGAACTATGCCCGGGCAGAGTTCATTGACAGCGACGGCAAGAAGGTTCTCGTCGACATCGCCAAGAAGATCGACTGGTCGGGCTGGAAGACGATCCGCGTCGACCTGGCGGCCGCCGGCCTCAAAGGCCCGGCCAAGCTGACCAAGCTCTACGTCGTCAACCTGGAACAGGATCAGGATGAGAGAGCGTTGGAAGGCGAAGTCGCCTTCGACAACCTTGCGCTGCAATATCCGCCGAAGCCGTTCGCCGCGGTGAAGCCGACGATCGTGATGAAGGTGGGCAAATCGACCGCCGCCATCGACGGCAAATCTACCAAACTGCCCGCCGCTCCTTTTCTGCTGAACGACGTGAACTATTTGCCGCTCCGGTTCGTGAGCGAAACGCTGGGCGCCGAAATCGCTTGGGACAACAAGGCCAAGCGGGTGACCGTGCTCCGCGGGGATTCGATGCTGGAGCTTTGGGTTGGACGCAGCGAAGTGACGGTGAACGGCGTACGCCAGCCCGTACTCGCCGCGCCGATCCTGAAGAACAACAGCGTCTACGTGCCGGTCCGCGTCGTGACCGAACAATTGGGGCAGAAGGTCGAATGGGACGGCAAGACCAAGACGATTACAATTCGCTAATCTTACATCGAAAGTCCTATCGCCACCTCGACGAATATTAGAAATATGATATGATGGATACAGGCTGTCAGGGGAGTCGTGAACGTGGATTATCGTGTGGACCAAATCGACAAAGTGATCCAAAACGCCATTTCCGTGATGGAAGACAGCAAGGTTCAGGTGTTCGAAATCGCCGAGTCGGCCCGCAGGGAGCTCCTTAACCTTCATAAGGAGCTGGAGAAGGTTCTGGCGGAGACGACCGAGGCGATCGACAAAGTGGACCGGCTGGAGCGGGAATACCGGCAAGCTCGGATCCGCCTCACGGAAGTGAGCCGCGATTTCGTCCGATACACCGAGATGGACATCAAATCCGCGTACGAGAAGGCGACCCAGATTCAGCTGGATCTCATGGTTTACCGGGAGAAGGAAGGTTACTTGCGGGCCAGGCGCAACGAGCTTCAGAGCCGGGTCAAGTCCGTCGAGATGTCCATCGAGCGGGCGGAGACGATCGGCCTGCAGATGAACGTCGTCCTGGATTACCTCTCCGGCGATTTGAACCAGATCACCCGGATTCTCGAGTCCGCGAAGAACCGCCAGCTCATTGGCTTGAAGATCATTCTGGCCCAGGAAGACGAACGCAAGCGGATCGCCAGGGAAATTCACGACGGTCCCGCCCAATCGCTCGCCAACCTGGTGCTGCGGACGGAAATCGCGGAACGGATGCTCGACACGAACGACCTGGAGCTGATCCGAAGCGAGCTGATCGACTTGAGGACGCAGGTCCGCCAAGGGCTCGGGGAAATCCGCAAAATCATCTTCAATCTCAGGCCGATGACCTTGGACGACTTGGGACTCGTGCCGACGCTTCGCAAATTCGTGCAGGATTTCGAGGAGAAAACGAAGATCCGCGCCGTCTTCGAAACGGCGGGCAAGGAGAAGCGGCTGTCGTCCGCCATGGAAGCGGCCATGTACCGCCTTGTGCAGGAAGCGTTCAACAATGCCCTGAAGCATGCCGAACCGAGTTTCGTATCGCTCGATATGACATTCCTGGAAGATACCATAGAGCTGACCATCGGGGATAACGGAAAAGGATTTTCCGTGCAGCAGGCGGAGGAACGGGCGAGGAGCCACGCGCATTTCGGCCTCGTCGGGATGCGGGAACGCGTGGAGCTGCTGCAAGGCAAAATCGAGTTCGAATCGAGCGTGGGACAAGGCACCAAAATCAGAATACAAGTTCCCATAAACGCGGAGCCAGGAAAGGAGTTAGGCGCACATGGAAAGTAAGACGGCGGTTCGCAAGATCAAGGTGCTCCTCGCCGACGATCATCAGCTGTTCCGGGAAGGGCTGAAGCGGATCCTGAACATGGAGACGGATCTCGAGGTGATCGGGGAATGCGGCGACGGCATCCAGGTGCTGGAGTTCTGCAACCGGTTCAAGCCTGACGTCGTGCTGCTCGACATCAATATGCCGATCGAGAACGGGGTCATCGCCACCGAGCGTCTCCGGGACATTTTCCCGGATATCAAAGTCATCATCCTCTCCATTCACGATGATGAGAGCTACGTTTTCGAAACGTTGCGCAAGGGAGCATCGGGTTACCTGCTCAAGGACATGGAAGCGGAATCGCTCATCAACGCGATCCGGACCGTCGCGGAGGGACATGCCTACATCCACCCCAAGGTGACGGGCAAGCTCATCAACCAGCTTCGCCGCATGACGTATTTGGACGAGATCGGGGCGACTTCCGGAGCGGCAGCGAGCCGCGAGACGGTGACGAAGTTCGTTCCGAAGGGCAACAATCCGCTCACCCGCAGGGAAGCGGAAGTCCTGAAGCTCATGGCTGAGGGCAAGAGCAACAAGACGATCGGCGAAAACCTGTTTATCAGCGAGAAAACGGTCAAAAACCACGTCAGCAGCATCCTTCAGAAGATGGAAGTGGACGACCGCACGCAAGCCGTGATCAACTCCATCAAGTACGGCTGGGTGACACTCTAATCTGCAGCATACATAGTGACAACATCTTCATGACGATCGAAACCAGACGGTTCCTCTCCGCGCCCGAGCGGTTAGGGGCCGTTTTTGTTTTACCTGATAGGATTAATAAGTATTCGGGGTGTGTGCGAAGGTTCTTAGGATATGCCGATTCGAAAAATGATGCTTACACGTTTTGCAATGCCTTATTTCGCATCCAAGTCGCGATCCGGTAGAAACAGAATAACGCTGTTAGGCAGCGTTACTGCTTTCGCATCTGCCTGAACGCAGAAGAAAAGCGTTGGCGGGTAGCGTTATTTATCGGCGTACCGGCTGTACGTTAACCGCATAAAGGAAGTATTTAGAAGGGACCGCGAGACGCGGTTTTTTTGACCTGATTTATAAGTTTTCGGTGAGAGTGGTACCGGGGAAGCGAGAGGGAAGCCGTTTACAGTATTGGCGCTCTCGTTCATACTCTGTTCATCTTGCGAAGCGGATCGTTGAATCGTACGCATTCGGCTTTCGCGCAGTCAACGCGATTATAGGGAAAACTGCCCTCTATTTTTGCGTATGGGCCAAACGTGAGCGATTAGAAGGAAAACCTCCCTCTAATTCCGGCTATATCCCCTCAATTGACGTTTATCACCGATATTAATGGGAGGTTTTCCCTGTAAATAGCCATAATTTGCGAAAGGATCGGAATTAGTGGGAGGTTTTCCATCTAAAACTGACCGGCGGGGCGAATCCGGCATACCGTTTCGAGAAACTGCCATATCCGCACGGGATCCCAACAAAAGTCTACTTTATTTTCATAATAACTACGTGATTTTATACATGTAATAAGTAATCGAGAAGACCATCCATCCGATAACCGCGCGTATACCGTCATCAATTCGAAGTATTTGTAAAGGGAATATAAAGAATCTATTAACTTTGATAAACCTCCTTGTTGGCGACACATGAGAAAAATATAATGTAATGGTACATTTTTCATATGGTTTCGACATCATATGATCGATTTCGCAGGAATAATGGACTAGTCACAGAGGAGGAAATCAATTGTCATTGCACCAATCAGCCAAGAAATGGATCAGCCTTATCGTTGTACTGGCTTTATCCCTGTCGATCCTGTCTACGGCATGGGCATCGTCTTCGCCAGCCGCTGCCGACGATCTGAAGGGGCATTGGGCGGAGACGCAAATGCGCGACTGGATCAACAAGGGCTTGCTCAAGGGAGATAACGGTTCGTATTATCCCAACCGTCCGATCACCCGCGCGGAACTCATCACATTGATCAATAACGCTCTTAAGCTCACGGAGAAAACAGAGATTCAATTTCAGGATCTTAAATCGACCCATTGGGCTTATGCGCAAGTAGCCATAGCCGTCAAAGCGGGATATGCAGGCGGCTATTCCGATCATACGATTCGCCCGGACCAAGCCATTACGAGAGAAGAATCGGCCGTGATGGTTGCGAAAGCTCTCCAATTGGCGGCTGGAAGCAGCGATCAATTGGCTCCATTTAAAGACCTCGCATCCGTCGCCGAGTGGAGTAAACCGGCTGTTGCCGCTCTCGTGAGTCATTCCATCATCCGGGGCGACACAAACGGCAACTTGGCTCCGAAAGCCAAGCTGACCAGAGCCGAAGCGGTAACGATGCTGAATCAGGCTACTACCGTTGTCGGTACGGCTACGGTTTACAGCAAAGCAGGCGTATATGGCCCGGAAACGGGTACGGAGACCCTACATGGAGACGTGGTCGTCAGTTCCCCCGACGTCACTTTGCGCAATCTTGTCATCGAAGGAAATCTGACTTTAACGGAAGGTGTCGGAGAAGGGGAAGCGTATTTCAAAAAAGTAACGGTAAAAGGGACAACCAAAATTCAGGGCGGCGGTCAGAATTCCGTCCATTTCGAGGATTCCGTACTCGTAAGGATTATCGTCGATAAAAGAACCGGTACCGTCAGGGTAGTGGCGTTCGGGGATTCCTCGATCGATACCGTTGTCGTGAACACGCCGGTGAAGCTTGAAGAAGCGGGGATCACCGACAGCGGGTTCAAAAACGTTGAATTGTCCAGCGGATTGCCGTCTGGCTCCCAGGTTCAATTGCAGGGCCAGTTCGAAAATGTGGCGGTGTTGTCTTCCGACATCAAGGTCAGCATTCCGAGCGGTTCCGTGAAACAGTTCAATGTAGGGACGGGTGCCGCAGATACGGAGATCGACCTTGGCGGGAATGCTTCCATCGCGAGACTGGTATTGGACGCGGTCGCCAAGCTGCTGGGTCCAGGCACCATTGATAGAGCAACTGTCAACGGCGGTGCGCAGGGGTCGACTTTCGAGACTCGTCCGAAAACCGTTGACGGTCCTGGTAAGGAGCCTGCAATAGAACCGGTTCGCAGCACTCCGAACAGCAATCCGGACAGCGGCAATCCTGGCGGTGGCAGCAATAATAATCAGACGTGCACGGGAACGGCCGAAGCGTGCAGGGACGCTCATCTTGCAGGCTTGTCTTTCAATATGTCCACCCTGAACCAGCTTGACGCGAACTACTATACGACCGGACAAACCGGCTTCGCCCCGGACGTGTTCGCTTACAGCGCGATAACCCCCGGCGATCTGCAAGCTCCGGAGCAAGCATCGGTATCCGTTACGAAATCGGTATACTCCAAGGTATATTTCGTTATCATGGGTAACAACGGGGAATTTATCAGATCTGACAATATGGTCTCCGATCAGGCATTTATCGATCTCACGGTGAAACCGGGAGAAGACAAAATCGTTTACATTAACGTACGGAGCGGGGACGGGCTTTCGACCAAGGAATACCGCATCTATATCCAGCATCCGCGAACGCTGCAGGAAGCGGTGAAAATCGGCAGTACGACGACCTACAGCGTGCAAAATGGAACGACGGTGACATCAAGCGTGTATCATCTGGAAATCGGTACGATCGCAGGTGATCGAATTCGTAGTTCGGATAAGGTAACCGTTACCCAATCGGGGAATCAGACCGTCGTCAATTTTACCGGAGGATATAGCCAGCTGCCGGGCGGATTTTTGGCAGAGAGCGGGACCTTGCATATTAAAATCACGAGAAACGGACAAGATTTGGCGGAGGGAGATTATCCGTACGATCTCTCCGATGTCCCGACGCTAACGCCTGATCTCGGCGTTAACGTTCGCGCTCTGACGAAACAAGAGTTGAAAGACGCATTTCGGAATAGCCCGGGTTCTCCGGAACCTTACAGCTACGCATATCGCGTATACTTGGATGTGAATAAGCTGCAAAGCATTCTGCCTGCTGCCCAGTATTTTGCTTTAAAAACGGAGTTCATGGGCGGTCAACTATCTTCCTTGCCCGGCGGGTTGTCCAGAGAAGGGTGGAAAGTGAAATTGAGCCCGAACGGTTATCCGGGTTATGTGATGACAAACGCAACTTCCATTAATTCGTCTCGCGGCATCGATCAGCCCGTCATGTCCTGGTTTTTCACGACAACCGACAAACAAGTCAATGACGCGTTCGTTCGTGTAGCATTCTATAATGCCAACATGGAAGTGATCGGGCAAACCGTACTCGTGTTACAGTTTGACGACAGTCATGTAGCGGACGGATACATCCCGCAACACAACTGGGTTCCAGCCCAACCATAATCGTATCATGACTCCCGGCAGCTTGTCGGGAGTCTTTCATATGCGTCATACAATAATTTCAGCAAGATTTAACAATGTTTAAAGAAGTCTAAAAGTTTTACAAAAGAATGTTTGAACTTCTTGTTGGAACTTCCAGGTAAAAATATAATGATCGGGAATCGTCCTATCGCCGCCGTCCTCGGCCCGACCTAAGTCTAGTTCGAATCCCGCCGAAGGGTGGTTATGGCATGGGAACTTTTGGCTATATGATGGTTAGCGGGTAGGAGTTACGACAGGCAGTTTATAGATTCATAGGAGAGGAAAATGGCATGATCAAGCTAACCCAGTTTTCGATGAAGAACGTGGCCGCCATTATGATCCTGATGGTGCTGCTGTTCGTGGGGGGCGTCTACTCCGCGGGTACGCTGAAAGTGGAGAGCATGCCCGACATCTCGTTCCCGGTCGTTATGGTCAGCACTTCCTACAAGGCGCCGCCCAAGGACGTGCTGGAGCAGGTCACCAAGCCGCTTGAGAAATCGCTGGCGAACCTGAAAGGGTTAAAGAATCTGACCTCCACCTCCAGCGACAACTTCTCCTCCATCGTCGTCCAGCTTACGCAGGGCAGCGATCCGGAGGACGCCAAGAAAGACATCGAGAGCCAAATCGCCAATGTCAAGCTGCCGGACAGCGCGGATAAGCCCCGCGTCTCGACGTTCGGCTTCGCTTCCCAGCCGGTCTACTATACGGCGGTGTACGGCGAAGACGGCATGAATCAGGCGGAGCTCGACAAAATTTACAAAGACGTCATCGAGCCCGGACTTCAATCCATTAACGGCATCGACCATCTCGATTCGATCGGCAACCAAGAGTCGACGCTTAAAATCCGCCTGGATGCGGGGGCGCTCGTGAATGAAGGGCTGTCGCCGTCGCAGGTCGTGTCCGAAATCCAGGCCGCCCTTACGTCCAGTCCCGCCGGTTCGGTCGAATTCGGCGGCAACGATGAGATGGTTCGGGTCACCGGGGAGATGAACGCCCTCTACGACCTGGATCGAATGCTCATCGGGACGCCGCGCGGCGAATCGGTCGAGCTTAGGCAAATCGCCAAGGTGGAGTCCATCAGCGAATCGGCCTTCTACGCTCGGCTCGACGGAAGACCGGCGATCGCCATCCATCTGTACAAAACGAAGGAAACGAACGCGGTCGAGTTCGGCGACAAGGTGAAGCAAATGCTGGACCAATGGGACCGGACGCTGCCTGGCGTGAGCTTCCACGACGTGTTCACCGACTCGAAGGCGATCAAGCAATCGGTTAACGGGATGGTGAAGGAAGGCGTCATGGGCGCCGCTCTCGCCTCGCTGATGATCCTTCTGTTCCTGCGCAATGTGCGCATGACGCTGATCGTCCTCGTCTCCATCCCGTTGTCCATTTTGCTGACGCTCATGCTCATGGCTCCTCTCGGCATTACGCTGAACATCATGACGCTGGGCGGGCTCGCCATCGCGGTGGGGCGCGTCGTGGACGACAGCATCGTCGTCATCGAGAACGTCTACAGCCAGCTGGCCAGGGCGCAGGAGCGCAAGGAATCGGTCATCGTGCTGGCGACCAAGCAAGTTTCTTCCGCGATCACTTCCTCGACGCTGACGACCGTTGGCGTATTCGGTCCGATCGCCTTCGTCAGCGGCACCATCGGCGAGGTATTCCGGCCGTTCGCCCTGACGCTCGTCTGCGCCCTGATGGCATCGCTTGTCGTCGCTTTGACGGTCATCCCGATGCTGGCGAAGCTGCTCGTGATGCGGAGCCGCAAAATTCCGCATCACGACGAGAATCATATCGGCCCCGTAGCGGCGCGTTATAAGAAAATCCTGACGGCGACGCTGAACCACCGGATCAAGACGCTGCTGCTTGCGGGCTTGCTGTTCGTCGCGTCCATCGTGCTGACCGTCCCTTTCCTCGCGAAGGAATTCATGCCGGCCAGCGAAGCCGACAAGCAGATCTATTACTCCATTGACATGCCGAAGGAAACCTCCAAAGCGACCATGGACGAGAAAATGAAGGAAATCGAAGAGCTGTTCATGAAAGCGAAGGATGCGGGCATGAACGCGCAGTTTACGTACGTGGAATCGCTGGTCGGGTACGATTTTTCCGAGACGCCCGTGCCGTACCGCTCCACGATGTTCACCGAGGTGAACGCCGAGTCCGACGCGAACGCGGTTCTGAAGAAATACAAGGACACGATCCTGACCCTGCTGCCCAAGGGATCCAAGGTCGACGGATCGCTCATTTCCTTCGGCGGCGACGGCAGCTCCGGATCGAATTTCTCGTATGCGCTCAAAGGGGATGACTTGCTTCTGCTTAAGCAAGCCGCCTCCATCGTTCGGGCAGAGATGGAGAAGTTTCCGGAACTCAGCGAAATCAAGGATTCGCTGGGCGAATCGAAGATGGAAGTCGAAGTGTTGGTCGACCAGGTCAAAGCCCGGCAGTACGGCATGAGCACGGGGCAGGTTCTCGGTTCCGTCGCGGCGTGGATCGGCAAACAGGACCTCGGCGATATCAAGTTCGACAACGTCATGTACAAGACGACGGTCGAGATGGACCCGGCCTTCAAGGATTCGATCGGCAAGCTGGAGAACATCCCGCTTTCCACGCCGACGGGGGAGCAAATCCGGTTAGCCGATATCGCGGACGTGCGTCACATCGAATCCCCGGTCTCGATCGCCCGGGAGAAGGAGCAGCAGGTCGTCAACGTAACCGCCAAAATCGAGGGCCGGGACAAAGGCGGGATCAGCGCCAAAGTTTCCGCCGCTCTGGATCAGCTGGATCTGCCGTCCGGCGTCAGCCGGGAGGTCGCGGGCGTATCCGATGACATCGACAGCGGCTTCAGCCAAATGTTCATGGCGATGGGCGCCTCCATCCTGATCGTCTACCTGGTCATGGTGCTGGCATTCGGCAACGCCGGCGCGCCGTTCGCGATCCTGTTCTCGTTGCCGTTGGCCGTCATCGGCGGGCTGTTCGGCCTGCTGATAACCGGGGAGTCGATCAACGTGACCTCCCTGATCGGATTCCTGATGCTGATCGGGATCGTCGTGACGAACGCCATCGTGCTCATCGACCGCGTGCAGCAACTTAGGGAAGAGGGTTACTCCGTTCGCGACGCGCTCGTGGAAGCCGGCATGAGCCGGCTGCGCCCGATCATCATGACGGCGGGGGCCACGATATTCGCCCTCATGCCGCTCGCATTCGGGATGTCGGAGGGCACGTTGATTTCCAAAGGTTTGGCCGTCGTCGTGATCGGCGGGCTCATCACGTCCACGCTGCTTACGCTCGTGGTTGTGCCGATTATTTATGAAACCATCCATGCGTTCAAATCGTGGGTCGGCCGGTTGTTCCGCAGGGAGTGGAAGCAGCAGGCCACCGAGGCGAAACCGATCGTCAGCTAGGCCAGTTCGAAAGGAGAACAACGAATGAGCAACCGGAAACATCCTGTTAAGAAATTATTCGGAGCGGCTCTCGCGCTGTCGCTCGTCGCCGCGCTAATCGCGGGCTGCTCGGCCGGGGCGGCCAAGGATCAGGGGGCGGAGCCGACGGACAGCGCCCAGCCCTCCCCAACGGTGAAAACCGTCAAAGTGGCGGAAATCGGCAAAGTGCAAATCTCCGAGCCGCGCGAGCAAGTCGCGGATGTCCTCGCCTCGGCGCAGGTGTACGTCGTCGCCAAGGCGGGGGCCGACGTGCGCGAGATCGTGAAGCAGCGCGGAGCCAAAGTCGCGAAAGGCGACGTCCTCGTCATCCTCGACGACACGGACGCCCGGCTGCAGCAGGAACAGGCGCGGCTTTCCCGCGAGAGCGCGGCGCAAGCGCTCGAATCGGGCCGCAAGCAGTGGCAGCTGAACGTGAAGAAGCTGGAGCAGTCGCTCACGGAAGCGACCAAAGCTTACAACAAAGCGAAGAACGACTACGACCAGGGGCTGATCGGCAAAACGGAGCTGGATCAAGCGGAGAACGCGTACACGAACGTGAAGAACGAGCTCGCATTGCTGAAGGAAACGTCCGTATCCAATTTGGAGATGCAGCTCAAGTCTTCGGAGCTGTCCGTGGAAATCGCGGATCGCGCGCGGGCGAACCTGGAAATCAAAGCCCCGATCGCGGGCGTGCTTACCGAGCTTTCCGTGCAGCAAGGCATGACGGTCAGCCCGGGAACCGGCATCGGCCAGATTCAGCAGACCGATCCGATCAAGATCAAGGCGCTTCTGACGGCGCAGGCCGCCGAACTGATCAGAGGCAAGAAGCAGCTGCAATTCTACGTGCCGGGCGACAAGAAAATGTTCACGGGAACCGTTGCTTATTTGGCCGATGTAATCGATACGCAGACGAACGCCTACGAATTGAACTTATCCGTAAGCAATCCGGACTTGGCGCTGAAGCCGGGGATGAAGGTGCAGGTACGTCTGACCGACGCGTCGGAGGAGACGGTCGTGGCCGTCCCGACGCTCAGCATCGTGCGGGAGGGGGCCGACAACTTCGTCTATGTGCTGAACGGCGACAAAGCCGAGAAGCGCAGGATCGAGCTGGGCCGGCTGAACGAGCTGAACCAGGAGGTGCTCTCCGGCGTGAAGGCCGGGGAGAAGCTGATCGTATCCGGGCAGCACCAGCTGACGGACGGAGAGAAGGTTAACGTCGCGAAATAAGGTTTGTTGGAACGATGCACCGAAAGATCGGATATCCTTAGCGGCCTTAATAGATCGAGTTACGGAGGTACGACATGCACATGCATACGAAGTGGAGAAAAACGATTCCCGCCTTGCTGCTCGCCGCTTCCCTGACGGTATCGGCGGCGCCTCTCGCGGCGTCCGCCCGGCAGGAGTTGGCTTCCGCGGCCCAGAGTCAGGGCTATTCGGCGAAGCCGATGAAGCTGGCGGGCACCGTGCGGGCGGAGCTGAAGAGCGCGTTCGTCGAGCGGGGGGCGGACGGGTCGACGATCGGCGTCGTGATCTGGCTGCAGAACGACGGCGCCAAGGTAACGAGGGTTCCGGACTATGAGCTCCGGATCGTGACCGGCGACGGGGTTTCGTACACGTTGACGCCGAGCGCCTCCAATCCGCGGGCCATACAGGCCAAAGGAAAAGCGGAGCTGGGCTACATGCTGAACGTGGAGCGGACCGACGGCTTGGAGCCGGAGAAGCTCGCGTGGGTGAGCGTGGACGAATACGTGTACCCGCGCAAGGAAACGACGCTGCTGACCATGAATATCGCGGGCAAGGTGTGGCAGAACGCGGATCCGGACGGCGGTTCGGCCGGGGCGGTGAAATGGGGACAGCCGTTTCGGCTGGACATGTTCTCGCCGAACGTCACCTACACGCCGGTCAGCATGCAGAAGCAGGCGACGGCGCAAGGCGGCATCGTCACCGTCGTGACGGTGAAGGCGACGAACGCGGGGAAGGAGAAAGCGTATCTCCCCGACATCGCGGTCAGCGGCTCGGACGGTTCGAAGCTCTACGCCGGCGAGAGGGCGGGCGGCACAACGGCGACGCTGGCCGCGGGAGAAAGCCGGAACATCCGGTTCGCGATTCCGACCGCGGCGGGCGTCAATCTGCGCGAATTCGTCGTGACGACGCCCGAGCGTTTCGCGGCGGCCGGCGGCAGCGCCCTGGTCTTTCACGTAGGGCACGTGCGGATCGGCTTGCCGGATAACGGCTTTTCCCTGGCCGGATTGAGCGAATATGCTTACGGCACGCCGATCGCGCTCGACCCGCTCAATGAACTGGTCGACAAGGACGTCCGGGTGTCGCTCGTCGAGCTGCACATGCACGATAACCAGGGCGACGGCTACAAAACCGCGATCGCCAAGTTCAAGCTGCAGAATACCGGCAAAGAGCCGGCTCCTCTGCCGGCGTTCCAGGCGGACTTGACCAGCGCGGAAGGTTACACGTATTCCGGCGTCCGGCAGAATACGGTCGCGCAGCAGCTGATGCCCGGCCTTAGCCACATCGTCAGCTACTCGTTTAACGTTCCGAAGACGGAGAACGCGGAGAAATATGCTTTGCGCTTACTGGAAGGCGGCACAACGGAGTCTCCGTACAGCTCGCCGATCGCCGACGCCGTTGCCGTCAAGGTGCAGAGCGAAGCCGCCGATTCCGATGTATGGGACCTGTATCCCTTTCAGGTGAAGATGAAGTATTGGTGGCTCAGCGCCGTCTACGAGACGGTTCCGAACATTTCGTACTCCTATAAGTTGAAATTGAATCTTGATATCCAAGGGACGGACGACGTCGTCGTGGACGCCAACTTCTCCAAGCTGAAATTCGAGATCGTAGACGCCTTCGGCAAGATGCTCGGCTCCGAGACGGTTCCGCTGGCAGGCACAGGCCGGTTGGTCAGCGGTTACCAGACGATCAATTTCACGAACATCCGGACCGAGCAGCAAGAATATCCGTTGTCCATCCAAGTATTCGAAGTCATCGACACGCCGAATGGAGAAGCCAAGCGGTTGATCAAGACGTTCGATCAAATTTGAGGGATGCGAACATTGCGCGGAGAGAACCGTTGGGGGAGACTCCGGCGGTTCTTTGGCTGTACGCCCAGCATGGACGTCATCTTTAGGGTGAAAGTCCCGGACGGAGGCTAGCCGCCTCCTCCTGCTCGATTGGGAAAATCGGGGGCTCCCCACTTTTGGGAGATGATTTCCTTCTTGTCCGTCAAGTGCCGGAACGCCCTTTTCGCTTGCGGCATATGATGCGGTAAGTGCGATCGAAGGAAGCGCGCCGCTGGCGTTTCGGTTCGGTCGTCGCAAGGAGGTGGCCGCCGTGATTCCCGATTTGCTGTGGATTATCGGCTTCTACGTGGCGGCAGCGGCAATGGCGCATGGGGTGATCGGACGCGGGGCCGATGCGCGCAAGCGTCATTATGTATTGGTCGCGGGCAACCACCAGATGGAAATCGAAGGGTACGTGCGGGCGTTGCAGACGTTTTCCCGGCGTACGGGGACGGATATCGGCATAACGGTCGTGCTCGAGAATTCGTCGGATGACACCGGTCCCATTTTGGAGAGATTCGCCAAAGTGAGCGACGCGATCGGGTGGATTCGGAGCGGCCCGGACGAAGCGCAGGAAACGCGGGAACGGATGATGAAGCGGCTGGAAACGCAAGGAGCGGCCGCGGCACCCCAGCAGGTCGTCTGGGTGGAGCTCGGGAAGCGGGAGGATTTGAGCAGGCTGCCGCTGTGACCGTATGATAAGGAACGGGCAACAAGCAGATGTTCTTCGTGCCACACGAATTGGGTTCTGGCTTAAGCTGTTTTGTTCTGAACAGTTTCCGTGGTGTATGACATGGAAGCAGGGCGGAACCGTTCGACGAGAAAAATGAAGATTGAGGAATCGGCCGATAAGTCGTACAATAATCGTAATCTGATTGTTCCGGGTGAAGCACACTCGCAGTCGTCCATGGAGACGAGCGGGTGTGTTTTTTTGTGTTTGATGAGGGGGCGCGGCGGATGAAGGCGACGATCTATTCAACAGATGGGGAGAGCCGTTGGAAGGTGCGGCTGTCGGTCTGCCGGGAGGTGGATCGGCTTTACTGGACAGACTTGGCGTTCCGTCGAGGAGCCGCCGAAGGTTGGGGGGCAGCCGGTATGGAAACCGCTCAACCGTCCGAGCTCTTATGGTTGAAGGAGCTTTTGCCCCTGGGAATCGCGGAGCGGGCAGTTGATCGGTTGAGGTCGGCAGCGGGAAAGCAAGGAGGCGCCATGAAGCGGGAAGATCTGGCGGAGGCGGCGCGATGGGCAGCGTCTCGGGCAGGCGAGAAGGGGATGGGAGCCGGACTGCGGGACGCGGAGCAGGGGTTCGAAAATGGTACCTTGTCTGAAGCGGGTATTGATGCGGGCGTTGAAAACGGCGTTGAAGTTGTCGTGGTCAGCTCCGCATTCTCTTTTGAAAGAGGCCGCGCCTTGGCGATCCGGGCAAGGGAAGCGGAGCGGCGCCTTCGCGGCCGATGCTTCTTGCTGCCCGAAGCGATGGCGGCTCTGGGAAGCGAAGCGGAGGAGCTTCTGCCCGCGTTGCAGCTGGCCTCGTTGCTCGGGGGCGTGGAGCTTGTAGCCACCGTGGCGCCTAGAGCGGCAGCGTCGGCCTCGCTGCGTTGCCGACGCTGCGGAAGCGGCGAGGAGCAGCTGCGACGGACGCCTTGCGCTTCATGCGGGCGGCAGAGATGCGCCTATTGCGAGGCATGCATCGCGATGGGAAGAAGCCGTGAATGCGGGCTTCTCGTCATCGGGAGGGCTGCCCATGCTCCCGATCTTTCCGTGGGCAATGCGGCGGTATCGGCTGAAGCGCTCATCAGCCGGTGGGGACTGAGTCCCGCGCAAAGCGAGGCAGCTTCGCAGGCGATGGAATTCCTGACTCGGACGCCGCAGGAAGCTGGCGATTCGTTAAGACACTCCTCCCGGCTGCTCTTCTCCCTTTCCCGGTTTATCCCGTTTCTAACTCTTCGCAAAGAACGGAACGCCTTTTTGCTATGGGCCGTCACGGGCGCCGGCAAGACCGAGATGATGTTCCCCTTGCTGGAAGCGGTGCTTTCCGCCGGCGGCAGCGCAGCGGTGGCGACTCCGCGACGCGACGTCGTGCTCGAACTGGCTCCCCGTTTGGCGAAAGCTTTCCCGCATGTTCGCCAAGTCGTCCTGTACGGAGGAAGCGCGGACCGGTTCGAGAACGGCGCTCTTACACTGGCGACAACGCACCAGCTGATTCGATTCCGTCACGCATTCGATTTGGTTGTCGTCGATGAGGTAGATGCCTTTCCCTACCACAACGATCCTGCGCTGCATTATGCGGCAGCTCAAGCCAGGTCCCGCGGCGGCGTCACCGTATTGCTCAGCGCTACGCCGCCCGCGGATATGCAGCGGCAGGCACGGCGGGGGCGACTGCCGCACGCGAGGGTTTCCGTCCGCTTCCATCGCCGCCCGCTGCCCGTGCCCAGGCGACTCGCCATTCCGGCTGCGTCGCGATGGATCTGCCGCCGTCGGAAGCTGCCCTCGTCTCTCTATGAAGCGATTCGTACTTCCCTGGAGCGGGGCGCGCAAGTCTTCCTGTTCGTTCCTTTTATCCGGCAAGTGGAACCGCTCGTCGGTTTGCTTCGCGAATATGCCGCCGAGTTCGGGATTGTGCCGGAACGCGTGGAAGGGACTTCCTCGCAGGATCCGGACCGCGGTCCCAAAGTATCCGCCTTTCGCGAACGGACGGTCCGCCTGCTGGTGACGACGACGATCCTGGAACGGGGCGTTACCATCCCGAAGAGCGACGTTTTCGTGCTGGACGCGGACAAGCCGCTTTTCGACGCCGCCTCATTGGTCCAAATGGCGGGAAGGGCGGGCCGCTCCGCCGAGGATCCGAAGGGGCTCGTCTATTTTGCGGCGTCCGCCTGGACATCCTCGCAGCGGGAAGCCTGCCGGCAAATCCGGGAGATGAACACGTATGCCCGAAGGAACGGTTATTTATTAGGTTGAGCCTCGTCTACCCCTCACAGTTGCGGAGGTCGGATATAATGTCCTTTTCCATCAGCCGGTGGCTGAGGCCCTCGCGGCCCGAGTGTCCGATCTGCGGGAAAACACCCGTTTCCTCGTCTCAGCAACAACTACTGCCGGTTCGCCACCCGAAGCCCAGGTCCATTTTGAGCAGGGTATGCCCTCAATGCCTCAAAGGCCTGCCCTGGATCGGATCCCCGGTTTGCCGGATCTGCGGCCGGCCGGAAGTTTGTCCGGATTGTCCCAAGCGCGGGGAACGCCATTTCGTCTTCTGCAGGAGCGCCGTACGATATGACAATCGGATGAAGGACCTTCTGGCTCTCTACAAGTACCGGGGGAGCGAGAAGCTCGAACCGCTGATGGCAGCGATTGTGGCATCGGCCTACGAGAGGATAAACAAGGAGTTGGCCCCCCGCGAAATCCGTCCGTACTTTCATCTGGCGACCTCTGTCCCGCTCGCGCGGGAAAGGCTGGAGGAGCGGGGATTCAACCAAGCGGAACGGATGGCTTGCACGTTAGCGAGTTGGTACGGGCTGACCTATCGGCCGATGCTCCAGAGAAACCGGCATACCGAGAAGCAAAGCCTCAAAAACCGCCGAAGCCGCCTCGCCGACATGAAAGGGAATTTTACCGCCCTCCCTTCCGTGAAGATGAACCTCGACCACCGTTCTCCAAAACCGATTCGAATCCTGCTCATCGACGATATTTATACGACCGGGAGTACCGTGAACGAGTGTGCGGGAGCTTTGCGCGCGGCATTCACGGAATCGAAGGAGACCGATGCTAACGGCGTGGAAATCTATGGACTGCTGTGGGCGAGGTCGTAGACGGAAATTCACGCATGATTTTTTTCACAGAATTTAGTATGATAGTGGTATATTGTATCGAAGCATGTCGTACCTGAGGAGGAAGCCTCATGAGTCTGTCCTACTGCCCGCGCTGTTCCCGGCTTTTCGCGCGCGGAATCCGGGATGTCTGCAACAATTGCGTGCAGGAAATCGAGCAAGAATACCAGCAGGTGGTCGAATATTTGAGAGAGCATAAAGGCTCTACCATACACGAAGTGTCGGAAGCGACGGAAGTTTCGGTGAAACAGATCGCCAAGTTCATCCGCGAAGGCCGGATCTCCACCGCCAACCTGCCCAATTTGACCGTGCCCTGCGAAGTTTGCGGTTTGCCGATTCGAGAGGGAAACATGTGCGACTCCTGCCGCGCCAAGCTGCAGCGGGATATGAGGAATCTCCAATCCGGAAGCCGCAAGGGCTCTAGCGACGGATCTTCCCATGAACACAGATCGAACAGCGCATTCCAAATCCGCGACCGTTCTTGACGTTCCGCTAAACAATTCATACGACTCCGCCGATAATAGGAATAGTGATTATCGGCTTTTTTATTTTTCGGGGTGATCAATCGTGAAAATTAACGATACCAGACGGATCGGCATGGCGAATCCTTACCTTTCGAACAGCAACCAACGCACGGAGGCCAAAGGACACAAATGGAAGAACGACGAGGTCCAATTCTCCGCAGAAGCGATGGAGATGCTGTCCAAGACGCGTACGAACGGCCCGGAGAGGGAGAAACGCGTCCAAGAGTTGAAGGATGCCGTCTCCACCGGCAATTATCATGTGGATACCGATAAGTTGGCAGATAAAATTCTTCCGTTCGTATACCCGGTTACTAACAAATAACGAGGTGAGCTTCCGTGGGTTTCCAGGGGTTGATTGACGCGCTGAACAACTTGTCCGACTTGCATGAAGAATTGCTCCAGCTTGCCCGGGACAAACAGAAGTTCGTCATTGAGAATCGCGTCGACCTGTTGATGACCGTAACCGCCAAGGAAACAAAGGCGATTGCCGTCTTGGAGCGGATGAACGGAGACGTCGAGAGGCTGTCCGGCGCTTGCTGGGCGGAGCTCGGTCTCTCTCCCAAGCCTTCCTCCACGCTGGCTGATTTGATTCAGGCGATCCACCGAGCGGATTTCAAGCGGTCGCTGACTGAGGCAGCCGAACGGCTGCGGAGGCAAATCGGGCAGCTGAAAGAGTGGAACGAGCGCAATCAAATGTTGGTGCGCCAATCGCTCGATTACATCGCGTTGCAAATCGATTTGTTTACCGCTCCCGACGACAATGTAACGTATTCCTCGCCTGTCAAGTCGGCTCCCGCAGGAACGCCTCGCCGAACTTTCGACACCCGAGCGTAACCACTTCCGCCAAAGGGATGTGTTTGAATTGAGATCGACCTTTCACTCTATTGAAACGGCTAAGCGCGCTTTGTTCACGCAGCAAGCCGCCATTCAAACGACAGGCCATAATATCGCGAACGCGAATACTCCGGGTTACTCCCGCCAGATCGTCAACATGCAGGCTACTCGCCCTATAGAAGCGATCGGGATGTCGCATTCCACGGCTCCGGGACAGCTCGGCACCGGCGTGGAATTTACATCCATCACTCGGATCCGCGAGCAATTTCTCGACAGTCAGTACCGAAACCAGAACATGGACCAGGGCAAGTGGTCCATTCAGGCGGATACATTGGACAAACTGGAGTCGATTTTCAACGAGCCGAACGAGACGGGCATCCGAACGCTGTTCGATAACTATTGGAAAGCCTGGTCCGATCTGGCCAAAGACCCTGAGAACGTAACCGGCCGCAAGGTGCTTCGCGAGAATGCGGTGGCGCTTGCCGATTCGATTAACCTGGCGAGCAAGCAGTTGTCTGATCTCAGTGGAGACCTAACCGACAATATTTCGGTAAAAGTCAACCAGATCAACACGCTTATGGGCAATATCGCGAATCTCAACCAAGAAATCGCGCGAATTTCCGCATATGGCGACGACCCCAACGATCTGAAGGATCAACGGGATTTGCTTACGGATCAATTATCGAAGATCGTCAACATTACCGTAACCGATACGCCTCAGGGCTACAATATTAGCATGGGCGGTACATCCCTTGTGACAGGCCAGGATTTTACCGCGGTTGATGCTGCAGGACTCCAAGGCGCTTTCGGAACGGATTTGACAAGCGGCGAAATCTATGGAATGATCCAATCTCGCGATCGGTATGTGAAAGACTATCAGACACAGCTCGACACGTTGGCCAACAGCCTGGCGAACGGGGAATTCCAGGTGACATTACCGGCCGGAACCGTGTTGCCCGACGGAATTACGCTCGATGGCGTTACTTACACCGGGAGCGCTCGAACTCTATCCACGCCACTAACGGTAACCGTTCACGGCGTGAATGAACTGCATCGCATGGGCTACCCGTTGCAGAACCCGCCGGCGCCAGGCGTAGACTTCTTCGTTTCGAGCGACGGCGGTCCGATTACCGCCGCTGCTTTGCGGCTGAATCCGGTCATCGCGAATTCCCCGGATGCGATCGCGACTTCTATGCGCACTGCCGGCACGCCGGAAAAGGTCGTTCCCGGCAACAATACGCTTGCGCTGCTGATGGCCAATCTGAAAGATACGAAGATTAATTTTGTCAGTCCGGATGGTTCTACGCCGCTGATTGCGAGCGGCACGATTGATGATTATTACAGGGCTTTGATCGGTCAATTGGGGGTGCAGTCCGAAGACGCCCACCGCCAAGTCGACAATCAGGACGCGCTGCTCGCGCAAATTGACGAGCGGCGGCAATCCGTCAGCGGGGTATCGCTGGACGAAGAGATGTCCGATTTGATCAAATTCCAACACGCCTATAACGCCGCAGCCCGCTGCATGACGACGTTCGACGAAATGCTCGATCGGATCATCAACAGCATGGGTACCGTCGGAAGGTAAGCCCATTCCATAACGACGAGGTGATCCGCTATGCCGACCCGCGTAACGCAAGGCATGATGCACAGCCAAATGATCCGCAGCCTCAACCGCAATTTCGAACGGATGAGCGGTTTGCAGGAGCAGCTCACGACAGGGAGGAAGATCAACAGGCCTTCCGACGATCCCGTAGGCATTACTTACGCGCTCCGTTACCGGAGCGAGTTGTCCATGAACGAACAATACCAGCGCAACATCACGGAGGCCACGTCTTCCGTCGATCATCTGGACACGGTTCTGGACCAGGTCAACGATTTGTTCAAGCGGGCCAAAGAACTGACCGTTCAGGGCATCAGCGATACGAGCCCTGCGGAAGCTCGCAAGGCCATCAGTCAAGAAATGGACGGAATTTATCGCCAGTTGGTCACACTGGGCAATGATCAGGTCAACGGCAAATTTATATTCAACGGGCAGATGACAACGACGTCACCATACGATCTCGCAACGGCCGGGACCATCGATACGGACGATGCGGGTATCATCCTGCCGCTGGCGCCCGGCGTCGAAATCGCCACGAACGTAACGGGAAATGCCGTATTCGGCACCTCTTCCGATGCCGATAATCTGTTTAAGATCGTCAAACAGATTCGGGACGCCATGGATACCAACGATCCGAACACCGCCCGAACCGCAATGGGGTTGCTGGATCAACGGCTGAATAAATTTCTGGGCGTCAGGGCGGAAGTCGGGGCGCGCGCGAACCGGATCGAGCTGCTCGACAACCGGAACCAAGCCTTAAGCGATACGCTGAACGGTCTCAGCGGCAAGACCGAGGATGCGGATATCGCGGAGACGATCATGAACTTGAAGCGGGACGAGAACGTGTACCAAGCCTCGCTCTCCACGGGAGCCAGAATTATTCAGCCGAGCTTGGTGGACTTCCTCAGATAACGCGATTTCCCGCGTGAGGCGGTGAGAAGCAGTTGGAGTTACTTCGCTTGAACATTCGGACCACATCGGCCCGAATCGGTATCGAGAGCCCGCGCGGCCAGTTCGACATGCAGTCCAAGCCGGGGCAGCTGCAAATCTCGTCGCCGCGGGCGGATATGCAAATCCGGCAGCCTCGCGGAGAGCTGCTGATCGATTCATCCGCAGCCTGGCTGGCGCTGGGGCTCGGAGGACCGTTGGAAACGGGGAATCTTAAGACGGGCCAGGCAAACGAGCGAACGCAGGAAGCGATCGTGCGTATTGTGGAGAAGGGCAACCGGATGGCCCGAATCACGAGCAAGGCAGACGCGGTTGCGGAGTTGGCCGCGGACGCCTTGATTCAGGATTCCGAAGGAATCCGGGTTACCGGTCCTGCTTCCAACATGAACGTGAAGATGCAATATATCGCGCATCCTGCGGAAATCGAGACGACCCCTCATCATCCGGATATTCAATTCCACGTATCGAAGCCGGATATTCAATATACGCCTGGCAAGGTACGCATCTATATGGAGCAAATGAATTCCATCCGGATGTGGGCGAGCAACAAGTACGACCTGTATGCTTGAATTCCTTGTCCACGAACGTTACGCTTAGAGCTATGAACGCACACATGCGGGAGTAGCTTGTTTTTTATTACGGACCCTCCAGGAGGTTTCCCATGTTCGTTTCGCTATACGGAAAAACGATTGCCATGAGAGGTACGATTTTGGGATTTTCCGAGCTTGAATCCTTTGTTTTGATTCCTGTGGATGAGTCGAATCCCGATTCGCCTTTCGCATACTTGCAGAGCGAGGAGGATTCGCAAATCGGATTTCTCGTTGCGGATCCTTTCCGTTTTGACGCATCCTATCAATTCGAATTGTCCGAGCAAGACAAGGAAGAGCTGGAGGCGGCGGACCCCGGGCAATTGGTCGTATTGGCGATCGTCACGATCGCCGATCCGTTCGACCGTTCCACCATGAACCTGCTCGCTCCGCTGCTGATCAATACGCATAAGTTGATCGGAAAACAAATCGTCCTGCCTCCGGAAACCTCCTATTCCACGAAAACCCGGTTTCTCGTCGCTTCTCTCTCTGGGGAAGGAGAAGAAGCGTCATGTTGATCCTGTCTCGGAAAAAAGGCCAATCGATCATCATCGATGAAAATATCGAAATCGTCGTCGTAAGCGTAGAAGGCGAACAGGTGAAAATCGGGATCAACGCTCCTCCGCAAGTCAAGATCTTTCGAAGCGAAGTATTGGAATCGATCCGGGAGAGCAATAAGGCAGCCATCGCGAGCCCGCAACAACTCTCCGCCATCAAGGGTCTCGCCTCCATCGTTGACAAAAAAAATAAACCGATGGAATAAATTTTTAGAAAAAGCTCTAAAATGATGTCGCACCTTGCCGATATATGTATTGAGAGCTCACACGGAAGTGGGCCGTCCTATTCCAAGGAGGAGTATCGCAATGATTATCAACCACAATCTGAACGCGATGAACGCACATCGCAACTTGCTGCTGAACAACATCGCTCAGGGCAAATCCAGCGAGAAGTTGGCTTCCGGTTTCAAAGTAAACCGTGCGGCTGACGACGCGGCAGGTCTCTCGATCTCCGAGAAAATGCGTACGCAAATCCGGTCTTTGAACCAAGCGCAAGCCAACGCGCAAGACGGCATCTCGCTGGTTCAAACGGCGGAAGGCGCGATGAGCGAAATTTCCGACATGCTGTCCCGCATGAAAGAACTTGCGGTTAAAGCATCGAACGGAACGTACAACGCTTCCGACCTGGAAGCCATCGACGCCGAGTTCAAAGCGCTCAGCACGGCTATCGACAGCATCGCGAAGAGCACGACGTTCAACGGCATCACCGTATTGAACGGAACCGGCGCCGTCAGCATCCAAATCGGCGACACGACTTCCGTTCAGAACACCGTTACGGTCACGCTCTCGAACGTAGAGCTGTCCTCGCTGAGCATCAGCGGCCAATCGCTGGGTTCCGCTGCCGGTGCGTCCGCCGCTCTCGGAAGAATCGACACCGACATCGGCAGAATCAACAAAGCCCGTTCCGCATTCGGCGCTGTCCAGAACCAGTTGGAGCACACCTTCAACAACCTGGGTACGACGGCGGAGAACCTGCAAGCTGCGGAGTCCCGTATCCGCGACACCGACATGGCCAAAGAAATGATGAACTACACGAAGCTGTCGATTCTGCAAAACGCTGCAACGTCGATGTTGGCGCAAGCCAACCAAGCGCCGCAAAGCGTACTGCAACTTCTCCGTTAATCAGGCGGGGACAGCTGAGGAACAGAGCCCATTACCGAGTAATGGGCTCTTTTCCATTGAGGAGCTGCATGACATGAAGATAAGCGTATGCATGATCGTGAAAGATGAAGAAATGAATCTCCCCAGAGCTTTGCAGAGCGTTCCCAAGGAATATGAAGTGATTGTTGCCGATACCGGATCGACAGACCGGACGATGGAAGTCGCGGCCCGATTCGGCGCTAAAATCGTTTCGATGGATTGGGAAGACGATTTCGCCATAGCAAGGAATATTGCCGCTTCCCATGCAACAGGCGATTATATTCTGTCTCTCGATGCGGATGAAGAATTGCCCGATGATACGGACGCGCATCTCCGGCGCTTTACCGGACAATTCCCGCGTAAGGCCGGCTGCGTTACCATCCTGAACCGTATGGGCAATGAAGTGAAGAAGCATCGCATGGTCCGTTTTTATCCGAACTTGCCGGATTTCTCCTATCACGGTTTTGTCCATGAACAAGTCTATGAAAACGGTGAACCCGCGGCGTTTGAATCGATACCGCTCCATATTTCCCATTATGGTTATGAGCCCGATGAGTATCTGAACAAACAAAAAGCCGAACGTTATAGACCAATGTATGAGAAGCATCTTGCGGCCCACCCCAACGACGGCTATATGCTGTATCAGTTCGGGAAGTTATATTATGGGTTGAGTGAATACGAAATGGCCGAGCGGTATTTGCGGGCAAGCCTCGTGCAAGGGCAGATCAACCGTCTCTATTTTCCGGTCCTGCTCGTTATGTTGGGATATGTCTTGAAAGAGCAGAATCGGCATGCGGAGGCGGAAGGTTTGCTGAGACCTTATCTGCCGGTATTTTCCGATTTCCCTGATCTTCCTTTTCTACTCGGTCTACTGGCCATGGACAACGGAAATCTTTCAGACGTGGAAACTTATTTTACGGATGCGCTGAAAATAGGGGATACCGAAAAGTACTCCTCCGTGTATGGAGTCGGCACGTTCTTGGCTGCTTATAATCTGGGTGTCTATTACGAGGTAACGGGAAACAGGGATCTTGCCGAGCAATGTTATCGTTTCGCCGGACAATACGACTATGAGCCGGCTTTACGCCGATTAAAATAAAAAAAAACCTTTAAATTTAGTGGAATATTTTCGATAAATAGAGTAGGACGAAACCTTTCGGGAGGGTAACTATGGTCACGAGGATCTCGGGCATCAACTCCGGTCTGGATATCGATAAAATGGTCAGCGATCTGATGAAAGCAGAACGGATGCCGCTCGACAAGCTGAAACAGAAGAAAACGACCTTGACATGGACCACCGATCTATATCGGGAAATCAATACGAAGCTGTCGAGCTTCAAGAACGTATTGGATACGATGCGGCTGTCCGGGGACTGGAAGCAATACAAAGGCACGTCCTCCAACGAAGACGCGGTCACGATTTCCGCCGATTCGACGGCCAGCGCCATTACGCACAGCGTTACGGTAACGGGGCTTGCTTCCGGAGCGAACTTAAGCAGTTCGGCGGGTGTTACCGACAATTCGCTTGTCGGCGGAACGGCTCCGAATACGGCCATCACAGCCGGCGTTAACGATCAATTAAACGTTACTTTAGGCGGTGTCACCAAGAAGATCACGTTGACGGCCAACGCTTCGTACACCAACGCTTCGCTTGTTACGGAACTGCAGACCCAAATCGACAACGCTTTCGGTGCAAATAAGATTCAAGTTTCGCTGAACGGGTCCAATCTGGAATTGAAATCCGTCGGAACCGCCGGAAACGAGCCGCAGGTCATAATGGGCTCCATTGCGGGCAACAACGGCCTGACCGACCTTGGATTTACGGATGGCCAATCGAATAAAATCAATGTTAATGCACAATTGGGAACCATAGCCTCTAAATTCACGGCGGGTACGCTGACCTTCGGCGATTTTAAGATCAATGGGGTAAGCATTTCCTATACCAGCACCGATACGCTTTCCTCGATCATGACCAAAGTCAACAATTCCGCGGCCGGTGTCAACATGTCGTATGACGATGTGACCGACAAGATCGTATTTACGACCAAGGGAACGGGCCAATCCGCTCAAGTCAGCTTGCAGAACGGTTCGGCGGGCAATTTTCTGACCGCCATGAGGCTGTCGACGACGCCTGTCACGGGAACGGACGCCAATGTGACGATCGATGGCGTGCAGTCCTACCGCAGCAGCAATACGTTCACCACCGGAGGCGTGACCTACACGCTTAAGCAGACGACGGCGTCGCCGGTGACTGTTGGGGTTAACGTAGATATCGACAGCACGGTTGATAAGATCAAGAATTTCGTCGCCAAATACAACGAGACGATCGAATTGATGAACAAGAGGGTCAAGGAAACGAAGTTTCGCGATTACGCTCCCCTAACGGACGATCAGAAGAAAGCAATGGAAGAGGACGATATAAAGTTATGGGAGGATAAGGCCAAGAGCGGTCTTCTTCGCAACGACGATATCGTCAAATCCACGATCAACGATTTGCGCACCTTGGTCAGCACGTCCGTCGGTTCGGCGTCGTCCACGTACAATGCCTTGTATAAAATCGGCATCACAACCGTGCCGTACAATTCGAGTGCGCCTCAAGATGCGGGTAAGCTGGTGCTGGACGAAAGCGCGCTTCGGACCGCATTGTCGCAAGATCCTTCCAACGTGACGGCCGTGTTCTCGAGCCAGCCGGACGGGATCTCGCAGAAAATGTACGATCGCGTGACCAAGACGATCACCGATCTGGTCAAGAAAGCTGGTGGCGCAGGAACGGTTGTCGACAGTGTGACAACCGACCTGGGTAATAAAATCCATACGATCGATTCCCAGATTTCCGATTTCGACGTCCGTCTTGCCAAGAAAGAGGACTACTATTACAAAATGTTTGCCGCCATGGACCAGGCCGTCGGCAAGAGCAATGCCCAGCTGTCGTGGATGATGCAACAATTCAAATAAGATGGACAAGAGGTGAAGACAAGTTATGGAACTTAGAAGCGTAACGGGGTTGTCAGCGTTGCAGACGTTGCCGGCAGCACAACCCTCTCCGGTTGATCCTGCGCAACCCGCGGGGGCTCCTGTACAGCATTCTCTCCCTTCAGCAAGCGACTTGCTGCACAAAGAGAAATACGATCTCAGTTTGTCCGAGCAAGCCGTGCGCAAAGCGATCGAAAAAGCCAATAAGGCCATGGAGGGCATTGATCGCCGTTTCGAGTACAGCGTCCATGAGAAGACAGGCGAAGTCGTCGTCAAAGTCATCAACAAGGACACCAACGAAGTCGTTCGAGAAATTCCGAATGAGAAATTTCTCGATCTGATGGCGAAGCTGCAGGAGTTGGTCGGTCTCAATATCGACGAAAAGAGGTAGTTCCCTTGAACCAGCAAGCCCATGAAACTTATCTCAGAATGCAAGTCAACACGGCTGCGCCTTGGGAGCTTACGACTCTACTTTATAACGGCTGCATCAAATTCATGAAGCAGGCGTTGGAAGGCATTCACAACAAAGATTTTGAGATGAAAAATATTAACATTAAGAAAGCAACCAATATTATCAACGAATTGCAGTACACCTTGGACAAGAAGTATGAGGTTTCAAATTCTTTATCCTCCATATACGATTACTTGCTGCAAAAGCTTTTTGTGGCGAACATGAAGCTGGACGCGGCAAGCCTTGCGGAGTGCATCGAACTCATGACCGACTTGAAAGACGCTTGGGTACAGTCGATGAAGCAATTGCCGGCGTCCGCCAAGGTGCGGTCATGAGTTTGTCCGCGGAAGCCCCGTTGCAGGAAGCCCTGCATGAGCTTATCGAAGTGACTCGGAACATCTTGGAGCTGGATTTCGAAGAAGAGGCGAATTTCGAGGTGTTAGGACAGCTGCAGCAGCAGCAAGTTCGAATCAGAGCGAAGATCGAGGGGCTTTGGGGGCTCGCTGATCAGGAAAATCAGGTTATCCGGGAGTTGCTCCAAACCGGATATGATACGGAGCTTGAGGTTAACCGCAAACTGAATTCGCTCCGTCAGGAAGCTTCGACGCAACTGTCCAAATTTCAAGGCGCAAGTCGAATGAAGAACGCTTACTATCAATCGTATACGCAGTCGGAAGGATATTTCGTCGACCGCAAGAAATGAGGGTCAGGCTCATGCCTGACCCTTCAGCAATTGTTCGACCACATTGATCTGAACGTAGGGGTAAAAACGGTCCCGGTATTGCCGGGCGATTTCTTTTTTCTCTTCCGTTGCTGGGCTATGTTTTAAATATCGAATATACCAGTGCGATTCATGCGAGCATAATTCGATGGCCGAACGGAGGAATTGTAAGCCCTCGGCGGTCTCTCCTTGGTACAGGTAGAGCAATGCGAGGTGGTAATATCCCGGCCCGCTTAATTGCTTCTGATCCAACAGCAGGGAATAGTAATCGACCGCCAACTGCAGATGGTTATTCTGGTAGAAGTAATCCCCCAGAATGTTGGCCAGAATGAAATAATATTGCGGATATTGCTGGATCAACCAATCGTAGCTGTCGTAGTACCCCATCTTGAATAAATCGATCAGCAGCGTGGAGATGTAATTAACATCGAATGGCAGATCGACCCCTACCTCTTCCGGATGAAACAGAGTCGCAAACATGCTTTGCAGCAGTTCCAGGGAAGGATCCGACTCGTCTTGCGACGGGGAGAGGTAAGAAGAGAAGTCCTCCCTCTTCCAGACAATGGCGGCAAGGAAGATGAGCTTGTTCAGCGGTCCCGTCGAGCTGCCGCTTCCGGCTTCCGGCAGATGCCGTTCGAAACGGTCGGGCTCGTTAAAAACGAGGGCGTACAGCAATTGCTGCTGAGCCAGCATTTCGATATTTTGTTTTACGCACGCCTGATGGAAATGTTCGCATAATTCCTTGTTGCCCAGAAGCAAACTCACATGAAGCAATTTCACCAGGTGGTCAGCTCGGCCGAAATCGAAGATTTTGCCGAGGAAATTCAGAACCGAGGCGACAGATTCGTTCGGAACCAAAATGTTCAAAAGCTGAAACAGAACCAAATGGTCATTCACATTCATGGTAACGAGTTTGCTCAAATAATAAACCGTTTTTTGAAAATCATGCGCTTTCTGATGGAGCTTCGCCAGATTCATCAGAGGAATATGACTGCCCAAGCTGGGCGTGATCAGCCAGAAGCGTTTGTCTTTGCCTGCCGGAGCGTCCGCCTTGGTTAGCGCGGTCGTATACAGCTCGATCGCCTCTTCCTCGAAGCCTAAATTCACGTAAACCGACGCTTTCATGCTGTAGTAATCGGGATATTGCGGCCATCTCTTCAAGTTATCTTCAATGTATTGCAGCGCTTCCTTATAACGTTTCATCTCGATCAAGACGAGCACGATTTGATAGCGGCAATACGGGAAGATGGTCATCGATTCCGTTTTTTTGGTCAGCGCTCTTTCATAATAGTAAAGCGCTTTTTTGTAGTCCTTGAGAATGGCATGTTCATTGCCGAGCGTGAAGTAGTCATATTCCTCAAGTCCTTTGAGATCCTTGAAGATGTTCAGGTTCCGCGAGGATTTTTCTTTTTCCTTCCTTACTGTGTCCAGGTAGCCTGTGTGAAAGATCGACAACGGATAGGAGCGAAGCGGGAGCTCTCCGTCTCGATATACGACTTGTTCGTGAATGGGTCGGTCGAAATAAACGGTCGGAAGATTGGAAAACAGACGTATCGCCGAGGATTCGATGAATTTGCCGGAAGTGACGGATTCGACGCAGTTGTAAATCGGAACGCTGATCCCCAGCGGCTGCCCGGCGTCCAGGCCTGTCAAAAACGAGCGGAGGTCGTTCTTTTCGGACGGGTCCAAGTATTCATCGGCATCGAGAACCAAAATCCATTTGGAGGTGGCCCTGCGCACGGCTTCGTTCTTGGCGACGGCGAAATCGTTAATCCACGTAAAGTCGTAAACATGGTCCGTATAACGGCCGGCAATCTCTTTGGTGCCGTCCGTAGACCCCGTATCGACGACGATGATCTCGTCTACGAAGCCTTGTACGCTGTCCAAGCAGCGCGCGAGCACCTTTTCCTCGTTTCTCACGATCATGCACAGGGAAAGCAGCTTGTCCATATATCCTCCTTTAGATGGGCAACAACGGGAAATGGCGCAAACCCGGGAATCTCCCCGTAAGTTCCCGGACGAGCCGGGCCGTTTCCGGATTCGGAACTTCGGTGTGCTCAAAGAATAACGTGTATAACTCAATTCGGTCCGGGAGCAGTTCGATCGCGCGTTTTAAGAATTCCCGTCCTTCTTCAATCTCGTTCTGGGCAAAATACAGCCGGGCAAGATTCTCGTAGCCTTTCCCGCTCAGTTCGTCTGTCCGCAGGAGTAAGGAGTAGTAATCCAATGCAAGCTCGAATTGCTGCTCTTCGAAAAAGGCGTCTCCCAAAAGTTGTGCGAGCGTCATGGAATGATGCTCGTTAAGCTGTATCATGCGATCGAATTCCTCGTAGCGTCCGGCTCGGAACATTCGCATGCATATTTCCGATGTTTGACGAGGGTCGTCGTCCGAAGGCACTCCTTCGGCAAGGACGGAATCGATTCCGCCGAAGGTCCGGCCCAGTTCGACTAGACCGGCTTGGAAGCAGGCGGTCGCAATCATCTCGGTTTGATGTGATTCCGGATTCGGGTAAATCGTCCGCAACAAAGATGAGATGCGCTCAATCGGTTCCGAACGGATAAGCTTCAGCAGATGTACCAGTACCGCCTGATGATTGGGATTGGCGAAAGCCAATTTGGTCAGGCAGGCAACGGCTTGTGTAACATCAAAGCGCCGAAGATGCAGTACCGCAAGTTGCTGCAAGGGGAGTGTGCTGCCGTGATTCGGGCTGATCAGCCAGCTTTGGCGGTCAACAGTCTGCCCAGCTACGCGCAGGCAGAGCTGCAGCTCTCGGATGGCCTGCTCGTCGTAGCCCAGCTGGGCGAGAAGATAGCCTTTGAGCCAGTAGTAATCGCAAGCCTGAGGCCAGCGGACAATTGCTTGTGCAATGGTTTCATAGGCTTCGGCATACCGTTTAAGCTTGATCAGGCATTGAACCGCGTTTGCTATGCACAAGGGGAGCCAGCTCTTATCCCGCTGTGAGGGTTGGTTGGCTTCCTCGTAACAACGGATAGCCTCGGCGTAACGGTCCTGGGAGAAGTGTTCGTTTCCCAGCAGGAAAGAGTCGTAGGGAGAGAAGTCACCCCGGGAGCGCAACTGGTTTAATATCGCTTGGTTCCGCTCGTTCTTCCGTTTGGCGTTGATCGTTTCGGTCGTATAACCGGTGTGATAAATCGGCAGCGAATAGTCGAGTTGCTTCAGTTGCCCCGTGGTGGAAATCAGCTGCTCGTGTATCGGCCTTACGAAACGGAGGTCCGGATCACGGGTGAAGATGCGCATCGCTGTGGACTCGGAGATTTTGCCAGACCCCTCCGTTCCTACGAAATTGTAGATCGGAACAATGACGCCGGTGGGAGAGGAATTGTCCTGAGCCCGCAGGAACCGTTTCAACTCCTCCAGATTCTCCACATCGAGATATTCGTCGGCATCGAGCATGAGGATCCAAACAGCGGCGGAACGGGCAATCGCCGCGTTCCGAGCCTCAGCGAAGTCATTCGACCACATATGATCATAGACTTGAGGGGTGAAGCGGGAGGCAACAGCCTTCGTATCGTCCGTAGAACCGGTATCTACGATGACGATTTCGTCCACGAAGGGAGCTACGCTAGACAAGCATCGCTCCAGAATTTCTCCTTCGTTACGGACGATCATGCACAAACCGAGAAAAGGTTGCATATGGTCCCCTTATTCATATATTTCCATGCGAATTAGCTACACTTATGCTCGTTTCGTGTCGATAAATGTTATAAGTAGTATAACAGAATATACCGGACCGGAATATGGGGGAGATCCCGTGTTAACCAGCATCGTGATCGCAACTTTCAATAAATTGGATTATACCCGACAATGCATCGAGAGCATTCGTGAGTATACGGAACCTGGAAGCTACGAAATCATCGTGGTCGACAATAACTCCACGGACGACACCAAAGCGTGGTTGCGGGATCAGCCGGATCTCCGCATCGTATTCAACGATGAAAATCTTGGCTTTCCGAAAGCCTGCAATCAAGGGATCGAAATTTCGACGGGCAACAACATTCTGTTGCTGAATAACGATACGATCGTAACGCGGAATTGGTTGTCGAATTTGATCGCGGCGTTGTACAGCAGCGACGGGGTCGGAGCGGTAGGGTCCATCACCAACAGCTGTTCCTATGGACAAGCGATACCCGTAAGCTACACAAGTTTGGCAGAGATGCACGCTTTTGCCGAACAGCATAACGGCCAGCCCAATCCATCGGCTTGGGAAGAAAGACTGAAGCTGATCGGCTACTGCATGCTCATCAAGAAGCCGATTCTGGATCAGATCGGGCTTCTGGATGAACGCTTCACCCCCGGCAATTACGAAGATGACGATCTGTCGCTCCGGATTCGGCTGGCGGGGTACAAGTTGTTGCTATGCAAGGATACGTTTATCCACCATTACGGCAGCGTGTCGTTTAAAGATGCTCCGCCGCAGTATGTTCAACTGATGAAAGATAATAACCGGAATTTTCAAGACAAGTGGGGATTCGACCCGGATAAAGGGAATCAATTCCGAACGGACCTATGCGGAGCGATTCAAGAACCTTCCGATTCCCGGTTTCGGGTTCTTGAAATCGGCTGCGGGTGCGGTGGAAACTTGTTACAGATACGCAACCGTTATCCGAATGCGGAGTTGTTCGGAATCGAATTGAATGAAGCGGCCGCCAAGGTTGCCGCCATCTTGGGGGAAGTCTACGTCGGCGAAACCGATGAAATCATACAGACGCTTCCGTTGAGTACGTATGATCGGGTGATCGTTTCAGAACCCTATTCGCAATGGAAGCACCCGGAACATCATTTATCATTGCTGAACGGTTTGCTGAAAGAAGGAGGTCAATTGGTCGCAGCCATTCCGAATTCCTTGTATTATGGCCGAGTGAAACCTTTCCTGCTAGGATTGTCGCCGGCACGAGCAAATGATGGATTAACCGTTTCTGAGACGCAGCATATGTTTTCGAACGTTGGATTTACGAAAGTAAGCTTGACTGCATTAACGACTTCCGTGAGTTCCGACGATAGGGATTTTATTCGAAAGCTTGCAGGAGCCGCAGGAGTGCAAACGACATTACAGTATGAGGCCGCGGAATTTTTGGTGGCTGCTGTCAGGGAGGAGAAAGGCTCAGGGATCAAGACCGTGATCAACAATATTTTGTCCCAAAAAGACGTTCAGGCAAGTATCAAAGAATTATCAAATAAGGATCCTGCAGATGTTGTTAATTTAATCGATCAGGCTGGCTATGGCGAACCCGTGGAGTTGCTCAACTATCTTGCCGTCCAGATGCTGGAGCATAACGAATACCCATTAGCTCAACAATACCTTCAGCATCTTTTCGAGAGGGATCCCGATAACCCGCAAACGATGTTCAACCTTGGATTGACGATGTACATGCAGGGATATCTGGAGTTAGCGCTGGAATGGTTCGGGCTGCTTCCCGAAAAAAGCGAACAGGTGCTTGGATGGATGCAAAACATTAGACAGGAGCTTACCGAGAGTAAACAAAGCGATATGCGACTGCGCTTTACTCTAAGGCGAATAGAGCATGATTTATTCAAGGATGAAAGTTTAGAAGAATTGACGGAATTGTTGCGGAACCGTAAATACAGCGTCGAAGATATAAGCAAGCAAGTATTAGCGGGAGTTGTTGAAAAAGCAAGAGTATTAACCATTGTGGCTACGGAATGCTTTCAGAGAGGGATTTATGATCCCGTGATAGAATTGATGGGCGAAGCGCTTAGGATTGAGCCTTCCAACTCCTTTGCTTTATTCCAATTGGCTCTTATTTTGAACGAACTCGGAGAGTACGACAGCGCACGGATGTATCTTGAAAAAATTGCGGGAAGGGATGAAGAGGCTGAGGGATTACTTCAAAAATTAATGGCAGGACAGAACAGGGACAATTTTTACAACTCAGAAATAGCGACGGTTCGTTTATAGAGCGGATATAGAGTGTCTTCCTAGATACAGCTTTCTCCAGGTATGGAAGAGCATCATTAGGCCGCTGTTATAATGAGTACATTCTATGTTATATGATATTATCGCATTGGAAAGTAAGGCAACTGAAACATGTGGGTAAACTTGACTCAGATATAGATGAATTAAAAAGGGATGTCAGAGAGATCGGATAAAAAAGTAAAGGCTTGGGATTGAAGGTGCTGATGTGAATGACCGAAAGATTTGTTTTATAACTTGTGTTAATGACGAATTGCAGTATGAGGAGTGTTTATACTATATAGGTGCTTTAGATATTCCAGAAGGATATCAAATAGACACTATAGCTATAAGAAATGCCGCAAGTATTTTTGAAGGTTACAATAAAGCGATGGCATCTTCTAATGCAAAATACAAAGTATATATCCATCAAGATGTCCTTATCGTTAACAAAATGTTTATTCACGATATTCTGAATATTTTTTCCTGCCCCCAAGTTGGACTTATTGGCGCAGTAGGAGCAAGATATATTCCTGAAAACGGAGTATGGTGGGAAAGTAAGGAGATATTCGGAAGGGTATTTGATTCTCATACTGGATCAATGGGACTCCTAGCATTTAAACAACCGGAAGATTTAATGATTGAAGTAGCAGGTGTAGATGGACTAGTTATGATTACGCAGTATGACGTTAAGTGGAGAGATGATATTCTAAACGGTTGGCATTACTACGATCTTTCTCAATCAATGGAGTTTATTGCTGAAGGATACTTGGTGGTTGTACCAAAGTGCCAATCGCCGTGGTTTGTTCACGATTGTGGTGTAGTGAATATTATGAACGGTTTTGATCAAAATCGAGTATTATTTCTAAAACATTACAAAAAAGCGATTATACAAAATTATAACCGTTTTTTGAATAACCTTCCTCAAAGAATTGACGATACACAGGATGATCGCATATTTCTTGAATACGAATTGGCGTTAATGAGACAAGAATTACTACGTTTTAATTGAAATGGTGAGGGGTTTTGGAATGGTAATTCAAAATAACCATTATAGATTTGAACGGTTTCTTCGACGTTTTCAATTGTATTTAAATGAAAACAAGATAGATACCGCTTTGGAGTGGGCTTGGTTAACAGGAGCTTCGGGATGGCACTGCCATCCCGGTTTTTTTACGAGCATTGAATTGGAGTCATCTCTGGTTTCTATAGGTGCCAATATTCATAAAAGAAAGAATGCATTTCAATGGAATCTAAAGCACAAGAATACCGATGGTGTTCACTGGCTGCATGTATTAACTAGTGCTTATAAAACCGGTGGACATACAAGATTAGCCGAAAGATGGATGTTACATTGCAAAGAAGATGAGAGACATTCAATTGTGCTAATTGATCAGGAAGCAAATCATCTCCCTGATTGGTTAATTCATGCAGCTAGAGGTACGGGAGGGGACTACATTGAGTTTCCAAGCAAAATGAGTAAATTTGAAAAAGCAATTGCACTTAAAGAGATAAGCGACAATTGGGCAGATATTGTTGTTCTTCACGCTCATCCGGATGACCCTGTGCCTTCTGTAGCCTATGGGGAATCTGGCGGGCCTCCTGTAATTTGTTGTAATCATGCGGCTCAGAATTTTTGGATTGGATCTTCGATTACTGATCTAGTTATTGATGGCAGGCTCCCTGAGTATACGGATTCGTTATATAGAAGGCATATTCGAAATGCAGCCATGATCCCTATGCCGCTTCAAGCTAAAACCGTACCAAACAAATTAGAATGTAAAAGAAGACTGGGTTTACCGGAACTATCCACCGTCATGTTAACGATCGGAGATCCTTATAAGTTTACACCCTATAAACATTACCACTTTCCAAATGTTTTAGCTGATGTTCTCAATCGCTATTCGAATACTTATTTAATTGCAGTCGGGCCGGATGTAAACGATGTGCTATGGCGAGAAGCAATAACAAGTTCGAATGGAAAGATGATACTTGTAGGAAGGCAAAACGATCTTACAGATTACTATGGATCGGCTGACTTATACTTAGAAAGTTTTCCTTTCGGTTCATTTACTGCCTCTCTAGATGCTTGTCTTTACGGAATTCCGATAGTACTCGGTCCTAAACCTTTAAACCCCATTCTATCATTGAATCGATATGATGGTATGGAAGATCACCCTGAAACCATTATTCAATATATAGAGATTCTTGAAAAGTTCATAATAAACCCTGTACTGAGACAAGAGCGAGGCGAAATTCAAAAACGGCATGTGAGCGAACAACATGTTGGATTGGACTGGCGTTCGAAAATGGATGAAGCTATCCTGCTCCTTCCCCAAAGACATGAAGTCGGTTTAATGGTTAGAGAGTCTCCTTCGGCCTGTGAAGACTTCGATTCAGCGTGGGCTGAACTTCAAGCAGAACAAAACTATGGTATGCATTTAATGCACAAGATGCATAGTTTTTTGAGGCGATAGGGGTGTTCTATTGATGTATAAGGATAAAAGAATCATGATTGTTGGCGGTGGAGAATGGCAAGTTCCCATTATTAAGAAGGCAAAAGAGATGGGGCTAAGGGTACTAAATACAAACTTGTATCCAGAATCGCCCGGTTTTGAATATGCCGATTTGACCGCGATAGCAGATGTGCTTGATAAAGATAATCAGTTAAGGCTGGCAAAGCAGTACCAACCTCATGCAATAATAACAGATCAAAGTGACATTGCTGTCCCTACTGTAGCTTATCTTTGTGAAGAATTGGGTTTACCCGGTATAGGTGTCGCAGTTGCTAATCAATTTACTGATAAGTATCTCATGAGGGAGTTTATTCGGTCCCAAAATCTACCTTGTCCTTACTATAGACTCTGCTCGAGTGAAGAGGAAGTTCTTGACTTTGCTAACACAATCGGCATGCCGATGATCCTAAAGCCCACTAACAATCAATCTAGTCGTGGTGTTAATAAGATATCGACCTTTAACGAGATACCATACCTTTTTCGCGATACACTTCAATATTCTAAAGAAAAACAAGTATTGGCGGAGTCCTACGTTGATGGATTTGAATTGACAGTTGAAGGGTTTCAAACAAATGAAGGGCACCGCACTCTAGCGGTTTCTAAAAAGAAACATTTAAATGAAAGTAAGACGGTGGCGAGAGAACTGCTGTATACATGGTCAGAACCAGATATAAATTACCCAAAACTAGAAGCCCAACACAATTTAATGGTTGAAATGATGGGTTTACCATTTGGTATCACTCACGCGGAATATAAGGTAGTTAATGATAATTACTACTTAATTGAGATTGCAGCAAGAGGCGGAGGTACAAAAATATCTTCGCATATCGTACCCTTATTATCAGGTGTGGACACTAATGGAATGCTTATCCGAATGGCACTTGGAGAACAGGTTAAAATGAACCACTCTCTATTGCGTAACAAAAATGCTTTGTTGGAGTTTTTTGTATTACCAGAGGGTCGAGTATCCAAAATAGTCGGAGTAAATAAAATCAGGGAGCTACCGTACCTAATTGATATTGGCTTGTCGATTAAAGAAGGGGACGAGATTCGTCACCCTAAAGATGATCGATCAAGGGCAGGCTATTTTATTATTGAAGGCGATGATAAAGAGCAACTGCAGTATCGGGCATCCGTGATAAAAAATAAATTGGTGGTTTATTATGAATGACAACGGAATTCCTCTATTTGATAGTCTTACACATCCAACTATAGATGGAAGTTGGTTAAAACAGTCGAGTGAAACCAACAACCATATTAAAACCGTAATTGATCAAATGCAGATTTATAATGTTCAATGGGCACTTGCTGTAGGGATGGAGGGTATAGGGGGGTATAATTCTGAGCGGTATGCCAGTTTTATTTTTGAACACTCAGATCGTATTTTTCCAATCGCTTATTTCAATGAGTTTAGCAGTGGCATCGGAGATATATCCAGTTCACTTAAAAGGCTTAAAGAAATGGGTTACATTGGGATCAAGATACACCCAAGGTTCTCTAGTTTGAGGTTAGATAAACCAATAATTGTTGATATCATACAGGAGTGTAATCGTCTTCGCCTAGTCGTCATGATATGCACTTACTTCTATGGCCAAAACGAATGGAATGGTATTGAACAGATATCATCAATGCTAAATAAAGTTAAAGAATGCAAGGTTATTATGGTGCATGCGGGTGCTGTAAAACTATTGGAGTATATCGAAATGGCACGTGTATTCACTAATGTTCTTCTGGATCTATCTTTTACCTTATGCAAGTACGAAAGAAGTTCGATTGATATGGATATTGAATATGCATTCCATAAATTCGATCGGAGAATTTGTGTTGGATCAGATAGCCCAGAATTTTCTTTAAGAGACTTAAGAAGGAGATTCGATCATTTTTCCGAAGGGCTTCAAAGGATTAAGGCGGAAAATATAGCATATCGTAATCTAAGGCAATATATAACGGAGTGGTAAAATGGGACTTTCAGAGAATGATGTTAAAGCGACGATTGAAAGATACAAAGAGCGCTTTGGTTTATATGGATATTCCCCAAAAACGTTGGGATGGTTTAAAGGGAAACAGCGTCTTCGATTTCAAATGTTGACCTCCTTTTTTCCTTTGCAAGAACATCAGTCTTATTTGGATGTAGGATGTGGTTTCGGTGACTTAAATCTTATTTTGAAAGAGAAAGGACTTCCTTACTCTTATCTGGGTGTTGATTTAGTTGAGGAACTAATTCACTTCGGGAATCAGATGTTTAATGAACCCAACATCCAATTTATTTTAGGCGATTTTCTGAAAATAGAGTTTCAATCCTCTTATGATTATGTCATTTCCTCGGGCATGTTCAACCATAAATTCGAAAAAACAGATAATTATCAGTTCATTGAAAAATGTATGGAGAAAGCATTTTCGTTATGTAATGTAGCAATCGCTTTTGATTTCTTATCGGATAAAGTTGATTATAAGCATGATCATACGTTTCACAGTAGTCCGGAGAAAATATTATCAATGGCCTATCGTTTATCACGCAATGTCGTTTTGAGGAACGACTACATGCCGTTTGAGTTCACCGTCATTGTGTTCAAGAATGATAGTTTTTCAAAAATAGACACCATATTTAATTCATTTAAGGAGCGGGCGGATGAACGATGAAAAATGAGATCATTGATTACATTAAGAGAAATAGGGTTTCATCTACGGAAATAGCTGACTGCCTTGGGAAAACGGGAGCGATACCGGATGTCACAGCTATTAACAGAGGGCAGTTTAAAGTTGGCAATGTATTTTGGGCGTATGCATACGGAGGAACAAATTGGGATGTGCATGAACAAGTTCAGCATGTCCAAGAAGGAGATGTCGTTTTTATCGAGGTATTTGACTGTGGCGGTCGAGCCATCATCGGGGATTTGGTATCAAAGTACCTCATTCTTTATCGCCAGGCGGCGGCTATTGTCGTAACTGGGAAGGTTCGGGATGTCCCTCATTTAATCAAGGAAGCTTGGCCAATTTGGTGTACAGGCTTTAATCCAATAGGCTGTATTAATGAGCGGCTTGCAGACAGTTTAGATGTGGATTTAATAGCAAGCAGGAGAGCTCTTGTTCATGGATCGATCGCGGTTTGTGATGACACAGGGGTAGTATTAATTCCCAAAGATCTTCATAATGAAGACTTTCTAGGTCGATTGCAAAGTATCGAGGAACAGGAAGATATATGGTTTGATTGTATTGATAGGAGAAAATTCAGTACTTATGAAACGGTATGTTTGAAAAAATATCTATATGAGTAAATGGGAAGGTGCATTTATGATTCCGTTCAATATCCCTGCAATTACCGGAAAAGAGACTGACTATATAAAAGAAGCGATCGCATTAAACCACCTTTCTGGTGATGGGATATTTACAAAAAAATGCAGTGACTGGTTTGAGAGCAGACTACATGTAAAGAGAGCATTAATGACAACATCTTGTACACATTCCCTTGAAATGTGTGCTATATTGGCTGACATAGGTGATGGTGATGAAGTAATCATGCCCTCATTCACGTTTGTTTCGACTGCTAACGCTTTTGTTCTTCGAGGAGCTAAAGTTGTATTTGTGGACATTGATCCCCTCACAATGAATATGGACTTAAAAGAGGTCGTTAGAGCCATTACATCAAAGACCAAAGCGATCATACCTGTTCATTACGCAGGCAATTCTTGCGATATGGACAAGCTAATGAATATAGCAGAACATTATAACTTACTTGTAATTGAAGATGCAGCACAAGCTATAATGAGCGAATACCACAATAAACCTTTAGGGACTATTGGTCACTTGGGGTGTATCAGTTTTCACGAAACGAAGAATTTAAACTGCGGAGAAGGTGGAGCCCTTCTCATTAATGATTCCCGCTTTATTGATCGAGCTGAAATTATTCGAGAAAAGGGGACAAATCGAAGTAAATTCTATAGGGGGGAAGTCGACAAGTATTCATGGGTCGATATCGGTTCATCCTATCTGATGAGTGAATTGAATGCTGCTTTCCTATATGCTCAGTTGATTAACGCTGAGACTATCACATACAATCGCATAAATAACTGGAACTTGTATCATGAGTTGTTTCATGAGTACTCGTTGAATGATTATATTGAGTTACCGATGATACCAACTTACAATAAGCCGAATGGTCATATGTATTACATAAAAACAACTCATCTTGTAGAACGGACTGAGTTGATTCAATACTTAAGAGCAAATGGAGTTTATAGTGTGTTTCACTATGTACCACTTCATAGTTCACCACTTGGTAGAAAATATGGGTTTTTCTCGGGTGAGGATCAGTATACGACAAGAGAAAGCGAACGAATCTTAAGATTACCTCTTTTTTATGGGATGAGTGCAAATGATGTTAAGTATATTTCTGAGATGGTAAATAGATACTACAAGTTTGTTAGAAGTACTTCGTAACACACCATGCTAAAAATCAACTGATACCACTTTTTCTGAGGTTATAGTTATATTCGGGACGGCGATTAGGGAATAAGTGTTAAAATTTTGACCTCAAACCCCTCCCGCATGTCCAAATTCTTCTAACCCTTTGCGGATGAAGAAATTAAAATCTCCGCTCAACCTCGGGTCCAAGCGAAAATTTGTGTTACTGTGCCAGAGGATCGTTTTCATTAATGTTTGAAACCGAGGGATTTATACCGCGAGCTGCTGCTAGATGACACCGCTTACAAAAAAACATTGACACCCAACTTTCCCCAATGATATATTCGGGTTGTGGGGCAGGCCTAACCGCCTATTTCCAAAGTATCTGAACAATGAAGGGAATGTGTGAACGGATGCAAGGTAAAGTGAAATGGTTCAACGCGGAGAAAGGTTACGGCTTCATCGAGACGGAACAAGGCGGCGACGTGTTCGTTCACTTTTCCGCGATCCAAATGGACGGCTATAAATCCCTGGACGAGGGCCAAACGGTAGAGTTTGACATCGTGCAAGGCGCGCGCGGTCCGCAAGCTGCTAACGTAGTTAAGGCGTAATCATCCGGCGCCGAGCGCCGCGGATTTATAGAGAGTGCCGCTTACCCGCATACGATTGCCGGTCGACCGGCCCCGGAGCAATCCGGGGTTTTTTATGTACCCAGACAAATTGTCAAACAATTCAAAATTGTTAACGGAATGTTTTGAAACCTCTCCTTCGTCTGTGTTATGATGGAGTCAGCAAAGGAGGATTGCCTATGAAATACAACATTCGAGGTCAGCGCATGGAAGTGACGGATGCTCTTCGGGATTATGTCGAGAAGAAGCTCGGTCGGCTGGAACGGTATTTTGAAGCAACTCCTCAATCCGATGTGCAGGTGACGCTAGCCGTTACGAAAGGCCAACATGCCATCGAGGTCACCATCCCTTTGCCCGGCGTGCTCCTGCGCGCCGAAGAGAAGCGGGAAGACATGTACGCTTCCGTCGATTTCGTAGTGGACAAACTGGAAAGGCAAATCCGCAAGCACAAAACGAAAGTGAATCGAAAGTTTCGACACACGACGACAGCCAGACTTTTCAAGGAGGAAGCGACAGGCACGAATGGCGTCACGACGCTCGTTCATGACGACGAGGACGAATTGGAGCTTGTAAGGACCAAGCGTTTCGCGATGAAGCCAATGGACGTGGAAGAAGCGATTCTCCAGATGAACATGGTCGGCCACAACTTCTACGTATTTTCCAATTCCGACACGAAGGAAGTGAACGTCGTCTACCGTCGAAGCGACGGTAAGTACGGTTTGATCGAGACTGCTGAATAACCGAAACAACAGTACATTCATGAGCCTCGGCGTTCACGCCGGGGCTTTCTAGCGCTTATAAGGCTGCATTAGGATGCGGTTTCCAGCACCCTTTCCTTGCCCCCCCACAGCCAAACTGTTAAAATGTATAGATACTGCGATACCTGCAAATGAGAGGGGTTCCCCAATGCTCGGACTCGTCAAAAAAATATTCGGAGACGCCAACGAACGCGAAGTGAAGCGTCTGACCCGCACGGTCGAAGAGATCAACGCGCTCGAGCCGACCATCCAAGCGCTCAGCGACGAGCAGATCCGCGGCAAGACGGAGGAGTTCCGTTCGCGCCTGGAGCAGGGCGAGGAGCTGGACGACTTGCTGCCGGAAGCGTTCGCGGTCGTACGCGAAGCGTCGAAGCGGGTGCTGAACAAGCGTCATTATGACGTGCAATTGATCGGCGGCATGGTGCTGCACCAAGGCAAGATCGCCGAGATGAGAACCGGCGAAGGCAAGACGCTCGTCGGAACGCTTCCCGTCTACTTGAACGCCCTGGCCGGCAAAGGCGTGCACGTCGTCACGGTCAACGATTACCTGGCGCAGCGCGACAGCCAGGAGATGGGCCAGATTTATACGTTCCTCGGCCTGACGGTCGGCTGCAACCTGCACGGTCTCTCCCACGAGGAAAAGCAAGCGGCATACGCATGCGACATCACGTACGGCACGAACAACGAATACGGCTTCGACTACCTGCGGGACAACATGGTGCTCTACAAGGAGCAGATGGTCCAGCGGCCTCTTTATTATGCCATCATAGACGAAGTGGACTCGATCCTCGTCGACGAAGCGCGCACGCCGCTTATCATCAGCGGACAAGCGCAAAAATCGACCGAGCTGTATTACGCGGCCGACCGTTTCGTCAGCCGCCTCACGGAGACGGAAGACTATACGATCGATATCAAAATGAAAAGCATCGTGCTGACGGAGCAAGGGGTTGCGAAGACGGAACGGGCTTTCGGCATCGACAACCTCTATTCGCATGAGCACGTTCTGCTGAACCACCATGTCCAGCAAGCCCTTCGCGCCCGTTATATCATGAGACGGGACGTCGACTACGTGGTGCAGGAAGACGAGGTCATCATCGTCGACGAATTCACGGGCCGGCTCATGGCGGGCCGCCGCTACAGCGACGGTCTCCATCAAGCAATCGAAGCCAAAGAACAGCTTAACGTTCAGAACGAGAGCATGACGCTCGCGACGATCACGTTTCAGAACTACTTCCGCATGTACCGCAAGCTGGCCGGCATGACCGGTACGGCGAAGACGGAGGAAGAGGAATTCAAGCGGATTTACGGGCTGGAAGTCGTGCAGGTGCCGACGAACCGCCCGATGATCCGCAATGATATGCCGGACGTCGTGTACAAATCGGAGAACGGCAAGTACAAGGCGGTCGTCGACGAGATCGTGAAACGCCACCAGACAGGCCAGCCGGTGCTGGTCGGCACGGTGTCGATCGAGAATTCCGAGCGCATTTCCGAGATGCTGAAGAAGAAAGGCGTTCAGCACCAGGTGCTGAACGCCAAGTTCCACGCCGTGGAAGCGGAGATCATCTCCAGAGCCGGCCAGCGCGGCGCGGTCACGATCGCGACGAACATGGCGGGACGCGGTACCGACATTCTGCTGGGCGAAGGCGTAGCGGATCTCGGCGGTCTCCATATCATCGGTACGGAGCGGCACGAGTCCCGCCGGATCGACAACCAGCTGCGCGGCCGCGCCGGCCGTCAGGGCGACCCGGGCTCGTCCCAATTCTACCTGTCCATGCAGGACGAACTCATGCGCCGGTTCGGCGCCGACAATATCATGGGCATGATGGAGCGTCTCGGCTTCGACGAGGAAACCCCGATCGAGAGCCGGCTGATCACGCGTTCCATCGAATCCGCCCAGAAGCGGGTGGAGGGCAGCAACTTCGACGCCCGCCGCATCGTTCTGCAGTATGACGACGTCATCAACCTGCAGCGGGAGAAGATTTACGGCGACCGCCGCGAAATCCTGTTCTCCGACAACATCCGCGACGTCGTGCTCGGCATGATCCGCTCGACCGTCACGCGCGCCGTCGACAGCCATTGCTCCGACGAGGACATTCCGGAGGATTGGGATCTCGATGGGGTTGTCACCTACGCCCACTCGCATTTCCTGCCGGAAGACCGGCTAACGAAGGACGACCTGTGGGGCAAGGAAAAAGAAGAAATGATCGACATGCTCATGGAGCGGATCGGTCAATTGTATGACGAACGCGAAGCGATGATCAGTCCCGAACTCATGCGGGAGTTCGAGAAAGTCGTCGTGCTCCGCGCCGTCGACAGCAAATGGATGGACCACATCGACGCCATGGACCAGCTGCGTCAGGGCATCCACCTCCGCGCGTACGGCGGCAACGATCCGCTTCGCGAGTATCAGTTCGAAGGGCACAACATGTTCCTCTCCATGATCGAGCGGATCGAAGAAGAGATCACGCTCTACGTCATGAAGGCCCATGTCGAGAGCAACCTGAAGCGCGAACCGGTCGCGGAAGGCCAGGCCGTCGATACCAAAGCGGAAGAGGGACCGAAGAAGCCGGCCAAACGCGACGACCAGCGGGTCGGCCGCAACGATCCGTGTCCTTGCGGCAGCGGCAAGAAGTACAAACAATGCCACGGAAGCATAGAGTAAAGGTATTCCTGGGGGCCGGTTCCGGTCTCCATCCCTATGCTTTCAGCCATTTCTACATGAGGTGATCACGCCATGTCCGAATTGGACGTATCCGTCAAGCAAGACCTTCGCGAGTGCGCGAAGCGACTCCTACAACTTAGGGGGTCTCTTTGACTTAGATCTCAAGCGCGAGCAGATCGAGAACTACGAAGTCAAAATGAGCGCTCCCGATTTCTGGGACGATAACGAGAAAGCCCAAAGCATCATTTCCGAGATGAACGCGATCAAGTCGGTCGTCGAACAGTTCGAGAAGCTGGATGCCGAACGGCAGGATCTCGAGGACATGATCGAAATCCTCGAAATGGAGGACGACGACGAGCTCGCGGCCGAGTGGACGGAGAACGCGAAGGCGTTCAGCGGCAAGGTCGACTCGTTCGAGCTTCAGCTGCTGCTCAGCGAGCCGTACGACAAGGCGAACGCCATCCTCGAGCTTCACCCGGGGGCGGGCGGCACCGAGTCCCAGGACTGGGCGTCGATGCTGTACCGCATGTATACCCGCTGGGCGGAGAAACGCGGCTTCAAGGTCGAGCTGCTCGACTACCTGCCGGGCGACGAGGCGGGCATCAAGAGCGTCACGATCATGATCAAAGGCCACAACGCTTACGGCTACCTGAAAGCCGAGAAAGGCGTACACCGCCTCGTGCGGATTTCGCCGTTCGACGCATCGGGCCGCCGGCATACCTCGTTCGTCTCTTGCGACGTCGTGCCGGAAATCCCGGACGACGTGCAGATCGAAATCCGAACCGAAGACCTGCGGGTCGACACGTACCGTTCCAGCGGGGCGGGCGGCCAGCATATCAACAAGACGGATTCGGCCGTCCGGCTGACGCACATCCCGACGGGCATCGTCGTGGCGTGCCAGACGGAACGCTCCCAGATTTCCAACCGCGAACGAGCGATGAAAATGCTGCAGTCCAAGCTGTACGAGCTGGAGATCCAGAAGCAGCAGGAGGAGCTGGCCGCCATCCGCGGCGAGCAGAAGGACATCGCCTGGGGCAGCCAAATCCGGTCTTATGTGTTCCATCCCTACAGCATGGTGAAGGATCACCGCACGTCCGTCGAGACCGGCAACGTCGGCGCCGTCATGGACGGGGACCTGGACGCGTTCATCGACGGGTACCTGCGCAGCCAGATCAAGCGGGACGTTCAATAAAGCTTCATAAGCGACAAGCGATCGGTTCCTGCACGCAAGTGTAGGAACCTTTTCCATGCGGCAACCCGTTGGGCGGATTCGCCGCCCATGCGTAACGAGCCGATAAATGCCAGGAGAGAGGACGGGCCTCATCACGTGGAGCCTACGAAAGCGAATCACCCCCCTCGCAAGCCCAAAGGAAGCGAACGCCGCAGGCGCAGCGTCCGAATCTCGCCCCGGATGCGGGAAGCCGGCTCTTATTTGCTATTGCTGATCGGCTCGTTCGTCGTGGCCGTCAGCTTCAACCTGTTCCTGCTTCCGAACCGGATCGCGTCGGGAGGCGTGTCGGGCATCTCGGTATTGATGGACCAGCTGCTCTCGATTCCCCCTGCCTACACGCAATGGGTGCTGAACATTCCGCTCTTTGCAGCGGGGTTGCTCGTGTTCGGCCGGGGGTATGGGTTGAAGACCGCGCTCGGGTCGGTCCTGTTGCCGCTGTTCGTCCTGTTGACCTCGCGGATGGAAACGCCGACGCACGATCCGCTGCTCTCCGCGGTTTACGGCGGCTTGGGCGTCGGCATCGGAATCGGCCTGGTGTTCCGGGGGCGCGGATCCACCGGCGGGCTGAGCATTGCGGCCCATATTCTTCAGCGGTATACCGGAATGCGCCTCGGACTTGCCATCGCGGTCTTCGACGCGCTCGTGATCGTGGCCGCGGGTATCCTGATCTCGCCGGAAAACGCGCTTTATGCCTTAATCGGACTGTTCGTGACGAGCAAAACGATCGACGTCGTGCAGACGGGCTTCCAGACCTCCAAAGCCGCATTCATCATCTCGAACGAGCCGGACAGGGTGTCCCAAGCGATCCTGCACGATTTGGACCGGGGACTCACACGACTGCATGGTGAGGGAGGATATACCGGCCAGACGCGGCCCGTGCTGCTGGCCGTTGTCGGCCAGAACGAGGTCGCGAAGCTCAAAGCGCTCGTCAAGGACGCGGATCCGAACGCGTTCGTCATCATCAGCAACACGGCGGAAGTGCTGGGCGAAGGATTTCAATACGACCCATTGAATAAATAATACATTGAGTGTATAATAATGCATATTCTCGAAGGGGGCGGGCAGCCCCCGATTTTCGCTTTATTTCAAGGCTCGTATTCGGTACAATGAGAATGTTTGTACATCGGTTCCAGAGCGTATGCGGGTACCGCTTTTATACATGGGGGGTTAATCGTGAACGACATCCATATTCGTGCGGCCATCGTCGGCTCGACCGGCTACGGCGGCGTTGAACTCATTCGTCTGCTGCAATCCCATCCGAACGTGACCGTAACCTCCGTCATCTCGTCCTCGAGCGCGGGGGCGCCGATCGCCGAAGGTTATCCTCATTTGACCGAAATCCGGACCGACCTGCTGGACGGCATCGACGCGGAATCGATCCGGAGCAAGGCGGACGTCGTGTTCCTGGCTACGCCCCACGGCGTCAGCATGAAGCTCGCGCCCGAGTTTCTGGCGGCGGGTCTTAAGGTCATCGATTTGTCCGGGGATTTCCGCCTGAAGAACGTGGAATCGTACCGGACCTGGTACAAACACGAGCCGGCTCCCCAAACGGACGTCGACCGGGCGGTGTACGGATTGTGCGAAGTATTCGGCGCGGAAGTCGCGGATCATCCTTTTATTTCCAATCCCGGCTGTTACGCCACGACGGCTTCGCTCGCGTTGTATCCGGCCGTTCAGGCGGGCTGGATCGATCCGGACAGCATCATCATCGACGCCAAATCGGGCGTTTCCGGCGCGGGACGGGGCTTAAGCCTCGGCAACCATTTTTCCGAAATCAACGAGAACTTCAAAGCGTACAAGGTGAACAGCCACCAGCACACGCCGGAAATCGAGCAAACGCTGTCCCGCGCCGCGGGCCGGCCCGTCACCTTGACGTTTACGCCGCATCTCGTCCCGATGACGAGGGGCATCATGTGCACGAGTTACGCCGCCTTGACGGGATCGTTCAGCTCGAACGCCGATTTCGTGAAGCTGTACCGAGAATTTTACGAAGGCCGCCCGTTCGTAAGGATCCGTCCCGAGGGGCAGTTGCCGGCGACGAAGGAAGTTTGGGGTTCGAACTACTGCGACATCGGATTTTCCGCGGATCCCCGGACGAAGCGGATCACGATCGTATCGGTCACCGACAACCTGGTCAAAGGCGCGGCCGGCCAGGCGATCCAGAACCTGAACCTGTCGATGGGCTGGGACGAAACGCTCGGACTGCGCTTCACGCCGGCTTATCCGTAACCATTTTATTTTGAGAGGACCTGACGATCGATATGGGGAAAGAGCCAGCATTCGAAATCGTCCCGGACGGCGGCGTCACGCTTCCCAAGGGCTTTAAGGCCGGCGGCCTTCATTGCGGATTGAAGAAAACGGAGCGTCACGATCTGGGCGCGATTTGGTGCGAGGTCGACGCGGCGGCTGCTGCGGTCTATACGACGAATCTGTTCCAGGCGGCGCCGCTCGGCGTCACCCGGGAGAGCCTCGGAGCCAGCGGCGGGATGCTGCGCGCCGTGCTCGTGAACAGCGGCAACGCCAACGCCTGCACGGGCGAGCAAGGCGAGGCCGACGCCCGGGAGATGCAGGCGAGGGTCGCGGAAGCGCTGGGCATCCGCAAGGACCTCGTCGCGGTCGCGTCCACGGGCGTCATCGGCGAGCTGCTGAAAATGGACCGCGTGAGGACCGGGATCGACAAGCTGCCGGGGCGGCTCCGAAGCGACGCGCAGGGGTCGGACGATTTCTGCCAGGCGATCCTCACGACCGATCTGGTCAAGAAGACCTCCTGCGTGCAGGTGAACGTGGACGGCCGTACGGTGACGATCGCGGGTGCGGCCAAAGGCTCCGGCATGATCCATCCGAACATGGCGACGATGCTGGGCTTCGTGACGACGGACGCCGTCATTTCCTCGTGGCTGCTGCAGGATCTGCTGCGCGAGGTGACGGACGTCACGTTCAACATGATCACGGTCGACGGCGATACGAGCACGAACGACATGCTGGTCGTCATGGCCAGCGGGCTCGCGGAGCATAACGAGATCACGCGCGAGCATCCGGATTTCGAAGCGTTCAAGGCGGGACTGCGGCACGTCTGCGCGGAGCTGGCGAAAGCGATCGCCCGCGACGGGGAAGGCGCCACGAAGCTGATCGAGACGGTCGTCGCCGGCGCGGAGAGCGACGAGGCCGCGCGCGCGATCGCGAAGACGATTATCGGCTCCAGCCTCGTGAAGTCGGCGGTCTTCGGCGCGGACGCGAACTGGGGGCGGATCATTGCCGCCGTCGGACGCGCGGGAGTGCCGGTGAACGTGGCGACGGTGGACATCCGGCTCGGGGACATCCTGACGCTGGAGCAGTCCCGTCCGGTGCCGTTCGACGAAGCGGCTGCGCTCGAATATTTGAAAGGCGATACGGTGGTCATTTCCGTCGAGCTCCATATGGGAGACGGACGGGCGACGGCCTGGGGCTGCGATCTGACGTACGACTACGTGCGGATCAATGCCGCGTATCGGACCTAAGGGGAATATAAGGCGATGACGAACACGTTCGTGATGAAATGCGGGGGGAGCACGCTTGCGGCGCTTCCCGGCGCTTTTTTCCGGGATTTGCGGGAATTGCAGGAGGGCGGCATCCGTCCCGTCATCGTGCACGGCGGCGGACCGGCCATCAATGAGACGCTCGGCAAGCTCGGCATCGAGAGCCGGTTCGTGAACGGGCTCCGCGTAACCGATGAATCGACGCTCAACGTCGTGGAGATGGTGCTGGCGGGCCGAATCAACAAGGAGATCGTCCGCAAGCTGCAGCAGAACGGCGCCCGGTCGCTCGGGCTGTCCGGCACCGACGGCAGGTTGATCGAAGCGAAACCGGTGGCGAACCATGCGGAGGTCGGACTCGTCGGGGACGTGACCGGCGTGAATGCCGCGCTGATCGAAGGCATCATGGCGATCGGTTACATCCCGGTCATTGCGCCGATCGGAATCGACGCGGCCGGCCAGCGCTACAACATCAACGCCGATACCGCGGCGGGCGCCGTGGCTTCGCATCTCGGCGTCGATACGATGATCGTGGTGACGGATGTTCCGGGCATCATGCGGACGGTGAACGGAGAGAAAGCCGTGCTGCCGCAAGTCACGTTCGCGGAGATCGAAGACATGATCGCGAGCGGAGAAATCTACGGCGGCATGATCCCCAAAGTCCGCGCCGCGATGAGCTGCCTGCACGGCAACGTGCGGGAAGTGCTGATCGTGGACGGGGCGGCGGAGCGCGTGCTCAGCCGCGCGGTCCGCGAGGGCGGACTGGGGACGCGGATCGTAAGAGGGTAACGGGAGTGTTCGGCTGACAGCGTGATTAACGTCTTCCGGAGACGCTGCAGCACCGTTGTTACGCGACTTGGCCGGAATAACGTCTTCCGGAGACGCTCAGCACCGTTGTTACGCGACTTGGCCGAAATAACGTCTTCCGGAGACGCAACAGCACCGTTGTTACGCGACTTGGCCGGAATAACGTCTTCCGGAGACGCTGCAGCACCGTTGTTACGCGACTTGGCCGAAATAACGTCTTCCGGAGACGCTACAGCACCGTTGTTACGCGACTTGGCCGAAATAACGTCTTCGGAGACGCTGCAGCACCGTTGTTACGCGACTTGGCCGAAATAACGTCTTCCGGAGACGCTGCAGCACCGTTGTTACGCGACTTGGCCGAAATAACGTCTTCCGGAGATGCTACGGCTGCTTTGAAGTAGAGATCATTCGAAAAAATGCCTTCATGGTGAATGTTATCGCAGATCCGATTACAAAAAGGAGGTTGAATCCGTATGAGCGAAAGCGCGTTATTTAACACTTACGCCCGTTATCCGATCACCTTGGTGAAAGGCAAGGGCAGCCGCCTGTGGGATGACCAAGGCAAGCAGTATCTCGATTTCATGAGCGGCCTCGCCGTGACGAGTCTCGGCCATGTGCCGGAGAGCGTCAAGCAGGCGCTGGTGAAGCAGCTTGACGAGCTTTGGCACGTATCGAACTTATTTTCCACCCCGCACGCGGAACGGGCGGCACGGCTTCTGGTCGACAACAGCTGCGCGGACGCCGTCTTCTTCTGCAACAGCGGCGCCGAAGCGAACGAAGCCGCGATCAAGCTGGCGCGCCGGTACCATCAGAAGGTCCGCGGCGAAAATCGTTATGAAGTCATCACGTTTACCCAGTCGTTCCACGGACGCACGCTCGCGACGCTGACGGCCACGGGACAGGATAAGGTCAAGGAAGGCTTCCTGCCGCTGCCGGAAGGTTTCGTGCACGTGCCGCTTCATGACGTGCCGGCGCTTGAGGCGGCGGTGAACGAGCGGACGGCCGCGATCTTGCTGGAGCTGGTGCAAGCTGAAGGCGGGGTTATCCCCGTCGCTCAGGATTTCCTGCTCAAGGTCCGCGAAATCTGCGATCGCCACGGACTGCTGCTGATCCTCGACGAAGTCCAGACGGGGATGGGACGAACGGGCAAGCTGTTCGCCTATCAGCACTACGACGTGGAGCCGGACATCTTCACGCTGGCGAAAGGGATCGGCAGCGGGTTCCCGGTCGGGGCGATGCTCGCCAAACAACCGTACGTATCCGGTTTCGCCCCGGGCGCCCATGCGACGACTTTCGGCGGAACGCCGATTGCGATGTCCGTTGTCGCCGCGACCATCGAAACGATGCTCCGGGACAAAGTCGCCGACAGAGCGGCCGAAGCGGCGGATTACCTGATCGCGCAGCTCCGCCAGCACTTGGACGGCGTTCCGGGCGTGACGGATATCCGCGGCAAAGGGTTGCTGGTCGGCATCCTGTGCGACAGCCCCGCCGCCGATGCAATTGCCGAGCTCCACAAGCGCGGTTTGCTGGTCGTTCCGGCGGGCCCGAACGTCATCCGGCTGCTGCCGAACCTGCTGGTCACCCATGAAGAAATCGACGAGGCCGTGGGCCTGATCGCCGCGGTGCTCACCGAAAGGGCGACCGCGAAGCAAACTTAAATCATAGTTCCCCCAAAAGTATGCGGAATCGGCTGCAGAGCTTCCCGTCTCCTTTTGGGGTCAATTGAAAAACGGGGTCCCCGAAAAGGAATCGACATCGAAGCTTCCCGTCGCTTTTTGGGGTAAATAGGAGGAGGGATCGACGTGCCGTTGGCCGCGAACCTGGAAGAAATGGCGGCCCAGCTGAGGGGCCGGGATTTTCTCGGATTGATCGACTACAAACCCGAAGAGATCCGTTATTTGCTGGATCTTGCGATAGAGCTCAAACGCAAGCAGAAGAACGGAGAAGCGTTCCAGCCCTTGAAGGGCAAGACGCTTGGCATGATTTTCGAAAAGTCGTCCACGCGCACCCGCGTATCGTTCGAGGTCGGCATGTACCAGCTGGGAGGCCACGCGCTGTTCCTGAGCCGCAACGACATCCAGATGGGGCGCGGGGAGACCATCCGGGATACGGCGATGACGATGTCCCGTTACCTGGACGGCATCATCATCCGGACCTTCGGGCACCGCAACGTGGTCGAACTGGCGCGGGGTGCGACGGTTCCCGTCATCAACGCGCTGTCCGATCAGTCCCATCCGTGCCAAGCGCTCGCCGATTACCAGACGGTGCTGGAGAAGAAGGGCCGGCTCGAAGGACTGAAAATCGCCTATATCGGCGACGGCAACAATATGGCCCATTCCCTCATGATGGGCGCGAGCAAGCTGGGCATGCACTTCGCCAGCGCGTCGCCGGAAGGGTACGATCCGGATCCGGAAATCGTGCGGCTGGCGAAGGAAGTGGCCGCGGAGAACGGCTCGCGCATCGACGTGCTGCGCGATCCCCGCGAAGCCGTCGAGAACGCGGACATCGTCTACACGGACGTTTGGGCGAGCATGGGCTTCGAGGAAGAGCAGAAGCAGCGCGAGAAAGCGTTCGCCCAATACCAGGTGAATGAAGCGCTCGTGAAATCGGCCAAGGCCGACTACCTGTTCATGCACTGCCTGCCGGCCCACCGCGGCGAAGAAGTGAGCGAAGGCATCATCGACGGGCCGCACTCCGTCGTTTTCGACGAAGCCGAGAACCGCCTCCACGCGCAGAAAGCGATCTTGGCCGCGATCATGTGAAGCGGGCCGTATCACCATTTTCGAGGATAGAGAAAGTAGGGAAACCGTCATGGCCAAAGAAAAAATCGTGCTGGCATACTCCGGCGGTCTCGATACGTCCGTCATCCTGACGTGGCTCAAAGAGACGTACGACGCCGAAATCATTACGTTCACCGCCGACATCGGGCAGAAGGAAGAGCTCGACGGGCTGGAGGAGAAAGCGAAAAAAACCGGCGCCTCCAAAGTGTACATCGACGACCTGCGCGCGGAATTCGCGAAGGATTTCATCTATCCGATGTTCCAGGCCGGCGCGCTGTATGAAGGGCAATACCTGCTCGGCACCAGCATCGCGCGTCCGCTCATCGCCAAGCGAATGGTCGAGATCGCCCGCGCCGAAGGGGCGACCGCGATCGCGCACGGCGCCACGGGCAAGGGCAACGACCAGGTCCGCTTCGAGCTGACCGCCGCGGCGCTCGCGCCGGACATCAAGGTCATCGCCCCCTGGCGGAACGAAGCGTTCCGCGAGGCGTTCCCGGGCCGCGCCGAAATGATCGCGTACGCCGAGAAACACAACATTCCGGTCCAGGCTTCCGCGTCGAAGCCGTATTCGATGGACCGCAACCTGCTGCACATCAGCTTCGAGAGCGGGATGCTCGAAGACCCGTGGTTCGACTCCAGCGCGGACGACGTTCAGGATATGTACGTGCTGTCCGTTTCGCCGGAGCGGGCACCGGATCAAGCCGAATACGTGGAGCTTGATTTCGAAGCCGGCAACTGCGTCGCCGTGAACGGCGAGAAGCTGAGCCCGCTGGCCGTCATGGAGAAGCTGAACGAGCTCGGCGGCAAACACGGCGTCGGCCGCATCGACATGGTGGAGAACCGCTTCGTCGGCATGAAGAGCCGCGGCGTGTACGAAACTCCGGGCGGCACGATTCTGTTCACCGCGCACCGCAAAATGGAATCGATCACGATGGACCGCGAAGTCATGCATTTGCGCGACTCCCTCATTCCCAAATACAGCTCGCTCGTATACAACGGCTTCTGGTTCGCGCCGGAACGCCTCGCCATCCAGGCGCTCGTGACCGAGAGCCAGAAGAACGTGACCGGCACCGTCCGGCTGAAGCTGTACAAGGGCAACGTGATGGCGGCCGGCATCAAAAGCCCGGTCAGCCTGTACAACCCGCACATCGCCACGATGGAAGCGGACCCGACGCAAGCGTACGACCAGGGAGACGCCACCGGCTTCATCCGCCTGAACGCTTTGCGCCTGAAAGTGTCCTCCGGCGTGAACGGCGCCTCGGGCGTGTAAGGGGGCCGCGGGTAGCATGAGCAAGCTGTGGGGCGGCCGGTTTACGAAGCAGACCGACCAGCTGGTGGAGGAATATACGGCGTCGATCACGTTCGACAAGGAGCTGGCCGAGGAAGACATCCAGGGCAGCTTGGCGCACGTAACGATGCTGGGGCATTGCGGCATTCTCCCGCCGGAGGACGTCGAACGCATCAAAGACGGGCTGCTTAAGGTCCGAGAACGCATCCGCCGCGGCGAGCATGAATTCCTCGTCTCGGACGAAGATATCCACATGAGCGTCGAGAAGGCGCTGATCGAGGAAATCGGCCCCGTCGGGGGCAAGCTGCATACCGGACGCAGCCGGAACGATCAGGTGGCGACCGACATGCACTTGTACCTGCGCAAGCGGGTCGTCGAGTTCGTCGACCTGCTGTCGAAGCTGCAGACGGCGCTCATCGGGCAAGCCCGGGCGAACCTCGATACGATCCTGCCCGGCTACACCCATCTGCAGCGGGCGCAGCCGATCCTGTTCGCGCATCATCTCATGGCCTACGTGTCCATGTTCGGACGGGATATCGAGCGCCTGCAGGACAGCTACAAGCGCATCGACACGCTGCCGCTAGGAGCGGGGGCTTTGGCGGGCACGACGTTCGCGATCGATCGGCTGTTCACCGCCCGGGAATTGAATTTCGGCCGGGTATACGAGAACTCGCTCGATGCCGTCAGCGACCGCGATTTCATCGTGGAGTTCCTGGCTGGCGCCTCGCTGATCATGGCGCACCTGTCGCGGCTGAGCGAGGAGCTGATCCTGTGGTCCAGCACGGAATTCCAATTCGTCGAGCTGGACGACGCGTTCTGCACCGGCTCTAGCATCATGCCGCAGAAGAAGAACCCCGACGTGCCGGAGCTCGTCCGCGGCAAGACGGGGCGCGTCTACGGCAACCTGATCGGCCTGCTGACCGTGCTGAAGTCCTTGCCGCTGGCCTATAACAAGGATATGCAGGAAGACAAGGAAGGCATGTTCGACACGGTGAAGACGCTGCAAGGAGCCTTGCAGCTGTTCGCGCCGATGATCGAGACGATGAAGGTGCGCACGGACCGGATGCGCCGCGCCGTCGACCAGGACTTCTCCAACGCAACGGACATCGCCGACTTCCTTGCCGCCAAGGGACTGCCGTTCCGCCAGGCGCATGAGGTCATCGGCAAGACCGTGCTGTACTGCATCCAAAACGGCAAGTTCCTGCTCGATCTCACGCTGGAAGAGTTCAAGCAGTTCTCGCCGCTGTTCGACGATACGATCTATCAGGTGCTTCAGCCCGAGAGCGTCGTCAACGCCCGCAACGTCTACGGAGGCACCGCGACCCCGCAAGTCGCCGCCGCCATCGGGCGCGCGGAAGCGGAGCTGGCCCGGACTGCCGCCTGGGTCGCCGAGTACGCGGAGAAAAGCCGGTAAGCGGCTTGTTCGGTTCATGGGGATGGGGAACAAGGGGAAGCAAGGCATAAGTGTTCCCAGACGATTCATGACGAGGGGCGGACCCCCCGCAAATGAACGACATCTGGCTGGCGACTCCGAGTTCCGTAACATCCCGGCACGATTCGAACTGGCCAGTTTCAAACGCTTTTTATCAACCTAGGTGACGAAGAACGTCCCGATCCATCTTCTTGGGAAAGATGGGTGCGGGGCGTTTTGCGTTTTAAAAAACCAACAGAGGAGGAATGGGGATTGGATTTCGAACAAGCGCACGAAGAGTGGATTGCCGCACATTTGAACAAGAGGAGGGGAGAGCGGCGCGGACGACTGAAGCGGGGGCACAGGCACAGCGATCAGTTGTTCGCGAAAAACGTGTGGTGGCGTTTGAAAGGAAATTTCGAGCATCTGCATCCGGAATTCGAGGTGCTCGACTGGCGCGGACGGCCGTATTTCGCGGACTTCGCTAATATCCTTGGCAGATATCTGCGACTGCTGATCGAAAATCAAAGATTACGGCACGCATGTCCGGGACAAAGACCGCCAAGGCCATTGCAATGAATGCAACCGAGCTTCCGGCTGACAGCCGCGCGGCGAATGGGTCGGTAAACGGCGTCGTCAAAAGTTATTTGCGAGACGATGTGCTGGGTTGCGTCGGAGAGTTGGACCGTTTGGCGAGGGAAGCCGGCATTACGCTCGCCCAGCTTTCCCTCGCATGGGTGCTGCGCCAGCCCGGCGTAAGCTCCGCCTTGATCGGCGCGACCCGTCCGTCCCAAATCGAAGAAAACGTCAAAGCCGTCGAAGTAAGCTTAAGCGCCGACGTCTTGAATGAAATCGAACGGATTTTAACGCAGGTGGAAGGCTTCTTCGCACCGCTTCGTTAACGATCCCGGTACAATGATGGAAAAGAAGATCGCCGATATCCTGTCTTCTGGACAGGAAATGGCGATCTTCTTTATGTTAACCCCATCACCGAGCGTCTACCAAGCCTTTGTTCATAAAGGCGAAGCAGGTCCGCATGCCTTCAAGCACCTCGCCTCCGCTTTCTTCGTCCGCTGACACCCAGCCGGCATAGCCGATGTCCCGAATCGCGGCGAAGATGGGGGCGAAATCGATGCCGCCCTGCCCGAGCACCTTCCATTCCCCCCGATCGAAGTCCTTCAGATGAAAATTGTCGATGACCCGCCCGAAACTGCGAATGAGCTCCGCCACGTCCGTCACGCCGGATTTCACCAAATGGGCGGTATCCACGGTGAGTCCCACCGTCCCGTCCCGGACCTGATCGAAGAAGACGTCGAAATCGTCGCGGTACATCACGGGATTGTTATGATGATGATGCAGCGACAGCTTGAGGCCGTACTGCTGCGCTTCGGCTCCCAACCGCGACAATTCGTCCGCATACCGGCGAATATCGTTCGACATCACTTCCGCACGCGGAATGCCGTGGCAGAATACGACGATATCCGTGCCGATGGACGACGCGAACCGGAAAATGCGGCGAATGAGCTCCACGTTCGCCTCATCCAAACTTCCGCCCGCGATCAATGCCGAACCGGCGCCCGGGAAGCGACCCCAAGCTTCCAGAAAGCGCTCCGGCTCGTTCAAATAAGGAGAATACTGCCCCCATTTCAACTGAAGCCCCTCATAGCCGATCGCACGGAATTGTTGAAAAAGAACCGTCTGCTCTTCGGCTGTGGAAGTCGGCCGAGAAAACGCCCGGTTTATGTTCATCATCATAGCCCGCTTTACTCCCCGATCGTCTGGCGGTCCGGCGCCGAATAGGCGATGATCATCCGGCACGGCTCCCAGCTCGTCGTCGTCGCATGATGAGGGACGTTGCGGGGAATGCGCAGCATCATGCCGGGCTCCAGATGGTACGTTTCATCCCCAAGCATATGGTCGCACTCCCCGGATAGCACGAAAATGATCTCTTCGCAATTCGGGTGTATGTGCCGCGGATTCGACTGGCCGGCGTGAATGTACACCATGCCGAACGTCATTTCGCTGTCAGGGTCGATCTCTTGGCCGCAGAGCCATTGGATTTTTCCCCAGTCCTGTTCCAGCAATCGCGAAGCGTCCTGTTTTCTTAAGTCCATGACGGTTGCCATGATAAGCATTCTCCTTTGCTATAATCGAACGATTCTTTGTTCCTTGGCGGAAAAATAGGCGGCATCCAGGAGCTCAACCGTTTTCAAGTTGTCTCGAGAGCTGTTGGCCGCTTCCCTGCCTGTTTCGAGCGAAACGAGCAGTTGGTTCATCCCTTCAAATGTCGCCGTTTCTCTGGATACATGGTTCTCCCAGGATTGCGAGGGCTCTTGATCGCCTTTGCGGTACAGGTCCACCTTGCCGTAGCCGGTAACGAGCGTACCCGTTTCCCCGATCACGATCATTTCCGACTTCGAAAACGCGGAGGAGAAGCTCTGGATATAGGTGACGACGGTATTGTTTTCAAAAACGACTTGTACGGCAGCATCCGTTTCCCCTGCGCAATTGATCGCGGAAGAAGAGCGGTTCTGGCACACGACGGATATGGCCTCCGAGCCAAGAATGCGTCTGAAGCCGTCAAACCAATGGATGCCCATGACGGAGAGCGCATGCCGTTCGCACTCCAGCCGCCAGCCGGCATCCTGCCTGAAAAAGATATTGGTGAACAAGATCGATGTGACATGACCGATGGTGCCTTCAGCTACGATGCTCCGGATTAGCTCGAACGGGAAATGGCGTCTGAAGTTTTGATTGACGGACACCGGCACGCCGTGCCGCTTCGCTTTTTCCGTGATTTCCGCGGCTTCAGCCAGCGAGTCGGAAAACGGCTTCTCGACGAACACCGGCAGCCCCGCTTCAATGAGCGGAAACAGGACTTGTTTGCGGATCGGAGACGGCGTACATACAACCGCCACATCGATGCCGCTGTTTCGGATAAAATCACCCAACTTCGTAAATCGCTGCGGGACGCCATATTTATCGGCTCTAGCTTGAAGCGCATCGGGGTTCGGATCGCAAAGCGCAACCACTTCGATCCGCTGCGGATGCTCCTGATAGCCGATAAAATGCAAATCGGTCACGCCGCCTGCGCCGACGATGCCCACTTTGTACTTTTTCATCTTCCTCTTTCGCTCCTTGTTGTTGATTGTTGAAGCATTTCAACAGCATTTACATCAAGTTAACTAGGTTGTTTGTAATTCAACTTTGTTGAATTACATTCAGTTTACATGATGAGCTTTATCTGCGCAATCCCTTTTTTCCATAGATTTATCCATAAAAAAAGGAACAAACCATAGAGAGTTTGTCCCTTTTTTTGGCAATCCCAACAACCGCATGACCCGGTTAATGTGATTTTTCCGGGCTGGCTTGCGTGAATACAGCGATATATTTCACTTCGTCCGTTATCGGGGAAAGCGTATGCTTCTCGACGGAATCGAAGTACAGGCTGTCTCCCGGGCCCAGCGAATACTCCACGTTTCCGACCTGATAGCGCACCCTGCCCTCCAGAATATAGATGAACTCTTCTCCGTTGTGGCTGAACGTACGCCTGTTGTCGTTTTCCTCTTTTCTTGAGACGAAAAGATACGGCTGCATCAGCTTCTCGCTGCGCTCGACCGCAAAAGCGAAAAAGGAATATCCCTTATCCGTCTTGACCCGTTTCGATTCGGTTGTTTCCATCGTCGTATGAATCGTGCCTGTCCGTTGCTGATCGTCGAGCAGGATGGAAACTTTCGTGCCCAAGGCGTCCGCAATCTTGATCAATGTGGAGATCGGGGGCATCGTCTTGCCGTTTTCGATTTTGGACATCAGACTTTTGGTAAAGCCGCAAATGTCGGCAATTTCCGCCAAACTCCGGTTCTGTTCTTTCCGAAGCTTTCTGATTTTGCTTCCAAGATCCATCTCCATGTTCCCCTGGTATCATAGGATTCAACTATGTTTATCATAACGATACCGAATCGGGAGCGTCAAGTTCGGTTCCGGCAAAGGGCTGCCGGACGTCCATGGCATGCCGTTTGGCCATCAGCCATGTCGCCATCCCGCTCAGAACCGTAAGAACGGCGAGGGCCAGCAAATAAGAGGAGATGCCGATCCAATCGAGACAAGCGCCGGTCGCCAGCAGCGCGAACTGGAACTTGATCCGGTCCTGCATGCCGCGTAAGGAGAAAAAGCGGCCTTGCGATTCTTTCGGCACCTTGATTTGGAATAACGTCGTCAAGATCGGAAAGAAATAGGCGACCGCGCATCCGAACACGACGTAGGAGCCCAGTACCGCTACGCTGCTTTCGCTGAAAGACATCCCCGCGTAAGCCAGTGCGAACACGAACATGAACAGCGTGGAGCTGGTCACCAGGTTCCGCACTCCGATCACGCGCTTCGCGAATAGGCCTGCGATCAAGATGCTGGTGCCTTCCAGCGAATAGATCCAGCCCATCAGCTCCGGTTTGTGCTGGATTTCGCTGAACTTCAGGACGAGCAGGTTAGACTGGTCCAAAAGGACCGTTACCTGACGTTCGCTTTCAACGATATGACGAAGAAGGGACTTCCGCCTGCCTTTGTGCTGGAAGTTCTGTTCAATTCTGAAGTGATCGGGGATTCGGTTTTTACGGCTGAATACGAGGTCTACTGCAAGGCATTCCGTCTTGAATAAAGGAGTGGAATTTCTATGAAGGCAATTGGAATGCGGTTATCGCCGACCCTCTAATCTCAGGTGCGAAGAAGGAGCGAGCCAGGGCGGTGACCTTCGCTCGTTACGAGGTTCAATGCAGCCCCCTTCAGCGAGCTCCCAAACGGGATAAGTAGCACTCGCGCTGCGGCGCGTGAGGACAGAAAGAGTCCTGCCTGTTTCCGAATCGGGTTTTATTCGATCCGGAAATGGAGAGATGATCGATGAACGCTGATGAAATTATTCACCTTAACATTCGGGGATTGCTGTCAAGCTATGCACCATACAGATGTTCCTTTATGCATAGAGTGCTTCGTTATCGACTTGTCCGCGGGATCGTCGGGTAAGCGCATCGCCATCACTCCGAGCCGTATGTCCAATACTCCGCACATGCGCTAATTGCTTAACGCTACATATCCAAACGACACATCCGAACGCCATGACCGACGGATAACGCCGAACACGATGCAACAAACTCAGCACGCATGACGTCCAATTGCCAAACGCTGCACATCCGAACGCCACGACCGGCGAATGGCCGAACACTGTATACAGAACGTAAACGTACCCACAACTAAGAGCAGGAATACCGTTGTTCCGCAGAATTCGTTCCAAATCGAGCAACTAAACGCAAAAGTACAGTTATATTTTTGAATTCCCCTCGTTTAGAAAGCGAAATGGAAGGCACTATATGCATTTTTGCATTTCGTACCCTCAAAAACGGGCATATGGGGACTTACTAATTGCATATTTGCTCTTACCCGATGCAAGCGGGGCTAGAGCGATAATGGAGCATAGTTTGTTTCAAGCGGAGCTAGAGCGATAACGGTACTTAGTTTGATGCAAGCGGGTCTAGAGCGATAACGGGGATAGTTTGATGCAAGCGGGGGTCGTGCGGTTAAGGACCATATTGAGTGTCCGCGAGGCATCGGAGAAAGCAGCCATAGCCCGTCCCCAACGAATAACGGGGGCGGGCTTTCTGCTTCGGTCGGTTCACGAGGATATGAGTTCCTCCCATCGGGCGATTACTCACCGCAATGCTCACGGATGTTTGGATCGATCGACAATTCCTCCTTCTAATCGTTGTCGAATTCACTTTCATGTCGTTCCCGAATTCCTTTCGTCGTTGTCGAATTCACTTTCATGTCGTTCTCGAATTCCTATCATGCGTTGTCGAATTCCTATCGATTACATGAGAATTTTTTAACCAATTGCCGAAACCGTTGCGGCTGAACGGTTTCACGCGAGCAAGCGCGACGGGTTTCGTGCACGAATCGTCGACATTGAGAGGATTTCCTGGCATGATGTCGAAGTATCTAAAGTCCGAATCCTAACAGGAAGTGATATCGTGATCGAAATGCAAGACATATGGAAGACCTACCCCGACGGAACGGTCGCCCTGCAGGGAATCAACGTGATTATCGACCGGAACGAATTCGTCTATGTCGTCGGTCCGTCCGGAGCGGGCAAATCGACGTTCATGAAACTTATATACCGCGAAGAAGTGCCCAGCAAGGGTCAAATTTCCGTGAACGGTTTTAATATCGGCAAGCTCAAGCAACGCAAAATCCCTTACGTGCGGCGCAATATCGGCGTGATTTTCCAGGACTACCGGCTGCTCCCGAAGCTGTCGGCCTATGAGAACGTCGCTTTCGCCATGGAGGTCATCGAAGCGCCTCGGCGTCAGATCAAGCGCCGCACGATGGAAGTGCTCGAGCTGGTCGGCCTCAAGCACAAGGCGAACAGCCTGCCCGCCCAGCTGTCCGGCGGCGAGCAGCAGCGCGTCGCCATCGCGCGCGCGATCGTCAACAGCCCGGCGGTCATCGTGGCCGACGAGCCGACGGGCAACTTGGACCCCGAGACGTCCTGGGGCATCATGAAGCTTCTGGAAGAGATCAATTTCCGGGGTACCACGATTGTCATGGCCACCCACAACAAAGAAATCGTGAACACGATGCGCAAGCGCGTCATCGCCATCGAGCGGGGCAGCATCGTCCGCGACCAGCAGAGAGGGGAATACGGCTATGAGATTTAGCACCCTCGTTCGCCATTTGCGCGAGGGCGGCAAGAACGTGGCTCGCAACGGTTGGATGACCTTCGCCTCGGTCAGCTCCATCACCGTTTCGCTGTTCATTTTAGGCGTCTTCATGCTGCTCGCGTTAAACGTGAACAAACTGGCCGACCAGCTCGACAACCAGGTGCAAATCCGGGTTTACCTGAAGCTGGACCTTGACCGGCCCAAAATCGAAGAGATCAGCCGAACGATCCGCAGGATTCCGGAACTCAAAAGCGTGACGTTCGTTTCCAAAGCGGAAGGGTTAAAACGGCTCCGAGACAGCATGGACGAGGAGAGCCGGGTGGCGCTCGAAGGCTATACCGACGAGACGAACCCGCTGCCGGACGCTTTCGAGATCGAAGTGTACGAGCCGCAGACGGTCGCTTTCGCCGCGAAGAAAATCCAGGCAATCAACGAGACCGACCCGGACAAGCCGATCACGGCCGTCAAATACGGAGCGGGAACCGTGGAGAAGCTGTTCCGGATCACCAACGCGGTGCGCAACATCGGCTTCGTCATCGTCGCGGGACTGGCGGTAATGGCGATGTTCCTCATCTCCACGACGATCAAAATGACGATCATGGCCAGACGGCGAGAAATCGCCATCATGAAGATGGTCGGCGCGACGAACAACTTTATCCGGTGGCCTTTCTTCGTCGAGGGAGTGCTGATCGGAATGCTGGGCTCGGCCGTCACCACGGCCATCCTCCTCTACGGATATTCCCAGCTCATCACGACGGCGCAGCAGGATATCGGTTTGTACATGATCGAGCTCGCCTCCCTGAAGGACGTAGGCTGGATCGTGACCGGCGCCATCGTCGCCATGGGGTTATTGTTAGGCATCTGGGGAAGCACGCTCTCGGTTCGCAAATATTTGAAAGTATGATTTTCGGTCGAAGAGAAGGAGGACTCCCGTGAAACGGAAAATCGCCCTGACGCTGGCGGTCGTCATTGCCGCCGCTATGCTCATGTCGCCTTACCAGGGACAAGCCGCCTCGCAGTTGGACAAAATCAACAAGCAGATCAAAGAGCTGCAAAGCGAAATGAACCGCAAAGCCCAGCAGAAAAAGCAGGCGGAAAGCAGCATCAGAACGCTGACGAGCAAGAAGGAAGCGACCAAAGAAGAAATCAACGCGCTCATGAAGCAGATCGACGAAGCGGGCACGAAGCTGGCCGCCACCCAGAACAAGATCGAAGAAACGCAGGATAAGCTTCAGAAAACCGGCGAAGAACTGGAGACCGCCATCAAGCGGGAGGAATCCACCAGCGACCAACTGGACTCGCGCGTCCGGCTGATGTACACGAACGGAACCGTCTCCTACATGGACGTGCTGCTCAGCGCGACCAGCTTCTCCGATTTCATCAGCCGCTTCGACGCCTTCCAATCGATTTCTACGCAGACGCATGATCTGCTCGAAGACCATAAAGCGGCCAGGGCTTTGATCGAAGAGAAGAAAGCCCAAGTGGACCAAGAGCTGGCGGATCTGAAATCGCTCTACGAGCAGGAAGCGGAGGAGAAAGAGGACCTCGAGAACAAGGAAAGCGCCAAGGAAGAGATGGTAGCCAAGCTCAGCCAGCAGATCCAGGACTCGGAGGAAATCAGCGAGGAAGCCGAGCGGGAGCTCATGGAGTACGCGAAGAAAATGTCCAAGCTGCTGGCCGAGCAAAACCGGATCAAGAACTATTACAAGGGCGGCAAATTGGGCCTGCCGCTCAAGCGGAGCTATACGATCACCTCCCCGTTCGGCTACCGGATTCATCCGATCACTCACACGAGGAAGCTTCACACGGGCATCGACATGGCCGTCCCGCAAGGGACGCCGATCTACGCGGCCGAATCGGGCGTCGTGATCGTCGCCCAGTGGTGGAGCAGTTATGGCAACTGCGTGATCATCGACCACGGCGGCGGGCTTATGACGGTGTACGGTCACATCCGAAACGGCGGCATCCTCGTGAAGAAAGGTGAGACCGTCAAACGCGGCGAAAAAATCGCGGAAGTCGGATCGACCGGAGCTTCGACCGGACCCCATCTGCACTTCGAAGTCCGCAAAAATTCCGAGCCGGTGAATCCGGCGCCTTATCTCAAATAAAGGACGGATCGGACGGCCGCGTCCGGCTCCACCGCGTCAACGCCTGGGAGCGCGCGGCGGCAGCCGAAGGCGGCCGTCTTTTGGCGTCCCGTTATGATAAAATAGGATAAGGCCGGATGTGGCGTCATACTCTAGGTAGAAGTTTCATGATTCTCTTTTGAGATGCTGGATTAAAGGAAGTGGACGGTCGTGTGGGTGCGGGGGCGAACCGTAGCGGCGCTGATGGTGCTTGCGGCCATTGCCGGGGGAGCGGCGACATGGGGCGCGATCCAGGCCGGGGGGTTGATGCCGGAGCCGGAGCTGCCCGTGATGTCCGTCAAGGGATCGGAATCTCCCGAAGGACTGCGGCAAGGGGAACTGGATAAGCTGAACAAGGCGCTGGACTTGATCGGGGAGCACTATATGCTGCCGGCCGACCGGAAGGCGTTGATCGACGGGGCGCTGCAGGGGATGGTGGAATCGCTCGGCGATCCTTATTCGGTCTATCTGTCCAGCGAGGAAGCGGAGAAGTTCACGGATACGACGCATGGGGAGTTCACGGGCATCGGAGCCGATTTGAAAAAGGAAAACGGGGTCATCGTCGTCGAGTCCCCCCTCAAAGGTTCGCCCGCGGACAGGGCCGGACTGCAGCCGCGCGATATCCTGCTCATGGTGAACGGCGAAAGCCTGCAAGGGTTGTCCTTGAGCGATGCGGCGGCCAAAATCCGCGGACCCAAAGGCACCAAAGCGAAGCTGAAGGTGCTGCGGCCGGGGGCCAAGGAGCCGATCGAGCTGGAGCTGGTCCGGGATCGGATCCCCTTGGAGACGGTGAAGGCCGAACTCTCGCCGGATGGAATCGGCCGGCTGACGATCAGCCAATTTTCGTTGAATACGCCCGCCCAGGTCGAAGACGAGCTGAAATCGATGGAAGAGCGGGGGCTGAAGGCGCTTGTGATCGACGTGCGGAACAATCCGGGAGGGATGACGGATTCCGTGCGGAAAATCGCGGACCGGCTCGTTCCGCGCGGCAAAGTCATCGTGCAATACGAATACAATGACGGGCGGCGCGTGCAGGAGGTTTCCGAAGGGACCGAGGATTCGGACAAGGCCTACCCGATCGTCGTCCTGACGAACAAAGCGAGCGCAAGCTCCGCCGAAATCCTGGCCGGCGCGCTCCGACAATCGGCGGGGGCCAAGCTGGTCGGGGAAACGACCTTCGGCAAAGGAACCGTCCAGATCAGCTATGGCGACGATTTGGGCGACGGAAGCCTGCTGAAGCTGACCGTATCCAAGTGGCTCTTGCCGGATGGGACTTGGATCCATCACAAGGGCATCGAGCCGGATCTGAAAGTGTCCCAACCGGCGTATTGGCTGGCTTTCCGGCTCCCGCGGGACCACGCGCTGAAGCGGGACGATACGGGAGAGGACGTGAAAAACCTCCAGCAAATCCTGGAAGGAGTCGGGTTCCCAGCCGACCGGGAAGACGGTTATTTCAGCGAAGCGACAGAGCGGTCGCTGAAGGAATTTCAGCGGCGGGAGGGCCTGCCCGTTTCCGGGCAAACGGATGCGCGCACCGCGGACCGGCTCGAGGAGTCGCTTTACGACCAGCTGCAGAAGCCGGAGAACGATAAACAGCTTCAGGCCGCCCTGGGCAAGGCGAGGGAAATGGCCGGCATCGCTTCTGCAGCGGGGAGGATTTCTTCTCCCGCTGTCGAATCTATAGGAGGTTGACGCTTGCGTCAGCTCCTTTTTTCTTTGGGTAAAGGGGGAGGGTCCGAAAATGGATGCCCTGCGGAACGGATTGTTCGAGGCCGGACAGGCGGCGATCGGCCTGTTTGCGACGCCTTATTTCTATATCGCGTTGCTGCTCGTCTGGTGGCATGCCAGCCAAGGGGTCAAGCTGCAGCGAAAGCTGTTCCATGTGCGGCTGTACGGCACTTTGTATCTCCTTCTGATCCGCGTGGCTGCGGGTGCGCTTGCGGGCGCCGCGTTGTCTGCCGCGAGTCTGGGCGCAGGCGCGAAGCTTTCGCCGGAAACCCTGCTTTGCGTCTGGGCGGCGATGGCCGCGCTCTCGCTGTTTCGGCTCCGTTACGTTTGTTTGGCCTATGCGGCCGGAGCGTTGGGGCTGCTGCAAGCCGTATTGGGATGGACCGTACCGGAAGGGAACGACGCCGGCGAAGTTTGGCTGCACGTCCTGCACGCCGTGAACGGGATCGACGTGCCGGGACTTCTGTTCTTGGCGGGGCTGCTGCATGTCGCGGAAGGGCTGCTTGTCCGCATGCAAGGCGCCAAAACAGCCATTCCCTTGTTCCTGGAGGGCAAACGGGGCAAGCCGATCGGCGCGTTCGCCCTGTCCGGCGCTTGGCCGATTCCGCTGATCTGGCTCGTTCCCGCGGGCGGAACGAATGGCTTCCAGCTCCCTTGGATGCCGATCTTCGGGGATGCCGCCGTCTGGACGTTTCTCGCGTTTCCCGTCGTCATCGGTTTCAGCGACCGGACCGTATCGTTCTGGCCGGAGCGCAAGGCAAGGACATCCGGCAACGATTTGATGCTGTACGGTATCGTCCTCGCCGCATTGGCGGCGGGGGCCGCTTACTGGAAGCCGCTCGCGGTCGTTGCCTCGATTGCCGCGTTCGCATTGCACGAAGCGCTCGTGTGGCTTAGCCGTTTCCGCGAGGCGGGACGCAACCCCGCGTACGCTCAGGACGGCACGGGGGTCCGCATCCTGGCGGTGCTTCCGGGGACGCCTGCGGCGGAAATGGGGCTGCTGGCGGGTGAAACCATCCGCAAGGTGAACGGGGCCGCGACGCGGACCAAGGAAGATTTGCACGCGGCGCTGCAGCGGCAGTCGGCTTTCTGCAGGATGGAGGTCCTGAACCGCGAGGGCCACGTGAAGTTCCTGCAGCGCGCCCGGTATGCCGGCGAACATCACCAGCTGGGGTTGGTGCTCGCGCCGGATGAATCGGCGGATTTCGTCGCCGCTCCGCGCTCCGCCTCGATATGGCAAGGTCTGCGGGATGCGGGCGCGCGCCGCAGGCGCGGGGCGGCGATCGCCCGGTCGGAAGCCGAAGCCGCGGGGCTCGAGCAAGCGGCCGGGAACGGGGACGCCGGAACAGGCTCGGGAGCAGGATCAGGTGAAGCTGGCGGCGCCACAGGAGGAGATTCGGCCGTCGGGCCTGAAGCGCATGCGGCCGCGGAGGCGGCCGCACCGCCGACGGATCCGGGATTGCCGCCTCGAAGAACGAAGCGGTGAGGCCAGATTGACAATCCGGCGTTGATCGGACTATGTGAAGTTTTCCCTAGGGCTCTACGCCCGCCGGTGCGGTCGGCCGTTCGGTCCGATAGGGAAAGCGCCGGACTTCGCGCGTCTGTCGCGAACCGGCGTATACGGAGGGATAAAAGCCCGGGAGATTTATTGGAGAATGGCTTGATGCGGCGGCGACGCCGCAGTGAAGGTCCTTCTCCGGCCGAATCTTCCGGGCTTCTTTTATTTCCCGCTATTCTTGCGCAAAACCAGGGGAGAAGGAGATAGAGAGAATGAGAACGAACCGTTACCGGCTGTGTCGGGTCTTTCGGGCGCAAGCGAAATCAGTTGGGCGGCGGGCTTGAAGCACGCGGTTTCGCCCACGGTGCTCTCGGCATCAATCGGAGTTATCCTTTTCTGCTCCGAGCGTAGAAGACATAGGAGTAGTACGAGGAAATGATCGAGCTGCCCGTCACTCCGACGACGAGAAGGATAATCGCCAGGGGCTGGGAAACGAACCACGCTGCGGCGAACATCGCCAGGCCGGTCGCGAACATGAGCCGGGCGCCGAACCGGTGCGTCCGTTTCCAGTTGTTCTCGTCGGACAACGTCCACGGCGTGCGGAAGCCGAGAAAAGGGTTGCTGCGAACTTGGCCCATTCGGTTTCCGATGATCGCCCAGAACAATCCGAATCCCCCGAGAATGACATTGTTCATCGGAATGGAGCGGCCGATGTTGTCCAAAATCAAGCTGAGCATGACCCCGTGGAGAAACAGCGCCAGCCCCCAGCGGAACAGCTCGAACACAAGCCCGAAAGCCGGATTGTTCGCATTACGCTTATCTGCCAAGCGCAGAAAATGAAATACGGAGGGGAGGATGACCGTCAGGCCGGCCGCCATCCACCAGAATCCCGTTTTGGACATCCAACCGTTCGCCTCGCCCTGCAGATTATAGTGCGATGCGATGGTGCCGGGCAACCGATCGTTGAAGATCAAATATAATGCAAGCCAAACGGCCGCATTGAAAGCAAACAGGATAAGCTCGTTCAGGATCCGCCGGTTCTTATGCTCCATACTTACGGTTGCGTTCATTTTTCTTCCTCCTTGTTGGCGATCATGTCGAGAAACCACCCCATGGCTTCCTGGATCACGGTGAGATTGAGGGTGTACACGATGTTTTGGCCTTGGCGTTCGTCTTGCACGAGTCCGGCTTGCTTCAGGATGTTCAGATGATGGGAGATGCTCGGCTTGGAAATGGAGAAGTGGTCGGCGATTTCCCCCGCGGTGAGGTCGCGTTCCTTGAGCAATTGGATGATTTTTCTGCGGGTCGGATCCGACAACGCTTTGAACGTTTCGTTCACCGGGGATATCCCTCCTTCGTCGATGCATTGGATTAGATATTTAGATAATATTCTAAATATCTAAAAGTTGTCAATGGGGCTTGAGGGAGGCGGGAGAAAGGATGGCGCAGGGACGTTATTTCGGCGGATTACCGGGCGAGCGGAGCGAAATCATGACGCAGGGACACTATTTCGTGGAGTTGCCGGTGAGCGGAGCGAAATCATGACGCAGAGACACTATTTCGCGGAATTGCGGGTGAGCGGCGCGGTGCCAAAGGCAACAAACCGCCCAAAGCGGGCGGTTTGTTGATGAACCATATTTCATGTAGCTGAATATCGACTCCATAAGTAGAACGCCATCCCCGCAACCGCTAGGCAGCCGATCGTAAACAAGGCGATCTTGACCGCGCTGCGCGGGACTCGGCCGGATACGGTGCCGGTCTGCCCGTTGACCATGTAGCGGTAAGGCTTGTTTCTGTAAGAATAGCTTGCGTTCCAAACCAACTTCTCCAGCAAGTCGGCGTCGTAATGGCGGAGGCCGGGATCAAAATATCGTCGAAACCGCGTTCGTAATCGCCGTTCGTCCAATGCCAAACGGTGTAACGCTCCGTTTCCGTATGTCGATCATCCGCTCGACTTCCTCCGGCAGCGACAAGTTCTCGATGGCGAGGCCGGTCAGGGCAAGGCCCATCGCTCCGGGGCCCGGGCCGAACACGTCCGCGATCTTGCCTTCGTTCAGGAAGATGGCGGCCTGCGATTCGCGCACGGTCAGCTGGGCTCCCATTTCGATCGCGTTGTCGTACGCCGGGAACCGGTGCACGAGCACGCCCGTGTCGTCCAGCCATTCGATGACCTCGATGAACTGACCTTTGATAAACGAAAAAAGTCCCATATTCAACCTCCGGCCCTCCTGGTGAGAGGCAGACGATATTGCGTATCCACAAGATACGGTATACAATAAGATCATAAAAGCAAGATGGTGCGGCCAACACCATCTCACGCAACAAGCTTGGGTGGAACTCCCTCCAGTTGATGCGCTAGAAGAAGTAACCCGTCAGGCCTGCAACCTGTGGCGGGTTACTTTCGTTTCTCGATGTAAGTTAAGAGTGCAATCAGAAAGCTTCCGAAAGCAATCAGAACCATGATCGACTGGAAAGTATCCATAGGAATCGCCTCCTTTCCGGAGGGAGCCGTCACCACAAGTTGGTTGCTCTACCATTTATAGCAAACCAAGATGACCGTCTGATAGATGGTCATTCTTTTTTACGTGGTTCTTAGATCCGTCCGTTATTTTGACGCTTCGATATGGAAAAGATATAATAAATGGGAACACACATTCGCGATCGGCATCAGATTTGAGATGGAATGGTACAGCGAAATCGGACGTATTGGAAAAGAGCAAGCTTATGCTTGAAATGGAGGTTTTGCCGTCTATGGCGAACGCGGAATTGCTGGACAAGAAATTCAAGCTCATCTCCGAATACAGGCCGCAGGGCGACCAACCCGAAGCGATCCGGGAGCTCTCCGAAGGCATCCGGGCCGGCAAGCGCCATCAGACGCTGCTCGGCGCCACCGGCACGGGCAAGACGTTCACGATCGCGCAGACGATCGCGCAGGTGAACAAGCCGACGCTGGTCATCGCGCACAACAAGACGCTGGCTGCGCAATTGTGCAGCGAGTTCCAGGAGTTTTTCCCGGAAAACGCGGTCACTTATTTCGTCAGCTACTACGATTACTATCAGCCGGAGGCGTACATTCCGTCGTCCGACACCTATATCGAGAAGGATTCGAGCATCAACGAAGAGATCGACAAGCTGCGCCACAGCGCGACGTCCTCGCTGTTCGAACGGCGCGACGTCATCATCGTGGCCAGCGTGTCCTGCATCTACGGCCTCGGTTCGCCGGAAGAGTACCGCGATCTCAGGCTCAGCCTGCGGGTCGGCATGGAGAAGCCGCGCAACGCGATCCTGCACAAGCTGGTCGATATCCAATACCAGCGCAACGACTTGAACTTCACGCGCGGCACGTTCCGGGTGCGGGGCGACGTCGTCGAGATTTTCCCGGCGTCGCATGGGGAACAGGCGATCCGCGTCGAGCTGTTCGGCGACGAAATCGAGCGGATTACCGAAATCGACGTGCTGACGGGCGAAATCGTGGGAGAACGCGATCACGTGTCCATTTTCCCGGCATCCCACTTCGTGACGGCGGACGAGAAAATGAAACGCGCGATCGTGGACATCGAAAGGGAGCTGGAGGAACGGTTGGCCGAGCTGCGCGGGGCGGGCAAGCTGCTGGAAGCGCAGCGGCTGGAGCAGCGCACCCGCTACGACCTGGAGATGATGGCCGAGATGGGCTTCTGCTCCGGCATCGAGAACTACTCCGGCCCGCTTACGTTCCGGGAGCGGGGAGCGACGCCTTATACGCTGTTCGACTTTTTCCCCGACGATTTCCTCGTCGTCATCGACGAGTCCCACGTGACGCTGCCGCAAATCCGGGCGATGTACAACGGCGACCGCGCGCGCAAGGAAGTGCTGGTCGAGCACGGGTTCCGCCTGCCGTCCGCGCTCGACAACCGGCCGCTGAAATTCGAGGAATTCGAGCAGAAGGCGAAGCAGCTCGTCTACGTTTCCGCAACGCCGGGACCGTACGAGCTGGAGCATTGCCCGGAGATGGTGCAGCAGATCATCCGGCCCACGGGGCTGCTCGATCCCGTCATCGAGGTGCGCCCGACGAAGGGACAGATCGACGACCTGCTCGGCGAAATCCGGCAGCGGATCGCCAAGGACGAGCGCGTGCTCGTGACGACGCTGACGAAGAAGATGGCCGAAGACCTGACGGATTATTTGAAGGACGTCGGCATCAAGGTCCAGTACCTGCATTCGGACGTGAAGACGCTCGAGCGGATGGCGATTCTCCGCGACCTGCGGCTCGGCACGTTCGACGTGCTGGTCGGGATCAACCTGCTGCGGGAAGGCCTCGACTTGCCCGAAGTGTCGCTGGTCGCGATTCTGGACGCCGACAAGGAAGGCTTCCTGCGTTCGGAACGTTCGCTCATCCAGACGATCGGCCGGGCGGCGCGGAATGCGGACGGCCATGTGATCATGTACGGGGACAACCGGACGGAGTCGATGGAGAAGGCGATCGCCGAGACGGAACGGCGGCGCGCGATCCAGATCGCCTACAACGAGAAGCACGGCATTACGCCGCAGACGATCCAGAAGAAAGTCCGGGACGTCATCGAAGCGACCAAGGTCGCGGAGCAGAAAGCCGGCTATTTGACCGGCGCGGAGAATCTTCAGAAGCTGTCGAAAAAAGAACGGCAGTCCATGATCGAACGGCTGGAGCACGAGATGAAGGACGCGGCCAAAAACCTGCAGTTCGAGAGGGCGGCGGAGCTTCGGGACGCGTTGCTCGAGCTGAAGGCCAGCATGTGATCAAGAACCTCCGGCTGGAGGGAAGGAGCGGATTCGGATGCGGGAAGGGGCGCCGTTCGCCGGCATGCACCCCGTGCTTGCCGAGTGGTTCGCCGGGACGTTCGGCGAGCCCACGGACGTACAGCGTCGGTCCTGGGATGCGATCGCCTCGGGCAGCCATACATTGATCGCGGCGCCCACCGGATCGGGCAAGACGCTTGCCGCATTGCTCCCCTGCCTGAACCGGCTGCTCGAGGAGAAGGCCGCTTCGGAAGGGCGCGGGGAGAAGGGCGTACGCATTCTGTATATCACGCCGCTTAAGGCGCTTAACAACGATATCCACCATCACGTGCACGGCTTCGTGGACCGGCTCGACCGGTTGGCGCGTGAAACGGGCCGCGATTGGCCGGGCATCCGCAGCGCCGTTCGGACGGGCGACACGAAGCCCGCCGAGCGGTCCGCCATGCTGCGCCGGCCGCCGGATCTGCTCGTCACGACGCCGGAGTCGCTCTACATTCTCCTCACCTCGGAGAAAGGCAGGGAGATGCTGGCGGCCGTTCGCCAGGTCATCGTGGACGAGATCCACGATTTGGCCGCGGACAAGCGGGGCTCGCATTTATCGCTGTCCCTCGAGCGGCTCGGGGAGGGAAGGGGCGGCGTGCAGCGGATCGGCGTCTCCGCGACGCAGAAGCCGCTGGAGCGGGTCGCCCGCTTCCTTGGCGGTTGGGAGGAAGCGCTTGCCCTCTCCGGTCCGGAGGCATCCGCGGCTCCCGCCTTATCAGCGGGAGTTCCCGCCGGCGGCGAGTGCGCGGAAGAATCATTCGACCATCCCCTGGGCTACCGGCCTAGGCCTGTGAGGATCGTGGAGAGCGATATCGTCAAAAGGTACCGCGTCGTCGCTTCCATTCCGGATCAGAACCGTCCGCTCCAAACCCGGGAAGCGGCGGTTTGGCTTCCGCTGCTGGACCGGATCATGGCCCTTATCCACGGCAGCCGCTCCGTGCTCATTTACGTGAACAGCCGCCGCTTATGCGAGCGGCTTTGCTTGCGTCTGAACGATCACGTCGGCTACGAAATGGCCAGGGCGCATCATGGCAGCATGTCGCGGGAGTGGCGGCTCGAGGTGGAACGGATGCTCAAATCCGGCGAGCTTCGCTGCATCGTCGCCACCGCATCCCTGGAGCTTGGCATCGACGTCGGGCACGTAGATTTCGTCATCCAGATCGATCCGCCTCCGGAAGCGGCGGCGGGGATCCAGCGCATGGGGCGGGCCGGGCACTCGGTCGGAGATATCAGCCGGGGCGCCATCGTCGCCCGGAACAAAGGCGCGCTCCCCGATATCGCCGTGCTCAGCCGGATGATCCGGGAACGGGACATCGAGGAAATCGTCGTCCCGCGGGACTCGCTCGACGTGCTCGCCCAACAGACGGTGGCCATGGTCGCGGAACGGGAACGGACGGCAGCGGAGCTGCACCGGTTGATCGCGCGGAGCGACAGCTATCGGTCGTTTCCCCGCGAACGTCTGGATACGATGCTCGAGATGCTGTCCGGCTTCTATCCGTTCCTACGCCCCCTGGTAGATTGGGACCGGGAGTCCGGCAAGCTGACCCGGCGCGCCAATACCGCCCTGGCGGCCGTTACCGGCGCAGGCACGATCCCCCAGAGCTCGGCCTATCCGGTCCATCACGCCGAAAGCCGGGCGCAGATCGGCGAGCTGGACGAGGAGTTCATCCACGAGTCCAGGGTCGGGGACGTCGTGCAGCTCGGGGCCCAGGCGTGGACGATCCGCGAAATCCGGCACGACCGGGTTTACGCGACGGAGGCGGGCAACCGGTTCAGCGAAATTCCGTTCTGGCGCAACGAATCGCCGGCGCGCTCCTACGAACTGGGCCGTAAAATCGGAGCGTTCCAGAGAGAGCTGGAGGAACGGCTCGAACGGCCGGACGGGGAAACCGCGGACTGGCTCATGACCGAATACGGCATGGACGACGTTGCGGCTATGGAGCTGATCGGTTATCTCCGTTCCCAGATCACGTCGAGCCTCATCCCGACGGACCGCCGGATCGTCGTGGAACATTACCGGGACGCGGCGAACCAGAAGCACGTCATTCTCCATAACCACTTCGGCCGCAAAATCAACCGGACCTGGCTTCTCGCCATCGAGCGTCAGTTCGAAGGCATGGTTCCGTACCGGATTTACGGGAACGCGAAGGATAACGGGATCGAGCTCGTGTTTTCCGAGTGGGACGTCTCCTGGCTGCATGCGATCTGGCAGGTGACGTCAGCGAATGCCGAAAGGCTGCTTTCGGAAGCGTTGACGGGTTCTCCGCTGCTGGCGGTGTCCTTCCGGCGGATCGCGGAGACTTCCTTGCTGCTGTCCCGCAGCTTCACGCGCATTCCTCTGTGGCAGAAACGGCTTCGCGGCGCGGAGCTGCTGAAGAACGCCCTCCCTTACGCGGAGAGGTTTCCGATCTTCCAGGAAGCGATGCGGGAGGCGAAGGACGAGTATCTGGATCTTCCGCGGCTGAAGGAGATTCTGGAGGGCATCGAGGACGGCCGGATCGAGGTCGCCGTGCGCGAGACGGAGTTTCCGTCCCCGCTGGCCGCGCAGTTCCTGTTCGAATACGTGAATATGAAAATGTACGAAGGCGACGGGATCGACGAGTCCGTTCAACTGCAGCTGCTGCAGCTGGGCAAATCCGCCGCAGGCGCGCTTTTCGCCCCGGAGGAAGGGCTGCAGGCGGTGGACCCCGGCGTCATGGAGGAAGAAGAGCGCCGGTTGAACGGCACGGAAGCGGAGATCCGGCATGCGGACGATCTGCTTCGGCTTCTGAAGCGGAGAGGCGACCTCGCCGAAGAGGAGATGGTCCGACTTGCAGGCGCGGCGGTTCGGGAATGGCTGCACGAGTTGATCGCTCGCCGGCGGGTAGCCGATATCCGATTCGGCCCCGGAGAAGGGCTCCTTCGGTGGATTGCCGCCGACGAGCGGGAGATCTACATAGCTTTCCCTGCATCCGCGGAATCCGTCGCCTTCGTCGCGGGCCGTTTCGCGGACAACCGGATTTCCTTCACGGAAGCGGAGCTGATCGAACGCTATCCTTCGCTCACCGCCGAATCCGCCGCCTCCGCCGTCGATACGCTTCTGGGCCAAGGGTTGATCGAGCAGGCTCCGTTCGCCGCGGATGCGGACGAGCGCATCTGGTCCAGCCGCAAAGTCGCCGAGCGTCTCATCCGGCTCTCCATCGGCAAAGCCCGGAAGAACGCGGAGCCGGTCGATCCGTCCCGGTTGCTGGGCGTTTTGCTTCGCCGCCAGCGGGTGCTGGACGAAGGGGGCGGCGGGCGGCGCGGAGAAGCGGGGCTGCTGGCGGCGATCGAGAAGCTGCAGGGGATGTTCCTGCCTTTGTCTCACTGGGAGTCGATCATCTTCCCTTCGCGGATCCCGGATTACCGGCGGGAAACGCTGGATTTGCTCTGCGCCTCGGGGCAGGTGATCTGGCTGGGCCGGAAGGACGGGGAGGACAAGGAAGGGAAAATCGCTTTCTTCCTGGCCGAGAACCGGGCGCTGTACGAGCCTTGGCTGGCGGCAGAAGGCCGGGAGGAGACGCGGCATCCGGAGCTGCTGGAGCGGCTGCGGACCGGAGGGGCAAGCTTCCTGACCCGGCTGAGCCAGGAATCGGGCCGCCTTCCGTCGGAGGTGCTGGCCGACCTGCTGGACCTGGTATGGGAAGGCCGGGTATCCAACGACCAGTTCGCTCCGCTTCGGCAGTCCGCCCGCGTCCGGGGGAAGGAAGGCTTCCTCAAAGCCGGGTCCGGACTCGGACGCTGGTATTGGACGGGATCGTTGCTGCAGGATCGGAGTGCCGCCCCGGCCGGGGCCGACGGTATCGGCAAGACGGAAAAATCCCCCATCGTCCGCTGGATCCACCATTTGCTGCAAACTTACGGGGTGCTGACCAAGGACCTGGCCGCCAGAACGGGTCCTTACGATTGGGACGTCCTGCTCCCGGCGCTCAAAAAGCTGGAGGAGTGGGGAGCGGTCACGAGAGGGATGTTCATCCGCGATCTGCACGTGCTTCAATTCACGACGCGCGAGCTGGCGGAGGAGATCCGCAAGCCTCTCCCCGAGGCGGATCCTTCCGCCGTAACGCTGCTGGCCTCCGTGGATCCGGCGAATCCGTACGGCCAAATGGCCGATTGGCCTGCCGCAGGCGGGGCCGCTTTCGCGCGGAAGCCGGGCAATTATTTGGTGCTGCGCGGAGGCCGATGGCTGTATTGGATCGAGAATGGCGGCAAAAGGATCTACACGATGCCGGATGCGGAAGTCGCCGATCCGGATCAGCCGGAGCCGGCCGCCGGCATTTGGAAAACCGTCTTCTCCCTGCTGCTGAAGCGGCAAGGCTTATCCAAAATCACGGTGGAAAAGTGGAACGGCGAGGACGTCGCGGTATCGCCCGGCGGCGGGCTGCTCCGTTCGCTTGGTGCCGAGAAGGACCGGGACCGCTTCGTTCTGTGGCCTAGTCAACTGAGGTGAAATGTTGCGCCCCGGCGGGTAACGGGAGGTGTTATGCCGTTATCCTACGTTCGGTCCGCAGAGTTCGGCCTGCTTATGATGATGAGCCTGCTCGGCGATATCGAATACGGAGCGTCCGCGGAGTTCTCCGGCCCGGACGGTACCGTGCTCGTGTTTCGGCCGATAAGGTGGCGTATATGGCGACAAAACAGATTTGAAGGACTGATCCAACGGATTGAGGTCCACGCAGAACCGGCAAGATGCGATAAAAGAGATAGGCAATGTGGTTAAGAAAGGTGTTCACGGGGCGTTTACATCGGTATATCCGCCGATAGGAAAACGAGGCGCGAGAAACTCTCCACAAATTTCAGTAAAATAGCATTATTATCTATAAAGTGAAAATTCAATAATGGTTGCGAAAGATTGCATCATCGTTTGCAACCCGGGATTCGTTTCTGTATAATGAATGGGAACACACATTCCTATTCGGAAGAGCGACCGCGGCCGGCGAACAGAAAGCCCCGCCGTTTCGTCGCGAAAGGGGCTTTCTTCGTTGGCCAACGACCAAATCGTCATCAAGGGCGCGCGCGCCCATAACCTGAAGAATGTCGACGTGACCATCCCCCGGGACAAATTCGTCGTGCTGACCGGTCTGTCCGGCTCCGGCAAATCGTCGCTCGCCTTCGATACGATTTACGCGGAAGGGCAGCGCCGGTACGTGGAATCCCTGTCCGCCTATGCGCGGCAGTTCCTCGGCCAGATGGACAAACCCGACGTGGATTCGATCGAGGGCTTGTCCCCGGCGATTTCGATCGACCAGAAGACGACGAGCCGCAACCCGCGTTCGACCGTCGGGACCGTCACGGAAATCTACGATTATTTGCGGCTCCTGTTCGCCCGCGTCGGCAAGCCGCATTGCCCGGACCACGGCGTCGAAATCGCCTCCCAGACCGTCGAGCAGATGGTCGACCGGATCATGGAGTATCCGGAGCGGACGCGGCTGCAGATTCTCGCCCCGGTCGTGTCCGGCCGGAAGGGCGAGCACGCGAAGCTGCTGGCGGACGTCCAGAAGCAGGGCTTCGTGCGGGTTCGCGTCAATGGCGAGATCCGGGACTTGTCGGAGAAAATCGAGCTCGAGAAGAACAAGAAGCACTCCATCGAAGTCGTCGTCGACCGGATCGTCGTGAAGGACGACGTCGCCGCGCGGCTGGCGGACTCGCTCGAGACGGCGCTGAAGCTCTCCGACGGCCAGGTCATCGTGGACGTGATGGACAAGGAAGAGCTGCTGTTCAACGCCAAGCTCGCCTGTCCGATCTGCGGCTTCTCGATCGATGAGCTGGCGCCCCGGATGTTTTCCTTCAACTCGCCTTTCGGCGCGTGTCCGGACTGCGACGGTCTCGGCGCGAAGATGGTCATCGACCCGGAGCTCCTGGTGCCCGACCGCAGCAAAAGCATCGACGACGGCGCATTCGAGGCATGGGCGGGCAGCACGTCCAACTACTATCCGCAGTTTCTGGCGGCCGTCTGCGCCCATTACGGAATCCCGACGGACGTCCCGGTGGCGCAGTTGACCGACAAGCAGCTGCAGATCATCCTGTACGGAACCGGAGGAGAACGAATCCGCTTCCGCTACGAGAACGAGTTCGGTCACACGCGGGACGCGCAGGTACCGTTCGAGGGCGTCGTGCACAACCTGGAACGCCGCTACCGCGAGACGGGATCCGATGGGATCCGCGAGTTCATCGAAGCCTACATGAGCGCGCAGCCATGCGCGAAGTGCAAGGGTCATCGCCTGAAGAAGGAATCGCTGGCCGTCACGATCGGCGGGCAGAATATCGCGCACGTGACTTCGCTGTCCATCGGGGATGCCCAGCAATTTTTCGTCAACCTCTCTTTGAACGAGAAGGAGATAGCGATCGCCAACCTGATTCTCAAGGAAATCAACAACCGGCTGGGATTTTTGGTCAACGTGGGGCTGAACTATCTGACGCTGTCCCGGGCAGCCGGCACGCTGTCGGGCGGCGAAGCCCAGCGGATCCGGCTCGCGACGCAGATCGGCTCCAGCTTGATGGGCGTTCTGTATATTCTCGATGAGCCGAGTATCGGGCTTCACCAGCGGGATAACGACAAGCTGATCCGGGCGCTCGAGCATATGCGCGACCTCGGCAACACGCTGATCGTAGTCGAACACGACGAAGATACGATGCTGGCGGCCGATTACATCATCGACATCGGTCCCGGCGCCGGCATCCACGGCGGCCAGGTCATCTCCCAGGGCACGCCCCGGGAGGTGATGGCGGACGAGAAGTCTTTGACGGGCGCCTACCTGAGCGGCCGCAAATTCATCCCCGTTCCGCTGAAGCGCCGCAAGCCGAACGGCAAATGGCTCGAAGTGAAGGGCGCGAAGGAGAACAACCTGAAGAACCTGAACGCCAGGTTCCCGCTCGGCGTGTTCACCGCGGTGACGGGCGTGTCGGGATCCGGCAAGTCGACGCTCGTGAACGAGATTCTCTACAAGACGCTGGCGCGGGACCTCAACAAGGCGAAGGTCCGTCCCGGCGAATACAAGGAGTTTCTCGGCCTGGAGCACCTGGACAAGGTCATCGACATCGACCAATCCCCGATCGGCCGGACGCCTCGCTCCAATCCGGCGACCTACACCGGCGTGTTCGACGATATCCGCGGCGTCTTCGAGATGACCAATGAGTCGAAAGTACGCGGCTACAAGAAAGGCCGCTTCAGCTTCAACGTCAAGGGCGGACGCTGCGAAGCGTGCAAGGGCGACGGCATCATCAAGATCGAGATGCACTTCCTGCCGGACGTGTATGTCCCCTGCGAAGTCTGCAAAGGCAAACGGTACAACCGCGAAACGCTCGAAGTGAAATACAAGGGCAAGAGCATCGCCGAAGTGCTGGAGATGACGATCGAGGACGCGACGGAGTTTTTCGTCAACATCCCGCGCATCCACCGCAAGCTGCAGACCCTGATGGACGTCGGCCTCGGCTACATGAATCTCGGGCAGCCGGCCACGACGCTGTCCGGCGGGGAAGCCCAGCGGGTGAAGCTGGCAGCCGAGCTGTACCGCCGCAGCACGGGCAAGACGCTGTACATTCTCGACGAACCGACGACCGGCTTGCACGTGGACGATATCGACCGCCTGCTGCAAGTGCTGCACCGCCTGGTCGATTCGGGGGAAACCGTATTGGTCATCGAGCATAATCTCGATGTCATCAAGACGGCAGACTACCTGATCGACCTGGGGCCCGAAGGCGGCAGCGGCGGCGGAACGATCGTGGCCACCGGCACTCCGGAAGAGGTCATCCGGAACGAGAAGTCGTATACCGGCAAATATCTCGCTCCGATCCTGGAGCGCGATCGGGCCCGTACCGAGGCTGCCCTTGCCAAAGCCTAAGCGCAAGGCGATCACCCCCTGCAAGAGGGGGTGATTTGCGTTGCGCGAACATTTCGGGTAATCACGTTTCTTATAATCGATAGAAAGAAGACCAGGGGGATCGGTCAGGTGAAAACGTCTCGTTATCGGACGATCGTGCTTTTCGGGAAGCTGATGTGGGTGCTTGGAGCGTGTACGGCTTCTTCTCCGACTGCAACTACCACGCTCGCGGAAACGAGTGTTTCCGAACACCACTCGCCCAGTCCGACAACTTCCATTGTTGCTGCGGAAGCGGTTGATTTCTGGAACGGCGAGTTCCCGGAAGGCATTCAGCCTGCGGACGTGTTCGAGCAGCAATCGAAATCCTACACCAAGGAACAATTGGCCGCGGGATTGCAGAACGAACGGGCGGTCGTCCGTTGGTTCTGCGCCTATAAGCTGTCGGAGCTCCCTGAGCAAGCGAATTCGGATGATGACCAGCTTAATCAAAACCTATCAAGAACGGATCGAGCGAACGTCGAGACACTCCGGCAGATGGCCGAAACGGACCCGGACGAGCAAGTCCGGAATGCCGCGAAATTCGCGGCATCGGTCCTAGCGAAGACGTATGAAGGCGACGGCTTCGTCCGTTCCCCGGACGGCAAGTCTATCGCGTACCATCTTTTCCGGGAAGCCCGGTTCAACAACGGGAAGGTGTGGTTGGTCCGCGATGGGAAGAGCACACTGCTCTACAAATCGGACCCTAGCGTCACACAGCTTCTCTTCTCGCCGGACGGCAAGCGGCTTGCGGTCGGTTTCGGCGGCCGACTGTGGAACAGCTTGGCGATCCTGGACTTGGAGAGGGTACCCGAGGAAGCCGATCGTCCCGCTCTGATCGACGCGATTTTGAAGAATCCGAAGAACGGATACGCAGACATCCATCCCGAAGAGATCGCCCGGTTCGATCCCTACGTGACAATCAAATCCTGGAGCCCGGACAGCCGCAAATTCCTGTTCGCTTATCAGTTCGGGGACAAGGATTTCGATACCCATTTTGGCTGCGGCGTTTACGATGTCGAAGCCCGCGAAATTACGATAGTCTATCCGATGGAAACGGACGGCCGTGCTGCGGATCCGAAGGGGTTCCATTGGTAGGCCCGTGACGGAAGGGATCTACATTCCCCGGTTCATCGCCGTTTCCCCGGTCCGGGTCAACTCCAGGATTCCGTAAGGCTGGATCAGCTGCAAAAACGCGTCGTTTTTGTCCGTGTCGCCGACGATTTGCACGATCATCGTTTCCGGCCCGATGTCGATTACGGAGCAGCGGAACGTATCCGCCAGGGTTTGAATTTCCGCGCGTTTGGACGGATCCATTCGCAGCTTGACCAGCATCAGCTCGCGGCTGACATAAGGGCGTTCGTGCATCAGGACGACGTCCAGCACGTCGATCAGCTTCCGCAGCTGGCTGCACATTTGGCGGATGAGGGCATCGTCACCGCTCGCGGCTACGATCATGCGGGAGCAGCCTTCGCGCTCGCTCGGCCCGACCGTGATGCTCTCGATGTTGTAGCCGCGCCGCGAGAACAAGCCTGACACCCGCTGCAGCACGCCAGGCGTATCGTTCACGGTGAATCCGATCAATTTCCGGTCCATCGGTCGCAGCTTCCTTCCGGCCCGAGAATGATGTCCTGCAGCGCTTTGCCTTGCGGCACCATCGGGAATACGAGCTCATTCTTGGACACGACAAAGTCGATCAGGACGGGACCCGGCGTCTTCAGCGCTTCCTTCCAAACCCGCTGCGCCTCCGACGGCGTTTCCGCCCGCAACCCCTTTACCCCGTAGGCCTCCGCAAGCTTGACGAAATCGGGGCTGCCGGACAAGTCAATATGGCTGTACCGCCCGTCGTAGATCAATTCCTGCCATTGCTTGATCATGCCGAGCGTCCGGTTGTTGATGACCGCGATTTTCACGGGGATGTTGTGGGTGGCGCAAATCGCGAGCTCTTGTGCGCACATCTGCATGCCGCCGTCTCCGTTCACGGAAACAACGGTTTTCCCCGGATTGCCGATTTGCGCGCCGATCGCGGACGGGAACCCGAACCCCATCGTGCCGAGTCCTCCCGAGGTGACCAGCGAGCGCGGATGCCGGAACCGGTAAAATTGCGCCGCCCACATCTGATGCTGGCCGACGTCGGTTGTCACGATAGCGTTCCCGTCCGTCGTCCTCGAAATCATTTCGATCACATATTGGGGCTTCAGCTCTTCCGTCGAGGGGGCGTACCGGAGAGGGAATTCCCTTCTCCGTTTCCGCAGAGATTCTATCCATTCCGCTTGATCGGGAAACGGTTTCGGCAGCTTCGCGTTCAAACGCTCGAGAATCCGGCGGGCATCGCCCACGATCGGCAACGAAGCGGGCACCAGCTTGCCGATTTCGGCCGCATCGATGTCGAGATGGGCGACGCGTGCATGGGGCGCGAATCCGTCCAACCGCATCGTCACCCGGTCGTCAAAACGGGCTCCGACGGCGATCAGCAGGTCGCATTCGATCAAAGCCCGGTTTGCGGCGTACGTTCCGTGCATGCCGGGCATTCCGAGCCAGAGGTCGTGATCGGCGGGGACGGAGCCCAGCCCCATCAGCGTCGTCGTGACCGGGATTCTCGTTTTCTCTATGAACTCCAAGAGCACACCGCTTCCGTCCGCTTGAATGACTCCTCCTCCCGCCAGCAGGAGAGGTTTCGCGCTCGACGCGATCGCGTCGATCAGCTCATCCAGCTTGGTCTCGTCCACCGGATTGGCTTCGGGATTTGCCCATTCATAACCCGGAATATCGATGGATTCCGGATAGACGAATTCCGTCACGGCAGCCGTGACGTCCTTCGGAATGTCGATCAGGATCGGGCCTTTGCGTCCGGTGCCAGCCAATAAGAACGCCTCCCGGATGATACGCGCCAAATCCTCGACTCTGCGTACGAAGTAGCTGTGCTTCGTAATCGGCTGCGTCATGCCGACGATGTCCGCTTCCTGGAACGAATCCGTTCCAATCAGGTTCGACGCGACGTTTCCGGTGATGACGACAAGCGGAACAGAATCCATATGGGCGGTGGCGATTCCCGTGATGAGGTTGGTCGCACCCGGTCCGGAAGTCGCAAGGCACACGCCGGTTTTGCCGGTCGACCGCGCGTATCCGTCCGCGGCGTGGATCGCCCCTTGCTCGTGCCGCGTCAGCACATGCCGGAATGCCGGGTTGCCATGCATCGCGTCGTAAATGTACAGAACCGCTCCGCCCGGATAACCGAATACGCAATCGACGCCTTCGGCCAGCAGCATGCGCAGCAGGATTTCCGAACCCGTCACGCGTTCGCCTTGTCCGGGGACGGCTGCGGGTGCCGGTGTCTTTTCGCGCAAATAGCTCATTTCTCTTGACCTCCTATCTTCCGATACCGTTAAGGTAACATCCGGAGGAACGTTTTGAAGCTATCCTTTCGGCTACTTTGATCGTATACTTTTAGGTAAATTCGGAAGAGACGGAGGTTCGGGCATGGGGCAGACGATCGGACAGCGGTTCGAGAGGCTGATGGACGACCATTTCGTCGGCCGGACGTTCGAAACGGAGCTGTTCCGTCAGTTCCTGGAGAGGCTGGAGGAGAAACCGGAAAGGATCCTGAACGTCTTCGGCACGGCGGGGATGGGAAAGACGTATTTGCTGGACCGGTTTGCCGCCATCACCCGTGAGCTTAACGCATTGCCGGTTCCGATTGCCATCGGCGAAACGTTGAACGATCCCGGGGCGGTCTGCCGGTTGATCCTGCAAGGACTCGGACAGGAAGCGGTGGAGGGGAACGAAAACGCGGCGGACCGGAGCATCCAAGCCGTTCAAAAGGCGGCGGAAACGCGGAAGGTCGTGCTTCTGTTCGACGGCTACGAGGAGGCCGCCGGGCTGGACCATTGGCTGAGAACCCGCTATTTGCCGAACCTGCCCCCGAACGTATTGATCGTGATCGCCGGACGCTACGCTCTGGAAGGACCTTGGAGGCATACTCCAGCTTGGAAAAGGATAATCGTCCGCTTGCCGCTATCCGAACTGACCTATGAGGATATTCGGAAGTACATGCGTCATTGGGAGATCGAGAACGAAGAGAAGATCGACGCGGTCTGGCTTCGGACGCTCGGGCATCCGCTCGCGATGTCCTTGCTGACCCCGCTGCCGGCCGAAGCCGCGGCGCCTGGGGATCTTGCCCGGATCGGAACGGGCACGACTTTCGAAGCGATGCTGGATCACTGGCTGCAGGAAGCGCCGGATGACGAGCTGCGCGAATTGCTGTTCGCGGCTTCCGTGACCCGGTCGTTCAGTCAGGAGCTGCTTTCGGAGATGACGGGCAAGGCCGTGCCGCCTACCTTGTTCGACCGGTTGATCCGGCTTTCCTTCATAAGCCGCGGGGCCGGCGGGTGGCGGCTGCACGATATCGTTTGGGAGACGTTGCGGAACGCGTTCCGGGACCGGTTGCCGGATACGTTCGACCGGTACAGCCGACGAGCGGTCGAATACGGAGAAAGGAAAATCGGGGAAGGCATCCGGCGGGGAGAGGACATTTCGAGAACGGTGGCAGAGCTTCTCCATTTTTCCGGAAATCCGGTCATGAGGGCCCATTACCGGCATGCCGGCATGTCTCCGCATTATCGGGAACCGCTGCATGCCGGCAATGCGCCGGAGCTTGCAGCGTATCTCAAACGGCGGAGAGAGCAGCCGCGGGCGTGGCATGTCCGCTGCTCCGATCCGGAGTCGAGGGTATTGTACCGGTTCGATTTTTCACCGGAGGAGAGCTTGCTTCGCTTGTCGGGATTCGCGCCGGGAGAAGGCCCGAATTGGCCGGACGGCTCCGTCGAGCTGCTTCGGAACGAAGTAGGGCGTGTCATCGGCTTGTTCGTGGTCGTTCCGGTGCGGGAGGATACGTGGGAGTTCCTATCCTCGGCCCCGATCTCGCGGGCGTTCTTCCGCCGGCTGAATCCGGGTGAGCGCCGGGAACTCATTGCGGCGGGGGAGAGGAATCAAGCGTGGTACCTGTATGGCGTGGATGTCGAGGATCTGGAAAACGAACAGCTCCGCTCGGATATCGTACGACATCTGTTCGATCGGGTTCTGGCGGGAAACCTGATCATCACGTCTGCGCCGCCTCTTCCTTATTACGACGCGGCACTGACGGGCCTCGGTTTCGAAGTCGTACCGGAAGCGGAACATGACGATTACGGAATCGGCAAACCTGCTCGAACCTATTGGCTGGATACGAGAAACGAGAAGCTGCAGGCGTTTCTGAAACGGATGACCGGGCGGGAGCCGGATGCGGAGAGGGCCGAAGACAGGCGGCGAGAAGCGGCGGATCCCGCGGGGTTCCGGGAACTGACGGAACGGGAAAGAGACGTGGCCCGCCTGCTTGCCGCGGGGAACACGAATCAGGAAATCGCGGCCTCGCTGTTCGTAAGCGAAGCGGCCGTGAAGAAACACGTCAACGCGATGCTGTCCAAGTTCGGTCTGAAAAACAGAACACAGCTCGCCCGGCTGTTTTTCGAGAACAGACCCGCGGGAACGGAGGGTTCGGATGAATGATGAAGCGGAGCGGCGGTGCTCCGCAATCATGCGGACGAGCAGCGCCAACCGGACGGGCGGCTCACCGGTTCTACCGGAATCTCGGCAATGACGGGAAAGCATCCTCGGATTCAAAAAGTATCTATGAAATCGCAAATCGCGCATGTCGGCATGGGAGATCGAATTATGGTATTTTTCAGAAGGCTGTGGTTGTTCGGCTGGAATCAGGCGCTTTGCTGCGTGTTCCCGGTGGTCTTGTTCGCCGCGATGGCGCTCACGAAAATGGTCGAGCTGCCGTACGTGCACCGTTACGACCTCATCCTTCTCGTCGCGGTGGCCACGCAAGCCGCCATGCTTCTTTCGAAGCTGGAAACGATGGATGAACTGAAAGTGATCACCATGTTCCACCTGATCGGACTCGGCCTGGAGCTGTTCAAGGTTCATATGGGGTCATGGTCGTATCCGGGCGAAGCCTGGTCCAAAGTTTACGGAGTTCCGCTCTACAGCGGGTTTATGTACGCAAGCGTGGCCAGTTACATCTGCCAAGCTTGGAGGCGCTTCGACCTGAAGTTCGAGCGGTGGCCGAACGGGCGGATGACGACGGCGCTCGCCGTGCTCATTTACGCGAATTTCTTCACCCATCACGCGATGCCGGACATTCGCTGGGGATTGACGGCATGCTTGCCGCTGCTGTTTGCGCGGTCGACGGTCCGCTTTACGGTGGACGGCCGTCCTTATCGGATGCACGTGCTCGTCTCGTTCGCGCTCGTGGCCTTCTTCATCTGGCTGGCGGAAAACATTTCGACGCTGCTCGGGGCGTTTCAGTATCCCCATCAAGCGGAGCGGTGGAGTCTCGTTCATTGGGGCAAAATGAGCTCCTGGTTTCTGCTCGTCATCATCAGCGTCATCATCGTGGTCCAGTTGAAGGATTTGAAAAGGCAAATCGGCGAGGGCAAGGGTTGAACCCGGTGTATCGGCAGGAAAAAGCAAGGACGTGTCCCGTTGGGGGATCACGTCCTTGCGCTGTTCTAATGGCGATTACCGTTCTCCATCGCTATCGTTCGGCTGTTCGGCGTCGGACCGGTAGGCGATGAGGGTTATCGGCTGGCCGGACCGTTCGGACAATTTCCGTTCGGCGATTTTGATCTCGTCGACGAGATCCGGCTGCAGATCCGCGAATTTGTAATCGTCCCGGGTCATTTTTGCATCCGCTCCACGATTTTCTGCTGGGTTTCGAGGATGGTCTTCTGCTTTGCGAGAATCTCCTGTTTCTTGGCGATGACCGTTTGGATGTCGGTTTTGGCCGCTTCCCACTGCTTCGCGTCGGCATGCTTCCGGAACTGCTCCCACGCGGCCGCTTTCTGTTCCCCTAATTCGTGAATGGCGCTGCGCGTCGATTTGAGCTCGAGCATCAGATCCTTCACGCCTTCTTTCAATGCTTGGCGCTTCGCTTCGGGAAGCTTCTTGTGGGCCGACTTGATGGCTTCCCGCTGCTGCCGGAATTGCTCGAACAGCCCTCTTTGCTGCGCTTTCAGCTGGTCGAGTTGGTTTTTGTAGCCTTGGAATTCGGCAGGGTAGGCGGACCAATCGGCTTCCGGCATCCGATGCTCGGAATGGTGTCCGCCCGGGTGATGATGCCCTTCGCCGGGGTGGGCGGCTGCGAAGGAAGGAGCGGCCAGGAGCAGGCTCGCTCCCAGCAAGGCGGCTATTGTCGTTTTGCGCATGCGAGTTCCTCCCAGTTGTTGGATTCCCTCCTAGTATGGGGACAACGGCGCAGGAATAAACCCTGCAGGGTGCGATTGGTGGAGTGGGAGGAGGGATAGTGCCGGAGAGGCACTAATCTGGCGGAAAGCCGATGAGGGGAGCGAAATAGTGCCGGAGAGGCACTAATCAGGCGGAAAGCCGGTGAGGGGAGCGAAATAGTGCCGGAGAGGCACTAATCAGGTGGAAAGCTGGTGAGGGGAGCGAAATAGTGGCGGAGAGGCACTAATCAGGTGGAAAGCTGGTGAGGGGAGCGAAATAGTGCCGGAGAGGCACTAATCAGGCGGAAAGCTGGTGAGGGGAGCGAAATAGTGCCGGAGAGGCACTAATCAGGCGGAAAGCCGGTGAGGGGAGCGAAATAGTGCCGGAGAGGCACTAATCAGGTGGAAAGCTGGTGAGGGGAGCGAAATAGTGGCGGAGAGGCACTAATCAGGTGGAAAGCTGGTGAGGGGAGCGAAATAGTGGCGGAGAGGCACTAATCAGGTGGAAAGTCGGTGCTGAGGGCGAATTGAAAACAAGAAAAGCCCCGTTCTCGGGGCTTTCCGCATTATGATACCGCGACTTCCAGCAGTTCCGTCCACTTGGCCTGCATCGTTTCGATGCCGACGCGTTTCACGAAGGCGTGGAACGACTCGCCTGCCTGACGCGATTCTTTGTAGTACTCGATCAACTGCTTCAGCTTATCCGCGACTTCGTCGCCCTTCACACGGCCCTTAAGCGCGGTGTTATAAGTCGCGCCCGGCCCGAGGGTACCGCCGACGGCGATGTCGAACGCGTCGACCATGCCCTCCGGCGTTTTGACCAGCGAGCCCTGAAGGCCGATGTCCGCCACGTGCTTCTGCCCGCAGCTGTTCGGGCATCCGATGAAGTGGATGCGCACCGGTTCGTCCAGCTGGACATGCTCGTCCAGGTACTGGGCGACGCGGCGGGCGCGCTCCTTCGTTTCGACGATGGCGAGGTTGCAGAACTCATTGCCCGTGCAGGAAACGGTCCGGCTCATGAAGCGGTTCGGATTCGGCGTCAGGCGCTGCAGCACGGGAGCCGTGAGCAGTTCCTCCACCTTGTCGTCGGGCACGCCCGTCAGAATGAGGTTCTGCGAAACGGTCGTGCGGATTTTGCCGTCGCCGTAACGGTCGGCAAGATCAGCCAGCTGCTCGAACTCGTCGCTGTTCGTCCGGCCGACCGGCACGTTCAGCCCGACGTAATTCAGGCCGGCTTGCTTCTGCGGATGAACCCCGTCGAAGTAAGCGGCGTTCCAGCCGATCGTGCGGTCTTCGCCGCGCGGCTCCATGGGGCCGATCAGCTCGGTCAGCTTCTCCTGGAATTTCTCCACGCCCCACTCGGCGACGAGGAACTTGAGGCGCGCATAGTGGCGTTTTTCGCGGTAGCCGTAGTCGCGGAAAACCGTCGTCACGCCGGCCGCCACCTTCACCACTTCTTCCGGACGCACGAACATGTCGAGCTGTTTGCCCAGGTGCGGTTTGGCGGACAGGCCGCCGCCGACCAAGACGTGGAAGCCGACGACTTCTTGGCCGCCGATGATCTTCGTGGCCGGCGTAAACGCCAGGCACTGGATCTCCGCGTTGGAGCTGTTATAAATATTGGAGGAAAGGGAAATTTTATATTTCCGGGGGAGGTTGGAGAAGTCCCGGTTGCCCAGGAAGAAACGCTCCAACTCCTCGACGAGCGGCGCCGTGTCCATCAGCTCGTGCGGATCGATGCCGGACAGCGGATTGCCGACGATCGTGCGGGGACAGTCGCCGCAAGCTTCGATCGCGGACATGCCGACCGATTCCAGACGGCGGAAAATTTCCGGCATTTGCTCGATCGTCAGCCAGTGGTATTGGATGGCTTGCCGGGTCGTTACGTCGACCAGTCCTCGCCCGTAGTCGCGTCCGATCGCCGCGAGCTCGCGGGCTTGCGCGCTGGTGAGAATGCCGCCGGGAATCCGGACGCGCATCATGAAACGTCCGTCGTTCGGCTTCTGCTGGTACACGCCTGCCCATTTGAACAGGTTGAAGTCGTCCTCCGGAATCGAAGCGAAGCCTTCCACGGAGTACTTCTCCACGATATCGCGGATGATGTCCAGACCGTCTTTCTCGATTTTCTTGAACTCGAATTTATTCAGCTTCTCCGGATCCTTCATCCAGACGGCTTCATAGGCCATGGGTTCAAATCTCCCCTCATCGGAACGAACGGGAAACCGTACAATTCCGACTGATTTTGTAAGATATATGTTGATAAGCCGATATCTATTATACCTGATGCTTCAACGGGATGGGACAAACCGACTTATAAAAATAATTGATGCGTTCCCCAAGCTTGGCTTATCGTTCGGAACCGCGAGGGGATCTGTGACAAAGTTGTTACGGCGGCAACTTCGGACTTGCAACGCGGTCGCCCAAAAGCTAACATAGATGAAAGATGGGTAGGTATGCGATCCCGGATAACATCGATTTCCTGAAGGAGGTCCCACCATGTACCTGGCGGAGCAAGCGGCAGAGTCGGCCAGCACTTTCCAAACGTTCGACATCTTCATGGTGCTGTTCACGATCTTGATCGCGATCGGCTTGGTGAGATTGCTGCTGCAGCGGCCTCGCAAAAATTTGTTCGCCATCGGATTTGCCGCGGTTTCCTTGATCATCTTCTTGGTCGCGGATGCCAAGATGATCAGCGGCTGGTAACAAACGAATACATGGACGAAACGGGCCAGGGAGCCGCAAGCTCTCCGGTCCGTTTTTTTGTGTTTCCCGCTTTCATGTCCCCAAGAACGGTCTTCAATCCTATTCCTCTATTCCCGATAAAAGAGACATATGTTAGAGTAAGAGAATACTTCGATTAGCAATTTTTACCGGATGGGAGAGACGTGGATTGCCTACGAAAAATCGCCGAAGGGTCGCCGCCGTTGCTTTGCTGACTTTGCTGCTGTCCGCAGGAAGCACGGTGTCCGCCGCCACCGCCGTATCGGGCGGGGTTTCCCTCGATGCGAAATTGATTAACGGAGAAGTGTACGTGAAAGCTTCCTCGTTGGTCGCCGAGCTGGGAGGGACCGGCTCTTACGACAAAGCTTCCAAGAAGTACGTGTACAGCCCGGGATCCGCCGTTCCCGCGGTCGTGAAGAAGGTCTCGCCTTCGGTCGTCGCGATTATCGGCAAGCCCGACGACGAGAATGCGGACAACCGGTTCTCGCTGGCCCACGGCACCGGCGTCATCGTGAAGAATGACGGATGGATCGTCACGAACGCGCACGTCGTCAAGGACATGAAGCGGATCGTCGTGGTGACCGCCGACGGCAAGGAATACGAGGGCACGCGCAAGCAAATGGACGTAACGAGCGATCTGGCGCTCGTGAAAATAAGCGCGACGGGGCTGAAGGCGGCAACGTTCGCGCCGGCCCCCCTGAAGGTGCAGGTAGGGGAGCCGGTCATCGCCATCGGAACGCCGGTGTCCTTCTCGCTGAGGAACACGGCGACCGTCGGGGTCTTAAGCGGCATGAATCGCTCGGTATCGTCCGATTACAATCTGCTGCAGACCGACGCGGCGATCAATCCGGGCAACAGCGGAGGCCCGCTCGTCAATCTCTCAGGCGAAATCATCGGCATCAACTCGATGAAATTCGTAGACGTCGACATCGACAGCATGGGGTTCGCGATTCCGGCGGATACCGTGCAGTACGTGCTGAATCATTTCTACAAATACGGCAAAGTGATGCGGCCGTCCCTCGGAGTGGAGCTGGAGGAAAGCTGGTCGGCGGTCGTCGGCCTCCCGACGGACGAGCCGATGACGGTCACCGCGGTAACGTCCGAGGAAGCCTCGGATGCGGGCATCTCCGTCGGGGATCAGCTGTATGCCGTCGCAGGCAAGCAAGTGTCCACCACCGTGGAAGTGAACGAGCTCCTTAAGGCCTATTTGCCGGGCCAGACCGTGGACGTGACGCTGCTTACGTCGGACGGCGAGCTTGCCACCCGCAAATTGAAATTGACCGCCAGCTTGGCTCAATAAGCGAGCCGAGACATCGAAAGGAGCCATTCTCCCTTGAAAAGCAAAATCGTATCCGTCCTGCTTATTCTCTCCATGATCCTGGCTTTCTCCGCTCCGGCTTATGCGGAGCAGGCTGCCGAGCAGAAGCTGGAAATCCGGATCAAAGCCGGCAGCACGCAAATGAAAGTGAACGGTCAAGCCGTGAAAATCACTGCGCCTTACGCCGCGAACGGAACGACGATGGTTCCGATGGCCGTCTTCACCAAGGGCCTCGGAGCCAAGCTCACGCCCAAGGACAAGCAGATTACCTTGGTCCTGGGCAAACACACGGTCGTCCTGACGACCGGCAGCAAATCGGCGACGGCCGACGGGAAGAAGCTGACGCTTGCCGCCGCCCCGGTCGTCAAGAGCGGCTTGGCCTTCGCGCCCGTCAAGGTCGCCGAATCGCTCGGCGCGAAGGTGAAGGTCGACGCCTCCACCAAGGAAACGGTCATCACGGCGACCGTCGCCGCCGCCGGGAACGCCTCCGGCGGCTCCGCCATCGACTCCGACGCGGGCAAATCCAAAATCGGCGACAGCTACTACCAATGGTCGATCAACTATCCGACGGGCCTCGTGCAGGACTTCCAGTCCGACGAGGGCGACTCGCTGATTTTCCGGGACGTGAAGAACGAGTATTATCTCGGCATCTTCGTCGAGCAGGCCAAGGACGCATTAACTTCCGAAGATATCCGCGACAAGCTGTACGACTATTTCGACGATGGGGATAAAGTCGTCGACAAGCAGACCGTAAACGGCTCCGGCGGGTTGTCTTACGAGAAAATGACGACCAAAAACACCGACGGATTCTATTACGAATTCCGCGGATATCAAGCCAACGGCAATTTCTACGCGGTCATTTTCGGCAAGAAAGCGGCGAGCATGTCGGAATTGAGACGGAATACCGGCATCCTGGACAGCTTCAAGCCTGCATACGACAAAAACGACAAAACCCTGAAAAACGTAGCCAAAATTCTAAGCGATACGAAAACTTTGAAGAATGAGGACTACGGATTAAGCCTGACGCTTCCGAAGGAGTGGAGCGTGGATAAGGAAGCGAGCAAGCCTTGGTTCTACACGGATGACGCTTATCTGTACCTGGACGTCTCTTCTCTTGTCCAGGGAGATACGGTGGATGCCTGGATCGACCGCAAAATGAAACGGTACGAGGATTACTTCGCCGCGGCTTACCGCAAGGCGCCGGAGGTAAGCGGCGTAACCTGGAACGGCATCCCGGCCAAAATGGTGAAGCTGTCCTATTCCCAGGATACCAAGACTTGGTGGGAAGAGTACGAGATTTTCGCCGTGAAAGGCAACTACCGTTATTACACGGAGTTCGCCTATGCGGAGAAGAAAAAGCCCGAATACGGGGCGCTGATCCATTCCCTCCTTCAGTCGATGAAGGTCGATTTCAAGACGGTTGAAGGCAACTTCGGCAACATCCCCGACGAATCCGACATGCAAGACTACTCGGCGACCGTAACCAAAACGAACGAGGAATGGGACTTCGGCGTGACCGTTCCGAAACATTGGAGCGAGGACGACAGCGACTCGGATGAGGGAATCGTCAACTACTATTTCCCGGGCGGAAGCATGACGGTCATGGTATTCGAGGAAATGTCCGATCCCCAAGCGATCGCCGAACAGATCCGCAAAGAGGCTCTGAAAAGCCTCGAGAATACCGAAAACGTCAAAATCGTGGAAGACACGAAGGTCACCTTCGCCGGGGAATCCGCGATCAAACTCATCGTCGAAGATTCCCGCAACCAGACGAGATCTCCTAACTTGCAGTTAGCCTACATCCTCGTGCATCAAGGCAATGTTTACCTCGTCGAAGGCGATTATAACTTGGCCAATGCAACGGACTTCGTCAAGAACCAGCTGGATGCGGCGTTGAATTCCTTCAAGTTCACGAACTGAAACGGAAGAACCGGAGATTTCGCGAATCCGTAGCGCAACCGCCCGGAACGGGGTCGTAAGACCTTGTGCCGGGCGGTTTCCCTTTCCATGGCCCCTTGTGTACTCGTTTGGTATACTAAGGGGTATCGATGCCGCGCGAAAGCGGCACTTGGAGGTTATAGACGATGACAGACATGGCCGCGACGCGGCGTGAAGATATGGAGCTGCTGGCCCCGGCCGGAGACTGGGAATGCCTGCGCGCAGCCGTCGCGAACGGGGCGGACGCGGTCTTCTTCGGAGTCGAGAAGTTCAATGCGCGGGCCCGGGCCCACAATTTCAAGACGGACGAGCTCCCGGAGGTCATGAAGTTCCTGCACCGCTACGGGGTGAAGGGCTTTCTGACGTTCAACATCCTCGTGTTCGAGGATGAGCTGCCGGAGGCGAAACGGGTGATCGAGGCGTGCATCGACGCCGGCGTGGATGCCGTGATCGTGCAGGACCTCGGCCTGGTGAAGATGATCCGCGAGATTTCGCCGGACTTCCCGATCCACGGGTCGACCCAAATGACGATCACGTCCCCGGAGGCCGTCGAATTCGTCAAGCCTTGGGGATTGGAACGGGTCGTACTGGGACGCGAGAACAACCTGAAGCAAATCCGCCAAATCGGCGAGCAGGCGAAGCTCCCGATGGAAGTGTTCGTGCACGGGGCTCTCTGCGTGTCGTACTCCGGCCAATGCCTGACCTCCGAAATGTGGGGCGGCCGCTCCGCGAACCGGGGGGAATGCGCCCAAGCGTGCCGGCTGCCCTACGATCTCATCGTAGACGGCGTCCAGAAGCCGATGGGAGATGTCGCGTATCTCCTGTCGCCGAAGGATTTGGCCGCCGTCGAATTGGTTCCGGAATTGATCGAAGCGGGCGTGACCTCGTTCAAGATCGAGGGCCGGCTGAAGAGCCCGGAATACGTGGCGAACGTGGTCGGCAAGTATCGCAAGGCGATCGACAAATATTTCGCCGGCGACGAATCCGATCCGAGCCGCGAAGAGATGCGGGAGCTGCAGCAGAGCTTCTCCCGGGGGTTTACGCACGGCTTCCTGGAGGGAACGAACAACAAGCAGCTCGTCGAAGGCACGTTCCCCAAGAGCCGGGGCGTGTATCTCGGCCGGGTAGAGAAGGTGTTGCGTGACGCGGTCCTCTGCCGGCTGGATGCCCCGCTCAAGCGCGGGGACGGCATCGTCTTCGACGCCGGCGACCCGACGAAGAAGGAAGAGGGCGGCCGCGTGTACGATATCCGCCGGGGCGGCGTCAAGCTGGAGGGAGAGGCGCCCGAAGGCGACCGGATCGAAATCGTCTGCGGGCGCAACGACGTCGACCTGAGCCGGGTGCATGAAGGCGACCGGATCTGGAAGACGAGCGATCCGGCGCTGGACCGACGCCTGCGCGGCACGTTCGAGACGGATAAGCCTTACCGGACGTTCGGCGTGGCGGTATCGGTTTTCGGTCAAGAAGGGCTGCCGCTCCGTACGATCTGGACGGATCTGGCGAAGGGCACGACCGTGGCGGTCGAGTCGGACATGCCGCTGGAACGAGCCGAGAAGCGGCCTCTCGGGTATGAGATCCTCAGCGAGCAGCTGGGGCGTCTGGGCGGCACGTTGTTCCATCTGGAACGGCTGGAAGTGACCCTGAAAGGGGACGTCATCGTACCGATGCGGGAGCTCAACCGCATGCGCCGGGAAGCCGCGGAACAGCTCGACCGGCTGCGGGAGCAGCCTCCGGTGTACGTGAAGCGGGACATCGACGAGTACGCGGACTCCGGGACGCCGGCGGGGCGCCCGTCGCCGCAAGACGTCAGCCTGACCGTGCTGTGCCGCAACCTGGAGCAGGTGCAAGCGGCCGTGAAGACGGATGCGGCGATGATCTACGCCGACTTCGAGTTCATCAAGCAATTTCCGGACGCCATCGCCGTCTGCCGCGAGGCCGGCAAGCCGATCGCGCTTGCGACGCCGCGGATCCACATGCCGGGCGAGAACGGCTACCACCGGAACATTCTGAAGCTGCGGCCCGACGCCGTGCTCGTTCGCAATACGGGCGCGCTCTATTTCTATTTGAAGGAGCGCATGAATCACCCGGATGCGGAGCATCCGCAGCTGATCGGCGATTTCTCGCTCAACGCGGCCAATCACAAGACGGTAAACCTGTTCCGCGAAGCGGGTCTCGACCGGGTAACGCCGTCCTATGATTTGAATATCCAGCAGATGGTCGACTTGCTCGGCCGGACGGATACGTCCCGGCTGGAAGTGGTCATCCATCAGCACATGCCGATGTTCCATACGGAGCATTGCGTCTACTGCACGTTCCTGAGCGAAGGGACCGACTACACCAACTGCGGGCGCCCTTGCGAGGAACACCGCGCGTCCCTGCAGGACCGGATCGGCATGTCCCATCCCGTTCGCGTCGACGAAGGCTGCCGGAATACCGTCTACAACGCCATCGAGCAATCCGGCTCGGAATATTTGGACACGTTCCTGGAGCTGGGAGTCCGTTCGTACCGGGTCGAATTCCTGGAGGAGAACGCGGACAAAGTCCGGGAGGTATTGACGCTGTACCGTTCCGCCTTCGAAGGGCGGATCGGCGGTCCCGAAGTATGGCGCAAGCTGAAGGCGATCAACCAGCTCGGAGTCACCCGGGGACAATTGGTGAAGAAGTAAAGCAAACGCAAACGGATAGGAAACCGGGATTCAGCCGGATGCCCTATCCGTTTTTGATTGCGTGCGGGTCCGAATCCGGGCCCCTCCGAGCGCCCCGTTCTCCCAAAGCACCCGCTCAACCTTTTCCATTTGTTCTCCCCGCATGCGACCATCAAGACCACCTCGGACGTTACTTTTGGGATCCCCGCCCTCGAGAAAGCTGCCGGAGGCGGAAATTTACACACCGTGTCATCGGATACGGAATTTTACATCCCGTTGACTCAATCCGGCATATCCGCGATCATCCGCGTGTTAGGATCGGATAAAAAACACGACCGGAGGTGCGGTTGATGAAAATCGCCGTGGCGGGTATGGGGGTTGCCGGGCTTGCGATGGCGGCCGGATTCGCGGAGTTGGGCCATACGGTCCGGTGCGCGGACATCGATACGGGAGTAACCGCGCAACTGGCCGAAGGGAATGTGCCCTACGTTGAACCGGATCTCGAGGACCTTGTCCTTCGCAATTTGGAAGCCGGAAGACTGATCGTCGGAGCCGGGCTGGAGACGCTGCTGTCGGAATCGGAGATCGTGTTTATCGCGATGGAAGCCGCTGCCGACGCATATGGCGAGATGCAGCTGGCGTCGCTGTGGTCCTTGGCCGATCGTCTTGCGCCGTGGCCGGATCCGACCGGACAGGCCAAGATCGTGGCCGTCACTTGCGCGGTCCCGGTCGGCACGTCGGAGCGGCTCGAGTCGCGGCTTCGCGCGAGGCTGCCGGCGGCTTGCCGGGTGGAGGCCGTCTCCGTTCCGGAGTTCCTGGGAGAGGGTACGGCGGTGCGCGACTTCTTCGAGCAGCCGCGCATCGTGATCGGAGCCTCGTCGGAAGAGGCGTTCGCGCGGCTCGGGAGTTTGTACGGCCGGCTGGAAGGAGCCGTCGTGATGACGGACCGGCGCAGCGCGGAACTGACGAAGCTTGCCGGCAGCGCGTATTTGGCCGTGAAGCTGTCGTTCGCGGGCGAACTCGCATCGCTCGCGGAGCAGACCGGGGCGGACTATCCCGACGTGGCGAGGCTGCTGGGCATGGACCCGCGCATCGCGCCTTTCGCCCCGGGCGCCGGCCTCGGGTTCGGCGGATACGGGTTGACGCGGGATACGCGGGTGCTGGTGCGGCTGGCCGAAGACGCCGGCGCTCCGCAGACGCTCGCCTCCGCCGCGCTCCGGAGCAACGCGTTGCAGCCCTTGCGGATGGTACGGAAGCTGGAGGCGGCGCTGTCGGATCCCGCCCGCCGCAAGGTGGCCTTGCTCGGCCTCGCTTCGGCTCCGGGCACCGACGGCTTGAACGAAGCCCCGTCGGTCCGCCTCGCGGCGGAACTGCTCCGCCGGCATCCCGGCATCACGCTGACGGCGTACGATCCCGTCATCGGGCCGGCCGGCCGCCGATCGTTGCCAAGACAGGTGCGGCTATGCGGATCGGCGGAAGAGGCGCTCGCCGGCGCGGACGCGGCCGTGGTCGTCACGGATTGGCCGGAATTCCGCGGGATTCGCGCCGAGCACTTTAAGAAGTGGATGAATCGTCCTATAATATTGGATGGGAGAAACGCGCTCGATTGCGCAGCGCTGAACGCGCAAGGCGTGATTTGCATCGGGACGGGCCGCCTGCCGGCCGTTCCCCCCGATTCCAACCGGCTGCCCGACAGAACGGTCGCGGTTCGCCAACCTTAGGAGGATCATCCGTCCATGAGAATACGCAAGGCCATCATCCCCGCGGCCGGTCTCGGTACCCGATTTCTGCCCGCGACCAAAGCGATGCCCAAAGAAATGCTCCCGATCATCGACAAACCGGCGATCCAATACATCGTGGAGGAAGCGGTCGAATCCGGCATCGAAGACATTCTCATCGTGACGGGTAAAGGCAAACGGTCCATCGAGGACCACTTTGACAGCTACTACGAGCTGGAGCAGATTTTGGGACGGCAAGGCAAGGTGGAGCTGCTGTCCGAAGTGCGCAAAGCCACCGAGCTTACGGACATCCACTATATTCGGCAAAAGGAGCCCAAAGGTCTCGGGCACGCGATTTGGTGCGCGCGCAAGTTCATCGGGGACGAGCCGTTCGCCGTCCTGCTTGGCGACGACATCGTGCAATCGGAGGTTCCCTGCCTGAAGCAGATGATGGACGTGTACGACCGGGTGCAGGGATCCGTTCTGGCGGTGCAGAAGGTTTCGGACGAGGAAGTGTCGCGTTACGGCATCGTCGATCCCGGAGCTTCGGACGGAGGGGGAGGCGTGCTCGAAGTCCGGGGCTTGGTCGAGAAGCCTCCAACGGGATTGGCGCCGTCTAATGTCGCGATCATGGGAAGATACATTCTGACGCCGGCGATTTTCGATTTGCTGGAGACGCAGCATTCGGGGGCCGGCGGGGAAATCCAACTGACGGACGCGATTTCGAGACTGCTGCTGCACGAGCCGGTGTATGCCTACCAGTTTGAAGGCATGAGATACGATACCGGGGAGAAGCTCGGGTATTTAAAGACCATCATCGATTTCGCGCTGGAACGCCCGGATCTGAAAGACGCGGTCCGGAGCTACTTGAGGGAGAAGTTGAAGGAATCATAATTTGGTAGGAAGAGCGTAAAGCATACGCCGCTTGTCACCCGTTATGGGGGCAGGCGGCGTTTATGGTTTGGAAGGCGGGGAGAAATATAATGGCTGTGCGCCACTAATTGGTTGGCAGTTGCATGATCGACCGAAAATGGCTGTGCGCCACTAATTGGTTGGCAGTCGCATGATCGACCGAAATAGTGTCTGTGCGCAACTATTTTGCCGGCAGTCGCGTAGATCAACCGAAATAATGGCTGTGCGCCACTATTCTGCCGGCAGTCGCATAGATCAACCGAAATAATGGCTGTGCGCCACTATTTGGCTGGCAGTCGCATAGATCAACCGAAATAATGTCTGTGCGCCACTATTTGGCTGGCAGTCGCGTAGATCAACCGAAATAATGTCTGTGCGCCACTATGCTGCTAGCAGTCGCATAGATCAACCGAAATAGTGTCTGTGCGCCACTATGCTGCTGGCAGTCGCATAGATCAACCGAAATAATGTCTGTGCGCCACTATTTGGCTGGCAGTCGCGTAGATCAACCGAAATAATGTCTGTGCGCCACTATTCTGCTAGCAGTCGCATTGGATCAACCGAAATAATGTCTGTGCGCCACTATTTGGCTGGCAGTCGCATAGATCAACCGAAATAATGTCTGTGCGCCACTATTTGGCTGGCAGTCGTGTAGATCAACCGAAATAATGTCTGTGCGCCACTATTCTGCTGGCAGTCGCATAGATCAACCGAAATAATGTCTGTGCGCCACTATTTGGCTGGCAGTCGCGTAGATCAACCGAAATAATGGCTGTGCGCCACTATTCTGCTAGCAGTCGCGTAGATCAACCGAAATAATGTCTGTGCGCCACTATTCTGCTGGCAGTCGCATGGATCAACCGAAATAGTGTCTGTGCGCCACTATTTTCACGGAAGTCGCAGAGATCGACCGAGAGGACTGCTCGCCAAGCTGCGCCTGCCATGCCGAGGAACGCGTTCTCCGGCTTGGAAGAACCGCCGAATTCCTGTAGACTAGGGGTAAACGACAGGCGGAGACTTCATGGTTCCCTCGTTCTATAAAGGCTGGAGACATGTGTTCAAACTCGATCCGGACCGGGAAATCGGCGACGCGGCGCTGGAGGCGGCCTGCCTCTCGGGCACGGATGCCATTCTCGTCGGCGGGTCGACCGGACTTACGTTCGACAATACGGTGGAGCTGCTTTCGAGGATCCGCCGGTATGAGCTTCCGTGCGCGCTCGAATTGTCCGATCCGTCGGTCGGCGTGCCGGGCTTCGACGGCTACTTCGTCCCGATGGTGCTGAACAGCGCGCGGCCGGAGTGGATCATCGGGCATCACGCCGCTGCCCTGCGGGATTACGGGCATTTGCTTCCCTGGGAATCGGTCGTCGGAGAAGCGTATCTGGTGCTCAATCCGGCTTCGGACGTCGCCCGGGTGACGGAAGCGAGGGCGGATATAGGGGCCGGGGATGCGGTCGCGTTCAGCCAGGTGGCGGACAGGCTGTGGAACGTGCCCGTTCTCTACGTGGAGTACAGCGGGGCGTTCGGCGACATGGAATGGGTGCGCCGGATCCGCGCGGGGCTGAGGCAGGCCCGTTTGTTTTACGGAGGCGGCATCGACGGGCCCGATAAGGCGCGCGAAGCGGCGGAGGCGGCCGATACGGTCGTCGTCGGGAACGTCATCTACTCCGACCTGCAAGCGGCGCTCGAGACGGTTCATGCCGTGAAAGGTTTTCATCATCAATAAACTATTCCTTCGAAAGATCGTTCCGGGAAAGAGGGCGGTTTTTCGGAGTTCGGAGGATGGCTCTGCATGTTTTTCGAACAAGTCCCCTATGAAGAAGGCATCGACATAGACTCGGCGATAGGCAAACTGAACCCGCGCCAGCGGGAGGCGGCAGTGACCACATCCGGTCCTTTGCTGATCATGGCGGGAGCGGGCAGCGGCAAAACCCGCGTGCTGACCCACCGGATCGCCTACCTGATCGCCAAACGGATCGCGGCGCCCTGGAGCATCCTCGCGATCACGTTTACCAACAAAGCGGCGCGGGAAATGCAGGAGAGGGTCTCGAAGCTGGTCGGCCCTTCCGGCAAGGATATTTGGGTGAGCACGTTCCACTCCATGTGCGTCCGCATCCTGCGCAAGGATATCGAGCGGATCGGTTACGGCTCCAATTTCAGCATTTTGGACTCGACCGACCAGTTGTCCGTCATTCGCAACGTGATGAAGGACCAGAACATCGACACGAAGAAATTCGAGCCGAAGGCCGTGCAGGCATCGATCAGCGCCGCGAAGAACGAATTGTTGACGCCGGAGCAGTACGAGCAGCGGCAAGGGGATTATTTTCAGACGATCGTCGCGAAGGTTTACAAGCAGTACCAGCGAAGGCTCAAAAGCAACAACTCGCTCGACTTCGACGACCTCATCATGCAGACGATCCAGCTGTTCCAAGACGTCCCCGAAGTGCTGGCCTTTTACCAGAACAAATTCCGTTATCTCCACGTGGACGAATACCAGGATACGAACCGGGCGCAGTACATGCTCTGCCGCATGCTGGCCGCCCAGCACCACAACATCTGCGTCGTAGGGGACAGCGACCAATCGATTTATCGCTGGCGGGGCGCGGACATCACGAACATCCTCAATTTCGAGAAGGATTATCCGGAAGCGAAGACGATCCTGCTCGAGCAGAACTACCGTTCCACCTCCACGATTCTCGACGCGGCCAATGCGGTGATCCGGAACAACTTGGGCCGCAAATCCAAGAACTTGTGGACGGACAAGGACGGCGGGGACAAAATTATCGTGTACCAAGGCGATTCGGAGCACGAGGAAGGGTACTTCGTCGCCGGGGAAATCCGCAAAAACCGCCAGAACGGACGGCGCTACGGCGACCACGCGATTCTGTATCGGACGAACGCGCAGTCCCGGGTCATCGAGGAAATTCTGATCAAATCGGAAATCCCGTACCAGATCGTCGGCGGCATCAAGTTCTACGACCGCAAGGAAATCAAGGACATTCTCGCGTATTTGCGGCTCATCTCCAATCCGGACGACGACATCAGCTTCGAGCGGATCGTGAACGTTCCGAAGCGGGGGGTCGGGGATACGACCGTGGCGAGGCTGCAGGAGGAAGCGCAGCGGTACGGCATTTCGACGTACCGGCTGCTGAGCGAGAGCCTGCACGAGATCGACGTCACCTCCCGGGCGCGGACGGCGCTGTACGAATTCAAGGACTTGATCGCGAACTTGAGCGCGATGGTCGAATTCCTCTCGGTGACGGAACTTACGGAAAAAATGCTGGAGATGACGGGGTACCGGCTGGAGCTGCAGCGGGAGAATACGATCGAATCGAAATCCCGGCTGGAGAACATCGACGAGTTCTTGTCCGTCACGCAGGAATTCGAGAAGCGCAGCGACGACAAATCGCTCGTGGCTTTCCTGACCGACCTCGCGCTGATCGCCGACATCGATTCGATGGACGACGAGGAGGACGAGGGGGCCGGGGACGCGGTCGTGCTCATGACGATGCACAGCGCCAAGGGGTTGGAGTTTCCGGTCGTGTTCATCGTCGGCATGGAGGAGGGAGTGTTTCCGGGGAACCGGGCGTTCCAAGACAACGAGGAGATGGAGGAGGAGCGGCGCCTCGCTTACGTCGGCATCACGCGGGCGGAACAGAAGCTGTATTTGACCTGTGCCCGCATGCGCCTCTTATACGGCCGGACGAACAGCAACGCGCCGTCCCGGTTTCTGGGGGAAATCCCGGACGGGCTGAAGGAATCGGCTTCCTCGGGCGGACGTCTCGGGTCCTACGGCGGATTCGCGCACCGGCTCGGGGGCGGCGGCTTCGGCGCGCGTCCGTCCGCGGGGGCGGGCTTCGGCTCCGCGGGAACCGCAGGCGCATCGGCCGCGGCCAGACCCGCGCCGGCAGCGGCGGCGAAACCCGCCGGCAGCGGGGACGGGCTCAGCGTCGCCGCCGGGGACAAGGTCCAGCACGCCAAATGGGGCATCGGCACGGTGGTCGCCGTCAAGGGCTCGGGCAACGACATGGAGCTGAACATCGCTTTCCCCGCTCCGATCGGCGTCAAACGTCTGCTCGCGGCGTTCGCGCCGGTGACGAAAGTGCAGTAATCTCCTATTTCGAAGAGGAAGAGAGGCCGGTAAACCGATGACGGAACCGATGGACCGCATGCGTGAGCTGGTTGCGCAATTGAACGTCTATGCCCGCCAGTATTACACGGAGGACAGCCCGACGATCAGCGACAAGGAGTACGACGAGCTCTACGACGAGCTGACCCGTCTGGAGCGGGAGACCGGCACGGCGCTGCCGGATTCCCCGACCCGCCGGGTCGGCGGGGACATTCTGAAGGGCTTCGAGCCGTACCGGCACCGCGCGAGGCTGTGGAGTCTCGACAAGGCTCAGAACATGGACGACCTGTCCGCATGGGCGGCGAGGGCGGGGCGGCTCATCGCCGATTATAACGCCAAGCATCCCGAGAGCCCGCTCCCGGATCCGGAGTTCGTGCTGGAGCTGAAATTCGACGGGCTGACGCTGAACCTCACCTACGAGAACGGTGAACTTGTCCAGGCCGCGACGAGGGGCAACGGCGAGGTGGGGGAAGGCATTCTCGCCCAGGTCCGCACGATCCGCTCCGTTCCGTTGACGATCGGTTTCACGGAGGGGACGATCGAGGTGCAGGGCGAGGGCATCATGCGGCTGTCGGTTCTCGAAGCGTACAACCGGAAGGCGGCGGAGCCGCTCAAGAACGCGCGGAACGCCGCGGCGGGCGCGCTTCGCAACCTCGATCCCAAGGTTACCGCATCCCGCAAGCTGGACGCCTTCTTCTATAACGTGGGGTACGCGGACGGCATTTCATTTTCCAATCACATGGAGATGTTGGCGTTCCTTCGCGAGAACGGCTTTCCGGTCAATCCTTACGCCAAGGCGTTCTCCTCGATTCAGGAATTGGAAGCCGAGCTCGGGCGGATCGCCTCCGAACGGGGAAGTCTCGATTACCTGATCGACGGGGCGGTCGTGAAAATCGCCGACATGCGCACCCGCGAGGCGCTTGGCTATACGGACAAATTCCCGCGGTGGGCGGTCGCCTTCAAATTCGAAGCGGAAGAGACGACGACGGTGCTGGAATCCGTCTCCTGGGAGGTCGGCCGTACGGGCAAAATCACGCCGCTCGCCCGCGTCGAGCCGGTCGAGCTGGCCGGCGTGACGGTGCAGAACTGCACGCTCAACAACATCGGGGATATCGAACGCAAAAACTTGATGCATGCCCTCGGCACCCGCGTGTTCATCCGGCGCTCCAACGACGTCATCCCGGAAATTCTGGGCAAGGCGGACGAAGAGGAAGGCGGAACGATCGAAACTCCGGAACGCTGTCCGGGCTGCGGTTCTCCGCTCGAGATGAGGGGCGCCCATCTGTTCTGCAACAACAAGCTGGGATGCAAACCTCAGATCGTCGGACGGATTACGCATTTCGCTTCCCGGGACTGCATGGATATCGAGACGTTCAGCGGCAAAACGGCGGAGCAGCTCTACGACGAGCTTGGCGTTCGCGATCCGGCTGATCTGTACGGGCTGACCTTGGACCAATTGCGGGGCTTGAACCGTTTCGGGGAGAAGAAAGCCGCGAACCTGCTCGAGGCGATCGAGAAGTCCAAGTCCCGGGAACTGGCGGCGTTCCTCAACGCGCTGGGCATCCCCAATACCGGCAAAGCGACGGCCAAAATGCTGGCAGACCATTACGGCGACCTGGACAAGCTAATGGCCGCCGATGCGGAAGAGCTTGTCGCGCTGCCGGACGTCGGCGGAATCGTCGCGGAGAGCATCGCGGGATTTTTCCGCGATCCGCTCATGCTGGACAGCATCGCCCGGATGCGGGCGGCCGGCGTGAAGGCCGAAGCCGCGCGGCCGGCCGCGGCCGCGGCGGATGCGAGCCATCCGCTGTACGGCAAGACGGTCGTGCTGACCGGGACGCTTACGCGGATGGGAAGGGACGAGGCGAGCAAACGGCTCGAAGCGCTCGGCGCCAAAGTATCGGGAAGCGTCTCGAAGAAGACCGATCTGGTCATCGCCGGAGAGAGCGCGGGCAGCAAGCTGGCCAAAGCCCGGGAGCTCGGCGTGCCGGTGCTCGAGGACGAAGATGAGCTGCTCCGCTTGCTGGGAATGGCGGAGTAGCTTAGGCAACGGATTGAAGGACCCGAATCTCGCTTATCGTGCGCGGAGACTCGGGTCCTTTTTTTCTTTTACTCATATTGGGTGTTAGTGCCTGTCGTGTTAGAAAACTTGCTCCTCACACAAGAAGCCGGTCTTACCGACTTAACTTGGCCCATACCTCCCGTGCCGCACTTTAAACCGGTCTGACCGACTGACTTGGTCCCCCGCCACCCGTGCTCGCACTTTAAGCCGGTCACACCGACTTAACTTGTTCTACGGCTGTTCAATTGATATACAACACTTTTGCCAAGCGGCTGTCCGATGGATCCCCCATCTAGATCGGTAACTCGATTTGTTCCGGCTGTCGGAATACGGTACGTAACTTTTTCCGTTCATTTCCGTCTAATTTGCGGTTGGACCAAATATTTACATTCGATCGGTGGAGGTCGTCTTCCGGAATGAAAAGAAGCGGCTCACGCAAGAAGCTGGGAATCCTATTGGCCATAACGATCTTATCGGCCGGATGCGAGACGGGCGAAGGCACCGGCGTCATGCCGACGGCTTCCGCCCTGACGGTCGCGATGCCGCCGAAGGATTCGCCGCAGGCCGTCACGGCAACTGCCAAAGACCCACCCCGGCATTTGACATGGGAACGGATCAAGCAGGAATGGCGGCAGGCGCTTACGCGGGATGATTTCCGGGATCGATTCGGAGCGCCGACGGAATCCGGCGAGACCTATATCGCAATGAACGGAAACACCCGGGCTGTCGATCAGGACATCTATGTTGACGGAGATGCCAGGCTCGTCGTCCAATGGTCGAAAAGCGGGCAGCTGCTCTACGCCGTTTTTTACGACCGGGACGCCGCCGGGGTACGCCGGAGTTTCCTGCCCGCCATCGGCGACATGCCGGCATCGTCGTCGGAGGATAATGCCATTGCGCCCGGCAACGGAATCTTCCTCGATCAACCGGCGAGACTCTACCGCAGCACGAATGCCTATGAGTGGCGGGAAGGCATAAGAGCCGTGTACTCCTTTTCCGTTGATGTCCGGAAGAAGTACAAGGTCGTGACGCTTTCGGACGATTTTGCAGAGGTGCAGGATGAATCCGGGTACGGCGGGTGGGTGCCGGTGTGGTACTTGACTCCTGCTGCAGCTCGTGCAGAGGAGATCGAGCCGCTGGTGTTAAAAGTCGAATCGGAAGCGCAGATCAGGTGGTATCCCGGATCCAATGGCGTTGCCGTTTCGGCGGTAAAGGGCGACACCCTGTACGCATACGTAAAGTACGGGGATTGGTACGGCGTCGCGGTACCGGACGGGGGAAGGAAAGACCGTCGGTTCGGACTTTTGTGGGTGCGCAAGGATGATGTCGCATCAGGAGGCCAAGCGCCGGCTTGGTTCGCACACGCATCGCCAGGCGAAGGAGCAGTGCCGTCTATCGCCGCAGCCGTACGCAGCTTACTTGTACCCGGCGTGTCCCAGGGGAGCGTTCGGAAAATTTTCGGCCCGCCTTCCTTCGTGGAATCATCGGAAAACGTAGCACAGTACGATGGGAAAGTCCGGAGCCTGCCTTTGTGGCGGTATGAAGCGGATGGCATGGAACTTGTTATCGCATGGACGGAAACGGGTACGCTTCGTTACGTCCTCTATCGCGAAGCTTCCGGAACGACAGTTCAGATCGGGTGGTCCGGGGTGTTTCCCATTCAAGATTCGCTCGTACCTTCGCTTCCCGTCCGGTGGGATTGGCGATTCCGCTCCGAGCTCGCTTACAACTTCCTGCTCGACAAGATCGGCAGCGTCCTGCTCGTCGCTGGGGAAGACGGGGGATTCAGCGGCATGCACATGAACTCGAACGTCTATGCGCTCGACTCCGTGACCGGCCGCGAAATCTGGAAGTACGACTTCGGCCCGGAGATGCATGCGTATGGCCTATCCACAGATCAAAGCCGAATCGTCTTCCTGAAACGCTTCATGAAGGAGGATCGTCCCGTGTATCAATTCCGCGCTATTCGGACGGATTCGGGCCGAAAGCTGTGGGAGAAAAAACTGGATGACGGCTACGATGTAGCGACGTTTGCGGTGGCGGGTAACGTCGCGGCTGCGATCCGGTACGAAGCGGGCGTCGAAGCGGACATGGAAACCTTCCGTTACTTGGAGGCGTGGAGTCTGAAAACGGGAACGCGGCTGTGGCGGATCAAAGTACCGGCCCGTTCCGATCTGATCCGTGACGAGGGCAAGCGGAACGTATTGCTCGTTCAGACGGAGAGGGGCTCGGATAATCCCTTGGGCGCCTTCCTTACGGCTTACGATCCCCGAACCGGCAAGCCGCTATGGCGCAAGGAAGAACGCTGGACCGCAAGCGATCGGAACCTGACGGACCGTACCCGAAATGCTGAACGAGCCGGGCAAATTTGGACGCAGACCGCCGATCGATTGATTCTGGCGGAGGCGGCTTCCGGCACCGACAAGCTGCGGCTGCCGATTGATGACCACACCCATTACGATATCATCGACGGTCGGTATGCTTTTCTTCATCGGTCATCGTCGCCGTCGCATCCGATCGCCTACTTGGGCGATGAGCCGCTCGAGAGTACTTTGATCGAGCTTCGCACCGGCAAAAAACGGTTCACGGTAGAAGGAAGGGCCGAATTCGGCAGCATCGACGGAGACGTGCTCTACTACAGGCTGGGTGGAAAGGCGATGGCTTACGATTTGCGCAAGGGCGTTCAAAGGTGGGGGGCAACCGGCGATTCGGCCGGCGGGAATCCCATCGGTGGGCCGACCGTCAAGTTCGGCGGTAAGCGGATCGGAGCTTTCCCGACTTTAGGGAGCGTATACGTCTTGGACGACTCGACGGGCAAAGCGCTTAAGCGGCTTTCGGACATCCGTATCGGCTATTACGACTTTACGTCCGAATCGCTGCTCCAGGGGTATTTGAGCGTGATTGAAGGTAAGCTGTACGTCGGTTCGTCGAACGGCTTCTTCGGCAAGGTTTCGGTGCTTTCGTGAAAACCTTCGGAATAGATCCAGTTTTCGCGAGCTAAAGGACATTATCCCGGACGGTAGCATATCGACTTTGCAGGTGCATGGAGGTACTATCATGTTCCGCTGCAAGGAATCTGTCGAGTCGATCTCCGCTCTAGGCATAGGGTGGCCTGCATCCTTGATCATCTGTGCTGCCGAGGTCCGTTTTCCACAATCTCAGGTTTTCCACGCCGAACAGCACCGACCAGGAGCCCTTGACGGAGGAGGAAAATCGGATGATGACGATGATGGTCGGGGATCGATCGAGAGGTTCGTGAGAAGCAGGCATCGCGGCAAATGAAGCCGGGGAGGAATCGGTTTGGACGATCTCGTTCTCCAAAAAATGCTGGGAATGGCGGATGCGCATTTTCGGGATGATGAGTGCAGAGAGTTATTGCGGATCTGTATCCTGGACAAGGCAGGGGAGCACTCGGTTTGGTCGGGGCTTACCTTAAACGTCCATTATATGCCCGTCGGAGGAGTTCCCGCCGATCTGGCAATATGACGCGGGAGAGATCGACTCGGAGCGTTTTTGCGTACGAGAAAGGAATGTTTGGAGTACATCCGGGATTCCGGTATTGCGAAGTGATCCGGGTTCGTCATGCCCAACGGCCGAAGAGCTTCTGCGTTCCCTGCCTGAGCTTTCTCCTTGGAAGGAACGCTTCCGGGAAACCGCGTTTAAGTGAAGTGCAACCGATGGACGAACAAGGCGGTTCCAGCGGCAGCGAGCAGAATGACCGTGGATCTGTACCCCAATGTTTTTCCATTTTTTATGTATTGCATTAGAGTTTCCGTTTATGGTACATTGATGTTCCGCCCACGAGAGGCGGCGGCGAATAAAGCCGATCGGCGAGATGTCGAAGAAGTTGCCTGAAAATGGTTGTTGACTTCGAGGGCAGAAGCTGATAAAGTTAATTGCTGTCGGCGCTGCCGGCAAGCAAGATCGAGCGAGGCTGACGAAGCCAAGCGAATTGCTCCTTGAAAACTGAACATCGAGCGTAATACGGATTCGAACTTCGGTTCGAAAAACCAGCTTTAACTTTTGAGCCATCTGGCTCTTCAATAAGGTTTACCTTTATGGAGAGTTTGATCCTGGCTCAGGACGAACGCTGGCGGCGTGCCTAATACATGCAAGTCGAGCGGAGTTGTGAGAGAGCTTGCTCTCGAGCAGC
>NZ_WJIB01000015.1 GCF_019400745.1 Cohnella sp. CFH 77786 | reverse complement strand
ATGTGGGCAATGGAACTTGAAGACCGATCTGCGTTTTACAGGGCGCTGTAATCGCTAGAAAAACATACCTATCCTGCGAACGATGTAATTTTTGTGGGGCAGACTCCAGAATTAAGGGGCCTAGCCGGTTTTCCCTCTAAATATCCCAAATCCTCGAAATGATCGGAATTAGAGGGAGGTTTTCCCTCTAAAGTTGACCGGCGGGGCCAATCCGGCATTGGTTTTGAGAAACTGCCATACCCGCATGGTATCCCAACAAAGGTATCCTATCGTTAAGACCTAACAGGAATTCATGACGTCGCGGAACGTGTTCCGGCAATCTTTACACGGATACCGGTCAGGACGCCGTCAGGCGTTTTTCTTGTTCGCAATCTCCCGCCATATCCCGCATCCCGCGTTGATAGTGGACGACATCCGCTATTTCTCATTCTATCCGAGAATCCGCTAGTTCTTTCATTTCCGTGAATCCGCTATTTCTCATTCTATCCGAGAATCCGCTAGTTCTCATCATTTCCGTGAATTGCAAATCGTGGACAACATTCGCTACTCCCTCTCCTGCTCCCGCAAGCGGGTCATCTGCTGCCAGACGGAGCCGGCCGCTTCTTCGCCCCGTTCGATCCGGGCGACGGCCATCTCGGCCTGCAGCCGGACCTCGAACTCCGGTTCCTCCGCGGCGACGCGCCGCAGGGCTTCGAGCGCCGTCTCGTCGCCGGCCTCGTACAGGAAGCGAGCGGCGCGCCAGCGCACAAGCTTGTTGGCGTCGCCGAGCGCTTCGGCCATCGGTCCGATGGCGGCGGGATCGCCCCTATCGGACAACGTGTCGCCCGCCGTGCGCCGGACCGCGGCGGACGGATCCTTCAGCGCGGCGAACAGGTGCGGCAGCGTCTCGGGCGTCCGGAGGTCGCCCAGATAGACGACGGCCAAGCGCCGCACGGACATTTGGCCGTCTTGGAGCGCCTGGGCCAGCAGCGGGACATGTTCGGGCTCCGGCTTGAAGCGCTCGAGCGCGGCATAGCGTTCCCGCCAGTCGTCGGAGCGGAACGCGCGTTCGACCTCTTCCGCGCTAAGCGGCGCCGGCGGAGCCGGGGGCGCCGCCTCCGGGCCCGCCAGCTTGGCCTGCTCGATCAGGCCGCGAAGCCGCTCGTCGGTGTAGGCGGCGTCCAATTCCCGCACGATCTCGTCCAGGATTTCTTGCGGCTCGCCGTAACGGACGCCGAACTCTTCCAGTTTGCGTTCGCGGATCATCGTGGCGCCGGCCGCCTCGGTCACGGCCCGGGAGAACCTCTCCGGCATCGCGGCCCTCGATTCCTGCCCGCCGCTGCGAACCCGGATCTGCATGGGGATGCCCCGGTACATCTGCACGAGTACGTGCGCCTCCCCGAAGCCGGCGGCTTCGGGCGCCCCGCCCGCGGCCGAGCCTTCACCCGCCTCGCCGAACACTTCCTTCACTTCCAGCAGGATCGCGGCCCAGTCGGCGTTTCCTTTGCGGTCCAGCGCGAGGAAGTCCGCGGTGCGGAATACGCCCTTCACTCCCGGAATGCGCAGGAGCCGGGCGATCAAGGGCGGAGCCTGGTCTGCCTGATCCTCCTTATAGTCGTGACGGATGCCGGGAGCCAGCTTCTCGTCTACGTTCAGCTTCATGGAGTTGGGACTCGGGGTCGGTTCGATGGACAGCAGAATCATGCGGCGCAGCCTCGCTTTCCGATAAGCTTCTTCCTTCCTACAATACCGCAATCGGGACTGCTGTGGCAAAGTTACGCGAGGTTAATGATTGACCCGCCTAACGTTTCAGGCGGTGAACAAGGAGAGGGGCGACGCGCCCTGCACGCCGCGGTAGAGCTTTCAACTAATGCTAAGCGCGGTTTAAGGGGGGCTTCAGCCAACCTTTCCATCATGGACCATAAAACGGCAACCGGCTAAACAAGCCCAAGCTGAATTTCTTACATAGGAGTGAAAGGCAATATGAAAAAAACGTGGATCGCGCTCCTGCTGTCGGGAGCCATCGGATCGTTGTCCGCTTGCTCGTCGGGAGGCGCGGATGCCGATGTGGCCGCGGCTGCGGTGCAGCAGCAGACGGGAGACAACGGGCAGACCCAGCCGGAAACAACGACAGGGTCAGGCCCAACGTGATCGGGAAAATCGCGTCCGTCGGGAACGGCAAAATCATGATCTACCCCTCGGCCATGAACGGTCAAGGGGGGCCGCGAAGGCGCCGCCGGAAACGGCGCACCTGATGGAGTCGGCACAGCGGCCGGAAACGGCGCACCTGCGGGAGACGGCACAGCGGCCGGAAACGGCGCACCTGATGGAGCCGGCACAGCGGCCGAAAACGGCGTACCTGCTGGAGTCGGCACAGCGGCCGGAAACGGCGCACCTGCTGGAGTCGGCACTGCGGCCGGAAACGGCGTACCTGCTGGAGACGGCACTGCGGCCGGAAACGGCGTACCTGCTGGAGACGGCATAGAGACCGGAAACCGCGCACCTGCCGGAGACGGCACAGCCCCGGGAGCCGGGCAAGCGCAAGCTCCGGCCGATGCGCCTAAGGAACCCCGCCCCGAGACGTCGCGTTGCCCGGCGGCTCACCGGACGGCAGGGGCCGGGGACGTCCGGGCGGCATGAGGAACATGCCGTTTTCGGATGAGACCACGGAATACGCGTATAACGACCAGAACGGGGTATCGGCCCGAACGGTCGGGCAGCACTGGGAGGCGATTAGGCCGCGATGAAGATCGCGGACCTGAAGGAAGGGGATATCGTGTCAATCAAGCTTTCGGAAGACAAGAACGCCGCCGTTGCCGCTCCGAACCCCGCGATCGGACCGAAGGCTTCGTGCATCAATCAGAATTTTATCGTTAGCATACGCTTAGGACGACGAAGTCGTTATTTACTTGCCGTAACGGCTTGGTACATTTCCTCGTTTCCTGCTATAGTATGAATGAGCACAGTCATCGGAGGGATTTCATGCGCAAGCAACGCTTCTTGCAACGCTTCGGCAACTTGGATTCCGCCCGTGTCAACAACGCTCCCATGGAACAAATCGGCCGCTGGAGCCAGGAACGCCTGAGCCGGATCCGATCCGGCCGGGATTACAGCCACTGCGTGCCGAACGCGAAACCCGATCTGCCGTTTTTGCAGCACAACAGAAGCGAGCCGTCCATCACCTGGATCGGACATTCCACCTTCCTGATCCAGCTTGATGGCTTGAATATCGTGACGGACCCCGTATGGGCGCGGAGAATGGCGTTTCAAAAACGGCTGGCCCCGCCGGGAATCGAATTGTCGGACATGCCTGCCGTCGACGTCGTGCTCGTCTCGCATTCCCATTACGACCATCTTCATATGGGCTCTCTTCGCAAGCTCCGCGGACAGAAGAAGCTGCTCGTGCCGGCCGGGCTCAAAACGAAGCTGTTCCTGCGGGGCTTCCGCGACGCGACCGAGCTTCATTGGTGGGAGGATGCCTCCTGCCAGAACGTGAAATTCACGTTCGTTCCCGCGCAGCACTGGACGCGGCGAAATCCGTGGGATAAAAACATGTCCCACTGGGGCGGCTGGGTCATGCAGGCGGATGATGCCCCCACGATTTATTTTGCCGGGGACAGCGGCTACTTCCGGGGGTTCGGCGACATCGGCCGGCGGTTCAAGATCGACGTGGCGCTCCTGCCGATCGGCGCGTACGACCCGGAATGGTTCATGTCCGCCCAGCACGTCAGTCCCGAAGAAGCGCTGCAGGCTTTTGTCGATTTGGGCGCGAAGTACTTCGTCCCGATGCATTACGGCGCGTTCAAGCTGGCCGACGACACGCCCAAGGAAGCGCTGGCGCGGCTCGAAGCCGCCCGCAGCCGGATGGGCATCCCGGAGGAAAGGCTGTTTCTCCTCAAACACGGAGAGACGATGCGTTTTGATCACTGCAAGACCGATATCGAAGCAAAGGATGGATTCGACTCATGATAACCGTTAACGGCGTCAGCCTGCGATTTGGCAAACGCCCCCTGTTTGAAGACGTGAACATCAAGTTTACGCCCGGCAACTGTTACGGCCTGATCGGCGCGAACGGCGCCGGCAAATCGACGTTCCTCAAAATCCTGTCCGGGGAGGTCGAGCCGACGAGCGGCGAAGTCCACATTCCGCCGAGCGAGCGGATGGCCGTGCTGAAGCAGAACCATTTCGAATACGACGAGTTCCCGGTCCTGGAGACGGTCATCATGGGCCACCAGAAGCTGTATTCCGTCATGAAAGAGAAAGACGCCATTTACGCCAAAGATCCGTTTACCGACGAAGACGGCATGCGGGCGGGCGAGCTGGAAGCCGAATTCGCCGAAATGAACGGCTGGGAAGCCGAGAGCGAAGCGGCCGAGCTCCTGAACGGTCTCGGCATCACGACCGACCTGCACGACAAGAAAATGGCGGAGCTGGGCGGCAACGAGAAGGTGCGCGTGCTGCTCGCGCAAGCCCTGTTCGGCAACCCGAACATCCTGCTGCTCGACGAGCCCACCAACCATTTGGACATCGAATCCGTGCGCTGGCTGGAAGATTTCCTGTCCCGGTACGAAGGCACCGTCATCGTCGTTTCCCACGACCGCCATTTCCTGAACCAAGTATGTACGCATATCGCCGACATCGACTTCGGCAAAATCCAGATGTACGTGGGCAACTACGATTTCTGGTACGAGTCGAGCCAACTGGCGCTGCAGCTTATGCGCGACCAGAACAAGAAGAAGGAAGACAAGATCAAGGAGCTGCAGGCGTTCATCCAGCGCTTCTCCGCCAACAAATCCAAAGCGAAGCAGGCGACCAGCCGCCGCAAGCTGCTCGACAAGATCACGCTCGACGACATCAAGCCTTCCAGCCGCAAATATCCGTTCATCAACTTCAAGCCGGAACGCGAGGTCGGCAAGCAGGTCGTCTCCGTCGAGAACGTCACCGCTACCGTGGAAGGCGAGAAAGTGCTCGAGAACATCTCCTTCGTGGTCAACAAGAACGACAAGATCGCGCTGGTCGGCCCGAACGGGCTCGCCAAGACCGTCCTGTTCCAGATCCTGACCGGAGAACGCGAACCCGACTCCGGCTCGGTCACCTGGGGCGTCACGACGACTCAGGCGTATTTCCCCAAGGACAACTCCGCCTACTTCGACGGCGTCGAGCTGAATCTGGTGGAATGGCTCCGGCAATATTCGAAGGATCAGGACGAGTCTTTCATCCGGGGCTTCCTCGGCCGGATGCTGTTCTCGGGCGACGAAGCTCTCAAAAAGGCTTCGGTGCTGTCCGGGGGCGAGAAGGTCCGCTGCATGCTGTCCAAAATGATGCTCGGCGGCGGCAACGTGCTGCTGCTCGACGAGCCGACGAACCACCTCGACCTCGAGTCGATTACCGCGCTCAACAACGGCCTCATCGACTTCGACGGCCCGATCGTCTTCACGTCGCACGACCATCAGTTCGTCGAGACGATCGCCAACCGCATCATCGAGATCACGCCGAACGGCATCATCGACCGTCTCATGACGTACGAAGAGTACCTCGAGCATCCGGAAGTGAAAGAGCTCCGCATGCGCATGCTCCCGGCTTAACGGAAGGCCGGCCGGCAAAACCGAAAAACCTCCAAGCCCTAGGGTTTGGAGGTTTTTGGCGTCTTATGCATCCGTGAAAGTGAAAGGTTCGTGCCGATATCGCTCAAGGTCCACCCGGCCGCCGTGCGTGACCTCGACGCCTTCGGATTCGAGCGCTTGGATCTGCAGCTCGCGCGAGACGAGGTCCGCAAGCCCGATTTCGCCTTTGGCGTTGATGACCCTATGCCAAGGAAGATCGTGTTTGCCGCTCATGCTGTGCAGGATCCGCACGACCTGGCGCGCGCCCCGCGGACTTCCGGCGTTCGCGGCGATTTGCCCGTACGTCATCACCCTGCCCGGAGGAATCGCGCGAATGACCTCGACCGCCCGCTGCGTGAAATCCCGCATGGCGTTACTCCATCAGGGCCAGGACGGCCTGGGAGCATCTGGCCGGATGATATTCCGCGTTGCGGAGCGCCATGAGGGCATCGCGGTGCCGATCGGCGGCGTAAGGCTCCTGGATCAGGCGGAACCAGCGGTCGATCGTCTCGGTGTTCACCATCAGTTCCCCGAAGCCGTGGGTAATGAAGTATTCGGCGTTCTCTTCCTCTTGGCCCGGGATCGGCTCGTAGAACAGCATCGGCATCCCTTTGGCCATCCCTTCCGTACAGGTCATGCCCCCTGGCTTCGTCACGAGAAGATCGGAGACGTCCATCAGCTTGCTGATTTCCTTCGTGAACCCCATTACCTTGATGTTCGGATGGCGGAACCTCGGGTCGGCCATCAGCTTCTCCCGCGCCTTCTCGTTGCTTCCCATACAAAGGATCAATTGCACGCGGTCGGCGTACTGCGTCATGTACTCGACCAATTGTTCGCCGTATAGAAGCCCCCAGCCGCCTCCCATTACGAGCACGGTAGGCATGTCGCGGAGCTCGAATTGCTTCAGGATTTCGGCCCGGTCGTGCGGATGCCAGAAATTCGGATGGACCGGGATGCCGGTCACCTCGATTTGGGAGGCGGGCACGCCTCTGGCGATCAGCTTGTTGCGCACGACGGGCGTGCTGACGAAGTATGCGTTGACTTCGGAATTCGTCCAGGTGGCATGGGCATCGTAATCGGTGATTAACGTGTACAGAGGCACATCCAAGCCAAGCCGCTTCAAACGGCCCACGACGGCGTTGGGAAAAGGATGCGTGCAGACGATGCAGTCCGGCTTGAGCTGGCGGATGACGTCCGATACCTGATTATAGAAAATGCGATGCAGCGCGAACTGCGTCATTCGGTTCAGAGACTTGTCGTAGTTGCTCCGGTACAGCCGGCCGACCAGCTTGGGCTGTTTGGATACCGTCTTGCGGTAGGCGCCCAGGATAAGCGGTCCGATGATCGGATTCAAGAAGGTCCCCAGTTCGATGACGCGCGTCTGGATTTTCGGGGACAGCTGTCGCAGGCCCACGGCGAGAGCGTAGGCGGCTTGGGTGTGTCCGGTGCCGAAACCCTCGGAAAGCAGCAATACCCTTTTTTTGCGCATCGGAAACGATCCTCCATTTTTCCTACTTTCCATATTAAGCTTTCGGGAGACGAGGGACAAGTCCAGTTCTTCCGGAGCGGGCGGCGGGAGACGCTCCCCCGGCTCTGAAAGCGGCGAAGAGGCATCGCCGCTTTCGGGCGAATCGTTACAGGGGCCTGCGGTTGGGGTACAATCGGATTAGGAAGGATTTCCTTAGAGGAGGCTTACGGAAATGGATAAAATGATTCCGGGCGCGATCGTCAAAATGGCTTACAAAACCGGCGAGTACATCGGCGAAACGGTGGAAAGCGACGGACGGAGACTGCTCGTGAAAGTGCTGGCCGTTCTCGCGTTTCCGACGCAGGGCGACCTGCACAGCCCTTATGATCCGGATGCCCCGATGTTCCACGAGCGGAAGGCCGCGGCTTATACCGAGAAGGTGTGGGTTCCGGAGTCGGCGGCGGAAAGGTATACCGGGGCGATCCCCGCTTATCGGGAATCGCTGGAGATGGCGCTGGGCGTGGAAATGGAACGGATGGACCGCCTGAAACGGTGGGCGGAGCGCTGTCTGGGAAACTTGGCCGAGCTTCGCAAAGATTACGGGTTGTGATCGGACGCGAATTGTGGTAAAGTAGTCGTCAGAACTAACTGACCGATTTGTTATTTTGGTCAGTTCGGAGGGAGGAAGCGATCATGGCCCCGGAGCGCAAACCCGTCGATCGCCGCAAACAAGTGCTGGAAGCGTCGGCCCGCTCCTTCGCCACGTTCGGCTACAAGGCGACGACGATGGACCAGGTCGCGAAGATCGCGGGCGTCGGCAAGGGCACGATTTATACGTTTTTCGCCAACAAGGAAGAGCTGTTCGGGGAAATCATGAGCGGCATGATCCGAGAGCTGAAGGAGCTGGCGGATCGGACGGTGAGGCCGGAAGTTCCGTTCGTGGACAACCTGATGGAAGTGCTGCACCGGCTGCTGGATTACCGGGAACAGCATGCGCTCGCCGCCAAGCTCTCGCAGGAGGTCAGGGATTTGGGCACGCCGATGGCCAAGGAAGGGCTCGAGACGCTGGAACGCGCCGTTGTGGCCTATATTGCGCGCCACGTGAAGGACGCGATGGACAGAGGGGAAATCAAGCCTTGCGATCCGAACCTGACGGCTTATATTATGCTCAAGACTTATCTGGCGTTGACGGCGGAAAGCCGCCACCTGCATCGGCCGCTCAGCAAGGAAGAAGTGCTGGACTATTTTCGGACGTATTGGATGGAAGGGTTGGCGGTTCGCTGACACTTCTTTTTTTGGAGCGGAATGACCGGATGGGAGAAACGGTCAATTTGTTCTGATCACCTGGATGAGCACGGAGATTGACTGGAATGGGGAGAGCGAAAATGAAAGCAAAGAAAGGAAATTTGTTTGCCGAGTTCGGAAGACTGTCTCGTAACCGGATGGCGATGCTGTCCGTTGCCGCTCTGGCGTTTATCCCGCTGCTGTACAGCGGAATGCTGATCGGCGCATTCTGGGATCCGTACGGCAAGCTGGACCGGCTGCCGGTCGCGGTGGTCAATCAGGACACGGGCGCGGTCATGGACGGGAAGCCGATCGATGCGGGCCAGGAATTGGTCGACGAATTGAAAGGGAACTCCGACTTCAAATGGGAATTCACGGACGGCGCGGACGCCACGAAGGGGCTGAAGGAGCACAAGTACGCGATGGCTTTCGTCATTCCGGAAAACTTCTCCAAGCTTGCGGCCACCCTGAAGGACGAGACGCCGCAGCCCGCCGATATCCAGTATTACGTGGACGACGGCTGGAACTACCTGAACTCCCGGATCGGCGCGGAGGCTGCGGAACGGCTGCGGAGCGACGTTTCGCGGTCGGTGACGAAGGCTTACGCGCAAGCGGTCATGGACTCCGTGGGCCAAGCCGCGGACGGCCTCAAGCAGGCGGGCGACGGCGCCGCCAAGCTGGCCGACGGGGCGGCGGAGGCAAAGGTAGGGGCTCAGCGGCTCCACGACAACCTGGCCAAATTGGCGAACGGTTCCCTGCAACTGGAGCAAGGCATGGGCAAACTGCAGGCCGGTGCCTCGACTTTGGCCGGCGGCGCGCATGAAGCGGCGGACGGTGCAGCATCGCTCGCCGGCGGCTTGGGGCAATTGCAAGCCGCTTCCGGGAAGCTGGCCGAGGGGGTGGACCGCAGCGCGGCCGCAGCGGGCGAACTGGCCGGCGGCACCTCGCAGCTGGCGGCAAACGCCAAGACACTGGCCGGCGGTCTGGATGAGCTCGGGTCGGGAGGGCAAGCGGTGTCCTCCGGAGCGGATCAGCTGGCGCAAGGCTTGGAGCAGTATGCCAATGCGCACGGGGGGATGACGGATGACGCCGCCTTCCGGAAGCTGCTCGAGACGGCGAAGCAAGTGGCGGCAGGGGCCGGCCGGATGCAGCAAGGCGCCGCTGACCTGAAGCAGGGAGCGGACCGGTTGGCCGGCGCGGAAGAGAAGGCTGCGGCCGGGGCGGTTCAGCTGCGCGACGGCTTGAAGCAGCTGGGAGACGGCTTCGGAAAGTTCGATGGCAAACTCGGGGAAGCGGCTGCGGGAGCAGACCGGCTTGCGTCCGGAACCGCCCGGGTCGCGGCCGGGGCCGACAGCCTGCAGGAGGGGATCGCGGCAGCCGGCAACGGCTTCAGCACGGTCACCAAAGGGACGGCTCAATTGGCGGGCGGATCGGCGGACCTCGCGGGCGGAGTCGGGAAGCTGACGGACGGCTCGCGGGAATTGTCCGACAAGCTGGGGACCGCGGCGAAAGATGCAGGCAGCTTGACTGGCGGCGACAAAACGGCTGACATGTTCGCGGAGCCGGTCTCGGTGTCCGAGCATAAGCTAGCTAGCATTCCCAACTACGGTACGGGCATGACGCCTTACTTCCTGTCCCTGGGCCTGTTCGTAGGCGTGCTGCTGTCGACGGTCATCCTGCCGCTGCGCGACGCGCCGGCCGGCGTGACGGGGGGCATCCGCTGGTATTTGTCCAAAGTGCTGCTGTTCGCCCCGTTGGTGTTGGTGCAAACCGCGGTCGTCGATACCGTTTTGATTTACGGGCTCGGCCTGAAGGTGCCCCATGTTGCGGCCTTCTACGGGGTGACGATCGTGATCGCTCTGACTTTTATGACGATCCTGCAGTTCCTGATTTCGCTCGCCGACCAGATCGGCCGTTTCCTCGGCGTCATCTTGCTGACGCTGCAGCTCGCTTCGAGCGCAGGCACGTATCCGGCCGAGCTGCTGCCCGCCTGGCTGCAGGCGGTCAGCCCCTGGATGCCGATGACGCACGCGATTCAGGCGCTTCGCTTGGTGATCGAGGGTGCGCCGGCGGCCGATTTCGCGGCACCGCTGTACAAATTGGCGGCGTATGCCGTTGTATTCGTCGCGCTGACCATCGGCTACTTCCTGTACGCAAGCCGCCGGGGCCGGGGCGAGTCCGAGCCAACCGGTGGATTGGCTCTGGCCGAGTAAATACGGATGTCGGACTGTCATTGAAGTGCCGAATAGAATGCCCGCGGTTTCCGCGGGCATTTTTTTTATTCCGGCGATGCCTCTCTCTTTTGCCGCTCAACCGTGGGTATCCCTTCCACTCAGGATCCGGTTCGCGCAAGCCCGTCGCCGCTTCCTTGGCTGTCCGCATGGTGGAGAGCACCATCTCCCGATATCGTAATGTACCACCTCCGCACCTTCCAGAACCGCCCATAGCCGGGTTTTTCCGGGTTACAGCGTGCGAACGGCGGGTTTAAGGAGATGTAGCCGGGTTTTTCCGGGTTACAGCGTGCGAACGGCGGGTTTGAGGGGCTGCAGCCGGGTTTTTCCGGGTTACAGCGTGCGAACGGCGGGTTTGAGGGGCTGCAGCCGGGTTTTTCCGGGTTACAGCGTGCGAACGGCGGGTTTAAGGAGATGTAGCCGGGTTTTTCCGGGTTACAGCGTGCGAACGGCGGGTTTAAGGAGCTGCAGCCGGGTTTTTCCGGGTTACAGTGTGCGAACGGCGGGATTAAGGAGCTGCAGCCGGGTTTTTCCGGGTTACAGCGTGCGAACGGCGGGTTTGAGAAGCTGTAGCCGGGTTTTTCCGGGTTACAGCGTGCGAACGGCGGGTTTGAGGAGCTGCAGCCGGGTTTTTCCGGGTTACAGCGTGCGAACGGCGGGTTTAAGGAGCTGACACAGTTCGGAGGCGGATCCCCAACCGCCGAGTCCACTTTCCCAATGGGAACATATTCCTAAATTTGCCTAAAGACCTTAACCTTTTGGATACGGCATCCGTTAAAGAAAGAGACTGACAATCTTCTCATCGGAGGACCCCATCGTATGAATGCAACTTTCGTCCCGCGTCCCGCCAGACGTTTGTATGCCGCGTTGCTCGTTCTGCTTCTGTTGGCCCAAGGCCCGGCAGGACTGGCGCATGCGGAAGACACCGTCACCGGAATCCAGTTCGATTCCTCGGTTCCGTCGCCCGTTCCCCTATACGTGGAGGACGGCACCTACAGCTTGACCTTGTGGGCGAACATCCAAGGCAGCTCCACACCGAAAAACGTGACCGCGGACGCAACGTGGTCGTCTTCCTCGAGCAGCATTAAGGTGGACAAAGGCATCCTGTCTGCGACCGGCGAGGTATCCACGGCGACGATTACGGCCAAATACAAGACCTTCTCGGCGACGGCGACCGTTAAGGCGGAGTACCGTTATGCCAGTCTGAAGCTGGAGAACGCCGACGGCGGCGACGCCCCGGATCAGCTCGATATCGAGCTCGGGAAAAGTCCGAGCTTCAATGCATACGCATACGAGTATGGCGGCACTAAAATCTTATCCAACAGCACGGCGCAATGGCTGACTTCAAATTCGAGCGTGGCTTCCGTTTCCGCAGGCGTCGTTACGCTGGCCGGCCCCGGAACCGCTACGATCACGGCGAAGCTCAAGGGACGCGCGGATTCGATCCAGCTGAACGTCACCTCGCCCTACAAGTCGCTCGATATCTCCCATCCGGGCGCCACCGACGAGATCGAGCTTCAAGTAGGCCAAGGGACGGACTATACTTTAACCGCTACGGCCACCTTGAAAAACGCAAACGGGACCGAACCGATCACGACACTGGCAGATTGGACGACCAGCAACGCGAATGTGGTCAAAGTCGACAAAGGGGTCGTTACCGCCGTCGGCGCCGGCAGGGCAATCGTTACGGCCAAACGGTTCGGCGTCGCCGACGCGGTTACTTTCTATGTGCGCACGCCTTATGAAGCACTCAACGTCGCAACCTCCAAGCCGCTAAGCATGACGCTGTACGGAGCGGGGGTCGAAGTATCCGCCTCCGCGGCTAAAGGGACATCGACGCCGGTAGACGTCTCGTTGGATGCCGTATGGACGGTCGCCGATCCGATGGTCGCCTCGGTCGAGAAAACCGGCTCCAAGGCGATCGTCAAACCGAAGGGCGTCGGCACGACGAAGCTCACGGTTTCCTATAAAGGGTTGTCCAAAGAGTTGCCGATTTCCGTGTATCCGAGCGTGAATGCGTTGAACATTGCAAAGGACAAGCTGGACGTCTACGAAGGAGCAGACGGAACGCTTCCCGCCGTCAAAGGCACGACGGTCGGGGGCGACGAAATCGACGTTTCGAAGCTGGTGTCCTGGAAATCCAGCGATCCTTCGGTTCTTTCGATCGAGGAGGGCAAATGGACGGCCAAGAAAGTCGGAACGGCAACGTTGACCGCCGAAGTCCAGAATGAAGAGGGGACTGCGGCGAAGACGGACTCGATCACGGCCGTCGTCCATAAGCAAGCGTTGACCTTACTCACGGACACCCCTAACCTAAGCGTCGTGACGGGAAGAGAGACGGATCTTCCGGCCGTTCGCCTGATCTACACGGACGGCGAAGAGAAGGATGTCACGCAGGAAATCGAATGGAAATCCTCCAGCCCCAATTTGTTCGTCAAACCGGGCAAAATCAAAGGGCTGCTTCCCGCCGGCGCGACGCTTACGGGAACATACCTCGACAAGAAAGTGACGGTTAAGGTCCAGGTGGAGGAGGAGTTCGTCTCCTTCGACATCCAGCCGAACGCGCTGAGTTTGACGCTGAACCGTTCGCAGACGGTCAAGGTTACGGGAACGACGAAGTCGGGCAAGAAAGTATCGCTCGGTTCCCGCGTTTCCTGGACGACGGAGTCAAGCAGCCTCGTCGAGATCAAAGGCGCCGCGATCAAAGGGCTGGCGCTGGGAAGCGGGAAACTGACCGCGTCGGTGCAAGGGAAAAAGCTCGAGCTGCCTTTCACGGTCAAGACGAAATTGACCAAGCTGATTTCCTCCGACACCTCGCTCAAGCTGACGGTTGGGAAAACCGATACCGTCGTGCTTACGGCCGCTTACGAAAACGGGACCTCGACGGACGCCACGAAAGGCGCCGTTTGGACGAGCACGAACCCGAAAGTGGCCACGGTCGCGAACGGTACGGTTAAAGCGCTCGCCGAAGGGTCGGCCTCGATCAAAGCGGTCTACGAAGGCAAATCCGTGACGATCCGGGTAACGGTAAAATAAACGAGAGTAGGTAAAGGGGCTCCCCGAGGGGAGCCCCTTTACTATGCGTACGATATACCGGATTTTAGGGATTAATAAAGGCGGTTTGCAGGTTTTTGCTGTAATCGACTTCATAATTCAATCCGCCTGCGATGACCGCGAGCGGCACGTAGGTTTTCTTTTCTTTGCCGACTGGCTGGAGGTAGGCGGGAGTGCTGAGCGGCTGCTCCGCGCCGTTTACGACCATGGTTTTGGAGTCGATCGTAATGGAAACCTCGCGGCCGTTCTGGCGGAACACCGCGGTTTTCGTTTTCTCGTTCCACGACAGTTCGGCGCCCATGGCATCCGAGATATCCCGCAATGCCAGGAAAGTTACGCCAGGCGGCTTGACGACCGGCTTGTTGGCCGTGATCACTTCCTTGCCTCCGACGACCACCGAGATCGGAACGCCGGCCGGCCGCTTCGCGGGTTTGCGGTATTCCTGCCACATGGCTTGAGAGAAAGCTTCGGCCATCGCTTCATATCCGGCTTGGGTCGGGTGGATGTCCGGTTTGGCGTCTCCTTCGAGGGAGACGGACATGTGCGTCAATCCTCCTTCTCTTCCTTTGAACTTCTCGGCAACATGCACCGGAAGGACGTTGATGCCTTCTGCCTGCAGCTTGGCCGTAAGCGCGTCGACCGTTGCGGTGAGGGGCGAGACGGCTTTCTCGTACAGCAGGTCGTACAGGTCGGGCGCGAACAATTTCGGCAGCGGAAGATATTGATCCGCGAGCAGAATGCGGGCGTTCGGGGCGAGCTCGGCCGTCAAGCGGACGGTTTTTTCGGCTTCCTCTGCATATTTATTCAGTATGGTGTTAAAATCATTCTCAAAAGCCGCAGCCGCGTCTTGCGCAGACTCGTTCAGCAGCGACCGCAAGAAATCGCTGAAATCGTTGGCGCCGATCGTCATGAGGACGACATTCGCTTCCGCAAGGGATTGGCGCAGCTCCGCAGTCCTCGCTCCGATGCCTTCCGCCATAGCGGCGACCCGGGGGTCGGCGAAATCCTGAATGTCCGCCGCCTTCAAGACTTTGCCGTCTTGCGCTCCTTGGAGCAAATTCAGCAATCCGTCGGTGCGCAAACCCAAGATCGCGAAATTGCCAAGCTTCGCCCGCCCGTGAAACAGGGCCTGTTCGCGGAATCGGTCCGTATAGCCGTAAGGCACGGACTTCTCGGTCATCCCCGGCTCGTATCCCGCGGTCAGCGAATCCCCCAGCGCCACGATCCGGTAGCCGTCCGCAGCCGGAGCGCTCTCCCCATGGGCCGTTCCCGCGAATGCCAGCACCCATGCGAGCGCCATGAAACAAACCAAGCGCAATCCGTTCGTTCTCAACCGTCCATTCCTCCCCATACCTTTGCCGAAAGCCCGCTCTCCCGAGTTTTGCTTATCGGATATATAAAAATATTAAATTGCCATTCCTCGGCCGACGATGTTAAAATAATATAATAACCAAAATGAATATTTATGAAATTTGGCTGACGACCGGGCCATCTTTCATCCGTACTCCAGGCCGTTCCGTCTCATCCAGTCTTCTCCATTGTAGGTCAATCGGGCCGGGATTTGAAGAGCCTTTAGGTCTATCGGGCCGGGATTCGGGAAGCCGAAGCGCCTCAACGCCGCAAATGTCCAAAATTCTTGCTATAGAGAGGTAAACGCCTTATGACAGAGTTTGTTAGAGGTTTGCCCCCGAAGCAGGGCATGTACGATCCCCAATACGAGCATGACGCTTGCGGGATGGGATTCGTCGCGCATATCAAGGGCCGGAAATCGCACGAAATCGTCGAACAGGCCCTGTCCCTCCTGATCAACATGGAGCACCGCGGCGGTCAGGGCAGCGAGCCGAACTCCGGGGACGGAGCGGGCATCCTGCTGCAGATTCCGCACAAGTTCTTCTCGAAGGAAGCCGCCAAGCTGGGCTTCGCGCTTCCGGAGGAGGGCGCTTACGCGGTCGGCATGGTGTTCCTGCCGCAGGACGAATCCGTCCGCCGCAAGCATGAGGAGATTTTCGAGCGGATCGTCGCCGAAGAAGGACAATCCGTTCTGGGCTGGCGAACGGTGCCGACCGACGACCGCAAGCTCGGCGCGTCCGCTGTCCGGGTGAAGCCGTACGTCCGCCAGGCGTTTATCGGCCGCGCGGCGGGCCTTGCGGACGACATGGCGTTCGAGCGCAAGCTGTACGTCATCCGCAAACGCGCGGAGAAGGAGATCCGCTATTCCGGGATGGAAGGCGGGGATTCGTTCTATTTCCCGAGCTTGTCCAGCAAGAAAATCGTCTATAAAGGAATGCTTACGACCGAGCAAGTCGGCAGCTTCTATCCGGAGCTGCACGAGCCGGATGTCGAAACGGCGATGGCGCTCGTCCACTCCCGCTTCTCGACGAACACGTTCCCGAGCTGGGAGCGCGCGCATCCTTTCCATTACATGATCCACAACGGCGAAATCAACACGCTGCGCGGCAACATCAACTGGATGCATGCCCGCCAGACGCTGTTCGCTTCCGAGCTGTTCGGCGACGACCTGGAGAAGGTGCTTCCGATCATCGCTCCGGACGGCTCCGACACGGCGATGTTCGACAATACGTTCGAGTTCATGTACCTGGCGGGCCGTTCCCTGGCGCACTGCGCCATGATGATGGTGCCGGAGCCGTGGCAGAACGACGAGCATATGGATCCGGACAAGAAGGCGTTCTACGAATACCACGCGACCCTGATGGAACCGTGGGACGGTCCGGCGGCCATGGGCTTCACCGACGGCGTGCAGATCGGCGCCGTGCTGGACCGCAACGGCCTCCGTCCGGCTCGCTACTACGTGACCAAGGACGACCTCATCGTGATGGCTTCCGAAGCCGGCGTCATCGAGATTCCGCCGGAGGACATCGTGCTGAAGGACCGGCTGCGCCCGGGCCGGATGCTCCTCGTCGACACGAAGGAAGGCCGCATCATCTCCGACGAGGAAGTGAAGCGCGCGATCGTGTCCGAGCACCCGTACCGCGAATGGCTGAACGACCACCTGGTGGATCTCGAGGACGTCGAGGACGCTCCCGAGCTTCCGGAGCCGGACCATGCGACGGTGCAGCAGCGCCAGCTGGCGTTCGGGTACTCGTTCGAGGACATCCGCAAAATCATGGAGCCGATGGCGCTCACCGGCGTGGAGCCGCTGGCGTCCATGGGTTACGACGCGCCGCTGGCCGTTCTGTCCGAACGCCCGCAGCGTCTGTTCAACTATTTCAAGCAGCTGTTCGCGCAGGTGACGAACCCGCCGATCGACGCGATCCGCGAGGAAATCATCACCTCGACCTATACGTCCGTCGGTCCCGAGCGCAACCTGCTGAACCCGGAGCCGGAAAGCTGCCGCCATATCCGCCTGTATTCGCCGATCCTCTCCAACGAGGAGTTCGCGAAGCTGCGCCACGTTCACCGGCCGGGCTTCAAATCGATCACGCTGCCGATTTTCTTCCCCGCGGACGAAGGCGAGCAAGGACTGCGCGATGCGCTGAAGCTGCTGTGCGAAGCGGCGGACCGCGTCATCGCGAAGGGCCATAACATCATCATCTTGTCCGACAAGGGCTTGGATCATGGCAACGCGGCGATTCCGTCCCTGCTGGCCGTGTCGGCGCTTCATCACCACCTGATCCGCCAAGGCACGCGGACGAAGGTCAGCTTGCTGCTCGAATCCGGCGAGCCGCGCGAAGTGCATCATTTCGCCCTGCTCATCGGCTACGGCATCAGCGCGGTGAATCCGTACCTGGCGTTCGAGACGCTGGACGATCTGATCCGCCAAGGCATGCTGCGCAACATCACGCACGAGAAAGCGGTCAAGAACTTCATCAAAGCGGCCACCAAGGGCGTCGTCAAGATCCTGTCCAAAATGGGGATTTCGACGATCCAGTCGTACCGCGGGGCGCAGATTTTCGAAGCGATCGGCCTGAACCAGGACGTCATCGACCAATATTTCACCTGGACGCCTTCCCGCATCGGAGGCGTGGGCCTCGAAGTCATCGCCGAGGAAGCGCTGGCGGCACACCGCCGCGCCTTCGCGAACCAGGAAGGCGCCGAGCGCGAGCTCGATTCCGGCGGCGATTACCAGTGGCGCAAAGACGGGGAGGATCACCTCTTCAACCCGAAGACGATCCACACCCTTCAGATGGCTACCCGCACCGGCAACTACGAGCTGTACAAGAAGTATTCGGCGCTCGTGCAAGGCGAGTACGAGGACGTCCGCACGCTCCGTTCGCTGCTCGATTTCAAATTCGACCAGCCGCCGGTTCCGATCGAGGAAGTCGAGCCGGTCGAGTCGATCGTGAAGCGGTTCAAGACGGGCGCCATGTCGTTCGGCTCCATCAGCAAGGAAGCGCATGAGGACTTGGCGATCGCCATGAACCGCATCGGAGGCAAATCCAACTCCGGCGAAGGAGGCGAGGACTACCGCCGCTTCGTGCCCGACGCGAACGGCGACCTGCGCCGCAGCGCGATCAAGCAAGTGGCGTCCGGCCGTTTCGGCGTCACGAGCTATTACCTGAGCAACGCGGACGAAATCCAGATCAAGATGGCCCAGGGCGCCAAGCCGGGAGAAGGCGGCCAGCTGCCGGGCAAGAAGGTATACCCGTGGGTAGCCGAAGTGCGCGGCTCGACGCCGGGCGTCGGCCTGATCTCGCCGCCGCCGCACCATGACATCTATTCGATCGAAGATTTGGCCGAGCTCATCCATGACCTGAAGAACGCCAACCCGAGCGCCCGCATCAACGTCAAGCTGGTGTCCGAAGTCGGCGTCGGCACGATCGCCGCGGGCGTGGCCAAGGGCCGCGCCGACGTCATCCTGGTCAGCGGCTACGACGGCGGCACCGGAGCGTCTCCGATCGGCTCGATCCGGCACGCGGGTCTACCGTGGGAGCTCGGCCTCGCCGAGACGCACCAGACGCTGATCCTGAACAACCTGCGCGACCGCGTCGTCGTCGAGACCGACGGCAAAATGATGACGGGACGCGATCTGGCGATTGCCGCCTTGCTCGGAGCCGAGGAGTACGGCTTCTCGACCGCGCCGCTCGTAACGGTCGGCTGCATCATGATGCGCGTCTGCCATCTGGACACCTGCCCGGTCGGCGTCGCCACGCAGAACCCGGAACTGCGCGCCAAGTACATGGGCGACCCGCAATACACGGTGAACTTCATGCGCTTCGTGGCGCAGGAGCTTCGCGAAATCATGGCGCAGCTAGGCTTCCGCACCGTCACCGAGATGGTCGGACGGGTGGACCGGCTCGACACGAAGAAAGCGATCCGCCATTATAAGACGCAAGGCATCGACCTGACGGGGCTGCTTCATATGCCGGAGCTGCCGGAAGGCTCCGCCCGCCACAATGCGAAGAAGCAGAACCACGGACTGGAAGAATCCCTGGACATCCAAGCGCTTGTTCCTGCGGCTAGGGCGGCGCTGGAACGCGGGGAACGGGTGGAAGGCTCCTTCCCGATCAAGAACACGAACCGCGTCGTGGGCACGATTCTCGGCCACGAGGTGACGAAGCGCTACGGCCGGGAAGGCTTGCCGGCCGACACGATCAAGTTCCACTTCACCGGCACCGCGGGTCAGAGCTTCGGGGCGTTCGTGCCCAAGGGCATCACCCTCACGCTCGAAGGCGATGCCAACGACTACGTCGGCAAAGGGCTGTCCGGCGGCAAACTCGCCATCTATCCTTCGCCGAAGTCGACGTTCAAAGCCGAAAACAACATCATAATCGGCAATACGGCGTTCTACGGCGCGACGGGCGGCGAAGCCTACATCCGCGGCGTGGCGGGCGAACGCTTCGCGGTGCGCAACAGCGGAGCGAACGTCGTCGTTGAAGGCGTAGGCGACCACGGCTGCGAATACATGACCGGCGGACGCGTCGTCGTACTGGGCGGCACGGGACGGAACTTCGCGGCCGGCATGTCGGGCGGCATCGCTTACGTCATCGATTGGGACGGCAAGTTCGTGAACCGCTGCAACTTCGAGATGGTCAGTTTGGAGAGGCTGGAAGAGGAGGCCGAGATCGCCGAAGTGCGCGGCATGATCGCAAGGCATGCCGAATACACGAACAGCGAGTTGGCCCGCACGGTATTGGGCGATTGGAACGGCTTCCTGCCCAAAATCGTGAAGGTCATCCCGAAGGATTACAAGCGGATGATGGAGCAGATCGCCAAGGTTCAAGCCCAAGGCTTGAGCGGCGAGCAAGCCCTGCTGGCGGCTTTCGAAGCCAACATGAGGGACCTGTCCCGCGTAGGCGGCAACTGACCGAATCTTTTCTATGAAAATTGGAACGAACCCTGCATATTTGCAGGGTTCGTTCGTTTTTTCCCCGTCCTACTTCCAAAGTCCTCCCCATTCGACAAAACTTCCGAGAAAAAAAGTGCGGATCGTCTCCAAAGCTCGACACCCTCTGCGCTCCCCTGCTTTTATAATAAATATATGTTTTAGGAACCAATTTCCAGAGAGAGGATTTGGGTGTAGGGATGGAGAGGGATTTGCGGTTGGGGAGATCCGAAGCAGGGCAACCAATGGAAATCGACATACGCAAAATTCTCGAACAAATGGGTTTGGATAAGGATCGCTGGCCGCAAGAATGGAGAGAACCCGCTGAAGAGAAAGTAAGCCCATGATAACTCTCGGAATGAAAAAAAACCTCGCAGAAACGAGCAGTCCGCAGGACGCGTTTCGCGAGGTTTTGTTCATTTTCAACCCATTCGCACCGAAATCCCGAAATCAATTCATCGCCCGTTCGGCCCGAACGAAGGCGATAAAACGGCGCGCTTCTTCCGGCGTGAGCTTGCGCCCGTCGATCGTGAGGGAGAAGCGTTCGAGCAGCTCGGCGTCGGAAAGCTCAACCTCATCGAGGAATCGGCGGACGTCGGGATCGACGGTACCGTTCGGAAGCTCGGTGCGGCCGACCAAGTAGTCGATCGACACGCCGAATAGGTCTGCTACCTTAGACAGGGTTTCCGTGTCCGGTTCTCTCCGGTTTTTCTCGTAGTGGGATAACGCGGCGCGCGAGATCCCAAGGGATGACGCCAGCTCTTCTTGCGTCCAACCGCGCTGATCCCGAAGGGAAGCGATGCGGCTGCCGATGTTCATTATATTCTCTCCTATCTGTATCCCTTTTGAGTCCATCATAATATGGAAACGCGTAGATTGCATCGGTTGCGACAAATCGTCGCATAAGGGGGATCAATATTAGTATACGCAATGTATCCGTTTCCTAGACGACAAATGACTTATTATATATGCAATTTTACGATAGAAACCCAGCCTGCATTTTGCGACAAAGATTGCAAAATAAATCTTGACAATGTTACGTTTTGTAACTATTGTGGAAGAGAGGGAAAGATACATTTAGTATCGTTAAGGTTCATTTTCGCAGAGCCGGAGTTGACGAAGATGCCGGATAAAGAAATCGCTTGGACGCGAAAATCGATCCGCATGCATGCGGATGACGCCGTCGATGCCGAAATGTGGGTTTCCGGAATCGGCAACCGCCAGGTCAGGACGAAATCGAGGAAAGTGCTGCTGCTGGAATTGGCGCCGGACTGGCTTCGTTTTCGGACGACATTATGGATGCCGCCGGACGGGGAGTGGTCCGTCACGCTCAAATTCATGCTCGAGGGCGTGCCGATCGAGGCGTCGGGACGCATCGCGCAAGCGTCGGGGGAACGCCACTGGTGGACGTACGCGGTGGATCTGGACCCGGATCCGGTCAAACGAGCCGTTCTGACGAAGGTTCTGAACCAGAGGCTGAAAGCCAAAGCACCGCTGTTGTACCGTATCCATGAGGCTTACCGGAAACAATCTTGGGGGTAATGAAAACGTGAAAGGGCGGGGAAGCGAAATGGAACAATTCTATTGCGTCAAATGCGGCCAGCTGGCCGGAATCGATCGGGCATTGACGGTGTTCCGGACCGGGTATTTCCGCAACGAGCACCACTTGGGATTCTGCCGCGCATGCGCGTTCGATCGGGATCGGACATGCCGGGACGACAGCCCGGTCCCCGAAGCCGAGCACCCTCCCGCCGCTTCGGCATTCCTCTAAAGTTTCCCTAAAATCAAGGCGGCGGCATGCGATATTGCTATAATAGAAGACGAACGCAATATCGCGAGTTGATGGAGGGAAGCACATGTCTTCGGCACCCGTCGTGCAGCTGCGGGACGTGACCAAACGGATCGGCGGCCGCACGATTATCGACCGAATCTCCCTGGAGGTTTATCCGGGCGAAGTATTCGGGTTTCTCGGTCCCAACGGCTCGGGCAAAACGACGACGATCCGCATGATGGTCGGGTTGATGTCGATGAGCGGGGGCGATATCCTGCTTGGCGGCCGCAGCGTGAAATCGGAGTTCTCCCGGGCGGTTTCCCAGATCGGAGCCATCGTCGAGAATCCGGAAATGTACAAGTTCCTGACCGGTTATCAGAACCTGCTGCATTACGCGCGGATGTCCGGCGTCTCCAAAGACCGGATCGCGGAAGTCGTGGAGATCGTCGGCCTGAACGGCCGCATTCACGACAAAGTGAAGAAATACTCCCTCGGCATGCGCCAGCGTCTGGGCGTCGCCCAGGCCGTGATGCACCGCCCGAAGCTGCTTGTGCTCGACGAACCGACGAACGGACTCGATCCGGCCGGCATCCGGGAGCTCCGCGACTACTTGCGCCGCCTGGCCCGGGAAGAAGGCACCGCGGTGTTCGTCTCCAGCCACCTGCTGTCGGAAATGGAGCTGATGTGCGACCGGGTCGCGATTCTCCAGAAGGGGCAGATCATCGACATCCGTTCCCTGCGTCCGGAAGACGCCCGATCATCCGCGGAGACGACCGAAGAAGTGCTGTTCGAAGTCGACCGCCCCGATGCCGCGCTTGGCATTCTGGACGGACTGGGCCCGGGCCGGATGGCGGGCGGCGGGTTCACCGTGGAAGCCGATCGCCGAACGGTGGCCGCCATCAACCGCAGGCTGGTGGAAGCCGGCATCCAGGTATACGGAATCCGCGTGAAAACCAAATCGCTCGAAGACCAATTCCTCGAAGTGACGGGGAGTGAAAGCCATGTCTAGCTTCTGGAACTTGATTCGGAACGAGAACATGAAAATATACCGCCGCCTCCGCACCTGGGTCATGTTCGCGTTTACCGTTTTCGTGCCGCTCGCGACCTCCTTGCTCCTGTACCTCGCGGACGGGAAAGAAGGTACCTTGGACAGCTGGTCGGTAACGTTCATCGAAGGAGAGATACTGTTTCTTCTCATCAATATCTTCACCGTCGTCAAAGCCGCCGAATCGGTTGCCGGCGAATTTTCTTGGGGTACGATCAAGCTGCTGTTGATCCGGCCCTGGAGCCGATCCTCGATCCTTCTGTCCAAGTATATTTCGATCTTCCTATTCGCGTTGCTGATGGCGATCGTCGCGTTCGCCGTGTCCATGGCCGTGAACATCCCAATGTTCGGAACGATCGATCTCCCGAAGGCGTTGGAATATTACGGACTGCACCTGATCGGTCTCGTTTTCGTCGCCGCGTTCGCCTTCATGCTCTCCTCGGCTTTCCGGAGCAACGGACTCGCGATCGGATTGTCGATCTTCCTGCTCATGGCGAGCGTCACGCGGCTGTTCGACGTGCTGTTCGGCATGACGGACAAACCGTGGGTCAAATACGTCGGCTTCCTGCACCTGAATCTCGTGAACTATCTCGAGGGAGGCGCCGGACCCATTCCGAACCAGGAGACGACGCTCGGGTTCTCGATCGCCGTGCTGGCCGCGTACGTGATCGTCTTCAACATCGTGTCCTGGACGGTGTTCCGCAAGCGGGACGTGGCGGCTTGAACCGTGTTTTGTCGTAAGTTTGTGTGCAATCGGATTGACGGAAGACCGCTCCCGCGGGGGCGGTTTTTCTACTCCTTGACATGATACGAAATGTATCGTACTGTAAATGCATAATTCAACCATCCAGCGGAATCAGGTGATAACGATGACCGTATTCATGCTTCCGATCAAGCTGCCGGGGAACAAATACATGGAGTTGCTCGTCCGCTCACTCGAACAATCCGGCTTGACGGTCAAGCCGTTCGACAAGAAAAAAATATACGAGATCCGCAGGGGAGATATCCTCCATATCCATTGGCCGAGTTTCCATTATACAGGTCGTAACTTCGTCCAAACGGCCGTCAAAACCGCCGTGTTTCTTTTCCTTTTGCTTTATCTCAAGCTTAGAGGGGCCGCTATCGTGTGGACGGTCCATAACGTCTGGCCGCACAAGGACGGCCCGACCCGGTTTCACCGCAGGATGAGGATCTTGTTATGCCGCGTATGCTCGAAGCTGATCGTCATGGGAGATTCCGTCCGGGATGAATTGGTGGCGAATTTCCATGCCGACGCCGGCAAGATCATCTGCATTCCCCACGGCCATTTCAAGGAGGCTTATCCGAGCCGCCGGCTTAACATCCGGGAGCGGTTCGGCATTCCCGAAGACGCCTATTTGTTTGCCTTCATCGGCCAAATTTCGCCTTATAAAGGGTTGGATCTGCTGCTTCGGAGCTTTAAGCGGATGGGGGATGCGGAAACCCGCCTGCTAATCGCCGGCAAGCCGACCGCCGATTTCGACGTTTCCATCCTGCAGGACGCAGGTGATCGTGTTTACCTATCGCTTGATTTCGTCAAGGATGAGGAACTCGCGGATTTCCTCCAAGCCGCGGATTCCGTCGTCCTTCCGTACCGGAATATCACGACGTCCGGTTCCGCGATATTGGCTCTCTCCTTCTACAGGCCCGTCGTGGCACCGGATCTCGGGCTGCTCCGGGACTATCTTACGCCCGAGACGTCGATCTTGTACGACCCGTCCGATCCGGACGGACTGATGAAGGCGATGCGGGAAATGAAAGAGAAAAGGGAGCGGTACGAGGACGTTGAGCCGTTCGATTACAAATTGGCTGAGCTTGAATGGAGCCGGATATCCGAAATGACGTCGGGCGTGTACGGGAATCGCGGACGGCAAGTCGGCCGGGTCGAGTCGGAAGCAGGATAATGCCCGCGGCGTCAGGCCGCGGGCTTAAATATGCCTCTTAATTTGTTCTTCATCGTTCTCAGCGCTTGGATGAAAGGTAACGCCGCTTTTCCATCCGTCTTCCCCTTCGGAGCCAGGGTCAGAAGCAGCTGGAAACCGAGATTTTTGAACGTCCATTTTTCCTGCAGGCTCAGCCGGTTCAGAAACTTCGCCCTGACGGGATCGTTCTCCCGCAGCAGTGCTTTTTTGGCCAGCTCGTACAGCTTGTTCGACAATCGTTTCGTCCGATCGCGCAAGAACGGGCTTAGCGTACCGTAACGATCGATGATATCGCCGCCGCTTCGCAATCTCATCTCCAGGCATTGCCGGGCCATCTCCGCCAGATACTGCTGCAGCATGACTTTCTCCAGGGACGCGCCGACGCCTCCGGGCAGCGTATAACGCCGGTACAGCACCTCGCGGACGTTGGCGAACTTGGTGACCAGACTCATGCGCAGCCACAGATCGTAATCCTGGGTATACGTGAACAGCTCGCGATACCCGCCCGCCTGCAAGTAGACGGATCTCCGAAACATGACCTCCCCGTGGGTAAAGACGTTGTTTTTGCTCAGCAGCTGTTCCGTAACGTCCTTATCCTCTTCCAGCTTGTCGTAGATCGACCTCTCGTTCGTGATCGTGTTCACGTTCTCCACTTGGCAGCCGACTACGCCGACTTCCGGACGGTTCCGCAGCAATTCGATCTGCTTCTCGATTCTCTCCGGATAGGAGTAATCCCCTGATCCGTGAATGGCGATGAGGTCTCCCGACGCTTGCCCGATCGCATGGATGAACGAGCGGACAAGCCCCATATTGGGATGGGTAATGACCCGCAACCGGCGATCCTCGATCGATTGCAGCATGGCAAGCGTCCGATCGGTGGACCCGTCGTCGATCGCGAGGATTTCGATCTCCCGGTAGGTTTGGTTCAGCAAGCTCTGAATGGATTCAATGACGTAATCTTCCCGGTTGTAATAGGCGGTGATGATCGAAACGAGCATGTTCTACCCCCGCTCTCTCGCGGCTACGGGCTGCAGTCTTCGACGCGCGCCGCGAACCCGCAGTACGACTTCGTTCCAGTCGGAACGTTCGATAAGAATGATTTTCCGAATGGGAATTTTCTCTTTCCTCGAATACGCGACCAGGAACAAGACGCTCGCCACCGTATAAGAAACGGACGAGGAAACGGCGGCGCCGTTCGTCCCGAACGCCGGGATGAGGAAGACGTTCAGCACGATGGTCAGGATCAGCGGTCCGAGGGCAAGCATGAGCCCAAACAGAGGATTGCCTCTCGCGGCGACGTCGTTATGGATCAGCTTGGCGATGACGAAGAAGACGATTCCCGGCAGCAAATAACGGATGACGGATACGGAGGGCAGATAGGCGTTTCCGTACAAGATCGAAACGATAAGCGGAGCGCCGATCCAGAGTGCCGCCCCCAAGACGAGCAGCAGCGGAAATACGACCCGGAGCAGCTTGGCCGTGCGTTCCACGGCTTCGGCGTCCGTCCTGCTGTTCGCGCTTCTCGCGAACATGACCATCGCGATGGCGGCCGGAATTTGCCAGATCAGCTCCGCGAAGTTCGTGCCGAGCGAATAGATCCCGACGTCGTATTCCGTGGAGTAATGGCCGACCATGACGACTCCGATCCGATAATTCAACTGAAGGATGAACAAGGCGGCCGCGAAAGCGAAACCTTTGGAGATCAACCGCTTCGGGAGCTGAGGCACGTACTTGAATTTCAACGGCATGTCTTTCTTTACGATCTTGACCGAATAGTAAACCGTGTAAATCCCGACGAACGCGGAAGCAAGCAACACGCCCAGCACATCGTCGGGGAACAGAACGATCGCGAGCAGAATGAGCGCGATGTTCAGGAACACCTTCACGATTTCGACCGTATTCATGCTGGAAATCCGTTCCTTACCTTGCATGAGTCCTCGTAAATACTGCGCGCCCAGATTGAGCGGAATCGTCGCCAAGGCCATTCCCAGCAGGAGCCAGTTCGCTCCGCTGCCGAATTGGAAGAGGAAGAGGCCGGCGACCGTCAGCATGCTGAAGATCGACGTGAACAACCATAGGAGCATCAAGGAGGAAGCGATATCCTCCTGCGGATACAGCCGCTTCCCGATGAACTGCGCGGAGGCTTGCCGGATGCCCAGATCCGCGATCGTCAGGACGATTTGCGGCAGCACGGAGATGGCGGCGAGCAGCCCTTTGCTCTCCGGGCCCAGCAGCCTCGCCGTCAAGACGGAGAGAATAAATCCCGCGCCCAGTACGACGATCCGCGTCGCGAACGTCGTCAGGATATGAAACAGCGTGCTCCTTCTTTTGGTCATACGCCGATTCCTTTTTCTTCGTCGGTATACATGCCTTTCTTATCGTAATCCAAGTACCAATCGACGAACTTGCCGATGCCTTCCTCTATCGAGGTGGCCGGCTTGAATCCGACATCCGCCATCAGGTCGTCGACGTCGGCATACGTTTCCGGAACGTCGCCCGGCTGCATCGGCAAATACGCTTTGACCGCTTCGATCCCGAGCTTCCGCTCCAAGCAGGCGATGAAGTCTCCCAAGGCAACGGGCCGGTTGTTTCCGATATTGTAAATTTTGTAAGGGGCGTAGCTGGTGCCCGGATCGGCCGCGATTTTATCCCACTGGGGATTCGGCCGCGGCGTGCGGTCCAGAAGCCGGCGAATGCCTTCCACGATATCGTCGACGTACGTGAAATCCCTTTTCATTTTCCCGTAGTTGAACACGTTGATCGTTTCCCGGCGGAGGATGGACTGGGTGAACTTGAAGTAAGCCATATCCGGTCTGCCCCAAGGCCCGTATACCGTGAAGAAGCGCAGGCCGGTCGTCGGCAGTCCGTACAGATGGCTGTACGTATGGGCCATCAATTCGTTTGCTTTCTTGGTCGCGGCGTATAAGCTTACGGGGTGGTCGACGTTATGCCGAACGGAAAAAGGCATGGCTGCGTTCGCGCCGTATACGGAGCTGGAGGAAGCGTAAATCAAATGCCCGGTCTCGTGGTGTCGGCAGGCCTCAAGCACGTTGAGAAAGCCGACGATATTCGCGTCAATGTACGCTCTGGGATTGGTGAGGCTGTACCGGACGCCCGCTTGCGCGGCCAAATGGACGACAACCGGAAAGTCGTACTCGGCGAACAGGCCGTTCAGGCTGTCTCCGTCCTCGAGCGCGAATTGGCGGAAGGAGAACTTCCTGTATTGTCGTAACATATTCAAGCGAGCCTGCTTCAACGCGGGGTCGTAATAATCGTTCATGCTGTCGATGCCGACGACTTCCAAGCCGTCGTTCAACAGCCGCTGGGCCAAATGGAAACCGATAAATCCGGATGAGCCCGTAATCAGAATGTCAGCCATGCTGCAGCACCTGCTCTCTTTTTTGAATCACTTTCGCCGGTATGCCAACCGCCACGCAGCCCGCCGGAACGTCCAGATTCACGACGGCGTTGGCTCCGATCACCGCATTCCGACCTATTCTAATGTTTCCGATCAATTTGGCGCCCGCGTAAATGACCGCATCGTCTTCGATGATCGGGTAACTCCGCTCCAATCCCCGTTTGCCGTGGCTTCCGATGGTGACCTGCTGGAAAATGGTGACGTTGTCGCCGATTTCCACGCCTTCGCCGATCACGATGCCGGTCGGATGGGGAAGACGCAGGTTGGTACCGATTTGCGAGCTTTCCGAGATGTGGCATTGAAAGCGGGTTCGGGCGTAGTAACTGACGAATTTCAATAGAAGCTGGTGAATCCGGGACGTTCTCGTATTCCAGTAATGGCAGTGCCGGTAAAGAAACAAAACCTGAAAGTTGATCGAAGTCAGAAACGCCACCGTCCGCCATAAACGCGATTTCGTCTTGACGCAGGCGTTAAAATCGTCCCTGACGAGCCGGAGCACTTCCCTGTATCGATAGTTCCGCATGCCGAGCCTCCCTAGTGCCCGCCGGACGTCTAACGGACGTCGAGATCCGCGCCCAGCTGCCTCAGCTTGCCGACGATGTTCTCGTAGCCGCGCTCGATCTGCGAGATATTTCCGATAACCGTCGTTCCTTCCGCGATGAGTCCGGCCAGCAAGCAGGCCGCGCCTCCGCGAAGATCGGTTGCCGTCACGTTCGCGCCCGTCAACGGTTTCCCGCCTTCGATAATCGCCGTGTTGCCGAACGACAGGATGTTTCCGCCGAACTTTTTCAGTTCGTCCACGTATTTGAAGCGTTCCGTAAACCTCAAGTCCGTGATCGTGCTTCTGCCGTTCGCCGAGAACGCCAATGCCGCGAAGATCGGCTGCATATCCGAATTGATGCCGGGGTAAGGTGCCGTAAACAGATCGAATCCCTTTTTCTCTTTCTTGCCTGAAGCATAGACGGCCCCGCCCCATTCGAATACTTCCACGCCGATTTCCCGCAGTTGCCTGACGTCTTCTTTAATGAAATCCAGGGAAAAATCGGGGATGCAAATTTCGCCGCCCGTCATGGCCGACGCCACGATGTAGGTGACGGCTTCATCCCAGCCCGGCATGACCGAATAGCGGACGCCGCCCCGGATTCGGTTGACGCCCCGGATCCGGACGACCCGGTTCGAGCATTCGATATCCGCTCCCATCCGATTCATCAGCTTGGCCAGCTCCATGATTTCCGGGCGGGTATTCGCGTTCAGGATCGTCGTTTCTCCCTCCGCCGCGGCGGCTGCGATCATGATGTTTTCGGTACCGGAAGTGGTAGGCAAATAAAATTCGATGGCGGTGCCTTTGTTGCCGTTTGATTGGACGAATATGCCTTCTTCCGTGTCTTCCACCACCGAGCCCAATTTGCGCAAGCCCATCAGGTGCAGGTCGTATTTGCGGTCTCCGATTTTGCACCCGCCGGGCATCGGCAGAAGCAGCTCCGATCGCAGAGCCGAAGCCAGGCCGAGCAGAAGCAGCGAGTACCGGATTTCGCTGGCGATGCGGTTCACGTTTCCGCTCGGGAACGTGCCTCTGGAACAGCTGACCGAAGTGCCGTCCACCTGGATATGGGCTCCGGCTTCGCTCAGGATTTGAATGAGAATTTTCACGTCGCGCAACTCGACCGGTACGTTGTCCAGCACCGTCGGCTCTTCTCCCAAGCAAGCGGCCGCGATCATCGGAAGAGCGGCATTCTTCGCTCCGGACAGCCGAATCTGCCCCGAAATCGTATTCCCCCCGTTCAGTACGAAAGCTCGCGTTTGCTCCAAAGTCGTAATCATAACATCCACACTCCTATCCTTATTTTTTCTTTATTTAACGAATCGATTGGAAGCCGCCTCTAACGAATGGCGGGTACCTTTGACGAGTTCCCTAAGAATGCCGAGCTGCAGGGCGATTTTCGCCAGCTGCAGGACCGCGCGTTTGCGGGAGAGGGAAAGCGGCAAGCGGAGAACGTAGAGACCGATGCGGAGAACGGCTTTCGAGAACGCCCGGGGACCGGAGAGCTCGAATCGGATGGCGTCGCTTACTCCTTGCCAATACATCCGGTTCATGAACCAATTCAGCTTGGTCCGTTTGGCGGATATTTTGTGGAAGACGACGGCTTTCGGCGTGTAATACACGGCGTGGCTCGTTTTGATTTTGTGGATGAGCTCGGATTCCTCGCCGGACAGAAGGTTTTTGCCGCTCCTTCCCAAATCGGTTCTGAATCCGCCATAGAACCGGATCACTTCCGTTTTGAATCCCATGTTGGCTCCGTACGGAATGGCCGTTCCCTTCATCTCGGCGAGGGTATCCGAGTAATCGAGAATCGTATAAACGGACTTGTATTCGTCGGGCAGCCACCCCGGCGCTCCGGACTCCCATTGGGGAATGATTTTTCCGCCCGCGCACGCGACGCCTTCGATGGACAAGCAATCGCGCATATGCCGCAGCCATCCGTCGCCGGCGAGCGCATCGTCGTCCAGAAAAACGATGTTTTCGCCTCGGGCTTCATCGATGGCCCGGTTTCTGGCGTAGGAGAGCCCAAGCCGTTCTTCGAACACGTAACGCAGGTTCGTCTCCTCTTTCATCATGCTGCGTACCAACGAAGCGATATCATCCGATGAGCGGTTGTCGACGACGACGACCTCGTAACGGTCGCGCGGATAATTCTGCTTCAATACGCTGTTGATCGCTTCAACCGTATCTGCAGCTCGATTATGCGTGCAGATCGCCACAGTGGTTTCCATCCTGCACTCCTTTTCCGATCCAATATGTATCTTTATTGCGGATTCATTCCTTACTTTAAGTTACAAAGTGTATCATGTCAATTGTTTCTTGGACTCCATTCCCGCGCTTGACACGATACGTATTGTAACCTATTGTAGAAATAAAAAATACAAATCGTATCTGCGGGACAGGATAGGGTGAAGGAAATGAATATCATGTTCGTCAGCCATACGTATATTGGCGGTCCGTTCGTAGTCGGATCCCATCACCTGGCACGGGAGCTGTCGGGTATGGGACACCGCGTGCTCCACTTGAGTACCTCGATCACCCCCGCGCATCTTCTGAAAATGAAAGAGAAGCCGATTTTCGACCGTTTCAAGCAATGGTGGAACATGAGGAAAATGGAGGGCGAATTCATCCACGGCGTCACGCTGTCCCTCGTTCCTTGGACCATTGCCGGACGGGTGTACAAGAAGACGGGATCGAATTGGTTCGTGGAATCGATCCGGTTTCCGAACGTTTCGAGACTTCTAAAGCGCCACCGGTTTTCCGACGTGGACCTTCTGCTGATAGACCAGCCTTATTTCGTAGGGATCGAGAAATATATCCGCGCGAAAGTCGTCATCTACCGGCCGACGGACCATTACGCGGAGATGTCCGGGGACCAGACAGTGGCGCTCGCGGAGCGGGAAATCGTGAACAAGGCCCACGGGATGGTCGCCACCTCCGAGCCGGTGCTCCGGAACGTCCAGAAGTACAAGATGGACGTTCCCGCCATCGTCATGGAGAACGGAGTGGAGTTCGAACATTTCTCGAGGGGCGGATCCGAACCGGAGGAGCTGAAGTCCATCCCGCGGCCGCGGGCGATCTACGTCGGCGCGGTCGACGAACGCCTGGATCTGGAGGCGCTCCGGTATTTGGCGGAACGGCGCCCGGATATCAGCGTGATCGTGATCGGTCCCTGTCCGCCGGCCGTTTCCGAACCTTTCTCCTCACTGGGCAACGCGTTCTTCCTGGGGCAGAGGCCATATGCCGAGTTGCCTTCCTATTTGCATCACGCCGACCTGGCGCTTCTGCCGCTGTCAGACCATAAGGCGAACCAGGGACGAAGTCCCATGAAGCTGTATGAATACGCGGCGGCAGGCCTTCCGATCGTGGTGAGGGAAACGCCGGAGTTGATCAGGCGGGGAGAGGACTTCCTGGCCTTTTACAACGATCACGAAGAGCTTGTGGAAAAGGTCGGGCGGGTGCTGGACCGTTGTTCCCGCAAGGAGATTAGCCGGGAGGCGATCCGGCGGGCGGCGAGCAAGCAGTCCTGGAAATCGAAAGCCGAACAGATCGTGGAATTCAGCAGACGGCTCCGTCAAGGAGCCGATGCGAAGAAAACTAAAGGAGTGGTAGAGAAATGAAAATGGCAGTCGTTGGAGCCGGTTACGTCGGGCTGGTAACCGGTGTTTGTTTTTCCGGTTTGGGGAACGAAGTGGCTTGCGTAGACCGGGATGAGGATAAAATCGCCCGTCTCCGCCGAGGGGAAGTACCGATCCATGAGCCGGGACTGGGGGACATGATCGCAGAAAACGCTGGGGCCGGCAGGCTCCGATTCACGACGGATCTGGCCGAAGCCGTCAGGGAGGCGGAGGTTGTCGTCCTCGCCGTCGGAACGCCTTCCCTCCCGAACGGGGAGGCCGATTTAAGCTATATCCGGGATGCTTCCATCGAAATCGGCGAAGCGATCAACGGCTACAAAATCGTCATGACGAAGAGCACGGTCCCGGTCGGCACGAATGAGAAAATCAAGGCGACAATCGCCATGCACACCGGGCATCCGTTCGACGTGGTTTCCGTTCCCGAGTTCCTGCGGGAAGGGTCGGCCGTCTCCGATACGTTCCATCCCGACCGGATCGTCATCGGAGCCGATAATCCGGCTGCCGCGGCCGTCATTGCCAAGCTGCATTCCGAACTGACGCCGAATATCCTGCTCACCGACGTCCGCAGCGCGGAAATGATCAAATACGCGTCCAACGCGTTTCTCGCGACGAAAATTTCCTTCATTAACGAGATCGCCAACATCTGCGAGAAAGTCGGCGCCGACGTGACCCAGGTGTCGCTTGGCATGGGGCAGGACCGCCGGATCGGCCCCGCCTTCCTGAACGCCGGCATCGGCTACGGCGGATCCTGCTTTCCCAAGGATACGCGCGCGCTGATCCAAATCGCGGGGAACGTGGATTACGACTTTAAGCTGCTGAAGTCCGTCGTCGACGTGAACCAGGACCAGCGGACCAATGTCATCCATAAGCTGCAGGACTTCGTAGGGCACTTGTCCGGACGGACGATCGCCGTCTGGGGATTGGCGTTCAAACCGAACACCGACGACGTCCGCGAAGCGCCTGCGCTCGATATCCTGGCGGAGTTGGTCCGGCTGGAAGCGAACGTTCGGGCCTACGACCCGATCGCGACCCCCAACTTCCGCAAATTGTTCGACCATCCCCGCGTCGTCTGGTGCGAAGACGCGCTTTCGGCGGCGGAAGGGGCCGACGCCCTCTGCTTGCTAACGGAGTGGCCGGAGTTTGCCGGCGTCGATCTCAAGCTGCTGGGCCAGAAAATGAAAGAGCCCGTATTGTTCGACGGCCGGAACGTCTTCGGGAAGGAATTGTTCGACCTCACGGAGTTCCGTTACTATTCGGTCGGAAGGCCGCATCTGAACCGGTTTGCCGAAGCATCCGTTCCGCTGTAGGCGTGTCGAATTTGCCTTGACATGTGACGATTTGTATCGTAGAGTGATAATGATACGAATTGTATCATTATCATATTTCGGGGGGTTCCTATGACATTATCCGATTACTTGTCCGTCATCCGAAAAAGGTGGATCATGATCGTGCTCCTGGTCGCGGCAGCGTGTGCCGCATCGGGGTATGCCGTATCCGCAAATAACCAGCCCATTTATCAGGCGACGAGCAAAATCATCGTCAACCAGGCCCGACTGGAGAACGGAAAGCTTCAATTGAATCCCGGCGACGTGGCGGTTAACGGAATGCTTATCAATACGTTCAAAGAGCTGATCAAGACGCCCGCTATTCTTCAAAGCGTGGTGAAGGCCCATCCGGATTTGAACGTCACGACGGGAGAACTGGTGAACTCCTTGAAAGTCAGCACGGCCACGGGAAGCCAAATCATGAGCATATCTATTGAAGATCCTTCTTACGAAAGAGCTTCGCAAATCGTCAATGCCGTTGCTGCCGTATTCCGGGTCGAAGCTCCCGCCATCTTGAATGTGGACAGCGACATGATCGTGATTCCGTCCAATCCCGATACGAAGTCCGCGGGTCAGCAGACCGGCCTCGCTTTCGTGCTGCTTGTTGCGTTTGTGGCGTCGTTCATCGTTTCCGTTTTCCTGGCTTACTTGCTCGAATACTTCGATACAAGCCTTCGAGAGCCGAAACAAGTGGAACAATGGCTGGGTATCCCCGTGATGGCGGGCATTCCGGAAATCCGCAAGAGCGATATCAAACACGTGAAGCAAGCGGCGGCCGCGCCGTCCTTTAAACGCGTAGGGGAGGATCAGCATGTCCACATTAACGGCTAAACGAAGCCTCGTCACGCATTTGGATCCGTACTCTCCGATCTCGGACACGTTCAGGACGCTTCGCAACATGGTAGGTTCCCAGACAGGAGGAACGGATCGGAAAATCGTTACCGTCATCTCGGCGGAGCCGTCGGAAGGCAAGACGACCGTTGCGGTCAATCTGGCGATCGCTTACGCCCAGGCTGGCAAGAAGGTGCTGCTGATCGACGGAAATCTGCGCCAGCCGGGACTGGATCAGATCTTCTCCGTTTCGAACCAAACGGGCCTGTCCAACGTGCTGCTCCATACCGCTTCCCTGGGCGATTGCGTCAAGGACGCCGGCATCCCGCTGCTGTCCGTATTGACTTCCGGACCGGCTCCCGCCTACGCGGGAGATCTCCTGGATTCTACCGCGATGGAGAGCTTGCTGGCACAAGCGAGAGCCGACTACGATCTGGTCGTGATCGATTCCCCCGCTCTGCTCGCGCTGGCGGACGCCGCCACGCTCGCGATGAAAAGCGACGGCGTGCTGTGGGTCCTGCACTCCCGGATATCCCGGAAGGCCAAAGCGCTGGAAACCAAAACGCTGCTGCAGCGGCTGGACGTGAAAATCATCGGGTGCGTGCTGAACCAGACGAAGCGGGAGCAGACGAAAGCCTACCGCCAATACAAGTTCCCGCACGGCGTATAAGGGGAGGGCTTCATGGAACTGCCCGGCCCGCACCCGATGGAGCATTTGAAACGAATGTTGGATTCGATTCTGGAAGTGATTCCTCCAGGATCCCAAATCGTGTACATGGATTATCCCGTTCACGAAAATATCGGCGATCTTCTGATCATGAAAGGCACGGAGAAATTTTTCCACGACCATCGGATCCGGGTGCGCAAACGTCTATCCTTTCTTCAGTTCCGAAGCCGCATGCGAATTCCGAGCGATTGGATTATCGTATGCCACGGCGGCGGCAATTTCGGGGACTTATACACGGACAATCAGAAGCTTCGGGAAACATTGGTCGCAACCTACCCGACTCATCGGATCGTGGTGCTTCCGCAAACGGTGTTCTTTTCCGATGCCGGAGAACGGGAACGTTCGCTTGGGCGGTTCGCGAACCATCCGGACTTCCACTTGTTCGTGAGGGACCTCACGTCGTACGAGACCGTCCGGGGCAATTTGGCGAACGTCTATTTATGTCCGGACATGGCCCACCGGCTGTACCCGATCCAGGCTCCGCCGAATCGGAGCGCCAAGGTGCTCGGGCTGTTCCGGACGGACGGAGAAGCAGGGCATCATGAAGCCGGTGAATGCGATTGCGACACCCGGACGGATTGGCCGCAGCTGCTGTCCGGATGGGACTTTCTGCTTCTCAGGCTCATGGTCAAAGGCTTCGTGCTGGATCGTTATTTGATGAACCTCCTGCCGCTCCGGCCGGTTTGGTACCGAATGGCCGACCGCTTCGTCGCCAAAGCCGTACGCCTGTACGGCAGCTTCGGCAGCGTCGTGACTTCCCGCTTGCACGGGCACATTCTCGCTTGCTTGATGGATCTTCCCAACCGGCTTATCGACAACAACTACGGCAAAAACTCGAGTTATTACCGGCAGTGGACGCATCGGATCCAGCAGGAGGGGATGCCCAGTGAATCTTCCGCGGGGAATGACCGTGGCGGTTTGTACGCGGAATCGTCATGAAGATCTGGTACGCTGCATAACCTCGATTGCCAAGGAATCCCCGGATTTCCCATGCGAGGTCCTCATCGTGGACGACGGAGAAATGCCGTCATCCGTCCGGTGCACCCTTCGGCAGCTGCTCGATTCTTGCGGCATTGCTTTTGCCTATTACCGCAAACGGCATCCCGGTCTGCTGCTATCCAGGATTGCCGCCGCGGAAAGGGCGGTCCATGACGTCATCCTGTTCCTGGACGACGATGCGGAGCTGGAGGAAGGCTACCTGGCCCGTCTTGCCGCTTGGTATGGCCGGTTTCCGGACATTGCCGGAATCGGCGGCATCGATCCTTCCATCCGCGGCAACTGGAAATGGGATTGGTTCACGAGGATTTTCCTGTACGATTCGGGAAAGCCCGGGAAATTGTCGGCCAGCGGGTATGGCGGCTCGATGACCAAATGGGCTTCCATGAAAGAGCCGTTCCCGACGGAATATTTATTCGGATGCAACATGTCTTTCCGCAAGAGCGCGCTGCTCGGACTCGAACCGGTAGCGTGGCTGTCCGGCTACAGCTTGGGAGAGGATCTGTACCTGTCCGCTTGGGCCCTTCGGAGCGGCAGACTATGGATCGATCCTAACCTCAAGGTCAGGCATCATCAGTCTCACGCCTCCAGAGACAAGGAAGAGCAGGTCGCCTATACGGAAGTGGTTAACCACTACTATCTGTTAAAGCTGCAGCAGGCGGGAAGATGGAGGCGTGCCGCCCATCTGTGGACTTCCCTCGGCTTGTGCGGGAGGGCATGGATACGCAAACCATGGCGCCATAAAGCGGCTTCCTACTGGAAGGCGATACGTTTCGTTCTTGCGGATGATTGGAGGAGGTTGTCCCGTGAAAGTGTCTCTGATCTTGGCAACGGTGGACCGCCTGGCTGAGGTGGAGAATTTTTTGGAGAAGCTCGATCTGCAAACCTACCGGAACTTCGAGCTCATCATCGTCGATCAGAACGAGGACGACCGCTTGGTACCGATAATCGAACGCTGCCGGGCGAAATTCGATATCCTTCGATTGAGGTCGCCCAGAGGGTTGTCCAGGGCCAGGAACGTCGGCTTGCAGCACGTCACGGGCGACATCGTCTCGTTTCCCGACGACGATTGCTGGTATGAACCGGACTTGCTGGGCAGAGCGGTTCTCCTGTTCGATCGCAATCCGAAGGCGCTGATCATTACCGGGCGGTCGATCGACGCGTGCGGTAACGATGCCGTCGGCAAATTCGATACGGTCGAAGGCTACGTCGACAAAATCAACGTTTGGAGACGCGCGGTTTCTTTCACGATCTTCCTGAAGAAGGAGGCGGCGGACGCGATCGGCGGCTTCGACGAAGAAATCGGCGTCGGCGCGGGTACGATCTACCACTCCGGGGAAGAAACGGATTATCTTCTCAGAGCGCTGAACCAATTTTCGGTCTATTACTATCCCGATCTGACCGTCAGGCATCCGAATCCGCTGAAGCAATTCACCCCCCAAATCATTCGCCGCGCATACCGGTACGGCTGCGGGTTCGGCAAAGTCGTGACCAAACACCAATACACGGCCCGTTTCAAGATCGGCGCCCTGCTCAAGCCGTTTCTCGGCATGATGCTGTTCTGGACCGCCTTCCAGTTCCCGAAATCCATGTACTACTGGAATTCGTTCAAGGGCCGGCTGCGGGGGATGTTATGAATCTCTACATTAACGGCCGTTTTCTTACCCAAGCAATAACCGGCGTGCAGCGTTACGCCATCGAGCTCGTCAAGCATTGGGACGCGCTTCTGGAAGCGGGCGAGATGGATGCCGGCAACGACCGGTTCACGCTGCTGGTACCTCCCGGCGCCATTCACGACCTGGGGCTGAAGCGAATCCGGACGAGGCAGGCCGGGCGGCTAACCGGACACTTATGGGAGCAGGTGATCCTTCCTTGGTACGCAAAGGACGGTTGGCTGATCAATTTGTGCAATACCGGACCCTTGCTCAAACGCAAGCAAATCGCGACGATCCATGATGCGGCCGTTTTCGAGTTTCCGTCCTCCTTTTCGGTTTCCTTCCGCTATGCCTACAAAATCATTCAGCGAGGACTCGGCGTTATGGCTCGCAAAATCGTTACGGTTTCCGATTTCTCGAAGTCCCAGCTCATCTCCCATTGCCGCATTCCCGAGGACAAAATCCGGGTTGTGGCGCTCGGAAACGAGCATATGCGGGAATTGCAGCCGGATTACGGCGTATATGCCAAACACGGGATCGAGCCCAAAAGGTACCTCCTCGCGGTCAGCAGCCATAATCCGAGCAAAAACTTTGCGAATATCGTTCGTTCGATCGAGTATCTGAACGACGTCGATTATGAAATCGTCATTGCGGGCGGAGCGAACGCCAAAGTGTTCGGCCGCGCCGAGCTGCCGCATTCCGACAGGATCAAGTTGATCGGCTACGTGACGGACGGCGAGCTCAAAGCTTTATACGAAGGGGCCTCCTGCTTCGTATTTCCCTCCCTGTACGAGGGATTCGGCTTGCCGCCGCTGGAGGCGATGACTTGCGGCGCGCCGGTCGTCGTATCCGCTGCCGCGTCGCTGCCCGAGGTTTGCGGCGATGCGACCCTGTACTGCGATCCGAGGAGTCCCGAGGATATCGCCAGGCAGATCGACACCGTCATGAACGACGACCGGACCCGCGAACGGCTGAGCCGATCGGGTTTGCGGCAGGCCGCCCGGTTCAGCTGGGGCTCCTGCGCCAGACAAACCTTGGAAGTGGTGAAGGAGGCGGTTCGAGCATGAAGGTGGCCATCATCCATGATTGGCTGGTCGTCTACGCCGGCGCGGAGAAAGTGTTGGAGCAGCTGCTCGAGCTGTATCCGGAGGCGGATCTGTACAGTCTCGTGGATTTTCTGCCCGACGACCAGAGAAGCTTCATCCGGGGCAAGCGAGTCCATACTTCGTTTATCCAGGGGCTGCCTTTCGCGAGGAAGAAGTTTCGCCATTATCTAGGGCTCATGCCGCTGGCCGTCGAACAATTCGATCTTTCCGGTTACGATCTCGTCATTTCCAGCTCCTACGCGGTCGCCAAAGGGGTGATCACCGGTCCGGACCAGCTGCATATCTCCTACGTCCATTCGCCGATCCGCTACGCCTGGGATTTGCAGCATCAATATCTGAGGGAAAGCGGACTCGACCGGGGATTGAAGGGCACCGTCGCCAAATGGATGCTGCATCGGATGCGGCTATGGGATGCGAGGACGGCCCATGGCGTCGATTCCTTCGTCGCCAACTCCGAATATATCTCCCGGCGGATCCGCAAAGTATACCGGCGCGAATCGACCGTGATCTATCCGCCCGTATACGTCGACAGATTCGGACTATGCGAGAGCAAGGAAGATTACTACCTGACGGCATCCCGGATGGTTCCTTACAAGAAAATCGACATGATCGTGGAAGCTTTCGGAGAAATGCCCGACAAGAAATTAATCGTCATCGGAGACGGGCCCGAGTACGCCAAGGTGAAAGCGAAAGCCAAATCCAACGTCAAGCTGCTCGGTTATCAGCCCGGCGATGCGCTTCGGAAGTACATGCAGGAGGCACGGGCATTCATCTTCGCGGCGGAGGAAGACTTCGGGATCGCTCCGGTGGAAGCCCAGTCTTGCGGCACCCCCGTTATCGCCTACGGCAAAGGCGGTGCTTTGGAAACCGTGCGGGGGCTGGAGCAGGCGAATCCGACCGGGGTGTTCTTCCGGGAGCAGACCGTCCCCTCTCTCGTTCAGGCCGTGCTGGATTTCGAGCGGAACGAGCACCGGATTGCGCACCGGAACTGCAGCGCGCAAGCCGGGCTGTTCTCGGCGGATGCGTTCCGGGATCGCTTGCGGAGGCACATTGACGAACAGATCTTGCATTTTACCATGAACGGCGGAGATGGTTCACATGAACATGGCGATCCTGCACCCGAGGCTGCTGTTGTTGCTGGTCGTTACTTCTAGCACGCTCATCTGGTTTCTCTACCCACCGATGTTCTCCTACCAGAAGTATTGGTCCGTTAACGGCTTCGCGAATTATTTGTTCTTCTATTTGATCATTCTCGCCTGCTGCTTCCTCACCGAGAAGACGAGCTTATCGAAGCCGGCCGGATCGCCGCTCGAGCGGTTCAGGCAGAAGTACGCCGGGGGGGACGCCCTCCGCAGGGAAGCTTTTATCCTTGCCGTCATCGCGGGGGCGGCCCAATTGCTGTGGATCGTCCGGATCGTCTTGAAGGAAGGGATCGGTCCATTGATCCAAATGCTGGTGGTCCGGCAGGATTTCTTGGCGTTTAAACAGCAGGTCGTCAACGTCACCGGCATATCCGGCGTCACCACGTTAACGCAGCTCGGTCTCCTCGCCTCCTCCCTGTATGCCATCCACGTCTTCGGGCTGAAGAGGAAAGGAAGCTTTTGGATGTGGGCGCTCATTCTGTTCCCCGGGGTCCTCAGGGGCCTGTTTTTCTCGGAACGGATCGCGTTGCTGGAAGTGGTGCTTCCCATTGCCGTCATCGCCATTCTGTTCGGGAGCGTTCGGGTCACTTTGCCTAAGCTGATCGCAAGCTTAGCCGCGGTCGTCCTGTTCTTCTCCGCCGCGGAAGGGCTCCGAAGTTACCAATTCTATTCCCAAACCGGTTTTGCGAAGGAAGGCGTGTACTCGTACGGGCTGGGAAGGTTTCTCGACTATATCAGCTCCAGCATCAACCATTCCATGGCGATGCCGGATTTGGCGGAGCGATCGGTCGGATTTCCGACGTTGATGTTCAATGGGTGGATTAACCTGTTGTACAATTTCATACCGGAATCGACTTTGCGTGCGTTCCTTCATCTGGATGCGGCGAAACAGGCCTATCTCAACGTGAAAAGCAGCCCCTACTCCGCACCCGATTATACGAATATGGGCTATTTCGGGGAGCTGTTCGCCGATTCCGGCTATCTGTACGTTGTATACGCGGTGCTGTACGGGTGGTTCATCGGGATGGCCTATAAAGGAATCAGGCAGCACCAGGTCGGCTGGATGATGATTTTTCCGTCCGTCGTCTTCTCTTTGCTGGAAGTGTACCGGGTCCATTATTTGTTCGACAACCGGATGTTTTATCCGCTTCTCTATGTCTTCCTCCGTTATTTGTATCAATCCTATCAGGAGAGCAAATCGCCTCAACCGCGATGGGAGGGGGGGGAAATCCGTGAAGCGCATCGATTGGCTTGACGCCGCCAAAGGAATCGGGATCATCCTGGTCGTCGCCGGGCATACGGGTTCTACTTCGTCCACGGTTACCAACTATATTTTCTCGTTCCATATGCCGCTCTTCTTCTTCCTGTCCGGATACTTGTTCACCGCCGGCAAATACGGATTCGGAAGCTACGTCCGCAAAAAGGCGAAATCCCTGCTGATTCCCTACTTCGTCTTCGCCTTCGCGACCTACGCTTACTGGGCGGTCATCGGGAGGAAGTTCGGAAACGACGCCGAGCTTGATATTCCGTTGCTGAAGCCGCTCGCGGGCATCCTTTATTCCAACGGCGTCGATCACTGGCTGGTCTTCGATACCCCGCTCTGGTTCCTCACTTGCCTCTTTCTCGTGGAAATCGGCTTTTACCTTCTATCGAAACGGGTACGACGGCAGGGCGTTCTGTTCTTGGCTCTTGTCGCGCTGTCGGTTATCGGCTATCTGGACAGCTTGTACCTGCCGTTCCGGTTTCCCTGGGGCTTCGACGTCGCGTTGACCGCGATGCTGTTCTACGGATGCGGCTATCTAGCGAAATCGAACGCCCTCCGTTTCCGCAGATGGCAAGCGCCCCGGTACTGCCTCCCGCTTGCCGCAGCGTTCCTCATCATCGGTTATATTGCCGGCGGAGCCAACGGGAGGGTCGATATGAATCTCCATCAGTACGGAAACTATTTCTATTTTTATATCGCTGCTTTCGCCGGACTGGCCGGTTGGCTCCTCGTATCCCGGACTCTCGCTTCCCTGAGGCCGCTGCGCTTCCTCGGGGAGAATACGCTGCTGATCATGGCGGTTCACCTGATCTTGCTGTCTTTCGCGAAAGCCGTCGTCGTCTTCCTTCTCGACATTCCGCTGCAGGACACCCGGACGCCGTTATGGGCGCTGCTCTACACAAGCGGCGTGGTCGCGATGGCGGTTCCCTTGATCTTTTTCGTAAACCGTTATTTGTTTTTTGCATTGGGCAAAAGCGGCGGGAGCAAGGCGACCGCGTTTAACGCGTAAAAGGAGGGGTCGGAAATGGGCAAAACGGACAATCAAATCGACGTTCTGGACGTGACGGCCGAGAGGGACGGAACCGTTCGGTATTCGGTACGCTATGGATCGAAGGTAAGCCAGTTTTTCTCGGGTGAACCTTTCTTCGTGCAATACGACCGCGACGTATCGGAGGTGCCCGCCGGGATCCTCATGATCCCCTTGCTCTCCAATCTGCTGCCGGTCGCTTGGGTGGCGGGAGCCGATGTCCATGTCGGACAATTGGATCGGAGATTCTACGAAAGCCTGCGGAAGGTGAAGGAATCGTTCGCCCTGTTGTACCCCAGGCTGAAATTTACGGGTGATCTTCACGTGCGGGAAGTAACGGATGATGCTCCTGCCGCCGATCCTGTACGGTCTGCCGCTTTTTTCAGCGGGGGGGTCGATTCGCTCGGAACCTTCTTGCGAAGGAAGGAAGAAAACCCGTATTTCGTTACGATCTGGGGAGGAGACATCGGCCTCCATCAACCTCACATCTGGCGTGAGGTGAAGCGTCATAACGAGGCATTCGGGCGGTCTAATCGCATCGAGAGTCTGTTCCTCAAGTCCAGCATGCGCACGTTCCTGAACGAGGAGCTGATCGCTTTCACCTACGGGCGGTTTACGCACGGCTGGTGGCCCGGGGTGCAGCATGGAATCGGCATGGTCGGCTTATGCGCTCCGCTCGCTTACATGCTGGGAATCGGGAATCTGTACGTCCCCTCCGCATTGCCGCCAAAACTCGCGAGAGCGGTGCCCGACGGTTCCAACACGCTCATCAACAACCAGATCCGGTGGACGGGCACGAAGGTTCAACTGGAAGGGGAAGAACTGACCCGCCAAGATAAAGTGGGTCTCATTGCGGATTACATCCGCAGCCGGGATTCGGATCTCACGGTCCGGGTATGCTGGTCCAACAAGGAATACGGCAACTGCGGACGCTGCGAGAAGTGCTCGCGGACCATCGCCGCGCTTCTTGCCGAAGGGATCGATCCAAGGCGCGCCGGGTTCCCGGTTACGCCGGAAACCGTCGAGCATATCCGGCAGCAGCTTCCGAAATGGCTTTCGTCCAGCGAGCTCCGGGTTGAATACTGGAACGAGGTGAGGGCCCGGGGCATGGAGAACGACGCGCGGATTCGGGAGGAAGATCGGGCCTTCTTCGCTTGGTTGCGGAGCCGAAACCTGTCCTCGTATTACCGAAAGCGGAGCGCCAAAAAAATGCTTCTCGATCTTATCCCCCATCCGTTGTTTCTGTACCTGAAGAAGAAAACGATGTAAGCGCGAATCGAATCCGAATGAGGGAACGCTCATGTCCTTAAGAGTCAAAGGAGTCACCGCGGTGAAATGGTCGAGCTTGGCAACCGTTGTCACCACCGTCGTCCAACTGGCTCAGGTGGTGACGGTGTCTCGCCTGCTCTCCCCCGAAGACTACGGTCTCATCAGCATGATTATGGTCGTCGTGGGAATCGCCGTTTCGATGAGCGATTTCGGGGTATCAAGCGCCATCGTCCACCGTCAGAACGTAACCAAGAGCGAGCTATCCAGCCTGTACGTTCTCAATTTGGCGGTCGGAGCCGCCATCGGTGCCATCGTATGGCTGATCGCTCCGCTCGTCTGTGCTTATTACCAAGAGCCTCGGCTTCTCGAACCGATGCGATGGATGGCTCTGCTATGCGTCATTCCGGCCGTCGGCCAGCAATTCCAAGTGCTGTTCCAGAAGGAACTGCGGTTCGAGTACTTGGCCAAAGTGGATATTGCTGCCGTTGCAATCGGATTTACGGCCGCGCTGGCCGGCGCTTATGCCGGATACGGTGTGTATGCGCTTGTCGGCGCTTATCTGTCCAACGCCTTGTTCAAGTCCTTATCCTTGGCGGCAGCGGGTTGGCGGCAATGGAAGCCCGGAAGGCATTTTTCGATTCGGGATTTGAAAGGTTATGTAAGCTTCGGCGCCTATCAGACAGGATCGAACCTCATCCAGATGCTCACTTCCAACATCGATTACTTGATTCTCGGAAGAATGATCGGTGCGGAAGGGCTCGGTTACTATACTTTTGCTTATCAACTGGGAATCATGCCCATGCAGAAGTTGTGGCCGCTCGTTTCGCAAGTCTCGTTCCCCCTGCTCGCGAAGATCCAGGACAGAACGGATCTGCTGCGTCAGGGGTACTTTCAGATTACGGGAATGATCAGCTACGTGACGGGTCCCATCTATCTGGGACTTGCGGTAACGGCTCCCTATCTGGTGCCATTCGCGTTCGGAGAACAATGGACGGCCAGTGTCCCTCTCGTACAAATTCTTGCGGTCATGTTCCTGCTCCGTTCCTCTCTAATCCCGACAGAGAGCCTGTTGCTGGCCGTCGGCAGGGCCAATACGAGGTTCCATTATTCCGTCTTGTGCATGGTCATCGTTGCTCCCTGCTTGCTCGCCGGAGCATGGCTGCACGGGGCCGCAGGCGTTGCATTCGGGTATTTGGCCGCACAAGCCATGATCGTGATCGTGAACTATTACCAGTCGGTCCGCAAGGTACTGGCGAAGTGCGCAGGGGAATATGCCCGCAGCTTTATGCCCGGCGTTCTGTACAGCGCGGTCATGGCGGCCGGGGTATTCGCGCTGGGATGGCTCGTGAGAGGCGCCGGCTCCGAATGGTTTACCGTTGCTTGGCAATTGACCTGGGGATTCATTCTATACGCCGCATTGATTATCGCATTCAAGCGCGAGCTTGTGCTGAGCCTTCGGAACCGTCTTCGGATGAAGGCGTCCCATCGGGAATCTTCGGGGTAAAGAACCGAAGGAGGGAACAAGAATGGCGGCGGAAGGAAAACGGATCCATGTGAAGGGTGTCCGCGTGTCGGACGACGGACGCTGCGTTGCTTATGAGATCGATTACGGAAACAGGGTCGGGTCTTATTTTTCCGGCGAGCCCTTTCAAGTGCAATACGACCGGAACGTAGGAGAAGTGCCGGCCAGCGTGCTGTTCATTCCGCTTCTTTCGAATTTGTGTCCCGTCGCCTGGGTGACGGGCGCCGATGTGTACGTGGAGGAACTGGACCGCGCTTTTTATCATAGTCTGCAAAAGGTTCGGGATGCGTTCAGCGTCTTGTACCCGAAACTCCACTTCAAGGGCCGGCTGAATGTCGGACGCCTGGTCCATAATCGTTCTCCGCAGCAGCATCTAGGCAGAAACGCGCTGTTTTTCAGCGGAGGAGTGGATTCATTGGCCGCCTGTTTGCGGAAAACGGCGGAGCGTCCTTATCTGATCACGGTGTGGGGAGCGGATATCGGGATCGGGCAGCCGCATGTATGGGAGCAGGTGAAGGAAAACCACTCGGTCTTCGGAGAGGCTTTCGGCATGGAGAATCTCTTCTTGAAGAGCAATCTGAGAACCTTCATCCATGAAGCCAGAATGGCCGACGAGTTCGGCCGGATCACGAGAGGCTGGTGGCCGGGCATCCAGCACGGCATCGGCATGATCGGTTTAAGCGCGCCGCTCGGCTATTTGCTCGGTTTCCGCCATTTGTTTCTGGCATCTTCCTTGCCCCCGAAACTTGCGCAGACCGTCCCATACGGATCCCATGCGACCGTCGACAACCAAATTCGCTTCGCGGACACCTCGGTTAGATCGGAAGGTGAGGAGCTGAGCCGTCAGGACAAAATGACGGTTATCGCCGACTATATTCGGGAGAGCGGAACCGGCCTCCAAATCCGGGTCTGCTGGGCGAACAACGAATACGGGAATTGCTGCCGGTGCGAGAAATGCGCGCGCACGGCGGCCGGGCTGCAGGCGGAGGGAATCGATCCCCGTCTGTGCGGTTTTCCGGAAGCGGAGCGGTTAATCGAATTCACACGGCAGAATTTGCCTTCTTGGTTGGCCCAAAATCGGATTTGGGTAGAGTACTGGGATGAAATCAGACGGCGGAGCTTGTCCAACCGGGATCGGATCCGTTCCGAGGACCGTCCGTTCCTGGAGTGGCTGCAAAGCATCGATCCATACTCGCATAAGCAAAAACGGAGCGCGAGGGACGTCTTTCTTGACCTGCTTCCCCACGCTCTGTACATCTGGCTCAAAAAAACGGTCGAAAATTATCGAACATGCTAGGAAGGTTGAGCAAAATGACCATAAAAATCGGACTTATCAACGTAAATGCCCGAACAGCCCTGAAATTCGGTCTCGTCGTGCTTGCCGCGCTGCTCTTCGCCTCACTGCCTCATAACTCTTCCGAAACCGAACCTATTCCGCCGCGGATCACCGAGTTGAAAGCGGGACCCGATCCCGGCAGGGAAGCCCGGGCGCTCCCGGCCTGGGGGCCGGAACGGGAAACTCCGTCCCTGCGGGTTTCGGTCAAATCATACGGCGCCAAAGGTGATGGAAAATCGGACGATACGGCGGCTATCCAGGCAGCCGTCAATAAAGTCGGCAAGAGCGGCGGAGGGGTTGTTTTTTTTCCGAACGGCGTCTATAAAGTAAGCGACAGCATCGTGGTGAGCCATGACCGCGTAACGCTCGAAGGACAAAGTTGGGGCGCGGAGCTCCGGATGGTCAAGCATCCCAAAAGGATCATTGTCATCGAGGGCTCGTGGGACAATACCGTAAAGAACCTGAAACTTACCCTCGGCCTCTCCAATGTGACGCGCCATGACCAGGATTTCGGCATCTATGTCACGAATGGAGCCTCCCATTTTCTGATCGAACGGATATTCGGAAACGGCAAAGGCATCATGGTGCGGGGCAACGTCGCCACGGGTACGATCCGGGACAACCGGATTCAGAATACGCTGGCCGACGGAATCCATCTGACGGGCGGGGCTCGTTATATTCTTGTAACCGGAAACGAATTGTCGAATACAGGAGACGACTCCATCGCGGTCGTCAGCTACCAAAGCCAGAAGGTGCTTACGAAGCAAATCGTCATCGCGGGAAACACGGTGCGGAATTCGCGTTCGCGAGGAATCGCCCACGTTGGGGGATATCAAGTGGAAATCCGGGACAACCGGATCCAGGGTACCGCCTCCAGCGGCATTCTCGTCGACCGGGACAACAACTACCAAACCTATTCGCCCGTCAATACGCTTATTGAAGGGAATACCGTCACCGGAGCGGGTACCTATGGACTCAAGGGAGGAAACCAATTCGGCATCGAGGTCTCCAAAGGAGCCGCCTACGTCACGATTACGGATAATACGGTCAACGGCTCCAAGAGCCGGGGGATCAGCGTGGCCGCCAATCGTACCATCATCCGGAACAACGTATCCTCGAACAATGAGGATTCGGGAATGACGGTCACGGCCAATGACGTCGTCATTGCGGGCAACCTGTTGGAGAAGAACGGAATGTACGGTTTCGTCGCCGAAAACAGCGACCGGCTGCGGATATCGGGCAACCGCATCGCCGACAACAACACGAGGAAAATCTCCCACATCGATAATTTTCTGCTGAAGGACAGCGAATCCTCCCGGGTCACGGGCAATGTGTCCGTTGAGACGAGGGCGGATAATCAGGTGGAACGTGCTTTCGAGTTGACCGGTTCGTGCCGAAGCACCGTCTTCGAGAACAATCAGTCTCAAGGCACGCGTCTCGGGACCGCGGTCGAATGCAAGCCGTAATCCCGGTACGTTGACTTCGACAATGCCCCTGCCTATCGACAGAAGCCCCGTTTTCTCACAATCCCGGCCTGTTCACATACGATATCCTATGGAGATTCGAAAGAGAGGGATCGTATGGCGCCAAACCCGAATTCATACCTCAATGTCAAGACGGATTTCGGAGCGGTCGGGGACGGGTCCACGGATGATACGGCGGCGGTGAGAAACGCCATCGGAGAAGCGATTCGGATGGGCGGTGCAACGGTATACGTGCCTCACGGCACCTACAAGATTTCGGGGATCGAGGTGACCGGCTCCTTCAGCCTGGTCGGTGACGGGGAAAGTTCCGTCCTGTTCTCGGACGACCGGACCCGCAGCGTGCTGAAAATCAATAACGCCGCCGGTTCGGTATGGAGGAGTTTCAAAATCAAATCGACGGCAGCGGGAGACTATACCAAACGCAATCCTCTGTTGAACGGCCTGTTCTTGTTCAGGGTGGAACGTTGCACGGCGGACGAGCTGTTCGTCGAGAACACGTACGGGGCGGGAATCCTCGTATCCGGCTGCACGGGCAGTTCCATCGAAAGGTGCAGCGTCCGGAATACGCTTGCCGACGGGATCCATGTGACCGGAAGAAGCAAGGACTGCATAATCGCGAGGAATACTTTAACGGATACCGGGGATGACGGGATCGCGGTCGTGAGCTATCAGAGCGACCAGGACCTGTGCGAAAGAATCCTGATCACGGGCAACCATGTCGTCCGCAGCTGGTCGAGGGGAATCGCCCACATTGGCGGGCGCAGTGTCACGATTTCGGACAATCTCATACAGGCTACTGCCGTTACCGGTATTCTGGTGGAGGAAGACACGAATTACAGCACATACCAATCTTACGACACGATCATTCATCACAACCAGATTGTCCAGGCAGGCACATACGTTACGCCGCGGCCGATTACAGGCAATCGCTTCGGCGTGGAAATCGCCTCCGGGGCGATCGGCGTACGCGTGGACGGAAATACGGTGAAAGAATCTCAAACGATCGGGCTTGCGGTTACAGGCGGCACATCCGGCGTCGAGATCAGAGGAAACCGAATTTTCCTAAACCGGGGGTCGGGCGTTCAGCTTTCCGATACGGACAAGATTCTGTTCTTCGGGAATACGGTGGAATCGAATGTCAAATACGGCTTATTCGCCGCTCGGATTGCTTATGGCGTTTTTGCCGGCAACCAATGGCTAAACAATAACTTTTTCGACATCGACTCACCCGGGACGGGAACGCCTTCGCCGGACGTGCAGGCGATCGACAACGCCAATTTCTACCAGTGCAGCGACTGCGTCATCGCGGATAACGTTTCCGTCGACGATCGCACCGACCGGGCCAGGGCTCGCGTAGAACGGGCAATCGAGATTACGGGAAGCCGCCGGATCAAGGTTGGCGGCAATCGCTGTTTCGTTTACAATGCCGATCCGGGCAAGGCGATCGCCACGGAAAGCTTTCTGTCGAACAACCAGGATTGCGAGCGGATGGATCTGTTTGCCGGCTCCGGCGTTCCGAACTCGACCGTGTACAGGGCGGGACAGTTCTATTTTCGAACGGATACGAAAGAGCAATACGTATATGACGGCGCAGCCTGGCGGAAGATTGCCTTGACATAAGCCGTTCCCAAGGTCCTCTTGACACCGATCGGCATACTCGCGAAAGAAACGGTCAACCGGATTAACCGGTTGGCCGTTTTGCCGTTTACCAGCTCCGCGTTCAGCGGCATCCCAAAGCCGCATGCCCAAATGAAAGCGCCGATGAGGCGCTATTTTTTTGCCAAAATCGCGATTTTCGACATGCGTTCGACAAAGACAAAACGTATCAAAAATGTCTTGACACGATACAATTTGTATCTTAATGTATGAAGTATGATTGATACGGAATGTAGCATACATACGAGCGGGGGATCGGGCGCATGACACCGGGGAGTCGGGAACGGAAGGCGGAACAAGCGGCGAAAGCCGCTTTGCAAATAAAAAGGTTCCGAAAACTCTGAAGGATAGGTGATGGGAATGAGGAAGGTTCGCAAGGCCATTATCCCGGCGGCGGGACTGGGCACGAGGTTCCTGCCGGCCACGAAGGCCATGCCGAAGGAGATGCTGCCCCTGGTGGACAAACCGACGATACAGTACATCGTCGAGGAAGCGGTGGCAGCCGGCATCGAAGACATTCTGATCGTGACGGGCAAGGGGAAGCGGGCGATCGAGGACCACTTCGATTCCGCTTTCGAGCTGGAGCAGAACTTGCTCGGGAAAGGCAAGCTCGAGCTGCTGCGGCAAGTGCAGCATCCCTCGCGCATGGTGGACATCCACTATATCCGGCAGAAGGAGCCCAAAGGGCTCGGGCACGCCGTCTGGTGCGCCCGCAAATTCATCGGCGACGAACCGTTCGCCGTGCTGCTCGGAGACGATATCGTGAGAGCCGAAACGCCCTGCATCGGCCAATTGATGCAGCAGTTCGAGCTCACGCAAAGCTCCGTCGTGGGCGTCCAGCACGTCGAAGACAAAGACGTGAGCCGGTACGGGATCGTCGATCCGTTCGACCAGAAGGGCAGGCTGTGCCGGGTCGCCAATTTCGTCGAGAAGCCGGACCGCTTTCAGGCGCCTTCCAATATGGCGATCATGGGCCGGTACATCCTGACGCCCGCCATCTTCGACTTCCTGGAGAAGATGGAGACCGGCGCCGGCGGCGAAATCCAGTTGACCGACGCGATCCAGCAACTGAACCACATCGAGGACGTTTACGCTTACCAGTTCGAAGGCATCCGCTACGACGTGGGCGAGAAGCTCGGTTTCATTCTGACGACGCTCGAATTCGCGCTCGACCATCATGAATTGCGCACGCCGCTTCTCTATCAAATGGAAAAGCTGCTCGCGCTGCATCAACAACACAAGGTCGTCGGGTAAGGTGATCCAGCGATGAGCATGCAAGAAACGGAATTAGCCGTCAAGCGTTACCGGTTGGAAGCGGCGGAGGAGCGGATCGATTGGCCCAAGCGGCTGTTCGACGTCGTCGCCGCATTGATCGGGCTTGCGCTCTTGTCTCCCTTTTTCCTGATCACGGCGATCGCGATCAAGCTGGAGGATCCGAGGGGGCCGGTGTTCTTCAGCCAAACCCGGATCGGCAAATACGGAAGAACGTTCAAAATGCACAAATTCCGCTCGATGGTCGTCGATGCCGAGCAGCAGTTCCATCGGCTGGCCGGCTTGAGCGAAGTGAGCGGGGCCATGTTCAAGATGAAGGACGATCCCCGGGTGACCAAAGTCGGCAAATTCATCCGACGCACGAGCATCGACGAGCTGCCGCAGTTCTGGAACGTCCTGAAAGGCGACATGAGCATCGTCGGACCCCGTCCTCCGCTTCCGAGGGAGGTTGCGGCGTACCGGGAGTACGATTTCCAGCGGTTGACCGTCGTTCCCGGTTGTACCGGTTTATGGCAAGTCAGCGGACGCAGCAGCGTCGGATTCGAGGAAATGGTGGAATTGGATTTGCAGTATATCCGCAAGAGAAGCTTCTGGTTCGACTTGGTCATAATCGCCCGAACGGTACGCCTGCTGTTCGGGTCCCGCAACGCGTTCTGAATCGCCTACAACTCGGACAGGTGGTTAGAGATTGATGGACAAAAACGCTTCAATATACGTGGCAGGGCATCGCGGACTGGTCGGTTCGGCCCTTGTCCGAGCGCTGGAGAGTCAAGGCTTCGGACGGATTGTGAGGCGAACCTCGCAGGAGCTGGATTTGCGGGATGCGCAGGCGGTCCGGGAGTTGTTCGAGCGGGAGGAGATCGACTACGTCTTCCTTGCGGCCGCCAAGGTCGGCGGGATCGTCGCCAACAACGATTATCCCGCCGAATTCATCCGCGACAATCTCCTCATCCAGACGAACGTGATCGACGCGGCCCATCGGGCCGGAGTCCGCAAGTTGCTGTTCCTCGGCAGCACGTGCATCTACCCGAAGATGGCTCCGCAGCCGCTCCGGGAGGAATACCTGCTCACCGGGACCCTGGAGCCGACCAACGAGCCGTACGCGATCGCCAAAATCGCCGGCATCAAGATGTGCCAAGCCTATAATCGGCAGTACGGAACCCGGTTCATCCCGGTCATGCCGACGAATCTGTACGGACCGAACGACAATTACGACCCCGATACTTCGCATGTTCTGCCCGCCTTGATCCGCAAATTCCATGAAGCCAAGCTGCTCAGCTTGCCCTATGTGACCTTGTGGGGCACGGGAACGCCGAGACGCGAATTCCTCCACGCCGACGATTTGGCCGACGCTTGCCTCTTCCTGATGGATTCCTACGAGGACGACGAAATCGTCAACATCGGCTGGGGCCGGGATATCTCGATCGCCGAGCTCGCCGAACGCATCAAGGAAATCGTCGGCTACGGCGGAGAGATCCGCTACGATCCGCAGCGGCCGGACGGGACGCCCCGCAAGCTGGTCGACGTCTCGAAGCTGGAAGCGCTCGGCTGGAAGGCGCGCATCCCGTTGGAACAAGGTCTTAAGGATACGTACGAATGGTACTTGCAGCAGTCGGCAGGAGTTCCCGAGCTGATCGGGCTTCAAGGGAGGCAGGGGTGACATGACAGTGAAAATGGCGAAAAGGGCATTGATCACGGGAACGACGGGACAGGACGGCTCTTATTTGGCTGAACTGTTGTTGGACAAAGGCTACAAGGTTTACGGGCTCAGACGAAGGACCAGCACTCCGAATTTCGAGAACGTGCAAGAGATCCGCAGCGAGATCGAATGGCTGTCCGGAGACTTGACCGACCTGGCGTCCCTGATCGCGGCCGTCCAGCATGCGCAGCCGGACGAGGTCTACAACCTGGGAGCGCAGTCGTTCGTTGAGACGTCGTGGCCCCAGCCGCTGTTGACGGGACAAATCACGGCGATTGGCGTCACGAACATGCTGGAGGCCGTGCGGATGGCCTGCCCATCGGCCCGGTTCTATCAGGCATCGAGCAGCGAAATGTTCGGCAAGGTGATGGAGACGCCGCAGCGGGAGACGACGCCGTTCTATCCGCGAAGCCCTTACGGGGCGGCTAAAGTATTCGGCCACTGGATCACGGTCAACTACCGGGAAAGCTTCGGCATGTACGCCTGCTCCGGCATTCTGTTCAACCACGAGTCTCCGCGCCGGGGAATCGAGTTCGTCACCCGCAAAGTGACAGACGGCGTGGCCCGGATCAAGCTCGGGCTGCAGAAGAATCTGCATATGGGCAACCTGGACGCGCAGCGCGACTGGGGATTCGCCGGGGATTACGTGAAGGCGATGTGGCTCATGCTGCAGCAGGAGGAGCCGGACGATTTCGTCATTGCCACCGGGGAAACCCGGACGGTCCGCGAGCTTCTCAGAGTCGCTTTCAGCCATGTCGGGCTGGACTACGAGGACCACGTCGTCATCGATCCGAAGTTTTTCCGTCCCGCCGAGGTGGACCTGCTGCTCGGGGATTGCGCGAAGGCGAAAGCCAAGCTGGGCTGGAAACCCGAAGTGAGCTTCGAGCAAATGATCGGGATGATGGTGGATTCCGATCTGCAGAAAGTGAAATGGGAGATGCAGCGGGCACCCGTCCTGCCGAAGCCGCGGCTGGCGATCCCGATTTGACTGCCATGGAAGAAAGCGGAGGGGTTCTCCCTTGAAGACCGGTTCGGGCAAGGGCAAAGTGCTGCTGTACAGCATCAATTTCGCACCCGAGTTAACGGGGATCGGCAAATACAACGGAGAGATGGTCCGGTGGCTGACGGAGCACGGCTACGAGGTGCGGGTCGTGACCGCGCCGCCGTATTACCCGCAATGGAAAGTGCCCGAAGGCTATTCTGCGGCCTGGTATTCCCGCGAAGAATGGCATGGCGCCCGGATTTGGCGCTGCCCCGTCTGGGTTCCGAAACGGGCGTCCGGCCTCAAGCGTCTCCTTCATCTGTTCTCCTTCGCGGTGTCCAGCTTGCCCGTTCTTCTGGCTCAGATGTTCTGGCGGCCGGATATCTGCTTCGTGGTGGAGCCTCCGCTGGTTCTCTCTCCGACGGTCCTGCTGCTGAGCAAGCTGTTCGGGGTCAAACCATGGCTTCACGTGCAGGATTTCGAGGTCGACGCGGCTTTCGAGCTGGGGATTCTCCCGAATCGTCCGTGGCTGAAGAAGACGGTGACCGGAATCGAAAGCCGGCTGATGCGGTCTTTCCGCATCGTCTCGTCGATCAGCCATCCGATGCTTCGCAGACTTCGCAGTAAAGGCGTGCCGCAAGAGCGCATCCGTTATTTCCCGAATTGGGCCGATCTTCGCTCCGTGAGACCTCTCGGCAACGATGAGCCGAACGCGCTGCGGGCCGAGCTGGGCTTCGCTCCGGGAGACGTCGTGGCGCTCTATTCCGGCAATATGGGCGAGAAGCAGGGGCTTGAAATCGTGCTTGAAGCGGCGGAAATATTGGCGGATCGTCCGGGCATCCGGTTCGTGCTTTGCGGGGACGGGGTGGCGAAGCCGAAATTGATGGAACAGGCGGAGCGCCGCAAGCTGGCGAACGTCCGGTTCCTGCCTCTGCAGCCGATCGACCGCTTGAACGAGCTGCTGAACATGGCGGATATCCACCTGCTCATCCAGAAGCGGAAATCGTCGGATCTCGTCATGCCGTCCAAGCTGACCGGCATGCTGGCCAGCGGGAAACCCGTCATCGCGACGGCAGAACGGGAGACGGCCGTCCATTCCGTCATGGAGGAATCCGGGGCGGGACTGCTCATTCCGCCGGAAGATCCGGCCGCCCTCGCGGCCGCGCTTCGGGACCTCGCGCAGCGGCGAAGCTTCCGCAGGTCGGCGGGAAATTCCGCCAGACGCTATGCGGAAAATCGGCTCGGCTACGAATCCGTCATGCAAACCTTTCATCAATCCGTGTTGGAGCTGGGAGTCAAGATGGCCTATGAACCCAACGACAAACCGCATTCGGTTAAATCTGTATAAGCAAGACGGCTACTCGCGCGGAAGAGGCGGGGCGACGGTGCTGACGTGGTGGTTCGTCCATGCTACCTTGTTTCGCTGGTCTCCGCAGCCGATGTACGGTTTCCGCCGGTTTCTGCTGCGCCTGTTCGGGGCAAAGCTCGGCACCGGCGTGAAGGTTCGACCGAGCGCATCCATCACGTATCCGTGGAAGGTCTCGATCGGCGACCATTCGTGGATCGGCGACCGGGCCGAGCTGTACAGCTTGGACCGGATCGAGATCGGCGCGCACTGCGTCGTCTCCCAGCGCAGCTATTTGTGCACGGGCAGCCACGATATGGAGGATCCCGCCTTCTCTCTCGTCGTCAAGCCGATCCGGATCGAAGACGGGGCGTGGGTGGCAAGCGACGTCTTCGTGTATCCGGGCGTAACGATCGGCACGATGGCCGTCGCGGCGGCGCGCAGCACGGTGCTGCGCGACATCCCGGCGGAGCAAGTCCATGCGGGTACGCCGGCCAAATTCCTCAAGTGGAGGTTCACGCCCGAAGAGGAGAAGACGGCGGAAGAGCCCGTGTCCAAACATGAACAACGGAAAGCGGTGGTTTCATGAAAATCGTGCTTCTGTCCGGAGGTTCGGGCAAACGCCTGTGGCCTCTGTCGAACGATACGAGATCCAAGCAGTTCCTGAAAGTGCTGCGGAACGAGGAAGGCATCATGGAGTCCATGGTGCAGCGGGTATGGCGCCAGCTAGAGCGGGCGCAGCTCGGCTCGGAGACGCTGGTGGCGGTCGGGGCGAAGCAGAAGGAGATCATCCAGAGCCAGCTTCCGGACTCGGTCGTGACGATCGTGGAGCCGACCCGGCGGGACACGTTCCCGGCGATCGCGCTCACCGCGGCGTATTTGTATTCGATCGAGGGCGTCGGACTGGACGAAGTGGTGGCGGTATTGCCGGTCGATCCGTACGTGGAGCAGGATTTCTTCGCCAAAGTGCGGGAGCTGGAAGACGTCGTCCGCGAGTCGGACGCCGAACTCGCGCTTATCGGGGTTCAGCCGACTTATCCTTCCGCCAAGTACGGCTATATCGTGCCGAAGGCGGAAGAGCGGGAGGCTTCTGCCGCGACGGCCGGCTTCCGGGCCGTGCGGCGCTTCGTCGAGAAACCGTCGGAAGCGGCGGCGGAAGGGTTGATCGCGGAGGGGGCCCTGTGGAACTGCGGCGTCTTCGCGTTTAAGCTGGATACGATCATTCGGCTGCTCATCGACAAAGGACTGCCGATTCACTATGAGGAAATGGTCAAACAGTACGACCGTTTGCCTTCCATCAGCTTCGACTACGAGGTGGTAGAGAAGGTCCAATCGGTCGTCGTCACCCGTTACGACGGCTATTGGAAGGATCTCGGCACCTGGAACACGCTGACCGAGGAAATGAACGTCGGCATGATCGGACGCGGGATCGTCAGTCCGGATTCCGTCAACACGCACGTCGTGAACGAGCTGGATATGCTCGTGACCGTCATCGGGTTGTCCGACGTCGTGGTGGCGGCGAGTCCGGACGGCATTCTCGTCGCCGACAAGGCCCGCAGTCCGAAGCTCAAAGACATGCTGAAGGATATCGAGCAGCGGCCCATGTACGAAGAGAAGCGTTGGGGAACGACGCGCGTCATGGATTTCAAGAAGCTCGAAGACGGGCGGGAAGTCTTGACGCGGGCGGTGCGGGTGAACGCGGGGCAATGCACGAGCTACCATTTTCACCTGAACCGGGACGAATATTGGACCGTGGCTTGCGGAACGGGGACGTTCGTCATGAATAACGTGATCTCCACCGTTCACGCCGGAGACACGCAGCACATTCCCGCGGGCGCGCCGCACAGCGTGCTGGCCGAAACCGACATGGAATGGATCGAAGTCCAGATGGGCAGCCGGGTCAGCGCGGAAGACGTCATCCGGCTCTATCACGACTGGGAAGAGATCGAACGCCATTGCGGCATGACGGGATAACGAAGCGGGGGGATCTGCATGACGGACGCGAAAAGCAAATACCGGGAGCTGTGCCTCAGCAACCCGGAGATCCCCTTGATCAACCGGGATTGGTGGCTTGACGCCACGGTCGGCGAGGACGGCTGGGACGTCCTGCTCGTGGAGCGCGGCGGCGAAATCATCGCCAGTCTCCCTTATCACCGGACGAAGAAGATGTTGTTCGACGTCATCGATATGCCTTATCTGACGTTGACGATGGGCATCTGGATCCGGTATCCTCCCGGCCAGAAATACGCCACCCGGCTGTCCTACGAGAAAGAGATCTACCTGGAGCTGATCGAAAAGCTGCCGAAGGTGGACTATTACTACCAGCATTTCCACTGGAGCATCACAAACTGGAGCACGTTTTACTGGCGGGGATTCCGGCAGACGACGCGGTATACGTACCTGCTCGAAAACTTGAAGGACTTGGATCGTCTTTACGCCAACATGAAAGAGAAGACGCGCAACGAGATCCGCAAGGCGGAGAAGCAGCTGGAGGTCGTGGAGAGCGACGACATCGAGACGTTCCATCGGATCAACGAAATGACCTTTAAGCGGCAGGGTGAGAAAATGCCGCATTCGTTGGACTTCATCCGCCGCGTCGACCTGGCGTGCAGGGAGCGGGGATGCCGGAAAATCTGGTTCGCCAAGGACCGGGAAGGCCGGATTCACGGCGCCGTGTATCTCGCATGGGACGAGAAATGCGCGTACTATCTGCTGGGCGGCGGGGATCCGGAGCTCCGAAAGAGCGGCGCTTCCTCTCTTCTGCTGTGGGAGGCGGTCAAACGACTGTCCTCCGTCACGGAGAACCTCGACCTCTACGGCGGCATGCATGAGCCCGTGGAAACGTTCTTTCGCTCGTTCGGCGCGACGCAGAAGCCTTATTTTCAAATCTCCAAAATCAACGGCAAGCTGTTCAAGTTCGCGTATTATCTGAAACAGGCCATCGGCCAGCTGGCCGCGGTCGTCGCGACGATGGTCCTCTGCTCGAATTTCGCCCAAGGGATGATGGTATAAGATGAACGCCGTTTCAACCCTACGAACGATAACGAACACGGAAGCCAAAATGAAATACAGGGAGCTGTGCCGCAAGGAGCCCGGCTTGCCGCTGTTCGATCAGGATTGGTGGCTCGACGTGACTTGCGGCGGGGCTGACCATTGGGATGCCGTCCTCGTGGAGCAAGACGGCTGCATCGTGGCATCCATGCCGTACCGCGTCACGAAGAAGTCGATGTTCGAGATCGTCTCCATGCCGCAGCTGACGCTGACGATGGGCGTCTGGATCCGCTATCCGGAAGGGATGGGGGCTGGGGCGAAGCTCGCCTACGAACGCGAGATTTATTCGGCCCTGATCGACGGGCTGCCGCAGGTCGACTATTTCAGCCAACAGCTGCACTGGGACAATACGAACTGGAGCATCTTCTACTGGAGAGGGTTCCGGCAAACGACCCGGTTCACGTACGTGCTGGAGGACCTGTCGGATTTGGAACGGGTATACGCGGGCTTCACGGACAGTGTTCGCGACGAGATTCGCCGGGCGGAGCAGCAGGTGAAGATCGCCTGGAGCGACGATTTGGCGCGGTTCCAGGAGATGAACAGCCGGCTGTTCGACCCGCCGCGGTTTCCGATGCCGTATTCGTTCGAAGTGCTGAAGGCCTTGGACGAGCGCTGCAAACGCCGGAACCGGCGGAAAATCCTGTTCGCGGAAGACGCGGACGGAGAAGCCCATTGCGCCATGTACCTCGTATGGGACGACCGTTATGCCTACTACCTGCTCGGAGGAGAGACGCCCCGGGCGAAGGAGAGCGGTGCCCATTCCTTGCTCGTTTGGCACGCGATACGGGAGATGGCGAAGTTCGGCAAGCGTTTCGATTTCCACGGGGGCATGCACGAGCCGCACGAGATCATGTACCGTTCGTTCGGCGCGACGCAGAAGCCGTATTTCCAGATTTCGAAAATCAACGGCAAGCTGTTCAAGTTCGCTTATTACTTGAAGCAGGCCATCCGCTAGACGGTCAGTAGCAAGAAGAGAAGCATAATACGCGAAATCGCCACGGATGGAAGGCCGCCAGACGCAATAAGTGGGTGACCGTCTTCGGGAATCGCGGCTTTCATGCGCTTGTGGTTTATCGGGTAAGCCATGCCCTATGGAAGCTGCGGATTCCGTTGCTGCCGATGCTGCTGCCCCGCATGATCCATATCCTCTATGCCATCGAAATCGATTATCACGCCCGAATCGAAGGAGGTATCGAAATTATCCACGGATTCGCTACCGTGATCGGTCCTGCGGAAATCAAGTCCGGCGCGAGGATCTTCCACGGCGTCACGATCGGCCGGAACTTCTCCGGGCGCAAGAAGGACGGCAACCCCCGCATCGAAGCCGGCGTCTTCATCGGGGCTGCGCCAAAATCCTGGGCCCGGTCGTCGTCGGCGCGGGTGCGAAAATCGGCGCGAACACCGTCATCCTCGAGGACGTGCCGCCGGGCGAGGCGGTTACGCAGCGGAAGCTGCTCAAGCAGATGGTGCGCGAAGAATTGGCGAAGGCCGCCGTGTTGGCATAAGCTTCTGTTGTTCTGCTCGGCAATTTCGCCCGACATCCCCAACGATTCGCCGAAATCGCGCACAACATCCTCTATTTCGCCCGACTCCCCAACGATCCGCCGAAATAGCGCACCACAGGCCCGCTTTTGCCCACTCCTCAACGATTCATTTCAAATCGCAGCCCTTCGCCCGTCCGGAACGGAAAAAAGCCCCGAATATCGGGGCTATTCCACAGGCCCGGCGGCCATAATCCCTTCTTCACGCCATTTTTGATCCGTTCAAGGCTGACCAGTCTACGGGTTACTGTTACACCGGTTCGCCCGCCAGCTGCAGCTCGGGCGAGCGCACGTTGCGAAGCAAACCGTGCTGCTCAAGCAGCAGGGCGGTTTCCCGCAGGTCCTTGCCCGTCAGGTTCAACGTTTCCGCGATGTCCATCAGGTCGCGGCGGCCGTCGCTGAAGGCGATGAGGTGGGTGGTCTGGAGAATCCGCAGCTTCTGCTCGGGGGTGCGGGTGCCCCCGGTGTACGGATAGAGTCCGCGCTTGTCCAGCTTCGGCTCGCCGTGGACGTGCGTGCAGACGTACGTTTCGTTCGCTTCCAGCGTTTCGATGATCGCCAGGTACATGTCGGCCGTTTCTTGCAGCACCTGTTCGGAAATGAGCGAACGGTTGTCCAGCGAGGTGTGATACTCCGGGTATTCCCCGTACATCGTGCGCATGAGGCTGCCGACCGGAAGCCGGAAGCCCTCGCTGCAGTATTGACGCTCGTCGCTGCCGAACGGGTTCCATTCCACGATCTTGTAAGGCTTGCCCGATTGCTTCAGGACATGGAGCGCGGCTTTGTCCGCGAGCGTATCTCCCCGTTTGCTCTTCTTGTACGTGAAGCTTTCGCCGTGGCCGACGCAGGTGACGACGTAGCCGGCCTCCACCTTCTCCTTCAATTCTTCTCCATGCCGGCTCAGATAGAGTAAGGAACCGATCGTTTCCGGCACGTAGAGGAACCGGTAGGTGTATTTCAAATCCTTGCGGTCCTTGAGCGCGCGGTACACCATTGTCTGCACGAGCGGTCCGGATAACTCGTTGATCGCCATGGACGGATGGCAGACATACGTCGACAGCAGAATCTCGCGGTCCGTCGCCCCGGGGATCACCCCTTCGCCGATCGTCATGTACCCGTCTTCCAGGTCGGCGTCGATCACCACCTCGTACCAGTCGTCGGTAAATTCGGGAAGCCGCCGATGCTCCACGCAGAACCCCCAGTCCTCCCGGTAGTAGGACATGACGTACGGGATGGCGTCCGGCAGATCGGGCTTCGTGTACAAATGCGCCAGAAGCTCCTCCCGGGACACGTATCCCCGGAAAGGCTTGCTATAGCCCATCAGGTGGAGGTTGTTCGCTTTGAAATCGATCATCGTCCGGCCTTGGCCGTCCTTCACGTAAGCGTCCCGGACGTTCCATTCCTTCGGAACCTCCCAGTCGAAGCATACGGTCCCGGTCGGGAATTCCCGCTGCCGGATCGGCGCGTACTCGTTCAATATCCGAAGCGTCTCGCGCACGCCATTGCCCGTAATGCTCCGGCAGATCGGAAACAGCCGGTCAAACAATTCCATCCACATGGCGGGTCCTCCCGTTAGAAATCGTGGTCCCCGCCGACGATCCCCGACGGGCTTTCGCTCAAGTAATAGCTTTTCACATGGGGATTGGAGGACACGCACGTGTACCAGCCCATCCGTCCTCCGAAAAACTCGCGCAGCTCCGCCAACTCGCTCAGCCGGAGGGCGTGGATGCCGTTCGGCTGCAGTTCGACAGTGCGGGTCAGCGCAGCCGTGTCCTGCTCCCGGTAGAACGTCAGCGTGACTTCGGCCTTCCGGACGTAGGGATGTATCGGGGCGCTGTTCACGAGCCAAACGACGGCGTCCGCCTGGTCGGCCAGAACGGGCGCCCAATGGAACGAGCTTTTCTTGTTTTCCAGGGCGGGATTGGCTACGTCCATCGTTTTGCAAATGTTGCAGGGAAGCGCATGTCCGCCCATGCCGTAGTCCAGGCCGATCTTCAGGCGGGCAGGGAGCCGGCTGCCGCGGACGGTGCGGGCGACCAGGTTGGCCCCGGCCGTCCGGTTCGGGTCCGCGCCCAGGCGGGCGGCCAGGGGCTTGAGCTCCAGCGTGTGAAGTCCCCGGTAGACCGGCGCGATCCGATGCACGTTCCGAAGGGTGCCGATCAGCGTTCCGTCCTCTTCGTAAAGCTCGACGTCGATTTCCAGTTCGGAAGGAGAGTAGATCGGATAGAAATTGATATTCGTGTACCGGTCGCCGGAGACGGACAGCGGCACGTAGAGGCTCGCCGGCACCCAGCCCTCGGGTGTGTCCTTCCAATAGTCTTCTTCTCCCGAGCTGCCGGAGGTGTCGTAATAGGTGTGGGTCACGCTGATCCCTTGCCGCGACCGCTGGACGTTGCCGGCGATGATCCGCGGGAACACCCAGGAAACGTCGAACTGGATTTGGGCCGTCCCCGGCTTGCCGTCCAGGAAGCTCTGCAGGTCGACGTGCCGGTCCGGATGGACGACCGTCGTCTCGTACGGCAGCAGCTGCGACAACGGAATGAGGCACTCGAGCGTCTCGCGTTTGCTGTTGTAGAATTTCATCGCGATCCGGCCGCCGCGGACGGGGTCGCAGCCGTTCACGAACGCGAAGAACGGCTCGCGGTCCTCGTCCGCGTATACGTTGAATCCGGCTTCCGGAACGACCGATTCCAAATTCGCGTTGCGGTCTTCGGCATCGTTGAACACCCGCTGCGCCGTATGCACGACGGTGCCGAATTCGGGTCCGTAATATTGGACGACGACCGCCGGGTACGGGTACACGAGATCGCGGGAGGAATAGAATTCGATCTCCAGGCTGCCGGTGAATTCGGCTTCCGTGTTCATGCCCGCCTCGGCGAGCAGGTCTTCCGCTTCCACGCGGTAAGCCTTCGCTTCGGTGATCCGCTCGGACGTCCGGCACAGCACCGTGCCGTGAATCGAGCGCAGCGTCACGACGGAATGGATTTCCGGGATGCTCCGTTTGATCATCCAATAGCCGAGGAAGGCGATCCTCGTACGGACGCCTTTGAGATGGAAGACCGGGAAAATCGCCGACGAACGGAAGGTCGGCTTGCGCGCGACGGCAGCGGCATTCGCCGCCGAAGTCTGCTGCAGATGGCTCTGATAACTTCTCACGATTCGATCTCCTCCAGAACGCGGGATTCCCGCTCGATGGCCAATCCGTGCTTGCGCAGATCGGCGAAGAATCGGTGAACGAACGCGAAGGAAACGTCCGCCTTCTCGGCGATGTCCAGCAGGCTTCTCTCGCCGTTCATGTAGATTTGGATCGCCTGAAGGGCGCCGTAGCCCTTGGGATCCTGAAGCGGATCGATGTACAGGTCGTAGCCGCTCAAATACAGCGGTCCTTCGTACAGGCGGACCGGCACGCAGTCCGACTCGTACGTGGAGACGATGTCGACGAGGATCCGGTACGTTTCTTCCAGGCCTTCGAAATCGCAGTGCTCCAGATCATCCCAATCCGTGTGGTAGTAGGGATAAGGATGCCGGCTGAGGCAGACGGTCGGGATCTCGAAACCGGGGCCGTCGTAGAACATTTCGTCGTTGCCGTACAGACTGCGGTAAGGCGTGTCGAGCCTTCCGGCTTCATAGCCCTGCAGCACGCTGCGCGCGACGCGGTCGGCATAGGTGTTGCCCGCGAAGGAGCGGGAGAAGCTCATGGGCAGCAGATTCGCCGCCATGTCGAGGTAGTAGCCGTAACGGAGGCTTCGCACGTTCTTGCCATGCGCCAGCACGGCGGCGGCGGCGAAATACTCCGGTCCGAGAATGAGCCGGTAAGTATATTTGCGCCGTGGGAGCGTCTGGAGGTAACGGAACAGCTCGACCAGCACGGCCAGGCAGGCGATGCCGTCGTTCACCTGGCCCGGATGGCAGGTGTGGGCGGCGAAGAACACCGTTTCTTCGGTTTCCCCAGGCAGAATCCAATCGATCACGTCGAGCGTCCCGTCTTCGAAGGTCACATCGATATGGACGCGGTAGGCCTCGTCCTTCATTTCCTTCACGACCGTTGCCGGCACGCTGAACGCCCATTGGGTGTGCTCCCGGCGGTATTGCCATCGGTTCTGGTAAATGAGGCGGTCCTCCCAAGACGGATGGGTCGTGATGTGCTCCATGAGCTCTTCGCGCGAGACGATGCCGGAGAACGGGGCGGAATAGGAATGCAAATACATCGGATGCCGGGTATAGTCGGCAATGCGTTCGCCGCCCATCGTTTCGATATAAGCTTCGCGAACCGCCCATTTGCGCGGAATCGTCCACGTCAGGCAGCGGGTGCCTGAGGGAAGGGACAAAACGTCTGCCTGCAGCCCCTCCGCGAGTTCCCGTACGAACCGGCTCGTTTCGTCCGAGACGGACACCCGGTTCAGCCGGTAATACCGGTCGATCAGCGTTTTCATTCGTTCCTTGCGCTGTGCCGCGTCCAACGCCGTCACGCTCCATTTAGTATACTTTTTTCATCAAATGTGTTACATATTGTATCATTCCTGCATTTACTTTATACTAATCTCTGACGCGAGTCAATCCACTTTTCGGGTTACGGGAGGCAGACGAAATGAGAATCGCCGCCATCGTGCAGGCGCGCATGGGCTCTACCCGGTTGCCGGGCAAAGTGCTGCGGGAACTCGGCGGGACGCCGGTCATTGCGTGGATCTGCGAGCGGCTGTCCCGCTGCAAGCTGCTGGACGAGATCGTGGTCGCGACCGGGGATTCCCCATCCGACGACGTGCTGGCGGATAAGTTGAACCGGCTGGGCATCCATGTCTTCCGCGGCAGCGAACACGACGTGCTGGATCGTTATTACCGGGCCGCAAGGGCCGTCCGTACCGACGCCGTCGTCCGCGTGACCGGGGATTGCCCGCTGATCGATCCGGAGCTGGTGGACGAGACGGTCCGGAAGTTCTTGGACGGGCAGCCGGAGCTCCGGTATGTCTCCAACATCCAGCCTCCGACTTATCCGGACGGGCTTGATGTCGAGGTGTTTACGCTCGAGGCGCTGTACCAGGCTTGGCGGCAAGCCGAATGGTCGTCCGAGCGGGAGCATGTCACGCCGTTCATGCGGAATCATCCGGAGCTGTTTCCGCAGGACCATGTCCGGAGCGACCTTGATTATTCGCATCACCGATGGACGCTGGACGAAGAGAAGGACTGGGCGTTCCTGTCCTCGCTCGTCCGCCTGGCGGCCGAAGAGGGCATGGAGCCCAAGCAAGTCGCGTTCCGCGGATGGCTCGGTCTCCTCGAACGGAATTCGGATTTGACGGCGGTGAACGAAGGCATCGTCCGCAACGAAGGAGCGCTGCGGTCGCTGCAGGCGGACCGCAAGGTTCGATAAGCGTTTCCACGAGCTCGTATCTTCTATTGAAGGAGAGGCCCCCATGAATCGAACGAAGCTGGGACTCGGCACCGTGCAATTCGGCATGCCGTACGGCGTATCCAACCGGCAAGGGCAGACGGCTCCGGGCGAAGTCCGGGCCATTCTCGAAGCGGCTGCGGAGCGCGGGATCCGGGTGCTCGACACGGCCGTCATCTACGGGGAGAGCGAGGAGGTGCTCGGCAGTCAGCTCCCTCGGTCGCACGGCTTCGACATCGTGACGAAGGTGCCGTCGCTCTTGCGAGAAGACGGAACGTTCGATCCGGCGTCGGCCGACCGCATGCTGGAACGGTCTCTCTCCCGGCTCCGCCAGCCTTCCGTATACGGTTTGCTGCTGCATCGGGCGGGTGACCTGCTGTCGCCGCGGAGCGGCGAGGTCATGGAATGGCTGCTCGAGTGCCGGCGCAGGGGACGAGTGGAGAAGGTCGGCGTGTCCGTCTATGCCGAGGACGATGTCGCGGGGCTGACGGAGCGCTATCCGATACAGCTGCTGCAGGCTCCCGTCAATATTTTCGACCAGCGGCTGGTCCGCAGCGGCGCTCTCGCGGCATGCAAGGCGCGAGGCGTGGAAGTGCACGCCAGGTCGGTGTTCCTGCAAGGCCTGCTGCTGATGAACGAGGAAGAAGTGCCCGCCTATTTCCGCCCGTACGCCCCGCACCTGGAAGGGTACCGGCTGTTTCTCCGCCGCCGGGGAATCGACCCGGTGGAAGCGGCTTTAACTTACGTGAACGGGTTGTCGGAAGTGGATACGATCGTCTGCGGGGTCAACGACCGCGCCCAGCTTCTCCAGCTTGTACGCGCTTTGGACGGCGGGGGCGGGGGACGCGCAACCGACTTCGCGCCCTTCGCCGCCCATGACCCCGGCCTGCTGAATCCGTCTCAATGGAAGCTGTAAGTTCTTCCCCATCCTATCCCAAGAAATCAGGTGAATCCGATGACTGCGCGTTACCTCCAATCGGAAAGACTGCTGGAACGGGCCTTGCACACGATTCCGCTCGGCAGCCAAACGTTCAGCAAAAGCAAAACCCAATATCCGTACGGCGTCTCTCCCTATTTCATCGAAAAAGGGCTCGGCAGCCGGGTGTGGGACGCGGACGGAAACGAGTACATCGATTTCGTGAACGGCCTGGGCGCCGTTCTGCTCGGATACCGCGATCCCGACGTCGACGAGGCGGTCAAACGGCAGATGGAGAGCGGCGTCTCCTTCAGCCTGCCGCACCGGCTCGAAATGCAGGTGGCGGAGAAGCTGACGGAGCTGATCCCGTGCGCGGAGATGGTCCGGTTCGGCAAGAACGGCTCCGACGCCACGGCCGGCGCGGTCCGGCTGGCCCGGGCTTACACGTCGCGGGAGCGCGTGGCGGTGTGCGGGTACCACGGCTGGCAGGATTGGTACATCGGATCGACGGCACGCCATCTCGGGGTTCCCCAGGCCGTACGCGAGTTGACCCACCCGTTCGTCTTCAACCGGCTCGATACGCTCGAGCAACTCTTCCGGGATTACCCGGCAGAGTTCGCCGCGGTCATCCTGGAGCCGATGAATACGACCGAGCCTACGCCGGAGTTCCTCCACGGCATCCAGGCCCTGTGCCGCAAGCATGGGACGGTTCTCATTTTCGACGAGACGGTCACCGGTTTTCGGTACGACATCGGAGGGGCGCAGCGGCTGTTCGGCGTGACGCCGGATTTGGCCACGTTCGGCAAGGGCATGGGGAACGGTTACCCGATTTCGGCGATCGTCGGGAAACGCGAAATCATGATGGTCATGGAAGACATCTTCTTCTCGTTCACGTTCGGAGGGGAGACGCTCTCCCTGGCCGCCGCGCTCGCTACGCTGCGCAAGCTTGAGACCTACCCCGTCGTCAGCACGATCCAACGCCTGGGACGCCGGATCATGGACGGCATCCGGTCGATGATCGGACTCTACGGACTCGAATCCGTGCTGACCGTCTCGGGCAACCCGGCCTGGTCGTTCCTGGGCATCCGGGACAGCGGGCGGTACAGCTCATGGGAGATCAAAACCTTCTTCTTGCAGGAGATGCTGGCCAGGGGGATTCTCATCCTCGGCTCCCATAACATGAGCTATTCTCATACGGAAGAGGACGCGGCCAGGCTCTTGCTCGCCTATGACGAAGTGCTGCAGGAGCTGGAAACCGCGCTGATCCGCGGGGATTTGGAGAAGCGCCTGCGCTGCAAGCCGCTGGAGCCGTTGTTTAGGGTGCGGTAAGATTTCCCGGACATCAGTATGGAACAATCGAATTGACGATCGCCGTTCAACAGCCGGAGCCGCGGGATTCGCGGCCCCGGCTTGTTTGTGCTCAGGTGGTTTCACCTAGCGGGACAACTAGGGGGAGCAATTCCAGAATCTCTGAATATTTTGTAATAAGAAATATTTACGGAGGTGTCATCGTTATGAAAGTCACCATTAGCGGCGACATTACGGAAGACACCGACAATCCGATTCCGATACAAGCTGCAGGCGGCAATGCTCTAAAAATCGAAGCGCAAAACGTAATCCAATCGGAACCCGGGTGTTCGGTTAGAGGGGAGGGGATCTGCGGTGTCGCGATCTAAAGAAGAAAAAGCAACCATTTCGGCAGTCCCGGGATCGTTCGAGGCCTTAAAGGAAGCCGTAGGCGTCATCGTCGAGGATTTCCCGAGATTGGAGGGCGAAGCGGACGATACCGGACGCATCCGGCGCGCGATCGAATACGCCAGGGATTTGAAAGTAGGAAGCAACAGCGTCGGCAACAGTCTCTACTACGAATCCAAAACGAAAGTGATTTTTAAGTCGGCCTTCTATCGTACAAGCGCGCCGATTCCGCTCTATAAAGGAGTCGCTCTCGAAGGCGAAGGGCGTGCGCTGCTGCTTGCCGTCAATCCGAACCAGTCGTTCAAGTGTTTTACGGCCGCGGGAGAGGCAGGGCAGTTCGAGGCCAGGAACCTGACGTTTATCGGTTACTCGACCGCCTTGGAGCTGAGTACCGGAAACGTAGACGTCTCCATGATCGATCTAGAAAACCTCGATTTCCATATGTGCAAGACAGGGGTGGATACGGTCTCGTTTACCGCCAGCCGCAGCACGGTATTATCGATTTCCAATTGCAGGAGTTGGAGAACCGACGTATTTTTGAAGAATTTTTGCGATATGGCGACGGTGGAGGATTGCTGGATCACCCACAGCGGATGGAATGGCGCGGCGATTTACAATGAAGGACATTTGAACATCAAGGGCGGAGTGTTCGTACCGCTCACGCCGCAGACGGGAGCGGACCCCCGATGGATCGACAATTATGAGAATACGGCCGGGCAGCATGGCCTCTTCATCGACGGCGCGCGCTTCGGCGGAGAGGGCGGCGGCGGATATCCGATCGTCTTTAACTACGCGGGCGCGGACCTGAATCTGGCGCGAAACGAGGGCAACCTGATCACGATTCAGAACTCGCTTCTCGTATCCGTGGGAACGGCGCGGGACTCCACTATCGTCCTGTTTAACCTGCCGAACCGGATCAGCATCCGCAACTGTTTCGGTTTTAAAGACTTGCTGAACGGCATTGTGTCCTGCGACCCCTCGTTTAATCCCGATACGATTCCCTACTCGCCTTACATCAGCATCGATTTCGACGATTCAGTCTTTCATAATCCGGCTTACAGGCGAATAGATCCCCGATTGGACCGTTTTTACGAGACCGGGGATCGCCGGTTCCGCAGAACGTTCGGCTTTAGCGGGCGACAGATGCAGCCTGTGGCAGCCGGAACGGGGAAAGCGAAAGTGACGGTCGACATCCAGCAATTAACCGGACAGAACGCGGAGGAGCATCGGCAGCTTGGCTTCGCGATGTGGGTGGTCACCTCGGCTCCGGGCAGTTCACCGGATACGGGTTTCAAGTGCCTCTCAATGGCGCTAGTCACTTGCGTCGGCGGCAATGCGGGCGCAGGCGTCGTGAAGCGGCTCGCCTTTTCGGTCAAAGACACCTTTACGGGGGGAAACTCGTTCGCGGATAACTGCAACGTGACATCCGTTCATTGGGGAACGGGCAACACGGGAAGCGTCGACCAGCCGAAGGCTTCTGCGAATACGAAGGTGACCATTGTCTTCAACTGCCCGCGTACGGATGTTCAATCCGCGAGCGTGACGATTACGCCCGTTCATGGCTTAGGGTTATAGAAGGCGGTACGTGAACGAGGTCAACAAGGCCGCAAGGAAAGGCGATTCGCTCACGGATCGTCTTTCCTTTTTTGTCTATTAGGAAAACAGGAGAACACACGGAGGGTGACAACATTGACTAAGAATGATACTAAATGTATCATTCAAGTAAACATTTGTCAGGAGGGTACCATGGATCACCAAACAGGGCCGAAAATCGGAAGAAAGAAGTTTCTGTTCGGGCTCATCGCCGCAGGAGTCGGTCTATTGTCCGGAGGCATGCTGAACAAACCGGCCATGGCAAAAACGCCCGGAGGCGTCAGCGTAGAGGACTTTCCGAGATTGACCGGGGAAACGGACGATACCGGACGGATCCGCCGCGCGATCGAATATGCCCGAAACATGAAAGTGGGAAGCAATAGCGTCGGAAAGAGCCTTTACTACGAATCCAAGACGACAGTGTTTTTCAAGTCGGCCTTCTATCGGACAAGCTCGCCGATTCCGCTCTACAAGGGCATCGTTCTCGAAGGCGAGGGGCGCGCCTTGCTCATTGCCTCTAACCCGAACAAGTCGTATAAGTGTTTTACCGCGGCGGGAGAGGCGGGACAATTCGAGGCTAGAAACTTGACGTTCGTCGGCTACTCGACCGCCTTGGAACTGAGTACCGGAGACATCGATGTATCCATGATCGTATTGGAAAATCTCGATTTCCATTCGTGCAGGACAGGCGTGGATACGGTTTCTTTCGACGCAAGCCGCAGCACGGTTCTATCCGTCAATAATTGCAAGGGTTGGAGAACCGATGTGTTCTTGAGAAACTTTTGCGACATGGCGACTTTGGAAAATTGCTGGATTACCCACAGCGGTTGGAACGGCGCGGCGATTTACAATGAGGGACATCTGAATATCAAAGGCGGGGTGTTCGTGCCGCTCGCTCCGCAGGCGGGAGCGGACCCCCGGTGGATCGACAATTACGAAAAAACGGTCGGCCAGCACGGCCTCTTCATCGACGGCGCCCGCTTCGGAGGGGAGGGCGGCGGCGGTTATCCGATCGTCTTCAATTACGCGGGCGCCGACCTGGAATTGGCGCGCAATGAAGGCAACCTGATCGTCATCCAGAACTCCCTGGTCGCCTCCGCGGGAACGGCGCGGGATTCGAACATCGTCCTGTTCGACTTGCCGAATCGGATCAGCATCCGCAACTGCTTCGGTTTTAAAGATTTGGTGAACGGCATCGTGTCGTGCGATCGCTCGTTCAATCCCGGCTCGATTCCCTATACGCCCTACATCAGCATCGATTTCGACGATTCCGTCATCCATAATCCGGCTTACGACCGCATCGATCCCCGATTGGACCGCTTTTATGATACCGGGGACCGCCGGTTCCGCAGAACGTTCGGCTTCAGCGGGCGGCCGCTGCAGCCCGAGGCGGCCGGAACGGGGAAAGCCAAAGTGACGGTCGACATTCAGCAGCTGACCGGGCAGAACGAGCAAGAGCACCGGCAGCTTGGCTTCGCGATGTGGGTGATCACCTCTGCGCCGGGGAGCGAACCGAGCACGGGATTCAAGTGTCTTTCGATGGCGCTCGTCACCTGCGTGGGCGGCAATGCGGGTTCAGGCGTCGTCAAACGGCTCGGATTTTCGGTCAAGGACAGCTTCGGCGGCGGGCATGATTTCAGGGATAACTGCAACGTCACATCCGTTCACTGGGGAACGGGCCTTACAGGGAGCTCCGATCAGCCTCAGTCTTATACGAATACGAAGGTGACGATCGTCTTCAACTGCCCGCGCGCGGATGTAGAATCCGCAAGCGTGACGATTACGCCCGTTCACGGTATGGGACTGTAAATACATGTTGACATGATACAGATTGTAACATATAGTGGACGTAAGGATTGATACATTCCGGATCATGTCAACGGAGGTTCAACGGATGGAAATGTACAGTGCTTTCCAAGTTTTACGCAGACGGATGTGGATGATGTTAGGGATAATGGCGATCGGATCCGTTCTGGCGGGCGTTTTCAGCGTGTACGGGATGACTCCGTCGTACCAAGCGCAGGCGGATTTGCTGATTAACGGGAACGAAGGCAAGGACGGAGCAACTTTGGACATGAGTACCATCAGTACGAACATCGCGCTCATGGATTCCTATAAAGAGATCATCGTTTCCAAGGCGATTCTGAACAAAGCGGCCGCCTCGATTCCCGACCTTGGCTTGGCCGGAAAAGATCTGTCCGGCAAGGTGCAGATTGAATCCGTCCCGAATTCCCAGGTGATGACGATTCGCGCGACGGACAGCGACTACCGCAACGCGGTCCGAATCGCGAACGCCATCGCCATGACGTTCAAGAACGAAATTCCGGCCATTATGAAGGTGAATAACGTGACCTTGCTGAACGAGGCCGATCCGAACGACGTTCCCGATGACCTGTCTCCGAGTCCGATCGTCAACATCGTCATCGCCGTCGTGGTATCGGCCGTATTGTCCGCAGGTTTGGCGTTTCTGCTCGATTATTTGGACGATACATACAAGTCTGAAGCGGATGTGGAACGGATTCTAGGTCTCCCCGTCTTTGCCCGGGTCCGTTTTATCCGGGCCGCCGATCTCCGGCTCAAGGAGTCGGCCGCGAGCAAACCGTCCCAACCTTCGCATAAAGCAGGTGAACAAACCTATGTCACGGCAAACCATTAAACCGAAGCTGGTCGCCCAGTTTAACCCTTCTTCTCCCGTATCCGAAACCTATCGGACGCTCCGAACCAACGTGCAATTCGCGGCGATCGATCAGCCCATCCGAACGCTGGCCGTTTCTTCGACCCACTCCGGGGACGGAAGGACGACGACGGCCGCGAACTTGGCCGTTTCCTTCGCGCAAGAAGGCAAGAAGACGCTGCTAATCGACGGGGATTTACGGAAACCTTCCCTGCATCAAATGTTCATGATTCCGAACCGCTCCGGGTTAAGCGATGCTCTGATTGGTGAGCGGCCTTCGTTGTCTTATGTACAAGAGACGAGCACGCCCGGTTTGAACGTCATGACGACCGGCACGCTTCCGGCCAATCCCGCTGACGTTCTAAGCTCCCGGAAAATGAGGAGCATGCTGGATGAGTTCAAACAGCATTTTGACGTCATTCTTTTCGACACGCCTCCGGTGCTTGCCGTTGCGGACGGGTTGATCGTCGCTTCGTTTTGCGACGGGGTGATCCTCGTCCTGAATGAAGGAAAAACGAAGCATGCCTCCGCGCAAAAAGCGATGCAATATTTCGGCCATGCCAAAGCAAGAGTGCTGGGAGTCGTGCTGAACAATTTGAAACGAAAAAGGTCCTGAGCGAATGGGAAACCGTGCCAAAGGATTTTATCTCATCGCCATGTTCGCATTGATCCTCTTAACGGCGCTCTGCATCCAACAGAAGTTTTACCTGAAGATCGATTTGACGACCGTTTATGTCTGCTATCTATTGATTGGGTTTTCCAATTTGTTCGTCACTTCGAAAGGGCTGACATGGGACAAAATCGTCGGCTGGTCTTTTGTCGCTTATTCCGCCGGGATCCCCTTGTATTCGTTAACCGATGGAGGACTTGAAGCGTTTCTAGGGACGAAAATGTACTACAATGAAGTTTATGACGCCGTCACGGTTTGCGAGTCCGTGTTTTACTGCGCCTTGTTCCTTGCCTCGTTCTATTTCGCCTACTATCTCTTCCTTCCGGATTCCCCGAAAAAGCCGAAACGCGAAGCCGCGCCGGCTCCGGATCCCGAAGGAATCGGCTACGATTATTTCTACTCGAAGCACTTCATCCATTTCTGGCTCCTAGGTTCGCTCGGTCTCTACCTTCTGGGGATGTACAAAATCGATTACTTGAGTGCGGTCTCCATTGGTTACGACCTGGATAACTCCGGTTACGTATTTCTGTTTACGGCGGTTTACGCGGTCGATATCGGCATCTTAATTCTGCTCAGGATGACCCGGTTTGACAAGCGGTATTTGGCGCTCTCCGGGATGATCCACTTGCCCCTGTTCCCGCTCGGGATCCGGCAGTTAACCCTTACGTTTATTCTGGAATTGTGGTTATTGCACAAATTCACGAACCCCCAGAGAACCGTAAAGGGGAGGGAGCTGCTGTTGGGCGGAATGTTCTTGCTGTTGTTCGGTTTCATCGGGATGGTCCGGGGAGGCGGAGACTCTTCGGTCAACGTATTGTCTCTTTTCAAAGCCCCTCTGGAGTTTTACTTCTACGAGACGACGTTCAACTATATCAGTTTTCTCAAATGTTTGGACTTGTTCAAAGAACATACCGTATCTTTCTTATACGGCAAGACGCTTATCGACCCGTTGTTCGAGCAAATCCCTTCACTAATTTTGCCCAATAAAGAAGATTTCCAGTTTTTCGAGCGCTTCGTAGTCCAATACGAGTCCATCGAAAATTTGAAGCCGGTCGGTACGGCGCATCTGCTTACGGAACTGTATGTAAACGGAGGAGCGGTTTCGGTCATCCTGTTCGCGTTCCTTTTGGGTTTTACGGCCAAAGCGCTGCAAGGCAAACTCCAGAATACGCTGGCCCGAAACGGAATGGTCGGACAAATCATCTTCGCCGCCGTTATCCCTTTCGTCATGATTCAATTGAACAGGGGGGGCTTGTCCGTGCTGCTGAAGCTTTCCTTCCAGTTCGCCGTGCTTCCGATGTGGATCGTCATTCTGTTCCGGCTCCGATTGAAGCCCCAATTCGTCATGTTGAAGGACAAGTTGATCCGCTTCAGGCCGGAGCATTGAACGGAAACGATGTTCATAGAACATAAATCGCGGAGTCGGACATAGAGAAGAAGAGGTCGATCATGTATCGGCCTCTTGTTTTTGTTGGAAGGGCAAGTTTGCGTGCGGTCCTGAAAATGGGTCTATAAACCTATATGACACGAAAAACAAATGGGACCATGCTGCGGTGATACATTTTGTAGTAAAATGGGTTGACGTAAAATGCTACTAAATGTATCATTATTATCAAACGTCACTACAAAACGTATCTGATAGGACCATAGTCGGGGAAGGAAGATTCGGATGGATGTCCATGGAAAAGTGGTATTGGTGACCGGGGGGACCGGTTCGTTCGGCAGGAAATTCGTGAAGAAAGTGCTGGAGATGGACGTTCGGAAAATCATCGTATTCAGCCGGGACGAGCTCAAGCAATACGAGATGAGTCAAGAGTTCACGGATGAGAGAATGCGGTTCTTCATCGGTGACGTGAGGGACGCGGAACGGCTGAACCGGGCGTTCGACGGGGTCGACATCGTGGTCCACGCAGCGGCGCTGAAGCATGTGACCGCCTGCGAGTATAACCCGATCGAAGCCGTCCGGACCAACATCCTTGGCGCTCAGAACGTAATCGACGCGGCGATCAACCGGGGCGTGAAACGGGTGATCGCGCTCAGCACGGACAAGGCCGCGAATCCGATTAACCTGTACGGCGCGACGAAGCTCGCATCCGACAAGCTGTTCGTCGCAGCCAACGCTTACGTCGGGGACAAGCCGACCCGGTTCTCCGTCGTTCGCTACGGCAACGTGGCCGGCAGCCGAGGCAGCGTGATTCCTTTCTTCCACAAAGTCCGGAAAACCGGCAAAGTGCCGATCACGGACGAGCGGATGACCCGTTTCTGGATCACGCTCGACCAGGGCGTGCAGTTCGTTCTCGATAACCTCGGACGCATGAAGGGCGGGGAAATCTTCGTCCCGAAAATCCCGAGCGTCAAAATCGTCGATTTGGCCCACGTCATCGCGCCCGATTGCGAAATGGAAATCGTCGGGATCCGGCCGGGGGAGAAGCTGCACGAGGCGATGATTACGGAAGACGACGCCAGGAAAACGGTCGAGTTCGACGACTACTACGTCATCAAACCCGAGTACCACGGATGGATGGATGACGACCCGGAAGGCTACGGCGGCAGGCCGCTGGACGAACGTTTCAGCTATTGCAGCCACACGAACGACCGCTGGCTGACCGACGAGGAAATCCGCCAATACCTGGGTGAATACGCATGAGGGCTTCCTACCTCCCATACGCACGCCAATGGATCGACGATCGGGATATCGAAGCCGTTACGAAGATCCTGAAGGGCGACTATCTGACGACCGGCCCGCTCGTTCCAGAGCTGGAAAGCAAGATGGCCAGAATCGTCGGAGCGCGCTACGCGGTGGCTTTCGCCAATGGTACGGCGGCGCTTCATGCCGCCTGCTGCGCGGCCGGGATCGGAGAGGGCGACGAGGTCATCACCTCGCCGATGACGTTCGCGGCCAGCGCGAACTGCGTGCTGTACCAGAACGGTACGCCCGTGTTCGCGGACATCGACGATCGGACGTACAACCTGGATCCGGCCGAAGTCGAGAAGCTCGTGACCGACCGGACGAAAGCGATCATTGCCGTCGATTTCACCGGCCAGCCGGCGAATCTAGCCGCACTGCGGCGGATCGCTTCCGAACGGGGGCTTGTCCTCATCGAGGACGCGGCGCATGCGCTGGGGGCGAGTTACCGCGGCGAGAAGGTCGGCTCCATCAGCGACATGACGATGTTCAGCCTCCATCCCGTGAAGCACGTCACGTCCGGGGAAGGCGGAATCATCACGACGGACAACGAAGACCACTGGCGCAAGCTGATCCGTTTCCGCAGCCACGGCATCGTCCGCGATCTCGATCAGCTGGAACGGGTGAGACCCGGCGCCTGGTACTACGAAATGCAGGAGCTTGGCTACAACTACCGGTTGACCGATTTCCAGGCGGCGCTCGCCGTCAGCCAGCTGGGCAAGCTGGACCGGTTCGTCGAGCGCCGCCGGGAGATTGCGGGGCGCTACAACGAAGCGTTCCGCGACATGGAGGAGGTCATCCTTCCCTACCAGGATGGGGAAGGAGAATCCAGCTGGCATCTGTACGTCGTCCAGCTCCGGCTGGACCGGCTGCGGCTCGGACGCGACGAGATTTTCGAGCGGATGCACGCCGAGAATATCGGGGTCAACCTGCACTACATACCGGTTTACCTTCATCCTTACTACCGGCGCCTTGGATACGAGCCGGGGCTGTGCCCGAACGCCGAACTGTTCTACGAGCGGGTCATGACGCTCCCTCTGTTCCCCGCCATGACGGACGAAGACATCGAGGACGTCATCCACGCGTTCCGCAAGGTCGTCGGGGAGTGCGTGAGAGAGAGAGTCGCAAAATGAAAGTGTACATCCGCGCCGACGCCTCCCGGGACATCGGTTCGGGCCATGTCATGCGCTGCCTGACCCTGGCGGACCGGCTCCGCGCCCGGCATGGCGCCGACGTCGTTTTTCTGTGCCGGGAGCATGACGGGAGCATGATCCCGTATATTCGCGGGCGAGGATACGAGGTGGATGCGTTTCCCCGAGCCTCAAGTCCGGAGGCGGAGGCGCGTACGGAAACAATGGAAGAAGCGCTTCCTGCCCATGCGCATTGGCTGGGCGCGCATTGGACGTTTGACGCGGAGCAGACCATCGAGGCGCTGACCAAGCGGCGGGGACGGCCGGAGCCCGCGGACTGGCTCGTCGTCGACCATTACGCGCTGGACCGCCGTTATGAAGAGAAAGTTCGACCGTACGTCAAGAAGCTGATGGTCATCGACGATCTGGCTGATCGTCCGCATCTGTGCGACGTGCTTCTGGATCAGAACCTGGACGCGGAAACGGGCTTCCGCTACCGCGATCTCGTAGAGCCCGGGACCCGGCTCCTGATCGGTCCCCGCTATGCGCTGCTCCGGGAAGAATTCGCGGAGAGCCGCCCCCTCGTCCGCCGCGACGGCAGCATCCGGAGGGTGCTCATTTCGTTCGGCGGAGTCGACCGGACCGGGGAGACAAGCAAAACGCTCACGGCGCTGGCTCCCTTGGCGGAAGCCGGGTTGGAAATCACGGTGCTGGCCGGAGGAGCCAATCGGGACGCCGGGAAAATCGCCGATCTGTGCGCGTCCTTGCCGAACGTCCGCTTCCACCGCCACGCGGAGAGGGTTGCTCCGCTGATGTTGAAGGCAGACGCGGCAATCGGCGCGGGCGGATCGTCGACGTGGGAGCGCTGCTGCCTTGGCTTGCCCGCGCTGATCGTCACGACCGCCGCCAATCAGGAGACGCTGACCGAACGGGCGGCCCAAGCCGGCGCCGTCCGCTGGCTGGGCCGATCGGAGGAGGTCGATCCGGCGCTCATCCGGGAGGCGGTCCTCACGATGCGCCAGCATTCGCAGCGGGTGCTGTGGATGTCCGCCAGGGCGATGGAACTGACCGACGGGCTAGGGGCCGATAGAATCGCAAAGGAGCTGGAACCATGAAGAAGTTCGGGAATATCACGGTCGTATCCGACCGCAGGAACTGGATCAACGAGTTTCTTCCGGCGTGGCTGCCCAAGCTGAAGCCGCTCTCGGAAGACATTGTCTGGATCCATGATATCCGGGACATGCCGAGCGGCGACATTGCCTTCTACTTGGGCTGCGAGCAAATCGTTTCCCCTGCCGTTCTCGCCCTTCATACCCGCAACCTGGTCGTGCATGCCAGCAACCTGCCCCAGGGCAAAGGCTGGTCGCCCCTGACGTGGCAAATTCTCGAAGGGAAAAGCGACATCCCCGTCTGCCTTTTCGAGGCGGCGGAGCGGGTGGACAGCGGCCCGATCTATTTGAAGAAGACTCTCTCGTTCCGGGGCACCGAGCTCATCGGCGAAATGCGCCGGGAGCTTGGCCGCGTGACGTTCGAGCTGTGCGAGGAGTTCTTGCAGCGCTACCCGGGCATTCTGGACGAGGCGGTGCCGCAGCAAGGCGAACCGACGTTTTACCCGCGGCGCACGCCCACCGACAGCCGGCTGAATCCCGACCTGTCGATCCGGGAGCAGTTCCGGCTGCTGCGCGTGGCGGATAACGAGAGGTACCCTTGTTATTTCGAATTGGACGGCGACACCTTCGTGGTGAAAGTCGAGAAAAAGAAGGTGACATGATTGCGCGACATTCAGCTGGGACACCGCAAGATCGGAACGGGCCACGCCCCGTTCATCATCGCGGAGATGTCCGGGAACCACAACCAATCGCTTGACACCGCCCTGCGGATCGTCGACGCGGCTGCCGATTCGGGCGCTCACGCGTTGAAGCTGCAGACGTACCGGGCGGACCTGATGACGCTCGACCTGGAAGACGGCGATTTCTTCATCGGGGATCCGAACAGCCTCTGGAAAGGGCAATCCCTCTACCGGCTGTACGAGCAGGCTTATACGCCATGGGAATGGCATAAGCCGATCTTCGACCGCTGCCGGGAAAGAGGCCTCATTCCGTTCAGCACCCCGTTCCACCCGGACGCCGTCGATTTCCTCGAAGAGCTTGACGTACCGTTCTACAAAATCGCTTCTTTCGAGAACAACGATTTGCCGCTGATCCGGCGCGCGGCCTCGACGGGCAAGCCCCTCATCATCTCGACCGGCTTGGCTACGATCGCGGAACTGGAGGAAGCGGTGGGCGCCGCTCGGGAAACGGGATGCCGCGATCTGATTCTGCTCAAATGCACGAGCCATTACCCCGCATCGCCCGCCGACAGCCATCTCAACACGATTCCCCACCTGCGCCATCTGTTCGGCTGCGAGGTCGGTCTTTCCGATCATACGATAGGCATCGGCGTCCCGATCGCCAGCGTCGCGCTAGGCGCCACGGTGATCGAGAAGCACTTCACGTTGTCCCGAGCAGACGGCGGCGTGGACGCGGCGTTCTCGCTGGAGCCCGCCGAGATGAAGCAGCTCGTGTCGGAATCGGAACGGGCATGGCAGGCGCTGGGAGGCATCTCATACGGATTGACCGAGAAGGACCGGCAGTCCTTGAAGTTCAGGCGATCCCTCTATATCAGCCGAGACGTCCAGCCGGGGGAAACGCTCAGCGAAGACAACATCCGGATTATCCGGCCGGGATACGGTCTGTCTCCCAAATACCTGGGCATGTTCCTGGGGCGGACCGCCTCCCGCCCTCTGAAGGCGGGAACGCCCGTCAGCTGGGATCTGCTGTAGCATGGCGAAAATCGTAATCGGGGCCATTATGCTTGCTTGGGCGGCCGTGATCTTCCTGTTCTCCTCCCAGCCGTTCAAACAGCAGAACATCCAACCTTGGCTGAGGCGCATCGTGACAGCCGAGAAGCTGGAACGCGATTTCGGATGGGTGGACTTTTCTTATGCCGGGCTCCGGGTCAACATCCGCGAAATGGGGAGCCTCACGTTTGCCGAATTTTTCATTCGCAAAGCGGCCCACGTGACGGAGTACGCGATTCTCGGTTCCATGCTGATGCTTCTGCTGCGAGCCGTCTTTCGCAAGCGCAAATGGCTTCCGCCTGCGGGAATCCTGCTGTGCTTCGCGTTCGCGGCAGCCGACGAATACCGCCAATCGTTCGTCGACGGAAGAAGGCCGCTCTTCGAGGACGTCCTGCTCGATACGGCGGGCGCATGCCTCGGGATTCTGCTGACGATGTTGGCGATTCGAATGGGCAGCTCGCTGGGAAGAGTGATCCGGACTGCCAACGGAAGGGAGAGAATGGGATGAAAGTGCTGTTCCTGACCAATATTCCGTCTCCATACCGGATCGACTTCTTCAATGAACTGGGTAAGCATTGCGAGCTGACGGTCTGGTTCGAAGCGAGGAACGAGGCCAACCGGGAATGGGAGATCGAAGGGCTGGGCCGCCATTTCCGCTACAAGTTCCTGAAGGGCAGGACGTTCGGACTGGATAAGCATCTCAACTGGTCGGTGATCCGGGAACTGAACGCGGAGCCGTTCGACGTCTATATCATGGGATGCTACAGTTCGCCCACGGAAATTCTCGCGATCCATTGGCTGAAGCTGCGCCGTAAGCCGTTCATCCTGAATTCGGATGGAGGCTTCCCGGGCAATGACCGTTGGCTGCAGCGGAAGCTGAAGACGTATCTGATCTCCAGCGCCCGCGCGTGGCTCTCCTCGGGGAGCAGTTGCACGCGCTACCTTCTCCATTATGGCGCTGCCGCCGACCGAATCTACGAGTATCCGTTGTCTTCGACGATCCTGAGCGAACGGGATTTGGAGCCTTTATCCCCGGAAGAGAAGGCAATTCTGAAGCGAAGGGACAACCTGAAGGACATCGTTCTGCTCGGCGTCGGCCAGTTCGTTCCCCGCAAAGGCTTCGACGTGCTGCTGAAGGCGTTCGCCAAGCTGCAGCGGGAGCTTCCGGACGCGGAGGTGAGCCTGCTTCTGATCGGCGGGGGACCGGACAAAGCGCTCTACGAGCGGATCATCCGGGAGGAGGGGATTCGGGGCGTCACCTTGAAGAGCTTCATGCAGAAGGAAGAGCTGCTGTCCTACTGGAAGCTGGCTGACGTCTTCGTGCTGCCTACCCGCTATGACGTATGGGGGCTTGTCTTCAACGAAGCGGCGGCGTTCGGCTTGCCGATCGTCACGACGTACCGGGCGGGCGCGGCTTCCGATCTCGTGCGGGAGGGGGAGAACGGTTTCGTCATCGGGGTAGACGATACGGAGAACCTGGCCGCCCGGTTAAAGCGCCTCGTCATGGATCGCGGGCTGCGGGAACGGTTCTCCTGCGGAAGCAAGGAGATCTCCTCCCGGTATTCCATGGAACGGATGGTGGAACGGCACTTGCGGATCCTGGAGGCTTGGCAGGGAGAAGGAGGGGTTCCCGCCCGTGAATATCTGCACCTGGATTCATGAGGAGGAGATCTTCCGGGAGACGGATTGGCAATGCGCCGCCGTCTTCTTTGCCACGAGCCGACGCCAGAATCCGATGGCCGGCCACATCCTTTTCACGAGCGCGGCCCAGGTTCCGTCCATCCGGGGATTCGACCTCGAAGGCTTCCTCAGAGACAAGCTGAAGGTGCGGATCGAACGGGTTCCCCTGACCTATCGGACACCGTTCGGCTTTCACGGCATGCGGAAAAATCCGGTATACCTGTTCGACGTCATCAAGCGGATCTGCGAGACGGAAACCGACGAAACCGCCAAATACGTCGTTTTGCGTCCCGATTGCGTCTGGATCCGTCCCGCTTCCATCATCGATTCCCAGCTGGAGCGGTACGGATTGCTCACGATGGCGGTGGAAGATGCGGACGATCCGGATGTGCAGGTGAACGGATTAAGCCGCCTTCAGATGAGAGTCATCTACGAAGAGATGCTGGGAGAGCCGGTGCCGTTGCCGCCGGAGTATTGCGGGAGCGAGTGTATCGCCGCTACCTTACGGGAGATCCGCAGAGTCGTTCCGGAGCTGGACCGCGTTTGGTCCGCGTCCTTGGAACGGTTCCGTGCGAACCGTCCGAGACTGGCAGACGAATCCCACATGCTCAGTTTCGTCTATCACAAACTCGGCAGCCATCCTCGAACGGCGAATCCTTTCATCCGCCGGATTCGGACGAGATCGGACGGGAACGCAAGGAAAGACGATCTGTTCCTGACCGTCTGGCACTTGCCCAACGAATCCAATACGGGCATTCGGAATTTGTACAGGGACGCGATTCGTCCCCGCTCGCTTTTCTGGGACGGGAGGCCCGGCGTGCATCGGGAATACCTCGCCCGCACCGTGGGCATTTCCCGTAAAAGAGGGAGCGGATTCATACGGAGTGTCCGGAATCTGGTATACCGCAAGCTGCTGAAATCCGACAAGCGAGCAAAGGACGGACCGAGATGAGCGAATTGCAAACGATCTGTATCATTGGCGCCGCGGACAACCTCTATGCCCAGCATCTGGCTGTCGCGTTCGTATCCCTCCTCGTCAACCTGGCCCCCGGATGGAAATGCCGTTTCTACGTCGCAGATGGGGATATCACGCCGGAGAACCGGCTGCTGCTGACGCGTTCGGTTCAGCGGCACGGCGGGGAAATCAAGTTTCTGAAGGTCGAGAGGGAGCACTTTAACGATTTGTTCATCGCGGAGGGCAGGCATATTACCCAAGCAAGCTATTACCGCCTGGTCATTCCGGAGATGCTGCGGGACGAACCGGTGGAGAAAGTCATCTACCTCGATTGCGATCTGATCGTCCGGGACGACATTTCCCAAATGCTGCTGGTGCCGATCGGCGACCATCCCATTGGCGCGGTAGAAGACCTGGGCGGCGCGTTTCGGTTGGCTGATCTGTGTATCCCGGAAGGGTCGGCCTATTTCAATTCGGGAGTTCTGCTCATCAATCTGCCCAAGTGGCGGGACGAGGACGTGTCGAACCGGGTGTTCCGGTTCGTCCGGGAGAACCCCCACCGCATGCATTACCATGATCAGGACGGCTTAAACGCGGTACTGCACGGAAGATGGCTGCATTTACATCCGAAATGGAACGTGCAGCGCAACATGTTCGGCCGAATAGACGCTCCTCCCGACAAGATCGGAATGTTCAAACAAGCGGTAAAAAACCCGTCCATCGTGCATTTTACCGGCAACTCCAAGCCTTGGCATTACGACAATGCCCATCCTTACAAGAAGGAATATTACCGCTACTTGTCCTTGACGGAATGGAAGCATTTCAAGCCGGCATTCGGCCTTAAGCTCATGTTCAAGAAGTGGGCCCGGCTGCTTCTTCCCGATGCGTTGCTCTCCTTCGTAAGAAGGTACAGGTTCCGATGACAGGGGGAAGGAGTCCCGGGAATCGAGGAAACTCCTAAGTTATCGTAGAGGAGCTAGAGACCGGTGAAAAAGAGGGCGGGTCACAAAATCCTGTTCGTATGCACGAAACCGTATCAATACCTGATTGCCCGGCTGATCAAGGAAGGAATGCAGTATGACCAATGCGACATCGTCATTCTGAACCACTTCTTCGAAGCTGCCGAATTTGCCCGCAAGGTGAAGGGGACCGGCGTATGGAAGAAGGTCATGTACATCGACGACGGCATGCTGGACGAATACAAGCTGTCGCTCCATCCGCTTCGAAAATATTTCTTCTACCACAATTGGCGGAAAAGGCTGCCGCCCGTTCTTTCCGATATCTCGCCTTACTCCGAGGTGTTCGTCGCCCATGATTTCGTCGCCGTCGAATACGCGATCATGCGCAAGTTCGGCAGCGAAAACAAACGCGCTTACCTCTACGAGGAAGGCTTCGGCAACTATATCAACAACAGCACCCACTCCAGCTGGCATATGCGCCTGCTGAAGCGGGTCGCTCCCTGGTTCGGGCTTCCCGGGGGCTATTTCGGCAGCTTGAAGTGGATCGACTCCGTCTGGCTGCAGCGGCCGGGACTCATCACCTCCGATGCCCGCAACCCGATCCGCAAGAAAACGCGGGGGCTTCCGCTCGATTTCAACCAATTTCTCGGGATTCCCCGGATCGTGGAGGAATGCTACCGGATTTACCCGGAGCTCCGCGAGATCGACCGCCAGGTCGCCGGCCTGGATACGATTTCCGTCGTGCTGACCGATCCTTTTCTCGACGAAGTTCCGAACCGTGAGCCGTATATATGGGAAATGAAAGGCAAAGTCGACGAGGCGATCGGCCGGCGGGACATCCCGATGTTCATCAAGCAGCACCCCGGGGAGAAGAAGTCCATCGAGGCCGTTCCGGGACAGATCCTGACGCTGCCGAAGAAACTGCCCAGTGAACTGCTATATCTCGTGATCCTGAAAAACAATCTTCGGAAAATCAACCTGTTCTCTTTCGGCAGCACCGCGATTCTGAATTTGTACGATTTGTGCAAATCGGACAACAGCATGGACATTTACATTTTCGAGAGCCTGAAGATGCAGGACGACGTCAAAATGATCGCGCACCGTTTCGTCGAACTGGCCAAACGCCATCAGATCGCGTTCCAAACCGTATAAGGAGGCACCCATGAAGAACATCTTGTTCATTCAACCGTACGCTAGCCAGGTCGGCGGGGTCGACTCGGTGCTGCTTCAACTGATCCAGGGATTGGATCGGGACAAATACCGTTCCTTCGTCCTGCTGTCCGCACCGTCTCCCTACGTGGAAAAGTACGAGGCGGTTGGCGCAAGGGTGCTGTTCGGTCCGCTCGCCGTATTCGGCAAACCGACGGATGCGGGCTACTACTTCCGTAATCTGGCGCTTCTGTTTCGTTCCCTCCGGGCGATCCGCCGTATCGTGAAGGAGCACAGGATCGACCTCATCCACTCGCACAAAATGGAAGTCATCGGAGCCAACGCGGTGGGCAAATGGCTGGGCATTCCGACGATCCAGACCGTGCACGAGCTCGCCCGCAAGCCGCTCTTCGCCTACCGTGCGGTAGGATGGCTAGATCACGTGCTCAACGATAAGGTCATCGTGCTTTGCGAGCGAAGCAAAATCATGTTCCGCTGGTTTAACCGGGAATCCTCCAAGCTGGTCAAAATCTATAACGGCATCGATGCCCGTCCCCCGAGCGCTATGACGGAGACTGCCTTTGATTTGAAGCGCCAAATTGGTTTGCCTGTGGAAGCCCGCATCGCGATCGCCGTGGCCCGGTTGTCGCCGATGAAAGGTTTGGAGTATCTGATCGAAGCGGCCGCACGATGGAAGACCTCGCATCCCCATATCAAAGTCGTCATCGTCGGGGACGTCGCGTTTGAGTATGAGAAGCCGTATAAGGAGAAGCTGCGTGTTCAGGTGGAAAAATCGGGGCTTCAGGATACGGTGTTCATGCTCGGCTTGCGGAGAGACGTGCCTGAGCTCCTGCGGCAAAGCGATCTGCTTGTTCTGCCTTCTATATACGATATCTTTCCGACTGTCATTCTGGAAGGGATGAGCGCCGGACTCCCGGTCGTCGCCACCGATGTCGGGGGGGTGCCGGAAATGGTTCGCGAAGGCAGCGGAGTTCTCGTCCCTCCTGGGAATGCGGAGGCGCTCAGGGAAGCGGTGGTCGGCATGTTGGCCCAGGATTACCGTGCCATTGGCGAACGAGCGCGGGAAGTGTTTTTGCGGGATTTCACGAAAGAGCGTTACGTGGAGCGGACCACCGCGCTCTACGAGGAAATGTTGGCGAAGTACGCCGCTCGTTAAGAGGCGCTCGGCGACAAAGGCCCCCGTGCGCTTGACATTGATACATAATGTATCGTAAAGTGAAAAGAAAATGATTGCTACTGATTGTATCAATCTGCTAGGGGATGTTTCATGAACTCAAAAGCCATCGTATCCGGCGCGATCATTTTGTTTTCTGGGAATCTGCTCAGCGCTTTCCTTGGATTGTTCAGGGAAGTGCTCATCGCCGCTCAGTACGGAGCCGATCTCGATACGGACGCCTACTTGTTTGCTTATACGGTCCCTTCCATTATTCTGGCTTTCGTCAGTTCCATTTTTTTAACGGGTTTTGTCCCTTTGTTTATCAAAGAAAGGGTGAACAAGAGCCCGGAAGAAGCCTCCTTGATGTTCAGCAATACGATCAATTGGTTCTTGGTCATCATGTTGGTCGTGATTGGGGTATGCTACGGTCTCAGCGATTGGCTGTCCGCCTTTTTCGCCGACAATCCGGCGTCGCACCAGAAGATCGAGCAACTGCTGTGGATCCTGCTGCCGGGCATGCTGTTTTTCGGATTATCCTACGCGCAATCCACGGTTCTCAATAGCGTGAACCATTTTACGACACCGGCCTTCATGACCGTCATTAACAATATCGTCGTCATTCTATTCATGATCCTTTTCCATCAATCATTAGGCATTTATTCCGTCGCGTTGGGGTTCGTGATCGGGAACGTGGTTCAGGTCGCCGTGCAAATTCCCGTATTGCGCGCGAAGGGAATCCGTTACAAGCGATATATGGGCGTGAAGGACGAATACCTGCGAAAATTGTTCGCTTTATCGATGCCGATTATGACCATGGTTCTGATCGACCAATCTATGGTATTCGCTTCCCGGTACTTCGCGGCATATCTGGATGTCGGAAGCGCATCTGCCATTAACTACGCCAACCGGATTATCATGCTTCCGGTCACCTTGTTCGGAACGGCACTCGTGAGCGCGACTTACCCTTCCGCCGTCCAAATGCTGGCGGAGAAGAAACAGCGCGAATACGATACGATCGTGTCGACCGGCATCAAAAGCCTGTTGCTCATGATGACTCCGGTATTCTTCATTTGCATGCTGTTTTCGACCAGCATCATTCGGGCTCTCTTCGAAAGAGGGGCGTTCGATGCCGATGCCACCCGGATGACGGCGTCCGCGTTTCTCGTATTATCCGCTGCCATCGTCATTATGCCGCTTCGGGATTTTTTCAACAAGCTCTTCTTCAGCCGGGGATATTTGAAATCGTCCATCATCTATTCCTTGGGTTATACGGGCGGCTTCATCGCGTTCAGTTTGCTTCTGGTACCGCGAATCGGTTATTTGGGTCTTGCGGTGGCCACCGTGGCTTCGCTTTCCGCAGCCTTCTTTTATTTGGTCTCCGCCTATAAGAGGAAGTATAGAGATCATGCCCTCGGAGTTTCCGCGTCGTTCATTTTCAAAATCGCCTTTTCCGCCGCGCTTTCTTCTTCCATCGCGTACGGAGCCTTCCGGATCAGCATGCAGAGCCTTGTGCTGAATAAGTTCGGAGAAATTGTCCTGATGGCGGTTTTCTGCGGGACTGCGTTGCTCCTCTATTTTCTGATCGTGAAGTGGTGGAAGGTCGAAGAGGTAAACTTCGTTTGGGCTAAGCTTTCAACCAAGCTCCCGATCGGGAGAAGAGCAGGATCCCGCGCGGCCGAAGGCAAGGCATGACGGAAATCCGGACGGCACGGTTTTGAGGAGGCGAACGGCATGAGCCGATTGTTGGGATACGATCTCTCAAGCGACGGGCATCATCGCCTGTATAATTTGACGGTCATGCAGCATCTGAGTAAACAGAACCAGTACGATCAAGTCGGCTATTATACGCTGAACGCGGGGGAGGAACTGGTCTCCGAGTTGAAGGGTTGCGGCATCAAAGTTCGAAACCTTCCGCCTCTTCGAGACTCCACCGGTCGGCTTAGCCTGTTGCGAAGGACGATGTGCCTGCTCGGCATGTTCCTATACGCGCGCAGATACGGATATGACAAGGTGCACCTGTTCCATCTCGATAGCGCGATCGTTTCCTTGTTATTGGCGATGCCTCTGGCGGCCGGAATCCGGGTGACGGGTACACTGCATTGGTATCCGACGAAACGACTGAAACGGTGGCTCATGTTCCTGCTATTAAAGCTCCGGGTGATCGACAAAGTCGCCGTACACGGCAATTTCACCCATGCCCGCATTCTTCGGGACGGCTGCGACGAAAGCAAGGTGGCGAATATCCATATTCCCTATTTCAAAAGGGAATCCGGCGGAGTAGACGCTCAGGAGCAGGATATCCTCCATGCCTTGTCCGGACGGAAGCGGCCCTATCTGTTGTGCTTCGGGGGGATGCGGTACGACAAAGGGATCGATATCCTGATGGAATCCTTGTCGTACTTGCGAGACTTGGACTTCACGGTTATCGTAGCCGGTTCGGAGGATCATTTCACGGAAGCGGATTTGGACCGCTGGGCGATGGAGTACGGGATCGCCGATCGGCTTCATAAAGACATCCGGTACATTCCGGAATCCCTCAAAACCCAATACCTGGAGTTATGCGATGCCGTCATTTTGCCCTACCGCGGCATGTTCTCGGGTATCAGCGGCCCTCTTACGGAAGGGGCGGCCCATCATAAATTCGTGCTCGGCCCAAACCACGGAGAAATCGGGTATACGATCGAAACGTACGGACTCGGCGATACGTTCGAGGCGGAGAACCGAAGCGATTTGACGGATAAGCTGAGGAAATTGCTCAATCGGCTGAAACGGGGAGAAGCGGCGGAATCGAGTCCGAATACGACCAGTCTGTTCTCCCGCTTCATCCGGGACGAGAAGCTGTTCGGGGAGAATTACAGGAAGTTTCTTGCGTAGCTGCATCGCCTCGCGGAGATCGGTCTCTGCGGGGCGTTTCTTATTTTCGAATCGCCCACGGCAGCCTTATACGGATACGGGCCTCGCTTGGCGGGCAAAGATGGTATAATAATCCTCTGACAAGTTTTCGCCGAAATGAGGTTCGCGCATGCAATGGCTGTTCGCGGTACTGGTCATCTTCGTCTTCCAGGCGGCGACCATTCTGGTGCTGGAATACAAGAGGCCGGCCAATGCGATGGCTTGGCTGTTCATTCTGTTCCTGTTCCCGATCGTCGGATTCGTCCTCTATTATTTCCTGGCCCGCGAATACCAGAGGCGCAGGCGCGTGCGCCGGCGCGGAGGCATCGACGAGCAGCGCCGCGCCGAGATCATCGCCAAGAGCCATCTGATCTCCCAGCCGGATCAGATGCCGAGTCCCGAGTTCGCCCATCAGGAGAGGCTGTTCAAGCTTCTGCGCAAGGCGGGGGCGGCTCCGATCACGGGCTGCAACCAAACGAAGGTGCTGACGAACGCGGAGAAAGCCTATGAAGCGATGCTCGAAGCGATTCGGGGCGCGCGGCACCATATCCATTTCTCCTCCTACATCATTCGGGACGACGAGACCGGACGGAAGTTCCGCGACGAGCTGATTCGCAAAGCCGAGGCAGGCGTTCAAGTGCGGCTGTTGTACGACGGAATCGGCAGCATTAAACTGGGCAAAGCGTATTTCGTTCCTCTCCAGGAAGCGGGGGTGGAATACGCCAGCTTCTTTCCGCTTCGGCCGGCTTTCATGAAGAAGAGGATGAATTACCGGAACCACCGCAAAATTCTCGTGGTCGACGGAACGAAAGGGTTCGTCGGGGGCATCAACATCGGGGACGAGTACTTGGGCAAACATCCGCGGCTCGGGTTTTGGCGGGATACGCATTTGCAGCTGGAAGGCGACGCGGTTTACGGTTTGCAGGAAGTGTTTCTCAAAGATTGGGAGACGGCGACCCGTAGGAACCCCAAGGATCCGGAGTATTTCCCCGTTCACCAGTGCACCGGAAGGGAAGCGGTCCAGATCGTGGCCGGAGGCCCGAACCGGAGAGACGACGCCATCCACGAGACGCTGTTCGCCGCTCTGTCGGTGGCGAAGGAGCGGATCTGGATCACGACGCCGTATTTCATTCCGGATGCCGGCATCGCCATGGCGCTCAAAATCGCGGCGATGAGCGGCGTCGACGTTCGGTTGATCGTGCCGCTCGTGCCGGATACGTATCTCGTGCACGCCGCGACGATGTCCTATGTCGACGAGATGATGAGCTACGGCGTGCGGTTCTGGCAATACAGCCGCGGTTTCATCCACGCGAAGGTCGTCATCGTGGACCGGCTGATGGCTTCGGTCGGGACCGCCAATATGGACCTGCGGAGCTTCTTCAGCAATTTCGAGACGAATGCGCTGCTGTTCGATGCGCAGCGGATCGGGGAGCTGGAGCAGGATTTCTTGCAGGACTTGCGCGACAGCCGGGAAATCGAGCTGTCCGCTTTCCGCAAACGTCCCCGCAGCGTCAAGGCGAAGCAGGCGCTGGCGCGGATGCTGTCGCCGTTGTTGTAACGGGAAACGGACGGATTCGCCAGCTTCTCATTTCATGCCGGCGATTACACGTTTTAAAGGCTGCGGCTTCATGCGGGCAATCAGATCGCCGCGGGCGCGGAGCCTTTCTTCGATATTGAGCAGGTTGAAATCGGTCGCGGAAGGATTGCGGGCGACTTCCTCCCAGGTGAGCGGGGTCGACACGGGTGCGCCGGGGCGGGCGCGCGGCGTATAAGGGGCGGCCAGCGTCCGGCCGGGGTGGAACTGCAGATAGTCGAGGTAGATGAGCGTTCCCCGATCTTTCTTGAACCGTTCCACCGTGAACAGCTTCGGATTCCGGGCGGTCAGGTACTCCGAGACGAACTTCCCGAACGCCCGGAGTTCGTCATAGGTCGGGCCGCGTTCGATCGGCATGACGACCTGCACGCCGGTGGCGCCGGACGTTTTCGGAACGGCGTCGAGTCCGAGCGAATGAAGCAGATCTCCGACTAACGACGCCGCTTCCATGATCCGCGGCTCCTCTTCGAGCGTCGGATCGATGTCGAGAATCCACCGGTCGGGGAGCGGGTCCCCGATGATTTCGCAGGAGACGTGCAGCTCCAGGCTGTACAAGCTTCCGAGCCACACCAGCGTCTGCATCGAATCCAGCACGACGTAGTTGATCGTTCCGTCCATCGCCGTCCGGACGAAGTCGGGCGTCGGCTTGGGGGCGTTTTTCTGGTAAAATGACGTGCCCGCGATTCCTTCGGGATAACGGATCGTCGTCAAATAACGGTTTTGCGAATGGGGGAGCAAGTATGGCCCCAGCTTCGCGAGCTGCTGGATATACTCCAGCTTGGTGATGTTCATGTCGGGCCAAATCAGCTTGTCGGGATGCGTGACGTTCAGCTCGTAATCTCCGAGCTTCAGGATCGTTTTCGCCGCCGCGGGCATTGGGCCGGCCTCCTCGCCAGGTGGGCTTTTTCCCATTTTGCCCATTCCCGGCCCGGCCATCCGTCGAGGAAAGCGTTCACCTCTATCCCGATCTGCAGGGCCCGAGGAGATTTCTGCTCGCAACCGAAGACGCCCCTGGGATCTACGAACGCAATGGGCTCTGCCCGCTCGGCGGGGAAGCGCCGCATAGGCTGCAGATTTTCCCGGGACCGCCAAGATCCGCTTGCACGTTTGAACCTCCATTTACATAAGAAAGGAGAGAAGCTCAACCGAAGGTGGGACCCTGATGGACATGGCGCCTGTCGCCCCCCTCGTTTCCTTCATGCTGATGATGCTGGTCGTGGTCGCTACGGGCACCGCTTGGTTCGTTGCCCTCCATCCCCGGTTCATTTGGCGGATGTTGCACGGGAGCGGGGTCTCCGGCGATCCTCCCGCCTCCTATTCCCAGATGATCCGGCTCGGAGGCCTGATTTTCGGAGCCGCCGGCATGGATTTGCTTCTGGCTTCCGACTTGTTTTCCTAAGCAAATCGAAACGGCTCCCGTCAAGGAGCCGTTTCGGTTTTGCGGGTGCGCGGGGCGCGGGGTTTCTTCGCCGTGCGGGTTCCGCCGGCGGCCGCGGCCGGATCGGGCGGCGCCGCCTTGACCGCTTCGAGGCTGGCCTGCAGAGCCGCCATGAGGTCGATCACGTTCGTGCGCTCCGCGGCCGGAGCGGTAACGACGTCTGCGCCTTGGCCCGTCACTTTGCGCTGGATCGCCTCAAGCAGAGCGACGCGGTAGTCGTCCGTGTATTTCTCCGGCTCGAACGGAGTCGACAGCTGCTCGATCAGCATTTTGGCCATCGTCAGCTCGCGATCATTTACGTTCGTCTGGGCAGGCAGATTGGGAACGAGCTGCAGGCTGCGGATTTCGTCGGGATAATGCATCGTCTCCATGCAGATGCAGTTCTCGACCGCGCGGATGGCGGCCAAGCTGCTTTTGCTGCGGATGGCGATTTTGGCGATGCCGATTTTGCCGGACTGGCGCATCGCTTCGAGAAGAAGGCTGTAGGCTCCCGCTCCCGCCTGGTCGGGAGACAAGTAGTAGGCTTTCTGAAAATAAAGCGGGTCTATCTCCGTCAAATCGACGAAGTCGAGAATCTGGATCGTGCGGGTGTTCTCCGGTTTGATCGCGTCCAGCTCCTCGCCCTCGAACAGCACGAACCGCCCCTTTTCGTATTCGTAGCCTCTCGAAATCTCTTCCCACTCCGTTTCCTTCTGGCAGTGCGGGCAGGACCGGGTATAGGAGATCGGGGTTCCGCAAGGCTTGTGGATGTAGCGCAAATGAACGTCTTTGTCCTCGGTCGCGGTAAACATTTTCACGGGGACGTGCACCAGGCCGAAGCTGATGGCGCCTTTCCAGACCGTATGCATGCGAATCGCTCCTTCTGTTCGTCGTTCGGGCGACGGGTCGTTCCTAGAATGCCCAACCGTATGAGAATCAACCGGGGCGGGAATATTGAGGAAGAGGTGAGCGCAAGTGGCAGACGAGACGTTGGAAGACGCGATTTTCGAAGGCAGGGACGAATACGACATGGACGTGGACCGCATGATCAACGAAGGATTAGGCGGCGGCCAGGTGACGTCCCAGAACGGTTTGATCACCGAAACGACCACGGATGCGATGGAGGCGGACAACCCATGAACGCGGAACGCGCGATGGAAATTTTCCAATCGAAGGATACGATTCCGGTCCATCTCGACAGCGGAGAATCGGTCTGGATCGAGAAGGTGGACAAGGAGAACGGAGTCGCCACGGTGCAGATCGGGCAGAATCCCGTTAATACGCAGACAGTGGCGGTCGAGCGGCTTCAGGAAGCTCATTAAGATCAGGTTGGGGCGGTACGCGGGAAGCGGCCGCCCATTCTTTTTGTAAGTGTTTGGAAACTGTGCTAAAATTGAAGCAGATTTGATCATTCATTCATGGCGAAGGAGTGGGGAAGATGTATGAGATCGCGGTCATCGGAGCGGGACCGGCAGGGGCCAGCGCTGCTTTGTTCACGGCCAAGGCGGGCAAGAAAACGATCGTGCTGGACAGCGACCAGAGCGTGACGAAGCGGGCATGGATCGAAAACCACTACGGAGCGCCGGAGATCACCGGTCCGGACCTGGTGGCGGCGGGCAAGAAGCAGGCGGAGAAATTCGGCGCGGAAATCGTATCGGCCAAAGTGACGAAGCTGAGCGTTTCGGACGGGATCGTTACGGTCGAGACGGAAGGCGGCACATACGAAGCCAAGCACGTGATCATCGCGACGGGCATGTTCACCGACCTGGCGGAAGCCAGCGGCATCCGGACGAAGCCTGGCACGGAACCGCGGATCAAGACGGTCATCGACTGCACGCCGGACGGCCAAACGAACCTCGAGGGCGTCTGGGCCGCCGGAACCGTCGCGGGCGTCAGCATGCACACGATCATTACGGCCGGAGACGGCGCCAAAGTCGCGATTAACGTCATCAGCGAAATCAACGGCGAACGCTACGTGGACCATGATGTGCTGAAGAGCTGACGGATACGTCGGGAACGCCAAGTCATACCAAGCGTGAAGCTGTCCCATGAAGCAGGTCCGGCCTGCAAGGGACGGCTTTTTTTTGTTCGGAGAGAGCATTGTGCGCCAATGGGCATGAATCGGCGGGTGTGCGGGGGAAACGGTGAAATAGCGGCGCAGGAACACGAATCGGCGGGTATACGAGGGAATCCGAGGAAATAGTGTCGCACGGACACTAATCGGCGGGTATACGAGGGAAACCGAGGAAATAGTGGCGCAGGGACGCTAATCGGCGGGTGTGCGAGGGAAATCGGGGAAATAGTGTCGCAGGAACACGAATCGGCGGGTGTGCGGGGGAAACCGAGGAAATAGTGGCGCAGGGAAACTAATCGGGTAGTGTGAGAGGGAAACCGTGAAAATTGTTGCGCACAGCCACTAATCACCTGCTTACGTACCCCGCAGTGCCGGATCCGCCCGAGTTACACGATATTATCGAACAACTCCCCCCGCCGCAGTCCCGTATCCGCACGAGTTACACGATTTTTTCGAACATATCGGCCACACAAGAAAAGGCTTGCGGAGGTCGTGGCGGCGGGGCGGAGAAAAAGGTGTTTAGCGGCGGCGGCGGGGGCGAAGAAAAAGGTGTTGAGGGGTGTCGTCGGGAGCGGAGAAAAGGTGTTTGGTGGTCGCGATCGGCGGCAGTTTAAGCGAGAAGACCGGCGAAGCGGTGCGGTGCGGCGGTTGGCGGGACTTGAGCGGCGAATCCCATTTCCCGAGCAGCTCCGATGGGATATGATAGAGAAACCATGGAGTGGGAGGCGTTGCGTGGTGCATATTCCGTTCGGAACCTATTTGATTTCGGATGACAAAAGCCGGCTGGATCTCGAAACGGTACTCGGCTTCCTTCAGCGCAGCTACTGGGCGAAAGCCAGAGAAGCGGAGCGGACGAAGAAGGCGATCGAGAATTCCCGCTGCTACGGCGTGTATGACGCGGAGGGGCGACAAGTCGCATTCGCGCGCGTGATTACGGATGGCGCTACGGCGTACTATCTCTGCGACGTATTCGTGGACGAAAATCACCGGGGCTCCGGCATCGGCAAAGCGATGGTCGAAGCGATCATCGGCTCAGAGGAGCTCAAGGGAATTACCGGCATGCTGGCCACGGCGGACGCGCACGGATTGTACGAGAAATACGGTTTCGTGAAGGACGCCGAACGGTTCATGAGAAAGCCGATCGTTCCGAACTGACGCGAAAGGAGTGCGCCGGATGCCGTTTCTCAAACGCATATCCGTCGATTGGACGAGGCTGCCGCCGCAGGATCGCAACCGGTATCCCTTCGACATTCCCGCGATCCGGGGGCTCGAAGCCTTGGATTTGCGAACGGACGTCACCTTCTTCGTCGGGGACAACGGATCGGGCAAATCGACTTTGCTAGAGGCGATCGGAGAAAGCTGCGGCTTCAGCATCGTCGGCGGGAAAGACCTCGTTCTCCGCAAAGAGAAGGACGATGTCACGCTCGCGGAATACCTCAGGCTGTCCTGGATGCCGAAGGTGAACGGGGGCCTGTTCTTCCGGGCGGAGACGTTCGACGCGTTCGCGGATTACATCGACGAAATGGCGAAGGATCCCTATATCGGTCGGGGCGCCTATGCCCCGTACGGCGGCAAGTCGCTGCACGAAAGGTCGCATGGACAAGCGTTCCTGTCTTTTATCGGCGGCCGGTTCGGCAGGCAGGGCTTGTATTTGCTGGACGAGCCCGAGTCCGCGCTGTCGCCCCAGAACCAGTTGACGTTTCTGGCGGTGCTGCGGGACATGGAGCGGAGCGGGATCGCCCAATTCATCATCGCGACCCACTCCCCGATCCTGATGGCGTACCCGGGGGCGGATATCCTGCAGTTCGACGGTGATTCCATCCGCCGGGCCGAATACGAGGACACGGAGCATTATCGTTTGACGAGGGATTTTCTCAATCATAGAGAGCGTTATTTTCGGAATTTGTTTGACGAAGAAGACGAGCTGGAATAGGCGAAAAAAGGGGCGGCAATTACAATGGACGAAACGAAAGCGACTGTGCTCCATTACGAGGCGTTCTCCCGGATTCCCGGCAAAGGAAATCCGGCCGGCATCGTGCGGGATGCGGACGGGATGCCGGAAAACGAGATGCAGCGGATCGCCGCGGCGGTCGGGTTCAACGAGACGACCTTCATCCAGACGAGCGAGACGGCCGACGTTCGGCTGCGGTATTTTACGCCCGGCCATGAAATGGATCTGTGCGGCCACGCAACGGTAGCGACGTTATATCACCTCAAGACGAACGGGTGGTTCGAAGGGAGGGACCGGATTACGGTGGAAACGCGGGCGGGGAACCTGCCGATGGAATTAATGCGGGAGCCTGAAGGGGATTGGTCGATCCGGATGATGCAGGACCGCCCCCGTTTCGAGCCTTTCGGCGGGGATCGCGGGATGCTGGCTCGTTCGATCGGGCTGGAAGAGCGGGATCTCCATCCCGAACTTCCGATCATGTACGGCAGTACGGGAATCTGGACGCTGCTCGTGCCGGTCGCGGATTTGGCCTGTTTCTCGCGGATGAAGCCCGACAATCGGCGGTTCCCCGACATCTTGGCCGAGCGTCCTCGTGCCTCCGTTCACCCGTTCGGACTGGCGACCGTCGATCCGCAGGCGCATATGCACGCCCGGCATTTCTCCTCCCCCTACTCCGGCACGATCGAGGACCCCGTGACCGGCACGGCTTCCGGCGTCATGGGAGCCTATGCATTGACGTATTTGCAGCCCGGCCGGGAGTCCGCCGATTTGATCGTGGAGCAGGGGCTGGAGATAGGCCGCGACGGCCGGGTCCAGGTGCAAGTCCGGCGGACGGAAGGGGATTCCATGGAGGTGCGGATCATCGGCTGCGCCGTCTATGTCCGGGAGTTCGAAGTGTGAAGCGGTTGGCGTGCCATTCGTCATATGCCAAATCAGGATTTCATAAGTTTATAATTGGTAAACGGATCGATCATGGCCCTGCCGATTTGACATCAGTCAAATATGAGGGGGATATTCTCGATGGCTATCGCAAAGCAGCAGGTCGCCAAGACCCCGCCGATGGGGTGGAACAGCTGGGATTGCTATGGCGCTTCCGTCACGGAGGCGGAAGTCAGAGGGAAAGCCCCATATCAACTCCATTTGCCCATGGAACACCGACATGTATGGTGTAGATCCCGCCAAGCCCGGAGCCCAGGAATATTTTCATTCTTTGTTTCATATGTACGCGGGATGGGGTTGTTTGCGGGATATAGGGATTCATGAACCGAAATCGGTGCGGGATTTATGGCAGCGGATAGATCTTGGAATGAGCGGGGAGCATCTTGAGGCGTACGTGCCTCCGCACGGAGCCAAGCTATTCCGATTGCGGGATGCGTGAATACGAAAGCCCGCTGCGGTCAACCTGCCAAGGCACCCCTCCTTCCACCAACCATCCGCGTGGCCCGCATCCCTGAGCGAAGGGGATATGGGCATGTCAAGCGCAAACAAGAAAATCAATCTCCCGACACTTCGACAAAATCCCCTTCTTTCCCCCTAAAATCTTCACTTGCGACAAAATTTCCCTTCCCTCGCACTTAAAATTCCACTCGCCAGAAGAAGGATTTTCCACCCAAAAGGCGAATATATATTCGCATTGGACTTCAACAAGGCTTCGTCGCAACGAGTGACTCTGAGACTCATAGAAGCTAGGCCATTCTCTCCATCGGAGCGCAAACCAACCTATGAACCTTCCCCCCGAAGATAAGCCGTACGCCTTGGAGCTTGCCGAGCGGCTGTCCGATCTGAGGCCGGAGCTCCTTCGCTATTGCCGGTCCCTGTCCGGCAGCGACTGGGAGGCCGAGGATTTGGTCCAGGACACGATCATCAAAGTGATAGACCGCTGCCGCAGCGCGCCGGAGGTGACGCCGAACCGTCCCTATGTGTTCCGGGCGGCACGGAATCTGTGGATCGACCGCGTCCGCAAAAACCGCCACAGCGTCCCCGTCTCTCCGGAGAAGCTGCCCGAGCGTGCCGATCCCGGGTCCCGTATACCGGATCCTTACGCGACCCGCGAGATGCTGGAGCTGCTCATGCACCGCCTCCTGCCCAAGTCCTTCGTCATTTTGCTGCTGTGCGACGTATTCCAGCTTACGGCCAGACAGACGGCATCCTGCATCGACATGGCCGAGGGCTCCGTGCAAGTGGCCCTTTCCCGGGCGCGCAGCCGGCTGCGGCAGCTCGCCGGGCGGGAATCCGCGGCCCCGAAGGCTCCGGCATCCGTGAAGCCGGAGAAGCCGCAAGGCGATCCCGCGCTCACCGCCAAGCTTCTCGAAGCGGTGACGGAAGTGTTCCGCCGCCACGATCCCCGATTGATTTACGGCGCCTATCTCCGCCTGTTTGAAAGCGGTTCAAGCATCGAGGCCATCCGTGCCTGCGCGGGCCGGCTGTCCTTCACGTTCCGCGATCCCGACGGCAATATGCTGATCGTCACCGGAGAAATTTAATTTTGGCGCGTGTATGGTTTGGCGGCGTTCGGACGTTATGGATGCGAAGACAAGATCGAAAGGAGACCGGCCATGTTCGAACGGATCGACAGGGTCATCGTCCCGGTGCCGGATGTCCGCAAGGCGTCCGAATGGTACGAGCGGGAATTCGAGTTCCGGATCGCGCGCCGCGGAGCGAAGGAGATCGACCTGCAAGTGCACCGGGGAGAAACGCTGGTTACGCTTGTGGAAACCGCGGGGACGGAGGCGTTCCAGCCGCTCGCGCATTTGCACCGGGACGGTCACGTCCCCTGCTTCAACTTCTACACGCATTGGGAGGACCTCCACCTGGCATGGCTGCGCGGCCGGAACGTCCGCACCACCGACGTCATGGAAGTCCCTTGGATGAACGTGTGCGAAATGTCCGACCCGGACGGCAACGTGCTGGGCATATGCCATGAGAAGGAATCGTCCCTCTACCATACGGCTTATCCCGGCCCTCTTCCCCCGATGTTCCACCGCGTGCTGGCCGTTTTCGTCCCGGTGGCGAACCTGGAGGCGTCGATCCGGTGGTACGAGGACGTGCTCGGATTTACGCTGCATCATCATTGGGGGGACGGAGCCGACTTGAAGGTCGGAGCGGGCGAAACGATCGTCACGATGATCGGATGAAGGACGAGGTGTTCGGAGAGGCGGTCCGTGAAGCCGGCAGACGTGCTTACTACTCGCTGCAAACGCCGCATATTCATGACGCTTACCGCAGTTTGTCTGCCCGGGGAGTGGCAACGGGCGATTGCGGGGAGCTCGACGGAGTATGCCGGTTCCATGTCCGCACGCCGGAAGGGATGATCATCCGCATTTCGGAAAAGGAGAGGGTCTACGTTGGTTAACGCGACAGGCATCATCCAAACGCGCGTCGTCTGGAAAAACGATTTTCAAGTCGTCGGGGAGCGAATCCACTTCGATCCGTCCGCTGACGTCCCTCCGTCGCAAAACGAAATCGCCCGGCTGTGGCCCAGATTCAGCGACAGAGCCGGAGAGATCGAACACGTCGCCGGCGGGGCGTACGGCCTCTGCCTGTTCGGTCCGGACTGCGAGCCGGGCGGCCCGTTCGATTACATGGCGGCGGTCGGCGTATCCCGCGCGGAACGCGTCCCGGAAGGGATGACCGCGGCCAAGTTCCCCGGCGGCTTGTACTGCGTGGTCACCCGCCAAGGAGTGATCGACGAGATCGGCCAAGCGTTCCGGCATTTCCGGGAGGAATGGCTGCCGCAATCCGGCTATAAGTCCCGAAGCGGCGTCGAGTTCGAATATTACGACGAACGGTACAAGGGGAACCACGATCCGGAATCGGTGATGGACATCTGGTTTCCGATCGAACCGGCCAAGCCCGTACCCCTGGAGAATCGGGTCGGCAGCGTGTTCGTGCACGTGTCGGATCTGCGCAAATCGGCGGAATGGTACAGCCGGCTGCTGGGGGTTCCCGTCCGCGAAGACCGGCTGAACGGCAGCCCGGTTTACTGGTTCGCCTTTCCGGGCGCGCACCTCATTCTCGACGACAACTCCGGGAACCGCCAGAACCCGGCATGGCGCGAGGACATGAAGCCCCGTGTCATGTTTCCGGCCCGAGACATCGACGAAGCTTACCGGTATCTGCGGGAGAAAGCCGAACCTCTGTTGGAGCCGGAACGATACGGGGACATGGCGTTCTGCGAATTCCGCGATCCGGAAGGCAACGTCCAGATGGCATGCTGGGTCGCCGCTCCCGATCCGGACGACGACCTGCCGGCGGGAAGCCCGATCCTGCCCCGGATCGGCGGCGCGTTCGTCGACGTGAAAGACATGCGGGCCGCGGCGCGCTGGTATACGGATTTGCTCGGCTTGCCCGCGGACGAAGAGAATGCCGCGCACCCGATCTATTCCGTACCGGTAACACGGGGAGCGGCGTTGCTGCTGGATCAGAACCGGCATCTGAACGGGAAAGCCTTCTCGAAAGTCTTCTATTTCGAGACGGAAGATTTGGCAGCGGCGCTTGATTACGTGAAACGGCACGGCTTCGAACTCGCGGGGGAACCGGACGGGTTTCCCGACCTGTCCGAATTCGCGCTGCTCGATCCGGACGGCAACCGCATAGTCATCGCTCATATGAAACGTTGATAAACGATAAGGAGATTTCGCATTCATGCCCAAACAAATCGGAAGTTCGCTCGCGGTGTTCATGGTATCGGATTTGGCGCGTTCACAGCGGTATTACCGGGAAGTGCTAGGCTTCGACGTGACCGATTGGTGGGCGGAGCGCGACGGACTGAGCGGACTCGCGCTCAAGCTTCACCAGGCGCCGGACCCTTCCGCCGTTCGGCCCAACGCGCCGGAGCCGGGGTCGGATCTCGGCGTCGACGTCTACGCCTACGTCGAGAATTGGGCGGCGCTCGACAGCCTGTACCGGGAATTCACGGCCAAAGGGGCCGTCATCGCCCGGGAGCCGGTCGTTTATGCCGACGGAGGTCCTTGGAAAGAATTTATCGTCGCCGATCCGGACGGCTATCATTTGGCATTCGGCGGCATTGACGGCGGAAGAGCCCATTGCAGCATCCAACCGCATATCGATTCCGTTTTCCTCTGGGTTCGGAATTTAGACCGGGCGGTCGACCGTTACGCCAAGCTGCTCGGAATCGAAGTCCGGCAGCAAGACCGTTTCGGGCATCTTCATTTGTTCCGCCTCGACGGCGGAGCCCATCTGATGCTGGATTCGAACGGGATGGAGAATGCGCCGGTTCCCGAGCGAGGACCCGTGCTGTTCAAGCTCGGAACCTATGACATCGACAGGGCGGCGGAGGAAGCTCAATCGCTCGGTTTCGAAATCGTGTACGGCATCCAGCGGCTGCCCCAGGTGTCCTTCTTCAACATCCGGGACGAGGACGGCAACGTCATCATGATTTGCCAGGACCACCACCCGAACGGGGGCGGAGCGCAGTGAACGTCGATATCGTCGCAAGACCGGAAATGAAAGCGGCGGCGCTGCGGATCCCGAGGGACGGTGCACGTGTACGTCAGGCCTGGAAGGAGATTTCGGGGCTGCTGGACGGCCATCCGAACGTCGCGGACCGGGAGCACGGGCTTGTCTTCATCCCCGAATGGCAGTGGGCGACGGAGGTTACGACGCTGTGGGTCGGCATCGAGGTCAGCACGTTCGACAACCTGCCTCCCGGCCTGGAGCGAATCGCGATCCCCGCGAAGAAATTCGCCAAAGTGACCGTTAAGGGCGATCGCGCTCGCATGAACGAAACGTATCATTTTTTGGGCGAATGGTTTCGCAACGGTCCATACGAGAGAGACGTAAGCGAAGGCTCATTGGGGTACGAGATCAATCGCTTGCATCCCGTCAATCCATTCGACATCCCCGCGGATACAATCGATTACTTTGAATTCGATATTTACGCGCCGATCAAGGAAGGCGTTCCCGATGAGATTCGCAGCCGTTATCCCGGTATTATCGGCACGGTAATCCGTAAAGGCGTGCCCCTCAAAATCGTCGGCCTCGAGTCGTTCGTGAACCAGCGCGGGCAGAAACCGGAAATCGTCATACCCCGATTATGGCAGGAGCAATTCATGCCCCGCATCGGCGAAATCGCCGACCGCCTGCCGCCGTACGCCACCATCGGTTTGTACCAGTACGAGCCTCCGTTCGGGCCGGGACAGGATTTCCGCTATTTGGCCGGCGTGGAGGTGGACCCGCATTCGGCGGCGCCTTTGCCGGAAGGGATGACGGCCCGAACAATACCGGGCGATGACCGCTTCGTGGTCACCTATCGGGGGAAGGCGAGCGGTTTCGGGCAGGTGTGGGATTATTTTCACGGTTACTGGCGGCAGACGCAGTCGGAGTACGAAGCGATCGACGATTACGAATTCGAGCGCCATGACGCGCGGTACCAGGGAGTGGACAACGAAAACTCGGTGTTCGAGCTTCATTTTCCCATCCGCAAGCGCGTCCAGGAAACGAGACTGACGGACAAAACGTAGCGATCTGAGCACCGCCAAGTTCGAAAATTGCGATTTGGACGGCGTGGACATCCGCGGCTGCCGGCTGGAAGGGATGCGGATCGACGGGATTCTCGTCACCGACCTGCTTCGTCATTATCGCCGCGCATAATGTTCCGTCCCGCGAGCCACAATATCCGAGGTTGCCCAAAACAAACGAAGGGAAGAGAAGCCTTGTACCAACAAAACCTCTCGGGTATTGCGGCTCAATGCGAGCAAATCGCGCGCCAACTGATCAACTCGACGAATCAGTCGACGCAGGTGTACCAGCAAATGCTGCATAACGAGCAACAAAACATGAACGAGCTGGATCGGATCATGCAGCGTGAACGCCAAGCGGTTCAATCGATCCAAAACACGCTTCGCGAACATGACCGCGCCGTTCAGCAAATGAACCACGTAGTGGATCTGTGCCGCCAAATGCAGCAAGCCGGATCCTTGTTGTCGCCGCAGCAGAACGCCTTGCAGTCCGGACAAATCGGCCAATCCTACACGCCGTCCTCCATCGGCCAGTCCTCTTTCGGCGCAATGGGAACCCAGTTCGGAGGCTTCGCGCCGCAGTTCGGAACGCAATTCGGCTCGGCCGGGGCTTCGTTCGGGGCTACCAGCTCCATCGGCCAGTCCCAGTTCGGCGAGCAACCGGCTCCGCTGGCTCCGATTCTTCAATCGATCAGCGGCGGCATCGCTTCCCGCGAGATCCAATAAGGGACCGCGGTCCACAAATGCCCGTCCGGCGGCATGCCGGGCGGGTTTTGCATGTTCGGACGCACCCCGATATAATAAGGACAAACTGATCCGCAAAGGGGAACCTGCCGTGCCTTCACCGGACGAATTTGCGCTGATCCGCGGCTGGACCGCGGGCCGACAGTCCCCGGAAAGGCTGGCTTCCGCGGGCGTCATCGCGGGCATCGGAGACGACGCGGCGATCGTCTCTCCGCCGCCCGGGCACGAGTTCCTGCTGGCGATGGACACGATGGTGGAAGAGACCCACTTCCTCCCGGAGACGATGGAAGATTCGGACGTCGGGTACAAGGCGCTCGCCGCCAACGTCAGCGATATCGCGGCCATGGGCGGAACGCCGCTTCATGCGCTCATTTCCGTCAGCGTCCCCCCGGCTTGGGGACCGGAACGGACGTCGTCCTTATACGACGGGTTCTATGCCTGCGCCGAACGATACGGAGTCGCGGTGGTCGGCGGGGACACGACCTCTTCCCCGAAGCATCTGATCGTGGCGGTCACGATCACCGGAAGCGTGGAAGCCGGGCGGGCGATTCGGCGGAGCGGCGCCGGCTCGGGTGAAATCGTCTTCGCGACGGGCCCCCTCGGCTTGTCGGCGGGCGGGCTGCACGGCATGCTGCCGCGAGGCGGCAAGCGCGCGATCCCTCGGCCGCCGGAGCGTCTCGTCAAGGCGCACCGAAGGCCCGAGCCCTCCGTTATGGCCGGCCGCCTGCTGTCCGGGAACGGCTGGGCCACTTCGCTGAACGACGTGAGCGACGGCCTCGCGAGCGAAGCGTGGGAGATCGCGGAAGCCTCCCGCGTCAGGCTCATTCTGGAAGAATCCCGTCTTCCTCTGTCGGGGGAACTGGCCGCGTACGCCTCGGATTGCGGCATGAATCCCCTGAATTGGATGCTGTACGGCGGAGAGGATTACGTGCTGCTGGGTACGGCGAAGCGGGAACACGAGGCGGCCGTCAGGGAGAGGTTTCGCTCGGAAGGCCTGCCCTTCTTCGTCATCGGGGAGACGGAGGCAGGAGAGCCCGGCGTCTTCCTGCGCGAAGCGGACGCCAAGCTGCGGCCGATCGCCAAGCGGGGCTACAATCATTTCGCGAAGGGATAACGCCGATCATGGAACAATCGAACAACGGCCGGAACTTGAGCTACGTGCTGGAAGCGCAGAGCGAAGCCGATACGGCGGCGTTCGCGGCCCAATTGGCCGCCCGGGCGGACGCAGGCACGCTGCTGGCGCTGGACGGCGATCTCGGCGCGGGCAAAACGCGTTTCGCCCAGGCGTTCGCGGCCGCGCTCGGCGTGCCCGGCATCGTGAACAGCCCTACCTTTACGATCATCAAGGAATACGAAGGCGGAAGACTGCCTTTCTACCATATGGACGTGTACCGGCTCTCGCTTGCGGAAGCGGACGAGCTCGGGCTGGACGAATATTTTCTGGGGGAAGGCGTATCGCTGGTGGAATGGGCCTCGCTGATCGAACCGATTCTGCCTCCGGAGCGCCTGCATCTCTACATAGAACATACCGGACCCACATCCCGAAGGCTGCTCTGCCGTCCGGTCGGGGACAAATACGAGCGCTGGTGCCGGGATATGGGGCTTGCCGCGGAGGAGGAGACGCCATGACGAACGGAACGACGCAGCAGCCGTCCGGGCCGGTCACGGCGCTGGCTTTCGATACGTCCACCGCTACGCTTGCGGCTGCGGTCGTGCGGGATGGAACCGTGCTCGGTTCCGTGCAGTCGAACGCGGAGCGGAACCATTCCGTGCTGATCGTGCCCGAGATCAAACGCCTGCTGGCAGAGTGCGGCTTGACGCCGAAGGATCTGGATGCGATCGCGGCCGGCCGGGGACCGGGTTCCTATACGGGGGTGCGAATCGCCGTGTCCGTCGGGAAGACGCTTGCCTGGGCCTGGAACAAACCGCTGCTTGGCATCTCCAGCCTGGAAGCGCTGGCTCTCGGAGCATGGGAATCGCCCGAGCCTGCAGGTGAAGGAACGGAAGCGAGTGCGGCTCGTTCCGCCGGCATCGTCTGGATCGTTCCGGTCATGGATGCCCGTCGCGGCCAAGTGTACACCGCGCGATTCGCCGCGGACGAAGAAGGGGGTTGGACCCGCCTCGACGCGGACGGCATCCGGATGGCCGGCGATTGGGCGGAAGCGTTGCGGCAAGAAGCGGCCAAGGACGGCAACGTGTCCGCGATCCGGTTCGTAGGGGAAACCGCGCCGCATGAAGCGCTCTATCTGGCCGGACCCGCGGGCGGTGCCGAGGTGCAGTCGATCCCTTGCGCCATGGAAGCCGGAGCGGTCGGGAAGCTCGCCGTCTCCCGGTTCCGGCGAGGGGAGAGGGACGAGGTCCACGCCTTCGTCCCCAACTACACGCAGATGGCGGAAGCGGAGGCCAAGCTGCTGGCCGCGGCGCGGAGGGATTGACATGGAGGATCGGGAAACCCGAAAGGAAGCGAGGCAAGAGCGCGAGCTTGTTTTCCGGAGCATGACGCTTGACGATATCGGGACGATCGTGCAAATCGAGCGCGAATCGTTTACGGCGCCGTGGTCGGAAGAAGCGTTCCGGACGGAGCTGACGCAGAACCATTTTGCCCGCTACATGGTGCTTGAACGGGACGGGACCGTCATCGGCTACGGGGGCATGTGGTTGATCGTCGACGAAGCTCACATCACGAACATCGCCATCCGCCAGCCATTCCGCGGGCAAGGACTGGGAGAACGGCTGCTTCGGGAAATGATGCGGACGGCCTCCTGGCTCGGGGCCAAGCGAATCACGCTGGAGGTGCGCGTCTCGAACGATACGGCGCAGTCGCTGTACCGGAAGGCGGGTTTTTATCCATCGGGTCTGCGCCCGGGCTATTATTCGGACAATCGGGAGGATGCGCTCATTATGTGGGCCGAATTGGACCCGGACCCAGGCGCCGCGGATTCGGAAACGGCGGGCGCATCGGAAACGTCCGGGGGGGAGGGGCAAGCATGACGGCCGCGGAAAATCGGACGGAGACGGGCGTCGCGGGACGCCCTTATCATTTGCTGGCGATCGAAACGAGCTGCGACGAAACTTCGGCGGCGGTCGTGCGGAACGGACGGGAGGTGCTGTCGAACCTCGTGTCCAGCCAGATCGACACGCATCGCCAGTTCGGCGGCGTCGTGCCGGAGATCGCCTCCCGCAAACACGTGGAGAGCATCACCGTCATCCTGGAGGAAGCGATTCGAGCCTCTGGGGTCGCCCTGCATCAGATCGACGCGGTGGCGGTTACCCAAGGGCCCGGACTCGTCGGCGCCCTGCTCGTCGGGGTCGTCGCGGCCAAGGGTCTTGCGATGGCGCTGGACGTGCCGCTGATCGGCACCCATCACATCGCCGGTCATATTTACGCCAACCGTCTCATAGGAGAAATGGTATATCCTTCCATGGCGCTTGTCGTGTCCGGCGGGCACACCGAGCTTGTGCTGCTCGAGCGCGAAGGCAGCTTCCGCATCGTCGGCCGAACCCGGGACGACGCGGTAGGCGAGGCGTATGACAAGGTGGCGAGGGCGCTGAAGTTTCCCTATCCCGGCGGTCCCCACGTGGACCGGCTTGCGCAGGAAGCCGCGGAGGCCATCGAGCTTCCGCGCGCCTGGCTGGAGCCGGATTCCTACGACTTCAGCTTCAGCGGGCTGAAGTCGGCGGTGCTGGCCGAAATCAACCGAGCGGGCATGAAGGGCGAGGCGCTGAACATCCCGGCGTTGGCACGGGGGTTCCAGGAGTCGGTCGTTGACGTCGTTACCGGCAAAGCCATGAAGGCGGCACGCGAGTTCGGCGTGCGCCAGATGCTGCTGTGCGGCGGCGTGGCCGCGAACCGCGGCCTGCGCGACAAGCTGACCCGGCTGTGCGAGGAGGCGGGGCTGCCCCTGCTCATTCCGCCGCTGAAGCTGTGCACCGACAACGCCGCGATGATCGCGGCGGCCGCCGATCTCAAATGGCGGCGCGGCGAATTCACGCCGCTGGACATGAAAGCCGACCCCCAGATGTCGTTGGAAGCCTGGTCGGTGAAGGAAACCGAGGCGTCAAGGCTCTAACCAAATAGACGGCAAAGGATGATGACCATGTCCGCAATCCGCTCCACCGAAGCATTGGAAACGGCTGTCCGGCAATTCAAGGAGTTGGACGAAACGATGTCCCATTACTCCTCCATGCTGAGCCTCGCGAGCTGGGACCAGCAAACGAAGGCGCCCCACAAAGGCAAAGTCTACTTCGCCAAGGCGCGCGGCACGCTGTCCACCGAGCTGTTTCGCCTGGCCACGTCCGACCGTATGGGCGCGCTGCTGGACGTTCTTACCGGAGCCGAAGCCGGGGCTCAGCTGGACGAACCGACGCGGGCCGCCGTGCGAGAGCGCAAAAGGGAATTCGACCAGAAGAAGAAAATTCCCGAATCGCTGCACAAGGAATTCACGATCCATACCGCCAATGCCCGTACCGTCTGGGAAGAAGCGCGCCGGCAGAACGACTTCGCGAAGTTCCGCCCGACGCTGGAGCGCACGGTGGAGTACGTCCGCCAATACGCGGAGCTGTACGGCTACGAGAAACATCCGTACGACGCCCATCTGGACCAATACGAGCCCGGCTTAACCGTCCAACAGTTGGACCGCATTTTCGGAACGTTGCGTGAACAGACCGTCCGGCTGCTCGACCGGATCCGCGGCTCCTCCGATCAGCCGCGCGACGTTTTCGAAGGCGATTTCGACATCGCGCAGCAAGAGAAGTTCAACCTGTACCTCCTTCCCCGGCTCGGCTACGATCTCGACGCGGGAAGGCTCGACGTGACCGCCCACCCGTTCGCCTGCACGATCAACGTGGGCGACGTGAGGATCACGACGCGCTATTTCGCGAATGATCCGCGCAGTTCCCTTTTCGCCACCATCCACGAGACGGGCCACGCGATTTACGAGCAGGGAATCAATCCGGAGTTTGAGGGGTCCGTCATCAGCGGCGGGGTATCGCTCGGCATCCATGAATCGCAGTCCCGTTTCCTCGAGAACATGGTCGGGCGCAGCCTGCCGTTCTGGGAACGGTATTTCGACGACTATAAACGTTATTTCCCGGGAAAATTCGACGGCGTTTCCGCGCGCGATTTCTACCGTTCCGTCAATATCGTGAAGCCTTCCTACATCCGGGTAGAAGCGGACGAAGTCACGTATAACCTTCATGTCATGATCCGGTACGAAATCGAAAAAGGGCTCGTCGAGGGAACGGTTGAAGTGAAGGATTTGCCGGCGATTTGGAACGCGAAGATGCGCGAATACCTCGGCGTCGAACCGCCTACGGACACGGAGGGCGTGCTCCAGGACGTGCATTGGTCGTACGGGGCGTTCGGGTACTTCCCGACGTATTCGCTCGGGAATCTGTACTCCGCCCAGATCCGCCGGACGATCTTGAAGCAGTTCCCGGACTTCGAGGACATCGTCCGCCGGGGGGAATTCGCTCCGATCCGCGAGTGGCTTCGGGAAAACATTCACCGCCACGGCAGCGTGTACATGCCGGCCGAATTGATCGAGCGGGTGACGGGGGAACCGCTGAATCCCGAGTACCTCGTGCGGTACTTCGAAGAAAAATATTCGGACATTTACGGAATTTAAAGAATTGACAGAACATTCCTCGGTGAATATAATAAAGACCAATCCCGCAAGCCGGGAACATACGGAAGCAAACGCGATGATCAGGAACAGTAGGGAAATACCCGGAATATGGGGTCCACGCAAAGGATTCGGAAGAAGCTACAGCGCTTAACGTCACTTTGCGTGGTTCCAGTCAGAGAGCTGCGGGTCGGTGCGACGCAGCGGATGGGGTCCCGAAGCTCGCCTGTGAGCGGTTCGGCGGAGAAGGCTTCAGCGCCCGCGTACGCCGGAACGGATCACCCCCGTGACCGGGTTTCGAGGTGGACGCATTTTGCGTCAATGAGAGTGGTACCGCGGTTGGCCGACACGCCCGCCGTCTCTTGCATAAGAGACGCGCGGGCTTTATTGTTTGTCCGGCCCGCCGCGCTTTCCATATCCAACGCGATGAACGGAAGCAGTAGGAAGAGCCTAGGAAAATGGGGCCCCCGCAAAGTGATCGGAATAAGCACAGCGCTTATCGTCACTTTGCGGGGTTCCAGACAGAGAGCTGCGGGTCGGTGCGACGCAGCCGAAAGGGCATCCGAACTCGTCCGGGAGCGGAACGGGAGAATGGCAGGAAGGCGTCGCGCGAGCGGCGGTCCGGACGGCCGGAGTATCCCGTTACGGCTGGCCCCCGATAAAGGGCGACGCCGGGTTTACGCCGTCCGGACGGCGTGAACCGGGCAAGAGAGGGAGAATCGTTTCGTCAACCGGAAGACGAAACCTCCAAGCAGAGTGGTACCGCGGCGGCCTGCAAGCCCGTCGTCTCTAGCGTTTGATGGAGACGGCGGGCTTTTTGCCGTCTCCGGAGCCATTCCACCATTCGAAGGGGGATTTTCCCATGACCATGAACACGAATAACGAAAGCAACGGCTCCAAACGCCGCATCCGCATTTTCGATACGACGCTCCGCGACGGAGAACAGGCGCCGGGAGCTTCGATCAAACCCGAGCAGAAAATCGTCATTGCCCGCCAGCTCGCCCGCCTGGGCGTCGACGTCATCGAGCCCGGCTTCGCGATTTCCAGCCCGGGCGAATTCCAGGCGATCCAGCAAATCTCCCGCGAACTGCAGGGAGTGGAGATCTCCGGCTTCGCCCGCTGCGTGAAAGCGGACATCGACGCTGCCGTCGCCGCCACGCGGGACGCCGCCCGGCGCCGCTTGCACCTGTTCATCTCGTCGTCCCAGATCCATCTCGACTTTCAGCTGCGCAAGACGCAGGACGAAGTCATCCGCGTATTGCGGGAAATGGTGGCGTACGGCAAGCAGTTCGTCGACGAAATCGAGTTTTCGCCGATGGATGCCTCCCGTGCGAGCGAGGAATTCCTGTTCCGCGTCATCGAATCGGCGATCGACGAGGGCGCCTCGATTATCAACGTGCCGGACACGATGGGCTATGCGCTGCCGGAGGAGTTCGGCCCGATGTTCACGCGGATCCGCCAGAACGTGCGGGGCGGGGACACGGTGGCATACAGCACGCACTGCCATAACGATCTGGGGCTGGCCGTCGCGAACAGCTTGGCCGCCATCCGGCACGGCGTCACGCAGGTCGAAGTGTGCGTGAACGGAATCGGAGAGCGCGCGGGCAACTGCTCGCTGGAGGAGCTGGTGATGGCCATTCAAACGAGGGGCGATTCCATCGGGGTCGAGACGGGCATTAACCCGGGCGAGATTTACGAAACGTCCCGCCTCGTGAGCCGCACCATGCATTTTCCGATCGCCTACAACAAGCCGATCGTCGGACGCAACGCGTTCCAGCACGAGTCCGGCATCCACCAGGACGGCCTGCTCAAGAACCGCAATACCTACGAAATCATGGATCCCGAAGCGATGGGCATTCCGCGCAGCATGATCGTCCTCGGGAAGCATTCCGGCCGCCACGCGATCAAGCACCGAATCGCCGAATACGGCTTTCGGCTGGAGGACGGCGAGCTGGAAGATCTGTACGCTCGATTCAAGGCGAAGGCCGACGAGCAGAAAATCATCACCGACGACGTGCTGCTCCAGCTGGTCGGCGAATCGACGGATTCCGCGGCGGAGCCGTATGCGCTGGTCGACCTGCAGGTGCTGGCCGGCTCCCAGCGCTCCCGCATCGCTTCGGTGACCGTGCGGAGAGCCGAGGACGGTACCGAAGGGACCTTCGCCGCCTCCGGCGAAGGACCGCTGGAAGCGGTCATCCACTGCATCCGGCAGGCCGTGCCGGTGGAAGCCGAGTTCGAGGACCTGGAGCTGCACTCCTTGTCCACGGGGGAAGGCGCCTTCGGGGAAGCTGTCGTGACCGTCCAGTACGGAGGCCAGCGGTACCAAGGGACGGCGATCCACCAGGACATCATCCTGGCGGCCGCCCGGGCGTACGTGTCCGCGTGCAACAGCGTCGTGTTGAGCGGGCGGGCGAACCCGGCCAAGGAAGCGGCGGTCTGAGGCGCGGGATTGCCAGGGTAGAGGCATGCTAAGACGTAGAATCCGCAGGGATAGATCGCTGTGGGGTTGAGTTGTCGAAATCGCAGCAGAAGACAGAGCCGACGAAATCAGCCGAGGATGCGGCTGGCGGAGCCGTCGAAGTCGTCCGCCTCGAGATTAGCGTTCGGTTGGGTTCCCATCCGAACGCTATTTTTTTGCCGCTCTCCGCAATTAAAACCGCCTCCGCACCCGCACTCTCATACGTACTCGATCGCCAACCACTATAAGTGGGCCAGACCGACGTAACTCTCGTCACCTTCAACCCTCCAACCACGTTAAGCGGGCCAGACCGACGTAACTCTCGTCACCTTCGACCCTCCAACCACGTTAAGCGGGCCAGACCGACGTAACTCTCGTCACCTTCGACCCTCCAACCACATTAAGCGGGCCAGACCGACGTAACTCTCGCCACCTTCGACCCTCCAACCACATTAAGCGGGCCAGACCGACGTAACTCTCGCCACCTTCGACCCTCCAACCACATTAAGCGGGCCAGACCGACGTAACTCTCGCCACCTTCGACCCTCCAATCACATTAAGCGGGACAGACCGACGTAACTCTCGTCACCTTCGACCCTCCAACCACATTAAGCGGGCCAGACCGACGTAACTCTCGCCGCTGCCCCTCTGTCAACCACTTTAAATGAATTCACCACCTTAAACACCTTAACTCTACCCGCGCACCATTCGACCAATGGCTTCATTTTTAGCACGGAGATGTTAAGAGCTGAAATACAACTAAAATTAAAAAAAATGGCGAAATGAGAGGGGTAAGAACCAAAATACAATTACTCTTGTTAAAAAACACGATCTTTCGCCGTAATCTCGGCAGCTAATTGTATTTTGGTCTTTAGGTTGCCGAATTAACGGGAATTTGGAAAAAAACCGTATTTTGGCTCTTAGTTGCAAGCAGTAAATAGAAAATCCGCTCATGTTCGCCCCCTGCACCACCCCACGTCCCGTGCCACCTTGATCCTCAAGTCTCATGCACCACCCACCTCACCGACCAACCACACCCACACCCCAGGCGCCATCCGTACATCCGCTCACCCGGACGAAGAAAAAATGGCAATCCCCCACTTTAGTCAGGTGTCTCCTGTACGGGGATTCCCCTAGAATGAGGTTGCAAGATTCGACAATAGCAATTCATCCGTTGATGGAGGGACCAACATGAACAAATCGAGATCCGTCGCATGGGTGCTGATTCTCCTGCTGATTTTTCAAACAGCGGCCGGGTTTCGGCTAAACAAAGCGTATGCGGACAGCCCGTTTGCAGGGGGATCGGGCACGGCCGGCGATCCCTATTTGATCGCAACCGCGGCCCAATTGGATGCTGTAAGGAATTATGTCGCCGCGGGCCTCTATTTCAAGCTGACGTCGGATATCGACCTCAGCGGCTATCCGGATTGGAATCCGATCGGAGCGGATTTGACCGCGCCTTTTCAGGGGAATCTCGACGGCAACAATCATGTCGTCTCCAAGTTGACCCTGGCAAAGCCGTCTTCGGATTTCATCGGGTTGTTCGGAATGCTTTACGGCGGTTCCGTGACCAATTTGGGCCTGGAAGAAGTGAGCGTCCAAGGTAACTATTATACGGGCGGCTTAGCGGGTTACATTTATCAAGGAACAATCAGCAATTGTTATGTCAAAGGAAGCGTGTCGGGCTTCAGCAATGTGGGCGGCATGGTAGGGGCGAATGGGGGAACCGTAAGCAAAAGCTATGCCGCTGCGACCGTTTCCGGCGCCAAGTTCTATACCGGCGGTTTGGTCGGAGGAAATTACGGCACCGTCCGCAACAGTTACGCGGTAGGCAGCATTTCGAGTGCCAGCAGCGTAGGCGGCTTGGTGGGCTTAAATGACGGCGGAAACAACGGAGCGATCTACAACAGCTACGCGGCGGCAAGCGTAACCTCGGCCGGAACTACCGGCGGTTTGGTTGGCTGGAATATCGACGGCGCAATCGTCAGCAACAGTTACTTTGACGCGGGGATATCCGGACAACCGGATACAGGGGCCGGTCTCCCGGCTTCGACTTCGGACATGAAGAATGCGGCTACGTTTTCGGGGTGGGAGTTCGGAACGGTATGGGAGATCGACCCGGAGGTCAACGACGGATATCCGTATTTGCCCTTTACGCCGTTGGCTCCGGAATTGATCGTTTCGGCAGCCCCGGGAAGCCAGGCAGGATCGACGGCTGTGACCGCCTCGGTCGACGAAGGGAACCATCTGGCCGTGCGGGTATCCGCCAGCCCAATTAAGGCGCCTTCAACCGGCAGCTCCGTTCCCGAGACGGCAAACCCGTACTCGTCCGGTGCCGATATCGTCGGAGTGGACGTCTCTGCCAACAAATACGTTGGCGTATATGAAGCGAACGCTTCGGATCAAGTCGTCCGGTTTGCGCTCATTACGCTGACCGGAGCCAATATCAACGAGTTTGCGGGAGGCAAAGGGACATCGATCTCGCCGTATTTGATATCGAACGCTTCCCAGCTTGACGCGGTCCGAAACCATTTGGGCACGGACATCTATTACCAATTGACGGCGGATATCGATTTAAGCGGCTATGAAAACTGGCTCCCGATCGGAAACGAAACGAAGCGATTTGCGGGGAACTTCGACGGCAGCGGGTATACGATCTCGAACTTGTCCATAGACCGCCCGGAAACCGATTATATCGGACTATTCGGCTATCTCAGCTACAATTCCGTCATCCGCAACGTGAGGCTGCAAAACATCCAAGTGACGGGCCGCAACGATGTAGGAGGATTGGCGGGCTACAACAATAACGGTAATATCATCGACAGCAGCGTCATGGGGCAGGTGACGGGCGTTTATCGGGTAGGCGGCTTGGAAGGCTACCACTTGGGAGGAACGATCGCCGGCAGCTTCGCCGCAGGAAGCGTAAACGGGACGGGGAACGCAGGCGGTCTGGCCGGTCTCGCCGAGTTCAGCTCAATCCTCAACAGCTATGCCGCTGCTGACGTGAAAGGCAACGGCGACGTGAATGAGGGCGGCTTGGTCGGTTACTTGAAGAACGGAAGCATCAGCAACAGCTACGCCGTCGGAAACGTGTCCGGCAGCGGGAATACGGGCGGCCTGGCCGGGCGGAATGAAGGCACCGTCGTGAATAGTTACTACGACTACGAATCCACGGGGCAATCAAGCGCGAGCAGCGGCGCCAAATCCCCAGCGGAGATGAAAGATCGGGCCACTTACTCGAATTGGGATTTTGAAATCGTCTGGGGCATGGATCCGTCGGTGAACGACGGTTACCCGTATTTGCTGGCGTTTCCCCTGATGGAGGACTTGCATGCCGTGGTGGTTCCCGGCAGCCGGAAGGGGACGACTTCCGTCATCGCTTCGGTCGGCGAAGGCAACCGTCTGTCCATCCTGGTATCGCCGGACAAGATCGCGACTCCGCAGCCGGGCGATCTCGTTCCCGAGTCCGCGCTTGCTTACGACTCCGGTGCCGACATCAGCGCCGCGGATGCCGTCAACATGAAATACATCGGAGTTTACGAGGCGGACGGCGGCAATGCGATCGTGAAATTTTCTCTGATTACCTTGGAGCCGGGCGATTTCAATCAGATGGATGCAGGAACGGGCACTGCGAACGATCCGTATTTGATCGCAACGGCTGCCGGGTTGGACGCGATTCGATATCGTATGGATTCGGGCGTCCACTACAAGCTGACGGCGGATATCGACCTTAGCGGCTATGGCAATTGGACGCCGATCGGAACGGCCGCAGATCCTTTCCGCGGCAGCCTGGACGGCGGCGGCCATACGATCACGGGGCTGAACGTCGGAAGCTACGCCAATTACCGGGGATTGTTCGGATACGCAGGAGAAACCGCCTCGATTACGAATTTGGGGCTGAAAAACGTGACGGTAGCGGGCGCCGACTATACAGGCGGCCTGGCAGGTTATAACAGCGGAGCGATCAGCCGCAGCTATGTATCGGGCAGCGTGACCGGAGGCAATTACGTTGGCGGCCTGGTCGGCTCCAACAAAGGCACCGTCAGCGACAGCTATGCTTCGGGAAACGTATCCGGCGGCCTGGTTGTCGGCGGTCTCGCGGGCCGGAACGATTTCGGGAAAATCAGCGGAAGTTACGCCATGTCGACCGTGACGGCAACCACTGCGGCAGCGGGCGGCTTGGTCGGTTCCAACGAGAATGGAACGGTCAGCTTCGCCTATGCGACCGGAAGGGTGAAGGGCAATTCTACGGTCGGCGGGTTGGCGGGCAACAACTTTTTCGGGAAAATCCGGAACAGCTACGCTGCGGCAAAAGTGGAAGGACAGGATGCAACGAAAACCGGCGGCTTCGCAGGAGTCCAAAATGGGGGGACGATCGAAGACAGTTACTATGACACGGACGAAACGGGGCTTCAGGATATCGGCAAAGGGATTCCCTTGTCGTCATCCGCGATGAGAGACCGCTCTGCTTACCCGGAATGGGATTTCGATTTGCGATGGGGGATCGACCCGGACATCAACGGAGGTTATCCGTTCCTGCGGGGGGCGGACAACGACGCGAGCTTGAGCGGATTCGCCTTGTCGAGCGGCAAGCTCAGTCCGGCGTTTGCTTCGAACGTATCGAGCTACACGGCATACGTAGCGGACGGCACCGGCGGCATCCGGATCACGCCGACACTGTCGGCCGGCAGCGCAAGCGTGACGGCGAGTGTATACGACAATGAAGGAACGCTGATCGACGGACCCGAATCGTTGACGAGCGGATCGGCGTCTTCAGCGCTGCTTCTCAGCGAGAAAGGCGATTCGACGATCCGGGTGTCCATAACGGCAAAGGACGGGACGGAGAAGACGTACACGGTGTCGGCTGTGCGGGTAAGCAGCGATTTGAGCGGGTTCACCTTGTCGAGCGGCAAGCTTAGCCCGGATTTCAGCGCTTCCGTGTTTGACTATAAGGCGAACGTGGCGAACGGAGTAACGGCCGTCAAGGTGACCGCCAGCGCGATCGACGACCGTTCGGCCGTTACGGCAAGCGCCTTCGACAGCGCCGGATCGCGGACGGCGGGACCGCTCGCTCTGACGAGCGGAACGGAGTCTCCGGGGATTCCGCTGAAGGTAGGCGTCAACAAGATCGAAGTCGTCGTAACCGCACTGGAAGGCACGCAGAAAAAGTACACGGTGACGTTGACGAGAGAAGCCGAGGCGAGTCAACCTTCGACGGGCGAATCGCCGCGAACCGGCAGCGAATCCCCGCGCACGGGCGGCACGGTCGGCGAAACGCCGGCCGGAGGGACTAAGATCAGGCTGGGCGGCCTCGAGATCGTCGGCAAAGTGACGGAAGAAACCGCGCCCGACGGTCGGAAAACCACTCACGTGACGATCGATGCCGAACCGTTCGTGGAAGCCTTTGCTGCGTCGACATCGCCGAGCGTACCGCTGGACATCGAAAGCGTCAACCCCGTGGTCAACGTGAACATGCCGGCAAGCGCGCTGTTGGAGGCGATGGACAAGCAGCCCGAAGCCGAATTGGAGATCAGGGTTAACGGAGCTACCTACAACCTTCCGGTCAAAGTCATCCGGAAAGCCCCGAAGGCGGCGGTCATCAGCGTCAGAATCGGGACCGTGTCCGATGCGCTGGGCGACGCGGTGGATGCCGAAACAGGCAAGGAGGGGGCGAAACCGCTGCTGGACCGCCCGATCGAATTCGCCCTTTCGATCAATGGCAAAGAAATGACGGATTTTGATGAATGGTACGTGGACCGCAGCGTAAGCCTGACAACTCCCGCGGATCCCGGCAAGGCGACGGCCGTATGGGTCGATTCGGAGCATCGCCTGCACTTCGTGCCGTCCGTCTTCCCGAACGGCGGCAGGACCGCGCAAGCCGTGATCCGTTCGCCGCACAACAGCGCGTATACCGTAATTGAATCCGACCAAACGTTCGATGACTTGAAGGGACATTGGGCGAAAGACGATGTGGAGCTGCTGGCGAACAAGCGGATCGTGGAAGGAATGACGGATGGATCGTACGCGCCGGATAGAACGATTACCCGTGCCGAGTTCACGGCGCTGCTCGTCCGTTCGCTCGGGCTGCCGGGAACGCTGCCGGAACGTCCATATACGGATGTAAAGGAGACGGACTGGTTTGCCGGCGCGGCGGGAGCGGCGCAGAAGGCAGGCTTGATCAGCGGGTACGAGGATGGGACCTTCCGGCCGAATGCAAGCATCACCCGCGAGCAGATGGCCGTCATGATCGCGAAGGCGCTGAAGTTGGCCGGCGAAGAAGCGCAAGCGGACGGGGATGCGCTGAACGGTTTCTCCGACCGCTCCGACATCTCGGGCTGGGCTGAAGGCGCCGCAGCGCAGGCCGTTTCGAACAACCTGATCCAGGGCATGACGGATACGACGTTTGCGCCGAAACAATACGCGACCCGCGCGCAAGCTGCATCTATACTGAGACGAATGCTCCAGCATTTGAACTTCATCAATTAATGCGAAACGACTTACCGAAGACGACGCCATGCACAAACGCCTGACCCTCGCGGGTCAGGCGTTTTCCGTCTGTCCTGCATTCGCGCGATAGGGCGATTCGGAAATGTTGGGAAGTCCGGAGCATCATGTGGACAAACTTATCCACACCCCATGTGCATAGTGTGGAGAACTCTGTGAATCCGTTGGGAGCGTAGGGGAAGTTGTTTCGTGAAAATCGAATGAGTTTTTCACAGGCCGGCTGTGGATTTTGTGGATAATGGGGACGAAATGGTGGAAAAGTGAAGGGAAATGTTCACGGGGTGTAAAAAAGCTTGCCCCTTTACGGTTTTTTCGTCCGAGGCGGTCGAGCCGGGACAATTTCCGTTCGGGGCAAGCTGTGGATATCGGAGTGGATAACGTTTCACCTTTCGCGGAAGGACGGCTAAGCCGGTTATCGCCGTTTATGCTTGGTCCATAAGGGCTTCCCAGGCGGCATAAGCCTCTTCCAGCTTCGGGCGGAGCGCGTCCGCTTGCGTCTGCTTCTCCCGGAGGAGCACGTAATCGGTGCTCACCTCGGGCGAGGCCATTTGTTCTTCCAGCGCCGCGATTTCCGCTTCCAGCCGGGCGATCTCCTCCTCGGCCTGCTCCCGCTTGCGGGTGCGCGCCCGCTCTTCGCGTTTGGCCTGCTTCTCCGCGGCGTAATCCGTCACCGGGGCGGAGGAACCGGTTGAAGCGTCGGGAGCGCCGCTGGATGGACGGGCAGACGGGCCGCCAATCGAGCCGGATCCCGCGTCCCACTCCGCAAGCTCTCTTTTTTTCTGCAGCAAGTCGTCATAGTTGCCCAAATAGTTCACGGTACCGCCCGGATGGAGCTCCACGATGCGATCCGCGATCCGGTTCAGGAAATAACGGTCATGGGAGACGAACAGCAGCGTCCCGTCGTATTCCTCCAGCGCGGCCTCCAGCACTTCGCGGCTCATGAGGTCCAGATGGTTCGTGGGTTCGTCGAGCACGAGCACGTTGGCTTGCTTCAGCATCAGCTTGGAGAGCGCGACTCGCGCTTTTTCGCCGCCGCTCAGGGATCCGACCGTTTTCTTGACGTCGTCGCCGCTGAACAAGAAATTGCCGAGCACGGTGCGGATTTCCGCTTCCGCTTTATGCGGATAAGAGCTCCACACCTCTTCCAGCACCGTGTTGCCCGGGTTCAATTCGCGCTGCTCCTGGTCATAGTAACCGAGGGAGACGCCCGCTCCCCAGCGGATCGAGCCGGACCGAAGCTCGAGGCTGCCGACCAGAGCGCGGAGAAGCGTCGTTTTGCCGACGCCGTTCGGCCCGAGAAGAGCCAGGCGCTCCCCTCTTTTGACCTCGAGCGAGACTTCCCGAAACAAAGGCGGCATATTCGGCGAAGGGGCCGCGGAAGCGTCGTACACCTGAAGCACATCCTTGCCGCTGCGCCGTTCCGTGGTGAAGGAGAAGCTGGCGCCCCTCAAGGCGCCGGGCTTCTCCAGCCGCTCGATTCGCTCCAGCGCGTTCCGCCGGCTCTGGGCGCGGCGGGTCGTCGAAGCGCGGGCAATGTTCCGCTGCACGAACTCCTCCATTCGAGCGATTTCTTTGCGCTGCTGTTCGAAGAGCTTGACCTTCTGCGCGAAATCCGCGGCTTTCAGGTCCATGAACCTAGTGTAGTTGCCGGTGTACCGGGTGGCCGTGTGCCGCTCGATTTCCACGATCGCGGTCACGGTGGCGTCAAGGAAATAACGGTCGTGGGAGACGATGACCATCGCGCCGGAATACGTCCGCAAATACTGCTCCAGCCAGCCCAGCGTATCGATGTCCAGGTGGTTCGTCGGCTCGTCTAAGAGGAGCAGGTCAGGCTGCACGAGCAGAAGGCGGGCGAGCGCCAGGCGCGTTCGCTGTCCGCCGCTGAGGGAGGAGACCTCAGTCGCCGGATCGAAATCGCCGAAGCCCATGCCGTGCAGCACGCTGCGGATCCGGTTGTTCATTTCGTAGCCTCCGGCCTCGCGGAACCGTTCGGCCAGATCGGAATACTGGGCGAGAAGGGAAGCGTAGCGGACCGCGTCTTCCTGCTCCGCGGGATCGGCAATGCGGGTTTCCATCGCTTGGAGCGCTTTCTCTTGCTCCAGCAGGGGGCCGAATGCCGATGTCATCTCTTCCATGATCGTGCGGTGACCCTGCAGTCCGCCGTTCTGCGCCAAATAACCGATGCGCAGGTCTTTGGCTTTGGAGACCGATCCGGTGTCCGCCTGGAGCTCGCCCGCGAGAATGCGCAGAAACGTGGATTTGCCCGCGCCGTTCGCCCCGACGAGTCCGATGCGGTCCCGCTCGCCTACTTGGATGGATACCCCCGTAAGCACGGGGGTCGTTCCGTAATATTTATGAATGCCGGATGCTTGAAGAAGCAAGGAAACTCCCTCCGAATCAAGGAAAATCTCTGAGCAGATCGAAAGATCATAGAAGAAGACCGCAACACCCAGTTTACCGTAAATCCCGGCGACCGTCCAAAGGGAGATCGCGGGAGGCGTCAGGTTCCGGAGATCGGAATCTTGGCGGAAACGCTGGTGTAATGATACACTTGAACTATATTTTCACGGGTTTTCAAAACGGGGCCTGACTTCGAAAGCGGAGGTACGCGGTGGGTACGGAGTGGAGCAACAGGTCGAAAACGGAACGGCGCCGCGCGATGGCGGCCGTCAGGGACGCGTTGCCGTCAGATGACCGGGTCCGCATGTCGGAACGGCTGTGCGCCAACGTGGAACGGGAAGTGCTGGCGCCGCTGCGGAGCCGGCTCGGCCGCACCTTGACGGTCGGCGCGTATGCTGCCTTCCGGTCGGAAGCCGACCCGTATGCGCTTGTCCGGACATGCTGGGAAGCCGGGGACACCGTGGCGGCCCCCCTGATCCGGGACAGCGCGTTGGAATGGCGCATCGTGCGCGAACCGGACGATTGGCGGACCGGCAAGTGGAGCGTTCCGGAGCCGGATCCTTCCCGGACCGCGGCGCTGCCCGCGGATCGTGCGCCGGACGCGGTTCTGGTGCCGGGGCTGGCGTTCCATCGCGACGGGGGCAGGCTCGGTTACGGCGGCGGATACTACGATCGGTTGTTTGCCGCCGAATCGGAGCGGGGAAACGCGCGCATTTTGTGGATCGGTTTCGCCTTGTCCCCGCAGTTGGTGACGGAACCGCTGCCCATGGAGCCCCACGATTTGGCCCTGGACGCGGTGGCGACCGACGAAGGCATCATTTGGCTCAAGAGGGAGGGACGATAATGGAAAGAACGCCGGATCGACTCACGCATTTTAATGAACAAGGCCGGGCGGTCATGGTGGACGTCAGCGACAAACCGGTCACGGCCAGAACGGCCGCGGCCGAGGCGAAGGTGAAGATGGCGCCGGAGACGCTGCAGCGCATCCGCGAAGGGACCGTGGCGAAGGGGGACGTGCTCGCCGTCGCCCAGGTGGCGGGCATTCAGGCGGCGAAGAAAACGTCCGATTGGATTCCGATGTGCCACCCGCTGCCGCTCACCGGGGTGAACGTGCGGTTCGAGGACAACGGCGCGGACGAGCTGACGATCACGGCCGAGGTGAAAACGACGGGCCGCACCGGCGTGGAGATGGAGGCGCTCACGGCGGTGACCGCCGCGGCGCTCACCGTTTACGACATGTGCAAGGCGATTCAGAAGGACATGATCATCGGCCAGGTGAGGCTCCTTGCGAAAACCGGCGGCAAAAACGGGGATTACAGCGCCGGGTGATCGGATTCGGCAGATAGGCCGGACCAAAGGTAGACACGGAATGCAGGGATTGCAGGGGCTATAGGGAATGCAGGGATTGCAGGGGCTATAGGGTATGCAGGGAATGCAGGAATTGCAGGGATGCAGGACTGCAGGACTGCAGGGGAATTGCAGGAATTGCAGGAATTGCAGGAATTGCAGGGATGCAGGACTGCAGGACTGCAGGGGAATTGCAGGAATTGCAGGAATTGCAGGGAGAACGGGGACAGAGGCAGCGTTGGGAGTCGGCATGCTGCTTGGACGTGAACTCATGGGAGCGGAGGGATTGAAGATGCGTTGGAAAGTCGCGCTGTTGTCGGCCAGCGACAAAGGGGCCAGGGGAGAACGCGAGGATACGAGCGCGCAAGTCATCCGGGAGCTGGTGGAGGAGGAGCTTGGCGGCGATATTATCGATTACCGCGTCGTTCCCGACGAGCAGGATGAAATCCGGGCCGCGCTCATCGAGATGGCGGACTATTACCAGGCCGATCTGATCCTGACGACGGGAGGCATCGGGCTCGGTTTCCGGGATGTCACTCCGGAAGCGACGCTGATGGTGGCGGACCGGGTCGTGCCGGGACTGGCGGAAGCGATGCGCGCGGCGGCGGTCGCCAAGTCGCGGACCAACGTGCTTTTCCGGGGATTGTGCGCTATCCGGGGCCGGACTTTGATCGTCAATTTGCCGGGCGAGCCGAAGGGCGTGAACGACCATCTCATGCCGGTCATGGATTTGCTGCCGGAGGCGCTCGCGCAGGTATCCGGCCCGAAGAAGGAGACGAGGGTATGACGAAACCGGAATCCGGCCTGCCGACCGGTACGACCGTTATCGGTTCCTCGGTTCTGCGCGAAGTGAAGGTGGAGGACGCGGTCGGCATGGTGCTTGCCCACGACTTGACGCAGATCCTGCCGGGCACGTTCAAGGGACGTTTGTTTCGCAAGGGGCACCGCGTCGCCGAGGAGGATATCCCTAAGTTGAAGGATATCGGCAAGGAACATCTGTACGCCATCGAGCTGGGGGAAGGCGACCTGCACGAGGACGACGCGGCGCTCCGGATGGCCGCGGCGCTCGCCGGGGAACACGCGGTCTGCGGAGAGCCCCATGAGGGAAAAGTTGCTGTCAAGTCGGAAATCGCCGGACTGGCCGTGATCGCGCGGGAAGTGGTCGACGCGGTCAACGCTGTCGGCGAAATCGCGCTGGCGACCGTGACGAACCATCGCGTCGTCCGGCCTGGCGAAGCTTTGGCGGCGACACGTGCCATTCCGCTGATCGTCCCGGAAGCGAAGGTCCGCGAGGTGGAGCGGATCGCGGAGCGTTACCGGGCGGAGAACCGCGGACGGTCACCGCTTGCCGTAAGGCCGCTCCGGCGGCTGCGCGCGGGACTGCTAACGACCGGCAGCGAGGTGTTCTCCGGACGGATCGCCGACAAGTTCGGGCCTGCCGTGGCAAGCAAGCTGGAGGCGCTCGGCTCGGAGCTGTCGGAGCAGCGGTTCGCGCCGGACGACCGACAAACAATTGTCAAGGAAATTCGCTATTTCCTGGACCAAGGGTATGATATGATATTGGTGTCAGGCGGCATGTCCGTCGACCCAGACGACCGGACGCCCGGCGCGATCGCCGCGGCCGGCACGGACATCGTCAGCTACGGGACGCCGATGCTTCCGGGGTCCATGCTGCTGTTCGGCTACTTGGAAGGCGTGCCGATCTTCGGCCTGCCGGGCTGCGTGATGCACGATCCTTACACTTCGTTCGACGTGCTGCTGCCCCGCGTGCTGGCTGGAGACACGATCACGCGCGACGACATCGTAGGCATGGGATATGGCGGATTGCACCGCTGAGCGGTGAATCGTTACGGATTTCTATCCATCGGAATGGGAGTGAGTAGCATGGGCGGTATTGGCGTATCGGGGATTATTTTGCTGGTCCTGATTGCCTTGCTGCTGTTCGGTCCGAACAAGCTGCCAGAGCTGGGCAGGGCTTTCGGCCGAACGCTGCGGGAATTCAAGAAGGGTGCGAACGACCTGATGGACGACAATGAGGACCGGAGCGCCCGCCGGGTGGACGTTTCTCCGCAGGAGAAGGAACAACAACCGGCCACGGAACGGCGTCTTCCGGAGTAATCCGGAAATGCGCAAGGGCGGCTGCATGCGCAGCCGCCTTTGTTCGCATGATAGGTATTATAAGTTTCCAACGAGTGGTATTGGGGAAGCAAGAAGGTAGCCGTTTACGGGACTCGCGCTCCCGTTGATGTTCTTTTCATCTTGCGGAGCGGATTTCGTGATTTATAGGTTGTGTCTTCCGTGTTATGAACACTGTAGTACTTCCGGAGTCTTTATTTCTGACTACTATCTGTCCTTTGGATGAGAAGATGGACAAGATCGGCGTGAAATTATTTTTGCATCCCCACTCAGTCCCGGCATCTGATTTCGGCAGGTCTCGATCTGGGTGGTGCCTCCTCAGATGGGTCGGCTGTCGCGCATTCAAGGGGATTAAAGGGAAAACTGCCCTCTATTTCTGCCTAATGGCCACACGCCTCGACCTGGGTGGTGCCTCCTCAGATGGGTCGGCTGTCGCGCATTCAAGGGGATTAAAGGGAAAACTGCCCTCTATTTCTGCCTAATGGCCACACGCGCATGAATTAGAAGGAAAACCTCCCTCTAATTCCGGCTATATCCCCTCAGTTGAAGTTTTTCAACGATATTAGTGGGAGGTTTTCCCTCTAAATATCCCGAATCCGCGAAATGATCGGAATTAGAGGGAGGTTTTCCCTCTAAAGTTGACCGGCCGGGCGAATCCGGCATGCGATTTCGAGAAACTGCGATAACCGGATGGTATCCCAACAACGGTACCCTATCGTTAAGACATTTCTAGGAATTCATGACTTTGCAGAACTTAATTCGGTACCCTTTACATGGCGGATGCCGGTCAAGACACCGCCAGGCGTTTTCTTCGTGATTCAGATTGGATATGAAATCGTTTATCTGAATGATCTCCAAAAACGTTAATCTGTTCGAAATGGACGGTTTACTGTTCAACTTGGTTGAACGCTCGTTGGAGGAGGCAGGCGAGAACGGACGGTATTCCGCTGCTCGTCCTATCCCATCTTCGTTAATGACCCCGTCTACCTACCCTGCATCCGCAGGCGGGGTTGACGCAAGCGAGACCGGCTTAACGTGCGCGATGAGCGACGGTTGCGGTGGTTTAAGCCTGCGAGACCGGCTTAACGTGCGCGCTGAGCGACGGATGGCGGAGTTTAAGCCTGCGAGACCGGCTTAACGTGCGCGCTGAGCGATGGTTGCGGTAGTTTAAGCCTGCGAGACCGGCTGAACGTGCGCGATGAGCGACGGTTGCGGTGGTTTAAGCCTGCGAGACCGGCTTAACGTGCGCGCTGAGCGACGGTTGCGGTGGTTTAAGCCTGCGAGACCGGCTTAGCGTGCGCGCTGAGCGACGGTTGCGGTGGTTTAAGCCTGCGAGACCGGCTTAACGTGCGCGCTGAGCGACGGTTGCGGTGGTTTAAGCCTGCGAGACCGGCTTAACGTGCGCGATAAGCGACGGATAGCGGAGTTTAAGGCGGCGAGACCGGCTTAACATGCGCGCTGAGCGACGGATGGCGGAGTTTAAGCCTGCGAGACCGGCTTAACGTGCGCGCTGAGCGACGTTGCGGTGGTTTACGCCGGGAGGCCGGTTCCGCCCCTCTCGCTACTCCAGATGAGATCCGCCAATGCCTCACGTAAAATGAACATTTTCAGGAGGTCCCCATGGTGCAACGACCCGATTCCGTCCCCGAAGACGACGGCATGTCGGTATGGGAGCATATCGGCGAGCTGCGCAGGCGAGTCGTGTACTCGCTTATCGTGTTCGCAGCCGGCATGGTCGGCGGTTTGTTCGGCGCGGAGCCGCTGTTCGACTACCTGGTTGCCGCCGCTCCCGCAGACAACCTGGAGCTTAACGCGTTTTCCCCGTGGGACGCGATCAGCCTCTACATGAAGTTCGCGTTTTTGATCTCCTTGGTCGTCGCGATTCCTTTCGCCTTCTACCAATTATGGGCCTTCGTCAAGCCCGCCCTTGGAAAAAGGGAGCAGCGGGCGACGCTCCGATACATCCCCGGCGCGCTCGCGATGTTCCTGATCGGCTTATCGTTTGCCTACTTCGTCGTGTTTCCGATGGCCTATTATTTTACCGAAAGAGTGACGGTGAATATGGGCCTGAAGCAGACGTACGGGCTGTCCCAATATTTCTCGTTCCTGTTCAATCTGCTGATTCCGATCTCGCTCCTGTTCGAGCTGCCGCTCGTCATCATGTTCCTCACGCGGATCGGCATTCTCAATCCGCAAATCCTGCGGAAAATGCGGCGTCTGGCGTGGTTCGTCATGTGCGTCATCGGGGTGACGATCACGCCTCCCGACGTCATCTCGGACATGCTCGTCGCCGTTCCGCTGATCGTGCTGTACGAATTCAGCGTCATGCTGTCCATGGCGGCCTACCGCAAGAGGATCGCCGCCCGAATGGCAAGGGAAGCGGCATTGGACCTGGAGGACGATTGACAGCGGCAAAGCTGGCCGATTGGGTCACCGGAGGCCTGATGTTGCCCCAAAAAGTGAAGGCAGCTTTTGAAGCACATTCCGATTCCTGACTCGGGGACCCCGGAACTGTCGGAATAAGCTTCAGAGCTTTGCGTCACTTTTGGGGGACTTGATATGCGCCGATATTCGCGGCCTCCGTCCAGCATCCGTCATTTTTCGATATTCGGGCGGGAGAAATTATGGTACACTTGGTTTCGAAAAGGCTTACATAGGGTCCTTATTCCGGGAGGAGACGAAAGATGCGCAATCTGTCACTGCGTCAGAAATTTTTGATCGGATTCGGAGTCAACGTCGTTTTATTGATCTTGGCGATGATCCTGCTGTTTCCGCATCTGAAGGACGAAACGACCGTTTTCATCGAAACAGCCGTCATTTTCGCCATCTTGATCGGCATGTCCGCTTTCATTTTCCTATCCATCGGCCGCAACATCACGGACTCGGTAGGCCATGTGACCTCGGCTTTGAAGAATATCGCTTCTTCCGGCGGCGACTTGACGCGCAGGATCCACGTCCGTTCGTCCGACGAGGTCGGCGAATTGGCGAATGCGGCCAACAGCCTGCTGGACGGCTTGCAGAAAATGATGAAAGAGCTGCGCGAGAGTACGGCGGAGCTTGCCGCGGCTTCCATACAATTGAAGCAAGGTGCCGACGAGAACGCGCGGGTGAGCAGCGAAGTCGCCAAAGCGGTCGAAAAAGTGGCTTCCGGCTCCGAGACGCAGGTGGCGCAATCCCAGGAAATCACCGCCGTGATGCAGGAAACGCAGGACGGCTTGAATCAGATCGCCGCCACGACGACCGGCGTCTCCGACGCCGCGCAGACGACGCGCGTCCGCGCGGAAGAAGGCTCCGAACTGCTCCGGGCCAATTCGGAGGAAATCGCGCAGGTCGAAATCGCGTTCCGGTCGTTGCAAGAGACGGTACGCGGTTTGAGCCACAAGTCCGAGCAAGTGCGCGAAGTCATCGGATACATCTCGGAGGTATCCAACCAGACGAACCTGCTCGCTCTCAACGCGGCGATCGAGGCCGCCCGCGCCGGCGAACACGGACGGGGCTTCGCCGTCGTCGCCGGGGAAATCCGGAAGCTCGCCGACCAGACGCAGCAATCCGCCGTTCAGATCGGGGATACGCTGGAAGCGATGTCCGGCGATATCGAGAAGGCAGCGACGATGTTCGAGCAAAGCGCCGGCCAAGTGTTCACGACCGTCGCGGGCATGAAGAACGCGGAAGAGACGTTCCGGGAAATCGTCGGCAGCGTGTCGCGCTTGAGCGGGAGCTTCCTCGAGGTTGCCGCTTCCGTCGAGCAGATGACAGCGGGCAGCGCCTCCGTCGTCCAATCGATTCAGGATATCGCCCGCATTACCGAGGAAACGGCTTCCTTCACGGAGCAAGTGTCGGCCATGACGGAGCAGCAGTTGTCTTCGACCGAAGAGATGGCGAAAACCGCCGATAATCTGTACAGCATGGCCACCCGTCTCAAAGGCCTGGTCGGAAACTTCAAGACGTGAATGGATGCCTCCCGATTGGGCAAACCTTCTACATATGCCGCTCGGAGCAGGACCCGCAGCAGATGCGGGTCCTTTTCTTTTTTTTGCCTTCGGGGGCTTGAAAACCGGAAACAAAATCAGTATCATAAGAAATGGTTATTAGCACTTGAATCGATCGAGTGCTAACAATCCAAAAACAATCCCTTTACTTGATTCAGAAGGAGGCTATTTTCATGATCAGACCTTTGGGAGACCGCGTACTGGTCGAAGCGATCGCCAAGGAAGAGAAGACGGCTAGCGGCATCGTTCTGCCGGACACGGCAAAAGAGAAGCCGCAAGAAGGCAAAGTCGTGGCGGTAGGAAGCGGAACGGTGAACAAAGACGGACAGCGCATCGCGCTTGAAGTCAAAGAAGGCGACCGCGTTCTGTTCTCCAAGTATGCGGGAACGGAAATCAAGTACGAAGGCAAAGAGTACTTGATTATGAAAGAAAGCGACATCCACGCAATCGTCGGCTGATCGATTCGGCCGAGCACATAAGGAACACTTTGCCGCAGCGGCGGCTATCAGTTCTTGAAATCAAGGAGGTTACTTACGATGGCGAAAGAAATCAAGTTTAGCGAAGACGCGCGCCGCGCGATGCTCCGCGGGGTCGACGCCCTGGCGAATGCCGTTAAGGTGACGCTTGGACCGAAAGGCCGCAACGTCGTGCTGGAGAAGAAATTCGGCTCTCCGCTGATCACGAACGACGGCGTTACGATCGCGAAAGAAATCGAGCTCGAGGACGCTTTCGAAAACATGGGCGCGCAGCTGGTCAAAGAAGTCGCGACCAAAACGAACGACGTAGCCGGCGACGGTACGACGACGGCTACCGTTCTCGCCCAAGCGATGATCCGCGAAGGCCTCAAAAACGTAACCGCCGGCGCCAACCCGATGGTCGTGCGCAAAGGCATCGACAAAGCCGTTAAGGCGGCCGTCGAGCAGCTGAAAACGATCTCCAAGCAAGTCGAAGGCCGCAACAACATCGCGCAAGTCGCCGCGATCTCCGCTGCGGACGACGAAGTCGGCCAACTGATCGCCGACGCGATGGAGAAAGTCGGCAAGGACGGCGTCATCACCGTCGAAGAATCCAAGGGATTCCAAACCGAGCTGGAAGTCGTGGAAGGCATGCAGTTCGACCGCGGTTACCTCTCGCCTTACATGATCACGGACACCGACAAAATGGAAGCCGTGCTCGACAACCCGTACATCCTGATCACCGACAAGAAAATCTCCAACATCCAAGAGATTCTGCCGGTGCTCGAGAAAGTCGTCCAAACGGGCAAACAGCTCCTCATCATCGCGGAAGACATCGAAGGCGAAGCTCTGGCTACCCTTCTCGTCAACCGTCTGCGCGGCACGTTCACTTGCGTAGGCGTTAAAGCGCCGGGCTTCGGAGACCGCCGCAAAGCGATGCTGCAAGATATCGCGGCTCTTACGGGCGGCACGGTCATCACGGAAGAGCTCGGTCTGGAACTGAAAGCCACCACGGTGCAGCAGCTCGGTTCCGCCCGCCAAATCCGCGTCAACAAAGAAAACACGATCATCGTCGACGGCGCAGGCAACAAAGCCGACATCGATGCTCGCGTTACGCAAATCAAAGCGCAAATCGAGGAAACGACTTCCGACTTCGACCGCGAGAAGCTGCAAGAGCGCCTCGCCAAGCTGGCCGGCGGCGTAGCCGTCATCAAGGTCGGCGCCGCTACCGAGACCGAGCTCAAAGAGCGCAAGCTGCGCATCGAAGACGCTCTGAACGCAACCCGCGCTGCCGTTGAAGAAGGCATCGTTTCCGGCGGCGGTACCGCCCTCGTGAACGTATACGGCGCCGTTTCGGCCGTTCAAGCGGAAGGCGACGAGAAAACGGGCGTCAACATCGTGCTTCGCGCGTTGGAAGAGCCGATCCGCACGATCGCGGCCAACGCCGGACAAGAAGGCTCCGTCATCGTTGAGCGCCTGAAGAAGGAATCGATCGGCACGGGTTACAACGCCGCTACCGGCGAATGGGTGAACATGTTCGAGGCCGGCATCATCGATCCGGTGAAAGTAACCCGCTATGCGCTGCAGAACGCGGCTTCCGTTGCGGCCATGTTCCTGACGACCGAAGCGGTCATCGCCGACAAGCCGGAGAAGGAAAAAGCGGCTCCGGGCGGCATGCCGGGCGGCATGGGCGGCATGGACATGATGTAAGACCCGCAGGCGGCGCGATCCGCGCCTCCCGCTCCAAGGACTTTGCCAGGGGGAACCTCGGCAAAGTCCTTTTTTTGTTTCGGCAATAAAAGGGTTACCTCGAAAAATGTCGAATGGAAAAGGTAAAATAAAGGAATGGCCCTGCGATCGCGGGAGCCATTCTGGGAAAGATGTCGGAGACGGAGAGCGGATACGGCCATGCGATGGACGGAAATGAAGTGGAAGCTGATAGCGGTAGCCGCGGCGTTCCTCGGGCTGATCGCGCTGCGGGTCGCTTGGGGAATGACGGCGCATGCATCCGATCCGAAAGCCGTGGACGGAATTCTGGATTTGAGAGGCTGGGATCCCGAGTCGAATGGAGTCATCTCGCTCACAGGCGAATGGGCGTTCTATCCGGGCAAGCTGATCCGGCCGGGGGAAACGTTTCCGGAACGGGAGAAGCGAATGATCCGGGTTCCCGGGTCTTGGGACGGCATCTTCGGCTCCCCGTTCGGCTACGGGACCTACCGGCTTGAAATCCGGCTGCCGGAAAACGGAAAAGGGGACGAACGGAATTACGCCGTCCAAACCTCGATTATCCGCACGGCAAACGCTTTGTTCGCGAACGGGCAGAGAGTCGGCGGCAGCGGCCGCCCCGGTACCTCGCGCGCGGAGACAACTCCGGAGGTCATGCCTTACTCGGCCGCGTTTACGGCGAAAGGCGACCGAGTCGAATTGGTGCTGCAGGCGGCCAACTTCGAGTATGCCCGCAAGGGAGGCCTTTTCCAACAGATCGTTTTCGGAACGCATGAGGCCGTGGAGCGAAGAAACCTGCTTCAGGTCGGTCAGAATGCCGTCTTGATGGGCTTGTTCCTCATCAGCGGACTGTTTTTCCTCATGCTCTATTTCTTCCAAAGAAAGCGACGCGAGCTCCTGTATTTCAGTCTGTTTTTCTGGATGTCTCTCCTGTTCTGGCTGACTCATAACGAAAGGCTGCTATTTTGGATGTTTCCGGATTTGGGATACCAGACGCAAACCAAGCTGCAGCTGCTCCCCTCGTCCGTTCTGTTCACTTGTCTGCTCGGGTTCATCCGGTGGATGTATCCCCAGCACGCCCGGCCTTGGATGATGAAGACAGCCGCTGCCGGTTCGGTCGTTTTCCTCGCGATCGATTCGTTCACCGAGGTTTCCTTCTTCTCCGAATTCGAGTTGTACCTCTATGGGTTCGACATGCTTCTCGTCGGCGTGATCGTCTACATTCTGGTCAAAGAGTTCCTCGCGAGAACCACGGATTCGCTTTACTCGCTGATCGCGGTTTGCTGCATCGTATACGTAGGCCTCTTTCAAGGGCTTTATTATCTGGGGTTCGTCTCCATGCGCGGATTCCCTCCGGTCGAGAAAATCGTCTTCGTGGTCAACATGGCGTTCGTTATTGCCAAACGGTTTTTCAGCGAAGTACGGGAGGTGGAGTCGTTATCCAAACGGCTGATCGTCGCCGACCGGCTGAAAAACGACTTTCTCGCCACGGCCTCCCACGAGCTTCGCCTTCCGTTGCACGGAATGATCAACATCGCGCAAACGATGCTGAACGATGATAACCTCGGGGAACGGCATACGGAACGCCTATCCCTCCTGCTCGCCACCGGCCGGCGATTATTGCATTTGGTGGGCGACATGCTGGACTTGTCCAAGCTGAACGAAGGGGTTCTGGCGCTGGAGCCCCGGCAGGTCGACATCCGCATGCTGGTCGGCGGGGTGTCGGACGTCATGCGGTATTTGAACGACGGCCGCGCGGTCCGGTTCGACAACCGGGTGGACCCGGCTTTTCCCCCGGTCATGGCGGACGAGCACCGGCTCATGCAGGTTCTGTTCCATTTGTTCCATTACGCGGTCAAATGGGGGGCCCGCGGGGCGGTCGTCGTCACGGCGGAGAAAGCCGAGCAGCCTGGCTTCGCGGAGCTCAGCGTCTTTGCCCAAGGAAACGGAGACAGGTGTGCGCATGAACGGGCGCAGGCCGAGGCGGCCGATTTCAGCCTGGACATCAGCCGCAAGCTGCTGAGGCTGCACGGCAGCCAATTAAGCGTAACGGAGGCGGATTCGGAGCTCCGCATGGCGTTCCGGCTGCCTGCCGGCCAAGAAGAGAAGGCGGCTGCCGGCCCGTGGACGCCGCTGCCGGAAACGGCTGCAGGCCGAGAGTTCCCGGAGAAGGAAGAGATCTGGCGCCACTCCGTTCCGGAAGCTGGGCGCGTGCTTGTGGTAGATGACGATCCCGTCTGCCTGCGCGTCATGTTCGACCTCCTCGCGCAGGAGAAGCTCGATGTCACGGCGCTTACGGACGGGAACGAGGCGCTGAGACTCATCGAGACGGAAGCCGGTTGGGATTTGATCATCCTCGAGACGATGCTGCCGTACCTGTCGGGCTACGACCTGTGCCGCAAAATCCGCGAGCGCCATTCGTTCTACGATCTTCCGGTCCTGTTCCTGACGGCGCGCAGCCAGCCGGCGTTCCTGCTCGTCGGTTTCGACGCCGGCGCCAACGATTACGTGACCAAGCCGTTCAAGGCATCCGAATTTCTGGCGCGGACGCGGATCCTGCTGCGCATGAAGCAATCGATCCGGGAGCGGCTCGACATCGAGATGGCGCTCATCCAGGCCCAAATCAAACCCCATTTTCTCTATAATACGCTCAACACGATCGCGAGCCTGAGCGAAGTCGATCCGGATCGCACCCGCGATCTGCTCGCCGATTTCGGCAGCTACTTGCAGGGATCCTTCGATCTGCTCAACCTGGATCGCCAAATCCCGTTCGATAAGGAGTGGAGTTTGGTGCAATCGTACCTGAACATCGAGAAAGCCCGGTTCGGCTCCCGGATTCACATCACGACCTCCTTGGCCGAATCGGTTTCCTTCTCCCTTCCGCCGCTCACGATCCAGCCGATCGTAGAGAACGCCCTTCGCCACGGGGTGCTGGGGAGGCTCGAAGGGGGACGGATCCATATCGAGGTGGTGGAGACGGCAGGGGTCGTCCGGATCTCCGTTCGCGACAACGGGGTGGGAATTCCGCCGCTCAAGAAAGCCGCCATTCTCGACGGCACCTACCGCTCGGGCATCGGCTTGGTGAACGTCAACCGGAGGCTTACCAGCGTTTACGGCTCCGGCTTGTCGATCGACAGCGCGGAAGGAGAAGGGACGGAAGTCAGCTTCCGGATCCCGATCACGCAAGGCAAGGAGGAAACCGCATGAAGGTGATCGTCGTCGATGACGAGCCGCTCGCGCTGGAGAGCATGGTCCGTATGTTGAAACGTCTGGGTGCGGAGATCGCCGCAGCCTGCCAGAACCCGCTCGATGCCTTGGTTCCGGAGCTCGGGCAGGGAGTGGACGCGGCTTTCGTCGACATCGACATGCCGGGCATGAACGGCCTGGAATTGGCTGCCCGGCTGCAAACCCGCGATCCGGGGCTAGCGGTCGTATTCGTGACGGCCTACGACCAATACGCCGTCAAGGCATTCGATATCGCGGCCGCCGATTACTTGGTCAAACCGGTGCGGGCAGGGCGGCTCGAGATCACGCTCGAGAGATTGCGCCAACACCGCCCCGTGCCGCAAGCCGTCAAGACGGAGCCGATGCCGGTACTTTGCCTGATGCACGACTTGGGGACCGCGGACGGGAAGGGGAAATTCGCCGATATCCCGTGGAGGACTTCGAAAGCGAAGGAATTGTTTGCTTACTTGGTTCATACGAGAGACCTGGCGGTATCCAAGGAGCATCTCCAGGATCTGCTTTGGTCGGATTTGGATATCGATAAGGCGATGGCCAATCTGCACACGACCGTCTATCAAATCCGGCAATCTTTGAAGGCAGCCGAGCTTCCCGTCCAAATCGTGTATGCAGGCGGGCGTTACCGCGTGGAGCTGTCGGAAATCGGTCTGGATATCGAGTTGTGGGAGGCGGAGATAGACCGGGCGTCCGCCTTCGGGGACGAAGGCCAACTGTATCGGCTGCTCTTGGACGGCTACCGGGGCGACTACCTGCAGGCCGAAGGGTATCTGTGGTCGGAGAACGAGAGGGAGCGGCTGAGGATCAAATGGCTGCAGCTCGCTTCCGATCAAGCGGCCCGGCTTGAGCGGGTCGGATTGACGGGGGACGCAATCCGCCTGTACCAGTCCATCCAGGAACGGTTTCCCGTGTGGGAGGCCTGTTATCTGGCCCTGATGAGATCCTACGACAAAATCGGGAACACCATGGAGGTCAAAAATCAATACGCCAAATTGAAGCGGACGCTGGAGGAAGAGCTGGGGATGCAGCCGGAACGCGGAATCGCCGAGTGGTATGACCGATGGTCGGCTATGAGGGCATCCGTCTGAAGCTTCAGCGTCTTGTCCGAGGCCGTGCCGTCCGTTCAGCATTTGTTCAGTCGAAGCCCTTACAATGGTATGGTAATGTAAGGGAATTCGGACGAGCGAACGTGGCGTGTTGACGGGAGGACTTCGGGGAATGGCGAGAATCATGATCGTGGACGATGCAGCGTTTCTGAGGGCAATGCTAAGGGAGATCCTGACGCAGGGAGGACATGAAGTCGTTACCGAAGCATCCGACGGAGAAGATGCCGTCGAGAAATACAAAACGTACCGGCCGGACTTGGTCACGATGGACATTACGATGCCGGTCATGGAAGGAGTGGAGGCACTGAAAAGGATTCGCGGGTTCGATGCCGCGGCGAAGGTGATCATGTGTTCGGCCGTCGGTCAGAGACAAATGATCCTGGAAGCCATCCAGAACGGAGCGAAAGATTTTATCGTGAAGCCGTTCCAGAGCAGCCGCGTGCTGGAAGCCGTCAATAAAGCCGTCTCGGAAGGATAGCGCCGCGCGGCATGAACAAGAACCGCACTCCCTCGCAGGAGTGCGGTTCTTGTTGTCGGGGCAAGGACGTAAGCTGAGTTAGCGCGGCTATACTTTAAAAGAATTCATCGATTCGTTCAACTCCGTTACGATTTCCGCGAGCTGTTCGGAGGCTTTGGCGATGTTCTCCGTAAGGGCGAGCTGCTGTTCCGTGGCGGACGCGACGTTCTGCGCCTTGCCTGAAATCTCCCGAGCCGAGGAAGACGCTTGCTCCATGCTGGCGAGAACTTCCTC
>NZ_WJIB01000014.1 GCF_019400745.1 Cohnella sp. CFH 77786 | reverse complement strand
TTGCCTCCGGCTTCCTTCAGATTCCGCCTCACGACGGACACCCTTGCCCTTGGCTACGGTAGGCGCTCGCCAGCCCCCGTTCGGGACTTTCACCCTAAAGATGACGCCCATGCTGGGCGTACATCAAAGACAATCGGGCAGCCGACGGCTGCCCGATTGTCTTTCTATTTGCTCCTTGCCGCTTCCAACCCCAACGCAAGGGCGCCTGACAAGCCGGCATTATCCCCAAGGCCGGGGGGAACGATATAGGAATCGATACCCGCCATCACCTCGTTCGCACTTACGTATCCGTTCAGGAAACGCTTGACCTCTTCCCGTATCAGAGGCAGCAGATGTGCCTGCTTCATGACCCCTCCGCCCAAAATGATCCGCTTAGGGGAAAGCAGCAATATCGTCCCGGCCACCGCCTGACCGATATAATAAGCTTCGAGCCTCCATGCCGGATGGCTTTCAGACAACCGGCTGCCGGGTACCCCCCACCGCTTTTCTATGGCAGGCCCGGCCGACATCCCTTCCAGGCAATCGCCGTGGTAAGGGCAAATGCCTTCGAAATCATCCTCCGGGTGACGCCTCATCAGGATATGCCCGCCTTCGGGATGTACGAGCCCGTGCACCAGCTTACCTTCCGCATAAACACCAACTCCGATGCCCGTACCCACTGTGAAATAAACGCAGCTGTCCAACCCCCGTGCGGCACCCCAGACGGCCTCGCCAAAAGCGGCGGAGTTCACATCGGTATCCCAGCCGAATGGGACATCGATTGCCCGCCTGAGCGTGCCCAGAAAATCATATCCCGACCAACCGGGCTTCGGTGTCGTGGTAACAAAGCCGTAAGTCGGGCTTTTCCGGTCAATATCGATGGGACCGAAGCTTCCGATGCCTATCGCTTCTACGCCCTTATCCTTGAAATAAGCGATAACCTGCTCTAAAGTTTCGCCCGGTTGTCCGGTTGCAAAGCTTATCCGGTCTTCGATCTCACCAGCTTGATTTCCGATACCGCACACAAACTTGGTGCCTCCTGCCTCAATCGCACCGATACGCACCAGGTTCCCCCCTTAAGTGACTCTCCGATTCCAATCCCTATTATAGCGAGAGAAAAAAACCGAAGCTTGTACAATCCTCATATTGCGACTTTCAAAATCATTGCAATCCCCCGTAGGCCTCATCGATCTTCTTGACCGCATCGAAGACAGCGTCGTCTATGCTGCGCTTGCGAATGACCACGTCTTCAAACATATTTTTCACCGCTTCGGAGCTTGGAGCCCTCATAGCTGGTTACGTAATTGACAAATTTCCAAGCGGCGTCCGGGTTCCTGCTTTTGGAAGAGATGCCGAGCGCCCAACTTCCGTTCGCTACCGCCTGCCTTTTATCCTTCGGTAAAGGCGCGATATCGTAATCCTCTCCAAGCTTGAAATCCGGAAATCGATCCGCGTAATGCGACAGCGACCATGAGCCGTCAATCGTCATAGCGAGCTTCCCGTTTGGAAACGGATCTGCCGGATACTCCAGCGCGGAGACTTTATATTTATTATATAGGTCAACGTAAAATTCAACCGCTCGCTTCGTGTCCGTGGAATCCAGGTAACCTTTCGCCGTTTTTCCGTCGGGACTCATGACCTCGCCACCGAATTGCCAGATGATCGGGTATTTGAAATAAGCGGTCGCTCCCGCGTTCTGGAAGCCCTGAGCAGGATCAATGCCATATATCCCTTTGTCTGGATCCGTTAACTTCTTGGCTGCTTCCAGCACCTGTTCCCATGTCATCGGTTGATCCGGATTATTAGAGGGCAGCGGAATTCCCTTCGCTTCGAACATCTTTTTGTTGTAAAACAGCGCAATCGACGATTCCGTCATAGGCGCCATGTAAATATCCTTCTTGTAGGTGTACGCGGATAAGGTCGTAGCTGGTATGTCCGTTAAATCACCATCCCGCTTAAAGTTCGAAGTAAGCGGTTGCAATGCATCCGCTTCGGCATACGAAGCCATATTGGGCGCGTCAATCGCCATGATGTCCGGCGGATTTCCCGAAGCGATCGCGGTTTTCAGCTTCGTGTCATAATCGGAATAAGGAATCAGAGTCATCTGGACGTTGATTTCCGGATATTTCTCCATAAAGCCGGCAACGAGTCTCCGTTTTCTATCCGGATCGGATCGGCCAGCATTTGCCCTGAGAGCCGATCTCCCCCTCGGGGGAGATTCTCTATAAATGAGCTTACACAAAATTATTGACAGACCCGAACATTATCTTCTCGAACTCATAATTCATCTCCACTTTCAATGACAACGTTGCATTATGAACTTACTCTCCACTTACTTTAGTGCACTTCGAGAAGACGAGAATGTCCTATGGAAATAGGAATGATATAGATAAAATGCAGCTGACATCAACTTTGATGCCAGCTGCATTTTTAATGCTGATCGAGACGACCATTAAAGAACTTTATTTTCAAAACTGAGGTAGTTGCTCCTGCTCCATTAAACAACTTTATTTTCAATTAAAGAACTTTATTTTTCCTCGCCACCAAACGCGGTTTCCAATGGAATTCGCCTTTTTTGTAACCGAACCGTAATATTCCATTCATCATCCTTTCATATTGGGAGGGTAAAATACAAACATGACCCCCCTTTTCAATATATTATCTTGACGGGCTTGCGGCCGATGCCGCAGGCCTATTTTCTTTGTTCCGGAAGGAGATGCGCCGAGAAGAAGGCCGTAACGGCCGGCCAGAATGCCGGATCGCGGTCCGATGAGCTGTGTCCCTCGGATTCCACGAACAGATGCGGAAGGTCGGGTGCTTGCGACAAAACGTACTCGAGTTCCGCGGCAGGCACGTAGGAATCCTTGCGGGAATGGATCAGCAGAACCGGTACGTTGCGTCCCCGAGCGGGATCGGCAAGAATGGCGGCAGGATCCGCCCGCTTCACCGCCGATCGGGGGATCCGGCTGCGCCGGATCATCAAATAGGGAATCAAATAGGCCAGCGGAAACTCCGGGAGCCGGCGTCGCCTGAGCTCAGATCCGATCATGGTGGAGAAACGAACGGGCATGGAGTCCGTTACCAGAGCTTGGATCTGCGCTCCTTCCTCGAGCGCCAGCACGGCCCCGAAGCCCCCGAGGGAATGTCCAATCACGCCGATCCTGCCGGGATCGATGTCCGGGCGACGGCGGAGCCAGTTCAAGGCGGTCAAGAAATCTTCCTTGAACATCAATCCCGAAGGCGTGGGATAGCTGTCGCTGTCTCCATGGCCTCTCGCGTCGTACATTAGAACCGCGTACCCCGCTTCATGCAGCGGCAAGGCATACCGCAGCACCCTCGAACGATTGGAGCCCCAGCCGTGGACGACCAGAACGGCGGGCGGTTTTACGGCGCCCGGCTGCGGCAGCATCCAGCCCCGTACCATCCGCCCTTCACTGTCCCATTCCACCGTCTCGTAAGGGACGGTCGGTCTGGCCGTATTCGGCAGCAACCTCGGTTGCTGGGCCTTCACGGTCAAGCCGTATAAGCCAGCAGCCCCTGCCGCAATAAGACATCCCGCCGCGCCGACCCCCGCGATGACTACATCCACCCGTAGTTCCTCCCGAAGCATGATTTTCTTATTTTATCTTACTCTTACTGCATGAGAAAAACCGCTTGCTCAGCTCTGCTTTCTTAAACATACCTACAACACACCTGAGGAAATCGCAAAAATAATGTCTCCGGAGGCCACAACAGCGTCCGTAGTTGAGGGTTTCGCAGAAATAACGTCTCCGGAAGTCACTACAGCGTTCGTAGTTGAGGGTTTCGCAGAAATAACGTCTCCGGAAGTCACTACAGCGTTCGTAGTTGAGGGTTTCGCAGAAATAACGTCTCCGGAAGTCACTACAGCTATCCGCAAAATCCGCTTCGCCAGACGAGCAGAGCATCAACGAGAGCGCCAGAATCGAATACGACTCCCCTCCCTTCCCCAAAACCATGCCCCGGAAACTTATACTTCTATCAGGCGACGCTCGTCCACCTCATGAAGAAGAAAAGGGACAAAACGCGATGCCACTGGAGAAGCACCGTCATCCGGGCGGGCGCATATCCTGTATCACCTTCATTCGCCTATTCCAAAGGAGGAACGAAAATGTCGAAATCACGGCCGGCCCCTGCCAGGCCGATTAAGCGTAAAGCGATCGGCGATTCGAAAGTGAAGCTGACCTCGCAAACGCCGAAAACGAAGCCTGCTCTCGTACCGGAAGCAACAGGCAAAGTACATTTGCATCAGAAGGGGAACTCCACAGTTCCGCAAAGTCGCGCATACCCTGGCGTCGGTTATCCCAGAGGCGTGCACCCGTTGGGCGGGCTGCCAGGGACCTTGTACCCCTATGGCGGATTGCCCGGCGGCGTGCCCGGTGTTGGTTTCCCCGGCGGCGGCTTCCCCGGCGGGCTTCCCGGCGGCTTCCCCGGCGGGCTTCCCGGCGGCTTCCCCGGCGGGCTTCCCGGCGGCTTCCCCGGCGGGCTTCCCGGCGGCTTCCCCGGCGGCGGACTGCCCGGCGTTGGCTTCCCCGGCGGCGGACTGCCCGGCGTTGGCTTCCCCGGCGGCGGATTTCCCGGCGGCGGATTTCCCGGCGGCGGCTTCCCCGGCGGCGGATTTCCCGGCGGCGGCTTCCCCGGCGGCGGGCTTCCCGGCGGCGGCTTCCCCGGCGGCGGGCTTCCCGGCGGCGGATTTCCCGGCGGCGGGCTTCCCGGTGGCGGGTTCCCCGGCGGTGGAGCAACCGGAGGAATGTTCCCCGGCGGTGGAGCAACCGGCGGAATGTTCCCCGGCGGCGGAGCAACCGGAGGAATGTTCCCCGGCGGCGGAGCAACCGGAGGAATGTTCCCCGGCGGCGGAGCAACCGGAGGAATGTTCCCCGGCGGTGGAGCAACCGGCGGAATGTTCCCCGGCGGTCCGATGTCGCCCGGACATTTGCCCCCCGGATTTATGCCGCCGGGAACCCGCGAACAAAAATAACCGCAAAATGGAACACCCGCCCGGCTTCCTGCCGGCGGGTGTTCTTTCCCGTATCGCCCCTCAAGTCTTCTGCCTCGCCGACTCCAGCCGGTCCACAATCCACGTCAGCGGCCGTTCGGCCAAAGAATCGAGAATCAAATCCGGCCCCTCCGCGGCGAAGTCCATCTGCCGGGTGACCGGGTTCGGCACGATGACGACCTGCATGCCCGCCGCCTTCGCCGCCCTCATCCCGTTCAGCGAATCCTCGACCGCGACCGCTTCATCCGGCCGGACTCCCAGCGCTTCCAGCGCAAGCCGGTACAGAGCCGGATCCGGCTTGACCTTCTCCACGTCGTCCGACGTCTTGATCGTCTCGAAATAACCCCGGATCCCCCTGGCCGTCAGATGCCGGTCGATCCATGTCCGGACCGAACTGGAAGCCAAACCGATCGACAAGCCGAGCCGGCGGGCTTCCTCCAGGATACCGGGCACGCCCGGACGCAATTCGGCTCGCAAGGCTCGCGCCAGCAATTCCTCCTCGAAACGAGCCTTGAGCGTCTCGCGCTCCAGTTTGCGACCGACCTTGGTTTGCAAATCCTCGTAAGGATCGAACGGACCGTCCGCCGTTCCGATACACAAAGCCCACTTCTCGAGTGCAAGCTCGTGCCCATGCTCCTTATACATGTCGCCGAACGCTTCGAACGCGCAGCTCTCGCTGTCGAGCAGCGTGCCGTCGAAATCGAAAATGACCGCTTTTATCATGCATGCACTTCCGTTTCTATAATCGTCGTTTCGCGGATCGTTCGCCGGTACCGGAACGCCCCTAGGAACGCAATCCCCGTACAAACCGCTGCGCCGACGTAGATGACACGGATGCCGTAACGGTCGGCCATCCAGCCGGTGAGCAGAAGCGAGACGCCGTACACCGCAGTCACGACCGCCGATTGCGCCGCGAACACGTTCGGCATCTCCCGAACGGGAGACGCCAGCTGCAGCAGCGTGCGGCTCGCCAGCCCTTTCGCCGATTCGAATATCCCGATTAACAGCATAAACAACAATGCCGTTCCCGGATGCCTGCTGAACGAGAAGGCAAGCACGCAAACGGCCATGCCCGCTCCGCCACTCCAAAACAGATGAGTCAACTTGGCCGCCGCATCCTTCGCATATTTCCCGATCGCCGCATTGGCCAGAATCAGCCCCGCGCAGAAGGCCCCGTTCATCCACCCCCACCACATTTCGCCGGCATGCAGCCGTTCCCGGGCGAAGACGAGCAGCAGCGCTCCGGCGAACGCGGAAGCGAACAAACCCTCCCACACGTCCATCCACAGCACCAAACGCAGCGCGGGAACGCGGAGCAGCGTCCTCCATCCGACGAGGAAAGATCTCCGCGCAACCCCCGGATCCGACCACGCCGCCGAGTCTTCCGTCCCGGCTGCGGGAACTCGCATCGCGACCGCGGCGCCGCCGGCCGCCAGGAGCAGCACAGCCGATGTCCACAGCGACGGCACGGCTCCCAGCCCTGAGACGGTAACGGCCCCGAACGCCCATCCTGCCAAAGAACAAGCTTCGACGACCGCGCCGAGCGTTCCGTTCGCTTTGAGCAGATCCGTCTTCTCCACGATCTGCGGCAGAATCGAAGACCGTGCGGGACCGGCGATCCCCCCCAGGACGGACAACGCGAATACCGTTCCCGTCAGCCATTCCACCCGGGCATCAGGACCGGCGCCTTCCACGTACAGGGCAAGCGCCGCCAGACCGCCGGCCTGCCCGAGCAGGCAGAAGGCCAGCAGCGCTCCGAGGCGGAATTTCCCTAGGGCAAGCGGCGCATACAAGCTGCCTGCCGTCATGCCGATCACCCGAAGCAGCGGAAACAAAGCCGCGACCGCGGCCGATCCGGACTGCCGGTACAGGGTGGTGACGAGCGCCAAAATGTACAAAATATCCCCAAGCGTCGACAAAGCTTGGCCGGACAAGAGCAAGCGAAACCGTTTCATCTCGCCACCGTTCCTTTGCATATGAAGTTGTCGCAGGAATCGGCGTTCGGTTTACAACGGTTTCTTGCCCTCCTTTTCGATCTGCAGATGAATCAAATCTATTCCGGAACAGCGCCTTCCGTTACGCCGTACCGGAGTCCGCCCAGCGGCGAAGGCCCGGCATCGGATCCTCGCCTGGGAAATATTCCAGTCCTACAAAACCGTGATAACCCATGCCGCGGATCGCTCGGAAAACATTCTCGTAACGGATCTCTCCCTCGTCCAGCTCTCCACGCCCGGGATGCCCCGCCGCATGGAAATGCCCGATCCATTCCCGGTTCCGTTCGATTCGCCGGATGAGATCTCCCTCGGTAATTTGCTGATGATAAATATCATACAACACTTTCACATAAGGACTGTTAACTTCTCGAACGATGCCGAACGCTTCGTCGGAGGAAGACAAATAGTAGCCGGGGTGGTCAACGGCCGTGTTGAGCGGTTCGATCGTAAGCAGAACGCCGGCTTCCTCGAGCAGGGGCACGCAGGCGCGCAAGCCTTCCACCAGGCTGGCCCGCTGCGCCTCCCGCGGAACGCCCGCGATTTCTTGGCCCGTCTGCGAAATCAACACCTTGCATCCGAGCGTCCGCGCGGCGGCCAACGATTCGCGCAAGCCCTCCAAATAACGCCCCCGCTCCGCCGGTTCGACCAGGCTGACGAACTTCGTACACATCGCCGCCAGTTCCACCCCGTGTTCCTGCTGAGCTGCCCGAACGGCATGCAAATCCTTGTCCCACCACGACCAGAACTCGTAAGCGCCGTACCCCGCCTGCCGCACGAGGCCAATCGCCTCCGGCGTTTCCTTTCCACTGAATACCGCATCCGTGCAAACCGACAACCGCATTCCGTTCCCTCCGCTCCCTTTATTAGTCGAACCAGCCTTTGCGCCGGAACCAGAAGTACATGCCGAACCCAAGCACCGCCATCACGCCCAGCACGGTGAAATAGCCCCAACGCCAGTACAGCTCCGGCATGTAATGGAAGTTCATGCCGTACAAGCCCGCGATAAACGTAAGCGGCATGAAGATGGTCGTGATCACGGTCAGCGTCTTCATGATCATGTTCATCCGGCTCGACCGCATCGAATCGTAGCTGTCCCTCAAGTCCGCCGTCATCTCGCGGTCGGACTCGATCATGTCCGTCAGCTTCAACAGATGGTCGTACACGTCGGTAAAATAGGCGATATGCTCGCGGATGCCGGGGATTTTGTCCGAATTGAGGGTCCGGTACAGCAAATCCCGCATCGGGATGACCGTCCGGCGCAGCCGCAGCAAGTCGTTCCGGATGTCGTACACCTCGTCGATCAGCGTCTGCAGCTTCTCTTCTTCTTCCCGGCTCTCCAAATCGTTCATATGGTCTTCGATCCGGTACAGCGTCGGAAAATAGTTGTCCACCAGCTTGTCCATGATGAGGTAAGCCACGTAATGATGGTCATGCCGAGAGTACAACGAGGGGTCCTGCATCCGCCGCCAGGCTTCGTCCACTTCCGAGGCGGGCTCCAAATGGAACGAAACGATCCCCCTCGGACCGAGAAAGTAGTTGATTTCCTGGGCTTTCAGCGTGACGGGGTCGATCCCGTGGATGACGAAAAAATGCGTATCTTCATAATGATCCAGCTTGGGCCGCTGAAGCAGATGCATGCAGTCTTCGATCGCCAGAGGGTGAAAATGGAAGTAGCTGTCCAGCAGCTTCGTCTCTTCCTCCGTAGGACAATCGAAATCGACCCAAAACCATTTGATTCGGGGTTCGGTCAGGTTGCGCAGGGGGATGTTCTCCAGCTTCTCCCCGTCACCCGTAATGGCTAGCGTCCGAAGCAAGTACGATCACCTCACGGTCATTATGCGCTTTCCGCAATGCTTTTGGCAACTTCGTCCTCCGTCATAGCGATCCCTCGATTCGCGCAAGCTAATCCCGATCCTCGCGCAAAGGAGGGACACGGGCATGGGAGACAAGCAGCAGGGACACGGCCGGAAGAACACGACGACCCGGACCGCCGACCGGAAAGGCAATTCGTCCGGCAACAACCACTGATCCGCGCGCGGAACCGGCAATGCGGCGAAACCACCCTTGGGCGGGTGGTTTCGTCATAATGATTTCCGAAATAGGTCACGCCTGGATTTTCGAAATCATTCATACGACTTTAAAATGTTTTAACTCCTGTTGCAGTTTCTCAGAAATATGATTCAGTTGCTCGGACAGTTTGGCCACCTGATTGATGTTTGCCACTTGCTGTTGCGCGCTGGCGGATACTTCTTCCGTTGAAGCCGAGTTTTGTTCGACGCTGGCAGAGATCGTGTGCAGTGCGTGAACAATCTCGTCCTTATTGCGGTTGATTTGATCGCTGCTGCTTTTGATTTGGTTGATCCGCCCCTTTAGTTGCTGCAGATCGTCGGCAAAATGGAGAAACACCTTCTTCGTATCTTCCACGGATTTGGCGTTATGTTCGGCGATAGACAGCCCTTGAGCCATATGCTGCACGGCCACGCTCGTTTTTTGTTCGATCAGATGCACCTTCTTGTTAATTTCCTCTGTTGCCGCGGCCGTTTGCTCTGCCAACTTCCGCACCTCGGCCGCTACAACGGCAAAACCTTTGCCTTGATCGCCGGCCCGCGCCGCTTCAATCGAAGCGTTGAGAGCAAGCATATTCGTTTTCTGTGCAATTTGATTGATCGTTTTCAGGAAGTTTGAAATTTCTGAACGGCTTGTATCGATATCCTGAATGATCGCCGACATCGCCAGCGAAGATTGATTGTTTTGATCCGACCATTTGGACAACTCGCCCACAACGCGCAATCCATAATCACTTCGCTCTTCCGATGTTTGCATCATATCTCCGATCGCTTCCGTATCGAGGGCGATCGCTTTAATTTCTTCGGCGAACTGGATGGCATTGCGCAAAATGTTGTCCGTTTCGAAAGATTGGGCGTTGGTCGCTTTCGCGATTTCATCAACCGCCACCGCCGTTTCATTCATGGTCTCGAACGCTTGAGCGGATATCGACTTCAGTTCGGAAGATGACTCGCTTAAAGCTTGCGAAGTGTTGGATACCATATGTACGATTTGGCGAATTTGATGCAGCATGCTGCGAATCGCCTGCGAAATCTGACCGATTTCTTGTTTCGCATCCATGTCTACTTTTACGGTCAAATCGCCATTCTCAATCCGCTTCAAGTTCGTCAGCAAATGCGGTATGCTTCGCAGCATGTAGCGCAGGGTCAAATAAGAAGCAAGCACAAGCAAAACCAAGCTGGCGGCAAAACCGCTGAATGCCGTCAGCTTAAACGTGTTCAATTCAGCAAACGCTTCTTTTTCAGTTATCGTCAGGCCGACCGACCATCCTGTCACCTTGCTGGTCGCATAACCGATATAACGCTTTACGCCGTTATCGTTAATCAACTGCACGCCCGATCCCCCGGCGGTCATTTTTTTAGCAACCTCGCCGAGATCACCCTTCGTCTCCGTAAGTTTTTCCTTCATCACTTTATCTTTATCCGGATGATAAAGAATGTCGCCGGATGGAGACAGCAATACCGCATACCCGGTATTGCCAAGAGAATAACTCTGCATAATCGAAGGCATCGCTTTTAATGCGATATCGGCTGCTACAAACCCGATTCGTTGATTATTCTCATCTTTCAGCGGATAGAAGATGCCGATCAGAACCTGACCGTCAATTACACTTGCATACGGTTCAGAGAAATACAATCCGTTCGCTTCAACGGTAGGCTTATAGTACGGGCGATCCTTTATTTTAAAATCCGGCTTGCTGGTAACGCCATCTTGCTCGATCCAAAAGCCGTTTCCTGCATACCCTGCCACCCAAGTATCGGTAAGAGCAGGGTCCGTTTTAAAGATCGCATCCAACGTAGCTATCGTTTCAGAGGAGTAAGGCGAGCTCTTCGGATTATCTGCGGATTTGACCGTTTTAACATAATCCCGAAACAGCTTGTTGGTTGACATTTGTTTCACCATCATGCCTTTTTCATTGAATAGAGCGTCGAGCTTCTCGACAATCGCCTGCGTTTTCGCCTGAATGATCGACTCTTGCTGATCGACGAGCAAGTTGTGGGTGAATGAATACATGATCGAAGCCAAAGTGGAGAAAATAACGAAGATAATAACAAATAACACCAATGCCAGAGTGTTTGCCATGCTTGAAATCTTGCTCTTGTGAAATTTTCCCACTCTCTCACTCTTTTCTCGTATAGTACTTTAATCCTAATGCCAAAGTGCGATGCATAGTCTTTATAGCCCAATTAATTCGACATGTTTCGTATATATTCCTTCTGGCATATCAGACATAACGTCGCCTACGGAAAGAAATCCGCTGAAACAACAACCTAAACTGTTCGATATGCTGATTAAACTGCTGACGATGCCCATTCGCAAACTTACTGCAGTGTAATCGACCATGCCGTGCGATCTCGTCGATGCATAACTGCCAATCTTCTTCAAATATGCGATAATACAAGAAGATACGGAAGAAAGGAGCTGCTCTCCTTGCACTATCGTGAATTTGGCTGGCCGTCGAGGAGCGGGGGCAACGTCTTCGCCTGCGAGTGGGCGCCGGAGAAGCCGGAATCGGCCAAAGCGGTTCTCGTCGCCGCCCACGGGATGGGCGAGCACACCGGCCGTTATGCCCACGTGGCCGAATGGTTTACGGCGAGCGGATACGCGTTCTTGGGTTTCGATCAGCTGGGACATGGACGGACGGAAGGAAAACGGGGCCATACGAATTCGTACGACGATTTGCTGGATGGCATCGACAGGTTGTTGGCTGAGGCGCAGCGGCGGTTTCCCGGCACGCCCCGCTTCCTGTTCGGACACAGCATGGGCGGTAATTTGACGCTCAATTACTTGCTCCGGCGCAAACCGGAGGTATCCGGAGCCGTGGTGCTGAGCCCGTGGCTGAAGCTCGCGTTCGATCCTCCCGCGCTGCAGGTTGCCGCCGCCCGCCTGCTCGAGCGGGTGTACCCGAAGTTCTCGAACAACCGGCCGTTCGACCCCACCCATCTCACATCCGATCCGGAGATGCTGAAGCGGCTGCGGGAGGACCGGCATGGCCACGGCATGATCACGGCGAGGTTCTTCCTCGGCGTTCATCGCGCGGGCCGCTGGGCGCTCGAACACGCGCCGGAGCTGTCCGTTCCGGTGCTGCTGATGCAAGGCGACTCCGATCCCGTCACCTCCATCGCCGCAAGCCGCCACTTCGCGGAACGCGCGGGAGGAGCTTGTACCTTCCGGGAGTGGCCGGGTTACCGACACGAATTGCATAACGAGCGGGGGCGCGATGAGGTGTTCCGGGTCATCGAGGCTTGGATGGCGGAACGTCTCCGCTGACCGCACGCCGAAAGACCGGCGGAGGATCGACGCCGTTTGGACGGCGAAGTGTCTCCGCTGACTGCACGCCGGAAGTCCGACGGAGGATCGACGCCGTTTGGACGGCGAAGTGTCTCCGCTGACTGCACGCCGGAAGTCCGACGGAGGATCGACGCCGTTGGACGACGAAGCGTCTTCACTGACCGCTCGCCGGAAGACCGGAGGAGAATCGACACGGTTTGGACGGCGGAGCGTCACCGCCGATCGCATGCTTGAAGGAAATCGCCGCCTCCCCACGGGAAGCGGCGTTTCGTTGCGGCTTGCGCGCATTATTTTTTCTTCTTGGCGGCCAGCCAGTCTGCCAGCGCGTGGATTTCCGCGTCGGTCAGCACGCCTTTGAAGGCCGTCATACCGCCTCCGCCCGCCGAAATTCTGGCCGCAATCTCGTCGGCAGACAACCTGGAACCGACCTCCTGAAGGTTCGGACCGACGCCGCCATGCAAATCGGCTGCATGGCACGCAATGCAATTCTGCTTGAACACCGCTTCGGCATTCACTCCGGCGGCTGTCGTGCCGGTTGGCGAAGCCGCCGGCGCTCCGGTCGGGGACGCTGCCGGGGACCCGCCGGGCGCTCCGGTCGGGGATGCCGCCGGCGTCTGATCCGGTGCCCCGTTGTTATTGCGCTGGCAAGCCGCCCCCGCGATAATCATCGCCGCCGCCAAAGCCGCGATCGCGATTTTCTTCATCGATTTTGCCCCCCTTTCGTCTGCAGGCTGGATGTTGTTGACCTTTCGACTTAGATTCCCCTCGCCTTCCATCCTCCATACAAGATTAGGAAACAAGACCTGGAATGCCCCCTGGCCGTTCCCGGGTGGGATGCTCACTCCGTCCCGCATCCGGCATGTCCGCCAAATACGTTTAACCTCTACGTTCCAAAGCAACGGCATTTCGGGTTTGTTGATCTTGCCGGCGATCGCCCTGCGCCCGAGCTTCATCTTCTCGGATGACGAATAACGAAAACGGTCCCGACCCGTCCTTGCGGACGGCGGGACCGTTCGGTTCCATGCGAGTTCCCGATTCGGAAACGCTACAGTTCCTTCTCGTATAGGGCCAATTGAAAAGCCGCCTTCATGCCCAGCCGCTCGTACAGGAGATTGGCCCCCGTCAGGCTGGACGCGTCCACGCTAAGCTGGACGTTGCGGATCCCCTGCCGGTAAGTCTCCCGAAATACGTGCAGCAACAGCGCCGACCCAGCCCCTCTCTTCCTCCAAGCGCGGCGGACGCCCAGCAAATCCACGAACACGTGGTCCTTGAAATTTTTGCTGATGACGAACCCCGCCATTTCCCCGTTCTCCCATGCCGTGAACCAAAGGTTCCGATCATAGTGCTCGCCGCTCCTAGACCGGATCCATTCCCCGAAATCCGTGTCGTAGAAGCGGTTGGTGTCCCGGAACGTTTCGCGGTACGCATCGTACAAACTTTGCTCCATCCCTGGCTGAAAATCGCGGATCTCCAGCCCCCCGATCTCGGAAACAACCGTCGGCTCTTCCGTCAGATCGATGATCATCCGGCTGTAAAGCCGCTTGAATTCGTATCCGCCGTTCTCCATGATGGAACGGGCAGATCCATTCAAGGCAGGCACGGCGTTAGCCAGCGTCCATCGCGCCTCCGGCCGGCCTGCGGCGATCGCACGCGCCCGTTCTTCCGTCCGTTTCGCGAGATCCGTGCCGATGCCGAATCCCGCGAAGTCCGGATGAACATATCCGGCAGCGGACATCATTCCTTCCCCGGATACTTCCGTGAACGCGAACCCGACAATCCGCCCGCCATCGCGGACGACCCAGGTATCGGATTCCAGCTGAAGCCCGGCCAAAATGTCCAACAAATCCTCGAGCACGAAATCAGGCTGCCCGAACTCCGCGATATCGCATGCGATAACGAGATCCGTGATCTCCGCTGCATCCTCCATCGATACCGGCCGAATCGTAAACGAATCCGATCGATTCGCCATCCCTTCACTCCTCTCCGCAATCCCGACCCGGGAATATGAACAATATACCAAATAATGGCGTTAGCGGATACCCGTCACAACAAAACAAGAGGTTGTTCCCGTCTTGTTTGGTTAGGCGCATCAGGCTATACGGCAACTTAGCGGCTGTGCGCCATTATTTCCCCCGAAGCGGCGGGGCTTGGGGCAATTTAGCGGCTGTGCGCCATTATTTCCCCGAAGCGGCGGGGCTTGGGGCAATTTAGCGGCTGTGCGCCATTATTTCGGCGAAGCGGCGGAGCTTGGGGCGATTTAGCGGCTGTGCGCCATTATTTCGCCGATGCGGCGGGGCTTTGGGCGATTTAGCGGCTGTGCGCCATTATTTCGACGGATAGCGGCTGTCCCCTCCACGCACAAAGCCATCCCAACAGCAGTAATCCGCTGCGGGATGGCTTCGCTCGTTTGGACGGATGCTGCAGCAATTGCCGGTAGCCTTCACCGACAATCGCCTAATGGCATTAGAACCCCTGCTTGCGCAGCCACGCCTCGCACAGCTGCGTCCAGGCACGCGCCGTCAGATCCTCGTCGCACAACCCGAGACCGTGGCGCCCATGCTCGAAAACGTGCAGCTCGTACGGAATCTTGTGGCGGCTGAGCGCTTGCGCCATGAGGAGTCCGTTCTCGACCGGCACGGCCTGGTCATCGTCCGTGAACCAGATGAAGGCCGGCGGCGTCGCGGCGCCGACTTGGCGTTCGATCGACATCTGGTTCCGCCATTCCGGTGTCGGGTCGTCTCCGAGCAAATTCATCATGGAGCCGTGGTGGCGGTACTCTCCGAACGTGATGACCGGATAGCAGAGCACCATCGCGTCCGGCCGGCCGTCCAGCCGTTCGACCGGGTCGGCCGATTCGGGATGCCCGATCCCGAACAGCGTGCCGGCCGAAGCGGCCAGATGTCCGCCGGCGGAGAAGCCCAGGATGCCGATCTTGTCCGGGGAATGGCCCCATTCCCCCGCCAGATGGCGGGCATACCGGATCGCCCGGGACGCGTCGGCGAGCGGCGCCGGATGGCGGTACGGCGAAACCCGGTATTTCAGCACGACCGCCGAAATGCCGATTCCGTTCAGCCATTCCGCGACCGGCCCCCCTTCATGACCGGCCAGCCCGCCATACCCGCCGCCCGGCAAGACGACGACGAGCCCTCGCGCGCCCTCTGCGGGATACAACGTCAGCGTAGGATGCTGCTTCGGTTCCGTTCCTTCTCCATATGGTGGCTCCCCGTTCCACAACGGGATCGTTTCGTAACGGCTCATTTTGCACATGTCCCCTCGAAGTCGAATTTTCTTCCAGTATGTATCGACCGCCCCCCGCTTGTCCACCCTTTTCTCGGCAAAGATTTCCTACGCCTCTTACGTTTGGCCGTCGCCATTCGGCGATGAACCGATGCTGAAAATTCCCGTTCCTGTAACCGTCATTTAAGACAGCCCCATGCCGAGAGATGCTCGAGGCGCATAACTGGATCTGCCTTCCGGAACAATGTGCCTCACGTTAAATCATCGACAACCCAAGCAGCCCCGGACTGCGAGACGTCAGTGACTTCCGTAATCCGGCGACTGCCGCGTTTCAGACGGGCCGAACCGCCGGCTCCAGCAGCGTCAAACGGCCCGCACCGCCGTCCAGCAAAGCCCGCGCGCCGATCGGAATCGCCGCCTTGTAATGGCCATGGCCGGACGCGAGACCAGCCACCAGGGGTTTGCCGAGCGGCACGAGGAATTCGTCGATCAGATCTTCATACGTCTTTCCGTAGGCTTCCTCGCAACGCGTGCATTCCCCTATGATGAGGCCCGCGCAGTCCCGGAGCTTGCCGGCCAGTCTCAGCTGTTCCAGCATCCGGTACACCCGGTTCACGGGCTCGTGCGTTTCCTCCAGCAGGAGGATCGCGCCTGCCGTATCGATTTCGAACGGGGTGCCGAGCGAACCGACGATCGACGTCAGGTTCCCGCCGACGATGGGACCTTGCACCGCTCCCGGAACTCTTCCGGACAGAGGCATGCCGGGCGGATTCGCGATGGCGCAAGGAACCGCCGGCGACGAGGCCGCCGCGAAGAACTGCTCGAAGTTGTACGCCGGGGTACCCGCGCGGAAGTCGATCAGCATCAGGCTGTGAAGGGCAACGAGCCCGGAAAACCGGTACAACGCATTCAGCAGTATGGTAATGTCGCTGTACCCGCTGACCAGCTTCGGATTCCTCGCGATATAGCCATAGTCCAAGTACGGGAGGACCCCCTCCACGCCGACGCCGCCCCGGATCGTGAGCACCATTTTCACCCGGGGATCCGCGAACATGCTCATGAGGTCCTCCGCCCTCTCTTGGTCCGTCCCGGCCAGAAACCCGTTTTCTGCGTAGATGTGCCGGCCGATGATGACCCGGAATCCCAACCCTTGCAAATCGCGGATCCGGGCGTCGATGACGGTCCGTCCCGGAGGACTCCCCAGCGTGACGACGCCGATCGCGTCTCCCTTCCGCAACGCCGGTCCTTTGACGGCCATCCGACCCACTCCCCTCATCGCCCGTTACTCTATCCTTATGAAGGGAAGCATGTCCTCCATGCGGTCCGGCCGAAAAAACGAAAAGGCAACCGGCACCTGCCTTGAAAGAGGCAGCCGATCGCCTTGCGGTAGTCCCTGCGTTCCCTCCAGGGGATTGGGGGAATCGTTCTCCAGTACGTACAACCGGTTATGGAACAACCCTTCGTTTGCCCCCGCCGTGTGCGCCGTCGCGAAGTAGAGTTACCATTTTCCCTCAATCGCGTATACCCCTTCTCCTTTAGAAAGCGGGACGTAACCAGGCGAACGCAAACGACGCCGCTCCTCTCGGCCAGTCCGGCCGGAGAAGCGGCGTCGTTCCGTTTATTCGCTTGGCGGCGAGCGTTACGGAATCTTCACGCCGAGTACCTGATCCGCAGGCATCGGCCTGCCGATGAAGTACCCTTGTACCTGGTCGCATCCGTAGGACCGCAGGAAATCGAGCTGTTCACGCGTCTCGACCCCTTCCGCGACGACGGCGAGCTCCAGACGGTGGGCCATTTCGATCAGCTTGGCGACCACGATCTGATGCCGAACGTCTTCGCTCAGGCACTCGACCAGCGCTTTGTCGATTTTCATACATTGTACCGGAAGTTCGCATATGTATTTCATCGAAGAATACCCTGCCCCGAAATCGTCGATCGAAATCGTAAACCCCATGCTTCTCAGCCGGACAAGAACATCCGATACTTCCTCGAAATTTTCGATCGCGAACGTTTCCGTCACTTCCAGCTCCAGGCAGCGGGGATCCATGTTCTCCTCTTCCACGATGCGCCCGATCCGCCGGACGAAATCCGGCTCCAGCAGCTGGATTCCCGATACGTTGACCGCAACGACGAGAGACAGGCCCGGCTCGTCCGTTCTCCACGCGAGATACTGCCTGCATGCGGCCCGGATCACCCATTCCCCGATCTCATGGATCAGGCCGGTCGATTCCGCGGCGGGAATGAATTCGCAGGGCGACACCGCCCCAAGCTCCGGATTCGTCCAACGGAGCAAAGCCTCGACACCCAATATCCGGTCCGACGGCAAATCCCACTTGGGCTGGAATACAAGCCGCAGCTCGTCCTTCTGCAACGCATGCTTCAACAAACGCTCGATACTCCATTTGCGGGTACGCTGCCGCTCGATATCCGCGGAAAACCACCGGTGATGGCCTTTGCCGTTTTCCTTGACGTCCAGCATGGCCGCGTCCGCACGGAGCAGCAGCCCTTCCGCGTCGATCCCGTGATCCGGGAACAAGCAAATGCCGACACTGGCCGAGGTGTTGATGGAACGCCCGTCCAGGTCGTATGGGACGGCCAGCGCGTTCGTGATCTTCACTGCCAAGTCGTCGATCTCCCGCGAGTCGGCGCGGACGGGCACCACCGCGCAAAATTCGTCCCCGCCAAGCCGGTATAGAAAATCGCCTTCCCCCAAACACCGCTCCAGTCGAACGGCTGCCTGTTGAAGCAAGGAATCGCCCGCTTGATGTCCCATGCCGTCGTTGACCCTTTTAAAATGGTCCAGGTCAATATACAGCACGGCAAACTGGCTCCTGTTCACCGCCCCGGCGTAGACCAAGCGTTTCACCTTCAGGAAGAAAGCTTTGCGGTTCGCGAGACCCGTTAAGGAATCGTGTTCGTTCTGGTAGCGGATCTCCTGCTGGGCGAACTCCAGCGAGCTCATCATGCGGTTGAAGGATTTCTCCAGCCGCGTGAACTCGTCGTTCCCGATCTCCGGGATCCGCAGGGAGAAATCCTGTTCCGCCTGGATCGTTTTCATGCCGGATTTCACCCGGTTCATCCGCGAAAACACGAATCGCTGAAGAACGAAGTTCACGAGCAAGTAGAACAAGAGACCGGAAACGAGAAAGAAGGCCATATAGAACCGATTGTCCCGCTGCGCCTGCACCGACAGTTCCCTTGGCATCGTGTACTGAAGCATGATCGCCGGTTCGCCGCGGATGTCCGGGAGAAGGGCGTAGCCCCGTATCGCATTCGGCTCCGTTCTCGTCCAGTAAGGGAAGTCCTGGTGCCCGGGACCGCGGATCTTCCCGGTATCTCCGGGCAAGGCAGCCGGATGACTGACTGGTTCTATGGTTAGTTCTGTATCCGCTTTCTCGGATAAGTAACGAGTAAACTCGGCATCGACGTCGCGCGCGAAAACGAGCGTGCCGTGCACGGGTCCTTCGTTATTGCTGGTGAGGATCGGAAACGCGGCAACGATGATCGGCCGGCCTTTCAGCAGGATCAACCCGACCTTCCGCGAAGCGGGGTTCGCCCCGGGCAACAGGGAAGAATACCGGGTGAGCAGCGCGTCGACAAAAGGTCCCGGATAAGGGAGGCGCTTATGGCTCGCGTAATCGTAAGCCTTGGCAAAATACACTTCATTCCGGTTATTCAGCAGAAGCGCAACGTTCAAGCGGCTGGATTCGAACAAGGAATCGGTATAGTTGACGGCGAGATACGGATCGTCCTCCCCGGGAACGGGATGCCTCATCACGAAACGATACGTATCGTCCCAGCCGGCGTAGTTGATCGTAATGGCCCCCAAGTTGCGGTACTCGTCGAAATAGGAATACAGAATCCGCTTCATGCCTTGCTGCGTGTCGTTGTTCTCCATCATTTCGTAATTTCCTATGATGGCGCTGCGAAAAATCACATACAGAATCGTCAGCAGGCAGAAGGTCGTGACCCCGACATACAACATGATTTTCATTCGCAGAGACACCGCTGCACCTTCTTCGAATGGTTTTCCTCCGATGTCTCTTCAGTATAAAATAATGCCAACTTCCTAGGAAGAAAGTCTCGGCAAGATTTGTAGAAAAATGTCAAATTTCGGCATATAAAAAAGCGGGGAGCCCCGCCTCCTTCCATGCGAATCGGACTAGAACCCGCACGTCAATAGGCCAAGGAAAACAAGCCTTTGATGTGCGACAAGTAGCGGATATGGCTGGCCTCCTTCATCGCGGACGCCGGGAAACCCTTCAGCGGGATACGCCGGGCGCCGATCGTGGCCACTCCGTCTCGCCTTCCAAGGCTTGCCAGCGTTCCCGACATGACGGGACGGAACGGCTTCATCGCCGTTTGCCTGAAGGAGGCGAATATGTTGAAGCCTGCCGTCTCCCCCATCTGCCAGGCGAGCTGGGCGCTCGGAGGGTACGGCCTGCCGTCCTCCGCCAGCACGATCGCGCTGTCGCCCGCGACGAAAATATCCGGATGCGACACCGACTGCAGACACTCGGTCACGACCGCCCTGCCGCGGCTGAGCTCGATGCCGGACGACGACACGACCGGATGGCCCTGCACGCCGCCGGCCCAGATGAGCGTGCCGGCTTCGATCGAAGTACCGTCTCTGAGCACAATTTCGGTTCCTCTCACTTCCGTAACCGGCTGGCCCGTCACGAACCGGACGCCCCGGCTCTCGAGGCTCTCCCGGGCCCGATCGACGAGCTCCGGCGGAAATCCCGCCAAAATCGAAGGTCCGGCTTCGACGCAATAGAGACGGATGTCCTCCGGTTCGATCCCCCTGGCACGGCACCAGTCGGGCAGCTCGTCGGCCAGCTCGCCGACCGCCTCGACGCCGGTCAGGCCTCCTCCACCCACGACGATCGAGGCGTCCTTATCCTCCTTCGTCCGGGCGTAAGCGTCCAGCTTCGATTCGAGATGAGCCCGGATCCGTTTGGCATCGTCGACGGATTTCAGCGTGAAGCTGTTTTCCGCAAGTCCCGGGATGCCGAAGAACGCGGTCTCGCTGCCGAGCGCGATGACAAGCGTATCGTAGCGCAGCGTGGTACGGTCGGCAAGACGAACCAACTTGGCGACAGGGTCGATGTTTTCCGCGGTCCCGATCTTCAGCCGAACTTCTTGGCCTCTGAGCAGCTTCTCTAGCGGCAGGGCCACCGCCTGTTCTTTGACGTTGCCGGCGGCCAGCCGGTGAAGCTCCGTAACGAGCTGGTGCTCGGGGTAACGGTTGACCAGCGTGACGTCAGCTTCGCCGGCCTTCAAGTATTTGCGGACCGTCAGCGCGCTGAGCAGGCCGCCGTAACCTCCGCCGAGAATCAAAACCTGTTTGTTCATTGTACTCCCCTCCCGGGATCAAGCCTTGAACCGGCCGGTTTCTCTGTCGTTCAAGATTTCGAGCAGCGCCTTCGCGAAACGGAACGCCTTCTGCGTCTGCGGATCCTTCATCATCCGAAGCAAGCCGAGCAGCCCGATCATGCCCGTCTCCTCGCGTGCCCGGTCATTCGCTTCGATCACGGCAGAGGCGATGTCCTTCGCCCTCTCCTTGACCGGCCCGAAGAACTCGTCGATTCCGCCTTTCAAGTCCGCGGCGAATACCGGATCGGTCGCGACATTCCGGATCAGCGCGTACGTCTGCGTCAATTGCGCGGCCATCTCGGTCAATTGCGGCAGATGATCGATCAGCGAATCGAGCGCTTGCCGGACTTCCGGTTGCGCCAGCCGCTCGAGCAGTTCCGTCTGATTCGCGGATTGCGTCGCCTTCTCCTCCGCTTCGTTCATGGTTGCTTGGTTCTTCGCGGTTGCCATCGTAGTTTCCATCGTAGTTTCCATCGTAGTTTCCATCGTAGTTTCCATCGTAGTTTCCATCGCGGTGTCCATCGCGGTGTCCATCGCGGTGTCCATCTTGGTGTCCATTCCTTAGTTCCCCCTCGCTAGTTTGTGAATTATTTCACTATCTATCATAAAAAAAACCGACTCTCACTCTTCTCCATACGAGCTTCATACGTCCTCATCCCCATCCCCATCCTCATCCTCATCCTCATACTCATCCCCATCCCGATCCTCATCCTCATCGATCTTCACACGCCCAACCCGATTTGTGATTTAAATCACAAAGATTCGCGCACATAGAAATCACGAACTTCTCCATTCCATCACATCAACTTCTACCTGCCGCTGCCTGGAATTTTTTTCAACCGCGCTTTAGATTGTGATTTTAATCACAAATTAACACAGAAAGCCGTTCCCGTCAATCCATTTTCACCCATTATATCGAACGTCTTCGCTGCCCAACTCTCACACGCAACCGCTGCAGCACGCTTTGACAACCGTGTCATTCCCTTGCGGCAATCTGCCCTGGCTCGAAAGGCTAGATTCTTTCGTGCAATTCCATTGCCACCATCCTATACATAAGCTAACAGTGAATTCGATAAAAGCTAAATAAGTAAAACCCCTGACGGCGTCCTGACCGGTATCCGTTAAAGGGTACCGAAATACGTTTCGCCAAGTAATGAATTCTTAGAAAGGCATTAACGATAGGATACCTTGTGTTGCGATACCGTCCGGATAGGGCAGTTTCTCGAAACCGTATGCCGGAATTGCCCCGCCGATCAACTTTAGATGAAAAACCTCCCACTAATTCAATGAATTTTGCTTATTTGGGATCTTTAGAGGGAAAACCTCCCACTAATATCGGTGAAAAACTTCAATTGAGGGGAAATAGCCGGAATTAGAGGGAGGTTTTCCTTCTAATCACTCACTTTTAACCAATACGCAAAAATAGAGGGCAGTTTTCCCTTTAATCGCCTTGACTGCACGGCACCCGCCCCCTCTGAGGCACCACGATCGGAGACCTGTCGACATCAGATTCACCTATAACGCTCATGCGTGCGACTTCGGGCTTGTTCCGAACCTCTGGGTTTACTTCGCCGGAACAGAGAGGAGTGCAGAAATAACTTCACGCCGGCGCCAGTACCATAAACCGCTCCCCTCTCGCTTCCCCATAACCGCTCTCTCCAAACTTATAATTTCTATAATCTAAAAAAGGACATTGCCGAGGGGTTCCCCGGCAATGTCCTTGGAGCAGGCGTCGCTTGTTTAGTCCTCGAGAAAATCCTTCAACCTTTTGCTGCGGCTCGGATGTCTCAGCTTCCGGAGTGCCTTCGCCTCGATCTGGCGAATCCGCTCGCGCGTGACGCCGAATACTTTGCCCACCTCTTCGAGCGTGCGCGTCCGTCCGTCATCCAGGCCGAAACGCAGCCGAAGAACGTTCTCTTCCCGATCCGTCAACGTATCGAGAATGTCCTTCATTTGCTCCTTCAGCATTTCGTAGGCCGCGACGTCCTCCGGCGCGATCGCGTCCGGATCCTCGATGAAATCCCCCAGATGGGAGTCGCTTTCTTCGCCGATCGGCGTTTCCATCGACACGGGCTCCTGGGAGATTTTCTGAATCTCGAGGACGCGCTCCACCGGGATCTCCATCCTCTGGGCGATCTCCTCCGGCGTCGGCTCGCGCCCGAACTCCTGCAGCAGCTGGCGGGAAACGCGGACCAGCTTGTTGATCGTCTCCACCATATGAACGGGAATGCGGATCGTCCGCGCCTGGTCGGCAATCGCGCGAGTGATCGCCTGGCGGATCCACCAGGTCGCGTAGGTGCTGAACTTGAAGCCTTTGCGGAAGTCGAACTTCTCGACCGCCTTCATGAGGCCCAGGTTTCCCTCCTGGATCAGGTCGAGGAACAGCATCCCCCGGCCCGCGTATCTGCGGGCGATGCTGACGACCAGGCGCAGATTGGCCTCCGTAAGCCTCTGTTTGGCCTCTTCGTCGCCCTGCTCGATTCTCTGGGCCAAATCGATTTCTTCCTCGGTGGAAAGAAGACGGGTTCTCCCGATTTCCTTCAAATACATCCGTACGGGATCGTTCGTATCGACACCCGGCGGCAAAGACAGGTCATGGAGGTCGTAAAATGGCTCCTGTTCCTGCTCCGCCGACTTGTCCGCAGCGAGTTCTTGCCGTTGATTGTCTTCCACCGTGCAGCTCCCCTTTATAAAACTCCCCGTTGACATTTCCAAGTTGCTGTGATATGATTAAATAATACGAAATTAGGTAAACCTTATTGTACCATGTTTCTTGCCTAAACTCAACCTATTTTTTTAAAAAGATATGAAAGCGCAGGTACCCTGGTGGATCCCGCGTTTTTTTGCGTTCCTGCGAAGATCCGCGGAGGCGCTGCCGGGAATTGCGCGAATGGTTTTTTTCTTTTGTTATTCGGTTCTTTATTCTATGATTGACGGGAAATCGTGGATAGGGAGAGATCCCATGCTCCAGTACATTTGCAAAGCCTGCGGGGTCCAATATCCGCTCTCGGACTTGCCGCCGGAGCACTTCGCGATTTGCGACGAAGAAGGACAGCACGTCCCTCCGGATAGGTAAACCTGGACGACCTGGAAGAGATGCCGGCAACTTGCGACCGAAAGCCAGGAGCCGTCGAAATACTTCTCCATTCATTTCATTTCAAAGGGGACCTTGATCCGGCCTATCAAGCGTTGGCCCATCTCGAAGCCGGGCTGCCGCTGACGGAAACGAAAGACGGGTAATCCTGGCGCATCATCGCGAGGCTGCGCCGTCCTGACGATAGTCGTTTTATCGAGGTGACTCAGAAAAGTATGGCGAATTTGATACTTTCTGAATCACTCAAAAAAATCACCATGACTAAGTCGGGGAAATCCCCCTCTCAGACCATGGTGATTTCTTGATTTCGGACGCAGCCCGACAAAAATGTCGGGTTCGTCGATATTTTCGAGTAATTCCCGGAAAATCATCCCCCCGGCGATCGAGTTACTCGATTTATTCAGTCAACTCCCCCGAATTCAGTCCCCGAAACGCCGAGTCACTCGATTTTTTCGGTCAACTCCCCCGAATTCAGTCCCCGAAACGCCGAGTCACTCGATTTTTTCGTGCAATTCTCCTGAATCGATCCTGAAGCGGGTCCCAGTAGCGCTATGGGTAGCATCCTACTCCAGGCCATCACTCAAACCGGCCGGTCGATCACTCGGAACGTCCCGGTCCCGAAGGCGAGCAGCTCCCCGTCCTCCCGGCGCGCAGAGGCTTGCGTATTGATCATTTTGCGGGACATGTGCAGCAGCTCCGCCGTGACGGTGATGCGTCCCACGCCCGTCGGGGCTACGTAATGGAGGTTCAAATTGGTCGTCACGACGCTCTCCTGCGGCCTTGCGATCATGGCCACAAGCCCCATGGCGGAATCCATCAGCGTCGCATGAACGCCCCCGTGCAGAATCCCGATGAGATTCAGATGATGGGGCCGAACGTCGAGCGACACCGTCACCCGTTTCTCGTCCAGCGCTTCCAGCTCGCAGCCGAGGAACCCCCAAAAGGAATGCTCGGCCTTCTCCTTCAATCGCTCCACCTGTGCAGACAGCGCCTGTTTCGGATTCTCCTGATCCATTCCTTGCTTGCCTCCCGCCTTCTACGTTCCGCCTTTTCTCTCCCGCCGCATGCCCCGTCCCGTTCGCTCAGGGCTTTTCGAATTCTCCCGGTCTATGCCCCTGCCTGCCCTGGTCCATGCCCCTGCCTGCCTCCTGCCCGATCCCGTCCGTTCAGGACGTGCGCGCTTTCTCCTCCTCCTCTTCGATCAGCTTGCGCCGCAGCACTTTGCCGGCCATCGTCTTCGGAAGCGCTTCCCGAAACTCGAAAATTTTCGGAACCTTGTACGCGGCCAGCTTCTCCTTGCACCACATCTTCAGCTCATCCGGATTCGGCGCGGCGCCTTGCCGCAGCACGATGTACGCCTTGACCGTCTCCCCCCGGTACGGATCGACGACGCCGGCCACGGCCGCCTCCTCGACGTCCGGATGCTCGAACAGCACCTCTTCCACTTCGCGCGGGTAGATGTTGTATCCTCCCGCGATGATCAGGTCTTTCCGGCGGTCCAAAATATAGCAAAAGCCTTCTTCGTCCATTTTGCCCAAATCCCCCGTGAGCAGCCAGCCGTCTCGGAGCACCCTGGCCGTCTCTTCCGGGCGATTCCAATAGCCCTGCATGACCTGGGGCCCTCGGACGGCAAGTTCGCCAATCTCCCCGGGCGGCATGTCTTCGAACGTTTCGGGATTGACGATCCGCGCCTCGGTATCGGGAAACGGAATGCCGATGGAGCCGATTTTCCGTTTCTCCCAAACGTTGTTGGCGTGCGTGACGGGAGAAGCTTCCGTGAGCCCGTACCCTTCGATCAGCCTGCCCCCGGTTAACGCTTCGAAACGTTCCTGAACCTGCAAGGGCAGAGGGGCGGCTCCGCTGATGCACATCCGGATCGAGGAAATGTCGAAACGCCCGATTCGCGGATGGTTGATGATTGCGACATACATCGTCGGAGCGCCGGGAAACACGGTCGGTCTCTTCTTCCGTATCGTCTGAAGCACCTGATTGATTTCGAAGCGCGGGAGCAGAATCAGCGTGCCCGCGGTATAGATGCCGAGATGCAGCAGGCAGGTCAGGCCGAACACGTGGAAAAACGGCAGCGCTGCCATGTATCTTTCCATGCCGTCCCTCGACTTGTAGCACCAGAGCCGTGCCTGGATCGTGTTGGCGACGAGGTTCGAATGCGTGAGCATGACTCCCTTGGCGAGTCCGGTCGTGCCGCCCGTATATTGGACGAGCGCCAAGTCGCGATCCGCGTCGACCGGATCATCGACGGGATCGGGAGCCGACCGGGCCAAGAGCTCGCGGAACGCGTGCACGTTGCCTCCGTACGCCACCTTCACCGCTTTGCCGTCCTTCTTTTGTTTTAACGCGAACAGGATATTTTTCGGAAAAGGAAGATAGTCTTGAATCGTGGTGACGATCGTATGGTTCATCGGCGAATCTGCCGTCGATTTGCGGACCCGCTCGAGCAGCTGGTCCAGGGTGACGATGATCCTGGCGCCGGAATCCTTCAACTGGTGTTCCAGCTCGCGCGGCACATAGAGCGGATTCGTCATGACGACCGTTCCGCCGATCATGAGCGTGCCGTAATAGGCGATGACCGCCTGCGGACAATTCGGCAGCATCACCGCGACTCGGTCGCCCTTGCGGACGCCCAGCCGAAGCAGGGCGTTCGCGAACCGCCGGGCCGACTCGAGCAGCGCGCGGTACGTCATCCGTTTGCCCAGGAAATCCAGGGCCGCATGGCCCGGATGGGAAGCCGCCGAATCGGTCAGAAAGTGGGCCAAATTGCGTTTCGGATAAGCGAAAGTCGGTGGAACTTCGGCAGGGTATTCCTTTAACCAAGGTTTATTCGGCATGGGCCGACACCTCATTCTCCCGAAGTGAGTTGCAGGAAGTCCTCCGTCAAACCACGTATTTCTCCGCCTCGACGACTTTGGCCGCGATCCGCCGCTTCAGGCCGAGCGTATCGACCGGCGGTTTGCGGGTCAGCTTCTTCAGGACCGACAGCTGCGTCCGCAGCGTGTCCCCGGATTCCATGGCCGAGAGCGCCTCTCTCGCCCAAGCTTCGATCCGCGAGAACTCCTCTTGCGCGAAAACGCGGGTCATGTCGATCGCGTTTTCCGCTTTCGCCTCCCCGGCTTTGGCGATCAGCTTGCGGGTGCGCAGCAAGGCGCTTTCCATCGCGTACACGGCAATCATCATGTCGGCCAGGTGACTGAGAATTTCCTGCTCCTGCTCGAGCTTCGCCTGGTATTTCTGCACGGCTTGCGCCCCGACCATCAGGAAGATTTTCTTCGCCATGCCCAGCAAGTGGGTTTCTTGTTCCAGCGTACCCTCGAACGTTTGCGCCGGCATCAGCTCGAGCAAATCGGCCTGCAGCGCCATCGCTTTCTGCATGAGGGGCAGCTCGCCCTTCATCGCCCGCTTGATCAGCGCTCCCGGAATGAGGAGGCGGTTGATCTCGTTCGTGCCTTCGAAAATGCGGTTGATGCGGGAATCCCGGTAGATGCGCTCGATCCGGTACTCTTGGATGAACCCGTAGCCGCCGTGGATTTGCACGCCTTCGTCCGCGACGAAGTCCAGCACCTCGGAGCCGAACACCTTGTTGATCGAGCACTCCAGCTGGTACTCCGCGATCGCCTTCGCCGCTTGCAGGCCCACGTTGCCGCCGCGGTGATCGACCTCCGCCAGCCCTTCGTCGATCAGCCCCGCCGTGCGGTAGACCATGCTTTCCAGCGCGTACGTCTTCACGTTCATTTCGGCGAGCTTCTTGCCGATCAGCGGGAACGAGGAAATGCGGCGGCCGAACTGGATTCGCTCGTTCGCGTATTTGGCCGACAGCTCGAGGGCGTCTTTCGAAGCGCCGAGCGCGCCCGCCGCCAGCTTGAAGCGGCCGATGTTCAGGATGTTGAAGGCGATCAGATGGCCTTTGCCGGTCTCCCACAGCAGGTTCTCGGCGGGTACCTTGACGTCCTCGAGAATGAGCGGGCAGGTGGAGGAGCCCTTGATGCCCATCTTCTTCTCTTCCGGGCCGACGCTGACGCCGGGCATCGTACGCTCGACGATGAACGTGCTGAAATCGGTGCCGTTCACCTTGGCGTAGACGATGAAAATGTCCGCGAACGCCGCGTTCGTGATGAACTGCTTCGTGCCGTTCACAATGTAGAACTTGCCGTCCTCCGTCGGGATCGCGGTCGTCTTGGCGCCTTGGGCGTCCGAGCCCGAGGAAGGCTCCGTCAGGCAATAGGCCGCGATCTTCTCGCCGGAGGCCAGGGCAGGCAAATACTTGCGCTTCTGCTCTTCCGTGCCGAAGTACACGATCGGCAGCGTGCCGATCCCGACGTGCGCGCCTACGGACAGGGCGAACGCGGACGCCCGGGTGAAGCGTTCGCCGATCAGGGTGGAGCTGACTTTGTCCAGGCCGAGCCCGCCGTAGGCTTCGGGGACGTCCGCGCCGAGCAGGCCGGTCTCCCCGGCTTTGCGCAGCTTCTCCACGGTCAGCTCGTAGTTCAGCTTCTCGATCGCTTCGTCGTGCGGCGCGATCTCGGCTGCGACGAAATCCTCGGTCGTCTGCGCGATCATCCGCTGTTCTTCGGTGAAATCCTCCGGCGTCACGATCCGGGTATAATCGATGTCCTCGATGACGAAACCTCCGCCCGCCACCTTGCCGTTCAACACTTTGCTCATCGCCGATCTCTCCTTAGCATCAGGATCTTTGCGTATGACATCAGGATCTTTGAGCTGGGCTCAAAGTCACTCCTTGCACCCTAAGTCACTCGATCTCCGCATGGTATTGCCGATCTACCCCGCATGAACCTCGAACACGCCCGCCGCGCCCATCCCTCCGCCGATGCACATCGAGACGACGCCGTAACCGCCGCCGCGCCGTCGCAGCTCGTGGAGCAGCGTGGCCGTGATTTTCGTCCCCGTGCACCCGAGCGGATGGCCGAGCGCGATCGCGCCGCCGTTCACGTTCACCTTCTCCTCGTCGATACCGAGCTCGCGGATGATTTGCAAACATTGCGACGCGAAAGCCTCGTTGATTTCGAACAGCTTGACGTCGTCCAGCGAGATTCCCGCCATCTTCAGCGCCTTCGGGATCGCCTTCACCGGTCCGACCCCCATGATTTCGGGTTCGACGCCGGCGAGAGCGAACGATCGGAACGTCGCCAGCGGCTGGAGCCCCAGCTGTTCCGCCCGCTCCCGGCTCATCACCACGGCCGCGGCCGCGCCGTCGCTCATCTGCGACGAATTGCCCGCCGTCACGGTTCCGCCCAGCTTAAACGACGGCTTCAGCTTGCCGAGCGCTTCCAGCGTCGTGCCTATGCGGACGCCTTCATCCGCGTCGAACGTGAACGTCTTCGTCCGCACGCGCCCCTGTTCGTCCACGCTTGCGAGCTGTGCCTGAATCGGGACGACTTCGTCCTTGAACTTGCCCTCCGCGATCGCCTTGGCCGCCTTCTCGTGCGAACGGAGGGCGAAGCGGTCCTGGTCCTCGCGCGACACGCCGAACCGCGAAGCCACGTTCTCCGCCGTATGCCCCATGGCGATGTAGACCTCCGGCATCTCCTCCACGATCCGCGGATTCGGCGACAGCTTGAAACCGGTCATCGGTACGTGGCTCATGCTCTCCACGCCTCCGGCGATGATGACGTCCGCATGGCCCAGCATGATCCGTTCCGCCGCGAAAGCGATGGACTGCAGCCCGGAGGAGCAGAACCGATTCACCGTGAGCGCCGGAACGGTGTTCGGGAACCCGGCGTAAAGCGACATGATCCGGGCGAAGTTGAGGCCCTGCTCGCCCTCCGGCATCGCGCAGCCGATGATGACGTCCTCCACGTCTTCCTTGGCGAGGCCGGGCGTCCGGTCCATGACGGCTTGCAGCACGGCTTTGCCCAGATCGTCCGCCCGCGTCTGGACGAGGCTGCCCTTCTTGGCCTTGCCGACCGCGGTTCGCGCGATGGATACGATTACGGCTTCTCTCATCGAAATCACACCCTCCCGGGGTTGTTAGTTGCGAAGCGCTTTGCCTTTGGACAGCATATGTTGCATGCGCTGTTGGGTTTTCGGCTCCCCGCAGAGGCTGAGGAAAGCTTCCCGCTCCAAATCGAGCAGGTACTGCTCCGATACGAGCGTGCCGGCCGGCACGTCGCCGCCCGCCAGCACGTGGGCCAGCTTCCCCGCGATCTTGAGGTCATGGTCGCTGATGTAGCCGCTCTCCCGCATCCCGATGGCGCCGAGCCGCATGACCGCTTTGCCTTCCGCGCCGGCGACGCGGATTTTCTCTTCGCGGATCGGCTCGTAGCCGGCTTGCGCCATGCGCAGAACGGCCATCTTGGCTTCGTAGATGAGGTGGTCCTGGTTCGCCAGCACCCGGTCCGTGGGCTTCAAGAGGCCGAGCTTCTTGGCGTCGTGGCCGCTCGTCGACACCTTCGCCATGCCGATCGTCTCGAACGCGCGATTGATGTACGGCTGCACGTCCGCATCCGGATGCGCCGCGATCTGGCTCGCCCGGAGCGCCATCTCCTTGCAGCCGCCGCCCGCCGGAATAAGTCCGACGCCGACCTCGACCAAGCCGTAGTACGTTTCCGCCGAAGCGATCACCTGGTCCGCGGGCATGCAGGCTTCCACGCCGCCGCCGAGCGTCATCCGGTGGGGAGCGGCGACGACGGGTTTCTCGAGCCGTTTCAGTTTATACATCGCTTGCTGGAATTGCTTGATGATCGCGTCCACTTCGTCCCATTCCTCGTCCTGCGCTTCCATGAGCAGGAGCATCAGGTTGGCGCCGACGCAGAAATTCCGCCCCTGGTTGGCAACCACCAAGCCCTCGTAGTTCCGGCGGACCTCGTCGACGCTCTGCGAGATCATCGACAGGATATCCGCCCCGATCGCATTGTTCGGCGAATGGAATTCGAGGCAGGCGACCCCGTCCCCCAGATCGATCAGGCTCGCGCCGCCGTTGGCTTTCACCGTGCGGTTCCGTTCCTTCAGGGCCCGCAGGTCGATGACTTCCGGACGTTCCTCCACCTGCTTGTATTTGCCTTCATAGACGTAGAACCGGGTGCCGTTGTCGGAACGATAGAACGACACGTTGCCGTGGGCGATCCACTCTTTCACCCAGTGAGGGACGGCGGCCCCTTCCTGCTCCATGCGTTCGACGGACCGGACGAGCCCGATGGCGTCCCACGTCTCGAACGGCCCCATTTCCCAGCCGAAGCCCCATTTCATCGCGTTGTCGATATCGACCACCGTGTCCGCGATTTCGCCGAGCTTGGCGGCCGAGTAAACGAGCACCTTTTTCAGAAGGTCCCACGCCAGCTCCGAATACCGGTCGCCTCCGGAGAGCAGCGCCTTCGTCTTCTCCCGCGCGCCTTTGGCCAGCTTCGCCGCTTCGAGCGAGCCGGACGCCGGTTTGGTTTGCGGACGGTAGTCCATGAAGGCAAGGTCGAGCGCCAGAATCTCGCTTTGGCCGCCAGAACCCTTGACCTTCCGGTAGAAGCCCTGTCCCGACTTCTCTCCCAGCCACCCTCTCGCCACCATTTCCTTCAGCACCCCGGGCGCCGCGAAAGCCGCCTTATCCGCTTCGTCCGCGGTATTTTCAAACACGTTGTCCGCCACATGGAGGAACGTATCAAGCCCCACGAGGTCCAACGTGCGGAACGTCGCGCTCTTGGGCCGGCCCAGCGCCGGGCCGGTGACCGCGTCGACTTCCTCGACCGTATACCCTTTCTCCACCATCGCCTGCAGGGTGATGAGCAAGCCGTACGTGCCGATCCGGTTGGCGACGAAATTCGGCGTATCCTTGGCGATAACGACGCCTTTGCCGAGCACATTCTCGCAAATGACTTTCATCCGCCGGACGAGATCGGGATCCGTATCCCGGCCGGGAATGATTTCGAGCAGCTTCATATAACGGGGAGGGTTGAAGAAATGCGTGCCCATGAAATGTTTCCGGAACTCCGCGCCGACGCCCGACGCCATCTCGTCGATCGAAATGCCCGAAGTGTTGGAGGAGACGACGATGCCGGGTTTCCAGTGGCGTTCGATTCGGCTCAGCAGGTCCTTCTTCACTTGGAGGTTCTCGACGACCACCTCGATAACCCAATCCGTTTCGGCGATTTGCGGCAGATGGTCCTCCAAATTGCCCGGCTGGATGCGTTCGGCGAAATCTTCGTCGTAGAGCGGGGCCGGCTTCGTTTGCTTCAGCTTGGCGATCGCGGCCGTCGACAGGCGGTTTCGCACGGCGGGATGCTCCAGTGTCAGTCCCTTGGCGGCTTCCTCGTCCGTGAGCTGCTTCGGCACCACGTCCAGCAGCAGGCAGGGGATGCCGACATTGGCCAGATGGGCCGCGATGCCGGAGCCCATGATGCCCGAGCCGATGACAGCCGCTTTGCGAATGGGTTTGTTCATCGTTTGCTAACCTCCGATTCGATTGGATTCGGTTTCCGGGGGCAGATGGGTCAGGTCCGGATGGGTCAGGTCCGGATGGGTCAGGTCCGGATGGGTCAGGTCCGGATGGGGCGGTCGCCGAACACGGACGTCTCCAGAATTTCCGCGATATCCCTCGCTTTGACGCTGCTCTCGACCTCCTTCATCTTCGTCCCGTCCTCCATCATCGTCAGACAGTAGGGGCAGGCGCTGCCGATAACCGTCGGACGGGTTTGGAGCGCTTGCTCGGTGCGGGCCAGGTTCACCCGCTTGCCGGCCTTCTCCTCCATCCACATCATTCCGCCGCCGGCTCCGCAGCACATGGCGTTCTCGCGGCTCCTCGCCATTTCCGCGAGTTCGACGCCCGGAATGGCTTTGAGCACGTTGCGCGGCTCGTCGTAGACGTTATTGTAGCGCCCCAGGTAGCAGGAATCGTGATAGACGATGCGTTCCTTCACCTCGCAGCGGGGAATGAGGCGGCCTTGCTGCAGGAGCCGGTCGAGCAACTGGGTGTGATGGAGGACTTCGACGCCTTCCAGGCCGAAATCGGGATATTCATTCTTGAGCGTATGGAACGTATGGGGGCAGGCGGTGACGATTTTGCGGACGTTGTATTTGCGGAAGGTGGCGATGTTCTCGGCCGCGAGCTGCTGGAACAGCATTTCGTTGCCCATCCGGCGCGGGGTGTCGCCCGAGTTCTTCTCTTCGTTGCCGAGGATGGCGAAGTTCGCACCGGCCTCATTGAGGAGGCGGACGAAGGCACGCGAGATTTTGCGGCTGCGCAGGTCGTAGGAACCCATCGAGCCGACGAACAAGAGGTATTCGAAGTTCGGATTTTCGCGGGCGGTGGGCACGGGGATACCCTCGATTTCGCCGGTCCACTTGGCACGGTCGTTGCGGCTGAGTCCCCAAGGGTTACCTTGCCGCTCGATGTTCTGCAAGGCGCGTTGGCCTTCATGCGGAATGCTGCCTTGCATGAGGACGAGATGGCGGCGCAGATCGACGATCTTGTCGACGTGTTCGTTGCCTACGGGGCACTGGTCCTCGCAGTTGCGGCAGGTCGTGCAGGACCAGATTTCCTCTTCGGTCAAGACGTCGCCGATGAGCTCCAGGTCCTGGGGCTGTCGGGCGGCAGGCACAAAGGCGCCGGTTGCGCCTGCCGCGGCGGCCGGCGACGCGTCGGCTCTGGCAACGCCGGCTGCGGAGGTCGCGGAAGCCGGAGTGGAGTCGGCTCTGGCAACCGAGGTTTCGGATGCCGCTCGCGAAGAGGCAGCGCCGGGGCTTGGGGCCGCGTGGACCGCGGTCCAGGTCGCCTTCTGCCAGGCGAGCGTCGGGCGGATGTCGGTAATGGCGCCGCCATCGGCGTTGACTTCGCGCCACTCCGGCAGGTGCGGCGCCTGGGCATTGAACGCGTGCATGGCGGCTCCGCCTTCCGGGAAAGCGAATTCCGGCACCCAGGGCGACTTGCCCGTGACGGCGGCGCCTTTCTCCTGCAGGTGGTCACGCAGCTTCGTAATCAGGTGCATCGGGGACAAGGCTTTTCCGGTGCTTGAGGCCGGGCAAACGTTGGTGCAGCGTCCGCATTCCACGCAGGCATAGAAATCGAGCATCTGCTTTTGCGTGAAATCCTCGATTTTGCCGACGCCGAACGACTCCGCCTCCTCGTTCTCGAGGTCCAGCTTGGCGAGCTTGCCGACCGGCTCCCTGCGCCGGAACCAGATGTTGATCGGCGCCGTCACAATATGAAAATGCTTCGATTGCGGAACATAGACCAGAAACGAGAGCAAAATGAGCAGATGCGCCCACCAACTAACGTAGAAAGCGACTCGCGCGGCGGCCGTCGGGATCCCGTCGAACAAGGCCGCGAAGGCGGACGAAATCGGGGCATATCCCGACGGCTCAGTTTGCAGCCATAATCGCTCGAACCCCAGAGACAGCACGACCGACAACATCAAGAAGAAAATGAAGAAGATGACGATGCTCGGCTTCCAGCCCCGCTTCAGCCGCGCCAGCTTCTCGCCGTAGCGGCGATAGGCGGCATATCCCATCGCGATCAGGATGAGCGCGACCGTGATTTCCTGCAGAAGGCCGAACACGTCGTAAGCCGGCAGGGGCAGGTGACCGCCGCCGGTAAGACCTTTGACGATCAGATCCAGCGCGCCGAATTGCAGGATGATGAAGCCGTAAAAGACAACGACGTGCATGATGCCGCTTTTCGGGTCCTTCAGCAGCTTCTTCTGGCCGAACACCTGCGAGAGAAATTCCGCCAGCCTCCCCTCGCCTCGCCGCTTGAAATCCGCGGGTTGCCCGAGCTTCAGATAGAGGTAGCGGTGGTACAAGGTCTTCCAGAACAAATAAAGCGCATAACCGGTCACCGCCAAAAACAGCAGGAGATTCGCCGTCTGCCACGCCATTCGCATCCGTCCTTTCTCTCTGAGTCGTATGCAGTCTCCGTCATGCCTATGGAAGATACCGGGAAGACTCGACTTCACGTGCCAAGACGAGCGCTTCGATCGCTGAAGCCCGGGAAAACCCGGTTACACGCACCGAGCCGCGCGTTTCACTCGCCGCAGCCCGGGAAAACCCGGCTACACGCGCCAAACCGCGCGTTTCACTCGCCGCAGCCCGGGAAAACCCGGCTACACGCGCCGAGCCACGCGCTTCACTCGCTGTAGCCCGGGAAAACCCGGTTACACGCGCCAAACCGCGCGTTTCACTCGCCGCAGCCCGGGAAAACCCGGCTACAAGCACCGAGCCGCGCGTTTCACTCGCCGTAGCCCGGGAAAACCCGGCTACAAGCACCAAACCGCGCGTTTCACTCGCTGTAGCCCGGGAAAACCCGGTTACAAGCACCGAGCCGCGCGCTTCACTCGCCGCAGCCCGGGAAAACCTGGCTACACGCACCGAGCCGCCCGTTTCACTCGCTGTAGCCCGGGAAAACCCGGTTACACGCGTCGTTCCTATGACGGCCAGACCTCATGCTGACCCTCATTCGAGCAGCGTCGGCAGCTGCCTAAGACGGCCAGACCGACTTTCAGCAATCCGTTCGAGCATCAGCCCCTCCCTATGTCGGCCGGACCGTCTTTCAGCCACTCATCTCATTATTCGCCCCTCCCAAGTAAGCGATTACAATCCCCCTATCATAAAAATCTTATGATCCACGCATTGACTTCCGACACGGTTTCTCATAAGATGAAGAAAAATGAATGACCATTCATTCATTACATTATGAATTTTATCACCGGGGTGCGCCTCATGACAAGCAAAAAGAAAGAAAAGTACGGCCTGATTTTGGATGCCGCCGAGAAAGTGATCGCCGAACACGGCTTCCACGGCTCGCAAGTTTCCCGGATCGCCAAGGAGGCAGGTGTCGCCGACGGCACCATTTATCTCTATTTCAAGAACAAGGAAGATATCCTCATTTCCCTGTTTCAGGACCGGCTGGGCGACCTCGTCGGGATGTTCAACAGCAGCATTCTCGAAACCAACACGGCCGACGAAGCCCTCCGTAAAATCTGCGAGATCCATTTTACGCAGCTGGAGCGGAACGTCGATCTGGCTTACGTCACTCAAATCGAGCTCAGGCAAAGCTCCCTTGACCTGCGCAAAGCGATCGGCCACGCCGTCAAGCCCTATATCGAGCTGATCGAGCATATCCTTCAGAAGGGGATCGCAGAAGGAACGTTCCGACCCGGCCTGGACACGAAGCTGACCCGGCTGCTGATTTTCGGTGCCATGGACGAAGTCGTCACCTCCTGGCTGATCGCGGGTCGGAAGTATTCCCTAGCCGCCCAGGTGGATCAAACCGTCGACTTTTTCCTGAGAGCCCTGAAATAACTTAGGCGAGAGGAGTTATGCCGAATGAACGTCTACGTGCTGATGAAGCAAACGTTCGACACCGAGGAGAAGATCGTGCTGAGGGACGGGAATATTGCCGACGACGGGGTCAAATTCGTTATCAATCCTTACGACGAATACGCGGTGGAGGAAGCGATTCGGATCAAGGAGCAGCACGGCGGCACCGTAGTGGCCGTTTCCGTCGGGCCCGAACGCGCGGCGGAAGCGCTTCGGACGGCGCTGGCGATGGGCGCCGACGAAGCGGTATTGATCTCGGACGAACGGATCGGAGCGGACGAGTTCTCCGTCTCCAAAGCGCTGGCTGCCTATCTGGGCAAGCAATCGTACGACCTTATCCTCGGCGGCAACTTCTCCGTCGACAACGGAAGCGGCCAAGTCGCCATCCGTCTCTCGCAGCTGCTCGGAATCCCTCATGTATCTTCGATTACCCAGCTGACCCTGTCCGGGAACCAAGCCGTCGTGCTGCGGGACGCGGAAGGCGATACCGAGACGGTGGAGGTCGCCTTACCCGCTCTCTTCACCGCGCAGCAGGGTTTGAACGAACCCCGCTATCCTTCGCTTCCCGGCATCATGAAGGCGAAGAAGAAACCGTTCGGGCAGCTGGGTCTTGAAGATCTCGGCCTGAGCGAAGGGGATACCGCGCCGAAGACGGAACGCGAATCGCTGTCCCTGCCGCCCGAGCGCAAGGCGGGCCGTATCCTGAAAGGCGGCCCGGCGGAGCAGGCGGCGGAACTGGTTCAGCTTCTGCGTACCGAAGCGAAGGTTATATAACCGAACCGAACGAGGAGGAGAAACCGGATGAGCCAAACCTATGCGATCGTTGCGGAAGTTCGCGGGGGGAAACTGAGGCAGGTTACGCTGGAGGCGGTGCGAGCGGCAAACGCGGCGAAGCGGGCCGAGGATCGGCTGGCGGCGGTGCTCGTCGGGCACGGGATCGCACCGCTCGCCGGGGAGCTGGCCCGGTACGTCGGGTCGGTGCATGCGATCGAACATGCGGCTCTTGAAACGTATAACGCGGAAACCTATTTTCCGGCGGTATCCCGCGCGCTTCACACGCTGAACGCCGATGCCGTCTTCCTCGGCCACACCGCCATCGGCCGGGACTTGGCTCCCATGATTGCCGCAAGTCTCGCCGCAGGCCAAATCTCCGACGTCATCTCCATCGAGAAATCGGGGTCCGAGGTTCTGTATACCCGCCCACTCTATGCCGGTAAAGTTTTCGAGAGAAAGCGGTTCGCCCCCGCCCCCGGCACTCCGCAAGTCATAACGATCCGCCCCAACAACTTCGCGCCGGCCGAACCCGCGGCAATGCCCGGATCCGTCGCAACGGGCGAATACGCGCCGCCTTGCGACCTGCGCTCGGTCGTCAAAGACGTCGTCCGCAAAACGTCCGGCAAAGTCGATCTGACCGAAGCGAAAATCGTTGTCTCCGGAGGCAGAGGCGTGAAGAGCGCGGACGGCTTCACACCGCTGGAGCAGCTGGCGGAAGTGCTGAACGCCGCCGTCGGCGCCTCCAGGGGCGCATGCGATGCCGGCTACTGCGATTACGCCCTGCAAATCGGCCAGACCGGCAAAGTCGTCACTCCCGAAATCTACATCGCCTGCGGCATCAGCGGCGCCATCCAGCACCTCGCCGGCATGAGCCAGTCCCGCGTGATCATCGCGATCAACAAGGACCCCGAAGCGCCGATCTTCAAGGTGGCGGATTACGGGATCGTAGGCGATTTGTTCGAGGTCGTTCCGCTTTTGACGGAAGAATTCAAGAAGGCATTGGCATAGAAACAAAACAACAAAGATAGGCCGTCAGACCAACTGATCCGGCCTATCTTTTTTTAACCGCATGAAAAGTCGGCGCCGTTAACCGATCGGATGTGTGGTGTAAAGATCTGTAGGAGCAGCAACTGAATTATAAAATGTCTCTCCCCTTCTACTTGCAAACCATGAGATGGTTGCCGTCGGGATCGCGGAAAACGAACCAGTGACCGTTTTCGATTTCCGTGACCAGCTCCACTCCTTGCTCCTTCATGAACGAATAGGCCGCATGGATATCGTCCGTCGGCAGCATGAACGCGGGGGTCTGGAACGTCGGCGCGCCTCCGGGCTCCTTGCCTCCCCACATGGGCATCGTATCGAGAATGATGCCGGGCTCCCCCATCGGAAGCGGACACAAGTGGCCGTTCATGATCGCGGCGGATTCCGCGGGAATGCCCAGGATCCGGCAATACCAATCCCGCGCCTTCTCGATGTCGCGGACCGGCACGAAGCTCGCTCCGGTACGGCCCAGGAACGGAGTCGACCGCGGCGATTGCTCCGCCCGATTCCCTTCCTGTTCGCTTGCCCGCTCCTGCCCTTGCTCGGACCGGTACTGCCGGATCAGCGCGGCGACGTCGATGCCGTCGATCGTCAATCCTTCGATCTTGCACCCCTCAATGCGTACGCCGCTAAGGTCGCTGGAAGTGATCGTGCTTCCGGCAAGCTCGCACATTTCGAAACGAAGAGGCCGCTGGCGACCTTGATCCTCCCGGTAGGCCGGATGCCCTTCAGGCGGCAGCCCGATGCCGTGAATGTAGGCGCCTCCCAGCTGCGCCCCGTCGATTTCGAGATCGGACAAGTCTGCGTCGCGAATCTTGACCCCGCTCATATTGACGTTGGTGAACACCGTCCCGCTGACGTTGGCGTCCGTGACCGTGGTCCCGCTCACATTCACGCACTCGAATTTGGCACCGCTCACATCCGAATTCCTTACTTCCAGGTTTTCCTTTTGGTTGACGATCTCCACTGGTTATCCTCCCTTTCGTTCTTGCATCCATTTTTCCGGATGAATTCCATCTAACCGAATAGATAACGAAACAAAATCTCAAAACCATACAATACTCCTGAATTATTTTTTGGGAGCATCATTCGGGTAAATCTGGAAAGTTACGAAAAAAGCCGCCCGTTCAGGCAGCTATTCGTTGTTGTGCTTATATACAACGGCCATCGATTCCTCTACTTGGCGAATGGCGTCTTCGGACAGAGGAGCCGCGAAATACTGCTTGATTCCGCGCGCATAGATCGGCCATGCTTGCCGCAATTGGACTTCCCCCAGGTTCGTCAGCACCGCGTATGCCCCCCTGCGGTCTTCTTCGCTTTTTTCCCGGACCAGCAATCCCTCCCGCTCCAATCGATCCACCAGCCGGGTTAATCCGCTCTTGGTCAGGACGACTTTCTTCGTTAGCTCCCCCAGGCGAAGCTTGCGATCGGGCGCCTCGAATAAGGCGATCAACACATCGTAAGTGGTCAGGGGGACCTTCTTCTGTTCGGCCAGGTCCCGTTCGATCCGTTCGATGATCCTGGCATGCGCCTTGATAAAGGATCGCCAAGCCGCCAGCTCCGATTCCGTCACTCTCTCCATGTCGACCGTTGCCCACCCTTCACCGCATCTCCATCCAATATAAATTAATTTTGTTGAACCTGCAACTATTTTAGTTGACTACGCAATAATATTCATGGTAATCTGATCTCGCGCCAGTTAGTTGATTGCGCAACTAAAATCCCGGAGGTATTCACATGTCCAAGGTTGTCGTGACGAAGTACGATGAAGGCCCTTATGTCATCAAAGGTGAGTTCGAGCTCGTGGACGGGAAAGGAAACGTTTTTCAAACGGGGGAGAGCGTCGCGGTGTGCCGATGCGGTCAGTCGAAAACGCAGCCCTTCTGCGATGGCACCCATCGAACATGCGGATTCAGGGAAGCCTCCGAAGCCCGGTAATTTCCGGACAAAGCCAAAAAGCCAGCCGAGGGCGTACGTATACCCGGCTGGCTTGCGTTATTTCGGCTTCACGACGATTCTGCGGATGCTGTCTTCCGACAGATGGTACTTCCGCTCGAGCTCCGAGACGGACCATCCGTCCAGGTAGAACCGGCGGATTTCCTCGTTCCTCTCCGCCAGCAGCTTCCGCGTTCCGCTGACTTCCCCCCATCCCGCCCGTTGTTTCGGAGGTTTGGGAATGTAAATGAGCTCTCCCGGAATCCGCTTCTGCAATTCCTCGAAGAGCGAGGGGGGAAGCACGTCTTTTCCGTTTTTGTAGATTACGGCAGGCGTCCTCCTCCAACTGGATAAAACAAAAAAACCGTGGATATTCAAGCATCCACAGGCATCTATAAACAAGGGGCCGGTGAAGGCCCCTTGCCCGGCAGAGCGGTTTCCGTCTTAGACGGAAACCACCTCGTGGTTGTAGATCAATTCGATCATCTCCTTTCCGGAAATTTCGTCGGCCCGACATCTATATTCTACTCCCATTCCATGGAAGAGGAAAAGGGAAAAAACGCTTAAAATCAAACTCTACAATCGCCAAAGGAGATGCCGGGCGATGCGGATCGGCGACCGATACCGCTGCGCTCAGCCGGGGCTGTTACTCATCGCCTGGGAAAACGCCGGACAACGGGATCCGCAGGCAAGGAATCGTCGGCGAAACCAGCTCTTCCTGTTCCGACAACGTCGAAACCAACAAGTAACGCCCATCCGTCAGGACGAACTGCTCGATCAAGCGGTAAACGGGATCCGCAATCCAATACTCCCGGACCCCGAAGCGTTCGAACAAGGCTTTCTTCAGCTTCTTGTCATGCCTTCCCGTGCTTTCCGACAAAATTTCGACGAGCAAGTCGGGCACGCCGAACACGAAGCCGTCGCGCAGAATGGCCAAGTTCTCTTTGGCGACATAGATCAGGTCCGGCTGCACTCTGTTCGCTTCATCGAAATGAACATCCATCGGCGCCAGAATGATCCTGCCCTCTTGGGCGCAAGCGCCGTGAAAAGCGACATACAGATTCCCGAGCAGCGTCTGGTGCGCCAGCTTGGGCGAGGAAAGAAAGTCGTACCGGACACCGTCGATGATTTCATGCCGATCCTCGACCATATACCGGATCGACTGCTCCTTGACCTTCTCATTCGGCTTGGACGATTTGGCGTCGTCGCTCATACGGGCTTCTCTCCTTGCTCGAGAGATGGATTCCGTTTCCACCCCTATTGTAACCGTTCGCGAATCGCTTCGACAATAAAAAGCCGTCCTTCGCGAAGAAGGGCGGCTGTCGGACCGCATGATGAGTCCCATTATTTCCGAAACCAATTCTTCATCACGAACCACACGTTCGCCGGCCGCTCGGCCAGCCGCCGCATGAAGTAGCCGAACCAATCCGCGCCGTAGGGTACATAAATCCGCACGCGGTATCCTTCCCGAACGAGCCGGCGCTGAAGGTGCTCCGCGATCCCGTACAGCATCTGAAACTCGAAGGCGTCGTTCGGAATGCCCCGTTCCCGGATGAATGCGATCATGTCCTCCACGACCGTCTCGTCGTGAGTGGCGATCGCGGCGTAGTTCCCGCTCTCGAGCTGCTGCCGGATGATCTTCCGGAAGTTGTCGTCCACCTGGTTCTTATGCGGAAAAGCCACGGCAGGGGGCTCCTTGTACGCCCCCTTGACGAGGCGGAGATTCGCGCGCAAGGCCTTCAAGTCCTCGACATCCTGCCCGCTCCGGTACAGATAGGCCTGGATGACGACGCCGACGTTCTCGTATTCGCTGCGCAGCCGGCGGAAGAGATCGAGCGTCATCTGGCAATGGGAAGAATCCTCCATGTCGATGCGAACGAAATTGCCGTACTTCCGGGCCGTCTCCAAAATCGTGCGCATGTTGCGCATGCACAAGTCCTCGCCGAGATCGAGCCCCAGGGATGTCAGCTTCAGCGAGAGGTTGGAATCCACCCCCGAATCGGCGATCGCCTCCAATGTACGGATGCACATGCGTGCCGATTCGGCTGCCTCCTCCCCGGTGCCGACGAACTCCCCCAGATGGTCGAGCGTCGCCTTCATGCCTTCGGCGTTCAGCTTGCGCACCGCCTGAATCGCTTGCTCGACGGACTGTCCCGCGACGAAACGGCCGGCTCCGAGCCTCAGGCCGTACTTGCGCGCCATCAGGTTCGCCGTCCGGGACCGGCCTAGAAGCTGAAAGGCGTTGCGGAGCATCGTTTCCATGTGTCATCACCGCGATTCCGAGTGGTGGATATTCGAAATTCGGATCACAAAATTTTCTTGCCCAGCACGGATGCGATCAGCCCCGCGATGAGCCGGGCCGTTCTTCTCTGATCGTCCAGGAAGGGATTCACTTCGGTCACGTCCATCGACGTCACCTTGCCCGAGTCCGACAGCAGCTCGCAGGCGAAGTGCGCTTCGCGGAAATAGAGGCCGCCCGGGACCGCCGACACGACGCCCGGCGCTTCGAGCGGATCGAGGCAGTCGGCGTCGAAGCTGACGTGTAGGCCGTCCGTCCCGTTGCCGGCGGTCTCCAGGGCGGCCTCCACCACCTTCTGGATTCCCATCCGGTCTACGTCGGCCATCGTGAAGCAGGTGATGCCTTCCGACCGGATCCACTCGCTCTCGCTCGGCTGCACTTCCCGCAAGCCGATCAGCACCAGATTTTCCTTGCGGATCCGTCCCAGGCCCGGGATGTCGACGTCCGTCTTGCCCAGCACGGATGCCAACGCCATCTCGTTCACGTAGCCGGTGGAGCTTGTGCGTTCGGTCAGCAGGCTCGGGTGGGCATCGAACCAAATGACGCCCAGGTTGTCATAACGCCGGGCGAGCCCCGAGATCGCGCCGATCGAGACGCTGCGGTCTCCGCCCACGATCAGCGGAAACTCGCCTTCGGCAACCGCCGCGGCGGTCTTGTCGGCCAGCAGCCGGCCGACTTCCTGCACGTTCGAGCCTGCGATCCGCTCCTCGGCGAGCTCCTTGCCGAGATGGCGGAGCATCCGGCCGAGTCCGGCGTCCAGGATGCTGTCCGCTCCCTGCTCGGCCCCCGGACGTCCGGTTCTCACGGCAAACGGGACTTTCATCAATCGGATTTTACGGGCAGCCGCCATCGGGAGCCCCTCCTTTACAGCTTTCTCGAAGTGAGTTTGGCTTGCGTGAACAACAGCAAGTAATCGTAACCTCCGGCTTTGGAATCCGTGCCGGACATGTTGAAGCCGCCGAACGGATGCGCCCCGACGAGCGCCCCCGTGCACTTGCGGTTCACGTACAGATTCCCGCAGTGCATTTCCTCCAGCGCGTACGCGATCCGGTCCTCGTCGCGGGAGAAGAACGATCCCGTAAGTCCGAACTCGGTATCGTTGTACAGCTCGATGGCTTCCCTATAATCCCGCGCTTTGCCGATCGCGAGTACCGGACCGAAAATTTCCTCCTGCATGATCCTGGCCTTGCCGTCCACGTCCGCGAAGACGGTCGGCTGGAGGTAATACCCTTCCGGTTCGACGTCCGCCTTGCCGCCGCCCGCGATGAGGCGTCCCTCGCCCTTGCCGATCTCGATATACCCGAGAATCTTCTCGTACGCGCTCCGGTCCGCGACGGGGCCCCCCTTGAAGTTGCGTTCCGGCAGTCCGACCGTCCAGGCCGCGGTCAATTCGCGCACGCGCTCTACGACTTCATCGTACACCGGCTCCACGATGAAGGCGCGCGATCCGGCGGAGCATTTCTGCCCCTGGAAGCCGAACGCGGACGCGACGATCGCTTGCGCGGCGGCTTCCAGGTCGGCCGTTTCGTCCACGACGATGCCGTCCTTGCCGCCCATCTCCGCGACGACGCGTTTGATCCAGATTTGGCCTTCCGACGTCTTGGCCGCCAGCTCGTTGATCCTGAGGCCGACCTCCTTGGAGCCGGTGAAGCTGATGAACCGGGTCTTCGGATGCGCCACGAGGTAGTCGCCGATCTCCGCGCCGCTGCCCGGCACGAAGTTAATGACACCGGGCGGCAGTCCGGCTTCCTCCATCAATTCCACGAACTTGTGGGCGATGACGGGCGTGACGGATGCCGGCTTCAGCAGCACGGTATTGCCGCTGACCACGGCCGCCGACGTCATGCCGGCGCAGATCGCGAGCGGGAAATTCCACGGGGGAATGACGATGCCGACGCCGAGCGGAATGTACGTGAGCCGGTTGCGCTCGCCTGCCGCCGGGGTCAGCGGCCGAAGCTCGTTCGTCTCGCTTAACCGGATCATTTCCCGGCCGTAAAATTCCAGGAAATCGATCGCCTCCGCCGTGTCCGCGTCCGCCTCCGCCCAGTTTTTGCCGGCCTCGTACACCATCATCGCCGAGAATTCGTGCTTGCGCTCCCGCATCAAACCCGCGGCCTTGAAGAGATATTCCGCGCGCTCCGCGGCCGGAACCCGCTTCCACGTCTCGAACGCGGCAAGCGCGGCGTCCATCGCCTTCTCGGCCCATTCCCGGGTCGCTTTGCTGACCCTGCCGACCACTTCCCCGAGATTCCCCGGGTTGACGGACACCGTCTTGCTCTCGGTCATGACCTTCTCCGGCCCGATCCACAGCGGATAGTCGCGGCCCAGCTCCCCCTTGACCTTGTGCAGGGCGGCTTCCATGGCGGCTTGGTCCGCGGGGTTCGAGAAATCGGCAAACGGCTCGTTGGCAAACGGCGGAAGCATCGTGCTCTTCATGTTCGGCTCTCCTCTCCTTGGGGTGCCTGATTAACGGGCAGACGTTTGGAAAATCGACTTGATCCGGTTGATCGCCCAGTCGAGCTGCTCCCGATCGATGATGAGCGGCGGCGCGAAACGGATCGTGTGCTCGTGGGTTTCCTTGCACAGGATCCCGAGCTCCATCAGCTTCTCGCAATACGGTCTAGCGGGCTCCGTCAGCTCCAGGCCGATGAACAGCCCCCGTCCCCGGATCTCCTTGATGGACGGGTGGCGGATTTCCTTGATCCTTTCTTGAAAATAAGCGCCCAGCTCCGCCGACCGTTCGGACAGCTTCTCCTCCTGCAGCACGTCCATCGCGGCGATCGCGACGGCGCAGCCGAGCGGGTTGCCCCCGAACGTCGACCCGTGCGAACCGGGAGTAAACACGCCGAGGATCTCGTCATCCGCGGCGACGGCCGAGATCGGAAACACGCCTCCCCCGAGCGCCTTGCCCAGAATGTACAGATCCGGCTTCACGCCTTCCCAGTCCGACGCGAACAGCTTGCCGGTTCGTCCGAAGCCGGTCTGGATCTCGTCGGCGGCCAGCAGCACCCGGTTCTCCCGGCATAGCTCGGAAGCGGCTTTCAAGTATCCGTCCGGAGGCAGGATGATGCCCGCTTCCCCTTGGATCGGCTCGACCAGAAACGCTGCCGTATTCGGCGTAATCGCCGCCCGCAGCGCCTCGATGTCGCCGTAAGGAATGATCCGGAAACCGGGCGTAAACGGACCGAATCCTTCCCGGTATTCTTCGGCGGAAGAGAACGACGTCACCGTAATCGTACGGCCGTGGAAATTCCCTTCGCACACGATAATCTCCGCTTGGTCGGCCGGAACCCCCTTCACCCGGTAAGCCCAACGGCGGACCGCCTTGATGGCCGTCTCCACCGCTTCCGCCCCCGTGTTCATGGGGAGAATGCGGGACTTGCCGGTCAAAGCCGCCAGCTTCGCGTAGAACTCCCCCAAGTTGGCGCTATGGAACGCCCTGGAGGTCAGCGTCACCTGGTCGGCTTGGTCCTTGAGCGCCTGAATGATTCGCGGGTGCCTGTGCCCGTGATTCAGCGCGGAATACGCGCTCAGCATATCCATGTACCTCTTGCCCGCGGGATCCTCCACCCAGACGCCTTCCGCTTTCGCGATGACGATAGGCAGCGGGTGATAGTTGCGGGCCCCGTATCGTTCGGTTTGGCCGATGATGTCCAAAGCTGCGTTCATCGGAATCCCCTCCCTTGCTGGCCTGGCGGCAATCCGGCGAGGCCGCGCTTTTCCGGCAGCACGTCACAAGATGCTTTCTCCGAAGACGGAGGCGATCAGCTCCACCGCCGTTTGCGCCGTTTTGTTGTTCACGTCGAGCGCCGGATTCACCTCGACCACCTCGGCGGAGACGAGCGCGCCGCTCTCCGCGAGCAGCTCCATCGCAAAGTGACTCTCCCGGTACGACAAGCCGCCGTTGACCGGCGTTCCCACGCCCGGAGCGGCGCTCGGGTCCATGCCGTCCAGGTCCAGGCTCAGATGGACGCCGTCCGTCCCTTGCGTTACCCGCTCCATCGCTTCTTCCATGACCGCCTTCATGCCGTAACGGTCGATATCGTGCATCGTGAACACCCGGATCCCCTTCTCCCGAAGGAAAGCCTTCTCCCCCGGGTCCACCGACCTCGCCCCCACGATGACCACCTTGGAAGGATCCACGTTGGCGTTCGGACCGCCAATGGACACCAGGCTCGGATGCCCGTACCCGAGCAGCACGGCCAGGGACATCCCGTGGATGTTGCCGGACATCGTCGTCGCTTCCGTATTCACGTCCGCATGGGCGTCGAACCAGATCACGCCGAGCTTGTTCACGCGCTGAAGCACGCCCTTGATCGTACCGATCGCCAGGCTGTGGTCGCCGCCAAGCACCAGAGGAAGCTGGTCCTGTCCCATCTCGCGGGAAACGAGGGCGGCCAGTTCCGCGTTCACGCGGGCGATTTCGGCCAAGTATTTCAGCTTCTCGCCCGGACTGCACGGCTCCTGGATCCGGTTGACATGGATGTCTCCCACGTCCCGTATCCGGTAACCGAGCGACTCCAATTTCGTCTGAATATTGGAACTCCTTATGGCAGTCGGACCCATCTCCACGCCGGGACGGTCCGCTCCCCATTGCATCGGTACGCCGATCAGGGAAATGTTGCGGTTCTTCGCTGCAATCATGCTTATTCCCCCATTCCGCCCATATTCGCCCATATCCGCCGAACGATATCGGAGAACGTCCGGATGTTGTTCTCCTCCGCCCTGCTTTTCAGAACGACCATCGAGGTCTCGATCCGCTCCGGGAAGCGATGAAGCTCGACGAGCGTACCCTTGTTCAGTTCTTCCTCCACCAGCGTCGACCCGAGCAGCGCCACGCCCGTATGGTGCAGGACCGTCCGCTTGATTGTCTCGTCGCTGATGCATTCGATGAAGCTGCTCGGCGCGAAGCCGACGTCCTCCAAACACTCGTTCACCATGAGCTGCAGGTTGGATCCCGATTTGTACGTGATGAAAGGATACTTCGTCAGCAGCTCCTCGAGCGAGTGCTCTGCGTACAGCTCCTTGGTCGTGACCAGCACGAAATCCTCCTTGCCGAGGGGCTGCGACACCATTTGCGGCGACAGGCACGGCCCCGCGATGATCGCGAGGTCGGCCTCATTGGCCGCGACCTTCTTCATCGCTTCGTTGCTGTCGCAGGAGAACAGCTGCAGCTTCACCTGGGGATTCTCCGCGATGAAGGAATGGATCCCGATCGACAGGAACTGGTTGCAGTACAGCTCCGGTGCGGCGATCGTCAGCAATCCGTATGGCTGCTGCATCTTCTTCAGCTCGTGCTCCATCTCGTCGAGTATGGAGAAGGCTTGATCGATATAGGATTTTACAACCCTGCCGGAGGGCGTAAGATACGTTTTTTTGCCGACTCTCGTAAAGAGGGAAACCCCGAGCTCGCTCTCGAGCGCTTGGAGCTGGAGCGTGATGGCCGGCTGCGAATAACCCAGCTGCTCCGCGGCCTTGGTGAGATTCAAGCTTTCGGCGACGGCCTGAAAGGTTTTGAGTTTGCGGAAGTCCATCCCGGTCACCCCTTCTTTCTCGAATTCCATCCGCCCCCATCTTACCTCATTTTTCAATGGTAGATCTGATTTATTTTCAGCAACGCCCTGTAAAATAAATCCATGCACTGCCAAGCGTAATAGGCGGTCACTTCTTCCATTCCTTGGGCGGAAAAACCGGAACGGTCCATAAACGCGATCATGTCGCGGAACGCCGAAATCTGGATGATGCCGGCCTTCAGCTCGACCGAATCGATCCGGCGGATGGCCGGCTCGAGCTCCGAGATTGCCGCATTCATCGTGGATGAAATCTGCCCGTAAGCGGTTTCGTAAGCTTGGCGGGCAAGGATCCCGGCGTGCAGGGGAAGACCCGCCGCCGCCCCAAGCCTCGAGATGAATCCGGCATCGAAGTGTTCGCCGTTCAAGGTTCGCAGCCGCTCCTCGAGAGAAGTCAGTACGGGGCTGATTTTGCCGGCGATTCCCGGCGGAAGAGCTTCCGCCTGGCGATGTATCGTGCGTACATATTCGATGGCCGCCAGCTGAAACGCCGCGGAAAAGTACCGGTTGGGGTGAAGCGGCGATTCTGCATGCCAGTCGGGGCTGACGATATGGTAGCTGCCTTTCACCTCGCCCATCAGTTCCATCGCGCGGTTGGCCAGCACTTCGTTCATGTTGAGCGAAAGCAAGGGGCCGCTTCCGCAACGGCTCGGCTCGAACACGAACTGCTCGTGCCACCGGCCGTCCGCGACTTCTTGCGCCGCACGCTCGATCAACGCGCCGACGCGGGCTTCCAGCCTGCCGGACTCCGTCTCGGTCCGAGCCGCAGTCTTCTTGAGCAAGGCCAGCGCGGCCAGCAGGTCGTGCTTGTAATCTTTGCCCGTATCCGTCAAGCGCCGCTGTGCGTGTTTCGTCCGAATGCCGTAATAAGCGTGGGCAGGGACGGCTTCTTCTCCGAATTCCCAACGTTCGATGCGAACCGTGTCCATGTACCGTCAACTCCCTCCCGTTTCCTACTTTGAATGTACCACACGCCTCCGCAGGCCTAAAAATTGAATTCGTAAATCATAACGATTTGAAAACCTTATGGTACGGGGGAGTGCGACATACGGCGGTATAGCGGAACTGGATTCCGTTATTTGCGCGGGGCGATGAATCAACGGCACTGTGAGCCAAATAGTGTCCGTGAGACGCTAATCCGACGAATCAACAGCACTGTGAGCCAAATAGTATCCGTGAGACGCTAATCCGACGAATCAACGTTACTTCAGGCGAAATAGTGTCCGTGAGACGCTAATCCGACGAATCAACGGCACTGTGAGCCAAATAGTGTCCGTGAGACGCTAATCCGATGAATCAACGGCACTGTGAGCCAAATAGTGTCTGTGAGACGCTAATCCGACGAATCAACGTTACTTCAGGCGAAATAGTGTCCGTGAGACGCTAATCCGACGAATCAACGTTACTTCAGGCCAAATAGTATCCGTGAGACGCTAATCCGATGAATCAACGGCACTGTGAGCCAAATAGTGTCCGTGAGACGCTAATCCGACGAATCAACGGCACTGTGAGCCAAATAGTGTCCGTGAGACGCTAATCCGACGAATCAACGGCACTGTGAGCCAAATAGTATCCGTGAGACGCTAATCCGATGAATCAACGTTACTTCAGGCGAAATAGTGTCCGTGAGACGCTAATCCGACGAATCAACGTTACTTCAGGCGAAATAGTGTCCGTGAGACGCTAATCCGACGAATCAACGGCACTATGAGCCAAATAGTGTCCGTGAGACGCTAATCCGACGAATCAACGGCACTGTGAGCCAAATAGTGTCCGTGAGACGCTAATCCGACGAATCAACGTTACTTCAGGCGAAATAGTGTCTGTGAGACGCTAATCCGACGAAACAACGGCACTGTAAGCCAAATAGTGTCCGTGAGACGCTAATCCGACGAATCAACGTTACTTCAGGCCAAATAGTGTCCGTGAGACGCTAATCCGATGAATCAACGGCACTGAGCGACTTCCGGCGGATTAGCGGAAATGGGTTCCGTTATTCGTACGGGAAACTAGGGACTCGGCGCAAACGCGAAAAAGCTGCCCAGTCTGGGCAGCCCTGTATTAGAAAGTCTCCCGAAACCACGACGCCGCTTGCAAGACTTCGCTCCGGGACAGCTGGTGGCCGTTGTTTTCCCAATGCAGTCGCACGTCCGCGCCCGCGCCAGCCAGCAGCTCCGCCAGCTCTTCGGATTCCGCCGGGGGGCACAGCGGGTCGTTCCTTCCCGCTCCGATGAAGATCGGCGTCCCGCTCAGATCCGGCAAGGGGATGCCCCGCCGCGGGACCATCGGATGGAACAGGACGGCGCCTTGGAGCGAATCTGGCAGATGAAACAGCAGGCTGGCCGCGATGTTGGCCCCGTTGGAATACCCGACCGCCGCGACGCGGCTGCGGTCGAAGCCGTACCGTTCCGCCGCTTCGGCAATGAACTCGTTTAATTCCCGGGTCCGGAAGACGAGATCTTCTTCGTCGAAGACCCCCTCTGCCAGCCGGCGGAAAAACCGGGCCATGCCGTTCTCCGATACGTTGCCCCTGACGCCGAGCAGGTTGGAGCCGCCCGAAATCATTCGGCCGACGCCGGCCAAATCCCGCTCCGATCCTCCCGTGCCATGAAGCAGGAGCAGGGTGGGGGACGCGGGATCGGTGCCTTTTTCGAAATGGTGGATCATCCCGGATCCCCTCCTCCGTTCGATGTGTCCAGCGGCTTCAGCCCTGCCTCGATTTGCGTGCGGTACGGCTCCAGGAACGGAGGCAGCGCGAGCGATTCGCCCAGGTGCAGGATGTCCTCGTCCGTGTCGAACCCGGGGCCGTCGGTCGCCAGCTCGAACAGGATGCCGTTCGGTTCGCGGAAATACAGGGAGCGGAAGTAGAAACGGTCGACGAAACCGGAATTCGGGAACCGGGCGGAGCGGATCCGTTCGATCCACTGCCGCAGCTCTTCCTCGTTGTCGACGCGGAACGCGACATGGTGCACGCCCCCGCGGCCTTGCCGTTCCCGGGGCAGATCCTTTCTCTCTTCGACGTGGATCTCGGCTCCGCTTCCGCCTTCGCCGGTTTCCAGAACGAGAATGTCCGGCTGACCGGCCACGGTTGAAGGATACCGCCCTTTGTCGCGGAAGCCCATGAGCTCCGTAAGGACGCGTACGGTCGGCTCGGCGTCATGCACCGTCAATTGGATGGGACCCAAGCCGCGAATCCCGTGTTCCGCGGGAACCGGACTGCGGGCCCACGGAATGCCGCCGGCTACGCCGCTGTCGTTCTCGTCGGACACGAGAAGGAGCCGTTGCCCCTCAGGGTCGCGGAATGCAAGCGTCAAACGCCCTGCTCTGTCGATGATGTCGTCGTGATCGACCTGGAACAGCTCGAAGCGTCTTTTCCAATAACGCAGAGCTTCATCGCTTGCCACCCGGAGGGAAGTCGAGGAGATGCTGCCGACCCCATCGCGGTTCCGCGCCGTCATCGGGAATTCGAAGAACGTAAGCTCAGTGCCCGGATTTCCCCTCTCATCCCCGTAAAAGAGATGATAAACGGAAGTGTCGTCCTGGTTCACCGTTTTTTTGACCAAACGTAGACCTAGAACTTGGGTATAAAAATGGAAATTGTTCGAAGCGCTCGCCGTGATGGCGGACAGATGATGAATGCCTTTCAGTTCCATTCGTTATTCCTCCTCTTGTTTCGTAATGGGATAGAGTCGATTCGCGAGCGAGCGTCCGCTAACCCTTCTCCGCCCCTTTTCCCAGCCGTTTTAGAAATTCGATCGCTTCCTGCTTGCTCTCCCTGTCGATTCCGCTCATCAGGGCATGGATGCTTGCGGCGTGCTGCGGGAAGATTCGGTCGAACAGCTCCTTGCCCGCGGGCGTGATTTCCGCGTAAGTGACCCTGCGGTCCTCCTGGGCGGGAACGCGTTTGAGCAGTCCTCTCTTCTCGAGCTTGTCGATGTTGTACGTGATGCTGCCGCTGGTGACGAGAATCTTGCCTCCGATTTGCTGGAGGGGGGTTCTTCCTTTGTGGTACAGCACCTCCAGAACGGAAAACTCGGAAGAGGACAAACCGTAGTTCTTCATGTCCTTCAAGGCTTTGTCCATGATGGTCTTATACGCTTTGGAAAGGACAACGAACAGCTTCAGCGAGGTCTGTTGTTCTTCGTCGATCGGGTTCGCCATTCGTTCACCACCAATTTTATTTTAATATTAATTATCTTAAATTAAAGATATAGGATCGGACGCAGATTGTCAAGTTGCATGATACGCGTATGTTTTGCCGCCTGCCCGCTCATTCTATACATGTATGCTTGATTCGGCCGGCCGTTAAAAATCCGAGAACCAAGTAAAAACGACTTCGTTCAGGAATGACTAGGCGCGATAACGTCTCCGGAAGTCACTACAGCGCCCGTAGTCGGGGATTTCGCAGAAATAACGTCTCCGGAAGTCACTACTGCGCTCGTAGTCGAGGATTTCGCAGAAATAACGTCTCCGGAAGTCACTACAGCGCCCGTAGTCGGGGATTTCCCAGAAATAACGTCTCCGGAAGTCACTACAGCGCCCGTTGTCGGGGATTTCGCAAAAATAACGTCTCCGGAAGTCACTACAGCGTTCGTTGTCGGGGATTTCGCAGAACTAACGTCTTCAGAAGTCACAGCGTTTGTAGTCGGGGATTTCGCAAAAATAACGTCTCCGGAAGTCACTACAGCGTTCGTTGTCGGGCGCTTCGCAGAAATAACGTCTCCGGAAGTCACTACAGCGTTTGTAGTCGGGGGTTTCGCAGAAATAACTTCTCCAAAAGTCACTACAGCGTTCGTTGTCGGGGAATTCGCACAAATAACGTCTCCGGAAGTCACTACAGTGCTCGTAGTCGGGGATTTCGCAAAAATAACGTCTCCGGAAATCACTACAGCGTTTGTAGTTCGCAGAAATAACGTCTCCGGAAGCCACTACAGCGCCCGTAGTCGGGGATTTCGGGAGCGCCAGAACCTTAATCGGCACTCTCTCTCTTCCCCAAAACCACGATGTTGAAAAAAAAAGCTTTGCCCGCCGCGTTTTCCGCGGAGAGCAAAGCTTCGTCTTGAAAGGGTCAGCCGATGAATTCCTGCACCCATTCGCCGTTGTAATACGCAACGCCGATGGACGTATAGTTGGCGTTCAGGATGTTCGCCCGATGGCCCGGGCTGTTCATCCAGGCGGTCATGACTTCCTGCGGCGTGCGTTGGCCCATCGCGATGTTCTCTCCGGCATAACGGTACGTGATGCCGAAAGATCTCATCATATCGAACGGAGAGCCGTAAGTCGGCGAGTTATGGTCGAAATAGTTGTTGTTCTTCATGTCTTTGGCTTTGGCAAGCGCCATTTCCGTCAGCTTAGCGTGGGTCGCGAGAGGCTTCAGCCCGGCATTGGCGCGTTCCTGGTTCACGAGCGTAACCACTTGCGAGGCGAAGCTGGAAGCGGTCGTTCCCGAATCCGCCGGATTGGCCGGAGCCGGAGCCGGCTTCGTCGCCGGTTGCGTCGTTACGGGCTTCGTTGTCACCGGCTTCGTTGTCACCGGCTTCGTTGTCACGGGCTTCGTGACGACCGGTTTCGTTACAACCGGCTTCGAAGTTACGGGTTGCGACGGCGCCGGATTCGCCACCGGATAATAGATTTCGAAATATTGCTCATATTGTTGAAGAAGCTTGTTCAAGTCGAAGTAGCTGCCTTGGTTCACGTAGTATACCCGATACTGCACGGTACCGTAGCTGCTCGCAGCCGATGCCGCGCCGGCCGGTATGGATACCGCCAACGTGAGCGCGCCTACGGTAAGCCATTTCTTCCAACCTTTCCAACCTTTCACTTGCCTCATTCCTCCCTTTGTCATGCCTGCGAGGTTAGCTGACGGGTTCGGGTCAAAGAGTAGCCCCGGCCGCACGAAGAGCATGCGGCTTCACCCCACACCTGGGTCCCCCGCGTCCGTTACCGGACTTCGGCTTGGAATGTCTACAAGTCTAGCAGACTTTCCGGGAGGGTTCATGCTATAAATAATTCCAACGGATGCGAAACCCGGTTCGGGGCAACGATGCGCAAAGCTGTTCGTCTAACATTCCTATTCACGAAACGACATCATGTAAGCGTTCAGCTCTCCAAAACGGCGAACTTTTCCGGATGCGACCGAATGTAGGCGGCAATCCGCCGCAAGCTGCCCGAAGCGCAGCGGAGGAAACGGGCATAGAAAGCATCGACGGCGCCCGCGAGTTCCGGATCGCGGTCCAGGTCGGGAATCGCGGCGTCGTTCCACGTGATGCCCAGCCTGCGGTTTCTGGCTTCGAGGAAGCCGCGCGTCTCGTCCAGGAGCGCGATCATCGAATCGTCGCCGAAAAACCTCAGCCCGCCCGCGACGCCCGCCGCATAATCCGGACTCGCCTGCAGATAAGAAACCCATGCATAGTATTCGCCGGCCGAATGTTTCGCATGATCGTACAGTACCCGGAACATGCACAACGCCCGTTGTTCCTCGTTCAACCCGGCAATCACCCGGGTTTTCACCGACATGTCTTTCCCCCGGATCTGCACCAGCGCCGGTTCCGCGCAAGCCCACCCGAGCCTTTCGTCATCCAGCGATTCGAACTCCCGTTTGCTCATCGCCGCGTAAGTCATCCCATCTCTCCTTTACCCCTTCGATACTTACAGAGACGGGCATGGTTGTCAATTCCGCGAATGTTTTTATCGTAAAGGGTTAACGAATCCCTTGATCGGAATATTCCTAAGGGAGTATATTATAAATATGAATGCGATCATGAGCGCGCTGGCCGAGCCGAACCGGCTGCACATCGTCGAGCTCTTGCGCCGCGGCCCCCTCTCCGTGGGGGAAATCGCCGACCGGCTGGAACTGGTTCAGCCGCAGGCTTCCAAACACCTTCGCGTGCTGAGCGAAGCCGGGCTGGTCGAGGTTCATGCGGTCGCCAATCGGCGGATTTACAAGCTGCGGGCGAGACCTTTCCAGGAGCTCAACAGGTGGCTTGATGATTACCGCCGCATGTGGGAAGAGAGATTCGACCAGTTGGACGATTATCTGAAGGAATTGCAGAGCAAACAAGCGAACCCCGACAACGAAAACTAACCCTTATCTGCAGAGACGGAAAGAAAGGAGGGCCGTTCCCGCATCCTCATAGAGCACACGAAGTCCCGATCGCATTCGGCGAACCGGACTTCGTGGAGCAGATTTTGCAAAGCGTGGAAGGCTTCGCCCTTCAGCGTTGATCCGAGTACGAAAGCCGAAGCCCCGGCCGTTATCGGCCGGGGCTTCGTGTGCTTTACGGACTTGCCCAAGCATTGCGCAATGCTTGCGCATCCGCTGTCAACACCTGTTTGGCCGCCTCGCTGATGCCTTCGCTTTGCTTGTCCAGTTCCTTCACGAAATGCTCCATTTCCCTGGCGGATTTCTCCGGCTTCTCTTTATCGAAATTTTTCCGTACTTTGTCGAGCTCCTTATGGAGAGCGTCGGCAATGGATGCGCTGAGTTCCCCAGCCTGTCGATATCGGTCGATCAGCCGCTTCATGGCATTGATGCTGGTCTTCACCTCGAACGTGATTTTCGAAACCAGCGTGTTCCCGGCGTGATCCTCTGCCTTCACAATCGCGGTATGAACCCCCGGCTTGCCGGCCAGATCGATGGTTATCTCCGTTTGCGTTCCAAGCGCGTAACTGGCGCCATCCACGGTAATCATGGCGGAAGCCAGGCCTGAAAGACTGTCCGATGCCGTAAAGGTCATCCGTTGATCGTCCTCAAACGAACCGCCTTCCTGCAGCAATTCTCCTCTAACCGTAATCGCATAGGCCGGAACGGTTTTATCCACCCGAATCGTCAACGTCCGGATATCTTCGATATTGCCGGCCAAGTCCGTCGAACGATACTGCAGTTCATACACGCCCTCGTCCTGTAGCACGATCGGCCCCGTGTAAACGGACCAATCGGCTCCTCCAACCCTGTATTCCGTTTTCGCCACGCCCGACAGGTTATCCGTGGGATTGAGCGTTACGGTAACCGCCGTACGGTACCAACCGTTCGCCTGCGTCTGATCGGTTGAGGCCGCCGTTTCCGGAGCCGACCGGTCGATCGGCAATACGTGTACGGTGCTTGCAGCCGTGAACCCGCCGTCTATGGTTGTAACCGTGATAAGGGCCGTTCCCGCTTTGACCGCTTTCACGGTGCCGTCCTGATCCACTTCCGCAACCTCGGGATCGCTCGAGCTCCAGACGACGTCCCGGATGGTCGCATCCGCCGGCAGCACCGCAGCCGTCAACTTTCCGGTCTCTCCTTCGACTAGCGACATTTCCGTCCGATCCAAGGTAACGCCGGTAACTTCGGTATCAGACGGGAGCGGTGTAATGCGCGGAACTTCCGTCAGCAGTCTCTCGTATTCTTGCTTCGTCACCGGAAGAACGGTGCCATGACGCGGTTTTGCGGGAAGCTGGTAATTGGAGGACAGCATCCAGTTGCCCGAATTCAAATCCGTCGTCTCGAAAGGAACGTATCCGCGTCCCCCGAACTCGTCTATAAAGAGGTACCATTTCTGTTCCACGTTCGATTTGAAAACCGTCGGTCCCTCGCCGGCGCTGATCGAGCCTTTGCCGATACCTTCCTTGATCAGCTTAAAGTTCGGGTCCGTCACCGAGTTGCCCGATTCCTGGAAGACGAACTTCCCGTTCGGCGTGGAACTCGTATTGCTTCTTTCATCCTTCGTAAATCGGTAAATCGTGCCGTTATGCTCGATCATGGTCGTATCGATAATGGAATACCCGTAATCCATGTAAACTTTCGGTTCCGAGAACGTGTAGAAATCCCGGGTTGTCGCGTATAGGATCTTTTGGTAAGCTCCGCCGGTATGGGAGGAGTCGGCGAACATATTGGATGCCCAGAACACGACGTACTCTCCCCGGCCGGAGTCGTAGAAGACTTCAGGGGCCCAAGTATTGCCGGCCTCGGGAGGAGCGACTTCCACCATCCGCTGCTCGGACCAGTTGATCAAATCCGTCGATTCCCAAACCATGATCGAACGGCTTCCGTCCGTTTGCGCGCGGCCCCAGTTCCAATTGCCGTAAATTTTGAGATCCGTGGCAATCAGATAGAACTTGTCGCCTTCGGGAGAACGGATGATATAAGGATCCCTGACGCCTTTCTCGCCCAGCACCGATGTGAGGACGGGGTTCCCTCCGTTCAGATCCCGCCAATGAAGCGCATCGTTGCCTTCGCTTAATGCCAAATAGATTTGTTCGCCGTCGGAAGCGCCCTCGCCCGTAAAGTAAGTAAACATGTAGCCCTCGTACGGGGCCGCTTCCGGTTTCGGTCTCACCCTGGCCGTTAAAGTTTTGGTGACGGAAGCCGCGTTCAGCGTGATCGTGGCGGTTAATTTGACGAACGAGTCGCTCTCGCCGTGCTCCGGACGATTAACCTCACCGGTAGGCGTAATGATCGACGGTTTGTCCGAGGTCCAGGCAATCGCCGATCCGAACCGGCCCGATGTCGGCAACGTCAGATTGCCCCTCGCGTCGCGAATGTTGTGAACGACTAAGGAATCGGCGTCCCATTGGACCGCATCGGTGTCCTTCGGCCTTCTGATCACGGTAACGGTGAACGACTTATTCATCGTATGCGTCCCGTCGAACAGCGTTGCCGTCACGACAACGGTCTGATCGCCCGCTTCGAACACAGGCCTTGTCACGACGCCCGCATTCGAAATGACTTCCGGCTTGTCCGTCGTCCAAGTGATGGTGGTGCCGTAATCGCCGGCGGCCGGGAATACGAGGTCCGTGTCGATTTGATCCGGAGAGGCATTATCGCCTAAAATATCGGAGGCATCCAGATTCTCCGCGGCGACGGCGAGCAGCAGACCGTTCAGCGCCGCTTTCCTTCCGTCCGCCTCCGCGCGGAGACCGGCCACTTGCCCTGCCGTCAGCGCTTCGCCGTAGATTCTGAAGTCCGCGATCATGCCGCCGAAATAAGGATCCTCCGCGTAAAACGACTTGCCCACGAATCCGCTGCGTCCATTCGAATTGTTAATTTGGGCGAGCGTATACCCCTTGGCGGTATCCGCGGCTACTTCCACGCCATCGATATACAGCTTAATGGTGTTCGCATCGCCGGACATGACGACCGTGACCAGCTTCCATTCATGGGCCGTGAGCGGTCCTGTGGAGGCATTGGCTCCCGCTTCGTTGTTCCAGCTTGTGATACCCAGTCCGGCCCGGGCCGACCGGTCGCCCGAATTGCGTTTCGGCGTTGCAAACAAGTATTTATTCTGATCCTGCCCCAGCGCGAAGATCCATTCCGCTTCTCTCTCGCCCTTCCAATTGACCAGCGCCGATACGGTGACGTTCTTCAAGCCGTTCAATACGCCTTGCGGAATTTCCACGTATGAGCCGGCCGATCCGCCCGCAAAGCTGAACGCTCCTGCCTCGCCCTGGCCGACCCATTTCGCGTTCTGAGGATTCACCCATGTACCGTCATAATTGCCCGCCACGTCCTCCACCGTCGTACCGTTCACGTTTTTCATGTCGTAATGCAGGAGCATGTTGGACGGAGGATTTTCGGGAGGCAACTCCGGCAGCGCTTGGGCGAGCGTCTTGATTTCATCCCTGCCGAGCGCTCTGTTGTACATCCGGAAATCTTTCATTTTGCCTTTAAAATACTTGTCTGCCGGGTAAACGGATTTTCCGATGTAATTCGCCGTGGTCACGCCTCCGCCGATTTGCGAAGGGTTGATCGTCAATCCCGTATTCCGTGCCGCTTCCTGGCCGTCTTCATACAGGATGGCGGTATTGCCCGCGATCGTAATGGCGACGTGTTTCCACACGCCTCGGGGCAAATTGTACTGTGACTTCTGGGCTTGCTGCTCTCCCGTCCAGTTGGATAACGACAGTCCCGACCGGAACTCATTTCCAGTCATGAAGAAATAACCGTTCCCCCAGCCGTTGGAGCCGGTGTTGCCGAATCCGAACAGCATGTAAGGGGTGCTTTGGGCGGCATCGATATACACCTGAAAAGCGACCGTCGTTGCCGTTACGCCTTGGAGAATGTTGTCCGGCACTTTGATGTAGCCGTTCGTTCCGCCGAATTCCAGGCCTTCCGCTCCCCAGGCCGCTCCTCCGATTAACGACCCGTTATTTCCTTTGCCGGATGAATCGGTTACCAAGGAGCCTGAAGACTCGTCCAACTTGTACCATAAGACCATGTCCTCTGTCGGTTCCGCCGCCGACGCCGGCGGCAGCTGCACCAGACCCGACATCAAAGCCATCATGAGCAGCCATGCACAAAATCTCTTCATCTCGCTTCGTCTCCCGTCCTCTAATATGTTATCGCTTACACGAGTGCAAAATCCGCATCTTACCTAGGAAGGGCGTTCAATGGAATGAACGATTTCGCCCTTTAACCGATCAACTGTTCGAATTAAAGGGCGATCTGTTCCATCGTGTGGGCCTTAATTCTTTTTGCTGTGAGGCACGACAACCGTTGTGGAGGCTGTGGTTCGATTGCCGGCACGATCGACGGCTTCATACGTGATCGTGTAGATCCGACCCGTACCCTTGCCGGACCTCTCGGCGCGAAGCTGGAAGGACGTATCGGCCGTTCCGATCTCCGCAAGCCGGATATCGCCGGCGAAGTCGCCGGCGCCGGTGTCTTCGTCCGGTTCATTGCTCGTGATGGACACCAGGTGGACAGAAGCGATTCCGGATTCCGCATCCTGCGCATCCAAGGTTACCCGGATGTCTACAAGCTTGTGGTTCGGCGGTGTAATCGTCTGAATATTCGCGGCGACGGAAAGCGTCGGCGACGTCGTGTCCGCATCGTGTACCGTCACGAACGCTTCGGCCGCCAGATACGTGCCTTCGACGATCCCTTCCACTTCGAAGACGCCGCGTGTCGCGTACTGCTCTTCGTCAATCTTTGTCCACTGCACGGCTGCCGCCCGTTCGGTACCGTCACTCATCTTTACCTTGACGGTATCCGGCAATATCGGCTTCAGTCCAAGGTAGGTATCCGCCGAAACGCTATCGATCGCTTTGATGAACGGGCCCGGCTTGGTCCTGATCCTCATGATCGTGACGGAGTGTGCCGGGAACTCGTATTCGAAGGTGGAAGCTATTCCGGCGACCGTTTTGGCAACCGGTTCCGCCGCTGTCGGTTGTTCGAACGAATTTTCGGTGAGCAGCGAGTCCGAGGAAAGCTCGAATACTGCCGCTTCTCCGTTCAGGTAGTCCTTCCCGTTAATTTGCAGCCGCGAAAGCTGCGGGGTGCCGGACATGTTGACGGCTTTCACGATAATATCGCCGGTCTCTTCATCGATTGTCGAGGAGCCGTACAGAGGACCCGGATATTTCGCTCCGGCGTTCGCGATGTCGAACAACTTGTTTTCATCCAGATACAGATGAAACTGTTCCTTGTTCACTTCGATTTTGATGTTATAAAGCTGGGCTGTGTTGATTTTGCTTTGCAGCCTCGGGGATGCATCCGTTTTTGCGCCGTCCACGGCCTTTTCCACTACGTTTACGGTGTTGTTAAAGCCTCCGAGGTTGTACCAGTAATAGTTGTCGAAATCCTTTGCGCCGAATCCGATGAGGAACCCTTCTTGTCCGGCTATTTTCTTGGCCTCCAACTGAATCGTGCAATTCACCCAGTTCGCCTTTTTCTTTAACATCAGGCGAACGTCGGTATCCAGGCTTTTTTGCTTTAACACGCCGTTCTGGATCACCCAATCGCCGGCCGCGCCGTATTCGACGAAATCGGACAGCGTTGCGGGATCGGAGAAATCGTTGGCATACAATACGGTACCGTCTTCGGCCGTCACCTTCAGGTTATCGTACTCTACCTGCGTCGCCCAGGACCCGAGCATCAGAGAGCCGGTATCGTCATTTCGCGCTTTCAAATCGATCGGAAGCACTTGGTCTCCCATGTGGTTCATGAACAATTGCTGCACATAATAATTCGGCGTCCCGAATGCGCGGTACTCGTCGAACCAAATCATATCCGGCGTCCACTGGGTGAAGCTGGCCGGCCTTCGGCTGAACAACGGCGCGTAGGAAGCCATCTCCACCACATCCGAATTGCGCTCAAGCCCGGTCATGAAAGCCGCTTCGGAGAGTGCCGATTCCATATTGTTTCGCTTGCCTTGGCCATGCGCGGCATATTCGCCTACGAATACGTTCGGTCCCGAACGGCTGTAGTTGTCGTAGCGGCCCAGGTTGTTTAGCATCCATTGCGGAGACTGGTACATGTGCTCGTCCACGAGATCGGCTTCGTTGCCGTCGTTCGGCGCGCCCAGCCAATCGTAGGTCAGCCGGTAATTCGCGTCCTCCGGGAACGCGCCCGCGCTTACGATCAACCGGATGTCCGGATATTTGGCCTTGATGGCGTCATAGAACGCTTTATAACGAGGGAAGTAATTCGAACCCCACGTTTCATTTCCGACACCCAGATACTTCAGGTGATACGGCTCCGGATGCCCGTTTTTGGCGCGGAGAGCTCCCCACTCGGTCGATTCCGGATCTCCGTTCGCATACTCGATCAGATCGAGGGCGTCATCGATGTACGGCTGCAACTGGTCCATAGGAACGGTAAACGGGTTGCTGCTGCAGGAGCCGATCCCCGAGAAAATAACGGGCAACGGTTCCGCTCCGATGTCTTCGGCCAACCGGAAATATTCGTCGTAGCCCAGTCCGAACGATTGAGAATAACCCCAGAAATTCGGCTGCGTCTCGCGCTCCGCCACGTCGCCGATCGTATTCTTCCAGCGGTAAATCCGGTTCAAAGCCCCGCCTTCTACGATGCAGCCGCCCGGAAAGCGCAGGAATTTCGGATTCATATCGTCCAGCATTTTCGCCAAGTCGTAGCGCAGGCCGTTTTTCCGGTTTTTCCACGTTTTCTCCGGGAACAGCGAGACCATGTCCAAATCGATCGTCGCCGCATCGGCGAACGTAAGGACAAGCTTGGCCTTGTTGTCGGTCGTGTCGGAAGCGATCGTCGCTTCAAATTTGTTCCATTCGGAAGAAAGGCCCGTAATTTCGGCGCGTCCGTACACTTTCGCATCGTCCGCGCTGCGCAGCTCGACGGACATGGGATGATTCAGCTTGTCCGCGGTTCTCGCATAGACGGAGAAGTCGTAGCTTTCCCCGCCGACCACGGCGATCCCCGTGTATCCGGCGTTGGATATGCCCGCGCCATCGCCCGGCGACGAGATTTGCAAGGTTGCATATTTATGGTTCTTGCCGTTCAAAGGCTTCGCCGAGGAGGATGTCAGTTGCAGCGAACCGCCTCCGTAGGCCACCTTGTTCCAGGAAAATAACGAATTCCCGAATTCAAACGAACGGTTCTGCACAAGTTCCCCGTACAGTCCGCCGTCGGCGGCGAAGTTGATATCCTCGTAGAACAGTCCGAACAGGGTCTGGCTTGCGTCGTGCAGCGGCTGGCCGGCGTCGATCGCAATTTGATAGGCAACCGCGCCCGTTTCCCATACGACCAGGTCGAAAGTCTGCGTGACCGAAGCGCCGCCCTTGGAGATGGTGGCCGTCAGCGTTACCTGCGCGTCGCCGCTTCCCGCCCGGGGACGCGTGACGGCTCCGTCACGGGATACGATCGCCGGGTTGGACGATACCCAGGTAATCGAAGACCCGAGCGGTCCGGTCGAAGGAAGCGTCATGTTGCCGCTGATTTGAGACGTGTCCCCCAGATCCAGCCAATCTTTGTCCAAGAGGACAATTTCCCCGTTCGTCAGGTTTTCGGCCATTAGGTCCATCACTTCCTGACCGCTTAAGGCACGGCCGTAAATGCGGAAGTCGTCGATCTTCCCGTCGTAATAAGGGTCGGCGGAAAACTGCGATTTCCCGATGTAATTCTGGATGGAATGGCCCAGGTCGCTCGGTTTGAGCGTCATGTTGGAGTTTTTCGCCACTTCTCTACCGTTGAGGTAAAGGGTGGCTGTTTTCCCTTCCAGCGTGACGGCGATATGCTGCCAGCCGCCCGTCTCCGGGAACTTGATGCCGTCGATATCTTGGATCGTGCCGCCCGACCTGAGCCCGAGGCGCATGTTCGCGCCATTGTTCAACGTCAGGAACGCAAAGCTTGTCGTGGAGGAGCCGAAGTCGAATACCCTCGACCAGACCGGAAGGCGATCGGGGTTCACCCACGCCGACACGGTCATGGCATCGAGATTTTGCACGATGCCGTCCGGCATGTCGATATAGGCCCCGGTTCCGTTCAGATCGACGGCCGTATCCGCCTTGCCTGCGGCGAACGATCCTCCCCCGATCAGGGTGCCGTTATGATCGCCGCCCGCGGCGTCATGGATCGTCGTTCCGCCCGTTTCATCAAAGGTATAGTGCAGCAGCAAGCCGTCGTCCACCGATTCCGCAACGGTTACGGTTGCGGAATCCATGAAGCTTCCGTCTGCCGTTGTTACCGTAACGGTCGCCTTGCCAACGCCGACGGCCGTGACCAAACCGGATGCATGAACGGTCGCGACCTTCTCGTTGTCGGAGCTCCACGTTACGCCCTTGTCGGTTGCGTTAACCGGCGCCACCGTTGCCGTCAATTGCGCGGACGCGCCGACGGTCAGCTTGACCGCGCTTCTGTTCAGCATCACGCCGGTTACGTCCACGTTCGGCAGCATCCCATTGACGAGACTGCCCACTTCTTCCTCGGACAAGGCGCGATTGTAAATGCGGAAATCGTCGAACTTGCCGTCGAACAGGCTGTGCGACGCGTTGCTTGATTTGCCGATGAAGTTCATCGTCGTCTCCAGCAGCATTCTCGGTTCCACGTTGAAGGTGGAGCTCGTCGCAACCGGGACGCCGTTCAGATAGAAAACCGCATGAAAGCCGTCAATCGTAACCGCCACATGCTGCCAGGTCTGCTCCGGCATCGCGGAGGCGCTTCGCAGCGCATATTTGTAATTCGCGCCGAGCAGCGCCGACGTATTGGCGAATTTCTCCGTGAACGGCGTCACGACGGCAAACTCCGGTTTGCCGGAATCGCCCCGAGGACTCAAGTACATCGTGTTCCGGTTCACGGTCCTTCCGGTTTCCGAGGCAAACTCGAAAATTCGCTGATTCGCCTGATTCTTATCCATCTTCACCCAGGTTGCAAAGGTCGCTTTCTCCAGGTTCAGATCGCGAATCAGATTCCGGGGAAGCTCGACATAACCGGAGACGCCGTCGAGCTCGACGGAGCCGCCGGTCTCGCCGACCCGATCCGACGGATTGATGGTAGCTCCGCCTACCAGCGCGGCATCGTGTTCGTTGCCCGACATATCGGGCACGACAGACCCTTGGGCAGCGTCGAAGCTGTAATGCACGACCGGCCCGGCGGACGGCTGCGGACCCGGAACGCCATACTTGGCATTCAGCGCTTCATACTCGGCGTCCGTGATCGGAATCACCGTACCGTGGCGCGGCCCCGGCGGAAGCGCGTAGGCGTTATCCGGCAGCAGGTTGTTCACCCATTGGGCGCCGTCTTCCAGGTTCGTCGCATAACGCACATGATACGGCCACGAATCCAGGAACATATACCATTTGTCGCTATGAAGATCTTTAAAGACCGTCGGTCCTTCGTTGTTTCCTGCATGGCCGATCAAGCCCTGGTTGCCGCTTCGCGTGCCGGCGATCGGCTCGTACTGGAAGCCGTTGTCGGCAATGCCGTCTTTGTCGTAATAAATGCCGGGCGCTTTCTCCGCGTAAACCTTGTAGTTGACCTCGGATTTGGTGAATCGGTACAGCGTGCCGTTATCCTTGATCATCGTCGTATCGATCGTCGGCAACGATTCGTCAATGAACACCTTAGGCTCGGAAAAGCTGCGGAAGTCGCGCGTCGTGGCGTAATACATGACGTTGTATTGGCCGTTCGGCCTGCCGTTGTAATCGCCGTACGTATCTTCGTTCTTGATCGACGAGGCCCAGAATACGACGTATTCACCCGTTTGCTCGTCGTAGAAAGCCTCGGGCGCCCACGTATTGCCGCCGTTCTTCGGCGCAACCTCGACCATGCGCTGCTCGCTCCAATTCACCAGATCGTCCGATTCCCAGATCATGATGGAATGGCTGCCGGTGATTTGCGCCTGATCGAAGTCGGTGCTTTCGCCCATTTTCAGGTCGGTCGCGAGCAAATAGAATTTGTCGCCCTCAGGCGAGCGAATGACAAAGGGATCCCGCAGCCCTTTCTCGCCCATCGTGGACCGGAGGACGGATTGACCGTTGTTTAACGCTCTCCATTTCAGCGGATCCTCGGCGACGGCGAAGGAGATTTCTTCTCCGCCCTCGTACTCGCCCGTAAAGTAAGCGAAAAAGTATTTATCGTATTCCTTCTGCTCCGGAGCCTGGACTACGGTGACATCAAACGTTCTCCGGGCGGATGCCCCGCCGTTCGTTACGTTTGCCGTCAAGGTCACGGGCGTATCGGCGTCCTGCCGCGTCACCCATCCCAATCGATGGGGATCGCCGGCCGCATCGGCCGTGCCCTTGATGATGTCGGGGCGGCTGGACGTCCAGGTAATCGCGGAGCCGTTAGCGCCGGTCGTATCCAATCTCAGGTGTCCCTTCACCCGATCCGCAGCGATCGCCAGGGCGGCGGCATCCAGATCGGCTTTCTGCTGGTCGGTGAATGCCTTCAGGACAATGACGGGGAATACCGCCGTACCCGACAATCCCTGATAGGAGAGCGTTGCGGTAAGCTGAACCTCCACATCCTCCTGCTGCGGACGGGTGACCGCGCCGGTATTCGAGATAATATCCGGGCGGCTGGACGTCCAGGCGACCGTGACGCCGCTTTGTAGCGTTGTCGGCAGACTCAAATTTTGCGTCACCGTCTGCACCGTGTCGCCTGGGCTTACATACTGATCCATATCCAGCTTGCCGGCCGCATCTTCGATGGTCAACTCACGGACGTTTTGAATCAGCGTGACGCCCTCGTTATGGAACAGATCCGCCGCGTCCTGATCCGTAAATGCGCCGTTATACACACGGAAATCGGCAATGCTGCCCTTCAAATAGCTGTCGTTCGTAAAGATGGATTTCCCCAAAAATCCGGAATATCCGGCGTCCGGATCGATAATCTCCGAAAGCTTGATTCCCTTCGCCGAGCCGGAAGCGATTTTGACGCCGTCTACGTATAGCGCGAGCGTATCTGTCGCTTCCGACATCGTCACGGTTACCTGCTTCCATTCCCCCGGCGTCAGGAAGGAATCGGTCGCGCCTCTGATCAGCGCCTCGTTCGGCCAGCCCTGCTTGGATATGCCGGCCGCGACCGGATTCTGGCCGCTGATGCCGTGGCGCGGCGTGGCGAAGAAATATTTATTCGTTTCGGGAGCCAGAACCGTTCCGAAACCGAAAATCCAACGATTCACGCCGTCATTCGTCCAGTTCACGACGGTTGATACCGTAACCTCGTTTATACCCGAGAGCACATCGCTGCCGTCGCTGCCCTTCGGAATTTCGATGTAGGCGCTGCCGGAGCTGGGGCCGCCCCCGTTAAACGTAACGTATCCGGCCGCATCGTTCGCCGCATGGCCGCCGTTCTCCGGATTCCGGAATATGCCGTCGAACGTTACGGCGTTTCCTGCAACGTCTTTTACCAAGAACGGACCGCTGCTCGTCGCCGTCGTTTTCATGTCGTAATGCAAAATCAGGCCATGGTCCGCTGCGGCTGCGGCCTCACGCGCCGGGACAGCTCCCGGAAACCATCCGAATACCATCGAAAAGATCAGGGAAAGCGCAACAACCTTTTGGTGCTTTAGCAATGGGTTCAAGCCTCCTCTGGTAAGGTGATCTTTGTTCCCGTTACGTTCGTGCCGAAATTCTTATCGATCCCCCCTTTCCCGATTTGTTTCGAGAGTCGGCATGAAAGCGCTGTTATAATGAATCATAAAGAAGAATACTTTCGATAAAAATGAAATAATTTAATCATTTGGTATAAGTTTTTGGTAACTTGCGGAAAAGCGAAAAAACCGCTCTCGTTTGAGCGGCTTCAGCCTGTTGGCAAACCCTGAACGGTTTCGTGAACAAAGGATTAGACTCGATTCGTTGACTTATCAACTTTTTCCATTCCCTGGCGGTGATACCTGGGCCGGTCTTCGGTTTCCATCCGGAGCGTGCTACTCCGCGGCATTGGCGAACGCGGCGAAGAAGGGATGGGAAATATCGGGAATGATCAGCCGGCTTACGGCTTCAAGATCATCAGAACGAACAGCAGCACGCCCAATGCCGAAGCGGCATAATACAGCCGGCCGGCTTTGGCGAGGAGCAGGCCGGACTCCCGGGGAAGCTCGTGCGCAGCTTCGAGCTCCGGGCGGCTAAGCCCTTGGTGAAGCTTGGCCGCGACCGGTCCCAGCATGCCCACGGCAATCACCTGAATCGCGACGTACAAGACAAGGGAAGCCAATATCCAGAACGAAGAGAACTTCCAACCGTCCAGCCACACCAACAGCAAGCCAGTGACGACGGCGAGAGTACCCCCGGTTTTCGGAAAGTAATTCAGAAGCTGAAAAAGCTCCAGGGACTTGCGCAACTCCCCGACTTGCTGCCGTTTCCGGAACAGAACGTGTCCGAAATAGGTCGGACCGATGCCGACGATCGCCGATAAAACGTGAATCAAAACAAGCCATTTCAAGAATGCTTCCTCCTTGTGACAGCCATCCTCGCCAACGCGGAACCGCTTCTAATCGATGTTTCCAAAATAGCACAACAAGCGCGGCGGCCGGCGATGCGGCACGCTATCGAATCTTATTGATCAATTGAGTCCGGCTCTTGACGCCCAGCTTGCGGAAAATGTTGCTCAAATGCTTCTTGACGGTGACCTCGCTTAGATAGAGGCTGCCCGCGATCTCCAGGTTGGTGTACCCTTTGACCAGGAGCTCCACCACTTCCTTCTCCCGCTCGGACAGCGACGATAAGTTTTCCTCTTCCTGCCCCGGTTGTTCCGGAAGCCCGATAGACGCGATCATTTTGTTCAGAAACTCCTGCAGTTTATAACCTCTCGTATCGATGACGTACAGCGGAGTAGGCGTCACCCCGTCGTAATCGGAATGAACGCCCTCTTTGGCCGTTTCGCAACCGAGACGGAGGTGGATGTCCTCGAACATGGGATTGGCGGGCGGAGCCGCAATGCAAATCCCCGGGGACAGCATATGGTTGATGAACGTAATCCCGGCCGCTTCCCGCATGGTCAGATCGCTGAAATCCGCGATATCGATCGTTTTGACGAAGTATCCCGCTTTGGAATCCTTCGGCACCCTCAATTCCTTGAGTCTGGTTTCCGGCAAGCTGGAGAAATAAGAGGACGACAACGGCTTCGTTTTCAAATAATCCAGCGTATGGATATTGATCGGAATGATGGCGGACAAGCCGATCAGCGTGCCTTGGGCGTCCCGGATGAGCTTGACGATGCTGGGATCCAGCTCGTACAACTCCTTCAGGTCGATATGCTTGAGCGTGTAGAGGCTTTCCTCGGCCGTGATCGTATAGGTGTAGATCTCATTCGAGCCGGGATGGTTGAAGGCAACCTTCGTGTCTTTGGCGTGCAAACGCCGATGTTCGAAATATCGCTCCGCCTCGGCCCAGTTGTCCGAATGAAGCGGTTCCCAAGAATAGGTGGCGGATCGCTGGTAGAAGAACCCTCGGATCCACTGATCCCCTACGTAGTAAATCCACTCCTCGCTTTCCCAGGTCAACGATTTTTTTCTGGCGGATTCATTGATTTTCTGATAGTAATGCATGATGCAGCGCTTGCGAAGCTTCTCGAAGTACTCGGGCATGCGATGCCTCAGCTCGAAGCAGATGGCGTCCCGCATCAAGTCGTGCAGCAGCCAGCCGCGGTCGACCCTGCGGATGAAGGAGAGTCCCACGAGCTTCAAAAACCGTTCCGTGGGAACGGGCTTCTCCAGCACGTACGAAAGCAATTCCTGGTTGAAATGGCGCAGGACGGCGGCCGTTTCGACCAATTCCCGCAGAGAGTCGTCCGGAACCTCCTTGAGCCAGGTATGGACAACGTGGGCGAAAACCTCGTCTCCGCTCGAGTTGGATACTTTGTGAAAACTGTGCGCCAGCGTCGTGGAGACGAGCAGCGACAGGGTCAGCGGATGTCCCTTCGTTTTGTTCCAAATGAGGTACATCGTCTCTTCCTGCGCGATTCCCATTTTCTCCAAATAGGCTTTGACCGACAAATAATCCAGATCGGAGAGCGGCAAGCGGAAAATGAGCTGGCGCCAAGCCGGGGAGAAGGCCCAAGTGCCTTGTAGCGGGTATCTTCCCGAAATGATGATCAGCGTTTCCTTGGGAAGCAGGGGGAGGAAATCCTCCCGCAGCCAGTACTCCATCTCGCCCATTTCCTCGAACGTATCGAAAGCGAACACGATTTTCTCTTCCCGCGAACGTTCCCGTACGGCGTCCAGGCAAATATCGATCATAGGATTCGGTTGGGCGGTTTGATCCGTTCTCTGCAAGGGATATCGGAGCATTCTTAAAATGTGCAGGCAAAAATCGTTCGGCGTCCGAGCGAAATCGCGGCTGTCGAGCAGCAAAAACTTGGCGCGCCGCTGCGTGGACAGCCTGCGGAATTCATCCAGCAGATAGCTTTTGCCCACGCCGCCCGTTCCGTACAGGTTGAGAATACCGCCCGTTTGCGGTGAAGCGTTCAGCCGCTGAAGGAAGAAATCGATTTCTCTTTCCCTGCCGACCAGAAACTGCCGTTCGACCTGATCGATCTCGCTCCCGATTCTACTGAGGTCAGCCTTAATAGATCCATGCGAATCCGGCAAGAGAGAATCAGAACCTTGCATCTTGGATCAACTCCGTTATCTCATCAGAAAACCGCCGTTAACATGCGTACATGTTCCGGTGACGAACCTGCTTTCTTCGCTTGCCAAGAAAGCGATGATACCGGATATATCGCCGGGAACGGCCACTCTTTGAAGCGGCGTTGCCATCGCGATCTGCTCCTTGACCGCTTCGGGCGTATACCGGGACGCATCCGTCTGCACGAGCCCCGGCGATATCGCGTTGGCGGTCACGCCGTGAGGGCCGAGCTCTTGCGCGACGTATTTGACGAAGGCGTTCAAAGCTCCCTTTGCCGATCCGTGCGCAGCTAAATAGGGCGTGGGAAGATCGGCGGCCGAACTGGAAATATAGATCAATCTCCCGTATTTACGTCCCATCATAGCAGGGGCGACTGCATGCGTCAAAGCAAATGCGGCTTTCATTTCGTCGTTCAGCTTTTGCGAGAACTCCTCCCACTCCATCTGCAGCAGCGGCTTCATGGCGAACGCCATATTGGCGTTGCTCACCAGAATGTCGACCGCCCCGAAAGCCGCTTCCGTCTGCGCGACCATCCGTCCGACCTGCTCCGGATCGCGGACGTCCGCGCGGATCGCAGCCGCTTGACCCCCCTGGCCCGTGATCCGGGCGACCACGTCCTGTGCGGCCTCTTCCTGTTCGACGTAGTTCACGATCACTTTCGCTCCTTGCTCCGCGAGGGCGAGCGCCGCCGCCGCCCCGATCCCTCTGGCTCCTCCCGATACCAAGGCCACTTTCCCTTTTACCGTCATTCTTCAACGCTCCATCCATGAAAAGATTTTCTTCTATTCTGCTGAATAGCATAGCACCGGGAGAGTATCCTTCCATATGACACGAAGGTAGTAAAGAAGCGGATATCGAGGGACGAAAGTATACTTCGCGACATGCCATAACGAGTTCGTCGTCCTCTAGGAACAGAGACGTGCGGATTATATACTTTGCCGAATAACCAAAAAAACTCCCCATGAAGGATGACACCGCTTCATAGGGAGGTATTTAGAAACCGTATTACATAACGGGACGCATCGTGCCGCCGCCCGGGCCGCCATAATTGGCCGGCTGATACGACTGGTAGCTGTGCATGAACGTTTTCGCCGTTTGATCGTTCATCGTGGGGACCTGATACAGCCCTTGCCGGTTCATGAAGAGGAACGTTTCGAACGCATGGTCCGCGCAAGCGACGGAGCTGTTGATCATCATCCGGCGAAGGTTCGGATCGGCACATTCGAGCGCGGCCCGCATCGCGTTGCTCGCTCCGTTCTTGTGGCAGATCAGCAATGCCGTCGCGATCTCCCGATCTCCCAGGGCGGTGCCGGTCACCGGTCCCACGGGCTGCGGATTGTGCAGGCCGTACTGGATCTGCTGCGGGGTCGCGTTTGTCATGTTGGACATCGAGGGCGCAGTCGGTGTACTTGTGTAGGCATGCGTGTAGTTCACCATCTCATTGTAAGAGCGAATGGCATCCTGCTGGTGACGGACGATCATGTCGCGAAGCTGGGGATTCTTCGCTTGCTGGGCGTACAGGTTGAAGTGGCAAATGGCATTGATTTTCTCCGACAGAATCTCGTGCGTTTCCATCGTTTCGTGCGCGCCGTAAGGCATGGGATCACCTCGAATGGTCGTATTGGGACTTCCGGGAATTACCTTGTCCCCGCCGGAGCCCGATTATGCATTCGGGTTATGCTTACCAGCGCTTCGCTCCACAATTCTCGGGCCAGCTGCAGCAGAAACAAGGACTGCTCCCCGCGGTCGCTGAATTCGTTCATCCGTCCGGCAAGCTCCTCGGTCGTCATCGCACAGGGCGGCGGACCAAGCTACGGGATAGATTATTACCTCCATGTCCGTTTCATCGCCGGTCCGCCGCCGAATGCCGGTCATGCCCCACCACGACATATGAACGCGAAGGCGGGGGTCGCGCGTTCCTCGATTAATGATAGGCCGGAGTTTCAATGCCGCAAGGCCCCCCGTCCGGATTGCTCTCCAGCTCCAACGTCGTACCGTCGGCACGGTAGAGCGGATTGTACCAATGCGAAATTTGGGTCGCGCTTGCGTTCGCGTAATGGCAGATAAAAGACCGGCGGAACCTTTCCTTCGATTTGTTGCGGTAGGAACCGTGTATGAGATTGCCGTTGAAAAACAGGACGTCGCCGGGCTCCATCACGGCCGGGACCGGCTTCTCGCCCTTCGGCGGTTTCACGTAGTGGGTCGTGAACGATTCTTCGGCATCCGAGACCTCGGGACAGACGATTTCATAACGATTGGTCTTCGGTACGAGCAGCATGCAGCCGTTCTCTTCGTCGCAGCGGTCTATGGCCGTCCAGGCTGCGATGCAGTTCCCCGGCTCCACCTTCAGGTAGAAGTTGTCCTGATGAAGGGCTTGGCCCCGCGAGCCCGGCGGCTTATAGTAGAACATGCTTTGGGCGGCCAGCGCTTCCTCTCCGTATAATTCGTTCAGGATGGCCAGCACGCCGGGATGCAGCATGTATTTCTTGGCCACGGGATGGAAACGGTGCGGGTGCATCACGCGCGGATACCGCTTCAGGGGATCGTCCGTATCCGCGTCCATCACCGGCTCGAAGAAGCCCGGCACCGCCGTTTGGCCGATTTCATCGAACGTCGCGCGGATCTCTTCGATCTCCTCCGGCCGGAAGACGCGTTGCACGATCAAATATCCCTCGGTTTCGAATTGCTGCAATTGCTCCGGCGTCAATGCCTGAAGCTTCGGCGACATGGGAACCGCTCCTTTACAAAGTGATCTCGCGAGTTGCTTCTATCGTACGTCTTCGAGGAGACAGCCGGAAGTCTCATTCATGCTTCAAACTGGTTGGATTCTGCTATCAGGTAGACGAATTTTCGGGAAGGACTTAATCTGTAAGGGAATGAGAGTTTGGTATTCCTGTCGGAGGTTGAGGGAATGAAGAGCCATTCGCACCGGAGGATCATAACCGGGCATTTCCGCGAGAACGACAGCTACGGGATCAAACGTCCGGAGGGCATGGAGGACTGGCTGATCGTGTACACGCTGGAAGGGGAAGGGTACTTCCGGACGCCAGCGGGCGAATTAAGCTGCGGCCCGGGGGAAATCGGCCTGCTTCGCAAAGGAGTGCCCCATGCGTACGGGACACGGCCGGGTAAGATCTGGCACTTCATGTGGGCCCATTTTCTCGGGCTGCCGGAAGCGGGACTCCTGCCGGACGAGGAAGTGCTTATCTGCAAAATGCCGCCGGGCGCCCTGCAGCGGCGCGTGCTGCATATTTTCCGTACCTTGATCAGGGATTCCCGCGAGCGGGGCGGCTACTGGCAGGAGCTGTGCGAGAATCAGCTGAGCAGCATCCTGCTGCTTGCCGCGGAGCAGCTGACCGAACGGCTGGATCCGAGGGTGAGCCAGGTCATGCGTATGCTCAGCGCGCGCATGAGGGAACCGCTCACCGTGAACGATCTGGCGACGGCCGTCGGATTGTCCGCTTCCCGGCTCTCCCATCTCTTCAAAGCCGAAACCGGCCGTTCCGTGCTGGATACGCTGAACGCGATGCGGCTCGAGCAGGCTTCGCTATTGATGGTGCACGCCGGGCGAACCGCGACCGAAGCGGCGTATGACGTCGGCTTCCAGAACTATAACCATTTCGCCGCCCTGTTCCGCAAGCGATTCGGGAAAAGCCCTTCCGCCTATCGAAGGGGAAAGAAAAAGGCTGCCGATCCCATGGATCCAGCAGCCTTCCGTTAGCGAAGCTAGGTATCGGAGTTCGTTGTGGAATGTCAATCCAAGGCTCCGTAAATAACGGCCCGCAGCCGGGGATGGATATACGGCTCCATGCTTGGCAGCATCTGTTGCATATACACGACGGATAATTCTTCCTTCGGGTCGGTCAACAGATACGAGCCGGCCAATTTTCTTGCGAAAGGGCTCTGTTAATAGCGTCTTATCTAATTTCGATGTAATCCAATTCGGCGTAACCGGTCGTGCCTTTGGTAAATCGGATCGTGTTGTTGCCGGCATTCAAGGTTACGGGGAGCGTCAGGATTTTGCGTGTTCCCAAATTGGGAATGGCCGTCAGCCATCCTCCGGTAGCCGGATAAGTGACGACGCCCGCGGCTCTTCCATTGACGGATAGATTATGGGTGGAATTGCCCGAGGTGCCGTTTGCGTACCCGACCTCCATCGTATAGGTTCCTGCGGAAGGGGAGTTGACGGTAAACTCCACATAACTGTCGGAATAATCGATTTGTCCGACGAAGAAGCGGTTGGAAGCAAAGGCGCTGGTGTGTACGTTCGCGCGCGAAAGGGTAGCGTTCTCCGCCTCCGCCCTCACCTTATAAGACCCGGCAGGGGTGAGTTGGATATAATCCAGTTCGGCGTAGCCGGTCGCCCCCTTCGTGAACCGGATCGTGTTGCTGCCCGCGTTCAGATTCACATTCACCGTAACCGTGGCGGCGTTGCCGGTATACAACCACCCGCCCGTTACCGGGTAAGTTACCGTGGACGCAGCGCCGCCGTTGACCGACAGGGAATGCGTGGAGTTGGCACTCGTCCCGTTGGCGTATCGGACGTCCACCGTATAAGCGCCGGCAGCAGGGACATTCACGGTAAACTGAACATAGCTGTCGGCAAAATCGATTTGACCGATATATTTGCCGTTAGAGGCGCTTGCATTGCTGAAGGTATTGGCGCGATTGACGAGAGCACGTTCCGCTTCGTAGCGATTATTGGCGCTTCCGGCAGCCGATGTGAGCGTCAAACGGTAGCCGGACGACGGATTCATATTCGTGACGGGCACGGAAATTTGTCCGTTTGCGATTTCAAAGTCGCCTTCGAATACGGTCGAGGGAGCCGCAACCGCCGTATCGACGCCGGACCATGGGGTGGTTTCCAGCTTGACATGGACGTTGCCCGTGAAGAATGGCACCGACCCGAACCCTTTCACGACCACGGTATGGTCTCCGGATCCGCCGCCGAATACGACATAAGCGATCCGATTGCCCGCATCGACGCTCGCAATCCCGTCCAGTCCTACAGCCGTCGGATTCGAAGGGGTCGTCATCGCCATATTGCCCGTCATGTCCCCGTACCATTTGTAAAGCCACCATCCCCCGTTGGCGGATCCGGCATCCGTTACGATATTGCTCAAACGGCCGGGACGGAACCAGAATGCCGCGTTGGCCGTGTCGACTCCCGAACGTTCGAACTCGGCGAAATATCGGACCATGCTGCCCGGTACGCCTTCCTCCCGGACGACTCCATACTCATTAATGCTTATCGGTCTCGGCGAAATGCCAAGGCTCGCCTCCAGCGCCCGATAAGCGGCAATATGATTTTCGATATAGCCGGGCTGCGGATTGTCGACATAATGGCCTTCCGGAGCCCCCAATTCATGCCAGCTGATAATATCCGGCAGCACGTTGTTGTCTCTGCAGTAAGTCAAAAAGTTCCTCAGCCATGTTTCGTTGTACTGGGTAATGCTCGGGCCGATGATTTTCGTTGTCGTATCACGCGTTTTGATTCGTAAATACGTATTTTTCCAGCCGTCGTTGAAAGAACCCGCCGCCGACGTATTCCAGGTGCCGTCCGGCTCGTTCCACAATTCATAACCGTAAATGTTGGTCGCGCCCGAAGCGAGTCTGGCATTCACGATCGAGTCGACTTTTGCGTACCAGTCGGCCCAACTGACCCATTGATAGGGAAAATTCGGATAAATGTCCGGCATGCGGATCGTGACCGAAGCGCCGTTACGCTTGGCAATGGGCGACACCTTCAGAGCATCCCCTGTCGGTGCCGTCTCCCCGTTCGGCAGCTGCTGGCCGTTCGGAGCCATTTGCGTGAACATTTTAGGTTTCGTGGGACCGATTAAGCTGTCGGCGGGTCGTCCTTCATCGGCGAGACCGTACAGGGAGCCCGATGCCGCATGGGTCACCGGCCGATATTGGTTGCTCAAATCGACCGTGAACTGGGGAGGCACCGCCGCGCTTGAAGTCATGAAAGGAACGGATAGAAAGAGCAATGAAAAACTTAACGAAAGACACAACTTCTTTTTCATTTCAAACACCACCTTTGCTGGAATAGAAAACAGATGTCCTTCCAGATTGGCTAAGATGAACTCCGTGATCACCTTCTTCCATTTCCAAGTCTTTACATGCGCTCTTCGTTTACCATTGTAAGCGTTTTATTTATGATTGAACTTTTATTTTTTCTATTAAATTGCACTATTTTTGTCATTTTTGTCTCCGATTCAGCAGTGGGCCAGGTCACTGCTGCGTTCATATATCCTAGTGTTGTGACTTTTCGATTTCCGAAAGATAAAGACCGCCAATTCATACCAATGGCGGTCTCTTTAACACCCTTTTATTCCATTTAGAACAACCCGTTATGCCTTCTTCTGACTCCGGGACCAGACGACAACCGGAATCAAAAGCAAGGATAGGAACCCGCCGGCCAAAGAGAGCGTGGAATAGCTGGAGTGGGCCACAACCATGCCGGACAACGAGCCTCCAGATGCACCAGCCAATGCGATCAGTACATCCACCGTGCCTTGCGTCTTCGCTCTGATTTGCGGCGGCGTGGCATCGACGATGGCTGCCGTCCCGCTAATTAAGCCGAAATTCCAGCCCAAACCAAGCAGAGCCAGCGCCAGAATGAGCAGACCCAACGAATCGCCCGGCGCGAATGCAGCCGTTAAACCGGCCAAGAGCAAGGTAACACCGGAGGCGTAAGACATCATCATACGCCCGTATTTATCGACGAGAACGCCGGTGATGAGGGAAGGCAAAAACATCGCGGCAACATGGATGCCGATCACGATGCCCACCTCGCCAAGTCCAAGCCCGTGATGCTTCATGTGAACCGGCGTCATGGTCATTATCGCGATCATGACGATTTGGGTTAACACCATCACCGTTGCGCCCACGACGATGCCTGGTTTATGAACGCGCAGTTCAGCCTCCCGCGTTCCCTCCCCGCTGCTTTTCCCTTCCTTGACCCGCTCTACATCTGCAATGGCTTTGGCGACCAAGAGCGGATCGGGACGGAGAAACAAAAGAAGAACCAGCCCAGCCAAAACATAGGCCGTGGCTGCGAGCATAAATGGACCCGACAGCGCAGGGGCGCCCATGAAAGTTGCTGCCCTGCCTGTCACATTGACCAGATTCGGTCCGGCCACCGCACCGAATGTCGTGAAGACCATGGCGGCACTAATCGCTTTTGCCCGCTGTGTCGGGAGCGACAAATCCGTACCGGCATAACGCGCCTGCAAGTTTGTCGCCGTACCGGCACCGTAGACCAACAAAGAAAGAAAGAGCAGCGGCACATGATCGAGAATGGCTGCCAGGACGACACCTGCGGCGCCAATCCCCCCCGCCATAAAACCGGCAGCAAGCCCGGCGCGGCGGCCCATACGCTGGGAAAGGCGACCGACCAAAAGTGCCGCGGCGGCAGAACCTAACGTGAATAAGGCCGTAGGAACCCCTGCATAACCATCCGTTCCCAGCATATCTTGCGCCAGCAGTGCCCCTACCGTGATCCCTGCGGCCAACCCCGCCCCGCCAAAAATTTGAGAAGCGATCACGATCAACAGTGTCCTTTTATACAACTGTCGCTGCTTCTCGGGGGATACTACGTATTCCTTTAGCGGATCGGGGAGGCTTTTCATTGTTGCTTCAATGGGTAAAGGAACCTCTGACATGTGTATTCTCCTTCTATTAAAACTCCGTAGGGCGCCTCTTCGTCTTGTATGGCGCAACTGATTTGCCCCGAAACGCCGAAATGATGCCTGCTGCAGAGGCCCGTTATGTATCTACTCGGCGCAGGCCGCACATAAATTGCAGTCCGAAGGATTCAAGGCTTATCGGATGGATGAGGGCTTGAATGAATGGCAGGAGTATTTCCATTACGAAAATCATAACCTTGTTTCATCTTACTACAATATTAGGTTCAAGGCTTGAGAAATCCGCCGTCGCAGGAAGTCGTCTCCAGATTCGATAAATGACCGAACATGTCTTTCGTCGTTAACCAGAGGCGCTCAAGCAGGCTTAATCAAAAACAAAGCCCCATCAGCGGAGACGTGCATCAAAATCCGCGAGCGATACGGCGTTCCGGTTAGAATAAGGCGGACTGCCCATCCAACAAACAAAACCGCCACATCAAGTGACGGTTTGGTAAATTCTATCGTTTGATAGCCATAAGCTGCTCAAGCAGCACCTTATCATACATTTCGTAGGTATCTCGGTTGTAAAGTACTTTTGTAACATCCCATAAAACCGGGGTAATTCCTCGGGAATATGCGGCCTTGGCCACCGACGTAAGATAGAGCCGTATCATTGCTGGCGTCTTATTTTTTGTAGCTACACCAAACTCTCCCATGATTACGGGGATGCCTTCGTCAATGAAACGTGTTTTCACCATTTCCATGAGCTTGTTTAACTCGGCGAAATCTTCTTCCGTACCCCACTCCGCACGCGCTTTTCCCCAGCTCGCATCCTCATCCAGAATGGCGAATGTTGGAGGCGTGTAATAATGGATCGATACCGCAAGGCGTTTTTGGGGATCTTTGGGCAGCTTATACAGTTCATCGACGGTCCTCACGATGTCCGTTGTATAGCCGGCAATCAACAGGTGGCGTCGTTTATTGTTGCCTCCGGAACCGCGCACAGTATCTACGAATGTCTGATTGATCTCATTCAGCAGCGCATAAGCTTCTTCTTTGTTGGTATCATCGCTGCCGTAGACATTCCATAAATCGGGCCATACCCCTTCCTCATTGAAAGACTCGAGCATCAGATGATCGTCATAGTTTTTAAACGAATCCGCAACCTGCTTCCATATGCGTGTATATTTGTACATGGATTGTTCTTTTTCTGTCGGAAATTTCTCAAACCAGCCGCCGTCCCAGTGAAGATTCAGAATAACATACATACCGCTGTCCAGTGCCCAATCCACAACTTCTTTTACCCGGGCCAGATAGTCAGGATGGATCGTGTAATCCTCGCCCATCATATTTGACCACGATACGGGAATTCGAAGGACGCCAAAACCTTCGTTTGCATACCCCTTAATCATTGCCTCCGTAATAACGGGACTGCCCCAGGCAGTTTCATAACTTGTAACACTGGTGCCCTTAATCCAGTCGCCCGTGGATTCAAACGTGTTGCCCAAATTCATGCCGATTCCCATTTCTTTGACAAGCTCCATTGTTGTGATCTCTCGCATGGGCGCACCCCTTTCCTCATTGGAACAAGCTGCTAACATTGAAAGCGCTGTAATGAATAGGATGGGCAAGATCGATCTCTTGTTCATTTGTACTCCCTTTTTTGTACCATTTTTTTAAATATAATATATGTCGTTACGAGGCCCGATAGCGAAATGCGCATAATATGATAACATTTTCTGCAATGATATGAATTCAAAGTACCTATCCTTGTTGCTTTTGAAAGGAAGCCGTTATCATGGACTTACACGTGATCGGATATCATCATTCCCATGGCAAAACCTTTGCGATCGATCGCCCAAACGGCATTGGCAGCGTTTGGATTCTATTGCTGATCAAAACGCCTGCCGTCTTTATGCAAAACGGCAAAGAAGTGATCACGAAGGAAAATTCCTTTATTCTGTATACGAGCGATGCTCCCCAGCATTATCGTACATATGGTGATAAGTACGTGGACGACTGGTTCTATTTCAGTGTAGACGACGAGGATAAGGAATTTTTCGGCAAACTTAATATCCCCTATAACACGGTTACGTGGTTAGGGGATATATCCGAGATATCGTCAATTGTACAGAAAATGACTTATGAATTTTATACGGCGGGTCCTCACAGTAAAGATGCTATCAAGCATTATTTGAATATTTTCTTTATTCAGCTCAGCCGCAAACTTCATATGGGGCTTCACTTTCCTTCGGCAAAGACTTCTGCGAAATATGAATGTATGATTAACGTCCGCATCCGTATTCGCAGCAACCCTGCGTCAATCCCCTCTGTCAAAGAGTTGGCTGATGAACTATCCATGAGCTTGTCGAGTTTCCAGCACACCTACAAAAAAATGTTCGGAGTCAATGTGATGACCGACATTATTCATAGCCGCCTTCAGTGTGCAACGGCTCTGCTGGCAACAACAGATTTACCGCTCGACTCGATTGCTGCGCAAAGCGGATACAGCAATGCCTTCCATCTTATGAGACAGTTTAAAGCGAAATTCGGGCTTACACCGACAGAATACAGGAAGCAGCCTAAGTAAAACTGCTACGCCGTCCTTTTCTGACGGATAGACGTTTTATCGAAGTGATTCAGAAAAGTATCGCAGATTTTATACTTTCTGAATCACCAAATAAACCCCGTCCATTCGACGGGGCTTTAACTGGTTCCGATCCTGATCAATTGTCCAAAAAAAGCAGTGCTCAAAACTACCGATACTCAATCGGAGCCGTTCCCGTATATTTCTTGAACGTGTAGCTGAAATAATTCGTATTCGAGTATCCGACGCGCTCCGCGATCTCGAACACTTTCAGATCGGTCTCTCGAAGCATCCTCATCGCTTTCTCCATCCGAACCCGAGTCATGTAATGGTTGATCGTTTCTCCGACTTCGTTTTTGAAAATCGTGCACAAGTAGTTCGGATTCATATAGACTCTCGAAGAAAGATCCTTGAGGGAGATGTCCTTGTCGTAGTTTTCCTCGATATAGCGTTTGACCTGCTCGATTTCGATCCGATAAGGCTTGCCTTTGGCTTTGATGATCCCATGCAACGCGGATGAGACATGCCTTAATAACTTGGCTCGGATCTCGGCAGGATCTTCGGCCTTGAAGCCTCCAGCAGCACCTGGCGGCTCGTGCAGCCCTTCCTCCTCTTCGACAGGAATCCCGCTGTCTGTCAACAGCTTGCGTACAGTTCCCACGATTTGGATGGCCGCTGCGGCCAAATGTTCCGGATCCCCTGCAATCAGCTCATTGGCTTCGATCTCGTCCAACAGATCGGCTGCCGCATTTACCGCCTTTTCATTCATGGCTTTTAAATAACGAATCATTTCCTGTTCTTTGTCATACGGAAACACAAGCGCCAGAACGGAAGCCGACCTGCCGACTCCCTTAGCGCTTTCTTCATGTTCCTTGCCCGGTCTTTTCAGCTGAACGGAGGAGTAAGCTTCCCTATACGAGTAAGCGATCTGGCTGTAACCCGAATAGACGGAACCGAATCGCACCGTGACCGTCAAGCCGAGAAATTCCCGGATGCTCTTTTCCATCCCTTCCGCTTTCAGTTGAAGCTCCCTTCGATAAGATTCCCCATCTTCTCCATCCAGACTAAGCAGTCCCTCCAGGAGTCCTTCATTCGTAACGACCGACAACCCCCAAGCATTTCGGCTCAGAATTTCGTCGCATATATTTTTGACCGCGTATAGGAACAGCTGCTTGTCCTCTTCCCTGCCGGACGATCGTTCGGCCAAATCTTCGATCCGGATAACGCATACGGCGAATTTATCGGATGGGAAATCAATGCCCAGCCATCCGAGCTTATCTTTCATAACGGATTCGTTTTCCAAATAACTGGAATGAAGGAGGTCGTATACCCATTTTTCCCGAAGAGCCGGAATGGATTGGAGAAACTGCTGCTTTAACCCGTTCAGGTACTGTTCTTTGCGGATGTTTTCCGTCAGCATGTCACGTGCTTTCAAGATCGCTTCCATCAGCTCTCCGGGGGAAACGGGCTTCAGTAAATACTCGCTAACGCCATATTTGATGGATTCCTTGGCGTATTCGAAGTCGCTGTAACCGCTCAAGATAATGATGAAACTATCGGGCAAAAATTGTCTTGCTTGTTTCGAAAATTCCAACCCGTTGACGAAAGGCATATTGATATCCAGCAGAATAATGTCAGGTCTGTGCCGCTCTGCTAGTTCCAGTGCCACACGGCCGTTCTCGGCCTGACACGCGACTTCCAGTCCATAGCTTCCCCAATCGATTCCTTCGACAATCCCGAGCCGGATGTTCTCCTCGTCATCGACAACCATTACTTTCAGCATATTGGCTCCTCCGCAGGATGATCTGCCCTTAGTCCTCGGGCGTCTCCGTCAAGATGGGAATTCGAATGCGAACCTCCGTTCCTCCGTTTGCGTGACTCTCGATGTGTATGCCGTATGAGGCTCCAAAAAACAACCGTATTCTTTCGTTAACGTTCTTCAATCCGTAGGAGCCCGTTCCGGTCGATTTCGTCCCGCTAAGCGCGGTCCGGATTTCCGCGAGCTTGTCCTCCCGGATGCCAAGACCGTCATCGGAGACGATAAAGAGCACCCCGTCCTCCTCCTTCTCGACTCGGATATCGATGCGTCCCGGCGATTCTTTGTTCCGCAAGCCGTGAATCAGGGCATTTTCGATAATCGGCTGCAAAATCAGCTTGGGCGAGTAGCGCTCCTTTATGGCTTCATCCATATGAATGGAAGAATCAAAACGATTCGCGTTACGGAACTTCTGGATGCTTAAATAGCTTTTGGCATGCTCCATTTCTTGTTCTATCGTGATGAACTGGCTGCCCTTGCTCAGGCTGATCCGAAAAAACTTGCCCAGATTCGTGATGACTTCGCTGATTTCCGGCTCCTTCTTGCGAACCGCGTACCAATTCAGGGATTCCAGCGTGTTGTACAGGAAATGCGGATTGATTTGCGCTTGCAATGCCGTTAACTCCGCTTTTCTCTTGGACTCCTCTTCTTCTTTGTTCCGCACCAGCAGTTCTTTAATGTTGACCGCCATCGAATTGATGACGTCATTCAACTCCTTGAATTCATCGCCGGTATTCACGTTAGACTTGAAATCGAAGTTCCCTTTCTCGATTTCCTTAATGGCCTTCATCAGCTGCATGAGCGGCCGGGTAATGCTCTTCGAGATCCGAATCGACAAGAAAACGGCAAATAGGAGCAACACCAATCCGATCAGGGCAATGAAAAGCTGGATGGAATTCGCTTCGAACATAATGGCCTTTTGTGGAACGAGGCTAATCATCCGCCAGCCGTAGTCTCTGGAACCGCTCTGAAGCAACGTATATTTGTCGCCTCCCATTCGTACTTGCCGGTTCGACGTGCTGTCAGACGGACTGAAAAAGGCCAGAGTATCCGGGAATCCGAAATTCCCGTTTCCGTTCATAGGATCGTTATCCGCGTTATAGACCCGGTTGATCCAGCCTTGGTTGGAATTCACCTGAGCCAAGGCGTCTCCGATTACTCTCGCGTCCAACTCGATCGCAATGGTATACAAGTACCTTGTCGGACGCTGCGGATCGTAAACCTTTTGAAAATACGTGAACGTATCGAGACTCGACCCCATGGTCGTATCCCGGACGATGGACTTGTGTACTTCAGTAAACAGCGAATCCGCGCCGGACTCCTTGAAATGCTCGTACCAACTCTGCTCGGCGATGGAATATTTGTCGTCGTAGACGGAATTGTAGATCACCGAGCCGTTCCCATTATCGTTTACAAGCGTAATATCCGTAATATACGTCTTCAAATACTTGTATTTGTTCAGCACCGTATCCAATTGTTCCTTGGACCGGTAATCCGCCGATTTCGGTTTCAATAACTCCGTCACTTTCAGGTTCACTTGCTCGTCAAGCGCGATATTTTTCGCCAAATACTTGGTGTCTATCAAGTAATATTCAATATTCTCCATGGTTTTACTGACCAACTGGAGAGAATAGTTCACCGTTTTATCTCTAATCACTTCGGATACCCGTGTCGAGGTCACGTAAAGTGTCGTAAACAGGCAAAATGAAATCAACAGCAAGAAACTGACGAAGATCTTCTGCCGTATTTTCAAGCCGGCCATAAATCGTCTCATGGCACCCTCCCGGCGATGGACTGCCGATATGATCCTTGTTTCATCAACCGTCATCGCCGATTCGGATTCCTGTCCCGGTACGGTCCCGGATCTCATGAATCGCGTTCTCAATCGCTTTAGAGGCGTCAATGTTATCTACCATCATGTAATAAGCTTGCATGCGAAGCTCTTTTTCGATGATATTGCTATACGGATTGAACTGTGGCTTGACATTTCGTCCGACTGTCCAATCGTAAAATTTTTTTGTTAGAAGATCATTGAAGTAGGGGTCGGTCTCGTTCAAAATCCCGTTCGAATAGGCATCCTTGTAAGCCGAGAACTGATGCGTATGAATGATCGCCTCGGAGCCTTGTCTGGTTAGAGCAAAGTTCATGCGCAAGGCCGCGGCTTTTTTGTTTTCAGGCCGGGACTTCTTCGGCATCGCATAACCGTTGCCCCCGCGATAAAACACGCCGCCCGGCGGCGCTAATACTCCCCAACGCCCCTTGCCGTTCTTATCCGCGTTTTGAATGGTGGTCGCGTGCCAATCTGCGTATGGATAAAACAGAACGTTATCTTCGGTATAAGAACGCTCCAGCTTGGTATCCTGCAATTTGGCGATATATCCTCTGTCCAGCAAAGTTTCAATGAACCGGAACCTCGGGAGTATCTTTTGCTTCAGTCTAACAACGTTGCCATCGAGGTAACTCCTGTCGGAGGCGACGAGGAGCTCCTCGATGGACATCGTATCGGGAAACAGATAGGCTTTTCCGCCGCTTTTCGTTTTGATGGTTTCCCCGATGTCAAGCAAATCGTCCCACGTCTTCATCCGTTCGGCCAGAAGGGCCGGATCGTCGGTACCCAAATATCGGCGGGCAACCGCTTTGTTGTACCAGAAGCAAGCGATTCCCGTTGCCGCGGGGAGAATGACGAATTCACCCTGCGAATTTGTTGTCGCATCGGCGAATGCGGGCGAAACGTTGTTGGGATCGATCCCATACTTCGTCAGGTCCTCGAAAACTCCGTCCATGGACAGCCAATCGCCCCACCAATACGATTCGACTTTCACGATATCCGGTACGTCCGTACCCGTGCTCAGGTTAAGCCGAAAGCGATTATCATACTCCGACCAGTTCACCAACACGACATTAACGTGAATATTCGGATAGATCTTGTTGAATTCCTCGTTAATCTTATCTTCGACACCTTTATCGTACGCCCATAACGTAATCGTCACTTCATCTTTACCTGAGGACGGAGAACCGCCCTTAACGCCATTGAAGCGGCAGCCGGTTGCGATTATAGAGAGGGATAGGATCGCGATAAACAGACAGGTCAACCGTTCCATTCTCATGACGCGACCACCTTGTAGAAAATCAGACATGTTCGGTATCGCACTCATTATATCATAGCGTTTTCCGTTCCCTGGTCAGTATTTACTGGAAGCGAACGATATTACGATCCAACGCTTTTTGGCGGAGTTACACCTTAAATACGGATAATTGTTTGTTAAGATCTTCGGCCATGATGTGCAGACTGTTAGCCAACCGCGAGAACTCCTCCGCCATTGCCTTATGTTCATCTATACCGGCGCTGGCTTGTTCGACGAATGCGGCTGTTTCTTGAGAGATCGCCGATATTTTGGCAATACTGCTGAAAGTTTCATTTCGCATGGCCAGCATGTTTTCGGCGGACTCAACAGTATTGCTCTTTAACATCGAAATCTGATCCAGCGACTGGTGAACGCTCTGAAAGACGAATTCCATATCCCGAATAATTGCCATTTGATCCTGGATTTTTCCGCGCGAAATTTCCGCCGAATACAGCGTATTCTGTACTCTCCCCTGAATGGATTGAATCGCGCTTGCAATCATCTTCAATAAGTCTTTCGTCTGATCTGCCAATCCCTTGACCTCGTTCGCCACGACGGCGAAGCCTTTGCCGGCGGCTCCAGCCCTTGCTGCTTCTATCGATGCGTTCAACGCGAGAATATGGGTCTTGCCGGAAATGTTGGAAATCAGCTTCGTCACTTTTTCGATCTGCCGAATCTCTGTATTCAGGTTCTTGACTTCATCCCTAATACACTCAGACATTTCAATGACTTCCAATCCTTTGCCGCTTAAGCTCGCCATTACGGCTGACGCTTCGCTGCTTCTATTCCGAGTGTCGTCCACCTGTTCGGAGATAAGCTCCATATCCTTCACAACGAGGTTGATGCTGTCGGATAAATCCTGGATTCTGGTCACATTGAGTGAAGCCTCTTCGGCTTGTTCGGACGCACCTACAGCGATATGCGTTATCGCAGTAGCATTCTGAGCAGAGGCTTCGCGAAGCAATTCGGAACCTTCCGCCATGTTCCGGGCATGAACAGCCACATTCCCCGAGTGCTTCGCTACTTGTTCAACGAGCTGGCTGACGGCCGAAATCATTCCGTTGTATATCTGTCCCATATCACCCAATTCATCCCTGCTGCGGATCTTGACTTTGCCTGTCAGATTGCCTTGCTTCGCTTGGTTCATAGTTGCGATCACTTGGTTCAAGGGAGTCGTGATATTCCTTGTGATCATAAAGGATATCGTGAAAGCAAGCACGCAACAGATTGCGATTAGCCCGACAATAAGCAAGCTTAGCTTATTCGCAGACTCATTCAGATACGAATACGGAATGGTGCTGACAAGGTACCAATCCGTTCCCTTGATCGGAGAGTTTGCGGCCAAATAACGTTTTCCATCCTTGCGCCAATCGAAGAACTGCGTCTTCTGTCTTCCTATTTCTTCGAGTAATGGGCCTGGATAAGGCTCTTTGAACTTGAGATTATCCACATTCCCTGACAGGATTTCGCCCTCGGCATTCACAATGAAAATATCCGAGCCATTGCCCAGATCGATTTGAGACAGCCATTTACGAAAATAGGATTCCTTTACCGCCACGAGAATCGTCCCGATTTGCTTCGAGTCGCCCATGGTCATGACCGCTTTGCTCAGAATGAGATGGGGATCGTTGAATACGCCTTCATAACCCAAATATCCCGCGCTCCATGCCGTGCGTCCCTTATTTTCGGAAGCGGTTCTAACCAAGCTTTCCACTTCCTTCTTCTCCCAAAGCTGATTTCCTTCCGGTTTGATCATTTGCGCATCAAGTCCGAGTAGCTCGGCATCCGTCACGCTCTCGGTCAGATTCGAATATTTGGATTGGATCAGCTCTAGCAGCCGGCTGTCGTATTCCGAACCGAAGTAAGCGTGGTCGCCTTTGCTTCTCTTTCCCATGATCGTCTGCACATCGTTTGAAAAAGCGATTTCTGTGGCGTAGCTGTTCAAATGATCCAACTGTATGGCCAGATTGGAGCTGGCTTGATTCATCACCTGAACCGAGTACGTGCTGATTTGGGATTGAATAGTGGAATTGGATTGACGGTAGGATAAATAGCCCACGACGATCAAAGGAATCAGGCAGAGGCCGAACAGGGAAATGAACAGCTTCGTTCGAATTCGTATTTTTCCAAGAAGCCGAGCCTTTCTCAAAAAAAATAAAGTTCCCTTAGCCCACTTTATTACATAAGCCATTAATGGTTTCCCTCGCCCCTGCCATGTGATGAACTACGCTTTTACTGCTCCTGCCGTCAAGCCGCTTTGCAGCCGGTTGGAGAAGATCAAATAAAGCAGTACAACGGGCATTGTAGCAATGGAGAGTGCAAGTATTTTTGCGCCATTGTCCTGATAATACAAGGAATTGAAAGAATTAATACCGAGCGGCACCGTGAATAGCCGGCTGTCGTTAATCGTGACCAGCGGCACGAAGAAGGAATTCCAGGACCAGACGAAATTGAGCAGCCCCAGCGTAATCACAGCCGGCGTAATCATAGGAACAACAATGCTAAAAAATATTCGGAATTCCCCGGCTGAATCGATTCTGGCGCTCTCCAGCACCTCCGTCGGTACGATGTCCTTGATATACTGGGTCATCCAAAAAACTCCGAAGCCTGCGAATACGTAGGGTAAAATGGACGGAACGAGCGAATCGTTCAAGTGAAAGAGCTTCATTTCGTACACATAAGCGACGATGCTTAACTGAGAAGGGACCATCATGGTGAACAATACGAGATTGTAGAGCATCTTGTTCCCTTTGAACCGAAACTTCGCGAAGCCGTAGCCGCAAAGTGCCGAAGCCAACAAAGAAAAGAAGACGCTGGACAGCGACATCACCAAGCTGTTTTTCATAAAGGTCGGGAACTCCGTTTTCGAAATCGTCGCAAAATTATGCAAGATATAGTCGGACGGGAGGCCGTTAAAGCGGAAAAGCTGAAAACTATCGTAAGTGCCCATCACGATCATCGCGTAGAAGGGCGCCAGCGAGACAACGGTCAATACGGCAATCAACGTGTAGAAAGATAGTCCTGCCGCGAAATGCGATTTACCGCCTGTGTTCATCGGCCGGTTCCCTCCTTGTTGAGAAGTTTGAATCCGACCCAGAACAACAAAACAATGACAATCGTCATCAAATACGCGGCAACTAAAGCCGTACTTGTTCGGAACAAAAAGTAAGATCCCATCACGATCACGGCGTAGAAGGGCGCCAGCGAGACAACGGTCAATACGGCAATCAACGTATAGAAAGACAGTCCTGCCGCGAAATGCGATTTGCTGCCGGTGTTCATCGGCCTGATCCCTCCCTGTTGAGAAGTTTGAATCCGACCCAGGCCAACAAAACAATGACAATCGTCATCAAGTACGCGACAGCCGAAGCCGTACCCGTCCGGAACAAAATGAATCCTTCTTCATAAACGTAACTGACTAGGGTATATACGCTCTTCTCCGGACCGCCGAGCGTGCTTGCAATGCTCAAGTTGTTGTCGGTGCCTACGACGAGCAAAGCGGGTTCGTCGAAAATTTGCAGTCCCCATATGATCGAGGTGACGACGATAAAAACCGTAATCGGCTTGATGGTCGGCAGCGCCACGTACCAGAACTTGTGCCACGTATTCGCCCCATCGATATCGGCTGCCTCGTACATTTCCTGCGGGACGGATTTTAAGCCCGCGAAATACAGCAGCATAAAGTAACCGAGGTTTTTCCAAAATACGATTAAGGCCACAATCATCACGACGTAATTCGGATTCGCCATCCAATAAACGGGATCTTTCGCCAAGCCCAGCTTCTGCATGAAGATGTTAATGAACCCGGTCTGATAGTCGAACAACAATCCGAACAAGACGCCTACCGCAACCGGAGTCGTTACGTAAGGCAGGAAAGAAATCGCCTTAAAGGTCCGGGCGAATTTCTTGAATTTAACCTCCAGCATATAGGCGATCCCAAGGGCGGCTATGATGCAGGCAGGCAAGGCAAGCAACATGATCCGCAGTGTATTCAGCAGGGATTTGTAGAACATCTTTCCTTTCAGAACCTGGATATAATTATCCAGACCCACCCAAGTCATGTCCGAAAAAAAGTTCCACTTCGTGAAGCTGATCCAAAGAGTGAACAGCGTCGGCGCCAATGAAAAGACGATCATCACCAGAAAAAAGGGCAAAATAAACAAATATCCGAAGTTCTCGGTATTTTGGATCCGTAACGGCTTTCGGGGTGCCTTCATCTTTGCTGTATGCATCTTTCCCTCTCCACTCTTTCATGCAGGGGCTGGAACGCCAGCCCCTGACATGAATTGCGTTTGCTGTTTTATTGGATCGAATCGTCTTTGGACTTGATCGCCGAAATCGCTTTCTCGACGGCCTTCTCCGGTTCCAATCCCGACTTCTCCATGTCGAGCGCGACCGCTTTCAGTTGATCCTCGATCACGCTGTCGTGCTTCCCGTATTTCACCGGCTTCATCTTACTAAGGACATCGTAGAAATAAGCCGTAATGTCAAGACCGAAATAGTCGTTCACGCCGTTCGTCAGCTTCTTCTGTTCAATTTCCTTGACTGCGGAAAGATTTCCGAACTTGTTGTTGACCTTCATGCCTTCTTCCGTGAACATGCGGTGTTTAATGAACAATGCGGCAAGCTTGGCCTTCTCGGGATCTCCTTTGTCTACGATAAGTTCCGCCGTTCCGCCGCGGAAATATGCTCCTCCCGGAGGCGCGAACACGCCCCAGCGGCCTTTACCGTCCTTGTCGTTGGCAGGAATCGTCCCTTCTCTCCAGCCCGCCGAAGGGAAGAAGACGACTTTGCCCGAAGCCCATGCAGCATCCATCGCCGGCCCGTTCACTTTGGCGATATACCCTTCTTTCAGGGCCTTGTCCAACGTTTGGAATGCAGATGTCATGTTTTCTTTAACTTTGAGCGTATCGCCGTCAACATAGCTTTTGCCGGACGACACTTGGGATGCAATCAAGCCTTCCATAACGTCCGTTGCATTCGTGAAAGCCGTCAATTTTCCGCCGCTTTTCTCTTTGACTTCCTTGCCGGCATTCAAAATGAAATCTTCCATCGAGGCATATTTGCCGGCGATCGCGGCGGGGTCGTCGGTGCCGAACACCTCTTTCGCCAGGTCCTTCCGGTACCAGATCGCGCCCAGTCCAAGACCTTGCGGAATCGCGACGAATTTGCCGTCCGGATCTACGACCGCATTCGAAGCCGCGTCCGCAATGTCCGTCTTCTTGAAGCCGACAGTCGTTAAATCGACGAACGTATTCTTGTAAGACAGGAACCTGCCCCACCAGTAGGACTCCGCCATCGCCACATCGGGCAGCTCTCCGCCGGATGCTTTGGCCGTCTCGAATTTGGTTACATAGTCTCCCCAGCCCATAACGGTAAGGTTGACTTTGACATTCGGATAAGTCTTGTTGAAATCCGCAATGGACTCGTCAAAATAAGGCTTCCACCATGTCCACACCGTAATTTCGCCTTTGTAATCCTCCGGTTTTTTCTCCGTTTGACCGCCTACGTCGGCAGCACTGCTGGCAGTCGCAATTGGCGAAGAAACCGCGGATGATTCCGCTTGGGGTGATTTCCCATTTCCGCATCCCGCGAGCAAGCTAAGCGCCATCATTCCGGCTATTGCAGTACCCAGCAACTTTTTCATCTTCCGCACCTTTTTAACCCCCTCCAGTTAAGACGGAAATCCATGTGGCCATCATTCATTCCGTCTTTGTTTGAAGTATATAAAGAAGGAGCCTCTCCTTGAATTCGATATCTTTCGATCGTCCTTCGAAATCTTCAGATATCCGAATAGACCTGATCTTTTCGCCAAGGTTCATCTCGATCCAACAAAAATACCCCGTAAACAAGTTACGGGGTTCATGCCCATCATGTCAGGATCCTCTAAAGTGTATCTGCCGAAGCACAAGGTCATCTAACCGTCTGGTAAACGAGACCGATGGCTCCGGAATCAAAGGTCTTGTTTTCGATAAGTTTAAGATTGATCTTCTCCTTGAGACCTTGGAATAACGGCAACCCGCTGCCGATCAGGACGGGAGAAACCGTAATTTTATACTCATCTATTAAATCAAGCTGCATAAGGTAGTGTGCGAACCTCGGACTGCCGAGGATGACCATATCCTTGCCTGGTTGCTGTTTGAGGTTCTTGATCTCTTCCTCGACATCTTCTTTCACCAGTCTGGAATTGTTCCATTCGACTTTCTCCAGCGTCGTGGAAAAAACGATTTTGGCTGTCTTTTCGATCCACTCGGCATGATTCCGTTCATGCTGCGAAGCCGATGGGTTCGAAGCCACAGACGGCCAGTAACCGTACATCATCTGATAAGTCCCGCGTCCCCAAATGACAGTGTCGGCAGTACTCAGAATTTCTTTCGCGTGTTTCTCCAAATCAGCATCGTAGGAAATCCAGCCAATGTCCATTTCACCGTTCGGCCCTTCTACAAAACCGTCAAGCGATGCGTGCAGGAATAGAACGAGTTTTCTCATTTTCAGTTCTCCTTTGTTCATGAGGGCAATTTATATTAACCATTTTTGCACATTTCAGCTTGGGTTGTTTCTTATGGATTGCTAATTTAAACTGCCAGTTAGCTTTATGAACGCTGTGAACTCTGTCAAATGCCCCGAAGCATGAAACATGGTGTTATCCGAAGGATACGGCTTCAATGGACTACTAACTCGTACTGCTTCTTTTATTTAGCCTCTTAAAAGCAGTATATTCACGATTTGATCTAATAAAATGTAATATCAAATTGGCGCATTCATCAGGAGTCAAGGTTTCAGTATTTAGTTCAAGGTCATACTCATTAAGGCAATAAACTTTATCATACTGTGAGATTGCTAAACCAATCTCTCTATCTCCCCTCAGTTTTTCTCTCCTAATAAGCTCCTTCTTTCGAGCAAGTTACTCCTACAAGCAGTACAGGATGATCCATTAATAAACCTAGAAACGTATTAAATCGATCGTCAGTATCATTAACTGTATCTACTACGATATTCGTCCCCATTACCGACATGAATTTAATTGTCGAATAAAACAAAGTAATCAATGGTTCAATAATAATATGGGTTGGACCTTGCACATCTTCTGCATATTTGGTGTTTATGAAATCAATGTAGTCATGAAACAATCCATTAAAAAAATCATCAATTGATAAATGATAAAACGGGATTTCATTTTGGTTTAATAGTTCAGCCGAAATGGAAGTCTTTCCGGAACTTGAAGTTCCATTTAGAAAAACGATTATCCCTTGCTTCAATATAATCATCACCTCTTCAAAGTCAAGATCCGGATGAACCCCCTCTCCCTCCCAGTTGCCTTTGGTGACCGGTTTGATTGCCCGACCGTTAGGGATAAACACTTCAAAATGGCTGTTTATGGTATGCATTTTTTATTGTATTGACTTAAAAGCCTGGTCCGTAAGTGCCTCCTAATGTGTGGTTAAGATTTTTTTGGAAATGTTTTTTTGGTAAATCTATTTTAGGTTTTCGGTAAGCGGACTAAACAATCCTGCCAGTTAGCTTAATGGCAATTGACCTCATACGGATGACATATTCAGCCACGGCAAGGTTGATCACCCAGCCCGCTCCCATCAGCAGGGCTCCGCTGAGCTCACTTGGCGGTCCGAGAAGCAGTACCCCGGCCAACTGGGTCAGCACCTGCGTACCCGCGCCCATCCCGATCGCGTAGCCGCGCATCATCCATGCTCGGTGCCGGATTACCTCTCCTCTTCGAATCGCGATAAAACCGAGAAGGATGGATATGACCATACCTGACCCAAACAAAAGCCGCAATACATAGAGCAGCTCACCGGTGCCTTCCGGGCGGGGATAGAACACGGTCATCCACAATCCCGAAAGCCCAACCAGCAATCCACACGGTACCAGGACTCGCCCGGCCATGCGGTGCCAGCCGGGTTTATGCCGCCGGAAACCGGTCGCGAACTGGAACGGGCCAAGTATGGCATATACAGTTGCGCTCAAGATATGCAGCACCACCGGCAGAGGCGACGCAAAGAACCGCGCATTGGCCGACGTAATTTCCGCGCCGACCGTTAGCTCGGTTAGGCGGAAGGCGCCAGCAGCGAGCGGAACGACGCTCAGCAAGAGCAGTGCGGCAACGAGCCACTTGTCTGAACCTGCTTTTACCGGCACTCTTGTTTTCGGAGACGTGATATTCAATCCCCCATTAAGCCCAGCCTCATCGGGAGCTTGATCTTCTTTGAAGTTATTCACTTTCATCTTTGGCTCCTTCCGGCGAGCTTACTCGGCTCCCTGGTTGGTGGAGAAGGTGGCTCACCCTGCCAGGTAAGGGGGGGAAGCTTTTTCTCGCCGTTCGGACCAGAGCGCACATCCCAGCCAAGCCAGAGCTAACCCCATAGGCACCGCCAATATCCGATCGAGCGGATGATGGAGCAGTGAAGACGCGAGGGTCGACACAGCCGCGAAGGCAAGCAAGCCAGCCGCCCAGCGCGGCAGGATACCGGCGCGGATCGTAGCGATGCCAAGCAGCAGTCCGCCAACAATATACAGGACTCCTCCTAGTGCCGCTATCGCCGGTAGATTTCCAAGATTACCCTTGTTGGCGGAACCGCTAAAGATCCCCAAGAAGCCTTCCACAAATTTCGGCGCGTCGGACGCCAACAGCGGCAAAATAAAGGCTTCGACGAATGTAAACGCCGTCGTGGCTACCCAAAAGAGGCTAAACAAGAGAAAACCGGCCAAACCAAGCCAACCTGCTTCTTTCAATTGCCTGGCGTAGATCCCCGCAATGCCGAGCAGGGCGAAGATGGACATGGTGATGGTCATGGAATGAACGATTGCCCATGTGCGGGTGGTAACTGACGATAGATTTTCAAGTGGATGGATCAGTTGAATCACGATGAAAAGAACTCCCGCCAACAAAGCTGCTAGCCCTGCCCAACGGATAAGATACGAGGCTGTTATTTTCATTTTGCACTCCTTGATAAAAGTATTTGGCCGACCTTGCAAAAATCGAACCGTGATGATCGTGATCACATTGGCGGTGTTGCTCTTGTTCTTACTCCTTTTGGGACTCTCCGTAAAAGAAAACCTCTTCCAAGGGTAAGTTGAAGGCATGGGCAATGCGAAAGGCCAGCTCCAGTGACGGGGAATAGTTCCCCTTCTCCAGCGCCACGATGGTTTGTCTGGTTACGCCCACCTTGTCAGCCAATTGCTGCTGTGTCATTTCATCATGGTTAAATCGTAATTTTCGGATGTGATTGCCGACAAGATTTTTGCCCATCTTAGACTCCTCTCTTGTAGTGATAAATTTTCGTAACGGAGCCGGTCACATCGGAGATGAATCCGGAGACGATGAGGATCACGAACATCACCTGTGTTGGCTGATCGATGACTAGCGATCCCATGGCCAGAAGAAATCCGATGATAAACACAAAGAAAGAATTTCGGTGTGCTTTCAAGACAATGAGTTTATCCAGTTCATCCTCAAATTTCGGTTCCTTTTCACCGGTCGTTATCCTAAAGACGATGTTAAAAATAATGCTGATCAAGATATGTGCGACGATTGAAACCAAAGTCAGATTAAGAACGAAGGAACCCCAAAAACGAAAGGTTTCCGCCGGCTCCAGCCCCCTTTCGGGATACAGCTGGTACATGTACGCACAATAAGCTCCGAAAATGGCGACAGCGCTGATCAACGATACGATGCTCTTCTTTTCTTGGTAGGTCATGCCCTACACCACCTGTAAAAGATTTTTGACTTGTTAAGTTTGTTATACACAATGTAATAAATATCAATCATAATGTCAAGTTTAATTTACATAAAAAAGAACGAAAAAAAGGATCAGGTTCGCTCCAACAACCCCGTCGCGAAACCTGATCCAAACTATTTATTATTAAATTGGAGTTCATTCAGTTCAGTTTGTTCGATGAAAATAAAGTAGCCTCCATATTTTTTATTTTATTTTATTGCAGATAGCCATTGAATGGCTTCATCAATGTTATCAAAATCCTCTGAGGGATTAGAAACTTCCAGCCCTGATACCATTCGATTTAAACTGGATTTAGCTATTACTTTAATAGGTATGACAGCCGCCGAATATTTGATCCCGGCTTCGATCGATCTTGCAAACCAATCCTGAGTGACCCAATTCTGGTCATCCAGCGAAATGGCGGACAGCTTGCGGGTATCGTACAGCACCTTGTTGCTCTGCTTCTGTACCGCTAATTCCAACAACTTATTTAATGGAGTTCGATATTGTACCCCTTGGGCAAAACCCTTCCATTCGATCACAACGGCCTTAACAACCTATTCCATGAAACCGTGGCTTGAGGGGAATCGTAAAATTCCATGCTGAGCAACCCTCCTTTGAATGATCCCTCTGTTCCGTATAGTTACCTCTTGGTTTGAGCCAGTATTTTATCAACGGGTTTGCTAAGCTGCTTTAGAATAAACTGTGGTGCAACCCGACTCATAAGCTTCAGTGCACTGCTCTGTCCCGGCAGGATCTCAAAACGATCCCGTTCCAAGTCCTTGATTGCGCCTCTAACCATCTCGCCGGCATCCATTGGCTTTACGCCTTCCATGTCGTGGGAATCCAAAACTCCAATTATCGGGGTCTGAACAGCTGGAGGCGCCAATTCAAACACTTTGATATTCGTATTCTTTAGCTGGATTCGCAGAGATTGTGTAAAAGAGTGAATACCGGCTTTCGTCGCACAATAAACCGGCGATAACGGAAACGGAACAAATGCAAGCGCGGATGAGACATTTATAATCGCAGCGGAATTCTTCGCCTTTAAATGCGGTAAGAATTGTTTCACCATGTGGATCGAACCGGTGAGGTTGATTTCAATCTCGCGACTGATATCCTCTAAATCAACCTCTTTGTCATGAAAGTTCATTTTATTCATAATCCCAGCGTTATTGATCAGAAAATTCAGTCCTGGAAATTGACTAGTTACTTTTTCATAAAGGTCGGAAATGGCCTTTGGATCGCCTACATCACACTGAAATGTATGAACTTTGGGCAGTTTCTTTTTGGCTTGATCCAGTTTGGACTGATCCCGCCCGGTAATAATTACGGTGTTCCCCCGCTGAAGAAGCTGAGTGGCAAACTCGAATCCAATCCCGGATGTTCCACCCGTTATGAGAATTGTGTTGGAATCCATTTTCATAAAAATCAATCCTTCCTTATCGCCAATATTTGAGTGTTATAACGATTTTGTTGTTTTCTTTTGTATTATGAGAGCTGAGGGTACATCGCAGCCACACCGCCAGCAAGACCTCTTTGGACATTGCGGCTCGCGTCATCGGCCAGAATTTCAAAGCTATCGGACTCAAGGCCGTCAATAGCCATTTTTGCAATATCCGCGGGGTTGGCTTTGGGAGCTTCAAGGCCTGACGTCATGTCTGTATCCATTAAGCCTACATGCAAACTGGCGACTCTTATATTTTTGAGGATACAAATTTAAGCGCAGATCGTTCGTCAGTCCCCACTCTGCCGCCTTTGCAGCCGTATAAGCGCCTGCACTTCCCGCACTAAACCATGATAATACAGAAAGAATGTTCAGAATGGAGCCCCCCCATTATTCTGTGCCAAACACGTGCGTATTAAACTCCAAATGTATTTTGTCGAGATCGCCGACAAGCAAAGAAGCACCTGTTGATGAGCCTGCATTGTTGATCAGAAGCGTAACATCCTTAGCGGCCATAGCAGCTGCAGCTACCTCCTGAGGGTTGGTAATATCAAGCTTTACACGTATTACACCGGGAATGTTCACAGAATCCGGATTTCTTGCTCCAGCATAAACCTTTGCCCCTCTGGATTGAAGTTCAAGCGCGAGATGACGACCAAGACCTCGGTTTGCTCCGGTGACAAATGCAACTTGTTCGGAAATTTTCATTGTTGTGTGCTCCTTTAATTGTTTTAGGTTATAACAGAATGACTTGTTCCTACGAGCGCTATGAATATTTTAGAACGATCATTCTCAAATTTATAAAAGATTACCATCTTGCTTCAAGTTGAGAGTTTCCTATATTCATCACCTCATGTTAAGCGTATGATTGGAAGTCGGACACTCATCCTTATGCGTGTGATATCAGCAGGAAGAAATAGCTTCAGGTGCAGAGAGACTCAATCATTCGAGAACAAACATTCTAGTATTGCTAAAAAAATAACTCAATCATTTTTCTAAAAGTTTCATCGATATATCGGTTATACGGTTAAGTTTTTCTTTGTCTTTGGCAATCGAGGTTCTTGCCATTACTCTTAACCCAACCCAAACATTATGCAGATATTCCGCCAGTTCCCCAGCATCATATTCAGAAGTAAATTCACCGTCCCTCTGACCCCAAAGAATAATTTCCTTGAGTAGCTGCTCTGCTGTTGTGAACGCTTCAGTGGACTTCGTATCAACATCGGCATCGCGCGCCGCCAATTCCACGGCCGAATTCACCATTAAACAGCCGGAAGGTAAGTCCTCTTCTCCTCGAATCGTGAGCCCAAATAGAAATTGAAGAGCTTCCGCTGCAGTCTTGGAGCTTTTCATTCCTCTTACAAGCGGGGCGCTGTTTTTGTCACCATAACGATCCAAAGCTTTCAGAAACAGAGTATGTTTGTCGCCAAATGTGTCATACAAGCTTCTGCGATGGATTCCCATATGCTCGACCAGATCATTCATGGATGTCTTCTCGTAACCCTGTTCCCAAAAGAGCCTCATCGCTTTATCTAAAACCGCGGACTCTTCGAACTCTTTGCTTCTGGCCATTCCACTTCCCTCCTGACAACAATATAACTTATTGAGAACGATTAGTAAAGAAATGATTTTCATAATGACAAGAGCCAAGTCAATTCGCATTTGAATTTATTTCTGAGTGCAATAATCGTTTCGCATGACGGGAGGCAAACACCGCGTTCAATATCACTAAGTGTCCCTTGTGAGATTCCAATCCTGACCGAAAATTCCTTTTGATTCAATTCATTTGATTTTCGAATAAATCTGACTTTCTCACCTAGATTCAACTGTATCAGCTCCAGAAAACAAAAATACCCCGTAATTAGTTACAATTACGGGGTTCAATCTCATATGCCTGTTATTCGGAGTAAATGCTGTCTCACCCAGCAGTCTAATACTTTATTTTCACTGAACAAGCTGTTAACGAACAACTAAGTTCTGAAGTGCACAAACCCAGCAAACACAAGGTTTGCTGGTTATTTCGCAAGTTCGGATTTACAATAATACTTCTGAAGTGGTGTTTTTTCAGATAAATCTAAAGTTTTGAAGTGCTAAACTAACTGACGGTGACGATGAGTGACCCACGCCAATCTCGAAAACTTAACTTGTCATAGATCATTTAATTTTCGTAATTCTCCGAATTCTTCCCCCAACTGTAGACACATTAAAAGCCCTTAGATGAAAAAGTCCCTATGAATATTGCATCATCGGGACTATTATGATTACAATTTTGCATTTACAGTATTCAATAATCTTTTGGAGAGTTCATGTTCTGAATTAATTAGGAAGAGTCGTCTGCTCTCTATTGAATAAATTTAATGCTTAACTCTTTACTGCTCCATTTGTCAGACCAGCAATAATATGCCTTTGCGTAAATATATAGACAATCATGATTGGCACCATGGACATTAAAAATGATGCGAACGCTAAGTTGTAATCAAATGAATATTGCGATTTGAAATTATATTGAAATAACTGCAACGTCCAAAACTTAGGTGATTTATTTAACATAATCAATGGAAGCAAGAAATCATTCCAGATCCAAAGCGCATTCATAATAAGAAGAGTTGCCGTCATGGGTCTGAGTAATGGAAAGATGATCTTATTGTATGTCCCCCACACCGTAGACCCATCCATATATGCCGCTTCTTCAAGCTCATAAGGAATCGTTCGTAAATAACCTACAAATAGAAACACCCCCTGAATTAGGGAAAAGGTTACATAAAGGATAATCAATCCCGTTATATTTAATAAATGAAACTGCGTCATCATTTTTGCAACTGGAATCATAATCACTTGGAAAGGAATAAATATACCCAAAGTAAAATAAATTAACAGAAACTTATAGTATTTCTTATCTGAATTTCTGGATATTGAATAGGAAACCATGGGGACGAAATAGGTGATAAGGATCAGTGAAATACCCGTTATAATAACAGAATTCATGACATAGGTTCCAAAATTTACGCGATTGATGACTTCTTTAAAATTTTCAAGATAAAACGATGAAGGAAGTGCAAAAAAACTTTGGGCTGATTCTGCCGGTGTCTTCATGGCAACAATAACGGTCAAGTAAAGAGGAAAGAAAATCAAAATGGCTCCAAAAGCCAAAATGAAGTACGTGGCGATATTTCCGACCTGACTCCTTAGATTCATCATTATTTCACCTCGAATTTACTAGACCATTTCAATTGGATGATCGAAATACCACCCATAATGAAAAACAATACAATAGACACTGTTATACCATAGCTAAATTTAAGCTCTTCAAACGCATAATTATAAATTAAAATGCCAATTGATTCTGTAGCTCTGCCTGGTCCACCGTCGGTCATTGCTTTTACATAGTCAAATAAAGTAAGTCCGTTTTTTAACGTAATGATAATAATGATATTCATCACTGGGATCAAATAAGGGATGACTACATTTCTGAATCTTTGTACGGCAGTTGCCCCGTCGATTTTAGCTGCCTCAATTAATTCTGCAGGTACACTTTGAAGTGCAGCAATAAATAGTATTGTCGGAATCGAAACCCCTTGCCATATATTAACAGACAATATGCCGAATTGAGCCAAAGTTGGACTTGCTAATATATTTACTGATAAAAATTCAATATTTAAGCCTTTCCCCATGAATGGGAGGACCTGATAAAATATTTGGTTAAAAATTAAACCCACTGTGAGTAAACTCAATACTGCCGGAAAAAAATAAACGGAACGGAAAAAGGTTCTTAGACGTATCTTTGAATTCAGTAATAGCGCTAAAAATAACGATATGATGACCGTAAAGAAAACCAATAACACGGTATATCGAGTTGTGAAAGTTAGACTATTTCGAATTTGTTCGTCTTTCATGACTTCAATAAAGTTCGATAAACCGACGAAATCGTAATCTTTTGAAAAACCGTCCCAATCGGTAAGACTATAATATAAGCCATTAAACATAGGAGAAATAAAAAAAATCGTATATAAAACAAATGCAGGCACTGTGAAAAGAAAAAGGGTATGTTTATTTAGAAGTGTTTTCACGATGTTCCTCGCCTCATTTCATTCGTAAATGCCATGATGGGATTCTCTTGAGGAATCCCATCATGGCTTACATTCCTTCTACTTTTTGCTTTTCTTAAATTCCTCATCTAATCTTTTGAAAAAGTCATCTTTAGACTTCGTAACAACTAATGTTTGTACTTCTTTGTTAAATTGGCCTTCCATTCCGGCGGGCCATTTAAAATGTAACCATTCAAAACTTTTATTTTCATCTAAATACTGTGTTAAGTTTTGGATAGGCTCAAAATTAACTTTCACGCCTTTAATAACAGACGGAGATTTATCTTTGTCAGCAAATAGCTGCGCTGTCTCTGTTTTGGATAAAAACTCAAGGAATTTCGCTGCTTCTTCTTTATGTTGCGTTGTTGCACTTATTGAAACTGCTGCATCGATTCCGTAAATCACCTTTGTATTCCCTGCTTCAGTGGCTGGGATCGGGAACATGCTATATTTTAAATTTGGGTTTGCTTTAATAACCGAAGGATTTGCCCAAATTCCATTAATAAACATAGCAGCCTTTTCAGTACTAAACATGCTTATCGCTTGGTCATATCCAAGTGATGATGCATCTGCCGGGCCATATTTTCTTAGTTCGATTATTTTGTCAGCGACTTGCCCCAACACCTCATTATTGGCTGTTGATTGCTTGCCCTCGATTACGTCTGCAAAAAATTGATCAGCATTTTCTTTTCCCATTTCCATTCCAATTAAATCGTTCGCTTGAATGCCTGCGGTCCAATCGTCTTTATCCGACAAAGCGAATGGCACAATTCCAGCCGCTTTAATTTTTTCCGCTGCGGCAATCAATTCACTAAATGTTTTAGGAACGCTTAATTTCAATTGATCAAATATTGCCTTGTTGTAAAAGATTCCGATCGTATTGAGAGAAATCGGAAGGGAATAGCTTTTATTATTTATTTTAATGCTGTCAAGTACATTGGGGTTTACATTTTCAAGTGCTTTCTGATCCGAGATATCCAGTATATATCCTTCTTCTACATATTTTTTAAATTCAGCTTCATTGGGATAAGCGATAAATATGTCCGGCATATCATTGGAAGTCATTCTCAATTTCAAAACATTTTTAGCATCCGGAACGTTGTTTTGTGTAACTTTAATATTAGGATTTTCTGATTCGAATTTCTTAATAATCTCATTGTAAGTATCCACAGCTTCCGGTTTTAATTGAAAAAATTCTATTTCTACCTTGCTTTCTTCTGATTGTTTTTCCGGTTCTGCTGTTGGCTGATTTGAAGAACAACCAGCAAATAAAGCCATTGATAAAATAGAAATCAAGCCTACTGACATCCATTTAGTGAACAGATTAGAAATTTTCATTCGCTCATTCCCCCGTTAGATTGGTTAAAAACACTCGAACGATCCTTATTTTATGAACTTATATGTTTTTTTTTGGCAACCACCTCCAACTAATTACGATAAATTTGTTTCCGCTTACATATCAGAGAATTTATGCTATTTCATCATTAGCGCTCTCTCTAATCAAATCATAAAAGAATTTAAACGTTTTCATAATGCGCCATTCTTTTGATTGATGTTCAAATTTTTTTTCTTCAATAAAATAGATCGATCCGATTCGGAGTTCAAATGGCCCCTGAAGAGTCAGTAATGATGATAAAGGCGGTATAGCGATCCATCTATAGCGAAAGACACTACATAATCGTAGTGTCTTTCGCAGCAGAAAGGGCAAACCGGAGACCATAGTTTGTTCTGCTAAAGTTACTTATTTGTGTGCCAGCATCTTCAGCAGAACCGTTACTGCCTCTGCTCTTGTAGTCTTATCCAAAGGAGCAAATTCGTCCATGCCTTTGCCCTCGATAATGCCAAGCTTTTTCAAGCCCGCCACTGCGCCTTTCGACCATGCCGGAATGTCTTTGTCGTCCGCGAAGCCTGTTGTCGTTGTAGTTTCAACTGACTGTCCCAGCGCCTTGGCGATCATCACTGCCATCTCCGGGCGTGTTATTTCTGCATCTGGACGGAAAGTGCCGTCCTCATATCCGCTGATCATGCCGGCTTGCACCGCTTGCGCGACTGCTTTCTGCGCCCAAGAACCTATCTTCTCTTTATCGGTGAAAGTCAGCGTCGCTCCTTCGCCTTGCGGCTTCAGCGCATTCATCAGCATAACCGCAAATTCCGCGCGCGTCACGGTATGATCCGGCTTAAACGTTCCGTCCGGATAACCGCTTACGATGCCGCCATTTACAGCTTGATTGATGCTTGTCTCAGCCCAGTGCCCGGAGATATCGCTGAGATGAATCGTTTCGGCCGCGGGAACCTTTTCCTGGTCTTCACCGAGTACCGCAAACTTGGTAAAGTGATTTACCTCAACGGTGATGCGGTTGCCGTTTACCGTGCCGCCTACTTTCACCCATACCTTCTTCGCTTCGTCATAGTAAAATATGGAAGGCTTTTGACCGTTCTTCAAGCTTTTCGGATCGAAGGTAAAGGTCAGCGTGAGCGGCTTGCTAAAGTTCTCTGTGAAGTTCTTCAAAATTTCGAATACCGGGCTGGCCAGAACATGGTTTTTCGTGAGCAACTTTTCGGTGTCCGCCACTTTTTCAATCGTTACATGCAAATCTTTCCCGAAAGCGTCGGCAGGAATATTGATCTTAACCTCATCGCCCAAACTAACCTCACCAGATTTTCCAACAGGAAGCGTTAGTTTACCATCCGTCGAGGTAACTTTATCGCTTGAGGTCGTTGCTGGTGTATTACCGACACCGCCGCTACCGGATGGCGCCTGTTCGCGTGTCACTGTAATCTTATAAGATTTCTTCGTCGTTCCATCCTGTGAAGTTACATCGATTGTGATCAGGTTACTACCTGCATTCAAGTTGATAGCGCCGCTTGCCTGGCCGTTGGCAACCGTTGTTCCGTTCACTTTCATCGAAGCGTTGCTGTCATAGACGCTGCCCGTTACCGTTATGCTGGATACACGATTAGCGACATTGGCACTGTAATCGGTTGTTCCCGCTGAGAATGCAGGAGATAGTGTACCGCTCGATAACGTAAGTCCGTTCAAATCCGCGTTGTTGCTTAATCGATTCACAATGAGATTATACGTATTATTTGTCTTGTCCTGCGCGGTAACCGTAATCTGAATCGGATTAGGCCCAACTTGCAAGTTCGAAGCGTTGTAGGTGCCCGTTAAAGTGTTGTATACCGCTCCCGTTACCGTTATCTCTTGATTCGGATCTCCTTTGATCAGGGAGACATTAAGGCTCGAAACATTATTCGCCACATCAACGCTATAAGTAAGCTGTGATGGCGCAAACATCGGCGTAAGCGTTCCTTGATCCACGGATAAACCGGACAATGCTTTATTCCCAATCGCTTCATATTCGGTTATGGTTTGTCGATAACTGCTCTGATTCGCAGCTCCTCCAGTTTGATTAATGACATGTGTAATTTCGCCTTGCCCTGATAAGAATACAGAAGTTGCATGATGGATTTTAACGCCATTGACATCCGGCACTTCGATTGCGCTTTCCAGCTTAACATTTGCATCCCGAAAAAAAGAATATATCCCCAGTCCCCAAGCTTCATGGGAAGTAACTGTATCCGCAACTTTGTAAGAAGCATACCCATTTACTTTCCCATCATGACTCATCCAGGAAGCTTGATCGGGCACCTCATAAGGAATTTCCGATTGATAGAAATACAATCGGCCGCCATTTCCATTCCACACCGTTTGATATTGATTATGATGTTCATTGAATAATCCATATATAGTTGCATTCATTCCATTTACAACAAGTCCATGGAGAGAGTCATTTGTCGTCCACCCTCCAGTGCCTGTCCCATGATCTCCGCGCCAAATCCAGAAGTGATCGCCAATTACATCTCGACTGTTAATCTCAAGGTTGGTATCGACGGAGCCTTCTCGATCACCGCCTACTCGGAAAAACAAATCATGTAAGGATATAGGATTGCTCGCGTGATCATTGGAGCTCCCCATTTCACCAACTTTTAGCAACGCGGTAGATTTGAGGCTTCCCGCATCAAACAAGAGACCGGATACACTGACACCATCCACATCTGCGACTGTCATGGCTATTTGGCCATTATCCGGCACTAAAGTCGCAAATCCAAGCCCCATGACAACAGTGTTCGGATTTGTGATCCGAATCGTGTCCTCCAAGTGATAAATTCCTGGCGTAAATAGAAGATGTTTCCCCTGGGCCAAAGCAGCATTTATGCTCGACGCTGTGGATGAGCCTGGTGCTGCAATATAAAACTGATCAATTGGAATCGATGTGCCCTGCGTTTGCCCTGATGACCAACTAACACCCTTTGAATCCTTTCGGACATCGGGTACGAATACGTTATACGCTCCCGATTGATTTAGGTAAAGAAACGGCTTTTCTCGCATGATCGGCGTCGTGTCTACGACAGTATAAGGATCCGTTGGAAATGTTCCGGCAGGCGGCGTTGAATCACCAACAAATACCATATTCCATACGCCATTGGACCAGCCAGTATACTCATTATTCCGAGAAAACCATTGCTGTTGCGATGCCGGAATTATAGTTCCCTCTATCTTTGAATCCGCAAGAAAACCTCCACTTGCATAACCGGCATTCCAGTTAGGGTCAAAATCGAATAAAAGCATATTCCCGCGAATGTGCATTCTTCTCATTGGAGCTGCTTGCGAAACAGCCCATTGCGCAGCTTTGTCGGACGGCGTCGTTATGAACATATTTTCGCTTGATCTAAAAAAATTTACTAGCGCATTTCCGTTATTCCATTTTGCGTCGGCATTAACGGTGCCTTGAATATTAACATCATCAGGATGAATTCCTAACCCAGCCACTTGTGTATAAAAGCCCACTCTAACATTCAATTCAGTGTAGGAGCCGGGTTGGAAAAAAATCGTATGTCTTCCCTCTACAAATTCATCTGTCTCTTGCATTGCAAAAATAGAATCAGCTATGCTTTGAATATCTGCTGAACTCATCACTGAATTAACAATATGAACATTGGGACCAAATGGGTTAACAACGGTGATCCCAATGGCATAGTCCGATAATCCGGACTCAGAATCAGAAATTAGCGCAGAAATTTTGTAAAAATACGATTTATTCGCTTGAAGTCCGTCATCCGTGAATTGCGTCGCGCTTACTACCGAGGAACTCACCTTCGTATACTCCCCGTTATAGCTGGTGGAACGGTAAACCTGGTAGCCAGATGCTCCTGACGCAGCTTGCCACCCAAGTGAACAAGAATCGGTCGAACAATTCGCTGTTAGCTTCGCGTCCCCAGGATATCCCACAGCCGCGTAGGAGCTCTCTCTCGCTGTTCCTAAGGTTAGTAAAAGAAGTACGACAACTAGAAAGCTGCTGAACATAACCCTGACTTCAGACCTTCGAATTAACACTGACTCTTTCATTTATACACTCTCTTTCCCCTTGTAAAATGAGATTATCCCGAATTTCGATCGGTCAAAAACACTCGAATGATCCTTATTTTTTAACTTCATATGTAAATTTTTGGTACCCACCTCCAACTATTCCTTTAATTTTGTTACCGCTTACAAAAAAGAGAATATAGGCTATTTCTTTTAGCCCTCTCTCTAATCCAATCATAAAAGAATTTAAACGCTTTCATAATGCGCCATTCTTTTGATTGATGTTCAAATTTTTTTCTTCAAAAAAAATTCCTCACCTTATGGCGAGGAATCATAGGAATCCATGTATTTTTTTCGATATTCGCTTGGAGTCATGTTGAGTTTCTTTTTGAATACCTGGCTAAAATACCGTTGATCGAAATAGCCAACCTTCTGAGCGATTTCATAGGTCATCATTTCGGAGCTTCTCAATAATATACATGCACGCTCAATCCTAAAGGTCGTTAAATATTCCAATAATGTCATTCCGGTTTGTTGTTTAAAGATTACGCTAAAATAACTGACGCTAAGCCCAATTTTATCCGCAACCTGCTCCATTCCGATATCTTCGTTAAAATGGTCCTCCAAATACGCTTTTGCTTCGTCTATCAAATCAATCGCAGAATTTCGTCCTTTATAATCTTTTATGGCATCTTCTGAAATCACATTCAGCTTTAATACGGAGCCCATCTTGATCAACTCTTGCGCCTGTACAAATGAATCATATAGATCTGACAAATTCATAACAGGATTTCCAATGGCAATGACGCAATTCTGGTTAAAGAAAGACAGCATCTCCTGTATGAATGATTTCGCTTTAGGTTGAATCTCCTCTGTTTTCTTGAGCCTATCGGTTATTATGATCGCCAATTGTTTATGATTAAACTTATATATGAAAAAATCGGATTCATGATATTTATAAGATTGTTGGTTCGCCCATTTGTAAAACAGTTCCTGTTTTCCAGTTCCATCATTTTCAACCTGAGCGACAACAACTTCAAACAGGCGGCTTTCCGGAAGTTCATCTTCAACTTGAGTCAAAGTCAAATGATTATAGATGATCTGTTTCAGATGTTCATATTTTTCTTTTCTTTCCAGTTTCAACTCTTGTACGACACGTGAGATGCATTCTTCCACCTGCTCATAGTCGATCGGCTTTAAAATATAGTCAAATGCATTGTATTTTAATCCTTCCCGCGCATACTCAAATTCATCATATCCGCTAAGCAAAATGACCTTCGGCTGGTGAGCCAGCCGGCTTGCTTCTTTCAACAATTCAAGGCCATTCATCAAAGGCATGCGTATATCGGTTAAAACGAGATCAGGCTCAATCTCATTCATACTTTCCAATGCTTGCGTTCCATTTTCTGCTGTTCCCGCTATCACGCATCCGTGTTCCTGCCAATGGATCGTCTTCTCCAAGCTTTTCACGATTATCGGCTCATCATCAACAATAAAAACCTTAAACGTCATGTTCATCACCTTTTATCATCGGAAAAGTGATTTTGACCGTTGTTCCCGACCCCTCGAATGAGCAGATCATGAGTCCATAAGCATTGCCATAGTAAAGCTTCAAACGATCTTGAACATTTTTAATCCCATGTCCGTTATTTCTGCGGTAATCCACTCGTAAATACTGATCACTGAATTTAGTCAAAGTCTCATTTTTTATTCCTTTTCCGTTATCCTGAATGTAAAAACATCCTTTCCCCCCTTCTATACAACCTATAATCGAAATTTGCCCGATTTTCTGGTGCTGATCAAAAGCATGATAAAGAATATTTTCTACCAATGGTTGTAAAATAAGTTTCAGTACAGGGCAATTCTTTAACTCGTCTTCCACGTTGATTTCATATTCAAATCGGTTATTAAATCTGGTTTTTTGTATCTCCAAGTAGCTTATTACATGACGAATTTCATCGCTGACCATAACCTCATAAGCCCCATTGATACTTATCCGGAGCAGCTTTCCTAGGTTAATCGTCATTTTACTAATTTCCTTTTGTCCGTTTAATGCTGCCAAGGAATTGATGGATTCGAGAGTATTGTATAAGAAATGCGGATTAATTTGCTGTTGAAGCACTTGAAACTCGGCTTCCCTCTTTCTTTCCTGTTCCCGTTTCACTTGCTGCAAAAGCAGTCCGATTTGCTCAATCATTTTATTAAATCCCAATGCCAGAGTTTTAAACTCAAGGAAATCAAATGCAGGCATACGGACAGCTAAATCCCCATGTTCAGCTCGATTCATCTTCCGGAGAAACTGAGAAATGAAACCTAATATTTTCTTTACATATAGAAGATTAAATAGCAGTGCCATGAAAATTCCAACAATGACGATGGCTATCGTGTTGTTACGGATAAAATAAATTTGATTTGACAAACTATCCCATGGCTTAATCGATACGAGTATCCATTCCTTCTTCGCATCTTCATTCAAATCAGAGAGGTAGTAGGTAACCAAACTTTTTTTCCCTTGCCATGTATCGATGAAGTATCCTTGTTTTCCGGTTGTAATTTCCGGAAGGTGGTTCATTTGAAGCTGTTGACCGATCCATTGATGATCGAAACTGTATAAGATTTTTCCCGACTGATTAATGATCAGTTCTGAAGAGTTGGTTTGATGCAGCTTGGTAAAGATCCTGTCCAAAAGATCCAGCTTTATATGCAAGACGAAGTACCCTAAATATTCCAAATTATTGTAATCAATGATCAATCGCCCTTGCGTCAACATCAATTTTCCAGAAGGCACAAACAAATCGTTTTCCGCGGGAGATAACCAAACCGGCCTCCCATTTTCTTTCATGATCTCATGAAAAAAAGAACTCCCTTCCAATTGTTGCAACGATGGACTGGGGAAACTCTTCAAGTGAAATACGGTTTCTTTTTTTGTATAGAGGATAAAATCCTCGACCATCGAGTTACTGTACATAACACTTTTTATATTCAGATTTTGATTGTACAAATCAGCAATATTCTCGTTCTCTTTAAATTTTAAAAATTTTTGTATATCGGGAGAATCCACAACATTATCCGAAAACCAATTTAGTTCTGAAATAGAAGCGGACAAATTCATATCCATCAATTTTAAAGTTTGAAGCACTTGTTCGCTTATATTTTTCTTTAAAGTATCCGCAGAAGTTTGATAAGAAACCCAGCCCTCAATAAGGATTGGCAAAAGAATGAATAATAAAAATCCAATGATCATTCGATGTTGGAGTTTGAGAAACATAACATTCAATTTCACCTCCAATTTTGTTATGCATGGTATGATTTGAACTCTTCCCGGTAAAAGGCAAACATTTGATCCAAATGGCGAAGAAATGTCCCGATGTCTTTATCCATAAAAAATTGTTGGCTATACCTTCGATAGTCTCGTTCGGCTTGAGTTCCCCCTACCCAGTAATGATTAGGCCAATTCACGTTTTTATTGTTTTGTACCAGTTCCACTAAAGGTTGAACAATGGTCTTTTTCACCGTAACACCCTGAACAGCACTGATGGAGCCTTCATAGTCGGATAATCTTTGGGCGTTTTCTTTCTTTACTAGAAATTTCAAAAATTCCTTTGCTGCTTCGGGATGCCGTGTATCCTTGGATATCGCCAATCCAATGTCTACACCGCCAAGCACTCGATTTTTTAGCGGGTCATTCGAAGCCGGAAATGGGAAAATTCCATATTTCAAGTGCGGATTCCATTTTTCGATGAAAGATAGCGCCCATGTGCCGGTTACGTACATCGCTCCTGATCCTTCAGCAAAACCGCGATTCGCTTGCTCATAGTCAGTCTCAAATGAATCCTTAGGTGCAAATGAAACGACTTTCAACATTTTTCCTGCTACATCCATCCATTTCGAGTCACCCGATATTTTTACTTTTCCTTGATTCACTTGATCCCAGTACTGGCTGTCAAATTCATTGGATACCAAATTTAGATTGAATACACTGGTTGTGTCTGCGTCTTTATTGGGCATAAGGATAGGCGTTACCCCCGCAGACTTTACGGCTTCAAGCACTTGAATAAACTCATCCCATGTTTGCGGAACTTCTAAATGTAACTGTTCAAAAATTTCCTTGTTATATAGAACTCCTACCGCATTTTGGGTTAAGGCGACCCCATACATTTTGCCATGGACTAGATATCTATTTTGAATAGTCGGATTTATATTTTGAATAAAGTCTTCTTGAGTGAGTTCGAGCAAATAGCCTTTTTCTGCCCGAATGACATAATCTTGTTCAAGAGGATAAGTGATGAAGATATCTGGAGCCTGACTTCTTGCTATCCTTTTTTTTAATACTTCCATTCCGTTAGGTATGATGATTTGCTCAATGTCAATATCCGCATTTTCTCTTTCGAAATCATGTATAAGCTCATCAAATATTTCAACTGTCTCTACCTTTGGAGAAAAAAATTCGAGTCTGATTTTGTTATTATTTTGAACAGCGTTTTCCGTTTCATCAATCAGGTTAGGTGAACAAGCCGTCAAAAAAAACAAGCACGTGTAAATAAGATTGCGAAATAATCTCATGATTGCCCGTCACCTCTTTTACTCGAACATATGACGCCGTTCGCGGTATTCGAGCGGAGTTACGCCTTCCATTTCTTTGAACACGCGGTTGAAGTTCTTCGTATTCTCGAAGCCGACCTTCTCACCGATCTCGTACACCTTCTGATCCGTCGTCTCGAGCAGCCGCTTGGCGTTCTCGATCCGGATTTTCTTCAAGTAATTGACGAAGCTCTCACCCGTATATTGCTTGAACGATTCGCTGAAATACGTATAGTTAAGCGAAACGTGGTTCGACACCGTCGCCATATTCAGATCCTTATGATAGTTTTCCTGGATGAACGCCAGCGCCCGCTTCATCTCCTTATTGTCGACATGCGCCGCTTTCATCGTCTTCACGTATTCGTTCAGCTGGAACAGCAGGCTCTCGACCCCATGGACATAGTCGTGGTAATGATTGAAGTTATAGATGTTGCCCACCATCTTATACAGCTTCAAGATTTCGATCGATTCTTCCCCATAAGCATAGAACACCTTATCGAAGACCAGCTCGTTCAACGCGGCGCTTACCGCCTCCAAATACGCGAGATCATACCTGCTTACGGTCCGGATGTCCAAGAGCTGGTGCAGCAGCAACTTCATCTCCTTCTCACGGTCCGATCCAAGCATGTTAGCGAGCTTCTGAATGTCCGCTGCCGGCAGCGTATAGCCTGTGTCGAGATCTTTCATATTCTCATACGCAGCAAAGCTCGGATTGGCCTGCAGGAACGTATATTTCATTGCCTTTAGCGCCTGCTCGTATGCCGGCTTCAGATGCTCCATGCCGGAGGTCGGAGCGCCGAGCCCCATCCGGAACGCGAGAAAATTGCGTCCCAACGCATGCTCCGCCAACAACCGGAACGGCTTCTCGTGATTCGCGGCGACGACGAGTTGCCCGTCTTTATCGTAAAATCGCAGCCACCGGACATCCGCTTCCAACGCTTCATCCGTCAGCAGCGAATCGACGGCCGCCTTCAAATCCGGCCGTTTCCCGGTTGAAGTCACATCGTCCGGCTTCAGTACGGCAATGCGGAAATCCCCGTCCAACCAATCGAGCCCAGCTTTCCCCAGCATGGTGTGGATGTCCGATGCCGGCAGTTCGGGCTGCAGCAGCACGATCCGGAGCTGACTCTCCTGATAGTCCTCCTGCTGCTTGAGCGAGCTTTCCAGCAGAGCGGATTGCTCCTCCTTGCGCTCAAGCTCCCTGTCCAACCGGTTCAACGCCTGGAACAACTCGCTTCTCACGATCGGCTTCAGCAAATACTCCTTCACCTCGCAGCGGATCGCTTCCTTCGCGTAGGCGAAATCGTCATGCCCGCTGAGGATGATCACCGAAGGCTGGTTCTCCAGCTCCCGGACGCGGTTGATCAGCTCGATGCCGTCCATATTCGGCATCCGAATGTCCGTGATCATGAGATCGATCTTCTCCCGCGAAAGCTCCTTCAGCGCCTCCTCGCCGTCCGAAGCCAACAGCGCGGCAAACCGGCCTTGGAATTCGCGCTCGATCATCGCGCGAAGACCAAGCCGTATGTTCTTTTCGTCATCCACGATCAGCACGTTTCGCATGGGTGGTCAACCCTCCGGATAAGATGGAATAAGGCAGCTTGATCGTCACAGTCGTTCCCGCTCCCTCCTGGCTGTCAATTCGCATACCGTACTCGTTCCCGCAATACATCATGATTCGCTGCGTGACATTGCGCAGGCCGATGCCGCTGCCTCCGCTTTCCTTCTCCTCTTCCTTCAATTTATTTCCATATTTACCATAGAATGACTCGTCATTCATTCTCAGATTCGCATTCACCTCTTGGACCTGCGCGGCGGGCATCCCCGTTCCGTTGTCCGACACCTCGATCAGCATCGCGCCTCCCGATAAGAGGCAGCGGATCGCGATAATAAGTCCCTCCGCTTGCGACGTCAGCCCATGCTTAAGCGCATTCTCGACAATAGGCTGCAGCGACATCTTAGGCACCTCTTGGTTCATGTAGTCAGCCGGAATATCGAGCTTCAGCGATAGACGTCCGTCATAGCGGATGTTCATGATCGAGATGTAATTTTTGATATGCGCAATCTCATCGCTGAGCCGAACCTGATTGCTGGTCCACTTCATACTGTAGCGCATCATGCCGCCGAGCGACGTCAGTGCGTCCGATATCGTATACTGGCCCTCGATTTCCGCCAGCATTTTCAAATTTTCCAGCGTGTTGTACAGGAAGTGCGAATCGATCTGATTCTTGAGCGACTTCAGCTCCGCTTCCTTGGTTGCGGCCTGCTTATTGACCGCATCCGCGATCAGCTCGTTGATCTTGCTGACCATCTTGCGGAAATGGTGCGCCAGTTCCCCCACCTCGCCGCTGCCGCGGATGTCCAGGTCAATGTTGAAATCGCCTTGCCGCACTTTTTTCATCGATCCCTGCAGCGAATGAAGCTTCTTCAGAATGAACGAATACATCACGTACGTGATGACCGACAACAGCACGATGAGAACGACAGCGGCTAAAATGATCAGATTGCGCGTATCCCGGATTTCGTTGATCGTATTCTCCAGCGGAACAATACTCAGCATATAGGCGTCCAGCCTATCGATCTTCGTATAGACGCACAAGTAAGGCAAGCCGTTATAAGAGAACCGGAAGTCCGTCGCGCCGTCGCCCAGATTCGCTGCGAAGTGGCGCTTGATTTCATCCATGGACAGATTAGCAAAAAACGGTGCCGCCGTGTTGCCGTACACCATTCCGTTCCGGTCGTAGAGGAGCAACTGGGACTGATCGACCGGATTCGATGCAAACATCTTGGGCACGAAGCTATTGATCGTCATGCTAACTTCCGCAATCCCGTCATGCTCGCTCGTATAATTGATCCCCCGCATCAACGACACATTGATCTGCGTATCGTCCCGCTCCGCCAAATAACGGTCCATCAAATCCTTGCTCACCCGATTGATTTCCCAGTGCACGACCCCTTTGCGGCTTAGCACGTCCCGGTACCAGCTCTCGTTCGCGATGCGGCTTTCGTGAAAAATGATCGGCCACAATTCGAACGCATTCGGATTGTTCGTAAAGAGCCGGATGTTCTCGATTTTCGGGTTATTGAAATGAAGGTTCTGCAGCGATTTGAACGTTTCGGTATTGAATGTGATCAATTCGTTCGCTTCCGGTTCGCTTGACCGCAGCAAATATTCCTCGACATTATCGTTCGTGATCATCAGCGTCGCAGTCCGCTCCATCAGCTCCATGTTGTTGACGATGTTCGTCAGCTCGTTCTCCAGCATGTATTTGTTCTTGTCGATGATATCGCGGATCGTGCTGCCTGCGAACCGGTTGAACGTAATCATGGAGAACAAAATGATCGGTACCAGAATCACGACGACGTATGCGGCGATCAGCTTCTTCTGCAGCGGCATGTCGTCAAGCCGCAGCATCAGCCGCTGGCCCCATCCTTGCAAGCGTTTACGCAATCGATCACATCCAGCTCTTGTAGTCGGCTTTTGCTCTCATCATACAACGCAGCCGGAACGCGGACAAACCCCAATAATCGTAAGCCGCCTTTGGGAGGAAGGACGGCTTACTATCGGGAATGGCTGCTCGTTTCTACTCGTGATGGGCTTATTTCATAAACTCGGAGAGCTTCTTCACATTTTCCTCGTACGCTTTTTGCCGGTAGTTGTCAATCTTGGCCTGGCCGGCCGCGTCGCGGTCCTTCAGGTGCTTCTGGAAAATTTCGTCGAACTCGGCATCCGACTTCGCGAGAATCATTTTCGGAAGCACCTTGCCCCAGTCTTGAGCGATCTTCTGCACCGCGATTCCTTCCTCGGACGAGCCCGCCGGATTGAGGTTGTCGAACTGCGAGAAGCTGACGGTCTTGCCGCGCGTCCAGTCTGCCAGCGACTTCAACGGCTCTACGGCAGGCGGCGCCCATTGAAGGTTCATGTTCGTGTCCATCAGCATCCAGAACGTGAAGGCGGAGCCGTACTTCTTGTCGAATGCGGAACGGTCTTTGTTCAGCAAATCCAGCACTTCCGGCTTGAACTGGTCTTTGCCGTCGATCGTGTCGTAGGAGACGCCCTTTTCGCCGAGGTAGAAGTCCTTCTGGCCCTCTTCGCTCAGCATGTAGCTCATGAACTTGATCGCTCTTTCCTTATCCTTCACGTCCTTGGAGATCAGCGTGATCGTCCAGCCTGAGATACCCGGTCCGGCAAGCGTCGGCTTGTCTTGCTTCGAATTCGCCGGTCCGTCGACCGCGACGTAAATCGAATTCGGATCCTTCGCGAACAGCGCGTTCTGCTGCGGCTCCATGTCGGTGCGCTGGTACAGCATCGCGAAGTAACGGCCCTGTGCGATCTTCTCTTCCATCTGCGGACGCTTGTCGATGAAGATATCCTTCGCCAGTAATCCCATCTCGTTCGCCTTGCGGAATGTCTTCAGCCAACTGATGTATTCGGGATCCGTACGGCGATCGTAGAGCTTGCCGTCCTTCTCCTGCGGGATCGCCAGGAAGTTCTGCAAATATGACTCGAGCGAGTAGTTGCCCGTATCGGTGAATTCATGCAGACCGAGCGGAATCAGCGGCTGGCCGTTCACGTCCGGGAACTTCTCCTTCGCCGCCTTAAGCGCATTCAGGAAGCCTTCCTGCGTGCGCATATCCGGCTTTCCGAGCGCTTCGTACATATCCTTGCGGACCAGGAACGTCTGGTTCGACGCCTGTTTTTCGCCGAACTTCTGGTAGTCCTTCGGCGAGGAGGAGGCGTTCGGATAGCCGTAGAAGTTGCCGTCCGGCTGTGTATACCAAGAGATCTTGGCAGGGTCGGCGACCTTGAAGAAGTACGGATCATATTGCTCCGCCAGCTTGTTCAGCGGCAAAACCATTTCGCCTTCGATCATCTTCTTGACCGCGTCTTCCCACGGGCCCAGCGTGATGAAGTCAGGCAGCGAGCCCGATGCGATCATCGTGTTCAGCTTTTCGTTCTCGTTGCCGGCCGGCACGATGAAGTTGATGTTTACGCCGGTTTTTTTGGTGATGTATTGAGAGGTGGCGTCTACGCCCCATTTGTTCGGGAACCAGGAGAAGTTCAAGTACCAGTCGAACGTGATCGGTTTTGTGTCCGCCTTCCAGCCCGGCTGGTCCGCGCTTGCCTTCGGCGCTTCGGACGCTGCGGTTGTGGCTGCCGGCTGCGTGCTGCTTGCCGCTTCATTATTGCCCGAAGACGAGCATGCGATCATCGTTGCCGACATGGCCGCTACCATGACGAGCGTAAGTACGCCGCGTACGTTGATTCTCATTTGACATTGCCCCTTTTCGTATGATCGTGAGTATGTTGGAACTTGCCGCTTGGGTTGGCCCCTCCCTCCCGGCAAAGCTTGCAACCGGTGACGGTCAGCCCTTGATCGAGCCGATCATAAAGCCTTTGACGAAGTATTTCTGCAGGAACGGATAGACGAATACGATCGGTAGCGTGGTAACGACCATCGTCGCGAGCTTGATCGACTGCGAGGTGACGGTCTTGGTTATGCCGCCGGACGCCTGAGCGGCGATCTGGTTCGAGCTTGCCTGCGCGACGATCCGGTACAGATAGGTTTGGATCGGCTGCAGTTCGGTGTTTTTGTTGATGAAAATAACGCCCGAGAAGTAGTCGTTCCATTGATAAACGCCGTGGAACAACGCGATCGTCGCCACAACCGGCATGGAGATCGGAATAATCACCCGATAAAAGATTTTGAAATCGTCGGCACCGTCAATCTTCGCCGCTTCCTCCAGCCCCGCCGGGAGGTCCCGGAAGAAGGCGAGGAAGATGATCAGGTCGAAGAAGCTGAACAGCGCCGGGATAACGTAGACCCAGAAGGTGTCGAGCAGATGCATATCGCGAATCAAAAGGTAGTATGGAATCAGGCCGCCGCTGAAAAACAGCGTGATCGTGCCGATCGTCATGTAGATCTGCCGCCCGATCAGCTCTCTTCGCGAGAAGGCGTAGGCGACCATCGCGGTGAAGAACACATGCAGGACGGTGCCGACGATAGTCTTGGCTACCGTAATCCACATCGCGGTCATGATGCCGCTGTTTGCGAACACCGCTTCATAGTTACTGAGCGACCACTTGCGGGGCAACCAGTAGATGCCGCCGCGCATCGCGTCCTGTCCTTCGTTCAAGGAATTGATCAGCACGTACCAGATCGGATAAATCGTAATGGCGCAGACCGCAAGCATAAGGATGACGTTCACGTAGTCGAACAGCGCTTCGCCGGGCGATCTGCGTTGCAACTTGAACATGGGATTCACCGCCTTCGTCAGAACAGGGAAGTGTCGTTCAGCTTTTTCGTAATATAGTTGGCGGTCAGCAGGAGCAGAAGCGCGATGACCGATTTCAGCAGGCCGACCGCAGTCGCGTAGGAATGGCGTCCGAGCTGAAGGCCCATTTTGTAGACGTAGGTATCCACGACGCTGCTTGCGCTCTCATTCAATTGATTGCTCATGATGAAAATCTGGTCGAAATTCGAGTTCATCACGCCGCTGACCGCCAGAATGAAGAGGATAGCGATCGTGCCTTGAATCGAGGGCAGTGTGATGTAGAACATCTTCTGGAATCGTCCCGCACCGTCGATCGTCGACGCTTCATACAGCTCGGGCGAGATGCTGGAGATGGCGGCCAGGTAGATGATGGCGGACCAGCCGAGTTCCTTCCAGATGTCCGAGGCGATGACGATCGTCCAGAAATACTTCGGCTCCGCCAGGTAGGTGATCGGTTCGTCGATCACGTTCAGCCACAGCAGCAGCTTGTTGACGATTCCGATATCCGCAAGCCAAGTGGCGAGGATGCCGCCGAGGATGACCCAGGACAGGAAGTGCGGCAGGTACGAGATCGTCTGCACCGATTTTTTGAAGCGGATCGGGCGAAGCTCGTTTAAGAATATCGCGAACAGGATCGGCAACGGGAAACCGATGATGAGCTTGAGCACGCTCATACCGATCGTATTTTTGATGACGTAGCCGATGTTGTCGTCGTTCAGGAAGTCCTTGAAGTGCGTTAGACCTGCCCAGGGCGCTTCCGAGATCGGCTTGATGATGTTGAAGTTTTTGAACGCGATGATGATCCCGTACATCGGAATGTAGTTGAAGACGATCATCCACGCGACGCCGACCAGGGCCATTACTTGCAAATAACGCTGTGCGTACAATTTGCGGAGCAGCCGAGTGAACGACGCTTTGTTGTGGGTCAGTTGCTTCTGCAGGGGCACCTCGTATCCCGCTTCCGTCGACATCCGGCTTCACCTCCATCAGGCTTCTCTGCTGTTACGTGTAAGCCCTTTCTATGACTCTATTTTAGTGAAGTTTCACTGTCCGTTTAAGGATCGAGATTTCGAAAAAGGTTGCAATTTTTCGGGTGCCTGATCTGACGAAACCAAAACGGAAGGCCCCGGACAAGGTCCGAGGCCGCTGAGGTAGCTATTGAACCAGAACAACTACAGTTGGTAAATTTTCACTTTATAGGGTAACTCGTTCTTCCCATTGCAAAAAAGAGATAATCCTAATGAGGATGGAGACGGGAAAATCAAATCTGTAATCACGGCAAGACCGTCGTTCGCAAATACCTCCACGGATGAGCGATCGACAAGAAGACGCAACTGTAGACACTGCAAATCGGGCGGCAAGATCGCTTGATGTATGCCGGCGAAATGCTCATGAAAATCAACGACTCCCGAACGAGAACGGTCGACGAATACTGCAGAATCCTTCACGGAATATCCGGCCACTGTTTCTTCCTGTTCCGAGGTTCTTAGTTTAAACCCAAGGGAGTCAATGCCCTGAGCAAGTACAAATTCGGCTACGATCTCGTACGTTTCCAGTTGTTGGTACTTCAATAACAAATTCAGCTCATTTACAGCTTCCCCTTCCGCCACTAGAAGAGGAGTTCTGATCCTTTCCAGTTCCAACACAGGACGTTGAATCAATACGGCTTCGCCATTCCTTGATTCCAGTGTAAGTTCTCTTGGAATGGTCATGGCGCCTCTCCAACCTTCGGTTGGTGTCTTATTCGCATATTTCCAATTGCTCATCCAGCCGATATAGATTCGCCGTCCGTCTTCTTCCGGGATGTCCGACCAGCTTACGCCTGCATAATTATCCCTGCCATAATCAAGCCAACGAACGGTTTGGGAAGCTTCATCCGGCACGAAGGCACGCCCGTCGAAATGCCCGGTAAAGTACTGGGTTCTTGAACCTTCCGGGAATGCAGGCTCGGCTCCAATGCTTACAAGCAAGACCCATTTCAAGTTCGTTCTATCCCCGTCTACGGGTAACGCGAACAAATCCGGACATTCCCAGACGCCGTCATGGGAACCGATTCCTTCACCGAATTCGCTGCCAAGGGTCCATTCTTTTAAATTGGGCGAATGGTAAAGGCAAACCGTTTGGCCGCAAGCGAGAACCATCACCCATCGCTTCGTTTCTTCATGCCAGAAAACCTTCGGATCCCGAAAATCGACATATTGATCGGAAGTGATAACCGGATTCCCTTCGTATTTGATCCAGGTCCTTCCGCAATCCTTGCTATATGCAATACTTTGGCTTTGCTTTTGCGTCAATCCGGAATGATCATGGTAAGTAAAAATAGCGACAAGTCCAGGCTTTCCGCCGAAAAACCCCGTTGTGTCGTTCCAATCCACCACGGCGCTGCCTGAAAAAATCATTCCCTTCTCATCGGGGGCAAGCGCTATGGGGAGGTGTTCCCATGTCATCAGATCCCTGCTTACCGCATGTCCCCAATGCATACCTCCAACGTCCGTTCCGTTCGGAGAGTACTGGTAGAAAAGATGATATTCCTCCTTAAAATAAACCAGCCCGTTCGGGTCATTCATCCAATCCGCCGGAGGAGAAAAATGAAACTTAGGACGGTGATTCTCAACTTTCACAGTAGACATAGACAAAAACTTCTCTCCCTTTCCATCCTGATGAATATCTGTGAATTCGTATTACAAAACTGGAAGAACTTACAGCGAAAGCATATCACCTTGATTAATTGGATGTCAACACAAGATTGGAGGTTATAAAATTAAAATAACACTATCTTTCTAGGGTTAATTCATTCAGGATTTGGGAATACGATTTCTATAAAATAAATAAATATTCATGAATATTACTATTTGTATTCAGAATATCTTACTGTCCCTGCTTTTGTGATATAGTAACTCTGAAAGGAGCTCATCCCGATGGCAAAATTGACTATGAAGGAAATAGCCAAAAAGGCGAAAGTCTCCCAACCAACCGTATCCCGGGTCCTTAATGGCCATAAAGGAGTCAGCGAAGAAATCGTCAAAGCCGTTATGAAAGTGGTTGAAGAGTTTGGCTATGTTCCCAATAAAGCCGCTCAAACGTTGAAAAGAAGCAGTACGAACATCATTGGGATTAGCATAAGGGAGATCAACAATCCTTATTTCGTGGAGATCATTGATTCGCTGGAGCTTGAAGCAAGGAAGAACGGGTTCAATATTCTGTTTCACAACTCCAAATACAATCCGGTGACGGAATGGGAGAACATCCAAAACTTTGTTTCCCGGCAGGTGGATGGCATCATCATCGTGCCTTCAAGCGATTTTAACCTGGAAAGGATATCAAAATTGGAAATCCCCGCCGTTGTATTAACCAATAATAGAAAAATGCTCGACAGTGTCGGAATCAATCATTTTCAAGCAGGCCAATTGGCCGGCGAAAGCTTCATTCATTCAGGACACAAGACATTTGGATACATTGGATCGATACGGGACGACGAAAAATTTTATGGTTTGGAAAGCGTTTTGCAAGAAAACGGCTTTACGTTTGACTCCAACAACTTCCTGCTGGTTGAATCCTCCAATAATAGCTTTATGATTCGCAGATATATCGAAAAGTATCTGGATAAGTCGGAAAAGCTTGAATTTACATGTCTTTTCGCGGAAAACGACATCATGGCCCTTGAGTTCATGAGAGCCGCGCAGCAAAGACAAATTCGGGTTCCCGAAGACGTGAGCATCATTGGTTTCGACGATACGTATCTCTCGAAAATTATGGAGATTTCAAGCATTCATCAACCGATTGGGGAAATGGTCAAGACTAGTTTTGAAATACTCCTGAACCGTATCCATCAAGAGGTGCCCTCCAGTTTGGTAAATATCATGATGGAACCCACGTTGATCGAAAGAAAAAGCTCCAAGTTTAGACGAAGATAATTTATCATGGGTTCATCCGTGTTTTTGAATCGGTTGTCCAGGAGAGGTTATACCGGGATAAGCCTCCCATGCAGAAAAGACCGTATTTCGCTGCTAACGAGCAACGAAACACGGTCTTTTTCATTACTCCCTTAAAACGGTTCCCACACTGACAACTGAGGTGCAATGGACACTTAACAGGAATGTTTAGCGGAACAGCCTGCCGGATCATGCCGGCAGGGTGTTGTGATAGTGTTATCGTAATCCGTTAGCTTACTTATTTCTGCTCTATGTATAAAAAGGATTTCAAGGGTCAATCCCCTAAAAGCCAATTAAGGTCGACATCAAATTTTTTACGAAGAGCGATGAGGGTGTCTGCAGAAGGCTTAGTAATATCCTTTTCAATTTCACTCAAACGCCCCTGAGAGATACCTAGGCTTGAAGAAAACTCAACTTGGGTCATACTTTTAGCTTGCCTGATTTTCTTTAATTTCTGGCCGATTGTATTCGCCATACATTCACCTTCCTTGAAAAAAGGCAACCAGAAAATTTCCTGGTTGCCTTCTTTGTTAGTAATGTTATTAAAAACAATACTTTATTGTACTGATTCTGCTCAGAACAAAACCTTATTGTTCAGAACAACACTTTATTGAAATCAATCAAGCGCAGCTGATTAAACTAGATCCTTACTCCACCGTCACGCTCTTCGCCAGGTTGCGAGGCTTGTCGACGTCGTGACCGAGCGCGAGCGAAGCATAGTACGAGAGCAGCTGCAGCGGAACGACCGACAGCGCCGGCGTCAGGATCGGCAGCGTGCGGGGGATCGCGAATTGGCGGTCGACCGACTTCGCGGTCTCTCCTTCGGAGCCTTCGTTGATGATGCCCAAAACGTGGGCTCCGCGCGCTTTCGTTTCTTTAATGTTGCTAAGCATTTTCTCGTACAGCTCTTCCTGCGTCATCAGGGCGATGACCGGGACGCCTTCTTCGATGAGCGCAAGCGTACCGTGTTTGAGCTCTCCGGCCGCATAAGCTTCGGAGTGGATGTACGAGATCTCCTTCAGCTTGAGCGATCCTTCCAGCGCGACGGCATAATCGATGCCGCGTCCGATGAAGAACAGGCTGCTGTGGCGGGAGATCGACTCGGCAACGCCTTTCAACACTTCTGCCTGGGCGAGGATTTTCTCGACCTGCTCCGGCAGCGACTCCATCGCCGCGAGAATGTGCGCGATTTCCGCTTCGTTCTTCGTGCCGTTCGCCTGCGCCCAATACAGTCCGAAGAGATAGAACGCAATGAGCTGCGACGTGTACGCCTTGGTCGAAGCGACCGCGATTTCCGGCCCGGCCAGCGTGATGATGACGTCGTCGGCTTCGCGGGCGACCGAGCTGCCAACGACATTCGTGATTGCCAGCACGCGCGCGCCGCAACGCTGCGCTTCACGCAATGCCGCGAGCGTGTCGGCCGTTTCGCCGGATTGGCTGACCACGATGACCAGCGTGTCCGGGGTGATGATCGGCGACCGGTAACGGTATTCCGAAGCCACGTCGGTCTCGACGGGGACGCGGGCCAGCTGCTCGATCACCGTTTTGCCAACGAGCCCGGCATGCATCGCGGTTCCGCAAGCCACGATGTGAACGCGTTTGAACCCGCGAAGCATGTCCGGCGTCATTTTCAGCTCCGGCAGCACGACGGAACGGCCGTCTTCGCTCATCCGTCCGCGCATCGTGTCCCGGTACGCTTTCGGCTGCTCGTGGATCTCCTTGAGCATGAAGTGGTCGAAGCCGCCTTTTTCCGCCGTCATCAAATCCCAATCGACGTGGAACATTTCTTTGGAGATCAGGTTGCCCTCGATCGTCATCAATTGAACCGAATCGCGGGTTAGAACGGCCATCTCGCCGTCGTTCAAGATATAGATATCGCGCGTATGCTCCAGGATCGCCGGAATGTCCGACGCGATGTATTTCTCGCCTTCGCCGACCCCGATGATGAGAGGGCTGGCGTAGCGAACGGCGACAAGCTTATCCGGCTCGTATTCGGTCAGGACGCCAAGTGCGAATGCACCGCGCATTTTGCTGACCGCGCGTTGAACCGCCTTGACGATGTCCCCTTCGTATTCCACCGCGATGAGGTGCGATATGACTTCTGTGTCCGTTTCGGAAAGAAAACGATGCCCCTTGTGCATCAGTTCTTCTTTCAATTCCAAATAGTTCTCGATGATTCCGTTGTGCACGACCGAGAATTTGAGCGTGTTGTCCGTATGCGGATGGGAGTTGACGTCGGACGGCTTGCCGTGCGTCGCCCACCGGGTGTGCCCGATGCCGACCGTTCCGCGCAACGGATCGCCGGAGAGACGTCCTTCCAGGTTCGCCAAACGTCCGACCGTCTTCGTGATTTCAAGCCCTTGCTCCGTGAATACGGCAATCCCTGCCGAGTCGTACCCGCGATATTCGAGTTTCTTGAGACCTTCCAGCAAAATCGGCTGCGATTCCCGGTTGCCGATATATCCTACGATTCCGCACATGTTGAATAAGACCCTCCGTTTCGGTTTCCCTGTCCGTTCGGGCCACCGAAACCCAGCTGCCTAAGCGTCACAACCTCATCCATCAAGTAAAAACGACTCGATCGTCTCGTGAACCGTGAATGTCGTTTTTATCAAGGTGATTCGGATAACGTACGGCTTACGACATACGATCCCAACCACAAACAAAGGATGTGTCCGCCCGCGCCGGTTCCGGCCCGCCGGACATCCCATTTCCATGTCATTCGTTATGATGCATCTTACCGGAATATTGTACGCACGGTCACCCGCTGCGTTTTGTCTTCCGGTTTGTCGGCTTCGATGCGAAACCGGGAGGTCCCCGCCGAAAAATCCGAACGCCTCCACCTCGTCAACTTGCCGTCATCGCCTTGCATCCGTGTCATGACCGGTCAAGTTCTGGCGCTTGTTGTTGCTTAAGAATCCGCGCTGCCCTCTCTTTCCTTCCGAAGTCTATTCCCCATCATATTCGTTTTGTGCCGCTTTTGCAACCGTACGCCATCATTGCCCAGGAAATGACATGCCTCCGCCACCATCCGGCGACCCGATCCGACGCTCCGCACAAGCAAATTGCATACTTCACGCGGAATCCGCCCACGATATAGGAGCAGCAGACGAAACGGAGGGTATCCGATGACGGAGAGATCCATACTCGCCTATTTCAATACGCCCGACCAAGCCCACAAAGCATTGGAGCAATTGAAGCAGCTTAGGCTTGTCGACTCGAGAATCGAACGGTTTGACGGAATGCCCGGAGACGGCATTGACGTCATGACGAATCCGATCCGAAGCCACTTCGACAGCCTCGGAGAACTGACGCTGAACGGCGAGTTCGAGAACCGTTCCGCGGGCATTCTGAGCGCCGCCAGCGTGAGCGCGAGCGGTTACAGCTCCGGGGGGCTCGAGAACCGCGTGTCGGGACGAGATGTCCTGTTGACGGCAATCGTGGAGGAAGAGGACTACGAAAGGGCCTACAACATCGTCCGGGAATCCGGCGCTTTGTAAACAAAAGACGTCTTCCCGGCTTTCGTAAACCGGCGAAGACGTCTTTTTCGGTGTCATGGCTTGTATCAGGCCAGTTCCTTGCGGATCACGTCCGCGATCGTTTCCACATGGCGTTCGATGACCCCGATGTCCGGTCCCTCCGCCATAACTCGGATAAGCGCTTCCGTACCCGAGGGGCGAACCAGTACCCTGCCTTCGTCCCCGAGCGCCTCCTGCGCGGCCGATACGGCTGCCTGAATGGCTTGGTTGCCGGGATACTGGGATTTATCCTTCACCCTGACGTTTACCAGCGTTTGAGGGTATTTCCGCATGACCGACTTCAGCTCGCTCAGCTTCTTGCCCGAGGCAACGATCGTGTCGACCAATTGGAGACCCGTCAGAATGCCGTCTCCGGTCGTGTTGTAATCGAGGAAAATGACATGCCCCGACTGCTCCCCGCCGAGATTGAATCCGCCGCGCACCATCTCTTCCATGACATAGCGGTCGCCCACGGCCGTCTGGGCCGTCGCCAGTCCAAGCGCCTTGGCCGCCTGGAAGAAGCCGATGTTCGCCATGACCGTCGTCACCACGGTGTCGTGCTTCAGCTTGCCTGCCCGCTTCATCGCGTCGCCGCAGATGCAGAGGATGTAATCCCCGTCCGTCTCCTGCCCGTTCTCGTCGATCGCGATAAGACGGTCGGCGTCTCCGTCGAAAGCGAGTCCCAAGTCGGCGCCATGCTCCAGCACCTTGGCGGCCAGCATCTCCGGATGCGTAGACCCGGCGCCGTCGTTAATATTCAGCCCGTTCGGCTCCGCTCCGTACGCAATCACCTCGGCGCCCAACGCGCGGAAAATCGCCGGCGCCAGCTCATAAGCGGCCCCATGCGCGCAATCCAGCACGATCTTCAACCCGTCGAAGCGACTGCCAACGGTCGTCCGCAGGAACTCCAAATACAGCTCCTTCGCGGACTCATCCGTCGTGACCGTACCGACGCCGTCTCCAGTGGGCCGAGGGAGCTCGTCCACAGCCGCATCCATCAACCGTTCGATTTCCGCTTCGGTTTCGTCGAGCAGCTTAAAGCCGTCGCCTCCGAAAAATTTAATGCCGTTATCCTCCACCGGATTGTGAGAGGCCGAAATCATGACGCCCGCATCCGCGTGCAGCTTTCTCGTCAAATATGCGACCGCAGGCGTCGAGACGACGCCTAGACGGACTACGTCCGCGCCGATCGACAGCAGCCCGGCCACGAGCGCGCTTTCCAGCATCGCCCCGGAAATCCGGGTATCGCGTCCGATCACTACTTTGGGGCGCTTGGAACGTCCCGTCAGTACAACGCCGCCGCAGCGGCCGATCCGATAAGCCAATTCAGGAGTCAATTCGCGGTTGGCCACCCCGCGAACCCCGTCCGTACCGAAATATTTACCCATCTTCACCCTTGCCCCTTCATTCTGTTCTGCCCAGCTGCCTCGTCAGGGATTGCCCGCTCCCGCGTTTTCGGCGTTCTCCTGCACCGGACGCTCGCTTGGATTGCCGCTTGAAACCGGGCCGTCCGGATTCGCGCTCGCGGGAACGTCCGCCGCGATCTCGACCGTCGCCGTGCTCGTTCCGCCCGACTGCTCGATAAAACGCGGCGAGTTGACGATCAGCGGAACCGTATACGTTCCGGGTCCTTTGCCGCTCAGATCCGCATCGACGGTTACGTCGCCGGGCTGCAGCTTGCCCAGCCGGGACGGCGACCCTTTGACGACGATATCCGCTTTACCCGTTGCCGGCTCTACGATTTTAACAGACATCCCTTCCCCGAGCCCTTTCCAATTGATGGGCAGACCTTCGAGCGGGCGGGTGTCCGACAGCACGACCTCGACGTTCACGACGACTTGGGCCGGCGAGATTTCCGTGATCCCCGGAATATCCGGCAGCGCGATCGTCACCTTCCCCGACTTCGTCAAGTTCGCCAGCGGCAGGTCCGCTTCGACGAACTCGATTTTGCTCAGCGCCTCCTTCGGTCCGTACACCGTCACTTGCTCCGTGTCGGGCTCGAACGTGCCGATGCTGAGCCCGGGCGGCATCCGCCCGACCATCACGAACTGCAGCGGAACCGTCTTGAACGGATTCGTGATCGGCACTTCCACTTCCACGACGGCCGGATCGATGAAAGCCCCCTCGATGATTTTGCCGTCTTCGTCGTATGCGGCCAGCTTCACCGATTTGTTCTTGATCGCTTTCTTCTCGCCTTCCACGGGAATGACGGCGCCTACTTCGGTCACTTGCGCCAATGAATTGGCTGGCAGCGTGACGTGAACCCGGTTCGTCGGCTTCACGATCGGCGTTCCGGCGATATAGCCTTCCGCCGGGGAACCGCGTGTCCGGATCGTCACCTCGAACTCCTTGGTTTGCAGCGCCTCCACCGTGACCGTGACTGCACCGGGAGTCATTTCGACGAGCTGGACGCCGCGGGGCAAATCGAGCTGAAGCGACAGCGTATGCACGCCTTCTCCGACGCTTGTAAGATCGGCGCGAAGCCGGTAATCCTCCTTGCGCGCCGACCAGAGATCGCTCCGGGTACCCCGAACCGTCAACTTCACCGTCTGCGGGTTAAGTCCTTTGAGCACGTAATTGCGCTCATCGAGTCCGTACGCCTCGATTTTCACGTCTTCTATTTTACGGGTTTCCATCAAGGAAGCCACACTGTTCGGCGAGGATTCGGGATCGAAATGAACGACCGCCCACATGATGATTCCGATGGCGAGAGAGATGAGTTTGATCGCGGTCGGGTGGTTCAACCATCTATCCACGGCGATCCCCCTCTTTCCGCTTCCATGGCGCCTTCCAGCTCCATTTGGACTCGGTGCCGCCGTTTTTCCTAAGTTGCGGGCGAAGCTCTTCGAACAACTTGGAAATGAGCGACTCCTCTTTGATGTCGCGGACGATCTGCCCGTTGATCGCAAGAGAGACTTGTCCCGTCTCCTCGGAGACGATGACCGAGATGGCGTCGGAGACCTCGCTCACGCCGATGCCGGCGCGATGGCGAGTGCCGAGCTCCTTGCTGATGAACGGATTTTCCGACAGCGGCAAATAGCACCCCGCTGCCATGATCTGATGGGCCCTCAAAATGACGGCGCCGTCATGCAACGGAGTATTGGGCGTGAACACGTTGATGAGCAGCTCCGAGCTGAGCGCGGATTCCATCGTGATGCCGGATTCGATGTAATCGTTCAGGCCGGTGCTGCGCTCGAAGACGATTAAGGCCCCGATTTTTCGGCGGGCTAAATAATTCACGGACTTAATCACTTCGTTGATGCGGTGGCTGACGTCCTGGTCTTCCGCCGGATTCCGGGTAAACAGCTTGCCCCGGCCGAGCTGTTCCAGCGCGCGGCGAAGCTCCGGCTGGAAGATGATGAGGACGGTCACGACCCCGAACGTGAACACTTGATTCATGAGCCACTTCAACGTAAAAAGATTCAGCCACGTAGCGAGAGCCCATGTGATGACGAGCAATAAGATTCCTTTAAGCAGCTGCACCGCGCGGGTGCCTCTGACGAGCAGAATCATCCGGTAAATCAGGTAACTGACGATCAGGATGTCCGCTATGTCTTTGATCGAACTTTGCCATGTTAGCCCGGTAAAATAGTCCAAGACGCGACCCCCCGTCCCGGCGCTGTATCATGTCTGCTGAAAGTTGTCGGATTACGCATAGGATTGATCTAGAATCACTTCTCTACTCCCAGGGCGAAATCCTGTCGTTTGAATAAAAAAACCTCCCTAAGACCCAGGGAGGTCCATCGGTCATGAACCGTACGCCAGCGTTCCGAACCAAGATCTCACTTTGTACCAGGCCCAGTCGAACACGCGGTCGATTTCCTGCACATGGCCTGCGATATGGGCTGTGGATGCGAGCGTCACGTTGCCGTCGATCACCGTCAGATCCCCTTTGACGTCCCCGTGCACTTCCGCGGTTCCATTGGCGACCGTCAGATCGCCCGACACTTCCTGGCCTTCGGGCACGATCACGGTCGTGCCCTCGATAATGACGTTGTCCAAGTCGGGTCCGGAAACCGACAGCTGCCGGTCCTGATTCCACATCGCGACGAAGCTGGACAGCATCACGACCAGGAACAGCGCGGCGGCGGACATCGCCGGATGGCGGCGCACCCAGCCGCTCCAGCCGGCCGGCCGGCGCGTCTTCGGCAGCGAAGCCAGGATGCGTTCTTCGAGGCCGGCCGGCGCCTGCTTGCTCGGAATCGCCTTAACGAGAGCTTCCGTCCGGGCAAGCGCGTCGAATCGCTGACGGCACTCGGCGCATTCGTTCATATGCTGTTTCAGGCTCTCCGCCTGCCGGCGGTCGAGGTCCCCATCCAAGTAGTCGTGCATCCATGCGACGGCAACTTTGCAATCCATCTCTGCCATCCCTTTCTGTAGGTCCAGACGCCACATCGGTAAGCGTCGCTGTGAATCGCTTCTATACCATACGTTTCGTCCCCCGCCATGGTTTCACAAATGCGCGGACTACGAGCTACAATTTGTTTTCCAATTTTTTTCGGAGGAATTCCCGGCCGCGGTGCACGCGGGTTTTGATCGTCGTGACCGGCATATCCAGCACTTCGGAGATCTCCTGCAGCGACAGATCCTGCAAATAACGCAGGACCATCACCGATTTGTACTTGACCGGCAGCGTCTCGATCGCCTGATGGATCAGACGTTGGGTTTCGGACTGGATGAGCTCGCTCTCCGGCGTCCGCTCGTCGCTGGGCATCATCGCGTAGCCGTCCAAGCCTTCGTGGTCGGAAGATTCGGCATCGAGCGAGTATACGTTTCGCCTCTTCCTCAGCCGGTCAATGCACTGATTCGTGGCGATCCGATAGATCCAGGTGGAGAACTTCTGGTTCTCGTCGTAGCGCTCCAGGTTCTTGAACACCCGTAGAAACGTATCCTGTACGACGTCCTCCGCCTCCTGGCGATTGCCGGTCATCCGGTATGCCAGATGGTACAGCTTGTCCTTGTATAAGCTAACGATTTCCGCGAACGCCCTCTGATCACCCTTGCGGGCCAGCTTGGCGAGCCGCGTATCCAATGGCTTCAACGTAATTCCTCACTTCCCGGCCGAGATTCGGCCGATCCAGGACGGCGTTCCTGGGCCGCCATGATGCCCGCCACGATCAGTGCAATGCCGGCGCACTGCCACACGGACAACGGCTCCCCCAGCATGGCGTATGCGGCCAGAACGGCCACCGGCAGCTCCAGGGAACCGAGCAGCGCGGCCAACCCGGGGCCGATTTTCGGTATCCCCGCATTGAAGCATAACGTAGGAAGCACCGTGCCGAAAGCGCCAAGCATCAGCCCCCATACCCATAGCGGAATCGATCCTGAGCCGTCGAACGAGCCCGTCCCCTGCACGAGCAAAATGAGTCCGAGAGAGGCGGCGGACATGACCGCCGATTTGGCGAACGATTCCAGAGCCTCGGGGAGGAAACCCGCCAGGAAAAAGAACAAGCTGTACGAGACCGCCGACAGCAAGCCGTAGAGCAGTCCGTCCGCGCTCACGCGGCCGAGATCCTTTTCCAGCAGCCCCACGGCCAGGATCGTTCCCGTGAAGATCAAGCATACGGCCAGCCATTCTCCTCGGGAGGGCCAACGTTTGGCTCGGATGCTTTCTAGCAAAATGGTAATCCACGCATATTGAAAAAGCAAGACGATCGCCATCGACGCATCCAAATGGGACAAGGAGCGGTTATACAGAATGGTCGTAAGGGATAATCCGCATGCGCCGATGACGACGACCTGCAGCAGCACTTTCCCGCTCATCTTCAGAGACGGCTTGAATCGGCTGCGCACGAGCAGTAAAAGCCACAGCAGAAGCGCGCCGGTCGAAACTTGCATGAAGGTTAAGGCATAGCCGTCCCAGCCGTCCGCTTCGGCGCTTTTGAATATCGGGGAGATGAAGCCGTAGCTGGCAGCGCCAAGCAGCACCAGCAGGACGGCGGCGAAATTCGTTTTCCTTTTCATGATGCGGCTCGCTTTCCGTATCGCAAAGGCCCGGATCGTTCAACCCGGGCCTTCCCATGCGCGCAACGTTCGGTTGTTGTCGGACCGTCAGCCCGTATTGCGAAGACCTGCGGCGATCCCGTTGATCGTCAGGAGCACTTCGCGGAGCAGCTCCGTATCGTCCTGCCCTTGGGCGCGCTGCCCGCGGAGCTCGTTCAGCAGCTGCACTTGGAGATAGCTCAGGGGATCCACGTACGGATTGCGCAGGCGGATCGATTCCTGGATGACCGGTACGTTATCGAGGATGTCCTCCTGGCCGGTAATCGCCAGGATCAACTCCCGCGTACGGTCGTATTCCTCTTCGATCAGGGTGAATATGCGATTGCGCACCGTTTCGTCCTTGATCATGCCGGCATATTCCCGGGCGATATTCAAATCCGCCTTGGCAAGCGCCATCTGCAGATTGTCGATCAGCGTCCGGAAGAACGAATAATCCCGGTACATGATCCGAAGCGTCGCTAAACGCCCCTCGTCCCCTTGAACATAAGCTTGGAACGAGGTTCCCGCGGCATACCAGGCCGGAAGCAGGTAACGGCTCTGCGTCCACGAGAACACCCACGGAATGGCACGCAAATCCTCGAAACGCTCGCTGTTCTTGCGCTTCGACGGACGGGAGCCGATGTTCAGCTCGCCGATCTCCGGAAGCGGCGTCGATTCCTTGAAGAAGGTCATGAAATCCGGATCGCGGAAAATGAGGTCCTGGTACTTCGTCTGCGCCTTCTCCGAGATTTCCCTCAAGATCTCTTCCCATTGCGATTCGGCCGCTTCCTCCTGCCCCGCGTGACGGGAGAGGTAAGCGCCGGTCAGCAGCGCGCTGGTCGCTTGCTCGAGACTCCGGTAGGCGATACCCTTCATGGAATAACGGGAAGAGAGCACTTCGCCTTGCTCCGTGATCTTGATGCCTCCGCCTATCGTATGCGGCGGCTGGGCGAGAATGCTGCGGTTCAGCGGCATCCCCCCGCGCCCGAGGGCGCCGCCGCGGCCATGGAAGAACTTGAGCTTCACGCCGTACTCCTTGGCCGTACGGGTCAATTCCTTGAGGGCGATGCGCAGCTCCCAGTTGGCCGTCACCATGCCGCCGTCCTTGTTGCTGTCGGAGTAGCCGAGCATGACCTCGTGCAGGTTGCCCGCGTTCGCGAGACACTGCCGGTAAATCGGAAGCTCGAACAGCTTGCGCATGATGGCCGGTGCCGCATGGAGATCGTCGATCGTCTCGAACAGCGGGACCGCCTGGATCGACGATTCGACGGTGCCGTCTTCCCGGCGGCGGAACAGTCCGGCTTCCTTCGCGAACACCATGACCTCAAGCATGTCGCTTGCGGATTCCGTCATGCTGATGAGGTACGTGCCGGTGCAGCCTTCCCCGATCTCCCGCTGGGCGCGGTAAATCGTCCGGTAGACGTCGAGAATCTCCCGGGTGGCATCGGACATTTTCACCATTTCATTGACAAGGGGGCGCTGCTCGCCCAGCAGGGAATGAAGCAGCTCGACTTTCTTCTCTTCATCCAGGGCCGCGTAGTTCTCGGCGACGCCCGCGATGGCCAGCATTTCCGTCATGGCGTTCTCATGCTCTTTGCTGTGCTGCCTGACGTCCAGCTTCGCCAGATGGAAGCCGAACAGCTCCACTTGCCGGATCATTTTCTTGATCAGCGTATCGGCTACGTAATCGGCATAATGGTGTCTCAGGCTGCGTTCGATCAGCTGCAGGTCGCGGATCAGCTCGGACGGCTGGTGATATCGCTTAGCCGTACCGGCCAAGGCGTCATCCCGCATGTTCGCGAGCTTCTGCCGCATGTATGAGATTTTGACCCGGTACGGTTCCTTAGCGTTGGTCCAAGGCTCCACGGAGGTCAGTTCCACGTTCGACCTGTCTTCTTCGATCGAAGAGAGAAGTTCGTCCGTCACTTCCACGATCGTCGTGCTGAAGCTCATCCGGGCATTCAGGACACGCAGCACCTCGTCGTACTTGCGGATGGCCAAGCTCCGCTGCATCTGCAGCGTCTTCCACGTGATGGCGGCCGTGACCGACGGATTGCCGTCCCGGTCTCCGCCGATCCAGGAGCCGAAGCGCAGATAGGTCGGAGCGTGCCACGGCTCGTCGGGATAGTATTTGGCCAGACAGCGCTCCAGCTCGTCGTAGACGTCCGGCAGCACGTCGAACAAGGTCTCGTGGAAGTAGTACATGCCGTTGCGCACTTCATCGAGCACCGTCGGCTTGCGTTCGCGAAGCTCATCCGTCTGCCAGAGGGTGAGCACTTCATTGAGCAGCTTGTCCCTCAGTTTCTCCCGCTCCCGGTAAGTGAGAGACGGATTGTCCAGCTCCATCACTTCATTGGCGATCCGTTTGTGGATATCGAGCACCGCCCGGCGCGTGGCTTCCGTCGGATGGGCCGTCATCACGAGCTCGAGGGACATGTCTTCCAACATGTCGCGGATTTCTTCGATGGGGATGTTCTTGTTCTTGAGTTCCAGAACGACGCTCTCGATGGATCCCGGTTGGACAGCTTCGCCGGCGGAACGCTCATAGTCCCGTTTGCGGCGGATGCGGTGGTTCTGTTCCGCGATGTTCACGAGTTGAAAATAAATCGCGAACGCGCGGATCACTTGATGCCGGATCACCGGATCCATCGTCCGAACCGTATGGACGAATTCCTGATACAGCTCGGGCAAATATTCGGCGCGAAGCGCCTTGCTCATTTCCCGGATTTTCTCCACGTGATCCAGAAGCTCACGCCCGCCTTGATGGACGAGCACTTCCCCGAGAATGTTGCCGAGGAAACGTACGTCGCGCCGAAGCAGGTGGTTGGACGGCGAACGACCCGTCGCAGCCAATTCCGTCATTGCTTTCACCTCGAAGTTCCGACTGCTGGCACACAATGTCGATTGCGGTCAGTCGTCATGCTAGTTTAGGATGATCCCACAATAATACCCTTCTTGCTATGATACTACATTCATACCTGAAAATCTCCATCCGTTTTTATCCGGGACGTTGTTTCTTGTCGATCTTCTAACGGATTCGGACAAGTAAAAACGACTTCGTCATCCTCTTGCTGCAGAAAATGTCGTTTTTATCGAAGCTCATTCAGAATTGAATTGGCGCGAGAATTATTATTCCGAATGATCAAACGGAAAACCCCTCTTGGTATCCGGGGCGGGATCCAGGAGGGGGGGGTTGCCACGCGTCGGCTCGATTGCCTCTATTGGCGGAAGGAGCCAGCCTGATAAGGGTTGCTGATCGGCTGGTTGACCGAATGACCGACCGTGCCCGGTTGGCCGCCAGGCGTGAACGAGGCCGTCCCGGTGAACGAGGCCGTCCCGGTCGTTGGAGCGGCTGGCTGGAACGCTGCCATTGCGCCGCTCGCGGCTCCGGCCTGCATCATCATATTCTGGCTGGCAGGCTGGTAGCTCTGCATGAAATTCCGGGTCGTCTCCTCCTGCAGCGTGGGCACCTGGTACATGCCTTGCCCGTTCATGAAAAGGAATGTTTCATAAGCATGCTGGGAGCACGCCTCAGCGCTGTTCATCATCATCCGGCGCAGGTTCGGGTCCGCGCATTCGAGAGATGCCCATGTAGCGTTCCGGGCGCCGTTCTTGTGGCAGATCAGCATGGCCGCCGCGATTTCCCTATCGTCGAACGAAGCATCCGATTCCGGAGCCTGAGGGGACGGGTTGCGGAGACCATATCGGACTTGTCCGCTGTCCATCCTCTGCCAACCTGCTCCGAAGGCCATGGGACGGAACTGTCCCTGATTGCCTTGCATGTAATTGACGAGTTCATTGTAAGACGCGATGGCGTCCTGACGATGGCGCATGACCATTTCCTTTAATTGCGGATTTCTCGCTTCTTTGGCGTACAAATTCAGATGGCTGATCGTGTTCATCTTCTCCATCAGGATCTCATGCATTTCGATCGTTTCGTGGGCGCCTAATTTCACGGGGACACGCTCCTTGGACATGGGAATGTCGTTGCCACAGAATACGTTCCCCCGATTTCCGCCGATTATTCTTGTTGACATTGATTCCGCTTCGACTGTAGAAAAAAACAAAATCCCTTGCGCCGCAAGGGATTGAGGATTTCATTAAGTATGGAGCGGGTGATGGGAATCGAACCCACGCTACCAGCTTGGAAGGCTGGAGTTCTACCATTGAACTACACCCGCACGAGTTGTTGGGAAATGGTCGGGACGACACGATTCGAACATGCGACCCCCTGGTCCCAAACCAGGTGCTCTACCAAGCTGAGCTACGTCCCGTTGCCTGTGCGTTCTGTGCTGAATTGGCGCGCCCTGAGAGATTCGAACTCCCGGCCTTTAGATTCGTAGTCTAACGCTCTATCCAGCTGAGCTAAGGGCGCACAAGATGGAGCGGAAAACGGGATTCGAACCCGCGACCTTCTCGTTGGCAACGAGATGCTCTACCACTGAGCTATTTCCGCATACTGTAATCGCTGCGTTTGTAAACCGTATTCCCGAAGGCGACAATAAGTAATATACCAAAGATCCAATCAAAATGCAAATGGTTTTTAGTGGTTTTTGCGAAAAATTTGTTTAGAGGAGGAACCGGCTTGCGTCTCCCCTCCGATCATCCCGTTCAAACGCGTTCGAACGCCTAATTCGTTTCGTCCCACAGTCTTTTGAGGTTCTCCAGTCCTACCCTCGTGCCCCGCCGGCAATCCTCGGCCCCCTCAAATTCGAGGGACACCTATCCGTCACATCCCGATTCCCGAATCAAGCGGAGAACCTGGCCCATGTCGATATCGCCTTGTCCGGCTACCGCTCCCCTCAAGTATTGGCCCCCAGAGGAACGGAACCACCCTTCTCCGGGGTTCTGATATGACGGGCGCCTGTAGAAGTCTTTGATGTGCACCATCGAGGCGTAGGGAAGATTGTTGCGAACCCCAACCGTGGATTCTTCATCGACGCAGAGGAAATTTCCGATATCCAGCGTCGTACGGACGTTCTCGCGGCCCGTTTCGTGGATTAACGCTTGCACCTTTCGTAACCCGTAGGCGGAGGCGTAGTCCGCGATCCGGCGGCAAGTCTACGCCAATCGTTGAAGTTCCTTCATGAAATCGTCAGCAGTTGTTACGATCTTCTGAAGAAAAAAAGACCCCTGAGTGCGAACATTCAGAGGTCTTCGTTTTATGTAGCTTGGTGCGCGTGGAGGGACTTGAACCCCCACGGTTGCCCGCCAGATCCTAAGTCTGGTGCGTCTGCCAATTCCGCCACACGCGCATGTGTGAGTGGTGCGGAAGGTGGTGAGCCATGAAGGACTCGAACCTTCGACACCCTGATTAAAAGTCAGGTGCTCTACCAACTGAGCTAATGGCTCTCGAAAATGGCTGGGGATCTAGGATTCGAACCTAGGAGTGACGGAGTCAAAGTCCGTTGCCTTACCGCTTGGCTAATCCCCATCATCAAGGGATCGGAAAGAAAAATGGTGGAGGCTGAGGGGATCGAACCCCCGACCCTCTGCTTGTAAGGCAGATGCTCTCCCAGCTGAGCTAAGCCTCCACGGGAAGCGATTTTAGAGTCTCCAACCGGCACGCGGAGTATACTCCAAGCATCGCATATGAATGAAGATTGGTGACCCGTAGGGGATTCGAACCCCTGTTACCTCCGTGAAAGGGAGGTGTCTTAACCCCTTGACCAACGGGCCGAAAACTGGAGCTCTCAACCGGGATCGAACCGGTGACCTCATCCTTACCATGGATGCACTCTACCTACTGAGCTATGAGAGCATGGCTCCCCGAACAGGACTCGAACCTGTGACAACACGATTAACAGTCGTGTGCTCTACCAGCTGAGCTATCGGGGAATGTATAAGGTCCGCATGAGACCTGTTTGGAAAATCTGTCCGGCCTGGCGGCGTCCTACTCTCCCAGGACCCTGCGGTCCAAGTACCATCGGCGCTGGAGGGCTTAACGGTCGTGTTCGGGATGGGTACGCGTGGAACCCCTCCGCCATTGCCACCAGATCGGATCTCG
>NZ_WJIB01000013.1 GCF_019400745.1 Cohnella sp. CFH 77786 | reverse complement strand
AACCGCAAACCGCAAACCGCAAACCGCAAACCGCAAACCGCAAACCGCAAACCGCAAACCGCAAACCGCAAACCGCAAACCGCAAACCGCAAACCGCAAACCGCAAACCGCAAACCGCAAACCGCACATTCCCAACTTATTGACGGAGCTGCTGACAGCTAAGAGCAAAAATACAATTATTTTTTCGAAATAAACCCGTTTTCGAGCTGCTAAGAGCATTATTACAGTTATTTTTATCAAAATTCGATACTTTGACTCAACTGAAATGAAAGAGACTAAATGTATTCTGGCCTTTATTGGGCAGAAAAGACATCGTTATATGGAATCTAGTTGTATTTCGGCTCTTAGTCCTCTCGAAGATAAGTTAATAGAACAACAGAAGCTGTCGAATGGGGAGGAAACGCTTGAACATGTCCAACGGGAGTCGAAGGGACAACATCAGTCTTATGTTGAGCGGACAATCAAATCCAGAGTGGAGGGGATAAATTCGATCTTGAGCAGAAGGGACTTAGCAGATCCTCATCGCTTGGAAAACTTCAATGCTGATTTGACGGAAACAGCGACTATTCAGAACCGAAGGGATGAACTCCAACAACCTGAACCGATGGGATAACCCCCCGCCCCGACTGGGAAAGATTGCGCGAAATACCGGCTTGCACCTGAAATCATCTGCCATCCGCACTCATCCTGGCGTCATGAACCGATCCTACCATTCGCGGGATGGCTTTTTTTGATATAATGGTCCATGTCACCGAAATCCATTCTGCCAGCATGTATCGGAGGGTCGACATGGCCGGATATACCCCCATGATGGAGCAATATTTGTCCGTCAAGGCGGAGGCGCGGGACGCGCTGCTGTTTTTCCGTCTCGGCGATTTCTATGAAATGTTTTTCGAAGACGCGCTGACCGCTTCGCGCGAACTCGAAATCACGCTGACCGGCCGCGGCGCGGGTCAGGAAGAACGGGTTCCGATGTGCGGAGTGCCTTATCACTCCGCGGAAGGATACATAGCCAGATTGATCGAAAAAGGGTACAAAGTCGCGATCTGCGAGCAGGTGGAGGATCCGAAGTCGGCCAAAGGCGTCGTCCGGCGCGAGATCGTGCGGATCGTCACGCCCGGCACCGTCATGGAGACGAAAGCGGCCCAGGAAGCCACGAACAATTTCATCGTCGGCTCGGCCGAACGCGGCGGGCGGTTCGGCTTGGCCGCGTGCGACTTGACGACGGGCGAGCTGTACGTCACCTCGTTCGGCACGGCGCGGGAAGCGGTCAAAAACGTACTGAACGTGTACAAGCCCGTGGAAGCCGTAGGCGACGAAGCCGCTCTCGCGATGATCCGGGAAGAAACGAACGGCTCGTTCCGGTCCGTCGTCTGCACGGTCCGGAACGAAGACGACACGGCCGTGCTCGCTTCCCAATTTCCGGACGAGCGATGGGATACCCACGAAGAAGTCAGGCGGATCGCGGTCGCCCGGCTGATCGCTTATTTGGGAGAGACGCAGAAGCGCTCGCTCGGCCACCTGCGCAAGGTCAAAGCCTACGATCCCGAATCGTACATGGCGCTCGACGCGTTTACGAGGAGGAACCTGGAGCTGACGGAAACGGTCCGTGACCGTTCGCGCAAAGGCTCTTTGCTGTGGCTGCTGGACCGGACGCGGACCGCCATGGGCGCCAGGCTGCTCAAACGGTGGGTCGATCAGCCGCTGCTTGACCGGGACGCCGTCAGCCGCAGGCTCGACGCCGTCGAAGCGCTGCATGGCGATTGGATGCGCCGGGAAGAACTGCGCGCCGAACTCGGCGAGGTGTACGACCTGGAGCGCTTGGTCGGGAGGATCGCCTATGGGACCGCCAACGCGCGCGACTTGAACGCGCTCAAAGCCTCGCTGGACCGCGTGCCCGCCATCCAGGCCGTTTGCCGGGACATCGGCGCGGCTCCGCTGCTTCAGCTGGCCGAAGGAATGGACGCTTGCGCGGACATCGCGGACGCGATCCGCGCCGCAATCTCGGAAGAGCCGCCCGTCTCCGTTCGGGAAGGCGGGCTGATCCGGCCCGGCTTCGATCCGAAGCTGGACGCGCTGCGCGAGGCGAGCCAGAACGGGAAACGGTGGATCGCGGAGCTGGAGAGGCAGGAACGGGAAGCAACCGGCATCAAATCGCTGAAAATCGGCTTCAACAAGGTGTTCGGCTATTATTTGGAAGTTACGCGAGCCAATCTCGGCTCTCTTCCCGAAGGCAGGTACGAGCGCAAGCAGACGCTGGCGAACGCCGAGCGGTTCGTGACGCCGGAGCTCAAGGAGAAGGAAGCGCTCATTCTCGAGGCGGAAGAGAGCATGGTCGACCTCGAATACGAGACGTTCGTCCGTCTGCGCGACGGCATCGCCGCCCAGATTCCGCGGCTTCAGCGGCTGGCCGAGGGACTGTCGGCGCTGGACGCGCTCCAGTCGCTTGCCGAGGTGTCCGCGGAGCGGAGATACAACCGGCCCTCCTGGAGCGGCGGGTATGACCTCCGCATCGAGGACGGCCGCCATCCGGTCGTGGAGGCGGTCACCGAAGGCGGCAGCTTCATCGCCAACCATACCGCGCTGACGCAAGACAACTCGATCCTGCTTATCACCGGTCCGAACATGGCCGGCAAGAGCACCTACATGCGCCAGGTGGCGATCATTTGCATCATGGCGCAGATCGGCTGCTTCGTTCCGGCAAAGAGCGCCGTGCTTCCGTTCGTCGACCGCATTTTCACGAGGATCGGGGCGGCCGACGACCTGGTCGGGGGACAAAGCACGTTCATGGTCGAAATGAAGGACATCCAGGTTATGACGGATCAAGCAACCGATCGGAGCCTGGTCATCATTGACGAGCTGGGACGCGGTACTTCCACGGAAGAGGGAATGGCCATCGCGCAAGCGGTCATCGAGTACGTTCACGATCACATCCGTTGCAAAGCGCTCGTCTCCACCCATTTTCATGAACTCGCGCATTTGGAAGATTCACTGGCTTCCTTAAGCAACGGTTGCATGGCGGTCAAGGAGAGCGCGGACGGGGTGACGTTCCTCCGCAAGCTGGTGCCGGGTGCGGCGGATTCCAGCTACGGGATCTACTGCGCCCAGCTCGCGGGTTTGCCGGATACGATTGTCCGGCGGGCGTATTCGCTCATCGAAGGCGGGCAGCGACCGGCGGCCAAGGCCGAGCGCGAGACGGCGGCGGCATCCGCGCCGGCTCCGGTTCCGGCGCCGCAAGCCGAGGTCGTTCAGCTCGCCATGTTCGCACCCGAGCCGCCTCCGGCGGACAAACCGAAACGCGGCGCGCCTTCCGCGCACGAGAAAGTCATGGAGAAGCTGCGCAAGCTGGACGTAATGAGGATGACCCCTCTGCAGGCTTTGGAGTGGTTAAACGACGCGAAAAACCAAATCACGGAGAGTGGGGATCCATCATGATGAACCGTATGAATATCCGCCGGCGCGCCTCGTTCGCGCTGCTTGCCGCCCTCGTTGGGGCAACGATATGGATGCCTTCCGCCGCCCGGGCCGAAACCTCGGAGCAGGTGAACGAAGTTCGGCAACTCCTCGAGCAGTATCATCTCAGCAAACCGGACGACAAAGATTTGAACCAGTCGGCAATCGACGGGATGGTGGAAACGCTCCACGATCCTTACACGGAATATTTCGACGAAGAGGAATGGAAGAAGTTTTCGTCCGATTTGGAGCAGAATTTCACGGGCATCGGCATCGTTCTGATCGAGGAAGACGGCGTCGTCTATGCCGAGGACGTCATTCCCGGCAGTCCCGCCGAAGCGGCCGGTCTATTGCCAGGCGACGCCATCGTATCCGCCGACGGAAAGTCGGTGAGAGGGCTGAACGTGACCGAGCTGCAGAAGCAGCTTCGCGGCGCAGAAGGCACACGCGTCACGGTAGGGGTTGAACGGGACGGCAAAACGCTGGCGTTTCCGATCGTGCGGAAAACGCTTCAGCTTCCGGTAGCGACGGGCCAAATGATGGGCGACGGGGTCGGTTACGTGGCGCTGTCCGGCTTTACCTCCGACGCCGGCAGCCTGTTCGCCGACCAAGTGGCCAAACTCGAAAAAGCAGGCATGCGCTCGCTGCTGATCGATTTGCGCAATAACGGGGGCGGATACGTCACCGCGGCGCAGCACATCGCCGGTCTGTTCATCAAAGACGGGGTACTCGCGCATCTCAAGGACCGCGACGGCAAGGACGATCCGATCTCCGTCAGCGGAGGCGGCAAGCCTTATCCGGTCACGATCCTGGTGAACGGGAACTCGGCAAGCGCCTCGGAGCTCCTCGCCGGCGCCCTTCAGGATTACGGAGTCGCGAAGCTGGTCGGCACCAAAACGTTCGGCAAAGGCGTCGTGCAGTCGATCATCCCGCTGAAGAGCGGAGGCGTGCTGAAGGTGACCGTGCAGGAATATTACACGCCGAACGGCCGCAAAGTCGACAAAACGGGCCTTACGCCGGATCACGTTATCGAAGGGGCGGGGGAGCAGCTGATCGGGGCCTATCGCGATGCGGGGGGCAAAGCCTTGACGGTCGGCATCGGCAAAGGCTCGGTCGTGATCAACGGTGTGCGCACCGCCCGCCCAAACGCCGCGTTCCGTCGCGGCAGCAGCTGGTACGTCAACCTGCGGTTGGCAGCGGCTTTGGCGGGCGCGAAGGTCGGCTACGACAGCAAAACGAAAACGATCACGTTAAGCCGCGGAAGCACGATTTACAAGCTGAAGAGCGGGGACAGCCGGCTTGCCAACAAGAACGGCTTTAACCTGATCGATTCGGGCACGCTGGCGAGATGGTTTCCGGGCTTGACCGCGGAAGCCGCCGCGAACGGACAATTGAAGCTGACCGTCCGCTAAGCGGCAGAAGGGAGGTCCGAGGATGGGGATCATCCGACCGTTAGACGAGCATTTGGCGAACCAGATCGCGGCCGGGGAAGTCGTGGAACGGCCGGCATCCGTGCTCAAGGAGCTGGTGGAAAACGCCGTCGACGCCGGCGGCAGGCATATCGAGATCACGGCGGAAGAGGGCGGGCTGACGTTTCTGCGGATCAAGGACGACGGAGCCGGGATCCAGCCGGACGATCTGCTGACCGCTTTCCGGCGCCACGCGACGAGCAAGATTTCCAGCGCCAAAGACCTGTTCCAGATCGAGACGCTGGGCTTCCGCGGCGAAGCGCTGCCCAGCATCGCGGCCGTAGCCAAAGTCCGCTGCGTGAGCGCGAACGCCGATGACGGCTTGGCGCGGTACGTCGAAATCGAAGGCGGAGCCGTCAAAAGCGAAGGGGAGACGAACGCGCCCCGGGGCACCGAGATGACCGTCCGGGATCTGTTCTTCAATACCCCGGCTCGGCTGAAATACATGAAAACGATCCAGACGGAGCTCGGGCACCTGTCCGACGTCGTGTACCGTCAAGCGCTCGCCCGGCCGGACATCGCCTTCACGTTCCGGCACAACGAAACCGTCCTGCTGCGCACGCCGGGCAACGGCGATCTGCGGCAAGTGGTGGCCGCCATCTACGGGACGGCCGCCGCGAAAGCGATGGTCCAGCTCCGGTCGGACGACCCGGATTATTCGCTGACCGGTCTGACAGCTCTTCCGGTCGAGACGCGCGCCAACCGGAACGCCGTCACGATTCTCGTGAACGGCAGGTACGTCCGCAGCCAGGCGGTCGTCCAGCCGCTGCTGCAGGCGTACCACACGCTGCTGCCGTTGCACCGTTACCCGCTGTCGGTGCTGAACCTGCGCATGCATCCCGCGTTGGTCGACGTTAACGTGCATCCCGCCAAGCTGGAGGTCCGGTTCAGCAAGGAAGCGGAGCTGAGGGCCTTCATCGAAGAGACCGTGAAGGAAGCGCTGGCCGGACAGGCCTATATCCCTTCGGGTACGTCGGTCCGCAAGCCGAAGCAGGCGCCTGCCTGGATGCAGGATCAAATCCGCTTTCAACTGCCTCCGGAGGAGGCCGAAGCACAGGCTCCGGCGGAAGCGGTAGCGGTAGCGGAAGTGCCGTCCCGCGGGGTTTTCGCGGGAATGCCCTCGGCGGAAACCCGAACGCCGTATGCCGCCGGGTCCGGACAAAGCGCGGCCGCGCCATCTGCGGCAACCCGGCCGGCATCGGCTTCCCCGGCAGTTTCCCCCGCGGTGTCGCCGGCCGCATCGCAGCAGAGGAAGCCGCCGCCTGCCTCCGGCGGGAACGGATCGTTGCCGGCGGAGCAAGCCGCGGCCGCGTCGGAACCGATCCCGGAGTCCGTCTGGCAGGCGGCGTTCGCCGCTCCGCCGGAGAAGCCCGCGGAACCGGCGTTCCCCGAACTGAGCTGGATCGGCCAGCTTCACGGCACCTATATCGTCGCCCAGAACGAGAACGGCTTGTTCTTGATCGACCAGCACGCCGCGCACGAGCGCATAAATTACGAATATTATTACGACAAGTTCGGCCGTCCCGAAGAAGCCAGCCAAGAGCTGCTGTTTCCCGTGACGATGGAGTTCGCGCCGGACGAATTCGCCCTGCTACGGGAACGACTCCCCGTGTTCGCCGGGGCCGGCGTATATTTGGAAGAGTTCGGGGGCAATACCTTTATCATACGCGCGGTGCCCCACTGGTTTCCCGAGGGGGACGAAGCGGACGTCGCCCGGGAAATCGCGGATTGGGTTCTGCAGGAACGTAAAATCGACTTGCACGCCTTGCGCGAGAAGGCAGCCATCCTCTGCTCCTGCAAAGCGTCGATCAAAGCGAACCAAGCGCTGACGCGCGAATCGGGAGACCGGCTGCTCCAGCGGCTCGGCCAATGCCGCCAGCCTTACACCTGTCCGCATGGACGGCCGATCGTCGTCAGCTTCAGCAAGTACGAATTGGAGAAAATGTTCAAGCGGGTGATGTCTTGATCGTCACGACCGCCGAGAAGCCGGAGGGCGCCCTGGTGGAGAAGGCAAAACGGCTCGCGGAAGAGCTGGACGCCCCTTATATTCCGAGGAGACGGGATACGCTGCGGGGTCTGGAACGGAAGCACGGTTCGGACGGCGTTCTCGTGGTCGCACCGGACGGCCTGAAATACGTGTCGGTAGACCGCCCGCCTTTGTTTTTCCACCCGAGCATGGGGCTGATCCGCGTGAAAAGGCTGATCCGGGGCGAACCCGACGCCATGATCGGGATATCCGGCGCGTTGCCCGGGGATAGCATTCTCGATTGCACGGCGGGGCTCGCGTCCGACGCCATCGTGTTCAGCCACGCCGTCGGCGCCGGGGGCCAAGTGACGGCGATCGAAGCTTCTCCGCTGCTGTACGCGGTCGTTCGGGAAGGGCTCCAAACCGCGCGAACCGGTCTGCCGGAAGCGGACGAAGCGTGCCGCCGCATCGCGGTTCGGCTTGGCGACCATGCGGAGGTTCTGAGGAGCTTGGCGGACCGCAGCGTCGATATCGTCTATTTCGACCCGATGTTCGAGCGCCCGGTCCAAGCTTCCGCATCTTTGCTGCCGCTCCGGTCTCACGCCCGGCACGATCCGCTCTCCGAGGAGACGGTCCGGGAAGCCGTGCGCGTGGCCCGCAAATCGGTCTTGCTCAAAAATGCAGGCGGAAGCGCCGAATTCTCGCGCCTCGGATTCGTCCAGGCGCGCGTCTCCGCGTCCGCCGTCTCGTATGGAGTGATTCGGATATGACGCTGCTTGAGGAGGATCGTCGTCCTCCGCTTCTCGTGCTGGTCGGACCGACCGCGGTCGGCAAAACCGAGCTGAGCCTGCGGATCGCCCAAGCGCTCGATTGCGAAATCATCAGCGGGGATTCCATGCAGGTATACCGTCGCATGGATATCGGCACGGCGAAGCTGCCGCCCGATGAGCGACAAGGCATTCCGCACCATCTGATCGACATCCTGGACCCCGAAGAGCCGTTCTCCGTCTCCATGTTCCAGCAGCTCTGCACGGAGAAGATCGAGGAGATCCGCTCCCGTGGCAAGCTGCCTTTTATCGTCGGGGGCACGGGCCTCTACGTCGAATCGGTATGTTACGGATACACGTTCCAGGGCGATTCCGGAGACGAAGCGTTCCGCGCGCGGATGCATGCATACGCGAACGAGCACGGACCGGAAGCGCTGCATGCGCGTCTGGCCGCCATCGACCCGGCGGCGGCAAAGCGAATCCACCCGCACGACGAACGCCGGGTCATCCGAGCTCTCGAAGTGTTCGAAACGACGGGACGCACGTTGTCGGAAACGCAAGCCCAGACGCGGGGAGACGACAAGCGGTCTCCTTACCGGCTGTGCCTGATCGGCCTGACCATGGACAGGGCGGAGCTGTACCGGAGGATCGACGCCAGGGTCGATTCCATGATGGAGGACGGACTCGTCGCGGAAGTGGACGCGCTGCTGAAGTCCGGCGTGCCGCGGAATGCCGTTTCGATGCAGGGACTCGGCTACAAGGAAATCGCTTCCTATTTGAGCGGAGACTTGGACCTGCATGCAGCCGTCGAACTGCTGAAGCGCGATACCCGCCGTTACGCCAAACGCCAGCTCTCGTGGTTCCGGCACATGAAGAACCTCGAATGGGTGGATGTGGGCACGCAGGCAAAAAACACCGAACTTTTCGCATCGATTTGTGCTATAATAGCAGGAAAGTTTCTTCTCGATCTTGAATATATTCGTTGAGAAAAACTTTAACCGGAGAATCCAGACGACGTGAATTCACTATGGCGATGGGGGTTTTGAACCGATGAACAAATCCATCAACATCCAGGACACCTTCCTAAATCAACTTCGCAAAGACAGCATCCCGGTCACCGTCTATTTGACCAACGGGTTTCAAATCCGCGGCGTCGTCCGCGCGTTCGACAACTTCACCATCGTGATCGACAGCGAAGGTCGGCAGCAGATGGTGTACAAACACGCGATCAGCACGTTCATGCCGCAGCGCAACGTGTCGCTGATGCAGCAGGAAAACGCCTCCGAAGCCTGATTCGGAAGCACGGCAAGCCCGTGGAGAAGTGAAACTTTTCCCCCACGCCTATCGTTAAACTGAATAGAGCCCGGACGGAGCAACCCTCGAGAGCGGGTTGTTCTCTATTTTCCGGGCGGCATGAAGATGGAGAATTTGAAAAAGGGTATGTTAGCAGCAGAGAGAGAAAGTGGAGCAGAAGGGGGAACCAACCATGCAGGAAAGACCGGCAACGGGACGAGCTGCCGCGGGCAACCGGGGCGGCGGCCAAGGGGGCAAGAAGCAAGCTCCCCGCAAGCGCAGCAAGAAACGGGGACTTCTGTGGCTGTTTTTCGTCGTTCTTCTCGGCATCGTATGCGCCATCGTCGGCTATTTGCTCATTATTTTGAACGGGGAACGCATCCTGAGCGAGAATCTGAACAAGTTGAACCTGGACCAAGCGTCCCTCGTCGTGGACAAGAACGGCAAGGAAGTCGCCAAGCTTTCCGTTGCCGAAGGCAACCGGGAATACGTGCCGATCAATCAGATTCCGAAACTGGTGCAGCAAGCGTTCGTGGCGACGGAGGACAAACGGTTCTACGAGCATGGGGGCGTCGACCTGTTCGGCATCGGCCGGGCGCTCGTCAAGGATATCATCCATCGCAGCGCCAAAGAGGGGGCCAGCACGATTACGCAGCAGGTTGCCCGCAACATATTCTTGAACGCGGACAAAACGCTGTTCCGCAAAGGCACGGAAGCCTCGATCGCGCTTGCGCTGGAACGCCATAAGAGCAAGGACGAAATTCTCGAGCTGTACTTGAACCGGATCTACTTCGGGAAAGGCCAATACGGGATCAAGACGGCCGCGAAATATTATTTCAACAAGGATATCACGAGCAAGGACCCGAAGCAGCAGCTGCAAATCTGGGAGATCGCCACGCTGGCCGCGATGCCGAAGGCGCCCAGCACGTACAATCCGATCTCGAATCCGGACAAGTCCAAGGAACGACGAGCCGTCGTGCTTTCGCTGATGCAGGAGCAAGGGCTCATCACCGCGGAGCAGGCGGAAGCCGCCAAGAAAGTGGACTATAATCCGAATGTCGTTCCGAAGAGCAATAAGCAGTACCAATCGTTCATCGATTATGTCGTGGACGAAGCCCAAGCCGTCACCGACCTGAGCGAGGAAGAGCTGCTGACCGGCGGCTATACGATCAAGACGACGATCGACACCAAAGCGCAGCAAGCGATGGAGAACGTCTACAAGAACGACAACATGTTCGAGAAAAGCAAGGACGAAGTGCAAATCCAGAGCGCCATGGTCATCATGGACCAGCATGACGGCTCGCTTGTCGCCATGATCGGCGGCCGGGATTACGAGAAGAACGGCTGGAACCGGGCAACCAAGCCGAGGCAGCCGGGCTCTTCGTTTAAGCCGATCGCGACGTACGGTCCGGCCATCGAGACGGGCAATTACTTTCCGTGGTCCATTCTGCGGGACGATAAAGTGTGCTACAACAACGGCAAATATTGTCCGACGGACTCCAACAAGGTCAAATATCTCGGACCGGTGACGATGACCCAGGCGATCCAGGAATCCCGGAACCAGCCGGCCGTCTGGCTGCTGAACGAGATCGGCGTCAAGAAAGGCCTCGATTTCGCGGAGAAGCTGGGGATCGAGCTCGACAGCGAGCAGGACCGGAACCTGGCGATCGCGCTGGGCGGCCTTACGCACGGCGCTTCTCCGCTCCAGATGGCGCGGGCGTACGGCGCATTCGCGAACGGAGGCATCCTGGAGGATCCTCACAGCATCCTGTCGATTACGAATAAGCATGGGGATACCGTTTACGAATTCAAGCAGCCGAAGCCCCAGCGGGTCATGAAGCCCGAAACCGCCTATTACGTGACCCAACTGCTTCAAAGCGTCACGCAGCCGGGCGGAACCGGTACGCGCGCCCGGATTTCCGGCCGCACCGTCGTCGGCAAAACCGGCACGACGCAGCACGGCATACCGGGTCTTCCGGTGAACGCGGGCGGCAACCGTGACGTCTGGTTCGTCGGCTATACGCCCGAACTGACCGCCGCCGTATGGGTCGGATACGACAACACGGACAAGAACCATCTCGTCCGCCAAAGCAGCGGCCAAGCGGCCGCCCTGTTCTCCGCCGTCATGTCCAAGGCGCTGGAGGGCAAGCCGAAGAAGTCGTTCCCGAAACCGGAAGGCATCGTCGAACAGGCACCGGAGGTATCGGTATCGGGGCTCACCGCGGCCTATTCGGAGCAAACCGTTTCGGTCGAGCTCAAATGGACCGCCCAGAACGCCAAGGCAGGCACGAGCTACAGGGTGTACCGCAAGGCCGAGACGGAGAGCGCGTTCACCATGCTGGTGGAAACGCCCGCGCCGGACTACGAGGACTACGCGATTTTCCCGGATCAGACCTACACGTATTACGTCACGGCTTACGATCCGGAGACGAAGCAGGAAAGCAAGCCTTCTGAGCAAGTATCGGTGACGATCGCGTCGGGGGCCGTATCGCCGTCGCCTTCGCCAACCGAATCGCCCGTTCCGGGCGATGCGGGCGGCACGGACGAAGGCGGAGGTGCAGAAGAAGGCGGAGGGGAAAATCCGGAGCTGCCCATCCCGAGTACGCCGCCAGGCGGAGAGCAGACACCCGGGGGCGAGTCGCCGCCGCCTCCTTCACAGCCGGCCGACGGGCCGTCCGCGAGCCCTTCGCCAAGCGAAGCGCCGGTCATAAGTCTCCCGTAATTCGCGTTCCGCACGAACCCGGCATCCGAGGCGATGCCGGGTTTTGCGCGCGATACGACCGGTCTGACGGACGACGGAACGGCCGGGAAGGACGGATTCGCTTCCGGTTTGATGCGGAATCTGGGTCCATCGGGAGGGACGTCAACTGGTGAGCGGGGGAAAGTTGTGGTAAGCTTTGGTTATCCGCTCAAGACTGCCCGGCGTTTCCTCTGTCACTCAGAACCTGCCGGACGGAAAGGAACGTCCACGATGAAACGTAAATTTTCGGACCGGGCCAATTGGCGCCGTATTTTAAAGAAGAACTACGCCTGCTTTCCGATGGACGATCCCGGATTTCGCGGCTTCGTGACGCTGTATCGGATTCTGGAGCTCCGCGACCCGCTGTGGAAGGAATACAACGGCCGGAGAATGTGCCTCGCCGACAAAGGCTATTTATGGATGCAGCATTTCCCGAAAGGCGAGCACTTCGTCGTGACGACGATGTTCGATCCTCAAGGCCGCGTCGTTCAGTGGTATATCGATATTTGCAAAACGCAGGGGATGACCGACCAGCAAGTGCCTTGGTTCGACGATCTCTATTTGGATATCGTCATGCTGCCCACGGGGGAGACGCTTCTCCTGGACGAAGACGAGCTCGAGGAAGCGCTCGACGACGGCATCATCTCCCAGAAGGATTCCGACATGGCCCAGCGCACGGCGAACCGATTGCTCGAGCTGATCCGTCAGAAGAAGTTTCCTTATTTCGAAATGAGCGTGCGGCACCGAAAAATGCTGTTGGATAAGCTCGGCTGGGAAAAAGGGGCGGCTACGTGATGAGCATGGCCAGAGCGAAGCTGTCTTACGCCCGGCCCCGGCGATCACGCGCGCGACGCGCGTTACGGGCATTCGTATGGACGGCTGCGGCGGGGTTCGCCTTGCTTCTGGTTTGGTGCGGCTGGCTGTACGCCCAAATCGCGACCTTCCATGGGATTTCCTCTTCGGACAAGACCGTGCGGGCCGACGCGGGCATCGTACTCGGGGCTTCCCTCTGGAACGACAAGCCGAGCCCGGGGTTAAGCGAACGTCTGGATCATGCGCTTGCTTTGTACCGGGAAGGCGTTTTCCCGCGGATTATCGTTACAGGGGGGTTGGATGCCGGCGGCGCGACTATCACGGAAGCGGAAGGGATGCGCAATTACTTAACGGAACGCGGCGTGCCGGAAGACGCGATCTTCATGGATACGGAATCTCGCAGCACCTACGAAAACCTCATCTTCGCGCAAGACATCATGAAGGCCGAAGGCTGGAAGTCGGCGGTCGTCGTCACGCACCGGTACCATGGCGCTCGGGCCGCGGATATCGCCCGGACGCTCGGTTATGACCCCGTGCAGGTCAGCGTGACCGAGACCAAGGTGATGAACGTGGGGTACCACCAAGCCCGAGAAGTGCTCGCGTTCACCAAGTGGAAATGGAACAAGCTCCTCCTGACATTCGGATGACTAGCTTCCGCCCGCCCGGAATACATTGGTAGGGCGGGAGTTTCCCCTTTTACGCGCGATTCGGAAAGGATCGGGAGGGGGACTTTCGCCGACTAAGGGCCATTTGGGGTGAACCGAAATGAACGCGAGGGCGGGCAAAGAGAACGTCCGGGATACGGCGGCCGCCGCAATACGGCCATCCAGACAAATCAACATCATTCTTCGCAAAACGGATTCGGACGGAGCTTCTTCCCCTATGGCAGGCGGAGGGTACGCAGAAGGCACGGGAAGCGGCCGTGCGCTGCCGCAGAGCGGTCCCTGGGCTGAATGGCACCGGGAACTCGAACGCATGGTCGGCTTGGATAATGTGAAGGAACTCGTATACGAAATCTTCGCTTTGCTGCAAGTGACGCAGCTCCGCCATGAGGCCGGGCTTCAGGCGCAGTCCCACGTGTACCATATGATTTTCAAAGGCAATCCGGGAACGGGAAAGACGACGGTCGCGCGCCTGCTGGCCAAACTGTTCCAAGGCATGGGACTGCTGGCCAAGGGCCATCTCGTCGAGGTGGAGCGGGCCGACTTGGTCGGCGAATATATCGGGCATACGGCGCAGAAAACGCGCGAGCTCGTGAAAAAGGCGCTCGGCGGCGTCCTGTTCGTCGATGAAGCGTACAGTTTGGCACGCGGCGGCGAGAAGGACTTCGGCAAAGAAGCGATCGATACGCTGGTCAAGGCGATGGAAGACTACAAAAACCAATTCGTGCTCATCCTCGCCGGGTATACGCTGGAGATCGAGGGCTTCTTGCTGACGAATCCAGGACTGCCTTCCCGGTTTCCGATCCAGATGGAGTTTCCCGACTATTCCGTGGACCAGCTCATCCAAATCGCGGAAGGCATGGCGAAGGACCGGGATTACACGCTGCTGCCCCAGACGCTGTTCAAGCTGCGGGAGCTGCTCGTCCAGGAGAAAGCGGAGTCGATATACCATTTCAGCAACGCCCGGTTCGTCCGGAACGTGATCGAACGCGCGATCCGTTACCAAGCGGTACGGCTGCTCTCGCAATATCCCTCTGGTTCGCCCGGGAAACAGGAGCTGATGGCCCTGCGCCCGGAGGACGTGCGGGGACTATGAAAGGCAAATCGGCAAGGCATCGACGAGGGGAAGATGAGTTTGAGACCGAACGCGTACGATACCGGAGCCGGGGAAACGGAGAAAGCGATTCTCGTCAGCCTCGTGACCGATTCCGTCAAAAGGTCGGGAGCGGATCCCGGCCATTCGCTGCAAGAGTTGGTGTCTCTGACCGAGACGGCCGGCGTGGAGGTCGCCGCCACCCTCGTGCAGAATCGCGATGTGCCGGATTCCAAATGGTTCGTCGGCCAGGGCAAAGTGCAGGAAATCAAGGCGCTTGCGGCAGAGACCGGCGCGGAGACGGCGATTTTCGACCAGGAGCTGTCCGGCGCGCAGGTCCGGAACCTCGAAGAAGAGCTGGATTTGAAAATCATCGACCGCACGCAGCTGATTCTCGATATCTTCGCCGGCCGGGCCAAAACCCGGGAAGGCATCCTGCAGGTGGAACTGGCGCAGTTGTCCTACCTGCTTCCCCGGTTATCGGGACAGGGCAAGAACCTGTCGAGGCTGGGCGGCGGCATCGGTACGAGGGGCCCCGGCGAGACGAAGCTGGAAACGGACCGGCGCTATATCCGAAACCGGATTTTCGAGCTCAAACGGCAATTGGAGTCCGTGATCCAGCATCGGAACCTGCACCGCGAGCGGAGACGCAAGAGCGGCGTCGTGCAGGTCGCGCTGGTCGGCTACACGAACGCGGGGAAGTCGACGCTGCTCCGCCAGCTGACCCAAGCGGACGTGCTGGCGGAGGATAAGCTTTTCGCCACCCTCGATCCGACCTCCCGCGCGCTTCGTTTGCCCAGCGGCAAAGAAGTGGTGCTGACCGACACGGTCGGCTTTATCCAGAACCTTCCCCACGATCTTGTCGCCGCTTTCCGGGCCACGCTCGAGGAAGCGAACGAAGCCGACCTGCTCCTCCATGTCATGGACGCCTCTTCTCCCATGAGGGACCGCCAGAAAGCGGTGGTCGAAGAGGTGCTTGGAGAGCTGGGGGCGGCGGGAAAACCGACTCTCCACGTCTGGAACAAGATCGACAAGGTGTCGGCCGCCACGATGGCGCTGCTGACCGGCGGACCGGATACGATCCGGATGAGCGCTTTGAACGAACGGGATTTGGGGAGACTGCTGGCGGTGATCGAGGACAAGCTCCTTGGAGGATGGTGCACGCTGCGCATCCCCGCTTCCCGCGGCGATTTGGCATCGCTCGCTTATCGCGTGGGCGAGGTCGCATCGGCGGAAACCGACGACGACTGGCTGCTGCTGACGGTGCGTTTGAACCCGTCGGATATGGAGAAGCGGGGGCGTCCGCTGGAACCTTACTTTACGGGCGACGTCGTGCAGCCGTAACTTTTCATGGCAACAAGTGAAGGAGCGTAACGTAAAGGATGGCAGATTCGGAAAGGTTGGATCCGCGGAAGCTTTGGGACCGATGGTCCCGCGAGGCGGAGGAGATGGCGCAAGACCGGCTGCGGGCCGTTGACGCCGTCGTGGAGAGAAACCAGGAGAAAGTGATCCGCGCGTTTCAGAAATACAAGGTGAGCGATTACCATTTCGCCGGCTCCACGGGCTACGGATACAACGACCGGGGCCGCGAGGTGCTGGATCTCGTTTACGCGGACGTGTTCGGAGCGGAGGCCGCGCTCGTGCGCCCTCATCTCGTATCGGGAACGCATACGATTTCGGCCGCGCTGTTCGGCTGCTTGCGGCCCGGGGATGAACTGCTCTTCGTGACGGGGAGTCCTTACGACACGCTGCATAAGGTCATCGGGAAACCGGGAGACGGGACGGGCTCGCTGTCGGATTGGGGCATTCGCTGCAAAACGGTACCGCTGGCGGAAGGCGGAACCGTCGATTGGGACGGCGTCGCAGCCGCGGTGACGGAGCGGACGAAAGTGTTCGCCATTCAGCGCTCCCGCGGATACGATTGGCGCCCTTCGTTCACCGTCGGGCAGATCGGAGAGATGGTTCGCCGGATCAAGTCGCTGGCGCCGGAAGGAATCGTATTCGTCGACAACTGCTACGGGGAGTTTACGGAGGATCGGGAACCCCCCGAAGTCGGGGCCGACCTCATCGCCGGTTCCCTGATCAAGAATCCCGGCGGCGGACTGGCGCCGAGCGGAGGCTACATCGCCGGTCGGACGGACCTCGTCGAGCTGGCGGCTTACCGGGTGACGGCCCCCGGCATCGGCGGGGAAGTGGGCGCGATGCTGGGAACGACGCGGTCGCTGTACCAAGGCTTGTTTCTCGCGCCGCTTCTCGTGGGACAAGCGGTCAAAGGGAGCATTTTCGCCTCGGCCGTGTTCGAAAATCTCGGCTTCCGCACGCATCCCCGCTGGAACGACGAGCGAACGGATTTGATCCAAGCGTTTCGGTTTCCGTCCTCTGAGCCTTTGATCGCCTTCGTACAAGCCGTGCAGAAAGCGGCCGCGGTCGACGCCCATGTCGTGCCGGAGCCGTGGGATATGCCCGGTTACGAGCATCCGGTCATCATGGCGGCGGGCACGTTCATCCAGGGCGGCAGCCTGGAGCTGTCCGCGGATGCTCCGATCCGCGAGCCGTATATCGCCTATATGCAAGGCGGATTGACTTACGCGCATGTGAAGCTGGCCGTTCGCCAAGCCTGCTTCGATCTGGCGGAACGCGGTTACTTGCCAAAGTGACAACAATCGCCCAAACAGGCCGTTAAATAACCTTACATTCCTTGACATGTTTATGTTGGAAGGCTAAAATGATAGTGATTGCAAATCCAACAAGTCCCGATGGAAGGTTTGATACGACATGGCTGGCGATGAAATACGCAGGAATATGGCGCTGTTTCCGATCGGGATCGTCATGAAGCTGACGGATCTGACGGCACGCCAAATCCGCTATTACGAACAGCATGAATTGATCCAACCCGCTCGGACCGCGGGCAACCAACGGCTTTTCTCCTTCAACGACGTGGAGAGATTGTTGGAAATCAAAGCGCTTATCGAGAAGGGCGTCAACATTGCCGGAATCAAGCAGGTAATGAACCCCGTGGGCAACGGTTCGGACGAACCGACCGTGATCAACGAACAATCCGAAGTGAAACGACGCGAAATGAGCGATTCCCAGCTTCACCGCATGCTGAAGCAACAATTGATGTCCGGCAAGCGGCCGGGGCAGGTCTCGCTCATTCAAGGGGAACTCTCCCGGTTTTTCAAAACCAAGTAAAAACGGCTTCGGAGGCCGCTTCTCGCGAAGAGTGCCGTTTTTATCGAGATCGGGCAGTGATGAACTGTTCATCTTGTGAATCCTGATCGATCAAATAGGCCGATTGGTCGTAAATCGAGGAGGCAGTCATGAACTTCACACGCGAAGACATTTTGCGCAACGCGAAAGAACAGAACGTCCGTTTCATCCGTCTCCAGTTCACCGATCTTCTCGGTACCATCAAGAACGTCGAAATTCCGCTGAGCCAGCTGGAGAAGGCGCTCGACAACAAAATGATGTTCGACGGCTCTTCCATCGAAGGTTACGTGCGGATCGAAGAATCCGACATGTACCTGTATCCGGACCTCAGCACTTGGGTCGTATTCCCTTGGGTAACGGAAGACCGAATCGCCCGTTTGATTTGCGACGTCTACATGCCTGACGGTACGCCATTCGCCGGCGATCCCCGCGGCATCCTGAAGCGCGTGCTCCAGGAAGCGGAAGAGATGGGCTTCACCGCGATGAACGTAGGGCCGGAACCGGAATTTTTCCTCTTTCAAACGGACGACAAAGGCAACCCGACCACCGAATTGAACGACCAGGGCGGCTATTTCGACCTGGCGCCGACGGACCTCGGAGAGAACTGCCGCCGCGACATCGTACTGACGCTTGAAGAAATGGGCTTCGAAATCGAAGCGTCCCACCACGAAGTCGCGCCCGGCCAGCACGAGATCGACTTCAAATACGCGCCGGCCATCAAAGCTGCCGACCAAATCCAGACGTTCAAGCTCGTCGTCAAGACGATCGCCCGCCAACACGGCCTGCATGCCACATTCATGCCGAAGCCGCTGTTCGGGGTGAACGGATCGGGCATGCACTGCCACCAGTCGTTGTTCCGCGGTAACGAGAACGCGTTCTACGACGCGAACGATAAGCTGGGCTTAAGCAATGTCGCCCGGTATTACATGGCGGGCATTCTGGCCCATGCGCGCGGATTCGCGGCGATCACGAATCCGACAGTCAACTCCTACAAACGCCTCGTGCCGGGTTACGAAGCGCCGTCCTACGTCGCCTGGTCCGCTAGCAACCGCAGCCCGATGATCCGGATCCCGGCATCGCGCGGTCTCAGCACCCGCATTGAAGCGCGGAACCCGGACCCGTCCGCAAATCCGTATCTGGCGCTGGCCGTCATGCTCAAAGCCGGTCTCGACGGCATCAAGAACAAGCTGCCGCTCCCGGCTCCGGTCGATCGCAACATCTACGTGATGAGCGAAGACGAGCTGGCCGATACCGGCATTTCGAGCCTTCCGTCCAACCTGATCGAAGCGCTCAAGGAGATGCTGCGCGACGATGTCGTTTGCGAAGCGCTCGGCGATCACGCGCTCAGCCACTTCTACGAGCTGAAGGAAATCGAGTGGGACATGTATCGGACGCAAGTCCACCAGTGGGAACGCGACCAGTACATGACGAATTATTAGAGTGGAAAATCCCTTGACGTTTCGATGTCAAGGGATTTTTGCCATTTGGCGGGGCGGTTCGAGGGGAGAGGAGTGGAGCGGCGCTAATCCCCTCCCTGTTCGGCGAATCCGCCGAAATAATGCCGCAGCGGCACGAATCCGCACGCTTTCGGATGAAACCGCCGGAATAGGCGTCAGGTGCCGCCGATTGGCCGTTCCACGGAAGAAGTAACGACGAGTCTGCCCAAAGAAAAGGGTGCACAAAAAACTCCCGTCGGCGATGCCGAACGGGAGTTCGCATTGATGAAAGGGACCAGCCGCACAAATTAGACGAACGAGCGGATCAACCCGATGACCTTGCCGAGAATGCTGACGTGCTTCAAGCGGAGCGGCTCCAAGGCCGAATTCTCCGGCTGCAGCCGGATATGATCGCGTTCCTTGTAGAACGTTTTGACGGTCGCTTCGTTCTCTTCCGTCATGGCGACGACGATGTCGCCGTTGTTGGCCGTCTGCTGCTGACGGACGATCACGTAGTCGCCGTCGTGGATGCCCGCCTCGATCATGCTTTCACCCATGACGGAGAGCATGAACACCGGTTGATCCCCGACCATGCTCACGGGAAGCGGGTAATACTCTTCGATGTTCTCGGTCGCGGTGATCGGTACGCCCGCGGTGACTTTGCCGACCAGCGGGACTTGACGGACGGAGGAGGTAAAGCCGAAGGAAGAACCGTCGTCGTCCAAAATCTCGATGGCGCGAGGCTTGGTCGGGTCCCGGCGGATCAAGCCTTTCTTCTCCAGTCGGTCGAGGTGACCGTGAACGGTGGAGCTGGAGGCCAGTCCGACGGCTTCTCCGATTTCCCGGACGGAAGGGGGATACCCTTTCTCGCGTACTTCGTTCTTAATGAATTCCAGGATCGCGTTCTGGCGATTGGACATCTTGGACACGTGTGCCCCTCCTATGACAAGTACATGATGACAAATTATAACACAGAACCCGAGTTCGCACAAACACTCGTTCTTCCGAACAGACGTTCCAAAAAGTTGTTGACTCAAACGTGTGTTCGTGTTACGATTTTACCAGAACAAACGTTTGGGGTGGACAGGATGGTACAAGCTTGGGCATTGGGTTCGCATACCTCTTCCGATAAGGCAACAATTCGCGGGAGAGCGAAGGTTTCGATACATGCTTCTTCACGCCACGCATCCGATTCTCGCTATGCGAACGGTACTGGTCAAGTATCCGATTCTCGCTATGCGAACGGTACTGGTCAAGTATCCGGTTCTCGCTATGCGAACAATACTCGTCAAGCATCCGGTTCAGGCGTTGCAGCCGGCATAGGGTGGTTGCTGGCTAGGCTCATGTTTTTCATGCTTGCGTTCGTCCTGCTTTTCGGCGGTCTTACCCTTGTAAGAACGTTCGCTTCGGAAGAACACGTACAACAACCCACGGGAACGGAAACCGTAATCTATGCCGATGCCGGAGATACCTTATGGACGTTGGCGTCCTCTTTGAAGAAGGAATCGATGGACACCCGCCAAGCGGTCTATTTGCTGATGGAACGCAACGATCTTCGAGATTCAGCCCTGCAGAACGGTCAGATGCTGATCGTGCCGAATGAAATTCTCCCCTAAGGGGTTCCGATATCGGGCGGATTCGGGATTGAGTTCCCGAATCGGCCTTTTTTTGCATTCTCTTTACCTTGACAGAGCGGGGAGACCAATGTCAAAGTAGAAGGGATGCTTGAAAGGAGGGTTCCCATGGATAAATTGATCGCCAGGATCAACGAATTGTCGCGGAAGCACAAGTCGGTCGGGTTAAACGAAGAGGAGCTCGCCGAACGCGCGCAGCTGCGCCAGCAGTACCTGCAAATTTTCAAGAAAAATTTCCGCCAGCAGCTCGACAGCATCGAATGGACAGACGAGAAACCGACGCTGCGCCATTGATGGATAAATGCCCGTGAAACAGACAGCCCGGCTCCCGGAAGGGAATGGCCGCGAACAGGAGGAACGTCATGTCCCGCTCGTGGGAACGCATGGTTCAACGCAACGCCAAGAAAGTCGACAAGAGGCGCAAGAAGGATGGCAGGCCTTCCCTTTCCGCGCAAGCGGCGCACGCCGACAAGTTTTTGGGACGCAACTATATTTTTCCCATTTTACTGATTTTGTTAATGGCATTTTACGTGATCATGTTCGCGCCTTGGGCAACCGACATCAAAGAGGACACGACGATGTTCTGGGTCACGCTCGGCTGTTACGCGCTGCTCGCGCTGTTCTATTTCATGCGCCGACCGTATTTGACCGTCACGAAGGACACGCTCGAAACGCGCAAATTTTCGGGCTATAAAACGCTTCGTCCTTCGGAAATCCGAAAAATCGCGCTGTCGCCGGGGTATGTGGTCATCGAGACCGTAAAGGGATCGAACTGGGTGTTCTCGAAATTCATCAATCGTTTTCCGGTCGGGCGGATGGGGGACAGACTGAAGGAGTTTGCCGCCGTCCACCGCGTGGAGTTGGAAGTCAAGGAAAAGTGAGGAGCCATGGGCATGTCGGTCAAAGCCGTTCTGTTTGATTTGGATGATACGCTGCTTTGGGATGAGAGAAGCGTCAAAGAAACGTTTGAAGCCGTTTGCGCGGAAGCGGCGAAAGAAGTACCGTCCATTCGGCCCGAGCAATTGGAGGAGGCCGTTCGGCGCGAAGCCCGCGCTCTTTATCAGTCTTACGAGACCTTTCCGTTTACGCAAATGATCGGCATCAATCCGTTCGAGGGGTTGTGGGCGCATTTTACGGGCGGACACCAGGAGGAGTTCCGCAAGCTGGAGAAGCTCGCTCCGGGATACCGGACGGAATCGTGGACGAGGGGATTAAGCTCGCTCGGCGTGGACAACCCCGAGCTGGGGCACCGGCTGGGCGAAATGTTCGCTTCCGAGCGGAGGAAGCGCCCGTTCGTATACGAGGAGACGTTCCGCGTGCTGGACAAGCTGAAGGGGAAGTACAAGCTCCTGCTCCTGACGAACGGCGCGCCCGACCTGCAGCAGGAGAAGCTCGACGGCGTGCCGGAGCTGGCACCTTATTTCGATCATATCGTCATTTCCGGAAGCTTCGGGGAAGGCAAGCCGGCTCCGTCGATTTTCCGGCACGCGATGGTCTTGCTCGGCATCGAACCCCACGAAGGCATCATGGTGGGGGACAAGCTGACGACGGACATCCTCGGATCGAATCGGGCGGGCATGAAGAACCTATGGCTGAATCGCCATGGCGCAACCCGGGACGACACCATCGTGCCGACGTACGAGGCGGCGGATCTCGAAGCGTTGTTCCGCATTCTTGAATCCTAAATACGAATAAAGCGGGCGGAAAAGGCAAGATCATCCTCGAACGACCCGCTTGCAGAACAACAAAACAGGAGCAGTCCCGTCGGACTGCTCCTATCATTCATTTAAGGCCGTTAAATGTTTATGCTTTGACAAACGACGGATCGTCGTACGGCGTCGCGATCCAGCCGTCTTTCTCGATGAAGAGGCGGACGGCGACGATTTGGCGGTTGTCCATCAACGTGAAGAAATGCGGTTTGTTCTCCGGCACGGAGATCACGTCGCCAGCGGTCAGTTCCACGTCGAAGTAGCCGACGTCGTCCTGGCCTTTGATGATGAAAATGCCGCGTCCCGCCGTAATCGCGCGGATTTCGTCTTCCGTATGCGTGTGCACGGCTTCGAATTTTTTGAGCAGTTCCTCAAGGTTCGGGGTGGATTCCGACAACGTGATGATGTCCCAAATCTGGTAGCCGCGGCGCGCCGCGAGATCCCGGATTTCGGGGTCGAAAGTCGAGAGGATTTCCGCTTTCTCCTCGTCGGTCAGGACGAACTTCTCCCGAAGCCGCTCGGGAAGCTTGTTCATGTCCCAATGTTCGTACAGCACTTCTTGGCTTTCCAGAAATGCCTTCACTTGCTCTTCGCCCGAGATTCGTTCATCCGTGTTGCGAATGCGGACTTCTGCCATCGCGATCCCTGCTTTCTTCCTGATATCGGCCAAATAGCCGTTTCGGTAACGATTCGTATTATGATTATAATGGAAATGAGCGAGGTTGTCGATATAATCCCTACGCTTTCACTTGGAATTGTGCTCGTTTCATTCTTTTCAACCATTTTCGATTCTGATACACTAATACGAAGTCAACAGAGTAAGGCTCGCACGGCTCGGACACGGAAAGGAAGATCGCGGACATGCGCAAACCCGCATTGCAGGAACAGCTGCTCCATAGAATTCTGATTTTGGACGGTGCCATGGGCACCATGATCCAACAAGCGGATCTGACGGCCGAGGATTTCGGCGGAGATGCCCTCGAAGGCTGCAACGAAATGCTCGTGCTGACCCGTCCGGATGTCATCGCGGGCATTCATGAGGCTTATTTGGCCGCGGGTGCCGATATCATCGAAACGAATACGTTCGGCGCGACCGGCGTCGTGCTGGCCGAATACGACATTCCGGAAAAAGCGAGAGAGATCAATTTGGAGGCGGCCCGACTGGCGAGGGAAGCCTGCGATAAATATTCGACTCCGGACAAGCCGCGATATGCGGCGGGAGCGCTCGGACCGACGACCAAGACGTTATCGGTTACGGGAGGCGTTACGTTCGACGAACTGATCGAGAGTTATCACGAACAGACGGTTGCCCTCATCGAAGGCGGGGTCGACTGCATCCTGATCGAGACGAGCCAGGACACGCTGAACGTCAAGGCGGCCAGCATCGCGGTCCGCAAGGCATTCGCGGAAACGGGCGTCGAGCTTCCGATCATGATCAGCGGCACGATCGAACCGATGGGCACGACGCTTGCCGGCCAGAACATCGAGTCGTTTTATATTTCGCTCGAGCATCTGAATCCGGTTTCCGTCGGCCTGAACTGCGCGACGGGCCCGGAATTCATGCGGGACCATATCCGGACGCTGTCCGGCATCGCGAAATCGGCCGTGAGCTGTTATCCGAACGCCGGACTTCCGGACGAGAACGGGCATTACCACGAATCGCCGGAGTCGCTGGCGCGCAAGCTGAGGGGATTCGCCGAGCAGGGCTGGATCAACGTGGCCGGAGGCTGCTGCGGCACGACTCCCGCGCATATCGCCGCCATGGCCGAAGCGATGAAGGACGTCGCGCCTCGTCCGATCGCAGGGGAGCATCCGCCGGCCGTTTCCGGGATCGAGACGGTTTATATCGAGGATGCGAACCGTCCTTACATGGTGGGAGAACGTACGAACGTGCTCGGCTCGCGGAAATTCAAGCGGCTCATCGCCGAAGGCAAGTACGAGGAAGCGTCCGAAATCGCCCGTGCCCAGGTGAAGAACGGCGCGCACGTCATCGACGTGTGCGTGCAGGATCCGGACCGGGACGAAACCGCGGACATGAAGGCGTTCCTCGCGTTCGTGACCAAGAAGGTCAAGGTGCCCCTCATGATCGATACGACGGACCCTTCCGTCATCGACCTGTCTCTGAAGTACATCCAGGGCAAATCGATCATCAACTCGATCAACCTGGAGGACGGGGAAGAGAAGTTCGAACGGGTCGTGCCGATCCTGCACAAGTACGGCGCGGCCGTCGTCGTCGGCACGATCGACGAGCGGGGCCAGGCCATCTCCCGCGAAGACAAGCTGCAGGTGGCGATCCGGTCGCATGACCTGCTGGTGAACAAATACGGCCTCAAGCCGGAAGACATCATTTTCGACCCGCTCGTCTTCCCGGTCGGAACGGGCGATGAGCAGTACATCGGGTCCGCGAAGGAAACGGTGGAGGGCATCCGCCTGATCAAGCAAGCACTTCCGCAGTGCCAGACGATCCTCGGGATCAGCAACATATCGTTCGGTTTGCCCGAAGCGGGCCGCGAAGTGCTCAACTCCGTCTTCCTGTACGAATGCACGAAGGCGGGCTTGGATTACGCGATCGTCAACACCGAGAAGCTGGAGCGTTACGCATCGATTCCGGAGGAAGAACGCCGGCTCTCCGAAGAGCTGCTCTACGACACGAACGACGAAACGCTGGCCGCTTTCGTCGCCGCGTTCCGGGAGAAGAAGGTTGAGAAGAAGGCGAAAGCCGTCAATCTGCCGCTGGAAGAACGGTTGGCCGGTTACGTCGTCGAAGGCAGCAAGGAGGGCCTCGTGCCGGATCTGGATGAAGCGCTCGGCAAATATGCGCCTCTCGAGATCATTAACGGTCCCTTGATGGCCGGCATGGAGGAAGTCGGCCGGCTGTTCAACAACAACGAACTGATCGTCGCCGAAGTGCTGCAAAGCGCGGAAGTGATGAAAGCGGCCGTCGCTCATCTGGAGCCGCACATGGAGAAGGCGGAATCGGCGCTCAAAGGCTCCATCATGCTGGCGACCGTCAAAGGAGACGTTCATGACATCGGCAAAAACCTGGTCGAGATCATCCTCTCCAACAACGGTTATCGGATCATCAATCTGGGCATCAAGGTACCGCCGGAGCAGCTGATCGAAGCGTACCGGGCCGAGAAGCCGGATGCGATCGGGTTGTCGGGCTTGCTCGTCAAATCGGCGCAGCAGATGGTGGTGACGGCCCAGGATTTGCGCGCCGCCGGCATCGACGCCCCGATTCTCGTCGGAGGCGCCGCGCTGACCCGCAAATTCACGAAAACGAGAATTTCGCCCGAATACGACGGCATCGTCCTGTACGCGAAGGATGCGATGGACGGCCTCGACCTGGCAAACAAGCTGCAGGATCCCGAGCATCGCGCAAGACTGGAGGAGGAGCATCGCGCCGCGCTCGCCCTGTTGACGGAGGAAGCCGAACAGCCGGCGGTACTGCCCGCGCTCACGCGGGCCAGGCGCTCCAAGATTTCGCAGGACGCGCCGGTATTTACGCCGCCGGATTACGAGCGTCACGTGCTGAGGGATTATCCGCTCGCCCACGTCTTGCCGTACGTGAACATGCAGATGCTCATGGGCCATCATCTGGGCCTGAAGGGGAACGTGGAAGAGCTTCTCGCGGCGGGGGACGATCGCACGGTCCAATTGAAGGAAACGATCGACGGGATCATCCGGGAGGCCGAGCGGAACGGCTGGCTAAAGCCGCAGGCGATGTACCGCTTCTTCCCGGCGCAATCGGACGGCAACGATATCCTGGTTTACGATCCCGGGGACACGGGCAAGGTGTTGCAACGCTTCTCGTTCCCCCGACAGCAGGTGGAGCCGTTCCTGTGCCTGTCCGATTTCCTCAAGTCCGTGGACAGCGGGGTCATGGACACGGTTGGCTTCCTCGTCGTTACGGCTGGACAGGGAGCGCGCGAGCAAGCGGAGAGCTGGAAGCTGAGCGGGGATTACCTGCGTTCCCACGCTTTGCTGGCCACGGCGCTGGAAACGGCGGAAGGGCTCGCGGAACGCGTCCATCAGATCATGCGGGACAATTGGGGCTTCCCCGATCCGGCCGATATGACGATGAAGCAGCGGTTCGGAGCGCGGTATCAGGGGATCCGGGTGTCCTTCGGCTATCCGGCCTGCCCGGACCTGGAGATGCAAGGTCCTTTGTTCGAGCTGATGCATCCGGAGGATATCGGAGTCGAGCTGACGGAAGGCTTCATGATGGACCCGGAAGCTTCCGTGTCCGCGATGGTGTTCGCGCATCCGGAAGCGCAGTACTTCAACGTCGACAAAGCGTAGCCGGCAAGTATTAGCGGCGGTCGCCGTCCTCCGGATGGTGAAAGGGATGCGCTCCGGGAGGAGGCATCCCTTTCTTGATCAATCAGAATTAATAAACATCTGTTATGCCTTTCTGATTGATCTCGCTCTGATTGATCTCGCTAAAACGTCTCATCCGTCCGAAAAAAAGGACGGCGCCGTTTTACTTGGTTCTTCATTCGCCGGCGCGGGCTTCGTCTTTGATTTCGCTGCGGAAGCCTTGGATGCTCTGGCGGCGGTTCTCGTTTTTGCCGGAGAGGGCTTCGGCTTCCTGAGGCGCGATCTCATCGGCATGCTCGTCCAAATAATCCTCGGACTCCTCGAGGTTGTCGATCGTGTTCCCGATCATTTCCTGAAGCTTCTCGACGTTGTCCGAACGGTCGTCCGGCTTGGCCATTTTCCATCTCTCCTTAGGGTTCTATGGGATTCATTGCCGACCCGAGGATAGGATGGCAAAGCCGGCAAATCTTTATTCGACGGGGATAAACTTTTCCCGGGAAAGCGCAGGAACAGACACGAATTGTCACCCAGAAGGGATTTCGGGCGAATCCGGGTGCAGACAGGTCGATAAATTGCGCCGCGGTGCCAAAAAACGGGAGCGTTCGCGCATTGCTGGGCGAACATATATTCTGTACAATCAAGATAACGAGACAACAGCAAGGGAGGCGGCGCAAGTGAACCGTTTGACGGGCAAAACCGAGTCGATGGAAGAGTGGCTTGCGTTTTTGCGTACCCGGCAGGACATCATGGAGAACGTGACGTACTGGCATACGCAGCCGGCCCGTCCGTCCCGGACCGTTCCGTTGCCGGACGAAATCCATCCCAAGCTCAAGGAAGCCCTGGCCGCCAAAGGGATCGGCGAGCTTTACACGCACCAAGCGGCCGCATTCCGCAGCGTTGCCGCCGGGAGGAACGTCGTCACCGTTACTCCGACGGCTTCCGGCAAAACGCTGTGCTACAACCTGCCGGTGCTCCAGACGCTGCTCCATGACGATAGCGCCCGCGCGCTGTATTTGTTCCCGACGAAAGCGCTGGCCCAGGACCAGGTCGCGGAGCTCCAAGAGCTCGCCAATTGGATGGAAGCGGACATCAAGACGCATACATACGACGGGGACACGCCGCCGACCGTCCGCCAGGCGATCCGGAACGCCGGCCATATCGTGGTGACGAACCCGGACATGCTGCATTCCGCCATCCTGCCGCATCATACGAAATGGGTCAAACTGTTCGAAAATATCCGGTTTATCGTGATCGACGAGCTGCATGCGTATCGAGGGGTTTTCGGGAGCCATGTCGCGAACGTCATCCGCAGGCTGAAACGGATTTGCAAGTTTTACGGAAGCAGCCCGCAATTCCTGTGCGCGTCCGCGACGATCCGCAACCCCCGCGAGCATGCCGAACGCCTCGTCGGGGGTCCCGTGGACTTGAACGACGATAACGGCGCGCCGGCCGGGGAGAAGCATCTCGTGTTCTACAATCCTCCCGTCGTGAACAAGCAGCTGGGCATTCGCCGCAGCAGCGTGCTGGAGTCGCAGAAGCTGGCCGGGTCTCTGCTCAAGGACGGCATCCAGACGATCGTGTTTGCCCGCAGCCGCGTCCGGGTGGAAATCCTTCTGACGTATTTGCAGGAGCTGGTCAAGCGGGAGCTCGGTCCGAAATCGATCCGCGGCTACCGGGGCGGCTATTTGCCCAAGCTGAGGCGGGAGATCGAGCGGGGGCTCCGCAACGGCGAAATCCGCGGGGTCGTCAGCACGAACGCGCTCGAGCTCGGCATCGACATCGGCCAGCTGCAAGCGTGCGTCCTGAACGGCTACCCCGGGTCGATCGCCAGCACGTGGCAGCAGTCGGGACGGGCGGGACGGCGGCACGGGAGCTCCGTGACATTCCTCGTCGCGAGCTCGAATCCGCTCGATCAGTATTTGATCCAGAACCCGGACTACTTCCTCGGGAGGCCGCCGGAGGAAGCGCGGATCCATCCGGACAACCTGCTCATTCTGCTCGACCATGTCAAATGCGCGGCTTACGAGCTGCCGTTCGAGGAAGGCGATACGTTCGGAGAAGAAAAGCTGTCGGACCTGCTCGAGTTTCTCGCCGAAGAGAAGGTGCTGCACCGGGTCGGCACGCGCTGGTACTGGATGGAGCAAGGGTTCCCCGCCCATAACATCTCGCTTCGGTCGGCCGCCCAGGAGAACTTCGTCATCATCGACGTGACCGAAGGGCACCGCGTCATCGGCGAGGTCGACCGGTTCGGCGCCCCCACGCTCATCCACGAGGAAGCGATTTACTTGCACGAAGGGGTACAATACCAGGTGGAGAAGCTGGACTACCCCGAGAAGAAGGCTTACGTCCGCGAAGTGAACGTCGACTATTTCACGGATGCCAACCTCGCTACGGAACTGAAGGTGCTGCACGTCGACCGGGAACAGCTGGAGGGACCGCTGCTCCGCCAATACGGCGAGGTGATGGTGACGGCCAAACCGACCATTTTCAAAAAAATCCGCCTGAGGACGCACGAGAACATCGGTTCGGGACCCATCCACTTGCCTGAAGAGGAGCTGCACACGAGCGGATACTGGTTCTCGTTCTCGGAGGAGGAGACGGCCAAACGGTCGGCGAACGACATGCAGATGGCGCTGCTCGGCTTGGCCAACGTGCTCGTGCATCTGGCTCCGCTGCATCTGATGTGCGATCCGCAGGACATCCGCGTCGTTCCGCAGGTGAAGGCTGTCCACAACAAGAAGCCGACGATCTATTTCTATGACCGTTATCCCGGCGGCATCGGGCTCAGCCAGCGGCTGTACGAGCTGCACGACGAGATTCTGAAGGAGGCGGGGCACCTGATCCGGGGCTGCGGCTGCCTGAGCGGCTGTCCCGCCTGCGTCGGGCCGATCGAGGAAGTCGGGCTGCTCGGCAAGGATTTGGCGTTGTCGCTCTTGGAAGGGATCGGGGTTCGGTCATGAGCGGCCTCAAGGAAAGGCTGGAGCGGCTGCGAGCGGCGGCGAAGGCGGCCGAGAGCGCCGGAGGGGCGGATCCGGCCGAAAGGGAAGAGCATGGCGGATCGGACGCGGTTCCGCCTGCGCCGCCGGGGAATACGGGACTCCACGAGGCGTTCCGCAAGCTCGGGGTCGAGGAAATGACGAATGATGCCGGCACGTTCCTGTTGCGGCGAATCGTCTATCCGTTCCCGTACCGTCACGGCAGGTACGGCTTGGAGGAATTGATCGCTTGCGCGCCCCGGCTGCACCCTGTCGCTTGCCGGCAGAACGGCAAGACAAGAAGCACAAGCCGAGGGAGCCGCGATTCGGAGACGGCGGATGCACCGATTCCGACTTTCCGGGGACTGCTGTTCCTCGATACGGAAACGACGGGACTCGGCGTGGGCGCGGGGAACGTGCCGTTCATGATCGGCATCGGAAGCTGCACCGAGGCAGCGTTCGTCGTCGAGCAGGGGCTCATCCGGGACCCCGGGGAAGAGCGGGCGATGCTGACGTGGCTGACCGGCAAGTTCGACGGGGTGACGCATTTGGCCACTTACAACGGGCGTTCATTCGATTGGCCGGTGCTTGTGGGCCGGTTTATCCTGAACGGCTGGCGGCGCAGCGGACCCGAGCCCGGCCATTTGGATTTCCTTCATCCTTCGCGGGCGCTATGGAAAAACACGCTCCCGTCATGCCGGCTCGGCATCGTGGAGGAGGAGAGGCTCGGCATCGCGCGCGGACCCGACGTTTCCGGCGCGCTGGCGCCGGAGCTCTACATGCGGTATTTGCGGGACGGCAATCCGGAGCATCTGGAAGGCGTGTATGTCCATAATGAGAAGGACGTGCTGACGCTGGCGGCGCTGGCGATCCATTTCGGCCATCTGCTCGGAGGAGGACTCGGATCCGCCGCTCCCGATCCGGCGGACGCGGAGGAGCGGTTCCGCACCGGCGCTTGGCTGGAGCGGCACGGGCAACCGGAGGAGGCGCGGCGGCTGTACGATTCGCTGGCAGAAGAAGCACCGGCAGCCTCCGGAAGCGAGACCGGCTTCCGCCTCGCGCTTGCGGCGAAGTACAAACGTCTCGGCAAATGGGAAAGGGCGGTTCCCCTCTGGAAACGGGCCGCGGAGCTGGCGGAGAAGGCGAGGCTGCCAAGAACGGACGCCCATCTTGAGCTCGCGATTTATTACGAGCACCGGGCCAAGGACTACGGCGCCGCGTTGGGCTACGCGGAAGCGGCGCTGGAGCTGGTCCGCCGCCGTTTGTCGCTGCTCCGGACCCCGTCCCAGTTCCGGGAGCTGAAAGCGAGCTTGGAGAAGCGAATCGAGCGGCTGAACCGTAAGCTGTACCGGGAGTCCTTCGACCTGAACGCCGGGAGAGGAAGGCCCGATTTGACCGAACAACAAGCAGGAGGATTACCGCATGAGTATGCATGAACGGGGGAAGGGCGTCTGCGCGATGAAGAAGCCGCTGCCCGCGCCCCGGGCGATCCTGTTCGACCTGGACGGAACGCTGTACCGGGGAGGAGAGCGCGTGCCGGGCGCGGACCGTCTGATTACTCGGCTCGCGGATGCCGGGATTCCTTGCTGGTTCGTGACCAACAATTCCTCCAGGACGCCCGGAGAAGTGGCGGAGCATCTCGTTCGTCTCGGCATTCCCGCCGCGCCTCGCCAGGTGGTCACTTCCGCGTTGGCTGCGGCGGACTACGCGAAGCGGCATCATCCCGGCAGCCGCGCCTTCGCGATCGGGGAAGCCGGGCTGAGGGAGGCGTTAGCCGAAGCCGGCATCCGCATACTGAGCGAAGGGGATAACGGGCCGGCGGACCTCGTCGTGCAGGGAATCGACCGCGAATTCCACTATGGGAAGCTGGCGGCCGCCGTCCGCCATTTGCTGGACGGTGCCGCGTACATCCTGACCAACCCCGACCTCCTGCTGCCGACGGACGGGGGTTTGCGGCCGGGAGCCGGCAGTCTGGGTGCAGCGCTGCGGGCCGCGTCCGGCATAGAACCCGTCGTCATCGGCAAGCCGTCCTCGATTCTGATGGATTACGCGCTGGAGCGGGCCGGGGTTCGCCCGGAGGAAGCCTGGGTCGTCGGCGACAATCCCGCTACGGATATCGCGGCTGCCGTCCGGGTCGGTTGCCCCTCCGTTCTGACCTTGACCGGCCTGTGCTCGGCCGGGGATTGGGAGGCGCGGTGCCGGTCGGCCGGCGTCTTCCCGGACGCGGTATGCGCCGGATTGGACGAATTGGAATTCATGCTGCCGTAATCGCAGCCAAGACATACGAAGGGAAGAGCGTCATGCCGGAATGGCCGGAAATGGAAACGTACCGCAAGCTGCTGAACGAGCGGCTGTGCGGCCAAATCATCACCCGGGTCGCGGTGAACCGCGCCAAGTCGGTTAACGAGCCGGAAGACACGTTCCGAGCCGCGCTGACAGGCCGCCGAATCCTGTTCGTGGAGCGGAAGGGCAAGCAGCTGATCCTCCACCTCGACGACGGCAATCGCCTGCTGCTCCATCTTATGCTCGGCGGTTGGCTTGCTTACGGCGCCGAGGGGCCGAAAGAGGACGGCGAGTTTCAAGTCATTCTCGGATTCGCTGGCGGGGAGAACCTGTATTTCGGCGGACTGAGGCTCGGCTACTTGCATCGTTTGAGCGCCAAACAAGTGCTGGAGCAGCTCAAAGAGTTGGGTCCGGATCCGTTCGACCCCCGGCTGACGCCGGAAACGTTCTACGGCCGGTTGTCGGCGAGACGGGGCAAACTGAAGCCGGCCTTGACGGACCAGAAGCTCGTGTCCGGCATCGGCAATTGCTACAGCGACGAGATTTGTTTCGAATCGGGAATTCATCCGGAAACCCCCGTTCCTTCTTTGGATCGGGAAGCCTCGGACCGGCTGTTCGCTTCGATGAGGAGGGTGCTGGAGGAGGCCGCCGAATACGGAGGCTACATGGACCGCCCGCTTACGCCGGACGACAAGCTGACGGGCGGATTCGACCCACGCTGCCGTGTCTATGACCGCGAAGGAGAGCCTTGCGTCCGCTGCGGGACGAAGGTCGTGAAAGGGGAAATTTCCGGACGCAAAGCCTTCTACTGTCCCCATTGCCAAAGGTCGGGATAACGCATGCGGATCGGAGCGCACGTCAGCACGAGGGACGGATATCGCGGCGCTGCCCGCGTTGCCGTCGCCACGGGAGGAAACGCGTTTCAGTATTTCCCCAAAAATCCGAGGAGCCTGAACGTCAAAGCCTTCGACCGTCGGGACGCGGAAGCCTGCGCCGACTGGTGCCGGACGAACGGCGTTACCTCGGTCGCCCACGGCCCGTATCCGGTCAATCCCGCGGCGGAAGGGGAAGCGGCTCGGAAGATGGCGTTGTCGACGCTGAACGATTTGGACATCGCGGAGGCGTGCGGCTCGGTCGGCGTCGTCGTCCATTTCGGGGTTTACAAGGGCAAGGATCCGCTGCAGGGCTATCGGAATATCATTCAATGGTTGAACGCCGTGACTTCCGCGTGGACGGGAAAAGCAAAGGTGCTGCTCGAAAATCTGGCGGGGGATCACGGGGACATCGGCACGACGCCGGAAGAGCTGGTTCAGATCCGCAACCTGTGCGATTCCCCCGGCAAAATCGGGTTCTGCCTCGATACGTGCCATCTGTTCGCCAGCGGCGGGTGGAAACCCGGCGGCTGGACGGCGTTCGCGGAACGGGCGGGATCGCTCGGCTATTGGGACGCGCTGGAGGCTGTGCATCTGAACGACTCCCGCTATCCTTCCGGTTCGCGCAAGGACCGTCATGCCGCCATCGGGGAGGGCTGGATCGGGGAAGAAGGGTTCCGCGAGCTCTTGTCGGCGCCCGGTATCCGGCGCGTGCCTCTGATCCTGGAAACTCCGGCCGAAGAAGACGGCACGCATCGGCAACAAATGGCTTTAGTGAAACGTTGGGGGGAGGAGTCTGACCCATGATCAACGTGTTTTTGGACGATTTGCGTCCTTGTCCTCCGGGGTTCGTTGCCGCGCGGACGGCGGAAGAGTGCCTGCTGCTGCTGGCCGAGTGCGAGGTCGGCATTCTCTCGCTGGATTACGATCTCGGCTACGGACAGCCGAACGGTTCGGAAGTCGTGCGCGGCATCATCGTAAGCGGCAAGTACCCGAAGGAAATTTACGTTCACTCCTCCAGCAAGCTGGGCAGGGAATATATGGCCCGCGAGCTTCGGGCGGCCGCTCCCGCCGGCGTGAGCGTGCACGACGGCCCGATGCCGGCGGATGTCCTGCAAGCCGCGGCCGCCGCGGAGGATGGGCGCCGTGCGTGAATGGGAACCGTCCGAATGGCGGAGGGAATGGACGGCGGCGCCGGGACCGCTCGCCGTACTCGTACATACGCCGCTTTGCGGGACTTGCAAGGCGGCGCGGCGGATGATGGAGGTCGTCCAGGCAATGATGCCGGAGCTTCCGCTGGCCGCGGCGAATTTGAACATCATGCCGGACCTCGCGCAGACGTTCCGGATCGAAAGCGTGCCGTGCCTGCTGATCAAACGGCCGGACGGAGGCGTCCGGAAACACTACCGCTTCGGGTCGGTCACGGAATTGCTAGAACGTTTGCGATCGGCGGATTTACGGGGGAGGACCAAACTGCCATGATCCATTTGGAACGATTGACTTTGCGCCGCGGGGACAAGGACATCCTCCGCGGCGTCGACCTGCATATCGGGAAAGGCGAGAACTGGACGCTGCTCGGCCGCAACGGATGCGGCAAAACGACCGTCCTGGAGATGATCGCAGGTTACCTGTTTCCGACGACCGGAACGGTGGACGTGCTGGGCAACCGCTACGGCACCGTGGATTTGAGGGAAGTCCGCAAGAAAATCGGCTACATCAGCCCGTCGCTGATCGAGAAGTTCACGTTGCGGGATCCCGTCTGGGAAATCGTCGCGGGTGGGGCGTTCGCGTACCTTCGCTTATACGAGGAGGTCCCCGCGGAAGTGAGGGAGCGGGCGCTGCGCGAATTGGAACGCACCGGACTGCTGGCTGCCGCGGGCCAGCCGTTCGGAACGCTGTCTCAGGGAGAGCGCAAGAAAGTGCTGCTCGCCCGGACGATGATGGCGTCTCCCGAGCTGCTCATTCTGGACGAGCCGTGCGCGGGACTCGATCTGTTCGAGCGCGAGAAGTTTCTCGAGACGCTAGCGGGATTGGTTTCTCCCGAAATGTCCATGCTTTATGTAACGCACCATATCGAGGAAATCGTTCCGCTGTTCACCCACGTCGCGCTTATGGCCGATGGCCGGATGGCCGCGCAAGGACCGAAACGGGAAGTGCTTTCGCCTGAGCTCCTCCGCGAAGCGTACGAACTTCCCTTGGCCGTGGATTGGGTGGACGGCCGTCCTTGGATCCGCGTCGGAAGGGAGGCTTGACCATGGGGACGTTCATCGGAACGGCCAATCCGGGATTCGCCGCATACGCGATGGAAGAGTTGCGCAGGCGCGATCCCCGCTTGTCGGTCTCCGGGTTGTCCGGGGAGACGTTCCGCATCTCGACCGGCAGGGAGGACGACGCCGATTGGCTGAAGGAGCTCCGCCGGGACGAGCCCGTGTTTCTCCGGCATCTGTTTCCGTTAGAAGCGGAAATTCCGCTGACGGAGGATCGCGACCGTACGGCCGAAGCGCTTACCGAATACGCCAGGACGCTTTCCGGGAGAGTGGATGGAAGGAAAGTTGCCGTCCAGGTCCGCAAGGCGATGAATAGTCCGTTTCCGTTCAGTTCCGCGGAGGGCAGGGACATCGTGGCGGCCGTTGTTCGGGAGATGGGCGCCGAGCCGGTGCTGCAGGATGCCGACTGGATCGTATCCGTCTATGCCGCAGCCAGAACGCTGCACATCGGGTGCTCCGAGCCGCGCGACAACCTGTCGGATTGGCCCGGAGGCGCTGTCCGGTTCCGCAGGGAAGAAGGGCTTCTGTCCCGGGCGGCGTTTAAGCTTCTGGAAGCGGAGCGAGCGTTCAAGCTGCCGCTGGACCGGTTCACGAACGCGCTGGATCTGGGCGCGGCCCCCGGGGGCTGGACTTCCGTGTTGCTCGAGCGCGGGCTGAAAGTAACGGCCGTCGACCCGGCGGACATGGATCCTTCGCTCAAGGGCCACCCGAGACTGACGCATCTGAAGCGCAACGCCGCGGATCTCTCGTTCCCGCCGGGGACGTTCGACCTTCTCGTCTGCGACATGAGCTGGGACCCGCACCGGACGAGCCGGCTCGTCACCGCGCTGGCGCCTGCGCTGTCTGCGGGCGGATCCGGCATCATTACGCTCAAGCTGATGTACCGCAAGCCGTTCCAGACGCTGCGAGAGCTCACGGAGGCGTACGCGGAGAGGTTCGAGATCCGCAAGGTGAAGCAGTTGTTTCATAACCGGGAAGAAGTTACAATGTGGGTAAGACGCAAGCCGTAGTTGCGGTAGGCGGATGATGGAATGTAGATATAGGTTTTGGTATCGGACCGGGAAAGCATCCCGCGTTCGGCGCCGGTGTCCCTGTATGGGCATCGGCCGCCGGGCGCGGGATTTTTCGCTTGGTGGTCGAGGCTAAGCTCGCCGGACAGGCTTATCATTCGGCGCTTCGCCGCTGTTGGAGAAGTTAAGCCCACGACAGGCTTAACTCGGGTGCTTCGGCGCTGTTGGAGAAGTTAAGCTCGCGAGACAGGCGTAAGCTATCAAGATTCGAACCGGTTGGTAGAGTTAAGCTCGCCAAACAGGCTTAAACTTGGGGACACCTGTTCGCAGCCTGTTGACAGACGTGCGGCATCGGATGCCGGCGAAAAAAAAGGCAGGGCTTCCGGGATCACTTATAAAATCGGCGAACGAAAAGGAGAGCATGCGGATGGAGGAGCATAGAAGATCCCTCCCGGTTTTGGAGGCGGGGGCGGTCTACGGAGACCGATACCGGATCGTCGCCCAGATCGGCCGCGGCGGGATGGGACGGGTATATTTGGCCGAAGATATCCGGTTAAACGGCAAGCGTAGGGCGTTGAAGCTGACGGCCGCGCATCCGGCGGAGAAGGACGCGTTCATCCGGGAAGCGAGGATATTGTCGGAACTGCAGCATCCCCATCTGCCGGACATCGTCGATTATTATCCGCCGGACGCGGACGGCTGGGCCGCCATCGTCATGGAATACGTGCCGGGGGATACCCTCGCCGACCTGTTCGCCCGCAGCGGCAACCGGCTGCCGTTCGTTCGGGTGCTGCGCTACCTGGAGCAGCTGTGCGATTTGCTCTGCTACTTGCACGGCCAGCGCCCGATGATCGTGTTCCGGGATTTGAAGCCGGCCAACGTTCTGATCGACCGGCACGACCGCGCGGTGCTCGTCGATTTCGGCATTGCCCGGACGTACCGCCCGGAAGCCGGCGCCGACACCGAGCGGCTCGGCACACCCGCGTTCGCGGCCCCGGAGCAAATGCGCGGCAAGCAGACCGACGCGCGATCGGACTTGTACGGCTGGGGCGCGATGGCCTACTGCTTGCTATCCGGCGGCCGATTCGCGTATCGTCGGACGGGTTCCGTTCGGCGGGAGCTTCAGGCCGATGTGCCGAACGGGTTTCTCGACCTGCTGGAATCGGTGCTGTCCGAAGACCCGGAGAAGCGCCCCCAAAGCGCCGGCGAGCTGAAGCGGCTGCTCGGGCGGCTGGGAGAAGTCTGGCTGCCGGAGGTAAAAGGGGAAAGGGCGATACCCGGTCAACCGTCCCCCTGTACCCAAGGAGTCACGGTCGCGGCCGTTCTTTCCGCCTATCCTGCAGCGGGCGCGACCTTCGCCACGCTGGGTTTGTCCGGATTTCTCTCCTCGCAGGGCATTCACCATGCCGTGGTGGAAGTGCCCGGAGGCGAACCTGAATTATTCGGGCTGCTCGACGGTCGCCGTGCCATGCCCAAACACGCGGTATTCGCCGATCCGTCGGGACAGGGGGCTGCGATTCCCGCATGGCGCAGCGGCAGCGCCTCCTACTACCCCGCCGATCCGTCGGGCGTTATTCGTCTGCCGGAAGCCGGATTCGACGCTTGGCTCCGGCAGCTCGGCGTTCCGCTCGTGCTGCTCGACGTATCCAGCCGTTGGGAGCGGCCGGGAATGGAAGAATGGCTTGTCCGCTTGGGTTTGCGCTCGATGTGGTGGATCGCCGATTGCCTGCCCTCCAAGTGGACGCTTCGAAGGCAGTCGGCGGAGGCGGACTTGTCGGAGAACGCGGCCCGTAGAGGAACGAGGTGCGGATGGATCGCCAACCGGGATCGGCCTTTTGCGGAACGAGGAGAGTGGTTGGGGTGTTTTCCGGCGGCACCGGTCGCGAAATTGCCGTGGTTGTCCGCGGAATCCGTTTTGCAAGCCGTTTGGCAAGGAGAAGGTTATCCCCGGGAAGCGCTCGCTTCGCAGGCTGGAGGCCGGGCATTTCAAGCATGGGCGGAGGCAATGCTTCCCGACCCCGGAAAGTGAAGGATTTTTCAGTCCCGTGCCAATCGTGCTACAATAGTCGCATGAGAGAAGAAACCGAAGACGCGGTAGCCGCGCCGCGCGCCGCCGATCGCAGCGGCTGGATCGAAACGGGCCGGACGGCTCTGAAGCTGGGTCTCTCCTCCTTCGGAGGGCCCATCGCCCATATCGGATATTTCCGGGAAACCTACGTCCGCCGCAAGGGCTGGCTCGACGAAGCGACGTTCGCCGACCTGACGGCAATGTGCCAATTCCTGCCTGGACCCGCGAGCAGCCAGCTCGGCATGGCCATCGCGATGCGCAGGGCGGGAATCCCCGGCGCTCTTGCCGCCTGGGCCGGATTCACGCTGCCTTCCGCCATTCTGATGGCGTTGTTCGCCTGGGGATTGCCCTCGCTTGCCGCTTCGGCTTCGGGAGCGATCCACGGACTCATGCTGGCGGCCGTAGCCGTCGTGGCGCAAGCCGTGTGGAGCATGGGACGTTCCTTGATTCCCGATCTGCTCCGCGGCGCGATGGCTATCGCCACCGCTGCCGCCGCTTTGGCGTATCCGGGACCGGCCGGCCAATTGCTGCCGATCATCCTGTGCGGCATTCTCGGATGGAGGACGCTCAGAGGCAAAATGCCACAGGGCGCATCCGGATCCGCGTCCGACTCTCCGGGTTCCGGGCTGCACGGCACCCCGGCCCCATACGCTTACTTGTACTTGATCGCGTTCGGCCTTCTGCTGGTTCTGCTGCCCTGGTTGGCCCGGTTCACGGGCGAGCCGCTCGCCGTTCTCGCCGACATCGGATACCGCGCCGGATCGCTCGTGTTCGGAGGCGGGCATGTCGTGCTTCCGATGCTCGAGCACGAGTCGGTGGCCGCGGGCTTGCTCAGCGAAGAGCGGTTCGTGGCCGGTTACGGCGCGGCCCAAGCGGTTCCGGGGCCGCTCTTCACGTTCGCCGCTTTCGTCGGCGCCGCTTCCGCACCCGGAGCCGCGGGGTGGCTGCGCGCAGCCGTCATGCTGACGGCCGTGTTCCTGCCTTCGTTCCTGCTCGTGGCGGGAGCGATGCCGTATTGGGAGCGCCTTCGTGCCAACCGCTCGGCCAGATCGGCGCTGGCCGGCGTCAACGCTTCGGTCGTCGGGCTGCTGCTGGCGGCTCTGTACGACCCGGTCTGGACCTCCGCTGTCCGCGATGCCGGGGACGTCGCCGTTGCCGCCGCCGCGTTCGCGGCGCTGGCGTACAAGCGGATCCCGCCGATCGCGGTCGTTGCGGCGTGCGCGGCGGCAGGTTGGATCATCGAGACATAAGGAAGGGGATACCCGATGAAAGAGAAGGAAAATATCCTGATCATAGAAGACGAAGACGGAATCGCGAGAATCCTGCAATTGGAGCTGGAGCACGAAGGGTATGGGGTCGGACGCGCCGCCGACGGCCGGACCGGCCTGGAAATGGCCCAATCCGGCGATTGGCACCTCGTTCTTCTCGACGTCATGCTGCCCGAGCTGAACGGCATCGAGGTGCTTCGCCGGCTTCGCCAAAGCGAATCGGCCGTGCCCGTGATTCTGCTTACGGCCCGCGACACGGTGCCTGACAAAGTGAGCGGCTTCGAGCACGGGGCGAACGACTACATCACGAAACCTTTCGCGATGGAGGAGCTGCTCGCCCGGGTGCGGAACATTTTGCGGATTTTCAAGGCATCCCGCGAGGGAGATAACGAGGATTGTTTGAAAATCGGGGATTTGACGATCGAGCTCATTACCCGCAAAGTATACCGCAAAGACCATTCCATCGATTTGACGCCGCGCGAATTCGAATTGCTGCTCTACTTGGCGCGCCACAAGAACGAGGAGAAAACGAGGGAAGAGATCCTGTCCGACGTTTGGGGTTACGAATATATCGGGGATACGAACGTCGTAGACGTCTACATCCGGTATTTGCGGCAAAAAATGGACAAGGGTTACCGCCATAAGCTTCTCCATACGGTCCGCGGCGTCGGCTACATGCTGAAGGAGCCCGACGCATGACGCTAAGGGTTCGCTTCACCCTTTTCACCGTTTTCTGGCTAATCTTCATCTTGATCTTGTATAATATTTTCGTCTATTTTTTCGTCATCCGGGTAACGACGCGGGGAGAGCTTCAACTGCTCGCGAACAAAGCGGACTTGGTCGCGGAGACGCTGCGCAAGCAGCATATGGGCGGATTGGATGATCCGAAGCTGCTCACCGACCTGTTCAACGCCAACGAGATGCTTCGCATCGTGCTTGTCGGCAACAAGGTCGTGAACAAAATCGGCATCGACACCGAGCTCCTGTCCTTGCCGACGGGCGATCCGTCCGCGCTCACTTCCGAATCGCTCCAAGTGAACGGCCAGCGGGTCATTTTCCTGACGGTTCCGCTGTATCAGGACGGCAGGCTGATCGGCGCCGTGGAGGGCGCCCGTCGGCTGACCGTGTTGGACAGTTACACCCAAATCCTCGTCAGCGTTCTGGCCGCCACCAGCGTGGGGGCGATCTTGGTCGCCATTTTCGGAACCTATTGGTTTACGTCCCGGATGACCGGTCCGATCGCCCAGATGGTCCAGACGATGCGGGAAATCGACCGAAGCGGGAAGCTGCACCGCGTCAAGCTGAACGGCCGGGAGGAGTCCGTCGAGCTGCAGCAGCTCGTCCGCGCCTTCAACGAAATGATCGACCGTTTGGACCGGACGATCGAGCACCAGAAGCAGTTCGTCGCGGACGCCTCCCACGAGCTCAAAACCCCGCTGACCGTCATCGGCAGCTACGCGGATATGCTCAAACGGTGGGGCCGGGACAACGAGGCGGTTCGGGACGAAGCGATCGAAGCGATCGGCAGGGAGACGGAACGGCTGCAGAAGCTGACCCGTTCCATGCTGACGCTCGCCGAAGCGGAGCAGGACGACTGGGTCAACGTCACGCGTTTCGACGTCACGAAGGTGGTCCGGGAGCTCGCCGGCATGCTGGGCACGACCTTCGCTCGCGAAATCCGCGTACATTCGCAGAGCCAGTCCGTACCGATGCGGGGAGACAAGGACAAGATCCGCCAGCTTCTCCTCATCCTGATCGACAACGCGATCAAGTACAGCAAAGAGCCGATCGACGTGCGGATCCGGCACGACAAAACCGGCGTGAAGCTCGAAGTGACCGACTACGGAATCGGGATCCCGGAAAGCGAAATCCCGTATCTGTTCGAACGGTTCTACCGGGTGGATACGGCGCGCCATCGGCTGACGGGCGGTCACGGGCTGGGGCTGTCGATCGCCAAGCGCATCGTCGAGCTGCACGACGGAAACGTGGAAGTATTCAGCAAGCCGGGCATCGGGACGACGATTTCGATCCAGTTTCCGCGCACGAATTGACGTGAAGCCATTCGATTCTATTCCATTCCATTTCATTTCCGAACCGAGGGGAGAACGGGAAACATGAAGCTGCAAAACGGGGAAAAGCTGCTTTTCATCGGGGATTCGATCACGGATTGCGAACGCCAGAGGCCGGATGGGGAAGGACTGTTCGGGGCGCTGGGCAAAGGCTACGTCTCGCTGGCGGACGCCTTCCTGCAAGCCTCGTATCCAGAGCTGGGCATCCGGGTCGTCAATATGGGAGTAAGCGGGAATACCGTCCGGGATCTGGCCGGGCGCTGGGAAACCGATGTCTTGCAGAGGAAACCCGATTGGCTGTCGGTCATGATAGGCACGAACGACGTATGGCGGCAGTTCGATACGCCGTTCATCCGGGAATGGCAGGTCCAGCCGGACGAATACGAGTCGACCCTCCGCCAGTTGGTGAAGCTGACGCTTCCGAAAGTCCGCGGTCTCGTTCTCATGACACCGTTCTATATCGAGTCGAACAAGTCCGACGCCATGCGCAGACGCATGGATGAATACGGCGCCATCGTGCGCAGGATCGCCGAAGAGAACGGGACGCTGTTCGTGGACACGCAAGCGGCATTCGACCGGGTTCTGACCCATCTGTACGCCGCTACGCTCGCCTGGGACCGCGTGCATCCGACGCAAGCCGGACACATGGTGCTGGCCCGGGCGTTCCTGCAGGCCGTCGGATTCGATTGGAACCGCGGATAGCATGGCACAGCGGCATTCGGTCCGAGTCGGCCGGGTGCCGTTCTTATCGCTTGACAGGTTTCATCGCGCCAATGGCGAATGGCAGGGTCGCCGTCTAGAGGAGGAATCGTCACCGGTGAAAATGAGGGTATCCGCCGTCCAGTTCGAACTCAGGGACGTCGCCAGTTTTGATGATTTCAGCCGGCAGGTCGTCCACTATGCGCGAAACGCGGCTGAATACGGGGCGCGGTTCCTGCTGTTTCCGGAATTCGTCACGACCCCTTTGCTGTCCGCAGGCGGAGGAGAGGAATCGGGAGACCCCGTAGACAAGCTTCCCGAGTATACGGAAGCGTACGAGTCGCTGTTTTCGGGATTGGCCAAGAGCTTCGGGATTTACATCATCGGCGGAACCCATGTAACGCGCCGGGGAAATCGGCTTCGCAACACCGCTTACCTGTTCGGACCGGACGGCTCGGTGAACACGCAGGACAAGCTGCACATCACGCCGACGGAGAAGGACGAATGGAACGTCCAGGAAGGGGACGGAGTCCGCGTATTCGACACGCCTTATGGCACGATCGGCCTGCTGACCTGCTACGACATCGAGTTTCCGGAAATCGTCCGGATCGTTCGGGCGAAGGGGGCGGACGTCATTTTCTGCCCTTCCTGCACCGACGACCGCCACGGTTTCTACCGGGTACGCTACTGCTGCCACGCGAGAGCGGTGGAAAACCAGATGTACATCGTGACGACGGGTACGGTAGGCTCCCTCAGGCGCGTCGATTTCATGCGGGCCAACTATGGACAGGCGGCCGTCATCACGCCGAACGATATCCCGTTCCCGCCTCGCGGAATTCTGTGCGAAGGCGAGATCAACGCGGATATGCTGATCACCGCCGATTTGGATCTGTCCCTGCTGGAGGAGGTCCGCCGAAGCGGATCGGTGACGACGTGGCGGGACCGCCGGACGGATTTGTACCCGGACTGGAATTAGGTGAGCGAGATGTACAAACGGTTACGGGTGACGGACGGCAGCCGGATGCTTCCCGCCGTCATCCGGAATTACGGTTACGCGGATTTCGAGGGCTTGATCGCCTTGCAGGCGCTTAGCTTTCCGCCGCCTTTTCCGCCGGAGCTGTGGTGGAACGCCGAACAGCTGACGGAGCACGTCACGCGATTTCCCGAAGGTGCGCTGTGCGCCGAAATCGACGGCCGGATCGCCGGCTCGATGACCGCGCTGCGGGTTACCTTGGCTGAAGGCGAGCGGCATGATTGGGCGTCGGTGACCGATCATGGCTTTATCCGCAACCATGATCCCGCGGGCGATACGTTGTATGTCGTCGATATTTGCGTGGCGCCCGAATTCCGCAAATTCGGATTGGGCAAATGGCTCATGCAGTCGATGTACGAGACGGTCGTCCATTTGGGCGCGAGCAGGCTGCTTGGGGGCGGAAGAATGCCGGGATACCATCTCGTTGCATCGGAAATGAGTCCCGAGCAATACGTGGAGCAGGTCGCGGGCGGCTTCCGCAAAGATCCGGTGCTGACATTCCTGCTCCGGTGCGGGCGGCTGCCGGTCGGCGTGGCGGCGGATTATTTGGAAGACGAAGAGTCTTGCGGGTACGCTGCCTTGATGGAATGGCGCAACCCGTTTAAATCATAATATCCGGAGGGATTGCAGACCATGGAATACATACGCGTCCAATCGATCCAGGACGGGAAATTCGCCGACATGCACCGCTTGTTGGGCCGGATTTTCCCGCCCGAGGAAGTGCTGGCTTACGAATTGTGGGAAGAGCCGCTCCGGGATCCCGACATTCACGTCTATGTCGCCGTTCATGAGGGCCGCGTGGTCGGTGCCACGGAATACCGCTACCAATCGAAGCTGCGCGTGTCCATGACCGATTTCACGATCATAGGCGAGCCCGGACTCGGCATCGGCAGGTTTCTGTACGTCAATCGGGAGAAGGATTTGCGCAGGCTCGAAAGCGAATCGGGCACGAAGTCGCTCGGCATGTTCGCCGAAATATACGATCCGCTGGAGAATGCCTCGCTGGCCTTCGGACAGGTGCTGCCCATGCACCCGGCGGTTCGCCGCGAAGTGCTGTCGCACCTGGGCTTCGGCAAGCTGGACATCGCGTACGTTCACCCTTCCTGGGATCATGAAGGCAAAGCGGTGACCGGTCTCGATCTCGGGTTCCGGCCCGCAGACGGGGAAATCCGGTCGCTGCCATCCTCTCTTGTGGTATCGTTCCTGCGCTGGTACTACGAAGCGCTGCCGAACAAGCCGCAAGAATGGCTGGACATGATCGCCGGTCTCGAGAGCCGGGAAGAAATCGGCTTGCTGCCGCTTTAACCAAAGGAGAGGCGGGGGCCATGGAAATCACCTTTTTGGGTCACGGAGATTCGCTCGGCACGCCCCGGGTCTATTGCGAGTGCGCGGTATGCGAAGAAGCGAGGACGACGGGCGCGAACCGGAGGCTCCGCTCTTCGTTGTGGCTGCGGGAGAAGAACGCTTCGCCTCTTCTGCTGGATTGCGGGCCCGATTGGCGGGAGCAGATGGAGTCGATCGGCGTTCGGAACGCGGCGATGGGTCTGCTCACGCATGCGCATTTCGACCACATCGGCGGTCTCGTCGATTGGGCCGATGCCTGCCGCTGGACGGACGTCCATGCCGACGTCTTCGCGCCGGCGGAAGTGCTGGAGGAGGTTCTTCGCCGATTCCCGTGGATCGGGTCCCGCCTGCGTCTGCATGCGAACGACGAAGGAATGGAATACGGGGGATGGAACGTCCGGCCTTGGAAAGTAAACCATGGGAAGAACGGTTATTCTTACGCGTACCGGTTCGACCGTCCCCAAACCGGGAAATCGTGGGCATACTGTTCGGATTCCATCAACCTGTCGGAAGCGGAGAAGGAGCCGCTGCGCGGTCTGGAACTGCTTATCCTCGGCACCAGCTTCGCCGAAGAGCCGTTCCCGATGGATACCCGTTCCGTATACGATATGAAGGAAGGTTTGGCGCTGGCGGCCGAAGTCGGGGCGGGGAAGGTGCTGTTCACGCACCTGTCCCATGACGTCGACTCGAGGCGGGACTACGGATTGCCTTCTCACGTAAGGCTGGGGGAGACAGGGATGACCGCCCGGATCTAATCCCGGCTGCGGATGACGAGGACTTGTCCTTCGCGGATGGATACCGTGCCCGAAGGCGCATCCAGTACGTTGCTGACCCCAAGCGACCAACCGAGCGTCAGCGTGGCTTCGTTCAGAGGATAGCGGAATCCCGTGAGGTTGACGCCCGTCACCACCGGCGTGAGGGGCAACAGGGATACGTACGGGTAACGGGGATCTTGGTTCATCCGGCATGCGTCTGCGCACAGGCGGATTTCGTTATGTTCGTCGATCAGCACGGCTTCGCCGCCCCGCTCGAACGCTTGCCGCAGCAGATGCACGTTCGCCAGGCTATGGTCGAAACGGGAGCCGAGACCGCCCAGAATCCGGATTCGAGAATAGCCTCTGTCCAAGGCTTCGCGAAGAGCAAGCTCGGTGTCGGTCCAGTCTTTGTCGACGGGGTCGACGGCAAGGTAATCCTTGGATGCCGCCGAGATGGACGTCAGCCGGTCCGCCGGAACCGAGTCGAAATCGCCGAGCGCCAAATCCGGCGCGATCCCGTGACGAACGAGAAATTCGGCGCCGCTGTCGGCCCCGATCAGGTAATCGCCGGCCCGGATTTCTTCCAGCGCCCAGGCGCCAAGGCGGCCGCCCGTCACGATGACCGCCTCTCTCGTTTCGACGTTTTCCGCGAAATTCATGATGATGTTCCTCCGTATCCGTCACGACTCTCTTAACGTAAACAGTATAACCGGAAATCTTCCATTGCGGAAACTTCGGGAGACCGACTACAATGGGGAGAGTTTGTGACAATTCGACATGCGGGGGTCGTCTGCGTTGGATTTCGACGTCTTTCATTTGTTCAGTCTGATCGGCATCGTCGCCTTCGCCGTCAGCGGCGCCATCGTGGCGATGGAAGAGGAGTACGACATTCTGGGCGTATTCGTGCTGGGCCTCGTGACGGCGTTCGGGGGAGGCGTCATCCGCAACCTGCTGATCGGCGTGCCGGTCACGACCTTGTGGAACCAAGGGGTGTTTCTGAAGACGGCTTTTTTCTCCATTCTGATCGTATTCCTCATGCCCGTCAGCCTCATCGGTCATTGGAAGAGAGGGGAAGCCTTCTTCGACGCGATCGGGCTGGCCGCGTTCGCCATCCAAGGGGCTCTGTACGCGGCGGACGCCGGACTGCCGCTCAGCGCGATCATGACGGCGGGGATGTTGACGGGAATCGGAGGCGGCATGATCCGCGATATCATGGCGGGCAGGAAGCCGCTTGTTCTGAGGGACGAAATATACGCCGTCTGGGCGATCCTGGCGGGACTGGCGGTTGGCGCCGCCAAGCTCTCCGGGACCTGGGAGCTGATCGGATTGTTCGTGCTCGTCGTGTTGTTCCGGATGTTGTCCGTGCATTATCATTGGAAATTGCCCCGGCGCTCGCTGCCGGGAAATCAGGGTTCCAGCGTGGGGGGCGGAGCATGAGTTATTCCGTATTGTTCGTATGCCTCGGCAACATCTGCCGCTCGCCGATGGCGGAGGCGGTCTTCCGCGACCTTGTCCGCAAGGAAGGGTTGGAAGGCATCGTGACCGTGGCGTCTGCGGGGACGGGTGATTGGCATCTGGGCCATCCCCCGCATGAAGGAACGCGGAAGGTGCTGGACCGGCGCGGGATTTCCTATGCCGGCCAGAAGGCGAGGAAGCTTTCGGCGGAAGACGGGACGAGATACGATTTGATCGTGGCGATGGATTCCCGCAACGAGCGGGATATCCGCGCAGCTCTCCGGCCGCAGCAGAAAGCGGAAATCATTCGCTTCTTGTCCATCCTTCCGGAGAAAGGGCTGGCCGACGTTCCCGATCCGTATTACACCGGCAACTTCGAAGAGGTGTTCGCCATGGTGGAAGAAGGATGCAGAAGGCTGCTGGCGACAGTGAAGGCGCGTTTGGGGGGAAGAGCATGAGCGCGTTTCCGCCCGTTTCCTTGACGAATATCCGGGTCGTCACGGAAGAGATGCTGCAAGTCCGACTGGAAACGGTGAAGACGTTGGCCGAGGACGAGAACGAAGCGTATCTGATCGAGAAGGACGCCGAAACCGGCGAACATTATTTGCATTACGCGGTTCGCCACGTAAACGTGGCGGCCGGCGGCGCGGAAGAGGCCTATCATCATCTCATGCCGCTCGAGCACGACGACGTCATCGCATTGGCGCTTGGCGCGCAGGAATACGCCTATCCCGGGTTTTGGAGGCGCCCCTACTTGCGCAACGGACCGGGAGGCGGATACGCCTGGTACGATCCAGACGGCGCGCCCGAGGAACCCGGACGGTACGAAGCCATCGCCGCCGAAATCCGCGCCAAGCTGGAGGCATTCCGGCACGAACGCCGTGGCGGGGAAGAGGAAGTCGCCCGCTTGATGGAACAGGTGGATCGGCTCTTCGAGCCGGACCCGACGAAATCCGGTGCCAAATCGGAAAACCAAGGCCCGTCACCAGATTGAACCATCCGGTGAAACGGGCCGCTTTTTTTTCTATGGCTGACGAATTCGTTGTAAACCTCTTTCCGTTTGATCCCATCAAGATTAGCCGTTCGATTGGTATCGGCTCCCTCGCCAGCACGCCATCCCGGCGCGAATTGCAAGATTGTCTCGAACCTTTCTCCGAATCGGGATTCGTTGATCGTTGCTTGTTAAACGTCGATGTCGCGAATCAACCTGGCCCTTCCGCGAAAGGGCCAGGTTCGCGCCGGTGTTAGGCGTTCGAAGATCATAAATCGGGAGAAGGTCCGAGGAAAGCGGACAGCGCTTCGGGAAGAAGCTGCTGCCAGAACCCCCATTTGTGCTCTCCGTCCCTTTCCGAATAGACGATTTCGGCTCCTTTGGCAGACAGAAGCCGTTTCATTACCCGATTGAGCGCGACGAAATCGAACGTGCCCCGGTCCGTCTCGAACGCCGTTTCCTGCAATCCGACCGACATCCAGACGCGAAGGCCGGCGAGGATGGGCTCCCGGTCCGCTTGATCTACGGACGCGTCATAATACGCGCCGGACAAGGACAAGACCCTCGTAAACAAGTCGGGCCTCTTCAAGGCCAGGCTCAGACAGGCGGAAGCGCCGAGGGAATCGCCCGCGAGAAGCCTTTCCTCGGGCGTGCGGCGGACGGAGAAATGCTTCTCGACATCGGGAAGCATTTCTTCGCTGAAGAAGCCGGTATACGCCTCGTGCCGCGATCCGCCAGGCATGTATTCGGAAGTGCGGAGCTTCTTGTCGACGTCGACGCCGACGACGACGAAGGGCTCCCAATCCTCCTCGAGGATCATCCGTTGGGATATGGTGGCGATGCGCCCAAAATTGAAAAAGTCTTCCCCGTCCTGGCAGTAGACGACCGGGTAGCTGACCGTCTCTTGGTATCCCGGAGGCAAATAGACACGAAGGCTGCGCCCGCCCTCCGGCAAAATCCGGCTGGACACGGCATGCTTGACGACGGTGCGGCGGACGACGGGTAGGTCGCTCATCGGCGATTCCTCCTGCGGCAAGGTATGGGAAATCCCGGTCGTGGGAAAACCAATGAAGGATTTCGCCGGGAAGTGTATTAACCTGTTATACTTAAAAGACGATTCTGTTATACAAACAAAGAAAGTCCAAAACTCAACAATCATAAGGATTTCTTCCGTTTTTCTTTGACCAAATGACTTATACAGAAGTATAATAATTCTATAACAGAAACTCCTCTTCCACAATCCAAGATGAGGTGACCTTAATGAGCAAAATATCGATGGAAGCGCCGGCAGCGAAAACCGGCGCCGCGCCGCACGTCGTGTACGCGAATGACGTGGCCCCGCTGCGCGTATTGTCTCCCGAGGGAGAAGTCGTAAGTCCCGAGCACTTGCCGGAATTGACGGACGATCAGCTGAAGGAAATCATGTACCGGATGGTATTTACCCGTACTTGGGACGAACGGGCGATCAACCTGGGCCGCCAGGGCCGTCTCGGTTTCTATGCGCCGGTATCCGGGCAGGAAGCGACGATGGTCGGCAGCGAATACGCGCTGACGAAGGAAGATTTCATCTGTCCCGGTTACCGCGACATGCCCCAGCTCGTCTGGCACGGCCTGCCGCTGTACCAGGCGTTCCTGTATTCCCGCGGCCATCAGCATGGCGGGCAAATTCCGGAAGGCGTCAACGTTCTGATGCCGCAGATCATCATCGGTGCACAAATCCTGCATGCTACCGGCATCGGGATGGGCTTCAAGCTGAAGAACGAGAAGCGCGTGGCCATTACCTACACCGGAGACGGCGGATCCTCCGAAGGCGACTTCTACGAAGGGCTGAACTTTGCCGGCGCGTTTAAGCTTCCGGTGATCTATTTCGTGCAGAACAACGGCTATGCCATCACGACGCCTTACGCCAAGCAGACGGCCGCGCAATCGATCGCGCACAAGGCGCTCGCGGCAGGCATCCGCGGCGTACAGGTGGACGGTATGGACGTGCTCGCGGTCATTTCCGCGGTTCGCGAAGCGGCCGAAATCGCCCGTAACGGCGGTGGCGCGACGCTGATCGAAGGGTTGACCTACCGGTTCAAGCCTCACTCGATGGCGGACGACACGACCAAGTACCGCACGAAGGAAGAAGAGGCGGAATGGAGCGAGAAAGACCCGCTCGTGCGCTTCGGCAAATATTTGGCGAAAAAAGGGCTTTGGACCGACGAAGATACGGCCCGCGTGAAGGAAGAGGCGAAGAACGCGGTCAACGAGCATATCAAAAAAGCGGAGCAAACCGAGAAAATGACGGTGCCCGGCCTCATCGATTCGATGTTCGAGCATACGCCGCCTCACTTGGAAGAACAGAAAGCCGATTTCCAATAATCAATCCTGATTCGCTATCGGATCCTTAGACGGGGGAGTATAAGAGCATGGCGCAAATGAATATGAAAGAAGCGATCCGCGACGCGATGCGGGTCGAGCTGAAACGCGATCCGAACGTGCTCGTGTTCGGTGAAGACGTCGGCAAGGTCGGCGGCGTATTCCGCGCGACGGAAGGGCTGCAAGGCGAATTCGGCGATACCCGCGTATTCGACACGCCGCTGGCCGAATCGGCGATCGGCGGCTTGGCCGTCGGACTGGGCACCCAGGGCTTCCGCCCCATCGCGGAAATCCAGTTCGTCGGGTTTATTTTCGAAGCGCTTGACCAAATGTTCGTGCAGGCGGCGCGGATGCGCTACCGCTCCGGCGGACGCTACCATTCTCCGATCGTGTTCCGCACGCCTTTCGGCGGCGGAGTCAAGGCGGCGGAGCTCCACACGGACGCGCTGGAGGGCCTGGCGATCCAGACGCCGGGCATCAAAGTCGTCATTCCGTCGAATCCTTACGATGCCAAAGGACTTCTCATTTCGGCCATCCGGGACAACGATCCCGTGTTTTTCATGGAGCATTTGAACTTGTACCATGCATTCCGCGACGAAGTGCCGGAGAACGACTATACCGTGCCGATCGGCAAGGCCAAGGTCGTCCGCGAGGGCAAGGACGTTACGATCGTGGCTTACGGACTCATGGTCCATACCGCCTTGAAGGCCGCGGAAGAGCTGGAGAAAGCCGGCGTGCAAGCGGAAGTCATCGATCTTCGTTCGCTGGTGCCGCTCGACATCGACACGATCTTGGCGTCGATCCAGAAAACGAATCGCGCCATCGTCGTGCAGGAAGCGCAGAAATCCGCCGGCGCGGCTGCGGAGATCATTGCCCAAATCAACGAGAAAGCGATTCTGCACCTGGAAGCGCCCGTGCTCCGCTGTGCTCCTCCGGATACGGTTTATCCTTTCGCGCAGATCGAAGACGCGTGGCTTCCGAACCCGGCCCGCATCGTGAAAACCGTGAATCAGGTGCTGCAGTTCTAAATTGAGCAGAAAATTCGGGGTCCCCAAAAAAGAATCGGAATAGGCATACGGTTTACCGGGGGCTCCCCCAATAGGAATCGGAATACACATCGAAGCTTACCTTCACTTTTGGGGGACCTTAGCAAACGTCACTTTTTGGGGTGTAAACAGGAGGGTGCCAGGTGGCCAGATTCGAATATCGGTTCCCGGAGCTCGGCGAAGGACTGCATGAAGGCGAAATCGTCAAGATGCTCATCGCCCCGGGCCAAACGGTAACGGACGAAGATATCATCATGGAAGTGCAGAACGACAAGGCGATCGTCGAGGTGCCTTGTCCGGTGAACGGCAAAGTGCTCGAAGTGTTCGCGAAGGACGGACAAGTGATGCACGTCGGCGATGTGGTCGCCGTCATCGAAGCCGAAGGCGACGTGCCGGAACAGGCGCCGTCTGAAGGCGGACATGCCCAAGCGGCCGGCGGAGCTTCGGGCAACGCGGCCGTCGGCGGCGCGGATACGATAGGCCAGCCGGCACAGCAGCCTGCGGCCGAGGAACCGGCGCCTGCCGCGGCTGCGGCTCCGGCGGAAGCGAAACCGGCCGCGGCAGCCGGCGGAATCGTGCTTGCCACGCCGAGCGTGCGGAAGTTCGCCCGTGAGCAAGGCGTCAATATCGCACTCGTCGCGGGTACGGGCAAGAATGGCCGCATCACCCGCGAGGACGTGTCCGCGTTCGCCAAAGGCGGGGCTCCTGCAGCGACTGCGGCGGCGGCGGCTCCCGCGGAAGCGCCCGCGGCACCTGCGGCAGCGGCGACAGCCCGTCCGGCCGCGCAAACCGGCCCGGGCATCGAAGAACGCGTGCCGTTCAAAGGCATCCGCAAGGCGATCGCGAACGCGATGGTCAAATCGGTATACACCGCGCCGCATGTCACGTTGATGGACGAAGTCGACGTCACCGCGCTGGTCGCGCTGCGTTCGCGGGCAAAACCGGTGGCCGAGAAGAAGGGCGTCAAGCTGACGTACCTGCCGTTCATCGTCAAGGCGCTGGTCGCCGCTTGCCGCGAATTCCCGGCGCTGAACGCGATGATCGACGAAGCGGCGAACGAGATCGTCTACAAGAAGTATTACAACATCGGAATCGCCACCGATACGGATAACGGGCTGCTCGTTCCGGTCGTATTTGATGCCGACCGGAAGAATATTTGGACGATCGCCAACGAAATCCGCGACCTCGCGGCTCGCGGACGCGACGGCAAGCTGGCGCCGAACGAGCTTAAGGGCAGCACGATCTCGATCACGAACATCGGTTCCGCCGGCGGCATGTTCTTCACGCCGGTCATCAACTTCCCGGAAGTCGCGATCCTGGGCACGGGCCGGATCAGCGAGAAGCCGGTCGTGAAGAACGGCGAAATCGTCGTCGCTCCGGTCATGGCGTTGTCGCTCAGCTTCGACCACCGGATCATCGACGGCGCGACTGCGCAGAACTTCCTGAACTACATCAAGCAATTGCTTAGCGATCCGGAACTGCTCGTTATGGAGGTGTAAACGATGGTCGTAGGAGACGCTTCCCTGGACATCGATTTGCTGGTCATCGGCGCAGGACCCGGCGGTTATGTGGCCGCCATCCGCGCCGCCCAGCTCGGCCAGAAGGTCATCATCGCGGACAAAGCCAAATGGGGCGGCGTCTGCCTCAACGTCGGCTGCATTCCTTCCAAGGCGCTCATCAACGCCGCGCATCACTACGAAGCGATGCAGCATGCGGAGGAGTATGGGCTCAAAGCCGAGAATGTCGGCGTGGATTTCGGCAAGGTGCAGGCGTACAAAAATTCCGTCGTGAACAAAATGACGGGCGGCGTGGAAATGCTGCTCAAAGCGAACAAGGTCCAAATGTTCGCTGGCGAAGTGATGTTCATCAACGAGCATGAGGCCCGCCTGTTCAACGACCAGGAAGCCCCGCGCTACCGGTTCAAGAATTGCATCATCGCGACGGGCTCCCGTCCGATCGAGCTGAAGCCGTTCCCGTTCGGCGGACGGATTCTGTCGTCGACCGAAGCGCTGTCTCTTCCCGAAGTGCCGAAGAGCCTCGTCGTCATCGGCGGCGGCTATATCGGCATCGAACTTGGACAGATGTACAGCAAGTTCGGCACGAAGGTGACGATCCTCGAAGGGCTGGACACGATCATGGCCGGCTTCGACAAGGACATGAGCCAGCTCGTCTCCAAGAAGCTCAAGAAGGCGAACGTCGACATCATTACGGGCGCCAAAGCCCAAAGCGCGGAGCAGAACGACAAGGAAGTCACGGTTGCGTATGAAGCGGGCGGCGAGACGAAAACCGTTACCGCCGATTACCTGCTCGTCACCGTCGGCCGCCGTCCGAATACGGATGGGGAGCTCGGTCTCGACATGCTCGGCATCAAGATGACCGATCGCGGCCTCATCGAAGTCGACGACCAATGCCGCACGAGCATTCCGCACATCTACGCCATCGGCGACATCGTCCCCGGCGCTGCGCTGGCGCATAAGGCGTCCTATGAAGCCAAAGTAGCGGCGGAAGCGATCGCGGGATTGCCGTCGAAGGTCGATTACAAATGCATTCCGGCCGTCGCCTTCTCCGATCCCGAGTGCGCGAGCGTCGGGTATACCGAGAAGGAAGCGAAGGAGAAAGGCCTGAACGTGAAGAGCAGCAAGTTCCCGTTCGGGGGCAACGGCCGTGCCGTTACGCTCGGCGGGGCGGACGGCTTCATGAAGATCGTTCACGAAATCGACACCGGTCTCGTGGTCGGCGCGCAAATCGCCGGCGTCGAAGCGTCCAACATGATCGCCGAGCTTGGGCTCGCGATCGAGATGGGCGCAACGATCGAGGACATCGCGCTGACGATCCATGCCCACCCGACGCTGGGCGAAATCACGATGGACACGGCCGAGCTGGCCATGGGCCATCCGATCCACACGGTCGCGCCGAAAGGATAAAAGGCAATAGAAACGAAGCCCTCTTGGTTCCGACGAAGGAACGGGAGGGCTTCTTGCGATCCATGAGGTTACATTCAATAAGGAGGATTCAGAATGTCCAATACGACCGAGCCGCTCGGTCCTCCCAGGCCGATCGGACGTTCCCGCTCCATCATGACGGAGATCGTGTTTCCATCGGATACGAACCATCACGGCACGATGTTCGGCGGCACGCTCATGCAGTATATCGACAAGATCGCCGCCATCGCGGCCATGCGTCACTGCAACAAACCCGTCGTCACCGCCAGCTCGGACAGCCTCGATTTCGTTTCTCCGATCCGCGTCGGGGAAGCGGTCGAGTTGGAAGCGTTCGTCACCTGGACGCACCGCAGCTCGATGGAAGTGTTTGTCGTCGTGCGGGCGGAAAATCTGTTCACGGGCGAACGGAGGGTGACGGTGACGGCATTCTCCACGTTCGTGGCGTTGAACGATGGCGGAAAACCGACGCCGGTTCCGCAAGTTGCGCCTGAAAACGATGATGAGAAAAGATTGCACGAGAGCGCCCCGGAACGGTACCGGCTCCGGATGGATCGAAGAAAGCAACGGTACTCGTCGACAGAAGAGGAGACCAAATGATAAAATAAGCGGAAACCAAGTTAGAGAGTCAGAGGTGTCGTTTTCGTGCGCAATTATTTGGATCTGCTGAAAGACGTCCTGGACCATGGTACGGTGAAACAGGACCGGACCGGGACGGGAACGATTTCGGTGTTCGGGCGGCAGCTGCGGTTCGATTTAAGTCAAGGGTTTCCGCTCGTGACGACGAAGAAAATCCATCTGAAATCGGTCGTCCACGAGCTGCTTTGGTTTCTCCGGGGGGATACCAATATCCGCTATCTCAAAGAAAACGGCGTGACGATTTGGGACGAATGGGCGGACGAGAACGGCGATCTGGGACCGGTGTACGGGTCGCAATGGCGCGCGTGGGAAGGGCCGGACGGCCGTAAAATCGACCAGATCGCCCAGGTGGTCGAGGGGATCAAGCGGAATCCCGATTCGCGCCGGCACCTCGTAAGCGCATGGAACGCGGCGGTCATCGATCAGATGAAGCTGCCGCCGTGCCATATGCTGTTCCAATTCTACGTGGCGGACGGGAAGCTCTCCTGCATGCTGACGATGCGTTCGGTGGACACGTTCCTCGGCCTGCCGTTCAACATCGCATCGTACGCGCTGCTCACGCATATGGTCGCGCAGCAGTGCGATTTGGAGGTCGGGGAATTCGTGTTCTCCGGAGGCGACGTGCATATTTACAGCAACCACCTCGAGCAAGTGAAGCTGCAGCTCAGCCGGGAGCCTCTGCCGCTTCCGAAGCTGATCATCAAGCGGAAGCCGGAGTCGATATTCGACTATGCGTTCGAAGACTTCGAATTCGCGGGCTACGAGTTCCATCCGGCGATCAAAGCCCCGGTGGCGATATGACGAAGAAGCCTGTGCGCCGATCCGAGCTCGTCTTCCGGATGGACAGCCCGGAAATCGCGGCGCTTAGCGCCCGCGACGATCGGCTGGCCTGGCTGATCGGCAGGGTAGGGGAGCTGACGATCAAGCTCAATCCCGATCCTTTTGAGTCGCTCGCCTTGTCCATCGTCGGGCAGCAGTTGTCGGTCAAAGCCGCCGCGGTCATCAAGGGCCGGGTGCGGCAGCTCGCGCCGGAATTCACGCCGGAAGCGCTGCTGGCCTTGGATGCCGACACGCTTCGGGGCGCCGGGCTTTCCCGCGCCAAGGTCGTTTCCATCCGCGATCTGTCTGCCAGAACGCTTTGCCGCGAATTGGATCTGGATCGCTTGGAAAGCATGGAGAATGAGGAAATCATCCAAATGGTGTCCGCCGTCAAAGGGATCGGCAGGTGGACGGCCGAGATGTTCCTCATGTTCTGCCTCGGTCGTCCGGACGTGCTGTCGGTCGGGGATTTCGGGCTTCAGCGGTCGTGCAAATGGCTGTACGGGATGGAGGAACGGCCGGACAAAAAATACCTCGAGCAGCACGGCCACAAATGGTCGCCGTACCGTTCCGCGGCCTCCTTCTATTTGTGGGAAGCGATCAATCGGGGCATCATCAACGAATAAAGTCGCCTGCCGTTCTTTACGGGAGCCGCGGCTTTTTTATTTTTCCTCCTAGCATTTATACAAAGAAGACGACGAAGCCGTTTTTACTTGGGGATTCAAAATTTTTCTGCACAACCTCAAACCGTATCCCCGTATGCTCCGTTTCCTTGGGTGAAGATGGAAACCGAGAGGAGAACGATGAAGCATGAAAATGGGCAAAAAGTGGTTGTGGATGTTGATTTTGACCATCGGGATGGCGATTGCGCCCATGGGCGTCTTGGCGGAAGGCGGGAGCGGAGCGGCGGCAACGACAACGGCAACGGCTGGGGTACAGACGGGCCATGCATCCGACATCGCGGCACAGCTGGGCATACTGCTCGGGGATGGAAACGGCGTGACGGACGCTTATTTGGCCAAAACGACGACGAGGGTACAGGGCGCGATCCTGACGCTGCGGCTCCTCGGCAAAGAAAAGGAAGCGCTGGCGTACGACGGTACGGACAATTTCGCCGACGCCGGTTCGGTCGGCAAGAGCATCCGTCCCGTGCTGGCTTACTTGAAGAAACATCCCGAGCTGGGGTGGAGCGGAATCGGCGGAGGACGGTTCGGCCCGAATCAGGCTATCACGGCGCAGCAGGTATATAAGGTCATGCTTGAAGCGTTGTCCTACAAAACCGGCAGCGATTTTCAATACGCGGATACGATCGCGTTCTCCGCTTCGAAGGGATTAACCCGCGCGGCGGCCGCGAAGCCGTTCACGAACCGGGACTTGGCCTCGGCGCTGCTGGAGACGCTTCAGGCGACCCCCAAAGGCGGGACCAAGCCGCTGGTCGACGTGCTGGCGGAGACGAAGGTTTTGTCTGCGGATAAGGCCGGATTGTTAAGCGGCAAACGGATCGACGTGCGCAAGGCCGCCGACGGGTCGATGTATTTGACTGACGGCAACGGGATGGCTTTGTATCTGTTCACCAAGGATATGGCCGATTTGAACTCCTGCGTCGGGCAATGTCTCGCCAACTGGCCGGTGTTCGGCGCTGACCGGCTGCTGCTCGCGGACGGGTTGGACGGCAAAGATTTCGGTTCCTTCATCCGGGCCGACGGCACGAAGCAGATTACGTACAAAGGCTGGCCGCTGTACTACTGGGTCAAGGATACGAAACCCGGCGATATCACGGGTGAAGGCGTCGGCAAGGTGTGGTACCTGATCAAGCAGCCCTTCTATACGGTCACGGTGGGTACGGATCCGAAACTGGGCAATTACCTGGTCGATGCAAACGGCATGACCTTGTACTACTTCGACAAAGATCCGAAAGGCACGAGCGTCTGCTCGGGCGATTGCCTGGCAAATTGGCCGGCATTCCATGCCGACAAGATCGCGGTGCCGAGCGGCCTGAAGGCGGAGGACTTCGGGGAAATCATCCGTCCGGACGGCGCCAAACAGACGACGTTCAAGGGGTACCCGCTGTATTATTGGGTCAAGGATACCAAACGCGGCGACACCACGGGCCACGAAGTCGGCAAGGTGTGGTTCGTCGTCGATCCGGATAAATTCGCCGGAACGACGGCCGGGAATTCCATCGCCGACAACGTGACGATCGAGATGAAGAACTACATGTTTTCTTCCGAAGAAGTGACGATCAAGGCGGGCTCGACCGTTACGTTCGTCAACCGCGACAACGATAAGCACAATGCCGTCGCCTTGGACGGCTCCTTCCGGATCCCGCTCCTCTCGCAAGGAGAATCCGCGACGATCAAGCTGGATAAACCGGGAACGTACGAATTCGTTTGCGAACCGCACAAAGATCATATGAAAGGTAAGATTATCGTCCAATGAGAAGCAGACTGATGAGAAACGGCAGCAAAGGAATCCATAAATTATTCGTTTTGATCTTGCTCACGGGAATCGTGACGGCGTGCTCCTCCGAAGGAGGAAGCTCATCCGCGTCACCGTCGGACCCGGTAACGTCGGAATCGGCATCGTCTTCCGCGTCCCCGTCGTCATCGGTGTCTGCAGAGCCTTCACCGTCGCCGTCCGATACGCCGGCAGCTTCAGCCTCTGCCTCCTCGGAGGTTTCGCCATCGCCTTCAGCCGCAGCCTCGCCGGCAGCTTCCGCTTCTTCCGAACCGTCGGCGAAACCGGAGCCGTCGCAAGAAGGCCATGCGGGACATTCCGCGGAGCCGTCTTCCTCGCCTTCGGCGAAACCGTCGCCCGGAACGTCGCCGAAACCGTCTCCCAAGCCTTCGCCGAAGCCCGCTTCGCCTTCTCCGTCGCCATCGGCATCGGCGAGTACCGACGTGAAGAGCAAGACGGTGACCGTGGAGATCAAGGACTTCGCCTTTGCGCCCGGCGACATCGAGATTTCGCCCGGAGACAAAGTCACCTTCGTCAACCGGGACCAGGTGAAGCACTCGGCCGTGGCCGACGACGGATCGTTCGATACCGGGTTGCTCGGCCAGGATGAATCGAAAACCGTTACTTTCGAGAAAGAAGGCACGTTCTCCTATTCTTGCGGACCGCACCCCGCCATGATTGGCAAAATCATCGTCAAAACAAAATAACAAACGCGGCGGACGGGGTGGCTACCGTCCGCCCGTTTTCTGTTAGAATGGGAATGTCAGGCCATTGCAGGTTCAAAAGGGGTAACAACGACATGCCGACCCATTCCGATAGCGAATTGATGCGGCTCATCCGCATGAAGCATAGGGAAGCCTTGGAGCTTCTGTACGACCGGTACGCGAAGCTGGTTTACTCGTTTGCCAGGCGGGCAGCCGGCAACGAAGCGCTGGCCCGCGAAATCGTCCAATTGGTATTTACCCGATTATGGACGACGCGCGCCGAATACGACGCGGCCAAAGGAAGTTTCGTCAATTGGCTGCTGACCATAACGAGGAATATTGCGGTCGACGTTATGCGGCGGGAGAGACGCCATGCCGCCAACGTCCCGATGGAATGGATCGAAGACAGCCGGGAAGCGGCGGAATCGGACCATCCGGAATCCGAGACCGTACGCCGAGCGGAATTGTCCGAAGTGGCGGCCGCGGCTTCCAGGCTGACCTTGCCGCAACGACGGGTGATCGAGCTCCTGTATTGGAAAGGGTATACGCTGCAGCAAATCGCGGAGATGGGCGGGGAGCCGGTCGGGACCGTCAAAAATCGGCTCCACCAAGCGCTGAAGACGCTGCGCCGGCATCTGCAAGGCCTCAGGGAGGAACGGTAAACGATGGAAAAACGCGAAACGACGACCGCATGCGAAGGACTCGCGGACTACATGACGGGGGAAATGTCCGACGTCGAGCGCAAAAGGTTCGAACGCCACCTGGACACGTGCGCCGCGTGCCGGGAAGACGCAGCCGAATGGCGTTACGTATGGGACCGGCTTGCGGAAGAGGCGCCGGAAGCCGATTTGCCGTCCGACCTGAAGGCGGAAGTCCTGGATGCGGCATTCGGGCGGGTGGATGCGCCGGACGCGAAAGCCGATGAGTTCTCCGGACCGCCTGCGGCTGTCCGAAAACGCAACGTCAAGGTACTTCGCCGGCTGGCCATTGCGGCCGCTCTTGGCGTGATGTTTATCGCGGGCTTTGCCGGGCGCGGACTGCTCGCGACGACCCAAGACCGGACGGAAGCGGCGATGGCTTCGCCATCGCAAATCGAAAAAATCGTACGCCTTGCGCCCGAGGCGGCAGTTCAATCGTCAAGCCGGAACGCATACGGCGTCGCCTGCATGCTGAAATCCGAAGGAGAAACCCGGCTGGTCGTGTACGTCTTCGGAACGCCGAAGACGGTAGGGAACGAGGCGTACCATGTTTGGTTGCTGAAGGACGGGGTTCGGAGCAGCGCCGGCACGTTCACGGTGGATGCTTCGGGAATCGGACTGCTTACGGTGCCTTGGCCGGACGACGCGCAACCGTTCGATCAAATCGGGGTGACGCTAGAGCCGAGCGCGAACACGACTGCGCCTCAAGGGCCCAAAATGTTCGGATCTGCCTGAAAGCGAAGCCGAAACCGACGTATATTTTCGTCAATTCTTAACAATTGGAAATCGAATCTTCGGGTTCGTTCGGGTAGGCAGCATCCGTACAGTGTGATATGATAGTGTAAATATTTAATCGTTATAGCTCTTCGAAAGAGGGTTTACGCCGTATGGCCGTTACGATGATCGCCGCCGCCGCTTCCAACGGGGCCATCGGGCTGAACAACCGTTTGCTCTGGCGGCTGCCCGCGGATATGGCGTATTTTGTCGCCCAGACGAGAGGCAAACCGGTCCTTATGGGCCGTCTGACATTCGAATCGCTCGGCAAACCGCTCAAGGACCGGACGAACGTCATTCTGTCGCGCACGTTGGGTGAAGCGCCGGAAGGCTGCGTCCTCGTCCGCTCGGTGGAAGAAGCGCTGGAACGTTTCGGAGACGCAGAACTTATGGTAATCGGAGGAGAGCAGGTATACCGGCAAATGATGCCCCATGCCGACCGGATCCTGCTGACGGAGATCGAGCGGGAATACGAAGGCGACGCCTTTTTTCCCGCCATTGACCGCAGCGTTTGGAAGCTCGTGTCCCGCGAGCCCGGCGTCCGGGACGAGAAGAACGATTTGCCCTATGCCTTCGCCGTTTACGAGAAGCAGTAGACGGATAATGCAAACAATTGTGGGGATTGTCCATTCTGACACCGAAATCGATTTGGTAGCATGTTCTAAATTACAGATAGAGGTCCGCCGGACTTCGCGAAACACCGACAGATGGGGGAAACCGAAAAATGTCCACACCTACGGGATTCATGGAATATAAGCGGGAGCTGCCAAGCGACCGCGATCCGCTCGAGCGTATCAAGGACTGGAACGAGTTCCACAAAATGTTCTCGGATGAGCAGCTGCGCACGCAAGGCGCCCGCTGCATGGACTGCGGAACGCCTTACTGCCATACGGGGATGGAATTGTCCGGGTCCGCTTCGGGCTGTCCGATCAACAATCTGATCCCGGAATGGAACAACCTCGTGTACCGCGGGCTTTGGAGAGAAGCTTACGAGCGGTTGATGAAGACGAACAACTTCCCGGAATTCACGGGCAGGGTTTGCCCGGCTCCGTGCGAAGGCTCCTGCACGGTTGGCCTGATCGGCGATCCGGTCACGATCAAGACGATCGAGCAAGCGATCATCGACCGTGCGTTCGAGGAAGGCTGGGTCGTGCCGCAGCCGCCCAAAACGCGCACCGGGAAGAAAGTCGCCGTCGTCGGGTCTGGACCGGCCGGACTTGCGGCCGCGGCCCAGCTGAACAAAGCGGGCCATACGGTGACCGTTTACGAGCGCGCTGACCGGATCGGCGGCCTGCTTATGTACGGTATCCCGACGATGAAGCTGGAGAAGCACGTCGTGCAAAGACGCGTCGATTTGCTCGCCGCGGAAGGCGTCCAATTCGTCACGGGCACGGAGATCGGCAAGGACATTCCGGCTCAGAAGCTGATGGAAGAGTTCGATGCCGTCGTCCTGTGCGGCGGCGCGACCAAAGCGCGTCCGATCGGCAACGTGGAAGGCGCCGAGCTGAAAGGCATCTACCCCGCGATGGACTTCCTGAACAGCACGATCAAGAGCTATCTGGATGCCGGCCTTCAGGAAGGCACTTATATTTCCGCGAAGGATATGAACGTCATCGTCATCGGGGGCGGCGACACGGGAACCGACTGCGTGGCCACCGCGCTCCGTCACGGCTGCCGCACGGTCACCCAGTTCGGTACGCATGCCAAGGCGCCGGAACGCCGCGATCAGGTCAACAACCCGTGGCCGGAATACCCGAACGTTTACACGCTGGACTACGCCCATGAAGAGGCTAAAGCGCTGTATGGCGAAGATCCGCGCGCGTTCTCCGTGCTCACGAAGAAATTCGTCGGCGACGAGAACGGCAACGTGAAAGAACTGCACACCGTGCAAATCCGCCGTTACGTGGACGAGCAGGGCCGCAAGATTTACGAGGAAATCCCGGGCACCGAGAAAGTATGGCCTGCGGATATCGTGCTCGTGGCCGTCGGTTTCGAAGGTCCCGAACGAACGCTGGTCGATCAATTCGGCCTGGAGACGGACCGCCGCACGAACGTCAAAGCCCGTTACGGCCATTACAAGACGAACGTCGACAAAGTGTTCGCCGCCGGCGACATGAGACGCGGGCAAAGCTTGATCGTCTGGGCGATCAACGAAGGCCGCGAAGCCGCGCGCGAAGTCGATAAATATTTGATGGGGAGCACGATGCTTCCATAAATCGAAACTAACAGGTTGTTCCGTTCGGAACAGCCTGTTATAATTTTTCCCAGATTGCGACGAAAGGCAGGGGATATCCATGATCCGATACGGGGACGAAACCTGGACGGAGTTGACGTTTACCGCCTTTTACCCGCGCATGGAGAGGCGGGACAACCAGTGGATCGACGTGGAGCTCCGGGTCGATACCGCGGAATCGACGCCTCTGCCGGAGGATTTGGTCGATTTCTCGATCCTGGCCGTCTGCACCCATCGGGGATACCCGATGCAGATCGAGCCCCAGGATGAAGGCTGCGATTGCGAATACCAGCTGACGGAAAGCGAGAAGCGGCAGATCGAAGACTATATCGCCAGCGGCCCGGTTCGGGCCATGATCCTCAAAGCGGCCGAAAGCGGAGACCGATAACGCACCGGCGAAAGATGCGGAGGAGCGGAAATTGGAGAACGCTTCATTGCTGTCGCCGGCGGATGTAGGTGTCATCCGCCGATACGTGCAAACCAAATACGCTCAGCTGCCCGGTGCGAAGCAAGCCGAGATCGTAGCCACCGCGATCCGGCAAACGATCCATCGGCGGCTGCCCGAAATGCCGGACGGCTTGAAGGGGCAAATCGCGGACGAGTTGATCCGGCGATGTCTGGTCCGTGAGCAGAGGGAGATTCAGCCGAACGATGTGCTCGACGTCTGTTCCGAAATCGAGCTGCCCGACCCGTCACAGGAAGCCATGATCCTCGATCCGGTTCTGAGATGGATGAACGAGAGGGCGCCGGGCGAGTGGCCCCCCGAGCGTCTCATGTCCCGATTGTTCCGGAAAGACTCGGCCGCATTGGATACGGAATTCCGCACGGATAGGGGCGTGGCCGCGGTCGCGCTGCTGGATACTAAGACCGATCGCCATGCGCCGGAAGGCACGAAACTGCGAACGAAGATGCCTCAGGCGGCATGGGCGATGGCCGCACTCGTTCTCGCCGGCGGCATCGTCTCTGGAGTCTACATTCAGCAAGACAGAACAACGCGCGAGCCGGTCGTTCCGTCGCCATCGCCCGTCGTGGAAGAGCCTGCGACGGAGGACGATATCGGAATGCCGCGGATTCTCCGATACCGGGATATCGACGAGGATGCCGTGAAAGCTTACTTGCGCAGCCGGGATTCGATCTTGGCGGACGAGCCTTATTACAACGCCATTATCGAAGGCGCCCGCCGCCATGATGTGAACCCGTTGTTGCTGCTTGCGGTCACGGGACAAGAGCAAGGGTTCGTTCCGAAATCGAACAAGAACGCCAAGAAGATCGCGAACAATCCGTTTAACGTGTTTCACAGCTGGGAAGAATTCAACACGGATATCGCGGATTCCGCAGACATCGCGGCTCGCACATTATCCCGCCAAGGCGCCAAACGTCCCAAAGGCTTCGAGCCGTTCGATTGGCTCAATCAAACCTATGCCGAAGACCCGAACTGGTCCGACGGCGTCAAACGGATTTTCGATAAATTAAGCCGTTTGCCGCCCTCATCCGGCACTCCTTGATCATAGGAGAAAAAAAACCGTCCGGAGCCATGGAGGCTCAGGACGGTTTTTTCACAGTTGGGCTGGAGGAGACGTGCGGACCTGAGCTCCTCATCAAATATTGCCGGATGGCGGGAGGTACCTCCGCGAGCTCATGAAGCGTCAAGAAAGCGCCGGAGGGCTGCGCCTCCTCGATCGGCACGACGTTGTAAGTCCATTCGCCTTCCTGCTTCAAATAGACGGAGTTGATTCCGCATTGCAGAGCGGGGAGCACGTCGGTTCGCAAGGAATTGCCGATCATCCAGGTGGCTGACCGGTCGAAGGAGCCTTCCCGGAGGATTTGCTCCAACGCTTCCGTGTTCTTGTGCTGCCGGATGTAGATTCGATCCCCGAAATACCGTTTGAGGTCCATCCGTTCGATTTTGTTCAGCTGGATCTTCCGATCGCCTCCGGTGTATAGATGCAGGTCGTGGCCTTCACCGGCCAGTTGCTCGAGCGTCTCGTTCATGTGCGGATAGGGCTCGACCTCCAGCTCGTATACGCTGAATCCGAGCTTCAGGAGCAACCGTTCTTCCCGCTCCGAGGAAGGCCGCCCGGTCAAATGATGGAAATAACGGTAGGTTTCGACGAACGAGTGGGGAAAATGGTCCCCCTTGAATCCGAGTACCTGAACGCCCGCGATATCGATCTCCGTCTGCTTGCGCAGGATTTCGTCCCGGGAGATGCCATGGGGTTCGAACCAGTCTGTCATCTCGTCGGCGAACTGCTCCAGGATCAGGTGAAAATATTTGTTGCAGTAGATCAGCGTGTCGTCCAAGTCGAAGAGTAAAGTTTGTTTCATCGGATCGGTTCTCCTGCTTCATGGAAGTTCGGTTCTTCCCATTATCCCTTGGGAAATCGGGTTTGTAAATGAGGCGAACGAGGAAAGCTATAAAGAAAAACCCTTCCCGTGCAGGAAGGGCGGGAGGTGAGCGTATGCCCGTTAATAGAAGCACGAAAGCGGACGACCAGCGGAACGAATCGCGATTCAAAGCCCAAGCGCCGAAGGTGGCCCTGAACAAGATGGCGCGTTACCCGGCCAGTCTGAACAAGATCAACAAGAACTTGCCTTAGCATGCGGGACATGCGGGACAATCATGCGTATTTGGCGATCTTCGATTGCAAGTCCCGCTTGATCAGCGCCAGCCGCTGCCGGACATAGAAGTCGTAGCTGCCCCCGGTCAATTCCCGGGGGTTCATCGTATGCCCCGTATCGTTGTCGATGATCTCCAATTTGCCGTCGGTGTAAAATTTGAAGGTCAAATCCTTTGACGGTCTGGATCCCTTAGAAGGTTCCAAATAACGGAAATGTTCGCTGTTCACCATGCCATCATCCCACCTTAGCCAACTTAGTAGGAACGTTTGTTCCTGTTTCCATTATAGCAAACATTTGTTCGTATGGAAAGGCGTTTCGGAATGAAATAAACTAGATTTATCTTGTTTTCCAAAAAGGAGTCCGCCCTCTCGATGATCATCATTCACGGATTGACCCGCAAGCTTCCCGAAGGCAAAACGATTCTGGACGGCATCGGAGCCAGGCTGGAGCCCGGCACGTTCGTGGCCGTGGCGGGCGCGAGCGGGAGCGGCAAATCCGCCCTGCTCCGCTGCCTGGCGCTGCGAGACCGATGGTCCGCCGGGGAATACAAAGTGGACGGCACGGACATTCTGAAGGCGGGATTCGCGGCCAAGCTGAAGTTCCGGCGTCAAATCGCGTATCTGGAGCAAAAGCCGCTCCTGCTCGAGAAGAAATCGGCGCTGAAAAACGTGCTGATCGGAAACGCCGAACAGACTCCGTTATGGCGCAGGATAACGGGAATGGTCCGCAGCGACGATTATATGGGCGGCATGGATATGCTCGAGACGGTCGGCTTGCTGGGCCATGCGCACCGCCAGGCGGAGAAGCTGAGCGGAGGGGAGCGCCAGCGTGTGGCCATCGCCCGCGCGCTCGTGCACGGCGCCCGCTTGGTCTTCGCGGACGAGCCGGTGTCCGGCCTCGATCCGCATTCTTCGGAAGAGCTGATGGCCACGCTCAAGAAATTGTGCGCGGAGAAAGGAGCGACCATCGTGGCCGCCCTTCACCGGCTGGAGCTCGCGGAGAAATTCGCCGATGAAATCTGGGGCCTGCAGGAGGGCAGGCTCGTGTTGCAGGTGAGAGGCAGACGCCTTACCGCCGCGGAGAAACTCCGTCTGGCGTAGTCACCGTTACAGATTCGCCGGGTCCGGCTTGCCTTCCGGATCGGCGTCGTTCGCGAGGCCGTGGAGCGATGGCACTTTGCCGTGAGGGTTCTGCGCCTGCTTGCGGCTTTTCCATTGGTTTTCCCGGCGGCGTTTGGATGAGGTCATCGTGGATCCTCCTTTCGCGGGTTTCCTATAGCGTGGCGAAATAATTGGAAGGTTATTCGGAGCGGATGGAGGGATTGCGGTGACCCAGACCGCACGTACATATGACGTCCCGATCGTGTCAGTCAACACGGGGCGTGCGGAAACGGCCATTTATCGAGGGAAAGAGGCGGTGACGGGCATTCATAAGCACCGGGTTGACGGGGCGGTCCGCGTCAGTCCGCAAGGCGTCTCGGGGGACGAAGTGGCCGACCAGGTGCATCACGGAGGTCCGGACAAGGCGATCTGCGTTTACAGCCGCGTCCATTTTCCGCATTGGGAGCAAGTGCTGGGGCGTGAAATGCCGTTCGGAGCGTTCGGCGAAAATTTGACGGTGGACCGGTTGTACGAGAAAGACGTGCGCATCGGCGACGTGTTCCGGGTCGGATCGGCCGTCGTGCAGATCAGCCAACCGCGCGTTCCTTGTTGGAAGCTGGCCATGAAGTGGGGGCTGGGCGAGCTGCCCGACCTGGTGATCCGCAGCGGAGCGACCGGATTCTATCTCCGCGTGTTGGAACCTGGTGAAGTCCGGGCGGGCGACCCGCTCGAGCTGGAAGAGAGCCACGCGGCGGGCGTGACCGTCGCGGAAGCGAACCGGATCATGCATACGGACAAGCACGATATGGCCGGCATTCGCAAGCTGCTGGATTTAAAGGATGTACTGGCCGGCGCTTGGATCGACTCGCTGGAGAGCCGGTTGGCGAGATTGCAGGCGGGAGGCTGAGCTGGTCGTGACCGGCGGCGTGGCGTAGAAAATGAACGATATGTCATCACAAGCAGTTGAGGGCGCTTCCGAGGGGCGCTCTTTTTTATGTCCTTTTTGGGGATATTGGCATTCCGCTATCCGCTTGGCAAAGCCGGAAGTCCCGCGTCATACAATGTAGCAAGGAGGCGGTACGCATGAACACGTCGGAAAGGCTCGGATACGGCAAGGAGGAAAAGCTGCTCATCGTGAACGCGGACGATTTCGGCCTATCCCGTTCCGTGAACGACGGGGTGCTCGATTTGCTGGTGGAGGGTGCGGTTTCGTCCGCTACCGTCATGATGAATTGTCCATGGTCGTCCGATGCCGCAGCCAAGGCCGCCTCGCTGCCGGACGCCGACATCGGCGTCCATTGGACACTGACGAGCGAATGGCCGGCTTATCGGTGGGGGCCGCTCGTCCGTTCCCGTCCTGCCGAGTCGCTGTGCGGCAAGGACGGGTGGTTTCCCTTGACCTCTGAGGAAGTGGAGCGTCGAGCGGACCCGGAGGAAGTCCGGTTCGAATTGATCGCCCAGACGGAAGCGGCGCTTCGCAGCGGCCTTGCTTTGACGCATGCCGACAACCATCTGGGAAGCTTGTACGGACTGGCTACAGGACGCGATCTCCTGCATGTCGCGTTCGAGGTATGCGCCCGCTACGGCCTCCCGTTCCGTCTGCCGAGGAAGCTGATTCCCGTCGGCGGGCGGCAGATTCCGCAAGAGATGCTGGAGAGAGCCAAAATCCGTGCCCGACAAGCCGAAGACTATGGCATCGTGCTGCCCGATTACGTCACGGGTCCCGAATATCGGCTGCTTCCCGGCGAAACATACGACGACGTCAAGGCGGAAGGCATTGCATTGCTGCGCGGGCTACTGCCCGGCGTGACGGAATGGATCGCGCATCCTGCCCGCTTGACCGACGAATTGAAGTCGTTCCATCAGCATCCGGAGAAGAGGGGGATGGAACGGTCGTTCTGGACGGATCCCGACGTCAAATCTGTGCTTCGCCAGGAACAGATCCGGCTGATCGGATGGAAGGAGCTCCAGCGTTTGCAAAGCAGTCTCTCCGCTTAAGGGAACGCGAAGAAAGCGTTTGCCGTTTTTTCCGCTACGGTGCAGGAATTTTGCAAATAATCTCGAAATTATTAATATTTCAAAATTGCACACTATACCGCAATCGACGCTACTTTAATCCAGAAAGGGGTCGACAGGCAGCATGGTGCAGTTACCTAAAGTCAACGAACTCGGCTTTTTTGAAATCCGGCTGGAATCGATCGGCGGGCTCGGGGCCAATCTGGCCGGCAAAATGCTGGCCGAGGCCGGCGTCATGGGCGTAGGCTTAAACGGCGTCAGTTTCAGCTCTTACGGATCGGAAAAGAAAGGTTCTCCCGTTAAGGCGCATATCCGCTTCTGCGACACCGACGCCAGAATCCGCGATACCTCCCCGGTCGAGCGGCCTCATGTCGTCGGCATTTTCCACGAAAACCTGTCCAAGACGGTTAACGTGATTTCCGGAATCTACGAGGACAGCATCGTCCTCGTGAACTCGAAGAAGACCCCGGAGCAGCTAAAGGAGCAGCTGAAGCTGAAAGGCGGAGTCATCGCGGTGGTGGACGCGACGGGGATCTCGCTCGAAGAGAACAACCGGGTGAACATGGCGATGCTTGGCGGGCTGTTCCGTCTGTGCGGTTTCCTGGATCCCGAGTTCATGAAAGGCGTCGTCCGCAAGTCGCTGGAGAAGAAATATCCGGGAGCGGTGCAGCCGGCGCTGAACACGTTCCAGCGCGGATACGACGAAGTGAAGTTCCAGACGTTCGCGCTGGCCGACGGGGACCGAATGCCGGATTACGTCCGGATGGACACGCCCGTTCTCGGCTACGAAACCCAGCCGATCGGCGGCACCATCACGAATCCCGGCAACAGCATCCTGAAGGATCTCAGCATCTCACGCGCGGGCAAAATGCCTCATTTCGACGACGAGAAGTGCATCCATTGCGCGGCCTGCGATAACGTGTGCCCCGATTTCTGCTTTGTCTGGGAAGAGCTGCCGGACAAGAAGGGCCGTCCCCAGATGTTCCTGCAAGGCATTGACTATCAGTATTGCAAAGGCTGCTTGAAATGCGTGCAAGCTTGTCCGACCGAAGCTCTGCAAAGCGAGTTGGAGGAAGAAGGATACGCGGAAAGCCACCGGGTGGCCCATCGGTTCCATCTGGCGCTCTGATCAGATACCTGTCATGGGATAAGGAGAGGGGAATGGCACAATGGCGATCGACATTCGCAAGGAGATGGGCTCCGCGGGCACCGTGGAGCAGCGCATCGTCTACGAGTCCGGCAATGAAATGGCCGCTTACGCCGCACACCAGATCAACTATCACATCATGGGGTATTTTCCGATTTCGCCGTCCACCGAGGTCGCTCAGTTCCTGGATTTGATGAAAGCGAACGGGCAGCACGACATCGTGCTCATCCCGGCCGACGGGGAGCACGGCTCGGCGGGCGTCTGTTACGGCGCGTCGACGGCGGGGGGCCGCGTATTCAACGCGACCAGCGCCAACGGCTATCTGTACATGCTCGAGCAAATGCCGGTCCAATCCGGAACCCGGTTCCCGATGGTCATGAACCTCGTGTGCCGTTCCGTATCCGGTCCGCTCGACATTCACGGCGACCACTCCGACCTGTACTTCGCGCTGAATACCGGGTGGCCGATTCTGCTCTGCCGCGATCCTCAAGCCGTCTACGACATGAACATCATGGCGCTGAAGCTGGCGGAGGATCCCGAGGTCCGGCTGCCGGTGCTGGTCGCGTCCGACGGCTATTTCACCAGCCATCAGAAGCGCCGCGTCCATACGTTCGCGAAGCGTGAGGACGTGCTGAAATTCGTGGGCGAACGTCCGCCGGAAGGCTTCGTCCACGTGCTGGACCGGAACAATCCCGTGACCGTCGGCCCTTACATGAACGAGCCCGACTACATCAACAACTGCTACCAGCAGTCGATGGCCATGTATAAGGCGGAAGCCGTCTTCGACCGGATCCGCAAGGAATACGCCGCGTTGACGGGCCGCGATTATCCGATTCTGGACCTGTACCGGATGGAAGACGCGGAAGTCGCAGTCTTCCTGCTGAACTCGTCCGCCGAAATTATCAAGGACGTCGTCGACCAGCTGCGGGAGAAGGGCGTGAAGGCCGGCTCGATTTCGCCGAACATCATCCGCCCTTTCCCGGCGAAGGCGATCGCCGACGCGCTGCGGGGCGTCAAGGCGGTTACCGTAGGCGACCGAGCGGATTCATACGGCGGCCACGGCGGGAACATGGTCGTGGAAGTGAAAGCGGCGCTGCAAACGTTTCGGAACCATGACACGTTGGTGATCAGTCGCATCTATGGGCTAGGCGGCAAAGACTTCTATGCCGAAGACGGATTTCAGCTGTTCGAATTCGCGATCGAAGCGGCGGAGAAAGGGGTCGTGGAGAAGCCGTTCGACTACCATGGCCATACGCCCGGCGATCCGGCCAAAGCGCCGAAACGCGTGCTCGAGCCGATGAAGTTCGAAGACCTCAAAACCGGGCTGATCACGGTGACCCCGGACGAGGAGACCGGAAAGTTGAACGTGCGCGTGCCCCCGCTGCGTTCGCTCACGAAGAAGCCCAAGCGGATCGCGCCAGGGCACGGGGCTTGTCCGGGATGCGGCATTTTCTCCGGACTGGAGCTGTTTTTCAAAGGCATTGAAGGCGACATCGTCGCGCTGTTCCAAACCGGCTGCGCCATGGTCGTCACGACGGGGTATCCGTATTCCGCGCACAAGGCGACGTATATCCATAACCTGTTCCAGAACGGGGCGGCCACGCTGTCCGGTGTCGTGGAGATGTTCCATGAGCGCAAACGCCGGGGCGAGTTGGACCATCTCGGGCTCAAGGATGATTTCACGTTCGTGATGATCACCGGCGACGGCGGCATGGACATCGGTATGGGACCCGCGATCGGCGCCGCGCTGCGCAACCATCGGATGATCGTTTTGGAGTACGATAACGAAGGGTACATGAATACCGGCGCTCAACTGTCGTATTCCACGCCGATCGGCCACCGGACGTCCACCTCCAACGTGGGCAAGGCGCAGGGCGGCAAAGTGTTCCACCATAAAGACACTGCGCAAATCATGGCCGCAACGAACATTCCGTATGTGTTCACGGGCAGCGAAGCCAACCCGCAGGATTTGGTCCGCAAAGCGGCGAAGGCGCAATGGTACGCCCAGAACGTCGGGATGGTATACGGCAAAATCCTGATCACGTGCCCGCTCAACTGGCTGTCCGACGATAAAGACGGCGCTACGATCATCGATAACGCGGTCAACTCGTGCTTCTTCCCGTTATACGAGGTGGAGAGAGGCGTCACGACGATCACCTACAATCCGGAAGAGAAGGGCAAACGGGTTCCCGTGTCGGATTGGCTGAAGATGATGGGCAAGACGAAACACCTGTCCAAACCGGAGTACGCCGAAACGCTTCGCGAATTCGAAGCCGAGATCGAGCGACGGTGGAACATGCTGAAAGCGAAACACGATAACCCATATCTCTAAGATTGGATGGCAGCCATGCCTTATGCGATCATGGATAAACAAACCGGGCAGCTGCTGGCGTGCCCGCAGGTGAACGGCTATCAGTTGCCTTATTTCGGCGTCGTATTGCGGGATGCGGCTCCAAGCGACGCCGAACTTCGGGAGGAGCTCCGGCGTGCCGGTGAGAGCGGCGCGCCGGAGGCGTGGATACCGGTCGAGCTGACTGAGCATGAGGCGAAAATGGCCAATGTCAAGCTGCGCAACGATACTCGGCGCAAGGTGTACTTGCGGGATGGCCGACTGGTTTCCACCGTCCCCGAACAATCCGGATAACGAAGAACCCCCGGTGTGTCAACACTCGGGGGTTCGTATTTGTTCGGTAAGCTTGGGCAATTGCCAGGTCCGAAGACCGATCTCAGAGGTCCGGGAACAGCGTCGCTTCTTTCAGGCCGGTTTTCACGTGGACATGCGTCACTTTCTGCAATCTCAAAAACTCGTTCGGCTTCAGGTCCTTCTGGAAATAGGCGAAAAGATAGGCCGCATCCAGGAAAGCGAGTCCGGGGTAACAGGCAACCTGCTGCGGCATGTACGGATTGTCGATCAGCACTTGCCACTCTCCGGAGCGATCGGATGCCGAGATTTCAGCCAACGTTTCGTTTTTCGCGTCGTATATCGCCTGGAATTCTTCCCATAGCATCTCCCAAGAGGGACTGAATCGTCCGGGCTTCGGGAAGTCGGAACGGACTCGTCCGATGAGTGACCCGATTTCTTCCATTTCCGAGTCAGAGTACGTTTTCAAAGACTCGCGGAAATCTTCCGTGAAGGCGAAGAATGCATAGTAGCCTCTTGCTTCCATGGCGGCGCGGAATACTTCCCTTTGCCCGGCGGAATGCAGTCGGCGGTAGGCCCCAAAGCTCAAATCCGGCATTGGACGGTACCTTCCTTTCGGCAGTCGGGAGGTAGGAAAACGGAAACTTTCTCCGTTTATTATATCGCATTCGCTCGCTTCACGTCCGCCATTTTATGTTATAATGGGAACCAATGCATAAGCGATCGCTTCAAGAGCTTGGGAAGGGAATGACGAAGAATGAGCCGGCGTTTTGTCATTGAGGCGGTTATGATCGCCATCTATGGGCAACTGCTTCTGCCGAAACGTTCAGTGGAATATAGGATTCCATATTCTACGGTAATGGAGCTATACGACCTTAAGGAAAGCGAGGAACCGATCATGCAGGATCCGGAGGACGAACGCCACGTTCGGGACAAAATCGGGGAAATGATCGCGTTCTTCGAGGATCCGTTCAATAAGAAGAAGCTGGAGCGCGCGCTCGTCGCGCCGTGGAAAGAAAGCCCGCCGATGCCGATCAACGAGCATGTTACGTTCGTTGTCGTGAACGCCGTTGAAAACATGCAGTACGGCGAAACGTTCGACCCGATCGAGACGGAGATTATTTTGGCTTCGCTGCGCCTGCAGTGCCCGGTCCTTACCGATCATGTGGAGTTTCAGGACAAAGTGGTGCAAGGCGCCGTGCCGATCCAGCTGTACGATATCGACGATTTCGAGTTCGCCGTGGAAGAAGGCGTGGATACGCCTGACGGTTACTCGCAATAGCCAAGCTGCCGAGCACTCGGCAGCTTTGTCTTTCCTAAGGAGGGATCCGCATGTTCCGATCGTTCGCGAAGCGTGTGGCAGGTTGGTTTCGGGCGGAAAACGGTCACAGGGAAATGCTCGAAAACGCCTCCTTGCTGCAGGAGAATGGTGATATCGGGAAGGCCCTGGAAACGTTGAATCGGATGATCGAGGGCGGAGCCGATGCGGGAGGCTACGAGCGGAGAGCCCGCCTCCTTCATCAACTCGGACGGGACGACGAAGCGCTTGCCGATTTGGACGAAGCGATCCGTCTGGATCCCGAGCCGTTTATGTACTGGTATTCAAGAGCCATACTCCGGAATGAGCGCGGGGAATACGAGGCGGCGGCCGAAGATTTCCGGGAAGCGCTGCGGAGAAAGGACGATGCCCGGTCTTCCACCTACTTCGAGCTTGGTAACGTCTATTTGCGGTTGGAACGGTTCGAGGACGCGGAAACGTGCTTTCGTTTATCCTGCGAGGCGCCGGATCAGGTCATCCCTCATTTTTTCTACAGGCGAGCCCAAGCGCTGGAAGCGTTGAACCGCGCGGAGGAGGCTTTGCCGATTCTGATGGAGGCCATCCGCTTGAACGACTTGTGGAAGACGGCGGCCGACAAAGGCGCATCTGAGATTCGGCGCCGAACCCGCTATTCCTCGGAAGCGGTCAAAAGCATTCTGCACATCACGGAAGAGGAGTTCGGATTTCGGCTGTACCTCTCAAAGCTGTATGAACGGCTTGGCAATCACCAGGACGCGATCGAGGCGGTAGAGGAGGCGCTTCCGGATTACCCGGATGCTGCCGAGTTGCAGTTGCGGAGAGGAACCGCTTTGCGGAACCTGGGAAGATTGGCGGAGTCGGAAAATTTGCTGAAGGACATCCAAAACCGCAATCCTTCATGGTTGCCCGTTTCTTTGGAGCTGTGTGCGACGCTGCGTCAACAGGAGAAGTTTGCGGAAGCGGTCGCGGTCCTTCGGGAGACCAAGGCTCGTTTTCCGGATAACATGGTGGTCCGATATTGGCTCGCCGACGTGCTCCGCGAAGCCGAACGGGGAGAGGAAGCGATCGCGGAAAACCGCATCCTGACCGAACTGGAGCCGAACGATCCGCTGAACTGGAAGCAGCAAGGCGAGCTCGCGATCGATGCCGACCGGTTTGAAGAGGCCGATTACGCATATACCCGGGCTTTGCAGCTGGACGACAAAGCCGACTATTACATGAGGCGCAGTTTCGCGCGTTATATGGACGACAGGTACGAAGACGCGCTGCTGGATATTCAATCCGCGATGGAACGCGACATCGGCTTGCAGCATGACAGCAAAACGGCGTATGCGTTGGCTGAGCTGTTCGTGGGCATGGAGAACTGGGAATTGGCCGAGATGGAATATTCCCGCGCGATCGCAACCGATCCGGAGAATCCCCAGATTTACGATCGTAGAGCGCGTTGCCGGGCGGCCGCGGAGAAATGGACGGACGCCGTCGACGACTGCAACCGGGGACTCGCGCTCGACGGCTCCAACGCCAAGCTGCTGTGGTTGCGGGGTTACCTGCATTTCAAGATGGACGAATACGACTCGGCATTGCGCGATACGCTTACGTACGCCAAGCTTCGTCCGGAAGATCCGAAAGGCCATTATAATCTAGGTCTTGTCTATAAAAAACTGTACCGTTACGACGAGGCGATCGGCTCGTTTACGAAAGCGATGGAGCTGAATCCGTTCGAGCCGCAAACCTATCTGGAAAGGGCTTCGATTTGGTACCATCATGCCTTCGACCGGATCCGGGCCGCAGACGATCTTGCGCAGTGGATGATTTATACCGGCAGCGCGGAAGGAGAGGACGCGCAAGACAAATTGTCTCTGCTCGCAGAACTCCCGGGCTTTGACGACGAATTGAGGGAACGGGCCATGGAGCAATTTCGCACCGTCATCGATTCCAGCCGGTATTTGTCTTGAAGGCGAGGCAGCTTCGTTTGTTGAGGGGCCGATTCCTATGGTAAAATGAGGCGAACTTATGCCTAAAGGAGGATGTCTCATGCTGGTTACGACAACGCCGAATGTGGAAGGGTATCGCATCACGCAGTACATGGGAATCGTGAACGGCGAAACGATCATGGGCGCGAACATTTTCCGGGACTTCCTCGCCTCGATCACGGATGTGGTAGGAGGACGCTCCGGCACTTACGAGAGTAAATTGAAAGAGGCGCGGGACATCGCCATTTCCGAAATGGTGTCGCAGGCTCAGCGCCTTGGCGGCAATGCGATCGTGGGTGTGGACGTCGACTACGAGGTTGTCCGCGAAGGCATGCTGATGGTGGCGGTGAGCGGAACGGCCGTGACAGTAGAGCCGTAAGGAGGTCCGGGCGTGAAGTATCGCATATTGGGCAGAACGGGACTCCGGGTCTCCGTCGTTGGCGTGGGCACCTGGCAGTTCGGCGGGGAATGGGGCCGAGAATATTCGCCGAAGGAAGCGGACGAGATCCTCGGACGTGCCAAGGAGCTCGGCATCAATCTGATCGATACGGCCGAATGTTACGGGGATCATCTGTCGGAATCGCTGATCGGGCAATCCATTTCGGGCAGCCGCGGAGATTGGATCGTGGCGACGAAGTTCGGCCACCATTTTCACGGACCGTTCGAACGGACGGACGGCTACGATCCGCAAGACGTCGTGAAACAGCTGGAATCGTCGCTCAAGGCGTTGAGAACGGATTATATCGATCTTTATCAATTCCATTCGGGACCGGATTCTGCGTTCGACCAAGACGCGCTTTGGGATACGCTGAACCGTCAGGTCGAGGCGGGCAAAATCCGCCACCTCGGCATTTCGATCGGTTCCAATCAGAACATCCATCAGACATCGAACGCGACGAGAGTCGGCGCTGATGCCATTCAAGTCGTGTATAACCGGTTGGACCGCAACCCGGAAGCAGAGGTTTTCCGCTCCTGCATCGAACAGAACTTGGGCGTTCTCGCGCGGGTACCCCTGGCCAGCGGTTTTCTGAGCGGCAAATACCGTCCGGGCACCACTTTCGAACCGAGCGACGTCCGATCGCGCAGAAATCCCGAGGACGTGGAACATCAAATCCGCGAAGCCGAGCGGATCGCCCGGGAAGAAGTGCCGGCGGGCACGAACATGGCGGCTTGGGCGCTCGCTTGGTGCCTGCGTCATCCGGCCGTCACCACGGTCATCCCCGGGTGCAAAGACGTCGCGCAAGTCGAAGCTAATGCCGCTGCCGTCGAATTGGTTGAACCCGGCCATCCTCAAGACGCTTGAAGATGAGCATTTTGGGATCTCCTTGTTCCAAGAAGCGGCCGAAGCACGATCCACACTACAACGCGGGTTATATCCAGAACGTCGCAGCTTTGGTTTGCGGCGTTTTTATTTTTTACCCTGCGGCAGACATTGTTAGATCACCATTGTTGTCTGAGCAGAATGGTGTCACAAAGCAATGTTCATTTCTCTTTTTGCAAAACTATGCCATTATCCCTTTGGTTCAGAAAGAAATGAGGAATGATAGGAAGTGTTCGGTTTATTGGGTTCCGAAGACAGGGTAAGCGCAAACTATAGTCGGTAAGAAGAAACTGTTATAAAAGAAATTAACTAAATTAATACCAAATAAAGGATTTGCTGTGCCTTTGGTTCAGGAAAAAGGGAAAGCGAGAAAAAGCATGTGGCAAGTCACAATGAGATAAGTCGTTACGTGTTCCATAGGCTGAGGTGTCTGCCTCTCCATTTGGCTTTGCCGCCCCAGACGACCCATGGGACCGGGAGAACCGGTTTGCTGCGGATTATCTCTTTATACATAATTTTCTTCGTGATGGCACACCAATGAATAAGGCGATTGAAAACAGCTATACCACGGAGCTTCAAATTAGTGCGAAACCCGTACTCATCGAGGTAAGCTTGCAAATGTTTGGCGCCGATTCCCTGGAACGTATCGTTCAACCAAGAAAATATCCTTCGCGCCATCTGTCTCAAAGGGGCAAACATATTTGAGGCACGGCCAATTACGGTTACGGCTTTCCGATCCAGATGTTCATTTTCGAATGAACGGATTCCTTCCTCACGAATAAACCTGCTATCGTTTTGTACATGGTCAGGATGGGGTTGTTTGATCTTTACATGCCGGAGTTTACTGCTTGCATCGATAGAACCGCCGATCAGCAACGGTTGCCGGGCATCGCCGTAATGGTGATAGCCGTAATCGACGCGCTCCACCCTAACATGTCCCTTAAGAAGTTCGTCCGCATCGGCTTTCCGCATGGAGTTCCGGATTTTGTGCGCGATCAGCCACGCGGTTTTGTAGGTGACATGAATAATTTCCGCCAGGCGGGTCGCGCTGATCCCTTCTGGTTGGGAGAGCAAATAAATCGCCTGAAACCATTGGGGCAAAGGCGTGCGGCTGCCTTCCATAACGGTACCGGAAATAACGGAGGTTTGGTGACGGCAGGCCTGACATTGATACAGAGGCAGTCTCCTTGAGCGGATGAGGTAATAATGAGGGTATGAGCAGGAGGGACATCGAAAACCGTCCGGCCATCTGGCTTGGAAAAGTGCCTCCGCGCATGCTTGGTCGGAATCGAACTGTTGGCAGAATGCTTCGAATGGTAGTCCATCCCTCATGCATACACCCCCTCAAATAGGAACGTTTGTTCTTATTTTATTATACCAAACATACGTTCCGATATCAACAGTTGCTTGATAAATGCTACTTGAAGTAATGGGAAAAAGGATTCAGACGGAGCGTGATCGTTTTTTGTCTGTTTCTGAACGAAGGGGATAATGGCATATTTTTAGAGGAGCGAGAAGCGCCCCGGGTTATCTGAGCCAATGGGATAATGGTATAGTTGATGGAAAAGAGAGAAGACACATTGGTTGGAAAGAAGATATTTGGGATGGAACGGAGAGTTGAAGATGAACGACAAGATGATACCTGTGTATGTATTGACCGGTTTTTTGGGGAGCGGAAAGACGACCTTGCTGAGAAGATTAATCGACGACGCGCGGGAAAGGGGATGGAAGCCTGCCGTTTTGATGAACGAGGTAGGGGATGTTAATCTGGACGGAATGCTGGTGGATGCGGAGGTTCCGATGGCCGAGATGCTTGGCGGATGTATTTGCTGCACGATTCGGGGCGATCTTGGACTTGAATTGATGCAATTGGCGGAGGAGTACGCCCCGGATTTGATCTGGATCGAGTCGACCGGCGTGGCGGAGCCGATGGAGATCATCGATGCGGTGACGGATGCTTCCCTGTATGGGAAGCTTGAGCTAAAAGGAGTGGTCACGGTCGTAGACGCACGCCATCTGCTGGACAGGATGCGGATCGGAACCGGGAAAACCTATCGTCTCATGCGCGATCAGATCCGGGCCGCCACGGTTGTGCTGCTGAACAAGACGGATTTGGTGGCGGGGGCTGAACGGTTGGAACTGGAAGAACGGATGGCGGATTGGAACGCAGGTGCGGTCTTGGTTCCGACCGTCCATTCGGAGGTCGATCCGGATCGGATCTATGGGAGCCGCGTTGTTCGTAAGAGTGATAAGGCGCTAGATCGGCACGCTGACGGTCACGCACATGGTGACAAGCAAGACTACGAGCAAGTTAACGAGTACGGCCATGATCGCGACCAAGAACACAGTCATGAGAATGATCATAAACAAGACCACGAACACGATTACGAACAAGGCCATGAGCACGGACACGAACGTGGTCACGAACTCGTAGGACATGAGCATGCGCACGGGCACGAATATCATCACGGCCATAGCCATGTGAACGTTCTTACGCATTATCTCGATGGACCCCTCGACAGCCGCGCGTTCGAGTCGTTCATCCAGAGGTTGCCGGAAGGGGTTTACCGGGCGAAAGGCATCGTATCGTTCCGGGATACGGCGAACCGCTATCTGTTTCAATACGCGTACCGACAAAGCGATTTCCTGCCGATCCGGCCGCAGAAGCCGGTTTACGATGTGCTTGTTTTCATCGGGGAGGATTATGACAAATCCGCGATCGAATCCGAATTGACACGGCTCGTAGATGACTCCGCTTCACCAATAGGGAAGGAAACATCTGAGTAGAGAAGGAGTTCGCTTCCCTTAGTCGCGCTTCATTCCATGCTCGGGCAATTGCGGAGGCATCAAGGGAGAGTATCCGTCATTCCATGCTCGGGCAATTGCGGAGGCATCAAGGGAGAGTATCCGTCATTCCATGCTCGAGCTACTTAGGAGGCGTCAAGGGAGAGTATCCGTCATTCCATGCTCGAGCTACTTAGGAGGCGTCAAGGGAGAGTATCCGTCCTTCCGCTCGAAACACCTTGCATATCGGACAAGCAACTGGGCATAGGGTGTGGCGAGGGGAGTGTGGTCGGTCATGGATGATATCCGTACGGATGGCGCACTGTACGAACACAGGTTTTGGCTTCAAATCTTGGGGGACCATGCCAGGTTCATATTGGACGCCTTGTCTCCGAAGGAAACGGCGGATATCCAGAAGGCGCAATATTTTATCTCAACGTTCGACCGGCTGTTGGGACAGGCCCGATCGGCGACGGCATCAGCAGATTTAATGGCATTAAACAAAGAAGCCCTGAATCAAACGATGGCGTTGCGGTCTTTCAAGCTCGACCTATTGGCCCGATTGTTGTACGGTCGAGTGAACATCATGTTTACTCCGACGTTTCTCAATCACATGGTGAACGAGTTGGACGAGTACGTTCGGATCCTGCAAGCCCTTCAGGCCGGACAGCCTGTTCCCCATTTCGATCCTCTGCACCACGATTTGCTATGGCTGCCGGACGCGGCTGGCCATGCGGGGGCAATCGCGTCGGATTTGGACGCGGTGGAGAAGCGATTGATCAAGCAAAGCCGCGAGTATATGAAGCACTTTGAAGCTTTATACCTGAAAGCGATAGAAATGTCGGGTTATATCAGAACGAACCGGCGAGATTTCCCCGCCTTCCGGAAATTCCATTCGGACATCGACTTGGAAATGCGGCTGTTCGTCCGGTTTCTGTCCGAATTGGAGGAGATGGAGTTGTCGGCGGAGGTGCTCGACCGGATTTCTCCGCTGTTGCCCGATCACATGATGAGGGAAGAGTGGTACTACTTATCGAAGCTGGCTAACAGCGGCCTTGTTCCGGCTCCTAACGGCGATCCGACGAAACCGCGGGTGGAACGGTAATGGGGAGTGGCGTGTTCCGGCTCCAATCGGCGATCCTGCGAAACCTTGTGCGGAACAAGTAATGAGGGGTCAGACGTTACGACCGACATCAGCATCAATAAGCTTGATGCTTGCGGTATAATTTGAACATGCCTACTTCCTCGATCCGGACTTCTACCTGAATCCCCGCAAGCCTCTCCGGCAACGCTTCTTGACGTCCTTCATCCGTCAGGTCCTTCCACGCGCGAAATCGCCTCCGGTAGAGCTGATGCTCCAGTCGAAACAAATCGGCTTTCCGAGCATGACCGGTCCGGAACGCGGATTCGATTTCTTGACGAACCGCTTCTTTGGTTTTCTGTTCCAATTGCATCTTCGTCACCGGTTTCCACAGTTCGTTGATTCTCCCTTTCAACCGAAGCTCGAACGTATATTCCGGCTTGCCGTTCTTGACCGCGATCCGGATTTTCGGGGAAGGGTTGTGGAACACGACGGTGGCTAAGGGGTGGCCTTGCTCTTTAAGAACGAGACGGGTTTCCGCGTTCCGGCTCTCGATCCAGCGGAGCCCAGTCGTTTCCCATTCCGAAAACCACCCTTTGTATGCATTGCTCCTTAAGACGAAATATCCGTCAATTGTCAGCTTCGGATCCGCTTTGCGGTTCCGGCTCCATGTCGATGTCTCAATGTTAATGGAGGGAAGTAGCAGCGTAGTTCCCGGATCCCTGAGCTCGCGGAAGAATCGTTGGTTGCGAATGGACGGGATGTGAGATCTCTGACGATAATTACGCTCGGGTGCAAACAAAATAGAATTAAGCGGCGACAAGTTGAAGAATGGCTCGGTCGTGAAAATGTCGGGGATCGCGGACTTTGTTCCGTAAATCCAAGGCGTATACCGGATTTCCCGGCTGCGATTCAGGGCGTCGAACAGCTGCAGCAGTTTATCGTGTTTCAGCACGTTTTCCGACAATAAAACGACGCCGACATGTCCCCAGAAGACGAGCTGCTGAGACGATTGATACAATTCGTCCACCGCTTCCGCGACGGAAACCCCGCTCGCATGACCGATCCAGATGGAACCGGGCTTGTCCGTTTTGCCTCCTTCGGATTTGGCCAGGTTGGAGAAATCCAATTGCTGAACGAATAATTCATATTTTCCGTTCTTGTAGTCGATTCCGATTCCCGTGAAATAGTTCACGTCCTGTATCGATTTGATATCCCAGCATCCCATCTGGAGAATGAGTGACGCGATCAGGAGGAAGAGAATCCAGCGGCGCGCGGTCATATCAGGAATTCTCCTTCTGGCGATCCGGATCGAGGGGCGAATAGAATGCAGCCCTTCTTCGGTACTTTTTCCATGGAACGGATAATAAGGCGAATAGGACGTCCCGATAGCTGAGCGGGGTAATCGGCGCCATGAAGGGGACGCCGAACGAAGTGAGCGAAGACAAATACACGACGATCATAAACAAGCTGATAAAAAAGCCGAACATGCCGAACAAGCAGCTCATCGCCAGCACGAAGAATCGAATAACCGTCACGGATCCGGTCAGCGATTGGTTGACCAGCGTGAAGGAAGCGACCGCAGTTACCGCGGAAATGACCAACGTCGTAGGTCCTGTCAAGCCGGCGGATATCGCGGCGTCTCCGACAATGAGCCCGCCGACGACGGCCACGGTTTGTCCGACGGCTTTCGGCAGACGCATGCCCGCTTCGCGGAACAGTTCGAACATGCCGAGCATGAGAAACAGATCGATCGGTCCGGACAGCGGCAAACCGAGCCTGGACACGACGACCGTTGCAAGCAACGGAAACGGGATTTGATCCAGGCTGAAGGAAGAGATCCCCACCCAGAACCCCGGCAAAAAAACGGCGACAATGAATCCGAGCAATCGGAGCAGCCGCTCCATGCTGACGAAATAGTAGGGGAGATGCAGGTCCTCGGGCGATTTGAGCATCGTCGTCAGCGTGGTTGGACCGAGCAGCACCATGGGAGAGCCGTCCACGACGACGACGAACCGGCCGTTCAGCAAGCTGTCCGCGGCATAATCGGGGCGGCCGATGGAATCCATTAACGGAAAGAGAGAGGAAGAGGAATCGGATATCCCTTCCTCCACCTGTTGGCTCGCGAGCACACCGTCCGCATGTATGCCCTGAATGCGGATTCGCGCTTCCTCGACATATTGCGGATTGGTCACGTCAGTGACGTAGAGCAGGGCGATTTTCGTCTGGCTGCGCGAGCCCGTATAAAAATATTCGACCGCCAAGGTCGGCGTTTTCAACCGCTTGCGGATCAAAGCCACATTCACGTCGACTTCTTCCGTAAACCCGTCCCGCGGGCCTTTGATCGAGATTTCCGTGCTCGATTCCTCCGGCGTGCGCTGCGGCGGCTTACTCATGGGGATGACGAACAGGGTCCGCGGCTTATCGAAGCAAAGGGCCAATTGTCCGGAGAAGACGTTTCGCACGAGCTGATCGCCGGCATCCGGGTCCTGGATTCGTTTCATATTCCTGTCTTCGAGCGAAATAGCCGGTTCTTCCGAAGAATCGCGCTTCAAAAGCCCGTTCGACTGCTGATAGAGGAACTCGTTCAGCATGGCGGAATCGATCATACCAGTGCAATAGACCAGCAGAGGATTCAAGCGGCCTGGATCCGAATCGGAATACATGCGGGCAACGACGACGTCAGAGGCGTGTCGGAACAGGTTCCTGATCGTCCCCTCGTCGAGCTCTTCCAGCCGGAGTTCGGCATACGGTTGCGAGGTGTCCGCCTGTTTATCCTTCGGCATGGCTGTGCTCCCTCCGTTTCGCAAGCATAATGGCCAGCAACAGACAAGGATAGACGAAGAAGAAGGCCAGTGTGACCGGAAAATAATAATTTTTCAGAATTCGCATCAATTCGGGATCGCCGATTCCGGAATAGGTGACGAAGAGGAACAAAAACAGGCAAAACAAGGCCATCCACCAACCGCGGTTTTTGCGTTCGGTCAACTGAAGCACGTCGAAAAACAGATACAACGCAAACGCGATCCGGATCAACGATCCGGCCAGCCACTGGTAGATCGACAGAAAATCGAGATGGTTGATGAATTTCCCGATCATGACCATCCGCCATTGGTCGAAGGCCGGATAACGCTGATCCGCCGCTTCGAACGGTCCGAAAATCGCGATCGAACCCATCGTCGGACCCAGGACAAGCCCCGTCAAAATCACGATGACCGCCAGCAGCAGGGAATAGCGAACCGGTCGTTTCAAGTGCTGTTGGATAAACATGATCAAGACGAGCTCGATCGAACCGCCCATCGAATAGACGACTCCCTTGAGAACGGGATCGGCGCCATGGCTGAACACGGGATACAAGTAGGAGTAATCTTTAAACTGCAAATTGGCCGAAGCGACGAAGACGCCGAAAACGACGACCGCCGGAAGCAATAATCCTGCTGCGATCGCAATCGTTCTGAGTCCTTGGAGGGCCGCGAAATAGCCGGATATCAGAAGCAACGCCAAGATGACGGGGGGAGGCGTATTCGGCAAATAGGTATCGTGCGTCCAACTGCTCGTATCGCGCAGGGTCATGATCAAGATGGCGATCAAATATAACGCGACAGGCGCTGTCACGATCGCCGCCGTCAGCTTGCCGCAGCGGTTTCGAAACCAGTCGAACACCGATTGCCGGCCGGATATTTTCATCAGCCCATGCAATACGGCCGCCCAGAGCGCAAGCGGGGGTATGGACAGCAGACCCGACACCCAGGCATCCCTTTCGGCAACTTGAAGCAGGATGGGGATCACGATCACGTGGTTGGTTATGCCGACGGCAAGCAGGAACAGGAACGCGGCTTGGATGCCGCTGAGTTTGACAGGCTGCATAAGTTCTCCGGATTTCCATTTTTAGCCTTAGTATGAATTTGTGGAGGCCGCGTTATTCCGTTGCGTGCATTCCGGGATTCCGTTATGCTGGGGGAAGCGCCAAAGTGAGAGTGAAGGGCAGGGGAAGAGAAATGGGGATGAACTGCCGTCATGTACGGACTTCGGAAGAGTTGGAACAAGCTTTCGACGTCCGGAAAACCGTCTTCGTGGAAGAGCAACAGGTGCCGCTCGATTTGGAATTGGACGAATACGACGCAACCGTAAATGCTTGCAGGCATTATATCGCGGAGTCGGACGGAAAAACGGTCGGTGCGGCCCGCTTTCGGGAGTACGAGCCGGGCACGGCGAAGCTGCAGCGCATCGCGGTATTGAAGCCGTGGCGGGGCAGCGGCGTCGGTAAGCTCCTCGTCGAAACGATGGAGCGAGACGCTGCCGCGCTCGGATACCGCAAATCCGTGTTGGACGCGCAATGCGCAGCGGAGGCGTTCTACCGCAAGCTGGGTTACGCGACGGAATCGGCGGAGCCGTTCCTGGACGCGGGGATTCCGCACGTCCGGATGAGCAAAGCGCTCGCGGACTGAGCGGACTAAGCGCACGGGATCAGATAAAGGCCGGCATCGCCGCAGCGGACAAAGGACAGGCCTCCAGGGCCTGTCCTTTGTCTTATCAGGCTGTCCGTTCCATCGCTTACCGTTCGCTCGCGTCCGGCAAGTATAATCGGAACGCGCTGCCTTTGCCCGCTTCGCTCGAGACGGAGATGGAGCCGCCATGGAGCTCGATGATGGACCGGCTGATGGACAAGCCGAGTCCGGTGCCGCCGTGTTCGCGGGCGCGGGCTTCGTCCACCCGGTAAAACCGGTCGAATAGCTTGGGAAGATGCTCGGCCGGAATCCCGGCGCCGTTGTCCGTCACGACCAGCGTGATGCCTCCTTTTACGGCATCGGTGACGATGCGGATCTTGCCCCGGAGAGGATCCGTATGTTGAACCGCGTTATGGAACAAGTTCAGGATCACCTGTTTGATTTTGTCCGCGTCCAGAGGGACGAGAGGCAGCGGCCGAAGGTCAAGCGCGACTTCCCGCTCCAGCGCCAGCAAGCGCAGCTGCGGTTCCATTTCCTTCACGACCGCATTCAAATTGGCAGCGGACGAATGCAGCTCGGGCTTGCGGTCCAGCTTGGCCAGCAGCAGCAGATCCTGTACCAGCTTGCTCATCCGCTTGGATTCGCCGTACATGCTTCTTAGCGATTGCTCCAGCTGCTCCGGATGCTGGGCGGCTCCCCGTAGCAGCACCTCCAGGAACCCGTGGATCGAGGTCAGCGGGGTTCGCAGCTCGTGCGAGGCGTCCGCAACGAACCTGCGCATCCGCTCCTTGCCTTCCTGCTCCGACCGGAAGGATTGTCCCAGCCGTTCCAGCATGAGGTTGAACGAGGACGCGAGCCGGTCGATCTCGGCTTGGCCTTGCCGGACGGGCAAGCGCTCATCCAGGCTGCCTGCGTCGATGCGTTCCATCGTACCGGCAACCCTCGACAGAGGGACCAGCGTGCGCCGGATGACGGGAAGGAACAGCGCCCAGCCGAGCAGGAGCGCAATGAGGGAAATAACGGAATAAAGCGCCAGCTGCCGGTACACTTCCGCTTTGAGCGGAGACGTGTCCGTGCTGATCTGCACGATCCCTCTCGTGCCGCCGAACGATCTAACCGGCTGCATCACGACGAGCTGCTCGACGCCTTTCTCGTTATTCGCGATCCGGTAAGGAGCGCGGCGGCCGGGACCTCTCGGGTCCGATTCGATTTCACGCAGCAAATCTTCGTTCAGCCGAGGGGAACCGGCATTCGGCGCCAGTTCCGTGATGTTGCCGTTTGAATCGCGGTACACGATCGACGATGCAGGGAAAAAGAAGAGAGGCGGTTCCCGCCCGCGTCGCATGCCTTCGGATAACCGCTGCCACAAGTCGCCCGGGGTGGATTGGACGAGCCTGCGGATGGAATCGGCCTTGTTCCGGTAGAGGAATCGCTCCATATATAAATATTGAAAGAAGCCGACTCCGACCAGGATAGCCGTCAGCAGGAGAAGCGACCGGACCAGCAGCTGAGAGCGGAGGGAGCCGGCGGGTCGAATTCGGTGCCATTTCGCGAGCATCGGGAAACGAAACTTCGTCATGCCAGATCCATCCGGTAACCGGCCCCTCGGATCGTGCGGATCGTCTGGTGCTCCCGGTCGCCGATTTTCTCTCGCAAGGCGCGGACGTACACTTCCACGATGTTCTCCTCGCCGCCGAAATCATACCCCCATACCCGATCCAAAATGGCGCTTTTGCTGAGCACCGATCCGTTTTCCAGCACCAGGAGTTTGAGCAGGCCGTACTCGGTGGGAGACAGATCGAGAGGTTCGTCGCGCAGCCGGATCTCTTTGCGCTTGTCGTCGATGCAGAACGGACCCGCGTGGATTTCCTCGAGCAAATTGGGAAACTGGTTGCGAAGACGCGCATGGATTCTGGCGAGCAGCTCCTCGAAGCTGAACGGCTTGGGCATGTAATCGTCCGCCCCGATCGTCAGCCCCCGCACCCGATCCTCCGGCTCCTCCTTCGCCGTCAACATGATCACGGCCACCGGCTGCTGCCGTTTCATCCTCCGGCACACCTCGTACCCGTCTAGCTCCGGCATCATGACGTCCAGGATAACGATATGGGGAGAGAAGGTACGGAACAGCTCCAGTCCTTCCGCGCCGTTCCTCGCGCAGCCGACCTGGTATCCTTCGTTCACCAGTCCCATCTCGAGAAACTGCAAAATGTTCGGTTCGTCGTCGACGAGCAGAACCTTGATTCCTTTGGTTTGCGTCATGGCAGCTTCCTCCGTCCGGATAATAGGCATCGATGCCTCTATTGTATTGGATAGGGCTTAAGTCTGGCTGAGGAATAGCTGAAAAATAGCTGAAAATCCCGTTCAGCAAACATTCAGCGGGCGCTCATCTTGAACTAAGGTTCACCTCTCATAATGACCGTTGAACATGCCGCTTAAGGAGGAGCCCATTCAGATGAGATGGAACAAGTGGTGGACGATCGGATCGGTATTGGTCATCCTGGCCGGCGCTTACGGGGGTTACCGCTGGTGGTCGGGCAGCCAGCAGAAGCCGCTGCAAGCCGCTTTGCCGACGACCCAGGTCCGGAAAGGAAACCTGGAGGTGAACATCAGCGGAACGGGCAACATCGAGACGGCCTACCGGGAAACGCTGACCTCGTCGTCCTCGGGCAAGATCGCTTCCGTGAAAGTCAAAGAAGGGGATCTCGTCAAAAAAGGGCAAGTGTTGGCCACGTTCGGGCAAAACAGCGAGAGCACGTCCGTCGAAAGCCAGATTCGCGGCAAGCAGATCGACCTTAAAAAGAAACGTCTCGATCTGGAAAGCATGCAAACTCAGTATAAGGAGGCGGCTGACGACGATCAGCGCGCCCAGCTCTCGATCAACATCCAGAAACAGCAGCTCGACATCGAGACCGAGGAATCGGACATTCAGTCGCTGCGGGACGAAGAGAACGACAGCGTACTGGAGCCGATCACGGCGCCGATCGACGGCACCCTCGCGACGTTCAACATCAAGGTTGGGGAAACGGTCGGAGGACAAGGCGGCAGCGGATCTTCTTCGCTGGGGGAAGTCGTCGATTATAAGCATCTGCAAATGGTGGTCGGGGTGGACGAGCTGGACATCTCCAAGGTGAAGTTAAACCAGCAAGCGACAGTGCTGGTCGAGGCGCTGCCGGACCAGACTTTTACCGGTAAAGTGACTGCGATCGCTCAAGAAGGAACGACAAGCAACGGGGTGTCGACGTTCGACGTCACCGTGACGCTGGATGACATCGCCGGACTTAAGGCGGGCATGTCCGCCGAAGCCCGCATTCTGGTGGAGCAGAAGACGGACGCGCTGTACTTGCCCATCGAAGCCGTACAGTCGTTCGGGGGGCGATATTTCGTCCTGCTGCCGGATGCTTCCGGCACCGCGGCTGCCGGAAGCCGAGGGGGAGCGAGAGCAGCCGAGAGCAGCGGTCAACCCGGAACGGGTCAAGCCGGCAGCGGACAATTCGGCAGAGGCCGGGGGGGAAGCGCCCAATCCGGACAATACGGCAGCGCCCGGAGCGGAAGCGCCCAATCCGGTCAATACGGAAACGGGAATCGGCAATATCGGCAGTTCGCGGGCCTGTCGCAAAGCGGCGTGAAGCGGGTCGAAGTTCAGGTCGGGATCCATAACGAGGACAACATCGAGATCTTATCCGGCCTCAAAGAGGGAGAAGCGGTCGTGGTGCCGACGATGACGACCAGCAGCAGCACCCAGAACCGCAACGGGGCGATCGGCATTCCTGGAGTGGGCTTCCTCGGCGCCGGCGGCGGCTTCCAGGGAGGCGGCAGATTCCAGGGCGGAAACGGCGGCACGCGCAACTTCGGAGGCGGAGGGACACAGGGAGGCGGATCGTGAGGATGATGAATATGGCACATCCGCTGATCCGGATCGAGCAGTTGTCCAAGCTGTACAAAATGGGCGGGGAAACGGTCCATGCGCTGAACGAGGTGTCCTTGACCGTCGGGCATGGGGATTTCGTGGCCATCATCGGGCCCTCCGGCTCGGGCAAATCCACGCTCATGAACGTCGTCGGCTGCCTCGATTCCGCGACTTCCGGCAGCTACTGGCTGGATGGGGAGGAAGTCAGCCGGCTGAGGGAGAATAAGCTCGCGGAAATCCGCAACCGCAAAATCGGCTTCATTTTCCAAGGCTTCAACCTGCTCGCCAAACTTACGGCTTACGAGAACGTGGAGTTGCCGCTTATTTACCGAGGCGTGCCGCTTAAGAAACGCAGGGAACAGGCGATCGAGGCGCTCCGCAAGGTCGGCCTGGAGGAGCGGATGAACCACCGCCCCGTGGAGCTTTCGGGCGGCCAGCAGCAGCGCGTGGCGATCGCCAGGGCGCTGGCCGGCAATCCCCCGATGCTGCTCGCGGACGAACCCACGGGCGCGCTCGACACGAAGACGGGCAAGGAAGTGATGGGCCTGATCCGGGAGCTCAACGGACTCGGCCATACGATTGTCCTGATCACGCACGACCTTGACATTTCCCGCCAGGCCAAACGCGTCGTCCGCATCCAGGACGGCAGGCTGAGCGAGGAAGAGGTGCTGCCGGCATGAATTTTGCGCAGGGAATCAAGATGGCGTTCAAGAGCATTCTGTCCAACAAGCTTCGTTCACTGCTCACGATGCTCGGCATCATCATCGGCGTCACCGCCGTCATCGCCCTCGTCGCGCTCGGCCAAGGCGCCACGAAATCCGTTACCGAGCAGGTGCAAAGCCTGGGCACGAACCTGCTGACGGTCAACATTCTCGGCCGGGGGACGACAAATACGTTGTCCTTGAAGGAAGCGGACGAATTGGGCAACATCAGCGGCATCCAGTATTTGGCGCCGGCCAGCACGACGAACGCGTCGGTCAAGAGCGGCACGGAAAGCGTGAACGTGAGCGTCGTCGGCACGAACGCGGAATACGCGGACGTTCGGGAGTATCAGGTGGCGACCGGCCGCTTCCTGTCGCAGATCGACCTGGATTTCTACCAGAAGGTGGCGGTCATCGGGTCGCAAACGGCATCCGACCTGTTCAGCGGAGGCAACCCGATCGGGCAGTACGTGCAAATCAACGGCTCCCGCTTCAAGGTCGTCGGCGTGCTCGCTTCCAAGGGGAGCACCACGAACGGCTCGAGCGACGAAGTCGTCATGATCCCGCAGAGCTCGGCGGAACGTCTGTTCAAATCGAAAGGCGTGCGAACGATATACGTCCAGGTGGAGACGGCCGATCAGATCGACGCGGTCGCCGCCCGGCTGGAAACGGCACTAAGCAAGAAGTTCCGCGGCAACACGGACAGCTACCGGGTCTTCAACCAGAGCGACGTACTCTCCACGCTGAGCACGGTCACGGGAACGTTGTCGCTCGCACTGGGCGGCATCGCCGGTATTTCCCTTCTCGTAGGGGGGATCGGCATCATGAACATCATGCTGGTGTCGGTTACGGAGCGGACGAGAGAAATCGGAATCCGCAAAGCGATCGGGGCGAAGAAACGGGATATCCTCACGCAATTCCTGATCGAATCCATGGCGCTCAGCGGACTGGGCGGCTTGCTCGGGATCGGCATCGGCATCGGAGCTGCGAAGCTGGCGGCGTCCCTATTAAAGATGCAAGTGGAATTTTCGGCGAACATCATCGTGGTCGCGTTCGTGTTTTCCGTGCTGATCGGCGTCATCTTCGGCATGTTCCCGGCCAACAAGGCGGCCACGCTGAAGCCGATCGAAGCGCTGCGCTTCGAATAATTCCCGGAGGAAAGGGTGTGCCGCAGGTGAGCGTGACTTCCTTCTACGAATCGTTGGTGGAGCCTCACCTGGACGATTTGCGGAGATACTGCTTCTTCCTGACGAAATCCAAATGGGACGGGGAAGACCTGTGCCAAGAGGCGATTCTCAAGTCCATGGTTTATTTCCGGAACAAGGAGCCCCATCCGGACGTGAAGCCGTTCCTGATCCGGGTGGCCCGGAATTTGTGGATCGACGGCTGCCGGGCCCTGAAGAGGCAGAGGAGGCTGAACCCGAAGAGCCTCCCGGCTTCTTGCCATGACTCCGATTACGCGGAGGTCAGAAGCTTGATCGAATGGATCGGCGAACGCCTGCCCGGCCGCAACATCGAAATGCTCCTGCTGTCCGATTATTTCGGCTATACGATGCAGGAGATCGCCGAGACGACGGGATCGACGGTCCCGGCCGTCAAATCGGTGCTGTTCCGCACGCGCAGCCTGCTCCGGGAGATCAGCATCGATTCGGTGCGGAAAACGGAAGGAGCGAAAGTCATTCTTTTCGATGTCGAACGTTGGTCCAAAGCGATTATGAGGGACCTCCCGCCTTGTCTCTGACTGTGATATACTCTTCTCAGTTTAGAGATGGGGAGACGCGGGAAATGAAGGGACGCATGGCGGTTGTTTTTGCAATGTTTTTGACGCTTCATGCACTGGTGAATCTGTATATCGGTTGGCAAGGGTCAATCTTCCTGGAGGAAATCGCTCCTGCCGTGCCGCTTGGGGCCTATTGGATCGTGTTCGTCTTGATCGTGTACGCGTATTTGATCGGAAGGATCCCGGTTCCGAAACCGGTTCGCCCGGCCGCCCGCTTGCTCAAGGTCATCGGATCCTATTATTTCGCGGTGATGGAGTTCGCCGTGCTCTTGCTGCCTGTCGCGGATTTGGCCGGTTGGCTATTGGATGCAGCCGGTGCGAGACCCGAAAACTACGTGAGCATCGCGGGTTGGGGCGTGATCGGCTTCATCGCCTTGATCCTGGTCTGGGGGTCGCGGAATGCGTGGAGCCCGGTCGTGCGGCACTATCCGGTCCGCGTCGACAAACGGGTGGAAGGGATGGAGCGGCTTCGCGTCGTCGCGGCTTCGGATCTCCATCTGGGCAACATCGTCGGCAAACGGCATTTGCGACGTTTAGTCGAACGGGTCAACGCGCTCGAACCGGACTTGATTTTGCTGCCGGGGGACGTGATCGACGACAGCATCGAGCCGTTCGTGCGCAACCGGCTCAGCGATTTGCTTCGCCTGCTTAAGGCCCGATACGGCGTGTATGCGGTGCTCGGCAACCATGAATACTACGGGGGCCATATCGAAGAGTACGTGGAGCGGATGAAGGAAATCGCCATCCCCGTCCTTCGGGACGAGACGGTCGCCGTTGCGGGAGGATCCGTCATCGTGGCGGGGCGCAAGGACTCCACCGCGGAAACGGCGGATCCGACCGGCAGGCTGAGCGTAGAGAAGCTGCTTGAGGGCATCGACCGGAGCAAGCCGATCCTCCTGATGGACCACCAGCCCCGCCATTTCGCGCAAGCCGCGGAAGCGGGCGTCGATCTGCTGTTGTGCGGCCATACCCACCGTGGACAATTCGCCCCCAACCACTTGCTCACGAGACGCTTGTTCGAGTTGGATTGGGGCTACATGCGAAAAGCGGCAATGCACGTCGTCGTGTCCTCCGGATTCGGTTCATGGGGACCGCCGATCCGGATCGCAAGCCGCTCCGAAATCGTGCAAATCGACATGACTTTCTCGGGATAATCGTTATAGAAGAACCAGCCAGGAAGGGAGCCGTCGCCTCCGTGGCTGGTTCATTTCGTTTGGCGCCGACTCGTCGTCCATGATTTCACAATTGAAGAGATGATTTCGAAGGAATTGGCCGTGCTAGAGAGAATCATTTTCTTATGCGGTTGTATGGTCGTCTTGCAGAAATGTCCCCAAGAGCTCTTCCAGCTCCAGCGCTACCTGTTCGAAGGTTTCGTCGAGGAACTCGCCGACGACTTTGGAGCCGGGAAGGTTCCATTTGACCGGGAGACCGAGGAATTCGCGGCTGCACGCCCAGATGACGATGACATGGGTGTCGAGCGGAACTTCATTTCTCGATACGCCCAATGCGATTTCCGATCGGTATCCGGGAATGTACGAATCGTGTCCGTCGCGGAACATTTGGATTTCGACATCCAATTGCTTCATCGCCGCGATAGGCTTATACTTCAAGGTCAAGTCTTCGCACAGCTTGGCGAACTTCCGCTCCGCCTCCATGATTTTGCCTTTCAGCGTTCCCGTAAATTCGTGGTGCTCCAGTCTCATCATAGACGCTCCAATCTGTACCGGTTTTCGATACCCATCGTAAACGCTTTTCGAGGAAAGGGGAAGGGAAAACGCCATGGTAAATCCTTCATCCGGCGCAGCAGCCGGCTATTCCGGCACGCCGCTCGTAAAGAAACTCGGTTACAAAGAGGGTTTTCGCGTTTGGATATTTAATGCCCCAAATGATTATTTCGAACTGCTGGGTGAGATGCCCGACCGAACCTCGATGACAGGAGGAGAAGAGGGGGAACTCGATCTCGTTCATCTGTTCGCCACCTCGTTAGCGGAATGCGAGGCTCAAGTGATCGCCAGCCGAACCCGGATCAAACGCAGCGGCATGATTTGGGTGTCCTGGCCGAAAAAAGCATCCAAGGTGCCGACCGACATCACCGAGGATGCGATCCGATCGTTTGCTTTGTCCCATGGGCTTGTCGACGTGAAGGTGTGCGCGGTGGACCATGTCTGGTCGGGGCTGAAGCTGGTCATCCCCGTAGCATTGCGGGGATAGAAGAAGCAATCCTTTGTATTTAATGATATTAATGAACGACAGCCCCAGTGCGGAATGCACGATGGGGCTGTTCTCCTTGGTTTCATTCCTTTAGAACACTTTCGTCGTCCACGACTCGCAATTCCATACGTCGGTCGCGACTTCCCGGTAAAATTCCGGCTCATGGCTGATGAGCAGGATGCTGCCTTTGTAGGCTTTCAGAGCGCGCTTCAATTCGTCCTTGGCATCGACGTCGAGATGGTTCGTCGGTTCGTCGAGTACGAGCAAGTTCGTCTCCCGGTTGATCAGCCTGCACAGCCGCACCTTGGCTTTCTCGCCGCCGCTCAGCACGGAGATCTTGCTCTCGATATGCTTCGTAGTCAGCCCGCATTTGGCCAAGGCCGCGCGCACTTCGAACTGGGACAGGGAAGGGAACTCCTTCCATACGGACTCGATGCATGTCTCGTCCGCTCCGCCTTTAACCTCTTGCTCGAAGTAACCGAGGAACTGGTTCTCCCCGCGTACGACGGAGCCGGAGAGGGGCAGGAGTTCGCCTAAGATGCTGCGGAGAAGCGTCGTTTTGCCGATGCCGTTCGCGCCGACGAGCGCAATCTTCTGGCCGCGTTCCATCTGCAGGTCGAGCGGACGGGACAGCGGCTCGTCGTAGCCGATGACCAGCTGCTTCGTTTCGAAAATCATCCTGCCGGACGTGCGGGCTTCCTTGAAATGGAACTGCGGCTTCGGCTTCTCCTTGGCGAGCTCGATGATCTCCATGCTGTCGAGCTTCTTCTGGCGGGACATCGCCATGTTGCGGGTGGACACCCGGGCTTTGTTGCGCGCCACGAAATCCTTCAGATCGGCGATTTCCTGCTGCTGGCGTTTGTACGCGGCTTCCAACTGCTGCTTCTTCGCTTCGTGCTGTTGCACGAACGTTTCATAATCGCCCACGTATCGGCTGAGTTCTTGATTTTCCACGTGGTAAATGAGGTTGACGACGCTGTTCAGGAACGGAATATCGTGGGAGACAAGGATAAACGCGTTGTCATATTCCTGCAGATACCGTTTCAGCCACTCGATGTGCTGCTCGTCCAGGTAGTTGGTCGGTTCGTCGAGCAGCAAGATGTCCGGCTTCTCGAGCAGCAGCTTGGCCAGAAGCACCTTGGTCCGCTGTCCGCCGCTCAGATCGTGGACGTCCCGCTCCAATCCGATGTCGCCCAGCCCGAGACCCCGAGCGACTTCTTCCACTTTGGCATCGATCAGGTAGAAGTCGTTGTTATTGAGCGTGTCCTGGATCGACCCGACTTCCTCGAGCAGCTGCTCCAGTTCCTCCGGCGTCGCTTCTCCCATGCGCTCGTACATTTGGTTCATTTCCGTCTCGAGATCCGTCAAATAGCGGAACGCGTTCTTCAGCACGTCGCGGATCGTCAAACCTTTCTGCAGCACCGAATGCTGGTCGAGGTAGCCGACGCGGACTTTCTTCGACCATTCGACGGTTCCCCCGTCGGGCTCGAGACTTCCCGTAATGATGCTCATGAAGGTGGATTTGCCTTCGCCGTTCGCGCCGATCAGCCCGACGTGCTCGCCTTTCAGCAGACGGAAGGATACGTCCCGGAATATCGCCCGGTCACCGAATCCGTGGCTTAAATTTTTTACGGTTAGAATGCTCATGGTTCGACACCTTTTTTATATAGGATAAGGGTTATGTCGCTTGATGGATACGTACACAACAGATTTCATTATAGAACGGGACCCCGAAAAAAGGAATCGTCCGCCGCTCTTTTCTGCTCATGTCCAACCGGAGTATAATCATGGAAACGGTGAAGAGAGGGGTTTGCCGGAGTTGAAGATGCTCATCCTCGGAGGAACCCGGTTTTTGGGTTATTACCTGGTTCAATCGGCCGTTCGGGCCGGTCATGAAGTCACCGTCTTCACGAGAGGAGTGTCCAGTCCATCGGAGCTGCCTGCCGGCGTCGAGCGCTTGATCGGCGACCGGGACGGACGGCTTGAAGCGCTGGAAGGCCGTACATGGGACGTCGTCCTCGATACGTCCGGGTACGTCCCGAGAGTCGTCCGCCAATCCGCCAGGTTGCTCGCCGGACAGGTCGGCCACTACGCTTTCGTTTCGAGCATTTCCGTATACAGCGGCTTGGACCGGCCGGGCGTGGACGAACGAAGTCCGGTGCTGGAACTTGCCGAACCCGGATCCGAAGACGTGCCCAAGCATTACGGAGCGCTCAAAGCCTTGTGCGAGCAGGAAGTGTTGGCCGCCTTCCCGGACCGTTCGCTCATCGTTCGCCCCGGCTTGATCGTAGGCCCCCGGGATCCGACCGACCGCTTCACGTATTGGCCCTCCCGGATCCGGCGGGGAGGACGGGTGCTCGCGCCCGGCCGGCCGGCCGCCCAAGTCCAGGTGATCGACGTCCGTGATTTGGCCGAGTGGATCGTGCGGATGGCGGAACGAAGCCGAACCGGCACTTATAACGCGATCGGCCCCGACCGGAGCTTGACGATGCTCGAATTGCTGGAAGCGTGCCGGGACGAGCTGAATCCCCATGCCCGGCTGATTTGGGCGGATCAGGATTTCCTGCTCGGACATGGGGTGGGACCGTGGATCGAAATGCCTCTGTGGCTGCCCGAAGCCGGAGAAACCGCCGAGGTCGTTTGCCTGATGGCGGCTAATAACCGCAAGGCGGTAGATGACGGTCTCGTATTCCGTCCGCTCAGGGAAACGATCCGCGATACCGCCGAATGGGATGCCGCCCGGCCGTCGGATTTGGAACGCAAAGCGGGCATGAAGGAAGAACGGGAGGCAGCGCTTCTCGCCGAATGGCTGGTATCGGAATAATGCCAGGAAACCTGATGTATAAGGAGGAGCTACGCATGATGGAACCTCAAGCCCAATTATGAAGTAATCGGTTCCGATCTGAAAAACCGCTTCGATGCGGAAACGGGCCAAATGTTCGGGAAAAAATGCCTCAAGTATCGCGGGACAGCGTTCGCCGCAGCCGGAACTCGCGGAGCATGCGCGGCGTCTTCTCCCTTAAAGACAAATTTCCTTGCGGAGGGTGATTTCGAATGACCGTTATGAAACCGGCGATGAGAAGTCCGATCCCGATCCTACGCATTTTCGACGAGGAGAAAGCGAAGGAGTTTTACTTACGCTTTCTGGGATTCCGCCTGGATTGGGAGCACCGCTTCTCCGACGGCATGCCGCTGTACATGCAAGTTTCGTTCGATCGCTGCGTGCTTCATTTGTCCGAGCATCACGGCGATTGCACGCCCGGCGGAGCCGTCCGGATCCAGACGGACAACCTGACCGAATACCATCAGGGACTGGTGGCCAAGAAATATCCGAACGCCTTGTCCAAAATCGAGCAAACCCCATGGGAAACCGAAGAATTGAGCCTGCACGACCCGTTCGGCAACCGCATCATTTTCTACGAGGAATCTTCGGAAAGGAACCAGCCGCTGTGAGCAAATATTGGAGCGATTTGGCCGCGTCTCTCGTTCCGTACGTGCCGGGAGAGCAGCCCAAGGATCAAACTTACGTCAAGCTGAACACGAACGAAAACCCTTATCCGCCTTCTCCCCGCGTGCTCGAAGCGATCCGCAATGCGGCAGACGGGGACTTGAGGCTCTACCCCGACCCCACGTGCAGCGAGCTCGCGGAGAAAGCCGCGTCCTATTACGGCGTGCAGCCGAACCAGGTGTTCGTCGGGAACGGATCGGACGAAATCCTCGCGTTCGCTTTCGCCGCGTTCTTCTCGCCGTCGAACCGGCCGATCCTGTTCCCGGACATCACGTACAGCTTCTATAAGGTATATGCGTCCTTGTACCGCATTCCGTACAAGACCGTCCCTCTTGACGAGGAGTTCGGGATACCGCTGCACGCGTTCGACGAACCGAACGGCGGCATCGTCTTGCCGAACCCGAACGCGCCGACGGCCCGGTACATCGAGACGGAACTTTTCCGCGGCGTGCTGGAATGGAACTCTGACGTCGTCGTCATCCTTGACGAAGCCTACATCGATTTCGGAGGCAAATCCGCGATCGAGCTCGCGGCGGAATTTCCGAATCTGCTCGTCGTCCATACGCTGTCGAAATCCCGGTCGCTGGCCGGATTGCGCGTAGGGGTCGCGATCGGCCATCCCGATCTGATCGAAGGGCTGAACCGGGTCAAAAACTCGTTCAATTCCTACACGATCGACCGCCTCGCGTTGGCCGGCGCCGTTGCCGCTTTCGACGACCAAGCCTACTTTGAGGAAACGACACGCAAAGTAGTGGCCACGCGTGAACGGACAACATCGCGGCTGAGAGAACTGGGATTCCGAGTCATCGATTCTTCGGCGAATTTCGTTTTCGCGACGCATCCGGGACATGCGGCTTCCCGCCTTTTCCAGGAATTGAAGCAGCGCGGCGTGCTCGTCCGATACTTCAACCAGCCGAGGATCGACAACTACTTAAGGATCAGCATCGGAACCGACGAAGAGATGGATACGTTCCTGAAGGTTCTGGAAGAGGTGTTGAGCCTGGAGGGAGGTTCGGCGGAATCTTGAATGGGGAATGGCAGGCGGTGGAACGGTCACCTGATGTAGTAACCAAGGAAACATTGGTGAACGATTTTCGCCAATTGGGCGTTGTGGCCGGCATGACGCTGCTCGTCCATTCTTCGTTAAGCCAAATCGGATGGGTAAACGGGGGACCGGTTGCGGTCGTTCAAGCGCTCATGGAGACGTTAACCGAGCAGGGAACGCTCGTTATGCCGACGCATTCGGGAGAATATTCGGATCCGGCCAGGTGGCGGAATCCTCCGGTGCCCGAAGCCTGGTGGGATACCATACGGGCTACGATGCCGGCTTTCGATCCTGTTTGCGCGCCGACGAGGGGAATGGGCCGGATCGTGGATACGTTCCGAACGTTCCCGGGTGTAGTCCGAAGTTGCCATCCCTCCGTGTCCTTCGCCGCTTGGGGCAAGCATGCGGACTTCGTGACCGATCACCACGGGCTTGATTTCGGACTGGGGGAACGGTCGCCCCTCGCCCGGATTTACGATCTGGACGGCTCGGTATTATTGCTCGGCATCGGACATGACAGCAACACCTCTCTGCATTTGGCGGAGAACCGTTCCGTCTACCGGAAGGAAATTCTTCAAGGCGCTCCAATTTCGGAAGAAGGGCGGCGCGTTTGGAGAACGTACCGCGAAATCGAATTCCAGACAGAGCTGTTCGAGGAGATCGGACGTGCATTCGAAGCCTCTTGTCCGGTCGTCATCGGCAAGATGGGCGTGGCAGACAGCCGTCTTTTCCGCCAGCGTGACGCCGTCGATTTCGCCGTAACTTGGCTGAACCGGGAAATCAAGAAACGAAACCTACATACAAAGGAGCAAAATCCATGACGATTGACTTGCGTTATCCGGTCGGCAAATTCTCGCACGAAGGCGAAATCACCCCGTCGCAACGGGAAGAGTGGATCCGGGAGATCGAACAGCTGCCCGAGCGGCTTGCGGCAGCGGTCTCCGGGTTATCGCAGGATCAGCTGGACACTCCGTACCGCGACGGAGGCTGGACCGTCCGGCAAGTGGCGCATCATGTCGCGGACAGCCATATGAACAGCATCATGCGCTTCAAGCTGGCGCTCACGGAGTCGGAGCCGGCGATCAAACCTTACGACGAGAACGCATGGGCACAGCTCGAGGATACGCGGCAAGCGCCGATCGAGCATGCGCTGGATTCGGTCCGCAGTCTTCACGCCCGTTGGGTACTGCTGCTTCGTTCGATGTCCGATGCCGATTTCGCCAAAACCTTTTACCACCCTGAAAACAAAAGAGTATCGCGCCTGGACCGAACGCTTGGCTTGTACGCCTGGCACGGGCGCCATCACGTCGCGCATATTACCGGGCTTCGCGAACGGATGGGATGGTAACCGCAATGGCCGTATTCTTATGGATCGTTACGACGGCCGTCAGCCTGTTGCTCCTGTACCTTGTCGTAAAGAGCGCCATCAACAATTCCGTCATGGCGGATCTGCATCATGAGATGAGGCAATCGACAGATGCGCAGCTCCGGAACGCTAAAGCGATCGAGGCGCTGTCCGAGGAAATGAAGCAAATCAGAGGCCTGCTGGAGGAATCCGCCCGTGACCCCGACCGAAACGTTTGAAAACCAACAGCTGTTTGAGGATTTCATTGCGTATGTGCGTTCGCTCGCTTCCTTGACGGAAGAGAAACAGCGGAAGCCCCTTGGAGAAGGCAAATGGTCCGTCCGGGATGTCATTGCCCACATGTGGAAATGGGACGAGTTTTTCTGGGAGCACGCGATCCAGCCGCTGACCCAAGGTAAACCGTTGACGTACCATCACCTGGATTTCAATTCGTTCAATGAAAACGCGAAAATCGCTTGCAGTTCTCTCGATTGGCAGTACCTGACCGAACAAGCCGCAGCGGCTCGCGAGCGTCTTGTTGCAGCCATCCGTTCCGTCCCGCCAAGCGAGTACGACCGAGAATACCCGGACGCCGACGGCCGCCCGTTCTCGCTCGCAGCCTATCTGCTCGACTTCGCCGAACACGACACCCACCACCGCAAGCAGATCGACAATGTTTTGGGTCGTTAAGTTTAAAGGTCTTGTAGATTCTAAGTATGTACCCCAATACGTAAGAATGCAGACTCAAATAAACCTACCTCTTGAATAGCATTTTGGTAAAATCATCCTATGATTGCTGTGTTAGAGTGCTGCAAACGGCCGGTTGTTTGACCAGACACCGAAGATCATCCGCAGAAGCTTGTGGCAGGTTGCGATTAAAGCGACTTTTTGAGGCTTGCCTTCCGCAAGCTTTTGTTGGTAATATCGGGACAAAGTCGGGTTACGAGGCCCATTGCGCTGCTGAGAAACGGCGGCAACCGTTGCCTGATAGAGGGCAGTTCTCAGATAGGATGAGCCTCGTTTGGAGATGCGATTCCGACTTGCAGTAAAGGTTCCCGATTCGAAAACAGACGCGTCCAGCCCGGCAAAAGCGGACAGCTGTTTCGAACCCGGGAACCTTTTTATATCGCCAATCTCCGCAAGAATAACGGATCCCGTAATGTCCCCAACACCCGGAATGGACCGTAGAAGAGCTTACGCGGGAAACGAGTGAGCCAGCAGGTTCATACGGTCTTCGACTTCGTCGATTGCTTTCTGGTACGTAGTCAGCAGGTTGATGTAGCAGTGAAGCATGACCTCATTGGAGCAACGACCCGCCGGGTCAGGCAGGCTTTTGCGGGCGAGCTCGAGCAGAGCGTCTCTCTTTTGTTCGTTCCACGCTCTTCCGCGTCTATTGGGCAACATTAGCATGAGCAACCGCTCGGGATCGGCGGCCAGAACAGCATCAGGTGCAGGATAAGAGGCCAGGATACGTAAAGACTGTACTGCAGCACGTATGACGAAATAGCTGATCAAAGCCGGGAAAGACCAGGTCTAACACGGCTTGAAAGTGGAGCTGAACGTCGGTGTAGAGTCAGGATGAACGTCGCCGGGTCGAGAGACGTTAGGCGAAATCTCTGAAATGGCAATATAAGATCGAAAATCTTTGAAAAAGGATGATTAAATGCAAGAAAAGAAAAAATTGATTCTGATTATTACAACTTTAATGATTATTTTTTATATTGTTTTATTTCCTTCCCCAACTCCCGAAATCGCTGTGCGTAAGCATTTGTTTTTATCATTTCACCCAATTAAGGCGTTTGTAGAAAAAGTTCATGAAGGTGGAATAAAAAATGATCCAAGGTATGGAGACTTATATATTGTTGAAAGCTTAGACACACCTTTTCTTTATGCTAAGAAAAACTTTTTAGGGTGGCGTATAGTTTCAACTGGGTCAGGACCGTGACATATTAATAAAAATAAGGAATGTGAAGGTTGGTCATGAAGTCAGAGACTTCGGCTAACATCGTATTCACGCAGGAACTTATGGTTCTCGGGTTCGTGAATACGTAAGACTTTATGTGAAATTGATGTAAAGGATATAATAAAATAATAAGGACAATTTTAGAGAGAGGGAACAAACTAAATGCTTCGATGCTCATGGTGTATGAAAAAAATAAAAGAAGATGAACAATGCTTTGGATTGAGTGTCAAATTCGTCAAAGGCATAGACCTAAAAAAAGATGAGGGGACAATTAAGTCCATATTTCTCGCTAGCAGGAATACAAGTGTTCCAATGATTGTTGTAGCAGAAGATTCTGAAGCAAAGAAACAAGGCCAAGATGGAATATTTGTTCTCTGTGGTGATAAGTGCGGAGTGAAAATGAAAAAAACATTAAATGAAGAACTCAATTGGTTTGAACCAGACGGAGAAATTGTAAATCTAAAGTAAGGATTAAGACCCGAAGATTACTCGAAGAAGACATCAACTTCATATAACTTCGTATTCACGCGTCGGGCCGGCCTTTGCCTCCCTTGGTCGCCCGAGGGATATTGAGGATGTGGATTCAGCGGACAACCCTGCGAACCTAACCGCGTCGCGGTCGCCCCGTTGGGGCTTAAGGTTCTCGGGTTCGCGAATACCAGAGACGTTAAGTGACATTCCTGCAAGATAAGATGGGAGAAGACATGTGGAAATAAAAATCAGACCCTTACAAAAAACGGATGAAATACCTTTTGATCTATTATTACTCGCTGACCCATCAAGACAGCTAATAGATGAATACATTAGTAGGGGACATTGCTTTATAGCAATTCATGATGAAAGAACGGTTGGAGAGTTTGTACTTTTGCATACGCATCCACGCACCATTGAACTTGTAAATATAGCAGTGAAAGAAGAATATCATGGAAAAGGCCTAGGAAGAAAACTTGTAGAAAGAGCTGTAGAAGAAGCAAGGAAATTAAAAGCAAAGTCGATTGAGATTGGTACAGGGAACTCAAGTTTTAAACAACTCGCACTTTATCAGAAATGTGGATTTAGAGTCTCAGGAATCGACATTGATTTTTTTGTTAGAAATTACGAAGAAGAGATATATGAAGACGGTATTCAATGCAGGGACATGATAAGGTTAAGAATGGATTTGTGAGGAGTATCCTAGCCCCCAGGAATATCACCAACATCGTATTCACGCATCGCAGCCTGGTGGCTGCTCGGTCCGCCCGAGGTATTTCGAGGAAGCGGATTCAGGCGGACAACCCTGCGAACCTATCCGCGTCGCGGCCGCTCCCTTCGACGCGACTCTTTTTTTTATATGGCTATGTTATTGATGATTATCCAGCAAAAGAAAACCGCATTTTTATATAGGCGGTGATTGAACGAACATACCCCTTGAATCAAACCAACTCTGAAATAAACATAGGCATGGCTCCATCCTCTTTAGAAAAGCCACATTTATGATAAAAACCCACTGCGCTCTGATAAGAAATTAGCACTTTTGTTTTACATCCTTTATATCTATCAAGCATAATGCCCATCATTTTCTTACCTATTCCTTCACCCTGATAACTCGGATTGATAAGCATATAATGAAAATAGACTGTTAACACTCCATCGGATAGAGCATTTAGGATACCGACGAGCTTATCTCTATCCCAAGCCGCAACAATCGAATGAGATCCTTTTATCGCTTGTAAGAGCTCGTTTGGATACTTTCCTGATTCCCACTCTACCGAAAGAAATAACTCTTGAAGTGCCTCCTTAGTGATAACATCTATATTCGAATCGTATCGAATGCTCATCTCAATACCAGCCTTCATCGGAATTTGTCATTGGATACAATCTTCATTATTTAAGTCAGTATACATTTAAATATGAATGCGGATAATGGAGTGTTTGAAGTAGTTCTTGTATTTATGTGCATAACGCTAGCTTGACAAGAAAATTCAAAATTATACAGAAAGTAATTCTCGTGATAGAAGATAAAGACACTAAGGGAAGAAGAGAGACGTAAGTATTAAAAACGATATTGATGATTACTGGGTTAACATTCCCCAAGTTGAAAATCTTAATCGGAGAGTTATTAAACCGAGTGATGTCGAATCAATAATTTTGCAGGCATTAACCATGGAATGGCATCCGAAAGAAAAGGGAAAAACCTTATGTTTTGAACTGATTGGTAACGATCAAAACTACCCATATGTTTTAGTAACAATGAGTGAAGTAGATTTGGAAGAACTTAAAGGACGTATACATAGGATATGGAAATCACTAGCATCAAAAAATTGTTGATCGAATACAAAGAAAACTATTATAAGCAACAATTGCAATCCTGCTTGTAACTCGAAAATGGCAATAACAGCCTAAACACCGTATTCACGCTTCGGGGCTTTCGCGCCTTGATTGTCAGATGTATAATCATGGAAGATAACTCAGACAACATACGACCTGGCTTAAGATAGGAGCTATCTTAGGCCGGGTCGCGTCGTTAATACGAGAGACGTTATCTGTAATTGCCCTAAAATCATTTTTAAACCTTTGTTCAGGAGGATTTCAATTTCGTGTAATTTATCAGTGATGTTCCCGACGATATCCTAATTGTGAGGAATGAACAACATGAGCCATGACAAAAAAGCAATCATCCTTTTTGATGGAGTATGCAATTTTTGCAATAGCAGTGTTCAGTTTATTATTAATAGAGACCCACAAGGGTATTTTTATTTTGCTTCAATGCAGGGAAAAAAAGGTCAAGAGATCTTACATGATTACAAATTGGATGGGTACTTTGGTAGTTTTGTACTTATCGATCAAGGTAGACCTTATTTGAAATCAAGCGCCGCATTAAGAATCTTTAGACACTTGAGCGGTCTTTGGAAAATAGGTTATCTATTATTAATTATTCCAAGCCCGATGAGAGATATGGTATATAACTTTATTGCCAAGAACCGGTATAAATGGTTTGGGAAAAGAGATCGTTGTATGATCCCGACAGTAGAAATAAGAAGTAGGTTTTTGGATTAATGATGAAGTGCGAGAAGAACGGGTAAATTGTCGAACAATCTCAAAGAAGAGGGCAACAGCAGATAACAACACATTCACGCATCAAGCCGGCTTTCGCCGTCTCTCGGTCCGACTGCGGTATTTTTGGGGAAACGGATCCAGGCGGACAGCTCTGCGAACCTAACCGCGTCGCGGCTGTCACGTTGGGGCTTAAGGTTCTCGGGTTCGTGAATACGGGAACGTTATACGACGAACGAAGTATATAGGAGTAGGGGATATAAATGAGTAAAGAATATAAAACAATAAAAAGAAAACCTACAATTGCGGAATACAAAAACCTATGTAATGCTGTTGGTTGGACGGAGTTTATTAACTTTGACGTTGCAGAGGAATCTCTGGATCAATCATTATTTGGTGTTGTGATTCAACATGAAGATGAAGTAATTGGAATGGGTAGAGTGGTCGGAGATGGAAAGATCTATTTTTATATACAAGACATTGCGGTCATGCCAGAATATCAGAACAAAGGGATCGGAAAGACCATTATGGAAGCGATATTGGAATATTTAATTGGGAATGCACCTGAAAAATCATTTGTTGGTTTATTTGCTTCCAAAGGAAAAGAGTCATTTTACAAGAAATATGGTTTTAATAAACATGATGGAATGACAGGTATGTTTGGAGTTGTTCATAGACGTGAAATAAAGTAATTATAGCTCGGAGTTCCGCCGCAACACTACATTCACATTGCTGGGCTTACGCCCCTTGGTCGTCCGATGTATAATCATGGAAGATGGTTCAGTCGACACGAGCCGGCCTAAGATTAAGAGCTATCTAAGGCCGGCTTGCGTCGTGAATACGAGAGACGTTGCACGACAAGACGTAGTAAGCAGAAATCAAGAGAAAGGATCCATGTCACATATCAAAGACTTAATCAGGATACGGATGGAATTGGTTGGGGATTCCATGACTGTTTAGCATTGTTATTTTATGAATTAGAGCACGAGTATTCAGACCAAACAAAGGAGTCGGAAACAATATGAAAGACATTGAAATTACTACCCTGATTAGAAACTACTTAAATGCATACAACTCTTTTGATATTGACGGGATGATCAGACTGTTGCATGAAAATATTGAATTTCGAAACATTTCCGGTGGTGTAGTTGATACGGAAACAAAGGGAATTGATCAATTTCGTACATTAGCTGAACAATCGGTGAAGATCTTTTCGCAAAGGCGTCAAACGATAACGGAAATTACGATTCATAACGATACGGCAGAGATTGAGGTCGATTATGTAGGAACATTGGCAACAGACCTACCTAACGGATTGAAAGCCGGTGATGTAATACAACTGAAAGGGAAGTCGGTTTTCCGTATCAAAAATGAAAAGCTAATCATGATCGAAGATTATAGTTAAAACATATTTTGAAAGTATTTGGCCGGCATTCGCCGCCCCTAGGTCCGCCCGAAGGATTTCTAAGGAAGCGGAACCAGTCAGAAAACCCCGCGAACCTAAACGCACCGCGTGCGGACCCTTTCGGGTCCTTAAAAATCGTTTTCTGGAAAGGAAAGATATTGAAGTTGAACATACACTTTAGGCAAGCTGTCCTTCAAGATGAAGAGGAATTATTCCCTTTAGCAGCAAGTCTTGCCACAAGCTTCGAATTAAATAAGGCGGATTTTTCAAGAATACTTGCAGAACATATAAGTGATGCAAATGTTGACTTAGTCATTGCGGAAACAGAATCAAAAGTAATCGGCTATGTATTAGCCTTTCATCACTCGACTTTTTACGCGAACGGCGTAGTCAGTTGGGTGGAAGAATTATTTGTTACGGATGAGTTCAGAGGAAGGAACGTTGGACAGAAACTGATGGAAATCATTGAAGAAAGTGCCCTAAAGCGCGGTTCAAAACTTGTTGCACTTGCCACAAGAAGAGCGGGCGCATTTTACAGGGCCATTGGCTATGAGGAGTCAGCCGTATATTTCAAGAAGGCATTAATCCAAGAGCATAAAGTGTTTCGACAGTAGATCCAAGTAATAATCAAAATTGATCTTTGTAAATCTCTAATTTTCTAAACCTCTTGTCGTATTCCTGCCTCTCTAACAAATGATTTAGCCAATATAACCCTCTTTTACGATCGCCATATTTCATGTAAGTTTCAATTATCGTTTTCATATTGTTGTTATAGTATATTTTTTCTTCAGAAACCATCTCTAAAGCCGTATCAAAGGATTCTAAAGCCTGAAGATGATCTTTCGTTTTTAATGATAGTAAACCAAGATAGACGTGTCCGCTTGCGATTTCTTTATGGGTAAAAGGCAAACTTATCGCTTTTTTCATGATATTGATGGCTTTTTTTCTTAGAAATAATAAATCATAAAAAACGGCACGTTGAACGAAATCTTCATATTTTCTTAGCGGTTTCAAGAATGAAAACATATATTCACCCGATTCTTATTAGCGCTGCTAACGATCATGATTCCCAATATCATTAAATTTCATAACATGTTGAAGGATAACTCAAGCATGTGCATTAAACTCGGGGACAAGATTGGTGAAGGCGGTTGCTCTGAAGTTTTCGAGTGGGATTACAGCTGTAAAATCATCAAATTAGCGAAGGCGAAACGGATGAAGAACAGCAATTAATGAATCAAACGAATATCGTTCCGGGTGTTTATGAGATTGACTCCCTGCTTCCCAAAGGGATGCGATCAAACATTAGATCCGTCATACAACTTATGTTCGAAATGAGGATTGATATGAAGCTTGCAATAAAAGGGATCATCTTCGACATGGACAATACCTTGCTGCGATCGAGAATCGACTTTGAATCGATGAAGATTGAAACCTATCAATTCCTCGCAAGCAGAGGGATACTTCCTAAGGATTTTTCTTTGCAGGATCATACCTCTTCAACCATCATTGACATTGCATCAAAAAACGGAATGATGACAGATGAGTTGCTTCGGGAAATGTGGGAGATTCCGAAGAAATTCGAGATGCTCGGGATGCAGAATGTTGTCCTTGAATCCGGAGTAGTAGAGCTTCTTCATGATTTGAAAGGCAAGTATCGCATGGTGATTGTAACAAATAACTCCATAGCCGCTGCAGAAACAGCGCTTCGAGAACACGAAATCTTGCACTTTTTCGACACTGTTGTCGGTAGAGAGTTAATGAGATCACTGAAGCCGTCCCCGGACGGATTTCTCTATATATTAGACCGATTTAGGAATATTTCCGCTGAAGAGTGGATCTCGGTTGGAGATGCCTGGATAGACGGAAAGGCATCGGCAAGCGCAGGAATCAAGTTCATCTCCTATCGTGGGGATAAACTCAAGATGGAAAACATGAGCGTTTACCCTAGCGCAGAAATTGCGGATATCAGGGAAATCAAGAATTATCTTTAGTTTATCGGGAAAGGCCATAGGTTCGTGAATACGAGGGTCGTTAACATTTTCGAAGTGTGAAGGAAGGGTTCCATTTGTATTCATTTTCCAAGTTAGAAGGCAATAGGGTAAAACTTGTCCCATTAACAATGGAGCACATTTTGCCTCTATTTGATAGTTCAAGAGATCCGGCGATTTGGGCTAACTATCCAACAAAGATTAACACGATAGATGACATGAAAAACTTTGTGCTTAAAGCGCTTGAAGGTCGTGAACGCAAAGAACAATACCCGTTTGCCGTATTCGATACAGAACGGGATGAGTATGTGGGTTCAACTCGATTTCTACGTATTTCTGAAGAAAATCATAATTTAAACATCGGATCTACTTGGTATTCTTCCAAGGTTTGGAGAACGAGAGTGAACACGGAATGTAAATATTTGATGTTAAAGTACGCTTTCGCCTAAAGACCGTTCGAGTGGAAATCGTGACAAGCACGGATAATGTTAGATCGCAAAAAGCGATTGAACGGTTAGGAGCGATGAGAGAAGGGATATTGAGGAAGAAATATCACAACTTAGATTATGTGATATATAGCATTATTGATCATGAATGGCCTGTAGTGAGGAGCAGACTTGAAGGCTTTCTCCGAGATGAAAGTTATTTAATGACCTAAGGGGAATTGCAAATGGGTAGTTCGTCAATAAGAAGGGAGGAAATGAATGGAGCTGTACCATTTTAGCAGCGATCCGAACATTGAGGTCTTCAAGCCCAGAGTAAAACATAACCGGCAAGACATGCCTCCAATTGTATGGGCGATCGACAAAGAACACGAGTTCACTTTTTTCTTTCCTCGCGATTGCCCAAGAATTGTCTATACGAGAACTCCGGATATTTCCGAAGAAGACGAGATACGCTTTTTCGGGACTACGAATTCGAACATCGTCATCTCGGTAGAGACCCATTGGTTTCATGCTATAAACACGGCAACGATATTCAAATACACCTTACCGGGTCAAAGTTTCAAGTTGTTCGACGAGATTGCCGGATACTATATTTCGGAACAGACGATAGAGCCAATGGCGATGGAACCCATCAGTAAACTGACGGAAAGACTTATGGAGCACAATATCGAGATCAGGTGGATGACGAACTTGAATCCACTCCGCGAAGCGATTTTGAAATCAACGATAAAAGATTTTGGTATCCACCGATTCGAAAATGCTAAGAAGCAGTAGAACGGGACGGTCCCGTTGATCCAAGGAGATGCGAGATGAATTGTTATTTTCATGATCAACATGAGGGTATAACTCATTGCGCGATATGCAAGAAAACGTTATGCGAGCTATGCATGAATCCGGAAGACGGATATTGTTGGTCATGTTCCCACGATGTAGGTGTGGGAATCTACAATTCGAAAACAAATCATCGGAATGCAGTCAAAAAAATATATGAATACTTGATTTGTTTCTTGATTTACCTCTTAAGCAACATTCTCATATCCATGATGTTATCGACGACGTTAGAGTCAACGCCGTTTGTTTTCATTATCGAAGCTCCATTCATCCTCTTCTTGGGTATCCCGGTATCCGCGCTGATTGAATGGTTGCTCGAAGTGAAGAAAGAAAAAATAAGTCCGATCTTGAGTTACTTGCTTGGTCTATCTGCTTATATAGCGGCGGGGCTATTGTTAGCGCTTTTTCTGGCAGGGCTATCCGAATTAATCATCGTGTTAACGTTATGCGCATCGGTATCTTTTTTCTTCTTGCTAAGGATTTTAAGAGATAGAAGAGCAGCCAATCTGGTAATTTCGTTTGTTGGATTTGCAGCATTAATTGCGTTGAATCTCGTTTATACGAGCAATTTGTAGGATCAATGATCTTGTCGGTTCAACCCTAGAGGAATCAAGGTGATCGCGAATGAAAGATCCGGTCGTTATCGAACCCTACAGAGAAGAATGGCCTGCGATGTATGATCAGCTTGGCAAGCAATTGCGACAAGCATGATGAAGGGGCATAAATGGAGCCAAGAAATCGGATGGAAACCTGGGAAGTCTGACCAATAAGCATACCGCCGGAGGGGAGCGGTAAATATTCGTCATCGGTTGAACGAAAAATTACTCGAGATCGGCGGTCATATCGGTTATGGCATTCGCCCAAGTGAACGGAGGAAAGGATATGCTACGGAGATCTTGAAACAAGCTTTATCAAAAGCCAAAGACCTCGGCATATCGGAAGCACTCGTAACTTGTGACAAAGAAAACATCGGTTCGGCGAAAACCATCATCAAGAATGGCGGATTGCTTGGTTCAGAGGCTGTTGTAAACGGTACAGCGATACAGCGGTATTGGATAAAAGTGTTGTAAGCTTTAAACTGTTTGATTGGGAGATCCGATATGCAGAATGCCTATGAATTAATCGCGTATGGAAGAACCGCCGAGTTGTTGGATTTTGCTCCGGATCTTGTTTTGAAGCTGTTCAAATCGGACATGCCCTTGCAACCCATCGAAAACGAGTTCCACATCAGTAAGCGGGTTTACCAAGCGGGGGTACCGAGTCCGGAATCGATCAGAATGATCGAAATGGATGGCCGCCATGGCATCGTATATCGGAAGCTATCGGGAGTCACCATGCTGAAAGCTATATCCAAGGACCCCCGGTTATTAAACCAAGAGGCAGCGAGAATGGCGAGGTTACATGCGAATATGCATCAACACGCTGTGTCGGATTTGCCAAATCAGAGAGAGATATTATCGGGCAGCATTAAGCAAGCTCCTATTCTGACCATTCCAGAAAAAGAATGGATCCTCAACCGCCTGGAGACGCTCAAGGAGGACACGAGACTCTGCCATGGAGATTTCCATCCCGATAATATCCTTCTGGGCGAGAGAGAGTGGATCATTGATTGGATGACGGGCATGATCGGCAACCCGACCGGAGATGTGGCCCGAACGATTGTGCTGATCAAGTATGGTACAATGCCGGATGAAACGCCGAAAGCCATCGTATCTCTAATATCACAAATACGGCGAGATCTTCTGTCAACCTACTTGCAGGAATATATCATGATCTCCGAAATGGATCCGGAAGAGATCGATCAATGGATGATCCCCGTAGCAGCTGCTCGGTTAAATGAGTGGATACCCGACAAGGAAAAGCAGAAGCTGGTTGAAGTCATCAGAAAAGAAATGGCGAATGGCACAAATCGGTGATGCGATTGGCGACACGTTGAGTAATCGATGCGTTAAAACCTTGCATATTAGGAGTGGCTGCTGTGAATGGAGATTTAATAGTCGTGACGATTATCATTTGGGCGATCAGCCTGCTCGTCTTGGGACTCGTGATTCAAGGTGCCATTGATCGATCGAAGACATCGAGAAAAATGGACTTGTTGATCGACGAAATCCGAATGCTTCGGAAAGAGATTAAGGATAACAAACATATCATCGACAAACGAGCGTGAGAGCACCGGAAGGGAGTATCCCATGAAATATTCCGCGATCGTTCTGGATCTGGATGGCACGCTTCTTGACTCCAACAAGCAAGTTTCCGGACGAAATTACAATGCGGTTATGAGTTCGCATGAACGCGGCATGAAAATCATCTTCGCTTCCGCGCGGCCTCCGAGAGCCGTAAAGGCATTCTTGCCCGAATCATTCATGAAAATCGGATCCTTCGTCTACTATAACGGAGCTTATCTGAAATGCGACCATACGGGGACACACCATCACGAGCCGATCGATTCCGAACTGACAGCAGAGGTTCTGGATTATTGTTTACGACTTGATCCTGACATCGACTTGAGCTTGGAAGTTTTGGATGAATGGATGAGCTTGAAAGAATACGACGAAGACACGGTTGCTAGAGTCAAAGGAAAACCCGTCGTCAAGACACTGGCGGAGCTCCTAACGCAAACCGCCACCAAAATTCTTATATCCGGTCCGACTGACGTGAACGTACTCATAGACCGTTTTGCATCCAGGTTAAACATTGTCGTCACCGATCAAGGAAGTCTGATCCAAATTCATTCCATAGAAGCTTCCAAGGAGAAAGCCGTCGCGCGTATTTGCGAAAGCATGGGGATACCGCTTGATCATGTGATGGTATTCGGCGATGATTTCAATGATATCGGGCTATTCGAAATGTGCGGGATGCCGGTTGCGATGGGAAATGCGGTGGAGGAACTCAAAGCGATTTCGAAAGAAATCAAGGATACGAATGATCGGGATGGGGTAGCGAAAACATTAGAACGAATGATCGCATCGGGAGGACAACATTGAAAAAACCTATCTTTTACGGAGCCGTTCATCTGCTGTTTTATCGGAATGATCAAGTACTGCTATTGAAAAGACAAAACACGGGATTCGAGGACGGAAAATGGAGCGTGGTCGCAGGAAGAATCGATGGAGGGGAAGAAGTAAAAACCGCGGCGATACGGGAAGCCAAGGAAGAAGCCGGAATCGACATCGCTCCTGACGACATCGAACTCGTTGGCGTTTTTCACCGCAAAAACAAGGATTCGGAGTGGATCGACTTCTATCTTCGGGTCCATCGGTGGACAGGCACGATCATCAACGCCGAGCCCTACAAATGCGAGGAGTTGAAGTGGTTTCCCATGCACGAATTGCCCGACAACGTGATCTCCTACGTAAGGAAAGCAGTGGAGAAAAATCATAATCAAATGTGGTTTGAGAGCGTGGGATGGCAAGAGAATCAATGAGGTCCTTGGAGCCGCGACATCCGAGGACCTCGATTTCATAGTGTTGACGGCATCCCGCCCGTGTCGGAACCGTGGCCGGGGAGGGGGAACGGCATCAATTGGCGCAAATATTGGAGCAGGTCGTCCTCCGGCATGGGTTTGCTGAACAGGAAGCCTTGCGCGATGTCGCATTTCCACTGTTTCAACCAATACAGCTGATCGTACGATTCCAGACCTTCCGCCACGATTCCGTAGCGCAACTCTCTTACCCAATCGATAATCGACTTGGTCATCCGGTCGTCGTGGCTTCGGCCGATATCTTCGATGAAGCTTCGATCGATTTTGATCAGGTCGAACGGCAGACGGCGCAAGTAGCTGAGCGATGAGTAACCGACGCCGAAATCGTCGAGCGCCAGGCGAACGCCGCATTCCTTCAGCCTTTGAAGCTGATCGGCCGCTTTCTCGAAGGACTGAACCATTGTGCTTTCAGTCAGTTCCAGCTCCAGCAGGTCGCCATTTAGCCCGCTGTTCAGCAGGGTAACGGAGACTTGATTGGGAAAATCCGGTTCCAGCAACTGCACTGCGGAGACGTTAACCGCCATCGTGACGCCGGTACCGTTCAGATTCAGCTTCATGGCCATGTCGCAGGCGGTCTTCAGCACCCAATCGCCGATCGGAATGATCAAACGGGTTTGTTCAGCCAAGGGAATGAACTCGGCGGGGGAGATCGGACCCCAATCCGGGTGGCTCCACCGGAGCAACGCTTCGAATCCTCTCAGCTTCCCGGTTTCCAGTTCGAACTGGGGCTGGTAGCTGAGATGGAACTGCCCACGTTCCAGCGCGAATCCCAAATCTTTCTCCAGACGGGTACGGTAACGGATCTGTTCGGTTAACCGGGACTCGTAAGAAACGGTCTGGTTCATTCCGCTGTCCATGGCATGGCGGAGTGCCGTTTCGGCCTGCAGAAACAAATCCTCCAGCGACGCGTCGCCGCCTTCATAGAGGGCGAGTCCCGTACCGAAGGTGACCGAGCAAGGACTTCCTTCCAGCCAATAGGGCGCGGATAGTTTCTCTTTCGTTTCCGTGATCCAGATCGACGCTTGCACCGTGTCGAAAAAAGGAAGCGATACGGCGAAATCGTGACCGTCTAGCCGGCAGACGAGTCCGCCGGTCGGCAGATGGTCGGTTAACCGCCCTCCGCATTCCCGCAGCAGATCATTGCCGGCCTGAATACCGTACATATCGTTCACCGTCCGCAGCCGCTCCACGTTCAGGATCACCAAGGCGAAAGGCTGCCGTTGCTTGATCATCCGCTCCCATTTGCCTTGCATGCGTTCATACCGCGGAAGCTGGGTGATCCGGTCGATCAAGGTATCGCGGTATCGGACCCATTCGACGGTTATGAAATAATGGAAAACGACGGCCGACAACGGATAGACGATCAAGAGCGGAACCGTGAATTCCCGTATCAAATCGTTGCGGATATGCGAAGGAAACATAAGGGTCGTGGACATTTGGACCAGCACGATAAACAGCCCGAGCAGTATGGGTACCCACCACATCCGACGCAAGTTCACGGGTTTCTTATTGATAAACACATGCAGGAACGAGCCGGCTAGAGCGGCTGCCGCTATACATACCAGACCGGGTACCATGCCGATCCCGCCCAGATAAACCCGGTAAGACCCGACCAGAAGGAAGGTGAGCGCGGCGGAAACCGGTCCGCCGAGAAGCCCGGACATCCCGGCCAAGACGGCCTTCAGGTCCACGATTATGCCGTCTCCGACGTGGATCGGCATATTCATGGAAATAAGCCCGGCGGCGCCGAACAGAATCCCGATCACAAAATATTGGCGCACGGCGCTCCAACGAATAATGGAGATATAGATTCGGTTGACCAGCATAATAAATACGATCGTATTGGCGATGTTCTGAAGCAGATTCGGCATGTGGATCATGTTGAGCGGCAATCCCTCCATCTCTGGGTCCACCGTGATTGTACATCGCAAAGATTTAGAAAGTTAGAGGAGAGTTGTTAATGGCCGAATCGGACGAAGGGGATGGAAATGGAAAAGTCCTTTTTGACAGGGACCGTTCAGCGGATAAACTTGTACCCGACACCCCAAACGGTTTTGATGTGCTGCGGCTGTTTCGGGTTATCTTCCAGCTTGCGGCGCAAATTCGTCACGTGGACGTCGATCGCCCGGTCGTTCACGAACGAATCGATCCCTCGCACCGCATTGATGAGCTCTTCCCGGGTGTATACCTTGCCGGGACGCTCGACGAAGTGCTTCATGATTTCGAACTCGGAAAACGTCGTTTCGATCGCGCGGCCGTCCTTGAGCAGCGCGCGCCGTTCGAGATCGAGGGTGATGCCTGTCCTGACGACCGACTCGGCGGTTGCGGCGGCTTCGTCCCGCCACGCGGCAAGGGTAGACGAAATCTGAGCGCGCCGCAGGACCGCGCCGATTCTTGCTTTGAGCTCTTGCATGCTGAACGGTTTGACCAGGTAGTCGTCGGCACCCGCACTGATCGCCTGAATCCGGTCGGTAACGCCGGTCTTCATCGAAATCACGATCAGAGGAATGTCCGTATGGCGGCGGAATTCCGCGCACATTTCGGTACCCTGGGAATCCGGAAGCACGAGATCGAGCAGGATGACGTCGGGCCGAAAAGAAAAAAGCGCTTGAAATCCGTCCCGGGCGGTCTCCACGCGCTGAACCGTAAACTGTTCTTCCGTCAAGTACAGGGTGAGCATCTCGCCGATGATTTGGTCATCTTCAATTACGAGTATCCTCGCCAAAACGATCACCATTTCCCTTAGGTGTTTAAGAATCTCACACTTTGCTAACATTTTGCCTACAAAACTATTATATCTTTTTGATAATCGTTCGTCTAACGTCTTTTTTGGTTGATTATTCCTTCGATGATATCCATGAGGCAGCGTAAGCGGGCTTCCAACGCACGAATCAGCTCCGTCGAAGGCCGGCCTAGCCGGTAAGCTTCTTCTAACGCCAACGCTACCCGGGCGACGGGCATCGCCCCCAGGTGCGTTGCCGCGCCGCGGAACGAGTGGAGCAGACGCTGCGGACCTTTGGCGTCCTCATCCGACCACGCGTCCAACTGGGTTGCCAAGTCGGCGTATTCCTGTCGAAACCGTTCGAGCAGCTGCAAGTAGAGGCTTGTCTTCCCGTCAAGCCGGTGCAAGGCAAGGGGAATGTCGAGTTCTTCCGTATCGGGCCAAGCGGCCTCGGGTCCGTTCACGGAAGACGCCGCCGTTTGCAACCCCGAAGAGAGCCAATGGGATAAGGTACGGAACAATTCTTCCGGATGCACCGGCTTCCGAAGCAAGTCGTTCATCCCGGCGATCCGGCATACGTTGCGCCAGCCTTCGACGTCTTGTCCGGTCACGGCGATGACGGGAAGGGCATGCCACCTGCCGTCGGCGCGGATGCGCGAAGCGATCTCGAAGCCGTCCATGCCGGGCAGGTGCAAATCGAGCAAAACCAGTCGGAACGGAAGCTCCGTCAACTTCCGCAGCGCTTGCTGACCATCCGATTCCGCATGCACCGTCAGGCCGGCGTCTTCCAGCATTTTCGTCAGTACGACCCGGTTGATCTCGTTATCCTCCACCAACAGCACCCGGCCGCTTAATCGGGGAAGAGCGGCGCTCTCTTGGGGGATAGCGGGAGGGACGGAGGCTGAACGGCGGTCCAGCAGCCCTTGCAGCGCATGAACGATCTGCTGGCGAACGGCGGGTTTGATCAGGAAACCGTCCGGTCTGCTCGCCTCGGATAACGATAGCAAAGCGTCCCGACCGGGCAATGTGGTGCTGCAAAGAATAGCGGTTCCGCGCCTGTCGGCTGTCTTCTTCCATTTGTCCCATGTTTCTTCGCCGTGCATGTCTCCGCACTCCATATCCGCGATCCAGACATCCCAATTCTGCTCGGATAGAAGCCTTTCGGCAGAGTCCCAATCCGCAACCGCTTCCGCCTGGCAACCCATTCGCATGAGCGTCGACAACCAATGATCCCTCATGACAGGGCTGTCCTCCAGCACGAGTACTTTCAAGCCGGCAGACAGCGATTCGGACAGCCAGTCGGCAACCTCGATACGGAAGGGGAGCTCGAATGCGAAAGTGCTTCCTGCGCCGTATCGGCTGACCACTTCAATTCCTTGGCCGCCCATCCGTTCGATCAAGCTTCGGCATATCACGAGTCCAAGCCCCGTTCCTCCACAGGATCGGCTCGTTCCTTCGCCCGCCTGAACGAACGGTTGGAACAGGTGTTCCAACTGCTCAGGCTTCATGCCGATCCCGGTATCGGCGATCGCGAACCGAAGCTTGACCGTTGTCGGGTCGCATTCCACGACGCCGATTTCGAGCGAGATGCAGCCCGTCTCCGTGAATTTGATCGCGTTACCCGCCAGGTTGAGCAGCACCTGTTCCAGCCGCGCGTGATCTCCCACCAAGATGTCCGGGACGCCGGGTTCGACGGCGATGACCAGCTCCACCGGTTTCGGTCCGAGCAGTACCGCGAACATGCCGCTTAACCGTTCCAGGCAATCGTCCAGACGGAAAGGGACGGCGTGAAGCGTCAGCTTGTCCGCCTCGAGCTTGGAATAATCGAGCAGATCATTCAATAAATGAAGGAGACTATTGGACGAAACGGCGATTTGCCGCACATAGTCCCTCTGTACGTCGTTCAAGGGGGATCGCTTCAGCAGGTGGGTCAAGCCGACGATTCCGTTCAGCGGGTTGCGGATTTCGTGGCTCATCCGGGCGAGAAAAGCGCTTTTCGCTTCATTGGCCTCATCGGCGGCTTGCTTCGCCAGCAGCAGCTGCCGTTCAATTTCCTTGCGGTCCGTGATATCCCGCACGATCGTGGAGAAATAAGGCTCGTCGGCGCCTTCCGGCTTATGGGCGACGACGGTTTGGGAGGTCGCGAGGATGTTCCCCCCCTCCACGATCCATTCCGATTCATCCTGCCAATAGCCTTGTTCAAGCGCAATGCGAAGCCCCTTGACCAACCGCAGCGTCGTCGGGACGGACATATATCGTTCCAAGTAACCGTTCTTCTCGGTGAGCTCGCGGATGCCTAACAGCTCATACCCGGCACGGTTTAAATACATGATTTTGCCCCGGAGGTCGAATGTGGCGATCATGTCGTGGGCGGATTCCGTGATGGCAAGGAGGCGGGCGTTCATTTCCTCCGGCCGGAACACTTCTCCGGAAGTCTCTTCTTCCGGCGGCTTCGCGTGCCCCCTGCGCAGGAGCTTTGTAAGCAACGATCGGATCATGGGAATCCTCCTGCTAAGATTTTCTTCCGGTTTCGTCTCTATCTTTATCGGTTAGCAGGCTGCGAAGAATCGCCTCCGGGCGTTTCTCGCGGCAGCGTGACGAGGAAATTCGTTCCTTCGCCGGGACGGCTTCGAGCCGTTACTTCGCCTCCGTGCATCTCCACGATTTTCTTGACGATCGACAGCCCTAGCCCGCTGCCCCCGGCCGCGCTGCTGCGGGCTTTGTCCGCTTTGAAAAACCGCTCGAACAGATGGGGGAGATCCTCCTCCGAAACGCCGATTCCGGTGTCGGCGACCTCGACGCGGATGCAGCCGTCCCGTTCTTCGAGCGCAATGCGGACGGCTCCGCCCTCCGGCGTGAACTTAATGGCGTTGTGCAGCAGGTTGAACCAGACTTGGTTCAGCAGATCTTCGTCCGCGACGATCGTCGTATCCGGCAATTCCACGTCGATTTCTTGTTTCTTCGACTGCCATTGCGGTTCGCAGGAGAGGATCGCTCGGCGCAGCTGCCGGTCGAGGCGGTACGGCTTCGGCTCGAACGGATGCTGTTTCGATTCGAGCGAAGTGAGCTTCAGCAGGTTGTCGCTCAGCTTGGACAGACGCGCGCACTCGAGTTCGATGATCCTCAGATAGTGCTGGCGCGTTTCCGGAGATAGGTCATCGCTGCGCAGCGCCCTGGCGAATCCACCGATCGAGGTGAGCGGAGACTGGAATTCGTGCGAGACGTTTGATATGAACTCCTGGCGCATTTTCTCCACTTCGCTTAGCTTGTTGGCCATTTCGTTAAAGCTTCGGACGAGCACGCCCATCTGCCCGATCCGGCGGGGATCGGAATCCAGCGTGACGTTGAAATCCCCTTTGGCCATCCGTCTCATCGCATCTATCCAGTTCATGAAAAGATTGAGCTGGTGCCGGCCCGGATCGAACCGAAGGCGGATGAGCATCATGCCGATTCCGAACAGGTTCGTCATGAGGAAGGCGGTCAGGAGCTGCCGGCCGAGCGGATAACCCATATCGGGAAACCAGGTATCGTAAATGAGCGACATAATCCAGTTCGCCAATAAATAATTGATGAGCATGGAGACGTGAATCATGCCAATGCCGAACAGGATCCAACGCAGATACGGGCGGGTCATCCTGGTCGGTTTACCGTCCCGTTCATTCTGCAGCCGGTTCCGATAATACTCCTCCTGGAACGTGAGAATGTTCTCGAACCGTTCCCATCGTTCCCGCCTCCAGCGGCGAAGGAATCCAAGCGGCCCGCTCATTCCGTGATCTCCAAACGATAGCCCAGCCCCCGGATCGTCGTGATCCGGAACCCGTACCGTTCGTCGGGAAACCGCTCTCTCAGCCGTTTAATGTGTACGTCCACGGTGCGTTCGTCCCCTTCGTAATCGTAGCCCCAGATCTGCTCGATCAGCTGCTCGCGCGCGAACGTGATGCCGGGGTAGCTCGCCAGCTTGAACAGCAGCTCGAATTCCTTCAGGGGGAGCGTCAGGCGCTCGTCGCCGGCCGCAACCGCGTACGCCTGCCGGTCCAGTTGGATTCCGCCGATCGTTACCTTCTGGGAGATCGAGATTTTGTACCGTTTCATCAGCGCCTTCACGCGGGCGATCAATTCGTCGGGCTCGAAGGGTTTCACGAGGTAGTCGTCCGTACCGAGCCGGAAGCCTTTGACCTTCTGCGAGGTTTCGCCCTTGGCCGTCAGCATGAGCAGGGGAATGTCGTACCGGTCGCGCAGCTCCGCGCACAGCTCCCAGCCGTCCATTTTCGGCATCATGATATCCATGACGACCAACTCGGCGGGACTGCGCTCCATCGATTTCAGCGCCTGCAGTCCGTCTTCGGCCTGCTCCACTTCGAAGCCTTCCCGGGACAGGAAGACGGACACGAGCTCGCGGATATGCGAATCGTCGTCGACCACCAGTATTTTCGTCATGTTGCCTTCGCCTCCTACTGTTCGATAAGGACGGGTTGTTCCGCGTACCGAAGCTGCTGCTAGGCGTCCATTTCCGATATTTCCGAAACGTATCGCCATACCTTCCATTATGCGGAAATTCGGCCTGCGAATCTACTTCGGCAACATCTTTCATCCAGAATGCCGGAGGATTATGAACGGAATATGAATCGCGTGCTACAATAGCAGTGAGAGTTTGTCTCCGTCAAACACCCTATAAGAGGAACGAAAAGGAAGGGAGCTGCGGGAGTTGGAGGGAAGGGGCGGTAATGTGCGGGGGCGATTCGCGCCTACGCCGTCCGGGCTGCTCCATCTGGGCAACGCGGGAACCGCGCTGCTCGCCTGGCTGCAAGTCCGATCGAGGGGCGGAGAGATCGTGCTCCGCATGGAGGACTTGGATCAGCCGCGCTGCAAGCCGGAATGGGCGGCCCGGACGCTGGACGACATGCGCTGGCTCGGCCTCGACTGGGATGAAGGACCGGACGCCGGAGGTCCTTGCGGCCCGTATGAGCAGAGTAAACGCGGGGACCGTTATGCGGAGGCGCTGGACAAGCTGGAGCGGGCAGGACTGCTGTATCGATGTTATTGCAGCCGGGCGGATCTGCTGTCCGTCGGAAACGCGCCGCACGGACTGCAATCGGAAGGTCCGGCCTACCCGGGAACTTGCCGCAAGCTGAGCGAAGGGGAGAGGATGGCGCGGGAAGCGGAGAAGACGCCGTCGCTCCGGTTCGCGATGCCGGACAGGCCCGTCGCCTTCTTGGACGGAATGGCCGGACCGATGGCATATCCCGCGGGGGCTGGCGGGGATTTCGTCGTCAAACGGGCAGACGGCATCGTCGGGTACCAATTGGCGGTGGTCGTCGACGACGCCGCAATGGGCATTACGGACGTGCTGAGAGGATGGGACTTGCTCGATTCGACGCCGCGGCAGCTGCTGCTGGCGGAAGCGCTGGGCGAACCGGCGCCGCGGTACGCTCACGCCCCGCTCGTGCTCGGACCGGACGGCAAACGCCTCGCCAAGCGGCATGGCGACATTGCGGTATCGGCGCTGCGGGAATCGGGCGTGAAGCCGGAAGCGATCGTCGGCCTGCTCGGCTGGTTGTACGGGCTGCTCGGCAAATCCGAGCCGGTGCCCGCGTCGGCGCTGATCTCTTCGTTCCATACGGCCCGGATTCCGAGAGGTTCTGTGCAATTGCCGGGAGACTGGTTGAAGCAAGTTCGGACAATGGGGTAAGAAGCACGTCTCCGCCGCGTACGGAAACAAGCGAAATTTGGAGAAGGATAAAGAGAAGGAGCCTGCTGGGATGGAAAACTGGATCAACAGCCGATTGTCGGGACAAATCGCATTTATCGCCGAGATCGACAAGCTGAAGGGCGTGCTGCGCCAATCGCTGATCATGGACGGGAGCCGTCGGGAGAATACCGCCGAGCACAGCTGGCACATTGCGGTGTTCGCCATGCTGATGCACGAATATACGACGGAGCCGCGCCCGGATCTAAACCGCGTGATCCGTATGCTGCTGCTGCATGACATCGTGGAGGTCGATGCCGGCGATACGTTCGCGTACGATGCGGTCGGCTACGAAGACAAGGAAGAACGCGAGCACGCGGCCGCACGCCGGATTTTCGGGCTGCTGCCGGAGGATCAGCGCCAGGAATGGATCGGCGCGTGGCGGGAATTCGAAGCCGGCGAGACGGCGGAGGCGCGGTTCGCGAACGCGGTCGACCGGCTGCTGCCGCTCGTGCACAACTATTATACTGGCGGGGCCAGCTGGGTACGCAACGGCATCGTCCGTTCGCAAGTGATCCGCCGGATTGCTCCGGTCGAAACGATCTGTCCGCCCTTGTGGCGTTTCGCGATGGAGTTGCTGGACAAGGCGGTCGACAAGGGGATATTGCTGGAGGACGGCGCAGGAAAGAGGGTTTGAGATGCCGAGGTTATACGGATACCGAATCATGCTGCGGGAATACCGAGCGGACGATCTCGAGCCGATGAGGAGGTGGGTGAACGATCCGGATATCGCATGCCACTTGTCCGACATTTTCCTGTATCCGCATCCGCTGCAGGCGTCGGAACAGTTTCTGGAAGATATGCTCGGGGGCCAATCGGAAAGCAGGGGGTTCGTGATCGCGGACCCGGTTACGGAAGCTTATCTCGGCCAAGCGAACCTCGACCGGATCGACTGGAAGAACCGCGTCGGCTCGATCGGAATCGTCATCGCTTCGTCGGACAATCTGGGGAAGGGCTACGGGAAGGAGGCACTGGGGCTGCTCATCCGCTTCGCGTTCCTGGAGCTGAATCTGAACCGCCTGGAGCTCGAGGTGTACGATTATAACGAACGGGCGCGCAGGTGTTACCTCGCTTGCGGTTTCCGGGAGGAAGGCAGGCTTCGGGAGAAGCAGTACAAAAACGGCCGCTACGTCGATGTGATCGTGATGGGGCTTCTGCGTTCGGAGTGGTTGGGGACGGTCGACCGTATCGGGTAGGGGGAAGAAGCGGGAGGTCACAATTCGGGGCGTCCGATTGTCAACTTACCGACGGAGCGAAAGGGGGACTCCATCCGTGTTGGATGAACTTTATACGCAACAGAAACCGATGCTGTTCGGTCTTGCCTACCGGATGCTGGGCGGCGCGGCCGATGCCGAAGACATCGTGCATGACGTCTTCGCCCAATACATGGCGCTGGATCCCGGCCGGATCGAAAATGCGAGAGCGTATCTGGCGAAAATGACGGCCAACCGATGCATCAACGTGCTCAATTCGTCCAGGCGCAAACGCGAGCAGTATGCGGGACCTTGGCTGCCGGAGCCGCTTGCGGACAACGGACCATTCGCGCTTGCCGATCCCGCGGAACGCCGCGAGGACATCGGGTACGCGTATCTTGTGCTGCTTCAGCAGCTTTCCCCGCTCGAAAGAGCGGTGTACCTGCTCAAGGAAACGCTGGGATTCGAATATCGGGACATCGCGGGGATGTTGGATCGGACGGAGCTGAGCTGCCGGAAAACGTTCAGCCGGGCGAAAGGCAAAATGGGGCTTGCCGCAAGCGTTCCCCAACAGGAAGACGTCCGGAGAGCCGCGAAGGAGCAGTTCGTGGATGCGTTCTTAAGGGCTTCCGATACCGGCGATTTCAAGCCGCTGATTGCCTTGCTGCTTGACGAGGTGACGCTGGTATCGGATGGTGGAGGCAAGGTCAGGGCCGCACATCGTCCGATTGTCGGGATCAGGCGGGTCGGCGCGTTCTTCGAAGGTTTGGCCGCCAAAGGCGCGTTCCGCTCAGGGTTCAAGCCAGTCCGCATTCACGGGGAGCCGGGCTTGGTGAAGATGGTTGACGGTCGTGTCACGATGGTGCTCTGCCCGGAGTGGGAGCCGGACGGCTCCCGCATCCGCAGCTTGTATCTGATCCTGAATCCGGACAAGCTGATTCGGTTTATTCGAAACAGCCCGGATACATCCCCGTTCCGACTCCGATCCGGTTCCATGCGTTAATGATATTGATTGCCATGAGCAGGTCGACGTAGCCTTTATCGTCGAAATGCTCCCTGACGCGATCGTAAACGTCGGACGGGATACCCGCTTCCGACAGTTTGGTGGCGTATTCGGTCAGCTCGAGAACGGCCCGTTCCTTCGCCGAGAATACCGGCACTTCCCGCCATACGGGAATCATCATCAGCCGTTCCAAGCTTTCGCCCATTTTCAGCAATTCTTTAGCATGCATGTCGATGCAATATGAACAGCTGTTGATTTGCGAAGCGCGGAGTTTGATGAGATGGTACAAGACGGGGTCAAGTCCCGTATTCTTGATGAACTGCTCGAGTCCCAGCATCGTTTTGAGAGCATCGTAATTGGCTTGATGGTAATTCATTCTGAGTTCCATTCCAATCGCTCCTGTCCATGTTCGTTATGGGTTTCATGGATAAGACAGTTGCGGCAGCCGATTTGTGACTTCATGATGAAAAATAAGATTAAATCAACATAAAGATAATTATGTAAACATGGATGAAGGCCGAGTCTTGCAGCTCGGTTTTTCAGCGTTCGAAGCGGCTTGATTTCCCTAGCAAAGGTTAATATACTAAATTCCTACTAAAATAAGGAACATGTTTATGGGAGAATCCGAGAATGAACAAATGGGGAAAAACGTTCGCCGCCGCGTTGATCGCTTGCGGGGCGTTCACGGCCGTAAACAAGGGTGACGCTGTCGCGGCGGATAAACCGGTGACCGTGCTGCTGGACGACGTAGCCATGACGTTCGACGGCACGCAAGCGCAAATCCGAAGCAATCTGACCTTCGTACCGTTCCGTCCGATCGCCGAGGCGCTCGGGATCGCAATCAAGTGGAACGCCGCGGACAAGAGAATCACCGCGCAAGCTCAAGTCGGCGGACAATCGAAGACCGTCATTCTGAACGTCGGCAAGACGCGAGCGACCGTGAACGGTCAATCCGTCCAGCTGGCCGCCGCTCCCTATACAATCAATGGATTTACGCTCATTCCATTGAACTTTTTTAGCACGCAGTTCGGCGCGAAGGTAGGGTGGGAACCCGCGTCGCGTACCGTGTCGATCGTTTCTCCGGCCCGCGCGATGCATGTACGCGGCTTCTATGCGATTAGCTCTTTCCCGGAGCGCGATCGGATTGCGGACATGAATTCGGTTGCATTCGGTTGGGCACGGTTGGACGGGAACGGAGAGCTGACGACGAGCGGCAAAGATTTCTACTGGCCTCCGGCCGCCGGCGAGACCACGCCGGAATCGATCGTGAGCGGCGCTTCCGCGCAGGGAATCGAACCGTACCTGATGGTTTTTGCCGTGGACGGGAAGGACGAACTCACCAAAATGCTGAGCGATCCCTCGCTTCGCGACAGGTCGATCGATAAAATCGTGGCGTTGGTTCAAGAGAAAGGGTTCTCCGGGGTGATGCTGGATTACGAAGGGCTTGGACTCAAGGCGGAGACACGCGACCGGCAGAAGAAGCTGCTTAACGAATACGTGCGCTTGCTTGCCGATCGTTTAAACTCGGGCGGAATCAAACTTTCCTTGGCGGTACCTCCTCCGAACTCGGCATACAAAGCGTACGATTACGCTACGCTGGCCGGCATCGCGGACGATCTTGTCGTGATGGCGTACGAGTATCATCCCGCCGGAACGCCGGACCATGTCCCGCAGCCGAATGCGTGGGTCAACGCCGCGATCGTCACGCTTCTCAAAGCCGGCGTCCCGAAGGAGAAGCTGCTGCTCGGCATCGACCTGTGGAGCGAAACTCCGCAATCCATCGACGGCAAGCTCGGACTCGCCAAGCGGTACGCGCTCAAGGGAACGGCTTTCTGGAGGATCGGACTTTATTCGTACTATGGGAAGGAAATGACGGATGCCATCCATCGGGCCGCCGTCAAGCTTCCGAAATAAAACCGCGAAGCGGGCGGAGCCATCCGTTGCATCGACAGACCGGAAATCCGGTCTGTTTATTCTTTTACCCGCGAACCTGAAAAAATGAACAAAATGCGCATAATGCTTTAATTATCGTATATTTCGTTATTCAGCCGGATCGCGGAACTTGTGATAGGATGAGAACGGTTTCATACCTCTGCGCAAGGGAGCTGCACACTTTGACGGAACAACTGTTTATTCTACTGGAAATCTTGTTGATCAACATCATCTTAAGCGGCGACAACGCGGTCGTGATCGCCATGGCGAGCAAGAGCCTGCCGGAACGCCAGCGCAAGCAAGCGGTGTGGTGGGGGAGCTGCGCCGCCGTCGTTCTCAGGATTCTGCTCACGTTCGCGGCCGTTTATTTGCTTCACATTCCTTATATCCAGGCTGTCGGATCGGTATTGCTGCTCTATATTGCGATCAAACTGGTGACGGACGACGGGGGACACGGCAACGTGAAAGAAGCGACGTCCCTGGCCGGAGCGGTCAGCGTTATCCTGCTCGCCGATTTCGTCATGAGTTTGGATAACGTCCTGGCGATCGCCGCGGTCGCGGCGGGCAATTACTGGATGATCGCGATCGGCATCGCGCTCAGCATTCCGCTTATCGTTTGGGGGAGTTCCCTCGTCATGAAACTGCTGACCCGGTTCCCGCTGCTGATTTATGCCGGGGCAGGGGTCCTCGGTTACACGGCCGGCGAAATGCTCGTCAAGGAAGAAAGGATCATGCGATACGCCGACCCTGCCGCTCATGGGTTGCATTGGGCCGTCCCGGTCTGCGGAACGCTGCTGGTGATCGGATTCGGCTGGTTCAAGAACGTCCGGAAAGGCCGGCAAGCGGCCGATGCTCAAGTGGTGGAACGAACGGAAGCGCAAACACCGTGAACAGAATGATCAAAATAACGAAAATAACGAAAATGGGAGTAATGGCGCTAAGCTTTATCGATCCGGACCATACCTGATATTCTGAAAGCGCTACAAATACAGCGCTTTCAAATGGCGAACATGTGGGACAATACTCATCCAAGGAGTGTTTCGATCGATGAACGGATTCATTGTGAAAAGCGGTAAATTTGCACTTGTGGGAGCACTTGCGTTGGCACTTTCGGCGTGCGGCAGCGGCGGGAAGAAAAGCGAAGAGAGCAGTCCGGCGGCATCCGGTTCCGCATCCAGCCCATCGGCGTCCGCGGCTGACGCGGCCGCCTACAAGCCGGAGAAGCCTTTCACGATCGTCGCGCCGTCCGGTGCCGGCGGCGGCTGGGATAAGACGGCACGTTCCATTGCCAAGGTGCTGGGAGAGACCAAGCTGGTCGACCAGCCGATCACCGTGGAGAACAAACCGGGCGGAGGCGGCGTCGTATTCCTCGCTTCATACGTCAATGAAGACGCGGGCAACGACTACAAGCTGTTCGTCAGCTCTCCTCCGATCCTCGTCAACAACCTGAAGAAGGAAGGCAACAGCCCGTTCGGCTATAAAGACGTGACTCCGCTGGCGGGACTCACGGAAGACTTCGGCGCCATCGCCGTTGCGGCCGATTCCAAGTACAAGGACCTGAAATCGTTGCTTGACGATCTGAAAGCCGATCCGTCGAAGATTACGATCGCGGGCGGTTCCGCGCCGGGATCCATGGACCACATCATCGCCATTCTTCCGGCTTACAAGTACGGCATCGATCCGAAGAAAGTGAAATACTTGTCCTATGACGGCGGTGGAGAAGCGCTCACCGCGCTGCTCGGCGGGAACGCCCAAGCGATCGGCACGGACATCTCCTCGCTGGGCGAGTATCTCAAAGCAGGCAAAATCCGCGTGCTGGCCGTTTCCGCTCCGGAGCGTTTGGGCGGCGACTTCAAGGATGTTCCGACGATGAAAGAGCAGGGAGTCGACGCCGAATTCCTGATCTGGCGCGGCATCTTCGGTCCGAAGGACATGAGCGCGGAAGCGAAGGCGTACTGGGAAGAGAAGCTCAAAGCGCTCTCCGAGAACGACGTTTGGAAGCAAGAGCTGGCTGCGAACGCTTGGGCCGGCAGCTATAAGAACGCGGCCGATTTCACGGCATACCTCGGCGACCAAGAGAAGTTGGTCAAGGATACGCTGACAGCCCTCGGCATGGCGAAATAAATAAAGGGTGCACGGGAGAAGAGTCCGCTCTTCTCCCGTGCTTCCGAAAAAGGGAGTGGCTTGGTTTGAACAGAACGTTTGACCGTTACGGGGCCGTCGCTTTCCTTGCGATCGGCACGCTTTTTGTCATCGAGAGCCGGAAGATCACGACCAGCGCCTATGGAAGCAATGTAGGCTCCGACATTTTCCCGTTTTATCTCGGCATCATTCTCGTCCTTCTGAGCATTCGGCTGTTTTACGAAACATTCCGGTATGCCAAAAGCAAACCCGGCAAAGAAAAAGAAAAACTCGACTACAAAAGGTTCTTCATCATCTTCGGCTCCGCTGTGCTGTACGCCTATTTCATGGAGGACATCGGTTACGTGATCTCGACATTCGTTTTCCTTCTGATCGGGTTCCAGACCATGAATCGGGGGAAAATATGGGTGTCTGCGTTGATCGCCGCCATTTTCTCCTACGGGTTGTACTATCTGTTTGTCGAGATTCTAAAGGGAACCCTGCCGGGTTTCCCATCCTGGCTGGGTCTATCCTGAGGAGGTCCCCATGAGCACACTCGACTATTTAGGCCACGGCTTCGCCGTCGCCCTCCAATGGCATAATCTCTTGTTTGCGTTCATCGGGGTTCTGATCGGAACGGCCGTCGGAGTGCTTCCGGGCATCGGCCCCATGAGCGGCGTCGCTCTTCTCATTCCAGTCACCGCCTCGATGACGGGCGGGTTATCGCCCGAGCAAGCGGCGATCAGCTCGATCATTCTTCTTGCAGGTGTGTACTACGGTGCGATGTACGGCGGCTCCACGACGTCCATCCTGCTCAACACGCCGGGCGAATCCTCCTCCGTGGTCACGACGCTGGACGGCTATCAAATGGCCCGCAAAGGGCGCGCCGGTACGGCGCTGGCGATTTCCGCCATCGGTTCGTTCGCAGCCGGCGTGGTCGCGCTCGTCGGCTTGATTTTCCTGGCCGGACCGCTGTCGGAGATCGCCATCAAGTTCGGTCCCGCGGAGTATTTCTCGCTGATGATTCTTGGGCTCGCAGCCGTCAGCGGGTTGGCCGGCAAATCGATAACCAAGGCGCTCATCATGACGGTGTTCGGCCTTCTGCTGGCGACGATCGGGATCGATAGCGTTTCCGGCGTGGCCAGGTTTACGTACGATATCCCGGTGCTTTATTCCGGCCTTGAGTTTCTGACGATCGCCGTCGGTCTCTTCGCGCTGGGCGAAGTCATCAAGACGATCTTGGAGAGGGAGTCGAATGACGGCCAACTGGCCAAAATCACGCGAATCATGCCCACGAAGCAGGACTTGAAGGACAGTGCCGGCCCGATCACCCGCGGTTCGCTGCTCGGATTCTTCATCGGAATCCTGCCGGGGGCTGGTGCGACGATGGCCTCATTCTTCTCCTATATCATGGAGAAGAAGTTCAGCAAACATCCGGAGAAGTTCGGCCAAGGCACAATCGAAGGCGTTGCGGCGCCCGAATCCGCGAACAACGCGGCGGCCGGCGGCGCGATGATCCCGATGCTGACGCTCGGCATTCCCGGTTCGGGAACGACGGCGATTCTGATGGGCGCGCTCATCATGTACAACGTGCAGCCGGGTCCGCTGTTGTTCGAAGAACATCCGCAAGTCGCCTGGGGCTTGATCGCTAGCATGTTCCTCGGCAACCTGATGCTGCTCATCCTCAACATGCCGCTCGTCAAAATTTTCGCGAAAATCATTGAAACGCCGCCGAAGTATTTAATTCCGTTAATTGTCGCGATTTCCGTATTCGGCGTTTACGCGGTGCAATACACGACGTTCGATTTGATGCTCCTTATGGCATGCGGCGTGGCCGGCTATTTTCTCGCGAGAAACGATTTCCCGCTGGCCCCGCTCGTGCTCGGGCTTGTGCTCGGACCGATGATCGAGAACAACATGCGCCGGGCGCTTACGATTTCGAACGGTGATTACGCCATTTTCCTGCAGAAACCGATCTCCGCCGTATTCCTGGTTGCCGCCGTTCTCTGGCTCGTCGTTCCGATCCTGATGAAAAGAAGAGGCAAAAAGGTGCTGGTCAACGAAGAAGGATAATGCCGAGGCCATATCGAACAACCTTATAGCGATGGGAAGGCAACAGGTGTAAAATCCGCCTTGGAGAGTCGTCCATGAAAATACCGCGTTTGCGTCTGCCTTATAAAATGATTTTATTCATCTGCACGCTGCTTTTCGTGACGATCCTGCTGATGGGGCAGTTGTTCACGCACATGCTCACTTCATCCATAGAGGAGCAGATCGGGGAGCGCGCGCTGCGGGTGGCGCAGACCGTGGCTTCGATTCCGGCCGTGCGCGACGCGTTTGACGACAAGGAGCCGTCGCGCGTGATCCAACCGATCGCGGAGGAAATCCGCGCCAAAACGGGAGCCGAGTATGTCGTGGTCGGCAACCGGGAGGGCATCCGCTATTCGCATCCGATTCCCGACCGGATCGGCAAGGAAATGGTGGGCGGAGATAACGGTCCCGTGCTGGATGGCAAAGCGATTATCTCCAAGGCGGTCGGTTCGCTTGGCCCGGCGTTGCGGGGCAAAGCCCCGATTTTCGGTAAGAACGGTCAGGTGATCGGAGTCGTATCAGTCGGTTTCCTGATGGAAAAGATCGATGACGTTAAGGACGAATACAACGAACGGATTATTCTCATTACCGCCTGCTCGCTGCTGCTCGGGACGGGCGGGGCCATCCTCATCGCGCGCATGGTGAAACGGGCGATTCTCGGTCTGGAGCCTGACGAGATCGCCGCCTTGTACGTCGAGAAGCAGGCCATTCTCGAATCGATCCGGGAAGGGATTATCGCGATCAACCGTCAAGGCGCCATCACCATGATCAACCAGGCAGCAGGCAAAATCCTTCAACTTCCCGGCGGCATCGAGGTGATAGGCCGGCATATTCTGGACGTGCTGCCGGAATCGCGGCTGCTCGAGGTCATGCGAAGCGGCCAGTCGGAATTCGACCGGCAGATGTGGATCGGGGACCAGGAAATTATCGCAAACCGGATCCCCGTCTATAACCCGCAGCGGCAAGCGATCGGCGCGGTCGCGAGCTTCCGAAGCAAGTCCGAAATCTACAGGCTCGGCAAAGAGTTGTCCCGCGTCAAGGAATACGCGGAAGCGCTGCGCGCGCAAACGCACGAGTTTTCGAACAAGCTGTACGCGATTTCCGGGCTGATCCAGCTGGAATCTTACCAGGAAGCGATCGACATGATCACGCGGCAGTCCGATATTCATCAGAACCTGATCCAATTCATCATGAAGGAAATTCCCGACCCGATGATCGGCGGTTTGCTGATCGGCAAGTACAATTTGGCCCAAGAGCTCAAAGTGGACTTCGAAATCGACCGGGAAAGCAGCTTCCGGGACGTGCCCGCGGATGTGGACCGCGACCTCCTCATGACGATCATCGGCAACTTGGTCGATAACGCCATAGAGGCGGTTCAGACTCAAGCGGTCAAGCAGGTGAAAGTGTTTTTCATGGATTTGGGCAATGATTTGATTATCGAATGCGAAGACAATGGGCCCGGCATTCCCGACGAATACCGGGATCGAATCTTCGAGCAAGGGTTTTCGACCAAAGGGGAGGAGCAGCGCGGATTCGGTTTGTTCCTCGTTCGGAGAGCGGTGTCTATACTGGGGGGCAGCATCATCTTTACTCGGAACGAGGAGGGAGGAACCGTCTTCACGGTCGCCCTGCCGAAGTGCCAAAACCGGGAACCAAGGAGCGATCAGACATGAACCGGAAACCGGATGCCGAAGTATACAAGGTGCTGATCATCGAGGACGATGTCAAAATCGCGGAGATCAACCGGCGGTTCGTCGAGAAAGCCGGCGGCTTCGATATCGTCGGCATCGCGACGGACGGCGCGCAGGCCAAGGAATTGTTGGAAATCCTCACCGTCGATCTCGTTCTGCTCGATCTCTATATCCCCGACATCAACGGCCTGGAGCTGTTAACATACATTCATCGGCATCATGGCGAGACAGACGTGATCATGATCACCGCGGCCAAAGAAATCGAGGCGGTGAGAGAGGCCGTTAAAGGCGGTGCTTTCGACTACCTGGTCAAGCCGCTGGTGTACCAGCGTTTGCAGGAAACGCTGCTGAAATACCGGTCGTATCGTATCCGGCTCGCACAGCTTCGAGCCGAAGGCAAGCAGATCAACCAAGAGCAAATCGACCGGCTGCTGAGGGGAGAAGACCGCAAGGAAACATCTTACATGCCGACCGGAATCGACAAGCTGACGCTGGAGAAAATCGTCTCGGTCATCATGAAGGAGCAAGACGGGCTGACCGCGGAGAACGTGGCCAAGGAAATCGGCGCCAGCCGGTCGACCGCCCGCCGTTATCTGGAGTACTTAGTCTCGGAAGGCCGCCTGAAGGCCGATCTGTCCTATGGGACGGTGGGCCGTCCGGAGAGGGCTTATCGCATCAATCCATAAAAGAAGCTGCGGGAGGTTGCCGAACCTATGAGTCCTATAAGAAGCGGAAGCGGAATGTCCGGAGGCAAAAGCATCATCATCCGTCTGGAGATCAAAACGGATCAGATTCATTTCGGCCAAGTGGCCAGTGCGGTCGCCGTGAGCGGCGGAGACATCGTCGCCATCGACGTGATCCAGACGAGCCGCGACATGACGATCCGAGACTTGACCGTCATGGTCGCCGACAACGAGCAAATGAACCGAATCATCGAGGATTTGAAGCAGCTTGAGGGAATCCGGGTCGTCAACGTATCGGACCGAACCTTCTTGCTTCATCTCGGCGGTAAAATCGAAATCTCGCCCAAAACGCCGATCCATAACCGCGACGACCTGTCGAGGGTGTACACACCGGACGTCGCGCGCGTCTGCATGGCGATCCATGATGATCCGAAAAAAGCATTCACCTTGACGATCAAGCGGAATACCGTCGCCGTCGTCTCAGATGGCAGCGCGGTGCTGGGATTGGGCAACATCGGTCCGTATGCGGCCATGCCGGTCATGGAAGGCAAAGCGATGCTGTTCAAGCAATTCGCGGGGGTGGATGCGTTCCCGATCTGTCTCGAAACTCAGGACACGGAGGAAATCATCGCCCACGTCAAAGCAATCGCGCCTGCATTCGGCGGGATCAACCTGGAGGACATCTCCTCGCCGCGCTGCTTCGAAATCGAAAGGCGGCTGCGGGAGGAGCTCGACATCCCCGTCTTCCATGACGACCAACACGGGACGGCTGTCGTGCTCTACGCCGGTCTGATCAGCGCGCTTAAGGTCGTCGGCAAAGAGATCGGCAACGTGAGGGCGGTCGTGTGCGGCATCGGCGCGGCGGGCGTCGCTTGCAGCAAAATTCTCATGGCCGCGGGAGTCGGGGAGATCATCGGAGTCGACCGGGAAGGGATCCTGACGGCGGATCGAACGTACGGCAATCCGATGTGGCAGTGGTACGCGGAAAATTCGAATCCGCGGCGGCTCAGCGGCGGGTTGAGCGAAGCGGTCGAAGGGGCGGACGTGTTCATCGGCTTGTCCGCCGGGGGCATCCTGAAACGGGAGCATGTGCTGTCCATGTCCCGAGATCCGATCGTCTTCGCGATGGCGAACCCGACGCCGGAGATTACGCCGGAAGAGGTGGAGGACATCGTCGGCGTCATCGCCACCGGCCGCTCCGACTATCCGAACCAGATCAACAACGTGCTGTGCTTCCCGGGCATTTTCCGCGGCGCCTTGGATTGCAGGGCGAGCGAAATCAACGAAGAGATGAAGCTGGCCGCCGCCGAGGCGATCGCTTCCGTGATCCGGGACGACGAGCGCAACAAGCTCTATATCATCCCGAGCGCATTCAATCAGGAAGTCGTCAAGGAGATGCGCGCCCGCGTGGTGGAGGCGGCGATCCGCACTGGTGTTGCCAGGCGGATTCCGCGGGAGTATCGGTAAGATTTGCGGCGGCTCCGGTTTTTAAAGCACCTTTGTCTTTCTCGCAAAACGTACCATTATCCCATTCGCTCAGAACGTTCCGGTTTCTGAAGCGAGGGGATAATGGTACGTTGTTTTTCGTTTAGGCACCTTTCACGATCTGAGGCAAGGGGATAATGGCACCTGCTGAATACGACGGACATCGACAATTCTGAGCGAAGGGGATAATGGCATAGATTTTCATATAACGACAACAATAATTCATCCCGTTAATGATTCGACACCATGTCCTTAACTTTTCGCCAAACAGACAGTTGCTTCTCTAAACGTTCGACACCATTATTAATGTCATTAAGGAAGTGTTCGCGGCTGTCGACGTCCAGCTTCTGAAGGATTTCCTCCAGAGCTTCGGGAGGAAAGAAATCATCGTTGGGAAGGGAGTCAAGCAGCTTCTTCAGCTTGGTTTCGAGCATTGGCGCCTTGGGTGCGGCCGGCTCGCCAACCGGTTTCGCCGCCTTCGGCTTCTCCTCGGGCGCCTCCTTCGGCTCCGCGCGTTTGGCCCGTTCGGCGCGGTTCATTTCGTACGTCGACCAAGTGGCGAGAAGCTCGTGTCCGCTCTTGTAGAGAAGCTTGTCCTTCGTGGAGGCCGATATATCCTTGTCCTTGAACAGCTTGGCGATCTTCTTGACGTCGCTGACGGGCATCTCGTCCCGGGCCACGATTAGTGCCAGAGAATCGCGGTGTTCGATCGGAAGGTCTTTCAAGGGGAGCAGCTGGTCTTCGGTCAGCTTGTCTTTGCGGATATCGGTGCCGCTTACGATCAGCTTCTTGACTTTATTGTCAAATTTGAGAAGCTCCAGCTTGTTCTTGATGTAGGCTTCCGGCTTGCCGAGTTTGCTGGAGAGATATTTGACGGAGCTGGTGAAACGCGGATCGTTCATCAGCTTGTGGAACGCCTCCGCCTCTTCGATCGGCGAGAAGCCTTCCCGGGTCAAATTTTCCGCGATCTGCTCCAAATAAATTTCCAGCTCGTCCGTCACGTTGGAGACGATGCAAGGAATGGTGGCGCGGCCAAGGTTTTTCGAGGCTTTGTAGCGGCGGTTGCCGTAAATGATTTTGTAGCGGCCGTTCTCCAAGGTCCGTACCTTGATGGGGGACAACAAGCCGAGCTCGGCGATGCTGTTCATCAGTTCTAGGATCGCTTCGTCGTCGAACTGATAACGGGGCTGATCGGTATCTTCGTCGATCAAGTCCAGGGGAAGTTCGATCATTTCCATGTGGATTCTCCTAACGTCCATAAGGGATCGGGATCAAGTCCGCCTGTTTTAGCTAACCATTTTGCTTCGCGGGCGTCAATACATTCTCATATACAGGATGGCAGAAGAGCAGCGATTCTAGTGGCTGATGCTTATGAACGGATAGATAAGAGGACAAGAAAATATCGTATCCCCGCACCGATTCGAGCAGGGAGGAGGGCGATACGTACGGCAGCTTATCGTTGATGAATCTCTCGACGTACCATGGCATGTGCGGTCTTGTAACCTTAACAAACGGAAAACCGTCAATAGGATAAACGGGGGACTTCGGCAATATGTCTTCCGTCAGCGGCGCCTCGAAGCGTCATTCAGCAATGACAGCCCCTTTCAAGACAAACTTAAGAAACTTTTAAACAATTCCCACGTTCCTTCTTGTAGACTGAAATGAGAATGATGGAGTGAGAGAGGAGCTGCAGTCGTGTTTTGTCGGAAGTCGATAGGGGCAATGAACCCGTTTTTCGCTTTATGGATGGCTTTCTCGCTGATCGCCGGCTGGGCGGCGGCGGGATTTCCTGCTCAAGCGTTCGCCGCACCGGAGAAGGGGATCGGTTTCCGGGCGGAGATCGGCTTTGGAGGCGTGGCGAAAGATAACGCGTGGACGCGGTTGCGCTTTACCGTGACGAACGGAACGGACGCAAGCTTGAAGGGCGAGCTGCGATTCACTATGGTTCAGCCGAACGGCGGCTATAATCAGCAGTACACCTCGGAAGCGGAGCTTCCGCCCGGAACGCCGGTCGTGATCGAGATGTCGGTTCCGGGTATTCCGTTTACCAAGGACAACAACCGGGTCGAATTCGTGGATACGCAAGGATCGGGTAAAGCTGTTCCGATTACGGATGGAAAGCCGTACCTCGAGATGATATCCCTGCGAAGCGATACGTTGATCGGCGTCGTCGCGCGCGATCCGGATACGATGAATTTCATGCCGCTGTTGAACGGGCAAGGATACCGGCTGAATGTCGTCCCGATAGCGGATGACCAGATGCCGGACAAAGCCCTCCAGCTCGAAGGGCTCGATTTCCTTGTGCTTAACGATACGGCGACCGGTAATTGGAGCAAGGAGCGGATCGCGGCCGTCCGCGGCTGGGTGCAGCAAGGCGGCACGCTCGTCGTCGCCGGCGGAGCCGGTTACGGCAAGACTGCGGAAGCGTTCGCCGATCTTGTGCCCGTCGTTGCGGGCGGAACGGCCGAACTGAAATCGACGGACAAGCTCGTCCAGTGGGGAGACAAGAAGCCGTTCGCGGAGAAGGCCCCTGTTACAGTCTCAACCGGAAAGCTGCAAGCGGGCACCGTCCTTCTTGCGGATGGCGGCCAAATCCTTGCCGCCGAGCGCAATTATGGCGGCGGACGGGTCGTCTATGCGGCCTTCGATCCGTCGCTGCAGCCGTTCGCCGATTGGCCGGGAAGCCCCGCGCTGTGGTCGCGGATCTTGTCCTCCTCGCTGCTCAAACAGCAATTAGGCGTGCGAGGCGGCGCGCCGTTCGGCAACAGCAACTTCTGGGAGCTGGACAACGCGATCAATCAGTTTCCTTCGATTAAACAGCCGTCTTTCGGGACGCTGTTTACGTTTTTCGTCGTCTACATTTTCGTCGTGGCGCCTGTGCTGTTCCTCGTGTTGCGGGCTTTCGATCGCAGGGAATGGGCGTGGTGGATCATTCCCATTGTCTCCATTGTGAGCAGCGTCGTGATTTTCAACGTCGGAGCGTCGGGCAAAAATCAGACGCTGGCGCACAGCCTGCGCATGGTCGAGCTGTCCGGCGGAGGGGACGCGGTCCGCTCCGCGATGAGCGGCGTTTTCGTGCCGAAAGGGGGGAGCGTCAAAGCGACGTTCGAACCCGGAGTCACCGTCATGCCCTTTCCCGACAACCATGGGGGCACCGGCAACGTGAAAATGAACGAGACGTTCCAGGCTGCCAAATGGTCCGCGGAAGGGGCGGAAGCGGAATGGTATGAAGTTCCCTATTGGTCCGTCCGCAAAGCTTGGACGCAATATGAGTCGGCAGCCGGTTTCGGCAAGTATACGGTTGCCGTTCAATCCATCGCGCAAGGTTCTGCCGAACTGGAGATCCGCAACGACACGGAAGCCGATTTGGAGAGCGTCAGGGTACTGGGAGGCGGAAAGGCCTACACGGTCGGGAACCTGAAAAAAGGAGAGGCAGCGCGCGTCACCGTGCCGCTCACGCTGATGAACAACCAGAACGCGGGCTGGTATGATTACGGCGGGCTTGTGTTCTCGCATGCTTCTGGCCCGAACGATCCTTATGCACGCGAGCGCGGGCTGCTGAACAGCTATATGAACGGAAACAACTCGAACAAATTCGTGACGAAGCCCGTCATCGTCGGCTTCAGCAAAGACGAGGAAAGCTGGTTCACCGTCGACGGTAAGCATGCGAAATCCGACAACTTGACGCTGTGGGTGCAGCCGTTCGATTTAGGCGAGCTGAGCGGCGACGGCGATATTCTGCCCGGCACAATCCAGCCTTTCATTACGAAGCAGGATATGCCTTCCGTCGCTTACGAGTATCCTTCGAACCGGATGAACCTGTCCCGAGGAAGCATGGAATTCGAGTATCAATTGCCGGTAATGGCGGCCCATGAATCGGATGCGGCTTACGATAAGCTGACGATCTATCCCTCAGAAATCGTATCGGGCTCGTTACTGGAACTGTCCATCTGGAACGCGAAGACAGGCAAGTGGGAAGTGCTGAATGGTTCGACCTTGGAGGTAAGTCCTGCCGAGGGAGCGGCGTCCTATGTGACGGAAGAGCATGCGGTGCGCATGAAGCTGGAAGCGAAAAGCGAGGTCGGGTACGCGCTGCCCGCGATCGGATTGGAAAGGAAGGGGGGCGGCTCATGACAACGCCGGTTATCGAAGGATCCAGCGAGGAGCTGACGGGACAAGGATCATCCGCGAATGCAGAGACGCCGATGATCGAAATCCAGGGCTTATCCAAGCAATTCGGCAGCTTTCACGCCTTGAAATCGATCGACATGACCATCCGACGCGGTACTGTGTTCGGCTTCGTCGGACCGAACGGCGCAGGCAAGTCGACGACGATGTCGATTCTCGCCACGCTGCTGGCCCCGACTTCCGGCATCGCCAGAGTGGACGGGATCGACGTGACCGAGAACCCGAAAGAAGTGCGAAAACGCATCGGCTACATGCCCGATTTCTTCGGCGTATACGACCGGTTCAAGGCAACGGAATATTTGCATTTCTACGGCGCCAGCTACGGGATCCCGAAAGCGGAGCGAAACAAGCTTATTCCGCAGTTGCTTGAGCTCGTGAACTTAAGCGACAAGAAAGACGCCTACGTGGATACGCTCTCCCGGGGGATGAAGCAGCGGCTATGTCTCGCCCGCTGCCTCGTGCACGATCCGCAGCTGCTCATTCTCGACGAACCCGCGTCGGGACTTGATCCGCGCGCCCGCATCGAAATGAGGGAGATTCTGAAAGAGCTGAAGGAGATGGGCAAAACGATCATTATCTCCTCGCACATTCTGCCGGAGCTGGCGGAAATGGTGGACGAAATCGGCGTCATCGAACACGGGCGGCTGGTGGCGCACGGCAACGTGGCGGAAATTCAGAGCCGGCTGCGGGTCAAGCGGATTTTGCTCATACGCACGGCCGGGCAAGACGCGGAAGCGGAAGACTATTTGCGGGACCAGCCTTTCGTGAACCGGATTATGCGCGACGACAAGGGCCTACACATCCATTTCGGCGGCCAGGACGTGGAACAATCGGAGCTGCTGCACGGCATGATCGCGCACGGCATCCGTTTGATCTCGTTCAGCGAGGCGCAGACGAACCTGGAAGACGTGTTTCTCGAGATTACGAAGGGAAGCGAGGCGGAAGCATGAGCGGAAAGACGTCGGTAGGCCGCGAGGCGGGTATCGATTGGCGCAAGGTGCTCATCAACCCGGTGCTGGGCAAAGAAATTACGCTCCGAATGCGGACGGTCCGCTCCATGTGGGCGCTGTTCTTCTATTTACTGGCCATCGGGATCGGCGCGCTCGGATTCCTGTACGTCACGCACATGAACAACAACCCGAACGTATTCAACCCGGACTCGAGCCGCACGATGTTCATTTTCATCAGTCTGGCGCAGCTCGGCCTTATCGCATTCATGGCTCCCGGGCTAACAGCCGGTATCGTGAGCGGAGAGCGGGAGCGGCAGACGCTCAATTTGCTGCTCACGACGCAGCAATCCTCGTCGAGCATCATCCTGAGCAAGCTGCTAGCCTCGCTCGCCTTCATGGTGCTGATCGTTGTGGCCACGATGCCGGTGTACAGCATCGTATTCCTGTACGGCGGCATCTCGCCCTCGCAGCTCGCGATGGTATTCTTGTTTTACCTGTTCGTCATGCTGGCGCTCGGAGCGTTCGGCATTCTGTTCTCCACGCTGTTCAAGCGGACGATGATTTCCGTCATCGTATCGTATGGCGTCACTTTGTTCGCGTTCGGGGGCACGGCATTCTTGTATTTCATCTTGCAATCCGTGATGCAGAACGCATATCGGGGAATGAATGCGGATTACGGCTGGATCGGACATCTGCTCGGGCTGAATCCCGCGGCCGCTCTTTACAGCATTTTCGATCCGAGTATTTCGCGTTTTGCGTTCCGTACGTATGCGGTGGCCGGCAGTCAAGGCTCTTTGAATCCGCCGATTCAGCTGTGGCAGGAGTTCCTCATCGTATATAGCGTGCTCACCGTCGTCGCCGTCGTTGTCAGCGTCCGGAGCATTCGACCGAGGTTGAAGCGGAAGAAAAGCGGCTGAGTCGTGCGTGGAATGAACGTAGTCGTCGCAGCTGTCGACGGTCATTTCGTATAAAAATTGATTCGTTTAATATCATTAATTAACGGACTGCGGCCAAGTTCACCGACACGGTGACTGCCGTGGACGCAGTTTCCGGCTCGGGTCGAAATTCGTGAGCGAAAGGGGATGGAGAAATGAGCGGGAAGAGCCGGCTGGAGGCGATGCTTCGTCCGGTGCGGGCGAGAATGCAGTCATTGCGTTCATTGCGTATGTCGGCGATGGGCGCACTTGCGGGCAGCGGTATGGCTCTGCTTCTTCTGGCGGCTTGCCGCTTCATTCCCATCCCGCAGACGCAATGGATCGCGCCGGGACTCGTCATTCTCGGCACTGCTACGGGGATGCTGCTCGGTTGGCGCAGGCGGTTTACCCTTCGTGATGCTGCGCAAGCCATGGACCGCGCGGCGACCGCGGACGCGTTGACGACGGCGCTTGGCCAGCTCGGCAGCGAGCTTCCAATTGCGCGGATGCAACGGGAAGCGGCCGAAGAAGCGGCCGATCGTTATGTCGAGCGGTTGAAGGAGTTTATGCCGGGACCCGGAAGACGGACGGTCGTTCGCTTCGGAGTGGCGCTGACCGTACTATGGATCGGCATGATCGTGCTCTTGCTCGTGCCGAATCCGACGGAGGAACGGATCGCAGCGAAGGCAGCCGCTGTCCGGGAACTGGATAAACTGGCTGAAGCGGTTGACGAAATGGAGAAAATCGCTCAGCAGAACGGATTGGACCCGGCGGACCGTAAAAAGCTGAGCGAGACGTTGGATGCGCTTCGAAAGCAATGGGACAATTCGGAGCTTTCGCAGGATTCTCTCCAAGAGCTTGAAGCGGCCAAGCAAGAGTTGGAGCGCTTCGCCGGCGATCTCCGCAAGCAGCAAGAGGAACTGAGCGAGCTCGCCCGGAATATGCAGACGTCGCCGAATCTCCTGGCCGTGGGTCAGGCTTTAGAGCGCCAAGACCGCAATGACATGGAGACGGCGATGGACTTACTGCGCAGCAAGGTCGCGAAGATGTCGCCGGAAGAGAAGAAAGCGTTGGCCGAAAAGCTGCGAGAATTCGCAGGGAAGCTCCCGGAAGCCGAAAAGGAAGGCAGAGGGAAGTCAGAAGAATGGAAGAAAGCGCTCGAAGAAGCGGCCGAGCAATTGGAAAACGGGGGAGACGGCAAGGGGAGCGGAGGCGATTCATTAGACGTCTTGGAGAAATCGCTTGCTGCCGGGCTGTCCGCAGAGCAGCTTGAAGCGTTAGCGCGCCAAATGGCCTCCCAGATCGGGCAAGGCGCAGCCGCCCTGGCTGGGCTGACCGGGCAGAGCGGCGACAGCGGCTCGCTCTCCGGTTGGGCCGGATCGCAGAGCGGGACGGAGGGCTGGAGCGATGCCGGGGCTGAAGGCGTCGGTCCAGTGGACGGCCAAGGGGCCTCAGGCGAGTCGGGTTCAGGGCAAGGGCGCGGAGGCTCGGGCCAATCGCCGGGTCAAGGCTCGGGTAGTGGCCAGGGGGACGGGCAAGGCAGCGGCAGCAGCGCGGGATCTGGATCTGGATCTGGATCTGGATCTGGATCTGGATCAGGTTCTGGATCAGGTTCTGGATCGGGCTCCGGTTCAGGTTCCGGCTCAGGGTCCGGGCAGGGCAGCGGCTCCGGAAGCGGCGGCGGCAGAGGAGGACTTGCCGGAGGCTTCGGCACCGGCAGCCGCACGCTGGTCACGACGCCACGCTCGCTTCAAGGATCCGGCAGTGTGGAGAATGACGGCGGACCTTCGAGTGGCGGCAAGACGTCTGAAGGCGGCCGCTCCCCCGTCCTGGACGGCGGGGCTATGTCCTACGAGGAAGTGTACGCATCCTACGCTTCCGAAGCCCGTCAATCCTTGAACCGCAGTCCGCTCCCGCCATCCATGCAGCAGATGGTTCGCGATTATTTCGACGAAATCCAGCCGAACAGGTAGTCCAGGGTAATCGAGTTCATGTATATCAAAGCAAACTCAGTTAGATGTTCCGGCATTCGCCGGAGGAGGGAAGCCATGATCGAAACGAAAGCGCAAATCGAGGAAGCCGTTTCGCAATTCGAAACGCTGCGGCGCGAGGTCGAGACCGTCATCGTCGGTCAGCGGGAAGTGGTCGAGCAGCTGTTGTGGTGCGTCATTGCCGGCGGGCACGCGCTGCTCGAAGGGATTCCGGGTCTCGGCAAAACGATGCTGGTTCGCACGGTGGCCGACGCGCTGGATCTGCGTTTCTCGCGTATTCAGTTCACGCCCGACCTGATGCCTTCCGACATTACGGGCACCCAGCTCGTCGAATTCGGCTCTCAGGGGCAGACCTCCTACCGTTTTCAGGCTGGACCGATCTTCGGCAACCTGGTGCTGGCCGACGAGATCAACCGGGCGACGCCCAAGACGCAGAGCGCCCTGCTTGAGGCGATGCAGGAGAGAACCGTGACCGCCGGCGGGGAGACGCACAAGCTTCCGTCGCCTTTCTTCGTGCTTGCCACCCAGAACCCGGTGGAACAGGAGGGCACGTACCCGCTGCCGGAAGCGCAACTGGACCGTTTTCTGTTGAAAATCCAGGTTACCTATCCGACCCATGAAGAGCTGAGGGAAATCGTCAGGCGAACGACATCCTCCGCGCCGAATCAAGCCGGCCAAGTCGCGGACGCCGCCATGCTGATGAAATTGCAGGCCTATGCGAAAGAAGTGCTTGTGTCTGACGAAGTGCTCGATTGGGCGATCCGCGTGCTCATGCTGACCCACCCCTCCGAACCGGACGCGCCTGAAGCGGTGCGTCGCTACATTCGTTTCGGCGCCGGTCCCCGCGGCATTCAGGCGATTATCGCCGTCGCCAAGGTGAAGGCGCTCCTCGCGGGCAACCTCCATGTTTCCCGCCGGGACATTCGGGAGGTCGCGCTTCCGGCATTGCGCCACCGCCTTGTACTCGGCTACGAAGGGCAAGCTTCCGGCATCCGCACGGACGATGTGATCGCCGCTGTTCTGGAAGCCGCGGAGGCGGCCCGATGAACGCGACCGGTTGGCTGTTTTCCGATCCTTCTCAGCTTCACCTGCTGGAACGGATGACGATTGCGGCCAAAGGGCGGGTAAGGGGGACGATGCAGGGCAAACGCCGGTCCCGCCTGCTCGGGAGCTCGCTCGAATTTGCCGACTACCGCCCCTATGCGCCCGGTGACGATATCCGGCGGCTGGACTGGAATGTCTACGGCCGGACCGGTAAAGCGTTTATCCGACAATTCTGGGACGAACAGGAGATGAATGTACGGCTCTGCATCGATTGCTCGCAGTCCATGCGTTTTGGATACGCGCCGCCAGACGGCGGGGAGGGGATTATTCCATCCACCAACAAGCTTGCGTATGCCTTGCGGCTGGCCGCTTGCGTCGCATACGCGGCTTTGGCGGGCGAAGATCGGGTTTCCGTGTTGGCTTTCGCCGATCGGATCGTTTCCGAGTTCCCGCCCGCACGGGGCAAAGGAGCGGTTTTACGACTTTTCAATTATATGGAGAAGTTTATCGAACCGACCGTTCTTCAGGGGACGGACGATATCGGACTACCGTTCTCCGCACCGGGCGCCTATCCCCGCACGCCGGGCCAAACCTGGTTGTTTACGGACGGCTTGTACGCCCAAGGGCTGGAACGTGTGTTGAACGGATTCGCGGCCTCCGGCCAGCATGTCGTTTTGATTCAAATATTGGGTCCGGAGGAACTGGCGCCTGATCTATCCGGTGAGAGAAAGCTGATCGATACGGAAACGGGGGCGGCGATAGAAGTCGCTTTCGGACGGGACGTCATGCGGGCTTACCAGTCTGCTCTGAGAGATCATACCGGGATGATTCGCAAGCTGTGCGCCGAACGGGGATTCGATTACGCGTTAGCGGACACATCCGTGCCGGTCATGGACACCGCCGGGCGGTGCCTGCTCGGGGAAGGAATGCGGAACAACTAATCGCCGGAAGAAAGGAGGTGCGAATCGCATGCTGTTTCAGTCGCTGTCATCAATGGGATTCGCGCTGTCGCTTCCGGTCATTTTGCTCATGTATATGCTGAAAAGGACTTATCTCGATACGGAGGTGTCGAGCAGTCTGTTGTGGCGCAAAGCGCTGCGCGAACAGGAAGCGAACCGGCCGTGGCAGAAGCTGAGGAACCGTCTCCTCCTGCTGCTGCAATTGGCGGCGGCCGTGATGCTCGTGCTGGCTTTGATGGAGCCGGCCTTCACAGGCCGCGCGGCCGCTGGCCGTAAAGCCGCCGTTGTGCTGGATACGTCGGCCAGCATGACCGCTCGAACGGTTGGATCGAACGTGACCGCGTTCGAATCGGCCGTCTCGGAACTGCGTGCGTGGCTGGAAGAACAAAGCGCGTCCGCAAGCATTACGCTAATCACGACAGGCGAGGATCCGAAGGTCGAAGCATCCGGCAGCCCGAAAACGATTCAAGAAGCGCTGGACCGCATCCGCCCGCAGTACGGTTCGGCGGACGCGGCAGCCGGTCTCACGCTTGCAGATGCTGCGATACGCGGGGAGCCGGACGGCGAAATCGTGTTCGTATCGGACGGACGAAGCGTTCGGCCGGAGCGCCTGCGGCTTGCAGCTCCCGTGCGCACGCTGCAGGTGCAGCCGGCGGCAGGCAATGCTGCGATCGCCGCATTCGGCATTCGGGAAAATGGAGATTCCAATCAAGGTCGGTCGGCCGTCGTCACGGTGATGAACCAGGGCCATGTGCCTCTCTCGGGAACGCTGACCATTGAGGCGCCGGGAGTCAAGGAAAAGCTGTTTGCCGCCGACTACAAGTTGAACGCAGGAGAACGTCGGACGTTCCGCGGGGAGTTGGATGCGGAAGCGCCGTACTACCGGGCATCGATCGATTCCGGCTCGGCGGACGGCTTCGCCTCCGACGATGTCGCCTATGCGTTTCCGGCGTCCGGGAAATCGAGCCGCAGGGCTCTGCTCGTGAGCCGCGGCAACCTGTTCCTGGACAAAGCGCTTCAGCTCGCGGGCGTGCAGACGGTGAGAGCCGTTCCGGGCACTTACGAGCCTGACGAGCAGACCATGAAGACCGTCGACTGGGTGTTGGTGGACGGAGGTGTGCGGGAATCGGATCTCAGGTCGGAGTCCTGGAACAAGCTGCTTGCGTCGAAACCGGTATGGCGCCTTTGGTCCGCCGAATCGCCGCCGGAGGGAGGAAGCGCCGTTGTGCCGGATTCGGGCGAGGCGGCCGTGAAAGATCATCCGGTCGTTCACTATGTGACTTTCCAAGGCGTGCACATCGCCAAACTCGTCGTTACCCGCGCCGGAGAACAGCTGGGCGATCCCGTCGTGACGTATGGGGGGAAACCGGCGATTTACGCTGGACGTTCGGACGGAAAACCCGCCATCGTCTTTGCTTTCGATCTCCACGACTCCGATCTGCCATTGAAACCGGAATTTCCGATCCTCGTCGCGCAAGCGGCGGACTGGATGGGTGGCGGAATCACCGCTTATCTGGGGCAGGCGGTGGCCGGCAGCCGGGTCGAGGTGCAGCGCCAGACGGCAGCGGTTTCTGCCCGCTGGGAGCCGGTGGAAGTGCTATATGGCGATCGGCAGGCTATGAACGCGATTGTGGAATCAGATGATCAAGGCATGCCTTCAGGCGAGCAAATCGCGCCGGGTCTGCCGGGACTGTATCGTTATGTGGAATACGGCGAAGACGGCAATGTTTTGTCCGGCCGGCTGCTCGCCGTCGTATCCGCCCCGGAGGAGGGAGGGGTCGCGCAGAACGGTCCCGCCGGAGCCGGCAGCCTGGACGGAACGGCAGGGAACGCCGGCGCCGGGACGAGCACAGGAAGTGCGACGACATCCGACCGGGGATCAACGGATGACGTAATTTCCGCTTCCGAGCTTGTCGACCGTTCCTCCGCGATTCCATGGATTTGCGCGCTGCTGCTCCTGCTCATCGCGGCCGAATGGGAGGTGTACCGTCGTGGGACTGCGGGTTGAACATTCCTGGGCGCTGCTCCTGCTCATTCCTTGCGCGGTGTTCATCTGGTGGACGTTCCGGGGAACGCTCCGTCTTACGGGGGGCAGAAAAGCAGCGGCTGTAAGCGTGAGAGCGGCAATCCTATTGTTCCTGATCGCCGTGGTTGCAGGGGTGATGCCTTACGAACGGACTGAAATGCGAAATGTCGTGTTCGTCGCCGACCGTTCGGCCAGCTTGAACGAAGATGCCAAAGTAAGCGATTGGGTGCGTTCCGCAATCGATGCCAAATCCGCGAAAGACCAAGCCGCGGTCGTCTCGTTCGGGCTGAATGCGGCAGTGGAGCGGGCGCTTTCGGTGGAGCAGCCTTCCTCTTTCGCGCTTCGTACTGAGGTCAACCGTTCGTTCAGCAACGTTGCCGCCGGCTTGCAGCTCGGCGCCGGGCTGCTCGCGGACGGGGGGCGCATCGTGCTGCTCTCGGACGGGGAAGAGAACGCGGGCGACTTGCTGCGCCAAGGACGAAGACTGAGGGAGATGGGCATCGCCGTCGACGTGGTCGACATTCCGAAACAAGCGAAGGCAGACGCGGCGCTGGAATCGCTCCGAGTGCCGTCTTCTTTGAAGCTCGGGGAGAAGTTCTCGTTCGAACTTACGGTAACGAGCACATTCGCCGGTACGGCGGAGCTGCGGCTGTATGAGGATGAGGCGGAGAAGGGGCGGGTCGCCGTTCAGCTCGAAGCCGGAGAGAACCGGTTCGCTTTGCGGAGCGTGGCAGCAGATCCGGGGCTACACCGCTATCGCGCGGAAATTTATGCGGAAGGCGACCGGCAGGCGCAGAACAATGCGGCCTTCGCGTTCAGCCGCGTGGAAGGGCCGCCTCGCGTGCTCGTGATCGAAGGAGCGGCGGGCAGCTCGGGCAACATCACGTCCGCACTGTCGTCCTCGCTCATTCCGTACGACGTCATTTTGCCAGAGCAGCTTTCGTCCGAGCTCGCCGATTACGCGCGATACGACAGCCTCATTATGAACAACGTCCCCGCCACCCGAGTCGCCGAAGCGCCTATGCGGAATTTGGCCGCGGCCGTTTCCGATTACGGAATCGGTCTTGTCATGATCGGAGGCAAAGACAGCTATGGCCTCGGCGGCTACTTCAAAACGCCTGTCGAGAAGGCGCTGCCCGTCTACATGGATTTGAAAGGCAAACGGCAGCTCCCGTCTCTCGGTCTCGTTCTCGTGATCGACAAATCCGGGAGCATGGACGGAGGCAAGCTGGAGCTTGCCAAAGAGGCGGCGCTTCGCACGGTCGAATTGATGCGGGATGAGGATACCGTCGGTGTCGTGGCGTTCGACGATTCCCCCTGGTGGGTGATGGAGCCGGTTCGTCTGACGGAACGGGAAAAAGTGATGAGCGCCATCCAGGGCATTCATCCGGGCGGCGGGACGGAAATTTACTCCGCCGTCGACGCCGGGTTGAAAAGCATGCTGAAGGTAAACGCCCAGCGCAAACACATCATCCTGATGACGGACGGCCAATCCGCAAGCAATCCCGGTTATTCGAACCTCACGGCAATGATGGTCCAACACGACATCACGATGTCCACGGTCGCCGTAGGGGACGGCGCGGATGCGTCACTGCTCGAAAACTTGGCGAAAGAAGCCAAGGGGCGCTATTATTTCACGAACGACCAAAGCACGATTCCGGCGATTTTCAGCCGGGAGACGACGATGATGTCCCGGACGTATATCGTGGAGAATCGCTTCGTTCCGGCTGTCGGGAGTGCGGGCGATTGGTTCCTTTTATTCTCGGAAGGCGTCCCTGCCGTGGATGCCTACGTAGCGACGACGCCGAAAGAGACGGCCGACAGCGTGCTCGTCTCGCCGATGGGAGATCCGCTCCTGGCACGCTGGCAGTTCGGCTCCGGCCGAACGGTCGCCTGGACGAGCGACCTCACCGGGCAGTGGGCGAAAGATTGGATCGGGTGGGATCAGTTTCCGGACATTTTCGCGCAATGGGTCAAGTGGACGTTCCCGCAATTCGCCGGTGAGCCTTATGAAATCTCCGCCGAATGGCAAGGCGGGGAAGCCGAGCTCCGCATCCGGGAATCGTCCGGAGAAGGGGGGGCGGCAGGCGAGTTAAAGGCTATCGTGTCAGGAGACTATGGCGCGAAGTCCGAAGTGTCGCCGCTGCCGATCGCGCCTGGGGAATATGCGGGACGGGTTCCCGTCGACGGACCCGGCGTCTATTTGACGCAAATCGGCAACTCGGTGACCGGATTCGTCATTCCCTATTCGCCGGAATACCGGTTATCGGACGCGGGAGGCAAGGAGAAGCTCGCGCAGCTTGCGGCGACTACCGGAGGGCGGGTGCTCGATCCGTCCCGGCCGGAGGCTGCGTTCGAGGGACCGGAGTCGGTCACGAAACGGTACGGGGATTGGACACGGCCCCTGTTGATCGCAACGCTTCTGCTTTGGCTGCTGGATATCGCGATCCGGCGGTTGTCGGTGCCTTGGGGAAAGCTGGCGGCGTATGCCAGGCGGTTTGTTCCGGCGGCTTCGGGCTCGGGGACTGCGTCAACGGCTGGAAGCTCGGCGCTGTCACGACTTCAGCAACGGAAAAGGACGGCCGGAGACTTTTACTCGGCCGGGGGAAGCACTGGGGAGCAGGCGCACGCGCACGCGGACGCGGGTTCGAGAGCGGCCTCTATGGCGTCAACCGGACATATGGCGGGGCGGAAATCGGCGTCCGGCGGCTTAGCCGAGACGCAGGCGTCCTCTTCACGAAACAGCGCAGGTGCGCATACAGGGACTTATGGGTCAACAGATTCGGAATCCGCAGCTGCCTCGCCGCCTGCAAGACGAGTAGGTGAAGCAAAGACAGAAGACATCGGTGCTCCTTTCGGCTCTTCGCCGGAACGTTCCTCGTCACCCCATAAGCCGAAGACGTCCGCTCCTCCACTTACCGCCGCCGATTCGCAGTCCGGCGGAAAGGCGGACCCGGCCTCGGGAGCGGGTACCGGCTCAATCAATCGGCTGTTGGAAGCCAAGAAACGTAAACGACTATGAGGCAGATCCTCGGCAATGGCTGAAGACCCCTCCTTCCAGTACGAAGTGTTTCGGCGGTGAAGAACTTATTTCGCGGGCGTCAATCCATTCCTGTATACTGGATAGCAGAAGAGCAGCGATTCTGAGGGGAAGGGATAATCAATGGCCTATGAAAGCGAGCACGTCCTGGTGTCGGAAACCGCTCTGGCGGTTCGCGACCGGATACGAGAAATATGCGCAGGACTGCCGGAAGCGGTGGAGAAAATCGACGGCTTCGGGCACACGACGTTTCGCGTCAGGGACAAGTCCTTCGTCATGATGAGCGAAGGGGAGAAGGGCTGGGGCGGCAACTGTTGCATCAAAAGCGACAAAGAAACGCAGCAGTTCCTTATCCAGAAAGGACCCTACATTCGCGCGCCGTATATTGGACAACACGGATGGGTCCTGGTGGAGAATATGGACATCGCCGACTGGGACGAGTTCCGCGAATTGGTCATTGAAGCATACCTCCGGACGGCTCCGAAACGGCTGGTCCAAGCGTACCGGCAAGACTGATCCCCCTTTCCTTCAGAATCGAGCAACGCCGGAAGGCAACGGATATACAATGGGATGATCAGTCGAGCTGGCCGTGACGAGGGAGGAGATAAGGCGTTTGGAAACATTCGGCAGAGGATGTTTATACCTCATTTTGGGCATAATCGGGCTGACCGTGCTCGTCATTCTGACCGGCAGCAGCATTCATATTCCGTGGTTCATTTTTATCCCGATCGTCATTCTCGTTTTCTGGTTAGCGTCGAAGAAAAGCAAGAAATAACCCGGTTGCGAGCCGAGCGGCAACTCCCGGATCGGCCGGGACCGGCTGCGAGCCGAGCGGCAATTCCCGGATCGGCCGGGACCGGCTGCGAGCCGAGTTGCAACTCCCGGAACGGCTGGAACCGGTTGCCAGCCGAGCAGCACTCCCGTAACGGCGGGGCTCGGATCGGCAGGTATCGAGAGTTGTGAATCCGTCTCGTCTGTCACGTCTATCTCCGGTCGATCGCTTCCTCCATCGTTTTGTCGGTCAAGTGGGCGTAAATTTGCGTCGTTTCCGGCGAGGCGTGCCCTAGCTGCTCCTGGGTTTTGTACAAGTCGTTGCGCAAGTAATAGTCGGTCGCGAAAGAATGCCGAAGCTTATGGACGGAGAGATACGGTTTGCCGAACCGTTTGGCATATTTCACGACCATCTCCTGGATCGCGCGTTTCGTCATGCGGGATCCTTCTTTGCGTCCGTTGGCAATGGCGAGGAACAGCGCTTTCTCCCGCTTCGGTGCTTTGTAACGGGTCTCCCGCTGGGCGAGGTACATCTCCAGGTCTTCGACCGCGTCCTGACGGAAATAGACCGGCGTTTTGAACGTGTCGTCGTTTTTTCCTTTGCGGTATACGTAGACGAGCTTGCGCTTCATATCGAGGTCGTCCAGATCGAGATGGACCAGCTCGGAAACGCGGAGGCCGGAGTTCAAGATCAGGCTGACGATGCAGCAGTCGCGGATCCGGTTGAGCTCGTGCGAGTAAGTGGCCTGTTTGTTCGTGGCCACGTCATGTGCATAATCGTGGCGGATATAGGTAATGAATTCGATGATTTCCTGCTCCTGCAGCAGCTTGCCTTCTAGTTTGGCTGCGGTGTCCTTCGGCTTGTGCGTGCGTTTAACGGACACTTTAGCCATCACGTTGCGCTTGAGCAGCGGGTAGAAGTTCTCGTCTTCCGCGATCTGGCTCAAGTAATGGAAGAGGGACCGGAGAGAAGAAAGCTTGCGCGAAATGGTCGTTTTGCTGTTGGCGTTCTCTTTGCGGGTGGCGAGGAACATGCGGAAGCTGTCCACGCTATCCATATGCAGACGCTCCAGATCTTCGATCGGAATCCCGCTCATCGTCTCGCTGGCCGTCAAGCCTTCCGCTTGCAGCCAGGAGAAGAACGTTTCGTAGTCCCTCACGTATTCGAGCAGAGAGGAAGGGGACAGATCCGGCAATTTATAGTTGATGAATTTCTCGACGTACCAAGGCATTCGCGGCAGATGCTTCTCGAGCTCTTCTCGGTCTTTTTTCTTCTGCAGATTCAACGCTTGTCGCCTCCCGGGCGGTTCTCTTCCTTACTTTACCGGGCGCGCGTTCCGCTGACAAGTGCCGCAACCTATCCCGGCGGCCGTCCGTCTAAGAAGAAAAGCGAGAGGGGCGGTCGGATTGACGAAAATGAGGGGCTTTGTTCCGAAGATCCGACTTATCGTTCTGGCGGTTCTCCTGACGGGGTGCGGAAATCGTTTGCCGGCGGGTACGGATCTGCAGGCGTACGCGAAAGGACTGCCTGCGATGGACGCCGTGTACGAGAAATTCGATTTGGAGCACATAGGTTCAGGAGTGGGCGAGGACGGCGTTCATCTGGAAGTCCGAAAACGCCGGGATCCCATGAAGCCAACGCCGGACAAAGAAATCGAACGGATCAAGCAAGCGATTTACGAGGAATACGGCCGCAAGTTCCCGCTCCGTATCAATGTTTGGCAGATGCCGCAGACCCCGACGCTGGAGGGGACCATCACGGCGATGGATGAGCAGGGAATCCTGGTCGTTGCCCCGCCCGTCGATGCCGAAAGCTCGCCGCGGGCCATGTGGCTGAGATGGGGTTCGGACACGGTGATGCTGAACGCTTCCTCCGGCGAGGAATTAACCGCCGATCGTCTAAAGGTCGGATTCAACGTGCGAGCTTGGAGCGAACCTCTCGTTGCGATGAGTTACCCGGAACAATCCGGGCTGCTGCGGCTCGAAGTGAAGGATTCGAATGTCGGAAACGGGGATCTTCAAGGGACCGTTACGAAAATGGGAATCGGGTTCGAGGAAACGACCGAGCGGGAGCTGCAAATCGACGGGAAAGCTTACCGCGTGCTGCATTCCGCGATGTTCCGGAAAGGGGATGCGGCGATTCGGTTCGAGGACTTGAAGGAGGGTGACCGCGTGAGCGTCTGGTTCGCCGGATATGCGATGGAACCGGGAGATCAGATCATTACGCAAGTCGTGGTCACCCCTCATCCTTAATCTCGTTAACTTTCTTGTCTAACCATCCGTTCCGGCCGAACGATCTCGTTGAACTGCTCTTCCGTCAGGAGTCCGCTGCGCAGTGCCGCTTCTTTAAGCGTTAAGCCTTCCTTATGCGCGGTTTTGGCGATGGAAGCGGCGTTCTCGTATCCGATCAGCGGATTCAGCGCGGTCACGAGCATTAGCGAGCGCTCCAAATGTCCGGCGATCGCCGGCAGGTTCGGCTCAATGCCGACCGCGCAGTTGTCGTTGAAGGAACGGATCGCGTCGGACAGCAGGCGCGCCGACTGCAGGAATGCATAAGCGATGACCGGTTTAAAAACGTTCAGCTCGAAGTTCCCCTGGCTTGCCGCGAAGCCGATCGCCGCGTCGTTGCCCATGACCTGGCAGACGACCATCGTCATCGCTTCCGACTGGGTCGGATTCACCTTGCCCGGCATGATCGAGCTGCCCGGCTCGTTGGCCGGAATCGTGATTTCGCCGATTCCGCTCCGGGGACCGCTCGCCAGCCAGCGGACGTCGTTGGCGATCTTCATCAGATCGGCGGCGAGGGCCTTCAAGGCGCCGTGGACGAAAACCAGCTCATCATGGCTGGTCAGCGCGTGGAACTTGTTCGGAGCGGAGACGAACCGCCAGCCGATTAACCGGCTGAGCTCCTCGGCCATGCGGCTGCCGAACTCCGGATGCGCGTTGATGCCCGTACCGACGGCGGTGCCGCCGATGGCGAGCTCGCGCAACGACTCGGAGGCGGTACGGATCATCGCCTCGCTCTTCTCGAGCATGCGGTGCCAGCCGCTGATCTCCTGGCCGAGCGTCAGCGGGGTTGCGTCCTGCAGATGCGTGCGGCCGATTTTGATGACGTCGGCGTTCTGCTTGCTCTTCGCCGCCAGCGTATCCTTAAGCAGGGCGACGGAAGGGAGGACATCGCCCTCGATGACCGTCAGCGCGGCCATGTGCATGGCGGTCGGAAACGTATCGTTCGAGCTTTGAGACATATTGACGTCGTCGTTGGGATGAATTTTCACGTTGCCGTTCGCGGAAGCGAGGTGCGCGATCACCTCGTTCACGTTCATGTTCGTCTGCGTGCCGCTGCCCGTCTGCCACACGACGAGCGGAAAATGATCGTCCCACTTGCCTTGGGCGATCTCATCGGCGGCTTGGATGATCGCGGCAGCTTTATCGGCTGATAGCTTCCCCAGATCCCGGTTCACGGCTGCGGCGCTTTTCTTGAGCAGCGCGAAGGCGCGGATCAGCTCGATCGGAATGCGCTCCGTTCCGATGCGGAAGTTCTGCAAGCTGCGCTGGGTTTGCGCTCCCCACATTCGGTCCGCCGGCACCGCGATTTCTCCGAGCGTATCTTTTTCCATCCGGTAGTGCATCATCAATTCCTCCTTGGCAACGTCACGCGGATATGGTTTATTTACCTATATAGCATACACCTCGAATTCGCCCATGAAACCAAAAAGAGGAAGTGTACGAGTATGGCCATTGCCCAAGTGACGATCGTTCCGATCGGCACCGGATCCACCAGCCTCAGCGGCTATGTCGCCGAGCTGCACCGCATTCTGGAGCAAGAGCGTTCGTCGGTCCGTTACGAGCTGACGCCCATGAGCACGATCATCGAAGGAGATTGGGAGGACATCCTGCGGGTCGTGCGGCAAATGCACGAATCGCCGTTCCTGCAAGGTGCGCAGCGCGTATCCACCACGATCACGATCGACGATCGCCGGGACAAAGCCGCTTCGATGAAACAAAAGCTGGAGTCGGTTGAGCAAAAATTACATACAAGGAGATGAAGCCATGATCCGCATAGATGCGATGTTTTCGGACCATATGGTGCTGCAACGGGGTAAGAATATTCCTATTTGGGGAACGGGAAACGACGGGGAAACGGTCACCGTCGAATGCCGGGACAAGCAAGCTAAAGCCGTCGTCGAGGGAGGACGTTGGAAAGTTCTGTTGCCGTCCATGGATGCAGGCGGTCCATTTGAGCTTACGGTGAAGTCGGGAGAGGCCCAGAAGATCGCGTTACGCGATGTCTGGTTTGGGGACGTGTGGCTTGCCGGCGGGCAGTCGAACATGGAATGGAGCTTGAACGACTCGGCTGAAGGACCTGCGGAACTGCCGAAGGCAAACTTCGAGCAGCTTCGCTACTATCAAGTTCCGAAAATCACCTACGAGGACGGAATCGAGCGAGAACCTTCCTGGGTGGTTTGCACGCCGGAAACCGCCCGCGCTTTCTCCGCTGTCGCCTATTTCTTCGCCCAACGGGTGATGGAGGAAGAAGGGGTCCCGATCGGGATCATCGGCTGCAATTGGGGCGGCACGTCGGCTGCGTGCTGGATGGATGAGCAGGTGCTGGAGCGCGATCCGGCGCTGCACGTCTATCTTGAAGAGCATAGGGAGCGGTTAGTGGATTTCTCGTGGGAGAAATTTTACGAGCAGGAACGTGCACATGAAAAGGCTATTCAGGACTTCTTCGAGCGGGCGGAGCGGGGATTGACCGGGGAAGAGCTGGGCGACTACCCTTGGATGCCGCCGTACAGTCCGCACAGCTACATGCGGCCGAGCGGGTTGTACCATACGATGCTAAGCAAAGCCGCTCCCTATGCGCTTCGCGGCTTCCTCTATTATCAAGGGGAGGCGGACGCGGATCACAAAGCTCCCTTGTACGACCGGCTGCTGGAAGGCTTAATCGGAAACTGGCGCAGGGACTGGGAAGATCCGGAGCTGCCGTTCCTGTTCGTGCAGCTGCCTGTTTACGAAAACGGGGATCCGGACGGAGAGCATTGGCCGCTCTTGCGGGAAGCGCAATGGAAGACGGCCCGGCGGGTTCGCGGCGCCTGGATGACGGCGGCGTGGGAACTCGGGGAGAAAACGGACATCCACCCGCGCCATAAGCAGCCTGTGGGGGAACGCTTGGCGTTGTTGGCGCTGGAGCATGTTTATGGCCGCAGCGGCGTGGTAAGCTCGGGACCGGTGTGGGAGGACGTCCGTTTTGATCGGGGAGAAGCCGTATTGCGTTTTCGGCATGCGGGTTCGGATGGGCTAGGTATCCGCGGCGGCGGAGCTTTAAAAGGATTCGAATTGTGCGGTCCTGACAATCTGTATGGGCCTGCTGAGGCTGAGATTCGCAGCGGTGATACGGTTGTCGTACGGAGCAGTCAGGTCGCCGATCCCGTTGCCGTGCGCTACGGCTGGGCGAACTATTCCGAGGCGAATCTGGTCGGATCCACGGGGTTGCCGGCATTGCCGTTCCGGACGAGAGAGTAGGCGGAAGTAGCTGTTGCTTGCCGCCAGACTGGGGGAATACGGTGGGTATAATCAGTTAATTTTTTTCAATCGTATGTTGCAGCTCAGTTTCGGTTTTTGGATGAGACCCTGCAGCGGTTGTAAGGCAGGCAGCTCAGGCGAAGTCGCGCGTTCTACTTTTGGTAATTTCGGGAAAAAACCGGGATTTTACAGGAGGAAGCAGCGGTGCATGGGTTAACATACATGATCATATGGGTCGTATTGACCTTCTTCCCGTTGATCACCGCGTGGAAAAAAAGATGGTGGGCGTGTGCCCTATTTTCGGCCGGTTGGATCTTTTTCCTCTACACCGTGCTGCAGAACAAAGGCGGCTGGGATGACCTGGCCGACCTTGCGATGTTGATCGTCGTGGTCGCTCCCGTTTACTTGATCGCGTCGATCGTTTGGCTACTCGGTTCGGGAAAAAAACTCAGCCGTTAATTGTTTACTATTGATATCCTATAAGTATCGTGTCCTACCGATAGCATCGGAGGCAGCCCTCGGGCTGTCTCTTTTTGTTTTCTCATCGGACTGAGGGGAGTGTTTAGAATGGAGTATCATTCGAATGAGTCGTGCTTATTTGTGGAGCTTGAAACGGACGGGAAGTTCGGGGTTCAGTTTCTATCGCCATTTCGTCAAGAGCGGGTCAAACAAATCCGGAGCATTCCTGGTCGACAATACGATCCGATAGAGAAAAAATGGAGATTTCCAGCAAATGATGCAGCGGTCGAAACCTTCTGTCAAGTCTTTCGGAATGCTCCGGTGGAGATCCTGACACCGGAAATATTCAATTCGTTCCCATTATTCAAGAAACTTCGAAGCCGAAGCGATTGGGAATCCATCCGTCGTTTGCGCGAGCATATCAAACGAAAGGGATACTGCGGCACGACGGAAAAAACCTATCTCGGTCATGCATATCGATTTCTGGATTTCCTAGAGGTACCGCTGCAAAAAGTTTTTCCGAACCATGTCCAGGCTTATGTCTTGGCTATGATGAAAGAAGACAAATCTCATATTTATATCAGCCAAGCAATAAGTGCGCTGCGGTTTTGGTTATGCGAAGCGGAAGCCCGTAAAGGGTTCCAAAGAGCGTGGGTTCATCCGAAGCGCGAGAAGAAACTTCCGACCGTGCTTACCACGGCCGAGGTCATAAGGCTCTTGGATTCCGTTCGCAATATTAAACATCGAACCATTCTAACCCTTATTTACTCATCAGGACTACGGGTAGGGGAAGCAGTAAAGCTTAAACGGCAAGACATCGACCCTGTCCGCAAAACTTTGCATATCCGGCAAGGCAAGGGGAAAAAAGACCGGTACACCGTCTTATCCAGCAAAGCGTATCAATTATTGGAGTCGTATCTAAATCGAACGAATGTGGAACAGTTTCTGTTTCCAAGCGGAAAAGATACGACGCGGCCCATTCAAGTCCGTTCCATCCAGTATGTATTTGACCGCGCCAAACGCGAGGCCGGCATCTCGAAACCTGTGACCGTTCATACTTTGCGCCATTCCTTCGCAACCCACCTGTTGGAAGAAGGCACCGATTTGCGTTATATCCAAGAGCTCCTGGGTCACGCCAGCTCAAAAACTACAGAGATTTACACCCACGTAAGCATTAAAGACGTCCGTCGAATCAAAAGCCCCTTTGATCGTATGGTGGAATCTACCGGAAACGAGGATATTTGAGAGTTTCGCATTAGAGGAAATTATAGGGTATAACGCGAATTCGTTTTATAAGCAGTAAATAGATTTATCACGAAGTTCGTAGAATAGGAGTTAACTGAAATTCTCGAGAAGATCATTAAGAGGTCTTAGTTTATGGGCATTTCGATGATACATAAAGGTAAGGACGAATTTGCTGGTGCATTTCAATGCAGAAGGGTAAGGACGAATTTGCTGGGGCATTTCGATGATGCAGGAAGGGAAGGACAAATTTGCTGGGGCATTTCGATGATGCAGAAGGATAAGGACGAATTTGCTGGGGCATTTCGATGATGCAGAAGGATAAGACGAATTTGCTGGGGTATTTCGAAGAAGCCGAGAACTTCAGTTAACATTGCATTCACGCATCGGGTCGGCATTCGCCGCCCCTCGGTCCGCCAGAAGTGATCGACAAGGGAGCTGATTCAGGCGGACACACCTGCGAGGCTAAGTGGCTGCGCCACCCGGACCGGATTGATCCCAAATTGGATCAATCCAAGGAATCCTTAAGCCTCTCGGCGTCGTGAATGCGGGAACGTTAGATGAAATCGATGAAAAACTATAGAAAGTACATTGAAAAACAAATCGAGGAGTTCGATTAATGAACCAAATTGATAAACAAGAATGGGAAAGATGGAGCAAGACAAGAAGTAAGGGGAAACCAGTATACATAATTCGTTGGATAATTTACTGGATGTTTTTTATGTTGATTATCCGGGGAACGATCATGATAACAAGTAATAAGTCAATTGATATTATTGATGTAGTTGCTTTTATCGCAGTTGCAACATTTATTGGTATTACAACTTCGTTAATAAGGTGGACGATTTTTGAAAACCGATTTAAAGAAATGGAGAAACAAACAGAGAATAACTCAGAATAAATCTGCAGGATAACTCGGTGAAGTCATCGACTTCATCTAACATCGTTTTCACGCATCGCAGCCTTACGGCTGCTCGGTCCGCCCGAGGAGTTTTCGAGGAAGCTGATTCAGGCGGACAACCCTGCGAACCTAACCGCGTCGCGGCCGCCCCGTTGGGGCTTAAGGTTCTCGGGTTCGTGAATACGAGAGACGTTAACTGAAATTCTCGAAAAAACCACTGTAAGGTGTGTATTTGCTGGGGCGTTTCGATGATGCAGTAGTAAAGAGCGTATTTGCTGGGGCGTTTCAATGATGTAGTACTAAAGGGCGTACTTGCTGGGGTGTTTCGATGAAGTAGTAGTAAAGGGCGTACTTGCTGGGGTGTTTCGATGAAGTAGAAGTAAAGGGCGTACTTGCTGAGGTTTTTCGATGAAATAGTAGTAAAGGGCGTACTTGCTGAGGTGTTTCGATGAAGTAGTAGTAAAGCGTACTTGCTGGGGTGTTTCGAAGAAAAGTTCACTTTTTCAGATAATTCGAAGAAGCCGAGAACTTCA
>NZ_WJIB01000012.1 GCF_019400745.1 Cohnella sp. CFH 77786 | reverse complement strand
CTGATATTGAGCCATAGCAAATCCTCCCCTAGAATGTTGTCTCGACAACCTCATTCTAACCGAGGATTTTGACTATGGCTCTCCTATTTCTCACCATAGCTTTTTACACAAGTATACGGACTCAACTAGAGTTAAGGAACAAAATGCCTTAATTCCACCAAAATAGCGGGAGAGCGGCAGAGTTAAGGAACAAAGTGCCTTAATTCTACCAAAATAGCGGCAGAGCAGCGGAGTTATGGAACAAAATGCCTTAATTCCACCACAATAGACGGTTACGTTTCATGTGATCGACTCGAATCCTCTTCGTACTCCAAGGTATAGAATCCTTGTTCCTCTCCCGAAGGCTCTAAAACTTCGAGCCGTTTACTTGAGCCGGTTCGTCCAAATCATCCGCGTTCGGCGGTAAGCGATACACTTTGCGGAGATAGTCCGAAACCCGGCGGTCGTCGCCTTCCGGATACGAGAATCCGAACCGGTCGGCTACCGACTGAGCGGTCTTCCGGAACAGTGTCCCCATCTCGAACAGCGCCCGCCATATCGACTCGTAATCCCCATTTGCGAATGTCTGAACGAAAGCTTCCCATTTTGCAGGCTCGAGGTAATGCTCGAAATATTTGCCTTCCTTGCCGGACTCCGCGGCGAAGTCGGTGCGTACGCCGATGTACCAAGTCAACATGCGCATGAGCATGTCCCGCACCGGCCCCTCGTACATCCGCATGGCGTACGGCAATTGCCGGCGCCATAGCCCTTTCGCCACGTAGGTGCTGACCCACCAAAACTCGTTGCAGCAGTTGCCGAATTGTTCGGCGTTGGGCTTGACCGGCCAATAATCGCGGTTGCTGGGCGGAGGCACGTCTCCGAACAACCCGTCCTTGTCGAGCAAGATGACCGTCTCGCTGTCATGCGCCCAATACGCAACCCGGTCCGCCGGATAGAACGTCAGGTCGATCCGGTTTCCGTCCGCGAACAGCATGAGATAGGCGAACCTGTCAAACCGCGCGGCATCCGGACGGTCCATCCGGTCGGGAGTTTGCATGATCAGGATGTCGCCGAATGAGGAGATCCAGCTCGCGTCATCGACGAAATCCTGAACGGACGAAACGAAATAAACGATATCGTAATCTTGGAACAAATCCTTCGGCGCATGCGGGTTCGCCCGCGAACCGTTCATCATCACCGCGCGGATCCGGTCGTCGTTCTCCGCGAACCCGCGGATCGTGTGCAGCATTTCGGCTTCCTTCCGCAACGGGGCATCCTCTTTCCATCCGCATTTCCTTATATGGTAACGGTTGAAATGGGGATTCACAACTCGGATTTTGTATATTTTTTGGAAACCTTGTCCTCTCTATCCCGTATAGAAAAGTGCGCGCTACCGGGTCACCGGCCGCTATCATTTGGATGGAGGGTTCAAGCATGGGTCTGTTTGATATGTTCAAAGGGGACAAGAGCACGGAAGGCATGACGCCGCACTTCGCTTTCGCAACGTCGCTGCTGTATATGATGCAATCCGACGGCGAAATGGATCACGAAGAAGTGGGTCAGCTGCTCGCCGTCCTGGGCGGGGAAGAGAGCAATGGCGTCATCGGAGTCGGGGCGAATAACCGGCAGCTGCTGGACCGTGCGCTGAAGTACGTACGCTCCAACTCGATCGACAAATTCCTGCAGGAAGCGGTGCCGGTCCTGACGGACGCGCAGAAGATGTGCATCCTCGTTAACCTGGTCGACTCTTCGCTCGCCGACGGCCAGCCCGAACGCCAAGAGCAGGAGCTCTTCGCCAAGTTTCTGAACGGCTTCGGGATCTCCGAACAGCGGTTTGCCCCGTTCTTCGAGGTCATCGCGCTGAAGAACGACCGCTCCGTCTTCATGAATCAGAACCATCCGAAAAACCAGCCGGGATATCAAGTTTCGTTGTCCGTCTAAGCCCTGGCGGGACTCCCGAAAAATCCTCGCGCCGTGCAGGATATCGCGATGGGAGTCGTTGCTGCTTTTGCAAGTCCTTCGCGCAAATGAAAGAGAGCATTGAGGATTGGAAAGAACGGCAACAGGGCATTCCTGTAAGCGGTGAACCGCTTCGGGAATGCCTTTTCGTCGTTTTCGCGCCAGATTTGCTTTCTTTCGTGCAAAAAATCGATCTCTGCCCGCCCGTTGCGCAGAAGGTTTTTTCCGGTCCCGTATCGAATTTCTAACCCATACACTTCCTGACTATGGAAAAAAATCAAAAGAATGTATCGAATCCTGTCGGGTGGTGTCGCTTGTTTCTAAATGAGGAGGAGAAGGAGACCGTGAAGAGAAAATCGCTGATCGCCGTTGCGGTTGCCGCGCTGCTGTCGCTCCCGACCGGAGTATGGGGGCCGGCGAGGACGTTTGCGCATGAGGTGGGGGAAACCGTTCCCGCGCAAGTGAACCCGGTGGGGCCGAACTACGAAATGTCGAAGCATCCGCTGAAGGAAACGACGTTGACTTTGATTCACGACACCCATTTCCACGGAAACTTCGGCGATCCCAAGGCAGCCGAGAACATCGCGAATTATTTCGGCGTGGCCGACCGGATTCGTTCTCAATTCCCGAACTCCATCTATATCGCCAACGGTGACGACCTTGCTACCTCCGTCATGTCCAACGTATTCAAAGGCAAACACATGGTCGACGCTTTGGGCGCGGCCAAGGTGACGGTGGACACGTTCGGCAACCATGATTTCGACATGGGCCCGGACCAGCTGGCGGAGAACGTCAAGCTGAGCCGGTTCCCTTGGGTGAGCGCCAACGTGGTGGACAAGCGCACGAACGACGTTTTCGCCAAGGAACAAGGGGCCAAGAAGTTCATCATCCATGAGGTGAACGGCGTCAAGGTCGGCCTCACCGGATTGGTGACCGAAGACGCTCCCGAGCTGACCTCGATGGGCGATAACGTCACGGTTCTGCCCGCGGTGGACGCCATGAAGAAAGTCGTTCCCGAAATGAAAGCGGCCGGGGCGGACCTCATCGTCGTATCTTCCCACCTCTCGAGCCCGGATGCCCGCAAAGTCGCCGAGCAGGTGAGCGGCATCGACGTAATCGTCGGCGACCATGCGGCGTTCGCATACGAGACGCCCGAGAAAATCGGAAATTCGCTCCTCTGGTTCATCGGGGACGAATTCGAGTTCATGGGCCAAATCAATTTGCAAGTCGAGAACGGCAAAGTGACGGATTACAACTTCCATCGTTACAAGATCGCCGACGAAGTCGCGAAGGAAGGGTTCACGCCCAGCGCGGACGTCAAAGCGGTCATGGACGACTATACGTCCAAACTCTCGTCGGATCTGGGCGTCGTCATCGGCAAGACGGAGACCGAGCTCGACGTAATGAAGGCCTCCCAGCGCAAGGGCGAGACCGCGATCGGCGATTTCGTGGCGGATACGATCCGCGAATATGCGGGAGCCGACATCGCGCTCGTCAACGGCGGCGGCATCCGGGCGGAACGGATTTTCCCTGTCGGCAACCTGACGAAGAAGGATATCATCGACGCGCTTCCGTTCACCAACTACGTGATCAAGCTGGAAGTGACGGGCGAGATGATCCGGCAGGCGCTGGAGAACGGCGTGAGTCAAATCGAGAGCGGCGCCGGCCGCTTCCCGCAAGTCAGCGGCATGACGTATACGTACAATCCGAAGCTGTCGCCGGGCTCGCGCGTGGTCGATGTCCGCATCGGCGGCAAGCCGCTGGACATGAAAGCCAAGTATACGATGGCCTCGCTGGACTTCGTGGCGACCGGCGGCGACGGCTATACGATGTTCAAGGGCGCGAAGGTGCTGCTTGACGCGAACGCCGGACCGCTGCTGAACGCGCTGATCATCGAGACGATCCAGAAGAAGGGCACGATCGCTCCGAAGACGGACGGCCGCATCGCCGCGACGGACGCGATTCCGGAGAGCGCCAAGAACCGGCTGAAGCTGCGCCTGATGGAAACGACCGACATCCACGTCGAAATCATGAACTACGATTATTTTAAGGACGCCCCGACCGACGAATTCGGGCTCGTCCGCACGGCTACCCTGATCCGCAATGCCCGCGACGAGGTCAAGAACAGCCTGCTGTTCGACAACGGCGACCTGCTGCAAGGCAACCCGATGGGCGACTATATCGCCAAGATCGACCAATTGAAGGATCCGGACGCCGTTCATCCGGTTTATAAAGCGATGGACCTGCTCGACTACGATGCGGGCAATATCGGCAACCATGAGTTCAATTACGGCCTCGATTTCCTGCAGCGCAGCCTGAAGGGCGCGGACTTCCCGTACGTGAACGCCAACGTGTACGTGGACGACCATGACGACAACCCGGATAACGACAAAAACTATTTCACGCCGTACGTCATTTTGGACAAAACCTTCAAGAACGAAGCGGGAGAAGACGTCAAGCTGAAGGTCGGCGTCATCGGCTTCGTCCCTCCGCAGATCATGCAGTGGGACCGCTCCAATCTGCAAGGCAAAGTGATCGCGAAGGACATCGTCGCCACGGCCGAGAAGTTCGTTCCCGAAATGAAGAGCAAAGGAGCCGATATCGTCATCGCCGTGCCTCATTCGGGGATGGGCGGAACCGTCCATGAAGGCAACGAAGAAAATGCGGCATGGCTGCTCAGCAAGGTGAAAGATATCAATGCCATCCTGTTCGGCCATTCCCACGTCGTATTCCCGGGGCCGGCTTTCAAAAGCGAGAACGGAATCGATGTCGCCAAAGGCACGATCAACGGCGTTCCGGCGGTAGAGCCGGGTTATTGGGGCAACAACCTCGGCGTGATCGACATGACGCTGGAGAAGAAGGACGGCAAGTGGACGCTGGTCGATTCGCAAAGCCAGGCACGTCCGATTTCCGAGAAGAAAGACGGCAAGACGGTTCCGCTCGTGGATTCCGATCCGGAGATCGTCGAAGCGGTGAAAGAGGACCATGAGCACACCTTGGATTACATTCGCGGTCCCGTTGGGAAGACCAGCGCGCCGATCAACAGCTATTTCGCGCTGATCCAGGACGATCCGTCCATCCAGATCGTAACCAATGCGCAGAAGTGGTACGTGGAGAAGCATATCCAGGGAACGGAGCTGGACGGTATCCCGGTTCTGTCTGCCGGCGCGCCGTTCAAAGCCGGAGGAAGGAGCGGGCCGGCCTATTACACCAATATCCCGGCCGGCACGATCGCGATCAAAAACGTCGCCGACCTGTATGTGTACCCGAATACGCTGAAAGCGGTTCTGCTGAACGGCGATCAGGTGCGGGAATGGCTGGAGCGCTCGGCAGGACAGTTCAACCAGATCGATCCGAACGGTTCAGGCGAACAGCCGCTCGTCGACGAGAGCTTTCCTACCTATAATTTCGACGTGATCGACGGCGTCTCGTACCATATTGACGTAACCCAGCCGTCCCGATATGACAAGGACGGCAAGCTGAAGAACCCTTCCGCGCACCGGATCGTGGACTTGACCTTCGAGGGCAAACCGGTGACGAAAGACATGAAGTTCCTCGTTGCGACCAACAATTACCGGGCCGGCGGCGGCGGCAATTTCCCGGGTCTGGACGGCAGCAACATCGTCATCGACTCGCCGGATGAAACGCGACAGGTTATCATCGATTACATCATGACGCAGAAGACGATCAATCCTTCCGCCGACGGCAACTGGAGCTTCGCTCCGATTCCGGGCGGCGCGAACGTCACGTTCGAGACGTCTCCGAACGCGAAGGGCTTCGCCGAGAGCATCGCCTCGGTGCAATGGAAGAGCGACGAAGCGTCGGGCTTCGCGAAGTACGCCTTGGATCTGGGCAAGCCGCCCGTGCCCGCTTCTTCCGGCGGCGGTAGAGGCAGCGAAGGCGGCAACGGCGACGGCAGCGGAGCCGGGGGCAACGCCGGCGGCAACGGCGGCACCGGTTCAGGCGGTCACTCCGGCGGCGATCGTGCCGGCTCAGACATCGTCTACACCGTGAAGGCGGGCGACTGGCTGTCGAAGATCGCCCTCCGCTACGGCGTCACTTGGAAGGAACTCGCCGAATACAACCGGCTGTCCAACCCGGATTTGATCTTCGTCGGCCAGAAAATACGCATCCCCAGCAAGTAATCGAACGTAAACGCATGAAAGCGCCCCTTCGGCCGAACCGCAAGGTATCCCTTCGGTTCAGCCGCAAGGGGTTGTTTTTCGGGGAAAGGTTGATGTACGCCGTCGGGCCGGCACCCCAGTTTTCTTGAATAAGCGCCTGGTTATGCTCCAGAGAAGAGCGCTTCGCAAGCGGATGGAGTCATTTGTTCCGAGGCTACCCCGGGAGGGTAAATGGAGGAAAAAGTTCCCACCCAAAGTGGTCTCCGAATCGAAAATCCGGGTTGAAGGGGATTAATGGTGATTTTTCCTTTCCAATGGCTTATAAACTACGGTTGGGTGCAGTTTAGCGGTACATTTGCGCTAATCCAGTCCCGGCACCGGCTTGACGCCGCTACCCAAACAAGAAGGGTCTAGTCTCGGCTTTGGGAAAAGTTGTTCTTCCCCCCAACGTTCATTATCATGGAGGGAGATAATGTGGCACAGGCTCAGGGAGGTTCTCATGAAATCCAGATATTTGGCCGGGGCGTCGCTTGCGCTCATGGCTTGCGGTTTTACCGTTACGTTGTTTCTGCCCGATAGCGTATTCGTTCAGCTGCTCAGAGGCGGATTCGAAGCCGGTCTCGTCGGGGGAGTGGCCGATTGGTTCGCCGTGACGGCGTTGTTCCGCCATCCGTTCGGCATTCCGATTCCCCATACGTCACTGCTGCTTCGAAACAAGGACCGAATCGTCCAATCGCTCGTTTCCGCCATGGAGAACGAATTGCTGAACAAGCGGAGCATCGAAAACAAGCTGCGGAACGTTCCCCTTCTGAGCAACGCGGCTTCGTTCCTCACGAGGAATTTACGCAAACGGTCCGTGAGGACGGAGATGCTGGACGCCGCCATCGGCATGCTGCGCGAGTTTCCGATTGAACGATCGCTGCCGGCGCTGCAAGCGGGCATTGCCGGCTACGTTCGGCAAACGGATCCCAAAGCCGCGGCGGAAACCGTCGTCACGAAGCTCATTCAGTCGGGATACGAGGAGAAGGCGTTCGATTACGCGATTTCGGAGGCATTAAAATGGGTAGGGCAGCCGGGGACGAGGGACGTACTCGGCAGGCTCGCTCTCGAGAAGCTGTCCGAGGTCAAAGCCTCCGGCTTTATGGGATTCGCGATCCAGGCGTTCGCCGGCTTCGCGAGCGAGGACAAGCTGGGAACCCTGCTGCAGAACATGCTGATCTCGGCCGGGAACGGCTTGCTGGATTCGGATAATGAGAACCGGCAGCGGCTCATTCAGGAAATCCGCGTGAGGCTGTTCGAATTCGCGGGCGATGACGAACGGTTGAACCGATGGAAGCAGGGACTTGCCGATTTCGCGGCCGGCCCGGAGGGCGGAACGTTCCTGCTGGCGCGGCTGGAGGAAATCCGCAGGGGGCTGATCGATCGGTTGGAACGGGAGCGGGCAAGCGGCGGACGAGCCGTATTCGCCGTGTATCGAACGGCGGTGCGCAGTTTAAGCCGCCATCCGCAACGGGTGGAAGCGGTCCAGAACCGGGTGCTCGCGGCCGTCATCGATTGGGCCCAAGCGAACCATTACCGGATTGGCCAACTGGTCAAAGAGAACGTGGAGCAAATGGACGACGCTTCCTTGGTCCGCATGCTGGAAGAGAAGGTCGGCAAAGACCTTCAGTGGATCCGCGTGAACGGGGCGATCTGCGGATTCATCGTAGGACTCGTGCTGTCGGCGTTCCAGTGGATAACTTGAAGTTGATTCAACTTCAAGTTTGCCGTAGAATAAGAACAAACATTCGTAATGCGGTGACGGCTTTGTCCGACCAGAGGGATGAGCCGGATCTGATTTATATCTCGAACGAAAACTCGCAGATCATGAAAACCGGAATAGAGGGCGTGCCCGACCTGCTCGTCGAGATCTTGTCCCCCAGCACGGGCGAGCACGATAAGGTCCCCAAAAAGGAGCTTTATCAGCGGTTCGGCGTCAAGGAATATTGGATTGTCGATGCCCGTCACCGGACGGTGGATCAATTCGGACTGGAGAACGGGAAGTACCGCCTCGAACGAACCTGCGGATCCTTCGATACGCTCGTGACCGAGCGGTTTCCTTGCATCCGGATTGAAATGAAAAACCTTTTCCAAGTTCTGGAAAAGGTTGAGGGGTAATTCCTATTCTTGTTTTGATCCGCTTTACACCATCACTTTGCAAATGTCGTTCGTGAACGCGACGGGATCCTGGATCGGCAATCCCTCGATCAGCAGCGCCTGATGGTACAGCAGGTTGGTATACAGCGCCAGCTTCTCCTTGTCTTTCTCGTGAGCGTCCTGGAGCGATTGGAATACCGGGTGGTTCACGTTGATTTCGAGCACCTTGTCGGCTTTCACGTCCTGGCTGTTCGGCATCGCCTGCAGAATTTTCTCCATCTCGATCGAGACTTCGCCCTCCGTCGTAAGGCAGACCGGATGGGATTTCAGGCGTTTCGACGCCCGAACGTCCTTGACCTTATCCGACAGGTACGTCTTCATGTAGTCGAACAGCTCTTTGCGGCCGCCCTCCTCCTGCTCCGTCTTGCTTTCCCCCGCATCCGCCTCGATGCCGAGATCTCCGTCCGATACGGACTTGAACGATTTGTCCTTGTAGGACATGAGCACCTTGAGGGCGAATTCGTCGATGTCCTCGGTCAGGAACAGCACTTCGTATCCTTTGTCCAGCACCAGCTCGGTTTTCGGCAGCTTCTCGATCCGGTCGATCGACTCGCCGGAAGCGTAGTAAATGTATTTCTGATCCTCCGGCATTCTCGAGACGTATTCGTCCAGCGTGACCGGCTTCTTCTCCTTGGAGGAGTAGAACATCAGCAGATCCTGGAGCGTTTCCTTGTTCATGCCGAAATCGCTGTACACCCCGAACTTGAGCTGGCGGCCGAAGGATTGATAGAACTTCTCGTAGGCCTCCCGCTCGTCCTTGAGCATGCTCTGCAATTGGCTTTTGATTTTGCCCGTGATGTTCTTGGCGATCAGCTTCAGCTGCCGGTCATGCTGCAGCATCTCCCGGGAAATATTCAGCGACAGATCCTCGGAGTCGACCATTCCTTTGACGAAGCCGAAATAGTCGGGGAGCAGGTCCGCGCACTTGTTCATGATCAGAACGCCGTTGGAATAGAGCTCAAGACCTTTCTCGTATTCCTTCGTGTAGTAATCGAACGGCGGTTTCTCGGGGATGTACAGAATGGCGCGGTAAACCGAGGCTCCGTCCGCCTGGATGTGAAGGTGCTTCAGCGGCTTGTCGAAGCCGTAGCGCTTCTCCGCGTAGAAGTTCTCGTAGTCTTCCGCCGTCAGCTCGTTTTTGTTCTTGCGCCAGATCGGCACCATGCTGTTGACGGTCTGCTCTTCGCCGTCTTGCGCCATCTTGATCGGATACCGGATGAAATCGGAGTACTTCTTGATGATGGACTTCAGGCGGTAAGGCTCAAGATACTCGTCATAGTGCTCGTCTTCGGTGTTCTCTTTGATTTTCAGAGTGATCTCGGTTCCGACGGTCTCCTTGTCGCACGGCTCGATCGTATACCCGTCCGCTCCGGAGGACTCCCACTTGTAAGCCTGGTCGCTGCCGAGCGCTTTGCTGACGACCGTGACGACATCGGCGACCATAAAGGACGAATAGAAACCGACGCCGAACTGGCCGATGATCGAATGATCCTCTTTCAATTCGTTCTCTTGCTTGAAGGCGAAGGAGCCGCTTCTGGCGATGACGCCGAGGTTGTTCTCGAGATCCTCTTGCGTCATCCCGATACCGGTGTCCGTGATGGTCAGCAGGCGCTTCTCCTTGTCGGCCGCAAGCTTGATGTAATAGTTGTCTTTATCGAATACCAGGCTGTCGTCGGTCAGCGCTTTGTAGTAAATTTTGTCGATGGCGTCGCTGGCGTTGGAAATGAGCTCCCGCAGGAAAATTTCCTTCTGCGTATAGATGGAGTGGATCATCAGGTCGAGCAGGCGTTTGGATTCGGCTTTGAACGCTTTCTTGGCCACGCGGCGATTCCCCTTTCGAAATGGTAATCTCGTCCGGCAATTAGCACTCTTCGCGCAAGAGTGCTAAAGCTAATTTTCTTATACCATACCCATTTTTAGCGTGTCAACGCGGCCCTCATAACAAAGAAAATCACAGATGATGAAGGGTCACTTCGCTGCGTATAAGAAAACGAGCATTCAGACCTGCCTGTCCAATGCCTGCCGAGATGTAGAACGGCCCGTTTTGTCCAAGATGCAATCCTTTGTAAACGCCGCCGGCTGCCAACTTTCCCTTGTTTTTGATGCGAAAGAAAAAGGGGATGTTGAACTGTTTGCCGTGCAGATGCCCGGCCATGAAGTAGGTATACTTGCGATTCATATGGAGTACCAATTCCGGCGTATGGGTCAAAACCAAGCTTGCTTTATCGGGATTCACTTGATGGAACGCCTCGTCCACATTGCTCTTCTTGCTCGTAAAATCGTCAATGCCGATCCATTGGATGCCGGCTGTCTCTACGGATTCATTGATCAGGACTTTTACGCCTGCGCTCCTAAGTATCCGGACAAGGCGGTCTAAGTCAGCCGGAGGCAATCTGTAATCATGATTGCCTAATACGGCGAATACGGGGATTCCAAGCGAGCATATCGCTTCCGCATATCGTCTCACCTTGGACAAATAACGGGATTTCATCGTGAAATCACCGGTCAGCACAATATAGTCCGGCTGTTCTTCCAGGATCAATCGTTGCAGTCTGCCATATCCGACCCTGAGTCTCTCCACATGAAGGTCGCTGATCTGAAGAACTCGGATCCCTAAACCGCAAGGATGCTGAATTCGCTCGACCTTCAGCCACTGAGTGGGAACGATTAACAACAGGTGAAGTAAAATCGCAGCCCCAAAAATGCAAAGCAGCAATAGGCTCATTGTCCCTTTCCGTTCGGTATTGACATCGCCAATTCCTGAATAAGAAAATTGTATCAGAACGGGTGAGATCCTTGCTCGACAAAAAAACCTTCCGGGGAGAAGGTTTTTTTTGTGAATCTTAATTCGCGTTTTCGCAATATTTTTTGAAGTTGTCTAGAAACGCCTGCCAGCCCGCTTGTTGTTGCTCAATGGAATGGGTTCCTTCCGCTTCAAACACCTCAATGACCTTCGTGCTGTTCTCTTGACTCAAAAAGGTGACCGTGACTTTTCTTCCATCTCCGAGCGTGTAAGAAATGAATTCGTTGGTTCGAATTTCATCATAAACCCCGCCGAAATCGAATCCAAAGCTTCCATCCTTCGCTTCCAGCCTTGTAAGAAATTTTCCTCCCGCCCTTAAATCATTTTCGGCATGGGGAGCATGCCAGTCATCGGATGCAAAACTCCATTTCGTGATATGCTGCGGTTCGGTCCAATATTCCCACACTTTTCGGGCGGGTGCATGGACTGTCGTTTCTACCGATATTGTTCCTTGATTACCCGATTCCATTGTCATGAACGCCTCCCATTGCTTTGGATTATGGATAATTATACCATCAAACAGAAGGAGACGTTAGTAGCCCAAAAAAAGAGACGCTTCGGATGTTTCGAATCTCGAAGCCTCTCTTCCTTCATGCTCATTCGATCAGGAGGAGCTCCCGGATCTCTTGCTCCGTCAGGGTGGACAGGGATTCCTGGCCCGGCTGGATCACTTCCTCGATCAGATCCTTCTTACGCTGCTGGAGCGCGTACATCTTCTCTTCCACGGTGCCGTGCGTCACGAGCCGGATGACCTGCACGACGTTCTTCTGCCCGAAGCGGTGGGCGCGATCCGCGGCTTGCTGCTCTACGGCCGGGTTCCACCACAGGTCGTAGAGGATGACCGTGTCCGCTCCGGTCAGGTTGAGCCCGGTTCCTCCCGCCTTGAGGGAGATGAGGAAGAGCTCCCGCTCGCCCTCGTTGAACCGGCTGCACAGCTCCACCCGCTCCGCGGACGGCGTTTGTCCGTCCAGGTAGAAGAATGGCACGCCTTGGCCGGCCATCTCCCGCCGGATCAGATTCAACATCTCCGTAAATTGGGAGAACACCAGCACCCGTTTGCCGGAGCCGCGGCATTCCTCCAGAATCTCCAGGAGCTGCTCGAATTTGGCCGACCGGCCGGCGTAATCTTGAATGAACAGAGCCGGGTGGCAGCACAGCTGGCGGAGGCGGGTCAGACCGGCCAAAATTTTGATCCGGCTCTTGTGGAGCCCTTCCTTGGCCAGGTGCTTAAGCGTATCTTTCTGCAGCTTGGCCAGGTATGCGAGGTATAACTTCTTCTGCTCGGGCAGAAGCTCGGAAGCTTGCACGGACTCGATTTTCTCCGGCAGCTCCGTCAGCACGTCGGTCTTGAGCCGGCGCAGAAGGAACGGGCGAATCCGCCTGGCCACGGCTTCCCGGGACATTTCGCCGAACTCCTTGCGGTCCGGGAACAGTCCGGGGCATACGACGTCATAGAGGGACCACAGCTCTTCGAGGCGGTTCTCGATCGGCGTTCCGGTCAAGGCGAACCGGTGACGGGCCCCGATTTGCTTCACGGCTTGCGCCGTCTGCGTCGTCGGGTTCTTGAAAGCTTGGGCCTCGTCCAGAATCACGGTGTGGAACGCCATTCCGGCAAACCGCTCGAGATCCTTGAGGAGCAGCGGGTACGAGGTGATGACCACGTCCGCCCGCTCCGAGCGCAGAAGCCGGTTCCGTTCCGTCTTGCCGCCGTCCGCGACGACCGCACGGACGTCCGGGGCGAACTTCTCCAGTTCGTTGCGCCAGTTGTACAACAGGGAGGACGGAGCGACGATCAGCGCCGGCAGCCCTTCCGCCCGGATTTCCGGCAGCACGGAAACCAGAAAGGCGATGCTTTGGACGGTTTTGCCCAGTCCCATGTCATCCGCGAGGATACCTCCGAAACGGTAATGGGTCAGCGTTTTGAGCCACTGATAGCCGACCCTCTGGTAGTCCCGCAGCACGGGCGCCAGGCTGTCCGGCACGGGGAAATCGAGGCTGTCCGGGTTTCTCATGTCCTCGAGCAGCCTGCGGAACGACTTGCCCAGCCGAATGCCGGCCCGCCTCTCATCGGCATCCATCAGATGGAGGGCGCGGGCCAGAGGGACCTTGATTTCCGCTCCGGTCACGTTCTCGCTTCGGATGCCCACCTCGCGGAAGAATCGGATAATGTCCTGAAGCTCCGCGCCTTCCAGCGGCATCAAGGCCCCGCTCGGCATTTTGTAGAACCTGCGCTTCTCTTCCACGGCTTGCACGAGGCGCCGGATTTCATTGGGCGGAAATCCTTCCAGCTCGAAGCGGCAATAGAGCCAATCCGTTCGTTCGTCCGAATCGACGATGATCCGCGGAGGAGCATGGCCGGCGAACAGCCTGGTTTTGACCGCGGACGTCGCGTAGATGTCCGCCAGCTTCTGCAGCTGCGGGACGACGTGGTACAAGAAGTCGTATTCCGCTTCTTCTTCCGCCAGGAAGTATCCGCTCTCCGTTTTCGCGAAAGGAATCTGCTCCATCAGCTCCAGAATCCGCGTTTCCCGTTCCCCGTCCCGCATGAGAATGCGGTCGCCGCCCCTGCGGGTTTCCGTCTCCAGCGGATTGATCACGATTTCTCCGTAGTGGAATTCCAGCCCGGCCAGCAGCCGGTCCTTCACGCGGTCCAAGTACAGCTTGGCCTTCAGCGGGATCCGCGTCACCCGGTCCGCGACCGCTTCGTCGATGCGGACGCTTCCCAGCTTCATGAGAACCGGGACCACCTTCTCCATGAAGTCCCCGATTTGGGCGGGAGAGACCGGAAGGCGGGTCTTGCCGGAGGTTTCCAGCATCCGTTTGAACTCCGCCAGCCGATGCGAGAGATCGTCCCTCACCTTGACGATTCGCGCTTCATGCAAGACCATCCCGTAAGATTCCATGACGGCGATCCGGTCCAAACCGTCGATTGCGAGTTCATAGGTACCGGAGGCGGAGAATTGGAGCCGAAAGCGGAGCGGCAGCGGTTCGCTTACGATCCGGATCCCTTCGGATACGTAGTCGTCTTGTTCCATTCGCGCGGATGGCGCTGCCGCGAGCAGGGGGAGCAGGTTGTCCCAGAACACGGGCGGAACGAGCAGCATCCGGTCGCCGCTGATCCGTTGCGTGTCCGTGGCAAACGGATTCGAGGCGTCCCGGTACATTTTCTCGTGGCGCAAAACCCGGGTGAGCTGCCGGAGGACGGCGCCGTCTTCCGGGCGGAAGCCGTGGAGGCTCGGCTCGTAGGCGAAATGGCCGGAGAACGCATAAGGCTCCCGCCGGTCGACCCGGTCCAGGAATTCGCGAATTTTCTGCACGACGTACAACCGTTTAGGTCCCGCCTTCATCTCGATGCCCAACATCAGCTTGCGGTAACCGTAAGGGACCGGCCTGCAGGTGAATTCCACGTCCAGAAGCGGCCGGGCATCCTGCACGATGCGCGTGCTGGCCGGAGACTTCGGCGGGCTCGCGAACAAGCCGAGGACACTCTCGGTCAAGCTGAAATCACCGGGAGGAGCCGAGGCCTGAACGGTCGCGGCTCCATCCGCGGGAATATCCCGCAGACTCAGGAGGACGGCGGCGATGTGCTGGCAGCAGCGGTCATAGGAGCCGAGAGTAGGGCAGGAGCAGCGGGCATCGATCTCCTCCTGCGGATCGGCGGCAATCGAAACGAGAAGATTGCCGTTCCGTCCTTTGACGATAGCTTCGCAAATGCCCGCCGCAGCGTCGTAGCGGGTGATTTCCACTTTGCCTGCGCGGCAGAGGGTTTCGCCTTTGGCATAGGAAACCTGGCCGCACAACGACCGGATGGTCTTCAAGGAAAACTGCAGCCTCATGTTCAGGCTCCTAATCGTTCGTCTATTCTTCTCATCATAGCAAAGCGCGCGGCCTTCCATTCCGGTGCCGGCTCCCGCCAAGGCTCCGGCGGAACAAACGGGCGTATCGCAGGACGATAGTTGCAGGTATGGGGGGGCCGCGTTATAATCGAATTAAAAGAGGGGCCGGCGGCAACCGGCCCCCCAGGCACATAAACCGCTTCAAAGGCGGTCGGCTGCTAAATCGGGTAGGAAATAGACCGATTCCTTGGTGGGGGCGGTCTATTTCTTTTTGTTTTGGTTAATCGCCGTGACGATGGTCACGACCAGCGACAGCAGCGCGACGAGCAACGTGCCGGAGCCGATCATAAGCGTCAAAGCGTCTTTAACCTCCACAGGCATCACCTCCCTTCCGGGAGATTAGCCGACCGCCCTTGCCAGCCGTTTTATGTACCTATAAGGATTATAACATATGGAACGTCAGTTCGTATGTCGAATCTGGAAGAATCGCCGGGCGAGAACGATGCCGAGGCTCCGGAACGGCGAGGCTGCTGGATGGAAGCCGAAAAGTAAGCCATAATGGAACAAAAGCGAATCCAACGAGGTGATCGATCCCATGTCGGAATCCGGCCAACCGCCGAAGAAAATCAGCCTGGCCGAGGCCATGAAGCGCAAGCTGGAGCAGAAGAAGCAAGCGTCGTCCCCCGCCAAGGCACGGCAGGACCATTTCAGCACGGAGACGAAGCGAATGAAGAGCCAGATCAAGAAGAAGCCGAACAACCAGAAAAAAAGAACGGGCGTGTAACGCGAAGGAGCAGAAGCATGCGTTTCGGAATCATCGGTACCAATTGGATTGTAGATCAGTTCCTCGAGGCGGCGCGCGAGGTCGAGGGGTTCGAGCTGGCGGCGGTGTATTCGCGCACGGAGGAGAAGGCCCGGGCATTCGCGTCGAAGCACGGAGCCGCGCATACGTTCACGGATCTTGCCGCGATGGCGGCGAGCGATACGATCGATGCCGTGTATATCGCCAGCCCGAATTCGCTTCATGCGGAGCAGGCGATTCTCTGCATGAACCGCGGCAAGCACGTACTATGCGAGAAGCCGGCCGCTTCCAGCGCGAAGGAATTTCGGGCGATGGCGGAAGCAGCGGCGCGCAACGGCGTCGTGCTCATGGAAGCGATGAAATCGACGCTGCTTCCGAATTTCCGCGCGATCCGGGAGAACTTGCCCAAGCTGGGGAAGGTGCGCCGTTATGTGGCCAACTACTGCCAATACTCTTCGCGTTACGATGCGTACAAGCGCGGCGAGCTTCCGAATGCGTTTAATCCCGTTTTCTCGAACGGCGCTCTCATGGATTTGGGCGTATACGGCGTGTATCCGCTGGCCGTGCTGTTCGGAAAGCCGCACCGGATCCAAGCGACCGGCGTGATGCTCGATTCCGGCGTCGACGGCGAAGGCAGCTTGCTGCTGCAGTATCCGGATATGGACGCGGTGATCATGTACTCCAAAATCGCCGATTCCGCGCTCCCTTCGGAAATCCAAGGGGAGGCGGGCAGCATGCTGATTCACCGGATCAGCCAGCCGCAGCAGGTGGAAATCCGCTACCGGGACGGCAGGGAGGAAGATCTCACGTTGCCCCAGAGCATCCACGCGATGGCGTACGAGATTCGCGAGTTTATCGGGCTTGTCCGATCGGGGCAGACGGAATCGGCAATCAATTCGCATGCCAACTCTCTCCTGACGCTCGAAATCGTAGACGAGGCTCGGAGGCAGTTGGGGCTGGTCTATCCAGCGGATCGATAGGAGGCAGGCTGGGAAAATGAAGATTATCGTGATCGGCAGCGCGAACATGGATATGGTCATGAAGACGGTCCGGATGCCGGAAGCCGGGGAGACGTTGAACGGAACCGGGTTCTTCCTGTCGGCGGGAGGCAAGGGGGCCAATCAGGCCGTCGCCTGCGCGAAGATGGGCGCTCCTACGTGGCTGTTGGGGAAAGTTGGAGACGACGTCTTCGGGCAATCGATTTCGGAGAACCTGGCGCGCTATGGAGTGCAGACCGGCTGTCTCGAGACGGAACCGGGCGTGAATACCGGAGTGGCGGCCATTACGGTCTGCGCCGGGAACAACCGCATCATTCTCGAAGGCGGCGCGAACAAGACGGTCACCCCCGCTTATATCGACCGGCACCAGGACGAAATCCTGTCCGCTTCCGCCGTCATGCTGCAGCTGGAAATCCCGCTCGCGGCCGTTTATCGGGCGATCGAACTGGCCAAGGGCAAGGTTCCGGTCTTCCTGAATCCGGCGCCGGCCGTGCCGCTGGACGAATCGATGCTGGTCGGGATCGACTATTTCTCGCCGAACGAATTGGAAGTCGGCATGTATACGGGCATCCAGGTTCGCGGGGTAGAGGACGCGATGATGGCCTTGAACCTGCTGAAGGCCAAAGGCATCCGGTTCCCGCTCATCACGCTCGGAGACAAAGGCGTCGTATACTATAACGGCACCGAGAACATTTACAAGGAAGGCCTCCGCGTCATCGCGGTGGACTCGACGGCGGCCGGAGACACCTTTTCCGGCACACTGGCCGCGATGATCGTGTCGGGCAAGACGATGGACGAAGCCGTCGACATCGCCCAACGCGCGGCCGCGATCTCCGTCACCCGACCCGGCGCGCAGGATTCGATCCCCGTTTTGTCGGAAGTGCTAGGCTGAAGGTCCTTTCAGACTCACCGCCAGGGAACTTCGCGTTCCCTGGCGGTTCTTCTCGTTAAGAGGGGATGGTACCCGTCGCTCCCTCAGCACACCGCCGAAATAGCGTACTAGGTGTACTATTTTCCACGTTCTGCCGCCATATCGACGAAATAACGTCCGAGGTGCACTATTTTGCACGTTCTGCCGCCGCATCGCCGAAATAGCGTCAGAGGTGCACTAATTCGCACGTTCTGCCGCCGCATCGCCGAAATAGCGTCCGAGGTGCACTAATTCGCACGTTCTGCCGCCGCATCGCCGAAATAGCGTCCGAGGTGCACTAATTCGCAAGTTCTGCCGCCATATCGCCGAAATAACGTACGAGATGCACTAATTCGCACGTTCTGCCGCCATATCGCCGAAATAATGTACGAGATGCACTAATTCGCACGTTCTGCCGCCATATCGCCGAAATAACGTACGAGATGCACTAATTCGCACGTTCTGCTGCCACACCGCCGAAATAGCGTCCGAGGTGCACTAAATTCCACGTTCTGCTGCCACACCGCCGAAATAGCGTCCGAGGTGCACTAAATCGCACGTTCTGCCGTCCCACCGCCGAAATAGCGTACGAGGTGCACTATTTTGCACGTTCTGCCGCCACATCGCCGAAATAACGTCCGAGGTGCACTAAATTCCACGTTCTGCCGTGTAATCTCATCACACCTCCGAGTTAGCGCCCGCGGTCTGCTATTTTGCCCGTTCTGCGCTACTTGTCTATTCAATATGCAAGCGGTCTGCTTCATTTGACCCGTACTTTGACCGCTATCCCTTTAGCTCAGGATGACCGGTATCTGAGCAAAGGGGATAGCGGCGAAAAGGGAAGTGTGAGGAATCTGAGCGAAAGGGATAATGTCGAGAGCGGAGTCTCGGCGACTGAGGGAAGGGGATAGCGGCAATAGCGGGGATACGAGCAACAAAACTGAGCGAATGGGATAGCGGCTACAGCGGGAATACGAGCAGCAAAACGGAGTGAAGGGGATAGCGGGGATACGAGCAACAAAACTGAGTGAAGGGGATGGCGGCGACAGCGGGAATACGAGCAGCAAAACTGAGCGAATGGGATAGCGGCTACAGCGGGAATACGAGCAGCAAAACTGAGTGAAGGGGATAGCGGGGATACGAGCAACAAAACTGAGTGAAGGGGATGGCGGCTACAGCGGGAATACGAGCAGCAAAACTGAGTGAAGGGGATAGCGGGGATACGAGCAACAAAACTGAGTGAAGGGGATGGCGGCTACAGCGGGAATACGAGCAGCAAAACTGAGCGAAGGGGATAGCGGCTACAGCGGGAATACGAGCAGCAAAACTGAGCGAAGGGGATGGCGGCGACAGCGGGAATACGAGCAGCAAAACTGAGCGAAGGGGATAGCGTTGGAAGCTGACGATTGTCTACCCGACAAGCACGCCCAATCCGCACGATCGCGATAAAAAAATTGTATTTTCGACTCGTTTTAACACGAAATTTACATAACCGCAAAACGCCCTTCTCCTTCATCGCGGATACTGGTAGAGTTCGGGAAATGCTCCCGCGCTTAAATCCAAGGAAAGTTGGAGGGCCATGATCAAGTTCAACAACGTTTCGAAAACGTACGCAAACGGGACCAGAGGGTTAAACCGCGTCAATCTGACGATCGCCCCCGGCGAATTCGTCGTGATCGTCGGCTTGTCGGGCGCCGGCAAATCGACGCTGCTGCGGTCGATCAACCGGCTGCACGAAATTACGGAAGGCGAAATCCTGGTGGACGGCAAGTCGATCACCGCGGCGTCCGGCGAGAAGCTCAGGCGGATCCGCCGGGATATCGGAATGATTTTCCAAAATTTCAATCTCGTCAAACGGTCTTCCGTGCTCCGCAACGTGCTCTCCGGAAGAGTAGGCTACCACTCTACGATGAGGACCTTGCTCGGCCTGTTCCCCAAGGAGGATGTCGAGCTGGCCCATCAAGCGCTGAGGCGCGTCAATCTCGGGGAGAAAGCCTACGTCCGCGCCGACCAGCTGTCGGGCGGACAGCAGCAGCGCGTGTCCATCGCCCGCGCCTTGGCCCAGGAAGCGAAAATCATCCTCGCCGACGAGCCCGTCGCCTCGCTGGATCCGCTGACGACGCGCCAGGTCATGGACGATTTGCGGCGGATCAACCGGGAATCGGGCATCACGATGGTCGTCAACCTTCATGATGTCGAGCTGGCTCGGGAATATGCGACCCGGATCATCGGCATGCGGGTCGGGTCGGTCGTGTTCGACGGGCCGGCGGAGACCGCGACCGACGAGGCGTTCGCCGGCATTTACGGAAGTGCAGCCGAATCCGAAACGCGGGACACGCCCATGAATGCGAGGATTCACGCATGAAAACATCTACGCTGCCACCGATCCCCAAACCGCCAAGCCGCATCAAAAGCTACCTCACGTTCGCCCTGATCGTGCTTCTGCTCTGGTCCAGCGGCGTGAAGACCGGAGCCGATTTTCTCAAACTGGCAGACGGGCTGCCCAATATCGGAAGGCTTCTCGGAGAGATGGTGCCGCCGGACTGGAGCTACTTCAGCAAAATCACGGACGCCATGTGGGAGACGATCCGGATGGCGGTAGCCGGCACGACGTTCGGGGCGGCGCTGGCGATCCCGATCGCGCTGCTATCGGCCCGCAATGTCGCCCGCTCCCCGTTCCTCTATTATCCGGCACGGTTCATCCTGAACTTGGTCCGAACGGTTCCGGATCTGCTATTGGCGGCGGTATTCGTGGCCATCTTCGGCATCGGGCCGTGGGCCGGCATTTTCGCGCTCACGCTGTTCTCCTTCGGGCTGATCGCCAAATTGACGTACGAGTCGGTCGAGGCGATCGACCCGGGGCCGCTCGAAGCGATGACCGCGGTCGGGGCGAACAAGCTGCAGTGGATCCATTTCGGGGTCGTGCCGCAAGTGACGGGCCCTTTCGTTTCGTACTTTCTCTATACCTTCGAGGTAAACGTTCGGGCGGCCGCCGTCCTCGGGCTCGTGGGCGCGGGAGGAATCGGACTGTTTTATGAACGGACGCTGGGCCTGCTGAAATACGACAAAACGTCGTCCATCATCCTGTTCACGCTTGCCGTCGTTCTTATCATCGACTTCATTACCGTGAAAGTGAGGGAGAAATGGCTATGAACCGGACAAGAAGCAGAACCTGGCTCGCCCTTGCCGTCGTGGCCGCGGTATATGTCTGGGCGTTCTACGGGCTGCCGGCTGCCTCCTTCAAAGAAACGGCCGGGGAAGTGACGGGTAACATCGTCTCGGGATTGTTCCATCCGGATTGGGATTTCGTGTATTTGCCGGACGGGGAAGATTTGCTGCGCGGGCTGCTTGATACGCTCGCGATCGCCGCGCTCGGCACGTTCGTGTCCGCGGTCATCGGCGTTCCGCTCGCCTTCCTGGCCGCAAGCAACCAATTCAAGCGCAAATGGTATTCCTGGCCCGGCAAGGCCGCGCTTAGCTTTCTGAGAACCTTCCCGGAAATCGTCATGGCCCTCCTGTTCATCGTAGCCGTCGGCCCGGGCGCTTTCGCCGGGGTGCTCGCGCTCGGCTTGCATTCCGTCGGCATGCTGAGCAAGCTCTATTCCGAATCGATCGAGAATATGGAGACCGGCGCGATGGAGGCCCTGACGGCGACCGGCGCGAATCGGATCCAAACGATCCGGTTCGCCGTTATCCCGCAAATCTTGCCCGAGTTCCTCTCCTACACGCTGTACCGTTTCGAGATCAACGTCCGTTCCGCCGCCATTCTGGGGGCGATCGGGGCCGGCGGCATCGGGACGCCGCTTATTTTCGCGCTGTCGACGAGGAATTGGGACCGGGTAGGCATCATCCTGCTGGGAATCATCGTCACGGTCACGATCATCGACGCGATATCGGGATATCTCCGCAAGAAGCTCGTATAACATAGAGAAGGAGACCCGTCGCCGGGTCTCCTTCCCCATCATAACTTAAGAATTACGAGATTATTGCCCGACTTCCTTGCCGTACTCGCGAACGATTTGGAACTTGCTGTCGTCGGATTTTACGTAACCCTTGTGCGAGTAAATTTCGAAAATGATTTTCTGGCCTTCCGGATCTTGGCCGATTTCGATAAACGCGTTCTGCAATTTCTCGATCCATTCTTTGCTCATGTCGGAGCGGACGGAGATCGTGTCGTTCGGAATCGGAGCCGTCGTGTGGATGATGCGCGTTTGCTGGAATACGTCGGGCTTGTCCTTCAGCACGATGTTCCGAGCATCTCCGAAGATAGCGGCTGCGTCAACGTCTTTGTTCAGGACGGCCAGTACGGCTTGGTCATGGCCTTTGACCGTTACGCCGGTCACGTCTTTCTCCGGATCGATGCCTTCCTTCTTCATTTCGACGGCCGGCCATACGTAACCGGCGGAAGACGTGACGTTCTGCCAGGCGATTTTCTTGCCTTTGAGATCTTTGAGAGTCTTGATGTCGGAGTCGGAACGTACGATGATCAGCGCGTTATAGGAATCGACGAGCTCGTCGGTAGCCGTTCCTTCCGGCTCCTTCACTCCGTTGCGCTGCGCTTGCAGGATGACTTCGGCAGCGCCTTTGTCCTTCGCCAGCACGTAAGCGGTCGGAGGCAGGAAGCCGACGTCGACTTGCTTGGACGCCATCGCTTCGATGATCGTGTTGTAGTCCGTCGATACGCTGACCGTAACCGGGATGCCCAGCTTGTCCGACAGCAGCTTCTCCAGCGGCTTCGCTTTCGCTTCGAGCGTGTCGGCGTTCTGCGAAGGCACGAATTGAACCTTCAGCTCCGTCGGAACGTAGCCTTGGTCGGCGGCTTCTGAAGGGGATGCGGACTCGGACGGGGATGCCGATTCCGAAGGCGAAGCGGATTCCGACGGGGAAGAGGAGCTTTCCGTAGCCGGGCTCGGGGAGCTGCCGCTTTCGTTGTTGTTTTTGCCGCATGCGGACAGAATCGCGACCACCATGACCAATGCAAAACCCAGTACTGCGAACTTCTTGAACATTTTCGGTTTCCTCCACTTTTGTTTGTATAGGTACTTGCGATCCCACTATACTGAACCAATGTAAAATGGGCGCGGGATTTGTGTAAATTTACCGAAGTTTTAGGAAAAAGAAAGGAGTCTGCCGATGAACCAACCAACCGAAACCCTGGAAATCGCCATCCTGCAAACGAGCGACGTTCACGGTCACGTGTTTCCGATCCATTATTCCGACAACCGGGAGATGCCGCACGGCTTCGCGAAATTGGCGGCCGTGATCCGGCGGGAGCGCAAGCGGCATCCCCATTCGATCCTGGTCGACAACGGCGATTTGATCCAAGGAACGCCGCTTACCTATCATTACGCCCGTGTCGATTCGTCGGCCATGAACCCGATGATCCGCATCCTGAACGAGCTCCGCTACGACGCGGCCGTCATCGGAAATCACGAATTCAATTACGGTCTCGACCTGTTGAACCGGGCCGTGCACGAATCCGAATTTCCGTGGCTGACCGCCAATATCGTGAATCGGGAAACGGGGGAGCCGTTCTTCGGCAAGCCCTACCGGATCCTCGAGTTTCCCGGCGGCGTCCGGGCCGCGCTGCTCGGGCTTACGACGCCTTATATTCCGAATTGGGAAAACCCGCACCATATCGAAGGGATGGAATTCCTGGACGCCGTGGAAGCGGCGGACGCGTGGGTCAAACGGCTGAAAGAGGAGGAGCGGGCGGACCTCGTCATCGTGTCGTATCACGGGGGCTTCGAGAGGGACTTGAAGACGGGCGAGCCGACGGAAACGTTAACCGGAGAAAACCAGGGGTACGAGCTATGCATGCGGGTGCCGGAGATTGACGTGCTTCTGACGGGGCACCAGCATCGGATGCTGACGGGCGAGGTGAACGGAGTCGCGGTCATCCAGCCCGGCACGCAAGGCGTGAGGTTAGGCAAAGTCACGTTGGTCCTGCAGCGGGACGAAGACCGGTGGACGGTCAGGGAAAAACGGGCGGAACTGCTCCCGGTAGACGAGGTGGAGTCCGATGCCGCGATTATGCTTCTGGCGGAACGGTACGAGCGCTCGACCCAACTGTGGCTCGATCAGCCGATCGGCCGGGTGGAAGGAGACATGAAGGTAGCGAATCCGATGGAGGTGCGCCTGCGGGACCATCCGTTCACCGAATTCATCAATCGGGTCCAGATGGACGTCGCGGGCGTGGCCATTTCCAACACCGCGCTGTTCGACAACTTCGCGCCGGGCTTCGGACCGGTCATCACGATGCGCGATGTCGTGTCGAATTACATCTATCCGAACACGCTTAAGGTGATCCGGGTCACCGGTCAGGATATCCGCGACGCGCTGGAGCGGTCCGCCGCGTATTTCGCGGATTACCGGGGCGGGGACGGCCCGATCGAGGTCAGCCCGGCCTTCATGGAGCCGAAGCCGCAGCACTACAATTACGACATGTGGGAAGGGATCGGGTACACGCTCGATATCTCCCGTCCCGCAGGTTCACGGGTCGTCCGCCTGCAGGTTGCCGGCGAGGAGGAAGCGCTCGATCCCGCAAGGGAGTTCGACGTGGTGATGAACCATTACCGTGCGGGAGGCGGAGGGGACTATCCCATGTTCAAAGGCAAACCGGTCGTGCGCGAAATCAACGTCGACGTGGCGGAGCTGCTCGCGAACTACATCTTGGAGAAGAAAGTCATCGCGGCCGAGGTAAACCGGAATTGGGAAGTCGTATGGCAGAAGTGACCGGGCGATTTGTTCCGCACGCTGGCCCAATCCAACCCGGCAATCCGCCATACCATGGAAGAAGGCATTTTATCGATCCAGGTTAAAAGGAGGCAAACTAGATGAGCTGTGGATGCGGTTGCGGAGGACGATGCGGAGGACGCCGGAAATCGCGCATCGCCGGCGTCAACAGGCGGAAGGATTGGCATCGATCGCGGGAATCCGCGGGTACCTCCCATACGCGGAGAAAGCAGAAGCTCCCGAAACCTCTGATCCTTGTTTGATTGGATCGTCGCCTTGGGCGCCCTTCCGGGGCGTCTATTTATTTCCAGTGAAATTGGGAATAATACCTGTCGGTTTAACCGAAAGGAGCGCTGCACCTCATGAAGCTGACGCCCGAGCAAGTCATCACCTTGCACGGATTCAACAACCTGACGAAAACCTTGAGCTTCAACATGTACGACATTTGTTATACCAAGACAGCGGAAGAGCGCGACGCTTACCTGGCGTACATCGACGAGCAGTACAATTCCGACCGGCTCAAGAACATCCTGAAGGACGTAGCGGACATCATCGGCGCCCACACGCTCCATATTGCCCAGCAGGATTACGTCCCGCAGGGGGCGAGCGTCACGATGCTGGTGTCGGAAGGCCCGATCGTGGAAGTGCCGACGGAGCATTACGACGAGTCGCCGGGCCCTCTTCCCGAGTCCGTCGTCATTCAGCTCGACAAGAGCCACATTACGGTCCATACATACCCGGAATACCATCCGAACGGGGGAATCAGCACGTTCCGCGCCGACATCGACGTGTCCACGTGCGGGGAAATTTCACCGCTGAAAGCGCTGAACTATCTCATCCATTCGTTCGACACGGACATCATGACGATCGACTACCGGGTTCGCGGGTTCACGCGCGACGCGGACGGGCACAAGCTGTATATCGACCATGAAATCAGTTCGATCCAGAACTACATACCGGACGAAATCATCGACATGTACGATATGATCGACGTGAACGTCTATCAGGAGAACATTTTCCACACCAAATGCAAGCTGCGCAAATTCGACCTCAACAACTATCTCTTCGGCTACACGAAGGATAAATTGGATCCGGGCGAGGAGAAGGAAATCACGGAAAGCTTGAAGAAGGAGATGGATGAGATTTTTTACGGCAAAAACATCACGTAGAGAGGAGCTTGGGCTTTGAGGCCGATCGCGTACGTGCAGCCGGATCCCGAAGGGTGGCTGGGCAAATTCCGGTTTTCGATCCCGATCAAGCCCCGCTATTTCGAGACCGACATGTTCGGGCATGTAAACAACGTCAGCTATTTTATTTATTTCGAGCAAGGACGCGTCGAGTACTTGGAGCATCTGGGCGTGGCGGAGCAGCTTTTCAACGACGAATACGGGGCCGTCGTCGCCGATCTGGAGTGCCAATATCTGGCGCAAGTGTACAAGAAGGATCCGCTAAGGCTTCATGTGCGGGTGGCCAAGCTGGGGCGGTCGTCGTACGACTTGGAGTACGCGCTGGCGGACTCCATAACGGGTCAGCTCAAAGCGGCCGGGCGGGGAGCCATGGTGTTCATCGACAGGAGCAGCGGGCGGAGCACTCCCCTTCCCGAGCCGGTCAAGGAGAAGATCGCGGCGTTCGAGGGGATGTCTGGGTAGGGTACTTCATACTGCGGATCATAGTGGGGGCGAAGCCCCCCTTTTTTTTTTCGATTCATCAGAATATAACGTAGTAACGTTATCGGATCGTCCGATTTCACAGAAAACCGGCTCCGTTATTTCGGCTGAACCCCCGAATTCGAGCGCTGTAGTGACTTCTGGAGACGTTATTTCGGCTGAACCCCCCAATTCGAGCGTTGTAGTGACTTCCGGAGACGTTGTTTCGGCTGAAACCCCGAGTTCGAGCGCTGTAGTGACTTCTGGAGACGTTATTTGGGCCAAAACCCCGAGTTCGAGCGCTGTAGTGACTTCTGGAGACGTTATTTGGGCCGAAACCCCGAATTCGAGCGCTGTAGTGACTCCCGGAGACGTTATTTTGGCTGAACCCCCGAATTCGAGCGCTGTAGTGACTTCTGGAAACGTTAATCTTGCTGAACCCCCGAGAGACTGGCGCTGTAATTGGGGTTTTCGGGTCACTTCGAGAAAAAGGCTGCCGAACGATTTCGTTCGGCAGCCTTTTTCCTAATGGAGAGATGCTTCGTGTTCCAGACGTCAGTCCTGCGGACGGGTGCCGGGCTCCAGGCCGGACTCGGAGGCGGTCATCGCCGGCTTCACCGTCAGATCCGAATGTACGCGGATCTGGCAGGACAGCCGGATATGGGGCTCGGCGATTCCTTTGGCTTCGCGGATCGCGGCTTCCGCCTCGCCGATCGGGCCGGGTTCTCCCGCGATCAGTTCGACGCGGCAGGTCGTGCACCGGGCATTGCCGCCGCAGCGGTGGAGGATATCGACTCCGTTGTCCTCCAGGGCGAGGACGAGCTTCTTGCCTTCGTCGACTTGAAACGAACCTTTTCCTTCTACGGTAATCGTCGGCATCTCATACGCTCCTTTGCTTCTAATCATCTTGGCCAAGTTGCAGCCCGTTGAAACGTTATCGCTTCGCCGTGTTCACTTGCCTTTGCGCGTCAGCTCCGCGAGGCGCTCCCACTGCTCGTCGGTCACGTCGAGCAGACCGTTGAACTGGCCGGCGCCTTGGAGCCATTCCCCTCCGTCGATCGTCACGACCTCGCCGTTCAGATATTCGGCATAATCGGAGATAAGGTAAGCAGCCAGATGGGCAAGCTCTTCCGGTCGTCCGACCCGCTTCAGAGGGATGCGGTCCAGCATTTTCCGCTCCAGCTCCGGAGTGGGGGACAGCCGCGACCAAGCGCCTTCCGTCGGGAAGGGACCCGGGGCGATCGCGACTTGGCGGATGCCGTAGCGGGCCCATTCCACCGCAAGGGAACGCGTCAAGGCGAGCACGCCCGCTTTGGCCGCCGCCGACGGCGCGACGAAGCCCGAGCCGGAAGAGGCGTACGTCGTGACGATGTTCAGCATCGTGCCCGGCTGTCCGGCCGCAATCCATCTTTTGCCGATTTCAAGCGCGGCGTAGAACGTGCCGTGAAGCACGATGCCGAGCACCGCGTCCACGGCGCGGGGAGACAGGCGCTCGGTCGGGCTGATGAAGTTGCCGGCCGCGTTGTTGACCAGAACGTCGATCCGGCCGAATCGTTGTTCTAACGCTTCCGCCAGCTCGCGTATCTGCTCGGGGTCGCGGACGTCGCAGCTTTTCCAGAGCACTTCGCCACCGCCCGCGCCCATTTCGGCGGCTGCTTGCTTCAATACGTCCTCCCGCCGGCCGGCGATGGCGAGCTTGGCTCCCAGCTTGAGAAACATTTCCCCCATCGCGCGCCCCAACCCGGTTGCCCCGCCCGTGACGAGCACGACTTTGTCCATGAGCAAGTCCTGCGCGAACGGTCCCATACGCTTCCGCCTCCTCTCAGATCAGATTTTTGAACGGTCCCTTCAGATTTTTCCGGCGGTTTCCAGTTTTCGAATTCGACAGTCCCCTGCCGTTCTCCTTCCTGATATTTGGCGATACGCTCAGCAAACTTTCAGTCCGGAAAAGGAATCGTTATCGTGGCGTCAAAGGTTAACGCTAGGCGTGCATGGCGAGCGATACGAACGAAATTCCATGAAGTTCTTGACAAGAAAAAGGGAATCCATTATCATATAACTAATTGGATTAGTTTATTAAATAACAAGATTAGCGAAGGGAGAAATCGCGAATGGAAATCTTGAAAATGGCCAATCTGGGCATCCGATTCCTGCTGGAGCTCTGTCTGTTGGCCGCATTAGGCTACTGGGGGTTTCACGCGGGCAAGGTCGGGTTCGTGAAGTGGCTTCTCGGCATTGGAGCGCCTTTGCTCGCAGCGGTGGCATGGGGAACGTTCCTGTCGCCCAAAGCTTCGATCCCGGTGAGCATGCCCGTGCAGCTAGTGATGGAGGCGGTTCTGTTCGGAATCGCCGCAGCCGGACTCTATGCAGCCGGCCGTCCATCCCTTGCCTTTCCGTTCGCATTCATTGTCGTTATTAACCGTGTGCTCATGATCGTATGGAATCAATAAGGAATGGTCGATTTCTTGTCGACAAAAACTAATTCGGTTAGTTACTATAAAACTAATCATATTAGCCAAAAGGAGATGGCGAAATGAGTTTCCTGCTGTTTCTCGCGTTGTTCATCGGTTTGTGCGGCTGGTTGGATGCATCGATTCGATCGGGAAAGGATGTGGGCTAAAATGTTCGCAGGACATTTCGGAATCGCGGCGGCCGTCCGCGCGAAGAGCCCTAAGGTTCCCCTCTGGGCTTTGATGGCAGCCACGCAATTGCTTGATATCGCATTCGTACCGATGCTGCTGACCGGGACGGAGACGATCGATTCGTCCGGCGGAGAAGGATACGGCGAGGCGGTCATCCATGCGGATTACACCCATTCGGTTGTCGGGATGCTGGTTCTCGCGCTGATTGCCGGTCTCGCGGCAGCCCGGTGGTGGGGGAGCAGGGGAGGAATCACCATAGGGGCGGTTGTTGCCAGCCACTGGTTGCTGGATTTGATCGTCCATCGGGCCGATATGCCGATCCTGCCGGGCAACGCCGGAGATTTGCCGCTGTTGGGGCTCGGGCTGTGGAAGTTCCCCGAATGGAGCGCGGCCCTGGAGCTGATCATCGTAACGGCCGGATTCGCGATGTACGCGCTGTCGCTTCGGAGGAGAAGCGCCCGCCTGCAGAACAAGGCACGGGCTTGGACGGCCGGCACCGTCATGGGCGTTCTGCTACTGCTGTCGTTGGCGACGGACTATTTCGGCATATAATTGAAGAGCGGGAGTGAACGGAAAATGAAAATGGTTCGCATGGGCAAGGTTTACCAGATGACCTTCCTGCCGGGGGTATTTCCCGTCAATTGTTACTTCGTGGAGGAAGACGACGGCCTGACGCTTCTGGACGCCGCGCTTCCCGGCAGCGACAAAGCGATCCTGGCAGCGGCCCGGAAGATCGGCAAGCCGGTCGCGAGGATCGTGCTGACCCATGCCCACGACGATCATGTCGGCGCGCTCGATAAGCTGAAAGCCTCGCTGCCAGACGTTCCGGTCCATATTTCCCGACGGGACTCCCGGCTGCTTGCAGGCGATCGGTCCCTCGATCCGGGCGAACCGGATACGCCGATCCGGGGCGCCGTGCCGAAGAAGGTCATGACGCGCGCGGACGTTCTGCTCGCGGATGGCGACCGCGTCGGTTCGCTGGAAGCGGTGTCCGCACCCGGCCATACCCCGGGCTCCATGGCGTTCTACGATACGAGGAGCGGAGCCTTGATCGCTGGAGACGCCGTGCAGACGCGCGGAGGCATTGCCGTCAGCGGTCAGGTGAAGCCGTGGTTTCCGTTTCCCGCCTTCGCGACCTGGGATAAGGAAACGGCTCTCCGCAGCGTGCGGAAGCTGCGGGAATGGAACCCGAGCCTGCTTGCGGTGGGGCACGGAAGCATGATAGAATCGCCGGCATCGGCGATGGATCGGGCGATCGAAGAGGCGGCGGCGAACTTGTCGAAGTGATTCAAAAAGTATATAACCTGCGACACTTTTCTGAATCACCTCAACGTCTATCCGTCCGTGAAGGACTGCGTAGCCGTTTTACTTGACGACGTTGATACGGGAGGATCCCCTACATGGCTAGAACCGGATTGGACTTGCAGACCGTGCTTTCGGCGTCTGCGGAAATCGCCGATGCGCAAGGAGTGGAAGCGCTCAGCCTGGCCGTCTTGGCGCAGAAGCTGGGCATACGTTCTCCTTCGCTCTACAACCACGTGAACGGTTTGCCGGGCTTGAGAAACAAGCTCGTGCTTTACGGTTTCGCGCAATTGAAAGAAGCCCTCACGAGGGCGGCCGTCGGCAAATCCAAGGACGATGCCGTCAGGGCGATCGCCGAAGCTTACCTGACGTTCGTTCGCCGGCACCCCGGCGTATATGAGGCGATCAGCCGGTATCCGGATATGAGCGATCCGGCCATGCAGAAGGCGGCCGGGGAAATCGTCGAGATCGTCGTCCGGGTGCTGGAGGCTTACGGACTTCGGGACGATGCGGCCATTCATGTCGTTCGCGGGTTCCGCAGCTTGGTGCACGGTTTCGCTTCGATCGAGCAGCAGGGGGGATTCGGCATTCCGCTGGACCTGAACGTCAGTTTCGGGCTGCTGGTGGACACTTTTCTTGCGGGAATCCATGCCTTGCATGAAGCGAAGCAGGGCGCGAACTGATGATTAGGGGCATCGTGCCGATGCCGGTCAAGCGACCGGCAGCCGGATCTCTACGGTGGTGCCCTCCCCCCGCTTGCTGCGGATGGCCATCGTGCCTTTGTGGTTGGCGATGATTTTCTGCGAAACCATGAGTCCCAAGCCGTTGCCCGACGGTTTGCTGGTGAAGAACGGTTCCCCGATGCGGGACATCTCTTCTTCGGGGATGCCGCATCCTTGATCGCGAATGAGGACGACGACTTTGTCCTCTTCCGGCTCGTGCGCCATCTCGATCGTGATCGTTCCTCCTTGCGGCATCGCTTCGACGCCGTTTTTCAAGACGTTGATGAACACTTGTTTCAGCTGATTCGGTTCGCAGATCAAGGCCGGAACCACGGGCGGCAACCGATAATCGATTTCGACGCTCCCCATATTGGCGAGCGGATCGAGCAGCATGACGACATCGGTCATCAGGCTTCGCAGGTCGGCCGGTTGAAATTGCTTCGCTTGGGGCTTGGCCAAAACGAGGAACTCGCTGACGATGAAGTTGATGCGGTCCAGCTCGGACATCATGACTTCGAGATGGGAAGCCGTCAGCTTGCCCGTCTGCTGCTGCAGCTGCACGAATCCTCGGACGGTCGTGAGCGGATTGCGGATTTCGTGCGCGACGCCGGCCGCGAGCTGCCCGATGACCGCGAGCTTCTCCGAACGGCGGATCACCTCCTCGGTGTGCTTCCTTGCCGTGATATTCCGGGCGATTTCGGCGATGCCCACGATCTCGCCCCCTTCGTCCCGAATCGCGGACACCGTGATGCTCACGTCGACGGATTCCCCGTTTTTCGTCAGCCGAACGGTCTCATGATCCGCTACCGCCTCCCCCCGCAGGATACGGTCCCGGATTTCGTCGCATTCGCGCCAATGCTCTTGCGTTAAGTGCGACAACGACTGGCCCAGCACATCTTCCTCGTTCCAGCCGAACATCTTTTCGAACGCTTTGTTGACCCGCGTGACCTTGCCCTCCACATCCGTCACGTGGATCGCGTCCGAAGTTTGGCCGACGAAGGATTCCAAATATTCCTTCGTTCCCCGCAGCTCTTCCGCCGTATCCTTCAAGCGGTCCGTGTACGACTGGAGACTGTCCGCCATCGTGTTGACTCGCGAGGACAACAGGCCCAGCTCGTCGCGGCTTTGGATGATGATTTTGCTCCCGAAGCGGCCTTGGGCGATTTCGTCCACGTTGCGCAGAATCTGGCGAAGCGGCTGAATCAAGATGCCTGCGATCAGGTAACTGGCGATCCACGCGCCAATGATGAGTCCGGCCGATATGACCGACTGGAGGAACGCCTGGCGGTTGACGGACCGCTCGATGACGCGGTGATCGAAGATCACTCCAATGACGTACGGGCTTCCGCCGCCCAATGGAATGAAGCTCTTCATCACGTGTTTGCCTTCCACCTCCGTGGTCGCCGTGATGGCCTGCCCGGTTCTCGCCGTCTGCAGCACGCTCGGCACGTCGACTTTCCCATCTCTTAACGTGTACTCGCCGAACGGAATATCCTTCGTATCGAGGTTTTGAACCATCTTGCCGTTCACCTCGCGAAGGATCGGCGGTTTGCCGAAGAACTTCGGATCGAAGCCGGCGATGCCGAGGATGTCCGGATTATCCGCCAGCAGCTTGCGGATGAGGGAGTTCGTTCCGTTATTGTCCATGAACTCCAGGAACTCTTTGGCATCCACGTACGGATTGATCATGTAATCCGTCGTGCCGTCGTAATAATAGCCCCATTTGTCGATCCGGTTCTCGTCGGAGGTGGAGAACTGGATCGGCCCGGCCCAGTAATTCGGAAGCTTCTGGCCTTGGGGTACGGTCACCTCGCGCCGGTCGAACAATTCGTTGAACGCGGTATACCAGTAGTCCCACGTACTCGAGCCCATGTTGATTTCTTTCGGATCCGAGGATCTCACGGCGACGATGTCGCGGTCCGTCCGGATCCACAGCGTGATATGGTCGACGCCGAGCTTGCGGCTTAGCGCCGCCAGCTGTTCGTTGGTTACGTTCGCGATATGCGGATCCAGCTCGCTCTTGGCCGCGATGGCGGCATTGCGCAGCATTTCGCCGATTTTGTCTTCCATGTAGTTTCTGGTGCGCTCGGTCGTCTCCAGGGTGTTGCCGATCTGCTTGGCGATCCGGAGCATCTGCTGTTCTGCGTTCGCTTGCAGCTCCGATTTGGAGGAGACGTAGTAGATGGATATATTCAAGGATAAGATCACGGTTACGACGAGGGAGATCAACAAGGCGAGTTTCGCTTTGATCGACACGGTCCAGGCCTCCAACGCATGCGGGTGTCCTCTCTATAATTTGACACGGTTCCGATTAATTCCTGTCAGGACGCCGCTGACAAAATACGGAGTTTCTTGGCCGCCGGAACTGACGGACGGGCGTTGCTCACCCTTCTCTTTTCCTGCCGGTTACGCTATAATGCGATCAGAGATTCCGCTTGACAATTGAATCCATAGAGCCAACAGGTGCCTGGGCACGCGTTCGTTCGCGGTTCAGGTTAAAAGGGAAGCCGGTGCGAATCCGGCGCGGTCCCGCCACTGTGTATCGGGGACAACCTCGCAAGCCCACTGTTCCATCCGGAATGGGAAGGGGAGGAAGTCATCAAACCCGTAAGCCAGGAGACCTGCCTGCTGTGCTGCGCCAACAACATCCTTCGCGGAAAAGGACTGGCCGACTCGGGAATTTTCATAGATTCGCCGTTTTTTCGATTTCGGATTCGTTCCTGAGCTGCTAACCCCTTGCTTCCTCATGGAGACAAGGGGTTTTCTCGTTGATTGGTTGGTATGGGGATTCCGGTTCATTGTCCAAGCCCTTCTCTACTTAACACCGAAGGGATGAGGTAGAAATGAAGCGATTTGGAATTTGGGTTCTGATATTGGTGTTGACGGCGGTTTTATCGGCTTGCGGAGGCAAGGACGGGGCGGGTTCGGCGGTTTCCCAAAGCCCGGCGGCCGCGACGGAGTCCGCTCCGGCCTCCGGTTCTCCGTCCGGCGAGGCGTCGCCTTCCAGCGCGGTCAAGCGAACCGCCTATCCGCTGACGGTCAAGGATGCCTCCGGCGCGGAATTCAAGTTCGAGAAGGCGCCTGAGCGCATCGTTTCGACGTCCTCCTCGGAGACGGAAATCTTGTTCGCGCTCGGTCTCGGGGACCGGATCGTCGGCGTATCGGATTATGACAACTACCCCGAGGCAGCGAAAAGCAAACCGAAAATGGGCGGCGTGACGGAACCGAACGCGGAAGCGATTCTCGCGGCCCAAGCCGATCTCGTCGTTTCGGGCATTTCGATCAAGGAAACGGCGCTGGAAGGACTGCGCAAGCTGGGGCTGAACGTCTTCCGTACGAACCCCAAGAAAGTGGACGACGTACTGAACAACATTCTGCTGTTCGGGCAAATCAACGACAAGCAAGCGGAAGCGGAAGCTTTGGTCGCGAAGATGAAGGACGATATCCGCAAAGTGACGGAAGCCGCGGCCACGGTGAAGCCGGAGGACAAGAAGAAGGTGTACATCGAGTTCTCGCCGGGGTGGACGGTCGGCAAAGGCGAGTTCATGGATGAGCTGATCACGCTCGCGGGGGGCGTGAACATCGCGTCCGACATGGAAGGTTGGAATGCCATCAACGAAGAGAAGGTGATCGCGGACAATCCGGACGTCATTTTCTATACGCTGAACATTACCGACCAAGCCAGCGGCAAGAAATTGGAGGATCTCATCCGGAGCCGGGCCGGTTGGGACAAAATCAAAGCGATCGCGGATAACCGCATGGTCGGACTCGACGGCGACATCCTTTCCCGGCCGGGTCCGCGGATCACGGAAGCCCTGCTGCAGATTTCGAACGGCATCTATCCCGGACTGGTGAAGCGGTGAGCGGAAAAATCGGATGGTGGGGGGGCGCCGGCTTCGCGCTCCTTCTTCTTTCCGTTGTGGTCTGCCTCTCGATCGGCAGCGCCCGCTTGCCTCTGGGACAGGTATGGGGGATTTTGTGGCATCAGCTGCCCTACGCGGGCCACTGGGTTCAGTCGGACTGGCCGGTCTCCTCCGAGCAAATCGTCTTGAAGGTCCGGCTTCCCCGCGTTGTTCTCGCGATCCTTGTCGGAGCCTGTCTTTCCCTGGCGGGGGCCGGCTTCCAAGGCGTGCTTCGCAACCCTCTTGCCGACCCTTACACGTTGGGAGTGGCCTCCGGTTCCGCGGTGGGGGCGGCTTTCGTCATTTTGTTCGGTTTGCAAATGTTTCTTCTGGGCCGATGGACGATCCCGATCGTCGCGTTCGTCACCGGTATCGTCAGCCTGATCGCCGTGCTGCGGTTAGCGCGAATCCACGGCAAGCTTCAGCTCGAGACGCTGATTCTGTCCGGCGTCGTCGTGCAAGCCTTCCTCGGCTCGTTCGTTTCCTTCATGGCTTCGCAATCCGACCAAGTCGTGAACGAAATCACGTTCTGGTTAATGGGGAGTCTTGCCATGCGCGGCTGGCCGTTCACCTTCCTGCTCGCTCCGTATCTGATTGCCGGAATCGCCGTGCTGCTGGCTTACAGCCGGACTTTGAATCTCTTGTCCATCGGGGAGAGACAGGCCGAGCATCTGGGCGTCCATGTGGCCCGGACGCGGCTGATCGTGCTGGTCGTTTCCACGTTCCTTACCGCCGCTGCGGTATCGGTGGCCGGAACGATCGGCTTCGTCGGCCTTGTCATTCCCCATCTCGTCCGGCTGCTGGCGGGACCGGATTACCGGCTGCTGCTGCCGGTCTCCGCGATCCTGGGCGGCATATATTTGCTATGGGCGGACACGCTGGCCCGCATGCTGCTCAGCCCGCAGGAAATTCCGCTGGGCGTCGTCACGGCTTTCCTCGGGGCGCCGTTCTTCGCGTATTTGCTCCGCAAAAACAAGAGAATAGCGAGGGCGTAGCGAATGTTGCAAGTCCATGATCTCAGCAAATCGTACGGAGAAACGCGGATCCTCGACCGAATCGGATTTGCCGTCCGGCAAGGAGAATTCTTCGGCATCCTGGGTCCGAACGGCAGCGGCAAATCCACGCTCCTGAAGCTGATCTCGCGCGCGGAAAACCCGGATTCCGGCCGGGTGCTTCTGGACGGGCGGCCGATGGAGACCTTCACGCGCAAGCAACTGTCCCGGACGGTGGCGGTGCTTCAGCAGGAATCCCTGCCCCCCGTGGACTTCACGGTGAAGGAAGTCGTCGGGATGGGAAGATTCCCCTACCAAAACTGGCTGGGCGAGGAGACCGGGGAACGGGAGGGGATCGTGGAAACGATTCTGGGCAGGCTCGGGCTGGCCGAACTGCGGGATCGGTCGCTGCAGCATCTCAGCGGCGGCGAGAGGCAGAGGGTCGCCCTGGGCAAAGCGATGGCTCAGCAGCCCCGGTTGCTGCTGCTTGACGAACCGACCACCTATCTGGACATCGGCCATCAGATTCAAATGCTGGACCGGATCGCAGCCTGGCAGCGGGAAGCGGATTTGACGGTCGTTGCCGTGCTTCACGACCTGAATCTGGCTTCGATTTACTGCAACCGGATGCTCATGCTGCATCGGGGGGAAATCCTGCGGCTCGGGAATGCGGCAGACGTCCTGCAGCCGGATTTCATCCAAGAGGTATACGGAACCCGGCCGATCGTCGTCCCGCATCCGGTTCACCTGCTGCCGCAAATCATGCTTCAACGAGGAGGCTCTCAGATTGAATAAGCTGAACGAGACGATCGAACGGATCACGCCGCCGGACGAGTCGATGCAAAGCGAGGCGGCGCGATATCTGGACACGTTGACCAAACCGCCGGGGAGCTTGGGCCGCTTGGAAGAGCTGGCCATTCAGCTGGCCGGCATAACGCGGAACCTTCGGCCGGACCTCTCCAAGCGAGCGGTCGTGGTCATGGCGGGCGATCACGGCGTTTGCGAAGAAGGGATCAGCGCTTATCCGCAAGAGGTCACCTCCCAGATGGTGGCCAATTTCCTGAACGGGGGCGCGGCGATCAACGTGCTGGCCCGCCGTGCGGGCGCCGAGGTCGTCTGCGTCGACATGGGGATCAAGGCGGATTTACGGCATGAGGATTTGCACGTCCGCAAAATCAGGGAAGGCACGAGCAATTTCACCCGGGGAGCCGCGATGACCCGGGAAGAAGCGGTCCGGGCGATCGAGAGCGGCATCGATATCGCCCGGAAGCTTGCGGGCGAAGGCTGCCGGCTGTTCGCGACGGGAGAGATGGGCATCGGCAACACGACGTCCAGCGCGGCCATCCTTGCCGTATTCGCCGGCATCGAAACCGGTCTGGCCGTCGGGCGGGGGACGGGAATCGACGATGACGGCATGCAGCGAAAGCACGATGCGATCCGTCGGGCCATCTCCGTGAATGCTCCGGACGCGGGCGATCCGCTGGACGTCTTAAGCAAGCTGGGCGGCTTCGAAATCGCGGGGATGGCCGGGGTGATCTTAGGCGCGGCCGCGCTTCAATGTCCGGTGGTGATCGACGGCTTCATCTCCGGTGTCGCCGCATTGACGGCCGTAAGTCTCGCTCCTGACGCATGGGGATACCTCATTCCCTCCCATTTGTCCCAGGAACGGGGACATCGGCTCGTGCTGGAACGGCTGGGGCTTCGGCCGCTGTTGGACTTGAACATGCGCCTAGGCGAGGGGACAGGCGCCGTTCTTGCCTTTCCTCTCCTGGATGCGGCCGTGTCCATCATGAGGGAGATGGCCACCTTCGAAAGCGCCGGCGTATCCCGCGGGTAGTTTCATGTACGCAGCACGCAACTCATGCACGAAACACGAAGCACGGTCGATCGATCCATTTTGGGTGAGGGGGTGACCCGCATGATCGTTCTGGTGACGGGCGGGGCGAGGAGCGGAAAAAGCCGTTTTGCCGAGCGGTACGCCGCCCATCTGGGCCGGTCCGGCTTATACGTTGCGACCTCTCAGGTGCACGACGAAGAAATGCGCGCCAGGGTCGACAGGCATCGGGAACGCAGGGAGCGTTCGGAATTCGCTTGGGAGACGGTCGAGGAGCCGTACGATCTATGCGGCGTTCTGAAAGCTTCGAGCCATCCGGTCGTTCTCGTGGATTGCCTGACGCTCTGGTTATCCAATTGGCTGCTGTACGACGAACGCGGAGAAGATCCGGAGAGCCGCATATGGAGCAAAATCGAAGAGCTGGAGCAGACGTTGTCCGGGCACGGCAGCACGGTCATTATGGTGACGAACGAGGTCGGCGACGGGATCGTGCCGGAGTATCCGCTCGGCCGCCAGTTTCGGGATCTGGCCGGCTGGATGAACCAACGGGTCGCGGAGGTCAGCGAGCAAGTGTTTCGGGTGACGGCGGGCATCCCGATCGAATTGAAAAGCCGAGCCTATCGGCTTCCGGACGGGAATGGGCGAGCCCGATGATCTGGTTCTCCTGGCCGGAAACGCTGCTCATGCTGATGGGCGCGATTGTGCTCGACTTCCTGGTCGGCGATCCCAGACCGATTCCCCATCCGGTCATCTTGATCGGCAAATGGATCGGCTTCTGGGAGAGCAAGCTGCTGCCCGGGCCGGCCAAACGCGCGAATGGCGTCTTGCTGATGCTGATCGTGACCGCGAGCAGCTTCGCGCTCACCTGGGCGGCGGTTGCCGCGGCGTGGCGAATCCACCCTTGGCTCGGTTATGCGACGAATACTTGGCTGATTTCCACGACGGTCGCCATCAAAGGATTGAAGGATGCCGCCATGCTGGTGTATCGGGCGCTGAGCCGTGGGGATCTGACGGAAGCGCGGAAGTATACGGGATACATCGTGGGCCGGGATACCGATGGGCTTGACGCTTCCGAGCTCTCCAGGGCCGCGGTCGAAACCGTGGCGGAGAATACGGTGGACGCGGTCGTGTCCCCCCTGTTTTTCGCGCTGCTGGGCGGGGCGCCGCTGGCCATGTTCTACCGGGCGGCGAACACGCTGGATTCCATGGTCGGCTACCGGAACGAGAAATACTTGAGATTCGGCTGGGCATCGGCCCGGCTGGACGACGCGTTGAATTGGATCCCGGCGCGGCTGACGGGGTGGATGCTGGTCGCGGTATCGCTTTTCTATCCGCCCGCCTCCGCGTCCCGCTCGAGGAGAGCGGTGCGTGACTTCGCCCGTCTGCATCCGAGCCCGAACAGCGGCATTCCGGAGTCCGCCGTGGCGGGGGGCCTGGGCATCCAACTGGGCGGCGTGAACCGGTACGGCGGGATTCCGAGCGAGAGAGCGAGGCTGGGCTGGGCAAACCGGCCTATCGAGCGGGAAGACATCCGTCACGCCGTTCGCCTTCTGTACGGCGTCAGTTATCTGATCATGGGGGGATTGTCATGCGCGGCGCTCGCGTTATGCTGGTAGGCTGGCTGCAGGCGCTCGCCGCCGCTTTCCAGTTTCTGACCCGCATCCCGGTACCCGTGTCGTTCGAATACACGGACGCCCATTTTCGCCGAAGCGTCGTTTTCTATCCCGTCGCGGGCTTCGCGATCGGCGGCATCGTCATCGCGATCGGGATGTTGCTGGAACGTTTCTTGCCCGCTCCCATCGCCGGAATTATGCTCGTGGCGGTATGGACCTTCCTGTCCGGCGGGCTGCATCTGGACGGGTTAATGGATACGGCGGACGGCTTGCTCAGCCATCGCTCCAAGGAGCGGATGCTCGAAATCATGAAGGACAGCCGGGTCGGGGCGATGGGCGTGATCGTCTGTATCTTCTATCTCCTGCTCAAAATCGCCTCCGTGATCTCCTTGCTGCAGGGTGACGGGAGGCAATGGCCGGTTCTCCTCCTATCCGTGCCGGTGTGGAGCCGGTCTTTCCTGGCGACGGCCATTGCCTGCTGGCCATATGCCAGACGGGAGCAGGGACTCGGATCGTTGTATCGTTCCGTTAGAGGAAAACATGCCGTGTCATCCGCTCTGGCCGCTGCCGTCCTCACCTTGGGCATTCTGTCAGCCTGCGGTCGCTGGAACGCTCCGGAAACGGGGCTCCTTCTCCTGTCTTTCGCTTGCGTCACGTTCGGGATTGGCTTCGGGATCGCCTCCGCGGTGTCCCGGAAGCTGGGGGGACTCACCGGCGACGTGTACGGAGCATTAAACGAATGCATCGAGCTCGGCCTGCTGCTGGGCATCACGATTTACGCTTATAACGGAGGATAAGGAGGGAGCCGGATGGAACTGGAACGGTACGGCCACGGCGGCGACATTTGGACGGCGACGGAAACTTACGGCCGGCCTCTGGATGGATGGCTCGATTTCAGTTCCAACATGAATCCGTGGGGTCCGCCCGAGGTGATCGGCCGGTTGATGAAGGAGCAATGGCGCGACATCGCGCGTTATCCGGACCCTGCGGTGCGGAGCTTGCGCCGGAAGCTTTCCGAGGTCTATCGGGTTCCGATGGAAAGCATCCTCGTGGGGAACGGGGCGGCGGAGCTGATCGATCTCGTCATCCGCGTGCTGGGGCCCGAAGAGACCGTCATCGCAAGGCCTTCTTTCACGGAATACGAGCAAGCCGTCCGCAAGGCGGGCCGGAGAATCCAGGACGTGTTTCTCCGCCAGGACGATCTGTTCGACTTGAAGGACGCGGAGCCTTTCGCCTCGCGTACGGTATTTCTCGGGCACCCGAACAATCCGACCGGCCGCCTGATTCCGCAGTCCGTTCTGGAGCGTCTGCACGAGACGGAGACGCACCTGATCCTGGACGAGGCGTTCATGGACTTCGTGCCGGACGAGAGCGGGCATTCCTTCCTGGGAAGGGCGGCGGAGTCGGAGCGGATCCAGGTCATCCGATCGATGACCAAGTTCTACGCGATGCCCGGCATTCGCCTCGGATTTCTGGTGGCGCATCCCGATATCGTTCGGCGGCTTGCGGACCAACAGACGCATTGGAGCGTCAATTTTCTGGCTCAATTGATCGGGGAAGCCGTGCTGGACGAAACCGGGTATGCGGACCGCACGAGAGCATGGCTGCTCGAGGAACGTCCGTGGCTGATCCGGGAGCTCGGCCGGCTTGGCCTGCGGGTCATCCCCGGCGACGTGAACTACCTGCTCGTTTCATTGCCCGGAGACGGCCGCTGGAATGCGAAGCGGCTGCAGCGGGCGCTCGCGGAGAGAGGAATCATGATCCGGGATGCCTCGCTCTTCCGCGGGCTGGACGGCTCTTACTTCCGGATCGCCATCCGCCTCAGGCCGGATAACGAACGCCTGCTGAAGGAACTGAAGGAGGTTCTCGCATGACGGAAACGTCCAAACGGCCCGCAGCCACCTTGATGCTTCAAGGAACCGCCTCCGACGTCGGGAAGAGCTTGCTGACCGCGGCGCTCTGCCGCATTTTCAAGCAAGACGGGCGCCGGGTCGCGCCGTTCAAATCCCAGAACATGTCCTTGAATTCCTACGTCACGCCGGACGGCAAAGAAATCGGCAGGGCCCAGGGCATGCAGGCGGATGCGTGCGGGATCGAAGCCACCACGGACATGAATCCGATCCTGCTGAAGCCGACGAAGGATACGTCCGCCCAAGTCGTCGTTCACGGCAAGCCGTTCGGGAATATGGGGGCGCGGGAGTATCGCGAGCGATATCTTCCGGAAGCCGAGCGGATCGTGAAGGAAGCCCTCCATCGGCTTAGGGAACGGTACGAGGTCGTTCTGCTGGAAGGGGCGGGCAGCCCGGCGGAGGTCAATCTGAAGGATCGGGATATCGTGAACATGAGAATGGCGGCTTGGGCGGACGCGCCTGTCTTGCTGGTGGCGGATATCGACCGGGGCGGCGTGTTCGCCTCCATCGTGGGTACGATGGAGATTCTGGAGCCGGAGGAAAGAGCGCGCGTCGCCGGGATCATCATCAACAAGTTCCGGGGCGATGTCTCGCTGCTGACGCCGGGCCTGGAATGGCTGGAAAACCGTATCCGCAAGCCGGTGCTGGGCGTCGTTCCGTTCCTGGACGATCTGTCGCTCGAGGACGAGGATTCCGCGTCGCTTGACGGAAGGAGATTCCCCTCCGCATCCGGCAATCCGGCGTCGGACGGTTTGGACATCGCGGTGATCCGGCTTCCCCGCCTTTCCAATTTCACGGATTTCGATCCGCTGTTCAAGGAGCCGGGCGTCCGGGTCCGTTACGTCCATTCCGTGAAGGAATGGGGCGCGCCCGATGTCGTGATCTTGCCCGGCAGCAAGAACACGATCGAAGATTTGCTTTATCTGCGGAATTCCGGCCTGGAGCAAGAGTTGAACAGCCACATTGACCGAGGCGGACGGGTCGCCGGCATTTGCGGGGGTTATCAGATGATGGGGCAGAGACTGCTGGATCCCGGGCGAACCGAATCCGACGTTGCGGAGCTTCGGGGGCTGGGGATTTTTCCGCTGGAAACGGTATTCGCGCCGGACAAGACGACGGAACGGGTAAGCGGCCGGGTCGCCGCCGGACCCGCCGTGGGCTTTCCGCCCGACGCGCCGATCGAAGGCTACGAAATTCATATGGGGCAGACCTCATGCCTGAAGCCGGCCCTGCCCGCTTTTCGAATCCGCCCGACCCGGCTTCCCGAAACGCCGGAATCCTATCATGAGGACGGAACCGTTACCGAAGACGGGAGGATCTGGGGCACCTATATCCATGGCGTTTTTCACAACGACCGTTTTCGCCGCGGCTGGTTGAACGAGGTACGAAGAGGGAAGGGAATGGCGGTTTCGGACGTTTCGTTTTCCTTCCAAGCGCTCCGGGAACGATCCTTCGACCGGTTGGCGGACCACGTGCGGCGTCACGTGGACATGACACGGATTTATGAAATCATGGAGAGAGGGACGAACGGTGGATAAACCGAGCAAAGAAAGAGGGCTGACGCTCGTCTACACGGGGGATGGCAAAGGAAAGACGACCGCGGCCCTCGGCCTCGCGGTTCGCGCCGTCGGGCGCGGCTTCAAGGTGCTGGTCATCCAATTCATCAAATCTCCGCAGCGCACCTACGGGGAGAAAATCGTATTCGACAAGCTCGGAATCGAAATCCATCAGAAGGGCATCGGATTTACCTGGCTGAAAACGCCCGAGGAGCATCGGGAGGCGCTGCGGTCGGCCTGGTCGTTCGCCAAGGAACGGATCTTCGAAGGCCAACACCGGCTCGTCATTCTCGACGAAATCAACAATGCGCTGGCGATCGAATCGTTTCCGGTCGACGACGTGCTGCCGCTGGAGGACGTGCTTCGCGTCATCCGCGAGCGGCCGCAAGGCATGCACCTCGTGCTGACGGGCCGCGGAGCCCGTCCGGAAATCGTGGAAATCGCGGATCTGGTAACCGAGATGAAGCCGGTGAAGCACTATTACGAGGAAGGCATTCCAGCCGTCATGGGGATCGAGATGTGACATCCCGATATGATAGAATAGGAGAGAAGTTAGGCCAAGCGAACACGACCTAACATCGTCGACTAGATCGCACCCGAGGTGCCCGACCATGATCCTGAACGAGAAAATCAAAGCGTCCGAGGTCCATCTGACCGGCACGGGCGGCGAAGACCTCGGCATCGTACCGACCGCGGAGGCGCTGGCGATGGCCCGCAAGCTGAAGGTCGATCTCGTGTGCACGTCGCTCATGAGCAGTCCGCCCCCGGCGAAGCTGATCCGCGCGGGAGCGGCCAAGCAGGAGGCGTTGCAGGCGCGGAAGCGGGAGCAGCCGGCCAAGCTGAAGGAGATCCGCCTGACGCCTCGAATCGAAACGCACGACCTGGAGACGAAAAGGCTGCAGGCCGAGCGTTTGCTGAAGTCCGGCGACGCGGTTCAGCTCGTGGTGAAAATCCAAGGCAAAGAAGGACCCCTGGCCCGAGAGGTCCTTCAGTCGCTCATTCATGATCTTAAGCCCTCGGGCCGTCCCGCGACGGGGATCCAGCTGAGCGGCAAGCAGGCGTCGGTCCGGCTGGATCCGCTCTAGCCCTTGATGTCTACATACAGGTAAGGCGTCCGGCTGATTCGGTACGTGCCCCGGATCAGCTTCTCGGACAAGACGTTCGCCTTGATCAGGGCCGCGATTCTGGAAGCGTCCGCTTTGGAAACGTGTTTCCAGAGCTCCGGATCCGGCAGCGCCTCGAACAGCAGCTGCTCGTTGTATTGCTTCTTCTCTTGGTAAATGATTTTCAGCTTGTAGGGTCCGACTTCGACCTCCGCATCGTCCGTATACGCGTCGATGATTTCTTCGCGGAGGGCATCCAGTTCATCCTCCATTCTGCCGATTTCCGTCTTCAGCTCGCAGTAGCGCGCCAGCTTGGTTTCGTCCATTTCGTCACCGTCCATCGCTTTCGGATGTAGAACTTTATGAGGACGAGAACCGGTTTATGCCTGCGGACGGGATGTTGGCATCCGTATAGAGGAATTGCGGCGTTTTCTGTCGAATTACCAGATATCCCTGTTCGAGGTGGCGCTTACCTTGCCTATCATCCCCATTGAACTCGCCCGAGTCGGCATGAAATTAGACAAAGACATTCACTCCGGTTCCGGACTCAAGCTGGCGGTCAGGGGCATGGTGCTGACGCAGAACCAGATTCGCGTGCTGATGAAGTACAACGTGAAGACTCTGGAAGTCGAAGCCGCGGAAACGCCGCCCGTTGCCGCTTCGGTGCCGGCGGCCCCGATCGGGGGGAAACGGAAGGAAGCTGTGAGCCACCTGCTCAGGGGCATCCCGATGTTCGAAATTTTCAATGACGAACAGCTGGACCTGCTGATGGCGAACTTCACGATCGTGAACCATGGAGCGCGCGAAGTGTTGTTCCGGGAAGGAGATCCCGGCGACTCGTTCTTCGTCGTGCTCAAAGGCGCCATCAAAATCTACATGCACAACAAAGAAGGCCGGGAAAAGACGCTGTCCGTCTGCCGGCCGGGAGACAGCTTCGGCGAGCTCTCCCTGCTGGACGGCAAGCCGCGTTCCGCTTCGGCGCAGACGCTTAAGAAAACCGAGCTGCTGGTCATCTCGCACAACGATTTCATGAAGCTGCTCGAGGGTCATTTCGAAATCACCCATACCATCATGCGGGACATCATCGCGCGGATCCGCGACACGCACCAGCATATGCGGGATTTGACCGTTTTCGATGCCCGCACGCGCGTCATGACGAGTTTGATCAACATGGCCAACCGTTACGGCAGGCGAACCTCCCATGCGATCGAAGTGGAGCTGCCGCTGGATCCGAATGAATTGGCGCAGATGGTAGGCGTGAAGCCCGGCGAGCTGCAGCTCGTCCTGAACGATCTGGAGGAGCGGGACCTGATCCGGATGAATGCCGGCAACTTCGTGCTGAATATCGAGAAACTGCGGGCAAACCGCTGATGAAGCGCGGGGATGCGGGGTATCCTTTTCTTGAATCTGTAAGGGAATGAGAGGAAAGGGATTGCTGGGGTATGTTCGATCCAACCGTATTCGAGAACTTGAAGGTCGCCTTGGAGAATCAGCTGTACGACCTCGACAATCTGGCCGGCCGCATCCGGATCACCGGAAGAACGGACCGGCTGGAGATGGCCGTCATGTCCCGGGAATTCGCTCTGCGGTTCGAACTCGCGGAGACGGACGGGGTATGGGCGGAAATCCGGCTCCAAGCCTCGCTCCAAGATCTGGCCGCCGAAATCCTGGAGATGCCGGACGCGATGCCGGGGTGTTCCTTGATTCTGCGTTTCGGCCACTACGTTCGCGATATCCGGAGCCAATGCAAACGGGTGGAGCAAATCTTGCAAAGCATTTGGCAATCCGCCCTGCCGCCGGTTCAAACCGTCAGCTTCCTCTACGGGGAGCAGCAGCCGGAGCTATACCGGAACGTGGCCGAAGTTCGCTTCAATCGGCAAATCAACGAAGACCAGATGGAAGATCTTCCCGGGTTGATCGAGCACGTGCTTCGATCTTTGGCTGAGTTAAGCGTTGTGTGACACTCCTCCGGCGCTTAGACCGCTTCAAAGGCGGTCGGCTCGGGTAAACGTCGTTCTCACAGATTAAATCGGTAACCGACGCCCCAGATCGTCTCGATATATTGCGGCTTGGAGGGATCCGCTTCGATTTTCTCCCTCAGCTTGCTGATGTAGACGGTAACCGTGGCGGTGTCGCTCAGCGCGTCGAGCCCCCAGATTTTCTCGTACAGCTCGTCTTTGCTGAACGCCCTATTCGGATGCAGCGCCAGAAAATGGAGCAGGTCGAACTCCTTGGACGTGCAGGCGACTTCCGATTCGTTGACGAAGACTTTGCGAGACCGCTTGTCGATGCGGAGGCCGCGGATGCGGATCTCGTCCGTCTGCCGGGTCCGGCTGTCGGCCGTCAGCCGGTCGTAGCGGGCGAGATGCGCTTTGACCCTGGCGACCAATTCGCCCACGCTGAACGGCTTCGTCATGTAGTCGTCCGCGCCGAGTCCGAGTCCGCGGATTTTATCGATGTCTTCCTTCCGGGCGGAAAGCATGAGAATCGGGATGTTCTTCGCTTGCCGGACCTCCCTGCAGATCTCGAAGCCGTCCGTCTTCGGCAGCATCAGATCGAGAATGATCAGATCGTAATCCTCTTCCAGCGCTTTCCGAAGGCCGGTATCTCCGCTCGTCGCGGTGTCCACCGCATAGCCGGCGGCTTCCAAATAGTCCTTCTCGACCTCGACGATGACCTGTTCGTCCTCGACGATCAGAATCCGTTTCATGCCTTCTCCCCGCTTTCCGCCGTCTTCGGCAACGTAAAGGAAATGACCGTGCCTTCGCCCGGGCGGCTCTCCGCCCATACGCGGCCGCCTTGTCCCTCGACCATCTGCTTCACGATCGCCAGGCCCAGCCCGCTGCCGCCCGTCGCCGTGTTTCTCGACGGCTCCGCCCGGTAGAAGCGGTCGAAAATATGAGGCAACGCCGCCTCGTCGATCCCCGATCCGTTATCCCCGATTCGTACCAACGCTTCCTCCTGTCCGTCGATGAGCTCCACCCGGATTTCCTTCTGCGGCTTATCCATATATTTCAGGCTGTTGTCGACGATGTTCATGATGACCCTGCGAAGCTTCTCGCGGTCGGCCAACACGTCAACGGGAGCTTGAACGGCGCCGTCGAACCCGATCCGGATTCCGGCCATGCGGGGATCGAGGCGCAGCTCGTCTACGCAATCCCGCATATAGGCCGTAAGATTCGTCGGTTCGAGCTGGAAGGGCAGCCGGTTCAAGTCCAGTTTGGAAAACAAGAACAGCTCGTCGATCAACCGGTCCATGTCTTCCGTTTTCCGCTCGATCATGTCCATGTATTTGTCCCGTTTCGGCCCGCTGTCCGCGATGCCGTCCCGGATGCCTTCCAGGCAGGCTTTAATGCCGGTAATCGGCGTCTTCAGGTCATGCGAAATGTTGGAAACGAGTTCCTTGCGGTTCTCCTCGTACTGCAATTGCAAACGGATCGAGTCGCGGAGACGGACCCGCATCTCCTCGAACGCCGCGCCGAGCTTCCCGATTTCGTCCTTCCGTTTCACCCGGATTTCCTGGTTCAAATCCCCGTCCTTGATCCGTTCCGCTGCCTGTTTCAGGGCGTTCAGCGGCCGGATGATGCTTCGGGAGACGAGCCAGGTCAGCACGCCGTTGGTCAGCGCGATTACGGCCAGCAGGGAGAGAACCAGAATGGGGAAAAACGTTTTGAGCCGATCGATCCATTGTCCGCTGTCGGTCAGCATGTAGACCGTGCCGGAGGAGCGGTCTCCAAACGTGAAATCGTAGCGGGTGATCATATACCGGTCGTCCAGCATCGGTCCCCAATCTCGGTCGTTCCGTTTATCGGTCAACTGGCTGAGCCGCCGATAAAGATCGGTACCGTCGATTTCGACGAAGGGGGAGGAGTAGAGTAAGTCCTCCTTGCGGACGACGACCAGACCTGCTTCCAGACCGTTCAGCCGTTTGTCCGTGCTTGCGAGGAAGCGCGGGTCGGCGAACCGGTCCGGCTCGGTTTGCGCCATGAACTTGATGCCGGCGAACAGCTCTTCGCGCTCGTTCATCGATTCGAACACGCTCGGCGGACCTTGGCGGCCGATATGCAAATCTCCCAGAAACAGCAGAACCATGGAGAAGGCGATCAAGGCGAAGAGCACGACCGGAATGACCGTCATCGCGATATAGGAAAGCAGCAGTCTCGTCTTGATGGACATGTTCGGATCTCCTCCGGGGACGGTTAATGCTCTTTTCTTTCAAATAAAATCCAGCCTGCCGTATAAGCCATTATACAATAAGCGGCGAGCAGGACGAACGTATTGGCGAGTTTGCCGGCTGGCGCGCCGCTGCCGATCCAGAGCAAGTGCCAGTCCGTGTAGGAGAAGACGGACCAGACGGACAGCTGCGGAAACGCGAGGGGAAGCAGCTTGGCGGCGGCGTAGAGAAGGATGATCAGCGCCATGGCGCCGGAGCTTTGGCGGAACCATTGGGCCATGAAGATCGCGATCGAACCGATGGCCATCATCGGCACCCAAGCGGCCGCATATGCCTTCAAATCGTCCAGTGTCTCGGACGCTCCGCCGAAACCGGCCGCGAGTCCTTGCGCCAGCGTGGACACGACCCAGAGCGCCGCGAGCAGGGCGGCTACGAAGGCGGCCACGGCGAGCGCCTTCGACGCGAACACTTTGGCCCGCGTGACCGGGCGAACGAGCAGGAGCTTCATCGTTCGCGCGGCCGTTTCCCCGGCGAAGGAATCCGCAGCGGTCATCATCATGAAGAGCGGAAGCACGGCGAACGTATACAGGTTCAGCAGGATCAGCGGGAGATTGCTCCCGAGCCCGGCGATCACCGCCGAACGATCTTGCGCGTAACCGAGCAGCAGGGCGGAAACCGCCGGCAACAGAACGGTCAGCAGCAGGAACCCTTTCGTCCTCCGCCGCGCCCACGTTTTTTCCAGCTCGCCCGCGAAACTCGCATAGAAGCTATGCACGTTATACCGCCTCCTTCGCCGTTCGGAGTTCCGCAAGGACGTAATCCTCGAGCGAATGTCCGTCCGGCAGCAGATCCCGCGCCGCTCCTTGGCGGATCAAGCTGCCGTCCTTCATGATGCCGATGCGGCTGGCGATCATGCCCAGGTCGTGAATCAGATGGCTGGAGATGAGGAACGTAATGCCTTGGTCGCGCGACAGCCGCGTGACTGTCCGGCGAACGTCGGCCATGCCTTCGACATCGAGGCCGTTCGCCGGTTCGTCCAGCACGACGAGCTCCGGGCGGGAGAGCAGCGCGGACGCGAGCGCGAGCCGCTGCTTCATGCCGAGCGAGTAGCCGGCGACCTTCTCCTTCCGGTACGGGGCAAGGCCGACTTGCTCCAGCGCTTCCTCGATCCTTGTCTTCGGAAGGTCCGGGTAGAAGCGGGCGGCCAGCTTCAAGTTGTCGTAGGCGCTCATATATTCGTAGGCGTCCGCGGTTTCGATCAGGCAGCCGACGCCGGCCATCGCCCGTTCGAACCGGTCCGCCAAGGAATGGCCGAACAAACGGATCGTGCCCGAATCCGGGCGCGCAAGGCCGACGAGCATTTTGAGCAGCGTCGTTTTGCCTGCGCCGTTGGGGCCGATCAATCCGAAAATATCGCCTCTCGAAATCTCCAAGCTAACTTCCCGGACTCCCCGTCCGTTTCCGTAACGCTTCGTGACTTGGTCTGCTTGCAGCAAGGTGTTCAAAGCGGGTTGTCTCCTTTCGAGGGCGGCATGGCTCGGGGAAACGGGCAGCGGGGCCGCCCGTTCCGTCCGGCGCTTAGCGGTGCCAGCCGCGCCCGTTCTCTTGGGGTTTGATTTCTTCCGTCGGCTTGCCCGTCAAATCGATCCGGTCCGGCGATGTGCGATTCGCGTCCGTGAAGTCGATTCGGAGACCCAAGACGAGGTCGTGCGTCTTGCCTCCGGCGTCCGTGCCCGAGACGCGGATTTCCGCGGTTTGCCGCTCCAGCACGTTGTCCGGCGTAATATCGGCGTCCAGGTTCACGGCTTCGACCCGGATGTCTTCAGTCAATTCCGGAAGCTTGACGTCCGGGTGATCCGCGCCGGCCGGCTTGCCGAAATCATGGTCGGCCGCTCCCGAAGCAAGCAGCATCACGGCGGCGTTCAAGGCGGCGGGAATTTGGCTTCCTGTCAAATGGAGCGAGGCGTGCTTGCCGCCGTCCGATTCGCTTTTCACCGCCGCGAGCTCCCGCATATGGCCGGCAAGCAGGTCGATCGCTTGCTCCACCGCTTTCGGCGGCTCGTGTCCGCCGGCTTTCCACTTTGCTTCCTCTTGCGGATCATCCGTCTTCAACACTTTGTACACGTCGCTGTCTCCGTCCTTCACGATCACTTTCCCGTCCTGCCGATACACGTCCATGGAACGCGTCGTCGTACCGTCCGCGAAAGTCGCGGCCACGCTCTGGGCATCCGCGTCTTCGTTCCATTTCACGTTCGCATTGCCCTTCAGCAGCGCCGTTCCGTTGTCGGTGACGGTGAGCTCCGCTTGGGCCGTCAAGCTCGTTTGCGCATGCGTGTTTTTGAGCGCAGATTTGTACGCTTCGTACCCGGACGTATTCGCCATCGCGGATAATCCGCCGACCGTCAGCATCGCCGCGCCGAGCGTCAAGCCAGCCCCCGCCATCCACCATTTCTTGTTCATCGTAATCCTCCATTGCTTCGTTTTTTTGGAAAGCTTTCCTATCTCATCGTATCCCCCGGCTCTAAAAGACCTCTAAACCAAATCTTAAAAAAGTATAAAAGCCGCGGAATGACGGGTAATCGGGCGGAAATCAGACTTTGGTCCAGGTCTTTCCTTGGCTCAGGCTGGTAGTCAATCCAGGACCTCTGCTGTAAGATGATGGCATGAAGAAGATGGGTTTGCGATGATAAGAGGAGGAGAAAAATTGAATACTCGTACGCTTATGGGAATCGGCCTCTTGGCGGTCGGAGGTCTCATGCTGTATTTCGGCCGGGGAGAGGCGATCGGGACGGGAACGATGATCGGCTATCTGTGGCCGAGCCTGTTCGTGATTCCGCTGGGGTTGTTTTTCCATTGGATGTATTTCTCCATGCTGGAGAGAAGGGGGGCGGGACTGCTGATCCCGGGAGGCGTCCTCGTCACGGCGGGGCTCGTGTGCCAGTTTGCCATGCTGACGGACGGCTGGGGGTACATGTGGCCGGGGTTCATTTTCGCGCCGGCGGTCGGGTTGTTCGAATTCTACTTCTTCGGCAACCGGAACAAATGGCTGCTCATCCCGATCAATATCCTGACCGTGCTGTCGGTGCTGTTCTTCTTGGTTTTCTCGATCGGCACGCTGATCAACCGTTTCACAGGGCAGCCGATCATGGCGATGCTGCTGATCCTGGTGGGGGTGATCCTGCTGGTCGGCTGGAAGCGGAAAGCGGTTTGAGGGGAATTCTTAAGCATGAAGAGGCATGACGGGGTTATCCCGTTGTGCCTCTTTGCTTGTGACGCCATTCACGGGCTCCCGTCCCTGTTTCTCCAGCATGCTGAGGCGCGTTAGTCTTGACAAATAATATGTGTAAATATAATCTAATAAACAGATAATATTAATGCATATTAAATGGAGGGCGATGCGGAAATGTGGGAATTCGAGCACACGGTGACGACGAAGGCGAAAGCGGCAACAATTTGGGCGCTTTACAGCGATATCTCGACTTGGACGGAATGGGATCGGGGAATCGAGGAAGCTTCGCTGGACGGGCCTTTCGCAGTGGGCACCCAAGGGTACTTGAAACCGGAAGGACAGGAGAGGCTTCCGTTCGAATTGACGGAAGTGGAACCGCTGCGAGGATTCTCGGATCTCACGCGGATCCCCGGCGCGGGGATCGAAATCCGGTTCTCCCATCGGCTGGAAGAGGGCCCCGCGGGGACGCAGGTGAAGCACAAAGTCACCATTTCCGGCCCGAATGCAGAGACGCTGGGGCCGGAAATCGGAGCCGGCATGGCCGAGGGGATCCCACATACGATCGAGGGACTTGCCGCGTTGGCGCTGAGAAAGGAGGGGCAGCTTGCCGGTTGAGTCGATGCGGTTGGATGAGAAAACCCGGTTTTGGATCGGCGTCGTGTCCGCCTCCCATGTGAGGCTCGGCGTGCAGGGCGGTTTCGCCCAGCTGTGCCATGGGAAGGCGGCGCCGCTGCGCAAGATGAATCGGGGCGATTGGCTGATTTACTACTCTCCCCGCACCGCCTTCGCGCAAGGGGAGCCTTTGCAGGCTTTCACCGCGATCGGGCAGGTGGAGGACGAGGCCGTCTATCCTTATCGGATGTCCGACGATTTTGTACCCTTCCGTCGCAACATTCGTTATACTCAGTGTAAGGAAACGAGGATCGGCGGCCTGCTGGACCGCCTGAGCTTCACGCGCGGCAATCGGAACTGGGGCTATCTGTTTCGGACGGGACATTTCGAGATCGGGCGGGAAGACTTCCTGACGATTGCGCGCTGCATGCTAAGCGAGTTGCCGGAGGAATCGAATGGATTCGGAATTCAAAGAAGCGAAGCAAAGCCCGGGTTTCTTGCTCTGGCAGGTGACGAACCTGTGGCAGAGAGAGATCAGGCGGGCCCTTGATCCGCTCGAGCTGACGCATCCCCAGTTCGTGCTGCTTTTCTCGACGAAGTGGCTCAACGAACGCGGGGGCGATGGGGGCGTGACGCAGGTGCAATTGGCGCAACACGCGAAGATGGACGTGAACGTGACCTCGCAGGTGCTGCGCACGCTCGAGAAGAAGGGATACATCAAGCGCAGCCCGCATCCCCGCGATACGAGGGCGAACGTGATTACCACGACCCCGGCCGGAAGCGAATTGGCTTCGCGGGCCGTCCAGGCCGTGGAAGCGGCGGACCGGTCGTTCTTCTCGGGCATCGGAGAAGGCAAGCGGGAATTCATGGGCGTGTTGCTTCAGCTTTCGCAAAGGCCATAAACGATCGGCTGACAAACGATAACGTTGCCTGAGCGTCTTATTTCCGCCTTCTGCTGGATCAAGTGGGCTTGTAGTGAAAATAAAACGGAAGGCCGGGTTCATGCGGAAACATGTCCGGCCTTCCGTTTTTGTTTTGGCTGCCTAACCCTCGAGCAGAAGGGTTTCCGGGTCTTCCAGCATTTCCTTCACCTTGACCAGGAACTGTACGGCTTCCGCGCCGTCCACGATGCGGTGGTCGTACGATAGAGCGATGTACATCATCGGCCGGTTGGCCATCCGCTCCTGGTCGATGGCGACGGGGCGGAGCTGGATTTTGTGCATGCCCAGAATGCCGACCTGGGGAGCGTTCAGGATGGGGGTCGACAGAAGCGAGCCGAATACGCCGCCGTTCGTGATGGTGAACGTGCCTCCCTGCAAATCGGAGAGCTCCAGCGAGTTGCTGCGGGCTTTGGCCGCCAGCTGTCCGATCGTCCGCTCTATTTCGGCGAAGCTGAGGCGGTCGGCGTCTCGGACGACGGGGACGACGAGCCCTTCCTTCGCCGCGACGGCGATGCCGATGTCGTAATATTGCTTGGTGACGATGTCCTCGCCGTCGATCTCCGCGTTCAGAAGCGGGAAAGCCTTGAGCGCGCCGACAACCGCCTTCGTGAAGAAGGACATGAAGCCGAGATTCACCTCGTACTTATCCTGGAACGACTGCTTGCGGCGTTTGCGGACATCGAGGATGGCCGTCATGTCCACTTCGTTGAACGTCGTCAGCATCGCGGCGGTGCGCTGCGCTTCGACGAGGCGCCTGGCGATCGTGGCCCGCCGGCGGGACATGCGCTGACGCTGCTCCGGCTTGCCCGGGGCAGCGGGGAGGCCAACCGCCGCGGAAGGCAGCGCCTGCGGCGGCGGCGTTCGCCCGGCGGGAGCCGGCTGGGCGGCGCCCGCCGAGGAGCGGACGTCGGCCGGGTAGACGCGGCCGAGCGGATCGCGGGCATCGACCCGGTTCAGGTCGATGCCTCTCTCCCGCGCCAGCTTGCGGGCGGCCGGCGAAGCGGACGGTCCCGCCGCAGCATCGCCGGAGGGCGGCGCGTCGATCCGGGCGGCCTGCGTATCCGCCGCAGAAGCCGCCGGTGTTGCCGGGACCGGCGCCTCCGTGGCGGGTGCCGCTGAAGCCGGGCGTTCCGTTGCCGCAACAGGGGCCGAAGGCACCGCCGCGGCGGACGCCGTCCCGACGCCCTCCCGCGCGGAGCCGAGGACGGCAACCACTTCCCCGATCTGCACGGTATCGCCTTCCTGCCGGAGGATCTGTTGCACGAACCCGCTCTGCTCCGCGCTGATCTCCAGGTTCACCTTGTCCGTTTCCAGCTCCAGCAGGAGGTCGCCTTCCTTGACTTCATCGCCGGCCCTGACGGCCCATTTGGAGATGGTGCCCTCGGTAATCGATTCGCCCATGGCCGGCACTTTGACCTCAAACATCCCCGTTCCCTCCCGTCGTCTGAGCAGCGCGCGATTTCGGCGGCGTGAGCGCCTGCGACACGATGAGCTGCTGCTCGAAGCTGTGTACTTGCTGAAAACCGCTGGCCGGACTCGCGCGCTCCGGCCTCCCGATATACCGGACGGCAGCGGCGGCCGGCGTCAACGTGCGGATGCGGGACTCCATGTAGCCCCAGGACCCCATGTTCTGGGGCTCTTCCTGCACCCAGCAAATCTCTTTCACGTTCGGAAACCGCGTGAGCCTCGACGCGATTTCCTCGGCCGGAAACGGATAGAGCTGCTCGATCCGAAGAATATGCAGCCAGTCCTTCGTGTCCTCCGGATCCGCGGCCGTTTTCTCGAGTGCCTCGGCGAGGTCGATCGCGATTTTGCCCGTGCACAGGACGAGCCGCTCCACCCGGTCCGGCCGTTCGCCCAGGCCGGGCTGCTCCAGCACCTTGCGGAAGGTGCCGCCGGTCAGCTCCGACGCGGGCGAGGCCACACGGGGATTGCGGATGAGGCTCTTGGGCGCCATCAGCACGAGCGGCCGTGCGGCTTCGGTTCCGCAGATGGCCGCCTGGCAGCGCAGCAGGTGAAAATATTGGGCGGCGCTGCTCAGGTAGGCCACCGTCCAGTTTCCTTCCGCGGACAGCTGCAGGAACCTCTCGAGCCGGGCGCTCGAGTGCTCGGGGCCCTGTCCTTCGTAGCCGTGCGGCAACAGCAGCGTTAAGCTGGAGCGCTGCGCCCATTTGGAATAACCCGCCGAAATGAACTGGTCGATCAGCACCTGCGCGGCGTTGGCGAAGTCCCCGTACTGCGCCTCCCAAATGACCATCGTGTCGGGCGCGTACACGTTATACCCGTACTCGAATCCGAGTACGCCGGCTTCGGACAGCGGACTGTTGTGGATCGCGAAGGAAGCTTTCGCCTCCGGCAGCAGGTGCAGCGGGCAGAACGATTCGCCCGTCGCGTAGTCGTGCAGCACGAGGTTGCGGTGGGCGAAGGTCGCCCGTTCCGCGTCCTGGCCGCTCAGCCGGATCGGCCGCCCGTCCGCCAGAATGGCGGCGAACGCCAGCGTCTCCGCATGGCCCCAGTCCACGAACTCGCCCTCATCCAAGGCATTCGCCCGGCGTTCCAAAATCCGCTGCAGCTTCGGATACATTCGGAACCCTTCCGGCCTCTTGAGCAGGCCTTCATTGAGGCGGCGAAGCATCCCCGGGTCGACGGCGGTTTCGATTTCCGGTTCCGGCTTGAAACCCGCAACCGGCTGCGTTTGATGAACGGGATCCCGGTGCTCTTGCCGTTTCACCTGCTCGTAGGCTTCCCGGAGGCGGCTTATCTCGTCCTGCTTCATCCGCTCCACGTCGTCGGCGGTTACTGCGCCTTCGCGGACCAGCTTGTCGGCATACAGGGAGGCGACGGTCGGGTGGGCGTTCACTTTGCGGTAGATAAGCGGCTGCGTCGTTTCCGGGTCGTCCGTTTCGTTATGGCCGTACCGCCGGTAGCCGACCAGGTCGATCAGGAAATCCTTGTGGAACCGGGTACGGTAGGCGGCAGCCAACCGCGCGGCTGCGATGCATCCTTCCGGGTCGTCCGCGTTAACGTGAACGATCGGGATTTCGAAGCCTTTGGCCGGATCGCTCGCATAATGGGTCGAACGGGCATCGAAGGTGCCCGTGGTGAAGCCGATCCGGTTGTTCACGATGACATGGATCGTTCCGCCGGTCGAATATCCGCGCAAATCGCTCAGGTTCAGCGTCTCCGCCACGATGCCTTCTCCGGGGAATGCGGCGTCCCCATGTAGGACGATGGCGGCGGCCGCATCCACGTTGCGGACGGGGGCTCCCTTCCGGCTTCGGTCTTCCTGGGCGGCACGCGCGAAACCCGCGACGACCGGGGCGACGAACTCCAGGTGGCTCGGATTGTTCGCCAGCGTCAGTCGGGTTTCGGCCGTCTCGCCGGACGGAATGAACCGGTTCGCGCCCAGGTGATATTTGACGTCGCCTGTCCACCCGTAATTGATGCCGATGGAGCCTTCAGACGGAATAAGGGTTTTATTGGGGGAATGATGGAATTCCGAAAAAATGTTGCCGTACGGCTTGCCCAGCACGTGAGCCAGCACGTTCAACCGTCCGCGGTGGGCCATTCCCATCAGGATGTGGCGCGCCCCGTCGTTCGTCAGCTCGTGCACGATTTCTTCCGCCATCGCGACCAGCACGTCGACGCCCTCCACGGAAAACCTTTTTTGGCCGACGAACGTCCGCTGCAGGAACTCCTCGAACTGTTCCGCCGCGACGATCCGGGCCAGCAGCGCCCGCCGCTCCTCCGGGCCGAGCGAAGCCGACGGGATTTCCGCTTCCGCTTGCCGGTTGAGCCATTCCCGTTCTTGCTCGTCATGGACGTGGCTGAATTCGTAGGCGATGGTGCCCGAATAGGCCTCCCGAAGCTTGCGGATCGCTTCCCACCCGTTCTCCAGGGGATATGGAGCATCCCGCCAAACCCATTCCGCCGGAAGCGCTGCGAGATCGGCTTTGCTCAGGCCGTACGTTTCGGGCTCCAGCATCCGGGTTTCCGCTTTCTTGCCGATATCGAGCGGATCGATGTCCGCGATCAAGTGGCCGTATGAGCGGATGTTCCAGACGAGTTTACCCGCCGAGATCGCTTTCCGGATGAGATTCGGATCCCCGGTGACGGAAGCGGTCAGCGGTTCCGCCGCGGCCGGCTGCCCAACACCGGTCTCCGCCTCGGGAAGCACCGGCGCTCCCAGTCGCGAGAAGAGCTCCCGGTAATGCGGGCTCACGGCTTCGGGATCGCGCGCGTAACGCTCGTATTGTTCCTGAATGTAGCCCAGGTTCGGGCCGTAAAACTGCCTCCAACGGTCCTGAAGGCGTTCTTCGTTCGTAGACATTCGGCACCTCTTCGCGTTCTGTTGGTCGAGCGGGCTAATCCGTATGATTGCCAAACCTTGGTGGAAAGATAACGGAAAAATGAGATGACGGAGAAGGAGCGTGCGAGCGAGTGACACCCCGTTACATTACGATGAAAGGACCGAGAGCCCGGAACGGGCAGCCGGAATGGGATTCCGACGTCAACGAAGACAGCGGGAGGGAGATGCTGCTGGACCGGTCGTTCGACGATTGGGTCGCGGGCCGGATCGAGGATCAGACGGAGCGTCAGGAAGCCATCACTCAGGCCCCGCACGAAAATGCATTCGAGGCGGCGGAGCGTTTGGACGATGAGTAAGGCGTTCGCAATCGCATCAAGATCAATCGACATCGATGGCGATCAAAAACACATGCCCGCGCCGCATGTGTTTTTGATATGATTCAGCTTTTGCATATTTCACGCCTATTTATTTCCGAATGATCTTCGATAAAGACGACATTCTCTGATCTTGGAGGACGGCGAATTCGTTTTTACTTGGTGATTCAGAAAGTATAAATCCGCCATCCCTTGCTGAATCACCTTCGATAAAACGTCTATCGGTCCGTAAAGGACGGCGCAGCCGTTTTACTTGTCGCCGATCCTTATCCTGGTCAAATCATCCCCGCAGCAGGGTGAGATGAGTTATAATACGGAAGTCGGCCCGGGCGGGATTTCTTGCAGAATTCCAAGATGAACGGGCGTTTATGGGGGGGAAAGAACGCAAATGTCCGGAAGGAAATGGCTGTCGCCCATCAACGCGGTCGTTTGGACCCAGTTTTTGAGCGCTTTCGCGGATAATCTGAATTTTTTCTTGATCGTAGGGATGGTGAACCGGGCGGGGGGAGCGAATCCGGACGGCACCGTCGCGTACATCCAGATCGCGTTCCTGTTGGCTTACGTGGTTCTGGCGCCGGTCGTCGGAGCGTTCGCGGATAAGAAATCGAAATCCCGGGTGCTGCTCATCGGCAATTTGCTGAAAGGAACCGGTATCGCGCTGCTGCTCTTCGGCTTGCCGCCGGCAATTTGCTATGTGTTCGTCGGCATAGGAGCGGTCGTGTATTCTCCGGCCAAGTACGGTATTCTCTCGGAGCTGACGAACAGCGAAAGCGAGCTGCTGAAGGCGAACGCCAAAATCGAGGGCACGACGATCCTGGCGATCCTGCTCGGCACGGTGGTCGGCGGCATCCTCGCGCAAAATTCCGATTTGCCGGCGATTCTCACCTGTTTAGGGATCTATGCGCTGTCGCTGATGCTGACGTTCGCCGTTCCCGTACGCGGCGGCAACCCGTCGATCCGCTACGGAGAATCGGCCAAGCAATTCCTGCGGGACACCGCCGCGCTGTTCCGGCTGCGCCGGGCCCGGTTCTCGCTGATCGGAACGGCGTCGTTCTGGCTCACCGCATCCGTGCTGCGCATCGCGCTCGTGGCGTGGCTGCCGGTCAATTTGGGGATCACGGATACGCGGGACCAGTCGCTCATTATCGGCGTGACGGCCGTCGGCGTCGTGGTCAGCGCGCTGCTGACTCCGGTTCTGGTGCCGGCGGGCAAGCTGCACCGGGCGTACTACTACGGCATTTTCATGGTTCTGTGCGTCATGGTCGCGAGTTTGGTGCCCAGCCTTTGGTTTACCGTTAGTCTGCTGTTCGTTATCGGGATTCTGGGGGGCATCTTCCTCATCCCTCTGAACACGATGCTGCAGGAGGAAGGCAGAGACGCCATCGGCTCCGGCAAAACGATTGCCGTCCAGAACTTCACGGAACAGGCGCTGACGGTTTTCGGCCTGACGATTTACCTGGCGATGAGCGAAGCGAAAGTCCCGATCAACCTATCGGTCATCGGTATCGGCATCGTGCTTCTGCTGTTCATTCTGTACCTGGCCACCCAGATCGGCCGGGTACAGGCGGCAGCAAGGCGCGGGGAAGCGGGTGCCCGGTTCGGCTAGACTCGCGTTGCCGCGGGAAGAAACGGAATTCCAGCCCGGCTCGCTTCACACTACCGATGAGAAAATACCGATTTTCAGCTCGGCTCGCCTCACACTACCGATGAGAAGAACCAGGTTCCAGTCCGGCTCGCCTCATACTTCAGATGAGAAGAACCAGGTTCCAGTCCGGCTCGCCTCATACTTCAGATGAGAAGAACCAGATTCCAGTCCGGCTCGCCTCATACTACCGATGAGAAGAACCAGATTTCCGGGACGGCTAACCACGCGCTGCCAACCCGGTGAAGCGGATTTCCACGATGGGATCTCATGAAAAGCTAGTCAGGCCTTAGCTTTTGGATTATTATGTGAACTAGTGACGAAGAACGTCCCTACTTGCTCTCAAGAGCGATAGGGGCGTTTTGTGTTTTTTTCACCTTTGCGGCAGGGGATAGCTTCTTCTTACGTCACAAATTTCGAACAAGGAGGATTCGCGATGAATTTCGAAGAAGCTCACAACACTTGGATTCAGGACCATTTGGAGAAGAGGAAGGGAGAAAGGCGGGGAAGGTTGGAAAGGGGACACCGCCATGCGGAAACCTTGTTTGCCCGGAATGTATGGTGGGAATTGTTCGGCCATTTTGACCATCTGCATCCCGAGTACGAGGTTCCCGATTGGCGCGGGAGATCCTATTTCGCCGACTTTGCGTGGGTGACGCCTTTCGTGAAACTCATCATCGAGATCAAGGGTTATGCGACGCATGTGAGGGACATGGATCGCACGAAATACAGCCAGGAGTTGAATCGGGAAACGTTCCTTACGGCGATGGGTTATACGGTGATATCCTTCTCCTACGACGACGTGGAGCAGCGGCCGGAAGTTTGCGTCGCGCTTCTGCGTATGGTGATGAGCCGGTTTCAGTCCAATCCCTCGCCGGTTTCCCGTGCTGTCATGGCGGAGAAGGAGTTGATCCGGCTGGCGATCCGGTTGATCCATCCTATCCGGCCCAGGGATGTCGTGGAGCATTTCGAATTGGATGTCAAAACAGCCATCTCCATGCTTCAGAAACTATGCGCAAAAGGATGGCTCCGCCCGGTCACGAGGGAAAGAGGGGAGCGGATCGTCCGTTACGAGCTGGTCAAGGGTGTGCACGAGTGTTTAGATTAGTGGGAAAATTGCCCACTAATTCTCGCTGTTTTTGGTCTTTGGGACCAATTAGATGGAAAACCTCCCATTAATATCGCCGGAATGGCCCATTTCGCGGGCAACAGGCGGAATTTATGGGAGGTTTTCCAACTAAATCTGCATATTGCAGATTTATTCGCTATTAGTGGGAGGTTTTCCTACTATTTTGCGAGGAACGCGTTAAGCGAGAAGAGGGTCACGATGGTTTGAGGAGAGCGGGGGAGGCGATCTCCCGTCGGCGTCCTGCTCTCGCGCATGGAGTGAACGGCAGTCGCACGCGACATCGCTCACCACGCGAACAACCATCGTACTAGGCATACCCGTCGCACCAGCACACACCAGCACGCACCAGCACACACCAGCACACACCAGCACACACCAGCACACCCCAGCACACACCCGCACACACCCGCACGCACCCGCACACACCAGCACCCCAGCACACACCAGCACACCCCAGCACACACCCGCACGCACCCGCACACACCAGCACCCCAGCACACACCAGCACACACCAGCGCGCACCAGCACACACCAGCACACGCCGAGCGCACCAGCACACACCAGCACACCCCAGCACACCCCAGCACACACCCGCACACACCAGCACACCCCAGCACACACCCGCACACACCAGCGCGCACCAGCGCGCACCAGCACACACCAGCACACACCAGCACACACCAGCACGCACCAGCACGCACCAGCACGCACCAGCACGCACCAGCGCGCACCAGCACGCACTAGCACATGCCGAGCGCACCCAATATACACCCGTAACCGGCTAAAAGCGGTTTTATCCCCGCACACCCCAGCTCAGAGGCAGCGCTCGTGAACCCCCTTGCCCCGACGTCAGAACGGGTCGCAATGCTGCTCGCGGATTTTCAATATCGCGGGCAAATTCTCGAAGAAAAGGTCGACCAGCTTGGGGTCGAAATGCTGTCCGCGCTCCTGGCGGAAATGCTCGAGAATATCCTCGAGCGGCCAGGCCGTCTTGTACACCCGGTCGCTGCCCAGCGCGTCGAAGACATCCGCGATCGCCGTAATCCGGCCGTAAATGTGGATGTCCTCACCCGCCAGCCCGTTCGGGTACCCGGTGCCGTTATATTTCTCGTGGTGCTGGTAAGCGATGATCGCCGCGGTTTTGATGATTTCGCGGTTCGAGTGGTTCAGCATCGCATAGCCGTAGTTCGCATGCTCCTTGATCAGTTCGAATTCCTCGCGCGTAAGTTTGCCCGGCTTGTTCAGCACCGCGTCCGGAATCGCGACCTTGCCGACGTCGTGCATGGAGGAAGCGAGCCGCACCAGCTCGGCCTCTTCCTCCGGCAGCCCGTACTTCAGCGCCAGCAGCTTCGAATATTCCGCCACGCGCTTGACGTGGTTGCCGGTTTCCCGGGAGCGGGTCTCCGCGATTTCGCCCAGCGTGAAAATGATCTCCTTCTGCGTCGTCTCGACTTCTTCGTTCAAGTACAAATTTTCGAAAGCGACCGATACGTTGGAGCAATAGATTTCGATCAAATACCGGTTCCATTCGGTGAGCGATTTCTGTCCTTCGAAATAGATGACGTTTTCCCGCCCGGTCTTGCTCTCGAAATAACAGGTGAAATGGTCGCCGTCAAACTCGCCTTGCTTGTCCCGGAAAGCCTTCTCGATGCAGTGGAGCACGTGCGGCGGTACGACGTTTTCGACCCGGTCGTTATCGCTGAGCTCGTAGTCCCCCGTGGCCGCCAAGACATAAATTTTCTCTTGCCCCTTCGCGACGGCGAAGCTGTTGCAATGGAGCGCGTTCTTATGCAAATTGAGGATTGAGGTCAGCTGCGTCAGCACGCCGGAGGCGAATTTCTTCATCGATTTCAGCTCGAACAGATCGGCGGACGATTTGATGATTTGCTCCAGCCCGACCTTGTTGTTCTCGATCACCATGATATCCCGGTAAGAACGCAGCGCCGCCATGATCGTCGTGAACAGCTTCTGCGTGGTCAGCTCGGTTTTTTCCTTGTAGTCGTTAATGTCGTAATCCGTGATGACGACCTTCTCCGGGGCTTGCCCCGGCTGTCCCGTCCGAAGGATGATCCGTACCGCCTGGTTTTTCAGCTCTTCCCGGATGTATCTCACGAGCTTCAGGCCCGAATCGTCCTGGTCCATCACCACGTCGAGCAGAACGATGGCGGCGTCGGGATGGTCCCGCAGAACCTGCCGCGCTTCCTCCTCCGAGTAAGCGCTCTGAAACTCGAGGCGTTGGCCGTCGAATTCGAAGTCCGAGAGCACCATCCGCGTCAGGTGATGAACCTCCAGCTCGTCGTCTACGATAATGACCTTCCAATGTTCCTTCCCATGGCCCGCCTCGACCCCTGGGACCTCGTCTTCGTCTGCAAAGGTCAGGAATTCCTCTTGCTGCTCGCTAGCCATTCTGTCATCCCTCATTCATCGGTATTTGAATAATAAAGGCCGTGCCGGCACCCGGCTCGCTCTCGCACTTGATCGTCCCCCCGAGCGACTGCGTGACCAGGTTGTAGACGATGTGCATGCCGAGGCCGGTTCCTCCTCCACCGCGGTTCGTGGTGAAGAACGGATCGAATATTTTCTCCACGACCTCCGGAGGCATTCCCTTGCCGTTATCGGAATAGCGGATCGTCAGCCATTCGCCGCCAGCCGCCGTAATCTCGACCGCCATCTTGCCCTCGGTGTCCGCCCCGAACGCATGGATCAGGGAGTTCATGATCAAATTGGTGATGATTTGCGAGACGGCTCCGGGGTCGCTCAGAATTTCCACGCCGTCAGGGCCGAGCAGTTCCACGTGATGCTTCGTCTTCTTCAACTGCGGATGCAGGCTCACCAAGACTTCCTGTATGTATTCCTTGACATGGAACTTCCGTTTGATCTCTACCGAACGGTCGACCGCGACCTGTTTGAAGCTCTTCACCAGCTCGGAAGCGCGGGTGAGGTTGGTCTGGATCATCCCCGTCGTCTCGCGGACCGCCTTCAAGTAGTCTTCCAAATCGGAACGCTTCATCGTCTGCGATTGGTAGAGCGATTCGAACGCTTTGGACTTCTCGGCCATGTAGGAGGCAGCGGTGACGCCGATGCCGAGCGGGGTGTTGATTTCGTGGGATACGCCGGCGACGAGATTGCCGAGCGCCACCATTTTCTCCGATTCGACCAGCTGCTTCTGCGCTTTCTTGATCGTATCCAACGCTTGCTGAAGTTCATTGTAACGGTTTTCCTGATCGAGCACCATCTCGTTGAAGGCTACGGCCACTTCGTTGATTTCCTGGCTGGCCATGAGCGGGATCGAGCGGTATGGCTCTCCTTTCTTGACGGACAAGGCGGCTTCACGGATCGTGAGGAGCGGGCGGATCAGCAGTTTCCGGATGATGAAATGCAGCGTGACGAGCAGCAGCAGGGTCATCATGAAGCCGACGACGGTAATGAGCAGCGTGCGCTGGTTGATCAGCGCTTCGCTCTCGGAGGTGTTCAGCAAGAGCTCGATGGCCCCGATGATCACCCCATCCTCCTTGAGGGGAGCGGTGAGCCGGTCCTGCGGCATTCCGTCCTCGCCGCGGAACTGCTCGACGAGCGTACGCTGCGAATGCAGCATTTCGATGATTCCGGGCGGCGACGGTTCTCCGATCCGATCCCGGTTGGTGGAGGCGAGGATTTCCTTGGGGCCGTAAAGGGTCAGCTCCAGCACGTTGGCGTTTTTGTACTGAATGTAATCGAAAATCTGTTGGACGTCTTCCATGTTATGGGACTCTTCGTAGCGGCCGTTAATCGCGGTCGTCATGCCGTCCAATTGGCTGATGTAGGTTTCCTGAACGGACCTCTGCAGGCTGTAGGAGTCGAACCATACGATCACGGACATCAAGAGGATGGTTACGGAGCTGACCAAGATAAGGATGCGGGTTTGCAGGCTGAGTTTGCGGGACACGACGGGTCTCCTCTATGCGATAGGTTATCGGATTTCGAATTCGATCGTTTTCGTGACGTCGTAGGGCGTATGGTCGTTGTTGTGCAGAGAGACTTTAAGGACGTGGCGGCCGGGCTTCAAATCTTCAAATTCCTTATGTCCGGCCTTGACCCCGATTTTCTCGCCGTCGTCCAAATACATGTGGATGTGGCCCTCGCCTTCTTTGCGGCCTTGACCGTAATGCTCCGGAGAAATATGCATGTCCGTGATCACGTCCACGATCAGCTTCGAGCCCTCCACCTTCCACTTCACGTCCATGGTAGGCTTATACTTCGTGTGTACGGCGTGTTCCTTTTTATCGCCGCAAGCCGCCAGCGCCAGGCAGCATATGATGCCTAAGATGATGATTCGCCAAGCTTTCATTTTCACACCCCATGTTCGTTCCCCGTGATAGAAATAGCTACGGTATCATTCGACATCTGGTTTGAGAAATCCTTTCTTTTTGGGGAGCGGAATGAGGCAGATTGCGGAATCGTCGAACGGCGTTATTTGCCTCGGATCTTTTTTCCGCTTCGACAAGATGGTAAAGTGACAACTAGGGGGACGGACATCAAATCGCGAGGAGTGTTCCGATGAATCTGAAGAAAGAATTATCCGTGATAAACGCGATGGAGCCCATCGTCATTCAACTATTCGAGGAGCAGTATTTGAAGGAACGGACACTCGCCTGCGGATGCGACAAATGCCAGCTGGATATCCTGCTGCTCACCCTGAACCAGCTGCCGCCCCGCTATACGTCGAGCCAGGCCGGCGAAGCATATATCAAAGCCCTCTATCTCAATCCGCAACTTCAATCCGATATCTTGAAAGTGCTGACCCAATCCGTCAAAGTGATTGAAGACAACCCGAGCCATCCCTGAATTCGTCCCTCGGGGTTCGAACTCGGAACCCGACTGATTTGGAAACAATAGGTTTGAATAACGATCCGGCAGATGGTACATTGACAGTAAATGGTTCTCGAAGCCAGTTCCCTGACATCCGGAAAGGTGGAGGACATGATGCTGTCTGCCGGCAGTTCCGTCAGGAAAATTTTCGCGGCCAGTTACGTCCATAATCAACTCTACTATCAACCGTCCAACCGTTATGATTCCGGAGGACCGCGTTCTTATCTGTCATCGGAGCCTGTGAGCCAATATTACCGGGCTGCGGCGTCGGGTATCGTCTCCATCCTGAAAGCCGCGAAGGAACTGAAAAGCGCTTCGCTAAACGTCCTGAAGCCGGATACGTCCGCGTTCAACTCGAGAACGGCGGTATCGTCCGATCAGGCGTCGGTCTTGGCGAAGGCTTCCGCGGGAGCAGCCTTCGAATCCTATCGCGTCCGCGTGGATCAAGCGGCGGCTTCCCAGGTGAACAGCGGTTCGTTCCTGGCCAAATCCGCGCTGACGTCGGTCCGGAGCGGCACGAACGCGTTCACGATTACGAGCGGCGGCATAACGACGAGCGTCTCGGCGTTTATTTACGGCAACGACACGAATGAGCAGGCGCTGACCAAGCTCAGGGACGCCGTCAACGAAGCGAAGTCCGGCGTCACCGCCAGCATCGTGACCGATGCCAAGACGGGCGGCAAAAAGCTGGAACTGGCGAGCAGCCAAACCGGCGCGAAAAACGCCTTCAGCATCGCGGACGTTACCGGCAACGCGGTCGCGGCGACGGGGATCGGCAACGTGAAAACGATGGCTGCCGACGCGATCTATTCGGTGGATGGGGGAACGGCCGTCACCTCGTCTTCGAACGTGATCGACTTGGAGGAAGGCAAGGCGACCGCCACGCTGCTGAAGCCGACCTCCGATGACGCGGAAATCCAAGTGAAACCGGACGAAGCCGGGGTACTGAAGCAAGTGAAGCAGCTGATCTCGGACTACAACGAGACGCTTGGACGAGTCCGGGAAGCGGGCTCCTACTTGAACGATTCGGTCAAACGCAGCCTGGAGAACGCGGCGAACGGTTACGGATCCGTTGGCATCGCGAAGCAAGCGGACGGCACGCTGAAGTTGGACGAAACGAAGTTCAAGGCGAGCCTGAGCGCGCAGTTCGAGAACACCCGGCGCGCGGTATCCGGACCGGATGGACTCGCGGTCAATCTGTCCAAGGCGGCGGACCGATTGGAGAACATGCCGCCCCATGCCATGCTGAACCCGAGAGTTCGGGCGATGCAATCCTACGCCGCCTATCAATCCTCGGCAGGACTGTATTTTCAGCTGCCGACAAGGGGGCTGCTATTCGACGGGACGTTCTGACTTGTCCGGACGACGAAATCCGCCTGCGAGAGTGCAGGCGGATTTTTCAGTGATTCGGAAAGTATTAAATTCGCTATCCTTTTCTGAATCACCACGATACAACGTTTATCCGTCCGATCAGGACGGCGTAGCCGTTTTACTTGCGTCGGCGGTTGGTTTCAAAGATTCAATGGTACGAATTGCCTTCGGCCAGCCTATGCAATTGCTGGAGATCATGGACGAGGATTTTGCCGCGCTTGCGTTCCAATAGGCCTTCGGAAGCCAGCTTCGTGATGATCCGGTTCAGATGGCGGTAACTGGTGCCGAGCAGCTCCGCGACTTCCGTCAGCTTGGGCGTCCGGATCTCATCCGCTTCTTCTCCGCCGCTTCCGCTTCCCGTAATGGAAACGAGATAGCTGGCGAAGCGGTTTTCGAGCGGATAGAGCATGTTCAGCGTCGAGGCGTTGGACATCGTCATCAGCTTGTTGCTTAAATGCCGGATGACGAATCGGAGGAAACGGGGGTCCTCCAGAGCCGTTTCCCTCATCACGTCCGCCGGAATCGCGATGACGATCGTCGTCCCGACGGATTCCACGCTGCAATTGGCCGGCTGCCCGTTCAGGAGCTCCAAGTCTCCGATCATGCTCAGCGGCCGGTAGAAGCGGATGAGAATCGATCTTCCGTTCGGAAGAAGCCTGGAGAGTTTGAGCTTGCCGGAGACGAGCAGCATGAGGTACGCCAAATCTTCGCCTGCCTGGCAGACGGGCTCGCCCTTGCCGTACGAGAACAGCTCCATGCGTTCCCTCGCCTTCTCGCTCAAAATGTCCTCGAGCCCGTACTGGTTCACCCAGCGGGACAGCGCCGCCGGATCGGACAGTTTCTTCATGGCCATCGGTTTCCTCTCGTCCGCGGAACATCCGTCGCTTCTCCACGGTTGCATTTTAGATCGATTATACTACAGTCCAAAGGACATCTGTCCCCTTGTTGGCGAGGGAAGAAGAAAAAGGCTTCCTTCCCCGGTCTTCGGTCCAAGCGCAGATGCGCAGGTCTTCTGCTGTTTTGCCAGGGTATGTTCGTGAAGGAATAGAGAAAACGGGATCGAAAACGGAGGTTCGCGTCATGATCCGAGTCGGGCTGGCAGGCTGGGGGGAGCATCACCGGCTGTATCCTGCGGGAACGAAACCGCAAGATAAGCTCAAGGAATACGGGAAGAGACTGTCTACGGTCGAAGTGGACAGTTCCTTCTATGCGCTGCAGCCTCCGGAACGGTTTCAAACCTGGGCGGACGATACGCCGCCCTCTTTCCGTTTCGTGGTGAAAGCGTACCAGGTGCTGACCGGCCACCGGCGGGGCATCTCCCCCGAAGGGAGCCTAGATGCGGCCTTCGAGGCGTTCCGGCGATCGCTTCAGCCGGTCCGGGAGGCGGGCAAGCTTGCGGCGGTGCTGTTCCAGTATCCCCCCTGGTTCGATTGCACGCAGGGCAACGTCCGGGTTCTGCGGGAAGCCAAGGAGCGCATGTCGGGCTTCCCTTGCGCGCTCGAATTCCGGCACCAAAGCTGGTTCGTGCCCGAGTACAGGGAGAAAACGTTGCGGTTCATGGAGCGGGAAGGGTGGATCCACAGCGTCTGCGACGAACCCCAGGCCGGCGCCTCGTCGGTGCCGACCGTTCTGCATGCGACGCATCCGGAGCTGACCGTCGTTCGGATGCACGGCCGCAACGAAGCGGGCTGGAATGCCGGCGGCGCGCCGAATTGGCGGGAAGTTCGCTATTTGTACCATTACAGCGAAGCGGAACTCGCGGAGTGGAAGGATCGGCTGGAGCGGCTGGCACGGCAGACGCGCGAGATCCACGTCATCTTCAACAACAACTCCGGGGGCCACGCGGCGGGCAACGCCGTGGACCTGATGCGGCTGCTGGGCCAGGAAGCCCCGCGGTTGGCGGATCCCGAGGCGTTGCCGGAGCAGCTCGATTTGTTCGATTTGCCTTAAAGGGGAGGATGAGGATGCTGCTCGTGACAGCCGAGGAAATGCGGGCGATCGACCGGTACGCCGTAGACGGGATCGGCATTCCGGCATTGGTGCTGATGGAGAACGCGGGGAGGGAAATCGCCGAGGAAATCGTTCGGCGCGAGTCGGCGGGCGCTTGGGGCCGGTGCCGCATTGCCGGTCGCAACGGCGCGCCCCGCTGGGTCGTGCTGGTCGGCAAAGGGAACAACGGCGGCGACGGCATCGTGTGCGCCAGGCATCTCGCGGAGCGGGGCATCGAGGTGCAGCTCCTCTACGCGATGCCGCCCGATAGCTGGGCTGGCGAGGCGGGCGTTCAGCGGGATATCGCCGCGAAGATGGGGCTGCCTTCTGCCGTCTACGGAGAGGGCGGCGGCTTCGATTGGCGGGCATGGGACGGCATCGTCGACGCGCTGCTTGGAACGGGAGCGTCGGGTGCCCCCAGGGAGCCCTACGCCTCCTTGATCAGGGAAGCAAACGCGAGCGGTCTGCCGATCGTGGCGGCGGACGTTCCGAGCGGATTGGACGCCGATACCGGCCAGGTCGCGAACCCCTGCATCCGGGCGAGCGTCACGGTGGCGCTGGCTCTCCTGAAGCGGGGACTGCTGCTGCATCCGGGCGCCGAAGCCGCGGGAGAGGTCGTCGTTCGGCCGATTGGCATCCCGGCTGCGGCCGTTCGGCAGCTGGAATTGAATACGTACGTGTTGGACGGCGATACGCTGCGGGAGAAGCTCGGCATTTCCCTGCCCCTGCGCAGAGACGCCGATACGCACAAGGGCACCTATGGCCACGTGCTGATCGCGGCCGGTTCCCGCGACATGAGCGGGGCCGGGCTGCTGTGCTCGCGTGCCGCCTTAAGGGCGGGCAGCGGACTCGTCACTTGGGCGGTGCCCGAAAGGCTGGCGATGCCGCTGGCCGGGCGCCTCCCGGAAGCTATGATCCGGGGGCTTCCCGATGGCGGAAGTGGGGAATGGCGGAGTACCCCCGCGGCTCAGGTCTCTGCGTTGGCGGAGGGCAAGCAGGCGGTCGTTGCCGGACCGGGAATGGGCCGGTGGACGGGCGACTCCGCCTGGCTGCGCGAGCTGTGGGAAAGCGCGTCGGCGCCGATCGTGCTCGACGCCGACGCTTTGAACATGCTGGCCGATGCCGGCGAATCATTCGCGGAGTGGCCGCGGAGAACGCGGCCTGCCGTGCTGACGCCGCATCCGGGCGAGATGGCCCGGCTGTGCGGCCTCACCGTGCGCGAGGTGCAGCGGGACCGTATCGGCTGCGCCCGCCGGTACGCGGAACTTCATGGCGTTACCATCGCGCTGAAAGGCGCCCGCACCGTGGTCGCGGGACCGGACGGGAGCGCGTACGTCAACACGACCGGCAATCCCGGCATGGCGACGGGCGGGTCGGGCGACGTGCTGGCCGGCGTTATCGGAGCTTTGCTTGCCCAAGGGCTTGACGCGGTGCAAGCGGCGGCCGCCGGCGTCTATTGGCACGGCGCGGCGGGAGACCGCGCTGCCGCCGCCCGGTTTACCTCCGCTTCCCTGATCGCAGGGGACATCGTCGATGCGCTGTAATGGAGCCGGAGTGCAGACGGCATGGCTGGACAAAGAGGAATTCCATGCCGGATATGGAATAGGTAAATAATGTCGAATAGCTATGAATGAAGTCCAACGAGGAGCGGGAGCGCTTGTCTAAAAGTAGCCGAGTCGCGGGTTGGATCGGGATTTTGCTGCTGGTTCTTTATGTCGGATGGGAATTCGGATTCCGGAGCGACTGGTTTGTCGGAAAGTCCGTCGGCAACGTTCTGCAGTCGCTAGGCTCCTTATGCGCCGCCGTCCTGCTCGTTCTTGCCTACCGGGATTCCGGCAGGGCGAAGCATTGGCTCCATTACGCCATCGGCGTCTGCTGCTATTTCGCGGCCCTGACCTACCAGACGGCCGCGTTGATCGCGACCGGCGAAGATCCGAATGCCTTCGGTCCCTCGGAGATCCTCTGGATGCTTCATTACGTTTTCTTCCTGATCGCGCTCTATTACCAGAACCGGAACGCGAGGAATCCCGCGTTTCCGTTTCTGTTCGATATCCTGCTGTTCACGACGGTATCCGTCACCCTGTGCTGGCAGCAATTCATAAGGCCGGCGCCGGCCGAATCCGATTTGACCGCGTCCATGACGGCCTTCCATTTGTTCTGCTCGTCGGTCAATCTCGTCGTGGTCATGTTTCTGTTTATTTTCGACCTGTCCAACGTATCCAAGGGGACGAGGAATTTGCTGCTCGTCGGTTTCTTGTTCAAGACGGCCGGCAATTCGTACTCCTGGTTTCTGGAAGAAAGAACCGACTGGCGGGAGCCCGGGGTGAACGTTCCCGATTTCTGCTGGTTTGCCGGCATGCTGTTGATCGGCTTCGCCGGGGCTTACGGCAGCCGCAAGCCGGGAGAACACGACTGGACCGGGGTGAAAATAGCAACGGGTCTGAGGCGGTACGTCCCGCTCGTGCTAGGCGGCTTGCTGCTCGTCCTGCTGCTCGCGGGATCCTCGCCTCAGACGCCCGTCGCCTTCGGTTGCCTGCTGGGCGTCGTGCTGTTGCTGGTTCGCTTGTTTATCGGGATACGCGAATCGGAGTCCGTGAATCAGGCCTTGCGGGAAACGGACGTGATTTACCAAAATTGGGCGCAGAACGCGCTGGTAGGCGTATTTATCGAGCAGGACGGAAAGCTGGAGTACGTCAACCGGTATTGCGAGGAGATTTTCGGCTATGCGCGGGGAGAGATGGCAGGGCGATCGATCTTGAACCACATCGCCTACTCGGATATTCCCCGGTTTCTGTCGGAAATCGACCAGCTGGGGGAGAGTATTCCGACGGCCCGGTTCGGCGTGACGGGGCTTAAGCGCAACCGGGAAACCCTGTACCTGGAAATGCAGCTGGCCAACGCGGTATTCGAGGGCAAACCCGCGCTGTCGGGCACGCTCCTCGACATTACCGAGAGAAAGATGTCCGAACAATATTTGATCCGGTCCGAGAAGCTCTCCGTCATCGGCCAGCTGGCGGCGGGCGTCGCGCACGAAATACGGAACCCGCTTACCGCGCTCAAAGGCTTTACGCAGCTGCTGCACCAGAATTCGGACGACAACCGCAAGTACTACGAGATCATGCTGACCGAGCTGGAAAGAATCAATTACATCGTGGGCGAATTCATGCTGCTTTCCAAGCCGCACAACCGCCAGCAGCTCAAGGAACACGACATCCACCGCATTTTGACGAGCATCATTCCCATTTTGGAATCCCAGGCGATTCTGCACAACGTCATCATCCGCGTCGAATCGGCCGAGGATCTGCCCAAAGTCAAATGCGACGAGAACCAGATCAAGCAGGTGCTGATCAACCTGATGAAAAACGCGATCGAAGCGATGCCCGGCGGAGGGACGATGTCGGTGCGGTACGAAACAGACGTTTCGAAGCGGGAATTGATCCTGTATATTGAAGATGAAGGGGTCGGCATGCCCCCGGAGCTGCTTGAACGGTTGGGCGAGCCCTTCCTGACGACGAAGGAGAAGGGGACCGGTCTCGGACTCATGGTTAGCTACAAAATCATCCAGGCCCACCAAGGGTCGCTCTCCGTCAGCAGCCGGCCGGGGCAAGGGACGACCGTGAAGCTCGTCCTTCCGGCCCGATAATCCATGCATGCGCAGCAGAAAAGAGGCGATCCCGCATATGGACACGTACGTCTATACGAAGAGGGAAGAAGCTGCCAACGCCATCACCCACGGCATCGGAACGGCGCTCAGCATCGCGGGGCTGGTGCTGCTCATCGTTTTCTCCGCCTGGAAAGGAACGGCTTGGCATGTCGTCAGCTTCACGGTATACGGAGTCACGATGGTGTTGCTCTATACCGCGTCCACGCTGGTCCACGCCTTTCCGGAAGGCAAAGTAAAGGACCTGTTCGAAACGTTCGACCACTCCTGCATTTATTTGTTCATCGCCGGCACGTACACGCCCCTCTTGCTAACCGCGCTGCGGAGCCCGCTCGGATGGTCGTTGTTCGGAACCGTATGGGGGCTGGCGGCGTGCGGCGTCGTTTTCAAAGCGTTTTTCACGAAAAAGTTCCTGGTGCTCTCCACGCTTTTCTACGTGGCGATGGGCTGGCTTATCGTCTTCGCCTGGAAGCCGCTGCAGGCGCTGCTGCACCCCGGGGGCGTCAGGCTTCTCGTCATCGGCGGGCTTCTGTATACGTTCGGGGCGGTTTTCTACGTATGGAGGGGATTTCCGTACCATCACGCAGTATGGCACTTGTTCGTGGTCGGGGGATCGATGTGCCATTATTTCGCGATCCTGCTTTATTTGCTGCCTTAACGAGGGAGGAATGGGATGGACCGGACGCTGCGGTTCCGAGAGGACGGGACGTTCACGATCGTGCAATTCACCGACCTGCATTGGCAGAACGGAGAACCGAAGGATTTGCGCACGCGCGATCTGATGGAGAAGGTCTTGCGGGCGGAGAAGCCGGACCTGATCGTGTTTACGGGAGATATCCTTTACAGTCCGAACTGCAAGGATCCGCGGCGGTCGATGCGCGATGTTCTGTCCGTCGCGGCGAACAGCGGCATTCCCTGGGCCGCGGTGTTCGGGAACCATGATGCCGAGCGGGGGGCGACGCGCCGAGAGCTGATGGCCGTCATGCGGGAGCTCCCGGGATGTATGGCGGAGCCGGGGCCTGCGGAGGTCCACGGGGTCGGCAACTATCGGATCCGGTTGAACGACGGCAGCGGGCGGACGGTAGCGGCTTTGTTTTTTCTCGATTCGGGGGACCGCTCCGAAATTCCCGCGATTCCGGGTTACGACTGGATCCGTACGAGCCAGATCGATTGGTACTTGGATCAAGCCGAGGAACTGGCAAAGACGAACGGCGGAGCGGGAGTGCCTTCGCTGGCTTTCTTCCATATCCCCCTTCCGGAGTACGCGGAGGCATGGCGGACGCGGGTGTGCTACGGTCGTCGGTATGAGCCGGTATCGAGCCCGAAGGTCAATTCCGGTTTCTTCGCGGCCATGTCCTCCAGAGGCTCCGTGCTGGGGACGTTTTGCGGCCATGACCATATTAACGACTATGGAGGCAACCTGCTGGGAACGTGGCTGTATTATGGACGGTCAAGCGGGTATCAGGCGTACGGGAGATGGGGCTTCTCCCGAGGCGCGCGCGTCATCCGGCTCGCGGCGGGGAAACGGAGCTTCAAGACTTGGATCCGGCTGCACAACGGGAAAACCGTCCATCGCCCTCCCGTCCACAGGCCGTGGCTGCACTGGCTGCTGGAACGGGTGAGGAAATGGTTGTAAGGTTTCGCATCCGGGGGACATAACAAAAAATCAGCGCCGTCGCGGCTGCCCTTGTGGCGGCAATGCGATCGGCGCTGTTCTGCTTTGTCGTTCGGCTTGATTTGCGTTTGCGGTTTGCGGGTCCATTCCTGCCGTAGGATGCCGGGTTGGATTCCGCCGGCCCGTTCCCATTTGAGCCGTGCTTTGCGTGTTTTGGTTCTGGACATGGGAAGCACCTCCACACCCACTATATCCCATGGATTTCCGGTCCGCAACCGACTTTTCGATTCGAAATGGCGCGGATGCCGGGAGATTGCTCCCGATACGAATCGTAAAGCATCGATAAAATCTGCCGCGGAGGGGATGCTAGTGTTTAGCAACCAGTCGTGGAGGGATGATTCGTGGCATACACCTGTCAAGATTGCGGACGGGAATCGGAAACGGCACATACGGTCACCATCTACGACGCCACGGGTGTCGAAGACAGACTGGACGTGTTGTGTCCGGAATGTTACGAGGAGTGGCTCTTGTCGATCAAGCACGGCTAACGAAGGGAGAGCGGCATTCATGAGCAACAGCATCGACGCGATCCGCGCGGATCACCAGAACTTCCTGGACGATACGGAAGACGAGGTCAAAGCCGTTCCCTCCAGCACGCAAGGCGGAGAAGCGGTGGAGGCGATGGTCGCCCACATCAACAAATACGACGAGCCTGAAGAGAAGGAAGATCGGCAATAAGCTTTAACGAATGCACAGCCGGCCGAATGGCCGGTTTTTTCGGCGATTCAGAAAGTATAAAATCTGCAATACTTTTGTGAATTACTTCGATAAAACGTCTATCCGTCCGAAAAGGACGGCGTAGCCGGGTTACTTACCCGAAATTACAGGTCTTCGGGGTAGGTATGTGAAAAGAATATCCGGCTTGGGGCGCCAATCACACGCTGGCAGCATCTTAATCGATCGAAAAGGCGAGAGAGTGGCTGAGTAAAGGAAGAAAGTTACTTTAATTGGTTATGATCGAGTTAAGTTCCTTTGTGCCTCAACTCAGGCTCTCCCATGCGGTTTAGGCCGAGTTAAGTCCATTTGTTCCTCAACTCAGGCTCTCCCATGCGGTTTTGGCCGTGTTAAGTCCATTTGTACCTCAACTCCGGCTCTCCCATGCGGTTTTGGCCGAGTTAAGTCCTTTTGTGCCTCAACTCCAGTTCCCCCATGCGGTTTTGACCGAGTTAAGTCCCTTTGTGCCCCAACTCCGGCTCCCCCATGCGGTTTAGGCCGAGTTAAGTCCCTTTGTGCCTCAACTCCGGCTCCCCCATGCGGTTTAGGCCGAGTTAAGTTCCTTTGGAGGAAAAGGCGGGTTACTTTAATCGGTCGAAAAGGCGGGAGAGCGGCGGATTTCTTATACCGGAATTCGTGCATCCCGCCCATTTTTTCGGTATTCTAGATGGGACAGGTTACATCCAAAGGAGTCCTTGCCGTGCCGCACCTTCTCATACGGGGCATACCCGCCGAACAAATCCGTGCCGTCAGCGCGCCGCTTGTTTCCGAACTGGCTGACATTTGTCAATGTCCGGAAGACTACTTTTTGCTGGAATGCTTCCCTACGACCGCCGTCTCCCAGGGTGAAATCGTACCCTCTTATCCCTTTATCGATGTCGCTTGGTTTGACCGCGGTCCCGCCGTTCGGGACCGGTTCGCCGAAGCTGTCGACCGCCATATCCGCGGGTTGGGATTGCCCGAACTGGAAATCGCGTTCCGAGTCTACCGGGAAGACCACTATTATACGAACGGGCAATGCCTCGGAGACAGGGGGGACGAAGACGACAAAGCCGCACTGCAAAAGGAGCTGCAAAAGTTGAAGGAGTCCAACGCCCGCTTGCGGGAACAGCTCCGGAAGACAGCCGGCAAACCGATCGCCGGCGCGGATTCCGCAATGTCCAGTCGGCTGCGGGAAGCGTTGCGGGAATAGCCGTAAGTTGCCAGTATCCCATTCGAAATGATTCCATGAAACTCCGGAGGATACCGTTTTGGACGCATTATGGATCTATTTGGGCATCATGAACGTAACCGCTTATGGACTGATGGCCGCCGACAAATCGAAAGCCCGAAGGAGCGGCCGAAGAATCCGCGAGCGGACGCTTCTGCTTGCAGCGGCAGCCGGAGGGGCGCTCGGCGCCTGGATCGCCATGCGGACGCACCGGCACAAAACGAAACACGCAGCCTTCTATGCAGGCATTCCGCTCATGCTCGCCGTGCATGCAGTCGCCATCGTCTATTGGTTTTCCCGCTAGGATAAGAAAAAAACCTCGATTCCTCTCACCCGGCAGGGTGAAGCGAATCGAGGTTTTTCCTTATTTCAGCTCCGTGATCAGCTTCATCAGCCGCAAGGCTTTGTCCTTGTGCGGAGGTTCGGCCCTCATGACCAAAATTCTCTTCTCCCCGGGAGATTCGATCTGCGTGCCGTCGAAAATCGGACTGCCGGTTATATCGATTCCGTACGGATGAGAACTCGTTTCCTCTTCCGCCAGCACGCTGCGGATTCTTTCGGGCGTTCTGTTCCATTCTTGCCATGGCTCCAGCGTGTCCAGAGGAACGAAGGCTTTCTGCTTGGCCAGCTGCTCGAAATTTTTCTCGTCGAGGATCATCAGATCCATCTTCTCCGTCATGATCGTCAGCATGCCTTTCTGCTGCATGGCGATGTCTTGCTGGGACTGCAACTCCTTGGGGATATAGGAAATGCCGACGTCAATCCGCTTCCAATCCGGGACGAGCCGGAGCAAGTTCCGGGAAAGCAGTTCGCTGCTGTCGTCGTTGTTGTAAAAGTTGCCGAAAACGGTGACGGCGAGATCGAGGGGCGGTTTGTTCGCTTCCTCGTTCTTGCGGTCGATGTACCCTTTCACGGAAACGATGGCCACGATCAGAATGACGATCGCCGCGAGCACGTGATATTTGTAGTAATAGAAGAAATAGTTCACTTTGCTCTGCTTTTCGAGCGTCGTCGATTTCTCCGACTCGACGCCCACGATCAAGTTATAGGCTCGGGTGATCTCGTCGAGATTCAACTCCGTCTGCTTGGACCGGGCTTTCTTGAGGAGGATGAAGTATCGCTGCTCGACCTGCTCCCGAGTCGCGTTTTCCGGCAATCCAAGGGTTTCGTAGGCCTGTTTCAATTCATCCATTCGCTTTCACTCCATTGTCGGCTGTGAGGTCGTGGGATCCCACTATGAATCATACACGAAGGGCCGAAGAACGCGCAAATCGCCCCGACTCTCCGTATTACGGAGAAGCGGGGCGAAAGATTCGCGGAGACGCTGGATTCTCGTTGGCCGGTCTTCGGCGCGGACGCGGAGGAATCCGTGGCAAGGAAAGCGCGGGCGGGTTCTTGGTTTCAGGCCGAAGAAGCTTGCTCTTCCGTTGCGGCGGATTCCCCGCCGTTCTCCATCTTGCTCGTGCCCTGGAAAACGCCGCCGGCTTCGATCGACAGCTCCCGGGCGGACAGGTTGCCGTTCAGCTTGCCCGTTGCCTTGATCGTAAGCGTGCCGGAAGCATGGACGTCTCCCGTCACCTGGCCGGCCAGGATGACATTCCGGGCCCGGACATGGGACCGGGCCGATCCGCTTTCGCCGATCGTCACGTCTCCCGTACATTCGATATCCCCGGTCAAATGACCTTCGATTCGGATACTGGCTTCGGATTTGATTTTGCCTTCGAAATGGGTGCCTTCGCCGATCAAGGTGTCGGTCATGTTCGGATCGATTTTGAACTTCTTGTTTTTGAACATCGTCATGGCCTAATATCCTCCCTGCTGTTTTGAAGGTAGGGCTGAGGATCGACTTGCTTGCCGCCAACGTAAACTTCGTAATGAAGGTGAGGGCCCGTGCTTCGGCCGGTCGACCCCATCTCCGCGATGAGATCCCCTTTACGGACTTTGGTTCCGGGCTTCACCAGGATTTTGCTGAGATGGGAGTAATGCGTGGCGATCCCGTTTCCGTGCAAAATCATGACGTTATTGCCGTGGGAACCGTCATAACCGGTATGCGTCACCATGCCGTCCGCCGCCGCGTAAATCGGATCGCCGATGTCGCCGCTGATATCCAGGCCGGCATGGAACCGGGCCCGATGGGTGAAGGGATCCCGGCGGACTCCGAACGGGGACGTGATTTTCCGGGAGTCCGCCGGCCAGATCGTGGGCGTTACGCGCAGCCGGTTTTGCATGTTCAGAACGGCGTCCTTCGTTTGTTCCAATCGCGGTTTCATCTCATCGATCATGCCGGCGATGTCGGAGAAATCGCGGGTGGTCTGAAGCAGCAGGCCGTCGATCTCCTCATCGGTAACCGGAAGTTCTTCTCCTCCCGTACCTTCTCCGTCCATCGCGTACGCATCCTGGTTATCTGCGGAGGCTTTGGTCCCGGAAGCGGATCCGGCGTTCGGAATGCCGGCGATTTTCTTGAGCTGGGATTCGAGCTTATGAATATCCGCCATTTTGTTTTGTATCTTCTTCGCTTGATCGGACAGTCCGGCGACTTCCGTCTGCAGGTCCCCGATGTGCCGGTCTTTGTCGGAGATGATCTTCTCGTACTGTCCGGTCGATGAAGCCAATTCTTGCTGGAGGCGGCCGACCTCGTTCGCTCGCTTCCCGTACATGACCATCGATGCGGCAGCCGTTACGGCTAGTACCACCAGCAAGATCAGCGTGGACAGCAGGGTAGCTCCCGATAGCTGAAAACGAACCACCTGCTTGTTGGCCTCGTCCGGAATAACCATAAAAGTAAACTTATGACGTCTCCATTTCATGACTTTCCTCCTGGGCTTGCTTAGATCGCTTTCTTTCATTCGACTTTGGGTCCCTGTTTTCCTTTATTTCGGGAAAAAATTGCGCGAAATTTTGTTGAAAGAAGAAGGAATTTGTCATAATAAGGCGTATCGATCATCTTGAGCCTGCATATCATGCCGAATCTCACCCGGCTCACGGACCGGCTTAACCGCGGCTTCATTATTCCGGACTCGATCCTGACGGCGGGGCTCGCGTTTCTGCTCATCCCCTTGGCCGGCGGTTTATTCGCGATCGCGCTCCTCAGCGCCGTCATGGGAGTGGGCCTCGTCTGCAGGCAGCCGCTCTCCATAACCACCGCCTGCAACGCGTCTCCCATAACGAGAACAGGCGAAGTCCTGGGACTCCGCCTGGCCGTCAACCGGCTGTCGCAAATGATCGCGCCCTTGTTCTTCGGATTGCTCGGAACGTCGGCCGGGGTGGTTTCGGTCTTCTGCGTCAGCGGAGAGCAGCCCGCCATGGCCGCAGAAAAATGGTTAAGGGCGATTCTGACGAACCGCCCGCACGACCCGTTGCCGGAGGTCTCCTATCTCCCCGCTTCCTCCACGTATTTGCTTTGAGTCCTCCAATCGAGCGGGATGTCGATGGACAGCAGCGTCCCCCGCTCCCCCGTCGATTCAAGCGTCAGCTGTCCGCCCATACGGCGGACGTTGTCGTCCATCGCCGACAGACCGAAGCCGAACGCCGAGCCTTCCGGGACCGGTTCCCCGTCGCTCGAGAGCCGGAAATACATTTTTCCGTTCCCGTGCGTAAGCGTAAAGGTGAACGAGGCGCTGCCCCCGTGCCGGATCCCGTTCGTGAGCCCCTCCATCAACGCATGGTAGATCGTCTTTTTCTGGAAGGAACCGAGCGCGGGCAGCGGAGCGATATCCGCTTCGATACGGACGCCCGCGGACTCCTCGGTTTCCCGGATCAGGCGCATGAGCTTGTCGGATAAGTTCTCGTCCGTGCTTTCCAGCTTGAGCATCCGGATCGACTCGCGGATTTCGTTCAAGCCTTTGCTTACCAGTTCGCGGGACGTGTCGAGCTTCGGAAGGGCGAGCTCCGTCCGGCCGTGCGCGATGAGCATTTTGGCCGCTTCCATCTGGGCGATGCATGCGGTAAGCGTATGGCCGACGGTATTGTGGATCTCGAACGAGATCCGGTTTCGCTCCTCCAGAATAGAGGCTTCGGCCAACGCCTGAGCCGTCTCCTGCATGGCGGCCTGCAGTTCGACGTTTTTCTCGTGCAGCTCCCGCGTACGTTCCTGCACTTTGCGTTCAAGGGATTCGGTCAGCTCGCTGAGCTGGAGATGCAGCTCGATCCGGGCGAGCAGCTCCCGCTTGGCGACCGGTTTGATCAAATAATCGTTCGCTCCCGCGTCGAACCCTTCCACCAGGTCGGTTACCTGGTTTTTGGCCGTCAGCATGATGATCGGGAGCTCGCTTGGTTTGTATCGCTCCCGGATTTTGCGGCTCAGCTCGTAGCCCGTCATGCGGGGCATCATGAGGTCGGTCAGCACCAGATCCGGCCGGATTCCCTGCTCCAACATCCGAAGCGCTTCCACGCCGCCCGCCGCCTTGAGGATCGAGTAAGGCTGGGTAGACAGGAAATTGGTCAGCACCTGCAGGTTGACCGGATCGTCGTCGACGAGCAGGAGGCACGTTTCGCGGCGCGTCCAGGCTTCTTCTTCCAGGGGGAGCGGATCCGTCCGTTCCACGGCCGCGGCGACGAGGGGAGCGGCAGCGCGAGGCTGCGCGACTGCGGGAGAAGGAGCCTGCAGGTTCGGGTCCCCGATCGGCAGCGTGAACGTGAAAGTCGACCCTCTGCCCGGAACGGACACGAGGCCGAGCGATCCTCCGTGCAGCTCCACCAACTTCTTCGAGATCGCGAGGCCGAGACCGGCTCCTCCGTATTCCCTCGCGGCAGAGCCTTCTCCTTGCTCGAACGGCTCGAAGATGGCTTCCATCTTATCCGCCGGAATGCCGATTCCCGAGTCGGATACCGATACGTAAATCCAGGGTCCGTCGACATGCGCCGTGATTTCCACGTAACCCTGCTCCGTGAATTTGAGCGCGTTGCCGACCAGGTTGTATAAAATTTGCTGCACCCGGTTCTCGTCCGCCGCCGCGAGAGGAAGCCGGTCGTCGATCCGGTTGGCGAGCCGGATATCCTTGAGCTGCGCGAGAGGTTGAAGCACGTTCGCCACGCCGTCCGCGGATCGCTTCAAATCGACGCCCTGGATGAAGAGCGCGACTCCCGAATGCTTCAGTTTGGAAAAATCGAGAATGTCGTTGATGAGGCCGGAAAGCCGTTTGCCGCTCGACACCACCATGGACAAATTGCTTCTGGCCAATTCGTTTAATGGTCCCGCGACTCCCTCCAAGAGCGATTCGGTGATGCCGATAATGCCGTTCAAGGGCGTCCGGAGCTCGTGCGAGGTGTTCGCCAGAAACTCGTCCTTCAGCTTGTCGATCTCCTCCAGCTTCCGGTTCTTCTCCTCCAGCTCGCGGGAATAGCCGTGCACCTGCCGATGGACTTCGTTTTCCCGCATCAGGACGATTGTGCCCATGCAGCAGAGGAAGATGAACATGCCGGTGAAGACCGGAAGCTGGTCGTCCCGGACATAAGGGGTGAGCCAGGGAACGTGGTGCTGCAAATACGTCCGCAGCGAAGGAAACAGCAGCAGCATCGAGGACAGGAACGTCGAGAAGTTCGAGACGGCGTAACCGAAAATGATGATGACGGACTCCTTGCTGCGCTGTCCTCTATGGATGCGGGAGTGCATTCGCATGGAGGAGAAGATCAGGATGAGAAACAGCACCGGGAACACATAGAAAAGAAGCGTGTGATAGGCTTGGTTGTCCCAGAAGCCGACGCCGAAACAAATGAAAGTAAACGCCAGCATGCAGTAGCGGGCCGACCGGTGAAAGCGGGTGGCGACGCCGTACAGATGATGGAAAAAGCCGTTAAACGCGAACGATCCGAGCGGAAGCATGAGCTCGTGATAATAGATCATGGAGGGGGCGTCGACGAACAGCCCCAGGGCGAAAGTGCGGCATATGCTCGCGTATGCGGCGCAGAAGGCGAGCAGGCTGAAGTAGAAATACATTTTTTTTCTCGTGTTGAAATAGAACAGCGCCGCCACGACGGACAGCAGCGTGAAGATGACCCCGAACAGCAGCTTGTCGCCGTCCTTGTGGAGGATCCGCACGATGAAGTCGGCCGCGTTGCCGACCCGGATCGTTCCCGTTTTGACCACTCCGTCGTCGGAATAGACGCGAAGCAGCAGCGGTTCCGCGGGGTATCCGAAGGAGAAGGACACGAGATTCCATTCGTAATATTCCAGCATGCGGGGATCGCGGTCCGCGAAATTGGATTCGATGAGCAGCTTCCCGTTATAGTAGGCTTCATAATGGCGAAGATCGTTGATGAACAGATGGGGATCGCGGTACGGCTCGGAGCGGATGTCGATCTTCAGCCAATAATAGCCGGGTTTGGAAAGACGTTTGTCCGTCTCCCGGAGCGGAGTCCAGTCCGCGCTGATCGACTGGGGGTTCATCACGACGCTCAGCGGCAAATCGCCTTCGTGGAACTGCCATTCGGGGCTGGCGCTCAGATCGGTCGTCCGTACGTTTCCGTTCTCGGACAGAAACAGGATCGGGACCGTCCACCCGGTAACGAGCAGCAGGACAAGGCCCAGTCTTCGCATCCATTTTTTGAGTTTGGCGGGCAGCAACGGTTCAAACCTCCGATGGGGCGATTGGGATTGGGACGCGTTCAGGAATGCTCACGAACTTTCAGGAACGCGGGGGCAGCCAGTCCCTTAGCAGGCCCACGGCTTTGAGGCGGTCGTTCACCCCAATCTTGCTGTAGATGATGCTGATATAGTTGCGGATCGTCCCTTCGCTGATGTAGAGCAAGCCCGCGATCTCGCGGTTGCTGCGTCCCTCGGCCATCAGCTCGATGATTTTCAGCTCCCGCTCCGTGAATCCGGGATCCTGGTCCGGGCGGATCGGCTGGAGGGGACGCGCCGAGGGCGGCGCGGCGGCACCGGAGGCCAGACGTGCCGCGAGCTTCGCCGATATCGCGGTCGGCATCAGGAGGGTGCCGTCCATCGTGTCGCGGATGGCGGCGATGATTTTGTCGCCGGGCAAGTCTTTGAGCAGGAATCCGCTCGCTCCCGAGACCAAGGCGTCGATAATGTAATCATCCTCGGGGTAAGTGGTGAGGATGAGCACCTTCGTATCCGGATAGAGGGAGAGGATTTTTCTCGTGCTTTCGATGCCGTCCATCTCGGGCATCTGGATATCCATCAGAACGAGATCGGGGCGCAGCGTCTCCGTCAGCTCCAGCGCCCTGCGCCCGTTCTCGGCCAGCCCGACCACTTCCATGCCTTCGGACAGGTTAATCATCGTCTGAAGGCCGTCGCGCAGAAGCCGTTGGTCGTCGGCGATCACGATTCGGATCATCGGTCTCCCCATTTCTTCGAATTCCTCGATTTCCTGTGATTTCCGTACGCTTCACTCTTTTACCATTATAAGCGATACCGTAGTTTCTTGCTGAAAAATGTGGAAAAGCGGAGGGTGGCGTGATTGCAGTGGAGGGCGTGAAGGAATTGTGCAAGAAAGTTGCATAAGTCGGGCCAGATGGCGGGGAGCGGCGGAGTTGTGCAAGAAAGTTGCATCATTCGGACGCGAAAGAGCGGCTGCATAGACAACATGTAAATCAGCCCGCGGAGCCACACCATTTCCGTGTACCCCGCGGGCCGCTTTCCTCGCTATTCCCTCAGCTCGGAACCTCCGACCCAGACGCCGCGCAGCGTTAGCGAGCCGTCGAGCAGCAGCACGTCCGCGCGTTTGCCGGCTTCGAGCGTGCCGACCTCGCGGGCCAGGCCGAGCTGCCGCGCCGGATTGGCGCTGGCCATCTTGCTCGCGTCCGGGACGGAAACGCCGACTTCGCGCACCATGAACCGGAAAGCGTCGACCATGGTGAGCGTGCTGCCCGCGAGGCTGTCCCCGTCCTTCAATCGGGCGACCCCCATAGCCATGACGACCGGAAGCCCGCCGATTTCGTAATCGCCGTCCGGCATGCCGGCAGCGGCCATCGCGTCGGTGACCAATATGACGCGGTCGACCCCTTTGGCCGCCACGAGAAGCTTGATGCCCGCGGGATGGACATGGTGGCCGTCGGCGATCACTTCCGCCATGATCCGGTCATCGGTCAACACGGCGCCTACGGTACCGGGTTCCCGATGGTGGTAAGGGCGCATCGCGTTAAACGTATGGACCGCATGGCGGAGCCCGCGATCGGCTGCCTTAACCAGCTCGTCGTAGGTGGCGTCCGTATGCCCGCATGCGGGCACCGCTCCCGCGGCGGCCAACCGTTCGATGTAGGCCGGGGCGCCTTCCGTTTCGGGAGCCAAAGTCTGCATGCGGATGAGACCGGGATAGTCGCGTATCCAATCCTCCAGCCAATCCAAGCGGGGGGGCAGAATGTAGGCCGGATTTTGCGCGCCTTTCCATTTGAGGCTGACGAACGGCCCCTCGATATGCACGCCGAGCAGCCGGGCGTAAGGCATGCCCGCGCCGATGAATCGGCTGACCCTTTCGAGCACGCGGGACAGATTCTCCCGCGGCGCCGTCATCGAGGTGGCGAGCATGCCCGTCGTGCCGTGCCGCCCGTGAAAACGGGTGATCGCGCGCAGCTCCTCGTCCTCCGCGTCCATGAAATCGTGGCCTGCCCCGCCGTGCACGTGCATGTCGATAAACCCGGGCAGCACCCAGCCGCCCGATCCGGCTACGCGTACTGCATTCTCTGCCTCGGCCGGAGGGCGCTCCGCGCCGGCAACGCCGCCGTCCCCGCGTACGCCGCCGAGCCCGGCGATGATCCCGTGACGCATCCATAACCAGCCGTCCTCCAGAATCCCGGCCGGCGTGACGATCTTCGCCCCGACGATCAAACGATCCATTCCGATCGCACCGTTCATCCGAGTTTCTCCGCGGCCGCCCGGTCGAGCAGCACGATCAGGTTGGGATGCGTCTGCAGCAACGAGGCGGGACAATCGGTCGTGATCGGGCCTTGGAGTGCTTTCGCCACGATGTCCGCCTTATCCGCTCCTTTGACGACGAGCAATATTTTCTTCGCTTTCAGGATCGTTCCGACGCCCATCGTGATCGCCTGGCAGGGCACTTCGTCCAAGGAGAGGAAATAACGGGCGTTCGCCTTTCTCGTTGCCTCGGCGAGCTCGACCACATGGGTTCCTTTGGTCAGGGCGTGGGCGGGTTCGTTAAAACCGATATGCCCGTTGTGGCCGAGCCCGAGCAGCTGCAGGTCGATTTGGCCGTGCCGTTCGATCAGCTCGTCGTAACGGCGGCATTCCGCTCTCGGATCGGCCGCATTGCCGTTCGGAAGATGGGCTTGGGCGTCCGGCAGGTCGATGTGGCGAAACAAATGGTGCCTCATGTAGGAATGGTAGCTTTCGGGGTGATCCTCCGGCAGGCCGACGTATTCGTCGAGGTTAAACGTGACGGCGTTGCGGAAGCTGAACATCCCCCGCTCGAAATCGGCCGCCAGCTGCCGGTAGATGCCGATGGGCGTTCCGCCGGTCGCAAGTCCCAGCACCGCCCTCGGACTTGTCTGGACGATGCCGGAAATGATGTTGGCCCCCGCCTCGTTCAGCTTGTCGTCCGTGTCGAATACGAGTACGTTCATCGCGGATTCCTCTCCTCTTTGCCCGTGTATTTGCGAACGGTCTGGAACGACCGTTCCAGCCGCGGGACATATTCGCCGAAATGCTCGCTGACGAGCCCCGTAAACAGAATGTCGACCACGTGCAGCGCCGCCATGCGGGACGCCATGTCTCCCCGGCGCATGCCGGCTTCCGCCGATGAGGTGAACAACCGGATGTCGGCCAAAGCGGCAAGCGGATTCGTGCCTAGGCGGGTAATTGAAATCGTCACGGCCCCCTGCTCCGAGGCGCATTTCAGCGAATGGATCGTTGCGGTCGTTTCGCCCGAGTAGGAAATGCCGACCGCGACGTCCCGCGACGTGAGGGAGGCCGCGGAGGTCAGCTGCATATGGGGATCGGAGAATGAAGCGGCCGCTTTGCCGATGCGGATCAGCTTGCTCCAGAAATCCTGGGCGACCAGCCCCGACGTCGCGACCCCGTACAGGTCGATCCGGCTTGCCCGGTGCAGGGCCACGATCGCTTGCCGGAGTTGATCCAAATCGAGCAGCTGCGTCGTATCCGACAACGAACGAAGATGGTTTGCGGTAATGGCGGATACGATGTCGGGCAGGGGATTGCCCGCCACGATGTCCTGGTACTGCATCGGCGCGGCTTGCCCCGCCAATTCGGCTGCCAGCTTGCGCTTGAATTCCGGAAAGCTGCGGAAATGGAACGTCCTGCAGAAGCGCGATACCGACGAGGAACTGCTGCCCGCGCGCCGGGCCAGCTCCGTGATGTTCAATTGCGCGGCTTCCTGAGGCTGTTCCAGCACGAAAGCCGCGAGCTCGCGTTCCTTCGGGTGAAGGCTGTCTATCTTCTCACGAATGGCGGATAAAATGCTCAAGCTGCCACAGACCTTTCTTGGGAAAATTAATTTCATATTATTTCGAGAATATAAGAAAATTATTTCCGCACACCCTAACACTAAGATACCGGATAGCGGATCCGTTCGCAACAGCGAATTCAAATGTCGTTCCGCGGCAGGAACCGAGTTGATTCAGGACTTGAGAACGATTATCATAATCATTAAAATATTCGAATCTCTAAATGAAGGAGTATGGGGATGGGTACGAGTTCGAGCATGTCTCCGGTTGATCCGGTTTTGTTAAAAGACCGTCACGATATATCGCTGGGTTCCGGGATCGAGAAGGGCATGACGGATAAGGTCGGTCCGGAAACGGAGGATCAATTTCCCGATCTTCTCGAAAGGTTCGGCGCTTATATACGAAGCCCGAACTTGAAGGTGACCGGTTCGATATGGATCAAACATTACAGCCCCTTGGTCGTGGGTGCTCTATACGCCTGGATCCACCATTCTTACGGAATGGACGTATCGTGGAGCAACATGAAGATCGCGCTGGATGAGGAAGGCCTCCACTTTCATGTTTCCGATCCCCGCCCGCTCGCTGAACTGGATTCGGCCGGCAGTGAGGAAGAACGAACCGAACTCTATTTGCGGCATCTCTTTGCCGTCAACGTCACGCCCGTCGTGAACATGGCGGTCCGGTATACCCGGATCCAGGAGCCTCATTTATGGGCAACGCTTTCGTATTCGATGGCCTATTGGAAAGAGGTTTGGATGCGGGAAGCGAAAACCGGCGAAGATCGCCGGCGTATAGAGGACGTCTATCGGAGGATGACTGCGCCCGGGAAAGCCGCGTGGTTCCCGGACAAAGAAGCGAATCCGCTGCTGCCCGGCTTTCGCAGCATTGGAGATCCGCTTCATGAGGGACGCCGAATCATGGTCCGGGACAAATGCTGCTTAAACTATTGTTTGCCCGGAGAGGACCGCTACTGTTACACGTGTCCGCTGATCACGGACGAGCGGAGAATCGAAAAGTATTTGGCGGTTCATGCAGGCAAATGAAAGGCTGTCCCCCAAGGTCCTCACGGACTGCTCTTCTTAGGGGGACAGCCTTCTTCAACAGGATAAAGTTTATAAGTTTGCGAGGAGCGGTTGTGGGGAAGCGACAGGGAAGCCGTTACGTTCCGGCGCTCCCGTTCATGTTCTGCTCGTCTTGCGAAGCGGATTTTGCGACTGACAGGTGGTGTCTTCCGGAACTGCGAACACTGTAGTGACTTCCGGAGGCGTTATTTCTGCGAAATCCCCGACTACGAGCGCTGCAGCGACTTGTGGAGACGTTATTTCTGCGAAATCCCCGACTACGAGCGCTGCAGTGACTTCCGGAGACGTTATTTTTGCGAAATCCCCGACTACGAGCGCTGCAGTGACTTGTGGAGACGTTATTTCTGCGAAATCCCCGACTACGAGCGCTGCAGTGACTTGTGGAGACGTTATTTCTGCGAAATCCCCGACTACGAGCGCTGCAGCGACTTCCGGAGACGTTATTTCTGCGAAATCCCCGACTACGAGCGCTGCAGCGACTTCCGGAGACGTTATTTCTGCGAAATCCCCGGCTACGAGCGCTGCAGCGACTTCCGGAGACGTTATTTCTGCGAACTCCTTAGGTATGCTATATGTTGAGAAAGCAGAACCGCGCAAGGGGTCTTTCTTGATCGGCGAACGGCTCGGAAGAGTCGAGTGAATCAAGCTTAGTCGAGTGAATCAAGCTTAAATGAGAGAACTCCCGGTAAATCTGTATGAAATATCGAATAGAATCGTGGTGTAGGTGGAGAATAGGGCAGATTCTATATGATTTTTCAAATAGATTTATCCAAGTTTACCGCCTTCGGAAATTTTCTATATGAAATTTAATACAGAATCGTACGTGCCCGCTAATGGAAGCGTTCGATCGTTCCGTTCGTCAAGCGAGCTCTTTCCACAGGGGATCGGACTCCGGAACTTCCCCGCCGGATCTGCTTTTGCCGTAAGGAATGCAGAGCGGGGTGCCGTAGACGGGATCCAGGATCATTTGGCATTTCATTTCGAATACCGCTTCGATCATCTCGGCCGTTACGACCTCTTCCGGCGCTCCCTGAGCGTAAACGCGCCCGTTTTTGATGGCTACGATTCGATGCGCGTACCGGCAAGCCAAGTTGATATCGTGCAGGACCATGACGATCGTCCGACCGTCTCTTTCGTTCCGTTCGTAGAGCAGGTCGAGCACCTCGAGCTGGTGCGTCATGTCGAGATAGGTCGTCGGTTCGTCGAGCAGAATCATGTCCGTATCCTGGGCCAGCGTCATGGCGATCCAAGCCCGCTGCCGCTGCCCGCCGGACAATGAATCGACGCTCTTTTCGGCCCATTCGGAGAGGCCGGTCACTTCCAGGGCCCGGCGAACCATCTTCTCGTCTTCGCGGGACCATTGCCGGAGCCAGCTTTGATAGGGGTAGCGTCCTTGCTTGACAAGCTGCAGCACCGTCAGCCCTTCAGGTGCGGTTGGTCCTTGCGGCAGCAGAGCCATCCGTTTGGCGACTTCTTTCGTCGGCAGCCGGGCGATGTCGCCGCCGTCCAAGAGGATGGCGCCCTGCTCGGGCTTCAGCAGCCGGGCCATGGAACGAAGCAACGTCGATTTTCCGCAGCCGTTGCTTCCGATCAACACCGTGATTTTCCCCGTTTCAACGGATAGGTTCAAGTCCTGGAATATCCGATGGCTTCCGTAGGACAACCCCAAGCTTTTCGCTTCTAACGCGTTCAAGCGCCGACCCCGCCTTCCGTTCGTTTCTTGCCTCATCACGTATGAGAGGAATCCTCTTATTGGATTTTAGGCGCTCGGAACTCAAGCTGTCAATGACAATGAGATTCATTCTCAAAAAAAAGATTGAAAAACGAAATCGCCGACTATAGAATAGGGACTTGGAAACCATGACCAGCCGATGGCACAGGTCAAGCAGGGAGGAATTGAGAAGTGAAACGCATTATCGGACTTTGCATGTTAGCCGGATCTCTCATCGTATCCGGTTGCGGCGCGTCGTCGGGCGATCAACCGTCCGAAGCCGAAATCGCAGCAGGGGCCCGGACGCCGGCGGCTGCGGAACAAACGGAGTCGGCAAACGCGGAGCCCGCCGGGCAAGAACCGCAGGCGACGGCAACGGCTCCGGCCCAACCGGCGGAGCAACCCGTTTCGGAGCCGGCTGCCGAAGAAGTGAAGAAAGAAGAGAAAGAAGCCAAGCCGACGAGCGCTGCCGAGAAGGCAGCCGTGGAAAATAAAGAGGCGAGCAGCGCGGTAAAAGATTCGATCATGGAAAAAAGCGCGGGCGGAGCGCCGGAAAAGAAAGACGATCGGGCGACGCGGGCGGCGGAAGCCGTCGCCGGACTGAAATCGCTCGCGAAAGACCTGAAGCAAAAAGCCGAGGATCAAGACGCCGCCCAAGTCCAGTCCATTGCCGGTGAAATGGCGAAAAATTGGGACTCCGTCAAACCCGACGTCCAGACGCTAGCGCCGGACATGGTCTCGTTTCTGGGGGAGAAGATGGCTAAGCTGGCTGAATTGACGGGTTCGGACAAGATCGACATGGATGCCCTCCTGCAGCTGGATTATCAGCTTTATCAGGGATTCCGCCAGCTTTCCGACCAATTGAACGGTTGACGCTTGACAGGAAGAGGGCCGTATTTTATTATCACAAATGATAATGATTATCAATTTCATACATAAACCGAAAGGCGGTTTGCGGTTCCATGTTCAAATCCATGTTTCGCTCGGCTGCAATCGTGTTATCCTTCATTCTCGCGTTCGGCATCGTTCCTCTGACGGCTTCGGCTGCGGGAACGGTTAAAGTCGTGCTCGACGGCAAAGAAATTTCGTTCGGCGTCGCGCCGCAAGTGATCAACGGGCGCACGATGGTTCCTTACCGCGTCCTCGCGGAGAAGCTCGGCGCGAAAGTCGGATGGGATGACAAGACAAAGAAAATCACGGTTGCCAAGGGAACTTCCAACGTCGTCCTGACGCTGAAGAGCAACAAAGCGACGGTTAACGGGCAAACGGTCACGCTGGACGCGGTTCCCGTCGTGAAGAACGATACGACGCTCGTGCCGCTCCGGTTCCTCGGCGAGTCGCTCGGCCTGTGGGTGAAATGGTCGTCCTCTTCGAATACGGCGACGTTGGCGAGCCAAAAAACGATCACCCACGCAATGGGCCAGACGACGTTGAACGCGGTTCCGAAAAAGGTAGTCGTGCTGTTTAACGGGATGGTCGACATTTCGCTTACGCTGGGCGTGAAGCCGGCGGGAGCGGTCGAATCCTGGGTTCAGCAGCCTTGGTACCACTATCTGAGAGCCGACATGGGCGGCGTCAGAAACCTCGGGGACGAGAATCAGCCGAACATGGAAGCGATCGTCGCGCTGAAACCGGACCTGATCATCGGTTCCAAGCTGCGTCATGAGAAGATCTACGGCCAGTTGTCCAAAATCGCTCCCACGATCATGACGACCGACGTGTTCAGCTGGAAAACGAACATGCAAATGGCCGCGGAAGCCTTGAACAAGGAGGATGTCGCCATCGCGTTCCTGGAGAAATGGAATAAGCGCGTCGCGGATTTCAAATCGAAAATGGGCGGCAAACTCAAAACCGAAGTTTCCATCATCCGATTCCAGCCGGACGGAACCGCGCGGTTCTATGTCACCGGATACGCGGGCACGATTCTCCAGGAACTGGGCCTCTCCCGTCCGAAAGCGCAACAGGTTGAAGGCAAAACCGTCGTCGGCGTGACCTCGAAGGAACAGATCCCGCTGCTCGACGGAGACGTCATCTTCGATATTACGTCCGACTTGGGAAGCGACGAGGAGTCGTTCAAGTCGCAGCAGGATTGGCAGTCCAATCCGCTCTGGAGCAACTTGAAAGGCGTCAAAAACGGCAAGTACTACAAGGTGAACGACGTCACCTGGAACATGTCCGGCGGCGCGACCTCGGCCATGATGATGCTGGACGATCTGTACTTCTACTTCGACCTGTGATCGCAAGGAATCGTCAATAGGCAGCGCATAGAAGAATGGGCGTGAACGCTCATTCTTCTGCGCGTCGTGGAAGCGGAGAGGGATATATGGGAAACATGTTGCCGGGCTCTATGGCGAAAAGTCTGGGACTCCTGATCGGATTCGCGCTTCTCTTGATTTGCATGTTTGCGAGTCTCGCCTATGGAGCGACGGATATCGGCTGGAAAGACGTCGTCGATTCCTTTATTCATTACGATACGGGCTCGAATGAGCAAGTGATCGTACAAACCTCGCGGACGCCCCGGACGATGATCGCGGCGGCCGTCGGGGCGAGCCTCGCCATCTCCGGGGCGTTGATTCAGGCGGTGACGAGAAACCCGCTCGCAGAGCCGAACGTGTTGGGCGTGAATTACGGAGCGGTTTTTTTCGTCGTATTCGCCGTTACCGTGTTGTCCGTGACCTCCCTGGCGAAGCTGATGTGGATTTCGTTCGCGGGAGCCGTGTTCGGCGCGGCGGTCGTGTACTTGCTGGGCTCCGCCGGCCGCGACGGGCTGACGCCTCTGAAAATCATCCTGGCCGGAGCGGCCGTCAGCGCATTGTTCACGTCCTTTACGCAAGGGATGCTCGTACTGAACGAACAAGGGTTGAATGATGTGCTGTTCTGGCTGACCGGCTCCGTCGCGGGGCGCACGATGGAGATGCTGTCCGAAGTTTGGCCCTTCATGGCGGGATGCTGGATCGTCTCCTTGCTGCTGGCGAGGCATCTCAACGTTCTGACGATGGGGGAAGACACGGCGCAGGGACTGGGGCAACGAACCTTGGCCGTCAAACTCCTGGCCGGAGCCGTGATCGGACTGTTGGCCGGGAGCTCCGTGGCCGTAGCGGGCCCCGTCGGATTCATCGGGATGGTCATTCCGTACGTCGCGCGATTCTTCACGGGCCCCGATTACCGCTGGATCATCCCGTTCAGCGCTTTGCTCGGCGCGATTCTGCTGCTGATCGCGGATATTGCGGCTCGGTTCGTCATCATGCCGGAAGAGCTTCCCGTGGGCGTCATGACGGCATTCGTCGGCATCCCTGTCTTCATCTATCTTGCGCGGAGGGGGCTGGAGAAATCTTGAGGAATTACACTCCGCTCCGCGTCGCCAAGCTGCCGGTTTCCTTTTTGTTTCACAAGAAAACGTTGTTTTGGGCGCTTCTTCTGTTGCTCGGCAATGTTGCCGCGATTGCGGTCAGCACGGGGATGGGCGACATGTACATTCGGCCGTTGGACGCGGTGAATGCGATACTGGGAAAAGGAACCGAAGAGCACGAACTGGTCGTGCAGACGCTGAGGCTTCCGCGCACAATCGCCGCGTTTCTCGTCGGGGCTTCCCTTGCGGCGGCCGGGGCCATCCTGCAGGGACTGATCCGCAATCCGCTCGCTTCCCCGGACATCATCGGAATCACGGGCGGCGCGTCCGTCGCGGCGGTCGCTTTCATTACGTATTTCGCGGGCACGGTGAGCATCGGTTGGCTCCCGGTCGCCGCCATGATCGGGGCCGGCATCACGTCTCTCATCATCTATCTGTTAGCCTGGAAGAAAGGCGTATCTCCCATCCGGCTCGTCCTGATCGGGATCGGCGTCAACTTTCTGCTGCAATCCGCTGTCAAAACAATGCTGGTCCTTAGCCCGATCCAAACGGCCGGCCAAGCGTATGTCTGGCTGACGGGCACGGTATACGGGACACCCTGGGAAATGGTATGGGCGATGCTTCCCTGGACGCTCGTTCTCCTGCCGCTGGCGATGGTATGCGCGAGGAACGTGAACGTTCTTCAGTTGGGCGACGACATCGCGACAAGCGTAGGAAGCGCGGTGCAGCGCCAACGCTTCGTCTTGATGCTGATCAGCGTGGCACTGGCGGGCAGCGCGGTTGCGGCGGGCGGCGGGATCAGCTTCGTCGGCCTCATCGCGCCTCATATGACCCGTAAGCTGATCGGCCCCTCCTTCGGAGGCGTGCTTCCCGTTTCCGCCTTGATCGGCGGATGGATCGTCGTCGCGGCGGACCTGGTTGCCAGAACCGCTTTTTTACCGCACGACGTTCCGGTCGGGGTATTTACCGCCGGCGTCGGCGCTCCGTTTTTCATTTATTTGCTGTACCGTTACCGCAACTCCAGATGATGGCCGCTGTCAGCACGGATCCTCGGATCCGTGCTTTTGCTATAATTTCTGAGGTTGACACGCTCCAAGTTTACCAGTAAATTGAAAAATAGGTTTCGCAAACGTTTGCAGAACGGTGCGAAAGTGGTGATTTAGATCGCGAATCCAATCAAATCAAACCCCTTGGGCGAAGTGGGGATCAAGGACATCGCCCTTCGGCTGCAGCTTTCCCCAAGTACCGTTTCCCGGGCGCTGAACGGGATGTACGGCGTCAGCGCCGCGACGAAAGCGCGCGTTCTCGAGGCGGCCCGGGCGCTCGGTTACGTGCCGAACCTGGGGGCAAAGCAGCTTGTGGGCAAAGGAAGCGGATTGGCCGGCTTATTCGCGCCCATTTTGGAGGAATTCGAGCATTCCGGATTTTTGGATTTCTATAACCGCATGCAGCAAGAATTGCGCAGGTACGGGAAGGATACGATTCTGTTCACGCTCCCTTATGTCGGCTATACGCGGGGCAAGCTCGCGGAATATGCCGGATCGAGGGGACTGGAAGGCTGCATTCTGCTCCATCCGTTCGGAGAAGGCCATCCGCTTGTGGAAGAAGCGCTTTCGATCCGTCTGCCTTGCGTGAATTTTGAAAGCGTTACCGGGGAAAGCTGCGCGTCGGTCGTATCGGACGATGCGGAAGGCGGGAGGATGGCCGGCCGGTATTTGCTTGAACGCGGTCACCGCAGCTTTGCCTACGTGGACGGTCCTCCGTCACGGGTGTGCCGCGAACGGCTTGCCGGATTCCGGGAGGCGCTGAAGGCCGGCGGCATCGATCCGGCCGGCATATGGATCCTGCAAGGCGACTTCTCCGGGGAGAGCGGAGCAAATGCCGCGGAACGAATCGCGGAACGGGCCGGAAGCGCAAGGCCCACCGCCGTTTTCTGCGCGAACGACCGGATGGCGGCAGGAGCCGTCATGCGGTTCGCCGAGCTTGGCCTCCTCGTGCCCCGTGACTTCTCGGTGATCGGATATGACGGGGATGCCTACGGGGCTTACCTGAATCCGCCGCTTACGACCGTTCGCCATGCCCGGCTTTCGATTTGCTCGATGGCGGCAACACGTCTCGTCGAAATGATCGAAGGGGGTTCCGGTACCCTGGACCGGGTTCGGCCGGAGCTTGTCGAACGCAAATCGGTCGCGAACCGGTTTTATTCCCATCCACAATCGGAGGATGCAAGATGACGACTGGAGAGCAAGACATCATCCGGGCTTCCGGGATCAAGCGGACATTCGGCAAAGGCCAAGGGGCCGTTACGGTGCTCAAAGGGGTCGATCTCGCCATCCCCGCGGGCAGGCTGATCGCCTTCAAGGGCAGGTCCGGCTCCGGCAAAACGACGCTGATCAACCTGCTCGGCGCGCTCGACCGCCCGACGGAGGGCAAGGTGTATTTCGCGGGGCGGGAAATGTCGGCGCTTTCCGACCGGCAGAGGGACGAAATCCGGCGGAAGGAGATGGGGCTCGTATTCCAGTCTTTCGCTCTCATTCCGCTCATGTCCGCTTACGAGAATGTGGAATTCATCCTGCGGATTTCGGATTTCCCCGCGAAAGAACGGAAAGACGCCGCGATTCGCGCCTTGGACCAAGTCGGCCTGGGGCCGAGGATGCATCACCGGCCGTTCGAAATGTCGGGAGGCGAGCAGCAGAGGACGGCGATCGCCCGGGCCATCGCCCACCGGCCCAAGCTGCTGCTCGCGGACGAACCGACGGCCGAGTTGGACAGCCGGACCGGTCTGCATATCATCAAGGTGTTTCGGGATTTGGTGCAGCAGCAGGGAATGACGGTCATTCTGACGACGCACGATCCGGCTATTATGGAAATCGTCGATCAAGTCTACGAACTGGAGGATGGACAAATTGTCGCGCAGCTTTAAGCATCCGCCGGCGTTGGCACTGCTTGCCGTACTGTCGGCAACCTTGGCCGGCTGTTCCCTGCTTCCCAAGGAAGAAAACGCCCTGAAGCCCCCGCTGGTGAAGCCCGCCCAGGAAAACTACCGCACCGTCAAGGTGGAGAGAGGGACGATCGTCAAGCAGATCAAAGGAATCGGATCGCTGGAATCGGTCTCGACCTACGTCGCGCAGTTCACCGGACAAGGCGGGCGGCTCCAGAGCATTGCCGTCAAGTCCGGGGATAAGGTGAAGAAAGGCGACGTGCTGGTGCAGCTGATCATGGACGACCTGGATCTGAAGCTCAAGGAGCAGGAACTGTCGCTGGAGAGAGCCAAGCTGGCCTTGCGCCAGGCCAAAGCCGCGGGCAGCGGCCAGCTCCGCATCGCTTCCCTCCAGCTCGAGATCGAGCAGATCAAATACGACCGCCTCAAGGAACAGTTGGGTGGCAAGCAGCTCCGCTCGAACATCGACGGTCAGGTCATTTTCGTGGAAAGCCTGAAGGAGGGCGATTTCGTCGAGCCTTACCAGACGCTCGTGACCGTGGCCGACCCGACGAAGCTTCGCGTGTCGCTGCGCGTAGAGAACGCGGCGGACATCCGGGATGCCGAAGTGGGCATGTCCGCGGAAGTAACGGTCCGGGATGCCAAGGTTGTCGGGAAAGTCGTGCAAACGCCGAGCTCCGCCCCTCAGACGCTGAACAAGGATCTGCAGGAGAAGTACGGCAAAACGCTGTACATCGAAATTCCGGATCTTCCGAAGGATGCCGAAATCGGCTCGATGGCCGACGTCGCGATCGTCACCCAGAAGAAGGACAACGTGCTGCTCATTCCGAGAAGCGGCCTGAGGTCTTACCTCGGCCGGAATTTCGTCCGGGTTCTGGAGGACGGAAAGCGGATCCGCGAACTCGACGTCGAGCAGGGGCTGACGGGTTCCACCACCGTCGAGATCGTCCAAGGCGTGGAAGAAGGCCAGGACGTCATCCTGCAATAGTCCCCGATTCTGCAGGAGTCCCCGATTCGCAATCGAACTGCAGGGAGGCTTGTCAGTGGCCTTATTCGTCATGATCATCCGCAAAATGGCGCAAAACCGGTGGCTCGTGTCGAGCCTTTTCTTCGGCATGCTGATGACCGTGGCGCTCGTCAGCACGATGCCGATTTATTCCGAGGCGATCCTGTCCCGGATGCTGGTCAAGGATTTGGAGACGTATCAGACCGAATCCGGCATCTATCCGGGGACGCACTGGTCCGTGCTCAATTTCTATGATCAGACGGAAGGGAAGCGCCGGGAAATTCTGGCCCGCATCGACGGTTATATGGACAGGGACGCCGCCCCCGGATTCGGCATCCCGGTGAAAGAGCTCGTCAGGGAACGCCGCACGAAGTCCGTCCTGTTCACGTTCGAGGAGAAGGCTCGCAATACGAGCAAGAACAAACCGAGCACGACGCTGAGGATGTTCAGCGGCCTTGCGGGCCATATCCGGCTCATCGACGGACGGATGCCGGAAGATCGACCCGCGGACGGCGTCTACGAGGTGCTCGTCACGGACCGGGCGCTTGGATACTATAAGCTGGTGCTGGACACGGTGCTCGTTCTGGAAGATCCGAAAATCAAGGGAACCGTGAAAATCAAACCGGTCGGCGTCTTCGAAAAGAAGGAGGACGACGACCCTTACTTCCGGGATGCGAGCCTGTCCGAGCTGAGCAACACATTCGTCATGGGCGATAAGCTGTTCCAATCGGAAATCATAGATCAAGGCAAAGTCCCGATCGCCTCCGCCGGCTGGTATTTCGTGATGGATTACGCGAAGCTCGAGCTGCGCGGGATCCAGAATTTCCTCGATACCGACAAGCAGATCCGGAACACGCTGACCGCCGCGGCGGGACGTTATCAATCGGATTACCGAGTGCCGGCTCTGAAGACGATCGAGCAGTATTTCGACCGGGCGAAGAAGCTGAGGACGTTGATGTGGTCGTTAAACGTGCCCGTTCTGATCATGCTCGGGTTCTACATGTTCATGGTTTCGAATTTGATCACGGAGAGGCAGAAGAACGAGATCGCCGTCTTGCGAAGCCGCGGGGCCGCCCGTTGGCAGATCGTCCTGTCGTTCGCGGCCGAAAGCTTGCTGCTGTGCGGGGTCGCGTACGCGCTTGGGCCGCCCATCGGCCTTGCCCTGACCAACGTGCTGGGCGCGTCGAACGGGTTCCTGGAGTTCGTGCAGCGGGCGCGGATGCCCGTCCACCTGAACCGGGAGGCTTATCTCTACGGGGGGCTGGCGGCTGTCGTCTCTTTCCTCATGACGATGGTTCCCGTCCTGCTGGCGACCCGGGTGTCCATCGTCGGGCACAAGCAGCAGCTGGCCCGCTTCGTGAAACTCCCGCTGTGGCACAAAGCTTTCCTGGACATCCTCGCCCTGGGGGTTGCCATCTATGGCTTATTTACTTTCCGTACCAAGCTGAAGGACATCCAAAATCTCGGACTGGATGCCGATTCTTTGCGGATCGATCCGCTGCAGTTCGTCGTCCCCGCGCTGTTCGTGCTCGGAACGGGCTTGCTGCTGCTGCGGCTATACCCGTTCGTGCTGCGGCTTATCTATTGGCTCGGACGCAAATGGTGGCCTCCTTCCCTGTACGCCACCCTCATTCAAGTCGGGCGGTCCAATAGCCAATACCAGTTCCTGATGGTGTTCCTCATCATGACGATCGCGATCGGCGTGTTCAGCGCGGGCGCCGCCCGGACGCTGAACGGCAATACGGAGGACCGGATCCGCTACGGCAACGGCGCCGAGTTCGTGCTGCAATCCGAATGGCCGAACGACAAGCCGCCGGAAACGCCTGTCGGTCCTCCGGGGGCAGCGCCAACCGCATCCGCCGTGCAGAAAGGCCCCATCCACTATTTGGAGCCGCCTTTCGATCCGTACCCGAAGCTGCCGGGCGTCGAATCCGCGGCGAAGGTGTTCGTGAAACGGGACGCTTCGTTCAGCTCGGGCGAGGCGACCGGCTCCGCCACCCTGATCGGCATCGACACCGACGATTTCGGTCGCACCGCCTGGTTCCCGGAAGGTTTGAACGCGTATCCGTTCTACGAATACCTGAACTTGATCGCCTCCGATTCGCGGGCGGTGCTCATCTCCCGTACGCTGGCGGAGCAGCGGAACGTGAAGTCGGGGGACACGATATTCGCGGGATGGGGCGAGACCGACAAGCAGCCCTTCATCGTGTACGGAATCATCGATTATTTTCCGACGTTCAACCCGAATCCTCCGCTGGGCTCGGTGGATGCGTCCGACAAGGAGACCGAGCGGAATGCCCCGATGCTGATCGTCGGCCACCTCTCGCGCATCCAATTGCAGCTGGGGCTCGAGCCGTACCAGGTATGGCTGAAGCTGAAGCCGGGGGCGTCTACCGAGGAATTGTACAAGGCGATCGAGAACTCCGGCCTGAGCGTGACGAGCATCCTGAACACGAGGGCGGATCTGGTGAAAGCGAAGAACGACCCGTTCCTGATGGCGCTGAACGGAGTGCTGACGCTCGGCTTTATCATTTCGATCCTGGTCAGCTTCGTCGGATTTCTGCTGTACTGGATTTTGTCGCTGAAGGGAAGGACGCTGCAGAACGGGATTTTGCGCGCGGTCGGCCTGTCGCTCCGGCAGCTGGTCGCGATGCTCGCGCTGGAGCAGCTTCTCACCTCGGGAGTCGCGATCCTGATCGGGGTCACGGTGGGCAATCTCGCGAGCCGGCTGTACGTGCCGAATTTCCAGATCGCCTTCAATCCGAGCAGCCTGGTGCCGCCGTTCCAGGTGGTGTTCGACCCGCTCGATTTCGTGCGGCTCTATTCCACGGTCGGGTTCATGCTGCTGCTGGGCATCGGCATTCTGACGTACATGCTGTCCCGCATTCGAATCCATCAAGCGATTAAGCTCGGGGAGGACTGATGGGCGTGATCCATTGCGAAGGCTTGGTCAAAATTTACAAAGCGGCGGACCTCGAGGTTTTCGCCCTTCAAGGATTGGACCTGCACGTGGAAACCGGCGAACTGATGGCGATCATCGGAAACAGCGGGAGCGGCAAGTCCACGCTGCTCAATATGCTGGGCGGGCTTGACCGGCCCTCGGCGGGATCGCTGACGGTCGACGGACGCAACATGCTGAAAATGTCGGAGTCGGATCTCGTGCGCTACAAACGGGAAACCGTCGGGTTCGTCTGGCAGAATAACGCGCGCAATTTGATCCCTTATTTGACGGCGCTCGAGAACGTGGAGCTGCCGATCCTGCTGCAGGGGCGCCGGAAGCGGATGCGCGCTCTAGAGCTGCTCGAGGCGGTTGGGCTCACGCACCGCAAGAACAATAAGCTGCACCAGCTGTCCGGCGGCGAACAGCAGCGAGTGGCCATCGCGATCGCGCTCGCCAACCAGCCCAAGCTGCTGCTTGCCGACGAGCCGACAGGCTCGGTCGACTCCAAGATGTCGGACCAGATCCTCGACTTGTTCCGCGAGCTGAACCGGACGATCGGCATTACGATCGTCATCGTCACGCACGATCCGCACCTCGCCAAGAAGGTCGACCGGGTGGTCGCCATCCGCGACGGAAAAATTTCCTCGGAGATGCTGAGGCGGCGCTCCTATGCGGAAGAGCTGGCCGAGCTGGAGCGGGGAATCGCCCCTTCGGAGGAGGATTCCCACGTCGAATACGCCGTGCTCGACAAGGCCGGACGGCTGCAGGTGCCCGCCAGTTACCTCGAATCGATCGGCGTGAAGGACAAGAACAAGGTGAAGGTGGAGCTCGTGGAAGGGAAAATCGTGCTGACGCCGCCGGAGGAAGCTTCGTGACGGCAGGGGCTAATCGGATGTCACGAAGGCGATGCTTCGCCGGAACGGCGGCCGCTGCCGCGCCGGACGGCTGCCAACGCCAGCAATACCAGGATCAGCAAGCCGTAAGTCAGCGTATAACTGGACCACGTCGATCTTGAGAAATCGATGAGATAACTGATGCTGGGAGCGATCAACTGCGCGAACGCCGTCAACAGGAAAGCCATCGGGAAAACAAGCGGGCGGTAGTCGGTCAATCGAAAGATTTGCGCCAAAATCGTAATCGCGACATAGAAGCAGATGACCACCTGGAAATAGATCGTGATGAACCACATCAGCGCCATAATCGCTTCTACGCGTTGAACGAACATGCCGATTTCGATCGTTTTCGCCATCTCGTAGGTCGGGAACAGCTCGTTTGCGGTCTCCGGGCCTCCCAATACCGCTACGCACAGCAGCGTGAGAATGCAGAGACTGCCGCCGCCCAGCAGCGTACCCTGCAAAAACGATTTCGCCGCCTGCCTGGAATCGGAGACGAACGGAAAGATCGGCAGCAGCAAAACCAGGTTCATATACGGAAAACCCGCCACCTGGTAGGCTCCCGACAGGACCGGTGCCATTCCTTTGGCCAAGACGGGCTGCAGTTTTTCCGCTTCGATCTGCGGGGTCACGAAGACCACGAAAATGATAAAGAGGGCGACGACCAGCGGGTAGAAGACATCCGCGGTTTTTCCGATGTTTTCGATTCCTTTGCGCGCGCCGACCGCGGCAATGAACAAATACAGTCCTATGATCCATTGAATCGGCGTCTCGGGCATCATCGTGGAGGCCATGAAGACGCTGAGCGAACGCGTGGTGAGCGAACAGAGAAGGAGGGCGTGAAGGAAAAACAGGAAAGCGACGGCGCTGCCCGCCCAGCGCCCAAGAATCCCCTGGCTGTATTGCGGTAGAGTGCTTTCGGGAAACCGCGTCCCCATCTTGCGAAGCAGCAATACGATCAACACGCCGAAAAGCAGACCGGCGGCCGCGGAAATCCAGGCGTCCTGCTTGGCTTGTTCGGCGAGGAACGTCGGGGTGATCAGGATCGCCCGACCGAGAATGAAAAACATAACCAATTTGCGGAATTGGGCAGGTTCGATTTTTCCGTTGTCCGGCATGCAAGGTACCCCGTTTCGTTAGTGCCTCAGGACGAACTTCCCGATGGGTTCGAAGACGGCTTTGAGCGCGTCCAGCGGAGTGGGAAGGTCCTCGGGCAGACCTGCCGCAAGATTGGAGGCGATTGCCGCTGCAAGCAGCACCAAGAACATCCAGAGTTCTTTGGTCTTTTTTCTGCGGAAGAGACCGGGGGCTTCGACGAGCCCGATAACGGCCCCCAGAACGAGCACGCCGATCGTACCCCATGACATGGCGGTTACTCCCTCATTTGCCTGATCAATGATCTTTTCGTTTTGAAGATTTCCCGGATTTTGGTCGAAACGGATACTTGAACCCTTATTTCCGGAAAGGCTTCGGACCATTTCTTCTCCACGCCGCTCCAGTATTTCGGTTTGGAGCGGGCAAAGGCGGAGCCGAAACCGAAAATATCGGCCTTGTAATCGGTCTGCGCGGTTTTCACCGCATCCTTGACGGTATCCCGAATCTCTTCGTTAACCAGCTTCTCGATCGCATTGATCGTTGCCGGGTTGGACATGTCGATGTTGCATTGCGCGTCGGCGATGCTCGCCTCGGCGCTTATCTTCACGTTGACGGCGGGTTCTCCGTTTACCAGCTTCGGCTTCATCTTGGCCTTCGTGTTCAACAGCTCGACCGTTATCGTGTGTTTTCCCTCCGGGCAAGGAACGCTGACGGAGGTGCTTTTTATCTTACCCCTGACGTAGTTGACCCCTTTGCTCTCGCGCTGGTTCAACCATCCCAACAGTCTATCCTTTTTGAAGACGGCGTAACCGGTATACGCAAGCTCCGACCTCACTTGAATCCGTGCTACGCTCTCTTTCTCGCTGCCTTCCTCCGGATTTCCCTGGATCGTAACTCCGGACAAGACCGGATCTTGCCCTTTGGCCGTCAAGGCAGACAGGAACTCGCCGATTTGAATCGCGCCGCTGGCGCCCCAAGCTTTCGAAGACGAATCCAGCGAATCGCGCAGCTTGTTGGCCGGAATGCTCTCAAGCGGCGTGAATATGCGCAGTACTTCATTGGCGGTCATGCCCTTGGCGACGATCACGAAGAAATCCCTGCGGTATTCGTGGTCTCTCGCGATATGATCAAGGACGTCGGCAACGCCGGATCGGGCCAGCTTCTCTCCGAGCACGAGGATTTGCAGCTGGCCGACGTAAATTTTTTTCGAGACCTTCATCGTCATTTTGCGAGCGGCGAGCTGTATGCCTTCCCCCGTTTCCGATAACAGGGTGACGGGGGCCCGATCGCCTCCGCCTCCTCCGCCGATCGGGGAAATCGCGGGGGCATACAGGAGCTGGTCGGAGAGCAGGATGTTGCCGTCGTTTAGCCGATCGAGCCCAATGGTGGTGGTAACCGCAATTTCGTTCAGCTCGCGGCGGTTCCAGCACCCGGAGAGGAATGCGGCCGCGAGGGCCCAGACGAGGGTCAGCCGGATCGCTTTGTACATAGAGACCTCCTCGAACGGAGCGGTCGATTACCGCCCATAATTCACGTAGGCGGGGTGTCCTCCCGGTCGGGATTTTGAGGGGACAAGAATCGAGGGCGCGAGAACAATCCCCATAGAGGGGCACGCGCGATCGTGTCCTTCTGATCCGACAGGGAGACGGGGCTGAACGGCGTCATGTAGGGAACGCCGAACGAACGCAGTCCGCACAGGTGCTGGATAATGAGAATCAAACCGACGATCATCCCGTACAGGCCGAAGGAGGCGGCCAGTCCCATCAATCCGAAACGCAGCATCCGAACCGCAATCCCCATGTTGTAAGCGGGAATCACGAAGCTCGAGATCGCGGTGATCGCCACGACGATGACCATCGCCGCCGAAATGATCCCCGCTTCCACGGCCGCTTGTCCGATAACAAGGGCACCGACGATCGACACCGCTTGTCCGACCGCTCGGGGAAGCCGTACCCCGGCTTCGCGCAGCAGCTCGAACGTCACTTCCATCATCAGCGCTTCAATGAAAGCCGGAAAGGGTACCCTTCCGCGCTGAGCGATGAGGCTGATGAGCAGAGGCGGAGGAAGCATCTCATGATGGAAAGTCGTAATCGCGATGTACAGGGACGGGCCCAGCAGGGCGATGAAAAAGGAGATGTAGCGGAGAATCCGCAAAAACGTCGCGATATCGGAACGTTGGTAATAGTCCTCGGCGGCTTGGAAAAATTGCGGGAACAAGGCGGGGACGAGCAGGACGAACGGCGTCCCGTCCACGAGGATGGCGATCCGCCCTTCCAGCAGGCCAGCCGCGATAACGTCCGGTCTCTCGGAGTGAAACATGGTCGGAAACGGAGTAAACGTTCTGTCTTGAATCAGCTCTTCGATGTACCCGCTTTCCAGGATGCCGTCGATGCGGATGCGTTCGAGCCGGGATCTGACCTCTTGGATGACTTCCTCTTTGGCCGTGCCCTTCAGGTACATCACCGTAATTCTCGTGTGGGTCATCCGGCCGATCCGAAACTCTTCCAACCATAGCCGCGGATCTCGGATTTTGCGCCGGACCAGGGCGATGTTGGTCGACAGATCCTCGGTAAAGCCTTCTTTCGGTCCCCGAATGACGGTCTGAGCGGAGGGCTCCTGTACGCCGCGGTCCTCTCCGCCTTTCATGCCGATCAGAATGACCCGGGAGGATCCGTCGGCCATGATTGCCGCCTGGCCGAACAAGAGGCCCTGCAGAAGCGGCGTCATCTCCGACACCTCGAGGATCTGCCCGACGGGAAGGACGGAGCGCGCCAACCGCTGCAATAGATCCGCGTTCGGTTCCGCCGCAAGCTCTTGCGGGAGATCCCGGATTGCAAGCAACAAGGGATCCAGGATAAAGTGGTTGATCGACTTGGCATCCGTCAGCCCGTCGACGTAAATCACGGCGAATTTCCGTTCGCCGCCGTCCGGGAGTTCGATTTCGCGGATCACGAGATCGGGGCTGTTTCCGCAGGAGGACCGAATGGCCTCTAGATTGCCGGACAGATCGGGTTGAAGCGAAATACCGTGCTTTGCCGGCCTGTGTTGCGGTTCCAAAGACGGGGACGTTCTCTTCAACATTCGCTGGATCATCCTGTGGAGTCCCATGAGCCAACTGCCTCCTTCCCGGTCCGCCTATCCGTCCGTGTTAGATTGCCCGCTTGTCCGGGAAATATTACCACATGCCGGCTCAAGCAGCCCAAGGGTGTCCCTCGTGCAAAAAAAGTCTTGAAACCGGCCCATGATCTCTTCACAATAAGAACAAATGAGGCAAAAAGGAGAACGAGATGAACTTTATCAGCACCCGCGGACAAGTTGGCAGCAGCGGATTTATCGACACTTTTTTGATGGGGCTCGGCAACGACGGCGGCCTGATGATCCCGGAAACGATTCCGGAGATATCCGGGCAAACGCTGGAGGAATGGAAGGATCTGTCGTATCCGGAGTTGATGTTCGCCATTTTCTCGCTTTATACGAACGGCGAAATCCCTGACGAGGATTTGAAACAGCTGATCCGGGAGAGCTACGCCGGATTCCGGAGTCCGGAGGTGGCGCCCGTCATTCGATTGGACGAATCGCTCTATCTCTTGGAGCTCTTCCACGGGCCGACATTCGCCTTCAAGGATGTCGCCCTGCAGTTTATGGGCAATCTGTACGCCTACGCGGCTCAAAAGAAAAACCAAGTGATCCACATTCTAGGGGCGACCTCCGGCGATACGGGAGCGGCGGCGATCAGCGGCGTCCGTTCCAAGGACGGCATCCGCATTTGCATTCTGCATCCGCACGGCAAGGTGAGCCGCGTTCAGGAGCTGCAGATGACGACGGTTCAAGACGACAACGTCCTCAATTTGTCCGTGCGGGGCAATTTCGACGATTGCCAGCAAATCATCAAGGAGCTGTTTGCGGACATCGGCTTTAAGGCGAAGTACCATCTCCGCGCCGTCAATTCCATCAATTTCGTGCGGATTTTGGCGCAGACGGTCTACTATTTCTACGCTTATTTCCGCTTGCCGGAGCGGCAGCGGGAGCAAGGCGTCAGCTTCAGCGTCCCGACCGGCAATTTCGGCAACATCTTCTCCGGATATTTGGCCAAACGGATGGGGCTGCCGATCCGCAAGCTGATCTTGGCGACCAACGAGAACAACATCCTGGAGCGGTTCGTCCGTGAAGGCGTCTATCAGCCGGACCAATTCCGCATGACCTACAGCCCTTCGATGGATATTCAAATCGCGAGCAACTTCGAGCGTTACCTGTATTTCCTCTGCGGTAGCGATCCGCTGGAGACGGCTCGGCGGATGGAGCGTTTCCGCGCCGAAGGCAGGCTGGTGTTTTCCGAAGGGGAGAGGGAGCAAATCGGCCGGGATTTCGCGGCTTACAGCGTGAACGGGGAACGATGCCTGCGAACGATACAAGCCTGCAAGGACCGTTACGATTATTTAATCGATCCGCATTCGGCTTGCGGGATCGCGGCTTACGAAGCCTGCGGCGGGGAGGATGTCTGCATCTCGATGGCGACCGCTCACCCGTCCAAATTCGATGAAGCGATCGGCTTGACCGGCATCCGGCAGACATTTCCGGACGAAATCCGGCAGCTGTTCGACAAACCGCAGCGCCAAACGGTTGTCGAGAACGGCAAACAAGCCGTCGCCGAGCAGCTCGAACGGTTTTTCCGGATCGGATGAACGTGAGCTCTCTTCGCCAAGCGAAGAGATAGACCGCAGGCCACATGTTCTTCTGACCGCAACCGAAGCATTCACGCGCGGCCGCTTGTCGGCCGCTTATCTTTTTTCACCGAAAATCGTCGCTTGACTGCTGTCAACGCCCTCGATGAACCAGGGCACCGCGTAGACGGTGCGGATTTGCGACAGATCCCGATTTAAATTCAGATCTTCCATGATCAGAATGAAGCGGCCGTCCTTCCGGCCTTTGCCGAGCATGATTTGATGGAACAGGATCCCTTCTTCCGGTTTTTGCGCGGCCGCGGCCGAGATGAAATCCACCCCTATCGCCCGCAGGGAATCGAAGGCCATCAGAAATCTGGCAGCGGACGCGGCGAAGCCCGGGTTGCGGTTGCCGTACCGAAGCGGATCCGAGCCGCGGATTCTGCCGAAGCCGGTGCGGATCAGCAGCAGGTCGCTGCCGGCGATCCGGTCCGCCCATGGCATCAAGTCCGCGGCCGTGATCAATTCATCCTCTCTTTTGGGGACATCGATTACCGAGACCCGGTTGAAGACAAAGTAGTCGAGCGGGATTTCGCTCAGTGTTTTGCCTTGCGGGTTAAAATGCCGAGGTGCGTCGATGTGCGTCCCGTTGTGGTTGATCGTTTGGATGACATACTGGTTATACGGGCTGCCGTTTTCGATGAGGGTTTGCGGCCATATTCTGACAGGCGGGTTGTCTTTGTAAACGGGCGTATTCACGCTCAGCGGATAAGATAATACGACACGATTCATGCCTTGGTACTCCTTGTGGTCGAGATGGTGAATCCCGGTTGCGGTCCTATCATAATATGCTCCCGCCCATTGACGGGTGCCGGTCTGTCGACCGATAATCCGGCCGCTTGAAGTTAAAAAATCGAAAAAAATGTGCAGAATGGTGAAAAGACTCGGCCCTGCGCCTTTTCTATGATGAAATTAAAAAGCCGACAGGTGGGATTCCGTTGAAAAAAAGACTGCCGCTCATCGTGTACGGACTGTGTACGGTTTCTTTCCTGTTGTTCATTTGGTATTACGGTATTCGCGACGGCAAGGGCGACGATTGGAACGAAAGCCCGATCGGGCTTGCCGGAGACATCGAGGAGAAATACGTGATGGTCACGTTCCAATCGGGGCTCGACTATTGGAGGCCGATCATGAAGGGGTTCGAGGACGCCGCGCAAGGACTTAACGTATCCGTCGAATTCCGAGGCGCCACCCAATACGACGCGAACGAGGAAATCACGGTGCTCGAGCAGGTCATCGCGAAGAAGCCTGCCGGAATCGCCGTAACGGCGATCAACCCCGAAGCCCTGAACGTCACGATCGACAAGGCGGTGCGCGCCGGCATTCCGATCGTGCTGTTCGATTCCGGCGCCCCCGGCAGCAAGGCCTATTCTTTTCTCGGGACGGATAATTACAAGGCGGGGGCGACGGCGGCACGCGAGATGGGCCGGCTGCTTGCCGGCAAAGGAAAAGTCGCGGTCGTGACGCAGCCGAACCAGCTCAACCATATCGAGCGGACGAATGGGTTCCTGGAGACGCTGAGCAAGGAGTTTCCCGGCCTTACGGTCGCAGAAGTGGCGGATGGCAAAGGGGACGTGACGGTTTCGGGCCTCGTGGCGGACAGCTTGTTGGACCGCTTTCCGGATTTGGACGGCTTCTTCGCCACGCAGGCGAACGGCGGTGTCGGCATTGGCCAAGCCTTGAAGGACAAGGGACTTGCGGGACGCAAAGTCATCATCGGCTTCGACACGGACAAGGGCACGCTCGACATGGTGAAGGACGGGACGATCAACGCCACGCTCGCGCAAGGAACGTGGAACATGGGCTATTGGGCGTTGATGGAGCTGTTCCACCTCCGCCATAAGATCGTGCAGCCGAACAGCGAAGCCGCGGGCGGAGCCGCTCCGCTGCCGCCGTATATCGATACGGGAGTTACGGTCGTGACCCGGGCCAACGTCGATAATTATTACGCAAAATAAGCTGAACGCGGAGGGGGAACTTCGATGCATCCGAACGAGGCCAGAGCGGCGAAAGCGTCTTTTCTCCGCCGATTGTTGCCGGGCAACTTGCCGATCCGCTATAAGCTGCTCGTCCATTTTCTGCTCATTACGATTCTGCCCTGTCTTGCGCTTGGCGTGATGACCGATTGGGTCGTCAACCGGATCATCGATCGGCAGATGAACGACAATACGCAGCAATTGATTGCCAAAGTAAACAGGACGCTGGAATTTTACGTCGGAAACGTTCAAAACACGACGTACCTTCTCTCTTCCAATCCGCAAATCCGCAAGTTTCTGTACGAGGACCGGCTGGACAGGCAAGCGCGGGACGACGCTTTGGCGTTCATGCGCTCCTTTCCGACGCTGCAGACGGAAATCGCCGGCATGATGGTCGTCAACTCCAGGGGCGATTATTTGAGCAACGACATGTATGCCCGATCATCGCAAGATTTGACGCTGGAAACCTGGTATCAGGAAGGCGTGGCGGGCAAAGGCATTTTCAAGATGATCGGACATCCTGTCGGCCGCAGCGTTACGACCCACGCGAACTATAAGGACAGCGAGGTAGTGTCGGCGGTGCGCGCGGTCGTCGATCCGGAAACCCAGAAGGTGATGGGCGTCGTGCTCATCGACCTGAAGCTGCGGGTGATCGTGGAGACGGCTCAAGACGTAAGGCTTGGCAAAACGGGTCTGCTCATGGTGATGGACGAGAGGGGCGAGCCGATTTACGTCCCGAAGCAGCTGGGGTTCCAGTCGATTCCGCTCACGTGGCTCAAGGGACAGACTTCCGGCGATTTCGTGGAAACGGTAGGCGGCCGGAAGCTGCAATTTATCTTTCTCAAATCGGCTTTCACCAACTGGTCGACGATCGGCGTCTTCTCCACCGCGGAAGCGGCGCCGGAAGTGCGGCAAATCCGCTTGTACGTGGGAACGTTCGTCTTCATCGTTTGCCTCCTCGGCATTACGGCGTCGTTTGCCTTGTCGCACAGCATATCCCGTCCGATATACCGGCTGATGGCGTTCATGCACCGGGCGGAATCGGGGGATTTGACGACCCGCTATTGGGGAGACGCGATGGACGAGATCGGGATGCTCGGGCGGAGCTACAACAGCATGCTGTCCAAAATCAGCGATTTGCTGCAGCTGACGGAGAAGCAGGAACGGCAGAAGCGTGAAGCGGAGCTGCGGATTCTGCAGGCGCAGATCAAGCCGCATTTTCTGTATAACACGCTCGATACGATTCATTGGATGGCCCGCAAGCAGGGAGCCGAGGACGTGGCGGAAATGGTGGAGGCGCTTTCGAAGCTTTTCCGGATCGGGCTCAGCAAAGGAAACGAGTTCGTTCCGCTCGCGGAGGAATTCGACCATATTCGAAGTTACTTGCAAATCCAGAAGCTCCGCTACAAGGACAAGCTGAAGTATTCGCTCGATCTCGACCCGGAAATCGCCCATATGCCCGTGCTCAAGGTCATTTTGCAGCCGATCGTGGAAAACGCGATTTACCATGGTATCAAGGAACGGCGAGGCCCGGGCAGAGTTACCGTCAAGGGCGAAAAGGACGAAGACCGGGTCCGGTTGACCGTCACCGACGACGGGGCGGGAATGGACCGGGAGAAGCTGGAGCGGATGCGGGAAATGCTGGCGCGGCGGTACGTTCAATCGGATTCGGCGGCCGCCGGGTCAGGGTACGGGCTGGTCAACGTGGAAGCGAGAATGAGGCTGACTTACGGAGAGGAAGGCTGCTCCATGACAATCGAAAGCGAACCGGGGATCGGAACGACGGTCTCGCTGACGTACGCCATATCCGGAGAGGAGGGTTGACCGTTGGATCGACAAAATGGACGCTGGAAAGTGCTGATCGCAGACGACGAGCCCATCATCCGCGAGGGGATTCGGGATGCGGTTGACTGGGGGGCCCTCGATATGGCCGTCGCGGCGGAAGCGGAGGACGGCGAGGAAGCGCTGGAGAAGGCTTTGGCGCATGATGTCGACGTCATGCTCGTCGATTTGAACATGCCGATCATGAACGGGATGACGCTGATTCGGGAAGTGAGAGAGAAGCTTCCCGGCTGCCGCATCGTAATCGTGAGCGGCCACGACGAATTCGGTTACGCGCAGCAAGCCGTTCATTACGGCGTGGACGAGTACATTCTGAAGCCGGCCAATCCGGCCCATCTGAACGAAGTGCTGCGGAGAATCGGCCGGCAGCTCGAGGAGGCTGTGAGGCAGGAGAAGCATCTGGAGCTGGCGTCGCGCCAAATCCGCAAAAACATTCCGCTTCTGCGGGAGCGGTTTTGCAACGAGTGGATCGAAGACGCAATCGGAGTGGAGGAAGTGGCCGAGCAGCTCCGCTTTCTCGAATTGCCGGACCGGGCGCCTTCCATGTTCGGCATCATCCGCTGGCCCGAGGTCGACCTGGGCCAATCGGTTCGAACCGAGCGCGACCGGCAGCTGCTTCTGTTCGGGATCGAGAATATCGCAGAAGAGCTGGTGCATCCTTGCCCGAACGTGCTGTTCCGCGACTCGCTCGGCTTTATATGTTGCATCGTCTGGGATTCCAGGGACGTCTCTCTGTTCGGGAAAGTCGAACAGTCGGTGGGCAAGTATTTGCAGCTTCAGGTTGTGGCGCATGCCGAACAAATCGAGGGCGGGTTCGAAGGCGTCTCCCCGGCCTACCGCAATGCGCGTGGAGGCGTCTACAAAGAGGCTGCCGTGTCGCCGCTCGTCCGGCGGGCGAGGCAGTATTTGCGCGATCATTTCGACGATCCGCGGTTATCGCTGGATAATACGGCGAAGGCGATCGGCGTTTCCTCCGTTTACTTGAGCCGATTGTTCAAGCAGGAGCTCGGCACGACGTTCGTCGCGCTGCTGACGCAGATCCGCATCTCCAAAGCGGTGCAGCTGCTGAGTTCCACGAGCCGAAGCATCGCGGAAATCGCGGAAGCCGTCGGCTACGAGTCGCAGCACTATTTCAGCACCGCCTTCAAGAAGGCGGTCGGCGTCTCGCCGATCCGGTATCGGAAGGGCGAGTCGGCCGACGAGTGATCGGTCAGGTTGCGGGATTGAGCGGCTTAAGAGGCAGTCGGCGGAAATGAGCGGTGATTTGCGAGTTTGAGCGTCTGCCTGCGGGTTTGAGCGTCGGCTGGGGGGGAGCGTCGGCTGGGGGGGAGTGTCTGCCTGCGGTTTTGAGTGTCGGCTGGCTGTCAAAGTGCTCCCCCCCGGCGGCGCGTAATAACGTTTACTGTACAACGTATCTACATCGGGTCGTACCCGCACGTTAAGCTCCTCCCGCGAGCTTAACTCATCATCCGCACCCCCGTACCGCACGTTAAGCTCCTCCCGCGAGCTTAACTCATCATCCGTACCTCGTACCCGCACGTTAAGCTCCTCCCGCGAGCTTAACTCATCATCCGCACCCCCGTATCCGCACGTTAAGCTCCTCCCGCGAGCTTAACTCATCATCCGCACCCCCGTACCCGCGCGTTAAGCTCCTCCCGCGAGCTTAACTCATCATCCGCACCCCCGTACCCGCACGTTAAGCTCCTCCCGCGAGCTTAATTCGCCTAGATGGGTTTTCGGACGAGAAAGAGAAGATAATTACTTTACTCCGGCGCTTGGACGGGGTTTCGACGAGTAAGGGAAGAAATTTGCTCCGGCGCCCGGAAGGGAAGAAAGTTGACTCCGACGCTTGGCGCACCTCCGTTTCCGTACGTTAAGCCCTTCTCGCGAGCGTATCTCACCCCCGGCAGGCACCAGGCGTTAGAAGTGACATGACGCCGTTTCTCGACGTTGGTGTTTCGGCGCAGCTTCAACGATGGCGAAATAACGCTGTTGCTCATCACCATCACATCCAAAGATGAGGTTGCGCCAGCGCTCTTTGTCACATACGATACGCGCCTTCACCGATGATGACGGGGCAGCGTGGGAAATCACAACCGCATAGGCTCCCATCTCACCCCGCCAACCCCACTTGCTCCGCAAGAAAGGTTATGTTTTTAAAAAAAGTTGTCGATTTCGTCAAAAGACGGGCTCTCCTCCTCCGTGGTACAGTCATACCAGACCATATGGAAGGGGAGTTTGAAGTGAAAAAAGTACTGACAGTCGCCCTCATGATCGCGCTTGTGTTCGCGCTTGCGGCTTGCGGCGGGAGCAAAAACGAAGGAGCGGCGTCCCCGAGCGAAAGCGCGGCGTCTTCCAGCGCAGCAGCGGGCGGCGGAGACAAGGGTACGATCGGAATCTCGATGCCGACCAAATCGTCCGAGCGTTGGGTGAACGACGGCGCCAACATGGTGAAGGAGTTCGAAAAGCTCGGTTACAAGACGGACCTTCAATACGGCGAAGACGTCATCGAGAACCAAGTCTCCCAAATCGAGAACATGATCACCAAAGGCGTTAAGCTTCTCGTTATCGCCGCCATCGACGGCGAATCGTTGACCGACGTGCTGCAAAAAGCGGCCGACGCGAAAATTCCGGTCATCGCTTACGACCGTCTGATCAAGAAAACCGAACACGTCGATTACTATGCAACGTTCGATAACTTCAAAGTCGGCGTCCTGCAAGCTTCCTATATCGAAGAGAAGCTCGGCCTGAAAGATGGCAAAGGTCCTTTCAACATCGAGCTGTTTGCCGGATCCCCGGACGACAACAACGCTTACTTCTTCTTCGACGGCGCGATGAGCGTGCTGCAGCCTTACATCGACAGCGGCAAGCTGGTCGTCAAATCCGGCCAGACGAAATTCGATCAAGTCGCAACGCTTCGTTGGGACGGCGGCGTAGCCCAATCCCGGATGGACAACTTGCTTTCCGCCCACTACACTTCCGCTAACGTAGACGCAGTCCTGTCGCCGTACGACGGCATCACGATCGGTATCCTGTCCTCGCTGAAAGGCGTTGGCTACGGCACGGCCGACAAACCGCTGCCGGTCACTTCCGGCCAGGATGCGGAGGTCGCTTCGGTGAAATCGATCATCGCCGGCGAGCAAACTTCGACGGTATTCAAAGATACCCGCGAGCTTGCGAAAGTGGCGGTTAACATGGCGGATGCGGTACTGAACGGCAAGAAGCCGGAAATCAACGACGAGAAAACGTACAACAACGGCGTCAAAGTCGTTCCGTCCTACCTGCTCGTTCCGGTTTCCGTCGATAAATCCAACTACAAACAAATTCTCGTCGACAGCGGCTACTACACCGAAGATCAACTGAAATAAGGATACGGAAAGATTTCGTGACGGCCGGCAGCGGCCGTCGCGAAATTTATACGCAATTTCAAAGGAAAGGCCGGGTGAACGTATGGCAGGCGAAATCCTGGAAATGCGCGGCATCACGAAAACTTTCCCCGGCGTCAAAGCGCTGGAGAACGTGAATCTGAAAGTCAAGGAAGGCGAAATTCACGCCCTGTGCGGCGAGAACGGAGCCGGCAAGTCCACGCTCATGAAAGTGCTGAGCGGCGTCTATCCTCATGGCTCGTATGAGGGCGACATCCTGTTCAAAGGGCAGACGTGCGAGTTCAAGGACATCAAGCAAAGCGAAAGCTTGGGTATCGTTATTATCCATCAGGAGCTGGCTTTGATCCCTTATTTGTCGATCGCGGAAAACATTTTTCTTGGGAACGAACAAAAGCGAAACGGCATCATCGACTGGAACGAAACGATCGTACGGACGAGAGAGTTGCTCGCGACCGTCGGATTGAACGAAAATCCGAACACGCTCATCACGAGTCTCGGCGTAGGCAAACAGCAGCTCGTCGAAATCGCCAAGGCGTTGTCCAAGAAAGTGAAGCTGCTCATCCTGGACGAACCGACGGCTGCGCTTAACGAGGAAGACAGCGAGAACTTGCTGAAGCTGATCCTTCAATTGAAGGGACAAGGCATCTCCTCGATTATCATTTCCCACAAATTGAACGAAATCGCCAAAGTGGCGGATTCCATAACGATTTTGCGCGACGGAAAAACGATTGAAACGCTCGACATGCGCGCGGACGAAGTGACCGAGGACCGGATCATCAAAGGGATGGTCGGCCGCGATTTGACGCAGCGCTATCCCGAACGCGTTCCCCAGATCGGCGAGACGATTTTCGAAGTGAAAAATTGGACGGTATACCATCCGCAGCACGACCGGAAAGTGATCGACAACGTTCATATGCATATTCGCCGGGGCGAAATCGTCGGGATTGCGGGGCTCATGGGTGCCGGACGGACTGAGCTTGCGATGAGCATTTTCGGCCGGTCTTACGGCCGCAACATAAGCGGGCAAATCGTGAAGGACGGGCGCGAAGTGCAGTACCGCTCGATCAGCGACGCGATCGATAACGGCGTCGCCTACGTAACCGAAGACCGGAAACAGTACGGCCTCATCTTGATCGACGACATCAAGCGCAATATCTCGCTGGCGAACTTGAACAAAATTTCCCGCCGCGCCGTCGTCAACGAAAACGAAGAAGTCGTCGTCTCCGAGACGTTCCGGAAGAAGATGAATATCAAGACGCCGAGCGTCCTGCAGAAAACGGGCAATCTGAGCGGAGGCAACCAGCAGAAGGTCGTGCTCAGCAAATGGATTTTTTCCGAACCGGACATTTTGATCCTGGACGAGCCGACCCGCGGCATCGATGTCGGAGCCAAGTACGAAATTTACACGATCATTAACCAGCTGGCCGCGGAAGGCAAAGGAGTGCTCGTCATTTCGTCGGAGCTGCCGGAAATTCTCGGCTTATGCGACCGCGTCTACATCATGAGCGAGGGGCGGATCACCGGGGAAGTGAACCGCAAGGACGCGACGCAGGAGAAATTGATGAGATACATGACGAAAGGCAAGGGGGAGTGACACGATGGATGTCTTGAAAAGCATGTTCAAAAGCAATGTCCGGCAGTACGGCATGATCGTCGCGCTCGTGGCGATCACCGTGCTGTTCCAGATTATGACGGACGGCATTCTGCTGAAGCCGCTCAACGTCACGAACATTATTCAGCAGTACAGCTTCATCCTGGTGCTCGCGATCGGCATGGTCATGGTCATCATTACCGGCCATATCGATTTGTCGGTCGGGTCGGTCGCCGCGTTCGTCGGTGCGGTTGCCGCCGTCATGATGGTCGATTACGGCATGCCGTTCTACGTCGTGATCGTGCTGTCCCTCATTATCGGGGGACTTGTGGGAGCTTGGCAAGGATTCTGGATCGCGTATATGAAGATCCCCTCGTTTATCGTAACGCTGGCAGGCATGTTGATTTTCCGCGGTCTGACGATGGACGTTCTGGATGGTCAATCGATCGCCCCGTTTCCGAAGCTCTTCCAGAAAATGAGCAACGGTTTTCTGCCGGACTTTGGCGACGGAAAGCTGCACACACTGTCGATCGTGCTCGGTATCGGTTTGTCGATATTAACCATTCTTCAGGAAATTCGGGATCGCCGCACCCAGCAGAAATACGGCTTCGACGTTCTGCCGCTGCCCTTGTTTTACGCGAAGCTTGTCGCCATCGCAGCCGTCATCAACTTGTTCACGTATGTGCTGGCCCAGTATAAAGGGATTCCGTTCATTCTCATAATCCTGTTCGTGCTCGTCGTCGTGTACTCGTTCGTCATGAAGAAGACCGTCATGGGCCGCCACACCTATGCGCTCGGCGGCAACGAGAAAGCGGCCATGCTGTCCGGCGTCAAGACGAAACGCGTCACGTTCTGGGTGTTCGTCAACATGGGCGTTCTCTCCGCCTTGTCCGGCCTGATCTTCGCCGCCCGATTGAACGCGGCCACGCCGAAGGCCGGAGTCAACTTCGAGCTTGACGCGATCGCGGCCTCGTTCATCGGGGGGGCGTCCGCATCCGGCGGTATCGGAAGCGTAATGGGAGCGATCATCGGCGGTCTCGTCATGGCCGTCATGAACAACGGCATGTCGATCATGGGCATCGGCATCGACAGGCAGCAAGTCATTAAAGGGCTCGTGCTTATGCTCGCCGTCGCTTTCGATATTTACAACAAGAAAAAGAACGCCGTTTAACGCACCGCCGCGGCACGATCGTTTCCGGACTCCTCTCGGGGAGTCTTTTTTGCTTATGGCTCCGGGTCGGCGAATGTGATGGAACCGCAAAAATAAAGGAGGACAACCCGGCAGCACATTTGCTATGTTAGAGTATATCGAAATGGAAGCGTTAACAGCGGAAAGGGAAGGGAAGCGTCTTGCGTAAACTGGTGATCCTGCTCGTGTCCGCCTTATGCGTGGTCCTCTTTTACTTTACTCTGAGCTCCTTCATCAAAGTGTTCCATTACGACTTGACCGTACCTGCCCAATCCGGAGGTACGCCTCCACGATACCGGCTCGTCTTGATTACGCAGGAATTGGACACCCCGTTCTGGAACAAGGTGGGGACCGGGGCGCTTCAGGCAGCCAAGCAAAACGGTGCGGGCCTCGAGGTGTGGGGGAGCTACGGCAAGAATCGGGAGGATTTCCTGAAGAAAATCGAAATCGCCATCGCATCTCATGTAGACGGCATCATCGTGCAGGGATTGGAAGAGGAAGAATTCAATCGGCTGACAACCGTCAAAGCGGCCGAAAAAGGAATCCCGGTCATTACCGTCGCCAATGATGTGCCGATGGAGGAGAGCCTACGCCGAACGTATGTCGGATCCGACCATTACAAAGCGGGCCAAATGATCGGCAGGCGGCTGCTGTCCGATATGGGTACCGCAGGCCATGTCGTGTTGATGGGCTCCAATCGGGAAGAAGACTATCAGCGTCGGCGCATTAGCGGCATTCTGGATATTTTGAAAGCTTATCCGAACATCCGAACCGAAGTGGTGACCGCGGGCGAAACGAGGGAGGAGGTCGTCCAGAAGACGAACGAGATCATGAACAAAGAGCCGAATGTCGATGCTTTCATTGCCGTTGCGGCCAATAACGCCGGCGCGATGATCCAGGAGATCGACAAACGCGCCAAGGTGGAGAAGTATCACGTCTATTCGTTCGACGACAGCCCGGAGACGTTAAGGCTGTTGAAACTAGGGAAAATCGACGCCTTGATCGAGCAGTCTCCCGACAGGATGGGGGAACTGAGCGTGAAGCTGATGATCCAATGGTTAAAGGGAGAATCGTTCCCGCTCGATTATAACGGTTACTTCACGGATATCCGTATGCTGCGGGCGGAGGATCTCCGATGAACAGCATCCAGAAAAAGATTTTGACGCTATCGGCCATCGTCTTGTTTATCATGGTGCTCATATGGGTCGTTCTCATTTATTACAATCAGAAGACGCAGGATCAATACAACCGAATCTTGCAGCGCTACTTGCAAATGAATGAGGTGACCGCCACCAGCAATCGGATGGTGACGGCGCTCAACAATTATTTGCAAGATCCGTCCCAGCTGCATTTGGGCGAGCTGAACGAGAGCAAGCGGAGGCTGCAGGAGGCGCAGGGCCAAATCTCCAGGCTGCAGAACGGCGGGAACGCCTTTACGTTGACCAATTACGTGAATCTCATCGACAGTTTCGTCGAATCGACGAACCGCTCGGTCAAGTCGGCGGACGAGAAGAACAACGAGGATTCCCTGAACTACTTTACGGAAGCGACGCGGTTCTCGAACTATATCTCCGATACGACGCTCACGCTGCTGGACAAGGAATTGAAAACGTACGACCAGTTTTACCGGGGCATCATCGAGCAATCGGAAGAACTGAAGAAGCTGGGGCTGTGGATGCTCGCCCTCATCACCGTCTTGCTGCTTGTGTTTACTTATTGGTTTTCGCTGAGCATCACCCGTCCGATACAGAAACTGACGATGGCGGCCAAGGAGCTGTCGCGCGGGAGGTTCGACCTGGAGATCGAAGTTCCCTCGAACGATGAAATCTCCTTCCTCGCCAAAACGTTCGACCGGATGCGGATCAACATCAACAATCTGATCTCGGAAATTCAGCAGAAAGCCCAATTGGAAAGCGAACTGCAGAAGAACAAGCTGTTGCTTCAAGAAAGCCAGCTGCGAAGCCTGCAAAGTCAAATCAACCCGCACTTTCTGTTCAATACGCTCGATACGTTATCCAAAAAAGCTTATCTGGAAGGGTCGGAGGAAACGAGCGATTTGCTGGCCAGCGTCGCCGGACTGCTCCGGTACAACCTGAAGCGGTTGGATCGTTCCGTCTCCTTGTACGACGAGGTCAAAGTGATTCTTCAATATATCGACATCCAAAAGGCCCGATTCACCGATCGCCTGCGGTTCGTACAGGAAACGGACAGGTCTTGCTTTCATGTCCAGCTTCCGGGGCTGACGCTGCAGCCGATCATCGAGAATGCCGTTATTCATGCGGTGGAGCCATTGGAGGAAGGCGGTTCGATTACCTTCCGTGTACGGGACGGGGAAGACGCGGTCATCGTGGAGATCGAGGATAACGGGGTAGGCATGCCGGAAGACAAAATCAGGAACATTCTGGAGGAACGCGTTCCTGTCGCGGAAGGTCATTCCACGGGGATCGGGTTCAGCAATGTCGTCCGCAGGCTGCGGTTATTCTACGGACGCGACGATGTAATCGACATCCGGAGCGAACTTGGCCGCGGCACCAAAGTGATCCTGAAGCTACCGAAGGAAAGGGGGATCGGATACGATGCTCAAGCTGTTAATCGTGGATGACGAACAGATCGAACGGGAAGGGCTTATTGCCATTCTGCGCAAAGGGTTTCCGGATCTGGTCATGGAACAGGCGAAGAACGGAAGGGCCGCCGTCGAGATGGTTCCTTCCTATCGGCCCGATCTCGTCCTGATGGATATTAAAATGCCGGGCATGAGCGGATTGGAAGCCGTGGAGTTGATCGGCTCCGAATATCCCGACATCAAGTTCATCATGGTAACGGCTTACGATACGTTCGAATATGCTCGCAAAGCGCTCAAGCTCGGGGTGAAAGATTACTTGCTCAAGCCGAGCAAAGCGGGCGAAATCATCGAGACGGTCGGCAAAGCGCTGGGCGATATCGAGCGGGAACGGACCGAACGGAAAACGAGAACGCAAGAGATGGACGCGCTTCGGAAAATGCTGCCGATCGTCGAAGCCGACGTCGTGACGCAGCTGTTGTTCGATCACGTGCACGAGGTGCACCTGGATGAAATGGTCGGGCTGCTCGGCGCACGGACGGCTAAAGAGGCCTTCGTCATGCTGATGATGCTTCTGCCGGGTTCGTCCGCGGATGCCTTCTACGCGAGCGTCAAGGACAAGATGAGACAGCTGGGCAATGGCTGGGTCGGGGCCATGTCCGGACGCCAAATCCCGTTAATCGTCTTCCGGGAACCGGAGAAGTCTTACCGGTCCCAAGCGGCATCAGTCGTTCAGCAGCTGCTGGCAGTCAAGCAACGGGTGCCCGGTACGGATTGTTTTATCGGGATCGGCAATCCGTACGGTTCGTTCGGGCAAATTCGCCTGTCCTATCGGGAAGCGTTGTTCTGCTCGGCAGATCCGGGCCTTCCGTCCAGGCACCGTTTCTTCGAAGATATGCCGCCGTCAACGGATTTGAAAGAGGACACTCGATCGGAAAAACGATTGCCGGAACATGTCCGTTTCGGAGAATGGGATCAGATTGCGGCGGCCGTGTCGGGGTTGATCGGCCGTTATGAGACGGCGGGTGCCGGGCTTGTTCAAGTCCAGCAGAGAGTGCTGGAATCGTTGTGGGTCGTCTTTCGCACCCTCCTCGAAATGGGGGTCGAGGCGGACCGCCCGCTGTTCTCCTTTCAAGTGCAGGATTACCGGCAACTCCGTACGGAGGCGCAATGCCTGCTTGAGCGGATGAAGGAGGCGGCGCAGGCGCACAGGAGCCGTCTGGAACCCGATGCGGTGCACGAGATCAAGCGGTATATCCAAGAGCACTCGCAAGAGGAAATATCGCTCGAGACGATCGCCAAACGCGTCGGTCTCAGCCCGTTTTACATCAGCAAGATGTTCAAGGAGCAGCTTGGCGTGAACTATATCGATTTTCTCACCGAGTGCCGCATCGAGAAGGCGAAGACGTTCATGCTCGACCCGGAATTCAGCCTGAAGGAAATCGCCTTCGAGGTGGGCTACAACGATCCGAATTATTTCAGCAAAGTGTTCAAAAAAACGACCGGCGTTGCCCCTACGGACTACCGAAATACCCTCCTTGGCAAAAAAGTATAGAAGATTGCAAAAAGTGACAGGCGATTTCTGTCGCTTTTTGGTTTTTCCGTGTTACTCTCTCTTCACGCCGTGCAGGCTGTGAATCCGGATGAAGGGGGGAAAACACTTGAAGATCTCCACGCGCCTGATGCTCGGTTTCGGTGTCCTTTGCCTGTTCTTGACCGGGATCGGCGTCTTCTCGCTCTATACGATGAGGAGCGTCAATGCCGGGACGGATCAGATTGTCCGCAACTGGATGCCCGCGGTATCCAAGGCCTATCGGATCAAACTCGCCGCCATCGACATCCACGAGCGGCTGAGGAAGCTGATTGAGCAGCCGAACGAAGCGGACGAACGGAAGTTGAAAGAAGCGAAGACCGGACTTCGATCGCTGGTGGACGCCTACATCGCCGAGACGAACTCGGCGGCCGGGAAGGACGCCGCCAGCCGTTTCATCATGAGCTACGAGGGCGGAGAAGCGAACGACAACCAAATGCTCGAGCAGGCCAAAGCAGGCAACGTGAAAGGCGCGCTCCTGCTGTATGACGAATCTGGCGCCAGGCTGTTCGAAGACGTCAACCGCACGCTGGACGAGCTGATTCAAATCAGCGAAACGGAAGCCGCGGCTGCCGGAACGGCCAATGAACGGCAGTATGCAAGGGGCTGGCAAATTATCGTCGGAGCCTTGGTCCTGGTCGTTCTGACCGCCGTAACGCTGTCGCTCTGGACGATCCGGTCCATTCTGAATCCGATCCGCAGCATCAACGCGATATTGGCGAACTTGGCCGGCGCCAAAGGGAACTTGCGCGAGCGAATCCGGCTGAATTCGGGCGATGAAATGGAAAAAATGGCGGACAACGTCAACCGGGTGCTGGAGACGGTGGAACATCTGGTGATGCAGATCCGGGCCACCACGATGGAAGTCGCCTCTTCCTCCACGCAAATCGACGACAACTGCCGGCAGCTGGCCGGCGCAACGGAAGAAATATCCGCTTCCGTCGTAAGCTTGAGCGAGAAAGCCATGTCGCAAGCCGAGCGGACGCAGGCCTCCAGACTCCAGGTCAAGGAGTATTTGGACAAGCTCGGCCATATGGCGGGCAAGGCCGAAGAAACCTACGGACTGGCGCTCCGCGCGGCAGAACGTACGTCGCAAGGGAACGAGCAAATGGGGGCCTTGCTTGAGCGAATGAACGCCATTACGGCACAGAACGATACGGCGGCGCGCACCTTGGATCATTGCCGGACATTGCTCGAACAGGCCGAAAAGGTGAATCTGCTGGTTCAAGCGATATCGAATCGAACGAACATTCTATCCTTGAACGCGGGAATCGAAGCTTCCCGCACCGGCGCTCATGGCAAAGGATTTGCCGTCATTGCCGAAGAAGTCCGCAAACTGTCGGGAGAGTCGAGAAACTCGGCCCGAAGCATCGTCGGTTTGCTCGATGACATGAGACGGGCAATGGATACGTTATCCGAGCAATTCCAGGACAATACCGGGCACATCACGGCCGGGAGCGAACAAATCCGGCAGATGACGGCAACGTTCCGGGAGATCGGAGAGACGAACGAAACGGTCATGAAGAACGGGAAGCAAACGAAGGAAGAAGCCGAACGGATGCTTGTCACCGCCGGGGAAATCGCCGGCGTCTTCGAAGGCATCGGCAGCTTGTCGGAAGAACAGTCGGCGGCGAGCCAGCAAATTACCGCGTCGGTAGAGGAGCAGCTCGGCAGCACGCAGCTCATCGGTTCGTTCACCAACGAGCTGGCCGGTCAGGCCGACCGGTTGAAGAAGCTGGTGGAGCAATTCGATACCGGGTCTTGACGGGTGTTAAAAAAGTGCAGGCAATCGCAAAAGATTCCAGAATTCCATTCCGCATAGAAACCGCATATCCGTTATTCTTCATATGTAAGCCTTTACAACATTACATTTATTCGAAAAGGGAGAGAAGAGAATGAAGAAGGGTTTTGCGAAAAACGGGGCAGCGCTGCTTATTTTGGCACTTGTACTCGTGCTTGCCGCTTGCGGCAAGAGCGGCGGCAGCGAGGGCTCCGCTTCGTCCGACAAACCGGCGGCAAATTCGGCGGCCGGCGCGGATGCGAACAAAGACGGAAAAATCAAAATCGGATTCTCCATGGATACGCTGCAGGAAGAGCGCTGGCAGAAGGACCGGGATCTGTTCAAGGCGGCAGCGGAAGCGCTCGGCGCGGAAGTGGAAGTCCAATCCGCCAACAGCGACGACGCGAAGCAGATCGCGCAAGCCGAGTCCTTGATCTCCCAAGGCGTGGACATCCTCGTGGTCGTTCCCCACAACGCGGAAGCGACGGCGGCGATCGTGGAGAAAGCCCATGCGGCGGGAATCAAAGTCCTTGCGTACGACCGCTTGATCAAGAACTCCGACGTGGATTTGTACGTCTCCTTCGACAACGAACGGGTAGGCGAAATGCAAGCGGAAGCGATTACGAAGATTGTCTCCAAAGGCAAGTTCGTCTACATCGGAGGCTCCGAAACGGACAACAACGCCCATCTGTTCAAGAAAGGCGCGTTCAATGTTCTGCAGCCGCTGATTGACAAAGGCGACATCCAGATCGTCTACGACCAGTTCACGAAGGATTGGAACCCGGCGAACGCGCTCGCCAACATGGAGAACGCGCTCACGGCCAACAACAACCAGATCGACGCGGTCGTGGCCGCGAACGACGGTACGGCCGGCGGCGTCATCCAGGCTCTGGCGGCGCAGGGCCTGGCAGGCAAAATCCCGGTCTCCGGCCAGGACGCCGAGCTGGCAGCCGTTCAACGGATCGTGGAAGGCACCCAGACGATGACGGTTTACAAACCGATCAAAGCGCTGGCGGAGAAAGCGGCCGAGCTTGCGGTGAAACTGGCCAAAGGTGAAGACGTTGGCGCCGACAAGAAAGTAAACAACGGCAAAATCGACGTGCCGTCCGTTCTCCTCGATCCGATCTCGGTCGATAAATCCAACATCGACGCGACGGTGATCGCCGACGGATTCCACTCCAAAGAAGACGTCTACAAAAACGCGAAATAACGAGGATGAGCGAGAGGGGAAGAAGTGAAATCGACATTTCACGCTCTTCCCCTCTCCCCATACGCAAGGACGCGAGGTGAGAAAGCGATGACCGCCGTATTGGAAATGCGAAATATCACGAAGGAGTTTCCCGGCGTCAAAGCGCTGAACGACGTCAACTTCATCGTCAAGAAGGGCGAGGTTCACGCTTTGTGCGGAGAGAACGGCGCGGGCAAATCGACTTTGATGAAAGTGCTCAGCGGCCTGTATCCGAGCGGGACCTATGACGGTCAAATCCTGATCAACGGCGAAGAGAAGCATTTTCATAGGATCAAAGACGCGGAAGAAGCCGGCATTTCGATTATTTACCAAGAGCTGGCGCTGGCCAAGGACCTGTCGGTCGGAGAAAACCTGTTTCTCGGCAAGGAGCCTGCCCGATTCGGGATCATCAATTGGGAGAAGGTCTACCGGGAAAGCGAGAAGTGGCTGCGCGAGGTGGGACTCGACGTGAGTCCGGAGCAAGTCACGGGGACGCTTGGGATCGGCAAACAGCAGCAGGTCGAAATCGCCAAAGCGCTGTCGAAGAACGCCAGCATATTGATTTTGGACGAACCGACGGCTGCGCTCACGGAACAGGAAGTCGACATACTGCTCGGGATCCTGCGGGAGTTCAAGAAACGGGGAGTGACATGCATTTACATTTCCCACAAGCTGAACGAAGTGTTTGCGATCGCGGATTCGATAACGGTGCTTCGGGACGGCCGCACGATCGGTACGTATCCGGCTTCGGAAATCAATGAGGACCAAGTGATTTCCTTGATGGTGGGACGGGAACTGAAGGAGCGTTTTCCCCGTATTCCGGCGCAGCCCGGCGACGTGGTGTTAAAGGTCAAAGACTATTCGGTGATGAACCCGGATCTTCCGGGCAAGAAAGTGATCGACAACCTTTCGTTCGAGGTTCGCAAAGGGGAAATATTCGGAATTGCCGGATTGATGGGCGCAGGGAGAACGGAACTGGTCATGAGCCTGTTCGGTTCCTATGCCGGAGAGAGCCGGGGCAGCGTGGAAATCGACGGGAAACCCGTGCGCGTCAAAAATTCGCGGCAAGCCATCCGTGAAGGGCTGGCACTGGTGTCCGAGGATCGCAAAAGATACGGTCTGGTGCTGGGGATGGATATCAAAAGCAATGTGACCATGGCCAGCATGAGGGCGATTTCGAATGGCGGGGTCATTAACCATAATCAGGAAATCGCAAGCGGCAACGAATATATCCGCTCCATGAGAATCAAAGCGAATTCGGTGGAGACGATCGTCGGAACGCTCAGCGGCGGCAATCAGCAGAAAGTCGTGCTCGGCAAATGGCTGATGACGAATCCCAAGATTCTGATCCTTGACGAACCTACGAGGGGTATCGATGTCGGGGCCAAATTCGAAATCTATAACATCATGAACGATTTAATCCGTCAGGGTGTCTCGATCATCATGGTTTCCTCCGAGCTTCCGGAGCTTCTTGGCATGAGCCATCGGATCATGGTGATCTCGGAAGGGCGTAAGGTCGGGGAATTCAAGACCGAGGAAGCGACGCAAGAGGCGATCATGACGGCCGCAACGGGGGGGAATAAGAAATGAACGCAAAAACGGAAGCCGTGTCGGCGCAAGCGGCGGGCAAACGGCAAATGAGCTGGTTTAAGTTCGATGCCCGCGCCTACACGATGATCGGGGCTTTGCTGTCGATCTGGGTGTTGTTTTCTTTGCTTCACGAACGGTTTTTGACGCCGACGAACTTGTCGAATCTATTCCTGCAAATGTCGGTTACCTCTATTCTGGCGATCGGGATGGTTCTCGTCATCGTCGCCGGCCATATCGATTTGTCGGTCGGTTCGCTTGTCGGTCTGACGGGCGGCATCGCGGCGATTCTGAACGTATGGTACGACTGGAACACGGTGCCGGTCATTGTCGTAACCGTCGCCACCGGAGCGGCGATCGGCTTCGTTCAGGGCTGGATCGTGGCCTATCGGGCCGTTCCGGCTTTCATTGTCACGTTAGGCGGTATGCTCATGTTCAGGGGAATCTTGTTCGGTACGACAGGCAGCGTGACGATTGCGCCGCTGACTCCTTCCATGAAAGCGATCGGACAAGAATACGTCGCGGATCTCGTAGGTTGGGTGCTGGGCATTGCCGCTCTGGTCGTTGCCGCCTTCCTGGTGCTTCGGAAACGCGCCTCGCGCATGCGCTACGGTTTCCCGGTCGAGCCGCTGGCCGTCGGCGTGCTGCGGATGGTGCTGATCGGAGCGTTCATTCTGGGATTCGTCTATTTAATGAACAGCTATAAAGGCATTCCCGTTCCTTTCATTATGGTCGTCGTACTGGCGCTTGTGTTCACGTTTATCTCCAAAAACACGACGTTCGGGCGCCAAGTGTATGCGATCGGAGGCAACGCGGAGGCGGCAAGGCTGTCGGGAATCAACATCAAACAGCGGGTATTGCTTGTCTTTGTCCTCAGCGGCACGCTCGCCAGCATCGCGTCGCTTGTCCTGACCGCCCGCGTCAACGCGGCGACGATGAGCGCCGGCCAGAACGCCGAGCTTGACGCGATCGCGGCCTGCGTCATCGGAGGCACCAGCCTGATGGGAGGTGCCGGCACGATCGTCGGCGCATTGATCGGCGCCCTGGTCATGGCCAGCCTGGATAACGGCATGAGTCTGATGAACATGGAGTCGTTCTGGCAATACATCGTCAAAGGCGCCATCCTTGTCCTCGCCGTGTACGTGGATATTTACAGCAGGCAGAGGAAGAAAGTGTAGCGCAGACTTGGCGTAATACGGTATGCGGAATGGAGCCGTCGGGGCCGGAGCCCCGACGGCTCCATTCATCGTTGCGCGGATTTCCCGAAAGGCGAGGAATCCTTTTTTACATCGAAAAGGGAACATGTTACGCTGTAAGCAGAAGCATGATCAATGGAGGCGCAGCTTGTTGATCCGGGAATTGCCTGTGGAATCCTCGTTACCTGAATTGAAAGAGGCGTTGTCCTCGGGCCGGAACGCGGTGCTCGTCGCGGCGCCCGGCGCGGGCAAGACGACGCGCGTTCCTCTCGCGCTGCTGGAGGAGCCGTGGCTGTCCGGGCGGAAAATCGTGATGCTGGAGCCCCGGCGTCTTGCCGCCCGCAGCGCGGCGCGATACATGTCGTCCGCGCGCGGGGAGCCCGTCGGGGGCACGGTCGGCTACCGGGTCCGATCGGACACGAAAGCCGGTCCCCGGACGAGGATCGAAGTGGTGACCGAAGGCGTCCTGACCCGAATGCTGCAGCAAGATCCGGGTCTTGACGACGTCGGTCTCGTCATTTTCGACGAGTTTCACGAAAGGAGCTTGCAGGCCGATCTCGGATTGGCCTTGTGTTTGCAAACGCAGGATTTGCTCAGGGAGGATTTGCGGCTGCTCGTCATGAGCGCCACGATCGAGGCCGAGCCTGTCGCCCGCCTGCTCGGGAATGCGCCGGTCGTCGTCAGCGAAGGCCGTCAATATCCGGTAGAGACGTTGTACCGTCCTCCCGCGAGACCCGGCCTGCCGATCGGGGAAGCGCTCGTGCCCGCAGCGGCCGAAGCGCTGCGGGAGCGGGACGGCGACGTGCTCGCGTTCCTGCCCGGCATGGCGGAAATCCGGGCGGCGGATCGTGCGCTGCGGGCCAAGCTCGGCGAGGCGGAGCTGGCCTCGGTGCGAATCTATCCGCTGCACGGAAGTCTGCCGCCCGAGGCGCAAGACCGGGCGCTGGCTCCTTCCGCGGAGGGAGAGCGCAAGATCGTGCTGGCCACCTCCGTCGCCGAAACGAGCTTAACGGTGGAAGGCGTCACGGTCGTCATCGACAGCGGTCTGGCGCGGGTATCCCGGTTTTCTCCTCGTACGGGGATGACCCGGCTCGAGACGACGGCCGTTTCGATCGCGTCCGCAGACCAGCGGAGGGGACGGGCTGGCCGGTTGGCCCCTGGCGCTTGTTACCGGCTGTGGAGCGAGGAAGAGCATCGCCGGCTGCCGCCGTCTTCGGCGCCGGAAATCCGTGAAGCCGATCTCGCCCCGCTGGTGCTCGAGCTGGCGGCGTGGGGGACGCCGGATCCGGGAGAGATGAAATGGCTGGATCCGCCGCCCGGACCGGCCGTGCAGCAAGCCCGCGAGCTGCTTGCGTCGCTCGGCGCTTTGTCGGCAGGCGGAGCGATTACGCCGCATGGGCGGAAAATGGCCGAGTTCGGCATGCACCCGAGGCTGTCGCATATGATTTTGCAGGCGCTGCCGCTTGGCCTAGGCGCGCTGGCCTGCGACATGGCCGTTCTGCTTGGCGAGCGGGACTTCGCGAGGCCGGCGGGAGGCGGGCCGGCAGACGCGGATTTCCGTCATCGGTTGGAAACGCTTCGGGGCCAGGGTTCCTGGATCGCGGACGAAGGCGTACGCCGACGGTTGGCAGACGAAGCCGATCGGCTGAAGCGGGAATGCGGCGCGAAGACGGGGGAAGACGGGCGGACGGAGCGCGGGGGAGACGCATACGGCTTGCTGCTCGCGTTCGCCTATCCCGACCGGATCGGGCGCCGCCGGGATGGCGGCAAATTCCTGCTCAGCGGTGGCCGCGGCGCGGCGTTCGCCGAAGGGCAGCCGCTATCCCGCGAAGAATGGATCGTTGCGGCGGACGTGGAGGACTCCGGGACGGAAAGCCGGATCCGGCTGGCCGCCCCGGTCGCCTTGACCGATTTGCTGGCGCATTTTCCGGAGGCGGCAACCGAGGAACGCTCCGTCCTGTGGGACCGGGAGGCACGGGCGGTTCGCGCGCGCATCCGACGCAAGCTCGGAGCCTTGCTTCTGGAGGAAATCCCGATGGCTTCCCCGCCTTCGGACCAGGTGACCCAGGCTCTGATGGCGGGGATTCGCGATTTGGGCCTCGATGTGCTGCCATGGTCGCGCGCCGCGAGGCAGTACCAGGAGAGGGCCGTATTCGTCCGGCGGAGCGACCCGGCTTGGCCCGATTTGTCGGACGAGGCGTTGCGCGCGTCGCTGGAGGAATGGCTGGCTCCCTATGCCGGCGGCATGAGGAGCTTGGCCGATTTGCAGCGCGTGAATCTGAAGGAGGCGCTCGAATCGCGGCTTCCCTGGCATCTGCGCCGGGAGCTGGACGAGCTCGCCCCGACGCACTGGTCGGTGCCGAGCGGGTCGCGGATTCCGATCGACTATTCCGATCCCGACTCTCCCGTACTCGCGGTGAGGCTTCAGGAGCTGTTCGGGTTGCCTGAAACGCCTCGAATCGCGGGCGGTCGCGTGCCGCTGGTTCTGCACCTGCTCTCGCCGGCCGGGCGTCCGGTCCAAGTGACGCGGGATTTGGCGAGTTTCTGGCGGGACGCCTATTTCGAAGTGCGCAAAGACCTCAGAGGCAGGTATCCCAAGCACTACTGGCCTGACAATCCGCTCGAAGCCCAAGCCACCCGCCGGGCGAAACCGCGACAATAACCGGTATTTGCCCCTATTCGCCCATTTCGAGTCCTATGGCGTCACACCGAACCGAATTCAACCCGTGGCCTTATCGGTCATGGGTTTTTCCTCGCTTGTGTCACTATCCCTTTTGCTCAGGATGAGGCTGTCGATGAATGGAGGACGGCGAAGCATATCATGGTGCTGGCTGAGCGGGGCTTCGGGCAGAGGAGTTGTTCGAAAAAATCGAGTAACTCGAGCTGCTCGCGATCCCCCTTTCATGCTTTTGGGATTTTTTTCGGTGCAATTCCGTTCACAGATCATTTGTTGTCGGTTGAAATCAGAAGGATATTGCCAGCCTTCATGTGCGATCAAACTGAGCGAAGGGGACAGCGGCTCGAAGCGGGTCTGAGCGAAAGGGATTATGGATAACCGGGAAAAAATCGAGAAAGGAACCACACAATCGAACCAATCGAACCGTATCAGACTTCAACCCGATTGCGCGATGGAATATTGTGATATGATGAATAAAACGAACAAAGCGAATCATGGAAAGACGGCGGGAGGAGGGCGGCTGTGAAACTGTTTCTGTTGTTCGGCGCGCTCTGGTGGTTATTCGGCAATCCGTTCGTCGCCATTCTGGTGCTTCTGGCGGTGCTGTATCTGCTCGAAAGGCGGTTTATCGGCCTGTCGCCGAGCATCGTCCGCCCTTTCCGCAGGCGAAGCGCCATTGCCAAATGGAGACGTCAGCTTCAAATGAGCCCTTATGACGTGTCGGCGAAATCCGAGCTCGCCCGCCTTCTGATCGAGGGCCGCCAATTCGCGCAGGCGCGCGAGGTCCTTCTGGGGATCCAGTCCCAATCCGAACATTCCGCGGAATATTGGAGCGACCTCGGTACGTGCGAGTTGGCGCTCGGACGGCTTCCGGAAGGGGAAGAAGCGATGCGGAGGGCGCTTTCCATCAGCCCTAGGGTCAAATATGGCCAGCCTTACTTGCGTTTGGGAGAAGCCTGGTCCAAAGCGGATCCGGCCAAAGCGCTAGGTTATCTGGAAGCTTTCAAGGAGGTCAATTCTTCTTCTTGCGAAGCCTACTACCGTCTTGGATCCCTCTATGCGGAGTTGGGCAAAAGGGAAGAGGCGGCCTCGGCGTTCCGGGAATGCCGCGAGCTGTACGCGTCGCTGCCCCGTTATATGAAGCGCAAGGAGCGCAAGTGGGCATTGAAAAGTTTGCTGCGGGGACAACGTTAGGCGATCGCCAAGGGGAGCCGGCATCCGTAAACGCCCGGCTCCCCTATGAACTGTCGCAATCGTCGGCAAGCATCAACTTAGTCTCCGACTTCCTCGGATTCGGCCGTTTCCTGCGTGTCGGCGGCGACTTCCGCCAGTCCCGGTTCATCGGCTTCCGCAACCGCTTCCTCGGCAACGGTTTCCTCTGTAACTTCGTAGGCGGCTTCTTCGGTCGCTTCCGCATGGATTTCGGCGACTGCTTCCGATTCTTCGGAAACTTCCGCCGCCGCTTCGGTTTCTTCGGTCACCGCTTCCGCTGCGATTTCGGCTTCTTCCTCCGCCGTTGCATCCGCTTCCAATTCTTCTACCGCTGCTACTTCTTCTTCCTGGATGTCCATTCCGATTCCCTCCCGCGAGATGTTGGGGACAAGCCCCTATTCATCACGTTAGCGCCTTGTCCAGAAAGTGGCAACGGTGTTATTTTGAAGGATAATGGCGGTTAGCCCCGAAAGCGGGACTTTCCGTGCCCGTTCCGGTTATCTCGGCAAAAATTCCGACGATTTGCGGGTGCTGCGGGGAGCTCGAAAGGTGTCCGTTTTCAACCGGAGAACGCGAAAGATGTAACGGGGACAACCCTGTCCGCGTTTGGGGAGCAAGATTGCCGGCATTTGACTTTCCGGGTGTCTTCCCTTATATTGGTCGGCGACGGCTCTGCGGCGGAAGCGGGGCACGGAACGGAGGATGCAGCATGAGAGGAACCGGGCGCAGCGGCCCCCGCAGACCCGATCGAGGGGATGGCGGGGAGAGAAGGGACAGCCGATCGGATCGTAAACGGAGATCGGAGCCGGTCGGAAGGACGGACAGGGGAACGCTCCGGCAGACGGATCGGAAACGGGAGCCGGAGCTAGGCGGAAGAACGGACAAGGGAGCGCGTTCGGAGGGAAGCCAAGACCGGCTTTCCCCGCGTTTGGGCGGTACCCGGACCGGCAAGCCGCCCGCCCGCGGAGGTTCGGGCGAAGGTAACGCGCGCAGCGCCGGGGGAGCGGCCGCCGGGCTTAAGATGGGCCGGATCAAGGGCGAATGGATGGAAATCCGGCTGCCCGACACGCTCGCCGGTGCTCCGATGCAAGCCGTGCTGAAGCAGCTGCCGCTTCCGCCGAAACTAGCCTCCAAGCTGGTGCACGGCAGAGGGCTGCTGCTGCAAGGTCCTGTTTTGCGGCTGCACCTGTTCCCGCGGGAACGTCTCGACTTCCCGCCCGACTGGATGGAGCTCAATATCCTCTACGAGGATGAGTTTACGCTCGTGGTCAACAAGCCTTCCGGCATCGAAGTGCATCCGAGCGAGCAAGGCCAGCGCCGGACGCTGGCGCACGGCGTCGCGGCTTATTATGAGATGAGCGGGCAAACCTTGCGGGTCCGTCACATCCACCGGATCGATAAGGAAACGACGGGCCCCGTTCTGTACGCCAAGAACGAATTTGCCCACTACCAGTACGACAAGGCGATGCGGGAGAAAAAAATCGAACGCATCTATCTCGCCTTGGCGGAAGGCGTCATCCCCCAGGACAAGGGAACGATCGACAAGCCGATCGGACAGGATCGCCACCACTCGACCAGGCGCCGGGTCAGCGAAACCGGCGACCCCGCGGTGACGCATTACCAGGTTGTCGAACGTTTCGGGGACCATACGCTCGTTCGGCTGCGGCTGGAAACCGGGCGTACGCATCAAATCCGCGTCCATCTGGCCGCGATCGGCCATCCGCTGGCCGGAGACGGCATGTACGGCGGCACGCGCAAAATCATGTCCCGCCAAGCGCTGCACGGAGAACAGCTCATTTGGCAGCATCCGTGGACGGGAGAGCGGCAGCAGGTCCGCGCTCCGCTTCCGGACGATTTCACCCAGGCGCTCGAGAAACTCCGAAAACGGTAAGCAAGAAGGTGCCCGGCAGCAACGGCTGCGGGCACCTTCTTCTTTGCGATTTGGCAAACCGTTTCAAATTCCCGGCCTGCGGCACAAAGCCTCCGTCATCAAATAGGAGATCGTCGCCTCCGCCCCGCAGTTGATGTTAGGCCCGGATTCCATCAGCCCGTCGCAGCAGCTGCCGTCGCGAGGGTCGCACATCGGCTCCCGCTTGTCGTTATGGCCGTAAAACCAGGCGAGAGCCGAATCCCGCATGTCCCTCAAATGGACGATTTTCTCGGCCGGGGATGAATCGCCTTCGACCGGAAATCGGTCCAAGATTACGCCTCCTCGTCTACGCTCGGATATCGGCCCGGCGCGTCCGGCCGCTTTCGCCACGGACGCGCTCGCGACGAGCGGGTCCGGCTCTCCGGCATCCTCCTTGGCCGCTTGCGTGAGCGCGATCGCCGCTTCCTCGAGCGCCAGCGCCAGCTTGAACATCTCAAGCGGCTGCTGATCCCAGCGGCTGACGGAATGCGGCGTGCCCCAGCCGTCGTTGCCGATCGGCCGCAGCCAGCCTTCTTCCGCCGTCATCATCTGCAGCAGGAAGGCGAGGCTGTCGAGCCCGTTCCGCAGCGTTTCCTGCCGACCCGTGATGCGGTAGGTCCGCAGCATCGCCCAGGGCAGCACTCCGTTGCTGTAGGTCATGGCCGGCTCGAACCAGCGCCAGCTGCCTCCTGCAAAATGCCGGAATTCCTCGTTCATCACCCTCTCGTATTTTTCCATGTGCTCGATCATCTCTTCCTTCCACGAACCCGGAAGCTCGATCGTCCCGTTCGCATGGGCTTCGAGCATATGGGCGCAAGCGGCCATCGTAAACGCCTGGCCCCGCCGCGAATCGATCCGGCTCAGCGTCGGCATCGCACGCTGCACCATCACGTGGGCCGTGTTCGGAAGCGAGCCTTCGAGACGCACCCAAGCGTCGGCGACCGCCCAGACGGCTCGGCCCTGGCAGTCGTGCGACAGCGCCTCCGGTTCCGGCGTCCGGTTGTACGCGACGTTGTTATGCCACCAGCCGTCCTCCCGCTGGTTCCATAAGAGAAAGGCCATGTAAACTTCCGCCAGCTCCGTCAATTTGGCCCGGTCATCGAAGCTGATCGCATCATTTCCCAGAGACAGCCATTCGGTCACGACCCAGAGGGCGCGGGCGTTGTCGTCCGTCGTATAGCCTTCGACGCGGCGCGGAATGCGGCCGAGCGCATGCTCCAGAAGTCCCGTATCGTCCGTCAAACGGCGCAGATGGGCGAAAGAGGGCGGCGCATGGCGCTGCAGCACGGCTCTCTCAGCCGACATCGGCGATTTTCACCTCATGTGCCATGGAAACTTGCGCGAACAGGTCCAGGTGCTGCGCTCCCACCTGCGGCCAATGCATCGATCGGCCGATTTCCATGATGACGCGCTCCCATCGGGCGAGCAAGCCCGGATAGGAGAACAATTCGATGATTTTGGCGCTCCAAGCCTGTACGTCGCCGTAGGGGAGGAGCATTTCCTCATGGCCCTGCACGAGGTCGCGGGCATAGCAATAAGGCGTGGAAAGGATCGGACGTTCCAGGCCCGCCGCATAGGCGAGCGTTCCGCTCGTGATCTGCTGCATGCCGGGATAGGGAGTGACGTACAGGTCGCAAGCGGTAATGAGCGAGGACAGTTCATCCTCCGGAATGTAGCGGTTGATCATCTGCACATGATGCTTGAGGCCAAGCTCCTCGATTAACGCGATCAGCTCCTCGCGATAGGCTTCGCCTTCGTTCCGGCAAACCTCCGGATGGGTCGCGCCGGCAATGACATACAGCAGGTCCGGCACCGCCTGCACGGCTCCGGCCATGGCCCGCAGCGCGAATTCGATTCCTTTGCTTCGGCCGAGCAGCCCGAACGTGAACAGCACCTTGCGGTTCTCCCAGCCTTGGGCCCGCCGGGTAACGCCTCGGTTCGAGCGGCTCGGCACCGGCGTCCCGTGCGGGATGAACGATATTTTCCCCGGCGGGATGCCGAAGCCATCGTGAAGATAACGGATCGCTTTGCGGTTCATCACCAGCAGATGGTCGCTCCACTCTGCGATCTGCTGCTGAACCGCGGCGTAGGGCTCCATCGGATGCTCGAAAACCGTGTGGAACGTCGTGACGACCGGTTTGGTGACCCTTTTCAGGAACTCCAGCACGTGGCTTCCGGCATCCCCGCCGAAAATCCCGAACTCGTGCTGCAGGGAAACGACGTCGACGGAGCTTTGGTTCACCGTTTCGGCAAGTCTCCGATACTCTTCGACGTCGGGTTTGATCAGGGGCCACATCCAGGGCTCCCGATAGTCCGGAAGTTCCTCCTCGTTGCATACGGCGATAACCGGGTCCTGTGGACGGTTTCCTTTGGCCAGGTTCACCGCGTCGCGAAGATGGTGGGTGTAAGTGGCCAACCCGCATTTTTTCGGTACGTACGTGCTGACATAGGCGATTTGAGGCAAACGTCCGTTCAGGGTCACTGGCGCTGCACCTCCAGAATTCGATTGCAAACCGCTTCGTGAAGAATGTGGGGGCCGACATGCATGCCCGATCCGAAAATGCACTCGTTCAGCTGGGCGCCGCTGCGGATTTTGCAGCGGTCCCACAGGATCGAACCGACCAGCCGGACATGGCTTCCGATTCGGCTTCCGTTGCCGATTACCGCATAGGGACCGATGACCGAACGATCCCCGATCGTCACGTCGCTTCCGATCATGACGGGAGGAACGAAGAGGACGCCGTGGCCGATGCGGACATTTTCTCCGCACCAGATTCCTTTCTCATCCCCGTCTTTCCCGTCGATCGGCAGAGGGAACCTGCGGTCGAGCAAATCCCAGTGCAGCTGACGGTAACGGGCTTTCGTGCCCATGTCCATCCAATAGCCGCCGATCGGATGGCCGTAGACGCCGCTGCCGTTTGCGATCAGCAGGGGGAACGTTTCTTTCTCGATCGATACCGCGCGGCCCGCAGGCACGTGATCGAGCGCTCTGCGTTCCATAATGTATATGCCGGCGTTAATCCGTTTTGACGGCGCCTCTTCTTTTTTTGGTTTTTCGACGAACCGGACGATCCGCCCGCCGCTTTCCTGTTCCACGACTCCGTAATGGGAAGGATCGTCCACTTCGGTTAAGCAGATCGTTACGGCTCCCCCGTTAACCGCGTGGAAACGGAGCGCCGCCGCCAGATCGACCTGATGGATAATGTCCGCGTTCACGACGAGGAAGCGGTCGCCAAGCAGCGGCTCCGCGTTTTTGATCGCGCCGGCCGTGCCCAGGAGCTCTTTTTCGACCGCGTAGTCGATCCGCACGCCGTATTTGGTACCGTTTCCGAGATGGCTTTCGATGATCTGGCGGTAATGCTTCACGGCGATCACGAACTCGCTGATGCCTTGTTTTTTATAATGCAGGAGCAAATGCTCCAACCAAGGTTTGTTCCCTACCAATGCCATCGGTTTCGGAAGATTCTCCGTGAGCGGGCGCAGCCTGGTCCCCAATCCTCCGGCGAGGAAGAGTGCTTTCATGCGTGGATCAGCCTCCGTTTTGTTTGGGATCCCCGAAGGGTCGACTGACCTTCTAGTAACGCCAATAACGCCGGATCGAATCGGGCCGGAAGAAAAAAACGGCGCTTCCCGTCCCGCTGCACGCGTGGGAAACGCCGTCTATACTGGTAGGTTAGGTTGCGCATTCAAATTGCGTCCCGGAGTCGAATGGTGGATTCTCTTTCCCCCTGGCATGCCCGGCATGCGCGTTCATCAGCCGCCTTTGGGCTTGCATTTACTTTACCGGAATCAGGAAGGAATTTCAATCCTTATCCAGATGGCATGTCCGCGGACGAAAAGACAAAGACCCGGGTAAACCAAAATAAAACGCGCCCTTTCCCGGGCGAACGCTTTCGACTACAATAGGGAAAGATACAGGCGGGCGACGCCCGCCGCGTTCGGAAGGTGGGCGGACGAGGGCGGCGCGCGGCATCGGCGGCCAGGCCCCCGGCGAGGGGGCCCCTGCGCCCCTCGCCCGCGGGGCCCCCCCCCCCCCCCCCCTTCCGCCAGGAGAGGGAGCGGGGACGGAATGGATTTGTCGAACAGCGTCAGATCTTCGCCGGTATCGTTCGGCGAAGGCGGGGAGACCGGCCGGGCCGACCGAAGCTGGAAGCCGCTGGATTGGTTTTTGGTGTTGCTGCTCACCTTGACGGCGGCCATCACCTCATTCTGGGATCTCGGAGACCGGACAGGCGCCCAGACCTACTGGAGACCCGGCGCAAGCGGCGAAGGCTTCACCGTCGATTTCGGCAAGCTTCGGCCGGTCGACCGGCTGAATCTGTACGAAGGTCCCGGGGCGCGGGGCAAAACGAGAATCGAATGGTCCGCGGACGGACGGAAATGGGAGCTTTACGCCGAAATCGAGCACAAGCACAACCGGGTGTTCACCTGGAAGTCCGAGGATAAGTCGGTGGAAGCGCGCTACATGAGGTTTACGACGGTCAGCCCGGGCTATACCTTATATGAAGCCGCCTTTTTCACCAAAGGGATCGCTTCCCCGCCGATTCCCGTGGCGCAAGTGACGGATAACGGGAAAACCGATCCGGCGGACGAGGGCACCCCCAACCTGGTGTTCGACGAGCAGGAGTACGCGCCGTACCGGCCGGATTACCGCAACAGCATGTATTTCGATGAGATCTATCACGGCCGCACCGCCTATGAATTCGTGGAACGGATGGAGCCGTACGAAAATACGCATCCTCCGCTCGGCAAGGTGATTCTCGAGCTCGGCATCCGGCTGTTCGGCATGACGCCGTACGGCTGGCGGTTCATGGCCGCCGTCGGCGGAACGCTTATGGTGCCGGTCATGTACGCCGCGGCCAAAGGAATGTTCGGACGTACGAGATACGCCTTCCTCGCCGCGCTGCTGCTGGTGCTGGAAGGATTCCATTTCGTGCATTCCCGGATTACGAACGTCGATATTTTCGGCGTGACGTTTACCATCGTCATGTACTACGCCATGTACCGGTTCGGCGAAACGGCGTGGCGCAGCGGCGGTTTCCGGCGGGGCCTCGGATGGCTCGCGCTCAGCGGCGTCTTCTTCGGATGCGCGGCGTCGGTCAAGTGGAACTATATGTACGGCGGGGCCGGGCTTGCGATCCTGTTCATCCTGGGGCTCGCGCGCAAGATCCGGGAGGCCAGGGCGGAAGGCAGCCGCCGCGCGGCCAGACGGACCGTGCTGACGCTGACGGCCGCCGCGGTGTTCTTCATTGCCGTTCCCGCGAGCATCTATTCGGCCTCGTACATTCCGTTTGAGCGGGCGACCAAAGCGCAGGACGGCTTGAAGGATCTCTGGCAGTATCAGATCAACATGTACAATTATCACAAGGGTGTCAAAGAACAGCATCCATACGCATCCAAATGGTACACGTGGCCGCTGATGCTGCGGCCGGTCTGGTATTACGGCGGCAAAGATTTGGCCCAAGGCGAGGCACAGAGCATTGCGGCCATCGGGAACCCGCTCATCTGGTGGGGCGGACTCGTCGCCATGCTGGCCTCTTGGTGGATCGGCTGGAGACGAAGGGACCGGGTCGTGCTTACGATCGCCGTCATGTACTTATCCTTCTACGTTCCTTGGATGGTGGCTCCGCGAAGCATCACGTTCTTGTACCATTACTTCCCGATGGTCCCGCTGCTCATTCTGTCGATCGTCTGGATGATGCGTTGGTGGGAGGAACGGTACCGGAACGGTCGGCGCTGGACGGCCGCCGTCGTCGTCATTGCCGCGGGGCTGTTCGTCTGGTTTTATCCCGTGCTCGCGGGCGTTACGATCAGCCGCTGGTGGATGAACGTCTTCATCCGCTGGCTGCCCAGCTGGGGCTTCTGAGAAAAAGACGGTTTAAGCATATGGGCATGAAAGGGGTGACGGACGTGGGCGAACCTTGTTTCCTGTCCGTAGTCGTACCAATGTACAATGAAGAAGAGGTTATCGAAACGACCTACCGCCGGTTGACCACCGTGCTGGAGAAAATGAACGAAAATTACGAGCTCGTATTCGTCAATGACGGCAGCCGCGACCGTACCGCCGATATCGTGAGGGGGATTTGCGAGGCGGACAAGCGGGTCAAAATGGTGGATTTCTCCCGGAACTTCGGCCACCAGATCGCGGTCACCGCCGGCATGGACTTCGCGACGGGACGCACGGTCGTGCTGATCGACGCCGATTTGCAGGACCCTCCCGAGGTCATTCCGGAGATGGTGAACCGCTGGCGTGAAGGCTATGACGTCGTCTACGGCAGACGCATCGCCCGCCGCGGAGAAACCTGGTTCAAGAAAGTGACGGCGGCCGCCTTCTACCGCCTGCTGCGCGCGATGACCTCCGTCAGCATTCCCGTCGACACCGGGGATTTCCGGCTGATGGACCGCAAGGTGAGCGAGACGTTGTCCTCCATGCGGGAGCGCAGCCGGTTCATCCGCGGCATGGTAAGCTGGGCGGGGTTCCGCCAAACTTCCGTCGATTACGTGAGGGAAGAGCGGTTCGCCGGGGAGACGAAATACCCGCTCCGCAAAATGCTGCGTTTGTCCGCGGACGCGATCACGTCCTTCTCGACGAAGCCGCTCAAGCTGGCCGGCATCCTCGGATTCCTGCTGTCGGCGGCCGGCTTCGTCTATTTGCTGGTCGTGCTGTACTTGCGATTGTTCACGAACGCGACCCAGCCGGGCTGGACTTCGCTGATCGTGATCAGCCTGCTGTTCCACGGCATTACGTTGTCTCTGCTCGGGGTGCTGGGCGAGTATATCGGCCGCATCTACGAAGAAGCGAAGGGCCGGCCGTTGTACGTGGTTGCGGAAGCCGTCAACTTCGACAAGCGGCAGGAGCGTTCTCTCGAAGAGGCCGGAGCCGCTTATCGGCAGCCGGTTTAGGAAGGGAAAAAGAGCCGTCCCGTCCTGTAAGGGCTTGGGGCGGCTCTTTGTCTATGAGGTTAGCGGAGAACCGCTTCGGACGCCCGCCGCGGCCGCGTAACCTCCGTGCTCACGCGCTCTCCGCTTCGGTCTCCATCAGCAGGTCGATCATATGGCGGATGGACGGATCCAGCCATTTTTTCTTGTGGTAGACGATTTGCGTATAGAAAGTAATCTCGTGATGTTTGAAAGGGAGCGCGATGAGCCTTCCCTCCTCGAGTTCCCGGACGACGGCGATGCGCGGCAAGAGCCCGATGCCGAGGCCGAAGGAAACGCATTGCTTGATCGCTTCCAGACTTCCGAACTCATTGTACACGTGGTATTCGACTCCGTGGTCGCGGAGAAGCCGTTCGAAGGCGCCGCGGTAGGCGCAGCCGGTCTCGGTGGCGATGTAGGATTGACCGGCCAGCGCCGCGACGTCGACCGCGCCGAGCTTGGACAAGGGATGGCCGGGCTCTGCCACCAGCACGAGCGGCTCTTCGCGGATGATCAAGCTGTGCAGGTCGTCGTCCGCGAACGGCCGGTCGACCATGATGCCGAGATCCAGTTGGCCGGAGCGGATGCCTTGCAGGATGCCCGCCTCCAGAAGAGGGTATACTTGCATGCTGATTTGGGGGAACGCGTTCCGGAACCGGCAAAACACGTCGGGCAGGAAAAAAGCGATCAGCGACTCGATCGTGCCGATCTGAAGATGTCCTTTGACCTGCCGGGAAATCCGGTTCTTGGACTCTTCGTACAGTTCCAGAATCCGGCCGAACGTTTCGTACAACTGCTCCCCCGCCGACGTCAGACGCATCGATCTTCCGATCCGCTCGAACAGCACGACGCCGTATTCGATTTCGAGCTTCTGGATATGCGTCGTGACGCTGGACTGGACGTAGCCGAGGTTTTCCGCCGCTTTGGTGAAGCTCTTGCACCGGGCCGCTTCCATGAAGGATTTCAAGTAAATCAAGTCCAAGCTCTTCACCGCCTCGTGGCCGGCGATCGGGAGGAGGACCGGGCGATGACGCCCAGAAGCAATCCGAAGGATAACGGCCGCATTCGCGCCGGCCTGGGACGGACAGCGTCACCGTGCGGATCCTCCAAGCGATTTTTCCGTTCGTATTCCCTCACGCCGTTTTCCCATATTCTATAGGCGGCAAAGTCGTGGATCAACATTTTTTTCGCCCCCTCGCGCTGTTTGGAACCATGGTATCACCTGGGGGGCAAGGGGAGTTATCCAACGTTTTGCATGGGATCGATCGATATTTTCGATGGAAGCGCGACCATGCCGGGCATTCGATTTGCGCGGGCCTTCGTTTTGGTGCATATTCAATGAGGGAAAGACATTCACGGCAGGACGGAGAAGGTACGATGGAGCAACGTTTGCTTGCGGATTCGAAAATGGGAGATGTCCCGCTGGTCGGCGTCACGAGGGCGGGTATTCTGGAAAACTTGCATCGGGGGAGATTTTGCGTCGTTTCCGCGGAGGACGGGAGCATCCTTGCATCCTCCGGGGACGTGGAGGCGTTGACTTATGTGCGGTCCACGGGGAAACCGCTGCAGGCGATCGCTTCCTTGCTCGGCGGAGTCGAGGAGAAACTGGGGTGGGGAGACCGGCACTTGGCGCTGATGGCGGCTTCGCACCGGGGATATCCCGGACAAATAGAGGCTTTGGCCGAGATGCTGTCGTCTTCGGGCGTGCCGGAGGAAGCCCTCGTATTCCGCGCTGGGAAGCCGATCGCTTCGGAGCCCCGCGACGCCTGGGCGCGGGAAGGCGGGCAGCCGCGGAAGCTGTTCCACACTTGCGCGGGCAAACATCTCGCCATGATGGCGTGGAGCCGTCTGGAAGGCTGGCCGCTGGAAGGCTACGCGGAGCCGGACCATCCGTCGCAGCGGGAAATCCTGCGGCGCGTTCTGGCTTGGACCGATACCGAAGAGACGGAATGCCGAATCGGGCGCGACGGGTGCGGCTTGCCGGTGGCGGCGATTCCGATGCGCCGGATCGCGCTCGGCTATGCCAGGCTGGCATGTCCGGACGCGGCGCCCGGGGATCGCGGGGCCGCGGAAGCGGCGAACCGAATCGCCCGGGCGATGAATCGCCATCCGGACTTGGTCGAGGGGCCAGGTCGGCTCGCCAGCCTGCTGTTGGCGGATCCGAACGTCGTCGCCAAGAGCGGGGCGCAAGGGCTGTTTGCCGTCGGCCTGCGCCGCGAAAGGCTGGGGATCGCGGTTCACCTGTCGGACGGGACCGAAACGGCGTGGGCCTATGTTGTCCTGAGTTTGCTGGAGCGTTATGGCGGCGTGGCGGCGGAGACGGCCGCTCGGATCCGGGAACGTTTCCCGGCCGAACTCCGCAATGACGCGGACGCTTTGGCCGGCCGTTGGGAAACGCTGATCTAAGCCGCTGGGCCGCGTACCAAGTGGTGGGGGCTATTGTCCGAAAACCCGGTTGGAGAAATGCCGAGCAACAGTTGTCGAGGTTTAAGCCTGCGAGATCGGCTTAATGTGCCGGATCAGAGGTGGTTGGCAAGGTTTAGGCCTGCGAGCTTAAAGTGGTCGGCATGATCGAGCCGGTCCGGTATAAGCCCGCGGGGCGAGCTTAAAGTGGTCGGCATGATCGAGCCGGTCCGGTATAAGCCCGCGGGACGAGCTTAGAGTGGTCGGCATGATCGAGCGGTCCGGTATAAGCTTGCGGGGCGAGCTTAAAGTGGTCGGCATGATCGAGCGGTCCGGTATAAGCTCGCGGGACGAGCATAAAGTGGTCGGCATGATCGAGCCGGTCCGGTATAAGCTCGCGGGACGAGCTTAAAGTAGTCGGCATGATCGAGCCGGTCCGGTATAAGCCCGCGGGACGAGCTTAAAGTGGTCGGCATGATCGAGCCGGTCCGGTATAAGCTCGCGGGACGAGCTTAAAGTGGTCGGCATGATCGAGCCGGTCTGGTATAAGCTCGCGGGACGAGCTTAAAGTGGTCGGCATGATCGAGCCGGTCCGGTATAAGCTCGCGGGACGAGCTTAAAGTAGTCGGCATTTGCGAGTCCGAGCGCCTAACCGTTTGTCCGCCTGCCCGCATTCGTGCCATTCCTGCCCGATCCTTCGACGTCCCGTCGCGCTGAGAATCCCGGTCCGGTCGTTCCGGCTTCACGATTGCCCGAAACGCGCGACGGCGGCGCGGTAATCCGTCGGAGATTGCCCATGCCAGCGTTTAAATTGCTTCGAGAAATACAGCGGGTCCTGGAAGCCGACGGAGGAGGCCACTTGCTCGATCGTCAGCTCGGGCCTTTCGCGCAGCAGCCGCCTGCCCCGGTCCACGCGGTGCCGGGTCAAGAACGTGGCGGGCGACAGGCCGGTACGCGCCTTGAACAGCCGGGACAAATAGGCCCGATTGTATCCGAGCGCCTCCGCCATGCCTTCGATCGTGACCGGCTCCGCATATTGGGCGGACAAGTAGTCGATGATTTGGCCCACGAGCTCTTCGCTGTGGGAAGAGGGACGCAGCGGAGCGGGCACTTCCTCCTCCGTCCGTTCCTGCAGCGAGGCCAGCAGCAGGAGCAAGTGACCTGCCGCCTCCAGCGAGGCGGACCGGTTTCTCGCCAGGAACGTTTCATAGATGGTCCGGCACCGCTCCGCGGGTTCGCCGCTTGCCCCCGTGCTTACGACGGGCCGGCCGGAGCCCAGCCCCGCCGATTCTACCATGGCGGCTGCGCTTGCTCCGGTAAACGCCACCCAACGGTATTGCCACGGATCCTCTTCGTCGGATACGTAACTGGCCAGCTGGTTCGGCGGGATCAGAAACGTGTCCCCCGCCCCCAGCCGCGCTTCGAAATCCTCCAGACGAAAAATTCCGCAGCCGGATGTCACATGATGAAGCAAAAAATAATCCGCAACCTTCGGACCCACGCGGTGGCCGGGCTTCGTCTGGCTCTCCCCGGCGAATAGCACCGTCAACTGCCCCGCCTCCACGCTTACGGGGTTGGAAACGACCCGGTAAGTCGGCGTGATCGACATGTTCGCTCCTCCTTTTTCAACCTATATTGTAACATTTCCTCCTCTACACTGCCTGCACTTAAGTCACATTTCTCCATGTGAACGGCACTTCACGCCATTTTGGTTCGGGCCGCGTTTCTTATATACTCGAAGTAGAATCCAACGACTATAAGAGAAACGAAGGTGGCCAATCGATGGCAAATCTCGCTGAACTGAAAACGAAGTTCCTGGAGCAATACGGCGGCTCCGCAGACGGAATCGCGGTATTTCAAGCTCCGGGCCGGGTGAATTTGATCGGTGAGCATACCGATTACAACGGCGGGTCCGTGTTTCCTGCGGCTTTGACGTTCGGGACGACCTTGCTGGTCCGTCCGCGAGAAGATCGCAAGCTTGTTTTCGCGACGACGAACTTTCCGATTTCCCGGGAAATTTCGACCGAATCCGTTGTCTTCGACGAGTCGGACGACTGGGTCAACTATCCGAAGGGCATCGTTTGGGAATTGGCGCAGCGGGGGATTCCGTTGACCCGCGGGTACGATTTCCTCTACCACGGCGAAATTCCGAACGGAGCCGGCTTGTCGTCTTCCGCCTCCATTGAGGTGGTCACCGCCTACGCATTGCTTGCGATGGAAGGAAAGCCTGTCGATACCGTCGAAATCTCAATATGGGCGCAGCATGCGGAAAACGAATTCGTCGGCGTGAAATGCGGCATCATGGACCAGTTCGCGGTGGCGAACGGGAAGAAAGACCACGCGATCCTGCTCGATTGCGATACGCTCCGTTATGAGCTTGTGCCATTCCGGTCCGGAGATTACCGGCTGGTCATCGGCAATACGAACAAGCGCAGGGGGCTGGTGGATTCGAAATACAACGAACGCCGGTCCCAGTGCGAGCAAGCCGTGAACGATTTGCGCGCCGCGTTTCCGGATTTGCAGCTGTTGGGGCAACTGACGCTGGAGCAGTTCCGCGCGAACGAGTCGCTCATCCAAGACGAGACTGTACGCCGCCGCGCTCGCCACGTCGTGGAGGAAATCGACCGGGTTGCGCGTTCGATGGAAGTCCTGAAGGCCGGGGATCTGGCCTCGTTCGGCAAACTGATGAACGCTTCGCACGATTCGCTTCGGGATTTGTACGAGGTGACGGGCGACGAGCTTGACGCCATGGTGGCGGCGGCGCGAACGGTTCCGGGCGTGCTCGGTTCCCGCATGACGGGGGCGGGCTTCGGCGGCTGCACGATTTCGCTCGTCCATCAAGATTCCGTGGAACGGTTCATTGCCGAAGTAAAAGAAAAATACGAAGCCGCGACCGGCCTGCATCCCGATTTCTACGTCTGCGACATCGGCGACGGCGTTCGTCAATTGAAGGAGGAGGCGTAACATGGCGGTATTGGTTACGGGCGGAGCGGGATATATCGGCTCCCACACGGTAGCGGCGTTGCTGGAGAAGGGCGAGCAAGTCGTGATCGTCGACAATCTGTATCAAGGACACCGGGAAGCCGTGCTGGGAGGCAAGCTGTACGAAGGGGATTTGCGCGACGAAGCGTTCCTGGCCCGCGTGTTCGAAGAAAACGAGATCGACGGGGTGATCCATTTCGCGGCGAACTCGCTGGTCGGCGAGAGCATGAAGGACCCGGGCAAATACTATCACAATAACGTGTATGGGACGCTGTGCCTGCTGGAGCAGATGAAAAAAGCCGGCGTATCCCGCATCGTGTTTTCGTCCACCGCGGCGACCTACGGCGAGCCGGAGCGGGTCCCGATCGACGAGTACGACCGCACCGTACCGACGAACGCGTACGGCGAAACGAAGCTGGCGATGGAAAAAATGATCCGTTGGTTCGACGTCGCCCACGGCATCCGTTCGGTGTCCCTGCGTTACTTCAACGCGGCGGGAGCGCATGAAGGCGGCCGCATCGGCGAAGATCACCAGCCGGAAACCCATCTGATCCCCCTCGTTCTTCAAGTGGCGCTCGGACAGCGCGATGCGATTTCGGTGTTCGGGGACGACTATCCGACGGAAGACGGCACTTGCATCCGGGATTACATCCACGTCAGCGATTTGGCGGACGCGCACATTCTGGCGCTGGAACGGCTCCGCAAGGGCGGGGAGAGCGCGGTCTACAACCTGGGCAGCGGCCAAGGCTTTTCGGTCAAACAGGTCGTGGAAATCGCGCGGGATGTGACGGGGCATCCGATCCCGGTCCGCGTCGAGGCCCGGCGGGCCGGCGATCCAGCGGTGCTGGTCGCTTCTTCCGAGCGGGCGAAGCGGGAGCTCGGTTGGAACCCGAGCCGCGCGCGGCTGCAGGAGATCATCGCGAGCGCTTGGAAATGGCACAACGCCCATCCGAACGGCTACGGAAAATGAACGGAGGAACCTTCCAACATGTCTGACACCACGGAATTGTCCGATATTCAGCCAGAGGTGACCACCGGCGTCCATATCGAGCGGCTGATCGCGTTTTCTCTGTCCCGCGGGTTGCTCCAACCGCTCGATGCGGAAGCCGCCCGCAACGCGCTGCTTGATTTGTTCCGGCTTTCCGAACCGGCCGAGACGGACGTGGTTGCGGAGACGGAGGAGTTGCCGGACAGTCCGGTTCCGCTGCTTGAACCGTTGCTGGACGAAGCGGCGCGGCTCGGACTGATCCCGGACGACACGCTGACTTACCGGGATTTGTTCGATGCCCGGATTATGGGCCTCCTGTTGCCGCGGCCGTCCGAAACGGAAAGGCTCTATCTCGATCGGCGGCAACAAGACGGCGTCATGGCCGCGACCGATTGGTTTTATCGGCTCAACATCGACGCCAACTATATCCGGATGGACCGGATTCGCAAGAACGGCTATTGGCGTCATGCGACAAGCGACGGCGAGCTGGAGATCACGATCAATTTGTCCAAGCCGGAGAAGGATCCTCGCGAAATCGCGTTGCTGAAGACGCTGCCGCCGGCCCGGTACCCCAAGTGCCTGCTGTGCAAGGAGAACGTGGGCTACGCGGGCAGACCCGACCACCCGGCACGGCAAAACCTGCGGATTCTGCCGCTCGCCCTGCAAGGGGAAAACTGGTATTTCCAATATTCGCCGTACGTGTACTATAATGAACACAGCATCGTGTTCCGGGGCGAACACGTGCCGATGAAAATCTCTCCGGAAACGTTCGCCCGGCTGCTGGATTTCGTCGAACAATTTCCCCATTATTTCATCGGTTCCAACGCGGATTTGCCGATCGTCGGGGGTTCGATTCTGAACCACGACCATTTTCAGGCGGGGCGGCATGTCTTTCCGATGCAAACCGCGTCCGTCTCGGACTGGTTCGCCGTATCGGGCGAATCGGCAGTCCGGGCGGGAATCGTACGCTGGCCGATGTCGGTGCTCCGCTTGCGCTCGCAAGACCGCGGCGCGCTGCTTCGGGTATGCGGCAAGGTGCTGGCCCGTTGGCGGGACTACTCCGACCCGTCCGCGGATGTCTTCGCCTATACGGGAGAGACGCCCCATAATACGATTACCCCGATTGCCCGCTTGCGAGACGACGGGGAATACGAGATGGATCTCGTGCTTCGCAACAACCGGACGAGCGATGAGTTTCCGGACGGCATCTTTCATCCGCATCCGGAGCTGCACCACATCAAGAAGGAAAACATCGGCCTGATCGAAGTGATGGGGCTGGCGGTACTGCCGGGCCGGCTGCAGGAAGAGCTCGCGGCGATCGGCGCGATCCTGAGCGGTACGTCCGCTTACGACCCGGCCGCGCTTGCGGAAGCCGGACATCCGCTTCACAAGCATGCGCCATGGATTTCCGAGCTGGTTGCCGAACACGGGCTTTCCCTTGCGGCCGACCAGACCGAAACCGTGCTGCGCGCCGCTGTCGGAAACAAGTTCCATGCCGTGCTGTCCGACGCCGGCGTATTCAAATCGGATGCTCGAGGCCAAGAGGCGTTCCGCCGTTTTCTGGGTGATTCAGGAATGATTTAATTCATCATCCATCCTTTTCCGAATCCCCTTCGATAAAACGTCTATCCGTCCGAAAAGGACGGCGTAGCCGTTTTACTTGGCATTCGGGTTTGAGAAAGTAAGGGCTGTTTTCCAATCAGAAGGAGAGTGGACGTATGGCTAAGGTTACGAGCGAAGTGATTCGGCATGAACGCTGGGGGCGCTGCGTTTCGATCGGCAATGGCAGCGTGGAACTGCTGGCGACGCTGGATTTCGGACCGCGCATCATTCATTTGTCTTCCGCTGGCGGATCCAATCTGTTTTACGAGGATTCCGAACGCAAAATCGCGGACGGAGGAGAAGCTTTCGCTCCGGTCGGCGGGGGCTCTTGGCATCTGTACGGGGGACACCGGCTTTGGACGAGCCCTGAGCGCGTGCCGCGGACCACATACCCCGACAATGAACCCGTGGAGTGGGAACCGGCCGGCGAGAACGGTATCGTGCTTCGCGCCCCTCGGGAACGCTGGAACCAGGTGACGAAGGAAATCGAGCTGCGTCTGAGTCCGGACGGTCCGACGGTACAGGTCGTCCACCGGGTGACGAACAACGGCGCATGGCCGATCCATTTCGCGCCTTGGGCGCTGTCCGTCATGAGCACCGGCGGCAGGGCCGTCGTGCCGATGACGGGAACGGACACCGGGCTGCTGCCGAACCGCCGATTGATTCACTGGCCTTACAACCGCCTCAACGATCCGCGGATCACGTTCACCGAATCGGAACTGATCGTCGACCAAGGGGACGGACCGACGCCGTACAAAATCGGTACGGACAACGAAGCCGGCTGGGCGGCGTACAGCAACCACGGGGACACGTTCATCAAACGCTATCGCCCGGTTCCGGGCGGCTCGTATCCGGATTTCGGCGTTTCCTTCGAAATGTACACGAACAGCTTCATGCTGGAGTTGGAAACGCTCGGGGAATTCCGGGAGGTCGAATCGGGAGAAACGGTCGTCCACGAAGAGACGTGGCAAGTCGTCGCCGGGCTGGATTTGAAGCAAGGGGGCCCTTCGGAAGCCGTATCCCTATTGGAGCCTTACCTTAAAGGTTAAGAGACATCATGAATACTTGGATGGCAGCGCCGGGCTAACCCCGGCGCTTTTTTCATGCTGACTGACCTTGCTCCGGCTCTAAGGAAATGACGCAGCAGGATCCGGAGACCGACCGTGGCGCGGCAGCCTCATTCAAAAGGAGATAGATGGGCCGGGCAGACCCATAACGTCACGATTTGTGAAATTTACGTCATATAACATGACGCAATAATGGGCATATCGCACACTTGTAAGTGTTTTACGTTAGCATATTTAACGAAATAATCAGAATTTATTGAATCGACAAAATATAACCTCACATAATGGACACATGGGAGGTGCATGCAACATGGCATTCCGTTACGACGGAAAGGCGTATCACCGTCATTTTTTGCCTCGGCTCACGACCCGCCAGATCGAAGCGATGCCGAAGGAGAGCGTTCTGATCGTTCTGCCTGTGGGCGCCGTCGAACAGCACGGGCCGCACATGCCGGTCTATACCGATACGTTGCTCGGGGAAGCGTTGATGGCCGAGGCGTTCGAACATTTGGCCGATGACGCCCCGATCTGGCTTCTGCCGTCCGTCGCGTACGGCAAGAGCACCGAACATATGGAATATCCAGGGACGATTACGTTGTCGGCGCAGACGCTGATGAACGTTTTGCAGGATATCGCGTCTTCCCTGGCGCGCAGCGGGTTCCGAAAGCTGCTCCTGTTTAACACACATGGCGGAAACGCGGATTTGCTCGGCATGATGGCGAGAGAAATCCGGATTTCCACGGGACTTGCGGTATTCCGGCTGGATCCGGGCGCGCTGCGTTTCAGCGACGAATTCATCGACGAGGCGGAGAAGGCAGCGGGCATTCATGCCGGGGACGTGGAAACCTCTCTCGTGTTGGCGATCTGTCCGGATTGGGTGCAAGCGGACTTGGCGCCGAGGGAACTGCCGCGCTTCCCCCAGTCCCCCGCGATCTCCTTCCGCGCCAAATCGTTCGCGTGGACGATGCGGGACATCTCCCGCAGCGGTATCGCCGGAGATGCGACCCAAGCGAATGCGGTCAAAGGAGCGGCCATGTTGGAGGCGGCGGGCGAACGGCTCGCCGAGGCGCTGATGGAAATCGCGGCATTCGACATGGAATCGCTGAAAGCGTAACGGCCGGAGGTGAAGGCAGATGGAATCTTTACAAACGTATGCCCCTCTCGGCGATTCCGGCGCGCAGCATTTGGTGCGGATGGAGGGGTTGTCCAAAGTATACCCGAATGGGACCGTCGCGGTGCAAGACGTCAATCTCGCCATTCGGGAGGGAGAGTTTCTCAGCTTCGTCGGCCCTTCCGGCTGCGGCAAATCGACCATTTTCAAAATGATTACCGGACTTACAGGCCCGACGGGCGGAATGCTGGAGGTGCTGGGCACCTCCCCCAAACAAGCGCTCAAGCGGAGCGATACGGCCTTCGTGTTCCAGGATCACACGCTGCTGCCCTGGAACACCGTGATCGACAACGTGACGCTGCCATTGGCATTGCGCGGCGTGGCACGGAAGGAACAGAGGACGGAGGCGGAACGGGTGCTGGAGCTCGTCGGGCTGAAGGACTACGCGAAAGCGATGCCGCGCCAGCTTTCGGGCGGCATGAAGATGCGCGTGTCCATCGCGCGGGCGCTCGTGTCCCGTCCGAAGCTGCTGCTGATGGACGAACCGTTCGGCGCACTGGACGAAATCACGCGGCAAACGCTGCAGCTCGAGCTGCTGAACATTTGGAGGCAGGATAGGAAAATGACGGTTTTGTTCGTGACGCACAACGTGTTCGAGGCCGTTTTCCTGTCGACCCGGGTCGTCGTCATGACGCCCAGGCCGGGGAAAGTCGCCGCCGTCGTCGAAGTGCCGGTACCGTATCCGCGCGACGAAAATTTCCGGACGACGCCGGAATTCGGTCAGCTCGTCCGCGCCGTTTCGGAAGGCTTGAAGCATTGAACCCTCAGGGAGGTGGAGAAAATGGCCGCTGGGTGGCAAGAAGAGATCGCGGAATTGGTAGGAGCGGATCGATTGCTGCTCGATCCCGGGCAGCTGGACAAATTGTCCAAGGATTATTATTGGTACTCTCCGGTGCTGGAACCGCTGCTGCGCGATAAGAAAGCCGACGGAATCGTCGTTGCCGGATCGGAGGAGCAGGCAGCGCAAGTGCTCGCGTTCGCCTGCCGCAACCGTATTCCGGTTACGGTACGGGGGGCGGGCACGGGAAATTACGGCCAGGCGGTTCCGCTTGAGGGCGGCATCGTGCTCGACGTGAGCGGACTCGACCGCATTCTCGAAATCTCGGACGATTATGCCCGGGTGCAATGCGGCGTCCGGCTGGGCGCGCTGGAAAAAAAGCTGCGCGAGGCCGGCCGGGAGCTCCGGATTTATCCGAGCACGTTCATGAAGGCGACCGTGGGCGGGTTCGTCTGCGGCGGATCCGGCGGAATCGGCTCCATCACATGGGGAAATCTCTGGGACGGCAACGTGCTCGAAGCCGTCGTGCTCACGATGGAGGAACAACCGCGGAAACTCGTCATCGCCGGAGCGGAGCTGGCCGCGTACATCCATAACTACGGAACGAACGGCGTGGTGACGGAACTGACGATCCCGACCGCGCCGCGAACCGACTGGGTGCAAACGGTGGCTCAATTCGGCGATTTCGAAGACGCCTGCCGGTTCGCCCATGCGGTGTCGCTCGACGACTCCATCGGCAAACGGCTGGTCACGCCGGTGGAATGGCCGATACCGGCTTATTTCACCCCGATCGTCAAACATTTGGAACCCGAATCGAGCGCTTGCCTGATGGAGACCGCGGATGGCAGCGAAGGCGCCTTGGCCGAATACGCGGAACGGTTCGGCGGCCGAATCGGATACGTCATCCCAGCCTCCCAATATCGCAAAACGATCGGCCTGTCCGATTTTACGTGGAATCACACGACTTTGTGGGCGCTGAACAAAGACCCTTCCCTGACGTATTTGCAAGCCGGTTTCCATTCCGCCGATTTTCTCGAGCAAATCCGCAGCATCAAATCCCGGTTCGGCGGCGAAGTGCTCCTGCATCTCGAATTCGTCCGTTCCGCCGGCGTCGTGATGCCCGCCGCGCTTCCGATCGTACGGTACACGTCGCACGAGCGGCTCTATGAAATCATCGCCTATTTCCGTTCCATCGGCGTCGGGATCAACGACCCGCACACCTGGAGGCTGGAAATGGGCGGCCGGGGGGAATTCGACGGCATGATCCGCGCCAAACGGACGAACGATCCGCTCGGCCTTCTCAATCCCGGCAAGCTGCAGGTTCCTGCGGCGGAAGCCATGCGAGGAGAGTGAGAGAACATGTCGGAAAACATTGCGTCCCAGAACCTGAACGTGGACATGGACGTGCAGGCGCGTTCTTCGGACTCGAGAGGAGGGGCGCGGGGAGGCGTATCCCTTCGCCTCAGGACCTACGGGAAACAGCTGCTCCCGCCCGCTCTCGCGTTCGCCGTTTTCGTCGGGGGCTGGGAACTCTTTTGCCGGCTTGCCGGAATCAAACCCTACCTGCTGCCCAAACCTTCCGATATCGTCCATGCCGCCGCGGAAAACGCCCCGAACTTATGGGTTTCCGTTTATACGACCATCTCGGAAGCGGTGCTCGGCTTCCTGATAAGCATCGTGCTGGGCGTCGGCTTCGCCGTCCTCCTGGCAAGCTCCAAGCTGATCGAGCGAAGCGTTTATCCGTACGCGATCATCATGCAGACGATCCCGATCGTCGCCATAGCCCCCCTTATCGTCATCTGGTTCGGCGCCGGCATGAACGCGATCGTCATCATCGCCTTTCTGATCGGTTTCTTCCCGATGCTGTCCAATACGCTCGTCGGCTTGAATTCGACGGACCATAACATGAAAAACCTGTTTCACCTCTACAATGCGTCGCGTATGCAAACGATGTTCCGACTCCGCATACCGGCCGCCCTTCCGTATATCGTTGCGGGACTCAAAATCTCCTGCACCCTCGCCGTCATCGGAGCGATCGTAGGCGAGTATATCGCCGGCATCGGCGGAGGCAACGGAGGTTTGGGTTACGCCATCACGGTGTCGGCCTCCCGTCTGCAAACCGCGTATTTGTTCGCTTGCGGCTTGTCGGCTTCTCTGCTCGGCATCGCCTTCTTCCTCCTCGTGAACGCCTTTTCCAAATGGATGCTCAGCTCGTGGCACGAATCGGAGATGGGCTCGGAAGGGTAACGCGCGACTAGCCGAGAAAGGGGAGGTGACGGCCATGCCGCCGCATGCAGCCGATATGGAAGCCATAAATGTGAGATTGCCGCTGACGGACCGGGAAGGTTTGTTCCGTTTGGCGATCCGGGACGGCCGTTTCGCCTCCATTGAGCCTCAGCCGGAATGGATCGTTTCGGAGCGGCATGTCCCGATCGGCTCGCTGAGCCTGGAACGGCTGGGTGCCGCTGCCGCGATCGACCTCCAGGGCAGGGTCATGCTGCCGGGGTTCGTCGATGCGCACATGCATTTGGACAAAGCCTACTCGTTGCCTCATGTCGGCAACCGTTCGGGAACGCTGCTGGAAGCGATCGAAAACTACCGCTCGGCAGCCCCTTCATTCAGCAAGGAAACGATCCGCGGCAGGATTGTCAAGGCCGCGCTGAACGCTGCATCGTTCGGGACGACGGCGCTGCGAAGCCATCTGGACGTCCCGCTGATGCACAGCCGCGAGCTCGCCATGCGGACCATCGAAGCGGCTTTGGAAGCGCGCGAAATGGTGAGCGAGTACGTCGGCATCCAATTTTTCCCCATGTATTACCACGATCCCGGGAGAGAGCGCGAGTTGAACGAGTTCGCCGCGGAAACGCTCCGTATGGGCATCGACGGCGTCGGCGGCGCCCCGCATTTGACCCCGGATCCAGCCGGAGGCATCGATTGGGCGTTCCGGACGGCGCTGGCTTTCGATAGACCGATTGATCTGCACACCGACGAATCGGACGATCCGGAAGTGAAGACGATCGATATCTTGTGCGATTACGTCCTGCGACACGGTTACGCGGGCAGGGCGACGGCGGGTCATCTCTGTTCGTTGTCCGCAATGGAGCAGGGAGAGGCGGACCGCCTGATGGGGAAAATGGCGTCAGCCGGCATCGGAGCCGTTACGTTGCCTGCCGTCAACCTGTACCTGCAAGGCCGAGGTGACCGGGGCAACGTCCGGAGAGGCGTCACCCGGGTTCGCGAATTGCGGAAGGCGGGCGTACGGATCGCGGCCGCTTCCGACAACATCCAGGATCCGTTCCATCCGTTCGGACGCGGGGATCTGCTGCAAATCGGCCTCATGACCGCTTACGCGGCTCATTTGGCGGGGGAGGAGGACCTGTACGAGGTGCTTCGGATGCTGACAGAATTGCCGGCCTCGATACTCGGGCTTCAGGATTACGGAGTTTCGGCGGGCAAGCCGGCAGGCTTCGTCGTGCTGGATGCCGCGTCGGCCGAGCAGGCGCTCCAGGAGCTGCCCTCCTCGAGATGGGTGTACAACAAGTCGCGTTGGATTCACGCGTCCGAAACCCGCAAGGAATGGGCGGATCCGCATATGGCGTAGGGCCGCCGCCGGCTGATGAACGCGGACGCCGAAGCCGAGTCGCCGGTCTTCATGGTGCCGATCCGCACGAGCGGCGGGTGCACATATACAATCGATAGGGAAAAGGGAGGAACCAACATGATTTACCGGAAATCGGAGCGTCGATCCAAGCTGCTCTCTCTTTCGTTGCTGCTCATCGCCGTGCTTGCGCTTGCCGCGTGCGGAGCCAAGAATGACGCGGCATCCTCGGAGAGCGCTTCTTCCGCCGGAAGCTCCGCGCCCGCTTCTTCGCCGGCCGCGTCTTCCGCGGCGTCAGAATCGCCTTCGGCGTCGCCGAAAGAGCTGACGAAGGTAACCCAGGTGACGAACTGGTTCGCGGAACCCGAACACGGGGGCCAGTACGCCGCCCTTGCCAAAGGATTCTACAAGGATGCCGGCCTCGACATGACCATCCAGTCCGGCGGGCCAGGCGTATCGTCCACGCAGCTCGTCGGCTCCGGCAAAGCGGAATTCGGCATGGGCCAAGCGGACGAGATTTTACTTGCGCGGCAGAACGGCATTCCGCTCGTCGCGATCGCCGCGATTTTCCAGAAGAATCCTCAAGGCATCATGTTCCATAAAGGCAAGATCAAGAACCCCTCCGAATTGAACGGACGCAAAGTGTACGTCTCCAGCGGGTCCACCTATTGGGAGTTCCTGAAGAAGACGTATAAGCTGGATAAGGTGCAGGAGCTCAAGTACACGGGTTCCTTGGCCAACTTCGTTGCCGATCCGGAAGCCGCGACCCAGATCTACATCACTTCGGAACCGTTCACGATGCAGCAGGAGAAGGTGGACGTCGATTACTTCCTGAACTATGACCTGGGCTACAAGCAATACGGGAACATCCTGTACACGACGGAAGATTACCTCAAAAACCATCCCGATATCGTGAAGGCGTACGTCGAAGCTTCTATCAAGGGATGGACCTACTACAAAGACAACGCCGAGGAAATCAACAAGGTCATGCAGGAGAAAAATCCGGATCTGAAGCTCGAAGCGATGGCATTCGGCGCCGAAGCCCAAAAACCCCTGATCTACGAAGGGGACGCCGCGGCGAACGGAATCGGCTACATGAGCGCGGATATTTGGTCGGGATTGCAGAAGCAGCTGATCGATCTAGGCATTCTCAAAAGCGAGGAACCGGTGGAAAAAGCGTTCACGAACGAGTTTCTGCCGGGCAAATAAAGGAGCATGGCAAACGTTCTGATCGTCTATTTCAGCGCCTACGGACACATGTACCGGATGGCGGAAGCGGCGGCGCGCGGGGTGGAGGGAGCGGGACATGCGGCGAATGTGATGCGGATTCCGGAGTTCCGTCATCCAGACAACGTGACGGCGCTGCTCGACCATCCGAGCCGCAGGCAAGGCGGCCAGGACGATCCGGTTTCGGGTGCGTTCCGCACCGGAGCGAGATGGGAGAAATACGAGAAGGCGCTGGAGGAACAGAAACGCGTGCCGGAAGCGACGACGGACGACTTGCGGGCGGCGGACGGGATCGTATGGGGGTTCCCGACGTATTACGGCTCGATGCCGGCCCAGGTCAAGTTGTTTTTGGATCATTCGGGAAGCTTGTGCGCAGGCGGCGAGCTGGAAGGCAAGCCGACGGGCGTCATGACGAGCGCCGGTTCGATCCATACCGGGCATGAGGCGACGATTCTGACCTCCATCGTTCCGCTGCTGCATTTCGGCATGATTTACGTCGGACTTCCTTATTCGCAAAATCCGGAGTATTTGACCGCCGACGCGATCGGCGGCTCTCCCTACGGGCCTTCGACTTTGGCCGGGCCGGACAGCTCGCGCACGCCCGACGAACGGGAACTGCGGATGGCCGCCAGGCTTGGGGCCAGAGTCGCCCGGTTCGCCGAAGCGGTCAAGGGGATCCGATAATCGAAGCAAGCGATCGGGGATGGGGAAATGGCGGAACTTTTCGATCTGATAATCCGAAACGCCCGGTTCGCGAATGCCGGGACTTCCGCCGACATCGCCGTAGACGGGGGAATCGTCGCCGCGACGGGAGATTTGGCGGACGTCCGCGCGGCAACGGAGATCGACGCGGATGGAATGCTGGCGCTGCCTCCGTTCGTCGAGCCGCACGTTCACTTGGACACGGTGCTGACGGCCGGAATTCCCGCCTGGAACGAGAGCGGCACGCTGGCCGAAGGGATCGCCCTCTGGTCCGCCCGCAAGGCAAGCTTGACTAAGGCGGACGTGCTGTCCCGGGCGGAAGAGGCGATTCGCCTTCTTGTCCGGCACGGCGTGCTGCACATGCGGGCGATGGTGGACATCAGCGATCCGAAGCTGACGGCGCTCGAAGCGGTGCTGGAGCTGAAGGAGCGCTACAGGGAGCGGCTGACCGTCCAAGTGACCGCGTTTCCGCAAGACGGGATCGAGAGCGGACCCGGCAACGAAGAACGTATGGAGGAAGCGCTGCGCATGGGGGCGGAAGCCGTGTCCGCCGTGCCGCATCTGGAAAGCACGCGCGAGGACGGGGTGTTGTCGCTGCGCAAAGTTTTCGCTCTGGCGGAGAGGCGGCATGCATCCGTACACGTCTTCTGCGACGAGACGGACGACGGGGAATCGCGGTTTCTCGAGGTTTGCGCCTCGCTGGCGCTCTCGACCGGGCTTGAGTCGCGCGCCGCCGCCGCGCACGCGAACGCCGCCGCGTATTACAACGAGCCGTATTTTCAAAAGGTGCTCGGTGCGGTGAAGCGGTCGGGCATGTCCATCGTCGCGTGTCCGCTGATCAACAGCGTGATGCAGGGGCGGTACGACGCCTATCCCAAAGGACGGGGAGTTACCCGCATCCGGGAATTTCACCGCGCGGGGGTGAACGTCGCCCTGGCGCATGACGATATCCGGACGCCGTTCTATCCGCTCGGGACGGGCAACCCGCTGGATGCCGCCCATATGGCGGCGCATCTGGCCCACATGACCGGGCAGCGGGATCTGCGCGATTTGATCGGCATGGTCACCACCGGCGGGGCCAAGGCGATGAACCTGGGTACAGCTTACGGATATGCCGGGGGTTTCCTCGCGCCGGGAGATCCCGCTTCGCTGCTGCTGTTCGAAGCCGGAAACGAGGGGGAATTGATCCGCGACCGCCCGGCGCCGCGGTATGTGATCTCCCGAGGGAAAATGCTGGCCGAGACGCTGCCCGCGCCGACCTGGCTAGGGGTATGAAGGATAAACGACAATTCGGCTGGCGCATGGAGATCCGCGCAATCCACTACTTCGAAAAGCGAGAATAAAAGTGAAGGTTCCTCCAGTCGCCGCCGGAGGAACCTTTTTCCATCCTCAACTCGCTCGAAATTCCGTCAGTGAGCCCGAGATGCGCGGCTTCGCGCCAGGTCAGCCCCGCAACCGTCCCAGCTCGGAGACGATCGCCTCGACTTCGCTGATGCTGAAGCGGTCCTTGGAGGTCACCATATCGTAAATGTCCTTGAGATCCTCGTATTTGCTCGCGTCGAAGCTTGAAGCTTGCATCGCGGCCCCGGTTGCCATCCGCAGCTTCGTTTTGATCGTTTCGATCATGAACTCTACGTTGGCTTGCGTCGGTTGCGATAAATCCATGCCGATCTTCCTCTCGAATGGGGATGCCCTTATTGTAACACAGGATTTGGCGTTGCGCGTTCCCGCGTGGTAACCTGATAGAAAAGAACCGGCCTAGCTGGGAACAAAATGGGGAAACGATACGATGTTGGAACCATGGCCCGATCATGCGGTCCGCGTGGACGGAGCGGGGCTCGCGCGATTTACGGATCGGATCGCGGCACGCCACCCGCTGAGCGAGATGACCTTCCTGTGCATCGGCACCGACCGGTCGTCCGGGGATTGCCTCGGGCCGTGGGTCGGCACGCTGCTTGCGGAAGCAGGCTTCGAACGCGTCGTCGGCACGCTGGAGAATCCTTGCGACGCGGAGAAGCTTCCGGACGCGATCGCCGCGCTGCCGCCGTCCGGCATAATCTTGGCGGTGGACGCCTGCCTCGGCCGTCCGGAATCGGTCGGCGCCTACCTGGCGGCGGCGAATCCTTTGATCCCCGGCCGTTCCGTGGGCAAGCCTCTTCCTCCCGTCGGCGCGTTCAGCGTGGCGGGGATCGTGAACGCGGCCGGCCCGAAGCCCTATTGGTCGCTGCAAACGACGTCCGTGCTCCGCGTGATGAACATGGCCCGCGAGATCGCGGACGCGATCGTCCGGAGCTGGGAGCCCAAGCCGAAATCAAACGAAGGATGTGTTCAGGATGCCGAATACCAGTACCAACGCGGATGACCTTCCGGCATACCAAGAAACGGGGAGCGGCGTGCCGGTCGTACTGCTGCACGGATTTTGCGGGAGCGGGCGCTATTGGGACGATGTCCTGCCTGCGCTCTCGGCGAAATACCGCGTCATCGTCCCCGATTTGCGGGGCCATGGGGCTTCTCCGGCGACGGAAGGGGTCTATACGATGGAGCGTTTGGCCGACGATACGGCCGCTCTGCTGGATAAGCTGAACGTGGCCGAAGCTTTCGTGTTCGGCCATTCCTTGGGCGGATACGCGACGCTGGCGTTCGCGGAGCAATACCCCGGGCGGCTGCTCGGCTTCGGGCTCGTGCATTCCACGCCGCTGCCCGACACCGAAGCGGGGAGGGAAGGCCGTTTGAAAGCCGTGGATAAGATCCGCGCGGAAGGCATCCGGCCTTTCGTCGACGGACTGATCCCGAAGCTGTTCGCGCCGGAGCACCGGACGTCGATGGCGGACAAGGTCGCGGCGGCGCTCGAAATCGGCTATGCCACCTCGCCCGAGGGCGCGGTCGGCTGCTCCCTCGGCATGCGGGAGCGGCCGGACCGCACGGATGTGCTCCGGAGGACGGGGCTTCCCGTGCTCCTGCTCGCGGGGGAGCACGATGAGGTCATTCCGCCGGAGCGCAGGTTTCCGGTTTCCAAGCCGAATCTGTCCGCGGTGACGCTGCCGCAAGTCGGCCATATGGGCATGGTGGAGGATCCGGGGCGGTTTACGGAAGCATTGCTGGCTTTTCTCGGGAATCATGCCGGATAACCTTGACCCGAGCGGAACAGGGGGGAACGCGGTTGCAGGAACGTGACTATCTGATGCGGTTGATCCAGAGGGCGGCCCAAGCTCTCGGAACGATCATGGGGCTCCGCGAGCAGAAGAAGCAAGAGCAGGCGCTCGAAGAGATCGACGAATTCCTTGGCCGAGAGCTGCGCATGCGGACCCGGATGGCGATGGGATTGTCGGACGAAGACCTCCTGGCCATGCTGAGCGTGGGCGGCGTTCCGAATCCCGAATCGGTGGGGATCGTCGCCGCCTTCCTGCAGGAGGAGGCGGAGCTGCTGTCCGACCTCGGCCGAACGGAAGAAAGCGTGCCCCGATTCGCCAAAGCCTTGCGCCTCCAGCTCATCTTATTCCGCGAAAATGGCGGATGGAGCGGATATGAGGCCGAGGAGAGGGTCCGAAGGCTGCTCGAATCGCTCGCCCCTTACGAATGGGACGAACGGACGATCCGCGCCGTCTGGCAATGGCGGGAAGCAGCCGGGCAATATGCGGAAGCCGAGAATTTGCTGTACGAATTGCATGAAGTGCACGGAGCCGGGGCCGCGGAAGGCTTGGCTTTCTACGACAGGCTAGCCGCCCTGGACGACGACGCGCTGTCGGCGGGAGGACTGTCCCGTCCGGAGCTGGAGGAAGGCAGACGGCAATGGTCCGTGTTCACGAACGTTGCAGAAAAATAAATCGCTAAAAGTGAATGAGAACCTATCTGTACTTGGAAACTTTAACAGGAATGGAAAAGCCCCAAAAGGAATCGGAACTCCTGCTGGAATCGGGGGCTCTCCCAATCGGAAGAAGTTTTTCATAAGGAGTCGGCGGGATGAAAGATGGACATCAAGACCACGGCTGGCATATCTTCCTGAAAGAAGCCGTCGCCGGGCGGCTGCTGCTGCAGGGGACGTTCAGCCAGCCCAGGCGGAAGGACGCGGAGACGGCGCGCAAAGTCTCGATCCGTCCGCTGAAGCTCAAGAACGGGTTTTACTATCAATTCGAGCGGTTCGCCGGCAACCAGGCATTCCACGAGAACGTACCGGAAAACGAAGCCGCGGACAAGCTGATCGAGACGATGGCGCAATACCGGCAGGCGTTGATCAAGACGCCGGAGTCCGACGTCCAGCTGCTGGCGAACAAGAAAGGCGCCGTCGCCATGCTCCGGGGCAAACCGACCGGCAAACCGGAGCTCCGGGAGGCGTCGCACAACCGGGTCAAAACCTACGTGATCCCGGAGGGCGAGCCGGTCCCGTTCCTGGTCCGCCTCGGCGTCATGACGCCGGACGGCAAGGTAGTGAAGGCGAAGTACGATAAATTCCGGCAAATCAACCGGTTTCTCGAAATGGCGTCCGACGTGCTGCCCGACCTCCCGCGCGGCCGTCCGCTTACCGTCGTGGATTTCGGCTGCGGGAAGTCTTATTTGACGTTCGCCTTGTACCATCTGTTTGCGGTGAAGGAGGGGCTGCCCGTCCGGATCGTCGGGCTCGACCTGAAGGCGGACGTCATTCGGGAATGCTCCCGCCTGGCGGAAGATTTGGGCTGGGAACGGCTGTCCTTCTCCGTTGGCGATATCGCGGATTACGAAGGCGCGTCTGCCGTCGACATGGTCGTGACGCTGCATGCCTGCGATACGGCCACCGACGCCGCCCTGCTCAAAGCGATCGCCTGGAACGCTTCGGTCATTCTCTCCGTTCCGTGCTGCCAGCACGAGCTCTTCCGCCAGATCTCCCAGCCGGTGCTGAAGCCCATGCTGAAGCACGGGATTCTGAAAGAACGTTTCGCCGCGCTGGTTACGGACGCCATCCGGGCCAACCTGCTCGAGACGGCAGGCTACCGGACGCAAATCCTCGAGTTCATCGATTTGGAACATACGCCCAAAAACCTGCTCATCCGGGCCGTTCGGGGGAAGCAGGGAAGTTCGGAGGAGGTCCGCAAGGAATACGAGGCCTTCCGGGATTTTCTGGCCGTGTCTTCCTTCATGGAAAGGGAATGGCGGGAATGGCCGAAGTCATGATTCCGAGAGCGGAAGTGGGTCGATCGACCCATTTTTGTAGGTAAAAATTAGCTAAACCTTGTTGTCGGTAAAAGCTGCCATATGGTAAAATAACAGGAAGCTTGTCCGATCGGTGCTCTTCTTCAAGTGACCTTTCCGATGAAAAGGTGACCCCATTGGCATTTTTCTGGCCTGATATGTTGCTTTTCGTTTCCTTGCTCATTTTGTTCGTCTGCGTTCTGGCGTTTAATCGCATCACGCAAACGCACAAAGTGTATTTGGCGTTTCATTTCATCATGATGCTGTGGCCCTTCGGCCAATTCATGCTCTCGACGACAGGCTATCCCGAGGTTCAGAACGCCTACGTGAAGCTGTCTTTCACCGCCTTGTCGATGCTCGGGCCCGGGTGGCTTATTTTCGTCTTTTTCCTGACGGGCCGCGCCGCCATGCTCAAGGGCTACAAGACGATCCTCTATCTGCTTCCATCGCTGGTTTGCGTCGTCGGCGTCCTTTGGAATCCTGCACACATCTTCATGACGCCGGTCGGCGGTTCCTACCTCCATCGCGAATACGGCACGTTTTTCTGGCTGCTCGTCGTCATCCAATTCCTCTACTTCATCATTGCCCTGCTGATCATGTTCCACGCCCTGAAGTCGGTTAAATCGTTGAACCAGCGCAAGCAGCTCGCGATCGCCGTCATCGGGATATTCGTGCTGACCGGCTTCAGCGCCTTGGATTTGCTCATCAACGTCCTGCTCGCCCGCTGGATGCCGATCATCCCGGGCATGATGTCGCTCGGCATTCTGCTGTCGGATTGCTGTTTCGTGGTTGCCATCTACCGTTACGGGATGTTCGATATCCTCAGTATGGCGCAGCGGGACCTTTTCGCCCACATGGCCATGGGCATCATCGTGGTGGACGAGAACGGCAAAGTCATGGAAGTGAACCGCGGCGCCGCGCCGTTCGTCCGGGTGTCCAAGGGCGACGTTTTCGAGATGGAGAAATTCCTGTCCCCGTTGCAGACGCAAGGAGAGGTTAACGAATTTCTGTACAAATACCGAAATAATCCTCAGGAACGCATGCAGACGGAAATTACGCTTCAGGAGAACATCACCCGCCATGTGACGATCCAGATTTCCCCGATCCTCGACGACCGCAAGACGCTGATCGGACGGGTCATTACGTTCCATGACGTAACCGAGCTGCGCAAGCTCGTCGACGAGATGAACCGCAAGAACGAAGCGCTTCATGAGAGAAACCTTGAGCTCGTTACGATTCAGGAAGAGCTGTTCCGGGTCAATCAGAAGCTGGAGCAGATGGCGATTACCGACAGCCTTACGGGCTGCTACAACCGGCGTTACCTCATGCAGCAGATGGAGCATGAAGTGCTGCTGAACATGAGATACCGGATCCCGTTCTCGGTTTTCCTGTTCGACATCGACCACTTCAAACAGATTAACGATCGCTACGGCCATCTGGTCGGGGACGAGGTGATCCGAAGCACCGCCGGCATCGTGCGGGACAAGCTGCGGAAGACCGACATATTGGCCCGCTACGGCGGCGAAGAATTCACGATCTATTTGCCCCATACGGGCCGGGAACAGGCGGAGCTGCTGGCGGAACGCATCATGTACGCGATTAACCAGAACGTGGTGGACGCGGGGACGGAGAAAGTCCGGGTGACGGTCAGCATGGGGGTCGTGTCGGAAGAAAGCGACGATCTCCGTTTCGAGGATCCGAAGGAGTTTCTGCGGGAAGTGTTCGCCCGTGCGGACGCCGCGTTGTATCAGGCGAAGAACGGCGGTAGAAACCGCATCGTCTTGGCGCAAGAAGGATAGTCCGGAGGTGGGTGGGATGAGGCGAATCGGACAAACGGCCGGAATCGGACTGGCGTTCCTGTTCAGTGCCGCAGCGGCCGCCGCCCAATGGATCGGGAGCGGCAGTTCGGACGTTGCGATGTGGACCGGACTCGGGTTTGCCGCGGCCGCGGCCCCGATCGGCTGGTTCCTCGGGGGGCGTTACGACCGGCTGAAGGAGTGGGCGGAACGGGATTCGCTCACCGGAGCCTGCTGCCGCCGTTTTGTGCAGACAGCGTTTCCGCGGTTGGTCGCGCAGGCGGATCGCAGGCGCAAACGGTTCTCCGTGTTGCTGATCGACGTCAACGATTTCAAAACGGTCAACGACACGCTCGGTCATGCCAAAGGCGACGACCTGCTGCGCAAGCTGGCCGGCGCTTTGATGGATGCTGCGAAGCACGGCGAAATCGTGGTGCGATGGGGCGGCGACGAATTCCTGCTGCTCTGTCCGTATGGAGACCGTTCGGCGCTCGAAACGATGAGCCGGACCATCGGGGAGCGAATGGCGCAAATCTCCTCGCAATGGAACCGGCCGCTGTCGGTGTCGATCGGCTCTGCCGTATACCCGGATGACGGGCGTATGCTGGACGAGCTGGTGCAAGCGGCGGACAAGGGGATGTATGCCGACAAACACCGCCGCAAGGAAGCGGGTCCGCAGCGATTGAACGCTTGATCGGCGGATGGGCAGCCAGGTATATCGATTCTCTTAAACAGGAAATAGGACTTACGTGAGATTTGGATATATGGTACAATGGTATCAAATGGCATGATGATAATGTCGAAAAATGGCAAACTTGTCGAAAGATAAGGACGCAAAGCCACAGGGTCTACCGTTCGCCGGACGAACCATGACAGCCTGGCTGCCGATTCGTCCCGCGCATAGGGGTTCAGGCAGACAGGTGCTTCCATCGGAAGCCGCCTGTTTTTTTTGTTTTAGTGATTCGGAAAGTGTAAAAACCATCATACGCTTCCGAATGCACCTCCGATAAAACGTCAATCCGTCCGAAAAGGACGGCGTGGCCGGTTTACTTGGGGAGCATAGATAGAAACCGGCTTGGAGTCAGGAGGGAGCTTGCGATGAGAAACGGATGGAGCGCGCATAGCGGGCTGGCGGCCACAAACGGAGATCTTCTCCCGCTGAACATCCTTATGCATTGCCGAACGGTCGTGGAATCGCAAAATTTCGTGACGACCGGGTTGATGACGCACGTGGAAGGCGAATTGTTCGAGGTCGAGCTCAGCGAATTCGAAGCGTTCGAGCTGGGGGAGAAGGTCAAGCTCACGATTTACACGCCTGCGGGAATCCAGACGTTTCCCTCTACCGTTTTCGCCAAGTACGAGGGCGCGATCGCGCTCATCCAGCCGCCGGAAGTGCAGAAGCGTTTCGAAGAGAAGCGGGAATACCCTCGCGTCGAAGTGAAAGGCAGCGTGCAGCTCGTGGACGTGCCGGGTCCGGAAGGCAAGCCGCTGGAAGCCGTTTTGCGGAACATCAGCATCTCCGGCATCGGCTTCGCGGCGCCGGATTTGCCGGCGCTCATCCGGGACGCGAAGTTGAAAGCCACCGTGGAGCTCGGTTTCGGATTCAACTGCGAGCTGGAGATCGTGCGAAGGGAACTGCAAGAGGACGGGATCATGTGCGGCGCCAAAATGAACGTGCTCGAGCCGGACATGATGCGCCCGCTGCGAGCTTTTATTCTAAGGCAGCAAGTGGAACGGAACGTGCGGAACCGCAGGGAAAACGAAACGAAGAAACGCGCATCCTTTAGGAAGCCGTAGAGGAAAACGGTACGCAACGGTCGGGTCGAAGGTGGGTCTGGTCAAGCGAGCGCCTGAACCGGACGTTCGGGGAAAGGCGTATTGTTGGATTTCGAAGAATAGGACTTGATAGAAAAGGTTGCCGAATTGCGGCAGGTCTCCCATACTGGACCTGTCGTTTGTTTTTCATTCGGAATCGGGGGACTCGCCTGCATGGAGATTCGCATTTTCGTTAGAATGGCCGGGACGGCGGGCATCGCGGGAATACTGGGATGGGCGGCATGGCGGTACGGGCTGTTTTTCGACTCGGACGCTTACGCCGTCGAGCTCGTTTTGTTTGCGCTTGCCGCGGCCGTCATGCTCGCGGGGCTGGGGCTTGGACTTGAGTTTGGGCAGGGACTTCAACGGTACCGATCGGTACCGTTCTGGCCGCTGCTCCCGCTGGGAATGGCCGCATGCTACGGCATCGGGCTATTGTCGGTTCCGGCCTCGTACCAGGGGACGGTCGATTCCATGCTTCGCTGGACGGCGTTCGCCGGCTGGTTGACGCTGCTTACCCTGTGGTGGAGAAATGCCGGAAACCGGGCATGGGGGGAAGCGGCGATTCAAGCTTCGGGCGTTTTCCTGCTGCTCGGAGGATGGTTGGGCTGGTTCGGCTGGCTGCCGTTTCCGGAAATCGTGCTCCGATTCGACGATCCTGAGCTGTCGGCCGCAGGTGCCCGCCTGGGCGGGTTCCTGCAATACCCGAATGCGTATGGGGCCGTGATGGCTTTCTTCCTCCTGCGGCAGTGGCAGGGATGGGCGGGAGGCGGCAAAGCGGCGGCGGCTCTCGCAAGCCTGACCGCGGTTCCGTATGCGGGGGCGCTCGTCTTGACCGAATCGAGAGGAGCCTTGGCGGCTCTGCTCGCGGGATTGGCGCTCGGGGTGGCGCTCGCCGGCCAACGGCGCACGAGAATCAAACTTGTTCTGGGCGCGGCATGGACGGTCCCGGGAGGCTTCGCGGCGGCGCGGGGCGCTTTGCGGGGATGGAATGGCGGCGGGATGGAGGGGGCGTGGCTGACGGTCGCCGCGGTCGTTGCCGGTGCCTCCGTTTTGTACGGGCTCTGGCGGTGGTTGGAGCAGGCCGATCGGCAGGAAGAGGGTCTTCGGAAATTTCCGTACGCCCGCCAAGCGTGGATATCAGGAGCCGCGCTTCTGCTGCTGTGCGGAGCGATTATGGCAGGGTCGGGCTGGCTTGGGGCAGCCGGAAGGATTTCCGGCGGCCATTACGGTACCGCCGCCTCGAGGCTGCTGTTTTACCGGGACGCCTGGCGCATGTTCCTCGATTCCCCTTGGATCGGCTTCGGAGGGGACAGCTGGCGGACGTTGTTCGGGCTCTATCAATCCGAGCCTTATGTCGGCGGGGAAGTACATAGCGGGTATTTGGAGATTTTGCTGGATACGGGGCTGCTAGGCTTGGCCGTATTCGCCGGGATCTTGATCGTATGGGTTCGGAGGGTGTGGGAAAGGAAACGGGAGGCGCTGGCTCCCGCAGCGGTGCTGCTCGGCCATGCCGCCGTCGATTTCGACCTGTCTTATGCCGGGATATGGCTGCTGCTGCTTGCCTGGTTCGCGCTGTTCGCCGCGGAAGAGGAGGAACGGCCGGGATTGCGCAGGCCGGGCGCCGTTTGGGTCGCCGCCGGCCTCTTGGCCGGAGCGTCGGCGTGGGGCGCATGGGCGGCGTGGCACGGGGATGCCGCCGCCCGAGCCGTTGCCGCCGCGGACCGGGCGGCGGCCCCTGCCGCGCGCGAGGCGAAGCTGCGCGAGGCGCTTGCGGCGAATCCGGCGAATGGCCGGATTCGGGTGGCGCTCGCCCCGCTCCTGCCGCAGGCGGAGGAGCGGGAGAGCGTGCTGGCGGCGGGGCTGCGGTATGAGCCGCAGTCCGCGCCGCTGGTTCTATCGCTCGGCTTGGCGGAAGCCGAGCTGGGCAGGGCTGCGCAAGCGGAGGCGCGCTTGCGCGAGGCGCTGCGGCTGGAGCGGTTCAGCCGCGAGACGCAGACCGCCGCGATCGCCGCGATGACGCGTCTGGCGGAGACGCTGCGCTTTCGCGGCGACTCCGCGGGGGCCCGCTCGGCGGCGGAAACGGCCGTTTCCTTCTACGAGGAGTACCGCCGGCTTGTCCGCGAAGTGGCGGCCATGCGGAACCCGGCTAACGGCAGGCGCTTCGCCATGACAAGCGCTGCCGAATTTGGCGCGGCGAAAGCTTATGCCGAACTCGGCCGGATAAACGAAGCGCGCGTGCTGCTGCGCCAGTTGGTCGACAGAGAGGCAAGCGGGTGGAAGGAGCAAGCGGAAGAACTTCTGCGGAAGCTCGGAGATGGACCAGGGTGATGATCACCCTCGTTCGAGAGTTGCACCCAGCGCCAACTCGTGCTTCCGTTCTCCCGCCACCGCACGCAATAGCGTCCGACCGCCACTTTTTTGGCCGATTCTTGCGCTGCCGCATGAAATAGTGTCCGTCCGCCACTATTTTGTGCGATTCTCGCGCTGTAGCACACATTAGTGTCCGTCCGCCGCTATTTCGGCGATTCTCGCGCTGCCGCACACATTAGTGTCCGTCCGCCGCTATTCTGGGCGATTCTCACGCTGCCGCACAAAATAGTGTCCGTCCGCCACTATTTTGTGCGATTCTCGCGCCACTGCACGCAATAGCGTCCGTCCGCCACTGTTTTGGCCGATTCTCCCGCCACCGTACGAATTAGCGTCCGACCGCCACTATTTTGGCCGATTCTCACGCAGCTGCACGAAATAGCGTCCGACCGCCACTGTTTTGGCCGATTTTCCCGCCACTGCACGAAATAGCGTCCGACCGCCACTATTTTGGCCGAATCTCACGCAGCTGCACGAAATAGCGTCCGACCGCCACTGTTTTGGCCGATTCTCCCGCCACTGCACGCAATAGCGTCCGACCGCCACTATTTTGAACGAATCTTGCGCCACCGTACGAAATAGCGTCCGACCGCCACTATTTTTCGCCCCTCTTGTACCTGTTCCTCGCACCTGTCGAGTCACCCCCCGAATGCATCGCGGAACGCCTTGGACAATTGTACGGGATCGACCTCCCACAAGGCCGCGATATCCTTGCAAACCGCCTCGTCCCACCAATCCGCGAGCAATGTCCGGTTGCTGTGGTTCAACGTAACCCACTCCAAACGGCCGATGACCCGCTTGTAGTAAAGTTCGACCGCTTCTTTGACCTTTTCCGCGGGTACGTGATGCTTCAATCTTTTGAGCGTGCGGTACAATTCGTTGTCGCATGCCCGGCGGATGCTGCGGGGTGTGGGGAGCGGTGCCGTATGCTTTTCTTGTTTCATTCTCATGACGGAAAACCACCTCACCTTCTTCCGTTACCGTATGCGGAGAAGAGGAGGAAAGAGACAAACGAAAGCAAACGGTCGCAGAATCGTTGCCTACAATTTGAAGGCGCACCCCGCACCCCGCACCCCGCACCCCGCACCCCGCATCCGCATCCTGCATCCCGCATCCGCATCCGCATCCGCACCCCGCACCCCGCATCCGCATCCTGCATCCCGCATCCGCATCCGCATCCGCACCCCGCACCCCGCACTCCGCACTCCGCACCCCGCACCCCGCACCCCGCACCCCGCACCCCGCACCCCGCACCCCGCATCCGCATCCTGCATCCCGCATC
>NZ_WJIB01000011.1 GCF_019400745.1 Cohnella sp. CFH 77786 | reverse complement strand
CGGCGCCGTCATACCATCGAAGTAATGCCGCTCTGCCATTATTTCACCGACGACGCCCTCATATCATCGAAATAACGCCGCTCCGCCTTTATTTCGCCCACGGCGCCGTCGTACCATCGAAATAATGCCGCTCTGCCATTATTTCACCGACGACGCCCTCATATCATCGAAATAACGCCGCTCCGCCTTTATTTCGCCCACGGCACCGCCCTACCATCGAAGTAATGCCGCTCCGCCGTTATTTCACCCACGGCGCCGTCATACCATCGAAGTAATGCCGCTCTGCCATTATTTCACCGACGACGCCCTCATATCATCGAAATAACGCCGCTCCGCCTTTATTTCGCCCACGGCGCCGTCGTACCATCGAAATAATGTCGCTCCGCCTTTATTTCGCCCACGGCGCCGTCATACCATCGAAATAACGCCGCTCCGCCATTATTTCGCCCACGGCTTCGTCATACCATCGAAATCACGCCGCTCCGCCGTTATTTCGCCCACGGCGCCGTCATACCATCGAAATAACGCCGCTCCGCCATTATTTCGCCCACGGCGCCGTCATACCATCGAAATAATGCCGCTCCGCCGTTATTTCACCCATCGCACGGGCACTCCTTCGAAAACATGTCGCTTCGCCATATTTTCCTCGCTGAACCAGCCTTCCGAGGATATCTCGCCGCTCCACATAGATTTCGCGAGCATCATGAAAAACAAAGACCGCATGTTCCAGCCTTTCGGCGGAAGATGCGGTCTTATCGCTTCTATGACTCAGTAAGTAACCAACGACTTTACTTCGATGCCTTCCAGCTTGTCGCGGCCGTTCAAGTAGCCGAGCTCGATCAGGAACGCGGCGCCGGCAATCTCTCCGCCAAGCTGCTTGATGAGGTTGATGGTGGTGGAAATCGTGCCGCCGGTGGCGAGCAGATCATCCGCAATAAGGACCTTCTGTCCCGGCTGGATCGCGTCCTTATGCATGGCCAAGCGGTCCTTGCCGTACTCGAGGTCGTAAGCCGCCTCGATCGTCTCGCCCGGCAGCTTGCCGCTCTTGCGGATCGGGACGAACCCGACGCCGAGAGCGAGCGCGAGCGGAGCGCCGATGACGAAGCCGCGCGCTTCGGGTCCAGCGACCAGGTCGATCTTCATGCCGGACACCATCTCCTGCATGGCGGCGATCGCCGCGCGGTACGCTGGGCCGTCCTTCAGCAGCGTGGTGATGTCCTTGAACCGGATGCCGGGTTGGGGAAAATCGGGGATAACCCGGATATACTCTTTAAAGTCCATTCGTATGATCATGCTCCTTCTCATGGAACTGTCCGAACCGATTATACACATTTTCCCTCGTCATGACCAGCGAGTATTCGACCGAATCCGCTCGGCCCACTCTTTGAGCTTCTCCAGCGGCCAATCGGGAAATGCAGCCGTCTCCGCTTGCCGGACCATGCGAGCGTACCGCTCCGATTCTTCCAGCTTGCGGCGCGGAGGATCGGCCACGATCGCGCGTTCCGCTCCGTGGACACGGATAAAGCCAAGCTCCACGAATACTTCCTGGATCAACCGCACCGAGGCCAACGGCAAGCCGGCCTGATCGGCCGCACGGCGGAGCGCCCCTTCGGGACCGTCGATCCACGAGCCTTGTTCGCGAAGCAACGCGTAAACGCGCGCGAAATTAGCTCGGTCCAGCAAGGCGGGACGTTCCCGACCCGTACGCGCTTCAAACAGGTAAACGCTCTCCCAACCGCCCGGATCCGCCACCCAGCGTTCCAGCTGCCCTACATCCTGCTCGTTGTCCGGCAAGCCGAGCAAGACGAGCTTTCTCGCCCTGGAAGGCGCTCCCCGCCTGCTTCGCACAGTCTCGGTGGCGGCCGCCGTCTCCGTCCCGATATTCCCGCCCCCGTCCGAAACGTCCGAATAGGTGCAAATCACGGCTCCGCGAAGCTCCGGCCTGCTCGCGGCTTCGCCCGCATGGAGAGCGGATGCGCACAGCACGTAAACCGCCTCCGGGCTCCCCTCGGCGAGTTTGACGATTTCCGGCCAAACCCGTCCGATTGTCCTCCGGTCGACCCACCGCAACTCGTCGCACCGAAGATCCTGCACCGTAAATTGCACGCGCCGCGTCCCGTTCCATTCATTCACGCCGAGTTCGCCGAGCAGGTCGATTTTCGTACCCGATGCCAACCTTTCAGCCAAATCTCCAAAACCGAAGCCTACCGCTTCCAACGTCCGGCCTTCCCGGCCGACCTTCAGACGGATATGCTTGTTTTCTTTGCCCATCGTCCTGCTCTCGAGGATGGTGACGCCCTCGACCAACACGCGGGGGACCGGGTGGCCGTTGCCGAACGGCTCCAGCCGGGAGAGCGCTTCCGCTGCCTCCAGCGTCGTCTCGCTCAGCTCGCAAGCGAGATCGGCCCGCTTCTTCGGCTGCCAATCTTCAGGCCACAGCCATTCTCCCGTCAAGCGGTGAAGCTTCTCCTCCAATTCGACGATCCGTGCGGCATAAAGCGTCATCCCCGCGGCCGCTTGGTGGCCGCCGTAATGTTCCAAGCAATCTCCGCATTCGGTCAACGCGGCGTACAGGTCGAACCCGTCGATGGAACGCGCGGAACCTTTGCATTTGCCGGTATCGGGATCCTCCGCGAGAATGACGGCCGGACGGTAATGGCGCTCGACGAGCTTCGAAGCGACGAGTCCCGCGATACCCGCGTTCCAGCCGGTTTTAGAAAGAACGATCACGTTCGGGCCGTCTCCGCCGAATTCGGCGATTTTCTCCTGCCACATCCGTTCCGCTTCCAGTACGGTGGCATCGACGAGCTTCTGCCTCTCCGCATTTAAGCGGTCCAAGTCGCGGGCAAGCCGCTCCGCCTCCGCCGCGTCGTCCGTCGTCAGCAGCTTCACGGCGCCGTCCGCCCGTTCGAGCCTCCCTCCGGCGTTCAGCCGCGGCGCGAGACCGAAACCGATCCTGCCGCTCGAAAGCTCCGCGGGATCGGTACCGCATACTCCCGCCAAAGCGCGGATCCCAGCGGACGGCTCCTTGCGCATGCGTTCCAGCCCCATCCGAACGATCGTCCGGTTCTCTCCCGTCAGCGGCATCAAGTCTGCCACCGTGCCGATCGCCGCCAAATCCGCCAACTCTGCCGGCAGCCTCCCAAGAAGGACATGGGCGAGCTTGAAAGCGACACCCGCTCCGCACAGTCCTTTGAAGGGATAATCGCAATCCGGCTGCTTCGGATTCACCAGCGCAACCGCATCCGGTAAAATCGCGGGCGGTTCGTGATGGTCGGTGACCACGACGTCGATCCCTTTTTCGCGCGCGTAAGCGATCGGTTCCACGGCGCTGATCCCGTTGTCCACGGTCACGATCAGAGAGATGCCGGCTCCCGCAGCCGCGTCCACGGCGGGCAAATTCAACCCGTAGCCTTCGAGGCTCCGGTGAGGAATGTATGTATCGAAATTCGCGCCTAGCGAGCCGAACAACCGGATCATGAGAGCCGTCGACGTAACCCCGTCGGCATCGTAATCGCCGTACACCCGGATGCGCTCGCCATCTGCGATCGCCCGCCGGATCCGCTCGGCCGCCTCCGGCATTCCCTTCATGAGAAGCGGATTCTCCAGCCCCTCGACGTCAGCCGGCCGGAAGAAGAAAGCCGCTTCCTCCTCCGAGAACCCGCGGGATACGAGGACGCGGGACGCCAGCAGCGGAATGCCGAGCCTCTCCGCCCATTCCCGGGCCAGCCGCTCGTCCGGCTGATTCCATTCCCATCTGTAACGGGCCGGAATCATGGACTCACACTCCTTCGCTTAAAATGAACAGCGTGAAACTTCATGGATTCTGAATCACGGAGAAAAAGAAATCCGCCGCCCAGAGGCGGCGGAGGCATGTTCATGGCCACCGAAGATGAAGCCGGTGCCTATCGTTCGGGATGAACCGGATCCGGGATCCGCTTACCGTCACTGCAGCACCGTGGACCACTCTTCGTCCAGGTGATTGGTTTTGTAGGGATACCCGGGATCGTAAGGCTGCACTTGAACGGCGGCTTCCGCAATGTGCAGGAACCGTTTCGTCAAATGCCTGCGCACGCGTTGGGCGATATCGTGACCTTCGGCCACGCTGATGCGCGGATTCACCCGAATGATCGCGTCCACGGCAATATAATGGCCATGTTCGCGCGTCCGAATTTCGTCAACCGACACGACTCCGTCGATCTGCTGCACCGCTTCGAGGATCATCCGCGTATCGACCTCGCCCGTCGCGCTGCGGTCCGATTGCCTCAGCACGCCTGCCGTCAAGCGATAACCCATCCGCAGCACGAACACGGAAACGACAAGCCCGGCGGCCGGATCGAGCACGTATAGAACGGGCATCTCCAGTACGTCGCCCGCCATCGCGGCAGACGCGCCGACGAGCGCGGTGAGGGAAGCGAAGATATCCGACCGGTTCTCGCCGGGGCGGTCCGGCCGGATGCCGAGCTGCGTATCCCGTCTGCGCTTGTACCGCACCAGACCTTCCCGGGCTGCCATGCCGGCGGCGATGGCGGCGACGGCTCCCCAACCCGGCGCTTTCTCCGGACCTTCAGCCACGGCCTTGACCGAAGAAATCCCCATTTCGAGCCCGGCCACCAGCAGCAGAGCGGACAAGACGATGGAGGCCGCGAACTCCGCCTGCCGAGGATCGTTCCGTTTCTTGCCGGCGCCGCGCCAGCCCAGATAGGAGGCGAACGATCCCGCGCAATCCGCAGCCGATTGGCAAGCGTCGGCAAGCAGTGCCTTGCTGCCCGTCAGCCAGCCCGCGGCCCCTTTGAACAACGACAAGCCGAGCAGCCCGCATACCGAAACCAGAGCGCCCCGCTGAGCGGAAACGGCCCGCTGATCCATTTTCACATGAGCCACTCCTTCTCGAGCCCGCCTATTCCGTACCGGACCCGATTCATATGGGACGCGCTTTGAACGCGATCAAGTAGCGCTTTGCGGTTTGGCGGCTTTCTTGGGTACGGATTTCCCGCGCAGCAAGAGCCACAGCGGGCTGGCGATAAAGATCGAGGAATACGCCCCGCTGACCAGACCCAGAATCATCGCGAGCGAGAACATCCGGATCGATTCGCTGCCGAAAATGAAGAGCGCGACCGCGGCCAGCAACACCGTGATGACGGTATTGATCGAACGCGTGAGCGTCTGCCAAATGCTTCGATTGACAAGCATCGCGACATCTGCCGGCGTCTTGAGCTTGGCGAACCGGAGGTTCTCCCGGATCCGGTCGAAAATGACGACGGTATCGTTCGTCGAATATCCGATGATCGTCAGCACCGCCACGATAAACGGCAGGTTGACCTGCCAGCGGAAGATGGAGAACAGGCTGATGACGATGAAAGCGTCGTGCAGCAAGGCGACAACTGCCGCAATCGCGAACCGCCATTCGAATCGGATCGTAATGTACAGGATGATGCCGACGCTGGCGACGGCCATGCCGACGATCGCGTTCCGTTGCTGTTCGCGGGCGATGTCCGCGTCGACGATGTTCACCTCGAACGATGCCTTGTCGTCGAACTGCTTCGTGAAATCCGCCTTCAGCTGCTTTTCCTGCGTATCCTTGAGCGCATCCTTGAAGCGGATCGACAGCCGGTTCGGCGACGTGGTCAGCGAGTACTCGCCGAATTCGTGCGTTTTCAGGAACTGTTCGACGGCCGCTTTATCGACCGGTTTGGAAACCGAGATATCGACGGACGTGCCGGAGCGGAAATCGATCCCGTAGTTGAGCCCGAACACGGACAGGAAAATGATGCCCAGCAGCGTGATGGCGATGGAGAAGGTGAAAAACGGCTTGCTCGCCTTCACGAAGTTGAATTTCTTCTCATCATATTCAGAGCGCACGGATTTCACCCTCCTTCACGCCGTAGTAGCCGAGTTTCGTGAACCGTCCGCTTTGGATCAGCAGATGGAGCAGGAGACGCGGGAAGAAGACGTTGGTGACGATGTTGATCACGATGCTCCAGATGAGCACGACGGCGAACCCTTTGACCGAGCCTTGTCCCAGGTAGAAAAGAACGGCGCCGGCAATGATGTTCGTGATATGCGCGTCGATGACGGTGCGGAAGCTGTTCTTCGCGCCGGCGCGCAAGGAGGAGGTCAGCGTTTTGCCGCTCCGCAGCTCGTCCTTGATCCGTTCGGCGGTAATGATGTTGGAGTCGACGGCGATGCCGATCCCCAGAATGAACGCCGCGATACCCGGCAGCGTCATCGTTGCGCCCATAAGCCAGAAGACGCCGAGCAGCATCCAGCAATAGGCGATAAGGCAGATGCTCGCCACGACGCCGGGTATACGGTAGAAGCCAATCATGAAGATCAGGATCAGCACCGAGGCGATACCGCCTGCGAGCAGCGTTTCATTCAGCGATTGCTGTCCCAGCGTCGCGCCAACGCTTTGCGTGTATTTCTCCGTCAATTTGAGCGGCAGGGCGCCGAGGTTGATGATTTCGGCAAGGTTACGGGCGGCGTCGACGTCCGGCTGTCCTTCGATGACCGCCGATCCGTCGGTGAGAGGCTGGCGGACGACCGGATCCGTAAGGAGTTCCCCGTCGAGCATGATGGCCAGGTTTTTGCCCACCAGACGCGTGGAGACGTCGGCCAGTTTCTTCTTATCCTTCACTTTGATCGCGACGAGCGGCTGGTTCATCTGGTTATACTCGACCTTCGCCGCGCCTTCCACGAACTCGGCGCCCGTCAGCTCAACCTTGCAATAATCGGTCGGACTTTTGCAGCCGTCGGCGCTGCGGAATTCCAGGTTTGAGGGACGCTTCATCAAATCGCGCAGCTTCGCTTCGTCGGCGACGCCCGCGATTTTGACGCGGATTCGATTGCTGCCCTCCGTCGTAACCTCGGGCTCGCCCACGTTGTTCTTGTTGGCCCGTTTTTCCAAGCTGATCGCCGTTTGCCTCAGCGCCTCCTTGGTTACGGTGCCGCCTTCCGTCAGCGGCTGCGCCTCGTACAGAATTTCAAAACCGCCTTTCAAATCAAGCCCGAGCTTCGTCTTGTCGAGAAGTCCGGGCGTCGTGACCGCCATGACCCCGAACGTCAAGACGACGACGAGCGCGAAAGCGAGCAGTCGCTTCATCCTTGATGCCGTCCCCTTTCGATTCTCAATGTTCCTATTATACCTACCTGCGCAAAACGAAGTCAATTTGTCGAAAATGGGAGAAAGTCGCGACGCGATGCCGTTTATAACGGCGTTTCAACGCGCAAAAAAAGGATCCCGCCGAGCCGCGGAGATCCCGTGATCGGGGTCCGGTTCAAGGGCGCATATCGCCCCGGTACATGTTCAAGGTGATGAAATTCATGAATTGCGTCACCTTAAGGGACAAAATATCGTTCACGACCTGGTACAGCGGCGGAACGCCCTTCTTGTGGTACTTGTCGCTGACGCATTCCCATACGTCCGCTCCGGTCACGCGTTCGTAGCCGATGAGCCGGAACTCCTCCGCTTTGCTCTCGCAAAGCTGCTCGATCACGGCGTTCTGCTCTTCTTCCGTCAGGGACTCCCTGCCTTCGCCCGACTCGTTCATGCGCCAATCCCCTCCTTATCCCTCTTTCCGCGTTTCCGTTATGCGCTTTCCTTTACTTTAAGTTCTCCGCGCCCCCTGCGAATTCCTTCCCGGCCGTACGAATTTGCGCCAAGCACTCCTGTCATGAAGCCGGACAACCCCCGCATACAAATAAGAATAACCGAAGGTAGGAGGGACGCCGTTTGTCCGTTCGCAAACAATCGTTCATCCAGGGAGCCATGATCCTGCTGGCGGCCGGACTCGTCAACCGGCTTCTCGGCTTCGTTCCGCGCATCGCCCTGCCGCGCATGATCGGAGCCGAAGGCGTCGGCTTGATCCAATTGGTGTACCCGTTCATGATCGTGCTGCTCACCGTCATCGCGGGCGGACTTCCCCTGGCGGTGGCCAAGCTGGTGGCCGAAGCCGATTCCCGCGGCGATTCCGCTTCCATAAGGAAAATCGTCGGCGGCGCCATGACGTTGGCCGTATCCGCGAGCCTGGCTGCTGCAGCGGCATGCTTGGCTTTGGCGGGATGGATTTCGTCCGAGGTGATGACCGATGCCCGTGTCCACGCCGCATTCCTGTGCATGATCCCGATTCTTCCGCTCGTGGCGGTATCGTCCGTCTGGAGAGGGTATTTCCAAGGCAAGCAGAATATGATCCCGTCCGCTTTCTCGTCCACCACGGAAACGCTGGTCCGGATCGCCTGTTCTTTGCTGCTGGCCTGGCTGCTCTTCCCTTATGGGCTGGAAGCGGCGACGGCCGGCGCGGTTGCGGGGATGGTTGCCGGGGAAACGGCAGGCCTGCTGGTGTTATGGAACCGCATGGCGACCGAGCGCAGATCGAACCCCGGCCACGTTCCGGTACCCTCGTCCGTCAAAGGCGTTTCCCCGGACCGCAAAATGTACCGCAGCCTGCTCGGTATCGCCCTGCCGGTGACGGGCAGCCGGTTGATCGGCTCGCTGTCTTACTTGCTGGAATCGATTTTAACCGCGAGAAGCTTGGCGTCGGCCGGCTTGTCGGTCGCGAAGGCGACCTCCCTGTACGGCGCGCTCCAGGGCATGGTCATCCCGCTGTTACTGCTTCCGGGAGCTCTCACCTATTCCCTCGCGGTATCGCTTGTCCCTTCGTTGTCCGAAGCCGCGGCCCGACAGGATTGGAACACCATCCATAAGCGTCTTCACCAGACGATGCGCCTGGCCGTTGTCACCGGCGCCCCTTTCGTTGTGCTGATGGGGCTCTTGGCCGAACCGATCTGCATGCTGCTGTACGGAGACGATTCGATGGCCGGCATGCTTCGCTGGATGGCGCCGATCGCGATTTTCCTTTACATGCAAGCGCCTCTCCAAGCGGCGCTGCAGGCTTTGGACCGTCCCGGCACCGCCCTGTTCAACACGTTCGCCGGGGCGGCCGTCAAGCTCGCGCTGATTGTCCAACTCGCGACTCAGCCGGAGCTCGGCATTCTCGGCGCCGTCATCGCGATCGGCGTCAACATGGTGCTCGTGACGCTCCTTCATTGGATCAGCGTCGCGCGGCTCACCGGTTTCCGGCTCGACCCATTCGATTTCCTGAAAGTCATGACCGCCATGATCATCATGGGGGCAGTCGCGCTATGGATATGGAACGGCCGTTTCCTGCCGATGGATGCGATGAATCTCGCTTCTTCTGCGCTCTCCGCCGTGATCGTTTACGTGGTGCTGCTCATCGCGATGAGGCTGATCGACGGCCATGACGCGGCGCGGATTCCGGTGTTCGGCAGGCTGTTCCGTTAACCAAATTATTTTTTTCGGTCGACGTATAGTTTGCCTTTATGGTCGACGCTGCAAAAGAACACCTGCTTGAATTGGTCGATTCCTTGCTCGCGCAGCCGGTTTTTCAACCAAAAACGGTTTTTGCCCAGCCTCTCCAAACTTTCGTCCTGCACTTGTCCGTCCAGGATCAGCGGAAGAGGAAGCAGCTCGTAGCGGAATTTCGGCGGGAGCTCCGATTGTTCGGCGCTCGGGTCATGCGTTGCGGAATTTAGCCTGGTCTCCTCGGACAGTCGATCTTCCTTCGGAATGACCGACAGCTTGCCGTTGGCTTCCAGAACCGCCAGTTCCACCTCGTCGACGTTGGTGATTTCGTGCTCGCGCAACTGCGCCATGAGATCGTCCAAGTTGTATCTCTGCCTGCTCATTTCCTTCCGGTTCAGACGGCCGTCCCGAATTAGCACGCTGGGGGTTCCGTCCATCCATAAGCGGAGTTTTCGGTTCTTGATCGCGAGAAACGCGAACACGATCTGGATCGCGACCAGAAGAACGATCGGCGCAACGGCGTCCATGATCGGCTTCTCTTTATCCTCGATGATAATGACGGCGATTTCCGCGATCATGATCGAAATCACGAGGTCGAATACCGACAGTTTGCCGATTTCCCGTTTGCCCATCAGTCGAAGAAGAGCAAAGACCAGGACGTACATGATCAGCGTGCGAAGCAGAATGGTCGTCATTGGCAATCCGTCCTCCGCGTCAGTAGGCCGCGCCCGTCCAAGCACGGGAACGGTCGCTCGCGAGTGTAGTTTCACCGCCTGCCGGTAGGGTCATGCATGTACTACGCCGGCGGGCATCGCCATAAGATGGTACAAAGCCTATTTCCAAGGAGTGATGAGCTTGAGCCCGATTACCCGCGTGCTGAAAGTCCGCGCCGGCTCTCCCGTTATGTCCGGTCTTATCTGGTCGTGCATCTGGCTGGGAGCCGGCACCCTGTTCCTCTCCATGATGCTGACGAGCAGTTCTTTGCGCGAAGCCGATCTGGTGCCTTGGGTTTTCGGGATCCACGGCGCCGCCTCGCTCGCAGGCGGGTTTGTGGCCGCGCGGAGATCCGGCAGGAAGGGCTGGTATTTCGGAGCGGCAAACGGGGCTTTGTATTCGTTGCTGGTCATGTTGACGAGTTTCCTGGCGACGGATACCGACTGGTCGCTGCGCGTATTGGCTTTGCTGGGGCTCACTTGCTTGACGGGAGCGCTGGGCGGCATGCTGGGCGTCAATTCCGGTTCTTCCGGCGGAAGCAGGTAACGCCGTCCTCTCGGACCGAGCCGGCCTTTTGTGGTATACTAGGGTGTGCCAAACTCATGACGATACCCGGGGGCCTATATGACCGTTTTTACATCCCTTCAGTCCGTGCAGGCGTGGACGGCCGCGACGATCGCCATCCTCCTATGGTTCGGAACCGGACGCCAACCGCTCGATCCGGTATACAGGCTGCTCCGGTCGCTGGCCGTATCCCGCAAATGTCTGCTGTTCTTCCTCGCGGCGCTGGGGATTCTCGTCCTCAATACCTTTGAAGTGAAGCTCGAAAATGCTTACGGCGTGTCGTACGATCTGACGGCCGCCATGACCGGGTGGGAAGGCAATTGGCACGTTTGGCTGCAGTCCCGTCTAAGCTCCGGCTTGTTGACCGCGGTGTGCGCTTTTTTCTACGTCGTCGTGTTCCAATCGGTCATGATCTCTTCGCTCGGCATTTATGCATCGCAATCCGGAAAACGGCTTTACTATGCCTTCTGCGTCGCGCTGCTGGTCAATTACGCCGTGGCGCTCCCCATGTACTGGTTCGTGCCGGTCAACGAGGCTTGGTACGCCGACCCGCGGATCCACTTCCTGATGCTTGACGCATTCCCCACTTTCGAGCGGGATTACCGGGGGCTCTCCGGCATCAACAATTGCTTTCCCAGCCTTCACACTTCGATTTCGGTGACGATGGCCCTTCTGGCCGCCAGGTCGGGCATCCGCCGGTGGGCCGTCTTCGCGTGGATCAACGCCGCCGTCATCGTCTTCGCCATTTTCTATTTGGGCATCCATTGGTTCACCGATGCGATCGCGGGCGTCCTGCTCGCCATGTTCAGCGTTTACGTCGGCATGATCGCCGGAGCCCGCGCCGAGCGCAGCGCAAGCAGCGATCCCTTGTACAAAACCGCAGACAAAAAAGCCTTTCCGACCGGTTAAACCGGAGGAAAGGCTTTTGGCACGGGGTATTTCCGTTCGGAACCCCATGCCCGCACTTTAAGCTTGCCGCACAAGCTTATCTTCCCGTTTGGACCCCATGCCCGCACTTTAAGCTTGCCGCACAAGCTTATCTTCCCGTTTGGACCCCATGCCCGCACTTTAAGCTTGCCGCACAAGCTTATCTTCCCGTTCGGACCCCATGCCCGCACTTTAAGCTTGCCGCACAAGCTTATCTTCCCGTTCGGACCCCATGCCCGCACTTTAAGCTTGCCGCACAAGCTTATCTTCCCGTTTGGACCCCATGCCCGCACTTTAAGCTTGCCGTACAAGCTTATCTTCCCGTTCGGACCCCCATGTCCGCACTTTAAGCTTGCCGCACAAGCTTATCTTCCCGTTCGGACCCCCATGTCCGCACTTTAAGCTTGCCGCACAAGTACGCAAGAAAAAAACCTTCTAAGATCTCTTGGATCCAGAAGGCTTATTCGTTGCTGCCTTTACCCTTCCGATTTCGTTTCCGACTTCGGCTCGGCCGCGCGCGAGGTCACGGCGTTGATCGCGGAACGGTCGAACGTGAGCTTCGTGACGTCGTTTACTTTCAGCACGACGGTGTCGTCCGAGATTTGTTCGATCGTGCCGTGCATGCCGCCGATGGTCGTCACTTTATCGCCTTTCTTCAAAGCGTTCAGCATCGAGCTGCGTTCCCGCGATTTCTTCTGTTGCGGACGGATCAGCAGGAAATAGAAAATGGCGAACATGAGCACGAACGGCATCAGTGTGACCCACAAGCTGCTGCTGCTCTGACTGGATAACCACAACATGGATGTTCCCTCCTTTCTCAAAAACCGCTTTCGTTGTGCTGCATCCCGTATTTCTCGAAAAATTCGTCCCGGAAATCGCGCAGCCGGTCTTCCCGTATCGCCTCGCGGACCTGCCGCATCAATTCGACCAGAAAATGAAGATTATGTATGGTGGTCAGGCGAAGTCCGAACATCTCGTCCGCCTTGATCAAATGGCGGATATAGGCGCGGGAATAATGCCGGCAGGCGTAGCAGGAGCATTCCGGATCGAGCGGGGAGAAATCCGCCGCGTACTTGGCGTGGCGAACGACGAGCCTGCCCTGGCTGGTCATGACCGTTCCGTTGCGCGCAATCCGCGTCGGCAGCACGCAGTCGAACATGTCGATGCCGCGTATGCTTCCTTCGACCAAGGCGTCCGGGGAACCGACGCCCATCAGGTACCTCGGCTTGTCTGCGGGCAGCAGGGGTACGGTCTCTTCCAACACCTGATACATCAAGGGTTTGGGCTCGCCCACGCTGAGTCCACCAATAGAATACCCCGGAAAATCGAGGGAAGTCAAATCCGCCGCGCTCTGACGGCGAAGATCGGCGTGCATGCCGCCCTGTACGATACCGAAGAGGGCCTGGTCGTGGGGACGGGCGTGCGCTTTGAGGCACCGTTCCGCCCAGCGGCTCGTCCGTTCGGTCGATTTTTTGACATAGTCGTAATCCGCGGGGTAGGGCGGGCATTCGTCGAACGCCATCATGATGTCGGAGCCGAGGGCGTTCTGCACCGCGGTCGCCACCTCGGGCGACAAATAAAGCTTGTCCCCGTTCAGGTGGGAACGGAACTGTACGCCGTCTTCGGTGATTTTGCGGTTCTCGGCCAGCGAGAACACCTGGAAACCGCCGCTGTCCGTCAGGATCGGCCGGTCCCAGTTCATGAATCGGTGCAAGCCGCCCGCATCCCGAATCAATTCGTGGCCGGGGCGCACGAAGAGGTGGTACGTATTGCTGAGAATGATCTGGGCGTTAAGGTCCTTCAGTTCCTCCGGGCTTATCCCTTTCACGGTTGCCTGGGTTCCGACCGGCATGAATACCGGGGTATCGATCACGCCGTGGGGGGTATGGAGCTTGCCTAGCCTTGCTCCCGTTTGCGCGCAGGTTTTGATCAATTCGTAACGAACGGCCATGGATGTGTCGTTCCTCTCTTCGCCATCAAGTCAAGTAATGAACATTGCGTCGCCGAAGCTGAAAAAGCGGTATTCCCGCGCGACGGCTTCCCGGTAGGCGTTCAGAACCGCTTCGCGGCCTGCCAGCGCGCTTACGAGCATCACAAGCGTCGATTTCGGCAGGTGGAAATTCGTCAGCAGCGCATCTACCATCGTAAAGCGGTAACCCGGATAAATGAAAATATCGGTCCACCCGCTGCAAGCCTCGATGGGAGAGTTGCCGAACCGTTGGCCGATCGTTTCGAGCGTGCGGGCGGACGTCGTGCCGACCGCTACGATCCGCCGCCCGGCCGTCCGGGTTTCATTCAGCAGGGCGGCGCTTTCTTCGCTGACCGAATACCATTCCGCGTGCATCTCGTGCTCCTGCACGGTTTCGGCGGACACCGGCCGGAACGTGCCCAAGCCGACGTGCAAGGTCACCCGGCACAGCTTGACGCCCATCGTCTGCAGCCGATCGAGAAACGCTTCGGTAAAATGCAGACCCGCCGTCGGAGCGGCGGCGGATCCTTCGTGCCGGGCATATACGGTCTGATAGCGTTCGCGGTCATCCAGCGTTTCCTTGATATAAGGCGGAAGCGGCATGTGCCCCAGCCGGTCCAGCAGTTCTTGGAAAATGCCTTCGTATTGGAAGCGGATCACCCGCGCTCCCATCTCGCCCTCGTCTTCCACCGTCGCCGTCAGCAACGGCCGGTCTCCATCCCCCCCGGCACCGAAATGAAGCTCCGTCCCTTGGCGGATCTTCTTGCCGGGACGAACGAGCGCCTCCCATCTGTCTCCTTCGAGCCGTTTGAGCAGCAGGAGCTCTGCCTTGGCGCCCGTGTCGGCTTTGGTGCCGAATAATCGGGCGGGAAGCACTCTCGTATCGTTCAATACGAGCACGTCTCCCGGCCCGATATATTCCGCCAGATCCGTAAACGTCCGATGCTCCGTCCGTCCGTCCGCGCGATGAAGCACGAGCAGACGCGAAGCCGTGCGCTCCGCCAGAGGCGTCTGGGCGATCAGCCTTTCCGGCAATTCGAAATCGAAATCACTGACGTTCATCGGTTTGCATCCTTCTCGATTACGACATCCTTATAGTAGTATTGCAGAATGTAACGGTAGTCATTCCCTTGTTCGGCCAGCTTCTTCGCGCCGTATTGGGACATGCCGAGGCCGTGTCCGTACCCTTTGGCCGAGATGATAAACGCAGGCGTCGGGGTTACGACTCTCGCTTGCCCCGAAGCGTCCATAACGAACAGGTTCGTCCCGTCCGCGGAACGCGTTTGGCCGTCCGCTCCCATGATCTGCAGGGGTCCGGATTCTTGCGGCAGCTTGCGGGTTTCTTCGCCGGCCCCCACAATCGTCATCCGCCCCGTCTCCTCGATCGTAATCAACGTGCTGCGAAGGCCGCCGAGGGCGCTTCTCCAGGAATCCGGGGCTTTGAGCGTATAAGGCGTGCCGTTCACGGAAACTTGGTTCACCCTGCCGGATGGTCCCCGGCCCGTGACTTCCAGCGTCTGCAGCGGCCCCGCCGCATGGATGTATTTGTTCAAGGACGCCAATAGCACGTCCGGCTTAAAGGGGGTTTCCACCCAGCTGTATGCCGTGTTCTCCGGCACTTTCCCGATCGGGATCACCGTCGTCCCGGCGGACAGCCGCACGATCGGCTCGACGTTCGTTTCGACCTTCGGCCGGACCCGCACGGCCGTGTTCTCCCCTGTCACGGTCATGACGCGGAGACCGGCGGCGTTGCGTCCGGCATCCGCAAGCAGATCGCCGCGGATGTAACCCCGCTGTCCGGAAGCGAGCGCGACATCGTACCAGTCTGGCAAGCCGGCCTGCGGACCGTCGTCCGGACTGGCGATTCCGCCCGGGAGATACCCCGTGTCGCTTCCCCATCCCTCCGTCCGGTTATCGGCCGTCAAACCGCCTGCATTCGAGGAGAATACGGCATTGATGACGCGGCCGTCATGCGTCAGCACTTCGCCGGCCGTCGCTTGAACCCCGGCCGTGGAATTGGGATTTTCGGAGGCTGTCCCGTTATAGGCTTGACTGAGCGTCGTATCGACGACGTTCGCGATTTGGAATCCCGTGCCGGAAGACAGCGCGTAGGATCGCGCGGCGACCGCCTGCGCCTTCTGGGCTTCCGCCGGCCAGCCGGGTCCGACTTCCGCCCCGACGACGGAGTAGAGATATTGCTCGAAATCGATTTCGTTCACGACGGCCAGCGCGCCGTTCAGCACGCTCATTTCCATCGCGCCGCGATAAGAGCGCTTATAGCGTTCCGCGAGCTGGACGGTGCCGCCCGCGGCCGGTTCAGCCCGGAGCACGGCGCCCGCGGACGCCGGAATGGCGTACAAGGTCACCGGACTGCCGGCAGGGCCGGTAAGGGTCATGTCCTGACGGATCAAGGCGTACGGCTCTCCCGCAGGCGGCACCCGGACGTTCACGCCTCCGGCGGCCGACGCGGCCTGCTGCAAAGCGGAAGCGCCCGCGGCGTCGGCTTCCTGACCGACCCGCACAACGTAGGAGAGCGTACCGTTCAGCATTTTCACCGCGACGAAAGCGTCCAGGCCGGCGTTGCCGAACGCTTCGGCGGCTGCAGCCGCTTCCGCCCGGCCCGCGTAAGGCCCCGCTTCCGCCGCCCAAGGCCCCGCGACCTTCGGATTCGCCGCCTGGGGTACCCCTGCGGCCGCGACCGCGGAAGTCCACTTCGCCAGTGCCGCGGAAGCGGCGGCGGGCGTCGCGTAGACGCCTTCCGATACTTGATAGACCGTCTTGCCCGATTTCGTAAGACGGGTCACGAACGCCGATTGGGAAGAAGCCTGAAGATTCTTCAGGACGGCGAATGCGCCTGCGGCATCGGCCGTTTCCAGGACAATCGCTCTATACCCGTCCATAGCGAAGCGGACGGGCTGCCCGGGCGTAATCGAGTCTATCGCCGCGGTGAATTGGGGATCGCGCCAGGCAATCGTCATTCCGGCGGAGGACTGCAGCGTAGCCGCGGGCGTAAGCGACGTGAAGTTCTTGGAAGGCAGGTTCAGGAACAAGCCTACCCGGATCGTATCCGGCACGTTTACGGCGGCATAGGCCGTTCTCCGGCCGGAACCGGACAATACGATAATTACGATCAGCGCAAATAGAGCATAGCGGTAAGAGGTCCTGCTAACGTTTCGGATGATCATGATCGCCTCCGCCTTGTGGAGTGTTCAGGGGGATGGAGCAAACCCGTTCGAGCAGGAAGTCCGGCCGAGCAGCCGATAAAGGTAACGAGCGACAAAGCGGTACAAGAGCCGGGTGAGGCCGCGCAATCCCGGAAGCCGGGCGACGGCAGCCAGCCATGGCAATGACGGGGTCAGGCTCGTCAGTTTGAGGACGCCGTCCGCTCCGCTGTAGCGCCGTCCTTCTTCATCCGTCACATGCGACTGGGCGGACAGGTCGGAAAGAGGCACATCGTCGATGCCCGGCCACGGCTTCACTTCCCCGCTCGTCAATTACTGCAGGGGAACGAAAGTCAAATCCGCGCGAACCGGCAGTTTCCGCAGTTTGTCGACCGCTGCCAAGCATAAATTGCATTCTCCGTCATAGACGACGGTCAGGCGGGAAAGTTGCGGCCGCCCGCTCATTCCGCACGCTCCGGCACGGGAAGCCCGAGGTGGCGGTAGGCGGCCGGAGCCACGACACGGCCTCTGGGCGTTCGCTGCAAGTATCCGATTTGCATGAGATAAGGCTCGTAGACGTCCTCGATCGTCTGGCTTTCTTCCCCGATGAGCGCCGCGATCGTATCCAATCCGACCGGACCTCCCCGATAGTTCTGGATCATGGCGAGCAGCATCCGGTGATCGATGGCGTCAAGCCCCATCGGATCCACCTGGATCCGCTCCATGGCGTCCCGGGCTACTTCGTCCGTGATCACGCCGTCTCCCTTGACCTGAGCGTAATCGCGGACCCGCTTGAGCAGCCGGTTGGCGATGCGGGGTGTGCCGCGGGCGCGCCGGGCGATTTCCCGGGAAGCCTCACCCACGATCCCGACGTTAAGAATATCGGCCGCCCGGGACACGATGTAGGCCAATTCGTCCTCGTTATAAAACTCGAGCCTGCTCACCACGCCGAAACGGTCGCGGAGCGGCGCGGACAGCAGTCCGGCCCGGGTTGTGGCGCCGATCAGCGTGAATTTGGGAAGGTCGAGCCTGACCGATCTCGCGCTGGGGCCTTTGCCGATAATGAAATCGAGCGCGAAATCCTCCATGGCCGGATAGAGCACTTCCTCCACCGTACGGTGCAGGCGGTGGATTTCGTCGATGAAGAGGACGTCGTTCTCCTGCAAATTGGACAAAATCGCGGCCAAATCGCCCGGACGTTCGATGGCGGGTCCGCTGGTCGTGCGGATATGGACGCCGAGCTCGTTGGCGATGATGTTCGAGAGGGTCGTCTTGCCCAATCCCGGGGGGCCGTAAAGCAGTACATGGTCGAGAGGCTCGCGGCGCATCTTGGCCGCTTCTATGTAAATCTTGAGGTTCTCCTTCACTTGCGACTGTCCGATATATTCCGCCAGGTAACGGGGACGCAGGCTGTATTCCACCGCCTGGTCTTCCATCATCAAATGGGCGGTGACGATTCGGTCATCCACGCTTCACGTCCTCCTTCCCCGCTTCTCGCCGCCTCAACCTTGGAACAATTGCTGCAGCGCTTTTTTCATCAGGGCGTCCGGCGATTCGTCGCCCGTCAGGCCGGCTTGGATCCGGCTCCAAGCCCGGTCAAGCTCCGCTTCCCGGTAACCGAGCCCGGCGAGCGCCTCGCGAGCGGCCGCCCACGCGGAACCGCCTTCCGTTCCCGCGGCCGCGGCAGGCTCCATCAGCTCCGCGGCCGCTGCCGCGGGACCTTGGACGCCGAGCTTGTCCTTCAAATCGAGAATCATCCGCTGCGCGGTTTTGCGTCCGATGCCCGGCAGCTTGGTAAGAAAATTCACGTTCTCCTGCTGGATCGCGGCCGCGATCGTATCGGGCCGGCCCCCGGCAAGCACGCCCAGAGCCACCTTGGGCCCGATTCCGGAAACGTCCAGCAGCTTGCGGAACAAGCTTTGTTCCTCGCGGGTCGGAAAGCCGAACAGCTGGATGGCGTCTTCCCGGACATGATGATGGATGAATAATTGCACCGGCTCCTCCGTTCGGGACAATCCGTAAGGGTTCGGGGTGAATACCCGGTATCCGACGCCGTGCACGTCAAGGACGACGTATTCCGTCTCCAGGTGCGCCACGCGTCCGCGCAAAAAATCGATCATATTGGCTTCACTCCGTTCAACCGGTCGTTCAGGGAGACCGAATGCGCATGGCAGATGGCGACGGCCAGCGCGTCGGCGACGTCGTCCGGCTTCGGCACCGCCTGCAGCTTGAGGATCATTTTGACCATTTCCTGCACCTGCTTCTTCTCCGCGGCGCCGTATCCGACGACCGCCTGCTTCACCTGCATCGGCGTATATTCCCCGATCGGCAGCCCCCTCTGCGCGGCGGCCAGCATCAGCACGCCCCGCGCCTGCCCGACGCTGAATGCGTTCGTCACGTTCTTATTGAAAAACAGCTTCTCGACGGCGATCGTATCGGGACGGTATTTGTCCAGCAGCGCGCAAGACGCGTCGTAAATCTGGCGAAGTCGCTCTTCCGTCCTCGTCCCGGCTTCGGTCTCGATGCTGCCGTACTGTACGGGAACGAGCCGGTGCCCGATTTTGTCGATAAACCCGAATCCCATGATGGCGATGCCCGGGTCGATGCCCAGCACCCGCATGTCCTAGTCCCCGCTCTCCGTAATGGCTCCGCTTGCTCCCATAGATTATAGCAAATGTTCGCACCGATGAGAACAAAAGCCATGCCGAAAAGGACGCCCCCTGCGGGAGCGCCCCTTATGCCGGCTCATATGACGGCTTATCCGGTACGGCCGTTTAGCGTTGCTGCTTCATAACGCCCTCCGACTTTCGGGCGAAATCGCTGAAGCTGGACAGCACGCTTCGGTATTCGTCCCGATCGGAAACGCGGATGCCGTCAGCCAGCTCGTGAAGCTTTTCCTTGGACAAGCTGGATTCCAGGGAACGGATGTCGAGCTGGAAGAAGGTGCGCACGACGTTGTCCTTTCTCGGCGGACCGTCGAACAGCGACAGGTTGCCGTCCGCATCCATCCCGATATAAGCCGTCTGGCGGCATGCGGGCGACAAATCTTCCACGTTCTCTTGGAGCACGAGACGGCCGGAAGTTTCGAACGACGCTTCCCAATCCCTCCTCGATTTGAGAAGCTCGGCCGCTTTCCCGGCCGAATGACGGCCCAGCATCCGGGTCTCCTCTCCGCACCAATAAACCCTGTGCAGGACGAGCTCCACCTCGCCGTCCCATCCGGCGAGCGCCTGAAGCGCGGCCTCGCGGGAGCCGGGAGCCGGCGCGGCGGCAGGCTTGTCCGTTCCCGGCGTTTCCGATAGAGGAACCGCGGCGGGCTCAACCTCGGAATATCCCAGCGCGGCTTTCTCAATGATCGCCGCGGTGCCGATTCCGGCAGCAGACGCAGCCAGGAAAACGGCGGCCAGCATGCCGAGGGACCAGATCGGACGGCGTCTTCTCTTCAATTTCTTCTTCAATTCCTTCATGGCGCGAAAGACGAACACCGGAATCCCCTTCTCTTCCTTTTTCTCTAGTGTTGCCAGGGGATTCCGGCGCTATGCGCTTACTTCACCATTTGATCCAGGGCAGGCTTTCTTTGCGCTTCGATTTCAAGCGGCCGGTTTTCGCGGCTTTCCGCTCCGTCTGCGTTTTCCGCTTTTTCGTCACGACGGCGGAAAGCGGATCGGCGTCGTCTTCCTCCGCCGCGTGCAGGGTCAGGGAGTCCGACTGGCCTTCGCTTTTCTCCTCTTGGCGTTCGCGCAGCGGTGGTATGGGCGGGATCGGAGGAATCCCGTCTACCTCAAACGGAACCCCGAAATGGCCGTAAGTGGGCACGACTCCTGCCGGATCGTTGACCGCCGGAAGAACGCCCGCGGGCGCTGTAGCGTAGGGGGCGTAATGGCCGAGAGGAGCGCCGTCGTACCCGTAAGGCAAGTTGGCGATCGGATAGCCTGCGCCCATCGGCGCAAAGGTCGCGCCAGGATAGACGTTTTCCGGTACGCCAGCCGCGAACGGGCTTACGGCCGTCGGCGCAAAGGCCGCGCCAGGATAGACGTTTTCCGGTACGCCAGCCGCGAACGGGCTTACGGCCGTCGGCGCAAAGGCCGCGCCAGGATAGACGTTTTCCGGTACTCCAGCCGCGAACGGACTTACGGCCGTCGGCGCAAAGGCCGCGCCAGGATAGACGTTTTCCGGTACGCCAGCCGCGAACGGACTTACGGCCGTCGGCGCATAGGTCGCGCCAGGATAGACGTTTTCCGGTACTCCAGCCGCGAACGGACTTACGGCCGTCGGCGCATAGGTCGCTCCGGGATAGACGTTCGCCGGTACGGGTCCCGTCGCCAACGGGCTCACGGCCGTCGGCGCATAGGTTGCTCCGGGATAGACGTTCTCCGGAACGGGTCCCGTCGCCAACGGGCTCACGGCCGTCGGCGCATAGGCTGCTCCGGGATAGACGTTCGCCGGTACGGGTCCCGTCGCCAACGGGCTCACGGCCGTCGGCTTATAGGCCGCGCTCGGATAGACGTTCACGAATACGGGAGCCGCCGCCAACGGGCTCACGGACGTGGGCCATGAGGGAACCGCCGCTGCCGTGGGGGCGCTCAGCGCGGAAGGCGTTCCTCCGCAGTTTTTGCAACCCGCCGAAGGCTTCGCACCGGTGGCGGAGGGGGCGACCAAACCCGGAACGTAGGCGGGAAGATATCCCGTGACCCCCGTCATTGCGCCTGCATGGGGCGCTTGCGAAATGTCGCCGTAACCGTGCGTTTTGGCGAATCCGCTGATGTCGTTCGGATCGTACATGCTGCCGACTACGCCTTCCCATGCGCCATGAACGTGATCGTATCCATGATCGTAGGCGTGTCCGTAAGGGTAAAAATGGCCATAACCGTGTGCGAACGATGGATTTGCCGCCATTTCCGCCCCGCCGACGGGATAATTAGCCGGATAATTCGACGGATACGGCCCTTTGGCCCCGTACATCGGAGCGATGTTCGACGGATATGGCTCGTTGGCCCCGTACGCGGGAGCGATGTTCGACGGATACGGCTCGTTGGCCCCGTACATCGGAGCGATGTTCGACGGATATGGCTCGTTGGCCCCGTACATCGGAGCGATGTTCGACGGATACGGCTCGTTGGCCCCGTACGCGGGAGAGATATTCGAAGGATACGGCTCGTTGCCCCCGTACATCGGAGCGATGTTCGACGGATACGGCTCGTTGGCCCCAAACGAGGGAGCGATGTTCGACGGATACGGCTCGTTGGCCCCAAACGAGGGAGCGATGTTCGACGGATACGGCTCGTTGGCCCCAAACGAGGGAGAGATGTTCGACGGATACGGCTCGTTGGCCCCAAACGAGGGAGAGATGTTCGACGGATACGGCTCATTGGCCCCAAACGAGGGAGAGATGTTCGACGGATACGGCTCATTGGCCCCAAACGAGGGAGAGATGTTCGACGGATACGGCTCGTTGGCCCCAAACGAGGGAGAGATGTTCGACGGATACGGCTCGTTGGCCCCAAACGAGGGAGCGATGTTCGACGGATACGGCTCGTTGGCCCCAAACGAGGGAGCGATGTTCGAATGATACGGCTCATTGGCCCCAAACGAGGGAGCGATGTTCGACGGATACGGCTCGTTGGCCCCAAACGAGGGAGCGATGTTCGACGGATACGGTTCATTGGCCCCAAACGAGGGGGAGATGTTCGACGGATACGGCTCGTTGGGAACATGAGTGCCCGCTTCGACGGCAGGTATCGGCATTTGTGCGAACAGTTCGTTCTCTTTATGGAACGGAATCGGACTGGGCGCAATTTCCTCTACCGGCTTGAATTCCGTTTTTTTGGAGGGCAGTTCGGGCAGTGGTGCCGGCAGCGGAGCCGGCATCGGCTCCGGCTCGGGCGCGGGTTCAAACGCTACCCCAGTCTCCTTTTTGACCCCGGTGTGTTTCTTTCCGGGGATCCATCCCTGCATGTCAAGGTTGGATCCTTGTGCCGCCCCGGGCGTCAGCTTTGGAATGTTGACGACTTCTCCCGTAAGCAATACGTTGGGATTTTTCAGTTGGGGATTCGCTTGGATCATGACGGAAAGCGGAATCCCCCAAGCTTTGGACAGCTTCCACAAAGTGTCTCCTTGCTGGACCGTATGCTGGTGCATCAGCTCGAAAGTCGGCTGGGCAGGAGCGGGAATTTTGATTTTCATGCCCACGTCGATTTGGTCCGGATTGGGAATCTCCGGATTGGCTTTGATGAGCTCTTCCAGCGGAACGTTGTATTTTTGGGCAATCATATACAACGAGTCGCCTTTTTTGACCATATGAATCTTCACGCCGTTCCCTCCTGGTCACGTTAGCATAAGCTCATAGGCGGGCTTTTGCCCTCCCGCAATCCCTACATCCTATGCAGGAAATAGGCATTTGACATCAAGAAGGGAAAAAATTGGCGGAACATTCGTCGCACGAGTAGGCGCGGCCATTGCAACAAGTCAAGTTGCTTAAACCCCGATAGGCTGACAGACTTTCACTTTGGCCGAACTTTAGCGTAAGTGTGAAACTACACTTCATATTCAATTTCATCCCTTAACCCAAAGAAACGGGCATTTGAGGCAGATGTTAAGTGTATTTTGGCACTAGGCGGGGTTGGGGGGTTGCAAAAAAACTGCTTGCGCGGTCCTGCTATCTCAAACGCACCTACAACACACCTAAGGAAATCGCAGAAATAACGTCTCCGGAGGTCACTACAGCGCTCGTAGTCGGGGATTTCGCAAAATAACGTCTCCGGAGGTCACTACAGCGCTCGTAGTCGGGGGTTTCGCAGAAATAACGTCTCCGGAGGTCACTACAGCGCTCGTAGTCGGGGGCTTTCCAGAAATAACGTCTCCGGAGGTCACTACAGCGCTCGTAGTCGGGGATTTCGCAAAAATAACGTCTCCGGAGGTCACTACAGCGCTCGTAGTCGGAGTTTTCCCTGAAATAACGTCTCCGCAAGTGACGACAACGTTCGCAGCGTCGGAGGACACAACCTATAAGTCGCAAAATCCGCAGACGAGCAGAACATCTACGGGAGCGCCTGAACCGTAATCGTAAACGGCTCCCCTCTCTCTCTCTTCCCCAAAACCACACCCCGGAAACTTATGCTTTCTAATCATGATAAAAAAGCCGCCGGACGATTCGCCCGGCAGCCTGTTGTTTCACTTCGAACCCGGTTGGAAATCGACCTTGACACCTTCGACCGTCACGATTTTGCGGAACTCCTCGAGTAAATGCATCGTCACGGGACCGGCTTTGCCTTCCCCGATGATGCGGCCATCCACCTCGCGCACGGCGATGACTTCCGCGGCCGTTCCGGTAAAGAAAACCTCGTCCGCGCAATATACGTCATGCAGCGTGAACGGTTCTTCCTTCAGCGTATAGCCGAGCCGGCCGCACAGATCGATGATGGCTCCGCGCGTCACGCCCTCCAGTGCGCCCAAATAGGTCGGGGGCGTGTACACGACGCCGCGTTTCACGACAAAGATGTTGTCGCTCGAGCCTTCCGCCACGTACCCTTGCGCGTTCAGCATGATCGCTTCGCCGACCTCGGCCAGGTTCGCTTGGATTTTGACCAGAATGTTGTTCAAATAGTTCAGCGACTTGACTTTGGGGCTAAGCGCGTCCGGAATGTTGCGGCGCTGGCTGACGGAGATCGAGCGAAGACCGCTCCTGTAAGCTTCCTCCGGATAGATGGAGAGCTGCTCGGCGATGATGATCACCCAGGCTTTCGGGCAGCGTTTCGGATCCAAACCGAGATTGCCGGGACCGCGGGAAACGACGAGCCGGATGTAGCCGTCCCGAAGGCCGTTTTTCCGCAGCGTCTCGCACAACGCCTCCTGCATCTCTTCGTAAGTGAGCGGAATGTCAAGCATGATGGATTTGGCCGAATCGTACAACCGGTCCAAGTGCTCCTTGCACCTGAAAATGTTGCCCCCGTAAATCCGGATCCCTTCGAAAATACCGTCTCCGTACAGAAACCCGTGATCGAACACGGACACTTTGGCGTTTTCCTTCGTGACGTACTCCCCGTTCAAATAAATCCATTGCTCAGCCATCGCCCGTTACACCTCCGGATTGGATTTATGATAAGGAATGCTGGGATATGACCCCAAAACGCGGACTTGGCAGCCGATTGCCTCGATTTCCGCAATGGCGGCCGGCAGTAGCACCGTATCCATCGAAAGCTCGATGTCGATATAGAAAAAATAGCTGCCCAGCTTCTTCTTAGTCGGCCTGGATTCGATGCGAGACAGGTTGATCCGCCGCCAGGCGAACGCGGACAGCACCTGATGGAGCGCGCCCGGATAATCCTCCGGAAGCGTCACGAGGATGCTCGTCTTGCGCTGAACGGCATCCGGCCGCTCATAGGGTGCCTCTCCCACCAGCAAAAACCGGGTAAAGTTGTTGTCGTGGTCGGTCACGCCGGATGCGAGCACGTCCAGTCCGAAATTCGCGGCCGCCAGCTGCGTTCCGATCGCGGCCCAGCCTCGGCCGGGATGATCGTGCACGAGCTGCACGGCCTGCGCCGTGCTCGGCAGCGTTTCGAGCTCCGCATGGGGAAGCGTGGCACGGAGGAATTGATGGCACTGCGCCATCGCGACCGGATGGCTGACCACCTTGGCGATTTTGGCCGGATCCCAGGACCCCGCCCCGTCCGCGAGCTCATCCGCCCTTCCGATCAGGTTCTGGATCGAAGGAAACACCCATTCGGCCCGGATCGGCAAATCCACTTCGTGGATCAACCAATCCAGATGGAGACTGACGGAGCCGTCGATCGTGTTCTCGATCGGGATGACGCTCCAGTCCGTTCTGCCGTTCACCGTAGACAGAAAGACATCCGCGATCAGCTTGTGGTATACGTATTCGACGTCCTGCCCCTGGAACAAATACCGGGCCGCCTCGTCGGAGACGGTGCCCATCGGCAGCACGGCCACGCTTCTGCGTCCGCTCACGCTCTCACCTCCGGCTTGCCGCCCGGCGCGGCCAGTGCGGCCAGCGGGGCTTCGAGCTCCCGGTCGGACTCGGACACGTCCAGCAACGCGCCATGCGCGCAAGGCTTCAGCCAGCGCGTCGAAACCCCGACGCCCGCCGATTGCATGACGCCCTTCACGTAGCCTTCCAGCTCCGCCCTTCTTCCGTCCCGCCGGTCCGCCAGCATAAGCAGCGTCGGGCCGGCACCCGAAAGCACGGCTCCAAGCGCCCCATGGTCCGGCGCGTCCCGAAGCACGTCCGCCATACCCGGAATCATCGACGCTCGGTAAGGCTGATGCAGCCGGTCCCGCATGGCGTGCCGCAGAACGTCCAGCCTGCCGGAAACGAGCGCCGCGGTCAGCAGAGAACTATGGCTGACATTGAACACGGCGTCTTCCATCGAGACCTGCTGCGGAAGCACGCCCCTCGCCTTCTTGGTGGACAGCTCGAATTCGGGAATCGCGACGAGCACTTCCAGATCGGCAGGGGGTTCCATCGAAACTGCGGCGGCATGTTCTCCGTCCCATGCCGCCGCCACGAACCCTCCGTACAAGGATGCGCCGACGTTATCCGGATGCCGTTCCAAGGCGGTCGCCATCTGGAACAGTTCGTCGCGGGACAGCGGCTCGCCGATGAGCCCGTTGGCCACCACCAAGGAGCCGACGATTGCCGCCGCGCTGCTGCCGAGCCCCCGCGTCAGCGGAATGTTGCTCTCGTATGCGATCTCCAGCTCGGGCACCTCTACGCCGGCCTTCCGGAATACCGCCTGCGCGACTTCATAGACCAGGTTGGACTTGTCCAGCGGGATTCCGTCCAGATTCTCCCCGAACAAACGAATGTCCGTTTGCCCGGCCGCTCTCATGGAGACACCCGCGTACAGAGGAAGCGCCATGCCGAGCGAATCGAAGCCGGGCCCAAGATTGGCGGTGCTGGCCGGGACGATGGCACGGGCAACTCGCTTCCGCGGCGGAACCGACCCGCGCGCCGTCATCGCACAGCCTCCTCCAGGAGGGCAATGGCCTCCAAGACCGCGGATTCGCTGTCCTGCACGACGACCGGTTCCGCCTGAACCGATTTGATCGCGATATTCGGATCCTTCAGCCCGTGTCCGGTCAACACGCACACTACTTTCTCCCCGCCTCTGAAGACGCCCTCCCGCTTGAGCTTGCGGACGCCGGCGAGCGACGCGGCGGACGCCGGTTCCGCGAATATCCCTTCGCGCTTCGCCATGAGCTTGTACGTGTCCAGAATCTCTTCGTCCGTCACGTAATCGATCCGGCCTTCCGATTCCCGGGCCGCTGCGACCGCGAGCTCCCAGCTGGCGGGATTGCCGATGCGGATCGCCGTGGCGACCGTCTCCGGATCCGGGATCGGCTCGCCCTTGACGATCGCCATCGCGCCTTCCGCCTCGAATCCGATCATCTTCGGAAGCGAAACGCTCTTCCCTGCGGCACGGTATTCCTTGAATCCTTTCCAATACGCCGCGATGTTGCCTGCGTTGCCTACCGGGATCGCCAGATAGTCCGGCGCTCCTCCCAATTGCTCGCACACCTCGAAGGCGGCCGTTTTCTGCCCTTCCAGCCGGTACGGGTTGACGGAATTGACCAGCGTGATCGGGTGTTTGGCCGTAATTTCGCGGACGATTTCCAATGCCCGGTCGAAGTTGCCTTCGATCGCGACGACCTTCGCCCCGTAGATGATCGCCTGCGCCAGCTTGCCGAGGGCGATGTTGTTATTCGGAATAAGGACGATGCAGTTTAATCCGCCCCGGGCCGCGTAAGCCGCTGCCGCCGCGGACGTATTGCCGGTGGACGCGCACATGATGGTGGTGCTGCCTTCCTCCATGGCCTTGGCGACGGCCATGACCATCCCGCGGTCCTTGAAGGAGCCGGTCGGGTTCAAGCCTTCGTATTTGAAGTAAAGGTCCAGGTCCAGCTCTTCCGACAGGTTCTCCGCGCGCACGAGCGGAGTGTTGCCTTCCTGCAGCGTCAGTAGCGGCGTGCCGTCCGTGACCGGCAAGAAGTCCTTGTACTTGGCGAGCAATCCGGGATAACGCATAACAAAACTCCTTTATCTGATTTTGCTGGATGCCTGCGGGTATGATCGGTTTCCGTTGCGGCCGGCATCAGCCTTCGACGCGGTATACGCTCTTGACGGTACGCACGGCGGAGAGTTCGCCGAATGCTTTCAGCACCAGGTTCATGGATTCTTTGCTGGCTTCGTGTGTGATGATGATCAGCTCCGCGCCTTTGCGGTCCGGAGTGGGCGGCTGCATGACGGATTCGATGCTGACGTCGCACTCGGAGAAAACCTGGGCGATTTGCATCAGCACGCCTGCGCGGTCTTCCACGTTGAGAAGCATGAAATATTTCGAAGCGATCTGACGGTCGCTCTTCAGCTTCTTCTCCTTATAAGAGATGTTCGCCTGCCGGCCGTTGACGCCGAGCTTCATGTTTTTGACGACGGCGACGAGGTCCGCGACGATCGAGGTGGCCGTCGGCAGCTCGCCCGCCCCGGGTCCGTAGAACATCGTTTCTCCTACCGCCTCTCCGTGGACGTAAACCGCGTTGAACACGCCGTTCACGGAAGCGATCGGATGACTCGCCTTCACGAACGTCGGCTGGACGCTGACGCTGATGTAGTCGTCCTGCCGTTCGGCGATGCCCAGCAGCTTGACCTCGTAACCGAGACGTTTGGCGTACCGGATATCCTCTTGCGACACGGAGCTGATCCCTTTCACGTCCACGTCGCCGAGCTCGACGGTGGCGCGGAAGCCCAAGGTGGCCAAAATCGTCATTTTGCGGGCGGCGTCCAACCCCTCCACGTCGGAGGTCGGATCCGCCTCGGCGTAGCCGAGCTCCTGGGCCTCCCGAAGCACGTCCGCATAGGCCGCGCCTTCCTGGCTCATTTTGGTCAAAATGTAGTTCGTCGTCCCGTTCACGATGCCCATGATCTTGGTGATCCTGTCCGAAGAGAACCCTTCGATCAGCGTGCGGATGATCGGGATGCCGCCGGCCACGCTCGCCTCGTACAGAATATCGCAGCCCTTCTCGTGGGCTTTGGCCAGCAGCTCCGGTCCGTGCAGCGCCATCAAGTCCTTGTTGGCCGTTACGATATGTTTGCCTCGCTCCAGCGCCTCCAGGATGAGTTCCTTGGTTTGGCCGACGCCGCCCATCACTTCGACGATGACGTCGATATCCGGGTCCGACACGATGTCCCACGGATCTTCCGTCAGCTTCGAGGGATCTATGGAAACATTCCTCGCTTTGCTGCGGTCTTTCACCAATATTTTATGGATCGAAATCGGGGAGCCTACCTGGCTCAGCAGATCGTCATGATGCCCTTCGACGATGCGCACGACCCCCGTTCCGACCGTCCCCAGTCCGAATAAGCCTACTTTTACCGTTTTCATGATGCCGTACTCCTCTCAAAATGCAATTCCGCATAGCGGCCTAAACGGCCTTACCCCCGGCCGACGACCGCCGTCCTCTTCACTCCGTCCGTCTGGCGAAGACGATCGATCAATTCCTGAAGCGTCCCTTGGAGACCGGAGGTTTCGAGCGACACGACGACGTTGGCCAAACCCTGCAGCGGGATGGATTGGTGGATCGTCAGCACATTGCCTTCGCAGGAAGCGAGCATGCCGAGAACCTTGGACAAAACGCCCGCCCGGTGCTCCAGATCCAGGGACAGAGTGGCGATCTTGTCCCTCGCGGCCTGCTCCAGCAAATAGACGCCGTCCTTGTACTTATAGAAGGCGCTGCGGCTGAGCCCGACGCGCTCCGCGGCCTCGTGCACCGTGGCCGCCTCCCCCCGGCGGAGGAGTTCCTTCGCTTGCTCCGTCTTCAGGATGCCTTCGGGCAGCAAATCCTCCCGGACGGCATAGTAGCGTTCCGCCATGACCGTCCTCCCAAAAAAGACGTTTGTTTATATATAGAGGACATTATAGCGGAATCCCCCACATCCGGCAATAGGCGAAAGTTTCGCCGCTCCGCTCCGCTCCTTCTGCCGTCATTCGCCCAAGATATCCCGCCAGGCCGCCTTTAACAATCGCACGCCTCGCTCCATGTCTCTCTCGTTCACGCCCCCGAAGCCAAGATAGATTTTGGGATTTCCGCTTGAGCGATTGACCCGTTCGTTTTGCGCGCCATAAACACGAACGCCTTCGGCCGCCGCCAGTTCAATGAGCTTTTCGGCCGTGCGGTCGGTTTTTACCCTCATTTCAATATGCAGCCCCGCGCTGTCGCCATTGATTTGAACGTAGTTCGGAAAATGAGCGTTCACCGTTTGGACAAGCTTCTCCCGTTTTTTGCCGTAGAGATGGCGCATTCGCCGGATATGCCGGTACCAATGCCCTCTCTCCATAAACCATTGCATCGCCCACTGCTCCGGGCGCGACGGGTGGGATAAAATTTGCCCCTTGGAATGAAGCTTCTCCGCAAGATGAACGGGGAGAACCATGTAGTTCATCCGGAGAGCAGGCGTAAACGCTTTTGAAAATGTCCCCATGTAAATGACGACGCCCTTCTGATCAAGTCCCTGAAGCGACGGGATGGTTTTGCCGGCATAACGAAACTCCCCGTCGTAATCGTCCTCGATAATATACCCGTCAAGTCTGTACGCCCAGTTCAGCAATTGTTGTCTTGTCGAATAAGGCATCGGGCTTCCCGAAGGGCGATGGGAAGGGGTCACGTAAACCGCCCGGATGTTTCGGCTCGCCAATTCGTTTACGGTCAGCTCGTTTTCCTCAAGCGGAACAGGGATCACGTGAAATCGGTGATGGTCGAATATCTCTTTGACTTGAGCGATTCCGTTTTCCTCCATGGCGATGGAAGTGATTCCCTCCAGAATGCGGGAAAGGAGAAATACGCTGTAGGAAATACCGGTTCCGATCACGATCTGTTCGGGTTCGCAGGAAACTTCCCTTGAGGTCCTCAAATACTGAGCCAAAGAAACGCGCAATGATAAGTCGCCTTTTGGATCCCCGTATTGATGAACGGCGTTTGCGTTAAGGGAGAGCGATTCGGCCAGAGCCGCCCTCCATAAACGCACCGGAAACGAATCTCCGTCGACGGCGAGCAGACTGAAGTCGATCGCATGATCCGAAGATCGGACATCTTTGAAGCTGCTGGAAACATCCTGCTGCGCCGCGGCCTTCCCGATCGGCTCGGGATTGACCACGAATAGACCCGATCTCGGTTTGCTGTGAAGGAAACCTTCTTCGAGCAGCATCCCATAAGCGGTTTCGACCGTCGTCTTGCTCAGGCTCAGCTGATCGCAGAGCAAGCGCTTCGACGGCATTTTCAAACCGTCCTGAAGATCCCCGGACAATATCAGTCCCCGAATTCGCCGGTAAAGCTGCATGTACAGAGGACCATCGTCTTCCACGGTCAGTTTAAGGTCAATCATTCGACCCATCCCATCTGGCCACTAAAAATAATAAACAACTGAACCTGTTTAAACGGCCAACAGCATTATAGACTTGGGCACAGCACTCATCAACACAAGCTAAGAATGGGGCGGATTGCGGTGGATGATATCGAGAAGCGATTGGCTTTGCTAGAAAACGTTCTGCCGGAAGCAAGCGAACCTGCGGCGAAATACGCGAACTTCGTATTCTCGAACGGTCTGCTGTTCGTTTCCGGAAGAGGGCCGGCTGGCAACCCGAAGGGCAAGCTGGGCCGGGATTTTACCACGGAAGAGGGGTGTCGATTCGCCCGCCAAACGGGAATCGAGGTTCTGGCCGTGCTGAAGTAGGCGCTCGGCGGTCTGGGTCGAGTAAAACAAGTCGTCATGGTCCAAGGTTTTGTGAATGCGGAACCGAATTTTGAAGATCACCATCTTGTTTGGAACGGTTTCTCGGACTTGATGACGGAGGTGTTCCGCGAAAAGGGGATGCTTGCGCGCTCGGTTATGAGGGCCACTTCGCTACGGGACAATCTGCCGATCGTGGTCGAATCGATTTTTGAAGTGGAAAGGGGTTAACGCGATGACCGTTCAACATCGTCATTTTCGTCAAACGATCACAAAACGGATCGATTTGGGGTTTCAACTGTTTTTGCCGGATGAGTATGAAACGAAGACGGATCGGTCCTGGCCGCTCATTCTGTTTCTGCACGGAGTCAAAAAGCGCGGATCGGATTTACGGCTGCTGGACGGTTACGGCCTTCCGTCGATTGCGGAAAATTGGAATGGCTTCGAATTTCTCGTCTTGGCGCCGCAATGTCCCGCTTATACCGACTGGACTTCGGAGCGCGATGCGGTTCTCGCGCTGCTGGAGCGAATTCTGTCCGACTACCGGGTAGATCCGGACAGGATTTATTTAACCGGATTTAGCATGGGAGGACACGGCGCGTGGGATTTGGCCGCTTATCGACCGGATCGCTTCGCGGCCGTCGTCCCGCTTGCAGGCTGGTTCGATCCCGAAGCTGCGCATTTGCTCGGGGAGATGCCGGTCTGGGCATTTCACGGGGAAGAGGATGATATGGTTCCTGTGCAGGCCACGAAGGACATGGTTCAGGCCCTCAAGTCGGCGGATGGGAACGTAACTTGCACCTTTTATCCCGGTTTGAAGCATTTCATTATGAACGAAACCTATCGGAATCCCGACTTGTACGCATGGTTGCTTGAGCATCGTAAACGAGAGGGATGCTGAACTGTCGATTCTGCAAGATCCCGTTTGTTCATTCCGACCGGAACGAGACGTTGCGGACGAATTCGTTGACGTCCAGAGCCGGGTGGTCGAACAGTTGACCAAGCTCGAAGTTCTCGACCCGGATGTTGTCATACGTCACGTTTCTTTCGCGCCAGGATGGAGTGCTGACGAGGGACCGGTACAAATCGAACGGCTGAATCTTGACGGGGATCACCCAGTTCACTGCATCTTCTTTCATCCCATGCCGATCCCCTTACGCCGGAGGATTCTTCGCTGACGCTCCAAGTTCTTACCAGCTTCCATGGCCTTCGTCCATACAGCCGGGACTCGGCTTCCTCTCTTTCCTCTCGCGAGGCCTTTTTGACGACGCGGCAGGATTCACTTGATGTTACGGCCTGGGATGTCGCTCGCCCTGTCTCCGACAGGTACTTCGTCGATACGCTTTTACGCACAGATTTCGCCATACGTAAGTATCCAAGCTACGCGGGGACTTGGCTCCTCCCGCGACCGGACTTTCACCGGCTAGAAGATGCGTGCATCTGGGCACGCGCCATAGAAAAAAGCCGACCGGCGTGCCATCCGCACCGCCATGGTCGGCTCTATTCCATTACTCGTCGTCGTACAGATAGGACTCGGCGCCGCCTTCGAAAAATTCGAACTCGAAGTCGCCGATCCGGATCGTGCTGCCGCCCTTGGCCCCCCGTTTGCGGAGTTCGGCGTCCAGCCCGATGTTGCGGAGAATGGTCGCGAAACGCATCACGGCTTCATAGGAGCCGAATTGCGTGCGTTTGACGAGTTTCTCGAGGGATTCGCTTTCGACGACGAACGTTTCGTTCTCGCGGCGGATCGTAAAATCGTACTCGTTGCCAGGGTCGTAGCGGTAGACGACCGCTTCGTCCGCGCCGGCTTGCTGCGCTTCTTCGAGCGCGGACGGCTCCGGCAGGGTGTCCAGCAGGTCCGCCACCCGGTACAGCAGCTCGGGAACGCCTTGCCGCGTCAGCGAAGAAATCGGCAGCACTTCGGTTTCCGGGGAAACCTCGGCGAGCTGCTTCCGGAATTCCTCCAGGAACAGCTCCGCGTCCGGCATGTCCATCTTGTTCGCCGCTACGATTTGCGGGCGCTCGGCCAGCTTGGCATTATACAGCTTGAGTTCTTCGTTGATCTTGACCCAGTCCTCGAACGGATCGCGCCCTTCGGTGCCGGACATGTCCACGACGTGCACGATGATTCTCGTCCGTTCGACGTGCCGGAGGAATTCGTGGCCGAGCCCGACGCCGGCATGGGCGCCTTCGATCAGCCCCGGCAAATCCGCCATGACGAAGCTGCGATCGTCGTCCAGGTCGACGACGCCCAGATTCGGGGTCAGCGTGGTGAAATGGTACGCCCCGATTTTGGGACGCGCGCCGGACACGACCGACAGCAGCGTCGATTTCCCGACGCTCGGGAAACCGACCAGACCGACGTCCGCCATCACCTTCAGCTCGAGCACGACCCAGCGCTCTTGCCCTTCCTCGCCGTTCTCCGCGATGGCCGGGGCGGGATTGTTCGGAGCCCGGAAACGGGTATTCCCGCGTCCGCCGCGTCCGCCCTTGGCGACGACGACCTCTTGACCGTGGCGGGTCAAATCCGCGATGACTTCGCCGGTGTCGTCGTCCATGACGACCGTTCCGGGAGGAACCCGCACGATCAGGTCATCGGCATTGGCGCCATGCTGCGACTTGTTCCTGCCCTTCTCCCCGCGCGGCGCTTTGAAATGCTTCTGGTAGCGGAAATCCATCAGCGTGCGCAGTCCTTCGTCCACCCGGAAAATAACGTCGCCGCCGTCCCCGCCGTCCCCGCCCGCGGGGCCGCCTTCCGGCACATACAGCTCGCGGCGGAACGCGACCAAGCCGTCGCCGCCGTCCCCGCCTTTTACAAACACTTTCGCTTTATCCACAAACATGATGAGTTCAGCTCCGTTATGCGGTCAGCGGGAAGGTAGCGAGCAGCCGCCGGGACTTGCCCTGCGCTCCCGCCTCTTCCTCTTCCGTGAATTGTCCCAGTCCCTCAAGCAAGCTTTGCGCTTCGCCTGCCAGACCCAGGCTCTGCCCCGAGGCCCATTCCCCTTCGTACTCCAATTCGACGTGCAAGGCTTCCTCCGTCCGGAAGATCGACATGCGGAGCAGGCTCTCCCCGGATGCCGGGGCGGCCGTCCGGTAACGAATCGCGTTCACCAAGCCGATGAGGCAGGACGCCAGCTTGTCCGAATCCAGAGGGAGACGGTCCAGGCTGACGCCTTCGCCGACGTTCACGTCCAGCCGCATGTGGTCGCAGATCGTCCGGAAGGAGAGGAGATAGGTGGACAGCTCCGCGTTCCCGAGCTGGGACACCCGGCTGTCGTTCTCCATTCTTCCCCTTATTCTGTCCACGATCTCGGCCGCTTTATCGGGCTTGTTCAATCTTAAGTATCCGTACAAAATTTGCAGATCGTTCATCCAATCATGGCGATGGTGGCTGAGCGTCCGTATGGCGGAGAGACGGGCGTGATCGAGCATCCGGCTGCTGCGGCGCTGCCACTTCCGCTTCACCATGGATGCGTATAACGCCGCCGCCCCCAGCGTCCATACGATCAATAGCGCCGGCGGCCACCAGGATTCCCGCCATATGAACACGGCCGCCGCGGGAATCGCCGTCGACGCGAACGCCGCGATCCCCCATCGGGTGCTGTCATCAGGATACGCAGGACGCACGCCCTTTCATCCTTCCTTAAGGGAAACTGACATTAACGCAAAAACCCCGGCCGCGTACGCCGGCCGGGATTCTGGATGCGTATTATACTTCGAGAGCGGCCGCAACGGGCGCTTGCTCGGCGGGATAGACGCTGACTTTCTTGCGGTCGCGTCCCCAACGCTCGAATTTGACGACGCCTTCCACTTTCGCGAACAGTGTATCGTCCTTGCCGATGCCGACGTTGGTGCCCGGGTGGATCTTCGTGCCGCGCTGGCGCACGAGAATGCTGCCCGCGGTCACGATTTGGCCGTCCGCGCGTTTCGCGCCCAGACGTTTGGACCGGCTGTCGCGTCCGTTCTTGGTCGAGCCTACGCCCTTCTTCGAGGCGAACAGCTGAAGATTCAGCTTCAACATGGTGTCTACCTCCTTCTATGCTTGATCGTTTCTTGTATTTGCACGTACTTTCCGTACTCATCCGCAATGGTTTGCAGCGAGACAAGCATTCCTTCCAGCAGAAGCTGCGCGCGGCTTTCCAGCTCGGGATCGCCGCCCTGAGGCGCTTCGGCCGTCAGCCAACCGCCCCGCATTTTCGCCTTCGGAACGAGCCCCGTCAGCTGTTCGATCGCGTTGACGGCTCCGACGGTAACCGCAGAGACGCCCGCGCAAACGATATCTTGGCCGGGAACGTCATACCCCGCGTGACCCGAAACGGAAAACCGCCGGATCCGGCCGTCCTCGCCGCGTTCGATCGTAACCGTAATCATCGGGCCTCTTACGCCTTGATGGATTCGATCGTCACTTTCGTGTACGGCTGGCGATGGCCTTGCTTGCGATGGTAGTTCTTCTTCGGCTTGTACTTGTAGACGATGATTTTCTCGCCTTTGACATGCTTCTCGACTTTACCCGTAACGGTTGCGCCTGCAACGAGCGGGCTGCCCGCGTTAAAGCCTTTGTCTCCGGATACGGCCAACACGCGGTCAAACGTGACGCTGTCGCCCTCGTTCGCGGACAATTTCTCCACGAAGATGACGTCGCCTGCTTGAACCTTGTATTGCTTGCCTCCGGTTTCGATAATCGCGTACATCTGGTGCACCTCCCATACTTAAGACTCGCCTCTTCGGGTGCCGGTTGCCGCGGCCAATCGCTTTCGGCCAGGGCAGCGCCGGTCTTGTCGACCCGGTGGAGTGCGGTTTCCGCATGCAATCCCATTGCACGCACTCAAACATATTACCACAACGGCCGCCTAATCGCAATCGCATTTTCTCCCAAGATCACCGAACGGATATTTTGCCCCGTCCCTTGCACGCCGGACACGTTTCCAGGAAGAAGCTCGATACGCTTTCCCTTGCTTTCTTGCGCGTAATCTCCAGAAGACCAAGGCGCGTCCACCCGACGACCTGGCATTTGGTGCGGTCCCGCCGCATCGTCGTCTCGAGCGCCAGTTCGACCTGCCTCCGGTGCTCTTCCTTCTCCATATCGATGAAGTCCACGATGATGATGCCGCCCAAGTCGCGCAGCCGGAGCAGCCTCGCGATTTCTTCGGCCGCCTCGAGGTTCGTGCGGAACACGGTTTCCTCCAGGTCCACCGATCCCGTGTACTTGCCCGTGTTCACGTCGATGGCCGTCAGGGCTTCCGTTTGGTCCCACACCAGATAACCGCCGCTGGGAAGACGCACATGGGATTGGAAAGCCCTGTCCGCCTGCTCCCTGATCCCGAACTTGTCGAACAGGGGGACCGAATCGCGGTACAGGCGCAATCTGGTTTCCATCCCCGGAACGGCTTGGCGAAGGTAGGCCCTCGCTTCCTCCATGCAGCCTTCGTCGTCGAAAATGAGCTCCTCCGTATCGGGCGTCACGATATCCCGCACCATCCGCTGGACAAGTCCGTGATCCCGGTGCAGTTCGGCCGGGGCTTCCGAGTGGCGCCCCCTTTTCTCCGCCTCCCGCCAAATCCGGCGCAGACGCTCCAAATCGGCTTCCAGCGCCTCCCGATGGATCCCTTCCGCGTTCGTCCGCAAGATGAGCCCTTCTCCGGGCTCGCGCAGCTCCTCCGCCATCGACCGCAGCCGGCTCCGCTCGGGCTCGGCTTCGATTTTCTTGGAAATGCCCACGTAATCCGCTTGCGGCATATAGACGAGCCAGCGCCCGGGCAAGGAGTAATGGGTCGTCACCCGCGCTCCTTTGCCCCCGAGAGGCTCCTTCATCACCTGCACGATCCGCTCGTCGCCCGGCGACAGCAATTCCGAGATCGAAGGCTTGTCCTTGGGCTGCTTCTCGAGGTGGTGGTGCAAGGCGTCGTCCACGTATAGAAAAGCGTTTTTGGAAAGGCCGATATCGACGAACGCCGCTTGCATGCCGGGCAGCACGTTGACCACCCGTCCCTTGTATAGGTTGCCGACGAGGGAAGACGCCTCCGACTTTTCGACGCTGAGCTCGGTCAAACGACCGTCCTCCAGCAGCGCCAGCTGGGTGAGGTTCCGCGCGCTATGGACAAACAGCTGCTTCATGCCGCCCTCCGTTCACGATGCCAACGACTTCTCCGTTCCATTTTACATGAAAAAGCGGAAATCCGCATTCCCCGGCGTAAGGCGGCTCAATATCCCTTCGATGACGGCGCCTTCCGGCACGACTTTGGCGATTCTTCCCCTTTTCATGACATACACGAGATGGTAGCCCTCCTTCATGAAGAGCCGCAAAGCCGCGGAGACCGGACGGCTCTCGGAGATGACGATCGGACGGGCGAGAACGCCCGTGTCGAAATGGCGCTCGGACCGGCTCGCGCGATGCATCAGGAATCGGAGGAACAGATACGGCACGCTCCGCAGGTGGTGCCAATTGGAGTAACACAAAAAAAGCCCGATCGCCAGCAGGTTCAACTGAAGCAAATCCCCGTACAACAGCGGGACGAACGACGCCGCGACGATCGCCGCGCTGAACGCGAGACTGATTCTGGCGCACCAGACGAGCGTGCGGTGGAACGGAACGTACAAGCTGATCCATGCCTGGAGCAGTTTGCCCCCGTCGAGAGGCAGAATGGGGAGCAGGTTGAAGCAGCAGACGAGCAGGTTGGCCCTCACGAATTCATGCGCCCACGCCGCATCTACCCAGCCGGCTTGTCCCGCCAACCATCCGGCCGCCCCGAGCCACACGTTCTGAAGCGGGCCGGCGATCGCCACCCACGCTTCTTCGCGGGCCGGCAGCGCCCCGGCCTCCTCCACCTCGGCCACGCCTCCGAACGGCAGCAGCTTCACTTCCTTAAACGTCCAGCCGAATCCGATCCCGACCGCGACGTGTCCCAATTCATGGATCAGCACGATCAGGAACAGCACGGCCAGCTCCAAAAAACGCCCGGTCGCCACCGATGCCAGCATGACCAGCACGAACAAGGGATGCAGCCGGAACTCGATGCCTCTCCATTTAATCAAACGGCACCACTTCCGCGGGGTCCACGGTTTTGCCGTTCTGCTTCACAGCGAAATACAGCAAGCTCTCCCCGCCTTTATCGATCGGGGCGGGAACGGTGCCGATCCGCCCGCCCGCCTCCACCCAATCGTTCGGCTGAACCGACGGATGCTCGACGTTCCCGTAGATCGTGACGATCCGGCCGGCGTGCTGGACGAGAACGGTCGACTTGCCGTTGTCTTCGGAGGCCACCTGCAGAACCCGGCCGGCGTACACGGCTTTCACCGCGCTTCCTCCGGCGGCCGCGATACGGATGCCGGTGCCGTCTTCGGCGAACGTCCGGATGAGCCGGCCCTCCGTCGGCAGCACCGCTTCGCTGCGCTTCCATCCGCCGAATACGGCTTTCGTTTCCCCCTTGCTTCGGAACATCGGCAGGAAAGAGGGAGAGCCTCCGAAGGTTTGCTCGTACCAGGCTTCCACGGCTTGGAAATCCATGTCCCGGGTGACCGCGTCGACCGTCCAGGACCGGGCTTCCCGGCTTCCCGGGAGCTCGGAATGGAACCAGATCCAGGCTGCCGCGAACAGGAACGCGGAAGCCGCGAGACGGACCGCAAAGCCGGTTGCCAGCCGGGAGAGGGAGCGGTCGCCGGATCCGGGCGGGGACGGGGGCGCGGAGGCAGGAGCGAGGCCGCCGGCGCCTCTCCATGAGGGCGCGGACCGGTCCCGCCGCTTCTGCTGCTCTTTCCACCATTTCTCGGGGTCCGGGTCGGGGCCGGACTCGTGCGATCCGCCCGGTCTCTCCGGCACGGGAGGGAACAAATCGCCGGTATCGCCCGTTTGGTTCGAGTGATGGGAAGCGTGCGGTGCATTCGGCGGGCTGGTTGCGTTGGAAGCGAAGGATGCGTTTGTTGGAAGGGATGCGTTCGATGGATGGGATGCGTTCGATGGATGGGATGCGTTCGATGGATGGAATCCGTTCGATGGATGGGATGCGTTCGATGGTTTCCAGGAGTTGCTCGATCCTAATGCTTTATTCGAATGGTGTGGAGTATTCGTGAAGTACGATGAATTCGATGCACGAGAGCTGCCCCAGCCGCGCGACTCGTTCGATTGGACGGTTGCGTCCGAAGCGTTCGGGAAGACAGCTTGATCGAAGGGTTCCGGTGAGCCCCTGCTTTTTCGCATCTCGAACGGATCTGAAAACCCCTGCGATTCGAAAGCTCCCGCCAAATTCCCGTTTCCTTCTCCGCTTTCGCCGTACGGACGCTGTCCAAGCAGCTGCGCCATGCGTTCCCGCCTTCTGCGGCGGACGTTGTCGCGGATCTCCATGCCAAGCCCTCCTTGTCCGCATTGGTTACTATCAGCCTATGGCGGACAACCGGGGAATAGGACAGAAATCCGTGTCCATGCGCTTGTACCTCAACTCCGGCTCTCCCACGCGATTTCGAGCGAGTTAAGTCCCTTTGTACCTCAACTCCGGCTCTTCCACGCGATTTCGAGCGAGTTAAGTCCCTTTGTACCTCAACTCCGGCTCTCCCACGCGATTTCGAGCGAGTTAAGTCCCTTTGTACCTCAACTCCGGCTCTTCCACGCGATTTCGAGCGAGTTAAGTCCCTTTGTACCTCAACTTCGGCTCTCCCACGCGATTTCGAGCGAGTTAAGTCCCTTTGTACCTCAATTCCGGCTCTTCCACGCGATTTCGAGCGAGTTAAGTCCCTTTGTACCTCAACTCCGGCTCTCCCGCGCGATTTCGAGCGAGTTAAGTCCCTTTGTACCTCAACTCCGGCTCTCCCACGCGATTTCGAGCGAGTTAAGTCCCTTTGTACCTCAATTCCGGCTCTTCCACGCGATTTCGAGCGAGTTAAGTCCCTTTGTACCTCAACTCCGCCTCTCCCACGCGATTTCGAGCGAGTTAAGTCCCTTTGTACCTCAACTCCGGCTCTTCCACGCGATTTCGAGCGAGTTAAGTCCCTTTGTACCTCAATTCCGGCTCTCCCACGCGATTTCGAGCGAGTTAAGTCCCTTCCACCGCTCTCCGCTTTCCAGAAGAGCATCCGACCAAAAAACGCCGCGCTTATGCGCGACGCCTCACGTTTCCACTTCGTATTTCTCCTGATGGGCCCGGATGCTGAAAATAAGACCGATCGAGGCCATGTTGAGGATGAGCGACGTCCCCCCGTAGCTGATGAAGGGCAGCGTGATGCCCGTAATCGGCATGATGCCGATCATCATCCCGATGTTCTGGAAGACCTGGAACACCATCATGGTGGCGATGCCGATGATGATGAAGGAGCCTTTCAAATCATAGCATTGATAGGCGATAATGATCATCCGGTAAATGAAGAGGAAATACAGCAGCAGGAGAATCGCAGCCCCTTGGAAGCCGAATTCCTCGCCGATGACGACGAAAATCGAGTCGGAATAGGGGTACGGAATGAACTTCCGGTTTTTGGATTCCCCTTTCATGAACCCGTCCCCGGTCAGCCCGCCGGAGCCGATGGCAATCTTGGCGTATCGCGACTGCCGGCTCTCGTCCGCCGAGGCTTCCTCCGGATGGATATACGTGTTGATCCTCTGGTACCAATGGACCTTGTCCTTGGACTCCAAATAGTCGTGGATTTCCTTGTTGTACGTGTTGAACAAGGTGACGAACAGCAGCAAGCCGCCGACGACGGCGGTTAAGCCTATCAAAACGTACGAATATCGGACATTGCCGATCCATAACATGCCGAGCGTGATGAAAATGTAAATGACGGCGTTCCCCAAATCGGGCTGGATCATGACGAGGGCGAACGGAACGAACGCCGCGAGGGCCACAAGCGAAACGTCGCTTCTCATCCGCAGCGGGTCGCCCTGCCGTCGTCCCATGATCGCCGCGATCGCCAGGATAAGGAACAGCTTCATGATCTCGGCCGGTTGTACGGAGAACTGGCCGAATTCGAACCAGCTGCGCGCCCCGTTGCGGATCGGCGCGAACTTGAAGACGAGCACCAGCAGCAGAAGTCCGATTCCGTACCAAACGTACCACGTTTTCAACAGCAGGCGGTAATCGAACAAGGTCATCAGCATGACCACGACAAATCCAATCGCGTAGAAAACAAGCGTCTTGATGTCGAAATGCGGGTACAGCGGGTTGCCGTGCGTCGCGCTCCGGACGAGCAGCGTGCTGAAGCACATCAACACGCCCAGGATCAGGAGCATCATCCAATCCATTTTTTTCAGTTTATTCAACAAAGCCGATCAACTCATTCCCAAAAACTTCTTGACCCGGCGGAACATGCCGGCTTTCTCGTCCAATTGGAGAAGCGGCACGGTCTCGCCGAGGATCCGGCGGGCGATGTTCCGGTAGGCGATGGCGGCGCGCGAGGACGGGTTCATGACCGTCGGCTCGCCGGAGTTCGCCGCCTTGATGACGAGCTCGTCATCCGGCACGATGCCGAGGAGATCGATGGCGAGCACTTGGCAAATGTCGTCGATCTCCAGCATGTCGCCGCTCTTCAGCAGGTTCGGACGGATCCGGTTGATGATCAGCTTCGGGGAAGCCATCTTCGATTTCTCCAGCAGCCCGATCACCCGGTCCGCATCGCGGACGGCGGCATTCTCGGGCGTCGTCACGACGATCGCCTGGTCCGCGCCGGCGACCGCGTTCCGGAATCCTTGCTCGATTCCGGCCGGGCAATCGATGATGATGTAGTCGAAATCCGGCTTCAGGCTCTCTATGATTTGACGGACCTGCTCCGGCGAGATGTCGTTCTTGTCCTTCGTCTGAGCGGCGGGAAGCATGTACAGCTCGTCGAACCGCTTGTCCTTGACCAGCGCCTGGTTCACCCGGCAGCGGCCTTCGGCGACGTCGATCAAGTCGTAGATGATGCGGTTTTCCAGTCCCATGACCACGTCCAGATTGCGCAATCCGATGTCGGTGTCGACCATGCAAACCTTTTTCCCCATCAGCGCGAGCGCCGTTCCCAAATTGGCCGACGTCGTGGTTTTGCCGACGCCTCCCTTGCCGGACGTCACCACAATCGCTTCTCCCATGTTCCTACACTCCTTTGAACTGCATGACTTCCTTGCGATGACGCCCGAGGCTCGACAGTTTGTCGATCGCCATCGCGCCTTCCCGCAAGAACGCGTATTCCATCCAAGGTTCGGACGAGAGCCACTCGTCCGGCGGCCGGCTGATGACGTCTGCGATCCGCAGTTGCGTCGGCTTCATGAGGGAAGCCGCGATGATCGCGCTTCCGTCTCCGTCCGAACCGGCGTGGGCGGTTCCCCGAAGCGCGCCGAGCACGTAGATGTCCCCCGTGCAGCGCAGCGTTCCGCCGGGATTGACGTCGCCCAGCAGGAGCAGATGTCCTTCGCGTTCGACCGTTTGTCCCGAACGGACGATTCCGGTCATCGTATGGAGAACCGGTTTGGCCGCGTCATCCGGGTCCGCCGGCAGAGGGTCGCTATCGATGGACTGCACGAGCAGGTTGCCCTGCCGTTTCAAAGCCGAGCGGAGTTTTTCCTTATCCTCTTCCCCGAGCCGGCGGGAGCCGAGCCTCAGGAACACGTGAACAATCGGCCCGGTGAATTGCTGTTCATGCTTGTCCAGCTTGGCGTTCAGGTCTTCCAGGAGCTGATCGAAGGCGCATTGGTCGTCCAACAGGAAGACCAAGCCTTCCTTGACGCCTTTGATCGTAATGAGAGATTTGCCGGCCACGTAGTCGTTCCTCCCTTGACACTATGAGAATTCTGCCACGCACAGCTGAATTCCTGCCGCGGGGCCGCAAATCCGCATTAACCCGCCGATTCCTCCGAGGAGGAACTTGAGGGCTTCAGCAAGAAACGGCGAACGGGCAAGTAAAGGGCAAGGGCGATGAGAACTTCCAGGAGCAGGCTCGGAGCGATATACCAATAAAACGAGAATCCGTAGGACCAAGGGGTGAGCCGGAACAACCGATAGATCATGTACACGATCGTGCCGAGCGCGGCGCTTCCCATGGCGGTGACGCCCATGGCCGCCGCGAGCGTGAGCGGTTTCCGTTCGAGCAGCAGCCCCGCCGCGTACCCGATGAGCCCCATCCCGAAAGCGTAGGGGCCGATGAGGCTGCCGTAATAGAGCACGTCGCCGAGCAATCCGAAACCGAGCCCGAACAGGAAAGCCCTGTGGCGGCCCGCGTAACCGGCGACGTAAACGGCCAGGACGAAAGTCAAATGGGGCATCAGCCGGCCGCTCCATGCGGACGGTATGAGCCATGGCAAGACGCCGTTCTCGATCAGGACGAGCAGGATGCCGGCCAGGACGACGCGGTTCATTCTCATGTTCAAGGACCGTTCACATCCGGAACGGCCACGACGAACACTTCCTGCAAATGGTCGAATTTCGCCGCCGGTTCGACCATCGCCTTCTGCGTCAAGCCGAAGTCGCCGTCCTGCCGGTTCACGACCGTCCCGATCACGATTCCGCGCGGGAATACGTTGCCGAGGCCGGACGTGATCACCTTGTCGCCGACGGCCATCTTGTCGTTTTCGTCGATTTTGACCATCTGGAGCATGCCGGATTTGGCGTCGTATGAATCGATGATTCCGAACGAATCCTTCTCCTTGCCGAAAATGGTGGCGGCGATTTGAACCCCTTGCGGGGATTCGGGATCGAGCTCGGTGATCGGTTCCACGGTCGAAGTGAACTCGGACACGCGGCTGACGAGGCCCACGAGCCCGTCGGTCGTCGTCACGGCCATCTGGGGCTTGATCCCGTCGCGGGCCCCCAAATTGATCTTGATCGTCCTATCGAGCGGATTGCTGCTGCTGCCGACAACTTGCGCGATCAAATAACGGTATTTGTATAATTGCTTCTGCCTCTCGGTGAAGTTCAGCTCTTCCTTGAGCCGCTCGTTCTCCGCTTCTATGAAGTTGTATGTGGCCTGGTCTTGAGCGTACTGGGCAACCGTCTGCCTCAGCTGCTGGTTTTCCTTATAGACGTCGGAAAGCCGGCCGAGGTCGCCGAAGAAATCGACGACCGCCCCGACCGGCCGGTACAATGCCCCCTGCACCGTCCCAACAGCGTCATTCAAGAACTTCTCCGGCCAGGTCAGCCGGGTCCGCCCGAGGGTGAATCCCATGACGGCTATGAAAACGATCAGTCCGATCATCAGGATGAACAGCCGTTTGTTGCGCATCAACCTAAAGATATCGGCTCACCTGCTTCCCCATCCCATGCCTCGCGTGATAGCTTGCCTTAACGTCCGGAACGCCCGCCGCTTTTGTTTTTGAACAGATGGAAATTATCGAGCGCCCGGCCTGTTCCGATCGCCACGCAGTCCAACGGGTTTTCGGCGACGATGACGGGCATGCCCGTCTCGCGGGCGAGCATTTTGTCCAGGTTGCGCAACAGCGCCCCGCCGCCGGTCAGCACGATGCCGCGGTCCATGATATCGGCCGAGAGCTCGGGCGGACACTTCTCGAGCGTCACTTTCACCGCGTCCACGATCGCATTCACGGTATCGGACAGCGCTTCGCTGACTTCGTCGGACGTAATCGCGAGCGTTTTGGGCAGTCCCGTCACGAGGTCGCGGCCCCGGATCTCCATGGACTCCAGCTTGTCCAGCGGCATCGCAGAGCCGATTTCCATCTTGAGCTGCTCCGAGGTCCGCTCCCCGATCATCAGGTTATACAGCCGTTTGATGTAGGACATGATGGCTTCGTCCATTTCATCTCCGGCGATCCGGATCGAACGGCTCGTTACGATCCCGCCAAGCGAGATCACGGCCACTTCCGTCGTGCCTCCGCCGATGTCGACGACCATGCTGCCCGTCGGTTCCCATACGGGGAGATCGGCTCCGATCGCGGCGGCGAACGGTTCTTCGATCGTTTGGGCGTCACGCGCTCCCGCCTGCTTCGTCGCATCCTCGACGGCGCGCTTCTCGACGGCGGTTATGCCGGAAGGAACGCATACCATGACGTTGGGATGGCCGCCGAACAGCCGTTTTTTCTGCGCGCGGTGCATGAAGTACTTGATCATCGTCGCCGTCGTTTCGAAGTCGGCGATGACCCCGTCCTTCATCGGACGGATCGCGACAATGTTGCCGGGCGTGCGGCCGATCATTTTCTTGGCGTCGGCGCCGACGGCTTCGATTCTTTTGGTATCGGTACGCAGGGCGACGACGGACGGTTCCCTGACGACTATTCCCCTTCCTTTGACAAAAACGAGCGTATTTGCGGTGCCGAGGTCGATCCCCAGATCGCGCGTGAATCCTCCGAACATATGCGGTACCTCCTGCTTTAGACAATCCTTATTATTATATTACAAGCAACCTAACTCCTTCAAACTGATAAAGCGGTTATCCCCGATGACAATATGATCCAGCAGCTCGATGCCGACCACTTCTCCGGCCTGCGCCAGCCTGCGCGTCAGCTGCACGTCCTCGGAGCTTGGGGTCGGATCCCCGCTCGGGTGGTTGTGCGCGCACAGGATGGAGGCGCTGCTGCGCCGGATGGCGGCACGGAACACTTCCCGCGGATGCACGATCGAGGCGTTCAAGCTGCCGATGGATAAAGTCTGCCGCCCGATCACCCGGTTTTTGGTGTTCAGGAACAGCACCACGAAATGCTCCTCCCGCAAGCGGCGCAGCTCTTCCATGAGCAAATCGGCCGCGTCCTGCGGACTCGCGATCGCCGCCGCTTCCGGCAGCCGCGACCGGGCCACGCGCCGGCCCAGCTCGAGACAAGCCTGAAGCTCCAGCGCTTTGGCCGGACCGATCCCGGAAATGTGGGTCAGTTCGTCCCAGTTGCGCTCGGCGAAACGGCGAAGCCCTCCGCAATCGTGCAGCACGCGCTGGGCGAGATGCACCGCGGATTCCTTGCGTGTTCCGGTCCGGAGCAGGATCGCGAGAAGCTCGGCGTGGCTCAGCGCTTCCGCCCCGAGCCGGATCATCCTCTCCCTCGGCCTTTCTTCCTCGGGCAGGTCTCTCAGCCGATAAGCGCGTGTTTCCAACATCATCTTCCTTCTTTCGTCTGCCCGCGTCGGCCGCGGAATTGGCTTGGACATGATGCGGCAGCCGCGTCCCGCGTCCGTCAAGGCAGGAGGACGCCGAAAGATTCCAGTTGGTCGGCCAATAACGACAAAGGCAGACCCACGACGTTGAAGTAGCAGCCTTCCAGGGAGTCGACCAAGACGGCGCCAAGCCCTTGGATGCCGTATGCGCCGGCCTTATCGAGGGGTTCTCCCGATGCTATGTAGCGCAGAATCTGTTCCGCAGTCAATTCTCGCATGCGGACGACGGTCCGCCGGTGGCCCGTGACCGTCTTGCCGTCCTGCAGTCCGATGCAGCACACGCCCGTGAATACCTCGTGGGACCGGCCGGCCAGCCGCGACAGCATCCGGGCGGCATCTTCTTCGTCCTTCGGCTTGCCGAGAACGTCCCCGTCGACCGCGACGATCGTATCGCTGCCGATCACGACGGCCGGCATATCCAGCGTCCCCCGCGCGGAATCCCACACGGTTCGGGCTTTCCGCTCCGCCAGCTCCTCGACGATCCGGGCGGGCGGCCATTCCGCGGGCGTCCATTCGTCGGCATCGCTCGGGCGCACAAGCACGGGAAGCCCGAGATGACGCACCAACTCTTGCCTGCGGGGAGACGATGATGCGAGAATGAGGGTCGGACCTTGATCCGTGAAGGTCATGCCGTTCTTCCTTTCCGGGTTACATTTTGCGGTACAGCCAGATAGCGACGGCGAGTCCGGCAATGCTCAGCAAGGTAAATTCGACGTGCAGATTCAAATCGAAGCGGATTACCGCAAGATCCGCCTCGGGCGACAAGGTAACGGGCAAAGGGCGAGTCAGGAAGGTAAGACCCGGAACGTCCTTCAGCCACCTCGCGACCAGCGTGCCGGCAAGCAGTCCCAAGATCGCGAACAAAAGAAGAATCCAGCCGTTTTTCTTCATGATTCCCCGTCTCCCACCATTTTTTGACACCCATTTCTTCATTATACGTCCCGCGGACAAGTCCCACAATGTTGTAATTTTCCCCAGCATGCGAAAAGACAGCCCCCGAAGGAGCTGTCCGTCTTGGTAGGCCTTGGCGCGCCGGGATTGTTAAAATTCGCTCATTCCGGATGGACCTCCTCCGATCAGCCGCCCTGGCCCGAAGCGGCCGAAGTCCGGAGCGAGCGGTCGGCCGCGACGGCTTGCATCGCGTCCGCCTGAACGCGCCACAGATGGAACCGGGAATGATTGCGGCCGTAATCCTCGACGGAGACGATCGCGGCGTTTAATGCCTGAACGATCGCTTTCCCTTTCTCCTGAGCCTTCCCGTCCAGGCGGCCGGCGGCTTCCAGCCATTTTCCGTGGATCTCTCGCAGCTTGGCCAATTTGTCGGCGTCGATCGGCTGAGGGTTTTCGTCCTGCAGGGCGAAGACGGACAAGCTCGCAAGCTCCCGGGTCAACTCGTGGCTGAGACCGATGAACGCGCCAAGTTGCTCGGCCCCCTCGGACACGGCCGGCACCCACGAGTCGACCGCCAAAGGCTTGACGAATATCTCCACTCCCTGCATCTGGGACGCGAGAAGCTCGGCTTCTTCCTTCGTGCCCGCGACGCCGGCGTATACCCGGAAGCCGTCCGAGCGGTCCTCGAAGCCCGGGTATCCCTTGCCCTTGAGCTCTTCCAAAGCGGCGGCCGCTCCTTCCTCCGACTGGAATACGCCGTATTGGAGGACGTAATACGTCTCGGCGGGCCATTCCCGTGCCGTAGAGGAACCTTGCGGAGATGAGGGCGGTACGGACGGCGAAGACGCTGCCGCGGATTCCGCTTGCGCTTGGGCGGGTTGGTCCGACCCCTGGGAAGCGGATGCCGGAAAAGGAGTTTCGCCCGTGAACAGAGTCAGCACGAGATAGCCGAACAGCGCGCCGGTGCCGATCGCCCCGGCCACCGACGCGAACACCTTCCACCAGGACGGGCCCTCTCCTCCCGCGAATTTGCCAGCCGACTTATGGCCTCGATAAAGCGATTCATCCAGAATCGGCCACCCGCCGGCCTCTATATCCTCCTCTCCCTGCGTTTCAGCGAGGAGGGGATCCCGTTTTGTCCGTATCTCCGGATGATTCGCAGACTCCGGTATCTTCCCGAACTCCGGATTTTTCACGAACTCCGCATTCTTAGCGAACTCGGAATTCATCCCGAACTCCAGCGTCTTCCCGTACTCCGGTATCTTTCCGAACTCCGGTTGCTTCCCGAACTCCGGATTCTTGGAATGTTCCGGTTTGGCCGGGAACCCCGGTTCCCGCGCGTCCGTCTGCGGAGGTCGAGTCCGGAACGGAGCGGGTTCGGCCCGCCGAATGATCTCTTCCAGCGCGGCCGGATCGTCCAGCAGCGGCCCGTCAACGTCGAAATCGGAACATCCCGTTGCGGTACGGGTTTCTTCGGTGCCCAAGACGCGCTTATCCGGGACCGCTTCCGAAGGGGACGCAGCAGGCTTGGACGGCTTGGCCGGTTCGAAACGGAACGTCATTCTCGCTTTCTGCTGCATGGATAAAGTCTCTCCCTTGCGCTCATGTCTAGTAACTAGACTATGAGAAAGGAGAGACTTTTATGAACCGTTATACCTGCTCGAAAACAAGATTGTATGCATCCGCCGATCGCAGCTTGCCGTCTTCTTGCGGCATCAGCATGTAGACGGTTTGCGAATCCCACGGGTCTTCGTCGGGATCCGCCAAGCTGGTCACCGTTTCGTACAGGACGATATAAACGGCCCCGTCATCGCCAAGGTGCACGATTTGCACGTCGTAGGCTTCCGTCTCCTGCTCTTGTTCGTCGAAGAAATCCTGGATCCGGCTCTTCTCCGACTCGGCGATGGACGGGTCCATGAGCGAAGCGTAGGCTTCGGCATCCTCTCGATTCAAAGCGTCCGTGAGCCCTTCCACGAACTCGTTCACCCCGTCCCTGTATTCCGCCGCCCCCTCCGGTTCGTCGGGGATCAAATAATCGACTTTCAACGCGGCGATATAGGAGAAGATCCATTTGCCCTCTACCTTCTCCAGCATGTATTGCATGGTCAGATCCTTATCCAGTTCGTACGGCCCTTCCAGCAGGCTGTCGCCAAGGACGCCTTCGACGATCGCGTAATCCGGACCGACCGTGGTTACCTTAGCGGACTTGAGATTCAAGTCGCGTTCATAGGCATCGTAGGAGAGCATCTCCGCCTCGTACCACTCGGACACGCCTTCTTCTTCCAAATTCAGGAGGGACTGGATCCCTTCCTTGTCTTCTTTCTCCTGGTAGTCCACCAGCTTGCGGACGATCGGCAGCACCTGCCCGGACACGACGGCGGTCCATTTCTTTTTGCCCATGATGTCGTACTTGGCAGAAGTCGCCCATACCGCCTCTCCTCCGAACGACCTGGCCGCCGCGTCCCCCGGAATGTCGATTCCGCCGCTCGTGGCGGCAGGCGCCGCGCTGAGCGCGATTTTCTCGCCGTTCAGAAGCGCCGATTTCGATCCGGCCGTGAGAATAAGCGTATTTCCTTCCGCTTTGGCCGTCAGCTTCTTCTTCGTCTTGTCGTAGCTGTAGGAAACCCCGAGCAGAGGAAGCAGCGTTTTGGCGTCCACCAGCACGGTGGTACCGGACTTGACCGGGGCCTTCGGCCATTTCACGGTTTTGCCGTCCACGGTCACGGTTAAAGCCGCGGCATGCGCCCATGCCGGAATCGCCAGCAAGCAGGCTATCGCGAACGCAAGCGCGCGGGCGTATCGTTTCATCTTCGTCATCGTTACAAACACCCCTGACAGGAAATATGAATCAAGTAACAGGAATAACATACCATCCTTGGGTCCGCTTGAAAATACGAAAACCCCCGCTTTGGCGGGGGCTCGGGCAACAATTTTCTTTTTTTGTGATCCAGGTTACAAAATCAGACCGGATCGCGTTCCCGAAGCAATCGCGCAAGGCCTTCGGCCGCTTTCCAAATGTCGCCCGCTCCCATCGTCAGGACGAGATCGCCGGGCTTCACCCGATCCGCGAGGCGGGCAAGCACTTCTTCCTTCGTCGGAACGTAGGATACGTTCGGGTTGCTGTTGCTCGCGATCAATTCCACGAGCTTCTGCGACGTCACGCCTTCGATGCGCTGCTCGCCGGCCGGGGAATAAATATCGGTGATGATCACCTCGTCGGCATCCGCGAACGCGCGGCTGAACGCGTCGAGCAGGAAATAGGTCCGCGTGTACCGCTGGGGCTGGAAAACGGCGATGATCCGCTTGCCGGTCGCTTTGGCCGCCTGGATCGTCGCCTGGATTTCCGTCGGATGGTGCGCGTAATCATCGATGACCAGCATGTCCTTCACTTCTCCGAGCACCTGGAACCGCCGCTTGGCGCCGCGAAACTCCCGGATCGCTTCGGCGATGCGCGCGAACGGAACGCCGGCTTCGAGACAGACGATCACCGTGGCCAGCGCATTATAGACGTTATGGCGCCCCGGCACCGACAAGGAAACCTCTCCGAGCGTCTCGGGGCCCCTGCGGACGTTGAAGGAGACGCAACGGTCGCCCAGCCGGATATCGGACGCCATGTATTCGGCTTCGGCTTCGATTCCGAACGTGACGATCCGCGTTTCCCGGACCCGCGGCAAGATCGATCGGACGTTCTCGTCGTCCGTGCCCACCACGGCGACGCCGCCTTCGCGGACGTTGCGCAGGTAGGAGACGTAAGCGTCCTTCAGCTTGCCGAAGTCGCCGTCGTAGTTCTCGAGGTGGTCGGCTTCGATATTCGTCACGACGGCGACGGCCGGAACGTATTGGAGAAAAGAGCCGTCGCTTTCGTCCGCCTCCGCCACGACGTAATCGCCTTTGCCGGCTTTGGCGTTCGTGCCGACGTTCACGATTTCCCCGCCGATGATATAGGTCGGATCAAGCCCGCACGTTTCCATTACCAGGGCGATCATGGACGAGGTCGTCGTTTTGCCGTGCGCCCCCGCCACCGTGACGCCGATGCGGGCGTTCAGCAGCCTGGCCAGCATTTGCGAACGATGAAGGGTCGGAATGTTGAGTTGTTCGGCCGCCTGCCGTTCGACGTTGTCTTTGGGCAAGGCCGTGGAATAGACGACCAGATCGGCGCCCCGCACGTGTTCCGGTTCATGGCCGATATAGATCCGAGCCCCTTTGGCGGCCAGTTTGTCCGTCAGCTCCTGGGAAGCGACATCGGAGCCGGAAACTTGATAGCCCATCTCCAGCATGACGCGGGCGATGGCGCTCATGCCATAGCCCCCGATGCCGATAAAATGTACACGTTCAGCTGTTCGCAACGACGTTTCACCAGCCTTTTTCAGATTTCGTTCCATGAAGCAGCCAGGAGCGGACATCGGCGATCAGGTACAGCGTGCCGGTGACGACATGAAGGGTACCGGGGGACGAGGCGTCCTCCGTTCCGGTCAGCAGCGAGAGAGCCTTGCGCCAATCCGGCTCCGCCACGATCTCAGCCGGGCGGCCGGTATTTCCCCGCAGACGCCTGGCGACGTCGGCAAGGTCATCGGCCTTCATTTTTTTATGGAAATCGGGTTCCGTAATGACGAGCAAATCCACCATTGGTAGTATATGCCGCAAGGAATGTTCGTGATTCTTATTCGGCATCATGGCGATCATCACGTTCAGGCGGTCGAAGCGGTAGATGTCCCGAAGCGCCGCGGCAAGCGCCTCCATGCCTTCCGGATTATGCGCCCCATCCAGCAGGATCCGGGGCTCCCGCGAAACCATTTCGAGGCGCCCCGGCCAGGCGGCCTTGCGCAAACCTTCCGCCAAATCGCCGTCTTCCACGATCAGAGCATAATACTGCCTCAAAACCTCCAGCGTCATGACGGCGGCCGCCGCGTTCTTCTGTTGGTGGATGCCGTTCAGCGAGATAGTGAGCGACGGAATGTCGCGAAACGGTCCGGAGAACGCGAACGTCTGCTCATCCTCTGCCGCCGACACCGTCTCGCAATGGAAGTGCTCGCCAAGCGAATACATCGTCGAACGGCAGGACTTCGCCTTCTCCCGGAAAATGGCCAGCGTCTCCGGGTTCAATTCCGTCGTGACGACCGGTACCCCCGGCTTGATGATGCCGGCCTTTTCCCGGGCAATATCGGCCAGCGTCGGCCCCAGCATATCCATGTGGTCGTGCCCGACGTTCGTGATGACGCTGACGACCGGCGTGACGATATTGGTCACGTCGAGGCGTCCGCCCATTCCCGTCTCCCATACTACATAGTCCGGATAAGCGACCGTGCCGTAGTAGAGAAGGGCGAGGGCCGTCGTCACCTCGAACATCGTCGGCGGCCCCCACTCGGTCCCCGCCAGCGCGTCGGCTTCCGGTTTGATCCGATTGGCAAGCTGCAGCAGCGTATCCTCGGGGATATCCCGCTCATTGTATTGAAGCCGGTTGGAGTAAGAAGTCAAGTAAGGGGACGTGAATGTCCCCACGTCATACCCGCATTGGCGAAGCGCATGGGTCAAATAGGCGCATACGGAGCCCTTGCCGTTCGTGCCCGCGACATGAATGAATTTCAGCCGCAGGTGGGGGTTGCCGAACCGTTCCATGAGCAGGGTCATCCGTTCCAATCCGGGCCGGATCCCGATCACGGGCATGAGTCCGGTGATCCAGTCCACCGCTTCGGCAGCCGATCGGAACGCTTGCGCCTGGCCTTCGTCCTTCATTCGGTCATCCCCCCGTCATCCGCGCAGCTCGGCGATCCGGGCCAGCACTTTGTCCCGCTTCTGCTGATAATCCTGTCCTTTGGCGCGCTCCTGCTCGACGACGTGGGCGGGCGCTTTGGCCAAATAGCCTTCGTTGTTCAGCTTCTTCTCGACCCGCTCCACTTCGGCGTTCAGGTTCGCGAGCTCCTTCTCCAGACGGGCGATTTCCTGGCCGATGTCGATCAGCCCGGCGATTGGCAAATACAGCTCCGCCCCGGTCACGATCGCGGTCATCGCCTTATCGGGCGGCGTCAGGCCGCTATCCAGCGTAAACGCCGACGTATTGCAGAAGCGGCGCACGTACGCCTCGTTGCGGCGCAGGATATTGTCCTCGGCGGTTCCGGTCGGCTTCACGAGCAGCTCGACCTTCTTGCCGGGCGACACGTTCACCTCGGCGCGGATGTTCCGTACGGCTCGGATCGTATCCATGAGCAGATTCATTTCCCGAACGGCGTCTTCGGCTTCGAAGGAAGCCTCGTCGCTCGGCCAAGTTGCGAGCGTGATCGTCTCGCCCGCTTCGTGCGGGAGATGCTGCCAGATTTCTTCGGTCAGGAACGGCATGAACGGGTGCAGCAGGCGCAGCGTACGGTCCAGCACGTACGCGAGCACGGACTGGGTGCTCCGCTTCGCCGCGGGGTCTTCGCCGTACAGCGTCAGCTTGGCGAACTCGATGTACCAGTCGCACAGATCGTCCCAGATGAAGTTGTACAGCAAACGGCCCGTCTCGCCGAATTCGTACCCTTCCATCAACCGGGTAATGTCGCGCGCCGTTTCGCCGAACCGGTGAAGGATCCAGCGGTCCGCCGTGGACAGCGGTCCGGACAGGTCGATGTCTTCCGCCCGGAAGCCTTCCAAGTTCATCAGAGCGAAGCGGGACGCGTTCCAGATCTTGTTGGCGAAATTGCGCGCCTGTTCGACTTTCTCCGTCCGGTAGCGCAGATCCTGTCCCGGCGTGCTGCCCGTCGAGAGCATGAAACGCATCGCGTCGGTGCCGTATTCGGCGATGACGTCGAGCGGATCGACGCCGTTGCCGAGCGACTTCGACATTTTGCGGCCTTCCGCGTCGCGGACGAGACCGTGGATCAGCACGTCCCGGAACGGATTCTTGTCCGTGAATTCGAGGGCGGTAAAGATCATCCGGGCGACCCAGAAATAGATGATGTCGTAGCCGGTAACGAGCACGTCCGTCGGGTAATACTTCTTCAGGTCCCCGGACGCTTCGTCCGGCCAGCCCATCGTGGAGAACGGCCACAGGCCGGAGCTGAACCACGTGTCCAGCACGTCCTCGTCCTGCCGGAGCGAAGAGCTGCCGCACGCCGGACAGGCTTGCATATCTTCGCGCGAGACGTGCATGCCTCCGCAGGAGTCGCAGTACCACGCCGGAATCCGGTGTCCCCACCACAGCTGGCGGGAAATGCACCAATCGCGGACGTTTTCGATCCAATGCAAGTAGATTTTCTCGAACCGATCGGGCACGAAGTTCACGCCTTGGCCGGATTTCTGCTTCTCGATCGCTTTCTCGGCCAGCGGCTTCATCGACACGAACCATTGCGTCGACAAATAAGGCTCGACGACGGCGCCGGAGCGCTCGCTGTGGCCCACCTGGTGCACGTGGTCGTCGATTTTGATAAGCACGCCCTGCTCCTGCAGGTCCTTGACGATCGCCTTGCGGCATTCGGCGCGGTCCATGCCCTGGTAGGGACCGGCTTCGGCGTTCATCTTGCCGCTTTCGTCCATGACGGTGATTTGCGGCAGGTCGTGGCGCATGCCGACCTCGAAATCGTTCGGATCGTGGGCCGGCGTGATCTTCACCGCGCCGCTGCCGAATTCTTGATCGACGTATTCGTCCGCGATGATCGGAATTTCTCGATTCACGATCGGAAGGAGAAGCTTCTTGCCGATCAAATGCTTGTAGCGGGGATCCTCCGGATGCACCGCAACGGCCGTGTCGCCCAGCATCGTTTCCGGCCGGGTGGTCGCCACGGTCAAGTAGCCCCCGCCTTCCGCGAGCGGATATTTCAGATGATAGAGGTGGCCGTTCACCTCTTTGTACTCGACTTCGATGTCGGAGAGCGCGGTCCTGGCGGCCGGATCCCAGTTGATGATCCGCTTGCCGCGGTAAATCAGGCCTTTCTCGTAGAGCCGGACGAACACCTCGCGCACGGCTTGGGACAAGCCCTCATCCAGCGTAAAACGCTCGCGGGAATAGTCGAGGCTCAGCCCCATTTTGGCCCACTGGCTCCGGATGGTACCGGCATACTGTTCTTTCCACTCCCACACTTTCTCCAAGAAAGCTTCGCGTCCCAGATCGTAACGCGTTTTGCCTTCCTCTCGGAGCTTCTGCTCCACCTTCGTTTGCGTGGAGATCCCCGCATGATCGGTGCCCGGCAGCCAGAGCGCATCGAACCCCTGCATCCGTTTGAAACGGATCAGAATATCCTGCAGCGTAAAATCGAGCGCGTGCCCGATGTGCAGCACGCCCGTCACGTTCGGAGGGGGGATGACGATGGAATATTTGGGGGCGCCTTGACGCCGGCCGGCTTGGAAGTAACCGTTCCGGATCCAGGCTTCGTACCATTTCTGCTCCGCGACCTTCGGATCGTACGTCGTCGGCATTTCGGTCTGCAGCCGTTCAGGCGTTTCGGACATGGTTGGACAACCTCCTTATGTTTCTACCCGAAAAGTGAAGTGAAGCTCTGAATCGAATTCCGATTCCTTTTCGGGACCCCGGTAACAAAACAAAAAACCTCCCGTCGCAAAGGACGAAAGGTTGAGCTTCCGTGGTACCACCTTCGTTCCGCGGGCTGCATGGGCAACCGCACGGCACTTGTCGCAGGATAACGGCCGCAAGCCGTCCCGTCTTACCTCCAAGGCAAGGAAGCCCGGATCTCATACGGGAAACTCCAGGGTGACCGTCCGTGGCGCCTTCCTGCGCAACCTCCCAGCGCCGGACGATCCGGCGGTTCCGCTCTCTGTAGGGGTAAACCGCGAACTTTTCCCTTTCTTCGTCTTTCTATCCTATTCTACCCGCCATGAAAAGGCGAGTCAATACGGAAAGGACGAAGAGCAGGGGAAGCCGCGGCTACCGGAAGACGGGATTGCCGTCGTTGTCCCAAGCCAGCGTTTTCGCGTACATGTGCCGGTTCGGGTCATAAAGCGGGTCTCCCTCGATTTCTTTATAATTCCTGGCATGGAACACGAATACCTCCGCGGCCCCGTCTTCCGAGACCGTGAAGCAGTTGTGCCCCGGCCCGTACAAACCGTTCTCTTCATCGGTTTCGAATATGGGTTGCGGCCATTTGGTCCAGGCGTCCGCATTCATGAGATCGCTATGCTCATCCGCGGCCAACAGCCCCATGCAGTAGTTGTGATCCGTCGCGCTTGCCGAATAGCTGATGAAAATCCGCCCGTTTTTCCGCAGGACCGCAGGTCCTTCGTTGACGAGGAAGCCGCGCGTTTCCCAGTGGAGTTCCGGCTTGGTCAGCATCAGCTGCGGTCCTGTCAACGTCCACGGGTTTCGCATCGGCGCCAGATATAGGTTAGAGTGGCCCGGTACGTCCGGATCGTGCTGCGCCCAAACCAGATAGCGGACGCCTCCATGCTCGAACGTCGTGGCGTCCAGCGAAAAAGAGTCCCTCGCGGTCGCGATTTGGCCTTTCTCGACCCACGTCCCCTGGAACGGATCTTCGGCTTCGTTCTCCAGCACGAACATGCGGTGGTCGAACATTCCTTTTACGGTGTCGCCTGAAGGTGCAGCCGCGAAATAAACGTACCACTTGCCGTCGATATAATGGATTTCAGGCGCCCATATATGAGAACTCATCCGTCCGCTCTCGTGCTTTCTCCAGACGGCCGTCGGGACTGCGTCCGCGAGTCCTTGAATCGTCGCGGATCGCCTGAGCTCGATCCGGTCGTATTCCGGAACCGAAGCCGTGAAATAGTAGAACCCGTCCGTGTGGCGGTATACCCACGGATCGGCCCGCTGCAAAACTACGGGGGCCGCCCGTCCGGCGCCGATCTCTGTCGTGTGTCGCTTCATAGGCCTATTCCTCGCATTCGAGTATCGTGTGTAGATGATTTATCCTTTGACGGCTCCCGCCGTCACCCCGCTGATGATATATCGCTGAACCGCGAAATAGAAAATCATGATCGGGATCATCGATAGGATGATGGCCGCGAATGCCATGTTGACTTGCGAGGTATACTCGCCGAAAAATTGAAACTGCACCAGCGGCAACGTCGATACGGCTTTCTTCTGCACGATCACCATCGAAACGACGAAATCGTTCCAAGCGCCGAGCGCGCTCAGCACCAGGATGGTGGTGTTGATGGGCTTCAGCAGCGGGAAAATGATCGTAAAGAACGTGCGGTACTGGGAGGCACCGTCGATCAAAGCGGACTCTTCCAATTCCCGCGGAACGGTTTTGATAAACCCGACGTAAAGAAAACAGAAATACCCGATCTGCACGCCGGTCAGAGAAACGACCAGCCCGTGAAGCGTGTTCAGGAAGTGCAAGTCCACCCACGTTTTGTACAGCGGGAACATGAGCACCTGAAACGGGAGCATGATCGAAGACATGAACAAGAAGTAGAAGAAGTTGTAAAACCGATTGCTGTTTCTGGAGATGACATAGGCGGCCATGGAGCACACGAGGATCGTGAGCACGACGGTTCCCGCCGTGGCAATCATGCTGTTGCGCAGCGCTTGAAAAAAGTTGGACGCCACGATCGCGTCGGCATAGTTCCCCCAGGAAACATGCATCGGAAAACCGAGCGGGTTTTCCGCGGTTTCCACCGGCGTTTTGATCGAATAGACGATGGCGACGTAGAACGGAAACAGGAAAACAAGCGCAACCGCGTAGAGAAAGGCGATTCGGATCGTTCGGCTCCATTTTCGGTTGCTGGAAACGGACGTATTCAATATTCGACCTCTCCTTTACGCAAAGCGCGGGTAATGAACACGGTGATGAGCAAGATCATGAAAAACAGGACGAGCGCCGCCATTTGCCCGTATCCGGCCTTGAAGTAGGGAAATTCGTAATTGTAAACGTACATGGCCATCGTCTCGGACGCCCTGCCCGGTCCGCCCTTCGTTGCCACCATCGAATAGTCGAATTGTCTAAGCCCCGTCCCGAGCCATAAAGGGATGCAATACGTGAAGGCAGGGATCAGCAGCGGCACGGTGATTTTGAAAAATCGCTGAACCCTTTTCGCGCCGTCGATTTCGGCCGCTTCGTACATATCTTTGGGAATGGTCTGCAGCCCGGCGTAGTATATGACCATGGCAAGGCCCGTTTCCTTCCAGATCGCGATCACGCACAAACCGATCATGACGGTGGATGGGTTGCCCAGCAGACCTCCGTCGGTATGGAAGAGGACCGGATAAATGTCGCTGAATAAATAACGCCAAATGATGGACGCCAGCACCAAGCTGATAACCATGGGCATGAAGATAAAGCTTTTGAGCAAATTGACGCCTCTGAATTTCTCGTTGAGCGCAACCGCCAGAAGCAAGCCGAATACGTTCACGAAGAACGTCGTGACGATCGCGTAAAACAGCGTGTTCTTGAGCGGCGTTACGATTTCGCTGTCCTGAAACATCAGGAAAAGGTTGTGCAGGCCCACGTAATCGTAAGTGGCGTCGATGCCGTTCCAGTTCGTGAAAGCGATGTTGATTCCCCGGAAAAACGGTACGATCACGACCACCGTGAAAAACAGCAGCGCGGGGAGCAAAAAGGTAAATTTGATCAGTTCCGCCTTATGTTTTTTTCTCATCCACTCACCCCCGATGCCGGATCGGCCGTCCCCTCATGGCCGGACGAACCGGTCATCCGAGGGAACGGCCTCCCCTTTATTTCATTTTGTTGATCCGCGCGAATTCATCGTCGAGTTTCTTCAAGGTATCGTCAACGCTTCTCGTCTTGGGATCCGACACCAGGAAGTACGTCATGACCTTCTGCCAGCTATCGTCGTATTGGCCGTACCACAGCGGTTTGACTTGGTTGTTGACGGTCTTGCCGGTCTGGAAGATCGCCTGGAAGTCCGAAGCCATCGGGTCCTGCTGCTTCGGCTTGATGTCCTTGGAGATCGTGCTGATCGTTTGAACGCCGTCCGCCCAGATTTGCGCTCCTTCGTCGGAAGCCATGAACTCGAAGAACTGCTTCGCTTCGTCGACGTGTTTGGACTGGGCTCCGATCATCCACGTGTCGTCGGTCGAATACGTCAAGTAGTTGTCGTTCGCATTATCGTAAGACGGGTACATGAAGACGCCGAAATTGCCGTCGGGATTGTAGGAGCGAATGGTGCCGATCGCGAAGCTGCCCATGATGATCATCGCCGCTTTGCCTTGAGCGAAGTATTGCAAAGCGCGGTCGTAGTCGATGTCCTTGGCGTCTTTGTTCGTCATGGCGCTCAGTTGGTTCACGCGCTCCAAGAAGCCTTTGTAATCGGGAATGTCCGAGAACTTCTTCTGGCCCGCCATGATCGCCCCCGCATAGTCCGGGTTCTTCACGAGCATGCCGCCCCACATATCCGGCCACATGAAGCTCATGTAAGAGGCGCCGTCTTTCCACGATGCCGCGAACGGGGTAATGCCCTTCGATTGCAGCGTCTCGGCGGCTTTGACCAATTCGGAATACGTCTTCGGCACTTCTACGCCGGCCTGCTTGAACAGGTCCTTGTTGTAAATGATGCCGTTGGTCATCAGGTCCACCGGCAAGCCGTACACTTTGCCGTCATAGGAAACGTTGGGAATATAGGCCGGGTCTACGCGTTTTATGAACGGTTCGTTCGTGATATCAAGGAAAGCGCCTGCCTTGGTCATATCCACCATGCCTTGCGGACGGCCGAAAATGATGTCCGGCTCGTCGGCGGCGGCGACCTTCATCTTGATGTTGTCGTTGTACTTGTCCACCGGCATGACCTGGATGTCGAAACTTACGTTCGGGTGGAGCTCGGTAAAGCGGTCGGTCAACTTCTTAAAGGTGTCTACCTTCGGTTTCTCTACCATGAAGTGCGTGACGGTCAGCGTAACTTTCTCCCCGCCTGCTGCTGCCGAAGACGATGACGCCTGCTGGCTGGCCGAAGGCGAAGCGGCGTTGTCTTTCGACGATTCGTTTCCGGATTTGCTGCCGCAACCCGCGAGAAGGGACGTCGCGAGCGCCAGGACGGATAAAACGGCAAGGCTTTTTCTCATTTTGCAAGACCTCCTGTCGGTGAGTGAAAACGCTTTACAGATTGCATTATAGCACCCGGATCTCCAGAAAAATATACTCAATTGGTTATAATTCATTTTTAATTATGTTTTTTATTCTATTTGCTTCACATCAATATATTTATTGGTATAATAGATCCAATTAATAATATATTCGTCTTTTTATAAGGCGAACTGGGGTGAGAGTATTTTGTCCAAAACGCCTTTATATAAACAAATTCAGCAATCGATCCGCGACGGGATTTTGTCAGGGGAACTCCGGCCCAAAGACCGCGTCCCGTCCGAGCAGGAACTGATGGAAGCTTACAACGTCAGCAAGATCACCGTGAAGAACGCTCTCGCCGCGCTCGCGGACGAAGGGATCGTCATCCGCATTCAAGGGAAAGGAACGTTCGTCGCAGACCGTCCGTTCGAAGCCGTCCCGGCAGCCGCGGCAGCCCTGCCCGCCACCCGTTCGGCCGCCGGCAAATACATCGGATTCATCATTCCGACGCTGAAGACGAAAGTGATCCAACAGCTCGTGGACCATATGGAGTACTTCGTCAAGGAAGCCGGATACCAGCTTGTCCTCCATCTGACGCGCGAATCTTCGGCCGAGGAATCCCGCGCCATCCAGGAATTGACCGATTGCTCCGAAGTCAAGGGAATCATCGTGTTTCCGACGGAAGACGAAACGTACAACGAGTCGCTCCTCCGCCTTTCGCTGGAGAAATTCCCTTTCGTCTTCATCGATCGTTATCTGAGAAATATCGAGACCTACCAGGTCACGTCCGATAATTTCGGCGGAGTCTACGATGCCGTGTCCATATTGCTCGATGAGGGGCACCGGCAAATCGCCCTGATCTCGCCCGACAATACGAATACCGCCATTCAAGACCGGACGGCCGGATTCGAGAAAGCCTATATCGACCGTGGCATTCCGATCGACAAAAACCAATGGTGCCATGTTCCCATCCAAGTTCTCCGCAACGAGAATACGTACTCTTACCTCCTGGAATTTTTGGAAAACAATCCGAATATCACGGCGGCAGTCACGCTTACGGCCGAGATGGCGGATTTGACCTTCCGGGCGATTCAAAGCGGCAAGCTTCCGGACCGAAACATCAAGCTGCTTTCCTTCGACGATCCCCATATCCCCGGCATTCCCTGGGTAGGGCAAGACGAGAAGCGGATGGCCCATTCGGCCGTTCAACTGCTGCTTCAACAGTTCGAGGGCGCCTATTCGCCGCAGAAAGTCGTCATCCCCGTTCAACTGAATCGTTAACGAGCCGGCCCGTATCCCGGCATGAATGTAAAAAAACGAAAACCGCCCCGATAGGGACGGCGTCCGGTCATTAAGGAATATACAACACTTGCCCTTCGGACAAATACGGATCGATCAACCGGTTCCGCAACTGAAGCTCCCGGACTTGCACATTGTAGCGGGCGGCGATGGAATCGAGCGTATCCTCCCGCTGGACGATGCACATCCTGACCTTGCTGAACTGCTGGGCCTCCGAACCTTTGCCGAGGAAGAGCTTCGTCCATTCCAGCTCGTCGCCCGTGCTCTCGCGGGATAGCTTCGCGTTCGCGTCGTTCGCTTCCGCCTGTGCCGCACGCAAAGCTTGCAGCTCCGCTTCGCGGGCAGCCCCCTTGTCACCCAGAACGGACAACAAGCCGACTCCGGAAGGAGCTCGTACAGGAGACTCCCACGGCTTGGCTCCGTACGCCACCTTGAGCTCTTGTTTCTCTTCCGGCTTGAACGCCGGCTTCTCTTCCGGTTTGAATTCCGGTTTGAATTCCGGTTTATCGCCCGTTCCGAACTCCGGATCCACCGCCGCCCAATACTCCGGTTTCTCGACCGTTCCGAGCTCCGGTATTACCGCCGCCCCGAACTCCGGCTTCGCTTCCTTATGTTCCCTTCGATCCTCCGCCTCCGCCCACGGCTCCGTCTTATACTCGCCTGCCGGATCCTGCGCGATCTCCACCTTGCCGTTCCATGGGGCCGGGTATTCCGGGAGCGCGAAATCGAGTTCCGTTTTCCTGGAAGACACGTCTCCCCAACCCACGTCGGACTTCCAATCCGCTTCCGGAGAACCCGGCCCGGACTCGATCTGCACGGTTTCGGCTTCCGGCTCCGGTTTCGCGAAGGGCGCGAATGGCCAAACGCCGTTATCCCGGCCCTCGGGCACCGCATAGTACGGCATCGTCTGCGGAGGAACGGCTAGATGGACGGGCGGCACCTGCTCGAATGGGGGCGGCGTCCCGAATTCCACCGCCGGCCCGTCACCCGGACCCTCTTGTCCTTTCCGCCAGTCGTCCGGCGAACCGAAGACCGGAGCCCCTGGGGCGGGGGCCGGAACCTCCTGCGTCGTTTCGGAAGGAGGATTCTCCGGCTCAGCCTGAGCCGGAGTGCCGGCCAAACCCGCCTCGGCCGGTGCCTGGTGGACCACCGTGAAGCTGTCGTCCCTCCACACCGGCTCCTGCTGTTGTTCGGCCAGCCCCCGCAGCGCGAGTACTCCCGTGACGTTCAGCGACCGGGTGGACAGCAAATCCACGTCGAAATTGTCGATTTCGACCGCCAGATCCTCCACCCGCGATACGCGATTCGGCGGAAGGGAAATCTCCACCGGAATCCAATGCTCCAATTTCGTGACTCCCCGGGTCTGCTCCTTCGCCCGGTAAAAGCCGGACAACAGCAAATGCCCTTTGAGCAGCACATGGTCCTTATGGGTCTTCGCCTGCATGTGGGGAACGAGCTCGACTTCCTCCAATTCCTCGATGGCGGCCACATCATCGGGCAAATGCACCCGCTCGTAAATGTCGAACCTCAATCCGTTAAACGGGTCCGTCACTTCCTCCATCCTCCTTTCGGCATGGGCCCGATCGTTACGGGTCCTGGGCAGCTTCTTCCTTATCTATATGCCGCCGAAAGTCGGGCATGCCTGCCCCCGGGACAAAAAGCAAACAACCCCTTCTTTCCCAAGTAAAACGGCTGCGCCGTTGACCGGGAACGGAAGGGGTTGCCTGGGGATGCCGGTTTACGACCGGCGAAGCGCCTCTCGGTGCGCCTCGATCGTCGTGTCGATATCGCGTTCGGTATGAGCCGTCGAAACGAACCACCCCTCGAAAGCGGAAGGCGCGATGTTCACCCCGAGGTCGAGAAGATGGCGGAACACGTTCTTGAACCGCTCCGTGTCCGAACTCCTTGCGTCCTCGTAGTTGACGACGCGTTTGTCGGTAAAGAACGGACACACCATGGAGCCGACGCGGTTGATCGTCATCGGAATGCCAAGCTCCCGCGCGTTGGCCTCGAGTCCCTCATGCAGGCGCTTCGAGAGCCGCTCCAGCAACTCGTATCGATCTTCGGTCATGAGCTTCAGCGTCGTATAGCCGGCCGCCATCGCCAGCGGATTCCCCGACAGCGTGCCGGCCTGGTAGATCGGGCCTGCGGGCGCCATCCGCTCCATGATGTCCCGTCTTCCGCCGTACGCGCCGACCGGAAGTCCTCCGCCGATCACTTTGGCCAAGCAGGTCAAATCGGGCGTGATCCCGTACAGCCCTTGCGCGCAGTTGAAGTGAACCCGGAACCCGGTCATGACTTCATCGAAAATGAGCAGGCTTCCGTACCGCGACGTGATCTCCCTCAAACCCTGCAGAAAACCGGGAAGCGGCGGAACGACGCCCATATTGCCCGCGACCGGCTCGACGATCACCGCGGCGATTTCTTCCCCGAACCGCTCGAACGCCAGCTTCACGGACTCCAAGTCGTTATACGGCACGGCAATCGTATGCGCGGCAATTCCTTCGGGTACGCCCGGGCTGTCCGGCAGGCCCAGCGTGGCGACGCCGGAACCCGCTTTGATCAGCAGGCTGTCCGCATGTCCGTGGTATGACCCTTCGAATTTCAGGATTTTGCTCCGGTCCGTGTACCCGCGGGCCAGGCGCAGCGCGCTCATCGTCGCCTCGGTGCCGGAGTTCACCATCCGGACGACTTCGACGGAAGGCACCCGTTCGCATACGAGTTCCGCCATCAGCGTTTCCAGCTCGGTCGGAGCGCCGAAGCTCGTGCCTTTCTCGGCCGTGCGCTTGATCGCCTCGACGACCTCCGGATGGGCATGTCCCGCGATCAACGGTCCCCAGCTCAGGACGTAATCGATATACGTCTGGCCGTCGATATCCGTGATCCGGCTGCCTTGGCCCCTCTCGATGACGACCGGCGTCAGGCCGACCGACTTGAAGGCGCGCACGGGGCTGTTCACGCCGCCGGGAATGACGCGTTTGGCGCGTTCGAACGCTTCCTTGGATTTTGCATCGGAGCGTGTTCGACGATTTTCGTTCAAGTTCGTCACATCCTACTATCTGGATTGGAAAAGGCTGTGTTACACTGTTCAAGAGGAACTACGGGGAGGAAAGCCGGTCATGATCCAATGGCTCAAAAAGGTATCGCTATTCGATAATCTCAATGACGAACAGCTTGATAATATCGTAAGGATCGCCCACCGAAGAACGTTCCCCGCCGGGACCGTCCTGTTCCAAGAGAAAGACCTCGGCCTGACGTTCTACGTCGTGCTCTCGGGCTCCATCAAGCTGTTTACGCGCAGCCAAGCCGGGGAAGAGAAAGTGCTGTCGGTCGTCAACGCGGGCGAGAGCTTCGGTGAGCTGTCCCTGCTCGACGGGCGGCCGCGTTCCGCTTCGGCCCAGACGCTGGAACCGACTTCCGTGCTGGAGCTGTCTTCCCAAGCGTTCATGGACCTGCTGCAAACCCACTTCGACATCACGCGCGGCATCCTGTCCGAGCTGTGCCGAAGACTGAGGCAGACGAACGAGCAAGTGAACGACTTGACCTTCCTGGACGGCAGGACCCGTGTGCTCAAAAACCTGATCACGATGGCCGGCCGCAACGGCAAACGGGACGGGCAAATCATCTCGATGCACATGGCGCTCAATTACGACGAACTCGCCCAGCTGGCCGGCGTCTCGAAAGCCGTACTCTCCGATGTGCTCCGGGAGCTGGAGAACCGGGGCGTGCTGCAGTTCGGCATCAACGAATACCGCCTCAACTTGGCCAAGCTCCGCGGATAACCGCGGAGCTTGGTTCTTTATTTCCCGTTGAGCCAGCGGACCGCATCCTTGGCATGGTAGGTGATGATCAGATCGGCCCCGGCGCGTTTCATGCCTAGCAGCGTCTCGAGCACGATCGCCCGCTCGTCGATCCACCCTTGCAAGGCGGCCGCCTTGACCATCGAATACTCCGCGCTGACATTGTAGACGACAAGCGGCAGATCGAACCGTTCCCTAAGCGCCCGGACGATGTCCAGGTAGGCGAGGCCGGGCTTCACCATCAGGAAATCGGCCCCCTCTTCCGCGTCGGAACGCGCTTCGCGAAGCGCTTCCCGCGCGTTGGCCGGATCCATCTGGTACGTCTTCCGGTCGCCGAACTTCGGAGCGGATTGGGCAGCCTCGCGGAAAGGCCCGTAATAAGCCGACGAGTATTTGACCGAATACGACATGATCGGAACGTGCCCGAACCCGGCTTCGTCCAGCCCCGCTCGGATCGCGGCCACGAAGCCGTCCATCATGTTCGACGGCGCGATGATATCCGCGCCTGCCCTGGCTTGGGAGACGGCGGTCTTCACCAGCAGCTCCAGCGACTCGTCGTTGTCGACGACGGCGACGCCCCCCTGGTCGTGCACGACGCCGCAATGGCCGTGGTCGGTGAACTCGCACAGGCAGGTATCCGCAACGACGAGCATGTCCGGATAACCGGCTTTGATGCGGCGGATCGCTTCCTGGACGATTCCCCGTTCGTCGTAGGCGCATGTGCCGAGCGCGTCCTTTCCGCCCGCGTCCGGCACCCCGAACACCAATACGGCCCGGATTCCGAGCCGGGAGAGCTCGGACAGCTCTTCATCCATCGTATCGAGCGACCAGTTGTATACGCCGGGCATCGACGAGATTTCTTGCCGGATCCCTTCGCCTTCGGCAATGAAGATCGGCGCGATGAAATCGTCGGCGCTTAGAGCCGTCTCCCTCACCAAGCTCCGGAGAGCGGCCGAAACGCGCAGCCTGCGGTGTCTCGTCTTCGGGTAAGTCATCTCCGTTCATTCCCTCTCTTCGTTGTCGAGTCGCATAGGGCTTTCACCAAACCGTCGATCGTAGCCGTTTCGGCCGTTACCGTGACGAGCAATCCGTTCTCCTCCGCCGTGCGCGCCGTAATCGGTCCGATGCACGCGATCTCGGCGCTCCGGAGCAGCGCCGCCGGGTCCTCCGCACCCAGTCGGCGGAGGGCATCCAGCAGGTTCACGACGGTGGAGGAACTCGTGAACGTAACGGCATGGATCTCTCCGTTTTCCAGCATTTCCAGCAGAAAAGGATCGCGGCCGTGCGCGAGTACGGTCTCGTAGACATCGATTTCCACCGTCTTCACGCCTTGGCGCCCAAGCTCCGCGGGGAGCGTCTCCCGGGCGAGGTCGCCTCTGGGCAGCAATGCCGTCTGTCCGGGTTTGACTTCTCCGGCGAGCGACTCCAGCAAGCCCTCGGCCCGGAATTGTTCCGCCACGACGTCCGCCCGGACGCCGCGCAAGGCGAGCGCCTCCGCCGTTTTGGGCCCGATGGCCGCGAACCGCGCCCGGTGGAATTTGCGGATATCCGAATCGCAAAGGTCCAGCCACCGGAAGAAGAATGCCACTCCGTTCTCGCTGGTCAGAATGACCCAATCGTACGTTTCCGCCGCGCGAATCGCGTCCCTCACCGCTTGGACGGCGGCTTCCTCCGTCGGCAGCCGGGTTTCGATGACGGGAAACTCGTAAGGCTCCCCGCCGAGCTCGTCGATCTTGTCGGCCAGCTCGCTCGCTTGGGAACGGGCGCGGGTGACGAGCACGCGTTTGCCGAAGAGCGGCTTCCGCTCGATCCACGCCAGCGTTTCCCGCTGGCGCACCACATCTCCGACTATGATGACGGCGGGCGGCTCGAAACCGGCGGCTTTGACCCGTTCTTCGATGTCGGCAAGCGTGCCGGTGAGCGTCCGCTGTTCCGCCCTCGTTCCCCAACGGACAAGCGCGACGGGCGTTTCGGGCGGACGCCCGTATCTCTGCAACTGCTCCGCGATATAACCGATTTTGGCGACGCCCATCAAGAAGACGAGCGTTCCCGTCGCGTTGGTCACCTTGTCCCAATGGATGGAAAGGTCCAGCTTATCCGGGCTTTCGTGGCCGGTGATGACGGAAAAGGATGAGGCCAGCTCGCGATGCGTGACGGGAATGCCCGCATAAGCCGGCACGGCGATCGCGGATGTAATGCCCGGAATGATTTCGTAGGGAACGCCGTTTTTCCGCAGCAGCTCGGCCTCTTCCCCGACACGGCCGAACACGGTTGGATCGCCGCCTTTGAGGCGGATTACGGTCTTGCCTTGCAGGGCCAGATCGACGAGCAGCCGGTTGATCTCTTCCTGCTTCATCGTATGCCGATCCGGCAGCTTGCCGACGTAAATGAATTCGGCATCGGGACGGGCCCTGTTCAACAGCTGCGGGCCCGCCAGCCGGTCGTATACGACGCAGTCGGCGCGCTTCAGCGCCTCCAGGCCGCGCAGCGTGATCAATTTCGGGTCGCCGGGTCCCGCGCCGACCAAATATACTTTTCCTGCGCTCATTTCGCCTCTTCCCCCGCTTCCGCCAGAATGGCGTCGGCTCCGCGCGCCCGCAGAGCTTCCGCGACCATAAGGCCGACTTGGGACGGGTCCGTTCCCGTTGCCGTCTCCTTCAGGATCCGGGATCCGTCCGGCGACGCCACCATCCCCGTCAGCACGATCTCTCCGTCTTCTGCCCCGCCTGCCGTTACCGCGTAAGCGCCGATCGGCACCTGGCAGCCTCCGTTCAGCAAGCCGAGCAGCCGGCGCTCCGCCGACACGGTGCGGCCGGTAACCGGATCATGGATCCGGGCCAGCAAGCCGAGCACTTCGGCATCGTCCGCCCGGCATTCGATCGCGAGCGCCCCTTGCCCGACCGCCGGCAAACACTGCTCGGCCGGCAAGTAAGACGAGATCCGGTCTTGCCACCCCATCCGGTGCAAGCCGGCCGCCGCAAGGAGGATCGCGTCCAGCCCTTCCTCCTGCAGCTTGCGGATCCGGGTGTCGATATTTCCGCGGATCGACTCGATCGCCAAATCCGGCCTGAGAGCTTGGAGCTGCGCCTTCCGCCGCAGGCTGCTCGTGCCGACCCTGGCGCCCGCCGGCAGCTCGTCCACGGAGCGGACCGTTCTGCCGATGAAGCAATCCCGCGGATCTTCCCGCTGCGGAACCGCGCCGATGGCGAGTCCCTCCGGCAGCTCGAACGGCATGTCCTTCATGCTATGTACCGCCATATCGATGTCCCCGTCCAGCAGTGCCTGCTCGATTTCCTTGACGAACAAGCCTTTGCCGCCGACCTTCGACAGCGTAACGTCCAGAATGCGGTCGCCGCGCGTCACGATCGGTTTCAACTCGAACGTATAAGCGAAGCCGGCCGCTTCCGCGATTTCCTTCAGCCGCTCGACGGTTTGTCCCGTCTGAGTCAGCGCCAGGGCGCTTTGCCGGGTTCCCACGATGATTTTACGCATGGTGTATGCTCCTCACCTATTGTCTCTGTCTTCCCCGGTCCGCCCGGCCAGCTCTCTCAGCCGCTCGATCAGCCGCGCGGGGTCAGCCGGCCCGGACGCTTCCTCCGCCAACCCTTCCCGCAAGGCGGCCTCGTCCGCCGCTGCGGCCAGCAGGCGGCGCCTCTCTCCCGGATCCTTCACGTACGATTTTACGACCGCCCTGATCCTTCGCAATGCTTCGGCATACTCGCCGTATTCCGGTCCGTAACGCTCCGACAGTTCCCGGATGACGCGGGAAGCGAGCGCCGGACCGGCCCCCGAGGCGCTCGCCGCCAAGACGAATCTGCCCCTCCGCAGGACGGCCGGACAGATGAAATCCCCGGTTTCCCCTTCGTCGGCCACGTTGACCGGAATCCCGGCCCTCTTCGCCTCTTCCGCGATCCGCCGGTTCGCTCCCGGGTCTCCCGAAGCAGCGAAAGCCAAGACGGCCCCTTCGAGATCCGAAGCCTCGGCTGTCTTCGGCAGCCATTCCAAACGCCTCTCGTCTGCCAGCCGTCTTAAGCCGGACGTCAACTGCGGACTGACGACCCGCACCCGGGCTCCCGCGTCCAGCAAGCCGCCGATTTTGCGTTCGGCAACCGGCCCTCCTCCGAAGACGACGCATCGCTTTCCTTCGATATCGAGCAATAACGGATACCATGCCGCCATGCGGCCGCCTCTCTCCCCTCGCTATGTCCAGCGGTGAAATGTGGATAACGAATAGCCGAAGAAGGCGGCTATCAGCAACGCATAACCGAGCAGATTCCAGCGGGCTACCTTCTTGCCGTCGTCTCCCGACGCCGTCCTCCGGACCAAGTAGACGGCATACAAAACGCCCGAGGCAAAGGACAGCAGAACCTTGCCGTCCAGCAGGAAACTCGCCCTCCCGTCCAGGAGCAGCGCCGCCGTTCCGGTCGACAAGGACAGGAACAGCAGCGGAACCCCGATGAGACCCGCCCGGAAAGCATACCGGTCGATGAGCTCCAGGCTGGGCATCCGGCTCATGACCGGAGACCAGCGCTTCCGCTTCAGCCGGCCGTGCAAGAACAGGTACATGCCCCCCAGTATGGCGGCGACGGTCAAGACGGCGAACGAAATGGTGATAAGGCCGATGTGGACGACGAGCAGTCTTTTCGCCGCTTCCCACGAGGTCAGGACGGAGCTCCGGCCCGGCCGTTGAAGCAAGTTCAGCGCCAGCACCGCGAATCCGACGACGTTCACGAACAGGACGAGCAACTCGGCCCTCAGCCACCGGTTCACAATGAATGACACCGAAACGAGAAGCCAGGAGACGAAAAAGAGAAAATCCCTCGGGGTCAGATCGGCCATCGAGAACCGTTGGGCCAGCTGAATCAGCAGAAACACGGTCTGAAGCACCCAGACGAAAACAAGCAGCCCTGTTCCCGCCTTCCTGGCGCTCCGGCTGCCGGAAGCGGCGTCGGACGCGAAGAAAAGCAAGCTCAGGGCGTATACGTAAAGCACGGCATCGGTCAGCCAGTCTTGGGTCAACACGGGGGCAGCGCCTCCCTGCTTCGGGTCGTCCAGGTCCGCGATGGCGGCCCGGCTGCTATTGGAGCGCGCTCGCCAGCCGGGTGAGCAGCGTCTCCAGTTCCCGGGCGGCGCCGGTCGGCTCCTGAAGCTCGGAAGTTTGCCGCGATTTGCGGTCCGTTCCGGCTTGTTCCTTCAATCTCGAAACTTCGTTCTCCATGGCGAACAATTGGACGAACAGATTCATCGCCTCTTCGCCTTTCTTCTCCGCCGCCAGCTCCTTGATGCGCAGAATCGGATCGTGGATCATCTGATTCAACATGCTCTTGGTCAGCTTGCGGATGACTTTCCGCTCCCGCTCGTCGAGCTCGGGAAGCTTGCGGAGCATGCTTTCCAGCGTGCTCTCGTGGATGGCGGCCGCCTTCTCCTGAAGCGCGCGGATCAGCGGGCTCACGCCCAGCGTGGCATACCATTCGCGGTAAGCTTCCCGCTCCTCCGCGATCATCGACTCAATGACCGCCGCTTCCTTGCGCCGCTTCTCCAGATTCCCTTCGACGATCCCTTCCAGATCGTCGATATCGTACAGGAACACGTTGGGAATGTCGCCGCTGGCGGGATCGATGTCGCGCGGCACGGCGATGTCGATCAGGAAGAGCGGCCGCTTCTTGCGCCGGGCCATCGCTCTTTCGACCGAGCTCCTATCCAGCACGAAACCTTCCGCTCCGGTGCTGCTGATGACGATATCGGCTTCGTCCAGCCGATTCAAAGCTTCTTCCATCGTCAGAGCGTTGCCCTTGAATTTGCCGGCCAGCTCCTCCGCGCGGGAGAGCGTCCGTCCCGCAACGAATACCCGCTGCGCGCCGTTCGCATGCAAGTTGCGGGCCGTGAGCTCGCTCATTTTGCCCGCGCCGACGATCATGACCGTCTTATCGTCGAAGCGGCCGAAGATCCGTTTCCCCAGTTCCACCGCCGCGTAGCTGACGGAGACCGCGTTTTCCCCGATGGACGTCTCCGAATGGGCCCGTTTGGCCAGCGTCACGGCTTGTTTGAACAAGCGGTTGAAAATCGTTCCCGTCGCCCCGTTCTCTTGAGCCTGGAGGAACGCGTCCCGGACTTGCCCCAGGATTTGCGTTTCGCCGAGCACCATCGAATCGAGCCCGCAGGCGACGCGGAACAGATGCTCCACCGCCTGGTCGTCTTCGTGCATATATAAATGCTGGTTGAATTCCTGCCTTGGAATGCGGAACCATTGCTCCATGAATGCCCGCACGTAGTGTCCGCACAGATGCTGCCGATCCACCACCGCATAAATTTCCGTCCGGTTGCAGGTCGCCACGATGACGCCTTCGAGAATGCCCGTTGTCCGTTTCAGCGTCTGAAGGGCCTTCACGGTATCGCCTTCCGCAAGCGCGAAACGTTCCCGGATTTCCACGGGAGCGGTTCGATAATTCAATCCGACCGCAATCAGATGCATGAGCATTCACCTGCCTTTCTCGAAGGGTGGGACCCTAAAGTCAAGCCTCATTATACCACAGTTCGACAGTCGCTTCCGCTTCATTTATGAAAAATTTTTGAAAACGGACAGCCGCCAATTCCTATTGTCGACGCCTTGTTTGCAACATATTCCTGCAAAACAAATAAAAAGCTGCTTCGTCGTCCTCTAGGGACAGGGAATGTCGTTTTTATCGAAGATCATTCAGAAATGAAAAGACGTGAAACTCATGCACTCCGATTGATTGAAAAAGCCACGAGGATTTCCCTCGCGGCTTCCGTCGCATATGTTTCAGTTAAACGAGCTCGGGCTGGATCAGAACCGGCTCTTCGACTTTCATTTCGCCCAGGCCGCGAACGAGCTTCTTCGAATACGTGCGCTCAGGCTTCAGAACGCCCACGAGATAGTCGATCGCCAATTGGGGGTCGACCGTTTCGCCGCAGGTGTAGCAATCGATCGCGGCAAAACCTTTCTCAGGATACGTGTGGATGGAGAGATGGCTCTCCGAGAGCAAAACCAGTACCGTTGCCCCTTGAGGCTCGAATTGTTTGGCTTGAACCGATAGAACGGTGGCGCCGCAAGCTTCGGCTGCCTCAACCATGTGCGATTGGAGAAGTTCGGCGTTGTTCAAAGTATCGAAGTTTACTCCCCATGTGTCCACCGCAACGTGCCGTCCGAAAGTAGAGTATTCCATCTTTCGGTTCCCCCTTCCTAGGAATAAAATGTGAAGCTGATTTCATCCGCTAGGACCTACGTCATTCACTTCTCGAGGGAATCTGCTCTCAACCGCATTCCGTTCCTGAGTGAATCCTGGTTCCTATTGTGTTTTCAACGAAAATAAAAATAACATCTATCGCCCTGAAATGCAACAACTTTTTTTGGGCAAATGTATCCTCGTCCAACCCGCGCCGCGCTTGGGGTTCCCCCATTTTTCGAAATCGCGCGTCCCCAGGGGCTTCCCAAGTCCACCTTATGCGGTTTCGGAACGATTCGTGCCACGAAACAATCCCCCAAAAGTGACGCAAGGGTCTGGAGCGGAAGCCCCCGGTCAACAAAATAAAGAGCCGCTTCATGCGGCTCCGCGAGAAATGGATTCATGACGGCCGTTACTTCAAGCTTCCAAAATGAAGAGCAGACGGCTGTGATACTTCAGACGTTCATCGATTTCGCTGACGCAGGCCGGATCGGATGCGCGGTTGCGCCGGTCCAGCAGGTCGTTGACCGACTGCCTCAGCCTTGCGATTTCTTCCTCGACGGAACAGAGCTGGAACTGCGCCTCCATTCTGCCGAGCATATCCCGGTATTCGAACACCGTGCGGACCATGGAACCTCTGCATTCGGCGATCCGGACGACCGCGCCCTGCACGTAGTGATAGACCATGGTGAAGCCTTCGTAAATCCGGTTGACGACGGCATCGCCCTTGAAGGCAGAGACCATCTTGCGCAGAGCATTCGTCAACGTGGGCCGTACGACCCTGCAGGTCAACCGGCACCGGAAATTTCCTTCGGAACGCTCAAAGGTCAAGCGGATGGATTCGCCGCCCGCGTCGTCCTCGAGGACGACCTCCTGATTGCCGCCATCCAGCACGAACACCTGCAGGCGAAGCTGCTGGGCTCCGCACAGGGCGAGAAGTCTCGGCATTTCGGTTTCCGGCACCGTCAGAATGGCATTGACATACTCCGTGGCTACCCTATGAGCCATAAAATCTCCTCAATTCCCATTTTGTTGCCCGATTGTGGATCTGGCGATCCTGACTTACCTATCCTTATTATAAGATATTCCTTCGGACGTTTCTCGCCTTCCGGCCGCGATTTTCCCGCAAAAAACCCGTAAAAAACGATTCCTCCCGGAATCCCGCCGGCTTTTTACCCGTTATCCTCGGTTTCCTGCGGTACTTTAGGGGGTTCAGAGGGGGACTCACTCGGTATTTCTGCCGCTTGCGCGATGATGCTCCATAATTCATCCCGTCCTTGGCCCGTTTCCGACGAGAAAACGACGAGCGGGAAATGCCCGGGCATGCCCAAATCTTGCCGGATGATCTTGGCATGCTTCGGGACCTGGTTGCGGGATATTTTGTCCGCTTTGGTGGCGACGACGCACATCGGGATCCCGTAGTGGGAAAGCCAGGCGAACATGTTGCGGTCGTCCGCCGACGGGGGATGGCGCAAATCCACCAGCTGCAGCACGAGCTTAAGCGGCTTGCGGTCCCGCAAGTAACGCTCCGCCAGCTTGCCCCAGGCTTCGCGCTGCGATTTGGACACCCGAGCGTAGCCGTAGCCGGGAAAATCGACGAAGTACAGCGCGTCGTTGATCCGGTAATAGTTCAGCGTCTGCGTTTTGCCGGGCTGCGCGCTCGTGCGGGCCAAATTCCGCCGCAGCAGCATCTTGTTGATGAGTGAGGACTTGCCGACGTTGGAGCGGCCGGCGAGGGCCACTTCCGGCAAACCGTCCTCCGGAAATTGGCTCTCGCCGGCCGCGCTGATCACGAATTCGCTGGTTTTGATTTTCATGGGAAGAACGTCCTTCCGGTTTGGCGTCAATGGGTGCCGAGCGGCGGCCCCTCCTCGGTTTCGGACTCCACGGCCGCCGGGATCGGCGCTTCCGGGTCCGTGTCCAGCGGGTCGTTGCCGACGGGCGAAGCGATCAGGATCGGCTCGGTCAGGGCGTGTTCCAGCACTTCGTCCATGTGGGACACCGGCACGAAAGTCAGATCCTCCCGCACGCTTTCCGGCACGTCCCGCAGATCGCGCTCGTTGTCCTTGGGGATGAGCACTTTGCGGATGCCGGCTCGGTGCGCGGCGAGCGACTTCTCCTTGAGACCGCCGATCGGAAGAACCCGTCCCCGCAGCGTGATCTCCCCCGTCATCGCGACTTCGCGCGACACGGGCCTGTTCGTGAGCGCGGAAATGAGCGCGGTCGCCATCGTGATCCCCGCTGACGGTCCGTCCTTCGGAATCGCGCCTTCGGGGATATGGATATGGATGTCGGTCTTCTCATGGAAGTCGGGCGCGATCCCGAGCTCCTTCACTCGGCTGCGGGTGTAGCTGAACGCCGCTTGCGCGGACTCCTTCATGACGTCTCCGAGTTTGCCCGTGAGGGTCAGCTTGCCGCTTCCCGGCATGACGGTGACCTCGATCACGAGCGTGTCGCCGCCCACCTCCGTCCAAGCGAGTCCGGTGACGGCGCCGATCTGATCTTCCTGTTCCGCCATGCCGTAGCGGAATTTCGGGGGACCGAGGTATTCCTTGAGCTTGTCTTCGTCCACCACGATCGGCGCGGCCTCGGGATCGGCCACAATCGCCTTGGCGGCTTTGCGGCAAACGGACGCCAGCTGCTGCTCCATGTTCCGCACGCCAGATTCCCGGGTATATTCGCGGATCAGGGACAGCACGGCATCCGGCCGCACCTCCAACTGGTCTTCCTCCAGGCCGTGCTCCCGCTTCTGCTTCGGCAGAAGATGACGCTGCGCGATTTCCTGCTTCTCCAGCTCCGTATACCCCGGAACCGTGAGCAGTTCCATCCGGTCGAGCAGCGGGCGGGGAATGTTATGGACGACGTTCGCCGTCGTGACGAACAGTACGTTGGACAGGTCGAACGGCATTTCGATGTAATGGTCGCTGAACGTGGCGTTCTGCTCCGGATCGAGCACCTCGAGCAGGGCAGACGCGGGATCCCCGCGGAAATCCATCGCCATCTTGTCGATTTCGTCCAACAGGAAGACGGGGTTCAGGGTGCCCGCGTTGCGCATGCCCTGGATGATCCGGCCGGGCATGGCGCCGACGTAGGTGCGGCGATGGCCGCGGATTTCGGCTTCATCGCGCACGCCGCCGAGAGAGATACGGACGAATTCGCGCCCGAGCGATTTGGCGATCGAGCGGGCGAGCGACGTTTTGCCGACGCCGGGGGGCCCGACGAAGCAGAGGATCGGGCCTTTCAGCTTCTTGACGAGCTTCTGGACGGCTAAGTACTCCAGCACCCGCTCCTTCGGCTTCTCGAGCCCGTAATGCTCTTCGTCCAGGATTTGCTCGGCCTTGGCGATATCGAGATCGTCTTCCGTCTGTTTCGTCCACGGAAGCGCGAGCAGCCATTCCACGTAAGTGCGAATGACGGCTCCCTCCGCGGAAGCCGCCGGCATCTTCTCCAGCCGGTCGATTTCCTTCGCGACCTTGGCGGCGATTTTCTCCGGCAGGCGGGCTTCCTCCAGCTGACCGCGCAGCTCTTCGGCTTCGCCCGCGCGGCCTTCCTTCTCGCCGAGCTCCTTCTGGATCGCCTTCATTTGCTCCCGAAGGTAGTACTCCTTCTGCGTTTTTTCCATCTGCTTCTTGACGCGCTGGCTGATTTTCCGCTCCAGCTCCAGTACTTCCCGCTCGTTGCCGAGCATGTCCAGTACCCGTTCCAGACGCGCGCGAACGTTCACGGTCTCCAATATCTCCTGCTTGTCTTTGATTTTCAGCGACAGATGGCTCGTAATGACGTCGGCCAGCCGGCCGGGCTGATCGATGTCCGCTACGGCGGCCAGGGTCTCCGGCGTCACTTTCTTCGACAGGTTGATGTAATTCTCGAACTGGCTCAGGACGGCTCTCATGAGGGCATCGAGTTCGGGATCGCCTCCGCCCGTCTCCTGGAGATCCGCGGCCAGCACTTCGTAATACTGGTCGTTCGGCAAGTATTGCTCGATTTCCGCCCGGGTGACGCCTTCCACGAGCACGCGGATCGTTCCGTTCGGCAGCTTGAGCATCTGGCGTACCTTCGCGATCGTACCGATGCGGTATATATCCTCTTGCGTCGGCTCTTCGATGTTCACTTCCGACTGGGAGCAGAGAAGAATCATGTGGTCGTCTACCATGCTTTGTTCCAGAGCCTTAACCGACTTCTCCCGTCCGACGTCCAGATGAAGCACCATGCTGGGATAGACGAGCAGCCCGCGCAGGGGCAGCAAAGGAATGGAACGGCTTTTTGTTTTGCCCGAACCCATGTCCGGCACCTCCTTAAGAAACGGATCTGGACAAGTAAAACGATTGCGCCGTCTTTAAGCGCATCCTCACGATGTGCGTTTCCTTTGGAAACGCTGGAAGACTGGGAATGTCGTTTCGATCGAGATCGCTCAGAAAGGCATTGCAGGTCGCCGTAAATTCTGAGGGACCAAGAAAGAAATTGTTTCCGTCATTGTACCAAATGTACCCGCGGCCCGCAAAACGGCATCCCCCCAGACCGCACCCGAATAGGTTCCCCCCATGCGGGGCGGGATTAATCGGGCGGGGTCTTTAGTCGGAGAGATGCTCGAAATAATCGAGCAATTCGCTCCAGTCGGAGGCTTACGGCAGGTCGTTGCTCGAAATAATCGAGCAATTCGCTCCAGTCGGAGGCTTACCGCGGGGCTTGCTCGAAATAAATCGAGCAATTCGCTCACTTGACCGCGTCCTCGAGGCGGTAAAAAAGCCGTCCGAGGGGACGGCTTCAACCGCTTTGTTTGCGGCGACTGTTCGGATTAACCTTGCGCGGGCAGTCCCGGCGCGGGAGAGAGAGGCGGCTCCCGCCTGGGGGCGGGGCTGTCGATCGGAACCGGCGAAGGCTCGGGCGCCGCCAGGCCGGCGTGCAGCACGGAGACGGCCGGTGCCGCCGCGAACGCGTCCGGGGCAAGAGCCGCGTCCTGTGCGGACGTTTCTCGCTCCTCCCTCATCACGCGTTCCCCGAATACGTGGAGGAACACCTCCTCCATCCGCTCCACGGGGATGACTTTGACTCCCTCCAGCCCCTCGAAAATAGCCTGCCAGTTCTCTTTGGGAATGAGCACCGTCTCGGCGCCGGATTGGAAAGCGGCCTCCACCTTGGCGATGACGCCGCCCACCGGTTTGACCCGGCCATGAATGCTCACCTCCCCCGTCATGGCCAGCTTATTGTCGACCGGCCGCTTCGTGACCGCCGAAGCAATGGCCACAGCCATCGCCACGCCGGCGGAAGGGCCGTCGACGGGCGTGCCGCCGGGGAAGTTGATGTGCAGGTCGAAATTCTCCGGATGAAGCCCGCAGCGCCTGAGGACGGTCAGCACGTTGTCCACCGAGCCTTTGGCCATGCTTTTGCGGCGAAGCGTCCGCTGACCGCCTCCAAGCTCCTCTTCGTCCACGACGCCGGTGATCGTGAATTGTCCGCGGCCCGGGGAGGCCGGAATCGCCGTGACCTCGATTTCGAGCAGCGCGCCCATGCTCGGCCCGTAAACCGCCAGGCCGTTGACGAGCCCGACTTGCGGTTCGGACGGGATTTTGCGGTCCGGGCGCGGCGGGAGCTGGCTGCTGTTCACGACCCATTCCACGTCCGCCGCGGACAGGACGGTACGGTTCTCGGACAAGGCGAGCCCGGCGGCCAGCTGGATGATGTTGACCGCTTCCCTGCCGTTCGTCGCGTACCGCTTGACGACCTCCACGGCTTCGGGCATCGGCTGGAACCCGATTTTGTGGATCGCGTTCTCGGCGATCCTGCCGATCTCGTCCGGCAGCAGAGGTCGGAAATAAACCTCCATGCACCGGCTGCGCAGCGCGGGCGACAGCTCGCTCGGCGACCGCGTCGTCGCGCCGACCAAGCGGAAATCCGCCGGCAACCCGTTCTGGAATATGTCGTGGATGTACATCGGGATGTTCGGATCTTCCGCGTGGTAGTAGGCGCTTTCGAGGAAGACCTTGCGGTCCTCGAGCACCTTGAGCAGCTTGTTCATCTGGATCGGATGGAGCTCGCCGATCTCGTCGATGAACAGGATGCCCCCGTGCGCTTTCGTCACGGCGCCGGGCTTCGGCTGGGGAATGCCCGCCACGCCCATCGCGCCCGCGCCTTGATAAATCGGATCGTGCACCGATCCGATGAGCGGGTCGGCGATCCCCCGTTCGTCGAAACGGGCGGTGGTCGCATCGATCTCCGTGAACTTCGCGTCATGGCGGAAGGGGGACAGCGGATTTTTCTTCGCCTCCTCCAGGATGACCCGCGCTGCCGCGGTTTTGCCTACGCCCGGCGGGCCGTAGACGAGCACGTGCTGGGGATTGCTGCTGCACAGGGCCGCCTTGAGCGCGCGAATGCCTTCCTTCTGACCGACGAGATCGTTCATCGAAGCGGGGCGGGTTTTCTCCGCCAACGGCTTCGTCAGGGATATCGAACGCAGCTTCCTCAGCTTGTCCATCTCCTTGCGGGATTCTCGGTCGACCGCGCTCCGGTTCGATTTCTGGTTCCGCAGCAAGTTCCAGAAATATATGCCGATAATGACGGCGAAAAACACCTGAATCAGCATCAGGATCATGCTTAAGCTCATTTTCCCACTTCCTCTCCGCATTCAACATTCCGGAAATTGTGAAAACCAAGTAAACCGGCTTCCCGTCCTATTCGGACGGATAGACGTTTTACCCGAGGCGATTCTGAAAAGGATCGTTGAATTTATACTTTCCGAATCACCAAAAAATCCGGAACCCGGGGTATACTGAATAGTATTGCCCGAATCCCGGAAGATATAGTCAATTCGCTTGACGAAGTTTCCCGCCATAATGTTCCATAACGAATTCCCGAAACAATTGGTCCGCAGGCGATTCGTACCTTTTTCCTTCATATCCAACGGCTTTTCGCACCACGCGGAGCCCCCAGCGCACGGTGCGCTGCATGACTGCGGTCGGTCGACCACATGCAGCCGTGATTCCCGAGTTTAATACAGACCGTTCCCGGAAGGGAGGGGGCCATACATCTTCACGTGACGATGTACCTGATCCACGAACCGCGGCCGGACTGACCCCATGACTCCGCCAACTCCGCCAACCTCCGCACACATCGCCTTATCGCCGGTCTCACCGGCTTAACCTCCGCCCCCCACTCGCCCTCCGTTTATCGCCGGTCTCACCGGCTTAACCTCGGCCCCCCGCTCGCCCTCCGTTTATCGCCGGTCTCACCGGCTTAACCTCCGCCAACCGTCTCACGTCAACACATATTCGCACTGCTCAGTCGATTGTCATCGACCATAATGTCCCCACTCGCATTAAACACTCAACGCTAACTGTAAAAGTACCGTTAGTTATCGAAAATACTCCCCAATTTCGATAACTAACGTCCAAAATACACTTAGAGTCTTTTATCCATAAAATCGTTTTATTCGTCAGACTAAGTGTATTTGGGTTCTTAGTTGATAAAAAAACCGTTGTTTATCAAAGATTAATTACATTTTTGCTCTTAGCACCGGGTTGCCGGGTTGCCGGGTTGCCGGGTTGCGGTTCGAATCACCCAAGCAAAGAAAAAGAGCCGCGCGAACGCGGCACCCATGATTGTCGGACCATTTATTTGTTATACCTCCGGCATCGGCGTCACCGTCGGTTTCGCGTAGCCGTTCTTGTAAGAGGCGTCGATGAACTTGCGAATTTCCAAATCCGATTTCCCTTGGCTCTTCATCTGGGCGGCCTGAAGCGCAATCGTCTGGCAGACGTCGCATCGGGTTCCGTGATCGTCCCAGACGACGGTGCCGTCCTCCCTCACCTCATGGATGAAGCAGTTGAGGTTGCTCTTATGCCCGGCGCTCTCCCCGCAGCCGCAATAGCACGGGATCCACTGCAGCGTGTCGCGGAGCTTCGCCGCAGCCTGGTAGGCAAGCAGCATTTTGTTGGGACGGTTGTCCAGAAACGCGGGAAGCTTGTCCAAGGAAGCCGTTTCTTCCCGGGTGTCTCCGTTCGGGGCCTGATGAACGTGCAACGCGCCCTTACCGGAATCGGCCCCCTCGGAATCGGTACCGGATCCGGAGCCGCAAGCCGCGAGGAACAGCAGCAAAGCCAGTCCGCCGAGCAGCCAGAACAGCTTGCCCCGCCAACCCGCCGGCATCAATGCTTCCTCCCTGGAATAACCCCCGTCTCGCCGTACACGGCCGCGATATGGTCGATTTCCTTCTTCAGCTCGGATACCAGCTCCGCCTCCGGCACTTTACGGATCATTTCGCCGTAGCGGAACAGCATCCCTTCCCCGCGGGCCCCGGCGATGCCAATGTCCGCCTCCCGGGCTTCCCCCGGCCCGTTCACCGCGCATCCGAGCACGCTGACCTTAATCGGCACCTTGAGCTTGGACAAGTACTCTTCCACCTCGTTCGCCACGGAGAACAGGTCGATGTCCAGTCGGCCGCAGGTCGGGCAGGAGATGAGCGTCGGCGCGTCCGTGATCAGACCGAACACCTTCAGCAACTCGCGCGCCGCCTTGATCTCCTCTACGGGATCGGCGCTTAGGGAAATCCGCATCGTGTTCCCGATGCCGGCGTTCAGCAGCACGCCGAGACCGGCCGAGCTTTTGATCGTGCCGGAGTACAGCGTTCCGGCTTCCGTAATGCCCAGGTGGAGGGGGTAGCGAATAATTTCGGCCGCTTGCGTGTAGGCCGCGATCGCCATCGGCACGTCAGATGCCTTCAAGGACACGATGATATCGTGAAAATCCAGCTCCTCCAAAATGCCGATATGGAACAGCGCGCTCTCCACCATCGCTTCCGGGGTCGGATAGCCGTATTTCTCCAGCAGATGGTTCTCGAGTGACCCGGCGTTGACGCCGATCCGGATCGGAATGCCGCGTTCTTTGCATGCTTTGACGACCGCTTCCACCTTCTCGCGGCGGCCGATATTGCCGGGATTGATCCGCACCTTGTCGATGCCGTTCTCGATCGCCAGGAGCGCAAGCCGGTAGTCGAAATGGATGTCTGCGACGAGAGGAATGGAAATTTCCCGTTTGATCGCTTTGATCGCTTCCGCCGCTTCCTTGTTGTTGACCGTGACGCGGACCAGCTGGCACCCGGCTTCCTCGAGCCGTTTGATCTCCGCCACGGTGGCGGCGACGTCTGCCGTCTTCGTCGTGCACATGCTTTGCAGGATGACCTGGTTGTTCCCGCCGATCGTCAGGTTCCCCACCCGGACGGGAACGGTGTCTGTCCTTTTGTACATAACCGCTTCTCTCCCCGAATATCAATCCACCTCGTCTTTCGACGAGGTGGATTCTATCTGCAGCTTACGCGCTTTCTTCTTTTTTCTTGCCTTTCTTCGTGTGGAGCTCGGGAACCATCTTCTCTTTGACGACCTTCTCGGTCACGACGCAATTGACGACGTCGTCCCTCGACGGCACTTCGTACATCACGTCCAGCATGATGCCTTCGATGATGGCCCGTAGACCCCGCGCGCCCGTATTGCGCTTGATCGCTTCGCGGGCGATCTCCTCCAGGGCGCCGCCCTCGAACTCGAGCTTCACGTTGTCCAACTCGAGCAGCTTCTGATACTGCTTCACGAGAGCGTTCTTCGGCTCGGACAGGATCCGGACCAGCGCGGATTCGTCCAGCGGCTCCAGCGTCGAGATGACCGGCAGACGGCCGACGAATTCCGGGATCAGACCGAATTTCAGCAGGTCTTCCGGTTGCGCCAGCGACAAGTATTCGCCCGGTTTCAGCTCCTTCTGGCCTTCGAGGGCCGAGCTGAAGCCGATCACTTTCTTGCCGATCCGGCGTTTGATGATCTGTTCCAGTCCGTCGAACGCTCCGCCGCAGATGAACAGGATGTTCGTCGTGTCGATTTGGATGAACTCCTGGTGCGGATGCTTGCGTCCTCCTTGCGGAGGCACGGATGCGACGGTCCCTTCCAGGATTTTAAGCAGCGCCTGCTGCACGCCTTCGCCGGAAACGTCGCGCGTGATCGACGGGTTCTCGGATTTCCGGGCGACCTTGTCGATCTCGTCGATGTAGATGATGCCGCGCTCGGCTTTCTCTACGTCGTAATCGGCGGCTTGAATCAGCTTCAGCAAAATGTTCTCGACGTCTTCCCCGACATAGCCGGCTTCGGTCAAGGACGTCGCGTCGGCGATCGCGAAAGGCACGTTGAGGATTTTGGCCATCGTCTGCGCGAGCAGCGTCTTGCCGGAACCGGTCGGTCCGATCAGCATGATGTTGCTTTTCTGCAGCTCGACGTCCTCCAGCTTGGCCGATTGGGAATTGATCCGCTTATAGTGGTTGTATACGGCAACGGACAGCGACTTCTTCGCTTGATCCTGGCCGATGACATATTGGTCCAAAATGTTGCGGATGTCCTTCGGTTTCGGAATGTCCTTGAGATCCAGCTCTTCCTCGTGACCCAGCTCTTCCTCCACGATCTCCGTGCAGAGCTCGATGCATTCGTCGCATATATAGACGCCGGGTCCGGCCACCAGCTTCCGGACCTGATCCTGCGACTTGCCGCAGAACGAGCACTTGAGCTGGCCTTTCTCGTCGTTGAATTTAAACATGGGAACCCTCCTTTAAACGGGGATGGGCGCGGATATCACGCGGTCGATGAGACCGTATTCCACGGCTTCCTCCGCACTCATGAAGTTGTCGCGATCCGTGTCGCGCTCGATTTTTTCGTACGGCTGTCCCGTACGTTCCACGTAGATGCGATTGAGCTTTTCCTTCGTCTTGACGATCCAATCCGCGTGAATCTTGATATCGGATGCCTGGCCTCTCACTCCGCCGAGGGGCTGGTGGATCATGATCTCGCTGTTCGGGAGAGCGAACCGTTTGCCCTTGGCGCCCGCGGTCAGCAGGAGCGAGCCCATGCTGGCCGCCATGCCGCAGCAGATCGTCGAAACATCCGGCTTGATGAACTGCATCGTATCGTAGATGCCCATGCCGGCCGTCACGGAACCGCCGGGCGAATTGATATACAAGGAGATGTCTTTCTCCGGATCTTCCGCCGCCAGGAAAAGCAGTTGGGCGATGACGAGATTGGCGACGTCGTCGTCAATGGCGCTTCCGAGAAAAATTATCCGGTCCTTGAGGAGCCTGGAGTAAATGTCATACGACCGCTCGCCGCGGTTGGTTTGTTCGACGACCATTGGGACCAAACTCATTCCGACCAACCTCTTTTCATTGTGGACTTCGAATCATCGGTAATATTCTAACACGTTCAAAGCGGAATGTCATGTTGACGAACCGCCCATCGGGAAGCGGTTTATTGCGTCCCCGGTGAAAAATAAGGCACGCGAACGACACGTGCCTTATCCCGTCTGTCCTATGTCGGCCTTAGGCCGTTTTGCTCTGCTCGACGAGGAACTTCACCGCTTTGCGGACCTTCAGGTCGGAAGTCAGCGTGTCCAGGTAGCCGTTCGAAGAGAAAATGCTGCGAAGCTCTTCCACCGGGCGGCTGTACACCTTAGACAGGTTTTCGAGCTCCTCGTCCACCTCCGATTCGGCGATCTCCAAGTTCTCGGCTTTCGCGATCGCTTCGAGAACCAGATTGTTGCGCACGCGTTTGGCAGCATCGGCTTTCATCTGTTCTTTAAGCGCTTCTTTGTTCTGCCCGCTGAACTGGTAGTACAGGTCGAGGTTCATGCCCTGCATGCGGAGGCGGCTCTCGAAATCCTTCATCATTTGCTCGATTTCGTTCTCGATCATCACTTCCGGAACGTCGACTTCGGCGGCTTCGGCGGCTTTGTCGACCACAGCCGTCTCACGGGCGATTTCCGCGTCTTTGGCCTTGCGTTCTTTCAGCTTTGCCGCCAAATCCTGTTTGTATTCCTCCAGCGTATCGAATTCGCTGACGTCCTTCGCGAACTCGTCGTCGAGGGCCGGAAGGTTCTTGCGCTTGATCTCGTGAAGCTTGACCTTGAATACGACCGGCTTGCCGGCCAGGTTCTCGGCATGGTAATTCTCCGGGAACGTGACATTAATGTCCTTCTCTTCGGCGATGTTAAGGCCGGCGACTTGCTCTTCGAATCCGGGAATGAACGAACCGGAGCCGAGTTCGAGCGAATAGCGCTCGCCTTTGCCGCCTTCGAACGGCACGCCGTCCAGGAAGCCTTCGAAGTCGATGACGGCCGTGTCGCCCATTTGGGCGGGACCTTCGTCGATGACGACCAGCTCCGCATGTCGCTGCTGGAGACGCTCGAGTTCCATGTTGATCTCTTCGTCGGTTACTTCGCTATCGACGGCCGGAGTTTCGATCCCCTTATACTCGCCGAGTTTGACTTCGGGTTTAACCGTGACTTTGGCTTTGAACTTAAAGGTTTGGCCTTTGCCGAATTGCTCGACGTCCACTTCCGGACGGTCAACCGGCTCGATGCCCGTCTGCTCGACCGCTTCGGAATAGGCTTGCGGAAGCAGGATGTCGATGGCGTCCTGGTACAGGCTCTCCGCGCCGAAACGCGCTTCGAAAATGGTGCGCGGCACTTTGCCTTTGCGGAATCCCGGTACGTTGACCTTGGCGACGACTTTCTTGAACGCCTTGTCCAACGCGGCCGCGACTTGCTCCGCTTCGACTTCCACGTCGAGCACGCCGACGTTTTTCTCTATTTTTTCCCAATTCGCTTTCATGGTAACTTTCCCCTCCACTATTGTCGGGAGTTTGACCAAGTCAAACTCTCACCTTTTGCTTCTTGCCGTTGGAACGGCTCCCCTTGACATAAACTATTACATTATATACAAACATCCGTTCCTTCGCAAGGCGAGGATTCCTTCGCCTTCACCGGACGGAGGGAGGCTCCGCGCCGTAATGGCGGAGCCAGCGGAGCGCCTGTTCGTATCGGAAGCGCAGCTCGTCCGTAATGCCGTAGTGCTCCCGGACGTCCTCATCCCCGGTCTGCCCGTGCAGCTTTTCCAGCAGAAACTGGTGGAGAGCCGCCGCCCAAACGTCCGATGAGCCGTCGTCGTCCGCGGTCATGGTTGCGTAGATCGGAGTGCCGTAGGCAGCTTGCACGCATTCCTTCCACATTTCTTCCGAGAAATACGCCAGCGTGGGATCGGAAACTTCCGCCGCCTGCCGCACCCGCTCGATGACCGATAGAATGGCCTGCGGGAATTCCGAGAACGCCAGCGGCGTATCCCCGATATCGAGCGACAGGATTTCCCCCTCCCTCATCACCGCAGCGGAACCGGATGCGCCTTGCTTGCGGAGTGCCTGCAAGGCTTTGAACTGCACGGAAGGATGACGTTCCCGTCCCGCGAGCCATTCCCGCAAAGCAGGCTCCACATCCGGATGGACCACGTGGAGAAGCTGGCCGATGACCAGCATCTGCTGCTCGGGATCCCCCTCTTCCCGAAGGGTTCTGAGCAGACGGGGAACATATTCGGCGTCCTGGTGCGAGCGATCCTCCACCCGTTTGCGAACCCAATCGGATTCCGATAATTCCTCCTCCTCATCCGGCTCGCCATCGAAGGCGGATTCGGCATTGCCGGTCGCCTCCGCATAAGGGAAAGCCGCTTCCAGCCATCCGAGAAGCGCTTGCCATTCCGTATGGTGGCGTTCCGCATCCCCGCGGCAAAGAAGCAGAAACGCGAGCAGCTCCTTGGCGTCGCCGTAACGCTCCGTCTCCAGCATTTTCGTTAATTTGATTTGATAGTAGTCCAGCGTTTTCGGAAACAACACCAAGTTGTCATTGGTGCGGTCGGACATCGCGAATCCCCTTCCGGGCGGCGAACGGCCGCAGGTTCGGTCCCCCGCATTATAACACGAAGTCTTCCGCAAAAGGAAAAGGGAGCAGGGGAATGCGATCCGGCTCGTGTGGGGGCAGTTGGCGTGAGGGGGCGATCGGCGAGGTTCGGTTAGTCGGTTGGCCGGAATGCGATTGGCGGGATGCGAATGGTGGAGGCGGATAAAATAGAGCCTGTTTTGAGCAAGATCACGAGACCGTTGATTCCCACGTACGTCTGTGCTATTATATCTCTTGCTCCACACGAACGCGCGGGTGTAGTTCAATGGTAGAACGCCAGCTTCCCAAGCTTGAGGCGAGGGTTCGATTCCCTTCACCCGCTCCATAAGAACATAACCGTGAAGCCTTGATAAGCAAGGCTTCTTTTCTTATTGTCCGAGGCTGCGTTCCACTTCGAACCTAACCCGCCAAAAGCGGGTTTTGACCCTTTCGATTTCGGAAACCGTTTACCTCTTCATATTCGATTCCGGATCCCGCGCATTTCCTTCCATGCAAAAACTTACCGAGTCACAAGGTAAATTCCGAGTGCTACAATCGGTATATCATTGTTTATAGAATGGTGGTATGTCCGATGTTCTTGCCCCCGATGCTGCTGGAAAAACAAGAGAAGCCGTTCGACGATGACCGGTACTTATTCGAACCGAAAATCGACGGTCACCGAATGATCGTCTCCATCGAAAACGGCAAAACGCAGCTATTCACCAGAAGCTGCCTGGACGTTACGGCTCAGTATCCGGAGCTGCACAACGTCCCGATCGAAGATAACTCCGACGCCGTTCTGGACGGCGAGGTCGCATGCGTAAACCCCGACACGGGAACGATCGACTTCGAACTCATCCAGAAACGTTTTTTAACCCGTAAGCCGATGGCGATCATGCAAGCCCGCGTTCGGCGGCCCGCGATCTTCTTTGCGTTCGATCTCCTCCGCTACAAAGGCGAAGATCTCCGCGGGCGGCCGTTGACGGACAGAAAGGCGCTGCTTGCCCGGGTTCTCGACGAGAACCATCATTTTTCCCGGGTGATCCATGTTGAAGGCTCGGGGGTGTCGATGTTCGAAGCTATCTGCGAAAAGCGGCTCGAGGGAATGGTGGCCAAGAAGAAGGACAGCCGGTACTTCGGCCGACGGGATCCGGCGTGGATCAAAATCATCCATTACCAGTACGCCGACGTGACGATCGCCGGTTATCGGAAAAACCAGTTCGGTTGGCTCCTGCAGCATCAAGGCATACCGCTCGGAGTTATGGAATTGGCCGTCCCTTCCGCGCACAGAAACGCATTCTACGGCGTTTCGAAGAGCATCGTCACCGGCGAGGACCGGAATTTCGTTTATGTCCAGCCGAGCATCAAAGCCCGCGTTCGGTTCCGGAACTGGACGCGTGCGGGGACGCTGCGCTCCCCGGAGTTCGTCGAATTTGTTGTATGAACGAAGAACCCTTGCGGCGCAAGGGTTCTTTTTTTCCATTTTATGCATCCGAACCGCGCGTTTCCGCCTCGACGCTTCGGCCTTGCCGAAGTACGCAGGAGTAAAAGCCGAGGTAATACGTGACGACAACGAAAAAGATTCCGGCGGTCCAAGGGTCTCTAGCGTTCTGCCGCATCGGGTCCGGGCCGCCGGCCGCCGCAGACCAATGCGATTACGACAACGGGAATCGCGTATTGCGCTGCATGGTTCAGTTCGGCAGACCTCCGCGGACGATGAAAGCAGCTCCTACGTCTTACCAAGCGGCGACCATGAAAAAAGGCCCGAAAGGCCGGGAAGCCTGAGGGGCCGATCAAAATCTTTGAAAGTTTCGGGAACCGCTATTCCTCGAAATCCGGGAACAGCGACACTCTCCGGATCCCGTCGGGCGAAATGCGGACCAAGCCTTTGTCCGACAGCCTCAGCTCCGGAATCACGACCAGCGCGAGCAGCGACAGGGTCATCAGCGCCGAATTCAGCCGGCAGCCGACGTCCTTCAGCGCCTGCCCGACGGCACGGGACCGCTCCGCGACCGACTCCGGATCGGCATCGGACATAAGGCCGGCTACCGGGAGCTCGAACAATACGGGCTCTCCCGCGCCCACCACCGAAATGCCTCCCTGACAAGAGATGACGGAATTGGCCGCGGCCGACATAAGCCCGTCGTCGTTGCCGACAACCAGCAGGTTATGGCTGTCGTGCGCGACGGTCATGGCGATGGCGGCCGGACGGTCGAAACCGACCCCCGCCAGCAGCGCGACCGACTTGCCGCCGCTGGCGAAGTGGCGTTCGAAAACGGCGATCTTGCATAGCCCGGACGACGGATCTAGGCGTACCGCCCCCTTCTCCGCCTTCACCTGAACGAAACGCTCCCGGGTCTCGGTCTGGTTTTCGATCGGTTCGATCGCCCGGGCCGTCAGCATCCCGGAATCGACAGGAGCCGGGATCCGGAAATCGCCTTCGCCGAGTTCCTTTCCGACTCGCACGGTGTGCCTTGCGGCAGGGGGATAGGCGAAGGCCGGCCAATCCGCCGTCATCCGACCGTTCTCCGCCACGATCCGTCCCGCGGCGATCGTAATGCTCACGTTCACGTCGGCCAGCGCTCCGTCCAGCAGAATGACGTCGCCGAACGTCCCCGGAGTGACGGAACCGACGTCCCTCGCCACGCCGAACCGCTCCGCCGTATTCAGAGTCGCCATCTGGAAAGCGGTCACCGGTTTGACGCCCTGGCGGATGGCCAGTCGCACGACGAAATCCATATGGCCTTCGTCGAGCAGGGATTCCGCGCTTCGGTCGTCGGTGACGAGCATCATGCGGCGGGGATCGATTCCCCGTTCCGTATGCGCGCGTATCGTCCGGGCGACATCCTGCCACGCGGAGCCTTGGCGCATTTTGGCGTACATGCCGAGCCGCACCCGCTCCGCGACGTCATCCGGCGTTACGCATTCGTGATCGCCGCTGACGCCCGCGGCCGCGTAGACAGGCAGACGCCAATCCGACGCGGGCCACGTGAAATGGCCGTCCACGATTTTGCCGGCGCGAAGCGCAGCTGCGATCTCTCCCAGCATACGTTCGTCCCCGTACACGACGCCCGGAAAGTTCATCACTTCGCCGAGTCCGATGACGTCCCGCCCCCAGGACAGCGCCTCTTCGATTTCCGCCGGCCCCAGCGAAGCCCCGGCCGTCTCGAACTCCGCTCCGGCCGACGGAACGCAGGATGGGGCCTGCAGGTACGCGGCCAGCGGGGTCGTGCGGGCTTCCTCCAGCATCAAGCGGATTCCTTCGAGCCCGAGCACGTTGGCGATCTCGTGCGGGTCGAAGAAGCCGCCCGTCGTCCCTCGGGGAAGCACGGCCCGGGCGAAGGAGGACGCCGTCATTTGCGTGCTTTCGATATGGCAATGTCCATCGAGCAACCCGGGCGCGATGTATCGCCCGTCCGCCTCGACGATCCGGGTCCCTTCTCCGATCGCATGCGAGACGTCCCGGCCGACGTAAGCGATACGCGAACCGGCGAACGCGACCGACATTCCTTCCAGCAGTTCTCCCGAACAGACGTTGACGAGAATGCCGCCCCGGACAACCAAGCTTGCCGGGCGGTTGCCGCGGGCAACCGCCGTCAGCTCCGTCAACATTCGGTGAAGCGGCTCCCTCTCGAATCCTGCTGATGCACCCACGGCCACCATCTCCTTCGACATTCAAGTCATGTCCGGTTCATTCCGTTCCGAACGTAACGCCCAACTCCTTCAACTTACGGCGGTAAGCGATGCTGACTCTGTCGCATTTCAGATGCAACTCCGCCTGCAGATCGAGCGGGAGCAGCTCCGGCTTCTGGTGCTCCACGATGACCTTATCCTGTTCCAGCAAGCGGTCCTGGAATTCGACGAACACTTCGTCCGGCACGTCCGCGCCGTAGTTCCTCAATTGCAGCATAAACGCCGTGCAAGCCGTCTCCGATTCCGGCAGCACGAACAGGAACAAATGGAACTTTTCGTCCGTTCCTAACGCGCGTTTCACGAGCCTGACGGCCATCGGACCGAAAATCTCGTATACGTAGATGCTGGTCACGCCCTGGCCGCGCCCGTCCGGATCCGGTTGATATACGGCGATCTCGCCCGAGCGGATCACTCCGTCCGTTTCCGACATTTCGTAGTCATTGATTTCGGAGTAGGCGCTATCGCCCAATAGCCCTTCATGGACGAACATCAAATGGGACACGTCAAGGAAATTTTCGACGACGCGCGGAGCCGAGGCGTTCACCGGGTACGGTCCCATCCGCAGGGGAATCAAGCCTTCTTCTCCATACTTCGCGTACGGAGGCTCCGGCTCCTTCGGCTCTCCCAGACATACCCAGATGAAGCCTATCCTCTCCACGCACTCGAAACGGGGCGTTCTGGCCTTCGGCGGAATCGTCTGTCCGGCCGGCAAAGCAGGGATGCAGACGCACGCCCCGCTGCCGTCGTACTGCCACCCGTGGTAAGCGCAGAGGAGCCGATCGTTCTCCACCCGGCCCAGCGACAACGGTACCCCGCGGTGGATGCACAAATCCCGCATCGCCCGAACGCCGTCGCGAGTCCGGAACAGGACGACGTTCTCGCCCAATACTTTCACTTGCTGCGGCTGGGTCCCCAATTTGGATGATAAGGCAACGGGATGCCATTCCCGCCACAGCGCCGGATCCCGTATCGGTGCAGACACGGCCGCCACCTCCTCTATCGGTTATTTCGGTATCGTTCCGGTAATTCCTTTGACGAACCAGTTCATGTTCAGGATGTCCTCGTCCTTCATGACCGCTCCTTCTCCCAGCCTCTCCTTGCCTTCCTGGTCGAGGATCCTGCCGCTGAATACAGTAAAGCTTCCGTCCATGATTTGTTTGCGCTTGGCTTCCACCAGATCTTTCACGTCTTGAGGAACGTTCTTCCCGAGCGGGGCGATGTCGACGATTCCGTCCTTCATCGTTCCCCAGTAGCTGCCCGTCTGCCAGGTGCCGTCCATCAGGCTCTTCACCGCGCTTACGTAATATGGCCCCCAGTTGAATACGTTGTTCGAAATGTAATAATCCGGGGCATACCGGCTCATGTCGGAATCGTTGCCGATGCCGAATTTCCCCCTCTCAGCCGCCGCTTCAAGTCCGGCCGGCGAGTCCTGGTACGCGGCCAGAATGTCTACTCCTTTATCCAGCAGGCTCAGGGCGGCTTGCCGCTCGACGGTCGGATCGAACCAGGTGTTGGACCACACGACGCCAACCTCGACGTTCGGATTGACGCTTTGGGCCCCCAGCGTAAAAGCGTTGATCGTGTAAATGACTTCCGGGATCGGGTACGCCCCAACATAGCCGATGCGGTTGTTCTTCGTCATCTTGCCTGCGGCCATGCCGACCAAATACGCGCTTTGATATTCCCTGCCCATGTAAGTCGCCATGTTCGGCAGCGTTTTGTAGCCCGTCGCATGCAGGAATTTGACTTTCGGGAATTTCTGGGCGACGTTGTACATCGGGTCCATATATCCGAAGCTGGTTCCGATGACGATGTCGTGGTTTTGCGCAAGTTCGGTGAAAACTCTCTCCGCGTCCGCGCCTTCCGGCACGTTCTCGACAACGGTCGCCTTGATGCCGAGCTCCTTCTCCAGCATGATTCTCCCTTGGTCGTGCTGGTAGGTCCAGCCTCCGTCGCCGGGAACGCCGATGTACACGAACGCGACGCGAGGCAGCTTTTGGGCCTCCGCGGATTCGCTTGCGGAAGGAGAAGACGCCGGCGCATCTGAGGATGCTGAAGCGGTCGCCGCCGTGCTTTCGCCGGTCGTGCCGGATTTGGAGCAAGCTGTCGCCAGGATGAATGCAAGAGTCATCAACAACCATAGCCCTTTTTTCATGTCGTACTCTCCCTCTTCCTATTGGTAAATTAGAAATTAGAATACGACCGCGTTACTATTATGTAAATAAATATGACGTTTTTTCGGCATAATGACGAAATTGATGATGTTTAACAGTTCTTTTGTCACAAACGTGTAACTGTACCTAACGTAAATATTCACATGCCGAGATTTCGCCTAAGCTGCTTTACGGTTGATTTTGTATTTCCCTCAATATCCACTTGAGCGGGACAGGCGGCTTATGGTACACTAATCAAGCTGCGTCCCGGTAGCTCAGCTGGATAGAGCAACGGCCTTCTAAGCCGTCGGTCGGGGGTTCGAATCCCTTCCGGGACGCCATTACATACGAATATTCGATACCTCTTGCGAAGATTAAGCAAATCTTCCGCAGGAGGTATTTTTGTTGGGATCCATTCATCCGACAAGAACTCCCGCGATTGGGCAACCTAGGACCAGAAGCAATCGAGCGAAATCATTCTACGCCAGCCCGTTCCACAGTCTATTCTTCTCCAGGGACCTGCGGCCATCGCTGGATTTCATGAAACGTTACGGATAAGAGCGATAATTGTGACTTAAGCCGGTGACACCCACTTAACCCGGCCGGCAGGTGGCCAGCGGCTTGGTTCAGTCGGCAAAAAAGTCCGACAGCCTGCAATCTTACTGAAGAAAAGGAGGGTCGGCGATGCTGCGAAAACTGTGGGAAATGCTCGAAAAGGGAGTGATGAAATCCCGGCTCCGATGGCCACTAGCTGCTGCCGCCATGATTTCCTTAGCCGCCGTGTTTATCAGCAGCTTAAACGGCAAACTCGAACGACAAGGCTATGTGGCCTTATTGGCGGTTGTTTTCGTCTTCCTTCTAAGTTTAACGTTGATGGTGGAAGGCATCCATCCTTCCGGCGGTTGGAAAAGTTTGAAGGAATTGTTTTCGCATTTATGGAAAGCCCTCGAGGGCTTTCTTCCTGAAAAAGCGATCATCGCCGGCGACAAGTTCATGGGAATCCTTTTTATCTTTGTCAGGGTCATCTACATCGTTTTAGGGATATTTCTAATGGCCGTCCTCGCGATCCCCGGATTGATTTATTTTTCAAAAACGGCCGGCTGACGATGATCGTTTCCCGCATTCCTACCATTCGCCTCCACCATTCGACACGTTTTGTAACCTCGGTTACAGAAACCGCGGGGAACGTTGTGCTACCCTATTCTCAGAAACGAGAGAATGCCCGGGATGCCGGGCCGTGGAGTGATGAATATGCTGCTCGTCCCCGTTCACGAATTGAAGGATGGAGACCGGTTGGGCAGAGGGTTGTACTCGGGGGACGGCCGCCTGTTGCTCAAACAAGGAATCCGATTGAACGACCGGATGATCGAAGGCATCAAACGTCTGGGACTAAACTACATATACGTGGAAATTTCGGATAACGGGTCCGGCTCTGCCGGAAGGGATTGGAAACGGAACCTGCGCGCCGTTACCGGAGAACTGCTGGACCGCTGCTTCCAGGCCATCCGCCGGAACGGTACTTTCCCCGCCAAACCGCTGTTCGACTGGGCCGAGCATCTGTCCGGCATCGTCACGGAGAAACCAGACTTCAAGTTAGGCCCCGGCGACCTGACGATGGATCAGGAGGAGCTGATCGCTCACAGCCTGAACGTGTGTTTCCTATCCATGCTGACGGCAAAAGCGCTCGGATATGGGGAGCGGCTGCTCCGGGAGGTAGCGATCGGGAGCCTGCTGCACGACATCGGATTGGCAGTCCCCCTGGAGGACAAGCTGGTTATGAACCATCCTTTGATCGGCTTCGATATTTTGCGCAAGGTGCCCGGCATCCCGACGAATGCGCTGCAAATCGTCCTGCAGCACCACGAGAGGATCGACGGACGAGGATTCCCCCAAGGCATACGCGGCCGGGCCTTTCGGGAAGCTTCCCAAATTTGCGCCGTCGCCTGCGAATTCGACGATTTCATGAACCGTTCGTTAACCCCGCGGCTGCCCGAAGAAGGATTTGACTACGTAATGTCGAAAATAGATACCTCGTACGACTATGGAGTGGTTCGCGCCTTCCTCCGAATATTCGAGCCTTATCCCGTCGGAACGGCCGTAAAGCTGACCGGCAACCTGGAAGGAACCGTCATCGAGACGAATCCGGCGAACCCGAACCGCCCCGTCGTTCAACTGCGGGCCACCGGCGGCCGCATCGACCTGATGCGGCATCCCACCTTGAGGATCGAACGCGCGCAACCCGCAAATCCATGAGCGATTTAGAGGAGGAATGGAGATGGCGATCGACGCGGCGAAACTGCGCATGTCCATTCCTTTTTTCCGGGAAATCGAACCGGCGCTGCTGGAGAGGATCGTCCCCCTGATGTTCGTGAAAAAACTGAGAAAAGGGGAGATCATCTTTCTCGAAGGCGACGATGGCGACGAAATTTATTTCATCGGCTCCGGCGCCGTCAGCATCTATACGTTCGATAAGGCAAAGAAAGTGACGCTCGCGTTCCTTCGGGAAGGCGAGTATTTTGGTGAAATGGCCCTGCTCAAGCCGGGTCTGGTCCGCTCGGCGACGGCCGAGACTTTGATGGCCACGCGTCTCTACGCGCTGCGCCGGGTCGATTTCCAAACGCTGATCGAACAAGACCGCAATCTGGCGTTCCATCTGCTGGACTATACGATGGAGCGGCTTCGCAGGGCGAACCAGCAAATCTACGACCTGACTTTCCTCAACGTCAGAACGCGGATCATCAAACGACTGCTGTATTTGAGCGAGGAGTACGGGGGCAGCCGGATTCCCGTAAAAATCACCCATCAGCAGCTGGCCGACATGGTCGGCGCCGTCCGCGAAACGGTGTCCAAAGTGCTGCAGGACTTGCAAGACAAAGGGTTGATCGAAATCCGGGACAAAATGATCCGGCTCACCGATCCGCAGACGCTCGAACGCTCGCTTTTGGAAGATTAGCTGTCAAGCGCCTAGCCTTCCGATTCCGGAGCCAGTCCAAATTCTGTTTCGTGCATCACCGCTCTGCCAAAAACAAGCAGGGCTCTCCCTCGCAAGGAGAACCCCTGAGCCGCCGATTGGGTGCAGAAAACGGTTTATCTTTGCGCTTCTTCGGACGGGTTGTTCTGGGCCGGATGTTTGACGTTTTTTCGCAGCGTCTCCTCCACGAACTCTTCTCCCCGGCTGCGGATCATGTTGCCTTTGTTTTTCTTGAAACGTTCGGGCATGCCCCCGTTCACCTCCCGCCGCGGCCGAAATGCAAGTCCAGGTCTGCCCGCACCCCGCCGGTATCGAGCACTTGCTCGGCGAACGCGTTGCGGTCATCCCCTCCCGCATGACTGGGGCCGTGAAACCATTGCATCGTCACGTCGCGGAACGCTTCATGCTGGGCGTTATCGAACCAATCCGTCTCGGTGTCGGCGTCGTTGGCGAGCACCCTGACGAGCTGGTACCCCTTCGGTCCTTCCCGGAAATAGGCGAGCAACGCCTGGTTTCCTGGACCTGTCCGCACCTCGACTTCCGCCAGCCGCCGGCCTCCTGAGTCCCGGATTCCCCGGAACGACGCTTGCCGGACCGTCAACATGACGGCACGACGGGATCCCGCCCGTGCTGCGGATCCAGAATGCCCATCGATTCGATATGCCGTTTCGTTCGTTCCGTCCCCAATTGATGGATCCATTCGTAGATTTGTTGAATCTGCGCGTCGTAATCCGAGTTTCGGTCTTCGGCGCTTTCGACCGTGATCGGCCCCATGAAATGCAGCCCCGCCGCCTCGTCCGCGCTGGAAGTTTCCTCGAACAGCTCCTGGAGCTTGTTCAGCTCCTCTTCGTTCGCGCGGATTTCGAATTCGAATGCGGCCGCCTCCTTATCCTCCAGCACCTGCCCCGCTCCGACGGATACGTAGTACGTTTTGCGTTCGTCTTGCATGACTCTGCGCTTCGCTCCCTTCCGACACGGTTCGATACGTATTTTCTCCCCCCGGACATACATGTTATCCCTTTTTCCGCATATCCATCTTATGATCGGTTGATCGGTCCTACAGCGGGAGGAGGAAAAGCCCATGTGCGGCATCACCGGATGGATCGACTGGAACGAGGATTTGACGAAACGAGCCGACACGATCGAGAAAATGACCGAGACCCTGGAGCTGCGCGGACCGGACGCCTCGGGCACCTGGTTGTCCCGTCACTGTGCGTTCGGGCATCGGAGACTGAGCGTGATCGACCCCGCGAACGGGGCGCAGCCGATGGTTCGGCCGGTCAAGTCCGCGGAAGACCAAGATTGCGTCGTCGTCTATAACGGCGAGCTCTACAACGCGACCGAGCTGCGAAACGAGCTGGCCGGGCTCGGCTACCGCTTCCGCACCACGTGCGACACCGAAGTGCTGCTGCTCAGCTATGTGGAATGGGGACCGGCATGCGTCGACAAATTCAACGGGATCTTCGCGTTCGCGATTTGGAGAACGGACGAGGAAACGCTGTTCATGGCACGGGACCGGCTTGGCGTCAAACCGCTTTTTTATCTCCATTCGGAGGGAAGGCTGCTGTTCGGATCGGAGCCGAAAGCGATCCTGGCTCACCCGGATGTTACGCCCGAAGTCGATGCGGAAGGCTTGGCGGAGCTGTTCGTCATCGGGCCGGCCCGAACGCCCGGCCATGGGGTATGGCGCGGCTTCCGGGAGCTGCTGCCGGGGCATTGCTTGACGTACGACCGCGACGGTTTGCGGACCGCCGCTTATTGGAGGCTCGAAAGCCGGCCCCACGAGCATGACGCGGAGGAGACCGCGCGTTGCGTCGGGGAGTTGCTGGCCGACACGCTGGAACGTCAGCTCGTTTCGGACGTACCGGTGTGCACGCTGCTGTCGGGCGGTCTCGATTCCAGCGCGCTTACCGCCCTCGCCGTCCGCTATTACGGAAGAACAGGGCAAGGTCAAGTTCATACCTTTTCCGTCGATTACGTAGACAATGACAAGCATTTTCAGGCGCACGACTTCCAGCCCAACGCCGACGCGCCTTGGATCGAGCGCATGAGCCGGCACCTGTCCACGGTTCATCACGGCGTCCAGTTCGACACGCCCGAATTGGTCGAAGCGCTGGAAGCCGCCGTCCTGGCGAAGGATTTGCCCGGCATGGCAGACATTGACGCTTCCCTCTACCTGTTCTGCCGGGAAATCAAGAAGAACGCCACCGTCGCCATATCCGGCGAAGCGGCGGACGAAATCTTCGGCGGTTACCCCTGGTTTCACCGGCAAGACGCCTTGGAGGCGGAGACGTTTCCCTGGTCGCTGGCAGCCGGACTTCGGACCGGTCTGCTCTCTCCCGAATTGCGGCAAGCTCTCCGGCCGGAAGAGTACTTGGGAGACCGGTATGCCCAGGCCGTCGCGGAAGTGCCGCACCTGGAAGGCGAAGATTCGCAACGGCGGAACATGCGTCGCATGTCCTACCTCAACATCACGAGATTCATGCCGACGCTGCTCGACCGGAAAGACCGGATGAGCATGGCCGTCGGTCTGGAGGTCCGCGTGCCCTACTGCGACCATCGGCTCGTCGAATACGTATGGAACATCCCCTGGGAAATCAAAATGACCGGGAACAGGGAAAAAGGGGTGCTCCGGAAAGCCCTGGAGGGCGTTCTGCCCCACGATGTGCTCTACCGCAAGAAAAGCCCGTATCCGAAAACCCATAATCCCAACTACTTGTCCGCGGTTCGAACCCGCTTGCTGGAGCGGCTGGACGATCCCGCCTCTCCCCTGCTGCCCTTGATCGACGCCGGGCGGGTCAGGGAAATCGCCGCGCAGACGGACGCCTCCTCGCACTTGCCTTGGTTCGGGCAACTGATGTCCGGTCCTCAGCTGTTCGCGTATTTGCTTCAGATGGAATTCTGGCTTCGTCATTATAAAGTCAAACTCGTAACCTAGCCCCCGGCCATTCGCAGAAAAACCTCCGGCTGCCTGATGGCAAGCCGGAGGTTGCGCGTTATCGTATCAGTTCGATGGGATCTGTCTTCGCAATTCGCGTAGGGCGCGTCCCCGGTGGCTGACGGCGTTCTTCTCCTCCACCGTCAACTCCGCCATGCTTTTGCCGAATTCGGGAAGCCAGAAGAGCGGGTCGTAGCCGAAGCCGTCCGAGCCTCTCGGCTCCTTCAGAATCAGACCCTCCACCTTGCCTTCTGCCGAAAAGCAGGCACCGCTTTTGGGATCGTAAAGGACGAGCGAGCTCACGAAACGGGCGGGACCGAACGTTTCGGAGGCGCCGGCGGAATCGCGGTGCCCTTCGGCTCCTATGGCTGACAATTCCCGAAGAAGCTTGGCGTTATTGTCGCGATCGGAAGCTCCTTCGCCGGCATAACGGGCGGAGTAAACGCCGGGAGCGCCCCCGAGGGCATCTACGCACAACCCGGAATCGTCGGCGAGCACCGGGAATCCGAGGGCTTCCCCTGCCGTTTTCGCTTTGATCAGCGCGTTTTCATGAAAAGTCTCCCCGGTTTCCTCGATCGAGGGAACGGCTTCCGTTTCGTTCAGATCCCGAACCTCGATACCTATGCTTGCGAAAGCTTCGCGGAACTCCTTCGTCTTGCCCCGGTTCCGGGTCGCCACGACCAGCACGCTTCCCGGCCCGATCACGGTTTCGATTCGCCGATTCGTAAGCCGGCTTCTCCCAGTGTCGTCTTCTGCCAATCCACGAGCTTCCGGATTCCCGATTCCGCGAGATGGAGCATGCCGTCCAGCTCCGCGCGGGTGAATGGAGATTCCTCGCCCGTTCCCTGCACCTCGACGAACGAGCCAGCCCCCGTCATGACGACGTTCATGTCCACCTTGGCCTTCGAATCTTCTTCGTAATTCAAATCAAGAAGGATCGCCTCCTGCAGTACCCCGACGCTGACGGATGCCAAATAATCGGTCAAGGGATAGCGGGCGAACGCCACCGTGCCGGACAACTTGTGGATCGCCAGGGCGAGCGCGAGAAACCCTCCCGTGACGGAGGTCGTCCTCGTTCCGCCGTCGGCCTGCAGCACGTCGCAGTCGATCGTGATCGTCCGCTCGCCGAGAGCGTCGAGCTGAACGACGGAACGAAGCGCCCTGCCGATCAGCCGCTGGATTTCCATCGTGCGGCCGGCCGGCTTTCCTTTGATCGATTCCCGCTGATTGCGGGTTTGCGTAGCTCTGGGCAGCATGGCATACTCCGCCGTGACCCATCCTTTGCCTTGCCCTTTGAGAAAAGGAGGCACTCTCTCGTCGACCGAAGCCGTGCACAGCACCTTCGTGTCCCCGGCTTCGATCAGCACCGAGCCTTCCGCGTATTTATTGGGTTGAAGCGTCACCTTGAATGGGCGCAGTTCGTCTGTCTGCCTTCCGTCGGCCCTCATCCTGTTTTCCTCCTGCCGTCAACTTGCCTGGGTTCGAAACCTCCCCCATTTTACCAAAGTCGGGCGGGAAAAGCATCCGGAATCCCATCTCGGCAGGCATTACTGTTTCAGCATGTTCACGGCCGTCGGACGGGTGACCGGGCGTTCGTAGGACCGCTGGTCCGAATCGAGGAATTTGTCGACGCCGTTGATCGTCACTTTGACCATCGGCGCCCCTGCCGCTTCGGTCATCGTGAGCACGAGGGCTTCCATCATATCGGAGGGCACCGGGTCGTTCGGCGACCAGCCTTCCTGGCGAAGCGACACGTTCACGGTATCGGCCTTCGGAGTCAGTTTGTCTACGGTCACGTCCGGGGAGAGAACGGGACGAAGATCATCGCTTTCGAGCGGACCTTTGATCAGCTCGTTCAAAGCGGCCTCGAGACGGTCGGGCGTTCTGTCGATCAGGCGCGTAACGGGTACGAAATAGCCTTCGCCGCTCGAAGATTGCGAGGAGAAGTACAGGGTCACGCCCATGGACTTGGATAGGGTTACTCCTTTCGCCTGCTCGACGTTGATTCCGATGCCTCGGGTCAGCGTCCCATCCGCCGGAATCCCGGAAGCGGGAAGCGAGATCGGCTTGCCCTGGGCTGTCAGCTTCACCTTATCCATGCCGGGAATCTCCGTCATCGACCAGACGAGGGCTTCGAGCATTTTACGTTCCTCATCTGCGGGCATGCTGGGTAAGGGGGCGGCAAAATCGATCGAGACGGTGCCCGTTTCCGTATCCGGCTTCACGGACTCGAATTGCGTTCCTTCCGGCAAAACCGCGGAGAAGCCTTCCGGCAGCAGATCGATGCGCTTCGGATCTTTCGTCAGCCAGGCCAAGGCGGTGTCCGCCGCAGCCTGCACCGATTCGGAAGCGTTGTCCTCCGCAGCCGGACGGAGCGTCATGGGGGCGAGATACCCTTTCTCGTCTTTCAGGTAAACGGTCACCGAATCCTCCGGGGCGGCGTTGCCCACGGCCGGCTTGGACTCCGGCTTCGACACCGGCTTGGACACCGGTTCGGCAGACGGCTCCCCGGAAGGATCCGCCCAAGTCTCCGGAGACGCCCCAGCATCCTTCGTCGGCTCCGCTTCCTGCAGCATCGATTCTTCGAGGAGCGTCGGCGGCGGATCGATGGCGGCCGATTTCCCGGAACCGCTGCCCGATGAAGTGCATGCGGATACGAGCGGCAGCAGGAGCAGGACGGTTGTCCATTTCAGATTTTGCAGTCGTCGGCCCGATTTACGGTTCATGGCGTTTCCTCCCGAACGGGGGGCGGGAACGTCGCCCATGGAGCGGCCGTTCCGCCTTCACCCTTTTTGTAGTACTATGTATACGAGCCCCCGGGGCAAATATGATTGTTTGTCCTTAAACGCCGGACGAGCGCGGGAAGCCCAAAGTTTCGGAAAGAGGTGTTGTTCGTTGTCCAGACCGAACTTGTATCGTCTCAACAGCAAAGAGGTCGCCAGGGCCACGGAAGAGTGGCTGACGAAGCGCGGCGTGAGCAAGGAGCAGATCGGGCAGCTGGTCATGCTGCTTCAGAAAGACTATTTTCCCGAATTAACCCTGGAAGAGTGCGTCACCAACGTGGAAGCCGTGCTGTCCAAGCGCGAGGTTCAGAACGCGGTGCTTACAGGCATCCAGTTGGATATGCTGGCGGAGGAAGGCAAGCTGCTGCCTCCGCTTCAAGACATGATCAAATACGATGAAGGATTGTACGGATGCGACGAGGTGCTGGCGCTTAGTATCGTCAACGTATACGGCAGCATCGGATTCACCAATTTCGGCTACATCGACAAATTCAAGCCGGGCGTCCTGAAGAAGCTGAACGACAAGAACGACGGGGAGATCCATACGTTCCTCGACGACATCGTCGGCGCCATCGCGGCGGCGGCATCCAGCCGGATCGCGCACCGCAAGCAAGCGGAACGCGAGGCGATCGCCGAAGGGCAAGAGCAGGCAGGGGAATGACCGCATAGGGGTTGTTCGGAAGCGGATAGGTTCTCGCGAGGGATAGAAATCGATGAAAAAAGGTTGAGCAGAGGGGAATGCCTGCTCAACCTTTTTTCGGCGCATCATTCACTTCGACCGCAACCCGCAGGCCGGACTCGATGGCCCCTTGCATCCAACCGTGGGTAAGGGTGGTATGTTCCCCGGCGAAGTGAACCCTTCCTTCAGGAGCCGCAAGACAGGGAAACAACTCCGTCTCCTGCCCCGGTTTGAATATGACCCAATCGCCGCAAGAATAGGGGTTCTGGGACCAGCTGAAGGAAGCGCCCCGAATAAATTCCCGATAAACCTGATCCCCGTGAATGACAGCGAGATTCCTCAGGGCATACCGAACGCGATCTTCGCTTGATAAGCCGTCCCACGTCATCGCGTCGTCGCCCAACGTATAGCTGGCCAAGATGACGGCCGGGCCTTGCGTGCCGATTCCATCGCTTGGATAATAAGCGAAACGGATCGGCAAATCGGTCACGGTTCTGCCCCCCGTTTGGCCGCCTCTTTCCCAAAACCTGCTTTTGAACTCGATCCCGATTTTCGTGTCCAGGATGTAATGCAGCTCTCGAATCGCTTTCCTTTTGAGGTGCGAAAAAGAATCGCGCGGCTCTATCTCCATCCGTTTCAGAACCGTGAAAGGAACCGTGACGATCGCCAGATCGCCCGTTACGTCCAAAGCATTCGAGGTTCCTTCCCGATCCGCGCGAATCGTTACGCCATGCGAATGCTGGATAATCCGGGTCGCACGGTGCCGAAACAGAATATCTTCCCGCAATTTCGGAAGAAAGGCTCGGGGAAGCAAATCGTTTCCGCCTGCGATCTGGTAGAAGCGGCGGCCCTGCAGAGGCATCAAAAACCGCCAAATGTCCAGGAAAGATTCTTCCATGAATCCTTCTATCCCAAGAAGCACCCCGATCATTTCAATGGCTCCGTCGGAATAAGCAGAACCGTATTTCAAAAATGCATGCATCGAATAGCGATCGTATGCCTTCACGACCCGAGGCCAATTTCGCACCGGATCTTGACGGATATAATGAAGGATGGGCAGTACCGCCATGTCCAAGAGCTGCTGGGCGGTTTTCCCCTTCTCGCGCGGAGCAACCGGATAGCGCAGGACATCCGGGTTCGACAGATAACTTTTCAATCGGGCCTTGGTTCCGTTGACATAGAGGATGTCTTCCGGCGTCTCGTTGACAAACGGCTGAAGCGGCAAACCGAACTTTCGGACGTACTCCAAAACCAAAAAATGAGATTCGGGAATGCGCATGGCGCCCATATTCAGATACAAACCGTCGGAGAACGGCGCCCGCAGGGTATACACGCGGCCTCCCGCCCGGTGGTCGGCCTCCAGGATTCTCACGCCGTGACCCGCTTCTTTGAGCAATGAACCGGCGACCAGACCGGCCAAACCCGCGCCAATCAAGACGATGTTTTTCGGCACTTTCGTTTTCGGAAGTCCGTGCCGGATGATTCGGATCATTTCATTCGGGGGCAACGAGGTCGGGATTAACGGTTCCAACGGGCCATCACGCTCCTCCGCAGCCAAGACGCATTCCATTTTATTCGGACGGGAATGCACCTAGACCTGAGCGCCGCAACGGTTACGCGACCGTCCGGATCATACGCGTCAACGGCGGGAAGAGCCTCGATTCGCGACGAAGAAAGATTGCCGTTTGACAGCGGTCTTCGACAGTATCTTTACCGGCTTTCCTGTACGATGAGACTACGAATCTAGCATTTCTTATAAGGAGGCTGTGCCATGGAACATCATGAGGGCATGGATGATGGACCAAGGAAGCCGAGGCTCACCCTGAGGGTCCTGAATGAATGCATTCTCCGGCTCCAAAATGAAAACCTTATGCTGGCCCAACGCGTAGAAGAATTGGAAAGGCGATTGTCCATAGATCGCATCCTGCAAGTTGAAGCGGCAGCTGCGTCCGAATCGCCGGTTCCGGTTGAGGGAACGGAAGCCGCAAGCTCTTTCGCGGCGAACGAACGGGAGGAACCGGCGGAGCCAAGCTCCGTCCGAAACGAACAACGGATAGATGCCGCGGAGGCCATCCTCATTCCGCGCTCCGAACGGCATCCCTCTCCAAAACAAACAATTTGGAGCCTTTTCCTGCCCCGCCTATTCCGCGTCAACCGGTCTTAAAGCCTGCGACTCCAATGGTCGCCTGCCCTCTCCAATCTTCCACGCTTTTCAAGGTGCACGAGGTGGGCGATCGTTTCCGCCAACCCGAACCGAAGATGGTGGGAATTGCCGCGCAAATGCGGCCCGAACAGCCGCTCGCACACCTCGAACGAGCTGGCCGGCTCCGTCCCGATCAATCCCTCGATTTTGTCCAGCCTTCGTTCATGGTGCCCGAGCAGTTCGTCCACCCGCCCGCGGAAGTTCGCGAACGGGTCCCGGTGTCCCGGGAAAGCAAGTTCCACGTCCAACTCCAACATCTTCCTCGAACTATCCAGGAAGGAACCCAAAGGATCCGCGTCCCCGCCTGGCAACCAACCGATATTGGGGGAGATGTCCGGCATCACCTGGTCGCCGCAAATCAAACGGCGGCTTTGCCGGTCATAGAACGAGAGGTGTCCGGGAGCGTGTCCTTCGCCGCCTATCGGTTCCCACTCGATGCCGCCCATACGGACTTTTCGTCCGATTTCCAGAATCGTCACCCCGGAAGGCTGCGGCGATACCCGTTCCCGGAAGCCCCGCAAGTGCTCCCGCATGGCATCTCCCAATTCTTCTGGAAGGCCATGTTCCCGGAATGCCTCGAGCAACCGCCCGGAGAAAGTCTCTCCTTCCCCCCACATCATGAGGGCTGTGTCCCGGGCGGTCTTGGACATCCATACCGGCGCGCCGGTGCGTACCTGAAACCACCCCGCAAGCCCGTAATGATCGGGGTGGTGATGCGTCAGGACAATCCGCGCGATCCGGTCCCAACCGATTCCCCGTGCTTCCAGAACCCTGGTCCATGCTTGCTCCGACTCCGGCGTGCGCAAACCCGGATCGATCAACGTCCAGCCGTCTTCCCCAGGCAACAAATAGGCGTTTACCCATTTCAGCGAATAAGGGAGCGGAACTTTCACCTGCAGCAGGCCGCCCTGATGTTCGCTTACTTCCCCTATCATCCCGCATTCCACCATCCCCAGTAAAATAAACCTCATGGAGCGAATTGCCGGATCCCTTTACTCGGAACCCTCCCACCATCGCTCTCAAAAAAACACGTTATGCCGGTCTCATCACAACAACAACTCTCAATAGAGAGGTTTGCGGCGCGCTAACCGGGTTTTTCCGGGCTGCAACGCTAAGAAGACCGGTTTGCGGCGCTCTAACCGGGTTTTTCCGGGCTGCAGCGCTCAGCGGAACGGTTTGCGACGCCCTAACCGGGTTTTTCCGGGCTGCAACGCTCAGAAGACCGGTTTGCGGCGCTCTAACCGGGTTTTTCCGGGCTGCGGCAAGAACGATAAGTCTGCCTTTATCCGTTAATCTGCCGCAGCGTGCCGGGCGAGCGCAAGTCCGCGACTTTCCTTGTCCCGGAAGCGAACATCGCGATCCGAAGTTCCAATTCCACCCGTTCGAGCTTCCCGTGCAGGTCTCCGCCCGTCGCGGCTTCCCGGAGCAGCGAACGCCCGAAACCGGCCAGGTCGGCCCCGAGGGCGAGCGCTTTCGCCGCATCGACGCCGCTGGCCAGGCCCCCGCTGGCGATCAGCGGAACATCGGGCAGCTCGGCACGGATTTCCCGGACGCAGTCGGCCGTGGGAATGCCCCAGCCCTCGAAAGCTTCGGCCGCCACGCGCAACAGCGGATCCGTCTGCCGATGCTTCTCGACCTGGCTCCAGGAAGTTCCCCCGGCACCGGCGGCGTCGATAAACGCGACTCCCGCGTCGGAAAGCCGCCTTGCCGTCGCTCCGTCGATGCCCCAGCCTACCTCTTTGACGCCGACGGGCACGGTCAATCGGCGGCAGACTTCCTCCAACCGCCCGTACAGTCCGCGGAAATCCGTATTCCCGCCGGGTTGGAACACCTCCTGCAAGGCGTTGAAATGAAACACCAGCGCATCGGCTTGCGCCATGTGGACCGCACGGAGGCAGTCGTCCGGACCGACGCCGTAATTCAACTGCACGCCGCCGAGGTTCGCGAAGATCAATGCGCTCGGAGCCTCCCTCCGAACGTCGAACGTGGCCGCGAGTTCTTCCCGCTCCAATGCCGCCCGCAGGGAGCCGAGTCCCATTGCCCACCCCCGGGCTTCCGCGGCTTCCGCCAAACGGCGGTTGACTTGCCCGGTCTCGCCGGTCCCTCCGGTCATGCTGCTGATGAGCAGCGGCGTTCGCAGGCGTCTGCCAAGGAACGAGGTTTCCAGGCTCACGTCCGCGAAAGCCATCTCCGGAAGCGCCGAGTGGCGCAGCCGGTAATCCTCGAAACCGGTCGTCACCCCTCGGCCCTGCACGGATTCTTCCAGGCAGATCCGAATATGCTCCGCCTTGCGCCGAGCCGTATTTTCCGTCATTTTCTCCACCATCCGTCACTCCCGTGCTGCATTTTCCCGTACGATCCGATCCCGATACCGCCCTGGGCCGCCTGAACCCGTTTCCCCGCAGGACAACCGGTTCCCGCCTTTTCCGCGGGCATTCGGCCAATCACCGATAACTAGATGTCCTCATATGATGGAGTATTGTCGCGGGCTCCCGATCTGGCTGCCCGCGAAAGATTTGGCCATGGCCGAGAAACGGTGGAAGGAGAACCACATATGTCCGCCCCGAAAATCAACGTCCAGGCCATCAGCTCCGGCATTCTGTCCGACGACGTCCTGATGCTTGGGGAACCGCTGATGAAGAAGTCGAAAATACCGGCGGGGCAGCCGCTTACGCTTCAGTTCGGTTCTTTTCGGCACCCCGTCACCGTTGTCCCCGTGCCCCGTTATGAAGGACTGAGAATCAGCCAGACGCTGTTCCGCAGAATGGGCCTCCATACCGGAGTCACCCTTCGGCTGCAGTACCGCGCGCAAACCCGGACCCTTTCGCTCGGGCCTCTGATCGGCGTTCTCGTCAGCCGCGAATACCCTGCGCAGCCCGACAAGCCGTTCGGCGACATCACGATGTTCTGCCGGGAATTGACGGACGCCTGCCGCAAACAAGGCGCTTACGTCTATTTTTTCACTCCCGCAGCCCTGGGGTCAAGTCAAGCGGCCGTGGAAGGCTGGGTGTACAACGAAGGATGGCACCGGATGGTCCTGCCGGTACCGAACGTTGTCAATAACCGGCTGACGACCCGCAAATTGGAGAACCTTCCCGACGTGCAGCAATTCATGAGAGAAATCAACGTCCGCTACGGCTCCCGCGTGTTCAATGAAAAATTTCTCGACAAATCCGAAGTGTTCGAAGCCTTGAAGAAGGACCCCGGCCTTCAGCGTTACTTGCCTGAATCCCATTCCCTCCATAATTTCGCCATGTTCCGAAGCATGTGTACCCGTTATCCCAGCGTCTTTCTGAAACCGGTTCGGGGAAGCCTCGGGAAAGGAATTATCCGCATCACCCAGACCGGCGCGGAGAGCTGGCAGGCGTCTTACGCGACCGTGAACGGAACCCGCAAGCTTACGTTCTCCAGCTTGCCGAAGCTGTACGCTTCCATCTCCGGAAAAATGAAATCCGTGCGATATTTAATCCAGCAAGGGCTGAGCCTGATCGAAATCGGCGGCCGCCCGGTCGACTTCAGAGCCTTGACCCAGAAAAACGCCGACGGGGAATGGACGGTGACCTCCGTGGTCAGCCGCACCGCGGGGAACGACCATTTCGTATCGAACCTCGCCCGGGGAGGCACCCTTTCCAAAGCCAGGGAAGCCATCGCCAAATCCAATCTTCCCGTCCTCTACCGGGGAGACGCTTCCGCACGCCTTCATCGGGCCGCTCTGGACATCGCCAGAGGCATCGACACCTACATCCCGGCGCATTTCGGCGAGCTCGGCATCGACCTGGCCATCGATACCGCCGGCCGGATCTGGTTGCTTGAAGTGAACTCCAAACCTTCCAAAAACGACAATACACCACTAACAGAGGGGAAAATCCGCCCGTCGGTGCGGATGATGATTCAATATGCGCGATTTTTATCCGGTTTCTGAGGCCCTCGGCATCCTCGTCTGCGAACGGCCGGGAGAGCCTCCATTCGGGGAAAGCCCCTTTCTTCGCGAACTCCTGCATCGAGGCAAGAAGGCGGGACTGTTCGTTTTCGCATTCGATCCGCGAACCTGGATTCCGCACGAGAAAACGGTTCGCGGCTGGACGCGGGACGACAAGGACCGGGAGTGGACGTCGGGCCGGTACGGGATTCCCCCGCTCGTCTACGACCGCTCCTGGCCGGAAACCGGAGAAGGTCGCGCCAGGTTCCGCCAGGCCGTCCGCAAGCTGGAAGACGCACGGCCGTTCCGTTATCTGAATGGGAAATTGCCGGATAAAGGCCGAGTGTATGCCGTCCTGAACAAAGATCCCGAGCTCTCCCGCCTGCTTCCGCCGACCGAAATCTACGGCGGTCCGGCTTCGCTGGCCGATTGGCTGAAGCGCTGCGGCGGATCCGCTTTCCTGAAGCCCGCTTGCGGAAGCCAAGGGCGGCGGGTCGCGGCCTGCTCCCGCCAGGCAGGAGGAACGGTACGCGTGCGAGGCCGCCTTCAAGACAACCGTCCCTTCGACTTGGCGTTCGCGGACGAGAAGGAAGCCTTGAGGCGTCTTCACCGCTGGATCGGAGGCCGCACCTATCTCATGCAGCCGCTTCTGGATCTGACCGGAACCGGCGGAGAACCTTGCGATATCCGCGTACTCGTGCAGAAGAACGGCCGCGGCCGCTGGGCGGTGACCGGAGCCGCGGCACGCTCCGGAAATCCCGGAACGGTTACGGCCAATTTGCATGGCGGAGGAACCGCAACGCCCGCGGAAGACTTATTGGCCGCCCGGCACGGTCCCGCCGCGGCCTCCGCGATGATGAAGGAAATTCGGGACGGCTGCCGGCTTATCGTCCGGCGACTCGAGCAGCACTACGGCCATTTCTTTGAATTGGGTCTCGATTTCGGGATCGACCGCACCGGCGGGCTGTGGTTTCTGGAAGCCAACTCCAAACCAGGGCGGCACGCCATGGCCAGCGTCAGCCGGGCGGCAGCGGAAGACGCGGCGGCGCGGCCGATCGCCTACGCAAGGTATATCCTGCTTCGACCACCTGGGAGGGTAATTCATGAGTTTGACCATCTGTAACGTCCATTTCACGCAGCAGCCCGAACGCATCGTCTGGCTCTCGAGTTCCCTCGCGAAGATGCTCCGGCTCGGCGGACGGAAATCGGTTAACGTCAAGCTCGGCCGGGACACCGTTCCCGCTACGGTGCGCACGATCAAAAGGAAAGGCAACCATGTCTATATGTCGGCCGGCCTGCGCCATTCGGTTCGGGTCCCGATGTCCGGACTCATCCATATCCAGAACGAAGAAGAAGGCGAACTCCAGCTCGGGCCGCTGATCGGCGTGCTTACCGACAGCGCGTCGTCTTCGGCGGCGGCGCCCTTCGGCTATCGTACCGGGTTCATGAAGCAGCTGCTGCAGCTCGGCCGGAATCACGCCTATTTCTTCGCGTTCACCCCCCGCGACATCAATTGGCAGCAGGAGACCGTGCACGGGTGGTTCTATCAGTCCGGAGCAGGGTGGCAGCGGCGCGTCGTGCCGTTTCCGGACGTGGTCTACAACCGGCTGCCGAGCCGGAAAGCGGAGACCAGCGCGGCGCTCACGTCCCTGCGGGAGAGGTTCGTGCGGAAGCGGATTCCGTTCTTCAACTGGAGCTTCTTCAACAAGTCCGACGTCTATAAAATGCTCGAGAACGATCCCGAAGCGCTGGGGCACCTTCCCGAGTCGGTCCACAATCCGAGCCCCGACCGGATCCGGGAAATGCTGGAGAAGCACCACTTCATCTATTACAAGCCGTCCGGCGGAAGCCTGGGCGTCGGCATCTACCGGCTGACGTACCACCCCCGAAAAGGCTATTTCATCAGATACCGGAGAAACGGCTCGAACGTGCTGCTCCGATTCAACCAATTCAGCGGCCTTATGAAGATGCTCCGGGCCAAGCACGGGAGCGAGCTCGGCCAATACGTCGCGCAGCAGGGCATCCGCTTGGTGGAAATCGAGAATTGTCCCATCGATTTCCGGTTCCATATGCACAAGGACGGAAACAACCGCTGGGTCGTGGCCGGCATCGGCGCCAAGAAAGCGGGACGCGGCAGCGTCACGACGCACATCAAGAACGGCGGATCCCTGATGACGCCGGAGCAGGCGCTCGGCATCACGTTCGGGGAACGAACGCAGGCCGTGCTGGAGGCGGCGAAGGCGACGGCCGTCAAGCTGTCGGAGGCGATCGAACGGAACTACAGCCATACGCTCGGGGAACTGGGACTCGATATCGGCATCGACCGGGACGGCGCGGTCTGGATGTTCGAAGCGAACGCCAAACCCGGCCGGTCCATCTTCCAGCATCCCGCGCTCAAGGATCAAGGCCGCGCTTCCCTGCAATACATTCTCGAACATTGCCTTTACCTGAGCAATTTCCGGACGGGGGAGGAGAGCTGATGCGGATCAAGGCTTACCGCGCCTCTCCCGTCGCGCGTTTGGCCGACGACCGGCCTGTCGTGGCCATCCTGACCGTCGATGACGAAATCCAGTCGTTCCGGGGCAACCGGGCCAACTTCGCCGATTTGATCCAGACCGGACGCGAATTGGGCGTCACCACGTACGTCGTGACGATCAACGATCTCAAGCTCAAATCGCCCGAGGTGGTCGGCTATACGTACCGTCCGGAAGAGGAAGCCTGGGTCCAGGAGAAGTTTCCGCGCCCCAACATCGTTTACAACCGGATCCCGCTCCGGGAAGACGAACGGCAGCCGAACGTCAAGCGGAAGCTGGCGCTGATTTCGAGACAGCCGGGCATCAAAATGTTCAACCGCCGTTTTTTCAACAAATGGCTTCTCTTCCGTTGGCTATACAACAATCCTTCGACCCGTCGGTTCATCCCCGACACGAAAAAGCTCACCGACGTCTTCGTGCTCGCCGGGCTGCTGAAACGTCACCGCCTGCTTTATTTAAAGCCCGTTCGAGGCAAGGCGGGGGTCGGGATCATGACGGTGAAGGTGCAGCCGGAAAAACATCTGCCCTACCGGCTGCAGATTCAGGAGGAACGGGGAAGCCGGACATACCGCTGCTCCACGATGCGCAGCCTGTGGCACCGGGTCTCCGAATACTCGGAGACGATCGGCGAACCTTACATCGCCCAGCAGGGCATCGCGCTTGTCTCCGTGGACGACCGGCCTTTCGATCTGAGGGCGCTGGCCCAGAAGAACCAAGCGGGCAAATGGGAGCTGACCGGCATCGGAGCGCGCGTCGCGGGAAATACCAGCATCACGACGCACGTGCCCAGGGGCGGCAACATCGACGACCCGGAGAAGCTCCTGACCGGGATATTCGGAGCCGAGAAGGCGCAACAGGTGCTGGCGAATGTCAAGAGAGCGATCCTTCTGATCGCCAGGCAAATCGAACGGGCTTCCCGCTCCCGTCTCGGGGAAATGTCGATGGACCTCGGCGTGGACACGAACGGAAACGTATGGTTTCTGGAAGCCAACTCGAAACCAATGAAATTCGACGAAACGGATATCCGGCAAAAATCTCTGCAGCGCATCTTCCACTACAGCTTCTTCCTTCACCGGGGAACCAAACAGACAGGCAGGAGGTGAACTTCGGATGGCAAGACCGCCGGTACTGGGCATCCTCACCGTCTATCTCAACGACCGCAAAAGGATCGACGAGCTGGCGATGTTCCGAAAAATGACGATTGCCGGCAAGCGGGCGGGACTGGACGTCATCGTCTTCACGCCGGATGACGTCGAAGAGCAGACCGGTCGCATCTACGCGCATGTCTATCAGCCGGACAAGAAAAGATGGGGCCGCCTGTGGACGCGTATGCCCCACTTGATCTACGACAGGGCCCGTTACCAAAGGACCGATCGTTTCGACAGGCTGCTCGCCTTCCGGCGCAAATATGCCGATCTCCCGTTCCTGAACCGGCCGCTCCGGAACAAATGGACGATTTACCGGGTGCTGAGCGAGGTGCCGGCACTCCATTCCCATCTCCCCGCCACCCGGTTGTACGAATCCCCGTCCGACGTCACTGCCCTGCTGAAACGGTTCGCAACCGTCTATTTCAAACCGATCAACGGAACCGGCGGCCGCGGCATTCTCCGGATCGAGCGCAGGTTGGGCGGCACTTATTTGCTGCAGGGGCGAAACCATTCCCGAACCATCGTTCCGCCCCGGGTGGTTCGGCGAGAACAGCTGCCCGCGATGATCCGCGCCTGGGACCGCCGCGGCGACCGTTATCTCGTGCAGCAAGGCCTTCAAATCAAGCTTCCCGGAGGACGGGTACACGATTATCGGATGCTGGTGCAGAAAAACGGCCGGGGAGAATGGGAAGTAACCGGCTGCGCCGGCCGGGTAGGCCCCCGGAACAGCGTCACTTCCAATCTGCACGGCGGCGGAACGGCAGCCGCGATGGAGTCGCTGCTGCGGGAATGGGTCGGAAGCGAAGCCGAAATCAGCCAGATACGGACGTCCGCGGAATCGTTCGGCATCGAGGTGGCCAAAACCTTGGAAGCGACCTACGGGACGCTGTGCGAGCTGGCGCTGGACCTGGCGATAGACCGGAAAGGACAGGTATGGCTGCTCGAGGTCAATCAGAAGCCGGCCCGGGAAGTGTTCTTCCATGCGGGGGAACGGGACGTGTACCGACGTGCGATCACTCGCCCGATCGAATATGCGCTGTGGCTGCATCGCAGACAGCAGGAATCGCCATCTCTCTACTTGCCGGAACGAGAGGCCGATAAAGCGAATACCGCCGCTTCGGCAGCGGAGGATTGAACGGGAAAACCCCGGACCTCGCCATACGAAGGCGATCCGGGGTTTTCCGCATTTACCCCTCAGGCTTCCGGCAAGCATTCCAGCAGCTCGGGGAACGCGCGGATGACCGCGTCGGAGCCGTCCAGCTCGCCTTCGCGGCGAAAGCCGGCGTAATCGCAGCCCACGACGGCCAATCCGTTCTTCTTGCCGGCCTCCACGTCCGACGACCGGTCGCCGACCATCCAAGCGCTCTTCACCTCAAACGTGTCCAGCAGCCGGCGGACGAGATCGACTTTGGAGGCGGTCCCGAATTCCCCGGCGCTGTACGTCCCTTCGAACAGCCCGGCGATCCCCTTGACCTCGGGAACCCCTTTGACATACGGCTCCAGGCCGTTGCTGGCGATGAACAGCCGAATCCCCCGGCCGCGCAAGGCGTTCAGCGTCTCCTTGACGCCCGGATACAACGAGCCGCGGCCGAGGGTGAGCTCTTCGATTTCGTACTGCAGCAACAACTCATTCGCGCGAGCATGCGCCTCCGGCGAGCCGTCCGGCATTACCCGTTTCCAGATGTCTTCCAGGAGCATGCCGAGCGAGCCGAGCAGCTTCTCGATCGGCGGCGTTTCCTTGAGGTACAGGCGCTCGTGGCGAAGCGTCTCGAATACGCGGCGGTGTACGGTTTCGAGCAAGGTTTCGGTCCGGAACAACGTGCCGTCCAAATCGAAAATGACGGCTTCCGGCAGGGGCAGACGATTCATGGCGGATCTCCCGTTTTTTGAAACCATCATAATCCAAGATCCGGGCCGGGACAAGCTTTCGCCCCATTTAATCCGGATCGTCGAACGGGAAGAGCAGCTTCTGGTTCTCTTTGTTGTACAAGTTTTGCTTGGTGATGACCTCCGACCCCGTGTCGATGACGGGCTCGGTCCGCTTGCCGCGGGCGGCGTCCACGGCGGCGCGAACGGCCAGATAGCCCATGTTGAACGGGTTCTGCACGACGATCGCCTGAATGACGTCCGCTTCCAGGTAATCGATCTCGTCGGTCGAGCTGTCGAAACCGACGAGCTTGACTTCACCCGCCCTGCCGGACTCCTGGAGAGCCTTGGCCGCTCCGGTCGTCGTCGGCTCGTTCAGGCAGACGAATCCTTGGATGTCCGGCCGCTCCCGGAGCAGCCGGGACACGATACGGTATGCTTTGTCGATCGAGCCGTCGGAGAAATACGTTTCCTCCAGCACGTTCACGCCGGGCGCTTCGGCGAGCCTTTCCCGGACGCCGCGCTCCCGCTCCATGGAGGTCGCCGTGCCTTTGACGAAGCTCACGACGGCGATCGTCGCGTCCTGCGGGAGCAAGCGTAAAGCGGCTTCCCCGGCTTTGCGCCCCGCCTCGTAATTGTCGGTCGCGACGAAGCTGGCGGCGATGCCTCCGTTCAGACCCGCGTCCACCGTGATCAGCGGAATGCCGGCCGCTTGGATGCGCTTCGCGACGGGGACGACGCGGTTGTAATCGGAGGCGGCCAGCACGATCGCCCTCGGCCGTTCTTCGATGGCTCTCTCCAGCAGCGCGATCTGCCCGTCGACGTCCGTCTCCGCGACCGTGCCGACGGTCTGCACTTGCACCCCGAATTCTTTGGCGGCCGTCTGGACGCCCATGCCGAGCACGCGCCAGAAATCCGACCGCCCGTCCACCGTTTTGGGAACGAAGAGCAGCGGTTTCTGCTGTTCCGCCCGAGGGGATATGCTTTCGTAAAGCTTCCAGGCCGCGAGGACGACCAGCAGCGCGGCGGCGATCCATCCGAACGTTCTTCTCATGCCGCTCCCTCCCCGGGAATCTCCGGAAACCGGAGAATCACCGTCGTTCCTTCCTCCGGTTCGCTCTCGATTTCCAACCCGTACGGCTCCCCGAACGTCAGCCGGATGCGTTGGTTCACGTTCGGCAACCCGACACCGGGGCCATCTTCTCCCGAACGCAGCTTGGCCGTCAGCTCCCGGACCTGCCCTTCGGTCATTCCCGCTCCGTCGTCCGAAACCCGAAGCTCGATCTCGCCGTCATGCTTGCGCCCCGTAATCCGGATATGCCCGATGATCGCCTGCTGCTTGAGCCCGTGGTAAATCGCGTTCTCGACAAGGGGCTGCAGCACGAGCTTCAGCGTTAAGCAGGAGAGAATGTCCGGATCCAGCTCGATCTCGTAGGTAAATTTGTTTTTGTAGCGGATATGCTGGATCGTCAAATAGCTTCGGATATGCTCGAGCTCCGTACCGACGGGGACGAGCTCGTCTCCTTTGCTGATGCTGGCGCGGAACAGCTTGGCCAGGGCGGTCGTCATTCTTACGACATCCTGCATCTTGCCCATTTCCCCCATCCAGATGATCGAATCCAGCGTGTTATAGAGAAAGTGCGGCTGAATCTGGGCCTGCATCGCCTTGAGCTCGCTGATCCGCTTCTGCTCCTGCTCCTCCACGATCTGCTCCATGAGGTCCTTGATTTTGCCGATCATGAGGTTGAATGAACGCGACAGCTTCCCGATCTCGTCCGTCGATTCCACATCCACCCGGATGTTGAAATCTCCCTTCTCCACCTTCTTCATGAGATGCTCCAATCGCTTGATCGGGTTGGCCAGCCGGTAAGACAGCAATACCGATAACGCGAGGCCGACGGCCAGAAACAGCCCTCCCGCCAGGAGTGACGTGTTCCGGATTTCCCCTTTGTTGCCGACCAGTTCGTCCGGATACGTAACGCCGACCACTTTCCAGCCGTAATCGTTCGTCCCGATCGTATAGAGCCGCAGGTCCCTGCCTTTCCCTTTCGTCAGCAACCCGGTTTTCGAGTTCAGCAAAGAGGGAATATCCTCGGATTTCAGCCGGCTGTAAAGCAGCTGCTGCTGCGGATGGTAGATCAAATCTCCGGCGGGATCGAGAATGAAGACGTAGCCGCGCTGGCCCAATTGGATTTGCCGGCAGAGGTTGTTGATCACGTTCAGGTTCAAATCGACCATCAGCACGCCGCTGCCGGCTTCGCCCGGACGCCCCAGCATCCGGCTGATCGAGACGACCCAAGGATACTCGCGCTTGTAGACATGCTGAACGTGGGAAGAGGAAATCGCCACTTTCCCTCCGCTGTCCCTCGCCCCCCGATACCACTCCTGGGCCGTGATGTCATCCAGCGGCTTGAACTTCGCTTCGGCGCGGTCGGAGACGACGGCACCGTTGCTGCCCACGAAAAGAATGGTCGAGATGTCTTCCCGGGACCGAACGACGGAGCGGAAAAACCGGCTGATGCTCGCCGCCTTGCGGGCGCCTTCCTCGGACTGGGGATCCGGGAGGCTGGCGAGCTTCTCCAGCTCTTCCCCGCTCCCCGCCAAGGCCGAGATGCTCGCCATCGTGTCCAGATAGGTTTGAATGTTCGCGTTTACCTGCTGGGTGAGCTGGCCCGTGTAGATTTTCGCGTTGCCGGTGGCCGCCGAGGCGGAGAGACGGTAAGAATTGTACGTCAGCAGCGCCGTAATGCCCACGATGAGACAAGAGAAAGCGAGAGCCATGCTCGTATGGATGCTTTTGAACCGGAACAGGCGGCGCTGCGCCATTTCAGGCATTCTCCTTCCGCGAGGCGCGGTATTCTTTCGGGGTCAAACCCGTATGCCTCTTGAAGATGACGCTGAAATAGTGGGGGTCGCCATAGCCGACCCGATGCGCGATCTCATAGGCTTTGAGGGAGGTCAGCGTCAGCATTTCCTTGGCTTTGTCCATCCGGACCCGGGTCAAGTATTCGACGAAGGTTTCCCCGGTATGCTGCTTGAACAGCGTGCTGAAATAACTGATGCTCAGAAACAAGTGCCGGCAGCAGCCGCTCAAGGATAAATTCTCGTCCATGTAGCGCTCTTGGATGTATTGTTCGGCCAGCATCATCTGCGTTTGGCTGACGTCCGAGCGCTTGGCCGACAGGTCGTCCAGAATCCGGAGGCAAGCGGACTCCAGCAGCTGCTGCAGCTCGCCCAGCGTCCGCATCCGGTTCACCGCGGCGGCCGCTTCCTCCAGCGCCGGGGCCGTTTCCGCCAAACCCGTGCCGGAGATCCAGCTCCGCAAGGCGGTCAGCATTCCGTGAACGGCCGAATAGCCCTCTTCCGTCGTGACGAACGTAACCTTGAGCCCTTCGAAGACGTCCCGGAGCGCATCCGATACCCGGTTTTTGCTGCCGCTGCGCATCGCCGAAATCAATTTCTTCTCCCGTTCCCCGCTATCTTCGAGCTCGGCCTTGCTTCTCCCGAACTCCATGTCCCGAATCGAGAGAATCCGGCCCGTGCCAAGCAAGAACCGGTAGTCTAGCGCCGACAGCGCCTCCCGGCAGGAGACCGGCAGCTCCCGCAGGCCGCACGGCCGGCCGATGCCGACGGACACCGTCAGCTTCAAATATTTCTCGGCGCTGCCGCGGATATAATCCGCCAGCTGATGGCCGAGGAGTTCGATCCGCTCCTCTTCTCCGCACACGATCGCCGAAACCTTCCCGTCCCGCGTCCGGTAAACCGTTCCAAGCCCTTCCTGCTCGATGATTTCCTGCACGATGTTGTACAGGCCGAATTGGAGCAGTTCGCCATCCGGTTCGTTCCCGGAACCGTCCGGAAAGTGCCAGGCGTCGATATCCGCCGTCATGGCCGCATACCCAGGGCCCGGAAGCGAGATCCCGTATTCCCGGAACCGCCGTTCATGGTCGGCCGGAAGCACGGCAGAAGCGGCAAGTTTATCCAGCCAGCGTTCCTTCAGGAGCGGCAAGGACTGGTGCAGCTGACTCCGCAGCAGGGACAAATCCTCTTTGCGCCTGCGTTCTTCGTCCAATTCTCGGCGCATTTTATCGAGAAACTGCGTAAACTCCTCCAGGTTAAGCGGTTTCAATAAATAGTCCGTCACCTGGAGCCGGATCGCCCGCTGGGCATATTCGAAATTCTCGAAGCCCGTAAGCATCGCCACTTTGACGCCGCGGTGAAACTCGCGGATGCCTCCGGCCAGTTCCAGACCGTCCATATACGGCATGCAAATGTCCGTGATGACGGCATCCGGCTTCAAACGTTCCATGGCGTACAGGGCGTCACGCCCGTTGTCGAAGTCCCCCACAAGCTCGAAGCCGCAAGCGGCCCAGGGCGTTTTCGTTTTGATCCCTTCCCGGACTTCGTCTTCATCGTCGACCAAAATGATTTTGTGCACGGGAATCCCCCCTCGCAGACAAAACAGGAGCGTTCTACGTTCCGGTTCGAGTATACCCGATGGAAAGCGTTTGCGGAACATGGGAAAACGAGGGCAAGCTGCCCGGCTTGCGGGCAACGACCCCCGTTCGCGTTTCCCAAACGGTCTCTCATTCGTACAGCAGAGGCTTGATCTCGTCCGAATCGATGTTCGTCTTGTCGTACCAGTGGAAGCCGGTGTCGATGGAAGGCTCCACTTTTTCCCCTTTGACCGCCTGGACGGCGGCTTTGACGGACCAATAGCCGATGCCGATCGGATCCTGGGTGATGGCGCCCGCCATTTTGCCGCTGCGGATGGCGTCCATTTGCTGCTTGCCGGAATCGTAACCGATGACGACGATTTGGCCGTCCTTCTTCAGCTCTCCGACCGCGTTCAGCACGCCGATCGCGGAGCCTTCGTTGGCGCCGAAGAAGCCTTTGAGGTTGGGATGCGCCTGCATGATCGCCTTGGCGAGGTCGGTCGATTTCAGCTGGTCGCCGCCGCCGTATTGGATGTCGACGATCTTGATGTCCGGATACTTCTCTTCGATCCGCTTGACGAATCCGTCGCGGCGGTCGATGCCGGTGCGGCTCGTTTGGTCGTGGACGATGACCGCCACTTCGCCTTTGCCGCCGATCAGTTCGGCCATCTTATCGGCTGCGAGGCCGGCTGCCGCGAGGTTGTCCGTGGCCGCCGTCGTGACCGGAATGTCGCTGTCGACGCCGGAGTCGAAGCCGACGACCGGAATGTTCGATGCTTTCGCTTTTTCGAGCAGCGGGATCGCCGCTTTGCTGTCCAGCGCGGCGAACGCGATCGCCGCGGGTTTTTTGTCCAGCGCCGCTTGCAGCATCTCGATCTGCTTGTCGACCTGCGATTCGGTCTCCGGTCCCTCGAACGTGATTTCGACGCCCGTCTCCTTGGCCGCTTTCTCGGCGCCCTGCTTCACCGCCTGCCAGAATTGATGCTGGAAGCCTTTGGAGATGACCGGGATGTACATTTTGTCTCCGCCGCCAGCCGCCGCGTTGTCGTTCTTTTTGCCGCAAGCTCCGAGAACCATGGCCGCCGCCAGCAGACTGACCCCGATGAGACCGAACTTTTTCGTTTTCATGCTCAGCTCTCCCCTTAACCTTATTGGATAATGTTGTATGTCGCTCCTGAAAGGAGGGAATACCGAAGCCGCGGAAAAATCAAGCCTTGCGGCGGCGCAAAATGTCGGCGTACACGGCCCCTACGAGGACAAGTCCGATGATGACGGTCTGCCACTCCTGAGGCACCGACAGAATCCGAAGCCCGTTGGTGAGGACGCTCGTAATCAGGGCGCCGATAACCGTTCCGAGAATCGTTCCCTGTCCGCCGCTGAGCGACGTGCCGCCGATGACGACGGCGGCGATCGCCTCCAGCTCGTAACCGGCGCCAAGCGCCGGATGAGCGGTGTTGAGACGGGATGCCATCAGAATGCCGGCGATGCCGCTGAAGACGCCGGTGATCGTGTACACGACGATTTTCCAAAAGTCTACTTTCACGCCCGACAGGCGCGTCGCTTCTTCGTTGCTTCCGAGCGCGAACGTATAACGTCCGACGATCGTCTTGGTGAGAAGCAACCCGGCAACGATGGCAAGGCCGAAGAAGATCAGGACGGCGTTGGGGATTTCGATTCCGAACAGCGAATGGGTCACGGAAGCCATCGAGATATCCTTGAATCCGCTTGCCCGTCCATCCGTGAAATAGATCGGCTTCGTGCCGGAGATAATGAGCGACAGCCCTTTCGTGATCATCATCATGGCCAGCGTGACGATGAATGGCGGAATCTTCATCTTGGCGACCGCCACGCCGCTGAGGAATCCGCAGAACGCGCCGGTGGCGATGCCTCCGATGATCCCCAGCGGAATCGGCGCTCCCCAGAAGGTGATGATAACGCCGGTCATGACGGAGCTGAAGGTCATGACCGTTCCGACGGCCAGATCGATGCCCCCCGTTACGATGACGAACGTCGAGCCGAGGGCGAGCACCCCGATCACGGCTGTCGAAAGCAGAATGCCCATGATGTTGTCGAATACGAAGAAATTATCCGAAGAAAACGAGAAGACGATGACGAGCAGAATGAGGCTGGCGAAAGCGAGCAGCTGTTGGAGCACGCCGCCTCTGGCGAAGGAGAAGCGCCGGTTTGCGCCCGCCGGCGTTTCGGCGCCCGCGTTGTTCTCGCCGCTTGCGTTCACGGCCCATTTCATTTCGGATTCCCCCCTGATGTTACGGATTCATGGCCGGCGGACTTATCGGAATGAAGCGTCGCCAGCTTCATGATCGCTTCCTGCGTCGCCTCTTCCCGGGACAGCTCGCCGGTAATCCTTCCCTCGCACATGACGATGACGCGGTCGCTCATGCGGAGGATTTCCGGCAGCTCCGAGGAAATCATGAGAATCGATTTCCCCTGGGCGGCAAGCTGTTCAAGCAGCTTATAGATTTCGTTCTTCGCCCCGACGTCGATGCCGCGGGTAGGCTCGTCGAAAATGAGGATATCGCTGTTGCGGGTGAGCCATTTGCCGATGACGACTTTCTGCTGGTTGCCGCCGGACAGGAATTTGACTTTCTGCCGCACATTCGGCGTCTTCACCTTCAGGCTCCGGACGACTTCCTCCGCCGTCTGCGCGATCTTGTCCCGCTTCATCCAGCCGGTCGGGTGCCTGAATCTCGCGTAAGACGAGATCGCGACGTTCGTCTGGACGTCCATGTCGACGAGCAGCCCGAACCGTTTGCGGTCTTCGGACAAGTACCCGATCCCGTGGCGGACGGCGTCGGACGGCTGTTTGATCCGCACCTCGCGGCCGTGCACCCGGATCGTCCCTCCGTCGATCGGATCCGCCCCGAACACGGCGCGCGCCACCTCCGTGCGGCCCGCGCCCATCAGCCCGGCGAATCCGAGGATCTCGCCTTTATGCAGCGCGAAGCTGACGTTCCTTATCGCTTTGCCGCGGCTCAGTCCGGTCACCTCCAGCACCGGCTCACCGAGCTTGGCGGCGCCTCCCGTCTTCGGCTCGTGATACACCTCGCGTCCGACCATCATCGCGATGATCCGGTCCATGTCCACGTCCGCGGTCCGCACCGTATCGATGTAACTGCCGTCCCGCATGACCGTAATCCGGTCGGTTATCCGCCGGAGTTCGTCCATCCGGTGGGAGATGTAGACGATGCCGACTCCTTCGGCTCTCAATCTGGCGATGATCCGGAACAGCTCTGCGATTTCGCTGTCCGTGAGCGCTGCCGTCGGCTCGTCCATGATCAGCACTTCGGACCGGTAAGACAGCGCTTTGGCGATTTCCACCATCTGCTGCTTGGCGACCGTCAACTCCGAAACTTTCGCGCGCGGATCGACCGCCAGATTCATCCTGCCGAACAAGTGGCGCACCTGTTCATGAAGAGCCTTTTCGTCCAGAAACAGCGGGATTTTCTTTCGCGGCTCCCGGCCGATGTAGATGTTCTGGGCAACCGTCAGGTGAGGCATCAAGTTGAGCTCCTGGTGAATGATGCCGATGCCGAGCTGCTGGGCTTTGATCGTATCCGGGATGTCGACTTCGGTTCCTTTATAAACGATTCGTCCCGCATCTTTGCGGTAGACGCCGGTCAGCACCTTCATAAGCGTCGACTTGCCTGCCCCGTTCTCGCCGACCAGGGCATGAACCTCTCCCGCCCTGAGCTCGAACCGGCATTGTTTCAGGGCATGGACCCCCGGGAACCGTTTCTCGATTCCTTCCATCGCGACGAGCGGAATGGCGTTCATTTCACACCCCTCTTTCCTCTGTCTTGCGCCCATTGTAACCGTTTGCAACCGGATTCAGAATGGATTTTCTTCCGCAAAAAAGGGGAGAAATTTACGATGGATCGGAGAGTGGACCTTACTTCGCCGCTCCCCTGCAACGAATCGGAATTTCGAGGAAATGAAAGGGGATTTCGGGGAAATTCGGAGAGATAAAACGCAACAAGATTTATCCAAATTGAATCAGACTCTGGATCGGCACGAACGGATCTTGGAGATCCTCAGCTTGAAATTGGTTTTAACGTCTCCGGAAGTCACTACAGCTCTCGTAGTCGGGGGTTTCACAGATTTAACGTCTCCGGAAGTCACTACAGCTCTCGTGGTCGGGGGTTTCACAGATTTAACGTCTCCGGAAGTCACTACAGCGCTCATAGCTCCACAAGACACAACCTACTATAAGTCGCAAAATCCGTTTCTCAAGACGAGCAGAACATCAACGCCATAAAAGGCTCCCCCTCTGTTCCAAAACCACTCTCTCTGGAAACTTATAATTTCTTTAATGTCAAGTAAAGAAGCTCCCGGCCGGGGAGCTTCTTACATTGGAAAATATCGGATTATTGCGAAGAAGCGGGAGGCGTCACGTCTTTCTTCATAGCCGTGCTTCCCTCCGCCAGCCTCTTCAGCAGCTGGTTCACGTCCACGCCCGTCAACGCGCCTACCGTTTCCGGCATCTTCGCCAGCAGGTCCGTCACGTAACCCGTAACCTTGCCGGCACCGCCGTTCGGCCCGCTTGCTCCGCCGTCGACGATGACGATTTTCTCCGTTTTGGAGAGCGGTTCGGCGATGGCCCGCGCGATATCCGGGAATTTCTGCACGATCAGCTCGACGATCGCCGCCTCCCCGTATTTGCGAAGGGCGTCGGCGATCTTATCCTTCGCCTCCGCTTCCGCCAGGCCCTTCAGCCGGATCACGTCGGCTTCGGCGGTTCCTTCCGCCCGCTCCTTGTCGGCGTTGGCATTGCCCGCCAGGCGGACGGCTTCCGCCTCCGCGCGCGCCTTCGCCTCGATCTGGTAGCGCTCGGCTTCCGCGCGCTGCTCTTGGGCAAACCGCTCCGCTTCCGCCTGCTTCTTCACCGTCGCGACGAGCTCTCGCTCGCGACGCTCGATTTCCTTGGCTTCGAGTTCGATCTGCTTTTCCCGCTCGATCACCTGGATCTGCATCTCTTCGGCCTTGACCGCCTGAAGCGTCTTGACCTCTTGGAGCTTGTAGGCCTGGTCGGCTTCCGCTTTCTGTTTGTCCTGCTCCTGCTTGAACGCGGCTTTCTTCACTTCCATTTCCTTGTTCGCTTCCGCGATGTTCGTCTCCGCCGCGAATTCGGCCTTCTTGCCTTCTTCCAGCGCCTTGGATTTCGCGATCTGTTCGTCCCGCAGCGCATTGGCCTTCGCGATCTCCGCGTCGCGCTTCACGGACGCGATCTGCGGCTGGCCGAGGGCGTCCAGATACCCGTTCTTGTCCCTCACGTCCCGGATGGTGAACGAAACGATCTGCAGCCCCATTTTGTTCAGGTCGCTCGCCGCCACTTCCTGCACGTTGCGGGCGAATTCCTCCAAAGAACGGCAAGTCTCCCGGATGGAAATCGAAGCCGAGCCAGTCTCCGACCACCAGGGACAGCAGCGCGTAACCCGCTCCGATAAAGAAGAGCACGATCATGAGCGTTTCCATGTCCCGCAGCCGCTCCTTCCTATGTAAATGTCGAATCTTCCCAATCATACGATATTCGGGGAAAAAAGTTCCTCTCGCAAGAAGAAAAGATGAGCGAGTGTGCCCGCACGTTGAGCCCGCCCCGCGATCTGCTCGGGATCGGGGCTGTCCCCCTCCCGTCCGAAAAAAACCCCCTTACGGAAGAAGACTCTCTTCCATTAGGGGGCTTCCGCGCTCAAAACACCTTCTTCTGCTCCCGGTCCGCCTTGATGATTTCCACCGCTTCCCGGAAGCGGAGAGAGTGAACGATTTCCCGCTCCCGCAGGAATTTGAGTCCGTCCTGCAAGTCGACGTCGTCCGTCATGTCGATCAGCCACTGGTACGTCGCGCGCGCTTTCTCTTCGGCGGCGATGTCTTCGTACAGATCGGTAATCGGGTCGCCTTTGGCCTGTATGTAGGTGGCCGTCCAAGGAACGCCGGAGGCGTTCTGGTAGAACAGCGCCCGGTCGTGGTTCGCGTAGTGGTCGCCGAGTCCCGCCGCCTTCAGCTGTTCGACGCTGGCATCCTTGGTGAGCTTGTAAACCATCGTGGCGATCATCTCAAGGTGCGCGAATTCCTCTGTCCCGATATCGGTCAGAAGCCCGACCACCCGGTCCGGGATCGAATACCGCTGATTCAAATAACGAAGCGCGGCCGCGAGCTCGCCGTCCGCTCCCCCATATTGCTCCAGCAGGAACTTCGCCATCATCGGATCGCATTTCGACACCTTGACCGGGTATTGCAGCTTCTTCTCATAGATCCACATACGCTCGCCTCCTCACACCTGCCACGGCCAAGGCGTCTCCGGCCACTGCCAGGGAAACCGGGAGAAGCTGTGGCCGAAAGCCATCAGCGGACCGTATCGCATTTCGAAATCCTGGCATACCTGCCTCCGCCTCTGGGCGAGCTGGTTATACTGCTGGATCGCTTGCATGTCGGTCGGGTGGGTGTCCAGGTACAACGTCAGTTCTACCAGCACGAAGTCGATTTTCTGCAACTCTTCCAGTTGCTTGCGGTAGGCTTCGTCTCCGGCTCCGGGACGCGCGGGCTCTTTCTCCGGCCGGTCCGCCTGCACATTCGGCTCATCCATCGCTTACCCTCCCTTCTCCGCCCGCTGCGGCTGATAAGGACTGTACAACGCCGGCCACAGGGTGCCTCTGTACAAAGCTTCGTCCAGCGGAAATTGCGGCAGGTTCATCGGCTGATAAGGGATATACTGGTTCGGGGCCACGATATACCGTTTGACCCGAATCGGCGGGCATGGATCGTTTGGACTTACGTACGGGTACCACTCCCGCCATTGTCCGTTGCTCATGCTCGGTTACCTCCTTGGCGTTCGCGCCGCATGGCACGCCGCGCCGGTTAGACACTCCGCTTCTATCCTATGAACGCGGTCTGGGCGAATTGTCTCCAAAAGAAAAAAAATCCGCCCCCGTTGAAGGGCGGATTCCGATTCTGTCGCGGTTAGTCGAGCTTGATTTTGAAATCGAGCAACCCGGCTTTCCGTGCCGCGATGAACACGATGACGACGATCGGCCCGAGAAAGACGCCGATAACGCCGACGAGTTCGAATCCGACATACAGGCTGATCAGCGCCGACAACGCGCCGATCCCAACGGCGTCGCCCAGAATTTTCGGTTCCACGACTCGTCTTACGACCGTAATGACGATAAACAGCAGCAGCAAGCCGACGCCGGTGAAGGCGTCTCCGGCCACAAGCTGGTACGCCGCCCACGGCACGATGACCGACCCGGTGCCGAGGACAGGCAGAATATCGACGACCACGATGAGCAAGGAAATCGCAAGCGGATAACCGGTCCCGATGACCATAAGTCCGACGAAGCAGATGATATACGTGATGACGCTGAGCAGAAGCTGCGCCCGGAGAAAGCCGAATACCGACTTCCGAAGGCTGACGAGCACCTGGTCCATTTGCTGCTTGGATCTCTCCTCGAACAAGGAAAGGAACGACGACTTCATTTGGGGCATGCTAAGCGTGAACAGGTACACCGCGACCAGGAAAACGATGAAAAACACGAAGAAATTCGGTATGCCCTTGGCGAAATTAAGCAAATATCCGGTGATGTTCTGGGACAAGCCGGTGAGCACCTCGGTCACCTTGGACAGCCAGCTTTCGAGCTGCCCGGGCACGGGCTCGGCGCCGCCGCTCGAGAAGCTTTGCGCCCTCTCGAGCAGATCCTTTACGTACCCGCTCGCGTCCTGCAAATATTGCGGAACGTTCTGCATGAAGGCCGTGAGTTCGGTGACGACCTTCATGCCGATCAGAGCCGCGGCCCCCACCAGGAACGCGGTGAAAATCGTGCTCGAGATGGTCGAGGCCGCCAGGCGGTTCATTCTGGCCTTCGTCATCAGCAACTGCGTAAGCGGCTCCAGGAAAATGGCGACGACAAGCGCCAGCAGAAACGGCGCCCCGGTCGTAAACAGCAAATAAAGAAACACGAGCGCAAACGCGATCAACATGAATTGCCTCATCGGCATTGGCCTGCTCCCCCCGCCTCCCGATCCTTCATCCTTGCTCGCCGGGCACCAGTCCGTCGCCCTTGAGAGCAGGCGAGTCCTGAACGGCCGGTTTGACCCGGTAAATGTGCACCCTCTGGACGCGAAGCCTCTCCGTCTGGGCAATCTCGAACACGCAGCCGTACCGGGTCACCTTCTGGCCTTTGGAGATGTTGCCCTCCAGGAGGTTGAACAGCCAGCCCCCGATCGTGTCCACTTCCTCGTCCTCGATTTCGAGACCGAACATGTCGTTGACGTCCTCGATCAGCATCCGCCCCTCTACCGACGTAATGTCCCCTTTCACGACGATGCTGGGCGGCTCGTTGTCGAATTCGTCCTGCATTTCGCCGACAAGCTCCTCCAGGATCGTCTCGGCCGTGATCATCCCTGCCGTACCGCCGTATTCGTCAATGACGATGGCAAGCTGAGACTTCCTGCGCTGCATGAGCTTCAGCACCTTGCTGATTTCCATCGACTCCGGCACGCTGAGAATCGGCCGGAGGAACCGGTTCAGATCGTGGTCTTCGTCGGGATCGGCCGTCAGCAAATCCGTAATGTGCACGAACCCGATGATTTGGTCCTTGTCTTCCACGGCAACCGGGTAACGGGTATGTTTGGTCGCGTACACGACTTTCATGTTGTCCGAATTTGATTGGTTCGTAAAGAGACAATCCATGTCCGTCCTCGGCAGCATGACCTCCCGGGCGACGCGGTCCGCGAACTCGAACACGTTATCGAACAGCGTCAACTCGTCCTTGTCGATGATGCCGCTCTTGGCGCTCTCGTTCATCAGAATCCGGATCTCTTCCTCGGTATGGGCCGCTTCATGCTCGCCGGCCGGCTCGATGCCGATCCATTTCAGAAGCCGGTTCGCCGCGCCGTTAAGCACCCAGATAAATGGAAGGAACAGGCGGTAGAACATGAGAAGCGGCCACGACAGCCAGAGGGATACGCCGACGGAACGCTGGATGGCGAGCGACTTGGGGGCTAGTTCTCCTAGTACGATATGCAGGAACGTGATCAAAGCGAACGCCGTCACATAGGAAATGCTGTGAATGACGGTCTCGTCCATGATGCCGAACTGATGCAGCAGCGGAATGACGATCAGGTCCGCGATCGCGGGTTCCCCCACCCAGCCGAGGCCGAGCGAGGCGAGCGTGATGCCGAGCTGGGTGGCGGACAAGTAGACGTCCAGCCGAGAGTTGACTTTCAGCGCGTAAGAGGCCCGTTTATTGCCTTCATTCTTCAGCTGCGTAAGCCGGGTTTGGCGCACCCTGACGAGGGCGAACTCGGACGCGACGAAAAAACCGTTCAGGAAAACCAAAAAAAGAACGAGCAGCAAATTCAATGCGATGCTTCCCCAATGCAATTCTTCCAAAGTGATTACGCTCCTTCTGTTCGTCTCCCCGGCCGGACCGACCGTATGCGACGAAGCCTTGACCGGTCAGGGCTGTGCCCGGCGGCTCCGGAAGTCCACGCTCTTGTAGTACATGTCGGACACGAGGAGGTTGGGCCCGCAGCACGCCGCTTCCGGACAATGGCAGTTCACGCCTTGCTGCAGGGGGTGGCTTTGCCACCGGTCGAATATCGCTTCCAGCTTCTCGCTGCGGATGTTGCCGAATGGAGGGATGGAGGCGAAGTCGGTCACGTACACGTCCCCGCTGAACATATTGACGTTCACCCGGTTCCGGCCGTCCGGGTCTCCCCGGACCGTAACGCCGGGCTCCGTCCGGAGACGCTGCACCAGCCTGCGTTCCTCCGGATTGTCGCTGCAGGCGAAGAACGGAAGGGTGCCGAACAACATCCACAAGTCTTTGTTCCTCGCGTCGAGCAGCGTTTCCACCGCCTCCCGCATCTGCTCGCGGGTCAACATCGGCAAATCGGCGGCGAATGAGCTCGGATACATCGGATGCACTTCATGGCGGAGGCAGCCCATCTCGACGATGAGGCGGTGAATGTCGGGCATTCTGGCCGCCGTGCGGAAATTGATCATCGATTCCGCGGATACGAACAGGCCGCCATCGGCTAACTTGCGGACGTTGTCCATCATCCGCTCGTACATCCGCGCCGCCGCGGACGCGGACACCTTGCTTCCGGACCGGGCGAAGCCGACGCGGTGGAAATCGGATGCTTCCGTATAATTGAAAGAAATATGCATGACGTCCAAATAAGGTGCGATCTCGTCGTACCGGCCGTAATCGAGGGTCACGTTCGAGTTCAGCTGGGATCGGACCCCGCGGGCACGTGCGTATTTCAACACCGGGATCATCAGCTCCCGGACGGTTTCCAGACGGAATGTCGGCTCGCCGCCGGTCAGGCTGATCGTCTCCAAATGCTCGATCTCGTCCAGCCTCCGCAGGACGGTATCCAGCGGAAGATGAGGCGCCTCCTTCATCGTCAGGCTGTCTCCTACCGCGCAATGCTCGCACCTCATGTTGCACAGCTGGGTGACGGTAAGCTCTACGCTCGTCAGCCGGTGGCGGCCGAAACGACGCAAGGACCGGATCGGATCCCACGGATCGTAGTCGGGCGAAATCGGCGTCCAATCGGCGGGTGCCGCATAAGGCAGCTTGCCGGCGGAGAGGGGTGTTGCAGCTTGCATGAGATGTCTGCTCCTGTCTTGGTCGTAATTTACTGTTAATTGTACTGGTCGAACGGAGACAAAGCAAACGGAAAGGCCCGTCCGCCCGCGGCGACAAACCACCGCGTTCGGACGGACCTCCGCTTTCGCTCATACCGGAAGCGGATCATCCAGATTCCGCTGCTCGAAATCGATTTGGGCGATCATTACGTTCAGTTGCTTGGACAAATCCATGTCGTAGGGCTCTTTCAAGGGTTGTCCCTCTTCGTCGCTAAGGATCCGGACGACCGGACGGTGGACGCATGCCGAGTTGATATCGACGACCACTCCGTAATGGCCGCTGCTGAGCCGAACCGTTATCCCGATCGGATAGATCGCCACTTTTTCGCGGAATAGGCTGAGCAGCGACGTGTCGTATAACGTCCCGCTCCCGGAGTACAAGGCTTCCACGGCCTGATGGGGAAGCATCGCGCTTCGGTAAATCCGATGGCTCGTCATGGCATCGTAGGAATCCACGATGCCGATCAGCCTGGCGAATTCGTGGATCTCTTCGCCCTTCAGCCCCCTCGGGTATCCGGTGCCGTTCAGCCTCTCGTGGTGCTGCAGCGCGCAATGGGCGGCGAGCAGCGGAATTCCGGGTTCGTCCTTGAGCAAGTAGAATCCCCGTTCGGTGTGCCGTTTCATCTCGTCGTACTCGTAGGAGGAGAGCATGCCCGGCTTGAGCAGCACCTGCATCGAGATCTGCGTTTTGCCGACGTCGTGCAGCAACGCGCCGAGACCGAGCGCAAGCAGTTGTTCGTTGTCGTATCCGCGCGCCATGCCGAGCATGGTCGTATAGACGCAGACGTTCAAAGAATGGGCGTACAAGTAATGGTCGACCGTCTGCATGTTCATCAGCATGATCATGGCGTCCTCGTTGCGGCTCAAATCCTCCATGATCAATTGAATCACTTTGCGCATGTTGCGCCCGATGTAGGGATACGTAACCGACTTGCGCCTGCCGGGCTGTTCCGTGAATTCGCGAAAAACGTTGCGGATTTCGGCCAGCGTCTTGCGCCGCGTTTCGTCGCTCAGCAACTCCGGGATCCGGACGTCTTCCGTCCTCGGATCCTGCACGTAGACGAAGCTGATTCCGCACTCCCCTAACCGGCGGATCAGCGTTGCCGTCAACTCCACGCTCTCGGCCAACAGCACGATGCCGTCGTCGGAGAAGATTTTTTTGGCTAGCTTCATGCCGGGCCGGCACAGCGATATCGGCACCATGCGCATTCCTGTATGTTCCCCCTGTTGGCATTCGGTTCGCATCGGTTCGAAACGTATCGAATCGGATGATGGAATCGTCTTACTGTTTAATGTAAGAGATTTCCGTACCTACGGCAACCCGTCTAAGCAAAAAAAACGACATAAATCGTCAAACAACGAGATCGCCCTCCGATAGGAGGGCGATCATCGCATCCGATTACCGCACCACCAGCAAATAGAACAAAGCGGCAAGAACGAACCGGTACCAGGCAAAATATTTGAGCTTAATTTTCTGCAGCACCTTCAGGAACGCCACGACCACGATCCAAGCCACGGCAAAAGAAACGACGAATCCGGTGAGCAGGAAACCGACGTCCAGCGTGCCGGCACGGAAGAGGTCCAGGCTCTCCAGCAGCTCGTAGCCGGTCGCGGCCGTCATGATCGGAATCGCGATGAAAAAGGAGAAGTCTGCCGAAGCGCGGTAGCTGAGCCCCGACAGCATGCCTCCGGCGATCGTAGAACCGGAACGGGAGAACCCGGGCCAAACGGAGATGCATTGAATGCAGCCGATGATGAGCGCTTGCTTGTAGGAGATGTCGTCCATCGTTTCGGCGGTTCGTTTGATTTTTCCGGAATCATAGAGCCATTCGGAGATCCACATGTAGATGCCCCCGACGACGAGCGCCCACAGGACGGGCACGGTCGTGAATCCAAGTTCCTTGATCGGGTGGCGGAACAGGAAGGCCACGGCGAGCGGAGGCACGATGCCCAGCAACACGTGGATCAGGTTCAGCCTGCGTTTCGGAAGGGCGTCCACCGACAGGCTTTTGGCGGATTCCGTCCTTCCAAGGCCCAATACCTGGAAAATTTTGTTCCGGTACACGATCGCGATCGCGAGGATGGCCGCGAACTGGATGACGATCTCGAACGTTTTGAGCTGCTCCGGGGTATTCTGTCCGTAACCGAGCAGTTCATTGGTCAGAATCATGTGTCCCGTCGACGAGACGGGCAGAAATTCGGTCAACCCTTCGACAATGCCTAGAATGATCGAATCGAACCAATGCAGCATGCAAGCTTCCTCTCCTATCCTAATATCGTTTCTATTGGCGCCGCGGCGGATGGCCCTTCGCCATCCGTAACCGGGTCCTTCCCGCATCGCGGATCAGCCTGCGGTCGCCGAGCGCTTCGCACAGCAGCTCCCGAATGAATTCGGGCAGCAGGTAAACCACGTCCCGACCTTCCTTGAGTCCTAAATGACCGACGCCGAACGTGAACATGTCGAGCGTGCCGACTTCGTATTCCCGGTCCGCTTGAAGGGGCTGCCCGTTCACCCTCACGCCCGTGATCCGCTCGTACGGCGGGCGGGACAGGTCGGCTTCCGCTTCCAAGCCGTCGTAGCATAACGTGCCCAGCACGTGCCCGCGGAAGCCGAATCCGCGGATTTCAAGCCCGTAAAACTCCGGTAGGAGCCCCTCCTCCATGACCCGGTGCAGCTCCCGTCCGGACAGCTTCATCCGGCAGCAATTGATCGGAGATGGGCACAGGGCGTGAACCGTTTCTTCCGTCACTTCGCCGGCGGGGAGACCGCCCAGGAACTGTCCCGCGTTCACGAGGCCGATCTCCGCCCCCGCCTTCCTGCGGACGGCGGCGGCCAGCAGGTTGGAAAGTTCCGACTCCGCGTCGGCAGACCAAGGCAGCGGCTCGTCCAGCACGGCCACGACGCGGCTCATCCGGCGTTTGGCTTCGCCGCGGCTTTCGGCGATGATCGCCCGGGCTTCTTCGTCGGCCGGCCAACCGTCCGTCGAGAGACACCCTCCGCCGATCGAGATTTCTCCCGGCTTCCCTCCGCGCTCCAGAACGAGATGGCCGATGTGGCTTCCGTACTTGCCTGCGGCGGACATCGCGGTATTCCCAACGAATACGGGCTTGTCGAGCAAATGATGGGTGTGCGCTCCCAGAATGAGATCGATCCCGGGCACGAGCGAAGCGAGCCGTTCGTCCTGACGCAGCCCGAGATGGGACAGGACGACGATGACATCGGCCGTCTTCCTCAAACGCTCCACCTCGCGGGCCGCCGATTCGAACGGATCGTCGGCCTGCCACCCGAGCAGCTGGTAGTAGACGTTATAAGGAGCGGTAAGGCCGATCAGCGCGACGTCCAACCCGGATTTCCGAATGGTCAGCGACGGAACGAGCCAACGGACTTGACGGTGCGGCCGCATTGGGCGGAAGTTCGCGCATACGACCGGAATGGTCAACCCTTCATAGAAAGCATCCAATTGTTCGAACGTATAGGTCAAACCTTCGTTGTTGCCGGGTACAAGCGCGTCGTAGCCGATCGCTTGAAGCAGGCTTCGGTTCACGCGGCCGCTCGTCCCTTCCGTTTCCGGGCGGGCGCGGTCAAGGAAATCCCCGCAGTCGACCAGCAGCAGCTCGTCCTCCGGGACCGTCTTCCGGACCGACTTCGCGTAACCGGCGATCCGCGCGGCCTGTTCCAGATGGCTGTGAATATCGTTCGTGTGCAGCAGCGTCACGCGGGATTTCGTTTCCAGCATCAAGTCCCCCCGGAAGTCGGCCCGTCTAGCTTCGGTTTCCGGCTTTGAAACCTTGGGATAGACGGACGGGCGAAATCTCGTTGCGAAAGCCGTAAGACGCTTCGTTGCCCCGTCCGGGGTCTGCGGCGAATCGGATGTCGGTTACGCTTTTGACGTTCAGGCAAGCGCTGGTACCGTCCGGGACATAGAGCCGCAAGGGACCTCCTTTGGCGAGCGGCGCCCCGTCCTGGGAAAACAGGAAGAAGGCTCCCTTCAGCTGATCCCAAGGGACGACCGCCTCGAATTCGTCCGCCGCCTTCACGATGAGATGGGTCGGCGCAGAAGGCGCGGCAAACGCGGAAGGAAAACGGGACGACAGCGCGGCCGTCCACGCGGCCAAATCAAACCCTTCTCCCGCCGTCCCCGGTACCCTGCCGGACGCGGGAAACGACTCGCCCGCCAGCTCCGCCATTTCCATCGGCGACGTTGCGACGGCGGTTCCATCGGTCATTCGTACGGTAACGCTCAATCGGATCCTCTCCCTGACGGCCGTTTTCGTTTTCTTTCTAGCATAACACTTTCATAACCGATATGGTATGCTTGCAGAAGGAATAGTGAACGGGAAAGGAAGCGACGCATCCAGATGACGAAACCATGGAAAATTGCTTTGTTCGCGGGCCTGGCCGAAAGATTCGGCGCCAGGACCCTTCAAGTGGACTGGCCGGAAGCCGAACTGACGGCGGGACAGTTGAAAAAACGGCTGGCGGAAGCCTATCCGGAACAGGCCGAAGTCATCGCGCCGGCCTTCGTGGCCTGCAATCAAGCTTACGCGCATGACGATGCGGTCGTGAACCGCGGCGACGAGTTGGCGCTTCTGCCGCCGGTTTCGGGCGGAGGCGGCGATGAACGGGCCGAAGCCGCTTCGGCTGCGCCGCGTTATGCCGTCGTCGACGGCCCGATCGACGTGAACGCCGTTTCGGAGCTTGCCGCGCATCCGGATCACGGCGCCTTGATCGCCTTCGTCGGCATGACGCGCGAATGGACCGGGGGCAAGCGGACGGTCACCCTGGAATACGAAGCGTACGTCCCCATGGCGGAAGCGTCCATGCGCCGCATCGGAGAAGAGATCGCGGATCGCTGGCCGGGTACGATCACGGCGATCGTTCACCGCATCGGCGAGGTCGGCATCGGGGAGACCAGCGTCGTCATCGCCGTCTCTTCCGCCCACCGCGCGGAAGCCTACGAAGCGAGCCGTTACGCGATCGAGCGTCTCAAGCAAACCGTGCCGATCTGGAAGAAGGAAGTGTACGAGGACGGCACGGAATGGAAAGGGCACCAGCTTGGCCCTTGGAATCCATTGGCTTAGCTCTTTTTTTCGTCATTTCCGCCCAGCATTCGGCATGCATTTACATTTTTGGTTGCGCGCATCCGGAATCCTTGATAGCATGGTGTTCAGGAAATATTTCTCACATGCGTCTGGAATGTCTTTCCATCCGATGCGCCAATCCGAACCTTCGCCGAGGTGTGACATGAGAGTCCACGTGACCGATTTGCAGCCCGGAGATCGACTCTCCCAAGATACGTTTACCGGTTTCGGGCTGCTCGTGCTCTCCAAAGGGGCGGTTTTGAACGAACATGCCGTTTCCCGACTGTACCTGCACCGGATCGAGTATGTGGAAATCGAGCCCCGGTTTTCCGATACGCTCCTATCACCGATTGAAAGCGATCTCATCAACCCCTTGCTTCGTCCGATGTATCAGGAAGCGGTAACGGGCATCGAGAATATATTCGGCAAAGCATTGGAAGAAGGAAAGGTCCACGAGGAGGATCTCAAGGAAAGCTTCCAGCCGCTCGTCGACAATTTCAAAGCGGAACGGGATGTCGTTTCCCTCCTGCTCCTGCTGAACAGCCAAGACGATTATACGTATCAGCACTCGGTTCAGGTCGGCATGCTCAGCTATTACATCGCCCGCTGGCTCGGCTGGGACGAAACGCACTCCGTCCATGCCGGCAAAGCCGGTTTTCTCCACGACATCGGGAAATGCCGGATACCGGACGCCATCCTCAACAAACCCGGCAAGCTGAGCCGGGAGGAATATGCGGAAATCCAAAACCATTCGAAGTACGGCTACGAGATTTTGGAAAACTCCTTCAATGACCGTGTCTTGTCGCTTGCGGCCCTTCAGCACCACGAGCGGATGGACGGTACCGGTTATCCGAACCGCCTCTCCGGAGAGAGCATTCACCCGGTCTCCAAAATCGTGGCCGTCGCGGACACGTACAGCGCGATGATTTCGTCCCGCGTTTACCAAGAGAAGAGGGATCTGCTCGTCGTGCTGAAGGAGCTGCACCGGGTCAGCTTCAGAGAGCTGGATCCCGAAGTGACCTTCACGTTCATCCGCCATATGATCCCGAACTTCATCGGCAAGAAAGTCGAGCTGTCCGGCGGCGTCACGGGGACGATCGTCATGAACCATCCGACGGATTTCTTCCACCCGCTGATCCGGACCGGGAACGAATTCATCGATTTGTCCGTCGATCCCCGGTATGAGATCTTGCAAGTCTATCTTTAACGGAAAAATGAGGTCCCCCGGTCGGAAGACGGGCGGGACCTCTTGCGTTATGGCAGCACCCGTTTGGCATAAAGGAACTCCCGCAGGTAGAACGGGTTGTTGATATCGGTGATTTGCACCCCGTTCTGCGGAGACGGACTCGCATGAATCATCTGGCCGTTCCCGATGTACATGCCGACATGTCCGACGACATCCGGGCTCTTGGAACGGCTGGGGATATGGAAGAACAGCAGATCCCCCGCCATCAGGGCGTCCCGCGAGACCGGAGCGCCTTCCGCCGCTTGCTCTTGGGACGACCGGGGCAGCCGAATTCCGAAGTGGCCGTAAACCTGCTGAACGAACGAGGAGCAGTCGAAGGTTTGGCTCGCCGGATAAGGGTCGGCTCCGAATTCGTACGGCACGCCCAGGAACTCCTTGGCGTAAGCGACGATGGCGTCCGCCTGGCCGGCTACGGCCTCTTTCGCGATGATCGCGTCCGAGAAAGGAAGCGAGCTGCCGTCCGCGCCCGTTTCCCCGCCCGTCGCGCGGGGCAGGAACGTAATGCCCTGCGTGCCGGACGTTCGGGCGTTTACGCGGCCGAACATCGAATCCAGCGCCGAGGCGGGCACCAGCAAGCGTCCTTGCTCCCGCACCGCCGGCGCAGGTAACCGGACGGATTTGCCGGCCTTCGTGAACCGGCTTTCTCCGACCCGGAATTTCCATATCGGGTCATGGTCGCCGATTCCATACGTTCTGCCGTCCTTCAGCCATGCGCCGTGAAACCCTGCCGCTGCCGCGACGTCCGACAACGCGACGTATGCGGAATTGTGAACGGTCCGTACGGGAACCGTACTGCGATCCTTGGCCCGGTTGGCCTCGGACTCCGCTTTGGATTTGATGAATGTCCGATTCGTGCCCCCGTGCTGTTTCAAATTTTGCGTATCGCCCGGGTTCGTCACGCAACCGGCCAGCAGACCGGCCATCGCCGCGAAGATCCCCCCTTTGCGCGCCGCCTCGCGCGCCATTCGTTTGAGGTCGTGTCTCATATTCGATTCGCCTCCGTCAGGAAATTCAGAAAGTTCCTCCCCTAGGATGGCTTTCCCAGCTCGTCCTTATCCCCTCCCGTTCTATCATCCGGCAGGATTCTATCCGTCTATAGAAGTGGCAAGAGACCGTCCCTCGGGACGGTCTCTAGAAATCAGGGCGCGATGACGAAGCGGAATGCCGGACCACGAGGTCCGGACGAAGAACGATCCGCTGTTTGATGACCGACGGATCGGTAAGCTCCTGCATGAGGAGATCGACGGCGATTTTACCCATCCGTTCGATCGGCTGGGCCACGGTCGTCAGCGGAGGATCGGTAACGGAAGCCAGAATCGTATTGTCGAATCCGACGACGGACAACTGATCCGGCACTCGAATGTCCAATTCTTTGGCAGCCTGCAGAGCGCCGATCGCCAGCAGATCGTTGCAGCAGAACAAAGCGGTCGGCCTGACGGCTTCCCCGAGCAGTTCCAGCGCCTTGCGTTTGCCGTCCTCTACCGTGTAATCGCAATACCGGATTCCGTTGTTCTCCAAGATCATCCCGGCTTCATCCACCGCCTGCTTGAACCCGATGATGCGGTTGCGGCTGCTGCTCACTTTCGGATGTTCCGCGAGAATGGCCATCCGGCGATGCCCCTGCTCCAGAAGATGACGCGCGACCAGGCCTCCCCCGACCCCATCGTCGACAATGACGGTATGAACGGCTTGCGAAGGCATTTCCCGGGCGATGAGCACGATCGGAATTCCCGCTTCGACAAGCGGGTTCAGCATCCGCTCGTCGTCCATCCCGGTGCCGATGATGATCCCGTCCACTCTCTTTTTGCGCATCAGGGTCAGATAGCTTTGCACGCGGTCGTCCTTGTTGTCCGTGCTGCATATCATCAGGCTGTATCCGGAGCGATGCCCTTGATCCTCGACGGCTCTTGCCATTTCCGCGAAGAACGGATTGGAAATGTCGGGCACGATCAAGCCGAGCGTGTACGTTTTTTTGCCGGTTAGCGCCGCCGCGATCACGCTGGGCTGGTAATGGAGACGCTCCATGATCCGGAAAATCTCTTTTCGGCGTTCTTCGCTGATTTTACCCTTCCCGTTGATGACTTGGGAGACGGTGGTGATCGACACCCCGGCTTCTTTCGCGATATCGTAGATGGTCGCCTTCATGGAGGATTCCCCGTATTCCTTATTCTGTCTGATCCAGTGTAACCATTATGAACGGGTATTCCAAATCTTGCAAGAGTCGCGCTCACCGGGGGCCGGCCGGGATCCGGGCGCCGAGACCGGGTGGCAGCGACTCGGAACCAACACGGCTTCGCCGTTTTTCACCGCGAGCGTTTCGTCGAGAGAACGATCGTCGGTATCCCTTTTTCGCGTGATCGACTCATCACTCCGCCGAGGCGAGCGCCGCTTTCAAGAGGCGGATTTCCACGCCCGCAAGCATCATGATGCCAATGCCGTGGTTGTCGTTCACGACCGTCCGCAAATCGTGCATGTAATAGTCCGGCGAGAAAGAGTAGCGGGATCCGCTGCATACGCCGTGCACGTTCCCCTGCCGGTCGATCGCCCCTCCGGTCAGGCCCCGCCAGGCCTTCAGCGCGGCCGATGCGTAATCGGCCCGCCGGGCCAGCCAGCCGAACCGCACGCCCCGGGCGAATGCGTAGGCGAACATGGCGGTGCACGATGCTTCCTCGTAAGCTTCCGGCTCGTTCAGCACTTGCCTCCATAAGCCGGATTCGCCTTGCAGGGCTGCAACGCCCGCGCACATCTCCCGGAAGAAAGCGAGCAGCGCTTCCCGGTCCGGATGATCGTGCGGCAGCTTCTCGAGCAGCTCGGACAAGGAGAATAGAACCCAGCCGTTGCCGCGCCCCCAAGGCACGCGCGTCGGCTTGCCGTACTTGAAGTCGAACACGTGCGACATGACGCCTTCCCCGTCCATGAACAGATAGCGTTTGAACAGAAGGAACTGTCCCGCCGCTTCGTCGAGCGCTTCCGATACCCCGGTCGCAACCGCGTACCGGGTCAAAAACGGAGCGCTCATGTACAGATCGTCCGCCCACATCGTGTCGGCCGCGTATTCCCCCGGGCACAGCCGGTAGAACGCTCCGTCTTCCCTGCGTTCGAGCTTGCGGAGCATGAAGTCGGCAATGACGTCCGCAATCCGGCGGAAACCTTCGTCCCCGGTCTGCATATAGGCTTGCAGCATCGCCGAACCGAAAGAACCGCAGTTGTCCAGCATCCGGATCAGGACCAGCTGATGGTTGACGGAAGGGAATCCGTACTCGTCCCGGTCCCATAGGGAATATTCGTACATGTCCGTGCAGCTGCGGATATGGCCGAGCGCGTAATCGGACAAATCCGGCCGGTTCAACTCCAGGGCCGTTCTAAGCAGCCCGTACATCGTAACGCCGAGCGGATAATCCCAGCGGCCGTAATTGGTGGCGGCGCCGGTCGTCCATTTGTTGCTCAGCATCGCGTTCTCGTAGTATGGCCGCACCCGCGTCTGCGGAGCGTCGACCGACCAATAGGCGTATCCGGCCGGCTGTCCATCGAGGTCCATGGCGGGAAGCAGCGCGGTGATCGCGCATACCGACGAAGGCTCCAGCTTCGCATCGGGATCGATCGGCCCCGCGTACAGCCATGGGCCATCGTATCCATGAACATGAACCGGAGCTTCGAATGCCAAACGATCTTCTCCCGCGAACGCCGCCAACTCCCAGCCCCAGCCTTCCGGTCCGCCGACGGAGCGAACGAGCAGCTGACGGGATCCGTATCCGGCCTCCACCTGCATTCGGAACGCTCCCGCTTCCTCCACGTTCAAGATCGGCTTGCCGTCCACCCAAATCGTCGTCGGTCCGAACACTCGCCCTTCCAGCACCAAGACCCCGGACGCGGCCAGCCGGGTCCAGCCGAACATGGCAGCCGCCTGCCGCGGTCGTCCGAACAGCCGACCGCCGACCGGAAGAGCCGCCTCCTCCGCCGTCCAACGCGTTCGGGGCAGCCAGGTCAATCCGCTCTCCTCTTCGGGCTGCATGGGATCGGGGAACTTTCCTCCGGGACCGTACGAGGACGCTTTTACCGGTTCCGAGTAAACCCACCCCGCAACACCGGATCGGCCGGCAAACGGAGCCAGCACCTGCAGAATCCGGACCTTCGCCTCATCGGCTCCGAACCGGCAGCCGAAGCCCGCTGCCGTCTTTCGCGCTTCGATCAGGACAGCGTTCCAGCCTTTGCGGAACAGAAGCGGCACGGCGACCCTGGCATCCGGCTTCATCTCGTCCACCGCTCCGGACCGGTAGAGAAGTTGTTCGTTCACATACAGCCGAACCGGTCCAAGGGGCTCCATGATTCCGTCGATCGATCGTTCGCCATCGCTCCAGACGAGCCCGAACGCATAGGCATAATCGCCCTGTCCCGCTTGCGGCAGTTTGGCGGACAAGTCCATGTCGTACAGCCCTTCCCCGTTCTGCAGCACGCCCGATTTGGAAAAAGCGCGCAGCGCGAAGGGGATGGGCGGATTCGCGCCGACATAGCGGCCGGCCAACGTTTCCAATATTCGCCGGTCGTCATCTCCGAACCCGTACCGGATGCTTTCTCGAGGCTCGATATACTCGGTCATCGGTTCATCTCCCCGTTTCTTCAGACGAGTGGCTTCCCGCTTCGGCTGCATTCGCGTCCCGCGGCGAGAGCCGGATGTCGAACGTCCGGTCGTACGGCGTCGTCAGGTTGACGACCAGCGTCCGGCATCCTCCCGGAAAACTCGTGCCCTGGATGGCTTTCGCCCAATGCGCGTGCGCCCCTCCGTCCAGCTCGAGCCAATCGCCGCCGGACGTGTACCGGACGGTTCCTTCTTTCCAGAACCACGCTTCCGGCTCCGCCGGAGCAAGGCCGTCTCCGTCGAAGGCTCCTTCCTTGCCGAAGACAAACTGGATTTGCGTCAGGATCGGATCCGGCACCGCGCAATGGACCCTCAGCTTCCACCCTTCCTCGCTTTCCGTCAGCTCGACCTCGACGCGGTGATGCTGCAGGTGGGTAACGACGCGGAGATGATGGGGAAGCAAATACCACGGGCTCACCGGACCGCTTGCCGTTTCGGGCAACGACACCGCGGGAACGGGACCGTAATAGCCTTTCGCTTCGGACGCCGACAAACGGTAGCCTCGCTCGGTCGGCGTAAGCCGCTCCATCTTGACGTAGCCGGGCTCGAAAGACGTGCCGATCTGCACGGCAAGCAGACGCGCCGCCCCGTGACGCAGCGCAAAGAATGAATTCGTCTCGGTCATGACGGTGACGCTTGTCGAACCGTCCCGCTGACGGGCGACCGGAGCGCCGAATTCGGGATGGAGCTTGCTATGGTAGATCCGTCCGCCGTGTCCGGCCGCCTCCATTCCGCTCAAATATCGCTCCCGCGGAAAATTCCCATTGATCACGACGCGATAACGGTCTGGCAATTCGCCCGGTTCTACCGCTTCTTCCCGCAGCTCCGGATGAAGCAAGAACCCCAGCAAAGCATTGTTGGGAAGCCACCCCGGATGATCCAGCGCCTCTCCCGCGAGCTTCGCCAATGCGGCGAACAACGGATCCCGGTCACGGTGCGCCAGCCGCCTGCAGACGAGAAAATAGCTCGACATATCGTAGCGGTGTCCGAAATCCTGCCGGCCGGAATAGTCGGTCACCACTTCCCCGTCCGGATGGACCAGATAAGCCATCATCCGCAAATTGCGCCGAACCGGCTCCAAGAGCTCGGGGAGGTCGAACAGATCGGCGGCATGGACGAGCATGATGTCGCTGACCCCGTTGTAGATGCCGTTGCTCCGCTCCGTCCATTCTCCGTCCTCCGTGTTGTCCATTCCTTCCGCCAGCCACTCCCGCGCACGTTCCCGCAATTCCGGCCGCCCCGTCAGCCTGAACATGAACCCGAGCGCGGCAACCAGCACCCAACGGTGGTTCGGCGTATGGCAGCCACCGGTCAGCAGCGCCGGAATCGCGCGCTCCAGAAACAGCCGGATGTCTGCAGCCGCATCCCGCAGAGGTTCCCAATCATGAGCGGTCAGCAGCTGATAAACCTGCGCCAGCCCGACCACGACGAAGGCGGTATCCGGAGGCGAGTGCATGTTCGTCCAGCCCGGCGAAATCGTCCCGTCGCCATGCTGAAACCGCAACATGAACTTAGCGCCTAACGCCAAGCGGGATAACAGTTGTTGATCGTGGTAGTAAACCGAGTCCTTGTTGATCAGAGCGGCTGCCCAGAGCGCCATGACCATAGGAGTGCCTCCGTGGCTCGGCCAAGGGATGCCGTTCTCGGGATCGGCCACTCCCCCGAAATAGCGGCTGCCGCTGTCCGTCACCTGGTTCTCCATGCCGTTTCTCGCCCAATGATCGTTGACCGCGACCAGCTTCACGTACATCTTTTTCTCTCCTCTAATAGGGAGTTTGTCGAAGTCAAACTCTCCCCGCTCAAACTCTCACCGCTTCGAACCGCGTTCCAGCTCGCCCCGAATGACGGCCAGCTCCCGTTCGATCCGCGCGGGTATTTCCTCGTACAGCCGTTCCCAAGGAACGAAAGTCTCGGCGGGTTCGCCAAACTCGTATTCGATAAATTCGAAGGAAGGCGTAAACCTTCGAAACGTGTGCAAATAGGTTCGAATCAGCCGGTCGGTTTCTCCATCGGCTCTCACGCGTCCCCCATACCAATCGGGAAGCGTCAATCCGTCCTTCCCCGCTTCCTCGTTCGTGCAGATGCGGGCGTCCGGCAGCAGCTCGAACAATAGCGGCAGAGGCGAAAACGCATGCTTGCCGGGCTGCGAGTATAGCTTCAGTCTCGTTCCGTGCAGGTTGCTCCGGTCGGGCAAGAGCGCCTTCAAATACCGGCCGTGAAAGCTCGCTTCGCCGTCCGCCACGCTGCCGTCCGTTCGGACGTACACCCAGACATGCTCCAAATCGTACAGATGCTGAATGTCGTAGTCCCAATATATCGCGAATTCGATGACATGATCGACGGCATCGTCCTTGAACGCGAATCGGCGCCGAAACGACGGAGATGATTCCCCGTCCCGCAGCACCGACACGCCGACCCGCGCCGGATAGAACGGTTCCTTCCGGTCAAAAAAGAGTTTCGGCGTGTAGGCAAGAATAGGCTCCATCCCGGACTTCGACGAAGGTACCATAGCCGCCTACACCCCAAACGCTGCCAGCTTGGAGGTCAACAAATCGTGGCTTTCCTCGATCTCTTCCGGCCGGCACGCCGCTTTCAACTCGTAAACTTTCACCGGAGCCGCCGCGATAATCGGGAGAAAGCGGTCGAAGTACGTGTTGTCGCCGCTTTGCACGTAGGGACACCAATGGTCGGACAGCCCGATCGTTTCATGAATATGAACGCCGACGACGTGGTCCTTGATCAAATCGATGTCCTGGGCGTTATCGTACAGCCCCATTCGTTCCATCATCATGCCGTGGCCGAAATCGTACCATAATCCGACCGGCGCGCCTATCATTCCATCGATGACCGCTTTCGCCTCCCGCAAGGTCGGTATTTGGTAGCACCGGGAACGCGTTTCGATACCGATCGCGACGTCCCAGCCGCGGGAGGCGATCCGCTCGCACGCTTCTTCCAAACTGCGACGGATGCGCTGCAAATACCGGCCGCTGAGCGACTCCCGGCGGACGAGCATTTCCTTCCACAAGTTCCGGTACGCTTCCGAATCCCGTCCCTGCTCCTCGTAAATGGCTTTCAGCTCGTGATCGATGTTGTAGTCGAACGGCACCTCGCCCGGATGGACGACGACCGCCTTGGCTCCGTATCGATCGGCATACTCCGCGGATTTCACGAGCAGTTCGACCGCCCGCTTCCGTTTCTCCTCGTCGTCGAAGCCGAGCAGCACGGAATCGGTCCCGTAGTCGGGATCGCCGACATGCGGAAACGTATTGTGCACGCTGGAGACGCCGATCTCCCCGCGTTCGATCATCGGCTCGATCGTGGCCAGCAGCTCCGTCGTCACGTTATAATTCAGTTCCACCTGCCGGAAGCCGAGCGAGCGGATTTCCTCCACCATTTCGCGGCCGACGGTATGCCGTTTGACGTTCCAGCAGGTGGAAAACGAATAGTCCCCTTTCGATTTCCCCATAAGCGCCTCCTGTTCGCGGTCCTCCGTCAGGAAACGGCGTTACCCTTTTACCGCACCGAGCATCACGCCGCTTACGAAATACCGCTGCAGCCAGGGATAGACAAGCAATATCGGCACGGTCGCGAATACGACGCTGGCCGCCTTCAAGCTTTCCGGCATCAATCTCACGAATTGCGTACCTTCCTGTTGCACCAGATCGTTAATCAAGTTGTTTTGAATGAGCTGGTACAGCTTGAGCTGCAGCGGGTATAATTCCGGACTCGTGATATACATGAGGGTATCGGTAAACCCGTTCCAGCGGCCCACCGCATAGAACAGGCTGAGCGTCGCGATGACCGGCATCGAGAGCGGCAGAACGATGCTCACAAGAGTGCGGAAGTGGCTGCTTCCGTCGATTTCCGCCGATTCCTCCAAACTTGACGGGATATTGTGAAAGAACGTGATCAGAATGATCAGATAGAACGGGTTGATCAACCCCGGAAAAATAAGCGCCCCCATCGAATCGAGCAAATGCAGATTGCGGACCAGCACGTATTCCGGGATGACGCCGCCGCTGAAAAACATCGTAATCACGATGACGAACATGAACGTTTTGCGGCCTTTCAAATTCCGTTTCGATAACGGATATCCGGCGGCGATCGTCATGAGCATGCATGAAAGGGTAAACGCGCACGTAAGAAGCACCGTAAACCCGAGCGAGCGGATCATGGAAGCGTCGCTGATCACCTGGTTGTAGGCTTCCAGGTTGAACGCGACCGGAAACAGGCTAACCTTGCCGGACAAGATCGCCTCTTTCGAGCTTAGCGAAATCGCGATGATATGAAAAAACGGAGCCAGACACAGCAGGACGCCGGCCGCAAGCACGATAATGTTGACCGTGTCGAAGACCCGGTTCGCGGTATGAGCCCTCATGTCGCCCCTCCTTTCACCGATTCCGGATCATAAAATGCTTTCATCCGTCAATTTTTTGGACGCGTAATTCGCGCCGAGAACGAACACGAGCCCGACGACGGCCTGGAACAAGCCCACGACGGTCGCGATCGTGTACTGGCCGGACTGAAGCCCGACGCGGTAGACGAACGTACTGAGCACGTCTGCATATTCGCGTACCGCCGTGTTGCCGATGTTAAACGGCCTTTCGAAGCCGATGGAGATCATGTGCCCCAAGTTGATAATCAGCAGCGTAATGATCGTCGGTTTCAAACCCGGTACCGTAATATGCCAAATCCGTTTCAAACGTCCGGCCCCGTCCACTTCGGCGGCTTCGAACAATTCCTTGTTGATGCCGGTGAGCGCTGCCAAATAAATGATCGTCCCCCAGCCCGCGCTTTGCCAGACGCCGACGATCAGATAGGTAAACAGCCAGTAATGTTTGTCCAGCAGAAACGGAATCTCGCCGAAGCCCAGACCGGCGATGAAATTATTCACCATGCCGGACTGCGTGCCGAACACTTGTGAGACGATGCCGCCGATGATGACCCAGGAAATAAAATGCGGGATATACAGAATCGTTTGGGACAGCTTCTTGAACCAGATGGATTTCAACTCGTACAGCATAATGGCCAGAAGGAGCGGTGCCGGGAACGAGACGAGCAGATCAAGCCCATTCAGCATCAGCGTGTTGCGCAGCGTGATATAAAAGTCTCGCATTCCGAACACTTCTTTGAAGGCTTCCAGCCCGATCCATTCGCTGCCGTTAATGCCCTGGAAAAAGTTGAAATCCTTGAATGCGATCTGGATGCCGTACATCGGGCCGTATTTGAATACGAGAAAGTAGGCAAGCGGCAAAACAAGCAGCGCATACAACTGCCAATATCTGCGTAAATAGACGGTCATGCTCACGGGGTGTGCCTCCTTTCACGACCGGACGTAGACGGGGCGGGGGAATGCCCCCCGCACCCGCAAACATCGGCCCGCTGACTGCCCTTATTTCGATTCTTTATACAGCGCGGTCCGCTCGTCCAAAATCGCTTGGCCGCCGCTTGCCATATAATCTTTCATCATCGACTCGTAGGTGCTTTCGAACTTGTCCGGTTTCACCATCGTTGTCTTGACGATAATTTCGAAGTATTTGTCTTGAAGCGTCGTACCGTATTTCGTTTGCGCTTCGATCGGTTTGCTCAGCAGAACCGGCGGGAACGTGTCCGAATTCGAGATTTTCAGCGATTCGCGCGCTTTGTCCTGATATTTCGGACTCATCGCCTGCACTGTCGCCTCCCGATTCTTGTCATCGCTTCCGAGCTGCTGGCCGTTGGAGATGATCGCCATATCTCCGGAGTTGTACAACCGGTTTTTCGTCTCTTCCGTCACGTTCGCGGGCGCTACGGGAACGCCGTTCTCATTCAGGGTGTAGTTCTCTCCTTCAACGCCGTTCTGCATGTGGAACAGGTTGTCGGGGATTGCCATCCAATCCAAGTATTTGATTGCTTCCGCCGCACGTTCGCTCGATTTCGGAATCATGATATACATGCCGTTCGGCGCGTATCTCGGCTTCGCATGCTTGCCTTCCGAATTCGTGTAAACGTCCACGGGTTTCAGGTTGGCGCCCGGAACGTTCTGCTCCAGCGTGGAGGAGATTTTATTTCCGTCGTCGTAAAGGTTCGTGTCGTCCTCGCTCAGGAAGCCGACCTTACCGTTCGATACGTCCTGATACAATTGTTTCTTGTCTTTGTCGAGGCCGAAATCCTTGCTCATCAGCCCTTCGTTGTAAAGCTTGTTCATGAACTGAAGCGCGTCTTTGAAGCCCGGCAGCAGGATCGGATAATCGTTGGAGCCCAGCCGCTGGGTCAGCGTGAATTTCTGTTCGTCTGTCGTCGGTTGGATGAAAGACCAGACGAGCGGGTCGATCTGCGCGGGAGCGATCGTCATGCCGAGCGGAATCACTTTGCCGCCCGTGCCGCCGGGGTCCTTCTCTTTAAACGCTTTCAACGTGTTGTACAATTCTTCCGTCGTCTTCGGAACCGGCAACCCCAGCTTATCCAGCCAATCCTGGCGGATGGCGGACGCGTATTTGCCCAAATTCGCCCGCTTCGCCGGAATCGCAAACTGCTTTCCTTCGAATTTGCCGTAGGCGAGCGTGTCTTCTCCCAGGAACTTTTTCAGGTTCGTCCCCTGTTGGTCGAGCAGCTCCGTAAGATCGGTCAAACCTCCCTGCTGAGCATAACGGTAAAACACATTCTGGTCGTAGGTGAAGACGATGTCCGGCACGTCGCCGCCGCTGGCCATCAGGACGTTCAGCTTCTCCACTTCTTCGGAGCGGGGAACCGGAACGTATTCCACGTTGATATTGTTCGGTTTTCCGAAATGGTCTTGAACGAATTTCGTCAAATAGTTATTCGTGACGCTCATGCCTGCTGGAGAATTGCCGCGCTCGAACACTTCGACTTTCAACGTGACGGCTTCTTTCGCCGCGCCGGCGGAGCTGCCGCCGTTTCCCGACGTACCTGTTGCAGCGTCTTTCCCGCCATTGCCTGAGCAGCCGGCCAAAAAACCGATTGCCGTAAGCGCTGCCAGAAGGGTTGACGCCATTTTTTTGCCGAACATCTTTCTACCCATCCCTTTCAACTCCCTTATCAGGTATCCTCCGACCGGGTGCGCTTTCGCTTGCTGGTTCGTCCGATGCGGTCCGCCTGCCGGATTCGAGCTCAGTTATATCGCTTCCGGCTGCCGGGGGTCAATCAACATGATTCGGCCCGGCAAACCGAAACGGAAATGACCGTTACTTGCGGGAACAAACCGGAATCCGGGGACTAACCTTTTGTCGGCAACTCCGCCGATCTCCTTATTCCGCTTGGCCGGGCCGCATATATTTGCGGAAATCGCCCGGCGTGACGCCTACCTCTTTCTTGAACGTCCGGCCGAAGGAGATCGGATGGGTATAGCCCACCTGCTCCGAAATGTCCTGGATCGAGCCATCCGTCTCGAGCAGCAGCTTCTTGGCCTGCTCCATGCGCAGATGGACCAGAAAGTCGACGAACTTCATGCCGTATTGCTCTTTGAACAACTGGCTGGCATATTTGGCGCTTAAGTCGAATTTCTCGCTGATCAAATTGAGGGACAGATCCGGATTCCCGAATTCGTCCTCGATATAGTTCCGAATCTCCTTCACCAATTGGCGGTTGTTCTTCGAATCTCGCATGGAGGCGTATTGCTGGTGCAGCTGTTTCAAGGAACCGGCCACTTCCGGCATCAGCTCCTCCAACGTTTCGGCCCGTTCCAGCGCGCGTTCGAGCGACGGCTGCGTTTTCTCGCTCCAGTGCGCCTGGATTTCCCGGGGAAGACCTTCCGCCAAATGACGGAAAAGGCGCATCAGATGCCGCACCAGCAGGTCCGCTTCATCATGCCTAAGCAAGTCCTGCTGCAGATCGCGGCTGAATTGTTCGACCCGAAGCGGCCAGGAATCGTCGGAAATCCGGAATTCCTGACACATCGTCTCGATCTGCTCGTAATATTTCTGCGTATCCCCGAGCTGATGCCGCCCGGCCGCTTCGTCGTAACGGATCGTCCGGTTATTCCCCAGAGGCATTTTATACTGCAGCGAAAATACGGCCTCATCGAACGAGCGGGATAGCTCGGTGAACCCGGTTACCCGACTGCCGACACCGATCGTGATCGAGAATTTCAAATTGACGGCGACCCAGGTGCGGATTTTGTCCAGTATTTCGGCGATATCCCCGGTATCCGCATTGTCCGGTTGATCGATGAAGAGAAGGAGGGCGAGCCGTTTGTCGGTCACCCACTCCGCCCAGAACGTTAACCGCCCGGGAACCGAAAATTCATGCACGACGTTCGTGAGCGCGAACTTCAACAAGCTCTGATCTTCCGCGCGGTAATTTTCCCGGAAATCCGCATAACGGTCGATTTCCGCAACGGCCAGCAGCAAATGGCGATAACGGTTCGGCAACTGGAACCGGTTTGCATAAGATTCCCAAGCTGCGGGGGAGGGCGGCTTCCGGTCCGAGATCAGCTCCTGGAAAAATTGCTTGCGGCGGACGATCAGGTCTTCCTTGTACTGCTTTTCGTATTTCGACGTTTGCTCCATTAAATTTTCCAGCACTTTTCCGATGTAAGCGAACTCGTCGCCGTCTTTTCCTTTCATCGGACCACGGCTCTGCAAGCCATAAATTTGTCCCATGATGCTCTGGATGGGCTTGTAGTTTCTTCGGGTTACGTATAGGACGGTCCCCACCGCACCCAGGACGGTGACGATTCCGATCGCGATCCATACGCTTGAAATCGCCGACATCCAACCGAACATCCGTCCGGCCTTCACGCCGCTTTCAAAATCCCAGCCGAGATAAGCAGAGTGGATACGGTTGATCGTTTTCCCCGCATCGGGAGCGGTCTCGGACGATGGGACGCCGGCGGCCGGTTCCTTGAACGGATAGACCCGTTTCCCGTCGGCGGCGTAGACGTTCATGAACGTGATGTCGGGATTGATCATCTCGTCGACAATACGCAGAACGTTATCCACCTTGACATTGACGACGACGATTCCTTCCGTGCCGAACGGCAGCAGCGCATGCTTGCTGATCGAGATGACCTTGTCCTTCGTTTCCTCGCCCAAACCGGCGTACTCCCTTACAGCGGACCAACGGGTAGGGGCGGCAGGGTTCAACGACTGAACGATATAATCTTTGTCCGGAAAATCGTCCAGATGGTAGATCTTGTTTGGGGTCAAGACGAGCTTGTCTTTGGTTCGATACAAATAGATCGAATCGATCAGGGGATTGTCGCTCAAGATATGGCTCAGCACGATGGAAGCGTCATAATAGATCGGCCCCGAATCGTCCGCAGCCTGCATCGTGAAGAAACGATACAGCGTATCGTCATACCCGATTTTCTCCAGTACGACCCTCTCTATTCCTTTCAGGGAAGTCTCCATGGAATCGGTCACATATTTGGCAAAGACTCGGTTCGCATTTGCCGTTTCTTTGGCCGATAATTCGCTGATCATGGAAACGGCCAGAAAGATCAGGATGCTGAACGAAACCAAAAGGGTCGGCATGTAAGAAAACAACAACCGGCGATACCAATTATGATTCATGATCCGAGATGGCCCCCTAAAAAGAATAGAACCCGCTTCGGTTCATCTGAACGAAAACGGGCTGAGCATGATGGGTAAAGCGATTAACCTTTTTCAAATTATACAACACGTAATCGCTTTCATCAAGATCATGCGTTGTTTCCTTTACCTTTTATGAAAGGGTTTACATCGTCATGTGCCGGAATGATGGAGTCCCCGGTAATCCAAACTAAAGGAACCTCGGAATGGGTCTCGATCTCCCAACCGATTGGGCCTTCCGTAATCGAAATAGCGATAAGGATTCATTGCAGAGGAGCGCGAAGCATGAAACGGAGAAGATTATTTTCTCTCATGGCGGGATGTTTGCTCTTGTCCGGATGCCGCTACCAGAACGCGGAGCCTTCCCCGATGCCGGAAAGCGGGCAGTACGCCGTTCAGGACCGTTTTACGCAAATGAAAGCAAATACAAGGACGGTTCCCATTCAGGATTTGTATCTTCCAGCGCAAAATTCGAAGCAACGCGCCGGAAAAGTCACGCATGTGATGGTTCATTTTATTTCGAATGCCGCTGAGAAACCGCAAAACCCGTACGATCTTAACGATGTGTATCAGTTGTTCGTCAAAACGAAGGTCTCCGCTCACTACATGATCGGGCGAAACGGAGAAATATACCGGTTGGTCAGCGAAGATCGCGTTGCTTATCACGCCGGCCAAGGGAATCTCCCCGGATTCCCGGAGTACCGAAACCATTTGAACGAGCATTCGATCGGAATTGAGTTACTGGCCATTGGAACATCGGATGAAATGCAGTCCATGATGCCTTTAGCGAAGTACGGAACGATCGCCCAAACGAATATCGGATTTACCGATGCGCAGTATCGCTCTTTAAACCGCTTATTGAACGCGATTTTGTCACGCCACCCTGCCATTCAACGGGACAGAAAACATATTGTGGGGCATAACGAGTATGCTCCGGGACGAAAAAAAGATCCCGGGAAGCTGTTTGACTGGTCCCGCGTCCAGGTTTCTCCGGCTGCCGGCGGGATTCACACCGTTCAAAAAGGAGAATCCTTATGGCTCATCGCCCGAAAATACGGGACGTCCGTACAATCCCTCGCAAAATGGAACCGTATCGATCCAAACGTCGATTTGTACGTCGGCCAGCAATTGAAGATTCCCTAAAGGCGTCAGCCTTCATCCAGATTTTCGCCTATTGCGCCATGCCCTGCATCTGCCCGAAGCCGGCGCAAATAAAAAACGTGTCCGAGCGACTAGGACACGCGAGCGTCAAAGTCACCGCAGACACGTATTTGCATGCAAACGGACCAGGAAGAGCAGGGAAATTCTGGAATATCGGACTTAACCGATGCTGCCTTCCATTTCGAGCTTGATCAGTCGGTTCATCTCGACCGCGTACTCCATCGGCAGTTCCTTGGTGAACGGCTCGATGAAGCCCATGACGATCATCTGCGTCGCTTCCGCTTCCGACATGCCGCGGCTCATCAAGTAGAAGAGCTGATCCTCGGACACTTTGGAGACGGTCGCTTCGTGCTCGAGCGTAATGTTGTCGTTCAGAATTTCGTTATACGGAATCGTATCGCTGGTAGACTGGTTATCCAGGATCAGCGTGTCGCATTTGATGTTCGCTTTGGCGCCTTCCGCCTGCCGGCCGAAGGAGGCGAGTCCGCGGTACGTGACTTTCCCGCCGTGCTTCGAAATGGACTTGGAGACGATCGTCGAAGTCGTGTCCGGGGCCAGGTGAAGCATCTTCGCTCCGGCGTCCTGGTGCTGGCCTTTGCCGGCGACGGCGATGGAGAGCACCATGCCTTTGGCGCCGCGGCCTTTGAGCACGACGGCCGGATATTTCATCGTCAGCTTGGAGCCGATGTTGCCGTCGACCCATTCCATCGTCGCGTTCTCTTCGGCGACCGCGCGTTTGGTGACGAGATTGTAAATGTTCGGCGCCCAGTTCTGGATCGTCGTGTAGCGGACGCGGGCGTCCTTCTTCACGATGATCTCGACGACCGCGCTGTGCAGCGAGTTCGTGCTGTAGATCGGAGCCGTGCAGCCTTCGACGTAGTGAACGAAGCTGCCCTCGTCGGCGATGATCAGCGTGCGTTCGAATTGGCCCATGTTCTCGGAGTTGATCCGGAAGTACGCCTGCAGCGGGATTTCGCATTTGACGCCTTTCGGAACGTAGATGAAGCTTCCCCCGGACCATACGGCGCTGTTCAGCGCGGCGAACTTGTTGTCCGCGGGCGGTACGACCGTGCCGAAATGTTCCTTGAAGATTTCCGGATGCTCGCGAAGGGCGGTGTCCGTGTCCATGAAAATAACGCCCTGCTTCTCCAGGTCTTCCTGCATGCTGTGGTAAACGACTTCCGACTCGTACTGGGCGGACACGCCGGCCAGAAACTTCTGCTCCGCTTCCGGAATGCCGAGCTTGTCGAACGTGGCCTTGATCTCCTCCGGCACCTCTTCCCACGTCTTCCCTTGTTTCTCGGAAGGCTTCACGTAGTACTGGATGTCGTCGAAGTCCAGATCGTCCAGATCTCCGCCCCAGCGCGGCAGCGCCATTTTGTTGAACTGCTCCAGCGATTTGAGGCGGAACTTGAGCATCCATTCCGGTTCGCCCTTCATTTGGGAAATCGTGCGCACGATCTCCTCCGTCAAGCCCTTGCCGGACTGGAAAATCGCTTTATGCTCGTCGCGGAAACCGTACTTGTACTCTTCGAATTCGATTTGCTTCGCCATGTCGGCAGTCCCTCCTCTAATAGGGGGTTTGACTCCGTCAAACTCTCCCCGCTGATGCGAATAGGGAGTTTGACGGAGTCAAACTCTCCCCTCTTCCCGAGGTTTTATTGTTCGATGCCCTCGTGCTGACCGTGCCCGTGCTCGACGCCTTTGCGGAGCGCGTTCCAGGCGAGCGTCGCGCATTTGATCCTGGCGGGAAACTTGTTCACGCCCGACAAAGCCTCAAGATCTTCATATTCGTCGAAGCTGACGTCCTCGCCCTTCATGAGGGCGGAGAACTTCTCCGCCAATTCGAGCGCTTCTTCCGTCCGTTTCCCCTTCACCGCGTCCGTCATCATGGATGCCGACGACATGCTGATCGAGCAGCCTTCGCCGGTGAACCTGGCGTCCTTGACGATGCCGTCCGCGATTTGCAGCTGCAGGCTGATCCGGTCTCCGCACGTCGGGTTGTTCAGGTTCACGGTGACGGAACCGTCCTCCATCGTTCCGCGGTTGCGCGGGGTTTTATAATGATCCATAATGACTCGGCGATACAGGTCGTCCAGCTGGCTCATCCGAAAAACTCCTTTGTCTTGACCAGCGCATCCGCCAGCCGATCGACATCCTGCTCCGTGTTGTAGAGATAAAAGCTCGCCCTCGCGGTGGCGCTGACCTCGAGCCATCTCATGAGCGGCTGGCAGCAGTGATGTCCGGCGCGGACGGCAATGCCGTAAGTATCCAGCACCGTCGCCACGTCGTGCGGATGCACGTCGCCGAGATTAAAAGTAACGAGCCCGACGCGATTTTCGCGCGGCCCGTAAATCTTCAATCCGTCGATCGACGAAAGGCGTTCCAACGCATATCGCGTGAGCTTCCGTTCATGGACGTCGATTTCCTCCAAGCCGACTTGCTCGAGAAAATCGATCGCCGCGGCCAAACCGACCGCGCCCGCGATGATCGGCGTCCCGCCCTCGAACTTCCATGGAATTTCTTTCCATGTAGAGTCGTACAGCTCGACGAAGTCGATCATTTCGCCGCCGAATTCGAACGGTTCCATGCGTTCCAGCAGCTGAGCCTTGCCGTACAGGGCGCCGATACCGGTCGGTCCGCACATTTTGTGGCCGGAGAAAGCGTAGAAATCGACGTCCAGCGCACGGACGTCCACCCGCTTGTGCGGCGTGCTTTGGGCTCCGTCCACGACGATGACGGCTCCGTTCCGATGGGCGATTTTCGCGATTTCGGCGATCGGGTGAATCGTTCCGAGCACGTTCGAGGCGTAGGCGATCGCCACAATCTTCGTGCGCTCGGTTACCGTTTTCTCCACGTCCGCCAATTCGATCGTCCCGTCCGGCTGCAGAGGGATGAATTTCAGGGTGGCTCCCGTCGCCTTCACCGCCTGCTGCCACGGGATCAGATTCGCATGGTGCTCGGCCTGCGTAATGACGACTTCGTCGCCTTCCCGCAGCACCGTCCGGGCGTAGCCGGCGGCGACCAGGTTCAGCGCGGTCGTCGTTCCCCGGGTGAAGACGATCTCCCGGGCGCTTGCGGCGTTCAGGAACCTCGCGACCTTCTCCCGCGCTCCCTCGTAGGCGTCCGTCGCGCGGGAACCGAGCGTGTGGACGCCGCGGTGCACGTTGGCGTTGTCCCATTCGTAATATTTGCGGATCGCTTCCAGGACGACACGCGGTTTCTGCGTCGTCGCCGCATTATCCAAGTATACGAGCGGATGTCCGTTAATATCCTGATGGAGAATCGGAAATTCGGCCTTGAGCAGGGTGGGGTCCATATTATCCCAGCTTTCTCTCCAGGATGCTGTGCAATTGTTCGCGCAGTCCCGCGAGCGGAATTTCGGAAACGACCGGATCCAGGAACCCGTGGATGATGAGGCGTTCCGCCTCTTTGCGGCTGACGCCGCGCGACATCAGGTAGTACACCTGCTCGGCATTCACCTGTCCGACGCTGGCCGCGTGGCCCGCCTTGACGTCGTCTTCGTCGATGAGCAGGATCGGGTTGGCGTCTCCCCGCGCTTTGGGGCTCAGCATGAGCACGCGCTCCGTCTGTTGGCCGTTCGCTTTGGTAGCGCCATGCTCGATCTTCGTGATGCCGTTGATGATGGCGGTCGCTTCTTCCTTCATGACCGCGCGGGTCACCATATCGCTCTCGGAAGACTTGCCGAAATGAACGGCGCCCGTCGTCAGGCTCATGCGCTGGCTGCCCGTACCGACGGAAATGATCTTCGTGTCGGACGTGGAGCCGTTGCCCTTGAGCAGCGACTTTGTGTCGGTCAGCGTGTTGCCGTTGTGCAGATCTCCGACGATCCACTCCACCCGCGCGTCGTTCGCCAGAACGGCCCGGCGGTAAGCCACGTCGACGACGCCGGCATCCATATGATGCACGGCCGCGTAGCGGACATGCGCGCCCGCCTTGGCGAAGATTTCGACGGCACTGTTGTGCAGGAGTTCCTTGCCTTCGCCGTCCAGCAGCGATGCCGCTTGTTCGACGAACGACACGCGGCTGTTCGTGTCCGCCACGATCAGGATGTGCGGCATGAAGGTCGCTTCCGCGTCGTCCGCGAACAGCAGCGCCTGGATCGGGAATTCGATGTCGACGTTGCGCGGCACGTACAGGAACACCCCGCCGTTCCACAACGCCGCGTGAACGGCGGCAAGCTTATGCTCGTCTTGCTTGTATTCCGTCATCAGGTGGTCGCGGACCAGCTGCTCGTGCGTGCGTGCCGCTTCCTCGAGACTCGTCAGCACGACGCCCTGCGCCTTCAGCTCGTTGGAGAGACGGGTATAGATCACGGAAGAATTATGCTGAACGATCAAAGCGCCCTGCGTATCCTCGGGCAGCAGACCGGCGATCGCCGCCGGAAGGTCCGCCGTGGAGCTTACGGGCGTACCCGGACGGCTCGTTCCGTATTGATCCAGCGTCCAGCGCGCCAGCGGCATTTTCTCCGGATTCGGCAGCTCCAGCCTGGAAGCCAGTTCTCCCGCTTCCTCGCGCCAGGCGACAAGCCAAGCGGGCTCGTTCTTGCTGCGGGAGACGGCAGCCGCCGCTTCCCGGCCGAAAGAGGTGGTCGGTGTGCTCATATTCGTGTTACCTCCCTTGTCCTCTTACGCCTGGCCGACCGTCTCGTCGACGATGCCCAGTTCTTCTTTCACCCAATCGTAGCCTTCCGCCTCCAGGCGCTCCGCCAGCTCCGGTCCGCCGGATTTGACGATGCGGCCCTGCATCATGACGTGAACGAAGTCCGGCTTCACGTAGTTCAGCAAGCGCTGGTAGTGCGTGATGATCAGGAATCCGCGGTCTTCGGCACGCATGGCGTTGACGCCGGCGGCGACGATTTTGAGCGCGTCGATGTCGAGACCGGAATCGATCTCGTCCAGAATGACGAGTTTGGGCTCCAGCATCATCATCTGCAGGATCTCGTTGCGCTTCTTCTCCCCGCCGGAGAAGCCTTCGTTCAGGTAGCGGTGCATGAACTCGGGGTTCATCTCCAGCTCCTTCATTTTACCCTCCATTTGGCGGACGAACTTGATCAGCGAAATTTCGTTGCCTTCGCCGCGGCGGGCGTTGATCGCGCTGCGGAGGAAGTCGGCGTTCGTGACGCCGGTAATTTCGCTCGGGTATTGCATGGCCAGGAACAGGCCGGCGCGGGCGCGCTCGTCGACTTCCATCTCGAGAACGTCTTCGCCGTTCAGCGAAACTTCGCCCCCGGTCACCTCGTACTTGGGATGGCCCATCAGCGTGGAAGCGAGCGTGCTCTTGCCCGTCCCGTTCGGTCCCATGATGGCGTGAATCTCCCCTCCGTTTATCTTCAGGTCGATTCCTTTCAGGATTTCCTTGCCTTCAATCGTTGCCGTAAGGCCGCGAATCTCAAACTCGGTGGACATTGGCGGTAACCTCCATGTGTTCTCTCGGGTGCGATTTCGAAATCCTTCACGGCCGGGCGGCCCGAAAAATCGGAAACTGTCGCATCCTTATTTAGAATAATTATAAAGTGATTCTCAGTGATTCTCAACACAATTTTATGAAAACCGCCTGCAAAAAGCAAACCGGACCTCTGCCTATCGCAAGGAAAGGTCCGGTGCCGGCGTTATTCGGTTATCCTTTCACGGCTTGGCGCACGGAATCGGCGATCCGGTCGAACGTTCCATCGTCCAAAATCGGCTCCGCCTTGGGCGGGGGAAGCTCTTCCTCCAAACGCAGCCACGATTTGCAGCCGGCATACGATTCTTGCATCGGAATGTCGATCGGCGCCGATAGGCCGTACACCCGCAGAAGCAGCACGTGGAGGGGCTTCGTCCTTTTCCACTTCAGCCGCTCTTCCGCGTAGTCTTCGGTCCAGATATGCAACCCGTCCAGTCGTCTCAACGTCTCGGCATCCGTGATTTCGATGTCCTCTACGACTTCCGCGTAGGACGTGATCCGAACCTTGCCGGGAAATTCCGCCGCTTCGGCCTGGGTCGCGGCGAGGGTTTCCGAGGCTTCCGGTTTGATCAGGTGCGGCTTCTGGTGCTCGAACGACGGGAACAGGTAGAAGCGGTTGCTTTCCAGCCTGAATTCGCGGGTTTCCTCGGCGATGCCGCCTTTGCGCAGCACGATCGCCTGCCTGCCCTCTTCGAGCGCGCGGACGGCGACCGCCCATTCCCGCAGCGCGATCGGTTTCTCTTGTTCGTTCATGCATGGCGTCCCCCCTCCGGTTGTGTTTACCTATTATAGCACAACCGTTACTGGGGGAGGTCGACACGGATCTGCATGTCGGGAAGGAAAGTCAGCGGTACGGAAGGACGGGTCGCAAAATAGAGTTTGGCATCGGCGGAAACAGGTCCGATTTCCAAGATATTCTCTTTCCCATTGAGATTCGGCAAGGTCTGGTTAATCGTTTCGAACCGGCTGCCGTTCTCCCGTTCTGCCCAGAACAGCTGCGATTGCTGTAAGGGATTCGTTCCCTCGGTGCGATAGCGCACGATCGTCCGATCCTGAAAGTACTCCACTTTCGTCACGTACAACTTTCCCGCCTCTCCCTGGGAGAGGACGATCGGTTCTTCTTCGGACGGAATTTTTTTCATCTCCACTCGAGTGACTTCGCCATAGTTGGGCTCCGACTTGCTGTAGATATGATAGAACGGACGTATGGTTAAATATCGGGTTCCCTCGCTTACAGGCCCGAAAATATTTTTCTGCGTTTCGTTCGACCAGGGAAAGCCGTTGCCAATCATGACGGATTCAATCGCGAAGACCTCACCTCTGTCGCCGACGACTTGGAATCCAACCATCAGCTTCTCCGCCTTTGAATCCTTTGCCGATATTTTATAGCTAATTTCCGACGATACCGGCGATAATGAAAACTGATCCAACTCCAAGTCGAACAAGCCGCTCGCAACCTTCTTGCCGGATTCGATTACGGTCATGCGGGACGTCATGTTAACGTCTCGGGTCAACGACCATTTTCCGTTTTCCTTGCCGATCCGGGAGATGGCGAGCTCCATCCGGAATGCGCCGGGCCGATACGCGGAAAGGTAAGCCTTGATGATCCCGCTGCTCCGGCGGGGACTTGCCGTTTGGCCGGTGACGGAAACGGACGAGCGGTTGCCCGTTTTATCGTGAAAGACGCGCCCGACGGAAACGCCGTCCATTTTCAAGTCCAAGTTGAGAGCATATCCATCCATATCCCGGTCCGATTCGATCTCGTAATCGATGTACAGCGCTCTTCCGTCGTAGAGCACATCCCGGATCGTGAACGTAATCCCGTGATCGGTAACGCTTTGCCCCGTTTCGCTCGGATCGGCCGGGATCAGCGAACCGACGACCGGAACTTTGCGGATTTCGGACTTCACAGAGGGACCGGATAAGGCCGCCGAGACGAACAGTCCTCCTCCCAGCATGCAAACCGCTGCGGCCGTGCAAGTCCATTTGCGGATCGTCGCTTTTTTGCGCAAAACGTTCCGATCCGGCAGCGCACGCAGCGTCTCTTCGATGCGCCGGGCGACGTTTGCCGGAATCTCGCCCGAACGGACTGCCGCCTGCCTTCGGAGCGCACCCTCCAGATCAATGAAGCTCATATCCAACCCCTCCTTCGCCTGGCGATGACAATGCATGGGCCAGCTTCCGCCGCGCCCGGTGAAGCTTCGATTTCAGCGTCCCCTCGGACAGGTCCAGCAGCTCCGCGATTTCGGCGAGCGGCAGATCCGCATAATAATGCAGCTTCACGATCGTGCGGGCCGGCTCCCCCAGACGGTTGACCGCGGCACGCAAATCCAAGTCCGGACCTGAGGCGAAGGCGGCCGCTTCCGGCACGCGGTCCGACAACACGATACGCTTCTTTTTCCGATAAACCGCCTGGCATTCCCGGATCAGGATCCGGAACAGCCACGTGCGGAAAAACGCCGGCTCCCGCAGGCGAGTCACATTCAGATACGCCTTCAGGATCGTGTCCTGAATCGCGTCCGCGACGTCCTCGTCCCGTTGAAGCATGGATCGCGCCATCCCGTACATTTCTCCTTGCAGATCGCCGATCAGTCTGGCGAACGCTTCCCGATCGCCGCCCACGGCCAGTTGAACATCCGTAGTCCATACCAAGTCGGCCATACTCGCCCTCCTTTCTTGTGTCCTCGTTTTATTTCTAAAGGTTAGATGCGGGAGTTCCCCAAACGGTTCCCATGCGGTATAATGAAATCAATTAGAAGGCCATGCTGACCTTACCTGATCAGGCAAGGCACAACCTCGGAGCGCATCGCGCGGGGGTTGTGCTTTTTTTGTTGCTCCTCGTGCGAAAGCGGCCGTCCATCCAAGGAGGAGATTCCATGTTAAGGGAAGCGATTTACCATCGACCGAAAAACAACTGGTGCTACGCGTACGACCGGCAGACGGTCCATGTCCGGATCCGCACGAAACGAGGGGATGCGGAGCGGGTTACCCTGCTGCACGGCGACAAGTACAACTGGCACGAAATCGGGCATGAAACGACGGAAATGCGCGTTTTCGCGCAGGACGCCCTGTTCGATTATTGGCAAGCGGAAGTTCGTCCGGCGTTCCGGAGGTTGAAATACGGATTTCGCTTGCAAGCGGGCAGAGAGACGTTGTGGCTGAACGAGCAAGGCTTCCATGAGCAAGAGCCCGAGAACCCCTATCTGTATTTCGAGTACCCCTTCCTGAATCCTGCCGACGTCTTCGAGCCGCCGGCCTGGGTGAAGGACGCGGTGTTCTATCAGATTTTCCCGGAGCGGTTCGCGAACGGCGATCCGTCGAACGATCCGGAAGGCGTGCTGCCGTGGGGCGGAGAGCCGACGCCGGCTAACTTCTTCGGGGGAGATTTGCAGGGCGTCATCGATCATCTCGACCATCTGGAGCGCTTGGGCGTGAATGCGATCTATTTCAATCCGTTATTCGAAGCGACGACGAACCATAAATACGACACCGAAGACTATAGGAAAGTCGATTCCCATTTCGGAACGAACGAGAAGCTGAAAGAGCTGGTGGACGCCTGTCATGCCCGCGGCATCCGCGTGCTGCTCGACGCCGTGTTCAACCACAGCGGGCGAACCTTCGCGCCGTTCGTGGACGTGCTGAAGAAGGGGCAAACGTCCAAGTACGCGGACTGGTTCCATGTGCGGCAGTTTCCCTTGACGGTAAAAGAAGGGATCCCGACGTTCGACACGTTCGCGTTTACGGAAATGATGCCGAAGCTGAACACCGAAAATCCCGACGTGCAGGCTTATCTGCTCGAAGTGGCGCGGTACTGGATCGAGGAAATCGGCGTGGACGGCTGGAGGCTGGATGTCGCGAACGAAGTGGACCATCGCTTCTGGCGGAAGTTCCGAGACGTCGTCAAGACGGCGAAGCCGGACGCTTATATCCTCGGGGAAATCTGGCACGATTCCCTTCCCTGGCTCAGCGGCGACCAATTCGACGCGGTCATGAACTATCCGCTTACGGAAGCGATTCTCGACTTCGCGGTGAAGGGCACGCGAGATGGTCGTCAGTTCGCCGATCAGCTCGGCTCCCTTCTGGCTGCCTATCCGCAACAGGCGACGGAAGCGGCGTTTAACCTGCTGGGCAGCCACGACACCGCGCGGCTGCTCACGCTCGCCGGGAACGACAAGCGCCGGGTGCGCTTGGCATCGGCAATCCAATTCACGATGCCGGGGACGCCGTGCGTTTATTACGGCGACGAGATCGGCCTGGACGGAGGCAACGACCCCGGCTGCCGCAAATGCATGGAATGGGACGAGAGCAAACAAGACCTTGAGCTGTTCGGCTTTTTCGCGGGATTGACGAGGCTTCGGCGTTCGCACCGGGCTTTGCGGGACGGCAGCCTCCGATTGCTGGCCGCCGAGCCGGGCCGCGCAACGTTGGCGTACATCCGGGAAGCGGACGGCGAGCGGTTCATCGTCGCGCTGAACGCCGGCCGACGTCAGGCGAAATTGTCGCTGCAAGCGACGGGAGAATGGTCGGATGCGCTGAAAGGCGAGCCCTTCCGTGCCGAGCGGGGCAAAATCAGCGTCGCGCTTCCGGCATACGGCTTCGCCGTCTTGAAGCAAGGTTAACGACGGGAGGGAGACGCCTTGTCCATCCCGGGACTGTCCGCAGCCGAAACGGCCCTTCCCGTTTCGGCTCCCCGGTCGCTTCGGAAAAACCGGAATTTCCTGCTCGTGCTCTCCGGTTATACGTTATCGACGTTCGGCAACTGCTTCCACAGCGTCGCCATGTTATTTTCGCACCGACCTTCGCCGTCGCTTTCGCCGGTTTGTTCCAGCAGCCCGCGCTGCAAGCTTCCACTCGAGGGCATCGCCTCCGCCGAACAGGTGTCCAGAAGAGAAGCGTGCCGGGTTCGCCCACCAGCCAACTTTAGCTGGAAAATCTCCCACTAATTCAGTTCATTTTTTGTTATTATGGATATTTAGTAGGAAAACCCCCGCTAAAATCGGGGAAAATCCCCAATTGAGCGTGTTTCGCCGAAATTAGTGGGAGGTTTTCCCGCTAATGATGCGCTTGCGGCCAAAGCCCCAAAATAGAGGGAGGATTTTCCTCTGCTGCGCGACGGCCGACCGGTCAAGGTCCCCAAACCGGATACCCGCCGAAATGAAGTGCCCTTATGACGCCTATTCGTGCGATCTAAGCGTGCCCAGTACACGGATCACGTCAGGACGATGATTTCGCCGAAGCTGCGTTGCTTGGGGCGCCGAATTAACATTGCTCCAATCATGGGAAAGACCGGATTCCATGGCCCAGGAATCCGGTCTTCCTATTATTGCAGAACCGCCGTGCTGTACGGAGGCATCTTCAGCCGGCCATTCTCCAGGACGATCCCGTCTGCGCTAGCGAACCGCACCTCCCCGAACGGCACTTTGCCGTTCGCGTTCAATTCGACGGATTGCTCCCTCCCCGTCAGGTTGAGGACCACGAGAAGCTTGACGTCGCCGCTGATTCTGGCGTAGGCCAAGACGCCGTCCTCCTCCGTCCCGAACGGAGCGATCCCCCCGTCGCCAAGGGCCAGCTCCTCGTTTCGCCAGGAGATCAGCTTCTTGTAATGGTTGTAAAGCGAATTCGGATCCTTCTTCTGCTCTGCGACCGACGGGGTGTTCCCGTTGCTTTCCGCGGCTTCCCAACTCGTCTGGCCGTCGGACCGGAGGTCGGCCGCCCAGATCATCGGCCCGCGAATCCGTTCGTCCGGCTTGACGCCCTGCATGCCAATTTCTTCTCCGTAATAAAGGAAGGGGTTACCGGGCATCGTCAGCAGCAGCGACGCGGCCATCTTCGCATGGTCTGCGTTGCCGTCCATCTCGCTCATCACCCGATTGGAGTCGTGATTCGTCAGAAACGGAGCGTCGACGAATTCGCCGTTCGACTGTTTGCTGAAGTATTCGTACGTCCTGTTCAGGATCGACCCGATCGGACCCGCATTTTCGCTCTTCGCGGTGTCCAGCAGCAGCTTGCTCAGGTCGAAGTTGAAGCCGGAATCGAGGGCCTTGTCGAGGAAAGGGCCGACGACCGCCGGGGAATCCCAGATTTCTCCGACGAGGTAGGCGTCCTTGTTGACTGCCTCCATGCCTTGGCGGAACTCCTGCCACCACGCCTTGTTCTTCTCCCCGGTCACCGGGTCGTTCGCCGAAGACTGGAAGTCTTCATAGACGTGCTTGGCCGCGTCGAGGCGGAAGCCGTCCATCCCGAGCTTGAGCCAAAATTGGCCGACGTTCACCATTTCGTTGCGCACTTCCGGATTGTCCATGTTCAGGTCGGGCATGCCGTCCCAGAACACGCCCAAGTAGGATGAGTCTCCGGATTCATGCCACACCGTCTGTCCCCATGGGCCGAGAGACGCCGTATCCGTTCCCGGCCTGTCGGCCCACACGTACCAGCTGCGGTATTTGCTTTTGGGGCCAGTGGCCGAATCGAGGAACCACGGGTGCTTGCTGCTGGTATGATTCACGACCAGGTCCATGATCACCTTGATTCCCCTTTTATGCGCCTCCTCCAGAAGATGCTTCAAATCGTCCAGCGTGCCGTAATCCGGATTGACCGCGTAGTAATCCGTCACGTCATATCCGTGGTAGGACGGCGAAGGGTTGATCGGCATCAGCCAAATGCCTTTGATCCCCAGGTCCTGCAAGTAATCGAGCTTGCCCGCCGCCCCTTGCAGGTCGCCGATCCCGTCCCCGTTCGAATCGCTGAACGACCGGACGAATATCTCATACCAAACGCCGCTGCTCCGGCCCATCTGCGCGATCTTGTCCGTGAACTTGTAATTTCCCTTGCTTGCGTCAGGGGACGCGACCGGGGACGAGGAGGGCCCCGCGGAAGAAGCCGACGGCGAAGCCTTCTCCGCCCCGTCCTTGGTACAGCCCTCCAGAAGGAAAGCAACCGCAGCGACAATAGCCAAAGCCGACCAACCGACTCGGCCTGCGATCCCGCGGCGTCTCATCCTTTGTCCGCTCCCGACGTCAGACCTTCCACCAGCAAGCGTTGGAAAATGATGAAGATCAGCACGACCGGAATGGAGACGAGCACCGAGCCAGCCGCGAAAATGGTAAACTGCGTCGAGAATTGGGCGCTGACCATGTTGTAGAGACCGACGGCCAGCGTCTGCTTCGCTTCCGTGCGCAGAACGGTCTGTGCGAAGATGAATTCGCTGAACGTGCCGGCGAACGTCGTAACCGCCATGTACACGATAAGCGGCCTCGACAGCGGCAGCAGAATGCGGAAGAACACGCCCCAGTTGCTGGCTCCGTCGATGATCGCCGCTTCTTCCAAGCTTTTCGGAATCGTATCGAAATAACCTTTGACGAGCAGGTATCCGACGGCCGCGCCGGCCGAAGACACCATGATCAATGCGGTATGCGTATTGAGCAATTTCATGTTCAGAAGCAAGACGTAGACCGCCGTGAGGCTAAGGAACGAAGGAAACAGGCCGATGACGAACAGACCGCTCATGATCGACTTCCGGGATTTGAACCGGAAACGCGAGAACGCATAACCGGACAGCAATTGGAACAGGACGCTGAGCACCATCGTGATGAGGGAGATTTTCAGCGAGTTCACGTACCATTTGCCGAACTCGAACTGCTCGAACAGCTCCTTGTAATGCACCAACGTCCACTTTTCCGGGATGAGCGTCTCGCTGAACAGCGAAGTTCCTTCCCGGAACGACGAGAACACGATCCACAATGCCGGATAGATCGTAAAGATCGCGATCAGGATCAACAGAATATAGCTGATCACGAGCCACAGCCCTTTGCGAAACCGATAAGCGCTCATCGCAACATATCATCCTCTCTGAACGAGCGCGTACGCCGGAAGCTCAGAATGGCGAAGCCCGCGATAATGAGGAACAGGAAAATACTGACGACGGCCGCGAAGTTGTATCTTCCGTTCGTTATGGAAAGGCTGTACAGCCATGTGATCAAAATGTCGGTATGTCCTGCGAACTGGTATTCGCTGTTGACGGGACCGCCGCCGGACATCAAATAAATGACGTTGAAGTTGTTGATGTTCCCCGCGAATTGCCCGATGACGATCGGCGCGAGGGAGAACATGACGCTGGGGAACGTGATTTTACGGAACTTATAGAACGCCGAAGCGCCGTCTACCTCCGCGGCTTCGTACAGATCGCGCGGAATGGTCGTCAGGATGCCGATAATGAGCAGCATCGAGATCGGGAAGCCGAGCCATAAGTTCACGATGACGATCGTCACCTTGGCCCAGACCGGATCGGACAGCCATTGCGGCCCTTCGATGCCGAACTTCAGCAGCATCGAGTTGATCGGCCCGAACTCGGCGTTGAACAGGTTGCGCATAATGAGCAAGGACAGGAAAGCCGGAATCGCGAACGGAATCATGTAAATCGCGCGGAAGAACGATTTGAACCGGATATTTCTCTGCTGCACGAGCAACGCGACGGCGAAGCCGCCGAAAAACGTCGTAAAGGTCGACAAAACCGCCCAAAGCATCGTCCATGAGAAGACGCCCAGGAACGTATGGGCCCACTGGCTCAGGCCAAGCAAATCCTTGAAAGCGCGAAAGCCCTGCCAATCGACAAGCTGGCCAGGCGGCTCGTGCGTATTGTTGTAGTTCGTAAAGGCAATCAGCACGGAAAAGAGGATCGGCAGCACGCTGAAGAAAAACACGAAAACGAGCGGTATCGTGATGATGAGATGCGGGAATTTCTTGTCCGCGATGAATTTGAGCGTAGCCCCGATTCCGTTCAGCGGCTTGCCTTCCTCGCGGAGTTTGCCTCCTTGGTAGGCGTCGCGGATGTTCATGATGAACAGATAAACGGCGAGGATGACGACGAAAATCGTAATCAAGCCTTGGATCATCAGGAAAATCGAATGATCTCCCGGCACTTTCTTGGTGATTTTTCCGACGACCTCGAAATGCTGCTTCGTTTCGCCAAGCGTCACGATTCCCCAAATGGCATGTTCCAGCTTCGTAAACGCGTAAAAAAGCGCCGTGGCATAAAAGACGATAAATGCGATTCCTTTGGCATATTGCCGGTTATACAGCTGGCCCAGCCCCATAAATACAGCAGAGAGTACTGCTGCCGTCCTCCGATACTGGCGCAAGTTCGGACTCTCCTCTCCATCCATTGGACAATCACCCGCAACAAGCCATTGCGGGTGATTGTCGTTCGGTCGTGATCCTGATGCTTACTTCGCTTGGGATATGAGCGTCTTCATGTCGGCGACGGCTTTGTCCAATGCGGCTTTCGGATCGGTGTTGTTGTCCCAGATCGCCGGATACACGGGCCCCATGGCGGTCCAGAACGAACCCGTTTCCGGAATGGAGGGCATCGGCTCGACGTTCTTGAATTGCTCCATGAACGCTTTGACGAGATCGTTCTGGAACGCCGGATCCTGGTCCAGTCCCTTGCGGGCCGAGACGACGCCGGTCATCTGATACATTTTCACGGCCGCTTCCTGGCTGGAGACATAATGCGCGAACAGACGCGCCGCCTGCGGATACTGCGAGAAAGAGCTGACGAAGTAGGCTTGCACGCCGGCGAACGGCTTCGGAGATTTCCCGTTCGGCATCGGAGGCATCGGTACGGCGCCTACGTCGAAGCCCAGCTTTTCTTTCGTGAACGATCCGAGCATCCAGATGCCGTCCAGGTCGATCGCCAGTTTGCCTTTCTGGAACAGATCGGTCTTGACGTCCGAAGAAGCGTCGGCCACTTTGAACGGCATGACTTCCTGCATGCTCTTCATGAATTTCATGCCTTCGACGGCGCCTTCGTTGTTAAGGCCGATGTCGCTCGGGTCGGTGTTGTTTTTCCCGAATACGTAACCGCCGTTGCCCGCGATGAACGCATAGTTGAAATAAGTATCGTCCAGCTTCCACATGATGCCGAATTTTTTCTCGGCCGGTACGTTATAGGATTTGGCGAACGCCTTGATCGCGTCCCAGGAAGCGACGTTCTCCGGCTTCACCAAGTTTTTGTTGTAAAAGAGGAGGTAGGTTTCGATGTTGCGCGGATAGCCGTAGAGCACGCCGTCGGTACCCGTTACCGCGTTCACGGCCGTTTCGACGAAATTCGCTTTCGTGTCTTCGGCGTAGTAGTCGTTCGGAAGGACGACGCCGGCCTGGACGGCCTGGTTGACCTGGTCGTGCGCCAGCATGAACACGTCCGCGCCTACGCCCGCAGGTCCGTCCTTTTTGATTTTGTTAAGCGCGTCGGCGGAGCCGACCTTCTGGTATTCCACTTTAACGCCGTACTTTTGTTCGAACTCCTTGCCCATCGCTTCCAGAAATTCTTTCTGCTCTTGTGCGGCCCATACGACAAGTTTGGCCCCGTCTTCCGGTTTCAGCTCTTCTTGAGCCGCTTCCGAAGCCGGAGCGGACGCCGACTCGGACGCGGACGGAGATGACGCCGAGTTGTCCGAAGCGGACGGGGATGCGCTGCCGCCCGAGTTGCTGCCTGAGCCGCCGCATGCCGAGAGCGTCAGCGTCAGGAGGAACAGGACGGCGAGAATGACAAACCTTTTTTTCATTTGGTTACCCCTCTCTTTGGAGCGATTGGTTTCCGCTTGTGCAAACGTTTGAATTTTAGGCAAACGGAAGATGAATTTCGAGTCATTCGCCACTCGTTTCGAACGTTTGAAAGCGCTTCATGATTTAGCAATATTAGTATTACATCAATCGGAGAGTTTGTAAATACGTTTGCACAAATCGATATTTAAACTTAAAAGGTCCGTAACTCTTTATTTCTCGTATTTCCTCTCGTTTTCATGCGTTCACTCATCTGCTCAATAATTATTTCTTCTTATTTTAACTATGGAATCTGTGCAATCAAGCACGATTCATATTTCATCATCCTAAAGAGGTACCGTTTACAAACTTATACCGTTCATGTAACATACTACTGTAAATAGCCTGTTCAAACGTTTGAACCCATTCGGAGGTAAATATGGCGGTCACCATTAAAGACGTAGCCCGCAAGGCCGGCGTGTCCCCGTCAACCGTATCCCGGGTCATTTCCAACCACCCGCGGATCAGCCCGGAAACGTCCCGCAGGGTCAAGGAGATCATGAAGCAGCTCGGCTACCATTCGAATATCATGGCGCGCAGCCTCGTTTCCAATAAAACATTCACGCTCGGCATGATTTTGCCCCGTCCCGCGGAGGAGCTGTTCCAGAACCACTTTTTCGCCGAGAACATCCGGGGGATCACGACGCAGGCCTCCCGAAACGGGTACGACGTGCTGATGACCGCAGGCCATTCCGAGCATGGAGAGCTGGAGGCGGTTACGCGGCTGGTCAAAGGAAAGCGGGTCGACGGCATCATCTTGCTGCAATCCCGCAAAGACGATCCGATCATCGCCTTCCTGAAAAAAGAAGACTTCCCGTTTATCCTGATCGGCAACTACGGAGACAACGACATCCTGTGCGTGGACAACGACAACGTGCAGGCTTCGTACGACGCCACGATGCATCTGATCTCCCAAGGCCACCATCGGATCGGATTCGTCAGCGGTCCGCCGAACTTGACCGTCTCCCGGGATCGGCTGGAGGGTTACAAGAAAGCGCTGACGGACAACGGTATCCGTTTGGAAACCGAGTGGGTCATGGAAGGCGAATTTCTGCAGGAGAGCGGTTATCGGGCGATGTCGTTCTTCATGAACCTGCCCGATCGGCCGACCGCCCTCGTGGTCATCGACGACATCGTCACGTTCGGCATCCTGCGGGGGCTGTCGGAGCTCGGCTACAAGGTGCCGGACGATCTCAGCCTGGTAAGCTTCAACAACATCTACCTAGCGGAACTGTCGTCCCCCCCGCTCAGCAGCATCGATATCGGCATCTACCAGCTCGGCTACATGGCCTCGCAGCTGCTGACCCGCCGCATTCAAGGCGAGAAGCCGCAGCAGCTTCGCACCATCGTGCCCCACCGGCTGGTCGTCCGAGAATCGTCGCTGAATATCAAACGAAACTGGAGTTGACTTCCATGAGCGATTACTTGCTCCGCAAACCGTATCTCGTCGACGCCGTCATCGGCAATTCCCGCTTCCTCGCTTCCGTCCTGAGAACAGGACGGATTGTCCGTTTATGGTGGCCGCATGTGGACTTTCCGCAGCATGCGGATACGATCCGCAGCGGCCTGCGCTTGTCGGACTCGGACCGCACGACGTGGTTCGACGGCACGGAGGACGGCTGGCAGCACGAATCCGGATATGCGGAGCGGACGAACATTTTTGCCGTGAAGGCGGGTTGCCCCGGCTTTCCCGTACGGGCGTCATCCGAAATCTATGCCGTTCCCGGCGAGGATTTGCTCGTTTTCGATTATCGGTTCACCAACACGGGCAATTCGCCCGTCTCGTTCTCCTTTCTGCTATACTCGTCGATCAGGCCGGAGGAGAATCCGTTTTACCATACGACGCAGTTCCGGTCTGAAGCCGATGCCCTCGTTCATTTCCGCCGGCAATATTATTTTTCGCTTTCTAGTGCAAACGTGTGCATCAAATATCAACCGGGTCACGCTTGGGAAGCAGCCTGCGAAGGCGCCCTCGACGGGGAGGACATCCGAATGGCGCCGGACGGGGCCATGGAATGGGCGTTCACGGATGTCGCGCCCGGGGCGACGGTCTCGCATACGGTTTATTTGGCGGCCGCCAACACCCTGGACGATTCGATAAAGTTGGTGCTCCGCGCCAAAGAAACGGATTGCCGCGTTTGGAGAGACCGAACGGCGCGCTATTGGAACGAAACGCTCGCGTCCGCTGCCGACTGTCCGTTCGAACGCCCGGACATCCGGGACTTGTACGAACGGTCGATCCTGACGATGAAATTGATGTCCGACGAACAAACCGGCAGCATTATCGCGGCTCCGGAGTTCGACGAGAGGTTCTCCCGCTGCGGCGGATATGCGTATTGTTGGGGACGGGATGCGGCCTTCATTACGGTCGCGCTCGACAAAGCGGGACTTACGGACATGTCGACGCGCTTCTACGAATGGACGCTGACCGCGCAGGACAAGGACGGCGCGTGGCAGCAGCGCCATTACCACGATGGATCGCTCGCTCCCTCCTGGGGACTGCAGATTGACGAAGGCTCCTCGATCTTGTGGGGAATGTATCAGCACTTCGAGGCTTTGCCTTCCGGCGAAAAAGAATCGTTTCTTCGCCTCGTGTGGGACGCGGTTCGCCGGGGCGCCGAATTCCTCGTTCGTTCGATCGATCCCGAGAACGGTTTGCCCCTGGCAAGCCGCGATCTTTGGGAGGAACGGCTCGGCCAGCACACGTACTCTTCCTCCGCGGTCTATGCGGGACTCCGGGCGGCCGCTTCGTTCGCCGAACGGGCGCGGGAGCCGGAACTGTCGGAGAGATGGTCCCGGATCGCCGCTTCGATCGCCGAGAAAATCTTGACGTTGTGCTGGAACGAGGAGAAGGGCGTTTTCTACCGGGGCGTAGAGCTCCGCGTAAGCCGGGAGTCGTACGAGGAAGCCGCGCAGGCCGGTCTTGCGGTCTCCGTTCGCACGGACGGCAAAGGATACAAGCGGTACCGGAAAGCTTATGATCCGGTCATAGACGTCAGCCTGCTGGGCATCTCCGTTCCGTTCGGCGTCATCCCTCCCTCCCATCCGCAAGCCGTCCGCACGGCGGAAGCGGTGGAGCGATGGCTGACCGTTCCGGGCGTTGGCGGAATCAAACGCTACGAAGACGACCGTTACATCGGAGGCAATCCCTGGATCCTGACGACATTATGGCTCGCGCAATACCGCGCCGCCAACGGCGAAACGGCCGAAGCCCGCAAGCTGCTCGACTGGGCGGTCGCCCACCGCACCGAGCTCGGGCTGCTCCCCGAGCAGGTGGACAAAACGAGCGGAGAGACGGCATGGGTCGTTCCGCTGACTTGGTCGCACGCCATGTTTATCCTGGCCGTACATCTGCTTGCGGAAGCGGAGAAAACGGATCCCGCGTCGACCTCCTGATCCACGAACGACCAAGACCGTTTTCTCCGCTTACGCCGCGGGATAAACGGTCTTTTTCATTTGCCGGAAGGCACCCTTTCAACGGAGTTCGAATTGCTTTATACTGACTAAAGATATGCCGCACCCGAAGACGGGACGGGCCAACCCTTCATTATAAATCGAGGTGACCCTAATTTGAGCCATTATCACCCTTTAACGGAAGCGGAAGCGATCGAAATCGCCCGATCCGTACCGAACGTATTCGAAGACGGCAAAGAGCTGCAATGCCGCGAAATCGGCGACGGGAACCTGAATCTGGTATTCCATGTCAGCCAGCCGCAGACGGGCGCCAGTCTCATTCTGAAGCAAGCGCTCCCCTACGCCAAAGTGGTCGGAGAATCCTGGCCGCTTACGCTCGACCGTTCGCGCATCGAGAGCGAAGCGTTGATCATCCAAGCCAAGCTCGCTCCGGGGCTTGTCCCGGTCGTCTACCGGTATGATCCGGAGCTGGCGCTCACGGTCATGGAAGATTTGAGCGACCACGTCATTATGCGCAAGGGACTGATCGAAGGCGGCGTCTATCCGAAATTCGCCGAGGATATCTCCGAATTCCTGGCCCGCACGCTGTTCTTCACCTCCGATCTGGGCATGAACCAGCAGGAGAAGAAGCAGCTCGTCAAATCCTTCGTCAACCCGGAATTGTGCAAAATCACGGAAGATCTCATTTTCGACGATCCTTACACGAATTCGCCCAACAACAGCTTCGACGAACATCTCCGGCCCGACGCCGAAGCGTTGTGGAACGATACCGCCCTGCACCTGGAAGTGGCGCGGCTCCGGGAGAAATTCCTGACGCACGCGCAAGCGCTGCTGCACGGAGATCTGCACACGGGGAGCATCTTCATCACGCCGGAATCGACCAAGGTGATCGATCCGGAATTCGCCTATTACGGTCCGATGGGCTTCGACATTGGGGCCGTCATCGCCAATCTGCTGCTCAATTACGCGGGACAAGAGCATTGGTCGGCGGACGAAGCCGCGCGCGGCGCGCGCCGCACGTACCTGCTGGATACCGTACGGGACGTCTGGACCGGCTTCGAAAGCAAATTCCGCAAGCTGTGGTTGGAGAGCGGCGTGGACCGCATGGCGCGCACGCCCGGATATATGGACGATTACATGAAACGTCTGCTGCAGGATACGTTCGGTTTCGCGGGCTGCAAGATGGTCCGCAGAGTCGTCGGTCTCGCCCACGTGGCCGATATCGACAAAATTCCGGATGACCGGGTGCGGCAGAAGGCCCAGCGCCTCGCGCTCGCCATCGGTGCGAGCCTCATTCGACGGAACCGAAGCGCCGGTTCCATCCAGGATCTTATCGATATAGCCGACTCGGCCGTCAAAGCGGCCAAGGATTGAGGCGGAAAGCAGGAAAACAGCATGAACGTGAAATCTCCCGACAACCATGAGATGCTGCAGCCGGTCATTTGGTCGGACGACGCGGTACGACTGCTCGACCAGAGGCTGTTGCCGGAAGAAATCGTGTATTTGCGTCTGACGACGCCGCAGGACGTGTGGGAGGCGATCCGTGAGCTTAAGGTGCGCGGCGCCCCCGCGATTGGGATTTCCGCCGCGTACGGAGTCGTCCTGGGCATCCTTTATTACCGGGGAAATATGACCGGACTCCTCGAGGAAGTCGAGCGGCACGCGGAATACCTCGCCACCTCGCGCCCCACCGCCGTCAATCTGTTCTGGGCGCTGGACCGGATGAAAGCCCGCGCCCGGACGCTGGCGGATACCGGCCTCGGCGTAGAGCAAGCGATTGCCGCTTTGCTGGATGAAGCCCGGCAAATTCAGGCCGAGGACGAAGAGACGAACCGAATGATCGGCGAACACTCGCTGACCCTGTTCCAAGACGGAATGGGCGTCCTCACGCATTGCAACGCCGGCGGATTGGCCACGTCCAAATACGGGACGGCTCTGGCTCCCTTCTACTTGGCTCTGGAAAAAGGCATCCGCCTCAAAGTGTTCGCCGACGAAACGAGGCCGGTGCTGCAGGGCGCCCGGCTTACGGCTTTCGAGCTGCACAAGGCCGGCGTCGACGTGACCCTCATTACCGACAACATGGCCGCTCATGTCATGTCCAAAGGCTGGGTGCAGGCCGTCATCGTGGGAACGGACCGGGTTGCCGCCAATGGCGACGTCGCGAACAAAATCGGCACGTACGGCGTAGCCGTCCTGGCCAAAGCGCATAACATTCCGTTCTATGTAGCTTGTCCGCTGTCGACGATCGATCTGTCGACGCCAACGGGCGCCGACATTCCGATTGAGGAGCGCCATCCGGACGAAGTGACCCAAGGATTCGGACGACGTACGGCGCCGGAAGGCGTCGCCGTCTACAATCCGGCGTTCGACGTAACGCCGCACGAGCTGGTCACGGCCATCATTACCGAAAAAGGGATCGTACGCGCGCCATTCCACGAAGGACTCCCGCAACTGTTCGAGCGGCCGTAACTCTATGCTCCCGAAGCGGCTGCGGCCATCATCCGCACCGCTTCTCTTCCTTTCATGCCGGCCGTGATCCCCATCGCGTGCGCCGATTCCGTCACGGATTCAAGCGGCGCTTCGAGCAGCTGCTCCAACGTTCGCACGCCTACGGCGCGCCCGGCAATCACTTTCCGGTCGCGCAGGCGTTCGTTCAGCAAATGAACGTCGAGCGCACCGCACATGATATAGCCGTCTCCTGCCGTTACGGCCAGCAGTGTCGTCTTCGGGAGGAGGACCTCGACCCCGACGGCCGTCCATTCCCCGATGCGGATCGGTTCGATTCGCACCATGCCTTACCACCTCCTCGGCATACGCCGGATCGTGCGCTACATGATATGCGCCGGGAGGACATTTTTTTCGGGCGCTTGCTCCATTCGGGATCTTTTTTAGGCAGAACATCCATGTTATAGTAGGCATTAAGACATAGACTTCCAGTACCAGATCGAACAAGGAGGACGCGCGGATGAAAGACGACAGATCGGAAACAGACAACAACTCCTTCTTGTTTCAAGTCGATATTCTCGTTTCTGCCAGAACGAACGGAGAAGCCTTGGAGCGGCTGCTTCACGTGCTGAACGCCGGCGAATTCGCGGACTTCCGCGTCGGCTCGGGCATTCAGCTCGGACAAGTCATCGAGGAAGCGCTGGCGAAGGGGAAGAGGAAGACCGAATCGGCGGGCTCCCCCGCAACGCAGGCAGATCAAGCGAAAGTCGCGGCTGCCGTAGCCAAGGCCAAGGACGCCGTAGCCAAAGCGAACGCGAACGCCCCCGTCCCGCCGAAAACGCCGGAAGCGGCTCCCCCATCCGATGAGCTCGAGCAGCGAATCCGCCAATATATCGAAACGAACAAGCTGATCCGCCTGAACGTAAACAAAGGCCGGGGCATCAAGCTGAACATACCTTGCCGGATGATCAGCTTCGATAAGGCCAGTCAGCTTCTGACGGTGTATCATGTCGACGAGAAACAGGTCCACAGCTTCAAGCTGTTCGAAATCGACGATTTCGTCGAATAACAGGGCTGTACGTAAGAAAGGCACCTATCTCCGTGCTGGGTGGAGTTCAGTCGGTGAAACCTGCTTCTTGAGATCTAAAAAGGATAGAGAGATCAGATACGATCTGATCCTCTATCCTTTTTTGTAGCCTGGCTATCCCTCTTCATCCCTTCGGCTTTCGCGCAGCCAGAGCCAAACAAAGCCATCCCGCCAGGAAGGCGACGCCGCCGAGCGGGGTGATGGCGCCCAGAGCGTTCACTCCGCTCAAGGCAAGCGCGTAGAGGCTCCCCGAGAACAGCACGATTCCGGCAAGCAGCAGACCGGCCGCCCGCAAAGCGAGCTTGGGAGAGCCGAGCTTGTCCGCGAGCGCGGCGATCAGCAGGATGCCGAGCGCATGGAACATGTGGTATTGCACTCCCTTATGGTAGACTTCCAGCGCGTGTTCGGAAATCCGTCCCTCCAGCGCATGGGCGCCGAAGGCCCCGATCGCGACGGATAACATGGCGGCGATTGCGCCGATTCTGACAAAGGCTGACATGTGCGGCTTCCCCTTCCTGATCCAACATTGTCGTCCTCCCATTATAGCGCCATGAAGATCAAGGTTCCAGATGCGGGCGTAGACGTCGAAGTCGCTCCGCGAGCAAAACTCCCTGACCGTTTCATGGATCAGGGAGTTTTGTTCGGCTCATGATTTTCGAACGTTGACATTACTTCTCGCAGGAGCTCAGGCTCATGCAGCTCTGCAAGTTGCATAAACCGGTTAACGTTGTCGTAATGGAGGACGGGCTCGTGAGGACGGATCCATCCAATTATCTTTGACCTCCGAGATGGATGAAAAAAGGTAAACCGCTCATGATTTTCCTCCCCGTGAACGGAATTGGGATTCCATTCGTATATCATTCATATCGATGTGAATCTATATCAGAGCAGACCGGAATATTTCGTTCCTTTTGCTTTTCAAACCTTTTTTCAACTGCAAGAACCAGAGGATATAAGATAATCAAGACTAGTGTGACAGATATGGACTTCTCGAAAAGATTACTAAATTTTTCGATTGACCAGTTATCCTCTCCAACAATCCGGTACGCCACTTGGTTTGATACTCCGATTCCATCATTTGCTTCCGGAATTAGGCTCTGCGTATCGTTTTGAGCAAGGCAAATCAAAGCCGCGATCGAAAGCAAGACTGCAAGAATGAAACTTTTAGAGAATGGGCTGGAAACACCCGCTTTTCTGAGTATAAAGATTGAAACCATGACCATTATCAAACACACTAACAGAAAAACACCTTTCCCCCTCCGTTTACGCTATTCGCGGTAATTTACAACTCTTTTGCGATAGACGATGTAATCGATCAAGACACCAACCGCAAACCAGATCATCACGCCTAAAAAGGCCGTCACAAAAATAAACTTGAAGTTTACGATGTCGCTCAGCCCATAACCGGCTTTAAAGAAAAATTCGATGTTCGATACCAGATTCGCTGCGACTTGATTATCGCCTTCACCGAATCCATTATGCCGGCTTTGATCAATGATTACGGAGAGAACGACCAGTACGATTTGCATCAACGCCAATACGATCGAATATTTGAACTTCATGATCCTGCTCCCTTCGCCTGTTCCTTTCCATTAGACGAAAATGCCGGGATGGGGTTGCGGTTCCTTCGTTACTTTCACTAAAACGAACCGCCAAGCGATTCCGAAATCGCGATCAGCAGCCGTCCGGCTTCTACCCTCCGGGGGCTTTGTTTTTCGAATGTTCACGAAAAGCGGACAAATCGCCGTGATCCGCGCCCTTTGCCGATTTTCCCGCTCATCCTTTGCACCGGCCGGAATATACTGGATATGAAACACTGCATTCTGTTCACTTAGGAGGTGGGCCGGCCATGAATGCATCGTTCATCTTGTCGCGGGAAGATTGGTCCTTGCACCGCAAGGGTTACCAGGATCAGGCGCGCCATCAGCAGAAAGTACGCGAAGCCCTGAAGCAAAACCTGCCCGACCTGCTGTCCGAGGAGAACATCATTCTCTCCGACGGACGACAGATCATCAAAATCCCGATCCGGAGCCTGGACGAGTACCGGTTTGTTTTCAATAACAGCAAGAAGAAGCACGTCGGACAAGGAAACGGCGACAGCCAGGTCGGAGACGTCATCGGCACCGATCCCGCCCCCAAGAGCGGCAAGGGCGAAGGCGCCGGCGACCAACCCGGGGACGACGTCGTCGAAGCGGAAATCTCCATCGCCGAGCTGGAAACCATGCTCTTCGAGGAGCTGGAGCTCCCCTACATGAAGCGCAAAGACAAAGAGCAGATCGAAGTCCGCGACGTGAGGTTCAACGACGTGCGGCGCAAAGGAATTCTCTCCAACATCGACAAGAAACGGACGATCCTGGAGAACCTGCGGCGCAACGCGCGCGAAGGGCATCCGGAAATCGCCGGCATCTCGCCGGACGATCTGCGGTTCAAGACGTGGGAGGAAGTCGTCAAGCCGCAGAACAACGCGGTCATTCTGGCCATGATGGACACGTCGGGGTCTATGGGCACGTTCGAGAAGTACTGCGCGCGCTCGTTCTTCTTCTGGATGAACCGGTTCCTCCGGCGGCAGTACGAAAAAGTGGAGATCGTGTTCATCGCGCACCATACGGAAGCGAAGGAAGTGACGGAGGAGGAGTTCTTCACGCGGGGCGAGAGCGGGGGAACGATTTGCTCGTCCGCTTATTTGAAGGCGCTGGAGATCATCGATTCGCGTTATCCGCCGTCGATGTACAACATCTACCCGTTCCACTTCTCCGACGGCGACAACCTGACGAGCGACAACGAGCGGTGCGTGAAGCTGATCAGGGAGATGCTGACGCGCGCGAACATTTTCGGTTACGGGGAAGTGAACCAGTACAACCGCAGCAGCACGCTGATGTCGGCCTACAAGCATTTGGAGCATCAGCAGTTCCTGTATTACGTCATCCGGGAAAAAGGCGAAATCTATAACGCGCTCAAAACGTTCTTCCGCAAGCGGGAGGCGGCAGGGTGAGGCACGTCCGGCGATCGTTTCCGAGAGGAGCGGTCGCTTTATTTCTCCGGGAGGTGAAGGTAAATGACAATAGGTAGAGTCGCTCGTTGTCTGACGGTGGGTATCGTTTTGTCGATCATCGGGATCGGACTGCTGCCGTTTCTGCTCGTCTTCATGTTAATTGACGTCAACGGCCTGACGGAGTTCGACCCGACTCCGATCTACACGCTGGTGAACAAGTTTATCGGGGGTTCGAAAACCTGAATGAGCGCAAGATCGAACATGCGAAAAAGCGATCTTCCCAGGGTAATGGGGCGATCGCTTTTCCTATTCCGATTTTTGTTAGCCTTCTTTCATGCGGACCCTTATTCTATGACCAATATTCTTGCCGTGGTTCGCTTGATCACACTTGAAGACATCCAAACGCCAAGCGTTGAATTTACGACGCTGATCAAAACGACAGCCAACGTTCCTGTACCGTTTAATACGATCGGGAATCGAACAATACCATAAGATGAGAGCACTTTTTCGAGAATGGCAGGCAATACGTTTATGCCGACGATAATGCCAAACACGGCACCAAATATACATAGCACAGCGTTGCCGATCGTGATGGACTGCCGGATTCGGCCGGAAGTCATTCCAAGCGACTTGTAGATTCCGAATGTTTTGCTAAGCTTGCGAATGTAAATGCGAGACGTGCTGTAAATGATGATAAATGTGACGAGCAGGAACAGCAAGCCGATCAAACCCGTAGGGATAAGCAGGAGAATGGTTGCCTCGTGATAGACCGAATCAAGAAGCGTCTGCTGCGACACAACCGTTACGGCGTCTTTAAACTTCTCCTGCCATTGGTCGGCGACGGCATTTGCTTGCAAGCTGTCATACAGATTAATGAAGCAATTATTCGTGCCTTCATCCGTCGTTTCCGATGCTGCTGCAGACGATGTTATCCGGGCCGAATTGGACATGTTCGCAATTGACTGATAAATGCCCGTAACGAGGAGTGTTTTGCGTTGTCCTTCCAAATACAATACGACGGTATCGCCCACCTGCTTGTTGAACTTCCGCGCTACGTTAACCCCGATTGCAATCTCATTTCCATTGCGCGGATTGCGGCCGCTTAGAGCAGAGAATCCATATTCGTCGTAGCTTCCCTCGAGTATATCGATGACGACGCTGGCAGATGAGACGGTTACGTCTTGGTCATCCGCGCCGATATCGGCGTCCCTTAAAGTTTCGCCCTGAATGACACCCGAGATGCTTCGTGACCAGGCGAAAGAACGGATTCGCCGATCGGATTTTAACGCTTGATCGAATTCTTTGCGCGAGAAGGACGTTGGGTTGAAAACGGTCGCGACGACATCGGAAGAATCGTAGCCCCATTGGCTTGCCGTTTGCCGCATCGAAGCCATGCTGTTCGCGAAGACAAAGCCGAACACGAGAACGGCTGATGTCAAGACGGCCAGTACAAGCATGAGCAAAGAGCCTTTCCTATTCGTTATCACACTTCGGATCCCGATGACCATGAAGGCAGGAAATCTGCCGAAACCTGATTTCGTTTTGGAGCCGTGGATTCGATTAGCCTTGTTATATTCCGACTCGGACATCCCATATCGGATCGCCTGCATGGGGATCACGCGGCGCGCTTTGCCTGCATAGATCAACACGCATAGGATGACCGCTGCCAGCACAACGAGTCCGACCGATACAGCCATTCCGGCGCTGTTCACTTGAAGAGCTGTTGACTCCGTCTTCAAGGACGACATGGACACCCCGATCAGGAAGCGGGAGAGAACCTCGCTGAGCAGCGTTCCGGGAACAATGGCAACGATCGCTAGAATCGCATATTGCATCAAATAAGTGGCGACTATGTGACGTGAGCGTAATCCGATCGCCTGCAATACGCCGATCGTTGCATAATTCGCCAGGATGGCGTCGTAGATCGTGAAACCGATCGTCAGCAGCGCGACTAGCATCATGACGGCGCCGAGAAATATCATCACAAAACCGATCAACTTGTTTATGATGAGATAAAAAGCGGCAATTTCATCATAGCCCTTCTTCGATTCGAGATAAACCGTACCCAAGTGCTGTTCGAATTGTTTCCAGTATTGCGCACTCTTGCTATAGTCGTCAAAACGAAGACCGAGCATATACGCATCGTTTCCGGGCATCGAATGGAACTCACGCGCATAGTCTGACGGGTTCATCCAAATTCTGGAGGTATTCGAAAATGGAGCTCCATACGGGATATCAACGACGATCTCGGATACACGGAATTCCAGCAAATCGCTTGATTTTTTTACGCCAAGGATATCACCGACATGAATCCCGTAGTTATAGGCCAGAGAAGTCGGGATCCAAACCGTCCCCGAAGCGGGCAATGTCCGGGAAACGTTATTCGAAGCAAAAATGAGTTCATCCACGCCAAACGGCATTGCCGGCGTATTCATCATATACAGATAAAGATTCGGAATATCCTTACCCTTATGGACAATGCCGGAGAGCGTCCGGTATTGAAGCAACTTGGATGCCCTGACACCTGCCTGCGATGCCCACCAATCGTGAACGGCTCGCGGATCATGAAGACCTTTTTCCAGGGTAAGCAACAGATGGGAGCCGTTCGTTCGGTCATGCAGTTTGGAGAACAGATTACCTGAGTTAACCATAATCGACGCCGCGGTCGTGATCGATAAGGTGGACAGCAGAATGAGCAGCGCAATAAATCCGTTTTGCACCTTGCGTTTTCGCAAGTAGGATAAACAAAGCGACCAGACGGCGTTCATCCGATGAGCTCCTTCTCTGTCACGACGGCAAAAATCATCTTCTCCCTGTCTTCGATGCTGCTGTTGTCATCGAATGGACCGAATTCCATCACCCGTCTGATTTTGCCGTCACCGATCAGGATGAGTCGGTTAGCCCGGCATGCGGCTTTCATATCATGTGTGACCATGACGACCGTTTGTCCTAATCGATTCAACCGGGTCAAAATATTCAGAACGGATACGCCATGCTCGTAATTCAAGCTGCCCGTCGGTTCATCTGCGAAAATGACGGCCGGATCGTTTATGAGCGCACGGGCGATCGCCGCCCGCTGCTGCTGTCCGCCGGAGGTTTGAGAGGGGAGCCGGTTGCATTGCTGGTCTATCCCCATCTCGGACATGAGCGCCATCGCCTTTTGCTTGACATACGTTTTTTTCCTGCCCGCGATATAGCCAGGCAGTGCGACATTATCGAATAGGGTAAGATCCGGCACGAGATTGATGCTTTGATAGATGTAACCAATGCTTGATGCCCGAAATTGCGCGAGTTCACGCTCGTTGAAGCGATCCATGTTCTGTTCTTGAAAATAGATTTCACCCGCCGTAACGCTGTCCAGACCGCTGAGCAAGTACAGCAGCGTGGACTTCCCGGATCCCGAACTTCCCATAATTACGGTAAAATCGCCTTCGTATATCTCCAAATCGACATTGCGGATCGCATGGTACTGCTCGGTACCGGTAAAATAGGTTTTGCACAGGTTAGATGCCCGAATGATCGCCTTTTTTCCCATCTGCTTCCTCCTGAAAGTGTGTCTTGCCTTTATTGTATAAAGGCAATCTTGCACGACGCTTATCAATTTATGAATAAAGTCTTACAGGAGAAGAGCAGTCGGGACTAGCAAAGCGGAATCGTCAGATAAAACGCGGTACCTTCCCCCCGCACGCTCTTGAAAGAAATGGCGCCGCCATGCGCCTCCATAATCATCTTGCAGATGGACAGTCCGAGACCCGTTCCAGCCTGACGGGAAACGGCAGATGTGACCGACGTCTGCCCTCTATAATAACGCTCGAATAGGAAGGGCATATCCTGCGGTAATATACCTTCGCCCGTGTCGGCAATCATCACGGTCAAGCCATTCAGCTCTAGGTCGATGCTGATCCGAATCGACTCGCCGGCGGCCGTATGCTTCAGCGCATTGATAACGAGATTCGAGAAAACTTGCTCCAACCGCGCCGGGTCCACCCGGATCAGCACGTTCGGAATGTGCGGAGGCTCGATAAATTCGACCCCGTTTGTTCGAACAACATGGGCAAGCGGCTTCAGGATCGTCGATAAAACTTCTTCGCTATAATGTTCCCGAAGTTCCAGCGGGATGTGGTTGGACTCCCTCAACGCATGAAGAAGGAGATCGTCAACCAGCCGGACCATTTTGTCCGTGTTCGCCTGCATGACCCCGATATAATCCAATACCGTCTCCATATCGGGGCAAGCACCGTCTCGAATCGCATCGACGTAGGCTTTAACAGTCGTAAGCGGCGTCTTGATTTCGTGAGAAATATTTGAAATGAGCTCCTTGCTTGCTTGCGCATGCGCCGATCTCAGGTTGTTCAAGTGAAGGATTTCGGCGCGCATTAAATCGAAGGAGGCAACGAACTGTCCAATCTCGTCCTGCCCGGTGCCAAGGTCGATCTTATCCTCGAAACGCCCTTTTACAATCGCTTCCGCATGCAGCTTCAGTCGTTCCATCGGTTGGATTACGCGCCTTCGCAGGTGAACGACCGCCGCGATCAGGAACACGCTTAGCAATAAAATTGAAGCCATCAAGCAGACGTAAGCGATGAGCGGTTTCGTATGATCCGGTTCGATGAATATATCGCTGGCCGGTACCGTGAAAATGGCGTTGCCAACCTGCTGGCGATGCTCGTTCACGACAGGAAATGCAACGGAATATTGATTATGCGCATCACGAGCCTCATAAAGATCGTAGTGCAAATCATGTTTGAGGTCGACCGTGCGATGCTCGGCAGCCGTCCATGTCGGAGAGGAATTAAACACGACAGCGCCGTCCAACCGAACGAGCTGAAGGTGAACGTTATATTGTTCGCATAATCGGACAAGGTCGGCGATCATGTTGGAATCCGGGGCAAGAGCGCTGTTTGCATTTTGCTCAAGATAGAACATGACTTCGCTTGCATGTACACGAACTTGATTAATGACCCATCTTGAATCATTGGAAGACGAGTGCTTGTCCATTATCGCATGAAGTAAATAGGCTCCGCAGCAAGCGGCGAGCGCCAGACCTAGCAGAGCGGCAACCATCCAGCGCCTTGCCAAGCGGGTTAAAGACACGTTAAACTCCCCTCAATGCTCAAGTATTGGAGCTAAATTTATATCCGACGCCCCATACGGTTTTTAGCAGCGCAGGGTTGGACGGATCCGCTTCGATTTTCTCTCGGATGCGGCGTATGTACACGGTGACGGTGTTGTCATCGCCAATTGATTCATACCCCCATACCGCATCGAGCAGTTGGCTTTTCGTAAACACTTGGTTTCGATGGTAAGCCAAATAGTGCAGCAGTTCGAACTCCTTCGCAGACAAGCTCACCTCTTGTCCGTTCAAACTTACGCTGTATGCCCTCTTATCGATCGTCAGGGCGCCGAACTGCAACAATTCTCTATCGCTTGAAGCAGTCGATTGCTTCGCCATGCTGTCATATCTGCGGAAATAGGCCCCAATTCGAGCCGCGAGCTCACTCAGCGAGAACGGTTTCGTCATATAATCGTCTGCTCCCAACCCTAGTCCGAGCACTTTATCCGTGTCACTGCCTCGCGCGCTTAAGATGAGAATCGGCGTTTGAACGCGTTCGCGGATTTGCTGGCATAGCTCAATACCATCTATGTCAGGGAGCATGATGTCGAGAATAATATAATCGGGTTGCCAGGACCTCAGATGACGCAAGCAATCGGCGCCATTGTCCGCACAGACGGTCTCGTAGCCGCTGATGTTCAAATAGTTCGTTAATATGCGAGAAATATCTTTCTCATCTTCTACGATCAGTATTTTTTTTGCGGTTTTCATGGGCACACCCCCATGGAGAAATGTATGAAACGATATAGACGGTTTCAACGAGTAAATTCGATAAGCAGTACATTTTTCCTTTTCATTTTACAAGTTACTGCATGGAGAAACGACAAAAGGAAAAAAACATCATCCCCTTCCGGAAAGCATGTCGATTCCCGGAGCCGTGAAGAAAGATAAAGCGACCGTCCTCTCGCTAGGACGATCGCTCTGTATCCCATTCCGGTTCTCCTACAAAGTCATGACTTCCGTTCCGAGTCGAACAACCGGAGCAGCCGGTATGAGAAATTTTCCAAAACGAAGCTTGCTTTATCCACCCGGTTATACCAGTGCCTGATGCTCTCCAATATCCATAATGGAACTTTGACCGAACTCATGCTGGGATAGATATGCCGATACGCCCACGCCAGATGTTCCCAACGATGATCGTTTCCTTCTTTGATGTACTCGGAAACATCGATCACTTTCGCCCTGTCTCCCTGCATCAAAACATTTTTCAAATGGATATCCCTCGGATTCAAGCCTTGGCTTCGGACAAATTCGCGGGCCGCCTCCACGTCGAGGATGACTTGCTCGGGGATATGAATCCCTTGAAGCAGGCAGTCGTATAAGGTAGGCCCTACTTCCAGGCTTAATACCAGATAATGACTTCCGGCACCATAACATTGGGGGAAATACGGCGAGCCCTGGATACGTTCATAGATCTCCAATTCTACGTCTTTTTTATCCAATGCAAGATCGGAATAAACTTTGAACGCATAGGGGGGAGTACCCGCATAATAGAATACGGCTGCATCCGTTCCGATCCCGATGCAATACAAACCATCCGCGAAGCCTTCTATCGTTACCGGTTCGTTGTTGTCATTTCCGATCACCCTTATGTTCTGCAAAGCATTCTCCGCTAACTTCCAGTCCGGTATCATCGATAATCTCCTCATTCTTATTTTCCCGATCCTTGTTTGTCAGCTCCTTACTATTCTTATATAAGTATTCGATATTTTACAACTTTTCCCCTCTCGTAAGCATCTCGTTAAGACATGATGATGCGGGAAGGAAGCAGGAAAAAGCGATCGTTCCATTCGAGGGACGATCGCTTTTCGTTGAAGTAACGCTATTGCTTCTCCACCTTGATCCAGCTCACCATCGGTTTGGATCCTCCAGCCTTAACGGCTTTCACCACGAGTTCCCCGTCCGAGACCGCAATATTGTCGAAAGTCTTCGCTTCCCTCTTCGTCCCGATTACGTAGCCGGACAGCTTCGATTCTCCATTGATCGTCAGATTCATGACCCGATCGCTCGCGCTCCAAGGATCGAAGAAGCCGACCGTAACGCGATACGTGCCATTGGGGATTTGGAAACGGTACGTCAATCCTTTGCCGTTCACGTTCCCGTCATATTGGCGAATCGTCTCGTAGGGATCGGATAGTCCGGTGCGTGCCCACGTCAGGCCGTCATCCGCTTCGTAGCCCCATTTGATGCCCGTAACCGGATCGACTCCATAGGGCTGCTCCTCCAATCCCTGATAGGCTCCCAGCGACTCACCGTCCTCCAAGCTGTAAGGCGTATCGTCTCCGGCATCGACGTAGAAAAGAACGGGATTGGCGTTCGGAACAGGGGTTGCTTCGATCGGCTCCGATACCGACTCCTCTCCCGACCGTTGGGCGACGACCGTGAACGAGTAAGCGACGCCGTTATTCAGTCCCGTTACGATCGCGGATCCCGGATTTACCGGCATTTCCGTCACTTGCGAATCCGTTCCCGCAAGAGCTCTATAGCGGATCACATAAGATTCCGCCCGGTCGACTTCGGTGTAATGCAAGGCGACCTGCCCGTCGCCAGCCTTGGCCTGGTAGATTTCCGGACGGGCAAGAACCGGCCCGGGATCCCTGGCGATCTTCAAATAGGCGAATTGGGCGTCTGCCCAGCTATGAAGACCGACTCGACCGCCCGTGTAGACCGTGTCGGTAAGGCTAAACACCGGCGTTCCGTCAATCGAGGCCTGAATATGCTTACCTTCCAGACGCACTTCCAATCGGTAGTATTCGCCCAACTTGGCCGCGAAAGGTACGGCAGGCGCCAAGTTTTGGCCGTCCCGGCGAAGAACCAACGCCCCGTTCTCGAAGCCGAACACATATCCGTTCGAATAACTGCTGCCGCGGAAAGCGATTCCCCAATCCGCCCCTAACGTCGCATGTTTCGCGACGGCCGTGATCGTTCCATCGATGAAATGCAAGCCGCTCACGCCGATTTCCCCGCGGTTATCCCCGCCGGAGACATGCTTGAGTACGCCATCTGCGGCTGTCCATTGGCTGAGATCCTGATGATAAGAACCGATATCGCCGTTATCGAAACGGTCTTCCCATCGCACTTCCTCGCCGGCCGGCGTTACCGCCGTTTCCGCGAACCCGGTCCCTTTCCCGCCTTTGCCGATGGCGGAAACGCGAACCGTATAAACCGTGTCATTCGCCAGATTGCCGATCTCGATCGAGCTTGTATCGCTTTCCCGTGTCGATAGGAGCTGCGTGCCGGTAAGGACTTGAACGGAATAGCCGGAAGCGCCTTCCAACGGAGAAATCTCCAGGTGGGCGCGGCGATCCCCCGGTACCGCGATGATTTTGCCGGGAGCCGGCATATCGGGGATCACTTGAAATTCAGCGGACGGAGGACTGGCCTCTTGACCGTCGACGGCTTCGACAACGCCATAATAAGTCGTTCCGTTCGCCGCTCCGTCAATCCGAATCGTTCCGTTCGGCGTTTCGCTCAACTGTTCTTGATCGTAGCGGCCTGGCTCTGTGCCGTAGCGAACCCGATAAGCCGGTATCCCGGGTTCAACCGCATGGCGGACGATGAAGCCTCCGTCGGTCCCCGAGGCCGTAACGCCCGTCGGAGCGAGCAGCGCCGGAATGCCGTACGCCCGCTTCGAAGGCGGTCCGAATCCGTGCCCGTTGCCGGCTCTGATCGTCACGAAGTAGGATTTTCCGTTCTCCAACCCTCTCAAGATCAAGCGATCACCCGACAGCTGCGTGAATTTCTGTTCACGGGTGTCGCTCTGCGCACCGTAGCTTACCAAGTATTCGGAAGCGCCCTTGGCCGCACGGAACTCGACTTCCAATCCCTTGTTCATCGGCGTAACCTTCACGATCTCGGGAGCGTCGGGTTTCTTGTTCGCCTTGACCAGGTCGCCGTTCAACGTGACGACGGAGCGTGCGGGGATGACGGCTTCGAACGTTCCGTCCGATCCGATCGGCACGTCGGTTCCCCTGGCCAGATCTTGGGCAGCCGACGTCACGTAAGACTTCAGCACGTAAACGGCGTCTTTCCGATCCAGTCCGGTTAAGGAGATCTTGACGCGTCGATCCGACAGGCTGTCGTTGACGAAGACCGCCGTCACCGTTTGTTCCGCATCATGCCGATAAGCGGATCCGAAGAGACCGCTTCTCGCCTGCTCATCCAGCCCCGTCAGCGCGATGCGGTCGGCGCCGGGCCGAATGAATTTACTGTAGTTGCCGAGCGCCCACAGGATTTTGGAAGTCAGAATGTTCTGCTCGTCCCCCGGCAGGTTGAAATCGGTGTAAATCAAGCCGTCCTTGTAATCTTCCTTCGAAACCGCCGTCCACCATTGCCAGGCCGAAGCGTTCGCCCGCGTCAGGTCGAAATGGATCGTTCGGGCGACGTACAAGGCCGGATCGATGCCCAAATCGCGCCCGGGACCGTAGGAACCGAGAATGCAATATTCGGACATCCAATAGGTAGCGGCCGGATCGTACCGCTTCAGATTCTCCGCGAGAAGATCCCGCAGCTTCCCGAGACGGTCGTCACCCGGGGCGCTGTAATCGGACCAATAGGAATGCGAGGCGATTTTGTTGCCCACGGCTTCCTTCAAGAGCGGGTCGCCCAGCAGGTCCTTGATATATTCCCGGTATTTGCCGACGCCCAGACCGTTCGAGCCGCCCTTATATTGGTCCTGACCCGAAAATGCCTTGTACAGGTCGTCATCCAGCAGAGCGGTAATTTCCACGCCGTCCGGCGCGCTGATTTGCGAGGGAAGCCCCTTGGCCTGAAGCTGCCGGTACAGCTCCAGAATCACGCGCTTCATATCGTCGTTGTTATATCGGTTGCCTTCCTGGCCGGCCTTGTTCCAATCCCAAGTCGGCTCGTTGATCGGGCTTATATAATCGAAATCGAATCCTTCCTGCTTGAAATGGTTCAGCACGTCGGTTAAATACGCGGCGAATTTGCCCTCGTACCCCTCCTTCAAGTTCGTGGATCCCACGGTCGAATCCGGCTGGGCGTGGCCGTTCTTCGTCATCCAGACCGGCGGGCTGTTGACGAAGGCGATGAGCGTATCGACGCCTCTCTCCTTCGCTGCCTTCAGGAACCATTGCTGTCCCGCCTGCTTGCTCCAATCGTATTCGCCGTCTTCCGAGGATTTGAACGCTTCCGCCCGCCGCCAAGGATTGGTGATGATCGCCTGGTCCGTTTCGGTCGAGCCCGCACCGATATTGAAGCGCCACGCGGAGAGTCCGATTCCCTTGTCCCGCGAGAAGAGCAGGTCGGCCACGCGCGATTTGTTCTCTTCCGTCCAGTACTTGCCGAGCGGATCCATCGACCAGGCATCCGAAGCGCCGAAGTTATCGATTTTCTGGTATTTCACCGAGGCATCGATCGTGACTTGAGCATCGATCGGAAGCTGGCCTTCCGATGGAGCGGCAGCAGCCGAAGCGCCGATATTCAACGTGAAACACCCCGTGAAGGCCAGGATCATGGCCGTGATCTTGTTCCCGAATTTCCTGTTCATCATCAAACTCCTCTCCGGAATGGAACGCGCCGCTGAGAGAGAACGGACCTCAGCGGCGCGATTGCTTCATGATGCCATTATGCGATTACGGGCTTACGCACCTACAAGCTTCTTGTATTCGTCCAACTGCTTCTGAATCTCGGCTACGACTTTGTCATAGCCTGCGGACTTGAGCTGGCTGCGGAAATCGTTCACCGCTTTCTCCGGATCGCCGGCTTTGCCGAACACGATGGCCGGGAGCGATTGGCTGACCACCTGCGAGATGGCCGTGAGTTCGTTGTTGACCGGATCTTTGTTGAAGACGAACCGGCCGTACGGGTACGGTTTCTTGATTTGGTCGTAGGAAGCGTACAAGTCCTTCCAGCCGTCCCACCACGTGCCGTCCGGAATTTCGTTCTTGTCGACGCGTCCGCCCCAGAAGTCGGAGTAGAAGTCGTCGCGTTGTACGTCATAGCCTTCCGGACGATAGCGTTTGCCGTCTTTCACGACGTATTGCACGCCTTCGATGCCGTAGTTGAATAAACGGTAAATCTCCTGATCGTTGCGAATGAGATCGTACACCATCAAGGCCCGTTCCGGATTTTTGCTGTGCGCGCCGAGCGCGGTAGCGCCGTGGGTGATCGACATCGAGATCAGATTATTCTTTGTAGCGGACCACGGGAAGAATTGCAATTCGGACCCCGGCTGCAGCTGGTCCATCTTGTATCTGTCGGTCAGGAAGGATTGCGTATGATGCTGAAGTCCGCCGGATTTGCCCGCTTGCATGGCGGTTCTTGCGTCGCCTTTGTTGCTGAGCACGTCTTGGCGCCAGTAGCCCTTGTCTCCCCAATCTTTCATCAGCTTCGCGAAATTGACGAACGTGTCCTCGAATACGGGGCTCATAGCTGTAAACCGCTGGTCATACGAAGGAGCATAGAAGATCGGATACAATCCGGTGCTGACCGGCAAGCCAATGGCATCGGTCGTCGTCGTGACGTAACCGTTGAACATTTCCATGTTGGTGCCTTCCGAATCCCAAGGAATGACGCCGGGTTTCTTGTCCTTCACGCCCTGGAAGTATTTGCCCAAGGTCTCGAAATCCTTGATCGGCGACGTGATGCCGAACTCCTTCGCCCAGTCGCCGCGGTACATGAATCCATGGTTGACCCATTGCGTGTAGCTGTCTTCCGGAATCATGACGATCTGGTTGTTGTATTTCGTTTCCGCCCAGTGATCCTGGGGAACGTCTGCCCAGGTTTGCGGCGCGTATTTCGGCAGCAGGTCGTCCAGCGGCATGAAGGCGCCTTTCTGGGCGTTCGGCCAGGCATCCAGCCAGTCCGTAGCCGTCGTGATCAAATCGAGCGGTTCGCCGGAAGCGAGCAACAGGTTATATTTCGTTTGCCAGTCAGCCCATTCGACCCACTTGACTTCGAGTTCCGCGTTCGCTTTCTGCTTGAGCAGCGCGTTAACCTTCTCCATCACTTTCTCGAATTGACCATTCGTGGGCTTGTTGCCGAGCATGACGTAGGAAACCTTGACGAACTTGGAGGTGTCGATCTTGCCGCTGTCCCCGGACGCGGATGCGGACGGAGACGAACTTGCTTGGCTTCCGTTGTCCGACGGGCTGGCCTCGTTCTTGCTGCCCGAACCGCACGCCGCAAGGCTTACGGCGAGCACGCCCGTCAAGGCGATGCCCATCATTTTGCGAATCGATTTGTACATCTTCCGATTGCCTCCCTTTATCTTGATTTGCGTTGTATGGAACAGGCGAGGATCACTCCTTGCCTGAGACAACCTAACCCTTTACCGCGCCCACGGTGATGCCTTTGATGAAAAACCGCTGCACGAGGGGGTAGAACAGAATGACGGGCCCCGTCGCGACGACCGCGGTCGCCATTTTCATCGATTCCATCGGCATATCCTGAGGCTGTACGTTCGATGCGACGGAAGAATTCCGCACGAAATCGGCGCTCGTCACGACGTTGTACAAGAAAAGCTGCAAGGGACGGAAGTCCATGTTCGGCGAAAGGAACAGCATCGCGTTGTACCACTCGTTCCAGTATCCGATGGCGATGAACAATCCGATCGTGGCCAGCGCAGGGGTCGTCATCGGCAGGATCAATTGGAGAAAGATTCGGAAATCGCCGGCTCCGTCCATCTTCGCCGATTCGGTGATATCGTGGGGAATCGACCTGACGAAGCTCTTCATCATGATGATGAGAAAAGGCGTCATCAAACCGGGAAGCAAGACGGACAAGTAGTTGTCCTTGAGCTGAAACCACGTGGTCATGATGATGTAGAACGGTACGACACCGCCTTGAAACAGGGTCGTGAAATAGATCAGGAATGAAATGGTGTTGCGGGCTCGGAAATCCGGGCGTTGAAGCGCGTAACCGGTCATCGCGACGATGAACAGCCCGACCGCCGTTCCGACGAGCGTGATGCAAATCGTCACGACGTAAGCCCCCGTGATCAGCCTGGGATTTTGGAACACGATATCGTAGGCGAACAGGCTGAATTCCCGCGGCCATAAATTATAACCGTGCAACGTGATCGATTTTTCGGCGGTAAACGATGTACCGAGCACCAGGAAAAACGGAACGACGCAGAAAAGGGCGAACAGGCTGATCACGGTGTAGCCGAATACCCGTACGAACGTGGACGTACCGTCTTGTCCCCGAGTGCGGGCCATTGTGGTTTCCAAAAGTCACCCCTCCTTCCGGACTAGAACAACGTATTTTCCGGAGATACCTTCTTCATGAACCAGTTCGCGGAAACGACGATAATAAAGCCGAAAATCGACTGATAGAGGCTGACGGCACTTCCGAGAGGGAAGTTGAAGTTGTTCATCAGCGAACGGAAGACGAAGGTTTCGATAATGTCCGTCGAATTGAAAAGAGCGGAATTGTTCGCGCCGACCAGGTTGTAAATGAGGCCGAAATTCCCCCGTAGAATGCCGCCCAGCGAGAAGAGGAGCAAGATGATAAACGTCGGCTTCAGCCAGGGCAACACGATATAGCGGATTCGTTGCAACGCGTTCGCCCCATCGATTTCGGCCGCTTCGAGAATTTCGGAATCGAGGCCCATGATGGCCGCGAAATACACGATGGAGCCGTAACCGGTCGATTGCCACAAGTAGGTGATGACGATGATGAACGGCCAGATTTTGGCGTTGGAATACGTCTGGATCGGATCCATGCCGAACGACTTGAGCAGAGAGTTGAGCAGTCCGTACTCATAGCTCAGGATGTTATAGGCGATCAACCCGACGAGCACGAAGGAGATGAAATAGGGAAGGAACATGAGCGATTGCGTGATTTTCTTGAACCATTTCGTCCGCAGTTCATTCAACAGGATCGCGATCAGAATTTGAAGCGCGTTGCCGAATACGATAAAAGCCAGGTTATAAGCGATCGTATTGAAGGTGAGCTTCCACAACGTGCCCGAATGGATGAGAAATTCGAAATTGTCGAAGCCAACGAAAGGGCTGCGGAACATCCCCGCCGAGTAATTGAAGTTGACGAACGCGATGTATAGTCCCGGCATCGGCAAGTACGACATGACGAGAAAGAACACGATCGCGGGCAGGCACATCAGCAGCAGCGTCCTGTCGCTCCATAGAAGTTTGACTTTCGTGCCGAGCGTCGTTTTGGGCTTGCTTTGCGCTAACGGTCGGGCAACGGATTCCATGCGGGAACTCTCCTTTGCTCAAGGGATAAATTCGAGGGATGTAAGCCGTCCGGGCGATTCCGCATCGACTGCTTCCAGCAGAATCGTCACGTTTTCCGGATTTGCTCCGAACCATGGGCCCGGCAAGCAGAACGAGTCGGGACTGCCGCCGGTCATGACGGGTCTGGCGGCGCCTCCCGGCAGCCATATTCGGCCGACGATCCGTTCCGCGAAGATCGCGGTCAGCTTCAAACCGGTGCCGACCGCCTTCACGCGCCAACCATTGCCTCCGCGCGAGTTGCGAACCGAACCCGATAGCCAGGCGGCACCGCCCGGCGCAAGCTCCAGCGGCAGCGCCGCGGCAAGTCCGTCGCGCTGCGCCGCCTGAGCGCCCGTTGCCAATTCCCGTTCTTCCGCCGCCGATACCGTGAATCCCTGAACCTCCGTTCCCTCGTAAACCAGTACGCGCCCGGCAGGCAATCCCAGCAACCGTTGCAGATAGACGACGAGCTCCACTCGCTCTCCGGGAACAACGAACGAAGTAATATCGACATAGGGATCAAACGGGTTGACTTCGCCCGCGTCGCGGCCGTTCACGATTATCCTTGCCAACGACTGTATGCCCTTGAAATGGACCGTCCAGGTATTCGCGTCGGATGCGGTATCGAAAACCCGCCGGTAGATCTCGTTAGCGGGATGATCGGCCGACAACCATCCTCCGAAGCTGACGATCGGCCGCAAGCTGCCGCCCATCCCTTCTTCCCCGGTCTCGTAGGCGGAGTCGGCCGCGCGGGAGACGCTCCAATTGGAAGTGATATCGAGAACCCGCGTGACGGCGGCCATGCCGCGCAAACCCTTCAGGGCGTTCAACCGAAGTCCCGGCAGCCGGATATCGTCGAAATTCGTATGCCCCCAGATTTCGACTTTCGCGTTCAACCGCGATTTCTGCGATTTCGATGCCTCCATCGGTCCGTCGATCGGCATGAACACGCTGACTCCGCCCGGAACGGCGGTTCCGGCATATCTGCCGCCAACGTAAAGCGACAGAATGTCGCTCGCCCCGCGCACGAGTATGCCATGCACCCGCTTGCCGGCAGGGAGCGCCGCGGCGGATTCGTACCAGGCATAGCCGCGGTACACCCCCAGTCGTTCCAGGTGGTCGGCCTTTTCCAGGTCTTGTGCAACCGCGACGGCTTCACCGAAAGGCGCGGCTGCATCGATTTCCGTCATTCTCCAGTCCGACACGGCCCAAGATTCGTCATCCGGAGCTTCAAGCGTCTGCTCCCGGAAGGCAAGCGTACCCGACGAAGAAATCCCTTCGCACTGAAGCGCTTTGAATCGCTCCGCGATGACGAGGATCAATTTCTTTCCGTCCGCCATGGAGATCGTGCAGCTTTGCGTTCCGGCGCCGCTGAACCGAATGCGAATTCCGCCTTCCTGCCGTTCGGCGCTCAAGCCGTCTTCCGCAAACTCGAACGGCGATGGAAGGGCAAGCATCATGTCTCCGGAGCCTTCGGCGTGGAACGCAAGCATGGTTCCCTCTTCCCGGCCTTCGGCCATAAACAATTCGGCCGTGGAATAGACCAAGCTGCCGCGCATCCCCCATCTCGCCATAGGGACATCGACCGGCAGAGCCAACGAGCGGTCTTCGGCGAGCGTGATGAAACCGCTGTCAGGAATGCGCCTTCCGGCCGCTTCAACGAGAACGGCTTCCTTCATCGCACCGCTGCCGTTCGTAACGAAGAGAAGACTTCCTCCCCCCTTCAATCGAAGCTCGAACGGACCGAACAGGCCTGCGTCCGGGGTATCGGCGAATTGCCACCCCGTAATCGGCTCGGGCAGCGCCTCGGCCAGTGCGGATCCGTACGTTCCGATCAACCTGCCGAGGAGCCGTCCTTCATAGGCCTCTTCCCGGATTTGACCGTCCGGGGAGACCATGCCGCCAAAGTCGTAATCCGAGGTCAGAAACGCCAGCGGATTCCCCCAATTGTTGGTCGCATTCGTGAACCCGAAGTTCGTGCCCGAAACCTGCAAATACGGTCCGAGCAGCTTCGCTCCTGAGGACAATAATCTGCGGAGCAGGAAGTGGCTTCGGTTCGTTTCCGTGACCAGCAGCGGATAACCGCGTTCCGCCAAGACCCCGCGATAGTGGAGAACCTTCCGCTCGAACTCCGGATCCCGGTCATCCGGGTAAAAATTGCAGGTCGGCACCACGCCGTCGGTAAGCCCGGATGCCTCCAACAACCCCCCTTGTCCCGCGCAGGCGATCAAGGGCACGGAGATCCCGCATGCGACCGCTAGGTCGCGAAGCCCTTTGATGTACCCATGAGGATCGGAACATCCGTAGAAGTCCAGTTCATTATCCAGCTGGGCGCAGATCACGCTCCCCCCGCTGCCAACCTCAAACCGCTTCAGAATCGGAAGAATCCGGCCGAACCATTCCGATACGTATCGCAAGAATTGCGGATCGTTGTCCCTCAGCTTCATGCCCGGTTTGGCGAACAGATAGGCAGGCAGCGCGCCCCCGTCCCACTCGGAACAAATGTAGGGCCCCGGCCTTGCAATGACCCACAATCCCGCCTCCGCCGCTTGTCGAAGGAACGTTTCCACGTCCCGGTCGCCGCTGAAGTCCCATTCTCCTTCTCTGCGTTCATGGTAATTCCAGGGAAAATAAACGTCGATGCTGTTATAGCCCATCGCTTTGACCTGGTTCATCCGCTCGCGCCACGACTCGCGGGGGATCCGGAAGTAAAACAGCGAAGCGCTCAGCAGGATCACGGACTCTCCGCCAATTCGAACGGCATCCGGCGCGAAGCCGACCGTGGACGCGGTGCTTACGCTCTCACTCATGGAGGTCGCTCCTTTCAGATGGGCCAAGCCAGTGAAACCCATTTCATGAAACCCATTTCATTCAACCGGAAATAAAAAGGCCGCGCTGTTTGAATCGAAACAAGCTAGTGGCCATTTTCGGGACGAACCCTGCTGTGCATGAAGAAAAGGCAAATTGAAAGTGCTTACAGGAAAATTTTATACGAGCTTTGTGGTATTGTCAATCACCTAAAGATCGCCGATTATCATTTTCGGAATGCGCAGGTGGACTCCCGGATGATCAATTCCGGTTCAAGCAGGGTCGTCTTGGGCACTTTGCTCCTCGTGATCAGTTTGTGCAGGATTTCCGCCGCCTTTTGTCCGAGTTCATTGACCTTCAAGGATACCGATGTCAGCTCGGGGACGCAGTGGGAGGCGAACGGAATGTCGTCGTAGCCCACGATGGACAGGTCCTCCGGCACCTTGAGTCCCGCTTTGGTCGCCCCTTTCAACACTCCGATCGCGACCAAATCGTTCATGCACAGGACAGCGGTTGGCCTCTGCGGCATCTCAAGCAGTTGGCGGATGCAATCTTCCCCGTTTCGGACCGAGAAGCCTTCGCCGAGCACCCACTCCTTGCGCACTTTCAAGCCGTATTGCTCCATGGTCTTCGTAAAACTCGCCGTGCGTTGAATCGTATTCCTGAGTGTACGGTATCCGCCGACGATGGCGATATCCCGGTGTCCCAATTCGATGAGATGACGGGCGGCCAGTTCCGCGCCGAGACGTTCATCCATCGCGACCCTGTAGAAGGATCCCGGCAAATTGCCGTTGATTAGCAGCACGGGCAGTCTTTTGCTGACCTCCAGAACCTCCGATACGAGTTCGCTGCCCGGTTTGGCCAAGTCGATCCTTCCGCCGAGCATGACGATCCCGTCCACTTGCTTTTCCGTTAAGACGTTCAAGTATTCCGATTCCCTGACGTACTGATCCGCCGTGTCGATATTCGCGGACATCGTATCGCACAGAAAGAAGGTATACCCGTAGTTTCTGGCTTGTTGGTCGAATCCGGACAACACTTCCGGGAAAAAAGGGTTGGTGATGTCGGGAAGGATGATTCCGATCATGCCCGTTTCTTTCTTGATCAAGCTTCTCGCGAGTGCGTTCGGCTGGAACTGGTATTTGTTGATCAGCTCCAGAATCCGCTCCTTGGTTTCCTTCTTGACCGGCGCCGTATTATTCAGCACCCTGGAAACCGTCGCGACCGATACGTTCGCTTCCTTGGCAATATCGTAAACCGTAACCGCTTTCATAAAACCACCTTTCTTGCAGTTGATGCATAGCAATCACAAGCATAGCAAAATAAACGAAGTTTGAAAACAAAGAATGATGTCCTTTCCACTTATGACGTCGGGGGGAATGTCCACTCCACGCATAGAGATCATGCATATTCATAGGGTGTGGACAACAACATATGGAAAGCAGGTCGTTTATGTACGGAAAACGCCGGATGAGAAGAAGGCTGAAGCGTCGGCAGAAGGTCTTGGTTACGGTACGGGTCGACAAAATCCAAACCCGAATCTGGCATCCCTTGCTCAAGAAGCTGAAAATCATCGTCATCGTCAACAATCAATTCACGAATGCAGCCAACGCCACGCAGCTCGCCAGCGGCGCCGGAAGAAGCAGCGCGGCCGGCAACAACGCCGCCATCGCCTCCTCCAATACCGAGCAGCAGCAAGGCGTGGGCGCAGGCGGCACGGCGACGAACTCGGGAATGGAGGGCACGCAGTCGGAGCCGCATCGCAGGCACTTGAAGGATCCGGGAATCTGCAAGCACCGCAGGCTTTGCAAGATCTGCAAGCATCGAAAATGCTGCAAACATCGAAAATTCTGCAAGCTCAGCCGCAGGAAGAAAAACGAAATCGTGATCGTCCTGAATAATCAGGTCCATCGTTCCGGCAACGAATCGCAATCCGCCGCGACCCAAGTCGCCAGCGGAGGAGAATCGTTCAGCGCAAGCGGAACCAACGCGGCGATCGAAAGTTCGAATACGAAACAACAGCAAGCCGTCGGAGGCGGCCCGGGGGCTCAAGCGTCGAACCTGGGCATGAGCAATGACCAGATCGAGACCTAGCGGAATGTCAAAATAACCCGTTCCCCTTGACTTCAAAGGGGGACGGGTTATTTGCTTATGCATCGTTATTTCGCGAACGTATGGCTGCCGATGACTTTGACGACCGTCACTTTTTTCTTTTTTGCCGGCTCCAGCTTCGCGTTGAAGAAATACACGGCGCCGGGCACGTTGTTCTCGCCGGACAGCGCGGCCTTCGCCGCCCGGGTGCTGTCCTTGGAAGGCTTGGCCTTCGCCAGAAGGCCGTTGCCTGCCGGGGGAAATTGATACGGCGCGTAAATCACGCCCTTGACGGTGTTCGGAAAATCCGGATCGCGCACGCGGTTCATCACGACGCTCGCTACCGCCAGCTTCCCCTCGTAAGGCTCGTTCCCCGCTTCGACCTGCACCAGCTTGGCCAGCAGCTCCAAATCGGCCGGGTCGATTTCCGGAGCGGCTTTGGCAGCGGCTTTGGGGGCGACGGCGGTTTTCCGGGAGGCGGGATCCAGGAACTCGGGAACGATTACTTTCAGCCGCTGTCCGATTTGCAGAGACTCGTCACCGATCCCGTTACGGAGCTTGAGCAATTCGACCGTCGTATCGTAGGCTTGCGCAATGCCGGAAAGCGTCTCCCCCTCCGCCACGATGTGTTCCGGCACCGCAACGATGTCGGCCGTGTTCGTCTCATCATTCCATTTCACTCGGGCGTGCATCGCTTCTGCGAGGAGACGCACCGGCAAGTAGGCGTTATCGTTCCGGACCGCGACCGGTTCGGGCAATTCGTATTTCTTATCGTTGAACGTAACCGCAGGGGATCCCGTCCGGAAGGAGAGCGTGCCGCCGATTTGGTTCGAGACGGTAATGAGACCCGACTGCTTGTCATAAGAGAGCGTCCATCCCATGCGCTCCGAGAACTCCCTGACCGGAACGTACGTCCAGCCGCCGTCGATCCACAACGCTTGGGTCCACTCGATGGGTTGCCCTTCGATTGACACGTTGTTGTCCGAACCCGCGAACGCCGATCCGATGCCCGCCATCAGGAATAAACCCAGGGTCGCCGCCGCTACTCTCGTTAGCCGTATGATCTTCCGTCATCTCCAATCGTGGATGCTAAGTTTGCCGCTATTATACATCCTCCGAAAAGAAAGATATGGAATATGAGCGTTTTTTTATTTTTATCATCTATCCGCGGTTAGCAGGATTTCGCTTTCTAACTGCCATACTTGTATGGTAGCATGGTATCAAGAGGTGAGAAAATGGATTCGAATTTCGGGAGCTGGCCGCCGGCTTCCACCCGCGATGCGGTATACGTCTCCCTAAGAGAGCGGATTTTGAGCCTGGAGCTGGCTCCGGGCGCGTCCTTGTCCGAGAAGGAAATGTCCCTGCGGTACAACGTGAGCCGAACGCCGGTGCGGGAAAGCTTCCTCCGCCTGGCCGAGGAAGGCCTGCTGTTCATCCTGCCCCAGCGCGGCACCTACGTCTCCTTGATCGACACGGAGCTCGTGGAGGAATCCCGCTTCATGAGGGAGCAGCTGGAGAGCGCGGTCATCCGCCTCGCTTGCGCGAAATTCCCGGAAGAGGGGCTAGCCGAGCTGGAACGCAACCTCCGCGATCAACTCGACTGCATCGGAAAGCAGGATGACAAACGCATGTTCGAGCTGGACGAGGCGTTCCACCGGACGATTTTCGAAGGCTGCCGCAAACGCAACACGTGGGCTCTCATCCAGAAAATGAACGCGCAGCTGAACCGGGCCCGCATGCTCAGGCTCGTTGCCGATCACCGCTGGGAACATCTCTACGCGCAGCACAGGCGAATGGCGGATGCCATCATCCGCCGCGATCCTGACGGCGGGGAAAGGGTGATGCGAGAGCATTTGAGCCTGCCGATCGCGGATTTGGCGGTATTGAAGGAACAGTATCCCCACTATTTCAAATAAGGGAGGTTGCTCGCATGCGCATGGTTTTCCGCTGGTTCGGCGAAGGCAACGACACGGTATCGCTGGACCAAATCAAGCAGATCCCGGGCGTGGAAGGCATCGTCTGGTCGCTGCACCACGTTCCCGCCGGCGAGGAATGGCCGATGGAGGACATCCTGGCCGTCCGCGAGCAAGCGGATCGGGCCGGCTTCCACCTCGACGTGGTCGAAAGCGTGAACGTCCACGAAGACATCAAGCTCGGCCTTCCGAGCCGGGAGCGTTACATCGAGAACTACAAACGGACGATCGAGAAATTGAGCCGGGTCGGCGTCAAGGTGATCTGCTACAATTTCATGCCCGTGTTCGACTGGCTCCGGACCGACCTGCGCAAACCGATGGCCGACGGTTCAACGGCGCTGTTCTATGAGAACAGCCTCATCGCGGACGTGGATCCGTTCGAGCTGGTGAAACGGATTCAAGAGAACTCGGAGCTGTCGATGCCGGGCTGGGAACCGGAGCGGCTGGCGCATCTGGCGGAGCTGTTCGAGGCGTACCGGGGCGTCACCGCGGAAGACATGTGGCGCAACCTGGAGCATTTTCTGAACGAGATCGTACCCGTCGCCGCGCGTTGCGGCATCCGGATGGCCATCCACCCCGACGATCCGCCGTGGCCGGTGTTCGGATTGCCCCGCATTATCACGAACGCGGCCAGCCTGCGAAGGCTCCTCTCGCTGCACGACGACCCGGCGAACGGAATCACGCTCTGCAGCGGTTCGCTGGGCGCGAGTCCGGATAACGACATCGTTTCGATGATCCGGGAATTCGCGGACCGGATTCCGTTCGCCCACATCCGCAACGTCCGCGTGTACGAGAACGGCGATTTCATCGAAACTTCGCACCGTACGCAGGACGGTACCGTGGATATAGCCGGCATCGTTGAAGCCTACCGGGAGATCGGGTTCCGGGGATACGTCAGGCCCGACCACGGCCGGCATCTGTGGGGCGAGCAATGCCGGCCGGGATACGGTCTGTACGACAGGGCGCTAGGCATCATGTATTTATGGGGACTGTGGGACGCGTACAGCCGCGGGAGCCAACCGATCGTAAAATAAGGACAGGTGATCTCCATGACCGAATTGCCGAAGCATCCCGCGCTGCAGGGGAAAGTAGCCGTCGTGACCGGCGGATCCGGCGTGCTCTGCCGCGTGATGGCCGGAGAGCTCGCCCGTCAAGGCGCGAAAATCGCCATTTTGAACCGGACGCTGGAGAAGGGGGAAGAGCTCGCCCGCTCGATCCGCGACGCCGGAGGCGAAGCGATCGCGGCAGCGTGCGACGTGACGCTGCCGGAAAGCGTGTCGGAAGCCGAACGGATCGTTCGCGAACGTCTGGGTCCTTGCGACATCCTGATCAACGGGGCCGGCGGCAACCATCCGAGCGCGAATACGACCCGCGAGATCTTCCGCCCGGAGGATTTGGAGAATCCGGACGTCACGACCTTCTTCGATCTCAGCGTCCAAGGATTTCGCAGCGTACTCGATCTGAACATGATCGGCACGCTGATTCCGACGCAGACGTTCGCCAAATCGATGGCCGGACGCCCCGGAGCCGTCATCATCAATCTGGCCTCCATGAGCGCCCCTTCCCCGATGACGAAGGTGCCCGCGTACAGCGCGGCCAAAGCGGCGATCGTCAACTTCACGCAATGGCTCGCGGTCCATCTGGCCGAAGCCGGCATCCGGGTCAACGCGATCGCGCCCGGCTTCTTCCTGACGGAGCAGAACCGGAGCCTGCTGACGAACGAAGACGGTTCCCTGACGGAGCGGTCGCATAAAATCTTGACCCATACGCCGATGAGGCGTTTCGGCAAGCCGGAGGACCTGCTCGGCACGCTGCTGTGGCTGGCGGACGAGACGGCGTCCGGCTTCGTGACGGGCGCGACGATTCCGGTCGACGGCGGATTTCTGGCTTATTCCGGGGTGTAGCCGCGGCGATAAGATTTACCACTTTACCAAACGAACTCATAACTTCCGGAGCCCGCCGCCAGAATCAAATCGCAGCCGCTCTCCCAAGCCGAGGAGATTCCGGCAGCCGACCGAATCGGCTTGCCCGATTCGGTTGCCGTTGCCGCCGCGGCTCCGGGCAGCCGGATCTCGGCCGTCGTGTTCGGCGGGATGGTGGCCTGCAGTTCCATCTTCCCGTCCTCCCGCCTGCGCCACGCCGATCGGACCGTTCCGTACATCGTATCCAGCCGGCCGTCGGCCCAGTCCAACCCTTGCGCGGGCGGCTGCGGACGGATCCGGATTTTTTTGTAGCCGGGGCAACTCTCGTCCGTATCGATCCCCGCCACGCAGCGGTACAACCAGTCGCCTATGGCTCCATAGGCATAGTGGTTAAATGAATTCATGTCGCGGCTCCAGAAGCTTCCGTCCTCCCGGATGCCGTCCCAATGCTCCCAGATCGTCGTCGCTCCCTTGGTCACCTGGTACAGCCACGAGGGATAATCTTGCTGGAACAACAGCTTGTAAGCCGCTTCCGTCAGGCCATTCTCGCTCAGCGCATGGTTCAAATACGGCGTGCCGACAAAGCCGGTCGTCAGGTGAAACTTGCTTTCCTCCAGCAATTCCGTCAGCTTCCGAACCGCTCTCTCCTTCGCCTTGCCGCGAAGCAAGCCGAACGTCAGACCGAGGACCTGAGCCGTCTGGGTCGGCACGGACAACCGTCCGGAAGGCGTCACGAACTCGCGTTCGAAGGCGTCTTGGATCCGGTCCCGCAAGACGGAGTAGGCTTCGGCGTCCGCCTGTTCGTTCAATACGGCGGCCGTCTTCTGAAGAAGCGAGACCGAGTGCGCGTAGAAGGCCGTGGCGATGTAGTCTTTATCCGTGGCTCCGATATAGGAGTCCGGCTTCGCGTCCAGCCCGAGCCAGTCTCCGAAGTGGAAGCCGGTATTCCAGAGGCATTCGTCGTCTCCGGACCGCCGGATGTATTCCACCCATGCCTTCATGCTGTCGTATTGTTCCTCCAAGATCCGCGTGTCGCCGTAGACCAGGTACAACGTCCACGGGCAAATGACGGCCGCGTCCCCCCAGGCGGCGGAGGAATGGCTGGTCGGCTTCAGCACGTGGGGAACGACGAACGGAACCCCGCCGTCGGGCGCCTGATCGGCTTTCAAATCCCGCAGCCACTTGGTGAAGAACGGGTTCACGTTCACCAGATACGCGGCCGTTCGGATGAACATTTGGGCGTCTCCCGTCCAGCCCAGCCGCTCGTCCCTCTGGGGGCAGTCCGTGGGCACGTCCAGGAAATTCCCTTTTAATCCCCACAAAATGTTGTGCTGCAGCTGGTTGATCATCGGATCGGAGCATTCGAAACGGCCGGTCGGATTCATATGGGAGTGCAGGACGATGCCTTCGAAATCGTCTAACGAGATCGGTGCCCGGAAGCCCGTCAGACGGACATAACGGAATCCCTGGAACGTAAAATGGGGCTCGAACGTTTCGCGGCCGCCGCCTCTGAGCGCGTACCGGACGGTTTGCTTCGCCTTGCGCAGGTTATCCGTGTAGAAGTTCCCGTCCTGGTCCAGTACCTCGGCGTGCTGCAGCGTCACTTCGTCGCCCGATTCTCCGCTTACGGCAAACCGCACCCATCCGACCATGTTTTGTCCGAAGTCCAGCACCGAGTCCCCTTCGGGCGTCGTGATCAAGGCGATCGGGGCGATCGACTCCACGGCCTGAACCGGCTCGTTCTCCTGCGCCGTCAAGATGCTTTTCGGATGCTCGATGATTTCCGCGAAGCTCCAGCTGCCGTCATCGAATCCCGGGGCGTTCCAGCCCGGTTGCTCCAACCTGGCATCGTAAGTTTCCCCATGGTAGATTTCGGACATCAGAATCGGACTGGGCGCCGCTTTCCACGTGCCGTCCGTCTCCAGCGTCCATTCCGTGCCGTCCTCCAGCGTAATGTGCATCTGCAGCAGCAAGGCGAGCCGATCGCCGTATTTGCCGCTTTCTCCTTCCCAGCCGATTTCGCCTTTGTACCAGCCCTTGCCAAGCATGCAACCCACCACGTTCTCCCCTTTGCGCAACAAAGAAGTCACGTCGTAGGTCTGATACTGAAGCCGTTGCCGGTAACTCGTCCAGCCCGGCGTGAAATAGCGGTCGCCTACCCGGATTCCGTTTAGCGTCAATTCGTACAATCCGAGAGCGGTGGCGTACATTCTCGCCTCCCGGATGCGCCCATCGACGCGGAACGATTTGCGGAGCATCGGACAACGGTCCGGATCCCGGGAAGACAGCTCCGCCGGCGGAGAGATCCAGGATGCCGACCATTCCGAGGCGTCCAGAAGCCCCGTTTCCCAGTACCCCGGCTCGGACCATCCGGATGGACGATCCTGCCCGTTCCATGCCATCACGCGGTAGTGGAATCGCTTTCGCGACGGGGAGGCGAAATCCCCCAATTCCACGTGCACGCTTCGGTCCGACGCGACTTTACCCGAATCCCAGACGATCCGTTGGAATAGCGGATCATCGGCAACCTGAATCCGGCAGGCCGTTTGAACCGCGGCTCTCTCGTCCGCTTCCAGGCGCCATCCGATTCGCGGCCGGGCCACGTCGATGCCGACCGGGTTGATCTTGTACTCGCAGCTCAGTCCCGTTACACGAAACAATTCCGATTCCTCCGATCGATGGTCCATATCGGAACGCACGCCGGCATTCCGTTCGTTTATAATTATAAAGAGCGCCAGAAAATGTTTGCCCGGGAGAACGGACTCGCGTACCCGGATGAACGGACATCCACCGACGGCCGAGGTGTCGCTTATGCGTACAATAGCAACCTTTCATGGGGACGAGCTGTTTTTTCGGCACGATTTGTCCGTTTACGTGAACCGGGCCGACGAGAATTTCGCCGTTCCGCTGCACGACCATGATTTCGTGGAAATCGCCTTCGTGACCGAAGGATCGGGCTTTCACCACATCGGCGAACGCGTCTGCCGAGTCGCCAAAGGCGAGCTGTTCGTCATTCCCATCGGCGTTCCCCATGTGTTCCGGCCTTCCGCCGCCGACGCGGCCAAGCATCCTCTGGCCGTCTACAACTGCGTCATTTCCCCGCGGCTGCTGCATCAAATCCATCCAAACATCAAGGATGAGACCTTCGGGGACTTCATTCGCTCCCTCGATCGGGATGATTGTCCGGGATATTCCTTGCAAGACCCGGGGGACGAGCTGGACAAGCTGTTTCAAGCTTTGCACCGCGAATATACGCTCCGGCGGCAAGGTTCCGTCGACTACCTGAACGCCTTGGTCATACAGCTTCTCATTACGGTCCACCGCTTGATTCTCGCCGAACCCTCGGTGGAAGGAACGCAAGAACCGCACCCGGCGCCTTTTATCCGCGTGCTCCAATATTTGGACCAGCATATCGAGGAAGAGTTGACGATGAGCAGGCTGGCGCAGGTGAGCGGGTACAGCGAACGCCATCTGCGGCGGTTGTTCCACATGCATACCGGGCAATCCCTTCAACGTTACCGGCAAAACCTGCGGATCGAGAAGAGCTGCGTGCTCCTCCGGAACACGGATCTGAAAATCGGGACCGTCGCGGAGCAGGTAGGTTATCGGGACATCGATACCTTCACCGCCCTCTTCAAACGCTGCGTCGGAAAGACGCCGGGCGAATTCCGAAAAAGAAACGGTTTCGATTAAAGGCTGAGTTTCCGGAACGGTAAGTTTGAAAGGTAAGTTATCGATCTCCTGGAAGGTCTTCACGATAGGATACCTTTGTTGGGATTCCGTGCGGATAGGCAGTTTCTCGAAACGGTATGCCGGATTCGCCGCGCCGGTCAACTTTAGAGGAAAAACCTCCCTCTAAATCCGATCATTTCAAGGATTTGGGAGATTTAGAGGGAAAAGCTCCCGCTAATATCGGTTACCTAGTCGCAGCTTGCCGAAATCAGAAACATGACGCTTATGCGTGCGACTTCGGGCATGCTCCGAACCTCCGGGTTGTACTTTGCTTCCCCAAAACCACTCTCTGGAAACTTATACTCTCTAACATGTAACAAATGTAAACACAAACGGCCCGGGCGCACGTCATCATGCCCCGGGCCGTCTGCCAGCCAAACAGCAGAACGGGCTTCCCCAGTGATCGGAAAAGCCCCGGATTCAAAGATTTAAACGGATTCAACAGCATCTTCGAGTATCATCCAATCTATAACTTTACGGCTTTTCCAGTTCGGACAGGATTTCTTCGATGATGGCTTCGTATTCTTGATGATCGAGCGAGAAGAGCTCTTCCCTTTTCCGTCTCGCGTTCCGGTGAAGCTCCTTCTCGTCGGTCCACAGAAAAACTTTGCGCATGCGCTCGGCGAGCTTCTCCCGATCCCCGCCCAAACCGACATAGCGCTCCATGATTCCGAAGTCGCGGATTCCTTTGCGCAGCATCTTGTAGCGGAGAGTCAGCATCGGCTTCCCGTCCCGGCCCGGGTACACGAAATTCGTGTCTCCGGCCGGAAACAGCGGATAATGATAGGAGATTCGATGAAGCGGATCGTTCGGCCAAACCGTATAGTTCCAGCGTAGAAATCCGTCCAGATTCCAGAACCATGCCAGCCAGGGGATGAGCCTGCTTTCCAATAGATGAGAGCCGATAAAGGTGTTGGGATACGGATTCTCGCAAGCGACGTAATAGAGCGTTTTTCCTCTCTTCTCCGGCATCAGGGCGGCGATCCGATCGTATTCTTGGGCGACGCAGTCCAGATTGGGCACATGATCCAGGAGCCCTTCCTCCGCGATAAACGCGGCATGGTTGATCGCGACCTTGTACTGGAAAGATGGCGCCATCGCTTGCAGCGATTTCAGGCGGTTTCGGAACCGTTCGATGTCCGCGGGTTCATCCGCCGCGATTCGGACTTTATCCGCCCATCCCCGTTCGATGAAGTTCTTCTCCAATGCGGCCACGTACCGCTCCAGATGCCGTTTTTCCCGGATGTACTTGTAGGTCTGGCTCCTTTCGTCATAATATCGGATCCGGATGGCATCGTCATGGTCCCGGATGACGCCGCCGTAGCCCGCGTCCTCGAGCACCCAAATGTTGAGCAGCCCGAACACTTCGATTTCCGAATCGATTCCGTATTTCATGCACAGCCCCACGTACCGGTTCAAGGAGCGGAAGTCGTACGTCCATTCGTCATTCCCGTGATGCGTTACATTCACGATGCTGTACTCGAACAGGTTGGCGGGATCGACCCGGTCGTAGCAGGAAGCCTGCCCGGACCACGGAATCTCGGAGACGACGACCGTGATCGCTTTCTGCCCGAGATCGGCCAACGAGGAAACGTAGTTCTCCAGGATGGCGAAATGCGGCTCGCTCCACAGCTCCACGTCGTATTTGCGGGCGATATTGGCGTTATGCTGCCACAAATCGAGATAAAACCGATGATCCCGCGGATCGCTTAAGGCGACGTCCATCACCTTCAATTCGAAGGTCAGCGTGCGAACCAGGGTCTCATCCTCGAACATTCGATGCCGGAATACGCGAATCCGCGGATAATAGGCACCGGGTTCCACGTCGGCGCCGAGCTCCGCTTCGATCCATACCGGCTGCACCTTTCTTCTCTCCACGTGAACGTATGGCTGCTGCAAGATCATATCCGACTTCCATTGCCGGTCGTCGTCTTCTACGAGACCGATCAGGTTCGCTTGGATTCGGCCGTTCGCAAGTCCCGGGACTTCGACCTCTACGCGCACGATGTCGATGGGACCGCGCTCATGGAAGCAAGCCTCCCCGTTCACGGATACGAGCATTTCCTCTTCCGAATACAGAAGAAGCTGGACCGCGGCACGGTCGTTCCTCCCGCACACGAGGGAAATCTCTTTCTTCTCGTCGAACGGAACCCCGAAGCGTTGATAGACGCCGAAAACGTATTTATAGCTTTCATGCTCCAGTCCTGCAACGATTGACATCTTATCGCCTCCGAAACCCGAATTGGCAAACGAAATCGAGCGTTCAGCCACCCCGTCATGATGCGGCTAGGAGCCGTGCTCGCAGACTGGCGCCAGCACGGATAGGCGCGATAACCGACTTGTTCTTCCAAGAACGGCTCCAGCTCGTCGGGCTTCGCAACCGTCACTTCGAATCCGCCTCTTCGATCAGCGTGGCGAACGAGATGCGCAGCCCGTTTACGATACGCCATAACACCGGGTTTTGCAGCATTCTCCTTGACCGTTAAGCGTATCATTGCAAAATCGCCTCATTACCGCCGTATAACGGCTTTCCGGACAGGTTCGACAGCATGTCGTCGGTCATGCCGTCCAAATCGTATTTCGCCCGAAACCCCCACTCTTCCCGCGCCGCCGACGCGTCAAGCGCGTCTGGCCACCCGTCCGCGATGGCCTGACGAACCGGATCGATGTCGTATTCGAGCCGGAAATCCGGGATGCGTCTGCGGATGCTGGACGCGATTGCTTCCGGATCGACGCTCATCGCCGTTACGTTAAAGGCGTTCCGATGCTTCAGCCGGGTAGCGTCCGCTTCCATGAGCCGGATAACCGATTCGACCGCATCCGGCATGTACATCATGTCGAGAAAGGTCCCTGGACCGAGGTATGACCTATATTGGCCGGACTTCACGGCGCTAACGTACATGTCCACGGCATAATCGGTCGTCCCGCCTCCCGGGGGAGCGGCGTGCGAGATCAACCCGGGAAAGCGAAGGCCTCTCGTGTCCACTCCGTATTTATGAAAATAGTAATCGCAGAGCAGCTCGCCCGACACTTTGCTAATGCCGTACATCGTGGAGGGGCGCTGGAGCGTATCCTGCGGCGTGCCTTTTTTGGGCGTACCGGCTCCGAAGGCGGCGATCGAACTCGGCGTAAAGAGCCGGCAGCCGAGAACTCTTGCCGCTTCCAACGCGTTCAACAGTCCCCCTATGTTCAACTGCCAGGCGAGCATCGGCTTCGATTCCGCCGTTGCGGACAGCAAAGCCGCCAGATGGATGATCGTATCGGCTCCGTGATCTTTGGCCGCTTCGCAGAGTGCATCGCCGTCGGCAACGTCCACCAGCCGGAACGGTCCGGACGAAGCCTCGCCATGATCGCCGCGGATGTCGCTCGCCAAAACCGCATCATGGCCGTATATTCCGCGCAGCCGGGCCGTCAAATCCCGCCCGATCTGGCCAAGCGCGCCGGTCACGAGAATCCGCCTCATGTTGATTTCCCTCCTGACATAGGGATCTTTGAGCACTACATAGGGATCTTTGAGCAAAGCTCAAAGTCTCTCCTTACATTATCGTATGATGCCGAGCTCGCGGCCGATTTTCCCGTAAGCGGCCAGCGCGCGATCCAGCATCTCCGTCGTATGCTCGGCGGTAGGCATGTTCCGGATTCTTCCGGTCCCCTTCGGCACGGTCGGGAAGACGATCGCTTTCGCGTTAATGCCTTCCTCGTACAATCGCTTGCTGAAGCGCTGAGTGGTCTCCTCGTCGCCGATGAGACAAGGGGTAATCGGCGTGGCGGTTTGACCCGTAGAGAAGCCGAGCGCCCGGAGTCCCGTTTGCAGGTACGCGGCGTTTGCCCAAAGGCGGTCTTGAAGCTGCTTGCTTGCTTTCAGGACGTCGATCGCCGCGATGCATGCCGCGACCGTCCCCGGCGGCAGCGCGGTCGAGAAGAGGAATGGACGGCTGCGCGCCTTGAGCCACTCGACGACTTCGCGCGTTCCCGCCACGTAACCCCCTACGACGCCGACGGCCTTCGATAACGTACCGATTTGAAAATCGATCTTTCCCGACAGGCCAAAATGCTTGGCGGTGCCCGCTCCGCCTCCGAGCACCCCGGAACCGTGCGCATCGTCCACGTAGGTAATCAGATCAAACTCCTCCGCGATGCCCACGATTTCAGGAAGCTTCGCGATGTCGCCGTCCATCGAGAATACGCCGTCCGTGATGACCATGATTTTCCGGAACGAGCCGGATTCCCTGGCTTCCTTCGCCTTCTCCCGCAAGTCGTCCATGTCGGAGTGGCGGTATCGAATGACTTTGGCTTTCGTCAACCGGCAGCCGTCGATAATGGAAGCGTGATTCAGCTCATCCGACAGGATGGCATCTCCCTCGCCCATCACCGCGGAGATGGCCGCCATGTTGCAGTTAAAGCCCGATTGATAGGTTACGGCGGCTTCTGTTCCTTTGAAAGCGGCCAGTTTCTCTTCCAATGCGACATGCAAAGAGAGCGTCCCGTTAATGGTTCGAACGGCTCCGCTTCCCACCCCGAACCGAATCGTCGCCTCGATCGCGGCGTCCACCAGCCTCTTGTCCGCAGCCAAGCCCAAATAGTTGTTGGAAGACAGGTTCACGAACTCCCGGCCGTTCATGCGGACGACGGGGCCGTTCGGACTGTCCAGCGGTTCGATCTTATTGTAAAGCCCGCGGTCTTTCAGCTCTTTTAATTGAGCCCGCAGTAAAGCGGATAACGTTTGGTTTGCCATGGCGGTTCCTCCCGCGCTAGATTCATTGACGTGGGTCGTGCAATAAAACGCATGAAATTACGCCATCACATACATATGTTATCGTATACATAAATACGTTACCCGGTAGCGACACTCCCCCATGGACTACCGCAAGGCAAACCGGAACATCTCTTCGAACAAAACGAAATGACTGTCCAAAATCTCTTCCTCCGTCAATTTGTCTCCCGGCGCGTCAAGCCCCATATTGGACTCGAAAGTCATGCTCATTCCGCCGCAGGTATGATGGACCGCCGACGTCAAATTGAAGGACGGAAACGGGCGACCCGCTCCGTCCGCCGCGGCTTGATCCACCAGGGCGAACGGAAGGCCCCTCCTCCGGCAAGCCGCTTCCATCCGCTCGTTGAACGCCTGGTGCTTCCGTTTGACGGACGCGGGCAAGTAAGGAATCGCCGGAAAATGAATCGGCGAGTTCGCTCCTCCGTGCAGCGAGACGTGGAAATCGACCGCTTCCCGCTCCGACAATTCAAGCAGCGCTGCCGTTTCCCGCGCCATGGGAGCGAAGAAGTTGTCATGCATGAAGTTGACCCCGTCATCGTTGAAGTAGGATCCCAGAAAACCGGAAGCATCCTTGATCGGATGAACCGCCTTGCAGTCCGGCCACGCGCAGAGCGTTCCGTCTTTCCACGTCCCTTGCATCCAATAAACGAATTTCTCGTAAGGGGCATCGATCAGCGTATCGACCGGCAGCCTGGCCCGGCCGTCGGGATTCAGGCAGGGGATGAGGAGCAGCCGGAATCGATGGGCATAATCATATACGTAATCGTGCCGTCTCCCCCGATAATCCGTTCCGGTTTCAAGCAAACGGATGAGGTTCATGACGGCGGCAATCCCCTCGAGCTCCCCGCCGTGTACGCCTCCGACGAGCAGCAGAACGGGTTTGGCGTCTTCGCCTTTGCGTGCGTAAAATTCCGGATTTCCCGCGCCGCATGCCGAATTGTAATTGGCTCTCCGGCCGAAGTCCTCCTTCTCGCCGTATTCGGCCATCCAGATGTCCCGCCCTCCGGCCGAAGAAGCCAGGATTCCGGCTCGTCCCCGCGCGACCTTCGACATGCCTTCCGCGATTTCCGTCAAATTGCTTTTCCAGAACGATGCGGCCAAAAGCGGTCCCTCCTCCCATGCAGACGTCTATCATCCTTTTACCGACCCCATCATGGCGCCTTTGACGAAATGTTTCTGAATGAACGGATACACCAGCATGATCGGCAGCGTGCCGACGAGTATCACCGCATACTTCAAAGATTCCAATATCACGTTCTTGTCGCCGATGGCAGAGCTAACGGTCGTGTCCGAGTACTGACCGATCATGACGATGTTCCGAATGATCACTTGAAGCGGCATCAAGCCGGCATCCCGAATGAAAATAAGCGCGTAGAAGAAGTTGCCCCAAATTTGCACCGCGTAGAACAACGAGATCGTTAAAATCACGGGCTTCGACAGGGGAAGCACGATTCTCAGCAGGATGCCCAGATCGGATAACCCGTCGATTGTGCCGGACTCCTCGAGCTCCCGCGGAATGCCTTGAAAGAACGTGCGCATGATGATCAGGTACCACGAGGAAACGAGCCCCGGCAGCACCATGGCCCAGATCGTATCCAGCAAACCGTAGCTCCGCACCACGAGATAAGTCGGGATGAGCCCGCCCGTGAACAGCATAGTGAAAACGATCATCAGCATGAACGTTCTGCCGAAGACGAGGTTCCTCCTCGACAACGAATAGGCTCCCATGGTCGTGAAGATAAGCGATAGAGTGGTCCCCAACGCGACGTAAACGAGCGTATTTTGGTAACCGACCAGAATGCGGCGATCTTGAAAAACGGCGGTATAGGCATCGAAATTGATCCCTTTGGGCCAAAGACCGACCTGGTTACCGACCACATATTCGGCGGAGCTTACCGAGACCGCTGCCATGTGGACGAAGGGAAACAGCATGGCGCAAGCGAAGATGCCCAGCAGCAGAACGTTAACGACGTCGAAAAGACCCGTATGCTTTTTCAATCCGCATGCACTCCCTTACCATAGACTCGTTTCCCCATATCTGCGGCTGAGCTTGTTGCTCGCATAGACGAGCACGAATCCGATGACTCCCATGAACAAATCGATCGCCGTGCCGTAGCTGTATCCCCCTTGCAGAAGGCCCACCCGGTACACATAAGTCGAGATAATGTCCGACGTGTCGTAAGTGGCCACGTTGGACAGTAAAAATACCTTTTCGAAGCCGATTTCCAGCACCTGTCCGATCTGTAGAATGAACATGATGACGACGGTCGTCGCGATCCCGGGCAGCGTCACGTGCCAGATCTGTTTCAGCCTTCCAGCGCCGTCCACCGTCGCCGCCTCGTACAGCTGCGGATCGATGGTCGTGATGGCCGCCAGAAAGATAATGGAACTCCAGCCCGCCTGCTGCCAGATTTCCGAGCTGACGTAAATCGTCCGGAACCATTCGGCTTCCTGCAGGAAGTTGATCGCCGGAAACCCCATCCGTTGAATCATATGGTTGAGCCAGCCGGTGCTGGGCGACAACAGCATCACGATCATGCTCGAGACCACGACGGTGGACAGGAAGTAAGGCAGGTAGCTGACCGACTGCACGAACCGTTTAAAGATCTTGCCCTTCAGTTCATTGAGCATCAGGGCGAGAATGATGGGCGCCGGAAATCCGAACAGAAGCTTGTATCCTCCGAGGAGCACCGTATTTTTGATGATGACGAAGGCATCGCGGTTTTCGAAGAACTGCCTGTAATATTTAAGACCCACCCACGGACTTCCCGCAAGGCCCTTAAACAAGTTGTAGTCCATGAATGAGATCACGATTCCGAACATGGGAACGTACTTGAACAGAACGTAGTAGACCAGGACGGGTGCCAGCAGCAGCAGAAAGATGCGGTCGCGTTTCAGTTGCCCTATGATAGATGGCTTCAATGCCGGTTCTCCTTCCCGAAAAGACAAGGCTGAACGTCGTCAAGAGGCGTCCAGCCCTGTCGCGATTCTCTTTACTTCATGTTCTTTTTCAGGCGGTCCAATCCGACTTGGTAGGCGTCGATGATCTTCTGCGAGCCCAGGTTCTTCAGCTCGGCCAGGAACGCGTCCCATTCCGTCATCGGCGTTTGGCCCATGATGAACTTGGCGACGGACGTATCGTAATATTTTTTAACCTGCTCTTCCGTGTTCGCGATGGCGCTTTTCTCTTCGCTGGTCAGCGGAGGCAGCGCGTTGATGCTGGGGAATTGATATTTGGCGGCTTCGGTATACGCATATTGCTCATTCTCGTTGCTGAGCGATTTCGACGCTTCGAAGTCGGCTACGCCGTACGCGCCCGTCGTAAACATTCCCAGCTGTTTGCGAAGATCGTTCGGCTCTTTGAACTGCGGCAGGAACTTCCGTTTGCCGTCTACGACCGTGTACGATTCCCCTTCTTTGCCCCAGCTGAGAAGCTCTTTGCCTTCGTCGGAGTAGAGGAAGTCGAGATAACGCAGCACGGCGTCCAAATTCTTCGTTTTGGAAGAAACGGCGAAACCGTATTCCTCGTAGTTCGTGTTCGGGATATAGCCTTTGCTCCCGGTTCCGGTCGGAGGCGCCATGAATTTCAAATGGGCGCCGTTCTGAAGCTGCGCGTTCATCACTTCGATTTGTCCGATAAATTGGATCGTCATGAACGATTTGCCCGTGGTGATGAATTGCGTCCACGCCTTATAGTCCATCGAGAGCCAATCCGGCGGCGTCAGGCCTTCCTTGTAGAACTTGTTCAAATATTCGACCAGTTTCTTAAAGCCGGGATCGGTCACCCCGTGCTTGATCTTGCCGGTATCCTTATCCTCGTAAAATTCCGGATAGACGCCGAACGACGGACCGAAATATTTCAAGGTATTGATGCCGTGGCGGAAAACGAAAGGATAGCTGTCCGGATACAGCTCTTTCAACTTCTTCGCCGTTTCGTACAGCTCATCCCAGGTTTTCGGCTCCTGGAGCGAATGCTTCGCGAAAACGTCGTCCCGGTAGAAAAACACGGTCTGATTGCCCGCGCCCATGCCGTCGTTCACCACCTGGTAGATTTCTCCGCCCGGCGACGTCATTCTTTGGGCGACATCGGGTCTGGCCTGCAAAAAAGCTTTCAGATGGGGCATTTGGTCCAGATGCGGGGACAAATCCAGGAAAGCGCCCTGCGCCCCGTACTTCTGGGCTTCGGGAGGGAACACGGCCATCAAATCCGGCATGTCGCCGGAAGAGATGGCGAGCGCCAAAGACGGATCGCGGTCACCCGTCAGGGTCTCCTCCTTGATCGTGATATTCGTTTTCTCCTTGATCCACTTCCATACGGCCCAATCATTGTTGGCCGGCGCGATCGGGGAAAGCTCGACCAACAGCCGGAGAGTCGCCGGTTCAGGCAGATCGGACGACGCCGATGCGCTGGCGGACGCGCTCCCGCTTGCGCTCGGGCTGGGCGAAGCGGATTGGGTTTCGGCTTCCGCTCCGTTATTTTTGCCCGAGCACCCCGCAAGCACCGTGGTTAGCAGCATGATCGCCGCTAACAGGGTGAACGCCGTAACTCTGTTTCCGGTCTTCTTTTTCTGCATCAAAATGAATGCACCGTCCCTTTTCGATTTTTGGATTCTGCGTTGCCGGCGATTATCAAGGTTCGTGAATTCGCTTACAAACGTTGCAGCCCCCTTGATACCGCGATCATACGGCACAAGGGGAGCGTCGGTAAATCGGCGGTTCCGACGCGGCTGCAACTCCTTTGCGGTTTTCTTAAAATCATAACAGTTTTCGAGAAAACGCCTATCGTATTATGCCGGATCCTGCTGGCCTGACGGATCGTGAGGCACCTCGACGGTTGCGGAAAGGATCGTTTGGTTGCCTGCTTTATCCGTAGCCGTATAAGTTACCGTGTAAATTCGTCCCGTTCCTTCGCCCGATCTTTCGGCCCGCAAACCGAAGGAAGCGGCCTCCGTACCGATATCGGCTTGGATATCGTGCTGTTCGCTGTCCGGCTCATTGCTCGTAATGGATGTCAGAACCACGGACGCCACGCCGGAACCTTCATCCTTCGATTGCAACGCGGCATGCACGGTTACCATTTGGCCATTTGGCGGCCAGATCGACGTTGGATCCAATTCGACGGTGAGCGTCGGAGCCGTTTTGTCGATTTTGAATTCGGTGGAATGAATCTCTTCCGTATGGCCCGTTACATCCGTGCTGCGGTAATCGACTTTGTAGATCCCGCCGCCGAACGAGGGAATGGAACCGGTGTAGGGAATCCAGTCCCCCTCGTTCACCCGGTACTCGGTTTTCGCCGCGCCGGAGCCGCCGTCGTCGCTTGCCGACAAGCTTAGCGTTACGTCCGACGTATACCAGCCGTTGCCGCCGTTCGGTTCACCGGGATTCAAAAAGGCAACGGTAACCGGAGAAGTCTTATCCACCTTGACGGCGACCGTGCGTTCGGCTTCCTTGTTCCCTGCCCGGTCCGTACTCCAATAGGTCAGCGTGTGTACGCCTTCCAACGTCAGGTTCACGGATGTGCCGGTTTGCTGCGGACCTCCGTCTACCTTGTAATAGGTGGCAGCGACGCCGGAACCGCCTTCGTTATCGCTGGGGGTGAGCGTTACCGTGACATCCTCGCCGACCCAGCCCGCCGGTGCATTGTCCGTCGTCGTCGGGGCGACGGCATCGATATTGGTCTTGTACATGGTCACGTAGTCGAAGAGGTATTGGCCCGTGTAGCGGCTCGGCCGGAAGACGAACGAATTCAGCGTGGAGACGCTCTCGTTGTCATTGTAAAACTTCAGTCCGCTGATCTTGTAGATGCCGGCCGTCTTATCCAAATTTCCGGGGAAGTCCGCCTCTCCGGCGAGGTTCTTGAAAGCATCCGTCTGCATGGTAATGTCGTACCTTTTCGCGTCCATATCCGCATCGAAGCGAAGCGTCATCCACTGATCGGTCGGAAGCTTGGCGCCGGGGTTCGGAATTCTCATCGGCGTATTATTCCTCCAATAGCCGAACGTTCCGTCGGAGTAAGCCGTGAAACGGATCAGATCCGTTCCGGCGCCGCCGATCATGAGCTCGAAGAAACCGACCTTGTTCGCGATGAATCGGGTCTCGAACGTCACTTTGCCGCTTAGAGGCGCGGTGGTTTTCTGTACGATCGGACTGACCGCCCACTCGTTGCTCGGATCGGCGTAATTGTCCAGTACCTTCAACGCTCTGCTCGCCGGATCCGGCAGCGGCACGGTCTCGACGATCGTACCGAAATTCCGGGTGAACGACCAACCGTCTCCGTTTGCCGCTTCCTTCGGCCAATTATCGAACGTCTCGTAATACTCGCCGGCGATGCCGGCGGACGGCATGGTTAGCGTCAGGGTCGGACCGTCCGTCGATTCGTTGCCGAGAGCATCCTTGGCCTCCACTTTGAACGCATAAGTCGCACCCGGCGTCAGCCCCGTTACGTCGTAGGCATTGCCAGACACTTCGACCGCTTGGCCCGGTTGATCCGACCGATACAGTTTATAGACGGCTGCCGTTCCGGAATTATCGGTTGCGGAGTCCCACGTCAGCTTCGCGATTTTGGGAAACAGATGGACGATCCGGACCGAAACCGCGTCGCCCCACACGGGCGCCGTCACGTCCCGCATCGTCACGCTTACGGCCGCACTGGCCTGCGAACGGTTGCCGCTCGAATCCACCGCCCTTAAGGTGATGGCATACGTCTGTCCGGTCGTCAAGCCGGTGACCGTCGCGGTCAGGCTGCCGCTTGGCACAACCGTATTCTGTACGCCATTCACATAAACGGCGTATTCCTTCACCTCAACATTGTCCGTCGAAGCCGTCCAAGAGATCGTTGCGGTCGTATCCGTCTGGCCAACGAGCTGCACATTGCCGGGAATGCTCGGCAACACCTCGTCATCCTTCACCTCGATGAGGCCGATCCAGTCCATATTCATCGGGCCTAGAGCCGTCCATAACGTAATATCGATCGGACCCGCGTTCAGCTGCTGGCCGGTTTTCACCCGAATCCCTCGCCAATTTTCGGGAACCGTACCCCAATCGACGGTCGTCGGCGTCTCGAAGTAATAGGGCTTGTCGCCGATCATGGCGAGCCGGCTGGTCAGCTCCCCTTGAGGCAGTCCCCAACCCGATACGTATTTCAACACGAGATCGTAGGTTCCCGCCTTCGGAACGTTGATTTGCCACTTGCCCCAAGATCCTTCGGTCACCCAGTTCGCGATGCCGGCGCCTCCCGACAGGAACTTCCGGGTCGTATAGACGGTAAACGATTGATCACCCGATGCCGTGTAAGCTTCCGCTTCCTGCCAAACGGTCGGCGTCGTTTCCCTCATCTCGTCCGGATTTTCCCACAGCACCGTTTGCGAAGGAGTGTCCGCGCCCATCTTCCTCAGCTTCACGATGCCGGGAGCTCCTTGCAGAAGGATGGGGGCGTCGGCTTCGAGGTAGACACTGTCCGGTTTCCCATGGGTCGCGAACAGAAATCCGGGCGGCGCTTCCAGCACCTGGTACAGGCCGGATGCGTTGCCGAGCTTGCCCCAGGCGACGGGGTTGCCCTCCGTGTCGCTATGCCGCTGCAGCGTGATCGTTCCGGGAACCCCGTCGATTTCGGTTTGCAGGGTGACGGGTCCCATCGGCTCCGGCACCGGGGCGTTATTCAACTTGAAGGCTCGCTGGCCTTGCTCCACTTGAAGGTTAAGCGTGTCACCCGTAACGGTCCAATACGCGCCGCGCGACGCCATCGCTTCTGCGGCCGTTCCGCCTTGCGGGATGTCCGCGCCGCTGTCGTCCTCGCGCACCCGCGTCAGCCCCGGCGCATGGACGGCTACCTCCGTATCCGCTTGGCTCGACACCGAGAGCCGGTCTTTGCCGTATACGATCGTCGCGGTCTGGCTGCTATCGATCAGCGTGACGCCTTCCTTCACGACCTTCTTGCCGTCCACGAGCAGCACCGTATCTCCCTTAACGGCCACGGCCGCTCCGTCGAACGTAAGACCATCCGCGTTGACGACTCCGCTCGTTCCCATCCGGACATACACGACGGAACCGTCCGCAAACGGGAGTTTCATGTAGTCGCCGTGGTTTTCCGCCGCCGCTTGCTGGGGAACGCCGTCCCGCTTGTAAGCTTCCATCGTCGACACGATCGTCGTTGCCGTCGTCTTGGGCGTGATGAAAGCCGCATGCTTCTGCGCTTTGCCTGCAAATTTGCCGCCGGGCGGCCGTTCGATTCCGTTCTGATCGAGAAACTTGTCCTCATAGGTTGTCCGCAGTCCTGCCGGAGAATGGAGCCGTACCTTCAAGGCCGCGTCCCCCTTCAGGATCGTCGCGCCCGCATTGTCCCCGTCGAGATCCAGCTCGTTATCCGCGTGCAGCCGCCATTCGAATTCCGAGCCCGCCGGATTCGCCGAAGCCAGCTGGTCGATCACCACGAACACCTGCGGCCGCACGTAAATGATTTTCCGGTCGGCTCGCGTCAACGCGCCCATGTAGGCGGCAGAAGCGTCGCCGCTCGTCGCGTCGAAATCGGGATGCGTGACGAACCCGGTGATCCGGCCGTCCGCGTCGATGTTGTTGATCGGCTGCCCCTGCTTCCCGTCGAACGTAATCGCGTTGGAGGCGAACGTTTGCTTGCCGTAAAACTTATCGTGATCCGTGAAATATTCATCATAGAACCCGCTCTCGACGGCAAGCGACTCGCCGAACGCTTTGACGACGAAGCTGTTCTGGTCCGCGTGGCTGTGGTTGAAGCTGCCGTACGGACTGGACTTGAAATACAGGGAGACGCGGTCGGGATCGTACAGCTTGGAATGCATGGCGACCATTCCCGTATCCCGGAACCACCGGCTGTCCGGCAAGTCCACCGGCGGCCGGACGGCAAGGCCGGCGTCTCCGTAGAAGTAATTAGCCGGCTCGTCGCCCGGCCCCGATCCGATCGCTTCGGCCGCCCATTTGAACCTGGGATCGCCGTACATCTGGGCCAAGCGGTTATAAATGGACACGCTGGGACGGCCGGGAGAATCTTCGCTTCCGTCCCCGAACGCGCCGCCCGGACTCCCGTGTGGGAACATATAGAGCGGGAACGATCCTTCGTTGCGCGAGTAGGCTTTATCGTATAGGTTAAAGCCGCTGGCGCTCAGCAGAACATCGGTAAACTCCTTGCCGAACAAGGAGGACCATTGCCAATACCCCGTTCCCTGCGACCAGCCGCCATCCTCTCCGCCCCAGGGAGGCATGATGTTGATATAGGCGGGAACGATGGAGCGGAACCAATTCTCGGCAGCGGGCGCGTCGTGAAGCAGCGCGATCGCGATGATGCCGATGTACCCGAAATTGGTCCAACCGTGCGAGTCGTAAGGATTTTCCCAGATCTTATGCGCGCTGGTCAGATCCGTCACCATCGTGTTCGTTCGGGACACGATCATGTTTCGGATCGACGTTTTTTCTCCATCCGTCAGCTCGGGGAAATCGTAAATCCAGTCGTAGGCCATGGCGGACCTGAGCGCAATGTAGCGGTGGACCTGATCGTTGATCACGTAACCCGTATCGCCGTCCGGATTCCAGGCGGCGATGCTGTTCAGGCGTCTTCTCGCCTCTCTACCGTATTTCTCCTTGCCCGTCACGAGATACAGGAAGGCGGCGTCCGCCATCATGTTGACGGCACGGTCGGATTCCGCGCGCAGTTTGGTCAGCGCGTCCATGTATTCTTTATCGCGAGGATGCGAAGGGTCATAGGGAAAGTCGGGCTCGGGCGGCAGCGCGGCGTTCAAGTTCGCCGTAACCGACGCCAGTTTGGATTCGTAAATCGTCCTCCCCGTCGTCTGGGCCAGACCCTGGAAATCGTCGAGCGTATCGGACGTCGTCCAGATCCGCGGATGGGCCGAGCTGATGCTGCCCATGATGTCTTCGACGGGAGGAACGGGGAACGGAACGTTCTGCTCCTCGATGCGGAATTTCCGGACGGCGCTCCACTCCGACCAGCCCTCCGCGGACTTGTGATACTTCACGCGCCAGTACCAGGTGCCGGCATCGAACACATGGGGAAAGTTGTAATAGTTCGCGGTCAACGAATCGTTCTCATAGACGACGTCGGTCACGGTGCTGCTGCGGCTGACTTGAAGATCGTATTGATCCGCTCCGGCGATCGCCGGCCAGTGGAAATCGGGCGGGTTTTGCGTCGTGACGAGCCCGTCTGCCGGCCCGAACGGAATATTCAGTCCCGTGAGCGATGAGGCCGGCCATGCCGGCGCGGCGTGGGCCGCGGGAAGCCGGGAGAAGGGCAACCCGCCGAAACATCCGAACGCCAGCACCACCGCCATTACCCAGATCAAACTTTTACGCGTTTTCGCATTCGTTTTCCTGTCCACCCACACCATCGACCAGCTCCTTTTTTCATCGAAAATGAATCCGCTTACAAAAACGCGACGCCTGGAAACGCCCTCATCATAAGGCATCCCGAGAATACGGGAAATCAGCACAAATGATTCGATTGAAACTCCCTTGCGATTTTCGGATATTAATATCAACTTTCGCAAAAACGACTAGGAATGCATATTCCATGCGCTGCAATGTAAGGAGTAGCCCGAAACCATAATCGCCCTTCAGCTTGCGTGCTTAGCAAGCGGAAAGGCGATTCTTTATTGCCGAAGCTTCACTGCTGCTGCGGCATCTTGGATCAGTTCGTCAATTCGAGCGTTCCGCCGCCTCCGTCCAAGATGACCCAGGGTGATGCGCCGAGCGTCTTCAACCCTGGTGTCGCCGCTCCTCCTTTTTCGAATTTAAGCCCTGCAGGCGCGCTGACGATGGTGTAGGTGCCTGCCTGCAAGCCGGTTAATTGGCCATAGCTGGCCGTACCGCCGGCATAGGTACCATGACCCGCCAACGAATACGTGTCAATTACCGTGTTGTTCAGTTTGACGGTGAGGTTCACGGTACCCTGTGAGCCCGGCGCCGTCGGCGCTGGGTCGTTGGCGCCACGGAGCATGAATCGGCGGCCCGATTCCGACTGGATGGTCATCACGTTGCCGGTCTTGGTCCAATAAACGCCTCTCGCGCCCATGCCAGCCGCCGCCGTTCCGCCGGAAGTTACTTTGGCGTACGTCTCGTCATAGAGTTTCGTTGCCGCGGTGTTGACTTGGACCCCCAGCTCGGGCGTATCGCCGGAGATGGAGACCTCCGATCCGCTGAGCGCGATGGTCGCAGGGATATGATCCATCGATTGAATCAAGGTAACTCCGTTTTTCTCCAGACGAACTCCGTCCAGGAGCAGGACGTCGCTCCCGCGGACGACGGCGGCCATGCCGTCGAATTTGAAGTTGCTGTTCACCGTGACGAGACCGCTGCCCGCCAAGCGCACATAGACCATAGTCCCATCGGCGAAAGCAAGGCTCTGATAAGTCTTATTCGTATCCGTTTGAGTCGTAATCGCAGAAGGCGTCGATTGCCGATACGGCTGGTAGGTGGAGATAATCGTCTGCTCCTGAGCGGATGGGAACGTAAACTTGGCGTGCCACTGCAATGGCATTGGCGTTGACGGGTCCGGATTAGGCGAAATCTCCGTGTCCGACACCGTCCTGAATTTGTCGTCTTTTGTTGCGTTTAAGACAGCAGGATATTGAATTTGGACTTTCATGGCCGCTTGATTCTTCCGGATCGTCGCTTCTTGCTTATGCCCATCGATCATTATGCTGCTGTAGCTGTCCGAATGAAGCAAGTACTCGAATGGTACGCTGGCCGCTCCTTTGGCATCGAGCTTGTCGATGACGACGAAGGCGTTCGGTTTGACGTAGATGATCCCCCGTCTAGCCAAGTCCAAGCCCGGGAGCGCGGAATCCTGGTTGTACGCCTGCGTCGCGTCACCTACGGTTCCATCGAACGCTCCGATGGACGCGAACCCGGCGATACGTCCGGACGCTTTCATATGGTTGATTTTCTGGCCTATTTTCTGGCCTGTTGTATTGTCGACGTACGTGATGGCATTGTGGGCCAGTGTCGTCCGGTAGTATTGATTGTGAAATGGAGTCTCGTATCCGTCGAAATATCCGGCGTCGATCGCCAGTTTTTCGCCGAAGGCATTGATCGTGAAGCTGTTCTGGTCGGCATGGCTATGATTGTAGCTGCCGTATCCGCTGGATTTGAAGTACAACGAGATCCGCTCGGGATCGTACAGGCTGGAATGCATGGCCACCCAGCCGACGTCCTTCTGCCAGCGGGCCGAAGGAAGCTCGAACGGCGGCCGCGGCCGAACGGAATTTTTGCCATAGCCGTAACTGAACAACTTGTAAGGATCAAGGGAAACCGGAGCTGCCGCCTCGGACCACTTGGCCCACTGGGAAATCGGGTTAGGGTCGTACACCTGCGCTTGACGTCTCAGCAGATTGACGGTTTCTTGCTTCATCGGTTTTTCCGAGCCGTCCCCGAATTGACCGCCGGGCGACCCGACCGGCATGAAATAAGTCACCATATTATGTTCGTTTCTGGAGAACGCCTTTTGGTATAAGTTCACTTGGGTGGCCTCCTTCAGGACATCCGCCACTCGTTTGTCCGCCAGGTGCGAAACTTCCCAATAGCCGGTCCCGGTCGCCCAGCCTCCCTCTTCTCCTCCGATCGGAGGATACATGTTGATTCGGACGGGAACCGCCTGTCGGAACCATTTTTTCGCATGCTCGGCCATGGCGACGCCGTTAACGGTTTTCGGCTCGTGCATCATCGCCGTCGCGATGATCGCAACGTAGCCGGCCGCCGTCCAGCCGTGGGAGTGATAGGGATCTTTATACAAGTATGCGGAGGAAGCGGCATCCAAAATGTCGTCGTAGATCGTTTTGGTCCTCGCATGAATGGCCGAAACCAGAGTCTGTCTTTCGGTATCGGAGAACGCTCCATTACTTGGAACCTTCAACCAGTCGTAAGCGACGGCCATGAGCAATGCGATATCACGGGACGCTTGGTCCGCAGTCTGATAGCTCGTAGAACCGTTCGGGTTCCAACCGGCAATCGCCATGAGGCGCGGTTTCGTGACATCGAGTATCGAGACTTTGTATTGCGCGTCGTCCGTAATCATGTACACCAACGCGCCGGACAGAATGTTCGTCATCTCTCTGAGGACGACATCGTTCACCGCAGCGACCGAGTCCCCTGCTGACGGCTCTTGAATGGGGTGAGAGGATGGGCTTGCGATTATGTCGTCCACCCTGGATTTGGCAAAATCGTAAATCGGCTTTCCTTCATTATCCTTCAAGACTTTGAATACATTCAGCGTACTCGGGGTGGTTAATATTCGTGGACGTACGTCCAGTACGCTGTTTATCAAAGTCTCGATATCGGGAACCGTAAAAGCGACTGCGCCCTGCTTGATCCGGAACTGCCGCGTATCGCTCCATGCCGACCAGCCTTGCGGGTAGTGATAGCGCACGCGCCAATAATAGCTCGTGCCTGCGGTTAATGTGCTCGGGAGGTTGAATAAATTGACGGGAATCCCATCCTTCGAGTAAACGATCGTAGCGAAGGAAGCGTCCGAAGCAATCTGAAGCTCGTACTGATCGGCTCCGTCCACATAGGTCCAAGAGAAATCCGGCGGATTCTGCTCGGAGGCCGCCCGATCGGCGGGTCGGAATGGCATCGTTTGATCCCCGGGCGAAGTGATCGGCCAACCGAACCGCAGCTGGGCCGAATCGAAAACCACCGTGTCGGAAGCGGAGTCGGTGGTAAGGACGACCCTTACCTTCGCAGCCCAGTTGGGCGGCGCTAGCGTTACCTTCAAGGTTTGCCAGCCCGATTGTCCGGTATCGGATTGAACGGTCGCGACAGAATCCGGCAGGGGGGCTCCCGCCCAGTTCAAGGATTGAAGGGTCAGTTTCGCCTTCCCTGAAGTCACGTATGCCTTCACCGATGCGGTAAAGGCGTAGCCGCGTTCGTGCCTGACGGGAATGCTTTGCAGCGCCGACGCTGTATTCGTGAATTTGACCGCCTTGCTGCCTTGATCGATCGGATCTGTCTGGGCGGTTACCCAAGTTACGCCTCCGGCAGGGACAACGGTCCATCCTTCGATTGCGGTTCCCGTTCCGGACTCGAAGCTGGGGTTAAAGAGCAGCTCGCTGCTCGTGACGGAAACTTCGTCGACGTAAGCGGTTGTCGCCTTCATTTCGCTTCGCTCGTAAATCATCAGGCGAAAGGTAGACGTATACGGAGCTTTCGGCGTATACGAGAACGAAATCTTCTGCCATTCGTCGGATGACTCGAATGGGGTTTCGACCAGGTGCTGAACCCAATTGCCGTTGCTGTCGAAGGATCGGGCCATTACCCCGACTTTCCCTTGCGGAACCTTAACCTTTACTTGAATGTCGAATGTTTCGCCGGGCCGAATGGAAATGAAACCGGTCTGAATGCCGATCTGACCGACCGCGGAAATATTGTTGATGTCATCGGTGAACTTCACGCTCCGTTTGCCGGCGCTGACGTTAGCCAAAGAGGTCTCCGTCGTTACGAAGGATTTTTTCGCCTCGGCCATCGGAAGCCAGCCGACCGGAAAGTTGTCGGTCGGCCCGGGATCGATCTCGAAGCCCCCGTTCGGCACCAGATTGCCCGAAAGGCTCATCGTGACATCATCGATCGTCGCCGTGGTGTACGCCGTCGTCGTTCTTTCGTACACGTGAATGACGGCGGTCGCGCTGTGACTTTGCGGAGGGGAAAAGGTAACCGACAACGTTTCCCACACGCCTGCGGTCGATGTGGAATCGGCAATATATTGCTGCGTGCTCGGGTTTCCGTTTGAGTCATAAGTTCGAACCAACAGATGGACCCTTCCTAGACTCACTTTGGCCTTCACCTTCGCCGTGTACGTTTGGCCGTAGACGATCGAGATCGGATCCGATTTCACGCCGACCTCGCGGGCTCCTCCCTCGCCGTTATCGAAAATCTTTAATGTTTTTATGCCGGAGGCTGCTGCGGAATTATCCTCTATCATCGTCAAAGAGCCTTCCGGTACGGCATTCATAGGTGTCCAGTTCACGGGGAAACCGTTTACAATTTTTTCGAAATTGCCGTTAGCCACCAATTCCGTCCCGTAAGGCCAGATCGCCGCTTGCGCGACCCGTTCCTTGAAACTTAGGGGCGACAAGCCGAATATAAGCGCGAGGATCAAAATCAGAACCGCCGGTTTGCGCCACAATACCGCCTTTATCATCGTACACCTCTCTCCGGGAGCGTTCTCCCTGAATGTTAGCGCTCAAAGTCTCTCCTTTCCGAATCTTGTCTGCGTAAGTCCCCTTCTTCTTCATGGAACCGAATTCGAGTTTGAATGGAAATGAACAAATACGACAAAATGGCTACAAATTTCAGAAAAATAAAAATATAATCACTTTCTTGAAAAGTGCTCAGTATACGCTTCTATCAAAAAGAAAAACGCCTGACGGCGTCCTAAACCGCTATGCGTGTAAACGGTGAGGGTACCGCAACACGTTCCGCCAAATCATGAATTCCTAGAAAGGTCTTTGCGACAGCATACCTTGGTTGGGATACCGTCCGCATATGGCCGTTTCTCGAAACCGTATGCCGGATTCGCCCCGCCTCTCAGCTTTAGAAGGAAAACCCCCCATTAATTTAGATAATTTCTCGGATTTGGGATGTTTAGTGGGAAAACCTCCCACTAATATCGGTGAAAAACTTCAATTGAGGGTATATAGCCGGAATTAGTGGGAGGTTTTCCTTCTAATCACACGCTTGTGGCCAATACGCATAAATAGAGGGAAGTTTTCCCTTTCATCGCCTTGACTGCACGGCACCCGCCCCCTCTTAGGCACCCAGACCGGAGACTACCGAGACCAGATACATCTATCCACTTAAATGAGTACGAGTCACAAAATCCGCTTCACAAGATGAAGAGAGCATGAACAGGAGCGCCAATACCGTAACCAGCTCCCTCTCGCTGCTCAACGCCCGATTTTATTTCGTTCTGCTTGAGGGCGTAGTCCAAGCGAAGGCGCGGGAGCGAGAATAGTCCTTTACCCTGGATAGCGTTCGTTCCACATTACCCCAAACACATCCTTCGTATCCGTTTCTCCTGCCCCCTGGTACCTCTCTACTCCTACATTAAGTTTCTCTCGCGAGCTTATCTTATCCCCGGTACACCCGCGCCCCACGTTAAGCTCCTCTCGCGAGCTTATCTTATCCCCGGTACACCCGCGCCCCACGTTAAACTCCTCTCGCGAGCTTATCTCATCCCCAGGCACTCCCGCGCCCCTACGTTAAGTTTCTCTCGCGAGCTTATCTCATCCCCGGTACACCCGCGCCCCACGTTAAGCTCCTCCCGCAAACAATCACGACCATTACCTTCACCCCGAAAACTTATAACCTCTATCATTTCAAAAGTAAAACGGCTACGTCGTCCTTTTTCGGGCGGATAAACGTTTGATCGAGATCAATCAGAAATGAATAGCAGATATTTATAAATTCTGGATGTTCAAAAGAAAAACGTCCTAACTCCACTCCTCGGAGCAGAATAGGACGTTTTTTCGTCACCCATTCCTCTTTCGCTATTCGAACAGATCCGTACTCAAATATTTCAAGCCGGAATCGTTGATCGTCAGCACGATGTTCGAGCCGCGTTCCTTGCCTTGCAACAATTTCAAAGCGGCGGCCACGTTGGCTCCCGATGAGAAACCGGCGAAGATGCCTTCTTTCCTCGCCAGATCCCTCGCCGCTTGAATCGCTTCTCCGTCGGAAACCTGCAAGTAATCTTCGATCAGTTCCGGTTCCCGAAGAAAGGGCAAATCCATGGAGTACCCTGCGCCTTGAATGCGATGGCCGGGATTCGTCACGGGTTTGCCGGCCAGATACGGCGCGGTTTCCGGTTCGACCAGATAACATCGAATAGACGGCTTATGCTTTTTCAAGCCTTTGGCACATCCGGCGAATGTCCCTCCGCTGCCGGCGAAATCGACGAATACATCGATGTTCCCTTCCGTTTGATTCCACATTTCTTCCGCCGTAAAAAACTGATGGGCATGCACATTTCCCCAACGGTTGAACTGATCCGCGCGAAAAGCTTGTCTTTCCACCGTTAATCGCCGCACCGTCTCCTCCACTAACGCAAGATCTTGACCCGATACTTGGCCGGGGACGGATCCGGGAGCCTGATCGACCAGCACGACCTCCGCACCCAAGGCTTTCATCATACTGGCTCTTTCCGGCGAATTCCCCTTCGACATGACCGCGATGAAAGGATACCCTTTCCCTGCACAAACGATGGCTAAGCCGGTTCCGGTATTCCCGCTCGTCAGCTCGATCACCGTTTGTCCGGGAACCAATGCCCCGCTTTGCTCGCCCTCGATGATCATCTGCAAAGCGGCCCGATCCTTCTTGCTGAATCCCGGATTCAAGTATTCCAACTTCGCGTAAATATGGCCATCAAGACCTTCCGTCATTCGCGATAAGCGAACCATAGGCGTATTCCCTATGGTTTCGTAAGCATGATTCAGCGCTTTGTCATACATCGCCGTTTCTTCCTCCTCGAAATCCTCTGTTTGAGGAATCAATTGCTCTCTATACGGTAAAGCCGAATCTCCCCCATCAAGCCGTAAGGACGCAGCACGTATTCCCCCGTATACTCCCGCTCCGTCGGATGGAACGACCACCAATCGAGCCAGGCACCGTCCGGCCTGTTCACGTGCAGAGGGCCAAGCAGGTTGCGGGGGCTCCCGACGACCTCGACCTCGATCCGGTTCTTCCCCGGGACAAGCCATTCCGTCAGCTCGACGGTTCCCGCCGCACGCCAAGGGATCGCCTTACCGTGCCGTCCGTTTACGGTCAGATTCAACGTAACCGCCTCATAGGCGCCCATTTCCATCACGATCGGGTTCCCCGCCGACAGATCCGCCTCGAATTCGAAACGATAGACCATGCTGCCGCAGTAATGCGGATACCCTTGCGGGCACCAGTCTCCGAGACGAAGATTCCCGGGCTCCCGGACCAACCGGCGGCTGCCGTCAACCGCGAAATCGCCGATCAGGAAAGCGTCCTCGATTTCCATATCGTGAATGTATTCGCAGCCGATTTCGAGCACGTTCTCTCCGGACACCGGCACCGGCAGCTTGACGGTCGACATGCAGCGGTCGAGGTACCACCCTTGCGGCCCCTCGACGATCGGCTCGCCGTTCAGCCGGAACCGGAACCGTTCCGCCTGCTCGAACGCGACGAACGTATCCGTCGGGGGAATGTCCTGCACGTGGAAGACGAAACGGAAGTCGACCGGCTTCCCGTCATTCCCGTGCGGCTCGTGCACCCAGAAGTACCGCTGGAGCTTGCCGTTCGCGTACACCTGTCTCATGCCCAACCTCGCGCGGATTTCCTTCTGGGCACGCCAAACGTCCATCGTCTCCGACCAGGCTTCTCCCTCAAACCGGTATTGGCACCGGTCCAGTACGAGGGCGTTCGGTGCCGTCCGCGCGAACGAGACCGGCTCTCCGAGTCCCACAGCGAAATACGCGGATTGCGTAAGAGCTCCGGGGTCTCGCCGAATCGTTCCCGTATGCCCCGCCTCGTCGCCGGACAAGACGTAGAGCTTGGATTCCGCCGGACCGAACCGTTCCCGGAACAAGACGCTGTCGTCCTTTGACACGACCGGCACTTCGGCCTTCCCGCCCGTCAACGGATCCCACGCTTCCAGACGGCCGCCGCCCTGTAACCGGACTTCGACGTCATGCGCATTCTCCCTGTCGTTGTTGACGACGAACACGACCGTGCAATCGCGCAGCTCCCGGCGCATATACAGCAGCCGGTCCGCCTGCCGTCCGTCCGGCAGCGTCAAGCTGACGGAACGGGATAAGCCGGCTTCCAATTCCGCGACAAGGCCGTCCACGGACCGAAAGTGCTTCAAGCGCGGATGCCGGAGCATTTCCCGCAGCCGCGCTTCGGCCGGTTCTCCTTCCATCATCGTCGGAACCTGGCCGTACGACAGCACTCGCCCGCCCGAGTTCAGATACTCAAGCAGCAATTCGAGCGTAGATCCCAGCAGATTCACGAGAGAAGGCAGCACGACCACCCGGTATTCGGCTTCGCCGACCCGCAACCGCCCGCCATCGACGTTTCCGATCTCCTGCAGGATCAGCTCGTCTCCCAAATCGAAATCGTAATGTTCGCCCAGCAGCCGGCGGACGAAATCGTTAAATTCTTGATCGTACCGGCCAAGCGCTTCGTTATTCCCGCCTTGACCAAGCCAATCCTTCGCCTTCACATCCTGGCCGAGCAGGGCCCAGACCGACGTCGCCCGGTGAAGGACCAACACGTCCCGGACGACGTTCCCTTCGCTCAATACCGTGCCAAGCCGGGCGAAATAATCTTCCATGACGCGGTTATGCTCCCACCAGTTCACGTTGTAATTGAACGAAGGCGGATAGTCCCGCTTGCGGCATCCGCGAAGGGAGTATAACGCGAGGTGGTAGGTGAGAAGGTTCACCCCGAGCGCGAACTGCCAATCCCCGATCCATTTGCGGCTTTCGAATGAAAAATCCCAGCCCGTCACGCCGTAGGTTTCCGAGATGACTCTCTTCTTCCCGTATTGGTTCGCTACGCTCGACACCTGCTTGACCGTCAAGCTTTCGTCCGTCTGCTCGCACAGCGTATCGATGCCGGGAATATCCAAATAGCGGTAATTCGGCATGACGGCACCGCAATGCCGGGTCGCCCCTACTACGTCAACTTCGCAATAGTGGCCGGCGAAAGCAAGCCCATTCTCCCGGCACCAGTCGCCGATTGCTTTCGAATAACTTTCGCAGAACTGCTCGGTGACGGTCTTCCAGAAATCGAAGCGGATTTTGGACGAAGGCCGGCCATGGAAGAAGAAATACGGAAGACGATCCCATATTTCATAGCCGCGCTTATCGGCGAATACCCCGGGCAGCACGTCCGACCAGGGGATCCAAGTCATCTCCGGCTGATCCAGCCCTTCCTTGAACCCGAGAATGCTGGGCTCGTCGGTGAAGATCCCGGGAATCGTCCGTCCGAATTCTTCGCCGACGGCCGACTTATACCGCTCGTAAGTCGTCTCCAGAAAAATCGCGGTCGATTCGGGGTTCAAGTGGTCCGGATACGTGTCGCCATGGCACCACTCGTTCGGGGAAGCGACATGCCGGCGCATAACCAAATAGACTTCATCGTCTTGAACACCTCGATCGTCGGCATCCGCTTCCTTCAACCGCACGCAGCTCAGCAGCTCATTTCCGTCCGCGCTTATTCTCGCGAGATAGACGGCCAGCACCGACTCGTCTGCCTGCTCGAAGCGCCGACATACTGTCAGCGACAACGCTTTGGCGCGCACCGCGTCTCCGCCGATGCGGGGCACCATGCCGCCTCCCATGCCGGAGGAATACTTGTCTTCATCGTATAACCACGCATGCATCCCCTCGGCTTTCGCTTTGGCGACCGTATCCTTGACGCGTTCCATGAATTCATCGCCCAAATAAGGCGTCTCGAGCCCTTCCCGGACATGCATCATGAACCCGCCCATTCCCTGCTCCCTGAAGCCTTCGATTTGGGCATTCAGTTCTTCCTGCTCCAGCTTGCCGTTCCAAGACCAGAACGGCACGGAGCGAAACGCCGCGGGAGGATTCGCGAATTTGTCAAGGAGCCCCTCATACGTCAATCCCGGCTTGTTCAATTCGATTCGTTCCTTTTTCGGTATTCGCTTGGCGTCAGCCCCGTGTATTTCTTGAACATCCGGTTAAACGAAGTGATGTTCCGGTAACCGACGGCCTGCGCGGCGTCCCGGATTTTGAGGCGGTCGTCGTCGAGCAGGCTTGCCGCCTTCGCGATCCGGGTTTCGTTGATATAATCCACGATATTGATTCCGGTTTTGGCCTTGAAATAGGAAGACAAATAACCGCTGCTCATCTTGAGCTTGGCCGACAGTACGTCCAGGTAGATCTCGTCCGCCAAATGTTCGTGAATGTAATCGACGACTTGGGACGTAATCGGATGTTTCTCTTCCTTCTTCTCCCTTACGGCTTCCGCCGACTTCGTCACCCATTCGACCAATACCCTCTCCAATTCCTTCACCGTTCGGCATCGCCCGATCCGCTCCCCCGTTTTGCCCAACAAGGCATCGGCTTCCTCGGGCTCCAGGGGGAAAGGCGTTACCGCGTTGCGGATTTTTCCGGCGGCGGATTCGGCAAACCTCGCCAGCGATGCCGCCGTCGGAACGTCGCGATGCCACCTGGCGAAGTGTTGTTCCACCAAGGCGGCAAGCTGGGGGGCATTCCCCGCTTTCAGGTTCGCTTCCAGCTCCTTCTCCTGATCCGGCGAAAAGCCGAGCGCGACGGGCGCTTCGCCGCGGCGAAGGATGATTTGCGTCTCGCCCGTCATCAGCCGTTCGCCCGCCAGCTCCTGGGCCTCCTCATAGGCCGCGGTCAATTGATCCGATGCCGAATACGCTGACGTGACGGCCATCGTAACGACGCCGTGCTCCAAGTCCTGATCGAACACGTGCTTTATTTGGCTCAGCTGCTCGATGACTTCCTCCGACCGTTCCGTGAACACAAGGCTAAGAATCTGATCCCGTTCGATCTGGAACGTCAAAGCGTCCGGGAAACCCGGCTTCAGTTTACTGTCTATGAATATCCTCAAATAATAAAGCCAGTTCTGCACGACTTCCGGCGAATGGAGCTCGCTGCGGTCGGGCTGGACTTGGAAGAGAACGAATACGAACGGCTTGCCCTTGAAATCGAGCTCCGGAGCATCGGACTCATGGCCGCGGATGGCCTTCAGGTGGTTGATGAAGGACAGCTGCCGGTATAACATCCGGTTGCCGTGGATTTGGCCGCTGATGATGTTGAACTCCTTGATTTTCGATCGGTAAGGCGGTTCGTCGTTCATCCTCCGGATCGACTCGATCACTTTCTTCAGCGGGTTGTTGATTCGCGCCGCGAAGAGGAACGAGAACAGGACGCTGAGCGCGATGGCCGCCAGGATAATGACCAGGAGCGTGATGTTGATCCTCGTCTGGGCGGCGATCCGGTCGGCGGGCACGCGGGAGACGTAGGTAAACCCGGTTTGTTCGCCCTGATTCAGAAAGTAATACTTCCCGTCCCGGATGAACGCGCCTCCCGCACCGAGCTCGCGCAATTGTTCGAAATCAAGGAAAGGCTCCTGTCCCGTTCTGGCGAATATCGGCTGACCATGATCGTCGTAGATCATGAAGTCCTTATACACGCTCTGGTGGAACGCGTCGTACATTTTGCCGGCATCTAGCAATACGACCATATAGAAATCCGGGTTGTCGATGCTCTTGATCACGATCGGCTTGAGCTCGCCGAGCAGCTGCGGACTGTCGCGAAACATCGTATTGGCCATCACCGCGGACGGAAAGATCCGGTACGTGTAGGACTCCGCGAATTGCCGCCTCCAGAATGCCAACGGGTATTCCTTGCTTGAGGAGAAGACTTCGAACATCGATTCCGCATTCGTGCTCGTCCCTTTCTCCAACACAAGGTCGTCCTTCTTCGAATAGAAAACGATATTGTTGATGTACAAGTAAGGAACGGTCGTCCATCGCGCGATTTCCCGGACGATGAGCGGATAGTCCACGTTATCGGGTTTCTTCTGCAGCCTGATTATCTCTTCGCTCGTAAAAAAAAGAAGCATCTGCTGCTTAACGAGATTCAGATGCTTTTCATAGCTGTCCTTCGAATGGTCGAGCAGGTTCGTGTTGTACTTGACGATCTCTTGCTTCAAGTCGTTTTTCGATACGGAGACGGAATACAAAGTAAGGGAAGCCAGCAGCAGCACGATGAACAAAAACCCCGCTATGAGCCTTGCGAACAGGGAATTCATTCCGTTTCGGATGAAAAGAATCGGTTGTATCTTCCTCATGCCGTCCCCGCCTCCGGTATGGCTTACCGGCTGTCGCCGGTTTTCCATATCTTATCAAAGCCGGCGAAGCCGTGTATAGATTATCTCGGCGTCAACCTGCGGTAGTGTTCAACCGTAACTTTTCCGAGCAAGCTTTCGCCTTTCGCGAAACGGTACAGCTCGTCGACGATAAAATCGCAAAGCTCGCGCTTCAGCAAGCCGTGAAACCCGCCGATATGCGGCAGACACAGGACGTTCGGCATCTCCGAAAGCTCATGGTCCGAGGGCAGCGGCTCCCGGTCGTAAACGTCGAGGGCAGCATGGAAACGTCCCGTGCGGAGCTCCTCCAACAGCGCCCGCTCCTGCACGATCGGACCTCGCGCCGTATTCACGAAGAGCGCGCCGTCGCGAAGCCGCTTCAATTGTTCGGCTCCGATCATTCCTTCCGTTCGGGGCGTCCACGTATTATGCAGCGAGACGATGTCGCAGCGCTCGAACAGCTCGTCGAGCCCGCACAGCTCCACGCCGCGCGCGGCCGCTTCCTCTTGCGTGCAGTAACCGGAGTACAGCAGGACGGTCGCGTTGAAAGGGCGAAGCATCCGGATGACTTGCTTGGAGATTTCGCCATATCCTACGAGACCGATCACCCTTCTCGTTACGCCGAGAACCGTTTCCCGATTGTTGTTGCTCCACTCCCCCCTCGCGATCCTTGCGCTGTACTCCTTCATGCGCCATGCTCCCGCCAGCATCAGGGCGACCGCACATTCGGCGGTCGAGAGCGCGAGCACTTTGTTGGCCGACGTGACGGCAATGGCGGTATCGAACACGTCCTCGTTCACGATGGACGCCACGCTGCCCGCTCCGTGACCGATGAACTTCAATTTTCCGGCGCGCGCCAGCACCTCGGGGGTAAAGACCGGGGATCCCCACGATGTGATGCAGGCGTCGTAATCGCCGATCCGTTCGGCGAGATCCCGGCTCGAGAACGGCTCATTCAAGGGGATGAAATCCGTCTCGGAAATGCCGGCCAGCTTATGAATCGTAAGCTTTCGCCAAAACAATTCCCGCAAATCCGCGTTCGCGATCGCAACCAATGTTTTCACCGTGGAATCCTCATTTCGTCAGAGCGGAACACGTCCTTCATGTATTCGACATACCGGGGAATAACGACCGCCGGCTCCGCGCCGCACACCCTCAGCTCCGTCCGCCATTTGGTTTCCCACTCGAGAGAGTAATAACCGGCATAACCCGTTTGTTCCAAGAGGCGGACGATGGAGGAGATGGGTACCCGCCCCGCTCCGACCTTCGTATATTTCCAGCTCGCCTCCAGCGGATCCTCATGAGGAACGCCATCTTTGACATGCACATGAACGCACTGCGAGCCGAGCAGCGCGATCGTCTCTTCCGGCGTTTCTCCTTCTTCGAGCGGGTGGATGACATCGTAGATGACCGCGCAATTCGGCTTCTCTACGTCATCCAGCAGCTGGCGAAGCGAACGGCCGGCGGCGAATTCGTTATGCGTTTCGATCCACACTTGCACGCCGCGGGCGGCGGCAAAATCGCATGCGGTTCGGATCCGGGCCACGATCGCGGGATAGGGAATGTCCGGCATCGGGTTGTTCTTCCGGGTATTGAAATAACCGAGAAAAATCCGAACCCCGGCAGCCTTCAAATCCCGTGCCAGCAGGACGGCATTCCGGAAATGGCCGAATTCCGCTTCGTCCCCTTCGCCGCCCGTAAAGCTTACGCTTGAGCCGATATTCGTAACGCGGATGCCTTGTTCCTCGAAAACGCGAAGCGCGGCTTCCCGTTCTTGGGGCGTCATCCCGGCGGATATCCCCCAGGCCTCCCCTTCTCTCAGCTCGATTCCGCCATAACCGCATGCCTTCGCGATCGCCGCCATCTCCTCCAAGGTCCAACCCTCGCAAGGCAGCGTGCTGAATGCCAGACGGTTCATGCCTCTTTTCCCCTCCTCCTCGCGCGGGCTGCTCAGGCTTGCTTCCTATTATGGCAAGGGGTTTCCGGTCACGCTTTCCCTTTTCCGCGTTTTTTTTGCACATTTCCGAGAATCCTTGTAACCTTGTCTTAAGAGAACAAGGCGCGAACGAGCCCCGAAAAGAGGAGGACGTCATGCCCGAATATCCGGTTTATGCGTACAAAGAGGTACTGGACGAGGATTTCCCGTTCAAAATCGAGGTCCGGACGCCCCTCAACATGAATCGGTCCGTGCACGCGCACGAGCACCTGCAGCTCTGCTACATGAAGTCCGGCAGCTGTTTTCATTGGGCGGCGGGCCGGCAGTACGTGCTGACCAAAGGCGATCTCTTCTCGATCCCTCCTTTTCAGGAGCATCGCCTCGGTCCCCGCGATTCGATGGATTTCACCCTGATCCAAGTCGATTTCATGCCTCATGCGATCAACGAAGGCTTCCGGGACCTGGGGAGGATGCAGACGTTCGTCGATTTCGCGTATATCCGTCCGCTCATTTCCGAAGCCGATCTGCTGCCCAAAATGGCGCTTCCCTCCTCCGTCCAGACCGAGGTCGAGCATTTGCTGAACGCCATCCTCTCCGAATGGGAGGAGCAAGAGGAAGGCTACCGGCTGGCCATCAAGGCCGATCTGCTCAAGCTTCTCGTCATTACCAGCCGACAGTACAAACGTTATGCAGGGACGCAAAGCCGGCAAGAGCATCAGAAGGTCGCGCTGCACCGGGAAGCCTTCTACGAAGCGATCGCTTACATGGAATCGCATTATCAGGAGGATCTGCATTTGGAGGAGGTAGCGGCCAAAGCGCTGATGGCTCCTTCCTATTTCAGCCACATGTTGAGGCTGGTGAGAGGGAAGTCCTATATCGAGTACCTATCGGCCATACGCATTCAAGCCTCGATGGAACTGCTCGGGGCAACGGATCTTAGCGTGACCGAGATCGCGACGCGGGTAGGCTATAACCATATCAGCCATTTCAACCGGACGTTCAAGAAGCACACTGGAGTCACGCCGGGAGACTTCCGCAAGCATCACGCATAATGGCAGCCTCACGGAGCGCAATGAGGCGTTTCGGCTCAATGACGTGACGTTGCCCGAGGGCTGTGGCGACGGAATTGGCCGACAGAATCTTGCCATTCGAGCCAGAATGGAGTGCTGACGAGGGAACGGGAGCAAAAGTTGCCGAATCTAGATAGGGGATCAATCCAATAAGGGTTGACCTTGCTGTTGCATGATTGGTCAACGGTAGAAAAAAAGCCGCGCGAGCGCGCGACTACAAGATTCGAATGCCTTCTTTGATGGACTTCATGTCTTTGTTCGTGTTCATCAGCGGCGGAAGCATCTTGACCCCGCTGATCATCGGAGAGTGACATCGATGGCAAACGGGCACCGTGGCGAACGAGAAATTATCCCTGATCCACACATTGCAATCCTCGTTCCCGCAGGTCCAAATCACCGTCTCTTCCAAGGGGAGTTCTTCAACCGGTTTCCCTCGATAGGCCAAGGCAACACCCTTCTTCCCATAAAAACTGCCCTTAACCTGACGTTAAGGGCAGTTTCGTTCGTTTACAGTTTGATAACGCCTTCCGCTTGGGGCCCGCGATTTCCTTGCACGATATTGAACTGAACGCGCTGGCCTTCGTCGAGCGATTTGAAACCGTCGCCTTGAATGGCGGAGAAATGGACGAATACGTCGCTTCCGCCTTCCACTTCGATAAATCCGAAACCTTTGTCCGCGTTAAACCATTTTACCGTTCCCGTTTGCATAATCGATATGCCTCCTGAAATAGATTAACATGTTTTTTCTGTTATAAACAAAAATCACATATTGAGAAAGGTACCATTGGATAATGCGAACCCTCTTCAATAGGTGATTTCAAGGTTTTTTATCGGTTTGGAGACCAAGCATACCATATCGGCAAGCACGAAGCAAACGATTATGTTATCATAAGGGATCAAATGTTTCAGGAGTGATGGAACTGAAAAGAAAAAACAAGCCGATTTCCTTCGACGAACTGCTTAGGGAGCTGCAGGGCCAAAAGGCAAACGAAGGCACGCAAGACCCTATTTCCTTGGAGACGTTATTCGATGAAACCTTCATGCGGCGCTGGTCTTCCTTCAAAAGCTTCGAGGAGTTTCTCCGAAAAGGGAACTTTGACGTGAAAACCCAAGCGGACATCGACAATATTCCCGACGAACTGTTCGACCGGCACGTGAATAGGGAAACCGATTTTCGCGATTGGAAATCGATGCTCAATCAAGCGCATGCCGAACATGCGGCCGGATAACCGAAAGGCGTCATGATACCAAAACGATCGAACCCCAGGATGGGGAGCGATCGTTTTTTTCATGCTTTTCAGCCGTTTCGGGATCAAAGGCGTTCGATGGCAATATAGTCGCGGTAGATCTCTTCCAAAGCGATCCCGACCGCTTTCGACGATTGCGGAGCCATCATTTCGGATTTCTTGCCGGTCCTTAGGTCCCGTGCTCTTAAAGATGCGGCGACGACCAGCGTATATTTGCTGTCCACCTTGTGCGCCAATTCATCGATCGACGGATATAGCATGGCTCTATACCTCCTTCAAGTGAAGACGTCCATTTACCTTACCATTTTATTTCTCCCATGTGAATAAAAGTTGCTAAATTCACACTGAAGCATGCTCATCTGCCTGCGATTTTCTTCAAAACGATTGACACGCCCATAGAGAGGTGTTAACATTTTCCACAAATTTATTAAATCCGACAGGATTAATATGAATATTTAGAAGGAGAGATTCTGCCTATGAAAAAAAAGCCCATCATTCTCGCCAAGCTGCTGCTCGTCGGAGCGCTAGGCGCCGTAACCGTATCCGCGAGCGTCGCCCAGGCCGCCGATCCGTCCCGATCCGCCGCCGTGGCGCCAGCGGAGACATCGAACGAGTACGGCCTTTTCCTGAAAGAAAAACTCGGCATCGACCTTCCCGAAGAGCCTAAAAAAGGCGACTTCCTCGCCGCGCTGGCGGACGCCCTGCGGATCGAACCGACCGCTGAGCCTGTCGCTTTCAAGGACCTCCCGGCCTCGAGCCCTTACTTCGACGACGCGAAGGCGCTGTTCCAGCACGGCATCATCACGACGGAGAACGTCCAAGCCTCCGTGCGCCTGACCGCGGAGAACGCCGTCCAAATCGCCGTCAAGGCGGCCGGCTTGCAGGAACTTGCCGATACCTATCCAGCCGCTAAGGTGGAGCAAGCGTTCGCCAAATTGAAACTGAACCCGGTCCGCTTCACCCCGCGGTCGGCCCAAGTCATCGCGGCGGCGGCGGACACCGGCCTTCTGCCCGCCGAATACTACGGCGAATTGAGAGGGAAGCTAGCCGCGTCCGAGCCGCTGTCCGTCGTCCTGATCGGGAAAGTCCTCTCGCTGAAAGGACTTTATAAGCATTACGTCGGATACGTCAGCGATCCGGATATCTACAACAAGCTGACTGACGCGTACACCGCTTCGGACATCATCCGGTCGGATTCCCTTCAGAAAGTCGTAGACGCCGCGCTGGAGCAGAACCTGGTTACGGGCTACAACCTGAAGGACGCCCGTTACGACGCCAACTTCGTCGAATCCCTGTCGCTCGTCTACGGCCATTCGGACTGGAAACACGCGCTGCAGCTCATCGGCTTGCTGCGCAGCGAAGGCATCGACGCCAAAGTGCAATTCGAACCGAAAACGTCCGCCTTCGTTTATTTGAAAGACTGGGGCGACCCGGGAACGTCCGATCTCTTCGAAGTGCGCCAAATCGCCAACGGCAATTATATCGAATACGCCAAAGAGTACGACCTCGCCTTCGAATTCCGTAACGCGGCGGACAAAGAACGGTTTAATCAAATCATTCTCGCTTACGCCAAGAAGAACAGCGAAGACCAACCCGGCCTGATCGCGGGCTCGTGGTGGCAACCGCTGTACTACTCGCTGACCGAGTTGCCGGATTATAAGCAGATCACGAACAACAAAATCACGGCCGGCCATTACTACGCGCAGTCCTTCTCGTTGAAGGAACAATCGCAGGCCGTTATCGACGGGTTCAAGAAAGTCGATCCGAAAGTAGAAGTCGAACATTACGATTTCTGGACGGACGTTCCCTTCTTCAACTACTTGAACGGAGACAGCAAGTAACCAAGAGAGGCTTTGCCCGGAGGAACTCCTCCTGGCAAAGCTTTTTCTATCATTCGGAACTTATAAGCATTTTCGAATGATCTTCGATAAAAACGACATCCTCCGTTCCTGGAGGACGACGAAGTCGTTTTTACTTATTACGGGACGTCTACTGCAAGTCTTTGGCCTGATTTTCCGAACAGGGACAAGTCGTCCACGCTTATTCCGTCTCCCGGTCATAACTTGTTCATGACTTCAAAAAGAAGGGAGATGTAGGCAATGGCTCGTCTTCTCAACAAAAGCGCCGTGGAACCCCGGCGCGCCTTCGACCTGACAACCGCTTATACGATCCGGCGGTCCCCCAACACTTCTCTGGTTGCCAGTTTAGTGCTCACGATTCCCGCCAACGCACAGCCGAATCGGGTCGAATTGGTCGCCACGGTCGGTGTCAGAGGCGTTACCGGAATCGCTCAAGTGCTGTTTCAGGTTACCCGGGACGGCATGGAGATTTTCAGCACGGTGCAAGGCGTCGAATCGAGCGGTTCGGAGCAAAACTACGTAATCACCTTTCAGGCAATCGACCGCAACGTGGCAACCGGGCGCCACGTTTACCAGGTATTGGCGTCGAACCTTACCGCGAATACCCGAGTGGACGTCGTGGGCCCCGTTTCCTTCAGCGCGTTGGCCGTTCAAATCTGAGCGGGCGCCGCGCCAAAAAAGCGATCGTGCTCCGAAGAGCGCGATCGCTTTTGTTGTGATGATGCCGCCGTTATCGAATCGACTGCAGATGCTCGGCCAGACGGTCCCACGTTTCCGTGATGCCTTGTTCCATGCCCATCGACAGGACGGTTTTGAGCGCTTCCTCGGAAGCGTATTCGGCCCGGCTGACGAGCTTCGTCTTGCCGTCTTGCTCGAGGAACGAATTCGTGACTTCGGTGGACGGCATGGCCGTATTTTCGTTGCCTTCCGCATCGGAGAAATAGTCGGTATAAGTGAACATCCCGGGTGCCTCAATCTCATGGTAGATTCCCTTGCCCCAAGATTCCATGCCGTAGAAATCCCCCTGCTTCTCGTCTTCGCACTTCATGCAGTAGTGCCAGACGCCGCCCGGACGGAAATCGACTTCGCAAACCGTCAGCGTCCATCCGCGGGGCCCCCACCAGCGCTTCAGATGCTCGGGCTTGGTGAACGCTTCGAAAACCAGCTCGCGCGGCGCATCGAATACCCGTTCCAAAATCAGGACATTGCCCTCTACCTTGGTCAACATTTTGTTCGTCATGAATCGTTCCTCCTCAAATGGTCAATCGGATGGGTCTTGCTTGTTTTCCTTGGCCCTCAGTTTCTGCAAGTAACTCTCCAAAGCGTCGAACCGTTCGTCCCAAATGTCGCGGTACGTTTCGAGCCATGCGTCCAGCTGTTGAAAGGGTTCCAAGCGGAGCTTGTAATTCCGGCGGTTGGCGATTGCCTGCACCTCCACGAGCCCGGCCTCCAGCAGAACGCGAAGATGTTTCGACGCTTGGGGCTGGCGCATCCCCACCCGCTCGGCGATCTCCCCTACGGTCAGCGGACCGTCCAGCAGAAGATCCACGATGCGCATGCGGTTGGGTTCGGCCAAAGCGCTGAAAGTCGTTATGTCCATAATCCCGATGTTCCTCTGTCGAGTCGAATGTTTGCCTCCGGTACGGGGCGGATGTTTTCACCTGTTTCGGTCATCTTTCTCACCTCGATTCCATCGGGCTTCCCCTACTCGCAAATTAAATATACCATCTAAGGAATATTCCTGTCAACGAATATTTTAAGTCATGACCCTCATAAAATCCTTATCAAATAATTCCTTATCCATATTCAACGCGATTGTAGCGAAATGCTCCTCTTTCTTTTCACCCTTGGGCACCCTAAAATCAGCTATACTTTGCCCAAAAGCAACTCCTTTATCTACGACCATTTCTACAGGTAATGTCATATAGGAAAACATCTGTGGATGGATCAACGCCATAAATGGCGGAAGGTCATGTATAGGGATTCCCGTAATCGCAGGATTGACTTTTTTATGGTAGCTATAGTAATGCTCTAATAAAGGTTTGATTAATCTGGACTTACCCTTGAAATGAATAGACTCTGTCATTTCAGGTGTAACGAGGGCCCTCATCGTTACGTTCAAAGGAAAAAGGGTCAGCTTTTTCGCATAGCGAAAAACGAGGTTGACTGCATAGGGATCGTTGAAGAAATTGGCTTCCGCTGCTGGACTACTATTTCCGGGAACCATAAAGGCTCCCCCCATCACATGAAATCCATTAACTAAATCAGCAACCTCCCCATGAAATAAAAATAAGGAGGCCAAAGAGGTTAAAGGGCCCGTACAAATAATAGATAAGTCATGCTTGTAGTGCTCAATCAACTTATGAATTTCACAAAAGCGATACGTTTTGACCATAGGCATTTCAGGTGGAACAATGGGGCCTAGACCATGAGAACCCATAATATCAAAGGAAAAAGCAGGTTCAATTCCCGTCATGGGTCGCTTTGCTCCCTCAAAAACCAACACATGTTGTAATCCAAGAATAGAAAGAAGATAATGCACATTTCGAAGCACATAATCCCCAGGAACATTTCCATAATCAGAAACAATTCCTACAAGCTCTATTTGACCTGAATAATGCGCATAGATAAGGGCAATGGCATCATCTATACCTGCATCGCAGAAAACAAGAACTTTTTTTCTCATTCCATCATCCTCTAGTCTATTTTTTAGTATGCGTATGTAGGATAGACTGGGAACATTCCGTATTGGCGTAAAATAGCCCCCACCTGGTACCTGAGGTGAGGGCATCTGCATGTTGAGCGTTGCACGATTCAACGCGGGGCCGGCAAGGGCCGAATCCGTACGCGAACCTGTTCGGGCTTGCGGCGGAGCAGCAGCCGGTACATCTTCTCTCTGCCGAGTCGGCTGTTGCTGTGGATGATGATTTGATCGGGAAACCGGTTCCGCCTGACCATGTGCCGAACGACTTGGTACCCGGTCGGTTTCCCCAGCCCCAGGTTATAGTCCAGCGAAACGACCCGGAAACGATGCCGATCCATCCATTCGATGCACTGCTTGGCGGACGTGACCAACCGGAACCCGCCCGGGGCAGGGCGTCTGTCGTCCAGAAAAAGCTTCCCTGCCGTCCTCATTTTGCGTTTCGACTCCTGTTCCACTGGACCAGACGGGCAATCCGGCGGTACATGCTCCGGTTGCTCAGCATCAGGAAAGGCGTAACGGCCGGGCTCGTGTTGACCTCCAGAATCCAAGGCTTTAACTTGCGGCTGACCGCGATGTCGACGCCCAGCTGCCATACGTTCGGGTAGGACTTCCGGAACTGCCGCCCGATTCTCCTGCTCAGCCGGTACAGATGATCCACGTACGGCCCGATTTCGGATTTCTTCATCGACGGACGCAGCACCTTGCGCGCCGGCATACACGTCCCGCCCTGGCTCCGGTTCGTTACGATCCGGTTCGGCGGCGCGACCCGCCCGACGATCCCGGTCACCTCCCATTCGCGCTGCTCGTTCTTCTGCACCATGATCCGGAAATCGAACGGACGACCTTGATACCGAAGCGTCCGGATCCCTTTTTGGACCAAATAAGCCTTCTTGCGGATCCGCCTGCGAATGGACCGGTATAACGCCGGAACGTCCTTAAATAAGTCCGCCTTCGTCTCGTGCCGGAGCTCCCATTTCTTCCCTCGTTTCTCCGCTTTCATAATGCCGATTCCTTTGAGACCGTGCACGGGCTTCAGATAGACCATTCGGTATCGGCGCAGCATTCTTTGCAGCGTCTTCCGGTTGAACCGTTTCGTGCGCGGGATATGGGGGATCAGCCGCTTATTATTCAGCAGCGCCTTCGTTTTCAACAGCTTGCTGCTGACATGCCGCGAGCCGGCACCTTTCAAGCCTCATCACTCCTTGTCGGCGTATGGCCCCGGGGGATGACCGCCATGCATGGCGGTTTGCCGGGAAAGATTGCTACATCATACGGGAAGACTCGGAGGCCCGACTGGTCCAAACGCGTATTTGTCGGGTCGTAGGCTACCCCTTATCCGTTTCATCCGTCGTCGGCATTCCGTTCCGGTTGCCGATCACCATCGCGAAAGCCGCGATACTGAGGAACGTGCAGCAAACGTAGATCGCCGAATAGGAGAACAAGTCCGCCAATGCTCCCATCAGAAATCCGCCGAGCGAAAAACCGAGATCGTACGAAGAAATGAAGAGGCCGATCAATAGATTGCGGGATTCCGCCGGCAAAACAAAGGTCAAATAAGTGAGCAGCGTCGGATAAAGCAGTGCGATGGCGATCCCATTGCAAACGGCTGCCGGATAGAGGCCGTAATCCGTAACGGGCAGCCATGCGAGCGCCTGCGAGCCCGCTGCGAAAAGCAGCAGAAGTCCTGCAATGAGCGACGCGTTCCAGCGGCCGTCGGACGGTATTTTCTTGCGGAGAGCAAACCGGCAAAGTACGACGACCGCTCCCTGAATCATCAAATAAAGTCCGGCATTCCCCCTGTCTTCCCTTTCCAAATACAAAGGAAGAAAGGTCATGATCGACCCGAACACGGCGGCTCCGAGCAGCATGACCGCGGAACAAATCCTCAGAGCGCGATGGGTCCACAACTGTTTCCCCGATTTCATCAAGTCGATGAAGGTGTACGATTGACCCTTAGTGGAGGAAGACGGAAGCGGTACCGACAAGCCGCACAGCCATGTAAAGATGGCGAGGAAGATCATCCCTGCCGTGAAGATTTGCGGCTGCCCCTGCTCCCATATATACAAGGCGGTCATGGGACCGAAAAGCTGAGGAAGCATGGTGGATAACGTATACAGCGATAATCCCTGCGCCCGCTCTCTCTCCGGAAGCGTGTCGACAAGACCGATCTGCATGGCCATCGAGAAAAATGCCGTAACGGCTCCTTGAAGCGCGCGAAGGGGCAAGTAGGTTTCGACGCCGGAAACCGCATAGAGGATAAGCACGGCTGCATGAAGGAGGAGAAGCGTCCGCATCGCCTGGAGCGCTCCGTATTTGGCGACCGTTTGGCCTGCCCAAGGACGGAGGAGCAAGCAAGTGAGCATGTACGCCCCCATCATCAGCCCGATTTCCGTTTCGCCGATTCCCTGCGCATCGCTTCGCAGCGGAAGAATCACGGTAAGAATGGAATTCGCGCTGAAGAAACAAAAAGACAGCAGATATAATCGGATGAAAGATCGCGATAGAGGATGATCGGTTTTCATAGCGCCATCTTATCACATGGAATCGACAACCTCCTAAATGAAAATTAAAGGTTGACTTTTCTCAGTCCTTCTCTTATCATTTCGTTGAGAATGAATATCATTTGCACCAAATTGGCCGAGAGGGGACCGCTTTCGTTATGTTTGCAGCAAAAGGTAAAGCCATCGCTTGGATTTCCGCACTTTTACTGATTCTTTCCGCCATTCTGTCGGCTTGTTCGTCCAACTCGGACTCCGCACCGGCTTCCAGCCAAGCAGCGGGTCAGGGCGATAAGGTCATTACTTTCTCCTGGGCGCGCGATATCGGAGAGATGAACCCGCATGTCTACAATCCGTCGCAACTGATCGCCCAATCGATGATATACGAACCTCTGGTCCGGTACGCGGACGGAGGTAAGCTGGAGCCCCATCTGGCGGAATCGTGGACGATTTCCCCGGACGGCAAAGCATACACGTTCAAGCTTCGCCAAAACGTCAAGTTTTCGGACGGAACGGCGTTTAACGCGGCCATCGTCAAAAAGAATTTCGATGCGATCATGAGGAAAGCCGAGAATCACAGCTGGCTTGGGTTTATCGCCGCGCTGGACAAAACGGAAGCGGTTGACGAATATACGTTCAAACTGACGTTGAAGCAAGCTTATTATCCGACCTTGCAAGAACTTGCGGTCGTCCGTCCGGTGCGGTTTCTAGGCGAAGCCGGGTTTCCGGACGACGGGGATACGTCCAAAGGCGTGAAGAAGCCCGTCGGCACCGGACCGTGGATGCTCGCGGATTACAAGAAGGACGAATACGCCGAGTTCACCCGCAATCCGAATTACTGGGGAGAACAGCCGAAAGCCGACAAAATCGTCATCAAGGTGATCCCGGACGGAGAGACGCGCGTGCTCGCCTTCGAGAAAGGCGACTTGGATCTGATCTACGGCGAAGGCGTCATCAGCATGGATGCGTTCCAGCAATTGAAAGATTCGGGCAAATACGAAACGGGTGTGTCCGAGCCGGTCGGCACCAGGCTGATGGTGATGAATACGGCGAACGCAGCGCTCTCGGACTTGCGGGTGCGTCTGGCCCTGCAGCATGGCTTCAACAAACAGGCCATGGTTGACGGCGTAACCGCAGGCTTGGAAGAGAAAGCGGACAACATTCTCTCCACGAACTTCCCTTACACCGATATCAGCGTCACGCCGATCGGCTATGACGTGGAGAAAGCGAAAGCTTATCTCGACGAGGCCGGCTGGAAGCTGCCGGACGGAAAAACGGTCCGCGAGAAAGAAGGCAAACCTCTTGAACTGGAATTGATCTACGAGAAATCGGACCAAATTTTGAAGCCGATGGCGGAAACGCTGCAAGCCGAGTGGGCGGCCATCGGCGTGAAGCTGACCATTACCGGCCTCGATTTGACCGAGCAAATCAAACGGTTCCGCGCCAAGGAGTTCGACTTGAACTTCTCCAGCAACTACGGAGCTCCGTACGATCCGCACTCGTTCATCCACGTCGTTGCCGAGAATGACTTCGGTTTCTCGGCGGCGCTGTCGAACTTGCCGGAGAAAGATCATCTCGTGAAGCAAATCCAGGACGCTCTCTCCTCCACGGACGAGAAGAAGCGCGCGGAATTGTACGCTTCCATCCTGACTACGCTGCAGGAGCAAGCGTCGCTCGTACCGATTTCCTACATCAAAAAGACGGTTGTCTATCACAAAAACGTAAGCGGGTTTCAGTTCCCGGCGAACCGGGAAGAACATCCGTTCAACAGTCTCGACATCGCAAGGTAACAGGCTGGGAGGCATGTCATGGGCAGCTATATCGGGAGACGGCTTCTCGCCGTCCTCCCTATCTTTCTTTTCGCTACGTTCCTCACGTTCTTGCTGATCCATCTCTCGCCGGTCGACCCCGCCGAAGCCTATTTGGCCGCGTCGCATATCCAGCCGACCGAGGAGCTGATCGCCCAGAAAAGACAGGAATTCGGCCTGGATCAGCCGCTGCTCGTACAATACGCCCAAGCCTTGATGAAGATGTGCCGGCTGGACTTCGGCACATCTTATATTTCGAATCAACCGGTTTGGGACGAGGTGATGCTTCGGATGCCCGCCACGATCCAGCTCGCTTTCAGCAGCCTCCTGCTGGCCGTAATCGTCAGCGTGCCGCTCGGGTTCTTGTCGGCGTTGTACAAGAACGGCGTCATCGATCAAATCAGCCGGCTGCTCGCTTTCTTCGGGGCTTCCATTCCGCAGTTCTGGCTCGGCTACCTATTGATTTATTTCTTCGCCGTCAAACTCGATCTGCTTCCCGTTCAGGGAAAAGGAACCTTGGCGAATCTCGTGCTTCCGTCGCTCACGCTCGCCATGGGACTGATCGCCGTCTATTCCCGCCTTCTGCGCACCAGCGTGTTGGAACAATTGCGGGAGCCTTATGTCTTGTATGCCAGAACAAGAGGGTTGAAGGAGAAGCTCATCATGGGCAAGCACGTGCTCAAAATCGCCTTTTCCCCGATGCTCACCGGATTGGGAATGAACATGGGAAAATTGCTGGCCGGGACGATCATCGTCGAGGAGGTTTTTTCCTGGCCGGGGTTCGGAAGGTATTTCATCGAAGCGATTTTTAATCGGGATATTCCGGTCATCCAGTGTTATGTGCTGCTTTCCGCCTGTCTCTTCATTTTGTGCAATCTGATCGTCGATCTTCTGCAGATGTATCTGAACCCTCGAATTTCCTGGAAAGGAAGAACCGAATCTTGATCGCGAGAAGGATGCGGATCGGCCTGAAGAGCCGGAAGACCGCACTGGCAGTCACGGTCGTTCTAGGCTTTTTTATTCTGGTGACCGTTCTGGCCCCATGGATCGCTCCTCATGATCCGATTCAAGTGAATCTGGCGCACAAGCTGCAGCCTCCTTCCTGGGAACACCCGCTCGGAACCGATCATTTGGGCCGCGATACGCTTTCCCGTTTGTTGTATGGTGCTCGGTATTCGCTCGGCTTTGCGTCCCTGATTTTCCTTTCGGCTCTGGGGATCGGCCTGCTTATCGGAACGGTTGCCGGGTATAAAGGAGGCATCGTAGATTCCGTGCTGATGCGGTTCTGCGAGGGGGTCATGGCGTTTCCGTCCCTCGTGCTCGTTCTCGGGCTCGTCGGGATCTTCGGCCCCGGACTGGCGCAGGTCGTCCTGGCCATGGTGATGGTGCAATGGGTGTACTACGCCCGGATGTTCCGGGGCATGGTTCTCGATCTGAAGGAACGGAACTTTATTACGGCGGCCAAAATAAGCGGATCTTCGACTTGGAAAATCATCAGACGCCACATCATTCCGAACGTGCTGCCCCCGATCGTCGTGATGGGCACGCTCGAAATCGGCTGGGCGATCATGGACATCGCCGCCATGTCGTTTCTCGGTCTCGGCATCCAGCCGCCCATGCCGGAGTGGGGAGCCATGATCCACGAAGGCAAGGGATATATCCGGAGCCATCCGGAGCTCATGCTGTATCCGGGATTGATGATTCTGCTGGTGGTCGTGACGTTCAATATCCTGGGTGAGGCGTTGGCGGATCGGTACGGCGTAAACGGCGCTTTTGAAAGGGGAAGGATTCATGACGGAAAAACCGCGCAGCGCATTGCGGGTAAGTGACCTGCATGTACAAGTAAAGTCGGCGGAGGGAACGGCTTCCCTTGTCCGTCATCTCGATTTCGAACTGAAGCCCGGCGAGGTGCTCGGACTTGTGGGGGAAAGCGGCTGCGGCAAAACGGTGACCAGCTTGTCCCTCCTGCAGCTGCTGAACCGGAAAACGACTTCCGTGGAAGGCAGCATCCGATTAAACGGCCGCGAGCTGAACGGGATCCGGGCCGAGGAGATGCGTCGCCTTCGGGGGAAAGAAATCGCCCTCATCATGCAAAATCCGATGAACGCTTTCTCTCCCGTGTTCACGATCGGCGATCAATTCGTCGAGTCGATCCGCACCCACACGGATCTCACCAAGAAACAAGCGGCCGAGCTGGCAGCCGCCTCTCTGGAGGGCGTGAATTTGCCGAACGCTTCCGAACTGATGCGGCGCTATCCGTTTCAACTGAGCGGGGGCATGCTTCAACGGGTCATGATCGCCGTTTCCATGTGCCTTCGTCCTTCCGTGCTCATCGCGGATGAACCGACCACGGCCCTGGACGCGGTCAACCAACTGCAGGTACTCCGCCAACTGGACCGCCTCCGCCGCGAATACGGCACGGCGATCTTGCTCATTTCCCACGACTTGGGGGTCATTGCGGAAATGGCGGACGAGGTCGCCGTCATGCAGCACGGACGGATCGTAGAAAAAGCGGACGTATACCGGCTGTTCGATCATCCGCAGCAGGAGTATACAAAACAGCTCCTTCAGGCCAGACCCGCCTTCCCTGCCGGCCCGCGGACCAAGGAGCGGTTATCCTCATGAATGCCGTCCAGCAGCCTGCAGCGGTTTCGCAGGACCGTCCGATCGGAGCGAAATCGATCCGGATTTATTTATTATCTCTCTTATTTTATACCGCCAGCCATATTCTTCTCGTCCTGCTTCCGCTGAACGCGAATGCGCTGGGGGCGAGCCCATCGCAGATCGGTTTGATTATGGGCGCGTACATGTTTACGTCGATGTTTCTGCGTCCCGTTGCGGGCAGAATCGTCGACAAGTTCGGCACGTCGCGGGTCTTCACGACGGTTCTCGTGCTTCATGTCGCGGTCTTATCCTTGTACCTCATCCGCGAGCTCTGGGTTTTCGCCCTGCTGCGAATGGCGCAGGGGGTGATCCTGTCCTTCTTCTCCATGGTCGCGCATCTCATGATCATCGAAGCGCTGCCGGACAAATCCCGCGGGCAAGGGCTGTCCCTTTTCTCGCTTTCGTCCATGCTCCCGTACACCTACGGGCCGTTCCTTGCTCTGTATTTTGCGGATCGCGTGCCGATGCCGTACCTGTTCGCGGCGTTAATTCCGGTCGGTTTGGCCACGCTTCTCATCGGCTTGACCGTTAAGCCTCCCGAACGGCCTGCGGCGGACCGTCCCCCGGAAGGGAGCGTTTACGGAGGGGAGACTTACCGGTGGTGGAAGGATCGGAAGCTGATTTTCCCTTCCGTGATCATGTTGCTGGCATCGGCGATCATCGGCACGGTCGCTTCTTTTCTTCCTCTGTACCTGGAGAAGCGGGGGCTTCCTTACGCAGGCTTGTACTTTATGACCGAGACCGCCGTTCTCGTCACCGTCCGCTTCTTCGGGCGGAAGTTCGTTCCGACGGACGGGCGGTTTCCGGCGGGCACGGCGGCCGTTCTGCTGGTTCTCATGACGGCAGCCGTCATGCTGATCCGTTCGGCGGACTCTTTGCCTATTCTATTGACGGCAGCCGTTTGCAACGGTTTGGCGTTGTCGATGCTGTATCCGACACTGGTCACTTATGTTTCGTTTATCGTGCCGGAACGCTTCCGGGGCAGAGGCATCGGACTGTTCATCGCGGCGGCCGATTTCGGAACGTCGGTCGGCACATGGGCGCTGAGTCTCGTCGCGGACGCCTATTCCTATCATGCGATGTTTGCCGGCTGCATCTGGATTGGAGCAGCGGCTCTGCTTATTTTACTAGGGTCCAAGAAACGGGGGGTGGCGTGATGAGCTTGCTGGAGGTTATAGGCGTCACCCATACCTATGCCGGTTCCCGGCTTTTCCGTCGGGCCGGCAGGCAAACACCGGTGCTGACGGGCGTGTCGTTATCCATCGAGCAGGGGATGGGGCTGGGACTTCTGGGCGCGAGCGGGGCGGGAAAAAGCACGCTGGGAAGAGTGATCCTCGGGCTGGAAAGACCGCGGCAAGGTCAAGTCCTCTTTCAAGGGCAAGATCTGTACCGAGCCGACGCGAGTACGCGCCGACAACTTCGCCGAGACCTTCAAGCGGTGTTTCAGGACTATACTTCTTCGGTGAACCCTCGAATGACGGCCGGGCAAATCGTAGGGGAACCGCTGGAAAACTACGAGCGTCTTTCCGCGCGAGAGCTTCATCGAACCGTGGGGGAACTGCTGGAGAGGGTCGGGCTGAAGGCGGAGGATGCGCGGAAGTACCCGCATCAATTCAGCGGGGGCCAGCTCCAAAGAATCAGCATCGCCAGGGCGATTGCCTTAAAGCCGAAGCTGATCGTGCTGGACGAGGCGGTCAGCAGCTTGGACATGGTGAATCAGACGAACATATTGGCGCTTCTGGGCGATTTAAAATCGATATTCGGCCTGTCTTATCTTTTTATCACGCATGACGTGAAAGCGGCTTATTCCATTTCCGACGCTTTGGCCGTGATGGAGAAAGGAGCGTTAATCGAGAGGTGCGGCGATAAAGATCAATTGTTCTCCTCGCCGCACCCCGTCGTCAACAAACTGATTTCATCCGTTCTTTCCGAGCATCCCCGTTACCGGTCGCTCGCCTCCTCGTCAAATCCTTCCTGACCTCCCGGGGAAGCGGGCATCCGTTAGCGATCCCCGTTCGATTCGGAATGCCCCTCATCCTTAACCGCCGCATCCGGCTGCTCATCGTCCGGATCTGCCTGAACGGGCGCATCGGGAAACGCCGAGGACCGGATGGCCGGCGGTTTGGGCCGTCCATGGCCGTACAACCGGATGTGGATATGCTCGATCTCCTCGCCGGTCAGATCCTCCCGTTCGAGAAGCTCCTCCGCGATCACGTGCACGAAATCGGCATGCTCCCGCAGCAGCTGCTTCACCTGGGACATCTGGTCCTTCAGCAGCTCGTTGATTTTGGGCCGGAGCGTTTTGAGCCCTTCGCCGGTTGATCCCGCGGCCCGCCAGCTGAACAGCTCGTCACCCATGCCGACCAGGCCGAGGTAGGCTCCGGCGAGCGCCGTGGCTTGCTGCAGGTCGGAGGTGACGCCGTTCAGTTTCTTGCCCAGGAACGCTTCTTCCGCCGCCCGAGCCGCCAGGCAGACCTGGATTTCCGCCAGAATCTCGCTGTCGCTCCGGTTGTACCGCTCGTTCACCGGCTTCGTCGCGGCAAGGCCCAGCGCGCCTCCCCGTCGGACGATCGTCACCTTCCAGACCCGTTCGTGCGGCTTGAGCATATACTGGGCCACCGCGTGTCCGGCTTCATGGTAAGCGACGTTCCGCTTCTCGTCCTCGCTCATCGAGCGGAGCGGCTGCTTCAGTCCCCACTCGTACGTCTCCATGGCGGCGCGGAAATCCTCGTAGCCGGCAAGCGGAGCGCCCCGCTGGTGTGCGATGACGACCGCCTCGTTGACAATATGCTTGATCTGCGCCGGACTGTAACCGACCGTATCGAGCGCGGCTTTCTCCGGGGTCAGCGTATCGTCCTTCTTCACTTTCCGCAGGTAATAACGGAACACGTCCACCCGCCCGTCGTAATCCGGGGAGTCGACCCACAGCTGCCGGTCGAACCGTCCCGGCCGCAGCAGCGCCGAATCAAGCACGTCGGGGAGGTTCGTCGCCGCGACCGTAAGCACGGCCGGCCGGTCGGCTTTGCGGCGCCGCAGACCGAGCAGGCGTAGCAGCTTGTGGATACGGGAACCGTCGATGTTCGGCGGATCCATCTGCAGGAGCAGCTCGTTGAGCAGCCCGGAGCCGCCCATATTGAACATTCCGAACCCGCCGCCCCCTCCCGCCTGCCGCTTCATGCCGATGGCGTCGATCTCGTCGATGAAAATGATGCAGGCGCCGTATACCCTGGCCAGCTTGCGGGCTTTCTTGTAGATCCGCATCACCTTCAGGTTGCCGACTCCGAAGAACATGTTCTGGAAGCTGGGAGCCGACGCGTACGCGAACGGCACCTGCGCCTCGTTGGCGATGACTTGCGCCAAATACGATTTCCCCGTTCCCGGAGGACCGCAGAGCAGCAGCCCGCGGATCGCTTCGCCGCCCATTGCCTTGAACGCTTTGACGCCCTTCAGCAGCGTGACGATCCGTTTCGCGTTTTCCACGATTTCGGGGTTCCCGCGGTAATCCTCCCAAGTCGCTCCGGTCTCGCCGGGCAGGATCCAATAGGTTCTTCCCCTCGCGAGAAACCAGAAGAGGGCGACGAACTGGATGATGATGAACAGGACCGCGAACAGCAGCTGCAGCAAGAGGCCGAGCACGCTCAGCGCAATCGACCAGGCTTGCGGTCCGCCCCGCCAGAGCAGTACGCCGAGCGTCGCGACGACGGCGAACCTGAGGAGGAACCTTCTCCACCTGATCCAATGGTATCTCCTCACGGCCCGCACTTCCTTTGCGAGAGATGTGAAGATATTGTATGAGCCGTTGGCGGGAGAGTTGCCTGCTCTGCGGGGCCGGAGAATTTAGTTGCCGAACTGTAACGCGTTTGTCATTCGGCCGCAACATGGCCTTCGCGGAGACTCGGAACGCTAGCGTGTTCAATCGGGCATGGCTAGGGAACAGCGGAGTAATAAGACTGCGGGACGGGCTTAACGGACGGCATAGAGGCGCGGGGGTGGAGTTAAGCTTGCGGCGCAGGCGTAACGGATGGCATAGAGGCGCGGGGGTGAAGTTAAGCTTGCGACGCAGGCTTAACGGACGGCACAGTGGCGCGGGGGTGAAGTTAAGCTTGCGACGCAGGCTTAACGGACGGCACAGTGGCGCGGGGGTGGAGTTAAGCTTGCGACGCAGGCTTAACGGGCGCGCACGTGGCGAAAGGAGCTGGCCCTTCCGCCATCAGGTTGGCGTTCGGTACAGCTCCTTCTCGCTGGCGGCATGGCATGCCGTTCACGGCAATACGTCCCAAAAAGCCCCTTTGGGCCGGTGCAACTCGTCGAACAGGAACGGCCAGTTCTTCCTTCCTTTGACCGGGAAGCCGTCCAGCCACGTATAATCGTCCGCCGCCCCCCAGAAGGTGACGCTCTTGATATAGGCAGCGTACTCTCTGAACAACGCGAAAACGGAAGCGTAACGTTCTTCCTGCAGCCGCTGCATTTCCTCCGTCGGCCGCTGCAGATCGGTCCGCCGGTCTTCGAAGGCGAAGACGGACATGTCCAGCTCGGTGATGTGGATCTCCAAGCCCAATGAGGCATACCGTTCGATCGCCTCCCGGATGTCGTCCAACCCCGGCGAGAAGAGATTCCAATGCGCTTGCATCCCGACGCCGTGAATGGGAACGTTGTCCCGCTTCAATTCTTCGACCAACCGGTAAATCTTCTCCCGCTTGGCGGGAAACGATTCGTTGTAATCGTTGTAGAACAGCCTGCAATCGGGATCGGCTTCGTGCGCGTATTCGAACGCTTTGCCGATGTAATCGTCGCCGGCGATCGACCGCCAGGGAGACTCCCGGAGCAGATCGTCGCCTTCGTCCGCAACCGCTTCGTTGACGGCATCCCAGGCGTAAATCCTGCCCTTGTAACGGCCGACGACGGCGTGGATATGAGATCGCATTCTCCCCAGCAGCGTCGTCCGGTCGACGGGCTCCCCGTCCGGTCCCTTGAAGACCCAAGCCGGCGTCTGGTTATGCCAGACGAGCGTATGCCCGCGGACGGCCATTCCGCCTTCTTCCGCGAAGGCCATCAGAGCATCCGCCGCGGTGAAGTCGTACCTATCCTCCAGCGGATGGATGCGTTCGAATTTCATTTCGTTCTCGGCGGTCAGGCTGTTGAAATGCCGGCGCAGCAAAGCTTGTTGCTTTGCCAGCGTCCAGGGATTCACGGCCGCGCCGATGCGGAACCGATCCTCGTAAACCCGGCACAGCGAAGGCGCCTCATCCGGTTTTTCGGTCATGCTGCCATCCTCCTCGCTTCTCTTTCGCTTCTCTTTCGCTTCTCTTTCGCTTCTCTATCTTTCTATCCCCGCGCAATCGCTTCTTCCAGCCAGAGAATGCTGGTCACGCCCCGCGGATAGTACTTGCTGCCGATGATTTCGCCGGCGAGGATCTGGTCGCTCCAGCTCCAGATCGAAAGCGTCGGATGCGTCAGCCAGGCGGCGTGCGCGGCGTCCGCGGCGCGCCCCCGTTCATCCCATTCGCAACCAAGAAGATGGCGCGCGATGAACTGGCACAGATAAATTTTGCTGAGCCAGGAGTTGTTGCTCGTGGACGAGATTTTCCAGCCGCCGTCCGGGAACAGGCAGACGCCTTCTTTCAGCACCGTGTCCAAATGGCGTTTCAGTACGCGGATGTAATCGCCGAAGCGGCCGTCCGGACTCAGCGCGTCCCGGCAGTTCGTATAATAAGGGAATACGAGCCCCTCGATCGCGGGAATGATGCGGGAATCGTTGCCCTCGCCGATAACGGCGGGAACGTACCCTTCCTCCGTGACATGCGCCGCGATCGTGCGGGCGCATCGCTCCGCTTGCTCACCCGCCGTAACGGACAGCTCCGTCAAACCTTCCTCGCGGAACAGCTTCTCCATCGCCAAGTACGCCGCCCAGCATTTCCCGGCCAAATAAATGTTGTTGCGCGCCTGGCCCAGCGACACGTCGAGACTGTCGTACGTCGTGATCTCGGCGCCGCCCATCGTGCGCGTGCTGTCGAGCCCCATCATGCCGTTCCGCTTGTCCGGGTCCGGATGGTCGCGGTTCAGCATGCTGGCCAGACACTCCTGCAGCACGCCCAGGTTGCGGCTCAGCCAGGCGCGGTCTCCAATCTGCTCCACGTATACGGAGGCGCACAGGATCCAGTTGACCAGCTGCTCATGCGTCATGTGCGAGAAACAGCCCTTCAGCCCGTAAAGCTCATAGGCGGAATAGCCGGGCCGGGAAAACGTGTTCGCGACGCCCATGTCGTGCGTGAAGCTGATGCCGCCTTCGTATTCCTTCTCCTCGCCCGGGAAACGAACGCGGTCGCGGTAGCTGTAGCGGCGGGTGAACAGGTCGAGCTCGGCCCGCACCGTCCATGGGTTCATCTTCAGCTCGTAGAACAGCTGGTCGACGGTCAGGTCGAACGTGTTCATCATCCGGTACTCGCCCTCGTTCACGATCCATGCGGGCTCGCCGTCCGCCTCCAGCAGCTGCGTGGAGCCGTAATAGCTTCGGATCGCGTGGGCCATCATGAATTTCTGGTCCTCGCTTAACGCGGTTTCGTCGATCATCCGGTTCGCTTCGCGCGACCTGGCCGCCCAGGAGTCCCATCTTTCCAGCGCGTACTCGGCGACCGATTCCAGGCTCGGGAACCAGCGCGTGTACAGATAAGATGCGTCCATCCCCGCCGTGACCGTACCCGCCCGATGGAAGCATAGCGCGAACCGGTACGTTCGCTTCTCCCCAGCCGGCACGTCCATGACGAGGGCGCCGACCGTGCCAAGGCCGAACGTCCAGTTCTCCTCGAGCGGGTTGTTCAGGATATCTTCGATGCTGAAATGAAGGGCCGAACGAACGTCCGGATCCTTCGTTACGATCGCCGTCAGCCGGCCTTGGCCGACGCCCGAAGAGCCGTTCATCGTATCGTCCATCCGCCGCAGCGAGCTATACGGATCGCCTCCCTGATAGCCGAAGAAGGCTCTGCGCGCCTTGCGGCCCGCGGTATTGTCGACGGTCAGCTCAGCCGCGATCGCGGGGGCGAGCGCTTGCTTCAACTCCGCTTCGTTCGCCCCGGTCGGGTCGGGAACCGGCTGGACCGGCGAGTAGAGCGTGAAAGTGAGGTCCCCGGCCTGCCAGGTATCCGTTGACAATCGGAAATCGCGCTTGACGCGGTCGCGCGCGAAGGAGACGACCCGCGGTCCCGATACGGCTTCGGCCGGCTGAGCCCCCGCGGCATTCTCGACGTCGTAGCGTTTGCTCTCGTCATCCCCTCCCGTGAAGAACGGAAGCGCCTCGTACCCGCCCGTTTCCGATTCCAAGCCGATATAGACGCTTTGTCTCGGAGGACGCCCCAGCTCCAGGTCGAAGCCGCCGCTTCCCCCCGGAAATCCCAACGTGAAGCTCGCGAATGCCCCGATGGGAGAATGATGCGCGTTGAAAAAGGGTTGGACCATGTTCTCGTACCGACTCCTTTGCGATTTGCTGTTCCGATCAGCTTCATCATAGCCCGGACGCTGAAGGGCCGACATGGGCAAACCGCTCCCGCTTTTGGGCAAAACGAACAGAGGTCCGAGGGTCCTATGCTATAATGGGAGAACGGGCGGAATAAGGAGAAGGAGGAAGGCAAAGGTGCCGAAAACGGTGCTGCCAGCGGGAACGGAGAACGTCATCGAAAACCGGACGATGCCGGATGCCGACTTCGCGTTCCGATTGTTCGGGGTTCATTTGCGGAAGGTGGATGCTCGGTGGTCCTATCCGGAACACGAGCATTCGCTTTACGAGATCAACTGGGTGACGGAAGGGGCCCAGCGGATCAAGGCGGCGGGGAAAGTGTGGACTCAGCGTCTCGGCGACCTTGTCTGGGTGCAGCCGGGCGTCCGGCACGAGAGCATGGGCTCGGCGGACGGCGCCGCGATGGAGTACTTCTGCCTGCATTTCGAGGTCGGCGATTTGGGCTTGCGGAAGAAGCTGAACGGACTCGGTTCCGCATTGTACCGCGCGGATTCGGAGCTTGTGCGCGCCCTGAAGCCGGTACTGGACCGTTTCGTCCGCAACGCCCGGGAAGGCTCCGGCGATGAAAGCCGGACCGATACGCTGATGACGGGGTTCGAGTTGTTCGCCCGACTGCTCGGGTACGCCCATGGCAACGCGACGGACGCGACGGACGCGGCAGGCCCGGGCGCCGCCGATCCGGTCGCCGCGAGACTTGCCGCCGCGATCGAGCGTCTCGTCCGGCAAGACGCGGGAGCGGACGACAAACGAGGCCTTGTGGCGCTGGCTAAAGAAATGGGCTACACGCCGGCGTCCTGCACCCGGATATTCCGGCATGTTTTCGGCATTTCGCCGCGCCAATATTTGACATCGCTGAAGCAGCGCCGGGCGAAGGAGCTTCTGCTGGACCGTTCCTTGACGGTGGAGCAAGTATCCGAGGCGCTCGGCTACCGCGACGTCTCCCAATTCAGCAAGCAGTTCAAGCGCTGGCTGGGTCTGTCTCCTTCGGCCTACCGGCAGCTGTCGCACGAGCAATAAAGACGGTCAAGCGGGCAACGCTTCCTGGACCGCCTCGCCATATACCGGAGCGATCATGGATTTACAGCCGGACAATTGAATCGACAAAGCGACCATTCCCCGAATGGGAGAATGATCGCTTTTTCGGTGTTGAAATCAGTTTGCGCTTGCTTCCGAACTTGCGCCGTCCGGATTCAGGATCATTCCGATGAAATCCTGGTACGACGTTTCCCCGCCGTAGATCTTCCAGGTCCCGCCGATCTTGCGCAGGAGATAGGTCTCGTCGGAGCTCACTTTCTCGGAATGGGATTGGCCGTCTTTGGCGAAGATGATTTCGCCCGTTTGACCCGTAACGGCAACGGCCGCATAACGATCGCTGGCAAACTTCACTTGATAATTCGCATCGCCGTTCACTTTGATTTCGAAAGTCGCTCCCGTCGCTTGAATCTGCTCCAAGGCTTGTTTCAAGGAATCGACGGACGCAAGGACAAACGCTTGTTCAAAACCGACCGATTTCTCGTTATTCAGAGCCGCCAGTTCGTCAAACTTCAGCGCCTGCATCAACTCGTTGCCCTTATCGTTGTAGTCCTTCACGACTTGGATCAAATCCTGCTCGGCCGGCGCTGCCTTCGTTTCCTGATGGAGAGCTCTGCGCACCATGCTGGCCGCTTCCGCTCTCGTCGCGTTTTTGTTCGGCTTGAATTCATTGCCATAACCCGCGACGACACCGGCCTCACTGATCTTCTCGATATCGGCTTTCGCCCAGTGGCCTTCGATGTCCGTGAACGTTTTGGCTTGCCCGTCAAACGCAAGCGTAGCTTGGAAGAAACGGTTCAGAATGGCGGCGATTTCCGCACGCGTGATTTTCGCGTTCGGCGCAAAAACGTCAGCCTTCTGACCATAAATCAGGTTCATGGAACTGGCTGTCACGACCGTGTCATGGAACCAATCTTTCTCGCTGACGTCGGTAAATTTCGATTCGCCGGATTGGACGGGAACATCGGCCGCGCGCAGCAGGATCGCCACGAACTCGGCACGGGTCACGTTGCCTTGCGGTTTGATCGAAACAGCCCCGTCTTCCTGATATCCGGCAAGAATGTCAGCCTGAATGAAATCCGCCAAATCCGCGCTTGCCCAATGATCCAAGCTGTCTTCCACAAAATACTCGAACAACTCGCGTTTCTGCTGGTCGGCCGCCCATGCGCTCCCCGCAAACCCTGCGGCCATGAACGCAAATGCGACCGCCGCGATGATCAACTTCTTCACTTTCTTCCTATTCCCCTTCCTAATAGAAGCACTTCAATCCCTGATTCTATCAGGAATGGGCATAGAGTAAATGTATAAATCATGGAAGAACGGCTACCTTAAAAAGCAACGACGATAGCGGCGATGAATCCCACGAGGAATCGCGCCGGCGCATCAAGGAATCCGCGAATTAGTTCGCCTTGCACGCGTACACGTCTTTGGACACGCCTTTGGGCGCTCCCTTCCATTTGATCGTGACTTCTTTCGTAACGGTATTGCCCGCCAAATCGGACGCCACGATCGGATAGGTATCGCCGCAAGTGCCCAGCTCCAGCGTTCCCGTCCATTTGCCGTCCGCGCCCACGCTTACCTTCTTGCCGTCAAGCGTGACGAAAGCGGCGCCTTCGGCAGTACCTTTGAGCGCGACTTGATTCTCCGCCGATTCGGACGGAGGCGTTTCGACCGTCAGGCTGGGCGGCTTCGAGTCGACATAAGTCGTGTAGACCGTTTTGCCGTTCGCAAGCTTATAGGTGGAGAATCCCGAGTCCGCAAGGTAGAATACCAAGCCGCGATTGGCAGCCGTATTCTTGCCCGCCGAAACGGCCTTCCCATCCTCCTCTGTGATCAGCCCCGCGTTGACGGCACCATTGATATAATTATCCGGCCATTTGGAGCCTTCTTCCGGTTTGATGCCCATAAACTTCATGACGAAAGCCAGCGCCTCGGCCTGCGTGACGTTGCCGTCCGGGTTGAAGGTGCCGTCCGGCCGTCCCAACACCTCTCCGGTTTGCTTGGCCAGATTTTTGGCTACCGCGATGTAGCCGCTTGCCCAGTGGGATCCGACGTCCGGGAAAGAAGGCGCTCCTTTCAATAGCTTAGCTTCGGTGTCATTCCCGAATGCGCGAACGATGATCGTCACCAATTCGGCGCGGGTGATATTGGCATCCAGCGCCAGATCGCCGTCTTTCCTACCCGCAATCAACTGTAAACCCTGCATTCTCTTCGCCGCTTCCTGCTGCTCGTTCTTGTCGATGCCATTGTTTGCCGATACCGTGTACGGTAGGAAGACGGCCGCCAGCACGATGGCCGGTATCACCCATTTCCAGATCGCTCTCGCCTTCACGTATGCCCCTCCCGTTGGATTAGGAATAAAGTCCCTTTATCCATTGCTATCGGCAGATTTCATCCGGGATTGTAGAGAGACGAATCCTTAGCGTCCGACGAATTGCGCCAACAACCGATTAAAGCGGTCGCGTTCTTCCCAGAAGGGACCATGGCCGCTGTAGGGAAAGGGGACAAGCCGGGAATTTCTGATTTTCTCGTTCAGAACCTGCGCCTGCGTGAAAGGGATCACTTGGTCGTGAATGCCGTGAACGATTAAGGTCGGACTGGCGATCCGGGGCAGATCGGCATCCAGCTTCTCGTCCCTGAGCATGACGATGACCGCCGCCGTAGACCAGCCCGCCGCTTCGAGCCCCAAAAGCCGGAACCAGTCCGCAAACGGGCGGGATACGGACCGGAAGAAAAATTCGTCCGTTACGCCCCGCATCATGTTGGGACGGTCGTTAAACGTTTCGGACAGCAGCCTGCCCGCGGTCTCGGGGGTAAAGCCGGCGGGTGCCGCAGCGCTGATGAGAACTAGCTTGGATACGCCGAAGCCTTGGTGACGGGCCATATAACGGATCGCGATGGCGCCGCCCGTAGAGTGCCCCGCGAGCGTGAAGTCGTTCAGCCCAAGCGCGCCGATGACGACGCGGAGGTCATCCGCCAAGCGGTCATAGTTGTAGCCGCCCGCCGGTTTGTCCGACTTGCCGAATCCTCTCCAGTCGATGCCGATGCAGCGGTATCCCATGGCCGGAAGGACGTCGAATTGATACTCGAACTGCTTATGGTTTAATGGCCAGCCGTGGATAAACACGATCGTCTTGCCGCCCCCGGGATTCAGGTCCTCTACGTACAGATTGACCCCCGGCTCTACGCCAACGAAATACCCCATCACGTTTCCTCCATCTATTCCATGAGTGATACGATAGGATACTCACGGAGGAACCCTTAGGTGAAAGCCTAGAAAACGCGAAAGCCGGCCCCCTGTCGGAAATCGGCTGTGCAACTATGCGGCAAAGATAATATGATACTCCGTTCCCACGCCGAGCTCGCTTTTGATTTCGATTTTTCCGTGCATCTTCTTGATGATCCCGAATGACACCATCGTCCCGAGCCCGGTCCCTTTCTCTTTCGTGGAATAGTACGGCGTTCCGAGCCGGCTGATTTGCTCCGGGGTCATCCCGACTCCCGTATCGCTCACGGTCAAGACCACCCCTCCGTTTGTCTTCTTCAACGCGAACAGCAATTGTCCGCCGCCCGGCATCGCTTCGATCACGTTTTTACCGATGTTGATCAACGCCTGCCGCAGCTTGTGCCGATCTCCTTCGGCGTAAGCTTCGTCGCATAACTGGGTTTGGATGACCACGTTATTGTAATTGGCGTAGGCCAGCAGAATTTGAGAGACATACTCCACTTCCTCCTTCAGATCGATCCGTTCCACGACTTCCGGATCCGGTTTCGCCAACGTCAGATAATCGGAGATGATATTTTGTGCCCGATCCAGCTCGTCCAGGCAAATATTCCGGTAATACTCCCGTCGCTGGAGCGGCAAATCGCCGTTTCCCAGCAGTTGGATGAACCCTCTCACCGAGGTTAGCGGATTCCGGATTTCGTGGGCGACCGAGGCCGCGATATCGCTTACGATTTTCATTTTTTCGCTGGCGACGATTTCTTCCTGCATCACGAAGTATTTGTTCGCGAGTTCCATGAGACAGACGAATGCGGCGGCGGTAAGTGCTTGAACGAGGTAAGTCCCGAGCGTGTCTAGCGGAGATTTGAACCACAGCACCAAATCCCCGAGGAATCCGAGATAGGCGAATATGGTCAGAAATTTGATGAAGGTGCAGATCAATGCCGCCGAAAACGTTTTTCTTTTGGCGCTGACGCTGGCGTAATGCTTCCGGAGCAGCAAAAACAAGATAACGGAAGGCAGCAAGGAAACCGCATATAGCAAATTGTTGGGATTGCCCAACGCGAAACGGCAAACGATCAGGGTGAAGTAGAGCAATAACGAGACGAACGGCCCCGCGTAGATGAAGCTGACCGTCAGCAGAACGGATCGGAAATCGTAAGACAATCCTTCGATTTGGACGGAAAAAGACATCGTGCAGATGAGCGAAACGGCTAATACGAGGTACAGGAACAGGCCGTAAAGCAACGGCTTGTTCTTGGTTTTGAGAATGTAGGGGTAAAAAACGAGGGGAGAGGCGACAAAGAACATGTTCAGCAGAAAATCCTTGTAATCGTTGAGCATGCTACGACCTCTGCTATTCATCGAGATGTAGGATTACATCCATTGGTTAATTCGTCGATGAACGGCAAATTCCTCTAGGTTAACGGTATCTCTCGATAAACTTTGCGATTTTGCGGATCAACGGCGTCCCGTTTTCCCCTTCCAGCGTCATGGTGGCGCCCCAGTATGTCTCTTTTAAATGCACGGGGTTTCATCGGCGGCCGTTTCTCTTTTCGTCCAAGTAAATTGTCCAGCGCTTGAATGCCTCGGTGCGCAAGTTTAATGAACAAATACAGGCTGTAGATGCCGAGCAGCCACAACAAGCCGTTGCCAATAAGCGCGAAGATGGAGAAGATTTCGACTGTCGACATGGATGGAGACGACTCTATGGGGAACGCATCCTTTCCATTGAAAATTTGATTTTGAAAGTTGGAGGCGCGTGTCTGTATGTGAGGCGGGTCATTACAGTTCTTTTAGTATGGCTTTGCATTCGTTGAATTGAGATTCTAATCATGTTTGTATTTCGGACAAACCTGCTTCACCTTTTGGCTCCATATGCTCTGGCCGAATCCATGCAAACGACTTATGCTTTGAAATATCATGAAGTTTGTCTAAGTTAAACTGATAATTCTCAAGCTCTTTCCCTAAATTCTTCTTTGAAGAGAGCTCGATCGCTGTTCTCTTGCCTTTACGAATTAATATCAATAAGAAATGGTTAGTCAAAGTAACATGTTCGAGAATTTGATCGATTCTCCATCCATATTGTGGTGAAAAATTCATAAGATTTTTATCAACTACGAACCATTTGTTATATTCATCAAGTGTTATCGTTATTTCTTTCTCGATTATTTCAATGGTATGCCGAATATCCATTGGATTTCCCGCCTTGGCTAATTTAGATATCGCTCAAAGTGATGCTTAAAAGAACTTATATAAGCCTTCTTGGAAATACCTGTATTCTTCATCCGTTATCCTAACTCTGCCATAGGATTCAAAGAATACGTCTTGATCCCCTTCTTGATCAAAAACATCTTGCTTAGGTCTGATAGCCAGCGCAATATCAAATCGAGGGTCACCGAACGCAGCTCTGGGCCAATCAATAATGCCTATTACTTTATTGTTGTTAACCAATACGTTATTCGTGTGAAAATCGCCATGGATCAGAGTATTCTCGATCGGTTTGGGCCTATTATTTTTCAGTCGTATAAGTAATTCTTCAGTGCCTTCCACATGATAATTTGTAAGATTGCGGCTTGCCTTCATAAGCATCGTATCTAACCAAGATTGATCATTCTTGCGCAATTCAACAGGGCATTGGCTTTCATGGATTTTCTTTAAACATAAACCGTAATGAGAGATCACTTTTTCTCTATCCCTAAGATCAGGTTTGCTCCCCAAGTAATGTCTCAAACTAATTCCATCTATGTAATCCATCAGCAGCCATCTCGATCTGTCCTGAATATGGAAAGCATATGGCTTTGGAACCGGTAGTCCGGTAGTCGAAAGATATTGTAACGCTAGGTATTCCTCGGATAACCATTCATTAAATAACGCATGCTCAGTCTTTTTAATAATGAACTGATGATCACGAGTTTGGATTTTTGCAACAAGCGAAGTATACCCTTGTCGAGGGAATGAGAGGTTCTGAATCGCTCCTATTTGATCCACGATTTCGACTGGAATGTCTTGTACGTCCATTGGGTTTCTCCTCTTCCGCCAGCCGGCTCGCCGCGTGAACATAGGATGATTTTGCCATACACCTATCCGTGTTCAAGCTAAACCTTAAAGTATTGATATAATATGATTTGATGGTCTTCGATATTTTCTCTCTCATCGAAATCTATTTTGAAAGAGTGGTATAAATTCTTCCAAAACTGAATGGCTGGAACATTGTTAGATAATTGACCGATAGCATATCGACCAGGCAGTTTGCGAAAAAGCTCTTTACATGCCTCTTTGCCTAATCCTCTTCGACGGTATTTCTTTAAAATGAAAAAAGAGTTTACTACATAATCCGTGTTGTCTGGGTTTACGTACGGACCACTCTGCATTAAAGAGCCCTAAACCGAACAGGACTAATTTGGATGAGAATATTTCTTTTATTTTCTTCATCAAACTCCCCCCCTTGATAAAGGTTACCGGAAGTCAACGTCTGCTCGAAATGTCAAGCGATTAAACATACGATTTTAAGGTCTGTCGTGTTGACTTGTTATCCTCAATTTGCAGCAAAAAATTAGGAGCGTTCTTCATACAAAACTGTTTCATTTCTTCATATTTTTCCATGTTGTTTATCTCGTGGTAACCTTTCATTAATGCCCAGGCCACAAACAATTGAACAATGATAGGGAAGCCTCGAAATACAGTTCTCAGCTTGCTAATTTTTTCATTGCTATTTTGTCCATATAATAATTCACCGATGTCAACATATGCATTCAACACATTCTCATCAACTCTCACTCCTTGGATGGGAGTAGAGTAACTTTGAACGGCTCTTGCTTTCCTTGCCATTGCCAACCCCTCAACAATGTTTCCTTCAAAATAGTAAATTAAACTTTGAGCGCTAAAGTTTAGTGCTTGGCATAAAGGTTCTGAGTTAGCCCATTCCATTCGAGAAATTGTAGACTTTGCTTCATTTAATCGCCCATAAAGAATAAGAACTAATACGGTGTTGTAAGCCGTGAATGCTTCTCTCACATTTTTATTCTTTATTCGTTTTAATTCTTTTGAAAAGACGTTAATTAACGCTGTAGGTTCTTTCTTCTTAAGCAGCCTTATAACGTTCCCCTTATTCTTTGTTCGAATATAAAAGAAGTAAATAAAAAAGAATGCTAAAAACACTAAGAACATGACCAGGTTGTCCATGCTATGTCCTCTTTTCTCTCATGGTGTTAACATCCATTTCGTCTACCGTCTCTCGGATTCACGAACCCGGGAACCTTAAGGCTTCGGAAGCCGCCGCGACGCGGTTAGGTGCGCAGGGTTGTCCGCCTGGCACCGGCTTCATCGAAATCCTCAAGCGGACTGAGCAGCCTTAAGGCTGCGATGCGTGAATGTGATGTTTAGATGAAGTCCTTGTCTTCTCATATTCCCTACAAAATCATTCCAAGGCAGTTCTTTAATGCCCCTTTAATGGTCCTATCTTAGTTCGTTCTTTTCGATTCTTATCAAAAATAATTGTTGTAATGAATCCTAAGATAAAGGTTCCAATTGAATAATACGGTACTGCCTTCATAACTTCTTTCTTAATGAAGTATGTCTCCGAGCCATAAGATATTATAGAACCAATAAAGCAAAGAGCACTTAATACAGAAATAACAAGACCGAACTTACTCATCCGCGGTAGTCCTTTGAATTCCTTATATGATTTGATCTCGTATGTTATTTTCAGGTTTTATCATCCTTTTAACTTTTTACAAGGATTTCATCTAACGTCTATTTCACGAACATGCTTCTTGATAATACCATTTTCGGCTTCTAAAACGAATTCGCTATTTATCCTATATTTCCCTCTAACGCAAAACAACACCGGCACATTCCACCATGAATGAAACAATAAACCCACAATCAGCGGCATGATTGCGGGTTTATCGTTTTGTTTTTTGCGTTCGTTAGTTATCCTCTTTGCAGCGCGGCCAGGCCAAGCGCCAGCGAGCCGGCCAAACCGGCATTGTCTCCCAGTCCGGGCGGCACGATATAATCTTCGATCTGCTCCAGCACCGTTTTCGAATTGACATATCCGTTTAAATTCTTCTTCACTTCGGCATGGATCAGCGGGAATAGCTGCTTCTGGTGCATGACGCCTCCACCCAGGATCACTTTCTTCGGAGAGAGCAGGAGAATCGTGCCCGCGAGAGCCTGACCGATGTAGAAGGCTTCGATTTCCCATGCGGGATGGTCGGAAGGAAGCTCGCTTCCTTTCTTGCCCCATCTCTTCTCGATGGCCGGTCCTGCCGCCATGCCTTCCAGGCAATCCCCGTGGTAGGGGCAGCAGCCCGCGAAATCATCTTTGGCGTGACGCCGGGTCAGGACGTGGCCGCCTTCCGGGTGCACGAGTCCGTGCACGAGTTTCCCCTCCGCGTAGACACCTACGCCAACGCCGGTGCCGATCGTGTAATAGACGCAGCTGTCGAGGCCCTTCGCCGCGCCCCACGTGGCTTCTCCCAACGCCGCCGCGTTAACGTCCGTATCCCACCCGAACGGAACGTCGAACGCTTCCCGAAGAGCTCCCAAGAACGAGTAGCCGGACCAGCCCGGTTTCGGGGTCGTCGTGACGTACCCGTAGGTTGGACTTGCCGGATCGATATCAAGCGGGCCGAAAGAGCCGACCCCGATCGCTTCCACGCCTTTATCCCGGAAAAAGTCGACAGCTTGGCGGAGCGTCGGCTCCGGTTGTTCCGTCGGGAAACTGATTCTCTCCGCGATCTCGCCTTTCTCATTGCCGATTCCGCAAACGAACTTCGTTCCGCCGGCTTCGATTGCGCCAATTCTCATTTCGTCTACTCCCTATCCGCGATAATAACTGTTGCCCTCTACTTATTCGGCAAGTGCCGCTCTTCTTCCTTCCTGTCTCGTTAGCTTTGCGCCAACTCGGGCGCTCTATGCCGCATGGTCGGCAGCATGGCCAGCGCCCCGATCAGGAACAGGACTCCAGAGCCGGTATAGATCGAAACAAGAGAGAACGCGTCCTTCAGCGCGCCGGCAAACGACATGGAAATGACCATCATGCCGGCGAACATAGGACTCATCACCCCGTTTACCCTCCCGACGATGGACGGGTCCGACCATTTCAACATCATCGTGCTGATCCCGATATGGATGCAAGGGAAGACGAGCCCATTCAAAAATTGGACGACGAGGGTAAGCGGAACGTTCGTCGAGTAACCGACGATGACCGTGCAGAGGGCGCTCACCAGCATGCCGATCGCCAGCAAAAGCGGTGCCGGCACCTTCTTCGCGAATGCGGCGACGAGGCCTCCGCCGACCAGCATGGCCGCTCCGTTCACCATAAGGATGTACTGAAGGAAGTCCTCCGGCTTTCCGAGCCGATCCGTAACGATGAACAAGCCGAGCGCCTGAGCGATGCCGACCGCGAGTCCTGCCAGCATGAATACCGCTCCGAGCGTCCGCAGTACGGGACTTTTCCATACGTAGCGAAATCCCTCTGATAGCTCTTTGCGAAATTGGCCCTTCTCCGCAGCCGGCCGCGGCTCTTCTTTATCCTTAGGCAGACGAACCAGCACCAGAGCGGATAGCAGGAACGCGACGCCCATGACAGCGATGGAGATTTCGAGTCCGAACGTGCTGAAGGCGAACGTGCCGAGCATCGGCCCAAGTACCATGAAGATCGCCATCAGCGACTGGAACATCGCCATTCCCTGCTGCAGCTGCGCTTCGGGCACGTGCTGCTTGAACAGCCGCATACCGGAAGGCTGAGAGAACTGAGACAGAATGGCCGAGATGAACGTGACCAGATAAACCGATTGCCATGATCCGTAATGGATCGTCAGCAGCACGACGAACACCGATACCGCGGACAGCAAGTCGCACCAGATCATCGTCCGCTTCGGCCTCCAGCGGTCCGCGAACGTCCCCCCGATGAACGAGAAGACGAAAATGGGGGCAAATTCCGCGACGCTGATAAGCGAGATCGCATACGGATCTTTGTCCGTCACGTCCGCTACGTAGAGAAGAATCGCGAAATTGCGGACCCAGATCCCAATCTGCAGCAGTACGTTGGACATCAAGATCGTTTGGAGAAACCGGTTGCCGAACAAGCTGGGGGCTTTCACGGCGCTCGATTGCGTAGTCAAGATTGTCAACACTCCTTATCGATTGGAAACCACACCCTATTGTAGCATAATTTATTATTAGTGGATTCTTTTCGTTTGCAAAAAAAACGTTATGACCTTCACTTTGCCATTCGGTTCGGTCTCGGAACCCGGGTGATATGCTTGCGGTCACAAGGTTTGGCCGGAATCGACCGTGATCGTCTGACCCGTCAGGGCTTCTTGCTCCAACACTGCGCAAATCAGATGCGCGATATCCTCCGGCGTCGAGACCCTCCGAAGCGGCAAATTCGGGCTCAGCCGCTCCATCTGCTCCTCCCTCCCCGCCCACCATCTCGTCGCGACGGCTCCGGGCGCCACGCCGCTGACGCGGATTTCCGGCGCAAGAGCGTGCGCCAGCGATCTCGTGAGGCCGTGAACAGCGGCTTTGGAAACGGCGTAGGGGAGCGAGGAGCCCACGCCCGTAATGCCCGCGATACTCCCCAAGTTAATGATCGCTCCGCCTTTGTTCCGCTTCATCCAAGGGGCCACGGCTCTGGCGCAGTGGAACATTCCCTTCACGTTCACCGCGAACAGCTCGTCCCATACGACTTCCTCGGCGGCTTCCAAATCCCCAAGGGGAATGTGGCGCGTGATGCTCGCATTGTTGACGAGAAGGTCCACGGTTCCGAACCGTTCCGCGACCGAGCCAACCATCTTCCGCACTTCGGCGTCTTTGGAAACGTCCGCTTGGATGGCGACGGCTCGCCCCCCTTTTTCCGCGATGCACCGCACGGTTTCCTCCGCCTCGTCCCGCGAACGGGAATAATTCACCGCAACCGCCGCTCCCTTGTCCGCCAAAGCGAGAGAAACCGCTCTTCCGATTCCCGTACCTCCGCCCGTGACAAGCGCAACCTTATCGTTCAAGTTCATTCTGAATCCCTCCTCTTTTCAGGTTACCGCCTTTTAGCATTCGTGTATAATTGAATGAATAGAACAGAACATTCAATATTTTTGAATCACGGATCGGAGGTGCCGGCATGGACATCAAAGCCGTCCGAACGTTCCATCGAATTGTCGACTCGGGCAGCTTCATCCGGGCGGCCGAGCAATTGAACTACGCGCAATCCACGGTTACGATGCAAATCCAAAAACTGGAGTCCGAGCTCGGCGTTCCGTTGTTCGAGCGGGCGCACAAATCGGTACGGCTGACGGAAGCGGGCAGGCTGTTTCGGGAACGGAGCCTGAGGATCGTCCAAGACATCGAACGCCTGCAATCGAGCATGGCCGATACGAAAGCCGGGGAAGCCGGATCCGTCCGGCTTGGCGCGATTGAGCCGGTGGCCAGTCACCGTTTGCCGGCCATTCTGGAACGTTTCAAACGGCGGCTTCCGAATGTCCGGGTATCGATCGAAATCGCCAATACCCCTACGCTCGGGGACCGGATTCTCCGGGGCGAATTGGATGTGGCGCTAAGCTCCGCTCCGGAGTGGACGAGCGAATTGTACTTTCACCCGGTCTATGCCGAGGAGTTCGTCGTGCTGATGCCGGAATCGCACCCCTTGGCGGCCAAACCGGACATCGCGCCGGCAGACTTGCCGGGCCACCGGTTGCTGGTGACGGCGGCGGGCTGTCCGTATCGGAGAAAATTGGGCACGATCCTGCAGGAAACGGCGTGCGCAGAGGTGGAGACGATGGAAATCGGCAGCATGACCGCCCTGCCTTATTATGCGGCTCAGGGTCTCGGCATCGCGCTCGTTCCTAGGATCGCGCTGCAACCGGAACCTCCCGGAACCGCGGTCCGGATCCTGAAGCACGCAGACGTCGACATGACCGTCGGCCTTCTCTGCAAAGCGTCGGAATTCCCCCTGCAGGCGGCCGGAGCGAAGCTGTACGAACATCTGAAAAGAGAGCTAAGCGGTTGAATCGGCCGGACATTCTTGTTATCGTATTTTCATAACGATCCCTGTCCCAGGAAAGGCGGACCCGTCCATGACGTATTCGTTCACCATTCAGCCGGAAAGCTTTCGCGCGTTCGATGACGAGGCGGAGATGATCGGCAAATGCAAGGAATGGGGACTGCTTTCGGAGAAAGCGTCCAAAGCCAAAACGTTCTATTACAAAGGAAACGGCATGAATCTGCCCTGCAGCATCGTCGGATACGTCGACCGGATGACCTCCGTCATCGAATTCGACAACGGGCAGCGCCACTGCATTCATCCCTCTTACCTGAAAGAAATGCAGGCTTCCTCCTACGGCCAGAAGACGTTAACGGGGGCGGAAGAAACCTCCGACTCTGAAGCTCCGCATGCGGACAACGCGGAACCGTCAACTTCGGATACGTCAGCGTCGACGCCGCCGGAAATCGGGAACGAACCCGCCGATCCGCCCGCAGAGAAACCGGAACCCGAGCCGGTCAAGGCGGCAACGCCGCCGAAGGAGCCCGCCAAGAAGGGAAAAACCGCGAAGCTGCAGCTGCCCGAGGATAAAGTGAGAATGCGCGCGACCGTGAAGGAATTCGCCACGGTGCCGAACCACTTTACCGAAACGGAAGACGAAGTGATCGTCTACGAAGCCGTCTGGATCGAGGATCCGGAAACCGAAGTCGGTGACGCCTGGTCGAGCCATAGCGCCACGCTCAAGAAGCTGGAGCTTCAGATCGGGGACAAGATCCGGTTCGAAGGCAAGATCGTCGCCAAGAAGCTCACCAAGCATCCCGTCCCTTACAAGATCAATAACCCTTCGAAAATACAGAAAGAATCCTGACGATGGTCGGGATTCTTTGTTCGTTGAATGGCATGATTTCAACGCACAAATCGGGTGTGCTTGCCCCTGGGTCTCCGGAATCTAACAGCAAAAGTACAATTCATTCCCCTAAAATCCAAGTCATATTCGACATCTAATGGCAAGAATACACTTAGCTTCTCCCGTTTCGGTCAAGTCCAATATTGTGTGTAAAATCCCCGGCGGGTTGTCTAACGGATAGATACAACCTTGCTGGTTTGTTTTTCCTTAGCTCTCTTTTGTTCGTAGTAGTCGTTCATTTCAATGTACTTCTTCT